>NZ_MNAH01000016.1 GCF_001976065.1 Pseudomonas putida | reverse complement strand
GCCTCAAGATGAGATCTCACTGGGACCTTGAGTCCCCTGAAGGGCCGTCGAAGACTACGACGTTGATAGGTTGGGTGTGTAAGCGCTGTGAGGCGTTGAGCTAACCAATACTAATTGCCCGTGAGGCTTGACCATATAACACCCAAGCAATTTGCGAACTCGAGAGAGGCCAGATTGCGGTGTGTGAAGACGAAACGAACCGAAAGTTCGAGATACTCACAAAACACCGAAAGCTGTCACATACCCAATTTGCTGAAGCGAGGCCAACCGGTCACGACTCAGTACCCGAATTTCTTGACGACCATAGAGCGTTGGAACCACCTGATCCCATCCCGAACTCAGAAGTGAAACGATGCATCGCCGATGGTAGTGTGGGGTTTCCCCATGTGAGAGTAGGTCATCGTCAAGATTAAATTCCAAAACCCCTATCTGCGCATGCAGGTAGGGGTTTTGTCTTTGTGGCCCCGCAACCCCGTACGTTGACGACCATAACGAGCAACTCGGTTCGCCGCACCGCTCGCTCCTACAATGAAGCAACTCGCCTTCAATGCTAAAGTCGTCCCTCGATTTGCGCTTTCCAAGGAAGCCTTTATGCCGGACGCAACGTCCCTCAGTGCTGGTTTTATGGTGGTTCACGGCAATCGCCTGGACGAGTTACGCAGCCTGGTGGTGAGCTGGATGCGGCGCTACCCGCTGGCCCCCCTGGAAAATGAAATCGCCCTGGTGCAAAGCAACGGCATAGCCCAATGGCTAAAGCTGGCACTGGCTGAAGACGCTGAAGATGATGATATGGGTGGCTGCGGCATCGCCGCCGCCATCGACGTGCAATTGCCCGGCAGTTTCATGTGGCAGCTCTATCGGATGGTCCTGGGTCGCGATGAAATTCCGGCCAACTCGTTGCTGGATAAGGCCCCCTTGACCTGGCGCCTGATGCGTCTGCTGCCGCAGGTGATCAATCAACCGCACTTCGAGCCGCTACAGCGCTTTCTTACCCATGACACCGATTTGCGCAAACGCTATCAATTGTCTGAGCGGCTGGCGGATCTGTTCGACCAATACCAGGTTTATCGCGCCGATTGGCTTGAAGACTGGGCGGAAGGTCGTCACCAGTTGCGTAACGGCAGGGGAGAAGCCAAGCCGTTGACCGCGGCCAATGCCTGGCAGGCGGAGTTGTGGCGTGCATTGTTGCTGGACGTCGGTGAGGCAGGGATGGCGCAAAGCCGAGCCGGCGTGCATCAGCGGTTTATCGAACGCATCAACAGCCTCGACGTTGCCCCCAGCGGATTGCCTTCACGGGTCATCGTGTTCGGCATTTCCTCCCTGCCGGCTCAAGCCTTGGAAGCCCTGGCCGGACTGGCTCGATTCAGCCAGGTGCTGCTGTGCGTGCACAACCCCTGTCGTCACCATTGGGCGGACATCGTCGCCGACAAAGACCTGTTGCGCCATCAATACAAACGGCAGGCACGCAAGAGCGGCATGCCGGGTGTGCTCGACCCGCAAACCCTGCATCAACACGCCCACCCGCTACTGGCGGCATGGGGCAAACAGGGGCGGGACTACATCAACCTGCTCGACAGCTACGACGATCCCAACAGCTATCGCTCGGCATTTCGTGACGGGCGCATCGACCTGTTCAGTGACAGCCAGCCGCTGCACATGCTCAACCAGTTGCAGGACGACATCCTTGAGTTGCGTCCGCTGAGTGAAACCCGTGAATGCTGGCCGACGGTGGATCTGCAGAAAGACTCTTCGATCCGCTTCCACATTGCCCACAGCGCTCAACGCGAAGTGGAGATCCTGCACGATCAGTTGCTCGCACGCTTCAGCGCCGATCCGTTGTTGCGGCCCAGGGATGTGATCGTCATGGTCCCGGACATCGATGCCTATGCCCCGCACATTCGCGCGGTGTTCGGCCAGCTTGAGCGACACGATCCGCGCTTCATACCCTTCACCCTCGCCGACCAGGGCCAGCGCGGTCGTGATCCTTTGCTGATCGCGGTCGAACATCTGCTAAAGCTGCCAGACAGCCGTTTCCCGGTCAGTGAGATTCTCGACCTGCTGGACGTCCCCGCGTTACGGGAGCGCTTCGGCGTAGAGGAACGAGACTTGCCAACCCTGCACCGCTGGATCGAAGGGGCGGGCATCCGCTGGGGCATGAATGCCGAGCAGCGCGCAGGCCTTGGCCTGCCAGAGGCCCTGGAACAAAACAGTTGGCGTTTTGGCCTGCGGCGGATGTTGCTTGGGTACGCCGTTGGCAGTTCCGGCGCGTGTGGCGGCATCGAACCCTACGACGAGATCGGTGGCCTGGATGCCGCGCTCATCGGCCCACTGGTAGCGCTGCTGGATGCCCTGGAAATTGCCCACCACGAGCTTTCCCAACCGGCATCGCCCCAGCAATGGAGCCAGCGCTTGCAGGCGTTGATGTCACTTTTTTTCCAGGCCAGTAACGAGCATGACGAGTACTTGCTGACGCAGCTGGAAACGTTGCGTGAGACCTGGCTGGAGAATTGTGAGTCTGTCGGCTTGCACGACGAGCTGACGCTGACCGTCGTCCGTGAAGCCTGGCTGGCCGGTCTCGATCAGGGGCGCTTGTCCCAGCGCTTTCTGGCCGGGGCGGTCAACTTCTGCACCTTGATGCCCATGCGCGCGATCCCGTTCAAGCTGGTGTGCCTGCTGGGGATGAACGATGGCGACTACCCGCGGGCACAACCGCCGCTGGACTTCGACCTCATGGGCAGCGACTACCGTCCAGGCGATCGCTCGCGGCGTGAGGATGACCGCTATTTGCTGCTGGAAGCGCTGTTGTCGGCGCGCGACCAACTCTACGTCAGCTGGGTCGGTCGCAGCATTCGCGACAACAGCGAGCGCCCGGCATCGGTGCTCATTGGTCAGCTCCGTGACCATTTGGCCAGCGGATGGCGATTGGCCGATGAAGGACAGGGTTTGCTTGAGGCCATGACCCAGGAGCACCCGCTGCAACCCTTCAGCGCCCGTTACTTTCACCAGGGCGATGCCCTGTTCAGCTATGCCAGCGAATGGCAGGTGCTGCATCAAGCCAGCGGGCAAGCGCCTGGCCGCGAGCTACTGGATGCCCACGTCCAGGAGGAGCCGCTGAGTCTGGGGCAACTGCAGGATTTCCTGCGCAACCCGGTACGACATTTCTTCAGTCAGCGCTTGAAGGTGTTCTTCGAGGCTGCCGAAGTGCCCTTGGCCGATGAAGAGCCCTTTGTCCTCGACGCCCTGCAACGCTATAGCCTGAGCGACAGTTTGCTCGGCGCGGCCCTGGCAGACCTGGATAACACCGACCGGGTGCTGGAGGCGCATGCCACTCGTTTGCAAAACAGCGGGCTGCTGCCCATGGCGGGGTTTGGCGAGTGCCTGCAACGCGAGTTGATCGAACCCTTGCCGGATCTGCTCGCGCGTTATCAACAGCTCCTGGCATTATGGCCAACCCCCCTGGCCAGCGCCCTGCCAGTCAATCTGCAAGTGGATGGCCTGCGTATCGAGGGCTGGCTCAGCGGCCTGCATCAACGTGCCGACGGTGGCTTGCTGTCGGTCACGACGATCCCCAACAGCATCGGTTCGATCAAGTCGCGCAAATGGCATCGGCTGACACGGCCCTGGGTCAATCATCTGGTGGCATGCGCCAGCGGTATGGCGATGACCACGGCCCTGGTGGCCAGTGACGACAGCCTGATACTCGAGCCGATTGCCCAAGAGCGTGCTTTGCGAACCCTGGGTGATCTGTTGCTGGCCTGGCAAGCAGGCATGCGCCAACCCCTGCCAATTGCAGTCAAGACCGCCTTTGCCTGGCTCGGCCAAACCGATCCGCTCAAAGCCCAGGCCGCTGCCCGCAAGGCCTATGAGGGGGATGGCTTGACCACCGACGGCGAGCGTCGTGAAAGTGTGGCGCTCGCGCGTCAGTTCGGCGACTACGACGCCCTGGTCGCCGATGAAACGTTCGCCGATTGGTGTGACGCCCTGTATCGGCCGCTGCTTGAGGCCCCTTGGCGTTCAGTGTCCAGCGAGGAGCCCCGCCCATGACCACCCAGACCCCCTTGGCCCTGGCGTTCCCGCTACGTGGCAGTCAACTGATCGAAGCCAGTGCCGGTACCGGCAAGACCTTCACCATTTCCGCGCTGTACCTGCGCCTGGTCCTTGGCCATGGCGGTGAATGTGGTTTCGGCCGTGAACTGCTCCCACCCCAGATTCTGGTGGTGACCTTTACCGACGCCGCCACCAAAGAGCTGCGCGAACGCATTCGTACGCGCCTGGCAGAAGCCGCGCGGTTCTTCCGTGACGAAACGCCGGCCCCCGACGCGCTGATCAACCAGCTGCGGCAGGAGTACGCGCCCGAGCAGTGGCCCGGGTGTGCCAATCGCCTGGACATCGCCGCGCAATGGATGGATGAGGCGGCTGTGTCGACCATCCACAGTTGGTGTCAGCGCATGTTGCGCGAGCACGCCTTCGACAGCGGCAGCCTGTTTACCCAGACCCTCGAAACCGACCACAGCGATCTGCTGGGTGAAGTCCTGCGCGATTACTGGCGGCTGTTCTGTTATCCGATGCAAGGCGATGCATTGAGCTGGGTGCGCGGCAATTGGGGTGGACCGGCCGCCTTGTTGCCGCGCATCCGCGGGCTGTTCGCCAGCGCGCGCGATACCCTCGCCGGTAAAGAACCGGCGCAGCTGATCAGCGAGTGTCTGCAAGAGCGTCGAGCCGCCTTGCTAGAGCTCAAGATGCCGTGGCGCCAGTGGGCCGACGAGTTGCTGGCCCTGTGTCACGAAGGTGTCGCCAGCAAGAGTGTGGACGGGCGCAAGATGCAGGCGCGGTATTTCGAGCCTTGGTTCGAGAAAATCAAAGCCTGGGCCGAAGATGAGGCCCTGGAGCAACTGGACATCGGCACCGGCTTCACGCGCCTGACCCCCGACGGCATGGCCGAAGCCTGGAAGAAGGGCGCAGTGCCGGATCATCCGGGCCTGGACGCCATGCCCGGGCTCAAGGCCTGCCTCGATGCCTTGCCGACGCCCGATGCCGCCGTGCTGCAACATGCTGCCCATTGGGTAGGCGAACGTTTCGAGGAGGAAAAGCGCCGCCGCGCGGAAATGGGCTTCGACGACATGTTGCTGCGCCTGGACGCGGCATTGCAAAGCGATGGCGGCGAGCGCCTGGCAACCTTGATCCGCGAGCAGTTCCCGGTGGCGTTGATCGACGAATTCCAGGATACCGACCCGGTGCAGTACCGGATCTTCGAGAGCATCTACCGTATTGAAGACAACAGTCCCGACAGCGGCCTGTTCCTGATCGGCGACCCGAAGCAGGCGATCTACGCCTTCCGCGGCGCCGACATCTATACCTACCTGCGCGCCCGTCAGGCGACCACCGGCCGCCTGCATACCCTGGGCACCAACTTCCGTTCGAGCCATGGCATGGTCAGTGCCGTGAACCATGTATTCGACTGCGCCGAGTCTCGCGAGTCGGGGCGCGGGGCCTTTCTGTTCCGGGAGAAAAATGGCGACAACCCGGTGCCGTTTCTGCCCGTCGAGTCCCAGGGGCGCAAGGAAGTCCTGCGCATCAATCATCAGGCCGTCCCCGCGTTGAACATCTGGCACCTGCCGGCCGAACAGCCGTTGTCCGGTGCGGTCTATCGGCAACAACTGGCCGCCGCCTGTGCCAGTGAAATCACCGCCTTGCTCAATGGCGGGCAACAAGGCCTTGCGGGATTCGTACGTGATGATCAGGCGCTCAAGGGCCTGATGCCTGCGGACATAGCCATCCTCGTGCGTGACGGCAAGGAAGCCCAGGCGGTGCGTGCCGAACTTTCTGTGCGCGGCGTGCGCAGCGTTTATCTGTCGGACAAGGACTCGGTGTTCGCCGCGCAGGAAGCTCACGACGTGCTGACCTGGCTCAAGGCCTGCGCCGAGCCGGACGTCGAGCGGCCACTGCGGGCTGCGTTGGCCAGCATCACGCTGAATCTGTCATTGGCCGAGCTTGAACAGCTGAACCAGGACGAACTTGCCTGGGAAGCCCGGGTCATGCAGTTCCGCCGTTATCGCGAACTGTGGCGCAAGCAAGGTGTGTTGCCGATGCTGCGACGCTTGCTGCATGACTTCAAGCTGCCCCAGGCCTTGATGGCGCGCAGCGATGGCGAGCGAGTGCTGACCAACCTCTTGCACCTGTCCGAGTTGCTGCAACAGGCGGCCGCCGAACTGGACGGCGAGCAGGCCTTGATCCGGCATTTGTCCGAGCACCTGGCATTGTCGGGCCAGGCGGGCGAAGAGCAGATCCTGCGCCTGGAGAGCGACGAGCAGTTGGTCAAGGTCGTGACCATTCACAAGTCCAAGGGGCTTGAGTACCCGTTGGTGTTCCTGCCGTTCATTTGCTCGGCGAAACCGGTGGATGGCAGCCGTCTGCCGTTGCATTACCACGACGCTGCAGGCAAGGCCCAAGTGAGTTTGAACCCCACGGCCGAACTGATTGCGCTGGCCGATGACGAGCGCCTGGCCGAAGACTTGCGCCTGTTGTACGTGGCCCTGACGCGGGCGCAACACGCCTGCTGGTTGGGCGTGGCGGATCTCAAGCGTGGCAATAACAACAGTTCGGTGCTGCACCTGTCGGCACTGGGGTATCTGTTGGGTGGTGGTGCCTGCTTGACCGAGTCGGCGGGTTTGCAGGCCTGGTTGCGGGACCTGCAACAGGGCTGCCCGGCGATTGGCTGGGGCGAAATGCCCGAGGCCACCCTCGAGACTTACCATCCACCACAGAACACCGCGGCGTTGCTGGCCCCGTTGACGGTGCAACGCAAGGCCAGTGAAAACTGGTGGATTGCCTCCTACAGCGCCTTGCGTATTGGCGACAGCCTGAGCATCGGCAGTGATCAGGCGCCGGAAAGCCCCCAGGCGCAGAAACTCTTCGACGACGAACGTCTCGACCCGCAAGCCCCCCGAGAGATGGTGGCCGGCGGTGCCGATATCCATCGATTCCCCCGTGGTCCCAACCCGGGCACCTTTCTCCATGGTTTGCTCGAATGGGCCGGTGACGAAGGTTTTTCCGCCACCCCCCAGGCCGTGGAAGACGCGATTGCCCGTCGCTGCAATCGCCGAGGTTGGGAAGGCTGGATCACCACGCTGAGTGAATGGTTGCAGCACCTGCTCAAGTCGCCATTGCCTGTGGGTAGCAGCCAGGCGCCCGTCATCTTCGCGCAGTTGACCCAGTACCAGGTCGAGATGGAGTTCTGGTTCGCCAGCCACAAGGTCGATGTGCTCAAGCTCGACGCCCTGGTGTGCCAACACACCCACAATGGCGTGCCTCGGGTGGCCGCGGAACCCGTGTTGCTCAATGGCATGTTCAAGGGCTTCATCGACCTGACGTTCGAGCATGACGGCCGCTACTACGTCGCCGACTACAAATCCAACTGGCTTGGGGCCGACGATGCAGCCTATACCGAGCAGGCCATGGAACAGTCGATCCTCGACAACCGCTACGACCTGCAATACGTGTTGTACCTCCTGGCCCTGCATCGCCAACTCAAGGCCCGGCTTGCCGATTACGATTACGACCGGCATGTCGGCGGTGCGCTGTACCTGTTCCTGCGGGGTACGCGTGCGCCAAGCCAGGGCGTGTATTTCGCCCGTCCGCCCCGGGCGTTGATCGAGCAACTGGACCGCCTGTTCCAGGGCAAACCGCAGCCCAGGGTCGAACCCGCCTGGGAACAGGGAGTACTGCTATGAACCGTACCTTCGCCGATGTGCTGGCGATGCCACTGAGCGCCGACAGCCTGGCGCAACTCAGCCCCTTGAGTCGTGCCGAAGACCTGTTGCTGCTGCTCTCGCGCTGGGTCGAGCGTGGCTGGTTGCGCGCCCTGGACAAGGCCTTCGTCGGCTTTCTTCACGAACTGGCGCCGGACGACGATCCGCTGGTGCTGCTGGCGGCGGCATTGACCAGCCACCAGTTGGGCCACGGGCATGTCTGCCTGGACCTGTTCGAGACACTCAAGGAGCCGGACTTCGCCCTGTCGCTGCCCCCGGAAGGTGACCTGCAAGGCGGCGCGATGTTGCTGCCTTCGCAGTTGCTGGAATCCCTGGATGGCGCCCATTGGTGCAAGGTGCTGGCGTCCAGCAGCCTGGTTGCCCTGGCCGCGGACGAGCGCGACAGTGTGCAGCAGCGGCCCCTGGTGCTGGCCGGCAAGCGCCTCTACCTGCGGCGTTACTGGGCCTACGAGCGACGTATCGACAATGCGTTGCGTGAGCGCCTGGCCGCCCAGGAAGACGCACCGGATGATTTACTGCAACGCCTGACCGGTCTGTTTGGTCGGGCCAGGCCCGGTGAAGTCATCGACTGGCAGAAACTGGCCTGCGCCCTCGCCACTCGTAGCGCGTTCAGTATCGTCACCGGCGGCCCAGGCACCGGCAAGACCACCACGGTCGTGCGCTTGCTCGCGTTACTCCAGGCCCCGGCAGTAGAGGCGGGCAAACCGCTGCGCATTCGTCTCGCCGCGCCAACCGGCAAGGCCGCGGCGCGGCTGACAGAATCCATCAGTGCGCAAGTGCGCACGCTGAAAGTCGCAGAAGCCCTGCGCGATAAAATCCCTTCCGATGTCACCACCGTGCACCGCCTGCTCGGCAGCCGCCCGGGCACCCGACATTTCCGTCACCACGCTGGCAATCACTTGCCGCTGGATGTGTTGGTGGTGGACGAGGCGTCGATGATCGACCTGGAGATGATGGCCAACCTGCTCGATGCACTGCCGGCCCATGCCCGTCTGGTGCTGCTGGGTGACAAGGACCAGCTGGCGTCGGTGGAAGCCGGTGCCGTGCTGGGCGACCTGTGTCGCGACGCCGAAGCGGGTTGGTATAGCCCGCAGACTCGCCAGTGGCTGCAGGCCGTCAGTGGCGAGAACCTTGAAGCCAGCGGGTTGCAGGAAGATACCCAGGGCACCCATCCGCTGGCCCAGCAAGTGGTGATGTTGCGTCACTCGCGGCGCTTCGGTGAGGGCAGCGGCATTGGTCAACTGGCCCGTTGGGTGAACCAGCAACAGCCCGCCGAAGCCCGAAAATTGTTGGCGGCGCGCAGCCACGACGATGTGTTCTGCCTGCCCCTCAAGAATGAGCAGGATCGGGCGCTGGAACGCCTGTTGCTCGACGGTCACGGTGAAGGGCCGCATGGCTACAGGTATTACTTGAGCCTGCTGCGCAACCAGCGGCCACCGCTTGATTGTCCCCTGGAAGATGCGCGCTGGACCGATTGGGCCCGGCACGTCCTGCAGGCGTTCGACGCCTTCCAGTTGTTGTGCGCCGTGCGCAAGGGCCCGTGGGGCGTCGAAGGCTTGAACCAGCGGGTGACCGACGCGTTGCTCAAGGCGCGTTTGATCGACAGCGACCAGCAGTGGTACGAAGGCCGGCCAGTGCTGATGACCCGCAACGACTATGGTCTGGGCTTGATGAATGGCGACATCGGCATCGCCCTCAAGCTTCCCGAACGCGAGGGACCCGACGCCGGCAAACCGGTACTGCGGGTCGCGTTCCCAAGAAACGACGGCCAGGGCGGCGTGCGATTTGTGTTGCCCAGTCGCCTCAACGATGTCGAAACCGTGTACGCCATGACCGTGCACAAATCCCAGGGCTCGGAATTCGCCCACACCGCCTTGATCCTGCCCGATGCCCTGAACCCGGTCCTCACCAAGGAGCTGATCTACACCGGCATCACCCGGGCCAAGGACTGGTTCACCTTGATCGAACCTCGCGCGGGCGTCTTCGAGGAAGCGGTGCGGCGCCGGGTCAAACGCTTGAGCGGGCTGATGCTGGAACTCAAGGAGGGCAGCGACTGACAGCGTCGATCAGTCGGCAAACAGCATCTGCCGACTGTCACCCATCAACAGGGCCTGGTTCTGCTCGGTCACTGCGCGGATGTAATCCCACAACAGTGTGATCCGCTTGAGCTTCCTCAAGTCTTCCCGGCAGTACATCCAGAACTGCCGGGTGATGGTGACTTCCTGCGGCAGCACCGCCAGCAGCCGTGGGTCCTGGGCGGCGAGGAAACACGGCAGGATGGCCAGTGAACGCCCTTGCTGCGCGGCCACGAATTGCGCGATCACGCTGGTGCTGCGCAGGTTGGCGCTGGCGCCAGGGAGCACGTTGGCCAGGTAGAGCAGCTCGGAGCTGAACGCCAGGTCGTCGACGTAACTGATGAACGAATGCTTGCCCAGGTCGGCCGGGCGGCGGATGGCCGGGTGTTTGTCGAGGTATTCCTGGGTCGCATACAGCTGCAGGCGGTAGTCGGTCAGCTTGCAGCAGACATAGGGCCCGTGTTCCGGGCGTTCCAGGGCGATGACGATGTCGGCCTCGCGCTTGGACAGGCTGATGAAGTGCGGCAGCGGGAGGATGTCCACCGAGATCGCCGGGTAGGCGTCGACGAAATGACTCAGTTGCGGAGTGATGAAAAAGCTGCCAAACCCTTCGGTGCAGCCCATGCGCACGTGACCGGACAACGCCACCCCGGAGCCCGATACCTGTTCGCAGGCCATGTGCAGCGTGCTTTCGATCGACTCGGCGTACCCCAGCAGGCGCTGGCCTTCGGCGGTCAGGACAAAGCCGCTGGTCCGGGATTTCTCGAACAGCAAGGTGCCCAATGAAGCTTCCAGCGCACTGATACGTCGCGACACGGTGGTGTAGTCGACGGCCAGGCGCTTGGCCGCGGTGCTGGCCTTGCGGGTACGGGCGACTTCAAGGAAAAACTTGAGGTCATCCCAGTTCAGCGAGCTCAGTGATGTGATGTTTTTTTGCATGTTGGACCGGCTTTTATATGCGTTCTTATTAGAAGTTTGCACATCTATACTCCAAAAACAGCCCGATCACCAATTCGCGGCACACGCCTCATCTCAAGGTGACCATTTCGCCTTGGCTCCCAAGATAAAAACAAACATCCGGAGACCGACATGAACGCTTCGCTCACGCCTAACGACACCACCGTACAAAAGGTCAAGCTGTTGATCGACGGCGAGTGGGTCGAATCCCAGACCACCGAGTGGCACGACATCGTCAACCCGGCCACCCAACAGGTGCTGGCCAAGGTACCGTTTGCCACCGCTGAAGAAGTCGACGCCGCCATCAGCGCCGCCCATCGCGCCTTCCAGACCTGGAAGCTGACGCCCATCGGCGCGCGGATGCGCATCATGCTCAAGCTTCAGGCGTTGATTCGCGAACACTCCAAGCGCATCGCCGTGGTCCTGAGCGCCGAGCAGGGCAAAACCATTGCCGACGCTGAAGGCGACATTTTCCGTGGCCTGGAAGTCGTTGAGCACGCGTGCTCCATCGGCAACTTGCAAATGGGCGAATTCGCTGAAAACGTTGCGGGCGGTGTCGACACCTACACCCTGCGCCAGCCAATCGGCGTGTGCGCCGGCATTACCCCGTTCAACTTCCCGGCGATGATTCCACTGTGGATGTTCCCGATGGCCATCGCCTGCGGCAACACCTTCGTGCTCAAGCCGTCCGAGCAGGACCCGATGTCGACCATGCTGCTGGTGGAGTTGGCCATCGAGGCCGGCATTCCCGCCGGCGTGCTCAACGTCGTGCATGGCGGCAAGGATGTGGTGGATGCGCTCTGCACCCACAAAGACATCAAGGCCGTTTCCTTCGTCGGTTCGACGGCGGTGGGCACTCACGTCTATGACCTGGCCGGCAAGCATGGCAAGCGCGTGCAGTCGATGATGGGTGCAAAAAACCACGCCGTGGTCCTGCCCGATGCCAATCGCGAACAAGCGCTGAACGCGCTGGTGGGCGCCGGTTTCGGTGCGGCCGGTCAACGCTGCATGGCCACCTCGGTGGTGGTGCTGGTGGGCGCGGCCAAGCAATGGCTGCCCGACCTTAAGGCGCTGGCGCAGAAACTCAAGGTCAATGCCGGCAGCGAGCCGGGCACCGATGTTGGTCCGGTCATCTCGAAAAAGGCCAAGGCGCGGATTCTCGACCTGATCGAAAGCGGCATCAAGGAAGGCGCGAAACTCGAGCTCGACGGTCGTGAAATCACCGTTCCCGGTTACGAGAAGGGCAACTTCGTCGGCCCGACCCTGTTTTCCGGCGTGACCACCGACATGCAGATCTACACCCAGGAAATCTTCGGACCGGTGCTGGTCGTGCTGGAAGTCAATACCCTCGACGAGGCCATTGCCCTGGTCAACGCCAACCCGTTCGGCAACGGCACGGGCCTGTTCACCCAATCCGGTGCGGCGGCGCGCAAATTCCAGAGCGAAATCGACGTCGGCCAGGTCGGCATCAACATCCCGATCCCGGTGCCGGTCCCGTTCTTCAGCTTTACCGGTTCGCGCGGTTCCAAGCTCGGCGACCTCGGCCCATATGGCAAGCAAGTGGTGCAGTTCTACACTCAGACCAAGACCGTCACCAGCCGCTGGTTCGATGACGACAGCGTTAACGACGGTGTGAACACCACCATCAACTTGCGTTAAGGAGCCGGACATGAACATCGCTTTTATCGGTCTCGGCAACATGGGCGCGCCGATGGCGCGCAACCTGATCAAGGCCGGCCATTCACTGCGCCTGGTCGACCTGAACAAAACCGTGCTGGCGGAGCTTGAGCAACTGGGCGGCAGCATCAGCCCGACGGCCAGGGAGGCGGCAGAAGGCGCGGAACTGGTGATCACCATGCTGCCTGCTGCCGTGCATGTGCGCAGCGTCTGGCTGGGCGAAGACGGTGTGCTCGCCGGTATCGGCAAGGGTGTGCCGGCCGTGGATTGCAGCACCATCGATCCGCAGACTGCCCGTGATGTCGCCGCGGCCGCGGCCAAACAGGGCGTGGCCATGGCCGATGCGCCGGTCTCCGGTGGCACCGGTGGCGCTGCGGCGGGGACCTTGACGTTCATGGTCGGCGCGACCCCGGAACTGTTTGCGACCCTGCAACCGGTGCTGGCGCAGATGGGCCGTAACATCGTCCATTGCGGTGAAGTCGGCACCGGTCAGATTGCCAAGATCTGCAACAACCTGCTGCTGGGCATCTCCATGGTTGGCGTCAGCGAAGCCATGGCGCTGGGTGATGCCTTGGGCATCGACACCAAGGTGCTGGCCGGCATCATCAACAGTTCCACCGGACGTTGCTGGAGTTCGGAGATGTACAACCCATGGCCAGGCATCGTCGAAACGGCACCGGCCTCGCGCGGCTATACCGGTGGCTTTGGTGCCGAGCTGATGCTCAAGGATCTGGGCCTGGCCACCGAAGCGGCCCGTCAGGCGCACCAGCCGGTGGTGCTGGGTGCGGTGGCGCAACAACTGTATCAAGCGATGAGCTTGCGTGGGGAAGGGGGCAGTGACTTCTCGGCGATCATCAACGGTTATCGTAAACCGCAATAATCGAACCTATCGACATTTACCGGGAAATCACATCGCGTGATCTCCCGGTTTTTTTGCATCAGGCAAACACGAAATATTTGCGCACGGTTTCCACCACTTCCCACGTGCCTTTCATCCCCGGCTCAATGACGAAAATGTCGCCGGCGCGCAGGTGGATCGGCTCTTTCCCCTCAGGGGTGATGATGCAGTAACCTTCGCGGAAATCGCAGTATTCCCACTTCACGTATTCCACATACCACTTGCCCGGCGTGCAGATCCAGGTGCCCATGATCTTGCTGCCGTCTTCGCTGGTGTAGGCGTTGAGGTTGACGGTGTGCGGGTCGCCTTCGAGTTTTTCCCATTTGCAGGCGTCGAGTACGGGCAGCGGGTGGGTGTCGCGAAGTACGGTAATCGGTGCGGACATGATGACTCCGGGCGTGAGGGATAACTGAAGTCGCACCCTATAGGGCCTGGTGCGGTATCAGTTGTCTGTGCTCGACATCGGGGTATCCAGAAACGCAGTGACCTTCACCCGCTCAACGCCTGCCAACGGCTGTGGCGCCATTGAAATTTCCACTCGGTAAACCGCCGATATCTGGCAGTTTGTGCGAAAGCCCCAGGTTTTTTCGAAGGTTTTTGCAAGAACATGCACAGGTATCGCTCGTATCATTCACTTCGGAAAAGGCCGAGAGCTGTGCAATGAAAAAAACAATGTCGTGGTGGGACATCAGCCCGCCCTTGAGTACCGCAACACCGACCTGGCCGGGAGATACGCCGTTTCAGGAAGAACGCGTCTGGACGCTGGGGCCTGAATGCCCGGTGAATGTCGGACGCATCACGCTGTCGCCGCACACCGGCGCCCATGTCGACGCGCCTCTGCATTACAGCAAGGACGGTGCGGCCATCGGCGATGTTTCTCTCGATGTGTATATCGGGCCGTGCCGGGTCCTGCATTGCCTGGGCAGCGACACACTGGTGCAACCCGGGCAACTGCAAGGTCGTCTGGCCAACCTGCCCGAACGCGTCCTGCTGCGTACCTATCAACAGGCGCCGCTGACTAGCTGGGACCCCGAATTCACCGCGGTCGGCAAAGACACCGTCGACCTGCTGGCGAGTCTCGGCGTGCGCCTGATCGGTATCGACACGCCGTCGCTGGACCCGCAGCAATCCAAGACCATGGATGCGCACAACGCCGTGGCGCGCCACGGCATGGCCATTCTCGAAGGCATCGTGCTCGATGACGTCCCGGAAGGGGATTACGAGTTGATCGCGCTGCCGCTGCGTTTTGCCAACCTCGACGCCAGCCCGGTCAGGGCTATCTTGCGTCCACTGAATTCACTGCCACATGAGGAGCCTGGTCAATGAGCCAATGTCCGTATTCGCCTGCCAATCAGACAGATGAATGGCATAACGCCGAGCTGAATTTTTCCGACTCCATGAGCTACGGCGACTACCTGGACCTGGGGCGCATCCTCAGTGCCCAGCACCCGTTGTCGCCAGACCATAACGAGATGCTGTTCATCATTCAGCACCAGACCTCCGAGCTGTGGATGAAGCTGATGTTGCACGAGCTCAAGGCCGCCCGCGAACACGTTCGTTTGGGTGAGTTGCCGCCGGCCTTCAAGATGCTGGCGCGGGTCTCGCGGATCTTTGACCAACTGGTGCATGCGTGGACGGTGCTGGCCACCATGACGCCCACCGAGTACCACTCGATCAGGCCTTTCCTGGGGCAATCGTCGGGCTTCCAGTCGTTTCAGTACCGTGAAATCGAGTTCATCCTGGGCAACAAGAGCGCGACGCTGTTGCGCCCCCACGCCCATCGGCCGGAGCTGCTGCAGGAACTGGAAAAAGCCATCGCCACGCCTTCGCTGTATGACGAAGCGATTCGCCTGATGGCCAACGCCGGGCTGACGATCGACCCGCAACGTTTCGAGCGTGACCCAACCGGCCCGACGCAGCATGACGCCTCGGTCGAAGCCGCCTGGCGCGTGGTCTACAAGGATCCGACGCGTTATTGGGACCTCTATCAGTTGGCCGAGAAATTCATCGATCTCGAAGACTCGTTCCGCCAGTGGCGCTTCCGCCATGTCACCACGGTCGAGCGGATCATCGGCTTCCAGCCCGGCACTGGCGGCACGGAAGGGGTGGGTTATCTGCGCAAGATGCTCGATACCGTGCTGTTCCCGGAATTGTGGCGAGTGCGTTCGACCCTTTGATCCGGCAGGCATGAAAAAGCCCCGGCATTCGATGAATACCGGGGCTTTTTGTTGCGCGCTGGATTATTGAGCGACTGGCAAGCGGCGATCGCGCGCCACGCGCACCCGGTAGAACAGGTAGATGATCGCCACCCATACCGGGATGGCGATGACCGACGCGCGTATGCCCGGAATCATCCACATCACGCAGATGATCATGGCCATGAACGCCAGGCACAGGTAGTTGCTGAAAGGAAACCAGAACGACTTGAAGCCCGGCACGATGCCTTGCTGGCCCATGATTTTGCGAAACTTCAGGTGGGTCAGGCTGATCAGTGTCCAGTTGATCATCAACGAAGCGACCACCAGTGCGAACAGCAACTCCAGCGCTTCATGGGGCGCCAGGTAGTTGACCAGCACCGACAGCATGGTGATCAGCGCCGAGATGCCCAGCGCCCGCAGGGGCACGCCCTGTTTGTTCAGTTTCATCAGCGACTTCGGTGCGTCGCCCTGTTCGGCCAGGCCGTAGAGCATGCGGCTGTTGCAGTAGACGCCGCTGTTGTAGACCGAGAGCGCCGCGGTGAGCACCACGAAGTTGAGGATGTGCGCGGCGGTGTCGCTGCCGATCAACGAGAAGATCTGCACGAACGGGCTGCCACTGTAGGCATCGCCGGACGCGCCGAGGGTCTGCAGCAGTTGATCCCAGGGGTACAGCGACAGCAGCACGGTGAGGGCGCCGACGTAGAAGATCAACACGCGATAAACCACCTGGTTGATCGCCTTGGGAATCACCTTGCGCGGCTCGCTGGCTTCAGCGGCCGTGATGCCGACCAGTTCCAGGCCGCCGAAGGAGAACATGATGAACGCCATCGACATCAGCAAGCCGGTGGTGCCGTTGGGGAAGAAGCCGCCGTGGCTCCACAGGTTGCTGACCGACGCCTGCGGGCCGCCGGTGCCGCTGAACAGCATGTAGCAGCCCAGGACGATCATGCCGATGATTGCCACGACCTTGATGATCGCAAACCAGAATTCCATCTCGCCGAAGACTTTGACGTTCATCGTGTTGATCAGGTTGACCAGGACGAAGAACACCGCGGCGCTGACCCAGGTCGGAATCTCCGGCCACCAGAACTGCACGTACTTGCCCACGGCCGTCAACTCGGCCATGCCCACCAGCACGTAAAGCACCCAGTAATTCCAGCCGGACAGGAAGCCGGCATAACCGCTCCAGTACTTGTGGGCGAAGTGACTGAAGGAACCTGCCACCGGCTCCTCGACAATCATCTCGCCCAACTGGCGCATGATCAGGAAGGCGATGAACCCGGCAATCGCATAACCGAGGATCATCGACGGCCCGGCCGACTTGAGCACGCCTGCGGAGCCCAGGAACAGCCCCGTACCAATAGCCCCGCCCAAGGCGATGAGTTGAATATGTCTATTCTTCAACCCCCGCTTGAGCGTTCCCTGTTGCAAGATTTCATCCGCCATCTCGATCCCTTCTGGTTATTGTTGTCAGGCCTGATTTGAAAGATCAGATATTACTCTCGGTAAACTTTTCGTAATACAGGTGAACACTGTCCAGCGCCTGGGCCTGCAACCAGTCCTTGATCGACTCGACCATCGGCGGCGGGCCGCAGACGTACATGTCGACCGGCGCGTCGCGCAGTTCACTGATGTCGAAATGCTCGGCAATGTAGCCGCGCTTGCCCGTCCACTGGGGCGAAGGGTCGCTGACCACTTCGGTGTAGCGAAACCCTGGAAGACGTTCGGCATAGGCCTCGATTCGTGCGCGTTCACACAGATCGGCAGCGTCGCGCACGCCGTAGTACAGATGCACCGGCTGCGCGCAACCGCGTTCGGCGAGATCGTCGAGCATGCCCAGCAGTGCCGACAGCCCGGTACCGCCCGCTACCAGGATCAGCGGTTTGGCCACATGCCGCAGATAGAAGGCGCCCAGCGGTGCCTCCAGCATGATGTCGTCGCCCACCTGGCAGCGATCACGGATGTAGTTGCTCATGACGCCGTCGGGCAACAGGCGAATCAGGAATTGCAGTTGATTGCGTTCACTCGGCCGATTGGCAAACGAGTAGGAACGCTTGCTTTCGGTCCCGGGAATCGACAACCGCGCGTATTGCCCCGGCAGAAAATCCAGTGGGGGCGACGTGCCAAGATCCAGGTGCAGGATCGCAGTGCTGGCTGAAACCTGCCTGACTTCAGTTACCGTCGCGCTCAGTTGTGCCGGACCCGCGGCGTTGCACAGGCTGGAGGCGAAGTCGAAATAGAACGCCGCGTCGGACTTCACCCGCGTCTGGCAGGTGAGCATCTTGCGCTGCTGCAGGTCCAGGCTGGAAAGCGCTTCCTCGTCAACGTAATCCTGGCTGTAGTCGCCCGACTCACAGCGCCCCTGACAGGTGCCGCAAACGCCTTCGCGGCAATCCAGGGGAATATTGATGCCGTTGCGCAGGGCGGCGTCGAGGAGGATTTCGTTGGGTTGTACGGGAAAGAACAGGGTTTTGCCGTCGGCAAAGCTGAACGCTACTTTGTGATTCATGCCTCGGTCTCCAGGGGCTCAGAGGTGGTAGAAGTCGAGTACCGAGTTGATGGTGTCGTTGAGCAGCAGCACATGCTTGCGGCTGATCAGCCAGCTGTCGGCGTGAGGCTTGAGCCGGTAGGTCGCGCGGCCATAGAACTGCTCGGACGTGGCCAGGCGATAGAACAGCGTGTGCCAGTTCAGGCGCACCTCCAGTTCAGCGTTTTCGAGTTCGTCGATCCGCACGTTGTTGATCAGGTGCAAGGTGCGCGGCATTGGCGTCGAGGACGCGGACTTGCCCGTGCGCAGGCGGAACACGCGATCTTCCAGGCCTGAACGGTTGGGGTAGTAGATCAGCGACATCTCGCGCTTGGGGTCGCGGGTGTAGACGTGTTCCGAATCCCATTGCGGCAGGTGGAATTCACTCTGCTCGTCGAACAGCTGGACGTAGGCGTCCCAGTCCTGGGCGTCGCACAGTTCGGATTTGCGGTAGAAAAACTGTTCGATCTGGTACTGCAAGTGCGCATTCATCATTGCACCTCACGGAGTTTCAGGGATTTCGCGTCCAGGCCATCGAGCAGGAATTTCTGCCAGTTGCTGTGCTGGTTGACGTAGAGCCCTTCGTGGGTGAACTCGGTGCCGGTCATGGCCGGGGCAATGCCGATCGCCTCGCTGTTGGGCGTGGCGCCGGTGGCCCAGCGATGACTGCCACGGGAAATGTCGCTCCAGCGCTCCAGGCGTGCCTGGAAGCCGCGCTGGGCTTCACGGAATTCCACCAGGTCGTCCGGTGTGCCCAGGCCCGAGACGTTGAAGAAATCCTCGAACTGGCGAATGCGGTTTTCGCGGTCAGCGTCCGACTCGTTTTTCACCCCGATGCACTGGCTGATGATCTCGGTCTTGTTCCAGGCCACCGGGCGGATGATGCGCAGTTGTGAGCTGATCTGGTCGAGGAAAAACAGGCTCGGGTAGATGTTCAGGTTACGCAGGCGATGCATCATCCATTCGGCCTTTTCCTGGCCGTGTTCTTCGACCAGGCGCGGCATGATGGTGGCGTAGCCCGAGCGTACCGTCGGGTTCGGCATGTCACTGAACAACACGCTGTGACCGTTGTTGAAGGCGAACCAGCCATCATCGGTATTGGCATCGCCCGCCCCGAGCTTGCTGTAGTCCAGGGTGCTGCCACTGCCGGTGCCGTTCTCGCTGTTGACCTGCTGGCGATGCTGCACCGTGGCCACGTAGTTATAGTGGACGGTGCTGACGTGATAGCCGTCGAGGCCGTTTTCGTTCTGCAGTTTCCAGTTGCCGTCGTAGGTGTAGGCCGACTTGCCGGGCAGCACTTCCAGCTCACCGGTGGGCGACTGGGCGACCATCATGTCGAAGAACACCTTGGCGTCGCCGAGGAAGTCTTCCAGGCTATTGTCGGCATGCACATCGAGGCTGATGAACACGAATCCCTTGTAGCTCTCGATGCGGGCTTTCTTCAGGCCACGGGTGGCCTTGTCGAAGCCTTCGGGATACTCGCCAGGCGCCTTGACCTTCACCAGGCGCCCGTCGCTCTTGTAGCACCAGGCGTGGAACGGGCAGGTGAACGTCGACTGGTTGCCCTTGCCGACGCGGGTCAGGGTGGTGCCGCGATGCTGGCAAGCGTTGATCAAGGCGTTGAGCTGACCATCGCCGTCGCGGGTAATGATCATCGGCTGGCGGCCGGCACGCATCGTGACGAAGTCGTGGTTATTGGCCAGCTCGCTTTCATGGCAGGCGTAGATCCAGTTCTTCTCGAAGATCAGTTCCATCTCCAGATCGAACAACTGCGGCTCGGTGAAAATGTCCCGGGCGATGCGGAACACGCCTTCTACCGGACGGAAGTCCAGGCAACCCTGGATAAACGTTTTCCACTGCTCGACGTTTTTTTCGCCACTCATGGGTGTGCACCTGTTTTTTATTGGGGCTAATCGGTGTGCGCATTAGAGGGAGTGGGGTGGGCAGGGGTCTATCCGGTTTGTGGGCGAAGGCAGTCCATAAAATTTGTGGGGTAACACTTGGCTGGGCAGTGACTACCCAAACCGCGCACCAAACGATGAACGGCTGCCCCTGTTTGCAGCAATCAGGTACTGTCTTGCGCAACGTCGAGTGCCTGTTGGAGAGCGTTCACCGGCTGCGTTATCCGCATAGTCGAGGATTGCTATCCACTTAGTTGGCGCCGGCGTTCAATGGCTTGGAACTTGCCTTTTCCACGCCTGAGACGCGCCGTCAGAGCGCGCTGGAAAATAGCCC
Organism: Pseudomonas putida; assembly: GCF_001976065.1. Classification (GTDB taxonomy): domain Bacteria; phylum Pseudomonadota; class Gammaproteobacteria; order Pseudomonadales; family Pseudomonadaceae; genus Aquipseudomonas; species Aquipseudomonas serbica. Next base: position 49,944 of record NZ_MNAH01000016.1, on the reverse strand, counting down.
GTGGGTGCACCGTGATGAACAGCAAAACCGATCCGCAGTGTCGCGACATTCGTGTCGACAGCGATGATCTTGAGGCCGCGAGAAACTGGATGTCCGGTATTTGCGGGCCGCATCGACTCGTGACCACGACGCCCGAGCGAATCCGCTTCCATCACAGCGCCAACATGTTCAAGTCGATGGCCACGACCCTGGGCACCATCGAGTACGGCACCGATGTCACCATTGATATCGAAGATCCCGAACACTTCAGCAGTTACAGCCTGAGCCTGCCCCTGGTGGGCGAGCAGGAACTGAGCAAGAACGGCAGCGTGGTGAAATCCGACCGCGACCAGGGGGTGATCATTTCCCCGAATGAAAACCAGCTGCTGGCGATTTCCGGCGATTGCCGCAAAGTCCAGGTGGTAATCACCCGCGTTGCCATGAGCGAGTCCCTGCAAGGCTTGCTGCAAAGACCGCTGGACGAGCCGCTGCGCTTCGAACCGATGATGGATGCGGTCGACGGCGCGTCGGCGTCTTGGTGGCGCATGGCGCGCTATTTCATCGCCGAGCTGGAACGCAGCAGCGAACTCTACGAGCAGGTCGCCTTCACCCGGGACATTGAAAGTTCTTTGATCAAAGGCTTGATCCTCGCTCAGCCGAACAACTATTCGGAAGAGCTGCGCGAAGTGCTGGGCGTGAAGTTGCCGCACTACCTGATCCGGGCGCGGCAATACATTCACGACAATGCTCGCGAGGCCCTGCATCTGGAGGACATTGAACTCGCCGCCGGGGTTTCGCGCTTCAAGCTGTTCGAGGCGTTCAAGAAGTACTTCGCGTTGTCACCGATGGTCTACCTGAAGAAATACCGATTGAACGGCGTACGCCAGGAGATCCTTGAGCACGGTTCGGCGCGCAATATTTCCGCGATCGCCATGGGCTGGGGATTCAGCCACCTGGGGCGTTTTTCCGCCGAGTACCGCAAGCTGTTCGACGAATCCCCGAGCATGACCTTGCAGCGCAATGAAGCCCGGCGCATGCGCAGCTTCTGAGCGAACCCTGTGGGAGCGGGCTTGCTCGCGAATGCGGTGGTCCAGTGAACATTGATGTCAACTGACACTCCCTCTTCGCGAGCAAGCCCGCTCCCACAGGTTTAGCCGTGCGTTGCTCCCTTACTTGCGCACCACCAGGTCCAGCAACGCTTCGCGCTCCTTGATTTTCTGCAGGACGATTTCCGAGCGGATGTCGGTCACGCCCGCCGTGCGGTTCAAGTGGTTGACGATGAAATCGGAGAAGTGCTTGAGGTTGCGCGCCTGCACCCGCAGCACATAGTTGCTCGCGCCGGTGATCACGTACGCGGTGACCACTTCCGGCCACGACTGGACCTTCTTGATAAAGGTCTCGTGCCAGTCCTCGACGTCCTGTCGCAATGACACATGGACGATGGCCTCCAGTTCGATTCCCAGCCGCTCGGCATTCAGCACGGCGCGGTAGCCGGAAATGACTCCCTCGCTTTCCAGCAGACGCAAGCGGCGTAGACAGGCCGACGGCGACAGGGCGACTTTCTCCGCCAGTTCCTGGTTGCTGATACGGCCATCCTGCTGCAGTTGATGGAGGATTCGCAGGTCTGTCGAGTCGAGATTCATGGTTGAAATAAATCCGTGCTAATGGGCATTGAATTCGAATTTTCTGCGAGATAAGTACTATACGGCTGCTCACTTTGCACGAAAATTCTCCAATGCTTCGTTCATTATCTCTCCACAGAAAAGGCCCGAAAACGCCTGAGCAAACGCTACGACCTTCAAAGAACAGGACGCCCGATGACAACAAGAAACGATTGCCTGGCGCTTGATGCCCAGGACACTCTCGCGCCGCTACGCCAGCAATTTGCGCTACCCGACGGTGTGATTTATCTCGATGGCAATTCGCTGGGCGCGCGCCCGGTCGCGGCATTGGCGCGTGCTCAGGAGGTGATCGCCCAAGAGTGGGGCAATGGCCTGATCCGTAGCTGGAACACTGCCGGTTGGCGTGAGCTTTCCGAGCGTCTGGGAAATCGCCTGGCCGGGCTGATCGGCGCCCGTGACGGTGAAGTGGTGGTGACCGACACGACGTCGATCAACCTGTTCAAGGTGCTCAGTGCCGCGCTGCGTGTGCAAGCCACCAGGTCGCCAACCCGACGGGTGATTGTCACCGAAAGCAGTAACTTCCCCACGGACCTGTACATCGCCGAAGGCCTGGCCGACATGCTGCAGCAGGGTTACAGCCTGCGCCTGGTCGACAGCCCTGAAGAGCTGCCGCAAGCGATCGATCAGGACACGGCAGTGGTGATGCTCACCCACGTCAACTACAAGACGGGCTACATGCACGACATGCAAGCCTTGACCGCACTGGCTCACGAGTGTGGCGCGCTGGCCATCTGGGACCTGGCGCATTCCGCCGGCGCGGTGCCGGTGGACCTGCATCAGGCGGGCGCCGACTACGCCATCGGCTGCACCTACAAGTACCTCAATGGCGGTCCGGGTTCGCAGGCGTTTGTCTGGGTCAATCCACAGTTGTGCGACCTGGTGGCGCAGCCGCTGTCGGGTTGGTTCGGCCACTCGCGGCAGTTCGCCATGGAGTCGCGCTACGAGCCGAGCAGCGGCATTGCGCGCTACTTGTGTGGCACCCAGCCGATCACTTCCTTGGCGATGGTCGAGTGCGGGCTGGACGTTTTTGCCCAGACCGACATGGCCTCCCTGCGCCACAAATCCCTGGCCCTGACGGACCTGTTCATCGAACTGGTCGAGCAGCGCTGCGCCGCTCATGAGTTGACCCTGGTCACACCGCGTGAACATGCCAAGCGTGGCAGCCATGTCAGCTTCGAACACCCTGAAGGTTATGCGGTGATCCAGGCCTTGATCGCCCGGGGCGTGATCGGCGATTACCGCGAGCCGCGGATCATGCGCTTCGGCTTTACCCCGCTGTACACGACCTTCACCGAGGTCTGGGATGCGGTGCAGATCCTTGGCGAGATTCTCGATCAGAAAACCTGGGCGCAAGCGCAATTCCAGGTCCGCCACAGCGTCACCTGATACCGCCGATGTTCACCCTTGTTGCCGGGTTTCCCGGCAGCAGGGTTTCGGTCGTCCTCGATTAACAGTTCTGTGCAATCACAATAATAAGGAGCACGCAGAATGAGACTGTTCACCTGGCCCGCGTTGCCGCTCGCCATCAGCAGTTGCCTAGGACAAATGGCGTATGCCGCCACCGACAATGGATTCGTCGAAGACAGTAGCCTGACCCTGACCAACCGTAACTTCTACTTCTACCGCAACAACCTCAACAACCCGGGTGGTCAGAATTACCGGGATGAATGGGCCCACGGGATCATGCTCGATTACCGCTCCGGCTACACCCAGGGCACGGTGGGGTTCGGGGTCGATGCCTACGCGCAACTGGGCATCAAGCTCGACAGTGGCAAGGGACGCACGGGCACAGGCTTGCTGCCGGTGGATGGAGAGGGTCGTCCCGAGGATGAGTACTCCGAAGCGGGCGGCGCGGTGAAGGCGCGGATATCCCGCACCGAACTCAAGTACGGCAACCTGACGCCGCTCAACCCGGTGTTCGGCACCGGCAATGCGCGACTGTTCACCAGCGTGGCCACCGGCTTTCAGCTGACCAGCAATGAGCTCAAGGCCCTGCAACTGGACATCGGTCATTTCACTGCCGGCAACGACAGCAATTCGACCAATGCCGATGGCGCACTGAAAGCGCTGTACGCTGGCGTGGAAACACGCAGCGTCGATTATCTGGGCGGCAGTTACGCCCTGAGCGATCAACTGAGCGTCAGCCTGTACGGTTCGCAGTTCACCGATATCTGGCGGCAGTACTACGCCAACACCAACTACACCGTTGCCCTGGGTGAAGGCCAGTCGCTGAACCTGGATTTCAACATTTACCGCACTAACGACGATGGTCAGAGCCTGGCCGGCAAGATCGACAACACCACCTGGTCGCTGGCCAGCGCCTACAAGTTCGGTGCCCATCGATTGACCCTGGCGTATCAACAGGTCGATGGCAATGAGCCGTTCGATTACCTGGGTTTCGACCAGCAGCCGGGCACTTCGATTTTCCTCGCCAACTCGGTCCAGGTGCTCGACTTCAACGCCCCCAACGAACGCTCATGGCAACTGCGTTATGACCTGGACATGGCGGCCTTCGGCGTGCCGGGCCTGAGCTTCATGTCGCGTTACGTCAGTGGTGACCATATCGACGACAGCCATTACGACGGTGGTCCCAATAGCGCCTATGGACGCTACGGCGACGATGGCAAGCGCTGGGAGCGCGACATCGAAGCGCGCTACGTCGTGCAGTCGGGCAAGGCCAGGGACCTGTCGGTGCGGGTGCGCCAGGCCAGTGTGCGCTCGACCGCACAAGTGGCGCAGGCCGATACCACGGACAACAACGAAGTGCGCGTCATCATCGAGTATCCACTGAGTATTCTCTGATCCGTGTCCTGCTGTGCGTGGCTGATCCCCACCGGGTAAAAACCAAGACGTGCTCTTCAAGAAAGACAATATTCAGAGGACATAAAAAATGACCGATAACACCGGTTTTGAAACGATATCCAACCGCGAACAGGGCCTGCGGCGGCAGCTGACGTCCGGGCAGATGAGCATGATCGCCATTGGCGGTGCGATCGGCACCGGGCTGTTCATGGGCAGTGCCTACGCGATCGGCTATGCCGGACCGAGCGTGCTGCTCAGCTACGCCATCGGCGCGATCATCACGCTGTTGTTGATGGGCTGCCTGGCGGAAATGACCGTGGCCCATTCGACCTCCGGTTCGTTTGGTGCCTATGCCGAATTCTATGTCAGCCCGCTGGCCGGATTCCTCGTGCGCTACGCCTATTGGGCGGCGATCGTGCTGGCGGTTGGCACGGAGGTAACGGCGGTGGCGATGTACATGAAGTACTGGTTTGCCAACGTGCCGGAGTGGGTGTGGATCGTCTCGTTCTCCAGTGTGCTGATCGTGCTCAACGCGATCAGCGTGAAGACATTCGGTACCTTCGAGTACTGGTTCTCGACCATCAAGATCGGCGCGATTGTCGGTTTCATCATCCTCGCGGTGTACGTGGTGTTCGGTTCCGGCAACCCGGAATACGGCGTGCACAACTACACCGCCCACGGCGGTTTTTTCCCCAATGGCCTGCAGGGCATGTGGGTCGCGGTCATCGTGTCGATCTTCAGTTACCTGAGCGTGGAGATGATCGCGGTGGCCGCCGGTGAGGCGCAGGACCCGGAGCAAGCGGTGAAGAAAGCCTTTCGCGCGACCATCGTGCGGCTGGTGGTGTTCTACCTGCTGACCCTCGCCTTGATGCTGGCAATCGTGCCGTGGGTCCAGGCTGGTCATGCCCAGAGTCCGTTCGTCACGGTCATGCAAGCCATCGGCATTCCCGGCGCCACCGGGGTGATGAATTTCGTGATCCTGATCGCCGCGCTGTCGGCGATGAACAGCCAGTTGTACATCACCACGCGCATGATGTTCAGCCTGTCCCGTGGCGGTTACGCACCCAAGTCCATGGGCAAGCTGAGCAAGACCGGGATTCCGCTCAATGCCCTGTTGTTGTCGAGTTCGGGCATTGCCCTGGCGACGTTGCTCAACATCCTGTACCCGGAAAGTTCGTTCACCCTGATGATGGCGATCTCGATGTTCGGCGCCATCTTCACCTGGTTCATGATCTTCCTGACCCACTACTGTTTCCGTCGTTATCACCAGCGCCACGGCGAGCGAAAACTGTCGTTTCGCATGCGCCTGTTCCCCTTCAGCACGCTGTTGGGACTGGTGTTGATGGGGGCGGTGATGATCACCACCTACTTCACCGAGGCCTTCAAGATGACCCTGGTGTTCGGCGTGCCGTTCCTGTTGCTGCTGACGGTGGTCTACGGCCTGTTTTTCAGGAAGCCCAAACCGGCCTCACTCAGTGCGCAAGGCCTTGAGCAGCGCTCTGGCATAACCGGGCAGGCCAGCGAACGAGCGGGCGCACAGCAGTAGTTTTCGCTGTGCCCAATCCTCCTTCAACGCGTAACTGTTGAGCGGCTGATCCAGTTCCCGTCGCTGGATCGCCGCCAGCGGCACGATTGCCAGCCCGGCGCCGCGAGCGACCATGCGAATCACCCCGTCGAAGCCTTCCGCACGGATGCGGATCTGCATACGCATACCCGCGTGCAACGCCTGTTCTTCGAGGTACACCGCGAGTGCGCTGTTGGCGGCCAGTCCCACGTAATCGTGCTGCAACGTATCGCTGAAACCTGGCGGTTCGCCCTCGGCCAGGGGATGCCCGGGCGGCATGATCAACACCAGCGGATCGTCACGAAAGGGCAGGGTTTCAAGGGAGTGGGTGTCCACCGCGTCGGAGACGATACCCAGGTCGGCTGCGCCCTGGCGCAAGGCGTGGGTGATGCGCGTGCTGGGCAGTTCCTGCAGGTCGATGTCGAGGTTGGGGTGCTCGCGCAGGAAGTCGGCGAGCAACTCCGGCAGGTATTCGGTGATCGCCGTGGTGTTGCACAACAACCGCACCTGGCCTTTGACGCCCTTGGCATAGTCGGCCAGGTCCTGCTGCATGCGTTCGGCCTGTTGCAGCAGGACGCGGGCGTGTTGGGCGAGGGCCTTGCCGGCAGGCGTCGGCGTGACGCCGCGACGGCCGCGTTGCAGGAAATCTGTGCCCAGTGACGTTTCCATCGCGCGGATTCGTGCACTCGCGGCCGCCAGGGACAGATGGCTGCGCGCGGCGCCGGCGGTGATGTTGCCGCTGTCGAGGATGTTCAGGTAGAGGCGCAGGTCGGTCATGTCGAAGTGCATCGTCAGCCCATTTACAAGTGTCGTCTGGGAGGGGCCCTTCGCGGGCAAGCCCGCTCATACAGTGGATCTGTGTCGTTCACATAACCATTGTAGGAGCGGGCTTGCCCGCGAAGGCGTCATTAGCCACAACAAATATGCCAGCCTCTGGATAAACAAGAGGCTCCCTCAGTATATGGCAGATTTTCAACCGTCCCAATCCGGGCTCACCATAGCCCCATGAATACCTTCGTCTCGTTCTATCAGAACCTCGGCCTGGCCCTGTCGCTGCTGGTCATCGCCACCTTCCTGCTGGCCGGCGTGATCAAGGGTGTGATCGGCCTCGGCCTGCCAACCATCGCCATGGGCCTGCTCGGCCTGGCTATTGCACCGTCACAGGCTGCCGCGTTGTTGATCATTCCCGCGACCCTGACCAACGTCTGGCAACTGGCCTTTGGCGGGCATTTGCAGGGGTTGATCAAGCGGCTGTGGCCAATGCTGCTGGCGATTTTCATCGGCACTGGTGCGGGTACGCTGTGGATCGGCATGGTCGGTGGGCACTGGGTAGTGCGCGGCTTGGGCGCAGCGTTGTTGATCTACGCGCTGAGCGGTTTGGTCCTGCCGACCTTGCGTGTAGGTGCTGGCAATGAGCGCTGGTTAGGTCCGCTGTGCGGCGTGCTGACGGGGGTGATTACCTCGGCCACGGGAGTGTTCGTGATTCCGGCGGTGCCGTACCTGCAGGCGCTGGGCTTGAGCAAGGATGAGCTGGTGCAGGCGTTGGGCCTGTCATTCACCGTCTCGACCCTGGCCCTGGCCGCGGGACTGCTCTGGCGCGGCGCCCTCGGTGGCGGCGAATTGAGTGCGTCGCTGTTGGCGCTGATCCCGGCGGTGCTCGGCATGTGGCTGGGGCAGTGGTTGCGCCAGCGGATCAGCGCCCAGTTGTTCAAGCGCGTGTTCTTCATTGGCCTGGGTTTGCTCGGCGGCCATCTGTTGATCAACGGCTAGCGGGCGACGGGCTGATCATTTCGATGGCACGAATCTCGAAATCCCGCTCCAGGTATTCATCGCGCTGCTCGAGGAACTGCTTCATGTGCGGCAGGTTCGAGTGCACGTCAAGATGCTCCTGGGACTGCCAGATCTCATAGAAGATAAACAGGGTCGGGTCCTGCTTGTCGCGCAGCATGTGGTATTCGATGCAGCCGGGTTCGGCGCGACTTGCTTCTACATAGCCGCTGAAAAACGCTTCGAAGGCGTCGGATTTTTCCGGGCGGGTCTTGGCGTGCAGGATGAAGCCTTGCATTTCACTCATCAGAAAACGCTCCTCAGGTCAGAATTGGCCACAGTCTAAGGCAACAATCACTTGCCGATTCGTGCGTGTAGGTCAAATGAATTTTGCGAAAAGTGCGCTTACTCCGCGCGAGGCGGATCGTTAATCTGCCGCCATTCATTTCCTGACCCTTGCCGAGACCTTCCATGAAAAAAGTCCTGTTGCTCAACGGCGGCAAAAAATTCGCTCACTCCGATGGCCGCTACAACACCACCTTGCATGAAGCCGCGCTGAGCGTGCTGGATCGCGGCGGAGTGGATGTCAGAACCACCTTCATCGACGAGGGTTACGACGTCGCTGAAGAAGTTGCCAAATTCCTCTGGGCCGATGTGATCATTTACCAGATGCCCGGCTGGTGGATGGGCGCGCCCTGGACCGTGAAGAAGTACATCGACGAGGTCTTCACCGAAGGTCATGGCAGTCTCTACGCCAGTGACGGCCGCACCCGTTCCGACGCCTCGCAGAAATACGGCAGTGGCGGTCTGGTTCACGGCAAGCAGTACATGCTGTCGCTGACCTGGAACGCGCCGCAGCAAGCCTTCGACGACCCGACTGACTTCTTCGAAGCCAAGGGCGTGGACGCGGTGTACTTCCCGTTCCACAAGGCCAACGAATTCCTCGGCATGACCGCTTTGCCGACTTTCCTCTGTGTGGACGTGATGAAACGCCCGGACATCGAGGCCGATGTGGCGCGTTATGAGCAGCATTTGGCCGAGGTGTTTGGCCTGAAGGCTTGAGGTTCCTTTTGCCCCGCTTCCGGCTACTATCAAGCCTGTTTTTGCATGAGGGGCAACCGTGAAAGCCAGATCCGATGAGTTGCAGATTTTCGTCTGCGTGATCGAGTGTGGGTCGATTTCCGCGGCGGCCGAGCAGGTCGGGCAGACGCCGTCGGCGGTCAGCCGTACGCTGTCGCGGCTGGAGGCCAAGCTCGATACCACGCTGATCAACCGCACCACGCGCCGCATGGACCTGACCGAGGAAGGCAAGTATTTCTTCGAACACGCCAAGCTGATCCTCGATCAGATGGATCAACTCGAGGAGCGCTTGTCCTCACGCCAGCAAACGCCGTCCGGGCGTTTGCGCATCAACGCCGCGTCACCGTTCATGCTGCACGCCATCGTGCCCTACATCGATGAGTTCCGCAGGCTCTATCCCGACATCCAGCTCGAACTCAACAGCAACGACCTGATCATCGACCTGCTCGAGCAAAGCACCGACATCGCCATCCGCATCGGCACCCTGGCCGACTCGACCCTGCACGCCCGCTCGCTGGGGTGCAGCCCGCTGCACATCGTCGCCAGCCCGGCGTATCTGGAAAAACACGGCACACCGACCGCCGTGGCCGACCTGGCCAAACATACCCTGCTGGGATTCACCCAGAACGAGGGCCTCAACCAATGGCCGCTGCGCTACGTGCACGGCGATCGCTGGCCGATCCAGGCGTCGCTCAGCGCCTCCAGCGGCGAAACCATCCGCCACCTGGCGCTGGAAGGCCAGGGCATCGCCAGCCTGTCGCACTACATGACCATCGACGACATTCGTGCCGGACGGTTGAAGGTGTTGCTGGCCGAGTTCAACAGCGGCTATCGCCAGCCGATCAACGCGGTGTATTACCGCAACTCGCAGCTGGCCTTGCGCATTCAGTGTTTCCTCGACTTCATCCAGAGCAAACTGGCGGTGTACGCTTCCACGGATTTCAGCGGCTGATTCGTGATTCCTGCGCAAGAGTGAATTGGGTCAGCGGGGATTTTTCGCCAGTGATCGCTGCTTGATACTCGTTGCATCACTTATCAACGCAGGGAGTTTCTCCATGAACGTATTCGTTACCGGTGCTGCCGGTTTTATCGGCGGCTCCATCGCCACTGGCCTGATCAAGGCCGGTCACAAGGTTACCGGCCTGGTGCGCAATGCCGAACAGGCGGATGAACTGAAAGCACTGGGCATCACACCCGTAATCGGCACGCTGGATGACAGCGCACTGTTAGCCGAACAGGCCAAAGCGGCCGACGCCGTGATCAACGCCGCCAGCAGCGACCATCGCGGCGCTGTCGAAGCCTTGCTCGATGCCCTGCGCGGCACCAACAAGGTGTTCCTGCACACCAGCGGTTCGAGCATCGTCGGCGATGCCTCGGGCGGCAAGTCCAGCGACGTTATCTACCGTGAAGACAACCTGCCGGAACCCACCGTGGACAAGGCTGCACGCGTGGCCATCGACACTCTCATTCTCGCCGCGGCCAAGGATGGCGTGAACTCGGCCGTCATCTGCAACACGCTGATCTATGGCCACAGCCTGGGCGTCAATCGCGACAGCGTGCAGCTGCCGCGCTTGCTGAAGCAGGCACGCAAAAGCGGTGTGGTCCGGCATGTCGGCACCGGGCAGAACATCTGGTCCAACGTGCACATCGAAGACGTGGTGGCCCTGTACCTGCTGGCGCTGAGCAAAAACGTCCCAGGCACGTTCTACTTCGTCGAAAGCGGCGAAGCGTCGTTCATCGACATGACCACGGCGATGGCCGAGGCGTTGAACCTGGGCAAGCCGCAAGACTGGCCTTTGAAGGATGCCGAAGCCGAGTGGGGCTATGAAATGGCCAACTATGGCCTGGGCTCCAACAGCCGGGTGCGCGGCACGCGTGCGCGGGAGATATTGGGCTGGGTGCCGAAGCGTACGTCGGTATTGGAGTGGATTCGTCACGAGATGGTGTGAGTTCGCTTTAGACCGAGTTGCTGCCTTCGCGAGCAAGCCCGCTCCCACATTAGACCGCGTCCGTCTGGACAATGCGGTCAACTGTGGGAGCGAGCCTGCTCGCGAAGGCATTTCTGAAGTCGCTTAAACTGGCCGCAATGCCCTCGATTCCGTAACATCCGCACACTCATTCTTGCTACTCCCTGCATGCGGTCCCCCATGAAACCAAAACATCTACGCGCCGATGCCCTGGCCGGGCTCACGACGTCTTTCGCCCTGTTACCCGAATGCATTGCCTTCGCGCTGGTGGCTCATCTCAATCCGCTGATGGGGCTGTATGGTGCGTTCATCATTTGCACCCTGACCGCGCTGTTCGGTGGCCGGCCGGGCATGGTGTCAGGTGCAGCCGGGTCGATGGCGGTGGTGATCGTCGCGCTGGTGGTGCAGCACGGTGTGCAGTACCTGCTGGCGACGGTGCTGCTGGGCGGGTTGATCATGGCGGCGTTCGGCCTGCTGCGCCTGGGCAAGCTGGTGCGCATGGTGCCGCACCCGGTGATGCTGGGGTTCGTCAACGGCCTGGCAATCGTCATTGCCCTGGCGCAGCTTGAGCACTTCAAGAGTGGTGAGACCTGGCTGAGCGGTACGCCGTTGTACTACATGATCGGGTTGGTGGCGGTGACGATGGCGGTTGTCTATGTGCTGCCGCGTCTGACCCGCGCGATACCGCCGGCGTTGGTGGCGATCTTGGGAGTGGGGTTGGCTGTGCACTTCCTCGGCCTGCCAACCCGGACCTTGGGCGACATGGCACACATCGCTGGCGGCTTGCCGACATTTGACTTGCCAGACATTCCCTGGAACCTGGAAACCCTAGGCATCATTGCGCCCTACGCGTTCTTGATGGCGATGGTCGGCCTGCTGGAAACCCTGTTGACCCTCAACCTCACCGACGAATTCACCGAGAGCCGCGGTTACCCCGATCGCGAGTGCGTGGCGCTGGGCGCGGCCAACGTGGTGTCCGGTATGTTTGGTGGCATGGGCGGTTGCGCAATGATCGGCCAGACGGTGATCAACCTGAGCTCCGGGGGGCGCGGGCGGCTGTCCGGTGTGGTGGCCGGGGTGTCGATCCTGCTGTTCATCCTGTTCCTGTCGCCGTTGATCGAACGTATTCCGTTGGCGGCGTTGGTGGGGGTGATGTTCGTGGTCTCGCAGCAGACTTTCGCCTGGGCTTCGCTGCGGGTGCTGAACAAGGTGCCGTTGAATGATGTACTGGTGATTATCGCGGTGACGGTGATCACGGTGTTCACCGACCTGGCCATGGCGGTATTGTGCGGCATCATCATCGCGGCGCTCAATTTCGCCTGGCAGCAGGCTCGGCAGCTGTACGCCGACAGTCATCTGGAAACCGACGGCAGCAAGCTTTACCGCGTGCACGGCACGCTGTTCTTCGCCTCGACGACCCCTTTCCTCAACCAATTCGACCCGGCCAACGACCCGGCGCATGTGACCCTCGATTGTCATCACCTGAGCTTCGTCGACTACTCGGCTATTGCCGCGCTGGACACCCTGCGCGAGCGTTACAGCAAGGCCGGCAAACACCTGCGGGTGCTGGGCCTGTCCGAGCGCTGCAAGAAACTGCTCAAGCGCGCCCGGGTGCAACACGACTGAGATCCGCCTGCCTGATCGTGATCGTTCCCACGCAGAGCGTGGGAACGATCAGTGCTCGGTGAGGTAATGAAAATCTACCTGCCTGATTTTCATTAATCGCGACACGACATATCCCTTAGCGACATCCCTTACCTCTGCACGAAAATTACTTTCACCTCGTTTGAAAATCGCGCCTCGAAATGTTTTAAGAGTTTCACAAAACTTTCGACGTGACCCTCTCGAGGAGTACCGCATGACCCCGTCCTTCGGCTATTGGCTGCTGGTGTATGCCGCTGTCGCCATCATCGCGCTGATCGTGCTGATCGCCCGTTATCGGCTCAATCCGTTCATTGTCATCACGCTGATTTCCATCGGCCTGGCGTTGGTGGCGGGCATGCCGCCGTCCGGCGTGGTCGGGGCCTATGAGGCGGGTGTCGGCAAGACTCTTGGGCATATCGCGCTGGTGGTGGCGCTGGGCACCATGCTCGGCAAGATGATGGCCGAGTCCGGTGGCGCCGAGCAGGTAGCCCGCACCTTGATCGACCGCTTCGGCGAAAGGAACGCGCATTGGGCGATGGTCTGCATCGCCTTCCTGGTGGGGCTGCCGTTGTTCTTCGAGGTCGGTTTCGTGTTGCTGGTGCCGATTGCGTTCACCGTGGCGCGGCGGGTCGGCGTGTCGATCCTGATGGTCGGCCTGCCGATGGTGGCCGGTCTTTCGGTGGTGCATGCGCTGGTACCGCCGCACCCGGCGGCGATGCTGGCGGTGCAGGTGTACCAGGCGTCGGTGGGGCAGACCTTGCTCTATGCGATTGCGATCGGCATTCCGACCGCGATCATCGCCGGTCCCCTGTACGCCAAATTCATCGTGCCGCGTATCCAGCTGCCGGCGGAAAACCCGCTGGAGCGGCAGTTCCTCGAACGCGAACCGCGCGACAGCCTGCCGAGTTTCGGCCTGACCATGGCGACCATCCTGTTGCCGGTTGTGCTGATGCTGATCGGCGGCTGGGCCAACCTGATTTCCGCCCCGGGCAGCGGCCTCAACCAGTTCCTGTTGTTCATCGGCAACTCGGTCATCGCGCTGCTGCTGGCGACCTTGCTGAGCTTCTGGACCCTCGGCCTGGCCCAGGGTTTCAATCGCGAGTCCATCCTCAAGTTCACCAACGAATGCCTGGCGCCCACCGCCAGCATCACTTTGCTGGTGGGCGCCGGCGGCGGCCTCAACCGGATCCTCGTGGACGCCGGTGTCACCGACCAGATCGTCGGCCTGGCCCACGAATTTCACCTGTCGCCGTTGCTGATGGGCTGGTTGTTCGCCGCATTGATGCGCATCGCAACCGGTTCCGCCACCGTGGCCATGACCACCGCCTCGGGCGTGGTCGCGCCCGTCGCCGTCGCCATGGGTTATCCGCATCCGGAGTTGCTGGTGCTGGCGACGGGGGCAGGCTCGGTGATTTTTTCCCACGTCAACGACGGCGGCTTCTGGCTGATCAAGGAATACTTCAATATGACGGTAACCCAGACCTTCAAGACCTGGACGGTGCTGGAGACCCTGATCTCGCTCGTCGCCTTCGGCCTGACCGTGGGCCTTTCCTACCTGATTTAGCCGGAGCCGCCTGCCATGGACATCCTCTACCAGATCCGCGCCCGCCAGGATTCCTTCAGCGCCGGCGAAGGGCGCATCGCGCGCCTGATGCTCGACGATGTGGGGTTCGCCGCTTCCGCCAGCCTCGATGAGCTGGCGCTGCGCGCAGAAGTCAGCACCGCCACGCTCTCGCGTTTCGCCCGTACGGTCGGCTGCAAGGATTTGCGCGACCTGCGTTTGCAATTGGCCCAGGCCAGCGGCGTCGGCAGCCGTTTTCTCGACCCGGCAGGCACGCCGGAGCAGTCGGCGTTCTACGGGCAGATTGTCGGCGACATTGAGTCGACCCTGCGCCAGCACCTGTCGGCCTTCGACGAATCGCGATTCGCCGATGCGGTGAAACTGCTGGGCAGGGCGCGGATGATCCACGCTTTCGGCATGGGCGGCTGCTCGACCTTGTGCAGCGATGAGTTGCAAGTGCGCCTGGTGCGCCTGGGCTACCCGATCGCGGTCTGTCACGACGCGGTGATGATGCGGATCACGGCGGCCAGTCTCAGCGTCGATCAGGTAGTGATCGTTTGTTCACTGACGGGCATCACCCCCGAGCTGCTGGAAACCGTGGAACTGGCCCGCAACTACGGGGCGCCCATCCTGGCCATTACCCGAGCCGATTCGCCGCTCGCGCAATTGGCCGACATCGTGTTGCCGCTGCAAAGCGCCGAGACCTCGTTCATCTACAAACCGACCGCGGCGCGCTACGGCATGTTGCTCGCCATCGATGTGCTTGCCACCGAGCTGGCACTGGCCAATCCTCAAGACAATCAAGAGCGCCTGCGGCGGATCAAACTCGCCCTGGACGATTACCGCGGCGGCGACGATCACCTGCCGCTGGGAGACTGACATGATGTACGACACGCTGATTCGCAATGCCCTGGTCATCGACGGCAGCAACAGCCCTGGCTACCCGGCCGACGTGGCGATCCGCAATGGCCGCATCGAGCGCATCGGCAACTTGCAGGATGCCCAGGCTCGCGAAGAAATCGATGCCGCCGGCCGCGTCCTGGCGCCCGGCTTCATCGATGTGCACACCCACGACGACACGGTGGTGATCCGTCAGCCGCAGATGCTGCCCAAGCTCAGCCAGGGTGTGACCACGGTGATCGTCGGCAATTGCGGGATCAGTGCGTCGCCGGTGAGCCTGCGCGGCGATCCGCCGGACCCGATGAACCTGCTCGGCAGCGCGGCGGCGTTCGTTTACCCGAAGTTCAGCGATTACCGCGCGGCGGTCGAGGCGGCGAACACCACGCTGAACGTCGCCGCATTGGTGGGCCACACCGCGTTGCGTAGCAACCACCTCGACGACCTGTTCCGCACCGCCACGCCGGGCGAAATTGCCGCGATGCGCGCGCAACTGCGTGACAGTCTCGAAGCCGGCGCCCTGGGCTTGTCCACTGGTCTTGCGTACGCCAGCGCGTTCTCGGCCTCCACCGATGAAGTGATGCAACTGACCGAAGAGCTGACCGCGTTCGGAGCGGTCTACACCACCCATTTGCGCAGCGAATTCGAGCCGGTGCTGGAGGCCATGGACGAGGCGTTCCAGATCGGCCGCCATGCGAAATCCCCGGTGATCATTTCCCACCTCAAATGTGCCGGGGCCGGTAACTGGGGGCGCAGCCCGCAACTGCTGGCGTCCCTTGAACAGGCGGCGAAAACCCACCCGGTGGGCTGCGATTGTTATCCCTATGCCGCCAGCTCCTCGACGCTGGACCTCAAGCAAGTCACCGATGCCCACCGCATTACCATCACCTGGTCAACGCCACACCCGCAGATGGGCGGGCGCGACCTGATGGACATCGCTGCCGAGTGGAACCTGTCGTTGCTCGATGCCGCCCGTCAGTTGCAACCGGCCGGAGCGGTGTATTACGGGATGGACGAAACAGATGTGCGACGGATTCTCGCGCACCCGCTGTCGATGGTCGGCTCCGACGGCCTGCCAGAAGATCCGTTTCCCCATCCACGCCTGTGGGGCGCCTTCCCGCGGGTGCTCGGACATTTCAGCCGTGATGTAGGACTGTTCCCACTGCACACCGCCGTGCACAAGATGACCGGCCTGTCGGCGGCGCGATTCGGCTTGAACCAAAGGGGCGAGATCCGTGAAGGCCACTGGGCCGACCTGGTGCTGTTCGACCCGGCGACCATTCGCGATGTCGCGGACTTCAATGATCCGCAGCGAGCGGCCGAAGGCATCGATGGCGTGTGGGTCAACGGGGTATTGAGTTACCAGGACGGTCAGGCGAACGGGCGCAGGGAAGGGCGGTTCCTGGCGCGGGAAGGAGATTTGCGCGAAGGGTTCCAGCACGGCTAAAAGATCGCAGCCAAGCGCGCAGGATCGTTAACCGCTTCGTGCCAGTATTACTCGATCGTTTTGATGGATATGGGAGGCACTTGAATCTACCTGCTCGCGAAGGGATCTGTCATTCACCGCGCAGTGAGCGTCAGACGCGGAAGTGGCTGACCATCATCTGCAACTGATTCCCCAGCCGCGCCAGCTCGACACTGGACGCCGCCGTCTCATCGCTGGCCGCGGCGGTCTGTTCCGAGACGTCGCGCACGTTGACGATGCTGCGGCTGATCTCTTCGGCTACCGCGCTTTGCTGCTCGGCGGCTGCCGCAATCTGCTGGTTCATCGACTGGATGTTGGACACCGTGCGGGTGATGTTCTCCAGTGAGGCGCCGGCCTTGCGGGTCAGGGCCACGCTGCTGTCGGTCAGGGTGCGGCTGTTGTTCATCACGGTCGCCACTTGCTGGGTGCCGTTCTGCAGGGCGGCCACCAGGCCTTCGATTTCCTCGGTGGATTTCTGCGTGCGTTGGGCCAGGCCCCGCACTTCGTCGGCCACCACGGCAAAACCGCGTCCGGCTTCACCGGCGCGTGCCGCTTCGATGGCCGCGTTGAGCGCCAGCAGGTTGGTCTGTTCGGCCACGGCCTTGATCACGTCCATGACGCTGCCGATCTTGTCGCTTTCCTGTTGCAACAGGCCCATGGCTTCAGTGGAACGTGCCACCTCGCTGGCCAGGCGTTCGATCTGGGTGATGGCCTCGCCGACCACTTTGTCCCCTTCGCGTGCTTCACCATCCGCCGCGGCGGCGGCCTGGGAGGCTTGCTCGGCATTGCGCGCGACCTCCTGCACAGTGGCGGTCATCTCGTGCATGGCGGTGGCGACCTGGTCGGTCTCGACTTTCTGGCTGTTGACCCCGGCGCTGGTCTGCTCGGTCACGGCCGACAGCTCTTCGGCCGCGCTGGCGATCTGGGTAACGCCGTCGCGGATACCACTGATCAGGTCGCGCAGGGTCACGCCCATGCGGGCAATGCCTTGTTGCAAGACACCCAGCTCGTCGCGGCGCGTCACCCGGACGTCCTGGGACAGGTCGCCGCTGGCGATGCGATCGACCACGGCCAGGGTTTCGCGCAGCGGACCGGTGATCTGCCGGGTGATGACGACGGCGGCAATAATGCCCACCAACAAGGCCAGCAGGGTGCTGATCAGTTGCAGGGTACGCGCCTGGGCGCTTTCTGCGTCACGACGGTCGAGCTGGATCTGATACAGCTGCTCGCTCAGGCTGACGATGGCCGCGCCCTGGTCAGTCATTTCCTTGCGCGCCTGCACGGCCTCGCTGTTCGCAGCTTTGTAAGCCTGCAAGGCGCTGCGGTAGTTGCCCAGCGCGGTTTCCAGTTGGCGCAGGGCCTCGGGCTGGACGTCGGTGAGATGCACATTGAGCTGTTTCAGGCTGGCAATCGCGGCGTCCAGTTGGGCCACGGCTTTTTGCTCGGTCTCGGCATTGGTGGTCGCGGTGTAGCCACGCACTTCGTAGCGGGCCAGCAAGAACGCTTGCTTGGCCGCGGTGATGGCCTGGAACTGTTCGAAACGCTGATCGCTCGGCGGCAGTTGTTGCACGCGGCTGTTCAGATCGTCGATCAGCGTGTTGGCCGTTTCGGCGTTGGCCCCCATGGCGTCACGCGCGCTGTTGCCCGTGCGGTAGGCACCACGCATCTTCGCCAGGGACGTCTTGTAGGCGTCTATGACAGTGCCTTGCTCTTTGAGCAGCTTGAGGTTTTCCGGGCTCTTGAACTTCGCCAGCAGCGCTTGCTGCTGGTCGGAAAAAGCCTGCAGGGTGGTCTGCACGTTCTGCGCGGTGGCTTCGTCACCGTTGGTCAGCATGTACTGCAGGCGCACCACGCGCAGCTTGGTCAGGCCGGCGTTGAGCTGGGTGATGTCGCTCATCCAGTTGCTGCGGTCAATCAGGCTGCCCAGGCTGGTCCAGCCGGTCAGGGCGAGGATGCAGGTCAGGGCCAGGACCAGGCCGAAGCCCAAGCCCAGTTTCAGGTTCACGCTGATGTTGCCGAACCAGCTATTCATCAAAATTCCTCCAGGAACGTGGTGTTTCTTGATCGTCGGTTGGCTGGAAGATTGTTGTTCTTAGGCGCCAGCAAGGTGGGTAGCAGGTCTGTATCGGCCGCAATCGCGAGAGCTGAAAGGATTTTGTCGGACGGATGCTGTAACAAGCTTTTGCCACGGGCTTAAGCTTTTTTTCACATTGGTTTCACTGGTAGCCAACGCCCACCTCCTTACCCTCACGGCACCTAATGACGGGCTGCGAGGCGGCTTGATGTGGAACTGAGACTGAGTCTGTTCGGAATAAACCGCTCGATCGACCTGAGCCGTTTTGCCCGTCATCGCAATGCGCTCGTGGTGCTGTCCTCGGCGCTGCTGGCGCTGCCCTTGACGGTATTGCTGCTACGGCCTGCCGCCGTGCCGGACCTGGCCCATGGCAACGTGGAGGGCGCGAGGGCGCTGTTGGCGGGCTGGGCCAAGGGCGACATGATCGTGTTGGTGCGCCATGTCGAGCGATGCGATCACTCCCGCGCCCCCTGCCTGAGCGGCGACGATGGCATTACCGATCGCTCGCGCAGCGTTGCGGTGGCCGTCGGTGCGCAGTTCGAGCAGCTTGGGCTGGGGAAGGCCGACATCTACAACAGTCCGATGGTGCGTACCGCGCAGACCAGCGGGTACATGTTCAACAGGGTCGACGCTGGCGACGACTGGCTGATCAACTGCAAGGGCACGATGTTGCGCGATGCCCTGGCGCACAAAGTCGCCGGGCGCAACCTGATCCTGGTGACCCACAGCGAATGCATGGCGCAACTGCAAAAGGATCTCAAGCTGCCGGCTTCGACCCTCGGCTACGGTGCCTCGCTCTTTGTTAACGCCCAAGCGCTGCAAGCGCCACGCATACTCGGTTTCATCGAAGCCTCGGACTGGCAATCGGTGACCACCGAATGAATCTACTCCCTGAATCAGGACACACGATGCAGATGGCTTCCCGCTCGCGTTTTTACTGGCTGAACTTCGGTATCCCACTGGCCTGCGCGGTCGTGGTGTTCCTGATGTTCGACCTGACCCGGATCGACATCGCCTTCAACAATCTTTTCTTTGACCCGGTGACGCAGACGTTCCCGCTGGACCATGTGCACCTGTTCGAAAAAATCACCCATAAATGGGCGCGGATCATTCCGAACTGGACCGGCGAGATCGCTATCATCGGTGCCTTGCTGTCGTTTCTCTGGCCACGCCTGAAGGCGGAAAAACACGCAAAAATCATCGCCTTCCTGGAAAAGATCAAAGTCGCCCCGGTACTGCGCTTTGCCACCCGACATCGTCGGGATTTCCTCTACGTGGTGTTTGCGTTCTCCATCAGCACCGGCGTCATCCACTACCTCAAGGGCCATACCAGTGTGTATTGCCCGATCGAGACCACCCAGTACGGTGGGAAGATCGAGCACAAGGAGTGGTACGAGAATTTCGATTTACTGAAAGTCGCCGGTGACGGTCGCTGCTGGCCGGGTGGGCATGCCTCCGGTGGTTTCACCATGCTCGCGCTGTACTTTGTTGCCCGCCGTTACCGCTGGCGCTATGCCAAGGCGCTCATGTATGGCTCGCTGGCCCTGGGGTTCATCTATGGCACGACGCGGGTGGTGCAGGGCTGGCACTACATGTCCCACACCTTCTGGGCCGGGATCTTCGTGTGGCTGGCGTGTTTGCTGACGGCGCTGGCGTTTTACGGGCGAGCTCGGCTGGAGATGCCGGTGCTGCAAAAGGATTGTCGCAAATTGCGGGTTGAGCGTAGCCCGCAATTTGAGTGAGATGTTCTGTTTTTTTGTTGCCTGGCAAATTGCTTTCGCGAGCAAGCCCGCTCCCACAATAGTCTTTCGGTGGCCGTAGTATTTGCATACGCCGCAGACTAAATGTGGGAGCGGGCTTGCTCGCGAAGAACGATAACGCGGTCTACTTTCCTAGCCCTGCGGATCGACATTATCCAGCGCCCTGTTCACAGCCAGCTCCGCCAGCATGACGATCTGCGCAATCCCCAGTGCGGTGTTGCGTTGGGGGCCTGTGAGGTAAGTGGTGAAATCATTGAGCATGACGCTGGCTGAAGCCAGTGACTCGCAGGCGTGGGCGAGGAGGCTTTCGGAGTTGATGTCGGGGAGGATCGTGAAGAAGGGGCTGGGGCGGTAGGGCTTGGTGGTTTCGAAGGGGGGATCGGGGGTTAGCTTATCCAAGATGATTGACCTCTTGCGTGGGTGCCAGTATTTGCCGTTCTCACACAGCAAAGAGGTGGCAGCTATGTGCGAGGTGAGAATCCGGTCATAGCCACCCGGTCAGACAAAAGTCTGCCCGCACACAGCCGCCATTACGCATCTACAGGCAGCGGACAAGCTGCCGGCAATTATGCGGATACTGGTAGTGCATGGCTATTACTTGCCGGGTTCTCACACCCGATCACTGAGTGGTCAGTGACGACAAAAGATTAATAAGCCACCTTCCGAGCCACAACCTGAAAGACCTGTGGGATTTTTCTCCGGGATTTGCGCCAGAGTAGGACATTTCTCAAGACAAAAAAAAGCCCGCGGGAGGGCGGGCAAACCGTAGTTTCTTGAATGAGCGAGGGCAAATGTACAGCGAGTTGCCTGAACGCAGGGTGAATAAAAGTTCATGTGGTTCCCGTGGCGCATGCCACCGTGTCTAAGGCAAATGATCCGCGGCAAAATCCTCTTCCGAGCGCGCGCGCAATTTGCCCTTGCGACACGCTTGCTGGAAGCGTTCGAAGTCGCGCTCATTCTGTTCGGTATAGCCCTGGGCATACTGATAGAGCGCATCGGCCAGGGCCTCGCTCTTGCCGATGTAGCCGCTGATGTACGCGGCGCGCCCTGAAGCCTTGGCGTGCGCACGGGCGAGGGCGCGGCCACACAGTTGTGCGTAGGCTGCGAACGCTTCTGCGTCGAAGGTCTCGAGTTCGGCCGAGATCTTCATGTCGCGTAACTGCCGCACGTAGAAGTGACGTCCGTTGGGGCCGGTGGTCCAGCCAAGGAACAGGTCGCTGGCCGATTGCATCAGGCGTTGGCCGTCAACCACGCGCTGACCCTCATGCCTGGCCCGCGACTTGGCCTTCACGTAGCCTGCGAGTACTGAGCGTCGCGCTTCCTTGAATTGCAGGAACAACGGGAATTGCTGCTCGTCGGTCAGCAGCGCCACCAGGCAACGCGTACCGACACTGCCGACACCTGCCACTTTGAACGCCATGTCCTGCACCTCGAAGCGCGACAGCAGTTCGCGGCGGTCGGTTTGCAGCGTGCCGCGGTAGTCGCGCAGGAAGGTGTCATACAGCGGGCGCCAGTCCGACAGGCGCAGCCAGTCATCGTTGGCATCCAGCAAGGTGGTGTGGTTGTGCAGGTGGAAAATTTCCGGCAGGTCGTCGCGAATGATCAGGCGACCTTGTGTGTCCCGTTCGCTGATTTTCGGCAGCAGTTGCGCATGGGTACGACGCTCGGCTTTTTCTATCGCCCGTTGCACATGCTCCAGGGTGTTTTCGCTCGCCTGTGCGTGTAAGTCGTTGTAAGTGATGGACTCGTACCAGGTGTCCAGCGCGCTTTGTTCGGCGCATTCGAGCATCGTTTGCTGATAGGCGCCCACCAGCTGGTGGCAGACTGTTTCTTCCGCGGTACTGCCATGGCGCAAGTCACGGGCAGCCACGAGGAAACTGGCCACCAGCCGCTTCAAGTCCCA
Organism: Pseudomonas putida; assembly: GCF_001976065.1. GTDB lineage: Bacteria > Pseudomonadota > Gammaproteobacteria > Pseudomonadales > Pseudomonadaceae > Aquipseudomonas > Aquipseudomonas serbica. Next base: position 27,799 of record NZ_MNAH01000016.1, on the reverse strand, counting down.
TTCCCAGGGCCCGGGATGAACCTGGTCGAAGTCATTGACGCTGAACAGCAGATTGCGCTCGGGGGTGGCAAAACCGCCAAAATTCTTCAGGTGACAGTCGCCACAGATCGGCGCAACCAGCCCCATGTCCGGCGTCCCGGCCAGGTCGTGCGCCTGGAGCAGCGCATTGCCGCGAAAGAAGCTGAAAGACGACTCCAGCATGCGGCCATAACGCAATTCGACCAGCGATTGGATGCGACCCTCACTCGACGCCTTGATCAGCGGAATCGGATCGCGATGGGCTTTGCCCAGTGCAGCCTGCTGATTGCGCGGACACTTCTTGCGCGCATCCTTGCCTTGCTTGAGGCGGTCTTTGAGTGCGGTCATGGGGGCTCTTTTGGCGGGGGAGCGAGAGGGTGTGCGGTTGAGTGTAGAAGGGGGATGTGGTTTTTTCCGCGCGTCAAAAATGGCTCAATACTCCACCACCTTTTGCCTGCGCAAAATCCATCCCGCCTCCCCAGGCATCAACCGGTACTGAATCTCACGCATTTTCCCGGTCCGCCCCGCCGAGGCCTCCGCGCTGTCATACAGCGCAAAGCGCTGGACCAAAGTGTTTTCCACCACGGCAAACTCGTCCTCGCCCCGATACCCCTCGGCGATCTTCGGATCTTCGCTGACCGGTGGCAGATAGATCGCACTGAGGGATTTTTTTCGGTTCGCGGCGTAGGCGACGAGCTCGCCAGGCAGTCCACGTCCCGGTGACCTGATGAAGACATAGATTTCCGGTGAGCCATCCCGATCAAGGTCCCCGACCTCCGCCCGGGCAATGTCGCCCGTCAGGGGGTGAGTCATGGCTGAGTTATCAATTTCCAGCCCTCGCGGAGAGATACGCAGCTCCCGACGGCCATCGACCGATGCCTGCGTCACATGAAAAGCGATGCCTTGCAGTTCGAGCGTCTGGTCGAAAGGTCGGCTATAGGCCTCTGTAGCGCCGAGGTTCAACGAGAGACTGTAGTTCGCCACCTCGTTGCGCCGCGCAGCGTTGCGGATGAGGTACACCTGGACAATGTAGTCGCCATCGGCGGGCAGCGGTCCGAGGAAGTGATTGCCCATGATCGAGCCATTGAACAGCGCGTATTCCTCGCCTTTGGCAGTGATATTGAAATAGGCTGAAGCAGTGGAAGGCTTGAGGTCGACCGTCAGCATCTGGCCCGCCTTCGCGCGCAGGCGGTACTCGGCGGTCAGCCGGCCCTTGATCGAGTCGGAGATCCTGATGCTGTCAGCTCCGTTCTTGAAAGAGACATGCTCGACCCGAGGGGCGACTTCGCTGGCGGCCAGTGCCGACAGGCAAACCATTGCCGCTAGGAGGGCGAGAAACCGGGTAGTCATGTTCTGCATTCCTGAATGCTGCTGTTGAATGCCAAGGCAAGTTCGCTCGGCCGAGAATCCGCCAACATTTGAGTCAGTCAGAGTATGTACATTCCTGCCCAATGGGCCCAGACATTCAGTGCAGCACCCATCGAACGACAAACTATCGGAGAGTCTGGCGCCGAGGTTTCTCGCATCTGCTGCATCAACGGCGAACACCTGTTCCTGAAGTCCGAGCCCATTGGCGCGCACAGCGAACTGCCGCAAGAGATTGAGCGTCTGCGTTGGATGAACCGGCTTGATCTGCCTGGGCCAACAGTTCTTGATGCCACGACAGAGAACGATCGCCATTGGTTACTCATGAGTGCCGTCCCCGGACATGACCTGGCCAGTGCCAACGATTTGTCTGCACCTCAAGTGATCGGCATCCTGGCGATGGCGCTGCGTACCCTGCACCAGGTGTCAATTGAGACATGTCCCTTTGACCACTCGCCGGAGCTGCGCATAGAGACCGCCCGGAGCCGAGTGAGTGCCGGGCTCGTTGACGAGGCAGACTTTGACGATGAGCGGAAGGGGCGGACCGCTGAGGATGTTTTCGCAGAGCTGCTGTCGACGCTCCCTGAAACCTGTGATCTGGCGGTCACCCACGGCGATGCGTGCCTGCCGAATTTCATGGTCGAAGGCAGCCGCTTTACCGGCTACATCGACTGCGGTCGGCTAGGCATCAGTGATATCTATCAAGACCTTGCGCTGGCCGCCCGAAGCATAGCGCGCAATCTTGGGCAGGCATGGGTAGCGCCCTTTTTCGTGCCTATGGTGTGGAACCGGATCAGCGACGCATCGCGTTTTACTGTTTGCTGGACGAGTTCTACTGAGCCTGGCTGGCCTCTTCGCGGGCAAGCCCGCTCCCTGCAGGGGGCGTGTGAGCCTTGGTTTACCGAACCCCAGATGCAACAAAACCCGCACTGGGCGGGTTTTGTCTTGCTTCGTATTTGGTGGCCGGGGTAATCTGAACAGGTCTATTAAGTTGTTGATTTTAATAGATAAATATCTGTTAAGTATTTTCTTGGAATACCTTTTGGAATACCCATCGATGAATTTAAATTCGGGACGCTTTGGGTTGAGAAAACTTATCGTGTCACGAGGTAAAGCCTGTGCGCTGTCTCACTCAGTATGAGCTCCTCAAGAATTTTCGTCCTAGACAACTGATGCTCTTCGGCAAGCTTATCGAGGGCGGCGTTGATGTTGTTGTTAAGCACAAAGTTGTACTGCTTCTTGTGGGTAGCGTTCACTCGCGTCTTTTGCGTGCTCCAGCGTCTCTTGATCTTCTCCACGTAGAGCTCTTTTTCGCCGGATGAGGCGCTACTGTGGTCGAAAAACTCCAGTAGCTCGCCATGTCGGGTGAAAGGCTTTTCTTGTCGGATTAGCGTCGGCTGGTTCTGCTCTAGCCAACTCCACGCCAGTGAGCATTTTTCTCGCTCATCTTGGTCTTTGAACCACTTGAAGATTTTGTCGGTTCGCAGGTGCTCATTCCAGTCTTCCGAAAGGTAGCGTAACGCCCTCTCTTTCCTGCTGAATTCCGTATTCCAAAGGTCGAAAAGTACTATCACCTGATCCTTGTTGGGTAGTGTTCGGAAAATGCTGTTGCGCAGCCTTAGGTTGGTCTTCCTCATGGCTTCTGCTGCCAACCATTTCGGCTGCCGCCCGTTCTTTTCTATCCAGCCAAAAGCTTCCAGCGGGAGGAGTTGCGTTTCTCGAGCGTGTTCAATTTCGCGTTTTAGACTTCGGCTGTCTTTGAGTGTCTGCGCGATTTTGTCACGCATCGTAGGGCTATTGAATTGGCAGTCATCGAGGCGCTCTCCTTCCCGTCCGACTAGAGATAGCCACAGCCAGGCCACCTCTCGGTTATTTAGTGACCATCCAGTCAGCAAGGCAGAAAGATTGTCATCGTCATCTTTTTGAGTGTCTTCGCTCAGAACAAAGGTCATGGGTAGATCGCTTATAGATGTTTTGTAGAGCATATTAAGACGATTTCTAGATGTAAGATAGGTGCGTGATAGATAAGGATAAATTTCTATTGTGGCCCGGTTTGTATGGCCCCTACAGCTTTCAAGGGTGCTACAAGCGGGATTTTTGGTAAGTCGGTAAACCTGCAACCTGCGATGCCAGTGGCGTGACATAAGCAATTCGTTGAGGTCAGGATTGACTAGGGATGGTTACGCTCCTTTGAAGTTATTCCCATGGCGGGTCTGCTCACTGCTGCATAAGTGCTCGCACCGACGCTGATGCGGAAAGTCCAGGCACTTACAGAGTGATTGCCGTGATTACGATTTTGGATTGTTCCTGAGCAGTATTTTTTTACTGCCACTGCAGATCCTCTGAGCTAACAGAGGAGCCCGCTCATGAGGATCATTCGCCTGAAAGAAGTAATCGATTCGACCGGCTTGGCACGGTCGACCATCTACAAGTACATCGGGGAGGGCACCTTCCCGAAGCCGGTTTCGTTGGGGGATCGCTGCGTCGGATGGGTAGACAGCGAGGTACACGACTGGATCCTGGCAAGGATTGAGGAGCGCGATTCGGCTGAAGACTCTCCAGTCCGACTTGGCCGCCTGGGCGTGGTCAGCTAGTAGCTAACTTTTAGGCCATGACCGGGCGAAAGCCCGTCATGGCCTTTATGCCGGTTGAGCCTTGCCGACCACTTGGCACTCCCTCCAGTAAGTCCGGGTTATGTTGCTCCCCATCGCTCGGGTTGCTGGAGGTCAGAGGGCCAGTGCCGGAGCTGTTGGAGCTGCCGGACGATGATTTATTTCCGGAGTGAGGCATAGGGTGAAAATGACGGTGTGGCTGGTTAGTCGGGGTCATTTTCCCAGGCACATCGGGGAAGGTGTTTTCGGTATGGGTAATATGCTTTTACTACTACTTACCACCTGTAAGGTTAGTAGGCTGGATACATCATCACCTGATGGGCTATTACCCCTTTTGGCTCGCATACCGGTGGTATCACAACTATCTACTCGGTAGAGGTCTATCGGCCCGGAAAAGGTAGCGGTTAAAAATTACACAGTAGGCACTGGTTATGTAACTCACTAACTGAGAGTCATAACCATGCTTCGACATCCCGATAACACCAATCTCCATCTGCACCGCGAAGACACCTTCGAAGGCTTGCCAGTCATGGTCGAGAAAGGCCCCTTCGTTCGGCAATACCTATCCCGCTTGAAGCGCACCATAGATTTAGCTCTTAGCCAATACTCCAGAGTACTGGCCTTTAGAGTGGATCTCCGTCTGCCGCTCGGAGTCGATCTACCTGAATATGCGTACACGAATGAGGTCATAAGTAGGTTCGTAGCTTCCTTCAGCGCGAAGATCGAGCATAACCGTGACAAGGCCCGTGAGCGGAGCCTGTACGCTCATGACTGCAAGGTCCGCTACGTCTGGGCCAGAGAAGTGGGGCATGGCAACAGGCCTCATTACCACCTGGTGATATTGCTCAATCGAGATGCGTACCGGGCAGTAGGTCGGCTTGTATCCAGACGACCAAGGATCTTTAGTCGCATGGAGGAGGCATGGGCCAGTGCTTTGGGCCTGCCTGACGATCAAGTTGACGGGCTGGTCGAGATCCCTCGCAACGCAGAGTACCGATTAAACCGGTATCTGCGTGCCGGCGATGAGGACGTGCTGCCGGGTCTGTTCTACCGCGCCAGCTACCTGTGCAAGTCAGCTACGAAGTTGTATGGGGACAACCATCATGCCTTTGGATGCAGCAGGAGCTAAACCACGCCTCTGGTCTTGACTCGAGTAGAGGTGCAACGTTATCGAAATCCCTGGTTCGTCGCTCAGATGCCCTGTTATCATCATTTTTAGCATGACTAATGATGGCAGTGTGGACAAGGATCAATTTAAATGCCGAATCTGGCACCGGGTGGAGCCTCACCTAATCAACGCGAACGCCTTTGGCAGATCGATTTCCTAGCGCGTTTTCGTGGTCAGGTGTCCCGGCAGGATCTGGTTCTCCGCTTTGGCATTGCACTGTCAAACGCCACTCGGGACTTCACTCTCTACCGTCAGTTGGCACCTGATAACTTGGATTATGATCACAGTGACAAGGTGTATCGCCGGGCTAGATGCTTCCAGCCGCTGTTCATCTATGATTGTGAACATACCCTGCAAACCCTGACCTGGGGCCAAGGGGTGGGGTTGGAAGCCTGCGACCAGCCGATTCTTGTTGACTCTGCGCCGATACTAAATCAGCCCGATCTAGATATTCTGGCAGCGGTATCTCGTGCCATATATGCCGCCAAGGCGCTGACTATCCGGTATGTGTCTGTTAGCAACGGTGAATCTACACGTGAAATTGTGCCGCACAGCTTGGTCAATACTGGCCAGCGCTGGCATACGCGCGCCTACTGTAGAGCGCATTCCGAGTTCAGGGATTTTGTGCTGACCCGCATCACCGTCGCAGACGAAGTGGACGGCTTGATCGATGCAACGGTTGAGTCTTTGGCTCAGGATCGGGAGTGGAATCGTGAAGTGGAGCTGGAGCTGATCCCGCACCCCCGCGCGACCTATTCCCGTGCCATCGAGCTGGATTATGGTCTCGAATCCGGGCAATCCATCAAGCTGTCAGTCCGGGCAGTAATGGCCGGCTATCTGCTGCGGCGTTGGGGCGTTGACTGCAGTCCCAAGGCATCATTGCACCCTGATGAGTATCAACTGGCGTTGCGTGACCCCGAGGGGGTCGCTAACCAGGTCAACCTGTACATTGCCCCAGGCTTTTACGATGAGAATGGCCTCTGATGAGCTCGACTGAATCCCAACAAAAATTCGGCTTCAAGTTCGGCCGCAACGGTGCCCATTCCGCCCGCACTATGATGCTGGCAGAGATTACCGAGCTGTTTCATGGTCGCGGCGTTGAGACAATCTCAGCCCAATACCAGGAAGACATAGAGCTCTTCAACGTCCTACATAAGCCGACCGAGAAGGCAAGAAAACTGACGTGGCGACATCTCATCGACCTTTATGGCATGGATGTCACTATCCCGTTGTTTCGGACCTTTCGCCGTTTATGGGAAAGCGACGAATCGGCAAGACCCATGCTTGCTTGCCAAATGGCGCTGGCTCGGGACCCACTGCTGCAACTGTCCCAGGACAAGATTCTTTCTCTGGCGCCAGGTCAATGGCTGCCCCGTGAGGAAATGGAGCAGGCGCTGGACGAACAATGCCCGGATCGCTACAGCAAAGCGATGCTCAAATCACTGGCGCAGAACGTCAACGGCACCTGGACGAATGCGGGCTTTCTGAAAGGGCGGATTAAAAAGCACCGTGATGAACCCGACGTGCGCCCGGTCAACGTTGTGTTTGCCTTGTTTCTCGCTTATCTGCAGGGCGCCACCGGCAACCGGCTGTTTACCAGCAAGTGGACCCTCCTGCTTAGCAGCCGCCAGGAGCGATTGCTGGAGTTGGCCCGTCAGGCCAGCTACAGCGGGATGATTAATTTCAAACACTCCAGTGAAGTGGTGGAAGTGACTTTTCCCGACTACCTGACCAAGGAAGAGGAGTCCTGGTTGTATGAGTAACCGATTGAACCGCCTTATCAAGAGCTACACCAGCCATATCAGCCTGCCCTGGTTGAAGGGTTTGGCCAATGAGCAGCGGGTGTTGTTTGCGGTTTACCACAAAGAAGACGAACTCAAACTGCGTGCCAGGGTTGAAGAGTTTCGACTGGCCACTGAAGGCGCCGGCCACCCGTGGCTGGAGCTGGATGTTACCCGCCTGTTCTCTGACTGGATGGCCAAGCAGAAGTACCGCGAAGACTACTTTGAAGACCCGGATACCCTGGCTCCCAAGTACAAGACCTTTGTTCGCCAGTCGGTCGAAGAGCTAGCAGAGAGAATCAACAGCCAAACCGATGAAAAGACCGTCGTCGCGCTCATGGGCTGCGGCACTCTGTTTGGTTTTGCCTCCGTCTCTGACTTTGTAAAGCAGTTGGCTGAGCATGTCCCAGGGCGCCTTTTGGTACTTTTCCCTGGCGAGTACATCAATAACGGCTACCGCTTGCTCGATGCCCGCGACGGCTGGGGTTACCAGGCTACCGCGATCACCGCTGACAACTGAATTCAGCCGTATAAAGACACTAACGCACAGATTGGCGCAGTAGGCGCAAAGGGAGTACGCCCAGGATGTTGAACCGCGAGATTTACCAGCTCGACCCCCAGCAGAACCGTCTGGAAAACAACGGCGTGGCCGAAGTAAAGGACGACCAGTCAGCCCAGGCACTCAAGACCTTGCGCTACGAGCTGCAAACCTTCGTCTGCGACGGTGAATACCAAGCCGGTCTTGATAAGATTCTGTCTGCCTACCTGCGCAATTTGGGCGGTCAGCACGAACAGCCCGGCGTCTGGATCTCCGGCTTCTTCGGTTCAGGTAAATCGCACCTGGCCAAGATGCTACGCGCGTTGTGGACTAACCAGCCGTTCAGCGATGGCGTCTCTGCTCGCGATATTGCCGATTTGCCGCAGGACGTCAAAGACCACTTCAAGGAGCTGAGCAACGCCGCGAACCGCCACGGCGGTCTGCATGCTGCCTCCGGTACTCTTGGCTCCGGCGCCAACAACAACGTGCGCCTGGCTTTGCTCAACATTGTGTTCAAGTCCGCCGATCTACCCGAGCAGTACCATCAGGCCCGCTTTGTGCTGTGGCTGAAAAAGCAGGGTATCTTTGATCGAGTCAAAGACAAGGTCGAAACCGCGGGAGATAGCTGGGACGACGAACTGGAAGACTTATACGTCTCCCGCAGCATTGCAGGAGCATTGCTTGAGGTGGACAGTACGCTAGGCGATGATGTTAAAGGTGTGCGCCAGCTGCTGCGCGAGCAGTACCCCAATGTCCAGGATGTCACCAACCAGCAGATGGTCGACGCCATCCACGATGCCTTAGCTTCGCAAGGCCAGTTCCCGCTCACCCTGGTGGTGCTCGATGAGGTGCAACAGTACGTCGGCTCCGATACTGACAAAGCGCATCAAGTCCAAGAAGTGGTAGAAACCTGCTGCAAGCATTCCGTCTTTCAGAATAAGCTGCTGTTTGTTGCCACCGGCCAGAGCGCCCTGTCGGGCATGCCTAATCTGCAGCGTCTGCTTGGTCGCTTCCAGATTCCAATTCAGCTGTCCGATACCGATGTCGAGTCGGTGATCCGTAAGGTCATCCTGCTGAAAAAAGCCTCGGCCAAGCCGCAGTTGGAGCAGATGTTGCAATCGCATCTGGGCGAGATCTCGCGCCAGCTGCGTGGTACCAAAATCGAGCATCACCAGGATGACGAAAAAGTCATGTTGGCCGATTACCCGCTGCTGCCTGTGCGCCGCCGCTTCTGGGAGCGAGTGCTGCGTATTGTCGACACCACCGGCACTGTTTCGCAATTGCGTAACCAGCTCAAGGTCATCCACGAAGCCGCCCAGGCCACCGCCGATCTGCCGCTGGGCCATGTGGTGCCGGCGGACTTCATTTACAACCAGATCGCCGTCAACCTGCTACAGACCGGCGTCATCTCCAAAGAAATCGCCGAAACCATTGGTCGCCTGTCCGCCGGCGATGCTGACGACAAGCTCAAGTCGCGCATTCTCGGGCTGGTGCTGCTGATCGGTAAACTGCCCTCAGATCCCACCGCCGACTGCGGAGTGCGGGCCACCCCCGACATGCTGGCTGACCTGCTGATTGATGACCTCAATAGCGGCAAGGATTCTATTCGTACCAGCGTGCCCAAACTGCTGCAGGCATTGGCCGACGAAGGCCTTGTTATGCCTATGCAAACCAGCACCGGCACCGAGTTTCGTCTGCAAACTCAGGAGAGTGCGCAATGGTACGACACTCTTCGTCAGGAAGAAGCTGACCTGCGCGGCAATATGCAGCGTATCGAAAATATCCGCGTAGACCTGTTGCACAAAGAACTGCGCCGCCAGGTAGCCCAGGTGCGTCTCACCCAGGGCAAGTGCAATGAGCCGCGCCAAGTGATCCCTTGCTTTGACTCCGAGCTGCCCAAAGACGCCAAAGAAAAAGTATACGCCTGGGTACAGGACGGGTGGAGTATTGATGAGAAGAGCTTCCTCGCCGATGCCCGCAGCCGGCAGCCGGGCGAGCCGACTATTTTCGTCTTTGTACCGGCGCGCAACCGCTCCGAGCTGACCAGCGCCATCATCGCTGAGAACGCCGCTCATGCCACTCTGGAAAAGCGCGGCATCCCCAATACCGATGCCGGCAAAGATGCCCGTAGTGCGATGGAAACCCGCTACCGCGATGCGCAAAAGCAGGTACAAGCACTGCTGCGCGAAATTTTCGACGGCGTGCAGGTGCTTCAGGCCGGCGGTAACGAAGTAGACGGCAACACTATTGCCGACCGGGTAGAAACTGCTGCTAAAGCCTCGCTGATTCGCCTCTACCGCGACTTCGATGCCGCTGACCATACCGGCTGGGGTAAGGTGTACGACCGCGCGAGCAAAGAGGGTGGGCAAAATGCCCTGGAAGCGCTGAGCTACAGCGGTGATGCCGAGCAGCAGCCCGTGTGCGCTGCCATTAAGCGCTATATTGGTGTGTCGAAAAAAGGTAACGAGATTCGTGAGCACTTTCTCGCGGCCCCCTACGGCTGGCCGCAGGACGCCATCGACGGAGGCCTAGCCATTCTGATGGCCACCGGTATTCTCATTGCCTACGACAACCGCAACAACCCGGTTACTGCCACAACGCTGGATCGCAAGCAGATCACCCAGACCAGCTTTAAGCCGGAAAGCATCACCATCCGCCCGGTAGACTTGATCAAAATACGCGGTGTGCTCAGCAGCAGCGGCATCGATTGCCAGCCCGGTGAAGAAGCTACCAAACTGCCCCTTCTAGCTGAAAAAGGCCGTGAACTGGCCAAGCGAGCAGGGGGGGAGGCCCCTCTGCCGAAAACCCCCGACAGCCGTATCTTCGATGAGCTGGCGCGTCACTCTGGTAATGCACAACTCAAGCATGTGCTCGATGAGCAAGACGCCATCAAACAGGCGATCAAGGCCTGGGCCGATATTGCCCGACTTATCGAAGCTCGGCGCGGTGATTGGGCGCTGCTCAAAAACTTACTCGATCTTAGTCGTGGTCTGTCTTTCCATGCTGCTATCCAGACCGAGGTGGATGCCATAGTCAGCCATCGATCCCTGCTGGATGAACCCAATCCGGTATCCGGCCTGGTTCAGCAGTTGGTCAATAAGCTGCGCGATGCCATACAGTTCCATGTGCAGGCCTATCAGGAACGGTATGCCGAATGCCTGATTCAACTGCAGGGCGACAGCCACTGGCAGCAACTCAGTGAGCAGCAAAAAAGCGACATCCTCGGCAAACGTAAACTGCTTACCTTGGCGCAACCGGTGCTGAACGACGCCGAAGCCATCATCGACAGCCTCAATGACGTCAGCTTGGAGCAGTGGACCGATCGCACTGAATCGCTGTCCAGTAAATTCGATAGTGCACGCATGGAAGCCGTTCAACTGCTGCAACCCAAACTGCAGCGCATCAGCCTGCCGCGCAAAACATTTGAGACCGAGGCCGACGTCGACACCTGGCTGGCAGAAGTGAAGCAACAAATCCTGGACAAAATTAACGACGGACCGGTGACCTTCTGATGACTCGACTGCCCCTCGATAAAGCCCTGCGGCGTGCGCTGGAAACCACCGTGGTCAAAGCCCGTGACATTGCCGAGCAGGCTGCCACCCAGGCCCTCAAGCGACTGGGCGTAGGTGATGCTAAACCGGCCGACTACCTGAATGATGAGCAGCGAAAACTGCGCACCCGCCTGCGTGCCCATGGGCGCCAGTTGGGTGACAGCAAAGACGCCAATGGACAGCAAACGATCCATAAGCTGGTCACCGAAGTCGCTTACGAACACTGGCACCGCATGTTGTTTGCGCGCTTTTTGGAACAGAACAACCTGCTCATGTATGACGAGCACACGCACTTGACCCTGGCCGAATGCAACGAGCTGGTGCAAGACCCGGATGTGGCTCGCGACGAACTTGAACGCCGTTGCCAGAGCGGTTGGGAGCTGGCTGGGGTGCTGGCCTCGAAGATGCTACCGCAGATCTTCCGCATTGATTCGCCAGTGTTCGAGCTGGAGCTTGCCCCAGAACATCAGCGCAGCCTGGAGCAACTGGGGACTGGCCTGGCCTTAGAAACCTTTCAGGCCCAGGACAGCCTCGGTTGGGTTTATCAGTTCTGGCAGAGCAAGCGCAAGGAAGAGGTCAACAAGTCCGAAGTCAAGATAGGTGCCGACGAACTCTCGCCGGTCACCCAGCTGTTTACCGAGCCCTATATGGTCAGTTTTCTGCTCGATAACAGTCTGGGTGCCTGGTGGGCCGGCCAGCGCCTGAGTGACAGCGACTGGCAGCACGCCAATAGCGAACAGGAACTGCGCGACAAAGCCGCCATCCCCGGCGCGCCACTGAGTTATCTGCGCTTTGTGAAAGATGAAACGACCCAGCAATGGCAACCCGCCTCTGGCACCTTCGATGCTTGGCCTAAACAGCTGAGTGAACTGAAAGCCCTCGACCCCTGCTGCGGCTCTGGCCATTTTCTGGTGGCCGCCTTCTTGATGCTGGTGCCTATGCGCATGCAGGCCGAGAGCCTCACGGCGCAACAGGCCATCGACCGCGTACTCAGCGACAACCTACACGGCCTGGAGTTGGACCAACGCTGCGTGGAGCTGGCTGCCTTTGCTGTTGCGCTGGAAGCCTGGCGTTACCCGCAGGCCGGTGGCTACCGCAGCCTGCCGGAATTGCACCTGGCCTGTAGTGGACTGTCCATCGCCGCCGCTCGCGAAGAGTGGAAAGAGCTCAGCCGTAGGGCCGGCAAACAGAACCTCACCATCGCCCTGGACTGGATGTATCAGACCTTCCAAGATGCGCCGGTGCTCGGCAGCCTGATCAACCCGCGCCGTAGCAAGGCAGCACAAATCACCCAGTGGAGCGAATTGCAGCAACTGCTGGGCGAGGCGCTCTCGCAGGAACAAATAAAACAGCACAGCGAGGCCGACGGAGAGATCTCTGCCCACACTAACCGTCTGGAAGCGGGTGTCGTCGCTCAAGGCCTGGCCAAGGCCGCCGAGCTTCTGGCCGGGCAGTACACCTGGGTGATTACCAACGTGCCGTACCTGGCGCGTGGTAAGCAGCATGAGATCCTCAAGGACTATTGCGAGGCCTATTATCCCGCAGGCAAGAACGATCTGGCCACAGTATTTCTCGATCGCTGTCTGGAGTTCTGTGTGCAGGGGGGGGCAGCCAGCATTGTCTTGCCGCAGAACTGGTTGTTCCTGACCAGCTACCGCAAATTCCGCGAAAAGCTGTTGCAGAACGACAGCTGGCATTTGATTGTGCGGATGGGTGAAGGGGCGTTTGAATCCTCAGCCGCAGCGGGTGCGTTCGTTGCACTAATTACTCTGAGCCGTGGTAATGCGGCGGGCCAGTCGGCGGATCTACTTCATAGTGGCGAGCCGGGTAACTGGATTCGCGGGGTGGATGTGTCCGAACCGCGCACGGCGGCGGAGAAAGCGACGGGGTTGCTGACGGATGAAGTGAAGAGTGTGGAGCAGGGGAGGCAGTTGGAGAATCCAGATGCTCGCGTTGCTTTAGATGTACTCGGAGCCGAGACATTGTTGGCTGAGCACGCAGACAGCTTTCTTGGGTTGGGGACAGGTGGTTTTGAACAGTTTGGGCGTTGCTATTGGGAGTTTGACGGAAAGCCGCACAATTGGGACTGGTTGCAATCTTCGGCCCAGAATAGTGATGTGATGTTTGATGGTTTATCTTTGTTGGTTGCGTGGGATTATGCGACTAACAGAGTTAGAGGTATGGATAAGCTATACCGTGACAGAATTCATAATCAAGATCAGAGTGGGCAGCAAGCATGGCAAAGGAAGGGCATTTCTATTGCGCTGATGAGAGGTTTGCGAAGCTCTTTTTACCTCGGTAATCGCTATGACAAGTCGATGGCTGCGATCATTCCTCGTGACATGAGTGATCTCAAAGCGATATATGCATACTGCGCGTCACCGGAGTTTCATGATCGTGTAAGAGAGGTTGATCAAAACGTCATAGTGGCCAGTGGAACTATGGTTAAAGTCCCCTTCGACATCGTCCACTGGACAAACGTCGCCGAAGAACAATATCCCAATGGTCTGCCCAAGCCGTACACCAACGACCCCACCCAGTGGATCTTCCACGGCCACCCCTGCGGCTCGGTAATTTGGGACGAAGAGGCAATGTGGACTGCCCACAGCGAACTGCGAGTCGATGACAGCGTGCTGCAAGTCGCCGTCGCCCGTCTGCTCGGCTACCGCTGGCCGGCGGAGATGGATTCGGAAATGGAACTGGCCGCAGAGCAGCGCGCTTGGGCGCAGCGTTGCCAGCAGCTCGATGCTTATGCGGATGACGATGGCATCGTCTGCCTGCCTGCTGTGCGCGGTGAAAAGGCCGCCGACCAACGCCTTGAAGCTCTACTGCAAGCCGCCTACGGTGATGCCTGGACTACGCCACTGAAAAACCGTCTGCTGGAAACCGTCGGCAGCAAGTCCCTCAGCTTGTGGCTACGCGATAAATTCTTCGAGCAGCACTGCAAACTATTTCAGCACCGGCCGTTTATCTGGCACATCTGGGACGGCCTTAAAGACGGCTTTAGCGCCCTGGTCAACTACCACAAACTCGACAAAGCCGGCCTAGAGCGTCTGATTTACACCTACCTTGGTGACTGGATCCGCACCCAACAAACCGGAATGGCCAACGGTGAAGACGGCGCTCAGGAGCGCCTACTGGCCGCTGAAGCTCTCAAGGGGGAGCTCGAAGCCGCGCTCGAAGGCGAAAAGCCCTACGACATCTTCGTGCGCTGGAAGCCCCTGGCCGAACAATCCATAGGCTGGACCCCCGACCTCAACGACGGTGTGCGCCTTAACATCCGCCCGTTCCTTTATGCCCGCGACGTCGGCAAAAAAGGCGCCGGTATCCTGCGCTGGATGCCCAATATCAAATGGACCAAAGACCGCGGCAAAGACGTCGAATCCGCTCCCTGGTACACACTCGGCCTGCAATACGATGAAGGCGAAGGTGCGCGAATTAATGATCACCACTTGTCATTGGCTGAAAAACAGGCGGCAAGGAGCTAGCCCATGATCAAGTCCGTTTACAACTACCCGGTCTCCACCCTGCTCGATATCGAGAGTGGGGTGGTATATGCCATCCCGCGCTACCAGCGTGAATACACCTGGAGTCGGGCGCAGTGGGATGCGCTATTCGAGGATTTGCTGGACAACGAGCTGCATTATTTTCTCGGCTCGATCATTTGCATTAACCAGTCGCAGGATGCGCTGACGGTGCAAAGCCTGGAGCTGGTAGACGGACAACAGCGCATGACCACGATGTCTTTGCTGCTGGCGGCTATTTATCAGAGTTACCGTACCCTGCCGAATCTGGGTATGGAGCAGCAGATTGAGCTCTATAACCTCAAGCACAAACTGGTGCTGAAGAAAAAGCCGGATCAGCCGCGCCTGATTCCCCAGGTGCAAAACAACAACCAGCAGGACTACTTCGCGGTGCTCGGACAGACCGGCATTTTGGACGATGTGGATCCTGTTCCGAATGCGGGCAACCGTCGCGTGCTGAAAGCCTTCCGGCATTTTATCAGTCGCATTGAGCTGTACCTGGAGCACAGCGCTGACCCCATCGCCAGCTTGCAAACCCTGCTGGAGAAGGTAAACACCGCCACCCTAGTAAAGATTGAAGTCGCCGGGCATTCCGACGCTTACACCCTGTTTGAGTCGCTGAACAATCGAGGTGTACCGCTTACGGCCATTGACCTGATCAAGAACAAGTTACTGGCAGTGCTGGAGTCCAAAGACCCCGGAAGCATCGATACGCAGTACAACCGCTGGAAGAAGGTGATTGACGCCCTGGGTGATGACTATACCGTCCAGGAGCGTTTCTTCCGCCAGTACTACAACGGCTTCAAACCCGATTTGAAGAATATCGTTTCAGTACCGGTGGCCACTAAGTCAAATCTGATGCAGGTGTATGAAAAGCTTATCGCTCATGATGCTGAGGGCTTTTTGCACGCCATGATTCGCCTGTCCAGCCGCTATGCCCAAATTGTCGGCTATCGTGCTGTGCCTGAGCAGCACAAACTCTCCAGCCTGCTGCTCTCTCTGGATCGCATCCAGGGTGCCGCCGCTTATTTGCTGCTGATGGTAATAATGGAGCCCCAAACCGACCTGGAACTGAAGCATGAGCACCTTGAGCAGGTAGTGAGCTTTCTGATTGCCTTCTTTGTTCGGCGCAATACGACGGACTTGCCGCCTACCCGTGATTTGACACGTATCTTCATGGATGTGGCTGAGACCATCCGGGAGCTGCGTTCTGGCGATGTGGTCAGTCATATTCAGCATTCACTTAAAGCCGAAAGCGCCAGTGATGAGCAGTTCGAGAAAAGCCTCAGAGGTCCGATCTACGAAGACAACAAGGCGGTCTGTCGCTTTGTGCTTTGCGCCCTTGAAGAAAGCCGCATGACACGCGAAACCCAGGTCGATCTGTGGGCACTGAAGGGCAAACAGTACGTATGGACCATCGAGCATATCTTTCCCCAGGGTGAAAACATTCCTGACAGTTGGGTGCAGATGATTGCCGATGGGGATGCGAACCTGGCCGAACAACACCGGCAGACCTACGCCCATTGCCTGGGTAACCTAACCATCTCTGGCTATAACAGCGCGCTGGGCAATAAGAGCTTTGCTGAGAAGCAAAGCCGCACCGACAGCCAGGGCAGAGAGGTTGGCTACAACAACGGCCTCTATCTGAACCAAGCACTGGCCACGGAGGACAGCTGGACCGTGGAGAAGCTGGAGGCGAGAACGGTACAGTTGGTGCTAGAGGTACAGGCGAAGTATCCATTGGTTATTACGGTCGCATGATCAAGCCTGCTTAATGAATCCCAAGGATTGATATGAAACTGATTGATTTGCTGGCCACCGAAATCCGGAACAGCGCTGCCTACAACTCCAATGTACAAGTTGCTCCCAGCGTAATCCTGTGGACTGACATACTGCGCCAGTGGGAGCCAGCATTACCATTGCTGCAAGCTGCAATGCCGGAGCTGATTGTGTTGGGTGACTACGCCCCCGCTAAGAAAGCCGGCCCAGCTATTTGGATCAAATGTGTGGTCGAAAATGCACTACCCAACATCGAGCTTCCGGCAGATCGAACGCCGATCCTATATTTACCGGGCGTATCGCGTCGCGACTTAAGTGCTATCGGCTCCTGCCCGGACGCCCTCAAGCCGCTGGCTGAGCTTCAGTACCGGGGTTGTTGGTGGATCTACAACAACTCTGGCCGTGATTGGACGGTGAACGCCTTTTTGATCTCTAGTAACGGCGGAGCCGGGCTGGATGTAGCTAAAGATGAGAAAACCCAACAAGCCATGCAGCGCGTTTTGCCTGAGATTTTGGAAAGTGAACGTGATGAGCTGATCAACCGCCGCCTGGAAGCGGCTGATTTCAACAAATTGGTAAGCAGTGATCCGGTGCGTGACTTGCTCAGTTGGATGAATGACAGCAAGAGTTGCCGTGAACGTTGGGACGTATCACGCTGGCAAGCCCTGGTCGGTATCTGCGAAACCGAGTATCACTTCAATCCTGACCTGGCTGGTGAGCTGACGGCCGCCGAGCTGCTGTGCCAACGCCAGGGTATTTGGGGCAGTGTATGGCAACGTTATGCTGAGTCTTGCCACCATTATCCTTTCTTGCCGCAGTTGTTGCTCAAGGTCCAGCCTGACTTGGCTTCAAGCGGTGAAAGTTATCCGACCATCAATGTCAGTGAAGAGCAATACCTGGAGCAGACGCTACAGCAGTTGCTAGAGCAAGGTGCTGCCCAGGTTCGCCAAAGCCTGCGGACACTTGAGCAACGGCATGCGCCGCGGCGTACTTGGATTTGGTCTGAGCTCGGTCTGGCTCCATTGGCAGGCGTTCTTGAGCACCTGAGCCAAGTGGCTGAGAAAACCACAAAGGTCTTCTCCGGCATTGATGCGGAAGAAATGGCCGCGCAGTATCGGGAGCACTACTGGCAGGCTGATGATCAGATGCTCAAAGCCTTGGCTTTCCCCTTGTCAGCAAGCCAGCAAGTTCTTGTGCAGCAGATTCTCGCGCTGATCTACACGCCTTGGCTGGATGAGGTGACGCGTAATTTCCAAGGCGTGATCAAGTCTAAGGGCTATCCGGGCAGTAACCAGGTGAATGAAGCCACGGCTGAGTATGCCGTGGCAGGCGAAGTAGTGTTTTTTGTCGATGGGCTGCGTTATGACATCGCCAAACGCCTGAATCAGGCTCTGCAAAGGTTGGGAGCCGTAACGCTTTCGGCAAACTGGGCGGCTTTGCCCTCAGTTACGGCAACCGCGAAAGCAGCGGTAACCCCTGTGCATAACCGCTTGACTGGCAGAACCACTGACCGGGATTTTGAGCCCAGTTTGCTGGACGAAGACAAGGACTTCTCAGCTTATTACCTGAAGAAGTTTCTGCAGGAAAAAGGCTGGCAGTACCTGGATGAGGGCGATTCAGGCGACGCAGCATCCAATGCCTGGGTGCAAAGCGGTGATATTGACAAAGAAGGCCACGTGAGGGGGCTCAAGCTGGCGGCGCGAATTGATACCTTGCTGGCTGAAGTCGTGGAGCGAGTTGAAGAACTCCTGGCAGCAGGCTGGCGCAAAATTCGCATCGTCACCGACCACGGCTGGATGCTGACGCCCGCACCGATGGTGAAGGTCGAATTGGCCAAACATTTGACCGAAACGCGCTGGGGCCGCTGCGCGGTCATCAAGGATTCTGTGGACAGCGGTTATCAGCAGGTTGGTTGGTACTGGAACGGTGCCGTCAGTATTGCCATGGCTCCAGGTGCCTGTAGTTTCAAGGCAGGACAGCACTATGACCACGGTGGTCTGAGCCTGCAGGAGTGTTTGACCCCGGTGCTAGAGGTGCGCAGCACAAAAGCACCAGTTACGACCTCAGCGATCTCTGCAACACTTTTGGATCTGCGCTGGATGGGATTGACCTGTAAAGTCCAGGCGCAAACCAGTGCTGAAGGGGTACTGTCGGTACTCAGAACGCACCCGGCTGACCCGGATTCAGAAATAACCAAGCGCAAGCCGCTGAAAGAAGGCAAGTGCACTCTGTTGGTAGATGACCAGTACGAGGGCACTACTGCTGTATTGGTGCTTCTGGATGACCGGGGCAATGTGCTGGCGAAAAAACCAACTCTGGTAGGAGACGAATAAGTGGAAATGGATGCGCTGGATCGTAAGTCCGCGGAGGTCTTTGAGGGGTACTTGGTTCGCAAAGACCTGGTGCGCACTTTTGCGCGTCAATTTCCGGTTCCGACCTATGTCGTCGAGTTCATGCTGGGTAGATATTGCGCCTCGACCGATCCCGTTGAAATCGAAGAAGGTTTGGAAATCGTTCAGCGACAGCTGTCCGATCGCACCGTGCGTGCCGGCGAAGAAGAGCTGTTCAAGGCACGAGCCTATAAAACCGGCTCTGCCAAACTGATCGATATTGTCAGCGTGCGGTTTGTAGAAAAGGAAGGTGGTTACCTGGCGTCTTTGCCCAGCTTGAATCTCAATCGGGTGCGCATCCCAGACAAGATTGTTGATGACAACGAGCGTCTGCTGACCGGTGGCTTTTATGCTGAGGTGACGCTGGAGTACGACAGCATCATAGCTGAGGAAAAGGGTAACGCCTTTGGTATTGCAGAGTTACGCCCCATCCAGATGTCCAAGCGCAACGTGTTGGATATCATGGCAGAGGCGCGTACCCGATTCAGCAGCGAAGAGTGGCGGGATTTCCTCACACGCTCCATCGGCCTGGAGCCAAGTGCGCTGTCGCCGCGAGCTATAGACGCCATCATGCTACGCATGGTGCCGTTCGTTGAGCGTAACTACAACATGGTCGAGCTGGGGCCGCGGGGCACGGGCAAGAGTCACCTGTTTCAACAAATATCGCCCTACGCGCATTTAATTTCAGGCGGCAAGGCGACCATAGCCAAGATGTTTGTCAATAACGCCAGCGGGCAGCGCGGCTTGGTGTGCCAGTACGACGTGGTTTGCTTTGATGAGGTCAGCGGGATCTCCTTCGATACCAAGGAAGGGATCAACATCATGAAGGGCTACATGGAGTCCGGCGAGTTCAGCCGTGGGAAGGAAAGCATTCGAGCCGATGGCTCCATGGTGTTTGTCGGCAACTTTGATGTAGATGTCGAACACCAGCAGCGAGTAGGCCATCTGTTTGGCCCACTCCCAGCAGAAATGCGTGATGACACCGCCTGGATGGACCGTATCCATTGCTATCTGCCTGGCTGGGACGTACCTAAAATGAACAAGTCACTGACCACCGACCATTTTGGCCTGGTCAGTGACTTCTTTTCCGAGTGTATGAGTCGCCTGCGCTTCCAGAGCCGCGTATCTGCCATGCAGAATCGCGTTCACCTGGGCGGAGCACTCAGTGGCCGTGATACCAATGCGGTCAACAAAACCGTCTCCGGATTGCTCAAGCTGATGTATCCAGGCCAGGACATGGCAGTGTCCGACGAGGATTTGGAATGGGCTACCCGTCTGGGGCTTGAGGTACGGCGCCGGGTCAAGGAACAGCAAAAACGAGTCGGCGCCGCCGAGTTTCGTAACACTCACTTCAGTTACTTCATTGGTGATGACGGGGTCGAGAAGTTCGTGGCTACGCCGGAACTGCGCGCCGACAACGAGATCGGTGATGACCCGCTGGAGCCAGGCCAGATATGGACCATCAGCGAAGGCGGGGCGGACATCGACGACAACGCCGGCCTGTATCGCATTGAGGTGAATGAAGGCCCGGGCTCTGGGGTGCGCATCCTCAATAGTCCGGCACCCGCAGCCTTCAAGGAGTCGCTACGCTATGCCGAGCAGAACCTTTATTCCAGAACAACTCAGCTCATTGGGGACCGCGACCCACGGGCTCATGAGTTCTCTGTGCAGCTAAGGGCCTTCGACGCCGCCAAACGCGGTTCCAAACTGGGCATGGCGGCGCTGATTGCTATGTGCAGCAGCTTGCTGAAAAAGTCGGTGAAGGGCGGAGTGATCGTCGTCGGCGAGATAAACCTTGGCGGCTCGATTGAGCCGATTAGCAGCGCAGTGAATATTGCCGAGCTGGCTGTAGAGAAGGGCGCCAGCGTGCTGCTCATGCCTGTCACAGCCAGGCGCCAGCTGTATGACTTATCTGATGACATGGCAACAAAGATCGACATCCAGTTCTACCAGGATGCACGGGATGCGTTGTTGAAAGCGATTGTGGAGTAGGGGGGATGGAAGCTAACCGCCTACCGTTTAGCAATCATTGAAGATGGTATCAGAGCCGCCCTTGTCCACAGGACAAGCCTGCGGTCTGTAGCTGCAGCAGATTGGGTGAAAGAAAGAAGGCCGTGCATCAACCAACGTCCGTCGCCTGCGAGCGACGGACGTTGGTTGATGCTCACGATTATCCAGATGTGTTATTTGCAGTGCTCCGTAGCCGACTGAAAATCAAGCAAGTCAGTACTGCTGCAATCAGCAGCGGCGGAAACCGCACCATGAGAATCAACAGAAGTAGCGCTGTCATGCATCCGGCAAGAATGCCGACGAACATGAACATGGCTGCGAAGATTCGTACCAGTTGCTTCATGCCTCCTTCCTCACAGGTAGCCCTGTTCGGCCAGCGATGTACAGCCGTCACTGCCAACGATGATGTGGTCCAGCGTTCGTACCCCAATCAGATTCAGCGCTTCTCTGAGCGTGCGCGTTAGCGAGCGGTCAGCCTGGCTGGGCTCAGGATCACCGGATGGGTGATTGTGCACCAAGATCACGGCTGCGGCATTGTGCTCTAGGGCGATCTTGACCACCTCCCTCGGGTACACGCTAGCACCGTCTAGGGTGCCTCTGAATAGCTCCCGAAAGCTGATTACCCGATGTTTAGTATCGAGCAGTAGCAAAGCAAAAACTTCGTGCTCGTGATACTGCAATAACGTTTGCAGGTGGCTGAAAACCTGCTTCGGATCAGTAAGTGCCCTGCCTTTAGACAGGCGACTCATCGCTAGTTGTTGAGCCATCTGCAGTATGTCGGCCTCTGTGACGGGGGATTCCATGACATAGGTTCCGTTCGTTTCACCGGCTTTGAGCTTGTGATATTTCATGCGGAAAATCCTTTTGAACACAGTGCGGCATAAGCGCTGCGCAATGCGCAGCACTGCCCGGAAAAAGGTGGGTTGTAAGTCAGGCAGGCAAATTGAAGCGATGACCGCAGATGGGGCCGAGATTGTTCGCCAGGACGTGACGATCCAGTTTTTCGCCAAGCTGAGCACCAAGCGCGCACCCTCCCACACCGCCAGCAAGGCCGCCGAGGACTGCTCCGGAGATCGTGTCGAGGGTGATACTTAGCGGTCCGGCAATAGCACCGATAGCAGCGCCGAACCGGCCGCCTGTCAAATGCAGAGCTTGCGCCGCGTGCCGCGCCGCCAACGGTGCCAATAGTGCCAATGGTGCCAATGGTGCCAATGGCTGCGCCAATTTTCACGGCGTTTCTGAGTGAGGCAATTGTGGGGGAATTGCAAAGGGGACACTGCAATGACATGGGATGGCTCCGTGAGGGATTGTCATGGCAGTGATGTAGGACTGAAAATAATTTGATTCGAGTTTCTTCCTATAGTTTCTAGAGGGGTGTAAACCCTTTTTCCGATGTGTCGTCTAGCTTTGGTCGGTTGATACGCTTCATGTTGGCGGCTGTGGCGGATCGCCAACAACAGGTGGTCATGAGTGACGATGAAAATTACGATTTTGTGGCAATTGATGGTGCTCGCCGCGCTTAGGTTGGCGTTGAGTCGTGAACCAGCTGGGGATGCTAAACAGGTTGTAGATGATTACCGTCGTCACAATCGCCGGACAGGCTCTTGTCGGCGGTCCGCTTTTCGGTGGCCGCTTCAGTTCAGTCATTGCCTTCGTAAGTGTTGAGGCGTTTCATGGGCTCTTGGATGCGCCGCGCCATTCGTTTCGCGCTGGTTGAGATAGATGCAGATTGTTCTTCATAGAAGAGGCAAAAAACCGGCGCTTTTCGGGCTTTTTCAGGCTTATTGATAGAAAGCCTCAATTAGGGGTTGACGGCAGATCCTGGAAGTCTATAATTCGCCCCACTTCCAGCGCAGTCGAAACGGAAAACTCGTTGGTAAACAAAGAGTTACGCGGTTTTCGATGGCGAGTTGATTCAATTCATCGAAGCCCAGAAGGAGTTGATACGGTCGCGTTGTTTGACCCTGTTAACGGTTCGATCCACTCGGTCGAAAGCGGTATAAAACAGGTGTTGACAGCAGCGAGTAACGCTGTAGAATTCGCCACCCGCCAACGAGTGATCGAAAGCGCCAAGTGGTTGAAGTTACAAGGGAAACTTTGAAAGCTTCGGAAATAACCGCTTGATAGCAGCAGAGGAAAGCGTACAGCGCGCGCCTCGGTTGAGACGAAAGATCTTAACCAACCGCTCTTTAACAACTGAATCAAGCAATTCGTGTGGGTGCTTGTGGAGTCAGACTGATAGTCAGCAAGATTATCAGCATCACAAGTTACTCCGCGAGAAATCAAAGATGTAACCAACGATTGCTGAGCCAAGTTTAGGGTTTCTTAAAAACCCAAAGATGTTTGAACTGAAGAGTTTGATCATGGCTCAGATTGAACGCTGGCGGCAGGCCTAACACATGCAAGTCGAGCGGATGACAGGAGCTTGCTCCTGAATTCAGCGGCGGACGGGTGAGTAATGCCTAGGAATCTGCCTGGTAGTGGGGGACAACGTTTCGAAAGGAACGCTAATACCGCATACGTCCTACGGGAGAAAGCAGGGGACCTTCGGGCCTTGCGCTATCAGATGAGCCTAGGTCGGATTAGCTAGTTGGTGAGGTAATGGCTCACCAAGGCGACGATCCGTAACTGGTCTGAGAGGATGATCAGTCACACTGGAACTGAGACACGGTCCAGACTCCTACGGGAGGCAGCAGTGGGGAATATTGGACAATGGGCGAAAGCCTGATCCAGCCATGCCGCGTGTGTGAAGAAGGTCTTCGGATTGTAAAGCACTTTAAGTTGGGAGGAAGGGCATTAACCTAATACGTTAGTGTTTTGACGTTACCGACAGAATAAGCACCGGCTAACTCTGTGCCAGCAGCCGCGGTAATACAGAGGGTGCAAGCGTTAATCGGAATTACTGGGCGTAAAGCGCGCGTAGGTGGTTYGTTAAGTTGGATGTGAAAGCCCCGGGCTCAACCTGGGAACTGCATTCAAAACTGACAAGCTAGAGTATGGTAGAGGGTGGTGGAATTTCCTGTGTAGCGGTGAAATGCGTAGATATAGGAAGGAACACCAGTGGCGAAGGCGACCACCTGGACTGATACTGACACTGAGGTGCGAAAGCGTGGGGAGCAAACAGGATTAGATACCCTGGTAGTCCACGCCGTAAACGATGTCAACTAGCCGTTGGGAGCCTTGAGCTCTTAGTGGCGCAGCTAACGCATTAAGTTGACCGCCTGGGGAGTACGGCCGCAAGGTTAAAACTCAAATGAATTGACGGGGGCCCGCACAAGCGGTGGAGCATGTGGTTTAATTCGAAGCAACGCGAAGAACCTTACCAGGCCTTGACATCCAATGAACTTTCCAGAGATGGATTGGTGCCTTCGGGAACATTGAGACAGGTGCTGCATGGCTGTCGTCAGCTCGTGTCGTGAGATGTTGGGTTAAGTCCCGTAACGAGCGCAACCCTTGTCCTTAGTTACCAGCACGTAATGGTGGGCACTCTAAGGAGACTGCCGGTGACAAACCGGAGGAAGGTGGGGATGACGTCAAGTCATCATGGCCCTTACGGCCTGGGCTACACACGTGCTACAATGGTCGGTACAGAGGGTTGCCAAGCCGCGAGGTGGAGCTAATCCCAYAAAACCGATCGTAGTCCGGATCGCAGTCTGCAACTCGACTGCGTGAAGTCGGAATCGCTAGTAATCGCGAATCAGAATGTCGCGGTGAATACGTTCCCGGGCCTTGTACACACCGCCCGTCACACCATGGGAGTGGGTTGCACCAGAAGTAGCTAGTCTAACCTTCGGGAGGACGGTTACCACGGTGTGATTCATGACTGGGGTGAAGTCGTAACAAGGTAGCCGTAGGGGAACCTGCGGCTGGATCACCTCCTTAATCGACGACATCAGCTGCTCCATAAGTTCCCACACGAATTGCTTGATTCATTGAAGAAGACGATAAGAAGCAGCCCTAAAAGGTTGTAACTTAGTTCGTTAGAGCGCACTCCATGCTCTGTGGTAAAGAGCAGGGTGAGGTCGGCCTTGTAGCTCGAAATTGGGTCTGTAGCTCAGTTGGTTAGAGCGCACCCCTGATAAGGGTGAGGTCGGCAGTTCGAATCTGCCCAGACCCACCAATTTTGTGTGGGAAACGCCTGTAGAAATACGGGGCCATAGCTCAGCTGGGAGAGCGCCTGCCTTGCACGCAGGAGGTCAACGGTTCGATCCCGTTTGGCTCCACCACTACTGCTTCTCTTGTATAAAGCTTAGAAATGAGCATTCCATCGGTTCGATGGTGAATGTTGATTTCTAGTCTTTGACTAGTTCGTTCTTTAAAAATTTGGGTATGTGATAGAAAGATAGACTGAACGTTACTTTCACTGGTAACGGATCAGGCTAAGGTAAAATTTGTGAGTTGCTCTTAGGAGCGCAATCGAATTTTCGGCGAATGTCGTCTTCAYAGTATAACCAGATTGCTTGGGGTTATATGGTCAAGTGAAGAAGCGCATACGGTGGATGCCTTGGCAGTCAGAGGCGATGAAAGACGTGGTAGCCTGCGAAAAGCTTCGGGGAGTCGGCAAACAGACTTTGATCCGGAGATGTCTGAATGGGGGAACCCAGCCATCATAAGATGGTTATCTTGTACTGAATACATAGGTGCAAGAGGCGAACCAGGGGAACTGAAACATCTAAGTACCCTGAGGAAAAGAAATCAACCGAGATTCCCTTAGTAGTGGCGAGCGAACGGGGACTAGCCCTTAAGTGGCTTTGAGATTAGCGGAACGCTCTGGAAAGTGCGGCCATAGTGGGTGATAGCCCTGTACGCGAAAATCTCTTAGTCATGAAATCGAGTAGGACGGAGCACGAGAAACTTTGTCTGAATATGGGGGGACCATCCTCCAAGGCTAAATACTACTGACTGACCGATAGTGAACTAGTACCGTGAGGGAAAGGCGAAAAGAACCCCGGAGAGGGGAGTGAAATAGATCCTGAAACCGTATGCGTACAAGCAGTGGGAGCAGACTTTGTTCTGTGACTGCGTACCTTTTGTATAATGGGTCAGCGACTTATTTTCAGTGGCGAGCTTAACCGAATAGGGGAGGCGTAGCGAAAGCGAGTCTTAATAGGGCGTCTAGTCGCTGGGAATAGACCCGAAACCGGGCGATCTATCCATGGGCAGGTTGAAGGTTAGGTAACACTGACTGGAGGACCGAACCGACTACCGTTGAAAAGTTAGCGGATGACCTGTGGATCGGAGTGAAAGGCTAATCAAGCTCGGAGATAGCTGGTTCTCCTCGAAAGCTATTTAGGTAGCGCCTCATGTATCACTGTAGGGGGTAGAGCACTGTTTCGGCTAGGGGGTCATCCCGACTTACCAAACCGATGCAAACTCCGAATACCTACAAGTGCCGAGCATGGGAGACACACGGCGGGTGCTAACGTCCGTCGTGAAAAGGGAAACAACCCAGACCGTCAGCTAAGGTCCCAAAGTTATGGTTAAGTGGGAAACGATGTGGGAAGGCTTAGACAGCTAGGAGGTTGGCTTAGAAGCAGCCACCCTTTAAAGAAAGCGTAATAGCTCACTAGTCGAGTCGGCCTGCGCGGAAGATGTAACGGGGCTCAAACCATACACCGAAGCTACGGGTATCAYCTTCGGRTGATGCGGTAGAGGAGCGTTCTGTAAGCCTGTGAAGGTGAGTTGAGAAGCTTGCTGGAGGTATCAGAAGTGCGAATGCTGACATGAGTAACGACAATGGGTGTGAAAAACACCCACGCCGAAAGACCAAGGTTTCCTGCGCAACGTTAATCGACGCAGGGTTAGTCGGTCCCTAAGGCGAGGCTGAAAAGCGTAGTCGATGGAAAACAGGTTAATATTCCTGTACTTCTGGTTATTGCGATGGAGGGACGGAGAAGGCTAGGCCAGCTTGGCGTTGGTTGTCCAAGTTTAAGGTGGTAGGCTGGAATCTTAGGTAAATCCGGGATTCTAAGGCCGAGAGCTGATGACGAGTGTTCTTTTAGAACACGAAGTGGTTGATGCCATGCTTCCAAGAAAAGCTTCTAAGCTTCAGGTAACCAGGAACCGTACCCCAAACCGACACAGGTGGTTGGGTAGAGAATACCAAGGCGCTTGAGAGAACTCGGGTGAAGGAACTAGGCAAAATGGCACCGTAACTTCGGGAGAAGGTGCGCCGGTGAGGGTGAAGGACTTGCTCCGTAAGCCCACGCCGGTCGAAGATACCAGGCCGCTGCGACTGTTTATTAAAAACACAGCACTCTGCAAACACGAAAGTGGACGTATAGGGTGTGACGCCTGCCCGGTGCCGGAAGGTTAATTGATGGGGTTAGCTAACGCGAAGCTCTTGATCGAAGCCCCGGTAAACGGCGGCCGTAACTATAACGGTCCTAAGGTAGCGAAATTCCTTGTCGGGTAAGTTCCGACCTGCACGAATGGCGTAACGATGGCGGCGCTGTCTCCACCCGAGACTCAGTGAAATTGAAATCGCTGTGAAGATGCAGTGTATCCGCGGCTAGACGGAAAGACCCCGTGAACCTTTACTATAGCTTTGCACTGGACTTTGAATTTGCTTGTGTAGGATAGGTGGGAGGCTTTGAAGCGTGGACGCCAGTTCGCGTGGAGCCATCCTTGAAATACCACCCTGGCAACTTTGAGGTTCTAACTCAGGTCCGTTATCCGGATCGAGGACAGTGTATGGTGGGTAGTTTGACTGGGGCGGTCTCCTCCTAAAGAGTAACGGAGGAGTACGAAGGTGCGCTCAGACCGGTCGGAAATCGGTCGTAGAGTATAAAGGCAAAAGCGCGCTTGACTGCGAGACAGACACGTCGAGCAGGTACGAAAGTAGGTCTTAGTGATCCGGTGGTTCTGTATGGAAGGGCCATCGCTCAACGGATAAAAGGTACTCCGGGGATAACAGGCTGATACCGCCCAAGAGTTCATATCGACGGCGGTGTTTGGCACCTCGATGTCGGCTCATCACATCCTGGGGCTGAAGCCGGTCCCAAGGGTATGGCTGTTCGCCATTTAAAGTGGTACGCGAGCTGGGTTTAGAACGTCGTGAGAC
>NZ_MNAH01000002.1 GCF_001976065.1 Pseudomonas putida | reverse complement strand
GCAGCAGCCGTGAGTCGTTGGCCAATACCGTCGGCAGCTTGGGCAGCAGCGTGCCGAGCTTGAGCGTGCTTTTGGAGGCGCGCAGCTTGGCGGTCAGGCCCAGTTCGCCGTATTCGTCCTGGGCACCCTTGCGTGTGTCGCTGTGGCGTTTGAGCAGGCCGGAACCGGCGCGATCGGGGCTGGAGTCGAGTTTTACGCCGAGCAGGCCGATGGCGTCGAAACCGACGCCGACCAGACCTTCGGTAAAGCCAGACTCATAGCGCAGCAGCAAGCCCTGGGCCCATTCCTCTTGTTTGGATTGGGCTGCGTTGGTCTGACGATAATCTCGGTTGAAGTAAAAGTTGCGCAGTTCCAGGCTGGCTTTGCTGTCTGCGAGGAAGCTTGCGTGGACTTGGGAGGCCAGGCTGCTGCCGGCCAGGAACAGGATGATGAGGGTGGGTTTCATTGCTTGTCTCTTGTTATTAGAAGAAGTGTTGTTATGAGCAAGCCGATCCCGCACTGATCGGGGCCAGTGGCGGGAAGGCTCGTTGAAGGTGCCCTGCGCCAGGCGGAGCAGGGGGGAGTAAAAAAGCGCGACGCTAAGGGGCGCACTCGCGCTCGGGGCATAGACCCGTAAAACGGCAGCGCTAGTGACTGCTGGCCATGGCAGCGCCCAGGCCGGTCTGGGCGCGGACGAACTGATCGGCATAGGCAGCGCGTTCACGGTCGGCGCGCTCGCTGCGGTCCAGCCTGGACACCACCACGATGACCAGGAAGGCTAAAGGCATGGAGAACAGTGCCGGTTGGTCGTAGGGGAAGATCGCCTGGGCGTGGCCCAACACACCGACCCACACAGACGGCGAACCGATGACCAGCGCCAGGGCGCTGACCAGGCCGGTCAAACCGCCATAGAGGGCACCACGGGTGGTCAGGCTACCCCAGTACATGGCCATGATCAGTACAGGGAAATTTGCAGAGGCGGCTATGCCGAACGTCAAACCGACCAGGAAGGCAATGTTCTGGCCCTCGAACAGAATGCCCAGGGAGATCGCGACAATGCCCAGGCAGACAGTGGCAATGCGTGATACGCGCATTTCCTGCTTCTCGTCGGCCTTGCCCTTCTTCAGGACTGAGGCGTACAGATCGTGAGAAATCGCCGAGGCGCCGGCCAGGGCCAGGCCGGCAACCACGGCCAGGATGGTGGCGAAGGCTACGGCGGAGAGGAACCCGAGAAACAGGTTGCCGCCCACCGCCTTGGCCAAGTGCATGGCCACCATGTTGCCGCCGCCGATCATGGCGCCGCCTGGCTTGCCGTCGACGTAGTACTGCGGGTCAGTCCCGACGATGACGATGGCGGTATAGCCCAGGATGCAGACCACGAGGAAGAAGAAGCCGATGAACACCGTGGCGAACAGTACTGATTTACGCGCCTCCTTGGCATTGGGCACGGTGAAGAAACGCATCAGGATGTGCGGCAGGCCGGCGATGCCGAAAACCAGGCCAAGGGACAGTGACACCGCGTTGATCGGGTCGGCCAGCAAGGTGCCCGGGCCCATGATCTGCGCGCCGCTGGCATGCACTGCAACAGCTTGGGCCGACAGCGTCTCGAAGCTGAAACCGAAGCGGCTCAGGGCCATCAGCATCAGGGTCGTGCCGCCCGCCAATAGCAGTACGGCCTTGGTGATTTGCACCCAGGTGGTGGCGAGCATGCCGCCGAAGATCACGTAGACCAGCATCAGCAAGCCGACCACAACCACCGCCGTGCGATAGTCGAGGCCGAACAGCAGCTTGATCAACTGGCCGGCGCCGACCATCTGCACCACCAGGTAGCAGCACACCACCGTCAACGAGCCGAGGGCGGCGAAGCTGCGCACGCGCGTCTGATCCAGGCGGAAAGAGACAATGTCGGCGAAAGTGTAGCGGCCCAGGTTGCGCAGGCGCTCGGCCATCAGGAAGGTGACGATGGGCCAGCCTACGAAGAAGCCAATGATGTAGATGAAGCCGTCATAGCCCCTGGTGAACACCAGGCTCGAGAGGCCCAGCAAAGTGGCCGCCGACATGTAGTCACCAGCGATAGCCAGGCCATTCTGGAAACCGGTGATACCGCCACCGGCGCTGTAGAAATCGGCAGCGGAGCGTGTACGGCGGGACGCCCACCAAGTGATCAGCAAAGTGGCGAGGACGAAAACGAAGAACATGCCGATGGCATGCAGATTGAGCGGTTGCTTCTGCGCGGTGATGGTGTCGGCGTTGACCAGCAGGGGGCAAAGGGCGAGGAGGGCGGGCAGGCGTTTCATGCGCGGGTCTCCTGAAGGATCTGCGCGCTGAGCGCGTCGAAGCGTGTGTTGGCGGTGTGCACGTACCAGGCGGTGAGCAACCAGGACAGCAAGATGATTGCCACGCCAATTGGCATACCGAGGCTGAGGTGACTGCCGTCGTACAGTGGCAAGTGCAACCAGGCAGGGGCGAACGCCACTACCATGATGAAGCTGTAATAGACGGTCAGGACTGCGCCGCTCAGTGACCAGGCCAGCAGCGCGCGCTGGCGAGTGAGGTGCTGGAACTTGGGATTGGCCCTGACTTGGGCGCAGGTCTGGACATGGTTCGGATGGTCAATCGTCATAGTGAGGCTCCGCTTTTAATTGTTGTTGTTTGCCGGCCTTTTCAGGGGCGTACGGGTACCCGGGCGACGACCCGATGCGGGACATCGCCTGAATGCTGCTGGAGTCATTGCTGCCCTGGCGATCTTCCGAAGGCGAGGGAAGGTTGAAATGCCATGGGTGTGGCGCCGAAAGGTAACCCGCCGTATGAGCCCTCGGCGGGGGCGAAAATGGCAGTGATTGCGCTGCCGTGCAGATGCCTTTTTCGGCTTGAAAGCAGTGTTTTTACCCTGCATCCAGGCCGTTGGCCCTGTTTGAAATCGGGGCTTTTCCGGTTGAGAAACGATGCTGGTCAAGCCAGGCTGAATGCGAGTATATGTTGGCTAATTTCCAATAAGAATTGGCGGAAAAGCCTGATGAATATGCAAAAACGCACAACGCAATCTCACGTGAATTGGGACGATATGCGTTTCTTCCTCGAGGTCGCCCGCGCTCGCACCGCGAGTGGCGCAGCACGTCGTTTGGGGGTGGATTACACCACGGTGTCGCGGCGCATCCGTGCCCTTGAGCAAAGTCTTGGCGCGCTGCTTTTCGAGAAGTCCCGAACTTCGGGATTCGTCATGACTGTCGAGGGGCAGCGTCTGATCAGTCACGCTGAAACACTGGAAAGTACGCTACTGGCAGCTTGCGGGGAGGTTTCGGGAACCACCGGGGGGCTCGCCGGGCACCTGCGCATCGGCTGTACCGAAGCCTTCGGCTCCTGCTTCATCACCACGCAGATGAGTCACTTCATCATTCACTATCCGCACATCTCCGTGGACATTTTGCCGGTTCCGCACTTCGTCAACCTGTCACGGCGCGAGGCGGATATTGCCATCACCCTGGAGCGGCCTGAGCGCGGACCGTACGTGTGTTCGCGTCTGTGCGACTATCGCTTGCGCCTGTATGCGACTCCAGAGTACCTGGCCAATCATCCGCCGATCACCCGTAGCGAGGATCTGGCGAGTCACCCGTTCGTGACCTATGTCGAGGATCTGGCCTTCAGTTTCAAGCTGCTCTACCTGAACGACCTGCTGCCCGGCGCACAAAGCCGCCTGCGCAGCACCAGCGTAGTCTCCCAGTACCATGCGGCGCTGGAAGGGCGTGCGTTGGCCATCCTTCCCTGCTTTCTCGCGGGGCCCGACCCGCGCCTGTGTGAAGTGCTGCCGGACCAGGTGGAGGTCACTCGACAGTTCTGGATGTACTACAGCGAGGATCTGCGCAAGCTCAAGCGGATCACCCTGGTCGCCGACTACCTGCGCGCCTGCGCGGAACTCAATCGTTCGCTGCTGATGGGCGAGACGCGCGCGATGGCTTACCTGCCGTCACCTTGAGGTCTCACTGACCGATCCGGACGCCCGCTCCATGATGATGCGCGGCACCGAAATCGTTGGTTACAACGTGCAGACAGCGATCGACATGCAGCACCGTCTGATCGTCGCGCACGAGGTGACCAACGTCGGTTCCGACCGCGACAGCTAAACGGTTTTGACTGCCAAAGCTTTTTGCCGGCGATACAGGATGGTCGTCGCCGTGAACCCGCACACCGCCGCGAACATCAGCCAGTAGGCAGGTGATGCCTTGTCACCGGTGGCCTGGACAAGCAGCGTCGAGATGGCCGGGGTAAAACCGCCAAACACCGCGGTGGCCAAACTGAAGGCCAGTGAAAACCCGACCACCCGCACGTTCTGTGGCATGACTTCGGTCAGTGCCGCGACCATGGCGCCGTTGTAAATGCCAAAGAAGAATGAGAAGTACAGCAGAACAGCGAGCAGTCGTTCGAAACTCGCCGCCTCGGCCAGCCAGTGCATGGCGGGATAGGCGGTGAAGATGCACAGCAACGATATCGCCAGCAACAGTGGCCGACGGCCAATGCGGTCGGAGAGGGCGCCGCCGATGGGCAGCCAGATAAAGTTGCTGATACCGACCAGCAGTGTGACCGCCAGGCTGTCGGTGGTGCTCAGGTTCAGTACTGTCCTGCCAAACGTCGGTGTGTAGACCGTAATCAGGTAGAAGGTGGTGGTGGTCATGGACGCCAGCAAGCCGCCCGCCAGTACGGTGCGCCAGTTGTCACGCATCGAGCGAAACACTTCGCGAGTGGTTGGACGATGGCTGCGAGCAGTGAAGGCAGCGGTTTCTTCCAGTGAGCGGCGAATAATGAAAATGAACGGGATGATCACGCAGCCAATGAAGAACGGAATACGCCAGCCCCAATCGGCGATCTCAGCGGCTTGCATCGTGGCATTGATCGTGTAGCCCAACGCCGCCGCGACGACGATCGCCACCTGTTGGCTGGCCGATTGCCAACTGGTGTAGAAACCGGTGTGCCCGGGGGTGGAAATTTCCGCCAGATACACGGAAACACCGCCCATTTCCGCGCCGGCGGAGAAGCCCTGGAGCAGCCTGCCCAACAACACCAGAATCGGTGCTGCCACGCCGATGGTGGCATAGCCCGGCACCAGGGCGATCAATACGGTACCGGCGGCCATGATCGACAGCGTCACGATCAGCCCCTTGCGACGGCCCACCTTGTCGATGTACGCCCCCAGCACAATGGCGCCTAACGGACGCATGAGGAATCCGGAGCCGAAGACCGCGAAGGTCATCATCAACGAGGCAAACTCGCTGGTGGCTGGAAAGAAGGTCTGGGAGATGTAGGTCGCGTAGAACCCGAACAGAAAGAAGTCGAACTGCTCGAGAAAATTACCGCTGGTGACCCGCAAAATGGCGCCCAATTTGGACCCCTTGGCTCGGGTTGTTGCCGTTGTCGTTTTCATCATGGCTACCGTTATGCTCACTATTGTTTTTGGAATGAGTGCTTTAAGCGTCAGTCGCTGCCGGCGTTGATCGGGTTGGGTTGACGCTTCTCGATGGCGTGTTTGAGCAGCGCTGCGCTGCGGAAGATTCCGTGGGCGAATTTGCTGTAGGGCATGGTCAAGAAAAACGCCATGACCAGGCCGAGATGGATAGCCAACATCAAGCCCAAGGCGCTGGTTTCGCGCAAAGCCAGTAGCGCCAGGCCGCTTGCGCTGACCAGAAACAGCAGGGCAATGAAGCCGCGATCCATGGGTTTTTGGTTCTCATCGCCGTGCGCAGGGTTGCGACGCAGGTTCAGCCAAAGCAGACCCGCCGGGCCGATCAACAGGCCGATGCCACCGGCAATCCCCAACATCACCGGCAAGCTGAAGACCGGATAAGGCGCCGACCACTTCAGCAGATAGTGAAAGAGCGTGGCGACACCGGTGGCGGCCAAGCACAGCATGAAGCCGTAGAAGGTGAGGTGGTGGAATCGGCGGCGCCACAAGGTGAATTGATCGTCGGCGTTGTTGCAGCCTTCGCCATGGCCGCCGTCCAGGTATTTGAGCTTCGCGACGTTGGCCGTAGCCTCCAGTGCAGCGGACGTTTTCAACGGCAGTGGCGTTGCGACCGGTGAAACGTTGCGCCAGAAGCGCCGTACCCCCATGGTCAGGGCAAGGACCGCAAAGCCGAACACTGAGCCGAACATCAGCGCCAGGGTGTTATGCGGGAAAATCCTGTAGAAGTTGCCCCCGGGAATGGCCGTGAACAGGTTGCCCATGAGCATCAGGGTCAGGCATAAAAACAAGGCCAGTCCCCCACCGGAAGCCAGCGCCAGGGTCAGGCCGTTGCGCTGATACAACCTGCCCATCACGGGCGGCCAGGCGTATTCGGCGTAGGTATCCAGGCGCACTTTGGCCATGGCTTTGGGAATGTTGACGTCGAATTCGTGTGGGGCGGCGTACTGACAGGCGTGCAGGCACGCGCCGCAGTTATGGCACAGGTTCGCCAGGTAATGGATGTCGGCCTGAGTGAATTCCAGGCGCCGGGTCATCGCCGGAAATACCGCGCAAAAGCTTTCGCAATAACGACAGGCATTGCAGATAGTCATCTGCCGCTGGACTTCACTTTCGTCAAGGTTCAACACCGGGATCAACCCGCCCGACGCTTGGGGATCAAACAGTTGCATGTCGAGACTCCGTGTTTGCAGATGAAACGCCAAAGCCCACCGAAGCGGCCGCCTGCACACCGGCGATGCGGCCAAACGCGGTACCGATGGCCATGCCGATGCCGGCGGTGTAGCCCTTGCCCAGAACATTGCCGGCCATCATTTCTCCCGCGACGAACAGGTTGGGGCTCGCCTTGCCGTTGAAATGCACGGCAGCGGTTTCGTCGGTGGCGAGGCCGAGGTAGGTGAACGTGACACCCGGTTTAAGCGGGTAGGCGTAGAAAGGTGGTTTCACCAATGGCCGCGCCCAATGGGTTTTGGCGGGCATCAGTCCTTGGGTGTGGCAGTCGTCCAACGCCGTGTGATCGAACGTGCCAACGCGGCAGGCGCTGTTGTAGTCCTCGACCGTCTTGACGAATTTTTCTTGAGGCAGCTTCAACTGGCGGGCAAGGTCTTGCAGAGTATTGGCGGTGGTGCCGGGAAAGACCGGCGGCATGAAGCGGCCGATGGCTTGTTGATCGATGATCGAATACGCCTGCTGACCGGGTTGTCCGGCCACCAGACGTCCCCAGATCGCATACCGTTTTGGCCAGAAATCCTCACCTTCGTCGTAGAAGCGTTCGCCATCACGATTGACCACCACACCCAGCGATACGCAGTCGATTCGGGTGCAGATGCCGCCGTCGTAGAGTGGCGCACGGGCATCAATCGCGACCATGTGTGCTTGCGTCGGATCGCCGATCACATCGGCGCCAAGGTCGAGCATGCGCCGTAGCAAAAT
Organism: Pseudomonas putida; assembly: GCF_001976065.1. Lineage (GTDB taxonomy): Bacteria > Pseudomonadota > Gammaproteobacteria > Pseudomonadales > Pseudomonadaceae > Aquipseudomonas > Aquipseudomonas serbica. The sequence goes on along the minus strand of NZ_MNAH01000002.1, from coordinate 1,035,246 downwards.
GCCGGTGTTGAATCGGGTGCCCCGGATCAGGAAATTGTCCGATGGCCATTCACCGCGTTCGTTCTGACCCCACGCTTCGCGCAGCCACTCTCGGTTGGATTCGAAACCGCCGGCCGCCAACACGCAGGCCCGGGCTTCAATGCGTTCGGCGGCGAAACGCTGACCATCGATCTCATGTTCGCCCACATGGGCGGCGACGAATTTCCCCTCATCCAACTCGATGTCGGTCACTTGCGCGTTGTAGCGAACTTTTACACCCAGGCGCTCGGCGCTGCGGAAATAGGCATTGACCAGCGCTTTGCCGCCGCCCATGAAAAATGCATTGGTCCGTGCCACGTGCAGCGCGCCGGACAGCGGTGGCTGAAAATGCACGCCGTGTGAACGCATCCAATCGCGGCAAGAAGACGATGCGCGAATGGCAATGCGTGCAAGCTTTTCATTCGTAAGGCCACCGGTGACCTTCAGCAGGTCTTGCCAATATTCTTCTTCCGGATAGGCATCGATCAGCACGTCCTGCGGTTCATCGTGCATGCACCGCAGGTTACGGGTGTGTTGGGAGTTGCCACCGCGCCAGATTTTCGGCGAGGCTTCCAGCAGCATCACGCTGGCGCCCGCTTCTCGCGCCATCAGCGCGGCGCACAAGGCAGCGTTGCCACCCCCTATGATTAAGACATCGATCATTATCGCTCCTCGATTTGCAAGGAAGCGGGAACGAAGTGCTCCTTGCGAGTGGGGAGAACGATAGGGTGGGGAAGGAATGGTCGAAAGGCTGCTTTTGACGCGGGGTGTTTAGTTTTTCTAAAGGCTTGGTCGTCAGGTGAAGGAGGATGACACGTCTACCCCTTCTATCCACGTAGCGCCAGGCCATTGTCTGTCGACGACCAGCTGTCGCGCCACATCGACGATGACCAACCGCGTTGCCAGCGCCGCCGGAGAAAGTTCGTCGTCAGCCAGCGTCGCCAGAAGATTACGCCGGCCCACATGGGGATCGGCAATCCTGATCACTGAAAGTCCGGACCTGTCCTTCAATGCAGCGGCCGCCCCCGGTTGTATCGTTGCTGCATGACCTGCCCGAACGGCGTTCATCAACACAGCCAGACCGTCGACTTCCATAATGACATTGGGTGTTAGCCCGACCCGCTCGAACGCGCTCATCAATGCCGTGCGCAATCCATGTTGCGCGCTGGGCATCACCAGCGGCAGGCCGCCAAGGTCGGCTAACTGCACGCTTTCACCAGAAGGCGCCTGTGGCAGGCTGGGCGAGGCAATGACAAAGAGCTTTTCATCCAACAGAGGCGTCACGCTCCAGCGTTTACCCCCTTCGAGCTGGAACAGGATGGCCAGATCAATTTGCCGTGCGTTGAGTTGCGCCGCCAAGTGGCCGGATAGCATTTCCACCAAATGCAGTTGTATGTCCGGATAACGCGCACGCATTGCGTTGATCAACGGCAACGCGAGCACTGTTGCGGTAGTCGGCGGCAAGCCGACGCTGACATAACCGCTCATTCGCCCGCGATGAGCGGCCATGATGGCATTTTCCGCCTGGCGTAGCGTCAATTGGGCATGGTGTAGAAACGCAAATCCGGCGCTAGTGGGTGTCACGCCGGTAGAGGTTCGATTCAGGAGGCGGGTGCACAGTTCGCTTTCCAGTTTGGAGATTTGCTGACTGAGGGCTGACACGCCAACGTCCAGTTCAAGTGCCGCACGTCCCAGGCTGCCAAGCTCGATGATTTTTACGAAATAGCGCAGTTGTCTCAATTCCAATGTGGCGGCTCCTCGCGAATCTGTTATTCAAATACCTGAACGTTTGCCACGCAAGTTACCAGGCCCGAAGAGGCAGCATTGTCGCAGGTTTGGGTTGATCGTTAAGCGCGTGCGCGTCGTCGAGGACGGGTAGCCGTTGACTCGAAGGTGTCATCGACACTGTGGCCTGCGACCAGCTAGTGCTGATTATTAGATTATGTATGGGACTCGGAAGGAATGAGGAGGACCAGATCAGTATCGCCTACATCGACACCACCTTGTGACAGCAAAGTCGTAACTTGGCCTCGGTGATGGGTCTGGTGGTTGAAGAAATGCATGACCAAGCCATAAAAGTTCTTGTCAGCGGGGGTTCCATTCATGCTTGTGTAATTGAGCGTGTAATCCAGATCCGACTCTGTGATCGAGCGAGACCACTCGACAATTACCTGATCGAGCCAAACGCGATGTGCCGAAAGTTCTCGGATATTCGAGAGCAGTGACTGATCGAGGCTTTGGGGGGCAGGGAGCTGTCGAATCGGCTCCAGAGCCAAGTAATTCGCTGGGTGCTTGGCAAATCGCTTTAGCCAGATAGTGTCCCCGGCCACCAGGTGGTTCAACGTCCCGAGAATAGAACCAAAGAATGCTTTCCTGTCCACTGACAGCTCTTCATCTGTCAGGCTTCTGGCCGCCTCATAAACCTTTGCGTTCATCCAATCGTTATAGTTCGCCATCAGGCAGATATGGTTGGTGCGGCCCATCGTGTTCATCCTTTGAGTGAAAACCTGGCAAGCGATCCCCGCTCACCTGGGGGCCATTCTAGAGAAGGGCTTTTTGAATCGCCCCTGACTTGATAGACACGTGAGCGGCTGCTCGGCTCGATGGCGGCCACTCATGATTGGCCGCCATCCGCGTTCCAATCTTCGAAGGCTTGCATCATCCTGCACCTGGTCATCACATCGGCAGGTATCAAATGTTCGATTCGCAGCGACTCCACGGTGATGTCCAGGGGCATGCCGAAGGTAGTGAAGGTTGAGAGAAAGCTCAACTCTCCATCCGGGGTGCACACACGGGTCAGCAGCAAAGGGCTGGCAGCGGGTGTCTGCAAGGCAATGGCTGGAGCTGGCAGGTTGCGCAAGCGCTTTGCGAGCGCTGGATTGCCGACTGACTCTCTGGAGGCGCGCTGCCACGCAGCAGCGCGAATCTCCTGTGCATTGGCCAACCGATCACCGAGCCCGCCGGGGCAGAGCAGTGTTTCCAGCAGATTGAAACCTGGCGCCACGTCCTGCGCCACCCCCGCCATCGCCAACAGTAGCCCCGTGCTCACGTTCGCAGCAGTGATATCCCAGTTGCTGTCGATAACGATGGCAGGCGCCGGATTGTTCGCACGCAGGATGTGATCGATGGCCGTGTGGACCATTTCCAGGGCGGGTGCATCGAGCGACGTTGCGGCGTAGCGAGGCGCGTACCCAGCGGCAAGAAAGACTTCGTTGCAGTGATCCAGCGGCGCCCCAAGGGCCGAAAGTATGGCGTGCAAAGTACTGGTGCTCGCCTTGGCGCGGCCTGTTTCAACGCAACTGAGGTGGCGCTGCGAAACCCCGGCCATGAGTGCAAGATCGAGCTGGCTTAGCCCTGCCTGCCGACGCAGCTGGCGCAAGTGCTGGCCCGCCGATGTGGCTGGCGGGGGATGTTTATGATGGAACAGGTGATTGCTCATGCTTCGCCTTTGACGTCCTTGTGCCTGGCTTCAATGACCTCACAGGTCATTGAGCGCCAGCAACCCTACCACTACTGTGCCAGGAAACCCTACCAAGGACAGGACTATGGTACTTCGCCTCATTGCACTGGCATCGCTGGTGCTCTTTTCGATGTATACCGGCTGGACGATGCTCAATGCTGAGCAGTCGCTGTTGGCCTTTGGGCGTGAGCTGATTTCCCGACCTGACACTGCCCAGTTGGTCATCGACTTGTACCTTATGGCAGCGCTGGCCTGCATTGGGATGGCGAAAGACAACCGATCGCGAGGTGGTTCACTCATTGGCCTGCTTCCCTACCTGATACTGACTGCTGTATTCGTTTCCGTGGGGCCGTTGCTTTACCTCGTGGTCAAAGGCTCTGACAGGGCGCGCCAGGCATGACCAGTGCGATGACCGTCTACGCACTCTGCGTGGTTGTGCTGTTCCTCAAGATGTTCGCGATCTCCTGTTACCAGGGCTTCTTGCGCATACGCTTCAGGGCATTCACGAACACAGAGGACGCCGCCGTTTTCAATCGAATCGCTCGTGAAAACGAGCTTGCGCAAGTGACTCGCGCGGCAAGGGCCTGGACGAACGACCTGGAAAGCATTCCGGCATTCTTCGCGCTGGGCGGGCTCGCCATTGCCATGAATGCACCTGCTTGCATCACGGCATGGTTAAGCGTTGTGTTCACCCTCGCCAGAGTCCTGCACACGTTGGCATACCTCAAGGGCGTCCAGCCTTGGCGCACCCTGTTCTATGGTGTCGGGATCATGTGTCTCTTGGGCTTGTGCACGACGATCACCATTAACGTGGTGATGCCATGATCGGACGGGCCATGGCTTTGCGTTCGTTGACTGTAGGGAGGGCCCGATAAAGGGCGAGGGCGCCCTGGCACTCGGTCAATCACCGCGTGCCAGGCGGCGGGGCGGTGTCACGTGTTGCCAGGACCGAGTGGCAGCCTTGCCTGATGGATAAACCACCTCCACAGGCCCGGCTGCCATTCCACTGAACTGCCGGTTTCAGCGTTTGATCAAGGAAATCTTCGTCCCTTCGATACTGATCCCGGCCATCAAGCCTTGCTGGTCGAAGATGAACGCGTAGGCGTCGTCCTTCAGCGTTGAACTGGACAGGTTCTTGGCAACCCCTTCGTCCACCACGACCACCGTTGGCCCTACGCCGATTTCCCAGCCTTTGGTTTCGGTGATGTATTTCACTGCCTTGTCGGTCATCAGGAACACCACATAACCATAGGACTGGGCGCCTGCCTGCAAGCCCCAGGAGCCGCCGACCGAGTTGTAGTAGTCAACGGCTTTGTTGCCCTTGAACAAGACACCTTCGCCGTAGCTGCCGCCAAACACCAGGCCCGCCTTGATGATTTTCGGGAAGACCAGCACGGCCTTGGCTTTTTGCGAGATGGATTCGGATGTGGGGTTGGTCTTGTACAGCGTTTGCAGCGCTTGCCGGGAGTCGGTGTTGAGGTCCTCGGCAGTGGCGGCGCCTGCCGTGTTCAGGAAACTGGCCGATGCCAGCGCGGCAACCGCAAGCCAGGCCGTCAGGAACAACCGTATTGATTGAGTCATTTGCGTACTCCGATAAGGGAGCATTGGATGGCAGCAGTCAGCACCTGTTTCAGACAGGAACCGAACCCACTGAACGTTATCCGGCGCACCCTGGAATGTGTGGAATGCAAGCGTCGCGGCTGAGTGGTACAAGTGATCAGTTGCGATGCCATCACTTGTTGTGACCACTGAGTGATGGCGGCGTTCATCGCTGGCGTTCGCTTGGCATCAGTATTAGCAGCAAGGGCATCAAGCCTCGCTTGAAAATGCTTGTTTAAGCGTGTTCAAGGTTACTTCTTGAAAGCCACAGGACCGTGCGCCGTTGCCTACGGGACGGCCACACCGCAAACCCAGTAACCTGTCGATCCGCCCGAACAAACGGAATGACTATGTACAGCCGACCGCGACGCAGCGCCCCCACCAGAACGGCAGGGGCGCCAGGTGGGTCAGAGTTTCGGCAACTGCCCGATGCGGCCCATCATTTCGGTCACGATCTGCAGGTCGAGCAGGAACTGCTCAGTGGTCTTGAACTCGTTGTCGTTGTGACCGGTGTACTTGACGTCCGGCATGGCCAGGCCGAACTGCACGCCATTAGGTAGTTCATGCACCGAGGTGGCGCCGGCGGAGGTGCCGAACTTGTGCTGCATGCCGAGGTTTTCGCTGGCCACGGCGAGCAAAGCCTTGACCCATTCGCCCTCGGGGTTGCGGTACATCGGCTCGGCGATGGAGTAGTCCAACGCCGGGGCGATTTTGCTCTGCTTGCTCCAGGCATCGAGCTTGGTGGCAATTTCTGATTTCAGCGTTTGCGGCGACTTGCCCTTCGGCACGCGCAGGTTGACCGCGAGCTTGAAGGCTTTTTCATCCATCCCGACGTAGGTCAGGGAGGTGGTCAACGGGCCCATGAACTCATCGGAGAAGCCCACCCCCAGTTTGCCGCCCAGGTAGTCCAGCCCCCAGTTGTCGGCAGCGTAGCGCGCCGCGTCAGTGATGTGGTTGTGCTTGAGCGCGACCTTGCCGTCGAGGCTGTTGATGAAGTCGAGCATCCTGGCCACCGGGTTGACGCCGGACTCGGGCTCGGAGGAGTGGGCGGACACGCCGGTGACGGTCAGCTTGACATCTTTGCCGTCAACCTTGGCGGTGACCTCAAAGTTGCCGCCATTGCGCTTGGCGTACTCGGAGCCGGCCTTTTGCAGGCTGGCGGCCAGCTCGGCGGGTTTGTCTATCAGCAGGGTGGCGACCGAGGTCGACGGAATCTGGTTGGTAGCCAGGCCGCCGGTCATCGAGGTGATTTCGGCGCCGTTGCCCTGACCCTGGCGCTTGGCGAAGCTGGCCATGACGGTGCCATAGCCTTTCTCGGCGATCACCACCGGGTACCCGCCATCGAGCGCCAGGTTGTAGTTGGGCGTGGGGTTGCGTTGGAAATAGTAGGGAATGGCGTCGCCAGTGGTTTCCTCGGTGGTGTCGACCAGCAGCTTGAAGTTCCTGGCCAGCGGCAGTTTCTCTTCCTTGATGACTTTCATGGCGTAGAGCGCGACCACGATGCCGTTCTTGTCGTCCTCGGTACCCCGACCATACATACGGTCGCCAACCAGGGTGACCTTGAACGGGTCGAGCCGGGTGCCGTCCTGCAATACCCAGTTCTCTGGCGTCACCGGCACCACGTCGGCATGGGCGTGAATGCCCACGACTTCATCGCCGGTGCCTTCCAGGGAGATTTCATAGACGCGGTTGTCGATGTTGCGAAAGCTCAGGTTGAATGCCTGGGCCAGGCCCTTGATCTTCTCGGCGATCCTGATGAACTCGGGATTGTCGTGCTGGGCGACGCCGTCCACGCGCACGGTGGGGATGGCCACCAGTTCACGCAGGGTTTCGGTGGCCGCGCTGCCGTACTTGATCCGGGTATAGAGGCCAAGCAGGCGGTGGATTTCGTTTTGCTGTCCAGGCGTCAGCGTCTTGTTGTCCTGGAAGGCACTGATGGCCGGGCCGAGGTCAGAGGTTTTAGCGACATCGCTCTTGGCCAGGCTCGTCAGGAACTGCCGGAAATCGGTGACCGACTCATCACTGAAGGTCTTGAGGATGATCGCGCTCTGTTGCGGGGTGATGTTGGCTTGGGCAGCAGTGGTGAACGACGACAGGCTGGCGAACATCAGGGTGGCCGCGGCCAGGTGCTTGAGTGAAAAGTCCATTGCTGGAGGCATTCCTTTGCAGGTGGGTTTGTAGGAAATATCTGATCGTTTAATCAGAAAGATCTGCAAACTTACACTGCTAAGGGGGGATGGGGGAGCCTCTGAAGTGGGATCTGTCGCACAGAAATGCAAAAGCGGCGCAGAAACGAAAAAGATGTTTAAGGGTTGGTTGGTATTGATGGCGATGGGGCGTAAGGCGACATTTATGTCGTTTCTACCTCCGCTATCGCTGGCAAGCCAGCTCCTACACAGGAGCTTTTGTTGTGCGTTTGGGCGCGGGCTTGCGCTTGGCCGGCTTGCGTTTGTTTTTCCACGGCGTGGCACCGCGCCCGGCAGGGCTGGCCGGGCCGCTGATGGTCAGGCTCAGGCCGGCGCAGCGACTGACTTGCTTGCTCATCCAGGCCGCCTGTTTGGTGACGAACTCGTCCAGGCTCATTTCCCCGCTTTGCACCATGTCCAAGGCCTGCTCCCAGATAGCTGTGGTGCCCGGGTCGGCAATGGCGCGCGGGACGGCATCGATCAAGCTGAAAGCGGCCGGGGTCGCCGCCAGCGCCTTGCCGTTCTTGATCAGGTAGCCACGGTCGAGCAGGCCCTGGATGATCGAGGCGCGGGTCGCTTCGGTGCCGATGCCGGTGGTGTCCTTGAGCTTCTGCTTGAGCAAGGGATCTTCCACCAGCTTGGCGACGTTCTTCATGGCCTTGATCAGGTCACCCTCGGTGAACGGTTTGGGCGGTTGGGTCCAGAGGTCCTTGAGTAACACGTCGGCCACCGCGCAATCGAGCCCTTCCCTGAGGCTGGGCAGGGTTTGCGGGGCAGGTACCTCGCGGCCCTTGGCCGGCGCAAGGGCTTCGGGCAGGGCGCGTTTCCAGCCCGGTTCGACGATTTGCTTGCCAACGGCACGCAAGGCCTCGCCGGCGCAGTCGAAGTCGGCCTGGGTGCGATCGAATTCGTGATTGGGCAGGAACTGCGCCAGGTAACGGGCGCGGATCAGGGTGTAGACCGCGCGCTGCTTGCCCACCAGGCGATCGAGGTTCTTCGCCGCGGCGGTGGGGATGATGCCGTGGTGCGCGCTGACCTTGGCATCGTTCCAGGCCCGTGAACGGCGCTGGGGTTCCAGGTAGTCTTGCAAGGCGTCCAGTGCCGGGTCGGCCTGGCGCAGTGCTGCCAGGATGCCCGGTGCTTCGCTGTGCTGGCTGAGGGGCAGGTAACCGCAGTCGCTGCGCGGGTAGGTGATGACCTTGTGGGTTTCGTAGAGCGCCTGGGCGATGTCGAGGGTTTCCTGGGCACCGAGCCCGAGCTTTTTCGAGCAGACCTCCTGCAAGGTGCCGAGATCGAAGGGCAGCGGCGCCACTTCGCGCATGCGCTCGGTGCGCAGCTTGATGACCCTGGCGCTGTCGGCGGCGCGCATGGCCGCCGCTGCCCGTTGCGCCAGTGCCTGGTTGAGGCAGCGGTCCTGGTCGTCGCAGACGTCGGACGCCGCCCGCCATTGCGCGGTGAAGGTGCTGCCGTCGTGCAGCAACTGCACCTCGACAGCCCAGTAGGGCACGGGCACGAAGTCGGCGATGCTGCGATCGCGGTCTACCACCAGGCGCAGGGTCGGCGTCTGCACCCGGCCGACCGGTAACACGCCCTGGTACCCCGACTGGCGTCCCAGCAAGGTGAACAGCCGGCTCATGTTCATGCCGATCAGCCAGTCGGCCCGAGAGCGCCCCAGCGCCGAATGATAGAGGCTGAAGGTCTGCGCACCGGGCCGGAGCGCGGCCAGGGCCTTGCGGATCGAGGCATCGTCCAGCGCCGATAGCCACAAGCGCTGGATTGGCCCGCGATAGCGGCAATGTTCCACCAGTTCCCGGGCGATCATCTCGCCCTCGCGGTCGGCGTCCGTGGCAATCACCAGCTCGGACGCTTCGCCGAGCAGGCGCTTGACCGCCTTGTATTGACTGGCGGTGCGCGGCTTGACGGTCATTTTCCACTTGTCGGGAATAATCGGCAGGTCGGCCAGTACCCAGCGCTTGTAGCGCGCGTCATAGGCATCCGGCGGCGCGGTCTCCAGCAGGTGGCCGATGCACCAGGTCACCGTGACGTCCGTTCCCAGCCAGCAGCCATCACCGCGCCGCCGCGCGCCAAGCACGGCCGCAATGTCTTTGGCCTGGGAAGGTTTTTCACAGAGGTACAGCCGCATAACCACCATCGTCGATCAGTGTCCGGGAGGAGCACAGGATGGCGGGAGTCGCGCGCGAGAGCAATCATTATCTGTATGGATGTACAGCAAAAACGTTGCATCTGTTTGCCCGACCCGGTGAATCCGTTCGGCTGCGCAGCCGTCGCAGGCCGGCTACTTGGGTTATACCTGATAAACCGAGGTTTCCGGGGCGTCGTGCAGCCCTGCAGTTACAGGTCCATCACCGTCATGAGGTGCGTATTCCATGAAAAGCTCCGGTCCCAGCCCCGTCATCACCATCGCCGAGCAGCCCGGCTGCCTGTTGGTGAAATTTCACGGATTCCAGGTGGCAGCGACGTCTCGTGCGCTGGTGTTGCTGGAAGCCAATTACCCGCCGGTGTACTACGTGCCGCGCGAGGACATCGACGAGAAGTATTACGCCCGTACCGATCACACCAGCTATTGCCCGTACAAGGGCGATGCCAGTTATTTCAGCTTGCAGGTACCGGGACACGAAGGCGCTAATGCGGCGTGGAGCTATGAAAAACCCAAGGTGTCAGTGAGGCAGATCCAGGAGTATGTGGCGTACTATCCGGATCAGGTGACGTTTGAGTTGATTGATATTGACGAGTGAGATCGTCGGCATGCCGGAGAAGGCGGTCTTGAACCTTTCGCTCGTTTTTCGGGCCTCATCGCTGGCAAGCCAGCGCCTACAGTGGATCAGGTGCGGCCGTGGGAGCTGGGTTGGCTATCAGTCCGCCTTCGCCGGCAGTGGGTAACTACAGGCGAAGGCTCATTGGGTAAACGTCAGTTTTTATCCAGGTCGACGTTACGCGTCTCACGCAGGCACAGCAGCCCCACCACCAGGCTCACCCCGGTAATCACCACCGGGTACCACAGTCCGTAGAAAATATCCCCGGTATAGACCACCAGGGCAAATGACACCGTCGGCAGGAACCCACCGAACCAGCCGTTGCCGATGTGGTAGGGCAGGGACATCGAGGTGTAGCGGATGCGGGTCGGGAACAGTTCGACCATCAGCGCCGCCAGCGGGCCGTAGCACATGGCGGAGATGATGATCAGCGCGACGATCAATGCCACGATCATCGGCTTGTTGATCTGCTGCATATCGGCCTGTTGCGGGTAACCCACCAGGGTCACCGCGCCACGCAGGGCCGCTTCGTCGAAGCCGTCGATCTTAATGTCACCGACGCTGACCTGCACACCACTGCCGGCCGGGGCCGCTTCGCTCTGGTAAGGCAGGCCCTGCTTGACCAGGAAGGTCTTGACCTTGTCGCAGGGGCTGTCGAATTTCGCCTTGCCCACCGGGTCGAACTGGAAGGTGCAGGTAGCCGGGTCGGCCAACACGGTGATCGGGGCCTGGCGGCTGGCCTGGTCGATGGCCGGGTTGGCGTAGTGGGCCAACGTCTTGAAGATCGGGAAGTACAGTGCCGTGGCGAGCAGCAGGCCGAGCATCAGCACCGGTTTGCGCCCGACCTTGTCCGACAGCCAGCCGAAGAAAATGAAGAAGGGGGCGCCGATGGTCACACTGACGATCAGCAGGCCGTTGGCCACTGCGGGGTCCATTTTCAGGAACTGGGTGAGGAAGAACAGCACATAGAACTGCGCCGCGTAGAAGGTCACCGCTTGCCCGGCATTGATGCTGAACAGGGCGATCAGGACCACCTTGAGGTTGTCCCATTTACCGAAGGAGTCGCGGATCGGCGACTTGCAGAGTTTGCCTTCCTCTTTCATTTTCACGAACGCAGGCGACTCGTGCAGGCTCAATCGAATCCAGGTCGAGATGCCCAGCAGGACGATCGAAAACAGGAACGGAATGCGCCAGCCCCAGACTTCGAACTGATCGCCGGTGAAGTACCGGCAACCGAGTACCACCAGCAGCGACAGCAACAGGCCGAGGGTGGCGGTGGACTGGATCCAGCTGGTGTGGAAACCGCGTTTGCCGATGGGGGCGTGCTCCGCCACGTAAGTCGCGGCGCCGCCGTATTCACCCCCCAGCGCCAGGCCCTGGAGCATGCGCAGCACCACGAGGATGATCGGCGCGGCAATGCCGATGCTCGCGTAATTGGGTAGCAAACCGACACAGAAGGTGGCCAGGCCCATGAGCACGATGGTGGCGAGGAAGGTGTATTTGCGCCCGATCATGTCCCCCAACCGGCCGAACACCAGGGCGCCGAACGGCCTGACGATGAAGCCGGCAGCAAACGCCATCAGGGCGAAGATGAACGCCGTGGTGTCGTTGACCCCGGCGAAGAACTGCTTGCTGATCACCGCCGCGAGGGCGCCATAGAGGAAAAAGTCATACCACTCGAAGACCGTCCCGAGCGACGAGGCGAAGATGACTTTCTGGGTTTCCTGGCTGGTGCCCGCGCTGCGCACGGCTTCCAGGGGTTGAACGTGTTCTGACATATCGGTATCCCTCACAGTGATTGTTTTTGTTGTTCCACTGTCGGCGCTTTCCTTGTGGGCTGGCGCCGCTACTGTCGTTGTGTCGGATGTACGCATTTCCTGTGGGAGCGAGCCTGCTCGCGAAGGGCCTTGGAACGCCGCGTGGTGTCATGTTTCCAGCGTTATCGTTGGCGACCATCGCGAGCAGGCTCGCTCCTGCAGTGTCCGTGCTGGAGTCACGGATGTGTGACCAGTTCCATTGTCTCGGTGATGCTCCGTGTGGCGGGGTTGAGGATCATGTGTGCAGCCTTCTCCGCGATCATCAGCGTAGGCGAGCAGGTGTTGCCCGAAGTGATGCGCGGCATGATCGAGGCGTCGGCGATACGCAGGCCGGGGATGCCGTGCACGCGCAGTTCGGCATCGACCACCGCGTCCGCGTCGTTGCCCATCCGGCAGGTGCCGACGGGATGGAAGATGGTGGTACCGATCCGCGCGGCGGCTTCGTGCAGCTGTGCCTCGCTCTGCAGGCTGTCGCCGGGTAGATACTCAACCGGCTTGAACGGCTTCAGGGCGGGTGCGGCAACGATTCGCCGGGTCAGGCGAATGGCATCGGCGGCCACCCGCAAGTCCTCGGGATGGCTGAGGTAGTTGGGCTGGATCAGGGGCGCTTGCTGCGGGTTGGCGGACTGGATTTCCACCCGGCCACGGCTTTGCGGACGCAAGTCGCAGACCGAGGCGGTAAACGCCGGGAAGGCATGCAGCGGTTCACCGAACCGCTCCAGCGACAACGGTTGCACGTGGTACTCCAGGTTGGCTGAAGTCTGCTCCGGCCCCGAGCGGGCGAATGCCCCCAATTGACTCGGTGCCATGGACAGGGGGCCGCTGCGGTCATACAGGTAGCGCAAGCCCATGCCCATCTTGCCCCACAGGCTGCCGGCCATCTGGTTCAGGGTGCGGGCGTTTTCCAGTTTGTAGATCAGGCGCAGTTGCAGGTGATCTTGCAGGTTGCCGCCGACCCCTGGCAGTTCATGCACGACGCCGATGCCCAGGCGCTGCAGCAGCGGGCGGGGGCCGATGCCGGAACGCTGGAGGATGCTCGGTGAACCGACGGACCCGGCGCACAGGATGATTTCCTTGCGCGCCTTGAAGGTCCTGGCCTGACCTTGCCAATGGGCGCTGACCGCCCAGGCGCGAGCGTTTTCCAGGAGCACCCGGTCGACTTCGACGCCGGTCAGCACCGTCAGGTTGGGGCGCTGGCGTATCGGCTTGAGGAACGCCTTGGCTGCATTCCAGCGCACGCCTGCCTTCTGGTTGACCTGGAAGTAGCCACAACCTTCGTTATCGCCCTGGTTGAAGTCGTCGATGCTGGCGATGCCGCTCTGCTCGGCGGCGCTGCGGAAGGCATCGAGAATCGGCCAGGACAGGCGCTGGCGTTCCACTCGCCAGTCGCCGCTGGCGCCGTGGAAGGTTGATTCGCCGGCATAATGATTTTCGCTCTTCTTGAACAACGGCAGCACGTCTTGCCAGCGCCAGCCGGGGTTGCCGTCGGCCGCCCAGCCGTCGTAATCGCCAGCCTGGCCGCGCATGTAGATCATGCCGTTGATCGACGAGCAGCCGCCCAGGACCTTGCCGCGCGGGTAACTCAGGGTGCGGCCCTGCAGGCCGGGTTGCGCCTCGGTCTTGAAGCACCAGTCGGTGCGCGGGTTGCCGATGCAGAACAGGTAGCCCACCGGGATGTGAATCCACGCGTAATTGTCGCGACCGCCGGCTTCGAGCAGCAGCACCCGGTGCTGCGGGTTGGCCGACAGGCGATTGGCCAGCAAACAACCGGCGGGACCCGCCCCAACCACGATGTAGTCGAATTCATCAAGGGAAGCTTGCATCCCTGACCTCGCTTGTTGTTCTTGTTGGGATCCATCCTAGTTGTTAGCTTTCGTTTAAAGAATGTTAGTTTTTACCCAGCTGCTGTGCGTTTTTAAACAACGCTGACCTAAGGATGGATGATGTTCGACTGGAATGACCTGCGCTTCTTTCTCGAGCTCCAGCGTAGCGGGCGTTTGCTCACTGCCGCGCGCCGCTTGAACACCACCCATGCCACCGTGGCGCGGCACATCGAGGCCATTGAAAAGAGCCTTGGCAGCGCCTTGTTCGTGCAGCATGCCCAGGGCTACGAGCTGACCCCGGCCGGTGAAGCATTGCTCAAGCACGCCGAGGCCATGGAGAATGTCGCGCTGCTGGCGCAGGAAGAAATCACCCAGTCCACGGCGCCGCTGGGCAAGATCCGGGTGGGGGTGACGGAAGGGCTGGGCATCATGTTTCTCGCCAGCCGCATGAACGGCCTGTTCGAGCGTTACCCGGGGCTGGAAGTCGAGCTGGTGGCGGTGCCGCGTTTCGTCAGCATCCTCAACCGCGAGGCGGAAATCAGCATCCACCTGGAACGCCCGGCCGCCGACATGCTGGTCACGCGCAAGCTGGCCGACTATCGCTTGGCGCTTTACGCCAGCCAGGACTATCTCGACCGTTCGCCAGCGCTGCGCAATCGCGAAGACCTGGGGCGGCACGCCTGGATCGGCTACGTCGACGACTTGCTGTTCAGCCAGGAACTGATGTTCCTCAACAGCTTCTGCCGCAACCCGCAGGTGGTCTTCCACAGCACCAGCGTCATCGCCCAGCAACAGGCCGCACGCGCGGGCCTGGGCATCGCCGTGCTGCCGTGCTACATGGCCAGCGACGATCCCGCCCTGGTGCCGTTGCTCCCGCAGGAGAGCATCCTGCGCAGCTACTGGATCAGCACCCGCCGCGAGCTGCACAAGTCGGTGCGGCTGCGGGTGATGTGGGATTACGTGGTGGAGTTGTGTGAGCGGGAGCAGGAATTGTTGCTGGGGCCCAATCCTCTTCCCGGGGGGTGAAAATCCTGTGAGTGAGCCTGCCCATCTCTCTCGCTATACCCGGTCCTCTGTAGGAGCTGGCTTGCCAGCGATGGGGCCCGAAAGATCAACGCAATGTTCAAGGCCGCCTTCGCTGGCAAGCCAGCTCCTACAGTGGATCGCGTGTGGGCGCGAGAGAGATGGGCAGGCTGGCAGGCCGCCTTCGCTGGCAAGCCAGCTCCTACAGTGGATCGCGTGTGGACGCGAGAGAGATGGGCAGGCTGGCAGGCCGCCATCGCTGGCAAGCCAGCTCCTRCAGTGGATCGCGTGTGGRCGCGAGAGAGATGGGCAGGCTGGCAGGCCGCCATCGCTGGCAAGCCAGCTCCTGCAGTGGATCGCGTGTGGGCGCGAGAGAGATGGGCAGGCTGGCAGGCCGCCTTCGCTGGCAAGCCAGCTCCTACAGTGGATCGGGCCAGCCGTGAGAGCGATGGCGCCCGGAAGACCAACGCAATGTTCAGTAGCGCATCTCAACCCAGGATTTCGAAGGCGGTGCTCGCCAGCCGCTCCCCGTTCACCAGCACATGCACCGCGTGCTTGCCCGCGTAATGCCGGCGAGTGGTGAGTTCCTTGATGTGCTGGCCACGGGCGATGGATTGTGTCGCGTTGCCCGGCAGCGTCAGGGCCTTGAGCTTGAAGACCTTGGCCGAAGTGCTGCCGTTGGCCTTGACGTAATCGATGGCGTAGTCGATCACCAGGCGCTGGCTGTTGTGGGCCGTGGATTTGACCGCGAAGGACAAGGTGATTTTTTCGCCTAGGCCAATCACCGGCGGATTGACCTGTACATCGATGATCTGCACTTCAGGCTTGGCCCCCGCGCCGATGATCGCCAGGGCTCGCAAATTGCCCTGTTTGATCAGGCTGCGCAGCGCATGCCTGGCGATCCACGCAGTGTGTGGGTTGTCCAGCGACCAGCCCTCGATCAGGTCCAGCACCCACTCGGGATGGTCCTTGGTGATGTCGTTGAGGTGGTTGGCCACGGACTTGCGCACGTAAAGGCTGGGGTCGGCCTTGAGGTTGTCGAGGATTGCCGCCGCCAGGCGCGGGTCGGCCTGGATCTGTTCCAGGCGAAACGACCACGGCAGGCGCGGTCGGCTACCTTCGCTGGCGAGGCGCCGGACATGCTCGTTGGTGTCCAGTGACCAGTCATGCATCAGTTTCAGCGAGCGCTGCATATCGGCGCGCAGGAAGTGGCGGATGGCGAACTCCGAAGAACCGAACGCGGTGAAGTACTTGAGCGCCTCCATCGACAGTTCGAAGCGGTCGGCGCCATAGGTCGCCACGTAATGCGGCAGGCACATGCTGACAAAGCCACTGTTGAGGCGGGGGGCGAGTTCGCGCAATAGCGCAAGGGATGCTTCATACCCCGCTGGCAATACCGCGTGCAGGCATTCGCTGACGCGAGCCAGACGCTGCATCACCGACAACTCGGCCAGACCGTTGTTGGCCAGTTTCAGGAAACCCTTGGCATTGAAGCCGGGATACACCGCCGTCATCTCGGCGGCGATGTGCCGCAGGCGTTCGGCGTTGAAGATTTCCTTGAGCGCGGGGGATGTGTCGCCAGCCATGGTGTACTCCGTGTGGTTGTGGTTTATCGCAAAGCGGCCAGGTTCACCTCAACCGTTCCTGGCCTGCTCTTCCAACTGGTCCGACTCAAACAACCGTGCCAGTTCCGCCCGCGCTTCCTGGGCCGTCTGCTTGACCTTCACTGCGTCGTCGTAGATCGCATGCTGGGCTTCGAGCACCTGTTCGTCGTGATGCTTGAAACGTTTGATCCGTGCATCGGCCTGCTCGGGGGTCAGTCCGAGTCCGATCAAGGTCTGGCGGCTCATTTCCAGGCTGGAGTAGAAGGTTTCGCGCACCGCGTGGGCGCCCAGGTCCACCAGCCGGTGCACATGCTGGCGGTTGCGCGCGCGGGCAATGATCTTGATGTGCGGATAGAGCTTGTGGACCAGCTCGGCGGTCTTGATGTTGGTGTCCGGGTCGTCGGTGGCGATGATGAAGAATTCGGCATTCCCGACCTTGGCCGCGCTGAGGATTTCCGGGCGCATCGGGTCGCCGTAGTACACCGGCACGCCGCCGAAGCTGCGCGACAGTTCGATGGTTTCCACCGAGGTGTCGAGGGCCACGAACTTGATGTTCTGCGCCCGCAGGATGCGCGCGACGATCTGCCCCATACGGCCCATGCCGGCGATCACCACACGGGGTTCGTCGGCATCGATTTCGCGAAACTGCTCCGGCACCGCCACCGGTTGCACCTTCGGGCTGACCAGTCGGGCGCATAGCAGCAGCAACAATGGCGTCAGTGCCATCGACAGGGTGATCGCCAACACCAGCAAGTCGTACAGGCGCGGATCGAACAAGCCATGGTCACGGCCGATCTTGAACACCACAAAGGCAAACTCACCACCAGCCGCCAGCACGATGCCCAGGCGAATGGCGCTGATCTTGTTCAAGCCGCCGGCGACTTTACCCACGATAAACAGCAACGGCAGCTTGACGGCGATCAGCAGCACGGTCAGCCCCAGCACCACGATGGGTTCGCGCAGGAGCAGGCTGAGGTTGGCACCCATGCCGACGCTCATGAAAAACAGCCCCAGCAGCAGGCCCTTGAAGGGTTCGATCTGCGCTTCCAGTTCGTGCCGATATTCGGAGTCCGCCAGCAGCAGGCCGGCAAGGAAGGCGCCGAGGGCCATGGAAATACCAGCCAGGTCCATCAGCCAGGCGGTGCCCATCACCACCAGCAACGCGGTCGCGGTGGACACCTCCGGCAAGCCGCTCTTGGCCACCACGCGGAACACCGGGCGCAGCAGGTAGCGGCCGCCGACCACCACGATGGCGATGCTGATCAGCACGCGCAGGCCCTGGTTCACATCGTCGGCAGCGCTGACGCTTTCAGCGCTGCCCGCCAGCAACGGCACCATGGCAATCAGCGGTATCGCTGCGATGTCCTGGAACAGCAGGATCGCGAACGCCAGGCGCCCGTGGGGGCTGGTCAGTTCCTTGCGCTCGGCCAGGCTCTGCAGGCCGAATGCGGTGGACGACAGGGCCAGCCCCAGGCCCAGCACGATAGAGGTGTTCACGGGTTGCCCGAAGACATACAGGGCCAACGCCCCCAGCAGCGCTCCAGTCAGCAGCACCTGCGCCAGCCCGACGCCGAACACCGCCTTGCGCATCACCCACAACCGGCGTGGCGACAATTCCAGGCCGATGATGAACAGCAGCAACACCACGCCGAGTTCCGAGATGTGCGCGACGCTTTCCGGATTGCCGATCAGGCCCAGCCCCGAGGGGCCGATGATCACTCCGGCAAACAGATAACCCAGCACCGCGCCCAGCTGCAGACGCTTGGCCAGGGGAACGGTGAGTACGGCCGCGAGCAGAAAAACGACTGCGGCTTGTAACAGACTGCCTTCATGGGGCATTAGAAAACTCCATCAACTCGGTACGGCGGGTCGACAAGGATAAAGGCTGGTCTTGGGTCAACGCTATCGCGCGATAGAGATTATGGGCGGGCAATGCCACGCCGCTACAACAATTCGCCCAGGTCCCAGAGCCGCACCAGCTCAGCGGGCGCCTGGTCTTCCGGCACCTTCAACACCATCTGGTCGTCGTGTTCGCCTTCGTGGTAGTGCAACTCGATCTGGTAAAAACGCTGGTCGCCTCCACCTGCGACCGAACTGGCCAGCGGCAGGCAACCTTCAAGCAAGCCATAGATGCGCGAGCGTTGATCGATGCTGCACTGAGCGAAATCGATCTCCCGGGGGCGAGTCATGGCCTGGATCGCGGCAAAACCGCCCTGGCGCGAAACGCACACGACTGCGCGCTCATCCAGCGTTGGCAAGGTTTTCATGGTTCCTCCTGCATCGCATCGACACCCACTTCAGACCAGCCCTGCTGCACCGCCCGGGCTTCCTTGGCCGTGAAGCGCCGCCGTGCATGCTCCAGGGTGAGTTTTGCAAAGGCACTGAATGACGTCTCGCGGTCCAAGCGCTTGTCGCACAGCGTGTCGTACCAGATGAGCCCGGCCTTTTCCCAGGCAAAGCCGCCCAAGGTCTTGGCTGCCAGGTAAAACGCCCGGTTGGGAATGCCTGAATTGATGTGCACACCGCCATTGTCCTCCTGGGTGATGACGAACTTGCGCATGTGATCCGGTTGCGGGTCCTTGCCCAGTAGCGGGTCGTCATAGGCGGTGCCCGGGTGGGCCATCGAGCGCAGGCCGATGCCCTTGATGCGCGGTGTCAGCAAATCCGCACCGATCAGCCAGTCCGCCTGGTCGGCGGTCTGCTCCAGCAGATACTGCTTGGTCAGCACGCCAAACACGTCCGACAGTGATTCATTCAACGCCCCGGACTGGTCGGCATAGACCAGGCCCGCTTCGCTCTCGACCACGCCGTGGGTCAGTTCGTGCGCGACCACGTCGAGGGAGCGGGTGAAGCGCTCGAATATCTCGCCATCGCCGTCGCCGAAGACCATTTGCGCGCCGTTCCAGAAGGCGTTTTCGTAGTCCTGGCCATAATGCACGCTGCCGACCAGGGCGAAGCCTTTGTTGTCGATGGAGTCGCGCCCCAACACCTTCCAGAAGAAATCGTAGCTGGCTCCCAGCGCATCATAGGCTTCATCGACCGCCGGATCGCCGCTCGCTGCCTGCCCTTCAAGGCGCACCGGCATGCCGGGCAAGAGCATTTTGCCCTGGGCATCATGCACGCTGCGCTGGGCCTGGCCGGCTTTTCCGGAAGGCGGCAGGATTGCGGCGGCAGCAGGGCGCACCGGTGGGCCAGGCGGGTGCCGCAGGGTGCGCACGTGGGCCAGCGTGCTCATGGCGCTGTGACGCTGGCGTTCGGAGCCGTGCGCGACGATACGATGCAGGATGTACGGCGGAATAAAACTGCGCAGGTCGTTCATCAGAGCATCCTTTCTGAGTGCGAAGTCGATACTTGTTCTGAGCGGCACAGGGGCCTTTCGGTTCCGACGGTTGCCATCGACGGCGGATTCTGCGAAAACCTGCGTCCGCGCCCGCAAGTCAGGGCACTGTAGATGAGTTAAGAACATGAACGACGAACTGCAAATCATTGATCTTGAGCCGGGTGACGGCAAGGCCGCCGTCAAGGGCGCGCTGATCACCACCCAGTACCGTGGCTGGCTGGAAGACGGTAGCGAATTCGACTCTTCCTACAGTCGAGGCAAGCCGTTCCAGTGCGTGATCGGCACCGGGCGGGTGATCAAGGGCTGGGACCAGGGCATTTTGGGCATGCAGGTGGGTGGCAAGCGCAAGCTGCTGGTGCCGGCGCACCTGGCCTATGGCGAGCGCACGATGGGCAAGATCACGCCGAATTCGAACCTGATCTTCGAGATCGAGTTGCTGGAAGTGCTGACGCGGGATGATTGATGCGGAAAAAAAAACGCCGCCTTCGAAGTCGAGGGCGGCGTTTTCATGGCAGGGGACGTCAGGTCAGACCTTGACGATCCAGCCTGCTGGCGCTTCGACGTCGCCGGTTTGCACGCCGGTCAGCTCTTTGTAGAGCTTCTGGGTGATCGGGCCGACTTCGGTTTCGCTGTGGAACACGTGCAAGTGGTCGTTGTAGCTGATACCGCCGATCGGCGTGATCACGGCCGCCGTGCCGCAAGCGCCGGCTTCCTTGAAGTCCGACAGCTTGTCGATGAACACGTCACCTTCGATCACTTCCAGGCCCAGGCGCGACTTGGCCAGCTCGATCAGCGACAGGCGGGTGATGCCCGGCAGCACCGACGGCGAGTTCGGGGTCACGAACTTGTTGTCGTGGGTGATCCCGAAGAAGTTGGCCGAACCGACTTCCTCGATCTTGGTGTGGGTCATCGGATCCAGGTAGATGGCGTCGGCGAAGTGGGCTTTCTTGGCCTGGGAGCCCGGCATCAGGCTGGCGGCGTAGTTGCCGCCGACCTTGGCTGCGCCGGTGCCTTGTGGGGCGGCGCGGTCGTAGCTGGAGATCAGGAAGTTGTGCGGGGTGAGGCCGCCCTTGAAGTAGGCGCCGACCGGGATGCAGAAGATCGAGAAGATGAACTCGGGTGCGGTGCGCACGCCGATGTTGTCACCTACGCCAATCACGAACGGACGCAGGTACAGCGCGCCGCCAGTGCCATACGGCGGGATGAAGCGCTCGTTGGCGCGGACCACTTCCTTGCACGCTTCGATGAACTGCTCGGTAGAGACCTGTGGCATCAGCAGGCGCGCGCAGCTGCGCTGCATGCGGGCGGCGTTCTGGTCCGGGCGGAACAGGTTGATCGAACCGTCCTTGCAACGATAGGCCTTCAGGCCTTCGAAGCATTGCTGGCCATAGTGAAGGGCCGTGGAGCCTTCGCTGATGTGCAGCACATTGTCTTCTGTCAGGGTGCCCTTGTCCCACTCGCCATCGCGAAAGTGCGACAGATAGCGCTTGTCGGTCTTGATGTAGTCAAAACCCAGCTTGTCCCAATTGATGCTTTCGTTACCCATGACACCCTCTATCACTTAACAACCGCCGAAACGGTTCAATGTTTCTGACGTTTTCTGGATGGGGACAACAATACTTCATTCCGGACCGATTTCGCAGCCCGGATTACATTCCTTGTAGGCGCTGGCTTGCCAGCGATCGATGCGACTCGGTGTGCCAGATCCATCGCCTTCGCCGGCAAGCCGGCTCCTACAGGTTCGGTGTACGCTTTGAATCACAGGTGCAACGCGTGCCCCAGGGCCCGCAACGCCGCTTCCTGAACGGCTTCGCCCAAGGTCGGATGCGCATGGATGGTGCCGCCGATGTCTTCCAATCGCGCGCCCATTTCCAGGCTTTGCGCGAACGCCGTGGACAATTCGGAGACACCGACACCCACCGCCTGCCAGCCGACAATTACATGATTGTCCCGACGAGCGACCACGCGCACGAAACCGCTTCTGGATTCCAGCGTCATCGCCCGGCCATTGGCCGCGAACGGGAAGCTCGACACGATGCAATCCAGGCCAGCGGCCTTGGCTTCGTCCGGGGTCTTGCCGACCACCACCAGTTCCGGGTCGGTGAAGCACACGGCGGCAATGGCGGTGGGGTTGAACTCGCGGTGCTTGCCGCTGATCAGCTCGGCCACCATCTCGCCTTGGGCCATGGCCCGGTGGGCGAGCATCGGTTCGCCACTGAGGTCGCCGATGGCATACACGTTGCGCATGCTGGTCTGGCAGCGGTCGTCGACCTTGATCGACGCGCCGTTCATGTCCAGGTTCAGCGCTTCGAGGTTCCAGCCCTGGGTGTTGGGTTTGCGACCGACGGCTACCAGCACCTGGTCGGTTTCCAGGTTCAGGGTGTCGCCATTCGGATCCAGAACTTGCAAAGTATTGGCTTGTGAATCAAAGCCTTGCACGCTGTGCTTCAAGTAAAGCTTCATGCCGAGCTTTTTCAGTTCATCGTGCACCGGCTGGGTCAATTCAGCGTCATAGGCCGGCAGGATGCGCTCCTGGGCTTCGACCACGCTGACGTCGGCACCGAGCTTGCGATAGGCAATGCCCAGTTCCAGGCCGATGTAGCCGCCCCCCACCACGACCAGGCGTTTGGGCACGGACGTCGGCGCCAGCGCTTCGGTGGAGGAGATGATCGGCCCGCCAATGGGCAGCATCGGCAAGTTGACGCTTTTCGACCCGGTGGCCAGCACCAGGTGCTCGCACTGGATGCGCGTGTCACCGACGTCGACGGTCTTGCCGTCGACGACCTTGGCCCAGCCCTGGATGACCTGGACCTTGTGCTTTTTCAGCAGGGCCGCAACGCCGGTGGTCAGGCGGTCGACGATGCCGTCCTTCCATTCCACGCTTTTGCCGATATCCAGGGTTGGCGCCGAAACGCTGATGCCCAGGGCCGAATGCTGGCTGTGATTGTGCGTCTGGTGGAACTGTTCCGCGACGTGAATCAGCGCCTTGGACGGAATGCAGCCGATGTTCAGGCAGGTACCGCCCAGGGATTGGCCTTCCACCAGGAGGGTCGGGATGCCCAACTGGCCGGCCCGGATCGCCGTCACATAACCGCCAGGACCGCCGCCGATGATCAGCAGTGTGGTGTTCAGAGTTTGCATCGTGCTCTCCAACAAATATCAGTCCACAAACAAGGTGGCGGGTTGTTCCAGCAGGCCACGCACGGCCTGGATGAATTGCGCCGCGTCCATGCCGTCGACCACCCGGTGATCGAAGGAACTGGAGAGGTTCATCATCTTGCGGATCACGATCTGCCCTTTGACTACCATCGGCCGTTCGACGATCTTGTTCACGCCGACGATCGCCACTTCCGGCAGGTTCAGCACCGGGGTGCTGACGATGCCACCCAATGCGCCAAGGCTGGTCAGGGTGATGGACGATCCGGACAGTTCGTCGCGGCTGGCCTTGCCGTTACGGGCGGCGGTGGCCAAGCGGGAGATTTCCTGGGCGTTGTCCCACAGGCTGCGGGCTTCGGCGTGACGTACCACCGGTACCATCAGGCCGATATCGGCCTGGGTGGCGATGCCGACATGCACCGCGCCGAGGCGGGTGATGACCTGGGCTTCGTCGTCGTAGCGCGCGTTGATCTGCGGGAAATCACGCAGGGCGACGACCAGGGCGCGGACCAGGAACGGCAGCAAGGTCAGCTTGCCGCGGGTGGCACCGTGCTTTTCGTTGAGGTGTGCGCGCAGTTCTTCCACGGCCGTGACGTCGATTTCCTCGACATAACTGAAGTGAGCGGCACGCTGGGTGGCGTCCTGCATGCGCTGGGCGATCTTGCGGCGCATGCCGATCACAGGGATCTGTTCTTCGTCGTTGCGCTGGCTGTAAGCGCTGCTGACGGTCGACGCATTCGACTGACCCTGGGCCAGGTAGGCCTCGAGGTCTTCGTGCAACACTCGGCCGGCAGGGCCGGTGCCACGGACCAGGCGCAACTGGATACCGAGGTCCAGCGCGTGCTTGCGCACGGCAGGAGAGGCCAGGGGACGCTCATTGGCTTCGCGGGCGACCATCGGGCCCTGGCACACGGCGGCTTTTGGCGCTGCGGCAACGACTGGCTTGCTTTGCACCACGCTTTCGACTTTCGGCGCTGCAACTGGCGCTTCTTTGGCCGGTGCCGGTTGCGCCGACTCCTTAACGTTTCCCGCGCCTTCGACTTCAATGCTGATCAGCACACTGCCGACCGCCATCACTTCACCTGGCTGGCCGCCCAGGGCGATTACCTTGCCATGGACCGGTGACGGAATATCCACCATCGCCTTGTCGGTCATGACATCGGCCAGCACCTGATCCTCGACGACCATGTCGCCGACCTTGACGTGCCATACCGACAATTCTACTTCTGCAATGCCTTCGCCAATGTCCGGCATTTTAATGACGTGCGTGCCCATTCAGACCTCCATGACCCGTTTCAAAGCCGCGCCCACACGGGACGGGCCAGGGAAATACGCCCACTCTTGCGCGTGCGGGTACGGGGTGTCCCAGCCGGTGACGCGTTCGATTGGCGCTTCCAGGTGGTGGAAGCAATGCTCTTGCACCAGCGCCGTCAGTTCGGCACCGAAGCCGCAAGTGCGGGTGGCTTCGTGAACGATCACGCAGCGGCCGGTTTTCTTCACCGATCTGGTGATGGTTTCCAGATCCAGCGGCCACAGGCTGCGCAGGTCGATGACTTCGGCATCGACACCGCTTTCTTCAGCGGCCACTTGCGACACATAAACGGTGGTGCCGTAGGTCAGCACCGTGACGTCCTTGCCCGGACGGGCGATAGCGGCAACGTCCAGCGGTACCGTGTAGTAACCGTCCGGAACCTGTGCGGCGGGGTGTTTCGACCACGGGGTCACCGGGCGGTCGTGGTGGCCGTCGAACGGGCCGTTGTACAGGCGCTTCGGCTCCAGGAAGATCACCGGGTCATCGTTTTCGATGGAGGCGATCAGCAAACCCTTGGCGTCGTAGGGGTTGGACGGCATGACGGTGCGCAGACCGCATACCTGGGTGAAGAGTGCCTCGATGCTCTGGCTGTGGGTCTGGCCGCCGTAGATGCCGCCACCGCAGGGCATGCGCAGGGTCAGCGGCGCGGTGAATTCGCCGGCCGAGCGATAACGCAGGCGTGCGGCTTCGGAGATGATCTGATCGTAGGCCGGGTACACGTAGTCGGCGAACTGGATCTCCACCACCGGGCGCAGGCCGTAGGCGCCCATGCCCACGGCGGTGCCGACGATGCCGCTTTCGGAGATCGGCGCGTCGAATACGCGGGAGGTGCCGTACTTGGCCTGCAGGCCTTCGGTGCAGCGGAACACACCGCCGAAATAGCCCACGTCCTGGCCGAACACCACGACGTTGTCGTCACGTTCAAGCATCACATCCATGGCCGAGCGCAGGGCCTGGATCATGGTCATGGTGGTCGTGGTCATGGCGGTTTCCAGCTCGATATTGTTGTTGTGATCGTTCATGTCAGATCCCCAACTCTTGACGCTGGCGCTTCAAATGCTCCGGCATCTCTTTGTAGACGTCTTCGAACATGGTCGCGGCGCTTGGAATCTGGCCGCCGGCAAGGGTGCCGTACTGTTCGGCTTCTTTCTGTGCGGCGATCACTTCGGCTTCCAGTTCGGCGCTGACGGCGGCATGTTCTTCCTCGGACCAGTGGCCGACCTTGATCAGGTGCTGCTTGAGGCGCGCGATCGGGTCGCCCAACGGGAAGTGGCTCCAGTCGTCGGCGGGACGGTATTTCGATGGATCGTCCGAGGTGGAGTGCGGGCCGGCGCGGTAGGTGACCCATTCGATCATGGTCGGGCCGAGGTTGCGGCGCGCACGTTCGGCGGCCCAGGCGGAAGCGGCGTAGACCGCGTAGAAATCGTTGCCGTCGACCCGCAGCGAGGCGATGCCGCAACCGACGCCACGACCGGCGAAGGTGGTGGCCTCACCACCGGCGATGGCCTGGAAGGTGGAGATCGCCCACTGGTTGTTGACCACGTTGAGGATCACCGGTGCGCGGTACACGTGGGCGAAGGTCAGGGCGGTGTGGAAGTCCGATTCAGCGGTTGCGCCGTCGCCGATCCAGGCCGAGGCAATCTTGGTGTCGCCCTTGATGGCCGAGGCCATGGCCCAGCCCACAGCCTGGACGAACTGGGTGGCGAGGTTGCCGGAAATGGTGAAGAAACCGGCGTCTTTCACCGAATACATGATCGGCAGCTGACGGCCTTTGAGCGGATCGCGCTCGTTGGACAGCAGTTGGCAGATCAGGTCTACCAGCGGCACGTCGCGGGCCATGAGGATGCTTTGCTGACGGTAGGTCGGGAAGCACATGTCGTCGATGTTCAGGGCCAGGGCCTGGGCGCTGCCGATGGCTTCCTCGCCAAGGCTCTGCATGTAGAACGACATTTTCTTCTGGCGTTGGGCGACCACCATGCGGTTGTCGTAGATCCGCGTCTTGAGCATGGCACGCATGCCTTTACGCAGGATCTCGACCGGCACGCCTTCGGCCCACGGACCCAGGGCATTGCCCTGGTCGTCAAGCACACGAATCAGGCCACGGGCCAAGTCAGCCGTGTCAGCCGGTTCAACGTCAACAGGGGGTTTGCGCACCGTGCCGGCATCGGTCAGGTGCAGGTAGGAGAAGTCGGTTTTGCAGCCGGGGCGGCCCGAGGGTTCGGGAACGTGCAGGCGCAGCGGTTCGTACGCTTGGTTCATGGCTTCTACGCTCGATCTTGTGAATTTCTTGTAGTGAGCTGACAGATTTCGTTCTGTAGAAGAAATCTTGTCCTACAACAATCATAGGCCCGGCCCAGAAGAATATTTCTCTCTGTTTCATTGCGCTCAAGATCATTTGCAGATAAAAAATCTACATAAACATAAAAAACAGGTGTTTTTGTCTCATGCGCAAACTGGACCGTACCGATATCGGCATTCTCAACAGCCTTCAGGAGAACGCCCGCATCACCAACGCCGACCTGGCACGCTCGGTCAACCTCTCGCCGACGCCGTGTTTCAACCGGGTCAAGGCGATGGAGGAGCTGGGGCTGATTCGTGAGCAGGTAACCTTGCTGGACGCCGATTTGCTGGGGCTGCACGTCAACGTGTTCATCCACGTCAGCCTCGAGAAACAGGTGGAGGAGGCGTTGCAGCATTTCGAAGAGGCCATCTCCGATCGGCCCGAGGTGATGGAGTGCTACCTGATGGCCGGCGATCCGGATTACCTGATTCGCGTACTGGTGCCGACCATTCAGTCGCTGGAGCGCTTCATGATGGACTTCCTGACCAAGGTGCCTGGGGTGGCGAATATCCGCTCGAGCTTTGCGCTCAAGCAGGTGCGCTACAAGACGGCGCTGCCGTTGCCGGCCAATGGCTTGACCCTGGGTACCTGATCGTTCACCCGCGCAGCGTGGCAATGCCGCCGGTGACGCTCCGCGTTCCGCTTTGGATGTGACGCAGAGCGTCACGGGATGCATTCCCACGCGGAGCGTGGGAACGATCAATATCTCACAGCTTGTTAATGGGGATTTTCAGGTAGGTCACCCCATTGTCTTCCGCCGGCGGCAGATTCCCCGCTCGTACATTGACCTGGATCGCCGGCAGCAGCAGCGTCGGCATGCCCAGCCCGGCATCGCGGCGGGTGCGCATGGCGACGAAGGCGATTTCGTCGATGCCGTCGCGCACGTGGATGTTGCTTTTGCGTTGCTCGCCGACGGTGGTCATGCACTGCGGTTCCCGGCCCTCGGGCGGGTAGTCGTGGCAGACGTACAGGCGCACGCTGGCGGGGAAGGCCAGCAGCTTGTGGATCGAGGCGAACATCTGGTGCGCGTCGCCGCCGGGAAAGTCGCAGCGGGCGGTGCCGACGTCGGGCATGAACAGGGTATCGCCGACCAGGATCAGGTCGCTGCCGATCAGGTAAGCCATGTCCGCCGGGGTATGGCCTGGCACATGCAGGGCGGTGGCCTTGAGGTTGCCGATGCGGAAGGATTCGTTCGGGGCGAACAGGTGATCGAACTGTGAACCGTCGATGGAAAATTCCGGCTCAAGGTTGAACAGGGTCTTGAACACCCCCTGGACCTTGCAGATCGACTCGCCGATGGCGATCTTGCCGCCCAACTCCCGCCGCAGGTAGGGCGCGGCGGACAGGTGATCGGCGTGGGCGTGGGTTTCCAGCAGCCATTGCACCTGCAGGCGGTGCTCGCGCACGAACGCGATGATCCGGTCGGCCTGCAGGGTGCCGGTGCGTCCGGCAGCCGGGGTGTAGTCGAGCACCGGGTCGACGATCGCACACTGCCCACCGTCATTTTCGTAGATCACGTAACTGTAGGTGGACGAGGCGTCGTCGAAGAAGGCTTCAATCAGGGCTGGCATGGAGGTTGTTTCTTCAAGGGTAAGTCATGAGGGTAGTTTCATTTTCCCCGCGCTGACCAGCCCGCGACAATTCTGTTAACGAAAAAACCACGCGGGCTCTATCCTGTCATCAATCGATACCGGGCGTTCCCGGCCTTTGTCATGGATTACGAGCGTTCTATGTTGCTGGCGAGTTTTTTTGGTGTGGTCATGGGGTTGGTGCTCGGTTTGACCGGAGCCGGGGGCGGCATTCTAGCGGTGCCGGCGCTGGTGTTGGGACTGGGCTGGAGCATGACCACGGCGGCGCCAGTCGCCCTGTTCGCGGTGGGCAGCGCGGCGGCGGTCGGTGCCATCGATGGCTTGCGCCATGGCCTGGTGCGCTATCGCGCGGCACTGTTGATTGCCCTGCTGGGGGCGGTCTTTTCGCCGCTGGGCATCTACTTCGCCCATCAGTTGCCGGAAAAAGTCCTGATGATCCTGTTCAGCCTGCTGATGGTCATGGTGGCCGCGCGGATGTTGCGGCGCGAGCGCAAGGAGGAGGGGCCGAGCGACCATGGCCATGCCAACTGGGGCCAGAAAAACTGCATGCTCGACCAGCAGACCGGGCGCTTCTCCTGGACCGCCAAATGCACCGCGACCCTCGCGGCCCTCGGTGCGGTGACCGGTGTGGTCTCGGGGTTGCTGGGGGTAGGCGGGGGTTTTCTGATCGTGCCGGCCTTCAAGCAACTGACCGACGTGCAGATGCGCGGCATCATCGCCACGTCCCTGATGGTCATCAGTTTGATCTCGGCCATCGGCGTGATCGGCGCCTTGCATGCCGGGGTGCGCATCGACGGCCTGGGCGTGGCCTTCATCGTATCCAGCATCGTCGGCATGATCGTCGGTCGCAAGCTGTGCGCGCGGGTGCCGGCGCGGGCGTTGCAGCTGGGATTCGCCAGTATCTGCCTGATCGTCGCTGTCTACATGCTGTTCCGGGCGCGCCTCTGAAAAATTGTAGGAGCCGGCTTGCCGGCGAAGGCGCACTTCAGGACGCCTTCGTCGGAACGCCGCCCGCTGCAAGCCGGGCTCCTACGAGGGGCGGTATTGCAGTGTGAAGGCCAGTTCAGTGGATTGCCCCTGCTCCAGCAAACGCAACCCCGGCCGGCCGGGCAAGTGGTGCGCGTTGACCGGGTGGCTGACCGGTTCGATGCAGAAAAATGCCAGCCCTGGCGGACAATAAAGAAGATAATAATCGCTGCCGCTGGCCTGGCATTCCAGCTCGTAGCCGAGGTCGGGCTGCTGGATCAGGCAGTGGCCGTCCCAGTTACAGAACGCGTTGTCGACCAGCGTCCGGGGCAGCGCCCCGGGCTGCTGGAAATCCCATTCGGCCGGTAACGCAGCCAGTTGCGTCGGGATTTTTTTCTCATCGCACATCCATACCTGTCGGGCCGTGGCCTGCAATCTCGTGTTGACACTGCGTGGCAGGTACGGGTGCAGCCCCAGGCCATGCCAGGCCGCATGTTCGGCCAGGTGGGTGACGCTCAATTCGATGCTCAGGCGGCCTTCGCTCAGATGGAATCGCTGACGGGCGCAATAGGCAAAGGGCTCGCTGCTATCGAGTTGCAGGAGCACTTCGTCAGCGGTTGAGCAAACCACCTGCCAGCGCTGCTGCCAGGCGCTGCCGTGAATCGGAAACGGATCGGGGCTGTTGGGCGCCAGGGCCAGCCAGCCATCCGGACAGTCGAAACCCCGCTCGGCGATGCGGTTGGACCACGGGACCAAAGGGAAGCAGCCCAGTTTACCGGGAAGACCGGTGTTCAAGGCCTGCTCATCGGCGTGGCGCAACAAGGGCTGGCCGGTGCTGCGCACGGTCCAGTTGACGATGCTGCCGCCCAGTTCGGGGGCGAGGGTGAGGCGGGTGAAGGCGTCTTCGAGTTCGAGCAGTGTGGGTTTCATGTTCACCAGCAATGGAAAGAGATGCGCGGAATGCCCTCTGTAGGAGCCGGCTTGCCGGCGAAGGCGCCCTTGAGTACGCCTGCGCCGGCAAGCCGGCTCCTACAGTAAAAGCGTTACAACACCAGATGCGGCAACCACAGCGACAGCGCAGGAATGTAGGTCACGGCCAGCAGCACCAAAAACAGCACGCCGTAGAACGGCAGCAGGGCCTTCACAGTTGATTCAATGCTGACTTTACCCACGGCCGACCCCACAAACAGTACCGCGCCCACAGGCGGTGTGATCAAACCAATCCCCAGGTTCACCAGCATGATCATGCCGAACTGCACCGGGTCCACGCCAATGCCGAGAATCACCGGCATCAGGATCGGTGTGAGGATCAGGATCAGCGGCGCCATGTCCATCACGGTGCCGAGCAACAGCAGCATGACGTTGATGCACATCAGGATCACGTAACGGTTGTCCGACAGGGTCAGGAACATCGTGGTGATCTTCGCCGGGATCTGCATCAGGGTCATGATGTAGCCGAAGCTGGCGGCGAAGCCGATCAGGATCATCACGATCGAAATCGTGCGCACCGTGCGGTGCATCAATTTTGGCAGCTCGCTCCACTTGTAGTCGCGGTAGATGAACATGGTCACGAAGAACGACCAGAGCACGGCGATGGCTGCCGATTCGGTCGCGGTGAAGATCCCCGAGAGAATGCCGCCGAGGATGATGACCATTGCCATCAGCCCCCACAAGGCTTCGCCGCAAATCTTCAGTGCCTCGCGCATCGGAATGACTTCACCCTTGGGGTAGTCACGCTTCTTGGCGAAGATCAGGCACAGCACCATCAGGCACGCGCTCATCAACAGGCCCGGTACCACCCCGGCCATGAACAGCGAGGCAATCGACACCGTGCCGCCCGCGGCCAGCGAGTAGAGCACCGAGTTGTGGCTCGGCGGGGTCAGCAGGGCCTGCACCGAACCACTGACGGTCACGGCGGTGGCGAATTCACGGGGATAGCCGCGGCGTTCCATTTCCGGGATCAGCACCGAACCGACCGAGGCAGTGTCAGCTACCGATGAACCGGAGATCGCGCCAAAGAAAGTCGACGCCATGATGTTGACCAGCGACAGGCCACCGCGCACGAACCCCACCAGCACCCCGGCAAACGCCACCAGGCGCCGGGACATCCCACCCTCGGCCATGATCGCGCCGGCCAGCACGAAGAACGGAATCGCCAGCAGGGAAAACTTGTTCACGCCACCAGCGACCTGAATCATCAGCGCCTGGAACGGAATGTCGATCCAGAACGCGCCGATCAGCGCAGAAAGTCCCAGCGCGTAGGCGACCGGCATGCCAATCAGGATCAACGCGATAAAACTGCCCAACAGAATAAAAGCGTCCATTCAGGCAGCCCCTTCGTTTTCTTCAACGAGGTCGAAACGCACGACCCGACGGTTGCTCTGGTCACCGAACAAGAGCTTCTCCAGCACAAAGATCAGCGTCAGCAGACCGCCAATCGGAATGGGCATGTAAGTGATGCCCACGCGCAGGGTCGGCAGGGCGCTCATGAACTGGTTCCAGGTCGACAGGCACAACTTGGTGCCCCAGATCGCCATGAACAGGCTGATGGTCGCCATCAGCAATTGCGAAAATACGCTCATGGCCTGGCGCAGTTGCGGCGACATGCGGTCAGTGAGCATCGCCACCGCCATGTGCGAAGCGGAACGATAACTGGCGGCGGCGCCGATGAAGGTGAAGACCATCATCAGCAGTATCGCCGTGGGCTCGGGCCAGCTGGAGCCGGTGCCGAGCACGTAACGGGCGAACACGCCCCAGGGAATGATCAGGGCAATGGCCAGCACGGACAGCCCGGCGACCCAGATGCAGGTCATGTAGAGCTTGTCATTGAAACGCAGCAGTAGATTCTTCATCGGGTTCCACCGTAACCGGGCGCGCACGGACCTGTTCCCTGGTCAGTGCGCGCCGGGCCTTTCTTGAATGCAGGGAGGGTTACTGGACGGCTTCGATGCGCTTGATCAGGTCAGCGTAGGGCGCGCCGTATTTCTCGCGGATCGAGGCGGTTGCCTCATAGAAAGGTTTTTTGTCGACGGTGATGAACTCGACGCCGGCGGCCTTGAGTTTTTCTTCGCTGCTGGCCGACTTGGCATCCCATAGGGTGCGCTCCTGGGCCTGCGCAGCCTTGGCGGTCTTCTTCACCAGGACTTGCTGCTCGGGGGTGAGCTTGTTCCAGGTGATCTTCGACATCACGATCGGCTCGGGCAGGATCAGGTGGCCGGTCAGGCTGTAGAACTTGGCGTTCTGGTAGTGATTGTGTTCGAGCAGGGTCGGCGGGTTGTTCTCCGCGCCGTCGATCACCCCGGTCTGCAGGGCACTGAAGATTTCACCGGTGTCCATGGCAATACCGTTGCCGCCCATGGCGTTGATGGTTTCGATGAACATCGGGTTGCCTTGCACCCGGATCTTCATGCCCTTGAGGTCTTCCAGGCTGCGCACCGGTTTCTTGGTATAGATGTTGCGCGTGCCGCCGTCCATCCAGGCCAGGGCGACCAGGTTGAATTCGGAGTGGGTGATCTTGTCGAGGATCTCGTCGCCGACTTCGCCATCGATGACCTTGCGCATGTGCGCCTGGTCACGGAACACGAACGGCATGTTGAACACGTTCACGTCCGGTACCACGGGGCCGACGATGCCGAGGCTGACCCGGGCCATCTGGATGGCACCGACCTGGGCTTGCTCGACCACTTCCTTTTCCGAGCCGAGCACACCGCCGGCGAACATCTTGAAGGTCAGCTTGCCGTCGCTGTCGGCCACCAGGGTCTTGCCCAGTTGCTCTTCGGCGACCACGGTCGGGTAGCCTGCCGGGTGGATGTCGGCAAATTTGATTTCCAGCGCCTGAGCGGCACTGCTGAGGGTGAAAGCCAGGGGAAGTGCTGCGGCGAGCAAGGTACGTTTGAAGTCCATCGGGGGTGTCTCCAGTCTTGTTGTTGTTTTTATTCAGGGCACAGCGGTGTAGCGCCAACAGTTGCGGTTATTGCTTGAAGTGCGGCTCCGGCAGACCCTTGACGCCGGGATCGAGGGCGAACACGCCACCGGCCAGGGAGTGTTCGTCCTGGTCGTCTCCCGGGCGGATCGAGGTCACGAACAAGGTGTCCAGGCGACTGCCACCGAAGGCGCACATGCTCGGTTTTTTCACAGGTAACGCGAGGGAGCGGTCCAGTCGACCGTCGGGGGTGAAACGGTGGACCAGCCCGGCATCGTTGCCGCAGATCCAGTAGCAACCCTCGGCATCGACCGCCGCGCCATCAGGGCGACCGGCGTGCTGGTTCATGTCGATGTACAGACGGCGGTTGGAAGGGGTGCCGCTGTCGATGTCGTAATCGAAGGCCCAGACCTGCTGCACCAGCGGGTGGGAGTCGGACAGGTACATCGTCCGGCCGTCCGGGCTGAAGGCCAGGCCGTTGGGCACGATCAGGCCGTTCAATTGCCCTTGGAGCGGCCCCTGTTGCCCGGCGGCATAGCGATAGAGCGTGCCCTCGGCGGCATTGGCGCCCATGTCCAGGACCATGCTGCCAGCCCAGAAGCGGCCCTGGCGGTCACAGCGACCGTCGTTGAGGCGCATGTCCGGGCGGGCGTGATCGACCTGGGCCAGGGGTTCGCTGTCGAGGCTGCCGTCAGCATGCGCATGCAGGCGGAAGAACCCGCTCTCCATGCCGGCGACCCAGCCACCGTCGGGGTGGCGGGCGATGCAGGCAAGCATTTGCGGGGCTTTCCAGGCGTGTACATGCCCGCTTTGCGCACTCCAGCGTTGCAGACCGCCAGCGGGAATATCCACCCAATACAGGGCGTTTTCCTCAGGTACCCAGACCGGGCTTTCACCCACGGCGTTGCGGGCATCGACAATCAATTCGGCATTCATGGCAACTCATTCCCTTGGTTGTGGGGGGGATCAGGACGGTCAGTCGCCGAACGGGCCAGCCGCACAAAAGGCTCCGCCCTGGTAGACCCGCGCCGGGTCATCAGCGGCCGGCAGCGGCTGGGCTTCGACTTTTTCACGGAACACTTCGGAAGTGTCCTGGGCCACGAAGCCCAACGCGCTGGCGTAGCGGTTGTCCCACCAAATGTCCTTGTTGTCGGACACGCCATAGACCACGGTGTGGCCGACGTCAGGGGTGTAGAGCGCACGTTCGAGCAACCGGGTGAGGTCGCCGAAGCTCAGCCAGGTGCTCATCATCCGGCGGTTCTGCGGCTCGGGGAACGAAGATCCGATGCGCACGCTGACGGTCTCGATGCCGTAGCGATCGAAGTAGAAGGTGGCCATGTCTTCGCCGTAGGACTTGGACAAACCGTAGTAGCTGTCGGGGCGGCGAGGGGAGTGGGCGTCGATGACTTCATCCTGCTTGTAGAAGCCGATGACGTGGTTGGAGCTGGCGAAAATCACCCGCTTGACGCCGTGGCGGCGCGCCGCTTCGTAGATGTGGAATACGCCGCAGATATTGGCGCCGAGGATTTCTTCGAACGAGCGCTCCACCGAGACGCCGCCAAAATGGAGGATCGCGTCCACGCCTTCGACCAATTGATCCACGGCCTGCTTGTCGGCGAGGTCGCAAGGCACGACTTCTTCGCGATCATCGATGGCGGGGGCGATGTCGGCGATGTCCGACAGGCGAATGACGTTGGCGTACGGGCGCAGGCTCTCGCGCAGGATTTTGCCCAGGCCACCGGCGGCACCGGTCAGCAACAGGCGATTGAAGGGCGTTGGGGCGGATGCAGTGGTCGTCATGGGAATCCCTGGACAGCAGTTATTTTTATTGATTCGTTGTAAGTTGTCGTACGACTAGGTGGAAGTATCGTTAGGCTTTCCGGTTTTTGTCAACGCGACATTGGTGGAAATTGACGGAGGGTTGTCGCCATCAATGGTCCGGAAAACCTCGACCCCTGTGAATGATCCGTGATCGCACTCAACCTGTAGGAGCTGGCTTGCCAGCGAAGGCGTCCGCGAGATCGCCTTCGCCGGCAAGCCGGCTCCTACAGGTACGAGGTCGATCCCCGGGAATTACAACAACGAAATCGGATAGCTGACGAAAATCCGGTTTTCATCAAATTCGTTGGTGCTGAAATCCTTGCGGATGCTTGCGTTGCGCCATTTGACGTTGAGGTTCTTCAGCGCGCCGCTCTGCACGGTGTAGGCCAGTTCCGATTCGCGGCCCCATTCCTTGCCGTCGGTGATGGTGCCGGTGTGCACGTTGTCGCCGCTGATGTAGCGGTTCATCAGCGTCAGGCCGGGAATGCCGAGGGCGACAAAGTTGTAGTCGTGACGCACCTGCCAGGACTTCTCCCTGGCGTTGTCGTAGCTGGAGTTGTAGCTGTCGTTGGCCAGGGTGCCGCCACTGGTGCCATTGACCCGCATCCACACATCGTCGCCGCTGAGTTTTTGCAGGCCGACATAGAAAGTGTTGCCGCCGTACTTGGCCGAGAGCAGGGCAAATGCGGTCTTGTTATCGAGGTCGCCGGCCAGGGCGCTGCCATCTTCCTTGCCGATGAAGTAGCCGAGGTTGGCGCCCAATGTCCAATCGCCGATGGGCTGGCTGTGGCTGATGTTGAAATACTGCTGCTGGTAGATATCGCTGAGCTCTGCGTACCAGACGCCCACCTGGGTGCGTTTTTCGTTGAACGCGTATTCGCCGCCGCCGAAGTTGAAACGGTCCGAGGTAAAGGCCGCCGACTTGCCGTTCATGAACATGTCTTCCATGCTCGCATCGTTGCGCGGGCTGTTCTGGCGGAACTGCCCGCCATAGAGCGTCAGGCCGCTGATTTCGGTGGAGGTCACCTGGCCGCCGCGGAAGGTTTGCGGCAGCGAGCGACCGTCATCGGAGCGCAGGATCGGCAGCACCGGCATCCATTCGCCGACCTTCAGTTCGGTTTTCGAGATCTTGCCTTTGAGTGCCACGCCCAGGCGGCCGAAGTTGTCGGCCGGGCGCCCGTCGTCGTGGATCGGCAGCAACCCCGTACCCCCGGTGCCTTTGCCACCATCCAGTTTCTGCGAGTACAGGCCGAGTACATCCACACCGAAGCCGACCGGACCTTGGGTGTAGCCTGACTTGGCGTCGAGAATGAAGTTCTGCGTCCACTCTTGCGCCTTGCCCTGAGGGTAGGCCGGGTTGGTGAAGTTGCGATTGATGAAGGCGTTGCGCAGATTCAGCGTGGCTTTGGCGTCATCGGTAAAGCCTTCGGCCTGGCTGGTGAGGGGCAGGGCGATGACCAGGCTGCTGCAACCGATCAGGCTCAGTGTGTGCAAACGGATAAAAGATGGGCGTGGAGTACGGGCGGACGAATCGCGGACGAGCTTGCTCACTGTGACGCTCCCTTGCTGCTTTTTGTTTTTATTTTTGTCATACGTCGTCGTACAACATTGGCGCAGATATTTGCGAGATTTTCAGGAGTTGTCAATGGGAAGTTATACGATGACTTGAGGCAGCGGGCGCGCGTCCACAGGGCGGGTGTTACGCCGCTGAATCCGTGTTCGCCATGTATTACTGGCCAACCGTGAACGTGTAGACGCCCTCGCTTTTGTGGCTATCGACCGACACGACATGCCACTCGATTTTGTAGTCTCCGTCGGTGAAGGGGACAGCCGGAGTGACAATCAGGGTCCTTTTATCAGGACCTTGAGTGATCAGGCTTTTTACCAGGATGTCGTCACCGTCGTGGCTGATCGTGACTTTGCACAAGTCGGCTTCGACCCCTTCGGAAAAGGTCAGGCTCAATTCCGAGGGGGCGCTGACGGTGCTATCGGCGGCGGGCATCTGGCTTTGCAGATGGGCGTGAGCAAACACGGATGAGGCACACAAGAGCGAGGCAAGCAGGGCGGCGGTCAGGGTGTTCTTCAAGCGCATGTCGAGTCCCTCGGCGGCAGGTTCGAAGTGAGGGTCAGTCTAGCCGCGCAAGGCCTGTTGCACGAAGTTTGCCTGTCTGCTGTCGCCGCGAGGTAGAGCGGATGCTAGTCTTGTTCAATGTTGTTGCCAGGGAGCCCTCATGGGCAATCACAAGATCGAGATTCGTCGCAGTAACGTCGAGAAAATTCTGCTGGGGGCCGAGAAGGTCTTCGCCGAAAAAGGCTTTGGCAGTACGGCCATGGCCGACATCGCCGCCGAAGTGCAACTGCCGCGCTCCAACCTGCATTACTACTTCAGCACCAAGACCGAACTGTACAGCGCCGTGCTCTTCGACCTGCTGGAAGTGTGGAAGCAGGACGCGCTGTGCTTCGAGATGTTCGACGACCCGCGCGTGGTGCTCAGCAGTTACATCCGCGCCAAGATGAACCACTCGCGCAGCCGCCCCTACGGCTCGAAAGTCTGGGCCAACGAAATCATCCACGGCGCGCCGACCCTCGGCGAGAAGCTGGACGCGAGCCTGTACGACTGGGCCAAGATGAAAGAAGCGAAGATTCGCCAGTGGGTGGACGATGGCCGCATCCTGCCGGTGGAGCCTTCAAGCCTGCTCTACATGATCTGGGCCTCGACCCAGCACTACGCCGACTTCGATCACCAGGTGAACATTCTCAATGATCACCAGCCGCTGTCGGATATGCAGTTCGAGCGGGCGGTGCAGACGGTGACGAGTGTGATTTTGCGCGGGATCGGGTTGGAGCCTTGAGATTTGTGTAGTGGCGCAGGGCATCTTCGCGAGCAGGCTCGCTCCCACGTTGATCCCTGGTGTACATCCAAGTCATGTACGACCGCAATCCACTGTGGGAGCGAGCCTGCTCGCGAAGGCGTTGTCTCAGGCACCGAAAGCTTCAAGGACTGACGTGGTAGGGATTCCTCGGATCATGATTCCAGTCCAGAAACGGCTTGCCGTTCTCCATCGGCACCATCTCGATGCAATCCTGCACCGGGCACGTGATCTGGCACAGGTTGCAGCCTACGCACTCATCCTCGATCACCTGATACTTATGCGTGCCATCCGCCTGCTTGACGCTCGCCACCGCCTGGTGCGACGTGTCCTCACAAGCAATATGACAGCGCCCACACCCAATGCACGCCTCCTGGTCGATCTTCGCGATCACCTGGTAGTTGATGTCCAGGTACTTCCAGTCGGTGGTATTGCCTACCGCCCGCCCGGAAAATTCGGCGATGCTGGCGTAGCCTTGGCTGTCCATCCAGCGTGACAGGCCGTCCTTCATCTCCTCGACGATCCGGAAGCCATGCAGCATCGCCGCCGTGCACACCTGCACCGAACCACTGCCCAAGGCCATGAATTCGGCGGCGTCGCGCCAGTTGCCGATGCCGCCAATACCGCTGATTGGCAAGCCATGGGTCTGCGGGTCGCGGGCGATTTCGGCGACCATGTTCAAGGCGATCGGCTTGACCGCCGAGCCGCAATAGCCGCCATGGGTGCTTTGGTTGCCGACGATGGGATTGGCGACCATGCGCTCCAGGTTGACGCTGGTGATCGAGTTGATCGTATTGATCAACGACACCGCATCCGCGCCGCCACGGTGGGCCGCGCGGGCAGCCACGCGGATGTCGGTGATGTTCGGCGTCAGCTTGACGATCACCGGCAGTGAGCAATAGGTCTTGCACCAGCGTGTGACCTGCTCGACGTATTCCGGCACCTGGCCGACCGCCGCACCCATGCCGCGTTCCGGCATGCCGTGGGGGCAGCCGAAGTTGAGTTCGATGCCGTCGGCGCCGGTGGCTTCCACCAATGGCAGGATGTGTTTCCAGGACTCTTCGACGCAGGGCACCATCAGCGACACGATCAGCGCGCGGTCCGGCCAGTCCTTCTTGACCTGGGTGATTTCCCGCAGGTTGATCTCCAGCGAACGGTCGGTGATCAGTTCGATGTTGTTGAAGCCGAGGACCTCCCGGTTGGCCCCGAAGTGCGCCGAATAACGCGACGACACGTTGACCGCCGCCGGGTCTTCACCCAGGGTTTTCCAGACCACGCCGCCCCAGCCGGCCTCGAAGGCGCGGACCACGTTGTAGGCCTTGTCGGTCGGCGGTGCGGAGGCCAGCCAGAACGGGTTGGGGGACTTGATGCCAGCGAAGACAATCGACAGATCGGCCATTTATGCAGCCTCCACATTGAGCATCAGTTGAGCGTTCATCGCCTCGGCAGCGAGTTTGCCGTGCTGCACCGCCTGCACGGTCAGGTCCTGGTCAAGACTGGTGCAATCACCGCCGGCATACACCCCGGGTATGCTGGTGCGCAGTTGTTCATCCACCAGGATCCGGTCGCCCTGGCGCTGCAGTTCACGGGCCAGTGGATCGGCGAGGGCGCGGCTGTCGAAGGCCTGGCCGATGGCCTTGAAAATCCCGTCGGCGGCCAGTTCGAAGGTTTCGCCGGTGGTTTGCAGGCGGCCTTCCACCAGATGGGTGCGGGCGAAGCGCATGCCGCGTACCTGGCCCTGGTCATCGAGCAAGACTTCCTCCGGTTGGGCCCAGGTCAACAGGCGCACCTGATTGGCCTTGGCGATGTCCTGTTCATGGTGGGTCGCCCCCATGTCATCAAAACCGCGACGATAGACCAGGTTGACGTCGCGGGCGCCCAGTCGGGCCATCTGCACCGCCATGTCGATGGCGGTGTTGCCGGCACCGAGGACGATGCAGCGGTTGGCCAGGGGTAACTGGCTCAGGTCATCAGCCTGGCGCAGTTCGCGGATGTAGTCGGTGGCCGCCACCAGGCCGGGCGCGTCTTCATGGGGTAGGCCCAGCTGCTTGCTGGCCGCCAGGCCGATGCCAAGGAACACGGCGTCGAATTGTTGATGCAGGTCGCTGAGGCTGAGGTTGTCGCCGAGTTTGTACCCATGGCGGATTTCGATGCCGCCGATGTCCAGGAGGAAATCCAGTTCCTTCTGCGCGTAATCGTCCACCAGTTTGTATTTGGCGATTCCGTATTCGTTCAGGCCGCCGGCCTTTTCCCGCGCCTCGAATATCACCACGTCATGACCGTGCATCGCACTGCGGTGGGCACAGGACAAACCGGCGGGCCCGGCACCGACCACGGCAATGCGCTTGCCGGTGGCGGCGCTGCGCGCGAACGGGTGCTCGGGGAAGTGCGCGTTGTCCACGGCGTAACGCTGCAACAGGCCGATTAGCACCGGCGCACATTCATGGGCGTTGTTGCGCACACAGGCTTGCTGGCAAAGAATCTCGGTCGGACAGACCCGGGCGCAACTGCCACCGAGGATGTTGGCCGAGAGGATCTTCTGCGCTGCACCCTGCACGTTGTCCTGGTGAATGTTGCGGATGAACGAGGGAATATCGATCTCACTCGGGCAGGCATTCACGCAGGGCGCGTCGTAGCAATACAGGCAACGCGAGGCTTCCAGGTGGGCCTGGCGATCGTTGAGTGGCGGCGCCAGGTCGGTGAAATGGCCGGCGAGGGCGGCCGCATTCTCAACGGGATGCGGGAGGTGAGTCAGGGTCTTGATCACGGTGTTGGCCTCACGGTAATTGAGGTGTTGCCTCTGTCGGGCATTGTTTTTGTGTTGACTGGGCCGGCCTCTTCGCTGGCAAGCCAGCTCCTACAGGGGAATGCATTTCAAACTGTAGGAGCTGGCTTGCCAGCGAAAGGCCGCAGGCCGCTATCAGCGTTTCACAGCAACCGGCTGATTCAACTCAGCCCGCTTGCTCAGCAAGTCGAACACCGCCGGGTACGGCGGCCGTTCGATGTACCGCCCGGCACCGCGCTCGGCGCGCAAGTCGCCATCGGCCCAGACCACGCGCCCCTGGCTGATGGTGTGGCTCGGTACGCCGCGCACGGTCTTGCCTTCGAAAATATTGAAGTCGACCTGCTGATGATGGGTCTTGGCAGAAATCGTCCGAGTACCTTGCGGGTCCCACAGCACCAGGTCGGCATCGGAGCCGACGCGGATCGCGCCTTTGCGTGGGTAGAGGTTGAAGATCTTCGCGGTGTTGGTGGAAGTCAGGGCGACGAATTGCTGCATGGAAAAACGCCCGGTGTTGACGCCTTCTTCCCACAACACGGCCATGCGGTCCTCGATGCCGGCGGTGCCGTTGGGGATCTTGCTGAAGTCGTCCTTGCCCGCGGCTTTCTGCTCGGCGCAGAAGCAGCAGTGGTCGGTGGCGGTGGTGTGCAGGTTACCCGCCTGCAAACCGTGCCAGAGGGCTTCTTGATGACCACGAGGACGGAACGGTGGGCTCATCACATAACCGGCGGCGGTTTGCCAGTCCGGGTGCTGGTAGACGCTGTCGTCCAGCAGTAGATGCCCGGCGAGCACTTCGCCGTAGACCGGTTGGCCCTTGGCGCGGGCGTAGGTGATTTCGTCGAGGGCTTCCTTGGTCGAGACGTGCACCAGGTACAGGGGCGTGCCGAGGGTTTCGGCAATGCGGATGGCGCGGCTCGCGGCTTCGCCTTCCACCTGCGATGGGCGCGACAGTGGATGCGCTTCCGGCCCGGTCATGCCCTGGGCCATGAGCTTGCGTTGCAGGTGAAACACCAGCTCGCCGTTTTCCGCATGCACGGTCGGCACCGCGCCCAGTTCCAGGCAGCGTTCGAAACTCGCCACCAAGGTGTCATCGGCGGCCATGATCGCATTCTTGTAGGCCATGAAATGCTTGAAGCTGTTGACCCCGTGATGAATCACCAGCTCAGCCATTTCTTCGCGAACCTGTTCACTCCACCAGGTGATGGCGACGTGGAAGCCGTAATCGGACGCCGACTTCTCGGCCCAACCACGCCACTGATGGAAGGCCTCCATCAACGACTGCTGCGGATTGGGGATGACGAAGTCGATGATCGAGGTGGTCCCACCGGCCAGACCCGCCGCCGTGCCGCTGAAAAAGTCTTCGCTGGCCACGGTGCCCATGAAGGGAAGCTGCATGTGGGTGTGGGGGTCGATGCCGCCGGGCATCAGGTATTGACCGCTGCCGTCGAGTATCTCGGCACCTGCGGGAACGTCAAGGTCTTCGCCAATGGCCTTGATCACGCCATCTGCGCAATACACATCGGCGCGAAAACTTTCATCATGGGTAACAACGGTAGCGCCACGGATCAACAGAGACATTCCGAGTTCCTCGCAGGCAGTGACCGGCTGATGCCGGTTCTAGATGTTTTATAGACGCAAGCGGCAACCGGATTAATCCTGTCAACGCTGTCAGGAATAAAAGCTAGTCTGAGTTATAGGAATGAGCAAGAATATTTTTTATAAGCTTATTGCTGATTTAACTAATTGAAAAATAAGGAATTAATACATGAATCCGCATAATGGTGCGGCCTCTCACCATTTTGACGCACTTGACAGGAACCAAATATGGTCAAGATTTCTTATGTGAAATCAGCCGTTTGAGGATGGTCTATGGTTGAGGCGTGACGTTGAAAAAAAAAGGGCTGCACCAGATTGAGTCCTGACGGTTCGGACAACTTGCCTGGCATTCGGCCT
Source organism: Pseudomonas putida (assembly GCF_001976065.1). Lineage (GTDB taxonomy): Bacteria > Pseudomonadota > Gammaproteobacteria > Pseudomonadales > Pseudomonadaceae > Aquipseudomonas > Aquipseudomonas serbica. The sequence continues at coordinate 992,890 of NZ_MNAH01000002.1, read as the reverse complement.
GAGTGACATGGCAAGTCATCGAGGTGCCCTGATAAAACTGATACATATCATTTAGTTGCACAGTGTTTATGGAACTGCCCGATGCGCAAGCGGGGCACCCGGCACGTTTATTGATGCCGCCAGCCCTCGATGAGCAAAAAATAACTCAAAGAACAGTGGAGCGGCCATGCAACAGATCAGATCGCAAGTGACCGAGCGCGACGGCTTGTTTGAGCTGGAAGCCGGCAGCGATGTCCTCGACAGTCCCCGTTACAACCACGACATTGCACCGACCAAGGTGCGCGAACGAACCTGGAACAAATGGCACATCACGGCGTTATGGGTGGGCATGGCGATTTGCGTGCCGACCTATACCCTGGGCGGGGTGCTGACGGCGTATTTCGGACTGAGTGTCGGTGAAGCGCTGCTGGCCATTCTGTTTGCCAACATCATTGTGTTGATCCCGCTGACGCTCAATGCCTTCCCCGGCACCAAGTACGGCATTCCGTTTCCGGTGTTGCTGCGTTCGTCCTTTGGCATTATCGGTTCCAACATCCCATGCCTGATCCGCGCGCTGGTGGCCTGTGGCTGGTTCGGCATCCAGACGATGTTCGGCGGCCTGGCGATTCACCTGTTCCTGGGCTCGGTGTTCGAGGGTTGGAAGTCCCTGGGCGGCACTGGCGAGGTCATCGGCTTCATGGTGTTCTGGGCGCTGAACCTGTGGGTGGTGATTCGCGGCGCCGAGTCGATCAAATGGCTGGAAACCCTCTCGGCACCGCTGTTGGTGCTGGTGGGGGTAGGGTTGCTCGTGTGGGCGATGCCCAACGTGTCGATGACCGAACTGTTGGCAATCGCGCCCAAGCGTCCTGAAGGTGCGGGCGTGGCCAGCTACTTTGCCGCCGGACTGACCGCGATGGTCGGGTTCTGGGCCACGCTGTCGCTGAACATTCCCGACTTCAGCCGCTACGCGAAAAGCCAGAAAGACCAGATTGTCGGGCAGATCATCGGCCTGCCGCTGACCATGTTCCTGTTTGCCTCCCTGGGCGTGGTGATGACCGCCGCCTCGGTGAAACTGGTGGGTGTGACGGTGTCCGACCCGGTGACCCTGATCGGCCATATCCCGAGCCCGGTGTGGGTGGCGCTGGCCATGGCGCTGATCATCATTGCGACGCTCTCGACCAACACCGCGGCCAATATCGTATCGCCCACCAACGACTTCCAGAACATCGCCCCCAAGGCGATCAACCGGACCAAGGCGGTGATGCTTACCGGGCTGGTAGGGCTGGCGCTGATGGCCCATGAACTGCTGAAAAAACTTGGGCTGATCGTTTCCGATGTCAGCCTGGAAACCGTTTATTCCAACTGGTTGCTCGGCTATTCGAGCCTGCTGGGGCCAATAGCCGGGATCATGGTGGTGGACTATTTCCTGATCAAGAAACAGCGCCTGGACCTCGCTGGCCTGTATCGCGATGACGTTTATCCGGCGTGGAACTGGAGCGGATTCATCGCGTTTGGTGTGCCGGTGGTGCTGACGTTGTTGTCCTTGGGCAGCGATGCGTTCAGCTGGTTCTACAGCTATGGCTGGTTTACCGGATCGGCCCTTGGCGGGTTGATTTATTACGGGTTGTGCGCGATGCGTCCTAGTCCGTCGATCGCGAAATCTGCGGTGTGATCGAGGGCCCCTTCGCTGGCAAGCCAGCTCCTACAGGTGACCGCGATCCCTTGTAGAAGCTGGCTTGCCAGCGAAGGCGGCCTCAAGGACACCACCCAATTGCCTGAAGCAACACACAAGAATAGCCTGAGGAGATCCCCATGAACGCGGCCGTAGACGTTCTGCAATCCACCCATCAGCACATCAACCGCGACCGCCTGTGGCAGTCGCTCATGGAGCTGGCCAGGCTCGGCGCCACGGTCAAGGGCGGTGTGTGTCGCCTGGCCCTGACCGACCTCGATCGGCAGGCCCGGGACATTTTCGTGGCTTGGTGTGAGGCGGCCGGCTGCACTGTCAGCATCGATGCCGTGGGCAATATTTTCGCCCGTCGGCCCGGACGCAATCCGGATCTGCCACCGGTGATGACCGGGAGCCACATCGACACCCAGCCCACCGGTGGCAAGTTCGATGGTTGCTTCGGCGTGCTGGCCGGCGTCGAAGTACTGCGCACCCTCAATGACCTGGGCATCGAGACCGAAGCGCCGCTGGAAGTGGTGGTGTGGACCAACGAAGAAGGCTCGCGCTTTGCCCCGTGCATGATGGGTTCCGGCGTATTCGCCGAGAAGTTCACCCTCGAAGAAACCCTGGCCAAGGTCGACGCCGAGGGCGTGACAGTAGGCGAAGCGCTCAATGCGATTGGCTACGCGGGCACCCGCAAAGTCAGTGGCCATGCCGTGGGCGCTTATTTCGAAGCTCACATCGAGCAAGGCCCGATCCTGGAAGACGAACGCAAGACCATTGGTGTGGTCATGGGCGCCCTCGGACAGAAATGGTTCGACCTGAAACTGCGCGGCGTCGAAGCCCACGCCGGCCCGACGCCGATGCACCTGCGCAAGGACGCCCTGGTCGGGGCCGCGGTGATCGTCGGCGCGGTCAATCGCGCAGCCCTGGGTCATCAGCCACACGCTTGCGGCACTGTCGGTTGCCTGCAGGCCTATCCCGGCTCGCGCAACGTCATCCCGGGCGAGGTGCGCATGACCCTGGACTTCCGCCACCTGGAACCGGCACGACTGGACTCGATGATCGCCGAAGTACGCGAAGTCATCGAAACCACCTGCGAAGAACACGGCCTGACCTATGAACTGACCCCCACTGCCGACTTCCCGCCGCTGTATTTCGACAAGGGCTGCGTCGAAGCGGTACGCGGCGCGGCGCAAGGGCTTGGCCTGTCGCACATGGACATTGTCAGCGGCGCCGGGCACGACGCGATCTTCCTCGCCGAACTCGGTCCGGCCGGGATGATCTTCGTGCCGTGCGAAGGCGGCATCAGCCACAACGAAATCGAGAATGCCGCGCCGGATGACTTGGCGGCCGGGTGTGCGGTGTTGTTGCGGGCGATGCTGGCGGCGTCGGCGGCAGTGGCCAAGGGGGCGCAGGCCGCTTGAAACGAGGAAGATCGCAGCCTGCGGCAGGCTGCGAATTGATGATCTTCAAACGGTTGCCGAACACTCGAGCTTTGCACTGACCACAAGATCGACCTGATGAATCGGTTTGCTTCGATGCCGGAGCATCCCGCCCTGGCGCTGGTTCATTACCGCCGTCATCTCGGCGAGTATTGCCAGCGCCACACTCTGCGGGGTATCGCCACCGAGGTCGAGGCCCATGGGGTAGTGCAGCGCCGAGCTGCCCGGGCCGATGTCGGCCAGCAGGCGTTCGGTGCGCTCCCTGGGGCCGAGTTGGCCGAGGTAGGCGGGTGAGGCCTGCAGCGCCAGCCCAAGCCAATGGCGGTCCTGGCGGTAGCTGTGGGTCATCACCGCGACCGCGGCGCCGTCGATCAGCGGGGACAAGTCGAACGGGTTGTCGAGGCTGGCGAAGACGACTGCGTCGGCTTGCGGGAATCGTTCGGCGCGGGCGAAGTGGCTGCGGCTGTCGACCACGCTGACATGCCAGTCCAGCAGTTTGGCCATGCGTACCAACGGTTGTGCGTCGTGGCCGGCGCCGAATATCACCAGGCGCGGCGGCGGGTCGAGGTATTCGATAAACACCTCGACCTCTCCACGGGCGTCAGTGTAGAGGCGTTTCGAGGACTTTTTGTGCGCCAGTGCCTTGTGCAGGTCATGGCGAATCGCATCGGTCAGGTGCGGGCTGCGCAGGCTTCCCTCGGTGTCGGACAGCAAGCGCTCGCCGACCCGGACGCAGGCATTGCGCGAGGTGCCGATCACCGTGGCCATGGCAGCCGGTTGTTGACGGTCGCGCACCCGGCGCAGCAGTTCGATGGCCGGTGCAGGGGATTTTGCGCGCAGGCGTTCGAGCAAGACGAAAACCGTGCCGTTGCAACCCAGGCCAAAGGTCAGGGCGCTTTGCTCGTCGTCTTCGTCCTCGGTGGCGCCGGTGCTGTAGCGGCGCACCAGCGGTTCGCCGGAATCGGTCAGCCACCAGGCTTTTTTTGCCAGGTCCTGCTCCAGGCAACCGCCACTGACGGTGCCAACGGTGCGGCCGTGCAACGGGATGAGCATTCGCGCACCGGGACGGCGGTAGGCCGAGCCTTCCACCTTGACCACGGTGGCGAGAATGGTTTCTTCGCCGGCCTGGGCGGCGGCGTCGATGGCGTGCAAGAGTTCGTTGAGGCCGGACATGTAATCACTCCAGAAAATGACGGCGATCCTTGCAGGCGCTGGCTTGCCAGCGAAGAGGGCGCCAAACCCAGCGCAGATATGGGCCTGACACACCGCTTTCGCTGGCAAGCCAGCTCCTACAGGAAGGTGGGGTGGTGGGTCACTCGTCTACCTTCATCAACTGTCGCACGCCCTCCCAGGCCTCGGCCCGCATCCGCTGCACATCCAGCCCCGGTATCACGCCGTCATCCACCACCACCCGGCCGCCGACCAGGCTGTACTTCACCGCAATCGGCTCGCCCGCCACCACTGGCGCCACGGCGATGTCGTGGAAACCGAAGAAGCGCGGATGATCGAGTCCATAGATCACCAAGTCCGCCGCCTGGCCGATTTCCAGGGTGCCCACCGCGCCCAGCCCCAGTACCTGCGCACCGCCAGCCGTGCCCCAGTGGATGACATCTTCGGCGGTGGTCGCCGATGCGCCTTGCTCCGCCCGGTGAATCAGCCACGCGGTGTTCGCTTCGCCGACCATGCTCCCTGATTCGTTGGACGCCACGCCATCCACGCCAAGGGAAATCGCCACCCCGGCTTCGAACATCTGCGGCACCGGTGCCACGCCGCTGCCCAGGCGCGCATTGCTCACCGGGCAGTGGGAAATGCCGGTTCCGGTTTGCGCGAGCATGCGTATTTCGCCGGGTTGCAGGTGCACCGCGTGGGCGAACCACACATCCGGGCCGAGCCATTCGTGTTCGGCGACGAATTCCACTGGAAGGCAGTTGTATTTCTCGCGGCAGAAATTCACGTAGTTCTGCGTTTCCGACAGGTGCGTGTGAAGCCGCAAACCGAGGCCGCGAGCGGTGTGGGCCAGTTCCCGCAGCAGCGTCGGTGGCAGGGAAAAAGTCGGCGTGGTCGGCGCGACCACCACCCGGCGCAAGGCATCCGGGGTGTCCTGGTGATAGCGCGACTTGAGCCGTTCGATGTCACCAACCATCTGGTCGAGGGTTTCCGGTTGCAGCGCGGTTTTCGAGAACCCCGGGTGGGCACTGGCCGACTCCAGCGCGCCGCCCCGGCACAGGACGAAACGCAGGCCGAATGTCTCGGCCATGTCGAACAGCAGGTCACCGGTCTCGGTGGTGCCGTTGGCATGGTAGAGGTAATGGTGATCGGCGCAGGTCGTCACCCCCGACAGCAGCAGTTCGGCCATGCCCAGTTGGGCGGCGATCCGCGCCAGTTGCGGGGTGAAGCGGTTGAGGCGCGGGTAGGGCACGCTGGCCAGCCAGCCTTGCAGGTCCTGGTTCAGGCCTTCGGGCACGGCTTTGAGCAGGTTCTGGAACAAGTGATGGTGGGTGTTGATCCACCCCGGATACACCACGCAGTGGCGCGCATCGATCACCCGCTCACCGGGTTGCGCTTGAAGGCCTGCGGCCATTTCGGCGATGCGCCCGTTGACGATGCGGATGTCCACGCCGCCAGCCCTGGCTCGCGGGCCACGCAGGCCGGTCATCACCGCCACCGGGTTCTTGATCAGGATGTTTTGCAGTTGAGTCATGGTCGGCTCCAGTCAGAGGCTATGGGTAGCGGATTTGCTGGCGGCGGCATCGGGCACACTGACACCGTTAAGGGTGGCGTTGAGCAGCACCGACACCAGGCAGGCGATGACCACGCTGCTGTGCAGGAATGGCTGGCTCCACTCGGGCAATTGCTTGAACAGCGCCGGCGCCAGCACCGGCACCAGGGCGGCGGCGATGGTGAAACCGACGATCAGCACGTTGTAGCGATTGTGCTCATAGTCGACCTTGGCCAGGGTCTGGATCCCTGCTGCCGCGACCACGCCGAACATCGCGATGCCCGCACCGCCAAGGGCCGCGGTCGGCATGGACGCGATGATCGCCCCGGCCTTGGGCACCAGCGCCACCGAGCACATCAGCAAACCGCTGACGGCGACGACCCAGCGACTGCGCACGCCGGTGAGGATCACCAGTCCGACGTTTTCCATGAAGGCAATGAACGGAAACGCCGCGAACATGCCGGCGATGGTGCTCGCCAGGCCATTGGCCCGCAGGCCGTTGATGACCTGTTTTTCTTCCACCGGTTTGTCGACGATGTCGCCGATGGCCACGAACAACCCCATCGATTCGACCATTTGCACGATCATCACCACCACCATGGTGGCGATGGGGATCAGGCTGAAGGTCGGCATACCGAAGTAGAACGGGTAGGGCACGGTGAGCCAGGGCGACTCCTGCACACTGTGAAAACTGCCCATGCCCAGCCCGTAGGCCAACGCCGCGCCCACCAGCATGCCCACCAGCACCGCCATGTTGCGCAGCATCGGGCTGCCGTAGCGGCTGACCAAGAGGATGCTGAGCAACACCACGGCAGCGACTGCCAGGTACGCTGGCGCGCCGAAATCACTGGCGTGGCGGCCACCACCGACCCACTCGTAGGCGATCGGAAACAGCTGCAGGCCGATCACGGTGACGATGCAGCCGGTCACCACCGGCGGAAAGAACCGGCGTAATCGACCCACGAATGGCGCGATCAACATGGTGAAGATACCGGCTCCGATCACGGCCCCGCAGACTCCGGCGAAACCGACTTGCGGGTTGGTGCCGATGGCGATCACCGGCCCCACGCTACTGAACGCAACGCCCTGCAGGATCGGCAGGCGCACACCGAATTTCCAGAAGCCGACGGTTTGCAGCAAGGTGGCGATGCCCGAACAGAACAGTGTGGTGCTGATCAGCACCACCGTGTCGGCCTGGGACATTTTCAGGGCGCTGGCGACAATCAACGGCACGGCGATGGCGCCGATGTACGAGACGGCCATGTGTTGCAGGCCGAGGGTGAGCATTTGTCGGACCGGCAGAATCCGGTCGACGGGGTGGAGGGTGGATGTAGCGGGGGTATTGGCTGACGACATGGGGAATCACCTCTAGCTGTTGTTATTCGGTACAGAGGGGTATTCGTTCTGATGCCCGTTCAGGGACGCCTCATCCCTTGTGTAGGAGCTGGCTAGCCAGCGAAGGCGGCATATCAGTCGACATCCATGCCAACAGGCGCACCGCTTTCGCTGGCAAGCCAGCTCCTACAGGGTTTGTGTTGTCCTGAAAAATGGGCATCAGTTGTTCATGTGCCCGGAACCGCCATCCACCGGCTCCGATGCCTTTTTTCAGCCTGCCAGGCAGGCGGCGAAGCCCTGGTTCAGTGCCGCGCGGTCCAGGTCGCGGCCGATGAACACGATCTTGCTGGAGCGCGGTTCGCTGCCCCACAAGGTTGACGCACGGAACTCGACCAGGCTGTGCACCCCCTGCAACACGTAGCGCTGGTCCTGATCCGCCACCGCCAGCACGCCCTTCATGCGGTACAGGTTGTCGGCCTGTTCGGTGCGTAGCCGGGTGATCCAGCGGTGGAAGTCGCCCAGGTTGACTGCGCCGTCCACGGCAATGCCCACCGACGTCACGCTCGGGTCGTGCTCATGGTCGGGTTCGTCGTGGACGTGGTGATGCTCGTCGGCGTGGTGATCGTGCTCGGCACCGATTTCCATGAGTTTTTGCGTGGACTCGAAGGCGCCGATGCCGAGGATTTTCGACAGGTCGATTTCGGCATAGCTGGAAGTCACCAGATCCGCCGTGGCATTGAGCCCGCGGATTTTCTCGCTCAGGGCCGCCACTTCGGCGTCACTGACCAGGTCGACCTTGTTGATGACGATGCGGTCGGCGCAGACGATCTGGTCCACGGCCTGATTGTCCACGCCATCGAGTTGCAGGTCTTCCAGGTGCTGGGCGATGTGTTTGGCGTCGACCATGGCGACGATGGCGTCGAGCTCTACTTCATCGGCAATCGGGTCGTTGATGAAGAAGCTCTGGGCCACCGGGTACGGGTCGGCCAGGCCACTGGTCTCGATCAGGATATGATCGAGTCGCACCGGCCGCGCCACCAGTTCGCGGACGATGCGCACCAGGTCCTCGCGAACCTCGGCGGTGCAACACACGCAGCCGTTGACCATCTCGTAGATTTCTTCGGTTTCCGAGCTGAGCACCAAATCGCCGTCGATGCCGACTTCGCCGAACTCGTTCTCGATCACGGCGATCTTGCGCCCGTGGTTCTCCTTGAGGATGTAGTTGAGCAGGGTGGTCTTGCCGGCGCCGAGGAAGCCGGTGAGGATGGTCACCGGGATCTTGGTGTTGGGGGTTGGGGCGTTGAAGGGCGTGTTCATGTCATGCTCCTTGATTAACTAAAGGCTCGCAGTGCTTGCAACTGTGGGAGCGGGCTGGCTCGCGAATGCGGTGTGTCATTCAGCGAAAGTGGCGACTGATTCACCGTTTTCGCGAGCAGGCTCGCTCCCACAGGGGGGGTGTGTGATTGCTGGTTCTCGCCAGCGCGTTGCCGTGCCGGCATCGAGGCCGAACAGATCGAGGACGCGGCCGAGGCTGTGATCGACCATTTGCGCCAGGTCTTGCGGGCGGGCGTAGAAGGCCGGGACGGGCGGCGCGATGATGCCGCCCATCTCGGTGACCGCCGTCATGTTGCGCAAGTGGGCGAGGGTCAGCGGGGTTTCCCGGGCCATCAGCACCAGGGTGCGACGTTCCTTGAGGGTGACGTCGGCGGCGCGGCCGATCAGGCCCGATGAGGTGCCGGTGGCGATCTCCGCCAGGGTGCGCATGGAACAGGGGGCGACCACCATGCCCAGGCAGCGGAACGAACCGCTGGCGATCCCGGCGGCCACGTCGTCGGCGCGGTGGTAATGGCTGGCCAGCGCGGTGACGTCAGCCAGTTTGTAGTCGGTTTCATGGGCCATGGTCAGCAGCGCGGCGCGGCTGATGACCAGGTGGCTTTCGATGTCGAGTTCGGCGAGCAGTTGCAGCAGGCGCACGCCGTAGATGAACCCCGACGCACCGCTGATGCCGACCACCATGCGCTGGCGATTCATGATTGCAGGCCTGCGAGCAGTTGGCGGGCGCGCTCGACCACCTCCAGGTCAAGCTGCGCCTTGATCCCGTCGAATCCCGAACCGCGCGTGGCGTCCAGGCCCATGCGCGAGGTGGTACCGTTGACCGAGGACGACGGGTCCAGCGGGCTGCCGGGCAGGCCATCGATGACGAAAATGTCCTGGTGCGGCTGGAAGTGCGTGGCCAGTGCCCATAGCACCTGGCTGTCGTCACTGATGTCGATGTCGCTGTCCACCGCGATCACGGTTTTCAGGTAAGGGTCCCAGCCGAGCAGGGCGAGCATGATCTGCCGTGCCTCGCCGTCGCGGCTCTGCTCCAGGGCGACGTAGCAATGAAAATGGGTGCCGGAGTTGGGGTAGTGCACGGCGGTGACGGCGGGGAAGCGCGCCTTGAGTTTCTCGCTCATCTCCGCTTCCCGGGGCAGCCGCGCCAGGGTCAGGTGTTCGGCGTAGCGACCACCGACCACGTCCACCAGCCAGGCGTCCTTGCGCCGCATCAGGGTGTCGACCCGCAGCACGTTGTTGGTCGAGCGATCCGAGGAGTAACCGCTGAACTCACCGAACGGGCCTTCTTCGGCATAGGCCGTCGGATCGATCGCACCTTCGAGCACAAATTCGGCGAAGGCGGGCACGCCGATGCCATAACGAGGTGTCTTGACCAGCTGCAGCGGCTCGCCAAACAGACCGCCGGCCACCGCGCGTTCATCGCTGCCGAAGGGCAGGCGTGCGGCGGCCGCGAGCATGAACAGCGGGTGCGCACCCACCACCATGGCCACGCGCAGTTCTTCGCCACGTTCGCGAGCGGTTTGCAGCATGCGCCACAGATGGCCACGCGAATGCAGGCTGGTGGCCAGGGTCTGCCGGGCATGGCGCATTGAGCGGTGGTAGCTCATGTTGGCGATACCGCTAACCGGGTCTTCGGCAATGATGATCGCGTTGGTGATGTAGGGGCCGCGGTCGCTGGCGAAATGCTTGAGCATCGGCAGCAATGCGAGGTCGACCGCTTCGCCTTCGAAGATTTCATCCAGCACAGGGCCGGTCTCGACATAGCACGGGGCGATGGGATGGTTGGCGCGCTGTTGGAACGTCTCGTGCAATTGCGCCGGGGCGACGCCGAAGATCCGGGCGATGCGGGTGCGGGAGGCGAACAGGTTGGTGACCACCGGCGCACCGAAGTTGCCGACTTTTTCGCAGATCAGCAGCGGGTCGCGACCCTGGCTGGCGAGGGCATCGACCAGGGCGGTGACGTCCTGGTCGGCGCTGAGGGATTGCTGGACGGCGAGGACATCGTCCGGGTATTGCCGGCGATAGGCGTCGAGAAAATCGTGAAAATCCTGGGTATCGCCGAGCGTCGAGAGGGTCATGGTTTCACCTCGTGAAAAACGATGCGGTTATTTGTAGGAGCCGGCTTGCCGGCGAAGGCGTCCGTAAAAGCCGCACACGACTCACGGGCCTCTTCGCTGGCAAGCCAGCTCCTACAAGGTTGGCGCTAGAGGTAGGTGGTGGTCAGACGAATGTCCGCCTCGGCCAGGTCCTTGGGTGGCGGCGTCGGTTCGATGCCGCACAACCGGGCGATGTTGTTGCCCAGGTAGTCCTCCAGGTGATCCTCATCAATGCCCAGGCCTTGCGGCGCCGGCGAGCACAGCACCTCCAGCTCGCGCAGCCACATGCCCGGCTCGTTCGGCGGTGAGTCGGTGCCGAACACGATCTTGTTGCGCGGCAGGTCCTTGGCGAACTCGACGATCCGCGATTGGAAGCACCAGCCGGATTCGCAGTACACGTTCGGCGTGTCCATGGCCATCCAGAACGCCTCGAACGAGTAGTTGCCGCCGGTCTGGATGCCGAAGTGACCGATGATGAAATTGACCATCGGGAACTCGCGGATGATCGGGTAGAACATGGTCGGGATGGTGTACGGGCCGTCGCCGGTGTGGATCAGCACGACGATGTTGTACTTGGCGCAGACTTTCATTGCCGGACGCAGCCAGTCCAGCGCCCGGTCCGGGCGATAACCGTGCATGTTGGCGTGCAGCTTGAGCATCTTGAAGCCGTATTCCTTGATGTGGAATTCCAGCTCTGCCGCACCATTTTCCGGTCCCCAGCGCGGGTTGAAGTTGAAGTTGCCGATGAAGCGGTCGGGGTACTTCACGCACAGTTCGGCGACGTAGGACATGTAGTCGCGCACGCCTTCACGGCCGCGGCGGTTGCCGTCGCGGTAGCCGGTGTTGCCCGGTGGTGGCTGGATGAAACCCATGTCGATGCGGCGCGGCTTGCCATTGATCATGTACGGGCCGTCCATCAGCTTGAGCATGCGCTCGCCGGTGAAGGGTTCGCCGGTATGGCGCCAGGCCTCGTCGACCAGGTTGGTGGGGTGCAGATGGGTGTCGATGATCATCGGTTCAGCTCCTGGCCAGTTGAGTGGTGAGGGGGCGCTTGAGTTGCGCCTCTGCTTCGGCAACGGAACGTGGCGGCGGGGTTGGTTCGAGGCCGATCATCCGGGCGGTGTTGTTGCCCAGGTATTCCTCCAGGGTGTCCTCGTCGAGGTTCAGGCCTTGCGGCGGTTCGTGGCACAGCACTTCGAGCAGGCGCAGCCACATGCCTGGTTCGTTCGGCGGAGTGTCGGTGCCGAAGAGGATCTTGTGGGTCGGCAGGACCTTGGCGAACTCGACGATCCGCGATTGCAGGCACCAGCCGGATTCGCAGTAGACGTTCGGCAGCTCCATCGCCCATTGCATCGGTTCGAACACGTAGACGCCGCCGGTCTGCACGCCGAAGTGCGCCATGATGAAATCGACGTTGGGGAATTCCTTGATCATCGGCACCCATTCCGACGGGATGCTGTAGGGCCCGTCGCCGGTGTGCAGCTTGACCGGGATGCCCAGCTCGGCGCATTTCTCGAAGGCCGGACGCACCCAATCCAGGGCGCGGTCGGGACGGTAGGCGTGCATGTTGGCCTGCATCTGCACCATCTTGAAACCGTGTTCCTTGACGTAGCGCTCGATCGCCTCGACACCGTTTTCCACGCCGCAGCGCGGGTTGTAGACGAAGCAACCGATGAAGCGATCCGGGTAGGTCTGGACCATTTTCAGGGTGTAGGCCATGTAGGCGTCGATGGACTCGCGACCGGTCAGGTCGCCATCGGTCCAGGTGTAGATGGTGTTGCCCTGGGGCGGCTGGATGAAGGCTTTGTCGATGCGGCGAGGTTTGCCGTTGACCATGTACGGGCCATCCATCATCTCCAGCAGACGCTCGCCGGTGAACGGGTCACCGTCATGCCTCCAGGCGAGGTCCACCAGATCGGTGGGATAGCAGCTGATATCGATGATCATTGAAGTCGATCTCCTGATAGCGGGAAGGGAACCTTGCGGTTCACAAGCAGCCACGTCCGGGCAATCGGCCATTTCTATGCGTGAAGGCTCACGCATTCCCTCGCCTGGTCGCATCCGGCTCGGGACGCTGGCTGCTTGGGGAGGAGTATTGGAAGGGGGGGTGAGGTTCGTACAATATTAATTGGGCGGGGGTTTGATATGCGTTCGATATGGGGAGATGGGTGGCGGATGCGCCGGCCGCTTCGCTGGCAAGCCAGCGCCTACAAATGATCGCGATCCCCTGTAGGCGCTGGCTTGCCAGCGAAGGCGTCAGGATTGTGTACGCAAAGCCAACTCTTTGATCGCCTCAACCACCGGCGCCACCCGCTCACCGTGCCCCGGCGGCCATACGGCGTAAAGGTTGTAATGCGCCGCAATCCGCGCCTCGTTCAACACCACCAGCCGCCCGCTGCGCAAGGCGTCCGCCGCCAGCAACCCACGCACCAACCCTGCGCCAACGCCGGCTTCTGCAGCGGCAATCAGGTTCGCTGCGTTATCGAACACCACCCGTGCCGGTGGCTCGACGGGTGGCATTCCCGCCGCATCCAGCCATGGAATCCACGACCGTCGCGTGTAGCCCAATAACGGTAATTCAAGGATCTGCTCCGGACTCAACGGCCGTTGCACACCCTGGCGTTCCAGCAGCTCAGGCGACGCCACCGCCATCACCCGATCCCCGCAAATCTGCGTCATCTCGCAGTCTTCCCAATCGCCATAACCGTAGCGCAAGGCCAGGTCCACGCGTTCGAACGCACTGCGATCCGATCGCGGCATCGACAGCATCACCACCTCATGCCCGGGCAACAGATCCAGCAGCTGCGGCAGGCGCGGATTGAGCCAGCTCTGGGCCAGTTCGCTGTCGACATCCAGGGTCAGCCGCTGCGCCACGCTGCGGTTCTTCACCGAAGACAGCGCCCGGTCGATCTGTGCCAGGCCGTCGGACAGCACGCTGGCGAAGAGTTGCCCGGCGTCGGTCAGGTTGCTGCCGCCGCCTTCGCGCACGAACAGCGGCTGGCCGATGAAGTCTTCCAGGGCGCGGATCTGCTGGCTGATGGCGCTGTGGGTGAGGTCGAGTTTGCGCGCGGCACTGGAGAAACTGCCGCTACGGGCCGCCTGGATGAACGCACTCATGGACTGCACCGACGGGTATCGCTTGTACATGCTGTTAGTCCTACTTACACAGGATGGCAGAAATCGTCGCTGGCCCGATTTTCCCAAGGCTCCCAATAATCGAGCACCAGGCCTGCACAAAGACGGGCCGCTCTCTTGGAGCCTGACAATGATCGAATTCACGGTAAACGGCGAACGACGCGAGCTGGTAGAGACATCGCCCTCCATGCCCTTGTTATGGGTGTTGCGTGACCACTTGAAACTCACCGGCACCAAGTTCGGTTGCGGCATGGGCCTGTGCGGTGCCTGCACCGTGCACCTGGACGGTGTCGCGGTGCGTTCCTGCCAGGTGCCGGTCGCCGCCGTGGCGGGGCACCGCATCACCACCATCGAAGGCTTGTCGCCCACCGAACAGCATCCGCTGCAACTGGCCTGGGTTGCCGAAGATGTGCCGCAATGCGGCTACTGTCAATCCGGTCAGATCATGTCCGCGGCCGCATTGCTCAACACCGGGGTGACGGTCACCGACGATGCGATCCGCAATGCCATGTCCGGCAACCTGTGCCGCTGTGGCACTTACGGTCGGATCAACAAGGCCATCAAGCGTGCGGCGTCTGCGCCGAAGGAGGCGTGATGACGATGTCCCCGATGAATCTTTCGCGGCGCATGTTTCTGCAGCGAACCGCAACCGTTACCGGCGGTCTGGCCATTGCGTTTTACCTGCCTGCGGGCCTGGCTGCGACTGACCTGAAAGTCCCTGCGCCTGTCGGCGAGTTCGAACCCAACGCCTGGGTGCGAATCCTGCCCGACGGTACGGTCAAGCTGGTGGTGCACAAACACGATTCCGGCACCGGCACGCACACTGCGTTGGCCGCGTGCGTCGCCGAGGAACTGGACGTCGACCCGATGACCGTGCAGGTGATCTCGCCGGAAGATCCGTTCTTCGAGACCTACATTCATCCGATCTGGAAAGTCTTCTCCACCGGCGGCAGCACCAGCGTATCGCTGGAGTACGAGCGTCTGCGCATGGCTGGCGCCACCGCCCGGGCGCTGCTGGTCACGGCGGCTGCCAGGCAATGGAAAGTCAGCCCCGACGGGTGCACCACCGACGAAGGCCGTGTGGTTCATGCAGCGAGTAAACGCAGCCTCGGCTACGGTGAACTGGTGAACGTCGCCGCGCATCTGCCGGCACCGGCCACGGTCGCGCTCAAGGACCCGGCGCAGTTCAAGTACATCGGCAAACTGCGGCACAAGCGCGACGCCCGGGCCAAAGTCTGCGGCCGCTTCAAGTACAGCATCGACGTGGTGTTGCCGGACATGCTGGTGGCGGTGATTGAACGGGCTCCCGTGGTGGGGGCGAACGTTGTGTCGGTGGACAGCGCGGCTGCGTTGCAAGTGCCGGGCGTGCGCAAGGTGATCAAGGTGCCGGGGCGTCCCGATGTCCTTGGCGGCAACGTCGAAGGCGTGGCGGTGTTGGCGGATAGCTACTGGGCCGCGCATCAGGGCCGTGAATTGCTCGAGGTGAAGTGGAGTGGCTCTGCGTTGGAGGGGTTTGACAGTGATGAACTGGCCAAGGCCCAGGCTGCGGCGCTGGATGACCAGGGCGCGCAGCGGGTGACCGCGATGGCTGCGGGTGATGTGAACGCACAATGGCCGGTCGCTGCAAAGCTGCTCGAAGCCGATTACCGCATGCCCTACAAAGTGCAGAATCCGCTGGAGCCGATCTGCATCACCGCGCAGGTCAAGGATAACGCCATCACTTACTGGGGCGGTGTGCAGGTGCCTTCATCGGCGCTGGAAGCCGCGCAAACCGTGTGCAAGATCGCCAAGGACAAAGTCACTATCAACGAGCTGGTGTCCGGTGGCAGTTTCGGTGCCCGGGAGGCCAAATACTGGTTGTTCGAAGTCGCCTACCTGGCGCAGCAGGCCAAGGTGCCGGTGAAACTGATGAACAGTCGCGAAGACGAAATGCGCTCGCTGTTCATGCACCCGGCCACTTTGCACCGGGCCAAAGGCGCGCTGGACACCCAGGGACGCCTGGCCGCGCTACAGCTCAACGTGGTGTCGCCGGCCTCGCCGGAGCAGTGGGAGCCGGGCTATTTCGAGCGCCCGGACAAGATGGACTACAGCACCACCGAAGCCATCACTGCATGGGACTTCGCCTATCGTCCGCCCCATCTGGATCTGGTCTGGGTCAAGCACGAAAGCGCCGTGCCGAGCGGCTGGTATCGCTCGGTGAGCTTCATTCCCAACGTGTTCGCCGTGGAGAGCTTCATGGATGAACTGGCCCACGGCGCAGGCCAGGACCCCTTGGCGTTTCGCCTGGCCAACATGCAAGACCGACCGCGCCATGTGGCAGTGCTCAAAAGCGCCGCCGAGCGTGCCGGTTGGGGCCAGCCACTACCGCCAGGGACGGCGCTGGGGATCGCCACCAACCAGGGCTACACCAGTTTCATTGCGGTGGTCGCCCGGGTGGCGCACAAGGACGGCGAGACCAAAGTCGAGAAGCTCACCTGCGTGGTCGATTGCGGCCTGGCCGTTTCACCCGGCGGCGTCGAAGAGCAGATCTATGGCGGCCTGATGTGGGGCCTCGGCCATGCCTTGTTCGACCGCATGGACATCAAGCAAGGCAGGGTGGTGCAGAGCAACTTCCATGACTACCGCGTGACACGCATGTCGGACATGCCGGAGGTTGACATCCTGTTGGTCGAAGGTGAGCCATCCAAGCCAGGAGGTGTCGGCGAACTGGGCAGCCCATCGGTAGCCCCGGCCATCGCCAATGCCCTGTTCAGCCTGACCGGCGTGCGCCAGCGCTCGACGCCACTGACACTGGGGTAGCCACCATGGACTTGCGATTGCTGCGCTACTTCATGGCGCTGGCCGAGGAACTGCATTTCGGCCGGGCTGCCACGCGGCTGCACATCTGCCAACCGCCACTGAGCCAGCAGATTCGTTTGCTGGAAGAAGAGTTGGGCACGCCGCTGTTCGAACGCAGCCACCACCGGGTCGAACTGACAGCCGCCGGGCAGATGCTCAAGGAGCAGGCGCCACTGGTGTTCGAGCAGCTCAACCGTGCCCTGGACCTGACGCGTCAGACCGGTCGTGGTCAGTTGGGCGAGCTGGAAATCGGCATGATCAGTTCGGTGATGGTGGGGGTGCTACCACGGGCCTTGCACCTGTTTCGCGAGCGTTACCCTCAGGTGAACTGGCGCTTGCATGAAATGACCCCCGCCGCGCAGGTCAAGGCGCTCAAGGAAAAGCGCATCGATGCCTGCGTGTTCCGGGTCGGCTATGACGATCCGCAACTGCGCAACGAGCTGCTGATCTACGAGCCGATCCGGGTTGTGATGCCAATGGACCACCCCTTGGCCCGACGCGACAGCCTGGCACCCGCTGACCTTGCCCAGGAGCCGTTCGTGGCGCTGGAACTGAAGCAGTCGCGGTTTGCCGACTTTCTTTACCAGTGCTGCATCCAGGCCGGGTTCACACCGCAGATCCGCCAGCAGGTGATTGAAGTGCAAACCCTGCTCAGCCTCGTGCGCGCCGGTTTCGGCGTGGCACTGCTGCCTGCGTCCATCGAGCAGTTGGCGCCGGCCGGCCTGGTATTCCGGCGCCTGACCCCGGCCTTGCCGGAAGTGCCGTTGTACGCCACCTACCGTGCGGACGATGATTCTCCGGTGCTCAAGCTGTTTCTCGATACGTTGCGTGAACTCGTCGTGCAAGACCTCGACACCCTTCCCCTGTAGGAACTGCCGCAGGTTGCACGATCATGAACGCCTGTGGTCGTAACCTTCACAGAGGCACTACGCGTGGAGATCCAATGAGCCAGGACGTCCTGACCACCGAAACCAACCGCCGGCAATTGCAGCAGATCATCGCCGGTCTGTCCGACGGGGTGATTTTGCTCGATCCCGACCAGAGCATCCTCTGGGCCAATGAGGCGGCGCTGGCCATGCACGGTGTCGAACGGGTCAGCGACCTCGGCGCCGATGCCAGGGCGTACGCCAAACGCTTCGCCTTGCGTTATCGCAACCATCACCCGGTGCCGGTCGACAGCTACCCGATCAGCCGGGTGGCGCGGGGCGAAACGTTCAGCGATGTACTGGTCGAGGTCACGTCCGTTGCAGACGAAGAGCGCACCTGGGTCCATCGCGTACGCAGCATGGTGTTGGCCGACAGCCACGATGAGCCGGAATCGTTGGTGTTGATCATGGACGACGTCACTGACTGGGCCAGTGCCGAGCAACGCTTCGAGAAAACCTTCGCCGCCAACCCGGCACCGGCCGTCATCTGCCGTCTCAGTGACTTGCGCTACATCAAGGTCAATCCCGGGTTTCTCGAAATGACCGGTTACTCCCGAGACCAGGTGATTGGTACTTCGACCTATGAACTGGATGTGCTGGAGCAGGCGCAAAACAAGGAGCTGGCCAAGCAGCGCCTGCGCGAAGGCGCGACCATTCCGCAGATGCAGGCCGAGTTGCGATTGGCCGACGGTGGCAACAAGCAAGTCATCGTGGCCGGCCAGCCGCTGGAGCTCAATGACGAAGCCTGCATGTTGTTTTCCTTTGTCGACATGGAGCCCCGGCACAAGGCCGAGGTTGCCCTGCGCCAGAGTGAGGAACGCTTTGCCAAGGCTTTTCGCCTGAGCCCGGTGCCGATCATGGTGTGCAGCGCCAGCGATCAAGTGGTGATGGATGTGAATGAGGCGTTTCTGGTTACCCTCGCGTACGCCAACGAAGAAGTGCTCGGCAAAACCATCGCCGATATCGACGTCTTCCATGACAAGGGCGCCCGGACACGGCTCTTCACTGCCCTGGAGAAAACCGGAAGTCTGGACCGCATTGACGTACGCGTGCGCAGGAAAGACGACGAACTGATCGATTGCGTCGTCTGTGCCGATACCGTGAATATCCAGGACAGCCCTTGCTACCTGCTGGTGTTGATGGACATCACCGAGCGCAAACACACCGAGCTCGAGATGCTGTCGGCCATTGAAGAGGTGATGAAAGACGCCTCCTGGTTCAGCCGGATGCTGATCGAAAAACTCGCCAACGTGAAACACGTCAAATCGCCGCAGCTGCCCAGCGTGGCTTTTACCGACCTGACGGCCAGGGAACGCGACGTGCTGGAATTGATCTGTGAGGGCCTGGCGGACAAGGAGATCGCCGCGCGCTTGAAACTGGCGCCTAACACCGTGCGCAACCACGTCGCGACGGTGTATTCCAAACTCGATGTGCACAGCCGCAGCGAAGCGATTGTCTGGGCGCGCGAGCGCGGGTTGTTTTCCAGTCAATGGGGCACGAAGGGCCAGCGGTAAGGTGCAAATGCACTAGTGTGTGGGGTGCAAATTTACGTTCTGAGTGGCTTTGCCAAGCAGTAGCCTAAGAGCGGGTGGATGACAGTTCTGGATCATTCCCCGTTTCTCGGATGCTAAAGGAACAGCCATGCACGACGAACGCCCCACCAGCGCATTTGATTGCAACACCGGGTTATCGCAATGATTCAGGTGTCCCAGTTACGCACGCAAATTGAACGGACCTTTTCGCCCTTGGCTTGTGAGTGCAATGTCTCCGGCGATCATTCGTTGACCATCAAGCTTTACGACCCGGTGTCCGGACAAGTCGATCTGGTGGTCAGTGGGTTGAACGTGGCCAGGCTGCAGTCACCCGAATCGGTGGCGGCACTGCTCGAAGAATTGCGCTACGAACTGCAAAGCAACAGCCTGCAACGCCCGGACCCGGTAGTGTAGGAATTGCCAGGTTAGCCATGCCAGGACGGCTGAATGCGCGATAAAAAAGTACAAAAGTGATATTTCTGCGACCCCCCGTGAACTTTCCGGCGGGGTTCTGTTGTCACACAAATGTGTACATCCCTTATCGCGGGTCAACCTATGAAAAGTCTTGGGAAACGCGTTTTTGCACCCCTGTCGCTCTGCGCAATCATTCTCGGCGGCTGCGCCAGTCCGCCACCGCCACCGCCTGCCGCACCACCGCCACCGCCTGAAAAGACCTGCCAGACCTCCGATAGCACCCAAGTAATGGGCGATATGCGGGCGGAAGGGCAGGTGACGCGCGAAACCACCGTGACGCGGTGCGTCACACAGTAAACAAAGCGCCAAGTTTGTGCAGGAGCGAGCCTGCTCGCGAAAAACGGCAACGATGACGCAGGGTGCCTGACACCCCGCGGCGCTCTGACCTCCATCGCGAGCAGTCTCGCTCATACATTGACAGGGTCGTATCAGGTCAGGACAGGAAGCCACCGTCCACGTTCAGCGAAACGCCGGTGGTGTAGCTTGAGGCATCACTCGCCAGGTACAGCACCGCACCGGCCATCTCGCTCGGATCGGCTACGCGCTTGAGCGGGATTTGTTGCAACGCGGTATTCAGGATGGCCTCGTTTTTCACCAGCGCCGAAGCGAATTTGGTGTCGGTCAGGCCCGGCAGCAGCGCGTTGCAACGGATGCCGAACTGCGCGCATTCCTTGGCGAACACCTTGGTCATGTTGATCACCGCCGCCTTGGTCACCGAGTAGATGCCTTGGAATATGCCCGGCGACACGCCGTTGATCGACGCGACGTTGATGATGCTGCCGCCGCCGTTCTCGCGCATCAGCTTGCCGGCTTCCACCGACATGAAGAAATAGCCGCGGATATTGACGTCGACGGTTTTCTGGAAGGCGCTGAGGTCGGTGTCCAGCACGTTGCAGAATTGCGGGTTGGTCGCGGCGTTGTTGACCAGGATGTCCAGGCGCCCGAACTGTTCCTTGATACCGGCGAAGACCTGGCTGATCTGCTCCATTTCGCCAATGTGGCAGGCGATGGCGGTGGCTTTGCCACCGGCGGCGATGATCGCGTCGGCGACGTGTTGGCAGCCTTCAAGCTTGCGGCTCGAGACAATCACGTGGGCGCCTTGCTGCGCCAGCAGTTTGGCGATGGCTTCACCGATGCCACGGCTGGCGCCGGAGACGAAAGCGATCTTGCCGTCGAGGTCGAACAACTGAGTCTTGGACATGGTTTTTCCTTGTTATGGAGCCGAATCGCTGTTCGTAGGAGCCGGCGAGCCGGGCTCCTACAAGGGCTGTGTTGTATCAGAGGCTGGATTTGTGGATGACCTGCAGGCTCATCTGCTCCAGCAATTTGTTCATGTGAATGAACTGCGCGAAGCGTTTGTCCTGGGTCTGGCCATGGTAGAAGCGGTAGTAGATCTGCTGCACGATGCCAGCCAGGCGGAACAGGCCGTAGGTGTAGTAGAAGTCGAAGTTGTCGATCTCGATGCCGGAACGCTCGGCGTAGTAGTCGACGAATTCGCGGCGGGTCAGCATGCCCGGAGCGTGGCTGGGCTGGCGGCGCATCAGCTGTACCGGCGCCGGGTCACTGGCTTCGATCCAGTAGGCGAGGGTGTTGCCGAGGTCCATCAGCGGGTCGCCCAGGGTGGTCAGTTCCCAGTCGAGCACGCCGATGATCTGCATCGGGTTGTTCGGGTCGAGGATGACGTTGTCAAAGCGGTAGTCGTTGTGCACGATGCTGGAGGTCGGGTGATCGGCCGGCATCTTGTCGTTGAGCCAGGCTTTCACCGCTTCCCAGTGCGGCGCGTCGGGGGTCAGGGCTTTCTCGTAGCGCTCGCTCCAGCCTTTGATCTGCCGTGCCACGTAGCCTTGCGGCTTGCCCAGGTCACCCAGGCCATAGGCGTTGTAGTCGACACGGTGCAGCTCGACGAACTTGTCGATGAAGCTCTTGCACAGGGTTTCGGTTTTTGCCGAGTCCAGCCCCAGTTCCGGCGGCAGTTCGGAGCGCAGGATGATGCCGTTGACCCGCTCCATCACATAGAATTCGGCGCCGATCACCGCTTCGTCGGTGCAGTGCACGTAGGCCTTGGGGCAATACGGGAAGCCGTCGCGCAATTGGTTGAGGATGCGGAATTCGCGGCCCATGTCATGGGCGGACTTGGCCTTGTGACCGAATGGCGGGCGACGCAGGACGAATTCTTGCTCGGGGTATTCGAGCAAATAGGTGAGGTTCGACGCACCGCCCGGGAACTGGCTGATGCGTGGCAGGCCGCTCAGGCCTGGAATGTGGGCCTTGAGGTATGGATCGATCAGGCTGGCATCGAGCTCTTCGCCGGTGCGGGTGCGGGTGGATTGGTCAGTAAGCGCCATGCTTATCCCTTCTGCTTATTCTGGTGGCCTGAAACTATTGGCTAATCTAATGCGCGCACCCGGTACCCACAACCTCCGCCGGCCCTTATAGGTGAGCGTGTTGCCGGGCAATCATTGTTTTTGATACATCTGTTTGAATTGTCTTACTGGACGGCCTGGGTCACGCCCTTTGGCAGCTCGATGGGGGTCAGCACCGGCTGGCCGGAAAAAAACGCCACGAGATTGCGGCCCACCAGTTCCACGGTGCCTTGGGTGGCCTCGGGGGACAGCCCGGCCACATGCGGGCTGAGAATGACATTCGCCAGGACCTTGAGGGCATCCGGTACCTTGGGCTCGGCGTCGAAGACATCCAGCGCGGCACCGGCAATCCGCCGTTGCTCCAGCGCGCTGATCAGGTCGGCGGTGACCACTACGCTGGCGCGGGCGATGTTGACGAAAAAACCGTTGGGTCCGAGGGCTTCGAGCACCTGTTTGTTGATCAGGTGCTTGGTGCCCAGGCCGCCCGGAGTGGCGACGATCAGGAAGTCCGAGGCGCGCGCCAGTTCGGTGGGGGTCGAGCAGAACTTGTAGGGCACATCACTGCGGTGCTGGCGGTTGTGGTAGCTCACGCTCATGTCGAAGCCGGCGCCGGCGCGTTTGGCGATGGCCATGCCAACCGCGCCGAGGCCAAGAATGCCCAGGCGCTTGCCGGCCAGGGAAGGGCGCATGATTTTCGGCCATTCTCCCCGGCGTACGGCGGCATCGCAGCGGGGGATGTCGCGCACCAGCGACAACAGCAGTGCCATGGCATGGTCCGCCACCGAGGAGGCGTTGACCCCGGCGCCATTGGTGACGGTGAGGCCGCGGTCGGCGGCGGCTTGCAGGTCGACCTGCTCATAACCTGCGCCAATCACGCAGATGATCTTGAGGTTGGGCAGGGCGGCGATTTCGTCGGCATAGAGGCCGAGCGGGCCACGGGTCAGGACGGCGTCGATCTGGCCGCTGTGCCGGCTGATGGCCTCGGCGCGCTCGGCAGGCGTGGGCGCCAGGATCAGGTGAAAGCCCTGGCGTTCGAGAATGGGCAGGTAATCATTGATGGTTTCAACCAGTACCAGAACGGTTGCAGGCATGCTTTGCTCCTGTGGGCGCGGATCGTCGGGCTCGAACGTCGGTTGAGAGTGCTGGCAGCGGGGCAGATTGGCAACAGCCATGCTCCTAAGTGTAGGAGCTGGCGCAGCCTGCGAGCTTTTTTGATCGCAGCGAATTTTCAGGCCAAGGAAGGGGGGTCTGTCAGGAAGGACTGCGCCGCCTCGAGGATTTCCTCCGACAGCGGATCACCCCGGGTGGCCCGGGCCAGTGTCAACGCGCCTACCATCAGCGAATATTGCACCAGCGCCTGCTGCCGGTTTGCCGCGGGATCGTGCGAGTCCATCAATTGACTGAAGGCCTCGAGCAGGCGATTCAAGCCGGCCATGAAGGGTTCGCGCAAGGCGCTGTCGGTGGGCTCGTGGCACATGTCGCCGGCAAAGGCCACCACCGGGCAGCTTTCACCGGGATTGTCGCGGCTGTAGGCCGACAGGTAAGGCTCGATCAAGGCTCGCCGTGCCTGCGCTTTGTTTTCGCCGGTGATCCGTTCGCGCCATTTCGCCCCCACCTCCTTGAATGCCCGTTCACTGGCCTCCCTGGCCAGCGCTTCCTTGGATTCGAAGTGGCCATAGAAACCGCCATGGGTCAGGCCCGCAGCGGCCATGACGTCGACGACGCTGATCCCGTGCAGGCCGCGCTCGCGAAACAGCCGGGTGGCGGCCTCGACGATGATTTCGCGGTTAAGGTCGGCTTGTTTGCGGGAAACGCGGGGCATGGCTGGCTCACAGGTCAATAGGTGGTTGTCAGAGGGCGTATTGGGCAATCCCGTTGCCGAACGACCGGTTCTCTTTCTTCACTTCCACCAGGTTAATGAAAACATCTTCCAGGCGCACGGCCAGTTGGGTATTGAGGTTTTCGACGATGGTTTTATACAGCAGCTTTTTCTGCTCCAGGGTCCGGCCTTCGCTCAGGGTGATCTGGATGACCACCAGGCCGTCACTGCGCTGGATGCCCAGGTATTGGGGATCGAAGATGAAATGCTGTTCGTCGTGTTCGGCGAGGATCTGGAAGTTATCGTTTTCCGGCACGCCGATGGCGCTGCGCAGGGCGGCGTAGATCTGTTGGCCGATACGCTTGGCGTAGGTGGGGTCATGCTGTTTCTTGAGGTCGACGCGAACCAGTGGCATGGGAAGACTCCGGAAGGTGAGCAGGTTGAGTTAAAATACATGATGGATAACCTTTATCAAGCAGGGAGTGATGAGATGCAGCTCTTCATTGTGGGAGCGAGCCTGCTCGCGATAGCGGTGTTTCAGTCACTTTGAATGCTGGATGTGCCACCGCTATCGCGAGCAGGCTCGCTCCCACAGGGGAATTTGGTGTTCACGCGATCTCAAATTGGTACCACCGTTCCTCACCTAAGTCTTTGCTTCTGTTCACTAATCCTCCAGAATCGCGCCCCTGTTTCGGCCAGGGCGCTGCCTGTCGGGTATTCCGACGCGTTCTGGCCGGGTGGCAAGTGACCGGAATGTGGAGATCCCACCGGATGAATGATCAGGCCAATAGCGTTAACGAACGCTTTGTAGCAGCGACACCCGCAACCCTTTCGAGCTGGAACCGCCAGGACACCACCTGGATGCTGGGCCTGTTTGGCACGGCGATTGGTGCGGGAACCCTGTTTTTACCGATCAACGCGGGCCTGGGTGGCTTCTGGCCGCTGCTGGTGCTGGCAGTGCTGGCATTCCCGATGACGTTCTATGCACACCGCGGCTTGACCCGCTTTGTGCTGTCCGGTCGCGAAGGCGCGGACATCACCGAAGTGGTAGAAGAGCATTTCGGTCTCAAGGCCGGTGCCTTGATCACCTTGCTGTACTTCTTCGCGATCTTCCCGATCCTGTTGATCTACAGCGTGGCCCTGACCAATACCGTGGGCAGCTTTCTCGAACACCAGCTGCACATCATGCCGCCTCCGCGGGCGGTGTTGTCGTTCGTGCTGATCCTCGGCCTGCTGGCCGTGGTGCGCTGCGGCGAGCAGGTCATCGTCAAGGCCATGAGCCTGATGGTCTACCCGTTCATCGTCGCACTGCTGTTTCTGGCGGTGTTCCTGATTCCGCACTGGAATGGCGGCATCCTGAGCACGGCCAGTACGCTGCCCGAGCCGTCCGCGTTGCTGCACACCCTGTGGCTGGCGATTCCGGTGATGGTGTTCTCGTTCAACCATTCGCCGATCATCTCGGCGTTCGCCGTGGACCAGAAGCGCCGTTACGGCGAGCACGCCGAAGAACGTAGCTCGCAGATCCTGTCCCGGGCTCACGCCTTGATGGTGGTGATGGTGTTGTTCTTCGTGTTCAGCTGCGTGCTGACCCTGTCGCCGGCGCAACTGGCCGAGGCGAAAGCGCAGAACCTGTCGATCCTGTCGTACCTGGCCAACCACTTCAGCAACCCGACCATCGCCTTCGCGGCGCCGTTGATTGCCTTCGTGGCCATTTCCAAGTCGTTCCTGGGGCACTACATCGGCGCCAGCGAGGGGCTGAAGGGCCTGATCGTCAAGAGCGGCAAGCGTCCGGCGGCCAAGACCCTGGACCGTATTGTCGCGGCGTTCATGCTGGTGGTGTGCTGGATCGTCGCCACCCTGAACCCGAGCATCCTCGGCATGATCGAAACCCTGGGGGGGCCGGTGATTGCGGCGATCCTGTTCCTGATGCCGATGTACGCCATCCGCAAGGTACCGGCCATGGCGCGTTATCGCGGCCAGGCGTCAAACGTATTTGTGGTGGCGGTCGGCCTGGTGGCGATTTCAGCGTTGATCTACTCGCTGACCGCGTAATTCAAGGATTTTCAGCTACAGTGGCCGCTGCGCGTAAAACGTGCAGCGGTTTTTTTTTGCCTGGAGACACTGGATTGTCGAACGCCCCAAAGGCTTATCCCACCGAGCAACCCAACCGCTGGCAGGACCTGTTGGCCGGCTTGTCGATTGCCGGCCTGTTGCTGCCCGAAGCGGTCGCCTATTCAAGCATCGCCGCACTGGCACCCCAGGCCGGGGTGATCGCCTTGTTTGCCGGGTTACTGTGTTATGGCCTGTTCGGCACCAGCCGCTTTGCGATTGTCTCGGCCACTTCATCCTCCGCCGCCGTACTGGCTGCGGCGACCGCCACCCTGGCCAATGGCGACCCCGGGCTTCGTTCGACCCTGGCCTTCGGCCTGGTGCTGGTGACCGGGGCGTTTTTCTTGCTGGCCGGGTTGTTCAAGCTCGGCAGTGTGACCTCGTTCATTGCCAAACCGGTGCTGCGTGGTTTTGCCTTTGGCCTGGCGCTGACCATCATCCTCAAGCAGGTCGCCAGCGTGGTCGGCGTGCATTTGATTGATGCCAACCTGGTGCGCTTCCTGCCGCAACTGCTGGAGCAACTGCCGCAATGGAACTGGGTGGCAGCGGGCGTCGGCGCCGTGGCATTGGTCTTGTTATGGCTGTTTGCACGGTTTCGGCGCTTGCCGGGTGGTTTGTTAGTGGTGGTGATCGGCATTGCGGCAGGACAGTGGCTGGACCTGCCGGCCTATGGCGTGAAGCTGATCGGCGTGATCGACCTGAGCCTGGAGGTGCCGAAGCTGCCGGTACTGCCGTTTGCCGACTGGCTGCGTTTGGGCGAACTGGGGTTTGCCATGGTCATGATCCTGTACGCGGAGACCTACGGCTCGATCAGTGCCAACGCGCTTAAACACGGTGACCGCGTCAGGTCGAACCGGGATTTGCTGGCGCTGGGGGCCTCCAATCTGCTCTCAGGGCTGTTTCATGGCATGCCGGCGGGGGCAGGGTACTCGGCGACATCGGCCAACGAGGCAGCGGGCGCCACTTCGCGCCTGGCCGGTATCGTAGCGGCGCTGGTGGTGCTGGTAATTGTCCTGACGGTGCTGCCTTACATCGCCCTGACCCCGGAACCGATCCTCGCCGCCATCGTCATCCATGCCCTGGGGCGGGGCTTGAGCCTGCAGCCGCTTGGACGCTATTTCGTCTGGCGCCGAGACCGCTTGCTGGTGATCTGCGCCGTGGGCGCGGTGCTGGTGCTGGGGGTGCTGGACGGCTTGCTGGTCGCCGTGGCGATCAGTGTGCTTTTGATGCTCAAGCAGATGTCGGCCGCGGATATCCAGATCCTGGGGCGCATCGATGGCGGTCACGACTTTGTCGACCTGCAGCGCCATCCAACGGCGCAAACGGTGCCGGGCGTGTTGATTGTGCGGCCGGGTGAGGCGTTGTTCTTTGCCAACATCGAGCGGATTCTTGGCGGTGCCTTGCACTTGATCCGGCATTCGCAAACGCCGGTTCATGCGGTGATCCTCAGTCTTGAGGAATCGCCAGATCTGGACGGTACCAGCATCGAGGCATTGCAGGAGTTTTTTGTGCGGGTGCATCAGGAAGGCAAACGGCTGATTCTGGCGCGTCTGAAGGACGATGCACAGACGGCTTTGGCGATGTTGCCAGAGGTTGAGGCCAATGGGGTGATGCTGAGCGGGTTGAGTGTGGATGGGGCGGTGCAGCAGGCGCTCAAGCCGTACGCATAACCCAATGTGGGGGCGAGCCTACTCGCGAAGACGGTGGGTCAGCCAGCATCAATGTTGAATGTGCTGACGCTTTCGCGAGCAGGCTCGCTCCCACAGGGGCGGTGTTCAAATTGAAGGCATAAAAAAACGCCGCCCCTCTCACGATGGGCGGCGTTTTTCATTGCGTTGCAGCGTTAGGCTTGAACGACCGGGATGTTGGCGTTCGCAGCAGCTTCACGGAACTCGGCAATCTGGTCGAAGGACAGGTAGCGGTAGACATCGGCCGCCATGCTGTCGATCTTGCCAGCGTATTCCATGTACTCCTCGACGGTCGGCAGGCGACCCAGGATGGAAGCCACGGACGCCAGCTCGGCCGAAGCCAGGTAGACGTTCGCGCCGTCACCCAGACGGTTCGGGAAGTTACGGGTCGAAGTCGACACGACAGTCGAGTTCGGCTCTACACGCGCCTGGTTACCCATGCACAGCGAGCAGCCCGGCATTTCCATGCGTGCGCCGGCCTTGCCGTAGATGCCGTAGTAGCCTTCTTCGGTCAGCTGGTGAGCGTCCATCTTGGTCGGCGGCGACAGCCACAGACGGGTTGGCAACTGACCCTTGACCTGTTCCAGCAACTTGCCGGCAGCGCGGAAGTGACCGATGTTGGTCATGCACGAACCGATGAACACTTCGTCGATCTTCTCGCCAGCAACGCTGGAGAGCAGGCGAGCGTCGTCCGGGTCGTTCGGAGCGCAGAGTACCGGCTCCTTGATGTCGGCCAGGTCGATCTCGATGACTTCGGCGTATTCAGCGTCTTTGTCCGCTTCCAGCAGCTCAGGGTTGGCCAGCCAGGCTTCCATTGCTTGGGCGCGACGTTCCAGGGTACGTGCATCGCCGTAGCCTTCGCCGATCATCCAGCGCAGCAGGGTGATGTTCGACTGCAGGTATTCAGCGATCGACTCTTTGGACAGCTGGATGGTGCAACCGGCCGCCGAACGTTCAGCCGAGGCGTCGGACAGTTCGAACGCTTGCTCGACGGTCAGCTTAGGCAGGCCTTCGATCTCCAGGATGCGACCGGAGAAGGCGTTTTTCTTGCCTTTCTTCTCTACGGTCAACAGGCCAGCCTGGATCGCGTAGTAAGGAATGGCGTGAACCAGGTCACGCAGGGTGACGCCTGGTTGCAGTTCGCCCTTGAAGCGAACCAGGATCGACTCAGGCATGTCCAGCGGCATGACGCCGGTGGCTGCGGCGAACGCAACCAGACCGGAACCGGCCGGGAAGGAGATACCGATCGGGAAACGGGTGTGGGAGTCACCACCGGTACCGACGGTGTCTGGCAGCAGCATGCGGTTCAGCCACGAGTGGATGATGCCGTCGCCCGGACGCAGGGAAACGCCGCCGCGGGTCATGATGAAGTCAGGCAGGGTGTGGTGGGTGGTCACGTCGATCGGCTTTGGATAAGCCGCGGTGTGGCAGAAGGACTGCATCACCAGGTCGGTCGAGAAGCCCAGGCACGCCAGGTCTTTGAGTTCGTCACGGGTCATTGGACCGGTGGTGTCCTGGGAACCCACGGTGGTCATCTTCGGTTCGCAGTAGGTGCCCGGACGAACGCCGGTCACGCCGCAAGCCTTGCCGACCATTTTCTGCGCCAGGGTGAAACCCTTGGTGCTTTCAGCCGGTGCTTCAGGCTTCTTGAACAGTTCCGAAGGTGGCAGACCCAGCTCGGCGCGAGCCTTCTCGGTCAGGCCACGGCCGATGATCAGTGGAATACGGCCGCCAGCGCGAACTTCGTCCAACAGCACCGGCGTCTTCATTTCGAAGGTGGTCAGGACTTCGTCGGTGCCGTGCTTGCAGACTTTGCCAGCATGAGGGTACAGGTCGATCACGTCGCCCATGTTCATGTTGGAAACGTCGAATTCGATTGGCAGTGCGCCAGCATCTTCCATGGTGTTGTAGAAGATAGGAGCGATCTTGCTGCCGAAGCAGAAACCGCCGGCACGCTTGTTCGGCACGTAAGGAACGTCGTCGCCGAAGAACCACAGAACCGAGTTGGTCGCCGATTTACGCGAAGAACCGGTACCGACCACGTCGCCCACGTAGGCGATCGGGAAGCCGGCATTGCGCATTTCTTCGATCTGCTTCATCGGACCGGTGACGCCTTGTGCGTCCGGCACGATGCCGTCGCGAGCCATTTTCAGCATGGCCAGGGCGTGCAGCGGGATGTCAGGACGGGACCAGGCATCCGGAGCAGGGGACAGGTCGTCGGTGTTGGTTTCGCCAGGAACCTTGAACACGCGCAGGCTGATCTTGTCGGCCAGCACCGGGCGCTTCACGAACCACTCGCCGTCAGCCCAGGATTGCAGCACGCCTTTAGCGTGTACATTGCCGTTCTTGGCTTTTTCAGCGACGTCGTGGAAGGCATCGAACATCAGCAGGGTGTGCTTGAGTTCTTCGGCAGCTACTGGTGCCAGTTCGGCGTCGTCCAGCAGGTTCACCAGGGTCACGATGTTGTAGCCGCCCTGCATGGTGCCGAGCAGTTCAACAGCGCGCTTCTTGTCGATCAGGGGAGAGGTGGCTTCGCCTTTGGCGATGGCGGACAGGAAGCCGGCCTTGACATAGGCTGCTTCGTCCACTCCAGGCGGAACGCGATTGGTGATCAGGTCAACGAGGAATGCTTCTTCGCCAGCCGGGGGATTCTTCAGCAGCTCGACCAGGCCTGCAGTTTGTTCGGCGTTTAGCGGCTGGGGAACGATACCCAGTGCTGCGCGCTCTTCGATATGTTTGCGGTAGGCTTCAAGCACAGTATTACCCTCATCAGTGGTCCCAAATGGGTGTCCGGGACGCTCATCCCGAAATTGCCGTACTCATGCGCTGCATGGCGTTGTGGGCCACTTAGCCAGAATTACCGACAATTCCTTACAGAAGCTGCTTTCAAAGTTTTACGCCTGCAGAACGGGAGCTGATGAGGGTTGGCGCCGGGTTTTTCCCCGCTGGAAAAACCCTTCGCCAACACCGCTCTGAAGGAACGACTGTGCTCGTGACGCTTTGAAAACAGCTTCTAACGGACATTGGCGCCTAAAAAGGCAGGCTGATTCTACGGCAAAAAAATATTAAAGGTAAGTTGGCTCATGAAACTTTGAGGGGTGATCAATGTTAGACAAAGGGCTAACATGCCGTCCTGTTTTGCTTTTCGCGTTCTGCCTACCTATGCCCAATCAGACCATCAAGACCCCCTGCGTCGGCCTTTGCTCCACTGTTTACGGTGATCTGGTCTGCCGTGGCTGCAAGCGTTTCCACCACGAAGTGATCCACTGGAACGGCTACAACGAGGAAGAAAAACGCGCGGTATGGCTACGTCTTGAGCAGTTGTTGTCCCAGGTGATGGCTGCCAAGGTGGAAATTTTCGACCCGTTGCTGCTCAGAATGCAGCTGGAGCAGCGCAAGATCCGCTTCGTGCCCCATCAGTCGGAATATTGCTGGGCCTACCAGCTGATCGCCCGAGGCGCCCGGGTGATCAACAATCTGGAAGCCTACGGGATGGTGTTGTTGCCGGAATTTCGCGACTGGAACCTGCCGGAACTGCGTGATGCCATCGATCGGGAATTTTTCCTGCTGTCCGAGGCGCATTACCAGCGTTACATTGCGCCTGGATTCCTCAAAGACGCCTTCGGCGCGTAAAAGCATCGCGAGCAGGCTCGCTCCCACAGGTGAATACCTTTCGAGGGGGGAGCGAGCCTGCTCGCGATGGCGTCCTGAAAGGCGCGGAAAATCTCAATGCTTGACCGCCAGCTCCTCCAGGTGATCCTCAACCTCCCGGGGCTTGAGCACCAGCACATCGCTTTCCACCGCATCGAGCACCACTTCGGCGGTGTTGCCGATCAAGGTCCCTGACAACCCGCTGCGCGCCACCGTGCCGATCACCGTCACCGCCGCCTGCAGCTTGTGCACCATGAACGGAATCAATACATCCGCCGGGCCTTCGGCGATGTGCAGGTGTTCGTTGTCAATGTCGAACTCGGCCTGGAACGCCCTGCACTGTTCGCGATAGCGCGCCTCGATGGTTTCGCTCAGTTGCAACGTCGGGTCTGCTGCCGACAGCATGGGCGACGGATGCGCACTGATCACATGCAGGTGCGCCTTGGCCAGGCTGGCGATGTCATAGCCGTAATCGATGATGGTGTTGTGCAAATGGCGGTGCTCACTTTCCATATTGCCCACGTCGACGGCGGCCAGGATGACTTTGTCCTTCCAGGAACCGGCGGTTTTAACCAGCAGCACCGGGGTAGGGCAGGCGCGCAGCAGTTTCCAGTCCACCGGTGTCAGCAGGGCCTTTTTCAGCGAGCTGTCGGGGAAATGCTGTTTGATCACCAGCCCGCAGCCTTCCGCCTGCTGCACCTCGACGATGGTTTCGTGCAGGCTCTGGTTCCAGGCCTGCTCGGTGGTGACGCTGTAACCGTCTTCCAGCAACGCCGCCTTGAGCACGCTGAGCATGGCGCTGTGATCGTGCTTGGGATCACAGACCAGCAGGTGCAGGTGCGCCTGGGTCACGCCGGCGATCAATTTCGCCCGTTTGAGCGCCAGGCTTTCCGAATGTTCGGGGTCGATGACCACCAGGATGCTGCGAATGGCTTGCATGATCGGGATCTCCTGAAAATGAAAAAGCATGGCGTTGCACAACTATAGTTGCTGCGCGGCAGTCGGCGACTTGATGCATATCAACGGTAGTGGCTGGTGGTCTCTGGGCAGGCCGGTATAATCGGCGCCCTTCGTTTTATACCTATTTATTTTTCCGTGAGCCCCATGATCCTTCCCGAAATTCACGAGTTCCTTGGCTGCCGCACTCCCGACGGCTGGGTTCAAGCCGCGCTGGCCGACCAGGAAACGCTGCTGATCGACCACAAGAACTGCGAATTCAAGGCCGCCAGCACGGCATTGAGCCTGATTGCCAAGTATCACTCCCATGTCGATTTGATCAACATGATGTCGCGCCTGGCCCGGGAAGAACTGGTGCACCACGAGCAGGTCATGCGCTTGATGAAAAAACGCAAGATCGGCTTGCGCCAGTTGTCCGCCGGCCGTTACGCCTCGGGGCTGCGCAAGGTGGTGCGCAGTCACGAGCCGGTCAAGCTGGTGGATACGCTGGTCGTCGGCGCGTTCATCGAGGCCCGCAGTTGTGAGCGTTTCGAGGCTTTGGTACCGCATCTGGACGAAGAACTGGGCAAGTTCTATTTCGGCCTGCTCAAAAGCGAGGCCCGGCACTTCCAGGGTTACTTGAAGCTGGCGTACCAATACGGCGACGCCAAGGACATCGCCCAAGTGATCGACAAGGTCCGCGCGGCCGAGCAGGAGCTGATCGAATCGCCGGATGTGGAGTTTCGCTTCCACAGTGGTGTGCCTGTAACGTCAGCGGCTTAAACCCAGCCGCTCATGCCAGTCGGCGATGGACTCCTCGGGATAAACATCAAACTGTTTATCCCTTGGCCGTACCTCGGCTTCCACCCAAGGCGCCCTGGAACTTAGCATCAAGTGCGTATGCTCCGGCGGCACCGGCAGCGGTGTGTCGATGGCCGACGCAAACGGATGGATCAACTCGGGCCACTCCGGGCTGAACAGCCATAACCCCGAGCCGCACAGCGAACAGAAATGCCGCTCGGCGCTGCTGCGATGGGCGCGTTTCTCGCCTTCGCCCTTGAGCAGGGCATGGTAGATCGCGATGTTCTTGCGCCCGCGTACCTTGAGGCTGTTGGCATCGCCGGCGATGTTGATCGCATAACCGCTACCGCCCTGGGTCTTGCGGCAGATCGAGCAGTAGCAGCGTTGATAAGGGTAGGGATGGGCGCTGGTCAGGCTGAACGACACCGCGCCGCAATGGCAGGAACCTTCGAGTTGCATGAGAACCTCCGGCTGTCTTGAGCGAGCTTCAAGACAGCCTAGACCGTCAGCGCTCCTCGACCGCCACCCGTTTCAGTTGATCGCCGGTTTGCGCGAACAACTCGGCATGGGTAAATACCTGCTTCTTGCCGGCCTTCACCACGCGTCCCTTGGCGATGAACACCTCACCAACCGCGGGCGCCATCAGCATGGGTGATGGGCAGTCGGGGGCGCGGTGAATGGACTGAAGTCTTCGCGAGCAAGCCCGCTCCCACAGGGAACACCGCAGATCAACTGTGGGAGCGGGCTTGCTCGCGAAAAACGATAACGCGGTCCGACTGGACGCCCACGATCTACCGGGTCAGCATGAGCGCCTCG
Organism: Pseudomonas putida; assembly: GCF_001976065.1. GTDB lineage: Bacteria > Pseudomonadota > Gammaproteobacteria > Pseudomonadales > Pseudomonadaceae > Aquipseudomonas > Aquipseudomonas serbica. Next base: position 959,224 of record NZ_MNAH01000002.1, on the reverse strand, counting down.
AACCCCGGACCCGACCCGATGCGACGACTACCTTCCCTGGCCGCCCTGCGAACCTTCGAATGCGCCGCCCGTCACGCCCATTTCGGCCGGGCGGCGGCGGAGCTGTGCGTCACCGACAGCGCCGTCAGCCATCAGATCCGCCAGCTGGAAGAACAGCTTGGGGTATCGCTGTTTGTGCGCGAAGGCCGGCAAATTCGCCCGACCATGGCTGCTGGACGGCTGATGCAAAGCTTGCAGCAGGCCTTCGAGCTGATCGGCGATGCCTGTGACGAACTGCGCGACCCATCGTCCCTGGCGGTGTTGCGCCTGGCGGTGACCGCCGAACTGGCGCAGAAGTGGTTGATGAGTCGTCTTTCGGATTTCTATGCGCGCTATCCGCACATCACCTTGCACCTCTATGAACAACCGATCGACGCCACGGCCCCGGGCGAGGACATCGACTTGGCGATCACCTATGGCACCGGTCCCGTGGACAGCAGTGCCTATTTCGTCCGGCCCTTGCCGGCGTTGCAGTTTTTTCCGGTGTGCAGTCCCGGGCTGTTCAACCAGGGCACCTTGAAAACCCCTAGAGACCTGGCCCGACACTGCCTGTTGCACGACGATCAGGACGGCAAGACCTGGACGGCTTGGCTCACCAGCCATGCCGGTGACCAGCGCCCCGAACGGCAACTGTATTTCGCCCACGCTGGATTGGCCCTGGAAGCCGCGGCCCAGGGGCAGGGCGTGGCCATGGGCGATAACCTGACAGCCCAGGAAGATCTGCTCAGCGGTCGCCTGGTGCGTCCGTTCACTTCCAGCATGACGGCATTGGGGCAATACGCGCTGGTGTGCGAACGGGTACGGCTGGAGAGGCCTGCGGTGGCGCAGATGCTCGAGTGGTTCAACGATCAGCTGATTGATTGATGAGTTCAATTCAAGTGTTCCGAAATAATCATCGTTGGCGAGGAGGGCGTGCGCAACCTTAGCCTGTGGTCATTCCAATCCCGGCTGATGAGGTTTGCCCATGGCACGTTTGCTCGATTCCACCCCCAAACTCGACGGTTTCCGTTTGCCTGGGGAATTCGAAACCAAGTCCGGATGCTGGCTCGGCTGGCCGGAGCGCACCGACGTGTGGCGCAATGGCGCAAAACCTGCTCAGAAAGTCTGGGTGCAGATCGTCACCGCCATCTCCCAAAGCGAACCGGTCACCGTCTGCGCCTCGGCCGCGCAATTCGCCACTGCGCGCCGGCAGTTGCCGCCGCAGGTGCGGGTGGTGGAAATGACCTGCAACGACACCTGGTTCCGCGACAGCGGTCCGTGTTTTGTGGTCAACGACCAGAGCGGTGAAGTGCGCGGCGTCGACTTCGAGTTCAACGCCTACGGCGGCCTCGACGGCGGCTTGTACTACCCCTGGGACAAGGACGACCAGATCGCCAGCAAAATCCTCGAGATCGAGCGCTTCGACCGCTATCGCGCGCCGTTGATCGCCGAACTCGGCGGCATCCAGAGCGACGGCCAGGGCAGCATCCTCACCACCGAACAATGTCTGCTCAACCGTAACCGCAACCAGCACCTGGGCAAGGACGAAGTCACTCGCCGCTTGACCGATTACCTCGGTGCCGAGCAGGTCATCTGGCTGCCGCGGGGGTGCAAGTTCGACGAAACCGACGGCCACGTCGACGACCTTGCGTGCTTCGTGCGCCCCGGTGAAGTGGTGTTGCAATGGACCGACAATCGCGACGACCCGCAGTGGGAAATTTATCAGGAGGCCTACGACATCCTGCGCAGCACCCGTGACAGCCGTGGTCGCGAATTGATCGTGCACAAGCTGCCGCAACCGGATGTGCTGGAATGGACCTCGGAGGAGGCCGAGGGCCTGGACCAGCAGGACAGCACCCATACCCGTCAGGCGGGTACGAAAATCTGCGCGTCCTACATCAACTACTACGCCGGTAACACTTCGATCGTGGTGCCGCTGTTTGGCGATCGCAATGATCAGGTCGCGCTGGCGACCCTGGCCGAACTGTTCCCGCAGCACAAGATCGTCGGCATCGAAAACTCCCGGGAAATCCTCCTCGGTGGCGGCAACGTCGCCTGCATCACCATGCCGCAGTACGCTGGCAAAGGAGTATAAAAATGGGCCTGCACAAACTGACCCAAGCCTTGATGCTGGTGCTTGCACCCCTGTGTGTGCAGGCCGCCGACACCGCCAAACCGGTGGTGAATCTCTACATCTGGGGCGAGTACCTGGCCCCGGACACGCTGACCAACTTCGAGAAAAAAACCGGCATTCATGTCGTCGCCGATCACTTCGACTCGCTGGAAACCGTCGAGACCAAACTGCTCACCGGTCGCAGCGGTTACGACCTGGTGCTGACGGCGGGACAGCATCTGTCCCGGGCGATCCAGAGCGGCGCGATCCAGGCCGTGGACAAGCAGCAGATACCGCACTTTGCCGGTGTCGGCGAAGAGTTTCGCCAGCACATGGCGGTGTTCGATCCGGGCAACCGTTATGCCGGGTTCTATGCCTGGGGCACCACCGGCGTGGGGTATCAGGAAGAGGCGGTCAAGCAGCGCCTGGCCGATGCGCCAACGGACAGCTGGGCCATGTTGTTCGACCCGGCGGTGGTGGCGAAATTCGCCGATTGCGGGGTCAGCCTGCTTAACGACCCCAATGAAGTGTTCGCCGCGGTCATGAAGTACATGGGCCTGGACATCAACCGCCAGAGCCTTGATGACCTGAAGCTGGCCGAACAGCAACTGGCGAAGATCCGCCCGTATATTCGCTACTTCGAGAACGACCTGAATATCAGCGACCTGGCCAACGGCAATACCTGCGTGGCGATGTCGTGGAACGGTAACGTGGCCATTGCGGCTGGACAGGCAGAGGCGGCGAAAAAGCCGTTTTCGTTGAAGTACCGGATACCCAGGGAGGGCACGCTGATCTGGTTCGATGCCATGGTCATCCCCAAGGACGCCCCGCATCCGGAGGCGGGGTTGGCATTGATGGATTACCTGATGACGCCTGAAGTGATCGCGCCGATCACCGACACCATCCACTACGCCAACGCGATCACGGCGGCGGACAGCTTGATCGACCCGGCGATTCGCAATGACCCGGGGACCTATCCGGCGCAGGCGGTGCGGGCGTCGTTGTACAGCAAGAATGACAATGGCAAGGCGTTCAACCGGGCGTTGATTCGGGCGTTCAGTCGGTTGAAATCCGGGTTGTGATGACTGACGCTTTCGTGAGCACAAATGTTGTGCTCACGAAAGCGTTGTGGGAGCGGGCTTGCTCGCGAAGAACGATAACGCGGCCTACCTGTTGGACACCCGCCACAAATACCAGGCCGCCACGGTGCGATACGGACGCCACGCCAGCCCGATGTCGATCATCTGCTTGCGCGTCGGCTGTACTTCAAGCCCCTTGAGCCGGCGATAGCCCTCGCGCACGCCAAAGTCATCGGCCGGCAAAATGTCCGGCCGTTCCAGGCTGTAGATCAACAGCATTTCCACGGTCCAGCGACCTACGCCGCGCAGGGCGATCAGGCGCTCGATCAGCGCTTCATCGTCCATGACCAGCGCCGTGGCGTAATCCGGTACCACGCCATCGAGCGTCGCCTGGGCTATGCCCTGGATGGTTGCGATCTTGCTGGCGGAAAAACCGCAGCTGCGCAGTCGATCAAAGTCCGTCGCCACAATTTGCTCGGGCCGCGGAAACGATACCGAGGGGTACAGCGCCAGCAAGCGACCGACAATCGCATCCCCGGCCTTGGCGTGCAGTTGCTGATAGGCAATCGCCCGCACCAGCGACTCATAGGGATCGCGGGCGGCATGGGGTTGATGCAGGCAGGGGCCGACGGCGTCGATGTGGCGACGCCAGTCATCATCCAGGTTCGCCAGCCATTGGCTGGCCAGCCGGTAGGGGTCAGGCATGAAGCTTCCTTGGCAGGCTGCCGAATGCAGCCTGTGATCAAAAGGCCAATTGCTCGGTGATCTGCACCGCCGCGTTTTCCAACCTGAGCAGGAATGCCTTGCGCGGCTGGCCTCCAGCGTAACCGGTCAGCGAGCCATCGGCACCGATCACCCGATGGCAGGGCACGACAATCGAGAGGCGGTTGTGACCGTTGGCCAGGCCGACGGCGCGGCTGGCGCCGGGTTTGCCCAAGGTGGCGGCAAGCGCGCCGTAGGTGGTGGTCCGGCCGTAGGGGATGTGTGCCAGCTCGGCCCAGACCTGGCGGGAAAACTCGCTGCCGGGCATGTGCAGGGGGACGCTGAATTGCGTGCGCTCGCCAGCGAAATACTCGGCCAGCTGTGTCTCGATGTGCTGCAAATGCCCATTGTGTCCTGGCGCCACGGCATACCCATGGCGGTTTTGCAGGGTTTGCACCTCGCGGGTCAGCGAAGGCTGGTCGAGAAACTCCAGAAGCACCAGCCCACGACGCTCGGCCATGGCGATCATCGGCCCCAGCGGCGTCGTCAACCGGGTGAACAGCAGTGGCTCACTGTTGGCGGCGCGTCCCGGTGTGATGTGGAAAGACTTTTGAAACGCATCGCGAAAGCCGCTCAGGGATTCGTAGCCGGAATCGAACGCTGCACTGTCGATCGACTCGCCCTGTTTGATGCCGCCCAATGCCATGCCCAGGCGTCGGGTGCGCAGCCAGGCATGGAAGGTCATGCCGAAATGCTGTTTGAACCAGCGGCGCAGTTTCAGTGGTTCGATGCCTTTGGCCTGCAATTGGGCGTCGCTCCAGCGAATGTCCGGTTCAAGCTCTACTGATTTCAGCAGTTTCTGTACCCAGTCCGGTGCAATCGCGGCGGCATCCAAAGGCTTGCATCGCAGGCAGGCTCGGTAGCCCGCCGCCAGGCATTCGTCGGCGTGGGCGAAGAACTCGACGTTCTCGGGTTTCGGGCTGCGTGCGGTGCAACCCGGGCGGCAGAAGATCCCGGTGGTCTTGACCGCGGTAAAGAACACCCCTTCGTAAGTGGTGTCTCGTTCGAGCATGGCGCGGACCATCTCGGCGTGGGGCGGAAGCAGCGTGTGTTGTAGGTTCATGGACGCAGCATAGAACGGCACAGGGACCGTCTCCACCGAAAAATGAACAGAGAATTCCGCTCCCGGCGCTGACCCGCGGCAGCTCCTGCAAGGCCTTGCGATCCGTCAGCTGTTCCAGCATATCCGCCGGGAATTGTCCGGCGTTCCTCGGGGCCGAACTCGCGGCGGGGCGCGGGTGGCCGAACATGAGCGGTCGTTAATCAGGCCCGACGGGCCATCAGCAACACTGAAGCCGCCGCCGACAACAAGCCCGCGCAGCAGCGATTGAACAACCGCTTGCCCGAAGGCTTGGCAAACCAGCGGCGCATGTGCAGGCCCATGTAAGCGTAGGCGCCGATGGCAATCCATTCCAGGATCAGGAACAGTGCGCCCAACACGGCGAATTGTGGCGTGATCGCGCGGGACGGATCGACAAATTGCGGCAGGAACGCGGTAAAGATCAGGATCGCCTTCGGGTTGCCCGCCGCCACCAGGAACTCCTGCCGGGCCAACGCCAGCATGCCCGCCGGCGGGGTGGTCACCGCGGTTTCTGCGCCGGGGGCACGCCACAGTTGCCAGGCGAGATAAAACAGGTACGCCGCACCGACGATCTTGATCCCGTAGAACAGCAGTTCCGAAGTTTGCAGCACCACCGCCAGACCCGCCGAGGCGAGGGCGATCATCCCGGCGAACGCCAGCAGGCGACCGACGCCGGCCAGGCACGCGGTGCGGTAGCCATAGCGGGTCGAGTTGCTGACCGACAGCAGGTTGTTCGGGCCCGGCGCCATGTTCAGGGCGAAGCAGGCCGGAAGGAAAAGGGTGAGGGTGGTGAGGTCCATGATCGGCTCCAGCAGCAGGAGCGATATTTTTATCACAGCTGTCGGTGGGCTTGACCCATACAGTCATGGACGCAGGCGGCAGAGCAGTGGCTAGCGCGCGAACTTTTTCGCCCCGGCCACACACAGGATCACGGCCAGCGTGACGCCGAGCATGCCCAGGCTGACGTGTTCATGCAGCAAGGTAGCGGCCAGTGCCAGGCCAAAAAACGGCTGCAGCAGTTGCAGCTGCCCGACCGCGGCGATCCCGCCCTGGGCCAGCCCGCGATACCAGAACACAAAACCGATCAGCATGCTGAACAGCGACACATACGCCAGACTGAACCAGGCCGGTGTGCTGATGTTGGCGAACGAGGCCGGCAGTCGCCAAAGGGTCAATGCAGCCATGACTGGAAGTGCCAGCACCAGCGCCCAGCAAATCACCTGCCAGCCACCCAGTGTACGGGACAACTTCGCGCCCTCGGCATAACCTAGCCCGCAGGCCAGGATCGCCAGCAGCATCAGGATGTCACCCTGGGGTGAAGCCGTCAGGCCCTGGGCGACGGCGAACCCGACCACCAACAGGCTGCCCAGCACCGAGAAGAACCAGAACACCGGCCGTGGGCGCTCACCACCGCGCAAGACGCCAAACACTGCGGTCGCGAGCGGCAGCAGGCCGACGAACACGATGGAGTGCGCGGACGTGACGTATTGCAGCGCCAGCGCGGTTAACAGCGGAAAGCCCACCACCACGCCCAGCGCCACGATCAACAAGGGCACGAGCTGGTTACGCGCGGGGCGTTTTTCCTTGAACAGCAACAGCAGGCACAGGCCCAGGGTCGCCGCGAGGGTGGCGCGGGCGACCGTCAGGAATACCGGGTCGAATTCCAGCACGGCCACCCGCGTCGCAGGCAGCGAACCACTGAAAATCACCACGCCGATCAGGCCATTGATCCAGCCGCGGGTGCTGCTTTCCAGCGCCGTGTCTTGCAAGTTAGAAGTCCGTTCCATTTGGCTCATGCTCATTGTCTGGTTGCACTGAAGCCATCGTATGGTCGACTATCGGGACAATCAAAAAATTGTCATGGATACATCTCGACATGCCTCGTTCCCGCTACAAGACGCTGGTGGATGCATTTGCCGCCGATATTCGCACCGGGCGTTTGCTGCCTGGTACGCGCCTGCCGACTCACCGCCAGCTTGCTACAGAGAACGGATTGGCCTTGGTCACGGCCAGCCGGGTGTATGCCGAGCTCGAGGGGATGGGGCTGGTCAGTGGCGAAACCGGGCGCGGGACTTTTGTCCGGGAAACATCGCTGCCGCCGGGCCAGGGCATTTCGCAGTCGGTGGTGGCGGCGGGGATGATCGACCTCAACTTTAACTACCCGTCGTTGCCAGGTCAGGCTGACCTGTTGCGCAATGCCTTGCGCCAACTCGCGTTGTCCGGCGACCTTGAGGCGCTCCTGCGTTACCAGCCCCATGCCGGGCGCCTGCATGAGCGGGCTGCGTTCGCGCGTCATCTGGCCGTGCGCGGCCTGAATCTGCCGGCCGAGCAGGTGTTGATCGTCAGTGGTGCCCAGCATGGCCTGGCGGTGGTGATGATGACCCTGCTCAAACCCGGCGATGTGATTGCCGCGGACGCCTTGACCTATCCGGGTTTCAAGACGCTGGCCGAAACCCTGCATCTTGAGGTCCTGCCCATTCCCGTCACGGACAAGGGGCCTGATTTGCCAGCCCTGGAGAAACTGTGCCGGCTTCGCCCGGTGCGAGCCGTCTACTCGATGCCGACCTTGCACAATCCGTTGGGCTGGGTGCTGGACGCCGATCAGCGCCAGCAATTGGTGGCGATTGCACGCCGCCATGACCTGACGATCATCGAGGACGCGGCCTACGCTTTCCTGGCCGAAAATGCACCGCCACCTTTGGCTGAAATGGCGCCGGAAAGAACCGTGTACGTCAGCGGTTTATCCAAGAATGTCGCCACCGGCTTGCGCGTCGGCTTTGTTGCCGCCCCCACGCAATGGATGGCCGGATTCGAGCGGACGATCATGGCAACCACCTGGAACACTCCCGGGGTGATGACGGCCATTGCCACGGCCTGGCTTGACGATGGCACTGTCAGCAAGCTCGAGGCGCAAAAACGCGTGGATGCCCAATCTCGGCAAGCCTTGGCCCGTGAGGTGCTGGTTGGGCTCAAGACCATCAGCCATCCTTCATCGTATTTCATCTGGCTGCCCTTGGCCGAAGACGCGCGGGCCGACCAGATCGCCATGGCGTTGATGCGCGAGCAGGTGTCGGTGTCGCCTGCCGAACCCTTTGCGATCACCCATCATGTCCCCCACGCGATACGCCTGGCGCTGGGCTCGGTGGACATGGTCGCACTGCGCCAGGCGTTGGTGAAGGTGAAGAAGGTGGTCGAGTATTACTCATAGCCCAGGGCAGTTTTCTTCAATACGTGCAGCCCGGGGCTCCTTACATTGGCGCCTGGTTCAATAGACTGAGCAGGTGTGCAAATGAGTTTGATCATGTCCATGGCGGCGTTTGCGTTGGCCGCTTCCATCACGCCGGGGCCGGTGAATATCGTGGCCCTGGGTTCCGGAGCACGCTTCGGATTTCGCGCCAGTCAGCGCCATGTGGCCGGGGCGACGTTGGGGTTCGTGTTACTGCTGGTGCTGATGGGGCTGGGGTTGCATGAGCTGTTGCTGCTGTGGCCGGCAATGACCCAGGTGGTGCAGTGGGCGGGGGTGGCGTTCCTGTTGTACATGGCGTTCAAGCTGGCCGCTGACGATGGGCAACTGCAGGCAAAGGACGCGGAGCGCGCGCCGTCGATGCTCTACGGCGCGGTGATGCAATGGCTCAACCCGAAAGCCTGGCTGGCCTGCGTGGCCGGCATGGGCGCGTTCGTCGCCGACGGCGAGGCCCGCCTGGTATGGCAGTTCGCGGCGGTGTACCTGGTGATCTGCTACCTGTCGGTGGGTTGCTGGGCCTACGCCGGCACGTTCTTGCGCGGCTACCTGAACAACCCGGCGGGCATGCGCTGGTTCAATCGGGGCATGGCGTCGCTGCTGGCGGTGAGTGCGGTGTATTTGTTGGTGCCGTAGGAGCCGGCCGGAAGATAGCAGTGTGGCTTAACCGCGATACTGCCCTGGCGTTGCCGCCAGATGCTGCTTGAACGCCCGTTGAAAATGCGCCTGATCGGCAAACCCCGCTTCCAGCGCCACGTCGGCGATCAGCTTGCCATTGCGCAATTGATCCCGGGCGAACTGGATGCGCCGGTTGACCAGGAAGGCGTGGGGCGTCATGCCGTAATGCTGCTTGAAGGCGCGGATCAGGTAGGACGACGACAACTGCGCTGCTTCGCAGATGTCTTCGAGCTTGAGCATTTGCGTGCAGTGCTCGCGGATGAAATCGGCGGCGCGCTCGAGCTTGAAGTTGGGCTCGCGAAGCGGTTGTTCGGCCGGGTTCAGTCCAAGCTGCACCTCGGTGAAAAACTCCACCGCGGCGCTCTGCTTGTGCAATACGTCTTGCTGCCCATCGACCAGCACCTGATACAACGCCTTCAAGCCAACGAACAGATCAGGGGCGGCGGTATGGGTGACCGCGAACCGGCGAAACGCCAGGTCGTCACTGAACCCGAGCTGATGCTGCAAGTCGGTGAGCCAGGCGGTGTCGACATACAGCATCAGGTACGACCAGGGCTGATCGTCGATCGGATTGCAGGCGTGGACATCACCGGGGTTCATCAGCACCACCGTGCCGGCACACACCTCGAAGTGCGAGTGCTCATGGACATAGGTGCTGCGCCCGGCGGTGATCGCACCGATGGAAAAGTGCTCGTGGGCATGCCGGGTGTAACAGACCTCGCGCCCGTCGGCGATGGAGCGGGCTTCGATGAAGGGCAGGGCGTCATCGCGCCAGAAGCGTGGGGCCTTGTCGGTGTCCCTGGGCGTTGCGAACTTCATGGTCAATCCTTGGCTGGTCAGCCACAGTGTATTAGCTCTCGCCGTTGAAGGCTCGTTGCAGTTCGGCGATATCAAGTTTTTTCATGTGCATCATCGCCAGCATGGCGCGCTGGGATTTTGTCGTGTCGGGGTCCTTGATCATCTCCATCATCGCTACCGGGAAGATTTGCCAGGACACGCCGAATTTATCCTTCAGCCAGCCGCATTGCTGGGCCTCGACCGGCCCGCCGGCGGACAGGCGTCCCCAGAAGTGGTCGACTTCTTCCTGAGTCTGGCAGTTGACCTGGAACGAGATCGCTTCGTTGAAGGTGAAGTTCGGGCCACCGTTAAGACCCGTGAACGTTTGCCCATCGAGTTCGAAACTGACCGTCATGACCGAACCGACTTCCCGGCCGTGGAACTCCTTCCCGGCCTCGCCGTAGTGAGTGATGGCGGTGATTTTCGCGTGATCGAAGATCGCACAGTAAAACTTTGCGGCCTCTTCGGCCTGACCATCGAACCAGAGGCAAGGTGTGAGTTTTTGCATATGTAGCATGGCGGGTCTCCTTGGCAGGTTTTGGCATGCTGGACTATCAGCGTAGCTAGCCTGAGGCAGTCTGGCCGTGCCGTAGATCGCCGAGTGTGTAAGGATTTCCTACAGGGTGTTGTCGAAGTGACTGCCTTGTGGGTCATATTGACTCTGTTGGGTGCGAGTCGTTATGACCCGTACAGGCTTAGATGGCTGATTTGCAAGGGGCAAATATCTGGCACGACACTTGATACAGCCAACGTACAACTGAACTGCTTCAGGAGTACGGGAAATGTTCCACTTCTTCTGCAATCCCCAGAAAGTCTTGCACCTTTCCACTCGCGTGCTCGGCGTTGGCCTGGCGATGTTGCTCGCAGGCATCTACGGCGCCTACCTGTATGCCGGTTATCTGTCGATCATGGCGCTGGTGTCGTTGCACGCCATGACCATCGTCGGGCCGACCCTGTTGAAGATCGGCTACGTCATGCGCCTGCTGGCCCAGCACCGGTTGAGTAAACCTCAACGTGTGGCGCTGGCATGATGCGCAAACTGGCTGCTGCTCCGGTCTTCAGTCTCGGTTTTCGCCCGTTCTTTCTCGCAGGTGCCGCGTTTGCCGCTGTGGCGGTGGCGATCTGGGCCCTGTGGTTATACGGCCGCTTGCCCGGCGCGCATCCGGTGGGCGGCATGCTCGCCTGGCACCGGCACGAAATGCCGTTCGGGTTCGCCGCGGCCATCATCGCCGGCTTCCTGCTGACGGCGGTGCCGAACTGGACCGCTCGCCCGGGGCTCAAGGGCTGGCCGCTGATCGGGCTGGTGCTGGTCTGGCTGCTCGCGCGACTGGCCTGGGTGCTGCCGATAGCTCCTGCAGGGTTGCTGCTTGTGCAGTTGCCTTTTTTGCCGTTGCTGGCCTGGGCGCTGGGGCGTGACCTGGTGGCCGCTGGCAAGCGCGACAACTATCCGATCCTGCTGATGATCACCTTGCTGGCCGGCTGCCAGGTCATGACGTTGTGGGGACTCTGGGCCGATGACGCGGGTTTGCAGCGGCGTGGTGTGTTGGCGGCCTTGTGGCTGGTCGGCGCGCTGATGAGCGTGATTGGCGGGCGAGTAATCCCGTTCTTCATCCAGCGCGGCTTGAATCGTTCCGCAACGCCTGCGGCCAATCCATTGCCCACCCGGGTGCTGCTGGTGAGCGGGTTGCTGGCCGCGCTGACGTTTGCCGCCGGTTTGAATGACCAGCCCAGACCCTGGCTGGCGGCGTTGTTTGTGTTGATCGGCAGTCTGCACCTGCTACGCCTCTGGCGCTGGCATGACCGCGGCCTCTGGCGCGTGCCGCTGTTGTGGTCGCTTTATCTGTCGTATACCTGGCTGGTGGTGGCGGTGTTTGCCATGGCGCTGTGGCACGCCGGCCTGATGCCACAACAGAGCCTGGCCACCCACTCGCTGGCGGTGGGCGGCATTGGCGGGTTGATTCTGGCGATGATCGCCCGGGTGAGTCTTGGGCATACCGGTCGGGTGCTGCAGCCGTCGAAAGCCATCGTCACGGGGTTTGCCCTGGTGTTGATCGCAGGGGGGGCGCGGGTGTTGCTGGTGCCGTTCTCCGGATTGGGGGTGGGGGTGTCGGCGTTGTTTTGGTGTGTTGCGTTTGGGTTGTTTCTGGTGGGCTACACCTCAATTTTGCTAAGGCCCCGGGTGTAGGAGCCCGCGGCCCCATTGTCGGAACGCCGCCCGCAGCAAGCCGGCTCCTACACTATGTTGCGCAGGGCGTTGAACCCGTGGTCGCCTCGGACCTGTAGGAGCCGGCTTGCCGGCGAAGGCGTCCTCGAATATTGCACTGGGCTTTCTGGCCTCTTCGCTGGCAAGCCAGCTCCTACAGTGGATCGGGGGCGGCAGCGAGAGATGGACGCCTTTATCGGCAAATCAGGCGGGTTTAGTGACCGGTGGTCGATACACCCCGGCCTGCCTGGCAATTTGCGCTTAGCTGTAGGGATAACCCCAAGGCGCGCGTAGGTTCTTGATCGCCACAGCGGCGCCCACTTCAGGACCCCGTGCGTCTGAGGACCTTCGCAATGCTGACCCTGAACATCAATGGCAAGGACCAGGAGCTGGATGTCCCCGCGGACATGCCGCTGCTCTGGGTCCTGCGCGATGTCGCGCACCTGACCGGCACCAAGTTTGGCTGTGGCATGGCCCAGTGCGGTGCCTGCACTGTGCACATCGACGGCACGCCTTTGCGCTCCTGTATCACGCCCGCCACGGCCGTGGCCCATGGGCAGAAAATCCTCACCATCGAAGGCCTGTCTACCGATGGTTCGCACCCGGTGCAGCAGGCCTGGGCCGAACTCGACGTGGTGCAGTGCGGTTACTGCCAGTCCGGGCAGATCATGTCGGCGGCGGCCTTGTTGGCGAAGATTCCGCAACCGACCGACAGCGATATCGACCAGGCGCTGTCAGGCAATATCTGTCGTTGCGGCACCTATCCAAGAATCCGCGCCGCGGTCAAGCGCGCGGCCCAACTGGGTTGATGGCCATGAACAGCATCGATCCGCTGTCGCGTCGTGGTTTTCTCAAGGGCAGTGCCGTGCTGGGCGGCGGGCTGGTGGTGGCGTTTGTCATCCCCGGGGCCCATCGTTTTGCCCTGGGCGCGGAGAACCAGGGCAATGTGTTCGCCCCCAATGCCTTCCTGCGCATCGGCAATGACAACAGCGTCACGGTGTTGCTCGGCCATTCGGAAATGGGCCAGGGCATCTGGACCGGCTTGACCATGCTGATCGCCGAAGAACTGGACGCCGACTGGTCGAAAATCCGCGTCGAACACGCACCGGCGTCGGCCACCGATTACGGCCTGGCGGGCTTCGGCGGCATGCAGATCACCGGCGGCTCGACCTCGACCTGGATGGAGTTCGACCGTTATCGCCAAGCCGGTGCAGCGGCACGCTTGCTGCTGGTCGAGGCCGCGGCCAAGCGCTTCAACGTCGCGCCCTCGGCGATTCGCACCGAGTCGGGGGTGGTGATTGCCGGCGACCAGCACGCCACCTATGGCGAACTGGCCGATGACGCCGGCAAGCTGCCAGTGCCGGACCCGGCGTCGATCAAGCTCAAGGAAGCCAAGGACTGGAAGATCATCGGCAAACCCACCAAGCGCCTGGATACCCCGGAGAAAATCACCGGTCGCGCCAAATTCGGCATGGACGTGCAGTTCGACGGCCTGATGACCGCGATGGTCGCTCGCTCGCCCGTGTTCGGCGGCAGCGTCAAATCCTTTGAAGGCGCCGAGGCGCTGGCGATACCCGGCGTGCACAAAGTGGTGCAGGTGCCGACCGGCGTGGCGGTGATCGCCGATCACTATTGGGCGGCGAAACTGGGGCGCGATGCGCTGCACGTCGAGTGGGACCTGGGGCCGAACAGCGGGCTCGACAGTGAGCAATTGCTCGAGGAATTTCGCAAGCTCGCCGCCACGCCCGGGCTGCCCGCCAGCCAGGCCGGCGATGCCCAGGCTGCGCTGGCCAAGGCGACCAGGACAATCGACGTCGAGTACAGCGTGCCCTACCTGGCCCATGCGCCAATGGAACCGCTCAACTGCACCGTGAGCATCACCCAGGACAAATGCGAGATCTGGACCGGTACGCAGTTCCAGACCCTGGACCAGATGATCGCCGGCAAGATCACCGGGCTCAAACCCGAGCAGGTGCAGATCCACACCGAGTTCCTCGGCGGCGGTTTCGGCCGGCGAGCCAACCCGACTTCGGACTTCGTCGCCGAAGCGGTGCAGGTCGCCAAAGCCGCGGGCGGGCCGGTGAAAACCGTGTGGGCACGGGAGGATGACATCCGCGGCGGCTATTACCGCTCGGCGTTCCTGCACCAGGCGCGAGTCGGCCTGGGCGCTGATGGCCTGCCGCTGGCGTGGAAGCACGTGCTGGTCGGACAATCGATCATGGCCGGCACCTCGCTCGAAGCCGCCATGGTCAAGAACGGCATCGACAAGACGTCCGTGGAGGGCGTAGCGGACAGTCCCTATCTGCAGGGAATGGCCAATCATCAGGTGGACCTGCATTCGCCCAAGACCGGGATCAGCGTGTTGTGGCTGCGTTCGGTGGGGCATACCCACACCGCCTTCGTTATGGAATCGCTGATCGACGAGCTGGCCGCGGCGGCAGGCAAGGACCCGGTGGAATATCGACGGACCTTGCTCAAGGCGCATCCGCGGCATCTTGGGGTGTTGAACCTGGCGGTCGAGAAGGCTAACTGGAAAGCGCCACTGCCGGACGGCCATGCCCTGGGCGTGGCGGTGCATGAGTCATTTGGCAGCTATGTGGCGCAGGTCGCCGAAGTTTCCCAGGACAACCTGGCGATCCGTGTGCATCGGGTGGTGTGTGCGGTGGACTGCGGGATTGCGGTCAATCCGCAGAGCATCGCGGCGCAAATGGAGTCGTGCATCGCCTTCGGCCTGGGCTTCACCTTACACAGCAAACTGACGATCAAGGACGGCAGGGTGGTGCAATCCAACTACCACGATTACCAAGTGCTGCGGCTCAACGAGATGCCATTGGTTGAAGTGCATATCCTGCCCAGCAGCGAGAAACCCGGCGGCATCGGTGAGGTGGGCGTGCCGCCTACGGCGCCGGCAGTGGCCAACGCGGTGTACGCCCTGACCGGCCAGCGTCTGCGTGAGCTGCCGCTGCAATTGTCGGGGGTGTGAGATGAAAAGCGAGATGAGGCGACATCATTGGGTGCTCGGTTCAGTCCTGCTGATCTGCCTGTTCATCTATGCGACAGAGCTCTTCGCCGAAGACCGGGAAGCCTTGAAGGCGTTCGATACTGTTCAGAAAGTCTTCCAGAGCCCGCGTTGCCAGAATTGCCACATTCCCGGCGATGCGCCGTTGCAGTTCGATGCCGGCATACCCCACGCGATGAACGTCGTGCGTGGCATGGACGGCAAGGGCGCGGCGGGTCTGCCTTGCGCCAGTTGCCATGCCGAGGCCAACCCTCCGGCCAGTTACGGCGCCAATGCGCCGCCGGGTGCTCCCCATTGGGGCCTGCCACCGGCGGCGCACAAAATGGCCTGGATCGGCCTGCCACCGGACATGTTGTGCAGCATGATCAAGGATCGTGCGGGCAATGGCGACCGCGATTTCGCCGCGCTGATCAAGCATGTTAGCGAGGACAAGCTGGTGCTGTGGGGCTGGAATCCGGGCGGTAATCGCGCACCGGTGCCGGTTCCCCACGACATTTTTGTAACCCAATTCAAGCTCTGGGCGGACGCCGGTGGGCCGTGCCCGGTGGCGGGTAGCTGACCAACGGCCCGTAAACAGGGAGTCAAACCCGGTATCGAGGACTCTAAACAACATACCCACCCATGGAGTATGTGATGCTGATTTCAGGCAAACCGCACAAACCAGGTGTACGTGCAGGGACGCCACAACAGGAGCGCGAGCTGCTGCGCGATCTCGCCCGCAAGGCCGAGCAGGAGCTGATCGGGGTGCAGATGGCGAGCATGGACGAGATGACGCTGCTGCCCAACCGGCACGGTTTCATCGCCCTGGCTCAATTGGGCCTGGAGGCCTGCAATGATCTGGGCAGGCCGGCGACGCTGCTGTTCTTCAACCTCGACGAGTTCAAGCGCATCAACTACCTGTTCGGTCGCACCGAAGGTGACAAGGCACTGAAAACCTTTGCCGACGTGCTGCGTATTGGTTTTCGGGAAAGCGATGTGATCGGGCGGCTGGAGGGTGCAACCTTCGTGGCCTTGCTCACAGGCTCTGGCGGCGTGGACATCGCGGCGGTCAAGGCGCGGCTTGAGGAAATGCTCGATGAACGCATGGCCACTGCGCATCGCGGGTATGAGATTCGTTTCAGTATCGGGCAGATCGAGCATGACCCGACAGTTCATGGTTCGGCTGAAGAGCTGCTGGTTGAGGTTGAAAAAGCGCTGGGTCATTAGTTCAGCGTTGATTGACGGGCCTATTGAGTCGCCACTCATTTGGCAAACAGCTGCCCAATATCCTTGAACGCCTTGAATTCCAGCGCATTCCCGCACGGATCGAACAGAAACATCGTCGCCTGTTCACCCACCAGCCCCTGAAAGCGAATCCCCGGCTCGATCACAAAACGCGTCTCCAATGCCTTCAGCCGCTCGGCCAACGCTTCCCACTCCGCCATCCCCAACACCACGCCGAAATGCGGCACAGGCACGTCATGACCGTCGACAGCGTTGGTGTGCGCCGCTTCTTGAGAGGCGTTTTTCGGCGCCAGGTGAATGACCAGCTGATGGCCGAAAAAGTTGAAATCGACCCAATGATCGCTGGAGCGACCTTCTTCGAGGCCGAACACATGGCCATAGAAATTCCGAGCGGCCGTCAGGTCGTAGACCGGGATGGCCAAGTGAAAAGGAGAGAGTTGCATCGGATGTGCCTCGACTGTGGATACAGACCGAGTTTAGCTCCGTGATTTTTGATTGAAAGACGATAATTCTTGCGTCGAGCTCAAACTATTTCTATCAACTGGAACCGTTATGCTACGGGAACTGAAAACCTTTATTCGTTATAGCCAGCGCACACAGCCGATCCAACAGCTGTTCGCGCAATGCCTGATACAAATGGATGGCTGAACACAAATACCAAATTTGTCCGAGTCCAATTTGAGACCGCAGACGAAGTGTGGCCGGTAAAGATACTAATACGGCGTATTGAGACACTAAAGTTGTCATTTTATACAGGTGCCAAACCAGCGCTACGTAGGCAATAGTCCTTCATGTAACCACGCCCGATCTTTTCTCCGTGATCCGTGAAGTTGTGGCAGAGACTGCTTGTGGAAAGAAGGAACCAACTTCCTGAAGGACTGGAACAATGGCTAAACAAGATCGCTCCACCTGATCCTGGACGGCGCAAGCCAGCCTTGACGAGATTTAACGAGAACGGTAGTCCTGATCTGGTTTTTGGTAACAAAGTCCTGCCTGGAACAGATACCATTGTTGGACTCTCTGGTTGTTTGCAGGCAGACGGAAAGATATTGCTGCTGGTGAGTAGCTCGGTTAAGGCCGGTGATAAAAAAACCGTTCTTTATCGTCTGCTGCCTGATAGTGATTTCGATCTTGAGTTTGGTGGACAAGGATTCATCGACGTCCGCTTCGACGATCAGCTATCTCAAGGTCAAGCCGTGGCCATCAGTGCCGATGGTAAAATTCTGGTGGGTGGTAATGTCGAGCGAAAGGATCCTGACCAATTGAGCGCGGCGGTTGCCAGGTATTTCCCGGATGGACGTCTTGATCCATCTTTTGGGCGGTCAGGTATGTGGGAGTCGGAGAAGGATAGGACAATTCATAACATGATCGTTGACCAAGACGGTGTTACGGGTGTCGGCCATTACCTTTTGGCTGGGGAGGGGTATGTTGCGAGCATCTCCAGATTAACCCCCGATGGCGCTTGTTCGCCGACGTTCAATAAGGGCAAATCCCTCACCATCGATGTTCCCGCCGATGTTCCCCGCTACTTTGTGAGTTGCAAATCAGTATTAGTGCAATCCGATAAAAGTATTGTCGTTGGTGGTTGGGTGGGGTTTGAGACTACGGCTTTCTGGTTGCGTATTTTGCCTGATGGTACTCCTGACCCGGCTTTTGGCAGCCAGGGGATTGTCGTTCACGATAGGCCATCCCTTCTCTATAACCTGCATCTGCAAAATGATCAGCAACGTGTGCTCGCTGCAGTTGTCGACACTCGCAGGCCTTATGTCCTTGGGATCCGGCTTTGATCGAGGAGCCCAGGAAGTATTTGGCGCTGTTGATATCACAGGCATAGAAAACCCGCCTGAAAAGGCGGGTTTTTTTATGGCTAACCGAAG
The DNA here is from genome assembly GCF_001976065.1 of Pseudomonas putida. Taxonomy (GTDB): domain Bacteria; phylum Pseudomonadota; class Gammaproteobacteria; order Pseudomonadales; family Pseudomonadaceae; genus Aquipseudomonas; species Aquipseudomonas serbica. The sequence goes on along the minus strand of NZ_MNAH01000002.1, from coordinate 941,092 downwards.
ATCACTCTTCGAGGTTGCCCATGGCCGTGGTGTTGAAGCCACCGTCCACGTACATGATTTCGCCGCTGATGCCGGACGCCAGGTCCGAGCACAGGAAGGCGCCGGCGTTGCCGACTTCTTCGATGGTGACATTGCGACGCAGCGGGGTTTGCGCTTCGTTGGCGGCCAGCATCTTGCGGAAGTTCTTGATGCCGGAAGCGGCGAGGGTGCGGATCGGGCCGGCCGATACGCAGTTCACGCGGGTGCCGTCCGGGCCCAGGGAGCCGGCCAGGTAACGTACGCCAGCTTCCAGGGAAGCCTTGGCCATGCCCATCACGTTGTAGTTCGGCATGGTGCGCTCGGCGCCCAGGTACGACAGGGTCAGCAGGCTGCCGTTGCGGCCTTTCATCATTTCGCGGCCGGCCTTGGCCAGGGCCACGAAGCTGTAGGCGCTGATGTCGTGGGCAATGCGGAAACCTTCACGGGTGGTGGCTTCGGTGAAGTCGCCGTCCAGTTGGTCGCCCGGGGCGAAGCCTACGGAGTGCACGATGCAGTCCAGGCCGTCCCACTTCTTGCTCAATGCTTCGAAGACCTTGGCGATTTCTTCATCGCTGGCCACGTCGCACGGGAAGCACAGCTCAGGGCTCGAGCCCCAGCCTTGGGCGAACTCTTCGACACGACCTTTGAGTTTGTCGTTCTGATAAGTGAAGGCAAGCTCAGCGCCCTCGCGATGCATGGCGGCAGCGATGCCGGATGCGATGGACAGCTTGCTGGCGACACCGACGATCAGTACGCGCTTACCGGCGAGAAAACCCATGTGTTGCTCCTCTTTTCAGGTTATTGCGCAGTGGCTGGTGCCAAAAAGGCGGCTTCCAGCAACTGCTGTGTATACGGATGTTGGGGGGCGGCAAAAATGCTTTGCGCGTCTCCCTGTTCGACCACTTGGCCATGCTTGACCACCATCAGCTGGTGGCTCAGCGCCTTGACGACAGCCAGGTCATGGCTGATGAACAGATACGTCAGGTTGTACTTGCTTTGCAGTGATCGCAACAGCTCGACCACTTGGCGTTGCACGGTGCGGTCGAGGGCCGAAGTCGGCTCGTCCAGCAGTATCAACGCCGGTTTTAGTACCAGTGCCCGGGCAATGGCGATTCTCTGCCGTTGCCCACCGGAAAATTCGTGGGGGTAGCGGTTCCGGGTTTCCGGGTCCAGGCCTACCTCCTTCAATGCTGCAATTATCGCCGCTTCCTGTTCCTCGGCGGTGCCCATCTTGTGGATCCGCAGGCCTTCGCCGACGATCTGGCTCACGCACATGCGCGGGCTCAGGCTGCCGAAGGGGTCCTGGAACACCACCTGCATCTGCCGCCGCAGCGGGCGAACCTGCTGCTGCGTCAGGCAGTCTAGCTGCTTGCCTTCAAAACGGATGCCGCCTGTACTGCCGATCAACCGCAAGATCGCCAGGCCCAGCGTGGATTTACCGGAACCGCTTTCGCCCACAATCCCCAGGGTCTGGCCCTGGGGCAGGCTGAAATTGATGCCGTCGACCGCCTTGACGTGGTCCACGGTCTTTTTCAGCAAGCCTTTCTTGATCGGGAACCAGACTTTCAGGTCCTCGACCGCCAGCAAAGGCGGGCCGACGACATTGGTCGCGGGCTTGCCGCTGGGCTCCGCTGCCAGCAGTTCCCGAGTGTACGGGTGCTGCGGCGCGCGGAACAATTCTTCACACGATGCCTGTTCGACGATGCAACCGCGCTGCATGACACATACGCGATGCGCAATTCTTTTAACCAGGTTCAAATCGTGGCTGATCAGCAGCAATGCCATGCCCAGCCGGGCCTGCAGTTCCTTGAGCAATTCGAGGATTTTCAGCTGGACGGTCACGTCCAGCGCGGTGGTCGGCTCGTCAGCAATCAACAGTTCCGGCTCGTTGGCCAGGGCCATGGCGATCATCACCCGCTGGCGCTGGCCACCGGACAATTCGTGGGGCAGGGCCTTGAGACGTTTTTCCGGCTCGGGAATGCCGACCATCTCCAGCAGCTCCAGGGTGCGCTTGGTCGCGACTTTGCCGACCAGGCCCTTGTGGATGCCCAGCACCTCGTTGATCTGTTTCTCGATCGAGTGCAGTGGATTGAGCGAGGTCATCGGCTCCTGGAAGATCATCGCGATCCGGTTGCCACGGATGTGGCGGATGGTTTTTTCTTTCAGCTCCAGCAGGTTCTGCCCGGAATACTCGATGGTCCCCGACGGGTGCCGGGCGAGTGGGTAGGGCAGCAGGCGCAGGATCGAGTGCGCGGTCACCGATTTGCCGGAACCGCTTTCACCCACCAGCGCCAGGGTTTCGCCACGCTTGATGTCGAAGCTGACGCCTTCTACCACCCGCTGGCAACGCTCGCCAACGACAAATTCGACGGCCAGGTCGCGCACTTCGATCAGATTGTCCTGATTCATTTCACTTCCTCGGGTCGAAGGCATCGCGAGCGGACTCGCCGATGAACACCAGCAGACTCAACATCAACGCCAGCACGGCAAACGCGCTCATGCCCAGCCACGGCGCCTGCAGGTTGGATTTGCCCTGAGCCACCAGTTCACCCAAGGACGGGCTGCCGGCCGGCAAGCCGAAGCCGAGGAAGTCCAGGGCGGTCAGGGTGCCGATGGCGCCGGTCAGGATGAACGGCATGAAGGTCATGGTCGAGACCATGGCATTGGGCAGGATGTGGCGGAACATGATCGCGCCATTCTGCATGCCCAGCGCCCGGGCCGCACGTACGTATTCGAGGTTGCGCCCGCGCAGGAACTCGGCGCGCACCACGTCCACCAGGCTCATCCAGGAAAACAGCAGCATGATCCCCAGCAGCCACCAGAAGTTCGGCTGCACGAAACTGGCGAGGATGATCAGCAGGTACAGCACCGGCAAGCCCGACCAGATCTCCAGGAAACGCTGCCCGGCCAGATCCACCCAACCCCCGTAGAAACCCTGCAGCGCCCCGGCAATCACACCGATCAGCGAGCTGAGCAGGGTCAGTGTCAGGGCGAACAACACGGAAACCCGGAAGCCGTAGATCACCCGGGCCAGCACATCGCGGCCCTGGTCATCGGTGCCCAGCAGATTGTCGGTCGAGGGTGGCGCGGGGGCTGGCACTTTCAGGTCGTAGTTGATGCTCTGGTAGCTGTAGGGAATTGGCGCCCAAAGCACCCAGGCGTCCTTGGCCTTGAGCAGTTCGCGGATATACGGGCTCTTGTAGTTGGCCTCCAGCGGGAATTCGCCGCCGAAGGTGGTCTCCGGGTAACGCTTGAGCGCCGGGAAGTACCAGCTGTTGTCGTAGTGCACCACCAGCGGTTTGTCGTTGGCGATCAACTCGGCGCCGAGGCTGGCGCCGAACAGGATCAGGAACAGCCACAACGACCACCAGCCGCGTTTGTTGGCCTTGAACAGTTCGAAGCGCCGGCGATTGAGAGGGGACAGGTTCATCTCAATGCTCCCGGCTTTCGAAGTCGATGCGCGGATCGACAAAGGTGTAGGTGAGGTCGCCGATCAGCTTCACCACCAGCCCCAGCAGGGTGAAGATGAACAGCGTGCCAAAGACCACCGGGTAATCGCGGTTGATCGCCGCTTCGAAACTCATCAGGCCGAGGCCGTCGAGGGAGAAGATCACTTCCACCAGCAACGAGCCTGTGAAGAAGATGCCGATGAATGCCGAGGGGAAACCGGCGATCACCAGCAACATGGCGTTGCGAAACACGTGGCCATACAGCACGCGGTGATTGGTCAGGCCCTTGGCCTTGGCGGTGACCACGTATTGCTTGTTGATTTCATCGAGGAAGCTGTTCTTGGTCAGCAGGGTCATGGTCGCGAAGTTGCCGATCACCAGGGCAGTCACGGGCAGCGCCAGGTGCCAGAAGTAGTCGAGGATCTTGCCGCCCAGGCTCAACTCGTCGAAGTTGTTCGAGGTCAGCCCGCGCAACGGGAACCAGTCCAGGTAACTGCCGCCGGCAAACACCACGATTAGCAGGATGGCGAACAGGAACGCCGGGATCGCGTAGCCGACGATGATCGCCGAGCTGGTCCAGACGTCGAAGTGGCTGCCGTGCCGGGTGGCCTTGGCGATCCCCAGCGGGATCGACACCAGGTACATGATCAGGGTGCTCCACAGTCCGAGCGAGATCGACACCGGCATCTTCTCCTTGATCAAGTCGATCACCTTGGCATCGCGGAAGAAGCTGTCGCCGAAATCCAGGGAGGCATAGTTCTTGACCATGATCCAGAGGCGTTCCGGCGCCGATTTGTCGAAGCCGTACATGTGCTCGATTTCCTTGATCAGCGCCGGGTCCAGGCCTTGTGCACCACGATAGGCTGAGCCGGCCACCGACACCTCGGCACCGCCGCCGGCGATGCGGCTGGTGGCGCCTTCGAAGCCTTCGAGCTTGGCGATCATCTGTTCCACCGGGCCACCGGGGGCGGCCTGGATGATCACGAAGTTGATCAGCAAAATGCCGAACAGTGTCGGGATGATCAGCAGCAGTCGCCGAAAAATATACGCCAGCATCTGATTACTCCATGCCCGCAGGGTCGGCTTGCAATTTGGTTTCGATCTCTATGGCCGGTTTCGCATCAGGCTTGATCCACCAGGTGTTGACGCCGATGTCGTATTTAGGCGAGACCTTGGGGTGGCCGATGTGGTTCCAGTAGGCCACGCGCCAGGTCTTGATGTGCCAGTTGGGTATCACGTAATAGCCCCATTGCAGGACCCGGTCCAGGGCGCGAGCATGGGCCACCAGGCTGCGGCGCGAGTCGGCGTTGATCAATTGTTCGACCAACTGGTCCACCACAGGGTCCTTGAGGCCCATGGAGTTGCGGCTGCCGGGCTTGTCGGCGGCCGCCGTCATCCAGAACTCGCGCTGTTCGTTGCCCGGCGAATTGGACTGCGGGAAGCTGCCGACGATCATGTCGAAGTCCCGCGAGCGCACTCGGTTGACGTACTGCGAGACGTCGACACGGCGAATCACCAGCTCGATGCCAAGGTCGCTCAGGTTACGCTTGAACGGTAGCAGCACCCGTTCGAATTCGGTCTGGGCCAGGAGGAATTCGATGCTCACCGGTTTGCCGTTGGCGTCGACCATCTTGTCGTCGACGATGCGCCAGCCGGCTTCTTGCAGCAGTTGGTAAGCCTTGCGTTGCTGGGTGCGGATCATGCCGCTGGCGTCGGTCACCGGGTTCTCGAACGCCTCGCTGAACACCTGCTCGGGAATCTTGCCGCGAAACGGGTCGAGGATCGCCAACTGATCGGCGTCCGGCAGGCCGGTGGCGGCCATTTCCGAGTTCTCGAAATAGCTGCGGGTGCGCGCGTAGGCACTGTTGAACAACTGCTTGTTGGTCCATTCGAAGTCCAGCAGCAGGGTCAGGGCCTGGCGCACCCGCACGTCCTGGAACACAGGGCGGCGCAGGTTGAAGACGAAGCCCTGCATGCCGGTGGGGTTGCCGTTGGGGATCTGTTCCTTGATCAGTCGGCCTTCGGTCACCGCCGGGATGTTGTAGGCGTTGGCCCAGTTCTTCGCGGTCATCTCCAGCCAGTAATCGAACTGCCCGGCCTTCAGGGCTTCCAGCGCCACGGTGTTGTCGCGGTAGTAGTCGGTGGTCATCACGTCGAAGTTGTAGAAACCACGGTTGATCGGCAGGTCCTTGCCCCAGTAATCCTTGACCCGCTCATAACGCACCGAGCGCCCGGCCTTGACTTCGGTGACCTTGTACGGGCCGCTGCCCAGCGGCACTTCCAGGTTGCCCTTGTTGAAGTCGCGGCTGGCCCACCAATGCTTGGGCAACACCGGCAACTGTCCGAGGATCAGCGGCAGTTCGCGGTTGTTGCTGTGCTTGAACTTGAAGAGCACCGTGAGCGGATCTTCGGCGACCACGTCGGCGACGTCGCTGTAATAACCGCGGTACATCGGCGCGCCATCCTTGACCAGGGTCTGGAAGCTGAAAACCACGTCTTCGGCGCGTACCGGATGGCCGTCATGGAAGCGCGCTTCGGGCCGCAGGTAGAAACGCACCCAATCGTTGTTCGGCGCTTTTTCGATCTTGCCGGCGATCAGGCCATATTCCGTGAAAGGTTCATCCAGGCTCTGCCGGGCCAGGGTGTCGTAGATCAAGTCGATGTCGTTAGCCGACACGCCCTTGCTGATGAACGGGTTGAGGCTGTCGAAACCGCCGAACCCGGCCTGGCGGAATTTTCCACCCTTGGGCGCGTCCGGGTCGACGTAATCGAAGTGTTTGAAGTCGGCCGGGTATTTCGGCGGCTCGTTGTACAGGGTCAGGGCATGTTGCGGGGCGGCGCAGGCCAGCCCTGCGAACAACAGTGCGCTGGCCTGCAGGAGCAGGGCGCTTGCGGGTTTCATCGATCTTTCTCCGAAGATTTCAGCCACCACGCGCTCAGGCCCAGGGTGTAGGGCGGCGTCGTGACGAAGGCCAGCCGGTTGCGGTAGGCCAGGCGGTGATAATTGAGGTACCAGTTGGGAATGATGTAGTGCTGCCACAGCAATACCCGGTCGAGGGCCTTGCCGGCGGCGACCTGTTCGTCACGGCTCTTGGCCGCGAGCAGTTGATCGAGCAGGTGATCAACCAGCGGATTGGCGATCCCCGCGTAGTTCTTGCTGCCCTTGACCCCGACCTGGCTGGAATGAAAGTACTGCCATTGCTCAAGGCCCGGGCTAAGGGTCTGGTTGAGGGTCATCAGGATCATGTCGAAATCGAACTGATCGAGGCGCTGCTTGTACTGGGCCCGATCGACCGTGCGCAGCCTGGCATCGATGCCGATGCTGGTAAGGTTCTCGACGTAGGGCTGGAGGATGCGCTCCAGATTTGGATTGACCAGCAGGATCTCCAGGCGCAGCGGTTGCCCGGCCGCATTCTGCAGGCGCTGGCCATTGAGCTTCCAGCCGGCCTCGGCCAGCAGGGTCAAGGCCTTGCGCATGGTTTCCCGGGGGATGCCCTGGCCCTGGGTCTGCGGCAGGCTGAAGGGCTCGGTAAACAGCTTGGCCGGCAATTGCTCGCGATACGGCTTGAGCAACAGCCACTCATGGCCGACCGGCAGCCCGCTGGCGGTGAATTCGCTGTTGGGGTAGTAACTCATGGCGCGTTTGTAGGCGCCGCTGAACAATGTGCGGTTGGTCCACTCGAAGTCGAACATCAGGCCCAGTGCTTCGCGAACCTTGGCCTCGGCGAAGATCGGGCGGCGGCTGTTCATGAACAGGCCCTGGGTCTGGGTCGGGATCTGGTGCGGGATCTGCGCCTTGATCACCTCGCCACGGCGGCTCGCGGGGAAGCCATAGCCGGTGGCCCAGTTTTTCGCCTGGTGCTCGATATAGATGTCGAACTCGCCAGCCTTGAACGCTTCGAACGCTACGTCGCTGTCACGGTAGAACTCGACTTCCATGCGATCGAAGTTGTACTTCCCCCGGTTGACCGGCAGATCCTTGCCCCAGTAGTCCTTGACCCGCTCGAACACGATCTGGCGCCCTGGATTAACCGATGTGATGCGATACGGTCCGCTGCCCAGCGGCGGTTCGAAGGTGGTCGCCTTGAAGTCGCGACCTTTCCAGTAATGCTGCGGCAACACCGGCAACTCCCCCAGGCGCAGGATCAGCAAGGGATTGCCGGCACGCTTGAAGACGAAACGAATGCGCTGCGGATTGAGGATGTCGACCCGCAACACTTCCTGAAGGTTGGTGCGGTATTGCGGATGACCTTCCTTGAGCAGCAGGCGGTAGGAAAATGCCACGTCGTAGGCGGTGATCGGCGTGCCGTCGTGAAAGCGTGCTTCGGGGCGCAGGTTGAATACCACCCAGCTGCGGTCCTCGCTGTATTCCACCGACTGGGCGATCAGGCCGTAACTGGAGGTCGGCTCGTCCCCGGAGGGCGCGTATTGGCCGGTGCCGACCATCAGCGGCTCGTTCAGCTCGTTGATGCCGTACTGCAGGAAATTCGCCGTGGTCACCGGGCTGGTGCCCTTGAAGGTGTAGGGGTTGAGCGTATCGAAGGTGCCAAATGCCATGACCCGCAAGGTACCGCCCTTGGGCGCTTGCGGGTTGACCCAGTCGAAGTGGGTAAATCTGGCCGGGTACTTGAGCGTGCCGAACTGCGCATAACCATGGCTTTCGCTGATCGTCGCGCTTGCGGTGGAGCTCAAGGCCAGGCTGATCAGGAGCGGGAGGAGGGGACGCTTCAAATAAGGAATCCGATCCGGGCGGCTTGGGCATTGTGGATCGTACAGTAACAGCTTGTATGGACAGGAAAAAGACGGCGGTTGATGGGGGTGCCGGTTGTGCGACGGCGGTGCGGGGAGGTCGGGTAACATGCGGATAAAAAAAGCCCCTGAATTCAGGGGCTCATTTTTAATGCGGGTTGGAAACCGTCAGCATCTGCCCCGGCTTCAACGCCTGGCCGACACGAGGATTCCAGCGCTTGAGGTGCTGCATTTCAACGTTGAAGCGCTTGGCCACCATGTACAGCGAGTCGCCTTGCTGAACCTTGTATTGCGACTGCGGCTTCTGGGTCTTGGACTTGGCCGCGACCACGGTGTTGATGCGCCCCGAGTTGCGCTTGCTGGTGTCTTGCATGACCAGCGTCTGGCCCGGCTTGAGATTCTTGCCGCTCAGCTTGTTCCAGCGTTGCAGGTCCTTGACGGCGACATTGTTGGCCTTGGCAATGGAGCCCAGGTTGTCGCCGCGCTTGACACGATAGCTCCGTTTGGCACTCGCCAGTTGAGTATCGTTCGAGCGTTCGAAAACCGGTTTGAGCGGCTTCTTGCTGATCAACTCTTCCGGGCGCATGGTCTGCAGGCTGGTGGTCAGTAGCTGTGCCTTGGACGTGGGGACGAGCAAGTGCTGCGGACCGTCGATAGTGGTGCGCTGCTTGAAAGCGGGGTTGAGCTGGAACAGCTCGTCTTCGTCGATGTTTGCCACCGCGGCGACCTTGGACAGGTCCATGCGCTGGTTGATTTCGACGACCTGGAAATACGGTTCGTTGGCGATCGGGTTGAGGTTCACGCCGTAGGCATCCGGCGCCATTACCACCTGCGAGAGTGCCAGCAACTTCGGCACATAGGCCTGGGTTTCGGCGGGCAGTGGCAGGTTCCAGTAGTCGGTTGGCAGGCCGAGTCTCTCGTTGCGCTCGATGGCGCGGCTGACCGTGCCTTCACCGGCGTTGTAGGCGGCCAGGGCCAGCAGCCAGTCGCCGTTGAACATGTCGTGCAGGCGAGTCAGGTAATCCATGGCCGCCGTGGTCGAGGCGGTGATGTCGCGACGGCCATCATAGAAGCGGGTCTGGCGCAGGTTGAAGTAACGCCCGGTGGAGGGAATGAATTGCCACAGGCCCACCGCATTGGCCCGGGAATAGGCCATGGGGTTGTAGGCGCTTTCAATCACTGGCAACAGCGCCAGTTCCAGCGGCATGTTGCGCTCTTCGAGGCGTTCGACGATGTAGTGGATGTACAGGCTGCCGCGGTCGCCGGCGTTTTCGAGGAAGGACGGATTGCTGGCGAACCACAGGCGCTGTTGCTCGATGCGCGGGTTGACGCCCAGGCCGTCCTGGAGCTGGAAGCCTTGGCGCATGCGTTCCCAGACATCCTGCGGAACCTGCGGTGTGGGTTTCTCGCTGAGCCAGACGGGCTTCTGCTTGGCGCGCGCGGCAATGTTCGGCGTATGCGCCGCATCGGTCTGCGGCGCATGACTGGAACAGCCCGCCAATGTCGCGGACACAGCCACCGCTATGGCTTGCGCCAGGCGGGTGAGGGCGTCCGAATTGATGGCTTTGCGTATAGATGACGACATTGGCTGGAAGTAAGTTCCGGGCAAAAATGTCGGGCGATTCTAGAAAGCGCACCCTCTGCGGTCAACCTTTCAGAGTTTTTGGACCATCGTGCAAACAGCTCAGAACGTATCTTTCCAGGCCCTTAGCGCAGCAAAAACCATATCGGGCGCGGAGTTATCGGTGCCGGTCCGTTCATCCGCTTTTTCTTTAACGGATGTTTCGCCGGTGCGCAAAAACGGATTTGTACGCTTTTCCAGGGCCACCGTGGAGGGCAGCGTGATGACCCCGGCTTCCCGCTGGCGGGTCACGCTGGCCAGGCGTTCGAGGGTGTCGACGTTGCCGGGCTCGACCGCGACAGCGAAGCGCAGATTGCTCAGGGTGTACTCATGGGTACAGAACACCTGCGTTTCCCCGGGCAGGGCGGCGAGGCGCGACAACGAGCTGTACATTTGCCTTGGCGTGCCTTCGAACAGGCGCCCGCAGCCGGCGGCGAAGAGGGTGTCGCCACAAAACAGCAGGCCGGTGTGATAATAGGCAATGTGTCCCAGGGTATGGCCGGGAACAGCGATGATGTCGAAATCATGGCCTAGCACATTGATGCGATCGTTGTCCTCGAGGGCCACGTCCCGCGCCGGGATGTTTTCGCTGGCCGGGCCGTAGACGGTCGCGTCTGTCGCTTTCTTCAGCGCTTCGACGCCGCCGACATGGTCATGGTGGTGGTGAGTGATCAGAATATCGCTCAAGGTCCATTGCGGGTTGTCCTTGAGCCAGGCTTGTACTGGCGCGGCATCGCCCGGATCGACCACCGCACAGCGGTGGGTACGGGGATCTTGTAACAACCAGATGTAGTTGTCGGTGAAGGCGGGCAGGGCAGTGATCTGTATCATCGTCGGATTCGCCAAGCGGAAAACAATGGCGCATCTTAGAACTTCCTGGCGCGTTGGAGAATGCAATGACCGATAAAGCGTTCGCTCAGGCTGATCCTGACTGGCTGGCGTTGATCAGCGCAGCCCGTGAGTGGCTGTCCGGCCCCCTCGGGCAATTGCTGCTGGATGAAGAACGGCGCATGCTCGAAGACGAGCTGGGGCGCTTCTTCGGTGGCTACCTGGTGCATTACGGGCCGTCGGCCCAGACGCCGCCGTCGGCGCCGCAGGTGCAGCGCAACGTGCGCCTGGGTGCGCCGTTGCCCGGGGTCGAGATCGTCTGCGAGGAACAGGCCTGGCCGCTCAGTGAGCATGCCGCCGATGTGGTGGTGCTGCAGCACGGGCTGGATTTCTGCCTGTCGCCCCACGGTTTGCTGCGCGAGGCGGCGAGCAGTGTGCGGCCAGGTGGGCACTTGCTGATCATCGGCATCAATCCCTGGAGCACCTGGGGGTTGCGTCACGTATTTGCCCATGACGGCTTGCGCAAAGCGCGCTGCATATCCCCGTCGCGGGTGGCCGACTGGTTGAACCTGCTGGGGTTCGCGCTGGAGAAACGCCGCTTCGGGTGCTATCGTCCGCCGCTGGCTTCGCCCACCTGGCAGACTCGTCTGGCCGGTTGGGAGCGCAAGGCCGGTGACTGGCAACTGGGCGGTGGCGGCTTCTATCTATTGGTCGCGCGCAAGATCGTGGTGGGCCTGCGGCCAGTCCGTCAGGAACGTCGCGAGCCGATGGGCAAGCTGATCCCGTTGCCGATGGCCAAGGTCAATCGTCGCAACATCGAACCGTGATACTCCCTTTTTTCCGGCCGGGGTAAAACCCGGTCCTGGGCGTCGTCGATCATCGATTGGCGAGCCACTGTATTTTTCTGGATAGATTGGCATGAGCGATAGCGTAGAACTCTTCACCGATGGCGCCTGCAAGGGCAACCCTGGTCCTGGCGGATGGGGCGCATTGCTGGTGTGCAAGGGGGTCGAGAAGGAACTTTGGGGCGGCGAAGCCAACACCACCAACAACCGCATGGAACTGATGGGCGCGATTCGCGGCCTGGAAGAACTCAAGCGATCGTGCGACGTATTGCTGGTAACCGACTCCCAATACGTGATGAAAGGCATCAACGAGTGGATGGCCAACTGGAAAAAGCGCGGCTGGAAAACCGCCGCGAAAGAGCCGGTTAAAAACGCCGACCTGTGGAAGTTGCTCGACGAGCAGGTCAATCGCCATAACGTCACCTGGAAATGGGTACGTGGGCACATTGGCCATCACGGCAACGAACGGGCCGACCAACTGGCCAACCGTGGCGTGGATGAAGTGCGCGGCTTCAAGCAGGCGTGATTTGAGCTCGACCGATGCACCGAGTCGCGACCTTCGCGAGCAAGCCCGCTCCCACATTTGATCTCCTTGAGCGCAAATCTTGCACTCCCCAGCGATCCAGTGTGGGAGCGGGCTTGCTCGCGAAGGGGGCGACACGCTCTATCTGAAAGACCCCGGCAGGCGTGTTAACATCGCCGCTTTTGCACGATTGACCGATTGAGAGCTGAGCACCCGATGGCCACCAGATCCGTTGTACTCGATACCGAAACCACCGGCATGCCGGTGACCGACGGCCACCGGATTATCGAAATCGGTTGTGTCGAGTTGGTCGGTCGGCGCCTGACCGGCCGGCATTTTCACGTTTACCTGCAACCGGATCGCGAAAGTGACGAAGGTGCCATCGGCGTCCACGGCATCACCAACGAGTTCCTGGTGGGCAAGCCGCGCTTCGCCGAGGTGGCCGAAGAGTTCTTCGAGTTCATCAAGGGCGCGCAGCTGATCATCCATAACGCGGCGTTCGACGTTGGCTTCATCAACAACGAATTTGCCCTGATGGGCCAGCACGATCGTGCGGACATCACGCAACACTGCTCGATCCTCGACACCCTGTTGATGGCCCGGGAACGTCACCCAGGGCAGCGCAACAGCCTCGATGCCTTGTGCAAGCGCTATGGCGTCGACAACTCCGGCCGTGAGCTGCACGGCGCCTTGCTCGACTCCGAGATCCTGGCCGACGTCTACCTGACCATGACCGGCGGCCAGACCAGCCTGTCCCTGGCGGGCAATGCCTCGGACGGCAATGGCTCGGGTGAGGGGGCGGACAACTCCGCCACGGAAATCCGCCGCCTGCCAGCCGACCGCCAGCCAACGCGCATCATTCGCGCCAGTGAAGAGGACCTGGCCCAGCACATGGCTCGCCTGGAAATCATCAGCAAGTCCGCCGGTGGGCCGGCGCTGTGGCTGCAGTTGGCAGAGGCCAAGGCCTCGGCGTAGATCCTGCCCTTGATAAGGCGCAGCTGACCCATTTCAGTGCGTCGAACTCGCCACATCCGCTCCAACCCTCTACCCTGAGGTGATTGGCAGTCTCTAGCCTGCCGCCTCAGGACACTGAGCACCATGTATAAAGATCTGAAATTCCCGGTCCTGATCGTCCATCGCGACATCAAGGCCGACACCGTCGCTGGCGATCGCGTGCGGGGTATCGCCAGGGAGCTGGAGCAGGAAGGTTTCAGTATCGTCTCGGCGATGGATTACACCGAAGGCAGGCTGGTGGCTTCGACCCATCACGGCCTTTCGTGCATGCTGATTGCGGCAGAAGACGCCAGTGCTCATTCGCATCTGTTACAGAATATGGCCGAGCTGATCGGGCTGGCGAGGGTGCGCGCGCCGGATTTGCCCATCTTCGCCCTGGGTGAGCAAGTGACCCTGGAAAACGCACCTGCCGATGCCATGGCCGAGCTCAACCAGTTGCGCGGTATCCTCTACCTGTTCGAAGACACCGTACCTTTCCTTGCACGCCAGGTGGCGCGAGCCGCGCGCAAGTACCTGGATGGCTTGCTGCCGCCATTCTTCAAGGCGTTGGTGCAGCACACCGCGGATTCCAACTATTCCTGGCACACGCCCGGTCACGGCGGAGGGGTGGCGTATCACAAAAGCCCGGTGGGGCAGGCGTTCCACCAGTTTTTCGGGGAAAACACCCTGCGTTCGGATTTATCGGTATCGGTGCCGGAACTGGGCTCGCTGCTGGACCACACCGGGCCCCTGGCCGAGGCGGAGGCGCGTGCGGCCCGTAACTTCGGCGCCGATCACACCTTCTTCGTGATCAACGGCACCTCGACTGCGAACAAGATCGTCTGGCACTCCATGGTCGCTCGTGACGACCTGGTGCTGGTCGACCGCAATTGCCACAAGTCGGTGTTGCACTCGATCATCATGACCGGTGCCATCCCGCTGTATCTGTGCCCGGAGCGCAACGAGCTGGGGATCATCGGGCCGATTCCACTGAGCGAGTTCAGCCGCGAATCGATCCAGGCCAAGATCGACGCCAGTCCATTGACCCGGGGCCGCGCGCCAAAGGTCAAGCTGGCGGTGGTGACCAATTCGACCTATGACGGCCTCTGCTACAACGCCGAGCTGATCAAGCAGCAGTTGGGCAACAGTGTCGAGGTCTTGCACTTTGACGAGGCCTGGTACGCCTACGCGGCGTTCCATGAGTTCTTTGCCGGGCGCTACGGCATGGGCACGTCGCGCAGTGAAGACAGTCCGCTGGTATTCACTACCCATTCCACGCACAAGTTGCTGGCGGCCTTCAGCCAGGCGTCGATGATTCATGTGCAGGACGGTGGCGCCCGGCAGCTGGACCGCGATCGATTCAACGAAGCCTTCATGATGCACATTTCCACGTCGCCACAGTACGGCATCATCGCTTCGCTGGATGTGGCGTCGGCGATGATGGAGGGCGGGGCCGGGCGTTCACTGTTGCAGGAAATGTTCGACGAAGCCCTGAGTTTTCGCCGGGCCCTGGCCAATCTGCGCCAGCACATCGCCGCCGACGATTGGTGGTTTTCCATCTGGCAGCCGCCGTCGGTGGAAGGTATAGACCGGGTGGTGACCGCGGACTGGCTATTGCACCCGGCGGATGACTGGCACGGCTTTGGCGAGGTGAGCGATGATTATGTCTTGCTCGATCCGATCAAGGTCAGCCTGGTGATGCCGGGCCTGACCGCGGGCGGCGCGCTCAGCGAACGCGGAATTCCGGCGGCGGTGGTCAGCAAGTTTCTTTGGGAGCGCGGGCTGGTAGTCGAAAAGACCGGGCTTTATTCGTTCCTGGTGTTGTTCTCGATGGGCATCACCAAGGGCAAGTGGAGCACGCTGCTGACCGAGCTGCTGGAGTTCAAGCGCAGCTACGACGCCAACGTCAGCCTGGCCAGCTGCCTGCCTTGCGTCGCGCAGCAGCATGGTGCGCGCTATCAGGGCATGGGCTTGCGTGACCTGTGCGATCAGTTGCACGCCTGTTATCGCAGTAATGCCACGGCCAAGCACCTCAAGCGGATGTACACGGTGCTGCCGCAAATCGCCATGAAGCCGGCGGACGCCTATGATCAGTTAGTACGTGGCGAAGTCGAAGCGGTCTCGATCGATGCCCTGCAGGGGCGCATCGCAGCCGTCATGCTGGTGCCATACCCGCCGGGCATTCCGTTGATCATGCCCGGCGAGCGATTTACCGAGGCGACCCGCTCGATCATCGACTACCTGGCGTTTGCTCGCACGTTCGACAGCAGCTTCCCGGGTTTCGTCGCTGACGTGCATGGATTGCAACACGAAGACGAGGGCAATGGACGGCACTACACCGTCGATTGCATCAAGGAATGAGGACCTTTCCCAGTATGCAACCGGTCATGAATCCGAATTACCCAGGGCTGTCGGTGCGTGTGGCCGACGAGGGCTTTGCCGCCTACATCTGGGGCAGTGATTTCAGTTTTGAAGTCGCCGCCTACGGTACTCCCGCAATAGGACACCCCGTGGAGCAGTGGCGGGTCACGCCAATCACCCCTTATCGCAAGTGCTATGGCATCGATCCGGAGGAGTTCAGCAGCTTTCGCGATGCCCCCGACAGTGCGATTTTCATGGCGTACCTGGACGATGAACCCGTGGGCCACCTGGTGATCAGTACCAATTGGAATGGCTTTGCCCATATCGACGAACTGGCGGTGCATGCACCGGCCAGGCGACACGGTGTGGCCAAGGCGTTGCTGGATGTGGCGCAGTTCTGGAGTCGCAAGAAGAAACTGCCTGGCATCATGCTCGAAACCCAGAACAACAACCTGGGTGCCTGCCGGTTATACGAGCGTTGCGGTTACGTGGTCGGCGGCATTGACCATCTGCGTTATCGGGGTATTGATCCCAACACTGCCGAAGTGGCGCTGTTCTGGTATCGATTGTTCGACAACCCACTGGAACACCCGATCAGTTCGCCAACATCACCGCGGCTTGTTCCGTGATGATCGTTAGCAACGCCTGGACGGCGGGCGAGGGTTCGCCGTTCTTCAGCGTCAGGGCATAAAGGCTGACCGGTACGGCCGGTGCCAGCGGGCAGGCATCGAGTCCGGACCCTTTGGCGCCGAGGGCGGTGAAGGGGTCGACAATGGCCAGGCCTTCGCCGGCCTCGACCATGCTGCGCATCATCTGGTGAGTCTGCACCCGGGTCTGTATGACCGGGGCCGGCCGCAGGGCATGCAGTTTGTGTTCAAGTGCCGGGCTGAGCGGGTCATGGCCTTCCAGGCCCACCATCGCCTGACCGGCCAGGTCCTGTAGCGAGATGTATTTCTGTTTGGGTTGCAGCCAGCCGTGGGGGGCGAGCAGTTGCAGCTTGCCCTGGGCGATCGGCTGGCAATGAATATCGGCGTGATCAGGATCATGCAGGCTCAGGCCCAGATCGCTTTCGCGCAGCAGCAGGCTTCGGACGATGTCGCGGGTGGGTTGACTCAAGAGGGTGCAAGGTGCGTCGGGCAGGCGTCGGCGCAGGGCAGCGATGCTTTGCGGCAACAGATGCTGGGCCAGGGGCGGGGTGCAGATGATGCGCAGCGGTGGCGCCAGGTATTGCCGCAGGCTATTGGCCAGGCGCTGCAGCGGTTCGAGGGCATCGTAGACACGGGTGATTTCAACCTGCAACTCCCGCGCTTCACGTGTGGCCTGCAGGCGCCCGCGAACACTGGCAAACAGCATGAAACCCAACTGATCCTCGGCGTCACGCAAGATGCGTTCGACTTCGGCCACCGGCAACTGCAGCCATTCGGCGGCGGTGCCCAGGTGACCGGTCTGCAGGAGCGCCTGGATCACTTCGATATGGCGTAAGCGCATGCGTGAAGTCCATGTTCAGCAGGTGAAGGAGTCAGCAACTGAATCCTAACCCAAGTCTGCGCATCTGCCTTCTGCTCATAACATCGAGTTATGAAACGACGTTTACCGGTTCGCGGGTGATGGTCACGCCCGACTGCACCAGCATGAATTCGTTTTCATCGAGCTTGTTCACGCGATCGCCAATGGCCAGCTTGTAGGTGGTGACGGGCGTCGAACCGGCAAAACCGTCTACCGGCGGGGTGGATTCCTGGAACTCATGTACGGAATAAATGCGGCCTTCCGCGTCTCTTGCATGGAACTGACCGACGAGTACTGCTGCCATCTGTTTAGAACCTCTGGAGATAAATCACTCAATGTGCGGTTGGATAGACCGCCATCGAGTACGGTAAGTTTTCCTGCACAAAAAAAATATAATCAGGACGCGATATACCCGCATTCATTGGTTGAACTCTCGCCTGATCATCTATAACTACAGGCTCCTCCCACGGACAATCGAGAGTCATCCATGAGCAACGTCTATAACATCGCCGTAGTGGTTGGCAGCCTGCGCAAAGCATCGATCAACCGCAAGGTCGCCCTCGCGCTGGCGGATCTGGCGCCGGCCAACCTCAAGCTGAACATCGTCGAAATCGGTGATCTGCCGCTCTACAACGAAGACATCGATGGTGCTTCACCGCCGGCAGCCTACAGTACTTTCCGACAACAAGTCAGTTCATCCGACGCAGTGCTGTTCGTCACCCCGGAATACAACCGTTCAGTGCCGGCCCCGTTGAAAAACGCCATTGACGTGGGTTCGCGGCCCTATGGCAAGAGTGCCTGGAGTGGCAAGCCGGGGGCAGTGATCAGTGTTTCGCCGGGTGCGGTCGGTGGGTTCGGTGCAAACCATAACCTGCGCCAGTCCATGGTGTTTCTCGATGTGCCGATGATGCAGCAGCCGGAAGCCTACCTGGGTGGCGCCGGTTCGGCGTTTGACGAGGCGGGCAACCTGTCCGAATCGGTCAGGCCGTTCCTGCAAAAGTTTATCGATGCCTACGGGAAGTGGGTCGAACAGCACAAAAAGCTTTGATGGCTGGGATTACATAGCGCTGGCCAGTCGGCCACAGATCAGCGTTTCCATTTCCGACAACCATGCGGCGGTTTGCGCCGCCGCAGGTTGCGCGGTGACGCAGTAACGCCGTCCACCCCAAGCCATGATGACCCAGGCATCGATCGTTGCCTGGGAGGGCTGTACTGGCAAGTCGGTACAGGCCGCGAACGCTTCACGCCATTTTCGTGACAGTTCGTCGAACACCCTTCGATGATGTTTCGGCTCGGCGATCTGGTGTTCGATGAGCGACACGGCATGGTTGAACAGGGGCTGGCGAGCATCAAAGGGATTGCAGGTCATGTAGATGAGGCGTTTGATCCGGGTCGGCCAGTCCAGGTCATTCGCTTTGACAACGGATTCATCCAGGTGCCGTAACAGGGCATCCAGTTGATGCCGTATGTAACCGGACAGCAAAGCCTCCTTGCTCGGGAAATAGTCATACAGCGTGCCAATCGCTACGCCAGCTTCCAGGGCCACCTCCCGGGTGGTCAAGCCGGACCAGCCATTTCTCTGCCAAATCCGAACAAAAGCCTGGTAAATCGCTTCGACGGTGAAAATCGCCCGGGCCTGGCTCGGCCGTTTCAGCGGTTTTGCCCGGGGATTGACGGTGGGCTCGCCGCCCTTGGAGTTTCCGAACCCGCTCTTCATCGGCTGCCATTACTCTGGTGCTACCCGCCACACTTGCGCAGCAGGAGACTGGAAAGATGCAAAGTTCAAGTACGGTAACACGGCTGATAACCCGTAAAAACGCCCTTGACCAAAGCCGGATCGAACGAGTGCAACGAAGCCTGATCCCGGCAGTCGGCGAGGTGATTCTGAAGATTGACCGTTGCGCGCTGACGACCAACAACATTACCTACGCCGCCTATGGCCATTCGATGAACTACTGGGGATTTTTTCCTACAGGTTTGCCGGACTGGGGGCATGTCCCAGCCTGGGGCTTTGCCGACGTCGTGGCCTCTGAGGTGACGGGCATCAAGGTCGGGGAGCGCTTCTACGGGTACTTTCCGCTAGCCAGTCATCTTTGGATGCGCCCCGAGCGGGTCACCGAGCGTGGTTTCTACGACGGTGCCGAGCATCGACTCGGGTTGACCTCGGCATACAACCAATACACCCGTTGCAGCTGGGATTCGTACTACAGCCCGGCAACCGAAAACCTGCAGATTTTGCTCAAGCCGCTGTTCCTGACCTCTTCAATGCTCGCAGACTTTTTGCAGGACAAGCAGTTCTTCGGCGCAACCCGACTGGTGTTCTCCAGCGCTTCGAGCAAAACCGCCTACGGCAGCGCAGCCTGTCTGGGTGATCATCCCGAGCTGGAACGGGTAGCACTGACCTCGGCCGGCAATAAAGCCTTTGTCGAGGCCCTCGGTTGTTACCAGCGAGTGGTGTCTTACGCGGAGCTGGCGAGCCTGCCCAATGACCGTCCTACGCTGTATGTGGATTTTTCCGGCGACCTGGATCTGCGTGACCGGGTGCACCGGCATTTTGCCGGGCGGTTGGTCTACAGCTGCTTTGCCGGCTCGGCACAGAGCACCGATGAGGCCCGGTTGACGGCTATCGAGGGGCCGCAACCGGTGTTCTTCTTTGCGCCAATCCAGATCCGTAAACGCAATGCCGATTGGGGGCCGGAAGGTGTCAGTCAGCACATCGGTGAGGGGTTGCTGGCGTTTTTCCAGAAGGTGACGGCCGGAGAATCGCCGTTGCTGGAGGTGGTGGAGAGTCAGGGTTACGAGGCGGCCCAGGCGGTTATTTCCCGTTTGTTTCATGGAGAGGTCGCGCCGGTGGTGGGGCATGTGATTCGGTTGTAACCGAGACGGCCCCTTCGCGAGCAGGCTCGCTCCCACAGTTCAAATGCAGTCCCTTGTGGGAGCGAGCCTGCTCGCGAAGAGGCCAGTTCAGACGCCAAGAAACTCAACCTTGCCCCGGCACATTCGGCCAAAGATCCGCCACCAGAAACAACCGCTCGGCTTCCTCCCAATCGCCCAGGGCATTTTCCGTCAGGCGCACCAGCAGTTGCGCTGGCGCCAGCGGCTCCAGATCGCTCAGCCAGGCATTCAGTTGTTCCTCGTCCCACGTCTGCTCCGCCGGGTAGTGCGCCGGTGCCAGCCAGGC
Organism: Pseudomonas putida; assembly: GCF_001976065.1. Classification (GTDB taxonomy): domain Bacteria; phylum Pseudomonadota; class Gammaproteobacteria; order Pseudomonadales; family Pseudomonadaceae; genus Aquipseudomonas; species Aquipseudomonas serbica. The sequence goes on along the minus strand of NZ_MNAH01000002.1, from coordinate 921,018 downwards.
ATGGCGGGGCAAGGGTTGCCAGCGGCCGGGCGGACTCTGGGCGAAAAACGCCGACCAGTCCTTCTGATGCAGCCAGCGACCGCGCAAGTGCTGCGGGTGCGCGCCACTGGGTGATGCGGCCTGCCCCGGCCACGGGTAGAGCAAATAACCGCCCAGCCACAAATGCGCGTTGAACTGCCGGATGTCCAGCGCCGCCAACACTTCGCGACTCTCCGGGCGCGCGGAGATCGGCAGTTGATGCTGGCTCAGGTGCGCCAGTTTGCGATCCAGCCGATCGTGGCAACCCGGGCCGAGCCATTGCGCAGTGTCGTGCCCGTCGCCATTTTGCGGGCCGAGATACAGTTTGATCGCCAGTTCCAGGTGATGCACGCCATCGCGATCGCGCAGCAGCATGTCCAACTCGCCCAGGGTGTGACCTTCGCGGCGGATCGGCATATTGGCGGCAATCAACTCGATACCCGGCGCATGCTGCACGGCGAACTGCCAGAGACGCTCATAGTACAGGCCCAGGCGTCGGGTACGTGCCTGGGCCAGCCAGTGCAGCAAACCGTAACTGTCTCGATCCAGTTTTCGCAGCCAGCTTTCGAGGTGTTCCGGGGCCTGCACCCAGTCGCTGCCGGCCAGCGGATGACGTTGCGGCCACGGCGTGGCGCTGAGCATCGGCGGGGCGAGGATGACCCACGCCAGGTCGCGCACTTCGGGGTGGCGCAACTGGTGGGGTAACTGCAGCAAATCTGGAAATAGGATCATCTTGCGAGCATAGCCCGAATCGTGGGTACACCTTGAGGCTGAAAGGATTTTGTCTATGCCGCGCTTTCGCCCATAATCGTGCTTTTCGCCGTCGCAGAGCTTAGGGGCCCCATGGAGCAATTTCGCAATATCGGCATCATCGGTCGCCTGGGCAGTTCCCAGGTGCTGGATACCGTACGCCGACTGAAACGTTTTCTGCTCGATCGTCACCTGCACGTGATCCTCGAAGACACCATTGCCGAAGTCCTGCCGGGCCACGGTTTGCAAACCTCGTCGCGCAAGATGCTGGGTGAGGTCTGTGACATGGTCATCGTGGTGGGCGGTGATGGCAGTCTGCTGGGGGCGGCCCGAGCCCTGGCCAAGCACAATATCCCGGTGCTCGGCATCAACCGTGGCAGCCTGGGCTTTCTCACCGACATCCGCCCCGATGAGCTGGAAGTCAAGGTCGCCGAAGTGCTTGACGGCCACTATCTGGTAGAAAACCGCTTCCTGCTGCAGGCCGAAGTTCGCCGTCATGCCGAAGCCATTGGCCAGGGCGATGCGCTGAACGATGTGGTGCTGCACCCCGGCAAATCGACGCGCATGATCGAATTCGAACTGTACATCGATGGCCAGTTCGTCTGCAGTCAGAAAGCCGACGGCCTGATCGTCGCCACACCCACCGGCTCCACGGCCTATGCGCTCTCTGCCGGTGGCCCGATCATGCATCCCAAGCTCGACGCTATTGTGATTGTGCCGATGTACCCCCATACCTTGTCAGGCAGGCCGATTGTGGTCGATGGCAACAGTGAGCTGAAAATCGTCGTGTCCAAGGATATGCAGATCTACCCGCAAGTCTCGTGTGACGGGCAGAACCACTTTACCTGTGCGCCCGGCGACACCATCACCATCAGCAAGAAAGCCCAGAAGTTGCGGCTGATCCACCCGCTCGACCACAACTACTATGAAGTGTGCCGGACCAAGCTCGGCTGGGGCAGCCGGTTGGGTGGTGGAGGCGACTGATGCTCGATCCCGCGCGTAGCTACGACCTGATCGGTGACGTGCACGGTTGCGCTCTGACCCTTGAGCACTTGCTCGACCGGCTCGGTTACCACAAGCAAGCGGGCGTCTGGCGCCATGCCTCGCGCATGGCGGTGTTCGTCGGCGATATCATCGACCGCGGACCGCGGATTCGCGAGGCCTTGCACATCGTCCACGATATGGTCGAAGCTGGCCAGGCGCTGTGCATCATGGGCAACCACGAGTTCAACGCCCTGGGCTGGGTCACCCCGGCACTGCCTGGCAGCGGCAAGCAGTTCGTGCGCGAGCACACCCCGCGCCATGCGCGCCTGCTGCACGAGACCCTGACCCAGTTCGAAAACCATCCGGCGGACTGGCATGACTTCCAGCAGTGGTTCTATGAACTGCCGCTGTTCGTCGATGCCGGGCGCTTCCGGGTGGTGCATGCCTGTTGGGACGCCGGCTTGATCGAGCCGCTGCGGGCCTTGTTCCCCGATGGCTGCGTCGACGAGCATTTCCTCCAGGCCTCGGCCATCCCCGGCAGTTTCGCCTGCACCGTGTTCGACCGCCTGTTGCGTGGTACCGACATGCGCCTGCCCCATGGCCTGACCATGACCAGTGGCGACGGCCTGACACGCTCGTTCTTTCGGACCAAATTCTGGGAAGACGATCCGCAAACCTACGGAGACATCGTGTTCCAGCCTGACGCATTACCCGACCCGGTGGCCCGAACCCCGCTGTCGTCAACGGAAAAAAACAACCTGCTGCGCTACGGCGCCGACGAGCCGTTGCTGTTCGTCGGCCATTACTGGCGCAGCGGCAAACCGGCGCCGATTCGTCCGAACCTGGCGTGCCTGGACTACAGTGCGGTGCTCTACGGAAAGCTGGTGGCCTATCGCCTGGACCAGGAAAGCCGGCTCGACCCGCACAAATTCGTCTGGGTCGATGTCGAGCGACCGGAGGTGTTGCAATGAGCACCATCGCAGTCTTGCGCCTGCCGCTGGCGGTCGATCTGAGTGGTTTCGTCCAGTTGCTGCAACGCATGCAGGTACCGCATCGGGTCAGCGAGGAAGCGGGGGAGCAGGTGCTGTGGGTGCCGGCGAACATCAGCGACGACGTGCGGGTGTTGTACGAACGTTATCCGCAGGGCGATCCGGAGCAGAAACTCGACATTCCGGTGGCACAGTCGACTCGTCGACCGAACTTCGCCTCGCAGCTCCGCCATGGCAAAGCCACCGCGACGGTGCTGCTGCTGAGCCTGGTCGTCGGCGCGCTGACGTTGCTTGGCGATAACCTGACCACCTTGCGCTGGCTGACGTTTCTCGATTTTCGCGTGGTCGGCGAGTACATCCATTTCGTGCCATTGGCGGACAGCCTGGCAGCGGGGCAATGGTGGCGCCTGGTGACGCCGATGCTGATCCACTTCGGCATCCTGCACCTGGCCATGAACGGCATGTGGTACTGGGAGCTGGGGCGGCGCATCGAATCGCGCCAGGGCAGTGTCAACCTCATCGGCCTGACCTTGTTGTTCAGCCTCGTGTCCAACTATGCCCAGTATCTCTTCAGCGGCCCGACCCTGTTTGGCGGCTTGTCCGGGGTGCTGTACGGCCTGCTCGGGCACTGCTGGATCTTTCAGGTTCTGTCGCCGAACAGCGCCTATCGTCTGCCCCGTGGGGTGTTGGCGATGATGCTGATATGGCTGCTGCTGTGCCTGTCCGGGCTGGTCTCGATGATCGGCTTCGGCGAAATTGCCAACGCGGCCCACGTTGGCGGGTTGCTCGTCGGATGCTTGACCGGCTTGTTGGGTGGTTTGTACAACCGCCGTAAACTGGCCGCCTAAAACTGTTATGTGATTCAAAGAGCACGGAGACCCAATGTCCTCTTTTAACGAAATGATCAAGAACATCACCCCGGACATCTACCAGAGCCTGAAGCTGGCGGTGGAAATCGGAAAATGGTCCGATGGTGGCAAGCTCACCGCCGAACAACGCGAACTGTCGTTGCAGGCGATGATCGCCTGGGAAATCAAGAACCTGCCTGAAGAAGAACGTACTGGCTACATGGGCCCGCAGGAATGTAGCTCCAAGTCGATTCAAGTGCCCAATATCCTGTTCAAGTCGGATGCCATCCATTGATCGAGATTGGCCGCGGTGCAATCAGTAAAATGTCGGCGCGCCTGGACGGGCCGAACGTGCAATACGCATTTCGCCTGGGCGACGTCGAGGTTCCGGTCAATCCGTTGATCGGCACCACGGTGCGCCTGGAATACCTGGGGTCGATCCACTGCACCCATTGCGGACGCAAGACCAAGACCAGTTTCAGCCAGGGTTACTGCTACCCGTGCATGACCAAGCTGGCCCAGTGCGACGTGTGCATCATGAGCCCGGAACGCTGCCATTTCGACGCCGGCACCTGCCGGGAGCCGGAGTGGGGCCAGACGTTCTGCATGACCGATCACATCGTTTACCTGTCGAATTCCTCAGGGGTCAAGGTCGGGATCACCCGCGCCACCCAGTTGCCGACCCGCTGGATCGACCAGGGCGCCAGTCAGGCGTTGCCGATCATGCGCGTTGCGACCCGCCAGCAATCAGGCTTCGTCGAAGACCTGTTCCGCAGCCAGGTCGCCGACAAGACCAACTGGCGTGCCTTGCTCAAGGGCGATGCGGTGTCGGTGGATCTGCCGCAGATCCGTGACCAGTTGTTCGACAGCTGCGCCGAGGGCCTGCAAGGCTTGCAGGAACGATTCGGCCTGCAGGCGATCCAGACGATTGCCGACGTTGAACCGCTCGAGATCCGCTTTCCGGTCGAGCAGTACCCGGCGAAGATCGTCAGCTTCAACCTGGACAAGAACCCGATTGCCGAGGGCACGCTGATGGGAATCAAGGGCCAATACCTGATTTTCGATACCGGCGTGATCAACATTCGTAAATACACGGCTTATCAGCTCGCCGTGCATCGTTAAGGACTCCAGCATGCGCACCGAACAACCGAAGATGATCTACCTCAAGGACTATCAGGCGCCCGAGTACCTGATCGACGAAACGCACCTGACCTTCGAGTTGTTCGAGGACCACAGCCTGGTCCATGCGCAACTGGTGATGCGCCGCAACCCCGAGCGTGGCCCGGGCCTGCCGCCGCTGGTGCTGGATGGTCAACAGCTGGAACTGCTGGCGGTCACTCTGGCCGACCAGGAACTTTGCGCAGGCCAGTACCAGCTGACCGAAAATCACCTGACCCTGCACCCGACCAGCACCAACTTCACGGTCGACACCAGCGTCAAGATCCACCCGGAAACCAACACCGCGCTGGAAGGCCTGTACAAGTCCGGCACGATGTTCTGCACCCAATGCGAGGCCGAAGGCTTCCGCAAGATCACCTATTACCTCGACCGCCCGGACGTGATGAGCACGTTCACCACCACGGTGGTCGCCGAGCAGCACAGCTATCCGGTGCTGCTGTCCAACGGCAACCCGATTGCCTCGGGTCCGGGCGAAGACGGCCGGCACTGGGCGACCTGGGAAGATCCGTTCAAGAAACCGGCTTATCTGTTTGCCCTGGTGGCCGGTGATTTGTGGTGCGTCGAAGACAGCTTCACCACCATGAGCGAGCGCACCGTGGCCCTGCGCATCTATGTCGAGCCGGAAAACATCGACAAGTGCCAGCACGCCATGAACAGCCTGAAAAAATCCATGCGCTGGGACGAAGAGGTTTACGGTCGCGAGTACGATCTGGACATTTTCATGATCGTCGCGGTGAATGACTTCAACATGGGCGCCATGGAGAACAAGGGGCTCAACATTTTCAACTCCAGCGCCGTGCTGGCCAAGGCCGAGACCGCCACCGACGCCGCGCACCAGCGGGTCGAGGCCATCGTGGCCCACGAATACTTCCACAACTGGTCAGGCAACCGCGTAACCTGCCGCGACTGGTTCCAGTTGTCGCTCAAGGAAGGCTTCACCGTGTTCCGCGATTCCGGCTTCTCCGCGGACATGAACTCGGCGACGGTCAAGCGCATCCAGGACGTCGCTTACCTGCGTACCCACCAGTTCGCCGAAGACGCAGGTCCCATGGCCCACGCGGTGCGCCCGGACAGCTTCATCGAGATCTCCAACTTCTACACCCTGACCGTGTACGAAAAGGGCTCGGAAGTGGTCGGCATGATCCACACCCTGCTGGGCGCCGAAGGCTTCCGTAAGGGCAGTGACCTGTATTTCGAACGCCATGACGGCCAGGCCGTGACCTGCGATGACTTCATCAAGGCCATGGAAGATGCCAACGGCGTCGACCTGACCCAGTTCAAGCGCTGGTACAGCCAGGCTGGCACACCTCGTTTGGCGGTGAGCGAGTCCTATGACGCCGCGGCGAAAACCTACAGCCTGACCTTCCGCCAGAGCTGCCCGCCAACGCCGGACAAGGTGGAAAAACTGCCGTTCGTGATTCCGGTCGAACTCGGCCTGCTGGATAGCCAGGGCGGTGAAATGGCTCTGCGCCTTGCCGGTGAGGCGGCGGCGCAAGGCACTTCCCGCGTCATCTCGGTAACCGAAGCCGAGCAGACGTTCACTTTCGTCGACATCGCCGAACAGCCGCTGCCTTCGCTGCTGCGGGGCTTCTCGGCACCGGTGAAACTGAGCTTCCCGTATAACCGTGACCAACTGATGTTCCTGATGCAGCACGACAGCGACGGCTTCAATCGCTGGGATGCCGGTCAACAATTGTCGGTGCAGGTACTGCAGGAACTGATCGCCCAACAGCAGAAGGGTGAAGCGCTGGTGCTGGATCAGCGTCTGGTTGCGGCCTTGCGGACCGTTCTGTCGGATGAGTCGCTGGACCAGGCGATGGTCGCCGAAATGCTGTCGCTGCCAAGCGAAGCCTATCTCACCGAAATCAGTGAAGTCGCTGATGTCGAAGCCATCCACATCGCCCGCGAGTTTGCCCGCAAACAACTGGCCGATGCGTTGTTCGAAGGGCTGTGGCTGCGTTACCAGGCCAACCGCGACCTGTCCAAGCAGACTCCGTACGTGGCCGAAGCCGAGCATTTCGCCCGTCGCGCATTGCAGAACATTGCGCTGTCGTACCTGATGCTCAGCGGCAAGCCTGAAGTGCTGGCAGCGACGCTGGAACAGTTCGAGGCGTGCGACAACATGACCGAACGCCTGACCGCGCTCGCCGTGCTGGTCAACTCGCCGTTCGAAGAGCAGAAAGCCAAGGCCCTGGCCAGCTTCGCAGAGCACTTCAAGGACAACCCGCTGGTCATGGATCAGTGGTTCAGCGTCCAGGCCGGTAGTGTGCTGCCCGGTGGCCTGGATCGGGTCAAGGCATTGATGCAGCACCCGGCGTTCAACATCAAGAACCCGAACAAGGTACGGGCGCTGATCGGCGCATTCGCCGGGCAGAACCTGATCAACTTCCATGCGGCGGATGGTTCCGGGTATCGCTTCCTGGCGGACCTGGTGATCGAGTTGAACGGCTTCAATCCGCAGATTGCTTCGCGGCAGTTGGCGCCTTTGACGCGGTGGCGCAAATACGATGATGCTCGCCAGGCACTGATGAAGGGTGAGCTGGAGCGGATTCGGGCTTCGGGTCAGCTGTCCAGTGATGTGTTTGAAGTGGTCAGCAAAAGCCTGGCTTGAGGTTGGTGTTGTTCCCGCAGGGTTCACTCGGACCCTGCGGGGGCATATCTCCCACAGGTGTACACCGATCAACCTGTAGTAGCCGGCTTGCTGGCGATGGCGGCCAGACAGCCGACCTGTTTTTATTGACTGTGTACAGATCCGTTATGTAGGTAACGGATATGTACACGAACCCAAAACCTAAATCCTGAAGACAGCAATCACCCCACCTGATACCCAATCATTCAGAAATCCCCCATCCCCCTGCGGTTAACAAAACATAACGTGCCGTCGATTGTCAGCCCTTCAAAAACACCGATAGGATAAGCCAGCTTCCGAAGGGGCTCTGGATTGCGGGTTTCAAGACTATGTGAAACAGGTCAACCCGCGAATACCCCTTACGGCGCCCTGAAAGGTTGAATGACCTAACAATAATAATGGGGGAAGGTCTATGAGTGAGCCTGTCATGGGTGTGGGTACCTGCCGCCCGCCGGCATTGCGCAAGTTCGCGTTGCTGGCTACAGCGCTCTCGCTGTTGGGCTGTGCCGTGTGGTCGGCACCGGTGCTGGCCGCTGACGCGCCGGCACCCGACGTTGTTTATTCCGTTGAATCGGCCAAGGCCAGCAAAAGCCTGGTGCTCGATGTCGCGCACGCCGGCAAGCGCCTGGTGGCGGTCGGGGATCGCGGGCACATTCTGTATTCCGATGACCAGGGCGCGACCTGGACACAGGCCAAGGTGCCAACCCGGCAGCTGCTGACCTCGGTGTTCTTTGTCGATGACAAGCACGGCTGGGCCGTCGGGCATGACGCGCAGATCCTCGCCAGCGAGGACGGCGGTATCACCTGGACCAAGCAATTCGAAGACCTGAAACGCGAATCGCCACTGCTCGACGTCTGGTTCCAGGACGCCAGCAGCGGCTTTGCCGTGGGCGCCTATGGGGCGTTGATGGCCACCACCGACGGCGGGAAAAACTGGGAAGACGTCAGCGATCGCCTGGACAACGAAGACCAGTTCCACCTCAACGCCATCACTTCTGTGAAGGATGCCGGCCTGTTCATCGTGGGCGAGCAGGGCAGTATGTTCCGCTCGGCCGATTGGGGCCAGACCTGGGAAAAGCTCGAAGGCCCGTATGAGGGTTCGCTGTTCGGTGTGATCGGCACCGCGCAACCCAATACGCTGTTGGCGTATGGTCTGCGCGGCAACCTCTACCGCTCCACGGATTTCGGCAGCAACTGGGAAAAAGTCGAACTCAAGGCTGAACGCGGTAATCTGGAATTCGGCCTGTCCGGCGCTACATTGCTTGACGATGGGTCGATCGTGATCGTTGGCAACGGCGGTTCCGTGATCAGTAGCAGCGACAACGGCGAAAGCTTCAGCGTCTTTAACCGTCGGGATCGTATCTCGCTCTCGTCGGTGGTCGCCGCAGGCAATGGCAATCTGATTCTGGTTGGACAGGGCGGCGTTCGCGCCACTTCGCCGAACGGCGCAGAGCTGGGCAAATGAGCCGGGTTAATAATAAGAAGGCGCAGCGATGACTTCCTTAAGCACACATCATCAGGACAAGGCGACGTTCCTCGAGCGCCTGATCTTCAACAACCGCCCGGCAGTGATTACGATCTGCTTGCTGGTGAGTATTTTCCTGTTCTGGCAGGCGACGCTGATCCGGCCGTCCACCAGCTTCGAAAAAATGATCCCGCTCGAGCATCCCTTCATCCAAAAGATGATGGAGCACCGTAACGATCTGGCGAACCTGGGCAACACCGTGCGCATTTCGGTGGAAGCCACCGATGGCGACATCTTCTCCAAGGAATACATGGAGACCCTGCGCCAGATCAACGACGAGGTGTTCTATATCTCCGGTGTCGATCGCTCCGGCCTCAAGTCGCTGTGGAGCCCGAGCATTCGCTGGACGGAAGTGACCGAAGAGGGCTTCGCGGGCGGTGAAGTGATTCCGCAGAGCTACAACGGCTCCCAGCAAAGCCTCGACTTGCTGCGCAACAACGTGCTCAAGTCAGGGCAGGTCGGGCGGCTGGTGGCCAACGACTTCAAGTCGAGTATCGTCGACATCCCGCTGCTGGAGTCCTACCCGGACCCGCAGGACCAGGGCAAGTTGCTGGCGCTGGACTATCGCAAGTTCTCCCACGAGCTCGAAGACAAGATCCGCAACAAGTTCGAAGCACAGAACCCGAACGTGAAGATCCACATCGTCGGTTTCGCCAAGAAAGTCGGTGACTTGATCGACGGCCTGGTGATGGTCGTGATGTTCTTCGGCATCGCCTTCGTCATCACCCTGATTCTCCTGCTGTGGTTCACCAACTGCCTGCGCAGTACCGTCGCCGTGTTGAGCACAACGCTGGTGGCCGTGATCTGGCAGCTGGGCTTGATGCACTTCTTCGGCTTCGGGCTGGATCCGTACTCGATGCTGGTGCCGTTCCTGATCTTCGCCATCGGTATTTCCCACGGTGTGCAGAAGATCAACGGTATCGCCCTGCAATCGAGCGAAGCGGAAAACGCCCTGACGGCCGCGCGACGCACATTCCGCCAGCTGTTCCTGCCGGGGATGATCGCGATTCTCGCCGATGCCGTGGGCTTCATCACGCTGCTGATCATCGATATTGGTGTCATCCGTGAGCTGGCCATCGGCGCTTCCATCGGTGTGGCGGTAATCGTATTCACCAACCTGATCCTGTTGCCGGTGGCGATTTCCTATGTCGGCATCAGCAAGCGTGCCGTCGAGCGCAGCAAGAAAGACGCGGTGCGTGAACATCCGTTCTGGCGCCTGCTGGCGAACTTTGCCAGCGCGAAAGTGGCCCCGGTTTCCATTCTGCTGGCACTGATCGCCTTTGGCGGCGGCCTCTGGTACAGCCAGAACCTGAAAATCGGTGACCTCGACCAGGGCGCGCCGGAACTGCGCCCGGACTCGCGTTACAACAAGGACAACAACTTCATCATCAGCAACTACTCCACCAGTTCCGATGTGTTGGTGGTGATGGTCAAGACCAAGGCCGAAGGCTGCTCGCGCTACGAAGCCATGGCGCCAATCGACGAGCTGATGTGGAAGATGCAGAACACCGAGGGCGTGCAGTCGGCGATTTCCCTGGTCACCGTGTCCAAGCAGATGATCAAGGGCATGAACGAGGGCAACCTGAAATGGGAAACCCTGTCGCGTAACCCGGACGTGCTGAACAACTCCATCGCCCGTGCCGATGGCCTGTACAACAACAGCTGTTCATTGGCGCCGGTACTGGTGTTCCTCAACGATCACAAGGCCGAAACCCTGGATCGTGCGGTGCATGCGGTGCAGGAGTTCGCCAAGGCGAACAATACCGAGAACCTGGAGTTCATCCTGGCGGCCGGTAACGCGGGAATCGAGGCAGCCACCAACGAAGTGATCAAGAAGTCCGAACTGACCATCTTGATCCTGGTGTACATCTGCGTCGCGGTCATGTGCATGATCACCTTCCGCTCCTGGGCGGCGACCCTGTGCATCGTGCTGCCACTGGTGCTGACCTCGGTACTCGGCAACGCGCTGATGGCCTTCATGGGCATCGGCGTGAAAGTCGCGACCCTGCCGGTCGTGGCGCTCGGGGTGGGGATTGGCGTGGACTACGGCATCTACATCTACAGCCGACTGGAAAGCTTCCTGCGTGCTGGCCTGCCGTTGCAGGAGGCGTACTACCAGACGCTGAAATCCACCGGCAAGGCGGTACTGTTTACCGGTTTGTGCCTGGCGATCGGCGTGTGCACCTGGATCTTCTCGGCCATCAAGTTCCAGGCCGACATGGGCCTGATGCTGACCTTCATGTTGCTGTGGAACATGTTCGGCGCCCTGTGGCTGCTGCCGGCGCTGGCGCGGTTCCTGATCAAGCCGGAGAAACTGGCGGGGCAGAAGGGCAATTCGTTGTTTGCTCACTGATCCACGCTGAAATGAAAAAGCCGCAACCCTGGTTGCGGCTTTTTTGCATCTCGAATTCACAACCAACCCTTGTAGGAGCTGGCTTGCCAGCTCCTACAGGGGATCGTGTTTTATGAAGGATCGCTGCCAAGCACCACATTCAACGCACTGCGCGCATCATCCAGCTGCACCAGCGTGGCATGGCGCGCACCCAGCGCATCGCGATTTTCGATGGCCGTGAGAATCGCCTTGTGCCGTGGCAGGGCCAGCTCATGCAGGTTCGGCCGCTGGTTGGAATGCTTCAACGCCTCGGCAATCGCTACCGAGAGCATGTTGCACAGGTTCGCCAGCAAGTCGTTGTGGGTCGCATCGGCAATACGGCTGTGGAAATCCAGGTCCGGTTGCAGCAAGGCTTCCGGCGTCGGCGCAGCTTCCATGCGTTGGTAGGCTTCACCGATGGCGGCGATATCCGCGTCGGTGGCGAACTGCGCGGCGAGTGCGGCGGCGGCCGGTTCGATGATGCTGCGCACACTGGTCAGCAGGTCAAAGAACTGGTTTTGCGGGCTGCTTTGCATCAGCCAATGCAGGACGTCCGGGTCAAGCATGTGCCATTCCTTGCGCGGCTTGACCACCGTGCCGACCCGTGGACGGGAATACACCAGGCCCTTGGCGACCAGCACACGGGTGGCTTCGCGCAAGACGGGCCGGCTTACCGCGTACTCCTCGCACAGCAAGGCTTCGGCAGGCAGCTTGTCATCGGGCTCGAAGCGTCCGGAAACGATCTGCATGCCCAGTTCCTGGACGATGCGCGAGTGCATGCTTTTGCGGTCGGAGGGTTTGCGGTAATCCATGGGGAACGGCGCGGTCCTGGGCGGTGGAGATGCGGGCATGATAACAGGCACGGCACATTCCTGAGGCGGGCATGGAGCAAATGTGGGAGCGAGCCTGCTCGCGAAGGCGGTTTATCATTCAACACTTGTATTGACTGACACTACGCTTTCGCGAGCAGGCTCGCTCCCACAGGGTTTTGTGTAATCAGTGAGAATGACGCGGCACTTCGGCCCCACGGCAGCCGACCAGGAAGTCGAAGTCGCACCCTTGATCCGCCTGCAGCACATGGTCGATGTACAGCTGGCGATAGCCGCCCACCAGCAATTGCTGCGGTGGTTGCAGGTCCGCCATGCGGGCCGCCAGTTCGGCATCCGGGATGTCCAGGTGCAACCGGCCGCTGGCGCAGTCCAGCTCAATCCAGTCGCCTTCCTTCACCGCCGCCAAAGGCCCACCGGCCGCCGCTTCCGGTGCCACGTGCAGCACCACGGTGCCATACGCCGTACCGCTCATGCGCGCATCGGAAATGCGCACCATGTCGGTCACGCCCTGGGCCAGCAGCTTGGCCGGCAAGCCCATGTTGCCAACTTCGGCCATGCCCGGATAACCCTTGGGTCCGCAGTTCTTCATGACCAGGATCGAGTTGGCGTCCACGTCGAGTTCCGGATCGTTGATCCGCGCCTTGTACATGTCGAAGTTTTCGAACACCACCGCACGTCCACGGTGTTGCATCAGCTCTGCGCTGGCGGCGGAGGGCTTGAGCACCGCACCCAGCGGCGCCAGGTTGCCGCGCAACACGCAGATCCCGCCATCGGCGCGGATCGGGTTGTCGAGGGTACGGATCACTTCGTCTTCGCCATAGATCGGCGCATCCTTGGTGTTCTCGCCGATGGATTTGCCGTTGACGGTCAAGGCGTTCGGGTTCGGGATCAGATTGGCTTCGCCGAGGCGGCGTAATACCGCTGGCAGACCGCCGGCGTAGTAGAACTCTTCCATCAGGAAACGACCGGACGGTTGCAGGTCGACGATGGTCGGCATGCCGCGACCGATGCGCGTCCAGTCGTCCAGGTCCAACTCCACGCCGATGCGGCCGGCGATGGCCTTGAGGTGAATCACGGCGTTGGTCGAACCGCCGATGGCGGCGTTGACCCGGATCGCGTTCTCAAAGGCTTCCTTGGTCAGGATCTTTGACAGCTTCAGGTCTTCACGAACCATTTCCACCGCACGCATGCCGGACATGTGTGCCAATACATAGCGACGCGCGTCAACGGCGGGAATCGCCGCGTTGTGGGGCAGGGAGGTGCCCAGTGCTTCGGCCATGCAAGCCATGGTCGAGGCGGTGCCCATGGTGTTGCAGGTACCGGCCGAGCGGGACATGCCGCCCTCGGCCGCGAGGAAGTCATCGATAGTGATAGTGCCGGCCTTGACCTGTTCGCTGAGCTGCCAGACCACGGTGCCCGAGCCAATGTCCTTGCCCTTGTGCTTGCCGTTGAGCATCGGCCCGCCAGTGACGACGATCGCTGGCACGTCGCAACTGGCCGCGCCCATCAGCAATGCCGGGGTGGTCTTGTCACAACCGGTCAGCAGCACCACGCCATCGATGGGGTTGCCGCGAATCGCTTCTTCGACGTCCATGCTCGCCAGGTTGCGGGTCAGCATGGCGGTTGGGCGCAGGTTGGATTCACCGTTGGAGAACACCGGAAATTCCACCGGGAAGCCCCCGGCCTCGATCACGCCGCGCTTGACGTGTTCCGCAATCTGGCGGAAATGCGCGTTGCACGGGGTCAGTTCCGACCAGGTATTGCAAATGCCGATGATCGGCTTGCCATGGAACTGGTGGTCGGCGATGCCCTGATTCTTCATCCAGCTGCGGTACATGAAGCCGTTTTTATCGGCGGTGCCAAACCATTGGGCGGAGCGCAGGGTGGGTTTCTTATCAGACATGATCGCTTCTCTTATTGTATGACTATATTGTTCGAGCTGAAGCGTAACATAAGCGCAAATTCGTCTCTTTGGAAGTGTTGTTGGTTAAATAGTATTACTATATAGTCGTTTTCAGCGGAGGGATGGCCCTGACGGTTTGCCGTGAGAGGCGTCCCCCGAGGTTCTATAAAAACAACAATCGGAGACCGATCTCATGAGCCAGGAACTGCGGCTGATACGTCGCATCACGCTGAAACTGATTCCCTTCCTGATCCTGCTGTACCTGATCGCCTATGTGGATCGCTCCGCGGTAGGGTTCGCCAAATTGCACATGGGCGCCGACATCGGTCTGGGTGACGCGGCGTACGGGCTGGGCGCGGGGCTGTTCTTCATTGGCTATTTCCTCCTCGAAATCCCCAGCAACCTGATGCTTGACCGTTTTGGCGCGCGGCGCTGGTTCGCGCGGATCATGGTCACCTGGGGCGCCATCACCATCGGCATGGCCTTCGTCCAGGGGCCGAACAGCTTTTACCTGATGCGCTTTCTGCTCGGTGCAGCGGAAGCCGGATTCTTTCCAGGCGTTCTCTACTACATCACCCAGTGGTTCCCGGTGCGCCATCGCGGCAAGATCCTGGGGCTGTTCATCCTCTCCCAACCTATCGCGATGATGATCACCGGGCCCGTGTCCGGCGGTCTGCTGGGCATGGAAGGCATTCTTGGCCTGCATGGCTGGCAGTGGCTGTTCATCGTCATCGGCACCCCGGCGATCCTGCTGACCTGGCCGGTGCTGCGCTGGTTGCCGGATGGCCCGCAACAGGTGAAATGGATGGACCAGGCGGAAAAGGACTGGCTCAGTGGCGAGCTGAAAAAGGACCTGGAACTGTACGGCCAGACCCGTCACGGCAACCCGCTGCACGCCCTCAAGGACAAACGCGTGTTGCTGCTGGCGCTGTTCTACCTGCCGGTGACACTGAGCATCTATGGCCTGGGCCTATGGCTGCCGACCCTGATCAAGCAGTTTGGCGGCACCGACCTGGTGACCGGGTTTGTCTCATCGGTGCCGTACATCTTCGGGATTATTGGTCTGCTGATCATCCCGCGCAGCTCCGATCGATTGAATGATCGTTACGGCCATCTGGCGGTGCTGTACGTGTTGGGTGCCATCGGCTTGTTCTTCAGCGCGTGGCTCTCGGTGCCGGTGTTGCAATTGGCGGCGTTGTGCCTGGTGGCGTTCTCGCTGTTTTCCTGCACGGCGATTTTCTGGACCTTGCCCGGTCGCTTTTTTGCCGGCGCGAGTGCGGCGGCGGGGATTGCATTGATCAACTCGGTGGGCAACCTGGGCGGCTACATCGGTCCGTTTGTGATTGGCGCACTCAAGGAATACACCGGCAACCTGGCGTCGGGGCTGTATTTCCTGTCCTGCGTGATGCTGTTCGGCCTGGTGTTGACCGGTGTGGTGTATCGCCTGTTGGAGCGCAAGCATGTGTTGCCGGCGGATGAGTTTGCCGCCAGTGCCCGTGGCGCGACCCGCACCTGACCCAGACATCTGGCAATCACCATCACCCCTGTGGGAGCGGGCTTGCTCGCGAATGCGCAGTGTCAGTCACCTGTGACGTTGGATGTGACGACCTCTTCGCGAGCAAGCCCGCTCCCACAGTTGGATCTGTAGCGTTTTCGATAATGGAGAAAATTCATGCGTTTGGTTCAGTTCGAATTGAGTAACGGCGAACGCCGCGTAGGCGTGGTCGAGGAAGGATTGGTCCGTGAAGTCCAAGACGCCCGCACGGTGCGCGACCTGGCGCTGGCGGCCATCGAGGCGGGGGTCAATCTTGAGCAGCAGGTGCGCAGCCTCGGGCTGGGCATCAGCCATGACTACGCCGAGCTGCTGGCGCAGCTGCGCATCCTGCCACCGCTGGATCACCCGGACCCGGCGCACATGCTGGTCAGTGGCACCGGCCTGACCCACCTGGGCAGCGCGTCGGCCCGGGACAAGATGCACCAGCAGGCCGGTGATGAAGCTTTGATGACCGACACCATGCGCATCTTCAAGTGGGGCGTGGAGGGCGGCAAACCCGCGACGGGCCAGGCGGGTGTGCAGCCGGAATGGTTCTACAAGGGCGACGGCAGCATCGTCGTACGCCCTGGCCAGCCGTTCCCGCTGCCACCCTTTGCCGAAGACGCCGGAGAAGAGCCCGAACTCAGCGGCCTGTACGTCATAGGTCACGACGGCAAGCCGTACCGCCTCGGTTTTGCCGTCGGCAACGAGTTTTCCGATCACGTCATGGAGCGCAAGAACTACCTGTACCTGGCCCACTCGAAGCTGCGCAGTTGCAGCTATGGACCAGAGCTGCGGGTCGGCGAACTGCCGCAACACCTGGTTGGTACCAGCCGCATCCTGCGCGACGGCCAGGTGCTGTGGCAGGACGAGTTTCTCAGCGGCGAGGCGAACATGTGCCACAGCCTGGCGAACCTTGAGTACCACCACTTCAAGTACAGCCAGTTCCTGCGTCCGGGTGATGTTCACATTCACTTCTTCGGCACCGCGACCCTGTCCTTTGCCGATGGCATTCGCACGCAACCTGGCGATGTGTTCGAGATCAGCCAGGGTGAATTCGGCGCGCCATTGATCAATGGCATCGCTCCTGTCGATGCGGCTTTCGCACCCGGCACCGTCGGCACTCTTTAAGGAGGTACCTATGACCCCAATTCTTGGCCACAACTACATCGGCGGCCAGCGCAGCGCGTTGGGCAGCGTGACTTTGCACAGCGTCGACGCCGAAACCGGTGAGGCATTGCCCTACGCCTTCATTCAGGCGACGCCCGACGAAGTCGATGCCGCCGCCAGGGCCGCCGCCGCGGCGTATCCGGCTTACCGCCGCTTGAGTGCCGAGCGTCGTGCACAATTTCTCGATGCGATCGCCGATGAACTGGATGCGCTGGGGGATGAGTTCGTATCCCTGGTGTGCCGCGAAACCGCGCTGCCTGCCGCACGGATCATCGGCGAGCGTGGCCGCACCAGCGGGCAGATGCGCCTGTTCGCCAAGGTGCTGCGGCGTGGCGATTTCTATGGCGCGCGCATCGACCGGGCCTTGCCTGAGCGTCAGCCATTGCCGCGTCCCGACCTGCGCCAATACCGTATCGGGCTGGGGCCGGTGGCAGTATTCGGGGCGAGTAATTTTCCGCTGGCATTTTCCACGGCCGGGGGCGACACCGCGTCGGCTCTGGCCGCCGGCTGCCCGGTGGTGTTCAAGGCCCATGGCGGCCACATGGCCACGGCCGAGCAGGTAGCCGATGCGATGATTCGCGCGGCGGAAAAAACCGCCATGCCGGCCGGCGTGTTCAATATGATCTATGGCGGCGGGGTGGGCGAAGCACTGGTCAAGCATCCGGCCATCCAGGCAGTGGGCTTTACCGGTTCGCTAAAAGGCGGTCGAGCCTTGTGCGACATGGCTGCGGCTCGCCCGCAACCGATCCCGGTATTCGCCGAGATGTCGAGCATCAACCCAGTGATCGTGCTGCCCCAGGCGCTGCTGGCGCGCACGGAAACCATCGCCCGTGGCCTGTCGGCTTCGGTGGTCCAGGGTTGCGGTCAGTTCTGCACCAACCCCGGCCTGGTGATCGGCATCCGCTCGCCGCAGTTCACGGCCTTCCTCCAGTTACTGGCCGACATGATGGCCGATGAACCGGCGCAGACCATGCTCAACGCCGGGACGCTGGGCAGCTATGCGAATGGCTTGCAAGCGCTCCTCGATCATCCTCGTATCGAGCACCTGGCGGGCCATCCGCAACAAGGGCGGCAGGCGCAGCCGCAACTGTTCAAAGCTGATGTCAGCCTGCTGATCGAGGGTGATGAAGTCCTGCAAGCGGAAGTGTTCGGCCCGACCACCGTGGTGGTCGAAGTGGCGGACCAGGCACAACTGAGCGCCGCGCTGAACGGTTTGCACGGCCAATTGACCGCGACCATCCTCGGCGAGCAAGCGGACTTCGAGCAGTTCAGCGAGCTGACCGGGTTGCTGGAGCAGAAGGTCGGGCGAATCCTGCTCAATGGTTACCCAACCGGCGTGGAGGTCTGCGATTCGATGGTCCATGGCGGGCCGTATCCGGCGACGTCGGATGCCCGCGGCACGTCGGTGGGCACCCTGGCCATCGACCGCTTCCTGCGCCCCGTATGTTTCCAGAACTGTCCGGATAGCCTGCTGCCGGATGCGCTGAAAAACAGCAATCCACTGCGCATTCAGCGATTGGTGGATGGCCAACCGTCTCGTGAAGCGATCTAACAGCCAAATACGATTCCTTGTGGGAGCGGGCTTGCTCGCGAAGGAGGCCGACCAATCAATAGGGATGTCCCTGACCCATCGCTTTCGCGAGCAAGCCCGCTCCCACATTGGTATGAGGCGCAATGAGCTATCATTGCGTTTTTCCCATTCAAAGATTGACTGCCATGACTGCCGTTACAGACACCTTGCTAAATGACCTCGAACACTGCGGGATGGTGGAAATCGATGGGCTGCATGCCTTCGAATTCGCCCTCGATGAAGACGATAACCTGCATATTGAATGCATGGATGGTCGAAATGCCCTGCACTGGGAGTTCACCCCTGCGCAAATTCAGGCGGCAACGTTCGATGCGACCCTGCAAAGCTGGCTGATCAACGACAACGATGGCGAACACCGCCTGGTCTGCCTCGGCGATGTCATCAGCGGCGACAACGACGACGATGACCAACAGGATGCGTAACCTCTGGCCGCTGTTGATCGCTGGCAGCATCGGTGCAATGGGCGTCCAGGTGGCCGCCGCCGACGACTATCAATTGCTCGTGGGTTCCTACACGGCCGGCCAGAGCCAGGGCATTTATCGCCTGGCCTTCGACAGTGCCACCGGACAGATCGACCCCAAGCCACTGCAGGTGGTCAAGAGCGAAAACCCGTCCTGGCTGACCCTGTCCAAGGACCAGCAGCGCCTGTTCGTGGTCAATGAAAACGGCCCGGGCCAGGCCGATCCGGTCGGGCGCGTGAGCAGTTTCGCCATCGATCCCAAGACTCATGCCCTTAGCCTGATCAACCAGGTGCAAACCCTGGGCAACGAGCCGACGCATTCGAGCCTGAGCAGTGATGCGAGCCATTTGTTCGTCAGCAACTACTCGGTGGCTGAAGACCCGGGCGGCACTCTCGCGGTGATACCGGTAGCGGCCGATGGCACGCTTAAATCGGTGGTGCAGTTGAGCAGCCATACGGCCAGCCGGGTCAACCCCGAGCGTCAGATGTCGGCGCATGTGCATTCGACGGTCTCGTCGCCGGACGGAAAATACTTGTTTTCCAACGACTTGGGGGCAGACAAGGTGTTCGCCTACCGCTTCGACCCCAAGGCCAATCCTGACTTGCCGTTGACCCCGGCCACTCCTGCATTCGTCCAGCTGCCACCCGGTAGCGGGCCGCGCCATTTGCTGTTCAGTGCCGATGGCAAACATGCCTGGCTGACCATGGAAATGAGCGCGCAAGTGGCGGTGTTCGATTACCGTGACGGCAAGCTCGAGCAAACCCAGAGGGTCGATCTGGCTGCCGGCCAACCGGTTTCGGACAAGGCCGCCGCGGCATTGCATGCATCGAAGGACGGCAAGTTTCTGTATGTCAGCAACCGTGGCACCGCCAACCAGTTGCTGGTGTTCGCCATCGACCCGGCGACCGGCCATCTCAAGGAACTGCAACGTCGCGCGGTTGAGGGCGATCATCCAAGGGAGTTCAGCCTTGATCCAAGTGGCAAGTTCCTGCTGATCGCCAACCAGAAAAGCAACCAGATTATCGTCGTCGAACGCGATGCCACGACCGGCTTGCTGCGCAAAACCGTGCAAAAGCTGCCGATGGATGCGCCCAGCGACTTGAAATTCCTGGTGCGTCAATAGGCCGCAGGCCTCGTGTGGTGGGGCCTGCATCCTTCTATCAATGCGGGTGATATGTGGAAGTGCTACAAAGCATTTCAAGCTGCTAAGCCTCGAAGGTTAAGTTTGCTTCACGGCCCCACCGGGCACGCAAGCCAACTGACTTCGAGGTACACCCGCATGAACTTCAATCTCTTCTCCGTAATCGCCGCTTCCGCCATTTCCGCCACCGTTGCGCTGCCTGCCAGTGCTAACGTTGAAATCAGCGACAAGAAATCCCACACCCAGAGCTACACCCAGAAATACCTGCAACAGAGTGCCAACTTCTACGCCGCGCTGGATCACAAAGCCCAGCACTGAAATTCCAGTCCTGCCGCCTTTATGCAGGAGCGAAGTCACTTGCCGTTCGAAGCCCAGGCCGCGAAAGGCGTTGAAGTGATGTCGCTCCTGCATAACGCGTTTGCGACAAGCCATCCTGTAATGCTTGATATCAGGAGGCCATGTCTCTAAATTTGACGCTGATTTTTTGACTCCTCCTTCTTCAGAAAAGGATTGCCAAAATGACCCTGCGTCTCGCCGTTGTGCTGTTGTTCCTCTACTCGACCCCAATCCTGTCCGCTGCGGTACCCGTTCCCGGCGAACTCGACGCTGCCCGCGAGCGCATGATGAGTTTTATTGAAGACTGAGATAGTCTGGATCAATGATCAACGAAGTTGATATTTGCTATGCATCAGACTCGTTGGTTACCAGTGCTTTTTTGATTGATTCTGTGGACTCTGAAACATGTCCACGGAGCTCATCATGGCCAGCACCCTCATCACCTCAGCCAAACACGGCGCCTATGTGGCTATCGGTCTTTACCTGGTCATGGTGCTGGTTGTCAGTCTTTCGCCGCAGTCGCAGCAAAGTATCGAACCACCGATTCATGTCGCGCACCCTGGCATCCAGTTCGAACATCGCGCGCAACAGGCGATGGTCGATCCGGCAGAACTGGCGGGAGTGGGCGGAGCATGAACCGTTGCAAACTTTTGGTCATCGCATTCCTGGCCTTCATCACCAACGGATTTTCCTTGCTGGGGATAGGGCAAGGTTCGATAGGCGGGGTAGCCCGGGCCATCGAGGCCAACCACAACATCGCGCGCAACATCGAAACGGCAAAGGCCATGGGCATGCTGGCCGGCAATCCGCCGATCAAATCCGATGAAGGTTTTTTCGGACCGTTTCACGTCGATTGCTCGGCGATAGGCATGTGCGAAGTATTAGCCTGAGAACGGCACCACCCCTGTAGGGGCTGGCGCAGGGGCTTATTTCTTCATGATTGATGTGAACAAATCGGACTCCAGAAACCGCTGCAGCCACGCTTGCAAACGTCGATAGGGCGTTTGCGCGAACCACTCGCGATCGACATGGGCGAATTGCCGTACGAACGGCATCAGCGCCACGTCGGCCAGGCTTGGGTGATCCGTAAGCAAGTAGTCGCGTCCTTCCAGTAACTCATCCAGCTTGCGCAAGAACACCTCGCCTTCGGCGCGATAGAACGCCATCGGTTGTTCGGGATAGCGCTCGGCATACTTGTAGCGGTTCAGATGCACCTTGAAGCGTTGATCGTTCTCCTCGATCAACGCCGCAATGGCCAGTTGGCCTTGCGAATCCTCCTTGAGCCACCAGTCCTGCGGGTCATGGTGCGCCAGGGCCCAGCGCATGATGTCCAGGCTTTCATCGATGACCTGGCCGTCCACGTTCAGCACCGGCACCGTGCCTTTGCTCGACAGTGCGAGCATCTCGGCGGGTTTGGCCTTCAGGCTGACTTCGACAATGTCCACGGCCACTTCGCAGTAGCGCAGCGCCATGCGTGCCCGCATGGCGTAGGGGCAGCGGCGAAACGAGTAGAGCGTGATCATTTCACCTCCAGAGTGCTCAGGCCGTTGCCCTGGCGACGGACCTGGATCTGCACCGGAATCCGTTCATGCATTTCCTGCACATGGGAAATCACCGCGACCTTGCGCCCCTGGGCTTGCAGGCCGTCGAGGGCGTCCATCGCCAGTTGCAGGGATTCCGGGTCGAGGCTGCCGAAACCTTCGTCGATGAACAGCGATTCGATTTTCAGCGTACTCGAGGCCATCGATGCCAGGCCCAACGCCAGGGCCAGCGACACCAGGAAGGTCTCGCCGCCGGACAGCGAATGAACCGAACGCAGTTCATCGCCCATCTCGGTGTCCATCACCAGCAAACCCAGCATGCTGCCGCCGCGTTTCAGACGGTAGCGCCGCACCAGTTGGCGCAATTGCACGTTGGCGTGGTGCACCAGCAGGTCGAGGTTGTAGGCCTGGGCGATCTTGCGGAAGGTGTCTCCGGTGGCCGAACCGATCAACGCGTTCAGGCGTGCCCAGCGCTGGTATTCGGCATAGGCGTCGGCGATCTGTTGCGCGAGGGCCTGATTGGCGTTCTGCCGGCGCTGGTCCTCGGCCTGTTCGGCACGCAGTTGCGCGCAGAGCTGTTCGCTGACGTCGAACTGGGTTTGCAACTCGCTGAGCGCGCTGGCGAGCTGTTCGGCATCCAGGTTGCCGTTGTGCTGTGCCTGATGTTCGAGCAGGCGCTTGTCGCGCTCCTGTAGCAGGACAGTGGCTTGTTCGATGGCTTTTTCGCTGTGCTGCAAGCGTTGACGCAGTTCGCTGACATGGGCGTCGTCGACCCGCAGGAGGTCTTCGAGGCCCGCGTCATCCAGTTCCGGGTGACGGGCGCGCCAGTCAGCGATTTTGTCGCCGAGTTCGCGCTGCTCGCTTTCCAGGATGTGCAAACGCTCTTGCTGCGCCTTGAGTTCAGCAGCGATTCGCACCCGTTGCGTGAGTACGTTTTGCAGTTCCGCGGCCGTGCTGGTTTCGGCGTTGCGCGCCTGTTCCACGTCCTGCTCCAGCTGCTGCTGCCACTGTTCGGCACTGGCGTGGGAGGCGAGCAATTGTCCGAGCGCCTGCTGGCTGGCCTGTTGTTGCGCGGCCAGTGCAGTGAACTGCAGCTCGGCGGTTTGCAGTTGCTGTACGCGGGTCTGCTGGCGATCCTGTTCCTTCTCCAGGTGTTGCTGGCGCTGTTGCTGCTCGGCCAGCTCTTCCTTTTGCTGATCGAGTTGCGCCAGGCGCTCGACGATCTGCCGATCCAGCTGCATGAAGGTCGCGGCAGGCTCGCTGCGCAGCGCTTGTAGGGTTGTGGCGGGCAGCAGGTTGGCGAACGCGCCGAGCTCTTCGTCGAGGCGTTGGCGGTCATTGCCCAGTTCACGCTGCTGATTGTCCAGATGCTGGGCCGCTTGCTGGTGCGCGATTTCAGCGTGGCGCAGTTGCTGGGTCAGGCGCGCGGCGTCCTGTTGCAGGGTGAGCAGGGCGGTTTGCCGTTGTTCGTCCTGGGTGATGCTCTGGTTCAACTGGGCATTTTGCTGGTTGAGCCAGGCGCCACGCTTGGCGTAGTCCTGATTGAGCAGTGGGGTGGCCAGCGGATGCGCTTCAAGGCTTGGCGTCAGGGCTTGCTGCTGGGTGGCCAGTCGTTCCTGCTGTTGCAGCAGTTCTTTTTGCTGGGCGATCAGTCCGCCCACTTCCCCACGCAGTTCGGTGAGCTTTTCCTTGAGCAGATCGACTGCTTTTTGTGCCGTGGCCTGTTCGCTTTCATCAAAGCGACCCAGGCTTTGCAGCAGGGCTTCGGGCTGATGATAGGGATGCTCGTTACTGCCGCAGACCGGGCAGGGCTGGTCGTCCTGCAACTGCGCGCGCAGCTCCTCGACACTGGCGCTGCGGGCCAGGCGCTGGCGCTCCAGCAGCTCGCGGGTGACGGTCAGGGTCTGCTCGGCGACGACGAGCTCAGCCTTGGCCTTTACCCCGTCCTGGGTCAGGCGCTCGCGTTCCTGTTGCGCAGCCACCTGGCGTTGTTGCAACTCGGCGCCGCGCTTGTCCAGGTCCTGCTGGCTGTCCCACAGCCGCGTCAGGTCTTCGATGGCACGCAGTTGCTTGCGGTTGTCCTGCAACAGGCTGGCGAGGATGCCGATCTGTTCGGCGACGGCATCCGGCTCGGCGCCGGCCTCCTTGAACAGCACCTCAAGCTGCTGTTTCTGCGCAGTGAACGCCTGCGCGGTGCGCAGGGCATTCTGTTCGAGGCTGGCCAGTTCGGCCTGTCCCTTGTTCAGTCGATTGCCGATCAGCATCAGCTGTTGCAGGCGATCGCGGTAGGCATTCCAGGCTTCGCTCAACGGCGCCAGGTGAGCGCTATGCTCAAGTTGCGCAGCCATGCGCTGCAGGTGTTCGGCAGCCCGGGCCTGTTGCTCGTGCAAGGTTTGAATCGCGCCTTGGCCCTGAGTGCAGGCCTGCTCGGCGGTCTGCCTGGCTTCGGCGCTGAGTGCCGCATCCTTGGCCAGGCGGGCGAGGGTGCTTTGTTCCTCGAACGCCTGACGCAATAGTGGAGCACAGTCAGTTTGCCGTTGCTGCGCTTCGCTCAACGCGATCCGGCTTGCCCCGAGTTGCTGTTCCAGCAGCGCCTGACGCTCACCGAGTTCGCCATGCTGGCGGGTATGTTGGGCGATTTGCTCGGCCAGGGGCGTGAGTAACGCATCGACCTCGGCCTTGCGGGCGAACTGGTGCCGCTGCGGGGCGAGCTGTTCGAGGCGCGTCAGCTGCAAGCGCTCGCCGGCCAGGCTTTCCCAGGTTTGGCGGGCACTGTGCAGTTGTTCGGCAGCAGCCAATTGCACGTCATGCAAACGGCGCAGCTCCAGGAGCCAGGCATGCTGCAACTCAAGTTGCTTGAGCTGCGCCTGCTGATGTCTAAGCTGCTGTTGCGCGGCGTTGAAGCGCTCATCGAGCTCGGCACGGGCCTCAGGCGCCAGTGGCGTGACGCCGCTGGCCTGGTCCTGCAGCTGTTTGTGGGCCTCACGGGCTTCCTTGGTCTTGTCGAAGGCCCGACGGCCCAAGCGGGTGTAGAGCGCGGTGTCGGTGAGTTTTTCCAGCAGTTCGCTGCGGTCGTTGTCATCGGCCTTGAGGAAGGCACTGAACTCGCTCTGCGCCAACAGCACGGCGCGGGTGAACTGTTCAAAATTCAGGCCCAGTGCGGCCTCGAGTTGGGTCTTGTATTCACCTTTCTGGCTGGCCAGCAGTTGATCCTGATCGAGGTCGCGCAGGCTCTGGCGACTGGCTTGCAGCTTGCCACCGGCCTTTTCCCGGGCGCGATTGGCTTCCCAGCGTGCGCGATAACGACGGCCATCGACACCGACGAAATCCACTTCGGCATAACCTTCGCCGGTGCCGCGGCGCAACAGGGTGCGGGGGTCGCCGGTGCCGATTTCGCCATCGGCGTCCGGCACCTTGGCGTCACGCCCGGTGTTGTTCAGGCGCGGGACTGCGCCGAACAGGGCCAGGCACAAGGCGTCGAGCAGGGTGCTCTTGCCCGCGCCGGTGGGGCCGGTGATGGCGAACAGTCCGGCGCTGGCCAGCGGTTCGGCGGTGAAGTCGATTTCAAACGGCCCGGCCAGGGAGGCGAGGTTTTTCAGGCGGATGGCGAGGATCTTCATGGCTGTCCGTCCTCCATCTGCACGTCCTGCAGCAGCTCGGCAAAGTCCTTGAGGGTCTGCTCGTCGACCTCGCTGCCGTAGTTGTCCTGCCAGGCGCGGCTGAACAGTTCATGGGGCGTGAGCTGGTCCAGTTCGATCAACGCGCCAGACTCGTCGGCGCCTTCGCGGTTGCCGTTGCCCGCATATTCGGCGGCGATGCGCACCAGGCGCACGGCCTTGCCCAGCAGGGCGCTTTCCACTTGATGGCGCAAGTCCGGTTGCGGCTCGTCGAGGCGCACCCGCACTTCCAGCCAGGGCTGGCGCTGGTAGTCGGCCAACAGGTCGATGATCGGCAGGTCGGCCAGTTGCACGAGGATATCGGCCAAGGGCGCAGGGCCGATACGTTGCAGGTTCACTGAGCGGGGGATCAGTTTCGCTTCGACGCGGACCAGGGTTTCGCCGTCGAGCGTGACATCGAGAATCTGATGCTGGTAGCCGATCTCGGAGAATGACAACGGAATGGGCGAGCCGCTATAGCGAATGCGCTCCTCGCCATTGACCTTCTGTGGCTTGTGCAAATGTCCCAGGGCGACGTAGCTGATGGAGGCGCCGAACAGGCTGGCGGGCAGTGCTTCAGCGTTGCCGATGATCAGGCTGCGTTCGGAGTCTTCCGACACCGAACCGCCGGCCATGTGCGCGTGGCTGATGGCGATCAGCGCCTGACCGGGTTGACGCTTGGCATTGGCCGCTGCGATCAGCCATTCGTGAACCTGGCCGATGCCGCGCAGATAGTTATCGCCCAGATGCGCACCGGTGACTTCGGCCGGGCGCAGGAACGGCAGCGCCAGGCACCAGGCGGCAATTTCGCCTCGGGCATCGGGCAGCGGCAGCAACAGGCGCTCGGCATCCAGTTGCCCGTCATCGAGCCACAGCACGCGGCCCAGGGCGTGGGTGCGCAAGCGGCGCATCAAGGGGGCGGGCAGTTCGATCCGCGAACCGGAATCATGGTTGCCGGCAATCATGACGATGGTCAGCAGTGGTTGTTGCTCATGGGCGCTGACGATGAAGTCGTAAAGGCGTTCCTGGGCTTTGACCGGCGGGTTGACCGTGTCGAAGATGTCGCCGGCGATCAGCAGCACATCCGGCTGATCCAGTTTGAGCTGGCGCAGCAGCCACTCGAGAAAACAGCCGTGCTCGAAATCGCGATCCTGGCCGTGCAGGTTCTGCCCGAGGTGCCAGTCGGAGGTGTGGAACAGACGCAAGGCGAACTCCGCTACAAAAAAGGTGATGGCCGCCAAAAGACACATGACAGCGGCTAAAGGGCTGAGAGTTTACTGGCAAAAGACTGTTGTTGCTGAACACCTTTAAGGGCGAGACGTCGACACCCGGGGAAGAACACCGACGACCGTCTGTCCCCACTGTCACATCTGTCAGTAGCCTCTATTCACGAGCCAGGTATCCAATGGGTTGGAGCATGGAGCCTAATAGTTCAACCGACAGGGTGTGCCTTTCAATTTCAAGTGCACACCTTGCCAGAAGGTGGAGAGGGGCCTACCGCACCGACGAACCTGCACAGCATGGGTCAGACCGCACAAAGCGTCACCCTGATGTGGGGGCAGCTACCGGCACGGGGTCGTCTTGAATCGCTGAAAGGCGTTAAAGATCGCAGCCTGCGGCAGCGCCTTGCACGGCGGATAACCTGCAGGAGCTACCGCAGCTTGCGATCTTTAGATCTTATTTCGGATACAGCGGCGGCAACCCACTGTCGCCAACCGGATCCTGAACCCGTTCGGCGATCGGGATCGTCCGGATAGCCCGCCATAAGTCTTCCCCTTGCCAATGCTGGCCGGTTTCGCTGTAGAGCGCGCCGTTCAAACCGTCGAGGGCGTCGGACAGGGGGACGAAGCGGGCGGCCATGTCGGCCAGGGTCTCCGGCTGCTGGCGGGCCCAGGCGTCGAGCGCCTGGCGGGTGGCGTGGGAATCGTTGGCCTGGCAGGCACGCTTGAGGTCATCGAGCACCGTGCGGGGGCTGGGGCCGGTTTGCGCTGCACGCAGGATCGCCGGTTGCCAGCGTGCCCGCCACCACAGGCCGAATCCCAACAGGGTGGTGCAGGCCAGGATCAGGGTGCTGAGTTTCCAGCGCCAGAGGGTTTCGCTGCTCGTATTGCTCTCGAGCGCCGAGGTACTGGCCGGTGTGTCGACCATCAGGCTTGGATTGGCCGCCACCTGCAGGGTCCGGGCGGGCAGGCTGCTGTGCTCCAGATGGTCTTCGAAGGTGTTCCACCAGACCACCTCGACCGAAGGCAACTCAATGGCGCCGCTGCGCGAAGGCACCAGGGCTTCGCGATCCTCGCGACTGCCTACCAGGCCTCGCTCGCTGTTCTGGTTGCCCAGCACCGGTTGATCGGGATAGCGCCGCAGGCCACTCACCTCGGTACCGGGCAGAGGGGGCAGTTGCGAACTGGCCAGGCCCTCGGCCTTGATTGTCAGGCTACGGGTGAGCGAATCACCGACCTGGACGTGCTCCGGCTCCGGATTCCAGCTTTCGCTCAGCGTCAGGTCGCGCGCCGGTAGCCAGGGCAGGTCGGCAGGATAGGTGACGGGCTTGGCTTTGACCGTCAGGAGGATTTCACTGGAGCTGACGCGCATCAATTTGCCGGATTTCGGCGTCTGGGAGCTGGCGTCCTGGACGGGTTGCGCGTCCACCAGCGCGGCATTGAATATTTGCCCTGGAATGATCAATTCACCGCTGTGTTGCGGGTAGATCGCGTAGCGCATTTCGATGACACCGTGGCGTATGCCGTTGATGTCTTTCTCGTAGGTGCGTGACTCGCCCAGCTGTTCGATGCGGGCGTCGGGAATCTGCAAGGGCGGCAGGCTGCTGTCGTCGTACAGCGACACCGAATGGTAGATGCGCAAGGTCAGGATCGCCTGGGCCTGCACATACACACTCGTTTGATCGAGGCTGGCTTCGATGAACACCGGTGCCTGCTTGACAGGGCTGGCCTGGGTGTCGCTTTCGACCACCTGCACGGTGATCGGCTGGCTCTGGACGTCGCCCAGCTTGAGCGGGGGGATTTCCACGGTGCCGTTGTGCAATGGCAGCAGCGTGACGATCCAGCGGGTCGTGGCCTGGTTGTCGCCATTGAGCGTGTTCAACTGGTTGACCTGGCGGGTGCCACGCACTTCGAACAGTGGCTCCAGTGGCGTCAGGTCCGGCTTGCCGAATTGAGTCACATCGTTCGATTCCAGGGTCAGTTCGATCGTCTCGCCGGAGTTCAGGCGAGCCCGGTCGACACTGGCGACCAGCTCGGCTGCCTGGGCCTGGGCGGCACAAAGTAGCAAGGCGGGCAGCGGGGCAAGCAGGAAGGCGGTGAAGCGGGTCATCGAGTTTTTCCCTGATCCTGATGTTGTTGCTGTTCGTACCAGAATTTGCGTCTGAGCAATTCACCCGGATCATCCGGGATCTGCCTTAGCCATTGCTCCAGCGCCTGTTGCTGCTCGGCGTCGAGACTGGCACTGGCCGGGGGCATGGGGGCAATGGTGTGCTGTTCGTCGCCCAGTTCGCTGCCCGGGACCTCGTTGGTGCCGGGACGAGGCGGTGTCGTGGCGGGTGGCTCGGTGGCGCTTTGCGTCTGTTCGCCAGCGGCTTCGGGTTCTGCGGATGTCGACGGCTGCGCAGCGGCACTCGGTGGTGATGGCTGCTCCGAATCGCTGCTCGCCTCCTCGGCGGCTTTCTCCGGCGCGGGCGGGCTGGCCTTCTGCTTGAGCAGGCTTTCCACCAAGGCCTTGTTGGTCAGTGCCGGACGCAGATCCGGTTGCCGTTCGAGGGCCTGCTCATAGGCATCCACTGCTGCCTCCAGTTCGCCGCTCTTGGCCAGGGCGTTGCCACGATTGTAGTGGGCATGGGCGTCGTTGCCCTCGGCGAACCGCTGGGCGGCGCCGCTGTAGTCGCCGGCTTCGTAGAGGGCCACGCCTTGCCACCGGTGATCTTCGAAGTGCCGGGCGGCCTCGGCCGGGCGTTTCTGCTTGAGTAATTGCAGGCCCTGCTGGTCGGGGCGTAGCCACAGGTCCTGGAAGTCGAAGGCATGGCTCGGTTGCGGCAGCATCAACAACAGCGGCAGGCAGAACAACCAGCCGCGACGACCGGCGCAGGCGGCCAGCAACAGCAGCGGCAACAGCAGCCAATAGCCCTGGTCGGCCCAGGTGTCGAGGCGCAGGGTCTGGCCGTCGTTACGCAGGTTGCGCGGACCGTCGAGCAGGCCGAGGGCGCGCAGATCGGCGTCGCTCAGGCGCGCGTGGCGGTAGTGTCCGTCCAGATCGTTGACGAAGGACTTCAGGCCGGGTTCATCCAGCCGGGACACCAGAATTGCCCCCTGTTCGTCCTTGAGGAAACTGCCATCTTCCTGGGTGATGGGGGCGCCTTCGGCGGTGCCGATACCGAGCATCAGAAATTGCGTCGACTTGCCGCTCAAGGCGCGGCTGATGCCCAGGCGCTCCGGCTCACTCAACGAGGAGCCGATCAACAGGATCCGGCCATCGCCCAGTGCGGCCTGTTCCAGCAAGGCCAGGGCCTTGACCACCGCCAGGTCGGCACGCTGGCCGACTTCGGGCATCAACGACGGCTTGAGTGCATCGAGCAGGTTGCGGCTGGTGGACAGGTCGTCCGATAGCGGCACCAGGGTGTGGGCGCTGCCGGCGTAGACGACGATTGCAGTCTGCGCGTCGTTGCGGCTTTGCAGCAGGTCGAAGAGTTTGCGCCGGGCCTGTTCAAGGCGGTTCGGCTGAACGTCGGTGGCGAGCATTTGCGGGGTCAGCTCAAGGATCACCACCAGCGGATCGGCGGGTTTCTGGCTGATCTGTTCGACGCGGGCAAAGCTCGGTCCCACCAAGGCGACCACGGCGATGAACCAGGCCGCGCCCAGGGCCACCCACGGCAATTTGCTTTCGCGCCCACTGCCGCCACTGAGCAATGCGGCGTGAAACGCCGGTGGCAGGATCATCTGCCAGCGCCCGGCGCGCTTCTGCCGATGCCACAGTTGCCAAAGCAACCAGCCTAGCAGCGGCAGCGACAGCAGCCACCACGGGCGGAAAAAATACGGCCAGAAGGCGCTCATCGGCGCCTCCGCAGGCGCAGGCGTTTGAGGCGCTGGCGCCAGTCAGGCAATGGCGATTGCAAGAACAGGTCCTTGTTGAAAATTCGTTGCAGCGGGTTATCCGGCCACAGCTCGCGCACCACCAGCAGCATGCTCAGCCACAACGCCAGCGCCAGCGGCCAGTGATACAACGCCTTGGCCGCACGGGCCTGGGTCGGTTGCTGGGTCACAGGCTCCAGTTGGTCGAGGGTGTCCTTGATCGATTGCAGTTCCTGGCCATCGCGAGCGCGAAAGTACTGGCCGCCGGTGGCGTCGGCGATCGCCTTCAAGGTGGGTTCGTCCAGATCCAGGCTCGGATTGATCCCCAGGAACCCCGGGGTGCCGCTTTGTTCCGGGTCGGCGCCGATGCCGATCGGGTAGATTTTCACCCCTTCCTTGGCTGCCAGGCGCGCGGCGGTAAGCGGATCGATTTCGCCACCGTTGTTGGCGCCATCGGTGACCAGGATCAGCACGCGACTTTGCGCCGGGCGTTGCCGCAGGCGCTTGAGGGCCAGGCCGATGGCGTCACCGATGGCCGTGTTCTTGCCGGCGATGCCGATTCGCGCTTCGTCGAGCCAGACGCGCACGGTATGGCGGTCGAACGTCAGGGGCGCCTGCACGTAGGCCCGGCTGCCGAACAGGATCAGCCCAACTCGGTCGCCGTCGCGACTTTCGAGGAAGTCGCCAAGCAAATGCTGAACCAGGGTGAGGCGGCTGACGTCATCGTCCTGCCACTGCATATCGGGAAAGTCCATCGAGCCGGACACGTCCACCGCCACCAGCAGATCGCGGCCACTGGCGGCAATCGGCAGCGGCTCACCGAGCCATTGCGGGCGCGCGGCGGCGCTCAACAACAGCAACCAGAGCAGCAGGAACGGCGCCTGTTGGCGCCAGGCCGGCAAGTTGGCCCGGGCGCGGCGCTTGGCCAGGCCTTCGAGGTCTGCGAGGAAACTGACCTTGAGTGCCGGTTCGCCACTGTCGGCCACCGGCAACAGCATACGCATCAGCCAGGGCAGCGGCAGCAGGGCGAAGATCCACGGCCAGGCGAACTCAAACATGTTTGCGAATCCATGTATCGACCGCCTGGGTCAGGCCGGCGATGGCCTTGTCGTCGAGCTTGCATTCGGGCTTGTAGGCGCCTTCGACCAGCACCATCCAGCGGGTCAGGCCGGCGGCGGGGCAACGGTTGTCGAGAAAGGCCAGCCATTTGCGGCCATTGAGGGTATGGCTCTGGCTGTAGGGGTAATGGTTGCGGCACAGTCGCTTGAGCAGGCCATTGAGCTGCTGCAGCCAGGCACCGGCGGGCGCGCCATCGTAAGGCTTGGGCAGGCGCGCCAGTTCCGCCAGCGCGGCCACACGCACCGGGTCCAGCGGTTGTTCGACAGGGGCGACCGGTTGTTTGCGGGCAAACAGGTGCCGCAGCTTCCATAGGCCAAAGCCGATGGCCGGCAGCAACAACAGCAGCAACCACCAACCCGGCGCCGGCGGCCAGAAATCCACCGGGGGCGGGGTAATCAGGGGTTGCAGTTGCTCGAGACCGCTCATCGACCTTTCCCCGGTTTCTGTGGGTTGAGGTACTCGCGCAGCTGCTCGACCATTTCACTTTGCGTGCTCAGCGGCATCAGCAACACCCGCAATTTTTGCGCCAGCAACTCCCAGCGGGCGATGCGCGTTTCGGCCTGGGCGCGGTACGCCTGGCGCAGGTCGAAATTGAGGGTGTCGAGTTCCAGTTGCGCGCCACGTTCGGCGAAGCGCAACAGGCCAGCGGCGGGCAGGGCGTGATCCAAAGGGTCGGACAGCGGCAGCAACAACAGGTCGCAATGGCGCGACAACAGGCTCAGCTGTTGTTCGGCGCTTTCGGACAAGGCGCGCTCGTCGCAGATCACGATCGCCAGGCTGCCGGGCCGCAATACCTCCCGCGCGCGACGCAAGGCAATGCCGAACGCATCGCGATCAGGCTCGCTTTCGGTGTGCAGCGACTGGTTGACCCGCACCAGGCGGTTGAGCAATTGCAGCAGGCTTTGTTTGCTGCGCCTCGGCTTGATTTCGTAATGCTCGTTGTCGCCGAACACCAGGCCGCCGACCCGGTCGTTATGCCCCAGCGCGGCCCAGCCGATCAGGCTCGCGGCCTGGGCGGCGAGCACCGACTTGAACATCAGGCCCGAGCCGAAAAACAGACGACGGCTCTGCTCGACCATGATGAAAATTGGCCGCTCACGTTCTTCGTGAAACAGCTTGGTGTGGGGTTCCTGGGTACGCGCGGTCACGCGCCAGTCGATGGTGCGCACATCGTCGCCGGCCTGGTAGACCCGCACCTGGTCGAAATCCACCCCACGGCCGCGCAGCTTGGAATGGTGCAGGCCGATCAGCGGGCTGCGCTGGCTCGGCGTGGAAAACAGCTGCACTTCGCGCACGCGGTGACGCATCTCGATCAGCTCGGCGAGCGTGACGCGGATGCCCGGTTGGGGCGGCAGGAGGGCGTTCATCGGGCTCAAGCGACAGCAACGACGTCGAGAATGCGCTGGACCACCCGGTCCTGGTCGATCCCGGCAGCCTCGGCTTCAAAGGACAGGATTATGCGGTGGCGCAAGACGTCGAACAGTACCGCCTGGATGTCCTCGGGGCTGACAAAGTCGCGCCCGGCCAGCCAGGCGTGGGCCCGGGCGCAGCGATCGAGGGCGATCGAGCCACGGGGACTGGCGCCGTAGGCAATCCACTCGGCCATTTCCGGGTCGAACTTGCCCGGGGTGCGGGTGGCCATGACCAGTTGCACCAGGTATTCCTCCACGGCATCGGCCATGTACAGGCCGAGGATTTCCTTGCGCGCGGCGAAGATCGCCTGCTGGCTGACCCGGCGTTCAGGCTTGGTTTCGCCATTGAGGGCTTCACCGCGGGCTTGCTGCAGGATCCGCCGTTCGACGGCGGCATCGGGGAAGCCAATTTTCACGTGCATCAGGAAGCGGTCGAGCTGGGCTTCCGGCAGCGGGTAGGTGCCTTCCTGCTCGATGGGGTTCTGCGTGGCCATTACCAGGAACAGCGGCGACAGTTCATAGGTACTGCGCCCGACACTGACCTGGCGCTCGGCCATGGCTTCGAGCAATGCCGATTGAACCTTGGCCGGGGCGCGGTTGATTTCGTCCGCCAGCACCAGGTTATGGAAGATCGGGCCTTGCTGGAACACGAAGCTGCCGGTTTCCGGGCGATAGATCTCGGTACCGGTGATATCGGCAGGCAACAGGTCGGGGGTGAACTGGATGCGATGGAACTGTGCTTCGATGCCTTCTGCCAATTCCTTGATGGCCTTGGTCTTGGCCAGGCCAGGAGCGCCCTCGACCAGCATGTGGCCGTCGGCAAGCAGGGCGATGAGCAAGCGCTCGATGAGTTTTTCCTGGCCGAGAATCTGCGTTGAAAGAAAGGTTCGCAGCGCTAGCAGCGCTTCACGATGTTCCATCGATGACTGTTCCTGCAAAAGGGTGGCCGAGGACGTTCGGAAATACGCCAGGGCTGGGGGCGTTACTTTAATCCATCGCGGGGGGCGGCGACTAACGGCATTTTGTGCAAACTGCGGGAAATGGTGGGGATTTGCGGGATTTTCGCAGGGCGATGCTCTTGGGGTAACTGTCAGGGCCTCATCGCTGGCAAGCCAGCTCCTACAGCTATTGGTGGTGTGCAAGCAATCTGTGCAGCCCGAAAGCCAACCCATCTCTCGCGACCGAACGCGATCTACTGCAGGAGCTGGCTTGCCAGCGATAGGGCCGGTACAGGCACCCTCAAATCTGGCTGACGAACGTCCCGGTACCGTCAAGAATGTTCTTCAGGGTTTCCTGGACTTCCGCCAGATCCACCATGTCCGGGTTGAAGGTAATCTCCAGCACATCATCCCCATTCAACGCATCGGCATCCGCCGCGGCGATTTCGATCTTCAGCAGGGTAGGGCTGAGGGTCACCTTCACGCCATCGAGGGTCGAAGGCTCGCCATCGAGGGTGATTTCCAGCTCATCCTCATCCGGGTACCGGCTCATGAGGAACATCTCACCCTTTTCGCTATGGCAGCACAGCATCGCCATGTCGTCTTCTTCTTCATCGCAAGGGTTGACGATCAAGAGGGCGGTGGTCATTTGCATGGGGAATTCCTGGCTCGGCGAGCGTGATGAACGTTACGAAAAAGCAATTCTGCCAGCCCGCAGACATTTGTGCTGCCTCAGGTTGCTGGAGCGGCGGAAAAAGACCGATTTTCATTATTGACCTGATGTATGAAAAAGCATTTGAAGTTTGACTCTGTGAATGGTGAAAGGTGTTTCTCACAGACTTTTCCTCCCTTCCCATAGGAAATTTCCTTTGCCCTTGCAGGAGGTTTGCGAGGGCTAAAAATAACGTCCGGACGCAGGTTTTTTACTTGTATTGGCCCATTTCAATCCCTTAGCGTGAACGCCCAGACGCAAAGGAGTGCGCAGTCAATCACGAAAAAAGGACCTCTTTCGATGAGTCAGTATTTCGAACGGGCGGATGAGATCAAGCACCTGTCCGGGGAACAAATCGAGCAACTGTATCAGCGCTACCTGGACGGTGAAAAAAGTGCCGACCTGAAAATCGAGTTCAACATTGCGCCTGAAGTCCGCAGTTTGTTGAAAATATTGCCCCCCATCATCAGCAAGGACCTGACCTGCCCCTACTGCGACCTGCCCATGTGGGTGCGTCGGCACGCAAAGGGCACCCCAGTTTCAATTCGTAAGCCTTTCAAGTGCGTAGGTTGCGAGCACTATCACCATGAGCCCGGCCAGCAGGGGCGAATGAAGCGCTGTACCTGCCATGAGTGCTACAAGCTGCGCCAGCAGGAAATCGCCGACCAGGCGCAGCGCGATCGTCTCGAGCTGGCCAAACGCTACGCCATACCACGTCCGTCGGTGCCTTTTGCAGCGCTGGGCTTCGTACAGAAACTGGCTCTGCTCGCCTTGCTGGACGATGGCCAGGTTGACGGCGTCGAGCGCATTGCCTCGCTCGCCACCGGGCTCAGGAGCGAACCACTGGCACCCACTGACGAGGCCAGTGAAGCGCTGGTGAGGAACCTGTACGAGAGCGGCGCGTTGGAGGTCGATCTGGAGGGCGACATCAAGGCCTTCGATCGAGCGTCCGGCTACTTGATCAAAGACTTTTCTTCCGTGCGCTGGCTACCCAATATCGCGCTTGAGCCCGGCATACGCAGCACTCGCGACGCACTGTACCGGGCTTTGTATCAAGAGCTGTCCGGCAATGTTTTGCCCGCCTGGAAAAGCGAACTGTACGCGTTGATGTTGAGCCTGGCCCGGGACGAATCGATTCAGTACATCCAGGTATTGGCCAGTGAAGTGAGTTTCGTGTTCAGTGCCCAGGGGCGCGCCCAAACTGTCGTCGGCCAGCTTCTGCAGGACTTCTCGGTAAGCCATATCTACTACTTTGCCCGGTTGGCGGTGAAGAATGCCGCGCATTTTTACGCCACCGGCAATTCAAAAGGGCGCAACCACGCCTGCAACACCATCCCCGGCAGCATGTTGGGCACGGCGCAGGATGCCAAGGCGCGAAACTGGCGCAAAACCGCCTATCGCGATTCGCGGGTGCCGCAGTCGGCCTTACACCGAATCCTGTACGACGTGGTGCTCAAGGACAGCGGAGCCGGTTTCTCCAAGTCTCCGGGCCTCTACTGGCGTGACGAGCTGGTGCCGCGGTTTTTCTCCGGCAATGCCTGCGGGGCGGACCTGGCCGGGCACCTGCAGCTGTTCTGCCGCGAGTGTGAATCAACCAACGTCGATGCGAGCATGGACAGGATGACGGTTCAAATGCTCTGTTACGACTGCGCGACAGTGAGCAAATTTCAGGCGATTGAAGACTTGACCGACTGAATCGGTCGCGGTTTCTACAAACAGCCCCCATAGCGTCCATGCTCGGCCCAGCAATCATGGACGCTGTCAATTTTTGGTTGGGGCGGGGCAGACGCGTCCCGACCCTTGGTTTTGGTACGGATGTCCCGCAAAAACCGTGCAATCAGCCCCGAAATCTTCTTCGGCTGCTAGTGTTGATCAATGCGCGCCTGCACAGCAGCGTACCGTTGACCGAATATGTCGCAGCACCGCAAGCATGGGCCTTGCCGCACTCGTTAAGCTGCGCAACGGATGAGCACCCGTAAAGGCATTGCGCTGCACGCAGCCCAGTCGCTTTTGCAGATGCCCATTCACGGAAGGTGAATGTGACCCGAGTGTCTCGTTTAGCTTCACCCACCTGTCACCCTGTTTCCTCTGCCCGAGAATCAGGAGCAGGGTGACGGGTAGCCCCAAAAGGGGTTTTGCACGCGACGCTTTCATCAATAACAAGCCCAAGCGGAGTACCACAGATGGCGTTCTTCACCGCAGCCAGCAAAGCCGACTTCCAGCACCAACTGCAAGCGGCACTGGCGCAGCACATCAGTGAACAGGCACTGCCACAAGTGGCGCTGTTCGCTGAACAATTCTTCGGCATCATTTCCCTGGATGAACTGACCCAACGTCGGTTGTCTGACCTCGCTGGCTGTACTCTTTCTGCGTGGCGCCTGCTTGAGCGCTTCGATCACGCGCAACCACAAGTGCGCGTCTACAACCCCGATTACGAACGTCACGGCTGGCAGTCGACCCACACCGCGGTCGAAGTCTTGCACCACGACCTGCCGTTCCTGGTGGACTCGGTGCGTACCGAGCTGAACCGTCGCGGCTACAGCATTCACACCCTGCAAACCACGGTGCTGAGCGTACGCCGTGGCAGCAAGGGCGAGCTGCTGGAAATCCTGCCCAAAGGCACCCAGGGCGACGACGTGCTGCAAGAGTCGTTGATGTACCTGGAAATCGACCGTTGCGCCAACAACGCCGAACTGAACGTGCTGGCCAAAGAGCTGGAGCAAGTGCTCGCTGAAGTGCGCGTGGCGGTGGGCGATTTCGAGCCGATGAAAGCCAAGGTCCAGGAAATCCTCACCAACCTGGACAACAGCCGGTTCGCCGTCGATGCCGACGAAAAGAGCGAAATCAAGAGTTTCCTGGAATGGCTGGTGGGCAACCACTTCACCTTCCTCGGCTACGAAGAGTTCGTGGTCAGCGATGAAGCCGATGGCGGCCACATCGTCTATGACAAGGACTCCTTCCTCGGCCTGACCAAACTGCTGCGCGCCGGCCTGAGCTACGATGACCTGCGCATCGAAGACTACGCCGTGAATTACCTGCGCGAACCGACCCTGCTGTCGTTCGCCAAGGCGGCGCACCCAAGCCGTGTGCACCGTCCGGCCTACCCGGACTACGTGTCGATTCGCGAAATCGATGCCGACGGCAAGGTCATCAAGGAATGCCGCTTCATGGGCCTGTACACCTCCTCGGTGTATGGCGAGAGCGTGCGAGTCATCCCGTACATCCGCCGCAAGGTCGCGGAAATCGAACGCCGTTCGGGCTTCCAGGCCAAGGCTCACCTGGGCAAGGAACTGGCCCAGGTGCTCGAAGTACTGCCGCGCGACGATCTGTTCCAGACCCCGGTGGACGAGCTGTTCAGCACCGTGATGTCGATCGTGCAGATCCAGGAACGCAACAAGATCCGCGTGTTCCTGCGCAAGGACCCATACGGTCGTTTCTGCTACTGCCTGGCCTACGTGCCGCGTGATATCTACTCCACCGAAGTACGACAGAAGATCCAGCAAGTGCTGATGGATCGCCTGAAAGCCTCGGATTGCGAGTTCTGGACCTTCTTCTCCGAGTCCGTGCTGGCCCGTGTGCAACTGATCCTGCGCGTCGACCCGAAAAACCGCATCGACATCGACCCGCAGCAACTGGAAAACGAAGTGATCCAGGCCTGCCGCAGCTGGCAGGACGATTACTCGGCGCTGACTGTCGAAAGCTTCGGCGAAGCCCAGGGCACCAACGTGCTGGCCGACTTCCCGAAAGGCTTCCCGGCCGGTTACCGCGAGCGTTTCGCCGCGCATTCGGCTGTGGTCGACATGCAGCACCTGCTGAGCCTCAACGACAAGAACCCGCTGGTGATGAGCTTCTATCAGCCGCTGGGCCAGGTCGGTCAGCGTGAGCTGCATTGCAAGCTGTACCACGCCGATACCCCGTTGGCCTTGTCCGACGTCCTGCCGATCCTGGAAAACCTCGGCCTGCGCGTGCTGGGCGAATTCCCGTACCGCCTGCGCCACACCAATGGCCGCGAGTTCTGGATCCACGATTTCGCCTTCACCGCCGCCGAAGGCCTGGACCTCGACATCCAGCAACTCAACGACACGCTGCAGGACGCGTTCGTCCACATCGTGCGCGGCGATGCCGAGAATGATGCGTTCAACCGCCTGGTACTGACCGCCGGCCTGCCATGGCGTGACGTGGCGCTGCTGCGTGCCTACGCCCGTTACCTCAAGCAGATCCGCCTGGGCTTCGACCTCGGCTACATCGCCAGCACCCTGAACAACCACACCGACATCGCTCGCGAGCTGACCCGGTTGTTCAAGACCCGCTTCTACCTGGCACGCAAGCTGAGCAGTGACGACCTCGAGCAACGTCTGGAGCATGCGATCCTGACCGCACTGGACGATGTGCAGGTACTGAACGAAGACCGCATCCTGCGTCGCTACCTGGACCTGATCAAGGCCACCCTGCGGACCAACTTCTACCAGACCGACGCCAACGGCCAAAACAAGTCGTACTTCAGCTTCAAGTTCAATCCACACTTGATCCCCGAGCTGCCCAAGCCGGTGCCGAAGTTCGAGATTTTCGTCTACTCGCCACGCGTCGAAGGCGTGCACCTGCGCTTCGGCAACGTTGCCCGTGGCGGCCTGCGCTGGTCCGACCGTGAAGAAGACTTCCGTACCGAAGTCCTGGGCCTGGTAAAAGCCCAGCAAGTGAAGAACTCGGTGATCGTGCCGGTGGGTGCCAAGGGCGGCTTCCTGCCGCGTCGCCTGCCACTGGGTGGCAGCCGTGACGAGATCGCGGCCGAGGGCATCGCCTGCTACCGCATCTTCATTTCGGGCCTGTTGGACATCACCGACAACCTGAAAGACGGCGCCCTGGTGCCGCCGGCCAATGTCGTGCGTCATGACGACGATGACCCGTACCTGGTGGTTGCCGCGGACAAGGGCACCGCGACCTTCTCCGACATCGCCAACGGCATCGCCATCGACTACGGCTTCTGGCTGGGTGACGCGTTCGCGTCCGGTGGTTCGGCCGGTTACGACCACAAGAAAATGGGCATCACCGCCAAGGGCGCGTGGGTTGGCGTACAACGCCACTTCCGCGAGCGCGGCATCAATGTCCAGGAAGACAGCATCACTGTAGTGGGCGTCGGCGACATGGCCGGTGACGTGTTCGGTAACGGCTTGCTGATGTCCGACAAGCTGCAACTGGTCGCAGCGTTCAACCACCTGCACATCTTCATCGACCCGAACCCGAACCCGGCGACCAGCTTCGCCGAGCGTCAGCGCCTGTTCGACCTGCCACGTTCGGCCTGGTCGGATTACGACACCAGCATCATGTCCGAAGGCGGCGGTATCTTCTCCCGTAGCGCCAAGAGCATCGCGATTTCCCCGCAGATGCAGGAACGCTTCGACATCCAGGCCGACAAGCTGACCCCGACCGAACTGCTCAATGCCTTGCTCAAGGCACCGGTGGACCTGTTGTGGAACGGCGGTATCGGTACCTACGTCAAGGCCAGCAGCGAAAGCCACGCCGATGTGGGTGACAAGGCCAACGATGCACTGCGCGTGAACGGCAACGAGCTGCGCTGCAAAGTGGTGGGCGAGGGCGGTAACCTCGGCATGACCCAACTGGGTCGCGTGGAGTTTGGCCTCAATGGCGGCGGTTCCAACACCGACTTCATCGACAACGCCGGTGGTGTGGACTGCTCCGACCACGAAGTGAACATCAAGATCCTGCTGAACGAAGTGGTTCAGGCTGGCGACATGACCGACAAGCAACGTAACCAGTTGCTGGCGAGCATGACCGACGAAGTCGGTGGCCTGGTACTGGGCAACAACTACAAGCAGACCCAGGCCCTGTCCCTGGCAGCCCGTCGCGCCTTGCCACGGATTGCCGAATACAAGCGCCTGATGAACGATCTGGAAGGTCGCGGCAAGCTGGATCGCGCCATCGAGTTCCTGCCCAACGAAGAAGCGCTCAACGAGCGCATCGCCGAAGGCCATGGCCTGACCCGTGCCGAGCTGTCGGTGCTGATCTCCTACAGCAAGATCGACCTCAAGGAGCAGCTGCTGGGTTCCCTGGTGCCGGACGACGACTACCTGACCCGCGACATGGAAACCGCTTTCCCGCCAACGCTGGTAAGCAAGTTCTCCGCAGCCATGCGTCGTCACCGTCTGAAGCGCGAAATCGTCAGCACCCAGATCGCCAACGACCTGGTCAACCACATGGGCATCACCTTCGTTCAGCGACTCAAGGAGTCGACCGGCATGAGCCCGGCGAATGTCGCCGGCGCCTATGTGATCGTGCGTGACATTTTCCACCTCCCGCACTGGTTCCGTCAGATCGAAGCCCTGGACTACCAGGTTTCCGCCGACGTGCAACTGGAGCTGATGGACGAGCTGATGCGCCTGGGCCGTCGCGCCACGCGCTGGTTCCTGCGTGCCCGTCGCAACGAGCAGAACGCTGCCCGTGACGTCGCGCACTTCGGTCCGCACCTGAAGGAGCTGGGTCTCAAGCTCGACGAACTGCTCAGTGGCGAGATCCGCGAAAACTGGCAATCGCGCTATCAGGCGTACGTCCAGGCCGGTGTGCCGGAGTTGCTGGCGCGTATGGTTGCGGGCACCTCGCACCTGTACACCCTGCTGCCGATTATCGAGGCCTCCGACGTGACCGGCCAGAACCCTGCGGACGTGGCCAAGGCCTACTTCGCGGTGGGTAGCGCGCTGGATATCACCTGGTACCTGCAACAGATCAGTGCCCTGCCGGTTGAAAACAACTGGCAGGCCCTGGCCCGTGAAGCGTTCCGCGATGACGTCGACTGGCAGCAACGTGCGATCACCATCTCGGTCCTGCAACAGGGCGACGGCACCCAGGACGTGGAAACACGCCTGTCGCTGTGGATGGCGCAGCACGGCAGCATGATCGAACGCTGGCGCGCCATGCTGGTGGAAATCCGTGCCGCCAGCGGCACGGACTACGCCATGTACGCAGTGGCCAACCGTGAACTGCTGGACCTGGCGTTGAGCGGGCAAGCGGTGGTGACAGCCCCTGCAACTGCCAGCGCAGAGCTGGAACCGGCGGCCTGATCAGCCGTTGAATGAAAAAGCCCCGCATTGAGAGATGCGGGGCTTTTTTTGGCCTGGGTTTTTATAGCGACAATTCCGGCCCCTTCGTCGGAGCGCCGCCCGGGGCCCTATCTTTCAATACAACTTATGACCTTGTTTGCTATCAATCATCGACACTTTATCTGTCGGCCTGGTCAATAAATTACTGAGCGACTGGTCAAACTTCTGCAGTGCCCTTACTTGCACATTCTGCTGTTCGTTAATATCGGCGACGATCTCTTCACTGCGTTTAAAGTCTGCCCACACCGGGCTCAGTGCTACGGCGTCATGACCTTTTGCAGTGCCAATGTAGTTAAAGTTGCGATCATAGAAATCGGCACTGACATGGGCCTCGACGTCCGAACTGCGCGAGGTGATCAACTGGCTGCGGCTGTCGACGATGGCGACCACGTCCGGTTGCGCCGCCCTGAGGCTCTGCATGTCCGGGTAGACCGTGACCGAACCGAACTGGCGTTGCAGCGAGGCCTTGACCCAGTCCACGGCCAGATCAGGCTTGGACGTGGCGACATAGGCGTCGTGGATCGGTTGAACCAGCAGGCTCTGGCCGAAACCGGTGCCGGCATTGGCTTGGTAGTCCTGCAGATAGGCGCGATTTTCCTGGGTGTTGCGGCTGTACACCACGCCCAGGGAAACATGGTTACCGTTGGGAATAAGGGTTGTACTGCTGCGACCCACCGGTTCGGTGAAGATACCGTCCAGCGATGAAACCGCGGACGGAGCAGTGGGAATCGAGCAGCCGGCTAATAGCGCTGCCATCGTCAACGTACTGACCAGTACAAGTTTCATGGTGTTTCTCCGGTGAAACAATATCAAAGTCGGAAAGTTAATGGCCGGGCAGTAACCGGCGCTGTCTCCAGACTAAACCGGTCGTGTAATAATCAAACAGCCCTAATCAACGGGTGGATAGTTTTGTTTGATTTAAAGAGAGTTGGTTAATTGCTGGGAGAAATAAAAAGTCCCGAATCGGCTGATTCGGGATTTATAGTTATGGCTGTTCGTTCAGCGATCAGTTTTTCAAGGGTACAAGTACTTTTTCGTCCGGCGACAACACCATGAATACCAGCAATTTTGCAGGCTCGGTCGCGCTGGCGTTTTTCGACACCAGGTGTTCGGAGCCGGCGGCTTCGTACCAGTATTCGCCGGCCTTGTAGGACACCGCTTTCTCGCCCCTTACCTGAGAAACAATGGACCCCGAGAGGACGTACGCCATGGCGGTACCGTCGTGTTTGTGGGCGATGGATGATTGGCCGGGCTCATAGTCGACCTCGATCATCAGCGCCTTCTTGCCCGGTACGTTTTTCAGCATCTGGTCCTGCAATACCGTGACTTTTTCCGAAGGGTCGCCGGCTTCATGGGCGAAGGCCGAAGAGGACAGGATCAGGGCGAGGGCAGCAAGGGGAGCGGCACAGAAACGCAAGACGTTCATGGTTCATTAACCTGCAGTGGTGAGTTGTCAGGGACCAATCTATTGCGTCAGGGGAGGCAAACAAACAGCCAATTTTCGCGAAGGCGAGGGGACCAATATGCGACGCGGAACGAAAAAGATCGCAGTCCCCGACAACGTTTGCAGAGGTACCCATACTCTGCAAGCGCGGCCAAGGGCTGCGATCTTTAATCGGGTCTTATCTGATCGGAAAGCTGTTGAAGTCGACGGCATTGGCCAGTTGGCAATCGATCAGGTCGATGAAGCCTTGCACCTGGGGACTGTTGAAGTGTGATTGCATGGCCGTTTCCGATTGCCAGTGGGCGCTGACAGTCCAGCGATTACTGTCCTCAGGGCAGCGGTCGACCATATAGGATTCACAGCCCGGTAGTTCGCGCAGGGTGTCGACAATCTTTTGCAATTGCTGACCCAGTTCATCCGAGCGGCCGGCGACGGCCTGAACCTTTACGGTATTGATTACGTTGTGGGACATTGGCACTC
The DNA here is from genome assembly GCF_001976065.1 of Pseudomonas putida. Lineage (GTDB taxonomy): Bacteria > Pseudomonadota > Gammaproteobacteria > Pseudomonadales > Pseudomonadaceae > Aquipseudomonas > Aquipseudomonas serbica. Next base: position 877,267 of record NZ_MNAH01000002.1, on the reverse strand, counting down.
ACTCCTGAATCAGGCCGGACGTATCCTGCTCATTGAGGGATAACGCCTATGCAGGATAGGCCTGCTCCCCCGGACCACCAATAGCCAATCGCTGAATAAAGGCGCAGACCAATGCGTCAGGCAACCTGCTGCAGAATGTCCCGAAAACGATCCAGGGCGATGTCGATGTCCAGGGTCTCGATGGCGCCAAACCCCAAGTAAAACCCGTCCTGGGGCGCTTGCTGGTAGAAAAAGCTGTCGATGGCATAGAGCCCGACTTCAACCTTTTTCGCCAGTTCGATCACCAGCGCCACATCGATCGGTACCTTGCACAGCACCACCATGTGAAAACCCGCGGTGGTTGGCACTGCCTCAAGCCAGGGCGAGAGATCACCGGCCATGCGCGCCAGGATCCGCTCACGCCGGCCCGCGTAGATCGTATGGCAACGACGAATGTGCTTGAGCAGGCAGCCTTCAGCGATGAATTTGGCCAGCGCCCACTGGGGCAAGGTGGAGGTATGCAGGTCGGTCAGTTGTTTGGCGCGCACCACCGCCTCGAGGATGGCGGGCGGCAGGATCGCGTAACCCAGGCGCAGCTCCGGCAGCAGGGTTTTCGAGAAGGTCCCGACGTAGGCGACGATCCCGCGATCATCCATGCTTTGCAGCGAGTCTGTGGGGCGGCCTTCGTAGCGGAACTCGCTGTCGTAGTCGTCCTCGATGATGATCGCGCCCAGTTCATGGGCCTTGGCCAGCAATGCGACTCGTCGCTCCTGGCTCATGGGCATGCCCAAGGGGAATTGGTGCGAGGGGGTGACGTAGATCAGCCGCGTGCCGAGAGGGATCTTGTCCACCACAATGCCTTCGGCGTCCACCGGCACGCCAATCACCGTGGCGCCGTGAGTGCCGAACAGCAGGCGTGCCGGCGGATACCCGGGGTCTTCCATGGCCACGATGCTGCCCGGGCGCGTCAATACTCGGGAAATCAGGTCCAGCGCCTGTTGTGCGCCATTGCACACCACCACGTCCTCATCCTGGCAATTGACCCCGCGAGAAAAAGCGATGTGCTGCGCGATGGCATTGCGCAGCGCAGGCAGGCCTTCGGGTAGGCTGTAGAAACCCTTGGACCCGGCAATCTGGCGCAACGCATGGGAGGTGCAGCGCCGCCAGTCGTCCTGGGGAAACTGGCCCTTGCTGGTGGCGCCGCCAATGAAGTCGTAACGCAGCGAGCCTTCGAGCGTCGGGTGACGCAGGAACACCGGCAGCTTGCGCCATGATTCGATCACCTCGAACCCGGCGAGCTCGTTATGGCTCTGCTTGCGCTGAACTTTCGAGGCCCGCGCGTTGACGTAGGTGCCTTTGCCGATCACCCCGGTGAGAAAGTTCTCATAGGTCAACTGCGCATAGGTATCGGAAATGGTCTTGCGCGAGATGCCCAGTTGCTCGGCCAGCAGGCGACTTGGCGGCAGTTGTGTCCCGGCTGCCAGGCGGCCCGATTCGATAGCGCCGCGCAGTTGCTTGTACAACTGGCCCGCCAGGTCCTTGCGGCCGTTGATGACGACATGTAGTTCCATACCGGCAAGGCTCCAGGGCAATTGAGTCGCGTGTGCATCGCGCCAGATTAACCTCAACCGGTGTTCATGCAGTAGTTGCGTGGTGGAAAAACCGCCAATTGGTCTGCGGCCCGGTGGTCCACGGAAAATTCGCATAATTGGATGTGTAACGCAGCGTTATCAACGACTACCTTGAGGACACACCGTCGCTACCCGAGGTCGCGCCATGAACCCCCGCCTGGATTACTACAGCGCCTCGCCCAAGGCGATGAAAGCGATGATCGCCATGGAAGCCCTGACCAGCCACCTGAGCATCGAGCCGTCGCTGCTGCACCTGGTCAAGATCCGTGCCTCGCAGCTCAACGGCTGTGCGTTCTGCACCGACATGCACTCGGTGGATGCCCGGCGTCTGGGTGAAACCGACCGCCGCCTGTATTGCATCGTGGTCTGGCGCGACAGCAATTTCTTCAACCCGCGCGAGAGGGCAGCCCTGGCCTGGACCGAGGCGGTGACGCTGCTTTCGCAAAGCCATGTGCCGGACGACGTCTACGAGCAGGCGCGAGGGGAATTCAGCGAAGGCGAACTGGTGGACCTGACCATCGCTGTCACCACCATCAACAGTTGGAACCGCCTGGCCGTGAGCTTTCGACAGGCGCCCAGCGCCTGAACCGCTGTCACACATCGTTCATGCACGATGCTCAAAATGGAGCTCCCACTGATAGATCGACAGGGAGTCATCGATGTCATTCATGGAAACCAGCGACGACCCGCTTTTAGCGCAATATCCCGCCTCTCTCGATAAAACCCCTTCCTGGCGCAACCGTGCGGCGCAAATCGATCCGCAACAGGCACGGTGCTTCAGCATTACTGCCCGTTGCGGCTGCTTCATGCAGGCCGCCCGGCGCCTCAATATCAAGGCAACCCTGTTGCGCAAGCACTTGGCTCAGCTTGAAAAGCAGTTGCAGTGTTCGTTGTTTGGCCCTTCGGAGAACGGTCTGGTGCTCAGTCGTGACGGCCTGCAACTGCACAGGCAGTTGACAGCGCTGGCCCATGAACGGGAGCTGCCGGTGATCGAGCAGCCGCGGGTGCGACTTGCGGTCGCCGAGACCATCCTGCACGACATCCTCGGTCGCGATCTGGTGGCGTTGCTGCGACGCAATGCCAGTGCTCGCCTGGACATCATCAGCCTCGACAGCGAATTGTCCCTGCAGGCCGTCAGCGCCGATGTCGTGGTGTGGCTGGCGGGTACCGACTCGCCGCTGCCGGGCCCGAGTTTCGCCGTCAGCGATCCCCGTTGCCTGGCGCGACTCGACTACATGCCTCATATCGCCAAGCGTTATTCGCGGGTCGCCGCGCGCCCGGACGGCCTCGATGACCTCGCCGATTTCATGCTCGTGCAATGGCAGCACGATCGGCAGATCGACAGTTTTCGGCCCTGGAACGACCTGGTCGACCAGCGCCTGGCCGGGGTCGTGCAGTCGCATTCCTATGAGCTGATGCTGGAGATGGTCCGTTGCAGCGCCTGCATCGGCCTGTTGCCCGCCTACATGCGCCACTTCGACCGTGGCTTGATCGGCTTGCCGGGGCTGTTCAGCCCGTCGATGCAGCGCCAGGTGTGGATGGCGGTGAATGTCGAGTCAGAGGGCGAGGTGCAGGTGCAGGCGATTGTCGAGTTGATCCTCAGTACCTTCGAAGAGCGACGGGAGTGGTTTTTGTAGTCGCTCGCTCCTGCAGGGTCTTTGCCATCAATGATGCGTTAGAGTAGGCAGACCCTGTCTGCCATCAAGGATGAATCCCCCATGACCGCCACCGACGCCGTCATCACCCTGGAACGCCTCAACGATTCCCACGTTGCAGGCATTACCGAGCTTTACCGCGACCCGCTTGTCGCACGTCAAACGTTGCAAATGCCGTTCCCGTCCACCGAGACCTGGCACAAACGCATGGCGACGGACAACGAGCGGGTCATTCAACTGGTGGCCCTGCACCAAGGGACGGTGATCGGCAGCCTCACCCTGGAACAATTTTCCCGTATCCGTCGAAGCCATGTCGGTAATTTCGGCATGGGCGTTGCGCCCGCGTGGCAGGGCAAGGGCGTGGGCTCGAAACTGTTGGCGGCGGCGCTGGATATCGCGGACAACTGGATGAACCTGCGGCGGGTCGAGCTGAGCGTGTATGCCGACAACGCAGCCGCCATCGGCCTGTACCGCAAGTTCGGCTTCGAAGACGAAGGGCTGTTTCGCGACTATGCGGTGCGCGACGGCGCCTACGTCGATACCTTGAGCATGGCGCGCCTGCGGCGCATGCCCAAGGCTGATTGATCGCACGTCCTGAGGTAAATGCCACCGCTCGTGCTTTTAGTCGTACGCCGGTGGCACGCATCTGCCATGCTCAATGTCCGCAGCACCGCTCCAATCAAAGGAACACCGCAATGGACGATGTACAGCAACTGGGCGAGATGCTTCGCCACTACGCAGAAAGCGAAGCGCACAAGAAACAGTTGTTCGAGGCGCAATCGAGCGAGTGGGCGAGGCGCATTGATGAGTTGTTCGATCAGATCCAGCAGTGGCTGGAGCCGGTCAAGGCCCCCCATTTGCTGGAAGTGAGCCGCGAGGCGTATGTCGCGTCGGGGCCCAGTGTTCCGGTGGAGACATCCACCTTCAAGACGCAAAAGCTCAGCATCCTGATCGCCGGCAAGCCGGTGGAGTTCGTGCCCGATGTGATGGGTGTCGGCGGCCAGATTTCACTGGCGGTGATGGGGTTTACTGCGGCGCGTTATGGCAGCGTCTCGCTGGTGTGCCTGCCACCGTCCACGAACTGGCAGTGGCGCAAGACCAATGGCCTGAAAGACCCGGACACCTTTGCCTTCGATGCGAACTTCCTGGCCCAGCAGTTGCAGAGCCTGATTCCCCGCGAGCGCGGCTGATCCTGCAAGGCGGGCACAACCCCTGTACGAGCGGGCTTGCCCGCGAAGGGGCCTTCGGATCAGCCGTCGATCACTTCAGCGCCGGATCCCCCATGTTCATCTTCTTCCAACCCTGCAACAGCACCTGGGCCTTGGGTTCCTGGCCGTTATCCAGGTAGTACTGGATCAACGACAAACGGGCATTGCGGTTGGCCGGCTGCACTTTCAACAGCCTTTCCAACTCCTCGCACGCGGCATCGACCTTGCCACTGTCATGCAGGGCCACGGCCAGTACGTAGCCGTACTGCGCACTCTGCGGTTCCAGTTGCGCGGCCTTGCGCAGGAAGGGCATGGCCTGTTCGGCTTTGCCGGCACGCACCAGCGACAAGCCCTGGGTGTGTTGCAGCAGCGCAGCGTCGGGATGTGCCTTGAGGCTAAGCGCCATCAGTGCCTGGGCTTCCTGACTGCGGCCGTTGGCTTCCAGCCACTGCACCAGGGTCACCAGCGCCGGGTAGAAGTTCGGGTCGCGCTGCAGTGATGTGCGCAACAAACCTTCGACTTCGCCACCGCGGCCGCTGGCCTGGTACAACATGGCCAGGTTGAGGTTGGCTTCGGCGCGTTCGGCCAGGCTTTTTTGCACAGCCTCGTATTCGCCGATAGCAACCTCCCAGTTGCCCTGGGCGCTGCCCAGGCCGTTGCGGGCCACGCTGAGCAAGTCGCGGGCAGCGGCGATGCGCACGGCCTTCACCGGATCGCTCAGCAAGGGCGACAGCAGCGCTGCACGCTCGGGCGGCGGCAGGAAGGCGCTGATGGCACGGATGGCGCTTTCACGCACTTGCGGGGCCGGGTTGCCCAGGTCCTTGGTCGCCAGTTTCAGCGCCTGTTCACTGGGATACAGCGGCAACTCGGCCAACAGCGTCGCCCGTTGAATCGCCGGCAGGTTGCTGCGTTGCAGCTGCTCGTACAAGGCTTGCGCCGCGCCGGGCTGGCCGTTGCGGATCAGCCACAGGCTTTCGTCGTAGCGCGGGGCCTGCGCGGCGCTGGCGTTGGCGGTGTTCCATAGCTTGAACTGCTCGGTGACCTTGTCGCCGGCCTTGCCCTGATGGCAGGTCAGGCAGGCGTCCGGTGTGCCGAGTTTCTTCGCACGCTCGGGGTTGGGGATGCTGAAGCTGTGGTCATGCCGCAAGTCATTGCCCATGTAGTACTTGCCGGGCATGTGGCAATCCACGCACTGTGAACCCGGCTGGCCCATGGTGTGGCGGGTGTGTTCGATGGAATCGTAGTTCTTCGCTTGCAGGCCTTTGCCATCGACGGTGTCCACCGGTGTCTTGCCAGCGGTGTTGTGGCATTGCAGGCAGACGCCATTGCCCGGTGCCTTGAGTTGCGTGCTGTGGGGGTTGTGGCAATTGCTGCAGCGCACACCCTTGTCGGACATTTTGCTCTGGGCGAAGGAGCCGTGCTCGAACACTTCGTCCTTGATCTTGCCGTCCAGGGCGTACAGCTCGCGGGTCAGGGCGCTGGGCAGGTAATCGTCCATCAGGCGCTTGCCGACGGTGAAGCCATCACCCAGCGGCGCGCGGCGCGAGTGGCAGCGGGCGCAGGTTTCGATTTCGACGGTGGCGTTCTTGTCCTTGAGGTCGACGGCAAAACCCGCGTGGATCAGGCCGGTCTTTTTCGCCGTCCATTCCAAGTGATTGGAGGCCGGGCCGTGACAGGCCTGGCAACCGACGCCGAGGCTGTTCCACTCGCCGTCGAAGGTGTTTTTCGCGGCATCGAAATTGCGCTTGTAGCCGGTGGTGTGGCACTCCACGCACATGAAGTTGGCGTTCTGGCTGGGTTGGCTCCAGTGCAGCGGGTCCTTGAAGGTCACGCCCTGGCCCGGGTAGAGATGAAACCAGCGGTGCTTCTCGGTATCCCAGGCGATGCCCAGGGCTTGCAGGCGACCGTCGCCCACCTCGATCAGGTACTGCTGCAACGGTGCGATGCCGAAGGTGTAGGCGACCTTGAAGTCGGCGTTCTTGCCGTCGATGCCGGGGGTGTTGACCCAGAATCCGTCGTCCTTTCGCGAGAACCGGGTGGTTTCGTTCTCGGCCTTGAAGGTGACGTTGTTGAAGTCGCCGAGCATCGTCTCGGCATTGGCTGGCTGCATCGCCAACTGATGATGGGAACCTTGCCAGTCCTTGACCTGGGCGCTGTGGCAGCCTTGGCATTGTTGTTCGTCGACCATGTTCGCCGGCGCCATGGCAACGGGTTGTGGCTTGGCGGGCTGGACGACAGGGGCGCTGACTGGCGCAGGGGGCACGGGGGCCGGTTGGCTGCTGAACAGGAACCAGCCGATGCCCGCGACCGCCAGCAGCAGGACGCCGATGGTGACGGGAAACAGGTAGCGATTGATCAGGGTCGGTGGCGAATCAGGGTTTGGGCTTGCTGCTTTATTTTTATGTGTCGGCATTACGACTTCCGTAGTCCAGGTGCGTTTGCCGTCAGGCGCGCGTTGATGCTCGAGGCAGCTTTGCCGCAAGGGCGGCGTGTGTCAATTGGTGATTGTGATGAAGCGGATGGCCCCATCGCTGGCAAGCCAGCTCCTGCAGGAGCGAGCCTGCTCGCGAAAGCGATCTGTCATTCCCCGACAAACCAGCGGAAATACGGATTCCCCCCATCCCCGCGCATCACCTCGCGCACATCCCTGGCCCAGGCATCCCGATCACCGTCGTAGGCGTGCAGGCTTGCCCGGTAGAACTGCATCAGGCGTTGCCGGTGAGCATCCATTCGCTCGTTGAACCCGGCTTCGGCATTCACCAGCGGCGGCGCGACGTGCAATTCCAGCAGGGCCGGCAGCACGCGGCTGATTTCCCTGGCCCGCACCCAAGGCGCGTATTCGATGCGCGGCTGATCGTCCGTCACCGCCGGTGCATCGGCGGCGAAACGTTCCAGGCCGGCGCGATCGGTCACCCAGGTCGCGAGCAGCGCGGCGGCCGAGCCGATGCCGACGTCCTGCAAGGTGCTGCGCACGCTGTCCTGCTGGAAGCGTTGGCTGATTTTCGCCGCATCCAGTTCGATCGGCTCCATTGAGCCCACCAGCAGCATCTCGTGGAACTCGCTGGTCCACAGCGTGGCGTAGGGGAAGACATCGAGGAAGCTACGCACCAGGGAACGCGAGTCGTCGATGTTTTGCGTGGGCAATGGCAGCCATTGGGCGACCAGGCCCTGTTTGTGCAGGCGACTGGCGGCCAGTTGATAGAAGTCCCGGGAATACAGGTTGACCACGCCGGCCGCGGAGGGCGGTGGCGGTTCCAGGGTTATCAGGTCATAGGGTTGCGGGTTGCGCAGCAGTTCCTGGCGACCGTCGCGCAGGCGCACGTCGACACTCGGGTCGGCCGCGGCATCGAAATTGCCCTTGAACAAGGGCGCCGCCTTGACCACCGATGGCAGCAGTTCGGCGACCACCCGATGCTCAAGGCCCGGATAGCGGGTCAGGGCGCCCGCGGTGATGCCCGTGCCGAAACCGATCACCAGCGCCGAGCGTGGTTCGCCGTTGTGGATCACCAGCGGCAATAGCGCCTGAATGCGCATGTAGCGCAGCGAAGGCATGGCATCGCCGGTATTGGATACGCCCTGGATGTACAAGCGCTGGAACGCCCGCTGGCCCTTGCCCTGGGTAACCACGGCAACGGTGCCGCCGCGTCCTTCCTCGTAGAACGCCAAGGTGCCGTTGCGCGCGCCGGGTAAAAGGCTGGCCAATTTGTCCACTGGGGTCAGCAGCGCCAGCGCCAGCGAGACCAGGCCGACCGCGATCACGCCCTGGCGCCGACCTTTCTTCACGCCGTGACCCTTGCGCACCGCGAAGTAGCCAATCGCGGCGGCGATGATCGCCAGCAATCCGAGGGTACGCACCAGCCCAAGCAGCGGGATCAGCACAAAACCACAGAGCATCACCCCGACGATTCCACCGAGGGTGTTGAACGCCACCACCTCACCGACATTACGCCCGACATGTTCGCGCCCGACACTCAAGCGCAGCGCCACGGGAAACGCCGCGCCGAGCAGCACGGTCGGCACGAACACGATGCACAGTGCGGCCACCGCAAAGCGTACGCTCATGCCCAGCAATTCACTGGCACCCAATGACAGCACCCAGGCTTCGGATGCGCTCTGCGCGAGCACCAGCCAGCGCCCCAGCAGGGCAATCTCCAGCAATGCGACCAAGCCGGCACCGGCGATCAGCAGGCCGAACACGCCCCAGGGATCGCGCAGGCGATCAACCCTACGGGCGAGCAGGGCGCTGCCCAGGAACAGCCCGGTGAGGTAGGTCGCCAATACCACGGCAAAAGCGTAGGTGCGGGTACTCATGAACTGCACGATGGATTGCGACCAGACCACTTCGTAACCCAGGGCCACGCCGCCGGCGATCGAGTAGAGCCAAAGAGCCAGGCGATCCGGAGCTTTTTCGGCATGCTGTTTGACCGGTGCCTGAACGACTGGCGAGCGCTGGCGCTGGAACCACAGGGCGCCAGCGGCGGCCAGCAGATTGAGCATCGCGGCGGCCAGGGCACTGCCACGCACGCCGAGGGTGGCGATCAGCACGAACGCGGCGAGCAGGGTGCCGGCGATGGCGCCGGCGGTGTTGGCCGCGTACAGGTGGCCGCCGGCCTTGCCCAGTTGCTGCGGGTCGCTGGCCAGGGAGCGAACAAGGACCGGCAGGGTGCCGCCCATCAGCAGCGCCGGAGCGCCCACCAGCGCAAACGGTAACACCCAGGCCAGCAGGCCGATGTGCTGCTCCAGCCAGGCAAACGGGCTGGCCGCGACGCTCATGGCGAACGTCGCACCGACCCCCAGCAGCGCCACCAACACTTCCAGCCCGGCATACAGCAGTACTGGCTGCTGCAGGCGATCCGCCCAGCGCCCGAACAGCAAGCCGCCCAAGGCCAATCCTGCAAAAAATGCACTGATCCCGGTGGTGATGGCGTACACCTCGACGCCCACCACCAGCGACAGCTGCTTGATCCACAGCACCTGGTACACCAGCGCCGCAGCACCGGAGACGAACAGCAACAGGGCGGGGATCAACAGCGCCGGGGAGGCGACGTGAGGGGCAGGTATGGCCGACGACTTGCTGGCGACACGTGAGGACATTGCGGATTGCCTTGTTCCGGTTCAAGAACACCTGTGACTGTGCCGTCCCTTTCGCGAGCATGCCCGCTCCCACATTTGGAACGCGGTCCCCTGTGGGAGCGGGCTTGCTCGCGAAGGGGCCGATGCGGTCCCAAGCCAAAAATAAGTCCGCTCGCCGGTGAAGGCGAGCGGCGGTCGAGCAGTCCTACTGTGCAGCTTTCATTTTTTCTTCGATCTTGGCGTCCACCGCCTGACGAATCTGGTCGATGCTAAAGCTCGCCGGCCGTTGGCTTGGCGGGTAGTCGACGAAGGTCTGCAGGAACGCTGCCGATTTCATCACGGCTATTTCGGTCAGGTAGACGTTCTTGGTCATCCAGTCAGCGTACTGATCGGAAACCACGTCAGCACGTTCATACGGGTCCATGCGCAGGTTGAAGATTTTCGGTACCCGCAGGCAAACGAAGGGTTCGCTCCAGACTTTGAATCCACCGGGTTCGCGCTGTTCGCAGAACACCACCTTCCAGTTGTCGTAACGCATGGAAACCAGTACGCCATCATCGTTGAAGTAGTAGAACTCCTTGCGATCGCTTTTAGGTTGTTGGCCGGTCAGGTAAGGCAGTTGGTTGTAGCCGTCCAGGTGCACCTTGAAGTTGGTGCCGCCGGAAGTGGGTGCCCAGCCTTTGAGCAGCTTGTTTTTTACGTCGGGCTCACCCACGGCAGCCAGCAAGGTCGGGAACCAGTCCAGGCCCGAGAACATCTCGTTGGACACTTCACCGGCCTTGATCTTGCCCGGCCAGCGAACCATCGCCGGAACGCGATAGGCGCCTTCCCAGTTGGAGTTTTTCTCATTGCGGAACGCCGTGGTCGCCGCGTCCGGCCAGGAGAACTGGTTAGGACCGTTGTCGGTGGTGTAGACGACGATGGTGTTGTCGGCGATTTTCAGGTCGTCGAGGGTTTTCAGCAATTTGCCGACGTCACCGTCATGCTCGATCATGCCATCGGCATAGTCGTTGCCGGCCATGCCGCTTTGGCCCTTCATCGACTCGCGCACGTGGGTGAAAAGGTGCATGCGCGTGGTGTTCATCCAGACGAAAAACGGCTTGTCCGCCTTGGCTTGTTTTTCGATGAACGCCTGGGCCGCCGCGGTGGTTTCGTCGTCGATGGTTTCCATGCGCTTGGTGGTCAGCGCACCGGTGTCCTCGATCTTGCCGTCAGCAAAACTATGAATCACACCGCGGGGCGTGAAGGCCTTGGTGAACTCAGGATTGTCCTTGGGCCAGTTGGGACGTTCCGGCTCTTCTTCGGCGTTGAGGTGGTACAGGTTGCCGAAGAACTCGTCGAAACCGTGGTTGGTCGGCAGGTATTCATCGCGGTCGCCGAGGTGGTTCTTGCCGAACTGGCCAGTGGCGTAGCCCTGCGACTTGAGCGCCTGAGCGATGGTGATGTCACGTTTTTGCAGGCCCACTGTCGCGCCTGGCAGACCGACCTTCGCCAATCCAGTGCGCAGCACGGTCTGCCCGGTAATGAAGGACGATCGTCCTGCCGTGCAACTGTTCTCCGCGTAATAGTCGGTGAACATCATGCCTTCCTTGGCGATGCGGTCGATGTTCGGCGTCTTGTAGCCGACCACCCCCATGGAATAGGCACTGATGTTGGTCTGGCCGATGTCGTCGCCAAAAATCACGAGAATGTTGGGTTTATCGGCAGCCCCGGCCGTTGCCGAAATTGCCATCACCGACGTCGCGACCAAGGCGAGTTTCGGTAGCCACTTGCGTATGCGAGTCATAAGACTTGCTCCTTTTTGCTCATTGGCGTCGTTTGAATACGACAAACGTTTATTGCAGTCCTGCGTCACGCTTTCTTATTGCACTTGCCCGGTTGTGGCGGCATCGAACGGATAGATCCGGCGCCATTCGGCGGCCATGTCGACGACTGTCCAGCCACGTTTGTTTGCTTCGTCCAGCGCCTTGTCCAGGCGGCCGATCTGCGACTGGCGGTCATAGGCCCATTCGCGCTTGGCGTCGGTGTGATGCACCAGCCCCATGAATCGTTTGCCCGACCCTGCGGCCGTCCACTGCAGCATCTGCAGGTCGCCATCGGAGTTGCCGAAGGCGAGAATCGGTCGACGGCCGATCACCGCGTCGATGCTCACCGGCTTGCCCGGCCCGTCATCGTTGTGCGCCAGTTTCGGGGTGCGCAGGATCGACGCCTGGCCATCCTTGTATTCAAAGGTGGTGACGAATGTAGTACCGATCACCTGTTCGGGCGGGATGCCGTAGACCTTTTCGGCGAAGGCGCGCATGAAGGCGGTGTCGCCACCGGAAACGATGTAAGTCTTGAAGTTCTGGCTGCGCAGGTAGTCGAGCATTTCCAGCATCGGCTGGAAGATCATCTCGGTGTAGGGCTTGCCGGTTTTCGGGTGGCGAGCCTGGGTCAGCCAGGTCTTGGCGTAGTCGTCGAAGGCTTCGGTGGTCATGCCGGTGTGGGTCGCACCGAAGATTTTCATCATGCCGTCGAGGCCGCTGGCGGCCAGGGCCTTGTGATCGTTTTCCAACACGGCCTGGAACGGCTGGGTGGTTTTCCATTCCGGGTGCTGCGCGGCGGTGCGCTTGACCTCTTCCAGGGCGAACAGCAGTTCGAAATACATCGGCTGCTCGCTCCACAGGGTGCCGTCGTTATCGAACACGGCGATGCGGTCCTCGGGTTTGACGAAGTCCTTGCTGCCTTGATCGGTCACCGCCTGGACGAACTCGATGATGTTCTTTTTCGACGGACCGTCGTTCCACGACGGCAGTGGCTCGGCGGCCTGCACCAGCAAAGGCAGGCTCAGGGCCAGGGCAAACAGCAGTTTTAACCCGTGGAACTGGCGGCGCGCTATCGGGTTTGTCATGGGAAATCCTTCTCGTGAACTGGGTTGAGTGGGCGCAGTGCGGTAGCGAGTGATTCCTGTTCGTGCCCGGCCTGACTATGCAGCGTAGTCAAGGATTCCTTGAGTTGGTGCAACGCCTGATCTTTGGTTGGCTGACGGCCGTAGCACGCGCGCAGGAAAGCTTGCAGGCGCGGGCCGAAACCGGTCAGCTTCAGGCCGTTGCGGCTGCGTCGGGTCCACAGGTACAGGGCGCCCAGTTGTGGCGGCTGGCCATCCAGTTGCGCCGGGATCTGCCGCCAGGCGTAGTCGGGCGATTGCAGCCACGCCGCGTGGCGGGCACGGCGCCGGGCCTGCCAGGCGAGGTGCGCGCGGTGCACATACGGGCGGGCAAACCAGGCGAGTAAAACCACGGCTGACAGCAGTGCCAGCAGGCTCAGGGCGAAACCCGAGAGGTGCAGGCGATGGCTCTGGCCGAGTTTTTTCAGGTCTTCGCTGATCGAGAACACGGGCTTGTAGGCGCTGTTGGCGGCGGCGTCGAAGCTCACGGCCGGGACCTGGGCGGTGCGGGTCTGCTGGCTGCTGGCGTCCCACCATTTCAGCTCGATGGCCGGCAGGCTGTGCTGGCCTTGGGTGTCGATGCGGTAGGTCACGCTGTCGATGCGCTGGCCGCCGGTGAAGTGGCCGCGCCCATCGTCCAGATTGCTGATTTGCGGGCTTTTCGGGTAGCGGCTCAGACCGCTGACGTCGCCCAGGGACGGCGTGGGCAGCGACATGGCCAGGGCGCCGTCAGCCTGAAGCGTAACCTCTCGGGTGAGGCTGTCGCCGACTTTCAGCGGCGAGGACGAATTGACGATCTTCTGGCTGAACCGCAGTTTTTGCGCGACCAGCACCGGCTCGCCAGGCTGGAAACCCGGCGGTTGCGTCGCGGTGAAGTGCAGCGGTTGGCTTTGTGCACTGAGTTCCGTGGTGGCTTGGCCCGGGGTCACTCGTACCGTCAGCGGCGGGATGTCGAACGCCTGGGCCAGGTTTGGCGTGATCAGGTAGGTGTAGCGCATGCCGTTGAAGGATTTGCCGTCGAGCGTCTGGTTCAGGTGTTCGGCGTGGCCGTCGGACGGCATTACCAGCGCGCCGGGCAGTTTGAGGCCGGGCAGGGTGGGGGCGCTGGTGAACCAGGTGTCGGTGAGCACGTCCAGGTGCAATTCGACGAGGCTGCCGACCATGGCGGTGTCGGCGGGCTGCAGGCTGGCCTGGATGCGCAGGTCGGGTTCGGCGGCGAGGGTGGTGGTGCTGATCAGCAAGGTGAGCAAGAGACAAGGGAGCAGGGTGCGGCGCATATCTCCTGTAGGAGCTGGCTTGCCAGCGAAGGGAGCGACACGGTCTTTCAGACTGATCATGGCCTGGCCCCCGCCTGATCCTGCAAACTGAACTTCTGTTTCAGGAACTTCGCCGGCGATGTCGTCAGGTTCTGCAGCCACTGGGCATCCGACGCCGCCTGTTCGGTCTGCACCTGTTTGCTCTGGCCCTTGCCCGGTGCCTTGTCCATCTTGATTTCGTCCGGCTTGACCTCAGGGGCGTTTTTCTCCGCGTCTTCGGTGTCTTTCTGCAGGGCGATGGCCAGGGCCAGGTTGGCCGTGGCTTCAGGAAACTGTGGTTGCAGCTTCAGCGCCTGGGTGTAAGCCGCAATGGCCTGGTCGAACTTGAAGCGGCGCACGTAGATGTTGCCCAGATAGAAATACGCCTGGGGTGTTTCCAGCCGCGCGAAGCTGGCCAGGGCCAGGTCGAAATCGGCGGCGTTGTAGGCGGCGATGCCTTTCCAGTACGGGTCGACAAAATGCGTGGCGGCCTGGGGGAAGTGTTCGTGCTCGAAGGCCCAGCGACCTTGCTGGTCGGGGGTGAAAAATGCGTCGGTCAAGGCGTTGGCCTGTGCCGGGGCGGGCTGCAAGCCGACACCGATGGCCAGTAAAAGACCGGCCATCCAATTCACGCTCCATCCCTTGCGCACACTGAAAAACGCCAGCAACAGCAGCGGCCAGCACAACCAGTAACCGGCATCCTTCCAGTGCAACTCTCGCTGTTCATCGCTGGCACTCTGGAAATGCTGCTGGGCGTGGAGATCGATCCAATCCAGGTCGTCGTTGTTGGGCGTCAGGCTGCCCAGCGGCGCGTCCAGGGCTGAGGCCAGTTGCTTGAGGGCAGCCTGATCGAAACTGCCCAGCGCCGGGCGACCATTGCTGTCGGTGCGCGGCTGGCCGTTGGCATCGTGGATGATCCCGCCGTCTTCGCTGCCGACCGCGAGAATCAGCGCTTGCAGCGCGCCGTCGGCCAGTTGTTTGTCGAGGCCGGCCAGGGCCGAGGTGTCGGCGCCGTCGGTGATCAGCAACAGGGTGCCTGGGGTTTTTTCCGCCGCCAGCAGGCGCTTGGCCTGGTCGATCACCGCGCCGACGTTTTTCCCCGGTTTGCCGATCAGCTCGGTGCCCAGCGCCTGGATGAAGGTGTCGAGCAAGACCGGGTCGTCCGTCGGTGGCAATACCAGGTGCGCGCTACCGGCGTAGGCGATCAGCGCATTGCGCGCGCCGGCGCGCCGCTGGATCAGGTCATGCAGCTTGTGCTTGGCCGCTTCCAGGCGACTGGGTTGCACGTCGTTGGCGTCCATGGACGGCGACAGGTCAATGGCGATGATCAGCGGCGCACGGTTCTCCAGGAAATCCGGGCGATCCTGTTCCCAGGTCGGCCCGGCAGCGGCAACCGCGCCGAGCATCAACAGCGCACAGACCAGGTGCACCGGGCGCAACCATTGCTGATCCTGGGGGGTAATCAGCAAATGCGGCAGCAGGTGTTCGGCGATGTTGCCGCGCAGACGCCGCTGCAAGTCGCGGCTACGGCGCCACAGCAGTGGCAACAACGCGGCAAAAGGCAACAGCAACAGCCAAAGTGGGCGCAGGAAGTGGAAGTCGCTGAGATTGATCTCCATTTCAGGCCTCCTGCCGCTGACGTGCGATGGACAGGCGTGGACGCAGCAGGGCGAACAGGTGATAGAGCGCGAGCAGGGCGATCGCCACCCCGAGTGGCCACCAGAACAGATCGTGTTTGGGTTGATGGCTGAGGGTTTTCACCTGATGCGGGGTGAGCTGGTCGAGGGTGCTGTAGACCTGGTCCAGGGCGTTGCGGTCTTCGGCACGGAAGAACTTGCCACCGGTGGTCGTGGCGATCTGCTGCAAGCCCTGCAAGTTGACCTTGGCTTCACCGGAAGCCGTGGGGTCGCCGATGCCGATGGTGTGGATCACCACGCCTTTGGCCGCGGCCATCTCTGCGGCGTGATCCGGGGTGATGGCGCTGCTGGTGTCATTGCCGTCTGTAAGCAAAATCAGGACTTTTTCCTGCTCATGGGCCTGGTCGAGCAGTTTCAGGCTCAGGCCGATGGCATCGCCGATCGCCGTGTTGGGGCCGGCCATGCCAATACCGGTGTCGTCCAGCAACAGCGACAGGCTGGCGTGATCGAGGGTCAATGGCGCCTGCGGGTAGGCGCCGCTGCCGAACACGATCAGGCCCAGGCGATCCTCTTTGCGTTTGTCGATAAAGCCATGCACCACGTCCTTGACCGCCGCCAGGCGATTGATCTGCTGGCCGTTGGCGTCGGTGAAATCGGTGGTTTCCATGGACTGGGAAATGTCGATGGCCAGCATCAGGTCGCGTACCGGTTGCTGGCGCTCGATGGGTTTTTCCACGTACACCGGCCGTGACGCGGCCAGCAGCAACAGCGCCCACACCAACAGGTTGAGCAGCATTTGCCAGTGATTGGTGCGCGTGCCGGCCTGGCTCGGCGCCTGGCCGACCGCGCGGCTCATGGCGGCGAAAAACGGCACCCGCACCGCGCTGCGCGCCTCTCGATAATCGGGCAGGTAGCGATAACCCAGCCACGGCAAGGGCAGCAGCACCAATAGCCAGGGGTAATCAAGCTGCCACATGATGATGCTCCACCCAGTGTTTGCAGGTGTTGAACAGTTGCTGGCGCTGCTCGTTGGGCATGGCGCGCAATACGGCATCGGGTGCGTAGGCCAGTTGGGCCAGCTGTTGGCTGAAGTCGGCGGGCAAGGCGGCTTTACTGTGCCGTTGCAGGAAGGCCTGCCAATCCCCACTCCCAAGCGCACCGGGACCCTGCAGGAGCTGGCTTGCCAGCGATGAGGCCCTTGAGTCGTGTGGTGTTCTGGCGGCCGCCTTCGCTGGCAAGCCAGCTCCTACAAGGGTTTTGTTCGGCATGGAGATGGCGGTGCGCTTGAGCAATTCTGGAAGCTCGCGCAGCGCATTCAGATCATCACTGCGCTTTTGCAACTGCGCCAAGCGCACCAGCGCCTCACGCCGATAGCGATCCCGCCGCCATTGCCAGTAACGCCTCGCGCTCAACAGCACAATTGCAACCACAAACACTGCCAACAACACCCACCAACCCCAGGTCTGCGGCGCGTAGCTGACCGGCGCGGGCAGGGCGATCTCCTTGAGTTGCTCGATGCTCGGGATATCAGGGTTCATCGCCGGGCTCCCGCGCGCTTGCCCAGCTCGGCGCGCAGTTGCTCATGCGCTTCGGTGGCGGTGCTGAACATCATCAACGGCACCTGGCTGCGCCGCAGCAGGGTGGCCACGTCCTTGAGCCGACCGCTGAGGAAATCACCCAACGGCTGGTGCACTTGACGACGCTCCACTGCCAGTTCCACCTGCATCTGGCCCTGGGTGATCAGCAGGCGGCCATTCCTGGGCAGGTTCAGCGCCAGCGGATCGTAGACCTGCATGGCGATCACATCGTTATGCGTCGCCAGCTGGCGCATCAGCTGCAAGGTGCGCTCGCCCGCGCCGGCAAAGTCGCTGACGATGCAGATCAGATGATCATGCCCGGCCAGCGCCAGGCACTGCTGCAGGACCTTGTCCAGCTGGTCTTCGCCCTCGGCGTCGGCGTTGGCCGCATTGAGTTCCTGGTTCTGTTGGGCGATGCGGCTGCACAGCGCTTCGATGCGCTTGCGGCTGCGCAGGGGCGCGATGCTGTCGATTCGCTGGTCGTTGAACACCAGCCCGCCGACCCGATCCCCCGCGTTGAACACCATCCATGCCGCCAGGGCGCCGAGTTCAGCGGCGAGCGCGGATTTGAAGCTGCGTTGCGAGCCGAAAAACATCGACATGCGCAGGTCTACGACAATCAACGCCGGACGGTCGCGCTCTTCGGTAAAGGTGCGCACCACCGGTTTGCCGGTGCGCAGCGAGGCGCGCCAGTCGAGGTGACGCAAGTCGTCTCCCGGTTGATAGCGGCGCAATTCATCGAAATTCAGCCCACGGCCACGCAAGCGCGACGCATGGTTGCCGGCGAGAATGCTGCCTTGGGGTTGGCGGGCAGCAAAACTCAGGTCGCGCGCCTTGAACTCCAGCGCCATCAATTGCGCCAGAGAGACGTAGACCAGCCCATCAATGTTCATGCGGGAATCGCAACTTTGTCGAGCAAGCGGTCGAGCACCTGATCGGCCGTCACGCCGTCGGCCACAGCGTCGTAGCTCAGTTGCAGGCGATGGCGCAGCACCGGGTGCACCACGGCGC
The DNA here is from genome assembly GCF_001976065.1 of Pseudomonas putida. Taxonomy (GTDB): domain Bacteria; phylum Pseudomonadota; class Gammaproteobacteria; order Pseudomonadales; family Pseudomonadaceae; genus Aquipseudomonas; species Aquipseudomonas serbica. Next base: position 859,275 of record NZ_MNAH01000002.1, on the reverse strand, counting down.
GCACGTTGTCCGGTGAGACGAAGTCCTGGCCCTGCAGCCACGCGTCGGCGCGGGCGCAGCGATCCAGGCCGATGCCGCCGCGCGGGCTGGCGCCGATGTTGATCCAGCGCCCGAGGTCGGCGTCGTAATCGGCCGGGTGGCGAGTGGCATTGATGATGTCGATCAGGTAGCGGTCGATGGCGGGGGATACATGCACCGCACTGACTTCCCGGCGGGCGGCGAAGATCACCTCCTGGGACAGCTCGAAGCCTTGCACCGGCGCAGTCCTCGCACCCAACGCCACTTCTTCCTCGCGCAACAGGCGCAGCACCTGGCCCTCGTTTTGCGCGCTCGGGTAATCCAGCAGCACCTTCATCAGGAAGCGGTCCATCTGCGCCTCCGGCAGCGGGTAGGTGCCTTCCTGTTCGATCGGGTTCTGCGTCGCCACCACGATGAACAGTTCCGGCAGCGCATGGCTGTTGCCGGCCACGGTGATCTGCCGTTCTTCCATGGCTTCGAGCAGCGCGGCCTGGACCTTGGCCGGCGCGCGGTTGATTTCGTCGGCCAGGATCAGGTTGCCGAACAACGGTCCCGGCTGGAAGCGGATCTCGTTCTTGCCCTCGACCTGGTGCAGCACTTCGGCGCCGGTAATGTCCGACGGCAGCAGGTCCGGGGTGAACTGGATGCGACTCATCTTCGCGTCCAGGTGCTTGGCCAGCGCCTTCACCGTCCGGGTCTTGGCCAGCCCCGGCAGGCTTTCCAGCAGCAGGTGCCCATTGGCCAGCAGGCCGACGAGAATCTGCCGGATCACCTGGTCCTGGCCGAGCACCGCTTCGGCGATGCTCGCTTGCAGGGCGTTGAGGTCGTTGAGTGCGCTCATGTTGGCTCCTAGAAAAATGCCAGGGTCATGTTGGCGGCGATGCCGTTGCCTTCAGGCCGGTTCTTGGTGTCGAACTCCGGCACCCAGCGCAGGCTGAAGTTGGCCTGGGCATCGGCGAACTTGCCGGTCCAGCCAATCGCCGGGCCGGCACCGACCGAACGCCCGCGAAAGCCGCTGCTGGCGCCCGACCCGGAGTCATCGTTGATCTGCTGGATGTAACCCGCCGCCATGCCGGCCGCCCAGCCGTTGCCGAAACCGTGGGTCCACAGCAAATCGAAGGTGAAGAGGTCGCCGTTCTGGTAGTCCGTGTCGTCGTTCTCGGTATAGAACTCCAGCCCGCTGGAAAGCGTGAACTCGCCACCCTTGCCGTCGAGATGGGTGAAGGCCACGGTGGGCATGAAGGTATAGGTGTTCTGCCCGGCGTTGGCCAGGCGATTGACGTTGTAGGCGCCGGTGGGCACGTAGATCGGCAGCGAGAACGAGATGTGGTTGACCTCGTCGAAGTGATAACCGGCGGCGATCGGCGTCACCAGCATGTCGGCGAACTGGGTGGCCTTGTCCTCGGTGCCCAGGGTGCGGCCACGGGGGCCGGTGATGCTCGCGGTGACGTCGGTGTACTGCACCGGCACGCCGATGGCCGAGGCGTAGTTCCAGCGCCCCTTGCCGGTATCCCAGACATGGGTGAAGTTGGCCATGGTGTAGGACACCTTCATGTCCAGATCGGAACTGATCGCACCACCTATCGGTATCTGAGAGTTGCCCTTGAGGTCACCGTCGTACCAGATGCTGGTCAGGGACATCACCCAACCCGGTTCCGGTGGCACGATCCCGGCGTTGGAAAACACTTGTTGCCCGGTGATCGGCCGGCCAACGCCACCCTCGGCTGCCAGTAACAGCGGACAACTGCCGACCAGGCACAGCGCCAACAACGGGCGCACTACGTAACGCTTGATCATGACTTGCTCCGCTTATTGATTGTGTGGGTTAACAGGGGTCATCAACGGCATCTGCCATTGGCCGTGGTGGCTTGCGGTTTTGGCAGATACAAGGGCGGATAACAGAATGCGGTTATTCATGACTCTTCCTTATTGAACACTCGGCGTCATTCCACGGCCGTGATGTCGTCGAGTTTCCAGCTCTTGTCGAAATAGGCCAGGGTCGGGGCATACAGGCGGAAATAGCTGAACCAGTGTTTGCCCGGCAGGGTCTGCACCCAGTTGCTTTCGAAACCTTCTGGCGCGGTGGGGCCGAAGTACAGGTCCACTGAGCCATCGGCGTTCTTTTTCAGGTCCTGGCGCGATGACAGGTCGGCCTTGCGCTGCGGGTTGTCGATCAGGCAGCGGCTGTCGATGTCATAAACCGTCATCGACCAGAACTGCTTGGCCGGCGGATTGGCGTCGACGTGCAGGCGATAGCTCTTGGCGCCGTCGAGCCAGTTGCCCTTGGCGTCGGTATAGGCGCCGAGGTAGGTCTGGCCCAGCCCCGGGGTTTTCGACACCATGCCTTTGGTGTTGGTGACCGCCTCGTAGAACCAGGCGCTGCGCTCCCACAGTTGGTCGTAGTAAGCGACGCGCTGGGACGGATCGCTGATGTTCAACACCGTGTCCCACTGCCGGTCCGGCCAGTATCGGGCGCCGGGAAAGCGTTTGGCGAAGGTGTTGGCCTTGGCGATCAGTTCGCCGATTTGTGCACCCTGTTCCAGGGCCTTGCGCTGGGCATCGGTCGGGTTGAACGGTTTGTGCTTTTCGATGCCCAGGCTGGCGAGCATGGCCATGTAGAAGCGATCCCGCTCGTTGACCGGTTCTTTCTGGATGACCTGGTGCAAGCGTTCCCAGTACGCCATGCCCCTTGGCTGGGTGCCGGACCAGGCTTTGCCGCCGGGGGAGAGCAGTTTGGTCTGGCCGGGCTCGCTACGTTTGGCGTAGGGGTACATCCGGAATTGCTCGACCAGCGCCTTGCCCTTGGCGGGGTCGGGGTCGAGCACGCGAAAACCCACCAGCACATTCATGGTTTGCGACTTGGCCAGGTAATACTTGCCCGCATCGGCCGGTGGCTCGGTGCCCGGGGGCAGCACCAGGTATTTGCCGCCCTTGCCTTCGTCCGGGCCGGTCTGGCCCATGTCGATGATTGCCCGTTGCCAGAAATCGCCAATACCGCCTGCGGTGGGGCCAGGGGGTAACTCGATCACCAGCGGGCCGGTTTCATTGAGATCGACAAAACCCAGGATGTAGGGCGTGGTGGCGTTGGCGGTGATGACCCCGAGCTTGTCCTCGTAACTGTCGAGCACCATCAGGTCACCGCTGCGGGCGCCCAGTTTGTCGCGGAACTCTTCCTGCCATTGCGCGTAGGACACCAGCGGCAAGGCCCACAGGTAACTCTGGGTGGCCTGCTGGAAATCCAGTTCGGCGTAGAGTTTGGCGATGGCGTCATGGGCCGGCAAATCACCCTCCATGGCGATCTTGCCGATCCGGGTGTCCAGTTCCTGGGCACCGACCCCGCAACTGACGAACATCGTCATCAGGCTGAAACCGGCTGCGCGAAGGGCAACGTGCATTGGGGATTCCTTATTGACCGAACGTGGCGTTGAGGCCGACGAACAAGGTGAATTGCGGCATGCCATCGCCTTTTTTCTCGACGGTCCATTGCGGTTCAACAAAGGCGTTGACGATATTAGGCCCGTCTTTCCACACTTTGCCGCCACCCAAACCGAGTGGGATGTAGTGGGTGTCGTTCTTCAGGTCGTAGGTCCAGATGCCGGTGGAGCGCAGGTACCAGCCTTTTTCCAGGTTATGGATGATGAAGGGCTGCATCGTTGCGCTTTCGACGTTGGGCCGGTCGTGGTCGCCAGCGAACGAGCTCTGGTACTGAACCAGGGCGCCCAACAGGCCGCGGGGTGAAGCGTCGATCGCCACCGCGGCCAGGCCGCCTTGCCATTTGCCGGTGCCGAGCTCGTCCTGGTCGGCGGTGGGGGCGGTGATCATCGGCCCGATACCCAACTGCACGCCTTCGGTCTTCACCAGGAAAATATCGAACAGGTTCAGGTCGCCTTCGCCGGTGCTGTAGCCACTGCTCGGGTCCGGGTGGGTACTGATCGGCGCCGTGGCGCGTATCAGTTGCGGCACAGCGATGTAATCGTTGGGCGCAATCGGCAGCGTGCCGCGTATTAGCAGGTCATTGGTATGGATATTGGAGTCGTAGTACCTGGGGGTGTAGTAATCCTGAGCGCTCATGCCTGGCGCGAAGTTCAGCGGATTGTTGCTTTTATTGGCGGTGTCCGCGTTCTCCGCCTGGGCGCAAACAACAGGCGCAAGCAAGGTCGCCAAAAAAAAGGCGTAGGTCCCCATTTTGTTCAGCATGATTCCCCGATTCCTTGGTGGCTCATTTGGATAACTCGGCACTTGGCGGCCGTTACTACGTAAGCTCTTTCCTATCAGCCTGTAGGACATGTCTGTAGACGCTAGCAGCTAACCACTAAATCGCTAGTCGAAAGGGTTAATTCCTTGGTTTTGTCTACGCGTTCGCAATAATTTTGTGTACTAAAAAGTTAATACGAATCAGAGGGTTGTGGGGATGGTTGGTAACTGGTGGGTTTGGATGCGCTCTGATGGCAAGTGTCGCACCTACAAGAGGTTGGCTTGCAGGTGCGAGGCTTGGGGTGTTTGCTGCAACCTTCAGTTCTTGTTTCCCTGCCCGAACGCGCGCTCTTCCTGCTCGCGCAACTCCGGGGTCAACTCCGCGCCGAAATCATCCAGTTCGAACACCTGGCGGATCTCGATCTCGGCTTCGGTGCCCGGCATCGGGTTGGGGCAGCGCTTGACCCACTCGATGGCTTCTTCTTTCGACTTGACTTGCCACAGCCAGAAACCGGCGATCAGCTCCTTGGTTTCAGCGAAGGGGCCGTCGATGACCGTGCGTTTATCGCCGGAAAAGCGCACACGGGCGCCTTTGCTGCTCGGTTGCAGGCCTTCGCCGGCGAGAAGGATGCCGGCCTTGGCCAGCTCCTCGTTGTAGTTGCCCATGGCAGTCAGCAGTTCGGTGCTGGGCATGATGCCGGCTTCGGAGTCCTGGCTGGCCTTGATGATGATCATGAAACGCATGGTGTTGTCTCCGTTGGATTTGGGTTGTTCACTTATAGTCGAACGATCGCCGGCCGAATCGACAACGGTGTCGCAACAAATTCCTGTGGCCAAGGGTTGTATGCAATCCTGTGGGTCGACACATGACAATTTATGTTTGGCCATAGGTCGTCGGACAATTTCGTGGTTAACTTCTGCCTCTTCAAAATTCTCCACCACCAACGTTCAGAAGGACTCCGTTCATGGCTCAAGTCACTCTTAAAGGCAACCCGGTTCAAGTCAACGGCCAACTGCCTCAAGCCGGTTCCAAGGCGCCAGCCTTTTCCCTGGTTGCCGGCAATCTGTCTGACGTCACCCTGAAAGACTTTGCCGGCAAGCGCAAAGTGCTGAACATCTTCCCAAGCGTCGACACCCCGACCTGCGCCACTTCGGTGCGCAAGTTCAACGCCCAGGCCAACGATGTCGCCAACACCGTGGTGCTGTGCATCTCCGCTGACCTGCCATTCGCCCAGGCTCGCTTCTGCGGCGCCGAAGGCCTGGAAAACGTACAGAACCTGTCGACCCTGCGCGGTGCCGAGTTCATCGAGAACTACGGCGTGGCCATCGCCGACGGCCCGCTCAAAGGCCTGACCGCCCGTGCCGTGGTGGTACTGGACGAGAACGACAACGTGCTGCACAGCGAGCTGGTCAAGGAAATCGCTGAAGAACCGAACTACGAAGCGGCCCTTGCCGTTCTGAAATAAGTCAGGTTTTACAATTGTTAACGGCCTGGCCCTGTCCAGGCCGTTTTCATTTGTGTTTCAGTATCTTGGATATCTCTCCTGTTACGTAAGCCGAAGGTAAATTGCCGGTAAAGGCGCTTTGCTTATCACCCACCAGTGCTTATCGTTCAGCCTCATGTAAAACAAGCCCACGCCCCAATGGTTGATCACTCAATGCAATCCTCCGTTTCCCGTAGTCCCCGTCGCTGGCTGTTTGGCCTGCTGGTCCTGTTGGTCATCGCCGTCCTGTGCTGGAAATTCTGGCCGGGCAGCGCTGTGCCGAAAGAGGGCGCAGGGCAAAAAGCCGTGTCCGGGCACACCGGCAGGTCAGGCGGGATGCGCCCGGGGTTCGGCGGTGCTGCAGGGCCGGTGCCGGTGCGTGTGGCGCCGGCGGTCACCGGTGACTTCCCGCTGTATTACAAGGCCCTGGGCACGGTGACGGCGCTGAACACCATCAACGTGCGCAGCCGCGTCGGCGGTGAGCTGGTCAAGATCCATTTCGAGGAAGGGCAGATGGTCAAGGCTGGCGACCTGCTGGCAGAAATCGACCCGCGTCCTTACCAGAACGCCTTGCTCCAGGCAGAGGGCACCTTGCTGCAGAACCAGGCGCAGTTGAAGAACGCCCAGGTGGATGTCGAGCGTTATACCGGCCTGTACCGCGAGGACAGCATCGCCAAGCAGACCCTGGACACCGCCGTGGCGCTGGTCGGTCAGTACCAGGGCACGGTCAAGACCAACCAGGCGGCGGTCAACGACGCCAAGCTCAATCTCGAATTCACCCGGATCCGCGCACCGATCGCCGGTCGCGTCGGCCTGCGCCAGCTGGACGTCGGCAACCTGGTGGCGGCCAACGACACCACCGCGCTGGCAATCATCACCCAGACCCAGCCCATCAGCGTGGCCTTCACCTTGCCGGAAAACAGCCTCGACGTGGTGCTGGCGCGCTATCGCAGCGGTGCCAAGTTGCCGGCCGAGGCCTGGGATCGCGGCGACACCAGGCTGCAGGCCACCGGCGTGCTGCAGAGCCTGGACAACCAGATCGACGTCACCACCGGCACCCTGAAATTCAAGGCGCGCTATGAGAACCGCGACCAGTCGCTGTTCCCCAACCAGTTCGTCAACGTGCGCCTGCTGGCGGACACCCTCAAGGGCGTGGTACTTGCGCCATCCGCGGCGATCCAGTTCGGCACCAACGGCACCTTCGTCTATGCCCTGGACGGCGACAAGAAGGTCAAGATCCGCCAATTGAAAATCGGCGCCAGCGACGGCGAGAACACCGTGGTCACTGAAGGCCTGTCTGCGGGTGAAAGGGTGGTGCTGGAGGGCACCGATCGCCTCAAGGACGGCAGCGAGGTGGAAGTGGTCAACGACCCGCAGCAAGTGCCGACCAACCCGGCCGGCCACCTGCAGGGCAAATCGGCGGCCACCACGACTGAACCGGCACCTGCCGACAAGGCGAAAAAGGGCGGCGCATGAATCTCTCGCGGCTGTTCATCCTTCGCCCGGTAGCGACCACCCTGAGCATGCTGGCCATTATCCTGGCCGGCGTGATCGCCTATCGCCTGTTGCCGGTGTCGGCCTTGCCCCAGGTCGATTACCCGACCATTCGCGTCATGACCCTGTACCCCGGCGCGAGCCCGGATGTCATGACCAGCGCCGTGACCGCACCGCTCGAGCGCCAGTTCGGGCAGATGCCCGGCCTGACCCAGATGGCGTCCACCAGCTCCGGCGGCGCCTCGGTGCTGACCCTGCGGTTCAGCCTCGACATCAACATGGATGTCGCCGAGCAACAGGTGCAGGCGGCGATCAACGCCGCGACCAACCTGTTGCCCAAGGATTTGCCGGCACCGCCGGTGTACAACAAGGTCAACCCGGCCGATACCCCGGTACTGACCCTGGCCATCACCTCCAAGACCATGCTGTTGCCCAAGCTCAATGACCTGGTCGACACCCGCATGGCGCAGAAGATCGCCCAGATCAGCGGCGTCGGCATGGTCAGCATTGCCGGTGGCCAGCGCCAGGCGGTGCGGATCAAGGTCAACCCTGAGGCCCTGGCGGCCAACGGCCTGAACCTGTCGGACGTGCGCACCCTGATCGGCGCCTCCAACGTCAACCAGCCCAAGGGCAACTTCGACGGCCCGACCCGGGTGTCGATGCTCGATGCCAACGATCAACTGACCTCGCCCAAGGACTACGCCAACCTGATCCTGGCCTACGCCAATGGCGCGCCGTTGCGGCTCAAGGACGTGGCGGAAATCGTCGACGGCGCGGAAAACGAACGCCTGGCGGCCTGGGCCAATGAAAACCAGGCGGTGCTGCTGAACATCCAGCGCCAGCCCGGGGCCAACGTGATTGAAGTGGTGGACCGGATCAAGGCCTTGCTGCCGAGCATCACCGACAACCTGCCGGCCGGCCTCGATGTCACCGTGCTGACCGACCGCACCCAGACCATTCGCGCCTCGGTCACCGACGTTCAACACGAATTGCTGATCGCCATCGCCCTGGTGGTGATGGTCACCTTCCTGTTCCTGCGCCGGGCCAGTGCGACGATCATTCCGTCGGTGGCCGTGCCGCTGTCGCTGATCGGCACCTTCGGCGTGATGTACCTGGCCGGTTTCTCGGTCAACAACCTGACCCTGATGGCCCTGACCATTGCCACTGGTTTCGTGGTGGACGATGCGATCGTGATGCTGGAGAACATTTCCCGGTTCATCGAAGAGGGCGACAGCCCATTGAATGCAGCGCTCAAGGGCGCCAAGCAGATCGGCTTCACCCTGATTTCCCTGACCCTGTCGCTGATCGCCGTGCTGATCCCGCTGCTGTTCATGGCCGATGTGGTGGGGCGGCTGTTCCGCGAATTCGCCATCACCCTGGCGGTGGCAATCCTGATTTCCCTGGTGGTGTCCCTGACCCTGACACCGATGATGTGCGCGCGGTTGCTCAAACGCGAACCGAAGGAAGAAGAGCAGGGCCGTTTCTACCGCGCCAGTGGCGCAACCATTGATTGGATGATCGCGGCTTACGGGCGAAAGTTAAAGTGGGTTCTCAAGCATCAACCCCTGACCCTGATGGTGGCCATCGGCACGCTGGCGCTGACGGTGTTCCTGTACATGGTGGTGCCCAAGGGCTTTTTCCCGGTGCAGGACACCGGGGTGATCCAGGGCATTTCCGAAGCGCCGCAGTCGATTTCCTTCGCTTTGATGAGCGAGCGCCAGCAGGAACTGGCCAAGGTGATCCTGGCGGATCCGGCAGTCGAGAGCCTGTCGTCCTACATCGGTGTCGACGGCGACAACTCGACGCTCAATAGCGGTCGGTTGCTGATCAACCTCAAGTCCCACAGCAACCGCGACCTGAGCGCCACTGAGGTGATCGCGCGCTTGCAACCGGAGCTGGACAAACTGGTAGGCATTCGACTGTACATGCAACCGGTGCAGGACCTGACCATCGAAGACCGGGTCAGTCGCACGCAGTATCAGTTCAGCATGTCGTCGCCGGATGCCGAACTGCTCAGTCTGTGGAGCGGGCGCCTGGTCGAGGCCCTGGCCCAACGGCCGGAGCTGACCGACGTCGCCAGTGACTTGCAGGACAAAGGCTTGCAGGTCTACCTGGTGATCGACCGCGACGCCGCGTCGCGGGTCGGGGTGTCGGTGTCGAACATCACCGATGCCCTGTACGACGCCTTCGGTCAGCGGCAGATTTCCACGATCTACACCCAGGCCAGCCAATACCGCGTGGTGTTGCAATCGCAGTCCGGGGAGAAGATCGGCCCGCAGGCGCTGGAGCAGATCCACGTCAAGACCACCGATGGCGGGCAGGTGCGCCTGTCCAGCCTGGCGCACATCGAAGAGCGCCAGGCGCAACTGGCGATCACCCACATCGGCCAGTTCCCGGCGGTGATGATGTCGTTCAACCTGGCCCCCGGCGTGGCGCTGGGGCATGCGGTGGAGATCATCGAGCAGGTACAGCAGGACATCGGCATGCCGATTGGCGTGCAGACCCAGTTCCAGGGCGCGGCCGAAGCCTTCCAGGCGTCGCTGTCGAGCACCTTGCTGCTGATCCTCGCGGCGGTGGTGACCATGTACATCGTGCTGGGCGTGCTCTACGAGAGCTACATCCATCCCATCACCATTCTTTCGACCTTGCCCTCGGCGGCGGTCGGCGCCTTGCTGGCATTGATCCTCAGCGGCAATGACCTGGGCATGATCGCGATCATCGGTATCATCCTGCTGATCGGTATCGTCAAGAAGAACGCGATCATGATGATCGACTTCGCCCTCGACGCCGAACGCAACCAGGGCATGGACCCGGAGACGGCGATCTATCAGGCGGCGCTGCTGCGTTTCCGGCCGATCCTGATGACCACCCTGGCGGCCCTGTTTGGTGCGGTACCGTTGATGTTGGCCACCGGTTCCGGCGCGGAATTGCGTCAACCGTTGGGTCTGGTGATGGTCGGCGGCTTGCTCTTGAGCCAGGTCCTGACCCTGTTCACCACGCCGGTGATCTACCTGTATTTCGACCGTCTCGGTCGGCGCTGGGGTCGCAAGCCTGAAGCCGTGGAAGCGGTAGAGCAGCCATGAACCTCTCCGGTCCTTTCATCAAGCGCCCGGTGGCAACCATGTTGCTCAGCCTGGCGATCATGCTGTTGGGCGGGGTAAGTTTCGGCCTGCTGCCGGTCTCACCGTTGCCGCAGATGGACTTCCCGGTGATCGTGGTCCAGGCCAGCCTGCCTGGCGCCAGCCCCGAGGTCATGGCCTCAACCGTGGCCACGCCGCTGGAACGTTCCTTCGGCGCCATCGCCGGGGTCAACACCATGAGCAGCCGTTCCAGCCAGGGCTCGACCCGGGTCATCCTGCAATTCGACCTGGACCGCGACATCAACGGTGCGGCGCGGGAAGTGCAGGCGGCGATCAACGCCTCGCGCAACCTGCTGCCCAGCGGCATGCGCAGCATGCCGACCTACAAGAAGGTCAACCCGTCCCAGGCGCCGATCATGGTGCTGTCGCTGACCTCGGACGTGCTGGAAAAAGGCCAGCTCTATGACCTGGCGTCGACCATCCTGTCCCAGAGCCTGTCGCAAGTGCAGGGCGTCGGCGAAGTGCAGATCGGCGGCAGCTCCCTGCCGGCGGTGCGCATCGAACTCGAACCCCAGGCGCTGAACCAGTACGGTGTAGCCCTGGACGATGTGCGCAACACCATCGCCAACGCCAACGTGCGCCGACCCAAGGGCTCGGTGGAGGATGACCAGCGGTTGTGGCAGGTGCAAGCCAACGACCAGCTGGAAAAGGCCAAGGACTACGAGTCGCTGATCATCCACTACGCGGACGGCGCAGCCCTGCGCCTGAAGGACGTGGCCAAGGTCAGCGACGGTGTCGAGGACCGCTACAACAGCGGCTTCTTCAATAACGATTCGGCGGTGCTGCTGGTGATCAACCGCCAGGCCGGTGCCAACATTATCGAGACCGTCAACGAGATCAAGGCCCAGTTACCGGCGTTGCAGGCCGTACTGCCGGCCAGCGTCAAGCTGAACCTGGCCATGGACCGCTCGCCGGTGATCAAGGCCACGCTGCACGAAGCGGAAATGACCTTGCTGATCGCCGTGGCCCTGGTGATCCTGGTGGTGTTCCTGTTTCTCGGCAGCTTCCGCGCCTCGCTGATCCCGACGCTGGCGGTCCCAGTATCGCTGGTCGGCACGTTTGCCGTGATGTACCTCTACGGTTTCTCACTGAACAACCTGTCGCTGATGGCGTTGATCCTGGCCACCGGGCTGGTGGTAGACGATGCCATCGTGGTGCTGGAGAACATCTCCCGGCACATCGACGCGGGTGTGCGGCCGATGAAGGCGGCGTACCTCGGCGCCCAGGAAGTCGGCTTCACCTTGCTGTCGATGAACGTGTCGCTGGTGGCGGTGTTCCTGTCGATCCTGTTCATGGGCGGGATCATCGAGAGCCTGTTCCGCGAATTCTCCATCACCCTGGCGGCAGCGATCGTGGTGTCGCTGGTGGTCTCGCTGACACTGACGCCCATGCTCTGCGCGCGCTGGCTCAAGCCGCACACACCGGGCCAGGAGAACCGCCTGCAGCGCTGGAGCCAGCGGGCCAACGACTGGATGGTCGGCAAATACGCCACCAGCCTCGATTGGGTGTTGCGTCACCGGCGCCTGACTTTGCTTAGTCTGTTTTTGACAATTGGCGTTAACATTGCACTGTATATCGTTGTTCCTAAAACATTTTTACCGCAGCAAGACACCGGCCAACTGATCGGTTTCGTGCGTGGTGACGATGGCCTGTCGTTCAGCGTAATGCAGCCGAAAATGGAGACCTTCCGCCGCGCCGTGCTCAAGGACGACGCGGTGGAAAGCGTCGCCGGGTTCATCGGTGGCACCAACGGCACCAACAACGCCTTCATGTTGGTGCGCCTGAAACCGATCAAGGAGCGCAGTATTTCCGCGCAAAAGGTCATCGAGCGCCTGCGCAAGGAAATGCCCAAGGTCGCCGGCGCGCAACTGATGCTGATGGCCGACCAGGACCTGCAGTTTGGCGGTGGTCGCGAACAGACCTCGTCGCAGTATTCCTACATCCTGCAAAGCGGTGACCTGGGCGCGTTGCGCGAGTGGTACCCGAAAGTGGTGACCGCACTCAAGGCGCTGCCGGAACTGACAGCGATCGATGCCCGCGAAGGCCGAGGCGCCCAGCAGGTGACGCTGATCGTCGACCGCGACCAGGCCAAGCGCCTGGGCGTGGACATGGACATGGTCACGGCGGTGCTCAACAACGCCTACAGCCAGCGGCAGATCTCGACCATCTACGACAGCCTCAACCAGTATCAGGTGGTGATGGAGGTCAATCCGAAGTATGCCCAGGACCCGATCACGCTCAAGCAGGTGCAGGTGATCACGGCGGACGGCGCGCGGATTCCGCTGTCGACCATCGCCCATTACGAGAACAGCCTGGCCGACGATCGGGTCAGCCATGAAGGCCAGTTCGCCTCGGAAAGCATCGCCTTCGACATGGCCGAAGGCGTGACCGTGGAGCAGGGCAGTGCCGCCATCGAGCGGGCGATTGCCGCGGTGGGCCTTCCGGAGGACGTCATCGCGAAAATGGCCGGCACCACCGATGCCTTTGCCGCGACCCAGAAGAGCCAGCCGTGGATGATCCTCGGCGCGCTGGTGGCGGTGTACCTGGTGCTGGGCGTGCTGTATGAGAGCTACATTCATCCGCTGACCATTCTCTCGACCTTGCCTTCGGCGGGTGTCGGCGCGCTGCTGTCGATCTATGCCCTGGGCGGCGAGTTCAGCCTGATTTCGTTGCTCGGCCTGTTCCTGCTGATCGGTGTGGTGAAGAAAAACGCCATCCTGATGATCGACCTGGCATTGCAGCTTGAGCGCCATCAGGGCATGGCACCGCTGGAGTCGATTCGCAATGCCTGCCTGCAACGTTTGCGGCCGATCCTGATGACCACCCTGGCTGCGATCCTCGGCGCGTTGCCGCTGTTGCTGAGCCGCGCGGAAGGGGCGGAAATGCGCCAGCCGCTGGGCCTGACCATTATCGGCGGGTTGATCTTCAGCCAGGTGCTGACCCTCTACACCACCCCGGTGGTTTACCTCTATCTCGACAAACTGCGCCATCGCTTCAACCACTGGCGTGGGGTGCGTACCGATGCTGCCCTGGAAACTCCGCTATGACTGACCGTTCGCTGTTTAACCTGGCTGCACCGCTGATCACTGTCCGCGGCTCGCGCTTGCTGAGCCTGACGCTGTGCGTGGCGATGCTTAGCGCCTGCGCCGTGGGACCGGATTACCAGCGCCCGCAAACCGCGGAACCGGCGCAGTACAAGGAAGCGGCCGGCTGGCGCCAGGCCAATCCGAGTGATTCCCTGGCCCGGGGTGCGTGGTGGGAGCTGTACGGCGATCAGCAACTCAATGGCTTGATCGAAAAACTCAACAGCGCCAACCAGACCGTTGCCCAGTCCGAAGCCCAGTACCGCCAGGCCCAGGCCTTGGTACGCAGCGCCCGGGGCGCGTTTTTTCCGACGGTGGACCTGACCTTGGGGAAAAACCGTTCCAGCCAGGGCACCGGCAGCAGCAGTTCCAGCCTGACCAGTTCGTCCAGCGGTATTCGCGACACCTACACGGCCCAGGCCGGGGTCAGTTGGGAAGCCGATGTCTGGGGCAAATTGCGCCGCGGTCTTGAGGCCGACACCGCCAATGCCCAGGCGAGTTTCGCCGACCTGGCGGCAATGCGCCTGAGCCAGCAGTCGGAGCTGGTGCAGAACTACCTGCAACTGCGGGTGATGGACGAGCAGAAGCGCTTGCTTCAAGCAACCGTCGCGGCCTACCAGCGCTCACTGAAAATGACCGAAAACCAGTACCGTGCCGGGGTCTCCGGCAAGGACGCGGTGGCTCAGGCGCAGACGCAACTCAAGGGCACCGAGGCGGACATGGTCGACCTGATCTGGCAACGTGCCCAGCTGGAAAACGCCATCGCCGTGCTGATCGGCTTGCCACCGGCCCAATTCAGTTTGGCGGAAACCCAAACCATCCCCGCCCTGCCAGCGGTGCCACTGAGCTTGCCTTCACAACTGCTGGAGCGCCGCCCAGACATTGCCTCGGCCGAGCGCTCGGTGATTGCCGCCAACGCCAACATCGGCGTGGCCAAGGCCGCTTATTACCCGGACCTGACCCTGAGCTTGAACGGCGGCTACAGCAGCAGCACGTCGAAAGACCTGTTCAGCCTGCCGAATCGTTTCTGGTCGGTCGGCCCGCAACTGGCCATGACCTTGTTCGACGGTGGACAGCGTTCTGCGGAAGTGGATCGCAGTGAGGCGGCTTACGACGAAACCGTGGCCAAGTACCGTCAGACCGTCCTCGACGGCTTCCGCGAGGTGGAGAACTATCTGGTCCAGCTCAAGGTGCTGCAGGACGAAGCCGTGGTACGCCAGCAGGCGCTGGACGCAGCACGTGAATCGCTGCGCCTGACCGAGAACCAGTACAAGGCGGGGGTGATCGCCTATCTGGATGTGGTGGTGGTCCAGGCCGCGGCCTTGAACAATGAACGCAGCACCCTGGACCTGCTGCAGAACCGCCTGATCGCCAGTGTGCAGTTGATTGCGGCGCTGGGGGGTGGATGGGATGGGCAGCTTGAGGTGAGTGATACCCCCTGATCGCCGACCCATCTCCCACGGCCGTACCCGATCCCTGTAGGAGCTGGCTTGCCAGCGAAGGCGTTTGAAAGACTGGCGCAAGGTTCGAGGACGCCTTCGCCGGCAAGCCAGCTCCTACAGGGGGCACGCGTGCGGACGGAGTTAATGTAAAACCTTAAAACAAGCGTTTCATCGGGCTGATGGCCTTTTGCTCATTTTCTGAGTGTCGTTCTCATTTGGAATCAGTACAATCGCCGCATTTACACCTCCGAGAACGGAAGCAGTACGGGGGTGATTACGAGACACTTCCATGCTCATCGGTAGTTATTCCCCAACGCTGGTCATCATTTCGCTCTGTGTGGCAATCCTCGCCTCATACACCGCACTGGACCTGACCGGGCGTATTGCCACGGCCAAGGGCCGGGCTGTGCATTGGTGGACGGCGGGCGGGGCGTTTGCCATGGGCGTCGGTGTGTGGTCGATGCATTTCATCGGCATGCTCGCCTTCAAGTTGCCCATCGACCTGGGGTACGACCTCTCCATCACCATGCTGTCGCTGCTGATCGGCATCCTGTCCTGCGGCTTCGCCCTGTGGCTGGTGAGTCAGGCGCAGCTGCCGATCTGGCAGCTGGGGTTCGGTGCGCTGGTCATGGGGGCCGGGATCAGTGCCATGCATTACACGGGCATGGCGGCCATGCGCATGCAGCCTGGCATCGATTACGACCCTGCGCTGTTCAGCGCGTCATTGTGCATAGCGGTTGGTGCCTCGGGCGCTGCACTCTGGATTGCCTTCCGCCTGCGCCAGCACACGCCTCATGTGCGCCTGATCCGTGGTGGCGCGGCGGTGATCATGGGCATTGCCATCGTCGGCATGCACTACACCGGCATGGCCGCCGCGCAGTTCCCCGCCGGCAGCTTTTGCGGCGCAACCGTCAATGGCCTGCAAGGCAACGGCCTCGACAACCTGGTCCTGATCACCACCCTGGCGGTATTGAGCATTGCCTTGCTGACCTCGATCCTCGATGCGCGCCTGGAAGCCCGGACCGCCAACCTTGCGCAGTCGCTGACCGAAGCCAATCGCGAACTGACCCAACTGGCCCTGCACGACACGCTGACCGGCCTGCCCAATCGGGTGTTGCTGGCCGACCGCATCGATCAGGGGATGTCCAGGGTCGACAACGAGGGGGGATGCCTGGCGTTGATGTTCATCGATCTTGATGGCTTCAAGCCGGTCAATGACGCTTTCGGCCACCATATGGGCGACCAGTTGCTGCGTGAAGTCAGCCTGCGCCTGCGTGAAGATCTACGTGGCCAGGACACCTTGGCGCGCATCGGCGGCGATGAGTTCGTGCTGCTGGTGCAATTGAGCGAGCCGGACGACGCGATGAACCTCGCGGCCCGCCAGGTCAGCCTGATCGGTCGCGCCTTCCGGGTGGCCGAACATGACTTGCAGATCTCCGCCAGCGTCGGCATCGCCCTGTACCCGGGCAATGGTCAGACCGCTCACGAACTGTTGATGAACGCCGACGCGGCGATGTATCACGCCAAGGGGACGGGCAAGAACGGCTACAGCTTCTTCGATGCCTCGATGAACAACAACGCGCGCAAGCAGCTGCAATTGCTGCAAGACCTGCGCAATGCCGTGGAGCAGAAAGAGTTCAGCCTGCACTACCAGCCAAAATTCGATGCCAACAATGGCCTTCCTGTCGGCGCCGAAGCGTTGTTGCGCTGGCAGCATCCGACCCAGGGCATGCTGCTGCCGGACAAATTCATCGAGCTGGCGGAGAAGACCGGGCTGATCATTCCCATCGGCGAATGGGTCCTCAACGAAGCCTGCCGCCAGATGCGCGAATGGTATGTGCTCGGTTACACCGACTGGCGCATCGCGGTGAACCTCTCGGCCTTGCAGTTCTGCCATGCAGGCCTGGTGCAGAGCGTCGCCAGGGCGCTGGCCACGCACCATTTGCCGGCCAACAGCCTGACCCTGGAAATCACTGAAACCACGGCCATGAGCGATGCCGATGCGAGCATGACGGTACTGCAGGAGCTGTCGGACATGGGCGTCGACCTGTCCATTGACGACTTTGGCACCGGCTACTCGAGCTTGATGTACCTCAAGCGCCTGCCGGCCAACGAGCTGAAAATCGACCGCGGTTTTGTCCGCGACCTGGAACGTGACAGCGATGACGCCGCCATCGTTTCGGCCATCGTCGCCCTCGGTCAGGCACTGGGCTTGCGGATCGTCGCCGAAGGTGTGGAAACGGGCTCGCAGCAGGACTTCCTGACTCAGCTCGGTTGCGACTCTTTGCAAGGCTATCTACTGGGGCACCCGTTGCCGGCCGAACGCTTCATGAAGGAAATCCACCGTTCCGAGCAATTGGCCCTGGCTTGATCTGCCGGGACCCATTACGGTTTCATGCAAAATCCGCCAATGGCGGTTATTCTTCCCCCGACTGCAAAGGCTTTAATTGGGGAAAGTGTGCATGGACAAAGTCATCGTCATCACCGGCGGAAGTCGCGGTATTGGTGCGGCAACAGCGCTGTTGGCCGCCAAACAAGGCTATCGGATCTGCATCAACTACCAGTCCGATGAACAGGCGGCGCAAACGGTACTGGACCAGGTCCGGGCGTTAGGCGCCCAAGCCATCGCAGTGCGCGCCGACGTCAGCATCGAAGATGAAGTCGTCGCCTTGTTCAACCGGGTGGACAGCGAGTTGGGCCGAGTCACGGCGCTGGTGAACAACGCCGGCACTGTCGGGCAAAAGTCCCGGGTTGACGAAATGTCCGAATTCCGCATCCTCAAGATCCTCAAGACCAACGTGCTGGCACCAGTACTCTGCGCCAAGCACGCCATCCTGCGCATGTCGCCCAAGCACGGCGGGCAGGGCGGCAGCATCGTCAACGTCTCCTCAGTTGCCGCGCGCCTGGGGGCACCCAACGAGTACGTCGACTATGCAGCCTCCAAGGGCGCGCTCGACACCTTCACCATTGGCCTGTCCAAGGAAGTGGCGGGCGAGGGGATTCGGGTCAATGCGGTACGGCCGGGCTATATCTATACCGATTTCCATGCGCTGAGCGGCGATCCGGATCGGGTCAGCAAGCTGGAGTCGGCGATTCCGATGGCCCGTGGCGGGCGACCGGACGAAGTGGCGGAGGCGATTGTATGGTTGCTGTCGGACAAGGCGTCCTACGCGACGGGGACCTTTGTCGATTTGGGTGGCGGTCGGTAAGTATTCAGGATCAACAGATCGCAGCCAGCCTGTAGGCGCTGCCGCAGGCTGCGATCTTTGCTTTTAGAAGGATCTGACAATCCGCCCCAGCGTCTCCATCGCCTTTTCCGCCGCCTCATCCCAAGGGCTCCCATAATTCAACCGAATGCAGTTGCTGAACCGCTGCGTCGGCGAAAAAATCGGCCCCGGCGCAATGCTGATGCCCTGTGCCAATGCCATCTGGAACAACTTCAATGAATCCATCTGCTCGGGCAGTTCCAGCCAGAGGAAATAGCCGCCCGCCGGCTGGCTGACGCGGGTTTGCGCCGGGAAATAGCGGGCAATGGCCGACAGCATGGCGCTTTGCTGTTCCTCCAGGGCGTACCGCAGCCTGCGCAAATGCCGGTCATAGCCGCCGTGCTGCAGGTAATCGGCGATGGCGGCCTGGGCCGGCATCGAAGCACAGAGCGAGGTCATGAGCTTGAGCCGTTCGATTTTCTGCGCATAACGCCCGGCAGCGACCCAGCCGATGCGGTAACCCGGTGCCAGGCTCTTGGCGAACGAGCCGCAATGCATCACCAGGCCTTCGGTATCAAACGCCTTGGCCGGTTTGGGCGCCTGTTGGCCGTAATAGAGTTCGGCGTAGACGTCGTCCTCGATCAGCGGCACCTGATGGCTGCGCAGCAATTCCACCAGTTCGCGTTTTTTCACTTCGGGCATGGTCGCGCCCATGGGGTTCTGGAAACTGGTCATGCACCAGCAGGCCTTGATCGGATGCCGTTCCAGGGTTTGCGCCAGCACTTTGAGGTCGATGCCGTCGCGCGGATGTACGGGGATTTCCACGGCCTTGAGTTTCAAACGCTCCAGCACTTGCAGGCAGGCGTAGAACGCCGGGGCTTCGATGGCCACCAGGTCGCCGGGTTGCGTCACCGCTTGCAGGCACAGGTTCAGCGCTTCCAGGGCGCCGTTGGTGATCAGCAGTTCCTCCATCGGCAGCATCAGGCCGCCGACCATGTAGCGCAGGGCGATCTGCCGGCGCAGTTGCGGGTTGCCCGGCGACATGTCGGTGACCACCATGCGCGGGTCCATCTCGCGGCTGGCGCTGGCCAGCGAGCGTGACAACCGTTGCAGCGGAAACAGGGTCGGGCTGGGGAATGCCGAGCCGAAGGCTACGGTGTTCGGGTCCTTGATCGAGTCGAGGACCGAAAACACCAGTTCGCTGACGTCGACTTCCGTGGATTCAGTGACCTGGCTGCTGATCTGCGGCTCGGAAAACGGCCGTGGCGCGTGGGCGTTGACGAAGTAGCCGGAACGCGGGCGGGCGCGAATCAGGCCGCGGCGCTCGAGCAGGTAATACGCCTGGAACACCGTGGATGGGCTGACCCCGTAGGTCTGGCTGGCATAGCGCACCGACGGCACGCGCTGGCCCGGCCCGAGGACACCGGTGCGGATCAGTTCAGCGATATCATCGGCGAATTTTTCGTAGCGTTTCATCCTAAGCCCGGATTGGTGTCATTCAGAAAAAATGAGGTGAGTTTTTCGCGAGCAAGCCCGCTCCCACAAGAACGAGGCAGTACCTGTGGGAGCGAGCCTGCTCGCGAATGGCAGCACCGCAGTCTAAGGGATCAACGGTTCATCGGTGCAACAAACCGGCTCTTCGCCTCGCTGAAGACGCCTGGCTCATCGCTGTCGACGACCTTGAAGCTGATGCCCTGCGAGCTGCTGCCCGGCCGCTGCGTAGTCATTGCCACCGATACCGGCACATCGACAATCTCGCCCGGCGCCAGGCTCAGCTCGGTCTTGCCATGCAACTGGAAGCCGTCGCCGTCGACCAGGGCCAGTAGGTAGTCTTGGCGTTGCTGGGTTTTGTTGATGACCTTCAGGCTATAGATGTTCTCGATCTGCCCCTGACTGTTCTCGCGGAACAGGCCGCGGTCCTTGCTGACGTCCAGCGACACCATCGGCCGCTCCATCAGCGCGACGACCAGGGCAACGATCATCACCAGCAGCACGGCGGTGTAACCGATCAAACGTGGCCGCAACAGGTGAGTCTTGCCGCCTTGCAACTGATGCTCCGAGGTATAGCTGATCAGGCCGCGTTCGTAGCCCATCTTGTCCATGATCGAATCACAGGCGTCGATGCACGCCGCGCAGCCGATGCACTCCATTTGCAAGCCGTCGCGAATGTCGATGCCGGTCGGGCACACCTGCACGCACAGCTGGCAATCGATGCAATCACCCAGGCCGGCCTCGGCCGGCTTGGCCTCGCGCTTGCGCGGGCCACGGTTCTCGCCGCGGGCCACGTCGTAGGAAATGGTCAGGGTGTCCTTGTCGAACATCACGCTCTGGAATCGCGCATATGGGCACATGTGCATGCACACCGCTTCGCGCAGCCAGCCGGCATTGATGTAGGTGGCGCCGGTAAAGAACAGCACCCAGAACAGGCTGACGCCGCCCATGTGCAGGGTCAGCATCTCTTCGGCCAGTGGGCGGATCGGGGTGAAATAGCCGACGAAGGTCAGGCCGGTCAACAGGCTGATCGCCAGCCACAAGCTGTGCTTGGCCGAACGGCGCATCAATTTGTTCAGCCCCCAAGGTGCCGTTTGCAGCTTGATGCGCTGGTTTCGCTCACCTTCGGTGATTTTCTCGCACCACATGAAGATCCAGGTCCAGGAGCTCTGTGGGCAGGTGTATCCGCACCAGACGCGGCCGGCGAACACGGTGATCGCGAACAGGCCGAATGCGGCAATGATCAACAGTGCCGAGAGCAGGATGAAATCCTGCGGCCAGAACGTCGCGCCAAAAATGTGGAATTTGCTTTGCGAAAGGTCCCAGAGCACCGCCTGGCGACCGCCCCAGTCCAGCCACACGGTACCGAAGAACAACAGGAACAGAACACCCGCGCCGCTGATGCGCAGGCTACGGAACAGACCGGTGAAGCTGCGGGTATGGATCAGGTTGTCGCTGGACTTGGCCTTCATCTTTGTACGCGAAGGCTCAAAAGTCTTGACTGGGGCGGCACTCTCAAGGGTTCGGACGGGGATTCTATCGCTCATGGTCTTTCGCTCATCAGCCTCCATCAGGCATGAGCACTATGAGCGGCGATCTGTTTTCATAACAGACTCAGGTATTGCATTAAAAACCGGATCAGATGCGCGCGTACAGTCCTTCTGCGACAAGTTGAAGCACCTGTCGCAGCTGGTCGCAGACGTTTATGTCAGGCACTTGCGGTTTAGGTTGATCTGCGTCAGTCAAATCACCGAATCACTGCCGGTGGCCTTCAAATGCCGGCGACCGTCCACCGCACCTGCAACGGTCAAAGCGTCGGCTTCTGCTTCGGTGATGTAGATCCGCTGGCCGTTAAGGTCAACCGCCGACATGGCTTTGGCCCCATCGGTAACAATGGTCACATCGGGGCACAGGCGAATTTCCTCGCCGTTTTCGGTGGTAAAGAAGCAGGTCTCGTTTTCGATGCGTACGGTCATGACGTGATCCTTGTTTTTACGACTGATGCATCATTAGGCTACCTGCGCCGAGCATCGTTCTGTGCAACTGATTAATGGTTGCTGCGGTCCATGCTCCATGACCATTGCTGTTATCAAGGAAAGTGCGATGAACGCCTGGTGGCATGAAGTCTGGGTGACCCTGCAAGCCGAGTTCGCCGACATCGGCGATGCCGCGCAATTGACCCGCATCACCGTGCGCCTGCTGATGGCCGCGGTGCTGGGCGGTATTCTCGGTTTCGAGCGCGAACACAAGGGCAAGGCCGCGGGAGTGCGCACCCATATGCTGGTGGCGCTGGGTGCGGCGTTGTTCGTGCTGGTACCGCAAATGTCCGGCTCCCAGGCCGACGCGATGAGCCGGGTGGTGCAAGGCGTGATCGCCGGGATCGGCTTCCTTGGCGCCGGCACCATCTTGAAAAACCAGGAAGGTGACGAAGGCCATGTCAAGGGCCTGACCACTGCCGCCGGCCTGTGGATGACCGCCGCCATTGGCGTGTCCGCCGGGTTGGGGCGGGAGGCGACGGCGGTGCTCAGTACGTTGTTGGCATTGTTGATTCTTGGCGTGATGCCGAGGATCGTGAAGCTGATCGATAAAGACAAAGACCCTGTGTAGGAGCTCAAGCCCCGATCGCCAGCAAGCCGGCTCCTACAGATTGGCGCAGTGTCCATCAATTAACGTCCACCGACGAACCTGTAGGAGCTGGCTTGCCAGCGAAGGCGGCCGCCGGGTACTCCGCGCAGCGCTGCTCATTCGATAGCTCATGCTGGCTATAGTCGAACTCACCAAGAAGCAGATGATCGTCCAACTCCTTGAGTATCGAGCTTCTAGCGTCCTCTCGTAGATTGCGCTCGGTATGGAAGCAGAGAAATTCGTAGTTGAAGATTTTCAATGTGAGGCCAGCCATCGATCAAGGGTTCACGGATAAGCGCGTTTTCCTTTGCGCTTGCTCGTTCTGTGAATCTGCCGACGTTAAAAAAGATCATGCTTATGGCTGGCCGTACTCAAGGTGGGTGGCGTCGTCAGTATGTCGCTCGATAAGCGCAATATAACCGCCTTACCGGCAGATAAAATTCACTTCAGGACCGGTACTACGCACCCGTAGGCAACGTCCTTCGGCTTAGTCCTGCAATCGATCCCCCGGTGCGCCAGGGGAGCGATCAACTGTCTTCATTCAGGGGTCACAATCACCGGTGGCATGGTCGTCGGTGGTTCTTCCCTGGGTGGCGGGTTGCTGCCGGGCGGTTCCTGCTCGGGCACAGGCTGCGGATCGCTGGGTGGAATCACCGGGTTATCGATGTTCGGATCAGGGGTTTCGGCCGGAAATGGATTGTTCATCGTTGATGTCTCCAGTGGCACATGGCGTGAGTCGTGCTTAAGTTGGTTGACCACTGTGTGCAGGATTTGATTCCCGGTAGATCCCGCTGAACTTTTCCCGGCGGCCGGCGTTCGGAACCTAAGTGAGTTCATTCCAGGGTGAATTACTCGGCGGGATGGCAACCAGACACCAGACACAAGAGCGTCCATGGGGCGTAAAGGAGTGATGCTCGATGACTGCTGAAAAACCGACTGAACTGAGCTACAACCCGCACATGCCGCTTTCACAGGCGTTGTTGCTGCCGCGAATCGTGATCGAAAATACCCTGCCGACCCTGGAGGGCGGGCAGTTTGCGGTCAAGGCCGTGGTCGGCGAGGACGTGGTGGTGACCAGCAAGGTGTTCGCCGACGGTCACGACAAGCTGGCCGTGCGGGTACGCTGGCGGGCCGAGGGCGACGAGATCTGGCAAAGCGAGGTCATGGCCGAGCTGGGCAATAACGGTTGGCAAGGCCGATTTCGGGTAGAGAGTCAGGGCCGGTATGTGTTCTGCATCGAAGCCTGGATCGATCAATTCGCCAGTTTTCGCTACGAACTGGAAAAAAAGCACACCGCTGGCGTGCCCGTCAGTCTGGAGTTGCAGGAAGGCCGCCTGCATGTGCAGCAAGCCGCCGAACGCGCCGAAGGACCGCTCAGCGAGGCGTTGGCAGCCTTGCACCATGAGTTGTCGGGCCTGCTCGAAACCGAGCAGGTGGCACTGTTCCTGCACCAGCGTAGCGCCGAGTTGATGGCTCAGGCCGATCATCGTGCCTACCTGAGCCTCAGCCCGGAATACCCGGTCGACGTCGAGCGACAGCTGGCGCAGTTTGCCAGTTGGTACGAACTGTTCCCGCGCTCGATTACCGACGATCCCAAGCGCCATGGCACTTTCAACGATGTGCATTCACGGCTGCCGATGATCCAGGACATGGGCTTCGACGTGCTGTATTTCCCGCCAATCCACCCGATCGGTCGCAGTTATCGCAAGGGCCCCAACAACTCGTTGACCGCCGGACCTGACGATCCGGGCAGCCCCTATGCGATCGGCAGTGAAGAGGGCGGGCATGAGGCGATTCATTCGCAGCTGGGTAGTCGCGAAGATTTTCGTCGACTGGTGGCGGCGGCTGCAGACCATGGATTGGAGATCGCCCTCGATTTCGCCATCCAGTGCTCCCAGGACCATCCATGGCTCAAGCAGCACCCTGGCTGGTTCAACTGGCGGCCCGATGGCACGATCAAATACGCCGAAAACCCACCGAAAAAATACCAGGACATCGTCAACGTCGACTTCTATGCCGTCGAGGCAATCCCAAGCCTGTGGATCGAACTGCGTGACATCGTCGTAGGCTGGGTGCAGGAGGGCGTGAAGATCTTTCGCGTCGACAACCCGCACACCAAACCGCTGCCGTTCTGGCAATGGCTGATCGCCGACGTTCGTGCGCTATACCCGGAGGTGATTTTCCTGGCCGAAGCCTTTACCACCCCTGCAATGATGGCGCGACTGGGCAAGGTCGGTTATTCCCAGAGCTACACCTATTTCACCTGGCGCAACACCAAGGCGGAGTTGGCGACCTATTTCACCGAGCTCAACGAATCGCCGTGGCGCGAATGCTACCGGCCGAATTTCTTCGTCAATACACCGGACATCAACCCGGCGTTCCTGCACGAATCGGGGCGCTCCGGTTTTCTCATTCGTGCGGCGCTGGCGACCATGGGCTCGGGGCTGTGGGGCATGTATTCGGGGTTCGAGCTGTGCGAGTCGGCGCCGGTGCCGGGCAAGGAGGAATATCTCGACTCGGAGAAGTACGAGATCCGCCCCAGGGACTTCAACGCGCCCGGCAACATCATTGCCGAAATCGCCCAACTCAACCGCATCCGTCGACAAAACCCGGCACTGCATACGCATCTGGGCCTTAAGGTCTACAACGCCTGGAACGACAACATCCTTTACTTCGGCAAGCGCAGCGCCGACGGCAGTAATTTCATTCTGGTCGCGGTGAACCTGGACCCCCATAACCCGCAAGAAGCGAATTTCGAGCTGCCACTGTGGGAAATGGGCTTGCCCGATGACGCCAGCACTCAAGGCGAAGACTTGATGAATGGCCATCGCTGGACCTGGCACGGCAAGTACCAGTTCATGCGCCTGGACCCGGCGTATCAGCCGTTCGGTATCTGGAGAATTACTGTTTAGTCCATGATCGTTCCCACGCTCTGCGTGGGGATGTCGCCCCTGGACGCTCTGCGTCCACCGCTGTGACGCAGAGCGTCACGGGATGCATTCCCACGCAGAGCGTGGGAACGATCTCGGTGAGAAGGGTGCTCTTTCGAATTCAACAGGAGTTTCAAATGGCGAAGAAACCCAAGGCAGCCACGTTCATCAAGGATCCGCTCTGGTACAAGGACGCGGTCATCTATCAAGTCCACGTCAAATCCTATTTCGATTCAAATAACGACGGAATCGGTGATTTTCCCGGTCTGATCGCCAAACTCGACTACATTGCCGACCTGGGCGTCAATACCATCTGGTTGCTGCCGTTCTATCCCTCGCCACGCCGCGACGACGGCTATGACATCGCCGAGTACCGGGGCGTCCATAGCGACTACGGCACCATGGCCGACGCAAAACGCTTTATTGCCGAGGCGCACAAGCGCGGTTTGCGGGTGATTACCGAACTGGTCATCAACCATACCTCGGACCAGCACTCGTGGTTCCAGCGCGCACGCAAGGCGAAAAAAGGCTCCGCAGCCCGAGACTTCTACGTGTGGTCCGATGACGACCAAAAATATGACGGCACCCGCATCATCTTTCTCGACACCGAAAAATCCAACTGGACCTGGGATCCGGTGGCCGGCCAATACTTCTGGCACCGCTTCTACTCCCACCAGCCAGACCTGAATTTCGACAACCCGCAGGTCATGAAAGCCGTGCTGTCGGTGATGCGCTACTGGCTCGACATGGGCATCGACGGCTTGCGCCTCGACGCCATCCCGTACCTGATCGAGCGCGACGGCACCAACAACGAAAACCTGCCTGAAACCCACGACGTACTTAAGCAGATCCGCGCCGAAATCGACGCCCATTACCCGGACCGCATGCTGCTGGCCGAGGCAAACCAATGGCCGGAAGACACTCAACTGTATTTCGGCGACACCGATAAGTCCGGCCTGAACGGTGACGAATGCCACATGGCGTTTCACTTCCCGCTGATGCCGCGCATGTACATGGCACTGGCCCAGGAAGATCGTTTTCCGATCACCGACATCTTGCGCCAGACCCCGGAGATTCCGGCCAATTGCCAGTGGGCAATCTTCTTGCGCAACCACGATGAGCTCACCCTGGAGATGGTCACCGACAAGGAACGTGACTACCTGTGGAATTACTACGCAGCCGACCGTCGGGCGCGGATCAACCTGGGTATTCGCCGGCGCCTGGCGCCGCTGATGGAGCGTGATCGCCGGCGCGTGGAGCTGCTCAACAGTCTATTGCTGTCGATGCCTGGCACGCCGACCTTGTACTACGGTGATGAAATCGGCATGGGCGACAACATCTACCTCGGCGATCGCGACGGCGTGCGCACGCCGATGCAGTGGTCGATCGACCGCAATGGCGGGTTCTCCCGGGCTGATCCCGCCAGCCTGGTACTGCCACCGATCATGGACCCGCAATACGGCTACCTGTCGGTGAATGTCGAGACCCAGGCCGGCGATCCGCATTCGCTGTTGAACTGGACCCGGCGCATGCTCACGGTGCGCAAGCAGTCCAAGGCCTTCGGTCGGGGCACCTTGAAAATGCTTTCACCGGCCAACCGCCGGGTGCTGGCCTATACCCGCGAATACACCGGCCCTGACGGCAAGCACGAAATCATCCTGTGTGTGGCCAACGTTTCGCGCAGCGCCCAAGCGGTGGAACTGGACCTGTCCGCATACGTCGGCATGGTGCCGGTGGAGATGCTCGGCGGTAACGCCTTTCCACCGATCGGCCAATTGAGTTTCCTCCTGACCCTGGCGCCCTACGGTTTCTACTGGTTCGGCCTCGCCGCGGAAAACCAGATGCCGAGCTGGCACGTGGAGCCGGCGCAAAGCCTGCCGGACTTCACCACGCTGGTGCTGAAAAAACGCATGGAAGAACTGCTCGAGGCCCCATCGCGCGCGACGCTGGAGCAGGGCATCCTGCCAAACTGGCTGCAGAACCGCCGCTGGTTCGCCGGCAAGGATGCGGCTATCGAACAGGTTCACCTGGCCTACGGCGTGCGTTTTGGCGATGCCCAGCATCCGGTATTGTTGAGTGAAATCGAAGTCACCAGCGCAGGCCAGACCAGCCGCTATCAGCTGCCGTTCGGCTTCATTGCCGAGGACCAGGTCGGCACCGCATTGCCCCAGCAGCTGGCCCTGTCGCGGGTGCGCCGTGGTCCGCAGGTTGGCTTGATCACCGATGCCTTCAGTCTGGAAAACTTTGTCCGCACGGTGCTGCAAGGCATGCACGACAACAGGGTGTTGCCGTCGGACGGCGGCGAAATCCGTTTCGAACCCACCGCCGAACTGGCCAAACTGGGCCTGACGGCGGAGTCGGATGTGCGTTACCTGTCGGCCGAGCAATCCAACAGTTCAGTGGTGGTCGGCAACAGCCTGGTACTGAAGCTGATCCGCAAGGTCGCGTCGGGTGTGCACCCGGAACTGGAAATGAGCGCGTACCTGACCGCGGCCGGCTTCGCCAATATCTCGCCGTTGCTGGGGTCGGTGGTGCGTCGGGATGCGGCGGGCGAAGACAACCTGCTGATGATTGCCCAGGGTTACCTGAGCAACCAGGGCGATGCCTGGGAGTGGACCCAGAACAACCTGGAGCGGGCGCTGCGCGACGAGCTCGCCGATGCAATGTCCGAACAGGAGCAACACTACAACGCCCTCGGGGAATTGAAGGATTTCGCCGCCATGCTCGGCCAGCGCCTGGGTGAAATGCATCAGGTACTGGCGGCGCCGAGCGACAACCCTGACTTTGCCCCGTACACCACCACCCAAAAGGATGCGCTGGCGACGGGCAAGGATGTTGTGGCACAAATCGAGCATGCGTTGAAGCTGCTCAAGCAACATCAAAATGAACTGAACCCGGCGGACAAAACCCTGGTCAGCCGTTTACTGGACAATAAAAAGGTCATCCTCAGCCATGTCCAGGAGCTGGCCAAGAAAACCGCCGGTGGCCTGCGGATCCGCGTGCATGGCGACTTGCACCTGGGGCAGGTGCTGGTGATCAAGGGCGATGCCTACCTGATCGACTTCGAAGGCGAGCCGGCGCGACCGCTGCCGGAACGACGGGGCAAACATAGCCCGTACAAGGATGTCAGCGGCGTGCTGCGTTCCTTCGATTACGCGGCGGCCATGACCATCAACGTGCACAACGTTGATAACACCGACCAGGCCCAGGCGGCTCGCCAGCGGGTCGGCGATCGGTATTTAAGTGAGGCAAGACAGGCATTTATCCACGCTTATCGGCTGGCGGCAGCTACGCTAGGCCATGCGTGGCAAGATCCTGAAGGCGAAGATGCCGCGTTGGCATTGTTCGGTCTGGAGAAGGCAGCTTATGAAGTGGCCTACGAGGCGGAAAATCGCCCCGCTTGGCTGCCCGTGCCATTGCACGGTTTATATGGATTAATGAGTGGGCTTAAACCCTTTTCCGATCTTGGTGGAGAGTAGTCATGAGTTTCTCGAACAAGGAAACGGGTCAACATCACAGTGAAGCGCTGCTACCCAAGGCGCGGGATATCGATGCGCTGGTGCGTGCCGAGCATCGCGATCCCTTTGCCATTCTCGGCCCCCACGGCGATGGTGCCGGCGGACAATTCATCCGGGCTTATCTGCCGGGGGCCTTGAGCGTGCAGGTGGTGGACAAGGCATCCGGCGACGAGTTGGGCAATCTTGAAGCGACCCAGACCCCCGGGTTGTTCGTCGGGCATTTCCCGCGGGCTCAGCCGTACTTGTTGCGAACCCGCTGGGCCGGGGGCGAGCAGATTTCCGAAGACCCCTATAGTTTTGGACCGTTGCTGGGCGAGATGGATTTGTACCTGTTCGCCGAGGGCAATCACCGCGACCTGAGCAGCGCCCTGGGCGCGCAATTGAAGACCGTGGACGGGGTCGATGGCGTGCGTTTCGCCGTGTGGGCACCGAACGCCCGGAGGGTGTCAGTGGTGGGGGATTTCAACGTCTGGGACGGCCGTCGCCATCCTATGCGCCTGCGCCACCCTACCGGCGTCTGGGAACTGTTCATTCCACGCCTGCAGGCGGGGGAGGCTTATAAGTACGAAATCCTCGGCAAGGACGGGATCCTGCCACTCAAGGCCGACCCCATGGCGCTGGCCACCAGCCTGCCGCCGGACACCGCTTCGAAGGTCGCACCGCCGCTACGGATCGACTGGCAGGATCAGGACTGGATGCAGACCCGCGGGGAGCGCCAGCGCCCGACGGCACCGTTGTCGATCTACGAACTGCACGCCGGTTCCTGGCAATGCGAGCTGGACGACCTGGGCGAAGTATCCCGCCAGTACACTTGGCCGGAGCTGGGCGAGCGGCTGATTCCGTATGTGAAGGACCTGGGGTTCACCCACATCGAACTGATGCCGATCATGGAACACCCGTTCGGCGGCTCCTGGGGCTATCAGCTGCTTTCGCAGTTCGCCACCAGCGCCCGGTACGGGACGGGCGATGAGTTCGCTGCCTTCGTCAATGCCTGCCACCTGGCGGGCATCGGCGTGATCCTCGACTGGGTGCCGGCGCATTTCCCTACCGACACCCACGGCCTGGCCCAGTTCGATGGCACCGCGCTGTACGAGTATGGAAACCCACAGGAAGGCTTTCACCAGGACTGGGACACCCTGATCTACAACCTGGGCCGCACCGAAGTGCACGGCTACATGCTGGCGTCGGCGTTGCACTGGCTCAAGCATTTCCACGTTGACGGCTTGCGGGTCGATGCAGTGGCGTCGATGTTGTACCGAGATTACTCGCGCAAGGCCGGCGAGTGGGTACCCAACCGCCATGGCGGCCGGGAGAACCTCGAGGCCATCGACTTCCTGCGTCACCTCAACGACGTCGTCGCGCTGGAAGCACCGGGGGCGCTGGTGATTGCCGAAGAGTCCACGGCCTGGCCTGGGGTCAGCCAGAGCACGCAACAGGGCGGCCTGGGCTTTGCCTACAAATGGAACATGGGCTGGATGCACGATTCGCTGCATTACATTCAGCAAGACCCGGTGTACCGCGCTCATCATCACAACGAACTGAGCTTCGGCCTGGTGTACGCCTGGTCGGAGCGCTTCATTCTGCCGATTTCCCACGATGAAGTGGTGCACGGCAAGCACTCGCTGATCGACAAGATGCCCGGCGACCGCTGGCAGAAATTCGCCAACCTGCGGGCCTACCTGAGCTTCATGTGGACCCACCCGGGCAAGAAACTGTTGTTCATGGGCTGCGAATTCGGCCAATGGCGCGAGTGGAACCACGACCAGCAGCTTGATTGGTACCTGTTGCAGTACTCCGAACACAAAGGCGTACAGAAGCTGGTGAGTGACCTCAACCGGTTGTATCGCGAAGAGCCGGCGCTGCACGAGCAGGACGACGTGCCGCAGGGCTTCCAGTGGCTGATTGGCGATGACGCGATCAACAGCGTCTATGCCTGGATGCGCTGGAGCAAGGACGGTCAGCCGATACTGGTGGTGGCCAACTTCACGCCGGTGCCGCGCGAGGCTTATCGCGTTGGCGTACCGTTTGCCGGGCATTGGAGCGAGGTGTTCAACAGCGATTCGTCGATCTATGCCGGATCCAACTATGGCAACAGTGGCGGGGCAACGGCCGAGGAAACGCCGAGCCATGGGCAGGCGTTGTCGCTGGTGTTGAATTTGCCGCCGTTGGCGGTGTTGATGTTGCGCCCGCAAGGCTGATCAGGCGCCGTCTTCGCGGGCAATCCGACTGGCCCGCGAAGAGCCTGCGTTGGGAACTGTCAGGTCCTGGCAGTTCCGCTCACCAACGCATCCGTACCCCGAGGCTGCCAATCAGCCCGTTCAAATCATTGTCATCCACATCACTGCTGTAGTCCGCACTGACGTACAGGCTCACGGTGGGTGTCATTCTGGCGACCAGTCCCAAGCCCAGTTCGACCGTCGAGGAGTTGCGGCTGCTGCTGATCTTGTCGACCTGGTCGAGGGTCACGGTATTGCCGGTGTACACCGTGTGCCACAAGTTGGTTCGCACATAGGGTTCGACGGGAAGGCCGTTGATGTCGTAGCTGCCTTTCAACTTGGCACCGACCCTGCCGCTCCACGAGGTGAGGTCACTGGAGGAGGCATTGCTCGAACCGGCATAAGGCGTGTCCAGGGTGATCCGCTGATTGATCAATTGCGCCTGGGGTTCTACTACCCAGTTTTCGCTGATGCCAATCGGAAAACCGCCTTCTACCGAAAGCGTCACCGCGCTGCCTTCGGTGATTTGTCGGGCGCCTTGTTCATTGCGACTGTAGCCATTGACCCGACCACCGCTGGCGGACAAATCGACGTGCCAACCCTGTGGGCCAGTCAGGCTCCAGTAGGCGCCGAGGCTCTGCCCTTGCAGGTTGAGAGTGTCGTTGCGCGGGTCCGACTGTGCGCGGTTGGTCATCAAGCCGTTGCCGTTGCCACGGAACTCGGCGGTGCCGCCAATCAGGCCGACCCGTTGGGTATGACCGCTATTGCTTTGCAGGGTCACCAGCGCCGGGCTTTTGTGTTCGCCGGAGCCAGGGATGGAAAAACCCTGGGCCAGGGCGTCGGTCTGTGCCTGGCGCGAGGCGTGGCCATAGAGTTGATCCCAGGCCCCGGGCGCGGCGTCCTCGACGGTCAGGCTGGAACTTCGGGTATCGGCAATCGGGCTGAAATGGCCCGGATAGTGGCTGGCGGGTGCGGGCAAGGTGAGGGCGGGAATATCCTGGCGGTACCAGGGTGTCGTTTCTTCGTCGGCGGGGGAGGCCTGCACTTCCATGGATGAACACAGCAGGAGCGTACTGGAGACAGTGCAAAAACTAATCCGGATCTCTTGTGAGGTGAATGAGGTTTTCATGGAGGTCTACCTTGCAATCGCATGCGGTATCTCGCTTTGGCGTCTCTCCTACCCCGAGTGAGGGGCGACCGAAGGAATTAGGACAAGCCGGGCCTCCTGCCCGTTTTCACGGGCGGCGGCGGTTGGTCCTGATGGTGATTCCGGGGTAGTAACGTGAAGTCAAGAGGACCTCAGGCATTGCGTCAAGAAAGTGGCCGATAAATGGTAGCTGTATTTTAGATCATATAAGTGACTGATTTACGACGCATCCATAAGCTCTTGTTTATTGGAAGGAACGTCAAAAAACTCGCGAGATAGAGCCTTTACTCAGACTACCAACTCAACCTTATTCCCAGGTTTGCGCTCATTGCACGCAACGGGTTGCTGTCGATATTGCTGCTGTAATCGGCATTGGCATACAGGCTGACAGCAGGTGCCAGTGTGAGGACGGCACCGATGCCGAGATCGGCCGAGGACGTGCGTTGTTCGGTCTTGATCTCGGTGCTGTCGTCGAATGTCACCGTGTCGGTTCCCGACAATGTGTGCCACAGGTTGACGCGCAGATAGGGTTCCAGGGGCAGCCCGGCGACGTCATAGCGCCCCTTGAGGCGGGCGCCGAGGCGGCCGGTCCAGGCCGGGTCGGCATCGAACGACACCCTGGAAATACCATCATCCTGGCTCTTCAGGTCAACCTGTTGATTGATGACCTGCACTTGGGGTTCGACCACCCAGTTGTCCGCCACTGCAACGGGGTAGCCGGCCTCCACCGAGAGGGTCATGGCGTGGCCGTCGTTGTCGATTTCCAGGCCTCGGTCGGAGTGGCTGTCGCCGTTCAGCCAGGTGTACATGGCCACGGTATCGACATACCAGCCCTTGGGATCGGTCAGGGTCCAGTAGAGCCCGAGGTTGTCACCTTGCAGCTCGACCTTGCCGGCGCGCATGTCCTGGAAACCCTGGTTGAATCCGTCGACATCACCCTTCAAGCGGCTATGCCCGACGAAAAAGCCGGTGCGCTGGGTTTGTCCGGCAGACGTTTGCGAGGCGAACAGATCGTTGCCGACCTGAAATCCATTCAACGAACCGTCGAGCCGTGGCGTGACGGTGCCGGCCCAGGTCTGGTCGAAGTTTTTCCCGTAGACCCGACCCCAGCCCGCGCCAAAGGCCCCGGTTTCGTTCAGCAGGCGTTGATCACCCTGGCGATCATGGAAGGTGCCCAGCGCCGTCAGGGCCAATTGCGCTGCCGCCGGTGGCAACACCGACCAGACCGGGACTTCCTGGCGGTACAGGGGAATGGGTGCGGCGCCAGCCACGGGCGCCGGCAAAGGCGGGGTGCCGACAGCTGCCACCGGTAGTGGTACCAACGGCACCAACACGGGCGGTAATGCTGGGTCGGGATTGGGATTTGGAACAGGCTCCGGATCGGGTACCGCTGTGGCCACCAACGGAGGCGCAACGACGGACGAACGCAGGTACCAGCTGTTTTCGCTGCCGACAGTGACGCCACCCTTGAACAGGTGGTAATCGAAAGCCCCGGCCGATAACGGCGCCTTGAGCGTGAAGGCGCCACTGTCGCTGATGGCCGTGCCCTGGGCCTGGACAACCTGAATGCCGTTTTGCAGGGTTGCCGCGCCCGTGCCCCCCAGATTGTTGACGGTAATCGAGGTGGTGCCGGTCAAGGTGCCGTCATTGACCACCAGTCTGTCACTGGGGGAGCTGTCATCGCCGAGCGTACTTTGTACCCGGAGCTGGCCGCCGCTGCCGGCATAGTTGCCCTGCACCGTCAGGGTGTCGCTGGTGCGGGTATTGCCGCTGCTCAGGTCGATGACCCCGGCGTTGTTCAGCGTCGCACGCTGGCCTGCGGTGAATGGGGTAAGGCTGCCTTGGGTCGAAGTCACGACACTGCTGCCGTCGATGTTGAACACGCCGCTGCCAGTGGAACTGTCACCCAGGACAAAGTTGCCATCCAAGTCCAATCGCGAGCCATTGCCGAGGTTGACGGTTTCCCAGTTGGCGTAACGAGCGGCTCCGTGGGTGGTGGTGTTATCGAAGGTCAGCAGATCACTGCCGTTGCCACCGTTGAGGAGCGGCGTCTGGGCCAGGATGCTGTCATTGAGATTGCGCAGGGTTGCCCGGTCATTGCCGTCTTCCATCAGGATCGCCGAGCGGATGATCCCGCCGCCATCCCAGGTCAGGGTGTCGTTGCCCACGCTGGCACGAATCTCGCCGACGATTTCGCCTCCGGTCACCGTGATGCTGTCGTTGCCGCCGCTGACACTGATGTTGCCGCCGATCCTGCCACCGGAAACGATGATGGTGTCGGTGCCAAACCCGGTGACCAGATTGCCAAGAATCTGCCCTCCAGACAGATCGAACAGATTGTTGTCGAGCTTCATGTCGACCCGGCCGATGCTGCCACCGGTCATCCTGGCGGTGTCACCGTCCTCGAAGGCGCCGGTGATCGTGCCCGCGCTCATCTCGAAAAAGTCACGACTGTCGCCCTGGGCAAGCGACTGGATGGTCCCGCCGCTCATCACGAAGGTATCGACGCCATTGCCCTGGTTAACAGCGCCGGCGACCTGGCCGGCACTGATGCTGAACGTGTCGGCCCCGTCCCCCTGATTGACGCTTCCGGAGATGATGCCGGAGTTCATGCCCAGGGCGTCGTTTCCGGCGCCGAACGTCACATTGCCTGTGATGGTGCCAGTGCCATTGGTGGGAAAGGTCAGGGTGTTGTTACCCGCCAGGTCAGTCAGCGGCCCGCTATTGCCGCTGTCACACACGAAGTTGTCGTTGCCGGGGGAGGGCGTGAGGGTACAGGCGGCGTGGCTGGGCAGTGACCAGCCCATGCAGAGCCAGATGGAAATGGCGCAGGCGCTGTAACGGCAGTTGGGCAGTTCTTTACAAAGGTTCATGCTCGTCTCCGCGTAAGAATCGCACCGATGCCTTGCAGGTAAAGCAAGTCATCAAGTGCATCGGCAGCGCGAGTTGCGAGACATCATCAGGAAGGCATAAACCCTTCGGGCAACGACGGCTACGGGGCCAGTCCGCACGCCTCAGTCGAAACGGACGGGAGCACCGTAGCAGGTGTTTTTCAGGGCATCTACTGTCACAAATGACAGGTGGAGATCAGATCCGTAGCCTTACAGGTGCACTTCAACCGCCAACGGCAGGTGATCTGACAGGTGCGTCCAGGGCTTGTGGCCGAGGATTCTCGGTTCATGGCTGCTGGCGTTGCGCAGGTAGATCCGGTCCAGGCGCAGCAGAGGGAAGCGCGCCGGATAGGTTTTCGCCGGACGGCCATGGTGGCGTTCGAAGGCTTCGTGCAAGTAGTCACGACGTGAGAGGGCGACGTTGCCCTGCAACTGCCAGTCGTTGAAGTCGCCGGCGATGATGACGGGCGCCTCATCAGGCAAGGATTCGAGCAATTGGCAAAGCAACTGCAGCTGCAACTGGCGATGACTTTCCAGCAGGCTCAGGTGCACGCAAATCGCATGGACCTCGGCGTGACCCGGCACGTCCAGCACGCAGTGCAACAGGCCACGGCGCTCGGGGCCGGTGATGGAGACGTCGAGGTTGCGGTATTCGCGGATAGGGTATTTGGACAGCAGCGCATTGCCGTGGTGACCGTCGGGGTAGACCGCATTGCGACCGTAGGCGAAATCGCTCCACATGCTGTCGGCCAGGAACTCGTACTGCGACATTTGCGGCCAGTTGTTGTAGCGCGAAGAATGGCGCTCGTGTTCACCGACAACTTCCTGCAGGAACACCAGGTCGGCGGATGTACTGCGGACCGCGTCGCGCAATTCCGGGAGGATGAAGCGCCGGTTGAGTGCGGTGAACCCTTTGTGGGTGTTGACCGTCAGTACGCGCAATCGATGGATGACCGTCGGGGTGTCCAACGGCACTGAGTCTGCTGCCTGCCGATTAGAGTGGCTGCTCACTTTCACTCCTCTGAATGCGGGTTGCTTATGTATGCGACTCATGGAGGCGCGTGCAGTTCAGCTCTTTTGCGTACATATCCATTTCTGTGGTTTTTGCGGTTGTACCCGATTTACTGTAGGCGCTGGTTTGTCGGGCCGCCGCATCGCAGCGAAGGCGGCCTTATAGCCGACCTATTATTTGTTGATGGAGTACATATCCATTCCTGCGGTAACGGCCGCCTATGGTTTCGCCCTTACGGCGAGTCCCTTTTGTCAAACGCCACAAAAGGAACCAAAAAGTCTTGCCCCACCATTCGGTGCCTCGCTGAGGCTCGGCATGCCCTCACTCCGGCATTGCTCCGTGGGCCCGCCGCCATCGGCCATCCATGGCCGAGGGCGGCTATCCCGGCATCCATGCCGGGATGCCCACTGCGCAACGCCTGCGTTCGGCCTCTGGAAATGGGGCAGGTAGATCAAGATCAAAAGCCAAAGCCAGAGCAAAAGCCAAGCAACAGCAAGATCAAAAGATCAAAAGATCAAGATCAATAGATCGCAGCCTTCGGCAGCTCCAGGGGGGCATGCTGAGCCTTGGCGAGGCACCGAACGTCAGGGGCAAGAGCCCTTGGTGCAAGTCGGCTATCAGACAAAGACAATCTCATAAGGCAACCGCATCCGCTCCAGCAGAACCCTTGGCAACCGTGGCGCAACCCCAATGGCCGGCTCGCCATCGAGCTGACTGGCGTAGGCATGGGTCGCGTGGCTCTTGCGCGCCACCGTCCAGGTGTCCAGGCGAACTTTGCGCGCCCGGTGCCAGGGGATCAGGGCGCTATCGCGGGTAGGCCAGTGCCAGGCCCAGACCGGTATCTCAGTGAAGACAGCGCCGGCGCCGCTGGCGGCGTTGGCGCTGGCGCGGCCGACGGCGTCGTGGTCGCTGTTGCCGTCCTCGCACCAGGTGCTGAACACCACGTCGCCCGGTCGTAGATAACGGGCGATGAACTGCGTGAGCGCCTGCTCATGCTCCGCCAGGGTGTTGTCGGTGAAGCCACCGCGTATCCATTTCAGGCTGTGCATCGGCAACCCGAGCCGGCGCAGGGCCTCGACGCTTTCCTGGGAGCGATACACGCTCAGGCGTTTCTCCGACCACTGTTGAGACCCTCGATGGCTGGCGCTGCCGTCAGTCACCGAGATCAGTTGCAAGGGGTGTCCCGTGGCACTGAGCAACTGCAGCAGGCCGCCGCAGGTCAGCACCTCGTCGCCGGGATGGGGAGCGATCACCACGGCACGGGCACCGGGGGGAAGAAGGGACTGGGTACCAATGACCGGAATATTGGCCAGCTGCGGAGCGCTGTTCCAGATTTGTTCTGCAAGGCTGCTGTCACTGATGGACACAGATTTCATGGCGTTACGTCCTTGTTCCGTTCGCCTTCAGTCGAGCGCTACGCAAACGCAGCAGTCATGAGGGCGGGTTGATAGCGAGGCGCGGCCCTCCGAACCCTGGACAGCCGCGCATCGAGTATTGCTCATGTATCGGTATTCGTCGCGCTGGATGTGTGCGCACGCACATTTTTCCGACGCGCCGGCTTCATTCAACGAACGCTGTTTCTACTCCTCTTCGTCACGTTGCAGTTCGAACAACAGCAACGAACGTCCGGTGACCGAGTACTCACGACCGAAGTCGAAGCGCTCCTGGCCGCGTATGGAGGGTTGATTGGTGTCGATCAGGCAGGTCCAGAAGCTGCCATCGGGTACTTCCGGCAGCAAGAAATTGACGATGTCGTGATGGGCGTTGACCACCAGCAACAGGGTGGCGTCCGCCCCTTTGCGGCGGATGCCGGTTTCCTGGGCGCGGCCGTCGAGCAACATGCCCAGGCAGCGGTTGTGCGCATCGTGCCAGTGGTCGGTGGTCATTTCGCTGCCATCGGGCGCCAGCCAGGTGACATCCTTGACGCCGATGTCCTCGTTGTAATTGCCGACCAGGAAGCGTCCACGGCGCAGGATCGGGTAGGTCAGGCGCAACTTGATCAGGCGCTTGACGAACTTGAGCAGGGCTTTGCCATCTTCGCTCAGGTTCCAGTTGACCCAGCCGATCTCGCTGTCCTGGCAATAGGCGTTGTTGTTGCCCTCCTGTGTCCGCGCGAATTCATCGCCGGCCACCAGCATCGGCGTACCCTGGGCGAGCAGCAAGGTGGCAAAGAAATTGCGCATCTGTCGCTGGCGCAGCGCGTTGATTTCCGGGTCGTCGGTGGGGCCTTCGACGCCATGGTTCCAGGACAGGTTGTTGTTGCTGCCGTCCTCGTTGTTCTCGTCGTTGGCTTCGTTGTGCTTGTCGTTGTACGACACCAGGTCGTTGAGGGTGAAACCGTCGTGGGCGGTGATGAAGTTCAGCGATGAATAAGGCCGTCGGCCGCGCTGGTTGAACATTTCGCCGGACGCGGTCATGCGGCTGGCGAAGTCCGCCAGCTGGCCATCGTCACCTTTCCAGAAGGAGCGCACGGTGTCGCGAAACTTGTCGTTCCATTCCACCCAGCCGGGAGGAAAGCGCCCGACCTGATAACCCCCAGGCCCGCAATCCCATGGCTCGGAGATCAGCTTGACCTGACGCAGGACCGGGTCCTGGCGGCAAGCTACGAGAAAACTGTGACGCTCATCGAAGCCGTCGTGATAACGCCCGAGGATGGTCGCCAAGTCGAAGCGGAAGCCGTCCACATGCATTTCCGAAGCCCAGTAGCGCAGGGAGTCGGTAACCATCTGCAGTACGCACGGGTGGCTCAGGTCCAGGGTGTTGCCGGTGCCGGAGTCATTAATGTAGAAGCGTTTGTCCTCTGGCATCAAACGGTAGTACGACGCGTTGTCGATGCCGCGCATGGACAGGGTCGGGCCTTGTTCATTGCCCTCGGCGGTGTGGTTGTAGACCACATCGAGGATCACTTCCAGGTTGGCTTCGTGCAGATGCGCGACCATTTCCTTGAACTCGGCGATCTTGCCGCTGGCCAGGTAGCGCGGGTCGGGAGCAAAGAACGCAATGCTGTTGTAGCCCCAGTAATTGGTCATGCCTTTGTGCAGCAGGTGCTGATCGTTGACGAAGGCGTGGATCGGCAACAGTTCGACGGTCGACACGCCCAACTTGCGGATGTGCTC
Source organism: Pseudomonas putida (assembly GCF_001976065.1). Classification (GTDB taxonomy): domain Bacteria; phylum Pseudomonadota; class Gammaproteobacteria; order Pseudomonadales; family Pseudomonadaceae; genus Aquipseudomonas; species Aquipseudomonas serbica. The sequence continues at coordinate 820,268 of NZ_MNAH01000002.1, read as the reverse complement.
CAGCACTTCATCGACCATCAGCCCGGCGAAGGTCCCTTGCAGGTGCTCGGGGACGGCGGGGTGACGCATGCTGAAGCCGCGCACGTGGGTTTCATAGATGATCGTTTTGTCCCAGGGCACGCTGACCCGATGATCGTGACCCCAGGTGTGCGCCGGATCGATCACCTTGCATTTGGGCACGAAGGGCGCGCTGTCGCGTTCGTCGAAGCTGAGGTCGCGGTCCGGATGGCCGATGGTGTAGCCGAACAAGGCCTCGGACCATTTCAGGCGCCCGACCAGTTGTTTGGCGTAGGGGTCGATCAACAGTTTGTTGGGGTTGAAGCGATGGCCGTTAGCCGGGTCGTACGGACCGTATACGCGGTAGCCGTAGATCAGGCCCGGATGGGCGTCGGGCAAGTAGCCGTGGTAAATCTCGTCGGTGTATTCCGGCAGTTCGATGCGTTCGAGTTCCACTTCGCCGGCATCATCGAAAATGCACAGTTCGACCCGGGTGGCGTTGGCCGAGAACAAGGCGAAATTGACCCCCAGGCCATCCCAGGTCGCACCGAGCGGAAAGGGCAGGCCTTCACGGATGCGCGAGGGTTCGGCACGGGGAGGCGGCGTTTCTTTCTTCGGACGGGTCATATTGGCTCCAGCAACGGCAGACAGTAACGGGGCTCAGTATTTTTTTCGCGGGCGAGCACACCCCCCGGTGGCGAGTGAACTCGCCACTGAATGATTCAATGCGACGGCAGAAGCTTAGACGGCTGGCGGTTTTCGCGCAGCGCGGGGTTTTTTCTCGGTGGCTTTTTCCCCAGGCGGTATCACCGCAGAGGCAGCCGCCGGCTTGGCCTTGGCCTTGGGTTTTGGTGCGGCGGCCTTGCCATTGAGTTTGCTTTCGCCTTCTTTAGTCGCGGCTGTCTTGCTCGCCGCCGCTTTTGCCGGCTTTTTCGGCGCCAGTTTTTCGGCTTCGGCCAGTTTGCGCGCCATCTCCCAGTGACGTGCCTCCTGGCCCTCTGGTTTGCCTTCAGATTCCCAGATCTGATAGGCAAACTCGCGGATACGCTTATCGTCGCTACTCATCGCATTGCTCCTGAACTGAACTCAAGTGTGGGTCGTTTGGATAAAGAGATTGACCGGGACATCCCCCAGCGCGGCGCTGATCATCAGCTCCCTGTTTTTTGTGACTGCGACGCTGGAAAAAAGTCCCTTCAGATTTTCCTCGGCATTTGTGAATGGCAAACTGACCCGGGTATCGCCCCACTGCAGCGCGTCCACCTGAGGCACGGCACTGTTTTCCAGCAGTGCCGAACAACGGATCGGCACGATGACGATGGCGCGCTTTCCCTCCCATTCGCGAACAAATCCCAGCACCCGGCTTGCCTGACTGCCGGTGACTTCAAGGGCCTGGTAAGTCCCGCGTCTAAACAAATCGGCGTGCTCGGCACGCAGGTTCAACGTCTGTGCAATCAAGGCTTGTTTGATGCGCCCGTCGCGCCAATGCACCAACAGTTCAGGCAGGTCCACGGGTTGCTGCAGGGCCTGTTGGCGGCTGGCGTAATCCACTGGCCGGCGGTTATCCGGATCGACCAGGGTGAAGTCCCAGTAGTCGTTGCCCTGATACAGGTCCGGTACGCCGGGCACGGTCATGCGCAGCAAGGTTTGCGCCAATCCGTTGAGGGCGCCGGGCAAGGCGATCGTGCGGGCTACCTTGCCGAGAGCGGTGCGTAGCAGATCTCCTTCCGGGCTCAGCAGCAGGCGCTGGGTAAAGCGTTCGGTGGCGTGTTCATAGACATCGTTCGGTGCACTCCAGCTGCTCTGTAGCTTGGCTTCGCGCAGGGCTTTGCGCTGCCATTGGCTGATACGCTGGGCGTATTCCTCCAAGGCCCGATGGTCGTCGAGACGCAGGTCCAGCGGCCAGCTGCTGAGGAGTGCCTGATAGAGGATCAACTCATCGCCGCCAGACGGTATCTGGTCATGGTCGCGCAACGGGCGGGCGAGGGCGCGCCACAGGCCGACCTGTTCGACGTACCATTGACTGCGTTCACTCAAGACGGCCAGGCGTGCGCGCGTATCCTCGCCGCGCTTGTGATCGTGGGTCGCGGTGGCGAGCAGGTTGTCCGCAAACTCCGTCAGACGCTGGGCACAGGCCCCATGAAAATCGGCGATCGGGGCGCTGAATTGCTCAGTGCTGAAGCCGACGTCATTGCGCGACAGCAACACCGCCGAGCGATAGAACGCGGTGTCTTCCACGGCCTTCGCGGCGGCAGGTGATGTCAGCTGTTGAAACCGCACGCAGGCGTGCTTGAGCCGTTTGCGCAGGCGGCCAGCCGGGCGTTTTCGCCAGGGCTCGCCACCCAGCCAACCCGCGAGGCACTCAAGCACCGGCCAGTCGGCTTCGCCAAGGGTCTGTCGGGCGCCCTCCATGGCTTGCTGGAAAAACACCTCGTCCTGAGTCGAACGCCCCAAGGCGCTGATGTAGGTGCGATACACCGAGAAATGCACGATCAGTTCCTGCAAGGCTCGACGGATGGCACCCAGCGTCAGGTCGCGCGTCATCAGGTCATCCCGGGCCACTTGCAACAAAGCCTGGGCCACACTTTCGAAATCGCCGGCGAGCGAACCGTTGAGAATCTGCTGGCGCGCCAGTTGCGCTTCCTGACGGAAGTCGGCCGGGCGATCGCTGTAGCGGTGCCAGAGTTCGCCCAGTGTTTGTTGACCCTCGGGATCGTGTTGCAGCAACGACAACTGGTTCATGAATTCGTAGCCGGTGGTGCCATCCACTGACCAGTCGCGGCGCAGGGTTTCGCCTTCGCCAAGGATTTTTTCCACATAGATCGGCAGGTGCCGGCCCGGTGCCAGGCTGTCGACGCGCCGGCGCAGTTTGCGGCAGTAGCCCCGTGGGTCGGCGAGGCCGTCGATGTGGTCGATGCGCAACCCGTCGATCAGCCCCTCAGCCACCAACTGGAAAATCTTTGCGTGGGTCGCCTCGAACACTGCAGGCCGCTCTACACGCAAACCGCCCAGCTCGTTGACATCGAAAAAACGCCGCCAGTTGATATCGTCCGCGGCGGTGCGCCAGCTGGCGAGGCGGTAGCTTTGGCGTTCCAGCAAGTTGTGCAGGCGCTGGAAACCTTCGCTGGTCTTGGAGTCGTAGGCCTGCAGATTCAGTTCAATGGCTTGCAGCATCGCTGGATCGCCAGCCAGTTCGCGCAATTGGTCTTTCAACGGAGTCGCCAGGCCGTGGGCGTCTGTCTGATAACTCAAGGTGCTGAACCGATCTGCCAGTGATTTGAGCGGTTCGGCATCGCCCTTGAGCAGTTCACCGTAATCGCTGGGGCAAATCGGAAAGTGATGATCATAATGCTCGACGTAGAACGCGCCGCGCTGCGCATTGAAACGCAGCGCCAGGGTGCCGTCCTGCAAGGCGACACCGTAGTCGCTGCCAAGGAACGGCAACAGCAACTGGCCTTCCATCAAGGGATCGGGTGAGTGCCACTGGATATCGAAGAACTCGCCGTACGGGCTCAGGCGACCCCACTCCAATAAGTCCAGCCACCAGGGATTGTCGTTTCCGCCGACCGCCATGTGGTTGGAGACGATATCGAGGATCAACCCCATGTCCTGGGCGCGCAGCGCGCTGACCAGGCGGCGCAATGCCGCTTCACCGCCCAGTTCCGGGTTGACGGTGGTCGGGTCCACCACGTCATAGCCGTGCATGGAACCGGCGCGGGCGCTCAGCAGCGGTGAGGCATAGACATGACTGATGCCCAGGCGAGAAAAGTAGGGCACCAGCGGCACGGCATCGTCGAGGGTGAAGCCTTTATGGAATTGCAACCGCAGGGTAGCCCGGAGCGGCTTGATAGAAAGTTGATTCATTGGTCACGCTCGGCCGCCTGAAGTCGCGCGCAGGCGAGCAGTTCCAGGCGCCGGGCGGCGTCGGGATCATCGAGCAGGGCTTCGCTGTATCCGGGCAGCCGTCGCGACCAATTGGGGTGCGTATCGATGGTGCCAGGCAGGTTGGCCTGCTGTTCGATACCCAGCGCATCCTCCAGCGGCAGCAGCACCAGCGGTGCGCGGGTATGGCCGAGGAAACGCACACTGGCGTCGAGCACCTGGTCGGTCTCATGGGACTCTTCGCGAAAGTTCTGCGGGTCCTGGCTCAGGGTACGGCGCAGCCCTTCGCGCTCGCGCTCGCGGTGTTGGCGCCACTCGATTTCAGCGCTGGCATCGACCAGGCCGAGACGGGCGTTCCAGTCGATATCGCGGCCATGCCACCAGCCATTGAGGGTGGGCAGGTCGTGGGTACTGGTGGTGGCCAGGGCGTTGTCCGGCCAGTCGAGGATCGGCTTGAAGTGCGTGTTGTCCTGTTCGAACAGCAACACCCGCATGCCGAGCATAGCGCGGGCGCTGAGTTTTTCCCGTAAGCCGTCCGGCACCGTGCCCAGGTCTTCACCAAGCACGATGGCCTGGTGGCGATGGGATTCCAGGGTCAACAGGCGCAGCAGGTCGTCCACCGGGTAATACAGGTAGGCGCCATCGGCTGGCGACGCGCCATTGGGGATCACCCACAGGCGTTGCAGGCCCATGACATGGTCTATCCGCAAGCCGCCGGCGTGGGCGAAGTTGGCCCGCAGCATTTCGATAAATGCACGGAAGCCGTTGCGTACCAGGCCTTCGGGGGAAAACGCGGAAATCCCCCAACCCTGGCCCGTGCGGTTGAGAATATCCGGGGGCGCGCCAACGGTGAGGGAGGCGAGCAGTTCATCCTGGCGACTCCAGGCCTGGCTGCCACCGCCATCGGCACCGACGGCCAGGTCGGCAATCAGGCCAATGCCCATCCCGCTGCTGCGGGCGGCGGCTTGGGCGCGCTCCAGACAACGGGTGATCAGCCACTGACAGAAAGCGAAGAAGCCGATGCGCCCGGCATTCTCTTCGGCGAATTCAGCCAGGGCAGCGCTGCGCGGGTTGCGCCACTGCTGTGGCCATTCACGCCAATCGAGGCTTTCGCCCCGGGCGGCGCGGGCCTCTTGAATGGCCTCGAAGCGGCAATGATTTTCCAGTGCTTCACCCCCGGCATGGCGATAGCTGCTGAAGTCGGCGTGCAGCGGATGTTCGCCTTGCACAAAGCCTTCGTACAGCGATTGCAACAGCCGATGCTTGGCTTCGGCGGCGGTCGGCCAGTCGATCAAAGGCAGATCTTCCAGGTGCTTGAGTTCGTCGGCCAGGCCAGTGGCGTCGATTGCGGCGCGCATCGCGCGCTCGCCAAGAATCGCCCCCGGCGCGCAATACAGGCTGTTGAGAAACAAGCGGCTGGAAGGCGAGTACGGGCTATAGCGGTTCGTGTCATTGGCGAACATGGCATGCAATGGACTGATCGCCAACGCTTCGGCGCCACGTTCGCCTGCTACTCGGGCCAGGTCTTCCAACGCCTGGGTGTCGCCAAAACCGCCATCGCCGGCTCGGCGCAAGGCATACAGCTGCACGCTCAAGCCCCAGGCTCGCGGGATCGGGCTGTCCACGGCATCGCCCACGCTGTAGCAGCGCTCGGGGGCCACGGCCAGGGTGAAGCTTTGCCCGTCGATGTCGACGTGCTGGTAACCGACCGGAATCAACCCCGGCAGAACGGCCTCGGCATCCAGTTTGAGACTGAGTCGCGAGCCATCTTCAAGATGGACCTCACAGGGTGTCAGCGGCTCGAAAAAATGCGCCAGGTTGAGCCCGACGCCAAAATCGGCAGTGATCAGCGGTGGCAGGTGGCGGGTTTGCTGCACCTGTTGCAATTCGAGCAGGCTGGCGTCGATTTCCTGGGCGCTGCCGGCCGGGTGGCCGAGGCCGGTGAGGACGTTGCGCAGCACCGAAGGTGCGACTTTTTGCGGGCGCCCGTTGGCGTCGATCCAGTCGACCGCCAGGCCGGCCCGTGTGGCCAGGATTTCCAGTTGCGCATCACTCATTGGCGCTCTCCATCAAGGGGTAGCAAGGGGGCCGCGGCCGTGAGGCTGACAAGCGCGCAATACGGGGGCAAGGTGCCTTGATCCAGCTGTTGGCCAGACCCAGGCGGCTGTTCGAACAATAAAGTAGCCACAGCCGGCGGCGTGTGGCTCACCGGCCTGGCGCTGAGGTTGAGGTCGATGCGCAGTTCGCTGCCATTGCCCAGGCGCCAGGACGCGCTCACCGCACCGGTGCCCAGCACCTCGGCATCCAGCGCCTGGGTGCCGGGCAGGTGAGGGATGATGTGCCGATGACGTACCTGCAACAGTTGACGATAGAGTTCATGCGTCGCCGATGGCTCGGTGGAGGTCAGGGCAGGGCGCGACGCTTCGAAGGTCTGCGCGGCGTTCGGATCGGGAATCCGTTCACGTTTATCCGGGTCGGCAAAGGCGCTGAACGCGGCAAATTCATTGCGCCGTCCTTCGCGCACCAGCCGCGCCAGCTCGCCGTGGTGGCTGGTGAAAAACAGGAAGGGTTGTTCGGCGGCGAATTCGTCGCCCATGAACATCAGGGGAATCATCGGCGACAGCAGCAACAACACTGTCGCCGCTTTCAACGCTTCGGGGTTGGCCAATTGATGCAGGCGCTCGCCAAAGGCGCGATTGCCGATCTGGTCGTGATTCTGCAGGAACAATACGAATGCGCTGGGTGGCAAATGTCCACTGGGCTCGCCGCGTTGCTCACCATGGCGGTTGATGTGACCCTGGAACACGAAACCCTGGCTCAGGCAACGGGCCAGTTGTTCGGTGGGGTTGTGTGCATAGTCGGCGTAATAGGCATCGGTCTCGCCAGTGAGCAGCACATGCAAGGCGTTGTGGCCGTCATCGTTCCACTGCGCGTCGTAGCCCTGTTCGAGCAGGCTGGCCTGGTTGTGTTCGTTTTCCACCATCAGCCACACATGGCGCGACGGATCAGCCTGCTGACGCACGCGCTGGGCCAGTTCCTGGAGAAAATCCGGGTCTTCGATGGCATGCACCGCATCCAGGCGCAAACCGTCGAAACGGTATTCCAGCAGCCACATCAAGGCATTGTCGATGAAGAAGTCCCGCACCTCGCGCTGACGGAAATCGATGGCCGCCCCCCAAGGCGTGTGCCGGTCTTCACGGAAGAAGCCCTTGGCATACCGGTGCAGATAATTGCCATCCGGGCCGAAGTGGTTGTAGACCACGTCGAGGATCACCGCCAGGCCAAGGCCATGGGCGGTGTCGATCAGATGCTTGAGCTGTTCGGGGGTACCATAGGAGGCTTGGGGCGCATAGAGCAGCACCCCGTCGTAGCCCCAATTGCGCTCGCCGGGAAACTGCGCGATCGGCATCAACTCGATCGCGGTGACACCTAGCTCGACCAAGTGTGCCAGGTGTTGCTCGACGGCAAGGAAACCGCCGAGGGCACCTACGTGCAGCTCGTAGATCACCGCTTCGTTCCAGGGACGCCCCTGCCAGGTCATGTGGCGCCATTGGTAGGCCAACGGGTCGACTACCACGCTGTGCTGGTCGATGTCCCCGGCCTGGGCGCGGGAGGCCGGGTCGGGCACCTCCAGTTCGCCATCGATGTTGTAGCGGTAGCGCGTACCCGCCGGGCACGGGGTGTTGATCACGAACCAGCCGTCGGCCTGGGGCAACAACGGCAAGGACTGTCCATTTTCCAGCTCGACACTGACGTAGAACGCATCTGGAGCCCACAACGCGAATCGTGTGTTTTTCGGGTCCAGTTTGATTGCGCCGTGGGGCCAGGTCTCAAGGGTCCGTAACGGCATCTCTAAAGCCTCTTACTGTTTGTGCGATTTCCCCAAAGCTTTGGCCACAAGCTGTTCGTAGAGTTCGGCGTATGGTTCGACCGCCTTGCACCAGTTGAACGGTGCGGCCATGGCGCGGCAGCGCATGGCGTGCAGCAGGTCGGGGAAGGCGAAGACCTTGAACGCGCGGCTCAGGGCTTGCTGATAACTTTCCACGGTGGATTCATCGAACAGAAAGCCGGTCACGCCGTCTTCGATGGTGTCCGCCAGGCCACCGGTATTGCGTGCCACCGGCAACGAGCCAAAGCGCTGGGCGTACATCTGGCTCAGGCCGCAAGGTTCATAGCGCGACGGCATCAACAGGAAATCGCTGCCGGCAAACATCCGCCGGGCGTCGGTTTCGTTGAAGCCGATGCGCACGCCGATCTGCCCGGGAAAACGCAGGGCCAGTTCGCGCATGGCCTGTTCTTCTTCCGGCTCGCCGCGGCCGATGATCGCGATCTGGCCACCGGATTTGACGATGTATTCGGAGACCGCTTCGGTCAGGTCCAGGCCCTTCTGGTAAACCAGGCGCGAGACCACGGCGAACAGTGGACCTTCACTGTCCTGCAGGCCGAACAACTGGCGGACATGGGCCGCGTTGACCGCTTTGCCGTCCCAGTCGCCGATGTTGAAGGGGCAGAACAGGTGCGGATCGGTGGCCGCATCCCAGCTTTCGTCGATGCCGTTGGGAATGCCGCTGAGCAGGCCCTGCTGGGTCTTGGCGGCCAGAAAACCGTCGAGACCGCAGCCGAAGTCCGGCGTGGTGATTTCCTGGGCGTAGGTGGCGCTGACGGTGGTGATGTGGCTCGAATAGGCCATGCCGGCCTTGAGGAACGACATCTTGCCGTAGAACTCCATGCCTTCCTGTTGCAAGGCGTGGTGCGGAATGCCCAGTTCGGGGCAAGACCCCAGGCTCGTCACGCCCTGGTAAGCCAGGTTATGGATGGTGAACAGGGTCGGCGTGCGCTGCCCACGCCAGTGCATATAGGCAGGCGCCAGGCCCGCGGGCCAGTCGTGGGCGTGCACCAGGTCCGGGCACCAGTGGATTTGCGCGAGGTTGGCGGCGATATCGGCGGCCGCCAGGCCCAGGCGGGCGAAACGGATATGGTTGTCCGGCCAGTCGCGGCCATTGTTGGCGCCATAGGGCGAACCTTCGCGCTCGTAGAGCTCGGGGCAGATCAACACGTAAATGACCAGACCGTCAGGCATGTCCATGCGCCCGATCTTGCACGGCGGGAGCGCCGCATGACCTCCGAGTTCGCCGATGATGTGAATCGGGTTTTCACTGTGCAGCACCTGCGGATAACCGGGAATCAGCACACGCACATCGTGCAGGTGCGCCATGGCCCGAGGCAGCGCAGCGGAAACGTCGCCCAGACCGCCGGTTTTCACCAGGTCGGCAATCTCGGAGGTGACGAACAACACTTTCTTCTTGTTGGGGTTCTGGCTGGCTACAGGTGCCAACGTCCGGGTCCCGGTAACGCTGATCGCTTGCGCACTGGGAGCACTGACGGCGCTCGATTCGCCGACCTGTTGATGAGCCAGCTCTCCCTGAACATCCAAAGCCGCACTAATCATATGAATCTCCCGTGTTGTTGATCTAATTCTTAGGTCTGGCAAACGGTGTTTCGTGGCCGATTCCTGCAGCCGGGCGCAAAAGCGCTACGCATCGGGAGCAAGCGCTGCCCAAATGCGCTGAAGCAGAATGGGTGAATAAGCCATTGCAAGGATTGCACCAGTCGCAACGCACCTACCTTCTACTCGACCGACCTTGTGCGGCAAAAGTTTCGACTTTTTTTCCACTTTATGACCGACCGGTCTTCCCCCGAGAAACCCAGTCTAGGCCAGAACTTAGAGCGGTAAAGCGCTGATGGCAAAATTGTTCGACAATCGGTTTGTTTAGGTACGGACGTGCCGGATAGCGGTGCAAGCGCACCGACGAAGGGCAGTTTTTTTTGCGATTCAGCTGCTTTTGGTCACTTGGCAGTCACAGAACTGTGCGCAGTGTCGCGACGGTCTTGCACTGTTGTGGTGCGCTTGAGGTCCCGCTTTTGGCCGAACCACTGCCTTACAGCCAGCCGGGCTGCCTTGTTATAGTTCGGGCTCTTTTTTTGCCCGCTGAAGGATCACTAGCATGTCTCAATACACAGCGTTCAACGTCGAACTGGTGGATAAAATTGCTCATGTGCAAATCAACCGCCCGGAAAAAGTCAACTCGATGAACGCTGCCTTCTGGACCGAGATCATCGAGATCTTCCAGTGGATCGACGACACCGATGAAGTTCGTGCGGTGGTGATCAGTGGCGCAGGAAAGCATTTCTCCTCCGGCATCGACCTGATGATGCTGGCCGGCGTGGCCAATGAGCTGGGCAAGGACGTCGGACGCAATGCGCGCTTGCTGCGCCGCAAGATCCTCACCCTGCAGGCCTCCTTCAATGCGGTCGACCAATGCCGCAAACCGGTGCTCGCGGCCATCCAGGGTTATTGCCTGGGCGGGGCCATCGACCTGATCGCCGCTTGCGACATGCGCTATGCCGCCGAAGACGCGCAATTCTCGATCAAGGAAATCGACATTGGCATGGCCGCCGACGTCGGTACGCTGCAACGCTTGCCGCGGATCATCGGGGACGGCATGCTGCGTGAGCTGGCTTACACTGGTCGCACTTTCGGCGCCATCGATGCGCGGGACATGGGCCTGGTCAATCGCGTCTACAGCGATAGTGCCAGCCTGCTCGATGGCGTCATGGGCATCGCCCGGGAGATTGCGAGCAAGTCGCCGATTGCCATAACCGGCACCAAGGAGATGATCAGCTACATGCGTGATCATCGCATCGACGACGGCCTGGAATACGTTGCCACCTGGAACGCCGCCATGCTGCAATCGACCGATCTGCGCGTGGCCATGGCCGCCCATATGAGCAAACAGAAACCCGAATTTCTGGATTGATTGAAAAATGACTCAACGCTGGACCACGGCAGTACTGGACACCGACCAGCCCGGCGGCTGGGCGGTAGCGCGCAGCCCCGAAGGCTTTTTGTTCGATGACAACGGCGCACTGTTCCCGCGCGAATGGCTCAAGCGCCAGGACTTGGCGATTCTCGCCGAGCATGGCATCGGCCACCTCGATGGCGAGCCGGTGTACCTGCTGGAGCTGCGCAGTCACAGCGAAGTGCCGGGCTGCAACTGGAAAGGCTTGCGGGCGTTCATGCTCGAGGGCGATCACACGGTGTTCAAGGTCCTGGGTTATGCCGCGCAGATCGGCACCTGGGCCCGGGAGCACCGCTTTTGCGGCAACTGCGGCCAGGCCATGGCCCAGGTGCCGCGTGAACGGGCGATGTATTGCCAGCCCTGTGATTTGCGCAGCTATCCGCGGATTTCCCCCAGCATGATCGTGCTGGTGACCCGTGGTGATGAGGTTCTGCTGGCACGCTCGCCACGTTTTGTCGCCGGGGTCTACAGCACGCTGGCGGGGTTTGCCGAGCCTGGCGAATCGGCGGAGGATTGCCTGATTCGCGAGGTGCGTGAAGAAGTGCGGATCGAAGTGAAGAACATCCAGTACATGGGCAGCCAGTGCTGGCCATTCCCGCACTCGATGATGCTCGGCTTCCATGCCGAATACGCCGGTGGCGAGATCGTCTGCCAGGAGGACGAGATCGAGGACGCCCAGTGGTTCAACGTCCACGCGCTGCCGCCGTTGCCGGCGTCACGTTCGATTGCCCGTTACCTGATCGATGCCTATGTGGCGCAGCGCTTAGGCCACGCTGAACCAGTGCTGCCAGGCTAGGCGTACGGTCAGGCCCAGCACCACGGTGATGAACACCGGACGGATGAACTTCGCGCCGCCACTGATGGCGGTGCGAGCGCCGAAGAAAGCCCCGACCATCACCGACAGGCCCATGCTCAGGCCGATGATCCAGTCCACTTGCCCGGAAAACACGAACACCGACAGCGCCGCAATGTTGCTGACGAAGTTCATGCTGCGCGCCACGCCGCTGGCCTTGACCAGATCGATCGGGTACATCAGCAGGCTGCTGACGGTCCAGAACGCGCCGGTGCCGGGACCGGCCACGCCATCGTAGAAGCCCAGGGTGAAGCCTTGGGTCGACTGCCACTTTTTCCTGATCGGTGCTTCGCTGTCCAGCGGCGCTTTCGGCGTGCCGCCAAACAACAGGTAAAGGCCGCAGGCAAACACGATCACCGGCAGCATCTTGTTCAGCCATTCCGCCGGCAGGTAATGGGCGACCACGGCGCCGGTCAGTGCGCCGACCAGGGTGCCGACGATGGCGTGCATCCATTGCCGGGGGTGGAACAACTTGCGGCGGTAAAAGGTGAAGCTGGCGGTGGCCGAGCCAAAGGTCGAACTGAGTTTGTTGGTGCCCAGTACCAGGTGCGGTGGCAGGCCAGCGGTCAGCAGGGCCGGGGTGGTCAACAGCCCGCCGCCGCCGGCGATGGCGTCGATGAAACCGGCAATGAAAGCGACAAAGGCGAGGATCGCCAGGGTGGTAAGGTCAACGCTGAGTTCGAAAGGCATGGAATCGGCTTAATCGGCGGGGGCAGCAAAGGGCTGCGGGGAAGGGCCGGTATCTTACCTTTATCCAACTCTGGCTGCGACCTGTCTGGCCGCTCGTCGTTAGAACTGTTGCTGTGCCAAGTGTGCAACAGCGAATTGCTCCTGAAACACCAACGAACCTTGTAGGAACCGGCTTGCCGGCGAAGGCTCCCTGAGCCTGGCGCTGGTCTCGTGGGCCCTTTCGCTGCGATGCGGCGACCCGACGAGCCAGCTCCTACAGGGTGTGGGGGTTACAGGCCCAAATCAGACAGGCTTGGATGATCGTCAGGACGACGCCCCAGCGGCCAGTGGAATTTGCGCTCGCTTTCCTTGATCGGCATGTCGTTGATGCAGGCGAAACGGCGCGCCATCAGGCCGTGTTCGTTGAACTCCCAGTTTTCATTGCCGTAGGAGCGGAACCAGTTGCCAGAATCGTCGTGCCATTCATAGGCATAACGCACGGCGATGCGGTTATCGGTAAACGCCCAGAGTTCCTTGATCAGGCGATAGTCCAGTTCCTTGGCCCATTTGCGCGTCAGGAAGGCCTTGGCTTCTTCACGGCTATTGGCGAACTCGGCGCGGTTGCGCCATTTCGTGTCCAGGGTGTAGGCCAGCGATACCCGTTCCGGATCGCGGGAGTTCCAGCCATCTTCGGCCAGGCGAACTTTTTCGATGGCCGATTCACGGGTGAATGGCGGCAATGGCGGACGAACTTCGGCATTAGACATTTCAGGTCTTCCTATAAGATTGACGTTCAAACAAGTTGTCACTACTTGATCCAGTACTTACAGGTCCAATAACTTTCGCGCCATGCATTGCGCATTATCGGCGGCACTGTAGTCACCCATGACAAGTGCGACGGTGATGGCTCCGTCGATCAGGATCAGCAGCTGCTTGGCCAGCGTTTGCGGATCCTCGGCGCCATGTTCGGTACACAGCTCGCACACGTAGTCGAGCAGCTTCTGTTTGTGCTCTTTGGCGACCAGGCGAACCGGGTCCTGCGGGTCGCCGGTTTCGCCGCTGGTGTTGATGAAGGCGCAGCCGCGAAAGTCTTCGCGGACGAACCAGGACTTGAGCACGGTAAACAGGTTGAGCAGACGGTCGGCCGGGGTTTGTGCCTGGTCGACTTCGCTCCTGTACCAGTGCATCCAGCGTTGGTCGCGGCGTTGCAGGGCGGCGACGGTCAACTCCTCCTTGTTGGCGAAGTAGCGATAGATGCTTTTTCTGGAGACGCCGGCGGTTTTCACCAGGAGATCCATTCCAGTGGCGGCAATGCCACTTTTGTAGATCAACTTTTCGGTGACGTCCAGGATGATGTCGCGGGTGTCGTTGCTATTGATTTCGTTCATGTGGCTAACAGTAGAACGATCGTTCTCCTTGGTCAAATGTTATTTTTGCGGCGTTCATTAAAAAGCCTTCGCTGGCAAGCCAGCTCCTACAGGGGAGTGCGATCAAACTGTAGGAGCTGGCTTGCCAGCGAAGGCGTCCGATCAGACACCAACAAGACCCAAACCGAACGATGGTGTAAGCTCTCAAACTCTTCGGATTCGACCCATTGCGAGCCCTATGCCGTCGCTTTTCAAACGCTCCCTGCTGCCCAAACTGCGCAGTTTCCCGCTGACCGCCGATGCCGTCACCATCCTCTGCGGCGCCGCCGAGTTCCGTCGTTGCCTGCTGGAAAAAATCGCCAGCGCCACCCAGCGCATTTATATCGTCGCGCTGTACCTGCAACAGGACGAGGCCGGCCAGGAAATTCTCGATGCCTTGCACGCGGCCAAACTGGCGCGTCCGGAACTGGACGTGGTGGTGGTCGTTGACTGGCTGCGTGCCCAGCGCGGGTTGATCGGTGCCGGCAAGCAGCCGGGCAACTCGGCCTGGTATCAGGAAATGACCCGCACCCACGAAAGCGTCGTGCCGGTGTATGGCGTGCCGGTGCAAACCCGTGAGCTGTTCGGCGTGCTGCACCTGAAGGGCTTTGTCATCGATGACTGCGTGATCTACAGCGGGGCAAGCCTGAACAACGTCTACCTGCATCAGTTCGACAAGTACCGATACGATCGTTATCACCTGCTGCACAACCGCGCCCTGGCCGACTCGATGCATCACCTGGTGCAGCACGGCCTGGTGGCCTCCAAGGCGGTGCATCGCCTGGACCTGCCGAACCTGCCGACTACCCGCAGCCTGCGCAACGACATCGGCGACTTGCGCAGCCGTCTCAAGCACGCGGCCTACGACACCACCCAGGGCACCACGGACAAAAGTGGATTGTCGGTCAGCCCGTTACTGGGCGTGGGCAAGAACAACCCGTTAAGCCGGGTGATCATCGAGTTGATTGCCAGCGCCCGGCATCAGCTGACCATCTGCACGCCGTATTTCAACCTGCCATTGGCGGTGACCCGAGAGATCAACCGGGCGCTGGCCAGGGGGGTGAAGATCGACATCGTGGTCGGTGACAAGACCGCCAACGATTTCTACATCCCACCGAGCGAACCGTTCAAGGTGATCTCGGCGCTGCCGTATCTCTATGAGATCAGCCTGCGCCGCTTTGCCAAGCGGCATCAGCGCAACATCGACAGCGGCCAGTTGAACCTGCACCTGTGGAAGGACGGCGACAACACCTATCACCTCAAGGGCATGTGGGTCGATCAGCGCTACACCTTGCTGACGGGCAACAACCTCAACCCGCGGGCGTTTCGTCTCGACCTGGAAAACGCCTTGCTGATCGACGATCCGCAAGATGAACTGCTGGAACCGCGGCGTACCGAGCTTGCACAGATTTTCCAGCACACCCGGCGCATCGAGCGCTACCAGGACCTGCAAACCCTGCCGGATTACCCGGCGGGGGTGGCGAAGTTTCTCAAGCGGGTGAGCAGGGTGAGGGTTGAGCGGCTGCTTTACCGCATTCTGTAAGGCCGAAAAAGCATCGCTGGCAAGCCAGCCCCTACAGGTTCAACGTCGATCACATAATTACGTGATCGACCTAAAACCCTGTAGGAGCTGGCTTGCCAGCGAAAGCGTCCGCCCAGACGCTACAAAACTCAGTTCAACCCCAACTTTCCCCGCAACGTCGACAAATCCTCAGCCAGCGTATTCACCGGCCCAACCAACGCCTTGCGATCGTTTTCCTTCACCTTGTCATAAGTCTCGAAGCCGCCATCCTGCGTCTTGTACTTGGCCAGGATCTTGTCCACCGTGGCGAAGTTCTTATCGACCTTGGCGACGAACGCCGCGTCCTGTTTCTCGATCTGCGCACGGAACAGGTCGACGATTTTCTTCGCCCCGTCGATGTTGCCCTGGAAGTCGTACAGGTCGGTGTGGCTGTAACGGTCTTCCTCACCGGAGATCTTGGTTGCGGCGACCTCTTCCAGCAGCGCCGCGGCGCCGCCGACGACTTTTTCCGGCGGGAAGGTCAGGCCGGCGACGCTGGTTTGCAGGTCGGTGACGTCCTTGTTCAAGCGATCGGCGAGCTCATCCAGGCCCTGGGTGCTGTTTTGCGCGAACAGCGAGTACTCGATGCGGTGGAAACCGGTGAAGTCTTCGGCCGTCACGCCTTTTTCGTGGTCATCGACCCGGGAGTCAATGGAGGCGTCCAGGTCGCTGAACAATTCGGCGATCGGCTCGATCGACTCGTAGTAGACGCGAGTCGGGGCGTAGAGTTTTTTCGCGGTCGCCAGGTCGCCTTTTTTCACCGCGTCGGTGAACTGCCGAGTGTGACTGGCCAGTTCATCCAGTTGCTCGGTGACGTAGATCTTGTAGTCGGAAATCGGCTGCACCAACTCCAGCGGCGCCGTTGCCGCGAATGACGCAATCGGGGTGTTGAGCAAGCCAAGGGCCAGCAGTAATGCGAGTGGCGACTTATTCATGGGGCGGCTCCGTCGATGTTGTGGTGGTCAGACTGTTGTTTTGGGTTGTGCGGCTTCAAGCAGCGAACGGCCAAGGAAGTCCTGGTCGCCGGTGACACCTGGCAGGGTGAAGAAGTACCCGCCGCCGACCGGCTTGAGGTATTCCTCCAGCGGCTCGCCGTTGAGTCGGGTTTGCACGGTGATGAAGCCTTTTTCCAGGTCGGCCTGGTAACAGATGAAGAGCAAACCCATGTCGAGCTGGCCGTTCCTGTTCACACCGTTGGAGTAGTTGAACGGCCGGCGCAAGATCAGGTTGGCCTGGGTCGCGGCGGTGCGTGGGTTGGCCAGGCGGATATGCGCGTCGAGCCGGGTTTGCTTGCCGTGCGGGTCCTCGGCATAGTTCGGGACTTGCGATTCATGCTGGCCGCCCATGGGCGCACCGCTGGCCTTGACGCGACCCAGAATGCTTTCCTGTTCCTGCAGCGGCGTGCGGTCCCAGCGTTCAACGAAGTTGCGGATGATCCGCACCGCCTGATAGCTGCCATTGGCCGCCCAGGTCGGTTCGTCGCTGCCGGGCTGAACCCAGACAAGGCTGTCCATTGCGTGGGCATTGTTGGAATCGGGGTTGGCCGAACCGTCGCGAAAACCCAGGAAGTTGCGCGCGCTCTGTGCCGGCATGTCCGGCTGGGCCGGGGCCTGGGGCGGCACACTGCCTTCCTGCTTCCAGCGCACCAGGAGCAAGTCCGGCAGGTTCTTCACGATGTCGCGCAGGGCGTGGATGTTGGTATCGGCGGTGTTGGCGCAGAACTGGATGCTCAAGTCGCCGTGGCAGCAATCGGCTTCCAGCGCATCGTTGGGGAAACCGACCATTCGGATCAAGCGCTTGGGTTTGACGTCGCTCAGGCCGAAACGCTCGTCGAACAATGATTCGCCGACCGACACGGTGATGGTCAGGTTATCCGGCGTGACCACAGGCCCGAGAATCCCTGAATCCACGGGGGGCAGTTTCGGATCGACCTGAGTCACCGGGCCGCCCTTCATCAAAAACGCGATGCGTTCGTTCAGGGTGCGAAACAGCCGCTCCAGGTCCTGTCGATCGCTGGCCAGCACGTCGAAAGCCACCAGCATGCCGGACGCCGGGCGTGGCGTGACGATTCCACTCTGGTGTTTGCCAAGGAAATCATGACGGTCCTGGGTGCGCTCGCTGCTCGGTGCCTCGGTCACTTGCGCGGGGCTGGCGGCCATGGCCGGGCAGCTCAAGGCTACACCTGCCAGTGCGACACCGGCGGCGCCCATGCCCATCAGTACCCGGCGGCGCTGATGGTTGAATTGCTCTGGATCATTCATCTGAAAGTCGTCTTCTGCTTACAGGCCGGAAAGGCCGAGGGCGGGGTCTATTGCATCGAGTGCGGCGGCCAGTGCCTTGGCCTTGTCGGCGATCTGTTGGCGTTGCGCGGGGCTGACGCTGTCGTAGCTGGCATAACCGCCGTCGACCTTGAACCCGTCGAGTTCGGCAGCGAAATCGGCCAATGCCGTGTCGATGTTTGTCAGCAGTGGCGCATCGGATTTGCCCAGCAATGGGCGCAGCAGCTCGACGACCTTGCGGCTGGCGTCCAGGTTGCCGGCGAAGCCGTTGAGGTCGCTGTGGCTGTAACGCTCCTCTTCGCCCGAGTGGGCGCGCACCTGGGCGATGTTGTCGAGATTGCGCACCACGATGCTCACCAGTTGCTCCGGCGCCAGGGACTGGGCCAGCAACTGTTGCTTGAGCGACGTGACGTCCGTCAGCAGGCGCTGGGCAAGCGGTGCAAGGCGGTCGAGGTTGCGTTGCTCGAACAACGCATATTCGAGGCGATGGAAGCCCACGAATCCCGGATCCTGTTCGCGCTTTTCGAAGTAGTCCGCACGGGCGTTGATCGCGTTGTTCAATTGCCCCAGGCGTTGCGCGGCGGGCGCCAGTCTCTGATATGCAGCGCGCGCCGGCAGGTACAGGGCCTGCGCCTGGCCGAGGTCTGCGGCTGCGATGGCTTGCTCCAGGGCCGTGACCGCCTTGATCAGCGCCGAGCCCTGGCGGCTCAGGAACACCCGGTACTCCGACAGCGGCCCGACAAATGCCAGCAGGGCAGGCCCGGCCTTGGCGGCGGCTTGCGACGCCGCCGTCGGGGTGACGTGCAGCGTGCCGCGGGGGTTGCTCAGCAGGCCGCAGGTGATGGTGTAATCGCCGGGCAACAGGTTGGCGTTGATCACCTGGCTCAGCCCGGGCGCGATGTTTTCCCGTTCCTCGACCACCAGCACGCCGTCCAGGATTTCCCATTCGACGGCGCGATCGGAGCGGTTGACGATGCGAAAACTGGCGCGCCCGGCCGGCACCGTCAGGGCGTTCGGCTCGCAGCTGTGGCCGGCAATGGTCACCAGCACCTGGTCATGGTTGGCCTGGCGTTCGCGCTTGGCCGTGGCCAATTGCGCGGCGTAGTAGAACAGCCCGCCGGCGGCGATCATCACGATTGCCGAACCGGCCACCGCCCAGCGCAAGGCTCGGGGTGGGGAGGCTTGGGGTGGAGTTTGATCTGGCATGGTTGCCCTTACTGACTGGAAGCCGAAGAAGATTGTTTGCCGGGAGCGGCGGCGGGCATGAAGAACATCGCCAGCGCCACCAGCAGATAAATCAGATAGGCGCCGAGGGTGCTGATAGTCGGGGTGTCCTGGTAGCCGAACATTCCGGCCAGCACCGAACCCAGCGGGCCGTCCATGGGCAGCGTGGCGCTGAAGTCGAAGAGCACGGCCTGCCAGTGATTCCAGACCCCGGCTTCGTGCAGCGCCTGCACCGAGTTGGCCAGGATGCCCGCCGCCACCACCAGGATGAACAGACCGGTCCAGCGGAAAAACGCGCCGAGATTGAGGCGCATGCTGCCGCTGTAGATCAGGAAACCGACGACGATGGCCAGTATCAAGCCGAGCAGGGCACCTATCGGCGCCGCCGGGCCTTCGCTTTGCTGGAACACTGCGAGCAGGAAAAACACCGTCTCCAGGCCTTCGCGGGCCACGGCGAAAAACACCATGGCAATCAGCGCGAACACCTGGTGCCGGGAATTGTTCAACGCATGATCGAGGGAAACGTGCAGCGAGTGCTTGATCGACCGCGCCACCTTACGCATCCAGAACACCATGGAACTGAGAATACCGACCGCGACCAGGCCGACCAGACCCTCAAACAGCTCCTGCTGCTTCTGCGGAAACTCGGCGCTGACCAGCTCCAGGCCACCGCCTACCAATAGCGAAAGAGCGGCGGCGAGAAACACCCCGACCCACACCGCGGGTATCCATTGGCCACGTCCGGTCTGCTGGAGGTAACTGGCGATAATGCCAACGATCAACGCGGCTTCAATGCCTTCGCGCAGCATGATCAGGAAAGGAACGAGCATTCAGCACCGTGGGGAATTAGATAGGGTGCTAAGTTGTAACATAATGACACTCATTCCCATATGGGAGTGATTGACAATTAGCTGAACGTAAGCTGAACGATTCTCAAGATGTGATTCAGCTTCAGGACGCCTTCGCTGGCAAGCCAGCTCCTACAGGATTTGTGTAGGGGTGGGGATCTGTAGGAGCCGGCTTGCTGGCGATGGGGCCGTTGGATATTGCATCCGGCTTTGGGGCGCCATCGCTGCGCGGACAAGTCAGCTCCTACATAGGGCGATCAAGCGTTACGATGCCGCAAACTACGCTCCATCCGCGCAATCCCTTCCTCCAGCAATGACCGCGGGCAGCCGAAGTTCAGGCGTACGAACTGTTGGCAGTCATCGCCGAAATCAAGGCCCGGGCTCAGGCCCACTTTGGCTTGTTCGAGGAAGAACTGTTGCGGGTTGTCCAGCCCCAGCGCCGAGCAATCGAGCCAGGCCAGGTAGGTGCTTTGCGGCACGTTCAGGGTGATGCCTGGCAAACGGCGGCGCACGGCGTCGACCAGGTAATCGCGGTTGCCCTGCAGGTAGTCTTTCAACGCGGCCAGCCACGGCGCGGCTTCGCTGTAGGCGATGCGGGTGGCTTCCATGCCCAGCGGGTTGACGCTGTCGACCATGCCGCAGCGGGCATGGTTGACCTTCTCGCGCAGGTGGCGGTCCTGGATGATCATGAACGAGGTTTTCAGGCCGGCGATGTTGTAGGCCTTGCTGGCCGACATCAGGGTGATGGTGCGCTGGGCGATTTGCGGGCTCAGGGACGCCATCGGCAGGTGTTGGCGGCCGTCGAAGCACAGTTCGGCGTGGATCTCGTCGGAAATGATCCAGGCCTCGTTGGCCAGGCAGATGTCGGCAATGGCCAGCAGTTCTTCGCGGCCGAAGGCTTTGCCCAACGGGTTGTGCGGGTTGCTCAACAGCAGCGCGCCGCCACCTTGCAGGGATTCGTTCAAGGTTGCCAGTGGCGTGGTGTAGGTGCCGTCGGGCTGCGGGTCGAAGTTCAGCTCGACCTTGTTCAGTCCCCAATGACCCGGCGCGTGACGCAGGGGCGGGTAGTTCGGGACCTGCACCACCACATTCTGCGCCGGCTGGACCAGCGCCTTGAGCGCCATGTTGAAGCCCGACTCGACGCCTGGCAGGAAGATCAGCTCCTG
Organism: Pseudomonas putida; assembly: GCF_001976065.1. Taxonomy (GTDB): domain Bacteria; phylum Pseudomonadota; class Gammaproteobacteria; order Pseudomonadales; family Pseudomonadaceae; genus Aquipseudomonas; species Aquipseudomonas serbica. The sequence goes on along the minus strand of NZ_MNAH01000002.1, from coordinate 799,526 downwards.
GGGCTCGACGCGCCAGGCGTACTTGTTCCACAGATCGGCCACGATGGCTTCGCGCAAATCGTCCTTGGCCGTGCTGTAGCCGAGCAGCGGATGTTCCAGGCGTTTTTGCAGGGCCTGGACGATCATCGAAGGCGCGGCGAAATCCATGTCGGCGACCCACATCGGCAGCACGTCGGCCGGGTAGCGGCTCCACTTGGTGCTGCCAGTGCCGTGGCGGTCGAACACCTGATCAAAATCGAAAGTCATGCGCAAATCTCATAAAGGCCGGGTTAAACATGGCTGCAATGATAAGCGCCAATCCCTGTATTGAACACAATCGCTATGGGAGCGGCGGTGTGTGCCGCTCGATGATGGGCCGACGGTCGGTTCTCATGGTGAATTCGACAGCCTTGTCTAAAATTCAAGAGTCGGCAGCCAGACTGCCGCCACCGTGAATGTCCAGAAAAATCCGCCAAAGCAGCGGATTTCCACCTGATCAGGAGTGCACGATGGACCTCAGCCGTCGTCAGTTCTTCAAGGTCGCCGGCATCGGCCTTGCAGGCTCGAGCCTGGGCGCGTTGGGCATGGCCCCGACTGCCGCTTTCGCCGAGCAGGTGCGTCACTTCAAGCTCGCCCACACCCATGAAACCCGTAACACCTGTCCGTATTGCTCGGTCGGCTGTGGGTTGATCATGTACAGCCAGGGCGATGCCGCCAAGAATGTCGCGCAAAATATAATCCACATCGAAGGTGACGCCGACCACCCGGTCAACCGCGGCACCCTGTGCCCCAAAGGTGCAGGCCTGCTCGATTTCATTCACAGCCCCGGACGCCTGCAGTACCCGCAGATGCGCAAGCCCGGCAGCAGCGAGTGGACGCGCATCTCCTGGGATGAAGCGCTCGATCGCGTCGCCGACCTGATGAAGGCCGACCGCGACGCCAACTTCATCGAGAAAAACGCCCAGGGCCAGACGGTGAATCGCTGGCTGACCACCGGTTTCCTCGCGGCATCGGCGGCGTCCAATGAAGCAGGCTATATCACCCACAAGGTGGTTCGCAGTCTCGGCATGCTGGGGTTCGATAACCAGGCGCGTGTCTGACACGGTCCGACGGTGGCAAGTCTTGCCCCGACGTACGGCCGTGGAGCCATGACCAACCATTGGACCGATATCGCCAACGCGAACCTGGTCCTGGTGATGGGCGGTAACGCAGCAGAGGCGCATCCGTGCGGCTTCAAGTGGGTGACCGAAGCCAAGGCGCACAACAAGGCGCGGCTGATCGTGGTCGACCCACGATTCACCCGGACCGCTTCGGTGGCCGACTATTACGCGCCGATTCGCACTGGCACCGACATCGCCTTCATGGGCGGGCTGATCAATTACCTGCTGACCGAGGACAAGATCCAGCACGACTACGTGCGCAACTACACCGACGTGTCGTTCATCGTCAAAGCCGGGTATGGCTTCGAGGACGGGATTTTCAGCGGCTATGACGCGGCCAAGCGGACCTACACCGACAAGTCCGGCTGGGGCTATGAACTCGGTGAAGACGGTTTTGCCAAAGTCGACCCGACCCTGCAGGACCCGCGCTGCGTCTATCAACTGATGAAGCAGCATTACAGCCGCTACAACATTGAACTGGCGAGCCAGATCTGCGGCATGCCGGTCGACGCCATGCAGAAAATCTGGGAGGAAATCGCCACTTGCTCGCAACCGGGCAAGACCATGACCATCCTTTACGCCCTGGGCTGGACCCAGCACTCGATCGGCGCGCAGATCATCCGCAGCGCGGCGATGGTGCAACTGTTGCTGGGCAACGTCGGCATGCCGGGTGGGGGCGTGAACGCCCTGCGTGGGCACTCCAATATCCAGGGCCTGACCGACCTGGGCCTGCTGTCCAACGCGCTGCCGGGCTACCTCACGCTACCGGGCGATGCCGAGCAGGATTACAACGCCTACATCCTCAAGCGCACGCAGAAACCGCTGCGGCCGGGGCAACTGTCCTACTGGCAGAACTACAGCAAATTCCACGTCAGCCTGATGAAAGCCTGGTACGGCGCCAATGCCACGTTGGAAAACAACTGGGCCTACGACTATCTGCCGAAACTGGACATCCCCAACTACGACATCCTCAAGGTGTTCGACCTGATGGGCCAGGGCAAAGTCAACGGCTACATGTGCCAGGGCTTCAACCCCATTGCCGCGTTGCCGGACAAAAACCGTGTGATGGCCGCGCTCGCCAAGTTGAAATGGCTGGTGGTGATGGATCCCCTGGCCACCGAAACCTCGGAGTTCTGGCAAAAGGTCGGGCCGTATAACGACGTCAACAGCGCCGACATCCAGACCGAAGTGATCCGCCTGCCCACCACCTGCTTTGCCGAGGAAGACGGCTCGCTGGTCAACAGCAGTCGCTGGTTGCAATGGCACTGGAAGGGGGCCGACGGCCCAGGGGAGGCGTACACCGACATCCGCATCATGAGCGAGCTGTTCCTGCGCCTGCGCCAACGCTATCAGGCCGACGGCGGCGCCTATCCCGACCCGCTGCTGAAACTGTCGTGGCCGTACAAGGTCGCGGACGAACCGTCACCGGAAGAACTGGCCAAGGAGGTGAACGGCTACGCCGTCAGCGATTTCACCGACGCCACCGGGGCGCTGATCAAGGGCAATACGCAACTGGCCGGTTTCGGTCAACTCAAGGATGACGGCGGCACGGCATCCGGTTGCTGGATCTTCTGTGGCAGCTGGACCGAAACCGGCAACCAGATGGCCCGGCGCGACAACAACGACCCCTATGGCATGCACCAGCACCAGGGCTGGGCCTGGGCTTGGCCGGCGAACCGGCGGATTCTCTACAACCGCGCCTCTGCCGACCTGCAAGGCAAGCCGTGGGACGAGAAAAAGCGCCTGGTGTGGTGGAACGGCAAGGCCTGGGCCGGCACCGATGTGCCGGACTACAAGGCTGACGTGGCGCCGGAAGCGGGGATGAATCCGTTCATCATGAACCCCGAAGGCGTGGCGCGGTTCTTCGCCGTCGACAAGATGAACGAGGGACCATTCCCCGAGCACTACGAGCCGTTCGAGACGCCGATCGGCATCAACCCGCTGCACCCGCAGAACAAGAAGGCCACGAGCAACCCGGCGGCGCGGATCTTCGACTCGGTGTGGGATACCCTCGGCGTGGCCAAGGATTACCCGTACGCCGCCACCAGCTACCGGCTGACTGAGCATTTCCACTTTTGGAGCAAGCACTGCAAGCTCAACGCGATCACCCAGCCCGAGCAGTTCGTCGAGATCGGCGAAGTGCTGGCCAGGGAAAAAGGCATCGTCGCCGGCGACCGGGTGCGGGTCAGCAGCAAGCGTGGCTTCATTGAAGCGGTGGCAGTGGTGACCAAGCGGATTCGTCCGCTGCAGGTCAACAACCAGGTGGTGCACCAGATCGGTATCCCGCTGCACTGGGGTTTCACCGGGCTCACGCGCCACGGCTACCTGACCAACACCCTGGTGCCGTTCCTCGGCGATGGCAACACCCAGACCCCGGAATCCAAGTCATTCCTGGTCAATGTGGAGAAAGTCTAAATGGCCAGCCAAGACATCATTGCCCGCTCGGCCACCACCACTGTGCCCTCATCGGTACGCAACCTGGAGGAAGTCGCCAAGCTGATCGACACCACCAAGTGCATTGGCTGCAAGGCTTGCCAGGTCGCCTGTTCGGAATGGAACGAACTGCGCGACGAGGTCGGCCACAACCTCGGCACCTACGACAATCCCCAGGACCTGACTGCAGAAACCTGGACCCTGATGCGCTTCACCGAGCACGAAACCGACGCCGGCAACCTGGAGTGGCTGATCCGCAAGGACGGTTGCATGCACTGCGCCGAACCTGGTTGCCTGGCCGCGTGCCCCAGTCCCGGGGCAATCATCAAGCACGCCAACGGCATCGTTGATTTCAACCAGGACCACTGCATCGGCTGTGGCTACTGCATCACCGGTTGCCCGTTCAACATTCCGCGTATCTCGCAGAAAGACCACAAGGCCTACAAATGCACCCTGTGCTCGGATCGCGTGGCGGTGGGGCTCGAACCGGCCTGCGTGAAAACCTGCCCGACCGGCGCCATCGTGTTCGGCTCCAAGCAGGACATGAAGGAGCATGCCGCCGAACGCATCGTCGACCTCAAGAGTCGCGGCTTTGACAACGCCGGCCTGTACGACCCCGCCGGTGTTGGCGGCACGCACGTGATGTATGTGTTGCACCACGCCGACACGCCCAGGCTGTATGCCGGCCTGCCGAGCGACCCGGTGATCAGCCCGCTGGTGAGCCTGTGGAAGGGGGTCAGTAAACCCCTGGGCCTGTTGGCCATGGGATTGGCGGTTCTGGCCGGATTTTTCCACTACGTGCGGGTCGGTCCACAAGTGGTCGAGGAAGATGAACTGCCGCCGCCCATCGATCCTGCGGTACATGAAGTCGATCCATCGGTGCACACCTACGATCCGAAGCGGGAGGACAGGCCATGATCCGCAAACAGATCCTTCGCTATACCGCCAACCAGCGCACTAACCACTGGCTGGTGGCGATCCTGTTTTTCATGGCGGGGCTGTCCGGGCTGGCGCTGTTTCATCCGGCGCTGTTCTGGCTGAACAACCTGTTCGGTGGCGGGCCCTGGACACGCATCCTGCACCCGTTCATGGGCGTGGTGATGTTCGTGTTTTTTCTCGGGTTGGTGGTGCAGTTCTGGCGCGCCAACTACTTCATCGACAACGATCGCCTGTGGCTGCGGCGCATCGACCGGGTGATGAAAAACGAAGAGGAGGGCGTGCCCGCCATCGGCAAGTACAACCCAGGGCAAAAGCTGCTGTTCTGGACTTTACTGCTGTGCATGGTGGCACTGCTGTTCACCGGTCTGGTGATCTGGCGCGCGTACTTCAGCGAGTACTTCGGCATCACCACGATTCGCTGGGCGATGCTGCTGCACGCGCTGGCCGGTTTCGTGCTGATCCTGAGCATCATCGTGCACATCTACGCCGGTATCTGGATCAAGGGCTCGGTCAATGCCATGCTGCATGGCTGGGTCAGCCGCGCCTGGGCGAAGAAACACCACGAACTCTGGTGCCGCGAGGTGACCCGAGAAGAGCGTCCGCGTTCCGACCCACCGCTGAGCAAAAAAGGATAACGACTTGGCCACTATCCTGGAGCCGGGACAGATCGAAGCGGCGGCGACATCGCCGCCATTTCTGCACCTTCCACCGCCCAACCTGTTTGCCTTGCGTGCGCTGCGCCTGGAGCGCCTTGCCGAAGGGCATCCGCTGGCCGAGTACCTGCGCCTGGTCGCGGGGCTGTGCCAGGCGCAGCAGCGGCTGATGGACGATCCACCCGAGTTGGCATTGCCAGACCCGCAGCGCATCCGCCTGTGCCTGGATCATGGCCTGCCGCCGTTTGCCGCCGACAGCCTGGTGCGCGAGGACGCGTGGCTGGCGTATCTGCTTGGGCTGTTGCAGCACTATCAACCGCCGGCACAACCGGCGGTGGTAAACGCCGTGGCAAGCTTGCGCGAGGCCAGCGTCGGGCAACTCAAGGCGTGGGCCATTGCCTTGGTCAGCGGGCAGTTCGCCTTGGTGCCAGCGGCGCTGGTGCCCTTTCTGGGTGCGGCCTTGCAAGTCGCGTGGAGCCATTGGTTGCTGAGTACCCCGGACCTCAGGTTGAAACCCGGCAACAGCCTCAACCAGTGCCCGGCTTGCGGCTCACCGGCCATGGCTGGGGTGATCCGCCATCGCGGCAAATACAACGGCTTGCGCTACCTGGTGTGCTCGCTGTGTGCCTGCGAATGGCATGTGGTGCGGGTCAAGTGCGTGTATTGCGAACAGAGCAAAGGCTTGCAATACGTCAGCCTCGACAGCGACCGCCACGCCGCGGACAAGGCGCCGCTGCGCGCGGAAACCTGCCCGGGGTGTCACAGTTACCTGAAGCAGCTGTACCTGGAATGCGACGCCGAAGCCGAAGCGTTGTCCGCCGACCTGAGCAGCCTGGTCCTCGACATGCGCCTGGAACAGGAAGGCTTTGCGCGGCCTGCGCCCAATCTGCTGCTGGCACCCGGGGGCGACTGAAGCGAGCGTCTACACTCAGGCGGTCAACGTTTGCCGGAGCGCCTGATGTCCGCCCGATCTATCAGCCAAGTCTTGCGATTACCTTCGATCGACAGCCTGCTACGCCATCCGGCCTGCCAGCCTCTGGCCGAGCGTTATGGGCGCGACGCCTTGCTCGCCAGCCTGCGCCAGTTGCTCGATGACTTGCGCGAACCGGTCCTGGCAGGGCAGCTCAATGAGGTCGAACTCACCCCGCAGGTACTGGCGGGCAGGGTGGGCGAGCGCCTGGCCAGCCAGCACCGCAGCCATGTACGCCGGGTGTTCAACCTCACCGGCACGGTCCTGCACACCAATCTGGGCCGAGCCTTGTTGCCAGAGGAAGCCATCGACGCGGTGCAAATGGCGGCACGTTTTCCGCTCAACCTCGAATTCGACCTGCACAGCGGCAAGCGCGGCGACCGCGACGATCTGATCGAGGGCCTGATCCGCGAGCTGACCGGCGCCGAGGCGGTGACCGTGGTCAACAACAATGCTGCCGCGGTGCTGCTGACCCTCAACAGCCTCGGCGCACGTAAGGAAGGCATCATCTCCCGGGGCGAGCTGATCGAAATCGGCGGTGCCTTCCGTATTCCCGACATCATGGCCCGCGCCGGCGTCAAACTGGTCGAGGTCGGCACCACCAACCGCACCCACGCCCGCGACTACGAGGCCGCCATTGGCCCGCGCAGCGGCTTGATCATGCGGGTGCATGCAAGCAACTACAGCATCGAGGGGTTCACCACCCGAGTATCGACCGCCGAGTTGGCGCAGCTGGCGCAGCAACATGGCTTGCCGTTGCTCGAAGACCTCGGCAGCGGCAGCTTGCTGGACCTGACCCGTTGGGGCTTGCCGGCCGAACCGACGGTGCGCCAGGCCCTGCTCGATGGCGCGGACATCGTCACCTTCAGCGGCGACAAATTGCTCGGCGGCCCGCAAGCCGGGTTGATTGTCGGGCGCAAGGACCTGATCGCGCGGATCAAGAAGAACCCACTCAAACGTGCGTTGCGGGTCGACAAGCTGACCTTGGCGGCGCTCGAAGCGGTGCTGGGCCTGTACCGCAACCCGGATCGGCTGGCTGAACGCCTGCCCAGCCTGCGCCTGCTCACCCGAACGCGAACCGACATCCTGGCACAAGCCGAGCGCCTGCAACCGTTCCTGGCCAACCGCCTGGGTGCGGGCTGGAGTGTCGCCGCGATGCCGGCGCTGGGGATGATCGGCAGCGGCAGCCAGCCGGTGGCACGCTTGCCCAGTGCCGCGCTGTGCCTGCGACCTTTAACCTCGAAACGGCTGCGTGGACGAAGCCTGCATGGGCTCGAAGAGGCCCTCCGGACCTTGCCGATACCGGTGCTCGGGCGTATCGATGACGACGCGTTGTGGCTCGACTTGCGGCAACTGGACGACGAGCCAGCATGGCTGGCGCAACTCGAGCAACTGCAGGTGGAGGGCCGGGCAGGGTGATCGTCGGCACGGCAGGGCATATCGACCATGGCAAGACGGCACTGCTTGAGGCGCTGACCGGGCAGGCCGGGGATCGGCGCCGCGAGGAGCGCGAACGCGGCATGACCATCGACCTCGGCTACCTGTACGCCGCCCTGGAGCCGGGCGCGGTCCTCACCGGTTTTATCGACGTGCCAGGTCATGAGCGCTTCACCCACAACATGCTCGCCGGCGCACAGGGCATCGACCTGGTGTTGCTGGTGGTGGCCGCCGACGACGGCGTGATGCCACAGACCCGGGAACACCTGGCCATCGTCGAACTGTTGGGTATTCCCCGCGCGCTCGTGGCGATCAGCAAATGCGACCGGGTCGAAGCATCCCGGGTGCAAGAGGTGCGCGAGCAGATCGAATCCTTGCTGGCACCCGGACCCTATGCCGATGCGCCGTTGATCACGCTGTCGAGCGTGACCGGGCAGGGCATCGACAGCCTGCGCCAGGCCTTGCTGGCTGCGCAGCGTGAAGTGCAGCAACGCAGCCTCGGTGGTGGCTTTCGCCTGGCGATCGATCGGGCCTTCAGCGTCGCGGGCGCGGGGATCGTGGTCACCGGCACGGCGCTGTCCGGCCAGGTGGCAGTGGGCGATACGCTGCTGCTCGGCCCCCTCGGCAAACCGGTGCGGGTGCGCGGCCTGCACGCGCAAAATCAGGCCGCCGAACGCGCGACTGCAGGACAGCGCGTGGCGTTGAACCTGAGCGCGGGGCGCCTGGCGCTGGAACAGATTCATCGTGGACAGTGGCTGTCGGCGCCGTGGCTGTACGCTGCGACCCAGCGTCTGGATATTGACCTGAGGTTGTTGCCCGGCGAGTCTCGCGCCTTCGAGCATTTTCAACCGGTGCATGTTCACATCGGCACCCAGGACGTGACCGGGCGCGTGGCCCTGCTGGAGGGCTCCAGCCTGGCGCCGGGTGAGCGGATGTTTGCGCAGATCCTGCTCAATGTGCCGGTGCAGGCGGTGAAGGGCGATCCGCTGATCTTGCGTGACCAAAGCGCGCAACGGACCCTCGGCGGCGGTCGAGTGCTCGATCCGTTCGCACCGACCCGTCACCGTCGCAGTCCCGAGCGATTGACGCAGTTACAGGCGCTGCTGGCGACTACTGGCCTGGAAGATGTCATGCCGATGCTGCTGGCCAACAGTGACAGCGGGCTTGATCTGCAACGTCTGGAGCGCCAGTTCAACCATCCGCGCGCGAATTGGGTGTTGCCGGATGACGTGCGGTTGATCGAAACCCGGCAGGGGCCGCTGCTGTTCAGCGACGAGCGCTGGCAGGCCTTGAAAGCGCAGGTGCTCGAACATCTGGCGCGCTTTCACCCACTGGAGCCGGACCAGATGGGGCCGGACCGCGATCGCCTGCGTCGATTCTGCGGGACGGCACTCGATCGCTCGACCTTCATCAGCCTGCTTGACGAGTTGCTGGTCGATGGCACCATCACCAGCAGCGGACCATGGCTGCATTTGCCCGGCCATCAAGTGCGTCTGAGCGAAGAGGACGAAGCCCTGTGGCAACAGTTGCAGCCACGGTTCGACGCGGCCGGGTTTGATCCGCCGTGGGTGCGCGAACTGGGTCACGATGAAACCAGGGTGCGCTTGCTACTGCGCAAAATGGCCCGGCTGGGGCTGCTGCATCAAGTGGTCCGCGACCTGTTCTACACCGATGCGATGATCCGGCGAATGGCGGCTATGCTGATGCAACTGGCCGAGGCTGACGCGGTCATCCAGGTGTCGGCGTTTCGTGATGCGGTGGGATTGGGGCGCAAGCGCAGTATCCAGATCCTCGAATACTTCGACCGGCTCGGCCTGACCCGGCGTTTTGGCGACAGGCGCCATATTCGCCCGGACAATGCCCTGGCCAGGCACACGGATCACTGATTTTCAAGGAAGGTAATCGCGCCCGGTGGCGCGGCCGGGCTTCAAACCCGGTTGGGGACGGCATCCGTTCCCGGGCAGGTTCGACTCCGGCTACCTTCCGCCATATACCTCGCACCAGCCCGGCTTGCCAGCGAAAGCGGTCTGACAGCCGCCATTGCTGTCGACTGACCCGGCGCCTTCGCTGGCAAGCCAGCGCCTACAGTTAATCGGCGTCGTACACAAAATCCGTGCCTGGCAAAGACCCCTGTAGGAGCTGGCTTGCCAGCGAAAGCGGTCTAACAGCCGCCATTGCTGTCGACTGCCCCGGCGCCTTCGCTGGCAAGCCAGCGCCTACAGTTTATCGGCCTCATACACAAAATCCGTGCCTGGCAAAGATCCTCTGTAGGAGCTGGCTTGCCAGCGAAAGCGGTCTAACAGCCGCCATTGCTGTCGACTGCCCCGGCGCCTTCGCTGGCAAGTCAGCGCCTACAGTTAATCGGCGTCGTACACCAAATCCGTGCCTAACAAAGACCCCCTGTAGGAGCTGGCTTGCCAGCGAAAGCGGTCTAACAGTCGATGCCGACTGCCCCGGCGCCTTCGCTGGCAAGCCAGCTCCTACAGTTAATCGGCGTCGTACACAAAATCCGTGCCTGGCAAAGACCCCTGTAGGAGCTGGCTTGCCAGCGAAAGCGCTCTAACAGCCGCCATTGCTGCCGACTGACCCACCGCATTCGCTGGCAAGCCAGCGCCTACAGTTAATCGGCGTCGTACACCAAATCCGTGCCTGGCAAAGCCCCCCTGTAGGAGCTGGCTTGCCAGCGAAAGCGGTCTGACAGTCGCCATCGATGCCGACTGCCCCGGCGCCTTCGCTGGCAAGCCAGCTCCTACAGTTAATCGGCGTCGTACACAAAATCCGTGCCTGGCAAAGCCCCCCTGCAGGCGCTGGCTTGCCAGCGAAAGCGGTCTAACAGCCGCCATTACTGTCGACTGCCTCGGCGCCTTCGCTGGCAAGCCAGCTCCTACAGTTAATCGGTGTCGTACACAAAATCGGTGCCTGGCAAAGCCCCTCTGTAGGAGCTGGCTTGCCAGCGAAAACGGTCTAACAGCCGCCATTGCTGTCGACTGCCCCGGCGCCTTCGCTGGCAAGCCAGCGCCTACAGGGGAGGTGTTTTTTTGGCAAAAAAAAGCCCCGCGACCGAATGAGGCGCAGGGCTAAAAAATTGGTTGGTTGCGGCCAACCAAAGGAGCTCTTTAAAGACGCTTACTTGCTGGCCACCGTCTCCGGTTGCCAGCCACCACCGAGGGCCTTGTAGATCGCGACGATGCCGCGATACAGGTCGACTTCGGCCTGGGCCTGGGTGTCTTCGGCGGCCAGGCGCTCACGCTGGGCATCGAGCAGCACGAGGAAGTCGGCGGTGCCTTCGCGGTAGCGGATCTCGGCGAGGTCGGCGGCGGAGCGGCTCGATTCGCTCTGGCGAATCAGCGAAATCAGCCGCTGCTGGCGCTTGCCATAGTCGCTGAAGGCGTTCTCCGATTCTTCCAGAGCCAGTAATACTTGCTGCTCATAAGTGGCAAGGGCGCCTTCGGCATCGGCATCGGCGCCGCGCAAACGGGCGCGTACGCTGCCCAGGTCAAAGGCCGCCCAGGTGATGCTCGGGCCCAGTGCCCAGGCATTGGCCGCCGAGGAACCGATCTGCGAACCACGCCCGGCGGTGAAGCCCAGGAAGCCGCTGAGGCTGACGCGCGGAAACAGATCGGCCTTGGCTACGCCGATACGCGCCGTGGCCGACGCGAGCTGGCGTTCGGCGCTGCGAATGTCCGGACGGCGTTGCAGCAGTTCGCCCGGATCGCCAATCGGCAGGGCCTTGGCAATGGCCGGCAAGTTTTTCGGGCTCAGGTCCACGGTCAACTTGTCCGGACGTTCGCCCAGCAGGGTGGCGATACGGTTTTTCTGCCGGACCTGCTCGGCCTGCAATTGCGGCACGCTGGCTTCGACCGAGGCCAGGCGTGCGTCGGCGCGTTCCACATCAAGCTGATCGCCGACGCCGGCATCGCGCAGGCTGATGGTGATCTTGCGTGACTCCTGCTGGTTTTCAAGGTTGGCCAGGGCGATTTTCTCGCGCAGCTGCGCACCTCGCAGTTGGCCGTAGGCGTCCACCAGTTCGGCGATCATGGTCACTTGCAGTTGGTACAGGTCGGCTTCAAACGCCTGCTGCTCGGCGTTGGCCGATTCCAGGTTGCGCTGGATGCGGCCGAACAGGTCGATCTCCCAGGCCATGTCCAGGCCCAGGTCGTAGCGCTCCTGATTGACCCGGTCGGTGGTCTCGCCCGGTATCTGCCCTTTGCCAAGGTCACTGCTGACCCGGCTGGTGATGGTCGGCATGGCGTCATTGCTGACGTCATCACGGATCGCCCGGGCCGCCTTCCAGCGGGCGAACGCGACGCGCAGGTCGCGGTTGCCCTTGAGGGACTCGGTCACCAACTGGTTGAGCGTCGGGTCTTCGAACTGCTGCCACCAGATGCCTTCGAAACGCGAGCGGTCAAAGTTCTTCTGGCCGGCAGCGCCGTCGGTGGCCGTGGTGATATTCGCCGGTTCAGTGACCGGGGTCTTGTAGTCGGGGCCCACGGCACAGGCGCTTAGCGCCAATGCCAGCAGGCTCGGCAGGAAAGCTTTCAAACTCATCAGTGCGACTCCAGCTTCAGGGCGGCCTTGTTGGCTTTGCGCGCTTGGCCGCGCTCGACAAAGTTGCGAATCAGTACATAGAACACCGGCGTCAGCAGCAGACCGAAGAAGGTCACCCCGAGCATCCCGGAGAACACCGCCACACCCATGGCGTGACGCATCTCGGCACCGGCACCGCTGGAGAACACCAGTGGCACCACACCCATGATGAACGCGAAGGAGGTCATCAGGATGGGTCGCAGACGCAGGCGGCAGGCTTCCAGGACCGCGGCCAGCGGATTCATGCCTTCGAGCTGTTTGTCCTTGGCGAACTCGACGATCAGGATCGCGTTCTTGCAGGCAAGCCCCACCAGTACGATCAAGCCGATCTGGGTGAAGATGTTGTTGTCGCCTCCCGAAGCAATCACACCGGTAATGGCCGAGAGCAGGGTCATCGGCACGATCAGGATCACCGCCAGCGGCAGGCTCCAGCTTTCGTACTGCGCTGCGAGCACCAGGAACGCCAGCAGTACGCAGAGCGGGAAGACGAACAGCGCGGTGTTGCCGGACAGGATCTGCTGGTAGGTCAGGTCGGTCCATTCGTAGGTCATGCCGTTGGGAAGTTCTTCCTTGAGCAGTTTCTCGATGGCTTTTTCCGCTTGGCCGGAGCTATAGCCGGGAGCTGCGGCACCGTTGATTTCCGCAGTGACGAAACCGTTGTAATGGGAGACGCGATCGGGGCCCGAGGTGTCGCTGACCTTGATGAAGGTCGCCAGCGGGATCATCTCGCCTTTGTTGTTACGCACTTTGAGCTGACCGATCTGGTCGGACTCCAGACGGAACTGCTGCTCCGCCTGGACGTTGACCTGATAGGTGCGGCCGAAACGGTTGAAGTCGTTGGCATACAGCGAACCCAGGTAGATCTGCAGGGTGTCGAAGATGTCGCTGACGGCCACGCCGTGGGTCTTGGCTTTTTCCCGGTCGATGGCTGCATCGACCTGCGGCACGTTCACCGTGTAGCTGGTGAACAGGCCTGCCAGTTCCGGAACGCTGTGGCTCTTGGCGATGATGTTCATGGTTTCCTTGTACAGCTCTTCGTAGCCCAGGTTGCCCCGGTCTTCGATCTGCAGGCGGAAACCACCGATGGTGCCCAGGCCTTGTACCGGCGGCGGTGGGAAAATCGCCATGTAGGCTTCCTGGATGTCCGCGTACTGGCCATTCAAGGCACCGGCAATCGCACCGGCGGACATGCTCGGGTCCTTGCGCTCTTCGAAGGGTTTCAAGGTCACGAACACGATGCCGGCGTTCGGGCTGTTGGTGAAGCCGTTGATCGACAGGCCAGGGAAGGCCACCGCGCTTTCCACGCCAGGCTGTTTCAGGGCCAGGTCGGACATGCGCTTGATCACGTCTTCGGTGCGGTCCAGGCTCGAGGCATCCGGCAACTGGGCGAAGGCCACCAGGTATTGCTTGTCCTGGCCGGGCACGAAACCGGTCGGGGTGCTGGAGAAACCGAAGAACGTCAGCACCATGAGGCCTGCGTACAGCAGCAGGGCGATGCCGCTTGAGCGGATCACGCGGGCAACGGTGCCGACATAACCGTGGCTGGCCTTTTCGAAGAAGCGGTTGAACGGACGGAACAACCAGCCGCCGAACATCGTGTCCAGGACCTTGGAGAAACGGTCCTTGGGTGCGTCATGACCTTTGAGCAGCACGGCCGCCAGTGCCGGCGACAGGGTCAGGGAGTTGAAGGCCGAGATCACCGTCGAAATGGCAATGGTCAGGGCGAACTGCTTGTAGAACTGCCCGGTCAACCCGGAGATGAAGGCTGCCGGTACGAACACCGCACAGAGCACCAGGGCCGTGGCGATGATCGGGCCGGTCACTTCACGCATGGCGCGCTTGGTGGCTTCGACCGGGGTGAGCCCCAGTTCGATGTTCCGTTCGACGTTCTCCACCACCACGATCGCATCGTCCACCACGATACCGATCGCCAGTACCAGGCCGAACAGCGACAGGGCGTTCAACGAGAAGCCGAACAGGTGCATCACGGCAAAGGTACCGATCAGCGATACCGGCACCGCCACCAACGGAATGATCGAGGCACGCCAGGTCTGCAGGAACAGGATCACCACAAGGACCACGAGGATCAGCGCTTCGAACAGGGTGTGAACCACCGCTTCGATGGAGCCGCGCACGAAGATCGTCGGGTCATAGACGATGCTGAAGTCCATGCCTTCGGGGAAACTCTTCTTAAGTTCGGCCATTTTTGCCCGGACTTCGTTGGAGATCTCGATGGCGTTGGAGCCCGGGCGCTGGAAGATCGGGATTGCCACTGCCGGCTGGTTGTTCAGCAGCGAGCGCAATGCGTACTGGCTGGAGCCCAGCTCGACGCGGGCGATGTCCTTGAGGCGGGTGATCTCACCATTGTCGCCAGAGCGAATGATGATGTTCTCGAATTCCTCCTCGCTGACCAAGCGGCCCTGGGTGTTGACGGACAGCTGGAAGCTTTGCGCATTCGGGGCAGGGGGAGCGCCCAATGCACCGGCGGCCACCTGGCGGTTCTGCTCGCGAATGGCGGTGACAACGTCAGTGGCGGTGAGGTTGCGCGACGCGGTCTTGTTCGGATCGAGCCAGACACGCAGCGAGTAGTCGCCCATGCCAAACAGCTGCACATCACCGACACCGCCCAGGCGCGCCAACTCATCCTTGATGTTGAGGATCGCGTAGTTGGACAGATACAGCATGTCGTAGCGTTTGTCTGGCGAGGTCAGGTGCACCACCATCGTCAGGTCGGGCGACGCCTTGTCCACGGTGATACCGATGCGCGTCACTTCCTCGGGCAGTTTTGGCTCGGTCCGGGTCACGCGGTTCTGCACCTGCACCTGGGCGTTGTCCAGGTCAGTGCCCAGGGCGAAGGTGATGGTCAGGGTGATCTTGCCGTCGGCGGTCGACTGCGAGGACATGTACAGCATGTTCTCGACGCCGGTAATGGCTTGCTCCAGGGGAGCCGCCACGGTTTCACCGATGACTTTCGGGTTGGCACCGGGGAAGTTGGCGCGCACCACAACGGTCGGTGGCACCACTTCCGGGTATTCGCTGATCGGCAGCTGGAACAGCGAGATCGCGCCGGCGATCAGGATCAGCAGCGACAGCACTGCGGCGAAGATCGGCCGTGAAATGAAGAATTGGGAAAAATTCATCGGAGTCGTTATCCCTTAACCGCGTGGAGTCGCAGCAGCCACTTTCACAACCACACCCGGTGCGACCTTGGCGGGCGCGACTTGAGGCAGGTTGCTGGCTTCCAGCGCTTGTCGTTGTTGGGCCAGGGCCGCGAGGGTTTGCTCGCTGGCCATCGGGATGACTTCAGGGGTGACGGGCGAACCTGGACGTACTCGCTGCAGCCCCTTGACGATGATGGTGTCGTCCTTGTTCAGGCCGTTACGCACGATGCGCAGGCCTTCGATTTTCGGACCCAGCTCGACGGCGCGATACGCGGTCTTGTTGTCGGCATCCATCACCAGCACGAATTTCTTGCCCAGGTCCGTACCCACGGCCTCATCGTTGATCAACATGGCGTTGTAGGTGCCGCTGCCCACCAGTTTCAGGCGCGCATAAAGGCCCGGGGTATAGCTGCCGTCGCTGTTGTCGAACACGGCGCGACCGCGGATGGTGCCGGTTTTCGGATTGACCTGGTTGTCGACGAAGTTCATCTGGCCCTGGTGCGGGTTGCCGTCTTCGTTGGACAGGCCCATGTACACCGGGGTGGTGGCGCCGCGTTTGCCCTGGCGAGCGAGCTGGGTGTACTTGAGGAACACACGCTCATCGGCATCGAAGTAGGCGTAGACCTTGTCGGTGGAGACCACACTGGTCAACGGGGTGGTATCGGCGGTCACCAGGTTGCCGGCGGTGATCTCCGCACGGCTGACGCGACCGCTGATGGGCGCGGTGACACGGGTGAAGCTCAGGTTCAATTTGGCCAGGTCAAGCTGCGCCTGCAGGGCGCCGACGGCGGCGCGGGCTTCCTGGGCAGCGCTGGTGCGCGAGTCAGCCAGTTCGGCAGAAATCGCATTGCTGGTGCGCAGGCGTTCGCCGCGCTGGGCTTCGTTTTCGCTGCGGGTGGCATTGGCGCGGGACTGGGCGACCAGTGCTTCGAGGCGACGGACCTCAGCCTGGAATGGACGCGGGTCGATCTGGAACAGCAGGTCGCCTTTCTTGACCAGGGCGCCTTCGGTGAAGGCCACCTCATCGATCTGGCCCGAGACCCGTGGACGAATCTCGACGGTTTCCGGCGCTTCCAGGCGCCCGGTGAACTCGTCCCACTCGTTGACCGGTTGTTCCAGCACCTTGGCGACGCTGACCTTGGCTGCGGGCAGGGTGGCGGCAGACTCTGGTGCCTTGCCGCAGGCGCTCATCACCACTACGGCCAACATGGCCAACGGCAAGCGCAAATGTTTGAGTGACTGTTCCATGGATGCATCCGCCAATGTATTAAGATTGGCGAATGATGCTCGGCAGGGTTGTATCGCACGAATCGAATGGGGCGAAGGTAACTATCATTCGGAATGATAGGAGAGGCCTGGGCAGCTCTCTAGCCTGCGCCTTGCGTCAGCAGGCGATCAACTCGGTTGATGGCAATTGTGTGTTTCCGGATTTGCAATGGTCTGGGCTTGAGGCCGCGTCACGGCCATCGCTGGCAAGCCAGCTCCTACAGGTTCGCGATTTGTGCACGACAAGGTCATTGTAGGAGCTGGCTTGCCAGCGATGAGGCCATCAGCCTCAATACACCCTTCAGATCAAGCCAGGCTATCCGGATCGCCGAAGAACATCTGTATCCGCGAACGCAACCAACGTTCCCCCGGATCATTATCCTGTGACCCCCGCCACGCCATGTGCAATTCAAAGCTGCGCACCGGCAAGGGTGGGTCTTCCGCTCGCACGCCGCCAGCCGCCGTCAGCGCGTCAGCCGTGTAGTCCGGCACGGTGGCGACGATATCGGTGCCGCTCAACAGCGTGCTCAGCCCGTTGAACTGCGGCACCGCCAGCACCACATGCCGCTTGCGCCCGAGTTTTTCCAGCTCTTCATCGATAAAGCCACTGAGGTCACCGGCAAACGACACCAGCGCATGGGGACGCGCGCAGAAGTCATCCAGGCTCAATGGACCCGGCACGGTGTCGGCGCGCAGCAGTTTTGGCGAGCTGCGGCGCAACACTTTGCGCTTGGCATTGGCGGGCAGATCGGTGGTGTAGCTGACGCCGATGGAAATTTCGCCGGAAGCCAGTAAGCCGGGCATCAGGATGTAGTTGACTCGCCGCACCACCAGGACGATGCCTGGCGATTCGGCACGCAGCCGCTTGAGCAGCATGGGCAGCAGGGCGAATTCGACGTCGTCCGACAGCCCGATGCGAAATACCGCGGTGCTGGTGGCCGGGTCGAATTCGGCGGCACGGCTGACGGCGGTGGAAATCGAATCCAGCGCGGGGGAGAGCAGGGCGAAGATCTCGACCGCCCGCGCGGACGGTTCCATGCTGCGACCGGTACGCACGAACAATGGGTCGTCGAACAACCCGCGCAAACGTGAAAGCGCCGCGCTGATGGCGGGCTGGCCGAGGAACAGTTTCTCCGCGGCACGGGTCACGCTGCGTTCGTGCATCAAGGTTTCGAATACGATCAACAGGTTCAGGTCGACACGACGCAGGTCATTACGATTCATCTTGAGTCCTGGCAGAGTCAGCAAACTTGACGTGAGCGGCCATATGGGAACAATGGCCAGCAGGAATATTAAGGGTAAAGGCTGGTACTCTGCACCGAGTAATTCAGTTTTCCCACAAAGGCGGCTTCGGTTTCTAGCGACATTTGACGATGTCGCCGCAGCTGCGGAATCAATGACAGGCATGTCGACTATTAATAGCCACTGATAGTGTTGGGTTGAAAGCCCAGCTAGAGTTCAAGGCATTAGAGGTTCAATTGGCGAGGTTTGCGATGTCCCGCACGATCCGTTTTCACAAGTTTGGTTCAGCCGAGGTGCTCAAATGCGAAGAGCATGCGGCTGCTCTGCCTGCACCGGGCGAAGTGCAGGTGCGCGTCGAAGCCATTGGCATCAGCTGGTACGACACTCTCTGGCGCCAGAACCTGGCGTCGTCACACGCCCGTCTGCCTGCGGGTATTGGCCAGGAGATGGCCGGTATCGTCACCGCTGTCGGTGAGGGTGTCGATGACCTGGCAGTCGGTGACAAGGTTGCCAGTTTCCCGGCCCAGAGCCCAAACGATTATCCGGTCTACGGGGAGCTGATTGTGCTGCCGCGCTCGTCGCTGACCCGATACCCTGATGTACTCAGCCCGATCGAAGCCAGCGTGCATTACACGCCGTTGTTGATTGCCTACTTTGGCTATGTCGATTTGGCACGGGTCAAGCCCGGCCAATTTGCCTTGGTTACCGACGCCAGTCACTGCGCCGGCCCTTCCTTCGTGCAATTGGGCAAGGCCCTGGGCGTACGAGTGATCGCCGCGACCAAGTCCGCGGACGAGCGTGAATACCTGCTGTCGCTGGGTGCCGAGAAAGTCATCGTCACCGAGGAAGAAGATCTGCTGATGCGGATCAACAAGATCACCGACAACCGCGGCGTGGATGTGGTGTTCGATGGTTTGGGTGGCCCGCAGATGTCCTTGCTCGGCGACGTACTGGCGCCTCGCGGCAGCCTGGTCTTGTACGGCCTGCAAGGTGGTAACCAGACCCCATTCCCGGCGTGTGCGGCGTTCCAGAAGAACATTCAGTTCTTCGTCCACTGCATCGGCAACTTCACCGGCAAGCCGGAACTGGGCATCATCCAGGACCAGGTCGCACTGCAACGTGCCTTGCGCGATATCAACCAGCTGACCGCCGATCGCGTGCTGCTACCGCTCAAGACCCGGGTCTTCCCGTTTACCGAGTTTGTCGAAGCACACCGCTACATGGACGAATGCCCATGTCGCGAAAGGGTTGCCCTGCAAGTCGAACCTGCCTGACCCCCTCAAAGAGTCCGCGCCTGCGCGGACTCTTGCGTTTTGAGCGTTCACCCCAGCGCTTGCCCCCAGCACTTCCCCCGACATGAGACGTCCCACCAGCCAGAAGGTGGGTCGGTTCAGCAACTGAACCGGTTTTTGCTCTCGATCTGTAGCTTCTAATCAACATCCAAGTACTGATAATTGCATGATTACTTTCATCTCAAGGAATGAGTCATGGCCAGGTATCTAGCCGATACTTTTCAATGCCCGTCGATGACATATGTTCGACAACTAGCGGTTTGTTGTGCGCTCGTCACATTATTACGAGAAGCTACTTTCCTCATTTTTTGTATTAAATGTCTGTGGGACTCTGTCAGACATTTCCTAGGACGCCGAAGGCCATCGCAACAAGCCCCCGTGCAGGGCCTGTGCGCAGGGTCGCGCGTGTCTGTTTCGCTTGTCACGATCAATTATTTCAAATGATGACCAAAAACTTAAGTGTTAGCATTTGGTAATAAAGTCCAGATAATTAATCTCCATTCAGGCATCCCTTTGCGCTGTGCGTGCAGTTGTTTGCGCTGTGTCGAACTTACGAATATCAGGTAAATAGAAATGACCCATATCCATGATCAGGCGATGAACTATGTCTATCAACAAGTGCTGCAACGACTGCTGAGCTTTTTTTCACGCGCCGAACGCACCGCATTGCAGTTGTTGATACAGCGCCTGGGGGTCGCCGCCGGGGGCATGGATCGAATTGGTGACTACAAGGTATTGGCCGTTCAGTGTGGGTCGCGAGACAGTTGCTACACCTTGGCCTTGTTGCGAGCCGCTCAGTTGACCATCGCCAGTCGGGCACCCGCGACCTTCCAGTTGCGGGTCGCTACCCTGCGACTCAATGGCATGAGCCAACTGGCGCTGGATAACATCCATCGCAGCTACAGCGCCTTGTTCGTCTACGACGATCCCCGTGTCGAAGTGCTGATGGTCGATAACCGGGAGGTGCTGCCGTTCGATCACCAGGCACCGGTTTCCAGTGCCGGGCGAGAAGCCAATCGGACGAACATGCTGATGATCGGCCATCGTCGTGCCGTGGATGGTCCGCTTGACCTGTGGGACGACGGGTATCTGGCCACAGCCGAGTTCCATGGACAAATTGCCCGCTGGAACAATGGCGTCGATGCCTGGGTCAGCGGTGACTCACCTCGCCGGCAGAAGCGCTTCATCGAAGGGCTCAAGCGTGCCGCCGCCAAGGCTGGCTTCGAGACGTCGAACCGTTACGAGGCGGATTATGGCGGGTTGTTCATGTTGCTCGATGAGTTGGGCTGCGATTGTTACCAGGCGTTCTATGCCGACTACGGCCAGGAGACCTGGCGTCCGGCTGACCAATTTGAAGCCTGCCGTCGTACCACCTACATCGATATTCACGACGTGCTGGTCAGCCACCTTGAAGAACGCTGGCCGCTGCTGACCGAGTTTCTGGGATTCAAGGCCGATGAACTGGCGGCTCATCTGGGTGAAAACCAGCAGGTCAGCGTGGCTGTCTCGGCGTATCTGCGCGGATTGCATGCTTGCTATATCCAGGGTGGCACCTACGAAACCGGTGTTGCCCACTATCTGCAGCGCGCCCTGGTGTTGATGCGTCGTAACCAGCTGCCGGAATGCTTGTATGAACGGGCGGAGGAGGTGTATGGCAACCCGGCGAACCTGGCCGGGCAGCGCGCAAGGGCCGCCGAGGAGGCGCAGCAGTGTTTTGGCCTGAACGAGACGCAATGGGTGTGCCTGCTGTTCGCGCCTTTTGTCGAGCAGGGTGCCGCATTGGAGCGCTTCCTGCGCCAATGTCATCCGGGCATGCTGGTGGCCCTGCCCGAGTTGCATCGCGCCATGCAGGGGCATCCGGTCGCGGAGCAGATCCTGCAGTGGATGGTCGATGTCAGCGGTTTGCCGGTCAGTCTGATCGGTACGCTGTATCGCATGGGGCCGTCTGTGGCGCAGAGCCACTCGATGAACCCACCCGACAGCGATGCCTCAATGCCCGTGCAAGCAAGCGACGAAATGCCTGTGTGCCGTGAATGGTCGGCAGGGCGTTGAACGTGCTCATGTTGTCGACACCTTCGACTGTGCACGATGGCCACCGCCATGGGTGTGGTTGCCTGTCATGAAAGGACACCGTGAAACCGATTTCGCCTATCAGGCGGTTTACCGTTACCTGACCAGCCTGATCAGCGAACCTGTGAGCGACAGCCGTGTCCGCCTGCCGTCCTTGCGTGAACTGTCCGAGCGCCTGGGCGTTTCGATCTCGACCATCCAGTACGCATACTCGCTGCTGGAAAAGGAGGGGCGGGTCTATTCGGTGGCCAAATCCGGTTATTACGCGCTACCGGTCGCTCCCAACAGCACGCTCTATGACGGCAGTGACCTGCTTGAGAGTGTCTATGTCAACGCCCGTCTTCCCGCCATGCTGGTCCTCAGCGCGGATGAACCGGCCTTGCTGCAACCCCTCGACAGCCCGCTTTTGCTGCTGGAAAGAGAGTTGCTGCGCCAATACCCACGCCAGCCGCAACCGTCTGCGCAACCTTGTGGCGAGCTGGAACTGCGCACCGCATTGGCGGCCCGCTACACCACTTCGCCGGTGCGCTGCTGGCATGCCGATGACATCTACATCGGCGCCGACCTTCGCGGCGTACTGGAAATACTGATCGTCGTGTTGGCTCTCAAGGACGCCACGGTGGTGGTCGAGGCGCCCTGTGATTGGGCGATCCTGCGCCTGTTTCAGGCTGCCAGCGTGAAGGTCGTCGAATGGCCGCTGCTGGGCGACGGCAGTCTGGATTGCAAGCGCCTCAAGGACCTCCTGGAAGCGGAGCCGGTGCGATTGGTGATGGTATCGTCCGGGCTGAACATGCCCCGGGGCAGCAAGGCGCCCGATGACAACCGGCAAGCGATCGCACAAATACTGCAAAAGCATGGCGCTTGGGTGCTGGAAAACGATTGTTATGGCGAGCTCGGGTTTGAGCCCGATCAGCTGCGATTTCGCGACCTGTTGGCTCCGGAGCGCCTGATGGTGTTTTCCACCTTCGAAAAGATCATCGGCCCGGAAGCCCCTTACGGCTATCTGCTCTCGCGGCATATGAGCAGCGAACTGCAACGGCAATTTCTATTACGCGCCTTTCGCCTGTCGCCTATCCGCCAGAAAGCCATCGCGCGCCTGTACAGCAACGGACGAATCGATCAGCACCTGCAGGTACTGCGCCGGCGCTTGAAGGACGGCAAGGAGCAAATGACCCGGCTGCTTCAGGAGCGATTGGGCGATGCCTTGCAGTACGTCGAGCCCCAGGGCGGCGCGACGATATGGCTGCGCTCGCTGCGCCGTGTCGATATGAGCAGGGTATTCCAGCGTTTGCTCAGACAACAGGTGTTGGTTGCGCCCGGGGAGCTGTTCAGTCTTCAAGGCCTGCATGCGCAACATTTGCGCTTGAGCCATGGCTTTGGCAGCGACCAGGACCTGGCCGCCGCGCTGGGCTTGCTGGGGGATGCGTTGCGCCTGGAAGCCATCGATTGAGCCAGGCCAGGTGAGGCCAATGGATCGATTCCATCGCGCTAAGGTCAAACTGCCAGTAAACTCCGATCCTACCCCCGAACTCCATTCCAGAGGTTTTGCATGACACTCAGTCCTTTTGCGGGCAAACCGGCACCGGCAGAATTGTTGGTAGACATCCCGCGACTGGTAACGGCCTATTACACCGGCCAGCCCGATGCCGCCATTTCGACCCAGCGAGTGGCCTTTGGCACGTCCGGGCACCGAGGCAGCTCGTTCGACTTGAGTTTCAACGAATGGCATGTTCTGGCGATCAGCCAGGCCATCTGCCTGTATCGCGAGGCCCAAGGCATCGATGGCCCGTTGTTCGTCGGCATCGACACCCACGCATTGTCCACACCGGCCGGCGCCAGCGCCCTGGAAGTGCTGGCCGCCAATGGCGTGACGGTGATGATCGCCGAAGGTGACGAATACACGCCGACCCCAGCCATATCCCATGCCATCCTGTGCTACAACCGCGGGCGTACCTCGGGCCTGGCGGACGGCATCGTCATCACCCCGTCCCACAACCCGCCGCAAAGCGGGGGGTACAAATACAACCCGACCAATGGCGGCCCGGCCGATACCCATATCACCAAGTGGATCGAAGCCAAGGCCAATGAGTTGTTGGCGAACAAGCTCGCCGGGGTCAAGCGCATCAGCTACGAGCAGGCGCTGAAGGCCAGCACCACCCATCGTCACGATTACCTCAACACCTATGTCGCCGACCTGATCAATGTGATCGATTTCGACGCCATCCGTGATGCCAAGCTGCGCCTTGGCGTCGATCCGCTGGGTGGCGCAGGCGTGCGCTACTGGTCGGCGATTGCCGAGCACTACCGCCTGGACCTGGACGTGGTGAACAAGCAGGTCGACTCTACCTTCCGTTTCATGACCGTGGACTGGGACGGCCAGATTCGCATGGACCCATCGTCCACTCATGCGATGCAGGGACTGATCGGTCTGAAAGAACGCTTCGACGTGGCGTTCGCCTGCGACCCGGATCACGACCGTCATGGCATCGTGACCCCCTCTGGCGGCCTGCTGGCGCCGAACAACTACCTGGCCGTGTCGATCGATTATCTGTTCCAGAACCGGCCCCACTGGCGAGCCGATGCCGCGGTGGGTAAAACCGTGGTCAGCAGCGGCTTGATCGACCGTGTGGCCAAACGCCTGGGGCGCCGCCTCTACGAAGTGCCGGTCGGTTTCAAGTGGTTTGCCGATGGCCTGTTCGATGGCTCGCTGGGTTTTGGTGGCGAAGAAAGCGCGGGGGCTTCGTTCCTGCGCAAGGACGGCAGCGTCTGGTGCACCGACAAGGACGGGCTGATCCCGGCCTTGCTGGCCGCTGAAATGACCGCCCGTACCGGTCGCGATCCAAGCCAGGCTTATCGTGCCCTGACCGATGAACTGGGCGAGCCGTTCTCGGTGCGGGTCGATGCCAAGGCCAACCCGGAACAAAAAGC
This sequence comes from Pseudomonas putida, assembly GCF_001976065.1. Lineage (GTDB taxonomy): Bacteria > Pseudomonadota > Gammaproteobacteria > Pseudomonadales > Pseudomonadaceae > Aquipseudomonas > Aquipseudomonas serbica. The sequence goes on along the minus strand of NZ_MNAH01000002.1, from coordinate 775,409 downwards.
CCTGCTGAGCAAGTTGTCGCCCGACCAAGTCACCTCGACTGAACTGGCGGGCGAGCCGATCCAGAGCATCCTCAGCCACGCACCGGGTAACGACCAGGCTATTGGCGGTCTGAAGGTCATGACTGAAAACGGCTGGTTTGCGGCGCGTCCGTCGGGCACCGAAGACATCTACAAGATCTATGCGGAAAGCTTTGTCAGCGACGACCACCTCAAGCAGTTGGTGGCCGAGGCGCAGACGCTGGTGGATGGCGCAATTTCCGCGAAGTGATCGAGGGCCTCATCGCTGGCAGGCCAGCTCCTGCAAAGGTTGCATGAATCCTGCAGGAGCTGGCTTGCCAGCGAAGACGGCAGCCCGGGCACCAGCAATGTTCGAACCCAAAAAAGGGCGACCCTCACGGTCGCCCTTTTTTTCGGCATTCAATGAATCAAGCCAGGTCCACCAGCACGATTTCGCTGTCCTCAATGGCCGTCACCCGCAACACCTGCTCTTGGGCAACCGCGACACCGTCTCGAGCTTGTGCACGCAAGCCATTGACTTCAATGACTCCAGTGGCCGGCACAAGATAAGCACGACGGCCGCTGTCCAAGTGATACTCAGCGGTTTCCCCGGCCTTCAGGTTCGCCGCCACCAGTCGCGCATTGGCGCGGATACGCAGGCTTTGATCGTCACCGGCCTTGCCGCTGGCCAGGGTTACGAAGCCTTCGCGCTGGCCTTTCGGAAACGGCTTGGCACCCCAGGAAGGTGCCAGGCCGGTTTCGTCGGGAATGATCCAGATCTGGAAGATCCGGGTCGGTGCCGCTTCAAGGTTGTATTCGCTGTGGGCGATCCCGGTGCCGGCGCTCATGACCTGAACATCACCGGCTTCGGTGCGACCCTTGTTGCCCAGGTTGTCCTGATGGGTAATGGCACCTTCACGGACATAGGTGATGATTTCCATGTCCCGGTGCGGGTGCTGTGGGAAACCGGTGCCTGGGGCGATCACGTCATCGTTCCATACCCGCAGGTTGCCCCAGTTCATGCGCTTGGGGTCATGGTATTCGGCGAACGAAAAGTGGTGATGGGCATCCAACCAGCCATGATGGGCGCCGCCCAGCGAGTTGAAAGGTCTGAGTTCAAGCATGATCGTCTCCTGAAAGGCTCGACATGGGGCGTAATCGCCTGGCCACGAATCGAGACCGGTGGTTGATGACGGGCATCATCCAACAGGTACCAATCGATAAAAAGCGTAAAAAGTGCCTCATAATTATCGAACGGATTGATATAAATATGCTTCGAATTTGTGTTATCCAGCCTTCAATACCGCACATAAGTCGATGAGTCATAAGCAATTCACTAGAACTGAAGGGCAAATACAGACACCATAGCCCCCAACAGCCTCACACCCTGGAGTCCGTCCGCGTGCCGCAACACACCCCCGATCTTCCGCCTGAACTTCGCCCCCTGGCCGAGATGCCACTGCTCAAACGCCTGGCAGCGCGCTTCTTTGGTCATGGCCTGACACGCCTTCGCGCACAGCACCGCGCGTCCTGGTTGCACGGTCAGGCAGACGGTTTTCGCAGCGGGCATAGCGCCGGAGTGGACTACGGATACAAGGAAGGCAAGCTCGAAGGGCTGGAAGAGGGCCGGCAAGTCCTGCTGATTCGTGACTCGCGTTGCACCGAGCATCGGCCACCGAACATCGATGATCATCTGTTCGACGACTGGCGCCTGCCATTGAGCGCCGAATTGAAGAAGCGCATGAAGGTCGACGTTGCCCGGCTGCTGCCGGCACATGCCCAGCCCAGCGCCGCGCAATGGAAGATGATCTTCAGTGGCACGCCGTCGACGTCGGTGATTGCCGGGGCGGGCGCTGGGAAGTCGACGACGCTGGTCCTGCGGATTCTGCTGTTGAGCCACTACCTGGGGTTCGAGTTGGGATCGATGACGGTGGTGACCTTCACCCGCGAGTCGCGCAAGGACTTCATCAATAAACTGATCGAGCTGTTCGCGTTGTGGGGGCGGGCTGTCAGTCTCAAGGAAGCGCGTGATCTTGTGCGCACCTTCCATTCGCGGATACTGCCGATGGTCCGCAGCCTGCCGGGCTTCGAGCGTCTGCAAGCCTTCGAAAACCTCAGTCACCGAGCGCAAGGTGCCGATGAGGAGGCGGACAGCAACCCGTTCGACCTGCGCATCAATGAGGCTCAGCGTCAGCAACTCAACGCCTGTTATCACGCCTTGCATAGCCGCGATGAACGTTTTCGCGAGCTGATCCAGCCGTTGTCGCGCCACGCCTTGCAACTCAAGGAGCTGGAGCGGGATCACCCCGATGTACAGAAGCGCGTGGCTGTCACCGAGCTGGCCGCCAAGCGCGATGAAGAACTCTGCGACCTGGTGGAAGACTTGTGGTTTCGCGCCGGTGCCTGGCCAATCAAGGGTATTGAGCCCAATCGCCAGGCGTTTGATATCAATGGCAGCGCCTTTCATTGCCACGGTTACATCCCCTCACTCGACGCCTGGGTGGTCTTGGGTTTCGACCCAGGGGAAAATCCGCAACTGACCCGGCCCAACGCCAAGCTGACGCTGCGAGCGGAAAGCGCGGTGAAACGCACCCTGTTTCAAGCTTTCTGTCGTAAGCCATTGATATGGCTCGATAGTTACGAGTCATCCAAGCGCGTGTTGGCGTCCCTTGCTGGCGATGCCAGCGCCGGACCAGGCTTCGATTACAAGGTCAAGGGTGAGCTGGCGTCTGCGCCATTGCTGGACTGTTTTGTCGCCGCCGCCGGGTTCATTGAAAACCTCGGCCTGGATGTGCCGACGGCGGTGGGCCAGATGAGCTTTGCCAAGGACGACCCGGACCGGTTTTTCTTCGAGGCATTGAGTCTGTTCTGGCGAGCCCTGGAGGATCATTTGCTCGACCAGAAGCCGCCGGTCATGACCTATAACCGCATGTTCGCGTTGTTCAGCGAACATTCCCCGGAAAACCTGAAACTGCTCAGCGACGAGCTGTTGCGGCCGCTGTCGCACTTGATGATCGACGAGTTCCAGGATGTTTCGCCGCAAATCGTCTCGTGGATCCGCGCCAGCCTGGCCGAGATCCGCAGCCGCGGTCCGGCCATGCACACAGGGCGCGGCGCCCAGCACTCGTCTTTGCTGTGCGTGGGGGATGACTGGCAGTCGATCTACGGATGGCGCGGCAGTTCGCCGAGCTATTTCATGGAGTTCAACAAAACGTTCTCGTCGCCGAGTACCACCAAGGTCATGCTCAGCGACAACTACCGCAGCCACCAGTACATCATCGACGCCGCCGAACACATCGTGCGGGCCGCGCCTGCGATTGCAGGAAAGAAGGCCAAGGCCAGCGGTGAGCCAAAGGCGTTGCTGCCGGTCAATGTGCTGGACCGGGATGACCAGGGCATGGCCCAGCGCCTGATTGAACACTACCGCAAGGGCGATTCAATCTTGATGCTTTATCGAAAAAGTAGCGATAAATTATTGATAGAACAGCATATTCAATCCGTAGTTAATGTTGATTCTAGATTGCCCTACGAAGACCGGCGCCTCAAGCAACTGACTTATCACAGCGCCAAGGGGCTTCAGGCGGACGCGGTATTCCTGCTCGGCGATTGCCAGCATCTGACCCGTTCGCCGTACAAGAACCAGGTGTACCGCATGGCGGGGCTGGGCAAGGCTGGTGACAGCGAACCTTATGACAATGCGCAGAAAGACGAGATCCTGCGCCTGGCGTACGTGGGAATTACCCGGGCCGTGAGTCATTGCTATTGGTACGTCGACGCGCAGGAGGCCCAGGCGGTGAACATGCCCAAGGCGTCGGACCGTATCGGTCAGGGCAAGGCGTTCTTTGCCGATCATCGACAGGCCAAGACAACGGCGTGAGCCCTCTAGGAGCCGGCTTGCCGGCGAAGGCGGCCTTGAATTTTGTATTGGACTGGCGGGCCTCTTCGCTGGCAAGCCAGCTCCTACAGGAGATCGGTGTACGACCAGAAAACAAAAAGCCCACCTGATCGTGGGCTTTTGGATGGGCGCWGGCCTRCTTTCAGGCGTAACTCCTGARGGCCACCGGAGGAATGAAGGCTTCAAGCTCATCCTCCACGGCTTCGATTATTCGCTCGACGTCAGCGGCGTTCATGACCGTCGAACACGGRATACCGGCGATGGCGATCATGGTCTCGCCACTGGCCCGATCAAACAGACGGGCGATCATGCTGCCCGGGGCGTCCATGCTTGCCTCAAAACCCATGGGATGGAAATGGTTCATTTGGGCTGGGCCGGCCTCCGGCGTTTGCCAAAGGGACTCGCCGTAAGGGCGAAACCATAGATGGCCGTTACCCCGGCAATGGATATGTACGCGGTCAACAGGTAATAGGTCGTCTGTCAGGCCGCCATCGCTGGCAAGCCAGCTCCTACACATACAGCATGGTATTGCACCGGACCCTCGTGGCATTGCACGGGACCTGTAGGAGCCGGCTTGCCGGCGAAGGCGGTCTTGAATTYTGTATTGGACTGGCGGGCCTCTTCGCTGGCAAGCCAGCTCCTACAGGAGATCGGTGTACRACCAGAAAACAAAAAGCCCACCKGATCGTGGGCTTTTGGATRGGCGCAGGCCTGCTTTCAGGCGTAACTCCTGAAGGCCACCGGAGGAATGAAGGCTTCAAGCTCATCCTCCACGGCTTCGATTATTCGCTCGACGTCAGCGGCGTTCATGACCGTCGAGCACGGAATACCGGCGATGGCGATCATGGTCTCGCCACTGGCCCGATCAAACAGACGGGCGATCATGCTGCCCGGGGCGTCCATGCTTGCCTCAAAACCCATGGGATGGAAATGCCAGCGCATCAGCTGGCAGGCATTTGGAAAAGTAACCTTGCTGAACCCTCTATTCATGTGTTGCCCGCCTTCTTCATCGAGCGCTTCCATTAGCTCACGTTAGGAGGGAAGAGCCTTCAATGGCTCAACCAGTGACAGTCTTTAAAAGTAGCACCTGGATGTGAAATAAATGTGGAATTTTCAGGCCGTTTGGCAATTGCTGCGATTTTTTTGATGCAGGTCACGTACGCCAACGTTTGCGCAACAGGCAGGCGCCGTCAGCCATTGAAGACGCGGGCAAATTTGGGCAAGCTCGGCACTTTTCTTCGAGACCTGCCATGCACGCCGCAGATGATGGCCCGCTGCAAACCCAGGCCACGGGCGAGACGGTCATGCAGTACCACTTGCGCTGGAAACACCGCGATCTGGACGGGGTCATGGCGCTGTATCATCCCGAAGTCCAATACAACGATTTTTTCCAGAACCGGGTAATGGGGTTGGCTGAGCTACGTGACTATGTGCACAGCAGCATGCCCCGTGAACCGGACGAAGCCCTGGAACACACGGACCGCATACGCCTGGACGGCAACACCGCGTTCATCCAGTACCGCATCACCCTGCGTGGTGGCGAGGGGCTGGTGTCGTTTCGCGCCAGTGAAGCGATCACCGTGAAGGACGGTTTGATCTGGCGAGTCAACGAATACGCATCACTGGTGCGCGAGCAGCCTACCCGCAAAACCACTGGCGCCCAACGCCCGGCGGCCAGTCGACTGGGCCTGTCGCCGCGTCAGCTGAGCTTCATGGCCGACGACCTGCAGCAATATTTTCAACGCCAGCAACCTTATCTCGACCCGGAGCTCGACCTGCAACGGGTGGCGCAGGAGTGCGGGTACAGTCGCAATCAGATTTCCTATCTGCTCAACCAGGTGCTTGGGCAGAGCTTCTATCGCTACGTCAACCAGGCACGCCTGCAGCATCTGCTCAACGCGCTGGACAGTGCCACGCTACCGGTGCGTACCGACGAGCTGGCGTTTGCCGCCGGCTTCAACTCATTGTCGGCGTTCTACAGCTGTTTCCGCCAGCACACCGGCCTGTCGCCCAAGGCCTACGTCAAACAAATTTCTTTGCGTGCACGCGCGCAAGACGGCGTCTGAGCCTACCCACTAGGATCAACGCCATCGAAGTCTGAGTGGCGGAGTCTTGCATGGCGGCGTGGCGCACTATCAGTTTATGGATGGATCAACTCGACGAGCCTCTGGTGGCGCGTGCGGCGCTGGAACAGGATCTGGACGTTGACGTCGCCATTATTGGCGCGGGGTACACCGGGCTATGGACCGCGTACTACCTCAAGCGCCAGGCGCCTGACCTGAACATCGTCATCTTAGAGGCGCAAACCGCCGGTTTTGGAGCGTCGGGGCGTAACGGCGGGTGGTTGATGGGCAATCTGCTGGGCGAAGACCGGATGCTCGCCGCCTCGTCTCCCGAGCAGCGTCGTGCCTCTTACGATTTGCTCCATGGCATTCCCGATGAAGTGAAAAACGTCATCGATCGTGAAGACATCGACTGCGATTATCGCAAAGGTGGCGCCCTCTACTGTGCCGCCCGCTACCCCGAGCAGGAAGCCAGCCTGCGCCAGTACCTGGACAAGCTGTACAGCCAGGGCCTCAACGAAAGCGACTACCGCTGGTTGAGCCCGGAGCAGTTGGCGCAGCAGATCCGCGTGGCCAAGCCTTATGGCGCAATCTATGCGCCTCACGTCGCGACCCTGCATCCGGCCAAGCTGGTGCGGGGACTGGCGCGCGCAGTCGAGCGCCTGGGCGTCAGGATTTACGAGAACAGCCCGGTGAACCATTGGCAGTCCGGTAGCCTGCGCACAGCACGGGCCTCGGTGCGCAGCCGCTGGGTGGTACCGGCGGTCGAAGGCTATTCGGTGACCTTGCCGCCGCTGGGGCGGTATCAGTTACCGGTGCAAAGCTTGATCGTGGCCACCGAACCGCTGTCGGCCGCCACCTGGGACGAGATCGGCCTGAGTCACGGCCAAGCGTTCAGCGAAAGCAGTCGCCAAGTGACCTATGGCCAACGCACGGCCGATAACCGATTGATCTTCGGCGCCCGCGGCGGCTATCGGTTTGCCGGCAAGCTGCGCCATGACTTCGACCTGACGCGCAGCGAAATCGAGTTGCGGCAGTATCTGTTCGGCGAACTCTTCCCACAGCTTCGCAATGTGCAGATTACCCATGGCTGGGGCGGCAACCTGGGCATGTCGCGGCATTTCAAGCCACACATGTTGTGTGACCAGGCCAGCGGCATCGCCTTGTCCGGCGGTTATGGCGGGGAGGGGGTCGGTGCCAGCAACCTGGGTGGCAGGACCCTTGCCGACCTGATCCTGCAACGCGACACCGAGCGGGTCCGCCAACCGTGGGTGGTTCCCCGAGGTGGCCTGGATGCGCTCAAGGCCTGGGAGCCCGAACCCTGCCGCTGGCTTGGCTACAACGCGATCATCCGCAGCTTCGTCCACGAAGACCGGACCCTGGCCAACCCGGCCAGCGCGCCCTGGCGGCGCAAGCTCGCCAGCGGGGTCGCGGGGTTCATGGAAGGATTCATGCACTAAACAGCGTTTTCTTCACTGAAAGGTACTCCCATGCGTATCACCCAATTCAAGAACACCGCCACCCTGCAACTGCAAGAGTCGAACCCGGTCGCCGTACCTTTGGGCATGCCGGTGGCGGTGGCTTCGACCACCAGCGTCGAACGCGATGACGGCGTCGAGACCGGCGTCTGGGAATGCACCCCCGGTCGCTGGCGGCGGCAGATCGTTGCCCAGGAATTCTGTCACTTCATCCAGGGGCGTTGCACCTTTACCCCGGACGAGGGGGAGACCCTGCACATCGAAGCGGGCGATGCCCTGATGTTGCCGGCCAACAGCCTCGGCGTCTGGGACATCGAGGAAACCGTGCGCAAGACCTACGTGCTGATTTTCTGAACGCAGGTCCCCTGATTGCCTGCCGCTCTCCAACAACAAAAACAGCCCCACAGGAATCGACCCATGACCCCGAAGACACTGCTCCTGGCGCCGCTGATGCTGGTGGCCGCCATCAGCCAGGCGGCCGACACCGTCAAGATCTACAACTGGTCGGACTACATCGCGCCGGACACCACGAAGAACTTCCAGAAAGAAAGCGGCATCGGCTTCACCTATGACGTCTACGACAGCAACGAAACCCTCGACGGCAAGTTGATGACCGGTAAATCCGGCTACGACGTGGTGTTCCCGTCCAACCACTTCATGGCCCGGCAAATCGAAGGCGGCGCCCTGAAAAAGCTCGACAAGGCGCAGTTGCCCAACTGGAAGAACCTCAACCCGGTGCTGCTCCAGGCCTTGCAGGGCAACGATCCGGGCAACGAACACGGCTTCCCGTACCTGTGGGGCAGTACCGGCATCGGTTACAACGTTGCCAAGGTCAAGGCGGTGCTGGGCGAGAACGCGCCCGTGGATTCCTGGGACCTGATCTTCAAGCCCGAGAACATGCAGAAGCTGCAAAAGTGCGGCGTGGCGATCCTCGACAATGGCCCGGAACTGCTCCCGGCCGCGCTGAACTACCTGGGCCTGCCCCATCACAGCAAGAACCCGCAAGACTACAAGAAGGCCGAAGCGCTGCTGTTGAAAGTGCGGCCTTATGTCAGCTATTTCCACTCGTCCAAGTACACCAGTGACCTGGCCAACGGTGATGTGTGCGTGGCGGTCGGTTTCTCCGGCGACATCCTGCAGGCGGAAAACCGTGCCAGGGAGGCGAACAACGGCATAGAGATCGGCTACTCGATTCCCAGGGAAGGCGCCGCCATCTGGTTCGACATGGTCGCCATGCCCGTGGACGCCCCGGATGAGAAGGCCGGTTATGCCTTCATGAACTACCTGCTGCGCCCAGAGGTCATGGCCGGTATCAGCAACTACGTGCACTACGCCAATGGCAACGAACAGGCCGACAGCCTGATCGACCCGGCCATCAAGAACGACACCAAGGTGTATCCGAGCCCGGACATGATGGGAAAACTGTTTGCGCTCGAAGCCATGCCGTTGAACATCGACCGGATTCGTACGCGGGTCTGGAACAAGATTCGTACCGGCAGTTGAAGCGCCTGGCAGGCCATCCGGACAAGATGTGCAAGCGCTTCGGCGCTCACGCAGCCGGATCGACCGTACAGCTCATGGCTCCCGCGCCGGGCATTTGCAGCAGGGTCTCGCTGCCGTTCTGCCAGAAGCTGTAGTCGCCTCGAAAGTCCTTGCCCTTGTATTGGCTGCCGGAGTAGTTCGGCACCTGGTCGAGGACGACTGAGGCGTTCGCCCATTTCAGGTAGACGATGCCCGGCTCCGCATTGAAAAAACTCGCAGTGATGACTCCGTTGAAGCCGGTGCAACGATAGGCGATGGGGCCTTCAGTGAGTCTGCTGGGATCTTTGGTCCGGGCGATCGCGGATCCTTGACGCAACTGGTGCGCACGCTCGGCATAGCTGCGGATCGCGCATGCCTTGGCTTGCGCCCCGGCACACTGATTACGGGCGTGAATCCAGAACTGTTGATCAGTCTCGACTTTGTCCGGGCGCGGTACCGAATGTTCATCCGTGAGTGCCAGCAGATAAAGGCGTTGCACTTCCCTGTCCATTTGCGCCAGTTGGGCATCGCGACAAATCAGCTTTTCGACCGACTCCCGGGCCTGGGCGCAGTCGAAGCTGGTTTTGAAGATGGGCGCGGGCGTCCTGGTACTTGCATGGAGGCTCGCTGTCGCGCACAGGGTGGTGGCGAGGAGAGAGGTCAAAAGGGGCGTGACCATTTTCATGCTGGCTTCACCAGGATCAATGCGTGAGCTTGTGGTGCAATGGAACCCATCGACCCCGTTCAAGGTCGTTCGGGCGCATGGGCTGTATCGCAGTTTAAGCCAGTGCGCAGAACCTGCCACACCCAGAGTGCGTGAGTGTCGGAAATGAGCAGCGCGCCAGAGCCTGTTGTTGCTTAATCTTCCTGGCGAATCGTGGCCACATCATCAGCCTTGACCTTCACCTTCGCCCCGGAAATGTCCTCGAACTCGAAGAAACCATCCTTGGTCTTGGTTTTTGGCATGTCCTTGGTCAGGTACTGGGTGCCGTTCTGCAGCGTAACCACCGTGGGCGTCGAGCAGCCGGCCAGGGCAAAAAAGGCCGCTACCGCCAGGGGTAAACCCAGAGTCTTGATGTTCATAGTCACCTCTTGTTGTTGAAAAAAAAACATGGCGGTTGCCGCCAAGCGAGTGCAGCTCCATGGCGATTGGTGCCATGGAACGGCGGAAAGTTCGATGCCCGGTGGCAAAAAACCCTTACAGGACCGCCGCTTATCCTTTTCCGTTTGCACAGGGCAGGGCGTTGCTGGTATCTGTATGCATAACCAGTGCTCGCTCAAAGTGGCCTTTTTCTCCGTGACTGTAAAACCTCTCGACGATCCGTTCTACTACCTCAACAACTTCATGCAAGTGCTTGATTGGCTTGAACATCGCTATGTCGACGTGTTGAGCGACGAAGAGCATCGTTTCATCCGTGAATTCAATGTATTGCCCCGTGAGTCCCGGGCACTGCTGGTCAGGCTGGTCATGCGCAAGGGCGTTCATTTCCGGGCCAGCAAGCTGCATTACGCCGAGATCGGTGACATCTGCAGCGCGGCCCAGCCGTTGCTGGCGCAGGGTTGGGTCGATGACTGCCAGCCGTTAGCGGTCGAGGCGCTATTTGAAGTGTTGCTCAAGGCGGAAATTCTTCAATGCCTGGGCAACGCGATTGTTCAACCCAAGGGTAAAAAGATCGACTGGCTGCCGGCACTCTGTGAGCAGTTTCCTCAAGCACAGGCCTTCAACGACTGGTGTCCGACGCTGAACGACCGCTTGTTCAGCCTGACAATCATGAACCTGTGCGATCGCCTGCGCTTGATGTTCTTCGGCAATCTTTACCAGGACTGGTCCGAATTCGTTTTGGCGGACCTGGGCATCTTCACCTATGAAAAGGTCGAGTTCAGTGACGATTCCCGAGGCTTGCGCAGCCGCGAGGACGTCGATGCCTGCATGTTCCTCTACCAGTGCCAGCAACTGTTCGAGGCCGGCGAGGCGGTGGCGGGCATCGTCGCGCAAATCAACGGCCTGGCGCTGAGCAATCACTGGCTGCAACGGCGCCGCGACAAGCTGTTGTTCCAGATGGGCCAGGAGTGCGAGCGCGGCGGTGATTTCTGCGCCGCATTGACTCTGTACCGTGACTGCGCCTACCCCGGCGCGCGCGTGCGCATGATCCGGGTGCTGGAGCGTTGCGGTGAGTACGAGTTGGCCCTGGAGCTGGCGTGCCAGGCCGAGCAAACGCCGCAAAATGCCGCGGAGCAGCAGCACCTGCTACGAGTACTGCCCAGGCTGAGGCGCAAGCTGGGCGGGCCGGTGGTCAAGCGCGCAGCCCCGCGGGAGATGCTGCGCCTGGACCTGCAACTGTGCAGGACCGACCCTTTGTTGTCGGTGGAGGACCATGTACAGGCGCACCTGGGCGAAGCGTCGGCACCGGTGCATTACGTCGAAAACAGCCTGGTCAACTCGCTGTTCGGCCTGCTGTGCTGGCCGGCGATTTTCGCACCGCTGCCGGGGGCGTTTTTCCATCCGTTCCAGCGCGGTCCGGTGGACCTGTTGAGCGAAGACTTCCATAGCCGTCGGGCCGAGCTGTTCCAGGCCTGCCTCGGAGAACTTGACGACGGCCGGTACCGTGAAACCATTCGCGCGCGCTATGCCGAAAAGTGGGGTGTGCAGTCACCCTTCGTGTTCTGGGGCGCACTCAGTGAAGCGTTACTGGAACAGGCTCTGGACTGCCTGCCCGCCGAACACCTCAGGCACTGGTTCACCCGGTTGTTGCTCGACATCAAGGCCAATCGCGCGGGCATGCCGGACCTGATCCAATTCTGGCCGCAGGAAAAAACCTACCGCATGATCGAAGTCAAGGGGCCGGGGGATCGCCTGCAAGACAACCAGCTGCGCTGGCTGGAGTTCTGTCATGAGCACCGCATGCCGATTGCCGTGTGTTATGTGCAATGGGCGGAGCAGGGCGCTTGAACTACAGCATCACAGTGCGGGCGCTGTGTGAGTTCACCGCCAAGGTGGGCGACCTCGACTTGCGTTTCACCCCGTCGCCGACCGCGCTGGAAGGCATCGTCGGGCACCGCACGGTGGCGTCGCGGCGCAGTGACGGCTATCAGAGTGAAGTCGCCCTTGAGGGTTCGTATCAGGGGTTGACGGTCAAGGGCAGGGCGGATGGCTTCGATCCTGCGCAAAACTGCCTGGAAGAGGTCAAGACCTACCGAGGCGACCTGAGCAAGCAACCGGCCAACCACCGTCAACTGCACTGGGCGCAGGCCAAAATCTATGGCTGGCTGATGTGCCGAAAACTCAATCTTGTGCAGATCAACCTGGCGCTGGTGTATTTCGATGTCGTCAGCGAAAAGGAAACCTGTCTGGTCGAGGGGTTTGACGCCGCCGAACTCGGGCAGTTCTTCAATCACCATTGCGGCTTGTTCCTGCACTGGGCCGAACAGGAAACCGTCCATCGCCAGGGGCGTAACCAGGCGGCGCAGCAGCTGGGGTTTCCCCATGCCGATTTTCGTCCGGGGCAGCGTCACTTGGCGGAATCGGTGTTCAAGGCCGTCAGCACCGGACGCTGCCTGATGGCCCAGGCGCCCACGGGGATTGGCAAGACGGTGGGCACCTTGTTTCCGCTGCTCAAGGCCCTGGCGCCGCAGCAACTGGACAAGGTGTACTTCCTCACGGCGAAAACCCCGGGCCGCAAGCTGGCCCTGGACGCCGCGCAGGTGATCCTGGAGCGCGCCGACGCGCCGCCCCTGCGGGTGTTGGAGATGATCGCCCGGGACAAGGCCTGCGAACACCCGGACAAAGCCTGCCACGGTGAATCCTGCCCGCTGGCCCAGGGGTTCTATGATCGCTTGCCTGCTGCGCGCGAGGCTGCCAGCCAGTTGAACATGCTGGATCAGAGCGCACTGCGCCAGGTCGCCCTGGCGCATGAGGTTTGCCCCTATTACCTGAGCCAGGAAATGGCGCGGTGGGCCGATGTGGTGGTTGCCGATTACAACTATTACTTCGATTTCAGTGCGCTGTTGTTCGGCCTGGCCCAGGCCAACACCTGGAAAGTCGCGGTGTTGGTCGATGAGGCCCATAACCTGGTGGAGCGTGGTCGGCAGATGTACAGCGCCAGTCTCGATCAATCGACCCTCGATGGCGTGCGCAAAACCGCCCCCGAGGTGTTGAAGAAGCCGCTGCAACGGGTCAACCGCGAATGGAACGCCTTGCATAACCAGCAACTCGGTGCCTACCAGGCCTACGACAAGCCGCCGGAAAAACTGCTCCAGGCCCTGTCGTCGTGCAGCGCCAGCATCGTTGATTACCTCAACGATCATCCGCAGGGACTGGACAGTGCATTGCAAAGCTTTTATTTCGACGTACTGCAGTTCTGTCGGGTGGGCGAACTCTTCGACCAGCAGTACCTGTTCGACATCAGCAAGCGCGACCTCGAACGCAAGCGCAACCTCTCGCAACTGTGCCTGCGCAACGTGGTGCCAGCCGGCTTCATCGGCCCGCGCCTGAGCGCTGCACGCAGCACCGTGCTGTTCTCGGCGACGCTAAGCCCCCGGCACTATTACGCCGATTTGCTGGGTACCCCGGCGAACACCGTGTGCATCGACGTCGAGTCACCCTTTCATGCCGATCAGTTGCACGTGCAGATCGTCAACCGCATCTCCACGCGTTTTGTTCATCGCCAGGCATCCCTGGCGCCGATCGTCGAGCTGATCGCCCGACAGTTCGGCCAGCGCCCCGGCAATTACCTGGCGTTCTTCAGCAGCTTCGATTACCTGCAGCAAGTGGCGCAGTTACTGGCCGAAAAACATCCAGGGATCAACCTGTGGTCACAGTCCCGAGGCATGGCGGAGGCGCAACGCCAGGAATTCCTCGACCGCTTCACCGCCGAAGGCCAAGGCGTGGGCTTCGCGGTACTGGGCGGGGCGTTTGGCGAAGGCATCGATTTGCCAGGCGCACGCTTGATCGGCGCGTTCATCGCCACCCTGGGGCTGGCGCAGCTCAACCCGGTCAACGAGCAGTTCAAGCGGCGCATGGCGGCCCTGTTCGGCGCAGGTTATGACTACACCTACCTGTACCCCGGTGTGCAAAAAGTCGTGCAGGCCGCCGGCCGGGTCATTCGTACACAGCAGGACCAGGGTGTGGTGATGTTGATCGATGACCGCTTTGGCGAGAGCAAGGTCAGGCAATTGCTGCCGCACTGGTGGTCAATCGCGCCGGCGGCTGTTCAAATGGATGGTTTATCGCATACTTCAGACAAACAGCAGTCGATGTGAGGGATCAATGAGCGAAGTTCGAACCCAGGCCGAGATCAATGAAGACAGGCGCCTGCGCCTGCTGATCGATGCGGTGGTTGACTATGCGATCTACATGATTGATCCCGATGGCATCATTACCAGCTGGAACGCGGGCGCCAGGCGTTTCAAGGGTTATGAGGAAGCCGAGATTCTCGGCCAGCATTTCTCGCGCTTCTACACCGATGACGATCGTCGTGCCGGCCTGCCCCAACGGGCGCTGGACACGGCCATCGGCGAGGGGCGTTTCGAAGGCGAAGGCTGGCGCGTGCGCAAGGACGGTACGCATTTCTGGTCCCACGTGGTGATCGATCCGATCTACGACTCGACGGGCACGCTCCTGGGATTTGCCAAGATCACCCGCGACCTGACCGATCGCAAGATGGCCGAAGAGACCCTCAAGCAAAGCGAGCAACAGTTTCGCTTGCTGGTGCAAAGCGTCACCGACTATGCCATCTACATGCTGGCCCCGGATGGCCGTGTGACCAACTGGAACCTGGGGGCCCAGCGCATCAAGGGCTATTTGCCCGAAGAAGTCATCGGCCGGCATTTTTCCATGTTCTACACCCCTGAAGACCAGGCTGCAGGATTGCCCGCCTGGGCGCTGGAGATTGCGACCCGTGAGGGACGCTTCGAGAACAAGGGCTGGCGGGTGCGCAAGGATGGCACCAGGTTCCTCGCCCATGTGGTGGTCGACCCGATCCGGGGCGACACCGGTACCTTGCTCGGCTTTGCCAAGATCACCCGCGACATCACCGAGGCGACCCAGGCGCAGCAGGCGCTTGAGCAAACTCGCGAAGCGCTGTTCCAGGCGCAGAAAATGCAGGCCATCGGCCAGCTCAGTGGGGGGATTGCCCACGACTTCAATAATTTGCTGACCGTCATTCTCGGCAACCTGGAGATTGTACGCAAACGCCTGGCCGACGACCCGAAAATAGTCCGTTTGCTCGACAACGCCACCCAGGGTGCATTGCGCGGCGTCTCCCTGACCCAGCGCATGCTGGCCTTTGCCCGCAAGCAGGAGCTCAAGTCCGAACCTGTGGATCTGGCCGACCTGGTGCAAGGGATTTCCGGGCTTCTACGCAGTTCACTTGGGCCTTCGGTGGCCCTGGAAGCCCGTTTTCCAGCGCAGATCGAGCCGGTCATGGCCGATGTCAATCAGCTCGAACTGGCGGTGCTGAACCTGGCCACCAATGCTCGCGATGCCATGCCCAATGGAGGCAGTATCGTCATCAGTGCCCACGCCGAGACGCTTGCCGATCAACCCCAATCCTCCTCAACGGCGGGACGTTATGTGTGCCTGAGCATCACCGACACTGGCGAGGGAATGGATGAAGCAACGCTGGCCTCGGCGATGGATCCGTTTTTCACCACCAAAGGGCTGGGAAAAGGCACGGGCCTGGGATTGTCGATGGTCCACGGCTACATCGAGCAATTGGGTGGGCGATTCATTCTCAAGAGCCGAAAAAACCTGGGTACGACTGCAGAACTCTGGTTGCCCGTGGCTTCGGCAGGCTCGGTACCGGCTGTTATTGTCGACGAGCCGGCAGGGCCGGAAGTCCCACGCCTGTGCATATTGGTGGTGGATGACGACAGCCTGGTATTAACCAGCACTTGCCTGTTGCTTGAAGACCTCGGACACCGCGTGATCACCGCGACGTCCGGTGACCAGGGCCTGGAACTGTTCGAGAAAAATCCGGCCATCGACCTTGTCATCACCGACATGGCCATGCCGCACATGAGTGGGGCGCAACTGGCAGATGCCATCCGCACGCGCAAACCCGGCATGCCGATTATCCTGGCAACCGGTTATGCCGATCGCCTGGAAGGCTTTGCATCCAGGCTGCCGCGCTTATCCAAGCCGTTTACCCAATTGAATCTGGTGGAGATCATTTCGTCTGCAATGTAGATGCCGCGCCTGTTGGGGCAATCTTGCTCGCGTTGCAGATCAACGATGACGCGGGGAGCCTGGCCCCCCGCGGTGCTCTCAGGTTTTTCGCAAGCAAGCTCGCTCCTACAGGTGACCGTATTCCCCTGTAGCTGCTGCAGGCTGCGATCTTTTGATCCTGGTGTTCCATCAAGCAGCCATATGCGACGCCGCCATTTCCTTTTTCAGGCGGGCCTTCAAAGCCTCCATTTGTTCCCCAAGCTCATCCAGAGTGGCTTTGCCCAGCAGCTTTTTAGCCTGGGGAAACATCTCGGTCTCTTCCTCTTCAATGTGGTGTTCGAGCAGTTCCTTGACCACTTTGACGCGGCCGGCGAACTCCGGCGTGGACGGGTCGGTGGCTTTCAGGTCCGGCAGTACCAGCGAATCCACGGTGCGGTGTTCTTCCTTGGCTTCGTAATACATGATGTCCTGCTCCTTGCCGCCGACTTCCTTGTAGGCCGGGTACAGGATGTCTTCTTCCAGGCGGGTATGGATCGAGATTTCCATTTCCAGCTTTTCAAGGAGATCGGTGCGCTTTTTCAGGCCGCGCTCGGTGGATTCGCTCAGTTGGTTGAGGATGCCTTTTACGCGTTCATGGTCGGCTTTCAACAGGTCTATGGCATTCATGGTCAAGTCTCTCAAGTTGAGGTCAGCGCGAACGGTTTTTACCGCAGGTCACTCATCGTTAAAGAGCATTAGTCGTGCCGTATTTTCTGTTGCCGTAAAGCGTTTCAAAAACAATGTCTTACGCGTGATAATGGCCAAATGGGGCCATGCAGGCTGCATGAGTCCGGGCTATTGGCTCATGCAGTTCGCCACGGCAAGCTCATTCAAGCCGGTGGTTTCTTGCGCCGTTCATAATGGGCGAGGATCGGTTGGGTACTGACCCCGTGAATCAGAATGCTCAACGCAACCACGCAGAGGGTAAGGTCGGTGCACAAGGTGGCCATTGAAGGCGCGAGATCGTGATTCAAGGCGTAGAACAGGTAATAGAAGCTACCGATGCCGCGGATTCCAAACCAGCCGATCAACAGCCGTTGCTTGCCGTCAAGCAGGTTGCCCCAAGGGACCAGGCAGACAATCAGCGGCCGAATCACGCAGAACAGCACCAGCGCAATTGCCAACGCGCGCCAGTCCCAATGCCCCACCAGCACCACCCCGAGCAGGGTCACCAGAAATACTTCCATGGCCCGTTCGACCAGGCTGCCGAAGGACAGCATGTCGCCCATCATGATGCCGGCCGCCACCTGCGCTTCCTCCAGGTTCGTCACATCGCCATGTACGGCAGCATCGGGCTCGACGTTCTGATGACCGACCACCGGTTGCACCAAGTGCTCGGCGGGCGTCAGTGAATGCCCCATCGATTTGACCTCGGCCCGACGCAAGCCCAGGGCGGCCGCGAACACCGACAGAAAACCGTAGCCGTGCACCGCTTCGGCGGCGACATACGCCAGGGCGATCAGGGCAAAAGTCAGGTAGTCGTTGGGCGACAGCGTGCTGTCGGCATTCCTGATGCGCATGGACAACGTCAGTCGGCCAATTACCCGGCCCATGGTGTAGCCGACGAGCAATCCGGCGGGCACCGCCCACAGCAGGCGTTTGAGCGCCCAGTCATCGAGCCAGGTGGCGGAATCACCGCCGCCTTGCTGGATAAACAGCAACCCAAGGATAACGAAGGGAAACGCAATGCCGTCGTTGAGTCCGGCCTCACCGGAAAGGCCGAAGCGCACGGCGTCGTCATCCTTGGCATCGTTGACCTGCACCAGCGAGGCCAGCACCGGGTCGGTAGGTGCCAGGATCGCGCCGATCAGCAAAGACGGGCCCCACGGCAGGTCGAAAGCATAATGCAGCAACAGGCAGACACCGATGATGGTCAGGACCATCACCGGCCCCGCCAGCCCAAAAGCCACGCGCCATTTGCGGTCCCTCAGCGGCAAGCGCAACTTGAGGCCACAGACGAACAGCGAAAAGAGCACCGCGACTTCCGTCAGGTGCTCCATCCAGTAGGCGGCATCCTTGATATCCAGCCTGAGCCAGCCCAGGCCCGCTGGCCCGATGACCACCCCCAGCGCCAGGCACACGGCGGAGGTGGTCACCGGCATCCAGCGCAGGAACGATGAGGTCAGTGCCAGCGTCAGCAGTACGGCACCCAGCACCGCGACCCAGGCAATGAAACTCATGGCCGGGGGGTCATTGACTGACGGTAGCGCGCAAGTACTCCGGCGTCAGCACGTTGAACCACAGCAGGATCATGCTCACCAGAATGGTGACCAGCACCAGCAACCCGACGCCCCAGACGCAGGCGGCATTGAGCACGCCTTGCTCCTTGCGCTCATGCATGAAGGTCGGCAAACCGACAAACAGCAGGAATGTCGAGTAAATCGAGGCGGCGCCCAGTACCAGGATCGCCAGCCAGCGACTCGGGTACAGGCCGGCAATACCCGCCAGGAAAAACGGCGTGACGGTGTACGCGGCAAAACCGATGCACTGGTTGAGCGTAGGGCGAGCCTCGAAAGTGCGAGACATCCAACGGATGAATCCTCCCATGATGGCGACGCCGGCGAGGGTGCACAGATACAGCAGGGCGCAAAGTTGCAGGGCGCTGCGGGGGCTGAGGTGGACCGTTTCGTTTTCCGCCAGGCTCCAGCCAACGTAGGTGGTGCCAATGTACAGGCAGACGGCGGGGATCAGGGCCAACAGGATCAAATGGGCGAGATAGTGGCGTGGGTGCGCTTCCTCTTCCTTGCGAATATCCGTCCACGCGTAGTTCGGCTGAGTGAACAGTTTGACGATAGGTGCGGACATGACAACCTCCAGGTATCGAAAGGCCCCCAGGGAGGGCCTATGAAGTGTTGAGCGCTGGAGACTCGCCGGGTTCCATTTTTCCGGCGCATGGCGCCATCACAGGATCGGTTTACCCCCGGTCACCCCGAAACGCTGGCCGGTGATGTAGCTGCCTTCATCCGACGCCAGTAATACATAGATCGGCGCGACTTCCACCGGCTGGCCCGGACGGCCGAGCGGGGTGTTGGCGCCAAAGTTCTGTACCTTGTCCTCGGGCATGGTCGAGACGATCAGCGGCGTCCAGATCGGACCGGGTGCCACGCTGTTGACCCGGATATTCTTCGGCCCGAGCATTTGCGCCAGGCCGGCGGTGAAGTTGGCAATCGCGCCCTTGGTCGTGGCATACGCCAGCAGGGTGGGGTTGGGCATGTCGGAGTTGACCGAACTGGTGTTGATGATCGAACTGCCGGGCTGCATGTGCTTGAGTGCCGCCTGGCAGACCCGGAAAATGGCGGTGATGTTGACGTCGAAGGTCATCACCCATTCTTCGTCGGGGATGTCCTCGAGGTTTTCGTGGGTCATCTGGAACGCGGCGTTGTTGACCAGGATGTCGATGCGGCCGAAACGTTCGACCGTCTTTTCCACCAGTGCCCGGCAATGCACCTTGTGCGCCAGGTCCCCCGGCAGCAGCAGGCATTGGCGGCCGGCCTGTTCAACCCAGCGCGCGGTTTCCTGCGCATCTTGCTCCTCATCCAGATACGCCACGGCTACGTCGGCACCTTCACGGGCAAAGGCGATGGCCACCGCCCGGCCAATGCCGCTGTCGCCCCCGGTGATCAGGGCGATCTTGCCATTCAGGCGACCCGAACCTTTGTAGCTCTGCTCACCGCAGTCTGGATAGGGATCCATTTTGCGCTGGGAGCCGGGGACGGGTTGCTGTTGTTTGGGGAAGGGTGGTTTGGGGTAGTGGTTCATTGTCGATCTCCGGTTTCAAGGTGAGGGAGTCAAAGGGTTGACCCTGGCCTTTCGTGCGGAGTTCGGTTGGATGAGGACCTGATGGCGCTGAAAAACTGTAGGAGCTGGCTTGCCAGCGAAAGCGCCCGAAAGACCAACGCAATGTTCAAGGACGCCTTCGCTGGCAAGCCAGCTCACAGGGTTCTGCGCCGACCGGGCGGCTGCGCTAATATGCCCGCCACTCAAACAAGAACAGGGCTCCCTTCGCGCAATGTCGGAAAAAGACACCATTTCCATTCAACTGGTGCGAGAAGCGCTGTTGCAAAGTTGCGCCCCGGGCGCGGCCACCGATGAGGTGCTGGACAAGGTCGGTATCGATCCGGGGTTGCTTGGCAGCAGCGACGCCCGGGTTCCCGCCAGCGCTTATGCGCGTCTGTGGCGCTTGCTGGCCCGACGAGGCGATGACGAGTTCTTTGGCATGGACCCGCGCAAGCTCAAATCCGGCAGCCTCGAATTCCTCTGTCGCTGTGCCATGGTCCAGCCGAGCCTGGCGGCAGGACTGACCAGTGGCCTGGGCTTTCTGTCGTTGATGCTCGAGCGCATGCCTGCGCAGCTGGTTCATCAGCAGAGCCTGGCGGAAATCGTGTTGCTCGAAGACGACCATGAGCCGCGCCGGGCCTTCACTTACTTCACCTACTGGATGATCGTGCACGGGGTGGCCTGTTGGCTGGCTGGACGTCGAATTCCGATCCTGGCGATCGAGCTGCGCTGTGCACAGCCGGATTACTGCGATGACTACCAGGTGATGTTCTCCGAGAACCTGCGCTTCGACCGCCCGCGCACGCGAATGATCTTTTCCGCTGACTGCCTGGATTTGCCGATCAAGCGCAGTGTCGAAGAGCTGCGGCGCTTCCTCGCCCATGCGCCGGCCAACATCCTGGTCAAGTACCGCGATCCACAGAGCCTGGCCAGCCGGATCAAGCAGGATTTGCGGCAGCTGCCCGCCGAGCACTGGCCGGAGACCGAAGCCCTGGCGCAACGCCTGTGCATGTCCGCCTCGACCCTGCGTCGGCGCCTGGCCGAGGAAGGCCAGACGTACCAGGGGCTCAAGGACAGCGTGCGCAAGGAGCTGGCCATCTCCTGGCTGGCGGAACCGACCATCAGCTTCACCGAAATCGCCACCCGGCTGGGATTTGCCGATGCGAGCTCGTTCTACAAGGCGTTTCGCAAATGGTCGGGGTCCAATCCCGGGCATTACCGCAGTTTGATCTTGAATGAGCGAGGTCATCCATAGGCTGTTGCGTCTGGACTGACGTCTTCGCTGGCAAGCCAGCTCCTGCAGGGGAATGCGATCAACCCGTAGGAGCTGGCTTGCCAGCGAGAGGCCCGTTCAAGCGCCGCCTGTCTCAGCTCCTTGGCCAAACCAGTCAAGCAACTTGATAACTTTGACCATTGCCCGACACCCCGCGCAGAGCGAGTATTTCCCTGTTGGTTACGGTTCCCCCACCTAACAAGAAATACAGAGGGATTCTGGCAATGCGCGATTACTTGTCTGCCGTTTCACAGTTCAATTATCAGCACACCGTCGATGCCGCACTCGCAGGCAATCTGACTGCCCTCAACGCCTGCATCGAATGTTGCGACCGGCATGCGCTGCCGGGACGTATTGCACTGTTCTGGGAAGGCCGTGACGGCACCAGCGCGACCTATACCTTCAACGAGCTGCAGGACAAGGCCGCGCGTTTTGCCAACTTCCTCTTGGCCCAGGGCGTGAAGAAAGGCGACAAGGTTGCCGGTCTCCTGCCGCGCAACATCGAATTGTTGATCACCGTGTTCGCCACCTGGCGCATCGGCGCTGTCTATCAACCCTTGTTTACCGCCTTCGGGCCCAAGGCCATCGAGCATCGCCTGGGCAGTTCCGGGGCCAAAGTAGTCGTCACCGACGCGGTCAATCGCTCGAAGCTCGCCGAAGTCGCCGACTGCCCGACCATCGTCACCGTCGCCGGCGCCAAGGGGCAGGGCATTGTCCGTGGCGACTATAGCTTCTGGGCCGAGCTGGCCAACTACTCCAATCTCTGCGAACCGGTGCTGCTGACGGGTGAAGACCCGTTCCTGCTGATGTTCACCTCAGGCACCACCGGTCCGTCAAAAGCGCTGTCCGTGCCGCTCAAGGCCATTGTCGCCTTCCAGAGCTACACCCGTGACGCGGTGGACCTGCGCCCCGAAGACGCGTTCTGGAACGTGGCCGATCCGGGCTGGGCCTACGGCATCTATTTTGGCGTCACAGGTCCCATGGCCATGGGGCATCCGATCACCTTCTACGATGGCCCGTTCACCCTGGAAAGCACCTGCCGGGTGATCAACAAGTACGGGATAACCAACCTCACCGGCTCGCCGACCGCGTATCGCCTGTTGATCGCAGGCGGCGACGAATTCGCCAAATCGATCAAAGGCAAGCTGCGCATTGTCAGCAGCGCCGGCGAGCCGCTGAACCCGGAAGTGATCCGCTGGTTCGCCGACACTCTGGACGTGGTCATCCATGACCATTACGGCCAGACCGAACTGGGCATGGTGCTGTGTAACCACCATGGCCTGGAGCACCCGATCCACATGGGCGCCGCTGGTTTTACCTCGCCTGGCCACCGCATCGTGGTGCTGGACGAGGACAACCAGGAACTGGGCGTCGGTCAACCGGGCATCCTGGCCATCGACCGCAGCCAGTCGCCAATGTGCTGGTTCGCCGGATACGAAGGCGCACCGACCAAGGCCTTCGTCGGCAATTACTACTTGAGCGGCGATACGGTCGAGTGGAATCCGGACGGCAGTATCAGCTTCGTCGGCCGTAGCGACGATGTGATCACCACCTCCGGCTACCGCGTCGGCCCGTTCGATGTGGAAAGCGCCTTGATCGAGCATCCGGCGGTGGTGGAAGCGGCGGTGGTCGGTAAACCCGATCCGGAGCGTACTGAACTGGTGAAAGCGTTCGTAGTGCTCAGCGAGCAATACCGCGCCACGCCGGAGCTGGCCGAAGAGTTGCGCCAACACGTGCGCAAGCGTCTGGCGGCTCACTCCTATCCCCGTGAAATCGAATTTGTCAGCGAATTGCCGAAAACCCCAAGCGGCAAATTGCAGCGCTTTATCTTGCGCAACCAGGAAATCGCCAAGGCTCAAGAGGCCGCGGCGAAGAACGTTCCAGCTTGAATCGAAGGACTCAATGATGCAGATCGAAAACAAGGTTTTTCTCGTCACCGGCGGTGCCTCCGGCCTCGGTGCGGCCACCGCTGAAATGCTCGTGGCGGCCGGTGCCAAGGTAATGCTGGTGGACATGAATGCCGAAGCCGTCGCGGCCCAGGCCCAACGTCTTGGCGCGCAAAGCGTAGTGGCGGACATCAGCAGCGAAGCAGCGGCCGAAGCCGCTGTGCAGGCGACGGTCAAGGCCTTCGGTGGCCTTAATGGCCTGGTCAACTGCGCCGGCATCGTGCGTGGCGAGAAGATCCTCGGCAAGAACGGTCCGCACGCGCTGGCAAGCTTCAGCCAGGTGATCAACGTCAACCTGATCGGCAGCTTCAACATGCTGCGCCTGGCGTCGGCGGCGATTGCCGAAACCCAGGCCGACGCCGATGGCGAGCGCGGCGTGATCATCAATACCGCCTCGGCGGCGGCCTACGACGGCCAGATCGGTCAGGCGGCCTACGCCGCGTCGAAAGGCGCCATCGTCAGCCTGACCTTGCCTGCCGCCCGCGAACTGGCGCGCTTCGGCATCCGCGTGATGACCATCGCCCCGGGCATTTTCGAAACGCCGATGATGGCCGGCATGACCCAGGAAGTCCGTGATTCCCTGGCCGCCGGCGTGCCGTTTCCGCCGCGCCTGGGCAAACCGGCCGAGTATGCCCAGCTGGTACGGCATATCATTGAAAACAGCATGCTCAATGGCGAGGTGATCCGTCTCGACGGGGCCTTGCGCATGGCGGCCAAATAAGGAGGATTTGTCATGACCCTATCCAACGATCCGATTGTTATCGTCAGCGCCGTCCGCACCCCGATGGGCGGTTTCCAGGGCGAACTGAAAAGCCTCACCGCACCGCAACTGGGTGCCGCCGCGATCAAGGCCGCGGTGGAACGTGCCGGCGTTGCCAGCAATGCCGTCGACGAAGTGCTGTTCGGCTGCGTACTGCCTGCCGGCCAGGGCCAGGCCCCTGCGCGCCAGGCGGCGCTGGGTGCCGGGCTGGATAAATCGACCCGTTGCACCACCCTCAACAAGATGTGCGGCTCGGGCATGGAAGCGGCCATCCTGGCCCACGACATGCTGGTGGCTGGCAGCGCCGAGGTGGTAGTCGCCGGTGGCATGGAAAGCATGTCCAACGCGCCGTACCTGCTGGACCGCGCCCGTAGCGGCTACCGCATGGGACACGGCCGGGTGCTGGATTCGATGTTCCTCGATGGCCTGGAAGACGCCTACGACAAGGGCCGCCTGATGGGCACCTTCGCCGAAGACTGCGCCGAAACCCACGGCTTCAGTCGCGAGGCCCAGGATGCGTTCGCGGTGGCATCGACCACCCGCGCCCAGCAGGCCATCAAGGACGGCAGTTTCAAGGACGAAATCGTGCCCTTGACTGTCACCGTCGGCAAAGAGCAGGTGACCATCAGCAACGATGAGCAGCCACCCAAAGCCCGACTGGACAAGATCGCCTCGTTGAAACCGGCGTTCCGTGATGGCGGCACCGTGACGGCGGCCAACTCCAGTTCGATCTCCGACGGCGCGGCGGCACTGGTGCTGATGCGCCGTTCCGAAGCCGACAAGCGCGGCCTCAAGCCGTTGGCGGTGATCCATGGTCACGCGGCCTTCGCCGACACCCCGAGCCTGTTCCCGGTGGCGCCGGTGGGCGCGATCGAGAAGCTGATGAAGAAAACCGGCTGGTCGCTGAACGACGTCGACCTGGTGGAAGTCAACGAAGCCTTCGCCGTGGTCAGCCTGGTGACCATGACCAAGCTGGAAATCCCTCACGAAAAACTCAATGTGCACGGCGGTGCTTGCGCCCTTGGCCACCCGATCGGTGCGTCTGGCGCGCGGATCCTCGTGACCTTGCTCTCGGCCCTGCGCCAGAAAGGCCTCAAGCGTGGTGTTGCAGCGATCTGCATCGGTGGCGGCGAAGCGACGGCCATGGCCGTGGAATGCCTCTACTAACGCGGCGCAGACCTTGTAGGAGCGAGCTTGCTCGCGAAGAGGCCGTGTCAGTCGACATCATCGTTGGATGACATACCGCATTCGCGGGCAAGCCCGCTCCTACAGGGGGACAATTACAAATCAAGGATTCACCATGATCCCCAATGACGAACAACAGCAGATACGCGACGCGGCACGGGATTTTGCCCAGGAACGCCTGAAACCCTTCGCCGCCGAGTGGGACCGTGAACACCGCTTCCCCAAGGAAGCCATCGCCGAAATGGGCGAGCTGGGCTTCTTCGGCATGCTGGTACCGGAGCAGTGGGGCGGTTGTGAGACCGGTTACCTGGCCTATGCCATGGCCCTGGAAGAAATCGCCGCGGGCGACGGTGCCTGCTCGACGATCATGAGCGTGCACAACTCGGTGGGCTGTGTGCCCATCCTCAATTACGGCAATGACGAGCAGAAGGAGCGTTTTCTCAAGCCCCTGGCCAGCGGCGCCATGCTCGGTGCTTTCGCCTTGACCGAACCCCAGGCCGGTTCCGATGCCAGCGGATTGAAAACCCGTGCGCGGCGGGAGGGTGATCACTACGTTCTCAACGGCTGCAAGCAATTCATCACGTCCGGGCAAAACGCCGGGATCGTGATCGTGTTCGCCGTGACCGACCCGGCTGCCGGCAAACGCGGCATCACGGCGTTCATCGTGCCCACCGATTCGCCGGGCTACAAGGTGGCCCGGGTCGAGGACAAGCTCGGCCAGCACGCCTCGGACACTTGCCAGATACTGTTCGAAGACGTGAAAGTACCAGTGGCCAATCGCTTGGGCGAAGAGGGCGAAGGCTACAAGATCGCCCTGGCCAACCTTGAGGGCGGGCGTGTCGGCATCGCCTCGCAGTCAGTGGGCATGGCCCGCGCCGCGTTCGAAGCGGCCCGCGACTATGCCCGCGAGCGCGAGAGCTTCGGCAAGCCGATCATCGAGCACCAGGCCGTGGCGTTCCGCCTGGCGGACATGGCGACCCAGATCGCCGTGGCGCGGCAAATGGTGCATTACGCGGCGGCATTGAGAGACAGCGGCAAACCGGCGCTGGTGGAAGCGTCGATGGCCAAGCTGTTCGCCTCGGAAATGGCCGAGAAGGTATGCTCCTCGGCGCTGCAAACCCTTGGCGGTTACGGTTACCTGAACGACTTCCCGCTGGAGCGGATTTACCGCGACGTGCGGGTCTGCCAGATCTACGAAGGCACCAGCGATATTCAACGCATGGTCATTTCACGCAATCTTTGAAAAGGAACCCGCTTGTGAACTACGAAACGATTTTGCTGGAAACCCATGGCCGCGTTGGCCTGATCACCCTCAACCGCCCGCAGGCGCTGAACGCGTTGAACGCGCAGATCGTCAGCGAACTGAACCAGGCCCTCGACGGCTACGAGGCGGACTCGAACATCGGCTGCATCGTCCTGACCGGTTCGAAAAAGGCCTTTGCCGCCGGTGCCGACATCAAGGAAATGGCCGAGCTGACCTATCCGCAGATCTATATCGACGACCTGTTCAGCGACAGCGACCGCGTGGCCAACCGCCGCAAGCCAATCATCGCCGCGGTCAACGGTTTTGCCCTGGGCGGCGGCTGTGAGCTGGCGCTGATGTGCGATTTCATCCTGGCCGGCGACAACGCCAAATTCGGCCAGCCGGAAATCAACCTCGGCGTGCTGCCGGGCATGGGCGGCACCCAGCGCCTGACCCGCGCCGTGGGCAAGGCCAAGGCCATGGAAATGTGCCTGAGCGGGCGCTTGATCGACGCCGTGGAAGCGGAGCGTTGCGGTATCGTGGCGCGTATCGTGCCGAGCGATGAGCTGCTGGACGAAGCGCTCAAAGTCGCAACGCTGATCGCCAGCAAGTCCTTGCCGATTGCGATGATGGTCAAGGAAAGCGTCAACCGTGCCTTTGAAGTGAGCCTGTCGGAAGGTGTCCGCTTTGAGCGTCGGGTGTTCCACGCGGCGTTTGCGACGCAGGATCAGAAAGAAGGGATGGCGGCGTTCATTGCCAAGCGTGAGGCCCAGTTCCAGGGCAAGTGATGTAGCGTTTCTGCGGGCCTCTTCGCGAGCAGGCTCGCTCCCACAAGGGATCTCAATAACGCTGAGATCCAATGTGGGAGCGAGCCTGCTCGCGAAGATTTCAAGCGTTAAAGCTGGTAGTTTTTCAACTCGCGGGCAATCACCATCCGCTGAATCTCGCTCGACCCTTCATAGATCTGCGTGATCCGCGCATCCCGGTAATACTTCTCGACCGGGTAATCCTCCAGATACCCATACCCGCCATGAATCTGAATCGCTGACGAGCAGACTTTCTCGGCCATTTCCGAGGCAAACAGCTTGGCTTGCGAGGCCTCCGACAGACATGGCTTGCCCGCCGTGCGCAGGCGTGCCGCGTGAAGAATCATCAACCGCGCAGCGTTCAACTGCATGTGCATGTCGGCCAGCAGATTGGCGATGCTCTGGTGTTCATTGATGGTTTTGCCGAACTGCACGCGATCACGGGAGTAGGCCAGGGCCGCCTCGAATGCTGCGCGGGCAATGCCCAACGCCTGGGCGGCGATGCCGATGCGGCCGCCTTCGAGGTTGGACAAGGCAATGGCCAGGCCTTTGCCGCGCTCGCCGAGCAAATTGGCCTCGGGGATTGTGCAATTGTTCAAGGTGACCGCACAGGTATCGGAGGCGCGGATGCCCATCTTGTGTTCGGTGCGGTCGACGATGAAGCCTGGGGTGTCGGTTGGTACCAGGAACGCCGAGATGCCGCGCTTGCCCAGGTCCGGGTCGGTCACGGCAAACACGATCGCCAGCTTGGCCCGCTTGCCGTTGCTGACAAACTGCTTGGCGCCGTTGATCACCCATTGGCCGTCGCGCAGTTCGGCGCGGGTACGCAGGTTGTGCGCCTCGGAACCGGCCTGTGGTTCGGTCAGGCAGAAGCACCCAATGGCCTGGCCGCTGGCCAGGTCCGCCAGCCAGGTCTGTTTCTGTTCTTCGCTGCCGTAGTTGAGCACCGGCCCACAACCCACCGAGTTGTGGATGCTCATGAACGCGCCAGTAGCGCCGTCGCCGGCGGAGATCTCTTCTACTGCCAATGCATAGGCGACGTAGTCGACATAAGTGCCGCCCCATTCCTCGGGCACCACCATGCCCAGCAGGCCCAGCTCACCCATTTTCGCCACCAGGGCGTCGTCGATCCAGCCGGCCTTTTCCCAGGCCTGGGCATGGGGGGCGATTTCGCCGCGGGCAAAGTCCCGGGCCATGTCGCGGATCATGACTTGTTCTTCGGTCAGTTCGAGATCGTGCATGGTTCAGCTCCCGCTCTCATCGAAACCGTTGAAGAAGCTCGCTACGTGCTCGGCGTCCAGCGCCTGCAGGGTTGGCGGGTTCCAGCGCGGGTTCTTGTCTTTGTCGATCAGCAAGGCGCGCACGCCTTCGATCAGGTCGCCGCGCTCGAACCACTGGCGGTCCAGGTGCAGCTCAAGGGCGAAACATTGTTCAAGGCTCAGTTGCCGGCCGCGCCGGAGCATTTCCAGGGTCACGCCCATGGCCAGGGGCGAGCGGGTCTGCAGCAGGTCAGCGGTAGCCGTGGCCCACTCATGGCTGTCGGCGACCGTTACTTCCCGTAGTTGCTCCACGATACTCGGCACATCCGCCAAGGCGAAGAAATGGTCGATAGCCGGGCGCAGGGCGGCCAGGGGGGCATCGGGCAACTGTTGCACGGCGAGTTTCGCCAACACGCCCTGAAGGTCTTTCAGAGGCGTGTCATGCCACTGCAGCTGGTCGAGCTTTTCATCCAGCGTGGCCAGTTTGCCGCTGTCCAGGTACCAGTCGGCCAGCCCGCAGTACAGCGCATCGGCCGCACGGATCTGCACACCGCTGACGCCCAGGTAAATCCCCAGTTCGCCGGGGATGCGCGGCAGGAAGTAGCTGCCGCCAACGTCCGGGAAGTAACCGATGCCGACTTCAGGCATCGCCAGGCGGCTTTTCTCGGTGACCACCCGCAAGTCGGCGCCTTGCACAAGGCCCATGCCGCCGCCCAGGACAAAGCCGTCCATCAAGGCCAGCACCGGTTTGCGGTAACGATGGATTGCGAGGTCGAGGGCGTACTCCTCGATGAAGAAATCTTCGTGCAGCGTATCGCCGCTTTTGAAGCTGTCGTACAACGAGCGAATGTCGCCACCGGCACAGAAGGCTTTTTCCCCGGCGCCGCGCAGCACCACTGCATGCACCTGGTCATCCTGTGCCCAGGCATCGAGCTGACGTTGCAGATTGCGCACCATCTCGAGGGTGATGGCGTTAAGGCCAGCGGGGCGGTTGAGGGTCAGGTGACCGATGTGGTTGCGAACCTCGGCCAGCACTTCGTTTTGCGTGGCATCCATTGACGAAGTCGCTGGAGAAGAAACCTGAGCAGTCATCACTAACTCCCTGCTTTTATTGTTCTTTGTTAAGAAGCTCGCGCGCGAGCGATGCTGGATCGTACCAGTGCAAATTTGCCTTGTACAACCGGGATAAGTGCAGGTCGTGTGTGCATTTTTGCAGAAAGGGCGCCGCTATCGGCGGCTGGAGTTGCCTGGCGCACGCGCAGAGCCCGGACGGGTGCCCGGGCTCTGCGCGCATTCAATCGTGAAACTGTGCTTGCAAGTACTGAGCGCACAAGAGCAGCGCCCGTTTGGCCTCATCCTGAGCCGCCGGCCAGTTGATGAAGCCATGGAGCATGCCGGCATACTCCCGATGCTGGACCTGAACGCCGGCCCCCATGAGTCGCCGGGCATATTCGCGGCCTTCGTCACGCAGCACATCCCGTTCGCTGGTGATGATCAACGCCGGTGGCAATCCGTGCAGGTGTTTTTGATTCAGCGGGGAAAGCCTGGGATCGGCGCGATCCATACCGGGTGGCACGTAGTGCTCGATGTACCACTCGAGCATGGCTGCGCAGAGCCCATGTCCATCGGCGAACTCCTGGTGGGAGGGGTGTCGGTTCAAGCAGTCGAGCAACGGGTACAGCAGCATCTGCAACACGATCTTCGGCGCGCCGCGCTCCCGGGCCCATTGGCACACGACTGCCGCCAGCCCACCGCCGGAGCCGCCACCGGCGACCCCGATTCGCGACGGATCGAGCCCTGAGGCCAGCCCCTGTTCGACGACCCATTGCGTAGCTGCGCAGCAATCCTGCACCGCAGCGGGGAATAGGTGCTCCGGTGGCCGGGCGTAATCCACGGCTACCACGGCACAACCTGCCCAGTCACACATCAGCCGGCAAAAGCTGTCGTGGGTGTCCAGATCGCCTGTGACCCATCCACCGCCATGGAAATACATCAGGACTGCGAACGGCCCTTGTCCGGGCGGGGTGTAGAGCCGCAGTGACAGGGGTCGTCCATGGCTGTCGATCGACAGGTCACGCACGCGAACCACCATCAAGTCGCGAAAGGCTGTTCGCGCGCTTTCTACCGTCAAGGGAGTAGCTGATTGTCCAGTCGTCGCGCGCTCAGGCTTCATTGTCTTTCCCCTTGTGCGCATAGGCCTGGATTTCGATCTCGATCACGTATTCAGGCAGGATCAGTTTTCCGACTTCCAGGCACATCGTGGTGGGCGGATGGCCCTCGAAAAACGCCTTGTGCGCCCTGGCGATAGCGGGCCAGAAAGCCATGTCGGTGGTGTACATGCGGGTGGCGATGATACTGCGGCGGTCTTCTCCCAGTTGCTTGATCGACGCCTCAATGATTTCCAGGCAACGCAGCGTCTGGGCATAGGCATCACCCGGGGCGAAGGGCTCTCCCTTGTCATCGAAGGCGACGGTACCGCCCATCACGATCAGGTTATCGACCTTCAATGCACGGCAGTAACAGGCTTCGGTTTCCCATTTTGCCGCGGAAAAAACGCGTTCGAATTTCATTGCAGCGCTCCTTGGCCCAGATCAATGGGCAGTGATTTGAGTCCACGAAACTGCAGATTGTTGGTCCGCCATATCGCCGGTCTGTCCGCAATCAGTTGCAGGTCCGGGAATCGCTTGAATAACGAGGTGAACACCACCTCGGCCTCCAGGCGGAATAACGCGGTGCCCATGCAGAAATGCTCACCCCGGCCGAACGCCAGGTGATCGTTGTGCGTGCGGTGGATATCGAAGCGGTCAGGGTTTTCGAACTTCGCCGGGTCACGATTGGCGGCGGCGCGCATCAGGTAGACCAGGTCGCCTTTTTTCATCGTGACACCGTCTATTTCGACGTCTTCATTGAGCACGCGATGACTGAAAGACCCCGCGGAATCAAAGCGCAGCATCTCTTCGATGGCCGGTTTTACCAGGCTCAGGTCAGCCACCAGTGCCCGGTGCTGCTGGGGATGCTCAAGCAAATGCAGCAAGCCGATGCACAGCTGATCGGCGCTGGTGGTGTAGCCGGCAACCAGGATGAAGACGATCTGTGCCAACACCTCTTCATTGCTCGACGCGCTGCCCTGGCTGGCCTCCAGTACCCGGCTGACCAGATCATCCTGCGGCTGTTTGCGGCGCTGTTCGATGACGTCCGCAAAATACCCGTACATCTCTTCCACGCCTTTGAGCGCTTGCGCCGGTCCATAGTCGGGGTCGAGACTGCCGACCAGGAAAATCAGGATGTCATCGGTCCAGCGCCGCAGCTTCAACGCGTCCTCGCGCGCGATGCCGTAGAGCCTGGCCAGGATCAGCGCCGGTACGCGGTTGAACAGGTTGGCCATCAAATCGGTTTGCCGTTCGAGGCCGGATAACTCTTCATCGGTGATGTCCTGAATGGTTTGCCTCAAGGATTCGATAGCACGGGGCGTAAAGGCCCTGCCCAACAGGTGGCGGCTGACCTTGTGTGGTTCACCGTCCTGGGAGTACATCCAGTCGGAGGCGAGCTTGACGAAAGTCGCCAGTTGCGCGCGCTTTTGCGCGGGTACCTGCGCATCGACCAGCTGTTGCATGCGGTTCGAGGAAAAACGCCTGGCGTCACCTTGAGCGGCAAAGACATCGCGGTAGCGGGTCAGGAACCAGGCCTTGAAGTGCGGACACCAATAGACCGGATGGTGCTCACGCAGGTAGCGATAAGCCGGGTAGGGGACGCGCACCGTTTCGCGATGGGTAAAGTCGAGCAGCGCTTGAACATCCATGATTACTGCTCCCCGTACAGTGCAGCGGTGAACTGGCGGATGTAGTCCGGTTTATCGATGGGCGCACTGACCAATTCCGCCGGCGGCGCCAGCAAGGCAGCCAGCATCGCCAGCTGTTCTTCGGTGGCATGGCTGTTCAGGTCGGTGCTGTTGGCGACGAGGCCGCCTTCGCTCAACGGCGGCGCAAACACATCGATCAGGTCGTGCAGCGTCTGGGGCGAGACCAGAGGCGTGTTCTCGGCTTCCCCGATGATCAGGTCCAGGGCACGGGCGTAAGTCAGGGCAACGGCCTGTCGGTGGGAGACTTCACCCGGATTTCTACAGCGTTCGACAAGGGTCTTTTCAATACGCTGTGCAACATTGGCGGTGGGGCGTGAGGCAAAACGCGGCCGGGTGATTGCATCCCTGGCCACCTGATAGGCCATGACACTGTTGTCCCCGGCAAACGTCACGCTGATCTCGCAGTCCATGCGCAATGTGACGATCTGGTTGTAATGGTGAAAACCCTGAGAGCCACAGATTTCCCGGCACATGCCCATGACATCCAGCGCCGTCCAGGTGCCGATGCTTTTGGCAATGGCAGCGAGGATGTGCAGCTCCTTGCGCTTGTGCAGTTGATCCCATTGCGCTTCGAAGCTCGACACGATTGCCTGCTCCAGCAGCTTCAGCGCCAGTGCCTTGAGTTGTTCGGTATAGAGCCGTTGGCGAATCAACGGTTTGTGCAACAAGGGTAGGCGCGTGGTGCCGGCTTGCACCTGGCGATGGCCGGCGAAACGATAGGCCAGATGAGCGCACAGGCTCGCGCCATTGCTCGCTGCGGCCAGGAGCAACAACCGCTCCTGGATGAAGGTTTCCATGGCGCAGGTCAGGCGTTCGCTCCTGGGCACGTTACTGCTGAATGCACCGTTCTTGTCGAATTGTGCGTGGCGTTGCATCAACGCATCCAGCGACAGCTTCATCCGGTCGAAGCGAATGCCGGCCACCTGGTTCGCGTGAATTCCGCCCTTGGGATCGCAGGCCATGGCCTTGACGCCGGGTAACAACGGGCCGTTTTCCTGTTCGCGAATCGGCACGCGAAACCAGTGGAGCCCTTCGTCCTCACCGTCGACGATCAAGCGTGCCAGCACCATGACCACCTGGGCGGCATGCAGGGCATTGCCGATCCAGAACTTGCAGGCCGCCGGGGCAGGCGTATGCAGGATCAGGCACTGGCCTTGGCGTTCAAAGGTGACCTGGGTTTGCAGGTTGCGCACATCCGAGCCGCTGTTGATCTCGGTACAGCCAAAGGCATAGACCGCGCCCATCTCGATCACTTCCTGGCGGTAACGCGCGACTTGCACCGCGCTTGCCTGGGCGAACAGTGCGTTGCCGGCGATCATGTGGTCAACGATCGACGAGAACAGCGCATAGTCATAAGCGCCGACCAGCCCCGTACGTTCGTACATCTGTCGAAAGTCTGACTGGCGGGGCTGCCCCAGCCACATGTCGTTGGTGATCAGGCCATCACGCACAATCGTGCGCATGCGCTCGATCGTCAGGTCCATGTAGTCGCGCAACGGCAGATGGTGACGTTTTCCGGGGTCGAACAGCGGCGTGCCCAGCCGTTGCAGGAGTGAGGTGCTCATTGGATGTTCCTCTCGTAGATTTCGAAAAAAGTTTCGAAACCACCAGAGCCAGAGAGCTGGCGGAACTTGAAGCACGCGAATCACTTGCTATAGCGCCAAGCGCCATTTTTTGCGGACAGCAGGTTACGCGAGGGAATCGCGGTGTTTCACAAGGAGGCGCGGTTCTGTTAAAGCGCAAAGCCAGCATCGCCACCCAACAAGGTTGAGTATTTCTCCATAGCCAGACTTCCTGTGTCATCGCTACTGGACTATTACGGCGAGCCAGACTTCGTAGTGAAAGGCAGACAACTCTGTGCGGTACGTTTTTACTTTAGCCGCTGGACACTTCAGGGCAAGGCGCAAATCGACCACTAGTCGGACGTTGTACGGCTCAGCACTTCCCCGATACTGCGCCGCCTGGCGTACAACTCACTGGCATGGACCAGTTGTTCGAGGTCTTCGGGGGTGACGTCGAAGAAGGCCTCCATGTCCGCCAGGGCCAGTTTGAGGTCCTGGGCGGTGATCGCCTGGGAGTCCACGGGCGGGTGGTCGGCCGGGACCACGGCCACCGGCTCGCTGGCACGCTTGGGATATCGGATGCGCGTCAGGTTGTTGTAGGCCAGGGCGCTGAACAGCATGGTCGAAGCGGCGAGCATCACCGGGCCAAGGGCTTTCCAGTCCATGGCAATGGTCGCAGGGTCCGCCAGCACCAACAGCAATGCCAGTGCCCCGGCCGGTGGGTGCAGGCAACGCAGCCAGCACATCAGGATCAGCGCCATGCCCGCCGCCAGGCAGGCGCTGCCCAGGGTCCGGCCGAGCACATGGGCCACCAGCAGCGATACCACAGCAGCGCTCAAGTAACCGCCGAGTATCGACCAGGGCTGGGCGAGCGCGCCGGAAGATACCGCGAACAACAGCACCGCCGAGGCACCCAGCGGCCCGACCAGGTGCTGAGCGACTTGCATGCCGAATACCTGGCCGCATAGCCAGACGCTGAACAGGGTGCCGAGCGACATGCCGATGGCGGCGCGACTCCATTCCGTAGGGCGGGTATTGACAGCGGCGGGCAACCAGCGAGCTAGCATGATGTACATCGTTCCATTGAAAAACCGAGGAAAAAAAAAGGCTTGTCTGGGAAACCCAGAAAGCCCTTGAAGTTGTTCCAACTATTGGGGGAGGAACGGTGACAGTGTGCCGTTCATTTCCGATGCTGACAAATTCATATTAATGAAGGTTGAGTTCATTAATTCTGATGTAAGGCCTGGCACCGACAACCACCGCTTAGCCCTGTTGTTGTCAGGCGACTACTTGTGCCGCAGGCCATTGCTGATACGGAATCGGCAAGTTGCGCGAATCACCGCGGCCCATCGGAAAGTACATGAAACCATTGCGCGCCAGGCGCTCGGCGTCGTACAGGTTACGGCCGTCGAAGATCACCGGTGCATTGAGGCGCTGGCGGATCAGGTCAAAATCCGGCGCCTTGAATTGTTGCCACTCGGTGCAGATGATCAGCGCGTCCGCACCGTTGAGCACCGATTCCGGGGTGCCCATGAGCATCAACCTGGATTCATCGGGATACAACTGCTGGGTTTGTTGCATGGCTTCGGGGTCGAATGCACGGACATTCGCCCCGGCGGCCCATAGCGATTCGAGCAGTAGGCGGCTCGGCGCATCGCGCATGTCGTCGGTGTTGGGCTTGAAGGCCAGGCCCCAGACCGCGAAGGTCTTGCCCCGCAGTTCGCCTTTGTAGAATGCCTTGAGGCGCTCGAACAGCTTGTGTTTCTGCCGCTGGTTGATGGCTTCCACCGCTTGCAAAAGGTCGCTGGAGCAATGGGCCTCTTCGGCGCTGCGGATCAGGGCGCGCATGTCCTTGGGGAAGCAGGAACCGCCATAACCGCAGCCGGGGTAGATGAAGTGGTAGCCGATGCGCGAGTCGGCGCCGATGCCCAGGCGCACCGATTCGATGTCGGCACCCAGGTGTTCGGCCAGCTCGGCGATCTGGTTGATGAAGCTGATCTTGGTCGCCAGCATGCAGTTGGCGGCGTATTTGGTCAGCTCGGCACTGCGCAAATCCATGAACATGATGCGTTCATGGTTGCGGTTGAACGGCGCGTAGAGGTCACGCATCACGTCACGCACGTCTTCACGCTCACAACCCACGACGATACGGTCCGGACGCCGGCAATCGGCAACGGCCGAGCCTTCCTTGAGAAATTCGGGGTTGGAGACGATATCGAATTGCAACAGACGCCCGACCTTGATCAGGCACCTGTCGATATGCGCGCGCAGGGCATCGCCGGTACCCACCGGCACGGTGGATTTCTCCACCAGGATCACCGCTTGTTCACGGTGCCGAGCCACCGCTTCGCCCACCGCCATCACATGGCTCAGGTCGGCCGAGCCATCGTCCCGGGACGGTGTGCCGACTGCGATGAACAACACCTGGCCATGTTGCACCGCAAGTTTTTCATCGCTGGTGAACTGCAGCCGACGGGCGTCCAGGCCTTCGCGTACCAGGCTGGCCAGCCCCGGTTCGAAAATGCTCACGTGGCCCTGTTGCAGCCCCTCGACCTTTTTCTCGTCGACGTCCATGCAGACCACGTCGTGGCCGACTTCAGCCAATACCGCCGCTTGTACCAGGCCAACATAGCCGCTACCAAATACACTGATTCTCATGGATTGCTCCTGCCCCGATCGAGTCCGGTCAAGGTTTAGCAGCGCCATGTTTCAATTCGTCTATCGTGATCCTCCGTGGCCGTTGTCGGCACAACATTGACTTTCCCGGCCATGACCGGCAGCGTAGCGGCCATCCCTGTCGCCATGGCGTTTTCTGTTTACTCTTTATCCAAGGCCGTTTCGTTTGACTGACTTACCCGCAACTGATCCAAGTGCCCTCAGACCCAATCCGCTCACCCTGTACCTGGCGCGACTGGCGCCCTCCAGCCAACTGACCATGCGTTATGTCCTGCAGGACGCCGCCGACCGCCTGGGCTTCGAAGAGGTGAACATCGAGGACATTGCCTGGCACAACCTGCAGCCCGAAGATGTCATCGCCCTGGTCGCCGCCTTGCGCACCGACGGCTATGCGCCCAATACGTCGTCGCTGTACGTCAATGCGGTGCGTGGGGTGATGAACGAAGCGTGGCGCATGAGCCTGATCAGCCAGGAACACCTGCTGAAAATGCGCTCGGTCAAGGGCATTGCTGGCACGCGCCTGTCCCAGGGGCGCAACCTGCGGCGTTCATTGATCCAGGAACTGATGGAAGTCTGTGCCGCCGATCCTCGGCCACAAGGCCGGCGTGACGCCGCCATCATCGCGATTCTGTACGGTTCGGGCATGCGCAAATCGGAGTCGGTGAACCTGGACCTCAATCAGCTCGACTTCAATGAGCGCAGCCTGCGCGTCACGGCCAAGGGCAACAAACAGTTGATCAAGTACGCCCCGGCCTGGGCATTCGCCAAACTCGACGCCTGGCTGGAACTACGCCGCTCGACGCTCAAGGAAGGCGAAGAAGACGACCCGTTTCTGTTCAATCGCATTCGTCGCGGCAGCCACATCACCCGCGAGCGCATCACCAAACACGCGATCTATTACATCGCCCGACAGCGTGGCGCACAGGTGGGGGCGAAAATCATGCCGCATGATTTTCGCCGCTCGTTCATCACCCGGGTGATCGAAGAGCACGACCTGTCCATCGCGCAAAAACTGGCGCACCACAGCAACATCCAGACCACCGCCAACTACGATGTGCGCGACGACAACGAGCGCCGCCGCGCAGTGGATCGCTTCGACCTTTGACGGCCATGCGCCAAGGCTCAGGGATCAAGGCTCGCCCAGCACGTGCGCGTGGCCGATGGTCGAGACCTGGACGGCGCTGCCGGCAGGCGGCGCATACATGCCGGAACTGCGTACCAGCAACGATCGGCCGACGGACTGGTCGGGGGCGCGTGATTGAAGCTCCACGGTCAAGGTGCAGGTGTTGCCGCTGAAATCCCGGTCCACCACCTTGGCACGGCAGCCCGTGACATCCGTGGCGTCGGGCAGGACGCTGGCCAGTTGCAATTGTTCGGGGCGGAGCATGATCTGCGCCGAGTGGTTGTTGCGGTGGTTGTTGACCGGGATCCGGCCCAGGTCGCAATGCGCCCAGCCAGCCTCGATCCGGGCCGGCATGACCACGGCGTCGCCGAGAAACAGTGCGGTCTGCTCATCTTCGGGGTAGCGATAGAGGTCCAGCGGATGGCCTGACTGTACCAGCCGGCCATGGCGCATCACCGCCAGTTGATCGGCGAACGACAAGGCTTCGCTCTGATCATGGGTGACCAGGATGGTAGTGACGCCCGCGTCTTCCAGCAGGCGCGCGACCATTTTGCGCATGACCGCGCGCAGCCCTGTATCAAGTGCCGAGAACGGCTCGTCCAGCAGCATCAGTCGTGGCTGCTGCGCCAGCGCCCGCGCCAGGGCCACGCGCTGCTGCTGGCCCCCGGACAGCTCGTGGGGCCAGCGCGCGGCCATGTTCGAATCCAGTGCCACACTGTCCATCAATTGCGCGACACGCGCCTGCTTTTCGCGGCCTTTGCTCGCCAAGCCGAAGCCGATGTTGTCGGCCACGGTCATGTGCGGGAACAACGCGCCGTCCTGGGGGACGTAGCCAATCAGGCGTTGGTGCGCCGGCACTTCATGGGTGCTGTCGACCAGGGTCTGGCCATTGAGCGACAGGCGGCCTGAGTCGGGGAACTCGAAGCCGGCAATCATCCGCAACAAGGTGGTCTTGCCTGAGCCCGAGGGGCCGACGATGACCGTTCGGCTGCCGCTGGGCACCGACAGGCTGACGTTATCCAGGGCTCGCTGGGAGCCATAGAATTTGTTCAATGAATGCAGTTCTAGTGTGCTCATCGGCCAGCCGCTTTTTTCGATTGGTGATACAGGAGCCCGGTCAAGGGCAGCGACAACAGGATCATCAGCAGGGCATAGGGTGCGGCCGCGACATAGTCGATTTCGCTGGTCATGGCCCAGAAGCCGGTCGCCAGGGTCCGTGTGCCATTGGGTGCGAGCAACAGGGTGGCGGTCAGTTCATTGGTGATCGCCAGGAACACCAGCGCAGCACCGGCAGCGGCTCCTGGCGCGGCCAGGCGCAGGGTGATCAGCCACAGCGCACGGGTAGGGGAGCGGCCAAGGCTGCGGGCGATGTTTTCCAGTTCCACGGGCGCCTGGGCGATGCCAGCGCGCAAGCTCACCAGGGCCCGGGGCAAGAACATCAGCAGGTACGCCAGCAGCACGGTGATGGTGGTCTGGTAGATCGGCCGGGCGAAATGAATGGTGACCGTCACCAGGGCCAACGCCACGACGATGCCCGGCAACGAACTGGTGATGTAATTGCAGCTTTCCAGTAGCCGTTGCAGGCGCCCCGGATGGCGAATCGACAGCCAGGCAATCGGAATCGCGGCGCAGGTGGTCAGGGCCGCGCCCGCCACACCCAGCAGCAGGGTTTGTTGCAGCGCTGGCAGCAGCTCGTCCAGGTCCCAGGCCTGCACGCCTCCGGCGATCAACCAGCTGCCGAGGGTGATCAGGGGCACACCCAGCGCCAGGGCGCAGGTGGCGCACTGCAACAGCAGTGCGAGTACCCTGGCCGGGGTTTTCAGGCCTATGATCCGTTGCTCGCGGGCGCTACCGGAACCCACCCGGGCGTAGCGCGCATGGCCCCGTGCAGCGGACTCCACGGTCAGCAGCACCAGGCAACACAGGGCAAGCACGCTGGCCAGCATATGGGCGGCAGGCCCGTTGAAGGTGGATTTGAACTGATCGAAGATCGCGGTGGTGAAGGTGTCGAAGCGGATCATCGCGTACAGGCCATACTCGGCCAGCAGATGCAGGCCGACCAGCAATGCACCCCCGCAAATGGCCAGGCGCAACTGTGGCAGCACCACGCGAAAAAACACCGCCCAGGGCTTGAGTCCCAAGGATTCGGCGACATCTTCAATGGCCGGGTCCAGGCGCCGCAGCGTCGCGGCAATCGGCAGGTACAGGAACGGGAAGTACGCAATGACCGACACCAGCACGCCGGCGAACAAGCCGTGGATCGGCGGCACCAGGCTGACCCAGGCATAGCTGTGGACGAAGGCCGGCACCGCCAGGGGCGCCGTCGCCAGCAATGACCACCAACGCCGCCCGGGCAAGTCCGTGCGCTCGGTCAGCCAGGCCAGCGTCACCCCCAGCGCGACACACAGGGGAATTGTCAGCACCACCAGCAACACGGTGTTGACCAACAATTCGCCCACCCGTGGCCGGAACACCAGGGTCAGCACCGTGGACCAGCCTGTCTGCAGGGACACGCCGATGACGTAGGCAATCGGCAGCAGCGCCAGCAACGACACCAGCACCGACAAACCGACCACCCACGCGCCACCGCGGCTCGCGAACACGCCGCGCGATCGTCTACGCAAATTGGCGGGTAGCGCTTGGGCGGTACCCGCGGGCAGGATTTCGGGCATCAATTAAAGCAGTCCTGCCTGAGTCATCAGCTCCACGGCTTTTTTGCTGTCGAGTTTCGAGGCGTCGACAGATGGCGCGTCTAGCTGCTGCAAAGGCACCAGTTTCGGATTGGATTGGGCGTTCTTGCCCACGGCGTATTCAAACGACTTGCCGTCCTTGAGGATGGCCTGGCCGTCCTTGCCGGTGATCCACTTGAGGAACGCCTGGGCTTGTTCCTTGTGTTTGCTGGAGGCCAGCACGCCGCCGCCGGAAATGCTCACGAAAGCCCCCGGGTCCTTGTGCTTGAAGTAGTGCAGGGCGGTGTTCTTGCTGTTCTCGCCGGTCTTGGCCTGATCGACGAAGCTGTAATAGTGGTAGATCACGCCGCTGTCGATCTGTCCGGCATTCACCGCCTTGAGCACCGAGCTGTTGCCCCGGTAGGCCGTGAAGTTGGTTTTCATTGCCTTGAGCCAGTCAAGGGTCGCCGCTTCGCCTTTCTGTTCGAGCATGGCGGCGACGATGGCCTGGAAGTCGGCGCCACCGGGCGAGGCGGCCCAGCGGCCTTTCCATTCTGGAGCGGCGAGGTCCATGATCGACTTGGGCAACTGCGCTTGCGGCAGTTTGCTTGGGTTGTAGACGAACACCGTCGAACGCGCAGCGATCCCCAGCCATTTGCCGTGGGCTGGGCGGTAGGCCGGGTCGACCTGCTCCAGGGTGGTTTTGTCCACGGGCGCAAACAAGCCGGCGTTGTCGACCAGGACCATCGCCGGGGAGTTTTCGGTGAGGAACACATCGGCCGGCGAGTCGGCCCCTTCCTGTACGATCTGGTTGCCCATCTCGGTGTCATCGCCGTTACGCAAGGTCACCGCAATGCCGGTTTCCTGGGTAAACCCTTCGACCCAGGATTTGGTCAGGCTTTCATGCTGGGCGTTGTAGACCAC
This sequence comes from Pseudomonas putida, assembly GCF_001976065.1. GTDB lineage: Bacteria > Pseudomonadota > Gammaproteobacteria > Pseudomonadales > Pseudomonadaceae > Aquipseudomonas > Aquipseudomonas serbica. The sequence continues at coordinate 734,189 of NZ_MNAH01000002.1, read as the reverse complement.
GATGCCGACGCTGTCGGCGGCGTACACCTGACCGGCGCTCACGAGGGCGGTGACCAGCAGGGCCTTTTTAAGGAATGAAGGGATAGGGGACTTCATGCGGCGTCAGCTCCTGTTATTTTTGTCTTGCAGGCTGATTCAAGCGAATCGACAAAGGAATGTCGTCAATTATTCTAGATCAATACGAATCATTTGCAGATTCGAGGCGCGCTAATGTAAAGCCGCGAATGAGAAAAAATCGTCAAAAAGGACACTGAACGACCCTGTGGGAGCGGGCTTGCCCGCGAATGCGGTCTAGCATTCAACAGTGATGCAAGCTGACCCACCGCTTTCGCGAGCAAGCCCGCTCCCACAGGTGGGATTTGTATTAATGGCTGGCATTTGTCGAAGGGCAGCTTTTCTGCGTACCCGCCGCTGCCTGGCTGATTAGCGCGGCCAGGCGTTTGACATTGTTCTGCTGCGCCGCCACCAGCTCATCGATGGACGGTCCTGACGGTGTCTGCAGGGTGCTGCGGCAGATGTCCATGAGGTTTTCGGTACCATTGCTGGTACGCAGGCGCCATTTCACGTCGAGCAGTCCGTATTGACCGGGAATCGAATCGAATCGCTGCACCTCCAGGCGAACCGATACCTTGCGTTGCGCATTGTTGTTGATCATCTGGTCGGTCAAGGCACTGCTCAACTCATCCACCAGGCTCGCCCCCCACCACTCGGTTTCCAGGATCGCCATGCCGGTATTGCCCTGGCGCACGACGATCTGTGGGCGATCGACCTGGGGCGGCACCGTGAGCATTTCAATCTGGATGCCGGCGCTACTGCGTGAATTGCCTGCCGGCTGGGCCGGCGTCAGGGTGTGAAACTGGATCGGATCACTGCGGCAGGCAGCGAGCAAGGCCAACGCGGCAACCAACGTGATTTTCAGCGGAGAAGCCATGGATGTTGCTCCTGTGGTCATTTGCTCGGCGGCCGTTGCATATCCATCGGTGCGGCGTTGTCCGGACGACCGCGAATCAGTGATTCGGGGTGCCGGCCCAGGTAATCCGCCAGGTCACGCAGCGAACGCGATGTGCGCCCGAGTTCGTCCAGGGTCTGCCCGAGTTTTTCCCGCTGCGGCGAGTCGTCGGCCAGCGTCGAGTTGGCCGATTGCAGGGTCTTGCTCATATCGGTCAAGGTGGTTGACACGCCAGGCAGGGTCTTGGCATTGAATTGCACCAGGCCTTTGCGCAATTCGACGAGGTTGCTGTCCAGATTGGCGGCAATGCGCTCGACCGGTAGCTGGTTGATCTTGTTGACCATGGCCTCGAGTTTTTCCTGCAATTGTTCGAGGCTCCCTGGAACGGTCGGAATACTGACTGGACGAGCGGAGGGATCAAACGCGACTTTTTCGGCTTTAGGGTAGAAATCCAGGGAAATGTACAGCTGGCCTGTCAGCAGGTTGCCGGTGCGAGCCTGGGCACGCAGGCCGTTGTCGATAAAGGTACCGATCACGCGAACGGCGGCGGCTTCATTGTTCGGATCGTGATTGAGTGTCTGGAGCATTTTCGTGTGCGCGCGGCCCAGGCGTTGCGGATAAATCATGATGCCGACGTTGACCGGGAAGGTGCGTTTTGCCGTGTCGAAATCCAGATTGACCGACACCACCTTGCCGATTTCGATGCCGAGGAATTCTACTGGGGCATCGACCTTGAGGCCGCGCAAGGCCTGGTCGAATCGCAGGGTCATGTACTGCCCCTTGCCACTTGGCGGGGCGAGGGCGGTTTGCTGGTCCTCGAACAGTTCGTAGGCATATTCCTCCGCGGCCGGTTTGTCGTCGGGGCTGTATTCCGGCGCACGGAACGCGACGCCGCCCACCAGCAGGGCCGACAAGGACTCGGTCTTGACCGCAAAACCATTGGCACCGACGCTCACGTCAACACCGCTGGCGTTCCAGAACCGGGTGTTCTCGGTGACGTACTGGTCATTGGGTGCGTGGATGAACAGTTCGATGTTTACCCCTTTGCCATCGGGATCCAGCGCATAGGCCACGACCTGGCCGACCGGAATCTTGCGGTAGTAGACCGGCGAGCCGATATCCAGTGAGCCCAGGTCCTGGGTATGCAAGGTGAAGCGCTTGCCCGGCTCGCCATAGGTAATGGCTGGCGGGTTTTCCAGGCCGGTGAAGTGCTTCGCCCGGGCATTGTCCTGGCCGATATCGGCACCGATGTAATCCCCTGATAGCAGCGTATCGATACCCGACACCCCGCCAGCGCCGATCCGCGGCCTTACCACCCAGTATTGAGAGTCTTTGCGGGTAAAACTTTCCGCCTGTTTGTCCAGCTTGATCGTCGCATTGACGCTCTTCTGGTCGTTGCTCAAAGCCACGTCCGACACATGGCCGATCACTACGTTGCGGTACTTCACCTCGGTCTTGTTGGCGGTCAGGCCGCTGCCGGTCTTGAAGGTGATCGTGATGGTCGGCCCCTCCTGCAAGATGCTGTGTACCACCAGCGATATACCCACCAGCACCGCAACAATCGGCACGATCCACACCAGCGAAAAGCTGAAGCGGCGGGTCTTGATCGGCGCCTGCCCGGGGACCAGTGGTCCGTCAGTGGCTTGTGACTTCATCCGTGACCTCCTCATTTAATGGTTTTTGCCGCTCTTTATCCCAGATCAGCCGCGGATCGAAACTCATCGCCGAGAGCATGGTGAACACCACCACCAGACCAAAGAACAGGATGCCCGGGCGCGGCTCGATATCGGCCAGCGCCTGGAACTTCACCAGTGACGCCACCAGGGCGACCACTATGACGTCGAGCATCGACCAGTAACCGATGAGCTCGACGAACCGGTACATTTGCGAGCGCTGCCTGAGCGCCCATTGGCTGTTGCGTTGAACGGTCACCAGCAGCAGCGTCAAGGCGACGAACTTGACGCCCGGTACTGCGATGCTGGCGATGAAAATGATCAGGGCGATATCCCAGGCACCGTGCTGCCAGAACTCGATCACGCCGCTCATGATCGTGCTGTCAGCACCGCTACCGACCATCTTGGTGTTCATCACCGGCAACAGGTTGGCCGGAACGTAAAACACCAGGGCGGTGATCATGTAGGCCCAGGTTCGGGTCAACGAGTTGGTCTTACGTCGATGCAGCGGGGCGCCACAGCGCTCGCATTCGTGGGGTTCGGCGGTCATGTCACAGGCCAGGCCGCAGGTGTGGCACAGGCACAGGTTGAGTTCGCTGGCAACGGGCGGCATTGTCATACGATGTCCCACAGTTCACGGATATCGCGGCCGGCGATGCGGATCATCATCAGGCTGAGGACCGCCAGGGCAAACAGGCCGATGCCGGGCAGCACATCCAGCAATCCGGCGAGCTTGATCACCGCGACCATCGCGCCCAGCAGGCAGACCTCAAGCATGCTCCAGGGCCTCAGGGTTTCCAGCCAGCGCATGCAGAACCTGAAGCCGGGTGCGCGCCGCGAGCTAAGGGCGAAGCTGAGGACCCAGATCAGCAATAACAACTGGAAAATCGGCGCGATGATCATGGCGACTGCCGCCACCAGGGCGATAAACGTAATGGGCCCCAGGCTCAGCGCCAACACCGAATCCCATAGGGTCGCGCTGTTTTTCAGGCCTTTCAGGCTGATGCTCATGACCGGATAGAAATTAGCGAAAATCCACAGCATCAACGCGGTGAAGGTCAACGCCAGGCGTTGCTCCACGGTCAGGCCGTTATAACGCTGAAGCACGCCACCGCAGCGTTCGCACAGGGTTTTCTGGTATTTGGCGAGCGTCACTTTTTCGTACACGCTGTCGCAGTGCTCGCAGATGATCAGCTGATCGGTCGTTGCCATAGGCCAAGCTCAACAGGAGGCAGGAAGTTCAGAGCACCCCCTCAATATAGAAGTGACTCGCAATTGAGCAAATCGAAAGGCTAAACAAAGAGATGGGAAATGATCGGTAACTCTGTAGGAGCTGGCTTGCCAGCGATGGCGGCCTTGAACATTGTGTTGTTCTTTCGGTCGACATCGCTGGCAAGCCAGCTCCTACAGGGGGCGGTGTCAGCCCAGTACTTCGCGCATGCGATACCAGAGCATGCCCAGGGCCAACAGTGGCGAACGCAGGACGCGGCCGCCCGGGAAGGTCATGTGCGGCACGGCGCTGAACACGTCGAAGCCCTTGCTGTGGCCGGCATGGACCGCTTCGCCCAACAATTTCGCGCACCAGTGGGTGACGTTCAGGCCATGGCCCGAGTAGCCCTGGGCGTAGAACACGTTAGGGTGCTGGCTCAAGCGCCCGACCTGGGGGAAGCGGTTGGCGGTGATACCGATCTTCCCGCCCCATTGATAGTCGATGCGCACATTCGCCAGTTGCGCGAAGACCTTGAGCATTTGCGGGCGCATGTAGGCGCTGATATCCGCTGGATCACGCCCGGAGTAATGGCAGGCCCCGCCGAACAACAGGCGCCGGTCCGCCGAGAGCCGGTAGTAATCCAGGCCGACTTTCTGGTCGCACAGCGCCAGGTTGTGCGGGATCAACTGCGCGGCAACGTCCGCCGGCAAGGGTTCGGTGGCGATGATGTAGCTGCCCGCCGGGAGCACCTTGCCGCTCAGTTTCGGTTCGAGTTCTTCCAGATGCGCGTTGCAACCCAGGACCAGGGTGCCGGCGCGTACCGTGCCACCGGCGCATCGAACCTGCACGGTGCTGCCGTGGACCAGCTCCAGCACCGGGCTTTGCTCGAAAATTCGTACGCCGAGGGATGACGCGAGCTGCGCTTCGCCAAGGACCAGGTTCAGCGGATGCAAGTGCCCCGAGCCCATGTCGACCAGCCCGCCGGCGTACACACCGCTATTCACGACCTGCTCACGGATCTGCGCGGCTTCGACCAGGCGGGTTTCATGGGCGTAACCCGATTCCTTGAGCGCAGCGTGTTCGGCTTTCAACCCGGCGAACTGTGCCGGGGTGTTGGCCAGTTCGCAGAAACCCCAGCGCAGGTCGCAATCGATGCCGTGCTCACGGATACGATCGCCCACCAACCGCACCGATTCAGTCCCGGCCTGTTCCAGGTAGCGCACCCCCTCAGCACCGACATGCCTGGCGAAACCGCTGACGTCATGGCCGATGCCGCGAATCAACTGCCCGCCGTTGCGCCCGCTGGCACCCCAGCCGATCCGCCGGCCTTCGAGCAGGATCACCGAGAGCCCGCGCTGGGCCAGTTCGATGGCCGTGTTGACGCCGGTAAACCCGCCGCCAATCACGCAGACATCGGCCACCAGGTCTTCGGCCAGCGTGGGGTATGGCGCCATACCGTTGGCCGACGCGGCGTAATAGGAATGGGCGTGTTCGTGGGTGTACTGGTTCATTGGTTGGACTTCACTTTGCTCCAGGAGCGGGTCATCAAGCGCATGATCGACTGCGGCGGGGTGGTCGAGATGTAGAGCTTGTCGAGCACTGCCTGAGGCGGATAAACCTCAGGGTTATTCACCAGTTCCGGGTCCATGTACTGCTTGGCGGCGGGGTTAGGGTTGGCATAGCCCACCGAGGCACTGACCTTGGCGATCACTTGCGGGTCGAGCAGGTAGTTGATGAAGGCGTGGGCTTCCTTCGGATTGCCAGCGTCCGCCGGGATGGCCAGCAAGTCAAACCACAGGTTCGCGCCTTCCTTGGGGATGGCATAGGCGATGTTCACGTTGTTCTTGGCTTCCTTGGCGCGGTTGGCGGCCTGGAACACGTCACCGGAGTAACCGAACGCCACGCAGATGTCGCCGTTGGCCAGGTCCGAGACATACTTGGAAGAGTGGAAATAGGTGATGTACGGACGGATGCTCAGCAGCTTGGCTTCGGCTTTCTTGAAGTCTTCCGGATTCTCGCTGCGCGGGTCCATGCCCATGTAGTTGAGCACCGCGGGGAACACTTCATCCGCCGAGTCCATCATCGATACGCCGCAGGCGCTGAGTTTCTTGATGTTTTCCGGTTCGAACAGCACGGCCCAGGAATCGATGTGGTCGATGCCCAACACCTGCTTGACCTTGTCGACGTTGTAGCCGATGCCATTGGTGCCCCACAGGTACGGCACCGAGTGCGCGTTACCCGGGTCGTTTTTCTCCAGCAAGGCCAGCAGTTTCGGGTCGAGGTTCTTGAAGTTCGGCAGTTGCTCGCGGTCCAGCTTGAGGAACGCGCCGGCCTTCACCTGGCGGGCGAGGAAGTGGTTGGACGGCACCACCACGTCATACCCGGTACGCCCGGCAAGCAGTTTGCCTTCCAGGGTTTCATTGGAGTCGAAAACGTCGTAGATCACCTTGATCCCGGTTTTGCCCTGGAAGTCGGCGAGGGTGGTCTCGCCGATGTAGTCGGTCCAGTTGTAGACGCTGACCTGTGGCTGCGCCTGGGTTACGGCGCTGAACAAGACCGCGAGCGCGGCCGGGACCATGGATTTCAACAGACGCATATCAATACCTTCTTGGAGTTATTGGATTCTTCAGGTGAAGACGTTCCCCATGTGGGAGCGGGCTTGCTCGCGAAGGCAGTGTGTCATTCAACATAAAGGGTGACCGACCTGGCCCCTTCGCGAGCAAGCCCGCTCCCACAGGGGGACGCGGACTCATGCAGGAAGTTGTTCGTCAGACGCTCAGCAGCAGAAACTCGCGCTCCCAGGAGCTGATCACGCGCTTGAAGTTCTCGTGCTCGGCGCGCTTGACCGCGACGTAGCCACGCACGAACTTGTCGCCCAGGTAGCGGCCCACGGTTTCGCACTCTTCCATCTGCGTCAGCGCATCTTCGATGGTGATCGGCAGGCGCAGGTTGCGCCGCTCATAGGCCCGGCCCTGCACCGCGGCGCTCGGTTCAATGTGCTCGACCATGCCCAGGTAGCCGCACAGCAGGCTGGCGGCGATGGCCAGATAAGGGTTGGCATCGGCCCCCGGCAAGCGGTTTTCCACGCGCATGGCGTCCGGGCTTGAGGTCGGCACGCGCAGGCCGACGGTACGGTTCTCTTCGCCCCATTCGACGTTTACCGGTGCCGAGGTGTCCGGCAGGAAGCGGCGGAACGAGTTGACGTTCGGCGCGAACATCGGCAGCACTTTGGGGATGTACTTCTGCAAGCCGCCGATGTGGTGCAGGAACAACCCGCTCATGTTGCCGTCGGCATCGGCAAAGATCGGCTGGCCGGTGGCAATGTCCACCACGCTCTGGTGGATGTGCATGGCGCTGCCTGGCTCATCGCCGACCGGCTTGGCCATGAAGGTGGCCGCGACATTGTGCTTGAGGGCGGCCTCGCGCATGGTGCGCTTGAACACGGTGATCTGGTCGGCCAGGTCCAGGGCATCGCCATGGCGGAAATTGATTTCCATCTGCGCCGGACCGTCTTCGTGGATCAGCGTGTCGAGGTCCAGGCCCTGGAGTTCGCACCAGTCATAGACGTCTTCGAACAACGGGTCGAATTCGTTGGCGGCGTCGATGGAGAACGACTGGCGACCGCTTTCTGCGCGACCGGAGCGGCCCATCGGGGCCTTGAGTGGCAAGTCCGGGTCTTCGCAGCGCTGGGTCAGGTAAAACTCCATTTCCGGCGCGACAATCGGTCGCCAGCCTTTGTCGGTATACAGCTGCAGGACTTTCTTGAGCACGTTGCGCGGCGACAATTCGATCGGATTGCCGAACTTGTCAAAGGTGTCGTGGATCACGATGGCGGTCGGCTCGATCGCCCATGGCACGACGTATACCGCGTCGGACACCGGTTTGCAGACCATGTCGATATCGGCAGGATCGAGCAGGTCGTAGTAGATGTCGTCGTCGACAAAGTCCCCGGTTACCGTCTGCAACAGCACACTTTCCGGCAGGCGCATGCCTCGCTCATGCAGGAACTTGTTGGTGGGTGCGATTTTGCCGCGTGCAATGCCGGTCAGGTCGCTGACGACACACTCGACTTCGGTAATCTTGTGATCTTTCAGCCAAGTGAACAGCTGATCGAAAGGGGCATTCATAAAGACCTCGTTATTGGTTTTGTTAACGCGGGAGAAAGTCGATTTCATCTGCAGGACGCTTCCCCTGTAGCGCGTTGACGTCTATCTTGGGCGAGCCTTGCAGTTCCATCTATCCACTTTAAGCAGCACAAAGCGCACCAAAAGAGTGCGTAAGGTCGCCCAATGTCAACGTGCAACTCACTACAGGTTCAAGCATTCAGTACCTTCGAAGTCGCCGAGCAAATCCGCGCTACGCCTGGTTGGGTCCAGCATTACCAACAGATGTCGCCGGGACATTTCGCCGGCCTGGTGCGTTATCTGGATCTACAGGGCGTGGAGATCTACGAGGAGCACATGAACACCCGGGTCGAGCAGAATTTCAGCGCGCCACAAGGTTCGCTGGCGTTCTGTTTCGACCGCAGCGACAACGCGCTGTACGTGTTGAATGGTGAAAGTCGCAACATCTGGATCACCCCGGAGAACTACCAGGAAATCGCCGTGGTGTTCGGCCCGGAGTTCGTCAAGCGCCATGGGCTGGATGTCGCGCGGTTGGAGGGGCTGTTCATGGCGCCGCTCAATTGCCAGCAAAACGGGTTGTTCAGTCGCTGGCTCAGCGCAACCCTGACCCAATTGTCGCAAACCTACGATCCGCCAAGCCGCGAAGCCTTGACCCAGCAGCTGCTGGACGATTGCCTGTTCATCCTCGATAACGCCTGTGTCAGTCTCGACCAGGGCGCACTGCAGCGCCGGGCCGGGGACCGGGCGATCATGAAGCGGGTAGGGGAATGGGCGGCGGACAGCCCGGAAGAACACCTCAATCTGCTGGCATTGTCCCAGGTTGCCGGGGTTTCGCTACGCCAGTTGCAACACACGTTCAAGACCTATACCGGTATGGCGCCAACCCAATGGTTGCGCCTGCGCCGCCTGAACAGCGCCCGGCGCGAACTGCTCAGCCGCACTCACCTGCAAACCACCGTGGCCGAAGTGGCCATGCACTGGTCGTTCTGGCATTTGGGGCGGTTTTCCAGCAGCTATCGTGCGTTGTTCAAGGAACTGCCGAGCGACACCCTCAAGCGTGCCGGTGTTGCTCAAGCAATCGGGCGCGGCCGGCGTTAGAAGGTCGGCGGGGTGATCACCCAGATCACCACCGCATCCACCTCACCCGGGTTGCCGTAGCGGTGCGGTTGCTGGCTGGAAAAACTGAAACTGTCGCCTTCGTTGAGCTGAAAGTAGCGCTCGCCGACCCACAACTCGAAGCTGCCCGACAGTAGATAGCCGGCTTCTTCGCCGTCGTGGCTGTAGCTTTGCTGGCTGTAAGTGCCCGGCGGAAAACGCGAGTGGAGCATTTCGAGCTGGCGGTTGGCTTGCGGGGTCAATAACTGGTCGACGATGCCGTCTTCGTAATGCACGTTCAGGCGACTGTGCTTGCGCACGACAATGCCTTCGTCTTCGGGAGCGGTGACGGCTTCGCTGGCGAAGAACCACTGGATGGTCACGCCGAGGCTGCGGGCAATGTTGAACAGCGCCGGGATCGACGGGTAGGCGAGGTTGCGTTCCAGCTGGCTGATGTAGCCGGCGGTCAGTTCGCTTTGTTGCGCCAACTGCGCCAGGGTCATGCCCCGGCGTTTGCGCAGGCCGCGAATCCGCGTGCCGAGGAAATGCGGTTCGGCCTGGGTCTTGCTGTCATTGCTCATACGAAGTTCCAAACCCCTACAGATAGGGGTCAGTCATTAAAGCCCCGGAGTATAAACAGGCTTAAAGCTCCCACGCGACTTTCAACCCTTCATAAATCGCTTCTTCGGCGGTACGCGGCGCCAGGCAGTCACCGATGCGGCGAAATTCCACCAGGCCTTGCAACGCTGCCCCGAGCGTATCCACCGGTTGATGGCCCTGGCACAGCACCAGCGTATCGATATTTTCCATCAGCATCGGTTCGCCGCTGGCGGTGTGTTGCAAGTAGACCGTGTTGTCGTCGCACCCGTACAAGCGCGCATAAGGCGTAATGGGAACCCCCAGTTTGTGCAACTCGCCAGCCAGTTGATCGCGCACGTACAGCGGCAGGTTCTCCCCGCAGTGGGTGCCGTTGACCGCCAGTTGCACCTGATGACCGGAACGGGTCAGGCGCTCGGCAATGCCGGGGCCGATCCAGTCGCAGCGCCAGTCGACCACCACCACCGAACGGCCGATTTGCACTTCTTCACGCAGCACTTGCCAGGCATCCACCACCTGCAATTCGCCACCGCGTTCGAAGAGCGGCCAATAGGGTTCGGCACCCGTGGCGACGATCACCATGTCCGGTTTTTCCTGCTCCACCAGCGCACGGTCGACCCGCGTATTGCGCACCACGCGTACCCCGGCCAGTTCCATTTCCCGCTGCAGGTTGGTGCTGGCACCGCCGAATTCGCTACGCCGTGGCAGCAGTTGCGCGAGTAACACCTGACCACCCAGTTGCGCGCTGGCTTCGTACAGCGTCACGTCATGGCCGCGTTGGGCGGCGACGGCGGCGGCCTTCATGCCGGCCGGCCCACCGCCGGCGATCATGATGCGTTTGCGTGATTTCGTTGCCTGCCTGTGACCAAAGATCAATTCGCGTCCCGTTTCCGGGTGCTGGATGCAGGAAATCGGCAAGCCCTTGTGGAAGTGCCCGATGCACGCCTGATTGCAGGCAATGCAGGCGCGCACATCTTCGACGTGGCCGGTGTCGGTCTTGTTGGGCATTTGCGGGTCGCAGATCAACGCCCGGGTCATGCCGCACACATCGGCCTGACCCCGGGCCAGAATCAACTCGGCCTCCTGGGGCTGGTTGATGCGCCCGGTGACGAACAAGGGAATGTTCAGGCCAGCCTTGAAGGTCCCGGCCTCCTTGGCCAGGTACGCCGCTTCGATCGCCATCGGCGGCACAATGTGCACGGCACCACCGTGGGATGCCGAAGTACCGGCGACGATGTGCACGTAATCCAGCTGCCCTTGCAGCGATTGTACGGCGGTCAATGATTCGTCTTCGGTCAGCCCTTCAGGATCGCGCTCATCGGCGGAGATACGCAGCCCGATGATGAATTGCTCATCAGTCGCCGCACGCACGGCTTCGATGACTTCACGCAGGAAGCGCAAACGCTGTTCCAGTTCACCGTTGTAGCCATCGGTACGGCGGTTGACCCGAGGGTTGATGAATTGCGCCGGCAGGTAACCGTGACTGGCGACCACTTCCACGCCATCGATGCCGGCCTGGTGCAGGCGTCGGGCAGCAGCGGCATAACCGGCGACGATCTCGTCGATCATCGCCTGGTCCAGCGCCCGCGGCATGACCCGGAAACGCTCGTTGGGCACCGCCGACGCCGAGTAGGCCACTGCCAGCAGGCCATCGCTGGACTCCATGATTTCCCGCCCCGGATGAAACACTTGCGACAGCACCACAGTGCCGTGGGCATGGCAGGTTTGCGCGAGTTTGCGGTAGCCCTCGATGCATTCATCGTCGGTGGCCATCAGCACGTGGGAGGTGTAGCGCGCACTGTCATGCACCCCGGCCACTTGCAGCACGATCAGCCCGACACCGCCTTCGGCGCGCGCCCGGTGATAGGCGATCAGCTGCTCGTTGACCAGGTTGTCGGTGGGCATCGAGGTGTCGTGTCCGCTGGACATGATGCGGTTCTTCAGGCGCTTGCCACGGATCTGCAAGGGTTCGAACAGGTGCGCGAAGGCAGGGGTCGGGCTCGACATGGTGCGGTTACTCCGGGCGGGCTGGCCTGTAGGTGCGAGCTCGCGCCTACAGAGGCATCAACTTTCGTTTTTGTTTGCTCTATAGAAATTTACCGGCAGTAAAAAATCAACTTGTTTTTTTACTATGCCTTGAGTAGTTTCGTGTCGAGCCCGCTCCTGGGGCGAACCTCACCAACAATAAAAAAGGGCCATGCCGACCCCGTAGTCGCCTGGTACCTGCACGAGGAACCATTGATGAAATCGAATACGCTAAAGCACGGTTTTTATCCCTTGGCGTTGATCCTGGCCCTGGGTTTGGGCAGCGCACAGGCAGCATCGGACATGGTGGTGGTCGGTTACGGCGGCGCCGGACAAAAAGCCCAGGACGTGGCGTTCTTCCAGCCTTTTGCCGCCGTGGATCAAAGCAAAGTGATCCAGAGCGAATACAACGGCGAGATGGCGAAGATCAAGGTCATGGTCGACACCGGCAACGTCGACTGGGACGTGGTGCAAATCGAAGGTCCGGACCTGATGCGCGGCTGCGAAGAGGGCATGTATGAACGACTGGACTGGACTCGCCTGGGGCGCACCGAGCAGTTGATCCCCGAGGCTGCGCAGGAATGCGGCTCCGCCGCGCTGGTGTGGAGCGTGGCGATCGCCTACGACACCGACAAACTCGCCCAGCCCCCGACGTCATGGGCGGACTTCTGGGACGTGCAGAAAATCCCTGGCAAGCGCGGTCTGCGCAAGCGCGCGGTGTACAACCTGGAGTTCGCCCTGCTGGCCGACGGGGTCAAGGTCGATGACGTGTACAAGGTGCTCAACACCCCGCAGGGCGTGGATCGGGCGTTTGCCAAACTCACTGAACTCAAGCCCTACATCCAGTGGTGGGAAGCCGGCGCACAACCGCCGCAATGGTTGACCGCCGGCGATGTGGTGATGACTTCGACCTACAGCGGGCGCATTGCCGACGCCGCGCAGAAAGGCAGCCATCTGGCGCTGGTCTGGCCCGGCAGCCTGTACGGCATGGACTACTGGGCGATCATCAAGGGCTCCAGGCACGTCGACCAGGCCAAGCGCTTCATCGCTTTCGCCAACCAGCCGGATGCCCAGGTGAAATACGTCGAGCAGATCCCCTACGGCCCGACCAACATCCAGGCCGCCGCACGGCTCGATGACAAACTGGCGCAGTGGGTGCCCACGGCGCCGCAGAACCTCAAGGGTGCTTTGTCGATGGACGTAGGTTTCTGGGTCGACCATGGCGAAGAACTGGAAGAGCGCTTCAACGCCTGGGCCAGCAAATAAATAGCGAGGATGGCTGGACGTGCCAAAGCGTCCAGTCTTACTGTCTGCCCAGCCGAACAGCCTGGAGAGTCCGAACAATGAACAACATCGCCACTGCGCTGACTGCCCCTGAGCGCAGCGCCACCGAACAGCGGCTGCGTGAAGAACTGGCGGCCTGTTATCGCCTGATTGCGCATTTTCGCATGACCGACCTGATCTTCACCCATATCTCAGTGCGTATTCCGGGGCCCGAGCATCACTTCCTGATCAACCCCTACGGGCTGATGTTCGACGAAATCACCGCGTCCAACCTGGTCAAGATCGATCTCGATGGCCGCGCCGTCGAGCCATCGCCATACCCGGTGAATCCCGCCGGCTTTGTCATTCACAGCGCCATTCATGGCGCGCGTGAAGACGCGCAGTGCGTGCTGCACACCCACACCAAGTCCGGTTGCGCGGTGGCCGCGCTCAAGTGCGGGTTGTTGCCGGTGAATCAGATCTCCATGGAGTTCTACGGTCGCGTTGCCTACCACGACTACGAAGGCGTGGCGCTGGACATGAGCGAGCAGCAACGGCTGGTAGCGGACATCGGCGACAAACCCGTGCTGATGCTGCGCAACCATGGCCTGCTGACCGTCGGCGAAACCGTGAGCCAGGCATTCTTGCGCATGTATTACCTGGAAAAGGCTTGCGAAATCCAGCTGGCGGCGCAAGCGGCTGGCGAGCTGGTGTTGCCGCCGGCCGAGGTGTGCGCGCACACCGAGCGCCAGTTCAACGAACCGGAGCGGGCGCTGGGAGAGGGGGAGCTGAATGATCCGGATGCGATGCAACTGGCGTGGGCGGCGTTGCTGAGATTGCTGGAGCGGGTGGCGCCGGATTATCGGGATTGATCTGGAACCTCGGTTGTTCGGGCTGGCCTCATCGCTGGCAAGCCCGCGATGGGCGCGCTACTGTCCATCTGACAAACGCCTGACTGGAGCCATGCCACCTTCTTGCTGTACAGTCGTTCAACGATCGACAAACCAGGAGCGTCGCCCATGAACCAGGAAGCCCGTTTTTCCCGCATGGAACCGGAGTTGCGCAAGGCCAATCTGATCGAGGCGACGCTGGTGTGCCTCAAGCGCCATGGTTTCCAGGGAGCGTCGATTCGCAAGATTTCTGCTGAGGCCGGAGTGTCGGTGGGGCTGATCAGCCATCACTATTCGGGCAAGGACGAACTGGTGGCCGAGGCGTACATGGCGATCACCGGGCGCGTCATGACCCTGCTGCGCGATGCCATGGAGCAGGCGGCACCCAATGCCCGCGAACGCCTGTCGGCGTTTTTCCGCGGATCGTTCTCCGCCGAATTGCTCGACCCGCAATTGATCGACGCCTGGCTTGCCTTCTGGGGCGCGGTAAAAACCGCCGAGGCGATCAACCAGGCCCACGATCATTCCTATGGCGAGTACCGCGCGATCCTCGGCAAGGTGCTCCGGGAGTTGGCGCAGGAGGAGGGCTGGGAGCACTTCGATGCCGACCTGGCGGCGATCAGCCTCAGCGCACTGCTCGATGGCTTGTGGCTCGAGTCCGGGCTCAATCCGGGGACTTTTACCCCCGAACAGGGCATGCAGATCTGCGAGGCCTGGGTCGACGGTTTGCAGGCCGGTGGCCGCCAGCGGTTTTGCCAGCAGACGAGCAGCTGTTGATCACCCGTTCAGCAGTGGCTACTCTCTGCCGCTGATGCAGTCCCTCTAATAAGAAACAAGCAGGACACCCAGCAATGACTCCTCGGGTACTGATCGTCGATGACGATCCGCTGATTCGCGAACTGTTGCATGCCTACCTGTCCCGGGAAGGCTACGACGTGCATTGCGCCGCCACGGCGGAACTGGCCGAAACCTTCCTGGCCAGCCAGGCGGTCGACCTGGTCATGCTCGATATCCGCCTGCCGGGTAAAGACGGCCTGACCCTGACCCGCGAACTGCGGGTGCGATCGGAAGTCGGCATCATTCTGATCACCGGGCGCAACGACGAAATCGACCGCATCGTCGGGCTTGAATGCGGCGCCGACGATTACGTGATCAAACCCCTCAACCCGCGGGAACTGGTGTCCCGGGCGAAAAACCTGATTCGCCGGGTCCGCCATGCGCAGGCACCACAACCGGTTGCCGCCGTCGCCAAACCGGTCAAACAGTTCGCCGACTGGGCGCTGGACACCGACCGCCGGCGGCTGATCGACCCGGCCGGCAGCGAGACCTTGCTGACCCACGGCGAATACCAGTTGCTCAGCGTGTTCTTGCGCAACAGCGGCCACACCCTCAGCCGCGACCAGTTGATGGACCAGATCCGCAACCGCGAATGGGTGCCCAACGACCGCTCGATCGACGTGCTGGTCGGGCGCCTGCGCCGCAAGTTGCACGACGATCCCGCCGAACCGCAGCTGATCATCACCATCCATGGCGCCGGCTACCTCTTCACTGCCAGCCTGGCGGCGTGACGGCGGTGGGGCGCAGGTTCTGGTGGGTGCTGGTAATGTGGCTGGCTCTGTCGACGACCAGCGCGCAGGCGGCGGAAAAAATCCGCTACTGCGATTACCCGGTGTACCCGCCGATTTCCTGGAGCGACGGCAAACAAGTCCGCGGCCTGGCGCCGAGCGTGGTCAAGCAGTTGTTCGGCCAGCTCGGCTATGAGGTCGAGACCGTGGTGTTGGGCAACTGGAAACGCTGTCTGCTGGACGCCGCCGAAGGCCGTGTCGATGTGGTGCTGGCCTACAGCACTGCGCAACGGGAACAGAGCATGCTGTTTTCCACCGTGCCGGTGCTGCGCGAAGAGGTGGCGTTGTTCGTCAATCGCCAACATCCGGTGAAGTTCGAACACTTGCAGGACCTGGCGCATTACCGTGGCGGCTTGCTGTTTGGCGAAAGCTACGGCGTGGCGTTCGATCGCATGGTCGCGCAGCACAACAACATCGAATGGGTCGCCAGCAGCGGCCAGAACTTCGGCAAGCTGATTCGCGGGCGCATCGATTTCATCACCCAGGAGCGCCGCACCGGCGAGTTGTACGTGGCCAACCTGCCCGGCGCCCAAGACATCGTGGCCTTGCCCAGGGCCCTGAGCGTGGATTACCTGCGGGTCGCCGTTTCCCGCCGTTCGCCGTTGTCCGCGCGCATGCCGCAGATTGATGCGCAATTGCAGCGCATGGTGGAGGCCGGTGATGTCGAACGCCTGCTCAATGAAAGCGAAGTCACCTACCGCGACATGATCAGCCTGCCGGCGGACGCGCAATGATTCGCGCGCGTCCCGGTGGTCTTTTGCGGCGCCTGCTGCTGTTCATCCTGTTGTTCAGCCTGTGCTTTACCGTGTTGGCCAGCAGTGTCCAGTTGTACATCGAGTATCGCCGGGAGATGCGCGAGATCGACTCGCGCATGGAGCTGATCCGCGCCGGTTACCTGGCCAGCCTGGAGCGCAGCCTCTGGGATCTGAACCAGGAGCAGTTGAACGTGCAACTACGTGGCCTGGTGGATTTCTCCGACGTCGCCAGGGTGCATTTGACCGGTCCTGATTTCGACCTGGTGCAAGGCAGTCCCGTACCGGCAGGGCCGTTGCGCATCGAGCGTTTTGCCCTGGATTACCAACCGCCCTCCGGACCGTTGCGCCATCTTGGCGAACTGGAAGTCAGCACCGACCTGGGGGCGGTGTATCAACGCCTGTACGCCACCGGCTTGACCAACCTGTTGTGGATGGCGGTGTTTTTCTGCGGCCTGGCGGTGGCACTGTCGGGCCTTTTTTATCGACTGGTGACCCGCCACCTGAAAGTCATGGCCGAATTTGCCCGGCGTATTGCCGCCGGGCAATGGCACGAGCCGTTGCGCCTGGACAAGCGGCGCAGCGCGCAGAGTGACGAGATCGACACCGTGGCCCATGCCCTCGACGACATGCGCCGGGCGATCCTCAGTGACATCGACCGCCGGGAAACCGACCGCCTGGCCCTGCAGGACAACCGCGATGAATTGCTGCGCAGGGTCGAACGCCGTACCGCCAGCCTGATGCGCGCCAAGGACGAAGCCGAAGCGGCCAACCTCGCCAAATCACGCTTCCTGGCGACCATGAGCCACGAACTGCGTACGCCGCTCAATGGCATTCTGGGCATGGCCGAGTTGCTGCGCGGTGCGCGTCTGGCCCCCCAGGACGGCAAGCGCCTGGATGCGCTGCACAAGGCCGGCGAGGGGCTGCTGACCATCCTCAATGAAGTGCTGTATTTCGCCAAGCTGGAGGAGGGTACCAGCCCCCCTGAGCCAGTGAACTTCTCCATTCGCCAGTTACTCGACGAAGTCCTCACGCTGCTGGAACCCAAGGCCCTGGACAACGACACGATTCTCGAATGCCGGGTGGATCAGCGGGTGGCTGACCATCATCATGGCGCCGAACAATAT
Source organism: Pseudomonas putida (assembly GCF_001976065.1). Taxonomy (GTDB): domain Bacteria; phylum Pseudomonadota; class Gammaproteobacteria; order Pseudomonadales; family Pseudomonadaceae; genus Aquipseudomonas; species Aquipseudomonas serbica. The sequence goes on along the minus strand of NZ_MNAH01000002.1, from coordinate 716,859 downwards.
TTGCGGCAGGTGTTGAGTAACCTGTTGGCCAACGCGATCAAGTTCACGCAAGGCGCAGACGTCAGTGTCGACGTGGCGTTGCTCGCGCAGGCACAAGGTCAAGAAGGACAACACCTGCGGGTGAGTGTCACTGACAACGGCATTGGTATTGCCCCGGTGATGCAGGCGAAGATCTTCGAGCGGTTCACCCAGGCCAGCGAAGAAGTCGCGCAGCGTTATGGCGGCACGGGATTGGGCCTGGCCATCTGTAAACACCTGGTGGAGAAAATGGGCGGCTGCATTGGCGTCAGCAGCGAAGTCGGGCGCGGCAGTTGTTTCTGGTTCGAATTGACGCTGCAGCCGGCCATCGGCGCCGTTGCCCCGGTGCCTACCTCTGTGCCGGGGCCGGCACTCGACATCCTGGTGGTCGAGGATGTGGCGCTCAACCGCGAAGTGGCCGAGGGCCTGCTGCAACGGGATGGGCATCGAGTGTGGCTGGCCATCGATGCGGAACAGGCGTTGGTGTCATGCGCGGCGCGGACCTTCGATCTGATCTTGCTGGATGTGCACCTGCCGGGGATGAGTGGCGTGCAGTTGTGCCAACAGATCCGCGGCAACGACGGACTGAACCGCCAGACGCGCATCCTGGCCCTGACCGCCAGCGTGCAGCCAGCGCTGGTAAGCGGTTATCTGGATGCCGGCATGGACGGCGTACTGGCCAAACCCTTGAAGCTGGAAAACCTGCGGCAGGTGCTGGCGGGGCAGGCCGTCGAGTCGCCGGCAGGTGACGAATCGATGGACTGGCCACTGCTGCAAACCCATCGCACCTTGCTCGGCGAACAGAAAGTACAGGGATTGCTGGCCGTGCTGCACGATTCGATCCTGCAACATCGCGAGGCACTGAACGAGGCCATCGAGGCCGACGATTGCACCGAGGTTGCACAGCTTGCCCACCGTTTGGCTGGCAGCGGCGATTCCCTTGGGTTTCGTGCATTGGCCCAGGTGTTGCGCGCGTTGGAGGTGGCGGCGCTGGGCAATGACCAAACGGCAATTCGTGCACTGGTGCCCACTGTCGAAGCGCAACTGCAATGTTCGATGCAGACCCTCAACGGCCTGTTGCAGCGCTGACGTACATATTTGTTACGACTTTCTACAACTTCGATCTTTACGTACAACGCGACCTTACATGGCTTTCCAATAATCGACGCAACCGCCGCAGCGCGGTCTTCGAAGCTTATTGGAGATAATAATAATGAATTGCCGTAAAGCGCCTTCCTCCCTGCGTCGTGACGTCCTGTCCTGCGATGCCCGTGCCACCGACTCGAGGTGCCGGGCATGAGCGAAACCACTGATCGTAAAGGCATCCAGCTGACCCGCGCGCTGAAAAGCCGGCACATTTTCATGCTGTCCCTGGGCGGCGTGATCGGCACTGGGCTGTTCATGGGCTCCGGCGTGACCATCAACCAGGGCGGGCCGGTGGGCGCGATCCTGGCCTACCTGGTCGCCGGTTTCCTGATGTACCTGGTGATGGTCTGCCTCGGTGAACTGTCGGTGCAGATGCCGGTGTCCGGTTCGTTCCAGACCCATGCCACCCAATTCATCGGCCCGGCCACCGGATTCATGATCGGCTGGGTGTACTGGATGAGCTGGGCCACCACCGTGGGCCTGGAATTCACCGCCGCCGGGATGCTGATGACCCGCTGGTTCCCGACGGTGCCGATCTGGTACTGGTCGGCGCTGTTCGTGGTGGTGCTGTTCGGCCTCAACGCGCTGGCGACCCGTGCCTTCGGTGAAGCGGAATACTGGTTCTCCGGGATCAAGGTGGCGGCGATTCTTGGTTTCATCGTGGTCGGCGTGCTGGTGATCTTCGGCGTGATGCCGCTGAGCAACGGCGCACCGGCACCGATGATGGACAACCTGATCGGTGATTCGCTGTTCCCCAATGGTTTGTCTGCGGTGTTCGCGGTAATGATGACTGTGGTCTATGCCTTCCAGGGCTGCGAGATCATGGGCGTGGCGGCAGGCGAAACCGATCAGCCGGAAAAAAGCATTCCCCGCGCCGTGCGCAACGTGGTGTTTCGCGTGTTGATCTTCTACGTGCTGGCCATCGTCGTCTTGTCGGCCATCGTGCCGTGGCAGCAGGCGGGGTTGATGGAAAGTCCGTTCGTGCAGGTGTTCGACATGGTCGGCATTCCCTACGCCGCCGACCTGATGAACTTCGTGATCCTCACGGCCATCCTGTCGGTGGGCAACTCCGGCCTGTATGCCTCGACGCGCATCCTCTGGGCCATGTCGAAAACCGGCATGGCGCCGAAAAGTCTTTCGTCCTTGAGCAAGCGAGGCGTGCCGTTGCGCGCCCTGTGCATCACCCTGTGTTTTGCCCTGGTGTCGCTGATGACCAGCTTCGTCGCCGCCGACACTTTGTTCATGGTGCTGATGGCAGTGAGCGGGATGTCGGGCACCGTGACCTGGATTGTCATCGCCCTGGCCCAGTACAAGTTCCGCAAGGCCTACCTGCGCGACGGCGGCCAACTCAGCGACCTCAAATACCGCGCGCCGTGGTTCCCGGTGTTGCCGCTGATGTGCATCACGCTGTGCTGCTCGCTGTTCGTGTTCCTGGCACTGGATGAAACCCAGCGGCCGTCGCTGTACTGGGGCTTTGGCTTCATTGCGTTGTGTTATGGCGCGTACTTCCTGATCCATCGCAAGCGCGGGGCGGTGCTGGCGCCGAGCCTGCCGACTACCTGATCCCTTGAATTAATAAACATTTCCTGTGGGAGCGAGCCTGCTCGCGAAAGCGGTGTATCAGTCAACAGAGATGTTGAATGGGACGCCCTCTTCGCGAGCAGGCTCGCTCCCACCGTTGTTTCTGCGGTGTGCGTGTAGGCAGTTGTTCGAAGTTGTAACAACGGCATCGGCCCAATCCCGCCAATCACTAAATAAGCTAGTAAAAACAATATGTTAAGTACTTTTCAGGCCTGTTACAGCTTACTACGCCAGCAATTGCCGCCTTACTGAACACTCGTTTAGTATGACCTCAAGTCGCATCACCTCAGACCAATCACAATAATTCGAGGACTCGCATGACTACTCACGATTCTCTGCTCAGTCAGGTCGAAGCCGGCGTTGCCCGGATCACCCTCAATCGCACGGCCCAGCGCAATGCGCTGGACATTCCGACCCTGAAAAACCTGCACACCTTGCTCGACACCTTCAATGCCGATCCCGCGGTGCGTGTGGTGGTATTGACCGGCAGCGGTCGCAGTTTCTGCGCCGGCGCCGACCTGGCGGAATGGGCCGAAGCCGAAGCCCGTGGTGCACTGGAAACCTACGGCTGGACTGAAACCGCCCACGCCCTGATGACCCGCCTGCACAGCCTGGAAAAACCGACCATTGCCGCCATCAACGGCACTGCAGTCGGGGCCGGGATGGACCTGACCCTGTGCTGCGACCTGCGCATCGCCGGGCAATCGGCACGCTTCAAGGCCGGCTACACCAGCATGGCCTATTCCCCGGACGCCGGCGCCAGTTGGCACCTGCCACGGCTGATCGGCACTGAACAAGCCAAGCGCCTGCTGTTCCTCGACGAATTGTGGGGGGCTGACCGCGCCCTGGCCGCTGGCCTGGTGGGTGAAGTCTGCGCCGACGATCAACTGCAGGGCGTCGCCGGCGAGCTCGCCGCACGCCTGGCCGCCGGGCCGACCTTTGCCTTTGCCCAAACCAAAAAACTCATGCGCGAAGGCGCCGAGCGCAGCCTGCCTGCGCAACTGCAGGCGGAGCTGGCCGCCGGCCTGTTGTGCGGGCGCAGCGAAGACGGCACCGAAGCCCTGCGCGCCGCCATGGAAAAACGCCCGGCACGCTTTATCGGTCGCTAATCCTCGGCACACCTCTCATTGCACACGAACAACAGGTAGCACCCATGAATTTCCAACTGACCCAAGAACAAGAAATGTTGGTGGACTCGGTACGCAGCTTCGTCGAGAAGGAACTGCTGCCCTATGAAACCGAGGTCGACCGCGCCGACGAAGTCTCCCCGGAGCTGGCCGCGCAGATCCGCGGCAAGGCGATCGCCGCCGGTTTCTACGCCTTCAATATGCCAGAGGAGGTGGGCGGTGGTGGCCTGGACTACCTGTCCCAGGCCCTGATCGAACGGGAGCTGTCCAAGGTCTCCTGGGCGCTGCACGTGTTTGTCGCGCGGCCGTCGAAAATTCTCATGGCCTGCACTGGCGAGCAGATCAACGACTACCTGTTGCCGTGCATCCAGGGCGAGAAAATCGACTGCTTCGCCCTGACCGAACCGGGCGCCGGCTCCGACGCCAACGCAATCAAGACCCGCGCCGTGCGCGAGGGCGACGACTTCGTACTGAACGGCAGCAAGCACTTCATCAGCCACGCCGGCCACGCCGATTTCGCCATCGTCTTCGCCGTCACCGACACCTACGAACACAACGGTAAAAAGCGTAACGCCGTGACCTCGTTCCTGGTCGACCGCAACACCCCGGGCATGACCATCCGCCGCGGTCCCAAGTGCGTGAGCAACCGCGGTTACCACACCTTCGAAATGTTCTTCGACGACTGCCGTGTGCCGGCCAATAAAGTGCTCGGCGAAGTCGGCAAGGGTTGGGACGTGGCCAACGCCTGGCTCACCGCCGGCCGGGTCATGGTCGCCGCCAATTGCGTGGGCCAGGCGCAACGGGCGCTGGACGTGTCGCTGCAGTGGGCGGCGGACCGCAAACAGTTCGGCCAGGCCATCGGCAATTTCCAGGGTGTGTCGTTCAAGCTGGCCGACATGGCCACGCAAATCCGCGCCGCCGAACTGCTGACTTTGCACACCGCCTGGAAAATGGACCAGGGCACCATGACCGACGGCGAGGCCGGCATGGCCAAGCTGTTCGCCAGTGAAGTGCTCGGTCGCGCGGCCGACGAGGCGGTGCAGATTTTTGGTGGCATGGGCCTGATGGACGAAAGCCCGGTGGAGCGCATTTGGCGCAATGCGCGGATCGAACGGGTCTGGGAAGGCACCTCGGAAATCCAGCGGCACATCATTTCCCGCGAACTGCTGCGGCCGCTGTTGCGCTGATCGCCCCGGAGAATACCCATGTCCCAGACGATACGTGACAACCTCAAGCGCATGCTCGCGCCCCGGCATGTAGCCTTTGTCGGTGGCCGCAGCATGGCCCGCGCCCTCAAGCGCTGCGCCGAGGGCGGCTACCCAGGCCAGATGTGGCTGGTCAACCCGCAGCATGACAGCCTCGAAGGCGTGCCTTGCGTGCGCAACATTGCCGACCTGCCGTGCGGGCCTGATGCGGTGTTCATTGCGACCAACCGCGACCTGACCCTGGCCTGCGTGGCCGAACTCGCCGCCATCGGTACCGGCGGCGCGATCTGCTACGCCTCCGGTTTCGCCGAAACCGGCGCCGAAGGCCAGGCTCTGCAACAGCGACTGCTGGAAGCGGCGGGCGACATGGCCTTGCTCGGCCCCAACTGCTACGGCCTGCTCGACTACCTGCACAGCAGCGCGCTGTGGCCGGTGGCCCACGGTGGCAAAGCGGTGGAGAAGGGCGTCGCGGTGCTGACCCAAAGCGGCAACTTCGCCTACAACCTGTCCATGAGCGACCGCTCGCTGCCGGTGGCCTACATGGCCTCGGTCGGCAATCAGGCGCAACTGGGCGTGGCGGAACTGATGGACGTGCTGCTCGATGAGCCACGCGTCACCGCCATCGGCCTGCATCTGGAAGGCCTGAAGAACGTCCCGGGATTCGCCCGCGCCGCGCACAAGGCGCTGGAGAAGGGCATTCCAGTGATCGCCCTGAAAACCGGCGTGTCGCAGATCGGTGCCGAACTGGCCCTCAGTCACACCAGTTCACTGTCCGGTTCCGATGCGCTGTACGACGCGCTGTTCGATCGCCTCGGGGTGATCCGGGTCAGCGGCCCGGTGAGCTTTGTCGAAACCCTCAAAGCGGCAGCCTGCGGCAACCTGCCGGCGGGCAACAGCCTGATCGCACTGGCCTGTTCGGGCGGCGATGCCGGCCTGATCGCCGACTACGCCGAGCGCAATGATTTGAGTCTGCCCAAGCTCGACGCCGGCCAAGTCGGCGAATTGGCCAAGGTGCTGCCGAGCTACGCCAACCTGGTCAACCCGTTGGATTTCACCACCGCCATCTGGGGCGACGGCGAAGCCTTGAACCGTATGCTCGACAGCGCGCTGCGCACCGAAGCCGATGCGGCGATGCTGGTACTGGATTATCCGGCTGAGTTTACCGGCGAGCGCAAGGAGTGCGACCTGCTGCTGGACCTGTACTGCAAGGCGCTGGCGCGGCACGGCAAGACCGGCTTTGTCACCTCGGCATTCCCGGAGTTGTTGCCGGCCCACGCCCGCGAGCACTTGCATGCCCAAGGAGTGGCGGCATTGCAAGGCGTGGAAGATGGCCTGGCTGCCTGGGGCCGCATCGCCGCTTATCAGCGCAACCGTCAGGCGTTGCTCGCGCTGGGCGAATCGGCCCTGGTGCCGTTCTGCCCGCAGGCGCTGGAAGGCGAAGGTCGGTTGCTCAATGAATGGGATTCGAAACAGGCGTTGCGCATGTTTGGTCTACCGACACCCAATGGAGTATTGAGCAGCCCGGATAACGCGCTCAAGGAAGCCCAAGCACTGGGTTTTCCGCTGGTATTGAAAGCCGTGAGCGAACAGTTGCCGCACAAGACCGAAGCCGGTGCCGTGGCCCTGAACCTCAAGGACGGCGCCGCACTGAGCGCTGCCCTGGACAATATGCGGGCGAACATTGCCGCCTACGCGCCGGGCGTGCCATTCGATCAGGTGCTGCTGGAGCCGATGGCCAAGCCGCCGCTGGCGGAGCTGATCGTCGGCATCAAGCGCGAAAACGATTTTGGCCTGGCGCTGGTGATTGGCGCGGGCGGGATCCTGGTGGAGTTGCTCAAGGACAGCCGCAGCCTGTTGCTGCCGACCACCGACGGCGCGATTCGCCAAGCGGTGCTGAGCCTGCGCAGCGCGCCGTTGCTGCAAGGTTTTCGCGGGCGCGAGGTGGCAGACCTGGACGCGCTGGTGGCGGCCATCCGCGCCGTGGCCGACTACGCCTGCGAAAACGCCGCGCAGTTGCTCGAACTCGATGTGAACCCATTGTTGGTCGGCGCCCTTGGCACGACCGCGGTCGATGCGTTGATTCGCATCGCTCATGCGTGAGGACCTGAACATGCAAGACCAACCCTTGACCGGTGGCCAGGCGCTGGTGCGCCTGCTGGCCAACTACGGCGTCGACACCGTGTTCGGCATTCCCGGCGTGCACACCCTTGAGCTGTATCGCGGCCTGCCCGGCAGCGGCATCCGCCACGTGCTGACCCGTCATGAGCAGGGCGCCAGTTTCATGGCCGACGGCTATGCCCGGGTCAGTGGCAAACCCGGGGTGTGCTTCGTCATCACCGGCCCCGGCGTGACCAACGCCGCCACCGGTATCGGCCAGGCTTACGCCGACTCGATTCCGATGCTGGTGATTTCCAGCGTCAACCAGACGGCCAGCCTCGGCAAGGGCTGGGGCATCCTCCACGAGTGCCAGGACCAGCGCGCCATGACCGCGCCGATCACCGCGTTCTCTGCCGTCGCATTGACCGCTGAAGACCTGCCGGAACTGATTGCCCGCGCCTATGCGGTGTTCGACAGCGAGCGTCCTCGCCCGGTGCACATTTCGGTGCCGCTGGACGTGCTGTCGGCGCCGGTCGCTCGCGACTGGAGCAATGAGGTGGTGCGTCGTCCGGGGCGTGGTCCTGCATCCGCCGCTGCACTGGATCAAGCCGTGGCCAGGCTCAACGGCGCAAAACGTCCGATGATCATCGCCGGTGGTGGCGCATTGAATGCGGCGAAAGAACTCAATGAACTGAGCACCCGACTGGCGGCGCCGCTGTTCACCAGCGTCGCCGGCAAGGGGCTGCTGCCACCCGAGGCGCCGCTCAATGCCGGTTCATCCCTGTGCGTAGAACCGGGCTGGAACCTGATCGCCGAAGCCGACGTGGTGCTGGCAGTGGGTACCGAAATGGCCGACACCGACTACTGGCGCGAACGCCTGCCGCTCAACGCCGAGCTGCTGCGGGTGGATATTGATTCGCGCAAATTCAACGATTTCTACCCCTGTGCGGTAGCTCTGCAAGGTGACGCACAGCAAACCCTCAGGGGGATCGTGGAGCGTCTGCCGAACGATATACGCGATGCCAGCGCTGCAGTTGCCTCGGTCGCCGCATTGCGCGAAGCGGTCAAGGCCAGCCACGGCGCTTTGCAGTCGATCCATCAAGCCATCCTTGATCGCATCGCTGCCGAACTGCCGCCAAACGCGTTCATCAGCACCGACATGACCCAGCTGGCCTACACCGGCAACTACGCCTTCGACAGCGCCGCCACCCGCAGTTGGTTGCACCCGACCGGCTACGGCACCTTGGGCTACGGCTTGCCGGCCGGCATCGGCGCCAAGTTCGGCGCGCCGCAACGGCCGGGCCTGGTGCTGGTGGGCGATGGCGGGTTCCTCTACACCGCGCAGGAACTGGCCACCGCGGTCGAGGAATTGGACAGCCCCCTGGTGGTGCTGCTGTGGAACAACGATGCCCTGGGGCAGATCCGTGACGACATGCTCGGCCTGGACATCGAGCCGATCGGCGTGCTGCCGCGCAATCCGGATTTCGCCGCCCTTGGCCGAGCCTTCGGTTGCACCGTGACTCAGCCGCAGAACCTCGCCGAACTGCAAACCGACCTGCGCCTGGGCTTCAAGCGCAACGGCGTCACCCTGATCGAACTCAAGCACGCCTGCGTTCGCTGAGGTTCAACTTTTTAGAGGGAGTAGGGCCATGCGCTTTTCCGATCTGACCCAACGTATCGCCGGTGACGGTGCCGCCGCCTGGGATATTCACTACCGCGCACTGGCGATGCGAGAGCAGGGCGAAGACATCCTGCTGCTGTCCGTGGGCGACCCCGATTTCGACACGCCACAACCCATCGTCCAAGGCGCCATCGACAGCCTCCTGGCCGGCAACACCCATTACGCCGAGGTGCGCGGCAAGCGCGCCTTGCGCGAAGCCATCGCCCGGCGCCATCAGCAACGCAGCGGCCAGGTCGTTTCGGCCGATGAGGTCACGGTGCTTGCCGGGGCGCAGTGCGCGCTGTTCTGCGTGGCCCAGTGCGTGCTCAATCCGGGCGATGAAGTGATAGTCGCCGAGCCGATGTACGTCACCTACGAGGCGGTGTTCGGCGCATGTGGCGCCAAGGTGGTGCCGGTGCCGGTGCGTTCCGAGAACGGTTTTCGGGTACTGCCCGAAGACGTCGCCGCGCGCATCACCCCGCGTACCCGCGCACTGGCGCTGAACAGTCCGCACAACCCGTCAGGTGCAAGCCTGCCGCGCAGCACCTGGCATGCCCTGGCGGAACTGTGCATCGCCCATGACCTGTGGCTGATTTCCGACGAGGTCTACAGCGAGCTGCTGTTCGAGGGCGAGCACGTCAGCCCGGCGAGCCTGCCGGGCATGGCCGAGCGCACCGCGACCCTCAACAGCCTGTCGAAATCCCATGCCATGACCGGTTGGCGTGTCGGTTGGGTGGTGGCGTCGCCGTCCCTGACCGCGCACCTGGAAAACCTCGCGCTGTGCATGCTCTACGGCTCCCCGGACTTCATCCAGGACGCCGCGGTGGTGGCGCTGCAAAGCAACCTGCCGGAACTGGAGGCCATGCGCGAAGCCTATCGCCAGCGCCGCGACCTGGTGTGCGAGAGCCTGGCCGATTGTCCCGGCGTGCGCGCCCTGAAACCCGACGGCGGGATGTTCGTGATGGTCGATATCCGCGAAACCGGGCTCAGCGCCCAGGCATTCGCCGATCGCCTGCTCGATCGCCACGGTGTGTCGGTGCTGGCCGGTGAAGCTTTCGGACCGAGTGCGGCCGGGCACATTCGCCTCGGCCTGGTGGTTGGCGCTGAACCGCTTCGCGATGCCTGCCAGCGCATCGCCCGTTGTGCCCATGAACTGATGGAGGCTCAGCCGCATGCTTAACCACAAGGCACTGTTTATCGATGGACGCTGGTCAACCCCATCGGGCCAGGGCATCGCCGAGGTGATCAACCCGGCCACCGAGGAAGTGGCCGGCAGCGTGCCGCTGGGCGATGAACGCGATGTCGACAAGGCCGTGGCCGCTGCCCGCAGGGCCTTTGGCCCGTGGTCGCGGACGCCGTCGAGCGTGCGTGCCGGCTACATCCGCGCACTGGCCGAACAACTGCGCGCCCGCGCCGATGAAATGGCCGCGGTGATCACCACTGAACTGGGGATGCCGGTGCAGTGGTGCCGCTCGGTGCAGGTGGACGGGCCGATCATTGGCCTTGAGCAGTACGTCGAACTCGCCGGCCTGATGGACGAAGTGCGCGAGGTCGGCAACTCGCTGGTGATTCGCGAGGCGGTGGGCGTCTGTGCGTTCATCAATCCGTGGAATTACCCGCTGCACCAGTTGATCGGCAAACTCGCGCCGGCCCTGGCCGCCGGGTGCACGGTGGTGGTCAAGCCAAGCCAGGAAACGCCGCTGCACGCCTTTTTACTGGCGCAGATGATCGAGGCCATCGGCCTGCCGGCCGGGGTGTTCAACCTGGTCAGCGGACCCGGTTCGAAAGTCGGCGAAGCGTTGGCCAAACACCCGGACGTGGACATGGTGTCGTTCACCGGTTCCACCGGCGCCGGGGTGCGGGTCGCGCAAGCGGCGGCGCCTTCGGTCAAGCGCGTGTGCCTGGAACTGGGCGGAAAGTCGCCGCTGCTGATCGCCGAGGACGCCGACCTGGCCGCTGCGGTGCGTTATGGCGTGCAGGACGTGATGATCAACTCCGGCCAGACCTGCACGGCGCTGACCCGCATGCTGCTGCCGGCCAGCCGCTATGCCGAAGCGGTGGAACTGGCGCTGGCCGAAACCCTGGGCCTGAAGCTGGGCGACCCCCTCGACCCGCAAAGTTTCCTCGGGCCCATGTGTTCGGCCGGGCAGCGCCGCACCGTGCTCGATTACATCAAGGTCGGCCAGCAGGAAGGCGCACGGTTGCTGTGCGGTGGCGATTCGGCCGCGGCGTTCGAACGGGGTTATTACGTCAGCCCGACGCTGTTTGCCGACGTCGACAACCGCATGCGCATCGCCCAGGAAGAAATCTTCGGCCCGGTGTTGTGCCTGATCCCCTATGTCGATGAGGCGCAGGCGATCCAGCTGGCCAATGACTCACCGTTCGGCCTGTCCAGCGGCGTCTGGGCCGGCAATGCCGAGCGCGCCCTGCAATTGGGCCGACAACTGCGGGCGGGCCAGTGTTTTGTAAACGGCGCGGCATTCAATTACCAGGTGCCGTTCGGCGGCTACAAACAATCGGGCAACGGACGTGAATGGGGGGAAGAGGGGCTCAATGAGTTCGTCGAAGTGAAGGCGATCCAGGTGTGACTGTTGGCGATTCAAAGGTTGTGCGCACCGGGCCCTGGCCCGGTGTCTTGCGTGGTTTTGAACCGGTATTCCATTAGCTTTTGATCAGGGGCAATGCAATGAGCGATAACAAAAACAAGATTACTCAGGCGAACCATGAATTCAGCTTCCCGCGTCGGGACTTCCTCAAATACAGCGCAGCAGCGGCGGCGCTGGCCGGGGCGTTTTCCATGGGCCTGCCATTAGGCGCCATGGCGGCGGAATCGACGCCAAAAGCCGGTGGCGTGCTGCGCCTGGGCCTGGCCGGAGGCAGCACCACCGACTCCAAGGATCCGGGGTCGTGGAGCGATACCTTTACCTTCGTCGGCTTCTCGGCGGTCTATAACACCCTGACTGAAATTGCCGTGGACGGCTCGGCGATCCCTGAGCTGGCCGAAAGCTGGACCTCAACCCCCGACGCGCGTGTCTGGACCTTCAAATTGCGCCAGGGCGTGACCTTCCACAACGGCAAGAGCCTCACCGCCGACGACGTGGTGGCCTCGATCCAGCATCATCTGGGCGAGAAATCCACCTCGGCGGCCAAGACCGTGCTGGGTGACGTGGCCAAGGTCAGTGCCAATGGCGGCGACAGCGTGGTGTTCGAGCTCCACTCGGGCAACGCCGATTTTTCCTATGTGGTCGCCGATTATCACCTGGTGATCATGCCGAGCAAGGACGGCACCCCGGACTGGCAGTCAGGCGTCGGCACCGGCGGTTATCGTCTCAAGGACTTCGAGCCGGGCGTGCGCATGAACCTGGAACGCAGCCCGGACTACTGGAAAGCAGGGCGCGCTCACTTCGCCAGCGCCGAGTTGATCGCCATTGCCGATGGCGCGGCACGGGTCAATGCGCTGGTCACCGGGCAAGTGGACGTGATCAACAAGGTCGACCTCAAGACCGTGGCGCTGCTCAAGCGCAACCCGAACCTGGTCATCGAGGAAACCAAGGGCGCCCAGCACTACACCTTCCCGATGCTCACCGACAGCCAGGTGTTCCAGAACAACGACGTGCGCCTGGCGATGAAGCACGCGATCAACCGCGAAACCCTGCTGGCGTCGGTGCTGTACGGCTATGGCCTGGTGGGCAACGATCACCCGATCCAGCCCGGCAGCCGCTTCATCAATACGGCGCTGGAACAACGCACCTACGACCCGGACAAGGCGCGCTTTCACCTCAAGCAGGCCGGCCTGGATTCGCTCAAGGTCCGCCTGCAGGCCTCCGACGCGGCGTACACCGGGGCAGTGGATGCCTCGGTGCTGTTCAAGGAGCAGGCGCGTGCGGCGGGGATCGACATCGACGTGGTGCGCGAGCCCGCCGACGGCTTTTTCTCCAATGTCTGGATGAAGCAACCCTTCACCACCTCGTTCTGGTACAGCAGCCTGACCGCCGACCGCATGTTCAGCATCGGCTACGCCAAGGGCGCGGCGTGGAACGAAACCCATTGGGACAACCCGCGTTTCAACCAGCTGCTCAACGCTGCCCGGGGCGAAATGAACGAGCCGCTGCGCCGCGAGATGTACAACGAAATGCAGGCGCTGTGCCGCGATGACGGCGGGGCGATCGTGCCGCTGTTCGCCAGCTCGGTGGCGGCGCGTTCCAACAAGGTCGCTCACGGCGGACAGACCGCGCCGTACGGCGAACTCGACGGCTTGCGCGTCATCGAGCGCTGGTGGCAGGCGTAACCCCCCTGAGACGCTGAAGATCCTCTGTAGGAGCCGGCTTGCCGGCGAAGGCGTCTGAATTGCCGATGCAAGGCTCAAGGTCGCCTTCGCCGGCAAGCCGGCTCCTACAGGTGCGGTTCGCAGCCGCCACTGACGTGTCCATTTCAAGGAATTGCACGATGAGAAGTATTTTCAAGCTGTTAGGGCAGCGCCTGGCATTGGGCCTGTTATCGCTATTCGCCGTTTCAGTGATCATCTTCCTCGCCGTCGGGCTGCTCCCGGGCGATATCGCCCAGGCCATGCTCGGCCAGTCCGCCACCCCGGAAACCGTGGCGGCCTACCGCGCCCAACTGGGCCTGGACCTGCCGCCCCTGACCCGTTTCGGCCACTGGATCTGGCAATTGCTGCACGGCGACCTGGGCGTGTCGCTGGCCAACCAGCGGCCGATCGCCGATCTGGTCGGCAGTCGCCTGGGCAACACCTTCAGCCTGGCCTTGCTGGCAGCCATGGTCTCGGTACCGCTGGCGTTATTGCTGGGGATGCTCGCGGCGCTGTACCGCAACAGCTGGTTCGACCGTCTGCTCAACACCTCGGCCCTCAGCGCGGTATCGTTCCCCGAGTTCTTCGTCGCCTACATCCTGATCCTGGTGTTCGCGGTGAAGCTCAACTGGTTCCCGAGCATTTCCAATCTCTCGCCGAACGCCTCGCTGGGTGAGGTACTGGAGCGCTCGGTGCTGCCGGTAGCGACCCTGAGCCTGGTGGTAATCGCGCAGATGATGCGCATGACCCGCGCCTCCCTGATCAACCTGCTGGCCAGCCCCTACATTGAAATGGCCCGGCTCAAGGGCATCAGCCAGTCGCGGATCATTTTCCGCCATGCCTTGCCCAACGCCCTGGCGCCGATCGTCAACGTGGTGGCGCTGAACCTGGCGTACCTGGTGGTCGGCGTGGTGGTGGTCGAGGTGGTGTTCGTCTATCCGGGCCTGGGCCAGTTGTTGGTGGACTCGGTGGCCAAGCGTGACATCCCGGTGGTGCAGGCCTGCAGCCTGATCTTTGCCGCCACCTACATCCTGCTCAATACCAGCGCCGACGTGCTGTCGATTGCCAGCAACCCACGCCTGATGCATCCAAAGGGGTAGATCATGAGCCTGCTTAAAACTTTGCTCCGGGCACCGCTGAGTGCGCAGTTCGGCATGCTGGTGATCATTGTGTACATCCTTGTGGCGCTGTTCGCCGAGGTATTGGCGCCGTTCGGCGAAACCCAGGTGGTGGGCGAGGGCTTCGCACCCTGGGGCGGGCAGTTCCTGTTGGGCACCGATAACCTGGGCCGCGACATGTTCAGCCGCCTGGTCTATGGCGCGCGCAACACCCTGGGCATTGCCTTCCTGACCACGGTGCTGGCGTTCCTGCTCGGTGGTACCTGCGGGCTGGTCGCAGCGATCAAGGGCGGTGCCATTGACCAGGGCCTGTCGCGGGTGGTGGACATCCTGATGGCCATTCCACAACTGATCTTCGCCTTGCTGATTCTCAGTGTGGTTGGTACCAATGCGACGTCGCTGGTACTGGTGATCGCGCTGCTGGATGCGACCCGGGTGTTTCGCCTGTCCCGGGCGGTGGCGATGAACGTGGTGGTGCAGGACTTCGTCGAAGCCGCGCGCCTGCGCGGTGAAGGCCTGTGCTGGCTGGTGACCCGCGAGGTACTGCCCAACGCTGCGGCGCCGCTGATTGCCGAATTCGGCCTGCGTTTCTGCTTCGTGTTCCTGTTCATCAGTGCGCTGTCGTTCCTCGGCCTGGGCATCCAGCCGCCCACCGCCGACTGGGGCAGCATGGTGCGCGACAACGCCGTACTGATTACCTTTGGCGACATCAGTCCATTACTGCCCGCCCTGGCCGTGGCCTTGATCACGGTCAGCGTCAACTTCGTCGTCGACTGGATGCTGCACAAATCCAGCGGCCTCAAGGAATGCTGAACATGACGACATCCCAACCTTTGCTGGAAATCCGCAACCTGCACATCGAAGGCCATTACGAAGACGCCTGGCATCCATTGATCAAGGGCATCGACCTGACCCTGCAGCGCGGCGAGGTACTGGGGCTGATCGGTGAGTCCGGGGCGGGCAAGTCGACCCTCGGCCTGTCCGCCATGGGTTATACCCGCGACGGCTGCAAGATTACCGGTGGCACCGTGCATTTCGACGGCATCGACCTGCTCAAGGCCAAACCCGAAGCCCTGCGCAAGTTGCGCGGTTTACGCATCGCCTACGTCGCACAAAGTGCGGCAGCCTCGTTCAACCCGGCCCATCGCCTGATCGATCAACATGTCGAGACGGCGGTGAAAAACGGTGGTATCAGCCGTGAACAGGCCATGCGCGAGGCGGTGGAGTTGTATCGCGTGCTGCGCTTGCCCAACCCCGAACAGATCGGCCAGCGTTACCCGCACCAGGTCTCCGGCGGCCAGTTGCAGCGAGTCATGACCGCCATGGCGATGGCCTGTCATCCGGACCTGATCATCTTCGACGAACCGACCACCGCCCTCGACGTCACGACCCAGATCGAGGTGCTGGCAGCGATTCGCGATGCGGTGAAGACCTACGGCAGTGCGGCGATCTACATCAGCCACGACCTCGCGGTGGTGGCGCAGATGGCCGACCGCATCATGGTGCTGCGCCACGGTAAACTGGTAGAGGAGGCCGAAACCCGCAAGATGCTCGGCGATCCGCAGGAGGACTACACCAAGTCGCTGTGGGCGGTGCGCAGTTTCCGCACCGAACCCAAGGCATTGCCGCAGCAGGAGAAGCCGCTGCTGGAATTGCGCAACGCTTGCGCCAGCTACGGCCATCAACCGGTGCTGCACGACGTTTCGTTGAAGTTGTACCGTGGCCAGACCCTGGCGGTGATCGGCGAATCCGGCAGTGGCAAAAGCTCCACCGCGCGCCTGATTACCGGCTTGCTACCGCCCACTTACGGCGAGGTGCTGTATGACGGCCAACCGCTGCCAGCGGACTTCCGCCAACGCAGCAAGGAGCAACTGCGGCGCATCCAGATGATTTATCAGATCCCCGACACGGCGCTGAACCCACGCCAGCGCATCGTCGACATCATCGGCCGGCCGCTGACCTTCTATCTAGGGCTCAAGGGCAAGGCCATGCGTGCACGGGTGGCCGAGCTGTTGGAGATGATCGAACTGGATCCTGCGACCTTCATGGAGCGCCAGCCCCGTGAATTGTCCGGTGGGCAGAAACAGCGGATCTGCATCGCCCGGGCACTGGCCGCCGATCCGCAGCTGATCATCTGTGACGAAGTCACCTCGGCCCTCGACCAGCTGGTAGCCGAAGGCGTGCTCAAGCTGCTCAACCGCATTCAGCAACAGCTCGGTGTGGCCTACCTGTTCATCACCCATGATGTCGCCACTGTGCGGGCGATCGCCGACGAAGTGCTGGTGATGCAACGGGGCAGGGTGGTGGATCATGGCTCGCGCAGTGCTATTTTCACCCCGCCGCACCAGGACTACACCGGACTGCTGTTTTCCTCCGAACCACAAATGGACCCCGACTGGCTCGACCGCCTGCTGGCCAGCCGCGCCACCCCGAATTCAAACCCTACGCTGGAAAAAGTCTAAGGAATCCTCATGAAAGTACTGATCGTCCACGCTCACCCGGAGCCACAATCGTTCACCGCCGCCTTGCGCGACCAGGCCATTGCCACCCTTGAAGCCCAAGGCCACGAAGTGCAGGTCAGCGACCTGTACAAGATGAACTGGAACCCGGTGGCCAGCGCCGATGACTTCTCCTCGCGGGAAAACCCCGAGTACCTGGTCTATGCCCTGGAACAACGCCTGGGCGTGAAAAGCCAGTCCCTGGCGGCGGACATCCAGGGCGAACTGGACAAGCTGCTGTGGGCGGACCTGCTGATCCTCAACTTCCCGATCTTCTGGTTCTCCACCCCGGCGATGCTCAAGGGCTGGATTGATCGGGTGCTGGTGTCCGGGATTTGCTATGGCGGCAAGCGTTTCTATGACCAGGGTGGCTTGGCCGGCAAGAAGGCGTTGGTCACCGTAACCTTGGGTGGCCGCGAGCACATGTTCGGAGAAGAGGCGATCCACGGTCCGTTGGAGGACATGCTGCGGCCGCTTTTGCGTGGCACCCTGGCTTACGTCGGATTCGACGTGCTGGAACCGTTTGTAGCGTGGCATGTGCCGTACATCAGCGATGAGGCGCGCAAAGAATTCCTTGCCGACTACCACCAGCGCCTGCAACACCTGAGCGACGACCAACCCTTGCTGTTTCCTAAACTGTCACAGTTCGACGAACAGCTTTACCCGCTGACTAAATGACCCCACAAAACCTGTAGGAGCTGGCTCGCCAGCGAAGGGACCGGCACATGCTACATCGATGCTGGCTGACCTGACGCCTTCGCCGGCAAGCCGGCTCCTACAGTTCAACCCCCGCAGCATTGTTCTGAATACGCAAACACTGAAGTCGCCGAGAATGGAATTGTTGGTGCAGTGGCGGGCTTGTAGCCTCCATCTCGCCGAACACCAGGATCGGCCAACGATCCGGTGGAGCTCCAGCCAGGGCTCATCAAGACGTCATACCTTGCTTTCGGCCTTACGCCCCTTCGGGGGATTGGCTCCTATAACAATAAGGAAGGCAGGTATGAGTATTCGTGCATGGGGTTGCGCTGCGACCCTGTTCGCTCCCGTTCTGGGGGCTGGCATTTTGTTTCCCGCCACGGCGCAAGCCTCGGGCATTCCTTATGCCAGCAACCGGCCGCAAAGCTTCCAGTTCAGTTCGGATTTCACCGAGCCTTACAACTCCGTGGGCCAGGAGTTTGAATACAACGATGACCGTAAACGCTTTGACGATCACGGCAACAAGGTCGCCGGCAGCAACACCGAGACCTACGTTGGCCTGACGTCGTTGTTGCACTACTGGAAGATGGACGGCCTGCCCAATACCGGCTTCATCGCCAGCATCACCCTCCCGGAGATTGCGGTTCGCGGCAACGGCACGCGGGTCAGCGGGTTGGGCGATCCCTTGGTCGGCGGCCTGGTCTGGTACAACCCGACGCCGCTGCGCACCATCGGCGCGCAAGCCTACGTGCAACTGCCGACTGGCGCGGACTCAGTCAGCAGCGACACCTACGCCTTGTGGCCTTCGCTGTTCTACAACGAGTGGCTGGGCAAGGTGAACATCGACCTGCTGGTAGGCGCGATCCTGCGTGGCGATGGCCCGCACCACACCGAACCTGGCGACACCGGCCACGCCAACCTGCGCCTGGGCTACAACATCGTCGATCGCCCGACCTACCAGGTCACGCCCTTCGTCAGTGTCGACTACCAGAAAACCTTCAGCTCCGATGATCGCAACAACGACGCCATCGCGTTCTCTGAATCCAACGAAACCGCGCTCGGCGCCGGTGTGCTGTTCCAGCTCAAGCCGGGCGTACAGAAAGTGTTCGCCCAGAAAATGTGGGACCAGGTGTCCATCCACTATTCCAAGGGCGTGAAAGGACGCAACACCACCGTCACCGACGGCTTGTTTGTGCAGCTCTGGCATTACTGGTGAGTCACGCAACGTGCGCTGACTGGCCTGTGTCGCCGCTACTCAATCCGGAGAATAAAAATTGAACGAAGAACAGCAAAAACTTGCACTGTCGCGCCGCAACTTCATCAAGGCCGGCGCCGCCGGTACGGCTGTCGCCGCCTTGTCCGGCGTCGCGGCACGGGCCATGGCCAGCGACGAACTGCCCTTTGACCGGGAACACGACATCGTCGTGGTCGGTGGTGGCGGCAGCGGTTTGCCGACCGCGTTGTTCTCGCGCTGGCTGGGCAACGATGTGGTCATTCTGGAAAAGGCCGGCAGCCCCGGCGGCACCGCGGCGAAAGCGGCGTTCTGGTACTGGGTGCCGAACAACAAGCCGATGCGTGACGCGGGCATCGTCGACGATAAAGCCGACTACCTGCGTTATGTCGCGCGCCTGACTCGCCCGCAATCCTACGACGCCTCGTTGCCCAAACTCGGTCTGTCGGATTGGGAATACGAGATGTGCGAAGCCATCTACGAGAGCGCTTCGCCAGCGGCCGAACTGCTGGCCGAACGCGACGCGTTGCCATACCGCCATTGCCCGGACGTGCCGGACTATTGGGCCGAGTTGCCCGAAGACAAGGCCAAGAAAGGCCGGGTACTGGTGCCCAAGGAAGCCCGGCCAAGCATGTCGGACGGCGGTCGCGTGGCGATTCGTACGCTGACCGCTGCCGCCAAGCGCGACGGTGTGCAAATCCGAACCGGCGAACGGGTAGTGAAAGTGATCCTCAACGGTAAAGGTGAAGCGGTCGGTGTCGAAGTCGAAACCGAAGAGGGCACGCTGCAGCGGGTCAAGGCGCGCAAGGCGGTGATCTTCGCCACGGGCGGTTTCACCCACGATGCGGAGCTGCGGCGCAACTTCCTCAACGCCCCGGTCTACGGCGGTTGCGCGGCGCTGACCAACGAAGGTGATTTCATCCGCATCTCCAGTGAGCTGGGGGTGCAGTTGCGCAACATGAACTACGCCTGGTCGTGTCCGATCCTGCTGGAAAAAGCCCTGGCCAAGGACGGTTCGATGTCCGGCATCTTCACCATGAACGGCGATTCGATGCTGATGGTGAACAAGTACGGCAAACGCGTCGTCAACGAAAAGACCGTCTACAACGAGCTGGTCCCGACCTTCTTCCAGTGGGACGGCGACAAGGCCGAATACCCGAACCTGGTGATGTTCTCGATCTGGGACCAGCGCGCCCAGGACTTCTGCAGCAGCGACGAATACGGCTCGCCGATCGTGCCCAAGGGCGGTAACGACCGCCATGTGGTCAAGGGCGAAACCCTGGAAGAGCTGGCGAAGAACATCGCCGAACGTCTGGATAAGCACGCCGCCGATATTGGCGGGATGAAGCTCAGCGCGGATTTCAACCTGAACCTGAAAGCCACGCTCAAGCGTTTCAACGAGTTGGCGAAGACGGGCAAGGACCTCGATTTCCATCGCGGCGAGCTGGTGATCCAGGGCGTGTTCACCGGCCCGGTCAAACCCGACCGCAGCGGCAACCTGACGATGTATCCGCTGGCCGCGAAAGGTCCTTACTACGCGGCGTTGATCACCGGCGGCAACCTCGACACCAAGGGCGGGCCGAAAACCAACTCGGTCGGCCAAGTCTTGAACAACGCCAATGCACCGATCCCGGGTTTGTATGGCGTCGGCAACTGCGTGGCGTCGGCTTCCGGTCGCGCCTACTGGGCCGGTGGCTCGACGCTGGGACCGATCATCGCCTTTGCCTATCGCGCGGCAAACCAGGCGCACAAGGAACCGAGCCGCAGCTGATGACGGCTTAACCCTCGACTGCACGAGAACGACGATATGACGCACTTCAACTTTTTCCTGCGAGCCCCGGCGCTATGGGTGTTGGCGGCAGGCCTTGGCCTCATCGGCAGCGCTTTGGCCGATGACCTGGCAGCGGCACAGAAACTGGCGACCAACCACTGCGCGGTCTGCCACACCTTCGACAAGGGCGGACCGCCAGGGCAGGGGCCGAACCTGTTCGGGCTGCTGGGGCGCAAGGCAGCCAGCGAGAGCAACTTCACCTACAGCGATGGGTATACCAAAGCCATGTCCGGCAAGGTCTGGGATGAGCAAACGCTCGACGCCTGGCTGACCGATGCCCAGAGCGTGGCGCCGGGCAGTGCCATGGTCTATTCCCAGGACGACCCGGCCAAGCGGCAGAAGATCATCACCTACATCAAGTCGCTGCACTGACAGCCACCCTAAAGTACCGCGGAGACAACCATGATCAGTACCCTGACAATGACCGACGAACAACGCAAATCAGTCGCCCTGGAATACCTCAAGGCCTTCGACAACGGCGGCGTTACCTCCACCGGCGGGAGCATTCTCGAGCTGTTCGCCGAGGATGCCCAGGTTCTGTTTCCCAAGTGGGGACTGGCCACCGGGCGGGACCAGATCGGCCAAATGTTCGGGGATCTGGGCAGCCGCTTGAAGTCGATCACCCACGACTACGCACACTTCAACTGGATTCTCACCGGCACCGACACGCTGGTCTGCGAAGGCACCAGTTATGGTGAACACGTCGATGGCCATTGGCGTGCGGGCGTGCCGTCAGCGGCGGGCGCGGGCTACTGGGCCGATGTGTTCGAGATCCGTGATTTCAAGATCCAGCGCTGCTTCATCTACCTGGACCCTGATTATGGCAGCCAGGACACAGCGCGTTATCCCTGGCTCAATCGCTGATCATCGCCAGCAAGCCGGTTCCTACAGGTTCTACAATGAATGGCACTCCCCAGGAACCTGCCCCATGGATCGTTTACTCAGTGTCGAAGCCTTCGTGCGGGTTGCCGAAACCGGCAACTTCGCCAGGGCGGCCCAGCAACTGGGCGTGACCCGCTCGGTCATCACCCACCGCATCCAGCAGCTGGAGCAGTTCATCAATGCGCCGCTGTTCCATCGCAGCACCCGCCATGTACGGCTCTCCGAGGTCGGAGAGACGTACTACAAGGAATGCGCGGACATGGTCGCGAGTTTCAACTCGTTGACCGAACACATGCGCGAACTGCGCGCCAAACCCACCGGCAAGCTGCGGGTGCAGATGCTGCCCGGATTTGCCATCGGCCATTTCGGCCGCATGCTGGCCGAGTTCACGCGGCTGTACCCGGACATTGAGGTGGACGTCATCGTCAATGACCGGGTGGTGGACCCGATCGAGGAAGGCTTTGATGTGGCGTTCCAGATGTTCCCGCCGATGGCGGAAACCCTGATCGAACGCAAATTGTTCAGCGTTCGCCGGCTGTTCTGCATGTCGCCCGATTACGCCAGCGAGTTCGGCGTGCCGACCCATCCCCAGCAATTGCTGCAACACAAGATCGCCCTGTATGAGGGCTATCCGTCGCGCAACCGCTGGCTGTTCAACGGCGAAGAGGAGCAGGTGGAACTGAGCCTGCCCGGTCAGGTGCGCTCAAACTCTGTGCATCTGCTGCGCGATTACGCGCAGACGGGCGTGTGCATTGTCTGCCTGCCGACGCTGGTGGCCAGTGACGACCTGCTCAGCGGCCGGTTGATTCCAGTGTTGCCCGAGTACGCGTTGTCTTCCTTCAATTTCTCCGCGGTGTATCCCGCCACCCAGCGCCGGGCCTTGAAAGTCCGTACGTTGATCGACTTCCTGGTGGAAAACTTTGGCGATGAGCCATGCTGGGACAAGCCCTTGCTCGAGCGCGGCTGGGTGCGCTGAGTCAACACACAAAAACCTGTGGCAGCGAGCCTGCTCGCGAATGGGTTTTTTCATTCGACGGGAATGTTGGCTGACCTGCTTCGCGAGCAGGCTCGCTCCTACAAAGATTGCAGTGACCCCGGTGTTTGCGTTTCGCGAACACTGTTGTCGCCGACTCTCTAATTGTTCCAGCAAGGGCACAGACGTACTGTTGCCCCACTGTTACTACAACAACAAAACGGTGAAAACCATGAGTAGCGCGGCAATCGAAACGGTCTTCGGCTCGTTGGAGAACTACACCAAGGGCTCGGTCGAGATCATCAGCGGCCAGGCCAGTCACTACGCGTTTTCCAACGTGTTCGAGGTGGCCGAACAATCCCGGCCTTATGAAAAAGTCGTGGTGGGCCTCAACCTCGGCTACGTCATCGAAACCCTGCGCGCCGAAGGCCAGTCGCCCTGGTACACGGCCGCGCACGACGAGTTCGCCATCGTCATGGACGGTGAAGTGCGGGTGGATTTCCTCAAGCTCGATGCGCCATTGATGGCAGGCGAGGGCACGCAACTGGCCGGTGACGTGCCGGCGGGCAAACCCATGGGTTACGTCCTGCTCAAGCGCGGCCACCAGTGCCTGCTGCCAGTGGGCACGGCCTATCGCTTCGAAGCCAGTCGCCCGGGCGTGATCCTGCAGCAGACGATCAAGGGCCCGTTGTCGGTCGAGAAGTGGGCCGACATCTGCCTGAAGTGATCTGCCCAGCCGTCCCCCGCCCACAAAAACAAGAGGAACCCCGCCATGGCCATGCTTGAAACCACTGTCCCAACTCCACTGTTTGCCGATGAAGACGTCCAGGCCGGTGCTGCCCATCCCGTGACCGGCTATCGCGCCTTCAAACTTGGCGCGTTCGAACTGTCGCGCGACGAGTATTTTGCCCGTATCACCTGGCCCGCCAAAGGCCAGACCCGTTCGCACTTGATTCCGGTGGATGCGTTCCTGCGGGCCTTGATGCGCGACGTGGCCTGGGGCTTTTTCTACGGTTGGGTCAACTTCGACCACGTCATCGGCACCCGCAACTACTACGGCAAGGTCGACCTGTACGCTGGCACCTTCAATGGCACGCTAAAGGCGGCAGGCGTCAACTACACGGAAAACTTCGAAACGCCGCTGATCATGGCGACGTTCAAGGCGATCCTGCGCGACTGGACCAACGCCACTTTCGACCCCTTTGCCGCCCCTGAAGAAACCGGCAGCGCCTTCGGTCGCAAGAACGGCAACAACATCGAAGCCATCGAGCGCTTTCGCATCGCCACCAAGCGCATGCCCGGCCTGCCGGACGATTCGCCGCTGCGCAACGATCTGCCGGTCAACCGCCAGTTCATCGATGTGCCCCAGGACGAGCCGGAGATCCACGCGGCGGAAGGTTTCGAAGGCCAGTTGCATGCCTTCAACCTGCACAAGTACCTGTCGCGCTCCGACGTGACCTGGAACCCGTCGGTGACCTCGGTGTGCAAGGCCAGCCTGTTCTGCCCGACCACCGAAGAATTCATCCTGCCGGTGTTCCATGGCAATGACCGCATCGAGTGGTTCCTGCAGCTGTCGGACGAGATCATCTGGGATGTCGGCGACAAGGACGACGGCAACCCCCGTGCGCGTATCACCATGCGTGCCGGCGACATCTGCGCCATGCCCGCCGACATTCGCCACCAGGGCTATTCGACCAAGCGCTCGATGCTGCTGGTCTGGGAAAACGCCACGCCGAACCTGCCGCAACGCTATGAAAGCGGCGAGCTCACGCCGTACCCGATCGAATTCTAAGCCCTCGTGCCTGGCCCGGCATCGCGTCGGGCCACGCACTCAGCCATCCAGTCAGACACTGCGCCTAAGGCGCGGTGCGAGGAAACCATTATGCAAAATCAGCTCTATATCGATGGCCGCTTCATCGACGCGCTCGCCGGCGGCACCATCGACGTCGTGTCGCCCCACGACGGCTCATTGATCACCCGCATCGCCGCCGCCGAAGCCGCTGACATCGACCTCGCGGTGGCCGCCGCCAAACGGGCGTTTCCGGCCTGGTCGGCGCTGGGTGCTGCCGAGCGCGGACGCCTGTTACTCAAGCTGGCGGACAAGATTGAAGAATGCAGCGAAGAACTGGCGCAGCTCGAATCCCTCGACACCGGGCACCCGATCCGCGACTCCCGTGGCCTCGATGTCCCGCGCACCGCCGCCTGTTTCCGCTATTTCGGCGGCATGGCCGACAAGATCGAAGGCGCGGTGATCCCTGTTGAAGCCGGCTTCCTCAATTACGTGCAGCGCAAGCCGATCGGTGTGGTCGGGCAGATCGTGCCGTGGAATTTCCCGCTGATGTTCACCAGCTGGAAAATGGGCCCGGCCCTGGCAGCAGGGAACACCGTCGTCATCAAGCCCTCGGAAATCACCCCGCTGTCGACCTTGCGCATTGTCGAGCTGATGACCGAAGTCGGCTTCCCCAAGGGCGTGGTCAACGTGGTGCCGGGCTACGGCCATACCGCGGGCCAGGCGCTGGCGGAACACCTCGACGTCGGCAAGATTGCCTTTACCGGCTCGACCGCCACCGGCCGGCGGATTGTCGAAGCCTCGAAAGGCAACCTCAAGCGCATCCAGTTGGAGCTGGGTGGCAAAGGGGCGAACATCGTGTTTGAGGACGCCAACCTGGAAGCGGCGGCCAACGGCGCTGCCTGGGCGATCTTCCACAACCAGGGTCAGGCGTGCATTGCCGGCTCGCGGCTGATTCTGCATGAAGACATTGCCGAGCAGTTCCTCGAACGTTTCATCGCCCTGGCCAAATCGATCCGCCTCGGTGACCCGATGGACCCGCAAACCGAGATGGGCCCGCTGACCTCGGCCCTGCACCGCGACCGCGTCCTGGCCTACATCGACATCGCCATCGAGCAGGGCGGCAAGGTCCTCGCCGGCGGCAAGGCACCCGACGACCCGGCGCTGGCCAGGGGTTTTTATGTCGAACCCACCGTGGTCGAGGCCAAGCCGGGTGACCGGGTCTGCCAGGAAGAAGTCTTCGGTCCCTTCGTCACCGTCGTGCGCTTTCGCACCGACGAAGAAGCGCTGGCCATCGCCAACAGCACTGAGTACGGCCTGGGCAGCGGCCTGTGGACGCAGAACCTGAGCCGGGCGCACAAAATGGCCGACGCCATCCATGCCGGCATGTGCTGGATCAACTGCTACAAACGCGTCAGTCCGGGCAGCCCGTTCGGCGGCGTCGGTCAATCCGGTTATGGCCGGGAAATGGGTTTCGAAGCGATCCACGACTACACCGAAGCACGCTCGGTGTGGGTCAACGTCGACGCGACAATCGCGCCACATTTCAAGCGCTGAGGCCGGTCATGAATCCTTTTGTCTACCAAAGCCTGCCGACCCGCGTGGTGTTCGGCTGGGGCAAGCTCTCGGCACTGGCCGAAGAAATCGAGCGTCTGGGCGCTCGCCGGGCGCTGATCCTCACCACCCCGGAACAACACGGCCTGGGCGAACGCGTCGCGGCGTTGCTCGGCGATCGCGCCGCAGGCGTGTACCCGCACGCGGTGATGCATGTGCCGCTGGAAGTGGCACAAGCGGCGCGCGTCGAAGCGGCGCACCTGGATGCCGATTGCTGCGTGGCTATCGGCGGTGGTTCGACCATTGGCCTGGGCAAGGCGATTGCCATGGAGTCGGGGTTGCCGATCGTGGCGGTGCCGACCACTTACGCCGGCTCCGAGATGACGCCGATCTACGGGCTGACCGAAAATCGCCTGAAGAAAACCGGGCGTGATCCACGGGTGTTGCCGAAAACCGTCATCTACGACCCGCAATTGACCTTGACCCTGCCGGCGCAGATCTCCGCCTGTTCGGGCATGAACGCCATGGCCCACGCGGTGGAAGCGCTGTACGCCGAGGACGCCAACCCGATCATCGGCTTCATGGCCGAGGAATCGATTCGCTCGCTGGCCCAGGCCTTGCCGGGGGTGGTCAATGACCCCAACGATGCGCAGGCTCGCAGCCAGGCGTTGTACGGCGCGTGGCTGGCGGGCATTTGCCTGGGCTCGGTGGGCATGGCCTTGCACCACAAGCTTTGCCACACCCTGGGCGGCACCTTCAATCTGCCCCACGCCCAGGCCCACGCCATCGTGTTGCCCCATGCCGCGCATTACAACCGCGAAGCCGCCGCCGAGCCGTTGCAACGCGCCGCACGCGCCTTGGGTGGTAGCCAGGCCAGCGAGGTGGGCCCATTGTTGTATGCACTCAACCAGAAGCTGGGTATTCCATTGGCCCTGGCGGACATCGGCCTGCCGCCAAACGGGCCGGCCGAGGCGGCAAAAATCGCCTGTGCCAGCCCTTATTACAATCCACGGCCGTTTGAACAAGGCCCGATCGAAGCACTGCTGACCCGTGCCATGAATGGCCAGGCGCCAGCCTGACCCGAGCAGCGCAGCCAGCCCATGTCGGAACAAGAACAATGACCGATCAAGACAAAACCATCGAAAAGCTCATCTCCGAGCAGGCGGTGAACAGCTTCGCCGACGCGCCGGATGCGCGCTACAAACAGATCATGCAAAGCCTGGTCCGGCACCTGCACGCTTTCGTCAGTGAGGTTGAGTTGACCGAACAGGAGTGGCTCGAAGGCATCCGCTTCCTGACCGACACCGGCCACACGTGCGATGGCCTGGTACGCCAGGAGTTCATCCTGCTCTCGGACACCCTGGGCGTGTCGATGCTGGTCGACGCGATCAACCATCGACACAGCGCAACCGCCACCGAAACCACGGTGTTCGGGCCGTTCTATATCGAAGGCATGCCCGAGCGCGCGTTCGGCGAGAACATGGCCTTCACCCCGGGCGAGACGGCGCTGGTGCGCGGACGGGTGGTCGATACCCAGGGCAATGCCTTGGCCGGCGCGGTGCTGGACGTCTGGCAGACCGCCGAAAACGGCATGTATTCCGGCCAGGACAGCGAACAGCCGTTCGGCAACCTGCGCGGTCGATATCGCACCGACGCCGACGGTTGCTTTGCAATCCGCACGATTGTCCCGGTGGCCTATCCGATCCCCACCGATGGCCCGGTGGGACGCATGCTCGACGCCGCCAACCGGCATGCCTGGCGGCCGGCGCACCTGCATTTCATGATCGAAGTGCCGGGGTACCGCAAACTGGTGACCCACCTGTTCAATCACGACGATCCGTACCTGGGGTCCGACGCGGTGTTCGGTGTGAAGCAATCGTTGCAGGTGATCTATGAAGACCGCGCCGCTCACGATGAAGTGTCCGCACGGCTGGGCATGCCGTTGCCATTCAAGCGGGCGTGTTACGAATTCGTCATGGAAGCCGGGTGAACCATGGGCCAGTTCTTTGCGGTATTCGCCACCGACCACCCGCAGTCCCAGGCCTTGCGCCAGCGCCTGCGGCCCAGCCACCAGGCGCATCTGCGGGCAACCGATACCCACCGGGTGGTGGTACGCCTGGGTGGCCCAACCCTCGATGACGCCGGCGCGGCGATGAACGGCACGCTGCTGGTCATCGAAGCCGGCAGCCTGGCGGAAGTAGAAGCCTTCATCGAGGACGATCCCTACGTCCAGGCCGGGCTGTTCTCGAGCATCCAGATACGCCCCTGGCACTGGAGCCTCGGCAACCCGGAACTGCGTGGCTGACCATGACCCTCATCACCTTGTGCCAACGCGAAGACATCGCCGACGGCGGCGCCCTGGGCCTGCCGCAGCATCAACAGTTGCATCCCGCCGGCCTGGTTGCGGTGCGCCAGGGCGAGCAGGTGTGGGTGTATATCAACCGCTGTCCGCACTTTTCCGTGCCGCTGGACTATCACCCCCAGGAATTCTGCACCTATCGCGGCCAGGTGCTGATGTGCGCACATCACAGCGCGATGTTTCGATTTGAAGACGGGCACTGTATCGACGGGCCGTGTAAAGGTGCGAGGCTGGAGGCTGTGCCGGTGCGCTGGATCGACAACCGTCTGGTCATCGAGGTAGGCGAGGAGGGCTGAACTACACTCTTTGAGGGTGAAATCACGCCCATCAGGAGATCATCATGAAAAGGTTGTCACCCATCGGCCTGTGCCTCGCATTGTCGTTGTTCAGCGCCCAGGGCTGGGCCCAGACGGTAGTACCGCTGAAGGGCCAGACTTCGCAACAGACTCAACTGGATATCAACGAATGCAACAGCATTGCCGCCAGCAGTGCCTCGACCACCTCGACACCCTCGGGTGGGCGGGTCAAGGGCGCCGCCGTGGGGGCTGCGGCCGGTGCGGCCGGGGCCCAGGTGCGCGGGCGTCAGCATGACGAGTTCTATGACAATGTCGATGACGACAGGAAGCAGGACTACCGGCAGGACCGCGCCAAGGAAACGGCCGCGGCCGGTGTCGTGGTCGGCGGCTCGCGCCAGCGCCAGGATCGCCGTGAGCAGGAGAAGACCAACGCCGCGACCACTTCGACGGCCTATACCAGTTGCCTGCAGGGCAAGGGGTATCAGGTTAATCCTTGATCATGATGGACCAGTAGCTGCGAGGCTGGCGTTTTGCCGCTGATCCAGCAAATGCACCATCAGGCAGGCATACAACGTCACGGCGATGAACAGCCCCATCCTCACCGCAAACGCGGTGTAGACGTCCTTGCCTGCCAGGCTGTCCTGCACCGATTGCCCCAGCAGGATAATCAGGGTGACCAAGGTGTTAAGCCAGAAGCCGGGACTCAACCGGCCCGGGCTCAGGCCATAGAGCTTGCGCGCCAGGATCAGGGCGAACAGCAGCATCCACAGGAAGAACATCCACAGGTGCACAAAGACCGTCAGCGCGCTCCAGAACGCAATCGCCAACAGGCCGCCGAGCAAGGTCGAGCCAATCAGCTCGCGGGCGGCGTCGCGGGCGTTGGTGGTGGAGCTCTGCTGGCCCAGGCTTACGGCCTTGAGCACGATGGGCATGTAGCTGGCGGGGTCGATCAGGGCCAGTAAAAACGTTGGCATCACGATCAAGGTTGCCCGCAGAGCCACCCGATCGACATCACTCGCCGACAACGTCGGGGCGGGCGGGGGTGGCGGGGCATCGACGGGTTCGGGAAACAGCCAGTGACTGACCCGGCCGATCAGCACCGCCAGGAGCAGGCCACTGGTCAACGCCTTGATCACGGTTGCCGCCAGGCCGAAGTCGGCAACCCCGGCGGCGGGGATCATGGTCAGGCCGATCACCAGGAAGGTGACTACCAGGTTGTTGCCGCCACGTTGGCCGTAGCGAAAGACCATCAGCAGGCACAGGCCGATCAGCAGCACGCCGCTGAGCGCGTAGTAACGCAGCAGCGGGATCAACAGCAGGCCGATGCCGGTGGTCAGCATGGCGGTCAGTGCCAGCACCAGGGTGGCCTTGAAGGGCAGCGGACGATTGATGCTGACCAAGAGCAATGCCCCCAGCACCGGCGCCAGAAACGGGATGGGCATCCCCAGGCCAAAACTCACCGCCAGGCACAGTGCCGTGCCACTGGCCAGGCGCAGCGCGCGCTGCACCCTCGGCGTGCGTTTAGTAGGCATACGACAGCCAGCTCATCAGCCACAGGAACAACCGGCCCAGCGGGTTCAGTACGTTGCCTTCGGCAGGGAAGGCCATGACTTCAGCCTGGCCACCGGAACGGATGGCGCGGTTGTCCTTGAGCATCGACAGGGATTCGGCCGAGAACTCGATGATCACCGGAAAACGCTGGGCCGGGCGCAGCCAGTCGCGGCTGTTCTGCACCGTGGGCAGGCTGCCGGGCGCAGCCGGAGTGCCGACGCTGACGCCGTAGCCGACGCTGCGCACCCGGCCCTGGAAGACTTCGCCGGGCAACGCATCGAGGGCAATGGACACCGGGGTCTCGGGCCTGACCAGGGCGAGGTTGTTCTCGGTCATGTCGGCGCTGATCCAGACATCGTGGATCGCGATCAGGGTCATGACCGGGTTACCGGCCGCGGCAAATTGGCCGACGTCGGTGCGCAGGTCGGTGATCAACCCGGCCGAACGGGCGCGAATCTGCGTGTTGGACAGATCCAGTTCGGCTTTCGACAGGGCGGTGGCGGCACTGCGCAGCAGGGCGTTGTCTTCCTCTTTGCCGCCTTCCTGTTCCTTCGCGCGCTGGACTTCGGCGCGGGCCGCGGCGACCTGGCTGGTGGCCGCGTCGCGGCTGGCGCGGGAAACCTCCAGCAAGCGCACGGAAACGGTCCCGGGGTCTTCACGGTACAAGCCTTCCAGCCGCTGGTTATCCTGCTTCGCCTTGAGCTCGTTGGCTTGTGCCGCGCGCAGACTGGCTTGCGCCGAGGCGATACCGGCGGTGCTGGCGCCGATCTGTCGGCGGGTCGATTCCAGGTCGGCTCGTGCCCGGTCAACGGCGATCTGGTAGGGCTGCGGGTCGACCTCGAAAATCACCTCACCGGCCTTCACGTCCTGGTTATTGCGCACGTTGACGCGGATTACCCGGCCCGCCACTTCCGCCGCCACTGGAATCACGAACGCACCTACCCGCGCTTGTTGGGTGTATGGCGTGAAACGATCAGCCAACAAATACCAGGCCAGGCTGAAAACGATCAGCAGTAACACCCACTTGATGCCTTTTTTTGCAGGGTCGGCGGCAGGCTGCGCTGGCTGGGGGGAGGGCGCGGCTTCAGTCATGGTTTTTTCACCTGAGTGGGCAAGGGGGAGGCGGGCTGCTCAGCGGTCGGGTCTTTGAGCAGGTCGCCCCAGTCAGTGCGTTGTTCCATTTGCTGGCGCGTGGCGGAATCGACCTTGGGCTGGTCGCTGTACCAACCGCCGCCCAACGCCTTGTACAGGGCAATCACATTGCTCACCGCATCGCCACGGCTGACCAGGTAATTGTCCTGGAGTTCGAGCAGCGCGCGCTGGGCATCCAGCACCCGCTGGAAGTCCGAATACCCTTCGCGGTACAGCGTGTTGGCCAGGGCCAGCGAGCGTTGCGCGGCGCTTTCGGCCTCGCGCAGGATGCGTTCGCGTTGCAGGGAACGGGTCAGACCGTTGGCGGCGTCATCCGCCTCGCGCGCGGCCTGGCGCACCTTGTCGCGATAGGCTTCGATCAATTGCTGCAAACGCGCATCCTGCACGCGCACGTTATTGCTGATGCGGCCATAGTCGAACACGTTCCAGCGCAGGCTCGGCCCACCAATCAGGTCGAGGCTGCGCGAGGTTCCGCTCAAGGAGTCGGTGGACCAGACGATGCTGCCCAGCAACGTCAGGGCCGGGTAGTAATCGGTTTCGGCCACCCCGACCAGCGCCCCCTGCGCCGCCACATTCAGCTCCGCGGCGCGCACATCCGGGCGGCGCAGCAGCAGGTTGGCCGGGACATCCTGCAGGACGGCACGATCGACCAGCGGGATCAACTGGGTATTGTCGACCACCAGTGGCAGCGCACCGGGTGGCTGGCCGATCAGCACAGCCAACGCATTGCGGGTGCGATAGAGCTGATCTTCCAGCAGGGGGATGGTGCTCAACGTGCCCAGGTATTGGGTCTTGGCTTGTTGCAGATCGAGTTCGGCGGTCTGGCCGCTGTTGAACAGTTTTTCGGTGATCTCATAGTTGCGATATTGCTGCTTGGCGTTGGCATTGGCCACGCGCAGGCGTGCCTCGGTGGTGCGCAGGAAAAAATAGCTGTCGGCGACTTGCGCCCGCAGCAGGACCAGCACGTCGTCGTAGTTGGCTTCAGACGCGAAATAGCTGGCATCGGCGGCCTCGATGGCACGGCTGAAGCGCCCCCAGAAATCCAGTTCCCACCCGACATCGAACCCCGCGCTGTGCTGCCACAAGTGGCTGTCCACCGGGTTGTCGCCGCCGGATTGATGACGATCGATGTAAACGCTGTCTGCGGTGACCTGTTGCAGCTGCGGGTAGCGCCCGCTTTCGGCGATGCCCAACTGCGCGCGGGCTTCCATCACGCGCAGGCCGGCGATCTTCAAGCTGGAATTGTGCGCGTCCGATTCGGCAATCAAACGGTCGAGCACCGGGTCGGCGAAGATCTGCCACCACTGGCGGATATCCGGGTATTGCGCACGTTGGCTGGCGTGTTCAAGGGCCGGGGTGTTCCAGCGGTCGACCCACGGCTCGGCGGGCGGCTGGAAGTCCGGACCCAGCCGAACGCAACCGCCGAGGGCCGCTACGCCTAACACCAGTAGTCGGCAATACCGCATCCGTGTGGATGTACCTGATTGCATTGGGCGTTTTCCAACCAAAGGACATTACAGCAGCATAGACGTCCGGATGCCTTCTGCATGGCCTGGCTGGCCGAATCGCAAAAACGTCGTGACTGTCGCAAAAACGACCTGTTTACGCTGAACGCGAACCTTCGACAGTTTTCTGTTGAACGAGTGTTCAGCTTGGACTATGTTCGTTCCACCTACTCCCCCGGCTGGTTGCGGGCTTGCGTTTCTTCATATTGAACGAGGCACTGGCATGCGGTTTTCACCCTTTGTTGAGCGGACGCCCCATGTCGGCACCGCGGATTTTCCCGCCGCCGATTTCATCACCGACGCCGATCTTGATGTGCCAGCTGAAGGTGACACCCACAACCGCGAATCGACCGAACGACTGGCCTTGCGCGAGGCACTTGCCGAGCACTACGGCAAACTGCTGGACCGTGAACTGAACGCCGCGAACGTGATCACGCTGGCCGGGGCACAGGATGCCTTGTTCGTCGCGTCGATGTGCCTGCTCGCTGCAGGCGACGAGATGATCGTCCTCGATTCGATGCACCCAACCAGCGAGGCGTCGCTCAAGGCCTGCGGCGCCACGCTGGTGCCGGTGGTCTCGGCAGATGGCGCAGCACTGGCCAAGGCAATGACCTCGCGTACGCGGGCGATTTTCCTGTCCGGCCCGAAGCGCAACGTTGAAGCATTGAAAACCATCGCCACACTCGCCATCGCCCATGAGTTGCGGGTGGTGATCGACGAGGCCCATGACGACCTGACGCTGGAGCACCCGCACCTGGGTCTCTTGGCAGTGCCGGGCATGGCCGAGCGTTGCATGGTGATCGGTAGCCTGGCGAAATCCCAGCCGATGGCCGACTGGCCCATGGCTTGGATCGTCGCTGATCCTGACCTGGTCGCGCATGCCCAATCCCTGCTGTTGGCCAAGACCTCCCAGCGTATCCGCGATTTTGTCCAGGCGTTGAAAGCGCCAGCACCCAAGCCTGTGATCAGCCGTGTGTCGAGCGAACCGGTCAGGGAGCCGGTCACTGCGCGAACCATGATCGAAGTCGATCGCCTGCACAAACGCTTCGGCAACATCGAGGTGCTCAAGGGCGTGTCCCTGACGGCCCGCGAAGGCGAGGTGATCTCGCTGATCGGCGCCAGCGGCTCGGGCAAAAGCACCTTGCTGCGCTGCATCAACATGCTCGAAGTGCCGGACCAGGGGCGCATCCTGGTGGACGGCGAAAGCATTCACCTGAACCACACCCGCCCCGGCGCACCGCTGGTAGCCGACGCCAAACAACTGGTGCGCATCCGCTCGAGCCTGGGCATGGTGTTCCAGAACTTCAACCTCTGGCCCCATCGCACGGTGCTGGAAAACCTGATCGAAGCGCCGACCCAAGTCCTTCGCGAGAGCAAAGCGGAGGCCACCGAACGTGCCGAAGCCTTGCTCGAACGGGTGGGCCTTGCGGCCAAGCGCAACGAATACCCGGCGTTTCTCTCCGGGGGACAGCAACAACGGGTGGCCATCGCCCGGGCCCTGGCCATGCGGCCCAAGGTCATGCTGTTCGATGAACCCACCTCGGCACTCGACCCGGAACTGGTCGGGGAAGTGCTGCGGGTGATCCGCTCTCTCGCCGAAGAAGGCCGGACCATGATCCTGGTGACCCATGAAATGGCCTTCGCCCGCGATGTCTCATCCAAGGTCGCTTTCTTGCATCAAGGCCTGATCGAGGAAACCGGTTCGCCGGACGAAGTGTTCGTACACCCACGCAGCGAGCGTTGCCGGCAATTCGTCAACGCTCATCAAACTCGCTAACACCAATAAAAAGACGGGAAAACAACATGGGAAATCGACGTTTTGCACACTGGTTGACCGGCGCAGCCTGCGTATTGCTGGCTGGCATGAGCGCGGCCCAAGCGCAGCCGATCCGCTTCGCGGTCGCGGCCGAACCCTATCCGCCGTACACCGAGAAACAGGCCAACGGCGAATGGAAAGGCTTTGAAGTGGACCTGATCCACAAGCTGTGCAGCGAAATGAAAGCCGAGTGCGAGATCAAGGAAGTGGCCTGGGACGGGATCATTCCGTCGTTGCTGGCAAAGAAGATCGACGTGATTTTTTCCTCGATGTCGGTGACCCAGGAGCGGGAAAAACAGATTGCCTTCAGCAAGGCGTACTACGACTCGGCGATCGCCGTGGTCGGGCCCAAGGACACTTCGGTGAAAAAATACCCGGATGACCTCAAGGGGAAGACCATCGGCGTGCAGAACTCCACGGTCAGCGCCAGCTACCTGAAGACCTACTACGAAAAAATCGCTGACGTGAAGTACTACGACACCCAGGACTCGGCCAACGCCGACCTGATTGCTGGTCGCCTCGACCTGATGATGGCCGACGGCACCGCCATGGCGGCCTTCGTCAAGACCCCCGATGCCAAGGACCTGGCCTACCTCGGCACCGTTCCCTACGACCCGATCTTCGGCAAGGGCGTAGGCGCCGGGCTGCGCAAGGACGATACCGAGCTCAAGGCCAAGCTCGACAAGGCGATCCAGGAACTGCTGGCGAGCAAGGACTATGACGAGCTGTCCCAGAGCTACTTCGGGACCAGCGTGAAGCCGGCGTTCTGACCCCGGCACAAATCCTGTAGGAGCCGGCTTGCCGGCGAAGGGGCCCTTGAGGCCGCCAGAAGCTTCGCTGGCAAGCCAGCTCCTACAAGGGTTTGGCAGTATTTTCATGGTCGTTGATGGAGTGTGAAATGCCAGCAATGTTCGATTTGATCAATTTCAGCGAGCAAGGATGGGGCACGGCGTTGCTGAAAGGGCTCTTGATGACCCTGCAGATTTCCGCCGGGGCCTTCGTGGTCGGGCTGGGCATCGGCCTGGTGGTGGCCTGCCTCAAGTTGGGCGGGCCAAGACCGGTCGCGGCGCTGGCTCGCGGCTACACCACCCTGTTTCGCGCGGTGCCGGAGCTGCTGCTGATCCTGTTGCTGTACTACGTCGGCTCCATGTTGCTCAACTCGCTGATGGCAACCCTGGGTTACGACGCGGTGAACGTCAGCGGTCCGCTGGCGGCGATCGTGGTGCTGGGCCTGGTGCAGGGCGCGTACGCCTCGGAGATTTTCCGGGCGGCGATCCAGGCTATTCCCTTCGGCCAGATCGAAGCGGCGAAAGCCTTCGGCCTGCACGGTTTCGGCCTGTTCCGCCGCGTCACGCTGCCGATCATGGCGCCGTATGCGATGGCGGGGATGGCCAACCTGTGGATCAACCTGATCAAGGACAGCGCGCTGATCAGCGTGGTCGGCACCAACGAACTGCTGTACACCGCCCGGCAAGGGGCGGGCTCGACGCGTCATTACCTGTTGTTCTACCTCACGGCCGCGGCGCTGTATTACGCGGTGACCCTGGCGTCCAACTACCTGTCGGGCCGGCTCGAGCGACGCATTCGTCGCTGGATGCCCCTTGCTGACTGAACCGGCAGAGAGAACGAAATGATTCCAGCGTGGATAGTTGAATACGCATCGCTGTTACTCCGGGGGCTGCAGACGACCCTTGCGATCCTGGTGATTGCCAGTGTGTTTGGTTTTGTCCTGGCGGTGCTGGTGGCACTGGCGCGCATCTCGAAGAACAAGGTCATCGCCAAGGTCAGCCTGTTCTACACCAGCGTCACCCGCGGTACCCCCTTGCTGATCCAGATCTACATTTTCTACTACGGCCTGGGCAGTCTGTTTGCGCAGTTCCCGCTGATTCGCGGCAGCTTCCTCTGGCCTTACCTGCGTGACGGCTACTGGTACATCGTGTTCGCCCTGGTGGTGTCGGTGGGGGCCTATGTCGGCGAAGTGATCCGTGGCGGCCTGTTGGCGGTGCCCAAAGGTGAAATGGAAGCGGCATCGGCGTTTGGCATGACCCCGCGCCAGGCCCTGTTGCGGGTGCGATTGCCCCGGGCGCTGCGCCTACTGTTGCCGACCCTGGCCGGAGAAACCGTGATGCTGCTCAAATCCACGGCCCTGGCCTCGACCATCGCAGTGATCGACCTGTTGGGCGCGGCCAACGTGGTGCGCGCGCAAACCCTGCAAGTGTACGAGCCGTTGCTGCTGGTGGCCGGTGTCTACGTGTGCCTGACGTTCCTGATCGAGGCGCTGTTCGCCTTCGCCGAACGCCGTGGCACCCCGGTGCGCAGGTCTGCATGATGAACAACAGGCCATTGGTTGACCGCTCCTTGCAAGGCATTGGCCTGTGCACCCTGGGCTATGCGTTCCTGTCCTTGCAGGATGCCGGCATCAAGTGGCTGGTGGCCGATTATTCGGTGTTCACCATCCTGTTCTGGCGCGCCCTGGTGGTGGTGCTCGCCTGTTTGCTGATCGGCCGCCTGCAACTGGTGCGTCGCGCCTGGCGCTCGTCCAGTCGGCGGCTGCTGGTGGTGCGCGGCCTGCTGTCGATCGCGGCGTGGCTGCTGTACTACACGGCAGCCCGCGACCTGACCCTGGCGGAGATGACCACCCTGTATTTCTCGGCACCGATCATGGTCACGGTACTGGCGACGGCGATTCTCAAGGAACGCGTCAACGGCTGGCAGTGGTTCACCCTGATCGTCGGTTTCATCGGCGTGGTGATTGCCTGTCGCCCCAGCGACATGGCCGATCCGTTGCCGATCGTACTGACCCTGCTGGCCGCCATGTGCTGGGCCTTCACCTATATCCAGTTGCGCCAGGTGGACGAGCAGACCTCGGTGCTGGAACAGATGCTGATCACCAATGTAGTGTTTGTCATTTGCATGGCGCTGGCATTGCCCTGGACCCACACCCCGGCACCCGTTCCGGCCTGGCTGGGCATGCTCGGCGCCGGGCTGATGGGCGGCATCGGCCAGTTCCTGCTGTTCGCCAGTTTCCAGCGCGCCACTGCAACCGTGCTGGCGCCGTTCGAGTACACCGGGCTGATCTGGGCGTTCCTGCTGTCGAGCCTGATCTGGGGCACGCTGATGGATGTGTCGTTGATGATCGGCGCCGGCTTGATTGCGGTCAGCGGCACCCTGGCGATGATCTTCGGTCGTCACCCGGAACAGGACGTGGTCGGCGCCGAATGCTCCGTGTCGCAGCCTCTTTATCCCGAAGGGGACGAGAGCAAACCCGATCGTGGCCACGCGGGTGCCGCGGATCAATAACAGGAGGACAAGCGGGTGGCGCAGGATATTTCGTTCAACGTCAGCAACAACAATGGCGATCCGGTACAGGTCGGCGCCTGGCGCTTCGAGGGCGCCCAGGATGGGCCCAAGGTGCACTTGCAGGCCGGGGTGCATGCCGATGAAATCGCCGGCATGCTGGTGCTGCACCTGTTGATGCAACGCCTTGCAGTCGCTCAATCCCAGGGCCGGCTCAAAGGCAGTATCACTGTGGTGCCGCAGGCCAACCCGCTGGGCATCGGCCAGTTTCGCCAGGGGCGGATCCTCGGGCGCTATCACGATGCGACTGGGCATAATTTCAACCGTGGCTTCGATCAGTCGGCGGCAATGGAGCGACCTTCGACCGCCGTGCAGGCGTGGCAACAAAAACTGGTGCAACTGGCGGCGCCAGCGGATGTGGTGCTGGACCTGCACACCGACGATGAGGCGCTGCCCTACCTTTATATGCACCGCAGTTTCTGGCCCCGCGGCCGGGCACTGGCGGCGGCGCTGCGCATGGACGTGGCGATCATCTGGGATGACGGCGACGATGGCTCCTTCGAAGAAACCATCATCGCGCCCTGGCTGCGCGAGGGCACGACCGCGCATCGCATGGCCGCGACCCTGGAGTTGCGCGGGCAGGGCGACGTCAGCGACCGTTTCGCCGAACAGGATGCCCAGGGGCTGTACGCCTGGCTCTGCGCCTGTGGGGTCATCGACGATGGGATGGTACCCGTCGATTGGCCGGTGGAGGCGGTGGAGATGGGCCACATGGAAACCATCCTTGCGCCACAGCCCGGGGTGCTGATTTTCGAGAAGGAACTGGGCGATCTGGTCGACCAAGGCCAGCGTTTCGCGCGCATCCTGCGCCGCCCCGGTGATCCCTCCTCTGAAGTGGTGCTGTATGCCGAGCAGACCGGGCGCCTGGTCACTCGTTATCGCGATCGCCTGATTTCCCAGGGCATGGGGGTGGCGAAGTTCACCGGCACCCGCCGGTCGCGCAACTGGAGCGGGGGTTTGCTCGACCCCAACTGAGTGGCCGATATCTGACAACCGTTCATCGCTGGACTAGGCTGCGATACGTAACCTGTCCAGAACCTTGTGACGTAAGGAAAACGATGCATGCGGAGCAGGCTGCTCACCCCACTGATGGTCATGTTCGCGATGTGCTGGTCGGTGCTGCTATGGGCCGAAGATGCGGCGAAACCGCTGGAGCCGCAACCGGCACCGGCGGAACTGAAAATCGCCAATCGCAGCATCATGGAGTTTCGCGCCACGCTGCTCGGTGAAACGCCGCAGACCCGGGTCAAACGGGCCAGGACAGCGATCAACGAAGCGCTGGATGACGTGGACGAACTGCGGGTCACCCTCGATCCCATCCAGGACAGTTATCTGGTGCTGCTGGGCGCCAAGCGCGCCTTTATCGTGTCGCCCAAGGATGTCGATGCCAGCGAGTTCGAATCGGTCAGGCAAGCGGCAGAAAGTGCCGCCGACAAATTGCGCCAGGTGGTGGCCGAAACCGGGGAAGCGCGCAGCCTGCATCTGATTCTTCGGTCACTGGCGGGCGCAGCGCTGGCCACCGGTATCTATCTGGCCTTGCTCTGGGGCATGGCCTACCTGCGCCGGCGCTTGCTGAAAAAACTGCCGGACCTGATGCACCGGCACACCCAGGCCCTGAAAGTCGGGCGGGTGCAGGTGATCGATGCCAACTACCTGTACCCGCTGGTCAGCCGTTTGCTGGCGGTGTTGCGCTGGCTGGTCGTGTTGTTGCTGACCTACGAGTGGTTGGGTTTTGTCCTGTCGCGGTTTCCCTACACCCGGCCCTGGGGCGAGAGCCTCAACAACTACCTGCTGGAACTCGCCGGTTACTTGTTCGAGGGCATCGTCGGCGCCATACCGGGACTCGGCGTGGCCCTGGCGATTTTCTTCATTGCCCGGGGCACCACGGCGTTTGCCCGGCGGATCCTGCGGCGCATGGCCATGCCCGGCACCTTCAGCTGGTTGAACCAGGAAACCTTGCAGCCGACCCAGCGCCTGACGTCGCTGGCGATCTGGCTGTTTGCCCTGGCCATGGCTTATCCCTACCTGCCGGGCGCCGGTACCGATGCGTTCAAGGGCTTGTCGGTGCTGATCGGCCTGATGATTTCCTTGGGCGCCACCAGCGTTGTCGGGCAGGCGGCGGCCGGTTTGATCCTGACCTATACCCGCACCTTGCGCCCCGGTGAATTCGTGCGCATTGGCGAATATGAAGGCACGGTGACTGAACTGGGCATGTTCACCACGCGCATCCGCACCGGCCTTGGGGAAGTGCTGACGCTGCCCAATTCGATGATCACCGCCACCGTCACCAAGAACTATTCGCGCACCGTGCAAGGCCCCGGTTACGTGGTCGATACCGTGGTGACCATTGGCTACGACACGCCGTGGCGACAGGTCGAAGCGATGCTCCTGGAAGCGGCCAGGCGCACCCCCGGTGTTCTTGAGGAACCGCCAGCGCAGGTGTTCCAGACAGCCCTGTCGGATTTCTACCCCGAGTACCGCCTCGTGGCCCAGGCCATCCCCAGCCAGCCACGGCCGCGCGCGGTGTTGTTGAGCATGTTGCACGCCAACATCCAGGATGTGTTCAACGAGTACGAGGTGCAGATCATGTCGCCGCACTATCTGGGCGACCCGGAGTTTGAGAAGCGGGTGCCCCGGGACCAGTGGTATGCCGCCCCGGCGCACAAAGACGGGCAGCGCTGAGGTGCGCCGCTGCAGGATCGGTCGACCTCCATCGCGAGCAAGCTCCTCCTGCAGGAGAAATCAATGCCTGCACTGCGACAACACCACCTGGCAGGTACTCGGCGTACCCCCCGAGCGGCCGGCGTAGCGAATGCAATTATTCAAAGATTTCTGCCGCGCGATGCTCAAGGTGTTGCCCCAGGCGAGGCCGCCCTCGCCGGAAGTGGGCAGTGCCTTGGCATAGCAGCTTGAACCCATGTTCGAGGCCGAGTAGCGAGCCGTGGCGGACTTGCCTGAACATCCCGCTGTCAGCACCAGGTTGATGGCGATAAGAGAGGGCAGGACCCATGCCGAGCATTGGCGCACTGTTATCGTGGTCATCCCGTTTCCCCTGGATTTAGCGGCTGGCAACCGGTGTTGGCCTGTTCAGTCTAGACGGCCTGGGCCCTGGCGAGCGTGCGTCCGATCAACTGCCATGGTGTCCTTGTCGCATAAATTTGAAATGCAGGGCATTACTCGACAGAATCGCCCCCGATTCGGCCAAAGGTGCCGGACGTTCGCGGTGAAAAGGGGCTGCAGTTGAACGAACAGACATTGTCCATGCGCCTGGAGCGAGTAGCGGCGCATGTGCCCGCCGGTGCGCGCCTGGCTGATATTGGCTCGGATCACGGCTACCTGCCGGTGGCGTTGATGCGCCGGGGCGTCATCGCGGCGGCGGTGGCCGGGGAGGTGGCGTTGACGCCGTTCCGGGCGGCCGAACGCACCGTGCGCGAGAGCGGCCAGGCGCCAGGGATTACGGTGCGCCTGGCCGACGGCCTGGCGGCGATCGAGCCGCACGACCGGATCACGGCGATCAGCCTCTGCGGCATGGGCGGCGAGACGATCCGCGACATCCTCGACAGCGGCAAGGCGCGCCTGAGCGGCCAGGAGCGTCTGATCCTGCAACCCAACGGCGGGGAACAGCCCCTTCGGCAATGGCTGATGGACAATGGCTACCGCATCCTTTGCGAGGAAGTGCTGCGGGAAAATCGCTTCGACTACGAAATCATCGTCGCCGAGCGAACGGGACCTGTGGTGTACAGCGCCGAGGAACTGTACTTCGGCCCGCTGCAAATGCAGGTCCGCAGCCCGGCGTTCCTGGTCAAGTGGCAACGAATGCTGCGCCTCAAGCAAAAGACCCTGGGCCATTTCGCCCGGGCGCGGCAGGCGGTGCCCGAGGACAAGGTGCAGGAGATTGCCCGGCAGACCCGGTGGATCACCGAGCTGCTGGCTTGAGCCTCGCCAGCGCTACCGCAAGCCCACGCAACTGCGCCGGGCTCACGCCAAGGCGTTGCTTGAACGCGGTCGTCATGTGCGCCTGTGAGTTGAAGCCGCAGGCGTGGGCAATCTCTGCCAGTCGCGAAGTCGAGTCACACATCAAGGTACGCGCCTTGGCGAGGCGGCGGTCGATCAGGTAACTGTGCGGGCTTCTGCCGGTCGCGTGCTTGAATGCCCGCATGAAATACCCCTCGGACAGCCCGAGCAACTGCGCCATCGCCTGTACACCCAGCGGACGATCGAGGCCGGCGTCGATGAACTCATCGAGCAAGCGCATCCGGCTGGCGGTTATCGAGCCTCGCAGCGGTGTCTGCAGCGCATCGTTACCCTGGGCCCGTTCAGCCAAGGCGAGGGCCCAGGCCTCCCAATCGTCCGTCACCCTGGCCTGCAACAACGCGCTGCGCATTCGCAAGGCGAGGGTGGTCGCATGCGGATCGATGCGATTGTTGAAGGCGCGATCCCCCGGCAGCGCTATACCATCGGTGCGTATCACCCGCAGGTACTCACCGCCCTCGGGCGATTCGGACAAGACGTCACACCCCATGGGGACGAACGCCAGGCCGTTGGGCATGGCAAGGAAGGGCTGCACCCGGTCGCTGCCGATGGCGTGCTGGCCACGCTGGCTGTCGAAAGCAAAGCCAATCGCCGCCTGGGTCGCCACATACCGGGCCGCGTAGGCGCTGCCAGGTAGCAGTTCGATTGCCCAGGGGCCGGCCTCGATACGGCGGATCGGCTCAGACGGCAATGCGGGTTGCAGGCGTTTGTGAAGGCTCATGAACAGCATAGTAGTGAAAAGGGCAGCCAAAAGTCAGGTCGGTTTTCTGAAAGCCGGCGCGTGGCACCTGTGACTAGACTGGGCAACACCTCAAGGAGACCACTCATGCACAAACTGACTCGCGACGACATCGAACAAGCTGCCGGCCTGGTTTACCAGGTGATGCCTGCCACCGCGCAGTACGCCTGGCCCTTGCTGGCTGAGCGGTTGGGCTGCACGGTGTGGGTCAAGCACGAAAACCATACGCCTACCGGTGCATTCAAGGTGCGTGGCGGCATTACCTTCATGCACTGGCTCAAGCGCACCCATCCGGACGCGCGTGGCATTGTCACCGCTACCCGCGGCAACCACGGCCAGAGCCTGGCGCTGGCGGCGACCGCGCTGGATTTGCGCTCGCTGATAGTCGTGCCGCAAGCAAATTCGCTGGAAAAGAACAACGCCATGCGCGGCTTTGGCGGTGAAGTGGTCGAGTCTGGTCGCGATTTCGACGAGGCCCGTGAAGAGGCCGCACGCCTGGCGAGCGTCCATGACCTGTACCTGGTGCCGCCGTTCCACACCGAACTGGTCAAGGGCGTGGCCACCTATGCGCTCGAACTGTTCAAGGCCGCGCCGGACCTGGATACCGTCTATGTGCCGATAGGCTGTGGATCGGGGATCTGCGCGGTCATCGCCGCTCGCGATGCGCTGGGCTTGAACACCCGGGTAGTGGGCGTGGTTTCCACTGAAGCGGCGGCTGCGAAGCTGTCATTTGAAGCGGGCGTTATACGCGAAACCGCGTCGGCCGATACCTTTGCCGACGGCCTCGCAGTGCGCAAGCCCATTGCTGAGGCCTTTGCCGTGTACGCGCAAGGCGCAGCGCGGATCGTGTCGGTTACAGACGAGCAGATTGCCGAGGCCATGCGCGTGTATTACACCGACACCCACAATCTCGCCGAAGGGGCAGGCGCGGCCGCCCTGGCGGCACTGATTCAGGAGCGGGAAATGATGCGGGGCAAAAGGGTGGGGGTGATTCTGTCCGGGGGGAATATCGACAGGTCGGTGTATGCGCGGGTGATCGGGTGACGGCACCAACAAGATCCCCTGTGGCGCTGGCTTGCCAGCGATAGCGGTCTAACATCCAGCCGCGATGTCGACTGACCCGCCGCCATTGCTCTGGTGAAGATCCCCTGTAGGTGCGAGCCTGCTCGCGATAGCGGTCTGAGATCCGGCATCTATGGTGACTGACCCGACGCCATCGCTGGCAAGCCAGCGCCTACAGTTAACCGGCATAGTGCAAGATCCCACGCTCAAACCATGCTGGCCGTTATGCGAGCCCTCGGCATCGACATGACCACTCGACCGCACGTATCCCCGCTGTCACTGTTCCTGAAGACAAAAAACCGCCGATCAGGCGGTTTTTTATCAGTAGCGCTTGCGACTCGACCCTCTATTTGCGTTTTTTCGTCGAAGGTTTCTTCAGCTCGAACATCAGCATCGAGCGTCCGGTGACC
Organism: Pseudomonas putida; assembly: GCF_001976065.1. Classification (GTDB taxonomy): domain Bacteria; phylum Pseudomonadota; class Gammaproteobacteria; order Pseudomonadales; family Pseudomonadaceae; genus Aquipseudomonas; species Aquipseudomonas serbica. The sequence continues at coordinate 672,868 of NZ_MNAH01000002.1, read as the reverse complement.
TGATACTCGTCGCCAAAGGAAAAGGATTCGCCGGGGTCGGGCTCCGTCTGGTTGGTGTCCAGCTGCAGAATCCACTGCTGACCCTTCGGTACTTCCGGCAAGGTGAAATTCACTACGTCGTGATGGGCGTTGACGATGATCAGCAGCGATTTATCGACGCCTTCGCGGCGAATGCCGCTGGTCTGCGTGCGGCCATCGAGCAAGATGCCCATGCAGCGGTTATTGCCGTCATGCCACTGCTCCACACCCATTTCCTCACCCCCCGGCTGCAGCCAGGTCACATCCTTGACGCCCAGGCTTTCGTCATACTCGCCCGTGAAGAAGCGATTGCGGCGCAGCAATGGGTGGCGGTTGCGCAGTTCGATGAGGTAACGGACAAATTCTTGCAGCTCACTGCTTTGTTCACTGACATTCCAGTCTATCCAGCCGATCTCGCTGTCCTGGCAGTAGGCATTGTTGTTGCCACCCTGGGTCCGGGCAAACTCGTCTCCCGCCAGCAGCATGGGCGTGCCCTGGGCAAGGAACAGCGTGGCGAGAAGATTGCGCATCTGCCGATAGCGCAAGTCGATGATCTCAGGGTCTTCGGTAGGCCCTTCGACACCGCAGTTCCACGACCTGTTATCAGAGTGGCCATCACGGTTGTCTTCGCCGTTGGCCTCGTTGTGCTTGTCGTTGTAGGAAACCAGGTCGTTAAGGGTAAAACCGTCATGCGCGGTGATGAAGTTGACCGATGAAGCCGGCTTGCGGCCACGTCGATTGAACTGCTCACCCGAGCCGAGAAAGATCTTGGCGAAGTCGCCCAGCATGTCATCGTCGCCTTTCCAGAAGGCACGGCAGACATCCCTGAACTTGTCGTTCCACTCCATCCAGCCCGGTGGGAAGTTACCAACCTGATAACCACCGGGGCCACAGTCCCAAGGCTCGGCGACCAGCTTGACCTTGGCCAGGACCGGGTCCTGGCGACAGGCATCGAGAAAACCGCCGCCCTCGCTAAAGCCCTCAGGCTCACGACCCAGGATGGTCGCCAGGTCGAACCTGAACCCGTCCACGCCCATCTCCGAGCTCCAGTACCGCAAGGAATCGGTCACCATCTGCAAGACGCAAGGGTGACTCATGTTGAGTGTGTTACCGGTTCCCGTGTCGTTGATGTAATAGCGCGCATCGTCGGGCATCAGTCGATAGTAACTGGCGTTGTCGATGCCTTTGAGCGATAGGGTCGGCCCCATCTCATTGCCTTCAGCGGTGTGGTTGTAGACCACATCGAGGATCACCTCCAGCCCGGCCTTGTGAAAGCGCGAGACCATGACCTTGAACTCGCCGATGGACTGTCCTGCCATGTAGCGCGCATGCGGGGCGAAAAAGCCCAGGGTGTTGTAGCCCCAGAAATTGCGCAGGCCTTTTTCCAGGAGGTGGTTGTCATCGAGGAAGTAATGCACGGGCATCAGTTCCACGGAGGTCACGCCGAGTGAGCGGATGTATTCGACCACATCGTTCTGGTGGAAGGCGGCAAAGGTGCCACGTTCGGACTCTGGCACCGAAGGATGAAGTTTGCTGAAGCCGCGCACATGGGTTTCGTAGAAAACCGTGTTCTCCCAAGGGACGTTGGGCTTGGCGGTATTGCCCCAGGTGAAGGCCGGGTCGATGACCCGGCAGCGCGGCATGAACGGAGCGCTGTCGCGTTCATCGAACGACAAGTCGCCGTCTGCATGGCCGACGGTGTAGCCAAACAGCGCATCGTCCCATTGCAACTCACCTGAAATCTGCTTGGCGTAGGGGTCAATCAGCAATTTGTTGGGGTTGAAGCGATGACCGTTTGCCGGATCATAGGGCCCATGCACTCGATAGCCATACAGCGTTCCCGGCCGGGCGTCGGGAAGGTAGCCATGCCAGATCTCGTTGGTGAATTCCGGCAGGGCGATGCGCTCGATTTCTTCCTGGCCATCGGCGTTGAACAGGCACAGTTCGACCTTCGTGGCATTGGCGGAAAAAATTGCGAAGTTGACGCCCGAGCCGTCCCACGTCGCACCTAACGGATAGGGCAGGCCCTCACTGACGCGGCTGGCGGGTCTTTCCTGGCTTGATGCACTGTCGCTCACTGGTTGATCAGTCATGATCAAGCGCTCCGAAGTATGTTCTGGGATGTATGACCAATGCGGTCTTTCGATAGAAGCCCACGGCGCGCAACAGTTCAGGAAATTTGCTGCCCTCTTGCGATGTACTCATCACTCATCATTTTGTTGGAACTCCCCATGACGCTGCTCCGTCATCAGCAATAGGGGGGCTGCGGCTGTTTCGTGGCGAACCCTGCTAACGCTTTTTCACTCCGAAGGCGAGGGACGACATGAACACTACAGACAGCACGACCGGGAGCCAGCCAGGCAACCCCGTCTCATCAGGACCAGGACAGCCAGACCCAGGCCAGGACTTTCAACACATCAAGGAAAACGTGACTGAGGCCCTTGGCGGTGCAAGGCAGCAGGCGGATGAGCAGTTCGGCCAATACCGTGACACAGCAGCAGACCAGATCGAGGCGCTGGCCGAAGGAGCAAAATCCTTTGTGTCGCAAATTCAAGACCAGGACAGGCTTGGCATGTCCGATTACCTCGCCGACATGGCGGAGTCCATGAGCGGGCTGGCGGGGAACCTGCGCGGCAAAAGTGCGGAACAACTGCTGCATGACGGCGCCGAGTTGGCGCGCAATAACCCGGCATTGTTCATTGCGGGCAGCATTGCATTGGGCTTTGGCCTGTCACGCTTTCTCAAGGCTGGGGCCGCGCCGGCGGCGACACAAGGCGATGCCGGCGATCCGGCAGCAGGGCATTCAGTGCCTCCGTCGGGCGGCTTCGGTGCGCAACGCCCCTACGAAACTTCGGTTCCATCGCGCACCGATCACAATCCTGGCCTGGCCACCGGCATAACGCCGGCTTCGCCCAATGAACAGGATCATCCATCGGACTTCGCGACCCATTCCACATCCTTCAAAGGAGCGCTGTGATGAACAGAGAAGATCAAGACTTACCGGGCGTTAGACCGGTACCCACGCCTGAGCCTGACGCTACGGTCGTCGGCCTGCTACGTCAGTTGACCCGCGAAGTGCCTTCGCTGTTTAGCAAGGAACTGGCCTTGGCCAAGGCCGAGTTGCAAGCCAGTCTCACGACGCTCAAGGCCGGCATAGCCGGTGTTGCCGGAGGTGCGATTGTGCTGCTGGCGGGGTTCATCATCCTGTTGATGTCTGCGGTCTACGCCTTGAGCATGGTCATGGCACCGTGGTTGGCGGCGCTGATCGTCGGCGTCGTGGTGATGATCGTTGGGTTCGCCATGCTGCAGTCCGGAAAAAAACAGTTCGAACCCTCCCACTTGAAACCTGATCGCACGCTGGACGCCTTGAACAAAGACCAGGAAGCGCTTCGCAGGAGAGTCTCATGAACACTGAATTCGACATTGAATCGCAGAAAAGCCCCGAGGCCATTGAGCGTGATATCGATGCACAGCGTGCAAGCATCGGCAATATCGTCGATGCGCTGGAAAGCAAATTCACCCCGGGACAGGTATTTGATCAGGCGTTGTCGTTCATGCAGAGCAACGGCACCACGTTCCTGAACAACCTTGGAACCAGTGTTCGCAACAATCCCGTTCCCGTGGTAGTGACGTCGGTGGGGCTGTTATGGCTGATGATGAGCCAAAACCGTGCGCCGACGCCTCGTCCGGTTTATCCAGTTGGCCCGGAGCGCAACAAGGTAGGGGAGTGGACCGAAGGGCTGGGTGAGGGCATCGACAGTGCGCGAGAGCATTTGCACCAGACGGCGGACACCCTGAAAGAGGGCTACCAGGCTGTCAAAGGTAAAGCCGCGCACCTGGGCGATAACCTGGGCGCTGCCAGCGAAAACATCAGCCACGCCATGCATGACGCCAGCGACCGACTGGTGCGCAGCACCCAGGTGATGAGCAATCAAGTCAGCCACTTGTTGAAGGAACAACCGCTCATGGTTGCCGCGGCGGGCATCGCATTGGGGGCCATGCTCGGTGCGGCAATTCCCTCGACAGCGACCGAGCAGCGCTACATGGGCAAGACCAGCGCAGAGCTGGCCGACAAGGTCAAGCAGCAGGCGCGGGAGGGATTTGAAACGGTGCGCGATACGGTGACCAAGACCACGGAGCATGCGCAGGTGGAGAAGCCGCAAGGGGATGGCCACGCAGCCTCCAGTCAACCGGCCGATCTGTCTCGCGGATTGGGGACCTCGTAAGGCGTCGCGGGCAAAGCGGGAGGTCGAACGCCGGCCTCCCTTTTTTGCGTCAGACACCTCTGGTCGGCACTCATGAACCGACCTCGAACCCAGTTGATCCACTCAGAAATCACTCCGGGATTGCACTGCCATGAACGCCTTCAAAAACCAGCTGACGCCGTCCCAGGAACGAAGATTGTGTGCATTGGATTGCTGGCACCGAGCGCTCGACGACATCGCGCTGCGCATGGAATCTCCCGATGCCTATCACGAAGAACTGCTACGCCAATCGGATGAGATGGACCGCTTGCGGATTGTCAGTTGGCAAGAGTGGCGCGACCTGCGAATAAAGGCGGACGAGGCGTTTCTGCGCGCGGTAGCGGGAGAGGATTATCACTGAGTGTGCACGCCGAGGGCGCATCGATGAACAGACAGCTGAGGTTCGGCATTGAAGAGGAATACTTCATCACCGACCTGGCCACCCGGCGCATGACGGAGCTGCCGCCCGAGGCTGCGATTGAGGCGTGCAAGGCGGTGGTGGGCCCGTGTTTCGCGTACGAAATGTTCCAGGGTCAGATTGAAGTGGCTTCGCCCATCTTCACCTGCATGGCTCAGGCAGAAGATTACCTGTTCGCTGCTCGCCAGAGCATTCGGCGTGCGCTCGAGCCATATGGCCTGGGATTGCTCTGCGCAGGGAGTCACCCTTTGGCTGACTGGCGCGCGCAACAGGCCACCGAGCACCATCATTTTCTCCAACTGTTTGCAGACTACCAACGCGTCGCCAGGCGCAGCCTGTTATCCGGTCTGCATGTGCACGTTGAAATTGCGAGTCACCTTGATCGTATCCAGGTCATGAACGAGATCTTGCCGTGGACGCCGTTGTTGCTCGCACTGAGCAGCTCCTCGCCATTTTGGGACGGTGCTGACAGCGGCTTCATGAGCTACCGGCAAACGGCCTGTGACGAGTGGCCGAGGATGGGCATTCCGGAGTTCTTCGAGGACGAGCCTGCCTACGACGCTTACGTCGCCTTGCTGATTCGTACCGGCTCGATCACGCAGGCCAGTGAATGCTGGTGGGGACTAAGGCCCGCATCACGGTATCCGACCCTGGAACTGCGCATGACCGATGCCTGCCCGTGCCTGGAAGATACCCTGTGCATCGCGTCGTTGTTTCGCGTGCTGGTGGCCTACGCGACTGATCAACCTCGACCAGGACTGGCCTATTCGCAAACGTCGCGCTGGATCCTCAAAGAAAACCGCTGGCGAGCGAAACGCCATGGCATCCATGCGTCGTTCATCGTTGAAGGCTACGAGCGACCCTTCTCGGCTGAGCAGTGGCTTTTCCTGGCGCAGCAGATTCTTGCCGATACGGCGCGCACGCTGGGAGTGGAAAACGTCTTTGCCCAGGCCCGCCGGATTCTGCGCAATGGAACCAGTGCAGACCGCCAGCGCAGCCTCTTCGAGCGCGCCTTGCGCAGCCAAGAGAATGCGCATGCCGCTCTGGCAGGGGTAGTGGATCAGTTGCTGATGGAAACGTCGCGAAAGCCCTGCACAAGTGAAGACGTGAAACAAACGGCGTGTGAGTCGTGAGCAAAGCCTGGCATCCGCTGATTGTCCCGCCGCAGCTGACGCTACAAGCTGCCGCCTCCAGTGCGAACAGCCAGATCTTCATGCTGGTCGGTTTTGCCGTGCTGATACCGGTAACCCTCATTTACAACACCTATGGCTTCAGCGTCTTCAGCGGGAAGGTTCGTGCATTACCGGGTGAGAAAGAAAGTGTTGGAGATGAATAGCGCTTGCCGGTCGGTTCACGAGGGGTAAGCAGGTCAAGACTTGATGATGCGTAACCTGCCCCCGTTTTTTTTCGCCCATCCCAGACGTCAGCCCAACAATAAGCCTGCAGCCCGAGCTCGTAACGCCATCACCAGATTGGCCGGCATTTTTTTGATTTCTTCAGGCCAGAGCGCCAGGTGCCCGCGAAACTCTCTCGATTCATCATCGTATTTCGAAATATCAGCCAGCACAAAGCTGTACCGGCTGAGATAGGCCGCGGACAAATCATCGGCCAACGCCCTGGCCGGTTCACCGGTTAATGCCAGGCACCATTGCGCGATTTCAATGATGCGTTCACCGGGCGTTCGCGGTTCCAGGCCATGAAGGAAGTTAAGGATGTACTGGTTATAGAGCAGGGCGCCTTGCTCGGGCTCATCCGTAGGACTCCCGGGGCAATGACGGCGTTCCCAAGGCAGGACGTAGACCATTTTGTCCATTGCAGTCTGAAGAACATAATCCGATGGTTTAACCAATCGATGCATAATCTTCTCCCCGAAAAAAAAACGGTTTAGCTAGGGTAGCTCATCCATGGGAATCGGTAGGTTGCATGAAGAAAACCAGAACTGGGCTTTACTGAAATAATCCAGAACCCCTCTCGTCGACATTGAGGACGATTCCCTTGACCATGACCCTGGTCGCCCCCGCACTGTTGCTCACACTGCTGCTGGCCGGCTGCGCCACGCCTCGCTTGCCCCACGAGAAAAGCGAGGCCATCCCCGCCGGCGAGTCGGCGTTCGGGCGTTCGATCCAGGCGGCAGCGGCCCAGCAGGAAGGGCGCTCGGGTTTTCGTCTACTGCCCAACAGCAGTGAAGCGTTCCGGGCGCGGGCCGAGTTGATCCGCAATGCGCAGAAAAGTCTCGATGTGCAGTACTACATCGTGCACAACGGCCTGAGCACCCGGGCACTGGTGCGTGAACTGCTGCTGGCGGCCGATCGCGGCGTGCGGATTCGCGTGTTGCTCGATGACACGGCCAGCGACGGCCAGGAAGAAGTCATCGCCACCCTGGCCGTGCACCCGAACATCCATGTCCGTGTCTTCAACCCATTGCATCTGGGGCGCAGCACCCTGGTGACCCGCACCATGGGTCGTCTGCTCAATCTGTCCCAACAGCACCGGCGCATGCACAACAAGCTGTGGCTGGCCGACAACAGCGCGGCGATCGTCGGCGGCCGCAACCTGGGGGATGAGTATTTCGACGCCAAGCCTGATCTCAATTTCACCGACATGGACCTGCTGTGCCTCGGCCCGGTCGCCGAGCAGTTGGGCCACAGCTTCGATCAGTACTGGAACAGTGCCCTGAGCCAGGCGATCAGCGACTTCCTGATCATCAAGCCGACCGCCGAAGACTTGCAGGAGAGCCGCCAACGCCTGGAACAATCACTGCAGGCCATGCGTATCGAGAACCAGGCCCTGTACGACCACCTCATGACTTATCGCACTCATCCGCAACTGGCGACCTGGCGCCAGCAACTGATCTGGGCCCATGGTACGGCGATGTGGGACGCCCCGAGCAAGGTCCTGGCCGACGACGAACCGGCCCGCTCGCTGTTGATGGCCACGCAACTGCGCCCTGAGCTCGATGCCGTCCACAAGGAGCTGATCCTGATCTCGGCGTATTTTGTCCCGCAAAAATCCGGCATGCGCTACCTCCTTGGACGTGCCGATGCCGGTGTCGACGTGCGCCTGTTGACCAACTCACTGGAAGCCACTGACGTGCCGGCGGTGCATGGCGGCTATGCGCCTTATCGCAAATCCCTGCTCGAACATGGCGTGAAGCTCTATGAGCTGCGGCGCCAACCGGACGACCCCAGTAGTGGTTCTTCCTTTGGTTTCAGTGGTGGTTCGGACTCCAGCCTGCACACCAAGGCCATGATCCTGGACCGGCAGAAGGTGTTCATCGGCTCCTTCAATTTCGATCCGCGTTCAGTGCTGTGGAACACTGAAGTCGGGGTGCTGGTCGACAGCCCTGAACTGGCCGGCTACATGCGCAAGCTGGCGCTTGAGGGCATGGCGCCCGCGCTCAGTTACCAGGCTCGCCTGGAAAACGGTGAGGTCGTCTGGATCGCAGAGGACGACGGTCGCCTGCATGTGTTGCGCGAGGAACCCGGCAGCACATGGCGCAGCTTCAAGGCCTGGCTCAGCGACAAGATCGGCCTGGAGAAAATGCTCTAGACCGTCCATGCCCCCGACCTTGTGGGGTCGCCTGTATCGACTATCGTTAAAACTCCCACTCCAGAGGATCTTTTGGAATACCTGTGTTTCCGGTCAATGACCGGGGAACTCCAGTGATTGAGTACTCTTGAACAGGAGAAAAATCATGCTTCGCAGGGTTTACATGACGGCATTGGCGACACTGGCCCTCGCTGCTGGCACATACGGCATAGCGTTACCGGTCCATGCGACCGACCAGGCTGACCAACGGCAGGAATCGCGCGATACCAAGCAGGAAGGGCGAGACGCCGCCCGGGAAACCAAGGAAGAATGCAAGGAGGGTGATGAAAAGAGCCGTGCTGATTGTCGCCAGGACAAGCGCGACACCAAGCAGGACACCCGCGACACGGCCCGGGACGTCAAATATCAATAGTAAGGCGGCGAGCAGGCTTGCTGGCGATGCGATGGTGGCCGTTATGCCGCCATCGCTGGCAAGCCAGCTCCTGCAGGATTTGCGGGGTATCTTGGATTTGTGGCGTGACGCGCCGGCTTGCTGGCGACGCGGTAGTGGCCGTTACGCCGTCATGCCTTCTCCCGCGACTCGGCCACCATCAGCAACGACTGCGGCACCGGGCTTTGCGGGTGCTGCGGCTCCTGTAGGCCAGCCAGGCGAAAACCGGCCATGTCCAGGGCATTGAACCAGCTGGACAAGGTCCGCATGTACCACGGCATGGGTTGCCACTGCCCACCGAATCCACTGAACGTCTCTTCCCGCCAGCCATCCTGATAATCGCCCGCAGCCGCGTTCCACGGGTGCAGCGTCTGGATCACCAGCGCGCCGCCGGGGGCGAGCAGGGTGTTCATGGCTGCGAGCAAGGGAATGATGTCCTGGTGCAGCAAGGCGAAGTTGGCGCAGATCAGGTTGAAGTCGCGGCCGATATCCACTGACGCCTGCGCCAGCTGTTCATAGCTGGCCAGGTGCACCGTTGAGGCACCCGCCACTCGTGCCGCCTCGACCAGCGTCGCATCGCCATCCACGCCGACCGCCTCGATGCCTCGTTCCGCCAATGCCCGCAACAGCCAGCCTTCGCCACAGCCGAGGTCGAGCACGCGCTCGGGCTGGCGGCCCATGATCGCCAGCAGGATGGCCTGATCCGTGACCTTCAGACGGCTTTCGATGGCGCCGCTGCGCACGGCTTCGATCCAAGCTTGAGCGTTGTGGTGCCAGCTCTGCAGGAGGGTGAGTTCGTCGGCGGGCATGTCGATGTCCGGAGTGGTGGGCTGATAGAAGCATAGCGGACCATCAGCGCTGCCATTAAGCCGCTGGGTTTGATTGGGACGATGCGCCCTGTGCGTTGTCGAATGGAGTGACAAGCGAAGGTGGATGATCTGGCAGTTGTCGCACCCTCGTTTCGCAATCCCGTTCAGATTGAGAGGTGGACTGATGAACAGCATTATCTACATCGTCGGACTGGTGGTGATCGTGGCGGTCGTCCTGTCGTTCCTTGGATTTGCATAGTCCTGTCGGGCCGCAGCGACGGTCTGTGCCCGACCGTCGCTGAGCTTGGGGTTATCGGTTGAAACGCTCGGCCAGGCTGTGCAGATACTCGGCCATTACTTCGAGGTCCTGGCTGATTGCCGCACCTTGCTTGGCCTGTCCGGCACTGTGATCGCACAGTTGCGCAATGCGCGTGATCTGCTGATTGATGTCTTCCGTCACGTGACTCTGCTCCTCTGATGCCGAGGCCATTTGCTGGCTCATTTCGGTGATCCGGCTGACGGCCTGGCTGATGCCGACCAGCGCAGTCTGTACCGCCTCGACACGCTGCATGCTTTCGCGGGAAATCTGCTCACCGCGGGTCGCCGTCGAGACAGCGCGGTCGGCACCTTCGTACAGCGACGCAATAATGCCGTGAATCTGTTCGGTCGAAGTGCGGGTGCGTTGAGCCAGGGATCGGACCTCGTCAGCCACCACGGCAAAACCACGACCTTGCTCTCCTGCCCGGGCCGCCTCGATCGCTGCATTGAGCGCGAGCAGGTTAGTCTGTTCGGCAATGGAAGTGATCACATCCACGACGCTGCCGATCGATTGCGTCTCGCTCGCCAAGGCGTTCACCGCCTGGCCAATTTCGTTGACGGCGGTGTTCATGGCCTCCATGGCGCGCAGACTTTGCCCGGCCAACTCACTGCCATCCCTCGTCAACTGGTCAGCCTCGGCAGCGGCATGCGCGGTGCTGATGACGTTCTGCGTTACTTGCTGGTTGGTGGCCGCCATCTGCGAGATGGCGGCGGCGGACTGATCGGTTTCGCTGCGCTGGCGATCCAGCGACTGTGCTTGCTTACCGGACAGCTCGGATGACTGTGCCGCCTTTGCCTTTACGCTGACGCCGGCATCGACCAGCCGGCTCAGGGCTGTCTGCAATCGGGCCTCCTCACTGAGCATGGCCATGTCCAGTTGTCCTTGGGGACCATGATTGTCGCTATAGGTGAGGGCAACCAACCGGTCGGAAAATGCCTTCGGATGCTCAGCCAGGGTGCGCTTGATGGCGCTGCGTTGACGGGACTCGATCAGGTACCAGGAAATGCCCAGGCTCACCACCAGGACCCCCTGGGCCGAGGCCTTTGGCAGCCACTGATCCGCCAGCAGCGAAACCGCGCCGGCCACCAGCAATGGCCAACCGTGCTGCAGTGGCCGGAAAATCCGCGCGCTCAACGCGACGATCGGTTTGCCGGCGCGCATCCTTGCATACAGCGCCGTTGCCCGACGGATCTGGTCGCGGGTGGGCACCGAGCGAACCGACTCGTAACCGCTCATGCGGCCGTTTTCGTAGATGGGCGTGACGTAGGCACTGACCCAATAGAAATCACCATTCTTCGCGCGATTTTTCACAATCCCCATCCAGGGCTTGCCTTGCTTGATGGTGTGCCACATGTGCACGAACACCCCAGGCGGCATGTCGGGGTGGCGGACCAGGTTATGGGTCTGGCCGACCAACTCGTCGTAGGTGAAACCGCTGATGTCGACAAAGGCGTCATTGCAGTAGGTGATGCGACTATCAAGGTCGGTGGTGGAGATCAGTCGCTGTTCGCTGGGAAATAGTCTTTCATGGTCGGTTACGGGCAAATTCACGCGCATTAAGTGCGATCCCTGGTCGGATTATTATTATGGTGTGGAACATGCAAATCGGATCGATACGCGAGCTGTTCTACGCCCATTCCGAGGTCGGCGACCGCGCATTCGGCGACACTTTCTTTTCATTTGATGACAGAGCAGAGACGCACGGCCCACCTCCATCGCTGTAGGTGGGCCGTGGTGGCCTGCCGGATTTGCCCGCCATACAGCGTCGGCCCGCTGATTTCCTTGGTCAGTGAACTGTCGCTGATTTCACGCATTGACGAACGCTCGAGTGCGGTGCTGCATTTTATCGAGGAGGCTCAGGGTTGGGGGTAGGTTCATCTTCTACAAACACCTCACCCTTACTTTGGAGCCGCCGCAGGCTGCGATCTTTTGATCTTGCCCCTACCGCGTGAGATGAAACGGCCATGGGGCAAGCATCTTCTTGCCTTACGCGATGAATTGATTAGCGTGCTTACGAATTGGCCTGGTATTTGCTATCGAATTGCCATCTCAATGTCGCAGTGGATTAAGTGGATGTCGCTATCAAGTCATTTCATGCCGTTGTCCGCAAGCGAGAAGCGCTGGCTACCCTGGTTTGGCAAGACGGGGAAACTCACGATGGGCTGGTCGTGCTGGCTCAATCGATCGGCATACCCTGTGATCGAACAAACCTTCGAAGCCATCGCTGAAACCCGGGCGCAGTTGCTGCAGAACTGGACACGGGACCAGTGGGAACACCTGGCGGAACTTGCGGAAAACCTCGGTCGTGATTTCGCCAACCTCGACAGCAGTTCGTTGATGGACAAGCTCAACCAGGCGGCAGATTTTTCCGAGTTGTTTGTCGTTGATGCCAGCGGCCAGGTTATCGTGTCGACCTGGAGCCGCCGCGGAAAAAGCCGGTTCGAGCACTCCCGCGCATTGGCCGAAGGACTGAAGGCGCCGTTCCTGCATGGTCCTTACAGCGATCCGCTGACCTTGCAAATCGGGCCTTCAACGTCGCGCTTCCACGATGAAGTCACGCTGATGTTCTATCACCCCCTGCGCGTTGACGGCAAAGCCCTAGGCTGCCTCTGCGGGCGCGTGCCCAACGATGTACTGGGCGACCTCATCCAGCGCGAGGCCGGGCACATTTTTGCCGAGTCGGGTGACAACTATCTGTTCATGGCGCAATCGCGTTTTGATCCGGCCATCGAGCCCGGAACCGCCTTGTCGCGCTCACGTTTCGAGGACGGTACCTTCACCCACGGTGAAAACCTCAAAAGCGGAGTGCACACCCCCTGGAAGACCGTGCAGATCCAACGCCACACCGAACTGGAGCTGCGCTTTACCGACCCGTCGACCCAGCAACTGCACCCCGGCGTACGCGAGACCATCCGTGCTGGCTCCAACCTGTTCGTGACGTATCCCGGTTACTCGGACTACCGGCACATTCCGGTGGTTGGCAAGGGCGTTACCTTCCAGTTGCCAGGTTCGCCTGACCGCTGGGGCATGATGTGCGAGGCCGACCTGGAGGAAGTCTATCGCCGGCGCTCGCTCAGCCATGGCCTGATGAAACCCTATATCGCGACCATGACCGGACTCTTTGCCTGCAACTTTCTGGTCCAGCATTACAGCGGTCTGGAGCAGGGCGTGATCGATATTGTCGAGGTCTTCTGCATGACATGCGCCACGTTCCTGTTCAGCCGGCTCGGGCCCAACCGTCTCGCCGCAAGGCTGAACGAATTGACGGGCGTGATCAGGACCATCGCCGAAGGCGAGGGCAACCTGCGACAGCGCCTGGACATCAAGCGCATGGCCAACGACGAGACCGGTGACATGGCGCGCTGGATCAACAGTTTCATCGACCATCTGGACTCGGTTGTCGGGCAAGTGGTGAAAGCCAGCGGCAACGTCGGCAGCACCAACCAGATGATGCTGGGCCGCAGCCAGCAAGCCGGTGTCACGTCCACCGAAGTGGCCGAAGCGGTGCATCGGATGATGATCATCGTCGAAGACCAATTGGGCGAGATCCAGCAGGCCTCTGCCAGCGCTGAACAAATGAAACAGGCCATGGACGAAGTCGTCACCCGCGCCCGCGAGCAATTTCTCGCCGTGCAGGAAGGCACGCAGTCCATTCGCGATGTGGTCGAGCGTTCTTCTTCGAGCGTGCAGTTGCTCGACAGCAGGATGACCGAGATCGGCAAGATCACCGGCCTGATCAGCGACATCACCAACCAGACCAATCTGCTGGCGCTCAATGCGGCCATCGAGGCCGCACGCGCGGGTGAACACGGGCGAGGCTTTGCCGTGGTCGCCGACGAAGTCCGCAGCCTGGCCTCACGCACATCACGTGCGGCCGATGACATTCGGCACATGGTCGAAGGCCTGCAGAACGAAACGCAAAAAGCCGTCAGCTTCATGGAGGAGGGCGTCAAGGACGTCGATAACAGCCTGCGCCTGGCCGAAGACGCCTCTTCGGAAAACGTGCAATTGCATCAAGCGGTGGAAAGCATGTTTGCGATTATCCAGCAGCTCAACAAACGCAGCCTCGACTGCGGCAAGACAATCACAAAGGTCGATCACTGCTCCACACAAATGCGCCAGACCGTGGTGGTGCTGCAGAACAGTGCGGAAACCGTGAGACTCAACGCCAATAAACTGCAGAAACTGGTGGGGCAGTTCGAGGTGAGCAGCTGACTACCAGCAAGTTGGCTTGCGTTTCGTAGGCACGATCAGCGCTGAGTAATAACTCGTGTTTGTCGTTTGTGCGATTCCACTCTCGATCATCTTGCCGAAGATCAACATCCGACTCTTGCTGCTGACCTTGTTTCTTTTCGGATTGCCCTGTGCACGTTGGCCGCGACAGTCCGCAGATCAATTGCCGCCCGATGGCAGTACCTTGAGAAGATGAGATAGCCTATAGTTCATTTGACTGAAAATATTATTCATTTGGAGGAAGTGCTGATGAGCGCTTCAACGGTTGCCGGGCGTGCGACCAAAACCAAGGAAGAACCTCGTGAAGCCGGGATTGCGGCCTTTTGGCGATTCAGTTCCGCCCGAGAGTCTCTCAAGGACTCTGAGCGGCTGAAGCAGATCAAGGAGGGGTTTCCCGCCTATCTCGTCTACGCGATCAGACAGACCTTCGACCTCCATGAGCGCAATCTGGAAACGCTGCTCAATGCATCTTTCTCAACCTTGGAAAGACGTCGGCGTGAGCACAAGAACCTGGATTCTGTTGCCTCCGAACGCCTGGATCGAATTGCCACCGTGGGCCATTTGGCCGAGGAGGTTTTTGAGAGCCAGGAGAAAGCGGCTCAATGGATGTCGTCACCGAATAAAGCTCTCGGCGGAACAGCACCGATCATGCTCTGCGAAACCGAGATAGGCGCCAGGCAGGTTCGCCGCGTCCTTCATGCCCTTGAATGGGGTGGTGCAGCCTGATGAGGGCTTGGCGAATCGCAAAGGCGAAACGTGCGATCGATCTTTCAGGTATGGGGGCTGCCATCGAAGGAGGGCGGTGGAATGATCAGGATGTACCAGCTGTGTATATGGGGCTGACGCCTGCTATCTGCTGCCTTGAGACCTTCGTCCATGCGGGGGGCGAGCCTACGTTCCCGATGAAGATCACCTGTTTTGAGCTGCCCGCCGAGGCTGCACTTTACCTGGAGCCTGATCCGAAAACCTTGCCTGAAGGTTGGGCAAGTCTTCCCGCTGACCGTCCAGGCATGGACTTCGGGACAGCCTGGCTGAAGTCGAGCGCACACCTTGGATTGATCGTTCCCTCGGCCGTATTGGTCCTGGAGCGCAATGTTGTGATCAATCCCAACCACCCAGCGGTCAGCCAGATCAAGGTGGTCGATGTGTTCGACTTCATGTACGACCCTAGAATGTTCAAATAGGGCGTCGTGACGTTGCAGCACGCCTGACATTGGCAGGGTCCGGGATCGTATTTCACGCCAGGCATGCGCAGCTCAGCACTCGTTTATCCCTCAATTCAATTCGAAGATCTGAAGCATGTACCTATGCAAAATTGCAGTTGGGCTGTCCGCCTTTGTTTTGCTCTCTACCGGGGCGCAAGCCCGCAGCGTGCTGGACCTCCCCAAGCCGCCCGCTCAGCACCAGGAGCAAGCGTCTCGCTCGGGCTCGATCGGCCATGCGCCCGTGCGCTGGCGTGCAGTGCACGCAGTGTCGTGCTTGGCGGCGGTTAAGACCCTAGCTGCTGTCTCCCTTTAGTGTGCGAACGCGCCAAAGATAAAAGCTGCGCGATGGCTGGACGGAACCAGTTGGGACCTCGCGGTACGCCGTTCCGCGAGAGATGAGCGCAGTACCACAGTTGCCACGGAGTTGATAGGGACGTGTCGGGCCCCAACCATCATTCCAATAGACACGTTCTGCAAGAGCGTTGTTGTTCCGTTTCGCCTCCAGCGGGCCGCCTGAAGGGGCTGTGTCGACCGACGCTGTTGCGCTTACCGTCGACTGGAAATATTCCCCGGCGTCAAGTTACCGGGCGAGGCACTGAGCCAAAAACGTCATGACGGCCTGTACTGATGCGGTATGACGAATGTCACTATGAGTCACCAGCCACACTTCTCGTTCTAATGCCGGTCCAGAAATGCCAGCAGGCTTCAGTGAATATTGTTCACCGAGAAAGTACGGTAGCGCTACGAGTCCAACACCTGCTTTCGCTGCCATTGCCTGAATGTTTAGATCGTTGCTGCGTAGAAGAATAGGGCGATCACCAGCCTGTTCAAGCAACCATAGCTGCTGAGTGGTTTGTTCCATGCTCTCGTCATAGGCAATGAATGTCAGTTGATCAGCAGGTGTTCGATCCAGGTATTCGGCGGAACCGTACAAGGCAAATAGAATTGTTGTGATTTTTCGCGCGACAAAATCGGGCTCTGTAGGGCGGCTCAAGCGAATGGCAATGTCTGCCTCCCGGCGATTGAGGGACGCGCTGCCCAGGTTCCCAAGCAATTGCAGAGAGAGGTGCGGATGTTGTTGGCGAAGCATTCCTAGGTGTGGAGCAATCAGTGAACAGGCTAGCGCAGGTGGCGCGCTGACTTTGACCTCTCCGACAACCCCGGACTGGCCTGCTAAAGCACTTCGCTCCACTGCAAAGGATTCGACTTCCATGCGCTTACCTAGGTTGGCAATACGCTCTCCGTCCGCAGTCAGGACGTAAGCTCTAGGGCGACGGTCCACCAACTTCAGATTCAGCGATGCTTCCAGTGCACTGATTCGCCTTGCGACAGTAGCGTGATCGACTTTCAACTTGCGCGCGGCCGCGGATAACGACTGTTCCTGAGCAAACACCGAAAAGTAGCGCAGATCTTCCCAATCAAACATCACATAAGTCCTTTGCCGAGTTATGGTGCCTGCCTGTCACGTGGCAAGTCGATGTTGCCACAGCCAGACTGCCGATGGACGGCGCACATAAACCATCAGTTCTGAGAGTTGCACGATTGAGCAAATTTCCGATAACTGATGCGATGCAGGCTACCTTCGGTCGTACTGTAGGTCATGTACGCCTCGACCACTTGGCACTCTGCTGGATCAGGTTCATCCATTGCAATCACCTCGGCAACGTCGAGATTCATCGTGTAGCTATAAGGGGTAGCTGGGGGTTGCACTCTGTCTTGATCTGCATGAGCAAAAATGCTGATCGTTGCAATTACAACGGCGCCAATGGTGTTTGTAAATTTCATGATGTTTCTCCAGAAGTCACGTTGTTAACCAACATCGCCAGCCTCATTGGGTTGGCTTGTGAACATTCTGCTGAAACCTCTCTATGCTTAAAATTCCCCAGCTACGCACACGATCTATGCATTTTCGCACAAGCGAACCGGAACCTGAGCAATCACTCTGCCTGCGATCACTCAGCCCAGCACGCTCAAGAATGCCAATGTGAATACAACCGCTACACCCAACAGCGGAACCATGAAGAGTTGGTAGAAGAGTCGACTGCGTTCGGCTTCTTCTTGAACACCTGCCAGCGCCATCGCACCCGCTGAGGAGAATGGTGAAAAACCGGTCATGATTGCGCACGAAGTAATCACAGAAAACAGCACCGTTGGACTAACACCAGTCTTTGCGGCCAAGCCTGGGACGATTGGATATAACGTTGGCATGACTACGCCGAGCGTACTTGAGAAGAAGCTCATGATCCCCGCGCAAATACCCGTGGCGTAAACCACAGAATTGAATCCGACGTGTAATCCCAGCCATTGAGATAAAGCATCGATGGTGCCGGCTCGCGTCGCGACGGAGATGAGCATCCCCATGCCACACAGCAATATGATGATCGACCACGGCACCTTAGCCAAGGCAGTGCGTTCATCTCCGATTTTGAAAAACAGCGCCAAGACTACGCCTAGCAATGAGATAAACGTTGGATCTACGGCGGTTCTGACAGTTGCGAGTAGACCCTGCCCTGGAATAATCGCTGCCAGAAGGCTCGGTACGATGACCAACCCCAGTATGACGAGTACCAAAACTACCGTTTTACGTTGTACTTCGTCTAACGGGGGGGGTGCATCCGCCACCAGGCATCGGGTCTTATAGCCTTGCAACAAAACGTAGGCTGCAACAAAAAGAACGGTCTGTACAATTAGTGAGTCCAGTAGCAGTTGATGGGTGAAGAGATCGGCAGTAGCGGTGTCGAAGCCCATTTGTTCGAATATCCCCTGAGTTACTCGACCTCCAAGACTAATGCTGTTGAATGTGGTGGCCATTCCTCCGCATACGACGATCACAGCGCCTAGTAGTCGACTCATACCAGTCTTGCTCGCAACTGCCATAACCAACGGGGAGAGAAAAACAAATACAGCATAGTGTCCCGGCCCTACGCCAGAAATCAGCATCACCAATCCATATAAGGCAAAAGGAATAGCCGCAGGGCGATTGCGTGTTGCATAGACCACACGATTTGCAATTTGCTCAAGTGTGCCGTTAGCGATGGCAAAGCCGAAGAAGAACGTGACTCCAAAAATGATTAAAAACAGTTTGGTAGGCCAAAGTGAGATCAGTTCGTTCAGGGTCGTACCGGGGGTAGTAACGCTAAGGAAATAGGCGAAAACAATCGCCAATAGCCCAGTGTTCACGTTGAGCCAGTAGCCGACACCGATGGACGCCAGGATCGCTAATAAAATCAATAGGGTCAGCATCGAAGCCACCTCTTTTTTATTCTTGTTTTAGACCAGGGCCAATCGGCCCTGGGGGGAATTGCGAAGTGATCAGTGATGAGGCAGGAAGCGTGGGACATCAATACCCTTCTTCCAACCCAGTAGTGCATCAGCTGCGGCATCAGCGAACTGTGCATACATCTCATCGGTTGGCCAGCCGAGATGGGACGTGAGAATGACGTTCGAAAGACCAGTCAAGGCGTGCCCTGCTGGCAAGGGCTCCTGATCGAACACATCCAGTGCAGCGCCTGCGATCCGACCTTCTGCAAGCGTTCGCACAAGTGCGGCTTCATCGATAATCGGACCGCGCGCAGTGTTGATGATGTAAGCAGATGGTTTCATCAGGGCCAGGCGGCGCGCGTCAATCAACCCGCGGGATTCCGGGGCCAACGTGGCATGTACCGAAACGATATCGGACTGTCTCATCAGGTCATCCAGCTCCAATGCTTGGGCTCCAACCGCCGCAGCGTCTTCCCCCGTCAGCCTCGGCCCCCACGCTACGACATTCATGCCGAATACTTGGGCAACCTGTGATACGTAACGACCGATGTTACCCATACCCACAATACCCAGCGTTTTGCCGCGCAGGACCCGAGTCATAGGCGTTGGCCATTCACCACGTTTGACGGCGCTGTCGACCCATGGGATTTCTCTCATCAAGGCCATCATCAATCCGAACGTGAACTCGCCTGCGCTGGTGCAGAATCCTCCAGTGGCCTTGGCAATCACGATACCTAGCCGCTGCGCGGCCTCAAGATCGATGTGGTAAGCGTGATTACCCGTTTGAGCGATGATGCGAAGTTCCGGTGTCTGTTCCATAAACTCGGCAGTAAACAAAGTGCGCTCGCGATTGGCGATGACCGCATCGAAGCCTTTCAGATCGCCGGGCCCACTGAGCGGGCCGGTGAAGATTTTAACCTGCGCGTGTTCACGCAGTCGACGAATGCCTGCGGTATGTTCGTAGGCATTGTGAATATCGTTAAGGACGGCGATACGCATTTTCATCTTCCTCTTATTGTTAGGAGTTAAACCGGACAGTGATCTGTCGTCCAAATTAATTGGCTTGACCAATACAGGCAACGGAGTTTTTGGCCGCTTTCGGTTGAGAAAAAATCAACAACGTAGCTTAATTACTAATGCGTTATGAACTATCGGGTCGTCGCATTATCTCGATGTGAGCTAGTCAATGAGTTGGCGATAAGAAATTGTTTATTTCTGCATTATAAAAGCGTGCGACGGTGATAACATCCATGATTTATTGTGGTGGTAATGTCAGTGATAAATATATTTATCCCGGTCGGCGCGCAGCGTCTACTTCGGGTAGTAAATTTATATCCACGATCTATTTAGCGTCGTCGGCAAATGAAGTTTCGCGATCATTAATTCACAACAGCTCTCGTTGTGTCCCCCATAGTGGCGCATTTTTTAATTGGCGGTTCCCAGTCATCGTTTACGATGAGTGAGTTAATTACCAATCGCAGTCACGTGGCGTTACTGACGGAGTAGGGCAAGTTAACGGTTCCTCAGAGTGGGGTTGATTTGATGTGCCGAGCTGCGAATGAGGAGGAACGAGCAAATCGACCATTTGTTGAATAATTTCAATCATTTCCTGTCCTGCACCGAAACAGGCCTTGACCCCCAAGTCCAGCAACTGACGCGCATCGGCTTCTGGAATGATTCCTCCCACGACCACCGATATGTCGAGCTCACGTTTTTTCAACAGGCTCAACAGTTCAGTGAGTAGTTCCTGGTGCCCCCCCGCCAGGCTCGAAATCCCGATCAGGTCCACTTGGTTTTCTTCATCCAAGGATTCCAGTAACTGAATCGGTGTTTGAAACAAGGGCAGAAGGCGCACTTCGAAGCCGGCATCGGCCAGTGCCGCAGCAATTAGCCGAATACCTCGGTCATGTCCGTCCTGGCCTAGTTTGGTCAGCAGAATCCTCGGCGGCCGAGCCTGGTGCGCGACAAAGGTCGAGAGGCGTGCACCTGCCCGCGCCCAACCCGGGTGCTGACTCACAGAGGGGCCGTAAAAATCTGCGTGAAAGCTCAGGCCCTGCCGGAAACGTGGCCATACCTTTTCCAGGGCCTGGGTGCATTCGCCGAGGGTCGCCCGTGCCCGGATGGCAGCCATGGTCACCTGCAGAAGGTTGCCCTGACCGGAGCGTGCGCACTCAGTGATCGAATCCAGAAGGGTTTCAACCCGAGCGGTGTCGCGCCTCAGGCGTAAGCGACTAAGGCGTCGGCACTGTCGGGCGCGCAGTGCCTGGCTGTCCACGGCTGACGCTGACTCTGGCGCCGCGTGCGCTTGCTCACTTGCAGCAACACGCCGTTGAATTCCGCTATCGAGTCGGACCTGGGTGGCCAGGGCCTGAAGGTGGATGGCCTGACTGATCCAACCGGACGCTATCGACTGGAACACCCCGCCCTGAGCATCAATTTCCGCCATCCGTTGGCGAACCTCCATAGCCATTTGCGCCGTCAGGGATTCCATCATGTAGGACCCCGCCCAAGGATCAACCACATCACAAAGTCCGGTTTCCTGCTGCAGGATATGCTGGGTATTGCTGGCCAACCTAGACGACGCCTCACTGGGCAAGGTCAAGGCTTCGTCCCAGGCATTGGTGTGTAGAGACTGCGTACCGCCAAATACCGCGGCCATGGCCTGGACGGTAGTGCGCGTGACATTGTTGAGCGGATCCTGAGCACAGAGCGACCAGCCTGAGGTCTGGCAGTGCATGCGCAGTGCCCGGCCTTTTTCACTCTGCACGTTCAGGGCCTGGGTAATTTCGGACCATAGCAGACGGGCCGCGCGACACTTGGCGATTTCGGTGAAAAAGTCGCTGCCGATGCCGAAAAAGAAACTGATTCGTTCACAAAAACTTTGCAGGTCCAGCCCGCTTTTTTGCACCTCCTCGGCATAGGTTCTGGCGTTGACCAAGGTCAATGCCAGCTCCAGCACCGCATCCGCACCGGCCTCCTGAAAGTGATAGCCGGACACCGAAATCGGGTTGAACCGCGGAACGTGTTCGTTCAAGTAGCCGATCACGTCCGTGGTAATGCGCATTGAGGGTTGTGGCGAAAAAATGTAGGTGTTGCGTACCGTGAACTCTTTGAGAATATCGTTCTGGATCGTGCCGCTGAGTTGAGTCGCAGCGACGCCGGATTCTTCTGCGGCAACGATGAACGCTGCCAACACCGGTAGCACTGCGCCGTTCATGGTAAGTGACACCGACACCTGGTCCAGAGCAATGCCGTCTAGCAGTTCGGCCATGTCCTCGACGCTATCGATGGCGACACCAGTCTTGCCGACATCCGCCTGCCATTGCGGATCACTTGAGTCGTAACCGCGATGAGTCGGCAGATCGAAGGCCAGTGATATACCCGTTGCGCCCTCGGACAAACGTTGCCGCAGACGCTGATTGCTGGCGTCGGCACTCGCGAATCCGGTGTACTGGCGCACGGTCCAAGGTTTTTCCGGGTACATGCTCGAATAGGGGCCGCGCACAAAAGGCGCTTTGCCGGGCAGGCTGTGCAGGTGCTCGAGACCGTCCAGGTCACTGCCGTGGTACACCGGCTTGAGTCGCAGGCCTTCGGGCCGCCAGAGAGGGGGATGGCTCATGGTCGGCTGCAATCGGAGAGGTGGATTTTCCTGGTGAAAATGTCAGCCAGCTTGAAGAGGTCGCTGCGCCGATACACTTCACACCAGTGCAACTCTCGATGACCTGACTGGCCGGTGTGCAGTCTGAGGTGCACGCTGTCGCTGATATTGAGGTTGCCGTAGAAGTGCAGCTCGCGTTGACGAATGTGGCCGGGGCGACGCAATCCCAATAGTGCCCATTCCGCACGTTCGACCAGGGCCTGAAAGTTGGCGAAGTACAGAAGGTCGGCACCGTTGAAGTCGATGTCAGGGCAGGGCGTAAAATCAAACACGCGCGCTTCGGTTGATTGACGGTCAATGCCGAAATGACTGCACCAGTCGCCGCTGCGTATTCGACGATTGTCGGCTTGCAGTGCTTGCGACGCCTCAGGTAACGGGGTCGCGCGTACTTGAGTGCCGTTCAAACATGCTTTGCTGACACTGCGATTATCACCCGGTACTTGACGGTTCACAAAGGTGGACAGCAATGCCAGTTGCCCCACAAGGCGATCACCCAGTCTAACCTCATGTTCGCTGTAATGCCGGGCCTGTCCACCGCGCCCGATCCGCGTATGAATCTGGAACGAGCGATTCTCGATGATGGCTTCCAGCTGTAAATTCCACGTTTTGACTGCGGTGAACGCGGCATAGGCGATGCGCCCTTGCTCATCGACGAAATCAGGCAGAGGCCGATCATGCAGTTGGGCCAGTGCGAGCCAATGTTGATGCCCGCACTCTTTCAATAACCAGTTTTCCGACAGGCCGGTGAAGGCCAGGTTGGGCATCGAAGCCAGGTAGGTTTCTGAACGTGAGACGGTGAAAGCAGAGGTTGTCGGCATGGTAGGCATCCTGGATCTGCTGTTATCGATGGCCCGTTTGGCTTATCGGTTGCAGCACTCAGAAGCGAAGGTCGTGCCAGCACGTTGATGGTTTCAAGATAATCGCTAACTATTTGATAATAAATATTATTTTTTAGTATCCGATACGCCTGCGCATCGCTGATGGCGTCGCAGAAATTACGTAATTGCGTGGAAATACGAATTTTCGTAGAGGCTTTTACGAGATTGCGTGGTCAAGTGCCAAACCATGCTCACGATCGAATCAGTTCTCCAACTTGATTTCCAGCCGCTTGAACCTCGACGCCAAGGTCGTGGGTTTCAGGCCCAGCAGTTCGGCTGCGCCACCTTTTCCAAACAGTTTGCCGTCGGAGGCCTTGAGCGCGGCCTGCATGTTGTTGCGCTCCAGCTCCCGAATCTGCGCGTCAGTCATGATCTGGGACGAGGGGAAAGGCTTTTGGGTGACGGTGGTTTTAGGTTCGTCGGGCAAGTCCAGGTTCAGATCCGCCCCGACGGAGGTGATCAGCGCGCGCTCAATGACGTTTTGCAGTTCGCGAATATTCCCCGGCCAGGAGTAGCTTTGCAGCCGCTCGATATCGCTGTTACGCAAGCGCCGCCCTGGCATGTTCAGGCGCTTGCCGGTCTGCTTGAGGAAGTGCGCCGCCAGGGGCGCAATATCAATCGGACGTTCACGCAGCGCCGGAGACTGGATCGGGAAAACGTTGAGCCGGAAATACAAGTCTTCACGAAAATGCTTCGCAGCGACTTCCTGGCGCAGATCGCGATTGGTCGCAGCAATGATCCGCACATCGACCTTGCGGGTGCGTTCTTCGCCGACCCGTTCGAACTGGCCTTCCTGCAAAACCCGCAGCAGTTTACTTTGCAGCTCCAGCGGGATTTCGCCGATTTCGTCGAGAAACAGCGTACCGCCATCGGCCAGTTCAAAGCGCCCGACGCGATCTCGCACAGCGCCGGTAAAGGCACCGCGAATGTGCCCGAAGAATTCGCTTTCGAACAATTCGGCAGGAATCGCCGCGCAATTGACCCGGATCAGCGGGCTGGCATTACGACGGCTGGCCTGATGGATGGCGCGAGCGATCAGTTCCTTTCCCGTACCCGACTCGCCGTTGATCAACACGCTGGCATCGGTGGGGGCGACCACGTCGATCTGTTTGATGATTTTTTTGATCGGCTCGCTCTGGCCGACGATCTCGCGGAAGTTGTGCTCGATGTGAATCTCTTCCTGCAAATAAGCGTTTTGCTCTTCGAGCCGCTCCTTGAGGACCTTGAGTTCATCCAGGGCATTTTGCAGTTGGGTTTCGGTGCTTCGCCGCTCGGTGATGTCGCGAAACACCACCACCGCACCGACGATTCGGCCGTCGGAAATCACCGGAGTGCTGGTGAATTCCACCGGAAACGAACTGCCGTCTCGGCGCCAGAACACCTCCTGACGTCCTTCGTGAACCACGCCGTCGCGCACGGCTTTGTAGATCGGACACTCTTCGACCGGGTAATGGCTGCCGTCCGCGTGAGTATGGTGGTGGATGCGATGGATGTTCTTGCCGATCATGTCCTGCGGCTCCCAGCCCAGCATGCGCGCGCCTGCCGGGTTGACGAAGGTGGCCAGGCCATCGCTGTTGATGCTGTAGATGCCGTCGCCCACGGAGCTGAGCAACAGTTGGTTATCGCGCTCGCTTTCCTGAAACAGGTTGAGAATGTTGCGCCACTCGATCAGCCCGCCGCGCATGGTGCGCTCGGTATGCGCCTGGTCGCGCTGGTACTTTTCATGACTCAACTCGCGCATCACCAGAATCAAGTGCTGCTCACCCTTGATCTGCAAGATGGTGGCGGAGATTTCCAGCTCGATGCGCTCGCCGCTTTTGCAGTTGCAACTCAACTCTTCGGTCCAGCCACGACCTTTGTCCATCACTGCCTGGGTGAACACGATCAGGTCGGCCAATTGATGGCCGAACAGCTTGCTCACCGGTAGTTCCAGCAACTCTTGACGCGGGTAGCCGAGCAACTTACAGGCAGCAATGTTCAGGTCACCCAGCCGATCAGAAAACGGGTTGAGCAGCGCGATGGCCTCGGCGCAATGCTCGAACACCATGTGCCGTGAGGAATACGCCAGATCGGCCCAGCCGTTGAGAGAGTCTATTTCAGTCATGGCTACGAAGTCTCGTGATTGGCCGCTACGAATATTCGTATTTCTACGGGAATGCGTGATTCACCGATAGCATCAGATACGCAATATAAAACCGGATCAGATTGTCATTCGTAACCTAATCAATCACTTACCACTGCACAGAAAATAATTTTATTTCCTGGCACGGCATTCGCTCTCTCTCCTATAACCCGGCAGCCAACCCAGGCTGGCGTTCAAGCACGAAGCAACTGGAGAGCGACACTATGCCAACCGTGGACATCCCCCATTACAAAGACGGCGACTTCCTGGTCAATTACGAAGAGAAAGTCTTCGAAGACATCAAGGCCGAGCCCGGCGAAAAAGTCCTGATCACCTTCCACACCATCGCCTTCGAGGGCTCCATTGGCCTGGTCAATATGCTTCAGGCCAAGCGTCTGCTGCGTAAAGGCTTCGAAACCAAAATCCTGCTCTACGGGCCAGGTGTGCAATTGGGCGTGCAGCGCGGTTTCCCGACCTTGGGGGCCGAAGCGTTCCCTGGTCATCTGGCAGTGAACAAGCAACTCATTCAGTTCATGGAAGAGGGCGGTGAGGTCTACGCCTGCCGCTTCGCCCTGCAAGCCCTGTACGGGCAGACCGAAAAAGCCCTGATCGAAGGCATCCGCCCGATCAATCCGTTGGACGTAATGGACCTGCGCCTGCTGATGCGCCGTGAGGGCGCGATGATTATCGATACCTGGACGGCCTGATATGTAGGAGCGAGCTTGTTCGCGATGGCGGTGCGTCTGATACACCGCACCGCCCGCATCGCAAGCAAGCCAGCTCCTACAGGACTGTTGTCGATCTTACAAACACTACTGACCTCAGGAACCCTCATGGCCATTATTCGCGCAGCCGCCGTACAGATCAGCCCGGTGCTTTACAGCCGCGAAGGCACCGTGGACAAGGTCTGCCAACAGATCATCGCACTCGGTCGAAAAGGCGTGCAGTTCGCCGTGTTTCCGGAAACGGTGGTGCCTTACTACCCGTACTTTTCGTTTGTGCAACCGGCGTTTGCCATGGGCGCACAGCACCTCAAATTGCTCGATCAATCGGTCACGGTGCCATCCGCCGCCACGCTGGCGATTGGCGAGGCCTGCAAGCAAGCGGGGATGGTCGTTTCCATCGGCGTCAACGAACGCGATGGCGGCACGATCTACAACGCGCAATTACTGTTCGATGCCGACGGCAGCCTGATTCAGCATCGACGCAAGATCACCCCGACCTACCACGAACGCATGGTCTGGGGTCAGGGCGATGGTTCGGGACTGCGCGCGATCGACAGTGCCGTGGGGCGCATAGGCTCGCTGGCCTGCTGGGAGCATTACAACCCGCTGGCCCGTTACGCCTTGATGGCGGACGGCGAGCAGATCCACGCTGCGATGTTTCCCGGCTCCTTGGTGGGCGATATTTTTGCCGAGCAAATCGAAGTCACCATCCGCCATCACGCCCTGGAATCCGGCTGTTTCGTGGTCAACGCCACCGCATGGTTGGATGCCGATCAGCAGGGCCAGATCATGCAGGACACCGGTTGCGGCCTCGGCCCGATTTCGGGTGGCTGCTTCACCGCCATCGTCTCTCCCGAAGGCAAATTGCTCGGAGAACCGCTGCGTTCCGGCGAAGGCGTGGTGATTGCCGACCTCGATCTGGCACTGATCGACAAGCGCAAACGCATGATGGATTCGGTCGGGCACTACAGCCGTCCGGAGTTGCTCAGCCTGTTGATCGACCGCACGCCTACGGCGCATGTCCATGAGCGCGGCGGCCCCTTTGCATCGGTTGCCGACGAGGAGTCCGATCATGCAAACCAATGAATTGCTCGCTGAACTGCAATGCCATGGCGTGCGTTGGCCGGCTGCGCAGAACGGCTTGTCCCGGCAAGGTGGCGCGGGACCGTCGGATCACAAGGCGCTGAGTTTTGGCAGCCGGACCATGATGGTGCCGATCCTCAATCAGGCCTCGCAGGATTCACCCTATCAAGCGCAACCCAGCGCCGATGGCAGCCAGGCGCTGATCTTTCGCGAAGGCCTGCAGG
This sequence comes from Pseudomonas putida, assembly GCF_001976065.1. Taxonomy (GTDB): domain Bacteria; phylum Pseudomonadota; class Gammaproteobacteria; order Pseudomonadales; family Pseudomonadaceae; genus Aquipseudomonas; species Aquipseudomonas serbica. The sequence continues at coordinate 645,692 of NZ_MNAH01000002.1, read as the reverse complement.
TCGGTCAGGTGCAGATGCCAGGCGTGCCGAAGTTCTATGGTTTGAGCACTGCCGACGGCATCCCTTATTGGAAAATAGCCACGTTGCACAGCAATGATGTACTCGCGACCACGGTGTTGCAGCACTGCATTCGCTTCAATGACCGCGGCAGTTCCTGCCAGTTCTGCGCCATCGGCCAGTCGCTGGCAGCGGGTAAGACCATTGCCCGAAAACGTCCGCAGCAACTGGCCGAAGTGGCAAAAGCTGCAGTGGAACTCGACGGCGTCAAGCACATGGTGATGACCACCGGCACTCCACAAACCCCGGACCGTGGCGCGGCGATTTTGTGTGAATCCGCCGCGGCGGTAACCGCTGTGGTCGCTCTACCGATTCAAGCCCAGTGCGAGCCGCCGGACGACGATCACTGGTTCCAACGCTTGGCCGACAGCGGCGTAGTGTCGCTCGGCATGCACCTGGAAGCGGTCACCGATGAAGTGCGCCAACGGATCATGCCGGGCAAGGCCGAAGTCCCGTTGAGCCGGTATTTCGAAGCCTTCAGTGCGGCGGTCGAAGTCTTCGGTCGGGGCCAGGTCAGCACTTACATCCTCGCCGGCCTGGGTGACAGCGAAGCAGCGATCAGTGAAATGAGCGAGCGTTTATGCGCGCTGGGTGTGTACCCGTTCGTGGTGCCGTTCGTACCCATAGATGGCACACCGTTGGCTCATCACCCGAAACCCGACAGCGCGATGATGGCCCGGCTCTATCCGCAGATCGGCGCGAGCCTGCGTCGTCACGGTCTGCACTCTGATCAGATCAACGCCGGTTGCGCAAAATGTGGCGCGTGCTCGGCCCTGAAAAGCTACGAATAAGCCGGAGAACCCATGCTGAATCTCGCCTTTGCTTTGGTCGACAGCACGTTCGAACCGTTCCGTGCCGGTGAATTGCTGGTCAAACCCGCCAGCGAACAGTGGGAGAAACAGGCCTATTTCGCCCTACGGCGCTCGGTGTTTTCCGATGAGCAACAACTGCTGGTGCAGGACAAAGACAGCCATGATTTCCAGGCGATCGCCATCGTCGCCTTGGCCGGCAATTGCGGCATCGCTGATCAGGTGGTCGGTGCGGTGCGCATCTATCAGCCAGAACCGGGTTTGTGGTACGGCGGACGCTTGTGCGTAGCGCCGGCGTATCGGCGGCACAGCATGATTGGTAGGGCGCTGGTCAATGAAGCGGTGTCTCGGGCCAAGGACCTGGGTTGCGAGGTGTTTCGCGCCACTGTACAGACGCAAAACGAAACCTACTTTCACGGCTTGAGCTGGCAAACTCTCGAACAACTGGAATTGCTCGGCCAGCCGCATTGCCTGATGCAGGCGGATTTGCCGAGCTACCCGTTGATGCCGCGCCAGGTGTCATTACGTGCGCTGAAGGTGGCTCGCCATGACTGACGTCGTTGATTTACCCGCGCTGCTCGAGACCTTGCGCAACACCCCAGCGATGCGCTCGAAACAGGCTATCCAGCAACCTGCGGCCGTTATCGGCAGCGCAACACAAGCGCTGACCCGCGAGCAACTTTACGCCCTGCCCGGCGATGACACGGCAGCGATTGCCTGTGGCGATCATTTTCAGCTTCTGGCCATCGAAGGCATGTTGCCGGCCTTCGTCGAGGCGGCACCGTGGTTTGCCGGGTGGTCGGCGGTCATGGCCAATGTCAGCGACATCACCGCCATGGGCGGTCGCGCCACGGCGTTGGTCAACGCTTATTGGCATCACGACGACGCGGCCGCGCAGCAATTGCTGGCAGGCATTCGCGCAGCGTGTGAAGCCTACGGATTGCTACTGGCCGGTGGGCACACCAGCCTCACCGCGGGTAATCCGGCTGCGCTGGCGGTGGCCATTACCGGCATCGCCCGAAAAATACTGTCGACCTTGCATGTCGGTCCCGGCCAGATCATCGCCATGGCGGTGGACCTTGAAGGGCGTTGGCATGCCGACAGCACGTACTGGAAAGCCTTCGAAGGCATACCCGCCGAACGCTTGCGCAGCAAGCTCGACGTGCTGCCGCGCCTGGCCGAAGCCGAGCGGCTGCACGCGGCCAAAGACATCAGCAACGCCGGTGTCCTCGGCAGCCTGTTGATGTTGCTGGAAACCACCGGCTGCGGGGCGACAGTCGATTTATCTGCGCTGCCCTGTCCTGCGGATGCCGACCTCGCTCGCTGGCTTCAGGTGTTTCCCAGCTATGGCTTTTTGATGACGCTGGATGAGCGTCACTGGCCGCAAGTGCAGAGCGCTTTTGCCTTTGAAGGCGTGCGCTGCGAACGCATTGGCCAGGTCAACGCCAGTGGCACGTTGCGTGTCCAGTCCGGCGCACAACACGGCGACTTCTGGAACCTGCGCGAGCAGCCGTTTACCGGCTTCAGCTATCCCCATCTCGATCTGACCGCTTTAAAACCTAATCAACAGGAGCACTGACATGCCCGCCGTCAATTTCAAAATCCGCTGGCCCAATGGCCGGGAAGCGACCGGTTATTCGCCTTCGACCGTGATCTATCAATACTTGGAGGAGGGCGCCAGTTACCCGCTGACGGACTTTCTGCAACGCATCGAAAGCGCATTGAACAATGCCTCGGAACGGGTCAAGCAGGTCAAGGGTTTCTATTGCAGTTCGGCGATGGACACCCTGAGTTCCCTCAAGGGCCAGGCCAGTTACCTGGTTGATCCAACCCTCGCCGATGGCCAGGTGGACATTCTGAGCATGCGTACCGAAGGCGCCGGCCAAGTGATCGGTGCGGGCTGGAGCTCATTCTGATTCATCGATTTTTCCCTTAACCCTTTCGTTACCAGTACCGGAGCACCCCATGACCAGCCACCTCACTTCAATCAAAACTCCACACCACAGCGTGATCGTCGTAGGCGGCGGTCAGGCCGGGTTATCCGCCAGCTACTACCTGCAACAGCAGGGCATCGATCATCTGGTCCTGGAAAAACACAGCCTGACCCACACCTGGCGCAATCAGCGCTGGGATGCCTTCAGTCTGGTGACGCCCAACTGGCAATGCGCATTGCCGGGCTACAGTTACACAGACGGCTTCAACGGCAGCGATCCTCATGGGTTCATGAAGAAGGACGAGATCAACGAATACCTGGCCGGATTCGTCAAATCGGTCAATGCTCCGGCCCGTGAAGGTGTCACGGTCCAGCGCGTGGTGCCTCGAACCCAAGGTGGTTTCGAGGTGCATACTTCGCAATGCGAATTCACCGCCGATCAGGTGATTGTCGCGTCGGGCGGTTATCACACACCGATCATTCCGCGCCTGGCCGAACGCTTGCCGGCGGGTATTCATCAGCTTCACTCCGAGCAATACCGCAATCCGCAGGCCTTGCCCATCGGCAATGTGCTGGTCGTTGGCTCCGGGCAGTCGGGTGCGCAAATCGCCGAGGACTTGCACCTGGCTGGGCGCAAAGTCTATCTGGCTGTAGGTGATGCGCCTCGTTGCGCACGTTTCTACCGGGGCAAGGACGTGGTCGATTGGCTGGCGGAAATGGGTTACTACGAGATTGGCGTTGATACCCATCCGTTGCGTGAAGGCGTGCGTGATAACACCAACCACTACGTGACCGGTCGCGATGGTGGCCGTGATATTGACCTGCGCAACTTTGCCCGCGAAGGCATGGAGCTGTTCGGTCGGCTCGACGGCTTGCAAGGTGCGCGCCTGCAATTCGCGAACAACCTGGCCGAGAATCTGGACAACGCCGATGCGGTGTACAACCGGATCAACGGCTCGATCGACAAGTACATCGAGCAACACGGGATTGATGCGCCTCCCGGCGAGCGCTACCAGCCGAGTTGGGTACCCGTGCAGGAGCGTAGCGAGCTGGACCTGGTGAGCGAGGGCATCACCAGCATCATCTGGTGTATAGGCTTCAGTCCGGATTTCACTTGGGTCGAGGCACCGGTCTTCAATGGGCGTGGCCATCCCGGGCACCAACGCGGAGTGACGGCACAGCCTGGTTTGTACTTTCTTGGATTGCCGTGGTTGTACACGTGGGGATCAGGACGTTTCTCGGGTGTAGCGCGGGACGCGGAGTACCTGGTGCAGCACATTATCGAAGGAGCGCTTGAAGGCACCTCACAGAAACGACGTTTCGTGGCGGGGTAGGCCAGCCACCAAATCCTCTGGCATGTGTGAGCAGGCCAGAGGCGTTTGCTTCTAGAATCGTGGATGGCTGAAACAAAGTTTATCGTGCATTCGGGTGCAGGGGATCTGGAGGATGACCGAAGCCCGCCCAAGGCAGGATCGTTCTCGTGTCCATCACGATTTCCGGAGGACGAGCAGCATGGGGCGGAGTCAACAATTGTAGGCAGAGTACTAGATACGCCATCGGGTTCATGAGCGCTCCGGGAGCAAAATCCAACCCTTCCGACAGTGTCGACCATCGGATGGGACTAGTTGATGGTGTGAGGGGCGATCAGCTCTTATTGCTCGTATAACGCAGGGCGCGTTTGGTGAAATCGGTATATCCCAAACGACGTTCGAAGGTTTGGAAGTCTTCGAGCAGAAGGTCCGATCGATCCGCATCCGGATCGCTCTTGTATTGTTTCAGCGCAACTTGAAGCGCCTTGGTCACTGCCAGCAGGCAGAAGCCGTAATCGATGACTAGATCCGCTGCGCCGTCCCATTCATCACGATGACGAACGCTGGGTAGATTGATCACGATGTACTTGCCGGGAACTTTTTGTTTGATTTTCCGCAGGGTCGCAGGATCTGCACCGTTGGCAAAAAAGTGGGTGATCCCGATATTGGCGAATGCTTTTAAACGTTCGACGCATTCGTCGACATCATGCGTGGCCCAGATGGCGTCAGTTCGAGCAATGATCAAGAACTCAGGGTTGCGTCGAGCATCCAAGGCTGCTTGCAGGCGCTGTAGCATCAATTCAAGCGGAACCAGTTTTTGTTCCAGATCAGTGTGTTTGCCACCGGCATGATCTTCAATGTGAATGGCCGACACGCCAGCCTCTTCAAACGCCTGTACTGTTCGCCAGATATTGGCAGGGTCGAAAAAACCGCCCTCGGCATCGGCAATCACCGGCACGCTGACGGCGTTACTGACAGACTTGGCATGACGGGCCAATTCCTCGAGCGTCAACACGCCGACGTCGGCAAGTCCGAATCCGGCTGCGGCTGTTGCATAGCTGCCAACGTAGACTGCCGGGTAACCTACCGCCTGGACGAGCATGGCGCTCAAGGCGTCATAGGCCCCAGGTATCACTAACGCCTTTGGACCGCTGAAGGCCTCGGTCAGCGGGTAAAAGCCTTTCTTTGCATGCATTTCAACTCTCCTGAAAAGGGACGGCGCTAGGGGCATTGACGTTTCAGCTTGAGGTAAGGAATGAGCCCGCCAGCCTCGAGAACCAATAAATCCGAGGCACTGAATGGCTTGAAAGTCAGTTCAGTGCCTCGACTGAGATTGATGACCCGGAGCTCTTTCCAATCCACTTCTATTTCATCCCAGCGGCTCACCAGTCGGGTGATACCCGGGCACTCGATTTGTGCGAAGCCTTCGGCCATTTCGCCCCACCAGTAACCTGGGGAAAAAGATTCTGCGATGACGGCTGTTATGCCCAGCTTGCGCATGGCTATCATTGGCGGATAGTGCGGATGGCCGTAGCCGAAATTGGCTGCGCCGACTAATAGATCACCCGGCCGCACACGCTCGGCAAAGTGCTCGTCGTAAGCGTTCATGGCCACCTTGGCCAACACCTCGGCATCGCTTATCCGGATGTTTTTGACGCCGACGATTTGATCGATATCGAAGTTTTCTTCTTCAAATACATAGGCGACGCGGCCGCGCAAATTGACCAAACTCATGACGAATCCTCAAAGGTAATGACGAGGGTCGGCAACCTTGCCTTCAATGGCGGCCGCCGCCACGGCAGCAGCGCTGCACAGATAGATTTCGGAGTCGGAGCTGCCCATCCGCCCGCGAACATTCAAGGTGCCGGTGGAGACTGCGCGTTGTCCTGCGTTCATGGTTCCGATGCGCCCGTAGCAATAATCGCAACTGGGCGAGGAGATGAATGCACCGGCCTCGACCAGTGTGGTCAGCAACCCTTCTTTAGCTGCGGTCGCCATGATCTGTTGACTGGTGGGCACCACGTAGAGTGAAAACCCGGGCGCCAGCGTTCGGCCCTTGAGAATTTGTGCAGCAATGCGCAGGTCTTCGAGACGGCCAGAAGCACAGGAACCGAGGTAGCCGACATGCACATCGAGGCCGAGATAGTCAGTCAGATCGCGGGTACCAGCGGAGCTTGGCGGAATCACTATCAAGGGTTCGATGGTGCCGAGGTCGATGGTGTGGACCGCCCGGTAGCGAGCATCCGTATCGCTGTAGACCGGTTCCAGCACTTTGCGCGACCTGGAACGGGCGTAATCGAGCCTCACGGCATCCGGTGCGACGATCGCGGAAATCGCCCCGGTGAACATGGCCAGCCCGGTGATGGTCTGCAAGCCTTCCACCGACAGGCTGGCGAGCCCACTCCCTGCCAGTTCCATTACGCAAAACTGGCACGCGCTGGGCCCCAGGGTTTTGACCAGATGGTTGAGCACATCGCGAGCCATTACGCCTGGCTGCAATTGGCCGATGAAGTCGACACGTACCGTCTCGGGCACACGCAGGGAAACGGTGTCCTGAACATAGGCTTCCAGCATGTTGCGGTGAATACCCAGGGCGAGTGTGCCGAAGGTGCCCAGTTGTGAAATATGCGGGTCGAAATGCACCGCCAATGCGCCCGGTACGGCATAGCCGACTTCCGCCGCGACCTGATGGCCGATACCTCGACGCTCGAACACTTCAACTCCATTACGAGTCGCCCAGTCGCGGGTTTCTTTGTGGAATTGTTCTTCGTCCGGCGTAATAGCGGGAATCATATGGTCGATAAAAACACCAAAGCGCGCAGGTTCTTTTACTTGTATGACCTGGAACTCGCTTTCCATTTCCCTAAAGTAGCGATCAGTGTAACCCGGGAAGTCGTATGCCAGTACGAAGTCTGGTTTCACTTGAACTTCATCACCAGCATTGACTGTTGCCCGCCCCGCAGTTCGGGCCAGTATTTTCTCTGTCATGGTGTAGCCCATCGGAATACTCCTGCACGAGCATAAAATATAAGGGATTAAATGAAGTATTTGATTTTTGGCCCAGACAGACAAACGCATAATTCTTATTGCAGCTAGTCACCGGGCTGATTGATAAATTAAAGACGGGAGTTTAAACGTGACAACTGCATCCTTCGATGCAGTTGTCTTTTCGCAGAATTCAGCGAAGGTCTCAGGCCACCACGGCGGTGATCCGCGGTTCAAGACGTACAAAACCCACCAATAACAGGGCGCCGATCAGGAGCATCGCAGCGATGACGAACAGACCGTTATCCAGGCTGCCAGTGTTCGTTTTGATTAGGCCAAGCATGTACGGACTCACCACGCCGCCGAGCAGGCCGATGGTGTTGACGAATGCGATGCCGCCCGGCGCAGCTTTGCTGGATAAATAGCACATGGGCATCGCCAATGTGATCGGCATGGCCGAAAACACCGCGGTGCTGGCGAGGGTCAACGACAACATCGTCAACAGAAAGCTGCCATGGACGAATGGTAAAAGAGCCAGCCCTACTGCTCCTAACAGAGCGCAGGCAGCCGCATGCCAACGACGCTCCATGGTTTTGTCCGAGTGTCGCGAAACGAGCACCATGCCGATGGCCGTAGCTCCGTAAGGAATGATCGACCACAGTCCGATTTCGGTTGAGGACTTGATACCGGCGTCCTGCATGAGCATCGGCATCCAGAACGACACCGAATAAATCCCGCAGATAACGGTAAACCACGCGATAGCGATGTAATAGATCACAGGATCGCGAAGCGCGTCGATAAAGCCGTGGCTTGCTTTCGATGTCGGCGTAGCAAGCCTGGCGGTGACCTGAGCTTTTTCTTCATGCGAGAGCCAGGTTGCGGCCGAAGGACGATCAGGTAACAACAACAGTGCCAACGCACCGAGCAGCACCGAAGGCACGCCTTCCATCATGAACAGCCATTGCCAGCCGTGCAGGCCGCCGGCTTCGTCCATCGCGTCGAGGATCCATCCGGAAATCGGTGCCCCAACAACGCCTGCAATGGCTGCGCCGCTGAGGAAAATAGCGGCCATTTGTGCCCGGCGGGCAGGCGGGTACCAGAGCGTCAGATACAGCAGGACCCCTGGCGCGAACCCGGCCTCGAAGATCCCGAGTAGCAATCGCACCAGGTAAAACGATGTCGAACTGGTCACCAGCATTGTGCAGCAGGACACCAGTCCCCAACAGATCATGATTCGGGCAATAGTCAAACGTGCGCCTATTTTGTTCATCAACAGATTACTGGGTATCTCACACATGAAGTAACCGACGAAGAACATTCCCGCGCCCAGGCCATATACCGCGTCTGAGAAGTTAAGGTCGGCCTTCATCTGTACGGCGGCGAATCCTATATTGACCCGGTCAAGGTAGGCAAATACGTAGCTGACAAACAGATAGGGAAGTAAGCGCCAGGTTATTTTTCGATAAGTGGCATCTAGTAGGTCGGCGTGTCCGATGGCGTTTTCAGGGTGCATTAGTTTGTCTCCGACAATTATTATTGGAAGAACGAGAGAGCATTAACGCTGGTTTAATAATGATTTAAATCAATGGCTGCTTTTTTCGGGTGTACGAACTCCCTCGCTAGTCAAAGCGTCAAACTCTCAAGTTCACGGCCTTGTGAGTGTTTAAAGGTGTCTATCGAATAACAGATTAATGCGATGTTTAAACGCCATCCGAATCGGGTGATGACGTTGCGTGCGAGAGCTTACTGCGCTTGCATGCGCAACGCGGCATCCAGCCGTATCACCGAGCCGTTCAGCATCGGATTTTCGATGATTGCCCGTACCATTGCGGAGTATTCGGAGGGCTTTCCGAAGCGATGAGGAAACGGAATGTCAGCGATGAGTCGATCTTTGATTTCTTCATCAATCGATTCAAGCATCGCCGTGCCGAACAAACCTGGGGCAATGGCCATTACACGAATGCCATATCGGGCGAGCTCCCTGGCCGCCGGGAGGGTCAGGGATACCACACCTCCTTTGGATGCGGCGTAAGCACTTTGGCCGATCTGGCCTTCGTAGGCAGCAATCGAGGCGGTATTGATGATGACGCCGCGTGCGCCGTCAGTATCGGGCATGTTGTCTTTCATGGCATCCGCCGCCAGACGTAACCAGTTAAAGGTGCCCAAGAGGTTAATGCGGATGACACGCTCAAAATCACCCAACGATGCCGGACCTTTTTTGGAAATGATCCGCGCAGACGGCGCAACACCTGCGCAATTGACCAACACCGTGGGCAGTCCCACCGTATCTATGATTCGTCGCATGGCGGCACGGGAAGCGTCGTCATCGGCCACATCACAAGCGACCGCCATGCCATCGACGGCGTGGGCCACTTGGTTCACGGCTTGTTCGTTGAGGTCCACGATCACCACTTTGGCTCCTCGTTCGGCCAAGTCCATGGCCGTGGCTTGGCCAAGGCCTGAGCCGCCACCCGCGACAATCACTACTTTATTGACGATATCCATCCACTCGCTCCCGGGTTGGTTTAGTACAAGGTGTCGACGAATTGCGTGAATGCCTGCAACGGTGCACGCTCGGCAACAAATGTGTTTTCCGCGGCAGTCAAATCGCCGTAGCCGAGCGCCATGCCGCAGACCAGTTTCTGACTGTCGGCGAGGCCCAGGCGCCGGGCGATAACGGCCTCGTATTTCACAAAGGCCTGCTGGGCGCAGGTGTCCAGCCCGTAGGCTTTTGCCGCGAGCATGATGTTCTGTAAAAACATGCCGTAATCGAGCCAGCGGTTGCTATCGAGGTCTCGATCAATGGTGAAAAACAGACCGACCGGGGCGTCGAAAAAAATGAAATTGCGCGACGTCTGCCTGAGCATTCCCTGTGTGTCATCACGGGTGATGTCGAGCGATTCGTACAGATCCCGCGCGACTTTGCGCCGCCGGGAGCGATAGGGCTCACGGACGTGATGAGTTTGTGGCTGTTCCTTTTGATCGTCGCTGCCGGCAAGTGCTAACGACTGCAGCTCAAGACCGAGATTGATTAACGGCGCATCGGTCAGCACCCACACCTGCCACGGCTGGACGTTCGAACCACTCGGTGCACGCGCGGCGAGTTCCAGCACCTGCTCGATTGTTTCCCGTCTCACCGGGGTTCGCAAAAACGCGCGCACGGAGCGACGGGACGTAATGACCTGCCGGGCACTGAGTTCCGCGTCGTGCGCCTTCAGGGGCGGCTGCTTTGTATCCATGGTGACCTCATCGTTCTGGCATCAGCACCGGGCTGGCCATGTTCAGATTCGCCAGTTCGTACCCACGCTCGAAATCCTGGATATGCTTCTCCATCCACTCCCGGGCGTTCGCTGCGTCATGGGCACGAATCGCTTGGTATATCTGCTCATGTGCGGTCAAAAGCCGCTGGCCCGCATTAAGACGTGACATCACCGCGTAAAAAGGCGGATAGAACAGGGTGCTCAACGGTGCACGGGCCATTTGAATGGCACGATTGCGAGTGGCCGTGGCGACCAGTTCGTGAAACTCGATGTCCAACTCCACCAGGCTAGCGCTGTCCTCCAACGCCTGGCGTGTCGCGGCGAGATTAGCTTCGATGGCGGCGAAGTCCTCGTCGTTGCCGCGTACCGCCGCGGCGGCTGCAGCGGCAGGCTCCAGGGCGTACATCGCTTCCCACAATTCCTCAAACGTCACCTGGTTCAGCACCATGGTCGCGGTGAGGCGCTGGGAAATATCTCCCGAATGGGGAATCGAGGTAATCAGCTTGCGTCGTCCCGGTTCCCTTTTGACGAACCCGTTCTGTTCCAGCACGCGGATGGCTTCGCGAATGGTCGAACGATTGACGCCCAGCTGTTCCGCAAGCCTGGATTCTGCCGGCAGGATGTCCCCGGGCGTAATTTCCCCGGAGATAATCCGCTGCTCGATCGTTCGAGCCACCATGCGGAAGCTGGACTCTGTCGGGTCGCTATTAACTGGACGTGCCATGGATGGACTGTTCTTCAAGGGTGAGTCTCTTTTTTTCAAGTGCCCTGAGTGCGCTGCGCTGGATCTTGCCTGTCTGGGTCTTGGGCAGCGCGTCGACGAACTCAATGGCGCGTGGATATTTATAGGGAGCGGTCATCTGTTTCACGTGTTCTTTCAGATGTCGGACCAGTTCCTCACTCGGCTTTGTACCCGGACGCAGTATTACGAAAGCCTTGACGATTTCACCCCGTTCCTCATGTGGCGTTCCAATGACGGCGCATTCAAGGACACTCAGGTGAGAGAGCAGGGCACTTTCAACTTCGGTTGGGCCGATGCGGTAACCCGCTGAATTGATGACATCATCGCGCCGGCCACTGTAGAAGAAGTATCCGTCCGCGTCTCGGCTTCCGATGTCTCCCGTGATAAACCAACGCTCGCCGTCCGCCTCGATATACGACTCTCGGGTACGCGCTTCGTCCTTGTAATAGCCAAGCATCAGTAGAGGATTGGGGACGCGCACCGCGATATCGCCTTCACTGCCCCGAGGCAGTCGTCGCCCTTGCGCGTCAATGATATCGACATCGCTGCCCGGCAAAGGCAAGCCCATCGAACCTTCACGGGTCGGAATGCAGGCATAGTTAGCCAGGGTCATGAGCGTTTCGGTCTGGCCGAACGCTTCCATGACTTGGATGCCGGTTTTTTTGTGCCACTTATCGGCCACAAAGGCGTTGAGTCGCTCGCCGGCCGATACGGTGTGGCGCAGCCGCGATAGGTCGAAGCTAGCCACATCTTCATCCACCACGCGAAACAGCTCGGTGCCGGGCGCGCAATAGACGCTGACGTTGTACTTGGCCAGTAACGCCAGGCGCTGCGCGGGATCAAACGGGCCGTCGTAGAAAAAGGTGCAGGCCCCGGCGCTCCATGGGCCGAACAGGATAGACGTACCGGCCTTGCTCCAACCGACGTCGGCGGTGCACCAGATCACATCGCTGCGATCCAGGTCGAGCCAGTATTTCGCAGCTTCGCGCCAGGCATACAGACTGCGCGCGGGGTGCAATACGCCTTTGGGCTCTCCGGTGGAGCCACTGGTGTAATACAGAATGGCAGGATCGTCCAAAGACAACGCGGCGGGTTCGAAGGCGCCGTCGGCTTCGATCATCGCGTTCTCAAAGGATTCGAAACCTGCGGCGATTCCCAGCGATAACCTGACCGGTACTTCATTTAACACATCGACAAACTTTTCCGCATGTTCGGCCCGGACCACCACGGCGCGCACCTCGGCGTGACGGACGCGGTAATTGATGTCCTTCTGGGTCAGCATTTCCACGGAAGGGATCGGGATCGCGCCCAACTTCAGGCAGCCAACCATCGCAACCTGCCAGTCCGGAATGCGCGGGAGCATGATCAACACTCGATCTCCCCGGCGTATGCCGCGTTTGGCCAGCACCGACGCGAACCTGTCGGTGAGGCGTGACATGTCGGAATAGGAAAGTTGGATTTCCTCGCCTGCAGCATTCGCCCAGATCAGTGCGGGACCATCGGCTTCACGCGCGTAGCGGTCGACAACGTCTGTACCGAAGTTAAAAGTCGATGGCAGCGCCCATTGAAAGTCCCCGTAGGTCTGGGTGTAATGAACCATATTGCGGGCCATGATTGTTCTCCTCAAGCTTCATTGTTCTTGTTCTTCAGCATCATTGAGCAGGATCAAATCACCTGCGTTCGTCGCCACTCATCAAGTTGCGCGCTGCTGTAGCCAAGCGCACCAAGTACCCGTTCATTGTGTTCACCCAGCAGTGGCGGCGGACTCCTCAGGGAGCAGGGCGTCATCGAGTATTTGACCGGAAATCCCAGCTGCGGGATCAAGCCTTCAACAGGGTGTTCAATGTGCTGGAGCATGTGTCTATGACGCGCCTGCGGTGCGTCGAGGGCTTCGGCGACATCGAGCACCGGCCCGACAGGCAGGTCGATACCCTTAAAAGTGTCTACCCAGGCATCACGAGACCGGGTGGCGAACAAAGTGGCCAGTACTTGCTTTTGCAACAAGCAGCGGTCGCCGGTTGGCCATTGTTCATCCTTGAGTTGATCCAGTTGCAGATGCTCGCAAAAACGCAGCCAGAAATGCAGCTCTATCAGCCCCAGCGCGAAATACTTGCCATCGGCACAGAGGTAGACGTTGTAGCAAGGGGCCTGGCCGATAAAAGGGCGCTCGCCACCTCTGGGTTCGATGTCAGCGAACAATAGGTCGGCCGCATGCAGGGCCAGCCAGGAAATCGCCCCATCATGCATCGACACATCCACCAGTTGGCCCTTCCCTGTACGGTGACGGGCGTGCAGTGCCGCAAGAATCCCAGTGGTGGCCATCAGTGAACCGCCGCCCACATCAGCGATCGACAACCCTGGCACGATGGGCCCTTCACCGGCCCTACCGAATAGCTGCAATGCACCGGCCTCAGCCATGTAGTTGAGATCATGCCCGGCTTTCAGATGGTCGGGACCGTCCTGGCCGTAGCCGGAAATGGCGCAATAGACCAGACGTGGATTGATTTCACTTAACGTCTCGTAGGATAGTCCCAGGCGTCGCATCACCCCGGGACGGAAACCCTCGATCAAAACGTCCGACTCGCGCACCAGGTCTAGGAGGATCTGTTTGCCCGGTTCGCTTTTCAAGTTGAGCGAGACGCTTAGCTTGTTGCGGTTGAGCAGCAGGAAGGAACCGGATTCCACTTTGTTCAGTGGCGTGAACGCACGGTTGTAATCCCCGGTCAGCGGCTGTTCGACCTTGATCACATCGGCGCCAAGATCGGCCAGCATCTGTGTGCAGAACGCTCCCGGCAACAAACGGGTCAGGTCCAGTATCTTCAACCCTTCAAGGGCCATACCTTCAGGTTTCATCGTCGATTCCTCGCTCAGCACGCCGTCCAGCCGCCATCAACGGCCAGTGAATGACCGGTGACATAGGCGGCTGCCGAAGAGGCCAGAAACAGACTGGCGCCCACAATTTCCTGTGGCTCGCCGAAACGTCCCATGGGGGTGCGATCCAACACCCGGCGCCCCAGCACCGGATGGGTGCGCAGGCCTTCAGTCAGGTCAGTGGCGAAATAGCCGGGTGCAACGGCATTCACTCGTACGCCTTTAGGTGCCCACTCCAGGGCCAATTGGCGGGTCAACATTTCGACGCCGCCCTTGGCAGCGCAATAGGCGGTGGTTTTAGCCAAGCCGACACGACCCGCCACTGAGGTGATGTTTATGATCGCACCCTGGCCTGCGTCGAGCATGAATTGCCCGACGTGCTTGCACGTAAGAAACACACCCGTGAGGTTGACGTCGAGAATCTGTCTCCACTCCTGCAGGGTGGTTTTTTCTGCCGACTTGTACCAAGGGTTGATGCCCGCGTTGTTCACCAGAACGTCGATCCTGCCGTAGGTTTCATGCACTGATTTGCTCAGGGTCGACACGCTGTCTTCATCGGCGATGTCAGCCACAAAAGCAGAGGCTTTGCCACCGGCCTCAACAATTTCGCTGGCGGCGATATTCAATTGCTCGAGATTGCGACCCACCAGAATCACAGTGGCACCCTGCTTCGCGAACCCATCGGCAATTGAGCGCCCCAGTCCGCGGCCACCGCCGGTGACGATCACCACTTTATCCGCGAGGTCTGTGAACAGGGTCGCAGGGGTAAGAAGGGCCTGGTTCATTGGGAAGTCCTCCCCAGACGACGAGCGATACTCCAGCGATGCACCTCGGACGGACCGTCATAGATCCGGAATGCGCGGACATCACGAAAGATCCGCTCAACTTCGGTATCGGCGGTGACACCCATACCACCGAGCACTTGTACGCAACGATCGACAATTCGCCAGATGGCCTCCGAAGCATGCACTTTGACCATGCTGCTTTGCGCGCTGGCGCGTTCGCCGGTATCGAGTAACCAGGCTGTGTGCCAGATGCTCAAGCGGGTGGTGTGCAAGTCGATCTCGTTATCGGCCAGCATGAAGCCGATACCCTCGTGAGCGACGATAGGATGACCAAAGGCCTCGCGTTTCTGCGCATAGGCCACAGCGATATCGTGGGCCCTTTGCGCAGCTCCCAGCCAACGCATGCAGTGGGTCAGGCGCGCCGGAACGAGGCGTACCTGTGCGTAGCGAAACCCTTCACCGATTTCGCCAAGCACGTCCGTTTTGGACACCCGCATGTTCTCCAGCCTGACTTCAGCGTGGCCGCCGGTGAACGATGAATCGAGCGTGTCCAGCGCGCGTTCGATGCGAAAACCCGGATTGGGCAGGTCAGCCAGGAACATAGTGGCACCGACATCCACGTCGTCCACGATCGTGCGGGCCATGATGATGGTGAACGCCGCACCGTCCGCACCGGTGATCAGCCATTTACGACCATTGATGACGAAATCGTCGCCGTCGTTGATTGCCGTGGTCTTGAGCAGTGTCGGATCAGAGCCAGCCCCCGGTGAAGGTTCGGTCATACAAAAGCAAGAGCGTGTTTTGCCTTCTGCCAAAGGCTTTAGCCAGAGCTCCTTTTGCTCAGTGGATGCGACCGCTTGCATCAAATGCATGTTGCCCTCATCGGGCGCGGCACAGTTCAACGCCACGGGCCCCAGCATCGAGTAACCCGCCGCTTCGAAAATCACGGCGCGGCCAATGTGCGGCAAACCAAGGCCACCCAAAGAAGTGTCAACATGGGGGCTCAGCAAGCCTGTTTCGCGGGCATGCGCGATCAGCTCACTGCGCAACTCGTCGCTGGGCCCATGGGCAGTGCGTCGCGGGTCTTTCTCGTAGGGGATGACCACTTCTCGAATGAAAGTGCGGGTCTTGTCTCGCAACTGTACGAGTGAGTCGGGCAGCGTGAAGTCCATAGCAACGTCCTCAGAGAATTTTATCGTTGGCGATAGTAAGGGTGAATTCGAAGAGGTCTTCGGCCAGTTGGCCGAAGTCGGCGTAACGCGGATCTTTGGTTTCACCGAGCAGGTGGCGGCGGTGCAATTGTTGAAACACTACGGCCAGTTTGAACATCGTCAGGACCCGGTAGGGCTTCAAGTCTTCCAGGCCGCGTCCGGTCAACGCGCTGTAGGTATTAGCGACAGCTTCGCGATTGGCAAAGCCCGGTTGCAGCGTCGGCATTTGCGCCAGACGGTGCATGCAGGAAGGATCGTCCGGTTCGCTCCAATAGCTCAGGAGCGTGGCCAGGTCGAACAACGCATCGCCCTGGGTGCCCATGTCCCAGTCAACGATGGCGCGGGGCTGCAGGGTTTTCGGGTCAATCAGAATGTTGTCTAGCTTGAAGTCGTTGTGCAGCAACACGGGATTGCCCGCTTCAGGGTCGGGGGCATCAGTCAGCCATTGCGCAAGGGTTTGGGCGGGGCAGCTCAAGCTGCCATTGGCAATCAATTGCGCGCGCTTGATCCAGCCCAGCGTATTACGCCTGAAGAAGCCTTGTGGGTGACCGAGCGCTTCCAGCCCAACACTGGCGAGGTCGACCGTATGCAATTGCGCGAGCGTTTCCACCAGCATCTTTGACAGTTGATGGCCCGTGTTTTCGGTCGCAGGCAGTGGCTGGGTGCTGTCCCCGCGCAAAGAAAGTCCGGCGCGATAGTCAATCAAAAGAAACGGCGCACCGGCGATGGCGGCATCAGAGCAAAAATGATGGCTGCGCGGAGCCAATGCGAATGTTCTCCAGAGTCGAGAAAGGATCCGGTGCTCACGCTGCATGTCGTTAGCGCCCGGCGGTAACGGACCGGCTGGAGGACGACGCAGCACCATCCAGTTGTGGTTGATGCGTACCAGGAAATTCAGGTTCGCGAGGCCGCCTGACAATTGTCGAGGGGCGACCCCGGGATCCATCTGCAAACGGTGGCCAGCGAGATAACGTTCGATGGTTGGCCAATCCAGCCCCTGGCTTGCCACCTCTGGCCGCAGTGCAGCGCCCTCGGGATATTGACGCTGGACAGTGGGAGTAAATCCTATCTCGACCATAACTGCTGTCTTCCAGATGTTGAGCTTGCGATAATTATTGTCGGACCGAAAAATGAACGTCAAGCGGAAAAATCACCTGTTGCGCATGTCTGCGATACAGATTAAGAATAATGTCGGACTGAAATGACGATCGACGGAGAAGCGAACATGCTCGGCAATATCATAGGTTGGGCTCACACCCCCTTCGGCAAGCTAGCGAACGACACGCTTGAATCGCTGATTACGCGGGTTACCGTGGATGCGTTGGCACATGCGGGTCTTGACGCTCTGGATGTGGATGAGATTGTCATCGGGCACTTCAACCAGGGGCTGGATCCTCAGGGATCTCCGGCGTCCCTGGTTCTGCAGGCCGACCCCGGCTTGCGCTACAAGCCTTCGACACGAGTGGAAAATGCCTGCGCCACGGGTTCCGCAGCGGTAAGACAGGCATCCAGCCTGATCATGTCCGGCCAGGCGAAGGTGGTTCTGGTGGTTGGTGTCGAGAAAATGACTGCGGTCGCTGAAGACGTCGTGCGCAAGGCGCTGGTTTCGGCCAGTTACGTCGCCCAGGAGGGCGGCCCCGAGGCCTCGTTCGTCGGGTTGTTCGCGGGTATCGCCCAGCAGTATTTCGCCCGCTATGGCAATCAATCCTTGGCACTTGCCCACATCGCGGCAAAAAACCATCGCAATGGCAGTCTCAATCCATTGGCTCACATGCGTAAAAACCTAGACGTGGATTTCTGTCACCAGGTGTCCACCGGCAACCCTTATGTCGTTGCTCCGTTGCGTCGCACGGACTGCTCGCTTGTGTCTGACGGGGCTGCGGCGTTGGTGCTCGTCAGCGACGACATTGCGGCACGAACAGAACGGGTGATCAGCATTCGTGCGCTGGCACAAGTCAATGATTACCTGCCGATCAGTCGCCGAGACATCACCCGCTTCGAGGGTGCTGCCAAGGCCTGGCAAGCTGCGCTGGGCATGGCCGGGCTGGCACTCGACGACCTCGATTTCGTTGAAACCCATGACTGTTTCACGATTGCCGAACTGATCGAATATGAGGCGATGGGGCTCACCCCTCCAGGTCAGGGCGCCCGGGCCATTCTGGAAGGATGGACAGAGCCGGGTGGGCGATTACCGGTGAATCTGTCCGGTGGCTTGAAAGCCAAAGGGCATCCGATCGGCGCGACCGGGGTGTCCATGCACGTCATGACCGCCATGCAGCTGGCCGGCGAATCACCGGGCCTGCAACTGGCCGATACACCGCGGCTGGGCGGAATTTTCAACATGGGCGGAGCCGCCGTGGCCAATTACGTCAGCATTCTCGAACGTACCCGATAAGCACGGCTGACGCAGCCGATCAACGCAGGAGACTGGAATGGGAGACATGGCGGCCTTAGGCCTTTTGAATTACGTGCGCGTAAAACGGAGCGAACGGGTCGGGTGGGTCACGCTCGACCGTCCCGAGGCAATGAATGCATTGAACACCCAGATGATTCTGGAAATTTCCCAGGCGCTGGATTGTTTTGAAGAAGACGAAAGCATCGGCTGCATTGTCTTGACCGGCAGCAACAAGGCTTTCGCTGCGGGGGCAGATATTCTGGAAGCGCTCGATCAGGAGTTCCCGCAAACCAGCGTCAATAATTTTCTCGGCGAATGGGACCGAATTGCCCGCTGCCGTAAGCCCATGATCGCTGCGGTGGCCGGTTATGCGCTGGGCGGAGGCTGCGAAGTGGCGATGATGTGCGACTTGATCGTGGCCGCGGACAACGCCAGTTTCGCGTTGCCGGAGATATCTCTGGGGTTGATACCCGGTGCGGGCGGAACTCAACGTCTATCGCGCTGGGTCGGTAAAGCAAAAGCCATGGATCTGTGCCTGACGGGCCGTCGGATCGGTGCTGAAGAAGCCGAGGCTATCGGACTGGTATCGAGAGTGGTGCCCACGGGGCAGTTGCTGGACGAAGTCAGTGCGATCGCGAAGAAAATTGCCGAGCGTTCATTACCGAGTTTGTTGCTCCTTAAAGAGTGTGTGAATCGAGCGTATGAAACCGGATTGAGCGAAGGGCTCGGTTTCGAACGTCGCACGTTTCACTCGTTGTTCGCGACCCAGGATCAGAAAGAAGGTGCCCGCGCATTCGTTGAGAAACGATTGCCAGTCTTTCGGCATCGCTGATAGGCAATAAGACCTCTGTTAAAGCGAACAGGCCGGATCTTCAGATCTGGCCTGACGGTTTCGCACGTCTGAAAACCGAGTGTGTTTATTCATAGACGACGTACCCATAACAATAAAACAGGTATACAAAACATGACTCCGAGAATGAATGTTGTCTGCTTGACGGGCATATTGGCCGCGGTTCCCGCCCTGGCCCAAGCCGACTTTCTCAAAGACAGCCGCTTGAATTTCAGTACTAAAAACTACTATTTCAATCGCGATTACCGAGACGGCACGGGGCCCTCCAAGGCCGAGGAGTGGGCGCAAGGTTTTGTTATGAAATACCAATCCGGTTATACCGATGGGCCGCTCGGGTTAGGACTGGACGCAATCGGCATGCTCGGCATCAAGCTTGACTCGGCGCCTGAGCGTTCGGGTACCGGCATACTGGCGCGCCAGGCTGTGTCCGATAATCCAGGCAAGCCCTACGCCAAACGCGCTGCTGATGACTATTCGAAGTTGGGATTGACGGCCAAGGCGCGCCTCTTTGACAGCAACGAACTATTCGTCGGTAGCCTCCAACCCGCAGGCATCGCGGTGATACAGCCAAACATCAGTCGTCTATTCCCCCAGACTTTTGAAGGCCAGCAACTGACCAGCAAGGCCATCGGAAACCTGACGTTGAACCTGGGCCATATCAGTCAAGTGAAGCAACGCGACTCTACCGATTTCGAAAAAATGGGAATCACCAGCCAATCCGGACAGTACTCCAGCGCGGCGCGCTCTGACGATTTCAAGTTTGCCGCGGCCGACTATCAAATCACCCGGGATCTGCTGGCGAGTTTGCATTTCGGCCGACTCCAAGACATCTACCAACAAGGTTTCGTGGGCCTCAAATACAACACGCCATTGGGCCCTGGTCGTCTATTGGGAGAGCTACGCTACTTTGACGGCAGCGACGCTGGCGCGGCACTGGGAGGCCATGTAGATAACCAGGCGCTCAGCACCAATATCGGGTATTCCATCGACGGTCATACCGTCAGTGGCGGGTATCAGAAACAATGGGGCGATACAGCCTATCCGTTGATTGACGGCACGGTCAGTTACCTGTTCACCGAGTTGCAGGTCAGTAACTTCTCCCGCGCCAGGGAACGCTCCTGGCGCGCGCGTTATGACTACAACTTTGCCGCTGCGGGAATGCCCGGGCTGACGTTCACCACGGTTTATGTGCAGGGTGACCAAGCCAGGGTGGTGAACATGAATCAGGAAGGCCAGGAGTGGGAACGCGACACCTACATAACCTATGTCGTGCAGGACGGTCCGCTGAAGAATGTCGGAGTGCAATGGCTGAACGCGACTCAGCGCTCCAATTACACGCGCAACACCGATGAAAATCGATTGATTTTCAGCTACAGCCTGGCGTTGAAATAGCGCTACACACATAAAAAAAGCCGTCTTTTTAGACGGCTTTTGTCTGTAATGGGGCCGGCGTGATCAGACGCGAGATTGTTCACCCTCTGCCAGACAGACTTGCATGATCCGCAGGTTTTTGTCCGTCACGCGAGTAGGGAAAACCTCACTCAAACGGTCTTCGTGTACAGGGATGACTCGCTTGACTTCATAGTCGACCGCTTTGAGCATGTCCTCGGTCGCCAGCACCAAGTTGGTGTTGCTGTTTTGCGCCAGGCCAACGGGACGGTAGTCTAGCGTTCCAGTGATATCACTGTTGATGATCTGCGGATTGGCCACCATGTTGTCGTAGACGTACACAAGGTCTCCGGCCAACACCCAGCTGTTTTGAGCGACCGCTGCCAGATCGTTGCGCACATGTACCCACATGCAGCCGAAGGTGTGGCTGTCGAACGCAACGCGTAGATCAATGCCAGGCGCTACATCTTCCATTTCGCCATCTACGCAAATCAGCCGTCCTTGGCGGGCCAGTTCCACTGCACGGAGAATGTCCGAGGGATCAAGACCCGTGCGCGTCCAGCTCAGTCGGTCCGGCAGGGCCATGGCCCAGATCCATTTCGACAGTTCTCGTTCCTGAAGGTAGAACCGCGCATTGGGGAAAGCATCGGTGTTACCGAAATGGTCAAAGTGAGCGTGTGTGACAAACACGGTATCGATGTCTTCGGGGGTCACATCGCACTGAGCCAGAACCTCTCGCGCGGAATGCCAGTTAGTCACGCCAAACTGCCCAGCCAGGGCCTGGCCATAGTCACGATGGTTGTAACCGACGTCCACCATAATGGTCCGGCCATTTCCCTTTATCAGCACGTAGCAGTACGGCAACTTTCGAACACCTTCGTTATGGATGCCGTATTTGATACCGCTGACTGGAAAGTCAGGGATGTGGGCGTATTCGAGAATCCAGATCGAGTAGGGGGACATGACAGCCTCTTTTATTGGTCTTTGATTGACTGTGGTTTCACTGCTGCGAACAACAAAAACAGGTGTTTTGCAGGTCCACCGGCATAAGCCCTGAGTGCGGGATGGCGATGCAGCGCAAGAGTGCGTTGGCCTTGTTGAGTTCGCTCAGCCATCCGGGGGCGCGTGTTTTGAAAACAGCAGCGTTATTGATGTTGCGATGCAAGGCCCGAGAGAGATCAAGCAGGTTTCTGGCCGCGAGTGAAAGGTGTTTGAAATGCGTTAACCCCATAGGCGGAACCTTGAGTTGGTTCAGCAAATCCAGGGTCTCTATCAGCGCCTGTTCCGGGGTTTTGGCTAATTGCGCGTAGGTGGAAAAGCCATTGCGGGCATGCCCGAGAATTAGCAAGCCAGCCATTTGCGCAATGACCCGATTGAGCTGCCCATAAGGATGTTCGATCAAGGCGACGTAACGATTGAGCTCATCGGTGACATGCACCAACGAGCGGTCTGACGGGACGGGTATAGGCTGAACCGCTTCATCGCCGAAGGGGGCCAGGCGACCCTCCATACAGTCCTGACTGAACGACAATGAGTAAGGCGAGTCTTGCGAACGCATAGCATCAAACATGTGGGGGCTCTCTTATTGTAATCCGCTTGAGTATTTGAGCGGCCCGGCCCCTTGGCAAACGCATAAAACTGATCACAGCTAATCGACTGGCTGATGGATATCCCTGGGTTTTTCCTGTGAACAAAATTCACATCCGGTGTGAATAACCGGGCGTATCCACGGATTCAGAGATGTAATAGTTTAAGCCCATGCGCTCCCAAAGCCGCCGGCACCGCCGTCGAAACTAATAAGAGAAGGAGGAGAGATCTGGACAACTATTCCCAAATGCTCGCCTTCATCCGAGCGGCCGAACATGGCAGTTTTTCCGCGGCGGCCCGTGCCGGCCATCTGACCCCCTCGGCCGTCAGCAAGCTGATTTCACGACTGGAAGATCGCTTGCAGGTGCGATTGTTTGTGCGAAGTTCTCGGGCACTGCTGCTGACGGAGGAGGGCGCGGCGTACCTCAAAAGTGCACTGGCCGTCGTCGATGCCATGAGCGAGGCGGACTCACTGGCCGAGCGATTGCCCACCAGGGTCAGTGGCATGCTGCGCGTGCATACGATGACCACGTTCGCCAAGCATCAGATAATGCCGTGGCTACCTGAATTTCTCGCCACTTACCCGCTCCTTGATCTCGACATTCAGCTGGGGCCGCAATACATCGATCTGTTCGAGCAAGGGGTGGATGTGGCGATTCACAGCGGGTTCTTGCCTGACTCTTCGCGGGTGGCGCAACGTCTGAATGACAATGAATGGATTGTGTGCGCTTCACCCGAATACCTGGCCCGTCAGGCGCCTCTGCTCCATCCGCAGGACTTACTGGAGCATCAGTGCTTCGGGTTCAGTTTCGATAGTCAGTGGAGCGCCTGGTCGTTTCGGGAAAACGGTCGCTTGATCAAGGTGCCGTTCCGCAGTCGCACGTCATTCAGCCAGGGTGACCTGTTGCGAGATCTGGCGCTGCAAGGGGCGGGCGTCGTCAAATTAGCCGGGTTTCATATTGGCGAGGATATTCGTCAAGGTCGTCTCGTCCCTGTGCTGTCCGAGTTTTATACCGGAACAAAAGAATCAGTCAGTCTGATTTACGCGAACCGTAAATACTTAAGTCCGCGAATCAAAGTATTTAATGACTTCCTCAGCAGCCGCGTCAAAGGCTTGTGCTGGACGATTACATAACACATTTTAGCAAGACCCTCTTTCGTGCCCTGTTGCTTGAGCTGCATTGATTGAAAGTGCGCTCAATCGTTATCAAGTTGCACGTTTGCTGCCGACTTGATGGTGTCTGCGATAGCGATATCGCAATCTGGTAAATGTCTGACCGTGAGGTTGAATAAAAATGACTGTACAAGAACAAAGTTTGGCAAGGCCTGTGATGACTTCTCATCGTGGTGATCGATCCAAGGTGCCCTATCAATTCGACCAGCCGGCCGGTATGCCAGCCGACTTTTTGCTGGCGGGTGCGCTTAATCTCGACTGTGATGAACGCGAGTGGGTACCCCAGGCTGAAGGTGTGTGGTTTCGGCCATTGATACTGAGCTTGAGTGGCGGCTACTTCGTCAATCTCACCCGGGTGCGGCGCTCAGGTGTGCTGTCCCGCCACCGCCATGGTGGGCCGGTGCACGCGTTTACTTTACGGGGCCACTGGCATTACCTCGAACACGAATGGGTGGCCACCGAAGGGAGCTACGCGTTTGAACCACCTGGAGAAACCCATACGCTGGTAGTGCCCGAAGAGGTCACCGAAATGATTACCTTGTTTCATGTGACCGGCAACTATGTCTATGTAGACCCCTACGGTAATGCACTGGATTACGAAGACGTTTATACGAAACTGGAAAGTGCCCGTCAGCATTATGAAAGTGTCGGGTTAGGCGCTGACTATGCCGATCGTTTCATTCGTTGACACCTGACCCGTATCAACTGTACGCCGCGAACTCTAAATGAATTTACGAATTCGCATTGTTCGCGGATACCAGTTTTTCTAACTTGCGTGAATTTTTATGCTGCTTGCGCAGCAAGCAATACTTGTTGAAATCCATGTCGCGGGGTATTAAAAGCGCGGCCCCGAGTTTGACTCGATGAAATCTTTCTTGCGCACTTCCAATAACAATATTTGCAGGAGATTCGATCCATGCAACTCCAATCCTCCGTCGCTCAAGGCGCCATGGCGTTGATCGATGACAACGATCCTGTTTATCGAAAAATTGCCTGGCGGCTCATGCCGTTTCTGTTCGTCTGTTACGTGTTCGCCTATCTGGACAGAGTGAACGTCGGGTTTGCCGCATTACATATGAAAGCCGACCTGAGTTTCTCCGACGCCGTCTACGGCCTGGGGGCGGGTATCTTTTTCTTCGGTTACGTGTGCTGCGAGATACCCAGCAATTTGTTGATGAAACGTCTGGGTGCCCGGGTCACTATCGCCCGAATCATGATCGGCTGGGGCTTTGTGTCGTGTTGCACCATGCTCGTTCATAGTCCCACCTCGTTCTATCTCATGCGCCTGTTGCTCGGCGCTTTTGAGGCAGGCTTCGCTCCGGGGGTATTGCTGTACTTGACGTTCTGGTTTCCACCGGCCCGACGGGCTCAAATGGCCGCGATTTTTCTCTGCGGGTCGGCTATCGCTGGCGTGGCAGGGGCGCCGTTGTCAGGGGTCATTCTGGATGCGTTCCATGGGATTGCCGGGCTGCAAGGCTGGCAATGGCTGTTTGTCATAGAAGGAGTTCCGTCCATCGTGCTGGGCCTCATCGCACTGGCGTTGCTCTCTGATGGCCCGAGTACCTGCAAGTGGCTCAGACCCGACGAAAAGGCCAAAGTAATACGGCATTTGGCGAGTTTCCAGCCGGCAGTCGATAGCGGTTTCCTGGCCGCTCTGCGAGAACCTCCGATCCACTTGATCGCCTTGACCTGGTTCACCATCGTTTGTGGCCACAACGCCGTCAACTTCTGGATGCCTATGATGTTGCGGGAAGCAGGCTTGACCACCGCGACGCAGATCGGCATGTGGGCCGTCGTGCCTTATACCTTCACCACGATCGGAATGATCCTGATCTCACGACATTCCGATCAGCGACTCGAGCGGCGTATTCATATTTCTGCGTGTTCATTGCTGGCGGCGGTAGGTTTTGGGATGTTGCCATTTGTTCAGGGCCATTTTGGCCTGAGTATTTTCGGGCTGACACTGGCAGCGCTCGGTGTGTTCTCTGCAATGCCGATCATCCTCGCAATGCCAATGAGCTATCTGCCGGCCGGCGCCACCGCCGGGGGGATCGCTTATGTGAACACGATCGGGATGCTGGGTGGTTTTGTCGGGCCTTACATGATGGGCGCGATCAAGACGGCTACGGGCAGTTTTGCGAACGGGTTGTTCGCCGTTACCGGACTGTTGTTGATCGGAATATTGATCATGACCTTGATGGTACGAACTCCTCGCCTGGAACCTGTGCTGGATGCGCGAGTACCTGCCGCATAAAGCGAAGAAAATAGTGTGTGACATTGCCTGCTCGCGATGTGATTCGTTAGATAATTCGTCGAGTGATTACTCGGCGATTTAACTATTTCGTTTGTACTCGCAGGGGCGGAGAGGGGCTTGCTCTTGTTTTTATAATGCAAGCGGTGAGGCGCAAGGAGCCGTAGTCGTTTGATGCGCGGGTGTAACCGTTAACCGCCGAAGGCGTCGCAATCTGTTGACAACGAAAGGTATTCAAGCCCTTTGATGTGTCCACTGGAGTCGCGGTAGATCATGGTCACGGGAGCGGCATTGCACTTATCCGCTGGGGTCGTAATCGAAATCACACTGGCGATGTCCAGGTGCATTGCGTAGCGATACGGTTCAATTTCTACATGGCGTTCATCTGTTGACTGACCTGCCATGACTGTGGAACAGAACACCAGAACTGCCAATGGAAGCAGGTTTTTCATTGCAATAACCTCGTTGATCAAGACTCCCTCCGTACGTTGCGTGGACGAAACCGAGGGAGGTAAGTCGGGTGTTGAGGCAGCGATTCGACCTTAGAGACCGATAACGTCGCGATGAACCTCAAGCGAATTGCGCTCTACCCAGTTGTGCGCCAGCAGACCGTCTGGGCGTACTTCCCAAACCGCAGTCCCGAGCATTTCGAAAGGTGTGCTACACGAGCGAGCACCTATGAAGCCCTTGTTCTTGCCGGTGAGTTTCCACCGTGAGGCCACGCGAGTACCTTCTTTGTTCTGGAAGGTCTCGATGCTGCCAAATGTGAAATCTTCGATCTTCGACAGAAAGACGCCGATCCACTCAATAAAAGCTTCACGGCCGACGACATCGACCCCGCCAGAGGTAATGACAAAGTCTTCAGCAACAAAGCGCGCGGCGGCCTGCGGATCTTTCGCCTGCCAGACTTCGCGCCAGAAGCGTTCAACAATTTCTACAGCTTTATTGTCAGGCATTTTCTATCTCCTGGAATTTGGGCTCCGCGTCCCATTCAGTGGTGACGCCGGGTTAATCGGTGAACGTCCCTGGGGGATGATCACAAGCACGATGTTCGGAGTTTGCTATCTATAATTCAAACGCATAAAGTTAATGGCATCTAGTTGATAGGCGAATTCATCATGCAAGCGGGCGACGTTGATATCGATTTGCTTCGGGCGTTTATCGCAGTCGCAGAAACGGGAAGCTTCACGGCGGCGGCTGAGGTGATTGCACGATCGCAATCAGCGGTGAGTCAGAAAATTATCCGGTTGGAAGAAGTACTTGGCATGCGCGTTTTCGAGCGCACCAGTCGTGCATTGACCCTGACCCCGGAGGGCGAACGTCTTCTGGTTGGCGCACGCAAAATGATGGTGCACTTTGACAATTTCGTCCGTGAAATCAGGGAGCCGGAGGAGGTGAATGTCCTGCGTCTGGGCATCTCTGAGAACCTGGTGCCTACCCAGTTGCCTCGACTGCTCTCCCGCTTCAGCAAGCTCTATCCGGATATCCAGCTGGAACTCACCACTGGCCTCAGCAACGACTTGTTGGCGGACCACGAAGCAGGACGGCTGGACGTGGTGATCGCTAAACGCAAGATCAGCGCCACGGCCCAGCGAGGCAGAATCATCTGGCGTGAACCACTGGTCTGGATTGCCGCAAAGGATTATGAAATTGAAGCATCGCGGCCGGTGCGCCTGGTGATGATGCGACCTCCATGCGCGTACCGCGCGATCATGATCGAGGCGATGGCTTCGGTAAGGCGCGAGTGGACTTCGGCCTGTCTGGCCAGCAATCTGATTGGCGTTCAAGCAGCCGTAGCAGGCGGATTGGGTATCACCGCCCTTGGCACTTCATTTCTGCAAGAAGGCATGAAAATCGTCGAGCCCTCGGAAAAATTGCCAACGCTGCCCACCACTGAAGTGGCGGTGATCGGAGATGATGTTCGCACTCAGCATTTAGTCCAGCCTTTGGTGTCGTTGCTGACTGAAGGACTGATGTCTGGCACTAGCCTGACCTGACATTCCAGATTTCATCCTTCTTGTTCGCGTCTGCGAAGGGCGCCTTCAATGCTGATCTTGCAATAGCGCGATCAACGCCTTCACACAGCCGGGCAATGCTTCTATGTCACGAACCAGGATGCTGCGTTCGCGAACGACCCAAGGCTCGTCCAACGATAATATGGCCAGATTCATGGTTTTACTGTTACGGATGGCGGCCGACTCCGGTATGACGCCAATGCCGACACCCGCCTCAACCATTCGGCAAACGGCCTCGAAGCTCGACAACTGAATTCGCCATACCAGGGTTTCACCCAACAACTCGGCCTGGTCGCGGACAAACGCCTGGAGCGTGCTGCCTTCTTGCAAGCCGACGTGATGGAACGCCACAGTGTCACGCAATTTTATGTGCTTGCGTTGTGTCAGCTCGTGCTCTTTGGGTACCACAAGCACCAGTCGGTCTGTACTGAAGTGCAACACTTGAAGGTTTTTCGCCGCAACAGGGCCGGCAATGATGCCGATATCCGTTGAGCCATCAAGTACCCCTCGAATGATGTCGCGCGATAGGCGCTCGCGTAAATCAACCGTCACACCAGGGCGTGCGGCGAGGAATCCTGCCAGCAGTTCCGGAAGGAACTCAGTGACAGCAGTTGTATTGGCGAAAATGCGAATGTGTCCGGAAGAATCGGTGCCGAATTCGGCGAACTCGGTTTTCAAGTAACCGACCTGACGCATGATCAATCGGGCATGCTGCAAAAGCTTCTTCCCGGCGTCCGTCAGATCGACACCCTTGCTGTCGCGATACAACAAGTGGCTGTTCAACTGCGCTTCCAGCGCCTTGATTCGCACGCTTGCAGCGGCAGGCGAGATGAAGGCTCGTCGCGCCCCCTGAGTCAGACTGGAGGCTTCTGCGATGTGTATGAACAACCGCAGATCGGTCAAATCAAAGTGCATCGGCAAAGCCCTTTTCCTACTAGCTGAAGCGTTAATTTTGTATTAACGCCGGGTTA
Organism: Pseudomonas putida; assembly: GCF_001976065.1. GTDB lineage: Bacteria > Pseudomonadota > Gammaproteobacteria > Pseudomonadales > Pseudomonadaceae > Aquipseudomonas > Aquipseudomonas serbica. Next base: position 617,097 of record NZ_MNAH01000002.1, on the reverse strand, counting down.
AATAAAAGTAGATTCACAGAACGCCAGGCCACTCGCATTATCGGCCTCGACCGAATAATCGAGGACGCACATTTCATGAGTAATCAAGACCTGAGCGCTTGGCTTGGCAAGACTGAACAGGCGGTGGATGATCTGGAATCAGGACAAATCAAGCGCGTAGCGGCAACTTTTGGTGCGCAGCCGATAATGCCCGGCGCGCCGCTTCCAGCGTTGTGGCACTGGTGCTTTTTTCAGGACCCCGTGGCCGAGTCTGGCCTGGGGGCAGACGGACATCCAGCCCGCGGCGGTTTCCTGCCTCCTGCCGACAATCGCAATCGAATGTGGGCCGGCAGCCGCGTCGAATTCTTTCAATCGCTACTTGCCGGTATTGAGGCGTCCCGCCTCTCGACCGTCACGCATATCGAAGAAAAAGTCGGGCGCAGCGGCCAGTTGTTGTTCGTGACGGTAAGGCACGAGTTTTTCCAAAACGGACACCTGTGCATTCGCGAAGAACAGGACATTGTGTATCGCGAGGCCAGCGCACCGAATCTGGCACCCGGCAATGCAGTGCCGGCAGCCCAGTGGAATGAAACCGTTTCTCCTACCGCCGTACTGTTGTTCCGTTATTCGGCCATAACGTTTAACGCGCACCGTATTCATTACGACGTTCCCTATGTCGTGGACGTTGAAGGCTATCCCGAAAAAGTCGTCCACGGCCCACTCATAGCCACACTGAATCTGCATGCATTTTTACGCGCCCATCCCACTGCACAACTGCGCACCTTCAGCTTTCGTGGCGTACGCCCATTGATCGCTCCCCAACTCTTTGAAGTTGGAGGAACACTAGTTGAATCCAACCACGCGCAGTTATGGGCGAGCAATGAAGGTGGGATCGCACAGGTCGCAGATCTGATTTTTGACTGAGTGAGCCAACACACTTGCTGGCATTTTGAGAGTGATTGCAATGCAAAACAAAAATGAAGAACTCAACGCAATTCGGGAAGGTGTACAGGCATTGTGCGCGGAGTTCGACGGCGCTTACTGGCGTGAGGTCGATGAGCGCAAGGGCTTCCCGGAAGCGTTTGTCAAAGCACTGACTGACGCCGGATGGTTGGCCGCAATGATTCCTTTGGAATATGGCGGATCTGGCCTGGGGTTGGCCGAAGCCTCGGTGATTCTCGAGGAGGTCAACCGTTGTGGCGGTAACTCCGGCACCGTGCACGGGCAGATGTACAACATGTTTACGCTCCTGCGCCACGGTAGCGAAGAGCAGAAAAGTTACTACCTCCCCAAAATCGCTGCAGGTGAACTGCGGCTGCAATCCATGGGGGTCACTGAGCCCTCTACGGGGACAGACACCACGAAGATCAAAACGACGGCCGTTCGCAAGGGCGACAAGTATGTAATCAATGGGCAGAAAGTCTGGATCTCGCGCATCCAGCACTCCGACCTGATGATCCTGCTGGCGCGGACCACGCCCCTGGCGGAAGTGCAAAAGAAGTCGGAAGGCATGTCGATCTTCCTGGTCGATCTACGCGAAGCCATCGGAAACGGCCTGACTGTCCAGCCGATAGCAAACATGGTCAATCATGAAACCAACGAGTTGTTTTTCGACAATCTGGAATTGCCGCTCGACAGCTTGATTGGGGAGGAGGGCAAAGGATTCAGGTACATCCTTGACGGCCTTAATGCCGAACGGACGTTAATCGCCGCAGAGTGCATTGGAGACGGCCGCTGGTTTATTGAAAAAGCCAGTGCTTATGCCCGTGATCGCGTGGTTTTTGGGCGCCCGATCGGGCAAAACCAAGGTGTCCAGTTTCCGATTGCCGAAGCTCATATCGAAATCGAGGCGGCCGATCTCATGCGCTGGCGTGCTTGTGAAGAGTACGACAGCGGCATTAACGCCGGTGCCAGTGCCAACATGGCAAAGTACCTCGCTGCAAAAGCTTCTTGGGAAGCCGCCAATGCATGCTTGCAGACCCACGGAGGCTTCGGTTTTGCCTGTGAATATGACGTTGAACGCAAGTTCCGCGAAACACGCCTCTATCAGGTCGCCCCGATTTCCACCAACTTGATCTTGTCGTACGTAGCTGAGCACTTGCTCGAGCTGCCTCGCAGTTTTTAAGGGAGTCAGCCCGTGAGCCATACACAACTATTAGCCAATTTTCTCGCTGATCTTAATTATTCTCACATCCCCGACAACGTGTTGAACCGTACAGAGGAACTGTTTCTTGACTGGCTCGGCTCTGCGCTCGCCAGTCAGGGCGCGCACCCGATCCCGCTGTTTGAACGTTACGCAGAAACAATGGGACCGGCGCAGGGCAGGGCGACAATCGTCGTCAACGGTCGCAGCACCTCCGCGTACTTTGCAGCGTTGGTCAATGGCGCTTCATCGCATCTGGTTGAGCAGGACGATTTACACAATAGTTCGGTGCTGCATCCTGCCACCGTCGTGTTTCCGGCGGTGTTAGCCGCCGCGCAAGAGCTCGGGAAGTCAGGCAGGGACCTACTTTTGGCCTCGATTGCTGGCTATGAGGCAGGTATCCGCATTGGTGAGTTTCTGGGGCGTTCGCATTATCGTATTTTCCACACGACAGCGACCGTCGGAACCCTGGCGTCGGCGGTTGGGGTGGGCAAGTTGCTTGGATTCAACCAGGAACAATTTATAAATCTGCTGGGTACTGCCGGCACTCAAGCGGCCGGACTTTGGGAGTTTTTGCGCGATGCCGCCGACTCCAAGCAACTGCACACGGCTAAGGCCGCCGCAGATGGTTTGCTCGCGGCCTATTTAACTCAAGACGGGCTTACCGGAGCGCGCAATATTCTGGAAGGCGATCAAGGCTTGGCTGCTGGAATGTCCAGTGATGCCGAACCAGGAAAATTATCGAATGGCCTGGGCAGCCGATGGGCATTGCTTGAGACCTCGTTCAAATTCCATGCCTCATGTCGGCACACCCATCCTGCTGCTGACGCACTGCAGAATCTGATGCGCGAACATGAGCTGACCCATAAAAATATTGCCAAGGTGGTCACCCACGTCCATCAGGCTGCCATCGATGTGTTGGGGCGCGTGGTAATGCCCAAGACTGTCCATCAGGCGAAATTTTCCATGGGAACGGTCTTGGGTTTGATCGCCGTTCACGCAAAGGCAGGGTTATTCGAGTTCGATCGTCTGGCGCTGACAGATGCGGATGTCGCGAGTTTTGCAAAAAACGTCAGCATGGAACTGGATCTGGAAGTCGATCGCGCTTATCCCCAGCAGTGGCTCGGTCGGGTACAAGTCACCACAACGGATGGCCGGGTATTTCTTGGCAAATGCGATGAGCCTAAAGGTGATCCGGGTAACACGCTGTCTCGCCTCGAACTGGAAGAAAAATTTCGTAGATTGCTGGGCTTTTCTGAAGCACGAACACCCGACCAGATCAACCTGTTGATCGCACGTGTCTGGGCGCTGCAGTCCACCGACAACCTGTCGACGCTGTTGGAGTAGTCGTTAATGAATCAGAACAATAACGCAACGCGTCCGTTGGACGGGATCACGGTTGTCAGCCTCGAACACGCTATTGCAGCGCCATTTTGTACGCGCCAGCTGGCGGACATGGGCGCTCGGGTGATTAAAATTGAACGACCCGATGTTGGCGATTTTGCTCGCGGGTATGACACTCGAACCAACGGCTTGGCGTCGCATTTTGTGTGGAGCAATCGCTCAAAGGAAAGCCTCGCATTGGACGTCAAGGCAGAAGGTGCGGACCGTGTACTCGACGCTTTACTTGCCAAGGCCGACGTCCTGGTGCAGAACCTGGCACCTGGTGCGGCTGCGCGAATGGGGTTGTCGTTTGAAGCGCTGCGCGACAGGTACCCGCGGCTTATCGTCTGCGACATCTCGGGGTACGGGGAGGGCGGGCCTTACTCGGACAAGAAAGCGTATGACTTGTTGATTCAAAGCGAGAGCGGCTTCTTGTCGGTCACCGGGGGGGCCGGCGAGGATGAGATGGCCAAGGCCGGGTGTTCGATCGCCGACATCGCCGCCGGTATGTATGCCTACAGCGGCATATTATCCGCGCTGCTGTTGCGCGGGCGCACAGGGCTTGGCAGTCGGGTCGATGTCAGCATGCTAGAAAGTCTCGCTGAATGGATGGGCTTTCCAATGTATTACGCCTACGACGGTGCTCAGCCGCCACCGCGTGCCGGCGCCTCCCACGCCACCATTTACCCCTACGGACCGTTCCCGGCCGGCGACGGAGGAGCGGTGATGCTCGGTCTGCAAAATGAGCGCGAATGGGCGACTTTCTGCGACCACGTGTTGCTGATGCCGAGCCTGAAACTCGACGAGCGTTTCTCCGCCAACGTCAAGCGCTCCGCCAATCGCAAGGTTTTACGGCAGATCATCGTAGATACCTTTGCCGATCTGAAGGCAGCAGAAATTGTCGAGCGGCTGGACTGCGCGCATATTGCCAGCGCCAACGTCAACGATATGGCCGGGTTGTGGAACCATCCACAACTCAAAGCGCGCAAACGCTGGGTACAGATTGAAAGTCCCGCAGGTTTGCTTCCGGCAATGCTGCCTCCAGGCATCAACAGTGCGTTCGCTCCTCGCATGGACCCGGTCCCCGCGCTGGGTGAACACAGTGAAGCCATTCTTGAAGAGCTCGGTTATACGGTCGAATCGATTGAGCAAATGAAGCGGGAGGCAGTGATATGAGTGGACGAAACTTACCGTCGGTGATCACTGCGCTGTTTGTTCCAGGGAGTCGACCGGACCGGTTTTCAAAGGCGCTGGCTTATGGCGCGGACCGGGTGATTGTCGATTTTGAAGACGCCGTTGAGGAGTCTCTCAAACAACAGGCTCGCCACAATCTGGCAGCGTTTCTGCGTAGTCATCCGCAAACGCAAGTCATGGTGCGCATTAATGCGCCCGATCATTGTGAGCACGCCGCCGATATTGACTTCTGCGCGGAGCACCCGGGTGTTATCGGCGTGATCTTGCCCAAAGCCGAGTCAGATGCTCAGGTCGAGGCACTCCTGCGTTGTGGCAAACCCGTGTGGCCGCTGATTGAAAGTGCCAGGGGCCTGCTTGCGCTGCAGAGCATCGCAACGGCCAAAGGTGTTGAGCGCTTGAGTTTCGGGGGCCTGGACCTGGCTCTGGACTTGGGTATGAAGGGCGCTGAAGAAAGCGCAACGATCATGGATCAGGCTCGCTTTCAACTGCTGTTGCACAGCGTGAGCGCTGGCCTGGCGCCGCCGATTGATACCGTGTTTGCCAATATCGGTGATTTGCACGGGTTGTCACTGGCAGCACATCGCGCACGCGGTATGGGGTTTGATGGTTTGCTGTGCATACATCCTGCTCAGCTGACAGTGGTCGCAACGGTGTACGCCCCTGCGGCGCATGAGGTCGAGTGGGCTCGCAACGTCCTTGCTGCGGCTGAAAAGGAAGGGGGTGCGTTTCGTTTCGATGGACAGATGGTTGATGCGCCCGTGCTGCAGCGCGCTCGTCAGGTACTGGCTCATGCAAACTAATCGGAAATTTTGCTTCAAATGCCGAACGATCTTGCGCAAAGTGCTTCTCTGATTGAGCATGTTGCTTGCCTATGCATAGCAAGTGGGCATGGGCGGTGACGCATGAACTCGCGCCTTAAAGAACGGCCGGCGTTGTGCGACTTGGCAAATGCTCGAACAAGGCTACAGCACCATGTCCATGCGCACATTTACTACCATTTTCCCAGCAAATGGGAATTGCTTGAACAGGTGCTGACGTTGGTGTTGCAGGAGCGACTCGACGCGTGGCAAGCCTTCAAACCGAACCCACCTTGTGCCACGCGGAGCGCAGATAAGTAACCACGTCGGCCACGTCCTGGTCTTTCAGCACGGTGCGAAAACCGGGCATGGAGAAGGGGGGGCCTTTAAGGGTGACGTTGATCAACGAAGATGGATCCGGCTCCAGCACTCTCGCCAGGTATTCGCCGGTATTGGCAAGCGTACAGTCGGTGACTGCGAATGCAGGCGCAAGTATTCCTTATCTGGCGTTGACAAGGTCTACTCTGCGGAGTGCGCTTTAGCTGGAAATTCGGCACGGCTGCTTATGCCCTCTGCAAAAATGCCCAGGAAAGCTTTTTCCAGACGGTTGTGCGTGGGTCACACTAAACCGCGAGGATTCAGCATCCAACGCTACCAGTGCAGGGCAGCAGTGAATTCGGACTACACACCACTTGAACACAGGAACTTGAGTGGTATTTCAGCCGTCATCTTATTGCCGCCGGGTGCTTGCACAACGGTGTTATTTCGAGCGCCATGAATGGGAACAACGGCAAAGCGCTCAGGATTGCGTGAAGCTCGTCGATACTGTCGACATCGAAAACACTTACGTTTGCCCACTTTCCAGCCACACGCCATAGATGTGGCCACTTCCCTTGGTGCTGTAATTCTTGCGCTTGCTTGACCTCTAAGGCGCTGAGGTTTCGAATCGTTTCCTGATCCGCGTCATGCGGAATGTTGATCTGGATGTATACATGAAACAGCATAGGTATCTCCTGTCTGAGGGCGCATGTACGCCGATCAGCATTTGTTTACAAACCGGTCAACCTTTATCGTCGTTCCGCGGCAGACGAGGCGGGCAGGGTGGATTTCATTACAGAAGAAAGTAGAGGATGGTTCAACTGATTTTATGGCGTTGGAAGATTGAGAAAAAACCAATCGTTAGTGAGGTAACGGAACGAAAAAGAACCTGGAAACGGGCGGGGATAAGCATCTGAAACCACAATCGCGACATTATTGCCGGGGTTTTTCTTTGGAAAATCATTTAGCAGATCCACTCGCTTGGCGTCGCTGAGGTTCATTATCAACGCTCAACGCTTGTGAAAATTTGCACATGAACTCCGCGCTCGTGGGCATATGTAAATCAAAGAGCACTGTTTATGCTGCCTGCACTACGGGAATTTATGCGGAGTGTTACCGATGAGTATCGAAGTGAAAGCTGACAACACGCTGGGCGTTATGCGGGCCGCTTGGGTAATCACGGCAATATTTATACTTTCCAATGCTGCAACACCGTTATATGGAATTTGGCAGGATGAATTAGGGTTTGCGTCGGGAATACTGACTGTTATTTTCGGATGTTACATTCTCGGGTTGTTAATGACGTTAATTGTTGCTGGTCAACTTTCGGATCACTATGGGCGCAAAGCAATGTTGCTGCCATGCATTGTGATAGCCCTCGCAGCCGCAATGTTATTTGAGGCGGCTCAAAGCGTCTTCGTCCTGATGCTTGCGCGCTTCCTGACAGGCGTATCAGTGGGTATCGTTGTCTCTGCGGGTATGGCCAATGTAGTTGAACAGACCTCTTCCCATCGTAAGCATTTCGCGTCGTTAATGGCCTCTGTTGCCATGGTCGCAGGTGCGGGCTCGGGACCTTTGCTAGCGGGGGTAATAGCCCACTACTGCGCTGATCCGATTCGCCTGGTCTTCAACACTGAAATCCTGCTGTTGTTGCTCGCGCTGGTCGCCGTTCTTCGCCAACCCCATCGCAAGTTGGGTGCAGGAACGTTCCGTCCCAAGCTTCCCTCTATACCAAAGCAGAGCATCGGCATTGTCTTGCTGGGCGTGACCTTTTTCGGGCCCGGGATCACAGCTACGTCTTTTGTGCTTTCGTTGGGACCGAAGATGCTCGCGACATTTTTACATACCAATCAACCCCTCCTGAGCGGTGTGATGGCGTTTTTCATGTTTCTTACCGCGGTGTTCGTGCAATTTGCGATGAAGCCATTCAGCGTTAAAAAGATGTTTTTGCTCAGCGGGCTCTCGACGATTTCAAGCATGCTGGGTCTGTGGTTTGCACTGCACTTTGGCTCTGCGGCGTGGCTTCTGGTAGGCGCTTTGTTTGCCGGAGCGGGTCAAGGTCTGGGGCAATTGGGCGGGTTGACGCTGATTGCCGATAATGTGTCGGCCAATCGTCGAGCTGAGGCGAATGCGATATTCAATATCGGCGGTTACATACCAGCCGGCATCATTCCAGTAGCCACGGGTTTCCTCATTGAATTTTTTGGTTTGGAAATGGGAGTGACTGCCTTGGCTTGTTTTATTGCCAGCAGTGCTCTGCTGGCCCTGGGCGGCTTGGCAAAGTCTGCGAAGGTCGCTTGATCGAGTGATGTTCATTTCCACAAAAAAAAGCGGGAGGCAACTCCCGCCTTTTTTATTCAACCTGTCCCGTCCTGGATAAGGTTTAAACCTTCTTCTCTGTGATCTAACACCGACTGAACCAAAGCAGTGATTTATAACTTTGCTCGTTACCTTGCCCAAGCTCCCTAGATTCACCGGGGGATGCGAAAGCTGTGGTCTCTGCCTGCGCAATCAATCCAAAAAAATCCCAGCATTGAAAGTATTCAATGTTTGTTCACCCTGAACCCAGAATGGGTGAAACCGCTTTTGGTCTTCATTGTCTTGCTGCGACGTTCATTGGCTGAGAGATTGCTCGGTTATTCATGCAAGGTGTGATTTGGTGGACGCGTAACGACTTATTCGAAATATGGAAAGTCGGTATAGCCCTTCTCACCGTCGCGTGTATAGAAGGTGCCATGATGAGCTTCAGCGAGCGGCCAATTGTTTGACATGCGATCCACCAAATCAGGATTGGCAATGAAAGGTCTGCCGAAAGCTATCAGGTCTGCCCAGCCGTCATCCAATGCCGCCTGAGCCGCGTGTTTATCAAATCCTCCACACCAGATCAATGTTCCCTGAAAGGCTTCGCGCACCTCGCGCACCAAGTCGTCACTGAGATTGATTTCGTTAAACTCACTGTCCACCGTGTTGCCCGCAGGTAGCGGTTGGTAAACGACATGCAGATAGGCAATCTCACGGCGATTCAACTCGCTGCACAGGTACAGCAATGTTTCTTCAACGAATGGATCAGACGGCATGCTATTGAATTTTCCGAAGGGGGAGACGCGAACGCCGACCTTGCCGGCCCCTAGTTCCCGAATCGCTATATCGACCACATCCAGCAGCAGACGCGTGCGTGTTTGCGGTGTCTGCCCCCCGAACTCATCAGTGCGCGTGTTAAGGGTCGAGTTCATGAACTGATCGAAGAGATAACCATTGGCCCCGTGAATTTCCACTCCATCAAACTCGGCAGCCTTTGCGTTCCTGAAGGCGAGGGTGAACTCATCGAGCAGGCCTGCGACCTCGTCGGTCTCAATCTTGCGCGGAGTATCCGCGGGAACGAAAACCGCCTTGCCGGTACTGTCGTAGATAAATACTTCGGATTGTGCTGCCCTCTCATCGGTCGCACCACGTGGTGCCTCTCCGTTAGGTAGCATTGTGTGATGGGCCATTCTGCCGACATGCCAGATTTGCAGAAAAATCGTTCCGCCGCGCAGGTGGACTCGGTCGGTAACCAGGCGCCAACCTTGGGTCTGCTCCGCTGTATAAATGCCAGGAGTGCAAGCATAGCCCTTGCTAAACGCCGAGACATCGGTAGCTTCCGTAATGATCAGGCCAGCGCTCGCTCGTTGCGCATAATAGTCCGCCATCAGCGCATTGGGGACGTCTCCGCTGGAGGTGCGCGATCTGGTCATCGGGGCCATGACGACGCGGTTTTTCAGTTTGCGGGTACCTAGTGCATAAACCTTGAACAAGGAGGACATCTGAATTATCTCCAAAGTGGACTGGAGAACCAGATTAGTCAGCGCTTATTCTCCTATCTACACACCCTTTGGTATGCAAGATTAAATCGCCCTATGACCCTTACAAAATTGCTTCCCCGGCTACCCATCGAACGAACCCTTGGAATCATTTCAGGACGCTGGAAAGCAGTCATCATCCATGTATTGCTGGAGGGTCCCAAGCGAACGTGCGAGATAGAGGCTCAAATTACCGGCATCTCGCAGAAAGTCCTGATTCAGCAGCTCAAGGCGCTAGAAGAACACGGTATTGTTTCGCGAAAAACTTCTCTTGAAGAGCCGCAACGCGTCGATTACTCATTGACGCCATTGGGATTGAGTCTTCAACCGCTGATTTCGTCGCTTCAGGATTGGGGCCAGCAACATGCGCAAGAACTGGGGGACACCCATCGACTGATGTCGTGCGACGCGGTCGTGCGTTCGCTTGATGACCAGCGCTAGTGCGAGTCAAATATCGTTCTAAATGGAGAAAGCAGCTAGAGACCTACCGTTCATCAAACCTGAGGAGAGCATCATGCTGTTCCATGTGAAAATGACCGTGAGTTTGCCAGTCGACATGAACCCAGAACGCGCCGCCCAGCTCAAGGCCGATGAGATGGCCTTGGCCCAGCGCCCGCAGTAGCAAGGGAAGTGGTAGCACGATGAGGATCCATCATGACCAAGATTGCCATTGTTACCGGTGCAAGCCGGGGGCTCGGCCGAAACACTGCACTGAGCATCGCTCGCCACGGCAGTGACGTCATTGTTACTTATCAGAGCCGTGGTGAAGACGCTGAGGCTGTCGTCGCAGAAATCAAGGCCTTGGGGCGCAAGGCGATCGCCTTGCAACTCGATACAGGAAAAATTGCTGGTTTCGCGCCATTCGCTGAGCAGCTTCAGAAGGCATTACGCGAGATCTGGCAGCGCGAAACATTCGATCATCTGGTGAATAACGCTGGTCACGGTGATTATGCTCTGATCGAACAGACCAGTGAGGAGCAGTTCGACGGGCTGGTCAACGTCCATTTCAAGGGTGTTTTCTTTTTGACTCAGACGCTGCTGCCATTGATCGCCAATGGCGGCCGTATCATTAACCTATCCTCCGGGTTGACGCGGATTTCCTTTCCAGGCTATGCCGCTTATGCAGCCGTCAAGGGGGCGGTCGAGGTACTTTCGGTGTACATGGCCAAGGAGTTGGGTGGCCGTGGTATCGCGGTCAACACAGTGGCGCCGGGCGCAATCGAAACTGACTTTGGCGGCGGCGCCGTCCGCGACAATTCTGAGGTCAACAAATTGTTCGCGGATATGACCGCGCTCGGCCGCACCGGGCTACCGGACGATATTGGACCGATGATCGCGAGTCTGTTGTCTGAGGACAATCGCTGGGTCAACGCTCAGCGGATTGAAGTGTCCGGAGGCCAAGCGATATAAGTGGGATGATGATCGCGCTTCCCAAGAGTGGTTCATCAAGGTTCATGGGGTTGCGAAGTTGACAACCCCTCGGACCACGTCCCCCGTCAATCAGGCGCTGTATTTGCAGCGCTGGTTTCGTTCGGCTTGGGCGCTTTGCGAACCTCAATCAACAACATTTGCACGAGAACGACATTGATTAGCGCGAGGCCACCGAGGACCATCATGGTCACCGTTGCGCCGTATCGCTCCTGCAAGTACCCCCCAGCCAAAGGTGTCAATGCTTGCGCAATCAATGTGGGGCGAGCAATTCGGCCCAGTATGATCGGGTAGGTACGTGTACCGAACAGCGCTAGGGGCAAGGTGCCGCGAACGATGGAACGAATGCCACTACCAGCGCCGTAAAGCACGATGCCCAAAGCTGCCATCGGGGGTGACATGATCACGCACACCAGACCAAGCGCGACGAGAACCGAAGAACCTAACGCGCTCCAGATCGGGTGAGTTTGCCTGCCGATGAATATATCGATGGCGCGGGCACCCACTTGGCTGGGGCCGAGCAGTGCGGCAATACCCAGGGCTGCTGCGAGCGAGATGCCTTGCGCTTGTAGCACGGCGATCAGTTGGACCGAAATCGCGGTCATGATCACGGAGGCCAGGATGAAGCCTGCTGTCAGTAGCTTGAACATCCTTTCTTGCGCCACGTTCGATAAAGCTTGTTCGATGCCTGGGTGAGCCGTTGTTGTTTGTGTTGCGGGGACGTGTTTGGGAAACACAAACAGGTAGATCGGTAGTACCAGCAGCGCAAGTCCGGTGCTGTACACCAAACAGGTTTCACGCCAGCCGAAGCGCTCGATGAGGATGGCAATCAGCGGCCAGACTATGGTGGTACAGAACCCCGAAATCAGCGTGATCCGGGTGATCGCGCTGCGAGCGTTGTCTCCATAGAGTTGTCCCAGAGCGGCAAACAAAGGGTCGTAGAGTCCGACAGCCATTCCGACACCGATCACCACCCAGGCGAGAACAAAACAGGGCAGGTTGGGTGCGCTGGCGAGCAAGACCAGGCCCAGCGCGATGATGAGGCCACTACTTGCGAGGATCAGTCGACCACCGGCCCTGGCGACCCCGCGGCCGACCATCGGCGCCAGCAGCCCTGAGATCAGAATCCCTAGCGAAAGTGAACCGTACACCCATTGCTGCGACCAGCCCGTGTCCTTGACCACCGGCCCTGCCAGCATCGCCATTAAAAAGAATGAACCGCCCCAGACCATAATCTGTGCGATGGCCAATAAAACGGAAACAGCGACTGTTGGTTTTGGGTGCGGGTCTGTCACTGACATACTCGAAGGGCATAAAAAGAGTGATCGGGCATTCGATGCCGCATTCTTGTCGCAAGGCGGGCTCGCTCGCTAGCCCGAAAAAGTGCGGATACCGTCCGTAAAAATGCACATCCTTTACCGTGTACTGGCTCGGTTTTCAACGCAGGACACCACGAACTCATCACCGCCTGGACGGCCGGGGATTACGAATTTTCGTACATCTACGGGAGTGCACGGTTCATTGAAGGGATCAGATAAGCAATTAAAAGCCATCACATATTGATTTGAGTATTGGTGGGGGATGTGGCGGTTGCTCCACGTCAGAACAGACGCGCCAAGCTGTAAAAAAAACAATATCAGTTATGCCACGAGTGCCGGATGGATTGCACCAGATCTGATCCGGTTTTTTATGCGTGACCTGATTCTGTAATGAATATCAGTGCAAGCGCATATTGACCCCATCGAAGTTGCCCCGTGTGAGAGGGCAAACACTGATGAGGACCCGAGCATGTATCAATACGACGACTACGACCGTGCACTGGTGCTGGAGCGCGTAGAGCAATTTCGCGATCAGGTCGAACGCTATCAGGCGGGCGAGTTGAGCGAAGAAGAGTTTCTGCCGCTGCGTCTGCAGAACGGTCTGTATATGCAGAAGCATGCCTATATGCTGCGGGTCGCAATTCCCTACGGCACTCTGTCGGCGCGGCAGTTGCGCACCCTGGCGCGAATCGCTCGCGACTATGATCGCGGCTACGGGCATTTCACCACCCGGCAAAACCTGCAGTACAACTGGATCGAGCTGCATCAGGTACCCGAGATTCTGCAGCACCTGGCACAAGTGGACATGCATGCGATCCAGACCTCGGGAAATTGTGTGCGCAATATCACCACCGAAGCCTTTGCCGGCGTCGCGGCCGATGAATTGATGGATCCTCGACCATTGGCAGAAATCCTGCGCCAGTGGTCAACGATTAACCCGGAGTTTCTGTATCTGCCGCGCAAATTTAAGATTGCCATCTGTTCTGCAAAACAGGATCGCGCGGCGATCATGATGCACGACATCGGCCTGTACCTGTATGCCGACGAAGCAGGCCATATGCGCTTGCGAGTAATGGTCGGCGGTGGATTGGGACGAACTCCGATCTTGTCGCAGCAGATTCGGGAAGACCTGCCCTGGGAGCATTTGCTGTCTTATGTCGAAGCGGTGCTGCGGGTCTACAACCGCCACGGACGGCGTGACAACAAGTACAAGGCCCGAATCAAGATCCTGGTCAAGTCGCTGAGCATCGAAGCTTTCGCTGCTGAAGTCGAACAGGAATGGCAGCAAATCAAAGATGGTCCGGCGCAACTGACTGAAGTCGAATACCAGCGTGTTGCCCGTGCTTTTGTCGCGCCGGCGTATCAATCCCTGAGTGATACCACGCTGAGTTTTGGCAGTGAGCTGATGGCTTTTCCTAACTTTGCACGCTGGGTCTCGCGTAATACCCAGGCGCATAAAGTCCCTGGCTACGTGAGTGTCGTACTGTCGACAAAACCCGGGGCGGATACTCCGCCTGGTGACTTGACGGCAGTACAGATGGAGGCGGTAGCTGGCTGGTCGGAGCTTTTCGGTTTCGGTGAGATACGTATCGCTCATGAGCAGAACCTGATTTTACCGGACGTGCGCAAAAGCGATTTGTTCGCTTTGTGGATGCTGGCCTGCGATCACGGTCTGGGGGTGGCCAATGCTGGCTTGTTGACTGACATCATTGCCTGCCCCGGTGGCGATTTTTGCGCCTTAGCCAATGCTCGCTCGCTACCCATTACCGCTGCGATCCAGGCGCGGTTCAATGACCTGGACTTCCTGCATGACCTGGGTGATTTCAGCTTGAACATTTCTGGCTGCATAAATGCTTGCGGTCATCACCACATCGGCAATATAGGCATCCTTGGGGTCGATAAAAACGGCATGGAGTGGTACCAGATCACCCTGGGTGGCGCGCAGGGCAAAGCGGCGGCATTGGGCAAAGTGATCGGTCCGTCGTTCAGCGCCGAGCAAATACCGGATGTTATCGAGCGCATCGTCGACACCTTCGTCGACTATCGCGAAGTCGATGAAAACTTCATCGATACGTTCTCCCGCATCGGTATCGAGCCGTTCAAGGAGCGGGTTTACCCAAAATACGCGGAGGCCGTGGCATGAACAACTTGCTGATGTTGTGCGAAGGCGGTGCTCGCCATGTTCTGGATGACCAGTGGACCCTGATCCGCGACATCGATGGCGAACTCCCGGCCGGCCCGCTGATCCTGCCACTCGCGCGTTGGCGCCAGAGACAGGAGAAGGGCACGCTGCAGGCCATCAGTCTGGATGGCGTTTGGCTTGGCCCCGATGATGATTTGGAAAGCCTTGAAATGTGGCTGGATGTATTGCCGCTTATCGCCCTGGATTTCCCCAGCTTTCGCGACGGACGCGGCTACAGCCAGGCGTATCTGCTGCGCACGAGGCTGGGCTGGGAGGGCGAGTTGCGCGCAATCGGCGATGTGCTGCGCGATCAGCTCAGCCACATGCGCCAGTGCGGTTTCACCAGCTTTGCCGTGCGTGAAGACAAATCCTCTGAAGATGCCCTTAAAGGACTGGCTGGTATGAGCGTGCTGTATGGGCGTTCGGTGATTGAGCCGCGGCCGTTGTTTCGGCGTCGTTGAACCTTTCCGCATTCGGTACGCTGGCTTGAACTGATTGTTGCTCGACAAGGCTCATCAACTGTTAGGCAGCACATCGACCCCTGGACCGAAGACGGCACTGACACCCTGCTTGGTGAGTGAGGCGATGTCCCGATTGCGCAATGATCCCGCCCAGCACCACGGGGACGTCGATGCGCCGCCGACACAGATATTCGAGCAGGCCGTAGAGTATTTCGTTGTGCACGCCCGCCAGGCTGGAAAACCCGATCAGGTCGATCGGCCCGGCGCCGTCCTTGGACGCCAGCAATTCAGTGGGGCTCTGAAACAGTGGCAGCATCGTGACCCGAAATCCTGCTTCGACGAGTACTGAGTTGATCAAGCGGATCCCGCGATCATGGCCATCCAGGCCCAGCTTTCCGAGCAGTACTTGTGGCGGTCGGCCATGATGCATCGTAAACCGTGAAGAAGCCCGCGACATGTGCAGCGAGTTTCAATAACGGAGTGTTTTGCAGAAAAGAAAAACCCCGGGCCCTTTCAGCGCATCGCGAAGAAAGGGCCCGGGGTTTAGCCACTGGCGATCAGAGGGGTTCGCTACAGTGCAACGCCTGCGATGCCTCCAGCGCGGCGATCTGCGCTTCGGAAAACGCAAAGTCGCGCAGCACCGAGCGAGAATGTTCACCGTTTTGCGGGGCTGGCGCATAGGGCGTTTGCGCAGCCTGCACGCTGTTGATGGGAAACCCCGGGACGCGCACGGCGCCATGAACAGGATGGTTGAGCTCAACCAGCATGCCATTGCTGGCGAGCTGCGGATGCTTCATCAGATCGCTGTAGTCGGCCACCTTCGAGCAGAGAATGTCCGCTTCATGCAATACCTGCAGCCAATGAGCCGTTGGCTTGCTCATGAACACGTCCGTCAGTGCTGCGCACATTTCGGCGCGGTGGATGACCCGTTGCGCGGAGCTGACGAAGCGTGGGTCGGTAATCCATTCTTCGTGGTTCAGCACCTTGCACAATGTCGGCCAGCGGTTGCCGTTGTAGGCCGCAACCATCAGCCATCCATCCTCGGTCTGGAAGGCTTCGTTGGGAGCCGAGTAGGGTGCGCCGCTGCCGATGCGAGTCGGCAACTTACCATCGCTCAGATAACTGGTGATGGACGACTGTTGCAGTGCCAGCGCCGAGTTCAAAAGGCTGACATCCAGATGGCCGCCCAGCCCATCGTGCTGACGGGCGTGTAGCTTGGCCAATACGGCCATGCAGGCCATGTAGCCGGTGACTACGTCCACCACTGGAGCCTGCACTTTGCAGGGGGCCGAGCCTGGCGTGCCAATCAGGCTCATCAGTCCGGAATCCGCTTGTAGAATCCCGTCGACACCCGCCCGGTCCGAATAGGGACCTTCCTGGCCGTAGGCCGAGATTGAGCAATAGATCAGGTCAGGCTTGAGCGCGGCCAGGGTTTCATAACCCAGGCCCAGCCGGGTCATCACGCCCGGGCGCATGCTTTCGATCAGCACGTCGGCTTGCAGTACCAGCCGTTTGATGACCTCGATGCTGTCGGGATGCTTTAGGTCCAGGCCGATGCATTGCTTGCCACGGTTGAAAGCGTGGTAAAGCGCGCTGTCTTCGCCCACCCAGGCCGGCCCTAGGGTGCGCCCCAACTCTCCTTCGCGGGGTTCGACCTTGATCACCCGCGCCCCCATGTCGGCCAGCAGCATGGTCGCCGTAGGGCCTGCGGCGATCTGGGTGAAATCGAGGACGGTGAGACCGTCCAGTGCGTTACGTAACATGATTATCTCCTCGGATCGACGCCCGGGGTTTCTTGAAGGTGCCTTGGGCGGTGGCCAGAAGAACGCCGGTATCGGACAGCAGTTCGGCTTCGGCGAAGTACAGGCTCCTGCCGGCGCGGCGAACCCGGCCCAATGCGCTAACGCTGCCCTCGAATGCCGGTTGCAGGTAGGCAATGTTCAACATCGCGGTGAGTCCATGGATCTCCGCCTCGCCTTCGTCGCTGTGCAGGCCTGCATAGCCGCAAGCGGCGTCCATCAACGTGGCGATCATCCCGCCGTGCAAGGCGCCCTGGCGGTTGAGATGGTGCTCGGCGATGTGCAGCTGGAATTCGGCCTCTCCGGGCACCCAGCGGATCAACTTGACGCCCAGGCCCTGAAGGAAGGGATTGTGCAATTGCATGATCGCTCCTCGGGCCGCCTAGCGGCCCTTGTACTGCGGTACACGTTTCTCGGCAAAGGCTTGACGGCCCTCGATGCGATCTTCGGTATCGCGCAGCACCCCCCAATACAACTCGGTCAAACGCTGGGCATCGCGGTCGCTGAGGTGCGCTGTGCTGCGTGACAAGGTCTGCAGTGCCTGTATGGCCAGGGGCGCCTGCTGTGCAATGCGCTCGGCGAGTTCCATGGCGCGCGCCAGCAATGCATCGTGGCTGTCCAGCCGCTCGGAGATCAGGCCGATACTCAGTGCCTGATGGGCATCGATGCGTTGCCCGGTCAAGGCCATCTGCATGGCAGGGGCCGCCGGTATCGCCCGCATCAGCCGATGCAATCCACTGACGGCAGGGATAGAGCCCACGGCAGCCTCGGGCAGCCCGAAGGAGGCGCTGCTGCTGGCGATGCGCAGGTCGCATTGCAACGCCAGCTCAAGGCCACCGCCCAGGCAGTGACCGTTCACAGCGCCAATCAGCGGCTTGTGCAGGTCAAGGTCGGTGAGGTCCATCAAGCGGATGTACAGGCCGGCATCCGCCGCAGGTTCATTGGCCAGGAACAGCGCCTGGGCATATGAGGCGGACGAGGAACGGGTACTTTTAAGGTCTGCGCCGACGCAGAACGCCCGCTCGCCGGCGCCGGTGATGACGGCGACACGCAGCGCATGGTTGTCGCGCACATGCACCAGGTGCTCACGAAGGGCCTGGAGCGCGTCCAGGTCCAGGGCATTCAAGGCCTGCGGGCGATCAAGGGTGATCAGCGCAATCGCCCCCTGTATTTGCATAGAAACTGACATGGCGCTCACCTCAGACACTGGCTGACGACAGACTGCGTCCGCCACAGACATACAAGGTTTGTCCGGTCACATAGGAACTGGCCGGGTCGAGGAAAAACTCCACGGCGCTGGCGATGTCCTCGGGGGTACCAATGCGTTTTACCGGCACGGTTTCCTTAAGTTTTGTCTGAACGTCAGGGGCGAAGCTCTGGAACAGCGGGGTATCGACAATGCCGGGCGCGATGGCGTTGACAGTGATGCCCTTGGCGGCGAACTCGATGGCCAGGCTGCGGGTCAGGCTCACCACGCCGCCCTTGGCCGCCGAGTAGTTGGCCTGGCCAAAACCGCCTAGCCAGGCCCTGGAAGACATGTTGACGATACGGCCGAAGCCTTTTTCCAGCATCAACGGCAGGGCGGCCTTGCAGCAGAGGAATTGAGCGCGCAGGTTGGTATCGACTACCAGGTCCCAGTCCTGCTCGGTCATGCTCAGGAAACGCTTGTCCCTGACCACACCGGCGTTATTGACCAGAAAGTCGAGCGACCCGTGGGCTTCGTGGATCCGTGCAAACGCCGCAGTGACAGCCTCACCTTCGGTCAAGTCCAGCGCAATGCCAGCGACCTTCAACCCTTGCCCCGTCAAGGCATCAACGCTACCGGCCAAGGCGGCTTCGTCGCGATCCAGCAGATAGACAAACACGCCCTGGCGCGCCAATCGCTCGGCGATTGCCAAGCCGATGCCGCGAGCGGCGCCGGTGATGGCGGCGACCTGTGTGGCAGTGAAGTTTCGTGTGCTCATCTCAAACTCCCAGAATGTGGACGGCAGAGGCAGCGTGATCGACGCCGGCGATGCCTCCACCGGTGCATTGAGCCAGGCCCAGCTTCGGTGTACCGGCCTGGCGGCTGCCGGCACGCCCTTGCAATTGCCAGGTCAGCTCGACCATTTGTGCGACGCCAGTGGCGCCTAGTGGATGGCCCTTGGCAAGCAGACCGCCACTGGGGTTGACTGGTACGCGGCCGCCAAGGGCGGTGGCACCGGAGTGCAACAACGACACGGCTTCGCCCGGTGCCGCCAGGCCGAGGGCTTCGTAATAGAGCAATTCGGCGATAGTGAAGGCGTCATGCAGTTCGACCACGCCGATATCAGCGGGCGCCACACCGGCTTGCTCATAGGCCATGCGTGCCGCCCGCGCGGTGATTTCGGCATCGAGAATGTCGTCATCACCGGTTTCGCGCATGCCCGAGACAACGATCGACCCCAGCACCTTGACGGCTTTGGCCTGTGGTCCCGGCTGCGTTCCGAGCACCATTGCGGCAGCGCCATCGACTTGCGACGGGCAGCACTGCAACAGGGTCAGCGGGTCGGCGATCATCCGCGAACTCAGCACCTGTTCCAGGGTGACTTCGGTACGCTGCTGCGCATATTCATTGAGCGAACCATGGTGGCGGTTTTTCACGGCGATAGCCGCGAGGTCGGCTGGTTTGGCATCGCGCTCATGGATAAAACGGGTGGCACGCATGGCGTACACCGCAGGCAGGACCATACCGGCGGTGGCGTACAGGTCGGTCATGCGATCGTTGCGCTGCATGGGGATGGTGCCGCCGCCCAGCGCGGTCAATTGCTCGATGCCAAACACCAGTACCCGCTCGTATTGCCCGGCCAGAAGTGCATGCCGAGCCAGGTGGACCGCCGTGGCGCCGCTGGCGCAGGCGTTTTCGATGTTGTAGACCGGAATGCCCTTGAGGCCCAGGTCACGCAGGATCACCTGGCCGAGAATCATTCCGCCCAACACATTGGCGCAATAAACCGCCTGGATGTCGGCCAGGGCAATGCCGGCGTCGGCCACCGCGTCAAGAATCGCTCGCTGGGCAAGCTCCGGTGCCATCACACCAACGTGGCGGCCAAATGGCGTCATCGCCGCGCCCATTACATGCATCTGGGTCATGGACGTACCTCCAGGGATTCGAATACGTAGCCAAAAGTCTCGTCGGCAATCACACGGCATTTTTCGCCAATGAACGGACGGCCGCTGCTGCCATTGAGGCGGCCGAACAGGCGGACCGGACCGGGCAGGTCGACGTAGGCCAGAACGAAGGGGGTCAAGCCGCTCTTGGGGCTGGGGTGCATGATGGTGAAGCTATACACGCGGCCTTCCACGCTCAGGGTGGTGTCCTGGAACTGATCGGCCAGGGGCGATTCTGCAGGTACCGCGGGAAAGAAGATTTCGTCAGTGCCCAGATGTCGTGAGGCAGCAAGAGCGGGCGGTGTGGTGGATGCCCAGATGGGTGACGGACTGTTCATGTGACCTCCTGTTTTTATCGACGCTCGATAGCGAACGTCTGGAGGTATGTTCGGATACGCCTCAATGGGCGACAAACGATATAAAAACGCGGTTGAATTGAGAAAAAATCAAACCAGGAGCGGTAGAGGGGCGCGTTGAGAAACGCCCACGCAGGCGGCCTTACCGGCCCGCCTGGTATATTTTACGCCTTGAAACCCGTCAGCGAAGACAGCTTTCCTTCATCCAGAAAAGGAGGAGGGTGAGGCTATGACGAGGTACGCCCCCCGATGGTGGCGCCGGCCATTTTTTCGAGCACTTTGACTACATGGGTCATGTCGCGGGCCGGGTCACCTTCGCTCATGGCCTGATCGAAGAACTGCTTGACCACTGCGCAGGTGAAGGCCGATGTGCCGACGTTTTCCGCCTCGGCGAGGAACAGCCGTATATCCTTGCGCATCAGGTCCAGGCGAAAGCCGAAATCGAATTCGCGCTGCATCACGGTACCGGCCAGTATCTGTTCACTGCTGAAACTGCGGGCGGTACTTGCGTTGAGCATTTCCAGCATCTGCCCTGGTTCTAGCCCGGACTTGATACCGAATAGCAGTGCTTCGCTGGTGGCCACCAGAGTGGCTCCAACGATCATGTTGTTGACCAGCTTCAAGGTCTGGCCCAGGCCTGGCGTTGTGCCGATATGTTCGACTTTTTTGCCGAAACAGGCGAACACCGGCTCGCACTGTTGGAAAGCGGTCTGGTCACCCCCGACCATCACCGACAGGGTCCCATTGACTGCGCCTGTCACGCCACCGGCCAAGGGCGCGTCCAATGCCTGGATACCGCGTTTACGCAACGCCTGCTCCACGCGCCTGGCCATACTCGGACCGGTGGTGGAGTGGTCCACCAGGATTTTCACCAGTTCACCGTGGATGACCCCGTTGTCGCCCAGCACTACGTGCTCGACGATATCCGGGGTCGGCACGCAAATCAGTACGATCTGGGCGTGATCGGCGACTTCGCGGGGGCTGGCGTGGTTGCGCGCTCCGCGTGCGAGCAAGGGTGCCAATACTTGCGGGTTGGGATCGAAGAGGCTCAGGCCATAGCCGTTGTCCAGCAGGTGGTGGGCCATTTTCTGACCCATTGCGCCTAACCCGATAAAACCGATGGTTTCGTTCGATGCAGAGTCGCAATGCTTAGGAAGATTGCTCATGGCGTGTCGACCTTATTATTGGGAAGACACCATACTAGGTGCGCGGATTTCCCTGCGACAAAGGAGTTATTGGCCTGTTTTGGTTGAAAAAAACTCAAGCGCCTTCGCGGGTCAAACGTGCCTGTTCGAGGATCCACTCGCGAAAAACCCGCGTGTCATCGCTTTCTTCGCGGTGTTTTGGCGTGAGCAGATAATAGGTGTACACGCCCATGTCGACAATTTGCTCGAAAGGCCTGATCAGGGTGCCGTCCCGCAGCTCTTTCTCAACCAGGAACAACTGCGCCATGGCAATTCCCTGGCCACCGGCGGCAGCGGCATAGACCATCGAAGAACTCTGATATGACATGCCAGCAAGCGCATCGACGTCTCGGCTAACACCGCATGCCTCCAGCCAGTAGCGCCAGTCCTCGGGTCTGGCGATCGAGTGCAGCATGGTGTACTGCGCGATGTCGGCGGGTGTGTTCAGGCCCGGCCCGTGTTGCAAAAGCGAAGGGCTGCAGACAGGTGCAAGGCGGTTGTCGCTCAACACGTAACAATTGCAATTAGGCCATTCGCCGGAACCAAGACGGATCGCGGCATCGATGTCTTCCTTGTAAAAGTCGACCGGCTCGAGCGATGCAGTCAACAACACTTCGATCTTGGGATGTTCGGCGTGAAAGCTGGCCAGCCTGGGTATCAACCATTGCATGGCAAACGTGGTGTAGGCACGCACCTTGATTTGCCGACGCAAGGGCGGCGACATGAGTTTCTTCGTGGCACCGCGCAAGTCTTCGATCATCCTGGCCACCGCACGGAAATATTGTTCGCCGGAGGGGGTCAAGGTGATTTGCCGGTGCCCCCGGACAAACAGGTCGAGTCCTAGAAATTCCTCGAGCGCGCGGATCTGTCGACTGACCGCACCCGGCGTGACATTCAACTCATCGGCGGCATGGGTGATGCTCAAATGACGCGCTACGGACTCAAACGCGCGGATGGCATTCAGTGGCGGCAGTCGGTCCATGGAAGTCATCTCTTGTTGTTGGAAGTTACTGTATTGGAAAAAACGAGGACGCGGAGTGTATTTAATTGCCCGACGCATCCCAACAATAAAGTGAACGTTTGATAAAAGCTCAAGGCAGGCGCCCGTTTTAATCGATTGTCGTCCGGGGGCTGCGATTTCTACGATCGGCGCGCACGCGCCATCTGGTCGTGTTGCGGCTTCCGACAACAATAAGAGATCCATTTATGAAGATCGCTAAAACGCGCCATCGCAAGCATTTTCACCGAGCCTCAGGACTGGCATTGTGCGGCGCAGTCAGCACTGTGCATTCTCCGGCTTATGCGGACTTCATCACCGACAGCAAAGCCAGCATGGATTTACGCAACTACTACTTCAATCGCGACTTTCGCCAATCAAGTGCGGCGCAAAGCAAGGCAGAAGAGTGGGCTCAAGGTTTTGTCCTGCGTTATGAATCCGGCTTTACGCCCGGAGCGATCGGCGTTGGCCTGGATGCATTGGGCATGCTCGGCATCAAGTTGGACTCGGGCCCATCACGGACCGGCACCGGTCTGCTCGTTACCGACCGCGATGGTCACGCTCAGGATGAATACAGCAAGCTGGGGCTGACTGCCAAGGTACGCTTGGCGCAAAGCACGCTGAAAGCCGGCACCCTGATGCCCAAACTGCCTGTGGCGATGTACAACGACACGCGCTTGTTGCCGCAGACGTTTCGTGGTGCCTGGCTCAACAGTGCCGACCTGAGCAATACGACCGTCGATCTCGGGCGATTCGACCGTATCAACCTGCGCAACTCAAGCGACAATGAGCCCATGACGGTGTTCAACGGCGCTGCACGCAATATCCGGCCAGGCCGGAAGACAAGTAGTGAGCGCTTCGATTTCGCAGGGGTAACCTATCGCTGGACGCCGGCATTGAGTACGGCCTACCACTACGGCGTTCTGGACGGCATCTACCAGCAGCATTACCTGACGTTAAACCACAAGCTGGCGCTTACCGAGCGACAATCGCTCACGTCCGATATCCGCTGGGCGCGTAGCCTCGATGAGGGCGGCAGCAACGTCGAAAACTCCGCACTTGGCGCGATGTTCACCTACAGCGCGATCGGACATTCAGTAGGACTGGGGTATCAACGTATGAGCGGCGCTACCGGCTTCGCCAACCTCAATGGCACCGATGCTTATCTGATCAACCTGGTGCAAATCAATGATTTCGGCAATCAGGATGAGCGTTCCTGGCAGCTGCGCTACGACTACAACTTCACAGCACTTGGCATTCCTGGCCTGACCTTCATGACCCGCTATCTGTCGGGCGACGAGGTGAGTGTGCGCAACCGGGCTCAGGCTGGAAAAGAGTGGGAACGGGACACAGAACTGGCGTACGTCATTCAGAGTGGTGCGTTGAAAAACCTTGCCGTGAAATGGAAGAACGCCAGCACACGCAGCAACTTTGCCAGCGATATCGACGAGAACAGGTTGATTCTCAGCTACTCCCTGCCCATCTGGTAAACAAGTTAACGAAAAGGGCACAGCCAATGGCTGTGCCCTTTGTTTTTTTGTGTGGAATGGACTTAAAGGCGAATGATCACAGATTTGAGCTGGGTATAGTGGGAGAGGGCGTCGATGCCTTGCTCGCGACCGTAGCCACTTTGCTTGAAGCCACCGCAAGGCGTCTGGACGAAACCGCCGCTGTACTCGTTGACGACAATTCGGCCTGCCTCCAGCTGCGCCGCAACCCGATGCACCCGGCCGATGTCACGGCTCCAGATGCCGGCACCGAGGCCGAATTCGCTGTCGTTGGCGATCCGCAACGCATCGGCTTCATCCTTGAAGGGAATGACGCAAACGATAGGCCCAAAAATCTCCTCGCGCGCCAGGGTCATATTGTTGGTTACACCGGTGTAGACCGTCGGCTCGATATACCAGCCGTTTTCATAGCCCGCTCGCGTGGCCACCTTACCGCCGATTGCCGGCTTCAGCCCCTCGCGCTCGGCGATGGCGAAGTAGCTCTGGATCTTCTCGAACTGCGCGTGAGTGGTAATCGGCCCGGACGTCGAGTCATCCTCCGGGCCGACGCGTAGGGCACTTACTTCGGCAATCAGCTTGTCGACAAAGCGGTCATGGATGTTCTCCTGAACCAGCAACCGTGTGCCTGCCGCGCACCATTGGCCGCTGTTCCAGGTAAATGCCTTGGTCGAGCCTTTGGCGGCCGCATCGAGGTCGGCATCGTCGAACACGATATTGGCGGACTTGCCGCCCAGTTCAAGGGTTAGCGGCAGGATGCGTTCGGCGGCGATGTGTCCCAATTCCTGGCCAGCGCGCAGGCCGCCGGTAAAGGAGATCTTGCGGATGTGTGGGTTATGCGCCATGGCGGGGCCGATCACGCTGCCTTTACCCACGATGACATTGAACACGCCGGCAGGCACTCCGGCTTGCACGGCAATGCGCGCCAGTTCCACCAGCGAGGCAGAGGTGTGTTCGGAGGGTTTGGCCACCACGGTATTGCCGGTAGCGAGGGCGGGCGCGATAGCGCGCGCAGCCTGGTGGAGCGGGGCGTTCCAAGGCAGGATGACGCCAATCACGCCAAAGGGATCACGGCGAGTATAAATGTGATAGTCGGGGCCTTGGTTGATCACGTCCCCGTCCATGACGTTGACGATGCCACCATAAAACTCGAAGTACTGGGCAGTCAGGTCCATCAGCGCCGCCATCTCACTGCCGGGTTTACCGGTATCGGCCTTTTCCAGTGCGCCCAGCGTATTTTCGCTTTGACGGATGATGCGCCCGAATTCATTGAGGATGCGCCCACGTTCGGCGGGGCGCATGTCGCGCCAGCTTTGCAGCGCCGAGGCTGCCGACTCGATTGCCAGCGCCACATCCTTCGGCCCGCTGCTGGCGACTTCACTGATCTTGGCTCCGGTGCGCGGATCGATCTTGTCGACATACTGCCCGTCAGCCGGCGCCAGGGAACGGCCGTCGACGAAGCTGTTAACTTTTACAAACATTGTGTGTCTCCTCTGAAACTGCAGTGAGGGCGTCTTTACTGTTTAAAACTCCATTACGAATACCTATTACATCCAGAGGCCGCTTATTGCTCAACTGACTTTTGTGACGTTGGCGATTGAGCAAATGTCAATCGACTTCAAACAGTCTGGAATATTCAATAGACGCCTATGCATTGAGAATTAGTCAACGATACAGGGCGTAAATCTCGATTCACTTGGAGAGGTGTAAATAGCAGTATTAACCCGTAACAAGGCCGCGACTAAAGGTCAATAATAATAGCGCCCACGGGAGCCATAGAAATGAATAACGACGATAGTTTAATGAGTGCACTGACGCAGCCAGCATCAGGTGCCACTGGGAATGCTAAAGGCCGACAACTGACCTATGGCGAAAAAAAGGCCATTGTCGCCGCAACGCTTGGCACCATCGTCGAATACACCGACTGGGTTATTTACGCCACGTTTTCTTCCATCCTTGCCCGCCAGTTCTTCCCGGCCGGGGACGGTCTTACCAGCTTGCTGTCGGTGTTGGCGATCTTTGCCGTCGGCTTCATCATGCGGCCTATCGGTGGTGCGGTTCTCGGCCAGGTAGCCGATCGCTACGGTCGCAAGAAAGGTTTGACGCTTTCTATCCTGCTGATGTCGCTGGCCTCGCTGGTCATCGGCCTTTGCCCCAACTACGACAGCATTGGAATTGCCGCACCGATCATTCTGGTCTTCGCGCGCCTGGTCCAGGGGTTTTCCGCTGGTGGTGAATTCGGTTCCGCTTCGGCGTTCCTGATCGAGTCGGCACCTGCACACCGCCGCGCATTCGCCGGCTCCTGGCAATGGTTTGCGATCAATGCCGGGACAATGGTTTCGTTCCTGCTGGGCTTTGGTCTGGCATCGCTGGGCAGTGACACTGCGTTGAACGACTGGGGTTGGCGCGTTGCCTTTATCATTGCCGCCCTGATGGGAGTGATCGCGCTGTGGATCCGTCTGTCGGTGCGCGAGACTGAAATCTTCAAGGCGCGCGCCGCGAGCAACGTCAAGAAACAGCCTCTGCGTGATCTGTTTTTCAGCCACAGAAAAGATGCGATGCGGGTGATCGGCATCGCCATGGCTGGTAATTTGCTGAACTATGTATGGATGGTGAGCTATCCCTCGCAAGTCCACCTGATCACCGGTATGTCGATCCGTGACACATTGCTTGCAGGCGTGATCTCGGTAGGGGTGTCACTGGTGCTGTTGCCCTTTGTCGGGAAACTTGCCGACCGTGTCGGTCGTCGGCCGGTACTGATTGCATTCGCCATCGCATCGGTGTTGTGGGCGTGGCCAAGCTTCGGTCTTTTGCATGCAGGCATCAGCCTGACGGAAGTGACCATCCTGCAAACCATCTCCATGGTCATCATGACAGGCTTCGGCGCAGCCTCGGCAGTAACCATGGCGGAACAATTTCCGGCTGAAGTTCGCGTGACCGGTATCGCTTTGCCGTATGCGTTGTCTGTGACGTTGTTTGGTGGAACCGCGCCATATCTCATGGCCGCGATGGCCGGTTGGGGCTATGGACACCTGTTCTGGATTTACCTGGCGGTGATCAGTGCCATAAGTGCAGTTGTCTATCTGCGCATGCCAGAAACCAAGGGACTGCCGCTGCGCTGATTATTTAGTGTTGCATAGGTTTGAACCAAACGCCCGATGCACCGCATCGGGTGTTTGGTATTTCAGTGATGGATATGGAGGGTGAGGGCGGTTTTGGATGTTGCACAATGTTTTAATGCGATTAGAACCAGTCCAAACTTAACTCAACTAAATAGACGTTTAATTGAGTTATAAGATTTATCTATATAAAGGGGCAGGGCAACGGGCCAATTCTAACCGAAAACGGCGAGCCAGATCGTGTGCCCACCACAATCGGGATCTTCCGTTATTTGCTCAACGACGCTAAAACCGTGGGCGTTGAGCAGCGCAACATACTCATCGTGGTCCAGGCTGGCGTGATAAAGCGTTTCACCCTCGAAGCGGCCCAACGCAATGCCATGGGCCGTCCCGCTGGTAAACATCAGTGCGGCACCCGGTTGGGCATGAACCTGGAAAATCGGGAACATTCGACGCTGATCCTCAGGCGTCAGGTGAAAGAAACTGTCCCACGCCAGAATGCCTGCGTAACGCTGATCAAGCGCCAACTGGCGCATGTCGGCAACATGCCAATCGTGCTGCGGGAAACGCTGCTGACATAAGCTGATCATCGACATGGACGAATCAATGCCACACACGACGTGTCCTGCATTAATCAAGTAAGCCGCCATGGGTTCGGCACAGCCACAGCCGATGTCGAGGACAGGCCCAGCCGCAACTGGCATGGCCTGACGAAAACGATCGAGCCAGGATTGCTCGACGAGACGCCGCGAACGAACACGGTCCCATGTTTGAGCGTGACGTTCGTAAAGATCAATGATCTGATGAGCTGCTTCATGCATGAGGGGAAAATCCAGGGGGATGCTTGGTCGAGAGACGTGGCTGGGGTTTGAATGTACTTGGGAGATGGCCTTTGTGGAATACCTATGAGTACGCATAATGTATATTATGTTAAACGACAGGTCATGTCATAGATGTTCATGAGCTGCCTAAGCCACTGATTCGACAAAACCGCTTCTGGAGTCCACTCTCTCAACGGGCCATGTCCTTCGTGTTCATGGCGCGTCATTGAATGAGGGAATGAGGTGGCTACCAATGAAGCTGATTCAGTGCCGTTTCTCTTCAGGTCTGCGTGTACCGCTGCTTGTGCAAGCTGGTAATGCAGCGCCGTTACCCATACTCGTTCCGTTCATCTACGTACAAGTCAAACTCAGACACCGCGCATACAACACTGCCGCAGCGCACTTGCGCGCGATCCAGGCTTTCTACACCTATGCCAACAGCCGAGATCTGGATATCGATGACGCCATCTTGGCCTGTCACTTTGAGGCGATTCTGGCGTTACTGGACGGTTACGCCATCTGGCTCCAAAGCGGCCGTCAAGCCGACAACCTGGTCGCCCGAATCGGCAAAGCTGAAACGGCACCTTTTCCGCAGATCGATCCGCGTACTCGTGACCAGTACCTGCGTTTGCTGAAGCTATACCTGTCCTGGTGTGTCACCCGATACATCCCGCGCGCTCGTCAAAATTCAACCACCCTGGCTAACATCGAGGTGGTATTTGCAGATGTCGCCGACGTCATTGAGCGGCGCTTTGAGAGCCATATCATCAACGTTCGTCCCGACCACGCTCGTTACCGCAGCCTTACAGATTCGCAACTCCAGATCATTCGCACACTGATTCGCCCGGGCGCTGCGGAGAATCCGTTTCCGGAACGATTGCAGTTGCGCAATTGGCTAATGATTGAATTGCTGCTGGAGACCGGTATCCGTCGCGGAGAGCTTCTGAAGCTCTACACCACAGATATAAATCAGGGTTCTCAGCACGCCTATGTCAGCATCAATGACCGCGAACATGACCCAGGCGACCCGCGCGCTGAAGAGCCTGCGCTGAAAACACACGGACGGACAGTAAGTATCTCCGCACAGTTGTATGAGGTTTACGAGCACTATATCCAGGGCGAACGGCGCCCTCTGCGTGACGGCAAACCGATGAAATTGCCGTACCGCTATTTATTCATCTCTGACCGAGGCCGCCCGCTGTCGATTCGCGCATTGTCTAACGTCCTCGATCGGCTGTTTCTGACCCTTGAACTGGCTCATCCGGGGTTGTTGCCTACACTTTCTGCGCATGACTTTCGCCACACCTTCGCCGACCGTTTCTTGGCTTACCTGGTCGAGACGAGCGGGCATGACCTGGAGCGCGCCACGGACGAACTCCGACGAGTCTGCGGCTGGTCTGATACTTCGGCGATGCCACGCCGTTATGCAAGTCGTTATCTAGCCGAGTCGGCCAACCGCCATAACGCCCAGCGCGCCTCGGCAGCCTGGAGCCGACTTGACAGTTAAGGAGGTTCGCTGTGACTAAATCAGTTGGCCAAGATCATCCTTTACCCTCCTCCTCTTTTACGGGTTATT
The DNA here is from genome assembly GCF_001976065.1 of Pseudomonas putida. Classification (GTDB taxonomy): domain Bacteria; phylum Pseudomonadota; class Gammaproteobacteria; order Pseudomonadales; family Pseudomonadaceae; genus Aquipseudomonas; species Aquipseudomonas serbica. The sequence continues at coordinate 587,568 of NZ_MNAH01000002.1, read as the reverse complement.
TGTTCCAAGGGCCGACTCAGGTTGCGATTCGAACTCGCACCAATGATCAGCCACGATACGTCGATACTCGGCTGAAGGTGTGGACGTGGTACGACGGTGGACTCGCGATGAAAATCGATTGGACTGCACTCCAACTGAATTCGGAGCTAATCGAAATAGGCAAAGGCTTTATGGCCTACGCACTTGAGAAGTATGCGCCTCGAACCGCAGTAATGTTCGCAGATACCCTACGCTTTTTATCTAGTACAAATCTCGCGGCCGGACTTCCTTGGGACTCCCATCAACTGGTCACTGCTCTCGAAGAACTCAAAAAAACGAGGACAGTACTTATAGGGTTTCGAAGGCTTTACCGTTGGGCAATGGATAGAGGAATCAATGGCTTCGATCCAATCACCTACTTAAGAATCAAGGATGTGAAATCAGATCGAGTTGACCCGTATGCGCGAATTTTTCTCTCGCAGTCTGGCTTAGACCTTGATGAGGAAGTTCGGTTGCTCAAACGCATTGAACGATACATTTCATCTGACTCTTGGGAGGAAGCCCAGTTTAATATAGTGCTTCACTTGGGTTTCGAACTCGCACCACGCTCGATTCAATTCCATTCGCTTGACATCGCGGATTTTGAGTTCATTGAAAGCGCTAGTCATGAGAGGTACTACACCCTGTGGCTACCGATGGCCAAAAAGGTCGGCCAACGCAGACCTGAGCGACGACCCCGCAAAGTCACCTCCCGGCTGGGTGAAAAAATCTCACGCCACATCTCGGAAATTCAACGCCAGTTTGGCAGCGACTGCGAACCATTATTTGTCAGTCCTAATGGAAGACGTCTGTCAGTTAACGAAATCGGTGCAGGCCTCAAACATGAACTGCGTGAAGCAGGGATAGACAAGCCTAACCAGGTAACTATCTTGCTGCGTCATCACCTCGGGCAAGGTTTGGCGGACCAGGGAACACCGGCAGACATGATTGCCGAACTGCTTGGCCACAACAGCACAGTTGCGGTCGGGCAAAATGCCGGATGAGCAGCGTGTACCACCCCATCACCTCCACATTGGTCTGCATACCAACTCTTTTCGCCAGACGCACTGAAAGCTCGTGTTGGTTCCGCTGAGTGAACGTCACCACGAGCACACGCCGAGTAGGCGCCAGTGCAGCACAGTGTTCGACTAGGCCTTGAGTTTTGCGCGGGCCTGCGACGGCCAGGGTTAGGTGGTTAGCCATGGATGAAGGCTGCCGCGGCGGCCATGTACGCGGGCGCTACGATGTTTTGTCCGCTTTCCGCGATTCGTATCGCGGCCTCTGTTTTTTCTCTGGTCATCCATACTTCGAGAACAGCGTCAACGCGAATGCCCAGAATCCCACGCAGTACTGCCTCTCCGTTGTGATGGATCAACTGAGGCTCCAATGTGCGCCCCTCTTCCACTTCGCCTATGAAGAGTTCTCTGTACTCGCCATCTAGCCATGGCTCCACGGCTTCTCGAAGTGCCGCGGGATCCTGCCCGTCGTTGTCCCTCAAAACAGCGACCCGCTTACCCAGTCGTGAGCAGAGTTCGAGGCATCGGGCTAGGGAGAGGCTGCGCATACTGAGGACATCAATGCCGCACGCCATCGGAGGCATGTCATAGAGGTCACGGAAAATCCGTTCGAAAATGATCTCGTCGGATGGCCCCTCGACGAGAACCAGCTTCTCTGCAAGCGCCATTCGAAGGGTATCGTACCCCGGAAGCTTCTTGTAATACCCCACGGTCTCAGGAGTAAGCCCCGTAATGGTTGTGACTGCATCCCGATTGATCAGCAGCAGCGAGTCTAGCCCCAGCCTATTCAGAACGTAGGTGCTGTGGGTGCTGATGAACAGCTGTTGTTCTTCGCCGGCAAGCCGCTCAATGCGGTTTAGGAGCGTGACCATGCTGGTATGGGAAAGGTGGTTCTCCGGTTCCTCGATCATTACCACCCTGGTTCGATCGGCGTGCCGGCCCATTGCCAGAGAGATTTTGATAGAAGCCTGCTGGCCTTGGCCGGCCATAGAGAACGGAACATCGTCTATGTGCGGTGAGACAGCCGACTCCCAAGATGTTCTAGAAGTCTGATCCATGGCCACCTTGAGGGGTTGCTGGTGAAGTGACGCTTCCAATTGCCCCAGTCGATCGTTAAGCGCTGCAAGGGCTCCATCCGACATAGCTGATTTCGCCTGCCGGTATTCCAGCGAGATCAAGGCTTTCTCGGAGGGCTCCAGGTGATCGTTCAAGATCTGTCTCAGGTGATAATCTACGCCGCCAAACGTTCTGATCGTGCGTGAGTCGATGATCGCAATAGAAAGGTCTCGCGGACGTCGGGTGAGCTCTGAATCACCAAAATGGCGCCACTCGATTTTGTAGTACTCCACCGGTAGCAGCATCGACGGATCCTCCGTCCACGCCTGAAGCTCTGCGTCGTACTCAGGGTTGGGTACTACGCGGAATACCACCCCTGGACAGGCCTGCGCAGGAATGGCGCTGTTATGCGCACCGCACAGGGCTTGGAGGTCGGGTCGGTTTTCGAGGAACAGTTCGATCTCAATTGTGGGCCAAGTCGCCTCTCCAATCAGGAGATCGGTCAAGAAGTCAGACACTACCGCTTTGTTGAACCAATAGGGATTGAGTTCTTCTGCTGCGGGTCTTCCCCCGATGCGCCCAGTCATCGCGAGGGCAATAGCTTCCATCAAAGATGATTTGCCCGCATCGTTCCCGCCGACAAGTAGATTGACCCTCGGATTCGGTTCCAGCTCAAAGTCTCGATGGATCCTATAACCCTTCACTTTGATCTTCGTGATCATCGTCTTTCCTTGCCAGAGGGTTGCCGTCCAGATGGTCGGCGAATGTGAAGAGTTTACAGCGGGTTGCCGATGGCGCCACTGATGGTATTCGTAGGTGACCAAGGTCATCAGATCAATGCGCTAGTGATTGCGATAGACTGCGTTTTCTCGTGAGGCTGTAAGGCAACTAGGGATGGCCAAGAGAACCCGCTACTACGCAGTCGTTTCCGGCAAACCCACCGGGATTTTCAACACATGGGACGGCAGTGCTGCGAATGCAAGGCGACCGATAAAAACCGTGTGTAGCCTGCCGGTCACCGGCAAAGGCTTCCCTAACGGTATGATCCCCAAAGAATTGTTATTTTCTTGTATTTACAACTGCACACTCTAGGAGAGAACGTGCTTACATCATTTAAAGTTAAAGGCATTACTGTTCCGCTCCTACCATCTCCGAACCTTGGCCCGGAGAGCAGCAGCTTATTCGCCGCTGACTCAATGACGCTACTCGTTGGCCCGAATGGGAGCGGAAAGACTAGGGTAATGATGGGGCTGGCATCAATATTAGCGAGGAAAGGCGCAGCCGGTAGATCTACTTCAGGCGCTTCTTGGGATAATGAGGTGGATCCAGATTCGACCTGCGCAGTCTATTACACGCCCGTGCCGTACCACATAGTCCCTCCCCGGAATGGTGATCGCTTTCGCTTCATCCAGACCAGTCTGAGCTCTACATCACGACCAATGCCTTCAGAGCACGAGGAAATCATAAGTCGATTGAAAACAGAGTTTGAGCTGGAAGCTCCAAAAATATTATCGCTTCCGGAGATCGATGAGTATGACTTTAATAAAGTACTGACACAAGTTTTAGCAGTTCGTACAGGAATATTGGATCAGTGGATTGAGCCATTTCGAGCGGCTGCAAAGGAGTTGCGGCAAGATAAGAGATTATCCGATGGCACTCTGGATTGGGGGCATATCGAGAAGAACAGAAAGAAAAGGGAAGTTTTGGCTGGTGAGTTTGCAAAACAACTCCGTGAAAAGATTGGCCCTGAATTTATACTAGCAATTCGGGCATTCGCTTATGCAAGCTCGCTGCGCGCGGTTTCAGATACTGCTAAAAGCCAGCTTCTGGGAGCTTTAGGATTTTCCCTTAGGACTCCACCAGTAAAGAAAGCGACAGTGCCAAAGAAAAATTTTGATAGCACTCTAGCTAAGCTCAGAATAGTAGCCCATATAGTTAACGATCCACAGCTATCCAAAAACACTTACCAGCTTGATAGCAAGCAAAGTGATCAATTGAATTCGTTAGAGCTAGGAAAAGTTGGCCAAGTAAGTCTCACCCAATTAAGCTCGGGCGCTGCAACGTTGATACATCAGTTTGCCAGCATTGATATGGCCTGCGGGCAGCTCTTAGCAAACCAACAGTTTACAAATCTAGTACTGATAATCGATGAGGGCGATGCATTCCTCCATCTGGCGTGGCAGCAACGATATATAGATTATCTAGATAAGACAGTCGCACGTCTGAAAAAGAAATTTAAGATTGTGCAGGTTTTAGTGGCCACCCACTCACCAGTTCTCATGTCTGATTTTCCACGCGACTGCATCTATCTCTTAGACGGTAAGAACTGGATAGAGGATTTGCTAGAAAATGCGACCCCATCGAAACCTGCTGAGTCTTTTGGCGCACCTTTGGATGCGGTAGTCCGGCATGTCGGACAGGCAGGGACAATGGGAGTGTTTTCAGCTCGCATAATTAAAGGAGTAGTAGAGGAAATCCTTGCAGGACGCTCAGTCTCCAGCGAGCGAATAGAGATGATTGGGGATCCTATTATTCGTCGGCAACTCCATAAGAAACTACAAGAGATCGGGCTGTCAGGGGTATCAATATAAAATGCAAATAAACATATCTGATATATGGTCGGACGCCACTAAAGAAATGCATAAGTCTTTCTTTTATGACATGCTATCCAGAGGATTTCCAAATCAAAACCCATTAATGAGTTTTCTTTTGTTTGGATATGGAGAGCTGCTAGCAACTTCACGCCCAGATACTCTAAGAAAAGTAGTTCAGAACATCGAGAGTACCAAGGTCGCGTTCCCTAAGGCCATTCGTCACGAATTCCACGAAGCATGTAAAAAACTGTTCGATTATGATCGCTTTGCACAAAAAAGCACAGCATCTTGGAATGCATATAAACTATGCATGACATCTAAATACACTATGTGCCCTTACTGCCAGCAAAGTCTGGCCGTAACAATTTATCGGGACAAAAAAACAAGGCCCTGCGTCCTACTCTTGATCATTTTTATCCAAAACACAAGTACCCTTATCTCGCATTGTCACTCTACAACCTGGTTCCTAGCTGCCACCCCTGCAATAGCTCCCTAAAAAGCACGGCAAATTTTTATGAAAAGGAACATCTCCATCCTTACGAAGATGCCGAGGCGATCCAGTACAGCTTAGACCTAGAGGCATATATTAAACATCGCGAACTGGGCTTAAGCACGCCTCTACCAAAAGTCACAATAAGTAAGCTAGCTAAAGCTCATTCGCTTTATGAAAAGGCTCAGCGCTCAATGCAAACCTTTGTAACAGAAGACCGTTTAGCTATATCCGAAGCAGAACTGACTAGATTTGTTGACGCCTTGATAATCTACAGCCCTGAAAAGCTTAATGAGATCAATAGTTCAGTTTTCTCGAAAACTGCATGGTTGCTTACACCTGACATTGCGCTGAGCTTCAACCGCTCGAATTATAAAAACGAATGGCTCGGCGCGATCAAACGAGACTTATATGATCTCGGCTGGAGGATCTAAGGAGACAACTTGTCAAGTTTCAGCCCTTTAGCGCCAGCCACTTATGTTGCAATGGCTGGCGCTTCGACAGAAGCGCAGGGGAACCGCCCCAATTTCATGAAGTCCATCAGTTTCCGGCGACGCGTAGGAAACAACGTCAGTGGAGCTTTCTTCACAGCCCCCCCTAACTCGCTGCTGAAAGTCAGAAACGGCTTGGAACAGACTTTTAGCGTCTAACCGTAGCCGTTTGATCTCTGAATCGGCGAGCTTTGCTGCCTGAGTGTTGGCGCTGATTGAAAACTGACCCACCCTGCCGATTGAAAATTGACCCAGGGCGGATTGCTGATTTTTGTCCCAGCAATTGTGGATAAGCTTAGCAGTAGTGTCCTGGTTGAAGACGCGTCTGGCCCCACCGCATGCAGGCATGCGGAAGGGTGTTTACGGCGCAGATCAAAACGCATCATCGTCCTCGATACCATCTTCGTCCTTGCGCTTTCGTTCACGCGATTTGATCTTTGTTTGGGCGGCCAACGTGCTGTGTTACAGACGGTAGGACTCGTTGCCCGTTTCGACGATATGGCAGTGGTGTGTCAGCCGATCCAGCAACGCTGTGGTCATCTTGGCGTCGCCAAACACACTCGACCACTCCGAGAAGCTGAGGTTGGTGGTGATGACCACGCTGGTATGCTCATACAGTTTTGAAAGCAGGTGAAATAACAGCGCGCCACCACTCTGACTGAAGGGCAAATACCCCAGCTCATCGAGTATCACCAGGTCTGTCCGAAGCAGTCCCTGGGCGATTCGGCCTGCCTTACCTTCGTACTTTTCACGCTCCAGCAGGTTGACGAGATCGACCGTGAAGAAGAACCGTACTCGTTTGTTATGAGTGGTGATTCCGGACACGGCCAAGGCACTGGCCAGGTGTGTTTTTCCGGTTCCAGGTCCACCGATGAACACGACATTTTGCGCAGTCTCCGTAAACTCAAGGCTGGATAATTCCTTGACCAGACGGGCATCAGCGCTGGAAGCGCTGAAGTCAAAGCCAGCTAAATCACGGTGCATGGGGAGCTTTGCCATGTTCATCTGATGATTCACAGAGCGCACGGCGCGATCTGCCTGCTCCTGTTGGAGCAGATGCTCAAGCAGCCATTTCGAGGATGCCGTCGAAGCTTCTCCCTGGGCCGCCAGTTCTTCCCAAGCCTGCGCCATGCCATGCAGACGCAGTTCTTTAAGTTCTGCCATCAAGTCACGCATTGCGGCTCTCCTCATCTGTTGTCCGGAGTTGGTCATATCGGGCAGTGTTGGCAACGGGAGCCACCTTGAGTTGCAGGCTGGTTTCTACGGAAGGCGGTGGTGCAGTAGCGGTGAGTCGGGCGAGAACATTTAAGATGTGATCGGCGCTCAGACTTCCCGTCTCAAGCACCAGTTCTACCGCTACCAGCACCGGGTCGAGACCGGCAATGGGCACGGCAGCGACCACCTGCGTCATGATTCGATCACCGTTGCTGTGACGTCTCAGGCCCCGTTTGAGAAGCCGCAACGGATTGGGCAGATCGGCAAACGGTGCGCCATTGCGCAGTGCACCCGGCTTGCGTTCGATGAGTGGGATGTAATGCTGCCAGTCAAAACTGACCTGATCTCGATCAAACAGGCGCTCGTGGCTGGCAATCATCGTTTCATCGGCGATGACCACGATCCGGGATGGGTAAAGACGGCTGCTGACCCACTGGCCGACTCGCTCACAAGGCACCGAATAGCGATTTCGCGCCACGCTGATCAGGCAGGTGCTGGAGACCCGTACGGTGCGCTCGACGTAGCCATCAAAGGCGGTCGGCATCGGCATCATTTCGCCCCGTTCCAGCTCCAAAACTTCCGCCACCGTCAGTCCGTTGTACTGCGGATGCAGCAGCTCGTTCCAGAGCGCACGACAGCGTTGGCCGAGCCAGGCATTCAGTTCCTCGAAGGTGTGGAGCATGCAGTTTTGAGCGTCAAGCCAAATGCGCCGTCGACTGTCTTGAACGTTCTTCTCGACAATGCCCTTTTCCCAGCCAGAGGCTACGTTGCAGAAATCCGGATCGAACAGGTAGTGCGCGCACATCACGGAAAACCGGGCATTGACCGTGCGGCCCTTGCCTTTATTAACCTTGTCGACAGCCGTTTTCATGTTGTCGTAGATGCCGCGACGCGGCACGCCACCTAACGCTCCGAACGAGCGTGTATGGGCATCGAATAGCATCTCGTGACCTTGGCTAGGGTACGCAACCAACCAGAATGCGCGACTGGCGCACAGCTTCATGTGGGAGACCTGGATGCGTCGAAACAGGCCGCCGATCAGCAGCCCCTCTTCGCTCCAGTCAAATTGAAAAGCTTCACCGAGCGCAAACGTCAGCGGTACAAAAGCGCGTAAAGACTTGCCTTGCTCACCTCGCCACGAGCGTACAAACGCCGTGAGCTGGCTGTAGCCGCCGTCATAACCCTCGGCCTTGATCTGCTCGAAAAGTGCTTTGGCGCTTCTGCGATTGTGCTTTGCCCGGAACGAGTCGGCTTTCAGCGCCTGTTCCAGCGTGTCGTGGAAAGGGCTGAGTTTGTTGAAGGTCGCGCACCGCTGGTACGCCGGCTGAGTGGCTTCGGGCGCTCTGACCCATTTTCGGATGGTGTTTCTCGACAGCCCGGTACGCTTGGCTATCTGGTGCAGCGAGAGCTTGTCGCGGAAGTACATTCGCCGGATTTTTCCCAACATTTCCATGCTGATCACCCTGTGTTCTCCTGCTCGGAAAGTGAGCAGAAGCAACTGAACACCTGGGTCAGTTTTCAGTCGGCAGAACAGCCTTTACTGGGTCAGTTTTCGGTCAGCGGCAACACGAAGACACCTCTTTGCCTTAAACTGAGGACAATTAGGAGGTGCCATGAGCAAGCCGCTTTGCCATGCTTGGAGATGACAAAGGTATGGCCTTGACTGACCAGCGATACCGTGTCCATGCGCCACATCAACCAAGAGGTCCCCAAATAGTGAAAGGATCCATCGCAAAGCAATCGCTCAGGTGTTCGCAGAGATTGGTCTACGAATAAGTTCGATGGATAGACCTCACTCCGCCGGAGGAAAATCCACATCCGGCCTCTCGGGAATCTGCCCTCCTCCCGTTCGATCTATCTTCACCAGCCCGGCTTTACGTTCTCCTGGCAGAATCGGTGTACGAGGCACAAAGGGCCATACAAAAAGCGCCCGGCGTCGAACGTGGCCGCGTACCAGATCGGCGATGAGATCCGGAAATTCAATGAGGCTCGCCTGTGGAGCACTGGCGAAAAGTACCGGCGTTGCCATCTGGCCATCGTGGGTAACCACGCCATAGATCGCCGCCGGCGGTGCAATTACTGGAAAGGCGACAATGCCCACGTCTATCGATAGCTCGAAATCCTGGGGCAAATCTTTTGGTACTAGCGGTCGAACCGAGATCGACAAACGATCGCCGGGAGCGAGTGTTGCCGGCTTACCATCTGCCTCCGCCAACGCGGCAATCGGTATCGCATAGGCCTTGCCGGAGTTGCCCTGTGCAGGTACGGCGAGTGGGAGTCCGGAGATAGTCAGCGGGCGTGTCGCCTTTCCTTTTACAGGAGCCTTCGGTGAGAGCTCAATTGTTATAAACCAAACGTCTCCAATCGATAATGGTGGTGTTTTTGATATCGGCTCCAGAAATCCGGAATTCACTTCGCCAAACGAAAAATAGATTATCTGCGACAGGTCGTACTCTGCTCGATCGAGTGCCAGAAGATATTTTTTCTCGCCTGCACCAGTTTTGCTTGTCGAGTGCGCCGGGCCCGCAAGTTCACGGTCATAGGCAGGGTCCGCGAACACTATCGTCGCCACCTCAATCGGCCGCCACGGACGGTCTGCGGGCAGAAGCAGCATGCCAAAAGTCACCGTCAGCGGGGGGCCTGGCGGGAGCTGGGAATGTTCCGCCTCTGACTGCCCGATGGTGAGCCAGTCTGTAGGGGCTGGAGCCAATGCGTCTGGATTAATTGAAGCCAGCCGAAGGTTAAGGAGTGCGCGCGTATCAGCGTCAGCACTACGGACTGCAGCACGCAATCGATCACGTTCGCCGAGCGTCATCACCAAACTTAACGTTACGTAGTCATCCACAAGCTGTGCAACCTGCAGCCTTTCAAAAGCCGCCACAACATTTCCTATTTGCAACGTCGCATAGAGGCCCGTCGACGCGAAGCCTAGTATTGCCAACGTTTGAGCGAGGTCCTTTTTCAGCTCGATGCCTTTCGGTCTGCGAACTTTGATCTGGACGTGTTCTTCCAAATCATGACCTAGCCAGCCCTTGTCCGGCGCCAGCACCGTCAGCATCAACGCAATCGTAGCGTCCGGCTTCTCATCCCACGCGCTCGGTGTGTAACGTAACACCGCCCCCGGTCCACAGAACAAAACAAAAGAAAGCAGTTCGCGAGAGACTGCATGCGTATGAATATCCTTGATATCGACGTAGTGGTTCTCCCCTACGTACGTTCGTCGGCTGTCAGTCAGCGTGCGGCCTCGAGGTAAAGCAGTGTTGCGAGGTGCACGCCCTTGTCTCCAAATCACCGGCATCCGGTCGGCAGGGCGGCCGAACCGTGAATGGTCAGGGTCGAACGCAAGGTCCTTCGTTACGCTCAGATATCCTTCGTATTCCATCGTCAATATTCCGGGACGAACGCCACTGGAAAAAATCTCGAAACGCCCCGGCGACAAGGCTGCCAATGACGGCGGATAAGCACTGTCAGTACTCCCCTGCGCGTTCAGGTTCTTACTCAGTGCAGACAAAATCTCAGCGCCTAATGGCACACGAACGCGAGACCCTGCGGGAATAAGTGCCCTGTCAGGCGGCGAAACAACGTTTGGTGCCAACTTCCCTCCCCGAGAAAACAGAGCCCGTCGACCTATGGCAAGGAAGTCAGCATGGTCGGCCACTCCCTCAGCAGGTTTTGGAGCGCATCCAATGGCGGGGCCACCGATTGTTCGCGCGCGACCCGCCCAGGCATGAGACGCATCTTGAATTACGGTTTCCTCACCCACGTTAAGTACATACGGGTCACCTTGGGGCGGGCAAGGCCAACCTAGTGCCGGTGATGCGTAGATTGAACGCTCTGCGTCACGTAGCCTGCAAAATCGCCGTAACTCGAATGATGCCGTCAGCGCAATTGATCGCACGTCCGCGTGATTGCGCTGCTCCGGTGCCCGGTCTGTCCATTCAGGATCCGATATGGTCGCGACAAACAGCGCCAAAGGCTCAGCCACTTGCGTCGAAGCAAAAGCCGTCAAGTGGTTCAAACTGTCCCCGTCGTCCTTCACACTGCCTTCTGGAACATCCATCAAACCAATATGAAAACGCCCTACGACCAGCAAATCACTGCCGCTTTTGAGTGTGTCCTGCTTATCGCATATACGTAGAGAGACCTGGACGCGAACGGTATCACCTTGATCAGGTCGTGCGAGCAACGTCTTGAACGTGGGCCTCTCAAGATTGGGGACGCTCCATAACCGCGCCAGTGCCATCAGGCTTCGCCAGTAAAGCGGTTGAGTAAACGCTGCATTGATATCCGGGTTCGGGAAGAGATTCGCCGCAAACGCCTGATTAACTACATTCCGGACTTTGGCCGCTTCGCAGCCAACGACTCGAGAAAGTGTCTGGCGTACCTCGACCCCGGAGCCCGACCCTAAGCTGACCAGAACAGGAGATAAGCCTTCGAGCGGTGTCGCAATGGCGCTCGCCAGATCGAAAGCCGCTACCGGGCCGATACTTGCAGACATTCCCAGGGCGGGGGCTTGAGCGATTTTTATCAGCGGCGCCAGCGAACCACCAAAAACCGATGTGATCCAGGGAAGCGGAAAAACAACACCGCTCAAATCGCTTTTGTCCAGAGATGCCTCTACAACAGCCCCCCCGAAAATTGCTAGGCTTTTTTCAACTCCTCCCATACTGGCCATCGAAAGAACACGATCAATGTCACGCCCAAAGAGACCAACACGACCAATACCGGCAACAATCGGTGGCGCTCCATCGGGTGTCTTGTTGTACACATACCGTGGTAAAAAACCATACTCTTTATTGATTGTGTCTATCGGATTGGCAAGCCGTTTTGCGATGTTGGCCAGGTCTACTATGGCAACATCGTCAATCGTCGTGAAAGACATGGAGCGTCCATCGCCGTTGAGCGTGTGCTCCGTGAACACCTTGGACTGCCAGACGCCTTTAAGCAGCCAGTCACCGTTGACTCTGTCTAGGAGACTGCAATCGAGTGAAAGATCTACTAGTCGTGGCTGTACATTATGCGTAAGTGCGGTGCCATTGTTGACCAGCTCCACAGTGTACAGAGCTTTCCTTTCGCCCTTATAAGGTTTAGTAGTGTTAACGAACTTCAGGGCATCATCTCCAAGTCGCCCCACTGGCCACTCCACTACGCTGTTGCCTCTATCAACAAGTAAGGGAAGCGTCACGCGGATTGCGGTCGTTGTTGATTCTTGAGCAATCCTTGTTAGCTGGATGATCTTGAGCTCTGCGCCCGCATTGGCAGCCGTGACGTCAAAGCGTGCAGTTGTGATCGACCATACCATCGGCCCTTTCTCGCCCGACGGCTGAACGACGAGGACGATAAATCCCCGGGCATATGTGTCGCTCAGTTCAATTCCGCGCACCCACTGCCCGGCACACAAGGCGCCGCGCAGCTCAACGGTCAGCACCCCCCGACGATGATCGACCTGGTTGAAAAGGTTCTTGGCATTATTGCCAGAACTGATGGTCGCCCCATACCAATCGATGACTCCACCCAGATGGACCTTTATGGCCTCTCGCAAATTCCCGGTCGGCAAATCGCCAAGCGTTGCTACCCCTAAAATTGTCAACAAACACTCAGTGGACGAGATTTCCAGGTTTATGGTTTCGATCGTCAAGAATCCTGGTGTTGGTCCCACCCCCTTGAATCCGATCTTTATACTTGTTTCCTCGATTTTTACGTCGCCCTTTGAAAACGTGACCGGCGCGCCGAAAAGCTGCATCTCTAATTCGGCGCTTTCATCGAAACCAGCAATTTTCCCGCCATCAATCCGGATCGGGAAACTCACTCTAACCAGACATGACATCGAACTTTGCAAATCAGCCCCGAGTTTGAGCTGTGCTTCAAGTTGAAGCGTGATGGTCGCTTTGTTTTTACTCTCGTCCACGATAATTTCGTGGCCATTGACCCCCGCGTTGCCAATCCGGATCGCTTGTAATTTGCCGCTATCCATTGCGAACCGTATGCACACCGAATTACCTGTTTCGTAAGGAGCCTCAGGCCCAAAGGGTTCTTTACCGTTGCCGCGTACGAATGTGTGCGGCGGCGTGATACTGAACAGCACATTGGCAAGAGTCAGACTCGCGTGACGGTCCACCTGCAGGCTCCAGAGTCGCAGTGGATGCAGTGTCAGCGCGCCGATCGAAACTTCATAAAGCGGTGCCGATGGTTGATTACCTTTACTATTAACGAACAACCGCCACTCATACACTGACTTTGGCAGGCGAGTTTTATCAAATACCGTGACGTCAGGACCGATAGCACTCTCTGGCGTATCGACCGCAGTGAAAGCCCAGCCATCGTCCACCAGAGGCTTCATCGGCAGATCGCGCACCCAAAGCTCCAGAGCGATCTGGTGAAGCTCGAGGTCGAACTGGTGAGTCGTCGTCAGCAGATCGATGCGTGTATCTGACTTCTGATCATGTGAGACCCGAAGTGCAGTCTTTCGAACACTGAGTCCAAAATATTTTTGCGGTTCTTGCACAACCTTCGCCATCACAAAACCGCGTGTATCACCCACCGCACCCGTTTTGCCTGCTGATCCCGGGCCATCAATAAAGTACTCATAGGGTGTTAGCGCGAAACCGGTAACGGCATATCTGTCACCCTGGGAGAGGGTTCCTCCCGTTTCCTTGAATATTTCCTTCAGGCCGGCCAACGCGCTTTCTCCCTTGGCCCATTTGAAATTACCTTTGGCATCTCCATACAAAGCGTAACGACCAAAAGGCAACGAGGGCGTGTCAGGCGACGTGACCTCAACTTTGAACCCGGTTGCCCATGTGAAGGGCTCGACCAGCCCCTTCGCATCCGTTGTCCCCCAACCCGTCATGCGATCCTGTTCTGTTCGAGTCAGAGCCAGACGATGTGTGGCGGCGCTCCAGACTTCCTTCAGTGCACTGATATCCAGCGCCGTTATTTGCGGCAGAGGGCGCAAGGAATCTCTAATCGGCTGCGATCTGACAAACGTTGCCTCGGCGAAGAGCTCTCCAAGAATCGGAAGATCGTAACGCAGTGAATATTCCAGTACAGGATCGGCGCGATTGGTTGTTGTTGGAACAACTTCCACACCAGGCAAGGTCAATATCGAGAACGCAACCGCTTCTTTTAGCTCATCGTCCCGCTCTGCTTGCCGCGTGATCCATTCATCATTGATTCGCGGCCAGCCAAAGCTTGGTTGCGTTGATGTCGATGTGATGCTGGCTACCGGAAGACTTTTAGAGAAGGCTTGGAGATTGATAGTCACCGTTGCCGTTTTTGAGCCTTTTGGAACCTCATGAAACACAGGAACCAGATCGCGGGTGCGTGACGGTATCGCCGCATTCGGCGCCGTGCGCGTCATATTCATTCCCGCTATCAGCGGCATCCTCATGCCGACAATCGGAGCCCAATGCACAACAGGTGCGTATTCACGTGCCTCCACGTACAAGTCCAGCTTCAGCGCTGATACTGATTGCGACGGTTCTACTGGCTCAATTGAACCGGTCCAGTCGGAATTGGTGGTGCTTGTATGACCGAAAGACAGAGCGGTCGACCTGAGAGCAATCGGCCCATTGTCCAGCATCGGAATAACTTCTTGCGCCGTGGGCGTCGCCTCGGAAAACCACAGGGCGCCGTTGATGACACCGTTCGCGTCGAGCAGGGTTATGTCACACCCCATCGGTATATCACCAGCGAACGGGACCCTGGTGCGCACAAATGAAGCACTGTCGACAATCACATCGCCGACACAGGCGGGGGCAGCGTTGCTTCCTTGAGGTGGATACTGCAGTAACCGAGTAAAAGTAAGGCCGAAGAATGCCTGGTTATCTTCGTCGAGCCCCCCGGAAGTCAGCGACTCAGCCGGCGCTTGTATCTTCGGCAAGGGTATCTGCAATACACCTCGTTCAAGTGCCACGAAAGCAAAGAGTTCCACTGGTTTATCCAACGGACTCAAGCCTTGTCGCTGGTAGCGGAGTTCAAGCTCTGCCGCCAGCCGATCACGCTCTACGAGTACCGGCAAAGCTGTAGCGGCTGCGGTCCCCTTGCGGCCGCCAAACCCGACCTGGAAAGCATTCTTGCCACGTAGCTTGACGAGATTCACCGCTGCTACCGCAAGGCTTTCGCTGGGTTGTTTGCCAGCCTCGACAACCAGCAACCTTGCTCCGGGTTTGGTACTGTCGATCATCAACCCCGGTTTTATCAGTGTGGCCGTTGTATTGAGCCTGGCACCGGTTACCGGCTCAGTCACCAGCGTTGCGCGCAAGGCACCGGGTGCAATCATAGGACGCTTGATGCCGTCACGCAGCGTGAGACGATGCTCTCCCCGCGACAGTCGCCACACTAGCGGCGCAGGACCCGGTCGTATATCAAACACAAGCGGGAGTTGCTCGCGTCGCACCGCTTCGACGAGATCATCAAGTACCGGACGTAAGCCTTTATCGCCGGAGCGTTCCTGGAGCAGCACCATGTGCTGCTCCCCTGCACCATCAGGTGCTATCCGCAACCGCACTTTTATCTGAGCCGCGGTCCCAAAGGGGTCGTCGATCAGTGCATCAAACTCCACTCCGCCGGCAGTGAGAGTGAGCACGATGCGGTCTACAGCGGCGGAATCCTTGTACGTCTTGAGTTTTGGTTTGCTGGTGATCGACTGATCGACAACGTAAGGGAATGCCCCGTGTACAACCTTGAGGTATACCGCTCCCCCGAGAATGGGCAAATAGTGTTCGCCATTGATCAGTTTCTTACTGCCGATCGCCCAATAGTCCCAGATATCGCGATCTCCACCCTCATTTCGGATAGCAACCTCGACAGTGCCAACGGTGAGTGAAAGTGAGGTCGTCTCAATGCCGGAGCCTTCTTTGGGGGGCCATACCCCATCTTTCGCCATCGTCGCGGCAGCCACCTGCGAAAAACATATTGGCGCAGCGGGAAATGCGGCCGCAGACGCTGAGATAGCGCTCGCATTGTCCCCATCGACATCAGCCGCAAAACGCAGACTACCGCCGAATTTCTTACCGTCGGTTTGCAGGAGTCCACAAACTGCCAACTGGAACATCAGCGGATCGTGGAAGGAAACGGTGTTTCTCGAACCCTCTTCAAATTTATAGGTGCGCGCCTCGGCTGTCTGAGCCAAAACCCGCAGCGAGGGATTGGGCACAAACCCACCCTGCGACTTTGACTCCAGTTGCAAGTCTGTAGACAGATCTGCAACCCAAAGATACTTCGCCGGTTTACCCACGCTCGCGGGCGCCAACTCTGGCCCCACCAGACGAACAACCCTGATGTTGGTTGTGTTCATGGCGCACGCTCCACCACTGTAACGACAGGATCTACCAGACCCTTGGAGGCCTTTAGGAATAGCCGCCGCGACCTACCGAAAAGCTGGTCGGATGCGACCTCGGCGAGGAAGTTCCTCAACGCCGGTTCGGCACCGGCACCGGCACTGACGAGGTGATGCATGTCTGCTTGTGTTGGCGGACGACGCAGGATCAATTGGCCGGGAGGTGCAAACACAACCCGTTGTGCGAGCGCCAAAAGCGCTAACAACACCGGATGATCGTCTTGCAGCGCAGAGATCGGCAGTCGAAGTTCAATCGTCACTGGCTTCGACCCATCAACGTTTAAATATTCGAACGCTGCCAGCGCTTCGAGCGCAGCAAAGAAACCCAGACCAGGATCACCTTGCACACCCGTCGAGTTCATGACTGGAGTGCATGTTCGAAGCGTTGTAAGCAGGTCTCTGAATCTGGCATTACGACCTGGACTGCTTGTGCCGCCGGGATCGGCAGCATCGCTCAGGAGGGTTACCGTAACAGCCGCCACAAACTCGAAAATCGCTTTGGGAGAAAGCTCAGTCTTATCATCGGGCGCGGAAGGCAAATCTCTGGACAGATGCTTTGCAGCCACCTGCAGTGCAGAAGGAATGGCCCGCGAAATCGGCGCAAAACCACCTTCGGGAGCAAGACTTCCGAAAGGTGCACTGTCAGCAGCCCGGATTGCATACATATCGTAGTCCCAAGCTGCCGCGATGAATTTTTTAGCGAAATCTTGAGCCTCAGGTCCTTCGAATACTGCACCCGGTGCGGTCGTCAATACGCGCCGCTGTGCACCTGCGAATGCGCGGATCGTTGCCACCCGCGCGTCGAAAGTGGTCGCCTGATCAAGAGGGAACATCCACTTCACAGGCGTAGAACACTGGAAGACGCTGCTGATACGTGTCTGCCCTCCTTCCATGCTCGAGTTGTAAATCGGCACACCTGCCGGCCACGCCATCGCCTTGATTGCCGGATTACCCGTGCTGGGGTCTGATCCCGCCAGTTCGATCCAGGCTTGTACACGGTCGCTATCGGGCAACGCTGCGATATCCAGAAAATCCCGGATGCACTGGATGATTACCGCCAATGCCTGCTGGGCAATTCCGGAGGGAGATGCAGGAAGGTAGTGCGCCAGCTCCTGTTCGACCAATGAGAGTTCCGTTGCCCACTTCGACCAGTCTGGAGGAGCCAGTGAGCTGGGTGGCTGAACAGTGATCTTCAGGTCTGACAATGGCCAAGGCGCATGAGCGGTTTGCCAACGCGAAGGACTTGCTTCGAAACCACCGAACCCCTGAAGCAGAGTCGTAAGTGCGGCATCGCGCTCTAGCACGGGCGTAGCAGCAGGTAGCATTAATGGACCGCGCAGGGATGGGTTGAGCCGCCACGGGACCAGCGTGTTCTGCAATCGCGGTGAGACATAAGTTTGTGCTTGCACCTTGAACCGTCCCCCTGCGACACGATCGAGGTAGCACGGCTTGATATTGGCTGAGTCATCCGTAGGCACCGGCATCGCCAGAAACTCGATCTCCGGCGAGAGCTCACCAGTGAACGTGGTTGAAGCCGTCAGACCTGGCACTATACGCGTGGACAACTCGTATATGACTTGCGGGTCTGGCAGCAGGAAGACTTCTGGAATGTTGTTTGATCCCGCGAGCCAGCGCTCGCGATCAACTCCCTGCATACCATCGATGTTGCGTACCAGCGGTATGTGCAGGCCAACAGTTGCCGTTCTGCTGAAATCATCACGAACCACGGTCCAGTTCGACGTCGAGTCATCGGCTCCGAACCTGCCAGGATCGCCGGTCCACGGCCAATTGAGTTCGTAGCCACTTTCCGGAATGACAGCAGCAACCGGTTTGGATACCACAACGCCGGCGGCGGCAAAGACAGCCAGATGAAGTCGATAAAAATGGGGAACAGAGTCCGTACGCAGAGCGGTTATACCGCGCCATCCATCGACGATGCGTTCCGGTAACGATGCTGGTGCGAAAGCATTTCTTACACCTGGATCATACGGCTTTGCGTCCTCCTCCAGAGTCGCCCCTTTGAATGACAGCGTCCCCGGATCGACCGCCAGGCGATTACCTATGGCCGGCAACCCGTCGATCACGACGCCGTTGTTTATCTGTTTGTACGCAAACGCCCATTGGGGCTGAGAAAACTCGCGCCAGAAGCCAAAAGCCTGATGTTCGAACTGAAGGGCATCCGCGATGTGCAGATTGGCCTCCGAGGCGATTTCGTCAGGATGGCGCGATACCAGAAACTCGAGCAGACGCCCCGGCCGTCTGTCAGCGCCCCTCCCCACATCAAGACGTGCGGCGCCAAGAACCACAGGTACGGCAAGGGGCTCGGTCCGAGGCATGACCACATCGATCGAACAGGTGGACAGCGGATCATCCTTCTCTTCTACCTTGATCATCGGCAGACTTACTGCCGCAGGTTTGATGCCCTCACGGAAACTGTCGGCGAGTAAATGTCGAGAGGCCCAGGGCAGTCGCGCCAAAGCGGCCTCGACTTCGTCAAGACCTGAAGTGGCCAAGTCCCAAGCGCTCACCAAAGCGTCATAACGACCCACCGGCCTTACTGCGTAGCGTCTTCTGCGGGCAAAGCGATCCTTGTGCAAGAACAACAGTTGCATCACGCCGTTGGTGCTGGGTATCAGACGAAGCGGTTCAGAGTGCGCAATAGTGGCAAGCGCAAAAGGTGTGTTTTTCAAGGAGGACAACGGCGCGTTCGATGCTAGCCCATACGCGAGGTAGCGTCTGATAAAGCCGGGCCATCGCTCAAGAAACGGCCGCAGTTTTGCGTCTGTCGGAAGACTGGTTGGCGACTGCCCGAAAACACGTTTCACGTACCAGACAAAATCATCAAAATTGCGTTTTACAGATTCATTGGCTTTGATCGCTTCATTTCCCTGAATGAGCGTAGCGATTGCCATCGAATCAAGAGAAGGGAACTGATCGAATGGATCGTCAATATGGCCCCATCTGTTTTCAACCTTCCAGGTATTATTTAAACCAACAACTGGCCCCCTGATTTCCGTCAAAGTGAACATCTGTCCCGGCAGAAGGAGGCCAGCCTGCTCCCGACCATCATTTTGCGTAGAAATGACGCGCAGCAATGCCACAGGAGCAGCGGACCCACAATTATTGTGCTGCGAGTCGCGCAAAAATGCGGGCACCTCTATAACCAACGAAGTCGCTACATTGCGACCGCTGCCAAAAGCCTTGGCGGCGGGTCCGTCGAGAGAGTGCGCCAGAGCAATGGGCTTGTTGCCATTCGTCCCTCCAACCAGATCGATCACGTCGACGAGCACATCTTCAGAAAGATCGGCGGTTGTAAATCGAAACTGAAGAGGTCCAATCGGCAGCTCCTGATAAGGCACCTGACCTGTCAACGCAAAGTACCGCACTGCCGTCGCCGTCCAGGCCTCCTCCACCTCACCGCGCACCATCGCCTCGGGCATCGGGCGCAGTGATATCTGCGTCAGGCATACGGCCTTGTCCGCGAGGAGTCGCTTCAAGCTACCTGCGTCTGGTACAGGAGTGCCACCATCGAAACTGGTGGTGGTCATAAGACCGTCCGTTCGAGTGAACACATCCACAAATGGCACGCCACAACCCAGCCCCGCGTAGCGTCCGCGAATCATTGCGCATGCCTGGTCTATCAGTTTCAGTGCAATACACGGCTGCTCATACGCTGCCGTTGTCATGTCAAAAAGTCGCAGCCCCTGGGCCAGGCCCAAGGTACGTAAAACGGCCCAACCGTAGGGATCGCGTTCGATCGGGCGCTCATCAATCAGTTCAGCGATGCCAGTCACTTTGGTTGGAGGCGCCGCCTCCAGTACCGGTCTGTAACGCCGGTATGGTGAGTCCGGGACTGTCCAGTCCCAACGCAGCGCATCGATCACATCAGCCAGTAGCGGATGAAGTTTTTGATCAAGGTCGACCACGACTGATGTCTGACCAGTGACGCCTCCCCCACATTTACCAGTCAACGTTAGCGACATCCCCTTGAAGCTGGCGCCGCCGGAACCTTTCACATAAGCATCGACCCAAGGCTCGCTGCTCCAATCGCTTGCAGTATTTCTGGCAAGTACCAATCCGATAATGAGCCTGCGGGCCGCACCCACAGTCCAGGACATCTGGCAACCTAGCCCTACATGCTCGGGGATGAAAGGACCCTGTACCCAGCCTATTGCTTTGCTGTCATAGCAGATCGCCGGCGCTGGAAACGACGTGCCCCGCTCTTTCGGGAATCGGGCCTCGGTCTCTGCACTCCATGCCACCTCAATCGTCCAGGGCTGTCCCTTATCGAATAGCGCAGCAATATCGACCTCGTTCATCGCTAGACCAACCGAACGACGCAATGTCGGCCTGGCCCAGGCGAGCAAGCTTTCGGCTGGCGAGTACCAGGCACGTCGCCGAGCCGCACCGCCTTCACCCTGAGGTTTACCGAGCCTGAGGGCTTCGCTGGGGTAGAACGCCTCCACAGCACCAAAGTCGTCAATACCTGCGGGATCAGCCTTGCCGATACGCGGATCAAGCAGCCGTGCCCGGGCCACGTGCCGTGCAGCGTCGATCTGTTCGGACTTATTGGTAATGCTGGTCAGGTCAATCTCGAATACGTCGTAACCGGCGATATGGTCTGGCGATTGATTTACTTGGGTTCTGGTTAAATTGCTGTACTGCGGAAATGTAGCCCAGTTCAGCTGCGTCGCAATCCGCCGCTCACCGTCACGCAGACGCAAAAGCGCCTGCGGTTGTGTATCCAGCAACTGACCTAACGAAGAGCTGGATGCTGGATAATCAACCAACAGACGCCCCGCCCGCGCATCGAGGTCCGCAAATTCCATCGGCAGATAACCCGCAATCACCGGACATTCGAATATCTCGACCGGCATTTGCACGGGGCTACCAACGGGTCGACCGAGCTCGTCGGTCTGAACCGTGCCGATGCGCAGCGCCATATCGACGGCAATCCACGGTGAGGGACAGGGCTCCACGCTCAGCGGGCCGGGTTCATCCGGGGACTTTTGACGTTGCAAGCGTTTGAGGGCCAAGCGTACCGGGCGAGGTGATTCGATTTGTCTCTCTACATGAACGCCGAGGGCGGCCTGCAGTTTTTCCATCGGGTCGCCCGACTCATCCTCTTTTTTAATGAAACTCAAGGATAGGGTATTGGCCGGGGCACCAATGGGAATGAACTCAAGTCCGTGCTTCCATCGATAGTCTTTTGACGCTTTCTGACTCCCACCAGCGCTAACGGGCCACGATAATTCAAACTCGAACACCTGATCGTCCATGTCGTCACGGGCAAACTCGGCAGGTCCCGGGCGCTGCAAAGCCTGCCCCAAGGTGTCCCCACCGAACTCGCCCAACAGGACCGCTCGCTCGTGCCGCACTTTCAGAGCGTATCGGGTACCTCTGGCAGGCAATCGTTGCGGTTGTTCCTTGTCATCTTTTTCTCGATCAAGCAGATCGTCAATTCGTAGGAAAAGCGTCGGGAACGTGGTTCCTGGCAAGCCCGGGAAACGCTCGAAGTTGACCACCAATTCCACCCGACCCAATGCGGTCTCCGGGGGTTGTGGCCGCGTGAGCGGGTACTCGATTGTGACCCCCACGCCCCGTTTTCCCGCAATGTCTACGGGTACGATGGTGTAGATGACCAAAAGCGCTCTGTCCTGGCCCTTAACCAGCCCGTTGAACGCTGCAATGATTTGCTCATAGCCCTCAGTAGAGTGTTCATTCTGCTGGCGGAACGCAGGCCGCATCGAATTTGGCAAGTCAGCAAAATCGTCGACAAACTGAGCCAGGGGACGAACACGCTGCCAGGTTACTGCACCATTTTCCACTTGCGCCATAAGCGGCGCACTGGCTTTGGTTTGCACGAAGACGGGTGCAATCTCTGAGACGACACTGCCTCCCACCTGAACGATTCGCTCGATCTCATAATGTTTAAGATGAAATTCCGGATCGTTCCAGATGCCTTTAGAGGTGCCCCAGCCGGGTTCAAGGTCCCAGTCGAGCCCCACGCCTTCGGTTCCGGCCCAAGCTTTTGGATGCACCAGACGCGGCTTGTTGCGGTCGAAAAAACGCAAGATCGGATTGAACAGGTAGACCCATTGCTCTGCTGTTTCCACCAACAGGTTCGACGCCCCGACGGCTCGAATTTTAAATTTGGACTTCGGTGGATTGGCTGAAGGTGTCGGATCAAATAATTGACCGATCTGCGCCTCAGTGACGACAAAGGTCAGCCCGAGATCTCGAGCATCCACTTGTGCCTGCGCAGTACTCGGCTGGCTGCGTGGCCAAATAATACCGCCCTTGCCGTCAACTTTTGCTTTTCGTGCAATGGCTTCTGCTGACGCGACAACCGAGGCGATCACTGAGGAGCGCCGCTCTTCTGTTGCACGCCACTCCGCTCGTTGGAGTGACAATTTCATCATGTCGCTCGAAGCGACGCGCAACGTCTCTGCAGCCTGCTGCGGCGATGCATGGGCTCCGGCATCCTTTGAATGGATTAGTTCGAAGGGTGGTTGCAGTGGTTGGTTGTCATCCTCGTCACGATGATTGAGTTGTCCCGTCTCTGCATCATAGGACGCGGCTTTGGGTACGAAACATTGTTGGAGTAACTCATGCAGTTTTAGCGTTTTTCCCTTTTCGGACGTGGCAAGGGGGCTGTTGTAGAACGCGGTGAGGTCATTCGAGACTGAACTTTGGCTTCCATCGTTCAGAAGCCTGCAAAGAGGGGTATTCGTCGTTAGTTCATACGACACTGTCTCGGTTTGCTCGGTAGCAGGACCGGGATGGGCGAAAAAGGTCGAGGCCTTGAAACCCAGTTTCAGCTCTTTCCCGATATCGGTGTGATCACGCGGAATGAGTTGCATGACATACGTGTCGGGGAATGCTGGCACCTCAAAAAGCATGGCCCAGAACTGCGGCTGTCCGACCAGATCGCCACCGATGGGGATCAGGACATTGGGCTGCACGGACGGTGGATTGTTCGCCACATCGCTCAAAACAGCATGCTTTTCGGCGTCGCTGTTCAGTGTGCCGTCATTTTTTGTCGGTGGCGCCGCTGGAGGTGGCGCCAGCCCTTGCTCAGGGTCAGGTACCGCCGCCGTGAGTCCCAATGCCAGATAACGGGCTACACGCTGGCGGGCCTCTTCAAGTCGGCCTTCGCCAAACGAAAATCCGATCGCCAGCGTCAGTGTTCGACCGAACGCCGCAAAGGAGGTACTAGCCGCTCCACGTGCAGCAATGCCTGATGCTTCGACCGCGACTTCCAGTGCAAGGGAAAGCGTACGACTGAGCGAGAGGCCTATTTCGATACGGA
This sequence comes from Pseudomonas putida, assembly GCF_001976065.1. Classification (GTDB taxonomy): domain Bacteria; phylum Pseudomonadota; class Gammaproteobacteria; order Pseudomonadales; family Pseudomonadaceae; genus Aquipseudomonas; species Aquipseudomonas serbica. The sequence goes on along the minus strand of NZ_MNAH01000002.1, from coordinate 564,036 downwards.
TATCATCAAAACCAAGACTGATTTCCATCCATATCCGCACCTCGATACTCACCGTGCACGTAAAGGCAATTGAGCCGTAGAAAAGCGTGTCACGCGGTTGCTTCAAAGCTATCAGCGCAATGAATTTGGCATCGAGGGAGAAGTCCAGATTGGCCACTGCCGATGCCCCGAGTGAGCGCCCTCCTGCCTCGCCTCCGATGTGCGCGAATCCGACTGCGCGAAAGGCGATGCCATACAAAATGGACGAGTCCTCAACCCGCATCACCATCCCGCCTTCGCACGAGATACCGAATCCGTTCTCGTTGAAAGCGAACTTCAGCTCATAAGGCCAGCCAAGTTCGTAGTGGAATAGGCCTGGGCGCACATACAGCGTTGCCGACCAGGTTACGGCCCTGAATGCCTTGACCAACGGTTCCGGCAATTTTGGGTGATCGCCTATGAAGCCGTTGGGATCGGAGAGCAGCCGTGCCAGGAACTCCTGACGCGGCGCTGAAATATAGAGATAACCGCGCAACATCGGGTGGGTTGCTATGGACTCGCGTGTTTCGGTGTTCGACCAATCGGCATAGTTGACACAGAGCCAGGCTCGAACAGTCATCAGAAAGGTCAGATCCGAGCGCAGAGCTGCCGCCACATCCATCAGCAGAAGGTTGGGCAGAAGCTCTTCAGCCTCGCTGACATCACCTTCTTCCGAGGCCGAATCAATCGATAGCATGCCTCTCAATGCCAGAGTCAATCGATCGCCTGTAGCTTCTGGCTCCCAAGCCTCGAAGTGCGCCAGGTCATTTTGATATCGCGAGACATCGTCAAGGACTTCGATCAGCGCTTTCGGAGTGGTCACCGCATCCGCTCGACGCAACCCTGCGAGCGTGTAGCGGTAGCCGATACCAAAGCCCATTTCGCGCAGGTAAATCGGTTTGATGGGCGTGGGGATCTCAGTGGAGAGCTTTTCCAATTGCCCGTAGAGAAAGAACGCGTGGCGTTTATCACCTTCGGGCCCGGTGAGTTCAAGAAAGCCCATGGATGCACTCATCGGCGCCCAACTCTTGAGATTTATCCGGCCCGATGCAAGGAACCCGCGCGCCGTCATTTTCGGTGGTTGTGTGCCGTGGCTGTAAAGCGTCGGGAGATGATCATCAACGACAATCGCTGTCGCCTCCACGGAGCCAGTCTTAAGCGCCAATGAAACACTCAGGCCCTCAAACCGGACACGAGGCAGGCTCGTGCCTGATACCTGAGTTGAGATGTACATGCTGTGAAGGTCAATCTTGGCGCTGACGACATCAGAGTTGGGCGTCAATTTTGCCTGCCCGCAGATCACCAGGGCGGGATCCCCGTCGAACGCATCCGAGGATCCGAGATAGCCGATGCCTCTGAGCTCGAATGCAAAGACATCAAATAGATTGAAGGTCACCTTCGGCTCGATCGGGATCTGAAAATCGATTGCGCGGCTCAAACGACTTATATCGCGGGCCAGCGGCGCCTTGTTGAGGGTGATTTTCAGTCCACGAAGATTTTTCAGAAAGGTGTCCGAGAATTCATCTTTACCAGGGGCGAAAACCAGTGTTCCAGTCACCTGGAAATAGAACTGGTAACCGCCCTCGCCGCGCATGTCTTCAAGCGCGAAGCCCAGCTTGGAAATTGTCAGTTCAAAGCGTGTGGCATGGCAGACGATGGGGCTTTGCGTCTTGTCCAGTTCTGCATCGCATGCCAGTACTGCCAGTCGTCCACCACCGGGCTCACGGCCGAGGCTGAGGGTGACTTTACAGTTGGCTTCCCCTACAAGCTCCGGGGGCAGTTGCCCGCAACCAGTGATGGAAAACGCCTGGATTTCGCCTCGCTTGACCACCAGACGACCGGCCTCGAAGCGGAATGGCATATCCACCCCTGGCAAGGTCACAGGCTCCTGCGGATCGACGTCAGCGACGATATCAAAGTAGCCCTGACCGACCGCAAACTCCGAGACTTTGAACACCAGCCCCCGCCCGCCACCGCCAAGTCTGGAGTAAAAAAGATCGACCTCGGCATCCTTGTGCAGGGACATTCGAGGAGATCCAGAGGAGAAGTCGAGTTCGAACTGGGGAAACTCTACGCTCGGATCGGGCGTTTTGACCCCTTTCGGCCGAATAACATACGTCAGGCCAAAAATATCGCCCGGTATAGGCTTGCCCTTGATCTCAAACTTCTCCCCAGCATCAAGGCGTGCATTAAGGGTTGCAAGGTCAAGCCTCAGATACATATTGAGCGTCGTGGAAAAGTCGTCCAGATGGATCAGCGCACTCAGTGGCAGACTGATCGTAGCGCCGCTCAACTGCACGTCGCTGGCGCTTTTCAGCTCCACGTACTGACTCAACTTGTCCAGAAACGAAGCGGAACCGGCCCCTCCTCCGTCGTTCTTTGGCGTGCCGAAAAATGGCAGTAGCCGGCTCTTCGCCGGATCGACATCACAGTGAACCGATCCATCAAAGTCATTCGCCTGAAGATCCGAAAATTCCAGGGTTTGCGTAAACTGCCCGATCTTGACCGTTGTACTGGGGGTGCCCTCCACCACCAGGTTCTCGGAGGCCGCGGTGTAGGTTTTCAGTGTTTTGAGAAACGACACAGCACCACGTTGCAACACCACCACAGCTATCGCACTGCTCTGCTTCTTCCAGCCGCGCAACTGGATAAGCCGTGTATCCGGCCGTTTACCCTCCGTGTCGGTATCGCGTACAGCTTCGACTGGCGCACCCTGGCGCTTGAGCCAGAGATCGGTCGATATCACCATTTGATTGTCGGAGTTGTTGCTATGGTCCTTGGGTGAAACCAACAGTGCCGCGACGAACGATCCCGAAAAGTCCAACAACAGGGTTGGTGCCCAGGCCGCGGGCAGGCTCAATTCCAGCCCGGCAAACTCAAGTGGTTTTACTTCCGTTTGATTTGGCAGTTGAGGATTCTCTACCGGCGTGATCAGTACCTGTTTCAATGCACAGCTCTGAGCGTCGAGGCGCACCTCAATCGCGACGTGACTCAGCATCGTCGCAGCACCTTTGCCGATCAGATCGATCACCCTCCCCATCAAATCCAGCGCGCCCTCAATCAGACCAACAAGCACGTTGGCGACTGCGCCAAGCGCTTCACCGGCTTGCCTCGCCATCCATTTGAGGCTCGCCGCCAGAAGCTCACCAATACGCTCGATCAGCCTTGAGAGATCAGGCAATGTCGGCAAATCCGGAAATGTCGGAGTGGAGGGACCGCCAGGCAGTTCAATCAGACTAACCAGCCGGATCACGCCTGCGATCACGTTCTCGGCCGTCGCGGCAATCAGCGCTACGGGATAAGGCTCAATGACTTTGAGCTCAGTGAGGCGTCCAGTAATGGAACCTTGCATAACGGTCGTTTCGTAGGTTGCCGCAAAAGCCAGCACCAGGCGGGGATCTTCTTTGGAACGTAAGAAAATCCTGGGAAAATCGATCATCCCTACCAGCGAGCCAGAAGCGGCGCCTGTTGCCAGATCAATTCGGCTATTGACCGGCAGGGTAATACGCACTTCATAGTCATCAATATCAACGGTTACAGGCAACGCTGTATCCACACCGAGGCCAGTCTTTCGACTCAGGCGCTCCGTAATGATCACCTCTTCGAAGGTGATCCCGCCCTGTAGCTCATAATGACCGCCCACGACAGTAAGTTGGAGATCTTTTACCTTGGCGACATCAACCTGGGACGTGCTTTTGATCCAGTCAATTCGAGCATCCCCCGTTTGTGTCGTAACTATCGAAAGATTGCCCCCCACCACCGTGATTTTGAACTGCGGATCCTTAGTCCATTGAACTTTGAGAGGAATTGAAGGCAATCCTCCCCCCGCAAATGTTGGCAGGGGCAACCCCACGTCGAACAGCCGAAAGGGGTTGCCCAAGGTGAAACCGTGCAGCGAGAGCGTGGGGAACGGCATGACCGGAAAATCGAAACCCAGGCGCGGAAAACCCTTGAGCGAGGGTAAATCGATACGCGGAATCAGCACGATACGTTCCTCGATTTTGCTGTCCTCCACATCTGTGACAACACAACTGAACTCAACAGCCCCCAGCATTGAGCTTCCCGAACTGCTAACGAAGTTTATGCTGGCCGCGAGGTCTGCCCGAAACACCTCACGCCCGGTGACCGCTCCGGACTCCAGGGCATTGAGCAGCGCCTGCAGGTCAATGGCGACCCTCGCTTCAACTTTTACTGCCCCTGCAATTCCAGTGCATCCGAAGTAAGTACTGCCCTGAGCACCGGCCCTTATCGTGACTTCACGTCGACTAAGGACGCGTTCCAGCGTCATCCGTGCGTCGTTGAGGACAACAAGAAGTTGCGCAGCTTGTTCTTTGGCCGCAGCCCCTGCCTGAGCCTCGGCCCATTTACTTAGTGCATCAAGGTCTTTGGTCAGATCGCTGGTTGGGCGCAGCCGATGCAAACCATTGCTGTCTGTATCCAGCAGCACGCCTGGTACATCGAATTCAACGGCGAACACTTGTCTCGCAGCTATAGCGCTACCACCGATGGTTCCTCGGGTATCAATCCCTACTGTATTCGCCTGGAACACAAACCCGCTCAGAGGCGAACCGGCACCCGCCTCCTTGAGCGCATCAGCAAGACGCTTCAAATCGCCGTCTGCGTCTTTACGGTTCGCCTCAAGGGAAAGCCTTAGTTCAAGTAAATCGTGACCACTGCTGGAAGATCGCGAGTAAAGCTGGATAGCCATAGGAGTCGTCCGTCCATTGGGGTTGTATCTAGCAGGTGATAAACGCGTGTCAGCACAGCAGTAAACACACTGACTCCGTGAGTGTAGTGGCGTTTTGAGCTTTACCCGTTTTATTTAACGAGCAGGCTCACACCCCGAAAAGTTGACTCATATTTGTTACAACGGGCACTGGGCTCCGAACTGCGACTATCATCGACAACAGCCCTCCTCTCAGCAGTCATCTAAAGTCATTCAACACCCCCCAACTTTGGGGGGTAACGATGAAAAACCTGATGAAAAAAAATCGACTACACTCACCAGCAAGCCACCCAAAGACATGAAATTCAATCAGTTAAATAAAAGCCGATAGACATAACTACCACAGCGGGAGAGCGGCATGGCCTGGTATGAAGATCAAACAGTCGTACATGAAGGGTTTGATACATCCGCGATGCTGAACATGATCCAGGCATGGCTTCCTATTACCTTCAGGACTTCTGCGACTCACCCCATCGGCGAGCAAAAACTCTTCGTCGAGTTAACCCCCTCACAGCTGGCCTTGCTCGGCGAGCCCGATAAAGCGGCGCTTGTCGCCAAGTACACGTTACAAGCGTTAAATAGAGATACTCTTCGCCAATCGCTTGACACTAACGCCGACATGGAAATGGCGTTCTTCCGCAGCGTGCTGGGAGGAGGCCTGAAGTTCGCGCTACCATCAGGATGGGTGAGTGCTGCAATTGCTCAGACTGTCAAGACCTTAGTTGGGTACCTTTTGAATAACGAAGGCACCAAGGAGGATGCAGCCTTTGTATCAGCCCATATAGCGGTGGGTGGGGAACTTAGGGAGTTATGGCATAGAGTTAATATTTCAGACGGCAAGGCATACTTCTACCGTGTGATTCAATACGAGGTGAAGGTGGGTGCAGAAACACGCCAGTTCGTATTGATTTCCACCCGCTATGCGCTTAAGCCATAGATGTATCGCGGATCGAGGCATTACTGGAGCGACAAGAAAACTCAAGCAAAACAAGATATTCAGACCTACGAGGACTGTCTATGAACAACATACAACGCAAAAAAGTTAGTTTATACATAATAGCCCTGGCAACAGTTAGTGATGTAGATGCCAGCGTTCTGAATGCAGGTGAAGGGCATTACACACCACCTATCAAGAAGGCATTGAACTCTGTAGGTTTCGAGACCGACCCTGAGAGTCTGGATGACGAAACAGCACAGATGATTAAATCATCTGTCCGAACCGCACAAGCTATATTTTCAAACGGAGACCTCCCCATAAATTCACCCCAAAAATTCTTAAGCGCTTATGTCCTAAACTCACTCGAATCAATGACGATGTGAGTGACGGATTCACTATTGCGACTACATTGATGTCCTTCGCATCGTTATCCGGGCCATTAAGCACACCGATTGGGTGCGCCTTGATAGCATTTTCACTCCTGCGGCTTGGCATTCGGTATAAATGCCACAAGGAGCTTGCCTAGGATGATTTTTCGACTTCGGGCTTACGCTAAAACATTATCGTCGGTTTGAATCAATAGCGGAACAATATTGATTTCAGAATATCCGTAAAGAGGTTTCCATGAAATTATTGCGTTGCACAGCCCTTTTGATTTTAATTCCAGCTATTGCTTATGGTGAAAAAGTTGAGTTCCAATCAAAATCGCTAATCGAATCTTCCTCCTTCGACAATGCGCGAATTGAGTCCGAATTGGTCCAGAGAGTAAAAGCCGGAGTCTATGAGGGATATCAGGCAGAATTATGTATCGATGCTCCGTCACGATGCAAATCGGCTGTATTTGAACCCTATAAAAAAGTTAAGCAAGGTCAGACAACGTATTTGCTAACGATCGAACGGACTGCTTGGGATGGTCTACCCGCTGAAATAAGGGAAGAGGCAATTCGTGAAATTATTTACAACACGTGGGGCAGTATTAACCAACCATACTCTCCTCTTGAGGTTGCAATCAAAGGTGCCCCTGTTGAAGGTTCACCTCTTTCCTACCTGTCCTCAAGCTCGGCAGATCGGTATCTTCATTTCGCAGCGCCCGGGTATCTAAATGGTGGCGTAGGCACTAAAGCCTACGGTCCCAACTGCTGGTATAGCTCAATCTCGGCTATCGTCGACCCAAGCTCGGCTTATGCCAGATCCAAGATGATCGCGTTATCTCCTTGGCAGCACCCGAGATTCATGGGGCCAAGCGAATTCCGTAGTCACATGAAGAATTTTACCGAGGTTTCGACACCTCGGTTTGGTGACATCATTCGATATTATACTGAAGCGCCTATATACGGGGGTTACAAGAACCTCGTATACGGAGGGGAAGTTCACGCCGCAGTCTATATCGGGAGCGAAACGTATCTCGATACAGGTGGAAATAAAGTAGTTCGTGATATAGCGCTCACAAAAAATGGTCGAAGCGATTTTAATTTTCTGGTTTTTCAGGATGTTCGCGGACTAGACATCGAGTACTTGGCACCCACCGACAATCAATCACCTGCACCCGACGTCAGTCAACAGATAAAGAAAGGGTACTTTAGAGTGAAAAGCGGTATTACTCTTCTGGATCCGGCTACCGCGGGAAGAGTCGCCCAAGCCTACGAAAGCTATTTAGTCGACATAAAAAACTATGCAGACCGGTGGCTGTGCCTGAGCAATCTCATATCCCCTCCCGCCGGCAATAGCAAGGGTTGCATGGACTACCCGGCGAACTGGTTGACAATTGAGCAAGATAATTCCGCTACTTCAATTCAGCCCGCAGAAAATCTGAACCGACGGACAACTCAGCGTGGCCGACAACAGCCAAGAATAGAACATTCCTCTTCGCAAAATTTACTTGAGATAGAACATGACGGGTAAAATCTTGACCTGGTGCGCTGGGCGACAACAGTGCCCGGAAGTAAACGTCTAAATTTCGGTGCATCAAAAATCTAAATTTAGGTATTTTTCCACGATTTAGATTTTCGCCGACCAGTCTGTGACAGCGCTCCGAAGTACGCAACCTCTCGCAGTATCCGCTGCCCCTTGATCGCGTCGAGTTGGATGTCAGCGACCTGACAGTCGTGGATGGCGGGCAAGCAATGGGGCACCAGTTCCCTGCACTTGCAACTTTGGAGAAGCTGATCAAACAAGGAGCACTAAGCAACATCGCGCTGGTGATCGTCGATCGGGCCCACGGCAGCGAGCTACCTGAAACATTAAAACATTACATTGCCGCAAATGACTTGCTGGAAGCCGTGATCGACCTGCCGAGCCAGGATGTTTCAGGAACACGCACGGTCTTCACCGCGTGGCTGCTGAATACTGACAAGATGAACTCTAACGAAACCCTTTGCATCGACGCCACTCGGCTGGAAGGTGCCGGATATTTCGAGCCCACTTGGTTGGCCGCTGCGGTCGTCGAGCGGTGGCGTTCACCACACTACAAAATCGACTCAAAGTTTTTCAAAGAGTTTCTCGATAGCAACCTCAACGAATCGTTTCTCAAACATTTGGAAAATGAATATAGAAACCTTCCGGGATTCTGTCGCGCGCTGTTCACCGACACGGTTCTAAATGCCCCAGAGCTAACGGCACGTGAGCATCTCGGTCATGAGGAAAATAATCTCAAGCTAAACAGCCCTGAAAATCGCCCTCTGCTGGACATACTGACTGAAGAGACAACAGGTCCCACTTGTTCCTACATCATCGGTAACAATGGCGCGGGTAAAAGTCTGTTGCTCAGGGACTTGATTAAAGACCTCGACCAGGAAAACCTCACCTCGATTGGCATCGCCTTTGGCGCGATTGATCGGTTTCCACTCGAGTCCTCAAGAGGTTCGTTATTTATATACCAAGGAGCTCGCCGCGATGCGGATGATCTGCACCAGCTGGAATTTCTGCACAGACTCAGCGAAGCCTTGCTCGACATCTACCAGAGCCCTTCACGTTTGGAGATCTTTACCGAGGCACTGGACTTTCTCGATTTCAATCACATCCACTACCTAGTTCCCATCAGCGACCCGGACAACCCAATCGATAACTGGGAGCGCGGGATTTCCAGTTTCGAACTGCACGAAGACGTGCAGGTGCCTATGGAGGGCGAACGTTACGAACCTGGCATTCAGCCTAAAGAAGTAGAATTCCCAGTCTTGCCGCTCAGCGAGATGAACTCCGGCGAACAGCAGGTCCTCTCCCTGCTGATCAGGATTTGTGCCAACGCCGATGTGCACACGGTGTTTCTGATCGACGAGCCGGAAATCAGCCTGCACGTCAGTTGGCAGCAGCGACTGCCCCAATTGCTCTCACGCATCGCCAAAGAATTCGAGTGCTCGTTCGTGGTCGCCACCCACTCGCCAATCCTCATCACTAATGCGCGTGACGCCATCAGCCACTGCTTCCTGGCCGAGAATAAGAAGCTCAGGCCGATCCCAGCGCATCAACGACACTCCGTGGAGTCCATCCTGCTTGACGGCTTCAAGACTTACACCCCGGACAACCGTGAGATCAACGAGCGTTGAGCAGTATTGGTGTCACGGGCGATCCGGTTGACCAACCAGCCAGGCCGGGTCGATCGTCGTCAACGCAAAGTCCTGCTCGATGCGCTGGTCATCATGGAAGAAACTCTGGAGGGGACCACCAGCAATAAGGACAATGAGCGCTACAAGCAAGACATAGAGCTGATCAACCAAGCCGATGCTGCCATTAAGGAGTTGTTCAAGCGCGTGAAAGATGGAGTGCCGCTATGAGCGCCCCCTTAAGTGATGAAGAACAACGAGCCCAATGTGAAACTTACCTGCTGCAAGCCCATGAAGTAACCCGGCACAACAAAGCCACGGTGGCCTATCTGCGTAAGCTGCACGTGAAGTCGCGCCGCAAAGGCGATGTCTGGGCGGAGCTATCGACCCACAACAAATCAAAGATCAGTGGCGTGACCGGCCCGTTGATCAAGAATGCGTTCCGCAGGTTTGTTCTAGACCTGCAAGGCAACCGCTGCTGCTACTGCAGGCGCTGGCTGCTCAACATTGCCCACGCCAAGCCCATCGAGCACATCCTGCCCCGGCATAGCTACCCACAGTTCTCGGTGAATTTCTGGAATTTGGCTGTCGCCTGTTTCGACTGTAACCAGCTGAAGCTGGAGGCTAACTGGAGCATCTTCGCCGTGCCTCGGCTTGACTACCCGGCGGCGAATGCGTTTACAGATTTCTATCATCCGCGTTTCCACCGCTACGCGGAGCATGTCAGCTATGAGCGCACCGAAAACAACCACGTCAGCAATGTCACGTATATGGGACATACCCCACAGGGCAAACACCTGTGCAGTGAAATGCTTTACATCGTCGCCGCCCGCGAGAACCTCTACAGCAACAACCCGCCGCTGGCCGAAGCCATCACTAGCATTCAGCAATTTCAAGACCGCCACTCGACCGGTGAATTACCGGCCCTGGAGGTGTTTCGTAACAGCCTTAACAAGTCGATGCTGCATCAACTGAACGATAGCGGTGTGGACGAAGCCCCTCTTAAGGGGAAACTACCTGGTGGTCGCCGCTCTAGGATAAGGACTGTCCGGTAAACCGGTTAGCTCTGGCTCCAAACCCGGATACCGTACCGCCGAATGCTACACACGGTAGCCACCCTACCTGTGCATCGTTATCCAAGGTAAGTTGGTACAAGTTAACGCCTTAGTCATGAACAAGTATTCGTGAACTTTTGCATGACCTACCCATTAAACAAGTTCTTATTTTTCAATGAGATAGATGGATCATGAGCAAATGACTTAGCCCATTAGTTAAATCAGGTGTTATGTCAGATATGTTCATGAGCAGCTTAAAGCACTGATTAAACAAAGACGCATCTGGCGTCCAATCTCTCAACGGGCCATGTCCTTCGTGTTCATGGCGCGTCATTGAATGAGTTGGCTGCCAATGAAGCTGATTCAGTGTCGTTTCTCGTCCGGTCAGCGCGTGCCACTGCTTGTGCAGGATGGTCTAGCGGCGCCATTGCCCAAGCTAGTCCCATTCATCTACGTCCAGCTCAAGCTCAGGCATCGTGCATACAACACCGCCGCAGCACACCTGCGTGCGATCCAGGCTTTCTACACCTATGCCAAAAGCCGGGAAGCTGGATATCGATGAGGCCATCCTGGCCTGTCACTTTGAAGCGATTCTGGCGTTACTGGACGGTTACGCCATTTGGCTCCAAAGCGGCCGTCAGGCCGATAATCTGGTCGCCCGAATCGGCACAGCTAAAACGGCATCTTTTCCGCAGATCGATCCGCGCACCCGTGACTAGTACCTGCGGCTGTTGAAGCAGTACCTGTCCTGGTGTGTCACCCGATACATCCCGCGCGCTCGTCAGAACTCAACCACCTTGGCTAACATTGAGGCTGTATTTGCAGATGTCGCCGACGTCATTGAACGGCGCTTTGAGAGCCATATCATCAATGCTCGGCCGGACCGCAGTCGATACCGCAGCCTGACAGATATGCAACTCCAGATCATTCACACACTGATTCGCCCGGGCACTACGGAGAATCCGTTTCCGGAACGATTGCAGTTGCGCAATTGGCTAATGATTGAATTGCTGCTGGAGACCGGTATCCGTCGCGGAGAGCTTCTGAAGCTCTACACCACGGATATCAATCAGGGTTCTCAGCATGCCTATGTCAGCATCAATGACCGCGAACATGACCCAAGTGACCCGCGTGCTGAAGAGCCTGCGCTGAAAACCCACGGACGGACGGTAGGTATCTCCGCACAGTTGTATGAGGTCTACGAGCATTATATCCAGGGCGAACGGCGCCCCATACGTAACGGCAGACCAATGAAATTGCCGTACCGCTATCTGTTCATTTCTGACCGAGGTCGCCCGCTGTCGATCCGCGCATTGTCTAACGTCCTTGATCGGCTGTTTCTGACCATTGAACTGGCTCATCCGGGGTTGTTGCCTACACTTTCCGCGCATGACTTTCGCCACACCTTTGCCGACCGCTTTTTGGCTTACCTGGTCGAGAAGCGTGGGCATGGCCTGGAGCGCGCCACGGACGAACTCCGACGAGTCTGCGGCTGGTCTGACACTTCGACGATGCCACGCCGTTATGCAAGTCGTTATCTAGCCGAGTCGGCCAACCGCCACAATGCCCAGCGTGCCTCGGCAGCCTGGAGCCGACTTGACAGTTAAGGAGGTTCGCCGTGACCAAATCAGCCGATCAAGAACAGGCTTCACCCTCCTCCTCTTTTCCGGCCTACGTGTTCGAGGGCCCGGCTCAGGTTGCGATTCGAACTCGCACTAATGACCAGCCAAGGTACGTCGATACTTGATTGAGCGTCTGGACGTGGTACGACGACGGCATGACAATGAATATTGATTGGTCTGGCCTAAAGCTGAATTCAGAGTTTATCGAAATAGCCAAAGCATTTTTTGTCCATATGTTAGAGAAATACTCCCCTTCGACTGCATATAGGGCCGCGAGAATGCTCCATCGGGTTTCGGAAAGTGATACTTCCTTGAAATCCCCTTGGGCAGCCGATGTAATTATTAGCGCATTCAACAGTTGGAACTGCTCTAGAGAGTACGTAGTCGTCTTTCGCACGCTTTACGCTGGGCAATGGATAGAGGAACCACCGGATCCAGCAACGACATTTATCTAAAGATCAAGGATTTCAAAAGAACGCTCAGCCCCCTACTCTCGAATTTTTATGTCTCAGTCCGGCTTGGAACTCGATGAGGAAATTCGCTTGCTCAAGCGTATAGAGCGGAAGTCGACAATGACGCCGTTGAATCTGTCCCGTTTGAATTCAACGGTTCACCTTTGGGTTGGTCGATCTGCCGAGATTGTAGTGAGGTGGGCGTTGCTTTGCGAATGATGGATGCCAGATGGACGCACCTCTCCTTGTGGTATTACCGAGCTTCCATTACTGCTGCGTAATCGTCTGGGCAGTACACCTTCCTAATGCCATCGCTTACTGCGATGGTGGGCACCTAAATATGCTGAATGGTATGGCCCTTAGAGCGACATGAATAATCAATAGCTGCTTAAACGCTCACTCCGGGATAAACAAAAATGTCTGCATAGCGTTTCATCTTTTTGGCGCCGTTCAGTACGCGAATTCATGTCCCAACTCACTTTCCATCCACTCTAAAAAGCGTCTGACACGCGGAAAGTTGGAGTGTGCCTTTGGAAACACCAGATGATGGGCGGCCACTGGAGCGCTGAGGGACTCTGGCGCAACTTCTACTAACGCACCGGACGCCAGGTACTTTTGCGCGAGCAACGTACTCTCCAATGCGAATCCAAGCCCGTGGCTGGCGGCCTCCAGTGACATATAGGATCTATCAAAGCTCAATGCATAGGGTCTTTCCGGTCGAGCCAAACCATGTTGGGCGAACCATTGTGGCCACTTGAGCAGTGTGGCTTCAGACAATATCAAATCACAATCGAGTAGATCCGACGCTGTTTGGATAGGTCGTTGCGCAAGCAATTTGGGTGAGGTCAGTACGGCAAATTTTTCATTTTGTACTGTGCGAACCTCATAGCTTGGCCAGTTGGGCATGCCATGGCGGATATCCACATCAATCTTGTCTCGACTGAAGTGCAGTGACTCGTAGGAGCATGACAAGTTGAGCTGGATATCGGGATGACTTGCACGAAACGCTTCCAATCGCGGCATCAACCACAGTAGGCCGAAGCTGGGCGATGAATGCAGCCGCAGACAATCGAGACTGACATCGCTGGCAGCGCGCTCGGTTGCCACTGCAAGGCTGTGCAGGATCCCGGAGACTTCTTTCAGGTATTGCTCCCCCACCGGAGTCAGAGAGACACCACGTGCCGCTCGAACGAACAATTGCCGGCCTATCATCCCCTCAAGCTTGGCCAGTTGGTGACTAACAGCGGATGGCGTTAAATCCAGTACTTCCGCTGCCCTGGCAACATTCCCGAAGCGAGCCGTTTGCTCGAAGGCCTGAATTGCTCTCAGCGGTGGCAGGATGATTGGTGCATCGGCATCAGTGCGCATGGCGCTCCCACTGCATCTTTTACGATTATGGACTGTCTTCCATTCAATCACTTGGCGACTGGCTTGACGAGTGCTGAATTTTTTTCAGCATCGAGTGACATTCACGTTATTGCTCAGCCCCCCCTTGGAGAACAAGCTGAGTCATCGGTTCTTTACGGATCGACCCAATAAAAACAATTCGAGGTACTTCTGCATGCTCCTCCAAGGCAAAGTCGCAATCATCACCGGTGCCGCATCTGCCCGTGGCATTGGCCGCGCTACAGCGACCACTTTCGCGCAACAAGGCGCTCACGTCGTGATCCTTGATCTAGATGAATCCGCTGCCCGTGATGCCGCAGCTTCCCTGGGCGAAGGTCATCTCGGTCTTGCGGCCAACGTTGCTGACGAATCGCAGGTTCAGCAGGCCATTGCCAAAATCATCGAGCACTTCGGCCGCATCGACGTCCTCGTCAACAATGCCGGCATTACTCAGCCACTCAAGACTCTGGACATCCGCCCTTCAGACTACGACAAGGTGCTGGATGTCAGTCTGCGCGGCACCCTGCTCATGTCACAGGCCGTGATTCCGGTCATGCGCAAACAATCTTCCGGGAGCATTGTGTGCATGTCTTCCGTTTCTGCTCAGCGGGGCGGCGGGATTTTTGGTGGCCCTCATTACAGTGCGGCCAAAGCCGGTGTGCTGGGTCTGGGCAAAGCCATGGCACGGGAACTGGGGCCGGACAACATTCGCGTCAACTCCATCGCCCCTGGTTTGATTCATACCGACATCACCGGTGGCCTGATGCAGGACGAACGCCGCCACGCGATCATCGACGGCATTCCGTTGGGCCGACTCGGTGCAGCACAGGATGTCGCCAACGCCGCCCTGTTCCTGGCCAGCGACCTATCCTCGTACCTCACAGGCATCACGCTGGATGTGAACGGCGGCATGCTGATTCACTGATACACCTGGGCGGGCCTGCGCGGCCCGTGCGGTTCTGGATCGATGACGTAGCCGGGTCTCATGGCCTGGCAGTCAATAAAAACAAGAGATCAGACCATCATGACTACCCTGTCGCTCGAAGCGGTTTCGACCGTGCGTTCCAACGCCTACCGGAAAACGGCCTGGCGACTGATGCCATTCCTGATGCTGTGCTACCTGTGCGCTTACCTTGATCGCGTCAACGTTGGCTTTGCCAAGCTGCAAATGATGAACGATCTGGCGCTCAGCGAAACGGTCTATGGACTTGGCGCTGGCATGTTCTTCATTGGCTATTTCCTCTGCGAAGTACCCAGCAACATCATTCTCCACAAGGTCGGTGCGCGGGTATGGATCGCACGCATCATGATCACCTGGGGCATCGTCTCGGCGCTGTTTGCCTTCGTCGAAACCGCCTGGCAGTTCTATGCCCTGCGCTTTCTGCTCGGTATCGCCGAAGCCGGTCTGGCGCCAGGCTTGTTGCTGTACCTGACCTACTGGTTTCCATCCTATCGTCGCGCCCGCATGACCGTGTTGTGGTTCATCGCCATTCCGCTGTCAGGCATGGTGGGTGGCCCCCTCTCCGGCTGGATCATGAACCACTTCGCCGGGATGCATGGCTGGGCTGGCTGGCAGTGGATGTTCGTGTTGGAGGCTGTACCCACGGTGGTTGTCGGTCTTCTGGTACTGAGCTACCTCAAAGACGGGGTGCATCAGGCCAGTTGGCTCAACGACGAAGAAAAAGCACTGATCACTCGGGAGCTGGCCGAAGACGACCAGCACAAAGTCACCCATGCCTCTGTCGGTGAGTTCATTCGAGACCGTCGTTTGTGGCTGCTGGCTGCCATCTACTTCTGTGTGGTGATGGGGCAGTACGCAATCACCTTCTGGCTGCCTACCCTGGTACGTAATTCGGGGGTTTCCGATCCATTGCATATCGGCTTTCTAACCAGCCTGCCTTACCTCTGTGCCATTGCCGCCATGCTCCTGGTGGGACGCAGTGGTGACAAACATCGCGAGCGCCGCTGGCACCTCATCGTTCCGATGATTGCCGGTGCTATCGGTCTGAGCTTGGCAGCGCTGATGGGCGGCAATCCAACCCTGTCCATCCTCAGTCTTTGCCTGGCCGCTTCCGGCATTTTGTCTGCAACGTCGTTGTTCTGGATGCTGCCAACCACGTTGCTCGGAGGCGTTTCCGCCGCCGCCGGTATCGCGGCCGTCAACAGCTTTGCCAACCTCGCAGGGTTCTGCTCGCCTTATCTGATTGGCTGGATCACCACAATGACCGGCTCCAGTGCCATCGGCATGTACCTGATCACTGGCGTGCTGTTTGCCGGAGCGACGCTGGTACTGCGCATTCCCGCCGCCCTGGTCAATCGTTGAGTTAACGGAGTTTCACCATGACTACTAATTCTTCATACGCTTCTTCCACAACCCTGGTTGAGCGCGCGCACAATATTCGCCGCCACGCACTGCGCATGGGCCAAGTCCAGGGACAGGGCTATGTTGGTCAGGCCCTCGGCGCCGCTGACCTTCTGGCGGTCTCCTACTTTCATGCCATGAATCATCGTCCTGAAGATCCGGAATGGGAGGCGCGTGATCGCTTTTACCTCTCCATCGGTCACTACGCCATTGCGCTGTACGCCGCCTTGATCGAAGCCGAAATCATCCCGCTCGATGAGTTGGAAACCTACGGAGCGGATGACAGCCGCCTGCCAATGTCTGGCATGGCCGCCTACACCCCGGGCATGGAAATCACCGGGGGCTCTCTGGGTCAGGGCCTGGGTATCGCGGTGGGTGCCTGTCTGGGTCTCAAGCGCAAACACTCGCCCTCCTTCGTCTACAACCTGCTGTCGGACGGTGAACTGAATGAAGGCTCGACCTGGGAAGCCGTGATGTCGGCATCGCATTGGAAACTCGACAACCTGATCGCCATCGTCGACGTCAACAACCAGCAAGCCGACGGTTACTCCAGTGAAATCCTCTCGTTCGAACCGATCGTTGACCGTTGGCAAGCGTTTGGCTGGTTCACCCAGCGTGTGGATGGCAATGACCTGGATGCACTGGTCGCCGCCTTCGATGCTGCGCGTAATCATTCAGGTACCCAGCCACGCGTGATTATCTGCGATACCAAAATGGGCAAAGGCGTGCCCTTCCTGGAAGCCCGCGAGAAGACACACTTCATTCGCGTGGAAGAACACGAATGGGATCTGGCACTGAGCAACCTTGAAGAAGGAAAAGACCAATGAGCAACGCCGCTAACACTCCGACTTCCGAACCGGTCAAAAAGCGCCTGACTACCTCGGCGATGATCGCTTCCATTGCCTCTGAAGGCCAAGCGACTAAATCGGCCCCGTTCGGACACGCATTAGCTTCGCTTGCAGATCAGCGCCAGGACATCGTTGGCCTTTCCGCTGACCTGTCCAAGTACACCGACCTGCACATCTTCGCCAAGGCACATCCCGACCGTTTCTATCAAATGGGCATGGCCGAGCAATTGCTGATGAGTGCGGCTGCGGGTATGGCCCGCGAAGGCTTCGTGCCCTTCGCCACCACTTACGCCGTATTCGCCTCGCGCCGCGCCTATGACTTCATCTGCATGGCAATCGCCGAGGAAAACCTTAACGTCAAAATCGTTTGCGGTTTGCCCGGCCTCACTACCGGCTACGGCCCAAGCCACCAAGCCACCGATGACCTGGCAATTTTCCGCGCCATGCCCAACCTGATGATCGTTGATCCGTGCGATGCGCTGGAAATCGAGCAGGCCGTGCCCGCCATCGCCGCACATCAGGGGCCCGTGTACATGCGTTTGCTGCGCGGCAATGTGCCGTTGGTGCTGGACGAGTACGGCTACAAATTCGAGATCGGTAAAGCCAAGACACTGCGCACTGGCAACGATGTCCTGATCATCTCTACGGGACTGATGACCATGCGCTCATTGGAAGCGGCAAAGCAGCTCCAGGCGGATGGGATTGATGTTGCAGTGCTGCATGTACCAACCATCAAGCCGCTGGATGAACAGACTATCCTGGCCGAAGCCCGCAAGTCCGGACGCCTGGTGGTCACAGCCGAAAACAGCTCGATTATTGGCGGACTCGGCGAGGCTGTTGCAGGGCTATTGCTGCGCAACGGTGTGACGCCAACATTCAGGCAAATCGCTTTGCCCGACGCCTTCCTGGACGCGGGCGCACTGCCGACGCTGCATGATCGTTATGGCATCTCGACGCCGGCTGTTTGTGCGCAAATCAAAGCCTGGCTATAGCTCCAGCTTGTTGTAGTTCCATAGTGAAGGGCGCTTCGATTTGAGGCGCCTCATCACGTGAGAAAAAAGGGGGCGGAACGTTGAAACCACATGAATTGCTTGATCCCGCTTTCCGTAGCTTTTTGACTCCTGGCGCAGAACCCTGGACGCTTGATACGCTGCCTGCCATCAGGAAGCGTGTCCATGCGACGTTCAAATCGTCAGGACAAGCTCGTTGTGAAAGCGTATGGACGACAGCTCACGACGGGGAGCAGTTGCGCCTTTGTCTTTATAAGCCTGGTGTCGCGGCAGAGCACAAAATTTTTCCTGTGATCCTGTATCTCCACGGCGGTGGTTTTGTGCTTGGGCAACCTGAAATGGCAGACGATTATGTGGCAGATCTGGCCGAAGAACTGGAGGCGATCATAGTCTCTGTTGATTACCGCCTTGCACCCGAACACCCCTTCCCCATTCCCCTTGAAGATTGCTACACGGCGCTCGGCTGGTTATTCGAGAATCGGCAAGTCCTCAATATCGACACCCGCAAATTAGTCGTCATGGGGCACAGTGCCGGTGGAGGACTGGCAGCAGCTCTGGCTATTCTGGCTCGTGACCGAGGCGCATATCCCATCGCGGGACAAGTCTTGATCTATCCGATGCTGGATTACCGGTCAGGCACTGCAGACTCGCCTCACAAGAACAGCACCACAGGGATAATTGGCTGGCAACACCAAGCCAACGAGTTTTGCTGGAGATGCTTGCGCGGAAACTACGCGCTTGATGATGAGCGGATCGGTTTGCTTTCACCTGGCCTGCACACAGACCTGAGTGATTTGCCGCGCACTTTTCTATCAGTAGGGGCGCTGGACTTGTTCCTTGAGGAGGACGTCGCATTTGCTATGAGATTGTCTCGCTCTGGCGTAGCCGTAGAGCTTCATGTTTACCCCGGCGCGCCACACATGTTCGACCAGAAACCGGGCTGCATTACTGACCAGTCTGCACTCGATATCCTTCGAGTACTTAGGCGTGCGATAGCGAACGCGTAGGTGAGCCAGCCGAGGCTCGACAGTCGCGGAGCCGCGCCCGGCTTCCAATACTTCTTGCTAAGCTGTTCTCTTCCACATTATTGACTGTTTGACCCATGATTTATCGCTCACCGTTTGCCATAGAAGACGATGGGAGTCCTGACTTCAATAGGTGTCAGGCCGCCAATACACCCTATGCGCCATTTATGTATAGGGATACCGCTCGATACAGAACCCAGGGTCGTCACTATTGAGTCTGCGTGCTCGGGACCTGCGCCGTGATGGGGATTCTTTAGTTCTCCCAGCGCTGATTGGTGCGTTCCTACAGTGAGCTTGAAATTCCTGCCGAACCCATTGAAGCCCTACGAAAACTGGATGGCAAACCTGCTTGGCGCCCATTTTTGTCTTCGCCTCGTGTCGTTGCTTTCGTTCTTGTCGTAGCTTAACGACCTCCTTTTGAGTCGCCTTCAGCAGCGCCTGTGCATTCTTGGCCAAGATCGAAGCGCCTCAAGCGAAGTTTTTTGGCATGGAGAATGCTCCGTAAAGATTGAGGCTTTGCGGAGAAAATGATGAGCAACACTTTCGAGTCTCGACGTAGTTCGCACCCAAATGCGGGAAGCGGAACCGGTGTTGAAGCGCTAGGGATGGCAAAGTCCTTTTAGCTCGCCATGATGATAAGCCCACTTCTTTGATCAAAGTCAAATCATCGGCTGCCTGGAAGTCTAAACTGGAAGAATTGGGGACTAACAAGCCTCTGGAGCACGTCATGTACTGGTTCCGTCATCACTATCGCAATCTAATGCGACTCACCCTCGGGGTGTGGGTGTTGGCTGTGATCGTGACGGCATTTCACGGCTGCTTGGTGCAGCCGGAGCACAATCTGGCTGCAACGCACGCGACGCTCTCCACACTGCAACAATTAGATGACCATGCCCTGCACGCCAGTGGCTGCCTTAAGCATTGTGAAGATGCAGTGAAGGCGATCAGTCCCGCATCGAAGCTCCCGACAGTAGACCTCGCCAGTTTGGCGCTTGCTTTGCTGTTACCCGCGATTCTGCTGCTTACCCTCACTCAACCCATCGCCTTTCCTGCACTTGCACTGAGGCGCCCCGCACCATCGGGGCCTCCAGCCCGCCTGATATTCGTCCGCTTCAACGATTAATCCGCCTCCAGAACGGCCTTGCCGTGGCCGTTCTGCTCCATTGCGTCGATTTGGCGCGGCTTAGTAATTCCTACTTATTCCCGAGTACCTGGAGTTCACCATGCAAACACAAATGAAATTAGTTCTTGCCGCAATTATGGCCAGCAGCCTCTCCATGGCGAATGCCGAGGATGAGCATCACCCTGCCGATGCACCTGCCAGCACAACGACCGCCAGTGCACCGTCCGAGTCGGCAATGAACAATGCGATGAGCGAGCAAATGCAGAAAATGCAAGCTGCCCATGACAAAGCCGCTGCAGCGAAAACACCAGACGAACGGCAAGCTGCCCTGCAGGAGGGCATGAAAACGATGAAGGAAAGCATGGCCATGATGAGTAAGCAGCATGATGCTGCGGGTTGTATGGGCATGGGCTCCAACATGGGGATGTCTGGCTCCAAGGACGGCATGGGAAAAGGAATGATGGGCATGATGATGAAAATGATGGATCAGCAGTCATCGATGATCGACATGCCAGTGAAGAAGTGACGGTTGCTGCTCACCAATGCTCGCGGCACTGGTGATGGGCAAGTGATCCAGGCAATAGCGTTGTAAATGTATCGGCGGTTTCCTCTTGGCCAGCATGACCAGGATGACACCGCCGAACATTGAACCTGGATGACGTATTACTAGATGACACTCCCACAGGAGTACAGAACCATGATGCATTCATCACATCCAGCTAACACCTCTCCACCATTATGGCGGAGCAAAACCGGCATAGTGTTGGGCATGCTACTGGTGATCGCACTGTTCTATCTGGCCAGAGAACATTACGGCCATATGCTGGGCCTCCTGCCGTATTTGATTTTGCTGTTGTGTCCGCTGATGCATATTTTCGGGCACCACCACGGTGGTCACAGTCATCACGGAGAAACCTCAGATTCAAATAAGGATGCGGACAGGAGGTAGCGCATGCACAGCCCCGAGCGTCACCAGGAGCACAACCCGATACGGCGACTTGAGCCCCAAGCCATCGGCGGTACCCATGACCCGGTCTGTGGTATGGCCGTCAGTAACGATAGCCAGTTCAGCACGCAATTTGAGGGGCGAACCTACCGGTTCTGCAGCCAGAAATGCCAAACGACCTTCAGTGCAGAGCCCGAGCGCTATCGAATATCTCCGACTGAAACTGAACAAGTCCATCAGGCACCAGCAGAACCGTTAACGACTGCCACTGAATACACCTGCCCCATGCACCCGGAAATCCGCCAGATTGGCCCCGGTACCTGCCCCAAGTGCGGTATGACCCTGGAGCCGGTGCTTCCCGAGCTAGAGGAAGAAGAGAACCCCGAACTCAAGGACTTCACCCGGCGCTTCTGGTGGACATTACCACTGACCGTGATCGTCACCGTGCTGGCCATGGGCGGCCATGGCCTGATGCTGTTCCACGGCACTACGCAGAACTGGGTCGAGTTAGGACTGGCAACACCCGTAGTGCTTTGGGCTGGCTGGTCGTTTTATGTGCGTGGCGTACGTTCGGTGATTCAACGCAGTCCGAACATGTGGACACTGATCGGGCTCGGTACTGCAGCGGCCTTTTCTTACAGTGTTGTGGCCACCCTGGCCCCCGGCGCATTCCCCAGCAATTTCATGATGGATGGCCGCATCGGCGTGTACTTTGAGGCGGCGGCGGTGATCATCTCACTGACCCTGCTCGGCCAAATGCTCGAACTCAAAGCTCGCTCGCAGACCTCTGCTGCAATCAAGTCGCTACTCGGCCTGGCACCCAAAACTGCCCGACGAATCAATGCCAACGGCACGGAAGAAGACATCCCACTGACACACGTACACAGCGGCGACACGTTACGTGTGCGACCCGGTGAAAAAGTGCCTGTCGATGGCCAGGTCCTCAAAGGCGAAAGTGCAGTGGACGAGTCGATGCTCACCGGTGAGCCCATACCGATCATGAAGAGGCCTGGTGATGCATTGATCGGCGCGACCCTCAACACCCACGGCAGCCTGGTGATGCAGGCGCAGAAGATAGGGTCAGCCACCCTGCTCGCGCAAATTGTACAGATGGTTGTACAGGCACAACGCTCAAAAGCGCCGATGCAACGCCTGGCAGATGTGATTGCCGGTTACTTCGTGATTGTGGTGATTACTATCGCCGCGCTGACTCTAATCGGCTGGGGGTTGTGGGGGCCCGAGCCAAGCTGGGTGTTCGGACTGATCAACGCTGTCGCGGTAATGATCATCGCTTGCCCCTGCGCCCTTGGCCTGGCAACACCGATGTCGGTCATGGTCGCCACCGGCAAGGCTGCTGGCAGCGGCATTTTGTTTCGCGATGCCGCTGCCATCGAAAACCTGCGCAAGATAGACACCTTGATCGTCGACAAGACTGGCACCCTCACTGAAGGGCGGCCAGCGTTCCATAGCGTCGAGGCTGTACCTGGATTTACTCAGGATGAAGTGCTGCGCCTGGCCGCAAGTCTCGATCAGGGCAGCGAGCACCCGTTGGCTCACGCTATTACCGAACAGGCACGCACCGCTGGCCTGACACTAAGCCCACCTGAAACCTTCGAATCGGTCTCCGGTATTGGTGTAAGCGGTCAGGTTGAGGGTCGCCACCTGAAGTTGGGCAATACCGCGCTGATGCAAGAGGCCGGAGTCGTCACCGATAGCTTGCAAGCTCAAGCCGAGAAGTTACGCAGTGATGGCACGAGCATCATGTACTTGGCCGTCAATGGCGCACTGGCGGGTTTGCTAGCTGTAGCCGACCCCATCAAACCCACTTCGAAGCTGGCAGTCGAGCGTCTACAGGCGGATGGCGTCAAGGTCATCATGTCTACGGGTGATGGTCTTACCACTGCGCGCTCGGTAGCTGGCCAGTTAGGCATTGAAGAAGTGCATGGCGAGGTCAAACCGCAAGACAAAGAACGCTTGGTCGCGTCTCTGCAACAGGCCGGACACCACGTGGCGATGGCCGGCGACGGTATCAATGATGCCCCTGCCCTGGCTCGTGCTGACGTGGGTATCGCTATGGGCACGGGCACCGACGTGGCGATGAACAGCGCTCAGGTCACACTGGTCAAGGGTGATCTGCTCGGTATCCTGCGTGCTCGCAGCCTGTCAGTAGCAACGGTGAGAAACATGCACCAAAACCTGACCTTCGCCTTTCTTTACAACGCCATGGGCATCCCGCTCGCCGCCGGTTTGCTCTACCCGCTCACCGGTCACCTTCTTTCACCACTGATTGCCGCACTGGCCATGAGCGTGAGTTCGGCGTCGGTGGTATTCAACGCTTTGCGCCTGCGCCGCATTTCGATTGTTTGAGCCGTAGAGACTGCTTGACCTTGCTGCCGTGGCAAGGTTGAGGATAAGCCAAGGACACAGAAAACCGTCTAAATCAGTCATTCCACGACTATTTATTTGTGAGGAATCATCAATGAAAACAGTTGAACTGCAAGTCCAGGGCATGAGCTGCGGCTCTTGCGTCAAACGTGTAACCCAAGCGTTGCGCGCGCTCAATGGAGTCAGTGAAGTGGCTGTCGATTTGCAATCCGGTCGGGTGAAGGTCAGCGGTGAATCAGACTGCAGTGTGCTGCTTGCAGCCCTGCAGGACGCCGGCTATCGCGCGCAGGCTTCGGTGGCTGACGTCCAAAATGAGAGAAAAACCTCCGGGTGTGGCGAGAAAGGCGGCGGTTGCTGCTGCCGGGCTACCTATGCCGACCTTACGGAAATGTAATCACCCGCGTCCCGCCCATGTGGCATCTTCCCCACTATATAGATAGCGGCTGGCACCGAATTCCTGAAGCGAATCCTGGCCGCACTGTGGCAGCGGATACGTATCTGCCTGGATTCTGACTATTTGGATACCCCTCCATGCATTCCAGAACATCAAGACGCACTTTCGTGAAAGCCCTAGCGGCAGGCGGAGTACTTGCAGGCTTTGGACTGTGGCGCAGCCCCGTGTGGGCGATTACCAGCCAAGGCCAGCCGAATGTGCTCGCTGGCACCGATTTCGATCTTTCCATTGGTGAGATGGGAGTGAACTTCACGGGCACACCTCGCACCGCCATGACCATCAATGGCAGCCTTCCTGGCCCGATATTGCGCTGGCGCGAAGGTGATACCGTAACGCTGCGTGTCAGGAACCGTCTCAAGGAAGACACGTCGATCCATTGGCACGGCATCATTCTGCCGGTGAACATGGACGGTGTACCGGGTCTGAGTTTTCACGGCATCGAACCGGGCGGCCTGTACGTTTACTCATTCAAGGTCAAACAGAACGGTACCTACTGGTATCACAGCCATTCCGGGTTCCAGGAACAGGTAGGCGTCTACGGCCCCTTGGTTATTGATGCAAAGGATCCCGAACCCTTCAGCTATGACCGCGACTACGTGGTGATGTTGTCCGACTGGACGGATGAAGACCCTGAGCGACTCATGAAGAAGCTCAAGAAACAATCCAGTTACTACAACCAGCACAAGCGCACCGTCGGCGACTTCATCGATGACGTCAGCAAGAACGGTTGGTCTGCCACCATCGCGGATCGGAAAATGTGGGCTGAAATGAAGATGAACCCCACGGATCTTGCCGATGTCAGCGGCGCCACCTACACGTACTTGCTCAACGGGCAGGCCCCCGACAGTAACTGGACAGGCATTTTCAGGCCCGGAGAACGGCTGCGCCTGAGGTTCATCAATGGCTCGGCGATGAGCTACTTCGACGTGCGCATTCCTGGACTGAAGATGACTGTCGTCGCAGCAGACGGGCAGTACGTCAAGCCGGTGAGCGTCGATGAGTTCCGCATTGCCGTGGCCGAAACCTTCGATGTCATCGTCGAACCCACCGAAAACGCCTACACCTTGTTCGCCCAATCGGTGGATCGCACAGGATTCGCGAGAGGCACGCTGGCTGTACATGAGGGGCTCTCGGCCCCTGTTCCGTCCCTGGATCCACGTCCATTGATCACGATGAGCGACATGGGCATGGGTGATATGGCTGGCATGGATCACGGCGATATGACAGGCATGACCCAGGACTCCATGCAAGGTATGGAGGGTATGGATCACAGCCAGATGGCGCCCACTAGCGACATGCAGGGTATGACAGGCATGGACGGTGGAGCTATGCAGAGCATGGACCACAGCCAGATGCCAGACTCAGCAAGCATGTCTGGCCACTCGATGCACAGCATGAGCGGCATGAGCTCGATGGAGCCGCACCCGGCCTCGGAAGTGAATAACCCACTGATTGACATGCAGGCGATGAGCCCCACGCCGAAACTCAATGATCCTGGCATGGGACTGAGAAACAACGGTCGCCGAGTACTGACCTATGCAGACCTCAAGAGCACCTTCCAGGATCCCGATGGCCGGGAGCCTGGCCGCACCATCACCTTGCACCTGACCGGACACATGGAAAAGTTCTCGTGGTCTTTTGACGGTGTCAAATTCGCGGATGCCCAACCGCTTCTTCTCAAATATGGAGAGCGCATTCGGGTGGTTCTAGTGAACGACACCATGATGATGCACCCCATTCATCTGCATGGCATGTGGAGTGACCTGGAGGATGAAAACGGTGACTTCATGGTTCGCAAGCACACCATCGACATGCCGCCAGGCAGCAAACGCAGCTACCGCGTGACCGCCGATGCCCTAGGGCGATGGGCGTATCACTGCCACCTGATGTACCACATGGAAATGGGCATGTTCCGCGAAGTCCGTGTGCAAGAGTAGGAGCCAGACATGAACTTCGAACGAACCGCTAAACCAATACTCACCGGCCTGGCCATCCTGGGAATGGTTGTCATGCCACTTGCATATGGGCAGACCGAGCCGATGCAAGGTATGGACGGCAAACAGATGCAGGATATGGATCATTCCCAAATGCAGGGTATGGATCACTCCCAGATGCAGGGTATGAAACCCGCCGTGCCCCAGCAAAGCCGTACGCCGATCCCAGCGCTCACCGATGCCGATCGTGCAGCGGTGTTTGAAAGCCATGCCGGCCATCAGATGCACGACCGCTCGATCAACTCGTTTTTCCTGATCGATCAACTCGAATGGCAAGACGCCAACGAGGGCAGTGCATTGCGTTGGGAAGCCAACGGTTGGATTGGCGGCGACACCGATCGTCTCTGGCTACGCAGCGAGGGCGAGCGAACCAATGGTGTAACCGAAAACGCTGAGCTTCAGGCGCTCTGGGGACACGCCATCAGCCCTTGGTGGGATGTGGTCAGTGGTGTGCGACAAGACTTCAAACCTGGCTCCCCCCAGACCTGGGCGGCACTTGGGTTGCAAGGCATGGCGCTCTACAACTTCGAAACGCAAGCCACCGCCTATTTGGGCGAGGCTGGCCAGACCGCGCTGCGGCTCAAGGGCGAATACGACATTTTGCTGACCAACCGCTTGATTCTGCAGCCTACAGCTGAAATGAATTTCTATGGCAAAAACGACCCACAACGTGCCACTGGCTCCGGGCTGTCAGATACCGAAGTTGGCCTGAGGCTGCGTTATGAAATACGCCCCGAGTTCTCACCCTATATCGGCGTAACCTGGAACCGCTCATACGGCAATACAGCAGATTACATCCTTGAAGAGGGAGAAGACCGCAGCGATACGCGTTTTGTCGCCGGTGTGCGGATGTGGTTCTAAACCTGAGAGATACGGTATCTCAACGCAATTCAAACAATAAATCCCATCCACGGCTCAAGCCGTCAGGAGCTTTGCATGTCACCTCTGAAAACCCTCATCACTGTTGCAGCACTCAGCACCGGTCTGTTGTTGAGTGCTGGCGCCCAAGCACATCCAAAACTGCTGTCCTCTTCCCCGACCGAGGGAGCCACGGTGACTGCACCGGCAAAAATCGAACTTAACTTCTCGGAAAAGCTCACCACCCAGTTTTCCGGCGCGAAACTGATCATGACCGAAATGCCGGGTATGTCTGCGCACTCCCCCATGGGTGTCAAAGCGAGTGTCGCAGGCGCCGCCGATCCAAAAATGATGGTCATCACCCCCACAGCACCGCTCACACCTGGCACCTACAAGGTTGAGTGGAGGGCAGTTTCTTCCGATACCCACCCGATCACAGGCACCGTGACCTTTAAAGTCAAATGAACCATGGACGACTCAATCTACATTAGCCTCCGCTTTGCGCTCTATATCGACTTGATGCTGCTCTTCGGACTGGCACTGTTTGGCCTGTACAGCCTCAAAGGAAAGGAGCGCACAGACGGGGCCGTATTGAATTTTGGGTCGTTGCTGGTGGGAACGGCTGTTATCGGCATACTGCTATCGATGGCGGCTATGCTGCACATGGCCAAGACGATGAGCGGTGTGTCCAGCGTCATGGAGCTGCATCACCACATCCTGCAGATGATGCTGATGGACACTGAAGTCGGGCTGACCTGGATGGTTCGAATAGCCTCGTTGACGGTGGCGATCATCGCCGCGCGCCTCAATCGACGGGCCCCCTCAACGAGCCTCTGGCTGGTCTCACTGTGCGGGGCCATCGCCCTGGCGACGCTGGCCTGGACAGGACATGGCGCCATGGATGAAGGCAGTCGGCGCTATCTGCACTTCACCAGCGATATCGTACATCTTCTCGGTGCGGGCAGCTGGCTGGGCGCTATCGCCGCGTTCGCGCTTTTGTTGCGTACAAACAACCTCACAGGTGATCTGCAGGTTCATCTACTGGCTCGAACGTTGACTGGTTTCGAATCAGCGGGGATGCTCATTGTTGCAACTCTGACCATCACCGGAATCGCCAACTACTTACTGGTTGTCGGGCCAGCATTCGAGACATTGACAAGCTCCACTTACGGGACCCTGCTGTCTTTGAAAGTCTTCTTGTTTTTCGGGATGCTGGTATTCGCAGCAGTGAATCGCTTTCATCTGAGCCCGCTGCTCAAACGATCCATCAAGACAGGTACTCACAAAATCGCTATCAACGCCTTACGACGCAGCATGATTCTGGAGCTCTTGGTTGCCGTGATCATCATGGCCTTGGTTGCCTGGCTCGGCACCCTCAGCCCAGAGATGGAGATGGAGATGGAGATGTCAGCTCAGTAGACCGTGAAGTGAATGCAGGCAGTGCTTTCCAGTTTTCTATGCCGAACACGTGCGCCCGCGCTGAGTCGACTGTAGAAATTACATTTTCGTCAGCTTGTATTGGAGCATCGGTTTTGGCCGCAAACTGCTGCAATACAGGTCGTGGAGACTGCCAACATGTAACTCTTGGTAGCTGAAGATGAACTAAAGACCGGAATCTACCTGCAGCAAGGCCTCACTGAAGCCGGTTTCAACGATGTGATGATGCCCGGTCTCAATGGTTGGGACCTCCTAAGAAAGATCCGAGACGCCGGCGTAAATCGCCATTCAGCCCAACGCCCCACGCTCAATCGCAAAGTTGTTCCAGGCCTGGGTCACCGGCATCAGCTCCAGGCTGTTGACGTTGATATGCGCCGGCTGGTTCATCAACCAGAAAATCGTTTCGGCAATGTCCGCCGGTTGCAACGGCTTGGCGTTGGCGTACACCGCGTTGTACTTCTGGGTGTCACCGGCAAAGCGCACCAGCGAAAATTCGCTTTCGCACAAACCCGGCTCCAGGTTGGTGACCCGCACCCCGGTGCCTTGCAGGTCGCAACGCAGGTTCAACGAAAACTGGCGCACGAAGGCCTTGGTGGCGCCGTACACGTGGCTGCCGGGGTACGGCCAGTTGCCGGCGATGGAGCCAAGGTTGACGATGCTGGCCCCGGCGCCGTGGGCAATCAATCGCGGCAGCAACAAACGGGTGCTGTAGAGCAGGCCCTTGATGTTGGTGTCGACCATGGTTTCCCAGTCATCCAGCGAGCAGACCTGGGCCGCCTCGGTGCCCAGGGCGAGCCCGGCGTTATTGATCAGCCCGCGCAAGGTTGTGAAGCGCTCCGGCAATTGGTCGATGGCTGTTTGCATGGCAGCGCGATCACGCACGTCCAGTACCCGTGGCAACACATCGCACTGCTTGCCCAGTTCGTTGGCCAGGCTCAGCAAGCGTTCTTCGCGACGGCCGGTGAGCACCATCGACCAGCCGGCCCGGGCGAAGCGCCGGGCGCAGGCTTCGCCAAATCCGGAAGTAGCGCCGGTGATAAACACAGTAGGTTGCATGATCAAACTCCAGTGGTCAGGACCACGACCGACCCAGCAGGCCGAAGCCCGCCAACGCCAGCAATAGCCATTGGGTGAGTCGCGCCGCGTGTTCGGCGCGAATGTGCAGGAACAACCGTTGCCCGATCCACAGCCCCGCCATCAGGGGCAAAAGCAGGGCCAGGGCCTGTCGCGGGACCTGGGGGCCGATGGCCTGGGCGACTGCCAGCCCGGCCAGGGCCGCCAGGTCCACGGCAAAAAAGAACATGATCAGGGTGGCGCGCAGCGTCCGCGCCCGCAGCCCGCAGTGGCTGAGCCAGGCCACCACCAGTGGCCCGCCGATGGAAAACGCGGCGATCAACGCCCCACTGCTGCCGCCCACCAGCCAGGCCGCCCAAGGTCCACGGCCCATGGGCAACGCCACGCGCGCCAGGCCCAGCAACGCCAGCGTCGCCACCAGTCCGTAGACCCACAGGCTCAGCCAGTCGCTGTCGAGACCGGTCAGCAGCCAGATGCCGCAAGGCACGCCAAGCGCCGCCGCGACCAGGACCCGCCGCAGCAGCGGATAATCGGCTTGGGCCCAGGCGTCGCGCAGCAGCATCAGGCTGGATGCCACCTCCAGGCACAACACCAGGGGCACGGCATCGCGCAAGGTACCGAGCATCGCCAGGCCGACGACCGCGATGGCCGCAAAGCCGAACCCGGTGAGGCCACGCACAACGGCGGCGACCAGTACGCACAAGGCATTCAAGGTCCAATTCAATTCCGGGTTCACGGCGCGCTCCTTTGATAATGGCGCCACTCTAGTCAGGCATCCATCCATGCTTTAGAGCCAGACGGGCTTTTCAATGGGTCCAGTGCCGGATGCCCTGGCTCCATCGAAAAGGCCAACTGGATCTAAGCGCGCCGCAGCTGCATGGCTAGTCTGCGGGGCAACCGGCCGATCCGTGCCTGCCCTCAGGAGTAACCCCATGGCAACGAACCTCAACCACCAATGGATGCCCTTCACCGACAACCGGGAGTTCCAGCGTGCCCCGCAACTGTTCGTCCGCGCCGAGGGTGTGCGCTACTGGACCAGCGAAGGCCGCGAGCTGCTCGACGGCAGCTCGGGGCTGTTCTGTTGCGCGGCCGGGCATGGCCGTACCGAAATTGCCGAGGCGGTGTGCAAGCAATTGCTGACCCTGGATTTCACCCCGCATTTCCAGCGCGCTTCGCCCTTGTCCTTTGAACTGGCCGAACGCCTGAGCGAGTTGCTGCCGACGGGGTTGAACAAGCTGTTCTTCACCAACTCCGGTTCCGAGTCGGTCGACAGCGCCATGAAGATCGCCCTGGCTTACCACCGCGCCCGTGGCCAGGCCCAGCGCACCCGCTTCGTGTCCCGTGAATGGGCCTATCATGGGGTCAATTTTGGCGGCGTGGCCCTATCCGGCATGATGCGCAACCGCCAGGCCTTCGCCACCGGCGGCCTGCCCCACGTCAGTCACATGCGCCACACCTGGCAGGAAGAACAGCGTTATCAATTGGGCGAACCGGCCCAGGGCGCAGACCTGGCCAGCGACCTCGAGCGCATCATCGCCACTCACGGTGCGGACAGCATCGCGGCGTGCTTTGTCGAGCCCATCGCCGGTTCCATCGGCGTCTATGTACCACCGGCTGGCTACCTCAAGCGCCTGCGCGACATTTGCGACCGCCACGGCATCCTGCTGGTGTTCGACGAAGTGATCACAGGCTTCGGTCGTACCGGCGAGGCTTTTGCCGCACAGAGTTTTACGGTCAAGCCGGACATCATCACCATGGCCAAGGCCTTGACCAACGGCGCCATCCCCATGGGCGCGGTGGCCGTTGACGAGTCGATCTACGACGCCGTGGTCGGGGCCAGCCAGGGCCAGGGTCCGGAGCTGTTCCACGGTTATACCTACTCCGGTCACCCGGCCGCGTGCTCCGCCGCCCTTGCATCGCTGGACATCTACCGTGATGAGGATTTGTTCGGTCGCGGTCGGCAATTGGCGCCCTACTTCATGGAGTCACTGAGCGGCCTGCGCGGGCTGCCCCAGGTCAGTGACTTGCGCGGCTACGGCCTGCTCAGCGGCATCCAGCTGACCCCGGGAACCGCCCCCGGCGCCAAGGGCGCACGGGTGCAGCGGGCGCTGTACGACGCCGGCCTGCACGTGAAGACCACGGGCGATGCGATCATCTTCGCCCCGGCGCTGGTGGCCAGCCGCATGGACGTGGACGCGATGTTTGAAGTCCTCAAGCACACGCTCGCCCAGGAAAGCCTTTAAGCCAGTTCGGCCTGGCGCAATTCGCGCCAGGCCTTGCCCAACGCCTCGATGCCCGGTTCGATCAAGGCTTCGGCAATCGCGCCGAAGCCCAGGCGAAAGTAACAGCCGGTACGTCCCTCCCCCAGAAAATGAATATCGCCCGGCTCGATCAACACGCCATGCCGGGCAACCCTGCGCTGCAAGGCCCAGGCGTCTGCCGCCGGCGGGCCGCTAACCCAGATCGATGAACCACCGGCCATGCCACTGGCGTTGCACTCCGGTAAATGCTCGGCCAGGGCGCGACTGATCACTCGCCACTTACGCGCCAGCCGGTCACGCAGGCGGCGGGCATGGGCGTCGTAATGCCCCATGGCCAGGAACAGCGCCAGGATGCGCTGGTTGTTCGACGGTGGATGGCGATACATGTAGCGGCGCAGCGCGCGTAGCTCATGAATCAGCTCGGCATCGGCGGCAATGAACCCCAACCGTACGCCCGGCAAGAGGCTCTTGGTCAGGCTACCCAGGTAAATCACCCGGCCACTGTCGTCATAACTTTTGAGCGCAGGATGGTTGCTGCCCAGAAAGTTCTGCTCGCTTTCGTAGTCGTCCTCGATGATCAGAAAATCATGCTCGCGGGCGCTCGCCAACAACTCCAGACGCCGGTACAGCGGCATCGTCACGCCGGTCGGCGATTGGTGGCTGGGCGTGCAGAAGAGCATTTCGCACCCCTGCAATTGCACGTCCACCACCAGGCCCTGGCGGTCGATGCGCAGCGGACGCAGGGTGCAGCCGGTGAGGCTGAAA
This sequence comes from Pseudomonas putida, assembly GCF_001976065.1. Classification (GTDB taxonomy): domain Bacteria; phylum Pseudomonadota; class Gammaproteobacteria; order Pseudomonadales; family Pseudomonadaceae; genus Aquipseudomonas; species Aquipseudomonas serbica. The sequence continues at coordinate 531,759 of NZ_MNAH01000002.1, read as the reverse complement.
ATGTTCCGTGCATCCACATAACCGGGTTCTTCCAGGCCCATTACAAGGCCAGGGCGGCCCAGCAGGCGCGCGAGCATGTACAGCGAATTCTGCGTGCCGATGGTCACCAGCAATTGCTCGGGCCGAGCCTGGATACCGCGTTTGGGCAAGACCCGCTGGATGATCTGTTCAACCAGCAGGGGATCGTCAAGCATCACCTGGTCATCGACCCAGCTGCGCATGTGCGCACCACTGGCGGCGATCCGTGTGCAATCGCGCCAGCGCGCGGCGGTCTGCTCGTCGTCCTCGATCTGGCCGTAGATAAACGGGTAGCGGTACTCGCGCCAGTTGCGCGGCTTGACGATGGCACGCATCTGCGCCGATTCGGTTTGCAGCCGACGCTCCCAGTCCGGCGCGTGATCGGGCCGTTCGAACAGGGCCGGGGATTTGGGGCGCAGGCTGACGTTGAGCTGTTGGCGCAAGAATTTTTCATTGATGAAATAACCGCGCCGGTCCGAGGGCGTGAGGTAGCCGTCCTGTACCAGTTGTTCATAGACCAGCACAACGGTATTGCGCGACACCTTGAGCAACTGGCACAGCTTGCGCGACGACGGCATGGCATCGCTGGGCGCCAGCGCGCCATCGAGGATGGCGTTGAGCAGGCTCTCGCGCAGTTGCTCCTGCAAACCGCGCCCAGCTTCGAACGGACGAAAATAACGCTCCAACATGGTTCCCATTCCCTAGATGACGCACCCCGATGGCGCACCCGATGCGCTGCACGCCTTACCCGCAAAGGCCTGGCGCTTTGGCTGGTACCAAAGCCCGGCGCAACTGGATCTAAAGCAAGCAACGGGCCGGCCCTAAGATCGAGGTGTGCCAAAAACAATGCCTTCCACCTTAGGAGCCACACCATGTTCAAGCCCCTGCACCAATGGATTCGACGCTCGCTGCTGTTACCCGCCGCCGCGCTGACCCTGGGCCTTGCCACCGCGGCCCAGGCGCAGACAGTGACCATCGGCGTGCAAAGCATGTTCGCGCCGTGGAAGAACGCCATCGCCGAAAAGCAATTCGAGAAGGCCACTGGCTGGGATATCCAATGGCGCAACTTCGACAGTGGCGGCGATGTGATGTTGGCGATGGCGTCCGGCGACGTGCAGATCGGCGTGGCGGGCAGCAGCCCGATTGCCGCTGCCGTGAGCCGTGGTGTAGACGCGCAGTTGTTCTGGATTCTCGACAACATCAATGACGCTGAGGCGTTGGTGGTGCGCAATGGCAGCGGCATCGTCGCGCCCCAGGACCTGGCGGGTAAAACCCTGGCCGTGCCTTTCGTCTCCACCACGCACTTTCATGCCCTGTTTGCCCTGGAGCAATTTGGCCTGAGCGGCAAGGTCAAGGTCATCAACCTGCAACCGTCGGACATCCCGGCTGCCTGGGAACGCGGCGACATCGACGCGGCCTTCATCTGGGACCCGGCTTTGGGTCGCCTCAAGCAAAGTGGCCAGGTACTGCTGACCTCCGGGCAGTTGACCCAATGGGGCAAGGCGACCTTCGACGGCATCGTGGTCGACCGCAAGTTCGCCGCCGAGCACAGCGCCGGCATGCTCGCCCTGACCAAGGTGCTGCAGGCCAGCACCGCCGACTATGTGGAGGCGCCCGGGCGCTGGACCGCCGACTCGCCGCAAGTGATCAACGTGGCGCGCCAGTCCGGGGCCAAGCCTGACGAAGTACCGCCTGTGCTGGCCCTGTACCAGTTCCCGCTGGCCACCGAACAGGCCGGAGCCAACTGGCTGGGCGCCGGCAAGGATGGTGGCGCGGCCAAGGCATTGGCGGCCACCGCTGCCTTCTTGAAAGAACAGAAAAAGATCCCGGCGTTGCTGCCCGACTACAGCGTCGCCATCAACCCGGGCTTCGTCCAGGCCGCCCAGTAACCCCAGCCACGGGCGGCGCAGGCCGCCCCACCACGAGGAAATAGCCATGGGCCTGAGCCTGAAAATCCATGACGTGTCGGTGCACTACCCCGCACAGCAAAAAGGCCAGCGGGTCACGGCCCTGGCCGGGGTCAACCTGGACATCGCCTGCGGCGATTTCGTTGTCGCCCTGGGGGCATCGGGTTGCGGCAAGACCACCCTGCTCAACCTGATGGCCGGTTTCATCCAGCCCAGCAGCGGCTTGATCACCCTGGGCGATTTCCACGGCCAGGTGCCGCAACAGACCTCGGCGGTGGCGCAACTGCGCGACCAGGTCACCGGGCCAGGCTCCGAACGCGGCGTGGTGTTCCAGAAACATGCGTTGCTGCCCTGGTTGAATGTACTCGACAACGTCGCCTTCGGCCTGAAACTGCGTGGCGTGGCCAGGGCTGAACGCGAGGAGCGCGCACGGCACTTCCTCGAGCTCACGGGGCTGGCGGATTTTGCTGGCCACGCGGTGTACCAGCTTTCCGGCGGCATGCAGCAACGGGTGGGGATCGCGCGGGCACTGACCAATGATCCGCAAATGCTGTTGCTCGATGAGCCGTTGGGCGCACTGGATGCACTGACCCGCGAACGCTTGCAGGAACTGATCCTGCAGATCTGGATGCGCACCGGGAAGATGATGTTTTTCATCACCCATGACGTCGAGGAAGCCCTGTTCATGGCCACGCGGCTGATCATCATGTCACCGCGCCCTGGCCGCATCACCCACGAATTCCCGATCGATTTCGGTCGACGTTTTCTCGCCGGCCAGGACGCCCGCACGGTCAAGTCCAGTGCCGATTTCATTGCCTTGCGCGAGCAGGTGCTGAGCATTATCCATGGTGATGAGGAGGCCGCATGAGCCTGTTCGACGAAAAACAACGCAACGCCGTGATGCGCGCCATCAACGAACTGCGCCGAGCCGCCCCGGCCCGCCCGGGCGAGCAGTATGGGGCGCCGGGCAACGGTTCGAGCCTGGTCTTGAGTCTGGTCACTGTGGTGCTGGCGTTTGCCGCCTGGTACATCGCGACCAACGCCGGCTGGGTCAAGCCACTGTTCCTGCCATCGCCCCAGGCGGTCTGGGCGCAATTGCTGGAGGTGGCTCGCGACGGTTTCGCCGACGCGACCCTGCTCAATCACATCGCCTGGAGTGCCTTGCGTGTCTTCGGTGCGTTCGTCCTGGCGGTGCTCACGGCAATCCCGGTGGGCATCATGATGGGCGTCAATCGTGTGGCCCGGGGAATTTTCGATCCGTTGGTGGAGTTCTACCGGCCACTGCCGCCGCTGGCGTATTTGCCCCTGGTGGTGATCTGGATGGGCATCGGCGAGGGTTCCAAGGTGCTGCTGATATACCTGGCGATGTTCGCGCCATTGGCGTTGAGCGCCCGCGCCGGGGTCAAGTCGGTGGCCATCGAGCAGATCCATGCCGCCTACTCCATGGGCGCCAGTCGCGCCCAGGTGCTGCGACACGTGATCATGCCGGCGGCATTGCCCGAGGTACTGACCGGCATGCGCATCGCCATCGGCTTCGGCTGGACCACCCTGGTGGCCGCCGAAATGGTCGCGGCCACCGCAGGCCTGGGCTTCATGGTCTTGACCGCTTCCAAATTCATGGCCACGGACGTGGTGATCATGGGCATCCTGGTGATCGGCGCCATGGCGCTGCTGTTCGACTTGGGCATGCGCTGGCTGGAGCGACGCCTGGTGCCGTGGAAAGGCAAGACCTGAGTCATGCGCCGCGCCTGTCAGCTCGTTAAGAGCCGAGATTGGCGATGACTTATTCATGCTGAACATGACGGCACGATTTTCAGTCTGTCACTCAAGGGTCAAGCGCTTGGCCAGTTCAGCGCCAGGCTTCCACAGGGCGTTGATGCAGAACTTTCCATCCTCCTCCGTTACCGGTTCTAGTGTCTGCGGATCCAGTAGGTGGCTGTCGACCAAGGCAAGTCGCAGAACGCCGTTTTTATTGAGCAGTGTTTGTGCCTGGCATTCGCACAAGGAGCGCGATAGGGCTTGGATGGGAGGCTCTATCTCGGCTTTTTCAAGCTCGATCTCGAAACGCGCGGAGCAAGATTCGACCAAATCCCTCAACGTATGGGCTGCAAAGTGATACGCAGTGAAATAACCCGCCGGCAACGCCAGCGAGATCATCAGCAGGTAGATTGCGTCACGTTTGCCGGGCCTTTTGCCCGGGCGGCGCAGGTTTCCTGTTGTTGCTCCCCTGCTCCGCCACCAGCCTTGCACCGCATGAATCCCGACCAGCTTGTTGATGTTCATGACCAAGCGCCCTTACCCATGTGTAATAAAAGCATGGGACCGCTAACAGAATGCCCATTGATTTAGATCAACCGCCCTGCACCTGCCTATTCACGTTTCGCACGCTATGTTCTTAACCACTTCCGGCCCTTCAATCGCAAAAACAGCTTGCGCAGTTCAATGAACCAGAACACAGAGCTGGCCACTACAAGACAAAATCCCCACTGGCTCAGCGTCAATGCACGGGTTCCGAACGCCGTGTTCAGCGGCGGCGAGTGCACCACTGCGATCTGCAGGGCGACGGCCAGGCCAATTGCCCCCCACAGCCATCGATTGGCGAACAGTCCGCGCAATGCACTGGTTGATTCCGAGCGCGCGCACAATGCGTTGAACAACTGCGCCAATACAAGGACCGTGAAACCGCCGGTGCGGGCCTCAGCCAGCGACGCATCGCCCGCTATCATCCCTCCGGGCAGCATCCAGTCGAACGTTAATAAACTCGCCAATGCCATGACCAGCCCCACCTCGATCACACCAGGCGATTTGTCCAGTCACGCTATCACCTCTGAATCGCCACTCAAGCGTCAGGCGCTCAGCCAGCTCGGCGTAGGCTCCTTCCCGCACGCATTACTAGCGCCTTGCCTTTTCGCTCATACGGCCGGCACGTTCATTGGCTTCGTCGGCGGTCCGTTGTGCCTGGCGTGCCACTTCCATTGCCAGTTCTGCCTTGAGGTGCGCCTCATCGGCCCTCAATCGCGCCATTGCGGCGTTATTTTCAGCGTACTCCAGCCGGGCATCCAGTTCCTGGGCCTGCTTATTGCTGCAACCGGCCGTCGTGGCCAAAAGAATGCCGAGGCAAACAACAGGCAAACGCTTTTCCATGATGTTCTCCAAATAAGTTCCGACAGTAAAAGCCAGTCAAACCCAGTATCCGGCGTCACCCTCGGATTTCACTGATATTTATCAAACAACCGGCTGGCCTATGGGGACGCGGGCCACTGCGGCCTTCTTGATTTAACTCAATGTCTTTCTGTCGTTCAGGCGTAAAAAAAGACATGGGGCTTTGGTGGCCCATGTACTTCAGTCACACGGGAGAGGACAGGATCATGAGCGACTTAACCTTGCGCAATACCATTTTGGATGAGCTTGATTTTCAACCCGATATCGACGCCGCCCAGATCGGCGTGAGCGTGGACAAAGGCGTTGTCACGCTCTCCGGTCACGTCAAGAGCTATGCTCAGAAAGTCAGTGCCGAACGCGCGGTCAAAGCGATCAAAGGCGTACGTGCGGTGGCTGAGGAAATAGAGGTTCGCCTGGAAAAAGGCGCGGGTACCGCTGATGACACTATCGCCAATCGTGCCGTCAACATTATCTCGTGGCGCTCTGATACACCCGAAGGCGATATCAAGGTCGTCGTGCAAAAAGGCTGGGTAACCCTGGAAGGCCAGGTGGACTGGCAATATCAGAAGGAACTCGCCGAAAGCGCCGTGCGCAAATTGTCGGGGGTGGTGGGCGTGGACAATCGCATCACCCTGCGCCCGCAAGTGAACGTCGTCGATATCCAGCAGAGCATCGAAGAGGCCCTCAAGCGCAATGCTGAAGTCGATGCCAAGGGCATACGTATCAAGGTAGAAGGCAGTGTGGTGAAACTTGAAGGCAAAGTGCACTTCTGGCGCGAGCGTGAAATCGCCGAGCGTGCTGCCTGGTCGGTGCCGGGTGTCACCAGGGTGGATGACCAGTTGCTGATCGCCTGAATGATCGCCCCGGGAAATTCCTGGTTACCCGGGGCCATCCAATGCAATGGCGCCCGCTCCAGCCCCTCCTTCGCGAGCCAAGGCCATGAAAAAAAATCATCAATGGAACCTGTCTTTCTTTGCCGTCGCGTTCGTCGTGCTCACCCTGATGCAATTTTTGTTTATTGACCGCCCAGTGGTGCAGTCCCTTCCGTACAGCCAGTTTCTGCAGTTGCTCAGTGAGCGAAAGCTCAGCGACCTGAGAGTCGAGAAGGACCAGATCAGCGGCAAGCTGGAGGAACCCATTGAGGGCCGCAACCGGTTTTCCACCGTTCGGGTCGATCCTGCACTGGCGACGGACCTCGCCCGTTCGGGGGTCAGCTTCACTGGCGTCAATGAAAACACCTTGGTCAGCGGCCTGCTGGGCTGGTTGCTGCCTTTCGTCCTGATCATGGTGATCTGGCATTTCCTCTTTCGCGGGCTCGCGGAGAAGCAAGGCATGGGCGGGCTGATGAGCATCGGCAAGTCCCGGGCCAAGGTATTCGTCCAGCGCGATACCGGTATCACCTTCGCCGACGTGGCAGGCATCGATGAAGCCAAGGCCGAACTGGTGGAAATCGTTTCATTCCTCAAGGACAAGGAGAAATACGGTCGCCTGGGCGCCCATATACCCAAGGGTACGCTGCTGGTCGGCCCACCAGGCACCGGCAAGACCCTGGTCGCCAAGGCCATTGCCGGTGAAGCCGGGGTGCCGTTTTTCTCGATCTCGGGTTCAGAGTTTGTCGAACTGTTCGTCGGCGTCGGCGCGGCCCGGGTGCACGACCTTTTCGAGCAGGCGCGGCAGGCGGCACCCTGCATCATCTTCATCGACGAACTGGATGCGCTGGGCAAAATGCGCGGCGTCGGTTCGTTCGGCGGCAATGACGAAAAAGAACAGACCCTCAACCAGTTGCTGGCCGAACTGGATGGCTTCGATCCCCGTGAGGGCGTGGTGCTGCTGGCCGCGACCAACCGTCCGGAGGTGCTGGACCCTGCCCTGCTCAGGGCGGGTCGTATCGACCGGCAGATATTGGTCGATCGTCCTGATCGCAAGGGGCGCCAGGCAATTCTCAAGGTGCACCTGCAAAAGATCACCGTGGATCCGGGGCTGAATCGGGAGCTCATTGCCGACATCACCACAGGCTTCACCGGCGCCGACCTGGCCAACCTGGTCAACGAAGCGGCTATCGTCGCCACCCGTCGCGGCGCCAATGCCGTCAACCTCGACGATTTCACTGCCGCCGTGGAGCGCATCGTCGCCGGCGTTGAACGCAAGAGCAGCGTGCTGCGCCCCGAGGAACGCCAGGTGGTGGCCTATCACGAGATGGGGCATGCCCTGGCCGCCAGCAACCTGCCAGCCATGGACCCGGTGCACAAGGTCTCGATCGTGCCCCGGGCCATTGGAGCGCTGGGCTATACCCTGCAGCGCCCGACCGAAGATCACTTCCTGATCAGTTGCCAGATGCTCAAGGACCGGATTGTCGTTCTGATGGCCGGACGCGCAGCCGAGTTCCTCACGTACGGCCAGATCTCCACCGGGGCCGCCGATGATCTGGCGCACGCCACGGACATCGCCCGGCAATTGATCACCCGGTTTGGCATGAGTAGCGAGTTGGGCCTGTCGGTACTGGAGCGCCAGAACGCGGCTTATCTGGGCGATCGCCCGCCCGGTCTTGGCGAAAAGTACTATTCGGAACAAACCGCCAGGGAAATCGACCTCGGCATCCGCGCCCTGCTCGATGAAGCCTACGAACGCGCCAAGGCATTGCTGGCCAGCCGTCGCGCCGACCTGGAGGCCGGGGCGCGATTACTGCTGGAAAAGGAAACCCTGACGCCCGAAGATTTTCCAGCGCTCAAGCCTGCACTGCCGATCCCGATGCCCGCCCCGGCAAGGGTAGTGCCGCAGGCCAGGTGAAGGTCCACTGCCCTCGCTGCAGCACACCCTGAACAAGATCCCCGGTCGCCGGCTGTCACAAGTTCGCCACACTTTGACCCCCGCCCATCAAGACTCGCCCTCCTATCCTTAGCCGTGCCTGATCCAGATCAAATCCGGGAGCGGCCAACGGCGTAAAAAAGAACTTGAGCACGGGGATTTCCCTGCGCATCAAGTGACCGCCAGATGGAGGGTTGCACGATGTTCGCTGACAAGCGCCCCGAAGATTGGCATGGCTGGGTCAACGCCGGTGAAAAATCCCGGATTGATGTTCTCAGCAACGGTCGTCCGGTGTTGATCCGGCATGTCGAGCAAGCAGACCGAGCTCGTGAATACGCGCTTGTCCGGCATTCGGCGCCGGCGTCCCGGCACGCGTTTTTACTCAGGCAACAGCATGCCCCCCAGAAGGGCCAAGGCTGCATCGCACTGGTCCACGATAATGGCCGCGTGATCGAAATCGGCGCCAGCCGTTATACCGCCATGGGTCAATACCAGTGCGAATGCGCGGTAACCGTCGCCACTGCCTGGAAACGCCTGGGCCTGGGGACGTTACTGCTGGAGCACTTGATCGACGATGCCCGCAGCAATGGCGTCCACCAGTTGTACTCGGTTGGCGCCTCCAGTAACGCGCCGCTGCGCGAGCTGGCCAGGTTTCTGGGTTTTGAAGCCCACGACGATCCCTTCGACCCCCACCAGGTCATTCACCGCCTGTACCTGTAAAGTCCGAGCAACATCACCATGACACGTCGCACATAGTAAGGGCGACACCCTAAGTGGCCCGCAGGTGTTGTTCAAACCAGTCGCCAGCGAGCCTGGCGACTTCCTCCAGGGTGCCAGGCTCTTCAAAAAGATGCGTGGCGCGCTCCACGACTTCCAGCCGTTGCTCGCACTGCAGGGTCTGGCTGCTCTGGCGATTCAGGCCCAGTACCACCGGGTCCTGTGCGCCGACAATCTGCAAGGTTGGCGCCTTCACCCCGGGCAGAGCCGGCCCGGCCAGATCGGTTCGCCCGCCTCGGCTGACCACTGCCCCTATCACCGACGCTCGCTCGTCGGCGGCCACCAGCGCCGCCGCCGCACCGGTACTGGCGCCGAACAGACCGATGGGCAAAGAACACAATTGGCGATCCCGGCCGACCCAGTCGATCACATCGATCAACCGTCTGGCCAGCAGGGGAATATTGAAGCGCAACTCCCCGCTGAGATTATCCAGGCGCTGCTCCGGTTCCGTCAGCAGGTCGAACAGCAGCGACGCCAGGCCCCGACCGGCCAGGACATCGGCCACATATTGATTGCGCGGGCTCAAGCGCCCACTGCCGCTGCCGTGGACGAAGATGACCAGGGCATGCGCGTTCGCCGGCAAACGCAAATCGGCGGACAATTCAACGCCCGCCAGCTCCAGGGATCGGAATTGAACTTCAGACATCGCGATGTTCCGTCTGGGAGGCGCTCGACAGTTCCCTCTCCCAGGCCCGTTGCATGAGATTGATGACTTCTTCGTCCGAGGTCTGGGAAAAATCCAGGTACCAGTAGCCGATCGACATCATCCACTCGGGAATGAGCGGGCAAATCACTTCGTCTACCTGCATGGATAAATCCTCGACCGTTTCCCGAGGAGCAACCGGTACCGCGACGACGATGCGCTCCGGCGCCTGCATGCGCACCGCCTGGATCGCAGCCATCATCGAAGAACCTGTGGCCAGGCCGTCGTCGATCAGGATCACCACCTGGCCCTTGAGTTGCGGTGGCGGGCGATCTCCCCGATACGCCTTTTCACGTCGCGACAGCTCCTGCGCCTCCCGGGCGACCACCGCCTCGAAACTGGCTCGATCGATCGGGTGCGCCCGCAGCGCGTCATCATTGAGGACTTGTACACCGCCGCTGGCAATGGCGCCCATGGCGTATTCCGGGTGCGAAGGAGCACCGAGCTTGCGCACCAGCATCAGGTCCAGGCGCACATTCAGGGCGGTGGCAACTTCATAAGCCACCGGGACACCGCCACGGGGCAGGGTCAGGATGATCACCTCAGGCCGGTTGGCGTATTTGAGCAAGGGCTGCACCAGGCGTCGGCCGGCTTCGGCGCGGTTGAGCAAGGTGGTTTGTAATGAGGGACTGTGGATCACGGCAACCTCCTGGGGCGCTGACGACTGGGTTCTTAAGCTGCGGTCCTGGCAGGACCGCGCTAAACGGCCAGGATGCTGCACGCCACCTGGTACAGGGTATGTTCGGTGGTGCTGCCCAACAGTTTGTCCAGGCCATGGGACTGGACCCTGCCCATCACAATCACGTCCATTTCTTGCTCATCGGCGAGCGCATGCAGCACGGCCACAGGATGCCCCTCGATGAAATGTCGCCGGTCAGCCGGCACGCCATATCGGCCAGCCAGGTCGAGGAAGGATTTTTCATGGCGCTGGCGCAACTGACTGTAGAGGTCCGCGAGCGTCAAGCCCCCGCCGCCCATATCGCCCAGGAACAGCGCAGAAGCGTCGCAGGCATACACCAGGTGCAACTCGGCCTGACACTGGATAGCCAGGCTGGACGCCTGCTGGATGATCCGCTCATTGAGCTCGTCGTCCTGTACCAGGGAATTGGAAACATCAACCGCTGCCACGACCTTGCGCGGCAAAGGATGATCACCTTCGCCAGGCAGGTACACCGGTACCGGGCAATGGCGTAACAGACGCCAGTCCAGCGGGGTAAAGAAACCGCGCTTGAGCGCCGGTTCTCGTTGCACCTGCTTGATCAACAGGTCGGGCTGCATTTCCGCGACATAATCGAGAATGTCTTGCTGCAGGTCGTCGGCCCATTTCGCCTCGGCGGTCACTTCAAGCCCCCTGTTGCGTAGATGATCGGCGTGGTATCTGAGCCAGTTGCGCTGGTCTTGCAGATACTCTTCGCGAGCCTTTTCCCGATCGCCTTCTTCGAGTAGCGACAAGAGCTTCCAGGATGGGATCAAGGCGGCGATGTGCAGGCTGGCACCACTGGCCTTGGCCAGCGCGGCGGCATGATCCATGGCTTTGGACTGGCGCAGGGCCGGGTTGATGATCAGCAATAACCGTTGATACTGGCTCATGATCGGACTCCACGAAACTCGCTTGTTTGTCACTGCCCGCCACCCTGAAGCGCTGTGCTCGCCGGTGGACCAGGCGCCTGTGTCATGGATTCAGAATCCTCCGTGGAAGCGGCCTTGGCGTTGATTTATATCAAGTGCCTGCGCCAGCAGCTGACCCACCCGAAGCCGCTGCCCCCAAGCGCGTCGCCAGACGGGTAGTCGAAGGCTGAAAAGACCGACCTTTGATTCGATCGCGATTGATCAATATCAATCGCACCAGGGCCAACCGGGCTACATTGGCCGAAAATGCACGCGCTCCATGGTTCGCAGACAGGAGAAGGCAATGACGATCCTATTGGCAAGTCAGCGGTTGCGCCTGTACGAGCGCAATGAACTCGATGACGTCCTGCAGACGATGGCGCGCCAGGCCGCCAGCCTGCTGCCACCGGCGCACGCCGCCCTGATTGGTATCAAGCGCCGGGGTGAGCCCCTGGCCCAACGATTGCGCGAGCACATTGCGCGCCAGACCGGCCAACCGGAACTCCCTCTTTATCCACTTGAGGTCAAGCGCTATGCCGACGACCTGCAAGTGCTGCATGCCTTCACGCAATTGACCGAAAACCCGCTGCTGGCCAAACTGGACCTCGCCAACACCACCTTGCTGGTCGTTGATGATGTATTGTTCGAAGGCCATTCGCTGCTGCGTACCTGCGCCTATCTGGCACAACTGGGAGCTCGTCGGGTCTACACTGCCGTATTGGTAGACCGGCACATCTGCCAGCAGCCGATCCGGGCCGACATTGTCGGCGTGCACCTGCAAGTTGCCGCCTCTGACATTGTCGAATGCAATGTGCCGCCCTTCGAGCCGGACTTTTGCATAGAGGTGGTGCGCCACGGCGCCGCCCGATGACGGCAGAAAAGGCTTGCCAATCGCCTCGGAGGAGACTTGCATGCGCACCCTGCCCCCACTACTTTTTGCCCTGCAAGGTAGCGAGCTATACGCTGCGCGCGTCGCCCATCGGCTGGGTTGCACACTGGCGCAGCATGAAGAGCGAGACTATGAAGACGGCGAGCACAAGTGCCGCCCGCTGGATCTGGTACACGGCCGCGAAGTCGTCGTGTTCCATGGCTTGCATGGGGATGGTCCGCAGAGCGCCAACGACAAGCTGTGTCGCCTGCTGTTTTTCTGCAGCGCACTGAAGGATGCCGGTGCCCGTCAGGTGCAGGTGGTGGCGCCCTACCTCTGCTACGGGCGCAAGGATCGGCGCAGCCAGCCCCAGGACCCGACCATCACGCGCTACGTGGCCGCTTTTTTTGAAGCCAGCGGCGTCGATCGACTGATCACCCTGGAAGTCCATAATCCGGCGGCGTTCGACAATGCGTTTCGCATACCGGCGTGGAACCTGCAATGCGCCGAACTGTTCGCCGGGCATTTCGCCGCGCAGGTCGGTGACGCCGAAGTGGTGGCGGTCTCCCCGGACTCAGGTGGCAGCAAGCGGGCCGAGCAGTTTCGCCAGGCCCTGCAGCGGCTGCTGGGACGATCGGTTGGCAGCGCCCTGATGGAAAAACACCGCGCCCACACCACGCTGACGGGCACCCTCTTGATGGGCGACGTGAGCGGCAAGACGGCCATCGTGTTCGATGATCTGATCAGCACCGGGGCTACGCTCAAGCACGCCGGCCTTGCCTGCCAGGAGGCTGGCGCCACGCGCTTGTTCGCAGCCGCCACCCATGGCTTGTTCACCGCCGGCAGTCAACTGTTCGACCTGCCGATCTTCGAACACATCGCGATCACAGACACCGTGCCGCCGTTTCGCCTGCCGCCTGACTGTGTCTCGCGCCACCTGCAGGTGCTCGACAGCACGGCCCTGATCGCCACCTGCCTGGCGGAAAATGGCGCATTCGATCGCTCTGACCCAGGGCATCGATGATCAACCGGATCGGGACAGGCATATGACCCATCGTTGAACAGCCCCAGGACGGCTTGAAGATGAGGAGGCTGGAATGAGCAACGAGCAAGACGACAAAAAGCCATCTTGCTGATGCAGCAGGCGCTCGGCTACCTGCACGGTGAAAATCCGATGCTCCATCACCTGGCGTTGACCGATATAGCCGCCTATACCTGAGTGCCCCGCAAGACGGCCTCCTCATTCAGGAAAAGGCGGCTGGGCGGGTGATTCCTTCTCCGGGATATCAGTGATGGTCGCCTCGGTCAGCAACAGAATGCTGGCCACCGATACGGCATTTTCGAGGGCAATGCGCACCACCTTGGTCGGATCTATGATGCCGGCTTCGTACATGTCCACGTAACAGTTGGCAGACGCATCGAAACCGACATTGCCGGGTTCTGCGAGCATGCGCGCAACCACCACGCCGGCGTCCACCGCCGAGTTTTCCGCGATGAGCCTGGCCGGGGCTTCCAGGGCCCGGCGAAGCATTTGCAGACCGGTCCTGACATCGCCCTCGCAACGGGCTTCTTCGGCCGCGATAAGGGGGACAGCCTTGAGCAGGGCAAGCCCGCCACCCGGCACAACGCCTTCGGCTATGGCCGCGCGAGTCGCCGAGATGGCGTCATCCAGCGCGTCCTTGCGTGCCTTCATTTCCGCTTCGGAAGGCGCCCCGACGCGGATCACCGCTACCCCACCAGACAGCCTGGCCAGTCGTTCCTGGAGTTTTTCCCGGTCGTAATCGCTGCTGGTGTGCTCCATCTGCGTGCGAATCTGTTGCAATCGCGCCTCGATGGCCTCCCGCGTACCTGCCCCACCAATCAACGCTGTGCTGTCCTTTTGCACCACGACGCGGTGTGCCCGCCCCAACTGGCCCAGTTCCACTTGTTCCAGAGTGACGCCCAAATCGTTGGAAACCACCGTTGCCCCTGTCAGCACCGCCATGTCCTGAAGCATTTCCTTGCGCCGATCACCAAAGCCCGGTGCCTTGATGGCCACCGCTCGCAGGACGCCGCGAATCTGGTTGACCACCAGTGTGGTCAATGCCTCGCCTTCGATGTCATCTGCGATCAGGACCAGGGGTTGACCATTTTTCGCAACAAGCTCGAGCAAGGGCAGCAGGTCCTTGAGTGCGCCTATCTTGTGGTCACAGAGCAGCAAGTAGGCGTCATCGAGTTCGACCTGCATTTTCTCGGGGTCGGTGACGAAGTACGGTGAGACATAACCGCGGTCAAAGCGCATCCCTTCCATCACCTCAACCACCGTTTCAGTGGTCTTGGACTCCTCGACGCTGACGACGCCTTCAACGCCGACCTTTTCCAACGCGTCCGCCACCAACTGCCCGATAACGGCATCGTTATGCGCCGACAGCGTGGCGACCTGGGCCTTTTCCTTGGGCGTACTGACGGGCCGCGCCTGGGCGACGAGTGATTCCACCACCAACGACAAGCCGCGATCCAGGCCACGCTTGAGGTCGATCGCGCTGGCACCGGCGACGACGTTGCGAATGCCATCGGCGAGGATGGCGTGGGCCAGCACCGTCGAGGTACTGGTGCCATCCCCTACCGCGTCGCCGGTGCGCTCGGCGGCCTGGCGCAGCATTTGCGCGCCCAGGTTTTCCACGGGATCTTGCAGGTCAACGCGCTTGGCAATCGTCACGCCGTCATTGCAGACAGTGGGATTGCCCCATTTATTCTGGATCAACACCGATTTTGATTTCGGGCCGAGCGTCACGCGCACCGCGTCCGCCAACTGCGTGGCGCCACTGAGGATTTTCTCGCGGGCGGCAGCACGAAAGTCAATTTTACTGTGGGCCATCTGGGTGCACTCCTCGCCATTTGTATAACAAACGCATTGAAGAATGCTCATATGGAGTCGCCCGCCCCATGTTGACCTTTATCAACAAAATCACGGGGATCTGTCTGCCCGGCAGCGGCCTTTGACCGCGATGGAAAATATTGGCAAGCCTGGCAGGCGTGGATGCGCACCAGGTGCTTGACCTCATGCCACTCCCAAAGCCCCAATCACCCGTGCCCCCTTGACATTGGCCCCCCTCCCACGATCACAGCCCCTGCCCCGCCCGAGCCGCCAACGCCGGCGCCACCGGTGCCGAACTTTCGTGCGCAAACCTCGTTGGAACTACGGCTTGAAGATGTCGGTGACCTGGTCCTGTTGCATATGCCGGTTATATGAGGTCGCCGAGTTGATTGGTTTTTCCTCTGCCGGTGACTTTTCCCGCTGGTTCCGTGGCCAATTGTGACTACAGGTCACTCCGGTCCAACTCTTGGCGCACCACGCCCTTGGCTTTTCCTCCACATCAATGCCGTCATGCCGAAGTTTTTCCTGAACCAGAAGCCGAACGCGCTCGGGGTTGAGAACCCGAGCAGGTCGGCAACTTCTGCCAGTGAACGGTCACTATCGATAAGATGTAGAGAGGCAAACTCTGATCGAACAGTGCGCAGCAACAACGAGAAATTTGTTCCTTCAGCGAGCAGATGCCGATGGAGCGTACGTCGATCCATGCCCAGCGTCTTCGCCACTTGGTCCGCCGTGCAACGGCCAGTTGGCAGGAACGCGATGATGGTTCGCCGAGCGTTATGCGCCGAACTTTCACCGGCGCAAGAAAGGGCGTTATCCAGGATGCGGCGCGCATAGAGCGCCATGCGAGAGTCCGAGGGGGACAGCGGTGAACTCAACTGCTGTGTGGCGCAGACGATGCCGTTGAAATCTGCATTGAACTCCACAGTATCTCCGAACATCGTTTTGTGGAGAGTCGGACCACGCGGTGGACGGTGCTCAAGACAAACACTTCTGGGCTTCCAACGGGGTCCTAACAGTTCGGCAATACTGCGGTAGAGCACGCCCAAGGACAACTCGGTCACCTGCCGAACCGATCCGTGCGCTTCTGTTAACACCACCTCCAACCGAACAACTGACTAATCGTCGTGCTCCTCGACGCTTGTCAGTAGAGACGCGTTTACAAGCCGCATATAGCGACAGAGGTTATCGATCGCTTCTCGCGCAGTCTGGGCTTCACGCATCAGGACACTGAGCGGCCCGAGGTAACGTCAGGTAAACGTCCGGTTCGTCCTCCCCCTACCGGCGGGGCATTGCGAAAGACCCTGTGTTCTTGCGCAGGCTTCCCCCCTGTTCCGGGTAGCTCCCGGCACCCCATCGTTCGCGATAGCGTTGAACAAGAGCCTTCGCATGGCATCATCGCGAATGAACGGTGCGCTCAGTTGTGGCCAATGCTTCAGTCACTAAGGAAAGCCTGCATGAGTTACCAAACCATCATGTACACCCGGGAAGATTGCGTAGCCTGTATTACCCTGAATCTGCCGCAGCGACTCAATCCCATCGGCGCCGATTTGGTTAGCGAGCTCAGGGACGCACTCGCGCAGGTGCGCACCGATAAGTCAGTGCGCGCGTTGCTGCTGACGGCCAATGGAAAATTATTCAGTTGTGGTGCAGATCTGGGCAGTGGTGCTTTCAATGACCAGGAGGAGTCGCGAGGCACCCGCGCCGGGAAAGTCATGCGCAACTCGGTCAACCCGCTGATCACCGAGCTGCATGAGCTTCCCGTGCCGATTGTCATTGCATTGAACGGAGGGGCAGCAGGCGGTGGTGTCGGCTTGGCGCTGGCGGGCGATATCGTGTTTGCCGCACGCTCTGCCTA
Source organism: Pseudomonas putida (assembly GCF_001976065.1). Taxonomy (GTDB): domain Bacteria; phylum Pseudomonadota; class Gammaproteobacteria; order Pseudomonadales; family Pseudomonadaceae; genus Aquipseudomonas; species Aquipseudomonas serbica. Next base: position 515,196 of record NZ_MNAH01000002.1, on the reverse strand, counting down.
TTTCTACCTGCCGTTCATCAAAAAACTGGCGTTGGTTCCGGACATGGGTGCCAGTTGGTTTCTCCAACGGCGCCTCGGCCCCGCCCGTACGTTGGCACTGTGTCTTACGGGAGAACGCCTCTCGGCTGAGAAAGCCGAGCAATGGGGATTGATCCAGGCTTGTGTCGATGATGGTGCACTGCTGACTGTCGCCACGCAGATGGCCCGGCAGCTGGCGCGTTTACCCGCTGACGGCATCATTGAGGCGCGCCAGCTATGTGCGGCGGCCAGCAGCAATGATCTGCGCGCGCAACTGGCGTATGAAGCAGAGCGACAACAGATACTCTTCGATTCTCCAGCGTTGGAGGAAGGTGTGAAGGCGTTCTTCGAAAAACGCGAGCCAGATTTTCCCGGTCGCCAGTAATCCACCAGCAATGCTTCTCCACCGCCCCTGAAAAGACCCTTTGAATGAACATCATGAAAACCCGCATTACCGAGTTGCTGGGCATCCAGTTCCCCATCGTCGAAGGGGGCATGCAGTGGGTTGGTCGTGCGCAACTGGCCGCGGCTGCCTCGAATGCGGGTGCCTTGGGCATGGTGGCGGCGCGAACGCAGCCGACGCCGGATGACTTGCGTCATGAAATCGAGCGCACCCGTGAACTCACTTCCAAGCCGTTTGGCGTGAATCTCACGCTATCGCTGACCGCCAGCAATGTGAATTACGACGGCTGGATCGAGGCCATCGTCAACAGTGATATTCGCATCGTCGAGACCGCCGGCAACAATCCCCAGCCCGTGATAGCCAGACTGAAGGAGCAAGGGATTAAAATTATCCATAAGTGCACTTCGGTCCGGCATGCCTTGTCCGCTGAACGCTACGGCGCTGATGTGATTTCCATTGATGGCTTCGAAGCAGCCGGGCATTGCGGTGAGGACGACGTCCCTGCCCTGATCATGCTGCCTGCGTTGGGTAAGGTACTGAAAATCCCTTACATTGCTTCCGGCGGGATCGCCAATGGGCGCAGCATGGCCGCCGCGCTGCTTCTCGGTGCGGAGGGTGTGAACATGGGCACGCGTTTTATGCTGACCCAAGAGTCCATCCTCCATGACGACATCAAGCATGCTCTGTTAGCGGCCACTGAACGTGACACCGTTTTGATCAAGCGAACGCTCAAGCGAACGGCGCGTTTTTTCAACAGTCCCGTCTCACGGCAGATCATCGAACTCGAACGACGCCCTGGCGGCGCTGGTTATGACGACTTACAGCACCTCTTATCGGGCCAACGAGGGCTGGAGGGATTGGAGTCGGGTGATACTGGCGCCGGTCTGATCTGCGCCAGTCAGGTCATCGGATTGGTTGACGACCTACCGACGTGCGCCGATTTGGTGGCGCGCATGGTCATCGAATGTCGGGAAGGACTTGAGCGCACACTGGCTCGATTCGACCGATAAATTCAGCGCAAGGCAAGCTCCTGCAGGATGTGCCAAAACCCTGTAGGAGCTGCCGAGTGCAACGAGGCCGCGATCTTTTGCTACTTAGCCCATCGCCAACAACCTGCGCGCTCGACCCAGCACCGGTGCATCGACCATTTCCCCATCAACCTTGAACGCTGCCTCGCCGCACTCGGCCGCACTCACCACGCGGTGCGCCCACGCCAATTCTTCGGCACTGGGTGCCAGTGCCGCATGCACAACGGGCACTTGCCGCGGATGGATGCACAAGGCACCGCCCATGCCCATGTCGCGGGCACGGCGCATTGCCGCGCCTAGCCCGGCGTCATCTTCGAAATTCGGGTAGACGCTGTCCAGCGGCGCGGGCAGATCGTTGAGCCGAGAATGCAACAACAGCGCAAAGCGCGTCTGGTCGAACAGCGTTTCCACAGCCGGACTGCCCACCTTCCACCCCAGGTCCAACGCCAGGTCCAGTGCGCCGAACGTCAGGCGCTGCACGCCCTTGCAGGAGGCAATGGCGCCGATCGCAAGCACACCCAGCGCGCTTTCGATGATGGGCCAGACAGGTTTGCCAGTTGCGGCGGCGTGGTTCACCTGGCCGACTGACTCGGCCTTGGGCAGCATGACGGCGCTGACACCGGGTTGCTGACGACAGAGCGCCAGGTCGGCCTCGTGTTCATCGGTTCCCGCCGCATTGACCCGTACCAATAGCCGGGCGTCTGGATTTTGCTTTAGAAACGCTTGCAGATGCTCTCGGGCCAAGGCTTTATCCGCTGGCGGTACCGCATCTTCGAAATCGATGATGACTGCGTCGGCGCCACTGGCCAGTGCCTTGGCGAATCGTTCAGGTCGATTGCCGGGCACGAACAGTGCCGAGCGAATCCACAGAATGGACATACACATGCCTCCCTCAACCGTTCTGGACAATGCCTGTTTCGCTCAGGCGCTGAATATCCATGGCGCTGTAACCCAATTCGGCCAGGAGTGTGTTGCTGTGCTGACCCAGCCCAGGTACGGCCGCCATGCGCGGTGAAAATGCATTGCTGCTGGCCGGCGGCAACAGCGTCGGCAGAATGCCCACCGGGCTGGCGATCTCTGTCCAGCGGCCTCGGGCCTTGAGCTGCGGATGTGCCCAGACGCCGGACATGTCGTTGACCTGGGCGTTGGCGATCTGCGCGGCATCGAGCCTTTCGATGACGGTGGTGGCATCCAGTTGGGCAAACACTTCATGGATGATGGCGCGCAAAGCCTGACGGTTGTCCGAGCGTTTGAAGTTGGTGATGAAGCGTTCGTCGTCGATCAACTCGGGACGCTTGAGCACCGTGACGCAAAACTGCATCCATTCACGTTCGTTTTGCAGCCCGATCATAACCGTGCCGCCGTCACCTGACGGAAATGGGCCATAGGGATAAATCGTCGCGTGTGACGCTCCCGTGCGCTGCGGTGGCGTGGCGCCCTCGAAGGCGTAGTACATCGGGAAGCCCATCCATTCGACCAGGCTTTCCAGCATCGAAATCTCGACACGACTGCCCTGCCCGGTCCTGTCCCGCAACAGTAGCGCCGAGAGAATGCCGGTGTAGGCGTACATGCCGGCCGAAATGTCGGCGATCGAACAGCCGGCCTTGGCCATGCCCTCCTCTGCGGCGTCACCGGTCACGGACAGAAAGCCGCTTTCGCTCTGGATCAGCAGGTCATAGGCCTTCTTGTCTTCGTAGGTACCGCCTTCGCCATAACCGGAAATGTCGCAGACAATCAGTCGCGGATAGTCTTTGTGCAACGTCTCGAACGACAGCCCCATCCGCGCGGCGGCGCCCGGTGCAAGGTTCTGTACCAGCACGTCGGCCTGCTGCAATAGCTGGTCGAGAATGACCTGGGCCTCCTGCTGCTTGAGATCGAGCGCGATGCTTTCCTTGGAGCGATTGGTCCAGACGAAATGCGAGGCCATGCCACGTACGCGCTGATCATACCCTCGGGCAAAGTCGCCGCTGCCAGGACGCTCAACCTTGATCACCCGTGCGCCCAGATCCGCCAGTTGCCGCGTGCAGAATGGCGCGGCAATGGCATGTTCAAGGCTGATCACGGTAATGCCGTCCAGCGGACGCAGGTTGTTCTGGTCATTGCTCATGGATGTTCTCCATCAAACCCTTGAGGTTCAGTGCATCACGCAGCGCCCAGACCCGGGCGATCAATACTCCGGCCTGATCACCATTCAATTCGCCGGCAAACGCCAGCAAGCGGCGGAACTTGTCTTCCAGTTCGGCGCGGGACAGCGTGTTGTCGGGGGAATCGGCTGCATCGCGCAGAAATTCCCAGAGTCCGGCGGCCTGGGTGCCGACGGTCGCCGTGGTGTGGAAAATCCGGTAATGGGAGCGGCCGAGGAATTCACCGAGGCGGATGCCGGCTTCATAACCAGCCACGGGCGGCCAACAGCAGCTCGGCACCGGACTTGCCCAGGTCCTGGGCCGCGGCCAGCACGGCGGGAAAGACCACGGTGGCCGGGTGCAGTACGGAGATGTTGTGCAGATCGTCCTGCTCGACCAGGTGTGAGGAGGCAGCATTGACCAGCGCGGCGAAGTACGCCGAGGTGCCAAGGCCATTGACCAGCAGTGTCGCCGGGCCGTGGGTCGGGCCCATGGTCGCGGCGTAGCGCTCGAACAAGGGGATCGGGTGCGCGCCCTGGCTGGCCAGGGCGGAACCCAGCCAGTCAAGGAACAGGTCTTCTGAGCGGGCAAGCACCGCTTCCGGCAGGTCTGCATAGCTCAGGCGGGCGAGAAAAGTCGCCAGCGAACGGGTATGGCTCATCGATTTGCCCTTAAAAACTGCGTGGCAGTTCGAGCAGGTGCTCGGCGACGTAGGACAGGATCAGGTTGGTGGAGATCGGCGCCACTTGGTACAGCCGCGTCTCGCGGAATTTGCGCTCCACGTCGTATTCGCAGGCGAAACCGAAACCGCCGTGGGTTTGCAGGCAGGCATTGGCGGCCTCCCAGGAGGCTTTGGCGGCCAGGTATTTGGCCATGTTGGCGCTGGCGCCGGCGTTGACCCCGCTGTCGTATTCAGCGCAGGCACGCCAGCGCATCAGGTCGGCGGCTTCGATTTCGATGTGGGCCTCGGCAATCGGGAACTGCACACCCTGGTTCTGTCCGATAGGACGGCCGAATACCACGCGATCGCGGGCATAGGCGCTGGCTTTCTCGATGAACCAGCGTCCGTCGCCAATGCACTCGGCGGCGATAAGGGTGCGCTCGGCATTCAGGCCATCGAGGATGTACTTGAAGCCCTTGCCCTCCTCGCCAATCAGGCTGTCGGCAGGAATCTGCAGGTTGTCGAAGAACAACTCGTTGGTCTCGTGATTGACCATGTTGGCGATGGGCTGCACGGTCAGGCCATTGCCGATGGCTTCGCGCAGATCGACGAGGAAAATCGACATGCCCTCGGACTTTTTCGTCACTTGTGCCAAGGGTGTGGTGCGAGCCAGCAGGATCATCAGGTCGGAATGCTGGATGCGCGAGATCCATACCTTCTGGCCGTTGATCACGTATTTATCGCCCTTGCGCACGGCGCTGGTCTTGATCTTGGTGGTGTCGGTGCCGGTGGTTGGCTCGGTAACCCCCATCGACTGCAAACGCAGTTCGCCGCTGGCCAGTTTCGGCAGGTAGTAGCTTTTCTGCGCCTCACTGCCATTACGCAGCAGGGTGAACATGTTGTACATCTGCCCGTGCACGGTGCCGGAGTTGCCGCCGCAACGGTTCACCTCCTCCAGGATCACCGAGGCTTCGGCCAGGCCCAGGCCCGAGCCGCCGTATTGCACCGGGATCATCGCCGCCAGCCAACCGGCCTTGGTCAATGCTTCGACGAAGGCTTCCGGGAAGCCTTTTTGCTCATCGATCCCACGCCAGTAGCTGGCATCGAATTCAGCGCACAACGCACGCACACCTTCACGGATCGCATTGAGTTCGTCACTGTTGGGGTTCATCGGGTGTCCTCGATTGTTGTTATGGGGCTGCCAGGAGAAGGCCGCAAATCAGTCGAAAATCAGTTCGGCGCGCTGGGCGATTCCGCCGTCGTCGCCGGCCCAGAGCTCGGCCCTGCCGGGTGCATACAGGCGTCCACCGACCATGAAGGGCTGTGGCGAGATCAACGGCCGGATGCCGCGATAGTCAAAGCGCCGGATTCGCGCCTGCGGGTTGGCGCGGCGGAAGGCGTGCAGGTTGAGCGTGGCAATCAACGGCCCCTGCACCACCAGGCCGGGATAGCCCTCGGCTTGGGTGACATAGGGCCAGTCGTAGTGGATGCGATGGCCGTTGAAGGTCACGGCGCTGTAGCGAAACAGCAAGGTCGGGCTGGGCGTGATCGATTCTTGCCAACCGGCAAGGGGCAAGGCTTCGCCACTGGCGAGCCGAGGTGGGGTCGGGTCGCGATAGACGATGTCCTGCTCCTCGCGAATCGCCAGTTGCCCGTCCTGGGTGTAGTCGTGACGCAGGGTCGCAAACAGCAGCGAACCGCTGCGCCCGGATTTTTCCTCGATATTCATCACGGTCGTGGTACGCGTTGCCTGGGCATCCACCCGCAGCGCCTCGTAGAATTCCACGCGTCCGCCCGCCCACATCCGATTGCGATTGTGGGTCGGTGGCAGCAGGTCGTTGTGGGCCGGGTGGCCGTCCAGGCCGAGCCCGGTTTCTTCTACCGCGGGCTGAAAGAATGCCCAGTGCCAGAGCGCGGGCAATGGCTGGCCCGGTTCAGGGGCGACATCACCCAGGGTTGCGGCGATGCGCTTGACCAGGCCCGAACTCAAATGCTCGGTGGTGTGCTCGCTGCGCCCGATCCAGGCGGCGTAAGGGGAATCACTCAGGGCTGACATGCACAAAATCCTCTCAGGGCGCGTAAGCCCTATGCTCGGATGTTTGCTGGCCCCGGCAGAACTCCCCGCATCGGGGGGCATCGGTTATGTAGGCGCTGGCTTGCCAGCGCCTACAGAGGATCTTTGCCGGGGCGACAGTCGAATGAGTGAAGCCTGGGATGAAGTTGACGGCGTCCGAAGGAACGTACGCTGGTGGGAGAATGGCACCTGCGAATTTGCTACTCCCCGACGGCCGGAAAACAGAGGATCGTGGCTGAATTTACCGGGATCACTGTCATGCCTGGCCTCCTTGCCCCCCGTCACGTGGCACCCTGCCCAGACCCGTTGCGCGATGCGCTCACGGCCCTTGCGTTTTATGAGCGCGGTGAACTCCATGAGGCCGGGCAGCGACTGACAGACATCCTGCCCGAAGCCCGGCGGATCGTCGCAGCCGATGCCCTGGTCATCAGCCACGTGCTGCTGGCTCGCCTGGCCCTGATGCGTGGCGAGCGAGAAAGCTGGTTGCGCCACTTGATCGAGCTTGAGCGGTTCGGGCAACAATCGGGCTGCGCGCAAGCCCAATGCGCAGCCTGGCTGGAACGCACCCGGGTGGCGACCCTGAACAACCAGCTGGATGTGGCGCAGGTGGCCTTGCAAACATCGCTAACCATCAGCGACCGACGGTTTTGCGGATTGGCCACTGGCGAATTCGACATCCCGCTGATCGCATCCCAGCGCCTGCGCATTGCCCAAGGCAATTACAACGCTGCGGTCGACGATCTGCTGTTGGCGCTTCACACCCCACAACAGAATCGTCCCCGGGAAATCAGGCTGCAATTGCTGTTGGCCATGGCTCAGGGTGGACTCAAGCAAAATCGATTGGCCATGCAGACACTCGACCGCGCCATGCGTTTGGCGGGTGATGTCGGTTTCTGGCAGTGTTTTATTGACGAAGGTGAGCCCTTGGCGGCGCTGTTACGACGCTGGGACGAGCAGCGATGCGCGCATGCCGACAGGGGTATTGATCCGGCCTTTGTCACGCAAGTGCTTGGTCGGCTCGGCATCCCCCCCATCACCCTTACCCCAAGAGAAACACAGGTATTGCATCTGTTGGCCGCCGGGCATCGCAACCGCACCATCGCGCAGAAATTGTTCCTCGGCGAATGCACAGTCAAGTCGCACCTGCACAAAATCAACGTCAAGCTCGGTGCCCACAGCCGCACCCAGGCCCTGGCGATCGCCCGCACCCGGGGCTGGCTGGATTGACGCTTGTATAGATCGTTCCCACGCAGAGCGCGGGAACGATCAGCTCGGGAGCGATCGGTGGTGCCTAGCGAATACCGGCGTTACGCAGGGCCGCCGGGGTGAAGTCGGCCATGGTGGGCTTATAGCTGTAGTCGGTGCCGCGCTTGTTTTCGTTGCCCAGGTTCGACACCAGGTAGCGCCCGGCGATCAGGTCATAGATGCCGATCCCGGCGTAGACCGCCACGCCTTGTTGGTAATCGTTGACCAGATACCCCTCGCTGACACGCCACAGTTGACCGCGACCGTCGTACTGGTCGATTTCCACCGCCGCCCAGGTGTCCTCGTCGAAGTACATATGACGCTTGGCGTAGATGTGGCGCTCACCCGGGCGTAACGTACCCTCCACTTCCCACACCCGATGCAGCTCGTAGCGGGTCAGGTCCTGGTTGATATGGCCGGGCTTGATGATGTCGGCGTACTTGAGTTTCGGCGATTGCAGCTGGTAATTGTTGTACGGGACGTAGATCTCCTTCTTGCCGATCAGTTTCCAGTCGTATCGATCCGGCGCGCCGTTGTACATGTCGGCGTTGTCCGCCACTCGCATGCCGTCGGCGGCGGTGCCCGGGCCGTCATAGGCCACTTGCGGCGCCCGGCGCACGCGGCGCTGGCCGGCGTTGTAGGCCCAGGCCATGCGCGGCTCCTTGACCTGGTCGAGGGTCTCGTGGATCAACAGCACACTGCCCGCCATCCGTGCCGGCGCGGTCACCGTCTGCTTGGCAAAGAACAGGATGTTGGCGGTGTCCTCGGGCTTGGCATCGACCATTTTCCACGGCAAACCCGCCGCGATTTCGATGTCGACGATGGTGTAGTCGCCATTGGTTTGCGGCGTCGCCTGGGCCTGGCGGTTGATGAAGTTGGTGCCCCGTGAACGTGTCAGGTGGTTCCACACCACTTCCAGTCCGTTCCTGGGAATCGGGAACGCGTAGTAGTGCGATTGTTCGAAGTTCTTCAGCGCATAACCGCCATTGGTCGCCTCGGTGGTCACCGCGCTTTTCTTCGCCGCGTCGTAGACCTCTTGGGGCGCCGAGGCTGTGCGCTGGGTCTTGTACACGGGGATTTTGTAGCTGTCGGGGTAGCGCTGGAACATCGCCTGTTGCCCGGCGGTCAAGTTGGCCTTGTACTGCGCGGCATTGGCGGCGGTGATCACGAACTGCGGCTTCTCTCCTTCGAACGGGTTGCCGAGAAAGTCGTTGGTCATCGGCGCGGCGCCGGGTTTCAGGCCTCCGGTCCAGGCGGGGATGCTGCCGCTGGCATTGCCGGCCTTTTCCCCGCCGAGGGGCGTCAGGCTGGTACCCAGTTTTGCCGCTTCCTGCTCGGAAACAGCGGCCAGAATGCTGGTGGATAACAGACTCAGCGCAAGGGTGCCGCATGCAACAAGAATGATTTTTTTCATGGTCTCGATCCTTTGCTGTTGGGCTATCAGAAGTTAACGCCGAGGCTTAAGGCCACGTAGTCGCGATCGGCATTGGTGTTGAAATCGCCGCCAAAGAAATCCGTGTAGCTGAGGCTCGCGGTATAGAGGTTGGCGTAGTCGGCATCCACCCCGACGCTGATGGCCTTGAGGCCTTCCTCGAAATTCGGGCCATTACCCTCGACGTCATGGGACCAGGCGAGGTTCGGCGCCAGGTTCACCCCGGCAAACACGTTCGGATAGTCGAGTCGACCGCGCAGGCGATAACCCCAGGAATCGGTGGTGTAGAAACCGTGGCTGTTGCATTCCTGTTGCGGGTTGCTCGGCCTCGTCACTCCGGCTGCCGCACCCGGTACCTGGCTCGGCGCACCGGCGCAGGTTTGCGCACCGGTGGCACCAGCTCCTGGGCCCGTCGCCAGTAAGCCTGCGCCGAAAATTGTGCTGCGACCGAAACGCATGTCAGTGCCGTCAGCGTCCCCCAGGCCGTTGATACGGTTGTAGCCCACCTCGCCCACCAGGGTCAGCCGGCTGGCACCCATCACCTGATCGAAGAAACGCGTTGCGCTGAATTGGGTTTGCAGCACCGGCATCCGCACATAGCCGTCCAGTGGAGCACCGGCGACGTTCTGCGAGCGCCCCGCGACAAACGAAGGTGCGTTCTTGTTGCCCGTGGCGGCCAGGTTGAGGTCGGCACCGTTGAGTTGCAGTGGCATATTTGGCCGGTAGCTGATCTCACCCCCCAGCGATGTACCGAGGGCGTTGGTCGCGAAGCTCAAGCCGTAGAGACGAATGTCCTCGGGGTAAACCACATGGTACGTCGCGGTGCGGATCGAGTTGATCGCCCCTGGTACGGTCGCCAGGCCGGCGCCGGTGTTAGTGGTCACGGTGGCGCGGGTGAAGTCCAGGTTGGGGTTACGGCTGTGGTAGTTGAGCAAGTAAGCCCCGAACTCGGTGTCGTTCAGGTCAGGCGCGAACCAGCGCAACGCCACGCCGAACTGGCCGCTGTCTCGGGCATCACGGGTCTTGGTACGCGTCACGTAGGCATCATCGACGCCGCCGCCCTGTGCACCGGAGCCCGCCACTTGCAGGCCTGAGCCGGAGTTGCTGCCAACGCCGGGTGGTAGATCGAGACCGGCGATCACGGCGCGATCGTTGCAGCCTTCGGGCGTAACGTCATTGCCGAAGAAGGTGCCGCAGTTGTCGATCACCGACGGCGCCCATTCGATCTGGTAGAACGCCTCGGCGGTGACGTTTTCCGTCAGGCCCTGGGACACGTACAGCATGTTCACCGGGATCAGCCCTTCCTTGACCTCGGCCCCTGGACGACGCAGCGCTGCCACGTCGATCGGGTTGATGCTGTTGATCGAATTACCGATGAAGGTGCTCTCGCCCCAACTCACCACCTGTTTGCCCAGGCGTACGTTGCCCTGCAATTCGTCGATCGTGTAGTTGTGGTAGACGAAACTGTCGAGGAACATCGCCCCTGACGACTTCGCGGCACGCTGGCGGCCGTGATCGTCGATGTCGTAGAACGGACGAGTCTCGTCCATCAGTTCGAAGTCGTACCAGTACTTGCCGCGCACAAACGCGCCGCTGTCGCCGTATTTCAGTTCCAGGTCATGCACGCCCTTGAAGATCTTCGAGAAGGTTTCGCCCTTCTTGAAATTCAGGCGGTTGTCATCGTTGGTCCGCGACGAGGCGCCCCCCCGAACGCCCTGGGAATTGAAGTTGGAGATGAAATCCGGATCCGGCCCGCGCACCGCCCAACTGGCCCCCACTGACAGCGATGAATCGAAACTGCCCTCAATCTCACCCATATCGAAATTTACAGCGCAAGCCTGCGCGCTAATCCCCAGTGCAACGGCTGCTGCCAGCAGGTGCGGTTGAAAGATTGCGCACTTTGTTGTTTTTGTCATGCGGCTCCCCGAACTACGGTTTGTGTTGGAGCGCCAACAGTAGGGACTGTGCCATCACGCTGACATTCCCTGATGGGGTGATTTCGGGTTACCCGTTTGGGTGATTAGGGGGATGGTGTCGATACGGGAAGTAACGCGGTTCGTCAGTGATTTTGTTTGGTGGCCGGCTCCCACAGTGGATCCGGTGTAGCCGCAAGAGAAGCGCTGACGTTTCAACCGAAAAGGGTATTGCCGGCGATGGCCAGCCTGCGGATGCTGTGGACCGAACGCAAGCGCATCGCCCAAAGGCCCGGGAGAACGACATGTCGCAGTCCCTTTCACCTCTCTCTCTTGAAGCCTGCAAACCGGTCAGCCTGAACGCCGAGGTACCCTCGTCTTCCCCGTGGTTGCTACCACGCCAACATCTGACCGCTCAGTTACTGGAAAAACCGCAACGACTGCGCCTGCTCTGCGCACCGGCAGGTTATGGCAAGACCTCGTTGATCAGACAATGCATGACCCGATCCGTACCGGCACCGCGAATCCTGCAACTCGATCTGGCGGGACAACCCCTGACCCTGGCCCGGTTTTGCACACGCATCGCCGAGCAGCTCGCCGACCTGGCGCAGCCCGTCAATACGGCGGTCGCATTGCTCAGCGGGCTTGAAGGATCGAAACAACCCTGGACCCTGATCCTTGACGATTACCCGGCCAGGGCCGATACCGCACTCGATGCCTGGATCGACCACCTGCTGCTGCATTCCCCCGCCGCGATTGAACTGTGGGTCAGTTGCCGACAACGCCCGGCCTGGAACCTGCCGCGCCTGATGCTCGAGGGTGAACTGCTGGAGCTCGATCACCGGGCGCTGGCCTTTTCCCGCCAGGAGTCCGACGACCTGGTGCGCCGGTTCGCCCCGACAACCGGCGACGCGGGCTGCGAGGCGATCTGGCAGCAGGCTGCGGGTTGGTGCGCGGGCACACGCCTGCTGGTCAATTCGGCAACAGGCGCACGAGCGATGCTGTACGACTACCTGGAACGTGAATTGCTGGCCCACCTGAATGCGGAACAATGCAGCCTGCTGTGCGGCCTGGCCTATTTGCCACGGTTTAACGAAGCCCTGTGCGCCGAGTTGTGGGAGGAACACCACGACACATCATTCCTGGGTGAAATGCTGCGCGCCCATACGTTCTTCCAGCCGCTGGACAGTCAGGGTCAATGGCATTGCATCCTGCCGGCCGTGGCGCAGGCCCTGCAGGGAAGAATCGACCTCAACCCAGTCAATCGACTGCGCCTGCGCGCCTGCCGGGGCTTGAGTGCGGCGGGCTTCATCGAAGATGCCATCGACCTGGCCTTCAGTGCCGGCCGCGCCGATGTGGCCGCCAATTACATGGCCACCCTCAATCCGGACTGGCTGTTGTCGGGGCGCAATCTGCCACGCCTGCTCGACTGGCATGGCCGTTTGCCCGCCGGCTTGCTGACCAGCACGCCGCAACTGGTGGTCCTCAATGCCTGCGCCCTGATGATGAATGTGCGCCTGGATGAAGCGCAGGTTTGCCTGGCGCAACTGAATCGCTTCCTGCCACAACCCACGGCCGAACAGAACCGACGCCTGCTGGCACGCTGGCAAGCCTTGTGCGGCGCCATCAACGGTTTGCAGGGCCACGGCACGCTGGCCACGGAGCACTGCCAGGCAGCACTCGATCACTTGGGTGACGATCAACGCCACATGTCGTTCGTCTGCACGTTCATCCTTGCGCGCCTGGCCATGAGCAACGGCGAAACCGCCCATGCCCAGCAGATCCTGATGCTCGCCGTCGAACAGGCCCGCCGCCAGGGTTGCCTGGTCCGGGAAGTACAGGTCAATATCCAGCGCATCTGCCTGATGATTCTGTGCGGTGAGAGCGATCTGGCCGAGCGCCTGTTGCAGCACAACCTGTCATTGCTACAGGCCGACGGCGACCGGCATGTGATGTTGCTTGGACGCTTGCGGGTGTTGCAGGGCAAGTTGCATTTGCAGCGCGCAGAACTTGATGAGTGCGAGCGCCTCCTGCATCAGGCCATGCAACTGGCCAGCGGTCATTACCTGTCCATCCTGCAAGCCCTGATGGGCCTGTCGCAAGTGTCCGCCTGCCGGGGCGATTTCCAACAGGCCTGCGCCTTCCTGCAGGACGCCGAGCGCCTTATGCAATGCGCCAATGTCCAGGAAAGCAGCTATCGCGGGGTGCTCAATCTGCAGACGCTGAGCGTATTGATCCTTCAACGGAACTGGCAGCAGGCCCTGCTCATGGCGCAGATGACCGAGCAATATCTGCGCGGCTCTGCCGCACGGCTGACCAGCGTGCAGGTGCCGTCGTTGCCGGTGCACAGTCAGCTGCTACTGGCCATCGTCGAACAGGCCGTGGGGCAAAACCGGGATGCCTGCAGGCGCCTGGAAACGGCGCTGCGCGAATGCCAACGCCTGAACTTCCATGGGCTTGAAGCCAAGGCACTGCGCCTGTTGCAACACTTCTCCCAGGACGCTGGTGCGGCCCAACCGACCCGGCCGTCGAGGGCGAACGCCGGCAACTTCAACCTGGTGGTCAGCGAAACCCGGTTGGCCCCGCCAGGTCAACCCACGGTCAACAGCAAACGCGATGATCGGCTCACGAGCCGGGAGATGGCGGTGCTGGAGTTGCTCGCCGAAGGCTTTTCAAACCGTGAGATCAGCGAGCGCCTGTACATCTCGACCAATACGGTCAAGGCACACATCAAGCACGTCAACGAAAAACTGGGCGTCACCCGACGCGCCCAGGCCGTGATGCGGGCCAAGGCGACCGGTGTGCTGCTGTGAGAGAAAGGCTTCGGATGGGCAATCCAGCAACCCCCGCGCCCTGGCGATAGCGACAGCTTGCGCCTGGCCGTGGGCGTGAAGCTTGCGATAGAGATTGCGCAGATGGACCTTTACCGTGTGCGCGGAAAGCTGCAAGTGCTCGGCAACCGTGATAATCGGGTGGCCGCGGGCAACCAGACGAATCACCTGACACTCACGCTCGGTCAGCGCCGCGCTTTCCCGGATTTCTGCCCTGGACGGCGTGTCATTGCGGTGTGCAAAGCGCTTGAGCAGGTCGTCGACGAACCCCTGCACCTGCTGTGGCGGCGTCAAGCGACGCAGCAACGCGGCCAGACGGGGGCCCTCTTCGACAAAGGTGCTGCACCAGCCCTCCTCGTAGGCGAATGGCAACACCCCGCTCAACTGCGCCATCGCCGCATTCTGTCGACCCTGGCCATCAAGGGCCATGGCCAACAGCAAGCGCAGCTTGAGCGTGCGGCGCAAACGGCCGCGCTGCCGCGCGTGCTCAATGTCCGGTTGCAACGCTGCAATGGCCTGGTCGAAACGGCCCTGGGCGATGTGCAGGCGCACGTGGGCGATGGTTGGGGTATCGACGTCGTTGGCGACGAAAAACCGCTCCGTATCGGCCCAGTCGCCATATCGATCAACTTGAGCCAGCGCTTGCGCCGCCGCTTTGGCGCGACCGTCCAGCGTCGCGACACGGGCACGCTCGATCCACACTGAACACCGGATGCGATGGCAAGCCTTGTCCCGCGCGGTCTGCTCAAGTACGGCGAGGTGATGGTGGCTGACCGACTGATCACCCCAGGCCCAGGCGATACGCGCCATGAGCAGACGGCTGAGGATCCAGGCATCCGCTGGAGAATCGTCAGGCCTGCATGACAGGTTTTGAGTGAGCACGCGTTGCGCTTGCGCGAGCTCGCCACTCTCATACAGCACCAGGGCACGCACACTATCGGCTTGCGTGTCAGCCGGGGCATAACATTCCAGGCGCAGGCGCGCCGTCGCCAGGCCTCCCTGGCTGAGGTCGATGAGGCTTTCCAGCGCCGTCGCCGCGTAGGCCAAGCCATCCACGCCCTGCCCGATCGCCCGGGCCAGCCTGCGCCTTGCCTCGTCGAACCGACCGAGGGCCATCAGGCGCGAGGCTGCCCGCAGGGTGATTGCGACGTCCAGACGCTACGACTTCCAGACTGCCGCAAGGTCGCCGGCGTCGAGTGCTGTCATGATCCCTGCCGTGTGCTCGCCATGGGCCGGGATCGAGCCTGGCACCTCGAGCCGACCATCGAACCGTGGCGCGGGGCTGGTTTGCAACAAGCCGTCGCGTTCGAAGTACACGCCCCGCTCCACCATATGCGGGTGCTGCGAGGCCTCGCGGGGACTCAGGACCGGGGCAAAGCACACGTCGGTGCCTTCGAGCAGGTCGCACCAGTGTTCCCGCGGCTGGCTGGCAAACACCTCGGCCAGCAAGCCGCGCAGTTCCTCCCAGCGGCTCATGTCCCACTGTTTGGCGAAACGCGGATCATCCTGCAAGCCGAGCTTGTCGAGCAGCAGCGCATGGAACTGCGACTCCATCGAGCCCACGGCCACGTACTGGTCGTCGGCGCAGCGGTAAGTCGCGTAGAAATGCGAGCCGTCGTGCACGCTTTTACCCCGTTGCTCCTTGAGCAACCCTCGACCATTGAGCGACAGCATCAACTGCATCATGTGCGCCGAGCCGTCGACGATGGCCGCATCGACCACGGTGCCCTTGCCGGTCTGCCGCGCATTGAGCACACCGGCCAGGATGCCGATCGTCAGGTACAGCGCACCGCCACCGATATCACCGATCAGGGTGATGGGAGACGACGGCGCTTCGTTGGCGGTACCGCAGTGATAAAGCGCACCGGACAGGGCGATGTAATTGTTGTCATGACCCGCGACACTGGCCATCGGACCGTGCTGCCCCCAACCGGTCATGCGCCCGTAGACCAGGCGCGGGTTTCGCGCCTGGCAGTCCTGCGGGCCGAGACCCAGGCGCTCCATGACGCCCGGGCGCATGCCTTCGATCAGCACGTCGGCGCTTTCGATCAACTTCAGGACCAGATCACGGCCTTCCGGGCTTTTCAGGTCAGCGACCACCGAACGCTTGCCGCGGTGAATCGGATTGGCCGGGGCCTTGCCCGTCATGCCGATCGGCACCGGTTTTTCACGTTCGACTGCGATCACATCCGCGCCCAGGTCCGCCAGATGCATGGCACAAAACGGCCCTGGGCCGATCCCGCATATTTCTACGATCTTGATACCTGAAAGCATTTCTTTCCCTCGTTCGTGGTGACCAGGCGACGGGCGCTGGACGCCCTGGGTGCCCGATTGCGACTGCGCCATCAATAGTGGACACGCTAGCAAAGCCCGCCGCGAAGCGTGGCCCCCCGCCACGGGGGGCTCGGGACTGAACCCCGGGTTGGTTACTCTAAGACTTCATCCTCAAGCCATAACAACAATAGAAAGGAAGAACATATGTTTGCTCTACGTTCCCATTGGACGCTGCTGGCGGGCCTGCTGACGGTTCCGACGCTGGCCCTGGCCCAGGTCGCACCGGCCAACCCTTATCTGGCGCAGTCCTACAACAACCAGACCCATTGGAACGATGGGGCCTCGGACAGCACCGACATCGCCGTGGCGCGTGGTGCTTACAAAATGACCCCGGACGCCTACCGTGTATTGCCCAATGAGTCGGGCAGCCTGGTGCAGTACAGCGACAAGGTTGGCGATACCGACCTGTACTGGTTCTGGGCCGGTTTTTCGCTGCGCAAGGTGAAGATCGCGGACGACTTCAAGTTCACCGAAGTGGCCCGCGTCGACCTGCCGGTCAAACTGCCCAATTACCAGCCGATCACCCCTGAACAACGTCTGGAGCAAGCCGCGCAAACCCGCAAGTTTCTCGAGGCCAAGGACGAGAAAGGTTTGCTCGATTACATGAGTGCGCAACCGAACCGCATGTTGACCGGCACCACTGACCAATTGTTGGGCGGCGCTATCTATTCCCTGCTGACCCGCGACGATGCCTTCATTGGTGCCAGCGCTCGCCGGGTGTTCCGCATCGACCAGAACGATCACAAGGACCCGAGCTCCGGCATGAAGCTCACCCGGGAAGTGCAGCTTCCGGATGAACTGTTCAACAATGAAAAGACCAAGAACGGTGTCGGCGTGCCGATGGACACCACCTTCGGCATGGGCATGACCCCCAACGGCTTCCTGGTCGTCAATACCATGGGCGGAACCGTCGCTACCCTCGACCGCACCACACTAAAACTGATCGACAGCTATCGCGTGCAAGGCAGCGACGAATTGTTCCTCAACTCCTTCGCCACCGGCCCGGAAGTCGATGGCGGCGCGGTGTATGTCGCGTCCAACCAGAACATGTACCGCCTGGTAGTCGACAAGCAGGGCAAGATCCACGCGGACGAAGCCAGTGGTGCCTGGAAGGCACCATACGAGCGAGGGCCACGCTTCACGTCAATCAAGATTGCCGACGGCACCGGCTCTACACCGACGCTGATGGGCTACGGTCCGGACGAAGACAAACTGGTGGTGTTCACTGACGGCGCGAAAAAGATGAACATCGTCGCCATGTGGCGCGACGGGATCCCGGCCGGCTGGAAGCAGAAGCCCGGCACTTTGTCGCCGAGGGTGGCCGACCAGCGTGTCGTCGACATGGGTCCGAACGTGCCAACCGTGCAATCGGAACAATCGGTGGCGGTGTATGACGGGCACGCGTTCGTGGTGAACAACATCCCTGCCGTGGAAAAACCGGTACTGGCCAGGTCCGGCTACTACGTGACCATGCTCAACGGCATGACCCGCCCTGCCCCGAGCGGCGTGGCAATGTTCAAGTGGGACAATGCCAAGGACCAGTGGGACACCTTGTGGACCCGTGACGACGTGGGCTCGATCTCGATCGTACCGATGATCAGCGGTGGCAGCCGCATGGCGTTGATCAACGGTTTCTACGCCGGTCGACTGGGTGAAGGCTTCCACATCGGCATGGACCTGGACACCGGCAAGACCGTGCTGGAAATCGCCACCGGCAGCGACCCCGTGTTCAACGGCATGTACGCGCCGATGAAGGTCGATACGCAGGGCCGCCTGATGTATGGCATGGCCTTCGGCATGGTGCTGATGGACACCAACCGCATGCAGAAAGTCGAACAGGTCGCCAAGAGCGAGTAACCGCGATCCTTCAGCCAGCGACGCCGGCCCCTCTTTGAGGGGCCGGCGTTTTTTATGCAATTAACATATCCCTGCGCAGATCCACTGTGGGAGCGAGCCTGCTCGCGAAGGGGCCGGCTTATTCGACATCAGCGGCGACTGACACTCAGCCTTCGCGAGCAGGCTCGCTCCCACAATTGTCCTGTGTACTCATTATTGGCAGCATAAAAAAACCGGGCGCATGGCCCGGCGAAACAAGGAGCTAGGTTTGGCAGCATGCGCCGCCGGATGTATCAGGCGCGACCGTAAAGGGTCACCACGCAAGCCCCCCCCAGGCCCAGATTGTGCGCCAGGGCCAGGTTGGCGCCTTCGACCTGGCGTTTGTCGGCGTTGCCTCGCAACTGTTGGGTCAGCTCGTAGCATTGCGCCAAGCCGGTCGCTCCCAGCGGGTGTCCCTTGGACAGCAGGCCGCCGGACGGGTTGGTCACCACCTGGCCGCCGTAGGTGTTGTTGCCGTCAAGAATGAACTGCTCGGCGCAGCCCACATCGCACAGGCCCAGGGATTCATAGGTCAGCAGCTCGTTATGGGCGAAGCAGTCGTGCATCTCGGCGACGCGAATGTCCTGCGGGTCGACGCCGGCCTTTTCGTAGACTTCCCTGGCAGCGCGCTGCGCCATGTCGAAACCGACCACCTCGATCATCGAACGGGTTTCGAAGCAGATCGGTTTGTCGGTCGTCAACGATTGCGCGAGGATCACCACGTCCGTGCGCAGGCCATGTTTCCTGGCGAACGCTTCGGAACAGATGATCGCCGCCGCTGCGCCGCACGTTGGCGGGCAAGCCATCAGGCGGGTCATCACCCCCGGCCACATCACCATGTCGTTCATCACGTCTTCGGTGGTCACGACTTTGCGGAACAGCGCCAGCGGGTTGTTGGCGGCGTGGCGGCTGGCCTTCGCGCGGATCGCGGCGAAGGTGCTCATCTGCGTGCCGTATTTTTGCATGTGTTCGCGACCGGCCCCGCCGAACATCCGCAGCGCGCTAGGGATCTCAATATCGGCGGTGAGCTCGTCGATCACCGATTGCGTCATGTGCGTGGTGGCACGGGGGCGATCTTCCCAGTTGCCTTTCAGGGCGCCGGGTTGCATCTGCTCGAAACCGAAGGCCAAGGCACATTCGACTGCCCCGCTTTCCACGGCCTGACGCGCCAGGAACAGGGCGCTGGAACCGGTGGCGCAGTTGTTGTTGACGTTGATCACCGGGATGCCGCTCATGCCCACTTCATAGAGCGCGGCCTGGCCGCTGGTGGAATCGCCATACACGTAGCCGGCATAGGCTTGCTGTACCAGTTTGTAGTCAACGCCTGCGTCTTGCAGCGCCAGGCGAATCGCCTGGGAGCCCATTTCGATGTAAGTACCGCTGGTACCAGGCTTGACGAACGGAATCATGCCGACGCCGACAACGTAAGGTTTTTGCGACATTGCTTCTCTCCAGATTCAGTGAACGGGACGCAGGGGGAAGCCGTTCGCCCTCATCGAGGGCGAACGGCAATGGTTCGAATGACTTAGCGAATACCGGCGTTACGCAGCGCTGCCGGGGTGAAATCGCCCATGGTCGGTTGATAGGCGTAATCGGTGCCGCGCTTGTTCTCGTTGCCCAGGTTGGACACCAGGTAGCGGCCTGCCATCAGGTCGTACACGCCCATCGCGGCATACACGGCGACGCCCTGCTGGTAATCGTTGACCAGGTAACCCTCGCTGACCCGCCACAGCTGCCCGCGACCGTCGTACTGGTCGATTTCCACCGCCGCCCAGGTGTCCTCGTCGAAATACATGTGACGCTTGGCGTAGATATGGCGCTGACCTGGCTTGAGCGTGCCCTCCACCTCCCATACCCGGTGCAGTTCATAGCGGGTCAGGTCCTGGTTGATGTGGCCAGGTTTGATGATGTCCGCGTATTTCAACTTCGGCGACTGCAGCAGGTAGTTGTTGTAAGGGACGTATACCTCCTTTTTGCCGATGAGCTTCCAGTCGTAGCGATCCGGCGCGCCGTTGTACATGTCGGCGTTGTCGGCGACTCGCATGCCATCGGCGGCGGTGCCCGGGCCGTCATAAGCCACTTGCGGGGCCCGGCGCACGCGGCGCTGACCGGCGTTGTAGGCCCAGGCCATGCGCGGCTCCTTGACCTGGTCGAGGGTCTCGTGGATCAACAGCACACTGCCGGCCATCCGTGCCGGTGCGGTCACGGTCTGCTTGACGTAGAACAGGATGTTGGCGGCGTCCTCCGGCTTGGCGTCGGCCATTTTCCACGGCAGCCCCGTCGCCATTTCGATGTCGACGATGGTGTAGTCACCGTTGACCTGCGGTGTCGCCTGGGCCTGGCGGTTGATGAAGTTGGTGCCCCGCGAGCGTGTCAGGTGGTTCCACACCACTTCCAGGCCGGTTTTCGGAATCGGAAACGCGTAGTAACGCGACTGCTCGAAGTTCTTCAACGAGTAGCCGTCGTTGGTCGCCTCGGTGGTCACCGCGCTTTTCTTCACCGCGTCGTAGACCTCCTTCGGCGCCGATGCCGTGCGCTGGGTCTTGTACACGGGGATCTTGTAGCTGTCGGGGTAGCGCTGGAACATCGCCAGTTGCCCGGCGGTCAGGTTGGCCTTGTACTGCGCGGCATTGGCGGCGGTGATCACGAACTGCGGCTTTTCCCCTTCGAAGGGGTTGCCGAGAAAGTCGTTGGTCAATGGCGCGGCGCCGGGCTTGAGGCCACCGGTCCAGGCGGGAATGGTACCGCTGGCATTACCCGCCTTTTCCCCGCCCAGGGGCGTCAGTGTGGTGCCCAGTTGTGCCGCTTCCTGGGGGGATACGGCGGCCATCACGCTGGAAGCGATCAGGCTCAGGGTCAAGGTGCAGGCTTTAATCAGAGTGCTTGATTGCATTTTTATTATCTCCGTCTGACCCGTGTCAGAAGTTCACGCCGAAGCTGAGGGCGACGTAGTCGCGATCAGTGTTGGTATTCCACTTGCCACCGAAGTAATCGGTGTAACTGAGGCTCGCGGTGTAGGTGTTCATGTAGTCGGCATCCACGCCCAGGCTGATGGCCTTGTTGCCTTCCTCGAAATTGGGACCCACGCCATTGACGTCATGGGACCAGGCCAGGTTGGGCGACAGGTTGATACCGGCAATCACGTTGGGGTATTCGAGCTTGCCGCGCAGGCGATAGCCCCAGGAGTCGCTGGTATAGAAACCGTGGCTGTTGCATTCCTGCTGCGGGTTGCTCGGCCGGGTCACGCCAGGCTGGCCCGGCACCGGTGTGGCCTGGCCCACGCAGACGGCCTGATTGACCAGTTCGCCTGCGCCGAACGCGGTGTTGCGACCGAAACGTTCCTCGCTGCCGTCGCTTGCGCCCAGGCCATTGATGTGGTTGTAGCCGACCTCGCCCACCAGGGTCAGGCGCTCGGAACCGAATACCTGGTCGAAGAACCGGGTGGCGCTCATCTGCGCCTGCAGTACCGGCATGCGCTTGTAGCCCTCGACGCTGGCGCCTGCGACATTGGCAGACTGACCACCGACGAACAGCGGCGAAGCGGCGTTACCCACGGCCGCCAGGTTGATGTCGGCGCCGTTGAGGTTCAATGGCATGTTCGGCCGGAAACTCACCTCGCCGCCCAGGGAAGTACCCATCGCGTTGGTGGCGAAGCTCAGGCCATACAAGCGCACATCTTCGGGGTAGACCACGTTGTAGCTGGCGCTGCGAATCGCCGTCACCGCGTTGGCGGTATTGGTCGCGCGGGTAAAGTTCAGGCTCGGGTTGCGGCTGTGATAGTTCATCGCATAGGCGCCGAACTCGGTGTCGTTGAGCTCTGGCGCGTACCAGCGCAAGGCCAGGCCGAACTGGCCGCTGTCCCGGGCGTCCTTGGTCTTGGTGCGCGGGATGTAGGCGTCATCCGCAAGGCCAGGGGCCCCGGTGTTGTTGGCCACGCCCGGTGGCAGGTCGAGACCTGCCAGCACGGCGCGGTCGTTGCAGCCTTCGGGCGTGACGTCGTTGCCGAAGAAGGTGCCACAGTTGTCGATCACCGACGGCGCCCATTCGATCTGGTAGAACGCCTCGGCGGTGACGTTTTCCGTCAGGCCCTGGGACACGTACAGCATGTTCACCGGGATCAGCCCTTCCTTGACCTCGGCCCCYGGACGACGCAGYGCTGCCACGTCGATCGGGTTGATGCTGTTGATCGARTTACCGATGAAGGTGCTCTCGCCCCAACTCACCACCTGTTTGCCCAGGCGTACGTTGCCCTGCAATTCGTCGATCGTGTAGTTGTGGTAGACGAARCTGTCGAGGAACATCGCCCCTGACGACTTCGCGGCACGCTGGCGGCCGTGATCGTCGATGTCGTAGAACGGACGACTCTCGTCCATCAGTTCGAAATCGTACCAGTACTTGCCGCGCACAAACGCGCCGCTGTCGCCGTATTTCAGTTCCAGGTCATGCACACCCTTGAAGATCTTCGAGAAGGTCTCGCCTTTCTTGAAATTAAGGCGGTTGTCATCGTTGGTCCGCGACGAGGCGCCCCCCCGAACGCCCTGGGAGTTGAAGTTGGAGATGAAATCCGGGTCCGGTCCCCGTGCAGCCCAACTGGCGCCAACCGATAGCGCGGAATCGAAACTGCCTTCGATTTCACCGATGCTGAAATCCTTGGCAAAAGCCTGTGGGGTGACCGCCGCAGCGACGGCGACTGCCAGCAGGTTTGGGTAGCAAGCTCTACGCAATCTCGTAATGCTCATGCGTCCTCCGATTGAATTGACACAAGGAGACCCGTGCGCACCGGTGGATGCGCTTGAGCTCCTGGCGTTGGAAATAAGATGCGCGGCCGCAACGACCGCGCGGCATGGGTTCAGGCGATCCCGCGTTGCTGGTTTTCCCAGAAGGGTTTGCGCAGTTCGGTCTTCAGCACTTTGCCGACACTGGTCAGCGGCAGTGTTTCGCGGAACTCGACACTGCGCGGTACTTTGTAGCCAGCAATCCGCTCGCGGCAGTGGGCTATGATTTCTTCGCTGCTGGCCTTGATGCCAGGCTTGAGAATGATCACCGCATGCACGGTCTCGCCCCACCTCTGGCAGGGGATGCCGATCACAGCGCTTTGTGCCACCGCGGGATGGCTGCCGATGGCGGCCTCAACTTCCCCGCAGTAGACGTTTTCGCCACCACTGACCACCATGTCCTTGAGCCGGTCGCAGATGTAGATGAAACCGTCCTCGTCCATGTAGCCGCCATCACCGGTGTGCATCCAGCCGCCGCGCAACGCCTCGGCAGTGGCCTCGGGTTTTTTCCAGTAACCGAGCATCACGTTCGGGCCGCGCACGATGATTTCACCCACGGTGCCGCGCGGTACTTCGTTGTCATCGGCGTCTACGACGCGAATTTCCACGCAGTTCACCGGCAGGCCGGCCGAGTACATCTTGCCGCTCGCCTGGTGCTCCGCGCTGTGATACTCGCTGTCGAGGAGCGCCGCTGCCGGGGAGAGTTCGGTCATGCCGTAGCCTTGGGAGAAACTGGCATCGGTGAACACCGCGCGTGCCCGGTCCAGCAAGGCCGGGGTAATGGTGGAGGCGCCGTAGATGATCCGATTGAGGGAGCTCAGGTCCAGATCCCGACCCTGTTCCTGGTGCCAGTCCAGCAGCATCTGGATCATGGTTGGCGCGAGCAGCACCTCATTGGCTTTCTCTTGGTCAATGGCACAGAGAACGCCTTGCGCGGTAAAGGTCTGCAAGACCGCATGGGTCGCGCCACTGATGAAACAGGACGTCATCGCCGCGAAGTCCGCCAGGTGAAACATCGGCATCGCATGGAGGAATGTCGTCCCCGGCTTGCAACGTCCGGCGATCAAGGAGTTCATCGCCGAGAACGCCACATTGCTATGGCTGAGCATCACCCCTTTAGGTTGGCCGGTAGTGCCGCCGGTGTAGAAAATGCCCAGCAAGGCATCACCGCTGCGGCGCGCATCTTCCACCGGCTCGCTGAGCTCGATCAGGGTTTCGTAGTTGAGCATCCCCGGTGGTGTTTCGCCGTCACCGGCGTAGATCACCACATGCACGGTTTGCGCCTGTTCGCGCACCATGGCGCCTAAAGCTTTGTGGTGATCGTCGACGATCAGCACCGTGGTTTCGGAGTCGTCCAGCGAATAGACGATCTCCGCCACACTCCAGCGAAAGTTCACCGGATTGACCACGGCATCGGCCCACGGCACAGCCTGGTAATACTCGATGAAGCGTTGCGAGTTGAACGACAGCATGGCCACGCGATCGCCACTGCCGACACCCAGGCCTTTCAATGCACCGGCCAGGCGCGCGACGCGATCACCGAACTCGGCATAGGTGATGCTGCGGCCCTGGGAACGGACGGCCACGGCATTGGGACGTTGCTGCAGATGACGGTGCAGCCCTTGAGTGATGTACATGAAAACTCCAAATTGCTTTTTTATTATTCAATCGATTTGGAACTATCGACGCGGCTGTCGGGCCGACCACAGTCGGGGTCGGCCCTGTTGTCACAACGAACGCGCAACGACCTCGCGCTGAATCTCGTTGGAACCGCCATAAATGCGTGCTACCCGCGCATCGGCCCACATCCGCCCGATCGGGTATTCGTTCATGTAGCCGTAGCCACCGAACAGTTGCAGGCAGCGATCGAGTACTTCGCCCTGGCGTTCGGTCAGCCAGAACTTGCCCATCGACGCCAGGGTGGTGTCGAGGGTGCCGTCGATCCAGCGCTGGATGATCAGGTCGACAAAGGTCCTGGCCGCCAAGACCGTCGCCTTGGCGTCCGCCAGCACGAAGCGGCTGTTCTGGAAGTCGATCACCGGTTTGCCGAAGGCCTTGCGATCCTTGGTGTATTCCACGGTCAGGCGCAGGGCGCGTTCCATCACCGCTACGGCGCCGACGCCGATCTGCGCGCGCTCGTACGGCAGCTGACTCATCAGGGTGTAGAACCCTTGCCCTTCCACTTCGCCAAGCAGGCAATCGGCCGGCACTTCAACGTCGTCGAAGAACATTTCCGAAGTGTCCTGGGCGTGCATGCCGACTTTGCTCAGCAGCTTGCCGCGGCGGAAACCCGGGGTGTTGGTGTCGACCATGAACAGCGACACGCCCTTGGCACCCTGGGTGATGTCGGTCTTGGCGATCACCAGCACCATGTCGCAGGTCTGGCCGTTGCTGATGAAGGTCTTGGCGCCGTTGATGACGTACTTGTCGCCCTGCTTCACGGCGCGGGTGCGCACCGATTGCAGGTCGGAACCGGCACCCGGTTCGGTCATGGCAATGGCGCAGATGATTTCGCCGGAACCGATCTTCGGCAGCCAGTGCTTCTTCTGCGCTTGAGTACCGGATTCGAGGATGTAGTGCGCCACGATGTGGCTCAGGCCAAGGCCCAGGCCGCCGCCGAAGGTACTCATGGCGTTGACCACGCACACGTAGTGGCCGATGTCGCCTCCCGCACCGCCGTACTCTTCCGATACATCCGGAAGGATCAGGCCCAATTCACCGGCCTTGAGCCACGCGCTACGATCGGCGAAGTGCTGCTCACGCCACTTCAGCTCGTTGGGCTCCATGTATTCCTTGCCGAAGCGCATGACCATGTCGTTGAACGACTCCAGGTCCTCGGTCATCCACGGGGAGCGGTAATTTTCCAGCATTTCAAACACCTCATGTTCTTGGGCTTGTTACCCGCGGGCGGGCAACAAGCTCGACGAATCGTTGGCCCCGCTAACCAGGGCACACACCGCGACAGTCTTAGAAGTTGGAACCTGGACCACCGCCGCAGTAGATGACCTGGCCGGAGCAGAAGTTGGATTCCGGCAGGCAGAACATCACCACTGCACCCGCGGCTTCTTCCGGTTTGCCGACTCGACCCAACGGGATGGTGGAGGCCACACCGTCCAGGCGCGCCTGCTGCACGCCGACCTTGATTTCGCGACCTTCGATATTGACGGTCTTGCTGTCGTCGCCAGCCAGGGCCTGGGTCAGGCGCGTATCGATCAAGCCGAACGCGACGGCGTTGACGTTGACTTTCAGGCGACCCCACTCCTTGGACAGGGTCTTGGTCAGGCCCAGAATCCCGGATTTGCCCGAGGAGTAGTTGGACTGGCCCACGTTGCCGCCAGCAGCGCCGGAGGAGATGTTCACCACCTTGCGCAGCACTTCACGACCTTCGGCGGCTTCTTTCTTGGCCAGGGCGCTGATGATCGGCTGGGCGGCACGCAGGATGCGGAACGGTGCGGTCAGGTGGCAGTCGATGACCGCGTACCACTGCTCGTCGCTCATCTTCTGGATCACGTTGTCCCAGGTGAAACCGGCGTTGTTGACGATGATGTCGATAGAGCCGTAGGCCTTGACGGCGGTCTGCACGAAACGGTCAGCGAAGTCCGGCGCCGTGACGCTGCCCACGCACGCCACAGCTTCTCCGCCAGTGGCACGGATCTCGGCGACCACTTCCTCAGCCGGTTCAGCATCCAGGTCGTTAATCACGACTTTCGCGCCGTAGGCGGCCAGTTGCAGGGCGACTTCACGACCAATGCCACGGCCGGAGCCGGTAACCAGAGCGACTTTACCTTCAAGCTTTTTCATTTTTTATTGTTCCTGTGAAATAGGGTTAAGGGGTTCAGGCCAGGGCCACGACAGCTTCGCCGGCGAGCTTTTCTTCGCCGTACTGGTTGGCGCAACGGATCTGCAGGCGCACGCGTTTCTCACCGTTCTCTTCGAATTTGTCGGTGATGGTTCCGGTGCAGGTCGGGATATGTCCCAACTGGGTGATGCCGGTGAAGCGGATCGACAGGCTGCGCACTTGTTGCTGCGGTACCCATTGGGTCAACAGGCGACCGAGGTAAGCGGCCGACAACATGCCGTGGGCAAACACGTCGGGCATGCGCGATTTACGGGCGAAGTCGATGTCGATGTGGATCGGGTTGTGATCACCCGACGCGCCGCAGTACAGCGCCAGGGTGGTGCGGTTGACCGGTTGCAGCTCCAGCTGCGGGATCACATCGCCAATCTGGATATCGGAAAATTGCACGTGGGTGGTGTTAGAGAGCGTCATCGACATTTCCTCAACGCTGTACGAGGGACGAGCGGACATCGGCGATGTGTACGCCGTCCTGGTTGGTTACCCGCGATTCCATGACCACGAATTGCAGGGCCCCGCCCTTTTTCTCGTAGACATCGGTGATGCTGGCGTCGAAGGTCAGCACGTCACCGGCATAGGCCATGGCGTGGTAGACGAAGGACTGTTCGGCGTGCAGGATGCGGCCCAGGTCAAAGTTGCACAGCTTGAGGAAAGCGCTCAGGTCGCGACCTTCACCTTCCAGGCACTTGAGAAAGGTCGGCGGTACCGGCAGGGCCTTGTGGCCCGCGGCGATGGCCGCCGCCTCGCTGGTGTACAGCGGATCGGTTTCGCCGATCGCCTTGGCGAAGAAGCGCAGGCGGCCCTTCTCCACATCGACGCTGAATTTGTCGAGCTTGTGCCCGATCAGGCTCTTGTCAGCCATGTGTCTCACTCCTCTTGTTGTTATGGAAAAACTCAGTTGCGGCCGTACATCGTGATGACGCAGGCGCCGCCCAGGCCGAGGTTGTGTTGCAAGGCGATGTTCAGGTCTTCGACCTGGCGTTTGTCGGCGGTACCGCGTAACTGATGGGTCAGCTCATAGCACTGGGCCAGGCCGGTGGCGCCCAAGGGGTGGCCCTTGGAAAGCAGGCCGCCGGACGGGTTGGTCACCACCTGGCCGCCGAAGGTGTTGTCGCCATCGAGGACGAACTGTTCGCCGCCACCGACTGCGCACAGGCCCAGGCCTTCGTAGGTCAGCAGTTCGTTGTGGGCGAAGCAGTCATGCAGCTCCACGGCGCGCACGTCCTGCGGGCCGACGCCGGCCTGCTCGTAGACCAGTTGCGCGGCGCGCTGGGTCATGTGGAAGCCGGCATAGGCGATCATCGACGGCGGATCGAAGGACTCCACCGGATCGGTCACCATCGACTGCGCGAGAATCACCACGTCACTGCGCAGGCCGTGTTTCTTGGCGAAGGCAGGCGAGCAGATGATCGCCGCCGCGGCGCCACAGGTCGGCGGGCACGCCATCAGGCGGGTCATCACACCCGGCCACAGCAGCTGGTCATTCATCACGTCTTCGGTGGTCAGCACTTTCTTGAACAGCGCCAACGGGTTGTTCGCGGCATGGCGGCTGGCCTTGGCGCGGATGGCAGCGAAGGTTTCCATGCGGGTGCCGTACTTCTGCATGTGTTCGCGACCGGCACCGCCGAAGGTTTTCAGTGCACGCGGCAAGTCGACGTCGCGGGTCAGGCCTTCCAGCACGTGGACCACACTGGCCCGGGTCTGTGGACGGTCATCCCAGTGCGACTTGAGCGCGCCAGCCTGCATCTGCTCGAAACCCAGGGCCAGCACGCACTCGGCCTGACCGCTCTGTACGGCAGCGCGGGCCAGGTAAAGCGCGGTGGAACCGGTGGAGCAGTTGTTGTTGACGTTGACGATCGGGATGCCGGTGCGGCCCACTTCATACAGGGCAGTCTGGCCGCAGGTGGAGTCGCCAAACACGTAACCGGTGAAGGCCATCTGCACCTTGTCGTACGCGATACCGGCGTCCTTCAGGGCCAGGCGCACGGCTTCGGCGCCCATGTCGGTGTAGCTGGGGCTGGCACCCGGCTTGGCGAAGGGGATCATGCCGACCCCGGCGACTACGACTTTTTCACTCATGGATGAATTTCCTTTTGGCATACACGTTCGGTTGTCGTACCCGCCGGCCGGTAGGTTCTTGTGGGATTCATCCTAGGTTCGCCCCCAACGGTGCTACGACCGTCGAAGGGATGAAGTTGCGGAGGTAGTGGGACGCGTTCCAAGGAACGTTGGGAGGGAGTAATTCGATGAAGACAGTTGTGGGAGCGAGCCTGCTCGCGAAGGCGGTGTGTCAGGCGAAATGGATGTTGAATGCGCCGGACCCTTCGCTGGCAAGCCAGCTCCCACAATGATTTTGGGTGGCCGCAGGTTTTGCATTCAACCGCAGTTACAGGAAAGTACCTTCCTACTCCCCCGAAACATCCCTTCGAACGATCCCCCGCCTACTCCGCAGCATCATCCCTTCGGCGCTCGCTGAAAATCCGCGCTGCGCCCAGCATGGCAAGAGTCCCCGTCCCATCACCTACCGAGGATTCACATGAGCGAATACAGACCCGCATGGCTGACCGAAGACCTGGCGATCTTCCAGGAATCGGTTCGTCGTTTTACCGCCGAGGAACTGGTGCCCCACGAAGAGCGTTGGGCCAAACAGCAGCACGTGGACCGTGAAACCTGGCTGAAGGCCGGCGAGATGGGCATGTTGTGCCCCGCGATCCCGCAAGAGTACGGCGGCGGCGGTGGCAGCCACGCGCACAACGCGATCATCGGCTACGAACTGGCCCGTGGGATCGCCACCAGCCTGGGCACCAACGTCCATAGCGCCATCTGCGCGCACTACATCCTGCGCTACGCCAGCGAAGAGCAAAAACAGCGCTGGTTGCCAAAAATGGCCACCGGTGAGATGGTCGCGGCCATCGCCATGACCGAGCCCGGCGCCGGCACCGATTTGCAGAACGTCAAGACCAAGGCCATCCGCGAGGGTGATCACTACGTCATCAATGGCTCCAAAACCTTCATCACCAATGGCTTCCACGCCGACCTGGTGCTGCTGGTGTGCAAGACCGACCCCTCCCTGGGTGCCAAGGGCATGTCGATCATTGGCCTTGAAGTCAAGGATCTGCCGGGCTTCCGCCGTGGACGGATCCTCGACAAGATCGGCCAGAAAGGCCAGGACACCTCGGAGCTGTTCTTCGATGACGTGCGTGTGCCGGTGGCCAACCTGCTCGGCCCGGAAGAAGGCAAGGGTTTCATCCAGCTGATGCAGCAACTGCCCGAGGAACGCATGTTCATCACCATGAACGCCCTGGGCTCCATGGAACGCGCGGTAGAGGAAACCATTAAGTACAGCAATGACCGCAAGCTGTTCGGCAAGCCATTGCTGGACATGCAGAACACCCGCTTCAAGCTGGCGGAAATGCAGACCACCGTGACCATTGCCCGCACCTTTGTCTTCGACTGCCTGGACAAGATGGTCAAGCACGAACTGGACCCGACCACGGCCGCCATGGCCAAGTGGTGGACCTCCACCCAAGCCTGCCAGATCATCGACGAATGCCTGCAACTGCACGGTGGCTACGGCTACATGATGGAGTACCCGATCGCCCGGTTGTACGTGAACACCCGGCCGATGCGCATCTACGGCGGCTCCAACGAAGTCATGAAAGAGCTGATAGCCCGCACCTTGTAAACCGACACCGGTTAATCAAGGTGCACACACTGTGGGAGCGAGCCTGCTCGCGAAGACGATTGCACGGTCGACACGTGTGTTGCCTGACTGTCCGCTTTCGCGAGCAGGCTCGCTCCCACAGGATTTGAAGTGAGCAGCGCCTTGGGTGATCGGCACTCACCACTGCACGCGCACAATGAGCACATGCCAATGAATTCAATCCCTGAACCCTTCGAAGCGGCCGCCCACGAAGACAGTCCGCCTGCCGGATTCCTGCCAATGGGTCGCGTCGGTTTCGTGGTGCATTGCACCGGCCTTTACGTCAATGAAGAACGCTCGGTGCTGGCTGCTCGTATCCGCCCCGAACACCTGAATCCGCTGGGCATCGCCCATGGCGGTTTTCTTGCGACTCTGGCCGACACCGCATTCGGCCGGGCCCTGCGGCTTGCGGCGGCCACCGACTTGCCGCCAGCGACCATCAACCTGAGCATGGACTACCTGAGACCGGCCAATCTGGGCGCATGGGTTGAAGCCCACGTCCAGATTCACCGGATCGGGCGCTCGTTGTCCCATGCCAGCCTCGACCTGCTCGATG
This sequence comes from Pseudomonas putida, assembly GCF_001976065.1. GTDB lineage: Bacteria > Pseudomonadota > Gammaproteobacteria > Pseudomonadales > Pseudomonadaceae > Aquipseudomonas > Aquipseudomonas serbica. The sequence goes on along the minus strand of NZ_MNAH01000002.1, from coordinate 484,369 downwards.
GCGAACGCCTGGTGGCCCGGGGCAAGGCGACCTTCATCGGCAATACCCCAAGCCTGCACGGCAACCCGCGCCAGGGCTGATCAAACCTGGGGGTTGCCGGGAAGCTTCAGTTCCAGGTCGCGTACCTTGGCGATGGCCTCGTCGCGCCCGGTGACCTCCAGCTTGTAGAAAATATTCTTCATGTGCCACTTCACCGTTTCCGGTGACAGGTTCAGCACCCGGGCGATCTTCTTGTTGGGCAGCGCCTGGGCCACCAGGCTCATCACGTCAAGTTCGCGAATGCTCAGTACGCTGGCGGTCCCGGTGTCCGGCGCCGGCTGGCTGCTGGCGTCAGCCGTACCGGCGACGACGAGCAAGCGTTGCGCGTAGAACGTCAACACCGGGTCCAGGACATGCTCGGCCCTCAACGCTTCGAGTAGCGCAGCAACCCCCGGCCCCGCATCCAGCAGGCTGCGCACCAGCCCCAGGCGATGGCCCTGACGCAACGCTTCGATCAGTTGCTCGCGCGCCTGATCCACGTGCCCCCTGCCCTGTTCGATCATGGCCATTTGCACACGCATCGCCACCACCCGCCGCCAACGGCGGCTATTCTGTGACGTCTCGATCAGCGCCGGCAAAGGCTCGGCCGCCGCCAAAAAATCCCCGGAATGCAGGGACCGTTCAATCTCGGCCCGGCGCGCGATGATCCGAACTTCCAGTTCAGTGCCCGATTGCGCCGCCTGGTGTGGTTGCGACGTCTGCAGGATGCGCTGTAACGCGCCGTCCGCCGCGGATTCGTCGCCGGTCTGCTGCAACCAGCGCATGCGCACCAGCAGCGCACAGACCAGTAGACGGTCCAGGTCATAACGGCTCGCATACTGCTCCAGGCGGTCCAGCCAGCCCATGGCTTCGGGGTGTCGCCCGGCCAGCCACTGGGCCATGGCCAGCGTCTGCATGCATTGCAATACGGTGTCGGGGATCGCCACCTGCTCCAGCAGTTTCATCCGTGGCTCAAGCAGCTGGCAGGCGGCGTGGTAATCGCCCTGCTCGTACAACGCCGTACCGAGCAGACCGGCGGCCATGGTGCTGACCACCAGATAGGCCACCCCATGTTTTTCGGCCTCTTCCAGCACTTCACGGTAGAGGTGCTCGGCCTGGGTGGCGCGGCCTTCGAGCGCCAGGCTCATGCCACTCATGCAGCGCCCCAGCAGGCTGCGGCGCGGCGAACCGAACGGCCGCTCGCCGCCCTCGAGGACCTTGCGCGCTTTGTCGAATTCGCCCTGGTACATGTACAGCCAGGCCAGGGTGTTGCTGCGCCCCGACCAGGAAAAGTCGTCGGCATTGTCCGGGATCGCCAGCAATTCAGGGAGGATCGCCAGCATTGCCGCCGTATCGTCCTGGTGAATCGCCTGGCTGCCCTTGAGCACCGTCACTGCATGGCGCTGCCGGGGGTCGAGCCTTTCGTGATGGGCTTGCAGATGCTGTAAGGTCTGCTGCAACGCCTGGAAATTGCGCGAGTACAGTTGCAGATGAGCCATCACCACCTGCAAGCCGAAACGTTCGGCGGTCTGTTCCGCCGGCAAGCCCTTGAGCAAGCCTGAGATCTGGCTGAGGTTGCCCTTGGCCAGCAAGTCATAGGCGCAGGCTTCGACGATATCGGCCGCCGCCTCGCAATCACCGGCGCGCACGGCGTGACGCACCGCTTCATCAAGGTGCTCGTGTTCGGTGAACCAGCCCCGCGCAACGGCGTGCAGCACCTGTTCCTGTTGCGGTCGCGCCGCCAGCCGGGCGCGCAATACGCTGCCCAGCAACGGATGCAGGCGGTACCAGGTCTCGCGGTCGTGGCTCTTGACCTGGGTGATGAACAGATTGTCGCCATCGAGTCGGGCCAACTGGGTCATCATGCCGGCGATGGCGTGGGGCTGGCCAAGCAGGGTTGCGCACAACGAAGCGCAGAAGCGTTCGCAGATCGATGCGCAGGTGAGCAGGCGCAGATCTTGCGGTGCAAGGCGCACCAGCACTTCGCGTTCGAAATAGTCGGCAAAGCCGATGGCGTCGCGAATTTGCACGCGGTCGAAGCGCGTCATCTGCTTGGCCTTGAGGTCGACGGCAAACAATTGCAGGCCGGCGACCCAGCCATCGGTCAGCTCGTGCAGCGTCGCCGCGTCGCGGGCATCGATGGCGCCCAGGTGTTCACGCAGGAAAAGCTCCGATTCGCTGCGACTGAAGCGCAGGTCGCGCAGGTCGAATTCGCTGACTTGACCCCGTGCACGCAAGGCGGCCAGTGGAAATGGCAGGGCCGCCCGAGTGCCGAATACCAGGTGCAGGTTTTGCGGGGCGTAGTCGATCAGCCATTGCAACGCCTGGACGATGCGCGGCTCCTGCAGATGTTGCATGTCATCGAGCATCAGCACCAGTTCACGCGAATGCTGGGCGATGCCCTGCACCAGGGTGATGATCCAGTGCTCGACCGCCATGTCCTGGTTATCACGACCGAGCAGGATGCCGGCATCGCGCACCTGCTCCGGCAGCACTTGCGCCAGGCTCGCTTGCAGGCAATGGCTGAAGCGGCCGAGTTCGTCGTCTTCGGCGCCCAGCGACAGCCAGGCCACCTCGAAATTCATCGCCAAAAGTTCCCGGCGCCAGGCCAGCAACGTGCTGGTCTTGCCACACCCGGCAGGGCCCTGGATCACCACGCAACGCTGGCGCCGGACCTCTTGCAGGCGCAGCAGCAGGCTCTCACGAGGCACCAGCCGCCGGGCCCCGCGTGGCGGTACGACCTTGGTGTCGGCGATGGACTGATCAGCGTCGGCCGAGGAACGAAGGTCGGTGTTTTTGCGGGGGGGTAACGACATGGGAGAACACTTCCGGAATGGCGGGCCAGGCGACAAACGATGTAGGACAAAAGCTGTCCCGACTGCATGTATTTTCGCAGCTCATTGTAGGGCCTGGCTCGACATTTGCCGATACGGCTTTCGTCCGAAGACGGCCTTACAGCCAACCTTGATTGTGTGGCTGGACCCTGATCCCCTGGCTCCCACAGGTCGTGAGCCTGACACCATCAGGCCTTGGGCAAGCCCTCGGGCCACAATAGCCGCACCGCATCACCCTCTTCTCGATAGGCATGGCAGGTGCCGATCACCCATGGGCGCACCGCGACGACCTGTTGCGTGCCCGTTTCCCGACGACGACTGGCCTCGGCACGGTAGGTGGAAAACAGCGTTTGCATCGCCACGTTGGCCATGCGCTCAAGCAGTTCGGTCAGGTGGGTACAACCGATGGCGCCACCGACGATGGCTTGCATCTTCTTTTTGAAGCCAGCGGCAATCTTCAGCCCCACCAAACCTGAGTAAGCGGCCGCCGCTTCACCACAGAACTGGCTGGCACCGGTCGCCGTCACCGCGACGATGTGCTGGATCACCATGTCGGCGTCGATGGTCATCACCAGGCGCATGTCATGGATCGTTCCGCCCTGGGGCACCCGGTGAAACGGCAGGTCGGTCGGTTCGTTGGTCAGGTCCTGCAGGCATCCTTCGATGTCGTACTGGCCATCGCTGCGCCGATAGCCCTTGCAGATGATTTCGCGGGTGTGCAGCAGTGTGCGAGTGGGTGAGTCAAGGGGCTCGGTGGTCATCAATCAATTCCTTCTTGCTGCTTCGCAAAAGCGTTTGAAACAGGCCGGTGACAGGTCCCCGACCGTTTTTCGGTGAGTAGGCCGTGCCTGGCTCGGCCGTTCACATCACTCAGTTCTTGCCGTACAGCGTGACCACGCAGGCGCCACCCAGCCCGAGGTTGTGCTGCAGGCCATGGCGCAAACCTTCGACCTGTCGCGCACCGGCGGTGCCACGCAGTTGGTGGGTCAGTTCATAGCACTGCGCCAGGCCCGTGGCGCCCAGCGGATGGCCTTTGCACAGCAGGCCGCCGGACGGGTTGGTGACAACGCGACCGCCGTAGGTGTTATCGCCGTCGAGCACGAACTGCTCGGCGCCACCCACCGGGCACAGGCCCAGGGCTTCATAGGTCAACAGTTCGTTGTGGGCGAAGCAGTCGTGCAACTCGACCACGCGAATGTCCTGGGGACCGACGCCGGCCTTTTCGTACACCGCGCCGGCGGCCCGTTCGGCCATGTGCGCGCCGACGAAACCGATCATGGTCTTCGGCTCGAAGGACTCAACCGGGTCGGTCACCAGCGACTGGGCGAGGATCGCCACATCAGTGCGCAGGCCGTGCTTTTTCGCGAACGCCGGCGAGCAGATGATCGCGGCGGCGGCACCACAGGTCGGCGGACAGGCCATCATCCGGGTCATGACCCCTTCCCACATCAATTGGTCATTCATGACTTCTTCGGTGGTGACGATCTTCTTGAACAAGGCCAGCGGGTTGTTGGCGGCATGGCGGCTGGCCTTGGCGCGGATCGCGGCGAAGGTGCTCATCTGCGTGCCGTACTTGCGCATGTGCTCACGACCGGCACCGCCGAAGGTGATCAGGTTGCGCGGGATGTCACCGGCGTCGCCACACAGTTCATCCTGAATCGGCAAGTAATCGCCACGGGGCAACGGACGGTCATCGAAGTTGGAACGGGTCGGCCCCGGGCGCATCTGCTCGAAGCCGACCGCCAGGGCGCATTCGACCTGGCCGCTTTCGACGGCGGCACGGGCCAGGAACAGGGCGCTGGAGCCGGTGGCGCAGGCATTGTTGATGTTGAATACCGGAATCGCCGTGCGGCCCACCCGGTACAACACGGCCTGGCCGCAAGTGGTGTCGCCGTATACGTAACCGGCAAACGCCATCTGCACCTGGTCATAGCCCAGGCCGGCATCGGCCAGCGCCAGACGTACCGCTTGGGCGCCCATGTCGATGTAACTCGGGCTCGCGCCTGGCTTGCTGAACGGGATCATGCCGACCCCGGCTACTAATGCGTGTTGACTCATGACGATGTCCTTGCTGGTTTGAGAGGTGTCACAGCGCTTGCGCGATGATTTCGTGCGTAGCCTTGCCGGTCATGCCGTGATCGACCGTGGCATGGGCAATGGAATGAGTGCGCAGGCGGCCTTGGGTGGCGCGCAGGCGTGCCAGTTCCTCGGTGCATTTGCGCAGGGTGTCGCTGGCAAACAGGTAGGCGATTGCGACTTGCTCGGCGGTCAACGGCTGGCGCATGCGCAGCTCCAGGTAGTGATCGACCAGCACCCGCAAGGCGACGGCGCGGGCCTTGATATCGGCGACCTTGTTGCGGGTGTGCTGCAGCGCCCACGAACAATGGCCACGGGTATCGAGCTGACGCAGATGGTCCAGGGTCAGGTCCAGCAGGTGTTCGAGGCGGCTGGCGGCAGAAATCGCCGCCAACAGGCGCTCCTGGTCGCCTGCCCGATTCAGGTAATCCAGGCCCCTGCCCGCTTCGCCCAGCAGGTTGCCCACCGGTACACGTACGTTGTCCAGGTGCAACTCGGCGGCGCCCGGTTGCGCGCTGGCAGGCACACTGCGGTTGCGCTGCACACCCGGGCGACCGGTTTCAACCATGATCAGGCTGACGCCCGTATCACCTTCATTGCCGTCGATGCGGCAAGCGAGCAGGATCAGGTCGGCGGCGATGCCGTTACCGACCGCGGTTTTGCTGCCGTTGATCAGGTAATCAGCACCCTGGCGCACGGCGTGAGTCCGCAAGCTCCCGGGTTTGCCGCCGGGTTCGATGACGGCCAGGGCCAGCACAACCTCGCCGCTGCAAACGCCTGGGAGCCAGCGACGCTTCTGCTCGTCGCTGGCCAACTGGGCGATGCACGGTGCGATGACGTCCGAGTGCAGCGACAAGGCCCGGTCACAGACCCCTGCCCGGGCAAACTCCTCACGCAGCACCGCAGCATGGCCCACGTCACCACCACCGCCGAATTGTTCCGGCAGGGTCACGCACAACAGCCCTTCACGACCGGCCTTCAACCAGACCCGCCGTTCAACATCACCGGTATTTTCCCGACCCGTGAGGCCAGGCAGGTTCTCACGCTCGAGAAAGCGTCGCACGGCGGTGCGAAACATTTCATGGTCTTCGCGGTAGAGAGTGCGTTGAACGTCCATCCGGAACCTTTGGCCATCGCCCGATTGCATGGAAAAAACGGGCTGACCCGTTCCAGTTTGTCGAGGCAATCGTTGCATGGGACCCGGTGCATCGAGAGCCACCCTCACAGGGGGGGCGGGTTTGCAAGACGTTGTGCGTGCACAATAATCGGGCAAGCTCATTGAGGGACGCAGGCGCTCAACGGCGCACCCTGAGGGTTGCGTTAGACCAAAGTCTCGGGCGACGGCCAGACGTGGCAATATGGCCGCACTTACAAGAATAAAAAGGTCAGTTTGCCAGGCGGTTGCGCCAGGCGAGTGATCCGTATGGAGGTTCTTTCAATGCCAGTTCACCGGGACAATCCAACGGTCGAGCCTGCCGGCCCTGCTCTCACGGCCGCCCCGGGTGAGCCATCAGCCTCGAAAAGTGGCTCTATCAAGTTCGCCAGTCCGAAATCGGCTGACAGCCACTTGTCGCGTTCTCGCCTGCTCCAGCAAATGGCCGACGCCGACGCGGCCCGCCTGATCCTGATTCGAGCAGCCGCAGGTTTCGGTAAAACCACGCTCATGCAGCAATATCGCGAGCACTGCCTGGCCCACGGCAAGCGTGCGCTGTGGATCAACATGGAGCCCGCCGACAACGATTTGCAACGCTTCGTCAACCTGTTGAACAAGGGCCTGGGCTTACTGCCCGTGTCCGACGAGCAGTCTGAGCGCAACGATCCACGCTGTGCCGAGGACCTGCTGGAGCTCATGGTCAGCGCCCCCTTGCCATTTGCCGTCCTGCTCGACGAAGTCGAAGTCATCCAGAATCCCGAGGTGCTCGAGTTTCTCCAGCAACTGGTCGAGCAACTGCCCTCAGGCAGCGTCGTGGTGATGGCGTCGCGCTCAACGCCGGGCATTGGCCTGGGGCGGATTCGCGCCCGTGGCCAACTGCTGGAAATTCGTCCGCAGGATCTGCGTTTCACCCTTGAAGAAGCCATGGCGTTCATTCGCGGCAAACGGCAGATCCCGCTGCATGACGACGAGCTGGCCACGCTGTACCGGCGCACCGAGGGCTGGATCGCAGGGCTTTACCTGGCCAGCCTGTCGCTCAAGGACCGGGACGATCACGGCACCTTCATTTCGTCCTTTTCCGGCTCCAACCTGGAGCTGGCCGAGTACCTCACCGAAGACATCCTGGCGCGTCAGACCGAGGAATGCCGGGTATTCCTGATGCAGACCAGCATCCTCGAGCAGTTCTGCGTGCCGCTCTGTGAAGCGGTGACCGGGCGCAAGGACAGCCGCGCCATGATCGATCACCTGGACCGTACCAACCTGTTCCTGGTGCCGGTCGACAGCCAGCAACAATGGTTCCGTTATCACCACCTGTTCGCCAGTTTCTTGCGCCATGCCCTGGATCGCCTGTACCCGGGCATGGCCCAAACCCTCCATGAAACCGCCGCGTCATGGTTCTTCAACGACGGGCAGCCGATCCCCGGCGTCGAACACCTGTTCAATGCCGGGCTCCTCGATGAAGCCGCCGAAGGTTTGAACCGTCACCTCGATACCCTGATCGACAGTGGCCGCACACGTTTGTTGCTGCGGTGGCTGGACCGGATTCCCGAGGCGACTCGCGACCGCTATCCGCTACTCAACCAGGCCTACGCCTGGCTGCTGGCGAGCACGACCCGCCTCAAGGACGCGATGCACGTGGCCGAACGTCTGGCGCAACAGTCGGGGGCCGCCTATGCCTATGTGCCAAAGGTCGTTGAATGTCTGCGCCTTGGGGTGACTGACCAGGCCGAAGCCTGTTGCCGCAGGGGCGTCGAATTGCTTGAGTGCATGCCCGCCGACGAGGTGCATTTATATATCGTGCTGGCCAACTCGGTGGCGATGAACATGGTTGCCAGCGGTCGCTACGATGAAGCGCGCAACCTGTTGTCCAGTGCATTGCAGCGTGACTCGCGGGTTCATTCGAGTTTTCTGCGCCACATCTTCCGCGTCAACGAGAGCACCCTGGACCTGATCCAGGGCCGCTTGAGCAATGCCCTCGTGCGTATGCACAGCACGCCGGAGCGAACGCAAAACAACGGCCAGCGCAAACCGCACGAAGCCAAGCTGTCGCTGGATATCCTCCATGGCCTGTTGCTGTACGAGAGTGGCGACTTTGCGCAAGCGCAAAAGTATTTGTCTCGCTGCCTGTTTTTCGCCAAGCAGGTCAGTTCCCCCGAGAACCAGATCATCACTCACGTACTGACCGCACGTATCGCCTACAGCCAGGGCGATCGCACCACCTGGACCCGCTGCCTGATGGAGCTCGAGCAGATCGGCCGCCAGGTTGGCTCGCCCCGCGTCCAGTGCTCTGCGTGGCTGGAGAGAGCCCGCGTGGCGTTGCTCGAACAGCGCCTGGACACGGCGCTGCAAGCCCTGCATTCAGCTGACCTTGTCGGCGATTGGGACCGTCCCGATTTCATCCGTATCGCCAACGACGTGGACACGCCGAGCATCGCCCGACAACGCTTGCGCATTTTCCAGGGCGAAGGCGCGGCGGCAGCCAAGGCCTTGCGCACGGCGATCGAGCAAGCACGGCACTGGCAACATCACCGCCGCGAACTCAAGCTGCGCCTTCTCCTGGCGCTCGCGCTGGACAGCACCCAGCAACCGCAGGAGGCGTTCCAGGCGCTCGGTGAAGCGCTGCGCCTGGCCAGCCATGACGGCTTCCTCGCCACGTTCATCGAAGAAGGCGAACGCATGGCGGGGCTGTTGCAACGCTGGGCCACCACCGGCAAGGCACGCTGCAAGGACCTGGGGATCGACTGCGGATTCGTCGACAGGCTGATGCAGCTATTGGAGGTCAGCGACGGCAACATGGAAGATGCCCGCAACGACAACGGCGCCCACGAAGTGCTGACGGTGCGCGAGTATCAGATCCTGCAACTGCTGGCCGCCGGGCATCGTAACCGCGAAATCGCCGAGAAGGTGTTTCTCTCCGAGTTCACGGTCAAATCCCACCTGCAGAAGATCTACGCGAAACTCGAGGCCAACGGGCGCACGGAAACCCTGGCCATTGCCCGCGCGCGGGGCTGGATCACCTGAAAGACCGACGCGCATCGCGGGGGCGGCCCGCAATGCGCCGATCAGGATGGCTACGGCTTGACGCGCTCCTTCAGGTGACTGGCCGGAATGGCGACCAGCAACACCACCGCGCCCACCACCAACACCCCTGCGATCACATCGAACGCCAGGTACAAGTCCCCGGTCGCCGACTTGATCGCGCCCACCACAACCTGGCTGATGACCCCGGCCAGGCCGCCGATGCAACTGATGACCGCGATGCCCACGGCCGCCGCCGAAGGTGACAGCAAGGCCGGTGGAATACTCCAGAACAGCGACAGCGCGGACATTGCGGCGGCGGCACCGATACTCATGAACACCAAGGACAGCACCAGGTGATCCTGGACCGGGCCCAGCAGGAAGAAGCAGGTTGCGCTGAGCAGCAGGGTCAGGCTCACGTGCCAGCGACGTTCCAGGCGTTTGTCTGAACTGCGGGCCAGCAAGTACATGCCGATCAAGGCGCCGGCATAGGGCACGCTGGCGAGCAGGCCAATGGTTTTCAGGTCATGTACACCGAATCCGCGAATCAATGTCGGCATCCAGTAAGACACCGTATTGGAGCCACTGTAAATGCAAAAGAACACCAGGCCGGCGACGTACACCCGAGGATTGCGCAGCACTTGCGCCAGGCTGGCGTTGGGCATGTCTGCCGGGCGCCCCTGGGCAAGGCCAGCGGCCAACATGTGTTTTTCCTGCGGCGTGAGCCAGCGTGCGTCGTGCGGTTTGTCCACCAGCCAGAACCAGCCGAACAGCCCCAGCAGCATCGCCGGGACGCCTTCGAGTACAAACAGCACCTGCCAGTCACGCAGGCCCAGCCAGCCATGGAAATGACTCATGATGGTCCCGGCGAGCGGCCCGCTGACGATGCCGGCAATCATCGCCGCCATCAGGAACACCGCAGTGATGCGCGCACGCAGTGCGGGCGGGAACCAGTACGTCAGGTACAGGATGACGCCGGGGAAGAAACCGGCCTCGGCCACGCCCAGCAGAAACCGCGCGACAATCAACTGGTTCGCCGTGGTGACAAAGGCCGTGGCCACCGTGACCATGCCCCACAGCACCATGATGCGAGTGAGCGTGGCCCGGGCTCCAATGCGCTGCAGGTACATATTGCTCGGTACTTCGAACAGGATGTAACCCAGGTAGAAAATACCGGCACCGATCCCGTAGGCGGCATCCGTCAGCCCGATGTCCTCGGCCATGCGTAACTTGGCGAAGGACACATTCAACCGGTCGATGGTATTGATCGCGTAGGCCAGGACCAGGTACGGCAACAGGCGCAGGATGACCTTGCGGTACACCGCACGGGTTTCCTCGACGGAATAATCGGCTGTCGCCGGCAGGTAGTGCTCCGCTGCGTGGCTCATGTGGCGCTCCTTTCCATGGGTAAAACCACCTCCCCCTGTGGGAGCGAGCCTGCTCGCGATGGACGTCAACGATGACGCGTGCATTCAGGAAGAATGCGGCGTATCTGATCCTTCGCGAACAAGCTCGCTCCTACAGTGACGGCGGTGTTTTTTTAGAGGGTTTGTTCGAGTTGCGGGACTGCTTCGAACAGGTCCGCCACCAGGCCGTAGTCCGCCACCTGGAAGATCGGGGCCTCTTCGTCCTTGTTGATGGCGACGATGACTTTCGAGTCTTTCATACCGGCCAGATGCTGGATCGCCCCGCTGATGCCGACCGCGATGTACAACTGCGGCGCGACAATCTTGCCGGTCTGGCCGACCTGCATGTCGTTGGGCACGAAACCTGCGTCGACCGCTGCACGGGAAGCCCCAACCCCGGCGCCGAGTTTGTCGGCGAGGCTGTACAGGTATTGGAAGTTGTCGCCGTTTTGCATGCCGCGCCCGCCGGACACGACGATCTTCGCCGCGGTCAGCTCCGGACGATCAGATACAGCCAGCTCCTCGCTGACGAAGCGGGAAATGCCGGCATCGTGGACTGTGGCAATGGCTTCAATGGCAGCGCATCCGCCGTCGGCGGCGACTGGGTCGAAACCAGTGGCACGTACCGTGATCACCTTGACCACGGCACTCGATTGCACGGTGGCGATGGCGTTGCCAGCGTAGATCGGGCGCTTGAAGGTGTCGGCGCCTTGCACCGCGATGATCTCGGAGATCTGGTCGACGTCCAGTGCAGCCGCTACGCGAGGCAGGATGTTCTTGCCGTTTGAGGTCGCAGGCGCCAGGACGTGACTGTAGATGGTGTGTTGCTCGATCACCTGGCTGACCACCAGCGGGGCGATGTTTTCCGGCAGTTGATGGGCGTAGGCCGGGTTGTCGGCCAGCAGCACTTTGGCGACACCTGCGATTTTTGCCGCGCTTTCAGCCAGGGCGCCAATGCCCTGCCCTGCTACCAGCACATGGATGTCGCCGCCGATTTTTACGGCAGCCGCCACTGTGTTAAGCGTGGCCGGGGCGATGGTGTTGTTGTCGTGCTCAGCGATTACCAGGATTGCCATTAGATCACCTTCGCTTCGTTTTTCAGTTTTTCGACCAGTTCAGCCACCGACTTGACCTTGATACCGGCGCTGCGCGTGGCAGGCGCCTGGACGTTCACGGTCCGGTTGGTGGAAGCCGTGGAAACGCCCAGGGCATCGGGGGTCAAGGTTTCAAGCGGCTTTTTCTTGGCCTTCATGATGTTCGGCAAAGAGGCGTAGCGCGGCTCGTTCAAGCGCAGGTCGGTGGTGACGATGGCCGGCAGCTTCAGCGCGACGGTTTGCATCCCGCTGTCGACTTCCCGGGCCACGATCACCTGGTCGCCGGCGATCTCGACGTTCGAGGCGAAGGTGCCCTGGGCGAAACCAGTGAGTGCGGCGAGCATCTGCCCGGTCTGGTTGTTATCGCTGTCGATCGCTTGCTTGCCGAGGATCACCAGTTGCGGCTGCTCCTGATCGACCACGGCCTTGAGCAGCTTGGCCACCGGCAGTGAACTCAGCTCGTCATTGCTCTCGATCAGGATGGCGCGGTCGGCACCCAGTGCCAGCGCCGTGCGCAACTGTTCCTGCGCGGCAACCGGACCGACACTGACCACCAGGACTTCAGTGGCAATGCCCTGCTCTTTCAGGCGTACGGCTTGTTCCACGGCAATTTCGCAGAAGGGGTTGAGGGCCATTTTGACGTTGGCCAGGTCAATGCCGGACTGGTCCGCCTTGACGCGAACTTTGACGTTGAAATCGACCACGCGCTTGACGGCTACGAGGACTTTCATCAGATAACTCCAAAAAAATGAATAGCTTTTTGTGTAGGAGCGAGCTTGCTCGCGAAGAGCCTGAGAACGACGCGTTGAATCAGCAAGCACGCGTTATCATCAACGGCCATCGCAAAGCAGGTCGCCCCCCACAGTGGGTAGTGGCGATCAGTTCGCAGTCGCAGGCTTGTGCAGCCCCATCAGCGCTTTCTTCACGGCCAGGCTCTGGTAGTTGATATTGCCGGGGTTCAGACTGACGCCTTCCTGGAACGGGTACTGGCCCAGCGTTGCCATGAAGGCCTTGACCTTGACCTGGATCGGCACCAGCAACCACGCCTGGTCCGCCGCCCAGCGCTTGGCCATTGGCGATTCCTTGCGCGCGGTCTGGAACGGGTCGGCCAGCAGGTTGGTCAACACCGGCACGTTGGTGACCTTGCGCGAAGCGCTGGCGAAATCCCCGGTCATTTGCGCGAACGCCAACCGCCACTCGCGCCAACGGATCGCATCCAGGTCGCCGCCCATGCTGAAGTAGAAATATTCCTCGCGCGGGCTGTCCTTGACCTCGCCCTTGAAGAACGGCAGGAAGTCATAGCCATCCAGATGCACACGGAACTGCTTGCCGTTGAGCTGCGTACCCTTGGCCAGATCCGCTACCAGGTTCGGTGCGCCCGCCGCCGCGGCCAGGGTCGGCATCCAGTCGTTATGGGCAATCAGGTTGTTCATATGGGTACCGGGCTTGAGTACCTTCGGCCACTTGACCAGCAACGGCACACGGTGCCCGCCTTCATTTGAGGTGCCCTTCTCCCCAGCGAACGGTGAGGTGCCGCCATCGGGCCAGCTGAATTTCTCCGCGCCGTTGTCGGTGGTGTAGATCACGATGGTGTTGTCAGCAATGCCCAGGTCATCGAGCTTCTTGAGCAACTGGCCAACCTGCCCGTCATGCTCGACCATGCCATCGGGGTACAGGCCGACGCCGGTCTTGCCTTCGGACTCTTTTTTCAGGTGGGTCCAGATGTGCATGCGGGTGGCGTTGAACCAGGCGAAGAACGGCTTGTCGGCCTTGTGCGCCTTGTCGATGAAGTTGTTGGTGGCCTGCACCAGCTCGTCATCGATGGTTTCCATGCGTTTGCGGGTCAGCGGACCGGTGTCTTCGATCCTGCCGTCGGCATAGGAATGGATCACACCGCGCGGACCGTATTGTTTCCTGAACGCCGGGTCCTTGGGGTAGTAGTAGGTCTCCGGCTCTTCCTCGGCGTTCATGTGGTACAGGTTGCCGAAGAACTCGTCGAAGCCATGGTTGGTCGGCAGGTGTTTGTCCCGATCGCCCAGGTGGTTCTTGCCGAACTGGCCGGTGGTGTAGCCCTGTTGCTTCATCGCGTCACCGATGGTCGGCGCCCAATCGGGAATGCCGTGTTCGGAGCCGGGCATGCCGATGGTCAACAGACCGGTACGGAACGGGTGTTCGCCCAGGGCAAAAGCTGCGCGACCTGCGGTGCAGGACTGTTCGCCATAAGCATGGGTAAACAGCACGCCTTCCTTGGCGATGCGGTCGATGCTGGGCGTTTCATAGCCCATCATGCCCTGGTTGTAGGCACTGATATTGAAGATGCCGATGTCATCGCCAAAGATGACCAGCACGTTCGGTTTGTCGGCGGCAGAACTGCAGACCGCTACGGCCAGCAACGTGCTCGCGACGCTCAGGTCGCGCAGCCGCTGGCGTAGCCATCGGCATGATTTTGTCATCATGTCTTGCTCCTTGTTCTTATTGTCTGGTTCGAACGCGCCTGGCGCAAAAACAGGCGCGCAGCGTCGGGTCTAGGCGTCCTGCATGAGTGCGCTGTAGGCCTGCAGGTGATGGTCGTCGTCACCGAACTGGCGGGCGATCATCAGCAAGTGTTTGGCATGGTGCGACAGCACGTATTCCCACGTCAGGCCGATACCGCCGTGCAACTGGATACCCTGGTCGGCGACGAAACGCGCGGCGCGGCAGACGGTGTACTTGGCGGCGGCCAGGGTGCGGCTGCGTTCTGCGCTGTCCGGCTCATCGGCCACGCAGGCGGCGAGCAGGGTCATGGAAGTCGCCTGGTCGAGTTCGATGTACATGTCGACCATGCGGTGCTGCAGGGCCTGGAATTTGCCGATGACCTGGCCAAATTGCTTGCGGGTCTTGAGGTAATCCAGGGTCAGCGCGCAGGTCGCCTGCAGGCTGCCGACGGCTTCGGCGCACTGCGCGGCGATGGCGCGGCCCTGCTGATAACGCAACGCATCCAGGGCCTTTGCGTGCTCGCCCAGTATCGCGGCGCTGCTGACGAACACGTTGTCCAGGAACAGGTCGCACGCCCGGCGGCCGTCCATGCTCGGGTATTCGCGCACACTCACGCCCGCGCTGGACGGATCGACCAGGAACAGGCTGATGCCCGCCTCGTCACGTACATCCCCGGACAGCCGCGCCGAGACCAGAATCAAACCGGCACTCTGCCCGCCCACCACCACCGACTTGCGCCCGGTGAGGGACCAGCCACCGGTGACCGCTACGGCGCGGGTCTGTACATCGTGCAACTGGTAGTGGCTCTGCGGCTCTTCGACGGCCACCGCCAGTTGCAACTCGGCGCTGGCCACCGACGGCAGCAGTTCGTTCTTTTGCGCCGGGCTGCCCAGTTGATCGATCAGGCCACCCGCAAAAATTACCGAATGCAGCCAGGGCTCCAGGCACAGGCCGCGACCGAGTTCCTGGGCCACCAGCATCACATCCACGCCATTGCCACCGAAACCGCCGACCTCCTCGGCAAACGGCACCGACGTCAACCCCAGTTCGCCCATCTGCTGCCAGAACTCGGCGCTAAACCCCTTGGCGCTCTCGCGAAACTGCTCGCGCTGCTCGAACGTGTAGGTGTCGCGTACCAGGCGCGCGGCGGTGTCTTGCAGCATTTGCTGCTCTTCGGAAAGTTTGAAGTCCATGGTCTGCCCCTTAGAGTTCGAGAATCATCTTGGCGATGATGTTCTTCTGGATTTCAGTGGAACCGCCGTAGACCGAAGCTTTGCGCATGTCCAGGTACTGGCAGGTGGAGCTATTGCTGAACTCGCTGTGCAGCAGTTCGCCCTCATGGTCGTAGCCCAACTCGTCCTTGAGGAACGGGTTGGCGTAGGCTCCCACGGCTTTGGTCAGCAGGTAGGTGATCGCCTGGCGAATCTCGGTGCCCTTGATTTTCAGGATCGAGCTTTCCGAACCGGGAACACCGCCCTCCTGGGCCGCAGCGAGGATGCGCAGGTTGCTCATGCCGATGGCCATCAACTGGATTTCCACGTCGGCGATCTGTGCCCGAAAGTGCGGATCTTCGATCAGGGGCTTGCCGTTGCGACGCTCCGCCTTAGCCACCGCTTTGAGCCGCGACAACATGGCCTTGGCGATGCCGATCCCGGCGATGGTCGTGCGCTCATGGGTCAGCAGATACTTGGCACAAGTCCAGCCCTCGTTCTCGCGGCCGACCAGGTTCTTCACCGGTACCCGCACGTTGTCGAGGAACACTTCGTTGACGTAATGGCCGCCATCGAGGGTGATGATCGGCCGCACCGTGATGCCGGGGCTCTTCATGTCGATCAGCAGGAAGGAAATGCCCCGTTGCTGTTGCGCCTCGGGGTCGGTGCGCACCAGGCAGAACATCCAGTCGGCCATGTGCCCGGTGGAGGTCCAGGTCTTCTGGCCGTTGACCACGTAGTCGTCGCCGTCCCGCACCGCGCGGGTGCGCAGGCTGGCCAGGTCGGAGCCGGCGCCCGGCTCGGAGTAGCCCTGGCACCACCAGTCCACGCAATTGAGGATGCGCGGCAGGTAATGGGCCTTTTGTTCTTCGGTGCCGAACTTGATGATCACCGGGCCGACCATGTTGATGCCGAACGGCACGATTCGGGGCGCACCGGCCACCGAACATTCTTCATCGAAAATATGCTTCTGCACGGCGGTCCAGCCCGTGCCACCCTGCTCCACCGGCCAGCTCGCCGCCAGCCAGCCCTGGTCATTGAGGGTGCGCATCCACAGCACCTGGTCGGCTTTGCACACCGACTTGCCCTGGTTGATCCTGTCCGCGATGTCTTGCGGCAGGTTGGCCTCGAGAAACCCGCGCACTTGCTCGCGGAACGCCACTTCCTCGGCGCTGAAATGAATGTCCATCTGATACCTCAATGATGAGTCGCCAGCCTGTGGCTGGTCTTGTTAGTCGATGACCGAGTGGGGCCTGCCGTCGCACAGGGCAACCTGGCGACGGCAGCGCAGCGTCATTGATCGAAGACGATGACCGAGCGCGCCAGCTCGCCACGGCGCAACTCGTCGAAGGCCTCGTTGATCTGCTCAAGCTTGATGCGCTGCGAGATCATTTCATCGAGCTTGAGCCGGCCCTGCATGTAGAAGTCGGTCAGGCGTGGCAGGTCCACCGGGAAGCGGTTGGAGCCCATGAACGACCCCTGGATGCGGCGCTCGTGCAACATGGCCATGGGGTCCAGTTCCAATTTCACGCCGGGTTTGATCATGCCGATGATCGTCGCGGTGCCGCCGCGAGCCAGCATGCCGAACGCCTGCTCGGCAGTTTGCTTGAGGCCGATGCACTCGAAGGCGTGATGCACACCGCCTCGGGTCAACTCCAGCACCTGCGCAACGGCGCTGCCGTCCTTGGCGTTGACCACATCGGTGGCGCCAAACTGTTTGGCCAACTCCAGTTTCGAGTCGAGCATGTCGATGGCGATGATTCGCCCGGCACCGGCCAGTGCCGCGCCATTGATGGTGGACAGGCCGATACCGCCGCAACCGATCACCGCCACCGTCTCGCCCGGGCGCACCTTGGCTGTGTTGAACACCGCACCGGTGCCGGTGGTGACCGCGCAACCGAGCAATGCGGCGCGGTCGAGTGGCATGTCGCGGCGTATGGCCACCAAGGCGTTCTCGTGCACCAGCATCTGCTCGGCATAGGCCGACAGGTTGATGAACTGGGTCATCGGTTTTTGTACGTAGGTCAGGCGCGACTCTTCATCGACACGGCGCTTGGTGTCCGGGGACACGCACAACGACAGGTGCCCGGTGACGCAATGCTCGCAGTGGCCGCAATAGGCCGACAGGCAGGTCACCACGTGATCGCCCGGCTTGACCGTGCGCACCTCGCTGCCCACTTGTTCGACGATGCCGGACGCTTCATGACCGAGCACCACCGGCATCGGGTACGGATAAGCGCCATCGACGAAGTGCAGGTCGGAGTGACAAACCCCTACCGCAACGGTGCGCACCAGCACTTCCCGTGGGCCGGGCTTGCTGATGCCGACTTCTTCGATGATCAGTGGCGTACCGGGGGCATGCAGAACGGCAGCTTTCATATTTTTATTCTCTTGTTTAAGCAGGATGTGGCCGGCGATGGCGAACGCATCCGCCATCCCGGGGGTTGTCTTAGCGCTTGATCATCGAACCGACGAACTGACGAACCTGTTCGCTGTACGGAGGACGCATCGCGTCCGGCCCGTCGACAGCGCGCAGTACCGATTTGCCGTGGCTGAAGGTGCGGAAGCCGTCGATCCCGTGGTAGCAGCCCATGCCGCTGTGACCGACACCGCCGAAGGGCAGCGTCTCGACACCGCCATGGCGCAGCACGTCATTGAGGGTGACCCCGCCAGAGGTGGTGCGATTGAGTACAAAGGACTCTTCCCCGGCATCGTCGCCGAAGTAGTACAGGCCCAACGGACGTGGACGCAAATTGATGTAGCTGATCACTTCCGCGAATGATTTGTAGGGTTTGAACGGCAACAGCGGGCCGAAAATCTCGTCCTGCATGATCTGCAGTTCATCACCGGGGTTGCGCAGCAGGGTCGGCACCATCTTGTGGTGCTTCTGGCCACTGAAATCCTCGCCGGCCGGGTTCAGTTCGATCAGCTCGACACCCGCGTCACGCGCCTCGTTGAGGTAACCGTGCAGACGTTCAAAGTGACGGGCGTTGATCACCGAGGTGTAGTCCGGGTTCTCGAGCAGTGTCGGGAACAGCGTGGCAACCACGTCCCGGACCGTTTCGACGAAGGCGTCCTGTTGTTCCTCGGGCACGAACACGTAGTCTGGCGCCAGGCAGATCTGCCCGGCGTTGTGCAGCTTGCCGGTGAGGATTTTAGTGACCGCGACTCTAAGGTCGGCGGAGCGCGAAATGATGGTCGGCGACTTGCCGCCCAGCTCCAGGGTGACCGGCACCAGGTTCTCGGCGGCGGCGCGCATGACGTGCTTGCCGATGCTGCTGGCGCCGGTGAACAACAGATGGTCGAACGGTTGCTGGCTGAAGGCGTGGCCGATGTCCGGGCCACCGGTGATGATTGCCACTTCGTCTTCGGCATAGACTTCACGGAAGATCCGCGCCAGCAACGCCGAGGTTTGCGGGTTGTATTCCGAGACCTTGATCATCACCCGGTTGCCCGCGGCCAGGGCCCCTGCCAGACCGTTGAAGACCATGTTCCCCGGAAAGTTCCAGGCCGTGAGAATGCCCACCACGCCCAGCGGCTGATACTGCACCCACGCCTCGCCGCGGTCGGTGGCCCTCTGGTCTGGCTGCATCCATTCGGCAATTTTCGCCTTGGTATACTTCAACGATGCCAATGGCCCCAGTACATCGAGCATGCGCGAAAAGTCGCGGCTGCGATGACCGAAGTCCGCTGACAGGGCTTCGATGATGTCGTCCTGGTAATCGACCAGCAGGCCGATGGCCCGGTCGATCAGTTCGCAGCGTTGTGCGGCCGTCCAAGGCTCACTGGCAAGGCTTGCGGCACGTTGCTTGTCCAGGATCACGCGAATATCGGCAGCCTTCAGGTTTTCGTTGGCACTCATGGTGTTCGGACTTCCATGCAAGGGTGGGCGGTTGGGGAGCTGCCAATCCGGTGTCGTCCCGTTACACTGGCGGGCTCGAACCCTGAATCGGGTGTCGCTCATGACAGGCGATACTAGAAAGGCCCGCACCGGCCCGACGACAACCAAAGGTAGGATGCATGGAAGGTTTTGAACGTAGTTCCAACGAACCAGCACAGGGAGCAACGCCGCCCATTCGCGCGGGTAAATTCCTGGCGCCGGCCACCCTGCCGGGTCAATTGGAACGTTCAGCCTTGCTTGAGCAACTGCAACCACGCGATGGCTTGCGGCTTATCCTGATCAGTGCCTGCCCCGGCTACGGCAAGACCACGCTGCTGCAGCAATACCGCGAACGTTGCCTGGCCGAAGGCCGGCGTGTGTTGTGGTGCAACCTCGATGCCCTGGACAAAGATCCGCAGCGCTTGACTCAAGTACTGCTTACCGGCCTGCGCGATATCGGTTTGATCGAGGCGGGCGACAACCCCGCTGCCGAAAGCAGTGCGGCGCAGCGCGAGCACTGGCTGCTCGAGCACATCGCCGCGAGTGACGACGCGTTCACCCTGCTGATGGACGAATTCGAAGTCCTTGATCAGACGCCGGCCCTCGAATTCATCCAGCAGTTGCTCAAGGCGTTGCCCATGGGGGCGACCCTGGCCATCGCATCGCGCACCACCCCCCAGATCAATCTGGGCCGTTTGCGCGCCCGTGGCGAACTGCTGGAGATCGGCACCGATGCGCTGCGCCTGAGCCCTGACGAGACTGCCACCTACATCTTGCAAAAGCGCCAGTTGCCGCTGGACCTGGCCGATATCGAAAGCCTGCACGAGCGCACCGAAGGCTGGATCTGCGGCATTTACCTGGCCACCCTGTCTCTGCAAAGACACGGCGATCCGGCCGCGTTCATTGCCTCCTACAACGGTTCAAACCCGGCATTGGCGGAGTACTTCGGCGAAGACGTGTTGGCCCGGCAGACCGCGCAGGTCCAGCAATTTCTGTTAGAAACCTGCGTCCTGGCGCGATTCTGTCCAGCCTTGTGCGATGCCGTCACAGGTCGCCATGACAACCAGTCGATGATCGAGTCACTGGAACGGGCCAACCTGTTCGTGATGGCAACGGACGAGCAGCGCCAATGGTTTCGTTATCACCCGCTGTTCGCCGATTTTCTCCTGCAAACCCTCAAGCGTCACCCGGACCTGTTCGAGCGGCAGCATCAAAAGGCCGCGAGTTGGTATTTCGCCAATGAGCGCCCGGTAGAAGCCCTTGAACATCTGTTTACCGCCCACGCCGTCGACGAAGCAGCCACGCAACTGGTGCTGCACATCGACGAACTGGTGGAGAATGGCCATGCCAGCCTGTTGATGCGCTGGCTTTCGCGCATTCCCGTGGAGATACGCGATGTGCATCCGCGCCTGGGCATTGCCTACGCCTGGGCACTGCTGCATGCGCGTCGTCACAAGGACGCACTGCAGGTCCTGGAAAACCCGGCGCTGGCGCAAGAACACCACTACGTTCACCCGCTGTTGCTGCTGATCGGCGACCGTGTCGATGAAGCGCTGGTGGCCGCCACCGAGCTGTTGTTGCAGCTGGGTCCTGAGGACAAATTGCAGTATCGCGTCACGGCATTTGTGCAAATCTGCGCGCTGTTCTACACCGGCCGCTTCGACGAAGCACGCAAAATGCTCGGCGGAGCCGGGCTGCGCGAGGCGCAACAGGAGTCGACCTACCTGCGCGATGTCACCGATGCGCTGGAAACGATGCTTGACCTGACCCAAGGGCAACTCGACAGCGCCCTGACCCGCGCGGACACAGCCATGCGCCGCAGTCGCGAGTCGCTGGCGGGTACGCCACCGGTGGGTTATCCGGTCCTGCAAACCATCCATTGCGTGGTGCTCTACGAAACGGACGCGGTCGATGAAGCACGGCGCCGACTCACCGAACTGCTGCCCTATGCCCGGCAGCATGCTGCGCCGGACTCATTGATCAGCACCCATGTATTATTGGCCCGCCTTGCCTACCTGCACGGCGACCGGCCGGCCTGGATGCGATATCTGGCCGATCTCGATCAGTTGGGCCAACTGGCCGGTTCTACGCGCATCCTCTGTTCGACCTGGCTGGAACGGGCGCGTGTCGCCACCCTGGAAAATCGCCTGGATACCGCCGATCACGCCATGCGCGCCGCCGAGCAACTGAGCGACTGGGAACAACCGGGCGTGACCTTGAGCGCCAATGACGTCGACACCCCTTTCATCGCGCGCCAGCGCCTGCGTATCGCGCAAGGTGATAGCGCTTGCGTCGACACGTTGCGTCAGGCCATGGCCCACGCACTTGAACGACACCAGCATCGTCGGGCCTTGAAGTTGCGTTTGTTGCTGGTCCTCGCACTTGACGGCGCGAAACACCACAAAGAGGCGCTTGAACATTTGACGGCGGCCCTGCGCCTGGCCAGCCACGTCGGATTTATCCGCACCTTTCTCGATGAAGGCGCGCCCCTGGCGGCTGTGCTGGAGCGCTGGTCGGTGACCTACCATGGCCAGGAAGAAGCGTTGGGCATTGGCAGCGGTTTTATCGCCCGGTTGCTGCGTGGCGAAAACAGCCACAGGAAGGTCGAACCCAAGCGTGAAGACGAACCGCAGACCACTCTCTCCACCCGTGAACTCCAGGTGGTGCGCTTGCTTGCACTGGGCTACCGCAACCGCGAAATCGCCGAGAAAATGTTTCTCTCGGAACTGACGGTGAAATCGCACTTGCGCAAGATCAACAGCAAACTCGGCGCGGGCGGACGCACCGAGGCGGTGTCGATCGCACGAGCCCAGGGGTTGCTGGACTGATCGCTCCTACAAGGATCGTACGGATGCCAATGCGTTTTCGATGAAGGCCAGCATCTGCGTGTGCAGCAACTCCAGATCGACGGACGCGGGGTTCAGCAGGACCTGCAGCATCATGCCGCGCAACGTGCCCAGGAACAGCAAGGCCCCTGTCATGGGGTCCACGTTCGAGCGGATCTCGCCGTTGTCGATGCCTTCGCTGATGTACCTTGCCAGATGCTTTTGCACCGAGAGGTTGTACTCGGCGAGGACCTGCACCGTTTCCGAGTCCTGGGTCACGGCCTCCGACATCAGGGCCAACAGTGCACGGGTATTGACCCAGTCGCCGTCCGGGCGCGCCAGATAGACACTGACAAATCCCTTGAGCGCATCCATCCCCGGGCGCCACTGCGGCGACCGGGCCTGGACCAATTCCATGAATGTCGCATTGACGAAACCCGCCAGGGCACGCAGCAGACCGGCCTTGTTGCCAAAATGGTGAGTCGCCAGGCCACGACTGTAGCCCGCTTCCTCGCCCACCTCCGATAGCGTCATGCCGACCCAGCCCTTGCGCGCGACGATCTGTCGGGCAGCGACCAGCAGGCGTTGTTCCGCCTCGGCGCGACGCTCCAGTTGCGTGCGCCGCGAAGTCGGCTGGGTGGTTTTTTCTACGGGTTCCATCGGGTGATTCCTTACTGTCCTGTAAAAACGGGCGTGCGCCGTTCAGCCATGGCGCGGGTGCCTTCGGCAAAGTCGGCGCTGACGATCTGCCACTCCTGCTCGGACGCCTCGCGATCAATGATCCGGTCAACCGCATCGGCCAGGCCCATGCGCAGGGTCTCTCGGCTGGACATGACCGCGCCGGGTGCCGAAGCGGCGATTTCCTCGGCCAGTTCCCGGGCCTGTTGGCGCTCCATGCCCGGTTCTGCCAGCACATCGGCCAATCCGATGCGCACGGCTTCACGGCCATCGATGCGCCGCCCGGTGGCGATCAGCAACGAGGCCATTTGCGGGCCGACCAGACGCGGCATGGTAACCGAAATCCCGAAACCCTGATGAATGCCCAGCCGGTTGAAGTTGGCCGAAAACCGCGCTTTTTCGCTGGTCACGCGAAAGTCCGCCACCAGTGCCAGGCCCAGGCCTCCACCGATCGCGGCGCCCTCGACCACACAGATCAGCGGTTTGCGATTGCGAAATAGGCGCACGGCCGACTTGTAGACACGGCGCGGGTATTGCGGGTCGCGCTGATCGGCACCCGAGAAGTCCGCCCCGGCGCAAAACACCTTGCCTTCGGCCTGCAGGATGACGACCCGGCACTGTGGCAAATCGTCGAGGTATTGCAGGGCGTCGGCCAGGTCATTGATCAGTTCGGCATCGAAAAAATTCAGTGGCGGACGGTTGAAACCCAAGGTTGCGACATGGCCTTCAAGGCCCAGTGCCAGGCCGCGGCCGGGGGTAAAGGAGGTATTGGTCGACATGCAAGCTCCGTATGTTTGGCGAGGTTCAACAGTAGCAGCGGCTTGATTCGCCGCCTGGGATGCTGTTAGCTTATTTACTTGTTGAGCGTTCAGCAAGTTACAAAAACAAAACAACAACCCTCTTCATATGAGCAAAAAAGCCATGCAGGCACTCGATATACGTCCCTGTCAATTGGACGCCAGAACCCAGGCTTTACGGGCCCAAGTGCGCGAATTCGTCGCCGAAACACTGAAGGACTACCCGGCTCGTGAACGCGCGAAAAACTGGAACGGTGCCGACCCTGAGTTCAGCCGCAAGCTCGGCGAGCGCGGTTGGCTGGGCATGACCTGGCCCAAGCGCTACGGCGGACATGAACGCAGTGCCCTGGAGCGTTACGTGGTGCTTGAGGAGCTGCTGGCCGCTGGCGCGCCAGTCAATGCGCACTGGATCGCCGAGCGGCAATCCGGTCCGTTGCTGATGAAGTTTTCCCCTGATGTGCTGGCGCCACGGCTGATGCCGGCTATTGCACGCGGCGAGCTACTGTTCTGCATTGGCATGAGCGAGCCGAATGTCGGCTCCGACCTGGCGTCGGTGCAGACCCGGGCGGTAAAAACCGAAGGGGGTTGGCTCGTCAATGGCAGCAAGGTCTGGACCACGGGTGCCCACCGCTGCCACTACATGGTCACCCTCCTGCGCACCGGACCGAAGGACGAGAGCAATCGTCATGCCGGGTTGTCGCAACTGTTGATCGACATGCGTGCCTCCGGCGTCACGGTTCGGCCGATCTACAACATGCTGGGCGAGCATGATTTCAATGAAGTGTTCCTCGATGACGTGTTCGTGCCCGACGACTTTGTCATCGGGCAGCCAGGTGATGGCTGGAAACAGGTCGGGGCCGAACTGGCGCTCGAGCGCAGCGGCCCGGAGCGCTACCTGAGCAGCACCCAGTTGTACCTGGAAATGCTCGACGCCGCCGACCCACAGGATTCGCGCCACCGCGTCAGCCTCGGTCGCGTCGCCGCGCGCTACGCGGTGCTGCGCCAGATGTCGTTGGGCGTCGCCGGCATGCTCGCCCGCGGCGACAACCCGGCAACTCCGGCAGCGCTGGTGAAGGACCAGGGCGCCCTGCTCGAACAATCCCTGCCCGACCTTGCCCATGACCTGTTTGGCGGCACCCGCCAACCCGGTTCCCGACTCGACCAGGTGATGCGTTACCTGACCCAGACCGCCCCGTCGTTTTCCCTGCGTGGCGGCACCCGCGAGATTCTGCGCGGCATCATTGCCAGAGGATTAGGACTGCGATGAACCAGGCTACCCCCTTTCAAACACTGGATGACAGCGCGCCATCCGAGCTGCAATCGATCATTGCCGACAGCGTCGAGCGCCTGTTCGACGAACAGATCACCCCTCAGGTGCTGGCCAGTTTCGATGCCGGTCAAGCCGCGACAGCGTTGTGGCAACAGGTGCTCGAGCAAGGCCTGCCCGGTGCCTTGATGGACGAAGAGGCCGGCGGCAGTGGCGCCAGCTGGCTGGAGGTCAGCCCGGTATTGCGCGCCATAGGTTACTGGAGCGCACCCCTGCCCTTGAGCGAAACCATGCTTGCCTCGCTCTTGCTGAGCCGTGCCGGGCTTGAAGTGCCTGTGGAACCGATCACGCTGATTCAGATCGGCCGCCTCGGCGACCTGGCGTTGACCGCAGATGGCCATCTCGAGGGCCGCGCATTCAATGTACCGTGGGCCCGCAGCAGTCGCTGGGCGGCTGTCGCCAATGACGCGGGACGACTGGCATTGGTAGACCTGCGCCAGCCCACCGTCAGCCTGGAGGCCGGGAGCAATTTTGCCGGTGAGGAACGTGACACCCTGCACTTCGCCCACGCTCGCATTCACGCCATCGGCCAGTTGCAGATAGCGGATGTGCAGGAACCTGTCTGGCTGTTCGGCGCATTGATCCGTGCCTGCATGCTGGTCGGGGCGCTGGAGTCGAGCCTGGACAAGGCCGTCGGCTACGCCAACGAGCGCGCCCAGTTTGGCAAGGCCATCGGAAAATTCCAGGCGATCCAGCAGCAACTGGCGCAGATGGCCGGAGCCATCGGTGCCGCGCGCATGGCGACCCAGGTCGCCTTGCGTAGCGCTTGCGATGCCTTGCAGGCAGAACCCGGGTGGCGCAGCAGCCTGGCGTTCGATGTGGCCGTGGCCAAGGTCTGCGCCGGCGAGGCCGCCACCCTGGCCACCTCGATTGCGCACCAGGTTCATGGGGCCATCGGCTTCACCCACGAACATACCCTGCATTTCACCACCCGGCGCTTGTGGTCGTGGCGCGATGAATTCGGCAGCGATTCGCAGTGGGCTGATGTCCTCGGCCAAGCGGCGATCGCAGCCGGTGGCAAGGGCTTCTGGGCAGGACTGACAGAGCGCCAGTTCTGACAAACAGGCATTGCCCGCCAGCGGGCACTGCCCCTCAACCAAGTTCTCGGAAAGGGAGTTGACTGCCATGACCCTGCACTGGAATACGTCCGGTTCATTCACCCGTACCCCTTGGCACTAGCCGGCATCACCCCTTGGTCAGATCCACCAACGGCGTTTGCCGCACCTCCGTCTGTCGCCCACCCTGTATTTCGCTTATTTGCTTCAAGGCCTTATCCACCGCCGCCTTATCCGCCAACAAGCTGTAGCTGATGCGGAACTGTTTGTGTTCCTTGGGCCCAATTGTGGGTACCAGGTTCAGTGGACGCTGATAACGGCGGTTGTAGGAAAAACTTGTCCCCGGCTCCAGCCCCGTGACATAGCCCTGGCCTTGAGTATCGGTGTTTTTCCACAGGGAAAACACCGGCAGTGCCTGGGTATTGAAGCCCACCGAAACGCCCAGGCTGCCGGCCTTGTTATGCAACACGGTCAACGTATCGCCCTTGGCATCGGCATACGGCACCACGTTGTAAACCGTTTCGTCGTAGTCCTTGGTCGGTGCGCGGTAGGTTTGCCAGTCGGGCAGATCGCCCTTGGCCTTGTCGTTGAACGGCGACACCTGTTTCACCGGCGCGGCGAAACGAGCGCCCTGCTCCAGGAACGGGGTGCTGAAGTTGCTGTGATACAACGCCTGGTATTCCTTCGGATAGTCGCCGTTGTTGGTCAGGGTGTCGTTGAGGGCGAACACTACGCTGCCGGGTTCGGTGACCAGTTCGGTCGCGACGGAGAAGTCGACTTTCTTGAATGCCTGCTCTTTCAGTTCGCCGCGCAGGGTGATGGCGTACGGTGGTTGTTCATCGATATGCAGGGTGACTGTGTTCGCAGGAATGTTGGCGGCCCGACCGTGCAGGGTCAGCAGTTCGCCGTTGTCGACGCCGGGGTGGCCGACCCACTCGTATCCGCAGCGGGTGACCAGCTCGTTGAAACCTTCCAACCAGCCCAGACCACCGCGGCCATTAAGTTCGATGAAGGACGGATTGACCACTTCCTTGACCGGCGAATCCCAGCCCATGCGCACATTACCGACCGAGGCCTGCAAGACGTTCATTCCGCGAGTCGGCACTACCGAGAGTTTCATCGTGCCGTTATCGATGTCGACGATGCTGACGCCCTCCTGCCGACCGCCGTGCAAGGTGCGCAGGGTAACGCTGAAGGGTTTGTCGGTTTTTATGCCGAGTTGCTGGCTGGTGATCTGCCAGCTCCGGGCGGCTTTTTCGGTGTCGAGCAGAACGTAATCCCAAGCCATGGCGTGGGAGGCAGCGGACAGTGCGCTGAGGGCAACAAAGAGTTTGAGCGGGGTCATGACAGCAGCCTTTTTTGGAGTTGTGCCATTTATATAAACTTGATGAAACGTTTCAGCAAGCTGAAAAAACGACACAGCGCCAGATTTCGGCAAGGCAATCAGCGTTGAAGCAGAAGCGGTTTTCCGGACCTTCAGTTACATTTTGCATTAATTCCATTTATTCATAGGTTAAACTGATCAATCTGCCTGCTCCCGAGTACATGCCTATGGCCATCAACTTCGACCTCAACGACTTGCAAGCTTTTCGTGCTGTTGTCGAGCAAGGCAGTTTTCGAAAGGCCGCCGACACTGTGCGCATCTCTCAACCTGCCTTGAGCCGGCGCATCGACAAACTTGAAGATGCCTTGGGTGTGCGGTTGTTCGAGCGCACTACGCGCAAAGTCAGCCTGACACAGGCCGGACGAAGCTTTATTCCCAGCGTCGAGCGCTTACTGGATGATTTGGACGTGGCGTTGCTGGGCATCAGCGAAGTGGCTTCGACCCGGCTCGGCCATGTCACCGTCGCTTGCGTACCGTCAGCGGCTTACTACTTCATGCCGCGGGTGATCGCGCATTACCACCGGCAATTTCCACGCATCAAAGTCAAAGTGCTCGATTCCAGTGCTCACGACGTGCTCAGTGCCGTGGTCAACGGCGAGGCAGATTTCGGCCTGAGCTTCATAGGCACGCTGGAGACTGAAGTCGAGTTCGAGCCGCTGGTGCAGGAAAGTTATGTTGTCGCGTGCCGGCGTGATCATCCGTTGGCGGGTCGCCAAAGCGTGAGTTGGGACGAGTTCTATCAGCAGGACTACATCTCGCTAGACAAGACGTCGGGCAATCGCTTTCTGCTCGATCAGGCACTGACCGGCATCGTCCCGCAACGCCAGGGTATCTGTGAAACCCGGCATGTGACGACGATGATCGGTTTGGTGGAGGCTGGGTTGGGGGTAGCGGCGGTGCCTCTGATGGCGATGCCGGCAGCGGATCATCCGATATTGACGCGAGTGCCGCTGACCGACCCGCAGGTGATGCGCAGTGTTGGCCTGATCAAACGCCGAGGTCGTACATTGACCCCGGCGGCGCTGGAACTGGAGCGCTTGGTGGTGAAAATGAAAGTTCAGATCAACGACTGACCGAATCCAGGCCGGTGGCCTTTACGTCCGTTTGTGCCTGCGAGGACGCCAGGTATTTCAATAACGCCCTGGCTTGCGCTGGGTGTTGTGCTCCCACGGGAATGGCGCCAGCGAAACGCGTCACCGACTGCACCGGTTCCGGAATCTTCGCCACAAAACTTACGCCCGGCACGGGCAGCAATTCGCTGACCTGCTGAAAGCCCAGTTGGTAATCGCCGGTGGCGACTACCTCACCCACGGGAATCTTCGGGATCATTTTCGATTTAGGTTTGAGCTGGTCTTCTATGCCCAGGCGGGTGAACAGTTGATTTTCGATGTATACACCGCTTGCGCTGTCTGAATAGGCGACAGACTCCGCGTTCAGTAATGTCTTTTTCAATGCATCGACGGTACTGATGTCCGGTTTCGGTGCACCTTCACGCACCACGAGACCGATCCGCGAATCTGCCAGCTCTACCCGTGAGGCGGGATCGACTTTGCCCTGCTTGATCAACTCATCGAGGGCATAACCGACCATGATCACCACGTCCGCTTTTTCGCCGCGAGACAGTCGGTTGGGAATAGCTTGCGGCGCGTTGCCCATCGACGGGCCAAGGGCGGTATCGAGCGTGTTGCCGGTAGACGCGGCAAATTTAGGGCCAAGGACTTTGTAGGCGGCGGTGAAACCACCAGAAGTCATCACACGGATTTCCTCCGCCTGGACTGCGGTGCTCAGGCCGAGGCTGGCCACCAGGGCGAAGGCGGCAACATTGAATAGCTGTTTCATCGTTGTTTCTCGCAATTGGGCGGGATCAAGAGAGCGCGGGTTGCAAACGGCCGGTCGAACGGCGATAGAGATAGAGCGTCGCGCACAGGGCACAGAGCGCAGCGAAACTCATCCAGTAGCCAGGCGCAGCCTTGTCGCCGGTGTATTGAATCAGGAGGGTCGACATTGCCGGCGTGAAACCACCAAACACCGCCGTCGCCAGGCTGTACGCCAGGGAGAAACCGGCGACGCGGACTTCCACCGGCATGATCTCCGTCAGCGCCGCAATCATCGCGCCGTTGTATAAACCGTAGATAAACGACAGCCACAGCAAGACCAACAGCATGTTGACGAAGCTGGGCGCGTTCACCAGATAGGTCAGGGCCGGATAGGCGGTGGACAGGGTCAACAGGGCCATGGCGATCAACACCGGACGTCGACCGATACGGTCAGACAACGCACCGCCGACAGGTAACCAGAAGAAGTTCGAGACACCCACCAACAGCGTCACCAACAGCGCATCGGAGGTGCTCAGGTGCAACACGGTTTTGCCGAAGGTCGGGGCATACACAGTGATCAGGTAAAACGCTGTGGTGGTCAGCGCGACCATCATCATCCCGGCAAACACGATCACCCAGTTCTGCCCGAGGGTGCGGAACACATCGCCCATGCTCGGCCGATGCTTGCGCGCGGCGAACTCCTCGGTTTCCTGCAGATTGCGGCGCAGGAAAAATATGAACGGAACAATCATGCAGCCGACGAAAAACGGAATTCGCCAGCCCCAATCGGCAACCATCGCCGGCGCCATCCACTGATTCAGCCCAAAGCCCAATGCAGCGGCGACGATGATCGCGACTTGTTGGCTGGCCGATTGCCAACTGGTGAAAAAGCCTTTGTTGCCGGGCGTGGCAATTTCAGAAAGGTATACCGAGACACCCCCCATTTCCGCACCGGCCGAGAAGCCTTGCAGTAGACGACCGATCAACACGATCGCCGGGGCGAACAACCCGATGGTTTCGTAACCGGGCACCAGCACGATCAGGATGGTGCCGCTGGCCATGATCGACAGCGTCACGATCAGGCCTTTGCGTCGCCCGACATCATCGATGTAGGCACCGAGCACTACCGCACCCAGCGGACGCATCAGAAAGCCTGCACCGAACACCGCAAAGGTCATCATCAGCGAGGCGAACTCACTGCTGGCCGGGAAGAACACAGCCGCAATCTGCGTGGCGTAGAAACCGAAAAGAAAGAAGTCGAACTGTTCAAGGAAATTGCCCGAGGTGACCCGGAAAATCGCACTGGCGCGTGAGCGCCCGGAAGCTATTGATGTTGTCATTGACCTGTACTCCACCGCTTTTATGACGTGCACTGCCTGGACGCACTGCACGGTTTTTATTGGGGAGAATGGTGGAACAGGCAGACCGATTTGATAAGTGCATTGTTGGCATGCATTGATGCGCATGACGCATCAACACGCATCCCTGAGGTGAGCGGGTCTACGATCGGGCGAGTCCATGAGCAGCAAACTACGCTTCATACTGAATTTATGATTTAACTAGATAGTTACCTAACGATATAATGCCCCCCTCATTTCAACGGGACATTCAACGTGAAGCAGAGTCAACGCCTCTCGGGCATATCAAAATTCATTGTGGTCGGGCTGGGCGTGGTCATCGCCCTGCTCGGCCTGGCGCTTGCTGCTGGGGGCGTGAAGTTGGTCAGCCTGGGAGGCTCCTGGTACTTCCTGGTAGGTGGGCTGGTGATGACCGTTTCCGGTCTGCTGATCGCTCGCTTCAAAACGGCCGGTGCCTGGTTGTTCGCTGCGTTTCTGGTGGGCACGGCGATCTGGGCGGTCAGTGATGCCGGACTGGTGTTCTGGCCAGTGTTCTCGCGCCTGTTCATGTTCAGCGCCGTTGGCCTGGCGGTCACGTTGGTCTACCCACTGCTCAAGCGTGCCAATGGTGATGTGCCAGGTCGCGGTGCCTATGGCATCGCTGCTGTGTTGGCGATTGCGCTGGCGGTGGCCGCTGGCAACATGTTCGTTGCGCACCCGACTGTCGCTGCAACGGGCACGGGGCCGGGCCTGACACCCGTCGAGCCAGCCAACGCGCAAAAGGACTGGGCGCACTACGGTAATACCGAGGGCGGTAGCCGCTTTGCTGCGCTGGATCAGATCAACCGCAACAACGTCGACAAGTTGAAGGTGGCGTGGACCTACCACACCGGTGACGTCGCCGAGAGCGATGGCAATGGCGCCGAGGACCAACTCACCCCGCTGCAGGTCGGCAACAAGGTGTTCATCTGCACCCCACACAACAACCTGATCGCACTGGATGCCGACACCGGCAAGGAACTCTGGAAAAACGCGATCAACGCGAAGTCGAAAGTCTGGCAGCGTTGCCGTGGCATGGCCTACTTCGATGCCACGAAGGATATCGTTCAGCCAGGCAACTCGAGCATCATCGAAGCCAAACCTGCCCCGGCGGCCAACTGCCAGCGCCGTCTGCTGACCAACACCATCGATGCCCGCCTGATCGCGGTCGATGCCGACACCGGTGAGTTCTGCCAAGGGTTCGGCAACAACGGTCAGGTCGATCTGAAGGCTGGCCTGGGCGATGTGCCGGACAGCTATTATCAATTGTCTTCAGCACCGCTGATGGCCGGCACCACCGTGGTGGTTGGCGGTCGCGTGGCCGACAACGTGCAAACCGACATGCCGGGCGGCGTGATCCGTGGGTTCGATGTGATCACCGGCGCGATGCGCTGGGCATTCGACCCGGGCAACCCGCAGGATCGCAACGCGCCGGTCGAGGGCAGCACGTATGCGCGCAGCACGCCGAACAGCTGGGCGCCGATGTCCTACGACCCCGCGACCAACACGGTGTTCCTGCCGATGGGCAGCGCTTCCACCGACATCTATGGTGTCGAACGCAGCAAGCTCGATCACACCTACGGCGCCTCGATCCTGGCGCTGGACGCCACCAGCGGTGAAGAACGCTGGGTCTTCCAGACTGTTCACAACGACCTCTGGGACTTCGACCTGCCGATGCAGCCGAGCCTGATCGATTTCACCAAGGACGGCAAAACCGTGCCGGCGCTGGTCATCGGCACCAAGGCCGGGCAGATCTACGTGCTCGATCGTGCCACCGGCAAGCCGCTGACCGACGTTGAAGAAGTACCGGTCAAGGCGGCAAACATCCCTGACGAACCGTACTCGCCAACCCAGCCGAAATCGGTGGGCATGCCGCAGATCGGCGCGCAGCACCTGACCGAGTCCGACATGTGGGGCGCCACGCCGTACGACCAGCTGTTGTGCCGCATCGATTTCAAATCGATGCGTTATGACGGCCTGTACACCGCGCCGGGTACCGACAAATCGCTGAGTTTCCCGGGTTCGCTGGGTGGCATGAATTGGGGCAGCATCTCCACCGACCCTGTGCACGGCTTCATCTTCGTCAACGACATGCGCCTGGGTCTGTGGATTCAGATGATCCCGTCGCAAAACAAAGGCCAGGCCACTTCCGGTGGCGAAGCGTTGAACACTGGCATGGGCGCCGTTCCACTCAAGGGCACCCCTTACGCAGTGAACAAAAACCGCTTCCTGTCGGTGGCCGGCATTCCTTGCCAGGCACCACCGTTCGGCACGCTGACTGCCATCGACATGAAGACGCAGAAAGTCGCCTGGCAGGTTCCGGTCGGCACCGTTGAGGACACCGGTCCCTTGGGTATCCGCATGCACCTGCCGATCAAGGTTGGTCTGCCGACCCTCGGCGGCACCCTGTCGACTCAAGGTGGCTTGATCTTCATCGCCGGCACCCAGGACTTCTACCTGCGCGCCTTCAACAGCGGCAATGGTGAAGAGGTGTGGAAAGCCCGCCTGCCAGTCGGCAGCCAGGGCGGCCCGATGACCTACGTCTCACCGAAGACCGGCAAGCAGTACATCGTCATCACCGCCGGTGGTGCGCGCCAGTCGACCGATCGCGGCGACTACGTGATGGCCTACGCCTTGCCGTAAGCCGCTGTGCCCGCCTCACTGGCGGACACTCTCTCTGTGCGCGGCACCTGCGGGTGCCGCGCCGCTTTGCGAAATCATTCAAGATTGCACCTGGAAGACTCCCATGTTTTTGGCTGTTCGCTTTTCTCATGCAGGCTGCGGCTTGCTGTTGGGCCTGACCTGCTGCGCCACCCTGCCCGCCTTCGCCGATACCGACTCGAACCTGTTGACCCGCAATACCCTGACCGGTGATTGGGGCGGTCTGCGCCACCAGTTGGATCAGGACGGCATCAAATTCACCGGCGATTACAGCGGCGAAACCGCCTACAACGCCGATGGCGGCCTGCACCGTTCCGCCCGTTACTCGCAGAACATCAAGCTCGGCGCGCAGTTCGACCTCAGCAAGCTGTATGGCGTGGATAACGCCGGCAGAATCCAGCTGACCATCAACGACCGACGCGGCAATAGCGCCTCCGAGGATCTGGTTGGCAACCGTCTGCCCATCCAGGAAAACTACGGCGGTCTCTACACTCGCCTGACCGAGCTGAGTTACGAGCGCAGCCTGTTCACCCCGGCGCTCAACGTGAAGCTGGGGTACATGGCCATGGGCAACGACCTCGGTGGCCTGGACAGTGGCATTCTCTGCAACTTCATGAACGCCGGTTTCTGCGGCCACCCGCTGAACATGTCCGGCGGCAGTGGCTGGACCAACTACCCCAACGCCCACTTGGGCGTGCGCGTGAAGTACGACTTGTCCTCGTCCTGGCAGCTGCGTGTGGCGGCCTTCAATGTCGATCCCGAGAGCAACGGCAATTCCAGCCGTGCCTGGCACCTGGGCCCGAAACATACGACCGGCACCGTGGTGCCGATCGAACTGGTGTACAAGCACGCCGGTGAGTTGCCCGGCGAGTACAAGGTTGGCTACTACTACGACAGTTCCGACGTGCAACGCATCGGCAGCGATAAAGAAGTGTCCGGCCGCGACGGTCATTACCTGCTGATTGATCAGGCCGTGTGGCGCTCGCAAACGTCCGAGGGCCGCAGCCTGCACGCCTTCGGCCAATACTCGGCGGCCAGCGAAGCGGCTTCACCGTTCAGCAAGTGGTACGGCACCGGCGTGGTCCTGTACAAACCGTTCGAAGGTCGCCCGCGTGACACCGTCGCCCTGGGCTATGGCCGGGCCGTACCCAACCCGCGCAGCCGCGATGTGCAGGAGGACGCCGCGCAGGCCAATGGCACAACGTTCCCGAATCTGGACAGTGCCGAACAATTGGTCGAACTTGGCTACGGCTACCAGGCCACTCCCTGGCTGACGCTGCGCCCGAATGTGCAATACATCATCGAACCGGGCGCGTTTTCCGGGCAGGACATCGACAATGCGCTGGTGTTCGGTTTGCAGGTGAAAGCTACGCTCTGAACGCTCGATTTCCATCGCCAATGGTGGTACCACCATTGGCGATAAAGTTCAGACCGCCAAGGACTTTATGGATCTCAGCAACCACCTGCAGCGTGGCGTCTTCGATCGTTCCTTCATTACGGCATAACACCCAGCCGTGATCTGCAATCGCACGCTCGAACGCCTGGGTACACGCGACGTGTTCTTCCAGCTTATGGATCACCGTACTGCTCAGCCCACGCCGGCGTGCCGCTGCCCTCGCCCAGGAAATATCAGGGTCGGTGACAACGCCGACATGCAGGTCTGGCACTTGCACGTTTCGATCAATGTTCAACTGCAGAATCTCTGCAAACGGGACCAGCCGGCGAAACGCGGCATCGGACGGGTACCAGCGATCGATCAAGATGATGCTCCCGGGCGGCTGTTTAGTCAGCACATGCCGGGAAATCCAGGTACGGCTGTCAGCAAAGCGCTCACAAACCCTCAACTCCAGATCCCGGCTGGGATTTCTGACGAGTTGGTTGACGAGGGTCATTGTTTCACCCCTGAAGGGATCGCTTTTACTCTCGCAAAGCCGGATCACCTTTTTGTTGCCTGCCCTCAGTGCTTTCGTGACGGCTTCCAACAATGTGGTTTTGCCGGTTCCCTTGGGCCCATCCAGAGAAACAAACAGCGGTCGATTCATTCTTCAAACAACGATTGATGTACGGTTGTTGTTGCCCGGTTCGTACGCGGGAACCGCTTGGCGCGGCAATGCGAATTGAAGGGTGGGGCCTTGTGAACAGATATTGACGAACACTCTAACCCGGTTTCGCTAACGGGCCTCAACATCCAGGTCATCTACTGTAGGGGATGCGCGGGACGATCGGATCGGGTGTCCGGCGGTTTCAAAAATTCCTTGTGTCACTGCGCATTCAACCCGGTCGTGAAATACCGTGCTGCCGCAGTTTGCGATAGAGCGTATTGCGGCTGATCCCCAGGCGGGCGGCAACACGGGCGATATGCCAGTGCTCCGCCTCGATCAACGTCAGCAGCGTCTGCCGTTCGGATAATCCAAGCGGATTTTCAACCTGCGCGGTTGTCGCTGGCGCAACCGGCAGCAATTCCGCCAGGTCGTCCAGGGTGACACGCCCTTCCCACGCCAACGCCACCAGAGTGCGCAGACAGGTACGCAGCTGCCGGACATTGCCTGGCCAAGGGTGCGCCAGCAAGCGCTCCCTGACACCCGCATCCAGCCGAATCCTGGCCCCTGCCGCCTCCTCGCGCAGCAACAGGTCGAGCAAACGGCCCTTGTCGGAACGTTCGCGCAGTGGTGGGAGCTGCACGGCGAACCCGGCCACACGATAGAACAGATCCTCGCGAAAGCGCCCTTCGGCCACGCAGGTCTGCAGATCCTGGTGGCTGGCACTGACAAGGCGTACGTCGAGCGGACGTGGCGTCGCGCCACCCAGCGGTACCACCTGACGTTCCTCCAGCACCCGCAGCAGGCGAGTCTGTAGCGCCAGCGGCATGTCGGCGATCTCATCGAGAAACAGAATGCCGCCATGGGCCTGCTCCAGCTTACCGATCATCCCGTCCTTGCGTGCGCCGGTGAAGCTGCCGCCGCGATAGCCAAACAGCTCGCTTTCAATCAGCGCTTCTGGAATTGCCGCGCAATTGATCGCCACAAACGGCTGGCTCGCCCTGGCGCTGGCGCGATGCAGCGCCGCCGCAAACGCTTCTTTGCCGGTACCGGTTTCGCCCTGTAGAAACACCGGCACATCACGCTCCAGAACACGCAATGCGCGAGCAAAGCCGCGTTGCAGGCGCGGGTCTTCCAGGCACACGTGCACGTCGTTGATCGCGGCAATTGCAGGGGTGACTGAAGGTACCTGGTGCACGGGTTCGCGCAATTGTCCGTAGAGCAGGCGTCCGTCCGCCAGGCGCATTGGCCAGCAGACACTCGGCTGCGCGCTGGCCTGACACATCACCTGATCGACAGGTGTTTGCAGCAACATCGTCAGCGATTGCCCAACCACCTGGTCACGGCTGAGGCCCAGCAGATCCAGCGCAGCCTGATTGACTGAACAGACACGGATACTCTCGTCGAAACTGAGCAGGCCTTCACCCAGCAGCCCAACGAAGCCTGCCTCAGGGTGGAAGCGCAGCAAGTAGCGCTGCGGATCATGCCCCAGGAAAAAACAGCTCTCGATCAACTTGGCCGACAGGTTGGTCAATGCCATGGCCTGGAAGTGTTGCGCAAGGCTTTGGTCATCCCTTACAGAGGAAAGGTTGAGCACGGCGAGCAACTCCCCGCTGGCATCGAATATCGGGCTGGCCGAACAGGTCAGACCGACGTGCTTGCCGCGAAAATGTTCATCACGACGGATGGTGACGTGCTGTCGCTCGACCAGGCAGGTGCCGACACCGTTGGTGCCCTCGCAATCTTCACTCCATACCGAGCCGAGCCACAGCCCGGAACGCTGAAATACGGCGCGCTCGGATTCGTTGAACACACTGTCAATCGCCACACCACGAGCATCGGTGAGCAGCACCACGTGGCCGTCACGCCCGAGTTGCTGGTGCAGACTGCTCATCTGCCAGTGCGCCACGGACATGATGCTTTCCAGTGGCGCGCGGTGATCCTGCAAACGTGGATGCTCAACGACATTAGGCGCGCGACGGCTGGCGGGATCGAGCTGATGCTGATCCAGGCACCGGCGCCAGGAACGTGTGATCGCCAGGTCAGTCTGGCTGTGGTTGACGTGAGTGCCCTGCACGGCTTGGAGCACTTGTTGGGCATGGGCGTTGATCAGGGCCGGCTTCATTGTTCTTGTTCTCCGTTACGGTCAGGACACGGGACTGTTCGCAGCTTATATGAAAAGTTCGCAGCGGGCGCTTTTTGCACTGAGTGACACTCTGTCATCCGCCATTCCCGAAATCGTGACATGAATCCGCGTCAACGCCTGAGCAGTCCTGCGCCAGCCGCTCTGCAACGGGCCTTTCACCAAACTGGCCCGGGCCTTGCTCAAGGGCAGTTGTTACCAAAACAACAAGATCGGGAGAGGCTCCATGAACGTCGCTATCGAAACACCTCTGCAAACGCCAACTGCCCAGCTCGCGGCCTGGGTCGAGAACCTCGGCGAGCGTCTCGCCCAACGTGACCTGGACGGCGCGCTGAGATTGTTTGCCCAAGAGTGTCACTGGCGTGACCTGCTGCTTTTCAGCTGGAACCTGGTGACCCTGGAAGGCAAGCCTGCCATCCGTGACATGCTTGAAACGCGCCTCGACGAGATTCGTCCCGGGCAATGGAAACTCGAAGGTGAGGCGACGCTCGATAACGGTGTGCTCGAAGGTTGGATCAGCCTGGAAACCGCTGCGGCGCGAGGTAAAGGCTACGTGCGTCTGAAGGAGGGGCTGTGCTGGACGCTGCTGACGACCATGCGCGAGCTCAAGGGCTTTGAAGAACCCAGGGGCCGACGTCGTCCAATGGGGGCCAATCATGGCCATGCCCATGCCGACAAACGCAATTGGCTGGAACGCCGTCGTGATGAAGAAGCTTCGCTGGGCATCACCACCCAACCTTACTGCCTGATCGTGGGTGGCGGCCAGGGTGGGTTGGGGCTTGCTGCGCGGCTCAAGCGAATGGGCGTGCCGACCTTGATCGTCGACAAGGCCGAGCGTCCCGGTGATCAGTGGCGCGGTCGTTACAAATCACTGTGCCTGCACGACCCGGTCTGGTACGACCACATGCCTTACCTGCCCTTCCCCGATCACTGGCCGGTCTTCACCCCTAAAGATCAGATCGGCGACTGGCTGGAGATGTACAGCAAAGTCATGGAGCTCAATTATTGGCCGCGCACAGAGTGCGTGAGCGCCCGCTTTGACGAACAAAGTGGCACCTGGAAGGTGGAGGTGCAGCGCGATGGCGAGCCTGTGACGCTACAGCCTGCCCAGTTGATCCTCGCCACCGGCATGTCTGGCGTACCCAATGTTCCCGATTACCCGGGTGCCGAGGTCTTCAATGGCCAGCAGCATCATTCCAGTCGCCATCCCGGTGGCGATGCCTGGCGTGGCAAGCGCGCGGTGGTCATCGGTGCGAACAATTCGGCCCACGATATCTGCGCCGACCTGGTGGAGAACGGCGCCGAGGTGACCATGGTGCAACGCTCCAGTACCCACATCGTGCGCTCCGACAGTTTGATGGAACTCGTCTTCGGCGGGCTCTACTCTGAAGACGCCCTGGAGACGGGGTTGACCACGGACAAGGCCGACATGCTGTTCGCCTCGATCCCCTACAAGGTCATGCCAAGCTTTCATCAACCTGTCTTTGCGGCGATCAAGGAGCGTGACAAGGACTTCTACGAACGCTTGGCCAAGGCCGGCTTCATGCTCGATTTCGGCGACGACGAGTCTGGCCTTTTCATGAAGTATGTACGCCGTGGTTCCGGTTACTACATCGACGTCGGCGCCAGCGAACTGATCGCCAACGGCACGATCAAGCTCAAGAGCGCACCTGGCCTGGGGGTTGAACGCATCGAAGCCGATGCCGTGGTACTCAACGATGGCAGCCGATTACCGGCAGACCTGATCGTCTATGCCACGGGCTATGGCTCAATGAATGGGTGGGCGGCGAAGCTGATTTCCCAGGAAGTGGCTGACAAGGTCGGCCGCTGCTGGGGCCTGGGTTCTGGCACCACCAATGATCCTGGCCCGTACGAGGGCGAACTGCGCAACATGTGGAAGCCGACACAGCAGGACAACCTCTGGTTCCACGGTGGCAACCTGCATCAGTCACGGCATTATTCACTGTATCTGGCGCTACAGTTGAAAGCGCGCTTCGAAGGCATCGACACCAACGTCTATGGCCTTGCAGAGAGTCATCACAAGGGCTGAGTCAAATGGCGCCCGACCGCGGTCGGGCGCCTCTGCCGGAAAGGCGCGCTAGCCGGGTTTCCATGATTCAGCGTGGAGCCCATGCGTATAATGCGCGCCCCAACACTGCCAATGTTTACCCATGAAAAAGCTGTTTTCCGTAGTAGCGCTGTCCCTTTCGGTCATTACCCCCGCCTTCTCTAGCCCTCCCTCGACCTTTTCCGAAGCCAAGGTCATCGCCAAGCAAAAAATTTACCTCGACCAGGCGAACAGCTCCATGGGCGAGTTGTATTGCGGCTGCAAATGGACCTGGGTGGGTAAATCAGGTGGTCGTATCGATGCCCAGTCATGTGGCCTCAAGGCCAGAAGCCAAGAGACTCGGGCAGAGCGGACTGAGTGGGAGCATATCGTTCCAGCCTGGACGTTCGGTAACCAGCGCCAATGCTGGAAGAACGGTGGGCGCGAGCACTGTGTGGACGATGATCCTGTGTTTCGGGCAATGGAAGCGGACCTTTTCAACCTTTACCCCTCTGTTGGAGAAGTGAACGGCGACCGTAGCAATTTCAATTACGGCATGGCCACCGGGGTAGCGCCGCAGTATGGGCAATGCAAGACGCGGGTTGATTTCGACCAGCGTGCTGCAGAGCCGCGTGACGAAGTAAAAGGGCTTGTCGCAAGGACGACCTTTTACATGTTCGACAGATACAAACTGAACATGTCCCGTCAGCAGCAACAGCTACTGATGGCCTGGGACAAGCAGTACCCGGTTTCGCCTTGGGAGAAAGAGCGGGATCGTCGCATTGCGGCAATCATGGGGCACTCCAATCCATTCGTAACGGGCGAGCGTCGATGGTCGCAAGGGTATAAGGCGATTGGAGATGGTGTCGTCAACTCCATTCCTGTTAATCCTCCACGGGCAGGCGTACAGCCAACCCTCGCGAGCGCCAACGGAATAGTCATCGGTAACCGCAAGAGTCAGGTGTATCACCTCTCAGCGGGTTGCCCTGGCTATGGTCAGGTGGCCGAGAAAAACCAGATCTCCTTCACGTCAGAAGCCGAGGCTGTGGCGGCGGGGTATCGTAAAGCTGGCAACTGCAAGTAACGGGGCTCGCATACCGGGAAATCTACGGAGTGTCCGGCTCAATCAAGCATCACGCCGAGCCGGGCCTTTTGGATCTCCTCCCCAGTACGCATATGCATTTACTCCCCCTTCCCAAACGCACTCCAACTGTCCGGGCTGTTAAAACGCATCAGCACGGGGTTGAATGGGTGACAGCCATTACCCAAATGATAATGCCCTGTCACCGGATCCGGCCGTTCGCCGTTGAAACCGAGCAGGCTGGGTATTGAGGGCCAGCAGGTTGGTTTGCCTGGCGATGTCCTGGATGCTGCCGACCAACCCTCTAATTTGCACGGATTGGCCGCCCTGTTTGGCGCGCTTGAGCCAGTTTCTCCGTGGGCAGATCGAGCTCGCAGAAGATAGTGGCTGAAGGGCTAGTGGGAGCTCGAAGGCCCGGACTATCTGGTTTGTGCCGACCTTTATCCGATTTCTGGAAACCCGCAATTGCCGCCAGGGGCTGCTTTCAGTAATGCCCGTTCAAAGACCCAACGCTGTGTTCGATAATCGATTTGTGTTCGTTAATCGCACGACATCGCCTCTCAGGGCACCCTCCTCGACCCATTGTTTGGCAACCTATGCACCATGCATTTGCCGTGATCCACGCGGTTTTCCCTCGGATCATTCTGTTCAGCCGAATAAAAACAGGAGTACGCCTTGATCAATAAAACATTTGAATCCGTCGCTGCCGCACTGGACGGCATTGCCGATGGTTCGGTCATCATGGTCGGTGGCTTTGGCACTGCCGGGATGCCGTCGCAGCTGGTAGATGGCGTGATCGCTTCGGGCGCTCGCGAGTTGACCATCATCAGCAACAATGCCGGCAACGGTGAAATCGGCCTGGCTGCACTGCTCAAGGCCGGGCGCGTTGCCAAGGTAATTTGCTCATTTCCACGCCAGTCCGATTCCTATGTTTTCGACGAACTCTACCTGGCCGGAAAAGTGCAGCTTGAGGTCGTGCCGCAAGGCAACCTGGCTGAACGTATTCGCGCGGCAGGCTCAGGCATCGGTGCGTTTTATTCGCCGACCGGGTACGGCACGTTGCTGGCCGAAGGCAAGGAAACCCGGGTAATCGACGGTCGCAACTACGTGCTGGAAATGCCGTTACACGCCGACGTTGCACTGATCAAGGCGGAAAAAGGCGATCGCTGGGGCAATCTCACCTTCCGCAAAGCCGCGCGTAACTTTGGCCCGATCATGGCCATGGCAGCGAAAACCACCATCGCCCAGGTCAATCAGATCGTCGAGTTGGGAGAGCTGGACCCCGAACACATCATCACCCCGGGGATCTTCGTCCAGCGCGTGGTCGCCGTGCCGCGCGCCACTTACTCGAACGCCAACGTCAACTGAGGCCCGCCATGACTGTCATGAAAAAACTATCGCGTAGCGAAATGGCCCAACGTGTGGCCGACGATATTCTCGAAGGTTCCTACGTGAACCTGGGCATTGGCGTACCCACGCTGGTGGCCAACTACCTGGGTGACAAGGAAGTGTTCCTGCACAGCGAAAACGGTGTGCTGGGCATGGGCCCGAGCCCTGCGCCGGGTGAGGAAGACGATGACCTGATCAACGCGGGCAAACAGCACGTGACGTTGCTGCCCGGTGGTGCCTATTTCCACCACGCCGATTCGTTCTCGATGATGCGCGGTGGGCACATCGATATTGCCGTGCTGGGCGCCTTCCAGGTCGCGGTCAACGGCGACCTCGCCAACTGGCACACCGGCGCCGAAGGTTCCATCCCGGCGGTGGGCGGCGCGATGGACCTGGCGACAGGCGCTCGCCAAGTGTTCGTCATGATGGATCACCTGACCAAGACCGGCGAAAGCAAACTGGTGCCGCAATGCACCTACCCCCTGACCGGCATTGGCTGCGTGACGCGCATTTATACCGACCTGGCTATTCTGGACGTCACTTCGGATGGCTTGAAGGTTCGGGAGATTGTCGCCGATATCAGCTTTGAAGACTTGCAAACCCTCAGTGGCGTTCCTTTGATTCGATAACAGATCGATTGCGCCGTTTGCAGCGGCGCAACTTTCCACCGTCATGATGAAGAAGCGCTGATGGTTGCATCAACCCTTTGCCTTTGCCGGCCCTCCTCTACCGTTGTCAACCTGCTCTCC
Source organism: Pseudomonas putida (assembly GCF_001976065.1). Taxonomy (GTDB): domain Bacteria; phylum Pseudomonadota; class Gammaproteobacteria; order Pseudomonadales; family Pseudomonadaceae; genus Aquipseudomonas; species Aquipseudomonas serbica. The sequence continues at coordinate 441,836 of NZ_MNAH01000002.1, read as the reverse complement.
ACCCTCCTCCCGGTCGTGAAAAACCCACCAGTACCTTTGCTGTTGGATTGATCCCATACAGGCCGCAAATGTAAGCCTCTCTCTGCGACTACGCTTGGCCCTATGTCGCCAACCACGCCAACCTCCCGGAACGAACAATAAAGGTCGCACCACAGCTCGCAGGTCAATAGCTGCGCTCACAGCGATCGGCTGGACTCTGGACGAGTACCCCAGAGAAACAGGGAGGGTTTGCAGGATGCACAGAGGAAGACAATGGAGATCAAGGTCAAAGCCGACGTGTCTGAGTTGCGGTGCGTGTGGGCCAGCACTGATCATCAGGGTGTTTGCTTCTGGGCGCGTTCCAGGCCGTGTCCAACCTCGATATTGGTAACGACATGCGCCAAGCCGGCGCATGAATGGATCTATCAGACAGCTTGCAGGATGATCGAACAGAATCTGGCAGATACGTCGTTAAACGTATGTGCCGTCGCGCGATTGATCAATTGTTCACGCACTACTGTGTACCGCGCCTTTGCACAGCGCCGACAGACAGTGGCCGAAACAATTCGCATGTTGCGGCTCTTGCGTGCCAGCGAAATGCTGGCCGTACCGCCCTACAGCATTCCAATTGAAACGGTTGCATACCGTTGCGGCTTCGAGGAGGTCAGGACGTTCAACCGCTGCTTCAGCAAGGTCTTTGGCATGTCCGCGGGCCGCTACCGCCAGGCACGTATCGGCGAGAGCCTGAATGCGCTGCGCGAGCTTGATGATGCTTGAGCTGGCCGACGGCATTGAAACCGGCGGCCAGCTCGATACCCGCATCAAGGATGGGCGAGCAGCCACCCCTCATTAAACGCGTAACTGCGTTCCTTGCCTAAAGCCAACTCGGCTGGCCGAGGCGCAATGTAGACCTCGTTGTATTGGTATTTCTGCTCATCACCAACGGGTACCAGACCGCCCCTGTACCAAAGGATATTGCGCGGCCCGTAGACCTTGATATCCAGCCCTGCCTGGAGCAAGTGAAAGCGCAAGTCATTGACGAAGCGGCTGATGGCGGCCGGTCCTGGTTGCTGCTTCTGCAGCGCCACACTGCACGCGGCCACCCAGATTTCCCGGGTGCCGGCCTGGTCAATCCCCAGGTCTTGGAGCATGGTCGCGACCTGTTGACCGGTATAGCCGTTGAACACCGTCGCGTTGCCGTGGGCATTGAGTACCAGTATCGACGAGTCACCGCTGTAGTCACGCAAGTGCTTTACAGGCTTTTGCTCAAGGGCATTGAGCATTTGCTGGATGGCATGGGGCTGGAACGACGCGTCCGGCGCGAACTCCTTCCACTTCTTCCAGGCGTAGAAGTGACTGCGCAGCGCTTGCAGGCGACCTGCACGGGAAGCGTTTTCGTCGGTGGTGGCTGCACCTTTGGGTTTGCCGAAAAATAACATCATGATGAAACTCCTTCTTCTCAGTCAGTTAGCCTGGGCTCTCATCATTCGCAGAATGCCGAGCACAGTAGTCAGGTAGAGGCGCGCGTTATCAGGCGTCGTCAACGACGCCAAACGGTCCTCATTACTCAGGTAGCCCTTGAGCAGCGCTTGCTGGTTGATCACCCCCTGCAGCCCCTCGGCCATGGCGCTGAGCAGGCTGAGCGGTTGCTCGCACACATCGCTGATACGGATCAGGTTGCTTGCTTCCCGGCGCTTGTCACCCAGCTCCCGGATCGAATCCTCCAGAGCCGCTTCGGTTGACTTGCCGTGTTGGCACAGGCTGACCAACTCATCGATCGCCTTGGCGGGCGGGAACAACCACGTCCAGGCGGAGCGATTACGCAACTCCTGGGCCTTGGCAGACAACTCCCGTTGACGCTCCTCCAGCGCCTTTATGCGCGCGCGTGCCTGCATGGCTTCACTCTTCAGCGCCCCGGAGTCCTGGCCGCGCAGGCTTCGAAAGCTGCCAATCGTCTGCATCAAGCCTTGCAACTCACCACTGACCTGCTCGATTTCGGCACTCGCCTGGGAGGTGTAGGACAGCAAGGCATCGTTGCTGGCGGTAGTGCTTTGGGTACTGTGCAACAGCGCTGTATTGATCAGTTCGGTAGAGCGCTCAACGTGTTGGATGATGCGTTGTTGAACCTTCTCCACCTGCTGCATGGCCGCGGGCAACTGGTCGATGTGTGCCTTGACATCACCCAGTTGGCCCGGGGGGGCTGGCAGAGAGCGGGTTTCATGCACCACGTCGTTGATGTGAGCCGTGATTTCTTGCCACATGATGAACTCCTTGTGTGATCCGTCATGGCGCTGTCAGGCAGCCTCTTCCAGCGAGCCGGCTTGTTCGATGATCAGGTCACCGATGCGTTTTTGGGTATCGATGGTGGCCCGCGGGGTGGTCATCTGCTGTTTGATGGTGTTCACATCGTCCAGGATCAGACGCACCCCACCCTGGCTTGCGCGGACTAGAAGCTGACGCAACATCGGGCTGTCGATCTGCCCGCGCTTGAGTTGGTCACGCAGTGTTTCCAGATGACTGCCCATGAAGCCCCAGGCGTTCGCCATCAATTGCGCGCCCTCCTGCGCCTGGCCGGCACTGACGCCCAACTCGCCGAAGCCAGACGCAATGCCGGTGGCAACCGCGACTTCGGCATTGAGCCGTTCACGCCGGGTGATCAGGTCGCCCTTGAGATTGAGCAGGCCCGCCAGTGCGATGGAAGAACCCACGGCTCCGGCCACACCACCGATCAGCAATGCACCGCCACCGACGCATAAAGCAGTGGCGGCGCCGCCGGTGAAGACAGTACCCACCGCCCCGAGCAAGATCATCACGACGCCACCAATGGCCGCCAATCCACCGAGGGCGATGCCAGTGGCCGCTCCGGCTATCTTGCCGTTGATACCCGAAAGCTCGCTGTTGATGCTCTCCAGCACGCCTTTGTCACCATTAACCAGTGCATTGAGATCAATGGTGCAACGATCGAAAAATGCCTTGTCGTCGCTGAACCCGGTGCGCAGTTTCGACAAGTCGGTCTGGATAAGGGAGGCCTGGCGACGGTACACCTCGACGCTACTTTCCATTTCCCGCAGCATGGCGATGGCTTCGGCAGTGGTTGTGGTGGGTAGCAACACCTGCGACAGCACGTTATGCAGTTCGAAGTAGGCCTCGATGTTGGTCACCGTGGTGATGATCCGCGGCTGCAGGTCATCGAGGTATAACACCGCATTCTGTTTCGCCTTGACCAATCCTTTGTTCATGTCGTCTTGCAGGGGTTTGAGCCGTTCCTGGTTGCCGAAATCCAGAAACAGTTGCCTCTCTACGGCCATGCAATGGGTTTGCACCAGCATGGCAGCCGAGGATTGACCCTTGAGTGCGATGCGGGTCTGGCCGTAATCTTCATCTTGGGTGGCAGTGGTGATGTCGTTCATTTTGTAACTCCTTTGGGTAAAACGACGAGGGCAGCCTTGTGTTGGAGTCGGGGGATATGCCCCTGCGTGCCAGTCAGGGACTGTTTGATTCTGTCCAACCGCTCGGGGATCCGCTCCCAGCCGGCGTCGAGCAAGTGATCATCCACAGCGCTGCTGTCCTTGACCGCCTGCTGCCAGGTGTCATCGAGCTGAGTCCAGGCATCATTCATGGCAGAGGCGGCCTGGCTGAATCGCTCGATGGCCACCTGATGATCCAGGCCTTGTTGCTTGATCACGATCGCGACCGACAGTGCGGCTTTCTGGCGGTAGAGTTGTTGGTACTGGTCCTGAAGCACGTCGGTGAAGGCGCTGAAACTGTTGATGGCATCCACCACTTCAGTGGCACCGCTTGCGATCTCGCCAATTGTCTCGACCGGAAAGGGCTCGGTCTTGCGGGTCTCGTCAGGCGTGGCATCGTCAGGCGTGGCATCGTCATCCGTGTCATCTTCAGCCGGTGGCTGTTTGTCTCCCGCCTTGGGTTTGACCTTGATCGTCTTCGGCTCTTCCCTGGACCCGAACAGCGAAAATACCCAGGTGGCGATGGCCTTGGTGTTTCCCCCTATCGACTGTGAGGCCTGTAGCATCCGGCTGATGGCCTCATCCATGTCCTGGCTGGTCTTGCGGATCGCAGCTTGAATGCTGGCTATCCTGCCTTTGTCACCATCAAGCTCGACGGTCAGCGCATCGATACAGACCTGCAACCGCCCAATGATTTTTTCGGTTTCCTCCTCCCACCGAGTCGTGTGCTCTGCCAGTACTGCGATGTGCTGCTGGGCGCGGGAAATATCGGACCTGATCATTTGATAGAACTGCTGCGCCGCAATAACCATTTCATCGTCGCCGCCAGTCTGTCGCGAGGCGCGCAAGGTGTTTATCAGCCCGCTAATGGCGTCCACATCGACGATGCAGGCAATGGAAGCGGGCATCAGGTCGTCAAGGTAGTTGCTCGCGCAATCCTGCATCCGCCCCTGCAGGCCGCTGACCAACGTTCGAGTCTGGGGGTCATCTATATAGGCACTGACGTCTTGTTGACGCTGGGTGACCAGTGCTCGCGCCTGGCCATACAGAGCACAGGAGGCAAATTTCTCGAGTGAAGTGATCAGAAGTAACGAGCCGATGGGTGTGTTCACAGCATCCTCTCCTTTGGTGGTGAGGCTGCATCATCAAACGGCATGCTTGGCCGGGTAAGGACATGGCGTCCCAACGCAGGACAATTCGTCTCGTGGCGTACGAGGTCGAAGCTGAAGAGGAAGTGGCTGCTGTTGTCGGTGCCGGGGCTACTGCAGCCGACCGGGGTAATGAGCGGGCTCCCCGGTCATGTTGCCAGCTTGAATCACTGCCAATGCGCACACAACTTGACCAGCTCATCGACCACATACCTGACCTTCGGCCGCAGGTGCGATACCTTTGGCCACACGGCATGCACATCGACCGCTTGCGGTTCATACCCTTGCAGCACCTCCACCAGCCTGCCCGCCTGGATATCCTCCTGGAACAGGCTGCGTGGCATCTGGCATAAACCGGTGCCCGCGACCGCCGCGAGAATCATGACTTCCCCGTCGCCGATCTGATGGGTCATGGGTGGCGCGTACCTGACGGTCTGCGCGCCCTGCATGACCCGCCACGCCAGCGGCTGGCCGCGCCTATGCCCAACAATGCAACGGTGCTGACTGAGGTCTTCCAGGGTCTGCGGGACGCCAAAACGCGCCAGGTAGTCGGGGGCGGCACATATCGCCCAGCGTTGCCTGGTCAGTCGCCGCGCCACCAGGCCGCTGGTATCTTGCAGTTCTCCGAAACGGACCAGCAAATCGATGCCCTCCTCAATGGGATCGACCAAGTGGTCGGAGAACGTCAAGTTCAGTTGCAAGGCCGGGTATTTGTTGGCGATCTCGAACAGCAACGGGGCCACGACCCGACGCCCGAATGCCACGGGAATGTCCACTCGCAGGCGACCGGAAGGCTCGCCACCACCGGGCCCCAACCCGCTCTCCGCGGCACCGATTTCTTCAAGGGCGCTGGAACACGCCACAAAATACGCCTCACCGTCTGCAGTCAGGGAAATGCGCCGCGTCGTGCGATGAAACAACTGGGTGCCCAGGCGTTCTTCGAGGCGCGCAATGGCTTTGCCGACGGCGGACTTTGACACGCCGAGGCGATCGGCCGCCTGGGTGAAACTGGTCGAGCGCGCCGCCACGACGAAGGTGATGACGCCTTGAAACGAATCGATAGGTACCATGCAGGCTCGATGATTGTAGAGTTTTGATCTACCCAGATTATAGTTTTAGGCCATTTATCGCCAGCATGCGCAACAGTACGATGGGCTCCACTACTCACGATCATCAAAGCCCAAAAGGACACCATCATGCCCGTCGTACGTGTGAGCTGGTTCGAAGGTAAAGACCACGCGCAAAAAGCCGCTGTCGCCGCGGATATCACCGAATGCATCGTTAAGCACACCGGTACGGATGCCAATTACATCTACGTGATTTTCGAGGACGTTGCGGCTTCGGACTGGGCCGGCGCCGGCAAACTGTTCGGGGAAGCACCGGAGAAATCCTGACGCCATCCGCATCGAATGCATCGGCTTGACCAGCGATGCATCCTCAACGGGCTTTTCACGAAGCCTCTGACGAAGGGCTACCCATGCATCCCCATATCTCCTGCCTGTTCTCCCTTTCGGTAAAACCCGAAGCGTTTGCCGAGTTCAAGGCGCTGATCTCGAACATCGTGGCAGCCACGAGCACCGAGCCGGGCACGCTGGTTTACGAATACAGCGTCAACGAAGACCACAGCATCGTTCACATCCTTGAACGTTATGACGCCGATGCCGTCGTCAGTCACGTCGACATTACCTTCGCACCGTTCGGCGAACGCTTCCTTGAGCTGTGCAGCGTGACCAGCCTGGTGGTCTACGGCACACCGGATGCAGAAATCCGCAAACGCCTGGACCCGTTCGGCGCGGTCTACATGACCCCTTTCGACGGGTTCAGTCGCCAGGTTCAATGACCTTCCTCTTCCCTGCACAGAGATCACCATGTCTGCCATTGCTGAAGTTATCAAATCGCGCATTTCCGCCAACAGTTATGACACTGAGCGCGAGTTGACGGATCAACAGGTCAACGACCTGGTCGATCTGGCTACGCACGCGCCCTCCGCCTTCAACCTGCAGAACTGGAAGTTCCTGGCCGTTCGCAGCCGTGAAGCAAAGGCGCGGTTGCTGCCCCTGGCCTACGGCCAACAGAAAGTCATGGAGGCCGCCGTGACCTTCATCGTCTGCGGCACCCTCAATCCCCATGAAACCCTGCCTGCAGCCCTGAAACCGACACTGGATGCCGGCATCATCGACCAGGCGATCTACGACATGTGGCTGGGCGCCGCCCAAGGCATGTACGAGCACAACCCGCAGTTGCAACGCGACGAAGCGATCCGCTCAGGCTCGCTGGCGGCCATGACCCTGATGCTCGCCGCCAAAGGACAAGGCCTGGTTTCGACGCCCATGATCGGGTTCGACCCGCCGGCAGTGGCGCAAGCATTCGGTTTGTCCGCGACACAGATCCCGGTGATGTTGATCACCGTGGGCTACCCTGGCTCGGCCAACTGGCCGCAAAAGCCTCGTAAAGCAGTCAGCGACGTTCTGCAATTCGTGTAACCCGTGCCGCCAGTGAGCGCCAGGTAATGCCTGGCGCTCACTGGCCGTTGCCGATCATCACCAATATGACTGGACGGTAAACCAGTGACCGCACAACCCCTCTCACCCGCTTCGCTAAGGGCGATCCTGATTGCCGCCTGCATGGGTTTCCTTGTCGTTCAACTCGACGTCAGCGTCGTCAACGTCGGCCTGGGCGCCCTCAAGCGTGCGTTTGGCACAGACCTCACCGGCCTGCAGTGGGTCATCAACAGCTACGCGCTGCCCTTTTCCGCCTTGCTTATCCTGGGTGGCGCCTGGGGCGACAAGTGGGGCGCAAAGTCCGTTTTTGCAGCGGGCTTCGCGCTCTTTACTCTCGCTTCCGTTGGCTGTGGCCTGGCTGACAGCATGACCATGCTGATCAGCATGCGCACTGTGCAGGGCATCGGCGCGGCCTTTCTGATTCCGACATCGCTGACTCTGATTCGTGTGTCATTTGATGACCCCGATGCACGTCGCGCGGCTGTTGCGCTATGGGGCGCCTGTGGGGGGATCGCCTTGGCCGCAGGACCGGTGATCGGCGGACTGATGATCGAGTACTTCGGCTGGCGAAGCGTCTTCCTGCTGAATATTCCCATCGGCCTGCTGGCGGTCGGGCTGATTCTGCGTTACGCGCCCGCCTCCCCGCGGGTTGCCAAGCACGTCGATATTCCAGGGCAGGTCAGTATCGCGATGTGCCTGGCGTCGCTGACCTATGGCTTGACCGAGTCCAGTGCCAAGGGTTGGGCAAGCGAAACACTCACCGCGATGGCAATTGCCGCGATCAGTGCGCTGGCATTTGTCCTGATCGAGCGTCGCGTAAAACATCCGATGCTGCCCGCTCACCTGGCGACAAACAAAGTGCTGGGGAGCATGGCGCTCGCAGGCGCTGCGATCAACCTGACGTTTTATGGAACGGTCTTCGTCTTCAGCATTTATTTTCAAGCTTTCCTGCACTACGACGCTTTCAAGACGGGGCTCTCGTTTATCCCGCTGACGGCGGTGCTGACGCTGTCCACGATGCTCTCGTCCAGGTTCGCCGGGCGGTTCAGTGCCACTCGGATTATCACAACGGGTTTCACGGTCCAGATCCTCGGCTTCATCGCGCTTTCACAAACCACCACCCATAGTTCGCTCTGGTTGCTCAATGGTGCGTTGATGCTGGTGGGAATCGGCAGCGCCATGTCCGTCCCCTTCATTACCAACTCGATGCTGTCCTCGGTCACACAACATGACGCGGGCATCGCCTCCGGCCTGATGGCCTCCACCAGGCAACTGGGCGGTGTGATTGGCGTCGCGGTCTTCGGCACGATGATCGCCCATGGGGATCAAGCCGCTTTTTCTGCCGGTTTATCCAGCTCGATGCTGTTTTCAGGGGTGGTCATGGCCCTCTGCATCGCCGTCAATCTCTATGTGAATACCGGTATGGCTGAGCAACGCACCCATGCGCCCTGAACCCGCTGAGCCATTTTTTCAACTGGATGGGACTGCACTGTGAAATACCCTCTGAACAATCAATCGCTGCGCTCGCTGCTCGGCGAAGACTTGCACCTGCCCCATGAAATCCCTGGTCAACCGGTCCGGGTTTCTGACTTCGAAGACCTGAAGCTCAACAGTTTCGTCACCAGCGACGGGGTCAACCTCGCCTACTGGGAAGCCGGTACCGGCGCGCCGCTGATTTTCATCCCGGGCTGGTCAGCCAATGGCGCGTTGTATTTCCACCTCATGCACATCCTCAGCCAGCATTATCATGTGTACGTTCTGGATGTGAGAAACCAGGTGATCATCGATGCGAGGATTCATGACCCCGTCGCACGCTGCCGCTCCTATCAACTGGCCGCGCAATCCATTGCCGACTTGCTTGATTGAGGCCCCTGCGTCATCTGACCAGGAAAAAACCGGCGCATGACGCGCCGGTTTCCAACCTAGAAGGGATAAGGCTGGTTGGAGGGCTCAACCGTGACCCACTTGACCTCGGTGAACTCCTCGATGACTGCACTGCCATCGAAGCGTCCGTAGCCGCTCTTCTTCATGCCACCGTAGGGGGCCTGGGGTTCGTTTTGCACGGTGGCGCCATTGATGTGAACGCAGCCGGCATCCAGTCGGCTCGCCAACTCCAATGCCCGCGTGACATCGCGACTGAATATCGAGGAGGAAAGACCGTAGGCGGTGTCGTTGGCCACCTGCAGCGCCTGCTCGGCGCCTTTGACCCGGACGATGGTTGTCAACGGGCCAAAGGTCTCTTCGTCGTAGATCGACATCTCACGGGTCACCCGATCCACCAGTGTCGGCCCCATCAGGGCGTTTTCCGCCAGGCCGCCGGCCACGATGTCAGCGCCCTTGCCAATGGCGTCGTCGAGCAGATGGTTGATCCGTTGTACCGAGCCCTGGCCGATCATCGGGCCAATCACGCAACCTGGCGTCGTTGATGGCACGCCGGTTTCCAGCGAGCGTACGCGCTGCGCGAAGCGGGAGACGAACGAGTCGGCAACCGCTTCATCGACCACAAAACGCTCGGTCGACATGCAGATTTGCCCTTGGTAGAGGAATGCGCCGAAAACCGCGGCGTTGACGGCACCGTCGATGTCCGCGTCCTCCAGGACGATGAAAGGTGCTTTGCCACCCAGTTCCAGGAGGCAGCGCTTGAGATGGCTGGCGCAGGTCTGGGCGATCATGCGGCCGACCTTGGTCGAGCCGGTGAAATTCACCCGACGCACGATGTCATGGGCAACCAACGCTTCTGTTACGGCGGAGGCGTCCTCGGGCGCGCTGATCAGAAAGTTCAGCACGCCCGCAGGCAGGCCGGCATCGTAGAACGCTTCGGCCAACAATGCATGGGTACGTGGGCTGCTTTCCGAACCCTTGAAGATCACTGTGTTGCCACACGCCAACGGGTAGGCAATGGCGCGTGCGCCGAGGATGACCGGCCCGTTCCAGGGCACGATGCTCAGTACCGCGCCCACCGGTTGACGCAACGTCATCGACAGTGCGCCTGGCTTGTCGGTAGGAATGGTTTCGCCTTTGATTTGTGTGGTCAGTGCCGCGGCTTCACGCAACAGGTTGGCCGATGCGCCCACGTTGAATTGTGCCCACAGTTGCGAGGCGCCAATCTCTTCGGCCATGACCGAGCAGAACTGCGACATTTTCGCTTCCAGGGCATCGGCCGCCGCCAGCAGAATGCGCCGGCGCTCGGTCGGGCCGGTTCTGGACCACGTCCCAAAAGCGCGCTGGGAAGATTCGGCGGCACGGATGGCGTCCTCGACGCTGCAGGCTGCACCGACGCTCACGGTCGCGGCGCTAAGCGGATCGACACGCTGGAAGGTCTTGCCATTGGAGGCATCGAGTTTTTGATTGTCTATCACGAGTTGAACGGTCATTGCGGGTTCCTTTGGAATCGAAATAGTCAGACCGAAGCAGAGACTGGCATGCGCAGAATCGGTTTGATGGTGATACCGCGCTCGCTATCCGCCATCGCCTGGTTCACCTCTTCGAACGGGTAAAACTTGCAAAGCTTGTCGAAGGGGAATCGGCCCTGCAGATAGAGTTCAACCAGCTTCGGAATAAAGGCATTGGCAACGACATCGCCCTGGACGATGCCCATGATTCGTTTGCCGGGAATCATCACGTCGTTGATATTGAAAGCCACCTCGGTACCCACTTTGGTAGCGCCGACGATGCCGCAGGTGCCAAGCGTGATGAGTGCATCGATCGCCTGGCGCAGAACTTCGGATCGCCCGGAGCATTCAAGGCTGTAGTTGACACCCCCCTGGGTGATGGCCTGGATACGTTGCACCGGATCCTCTTCGCGGCTGTTGATGACATGGGTTGCCCCCAGCTCGAGAGCCAGTTCCAGCCGACTCGGGGTGACGTCCACGGCAATGATGGTGGTAGCGCCGGCGACCTTCGCCGCCATGACCGCCGCCAGTCCGACCGCGCCCGCACCAAAGGCGGCGAAGCTCGATCCGGCCTCGACCCCGAGTGCATTGAGAACCGATCCCGCGCCCGTCTGGATGCCGCAACCCAGTGGCCCCAACAGTTCCAGTGGCGCCTGTTTTGCAACCTTCACCACGTTGCGCTCATTGGCGATGGTGTAAGTGGAAAACGAGGACTGGCCGAAGAAATGGTCATGGATGGCGTGATCGCTGCCACAGGCACAAGCGGAAGTACTGCCATCGAGTCGACCGCCGCCGAAGTTCAGCGGGTGCATGTGTGCGCAATGTGCCGGGTGGCCGGTTTCGCAAGGCAGGCAAAGGCCGCAGGACATGTAGGTCATGACCACATGATCGCCCGGCTGTACCGTGGTGACAGCAGAACCGATCGCATCCACGACACCCGCGCCTTCATGGCCGAGGATGATCGGCAGTGGTGAAGGAAAAAGCTGGTCCCGCACCACCATGTCCGTGTGGCAAACGCCTGTGGCGACCACACGCACGCGTACTTCGGTTGGCCGAGGCGCCTGGAGCAAGACATCCTCGATTTCCAATGGGGCTCCCGAGGTGCGCAGCACTGCGGCGCGGATGTTCATCGATTGTGCATCGGTCCGGGACATCGTGGTCTCCTTGAAGTGGTTGGTCAAAGCCGGGAAAACGTCGTTTTTCAGGCAGACTGCAACGCGCGCGGGCGCTGGCTGCGAAGGGTTGCCGCAATGCTGGCAGCCGGACGCAGGCTGAAATTGAACGTCATCTCGGCAAAGCGCCCTGCCACGCCCATGGATGCGGCCCGTGCCTGGTCATCGACGAAACTGACTTCGCCGATCAGCCCGTCGCGTGTCGCGTAGGCGAAGTCGTCCCACAGGTACTTGTCATTCGACAGGTTGATCTGCGTGGTCAGGTGTTCATGCCCGGGGGCGGAAATGAAGAAGTGGATATGCGCGGGGCGCTGGCCGTGGCGGCCCAACTGATCGAGGCACTCCTGAGTGGGACCGGTTGGATCGCAACCGTACCCCGATGGCACGATGCTGCGAGCCCGGTAGCAACCATTGGCGTCAGTGAGAATCCGCCGACGCAGGTTGAAATCGGACTGGCTCTTGTCGAAGTAGGAGTAGTTGCCCTGGGTGTTGGCTTGCCACAAGTCCACGGTGGCGCCGGCGATCGGCTGACCGTCCAGGTCGGTGACGCGCCCTTCCAGGAACATCACCGTGGCGATGCCGTCCTCGCTGCCGTCATCCATGCGTGCCTGGTACTCGCTCAGCGGCGCACCGGCTACATACAGCGGGCCTTCGATCGTCCGTGGCGTGCCACCGCTGCGGCCCGCTTCGGCATCCCTGGCATCGGCCAACAGATCAAGGAAGTGTTCGATACCGAGTCCGGCGACCAGCAAACCGGCTTCGTTTTTGGCACCCAGGCGGTTGACGTAGTCCACTGCGCCCCAGAACTCATCGTCGCTGATCTGCAGATCCTCGATCACCCGGGCGACTTCCTGCAGCAAACGAAAAACGATCTGCTTGCAGCGTGGATCACCTTCGCTGTTATCCAGCCCCGAGGCTTCGCGGAAAAATTGCTGCAATGCCGGCAGTTGGGAGATTTTCACTGTCATCTTGTTTCACCAGATCTTATTGGTATTGACCCACGAAGAGAGCCGCTGGGGGCTCCCTTCGTGCAGCTCGGTTCAGGTCCTCAGGCGGTCGTCAGGCGACTGCTCGCCATCCCAACTGCACACGCGCCTCTTGCAGGTCGGCCTGCATGTCGTGATTCCACAGCCAGTCGAACCGCTCGGCGAGGGTCTTGCCCAGCAGTTGTTCGTCATCGGCTACCGCTGGATCACGCATTTCATACAGCTCGCCAGCTTCCCAGGAGGTGCGCTGCACACGGCAGGCACGGGGACGACGGATGGCGTCGTAAGCCGCGAGCACCGCTTGTGGCTGGCTGTCCAAAACTTGCGGATCGGCCAGCAGTCGCGCCAGTAGCCAGGCGTCTTCCAGGCCTTGGCCTGCGCCAGCGCCCTGGTGCGGCAACATGGCGTGTGCGGCATCGCCAATCAGCCCTACGCGGCCGTGCACGTAGCCCGGCAACTCATCGAGTTCATGCAGCGCCCAAAGGGTCGGTGCGGGAATGCATTCGAGCAGCACCCGGGCAGCATCTCCCCAATGTTTGAAGGCAGAAAGCATTTCTTCCTGGCTGGCATTGCGTACCCACGGGGCATCGCTTGGCCAGGTCGGATCAGGGCGGCTGCGATCGGAAATGAAGGCCACGACGTTGATCAAGCGACCTTGTTTGACCGGGAACGTGAGGATATGGGCATCCAGCCCCAGGTACATCTGTGGGACATCGATCAAATGCTCATCGACACCGCGAGCTCGGTACGCCGCACGCAGCTGTTCGCTGTCGATCATCCCTCGGTAGGCGCAGGTACCGCTGAAACGCGGCGCCACCAGGGGTTGGCCAAGACCGTCGAGCACATGATCACGAATGGAAGACTTGATACCGTCTGCGGCGATCAACAGGTCGCAGCGATGCTCAGTGCCGTCGGTGAAAAGTACGCGAGCCTGGTCGGCATCCTGCTCCACGCTGACGGCGCGCTTGCCGAATTGGGCGATTCCTTCGGGCAACTGGCTGGCCAGCGCGTCGAGGAAGTCGGCACGGTGTACCGAAGACTGCCCTACCCCTTCGGCCAGGCTGGCACCCAGATAACCGGCATCTTCACCCCGACGCCATTCGAACCAGATGTCCTGCCAGGGGTCCTGGGTCTGGTCGGCAATCTTGCGGTAGGGTTCGGCAATACCCAGGCCCGCGATGGCGCGCACGGCATTGGCGCCGAAAGACACACCTGCTCCCACCTCGCCAAAGGCAGGCGCCGATTCGAACAACTGCACGCTCAGGTGCGAATGACGGCACAGGTCCAGGGCCAGGGCCACGCCGGCAATACCGCCGCCAACAATGCCGATTTGCAGTTTGGATTGAGAAGTACGCATAGCAAGTTACCCATGAGGCTGATTGTTATTGGTGTAGCCAGATCATCGCTATCCGAGCGCTATTGATAAATACCGCAACCCCCATACATTCCATCACAGCTGTGAATACTGCTGCTGCGTACGGGCGTTCATTGGCCAGTGAGCCTTCCGTGGGCTCAGGCTTTCGTTATTGCGACAAGGTTTGCCGGGATAAAGCCGCCTGACGGCTTGAAGCGGTCTGCATGAGAAAGATCAGGATGGCGATCGCCCCTATCAGCCCAGGTACGGCGAAGATGAGAAAGCTCGCCTGCAGCGGCAGTGATGAGGCGTGCAGCGCGCCGCCGAGCAAGGGACCGATGATGGCGCCGGTGCGCCCGATGCCCATCGCCCACCCAAGCCCCGTAGAGCGTATGTGTGCAGGGTAATACTGCACCGTGCAGGCGTTGGCCAGGATCTGCGTGCCAATGGTGCACGCCCCCGCGATGCCAATGAGCAGATAGAGCACGGGTAACGGCGCCTTGAGCGCCAACAGGCTCAGGGCCAAGGCGCCACAGCTAAAAAATGCGAACAGGACCTTGGCGATGCCAATCCGGTCCCCCAACCATCCGCCAGCCACCGCGCCAATGATCGCCCCGAGGTTCAGCGCCAGCAGGAACGCCAGGCTGGAGTTCAGTCCATAACCGGCGGCAGTCATGAGTTTGGGCAGCCACGAACTCAGTGCGTACACCATCAGCAAGCAACAAAAAAACGCCAGCCACAACATGAAGGTGTTTACCTTGCGCCCGTCCTGGAACAACTGGGCAATCGACACACGGGTGCCTTTGGCGACCATCTGCTTCAACTGGTCATTGGCGCCTGGTTGATAAGAGGGTTCGGCTTGTGCCAACAAGTGTTGCGCCTTGACGGTCTGTCCGGTGCGCAGCAGGTAATCCATCGACTCGGGCAACTGGCGTATCAGTAACGGCAAGGCCAACAGTGGAATCAGTGCGATATAGAACACGGCCTGCCATCCCCACTGCGGGATCAGTATCATGCCCAGGCTCGCCGAGAGCATTCCGCCTAACGAGTAGCCACTGAACATGATCGCGACCAGGGTGCTGCGCGATTTCTTCGGCGCGTACTCGTTCATCAACGCCACAACGTTGGGCATCACCCCGCCGATGCCAAGGCCGGCGATGAACCGGCACAACGCAAACGCCTCGGGGCTCTGGGCCAGGCCGTTGATGGCCGTGACCCCGCTGAAGATGGCGACGCACATCATGATGGTCTTGCGTCGGCCGATACGATCGGACAATGAACCGAAGAACAACGCCCCCAGCATCATGCCCACCAGCGCGCAACTGCCCAGCGCCCCAGCCTGCAACGAACTCAGGCCCCACTCGGCCATCAGCGAGGGCAGCACGACCCCATAGATGACCAGATCATAACCGTCGAAAATGATGATCAGCGCGCACCAGAACAGCACGCGCGCATGGAAGGAATTGAAACGTGCCCCGTCAATCAGGGCTGATACATCTATCGTACGCATGGCATCGCTCTTCTTGTCATTGTTATAGAGCCGGAGGATCTGCCGCCTCCGGTTATTGCGCGGTGCCCAAGGGTTTACGCAGAGCGTTCAGGAATGGGCATGGCTTCGATCATGGGCAAGGGATCGACCCCGATAAATGCAGCCAGGCGTATACACACTATTTCGAGGCTGAATAAAGGTCAGCGGCGTATGCATCTAAAACCGATGTGTGAACTGGTGGTATCCGCGGCTTGTGGTGAACGAGCAGGTGCGCGGTAGCGCTGGCAGTAACCCGGGGCGCAAAGATGGGAACCGCCTTTGAGCACCTTCAGCTTTGTCTTGCCACCACCGCTGGCACAACAGGAAGGCTTCCCGCTGCCCTGCCCGGCATTACGAAATGGCGTGGTTGTCCATTCCCAGACGTTACCGATCATGTCCCGCAGACCGTAACCATTGGCAGGAAATGCGCCCACCGGAGAAGTTCGGTCGTACCCATCCAGAGCAAGGTTCTGCCAGGGAAACTCTCCCTGCCAGATATTGGCAATGTTGCGTCCATCCGGCACAAGTTGGTCCCCCCAGACAAACTCGCTGCCGGTTTGACCTCCCCAGGCTGCAAATTCCCATTCTTCCTCGGTGGGCAGTACGCAACCCACCCAGTCGGCATAAGCATGCGCATCCTCAAGGCCAACCTGGACCACTGGATGTAGGTCGAGGCCTTGCAGGTTCGAGTCCGGCCCCAGGGGGTGGCGCCAGTCGGCCCCCGGCACCAACGACCACCAACGACCACCAACGACTCACATCGTCCAGTTCAACGGAGCCATCGGGCGGCATGAACACCAGCGAAGCTGGCTGCAAAAGGCCCGGCGCCACACCGGGATAGTCTTCAGAAGCCAGACTTCGCTCTGCCTGAGTCACAGGTGATGGACGCGTCGGTACGGCACTTGTTAGCCTTTGGCGCTTGCAGCGGCGATTTCAGAGCGGTGCAGACCCATCCACGGGCGAAAATCTTCGCCCTCATGAGCACGCAATCTGCTTGAGGCGTTATGGAATTACGTGAACTTGATCTCAACCTTCTGCTGGTCTTCAACCAGCTGCTGATCGACCGCCGGGTATCGACGGCGGCGGATCATCTGGACCTGACCCAGCCCGCTGTCAGCAACGCGCTCAAGCGACTGCGTGTCACCTTGAACGACGAGCTGTTCGTTCGGACCTATCAAGGCATGGAGCCCACGCCCTACGCCCAGCACCTGGCTGAACCGGTCGCCATGGCCATTCAGACCTTGCGCGATGCACTGAGCCGCCAGGACACCTTCGACCCGCTCAACGGCAATCGCCGCTTTACCATGGCGATGACCGACATTGGCGAAATCTACTTCATGCCGCGGCTGATGGACGCGCTGGCTGAACGCGCTCCGGGTTGCTCGATCAGCACCCTGCGCAACACCTCCGATACCCTGGCCGAAGGCTTGCAGAACGGGGCGATCGACCTCGCCGTCGGATTGCTGCCGCACCTGCAGGCCGGTTTTTTCCAGCAGCGCCTGTTTCACCATCGTTATGTCTGCATGTGCCGCAAGGATCACCCCGCTACCCGGGAACCGCTGACCCTGGAGCGGTATTGCAGCTATGACCACGTTCGCGTCGTGGCGGCAAACACCGGACACGGCGAAGTCGATACGTTCCTGGCGCGGGCCGGCATCGAGCGCAATATACGCCTGGAGGTCCCTCACTTCGTCGCGGTAGGCCACATCCTGCAACGCACCGACTTGATGGCAACGGTGCCTGAACGATTCGCCAGCAGTTGCGAACAACCCTTTGGGCTCTCGGTCCTGCCGACGCCGGTTGAACTGCCCAACATCGAAATCAACCTGTTCTGGCATGCTCGCTATAACAAGGACCCGGCCAATCGCTGGCTGCGCCAACTGATGTTCGAGTTGTTCTCTGATTAATTCACCTGAGCGAGTAGCGCTGCGGCGCTAAAGCAGGATTCTTCAACGCCTGGGTATAAACGTTCAATACTCATGTCAGCTGGCATTGCATGCTGCAACCTCAAAACAAAAAAAATAATGAGGAGATGGTTATGGCACACCCAGACATCCGTACTCTTGTGGTGACCGACAGCCCGGCTGCGGCGCTCTACCAGCCCGGGCGGATCGGCACCCTGCAACTGCGCAACCGTTTCGTGCAAGCACCGATCTTCACGCAGTTCGCTAGCACCTTCGGCGAGGTTGACGACAAGCTCATCGAATACCATCGGGCCCGGGCCCGTGGTGGCGTGGGTCTGATCATCACCGAGAACACCTCGATCGATTGGGAAGTCGGGCGCACGGCCGGCCACCCGATGCGCATTGACCACGACAGGTTCATTGGCGCACTGAGCAATCTGGTCGACGCCGTTCATGGCGAAGGCGCGAAGATTGCGGTGCAGCTGCACCACACCGGCCGCCAGAATTCCCAGGGCAATACTGAACGCAACGAACCGCCACTGGCGCCGACAGCAGGCATCACCAGCGCCTTCGGCACCCCGCCGCGAGCCATCGAAGAGCATGAAATTCCCGGGCTGATCGACCAGTACGTCCAAGGTGCCCGGCGCGCCGTGGCTGCTGGTTTTGATGCCGTTGAGTTGCACGGCGCACATGGTTATTTGCTCGGTCAATTTCTCTCCCCTTTCACCAACAAACGCACCGACTGCTGGGGCGGCTCCCTGGAGAACCGTGCCCGTTTCGCCCTCGACGTCGTGCGCGGGGTTCGCGCGCAGGTCGGCGCAGATTTCCCGATCCTGTATCGCTTGAGCGTAATGGAGCCCTACGAGGGCGGCCTCTCCCTGGAAGATGGCCTGGCTTTTTGCGAAATGCTCGAGCCGTACGTCGACGCCCTGGATGTCAGCGCCGGGAACTACGACACGGCGATGACGTTGCTGCCCATGGTTGCGCCAGGATCGCTGGTCAATTACGCCAAACTGGTCAAACAGCGGGTGTCGATCCCGGTGATCGGCGTCGGGCGTCTCACCTGGCTGTTCGATGAGATGGCGCAAGCCGTGTCCGATGGCGAGCTCGACTTTGTGGCCCTGGGGCGATCGGGTCTTGCCGACCCCGAAACGGTCAACAAGACACGACGCGGGCAACCTCAGAGTGTGCGCCGCTGCCTGGCGGTCAATGAATGCATCTCACGCTGGATGTTCAATGGCAAGGGCACCCAGTGCGTGATAAACCCTACACTCGGCCAGGAACGCCGGGCGAGTGACGCTCGCCGCCCTGCTGCCAGAAAGGAGCGTGTGCTGATCGTCGGTGGTGGACCGGCTGGCTGTGAAGCCGCGATCCTCGCATCTGAGCGCGGACACACTGTGCGCCTGGTCGAGAAATCGGCTCGCATCGGTGGCCAGCTCCATGCCTGGGCCGCGGCGAGCCCGTTTCGCATGGAAGTCAGGAACATGATCGAGTTTTACCAGAGTGAACTCGAGCGCGTGGGCGTTGACGTGCAACTCAATACCGATGCCACCGATCTCGACTTGAGCCCATGGGACAGAGTCCTGCTCGCCACCGGTACCGTTGCTCGGGATCAGGGGGCGGACGTTGCCGACCTGCTGGCAAACGGCGAACTGCCCGTGGCGGACGAAGTCACCGTGTTTGGTGAAACCGAGACGGCCATGTTCGCCGCCCTCTGGCTGGCCGAACAAGGCAAAAAGGTCAGCCTTGTGTCACCCGCTGACACGGTGGGCGTCGATACCAATGATATGCAGCGCGACCATCTCACCGGCCTGCTCAAGGGCCTGGACGTATCGATCCGCACAGCCGGCGTGGCGCCCGATGACGGCTGCGTGCTGATGGCGACCGCGCGCAGCCCTTCAACTGTCTTGCAGGCGTGCGTGGATGACATTCGCGTCCATGGCATTGGCACGAGGGCCCGTGGCGGACGCATGTATGAGGCGACCCAGTCCGGATTCTGGGCAGCCGCGACAATAGGAGAACGGGCATGAACGTTCGTGCGATCGAACACGTAGGCATCACCGTGCCCGACATGGAAGCGGCAACGCGGTTTTTCGTCCAGGCCTTTGGTGCCGAGAAACTTTACGACATGCTTGACGCGCCCTTGGGAGGCCCTGAGGTGGAGTCGGGACTGGGCATTGCGCCCGGCGCAGTGATTACCGCGATCCGCATGCTGCGCCTCGGCAACGGTCCCAACCTGGAGCTGTTTTCCTATAGCGGGGTGCAGCAGTCGCAGCCTGTCGTTCCCAGTGATCTGGGGATTCAGCACATCTGCCTCTACGTTGACGATATCGACGCCGCCGCCGATCGCCTGGAGCAGGCCGGTGGCATCCTGCTCAGCCGCCCGGGTGAGCTTCCGGGCGGTGACGCCGGACAAGGCAATCGCTACGTCTACAGCCGCACGCCCTGGGGCAGCACGATTGAACTGGTGACCTATCCCTCGGCGCAGGCCTACGAGCGCCACACTCACCTGCGCCGCTGGCGACCAGGTTTGACCGGGCTGAGTGATCACCAAACCCAGGCGAAGTAAGAAAAAGGCTTGCCAGACGATCGGGGGCAAATCCGCCGATCGATGGCAGGCCGGTTTTGCGTACACACGGGAAGGATGTGTTAGTTTTTGAATGTCACAAAAACTGCCAAGTGCTGATAAAAACTCCACGGCCAATACCAATAAAAGGGAGTTGTGATGAGTGCCATCCTGTTAACGCCAGAAAAAATGCTCGACGTCATCCCGGGTCAAGTCACGATCGAAGGTACCGTTGAAACTGCCGCCGATGACGGCATGTCGATCCGCGGTTATCGCTTTGACAAGACCGAAGTCAACATCCCCTGCATGCGCGATTACGAACTGGTGAGATGGAAATCGGGAACCGCCAATCTGGGTTTCCATGATGGCAGGCAATGGCAGAAATGGTCGGTGGGCGACAACGACGTGACCATTTTGACCCGAGGCGAATCATCCAGGTGGTACTGGATGAACGATATCGAAGTCAGTCATATCTACATCTCCCAAACGATGATGACGAAGATCGCCCATGAAGTATTTCAACAGGATGTTGACGGTGTTTTTGTCGACCACTGCCCCCTGGTCAACGACGCCAGGCTCTCCAGGCTCATGGCAAGTTATGAAGCGGAATGCCTGAGTGGCGAACCGGGCAGCAGCCTCTTCGCCCAGACCCTGGAAATACAGATGTGCATTCATCTGCTGCGCCAATATGTACGCTGTGACCTCAGAGACAAGGATCAAGCGTCGCGCCTGACCCACCTCAAGCGCGACCAGCTTCAGCAGTACATCGATTCACACCTGTCTTGCCCGATTTCGGTCAAGGACATGTCTGCTATCGTCGACCTGAGCCCGTCGTATTTCGTAAGGGTGTTCGGGTCTGTGTATGGGGTCTCTCCCCATCAGTACGTGCAGTCGCGCCGCTTGAAAAAAGCCGAGCGAATCCTCTCTACGGTGCGCGATGTGCCATTGAAAGTGGTCGCCATGGATTGCGGGTTCTCAGACCAGAGCCACATGACCCGACTGTTCCAGGAAAAACTGTCCATGACACCCAAGCAATATCGCGATAAAAACGTTTCCAGGCTTTTTGGCGCATTGGCCTATCAGTAACGAGCGCCGATACGCTCGAAGAATGGGGCTACGAAGTTCCACTGACACCTACTGTTGCCCAGAATCAGACCATTGCGCACCGCCCTCCATAAAAACCGCACGTCTATCCAATTCTGTCTTTGCAAAATACGCGACCCTGTCTTCGACTTCCCTGAGACGATGGACATGCAAGCGATGAATACAACACCGGCTGAAAACGAGTGGGTCGTGGCGCCAACGCCAGCCGGTGAGTTGATCCATGCCGGTTGCAACAAAAGCCCTGCTTGCCGTGCAAGGACGCAGAAAAGTGAATGAACTGCGAGTCACTTGCGGGCTATTTCTGGTCATTTGCGCCCCCAGTGCAACAGCCTTGGCGTCGCAAGCTGCACAACCGTCAGAAGGGTTATTAGAAGGCTCTTCACTTGAAGTGCTCAGTCGAAACTTCTACCTGAACAATGACTATCGATCACCCTCGCCTTCAGGCAAAAACTACACCCGGGAATGGGCCCAGGGGTTCATCACCTCGTTCGAATCCGGCTTTACCTCCGGCACTGTTGGTTTTGGCATCGATGCCCACGGTTTTTTGGGTGTGAAGCTGGACAGCGGCAAGGGGCATTCCGGGACGGGGTTGCTGCCTGTCGATCAGGAGGGACGCAGCGAAGACGATTATTCCAGTGGCGGCGCCGCCCTCAAGCTGCGCACCTCGCGCACCACCTTGGCGTTCGGTGAAATGACGGTGCAAACCCCGGTATTCGACACGGCGGACAAACGCCTGCAACCCGAGTACGCCACCGGCCTGCTGGTAGATAGCCGGGAAATCGATGGCATGCACGTGCTGGCCGGTCACTTCACCGCGTTCAAGAACCAGGACGCATCGACCAGTAAAGGCAATTTCACCGGATATGGTGTGAGCACCCGAACCGGCGGCATCGATTTCATTGGCGCCAACCTGTTTGAAGAGCGCCCGGTAGGCGGTGCGCTCTATGCCTCACAACTGAGTGACACCTGGCGCCAATACTATGGCAACGTGCACCTGAAGCAGTCCGGTGTATTCCTCGACGGTAACCTTTATCACACCAGGGACTATGGCGAGTCCGTGGCCGGAGCCATTGATAACACTGCCTACAGCCTGGCAGCCCAATACACCGCTGGCGCCCATGGCTTCACCCTCGCCTTCCAAAAGATCAACGGCGACACCCCGTTCGATTTTGTCGGCGGCGACTCGATCTACCTTGCCAATTCGATCAAGTATGCCGACTTCAATGGCCCCCGCGAACGTTCGTGGCAGGCCCGTTATGACCTCGACCTGGGCAGCTACGGCGTACCTGGCTTGAAATTCATGACGCGTTACGTCAACGGGCGCGGTATCGACGGAACCCACGCGCCCCAAGGCGGCGGTTATAACCCTTTCGACGAATCGAGCGGCGAGTATGTTCCTCAACAGGGCGATGGCGGACGACACTGGGAGCGCGATATCGATCTTCGGTATGTGCTGCAGTCAGGGCCGGCCAAGGACATGTCTGTGCAGCTGTCCCACGTGGTACATCGGGCAAACAGCGCCCAGGGCGGCGACGACATCGACAGGCTCTACATTGTGATCGAATACCCACTCAAGTTCGGGCGGTTTTAAGCTGCAACATCAAAACCCCACATCCAACACCACACTGTCCAGATACGTCCCCGCTGGCGGAGTCGCCTGATCGGTATAGATCTTCGCGTTGTAATTGAAGATCTGGCTTCCCGTCCCCAGTCCATTCCCCGGGTTGACCTCGGCATCCGAACTGGCCCGACGGGCACTGCCCACGCTTCCCCAGCGGGTCGTGCCGGCACTTTTGAAAATGTCATAGGCCAGATAATTACCGCTCGAGGTCATCCGCCGTCGCCCGCCGACACTCAGCGGGTTTTGCCCATCGCTCAGTCCCACGGTGTAAGCGCTGCCTTTGGTACAAGCCAGGTTGATGGTCTGTCCGGTGACCGGGGCGAAAGCACTGACCACCGGTGCGCTGCCGAAGGCGATGTTCGGGGCGGTGATGGTGCAGTCGTTGGCAACCGTCAGGTTGATCGTCAATGTGGCGGTGCCGCTACTGATGTCGCGTCCCAGGCAAAGCCCGCCAAGGCCGATGCCCGAGCAATAGTTCCAGTTCCAGAAAATGCTCAGGGTTTCGCTGTAGATCCCGGCCGCGACGTTGCTGCCAAGGGTAGTGCCGAAATACAGGGGCACGGTTCTTGGGACCGTGCCACCGAGCAGGCCAAGCGCATCGATGATGCCGTTGCGTGCAAAGTCGAAGGCCGTGCCGCGGGTCAGCGGGTAGCTGGTGCTGTTGTTGGCGTAGATCGTGTAGCCGATGACGTCGCCGGTGGGACCGCGCAAACCGCTCTGGCTCGAGGTGACGGTGGCCCAGAAGTGATCGTCGCTGCTCAGGAGGGTCAACAGCGAGCCGCTGCAACTCAAGCCGGCGTTGAGTGTGGAACCGGGTTGCGAAGTGGTGCGCACGGCAATCGAACTCAAAGAGCCGAAGGCCACGGGCGTAGTGCCGACCACCGAACACAAGGCCCACGCGGGGGCGGGCAGCCAGAGCATCAGCGGTATCAGCCACTTCATCGACACACCAACGGCCCGATCAGCGGGATCTGATCCTGCGCCAGATCGGCGGCAAACTGCACGTGGCAGGTCTTGCCATCGCCCAACGTCACCCGCAGATCGTTCTGCCCCTGCAGGTTTTCCAGGTACACCAGACCGTCCCAGCCGACCACGGTTTGCGTGCCGCTCTGCTCATGCACCACACCGCTGCCCAAGGGCAACTCCTGCTGCTGCGCGTCCACCAGCACGATGCTCGCCGCGATGACACGGCTCAACGGAAACTCCAACAGATAGCCGCTGCCACGGCGCACCGCGATGCGTTGCTCGACGTTCGGGCTGCGCACGTTGGCCGGCAGGTTGAGCGGATCGATCTCGTATTTGCCGCGGTAGTAGGCGCTGCTCCAGGGTACCAACAAGTGGCCGTTGCGATCGGTCTGGCCCACCGGCTGGTTTTCGTAGCGCACCGGGATGTCCGCGTAGCCATCGGTGCTGACCACCACAAACGCGTCGTCGATGCGGTTCGCGGCGAACACCTGGCGGTCCATCCACACCAGCGAACCGCTGGCATCGGCCCAGCGGGTTTGGGCATCGCTGGTGCCATAGACACCGGCCTGCAATTGCACCGACTGTAAACGCCAAGTCAAGTCGGCCTGCCGGTAATCGGGTCGGTCACCCTTGGCGTAGCCGAGATTGAAACCCACCCCGCCCTCGGTCGGCACGGCACGGCTGTAGTTGACCCGCTGCTGTGATTGGCCGTCCTTGCCGCGTTCACTGCCGATGGCCAGGCTGCCACGCAGGTCGAACGGAATCACCAGTTGCGCCTGCACCGCCCAGTTGCTGTCGCCGATCTCGCGGTTGGCCGACAGGTAAAAGCTGGTGCTGCGCCACAACGGTTTGCTCCAGGTCAGGTTAAGCAGGCGGGTGCGCGAGTCGTCCGCCGCGCGCACGTCGAAATACCCGGCGCCCAGGCTACCCCAGGTATCGAGATTGACGCTCAGGGTCGCCTGCTCACTGCGTTTGCTGAGGGTGGTGTACGGACTGTCGACCACGGTCAGGTCGGCATAGTGATCACGCCTTTGCAGGCGCTGCCAGGAAAAGCTGTAGCGCTGGCTGCTGTATTGATAACCGAGGCTCAGTTGCTGGCCGGTTTGCCCGTCGAAACGGCTTTGGCTGACGGCGCTGTTGAGCACGCCGAAATTGCCCAGCCGCACATTGCTGCCAGCCCCCCCGAGCGCCAGCGCATCCGAGGCTTCAGCGTGGCTTTCCAGGGTGACGCTGTCACTCAGGCCGTAACGCAAACTGCCGGACGTGACGCCCGGACCATAACTGAAATCCCGCAGGCCGTAGTCCTGGCGCAAGGTGCCGGCCGCCACCGAAAAGTCTGACAGGCCTTTTTGCAACAAGCTGCTGGTGACGTAGAACGGCACCGTGGTCGAGACCTGGCGTCCCAGGGCGTCGGTGGTGACCACCACGGCTTCGCCGGCACCGTTGATGAACGGAATATTGGTCAGTGTGTAGGGGCCAGGTTGCAGATCGGCGCTGCTGGACTTGTAGCCGTTGATGAACAGATCGACCGACGACGGCACCGCGGCCTCGCCGGCGAACTGCGGCAAGGGGTAGGTCACCAGGTCCGGGCGTACGCCGAAGTCCCGTGACAGTTGAATGCCACCCAGACGCACCGAACTGCTCCAGGGCAAGGCACCGCTGACCAGATCACCCGCCTCGTAAGTCAGCATCCGGTCATCATCGGAATAGCGCCAGGTGGTGTCATAGCGCAGGTAACCATTGTTCAGCGTGTCAACCGCATCCCCGGACAAGGTGCGGCGATATTGCCCGGTATTGGACAGCGTGCCCCAACTGTCAAACAGCCGCACTTCGTTCCAGGCGGCCAGGTAAGTGCCGGCATCATCGGTGTCGTTGAGGTACAGGTCATAGTTGAGCAAGGCGCCGAAGCTGCTCAGCGCCGGGGTACGCGGATAGGCTTGGCGACGGCCGACAAACTGCTCCGGCAGCCAGTCGGGCGGTACCTCCAGCAACAGGCGCTGCGCTTGGCTGTCGTACTCGCTGTGCAAGCCCGGCAAGCTGTCGAGGCCGACTTCGGCCTTGATATCTTGCGGCAGTTTCATGCCGGTTTCCTGCAGCGCACTGGCGGGCACGAAAAATTGCCCCTGGCGCTGCTCGACCGCCACGATTCGTCCGGTGTTCATCTGGTTGACCACCAGTTCCAGAAACAACTGCGCATCGGCAACAGCCTCCATGCCGCTGGGCGGAGGCGGCAGGTCACCGGCCTCTGCGTGATAACTCGCTACCAGGCAACACGTACAGCCCATGGCCCAAAACGGACGCCGCAAACTGCGAGCCCAACCCTGGCTCATTAGCGCTTCCTGTCCGTCATTGGACTGTGTCTCCTTTACTCCACCGCCACTCAACCGCCACTCAACCGCAGGCAAAAGTCGCCTGCAAAAGAATCAACGGCAGGTCAGCGTGCCGGCGCAATACTCTGCACCTTCGGCGCACCATTGACCCGCACCTGCAATGCCGGGTCGCCAGCCATCGGGCCGGGCGCGGGCCAGCGCATGATCGCGCCGGGCAACACATAGCCCAGCAATCCGTCTACCAACGGCCGGGTCTGGCTGCCCTGCTTGAGCGCCACATCGGTCAGGCGCGCATGAACCGCGCCCTGGTTGCGCACCTCGACATAAGGACGACCGTCCACGGCGACCGTGCGCCAACTCAAATCCGGCAAGCCGACGCCTTTCGGATCGCGCGGGCGGGTGGTGTCTTCCTTGCTCCACAGGCCAGCGCCATAGGCGAACAACGGCACCGAATAACGCATCTGAAAACGAATCGCCGCCGCGGTCTTGCCGTCGTCCGCCTCGGCTGTCTTCGGCGAGGGAATTTCATCGATGATGATGCGGTAGGCCAATTCCTGACCCGGCGGAATGTCCCGCGTGCGGGTCAGGCGCACCAGTTGTTTCTGGCCGGGTTCGATCTTCGCCACCGGAGGGCTGCCGATCACGTCACGCTGGTTCTGGTATTGGTCGCTGAAGCCGCTCTGGCTCCAGGCAAACACGCGTATCTGCAGATTGGCGGTCTCGCTGCCGCGATTTTCCAGCCACAAGGCACTGGCCTGTTGATCGGCTTCCAGCACCGGATCGATCGGCCAGATCAGCACCGAACTGGCTGCCTGCACCCGGGTTGTCCCCAACCACAACAGTGCCAACAGCATATGACCGACGACCCACCGCCGTCGCGAAGATGAAACCATGTGCCTGCTCCTTTTTGCCCATCGGGCCTGATCCGTTCACCCCGTCACCACGACAGTTGCACTTGCAGCACGTCGCTGTACGTCCCCCCGGGTTGATTGCCCGGTAATTGCACCTGGCCGTAAATCGGCAGGCTGATGTTGTTCGCATCGCCATACGCCACCGCCACGCTTTGCCCGATCCCCAGGGCCTGGCTGTAGGCCGCGTCGCGAAACAGTTGATACGCCACCCGGTTGCTGCCGGTGGTCAATTGCATGTGTCGCCCACCATTGTTGTACTGACCGCCATCGATGCTCATGTTCAGGGTCACGCCCGGCGTGCATTGCAATTGGACGCCCCCGGTCAGTGCGACTTGCACCGTGTTGGTGGCCAGCGCCGAGCGGTTGCCGAAATTCAGGCTGCCGTAATTGGAGACCCCGCCGACCACCAGGCAGCCGGCCGTCACCGTGGCGCTGACCTGGAAGCTCTGGCTGGTCGCCGCAGTGAGCGGCAACGGCAGCGCACCCGCACCCAGCAGGAGCAGCGCCGCACAGCCATGCCTGCCCATGGCGCTAGAACGTCAGTTCGACGGAAATCGTGTCGGTGTAAGTGCCCGCCGGCAAACCGGCCTTGCCCACCGCCTGACCGTAGAGGTTCACGGTCTGCTCCACGCCGGTACTGGCGGCGAGGTTGATCACCCCGTCAATCGCCAGGATCTGCGAGTGCCCGGCATCGGTGTACAGGTCGTACGGCACGTAGTTGGCGACACCGTCGTACAACGCTCGGGTCCCGCCCGGCGATTGTCCATCGTGGGCCCCGGCGCGCACCTTGACCGTTGGCGTGGTGCCTGCCGAGCAAAGAATCGACAGCGCCCCGCCGCCTCCGCCGAGCACTTGCCCCGTGGCCGTAGTGAACAGGCTGTTGGCGGTGCCGAAGTTGAGGTCACCGAAGTTCAGATTGGTGGAACCGCCGCCCCCGTTGACCTGGCAACTGCTGATCAGGATCAGGCTGGAGGTGATCTGGCCGGTGACCGTGGTGGCAGCCTGGGCGCCGGACGCCAGCGTCAGGCCAAGCAATGACAAACCTATCCTTGATGTAAACGTACGCATGTGTCCGTCCTCTACAGGGTTACCAGTCGAGCGTTACCGTCAGGGTGTCGGAATAGACACCGGCGGGTAACGCGCGGGTATTCGCCACCACCGAGCCGAATACCGGAATCGGTATCTGCGCCCCGCTGGTGACAGCGAAATTGTGCTGTTGGCCGATGCTGTAGCTACGGTTGCCGCTAGCGTCGACGAACAACTGATAAGCGACGGTCTGGCGGCCGTTGCTCAGGCGCCGGGTTGTGCCGTCGCCATGGGTGCCGCCATCGATGGTGACGGTGAAGCCGGTGACCGAAGGGTTGCAGGCCACGTTCAATTTGCCGCTGACTTCGTCATTGATATTGGCCTTGATCGGGTTGCTCCAGGTCGGGCCTTGCTGGCCGAAATCCAAGGCGCCGAGGTCGCTGGACGGGCTGTCGGGATGGCCGCCGTTAGTCACTTCGCAACCGGCGATAAGCGTCAGCCGCGCCTGGATCTGCCCGCTGACGGCCGCCTGTACGGCACCGGTCAACAACACCAGCGCGCCCGCGGCAAACATCTTCCAGAACCTGGTCATGACACCCATCCCGATTCCCTCAGGTTGACAACACGGTCGTTCGATCGCGAACGCCCCCTTCCCTGCACAACCCGGACTCCGCCTGGGCTGTTGACGGCTCATGCGATTACCAGGTGAGCGTCACCTTCACCTGATCAGAATAGCGACTGACCCTGGGTATCTGTGCCAAGGGTTCGATGCGGGCGTACAACGGCAGATCCACCGAGCCGGTATCCGGCACCCGACCACTCACTGGCACATCCACTGCCAGCGCAATTCGCCGCGCCGGGTCCTGATAGAGTCGATAAGGAATGGGTTTGCTGTGTTCGGCGCTACCGGCCATGTAGCGAACGTCGCCGACGCCCCCGTGCAGGCCGCCATCGACGCGTATTTGATAAGTGGTATCGGGATTGCATTCGAGCCGGGGCAGGCGTTCGTTCATCAAGGCGGCCCCGAGCGGCCCTGCGGGATCGTCCAGGCGCGCGCTGCTGCCGAAGTCCAGCACGCCCAATTGCTCGACACCCGCACTGCGTTGTTGCCCGACCAGTTGGCAGCCACGTTGCACATCGAGCCGCACCTGCACCTGGAGTTCGGCGCCCGACACGGTTGCACTGAGCCCTACGGCCAAGACTGCCAATAGCCTACGTCCATTCACGACCCCATTCCTTGTGAGGGATGTCTTGTAGGACTGAGGCTAGCAATGCACGGGGAAATCGCCAGTGATCGGGTAAAAATCGCTCCATGGATGGCTCATGCCAGTCCCCTCAATGTCACCATGGACGCGGCGGCCTGGCACTTGTAACGTGCATCACCTTCGTCGCACTGCAAGGACCTGTCGTTAAGTGAAACTCCATCAAATCAAGGCACTGGTCGCCATCCACCAGACCGGCAGCATCAGTGAAGCCTCGCAGATCCTGCATGTCACCCAGCCCGCCATCAGCCGATCTATCAAGGACCTGGAGAGCGAACTGGGCCTGGCCCTGTTGCAGCGATCCCACAAGGGCATGTCGCTCACCGACGAAGGCCGCCGCATCATTCGCCATGCACAGTTGACGGTCGAAAGCATGCGCCGCCTGCAACTGGAGGCGGAAAACATCAGGGACATGCAGGTCGGTGAAGTCACCATCGGTGTCACGTCCCTGACATCGGTGCTCAAGGGCCTGGGTGAATGCATTGCCGGATTCCAGACCCGCAATCCGCGTGTGCGCATCCGCCTGGTGGATCTTCGGCCCAACCTGATGCTGCAGCGACTGCGGGACGGCACGCTGGATTTTGCCATCACCTCGCAGCAGCATACCCAGCGGCTGAACCTGGATTGGGAGGCGCTGAGCCGCATGCAGGGCCTCGTGGTCTGCCGAAAGAACAACCCGCTGCGCCACTCCCACTCGCTGCGTCAGTTGCAGTTCGCCAACTGGATCAGCCTCGATGCCATCGACGATCACTCGTCGCAGTTCTATCAGATGTTCGAAGACAACGAGATTCCTCCCCCGCAGCGGATCACTGAGTGTTCATCGGTATTGTTGGCGCTGGATCTGTTGCACCACGCCGATGCGTTCATGACGCTCAGCGAAGCCGGCATGGAAAACTCGCTGCCCAAGGGCCTCAATGAAGACCTGGTGCAGGTCAAGATCGAAGAAATCATTCCCGAATACCCCATCTACCTGGTCTGTATCGACCGCAACGCCCTGACCACGACGGCTCGCGACCTGTATTACGCGATCAGGGATGTGCTCTCAAAGCATGGATCAGCGGATTCTTCGCGCTAGCGCAGCCCCGAGAAACTTAAGAAAAACGCAACGATATGCCTGACGGTTAAGTTTCTCCCGATCCGTTGGGCCCGGTCACCCTAACGTCCCGCACAGTGGGCTGGAACCTGTAGCCACGGCCTGCACGAGGTGCCAGCAAGGCGGCGTCGCTGTTGTCAAACAGTGCGAGTGATCGATAATCGACCGATATCGCACCGAACTGGCGCCGCGTTTGCCAAGAGCGGCCAGGCATCTTAACCAACGGTTAATCCTCGAAGAAAAGCGCAAGTGCGCCGTGACAGTGTTTGCCGGATATTCGGGCCACAACAAAACTGTCACAGGAAAAACCGATGACTACCCTGCAAGCGCCCCCCCTCCGCTGCGCCGCGACGCCCACCGCGATCGGTTCCAGGAAAGCCACTGTCGCCTGCGCACTAGGCAACGCCCTGGAAATGTATGACTTCACGATCTACAGCTTCTTCGCGGTAGTGATCGCGAAAAACTTCTTCCCCGCACAATCGGCCATGGCTTCGCTACTGATGTCCCTGGCCACCTTTGGCGTCGGTTTCCTCATGCGCCCGGTGGGCGCCGTGGTGATCGGACGCTTTGCCGACCGCCGGGGTCGCAAGGCCGCGTTGAGCCTGACGATCAGCCTGATGACCTGCGGCACCGCACTGATCGCCTTCGCACCGTCCTATCAGGACATAGGCTTGTTCGGCACCTTGTTGCTGGTGGCTGGCCGCCTCACCCAGGGCTTTTCCGCCGGCGGGGAAATAGGCACCGCGTCGGTGTACCTGATGGAGTCCAGCGCCACGGCAAATCGCTGCCGCAATGTGAGTTGGCAGGCCGCCAGCCAAGGCTACGCGGCCATGGTCGGGGCCGGTCTCGGTTTGCTGCTCAACAATGCGTTGAGTGTCGAGGACCTTGAAAGCTGGGGCTGGCGCATCCCCTTCATGCTCGGGCTGCTGATCGGACCGCTGGGCTGGTACATCCGTCGCTGCCTGCCGGAAACCCACGAAGCCGAACCGAGCAAACGCGACGGTCGGTTGCGCGATCACATCGACCTGCGGCACACCCTGCTGGCGATCGGCCTGATGGCCAGCGCCACCATCGGCATCTACCTGTTCATTTTCTATATGCCCGCCTACCTGACGGTCACCCTGGGTTACCCGCAGCGCAGCGCCTTGGCCATCGCCTGCGTGGCCAGTGCCTGCCTGGCGATCATCACGCCCCTGGCCGGGCGCTTTGCCGACCGCCACGGCCTGCGCAAGAAACTGCTGGCCTGGACCATCACCCTGCCCGTGCTGATGGCGTGGCCTGCCTTCTACCTGCTCGGTTTGAGCACCAATTTGTGGGTGGCGATGTTCGTCATCGCCATGCTGGTGCTGCCTGGCTGTATCGGTTCGGGTGCCTTCTTCGCCCTGATCATGGAAGCCTTTCCAAAAAATCGCCGGGCGCTGGGTACCGCCGTCAGCTACAGCTTCGGCGTCACCCTGTTCGGCGGCTTCTCCCCGTTGATCGCCACCTGGCTCACGGCGGCCCTGGATAACCCCCAGGCGCCGGCCCTGTACCTGCTCGCCGGCGGCGCCATCAGCCTGGCGTGCCTGGCGGTATTCCCCGAAAACCCTGGTCGGGAGTGACCTGATGAATGCATTTAGCCCAACCCAAAGCCCTAGCCAAACCCCGGCCGAACTGGACCTGGAAGCTTTTATCCAGTTGCGTCGGGACATCCACCAAAACCCTGAACTGGGCGCACACACCCCGCTGACCGCCGAACTGGTGGCCAGCAAGCTCGAAGAATGGGGCTACGAAGTGCATCGCGGTATCGGGGGTCATGGCGTAGTCGGCGTACTGCGCCGAGGCAGCGGCACGCGTCGCCTGGGCCTGCGCGCCGACATGGATGCCCTGCCGATGCAGGAGAACAACCGCTTCGCCCATGCCAGCCGGATCGATGGCCGCATGCACGCCTGCGGCCACGACGGCCATACCGCCATCCTGCTGGCTGCCGCCTGGCGAATCGCCCGGTCGCCCGACTTCAATGGCACCCTCAACCTGATTTTCCAACCGGACGAGGAAGGCCTGGGCGGCGCCAAGGCCATGATGGACGACGGTCTGTTCACACGTTTTCCGTGTGACGCGATCTTTGCCTTGCACAACTTGCCGGGAATACCGCTGGGCACCGCTGTGGTCCAGGCCGGTCCTACCATGGCCTCTTCGGAATGCGTGCGCGTGTTGATCAAGGGTCGCGGCGGCCATGGCGCGATGCCCGAGCGTTCGGTCGATCCGGTACCGGTGCTGGCGAGCCTGATCAGCGCGATCCAGACCGTGAAGTCGCGCAATCTGTGCGTTGATGAACACGCCGTGATCAGCATCGGCATGGTCGAGGCCGGCACCGTCTACAACATCATTCCCGACACGGCCTCGATGCTGATCAGCGTGCGCACCGACACCGCGCAGACTGAAGGCAAGATCAACCAGCGCCTGGCAGAAATCGCCCAAGGCCATGAATTCACGTTCGGCGTCAAGATCGAACTTGAAACCACGCAACTGGCGCCAGCGCTGGTCAATACGGCGACGGAAACGGAGTTGCTTCGCCAGAGCCTGACGCCGCTGTTCGAGCCCGGCCACCTGTTGCCGCACGCGGCGAAGATCATGGCGACCGAAGATTTCGCCTGGATGCTCACCGAAGTGCCCGGCTGCTATTTCTTCCTGGGCAACGGCGAAGGCGAGTTTCATGGCTGCTCCGTGCATAACCCCCATTACGACTTCAATGACGAGCTGATTCGCATCGGCTCCGACTGCTGGCTGAAACTGGTGAAGGACTATCTCCCTAGCCGCTAACCCGACCACCCGATAACTGAACGATCAACCTCAGGCCACCTGCGGCCTGAGGGGCACGTCGGGCCACGCCCTGCCCGCGCAAAAAACTTCATAACGATGACTCGGCGACTTACTTCTTATCTGCCCTAAAAACAACAACAGGCAAGGTCTATGTATCGCACAGGTAATTTGGCGTTATTCACCGTCGGCTCGCTGGCGGCTGCAGTTTCTTCTTCCCAGGTTCATGCCCAGGAACAGGGTTTTCTGCAAGACAGCTCACTGACGCTCAATACCCGTCAGTGGTACTCACACGAAGTGGGCCACAAGGACACTTTTTTCAGGCTGCAAACACCCGACGGGGTCCGCAAGCTGCGTGACCGTACCGCCTGGCTGCAAGGCATAAGGCTCGACTTCGTCTCCGGTTTTACCCAAGGGCCGGTGAAGTTTGGCCTGGATCTGTCAACCTTCTCGGCCGTGGCGCTGGAACGTAGCCGCGAAGCTGCGGCAGGCGGCAGTAACCGATTGCTGGTGAACCGGGACGGCGACGTGGTCGATGACTGGAGCAAACTCGGCATCGCGGCGCTGAAGTTCAAGGTCGCCGACACACTGCTCAAGGTGGGCCGGCAGCAAGTCAGGACCCCGATGATGTCCTATACCGATACCCGTACCTTGCCTTCATCGTTCAATGGGGTGTCCCTGGAAAGTCATGACATCGAAGGCTTGACGATCAAGTCTGGCTATTTCGACAAGGGTTCGCCGCGCACTGGAGCCGGAAGCCAGGACTTGACGCCCACTTATGGATCGCCCCTGGTCACCAGTGACTTCAACGCTTACGCCGGCGCCGATTATGTGTCGAGCGCTGGCTGGCGCAGCAGCGCCTATGTCTCTCGCTTCGACGATATCTGGGATCGCGAATACCTGGGCCTGGGCAGGAAAACCAACTGGGGACCGGTCACGGTCGACGTACAACTGGATGCCTACAACACCCGCTCCAGTGGTCGCGAAACCGGCGGAAAAATCGACCAGCAGGCCTATGGCCTGAGTATCACGCCGCAATGGCGCAACCACTCGCTGAAGATCGGCCTGCAGAAAATCAAGGGTGACGAATATTTCGATTATCCCTTCGAGTCCAATGCCATCAGCCTGCCCAATATCATGATGTCTTTCTTCAACGGTCCCAATGAGCACTCGGTCGGGGTGTTCTACAGCAACGACCTGGTCGCTTACGGGCTACCGGGCCTGAAGACTACGCTCTGGTACATCAAGGGCATGGGCATCGACGGCAGTCATTACGACGGTGGCCCGAACGGCATCTACAA
This sequence comes from Pseudomonas putida, assembly GCF_001976065.1. Classification (GTDB taxonomy): domain Bacteria; phylum Pseudomonadota; class Gammaproteobacteria; order Pseudomonadales; family Pseudomonadaceae; genus Aquipseudomonas; species Aquipseudomonas serbica. The sequence continues at coordinate 407,426 of NZ_MNAH01000002.1, read as the reverse complement.
TTCGGTACTCAAGCAGCAGGGGGAAAACCACTATGAAGTGGGCGTCAATGCCAGCTACACCGTGCAATCGGGCACCTTCAGGAACATCAATCTGATCACCAGTTATTCCACGCACCGTGCCAGTGACTATCAGCTGGAAGGCAATGAGGACGAGCTCAGGCTGATCGTCAACGTACCGATCAAGGTGTTCTAGCCACACAGCGGCAGGTCGGCCCGATGAGACGGTGAAACAGCCGCAAGGTGCACAACTGGCCTTGCGGTTTTCTCGACGGGTTCAAACTCAACCAACAAGACCTGGACGAGCCAGTTGCATGAAGTTTGTTTTTCTCATGGATCCTCACGGGGTAATTGCCACCTTCATGACCCCATCCCTTTGATGAGCAAACAACTCATACGCCGCTTCGATGTCATCAAGCTTGTACCGATGAGTCACCAGCGGCGACAGATCCACCCCGCCACTTTCCACCACCGCCATCAAGCGGCGCATGCGTTCCTTGCCGCCGGGGCACAAGGTCGTGATGATGCTGTAGTCGCCCAGGCCGGCAGCGAAAGCGTCCAGAGGAATGCGCAGATCGCTGGAGTAAACCCCCAGGCTGGAAAGCCGACCACCCGGACGCAAAACCCGCAGTGCCGATTCAAACGTACCCTGAGTGCCCAACGCCTCGATGGACACATCGACACCACGCCCATCGGTCAGGGCCATGATCTGTTCAACCACATCGCCGTCCTTGAAATTGACTACATGGGTTGCGCCCAGTTGTTTGGCGACGGTCATGCGTTCGGCGACTGCATCGACGCCGATAATCGTGGTCGCGCCTTTGAGGCGTGCACCCGCCACCGCACAGAGCCCGATCGGCCCCAGGGCGAACACCGCGACGCTATCGCCGATTTCCACCCCGCCTCGCTCGGCCCCGGAAAAGCCGGTAGACATGATGTCCGGGCACATCAGCACCTGTTCGTCGCTGAGGCCGTCCGGTATCGGGCACAGGTTGGCAAGCGCATCCGGCACCACTACGTATTCAGCCTGGCAACCATCGATGATATTGCCGAACTTCCAGCCACCGGTGGCCCGAAAGCCGTGCCGGGTGTCCGGGCCATCCTGTGAACCGCAGCCGCACAGGCAGGCATAACTCTGTCCACTGGGAGTTATCGCACCCGCGATCACCCGCTGGCCTTCGGTAAAACCGCGCACCTGCGAACCCAGTCGCTCGATGATGCCGACAGGCTCGTGCCCCACTGTCAGGCCTTTGGCGACTGGGTATTCGCCGCGCAGGATATGCACGTCGGTGCCGCAGATCGTGGTGGTGGTGATGCGAACCAGGGCATCGAGCGGCCCGACTTCGGGGATGGGTTTGTCGTCGAGCACAATCCGGTTTTTCTCGACGAATACTGCGGCTTTCATGGTGGCCATGGCGATCGCTCCTGATCAGTGCTGCGATTGAGTTCAGCACGTAATCGGGACGCTGACGGATTGCCGGATCAAAGGTTGATGGCCGCGTGTATCCCTGTAAGAGCTGCCTCGTTGCATTCGACAGCCCTTGAAGGGGATGCGCAAAGGGATCGGAACCGCTCTGCAATACATCAATAATTCCAGATGTCAGCCTCAACACATATGAATTTTCTTTGATGTTTCGCCCCTTTAAGCTTCTTCCCACTCCTTTCCCGAAGGAGCTCGTTTCGTCGGTACGCCTGATCAAACAAGGCGATCCTAAAAATAAATGTGTCTGCCGACTCAAGGAATTCCTATGTCATCTACACGGCAAAGCGCCGATGAACACCTGCTGCACAGCCAGGGTTATGCCCAGGAGCTGCATCGCGGGCTGTCCCTGTGGTCATCATTTTCAGTAGGTTTCGCCACGGTTTCGCCCGTGGTCGGTATCTATTCGGTCATGTCGCTGGGTGCCATGAGTGTCGGGCCCTCATGGGTCTGGATCGTGCCGCTGTGCCTGGCGCTGCAGCTGCTGGTGGCGCTGGTCTATGCCGAGCTGGCCTCGCAGTACCCGCTTGCCGGCGGTTGCTACCAATGGGTCAAGCGCCTGGCGGGCGATCGTTGGGCATGGTTCACCGGTTTCATGTACCTGGCCTCTGCGCTGGCCTCGTTAACCACCGTGGCCTATTTGGGCGGATTCTGGCTGTGGCTGTTTTTCACAGGCTTACCGCCCACCGCCAACGCCCAGGTGTTCAGTGGTGCAGTGCTGTTGCTGCTGGGTCTTGGGGTGAATCTGTTCGGGATCAACCCGCTCAAGTATTTCGTCAATGCCGGCATCATCGCCGAGGCGATTGCCTCCATCGGCATCGGCGTATTGCTGCTGTTGTTCTTCCGCAACCATTCGCTGTCACTGGTGTTTGAAGGCCTGACGTCTACACAGGGCTCCGACGGTTCCTACCTGTCGGGCTTCCTGACGGCCATGGCCGTGGGGGGTTGGGCGTTCCTTGGTTTTGACGCCTGCTCGCAAGTGTCTGAGGAGACCGCTGACGCCCGCACTTCGACCCCACGGGCCATCCTGCGCTCGATGATTCTGGTCGGACTGACCGTGATGCTGACGGCGTTCGCCGTCACCCTGTCCTACACCGACACCGCGGCGATGGTGTCCGGCCAGGTCGTCGACCCGGTCACCCCTGCTGTCGTCGATGCCTTTGGCGCCTGGTCGGAACGGCCGTTCGTGGGCATCGTGCTGGTCGCGTTCATTGCCTGTGTCGTCTCTGTGCAGACCTACATCGGCCGCGCCGTGTTCGGCATGGCTCGGGATTCGATCCTGCCCGCATCCAGGCTGTTGCGCCGCGTGGACAAGCGCAAAGTGCCGTTTGCCGCCATGGTGTTCAGCACGCTGTTTGCCAGCTTCGGCCTGGCCCTGGGCTTGAACGCAACGGCGGTCGGCACCCTGATCGCGTTTGGCAGCGGCGGTTTCTTCGTGGTGTTCCTGATCGTGGTGACCTGCGCCCTGCTCGCTCGCCTGAGCGGTAAATGGAAAGCCGAGCCTGGTGTGTTCAGCCTCGGCCGCTGGGGCGTGCCGATCAACCTCGCCGCGTTTTTCTGGCTGGTGTTCGAAAGCATCAACGTGGCCTGGCCCCGGGAATCCCTCGCACCAGCCGGTGCACCCTGGTTCCAGGTCTGGGCGGTGATCCTGGTGTTCTCGATCCTGGCGGTACTGGGCCTGATCTACATGGTCTGCGCCAAACCCTATCTACGCACCGTCAGCCCGCACCTGCACGCTCAATAACGCCTTTGTCTTGCCGAGCAAGGCGCCTCCCCTGCGCCTTGCCGATCTGGAGTTTCTGATGTCCCTTCACTATTGGAATTACCCCACGGATATTTTCTGCGGACCGAGTGCGCTCCAAGCATTGGCAGAGCGCTGCACCTTGCTGGGCATGCGCCGTCCCTTGCTGGTCACCGACCCTGGCATGTTGTCCCTGGAACCATTGGCGCTGCTCAAGGCTCACCTGACCGAGGCCGACATAACGTTCAGCGTGTTCAGCGAAGTGGCCAGCAACCCGAGCATGGCGGACGTGGCCCAAGGCGTTGCGGCGTTCAAGGCCGGCAAGCATGATTCACTGATCGCCCTGGGCGGCGGCAGCGCGATGGATGCCGCCAAAGGCATCAGCCTGGCGGCCGTCGATGCGCAAGGCTTGCAGCGGTTCGAATGGTCCCAGGTCATCGCCCACTACCCTACCCTGGCGGACTTTCCGCGCCTGGGGCTGCCCCCTTTGATTGCGTTGCCGACCACGGCTGGCACCGGCTCGGAACTGGGCCGCGAAGCCGTGTTGACCCAAAGCGAAGAGCACATCAAGCGGGTGATCAGCCACCCGGAACTGCTCCCGTCCACCGTGATCCTCGACCCGCTGCTGACCCGAGGCCTGCCGCCGACCCTGACGGCGGCAACGGGAATGGACGCCCTGACCCATCACATTGAAGCCTTTTGCTCGCCCCTGTTTCACCCGATGTCGTCGGGCGTTGCCGTGGAGGGCATTCGCCTGATCCAGCAGCATTTGATCAATGCCCATGCCAATGGCCAGGACATGGTCGCGCGCGAAGGCATGCTCGTCGCTTCCGCCATGGCCGCCGTGGCCTTTCAGAAAGGCCTGGGCGGTGTGCACGCGCTCGCCCATCCACTGGGCGCCCGCTATCACAAGCACCACGGCTTGCTGAACGCGATCCTCCTGCCCTATGTATTGATGGCCAACCGGCAAACGATTGCCCCGGACATCGCGCGCCTGGCGCGCTATCTGGAGTTGCCGCAAGCGGATTTCGAAGGCTTTCTCGATTGGGTGCTGGATCTGCGCAAACGCCTCGGCATTCCTCACTCACTGGGTGAAATCGGTCTTGATGCCGACGCAGCGACCTGGGTGGGAGAACAGGCGCTGGCGGACATTTCTTCATCGGACACCAATGCCTGCGTCCTCAGCGCTGACGATTACAGCCAGATTTTTCGCAACGCTGTCCAGGGCGTGCTTCAGGGAGTACGGCCATGACCGCCGCGCATTACATCGACGGTCGCTGGGTAGCCGGTGAAGGCGTCGACTGCATCACCGTCTTTGACCCGGCCTTGGGCCAACCCTTTGCCGAGCTCACCGCAGCCAGTGCCCTGCAAGTCGATCAAGCCATCGCCGCCGCGCGCCTGGCACTCCCGGGCTGGCGCAACCTCAGTGGGTCGCAACGCGCAGCTTATTTGATTGGTTTCGCCCAACAGATTGAAATGCGCCGCGAAGCACTGATCGCGCTGCAGATGCAGAACAACGGCAAACCCCGCCATGAAGCCGTGGTGGACATCGACGATGCCGTCGCCACGTTTCGCTATTACGCCGGCCTGGCGGAAGGACTGGACGCCCGGCAGGACCGGGACGTACCGCTGGCCGTAGCGGGCTTCAATGCCCACACGCGCCTTGAACCGGTGGGCGTGGTCGGCTTGATCGTGCCGTGGAACTTCCCCTTGGTCACCAGTGCCTGGAAGCTCGCGCCGGCGCTGGCCGCCGGTTGCACCGTGGTGCTCAAGCCGTCGGACATCACGCCGTTGATCGAACAGACCTACGGCCAAATCGCCGATGCGCTGGGCCTGCCCCCGGGGGTGCTGAACATCGTCGGCGGTAAAGCCGAAGTCGGTGCAGCGCTGAGCAACCATGCGGGCATCGACAAGCTGTCGTTCACCGGCAGCAACGCCGTCGGCAGTCAGGTCATGCGCAGCTCGGCTGCCCATTGCCGGCCGGTTACCCTGGAACTGGGCGGCAAGTCCGCCATTCTAGTGTTCGACGATAGCGACCTCGATCAGGCCGTTGAATGGATCGTCGCCGGTATCTGCTGGAATGCCGGGCAAATGTGCTCGGCGACCTCGCGTCTGCTCGTCCAGGACAGCATCGCCGATGCGTTGATGCTGCGTCTGAAGAGCGCATTCGAAACACTGCGGGTCGGCAATCCGCTGAACGGCGAAGTCGATATGGGCCCGCTCACCAGTCAGGCGCAATGGTCCAAAGTCTCGGAATATTTCGCCATCGCCCGCAGCGAAGGCTTGCATTGCCTGACCGGTGGCGACGTGCAGCGTGACCCGGGCTGGTTCGTCAACCCGACGATTTACGCGGACGTGCCGGTGGCCAGCCGCTTGTGGAGCGAAGAGATTTTCGGCCCGGTGTTGTGTACCCGTCGTTTTTCAACGGAGCAAGAGGCGCTGGCATTGGCGAACGACAGCCGCTTTGGCCTGGTGGCTACCGTCATCAGCGCCGATCTGGTCCGCGCTGAACGGGTCGCCCAGGCCCTGGAGGTCGGCCACGTCTGGATCAACTCGATTCAGGCGGTGTTCGTCGAGACGTCCTGGGGCGGCACCAAGGGCAGCGGCATCGGCCGCGAGCTGGGGCCATGGGGCCTGGCGGCCTATCAGTCAGTCAAGCACATTACCCGTTGCCTTGGCTGACAGGCTGCAGGTTGTGCTCGGCCAGCAAGTCTTCGATGAAGGCACGCACGGCTTCGCTTTGCGGGTGCCCGACGTGGGTGATCATGCTGTGTTGGACCTCGTAGCGCAGCGTCGCCGGATGCAACGCGCGCATTTGTCCGCTCGCCAGCCAGGGTCGGGCGTAATGGGCCGGCAGATACCCCAGGTGTGTCCCGGCCAGTACGCCATGGGCCACCGCTTCCATATGATGGGCGGTGGCCGAAGCGCGCTCGGGGGTCACCGGCAGGACCTGGTCGGCCGGCAGGAAACCATGCCTGATCCAGTCACTGGCCTGCAGTTGTTCGACAGTGGGCACGTTGACGGCGAACAACGGGTGCTTGTGCCCGCAGAAAATACCGATCTCCTCCTTGTACAACGGCTGGTAGGCCAGCGTCGGTAATGGCCGGCTGAAATACGAAATCGCCAGGTCCAGTTGCCCATCGATGACCGCCAACTCCAACTCCGTGGGCGAGTTGACGAAGATGTGCACGTGCATGTCATGGTCGCGCTGATAAAAACGGCTGATCGCCGCATCGATCCGGGCTGTTGGCAACGTCGCGATGTTATCGGCCAGACCGAGGTACAGATCACCTACCAGGCGCCCGGCCAGATCCTGTGCCTCGTCGCGAAATGCATCCACCGCACCGAACAACGCCGACGAAGCCTTGAGGATTCGCTGACCTTTTTCGGTCAAGCGAAAACCGCCCTTGCCGCGCTCGCAGATGCGATAACCGAGGCGTTTTTCCAGGCTTGAAATATGCGTGCTGATATTGGACTGGCTCATGTTCAACTCGGCCTGCGCAGCCGTAAAGCCACCGCACTTCACGACAATGGAGAAAATGCGCAACAGGCGCAGATCCATGTCCGTCACACTTCTCAGCACAGTTGATCTCGCTACCCGTTGAATGGGCGCCCTTTGTGAGGCGCGATTTGAACACTGCCATTCAACGATCGGGGCCTGTTGCACGTCAATGAAAGTTTGCGCAAAGCCCGAAAGCGAGCCTCGAATCCCTCTCAGCGGTCATGCCAGTAAAGCGTCTCCTGCGCGGGTGCTCGTGTTGTGTAGAAATCATTGGCTGGCGATTCGTGGTCGGCATACCCGAAGGAAACACCACAGACCACGAGCCGATCCTCACCGATTGCAAAATGTCGGCGCACAAACCCGGAGTAGCTGGCCAGCGCGGCCTGGGCAATGATCCCCAGGCCAAGTGCCTCGGCTGCCAGCAGCAAGTTGGCCAGGTAGCCGCCACAGTCGATTGCGCCGTATGTGCCTAGCGCACGATCACTGGTAATGATCGCGACATGCGGTGCGTCGAACAGTGAAAAATTGCGCAGGGTCTGTTGCTGGCTGGCGACCCGGTCTCCCGGGGCGATGCCGATGCTTTCGTACAGTTGTCGTGCGCATTCGCGTCGACGCTGCTGATACACGCCCTGGTATTCACCGGGGAAAGGCAAGTCCGGCGCCGGCGAGCCCGTCTGCAGCTCATTGAGGTAGGCGGCGCGGAAGCGCTCGGTGGCGGCGCCACGGGTGACGATGACCTGCCATGGCTGCGTGTTGCACCAGGACGCAGTGCGTTGCGCCAGGGCGAACAGGCGCGTAATCAGTGCGGGGTCGACGGGTTGTGGAAGAAATGCGCGGCAGCTGCGGCGGCGCTGCAGCAAATGCTCGAGCGTTTGCACCTCGGTCGGGTTCATGAGCCTGTCTCCATTGCGCCCCGATAGCCCGCAAGGGGATCAGGTTAGTTTGCAGCTTAACCAGAGAACGGCCTGCATGTACCTCCCTTGAATGGGTGGGGGCAACGTCCGGGTTGACCCCACCCCTGGCTCCTCAATCCGCTTGCACAGTCATTTGCCGCTGCTCGCCCAACCCCGCGATGCCCAGGCGCACCGTCTGCCCCGCACGCAGGAAGACCGGCTGGGGCTTGATGCCCAACCCGACGCCCGGTGGCGTGCCCGTGGAAATCACATCGCCCGGTTGCAGGCTCATGCAGCGGCTCAGGTAGGCAATCAGTTGCGGCACGTTGAAGATCAGCGTGCGCGTGTTGCCCTGTTGGTAGCGGTGGCCGTCGACCTCCAGCCACAGGTCCAGCGCATGCGGGTCGGCAATTTCATCGCGGGTGACCAGCCACGGGCCGAGCGGGCCGAACGTATCGAAGCCTTTGCCCTTGTCCCAGGTACCACCGCGCTCCAGTTGCCATTCACGCTCGGAGACATCGTTGATCACGCAGTAGCCGGCGACGTGCTCCATGGCGTTCGCTTCATCGATATAACGCCCGCCCTTGCCGATGACCACGCCGAGCTCCACTTCCCAATCCGTCTTGAGCGAGCCCCGCGGAATCTCGAGGTTGTCGTTCGGCCCGCAGATGGCGCTGGTCCATTTGTTGAAGATGATCGGCTCTTTGGGCACTTCCATGTTCGACTCGGCCGCATGGTCGGCGTAATTCAAGCCGATGCAGATGAACTTCCCGACCTGGCCTACGCAAGCGCCAATGCGCGGCTGCCCGGCAACGATCGGCAGACTGGCCGGATCAATGGCGGCAAGCACTGCCAGGCTTTCAGGACTCAGGACCTGCCCGGCGATATCTGGCACATGGCCCGAGAGATCGCGGACTTGATTGTCGGCATCGAGCAGGCCGGGTTTTTCCGAACCTTTTTCGCCATAACGCAACAGTTTCATGTGCTTCTCCTGCTTAAACTGAAAGTGCAAACCGGGTCTCAGATGCTCATGCCACCGTCGATGACGTGCACGCCACCAGTGGTGTAGGCGCTCGCATCACTGCCCAGGTACAGGGCCAACTGGGCAATCTCATGGGCGCTGCCGATTCGCCCCATGGGTTGGCGGTCGAGAAATTGCTTGAAGACCTGTGCTTCGTCAACGCCTTGCTGCGCGGCCTGCGCGGCAATGCGCTGGCGCAGCGACGGTGATTCTACTGTGCCGGGGCAAATCGCATTGCAGCGAATGCCCTGGCCAATGAAGTCAGCCGCCACCGCTTTCGTCAGCCCTACCACGGCAGCCTTGCTGGCAGCGTAGGCAAATCGGTTGGGCACGCCCTTGACGCTCGACGCCACCGAAGACATGTTGATGATCGATCCACCGCCACGTTCCAGCATGCCTGGCAGAAAGGCTCGGATCATCCGGTACATGGCCGTGACATTGATGTCCATCGAACGCGCCCAGGACGCTTCGTCGCACTCCAGGATATTACCGCTGTGCACATAACCCGCGCAGTTGAACAACACGTCCAGTCCACCGATGAGTTCGCAGGTTTCGCTGATGGCATCGACTGACGTCACGTCGAGAGTGATGGCGGTGATGCCTTCAACACCCGCCAGCCCCTGGATATCGATGTCGGTGGCAAACACCTCGGCACCGGCCTGGGCAAAAGCCATGGCGCTGGCCAGGCCGATACCCTGCCCTGCTGCGGTGATCAGCACTCGTTTGTCCTGCAGGTTCATGCGGCCTCCAGCTTCGCGGTAGCGGTCGCGATTTTCGGGGTTCGGCCGAGCATCGAAGCGGGAATGGCCAGGATCAGCCCGCCGCTGACGAACAGGCACAGCGCCAAGACATAGGTACCGTTGTTGATATTGCCGGTGAGGTTTTCCGCCACGGCCGTGATCATGGAGCCAGTAAAGCCGGACAGATTGCCGATGGCGTTGATCATGCCGATGCCGGCAGCCGCCGCGACACCCGACAGCACGGTCCCCGGCAGGGTCCAGAAAATCGGCATCAGGCTGAGAATCCCGGAAGCCGCGATACTGAGGAAGAACACCGACAGCACCAGATTGTCGGCAAAGAAGGCGCTGAGGATCAGGCCGACGCCACCGATGAACGCAGGAATCGCAGCGTGCAGGCGGCGCTCGCCGGTGCGGTTGGAGTGGCGGGCGTTGAGCAGCATGGCCACGACGGCCACCGCATAGGGAATGGCGGTCAGGAAGCCAATGTGCAGGCTGTTGGTGATACCGGTGCTCTTGATGATCGAAGGCATCCAGAACGCCAGCCCGTAGAAACCGGTGTTGAAGGTCAGCAGGATCAGGACCAGCAGCCACACCCGCGGATTGAAGAACACTTCGCTCAGGCGCGAGGCCTTGCCCTGGTTATCGGTGTGCAGATTGGCCTTGAGCATGGCTTTCTCCGCCGCGGACAGCCATTTGGCAGAGTCGATGTTGTTGGCCAGGCAGACGATGACGACGAACGCCATGATCACCGACGGAATGCCCTCGATGATCAGCATCCATTGCCAGCCGGACATGCCGTGCACGCCTTGCATGCTGTTCATCAACCAGCCGGACAGGATGCCGCCCAGGGTCAGGCTGATCGGCATGGCCATCAGGAACCCGGACATCACCCGGCTTTGCCGATGGGTTGGAAACCAATAATTGAGATAGAGAATCACGCCGGGGAAGAAGCCGGCTTCACAGATCCCCAGCAAAAAGCGCAGCACGTAGAACACCGTGCTCGATTCGATGTGGAAGAGGCCCGCCAGTGGCACGGTGAATGCCACGGCCATGGAAATCGCGGCCCAGGTCAACATGATACGGGCGATCCAGAAGCGTGCACCGTAGCGATGCAGCAACAGGTTGCTCGGCACTTCAAAGAGGAAGTAGCCCCAGAAGAACATACTGGCGCCCAAGGCATACACCGTATTGCTGAATTGCAACTCGTTGAGCATGTCGAGCTTGGCAAAGCCGATGTTGACCCGGTCCAGGTAGGCGGCCATGTAACACAGGAGCAGGACGGGAAGGATGCGCCAGATGACCTTGCGGTAGGTTCGGTCTTCAAAGTCGAGCTCGCTGGCTTGCGCCTGCGCAGGTAACTGCTCGGAAATCGTTTGCATGAGGTAACCCCTGGGCATGTGGACATGCCTGATTGTTTTTATCGACGGGGTCACTCTACTGTCGCGAATCGATTCATTCCCAATGGCATTTTCGGATTAACCGATAACGGACTGTTATCGAATAAATCCTGCCAATGGCTGCGGTTTCACTTCGTCGAAGCCTTGGTCAGCCGGGCGTTGTCCTTCAATATTTCGGCAAACTCCAGGGCTGCCCCCACCAGTAGCTCGCCCTTGCGCGTGAGAATGCCGTAATCCTGTGGCACCAGATGCAACGGCGTATCGAGGATTTTGAGCTGGCCGCTCTCGAGAAGCGGATTGACCATGGCGTTGGGCAGCATTCCGATCATGGGCCCGCGTTGCAGCACCTGCAGGAAGGTCTGCATGGAGATGGTGTCGACGGTGTTTCGCGGCATGCCCACGCCGGCCTCGGCGAACGCCAGTTCCATGCGGCCGCGAATGGGTGTGCCCACCGGGTAGAGAATCCACGGCAAGTCCACCAACTGCTGCAATGAGAGGGGCCCGGCAGCGGCCAGCGGGTGTCGGTCGTTGACCACGATGCAGAACGGTTCGGGCGCCAGTGGCTGGAAATCGTAATGTTGCTGCTGGCTTTGATCGGTGAACCGGGCGATGGCCAGGTCGAGTTTTTTTTCTTCGAGCATTTTCATCAAGTGGTTACTGGTTTGCTCCACCACCTCGATCGACAGCAATGGCCAGCGTTCCTTGATCTGCAAAATGGCCTCGGGCAAGGCCACGGCGGTGGCGGCGAAAATACCGCCGATCCTGAGGTGGCCGTGACCGCCTTCGCGCAGACTGCTGATTTGTTCGACGAACGAGCGCGCGTCATTCAGGGCAATTTGCGCATAGCGCAGCACATGCTCACCCAGAGGAGTGGGTGGCATGCTCCGTGGCAGGCGTTCGAACAAAGCAAAGCCAAGCAGGCTTTCGATTTCCTTGAGCATCTTGCTGAGGGCCGGCTGACTGAGATTCATCTGTTGCGCCGCCAGGTGCATGTTACGTGTGCGCCCCAGCGTGTCGATCAGCTGCAAATGCCTGAATTTGAGCCATCCGCAAAAGTGGGTGAATGAAAGATCCGACATGGGCACACCTCGGGCAGCAATAACCGTGCGTTATCATTTATTGAAATTATCTCATTGGAGTTTATCGGCTGTGCGCCCTAGCGTGAAGCCTTTACGAACCAGGAAGATTGCCATGTCGCTAATGCTTACTCCCGAAAACACTCTGCCAGTCGATGGTGTGGCCGGTACCTTGATCGGCCGTGCCTGGGTGCCGGGCCAAATCGCCGGACCTTCGCCGATCGTCCTGCGCGCTGACGGCGTATTCGACCTGTCGGAGCGTTTCGCGACCTTGAGTGACTTGCTGGAATCCGATGCTCCGCTCTCGGCGGTACGCGACACGCCCGGGATTTTCATTGCCAGTGTCAAAGACCTGCTGGCCAACACCGGCCCCGACGCCGACCCCTCCAGAGCTTATTTGTTGCCCCCCCTGGATCTGCAAGTGATCAAGGCGGCCGGCGTGACCTTTGCCGCCAGCATGATCGAGCGGGTGATCGAGGAGCAGGCTGGTGGCGATGCCGCCAAGGCTGAAGCGGTGCGGGCCACTGTGCAGGGCGTGATCGGCGACAACCTGCGCTCGATCGTTCCAGGCTCCGAGCAGGCCATGCGCTTGAAAGCCTTTCTGATCGAACAAGGCATGTGGTCACAGTATCTGGAAGTGGGTATCGGTCCGGACGCGGAAATCTTCACCAAGGCACCGGTCCTGGCCTCTGTCGGCAGCGGCAGCCGGATTGGCATTCACCAAGGTTCGCAGTGGAACAACCCGGAGCCGGAAGTGGTGCTGGCGGTAAACAGCCGCGGGCAGATTCAGGGGGCAACCCTGGGCAATGACGTCAACCTGCGCGACTTCGAAGGCCGTAGTGCGCTGTTGCTCAGCAAGGCCAAGGACAATAACGCTTCCTGCTCGATCGGGCCTTTCATCCGCTTGTTCGACGAGCACTTCAGCCTGGACGACGTCCGCGCCTGCGTGGTCGACCTTGAGGTGCAAGGCGAGGATGGTTACCGGATGCACGGATCGAGCTCCATGAGCCAGATCAGCCGGGACCCGCAAGACCTGGCCGGCCAGACCCTCAACGCCAATCACCAGTACCCCGATGGCTTCCTGCTGTTTCTCGGTACGCTGTTCGCCCCTACCGAAGATCGCGATCATGTCGGCAGCGGGTTCACCCACAAACTGGGTGACCGGGTGCGTATCAGCAGCCCATTGCTTGGCAGCCTGCACAACCAGGTGACCCACAGTTCCGAGGCAACGCCTTGGACCTTTGGCGTGAGTGCCTTGCTGCGCAACCTGGCTGCCCGTGGACTGCTTGCACGCTGAACCACGACAGATTGCCGATTCATCCAATGACAAGAGAGAAATGAATCATGAGTGATACGCCTGGACGTCGCCTGCGCAGCGAGCAATGGTTCAATGACCCTGCCCACGCCGACATGACTGCCCTGTATGTCGAACGCTACATGAACTACGGCATGACCCGTGAAGAGCTGCAATCGGGCCGCCCGATCATTGGCATCGCCCAGACTGGCAGCGACCTGACCCCGTGCAACCGTCATCATCTGGAACTTGCGCAGCGGGTCAAGGCGGGCATTCGCGATGCCGGCGGCATTCCCATGGAATTCCCTGTCCATCCCATCGCCGAACAGTCACGCAGGCCTACGGCTGCACTGGACCGTAACCTGGCTTATCTGGGGCTGGTGGAGATTCTCCACGGCTATCCACTCGATGGTGTCGTCCTCACCACCGGTTGCGACAAGACCACCCCGGCCTGCCTGATGGCCGCCGCCACCACTGATCTTCCTTCCATTGTCCTGTCGGGCGGGCCGATGCTCGATGGCCACCACAAAGGTGAACTGATCGGCTCGGGCACCGTACTCTGGCATGCACGCAACCTGATGGCCGCCGGGGAAATCGATTACGAAGGCTTCATGGAAATGACCACCGCGGCCTCGCCCTCGGTGGGCCACTGCAACACCATGGGCACCGCCTTGTCGATGAACGCCCTGGCTGAAGCCCTGGGCATGTCGTTGCCGGGTTGCGCGAGCATTCCGGCGCCTTACCGTGAGCGCGGACAAATGGCCTACGCCACCGGCAAGCGCATCTGCGAATTGGTCATGCAGGATGTGCGTCCGTCGCAGATCATGACCCGTGCAGCCTTCGAAAATGCGATCGCCGTGGCCTCGGCACTGGGGGCATCGAGTAACTGCCCGCCTCACCTGATTGCCATCGCCCGCCATATGGGCGTCGAGCTGAGCCTCGATGACTGGCAACGCATCGGCGAAGACGTACCCTTGCTGGTCAACTGCATGCCGGCAGGCAAATACCTGGGCGAAGGTTTCCATCGTGCGGGTGGCGTACCGGCCGTGATGCATGAGCTGCAGAAAGCCGGGCGCCTGCACGAAGACTGCACCACGGTCAGCGGCAAGAGCATCGGCGAAATCGTCAGCAGCACACTGACCAGCAACGCCGACGTGATCTACCCCTTTGAAACGCCACTCAAGCACCGCGCAGGTTTCATTGTGCTCAGCGGTAACTTCTTCGACAGTGCGATCATGAAGATGTCGGTGGTCGGTGACGCGTTTCGCAAGACCTACCTGTCTGAACCGGGCGCGGAAAACAGCTTCGAAGCGCGCGCGATCGTGTTCGAAGGACCGGAGGATTACCACGCCCGGATCGATGACCCGGCGCTGGACATCGATGAGCGCTGCATTCTGGTCATTCGTGGCGCAGGCACCGTGGGCTACCCAGGCAGTGCTGAAGTCGTGAACATGGCCCCTCCGGCCGCGCTGATCAAGCAAGGCATCGACTCGCTGCCCTGCCTTGGCGACGGTCGCCAGAGCGGCACTTCAGCCAGCCCTTCGATCCTCAATATGTCACCCGAAGCTGCCGTCGGTGGTGGCCTGGCGTTACTCAAAACCAACGACCGCCTGCGCGTGGACCTCAACGCACGCTCGGTCAACCTTTTGGTCGACGAGACCGAAATGGCCCGCCGCCGCGCCGAGTGGACACCCAACATCCCGGCCTCGCAAACCCCGTGGCAAGAGCTGTACCGGCAACTGGTCGGCCAGCTCTCCACTGGCGGCTGCCTGGAACCGGCCACCCTGCATTTGCGGGTCATTGCCCGAAGTGGAGGCGAGCCACGCCATTCGCATTGACGGCTTTGATGTGGGGTCTGCTAGCGAAGACGACTTGACTGTCGAGCAGAGTTCTACGCCTCTGCGAGCTCACACCCGTTCAGTGCATTGCCGATCGAAACTGCGCCGTGCATCAGGCCCCAGTGTCATCCCCTAAGGCAGGCGTCGCCGCCGTGCCAGCCAAGAGGCCACCGTCGATATTGAACTCACTGCCCGTGATGTACGTCGCCTCATCCGAGGCCAGCAACAGCGCCACCGCCGCAACCTCTTCGGGCATGCCGAACCTTCTCAGCGGTGTATCTCGAACCAGCGCATCCATTCGCGCCTGACGATCTGAGCCCGTGCCCAACATGGGTTCCCACATGGGTGTGAGGATGGCCGCTGGATGAATGGCGTTGCAGCGCACGGTGAGCCCTTGCTCAGCGCAGTAAAGCGCCACCGTCTTGGTGTGATTACGCACTGCACCCTTGGACGACGCATAGGCCGCTGCGCCCGGAATACCGACCAGGCCAGAGCGAGAGGAGATGTTGATGATGGAGCCTGCTCTGTGAGGCCGCATGGAGCGAATGGCGTACTTGCACCCCAGGAACACCCCGTCGAGATTGGTCTGGTGAACCGCGTGCCAGTCCTCCAGGCGCGCGTGCTCCGGGTCATGCCGCACGGCACCGTGCTCAAATCCGGTAATGCCTGCATTGTTCACCAGCACGTCCAGTCTGCCGCGCTCCTCCAGGATGAGCGTCGTCACTCGCAACCAGTCTTCCTCGCGTCGCACATCAAGGCGCAGATAGCGGGCGCGATCACCGAGTGAATCTGCAACGGCTTTACCGAGGTCGTCATTGATATCGGTAACGTAGACAAAGCAATCCTCCTGGGCGAAGAGTCGCACAATCGCTGCGCCGATCCCTTGGGCGGCACCGGTCACGATCGCCGTCTTTGAAGTGAGTTTGCCGGCCATGAATGCTGATGCCCTCCTACCAGGCTTGGTTGCCAAATCGTTCCCGAGTATAGACGGCCTCGGTGAAACGCCAGCGGGCGCAGCGTATGGCGCGACCACGCCGTACTCCCCTCCTTCGCCGCGCCGGTGTTTCGTGTCCGCGCTTGGCGACTATTCAGGCGGATCGATCTGATCCAGCACCCGGTTCGCGGTGATTTCCGCCAGCATCACGCTGTTGGAAATGCCCAGCAGCGCGTTGCGCGACCCACCGTCCAGATGATCGACCAACTGGTGCACCATCACATCGACCGACGCCAATGTCTCGACCAGAAAAACCATCAGGGTTTCGCTGGTGGCTTGCGGGTCGACGCTAAACAGCGTGCCGGGGGTGCGCGGCGTGGCCTTGATGTCGGCGGTCGAGGGGAAATGGAAATCGAGGGCGCGTTCGGCGGCTTCGTTGAGTTTGTTTGAATCGGGTTCGTATGGGGACGCGGGATCGGTGTCCGGGGGATTAGGTGTGACCTTGAACATAAGCTAGATCCTTACATGGAGCGCCCCTCTCTCGCGACTAAACGAAGGGAGGCAACTGTACGCAGGTTAGTCGACCGGGGATCTAGCAAACCGGCGCGCCCAAAGGCGCCCTGCGCACAGCTACCATCGAGTGCAGGCATGGGAATGCCCGACTGATAGAACTGATGCACCTCACTAGAAACCACTGGGCGACTAAACCCGATCACTGATGGGCAGTGACGCGAATCAAGGTACCGAGCAGCCCCAAGGCGCACAAGCCGGCGGATTCTGGCGTACCCGTAGGCAACGACGCAAGGTCTTGTAGCTTTCAGGAAGTAAGGTGTAGGGCGCTTAAACAGACACTTAAACAGCCACCTCACCTCCAGGTCACCAGCACGTCCACCACACCAAAGGTGAACGGTATCCCCACCCCTTCGAGTCTAAAGACATACTGGTTCGCTAGCGCCAACACGGGCAGATCTCGGGCAGGCTGTTTGCTCGCTATACTCACTCGCCCGGGTCGATCCAGACGCCCATTCCGCAAATCCGCGACACCGGTGAAACAGGAGCGAAGGCCATGACAGTCAAGCGAATGGATAACGTGCTGATCGTTGTCGACGATCTCGAAGCGGTGAAGGCGTTTTTTATCGAGTTGGGCCTCGAACTTGAGGGCCAGGCCACCGTTGAAGGGCCTGCTATCGGCAAGCTCATAGGGCTTGAAGATGTGCGAGCCACCCTCGCCATGCTGCGCACAGCCGATGGCCAGGGCATAGAGCTGGACAAATTCCACACGCCAGACGCCGTCAGGTTCGGGCCTGTGAATACACCCATCAACGCGCTAGGTCTTCGTCGCATCATGTTTGCCGTCGATGACATCGATGCGGTCGTTGCGCGGATGCAGGCCCATGGCGCAGAGCTGATTGGCCAGATGCAGTACGAGACATCGTACCGGCTCGCCTATATTCGGGGGCCTGAGGGCCTCATCGTCGGGCTTGCCGAGAAATCAACGCCTGAATAAAGGATCGAGCACCACGTAAAACCATTTGATCACATCGATTGAACCTCGGCCGACACCCGATCCTCGGATACTAAAACGCCCATAGGTGATCACATGGCAACCGAGGATACGCTTCTGCGCCAGCGCAAGGTGCTCGCCAAATTCGGCGAGCTGGCCCTGGCGTCAGATGATCTGGAGCACATTCTCAACGAGGCTTGTCGTTTGGTCGGCGATGCCCTCCAGACCAATATGGCCAAATTCATGCTGCTGCAAGAAGACGGCATCACCTTCCTGGTGCGCAATGGTGTGGGCTGGGCACCCGATGTGGTCGGCAAAGTCCGGGTACAAGCTCACGAGGGCACTCCGGAGCGGCATTCGCTGGACACCAACGGGCCGGTGATATCGACGGACAGTTCGTCAGAAACGCGATTCCGTTATCACGACTTTCAAATAGCCAACGGGGTGAAAGCCTTTGTCAACGTGCTTGTCCACGGCGCTGACGGAGAACGTCCTTTCGGGATCTTTGAAGTCGATAGTCGGGTTCCCCGCCAGTTCACCGACAGCGATATCGATTTTCTCAGGGGCTATAGCAACCTGCTGGGCGCCGCGCTGAAGCGTTCGAAAACCATGTTAGCCATGCGCTTGACCGAAAAAAAACTGCGTGAAAGCGACAGGCATTACCGCATCGCCGCTGAGCTCAACCCACTCTGGCCCTGGACGGCGGATACCAAGGGCGACCTTATTTCCATTGATCAGCGCTGGTTGGAATATACCGGTTTGACGCCTGAGCAAACGTTAGGGCGTCAATGGGCCAATGCGGTTCATCCTCAGGATAAAGCGTCATTGATCCAGCTTTGGAACCAATCATTGACCTCCTTGCAACCTTTCGACTCGCAGATCCGATTGCGCAAACACACGGCAGATTACCGATGGTTCAGGATCCGCGCGCTGTGTAGCCTCGGCATCGATGGACGCTGCGAACAGTGGTACGGCACCATTGAGGACATCGATGATCGTGTGCAGTTGGAGAGCGCGTTGCGTGACTGGAACGACCTGCTCGAAGATCGCATCGTCCAGCGCACCCAGCAGCTTGAAACCGAACAGCACGAACGCGCGATGGCCGAACTCAAACTTCGGCAAAGTCAAAAAATGGAAGCGGTCGGTCAGCTTACCGGCGGAATCGCCCATGACTTCAACAATCTGTTGGCCGGCATCATCGGTAACCTGGAATTGATGCAACGGCGAATCGATGCGGGTCGCTACGACGAATTGGCCCGCTATAACGCCGTCGCCATGACGTCCGCCTCTCGCGCAGCCGCCCTGACGCAACGGCTGCTGGCATTCTCAAGACAGCAATCACTTGATCCCGAGCTTCTCGAGCCTCGCAAGGTCGTGGCGGATCTGGAAGACATGATCCGCCGTTCAGTCGGCCCAAGCATCGCAGTGGAGTGTTCATTCAAGGCCAATGACCGTATCAAGTGCGATCTCAACCAGCTGGAAAATGCCCTGCTCAACCTCGCGATCAACGCCCGCGATGCCATGCCCAAAGGCGGCAGGCTGGATCTTCTGGTCGACCGCTGCGTCATTGATCCAGCGTCGTCATCGGACAAAATGATGCCAGCAGGAACCTATGTGCGCATTTCCGTCACGGACTCCGGTACGGGAATCAGTCCGGACATCCTGCCACGCATTTTCGATCCGTTTTTCACCACCAAAAAAATTGGCGAAGGCACCGGGCTTGGCCTTTCGATGATTTATGGGTTTACCCAGCAATCAGGGGGCCAGGCGCGCGTTCACAGCAAAGTCGGTGTTGGAACCACTGTGTCCCTGTATTTTCCCGTCGACCATTCACAACCGGTACAGGCCAACATCCGTTCGGACACGTCCCAAACAGCGCAGGCACCCGGTCATAACGAAACCATTTTGTTGGTGGACGACGAAGCAGCTGTACGCCAGATGGCCGCTGAGCTGTTGAGCGAAACCGGCTACCGCGTCGTGGAAGCGGTGGACAGCGTGTCTGCGCTCAACCAGGCAGAGAAACTGGAACACCTGGATTTACTCCTGACCGATATCGGCTTGCCAGGAATGATGAACGGCATCAGCCTGGCCGCCGAGCTGAAACTTAAACACCCGCAGCTCAAGGTGCTCTACATCACCGGTTTCGCGGGCGGCTCCAGCCTGGTATCGGTTGATGCGACCACCCGGGTCCTGGCCAAACCCTTCAGCCTCAACGAACTCAGTTCACGCGTACATGCGCTGATCCGATCCTGAGGCAGTGGCAATACTTGAGTCCCTGCAATAGACACGCTCGTGCATCGCTCCCTTGGCAAGCCCGCAGCTGTGTCATGAATAGTCAAGCAACTGTCGTCAAATGCGAAGCGCCCCCGAATCGGGGGCTTTTTAATGGGGGTACTAAAAAGTCTCTGGCAATTGAGTCGACGGATCCCACCGCGACCCCTGAGTCACGAGTTGCCTGGTACGCCAGGCAGGAGAATAACAATATGAAATCCGTGAAACGTCTGCTGGCTGCCATTCCCCTCATGGCGCTGGCCATCGATGCCAACGCCTATGTATCGAGTCAGGAAGCCGCCCGACTGGGCACCAGCCTGACATCGGTGGGTGCCGAAAAGGCCGGCAACGCCGATGGCTCCATTCCGCCCTACAGCGGTGGCCTGACCACTGCCCCGGCCAGTTTCAAGGCCGGCGACAGCATGCGCCCTGACCCCTTTGCCCACGAAAAACCGCTGATGGTGATCAACGGCAAGAACGTTGACGCGTACGCGGGCATGCTGACTGCCACCACGATAGAGCTGGCCCGGCGCTACCCCGGCTTTCGCGTCGACGTGTATCCGACCCACCGCACGGCATCGCTGCCACAGGCGGTCCTGGACAATAGCCGCACAAATGCCACCAACGCCAAAACCCTCAACGGCGGGACCGCCATCGACAATGTGATGCCCGGGGTGCCGTTCCCGATCCCGCAGTCAGGCGCCGAGGCGATGTGGAACTTCCTGCTGCGCTACCAGGGTGTCAACATTCATTCCAAGTACGACTCCTGGAGCGTGGACACGGCAGGCGTACCGAGTCTGGCCGTCACCGGCGAGGCTTTCGTCTCGTTCCCGATCTACGAGAACATGTCGAAGCCGTTCAACAGCTCGGACATTTACTATCAGTTGAAGCTGTCCTACACCGGGCCTGCGCGCCGAGCCGGCGAGTCGATCATGCTCAAGAACGCCACCAATCCCAAGGAGTTTCCCGGCCGTGCCTGGCAGTACATGCCGGCCCAGCGCCGAGTCAAGCAGATTTCGATCCTGGCCTACGACACCCCCAACCCCGGCACCGCCCGTGCACTGGAGCTGTATGACTGGACGCTGGTAGGCAAGCGGGAAATGATCGTGCCCTACAACACCTACAAACTCACCTACGCTCGCGACGCAAAATCGTTGACCACCCCCGATTTCATCTCACCGGATTTCGTGCGCTGGGAAAAGCACCGCGTCTACGTCGTGGAAGGCAACCTCAAGGCCGGTGCCAAGCACATCTACCAGAAGCGCCGCTTTTACCTGGATGAAGATACCTGGGCCGCCGTGGCGTCCGATCAGTACGACACCCGTGGCAAGCTGTATCGTGGTTCCTTCGCGTTCTTCAGCCAGAGCTATGACCAGCAAGTCCCGGATGCCACCCCGTTCATGACTTACGACTTGTCGCGTGGCACCTACAACATCAATGGCGTGGTCGGCCCCCATGGCGGCATCCGCTACATCGAGCCACTCTCGACGGCGCAGTGGGTGCCGGAGTCCATGGCGGGGACTGGTATTCGTTAGGGTTTCCAGTTGCGCCTCCCTGATCATTTCGCGCGACTGCGCAACCTGAAAGGTCGAGGTGGTCCAGGGTTTGCGTACGACCATTGCGAGGCTGTTCGACACTGCACTATCGGGCCTCGCCGAAGGGCGCCCGCACGCAGTAGGGTCCGACTGCGGCAAACGATCCCGTGCGCACTTCCCCGCTGCGCACGTATCGGCTGATCAATACACCGCCAGGGGTGCTGATCGACCTCTCCAGCGTGAAAGCCGAGGCTTGTGCATTGTCGTCGAACAGGCGCTTGCCGCGCCCCAGGACAACAGCTGTTGTGCCAATTCAGCCAATCGGGTCGATGGGTGGAAAGCGGCAACGATGAGCTCACGCATACTGTTCTCCTGATTTGTCCTCGTTCAGGGAACGTCGACCCGAATGCATTCCCTGCCCCATAGTCGAATGGGACTGTGTGAATTCGACAGCGGTTGCTCGTAACGCTCGCGCGACATACTGTTTCAGCCCAACGCGATCGCAAGCAGTCCATGTCATCACCACAAACAAACTATGGGGATCATCTCGTGAGCAAAGCGTCTTACGTTCCGCCCAAGGTCTGGAAACACAACGCGCCGTCTGGCGGCCAGTTCGCCAACATCAACCGCCCGGTTGCCGGCCCGACCCATGACAAGACGCTGCCGACAGGCAAGCATCCGTTGCAATTGTATTCGCTGGCCACGCCGAATGGCGTGAAGGTGACCATCCTGCTGGAAGAGCTGTTGGCGCTTGGGCATGGCGATGCCGAGTACGACGCCTGGCTGATCCGTATCAGCGAAGGGGAACAGTTCTCCAGCGGCTTCGTCGAGATCAACCCGAACTCGAAGATCCCGGCGCTACTGGACCGCAGCGTCGAGCCGCCGATCCGCGTCTTCGAATCCGGTTCGATCCTGCTCTACCTCGCGGAAAAGTTCGGCGCCTTCCTGCCCAACGATCCTGCAGGGCGCACCGAAACCCTGAACTGGCTGTTCTGGCAGATGGGTGCGGCCCCGTATCTGGGCGGCGGCTTCGGGCATTTCTACGCCTACGCGCCGGAAAAACTCGAATACCCGATCAACCGCTTTGCGATGGAGGCCAAGCGTCAGCTGGATGTCCTCGACCGCCGACTTGCGCAAAGTCCCTACCTGGCCGGTGATGTCTACACCATCGCCGACATCGCGGTGTGGCCCTGGTACGGCCAGTTGGTGCGCGACAATGTGTATTCGGCTGCCGAGTTTCTATCAGCCCACCAGTACACCCATGTGCAGCGCTGGGCGGAAGAAATCGCCAACCGGCCTGCGGTCATCCGTGGCCAGCGCGTCAACCGGACGTGGGGGGATGAGGCGAGCCAGGTGCCTGAACGGCATCAGGCGCACGATCTGGACTGAAAACCTGGGCAGGTCCCGCGCTATCAAGGCGCGGGATGTATCTCCAGATAACGACCGACCGCATCGTCTATGGTGGGGAAAAACGCTGACTCGCCAAACCGGGCGAAAAGCCCGAAGCGCTTGAGCTTGTCCTTGACCGGGTCTTTCATTTCCGCCACGCACAGCTTGATACCCGCCGCGTGCAAGATTTCGTCCAGTTCCGCCAACATGTCGGCGGAGGTGACGTCCACACTGGTGACCGGCTCTGCCGCCACGACCAGCCAGCGCACCGGCGTGGGCGATGCCGCCACGGCGTTGAGCACGCGCTCGTTGAACAGTTCGGCGTTGGCAAAGAACAACGGCGCGTCCCAGCGGAACAGGACCAGGCCGGGGATCAGGCTTGCGTTCGGGTAACGCTGGATATCGTGGTAGCCCCTGACCCCCTCGGCTTGCCCCAGCACGGTGGAATAAGGTCGCCAGCCATCCCACAGGAATTCGATGACGGCGATCACGATCGCCAGGCCAATGCCCTCGATCGCACCGAACACCGCGACGCCAATGGTACAGGCGATCGACAGCCAGAATTCCCAGCGCTGGATACGATAAATGCGTCGCAGGTCGGTGACTTCAATCAAGCCGATGGCCGACGCAATCACCACCGCTGCCAATGCGCTGTTGGGCAGGTCCTGCAAAAGGTTCGGTGCCACCATCAGCAACAGGGCCACCGCCAGTGCGCCGACCACGCCGGTCAACTGGGTCTTGGCGCCAGCCGCTTCGGCTACGGGCGTGCGCGAGGAACTGCTGCTGATGGGAAAACCCTGGAAAAAACCCGCCGCCAGATTGGCGAAGCCAAGCCCGGCCATCTCCTGGTTCGGGTCGACAAAGGTACGGGTACGTGCTGCATAGACTCGCGAGAGCACGCTGGTGTCGGCGAACGAGACAAGGGCGACGGCGCAACCGCCGATGATGACCGGAACAATGTCGGCGCGGCTGATCCAGGGGATGGCGAACGCCGGCAATCCTTGTGGAAGCGTACCGAGGACCGACACGCCAGCGCCCGTGGCAAGGTCCAGCACATCCACAGCGACGGTCGCGCCGACCACGGCGATCAGGATGCCCGGGATACGCTTGTTGCCTTTGAGCAGCAGGATCACCGCCAGCGTGGCGGCCCCCACCATGAAGGTGGTCCAGTTGGTCTGGCCCTCCATCACCCCGGAGGCGATGGCCCACAGGTTTCTGATCGGGCCGTCGGACTCGATCGAAAAACCGAAGATCTTCGGCAATTGACTGATCAAGACCGTCACGGCGATCCCGTTCATGTAGCCGTAGCGGATCGGCTTGGAAAGCAGTTCCGTGATGAAGCCCAGGCGTGCGATGCCGGCCAGGATGCACACGACTCCCGACACGATCGCCATCATGCCCGCCAGGGCGACGGCGCGTTGAGGGTCGCCCCCCGACAGTGGCAGGACGACAGCGAGGATAACCGCAGCCAGTGAGGAATCCGGACCCAGTACCAGAATCCGGCTGGGTCCGAACAGGGCATAAGCGATCAGCGGGACAATGGTTGCGTACAGGCCATAGATGCCGGGTACGCCCGAGGCCACAGCGTAGGCGATGCCAACAGGTACCAGCATCGTGGTGAGCACCAGCCCGGCCATGATGTCGTGGCGCAGCCAGGCCATCTGGTACTCGCGCAGCATCCGCAGCCCAGGCAGCCAACGACTCCAGCCGACGCTGGCGCCGCTGTCGCGACGAGCAATACGACCCGGCTCCGGGGTAGGCGGCAAAGCATCCGAATGGCGCATGGGACTGTGACCCTTGAGTGTCCGACCTGGATGTGCCTAGACGCTGCCCATCAGAATTTTTCGGGAATGTGCCGCAGCGGATAATCCGGTTCGCGGTAACCGCCAGCCTTCTGCCGTTTGGGCAGGACTACCTTCTCACGCACGACATCCTCATAAGGAACGCGGCTGAGCAAATCGCAAATGATGTTCAGGCGCGCGCGCCGCTTGTCGTTCGAGTTGGCCACCAGCCAGGGGGCATGTTCGGTATCGGTCGCCTGGAACATGTCGTCACGCGCCCGCGAATAGTCATACCAGCGGCTGTATGACTTGAGGTCCATGGGCGTCAGTTTCCAGATCTTGCGCCCATCCTTGATGCGCGCCTCGAGCCGGCGGGTCTGTTCCTCAGGGCTGACTTCCAGCCAATACTTGAGCAGGATCACGCCGGAGTCGACAATTGCCCGCTCCACGTTGGGCGCCGTTTTCAGAAACCCGGCCACCTGCTCCTTGCTGCAGAATCCCATCACCCGCTCGACGCCCGCACGGTTGTACCAACTGCGATCGAAGATCACCACTTCGCCCGCCGCCGGCAGATGTGGCAGGTAACGCTGGACATACATCTGGCTTTTTTCCCGATCCGTCGGTGCCGGCAGCGCCACCACGCGAAACACCCGCGGGCTCACGCGTTCGGTAATCGCCTTGATCGTCCCGCCCTTGCCGGCCCCGTCGCGCCCCTCGAAGACAATGCAGATCTTGATGCCCTTGGCTTTTACCCATTCCTGCAGTTTGACCAGTTCGACGTGCAGCAGGCGCAGTTGCTCCAGATACTCCTTGTTCTTGAGCTTCAGACTTTCAGCGGAATATCCCTTTGCGGCTTTCTTTTTGTCCTTTGCCATGGGGCAACACCTCAAAAACAAGTTATCGACGGGTAAACAATGTCATGGCTGGCGGCTCAACCACCGAGCGCGATGATCGCGACGATCAGGACGGCACCGGTCACCGCCATCGCAACGCCACCCAGCAAGGGTTTTGCTCCGGCATAGCGCGCGAGTATCCAGCCGGCGATGAACAGCACCACCAGCCCGACCAGGTTGGACAGGCGTACGGCAAGCGCGGTCTGGTCGAGTAACAGAAACGGCACCACGAGGGGAAACGTCGAAGCCACCACCAACAGGAACACCCCGATCGCGCCCTTGATGTCGTCCCAGGTGAGACGCGGCTGTACCGAGGTACTGGCATAGTTGATCAAGCGCAGCCGCAGCGACTCCAGTTCTTCGGGGCCGGCCGCCGCAACGAGACGCGGTGGCAGTGCCTCGGCAATCAGCGCCTGCCCGGTGGCCGCATCCGCTTTGCCGCGCAGGGCTGCGAACAGCGTACGTTTGCGCGTGTGTTCGATCAGGGTTCGCAGCAAGTACATCACCGCGTCGGCGAGTCCCCAGGCCAGGTTGCACCCCAGCGCGGCGAACATCATCGTGCGTTCATCCTCCTGGCCCGCCGTGGCCACGCTGATCGTTCCGGTAAAGGTCATTGCCATGAGCAGGCCAAAGATCACTTCCGTCACCCGATCGACCGGATCCAGGACGCGTGCCCGCTTTTGCTCTCCTGTGCCTTGCATGCTGTCATCCTCGCCACGGCCGCGTCAGCGTGAGGCCCTTTCAGACAGGTATGCAGGCCAAGGCACCGGTCTTGTTTCACAGGGCGGTTTCAACAGGATTTGAGTGTAGTTTGAAAAGTTTTTTTCGCTGCCGATTCAAACCTGAGCCAGCACGCCTAACGATTGAACCTGAGGTCCAAGGAAATGTTCGTGAGCAGCGCTCCCCCTGTCCGAACTCGATGCCGCCCTGCCCGGCCAGGCGCCTTCTCGACGTTCATTTCGCGGATCAAACTGGATGTGCTCGATCTGGATGTGCTCATGGCCTTCGCCGATGAACATGAAGACGATGCCAGCGCCTGGTTCTAGCCGAGTTCAGGCTTACTGCCAGGTGGCTTCGGCGACCCGCATGAAGTTATCGCCGAATATCGCGTTGATGTCAGAGTCTTGATAGCCAAGCCGCTCGAGTGCCTGCGCGATCTCTGGCAATTTTTCAGGTTGTAGCTGGGTTTGTGCGCTCACGCCCCCATAGAACGCCTTCGGCCACCAGGCTTCTTCATTTTCGCCTGCAGGCAGGTCGTTCACACCTGGACAGAGTTCGGTATCAAGGCCCAGGCCAATATGGGCTGTACCAACGCGTTCCGCCAAATAGTCAATCTGGCGCACAAAAGCCATCACGGACGCCTCAGGGTCACCCAGAAATATTCCCAGTCCCGTCAAGCCGATAACCCCGCCTGTGGCGGCGCAGGCCAGTATCTGTTCGTCATCGACAGTCCGTGGATGATCAAACACGGCTTTGACATTGGTATGGGAAAAAACCACCGGGCGCCGGGACAATTGCATGATTTCAAGGCTGGAACGCTTGCTGGTATGTGAGCAGTCCATGATCACGCCAGCGGTGTTTATCGCCGCCACAATGTCACGTCCAACGCAAGAAAGTCCGAAATCCGCGCCGTGACAACCACCTGCGCAGCTATTGTCCCGGTTATAGGCCAGCAGTATCTGCTTGACCCCAAGGGAAGCGAACAACGCGACCATCGCGGGATCCTGCAGAAGCATGTTCGAGCCTTCCAGATCAAACGACACCGCCAACTTTCCTTGCTGCCGTGCACGCTGGATGTCAGCGACATTACCCACCAACACCAGTCTTTCCGAGTGATGAGCGATCCGGTTCCTGAAGCCCGCAATGACCTGCATCACCGTAGAAAAGGGTGTCATGTCCATGCCGACGTTTAGCGAAACATGGTGAAATCCAGCTTCCTGATAGCGAAGGAGCGCAGACAGGTCCTGGTTGGGAAGCAACGGAAGGCAGGCATGGGCTTCCCACCTGATCCCCCCAGCAGCTGACGAATACGAATCAGTGACTGCCTGTCCCACGCCGAACTCCAGATGTAATGGGTGTACGCAAAATGAATTTTTATATCACCCCAACCCGATACGCAAAGGCGTTCTGCCTCTGCCCCTCAAGCGACTTGCACATGGCGCGCTTGTTCAGATGACTTTCAAGATACCTCGTTTATCCAATCGGACATAAGGGAGGCGCACCTGGCCCGGGGACCTTCAGGTACTTCAGTGCTCTTTGACTTTCCTGATATGGAGGATGATCCACGCCAGTATCCCGATCGCGAGGGGCGCCATGACCAACAGCGCTTCGCGCGGGGTGAGCCCGACGCCGAGCACGTGCATGCCTGAGTAACCGAGCTTGAGCAGACTGAGCAAGTAGTAGCTGATGGCAATGATCGACAGGCCTTCCACGGCGCGCTGGATCTTGATCTGCGCGTCGGCGCGGGCGTTCAGGCTCTTGAGAATTTCCGAGTTCTGTTCTTCCATTTCGACCTGGACCCGTGCCTGCAACAGATCCCCCAGGTTGGCCACGCTTTCGGCCAGATGCTCCAGTCGCTGCTCGGTGGCGGTGCAATACCTGACGGTGGGTTTGAAGCGGCGCTCGATGAACACGCCAAGGCGCTGGCAATCACCCACGTGACTTTCTCGCAATTCGCCCAGGCGTTCGAACACCAATTGGGCATAGGCCTGGGTGGCACTGAAGCGGTGGCGGGTTTTCGCGGTACTGCTGACCACCTGGGCAGACAGGCTGGAGATATCCGCCAGCAGGGCTTTGGCATTACTGCCATCGGGGTGGGCGTTTCGTTCGGACAGTGTCACCAACGTCTTGTCAAAGACATCGAGCTGGCCGCTCAAGTCTTTAGCCATGGTCAGTGTCAACGAGGCCATCATCCGGTAGGTCTCGATTTCCAGCAGGCGGCGGATCATCCGGCCCTGGCGGTACGCATTCAGGCGCCGGTTGACGAAGAGTATGTGGTTGCTGCCATCCTCACTGATCCGAAAATCGCTCCAGACCACCGCATCGCCACCGCCCACACAGGAACCGCAAGGGTCCTTGAAGCCGTAGCGGGTCAGATCCAGCTGCGCTTCGCCACGCACCACGATCTGCACTGAGTTGATCAGCCCTGGCAAATGCGTGTGGATTTTCTGCGCCAACACTTCGGGCAGCGCCGTCCAGGACAACTCGTCGCTGGATGAAGTGACCACCAGGGTCAGGGTGAAAAACTCGGCATGGCGCTCCCATTTCAGCGCGTGGCCGCCGAGTTGGGTAATGCCTTGGGCGGCATTCAGATCGAGGGCGGCCAGGCTGCAGTCCTGAAGAAACGCATTGCACACCTGTTCGCTGCCGAGAAAAGCCAGGTGAAACACGTGGGCCGGTTCATCGAAATACAGTGACGGGCGCGCGTGCAGTTCGTTGTGCAGGCTTTGTCGTAACGGGTGCATGGGGTATGACCGTGTTGGCGTTGTTTGTTGTGGGACAGGTTGATGGACCCACGAGTCACGCTCGCAGGGGAAGATTGACGCGATCCCTGCAGGAGCTGCCGCAGGCTGCGATCGTTCAAGGCAACGCCTGTTGCTGATCCCGCACCGAGCGCCTGACTTCGGCCTGTATGGCATAAGCCGGCGCTTCCACGGCATTGAAGTCCTGGCTATAGCGCTGGGCAAATCCTTCCACCCCCCAATCCTGGTACTGCTGCACATGCTTCAATTCGTGGGCCCAGAGCGCGACGTTCTGTTCTGCGGTTTCAGCGTCGCGAAAGAGGATAATGTCGATCAGCGTCACAGCGCCGACATCGGGGTTTTGCAGCATGGCGGTGGCAGCCGTGAACTGGCCGTTGTCGCTGACCTTGTAGCGCGCGGCATCGAGGACGCCGGGGTCGTACCAGCGCAGCAGTTGCTCGCGGATGTGCGGTGGAATCGGTTGGGTGCCGGCGATGGCGGCTTCAGCGCGGGCCTGGGTCAGCCATAGCGCCAGGGCCGGTGCGGCGATCTGGTAGATGTCGTCCGGCAACTGCCACAGGTCCGGCAGGCAGATACAGCCGTCCAGGCAGACCTGCTTTTCGCCAGCCGGACAGTCGCTGGCCTGGGCTGGCGCTTCAAGTGCAAGGCACAGAAGCAGCAACGCCAGCCAGGGCGAGAACGCAGAATGTTGAGCCAAGATCTTTACTACCCACCTGGATTGGCAATCACGTCGAGATGATTGAATTTAACCCAATCTGTCGCGGCTGTACCCGTTCTACTGTGGGCGCCGGCCTGCCGGCGATGGCGAGCAAGCCGGTTCATCCCGGCAACAGCTACTGCAGGTCACCACCTGGCTCGCCGACATGGCCGATGTCGAATATCCGCGAGGTGCGAAGAGACATGCTGGTGGCCTTGCCGTCCATCGACTAGAGTCAAGCGGCACCCCCTGCGCTGCATCTCTCGGGTGCCTGGTCGATCTGGACGGAGGAACACCGATGCCTTCAAATATCCTTTTCGCTTGGGGACTGGCGGCCGGTACTGTGATCGTACATGCCGTCGGTATCGCGCTGATGCTCAGGGTTCTGCATCGCAGGAAGTCTGCGACGCGACTCTGGGCCATCAGTTGGAGGTTGGCCTGGGTAGCGGTTTACCTGATCTTGCTCCATCTGGTGGAAATTTCGTTCTGGGCAGCGTTTTACCTGTGGCAGCAATGTCTGCCCGATCTCGAAACGGCGCTCTACTTCTCGGCAGTCACCTACGCAACGATTGGCTATGGCGAGGTGGTGCTGGCAACGCCATGGCGATTGCTCGCGCCAATCGAAGGCCTGACCGGCATCCTCATGTGCGGGTTATCGACGGGCCTCTTCTTCGCGATGGTCAACCACATCTACCAACGAACCCAGACGCACATCCATGACGATCGCGAGGCCTGATGGTACCGGCTTGCGGAACGCAAGAGCGACTGCAGGGTCACTTGTACTAGACACCCTGGTGTCGCAAACCCTTGAGATACAGAGGTGATCGTCATGAACAATATCATCTACATCGTTGGTGCCGTCGTGATCGTCCTGGTTATCCTGTCATTCGTCGGTCTTGTATAGCGCAGGATAGCTGGCACAAGGAGTTGTTGATGCCCGGACGCAAGCCGCCACCGCCCATGGTCGATGGCGACATTGAAACCGTCCCTGCGAAAACGCTGCGAGCTGGAGCGGTCTTCCGACTCACCGTGAGCTTCATGCTGGTGGTGATCCTGGCGTTTCTCGCGGTCGAGGGTTGGCGGACGTGGCGTGACTATCGGGCTGCCTTCGCCTCAGCCCGCGACTCCGTGACCAACCTGGCGCGAGCCACGGCGCAGCACGCCGAGGATGCCATTCGGCAAGTGGATGTACTGACTGCCGCACTTGGGGAGCGGGTCGAAGGCGACGGGTTGCAGAACATCGACGTCCCGCGTATTCACAAACTGCTGGTCCAGCAATCGAAAATCATGCCGCAGCTGCACGGCCTGTTCATCTACGGCCCTGACGGGCAATGGATAGTCACGGACAAGGACGCCACGCCAGAGCTCGTGAATAACGCCGACCGCGATTACTTCCAATATCACCGCACGCACGAGGATAAAAACGTGCGCATCGGCGAAGTGGTTACCAGTAGATCCACCAACGACCTGATCATCCCTATCTCCCGGCGCCTGGATAATCCGGATGGCACCTTCGCCGGCGTGCTGCTGGGAACCATCAAGGTCAGCTACTTCGTCGACTATTACGGCGACTTCAAGATCGATGACAAGGGCGCCCTGGTGCTGGCCACGCGCAGCGGAACCATCCTGGTGCGGCGTCCTTTCATTGAATCGGTGGTCGGAAAGAGCCTGGCAGACAGCGAGATTTTCAAGCGTTATCTACCCAACGCCAACCAGGGCATCGCCGAGGTCAAGGCCGTCGTGGACGACACCGAGCGCCTGTACGGCTATCGGGCCTTGACCACCTACCCGCTTGTGGTTGAAGCCGGACTTTCCCGTGAGTCCATCATCGCCCCCTGGCGCCGTGACCTGCTCAAGACAGGGTGGGTGCTGGTGGTGCTGATTGGTGTGCTTGCGGTGTTCGGGCTCATCGTGCTGACTCAATTGCGCCAGAGAATGGTGACGGAGAGAAAGCTGCGTCACGCTCACCAGTCCATGCGCGACATGGCGCTGACCGACAGCCTGACCGGCCTGGGCAATCGTCGACGCCTGGATACTGCGCTGCTGGAAGAGATTCGTCTCGCTAAACGCCAGGGATCTGCGCTGTCGCTGATCATGCTCGATGTCGATTTCTTCAAACGCTACAACGACAGCTATGGCCACGCCGCCGGCGATGACTGCCTGGGCGCAGTAGGCGCAGCGATCCGGCAGGCGGTCAAAAGACCCGGCGACCTGGCCGTCAGGTACGGTGGCGAGGAATTCACGGTGCTGCTCCCCAATACCGATGGTGCAGGCGCAGCACAGGTCGCTGAAGAAATTCTGCAAGCCATTCGATCAATGGACATCGAGCACCGCGCCCATCCCTTGGGCAGGGTCACGGCCAGTGCGGGTATCACCACCAGCCGGCCGAGCGTCGATGACGTGACACCGGCCACCTTGATCAAAGCCGCTGACGTCCTGCTTTATGCGGCGAAACGACAAGGACGAAACCGCTGGTGCGCCGCCAACCAGTCAAGCGAAAGTAACCGCGCGTGAGCGCGAACTTTGTCCTGCAAAGCCTTT
Organism: Pseudomonas putida; assembly: GCF_001976065.1. Classification (GTDB taxonomy): domain Bacteria; phylum Pseudomonadota; class Gammaproteobacteria; order Pseudomonadales; family Pseudomonadaceae; genus Aquipseudomonas; species Aquipseudomonas serbica. The sequence goes on along the minus strand of NZ_MNAH01000002.1, from coordinate 375,420 downwards.
CTTGCTAACCAGATGGCACTGGAGTGCCACCCAGTCTGCTACGCTTTTCATTCCCCCGAATGGATTCGGGAATCATGCCAAAGGCTGTTTCGCTGGCCACTTGAGGGGATGGAATGTGAAAGCCAAGCTACTGGGGGTCGCTGTAACCATTGTCGTCATCGGTACCGCTGTCTATGGATTGATCACCTGGAAAGAGCTCCAGAGCCAGCGCCAGGAAGCGGTCTGTACATTAGCGCGCCAGCACCTCAAGGACCTGGAAGTTCAGGCCCGGGCACTGGCTGCCGGGATGTCGGTCGAGGCCTACGCCGAAGCCGAAAAGGCCGAAGCGGGCAAACTGGTGCAGGCGTTGGATACTGCGAAAAACGTAGCCGAGGTCGATGCGGTGATCGATCAGCATTCTGCCGCCATCGAAAAACAGATCCATGCTGAAGATGCCGAGGTCAAGTCCCGGGGCGAGCAGAAGTTCCTCGGCCAGGAACGCAAGGAGCAGCGCATCACCACCGACATGAAGCAGGAAATCCAGCGTGCCGAGAAAGCCGTTGCCGATGACTGCGAATAACTTGGTCAGGTCAATTTTTTAAATGCGCATGCTTATCAAAGTGACTAACGCGTTCTAGACTCCACTACTGGCAGGTTCATCCAAGCTCCGCGTCCCTGACAAAAAAGCCAATAAAAACCAGGAAATCCAGCCTTGAAAACTTCAACTATCGGTGTTGTGGGGAGTCTGCTGGTCTCGGGCGCGGTGTCAGCCACAGGGATTTCTCCTGTGCTCGACCTGGACTTCAGTAGATCAGCCATGGAAACCCTTAAAAAGCGTGGGATCGACGACGCGTGCATCGTCGCCGCCTCCAGCCCCGGGACGTTCACCTATTGCCGGGAAGGATCAAACACACTTTGGCAATATCAGACCCTGGACCTGGTGCAACAGGCCAAACTGCTCAATGAAGGCGCACGGCCTTCGACCGATCATGGGCAAATCAGCGTCGCGCAAGTCGACAGTGCGGCCTGCGAAGATGAGCACGGGAATGCGGTGGCCGGACCGACGACATTTGCCACCCTGCTCCTCAGCCTGGCGAGCCTGTTCCTGTTGATCGGGTTGCGCTACACCTACCTGGCAATCATGCGCGGACGCTATCAACCGGTGGCCTGTTCCGACCCCCGCCTGCAGCGCATGATCAACCCCGTGTCCACGCATCCGTTGACCATCAAGGCGCTGGGCGCCTTTGGTGTCGCCGCCGCACTGGCCCTGATCTACTGCTGTTACCTCGGATTCTGAACGAGGAACCGGCCGATGGTGCGCCGATCCCTGTTCGATCCTCTTTACAGCCGTTCTTGCGCCACGGGCGGCGGGTCCTGCACCCACTGCCAGAACAACTGATACCCCACCGCCAGCACCACCGGGCCAATGAACAAGCCAAGAATGCCGCCAGTGACCATGCCGCCCAAGGCACCGATCAATACCACCGGCATCGGCACATCGACCCCGCGCCCCAGCAGCAATGGCTTGAGCACGTTGTCCACCAGGCCCGCGACGAAGACATAGATGGAGAAGATGATGGTCACGGTGTTGGGCCCTTCGGTAGCCATGACATAGGCAATGACCGGCACGGTTATCAAGGTTGCCGGCAACTGCATGATGCCCAGCAGCAGCACCGCCAAGGCCAGCAACCCGGCACCGGGAACACCCTTGAACACGAACCCGAGGCCCACCAGCAGCATCTGGATGAACGCGATGCCGACCACCCCGAGCGCCACGGCACGGATGGTGGCGGTACACAGGGCTGCGACCTGGGGGCCTTTCTCCGGTCCACTGATCCGCGAGGCGATCTGCACCGAGGCGCGGCTACCCGCTTCGCCATAGGCCATGAAGATCCCGGCAATGATCAGCGCGACAATGAACATCAACAAACCCATGCCGACGCCGGCCACCTTGCCCAGCATCATCAGGCTGGCGTCCTTGATTTGCGGTATGTACTTGGCCGTCAGGCCGGGAAGGTCGGTGGCCGCTTGCGTCCACAGCGCCGACACCTGTTTACCTACCAGGGGCCAGGTAGCGACGGAATCAGCCGGGGGCGGAATGCGGATGCCTTCGTCGCGAACCACGGTCATGGCGTTTTCGACCGAGTCGGCTATCGAGGTGCCCAACAGATAGATCGGCACCATGAGGATGGCGATGGCCACCAGCACGATCAGCGTCGCAATGCGCCCGTCCTTTTCTCCCATCGGCCCCCTGAGCTTCTGCTGCAAAGGGTAGAGGGTGATGGCCAGGATGATCGACCACAGCATCAGGTCGCGAAACGGACGGAAAATCTCAAAGCAGAACAGCACCAGCACGACAATCAGCCCGGCGCGGATAAAGATATCTAGCAACCCGCGGGACAAGGCCTTCTCTGACAGCGGCATGGGCACCATGGACGTCTCCTGACAGTTCACTCGGAAGGAAAACCGGTTAGCCCAGCATAGACGCACAATTGACAACGTGAAGGATCAACGCAGCTTAAGTGGATCCACCATGTTGGCCGCGATCGCCATGCCCACCAGGTCCGGCAGCGTGCTGGCCTGCATGCGCTTCATCACGCGGGAGCGATACAGGTCGACGGTTTTGGCGCTGACCCCCAGTTGCTCGGCGATTTCGCGGGTGGTGTAGCCCTGCACCAAGGGCAACATGACGTCGCGCTCTCGCGGCGTCAGCGTGAGCAAACGGGCCTGCAACGCCTCCTGGCCCTGATTGCCGCAGCGTTGCGCGGCGCAATTGCCCAGCGCCTGTTGCACGCTGTCCAGCAGCAACTGCTCGTTATACGGCTTCTCGATGAAATCATGCGCACCCGCCTTGAATGCACGCACTACGATTGGCACATCGGCGTGCCCGCTGACGAAGATGATGGGCAGATCCAGTTGGCGAACGCGCATTTCTTCCTGCACATTCAGCCCACCCATGCCGGGCATGCGAACGTCAAGCAGCACGCAGGCGTCCAGACTGGCATCGCAGGCCTCCAGAAAAGCGACACCGCTGGTAAACGGCAGGGCCTTGAGGCCCACCGATTCCAATAACCAGACCGTTGAATCGAGCATCCCCTGGTCATCGTCGACCACATACACCACGTGCTCCGCCACACCTGCCATTACGTCATTCCTGTTGTTGTTTTTTTGCGCCGGCAAGCGGCAATCGGCAACACATCAGCAGCCCGACAGGCTGTCGTCGGGCATTGAGTTCGCCACCAAACCCTTCGATGATGCTGCGGCTCATGGACAACCCGAGCCCCAGGCCATCGGGCTTGCTGGTATAGAACGGGGTAAATATCTGCTCGAGTTCGGGCTCGCTGACGCCCGGCCCCTGGTCTTGCACACTGATGTCCACGCTGGCGCCACTGCCCTGCTCCACTGCCATCACGATCAGCGAAGGCTGCCCTGGATGCTGTTCGCGGTTGGCGTCGATGGCATTGCGCAACAGATTGAGCAGCACCTGTTCCAGCAACACGCGGTCGGCATAAACGGGTGGCAGATTATCCGGCAGTCGATCCTCGATTGTCACTTGGCAATTACTGGCCTCCCAGGCACACAAGCGCACGGCTTCGCGGGCGACCTCGCTCAAGTTCAACGCCTGCATGCGACGCTGCCCCTTGCGCAAAAACGAGCGTAACCGGCGGATCACTTCGGAGGCGTGGGTGGCGTGATAGGTAATGCGTTCCAGGCCTTGCGCCACTCTGACGGCGGCCTGGGGATTGGAGCCCAGTGTCTGCAGATAGCGTTGGCTGGCATTGGCATAGTTCACCACGGCAGCCAGCGGCTGGTTGATTTCGTGGGCGATACCCGAGGCCAGTTCACCCAAGGTGACCAACCGCGCGGTATGTGCCAGTTCGTCCTGATGGCGGCGCTGTTGTGCTTCGCGCAGTTCCCGTTCGGTCATGTCCCGCGCGACCAGCGAGTAATAACGCTCGCCGCCGGCGGACCGGTGCGCCAGCAACACCAGCGACACCGGCACGGATGTACCGCCGCCCGGTGGTAACAAACGTGCATCGGTGCTCCAGACGCCGTCGCGCTCGGCACTGCTCCAGCCATCGCGTTGCAGGCGCGCAAGATCGCCGCTGGCGAACAGATCGGCCAGGGCCGGCATCGGTTGCTGCTCTTCGATCCCGAGGATGCGGCACGCGGCGGGATTGAGGTAAGTGACCTGCCCCTCGGGGGCGATGAACAACACCGGATCGATGTTGGCCTCGACCACTTCGGCCAGGCGTCGCTTGTTCTCCTCGGCGAGCACCCGGGCCGTGATGTCCCGGGATACGCTGACCACTTCGACCACCGTTCCCGTGTACGTTTCGCGGATAGCCCGGCTGGCGGTTTCGAACCACAGGTAATGCCCGTCGCGATGGCGGATGCGATAGGTCATCGTATGGTAGCCGTCCTGTTCCAGTGCATCCCGTGCACGCTGCATCAGGCCGGCGAGCTCCTGGCCATGAAACAGTCCCTGGGCCATTTGCCCGCGCAACTCTTCGGGCCAGTAGCCGAGCAATGTCCAGGACGCGGGCGATGCATCGAGGAAGCGCCCGTCGGGGGTGTGGCGGGAAATCAGGTCGGTGGTGTTCTCGATGATCAGCCGATACAGCCGACGTGCCGTGGCCGCTTCACGTTCTGCCAGGACCTGGCTCGTGGCATCGCGGCAACGGGCAAGCACGCGGTTATCCTGTGGGTCTGGAATGAATGTCCAGATCAGGATCTGCGATTCGAACTGGGCCTCGACGCCTTCGATGGCCCGTTGCTGATCCAGGCAGGCGCGCACCAGCACCCGATGATTGACCGGCAGGAAGCCCGGCACATCGGCCAATGGCTTCTCGGCCAGCAATGCCAACAACGCCGCATTGAACTCCAGCGGGCGCCCCTGTGCATCGAGCAACAGGCTCGGTTGTGGATCGTGGCCCAGCATCGGCGAGCCGCGCAGCATGCCGCTGACGCTGCTCAACAGCGTCGTCAACAAATCCCGCACCCAGCCAAGCCAGTCAAGACTTACACCCTCGCACACTTCCACCAGCAGCAATCCTGCCTGACCCGGCTGCAGGGCCAGGTCGAACACCTGGCCATGACTGATGGCAGCTCGGCGCAGGCGGCCGGACAGCCAGCAATCCAGTTGGCGCACTTGCGCCAGATCCAGGCGCCCGGCCTCGGTCAGTTGCTCAAACAACAACTGGTCACTTGCCAGCGCCGGATCGCCAAGCCCAGGCGGGAAATGTTGGGCCGCCCCCTCATGGCTGTAGATCCGCGCATTGGGCTGCCAGCTCAGGTACACCGCCCGCCGCACTTCCGGGCAATCCTGCAGGGCATGACACAAGGCATCGGCCCGGGCAGCCAGGGACACGCCTTCGCGTTGCAGGCGCAACCAGCTGTGTAGTCGAACGGGAGTCAGGGTCATTGCGGGTCCACTTTGTCAAGAAAACCAAGCATATACCGGTCCTGGAAGTTTCGCGGCATTGGATTTGGCGTCGCAAGAAGCGAATATAGTATAACTACTATACTGCGTAGGTTGTACTTCCATACCAATGACTGGATGTTATATAAAGTACTCCGGACACAAAAGGCGTCCCCGGCGCGTACACCGCCAGGGCACCTATAGAGCTAACAATCAGCCACCGAGTACCCGTACATGTCGATCTATGAACAAGGGCTAGCCCCTTCGGCTGTCAACCATATTGCCCTGTCCCCGCTCAGCTTCATCGAGCGCACCGCCAACGTATACCCGGATTATCCCGCCGTCATCCACGGCTCGATCCGCCGCACCTGGGCCCAGACCTACACCCGTTGCCGGCGCCTGGCCTCGGCGCTGGCCGGTCGCGGTATCGGCAAGGACGACACGGTGGCGGTGATGCTGCCCAACATTCCCGAGATGCTGGAAGTGCATTTCGGCGTGCCTATGATCGGCGCCGTGCTCAACCCGCTCAACGTGCGCCTGGATGCCGAGGCCATCGCCTTCATGCTGCAACACGGCGAAGCCAAGGTGCTGATTACCGACCGCGAGTTCCACAGCGTGATTCACGCGGCCATCGGCATGCTGGATCACCCGCCCCTGGTGATCGACGTCAATGACCCGGAATACGGCGAAGGCCAGGCCGTCAGCGACCTGGACTACGAAGCGCTGCTGGCCGAAGGTGATCCTGCCTTCGCCTGGCAATGGCCGACGGATGAGTGGCAAGCCATCTCGCTGAACTACACCTCCGGTACCACCGGCAACCCCAAGGGCGTGGTCTATCACCACCGCGGCGCCTACCTGAACGCCCTGGGCAACCAGATGACCTGGGCCATGGGCAACCATCCGGTGTACCTCTGGACCCTGCCGATGTTCCATTGCAACGGCTGGTGCTACCCCTGGACCATTACCGCCATGGCCGGGGTGCACGTGTTCCTGCGGCGGGTCGACCCGCAGAAAATCCTCACCTTGATCCGCGAGCACCAGATCACTCACTTGTGCGGCGCGCCGATCGTGCTCAATGCCCTGGTGAACATGCCGGAGTCGGCGAAAGCGGCCATCGATCACCCGGTCAACGCCATGGTCGCCGGCGCCGCGCCGCCGGCCAAAGTGATCGGCGCCGTGGAAGAGATGGGCATCAAGGTCACTCACGTCTACGGCCTGACCGAAACCTATGGCCCGGTGACGTTGTGCGCCTGGCACGCCGAATGGGATGAACTGCCCCTGGACGAACGGGCACAGATCAAGTCCCGCCAGGGCGTGCGCTACACCACGCTCGAAGGCGTGATGGTCGGCGACTCGACGACGCTGGAGCCCACCCCGCGTGATGGCCAGACCATCGGCGAGATCTTCATGCGCGGCAACACTGTGATGAAGGGCTACCTGAAGAACCCGACCGCCACCGCCGAAGCGTTCGAAGGCGGCTGGTTCCACACCGGCGACCTGGCGGTCTGTCATCCCGACGGTTACGTCGAGATCAAGGACCGGCTCAAGGACATCATCATCTCCGGCGGCGAGAACATCTCCACCATCGAGCTCGAGGGCGTGCTCTACCGCCACCCGGGCGTCATGGAAGCGGCCGTGGTCGCCCGGCCCGATGAAAAATGGGGCGAAACGCCCTGCGCCTTCGTGACCTTGAAGGCCGATCACCAGGACGTTCGCGAAGCCGACATCATCAGTTTCTGTCGTGAACACCTGGCCGGATTCAAGGTACCGCGCACCGTGATCTTCACCCTGTTGCCGAAGACGTCCACCGGCAAGGTGCAGAAGTACGTGCTGCGCGACCGGGCCAAGGCGCTCTAACCGAACACTACGTTGTACCCCCTGGCGGCAGGTATTTGACCTGCCGCTTCGGGCTCGTGCACGCCGAATTAGCCTGCCGGGCCCCCACTGACCGATAACAAAAACAAAGTGGAGCTAGCGATGACCGACATCCATTCAACCGACACTCAGCGCTGCGAACGCATTCGCGGCAATCCGAAATTCCTGCAACTGGTGAGCAGCCGCTCGCGCCTGGCCTGGTCGTTGAGCGCCGCGGTGCTGGGCATCTATTACCTGTTCATGCTGGTGGTGGCCTTTGCCCCGCAGTGGCTGCATGCACCGCTTGGGGAACATCGCATGTTGACGCTGGGGATGCCGGTGGGCGCGGCGATCATCCTGTTTTCCTGGTTGTTGACCGGCTGGTACGTGTACAGCGCCAACACCCGCTTCGACGCACTGGGCGCCGCCATTCTCGAGGAGAGCAAGTGATGAACCTGTTCCGTACGCTTGCCCTCGCCGCCGCCGGCCTGTTGCCGTTTTCCGTCGCCCTTGCCGCGCCGGCGCTGGGCGTGGTGGAAAAACAACCGCTGAACCTGAATGCCATCGGCATGTTCTTCGTCTTCGTGCTGGGCACGCTGGCCATCACCTGGTGGGCTGCTCGCCAGACCAAATCCACCTCCGACTTCTACACGGCGGGCGGTGGCATCACCGGGTTCCAGAACGGCCTGGCGATTGCCGGTGACTACATGTCCGCGGCCACCCTGCTGGGGTTGTCCAGCCTGGTGTTCGCCAAGGGCTACGATGGCTTCATCTATACCATTGGTTTTTTCGTCGGCTGGCCGATCATCACCTTCCTGATGGCCGAGCGTCTGCGCAACCTGGGACGCTATACCTTCGCCGACATCGTTTCCTATCGACTGGACCAGAACAAGGTGCGGATCTTCGCGGCCTTCGGCTCGTTGACCGTGGTGTGCTGCTACCTGATCGTGCAGATGGTGGGTGCGGGTCAGTTGATCAAGCTGCTGTTTGGCCTCGACTACCCGGTAGCCGTGGTGATCGTCGGTGCGTTGATGCTGGTCTACGTGATCTTCGGCGGCATGATCGCAACCACCTGGGTACAGATCATCAAGGCCGTGCTGTTGCTGGCCGGCGGTACCACGCTCGCGGTCATGGCCATGTCGCAGTTCGGTTTCAGCTACGAGACCCTGGCCGCCAAGGCCGTCCAGGCCCACGCCAGTGGCTGGAACATCATGGGCCCGGGCTCGATGCTCGCCGACCCGATCAACACCGCCTCGATGTCGTTGGGCCTGGTGTTCGGCATCGCCGGCCTGCCGCACATCCTGATGCGCTTTTTCACCGTGCCCAATGCCAAGGAAGCCCGCAAGTCGATGTTCTATGCCACCGGCTTCATCGGTTTCTTCTTCCTCGTGGTCTGCACCCTCGGCTTCGCCGCGATGGTGATCATCGGTACCGATCCGCAGTATTACGTCAACGGTGAAGTCGGCGGTGCCCTGATCGGCGGCGGCAACATGGTTGCCATGCACCTGGCCAAGGCGGTCGGCGGCAACCTGTTCTTCGGTTTCCTCGCGGCTGTGGCGTTCGCCACCATCCTGGCGGTGGTCTCCGGGCTGGCGCTGGCCGGCGCTTCGGCGATTTCCCACGATCTCTACGCCACCGTGCTCAAGAAAGGCAAGGCCAGCGAGAAACAGGAAATGCGCGTGACGCGCATGGCGACCGTGGGCCTGGGGATCATCGCGATCCTGCTGGGGATCCTGTTCGAAAAGATGAACGTCGCGTTCCTGGTGGGCCTGACCTTCGGCATCGCCGCCTCGACCAACTTCCCGGTGCTGATCATGGCCATGTACTGGAAAGGCCTGACCACCAAGGGCGCGATCATCGGCGGCTTCGCCGGCCTGATCTGCGCACTGGTGCTGGTGATCCTCTCGCCTGCGGTCTGGGTGACCGTGCTCGGTCATGCCCACGCCATCTTCCCGTACGACCACCCTGCCCTGTTTTCCATGCCGCTGGCGTTCCTGGTGATTGTCGTGGTTTCTCGGCTCGATCGCAGCGTGCGCGCCGAGAAGGAGCGTGACGCCTACGCCGACCAGTTCGTGCGCGCCCAGACCGGTCTGGGTGCCGCCAGCGCTAGCAGCCATTGATTGACGGGACACGGCCCGCCGATGCGTGCCGTGTCCATCGCACACCCGTCCTTTTGAGGTTCACGTTATGCCCGAATTCAAAGCCCCGCTGCGCGACCTGCGCTTTGTCCTGCATGAAGTCTTTGACGCCCCGGCCCTGTGGGCGCGCCTGCCGGCCTTGGCCGACAGCGTCGACGCCGATACCGCGGACGCCATTCTTGAGGAGGCGGCAAAAGTCACTTCGCACCTGATCGCACCTCTCAATCGCAGCGGTGACGAAGAAGGCGCGCAGTGGCATGACGGGCGAGTCACCACGCCCAGCGGTTTCAAGCAGGCCTACGCCACCTACATCGAAGGCGGTTGGGTGGGGCTGTCCGGCAACGCCGAATTCGGTGGCATGGGCATGCCAAAAATGCTTGCGGTGCAATTCGAAGAGATGCTTTACGGCGCCAACTCGAGTTTTGCGCTGTATTCGGCGTTGAGTTCCGGCGCCTGCCTGGCGTTGGATGCCCACGCCAGCGAGTCTCTGAAAAACCTCTATCTGCCACCGATGTATGAAGGCCGCTGGGCTGGCTCCATGTGCCTGACCGAAGCCCACGCCGGCACCGACCTGGGGCTCATCCGCACCCGCGCCGAACCCCGGGCGGACGGCAGCTACAGCATCACCGGCAGCAAGATTTTCATCACCGGCGGCGATCAGGACCTGACCGAGAACATCGTGCACCTGGTGCTGGCCAAACTGCCGGATGCGCCGGCGGGCCCGAAAGGCATTTCGCTGTTTGTCGTGCCCAAGGTGCTGGTCAATCCCGACGGCTCTTTGGGCGCCGCCAACGCCGTGGGTTGCGGTTCGATCGAGCACAAGATGGGCATCAAGGCCTCGGCGACCTGCGTGATGAACTTCGACGGCGCCAGCGGCTGGCTGGTTGGCGAGGAAAACAAAGGCCTGGCGGCGATGTTCACCATGATGAACTATGAACGCCTGTCCATCGGCATCCAGGGCATCGGCTGCGCCGAAGCGTCCTACCAGAGCGCCGTGGCCTACGCCCGCGAACGCATCCAGAGCCGCTCGCCGACAGGCGCCGTGGCTCCGGACAAGCTCGCCGACCCGATCATTGTCCACCCCGACGTGCGCCGCATGCTGCTCGGCATGAAGGCCATGACCGAAGGGGGTCGCGCGTTCGCCAGTTATGTCGGGCAACAACTGGACCTGGCGAAATTTTCCGATGACGCCAGCGAGCGCGATAGCGCGCAGGTCCTGGTGGCGCTGCTGACGCCGGTGGCCAAGGCGTTTTTCACCGACACCGGCCTGGAAAGCTGCATCAACGGCCAGCAGGTGTTCGGCGGCCATGGCTACATCCGCGAATGGGGCCAGGAACAATTGGTCCGCGATGTGCGCATCGCGCAGATCTACGAAGGCACCAACGGCATCCAGGCGCTGGACCTGCTGGGGCGCAAAGTGCTCGCCGACAAAGGGGCCGCGCTGCGCCAGTTCACCGGCGAGATCCGCCGCTTCGCCGCCCAGCCCGCTGCACCCTATGCCACGCAGCTGCTCGATGCCGTGCAGCGGCTGGAAGACATCAGCGACTGGCTGCAGGATCGGGCCGCCTCGAACCGCAACGAAATCGGCGCCGCCTCGGTGGAGTACTTGCACCTGTTCGGCTACGTCGCCTACGCCTGGCTCTGGGCGCGCATGGCGCAGGTTGCCGGGCAAAAACGCAGCGAAGACGACAGTTTCTACGGCGCGAAAATCGCCACCGCCGACTTTTACATCCAGCGCCTGTTGCCGCGCATCCTGAGCCTGGAGCAAGCCATTCGTGCTGGCAGCGCTTCGCTGTATGGCCTGACCGCCGAACAGTTCTGACGATTGAACCGCCGCGGCGCCCGCTCCTCTCTTTCGGCGTCGCGGTTTTTATTTCCCGGACCCTTGCCACCGCGGCAGGGTCTGCTGTGCCCGTCATTTCAAAAATAAAAACCAAGGGGCTTCACCATGGACCGCAGCACTCGCACTCTCGCTACCCGTCTCCTGTTGGCCGGCGGCGTCATCAGCCTTACCGCGCCCGCTTGCGCTGACTTTATCAAGGACAGCAAGGCCAACCTGGAACTGCGCAATTTCTACTTCAACCGTGACTTTCGCCAGGCCAACGCCGCGCAATCGAAACAGGAGGAATGGGCCCAGGGTTTCCTCCTGCGCTATGAGTCTGGCTTTACCGAAGGTCTGGTCGGCGTCGGTTTCGACGCCATCGGCCTGCTCGGCGTAAAACTCGACTCCAGCCCCGATCGCGCCGGTTCCGGCCTGCTCAAACGCCACAGCGACACACGCAAGGGTGCCCAGGACGAATACGGCGAACTGGGCCTGACCGCCAAGCTGCGCGCCTCCAAAAGCACGCTCAAGCTCGGCACGCTGCTGCCCAAGCTGCCGACGGTATTGGCCAACGACTCACGGCTGCTGCCGCAAACCTTCGAAGGCGGTCAGTTGACCTCGCTGGAAATCGAAGGCCTGACCGTGGATGCCGGGCGGCTGACCCAGGTCAACCAGCGCGACTCCTCGAACTATGAGGACATGGGCATCACCCGCACCGGCGCCAAGGGCATCACCAGCCGCCAGGTGGGCAGCGACMGCTTCGATTTCGCCAGCCTGAACTACAAGTGGACCGGCAACCTCACCACCGGCTACGCCTACGGCCACCTCGACAACTTCTACGACCAGCACATGGTCAACCTGACCTACGTACTGCCCGTGACCGCCGGCCAGTCCTTGAAGACCGACCTGCGTTACGCCCGCTCTACCGACGATGGCGGCAGCAATGTCGACAACAACGCGATCGGTGCCATGTTCACCTACAGCCTCGGCGGCCATGCCTTGGGCCTGGGCTACCAGGGCATGAGCGGCGACACCGGTTTCGCCTACATCAACGGTGCCGATGCGTTCCTGGTGAACTTCGTGCAGATCGGCGACTTCGCCAGCAAGGACGAACAATCCTGGCAGGCACGCTACGACTACAACTTCGCGGCCATGGGCGTGCCTGGCCTGACCTTCATGACCCGCTACCTCACCGGCGACAACRTTGACCTGGGCAGCAACCGTCCCRAAGGCAAGGAATGGGAACGCGATACCGACATTGGTTACGTCGTACAGAGCGGGCCGCTGAAAAATGTCGGGGTGAAATGGCGTAACGCGACGGTTCGCTCCACCAACTTCGGCAGCGACCTGGATGAAAACCGCCTGATCGTCAGCTATACGTTGCCGATCTGGTAAGCCGAAGCAAGATCAAAAGATCGTCCGAACTCGGCCCGAACCTGCGGCAGCGCCTGCTGGATGATATGTAACTCAAAATGCACACGTAATCCTGTAGGAGCCGGCTTGCCGGCGAAAAAACCAAGGGCGCCGCGAGGTGCCAGGCTTCCCGCGTCAGCGTTGAACTACATCGCTGGCAAGCCAGCGCCTACACGGGGTCTTTGCCAGGCACGGATGTTGTGTACGACACCGATTAACTGTAGGCGCTGGCTTGCCAGCGAAGGCGGTGGGTCAGTCTGCAGCAATGGCGGATGTCAGACCGCTTTCGCTGGCAAGCCAGCTCCTACAGGCGGTCTTTGCCAGGCACGGATGTTGTGTACGACGCCGATAAACTGTAGGCGCTGGCTTGCCAGCGAAGGCGCCGAGGCAGTCGACAGCAATGGCGGCTGTTAGACCGCTTTCGCTGGCAAGCCAGCTCCTACAGAGGGCTTTGCCAAGCACGGATTTGTGTACGACGCCGATTAACTGTAGGAGCTGGCTTGCCAGCGAAGGCGGTGGGTCAGTCGACAKCAATGGCRGCTGTYAGACCGCTTTCGCTGGCAAGCCAGCTCCTACAGGGGGGCTTTGCCAGACATGGATTTGGTGTACGACGCCGATTAACTGTAGGAGCTGGCTTGCCAGCGAAGGCGCCGGGTCAGTCGGCATCGATGGCGACTGTTAGACCGCTTTCGCTGGCAGCCAGCKCCTACAGAGGATCTTTGCCAGGCACGGATTTGGTGTAYGACGCCGATTAACTGTAGGMGCTGGCTTGCCAGCGAAKGCGSYGGGTCAGTCGRCAKCAATGGCRGCTGTCAGACCGCTTTCGCTGGCAAGCCAGCTCCTACAGRGGWCTTTGCCAGGCACGGATTTKGTGTAYGACGCCGATTAACTGTAGGMGCTGGCTTGCCAGCGAAGGCGCCGRGKCAGTCGRCAKCRATGGCGGCTGTYAGACCGCTTTCGCTGGCAAGCCAGCTCCTACAGRGGGGCTTTGCCAGGCACGGATTTTGTGTAYGACGCCGATTAACTGTAGGCGCTGGCTTGCCAGCGAATGCGGTGGGTCAGTCGGCAGCAATGGCGGCTGTTAGAGCGCTTTCGCTGGCAAGCCAGCTCCTACAGGGGGCTTTGCCAGGCACGGATTTTGTGTATGACGCCGATTAACTGTAGGCGCTGGCTTGCCAGCGAAGGCGCCGAGGCAGTCGACAGCAATGGCGGATGTCAGACCGCTTTCGCTGGCAAGCCAGCTCCTACAGGGGGGCTTTGCCAGGCACGGATTTTGTGTACGACGCCGATTAACTGTAGGCGCTGGCTTGCCAGCGAATGCGGTGGGTCAGTCGGCAGCAATGGCGGCTGTTAGAGCGCTTTCGCTGGCAAGCCAGCTCCTACAGGGTTAGCGGTGTTCCTGGACGGTGACGGTGGCCGTTGTCCCCGCGCGCAGTTTGTCTTTAGCGGCATAGTCATCGTCGATTCTGATCCGCACCGGCACCCGTTGCGCCAGCTTGACCCAGGTGTAGCTGGGGTTGATGTTCGCCAGCAAGCGTCCACCCGGTAGGTTTTCCCGGTCGGCAATGGCGAAGGCGATGCTTTGCACGGTGCCAGCGAAACGTTCGCCGCTCATCAACTGGATGTCGACCCGATCACCCTCGGCGATGCGCGGCAGCTTGGTTTCTTCGAAGTAGCCGCTGACATAAAACGAATCGCTGTCCACCAGCGCCACAAGAGGACCGCCCGCAGTGGCGTAGTCGCCCTGGCGGGTCAGCAGGTTGGTGACGTAGCCGCTGATTGGCGATTGGACCCGTGTGCGTTCCAGGTCGTGTTCGGCCTCGGCCAATGCGGCGCTCGCCAGTTGCACGTTGGCCTGGGCAAATCCCAGGTTAGCCTGGTTGCGCAGCAGATCGGCCTCGGCCACAGCGACATCGGTACTGGCTTTTTCCCACTCTTCGCCGGAGATCGCCGAACGTTCCTTGAGGGTCCGCCGCCGGCGTTCCTCGCTTTGCCGCTGCTTGAGCAACGCCTGGCTGGCGACAATGGTCGCTTGCGACTGCCCCAGTGACGCCTTCGCCACTTCCACTGCGCGCTTGCCGTGTTCCACCGCCAGCGCATAGCGCGAGGGATCGATTTCCAGCAGCAACTGGCCCTTCTCCACGTGCTGGTTATCGCGTACGGCAAGATTGACGATGCGTCCGCTGACATCGGCGGACAAGGTCACCACATCGGCGCGCACCCGCGCGTCCCGCGTCCAGGGTGCGCGGGTGTAGTGCTCCCAGGCAAACCAGCCGAGTACGAAGGCCAGCACCACCACTGCCAGTGTCGAGAGTTGGGCAAGGATCTTCTTCAAGGCATCAGGCTCCCATCAACAGGATCAGCGTTGCACACACGCAGGCGTACAACGCGCCTTCGAACAAGGCTTCATGCCAGACGAACTGCAGCACGCCGAGGCGCCGCAAGACCCAGTCCAGCACGAAAAAAACCGGTACACCCAGCAGTAACGCCTGGGCGATCGGCGGCAAGTAGACGCCACCTATTTCCAGATCAATGGGCAATTGCGGGGGCTCCTTGCAAGGTGGCTGATTCGAAGTGGCGACGGTGGCGCTGCAGGAACGACACCACGATCAGCAACGCCACGCGCATGCGAAACACCGACCACAGGTGTTCATGGGCACTGCAGTGCAACGCGTCGAGCTCATCGCCCAAGGCGTGCAGGCTGTCGAGTACTCGATCGACGTCGATATCGGTCCGACCGGCGACCAGCCGGCCGGTTTGCCGAACGGTGGCTAACACCCGTTCTTGAGTCGGCAGGCTCAACAGCACGTTGTTCTGTCCCTGCTGCCGGAGCTGGTTCAAGGCGATGCCCAAGGCCATGCACCCCAGACTGACGTCGAACAGGTCCCGCGATGGCTGGTCCTGGGTGGCCGGCAACAGCCCCAGCATCATGGTCAGGCGGTCGACCATGCGACTCTCGAAGGCAAACTGGTTTTCATCGGTGGCCGGTGTTTTCAGCAAGGCGTAGACCTGCTCACAGTTCTCCTTGTACAACCGGCGAATCCGCAGCACAGGCCTGAAGGGGAAGATCAATGCATAGATGCTCAACGCCAGTGTGGCGGCGCACACGTAGGCGCCGGCAAACTCGAACCACTGGATGGCGCTGTTTTGCCCTGTCCCTATGTTTTGCGGACCTAGCAACAGACACGTCATCAGCCCCAACCCGATCCCCGTCCCCGTAGTCGCCGGGCTGGACAACCCCACCGCAACCGCATACAGCAATGGCGCCAGCAGCAGCGCCAACAACTCAAAACTGCTGATCATCGGGACCAGCGCGAACTGCAGCACCGACGACAACACCAGCGCCAGCCCGAGTCCCCGGGCAAAGCTCTGGGCAGCCAGCAGCGGCCTGGGAAACGTCGCCATCAGCGAGCACAGAATCCCCACCACGATCATCCCGCCCCGGGCACCGTCCCATCCGGTTTCGATCCATATCAGCCCGGCCACCATCAGTGCGCAGTAAGCGCGGATGGCATTCATCGATGCCAGGGTGAAATCCAGGTGCAAAGGGTTGGCCTGGCCGCGAAAAACACTACTCGCCCTGCGCCCGCTCTGGATCACGTCGCTCAATTCCAGGATCGTTTCCAGTTGCTGAAGCATTCGCGCCTGTTCCCAGCGCAACGACCACGACAGCGACCGCAACGTGGCCTTCAAGGGCTCAATCAGTTGCTCCGACCGGTAAGCCAGTGCATCGAAACGCTGTTGCAACGCAGCAAACTGGCGCCGCTGCTCGCCGGGCATTGCCCGCCCCTGCCGGCCCAGCTCATCGAGCAAAGCCAATTCTTCGTCAAGCAGCTGCCGAATTTCGCCGGGTAACTCGCCCTCCCAGCGTTCGAGCAACAGTACGCGCTGATGGCGCAACGCAGTGAGCCTTGCCGTCAGCAGCACCAGTTGGTTGCCGAGCAACTGCACCAGATCGTCGGCACTGCGCAAGCGTGGCGCGTCGTAATACAGATGCCGACGTACCCCCTCCAGCGCACTGATCTGCCCCAGCAGCTGCATTTGCCGACGATGGAAGTCGGCCTCGCTTTCCTCGGTGCGGATGACGGCGCTGGCATGGTTCGCCAGCAGCTTGATCACCTGATCGATCCTGTCGAAATATTCTTTGGCCACGGCTTCCGGGCGCGCGGTCAGCAGGCTGACGACGCAGACGCAGGCTACGGCCAGGAGCGTCTCGGTCACGCGGGTCACAGCCAGCAGGAAGGCACCGTCTGGATCGGGGACCGCCAGCAACCCCACGACCACTGCCGTGTAGCCGCTGAGGACGAACGCCTGGGAACTGGTGTAGCGCAACAAGGTGCCACCGGCAGTGCACAGCGCCAGCCAGAGAGACAAGGTGACGAGGAAAGGCAGCGGCGCCTGGGGGAAGATCGCCATGATCAGCACGGCCACCGCCGCCCCCAGGGTGGTGCCGATGACCTGGCCGAAACTGCGCGCCAGCACCATGCCGCCCAGGGGTTGGCTGATGATGACCACGGCCATGATCGACCACTTGGGCTGCTCGAGATCGAATATAAACGCCAGGTACAGCGTCAACAGCCCGGCCGCGATGGTGCGCAGTGCGAACAGCAGCACGCCGCGCCCGGGGTTGAGCATCGCCTTGAAGTATTGCAGCAGCGCTTGCATGGGCCCGCCTGTCCAGTCCACTCCAGCAAGCGTAGTCACAGTGGCAAGGTCTGGACAGGTGTCGCAGTCAGGGTTTGACTCCAGGTCCTGCCTGACCGAAGCTGACAGCTTTGCCAAAGCCTGCCAGCTTCCGGATTCTGCATGCCCCAGTCCCGCCGTTATCTGCTCATCAGCCTCTGCGTCCTGTTTGCCCTCGGCCTTGCCTGGATGCTCCTGCGCAGCAGCGCCCCCGTGGTGCCCGAAGCGATCAAGCGCGGTTACAGCGAAGCGCTGACCGCGGCGCGCAATGGCCAGCCGGGGGCCGCGCGGGTGCTCTACCAGCAATTGGCCCGTCCGGACCTTTCGCCCAAGCGGCGAGTCTGGCTGCATGCCGAACTGCCCAACTACCCCAGTTCCGTAGCACTGAAACTGGCGGATGCAGACCTGCAGCATGAGGAGCCGCAGGTTCGTATCGCGGCGATCAAGAGCATCAGCGGCCTGGTGCCTAGCGGCCAGCGCAGCCTGTTGCTGGGACCGTTGCTCGATGACAGCGAGCAGAGTGTCCGCTTTGCCACGGTCAACGCCTTGCTTGGGCTGTCACCGGATGATCTGGGCCTGTACTTCGGGCCGCTGGAACAGGCCATCGATGCCTGGCAACAGGTACTGAAAAGCTCCCCGGAAAGCGCCGACAACCAATACCAGCTGGCCCGGTTGTACCTGCACAATGCCGAATACAAGGAGGCCCAGCAGGCCCTCGAAAATACCTTGCGCCTTGCACCTGACAACCTGCCGGCACTGGTCATGCAGATCGAAGTCCTGGACAAGCTGGGCCAGACCGACGCCGCCCGCCAACTGCTGGCCAAACAACTCAAGGCCCAACCCGATTCGGCCTATCTGCAACATGCGCTGGGACTCTGGCTGCTGCATCACGGTCAAAACGAGTTCGCCCTGCTGGGTTTGTCCAAGGCAGTGGAGCTTGAGCCTGACAACAGGGAATACCGCTACGACCTGGCTACCCTGCTCCATGCCGAAGAGGAACTGGAGGCTGCGCAGAAGCAGCTGCAGGAAATCGTCCAGCGCCACCCGAACGATCGTCGGGCACGGGTGCTGCTGATCAATTACTGGAAGGAAAGCGGGCAATTGCAAAACGTACAGATATTGCTGGCCCAGCTGGAACAGATGAATCCGGATGATCCCGCGTTGCAGCAGGGCCTCTAGAAGATCCATTTCACAACGCCATGCCATGCTTCTGCGCGCATTGTAGGAGCCCGGCTTGCCGGCGAAGGCGTACTTGAGATCGCCTTCGCCGGCAAGCCGGGCTCCTACAAAGTTTGCGTACACCCAACGCCATCTCCATACAAAAAGTTGAACGCTCAATGCCGCCAAAGGTCAAGTGAACAGGTAGCCCGCTATGCTTTACGTGCTGCCTCGCTTCCCCTAGTCATGAGAGGGCATTTTTTGTCTACATCCAACGAGTTGATCAGCGTAAAAGCCGCCACAGGGATCGATGGTCTTGATGACATCCTCGATGGCGGCCTGTCCCGCGGCCATGTGTTTTTGCTTGAGGGTGAACCCGGTACCGGCAAAACCACGGTCGCCTTGCACTTTTTGTTGGCCGGTGCCCTAGCCGGTGAGCGCTCGTTGTACATCACCCTGTCCGAAACCGAACGCGAATTGCGTCAGGGTGCGCGCTCCCATGGTTGGGAGCTGGACGATAACGTCCATATATTCGAACTGACGCCCCCCGAAAGCCTCCTGACTGCCGAGCACCAGCAATCGCTGCTGTATTCCTCGGACCTGGAACTGGGGGAGGCCACCAAACAGATTTTTGAAGTGGTCGAGCGCGTCCGGCCTACCCGCGTGGTGCTCGACAGCCTCTCCGAGATTCGTCTGCTGGCGCAAAGCTCGCTGCGTTACCGGCGGCAGATCCTCGCCATCAAGCACTACTTCGTACGCTACGAGGCCACGGTGCTGCTGCTCGATGACCTGACCACCGAATCCCTGGACAAGACCGTGCACAGCGTGGCGCACGGGGTGATTCGCCTTGAGGAACTGACGCCCAACTATGGCGCCGAGCGCCGACGTGTTCGCGTGGTGAAATACCGTGGGCAGAAATACCGCGGCGGTTATCATGATTTCACCATCATGGGCGACGGCGTACACGTGTTCCCCCGCCTGGTAGCCGCCGAGCATCGTGGGGATTACCTCAGGCAACAACTGACCAGCGGCATTCGTGAAATGGATGCGCTGCTCGGCGGTGGTATCGAGACAGGCTCGAGCACCCTCATCCTCGGCCCGGCCGGCACGGGCAAGTCGCTGATCTCGATGATTTTCGCCGCCGCAGCCGTGTCCCGAGGCGAGAAAGCGGCCCTGTTCATCTTCGATGAAGAGCTTGGCCTGCTGTTCGCACGCATGAAGAACATCGGCATCGACTTGAAAGTCTTGCAGGACAGCGGCAATTTGCTGATCGAGCAAGTGGATGCCGCCGAGCTCTCCCCCGGAGAATTTTCCCATCGGGTTCGGCGCTGCGTCGACGAAAGCGACATCAAGACCGTGGTAATCGACAGTATCAACGGCTATCAAGCGGCAATGCCGGAAGAAAACGCCCTGGTGCTGCACATGCACGAGCTGCTGCTGTACCTCAATCGCAAAGGGGCGGCAACCTTCATGACGGTTGCCCAGCACGGACTGGTCGGTGACATGCAGGCTCCGGTGGACATCACCTACCTGGCCGACACGGTCATTCTATTGCGCTATTTTGAAGCCCTGGGCAAGGTACGGCGGGCCATTTCAATCATCAAGAAACGCACCGGTAGCCATGAATCGACCATCCGTGAATACAAGATCAGCGCCACCGGCATGACCATCGGCGAGCCGCTCGAAACCTTCCAGGGTGTGTTGCGCGGTGTCCCGACCTACCTGGGCGCGAGCAATCCCCTGCTCGGGGATGAAAGCCCGTGATTGTCAATGAAGCGACGTCCGAGCGTGCGATCATTCTTGCGCCCCTGGGACGTGACAGCCAGATAGCCTTGATGCTGCTCAATGAAGCGGGGTTCGGCGGTGTCGTCAGTGCCGACCTGCCGGGACTTTGCCAGGAGCTGGAGAAAGGCGCCGGCTTGTTGCTCATGTCTTCGGAAGCCTTGCTGCGCAGCGATCTGGAACCGCTGCTCGGGCTGATCGAACAACAGCCGGCATGGTCCGATCTGCCGATCGTCTTGCTGACCCACCATGGTGGCCCGGAACAGAATCCGGCGTCACGCTTTGGCCCCCTCTTGGGCAATGTCACGTTCCTCGAACGCCCCTTCCACCCGGAAACCTTGATCAGCCTGGTCGGCGCCGCCCTGCGCGGTCGCCGACGACAGTATGAAGCCAGGGACCGGCTGGTGGATTTGAGCCAAAGTGAACTGCGCCTGCAAAACACCCTCGAGACTTTGGAGCAGCAGGTTGAAGAGCGCACCGCACAACTGCGCCACAACGAGGAAGTCCTGCGCCAGTCGCAAAAAATGGAAGCGGTCGGCCAACTTACCGGCGGCATCGCCCACGACTTCAACAACATGCTGACCGGCATCATCGGCAGCCTGGAATTGTTGCGCCGACGCCTCGCCCGGGGGCGTACAGAGGATCTGGACAGCCTGATCGACCTTGGCGTGACCTCGGCCAATCGTGCGGCAAGCTTGACCCACCGGCTGCTGGCGTTTTCCCGGCGCCAGTCGCTCGACTCCAAGCCCGTGCAGATGAATACCCTGGTGGTGTCCATGGGCGAACTCTTGCAGCGCAGCATCAACGAAAGCATTCACTTGGACATGCAGTTGGATGAGCAGCTGTGGGTCGCCGAAGCCGACCCCAATCAACTGGAGAGCGCCCTGCTCAACCTGGTGATCAATGCCCGCGACGCCATGCCCGATGGCGGAAAACTGTTGGTGCAGACCTCCAACCGGTACCTGGACGCCGAGTTCACCAAACCCCACGGCAACCTCAAGCCCGGCGACTACGTGGTATTGAGCGTCACCGACAATGGTTGCGGCATGCAGCAGAGCACAATCAACCGAGCCTTTGACCCGTTCTTTACCACTAAACCCATCGGCCAGGGCACTGGCCTGGGCTTATCGATGATCTACGGCTTCAGCAAACAGTCGGGCGGCCATGTCGCCATTCAGAGCGACGTCGGCGAAGGCACCACGGTGAACCTGTATCTGCCGCGTTTTGGCGGTGACCTGCCCCAGGACAATCCAATCGACGTCGAACATGCCCCCTACGCGCAAAACGGCGAGACCGTGTTGATCGTCGAGGACGATCCGGCGGTACGGCTGTTGGTCAGCAACGTACTGGGTGATCTGGGCTATGCCTTTGTCGAGGCTTGTGATGCCGACACGGCGATGCCGATCCTCGACTCGACCCAGCGCATCGACCTGCTGATCAGCGACGTCGGTCTTCCCGGGATGAACGGTCGGCAACTGGCAGAAATCGGCCGGCAGCTGCGGCCAGACCTGAGGGTGCTGTTCATCACCGGCTATGCCGAGCACGCGGCGGTGCGCGGCGGCTTTCTCGATCCGGGCATGCAGATGATCACCAAGCCCTTCACCTTCGACCTGTTGACGGCCAAGGTGCAGGAGATGATTCGCGCCTGAACCCGCTTTCCACCACCACGTTTGTGAAGGCGCTGGCCGAGGGCTGCGATCTTTTGATCTTGCTTTTTCGCAGCCTTAGGCAGCTCCTGCAGGGTGGTCAGGAGAGCATGTCCTGCATCATTTCCTGTAACACATCCAGATCGAATGGCTTGGCCAGAATCGGCGCCGTACGGGTAATAGGGCTATCCGTCTCTCGGATTTCCTGCGGGTAGCCGCTGATAAAAATCACCTTGAGTTCAGGTCGCAGCTTCACCGCGGGCTCGGCGATCTGCACGCCGGAGATTCCGCCCGGCAGGCGGAAATCGGTGATCATCATGTCCAGGTGCGGCTTGCTGGCGAGGATCTCGAAGGCCTGCTCGCCGTTCTCGGCCTGCAGGACCCGATAGCCCTCCCCCGACAGGTAGGCCGAGAGCACCATCAGGATAGAGGGATCGTCCTCGACGACGAGGACTACATCTTGTGCATCTTCACTCATGGGAAGCCTTTGTTCGGTCAATAGCTGCTGATACGACCGTGGGGTCGATCAGAGGTTGCGTTTATCTGGCTGTTTTCCTACAGCGGCAGACAAACGCGAAACAGGGCGCCTTCGCCAATCCGGCTTTCGACGGTGATGGTACCGCCATGGGCGGTGACTATCTGTTCGGAAATAAATAACCCCAGTCCCAGTCCGGCAACGACATGGTTGGCCGAGACGCGCTCGAATTGCTGGAAAATCCTTTGCTGGTTCTCTTCACTGATGCCTATTCCGTGATCACGGACTTCCACCCGGGCCTCACGGTTCTCACTGTACACCTTCACGGTGATCGGACTCTTGGCGCCATAACGCAAGGCGTTGGTCAGCAGGTTGGAAATGACCTGTTCAATGCGAAATTCATCCCAATCGCCCAGCACCGGTTGCTCGGCCTCCAGGCTGACCGACGCTTCTGCGGCCTCGATCTGCGGGGCAAAATTCTGCAGCAAACCGCGAACCAGCGCTGCCAGATCAAAGTGTGTGGGGCGAATCGACAATTTGCCGGTGCGAATGCGCGAGACATCGAGCATGTCTTCGATCAGGCGGATCAGGCTCTTGATCTGCCGTTCGTCGCGATCGACCATGGCGTGCATCTTGTCCAGGGTAAACGCCGCGGCGTTGTCCCGGGCCAGGTGCATCTTGCGCAACTGGGTCTCGAGAATCAGGCCATTGAGCGGCGTGCGAACTTCATGGGCAACGATTGACATGAAATCATCGCGCATGCGCACCGCCTGCTCCAGTTCCCGCTGGGTACTCTGCAACTGCTTGAGCAGCGCTTCCTGCTCGCGGCGGCTCTGCTCCAGCGCTTCGACCTGTTGCTTCATGGCCTTGCTCTGGCGGTAGAGGTCGACAAAGACATTGACCTTGCTCTTGACCGCCTGGATATCCAGGGGCTTGTGGAGGAAATCCACGGCGCCGCTTTCATAGCCCTTGAATGCATAGTTCAGCTCACGACCGGCAGCGCTGACGAACACGATCGGAATGTTCTTGGTCTTTTCCGTACCGCGCATCAACTCGGCCAGCTCGAAGCCATTCATGCCTGGCATCTGCACATCGAGGATGGCCATGGCGAACTCGTGTTGCAACAGCAGCGACAAGGCTTCATCGGCAGACAGTGCCTTGTAGACCAGACGGTCGTCACGGGAGATCAGCGCTTCAAGTGCCAGCAGATTCTCCGGCAGATCATCGACGATCAGCAATTTGGCCTGAATATTTCTTAGCATGCGATTCTTTCCAGCTCGACAAGCAAACGGCCGATGCCGTGTATGGGGAGTATGTGATCGGGTTGCAGCGTATCCAGCGCCGCCTGGGGCATGGTCGCGACCTGGGCGTCGTCCGGGTCCTGGACGATGGTCAGCCCGCCACGCTGCTTGACCTGGGACAAACCCCGCGCGCCATCCTGATTGGCGCCGGTCAGCAACACGGCGGCCAGGGTCGGGCCGTAGGCATCGGCAGCCGATTCGAACAGGTAGTCGATGGCTGGCCGCGAATGGTGTACACGGTCTTCCTGGCTCAGGGAAAAACTGCGGTCCTGTTCGACCGACAAGTGATACCCGGGAGCGGCGAAATACAGGGTTCCGGGTTCGACCGGGGTCTTGTCCAGCGCTTCGAGGACCGGCAGCGCCACGCGCCGGGCGAAGACTTCCGCCAGCTGGCTGCGGCGCTCGTCCGGCAGGTGCAGGACCACGATGATCGGCAGCACGAAACCCTCGCGCAGCGGACCGAGGATGTTGAACAGCGCCTCTACCCCGCCGGCCGAGGCACCGATCACAATGGCTTCTATGGTAGCGACACCCGTTTCGCTGTTCATGTTTTGCGATAAATCCGTTCTTGTTTGACCAGCGGCTCGAACTGGTTGCCGAAGGCCGAAAAATCCGGGGTTTCTTTGCTGCCCAGCGCCATGAAGCCACGGTGGCATAGCGACTCATGAAACAACCCGAAAGCGCGATCCTGCAGTTTTTTATTGAAGTAAATCAATACATTACGACATGAAATTAACTGAGTTTCTGAAAATACACTGTCCGTTGCCAGGCTGTGGTCGGCGAAGGTGACGTTTTCGCACAACGACTTATCGAATATCGCGTAGCCATACGCCGCAGTGTAGTAGTCGGCGAAGGAGCACTTGCCCCCCGCCTGCTGGTAGTTGGAAGTGTAGGCGCGGACATTCTCCATGGAGAAAATCCCCTGCTTGGCCTTTTCCAGCGAGCGTGGATTGATGTCGGTGGCGTAGATGATGGTGCGCTCGAGCAAGCCCTCTTCGCGCAGCAGGATGGCCATCGAATAGACTTCTTCACCGGTGCTGCACCCGGCGATCCAGATCTTGATCGACGGGTAGGTCTTGAGCAGCGGCACCACCTCCCGGCGGATCGCCAGGAAATGCGAAGGGTCGCGAAACATTTCACTGACCGGGATCGTCAGCAATTGCAGCAGTTGCATGAACGCCGTCGGGTCGTGCAGGACCTTTTCCTGCAACGCCGAGATGGTGTTGCACTCGAACTGGCTCAAAGCGTGCGCCACCCGACGCTTGATCGATGCGCCGGAGTAATCGCGAAAATCGTAGCTGTACTTGAGGTAGATCGCCTCGATCAACAAGCGCAATTCGATTTCGCTGCTTAGCTCCCCTGAAAAATTGCGCTCCACTTAAATGCGTTCCATCTTCGGTAACCACACGCGAATCAGCGAGAACAGGCGGTCCAGGTCGATGGGCTTGGCCAGGTAATCGTTGGCGCCGGCCTGCAGGCAGCGTTCCTGATCGTCCTTCATGGCCTTGGCCGTCACCGCGATGATCGGCAGCTTGCGCCAGCGCGGCTCCTTGCGGATCAAGGTAGTGGCCTCAAAGCCATCCATCTCCGGCATCATCACGTCCATCAACACCAGATCGATGTCTTCAAATTCATTCAATCGCTCGATCGCTTCACGACCATTGCGGCCGATGACCACGACGGCGCCCTTTTGCTCCAGTGCGCTGGTGAGGGCAAAGATGTTGCGTACATCGTCGTCCACCAGCAATACCTTGCGCCCCTCGAACACCTTGTCACGGCTGCGGGCGGTCTTGAGCATCTTCTGCCGGTCATGGGACAACCGCGATTCGACTTTGTGCAGAAAAAGTGTCACCTCGTCCAGCAGGCGCTCGGGTGAACGCGCGCCCTTGATGATGATCGAGCGCGAATACTTGCGCAGTTCCGCCTCTTCGTCCCGGGTCAGGTTGCGCCCGGTATAGACAATGACCGGCGGGAACGAGCAGATGTCCTCGGTGGACATGCGCTTGAGCAGGTCATTGCCGAGCATGTCCGGCAGCTTGAGGTCGATGATCATGCAATCGAACACGGTGGTGCGCAGCAGGGCCAGGGCATCCTGCGCCAGGCCGACGGCGGTGATTTCGATGTCTTCATCGCCGATCAGCAAGGAAATACTGTCGCGTTGCAGATCATCGTCTTCGACCAGCAACACGCGCTTGACCTTCTGGGTCAGCTTGGCTTCCAGGCGCGCGAACACTTCCTTGAGTTCTTCGCGGGTGGTCGGCTTGACCGCATAACCGATGGCCCCCATGTGCATCGCCGCTTCGACCCGGTCTTCAACCGAAATCACATGCACCGGAATATGCCGGGTTTCGGCATGTTCCTTCAGGCGTTGCAGCACGGTCAGCCCGGAGTGATCCGGCAGGCGCATGTCCAGCAGGATGGCGTCCGGCACGAATTGCCTGGCCAGGTCGTAGCCTTCGTCGGCGCCGTGGGCCACCAGGCACTGGTAACCCAGTTCATGGGCGAGGTCATAGAGGATGTGCGCAAAGTTCGGCTCGTCCTCCACCACCAGGATACAGCGCGCATCGAAGGGTGCCTTGAGACGGTCATCGGCGAAACGCGCGATCTCCTGGACCAACTCAGGCGCTGTCACGACAGGCGCAATCCGGTTGGGTACAAGGGCCGGTAAGCCGCGCAACGGCTCGACGGGATCCATGCCTGGCTCGGCGTATTGCAGCGGCAGGATAAGGCTGAACGCACTGCCCTGCCCCGGCGTGCTGGCGACGTTGATCGAGCCGCCGAGCAGCGCGGCCAGGTCGCGGGAAATCGACAGGCCCAGGCCCGTCCCGCCGTAACGACGATTGGTGGTGCCATCGGCCTGGCGAAAGGCTTCGAAAATGCTTTCCTGTTGATCCTCGGCAATGCCGATCCCCGAATCGCTGACGATAAAGGCAATGCCGTGATCCGGCGCCGAAGTCACGGTCAGGCTGACACGGCCTTGCTCGGTGAACTTCACGGCGTTGGAGAGCAGATTCTTGATGATCTGCTCCACGCGCTGGCGGTCGGTATACATCATCGATGGCGCACCGTCCTGCAACTCGACCTGAAAATCCAGTTGCTTGTCCGCCGCCAGGGGCTGGAACATCCCCCGCAAGCCGTCCACCAGGCGCGCAACGCTGGTGTTTTCCGGACGTATTTCGAGTTTGCCGGCTTCGACCTTGGAAATGTCGAGAATGTCGTTGATCAGATTGAGCAAATCATTGCCGGCCGAGTAGATCGATTCGGCGAACTTGACCTGCTCGGCACTCAGGTTTTCCTGCTGGTTTTCCGCCAACAGCTTGGCCAGGATCAGCGAACTGTTCAACGGCGTGCGCAGTTCGTGGGACATGTTGGCGAGGAATTCGGACTTGTACTTGCTCGAACGCTGCAGTTCTACGGCGCGCTCTTCGAGCTGGGCCTGGGCTTGATTGAGCTCGGTATTCTTCAGGTCCATGGCGTCACGTTGTTCGGCCAGCACCTGCGCCTGTTCGGCAAGTTGTTCGTTGGTCTGTTCCAGCTCGACCTGCTGGGTCTCCAGATGCGCCTGGGATTCCTTGAGAATCCGCGACTGCTCTTCCAGTTCTTCGTTGGCGGTCTTGAGCTCTTCCTGCTGGACCTGCAGCTCTTCGTTGAGTTGCTGGGTCTCGGCCAATACCTCCTGCAGGCGCTGGCGATAACGCGCGGCCTCGATGGAAGTACCGATATTGCCGGCGATGAGCTCCAGCAGGTCGATGTCACGGTCGGTCAGCGGGCGCAGGAAGCCCAGTTCGATGACGCCGTTGATGCGGTCGTCGTCGCTGGTCGGCACCACCAGCACGCTGTGCGGCAATCCTTCGCCAAGGCCGGAACTGACCTTGAAATAGTCGCTTGGCACAGCGTCCAGGCGAATCAGCCGGCCCTGTTGCGCCACCTGGCCGACAATCCCTTCGTCGCTGTAGATCTGCTGCTCTCGCGCCTGCTGTTCCCGGGACAAGCCATAGGACGCCACGCGGCGCAGGCCACCGTGTTCTTCGCGCACATAAATGGCCGCCACGGCACTGCCCAGGTACTGCGCGCAGAATTGCAGGATGTTTCGCCCCAGCAAGTTCAGCGACAGCTGGCCCAGCACTTGCTCGGCCAGCTGGGTCTGACCGTTGCGCAGCCAGGCCTGTTGTTCCAGCCGCAGGGCACTGGCCTGTTGCGCCGCCAGGGTCGCTGCATAGCTTTGCGACAGGTTGAGCAAGTCGCGGCGACCGATGTACGCCAGCAATGCGCTGATCCCGGCAATGAACAGCAGATAAAGCGTGATACTCCAGATCGTGGTGCGGCGCACTTCCTCGTTGCGCGTAGCGCGCAGCTGTTGCTCCATGTCGATCACGTCTTCGTACTGCTTGCGGATCTCATCGGTCAGGCGCTTGCCTTTGCCGGCCTTGACCGCCCCGCGGTAGTCACCGTTGACGCGCTGCAGTTCGATCATGGATTGCGCGTAACTGCCCCACTCCCGCTGCAAGGACTCCAGCCTGTGCAAGCGGTCAGTCTGGACCGGGTTGTCGGCAGTCAGCTCAAGCAAGGTCCTGAGCACGACCTCGATGCGCGGCTTGGCCGTTTCATAGGGTTCGAGAAACTTTTCATCGCTGGTGAGCAGGAAACCGCGCATGCCGGTTTCCAGGTCGACCGTCAGCTTGACCGCCTCATTGGCGTTATTGATCACTCGGTCGGTGTGCTCGACCCACTGGATCGTCGACAGCAGATAAGTGATCAGCGACACGAAGAAAACCGCACTGATGGCGCCGACGCCAAGCGGCAGGCTGATGTTGCGGCTCAGGAGCTTACGAAATCGCTGCTCGTCAACCGAAGACTCAGAGGTCATAGTTAAGCCTTGTTGAACGGATGAAAACCAAGGAGTTTGCCCCAAAACTGACGTAATGATCGAATTTTCTTCCGACTTTTGCCGCAAAGTGCACATTCATCTGCAGTCGCGCCAACGCAGCGGTTATCCTTCGCACTCACCCGTGCCGCATTCTTTTTATAGCGTATCGGGAACTTGTCGGGACGCGACACTTACTCATGCAAGAGAGCCGGCGATTTCGATCGGCCGAAAAGCCCATCCACCCTTCTGAGACCGCCATCATGAACGCCAACGCTCCCACTATCCTTGTCGTCGAAGACGATGCCATCGTGCGCATGTTGATTGTCGACGTGTTGGAGGAGCTGGAGTTCAAAGTCCTTGAGGCCGATGGCAGCGAACAGGCGCTGGAAATTATCAAGGACTCGAACCAGCACATTGACCTGATGATGACCGATGTCGGCCTGCCGGTCATGGACGGCCGCGAGCTGGCCAAAGAAGCGCGCAACGTGCGCCCCACTCTGCCTATCCTGTTCGCCAGTGGGTATGCCGAAAGCATCGAAGTGCCCGAAGGGATGCAAGTGATCGGCAAACCGTTCTCCATCGATCAGTTGCGCGACAAGGTCAAAGACATCCTCCAAAATGCCTGACCACGGCCGGACTTTATTGCCGACTCCCTTTATCTCCTCAAGCTTTGTGCCCGTTGCAAGGAATCCCCGTTCATGAGTCAGCCCCGCGCAACCAACGTCCTGGTCATTGGTTACGTCTGGCCCGAGCCCCGCTCTTCGGCGGCCGGCGGGCATATGATGCAAATCCTCGAAAGTTTCCTGCAGCAAGGCTGGCACGTCACCTTCAGCAGTCCGGCCCGCAGCGGCGAGCATAAAGCCGACCTGACGGCAATGGGCATCCGTGAAGTACCGATCGAGCTGAACAACAGCAGTTTCGACCGGTTCATCAGCGAATTGGCCCCGGACATCGTGCTGTTCGATCGCTTCATGATGGAAGAACAGTTCGGTTGGCGAGTGGAACAACACTGCCCCGATGCACTGCGGGTACTCGAGACCTCCGACCTGCAGAGCCTGCGCGACGCGCGGCATCAGCGACTGAAGAAGCGCTTGAAGGCCAGTGACGACAACAATGACTTCAACGATCTGTTCGCGCCAGCGTTGCGCGAGGAGTTCGAGTTCATGGCCGAGACCGACCTGGCCCAGCGGGAAATCGCCGCGATCTATCGTTGCGACTTGAACCTGATGATTTCCGAGGTGGAGATCGAGTTACTGGTCGAACACTTCAAGCTACCGCGCAGCCTCCTGCATTGGTGCTCGCTGATGGTGGACTTGCCCACCCATGCGCCTGTGCCGTTCGAAGACCGGGCGCACTTTCTGCACATCGGCAATTTTCGCCATGCCCCCAACTGGGATGCAGTGCTCTGGCTCAAAACCACTATCTGGCCAATGATTCGCCAGCAGCTACCTGCGGCTCAACTGCACATCTACGGCGCCTACACACCGCCCAAGGCCACCGCGCTGCACAACGCGGCGCAGGGTTTTCATGTAATGAACTGGGCTGAGGACGCCTTGCAAGTGATGTCGGCGGCACGGGTGTGCATGGCACCGTTGCGCTTTGGCGCGGGCATCAAAGGCAAGATTGTCGATGCCATGCTCTGTGGCACGCCGAACGTCACCACGCCCGTCGGTGCAGAAGCCATGCACGCAGACGAGCCATGGCCAGGGGCGATCACCCGCACAGCCAGGTCCTTTGCCGACTGTGCCGTGCAGCTTTACCAGGACAAGGCCCAGTGGCTCGATGCCCAGGCCCGGGGGCTGGACCTGCTGGCGAGCCGCTATCAGCCACATGACCATGGTCCGGCACTGATAGCTCGGCTCGAGGAGTGCCGCCGACACCTGGTTGCCATCAGGAGAGACAACTTTACCGGCAGCATGCTGCGCCATCATCAACACAAAAGTACCCGATACATGGCGCAATGGATCGAAGCCAAGCATCGCCACGGGGCAGATAGCTGACAAGACAATCGACAAGCGCAGCAACTGGCATATTCGCTCGCGAAAGAGGCATGATCGACCTGCGATAACAATAAAAGCGTCCCGACATGAGCCGAGCTACCCGCGTTACCGATCCTTCCTATGAACTGATGGACGACCATGACGGGTTGTCCATCATCTATCGCCAGCACGGATTCCCCTGCCCCCTGGTGCGCTGGCATTTTCACAAGGAGTACGAGCTGCACTTGATCGTCGCCAGTTCGGGCAAGGTGTTCATTGGTGACTATATTGGCAACTTCCATCCGCAAACCCTGTTCCTGACCGGCCCTAACTTGCCCCACAACTGGATCAGCCAGGTGGCGGAGGATGAAGTGGTGCCCAAGCGCGACATGCTGGTCAACTTCACGGACGAATTGTTCGACAGCGGCTATCAGGTGTTTGCCGAGCTCAAGACCCTGGCGCCGCTGCTCGAGCGCGCGCAGTACGGCATCGAGTTTCGCTGCAAGCACACCATCGGCAAGGCGATGGAGCTGATGCAGCGCATCGCCGACACCCAGGGCGTGACCCGCCTTGGGCATTTTTTCATCCTGCTGGAGTTGCTGGGGGCTTGCGACGATTACCAGTTGCTGTCCGGCGCGACCACGCCACAACAGGCCGACGAGCACAGCATCGACCGCACCAACCGCGCGGTGGACTACATCTTTGCCCACTACGCCCGCGAGTTGCCGCTGGAGGAAGTCGCCGGGCACCTGGGCATGAAACCGACCTACTTCAGCCGCGTGTTCAAGCAGGCCACCGGGCGCTGCTTCATCGAGTTCGTCAATCGCCTGCGCATCAGCAAATCCTGTGAGCTGCTGGCCGACGGCGACAAACCGGTGACCGAGGTCTGCTTCGAATCGGGCTTCAACAATATTTCCAACTTCAACCGGCGTTTTCAGCAGCTGAAGGGCATGACTCCGTCGCATTACCGGCGGTTGGTGGTGCAGCGGCTGACCGAGCAGAACCTGGGCTGACACCCGGGATTCCCTCAGGTGCTGCATTTCACCTCAACGACCTGTACGAATCCCAGTGCTGAAAGCCCTTCCTTGCGTCTACACCCCTAAGGCCGAGTGCAAAATAGTATCAATCCAAGTGCGATGGATGATTTGTCTCGCCCGCCATTCAAGGCTGTAATCGCTGCACATTCTTCCAGCCCTCGGAAGACACAAAAACAATAACTGTCCTTCTGTCGCCCACCCGGCGCAGAAAAGGAGTGCACGATGCAATCTTCGGTAAAAGCCCTGCTTGCCCTCACCTGCCTGACCCTCAGCAGCGTCAGTGTTGGCGCCCAGACCCTGACCATCGCCACCGTCAATAACAGCGACATGATTCGCATGCAAAAACTCTCGAAAACCTTCGAGGCCGAGCATCCGCAGATCAAACTCAATTGGGTGGTGCTCGAGGAAAACGTCCTGCGTCAGCGCCTGACCACCGACATCGCCACGCAAGGCGGGCAGTTCGACGTGCTGACCATCGGCATGTACGAAGCCGCACTGTGGGGTGCCAAGGGTTGGCTGGAGCCGATGAAGGACTTGCCCGCCACTTACGCACTCGACGACGTGTTCCCGGCGGTGCGTGAAGGCTTGTCGGTGAAGGGCTCGCTGTATGCCCTGCCGTTCTATGCCGAAAGCTCGATCACCTATTACCGCACCGACCTGTTCAAGGTCGCCGGCCTGACCATGCCCGAGCGCCCGACCTGGACCCAGATCGCCGAGTTCGCCGACAAACTCACCAACAAGGATAAAGAACAGTACGGCATCTGCCTGCGGGGCAAGGCAGGCTGGGGCGAAAACATGGCGTTGCTCACCACCGTCGCCAACGCCTATGGCGCCCGCTGGTTCAATGAGCAGTGGCAGCCTGAATTCACCGGACCGGAGTGGAAAAACGCGCTGAACTTCTATGTCGAGACCATGAAGAAGTCTGGCCCGCCGGGCGCCTCGAGCAACGGCTTCAACGAAAACCTGGCGCTGTTCAACAGCGGCAAGTGCGCGATCTGGGTTGATGCCAGCGTCGCCGGCTCGTTCGTCACCGACAAGACCCAGAGCAAGGTCAGCGACCACGTCGGTTTCACCTATGCGCCCCATGAGGTCACCGACAAAGGCTCGGCCTGGTTGTACTCCTGGGCATTGGCGATCCCGACCAGCTCCAAGGCCAAGGAGGCGGCGAAAACCTTCAGTGCCTGGGCCACGTCCAGGGAATACAGCGCCCTGGTCGCGGAAAAAGACGGCATCGCCAACGTGCCGCCAGGCACCCGGGCCTCCACTTACAGCGAGGCCTACATGAACGCCGCGCCGTTTGCCAAGGTCACGCTGGAATCGCTCAAGGCGGCGGACCCGAGCAAGCCGACGCTCAAACCGGTGCCTTACATCGGCATCCAGTTGGTGACCATCCCGGAGTTCCAGGGCATTGGCACCCAGGTCGGCAAAGCCTTCTCGGCGGCGCTGATCGGCCAGACCACGGTTTACCAGGCGCTGGCAGCGGCCCAGCAAACCACTGAACGCGAGATGAAGCGCGCCGGGTATCCCAAATAACCCCGTATTCAATGTGGGAGCGGGCTTGCTCGCGAAAGCGGAGTTTCAGTCGCAGGAGATGTAGCGGATGTACCGGCCTCTTCGCGAGCAAGCTCCCACCGTTGATCTTCATATGCCTGTCATTAATCGGTTGTGATCACCATGAATACATCTACTGCCAAAGCTCACATGGACATCCCCCAACCGCAGCGCAAAAGCCGGTTGAGCAACCCTGGCTGGTTCCTGGTCAGCCCTTCGGTAGCGTTGCTGCTGTTGTGGATGATCGTTCCGCTGGGCATGACCCTGTACTTTTCGCTGATTCGCTACAACCTGCTCAATCCGGGTGAAAACGAATTCGTCGGGCTGGAAAACTTCACCTACTTCCTGACCGATTCGGGTTTCATGCCCGGTGCCACCAACACCCTGTTGCTGGTGGGCAGTGTGCTGCTGATCAGTGTGGTATTTGGCGTATTGATCAGTGCGCTGCTGGAGGCCAGCGAGTTTCTCGGTCGCGGCATGGTCAGGGTCATGCTGATCTCGCCGTTCTTCATCATGCCCACGGTCGGCGCACTGATCTGGAAGAACCTGATTTTCCATCCGGTGTCGGGGATTCTCGCCTTCGTCTGGAAGCTGTTTGGCGCGCAGCCAGTGGACTGGCTGGCGCACTACCCGCTGCTGTCGATCATCATCATTGTCTCCTGGCAATGGTTGCCCTTCGCGATCCTGATCCTGATGACGGCGATGCAGTCCCTGGACCAGGAGCAGAAGGAAGCCGCACGCCTCGATGGCGCCGGGCCCATCGCGATCTTCTGGCACCTGACCCTGCCGCACCTGGCGCGACCGATTGCGGTGGTGGTGATGATCGAAACCATCTTCCTGCTCTCGGTGTTCGCCGAAATCTTCACCACCACCAATGGCGGCCCCGGCTACGCCTCGACCAACCTCGCCTACCTGATCTACAACCAGGCGCTGGTGCAGTTCGACGTTGGCATGGCATCCGCGGGCGGCTTGATTGCGGTAGTGATCGCCAACATCGCGGCCATCGTGCTGGTGCGCATGATCGGCAAAAACCTGACTGACAAAGCCTGAGGCCCGCGCCATGACCCTTCAACAATCCCGTCGCCTGCAAAGCCTGCTGCTGGGCACCCTGGCCTGGGCCATCGCGATCCTGATCTTCTTCCCGATTTTCTGGATGGTGCTGACCAGTTTCAAAACCGAAATCGATGCCTTCGCCACACCACCACAGTTCATCTTCGCCCCGACGCTGGAGAACTACCTGCATATCAATGAGCGCAGCGACTACTTCAGTTTCGCCTGGAACTCGGTGGTGATTTCCTTCAGCGCCACGGCCCTGTGCCTGCTGATCGCGGTGCCCGCAGCCTACTCCATGGCTTTCTACGAAACCCAGCGCACCAAGGGCACGCTGCTGTGGATGCTCTCCACCAAGATGCTGCCGCCGGTGGGGGTGCTGATGCCGATCTACCTGCTGGCCAAGAGCTTCGGCCTGCTCGATACACGGATCGCGCTGATCGTCATCTACACCCTGATCAACATGCCGATCGTGGTCTGGATGGTTTACACCTACTTCAAGGACATTCCCAAGGACATCCTCGAAGCCGCCCGCCTGGATGGCGCCACCTTGTGGCAGGAGATGGTCCGGGTGCTGCTGCCGATCGCCAAGGGCGGCCTGGCCTCGACCGTGCTGCTGTCGCTGATCCTGTGCTGGAACGAGGCGTTCTGGTCACTGAACCTGACCTCATCCAACGCCGCGCCACTGACCGCATTGATCGCCTCGTACTCAAGCCCTGAGGGGTTGTTCTGGGCCAAGTTGTCGGCGGTGTCGACCCTGGCCTGCGCGCCGATCCTGATCTTCGGCTGGATCAGCCAGAAACAACTGGTGCGCGGCCTGTCGTTTGGCGCCGTGAAATAACGCGATTGGCCGGCCCCTACAGAAAAACGGATTCAACCTGAAAATTTAACCGGAGGCCCATGATCATGGCCAACCTGAAAATCAAGAATCTGCAAAAAGGCTTCGAAGGCTTCTCCATCATCAAGGGCATCGACCTGCAAGTGAACGACAGGGAGTTCGTGGTGTTTGTCGGCCCATCGGGATGCGGAAAATCCACCCTGCTGCGTCTGATCGCGGGGCTGGAGGAAGTCAGCGGCGGCACCCTCGAACTCGACGGCCGCGACATCACCGAAGTCAGTCCGGCCAAGCGCGACCTGGCGATGGTGTTCCAGACCTACGCCCTGTACCCGCACATGAGCGTGCGCAAGAACATGTCGTTTGCCCTCGACCTGGCCGGGGTGCCGAAAGCCGAGGTCGAGAAAAAAGTCGGCGAAGCGGCGCGTATCCTTGAACTCGGCCCCATGCTCGATCGCAAGCCCAAGCAGCTGTCCGGCGGCCAGCGCCAGCGGGTAGCGATTGGCCGGGCGATCGTGCGCAATCCCAAGATCTTCCTGTTCGACGAACCGCTGTCCAACCTCGACGCCGCACTGCGGGTACAGATGCGTCTTGAATTACTGCGCCTGCACAAAGAGCTGCAAGCGACGATGATCTACGTGACCCATGACCAGGTCGAGGCGATGACCATGGCCGACAAGGTCGTCGTGCTCAATGGCGGCAAAATCGAGCAGGTCGGTTCACCGCTGGACCTCTATCACCAACCGGCCAACCTGTTTGTCGCAGGCTTTCTCGGCACACCGAAAATGGGCTTTCTCAAGGGCCAGGTCAACCGGATCGACGGCCAGGGCTGCGAAGTGCAGCTGGACGCCGGCACCCGTATCAGCCTGCCGCTGAGCGGCGCCAACCTGAGCGTCGGCGGCGCCGTCACCCTGGGTATTCGCCCGGAACATCTGGAGCTGGCCACACCTGGCGACTGCACGCTGCAAGTCACCGCCGACGTCAGCGAACGCCTGGGCAGCGACACTTTCTGCCATGTGCGGACCGCGTCCGGCGAAGCCTTGACGATGCGGGTTCGCGGCGACCTGGCCAGCCGCTACGGCGAGACCCTGAGCCTGCACCTGGACGCCAATCACTGCCATTTATTCGATGCCGACGGCGTGGCACTTGCCCGCCCGTTGCGCGTCGCTGCCTGATTCAGAGAGCCTGCGATGAAACTCGATAAACACAGCCTGCACCGCCTCGCACCCGAGGTTACCGTGCCCGCCTACGCCCTGAGCGACACCCGCCAGGGCATCGCGCACATTGGCGTCGGCGGTTTCCACCGCGCCCACCAGGCGTATTACACCGATGCGTTGATGAACAAGGGCGAAGGCCTGGACTGGGCCATTTGTGGCGTCGGCTTGCGCGGCGAAGATCGCCGCGCCCGGGATGATCTGCGAGCGCAGGACTACCTGTTCACCCTGTTCGAGCTCGGTGACAGCGATGACACCCAAGTGCGCGTCATCGGTGCCATCCGCGACATGCTGCTGGCCGAAGACGATGCCCAGGCGCTGATCGACAAACTCGCCAGCCCCGGGATCCGCATCGTTTCGCTGACCATCACCGAGGGCGGTTACTGCATCGATGACAGCAACGGCGAGTTCATGGCCCACCTGCCGCAAGTCCAGCACGATCTGGCGAACCCCAACGTACCGAAAACCGTGTTCGGTTTCCTCTGCGCCGCCCTGGCCAAACGCCGCGCGGCAGGCACGCCGGCGTTCACCTTGATGTCCTGCGATAACCTGCCACACAACGGCGCGGTGACCCGCAAGGCCCTGCTGGCGTTCGCCGCCCTGCGCGATGCCGACCTGCGGGACTGGATCGAGCGCAATGTGAGCTTCCCCAATGCCATGGTCGACCGCATCACGCCAATGACCAGCACCGAACATCGCCTGCAACTGGCTGACAGGCATGGCGTGGACGATGCCTGGCCAGTGGTGTGCGAACCGTTCGTGCAGTGGGTGCTGGAGGACAAGTTCGTCAATGGCCGCCCGGCCTGGGAAAAGGTCGGCGTGCAGTTCACCGACGACGTCACGCCTTATGAAGAGATGAAGATCAAACTGCTCAATGGCAGTCACCTGGCCCTGACTTATCTCGGTGTTCTCAAGGGTTACCGCTTCGTCCACGAAACCATGAACGACCCGCTGTTTGTGCGCTACATGCGCGCCTACATGGACCTGGACGTGACACCGCAGCTCTTGCCGGTGCCCGGAATCGACCTGACCGAGTACAAAAACACCCTGGTGGCGCGCTTTTCCAACCAGGCGATTGCCGACCAACTGGAGCGCGTGTGCTCGGACGGTTCGTCGAAGTTTCCCAAATTCACCGTACCGACCATCAACCGCTTGCTCGCCGATGGCCGGGACACCCGGCGAGCGGCGCTGGTGGTGGCGGCGTGGGCCTTGTATCTGAAGGGTGTGGATGAGAATGGCGATACCTATGCCATTGCGGATCCGCGGGCGGCGTTCTGTCAGGCGCTGGTGGCGGATGATGGGTTGCTGACCCAGCGGTTGCTGCGGGTTGAGGAGATTTTTGGCACGACGATTCCTCGCTCAGCGGAATTTGTCGCGGCGTTTGAGTGGTGTTGCAACAGTTTGCGCGAGGATGGGGTGTCGCGGACTTTGGAGCGGATCCTGGCTTGAGTTCAGCGGTGAACTGACTGCCGTCATCGCGAGCAGGCTCGCTCCCACATTGGCTCCTGTGGTTTGGGTCATTTGTGTGCGCGCAAGATCGCCTGTGGGAGCGAGCCGCTCGCGATCGGGATCACTGATATCTACCTGACGATCCAAGGATCTGCCATGGCAAACCAACGATTATTCCTCGGCATCGACTGCGGCACCCAGGGCACCAAGGCCATCGTCCTCGATGCGCACAGCGGCCAGGTGCTGGGCCAGGGTGCCGCCGCGCACAAGCTCATCAGCGGCGCCAACGGCCGCCGGGAACAAGACACCGCGCAATGGCTGGGTGCACTCACCCTCGCCACCCGTCGTGCGTTGCTGGCGGCGGACATCGACGGCCAGGACATCCTCGGCCTTGGCGTTTCGGCCCAGCAACATGGCCTGGTCCTGCTCGACGATCAAGGCCAGGTCCTGCGCCCGGCAAAGCTCTGGTGCGACACCGAAACCACCGCGCAGAACGATCGCCTGCTCAATCATCTGGGCGGAGAAAAAGGTTCGCTGGAACGCCTCGGCGTGGTGATTGCGCCGGGCTACACGGTTTCAAAGCTGCTCTGGACGAAAGAACAGCACCCCGATCTGTTTGCCCGAATCGCGCACATCCTGCTGCCCCACGACTACCTTAATTTCTGGCTCACCGGCCGCCATTGCAGCGAGTATGGCGACGCCTCGGGCACCGGCTATTTCAATGTGCGCACCCGTCGGTGGGATGTGCAGTTGCTGTGTGACATCGACCCTACCGGGCGTCTGCAAGCGGCGTTGCCGGAACTGATCGATGCCCATCAAGCGGTCGGCACTCTGCTGCCGGGCATCGCCGAACACCTGGGCATCAACCCGCAGGCACTGGTGTCCAGCGGCGGTGGCGACAACATGATGGGCGCCATCGGCACCGGCAACATCAAGCCTGGGGCGATCACCATGAGCCTCGGCTCGTCCGGCACGGTGTACGCTTTCGCCGAGCAACCGAAGGTCAGCGCGGATGCAGCTGTCGCTACGTTTTGTTCCTCCAGCGGCGGTTGGCTGCCGTTGATCTGCACCATGAACCTGACCAATGCAACAGCGGTTATCCGCGAGCTGCTCGCACTGGATATCGACGATTTCAACGCCCTCGTTGCCCAGGCTCCCATCGGTGCCGAAGGCGTGAGCATGCTGCCGTTCCTCAACGGCGAACGTGTGCCCGCCCTGCCCCACGCCACTGCAAGCCTGCTGGGACTGACCATGGACAACCTGACCCGGGCCAACCTGTGTCGCGCCGTTGTCGAGGGCACGACCTTCGGATTGCGCTACGGGCTGGACCTGCTGCACCACAATGGCTTACAAAG
This sequence comes from Pseudomonas putida, assembly GCF_001976065.1. GTDB lineage: Bacteria > Pseudomonadota > Gammaproteobacteria > Pseudomonadales > Pseudomonadaceae > Aquipseudomonas > Aquipseudomonas serbica. The sequence continues at coordinate 336,410 of NZ_MNAH01000002.1, read as the reverse complement.
CCTGCGCATTTGCCTGATCGGTGGCGGGTCGAAAAGTGCGGCGTGGCGGCAGATCGTCGCCGACACCATGAACATGAAAGTCGTCTGCCCCGAGCAGAGTGAAGCCGCAGCCCTTGGCGCGGCGATTCAGGCGGCGTGGTGCAAGTCCTGGGCAAATGGGCATGAGGACAGCCTGGCGGATCTGTGCGAACGCTGTGTGAAGCTCGATTCGGCCAGTGAAACCTGGCCGATCGCAGAAAACGTGGCGGCCACGCGGTTAGCCTATGAACGCTATCAACGGCATGTCGCAACCCTTTAAAGAGCGATCAACTATGTATTTGGTATGTGGCGAAGCGCTGTTCGATTTCTTCAGTGAAAGCGACGTCAGCGGCCTGGCTTCAAAAGTGAATTTCAAGGCAATTGCCGGCGGTTCGCCATTCAACGTGGCAGTGGGTTTGCGCCGATTGGGCGTGGAGGCCGCGTTGTTTGCCGGGTTGTCCACCGACTACCTCGGCCGCCGCTTGCTCCAGGTACTGGAGGACGAAGGGGTATGCATAGACTATCTGGTGGATTTTGCCGCACCGACCACCCTGGCGATGGTCGCGCTGGGGGCCAATGGCTCGCCGCACTACAGTTTCCGCGGCGAAGGCTGCGCGGATAGACAACTCAAACCCGAGCACTTGCCGCCCTTAGGGCCTGAGGTGCGCGGCCTGCACATTGGTTCGTTTTCGCTGGTGGTGCAACCGATTGCCGACACGTTGCTGGAACTGGTGCGCCGGGAAAGCGGCAAGCGCCTGATCAGCCTTGATCCGAACGTGCGGCTGAACCCCGAGCCGAACATCGAGCTGTGGCGTTCTCGGGTGGCCAACCTGGTCGGACATGCCGACCTGATCAAGGTTAGCGATGAGGATTTGCGCCTTCTGTACCCCGAGCAGGACCCGGCGCAAGTGATTGAGGGATGGTTGCAACACCGCTGTCAGCTGGTGTTCCTGACCCGTGGTGGCGAAGGGGCGACGGTGTTCAGTCGGGTCCACGGTTCGTGGTCGGTGCCGGCCTGTACGGTAGACATCGCCGACACCGTGGGCGCCGGCGATACCTTCCAGGCTGCGCTGATCAGCTGGCTGACCGAGCAGCGGCTGGATTCGATTGAGGGAGTTCGACATTTGAGTCGCCCGCAGATCGACGCTATGGTGAAGTTCGCGGTACAAGCAGCGGCACTGACGTGCAGCAAGACCGGCCCGGACCTACCCTATCGCCACCAACTGGTTTGGCCCTGAATCGAGGGTTCCCACGTTCTGCGTGGGAACCCTCAGTCGTGAAGGTCAAAGGACCGAGAAGTTGTAGCTGAGGATCAACCGCGTCTCATCCACATCCCGGGCGTATTGCGCGTAATTGCTGCGATACGTCGCATTGCGCAACCGCAGGCTGACATCCTTGAACGTCCCGCTCTGCACCACGTATTTGAGCTCGCTGTCTCGCTCCCACTCCTTGCCTTCCTGATCGCTGCCCGGCACCAGAATGTGATCACCATTCACATAGCGGGTCAGGAACGTCAGGCCGTTGAGGCCGATGGCCTTGAAGTCATAGTCGTAACGCAACTGCCATGAGCGCTCCTGCGCCGCAGCGAAGTCGTTGACCTGCACGTAATTGACCAGATATGGATTGCTGCCATCCAGGTAGGGCATCGAGTTGTCGCCGTTCATCCGCTGCCAGCCAGCGCTGAAGGTATGGCCGCTGATGGCGTAAGCGAGCATGGTACTCAGGGCACGGTTGTCGATGGAGCCGGCGCGGGCATCGCCGCTGTCGGCACTCTTGAGCAAGCGCAGGTCGGCCTTGAGTACACCGCCACCCAGCGGTTGATTGGCCAGCAGGCCGAGGAAATGCTGGCGGTAGATGTCTTCCAGTTCGGCGTAGTGATACTGGCCAGTCAGCCGATCGTTGATCTTGTAATCGAAGCCGTACATGTCGAAATGATCGGCAGTGATGTTGCAGGCATAGCGCTTGTTCTTGCAGTGCACGCGGATGTCCTGGGAGTCGGTGGAGTCCCGGGCCGTGTACTTGTCCAGGCGCGCGGCCATGAAATTCAGGTCCTTGACTTCCCTGGAGGTAAGCATTGCGCCATTGAACATCGTCGGCAGCAAACGGCCATCGTTGTACTTGAGCAGCGGCACATCCGGCAGTAATGCCCCGTACTTCAACACGCTCTGCGAGACACGTACCTTGGCGGTCAAGCCGAGCTTGGTGTATTCGTCCGCCGAACCCCGCGGGTTACTGCCGCTGGAGGGCAACAGGCCGCTGTTGCTGCTGTCGGGACTGGAATCGAGCTTGAACCCCGCCATGCCCAACGCATCGACGCCAAAACCGAATGTGCCTTCGGTGTACCCCGATTGCAGATTGAGAATAAAACCCTGGGCCGACTCTTCGCGTTTGGACGCGCCCTGCTCGTTGGAGCTGTGCCCGTCACGAAAGTCGCGATTGAAATAAACCGTACGTGATTCGATTTTCGCCGTGGTGTCGTCGATGAAGCCGCTCGCTTGTGCCGAACCGGTAAAACCGGCGCACAGGACCAGGGCGCCGAAGCCGAGTGACTGGCGCGCGCGGATGTTCGTAAAAGGGGGACGCATTAAAAAGCTCCAACAATGCAGCGTTTGCGCCAAGGCGCAATCAGCCATAAATAGCCTTCATCCGGTCAGGTGATAGACCGGGCTGAAGTGAAACGCGGGGTGAACGACAATGATGGCAGAGGGCTTTACCTCACTGCAGACGACTTTAGTCTGAAAAATGACTGTATTTTTCACGCCGAACGGTAGTGGCAATACGACAGGCGGCATTCAAGTGAGTTAACCAATGCTTAATCGCGCAGTCCAACACTCTACTGGACCGCACGCCCTCAGAGTCCTCTGACGCCCAGTGCGGCAGGTTCGACGATACGTCGAGCTCACTTGCGACTGCACTGGAGATTGCCTCATGAACTCGCGCGCCCTGCTCGTTTCAATCGCCCTTGTCTGTGCCCCATCGGCCGGCTTTGCACAGGCCCATGACCCCGCCTCCACGCAAAACTTGCCGTCCTATCACTACGGTATGCCGTTGCATGTGGGTAAAGTGATTGCGCTGACTGAACCTTCCACCCTGGACTGCGAAGTGATTACGGCGACGATGAAGTACATTGACTCACAATCGGGCCAACCTGCAGAAATCGCCTACCGAAAACTTTCTGACGCTTGCAGTTATCAGAACTGATGGAGAACGATGAATTTGCACCCTGCGGTAGTAGTGGGGAACGCCAGGCGCTGGGCCTGGCGTTTTCCAGACCCGGCGCAAATCGGCAAAAACTCAATCAACAACCTAAAGCGCTTTGCGCATCCCTTGGCTGTGCCCGGGTTCCGTGTAGTGGTTTTGAAGATCGGAACGTAAGACAGCTATCAGTTCGTTGATCTCCCGACAGCCATTGAGTTGTTGGGCGTCGATTCCGGTTTTTAATAGATCGAGTTGATCGGTTTCACCATCGGCAAAGACTTTTACCGTCATGGACAAGTCCGGCGATAGCGTGCATTGGCAGCGTTTTGGTAGAAAACTGCTTTCAATGATGTTGCGAAGTTCCAGGGCAGAAAGAAACATGGCGACCCTCCGTTGTGAGACTGCCAATTAACTATCGACGCTGACTCATATGAAAACCCGGTCAGCTTAAGAACAGCTACAGCATAAAACATGCCTTGAATTCCGCTGTGCAGCTCATCGGTAAATCAAGGGCTTATTGTAAGGTCTCGTAAAATCGGTCGTGCAAACTGCAAAAAGGGCGTTCGGCGGCCCTGCAATTTGCACGCAGGGTCGAAGAATTTGCATTGGCCCCTGACGCCGTCGAGAATGGCGGCCAAGCCGATCCAGTATCCGCTCACCCCTCACATTCGCAAGGAGGCATCATGGGTTCATCGACCATCAGTACCACCGTCGGGCTGATTGCTATCACGTTGTCCAGCATCGCCCAGGCAGCAAAACTCGAAAACGTCGCACCCTTTCCGAAACCCGACAGTGGTTTCACCCGCCAGGTCATTCACCTCGCCCCGCAAGCCCGTGAAGACGATTTCCAGGTCGAGATCCTGGCCGGCAAGACCCTGGCTGTCGATTGCAATCGCCAACGCCTGGGCGGCATTCTCGAAGAGAAGAACCTCGAAGGTTGGGGTTATCCGTTCTACCGCCTGGAAAAAGTCATCGGCCCCATGAGCACACTCATGGCCTGCCCCGATGGCAAGAGCACCCAGGATTTCGTACCGGTGGTGGGCGACGGTTTCCTGCTGCGCTACAACAGCAAACTGCCGATCGTGCTCTACGTGCCAAAGGATATTGAGGTGCGCTACCGGATCTGGTCGGCGTCGAACAAGGTCGAGAAAGCCGTCGCGGAATAACCGTTTAACGGATTTGTAGCCTTCGGTTACCCGCCGACAGGTTCTATGCCGGGGTGCCGTATAAAGCGGCGCGCTCGGCGACATGGCGCAAACTGTCGAAATTGATATTGGCACCCGACTCGATAGCCACGAAGGTTTGGCCACGGACATTGTTTTTCGCCACGTACTTCTTGATTCCAGCCACCGCCAATGCACCAGAAGGTTCGGCGATCGAGCGAGTATCGTCATAGATATTCTTGATGGCAGCACACAGTTCGTCGTTGCTGACGGTCAGCACCTCATCGACGCAAAACCGGCACACCTCAAAACCATGGGCGCCGATCTGTGCGACCGCTACCCCATCGGCGAAAGTTCCGACGCTGGCCAGGATGACGCGCTGATCCGCCTCCAGTGCCGCCTGCAAGCAAGCCGAATGTTCCGACTCGACGCCGATGATGCGCACTTGCGGCCGCAGGTATTTGACGTACGCCGCGATGCCGGCGATCAGACCGCCGCCGCCCACCGGTACAAAGATCGCATCCAGCGGGCCCTGGTGCTGACGCAGGATCTCCATGGCCACGGTGCCCTGTCCCGCAATCACATCGGGGTCGTCGAAGGGCGATACAAAGGTCTTCCCGGTTTGTTCCGCCAGATCCAGCGCATAGGCCAGGGCAAAGGGAAAACTCGCGCCGTGCAGCCGCGCATCCGCGCCACGGCTGCGCACCCCGAGCACCTTCAACTCCGGCGTGCTGGCGGGCATCACTATCGTCGCTTCAATGCCCAGTTCACGCGCCGCCAACGCCACGCCCTGGGCGTGATTGCCCGCCGAAGCCGTCACTACGCCTCGCGCCTGTTGATCAGGGCTCAGTTGTACCAGCTTGTTGTAGGCACCACGGATCTTGAACGAAAAAGTCGGTTGCAGATCTTCGCGTTTGAGCAGAATTTGATTGCCCAAGGCCACAGACAGCGCCGGCGAGGGTTGCAAGGGGGTGCGCACCGCCAGTTCATAGACCGGCGCGGCAAGGATTTTCCTGACGTAATGTTCAAGCAGATTTTGTTGGGCAGGCACACAGGTCATGATCGTCTCCTGACATTGATCAGAGCCCTGAGACAGAAAATGAAAACCCGCCTCTTGGGCGGGTTGGGTGCTGCAGTCGTGAGCTAGCCCGCCAAATAAGGAATGGCGGTAATAATGCTTGGCTGGCAGCGCAATACGGTGGAAGTCATGCCTGGAAAATAGCCGGGCGTTGGTGGCAAGTCAATGGTTCGAATCCGCGATAGCCATCGCGAGCCAATCTCGCACACATTTGATCTCGGTCGAATGCGAGCAATGCCCTTTACTTCAATCCGACCCTGTACAACCCTCCATCCGCCTCATCGGTCAAGACATACAAATACCCATCCGGCCCCTGCCGCACATCGCGGATACGCTTGTCCAGTTCGCCCAGCAAGCGTTCTTCATGAACCACCTTGTCGCCGTCGAATTTCAGCCGAATCAGCTCCCGGGTGACCAGCGCGCCAATGAACGCGTTGTGATGCCAGGCCTTGAAGCGATCACCGTCGTAGAATGCCAGGCCGCTCAAACCAGGGGACTTTTCCCAGACATGGTGCGGCCCGACGGTGCCTTCGGCGGTCTTGCCGTTGGCTTCCGGGATCGGCTGGCCCGAGTAATTGATGCCGTGGGTGGCCAACGGCCAACCGTAGTTCTTGCCGCGTTCGATGATGTTGACCTCATCACCGCCCTGTGGCCCGTGTTCGTTTTCCCAGAGCGTGCCGGTCCAGGGGTTGAGCGCCGCGCCTTGCGGGTTACGCACGCCGAAGGCCCATATTTCCGGGCGCACGCCGGCCTGCCCGACGAAGGGGTTGTCGTCAGGCACCTTGCCGTCCGGGTAGATCCTGACGACCTTGCCTTGCAACTTGTCGAGGTCCTGGGCAGTGGGCCGGTCGTTGTTTTCCCCCAGGGTTACGAACAGATAGCCGTCGCGGTCGAAGACAAGCCGCGATCCAAAATGGTTGCCGACCGAGAGTTTGGGCTCCTGGCGGAAAATCACCCGGAAATCCTTCAGCGTCGTCAGGTCCTCGGACAGCCGCCCGCGACCGACCGCGGTACCGGCCTTGCCACCCTGACCACCCCCTTCGGCATACGACAGGTAGATCAACCGGTCTTGCCTGAAGTCGGGTGACAGTGCCACATCCAGCAAGCCGCCCTGCCCCTTGGACCAGACCTTGGGCACGCCGTTGAGCGGCGCAGACAATTTGCCTTCGGCCGTTACCACCCGCAGGTTGCCCGGGCGCTCAGTGACCAACATTCCCTGGCTGTCCGGTAGAAAAGCCAATGCCCAGGGGTGCTCCAGTCCTGTGGCGATCGGCTTGACCTCAAGGGTGCCCTGTTCGCTTTGCATATCCTGAGTCGCCGCCAGGGCTGGGGCGCTGAAGGCTAACAAGGTGCTGGCACAGAAAGCGGCCAGGAGGGTTTTATGCAACATGCACGATTCCTTTTGTCATGGGATACAGGACAGTTGTCCTGAAATTCAGGGACTGCGCGGCGCTGGATTAGGGATGAACTTCGGCGCGCTGGCGGGGGCCGAGCCCTGTGGATAGCGATTGCCTATGCCGCCATTGTCGAGGGTGGGCGTGCGTGGTACCGGCACAGTGTTCGGTCCACGAATGGCCGGGGCACTGGGCTGCGTACCCTGCATGCTGTTCGGATTGGCACGGCGGATCGGGCTGTTGTAGGGGTTGTTGTTGGTGCTGCCCGGAAGGTTTTGCGCCACCTGCAACGCGATGCCTGCCTGGGCCGCATGACCGAGTACGCCGCCCAATGCCAGCACGAAAAGGCCAGTTACGTATCGGTTCATGGGCTAGCCTCTCGACGTGTGCGTGATGAATAGAGTCTTCGATAGCACGCTACGCCTGAGGTTCGGATTTGTTAACCCAAACCTTCCACGCAAGATGTAACACGAAGTTGAAGCACGGCCAGGACCGGACCGCAGGCCGCTGAAACTTTTGCGCGAGGTCCAAGGTCACCTGAACATCACTTTCGGGGAAGACCACCATGGCACGGGCAATCTGGAAAGGCGCGATCAGTTTCGGGCTGGTGCATATTCCCGTGGCGCTGGTCTCGGCGACGTCCTCCCAAGGGGTGGATTTCGACTGGCTGGACAGCCGCAGCATGGACCCGGTGGGTTATAAGCGCGTCAACAAGGTGACCGGCAAGGAAGTCACCAAAGAGCACATCGTCAAAGGTGTGCAGTATGAAAAAGGCCGCTATGTGGTGCTCAGTGAAGAAGAGATCCGCTCGGCCCATCCCCTGTCGACCCAGACCATCGATATCTTCGCCTTTGTCGACAGCGAGCAGATCCCGCTGCAGAACATCGACACGCCCTACTACCTGGCGCCGGATAAACGCGGTGGCAAGGTCTATGCCCTGTTGCGCGAAACCCTGACCAAGACCCACAAAGTTGCGCTGGCCCGCGTGGTGCTGCACACCCGCCAGTACCTGGCGGCCTTGATGCCGCTGGAGTCGGCCATGGTGCTTGTAAAACTGCGCTGGCCGGCGGAGGTCCGCAGCCTGGACGAACTGGCACTGGGCCCCGACGTGACCAAGGCCGAGCTGTCCAAGGGCGAACTGGACATGGCCAAGCGCCTGGTGCAGGACATGAGTGTCGATTGGTCGCCGGACGATTACCGGGACGAATTCGAAGACAAGATCATGGCCCTGGTGGACAAGAAAGCCCATGAAGGCAAGATCGAGGATGTTGAAACGGCCACGGGTGAAGAGGAGCGCAAGACTGCTGATGTTATTGATTTGACCGAGTTGCTCAAACGTAGTTTGGGGGGCAAGGCGGCGACCAAGGCGCCTGCCAAGCCTAAGTCGACGACCAAACCGGCGGCGAGGAAGAAAGTCAGCAAGTGATGGGTTGAATGCTCCGGCCCCATCGCTGGCACCTACAGGTTTGTGACGATCGCAAGTCCCGTAGGAACTGGCTTGCCAGCGAAGGCGTCCTCAGACCAGGACAAAAATCGCCAGCAACCCACCAAAAAACGCCCACTTCTGCAGGTAATACAGCTTGCGATTGCGCTTTTTCAACGCCTTGCCGTGCAGGCGAACCTTGTAGATCCTGCCGAACAGCCGGTTGATGCCCCCGGTCCTGTCACCCGCCTCGTTCGGCGCACCGGCAGCCGACATCACGTTGCGGCTGAACCAGCTATTGAACGCGGCCGCCCAGCGGTATTTCATCGGGCGCTCGACATCGCAGAACAGGATGATGCGGTTCTGCTCGGTGGTGTTTTGCGCGTAATGAATGAATGTCTCGTCGAATATCACCGCTTCACCATCGCGCCAGTGATAGTTCTCGCCATCGACGTTGATGTAGCAACCGGCGTCATTGGGCGTTTCCAGGCCCAGGTGGTACCGGTAGGAACCGGCATACGGATCGCGATGGCGAACCAGTTTCGAGCCCGGCGGCAGCTCGGCAAACATCGCCGCCTTGATCGAGCCGATACCCTGTACCAGTTCGGTGGTGCGCGGGCAGAGTTTCATGGCCGAGGGGTGACTGTCGCCGTACCATTTCAGGTAAAAACGCTTCCAGCCGGTCTTGAAGAAGGAGTTGAAGCCGACGTCGTCGTAATCGTTGGAGCGCTTGATCTCCCCCGCTTTCAGCAGGTTCTGGCCTTCGGCGCGAATTTCTGCCCAGTGAGTCTGCAGCGGCGTCAGGTCGGGAAAGTCCGCCGGGTTGAGAAACGGCTTGTTGGGGATCTTCGAGAACAGATAAAGGAAGCAATTGATCGGCGCCAGGAACGTCGAGTGGTCGCTCAGTTGGCGCGCCAGCTTGTGGCGTACGCGACCGCGCAGGTGGACATAGGCGATGGAGACTACATAGACAGCGGCAATGATGAGTTTCACGGAAATCGTCACACGTCAGAGGTGAACAAACTGCGCCCCTGGCACTAACGGCCTGTGGAGCTTGTGCAGCGTCTGAAAACCAGTCAGCGGGCCGGGTGACCCGTCCTTGAGCCGATGCCAACGTTTGGCATCAAATGAAAGATGGCATTTTAGCCATCGTCTTTAATCAATTGTTAGCCTGCAAATGTGAAAATCTGTCCGTTGATGCAGACAATGCGTCGGTGCGGCCTTATTGCCCTATCGTTTAAAGAGCCAGACCAGTACAATCGCCGCCAAACTTTACGCGCCCCCCTTGGTTGATGACGGGATGATCCCGGCCTCAGCGCACGTCGACTCGGGCCAAGCGCTCCACATGCTGCTGTCCACTTATTGCCAGATGGATCTTCCGCTTCTGACCGGGATGCATTTCCCGTGATCCGAATGACGGAAACGGGTACTGATTCGGTACTGCCGCAACCCTAGCTACTCTGAATGCTTCGCAGGAAAAACCTTTGATTTCTACAGCTAACATCACGATGCAGTTCGGCGCCAAGCCGCTATTCGAAAACGTGTCGGTCAAATTCGGCGCGGGCAACCGCTACGGCCTGATCGGCGCCAACGGTTGCGGCAAGTCGACCTTCATGAAAATCCTCGGTAGCGACCTTGATCCCTCCGGCGGCCAGGTCATGCTGGAACCGAATGTGCGCCTGGGTAAATTGCGCCAGGACCAGTTCGCCTACGAAGAATTCACCGTAATCGACACCGTGATCATGGGTCACGAAGAGCTGTGGAAGGTCAAGGCCGAACGCGATCGCATCTACTCGCTGCCAGAAATGACCGAAGAAGATGGCATGGCCGTGGCCGAGCTGGAAACCGAATTCGCCGAAATGGACGGTTACACCGCGGAGTCCCGTGCTGGCGAACTGTTGCTCGGCCTGGGTATCGGCATCGAGCAGCATTTCGGCCCGATGAGCGAAGTTTCCCCAGGCTGGAAACTGCGCGTATTGCTGGCCCAGGCGCTGTTTTCCGATCCGGAAGTGCTGCTGCTCGACGAGCCGACCAACCACCTGGATATCAACACCATCCGCTGGCTGGAAAACGTTCTGACCCAGCGTTCCAGCTTGATGATCATCATCTCTCACGACCGTCACTTTTTGAACAGCGTATGCACCCACATGGCTGACCTGGATTACGGCGAGCTGCGCCTGTTCCCGGGCAACTACGATGAGTACATGACCGTGGCGACCCAGTCCCGCGAGCAACTGCTGTCGGACAACGCCAAGAAGAAAGCCCAGATTTCGGAACTGCAGTCTTTCGTCAGCCGCTTCTCGGCCAACGCCTCGAAAGCCAAGCAGGCCACTTCCCGCGCCAAGGCGATCGACAAAATCCAGCTGGCCGAGGTCAAGCCTTCGAGCCGCGTGAGTCCGTTCATCCGTTTCGAGCAAAACAAGAAGCTGCACCGCCAGGCGGTCATCGTCGAGCGCATGGCCAAAGGCTTCGACGGCAAGACGCTGTTCAAGGATTTCAGCTTCCAGGTTGAAGCCGGCGAACGCGTGGCGATCATCGGCCCGAACGGGATCGGCAAGACCACCCTGTTGCGCACCCTGGTCAACGAACTGACCCCGGATGCCGGTAGCGTCAAGTGGACCGACGCCGCTGAGTTGGGCTACTACGCTCAGGATCATGCGCACGACTTCGAAGACGACGTGACCCTGTTCGACTGGATGGGTCAGTGGACTCAAGGCGAGCAGATGATTCGCGGTACCTTGGGCCGCATGCTGTTTTCCAACGACGAGATCCTCAAGTCGGTCAAGGTCATCTCCGGTGGTGAGCAAGGTCGCATGCTGTTCGGCAAGCTGATCCTGCAGAAGCCGAACGTGCTGGTGATGGACGAACCGACCAACCACCTGGACATGGAATCCATCGAGGCACTGAACCTGGCGCTGGAAAACTACCCGGGCACGCTGATCTTCGTCAGCCACGACCGAGAATTCGTGTCGTCCCTGGCTACCCGCATCATCGAGTTGAGCCCGAACGGCGTGACCGACTTCAGCGGCACCTATGACGATTACCTGCGTAGCCAGGGTGTGGTGTTCTAAAAACTGCTATTAGTTTTTAGCTGCAAGCTGCAACTTAAAGCCCTGTCCTTTGTGACGGGGCTTTTTGCATTCCGGCTCATGATTTTCTGTGGTGTCGAGACCATCGCGAGCAGGCTCGTTCCCACATTTGGAACGCTTTCCTCTGTGGGAGCGAGCCTGCTCGCGATGAGGCCTTCAGCAACAAAGAGAATATCCATGCAAATTAGTTAGCCTGCTTCCTTTTATCCCACGGCCACGCCATCATGAAGCTCTCCCACCGCTGCCCGCGAACGAGCCCCCATGTCTGCGCAAGAACAGCCACCGCAAAGCTCCATGGCGATCACCTTGCAGATCGTTTCCATCGTTTTCTATACCTTCGTCGCCTTCCTCTGCATCGGCCTGCCGATTGCGGTGCTGCCGGGGTATGTCCATGAACAATTGGGGTTCAGCGCCGTTGTCGCCGGGCTGACCATTGGCTCGCAATATCTGGCCACCCTCCTCAGCCGGCCCATGGCCGGGCGCATGTCCGACAACATCGGCACCAAGCGCGCAATCATCTATGGCCTGGCGGGGATCGTCTTGAGCGGCGGGCTGACCTTGTTGTCGACCTTGCTGCAAAGCTTCCCATTGATCAGCCTGCTGATCCTGATCGCCGGACGCTTGTTGTTGGGCATCGCCCAAGGGCTGATCGGAGTCGGCACCATCAGTTGGTGCATGGGCCAGGTAGGCGCCGAACACACCGCGCGCTCGATCTCATGGAACGGCATCGCCTCTTATGGCGCGATTGCGATCGGGGCGCCACTGGGGGTGGTGATGGTCGGTCAACTGGGGTTTGCCAGCCTGGGTATCGCCCTGTCGGCGCTGGCGCTGTTGGCTTTGCTGCTGATTCGCAACAAACCGTCGGTGCCGGTGGTGCGCGGTGAGCGACTGCCGTTCTGGGCGGTGTTCGGGCGGATCGCACCCTTCGGTGCCAGCCTGAGCCTGGCTTCGATCGGCTACGGCACCCTCACCACCTTCATCACGCTTTATTACGTCAATCGTGGCTGGAGCGGCGCGGCGTATTGCCTGACGGTGTTCGGGATGTGCTTCATCCTGGCCCGATTGCTGTTCATTTCCAGCATCAGCCGTTTTGGCGGTTTCACTTGCGCCGTTGCCTGCATGTCCATCGAAACCATTGGCCTGGTGCTGTTGTGGTTGGCGCCTTCGACCGGTTATGCCTTGATCGGTGCCGGCCTGACCGGTTTCGGTTTGTCGCTGGTGTATCCAGCCCTGGGCGTCGAGGCGATCAAGCAGGTGCCCAATTCCAGTCGCGGCGCGGGCCTGAGCGCTTATGCGGTGTTTTTTGACCTGGCGCTGGCAATCGCCGGTCCATTGATGGGCGCGGTGGCGTTGAACCTGGGGTACGCGTGGATCTTTTTCAGTGCGGCGTTGTTGTCGGTGTGTGCGCTGGGCCTGACACTGCTACTCAAACACCGCGCAATGACCTGACTCCTACAGGGCTGGGTGCGATGTTCATTGATCGGCGGTCTGCATCCCAGCGCGCGTGGGCTTGCCCAAGGTACGAGAGAAGAAGCGCCCGGCTTCGGCGATCAAGTTACGGTGAATATCGGCGCGATCGACACCCTCGGCATCGGTGCACAGGGCTGGCGTGATGACGATCTGTTCGTCATTGCACGGTGCCATGAATACGAAGTGCCCGGCCCCGGCGAGCAGCTTGAAGTCGGGGGCGACGGGCAGCTTGCGCGCAAGGGCCGATGCATTCTTGTCGGGGGCCACCAGCTTGTCGCCATCGCCGCTGTAAAGCAGGACCGGAACATGCACATCGGCCAGGGTATGACGGCCAAACTTCAGGCTCAGCGGCGCCATCAGCAGCAATGCATGGACCCGCGGGTCGGCCACCGGTTGCAAATCATCGCGGTCGACGATCAGTTCACCCTGGGTATTGCAGGCATCATGGTCGTCGGGACGTTCCTGGCAATAACGGCGCAAACGGTCCAGGTCCGGGGTCGCGCCAGACAGTATCAACGCTGTCTCGCCCCCTGCCGAATAACCGATGACCCCAACCTGTTCGGCGTTGACGAAGGGTGCGAGCATGGGATCGCCCAGCGTCGCGGTAATGGCTTCGGAAATCTGGATCGGTCGTCCGTAAAGATTGCTCAAGGTACCGAGACGGCTGTGGTCCCTGGAGTTGTCACCCGGATGAATCACCGCCACCACCACAAACCCCTTGCGAGCCAGCGACGTGGCCAGGTCGTGCAGGGCCAGCGGAGTGCCGGTGTTGCCATGGGACAGCATCAACATCGGAAAGCGGCCGATGGCCACTTTGGTGTCTTCCCCGGCTTCGACGCTGTAGCCCTCAAGCGTGCTGGAGTGTTCCTTTGCGCTCGAGGGATAGAAGGCAATGGCGCGCATCGGTTGCAGATCGAGCGGATCGAGAAAGCTCATTTCATGAAAGCCGACGCTCCAGTGCGGATGCGGCGCAGGCGCGGCGTGCACTGAACTCAGGCTGGCGAGCAGACAGATCAGCAATGCTGCACAAAGACGCACCATGGGATGCCCCACCTTGCTACCGGAACGGAGACGTTAAGCCTCGATTGCATAACTCAGGCCAGAATTGCTACAGCAGCTTGCAACAGACAGAAACAAAAAACTCTGCATCTATCACTTGCGTGATCAGAATACAGAGTTTTTTGGGAATTGCCTGCAGCGCTGGCGGGTCTTTATGCGGGCCTTACGCGGCGGCGAACAGTTGCTCGCTGATTTGCGCCTGGGCATCGCTCATGGCTTTGCCGCGTACTTCATCACCGTAGGCAAGACCGTGGGCGCAAACGAATTCGATGTCGGTGATGCCAATGAAGCCGAACAGCACCTTCAAGTAATCCTCGTGGGCCACACCGGTTGCCTGACCGGCATGCAGGCCACCGGAAGTCGAGACGATTACGACTTTCTTGCCGCCGCACAGGCCTTCAGGGCCGGCTTCGGTGTAGCGGAATGTCTGGCCGGCAACGGCGATGCGGTCGATCCAGGCTTTCAATTGGGTCGGGATGGTGAAGTTGTACATGGGCGCGGCAATGACCACGGCATCGGCGGCGAGGAACTCAGCCAGGGTCGATGCGCTCAGCTCCGCTTCGTGCTGTTGGGCGGCGTCGCGCAGCTCAGCGGTGGTTCCAGCTGCAACCAGAGTCGTCGAGGAAAAGTGGCTGATGGCGTCGGCAGCCAGGTCGCGGTAAGTCACCACGGCGGACGGCTCAGCGGCTTGCCAGGCTTTGACGACTTCGCCGCTCAACAGACGGGAAGCCGAGTTGTCACCAAGAATGCTCGAATCGATATGCAGCAGTTTCATGTGGGATCTCCAAGTGAGGATCGCCAGGAGCGATCTGATGGAAACAATCCTACAGACGAAACCAATAGCTGATTAGTCTGCAACAATGCGATAGTTTGTCCCACTGATGGAACGATTGAGAGCACGCCCATGCAAGACCTGAACGACCTCTATTACTTCGCCAAAGTCGTGGAGGCCGGTGGCTTCGCGGCCGCCGGGCGTTTGCTGGGGATTCCCAAGTCGCGACTGTCACGGCGCATTGCCGAGCTTGAAGAGCGCCTCGGCGCACGGCTCCTGCAACGCACCACGCGCCAGCTGAAACTCACCGCCGTCGGCGAACGTTATCTGCGCCACTGCCAGGCCATGTTGCTGGAAGCGGAAATGGCTGACGAAGCCGTGGCCAGCATGTCCAGCGAACCTCGGGGGCGTTTGCGGGTTTCTTCCCCGGTCGGCCTGGCCCATGAAATGCTGCCGGGGGTGATCAGCAACTTCCTGGAGAAGTACCCGCAAGTACAGCTGGAGGTGATGCTGGTCAATCGCCGCGTCGACCTGGTGACCGAAGGCGTGGACGTCGCCTTGCGCGTACGCGAGCCGGGCGATGAAGACCCGCTGCTGGTGACCCGCCGTCTGCGTCAGGCGCAAATGCTCATGGTCGCCAGCCCCGCGTTCCTCCAGGGACTGGACATCAATCACCCCGATGACCTGAAAAACCTGCCCGTACTCGGCGCCCTCGAACCCGATCGCCTGGTGCACATTGGCCTGGTCGATCGCCAGGGCAAGAAACACGAACTGGCCCTTGAAGCACGACTGGGTATCGACGACTTCATCGTGCGCAAGACCTGCACCCTCGCCGGCCAGGGTTTTACCACGTTGCCTATGATGTATTGCGAGCAGGAACTGGCCAACGGCTCACTGGTACAGTTACTGCCCGAATGGACGTTGCCCGGGGGCTGGCTGCAGGCCGTCTACCCCCATCGACGCGGGGTGATGCCGGCCGTGCGCGCCTGGCTCGACCATCTGATCGAAACATTCAATGCCTGTGGGGATCGATTGATATGAAGGCAGGACGCATGAGCGAGGCCGACGTGGCGGCTTTTTGCCTGGCATTGCCGGGGGCCCGGGAAGACTACAAATGGGGTGGCGTGCGGGTGTTTTCGATTGCCGGAAACAAGATGTTCGCCTTGCAGAACCTGCGCGGCGATTCGTTGGCGTTCAAGGTCGACAAGGACCTGTTTCTCGGTCACTGCGACCGCCCGGGCATTCATCCGGCGCCTTATCTGGCGCGGGCCCAATGGATCATCATGGCCACGCCCTACCCGCTTGGCGCCGAGGAACTGCAAGGCTTGCTGCGGCGCTCCCATCAGCTTGTAGTCGGTAGACTGCCCAAGCGCACCCAAGTGGGGCTGTTGCTCTGATCAGAACAGGGTGAACAGCTGCGCACCGAGGAACAACCGGTCGATCCAGAACACCTGATGCAGTAGCACGATGATCCAGAACACCAGTTGAAAGGACAGCTTGCGCGTCTTGTGCCGAAACACTTGCTGCGCGAGCAAGGCGCCCGGCCAGCCGCCAGCGAAGTCAAGCGCATGCAGGACGTTTTCCGGGATACGCCATTGATCGGCGCGCGCCTTGTGCTTGTCGCGCCAGTACAGCAGGAACGCCAGCACGCTGACAATGCCGTAGGCCGCCAGGGGAATCAACGAAACCCCGTGCAGCCACAACGACATCGAACCGGACAACGGCAGCGCGCACAACATCACGAACACCAGCAGTTTCAGGCGCCGATGGCGGATACCCGCGCCGGTTTGGCGTCCGACGTTGTTGCGCGCGCTGGTTTCGTTCATGGCTTGACGGCGGTCCAGTCGACCCAACCGAACTGCCAGGTCGCGAGGATCAGCAGGCCGAAGGCAATACGGTACCAGGCGAACGCCGCATAGCTGTGGCTGGCGATGAACTTGAGCAAGCCCCTGACCGCGATCATCGCGAAAATGAACGCCGTAACGAAGCCGAGGGCAAACACCGGTAGGTCAGCCGGCACGAACAGGTCGCGGTACTTGTAGCCCGAGTACACCGCCGCGCCGACCATGGTCGGCATGGCCAGGAAAAAGGAAAACTCGGTAGCGGTCTTGCGCGACAGGCCGAACAACAAGCCGCCAATGATCGTCGAGCCGGAGCGCGAGGTGCCTGGAATCATCGCCAGGCACTGGGCCAGGCCAACTTTCAAAGCATCTTTCCAGGTCATGTCATCGACACTTTCGGCATGCACTTCATGCTGACGCTTTTCCGCCCACAACATGATGATCCCGCCCACCACCAATGCCGTGGCCACCGTGATCGGGTTGAACAGGTAGTGGTGAATCAGATCGGCGAAAATCACCCCCAATATCACCGCTGGAAAGAAAGCAATCAGCAGGTTGGCGGTGAAGCGCCGGGCACTGGGCTGCGTCGGCAAGCCGACGACCACGTCGAAGATCTTGCGGCGAAATTCCCAGACCACCGCCAGGATGGCGCCGAGCTGGATAATGATGTTGAACGCCATGGCCCGCTCGCCACCGAAGTCGAGCAAGTCGGCGACAATAATCTGGTGTCCGGTACTGGAAATGGGCAAGAACTCCGTCAGCCCTTCTACAACGCCAAGAATCAAAGCCTGAAAGGCCGTCCAAAGATCCATCAATCCCCCAAAAGGCTATGCGTCGACGCATGCCCCATTCATTTATTTATTGCCGTTTACTGTAATCAGCGTCGTTAAGTCCCGCGTGCGCAAGCCTACGCAAAAAACGTTAAGCGTTTCGTGAAAAATCAGTTGGATTTCAGGTTTTTGCGTGCGGGGACGAAATGCTAGCAGACTGGTTCGATTTGCGCTGCCGCGTCGTTGGTACCGAGGCAAGCCTGTTCGCCATAATCCGGTTACAATCCGCCCCCTCTTCGATTTTCCCAAGGAACCTGCATGTCCGGGCTTGAACTGTTTGCCGCCACCCTCGGCGTCATTGCCGTCTGGTTGACGGTCAAACAGAACCCCTGGTGCTGGCCGATCGGCCTGGTCATGGTGCTGATCTACAGCTGGATCTTTTACGAGGTCAAGCTGTATTCGGACATGTTGCTGCAAGTGATCTATGCCGCTCTGCAGCTTTACGGCTGGTGGCAGTGGACCCGCGCAGGCCAGGCACATCATGGGCGCGAAGTCAGCCGGCTGGAGGCGCCCGCGGTGGCGTTGGGACTGGCTATCGGCGCGCTCGGCAGTCTATTGCTGGGCGCCGCAATGGCGCACTGGACCGACGCTGCGCAACCCTGGCTCGATGCCGCCCTCACGGCCTTCAGCCTGGTGGCGCAATGGTGGATGGCGCAAAAGCGCCTGCAGTGCTGGCCGCTGTGGATCGTCCTCGACTGCGTGTTCGTCGGCCTCTTCCTCTATAAAGGAATGTACCTGACCGCTGCCCTGTATGGCCTGTTCACCTTGCTGGCCATTCAAGGCTGGCGCACATGGCGCAGCGATCCGGTGCTTT
Organism: Pseudomonas putida; assembly: GCF_001976065.1. GTDB lineage: Bacteria > Pseudomonadota > Gammaproteobacteria > Pseudomonadales > Pseudomonadaceae > Aquipseudomonas > Aquipseudomonas serbica. The sequence continues at coordinate 318,261 of NZ_MNAH01000002.1, read as the reverse complement.
GCCCATGAAGGTGTTGGTATTGGCAGGACCTGAATCGAGCGGTAAAAGCTGGATTTCGAACGAGATTCACGCCAACTTCGGCGGCATATTGGTCGGCGAGTACGTCCGGCATTTTATCGAAAAGGAAGCCCGAGTAACCTGCTACGAAGACATCACGCCAATAGCAGTTGGCCAGCTGTCTTGGGAAGATCAGGCCCGGGCCCAACAGCCGCCCCTGTTGATCCTCGATACGCACCTGTTAAGCAATATCCTGTGGAGCCGTACCTTGTTTGGCGCTTGCCCGGTGTGGATCGAGCAGGCACTGCGGGAACGGCACTATGACCTGCATCTGCTGTTAAGCCCTGAAACCGTGGCCTGGCATGACGACGGGCAGCGTTGCCAACCGAACCTGGCAGAGCGCCAGGCGTTTTTCCAGGCCAGCCGCCAGTGGCTTGACCTGCATAAACAGCCTTACCAGCTGGTACAAGGTGACTGGAAACAGCGTAGGGACGCGGCATTCGAAGCTGTAACTCGCTTGCTCAACGCCTGACGGGACGGCCCCGCCCTGCCGAAAATGTCCACTCCTGAAACACCCTTCCCGACGCAAAACCGCGAGCTAAAGCGGTTTGAGCATTTTTACCAGAAATTGTTAAGCCACTGATACAACTTGCCTTAAACGCCCTCAGCAAGCAATGCCGCCAGCAAAGACGGCACTTTTGCGCGTTCCTGTCTCAGTGACTTTACAAAGTGTTTTTCATCACCTCAACAATTAAAGCCAAGCCACTATTATCAAAAGAAAAACAAAAACCGGCACAGCTTCTGCTCTCTTCCTTCGCAACGCTGATAAGGGCCAGCGTTCCACTTACAGAAGGAATTGCCGCCGTGGGGAAATTTCATAACAACATCCAAAGTCTCCTGCTGGTCGGATGTGCACTGAGCTCAATGGCCTGCCTGCCTGTTCAAGCGGATAACGGCATTATCATCATCAAGCGCGATGTCCAGGTGCGCAATGCAACGATTCCGCCGCTCGTTCCCGATCCCAACCCCACGACTGTCAACGCCAACCCGTCCAAGCAGATCCTCGCTCAAACCAACGAGTTGAGCGACGGTGACTTTGCCGGCGTCGCCAGTGGTGCAGGCATCTCGCGCATGGTCACGCAAAACACCAACAACCTGGGCGGCAACATCAGCACTCAGAACCAGCTTTCCAACCTCCCCGCCGGGCGGTCGGGCAATTCCGGCAGCGGCATTGCCAACATGGTCAACTCCAACGTCCAGCAGGGCCTGGGCGCCCTCAGAATCCTGACGGGAGACCGTTGAGATGAATCGTACGCTGCTGATGATCGCCATGTTTTGCAGTGCTTCGACCTTCGCCCAATCCCCCGTCATTGATAACGCCACCATCGACAATTCGGGCGCGCAGTACCAAGGCAACGTCGGGGTCAACCAGGCGGCCGGCGATTTGCAGCAACAGGCGAACGCCAGGGCCTTCGCCGTTGGCCGTGACGCCAGCGCGACCACGGATATTCGCCAACGGTTGCGCACCATTGTCGATCCCAGGATCGATGCCCACGCCAGCATTCAAGGCGACTCCTTCAGCCATGGCAATGGCGCATTGGGCGTCAACCAGAGTGCGGGTGCCAGCAACCAGCAAGCCAATGCGCTGCGCATAAGCACCAGTGAGCAGCCGCAAAGTATCGACGACAGCGTCCTCATGCAACAGAACGTGACGCTGCTCTACAACTCCGATCCATCTGACTCTGCACCCGGCTATCGCCAGGTCACTACCAGTGACCAGGCTTTCACCGGTAGCCGTGGGGTGATTCAGGTGAATCAGAGCGCCGGGGTGGGAAACCGAATGGCCAATACCCTGAGCGTACGGGTCGTGGATTGACCCAAATAGGTAAAAACAACACTTAACCTAAAATAAGTACGGAGAATCACCATGAAACCTTCGATGGCATTAAAGCCTCTGGTTTTCGCAATTGCTGCGGTCATGGCTGTTGCTGTACAAGCTGGGCAAAACGATAGGCGTGGTAACCATCACAATGGTGGCCACCACACCCCTCCTGCAAAAATGGTCCCTATCAGCGCGACTGCCGACGCGCGCGATAGACAAAGCAGTACCGGCAACCGCATCTGGAATGAAGGGGTAGAAAACTCGGCCGAGATGAGCAGTTCGGCCGCAGGCGCAAGCGGCAACGTCGGCGTCAACGTGGCGGCAGGTTCCGGCAACCAGCAAGACAACGCCGCTGCCATCGCCAACGCAGCCTCCGACAATGCCGCGATCGATAACAGCTTTGTGTTCGGCATGGCCACTGCCACCGCTGACGTAAGGCAAACCAGCAACCGTAACCGCGTCGACAACTTCGGCGTAACCAACTCTGCCGTGATGAGTGGATCCGCCGACGGCAGCAGCGGTAACGTGGGTATCAACATTGCTGGTGGCGATCTGAACCAACAGAAAAACACCATGGCCATTGCCAATACCAATGCTCCACTCGGTAGCGCAAGAGCCACCGCCTCCGCCAATCAAGACGGTCCTGGCCTGACAGTGAACAACACCGCTGACCGGACCTATCGCGTAGATACCATTACGGTTACCAAAACCGCCACCGGTAGTTTCTCTCGCGACAAGTCCTTCGAAGCCAGCGGCAGTCAAAGCAACTCTTCGAGCTGGGCTGCAGCCGGATCCAGGAGCTCCGACGCCAGTGGTTCGTTCAGTGCTGATATCAGCGGTTCCAACAGCAGCAGTGCCAGTGGTTCCAACAGCAGCGCTTCAAGCGGTTCCAACAGCAGCAATGCCAGCGGTTCCCACAGCAGTACTGCAAGCGGTTCCAACAGCGCCAGTGCAAGCGGTTCTTCGAGTGCTTCTCTGAATGCCTCCCTGGGCGCAACGCTGGACGCTTCTGCAGCGGCTTCGAATTCCACCACCGTCAATTTTGGCTTTGGTGATCGCACCCGCAGCAGCAGTTCAGACGCATCGCTTAACGCTTCGCTTGATGCAACGCTTGACGTAGCGGTTAACAAGTCGTTCGACGTAACGCGCGATTCCTCGTATGACCGTTCGCGCGATTCCTCGTATGACCATTCGCGCGACTCTTCGTATGACCGTTCGCACGAATCTTCGTACGATAAGTCTCGCGAATCGGCGTTCGACAAATCGTTCGATAGCTCGTACGAGAAGTCGACCGCGTCCTCGTACGATAAATCGGGCAGCAAGTCGTCCGAATCTGCGTACGACAAAGCGAAAAGCTTCAGTGAAAGCAGCTCTTATGATTTGAGCAACACCTACTCTTATCAAGTGCTGACTCCAACTGGCTGGGCCAACCCTGTAACCAACACTGCAACCCTGAGCGGTTCGGTGAACGGTGGCAGCGGCAACCTGGGCGTCAACGTGGCGGCAGGTGTGGGCAACCAACAAAGCAACTCGTTGGCCATCTCCAACCAATCGTTCTAATGCTGTCTGTGGAGGCCCCCTTCCGGGGGCCTTTTTCAACCCGACCAGAAGGCGTCCCACCATGCGCATTATCGCCTTGGCATTTTTGCTTTGCGTGGCCAGTGTGATCGAGGCGGCACAACTGCCGCTGTCCGTCCTGCCGGGCGGAGGGTTGGTGTACAAGCCGATCCAGAGCGTACGCGAGCGCAAATTTGCCGACCTGGTGCAACAGAAAACCGACTTCAGTTGCGGCGCCGCAGCGCTGGCGACCATCTTGCGCCAGGCCTATTGGCTGGACGTAGACGAAGAACAGATCATCGAAGGCATGCTGTCACACTCCGACCAGGATCTGGTCCGCGTCCAGGGCTTCTCCATGCTCGACATGAAGCGCTACGTGGAAAGTATCGGCATGCGCGCCCGAGGCTACCGGGTAGCGACGGAAACCCTGAGCGATATCAAGATCCCGGTGGTGGTGCTCCTGGACATCCGTGGCTACAAGCATTTTGTGGTCATGCAAAGGGTCCAGAACGGCTGGGTATACATCGGAGACCCGGTCCTGGGGCACAAACGCTACAAGGTCGATGACTTTGTCAAAGGCTGGAACGGCATCATCTTTGCCGTCATCGGCCAAGGCTACGACAAGACCAATGCATTGCTCGACCCGCCACTGCCACTGTCCGCCAAGAACCGCGTCAACGCCTTCAGCCCGGTGCAGGACGCAGATTTGATGGATTTCGGATTTATCCAGAGCGACTTCTTCTAATAACGCTTTTTATAAAAAATAACGAGCACGAAGCTCCGGGAGTATCCAATGAAGACTCCAATCTGGCTGGCCGTGGTTTGCCTGGCCGCCAGCCTGCCGACCCATGCGGAACTATTGAAACCCATCGAACTGAACGACCATGAACTGGCCAGCCTGCGCGGTCGTTATGTGATGCCGGGGCGGATCATCAGTTTTGGCATTGCCATGACCAGCACCTGGCAAAATGCCAATGGTGAAGTGATCGGCGCGACGTCCTCGATGCAAATTCAGCAATCGACCATCAAGCCACAGTTCTACGTGACGATGATCGACGAAAAAGGCTATGGCTCGGCCCATAGTCAAAGCGCCGGCACCGGCAGTGTCACCGGTGGCGCCGGCCTCAACAGCACCGAAGGCGTCACCCAGGTCGTGCGGGCTGCCGGCGACAACAACAGTGCCTACAACAATGTGGACATCAACGTCTCCAAGGCCAACCAGGCGCCAGCCTCGCAACCGCAAGGCCAGGCCCTGGCCGCGGGCTCGACGCTGGTCGGTGCCAATGGCGCGGGCTCGCTCAGCGTTTCCTCGAGCGGTACGGGGGTGCAACTCAACATCCTGGCCAGCAACAACCAGGGCAGTACCGTGCAGCGCCTGGCCCAGGGGGGCCTGATGCAGAACACGACGTTGCTCGGCAGCAGCAACCAGGTCAGGAACCTCACGTCCTTGAATATCGTGCTGCGTGACAACGCGGCGACCGCTGGCTCCCTGAACGGCAACCTCGACCAACTCAAAGGTCTTCGCACTCAAGGATTCTGATCTACGCTGAGTCTCATCAAATGTAGTCAGAAGGGACGGCTAACCCATGCATCGAATGTTAACGATCAGAGCTATCGTCTGTTTGAGTAGCCTGGCCCCGGCTTCATTGCTTTACGCAGCACCGGACCCCCAGGTCGAAGCACTAAAACAAGAACTCATGGAGCTGAAACAGCGTTACGAAGCACAACAGAACGCGCTGATGGTCCTCGAGCAGCGCGTTCGACAAGTCGAAGAGGCACCGGCGACACCCGCTCCCAAACGCTTGACCAAATCTCCCGCCGAAACGCCCAAAGGTGGCCAGACGGTAGCTGCCGGCGCACCTGGCACCACGGGCAGTTCCTACGGGCAGTCGCTCAAGGACGACTCGGAACCGGCACAGAGCGTATCCAACCTGTACGACGAAGCCAGCGGCTTCTTCGGTGGCGGCAAGTTCAGCGTGGAAACCGGCCTGACCTACACCCACTACGATACCCGTGCGTTGACGCTCAACGGCTTCCTCGCCCTGGACTCGATTTTCCTCGGCAACATCAACCTCGACCGCATCAAGGCGGATAACTGGACCCTCGACCTGACCGCCCGCTATAACGTGGCGCAACGCTGGCAGTTCGACATCAACGTCCCCGTGGTCTATCGCGAATCTACCTATTCATCCGGTGGCGCCGGTGGCGCCGCCAATGGGGTTTCAGACGAAACCGTTACCCGCGACCCCACCATCGGCGATATCAACGTTGGCGTTGCCTACAAGTTCCTCGATGAATCGGTCAACCTGCCCGACGCGGTGGTGACCCTGCGCCTCAAGGCGCCGACCGGGGATGATCCCTACGGCATCAAGCTGGTGGAGGTTCCGGGCAACGACAACCTCGCGGTCCCCGAGGACTTGCCGACCGGCAACGGCGTCTGGGCGATCACCCCGGGTATCTCGCTGGTCAAGACCTTCGACCCGGCCGTGCTGTTCGGCAGCCTGGCCTACACCTACAACATGGAGGACTCTTTCAGCGACATCAGCCCTACGGTCAACACCAAGGTGCCCGGGGACGTGAAACTGGGCAATTCCTGGCAGGTCGGCGCCGGTATTGCGTTCGCCTTGAACGAGAAGATGAGTATGTCGTTCTCCTTCACCGACCAGTTCGCCCGCAAGAGCAAGATCAAGCCGGACGGCGGCGAATGGCAATCGATTTCCAACAGCGACTACAACTCGGCCAACTTCAACATCGGCATGACCCTGGCAGCCTCCGACAACCTGACAATCGTGCCCAACCTGGCCATCGGCCTGACCGACGACTCGCCGGACTTCTCCTTCAGCCTGAAATTCCCGTACTACTTCTGATCCACGACAAAGCCCCGTTGCGACTTTCATCGCAACGGGGCTTTGTTGATGTGGCGGTTAGCGGATCTGATGCTTGTGCAACAAACGGTAGAAGGTCGGCCTGGAGATGCCCAACACCTTGGCGGCAATGCTCAGGTTGTCGCTGTGGCGGTTAAGCACATCACACAAGGCCTGACGCTCTGCCCGGTGCTTGTAGTCTTCCAGCGTGCCCATCGGCGCGGCGATGGCATGATGGCTGATCAGCCCCAGGTCGCGCGCTTCGATCTGCCTGCCTTCGGCCAGGACCAGACCGCGACGGACCCGGTTGGCCAGTTCACGAACATTGCCCGGCCAGTCATGTTTGCCCATGGCAATCAGGGCGTCTTCACTGAAACTGCGCGGACGGCGGCCGGTTTCATGGCTGTAGAAATGGGAAAAATGGTTGGCCAGCATTGACAGGTCGCCATTGCGCTCTCGCAGGGGCGAAGTCGCGACCTGCAATACGTTCAGGCGGTAATACAGATCTTCGCGAAAGCTTTTCTTCTCGATCGCCGCTTCAAGATCCACGTGGGTTGCCGCCAACACCCGCACATCCACCGGAATCGGCTGACTGCCGCCCACCCGCTCGATGTGTTTTTCCTGGAGAAACCGCAACAGGCTCGCCTGCAGCTCCAGGGGCAGATCACCGATCTCGTCGAGAAACAGTGTGCCACCGTTGGCCGCTTCGATCCGCCCGATCTTGCGCTGATGGGCGCCTGTAAAGGCCCCCTTCTCGTGGCCGAACAGTTCGGACTGGATCAGGTGCTCGGGAATCGCCCCGCAATTGATCGCGACAAAGGGTTTGCTGTGGCGCAAGGATTGCCGATGCAGCGTGCGGGCTACCAGTTCCTTGCCTGTGCCGCTTTCGCCACGAATCAACACTGGCGACTCGGTGGGCGCCAGCTTGCTTAAAAGCTTGCGCAATTCGCGTATAGGCTTGCTGTCGCCCAGCAGCTCGTGTTCGGGCTGGTCGATGTGAACCGTGCCCTGCCCGCGCAGGCGCGCCATGCCGAAGGCCCGGCCCAGCGTGACCTGGACCCTGGAGACATCAAACGGCAAGGTATGAAAATCGAAAAACCACTCGCAGACAAAGTCCCCGACGTTCTGGAGTCGCAGGACATCCTGATTGAGCACGGCGATCCACTCGGTACCGCTGCGGCTGATCACTTCCTTGACCGTATCCGGATGTTCAAGGTGAAAGGGCTGCAGTCGTAACAGGCCCACGTCACAGCTCCGATCGGCGGCATTGTCCAGCGAGCAGCTGTCAACATCCCAACCCACGGAACGTAATCCCGGCAACAGGCGATGGCAGTCGTCGCAGGGATCCACCACTAATAAACGTCTTGACGCAGGCGCTTCGTTCATGTGATTTCCTTGACGCCAAATTTTAGGATTTTTTATTAAAAACAGTCATTTGGCGGACCTGGCTGTAACATTAGCAAGAATTTGACAGGCGCTTGTACCGATTGACTATAGGCGTACTGCGCAATGAGTTATAAGAAACAGGTTTTTCCAGCGACCTGAGGTTTCTTTTCTTTCATTGAGCTTTCAACGCACCCCCGATTGACGCGGATATAAAAGAAAGTTGAAATTTCTTTTGATTGAGTGTGACCCGAACCCCGGTTGCGGGCATCAGTACAAGTACCAGCCGAACGGTAAGCCCAACCGACGGCCACTGACTTGATTGGGCCTATAGAGAGACGACCTATGAACGCCCCGCTCCGTGTCAACGAAGCTCTTCTGATTGCCGACCGTGCATTTCAACCATTCAAATGCGTAGCCTGGGCCCCGCAGGACGGGAATGGCGAACTGACACTGACCGTTATCGATCGCACCAGTAACAACATTGGACGCAAGCAGATCCCGAGCAGCGCCTACAGCGATCCAGCGCAGCTTGAAAGCCTGCTGGAACAAGCCCGCGCCGAACTGAGCGAAGAAGGCTACACACTGCAATCGTGGTCGATGCCACAGTAATTGTGTTGCGGATTACTCCGGGGTAATCCGCGCCCTGCCCTTGTCCTAAGTTGCGTGTTTTGCATGCCAGGTACACTTAAGACGGCTCCTTACATGAACTTCGACGCTTCCTGGATTCTTTGCTGGCTAGTCTTTGGTTCGAAAAGACACTGTTGTGGCACACAACGACCCTCCACCTGTAACTTCTGACAGTTGTGCATTTAATCATTCAGGGATTGAATAATCTCTTGATAGTCGCCACCCCAACTTCTGGATCAGGACGACTCGCAAGGAGATGCGTGCATGTCAATCCAGTCCGCTTTGGCTTTCCCCGCAACAGTCCCTGATGCAGGAAAGCTTGACCCTACCTTCGCTGCCAAAGGCACCACCCAGGTGTATTTCTTCGGCAGCAGTTCAAGCCTGGCCAACGACATCGCGATCGATTCGCAGGGGCGACTGCTGGTGGCGGCAAAGGTCACCATGCCTGGCGGCAGCCGCTTTGGCCTGGCGCGTTTGCTGAAGGACGGCTCGGCGGATCTGGCCTTTGGCAAGCAGGGCAGCGTCATCGGGCAATTCGAACAGGGCTTTGAGGCAATGGGCGGCAAGGTGCGGGTGCTGGCCGACGGCAACATCCTGATCGCCGGCCTGCAATATGAAAGCGAACACCGCACGCTCCCCGCCCTGGCGCTGTTTGACCCGCAAGGCCAACCGGTCCAGCGTTTTGGCGACAATGGCCGCTGTGTGGTGCGTCTGCCAGGTAATTTGTCCCGGGGCATGCGTGATGTCTGGCTGCCCCCGGGCGTACCGGGCGCTGAGGCTTGCAGTGTCGACGTGCAGGAGGACGGTCGAATACTGCTGGTGGCCAACCATCACTTCGAGCTGGCCGATCATGCCGCCATGCTGATACGGCTGAATAACGATGGCTCATTGGACAGCGCCTTCAATGGCCGTGGCTTCGTGATGGTCAGGCACCTGCTGATGAATACCTGGCTCAGCAACGTGACAATGCAACACGACGGTCGCATCCTGGTGGGTGGATCGATCAATTTCCCGCAAGAAGGCCTGGTGGCCAGGTATCACGCCGATGGCAGCCTCGACAACAGCTTTGCCCTGGATGGCTTCATGAGCTTCTCGGCGAACGGCCACGGTGCCCAGGTCAGTCAGATCGTCCAGCAGGACAATGGCGACATACTCTGTGTTGGCAGCAGTCGCGACCCCATGCGCTGTCTGGCCCTGAAACTGCACCTTAATGGTCGCCCGGACCATCACTGCAATGGCGGACAGGCGCAATTGCTGGAAATCGGCCACAGCGGCTGCCAATGGACCGCCGCCCAAGTACAACCGGACGGCAGCGTAATGACCGTCGGCGCCACCATTGGCGGCGTCGAAGCCGACTTTATATTGGGTCGATACCTGCCAGACGGGCAACTTGATGGCGATTTTGGTAACGCCAGCGGATGGGTGCGCACCCGCCTGGGCCGCAGCCTCGACACGGCCACGTCAGTCGCCGTGCAGGACGATGGTAACGTCCTTGTAGGTGGCTATTCGCTGGACGGCAATTACCGGGCGATCGTCGCACGCTACCGGGTGTAATTCGATGGTCTTCTCCTACGCTTGATCTTCTTTGCGGCTTACGGCAAGTTGCGCGCTTCTTAATACAAGGAGTAGCCGATGTCCGGCTCGATGGTCCAGGCGTTCGCGCACAATTTTCTCGGCAACTCACCGCGCTGGTACAAGGCCTGCATTGTCGGTTTCCTGATTCTCAACGCCCTGGTGTTATGGACCGCAGGGCCGGTGGTGGCGGGCTGGTTGCTGGTGCTGGAGTTCATTTTCACCCTGGCCATGGCCCTCAAGTGTTATCCGCTGATGCCCGGCGGCTTGCTGCTGGTCGAAGCGTTGCTGCTCGAAATGACCACACCCAAGGCGCTCTATGACGAGTTGCTGCACAACTTCCCGGTGATCCTGCTGCTGATGTTCATGGTGGCGGGTATCTATTTCATGAAAGACCTGTTGCTGTTCCTGTTCTCGCGCCTGCTGCTCGGTGTGCGCAGCAAGGCCCTGCTGGCGCTGATGTTCTGCTTTTTGTCGGCGTTCCTCTCGGCGTTTCTCGATGCCCTGACCGTGACCGCGGTGATCATCAGTGCCGCCGTCGGCTTTTACTCGGTGTACCACCGCGTCGCTTCGGGTAGCGATCCGCGCCAGGACAGCGAATACAGCGATGACCAACACCTGCCTACCCTGCACCACGCTGACCTTGAGCAGTTCCGCGCGTTTTTGCGCAGCCTGTTGATGCACGGTGCCGTGGGCACGGCGCTGGGTGGCGTGTGCACCCTGGTGGGCGAGCCGCAGAACCTGTTGATTGGCCATGAGATGGGCTGGCACTTCGCCGAATTCTTCCAGAAAGTCGCGCCCGTTTCCTTGCCGGTGCTGGTCGCGGGCCTGGTCACCTGCGTCCTGTTGGAAAAACTGCGCTGGTTTGGCTACGGTACATTGCTGCCGGACAACGTACGCACCGTGCTGGCCAGTTACGCCGCCCAGGACAATGCCGAGCGCACCGCGCGCCAGCGCGCAGCGTTGCTCGTGCAAGGCGTGGCCGCCCTGATCCTGATTGCCGGGCTGGCCTTTCACGTGGCGGAAGTGGGCCTGATCGGGCTGATGGTGATCGTGCTGATCACCGCGTTCACCGGCATTACCGACGAGCACCGCCTGGGCACTGCATTCAAGGACGCCATGCCGTTCACGGCGCTGCTGGTGGTGTTCTTCGCCGTGGTGGCAGTGATCCACGATCAACAGTTGTTCACACCGCTGATCCATTGGGTACTGGCCCTGCCCGCCGATCAACAACCGGGCATGCTGTACATCGCCAACGGCCTTCTTTCGGCCATCAGCGACAACGTGTTCGTAGCGACCATCTACATCACCGAAGTGAAACAGGCCTTCGTCTCCGGACACATGAGTCGCGAGCATTTCGAGACCCTGGCGATTGCGATCAACACTGGCACCAACTTGCCCAGCGTAGCGACGCCCAATGGCCAGGCGGCGTTCCTGTTCCTGCTGACATCGTCGATTGCACCGCTGATTCGCCTGTCGTATGGGCGGATGGTGTGGATGGCATTGCCGTATACGGTGGTGATGGGGACTCTGGGTTGGTACGCGGTTAGTTTCTGGCTTTAAGCTGGCAGGCCTGACGCCTTCGCGGGCAAGCCACGCGCCTACAGATGATCACATTGACCTGTAGGAGCGAGCCTTGCCCGCGAAGAACGATAACGCGGTTCAACGTGGCGACACGTCACTCATCCAAGCCCGTGCCACACGCGACCGTCGCGTGCCAGCAGCTCTTTGGCGGCCTGCGGTCCGTCTTCACCCGCAGCGTAGCCCTGCACGCTGGAATCCTGCTGCCAGGCGTCCAGGAATGGCTGCACGGCACGCCAGCCGTTCTCGATGTTGTCGGCGCGCTGGAACAGCGTCTGGTCTCCGGTCAGACAGTCGTAGATCAGGGTTTCATAGCCGGTGGACGGCTGCATTTCGAAGAAGTCCTTGTAGGCAAACCCCAGTTCGATGTTGTCCATCTTCAGGGCCTGGCCGGGCCGCTTGGCCAGCAGGTCGAACCACATACCCTCGTTGGGTTGAATCTGGATCCGCAGGTACGTCGGCGCCAGCTCATCCACTTCGGTATCGCGGAACTGCGCATAAGGCGCTGGCTTGAAGCAGATGACGATCTCGGTGTCGCGCACGCTCATGCGCTTGCCCGTGCGCAGGTAGAACGGCACGCCGACCCAGCGCCAGTTGTCGATCATGACCTTGAGCGCGACATAGGTTTCGGTGTTGCTGTCGGGCGCCACCTTCTCTTCCTGGCGATAACCGGGCAGTGGCTTGCCATTGATCTGGCCAGCGGTGTACTGGCCGCGAACGGAATTGGCCCGAGCTTCTTCCGCCGACCAGGGACGAATCGCGCCGACCACCTTGGCTTTCTCGCCGCGAACCGCATCGGCGCCAAACGCGGCCGGTGGCTCCATGGCCACCATTGCCAGCAACTGGAACAGATGATTGGGCACCATGTCCCGCAGGGCACCGGTGTGTTCGTAAAAGCTGCCACGGGTTTCCACGCCGACGGTCTCGGCGGCAGTTATCTGCACGTGGTCGATGTAATGGTTGTTCCAGAACGCTTCGAACAGGCTGTTGGAGAACCGGCTGACCAGAATGTTCTGCACGGTCTCCTTGCCCAGATAGTGATCGATCCGGTAGATCTGCTTTTCCGTCATGACCTTGAGCAAGCAGGCGTTCAAGGCCTCGGCCGTTTGCAGGTCGGAACCGAAGGGCTTTTCGATCACCACTCTTCGGAACGCCTCGGCACTTTCTTCGAGCAAACCGGACGCGCCGAGACGGCGCGCCACTTCACTGAAAAAGCGTGGCGCGGTGGCCAGGTAGAACACCGCGTTGCCTGTGCCGCTGTCGGCGATTTTCGCCGCCAGCGCGTGATAAGTGCTGTCGTCCAGGAAATCGCCCTGGACGTAGCTGATGCCCTTGGCGAGTCTGGCCCACACATCCGGGTCAAGGGACTGATCGCCCTTGCCGACTTTGCCGGCCACCTCACTGCGAATGAAGTCTTCGAGTTTCTTCGCGAAGCCTTCATCGCTGATGGCGTTGTGGTCAACGCCGATGATCCGCAGGCCATCCCCGAGTAAACCGTCGCGCTTGAGGTTGTACAGCGCCGGCATCAGCAGGCGCTTGACCAGATCACCGTGGGCGCCGAACAGGAACAGCGTGGTGGGTGGCGCGGGTTCAGTCTTGGATTTGCTGCGGATCCCATGGGTCATTTTTTCGCTGTCTCCACGTGGCCGCCGAAGCCGAAGCGCTGGGCCGAGAGGACTTTGTCACCAAAGGTGCCCTGGCCGCGCGAGCGGTAACGAGAGAACAGCGAGTTCGACAGCACTGGCACCGGCACGGCTTGTTCCATGGCGGCTTCGATAGTCCACTGACCCTCACCGCTGTCCGCTACGGAACCGGAAAAACCGTCGAGTTTGGGATCGCTGGCCAGGGCGTCGGCGGTCAAGTCGAGCAACCACGAGGACACCACGCTGCCACGACGCCAGACTTCGGCGATGTCGGCAACGTTAAGGTCGAAACGCTGCTCTGGCGGCAGGATGTCGCTGGACTTGGTTTTCAGGATGTCGAAGCCTTCGGCAAAGGCCTGCATCATGCCGTACTCGATACCGTTGTGAATCATCTTGACGAAATGCCCGGCACCGGCGGGACCAGCGTGGATGTAGCCGTGCTCGGCCCGATCGTCATCGGATTTGCGGTCCTTGGTGCGCGGAATGTCACCCATGCCCGGCGCCAGGGACTTGAACAGCGGATCGAGACGTGTGACGGTCTCGGTATCGCCGCCGATCATCATGCAATAGCCGCGTTCCAGGCCCCAGACGCCACCGGAGGTGCCGACGTCGATGTAGTGCAGGCCTTTTTCCGCGAGGGTCTTGGCCCGGCGAATATCGTCCTTATAGAAGGTGTTGCCACCGTCGATGATGGTATCGCCGGCTTCGAGCAAGGTGCTCAGGTTGTCGATGGTGTCTTCGGTCGGTGCGCCTGCCGGCAGCATGACCCACACCGCTCGTGGCTTGGCCAGGCCAGCGACCAGGGCCGGCAAATCGGCAACGCCCGTGGCGCCCTCTGCACTCAAGGTGTCGACGAAGGCGGTATTGCGGTCGTACACAACGGTGCTATGTCCGTTGAGCATCAGGCGCCGCGCAATATTGCCGCCCATGCGGCCCAGTCCAATAATCCCGAGTTGCATGTACTGATGCTCCCTACTACAAATAAAAGTGTGTCAAAGGTTATAGCCCAACGCGACTCATGAGGTTAGTCCAGAGCGTTGGCATGAAGTTTCCGGGCATTGTGCCCGATCCTGATGGATAACGTCGGGAATCGTGCCAAAGACACAACGACCATGAAAAATAAAAAAGTTCCCTTTGGGGGCAAAAGAAATCAAAATTGGCGCCGATAGTAGATCAGCCACCGATTTCGGCGGGCAACCCTACAGTTGAGACACGCCATTTGCGAGGTGAGCAATGGGCACAGTACACACCGCACTGCCAGCACAAACTCTTTACGTCACTATCCGTCGCGAGGAATTGCGTCAGTTGAAAGACGAGCGCGACCAGTTGAAACAGGAGCTGGCGCAACTGCGCTTGCTGATCCAGGGCCAGCAGCCCTTGCCACTGCCCCAACGGGCACCGCACGCCTGACCTCCTCGCCGAAACCGGAAGCAGCATTGCACTGCTTCCGACGCACCACCCCCTCCTTACCTGCGGAAACTCACGAAATTTTCACATTCGCCTGTTGATACTCCGGCGCAATGTGCGCCGCCTGGACTGTGCGCGGCCGCTGTTGTCTTGGTGGCTGCGTGGCTTGGCGGTGGTAGTGATTGACTGGCTGGAGCGTTGAATGACTTGGTTTAAACGCAGCGATACGTCTGCGAAAGGTTTTGATTGGGCAGGACTTCTCTGGCTATTCCTGTTCTTCTGGTATTTCTCCGGCATCACCCAACTCTTGATCCAGCTGACCGGCACCTCCGGTTTCACCGGCTTTCGCCAGGCGTTCGTGATGAGTGCCATCTGGCTGGCGCCGATGCTGCTGTTTCCCCGGCAAACCCGGGTGATGGCCGCCGCGATCGGTGTGGTGCTGTGGGCGTGCTCGATGGCCAGCCTCGGTTACTTCTTCATCTATCAGCAGGAATTTTCCCAAAGCGTCATCTTCATCATGTTCGAATCGAACGTGTCCGAAGCCGGCGAGTACATGACCCAGTACTTTGCCTGGTGGATGGTACCGGCCTTCCTCGCGCACACTGCAGTGGGCTATTTCCTGTGGACCCGCTTGCGCCCGGTGTACCTGCCGCGCACCAAGGCCCTGGTGGCAGCCGCCGCCATCCTGGTTGCCGTGGTCGGTTATCCGCTGGTCAAGCAGACGATGCGTACCGGCAGCTTCGCCGAGGGCTTCGAGAAATTCGAAACCCGCATCGAGCCGGCGGTGCCGTGGCAGATGGCCGTGGCTTATCATCGCTACCTCGATACCCTGGCCGGCATGCAGGACATGTTGCACAGCGCGAGCAAGGTGGCGCCGCTGCATAACTTCAAGGATTCGACGGCGAACCAGCCGGCCACCCTGGTGCTGGTGATCGGCGAGTCGACCAACCGTCAGCGCATGAGCCTGTACGGCTACCCACGGCAAACCACCCCTGAGCTGGACAAGCTCAAGGATCAACTGACGGTCTTCGATAACGTCATCACGCCGCGCCCCTACACCATCGAAGCGCTGCAACAGGTGCTGACCTTCGCCGACGAAGAAAGCCCCGAGCTGTACCTGTCCACGCCGTCATTGGTCGCCATGATGAAACAGGCCGGCTACAAGACGTTCTGGATCACCAACCAGCAGACCATGACCAAGCGCAACACCATGCTCACGACCTTCTCCGAGCAGGCCGACGAACAGGTGTACCTCAACAACAACCGCAATCAGAATGCCGCCCAGTACGATGGTGACGTGATCGAGCCGTTCAACAAGGCCCTGGCCGACGCGGCACCGCGCAAGCTGATCGTGGTGCATCTGCTCGGCACGCACATGAGCTACCAGTACCGCTACCCTTCGACCTTCGACAAGTTCAAGGACCGCAATGGTGTTCCAGCCGGTGTACGTGACGATCAACTGCCGACGTACAACAGCTATGACAACGCCGTGCTGTACAACGACTTCGTGGTGTCGAGCCTGATCAAGGACTACGCCAAGTCTGATCCGAACGGCTTTTTGCTGTACCTCTCCGACCACGGCGAAGACGTCTTCGACTCCCCTGGACACGGCACCCTGGGACGCAACGAGAGCAAGCCGACAGCGCCGATGTACACCATCCCGTTCATGGCGTGGGCCTCGCCCAAATGGCGCGAAAGTCACGACTGGAACTTCGCCGCGGACTTGGGGCGCCCCTACAGCAGCTCACACCTGATTCATACCTGGGCAGACCTGGCAGGCCTGAGCTTCGATGAACTCGATCGCAGCAAGAGCCTGGTCAGTGACAGCTTCAAGCCACGCCCCTTGCTGATCGGCAACCCTTACGAGCGTCAACAGCGACCATTGATCGACTTCAGCCTGATCAAGCCTAAAGCGGCGCCAGCCGTGCACGAAGTCGTGCAAAAGTAATAGAACCTGTGGGAGCGGGCTTGCTCGCGAAAGCGGTGTGTCAGTCGACATCAGTGTTGAATGACACACCGCTTTCGCGAGCAAGCCCGCTCCCACCGTTGTTCTTCGCTGTAGGAAACACCTCTAAAATAATAATAATTCTCGTTTACCCCTAAATCCCCCCCTCCTCCTTCGTCTTTGAATCAACGGATTTTTCCCTCGACGACAAGGAGTCGGCCGCGATGTTCGCGCCTATCACCCGTTCCATGACTTTTACCCTGGGCTTGTGCGGTGCCGCACTGAGCCCGGACCTGCTCGCTGAAGCCGATACCGAGACTGCGCCCCTGGCGCCAACCCTCATGCTCGGAGCGACCAACGTCACCGCCCAGAGCCTGGGGAGCACCACCGAAAATACCGACTCGTACACCACCGGCTCCATGAGTACGGCCACCCGGCTGCCCCTGTCGATCAAGGAAACACCGCAATCGGTATCCGTGGTCACGCGCCAGCAGATGGACGACTTCAAACTCGGCAGCCTGTCCGAGGCGATGAGCCAGACCACCGGCATTGTGGTCCAGCACAACGACTCTGACCGGGTCAGCTATTCCTCGCGCGGCTACACGATCAATAATTTCCAGATCGATGGCATGCTCAATACCTTCAGCTACATGAAGTCCGATTCCGACACCATCATCTATGACCGCATCGAGGTAGTCCGCGGTGCGACGGGCTTGACCACCGGTGCCGGCGATCCCTCGGCGACCATCAACATGGTGCGCAAGCGACCGACCGCACAATGGGAAGCCAGGAGCGGCGTCAGCGGCGGCACCTATGACGACTACTACAGCTACCTGGACGTCGGCGGCCCGCTGGCTTTCGACGGGCGACTGCGCGGTCGTGGGGTGGTGGCCTACCGCGACAGCGACTCCTACCGGGACAAATACCAGCAGCAACGGGAAGTCGGGTACGGGGTGCTCGAAGCCGACCTGACCGACGACACCCTCCTGGCGGTGGGCTACGACTATCAGAACAAACATGTGCAAGGCACGTCGTGGGGCACGGTGCCGTACTGGAACTCTGACGGCAGCAAGGCCAACCTCGGGCGCTCGACTAACATGGCCACCTCCTGGAGCTCCTGGCCACTCAAGGACAAGACCGCGTTTGCCAACCTCGATCATCAACTGGGCGGCGGCTGGCAGTTCAAGGCGGCGTATACCCACCGCGAAAGCGACACCGACGGCAAGATCTATTACGGCGGTGGCGGTTTCCCGAATGCCGATCGCAGCGGCATGACCGCCTACCTTGGGCACATGCTCGGCACGCAAAAGATGAAGGCTTATGACTTCAACGTCTCAGGCCCCTACTCGCTGTTCGGTCGAGAACACCAATTGATGGTCGGTTATGGCGAGGCTGAGCGTCGCGAAGACTCGCCTTACCTGGTGGATGGCCCGAGGGCGGCGGATTACGAAATCATCCCCGACTGGAAATACATGGGCAACATCGCCAAGTTCAGCGACACCGATACCGGCCTGACAGGCGCAAAAGACAGCACTCGGCAAAAAGCCGGTTACCTGGCCACGCGCCTGACCCTGACCGATGAACTGCATGCGGTAATCGGCAGCCGCTATGGCAGCTGGAAAGCGTCGAGCACCACCAACAGCTACGACGCCAACCTGCAATTGAGCGCGGTCGATCACAGCAGTCAAGAACACAACGATATGTGGACGCCTTACGCCGGCCTGCTGTACGACCTCACCCCGGAGTACACCGTCTATGTCAGCTACACCGACATTTTCAAACCGCAGTCCAACCGCGACAGCAATCGCAAATACCTCGAACCGGTGGTCGGCAGTAACTATGAACTGGGCCTCAAGGGCGGCCTGCTGGAAGAACGCTTGAACATGGCCACCGCGTTGTTCTGGAGCAAGCAGGACAACGTCGCGGAACTGGACGACGCGGTACCACCGGATCCGGTGACCGGCGAGGAGTTCTACAAATCCAGCGGTAAAGGCAACAAGGTGCAAGGCTTCGAAGCCGAATTGTCAGGCGAAGTCCTGGAGGGCTGGAACATGACCGCCGGTTACACCTACACCCATTCGGTCGACGGTGAAAAACAACGGACCAATACGGTTCAGCCGTTGAACATGCTGCGCTTCTCGACGGCCTGGCACCTGCCCGGGGAGTGGCAGGCGCTGACAGTGGGCGCCGCGGTGAACTGGCAGAGCGACATCTACCGCAGCGCCAATCGCCCGGTCGGACGCCGCGCCGATGGCAGCCTGATCAGCGAACGCACGGACATCCAGCAGGAGGCCTACACCGTGGTCAACCTGATGTCGCGCTACGAATTCGACCGGCACCTGTCGGCGTCGTTGAACGTCAACAACCTGCTCGACAAGAAGTACTACGACAACGTCGGGTTCTACAACGGCGTGTATTGGGGTGACCCGCGCACGGTGACCCTGAGCCTCGACTGGAAGCTCTAGAGGTATTAATTCCCATTTAACGGAATCGGCGGATAATGATCGCTCGACTTTGATTCATCGACTCATGGACGAACGGCATCCGACATCTGCAAGTGGGAGGCACACCATGAAAAGATCCACCTTGATCCTCGCAATCCTGATGACGTTAGGCTCCACCAGCGCCTTTGCCGAAGGCGGGGCCGAACGCATGCGCTACTACTACGAAACCTTGCACTACAACCAGCAAGTGGCGCTGGGCAATATCACCCCAGGCCAGGCGAAAGAGCTGCGGGTGCCAGACGATCAAACCGCACAAATGACCGAGTCCTATCGGCCGAAAGATTGACCTCTGCCTGCCCGTCTGCAGGAGCAAGCTTGCTCCGGGCGGCGTTCCGACGATGGTCATCAACGATAACGAGGGGCACCAGGTACCCCTCGTGTCCTTGAGTTTTTCGCGAGCAAGCTCGCTCCCGCACAATGACCGTCAGGATTACAGAGGCTTGATCCAGAACATCATGCGCCCGTGGGCCGGATCGAACTCGCCCGGGGCAAAACCGAACTTGTCGTAGGAGGCCTGCGCCACCGCATTGCCTTCCAGCACCTCCAGGGTGATCTTGCAGCAGCCGCGCTGACGGGCGATGTCCTCGACCTTGTGCAGCATTCGCTGGCTCAGCCCCAGGCCGCGAAACTTCGGCACCACCGCCACGTCATGCACGTTGACCAATGGCCGGCAGGCAAAGGTCGAAAACCCTTCAAAGCAATTGACCAGCCCGGCCGGCTCGCCGCCGACAAACGCCAGCACGCTGAATGCATGGGGGCGCTTGGCCAACTCACCCGGCAGATTTTCCAGTACGGTGGCTGGCAGGGAGTGCCCACCGCCCATTGGATCTTCGGCGTAACTGTTCAAGACCAGGCCAATCGCCTCGGCATGCAGCGCATTGGTGTAGCGGGCTTGAAGCACAAGAATTTCTGCGGAATCCATTTCCATCCTCGATGACTTGCCCCAGTGCGTTGTTCGCGCTGGAAGGCCTGGCGAACATATCGCGAGCGCGGTTGTGGCGACAAGCCTGAAGTTCAAAAGATCGCAGCCTTTCAAGGCGCGGCCGCAGGCTGCGATCTTTTGATCCTAATGCCCCCAAATCAACGCCTCAGTCCATCCCAGCTCGGCAAAATCTTCCGCCCGCAGGTGCGACTCCCCAGCACAGAAAAACTCGTCCAGCTGCGGCGGCTTGACCGAAGTGCCGCTGAGTATCGCGTGGACCTGCCCGCGATGATGGATCTGGTGCTCGAAAAGATGCGACAGCAGGCGCAGGCGGCTGTCGTATTGCGGCGTGTCCCGGGCGATGGTCACGATCTTGCCCAGGTCGGCGTCGCGCATTTGCTCGCAATAGGCAATCAGGCGCCGGTCGACTTGCGCCTGTTCGCGCTTGAGATCGATGGCATGGGTAAAGGGCTCGTCCGCCTGGAAGAACACGAAGCAATCGGGATGGGGATCATCACCGCGCAATTCGCGCTCAAGGGCATCCACGTAGAACCAGTCACAGGTCAGGATGTGGTTGAGGGTGGCGCCGAGACTGGGAAAAAAACTGACCCGGGGTGCCGCCAGCTCATCTTCGCTCAACTGACTCCAGGCCTTGGCCAGTCGGTGATTGGCCCAGGCGTTCTGGTAAGCCATGGTGAGCAAATGGTGCGACAGAGGTTGATTCATCTTCACGCCTCCTGGACTTCACGCCTCGGCAAAACGTTGCAGTTGCATTTCCTGCAGGCGGCTGAGGGTGCGGCGGAACGGAAATTCCAGGTAGCCCTCGGTGTAGAGCGAGTCCATGGGCACCTGGGCTTCGAGGTACAGCGGCACCTTGCGGTCGTAGCACTCATCCACCAGCGCGATGAAACGCCGTACCCCGTCGTCGTGCACCGACAACTGCGGCAACTCGCGATCACCTGCCACCACACGCTCGACCCCGTCCTCAGTGCCCCGGGCAATACGCCCCGGACGTTTTTGTGCGCTGAGGCTGGGCACATCACCTACAAGAATAGCGCTGAAGGTGTCGCACAGGGCCATGAAATCCATCGCTGCAAAGGGCTGCTCGCAGAGGTCGGCGTAACGGCACCAGAGCACACCCTGGCTGGCCTGGACCACCGGCAGCGTACGATAACCGACCTTGATCGGCTCGCTGGAAACCGCTTGGCCAACGGTCAGCATCCGGAAAACCTCGTCCAGCGCGCTGGGCTGGCCCGGCGCGGCCACCCAATAACGTTGCAAGCCCTGCCCCGGATGCAGGCGATGGTCTTCCCCACCGTCCACCGCGATCACCGACATATGCTGTTTGATCGCGGCGATCGCCGGCATGAAGCGGTCGCGGTTGAAGCCGTCGGCGTACAGCTGGTCTGGGGGAAGGTTTGAGGTGCAGACCACCACCACGCCCTGTTCGAACATCACCTGGAACAGGCGTCCGAGAATGATCGCGTCGCCGATGTCATTGACGAACAGCTCGTCAAAGCACAGCACCCGCACTTCTTCGCTCAGTTCGCGGGCCAAGGCCTGCAACGGGTCGGCAGTACCGGTCAGCTGAAATGAGCGTTGGTGCACCCATCCCATGAAATGATGAAAGTGCTGACGCCTGGCCGGCACCCGCAGGTGTTGATAGAACTGGTCCATCAACCAGGTCTTGCCACGCCCGACAGGGCCCCAGAGGTAGACGCCCTTGATCGGCCTGCGGCCTTCATGCAGCGCTTCATGGCACTTTTGCAAAGCCCAGACAGCATGTTCCTGGGCCTCGTCCTGGACGAAACCCTGCTGTTCGATCGCGTGCTGCCAGGCACTGAGGGGAGAGTCGACTTTCATGCGCGGCAGTATGCCATCCGTCGACGCCGGCTTCTGTGAAATTTCGTGCCATGCCTGCGCTATTCCGTGCAGCGAAAAAGTGTCTTGACGGAATATATTATTCGCATCATATTTAATACATGACGAACATAATCTATGTTCAGCAGACGTTCCTCCAGGAGTCTTCCCATGCATTACAAAGTATTCGGCCGAAAAACCGGCTTGCGGGTTTCTGAACTGGCGCTGGGTGCCGGCAACTTTGGTACCGGCTGGGGTCATGGTGCCGAACGCGAGGAAGCCAAGGGCATTTTTGATGGCTACCTGGCGGCCGGCGGCAATTTCATCGACACCGCCAACGGTTACCAGGCTGGCCAGTCGGAAGCCATGCTCAGCGAATTCATCGCCGCGGAACGCGATCGCCTGGTCATCGCCACTAAATACACGCTGGGCACGACGCCGGACGCCGGCATTTCACACACTGGCAACAACCGCAAGAACATGGTTCGCGCCGTTGAAGAAAGCCTGAAACGGCTGAAAACCGATCACCTGGACCTGTTCTGGGCGCACATGAGCGACGGCGTGACGCCGATGGATGAGATCCTCCGTGGTTTCGATGATCTGGTCCGGGCCGGCAAGATCCATTACGCCGGGCTGTCGAACTTTCCCGCGTGGCGCATCGCCCGCGCCGACCTGCTGGCCGAAGTGCGCGGTTTTGCCCCGATTGCGGCGATCCAGGTCGAGTACAGCCTGGCCGAACGCACTGCCGAACGTGAACAACTGCCCATGGCTGAAGCGCTGGGGCTGGCCGCGACCCTGTGGTCGCCCTTGGGTGGCGGCTTCCTCACCGGCAAGTACCGCACAGGCGACGGCGACAACCGCGCGAGCAAACTGGGGATGCTGGTTCACGCCGAAAAAAGCGCTCGGGAAACCGCCCTGCTCGACACCCTCCTGGCCGTCGCCGCGGAACTGGGTGTGAGTCCCACCCACGTGGCCATTGCCTGGCTGCGCGCACAGGCCCGGCGCTCGACCACGACGCTGATTCCAATCCTGGGCTCGCGTACCCGTGAGCAGCTGGATGCGACCCTGGGGGCTTTGAATGTGGAGCTGGATGCCGGGCAGTTGGCACGGCTCGATGGAGTCAGCGACGTGCCCAAAGGCGTGCCCCATGAATCCATCAGCGGGTCGTTTGCGCGCTTCAGCGGGGGGGTGACCCTGGATCTGCCGAAAATCCCGGTCGCCTGACCCCGTTACCTGTAGGAGCTGGCTTGCCAGCGAAGAGGGCCTGTCTGACACCACGATGTTGACTGTGGCGCCGCCTTCGCTGGCAAGCCAACTCCTACAAGGGGTGCGCGTTACTGGTCGACCTTGTGTTTGGCCGCATACAGGCACAGCATTTCCATCGCCAGCGTCGCCGCCGCCAATGAGGTGATGTCCGCATTGTCATAGGCCGGCGCCACTTCCACCACATCCATCCCCACCAGGTTTATCCCGCGCAAGCCCCCAAGGATTTCCAATGCCTGCACCGTGCTCAAGCCGCCGCACACTGGCGTTCCGGTGCCCGGTGCAAAGGCCGGGTCGAGGCAGTCGATGTCGAACGTCAGGTACACCGGGTGGTCACCGACCCGGGCGCGAATCGCTTCGACAATCGCGTCGACGCCACGCCGGTGCACCTGCCGCGCGTCCAGCACCGCAAAACCCTGGTGATCGTCGTTGGTGGTGCGCAAGCCGATCTGCACCGAACGCGACGGATCGACCAACCCTTCTTTGGCCGCATGCCAGAACATGGTGCCGTGGTCGATACGCTTGCCCTCCTCGTCCGGCCAGGTATCGCTGTGGGCGTCGAAGTGAATCAGCGACAACGCACCGTGCTTGCGCGCATGGGCCTTGAGCAACGGATAGGTGATGAAGTGATCGCCGCCGAAGGTCAGCATCGCACTACCAGCATTGAGGATGTGCTCGGCGTGGGCTTCGATCATTTCCGGCGTCGACTGCGGCGAACCGAAGTCGAAGTCGCAATCGCCGAAGTCGACCACCGCCAGGTGATCGAAAGGATCGAAGGTCCACGGCCAGTGGCGTTCCCAGGCGATCCCGGTGGAAGCGGCGCGAATCCCCCGTGGACCGAAGCGGGCGCCGGGGCGGTTGCTGGTCGCGGTGTCGAACGGCACGCCGCTGACCGCTACGTCGACACCGCGCAAGTCGCGGCTGTAGCGTCGACGCATGAAACTGGTGATGCCGGCGTAGGTGCTTTCGGCGGCGGTGCCATAAAGGCTGGCACGGGTGATGGCCTGATCGTTTTGAACGGGGACGTCCATTTGAGGTTCCTTGTTATTGGCGGCTACGGAAGGTGGTCCACACGCGGGTACGCTGACGCATGTCCTTGAGGCTCATGCTGCGGTCGGCGTACAAGCGCTCGCGAACGTCGGCGGGTGGATAGATGTCCGGGTCGGTGCGCACCGCCTCGTCGACCAACGGCGTCGCGGCCTGGTTGGCGGTGGCGAAGAACAGAGTGTTGGTCAGCGCGGCGACGGATTCGGGGCGCAACATGAACTCGATGAACTGGCGCGCGGCTTCGGGGTGCGGGGCGTCCTTGGGGATCGCCAGGTTGTCCTGCCACACCAGGGTGCCTTCCTTGGGAATCCGATAGGCGATTTCATAGGGCTTGCCGGCTTTGCGCGCCTGATCGGCGGCCATGCTGGCGTCGCCGTTGTAGGCCAGCGCCAGGCACACGCTGCCGTTGGCCAGGTCGTTGATCTGCCGGCCGCTGGCGACGTACAGCACCGAAGGCTGCAATTGCTGCAACAACGCCTGGGCCGCTTCGAGATCGTCTTTTTGCGTGCTGTACGGATCCTTGCCCAGATAGTGCAACGCCAGGCCGATCACCTCTTGCGGCGAATCAATGATCGCGATGCCGCAGTCCTTGAGCTTGCTGGCGTATTCGGGTTTGAACAGCAGGTCCAGGCTGTTGAGCGGTACGTTCGGCAGGCGATGCTGCACTGCTGCGACATTCATCCCCAGCCCCAGGGTGCCCCAAGTGTAAGGCACGCCAAACTGGTTGCCGGGATCGACGGCGGCGAGTTTTTCCAGCAGGTCCGGATCAAGGTTGGCGTAGCCCTTCAGGCCTTCGTGGGCAATGGCTTGCAACGCACCGGCGGCCAGGCCACGGGCCAGGACGCTGGAGGACGGCACCACCACGTCATAGCCGCTACCGCCGGTGAGCAGCTTGGTTTCCAGGACTTCCGGCGCATCGAAGGTATCGTAGCGCACGTGAATACCGGTCTCGCGCTCAAAGCGCTGCAGGGTTTCGGGGGCCACGTAGTCGGCCCAGCTGTAGAGGTTGACCACTTTGTCCTCCGCCTGGGCCGCGGCGGCCATGGCAACGAACAGCGTGGGGACACACATCTTGAACACAGAAACCATGACGATCACCTGACCGGGGGAAGTGGCTGCAGGATGCGTCCTCGGTTACATTGGTAAAATATAAAGATTATTACGCTGACATTATCCAGGAGTAATGTTTGATGCTGGGTCAATTGCATGATCTGGACCTGCAACTGCTGCGTCTGTTTGTCAGTGTCGTCGAGTGCGGCGGCTTCAGCGCAGCCCAGGGTGAACTGGGGCTGAGCCAGTCGAGCATCAGCCAGCAGATGGCCAGACTGGAGACCCGACTCGGCTACCGCTTGTGCAGCCGTGGCAAGGGCGGATTCCGGATCACGCCCAAAGGTGAACAGTTGCTCAGCGCGACGCGCAGCCTGTTCCAATCCATCGAAGCGTTCCGTCATCAATCCAACGGCGTGGCCGGGCGCCTGATCGGCGAGGTGCGCCTGGGTCTGTCCGAAGCGCTGGATCAATCGGTGCTGCAGCGAGTGGCCGAAGCGATCCGGCGCTTTCGCGAGCGCGACGAATCGGTGCGCATCGAGTTGATGAGCGCCATGCCCGGCGACATGGAGCGTTTGCTGCTGCAGCAGCGACTGGACCTGGCCATCGGTTATTTTTCGCAGATACAAAGCGCGTTCGATTACCACGAGCTGTTCAGCGAAACCCAGCACCTGTACTGCGCCCCGGGTCATCCGTTGTTCACCGATGAGGCGCCGGATGATGAGGCACTGCAGGCGTGCGACCGGGTCGATCACCCCTACCGCTTCCTGCGCAGCGACGAACCCTTTCAAGGAAAGCTGTGTTCGGCACGCGCGGAGCAGGTCGAAGGTACCCTCGCCTTCATTCTGTCCGGCAAGCATGTCGGGTATTTGCCCAGTCACTTTGCCCGCAGCTGGGAAGACAAGGGTCTGCTGCGGCCGGTGCGGCGCGCTGGCTTGAGTTTCGAGGTGGCGTTTCATTTGGCTCGCCATCGTGCGCAAGTGCCGGGGGATGCGCAGAAGGCGTTTGAAGAGGACTTGCTCGCAGCGTTTGCCTAAGATCTTTTGATCTGTTTTTTGCCGTGGCTTGATCGTTCTGGCATCCTGCGCCTCCATTTTCTGACCCGGCCCCGCCTTCCGGCACGCAAACCATGACTTCCCCAGAAAAAACCCTGCGCCACAACGACCTGATCTACGGCCTCGACGACCGCCCGCACCTGACCGCCACCGTGTTCGCCGCCCTGCAACACGTGCTCGCCAGCTTCGTCGGCATCATCACCCCGACGCTGATCATGGGCAGTGCGCTGGGCCTGCAGAGTGAAATCCCCTACCTGATCAGCATGGCGCTGTTCGTCTCCGGCCTCGGCACTTTCGTCCAGGCGCGGCGCTTCGGTCCGGTGGGTTCGGGCCTGCTGTGCCTGCAAGGCACCAGCTTCTCGTTCATCAGCGTGATCCTCAGTGCTGGCTTCATGGTCAAGGCCAGGGGCGGCGGCACCGATGAAATCCTCTCGACGATCTTCGGCGTGTGCTTCTTCGCCGCCTTCATCGAAGTGGTCTTGAGCCAGTTCATCGGCAAGCTGCGGATGCTGATCACCCCGGTCGTGACCGGCACCATCATCACCCTGATGGGCCTGTCGTTGATCAAGGTCGCCATGACCGACATCGCCGGCGGCTTCGGCGCCCCCGACCTCGGCGCGGCCAGTCACCTGGGCCTGGCCGCGCTGGTACTCGCAACCATCGTGGTATTGAACCGGGTAGACGTACCGTTTCTGCGCCTGGGGGCGATTGTCATCGGCCTGACCCTCGGCTACGTCGCCGCCTGGCTGATGGGCCACGTCGATTTCGCCAGCCTGCCCGCCGTGCCCCTGATGAGCGTGCCGGTACCGTTCAAGTATGGCTTTGCCTTCGACTGGGTCGCGTTCGTCCCGGTGGCGGTGATATTCCTGGTGTCGCCGTTGGAAGCCGCCGGTGACCTGACCGCCAACTCGATGATTTCCCGTCAACCGGTCAAAGGCCCGGTGTACATTCGCCGGATCAAGTCCGGCCTATTGGCCGACGGCCTCAACTCGGCCATGGCGGCGGTGTTCAACAGCATGCCGATGGTGACCTTCGCGCAGAACAACGGCGTGATCCAGCTGACCGGCGTGGCCAGCCGTTACGTGGCATTTTTCATTGCCGGGCTGTTGGTCGTGCTCGGGCTCTTCCCGATGATCGGCGCGGTGTTGCAGCTGATGCCCAAACCGGTGCTCGGCGGTGCGGAGCTGGTGATGTTCGGCACCGTCGCCGTGGCCGGGATAAAGATCCTCGCCGAAGCCGGACTGCATCGTCGCAACATGTTGATCGTGGCGATTTCCATCGGCATGGGCCTGGGTGTGGCGGCCGTGCCGGAAGTGTTGCGCGAGCTGCCCAAGGCGCTGCACAACATTTTCGAATCGCCGATCACCGTGGGTGCACTGTGCGCTATCGTGCTGAATATCTTCCTGCCCGAGGAATTCATCGAACTGGAAGAGGACGATTTCGATCCGGAAGCGTCGATTCTCCAGGTCATGGAGAACCCCGAGGTTGCACCCAAGGCTGAGCCCGCAGCAAAGGCAGCTGTCGCACAGTAGACCACTTCGCACACTGGGCGCCGGCTTGTTCGGCACCTGGCGTTTCGTGACGCAAATCCCGGTGGGAGCGAGCCAGGGGATTATGTGGTGAAACGAACGCCAGGCTTGGCCCGCTCATCCACGGTCAACTCGAACACGTCCGGCCGCGCGTAATGCCCGACCACATCGTAATCGTAGCGCGCGCGGACCAGATCGTCGGTGTCGATTTCCGCGCAAAGCAGACCCGGCCCATCCCTTAGCGGCCCGGCCAGGATATCCCCCATCGGCCCGACGATCACGCTGCCGCCGGCTATCAGTGGCCGGTCCACCGGCCAATTGGCGATCTCCAGCCCCAGGGCTTGCGGCGAATCCTGTACCTGGCACGCGCTGACCACGAAGCAGCGTCCCTCATGGGCAATATGGCGCATGCTCACCTGCCACATCTCGCGCTCATCCACGGTCGGCGCACACCACACCTCCACGCCTTTGGCGTACATCGCAGTGCGCAACAGCGGCATCATGTTTTCCCAACACACCAACGCACCGAGCCGCCCGACCTGGCTGTCGAGCACGGGCAAGGTGGACCCGTCGCCCATGCCCCAGATCAGCCGCTCGGTGCCGGTTGGCATCAGCTTGCGGTGCCTGGCGATCAAGCCAGCCTGGGGGTCGAAATACAGCGCGGTGCAGTACAGGGTACTGCCAGCCCGTTCGATCACGCCGATCACCAGATTGGCCCCGGTGCGCGCCGACAGCCCGGCCAGTGCTTCGGTTTCCACGCCGGGCACGTCGATGGCGTTGGCAAAATAGCGGGCGAAGGCCTCGCGCCCCTGTGGCAAGCGATACCCCAGTTGAGTGCCGAACCCTTCCCCCTTGGGATAACCGCCCAGCAACGCCTCGGGCATCACTACCAGCGCGGCGCCGGATTCGACGATTGCATTTTCGTACGACAGGAGCTGTTCGAGGGTATCGGCCTTGCCACCGGGCAAGGCTCCGATCTGCAGGGCGGCAACGATTGACTTGGGCATTGCGGTGACTCCATTGGCATCAGGTGTTGCTCATTCTCGAACCTCATCGGATCATGAATAAAGCCCAACTCACTGCTGAATGATATGAATCCCATGAATATCGCCACCCTCGATCTCAACCTGCTCAAGGTATTCGAAGCCCTGCACGAGGAATCCAGTGCCAGCCGCGCGGCACTGCGCCTGGGGGTGACGCAATCGGCCGTCAGTGCGGCATTGCGGCGCTTGCGCGAGGTATATGGCGATCAGTTGTTCGTGCGCACCGGCCGCGGTCTGGCGCCAACGCTGCGGGCCAACCAGTTGAAGCCGGTGCTCAGCGAGGCCCTGAACAAATGCCGGCAGAGCCTGGCAATGGTCGATCCGACGGCCAACCAATACGACGGCCGCTCCGTGACCCTGGGGCTTTCGGATGACTTCGAGATCGCCTACGGTCGGCGCCTGATCGAGGAAATTGCCCGGTGCGCCCCCCGGCTGCGGCTGATTTTTCGTCAGACCCACAGCCAAATCGTCGCCCAGGCGCTGATGGACCGCAGCATCGACCTGGCGATCACCGCCGGTGGATTTGCCGAGCGCCTGCTCAGCCGCCAGGTGCTGGGGCAAGGCGATTATCTGTGCCTGGCAGACCCGCTCAGCCTGGTTGATGGACAACAAAGCATCAGTCTCGAGGAGTTCGTCGCACGGGAACACATCCTGGTGTCTTCAGGCGGCTTTATCGGGATCACCGATGAAGGGTTGGCGGCGCTGGGCTTGAGTCGACGGGTCTGTGCCTCGACCACCCACTTTGCGGCGTTACCGCATTTGCTCAAGGGCAGCCTGGCGGTGGCGACCATCCCGGCGCATGCGGCCAGGAGCATTGCCGCGCTCAGCGGCCTGGCGCTATTGCCCTGCCCCTTGGCGTTGCCGCGCTACCCGATTGAGATGGGTTGGCGTACCGGCACTCAGGTCGATCCAGTGGTCATGAAGGTGCGCGAAGCGATTGTTGCCTGCTTCCTGTAGGAGCCGGCTTGCCGGCGAAGGCGGCCTTGAGGATTGCGCTAGTCTTTCGGGCCTATTCGCTGGCAAGCCAGCTCCTACAAGGCCTATTCGCTGGCAAGCCAGCTCCTACAAGGCCTATTCGCTGGCAAGCCAGCTCCTACAGGGAGCGCGTAACACCAAACAACGAGGTCGAGCGTCGGAGATTATTTGGCCGCCATCAAGCGATTGACTTCGCTGCGCACCATGTTCGAAAACTCAGGGGGCGACATGCCGTCCAATTCGGCGCGGACCCATTCGGCCCATTTGCCTTTGCGCTTGGCGCGTTCGCCGAACAGGCGTGCGGCTTCGCCCTTGGCTTTACCCAGATTGTTTTGCCAGAGCTCGAACAGACGGGATTTCTCATCTTCCAGCGCGGCGCGCTCGGCGAGGGGTTTGTCGGCCAGATTGAAACTCATGGGAATTTTCCTGCTGTGTAAATTGGCGACATCTTACACTGTAGAAAGAATCGTCCTGCTGTGGTTTTTCTGGCGGATTGAGCCTCCGGGCAAAATCCCTGCAACTTTTTCAATCGCCAGGCACTCCACTGTTCACTGTCCAATCACCGCAAGGAGTACTTCAATGGCCCGCAAAACCGCCCTGCAAGCCGCCGAAGATCAAATCAAGGATCAAGCTTTCAGCGAACTTCAGTCCCTGATCGAAGAGTCTGAAAAATTGCTCAAGAGCAGCGCCTCACTGGTTGGTGAGGAAGCAGAAACGCTACGTGGGCAAATTGCCCTGAAGCTGCAACAGGCCCGGGACTCGGTCACCAACGTTCGGCAGCGGGCCATTCCCGCAGTCGATGCCACCGAAAACTACATCGGTGGCCACCCATGGCAAACCGTGGCGGTTTCTGCCGGATTCGGGCTGGTGGTCGGCATGCTGCTGGCGCGCCGCTGACCCGCTGTGCCCCTGTAGGCGCTGGCGCCTACAGGGCCATGCTTCCTGCCTTACGTCTCAGAGACCGGCCAGCGCCCGCAAGTTCGCCAACTCCGAGGCCTCCAGCGCAATGCCGTCGGCCTGCGACCTGGCGCGTTGAATGTGGCGCCGATCGCCCGGCAAGCGCTTGAGCCCCACACCATGCATCTGCCGCACCAGCTCCTCGCTGCGTTGCGCAAAACCCTGCCCGGCCGCCTTGCTCGGGTCAATCACGATCAGTAACTGGCCAGTCCAGGGCGTCTTGGCGCCGGGATGGTTTTTCCAGTCGAACTCGAACGAAAAATTCCCCCCCGTCAGCGCCGCCGCGAGCAACTCCACCATCATCGACAGCGCCGAGCCCTTATGCCCGCCGAACGGCAGCAATGCGCCCCCCTCGAGAATCGCCTTGGGGTCCTGGGTCGGTTGACCGAGGCTGTCGACGCCCATGCCCGGCGGCAACCGCTCGCCCTTGCGTGCGGCAATCTGCACATCGCCATGGGCAATGGCGCTGGTGGCCAGGTCGAAGACGATTGGATTGCCGTCGGCTCGGGGGGCGGCGAAGGCAATCGGGTTGGTGCCGAACAGCGGTCGATCGGCGCCGTGGGGCACCACGCACGTCATGCTGTTGACCACGCTGAGCGCGACCAACCCCTCATAGGCGAAGGGCTCGACGTCCGGCCACAAGGCGGCGAAGTGATGGGAGTTACGGATCGCCAGCACCGCGATACCGGCGCTACGGGCCTTCTCCACCAGCAGCGGGCGCGCGGCCGCCAGGGCCGGTTGGGCAAATCCGTTACCGGCATCGACCCGGACAAACCCGCTCGCCACATCCTCGACCACTGGCACGGCCTGGCCATTGACCCAGCCGCTTTGCAGGGTCGAGACATAACCGGGAATGCGGAACACGCCATGGCTGTGGGCACCATCGCGTTCGGCGCCGGCGCAGTTTTGCGCCAGCACCCGGGCGACGTCGCCTGAAGTGCCATGGCGCAGGAATATCTGCTCAAGCAATGCCGTCAGCTCATCGAGGGACAGGTTTTGCGAGACAACAGTCGATACAGGATCGTGTGGCGCGGACATCTGAAGCTCCAGACTAATTATTGGAGGGGGCAACAGCGTAGGTAGACCGCCGAATAACAACGCGGGGCGAGCAACCTGTCAACTGCGAACTTGGCCGCCAAGCAATATGTACCGCACCTGGGCGTTGCGCCAACCGTACTGTTTTTACTCGATCCGACACCTGCGAGCGCTGCTCGCAGCCCCATTGAGGAAAAACCATGATTGGCGCCCCATTGCCTTATTTTTTCGACGAGGCACTACTTGCATCCAAAGCCAGGCAGCCCGGTGATCGCGAGAAAGCCCTGGGCATGACGATGGCTGACCTGAACTGGTTGAACAACGTTTACCTGGCCACCGATTCAGCTCGCGTAGGCGCAACCAGTCCCATGCACGTCAAACGCTTGCTCTTGAGCCTGGCCGGCAAGGACGATATTCCATTGGCCGGCGCCTTTGCCATGGGCCGCCCCGACGATGGCGAAGTCACGCTCTATACACCGTACAAAGGCCTGATCAAGTTCACGGGCATGGACGACCTGCAAAACACGCTGAAGCAGTGGTTGGCACATCACACCGGCAAGCTTGAACTGCTGCGCTTTCTCTCCATCGAGCAACGCGCCACTGTGTTGGCGGCCAGCGAAGCGCAAATTTCCACGCAAGATATCGACGGTGCAGTGTTCCAGGATCAGGAACGCATCCTCGACCTGAACCAGCAACACAATATCGATTCGA
The DNA here is from genome assembly GCF_001976065.1 of Pseudomonas putida. Taxonomy (GTDB): domain Bacteria; phylum Pseudomonadota; class Gammaproteobacteria; order Pseudomonadales; family Pseudomonadaceae; genus Aquipseudomonas; species Aquipseudomonas serbica. Next base: position 285,852 of record NZ_MNAH01000002.1, on the reverse strand, counting down.
TGATCGGGGCCCTGGTCAAGTTGCCACATTTGCAATCGATGCTCGACGAATTGCTCAAGATCAGCTTGCGCCAATCCTTTCCAAACCTGGACCAACGCCTGACCCGCCTGAAAAGCTTTGTCAGGACGGACCCTGTCGATGGCGCCGAGCATCAGCACATCATTTCCTCGATCTCGCTGAGCGATGCACTCCTGCACGTCTACCTGACCAACCAATGGCCCGCTGGCGACTCGCGAGTGTTCGCCCATCCAGAACTCGCGGTGAGCAGTGATGCCGATAATCAGGCGTGGGAAAGCGTGGTTCAAGAAATCGCGCAAAGCCTTACACCTCACCTCGAAGCCTTGCTCGAATCATTCTGGAACACCCCTGTCAGCGGTCAGCTATCGCCGCTGACGCTTTTTACCGAGGGCATGCAGGACACCTATGAGGTGAAGCTTTTGCTCCAGCGCCAAAACGGCGTCATCACGACGCAGGAATATGCACAGCTGGCCAATCTCGACAACGCGCCCGTCACGTCCCCTTCGCTGCGCATTGAAAAAGTGCGGGTCAGTGCGCCGTTCAAACCCTATGTGGAACTGGCCTCGAGCTTGATGATCGGCAGCAGCGACACCCTGGGTTTTCTCTATACGCAATCCAGAGGCATCGAGGCGACAACTGATCTGGCCGCGGTGAAGAAGATCGTGCTGCAGATGCTGCAAAGCCAGGGACACGAAGACGCGCAACTCAATGTCATGTCGCTGGACGAGCGTGGCCTCTTCCTTGCGCAGGATCCGCAAGAGCGCGTCATCACCGGAGAACCGGTCCGAGGTCCGGTGTTCGAACAATTGATGGCTGACATTCTCGCCAAGCAACGGCAGAACCTGAGCTACGCGTTGAGTCTGTACCGTGCAAGCGAAGGCACACTCAATCCCCATGCCTTGCTCGACAAGACCCTCGATGTCAGGGGTTTGATCGACGATCGATTGCTGGCTGCCAACGCCGCAGGACGCTGGAGTACCCACGCCGATCTGCGCTGGAATGCACAACCGGCCACGGTGCGCGCCGAGTCGGCGAAAGAGCAACTGGCATCGCTCGATAGCGTTGCACAGGCCCTTCGCCAACGCCTCGACAATTACCCCGCCATCGCGGCGACAACTGAAACGGTTACCGAGGCGCAGCGCATTGTCGACCCGTCACTGGCCGAGCTGAAATCAAGTTTCAGCAATACCCTGTCCATCGCCTTGCGCAGTGAGCTTAAGCTACGGGCCGTCGACCGCACTTTGGGCGAGACGGAACAGACCATCATCAAAACGCTGCTCGATACCCCCGTGCGCTTGCACCGCGCGGCATTGAACGGCTTTTTACCGGACGTATTTTCCCTGGCGTTAAAGGCAAGCGACGCCACAGCCCCGTTGAAACTGGCCAGTTGTTTTGTCCTGACCGAGCGTGGTGGCCTGGACCCGGCGCATTCCGGCAAGACGATATTGTGGACGCCAGCGTTCGGGTACGAAGTCTTCAAGGCGCTGCCGGCACTGTTGAGCGAGCTGGCTCGACGACTCAGTGATCACCGCCAGCGCTTGACCCTCTTGGAGAACCTCGGCCGCGGCGAGCGACATCCTGGCAAGCACTACACGCTCGCGCCGCCGCAGCGCATCGACGGTAACTTTCTCGATGAAGTGCAGAAAAACCATGTGCACCTGGACCAGACGTGCGTGGTCAGTGCCCTGGCTACGCTAAATGACGCCGCGTCAAAGGCCAGTCTCCTGAGTCTCGTTGCGTTGCGCCAACCACTGACAGGCCTGCACCGTGCGATGGACATCGCCCGATCCCTGACCACCCGGCAAAGACTGCCCGCATGGCTGGGCCAGGCATCGATCAAGGATCTGCGGTTACACGGCGAATTGCTCCAACAATACCTCAACAATGTCAAAGACGATCAGGACTACCTCACGGGCACGGATTCGCTGCGGGGAACAGCGCGCGTGGCGCTTGAACAACAGCTCAAGGCCGACACCTTCAACATCGATCCGGACAAGATCCAGATTCACGTCAACGCTCGACCCATGATTGCGGCCAGCACCCAGACCCTGACCGATTTTGCCCTTACACACCTCAAGGATCTCGAGCAAATCCATTTGACTGCCGTGTCGCTCGATTCAACGGTCATTCCCCAAAAGATGGACGAACGCTACATCAAGGACCTGATAAAAAATCTGGATGCGGGCAAGCGTCAACAGAGAAAAATCACAGTGTCCCTTGCCGACACCCCGGCGAACGCCGAACGCAGGAAACGCTTCTTCCTACAAGTGCCGTGGCAACTGATGCATTACGCCCACTGCGAGAAAATGCAGGAGCGCCTCAGCGAATCTGCGTTTGATCTGGTGCGGCAAGTGATGGACATGCCCGACGCCATTGCCCGTGCCGCCGTCGATGGTGCACACGCCATGATTCGCCCGCTCGAATTCATGGGCCTGAGCAAAGGCCAGACAACCACCGTGCCAGGCGTCTACCTGATCGGCTCAAGCGCCAGCGACTCCTCGCGTCAGGTTTTACTGGCGCCGCACAGCCCCCGGCACGGGCTCAAGGAATATGAAAACGAACAGCAACTGCTGGCAGAACTCAAGACCCGCGGGGCATTGTTCGACTGGCTACTAACGAATCTGCCACAAACTGACCGGACGCTGCTGGAAAGCCATCTGGCACCCCGTCAACGACGTGCCGCCAGTTCCGAACCCGCCCCCAAAGCCACTCCAGCCGATGGCTTGACGCTGGCTTCGCGTCCGATCAAGGGCAACCTGCTCAAACACTTGCTCAAAGACAATGTCGCGTTACTGGGGCGATTGCTCGGTTGTCAGGCCGAAGACAAAAAGCAAAGCGAATGGGCAACCATCAAACAGGTCATGGGCGAAGATCTGCAAGCGGCATCTACGTTTTGCATGGGCAGGCTCGCCTACCCCTTGACGGTGTGGCGCAGCTACCGCGACATCAAGCAATCGGCCGAAGACCTGCAAACCCACCACTGGGGCAAGGCTTTAACCGAGTTCATCAGCGGCATCGCAGAACTCGCTACGTTGCGCCAGTCGCTGGAACCCGAGGTCACGGCGCCTTCGCCCTCCGGCGCCACTCCAACTGCCAAGCCCAAAGCCGCGAGCCGATGGCAAGACATCGACATCACCGCCACCGAACGCACGCACCTGAAGCGTTACGAAAGCCACGATGTCGACCTGGGTTCGCTGACATTCGACTCAAAGCTTCACCTCTACCAGCATCCAACCACAAAAAACCACTATGCGCCGGTGGCCGGAAAGGTCTACCCGGTCACCCAGGGCAAGGTCCAGTGGCGCATTGGGCCCCAGCAAACCCCTGGTCCCAAGCTGCGCCTGGCGGCATCGAGACAGTGGCTTGTGGCTCAGGACACGAAACCCCGTTTCGGCTTGCTCAGGCGACTGGAGACCCTGGTTTCGGTGTGGGATGGCATGAACGTCGACGCCAATGGCATGCCCGCAATCCGTCGTCGATACCCGCAAAAGGCGCGCGAGATACAAGAAGCCCTGGACCTGGCGACGACCTATACCTGGAACAGCTTTCGCAACCTGCAATTGCTCAAGACGTCCGGTAGTACGGACACACCTGTGCATCGGCTGGTCAAGGACTTTATCGATGTGTCGCAGGTGTTACCCAAGCATATAGAGATGCTTGAAAAAGTCGTCGGCGAGATTTTCACGGCCCTGCTGGACCCCACACTCAGGAAAGAGGACTCCCGGCGTTTTGCGTTGGGCAGAGTGATCACCGATCCGGACGGTACCTTCGCCTTCACGGTTCCAAGGGACGCAAAGCGGAAAATTTACCTGGCTGAGCGCTTCTTTGCCCCCCAATTCGATCTCTACAAACCGCATCTCACCGACACGGCTTTTCCAATCAGCGCACACGCCAGGGCATCGACCCTTGTCCATGAGCTTTCGCACATTGCCTGTGAAACCGAAGACATTGCCTATCTCGATGCGAGCAGGCCCTTTGTCGACCTGATTGGCTCAGCCAGCGCCACCGCCAGCGATATGAAGAACGAATTGAGCAAACTGCAGGACACCGCCCTCTCGACAAAAACACCGTATACCGAATTGTTCATGACCTACGATCCGGATACGGGCGAACGGGCTGATATGGATGCCACAGCCCCCGCAGCGCTGCGAGTCCTGTCCGAGACCGGTGCAGAAAACCTGAGTGGCGCCCGCACTGTCTTCAAGAAAAACGCCCTGACCAGGCTGGCCGTGCAACTTGCAAACGCCGACAGTGTGGCCTGGCTGATCTGCCATCTGGGCCGGCAATTACACGTCACGACCCCATGAGCCGGGAGAAAAAAACACAGATTGATGGGTAATTGCCATGACGGATGTTCGCGCAGAGTTCGCTCGGGTTAGAATGCGCGAAATCAGGATGAGTCAATGACCGACAGCCCTCTCTCACCAGCCCAATTTGACGCCATCACCGATGCCGCAGCGCATTGGTGCATGCGCCTGCATGCCCCTGACTGCACGGTCCAGGAGCGGCAGGCATTCGAACAGTGGCTGGACGTTCATCCGCTGCATGCGGTCGAATACGAAGCCATGCTGGAAATCTGGGAAGTGGCTGGCGACCTGCCGCGTCCGCAAACGGTCGTGCCACTGGTTCGGGCCAAGCCGCAATCCCCCTGGCGAACCTTCGGCATGGCCGCCGCCTTGTGCGCGCTGGCGTTGCCGCTGGCAGCCTACAGCGGGTGGAACATGGGGTGGTTGCCCGACTCATACGAACATTACGCGGCAACCGACAACGTACGGCAGGTCACCCTCAAAGACGGCAGCAAGGTCGAACTGAACCTGGGCAGTGAGCTGACGTACAGTCACTACAAGGACCAGCGTCGAGTCACCCTGAAAAAAGGCGAGGCCTTCTTCAACGTCAGTCACGACGCCAGCCACCCTTTCATCGTCAAGGCCGCCGAAGGCAAGATCCGGGTAACCGGGACCCGATTCAACGTCTGGATGTATGAAGACCAGGTGAAAGTGAACCTGGTCGAAGGCTCCGTTCTGGTCAGCAGCAACGATGACCTGCCGGGAGACGGTCTACGGCTGGACCCGGCCATGCAGGCCAGCTTTCGCCATGGCGACCTGATTCCGCGCATCAATCAGACCTATGACAACGACAATTCCCTGGCCTGGCTCAATGGCAAACTGGTACTCGATGACCTGGCGTTGAGCGAAGCGCTGCCGCTGATCAATCGTTATCTGCAAACGCCGGTACAGGTGGCCGACAACGGTACTGGCGCGATCCGCATCGGCGGCATCTACAACATCCGGGAGCTCAATACCCTGGTGGCGTCCCTGCCCAGGGTGCTGCCGGTCTACCTGACCCGCAACAAAGACGGCAACCCGGTCCTCAATTCCATCCCGCAGCAACCGCCGAAAAGCTGAAGGCCACCACCCTGGCGGGGTGCGGCCTTCTTGTTGCTCTCATGCACCAGCGATTTTATTTCGCGGCCACCTTCCCCGGCTTTTCATCCTGCTCGCGGATCGTCTGCGCCTGGTATTGCGGATCGGACCTGATCTGTTGCTCGGTGAACGGCAACACACTCAATTGCTTGTGCGAAAACGCCAGCGTCTGGTCCAGGGCGTATTTCGACGCCGGGTCACTGGACAGGGAAAACGCCAAGAGCCCCTTGGCCTGCGGGCCTTTTTCATCGAAGGTCACCACCTGCAGATAACTGGTACCACTGACCACTTCGCGCTTGCCATCGGTCCGGGGCACACTCTGAATGGCGTTGTACACCCCCAGCGTGCCCGGCCCGCCGTGAATCGGCGTCTGCCGGCCACCGCTGCTGACCACCTGGATATCACCCCAGCGGCTGTCCTGCTTGAGCCCTGACGCCTTGACCTGCTCGCTCGAGGCCAACATGGCCTGGCGCAACGCTTGCGCCACCTGGGGACTGTCGATCGCCAGGCCGCGCGGGGTATGTTGCGGGTCCAGAGGATCGAATGCCACGCGCCAGACATCGGGTGCCTGCTCCAAAGCCTCCATGACATTCTGGAAGTGCACGAAGCCAAGGCCGCTGTCGAGATTGGCCTTGCGGTCCCAGGCCTTGAGACTGGCACACAGCGGTGCCAGGTTTTTCCCATCGGTACCCAGGTCTGCCGCGCAGAACTGCAACAGGTCGGGCATCACTTGTGCCGCCAGGTACACCTGGTCGTCCATCACCATGTGCTGCAAATCTGCCGCTGCGAGCGGACCGGCCTTGGCCAGCGTGCCCAGGCGATCCAGGGCAAAACGCGAGCGCAGGCCCAAAGGCTGGCCGTCCTGGCTGATCAACGGCGAGAAGCCGGTCAGCGGTTGCGCAGGGTTGACCATCCACGCCGAATCGTTGGCGTGCTGCACGAAGTCCTTGCGCAGCAGTTGCGGCAAGTGCTGCGCCGCAAAGATACCCGGCTGCGCGGCCTGCGGGTCTATGTCCCAGGCACAGGCGCTGTTGGAGCCATCGAGGACGATCATCTGCAGGCCGATCCGCGGATCGCTGCACTGGGCCAGCTTCGCCGCATTCACGTTCGGCACGACCGACAGGTTCATGTACAGCGTCTGGCCCTGGTCGTCCGCTGCCAGCGTGTTGACCCAGGGGATGCCCTGGATTTTATGCACCGAGGCCTGGAATTCCTTGAGGCTGCCGGCACGATTCATCGCGTACCACTGTTGCAGCACCCGATCATTGTCCAGGTTGGCGTCACGCAGGCTGTAGGCAAACTGCTGTTCCCAATCGAGCTTGCCAGGCCACTGTACGATCGGGCCGAACTGTGAGCTGTAGACCACATGGGAAACGGCCTTGACCGACCCATCCGCTTGCCTGGCATCAACTGTCAGGGTTTGCTTGGTCATTGGCAGGGACTTGCCGTCGAGCAAATAGCGGGTCGGATCCTTGGGGTCCAGCTGCAGGCGATAGAGGGTGAAATGTTTGGACGAATCCACCGTGTGGGTCCAGGCCAGGTGCTGGTTGAACCCGATGTTGATCAGCGGCAAACCAGGCAACGCGGCACCCATCACATCCAGCTTGCCAGGGATAGTCAGGTGCATCTGGTAGAAGCGCATTGCGCCGACCCAAGGGAAATGCGGATTGGCCAGCAACATGCCGCGGCCATTGAAGGAACGATCGCTGCCCACCGCCACGGCGTTGCTGCCGCGATCCAGGGCAAAACGCTGCATACGCAGGTCGGCCAGTTGAAACGCTGTTTGATTGCCGCCATTCCCCGCGACCGCAGCCGGTGGTGCGGCGCCCGCCAGCGCTTCGGCGAACTGCCCCACCCCCCCTTCGACCAACAGGCGACGGGTCAGCTTGACCAGGTCCATGGCGGTGATGTCCCGCACCCAGTCGCCCTGGCATTGCTGCACCAACCCCCGGGCCCGACGCTCGGCCAGGGAACGGTTGTAACCGGCCACATAACCTTCAACCAGCTCGCGCACTTCAGGGGTTTGCGCCTGCCAGAAGGTGTCGACGGCCTGCGGTGAGTTCAACCAAGTGAAAAACAGATCGCTGACGCGGTTTTCGCGCGCCTCTACCGTGAACTGATCCGGGCCGAAAAACCGCGAGCGTTGACCGTTCACCGTGGTGATCTCATTGGCCAGCAAACACAGGTTATCCTGAGCATAGGCATAACCGATGCCGTAACCGAGCCCACGCTCGTTCTCGGCGCGAATATGCGGCACACCAAAGCTGGTCCGGCGGATATCGGCACTAGCGTGCTCAAGCTGACTGCGCGCATTCGCCGCAAGACTCAGCCCCAGAAACACACCCGCCAGGCTCAACCTGGTCAACTGGCTGGAAATAATCACATTCGCTCCTGATCGAAAAACGAGGGTCACAGTTGTGCGTACTGACGCGCACTGCGCATCCTGTTAGGGACGAAGCAAACGAGAAAAATTTAGGCAACGCGATGGCGACGCCCAACCGGGTTGCAGCGGCAACTTACATAGCGATCACGCAATGATGACGAAATTTCTACATTCAAGTCTTCATGATTTGTGACGCTCATACGTCTTGCTGGGTAAGAGCGCCCATTTTTTTCCGATCAGGCTCTGCAAAAGGAGTTTTCGCAATGTACAACTCGCAACTGCCAGCGGACGGTAGCAACGCGCCAAAGGGCACTTCCCTTGGGGTCGGTGTTTTCGACCAGCGTACCGAGCGCCACGGCAACGAGCGGATCCGCATTTTGCTCAAGAGCTTTGGCCTGCGAACCAGTCTGATTCGTCTGAAAGTCATCGACGCCTTGCTCTCGGCCGCCGAGAACGAGCGCAGCCTGGGTGTGCGCGGCGTGCACACCCAGTTGCTGGAACTGGATATTCCCCTGTCGTTCCTGAGCGTGCGCGAAGTGTTGAAACGCCTGTGCAGCGAAGGCGTGATTGTCCTCAATCCGGACAAGAGCTACAGCCTCCACCCTCGCGCCGTCGCCTTGCTGCACGCCGACTGACCCGCCCAGCCCGGGGTGCCGCTCAGGTCTTGACCTTGCGACGCATCACGCCGTTGATGACCACCACGACCACCGCCACGCCAATGGCGATGTACTGGAAGAGTTTTTCGCTGATGACGCCGGTGTTCTGCAAATACGAAAGGCCGAACATGGTCCCCAGTACCACGAGGGAGATCAGAATCGAGTATTTCAAACGTTGCGACTGAGTCATTGGCAATTCCTGAACCTGAAAAATGTATCTGCTTTGTATCCGCCTGCATGCCAAGCCCCTACCTTGTTGCGGGGATGGACGCGTGCAAACGGGGTCTCATGTTACAGCCGATGAAGATTTTTAGCTTTATCACGGCGATAACCATGAGGATTTACCATGTTACGTCGAATCACCTTGCTGATTCCCCTGCTGGCCCTGCTCTCCCTTGGCGGTTGCATCTTCCTGCCCCATGGCGGCGGACACCATGATCGCCATTACGACGGGGGTGGACCTGGGCATTACCCGCATCGCTAACAAGCACTCCGATCAATCTGTAGGAGCCGGCTTGCCGGCGAAGGCGTCTTCGAATAGTGCATGAACCTTTCGGGCGCCTTCGCCGGCCAGCCGGGCTCCTACAATGTATTTTTTACCCAGATCCTGTAGTACTTCGAAACAAACCTTGAATATCCGCCGGCAAAAAAACGTCAGAATGTATTCTTTTGCCTGCAATCCGAGACCCCGTCGACATGCGAACCCCTCTACGTCTGGCTGCCTTGGGCGCCCTGTTCATTTCCTCCCTGGCCCAGGCCGCCGACCTGATCCCGATCGAGGTCCACCGGGATGCCAATTGCGGTTGCTGCAAGAAATGGATCAGCCATCTGGAGGCCAATGGCTTCAAGGTCGAGGACCACGTCGAAAGCAACATGAGCACATTCAAGCAACAACACGGCGTGCCACCGCGCCTGGCGTCATGCCACACCGCTTTGATCAACGGCAAATTCGTCGAAGGCCATGTGCCGGCCGACCAGGTGCTGGCCCTGAGCAAGCGCAATGACCTGCTGGGCGTGGCCGCCCCGGGCATGCCCATGGGCTCGCCGGGCATGGAAATGGACGGCATGAGCGATGCCTATCAAGTGATCGGCCTGAAAAAGGACGGCACCGATGTGGTGGTGGCGGACTACCCCGCCCATTGATTTTCGGCGCCTATATCGGCTTGTTCCTGGCGGCGTTCGGCGCCGCGACCTTGCTGCCCCTGCAGTCCGAAGCCGTGCTGGTCGGGCTGATCCTCAGCGATCGCTACTGGCTGTGGTCGCTGCTGGCAGTCGCCACCCTGGGTAACGTGCTCGGTTCGCTGGTCAACTGGTGGCTGGGGCGCGCCATCGAACGCTTCCGTGACCGGCGCTGGTTTCCGGTCAGCCCCAAACACCTGGAACAAGCCCGCCGACACTATCAACGTTACGGCCACTGGTCGCTGCTGCTCAGCTGGCTCCCGGTGATCGGGGATCCACTGACCCTGGTGGCCGGCGTCATGCGCGAACCCCTGGGACGCTTCCTGCTGATCGTGACCCTGGCCAAGGGCGCCCGTTATGGCGTGCTGGCGCTGGCCACACTGGGGTGGATGGGTTGAACCAAGTGCCGCGACGATTGCCTGTTTAATGTCGCCCTATTCGTGCCGATCCAGCATCGGCGGATTTTCAACGGAGTCCACCATGCCCCTTACCCGCTCAAGCTGGCTGTCCGCCCTGCTGCTGACCGCCGCACTGCCCGCCATGGCCGCCGAAGGCCCGGCCTACGGCCCCCAATTGCAGGGCTTCGAATACCCCTACACCGTCAAGCATTTTGCCTTCCAGTCCCAGGGCCAATCCCTGCAGATGGGCTACATGGATGTCGCCGCCCATGGCAAGGCCAACGGGCGCAGCGTCGTGCTGATGCACGGCAAGAACTTCTGCGGTGCCACTTGGGAAACCTCGATCAAGGCCCTCAGCGATGCCGGCTACCGGGTGATTGCCCCGGACCAGATCGGTTTCTGCACCTCGAGCAAACCGGACAACTATCAATACACCTTCCAGCAACTGGCGAGTAACACCCAGCAACTGCTCAAGGCCTTGGGCGTGCAGAAAGCCACCCTGCTGGGGCACTCCACTGGCGGCATGCTCGCCACCCGCTACGCGCTGCAATATCCCGAACAGGTCGAGCAGCTTGCGCTGGTCAACCCGATCGGTTTGGAAGACTGGAAGGCCCTCGGGGTTCCCTACCGCACGGTGGACCAGTGGTACGAGCGCGAACTGAAGCTCAGTGCCGAGGGTATCCGCAACTACGAGCGCGCCACCTATTACGGTGGCCGCTGGAAACCCGAGTTCGACCGCTGGGTGGACATGCTCGCCGGCTTGAACAAAGGCCCGGGGCATACGCAGGTCGCCTGGAATTCGGCGCTGATCTACGACATGATCTTCACCCAGCCGGTGTACTACGAATTCGAGAACCTGAAGATGCCGACCCTGTTGCTGATCGGCACGTCCGACACCACCGCCATCGGCAGTGATATCGCGTCGCCCGAGGTCAAGGCAAAACTCGGCCACTACGACGTACTGGGCAAACAGGTGGCGAAACGGATCGCCCGTTCGACACTGGTGGAATTCCCCGGCATGGGCCACGCCCCGCAGATGGAAGAGCCTGCCCAGTTTCACCAGGCGTTGCTCGGCTGGCTGAACAAGACCCATCCCGTTCGTTGACGAGGTAATGCTGATGGCAGTGCAGATTGCGGTAATCGATGACTGGCAGGACGTGGCCCGCGATGTGCTGGACTGGTCCGTGCTGGAGGCCATCGGTGAAGTGGATTTCATCCATGACTACCCTGCCGACAACGCGACCCTGGCGGCGCGTCTGAACAAGTATGCCGTGATCTGCGTGATGCGCGAGCGCACCCGTTTCGATGAGGACTTGCTGCGCCGCCTGCCCCAGCTCAAATTGCTGGTGACTGGCGGCATGCGCAATGCCGCGATCGACTTGAAGGCCGCTACGGCGCTCGGCATCCAGGTCAGTGGCACTGACAGCTACAAGCACGCCGCTCCGGAACTGACCTGGGCACTGATCATGGCCGCCACCCGCAACCTGGTGGTCGAAGCCAACGCCTTGCGCGCGGGTAAGTGGCAGCAAGGCCTGGGGGGCGACCTGCACGGCAAGACCCTGGCGATCCTGGGACTGGGCAGCATCGGTCAGCAGGTTGCCCGGTTTGGCCAGGCGTTCGGCATGCGGGTCATCGCCTGGAGCGAAAACCTGACCGCCGAACGCGCCGCCGAAGCCGGTGTGACCTTCGTCAGCAAACAGGCGCTGTTCGAGCAGGCCGACGTGCTCTCGGTGCACCTGGTGCTCAGTGACCGCAGTCGTGGCCTGGTGGACGCCCAGGCGCTGGCCTGGATGAAACCCACCGCGCTGCTGGTCAATACCGCGCGCGGGCCGATTGTCGATGAAGCCGCGCTGATCAAGGCCCTGCAGAAACAGCGCCTGGGTGGAGCGGCGCTGGATGTGTTCGAGCAGGAGCCGCTGGCAGAGCATCATCCGTTCAGGACCCTGGACAACGTGCTGGCAACGCCCCATGTCGGCTACGTCAGTCAGCAAAACTACCATCTGTTCTTTTCGCAAATGATCGAGGACATTCACGCCTGGTCGGCGGGAAAACCGATTCGCCTGCTGAGCTGATAGCGCCGCGCGACTTGAGCTTTGCGTGGAAAAACCGCCAGGAAAAATGAATAAATGTTTGCGCTGAGGTGTTTATGGTTCGCTTGAAGGGTCATCAGCCCTTCTCACTGGCTATGGCCCGTCCCATGTCCCGCCCCTGATGATCTGTGGAGCATTGCCCATGAATCGCCGCCTCTCGATTGTTACTGCCCCGTTGGTGCTTGCCGTCGTGCTGTCCAGTTCCCTGGCGTGGGCCAACGGCGAGGAAGATACCCCCGCCAAACCGCAGTGCCCTCGAGGGCAGGTGTTCGACAGCAAGGCGCAAAAGTGCGTCAAGCAAACCAGCATGCTCCTGCCGGACGCCGACCGTACCGATTACGCCTATCAACTGGCCAAGGACGGGCGTTACGAAGAAGCCCTGGCCCTGCTCGATACGCTCAAGGAACCCAACACCGCCAAAGCCTTGAACTATCGTGGTTATGCCACGCGTAAACTGGGGCGTACCGACGAAGGTATCGGTTACTACCTGCAATCGGTCAAGCTCGACCCCCAGTACGCCAAAGTCCGCGAATACCTCGGTGAAGCGTACGTGGTCAAAGGCCGGCTGGACCTCGCCCAGGAGCAACTGCAACAGATCAAGTCGATTTGCGGCAACACGACCTGCGAGGAATACCAGGACCTGGCCGAAGCCATCGACGACTCGTCGCAAACCTGACAACCGGGCGCACGGAGGTCTCTATCGCCAGCATTCAGGAAATAAGGGCAGAACTGGGCCAGCATCTGGCGCGTTTGTGGCGCTATGGCCTGCTGTTGTCGCGACAACGGCACGTCGCCGAAGACCTGGTGCAGGCAACGTGCGTGCGCGCGCTCGAACGTGCCGGACAATTTACCCCGGGCACCCGTATGGACCGCTGGCTGATGAGCATTCTGCATTCGATCTGGCTGAACGAAATCCGGACCCGCCGGGTGCATCAGGGCCAGGGAATTGTCGAGCCCGATAGCGCCCTGTCGTTTGACGGCGAATATGCAGCGCAGACTCATGTATTGGCGGCGCAGGTCATCCGCCGCGTCGACGCGCTGCCCGAAGCCCAGCGCGAAACGGTATTTCTCACCTACGTCGAGGGTTTGTCCTACCGCGAAGTTGCCGAAGTCCTGCAAGTACCCATTGGCACCGTGATGAGCCGGCTGGCCACCGCGCGGGCGAAACTCGCCGAATATCCGCCACTGCACACGGTGCCCAACCCTTCCACCGGAGAACGTCGATGAACGCGATACCCTCGGATGAGCAATTGGTGGCCTACCTGGACAACCAGCTCGACGCCGAACAACGCGCCCACATCGACGCGGCCCTCGTCCAGGACCCGATGCTTGGCCTGCGCCTGCAATGGTTGGCCCGCAGCAATCTGCCGTTCAAGGACGCCTATGACGAGTTGGCAAAGCAGGCACCGGTGGATCGCCTGCAGGCCATGCTCGACACCTTGCCCGTACCTGCCCGCCCAACGCACAGCCGGCGCTGGTTCCTGGCGGCAGCGGCCGGGCTGGTGGCAGGCGGCGTGGTCGCGGACCGTTTGTTCCTCGGCTGGCAAAGCAGTCAGCAAAGCCACAGTTGGCGCGGACTGGTGGCGGATTACATGGTGCTGTACGTACCGGAAACCCTCGACCATTTGCCCACTGACGAAGCGACGCAACGGGCGCAACTGCAGACCATCGATGCTCGGCTGGGCCTCAGTCTTGTACCTGCAAAACTGGCCCTTCCACGCGCCGAATTCAAACGCGCGCAAATCCTTGAATACGATGGCGTGGCCATCGCCCAGATCAGCTACCTGGATCCGGCTCACGGGCCGATGGCGCTGTGCATCACGCGCTCCAACAGCGGCAGCCGCCATTTCGCCCAGGAACGTCGGCACGGGATGAACATTGTCTACTGGGCAGATCGGGAACATGCGTGGATGTTGATCGGGCGTAACTCGATGGCCGACCTTGAGGACATGGCCAAACAGTTACGCACCCGATTGAACGCCTGACCCTGCGCCAGCGCCTACACAGAGCGCGGCAGCGTTTGCAGTTTCACGAGGTCTTGCGCCTTGGGAAACGCTTCCCCCGCCCCCTTCAGCACGGTGTACCTGACCTTGTCGCCCACCAGGAAAAAGTCCTCTCCATCTGCTGTGGCATGGGGACCAATACGGATCGCCAACCTGGAAGCGAACCCGTCATCTGGAAGGACCAGGGCGAAAGAGGTTGATGTCGTGTCGACCCTGACTTCCCTGATCGCGTCGATGGTGCCCTGCCCAATTGTTCTTGTGATTGGCTCGCCCATTGCTAACTCTCCTGACCTGCCGTCAATCCTGAGTGCCAAGGCCCATGAAACGCGCAAGCGGCGACTGTGGCTACTGTCAGATTTGACAGATGAACCAACCGTTGGTCGTAATCAACCCGGCGTCGGTAACCTTAACCGAAACCGCGCCCCGCCCAACGGTGATGACTCGACCGTCAGCGTCCCACCCTGCGCCTCCAGCGCCCGGCGACTGATGGCCAGCCCCAGGCCAAACCCACCGGTGGCCCGATCCCGGCTGCGATCGAGTTGGGGCACACCCCAACTGACCTTGCCGCGCCCCGAATTCAAGCGTGCGCAAATCCTCGAATTCGATGGCGTGGCGATTGCGCAGGTTAACTACCTGGACACACTACACAGCCCCATGGCGCCCTGCGTCACCCACTCCAACAGCGACCAGCGGGACTTTGCCCAGAAGCGTCAGCACGAGATGAACATCGTTTACTGGTCTGACATGGAGCACGCATGAATGCTGATCGGGTTTTCGCTTGAGTATCGCTTCCACGCTGAACCGCTCTGCTTTTAACCTTTCGGACTCGCCACTAAATCCCGACTGAAGTGGGGAGAGTTATTTCCTGCTTCATCCTTGCCCAAATAGCACACACGCCAACTGCTAGTTTTGGATAGCTGTCTGCTTTTCCCAGGGATTTGAGGAAAATATCCATCCGCATTTGCACAATCTGTTGAATCCAGGGGGCCATACTTAATGAAAGTGCTTACAACTTCATTGAGATTGTTATGAGTAGACGCAAACCAAAATGACGGATCTTCATCGACATGAAAAACGGGGCTGTCCACCGGTGCAGTGTTGTCTATCTGGCGCAGCTTGATCGTCGCATCACGTTCGGATTGCCAAGCCGTTTGAGCTGTTTTTTGACCAATTACACAGATCGCCTGGATGCCTTCTTTCGGGTCAACCGGTAACCGCAGAAGCGGCTGGTCCGCTACGTTCAGCGCTTCGCCATAGCCTTTGGGTTGATCACAATGCGTAGAGCTTGCCGGGCCAGTTTTGTACCGAATACGTTGAAACCCCGAGGCGATCTCTAGATCCCATCGGGCCGGTTGCAGCTTTCCGGTAACATCCGCGACCTCCGAACGGGTTGACCAGGGGCCCACTCGTGTCAGTCCAACGCCATCCCCCTGATCGAGTTTGCTCAAATCAAGTGTGTTATCGGCTTTCAACGCGCGCAGTATGTGATCGACTGTATTGAAATAGACCGCATCCGGGCGGCTGATCAAACTATCATCGGCGATTTCACAAGGGCGACCATATCCGCAACCGTTCAGACTGGGCTCTACCGCAGTAGCCAGGATGCCAACCACTGTTGATCCGTCTTTCACAAAAACCGGAGAACCCGACGACCCCCCGTATACACCCACGCAGTCAGTGGGCAACGCTTTTGGCCAATACCACGGGTTATCTTCGCGGATCGGCGAATACCCTTCAAAAATTGGGCGTGCTGACGTCACCTTGCACGCCGAGTAACGAAGAAAAAATCCCCCAGGAAAGAGCCCCAATGGGATATGCGCCATGTCAATATCATTAGTCGATGCGTTGAAACTCGCGAGCATCAAGGGTTCTATATTCCGAGAACTCAACTCGGCATACGTGGCGTCCAACTCCAGGACTGCAACATCGGTGGACTTCATACTGGAATAAACAATGCGTTTGATGGGGATAGGAGTATGGTCATCTTTGTTGTCGTGAAAATAGGCCGGTGTGAACTGCCAGCCCGGCGCCATCGGCCTATCTATAACCACTTCATTGTCGCCAGTAAGTCCCGAAGGATTGGCGCAATGTGCTGCCGTTAATATAAGGGCAGGCATGGCAGGATCAGGTTTTTTACTGCTGGCGATAAGCGTCGCCGTGCAATTCCAGCCCAAGCCTATGGTTGAGTTAAAACGGCCTGTTGCGAGAAAACGCTTCGCCTTTGGTTCTGAAACTGAAATCAAATCGGCAATCCCGGCCATGGGCGCGATAGCGGAGGAACTCGCTGGCACTAACATACTGTCAGCCCAACTTGCGATGGAGTAGAAACTGGCGAGTAAGACAGCAAACTGAGATGTTTTTTTCATGTCATCTACCTCCGTGTGGTTTGAAGAACATGAAATACTTCGTCGACGTTTCTTTCTACTGTCAAAAATAACAGTTCGATGTCGATTCATCACCCGTCTGTCCGAATGTCATCGCGAGCGTCACAAGATCCTGCGCCCTTGTAAACTCTCCTGCGGTACCCGCCCGCACGGTATACCTCGCCCTGTCGCCCGCACTTTAAAACAGAGGTGGCAACCACAACCTGAACCGCGCCCCGCCCAACGGTGATGACTCGACCGTCAGCGTCCCACCCTGCGCCTCCAGCGCCCGGCGACTGATCGCCAGCCCCAGGCCAAACCCACCGGTGGCCCGATCCCGGCTGCGATCGAGTCGGTAGAACGGCTCGAAAATCCGCTCACGCTCGTCATCCGGGATGCCGATGCCGTCGTCATCCACCCAGATTTCACAGCCCTTGGGGCACACCTGCACACCGATCTGGATGCGCTTTTCGCAATAGCGCATGGCATTGCGCAGCAGGTTCTGCAGGGCGCGGGCGGTCAGGCGCGGGTCGAGGCTGAAGCGTTCGAGCTGGCCGTGCAGCAGCACGTCGATGACGATGTCCGGGGCTTGTTCGTCATCGATGCTGCCCAGGATGCTGTCGATGAATTCATCCAGCGACACCTCGACCTGCTCCGGCACCCGCGCCGGGTTTTGCAGGCGGCTGTAGGACAGCAACTCCAGCACCAGTTCATCGAGTTCGCGAATGTGATCGACCAACCCCTGCAAGCGCTCGCGGCTGGTCGCCGGCAGGTCATCGGACAGGGCCAGGGCCAGGCCGAAATCCAGGCGTGTCAGGGGGGTACGCAGTTCGTGGGAAACCGCGTTGAGCAAGTCCCTTTGCTGGTTCAGCAGGTTCTCGATGTCGCCGGCCATGGTGTCGAAGACGTTGGCCAGGCCGCCGATGTTGGAGCTGGGGGCAATCTGTGTGCGCTCGCTCAAATGGCCCTTGCCGAAGCGTTCCGCCGCGCTCTTCAGGCGTTCCAGGTCACGCCAGTGCGGGCGCAGCCACAGCAACAGGCACGCTAGCATGGTCGCGCCTATAAGCACGTTGATGCTCCAGTACAACAGGCTGACGTCCATCGGGTCCGGCGGCACGACCATTTGCACCACCGTTTGTTCGTTCAGCGGCGCCACGGCCAAGGTGCGCCAGCCCCAGTCGCCAATGCGAACGACGTTTTCGCCGCGTCGCAAACGCTGTTGTTCCTCAAGGGAAAACCCGGCATCGTCGTTGCCGCTGAGCACGATGTGCAGCGGCTGGAACTCCTTGTCCATTTCCGCGGCCAATGCCGGCCATTGTTCGGTCGGGACGGCCTTGAACTGCTTGACCATCAGGGTTTGCAGCCCTCGGGAATAGTCGAGGTTGTAGGTGAGGAAGCGCTCGTGGAAAACCTTGATCACCAGGTCCGGCACCAGGTAGATGGCGGCACTGAAAGAGACGATGGTCACCAGGTACAGGCGAAAGAGGATCCTGAACATCGTCTCAGCATTCCCACTCGGAACGGCTGAACAGGTAGCCCTTGCCCCACACGGTCTTGATCTTGCGCGCTTCGCCAGCGTTGTCATCGAACTTGCGCCGCAACTTGGAGATCGCCACGTCCACCGAACGGTCGGTGCCGTTGAATTCGATGCCGCGCAGGCGTTGCAGGATCTGGTCGCGGCTCAGCACTTCACCGGCATGCCGGGCCAGCACCACCAGCAGGTTGTATTCACCGCTGGACAACTCCACCGGTTGTCCGCGCCAGGTCACCGTGCGTTCGGACAGGTCGATGCACAGGTTGCCCATGAGGATACGGTCATTGACCGCCAGTGGCTCGCTGAGGCTGCTGCGCCGCAGCAAGGTGCGCACCCGGGCCAGCAGCACCCGGGGTTCGCAAGGTTTGGTGACGTAGTCGTCGGCGCCCATTTCCAGGCCCAGCACCTGGTCGTGGCTGTCGTCGCGGGCCGTGAGCATCAGGATCGGCAAGGTCGCCGAATCGGCGCGCAGAAAGCGGCACACCTGCAGGCCATCGAGACCGGGCAGCATCAGGTCGAGGATGACCAGGTCCGGCGGATTGAGCCGCGCACGCTCGCGCACCTGGTCGCCGCGGCTGATCACGCTGACGGAGTAACCGTTGCGTTCCAGGTAGCTGGCAATCAGTTCGGCGAGTGCGGTGTCGTCTTCGACCAGGAGGATGTTGGGCATGGGTGTTTCCAGAAAGTGCTGTGGCGAATGTTCCGGCCTCTTCGCGGGCAAGCCCGCTCCCACAGTGGCCGATGGCGTTCACAAAATTTGTGTTCACAGCGCAACCCTGTGGGAGCGGGCCTGCCCGCGAAGAGGCCGGGACAGTCGCAATAAAATTCAAGATGCTCAGGATATACGCCCTCACCTGCCCCCAAGTAAAACCCTTACACAATTTCACACAGCACCAACAAAGCTTCACCGCTACCCTCGCCGTCGCCCAGTAGGATGCTGGGGGTCATTATTGGGGTCATTCATGTCAAAGAATCTGCTTGCCGGGCTCAGCCTTGTGGCACTGGCGGCGACGCTGAGCGCATGCGACAGCGCCTCGAACGCCGAAGAACAGGCACCGCCGGCCACCGTCCGGATCGAAACCATCGAGGCTCGCCCGCTGGCGATCAGCAGCGAACTGAGCGGGCGGATTGCCGCGCCGCGCATTGCCGAAGTCCGTGCCCGTGTGGCCGGTGTGGTGTTGCAGCGAGCCTTTCGCGAAGGCAGCGACGTGAAAAAAGGCGATGTGCTGTTCCGCATCGACCCGGCGCCGTTCAAGGCCGACCTCGACAGCGCCCAGGCCGTGCTGCGCAAGGCCGAGGCCAACGCGTTCCAGGCCAGGCTACAGGAACAGCGTTACGCCCAGTTGATCGAAGGCAACGCCATCAGTGGCCAGGACTACGACAACGCCCGGGCCGCCACGCGGCAGACCGCTGCCGATGTCGCCGCCAGCAAAGCTGCCGTCGAGCGGGCGAAACTGAACCTTGGTTATGCCACCGTCACCGCGCCGATTTCCGGGCGCATCGGCCGTGCCCTCGTCACCGAAGGCGCACTGGTGGGCCAGAATGAAACCACCCCACTGGCGTTGATCCAGCAGTTGAACCCGATCCACGCCGACCTCACTCAATCGACCCGTGAACTCAACGACCTGCGCCGCTCATTCCGTTCCGGGCAGTTACAACCGGTCGGCCAGGACCAGGTCAAGGCCACGCTGATACAGGACGACGGCAGTGTGTACCCATTGCCGGGCAAGCTGCTGTTCACTGACATCACGGTCGATCCGGGCACCGGCCAGATCATCCTGCGCAGCGAATTTCCCAATCCCGATCTCGACCTGCTCCCCGGCAGCTTCGTGCGCGTACGCCTTGAGCAAGGGGTGAACCAGCAAGGCATCAGCGTGCCTCAACGGGCCATCCAGCGTGACAGCGCTGGCATCGCGCAAGTGTTGTCGATTGACGCCGAGCAGCGCGTGGGCCTGCAACAGGTGGAACTGGGCGCCGTGCAGGGCGACCGCTGGATCGTCACCGGTGGCCTGAAGCCGGGCGACCGCATCGTCATCGAAGGCCTGCAACACGCCCGCCCCGGCGAGACCGTGCAGATCGACGACACCCCTCTTCCACTCGCCCAGGTCTCGGGTCAGTAAGCAGGACGCTTTTTATGCCGCAGTTCTTTATCGACCGCCCGGTGTTCGCCTGGGTGGTTGCCCTGTTCATTCTGTTGGCCGGTGCGCTGTCCATTCCTCAGTTGCCAGTGGCGCAATACCCCGACGTCGCACCACCGCAGATCGAAATCTATGCCCTGTACCCCGGCGCTTCCGCGCAGACGGTGGATGAAAGCGTGGTCAGCCTGATCGAGGAAGAACTCAACGGAGCCGACCATCTGTTGTATTTCGAATCGCAAAGCAGCCTCGGCAGCGCCACGATCAAGGCCACCTTCCAGCCCGGCACCGACCCGGAAATGGCCCAGGTGGACGTGCAGAACCGCCTCAAGGTTGTCGAGTCGCGCCTGCCGCAAGCGGTGAACCAACAGGGCTTGCAGGTGGAAAAAGTCTCCGCCGGTTTCCTGCTGCTGATTACCCTCACGTCCAGTGACGGCAAGCTCGACGACGTGGCGCTCAGCGACTACCTGGCGCGCAACGTGATGAACGAGATCAAGCGCCTCGACGGCGTCGGCAAGGCGCAGCTGTACGGTGCGGAGCGGGCAATGCGGATCTGGATCGACCCGCAGAAACTGATCGGCTTCAACCTGACCCCGGCCGATGTCAACGCGGCCATCGTTGCGCAAAACGCCCAGGTCTCGGCCGGCAGCATCGGCGACCTGCCGAGCCGCACCACCCAGGAAATCACCGCGACCATTCTGGTCAAGGGCCAGCTGTCGACGCCGTCGGAATTTGCCGACATCGTCCTGAAGGCCAATCCAGACGGTTCCACTGTGCGCATCGGCGATGTCGCCAGGGTCGAGATCGGCAGCCAGGACTACCAGTTTTCCACGCGCCTCAATGGCAAGCCGTCCACCGCCGTCGGTGTGCAATTGGCGCCGGGCGCCAACGCCCTGAGCACCGCGACGCGGGTGCGGGCGAAAATGGATGAGCTGTCGCGCTACTTCCCCGCCGGTGTGGAATACAAGATCCCCTACGACACCTCGCCCTTCGTCAAGGTCTCGATCACCAAGGTGGTCTACACCCTTGGCGAGGCGATGTTGCTGGTGTTCGCGGTGATGTTTCTGTTCCTGCAGAACATCCGCTACACGCTGATTCCGACCCTGGTCGTGCCGGTAGCGCTGATGGGCACCTTCGCCACGATGTTGGCGCTGGGGTTCTCGATCAACGTGCTGACCATGTTCGGCATGGTGCTGGCGATCGGCATCCTGGTGGATGACGCCATCGTGGTGGTCGAGAACGTCGAGCGGATCATGGCCAGCGAAGGCCTGTCGCCCAAGGAAGCGACCCGCAAGGCGATGAAGCAGATCACCGGGGCGATCATTGGCATCACCCTGGTGCTGGTGGCGGTGTTCATCCCGATGGCGTTCATGCAAGGCTCGGTCGGAGTGATCTACCGGCAGTTCTCACTGTCGATGGCCACCTCGATCCTGTTCTCGGCGTTCCTGGCCCTGACCTTGACCCCGGCGCTGTGCGCGACCTTGCTCAAGCCAATCGCCAAGGGCGAGCATCACGAGAAGACCGGGTTCTTCGGCTGGTTCAATCGCCGTTTCGAGCAACTCACCGAGCGTTATCAGGGCTGGGTCGCCTATGCACTGAAGCGTAGCGGGCGTTACCTGCTGATCTACGGCGTGTTGCTGATTGGCCTGGGCATTTGCTTCAGCCGCCTGCCCTCCTCGTTCCTGCCGGTGGAAGACCAAGGCTACACCATCACCGACATTCAACTGCCACCGGGCGCAAGCAAGAACCGCACGGTGCAGGTGGTCGAGCAGATCGAAGCGCACAACGCCACCGAGCCCGGGGTGGGTGACAGCACGGTGATTCTCGGTTTCAGCTTTTCCGGCAGCGGCCAGAACGCGGCGCTGGCCTTTACCACGCTCAAGGACTGGTCTGAACGCGGCAGCGACGACACGGCAACGTCCATCGCCGACCGCGCCAACGTCGCCCTCAGTCAGATCAAGGACGCCATGGCCTTCGCCATACTGCCACCCCCCGTGGACGGCCTGGGCACGTCCAGTGGTTTCGAGTTTCGCCTGCAGGATCGCGGCGGCCTCGGACACGCCACGTTGATGCAGGCACGCAGCGAATTGCTCGCCGCCGCCGAGAAAAGCCCGATCCTGATGAACGTGCGCGAAAGCGCCCTGGCCGAAGCGCCGCAGGTCCAGTTGATCGTCGACCGCAAGCAGGCGAATGCGCTGGGCGTGTCCTTTGCCGACATTGGCAGCGTGCTCTCCACCGCCGTCGGTTCGGCCTACATCAACGACTTTCCCAATCAAGGGCGGATGCAGCGCGTGGTGGTGCAGGCCGAGGGCGACCAGCGCAGTCAGGTGGCCGATCTGTTGAAGATGCACGTGCGCAACAACACCGGGCAAATGGTGCCGTTGTCCGCCTTCGTCCAGGCCAAATGGACCCAGGGCCCGGCGCAGTTGACCCGTTACAACGGTTACCCGGCGATCAGCATTTCCGGCGAACCGACGCCCGGCCACAGCACCGGACAAGCCATGGCGGAAATCGAACGGCTGGTGGCGCAAGGCCCGGCGGGACTGGGCCAGGAATGGACCGGACTGTCGTTGCAGGAACGTTTGTCCGGCAGCCAGGCGCCGATCCTGCTCGGCTTGTCGCTGTTGATCGTGTTCCTGTGCCTGGCGGCACTGTACGAGAGTTGGTCGATCCCGACCTCGGTGCTGCTGGTGGTGCCGCTCGGGGTGCTCGGCGCGGTACTGGCAGTGACCTTGCGCGGAATGCCCAACGATGTGTTCTTCAAGGTCGGGCTGATCACCATCATCGGCCTGTCGGCGAAGAACGCGATCCTGATCATCGAGTTTGCCAAGAGCCTGTACGACGAAGGTCATGACCTGCTCGACGCCACCCTGCAAGCCGCACGCTTGCGACTGCGGCCGATTGTCATGACGTCCCTGGCGTTCATCCTCGGCGTGGTGCCGCTGGCGATTGCCACCGGGGCCAGCTCGGCGAGCCAGCAAGCCATCGGCACCGGGGTGATCGGCGGGATGATCACCGCGACCCTGGCGGTGGTGTTTGTGCCGGTGTTTTTTGTGGTGGTGATGAAGCTGGTGCGGGGCAGGCATAAAGATATCTGACAGACTAATGTGGGAACACTGGGCTAAGGTGTTTTCAACACCCTGACCCACTGAGCCCCCATGCCCTACCTCACCCACACCCACCCTCGCCTGTCCGCCGCCGCCACCCTGGGCGTCGCGGCGGGCATCCTGGCTCCGTCCGACTCGATTCCTGGCAAAATCCTCATCGGCTGGAACGTCGGGGTCTGGACCTATCTGGTCCTGATGTTCTGGCTCACCGTGCGCGCCAAGGCACCGGACGTGAAACGCATTGCCGAGGTCGAGGACGAAAACGCCGGTGTGGTGCTTTTCGTGGTGTGTATCGCAGCGATTGCCAGCCTGGCCACCATCGCCTTCGAACTGGCCGGCAGCAGGGACATGGACACCTCGCGCAAGCTGCTGCATTACGGTTTCACCGCGCTGACCGTCATCGGCTCGTGGCTGCTGATCGGGGTGATTTTCAGCGTGCACTACGCCCGCCTGTTCTACACCTGGGATGGCAAAGACCAGGCCCTGCGCTTTGCCGAAGGCCTCACCACCCCTAATTACTGGGACTTCCTGTACTTCTCGTTCACCATCAGCGTCGCGGTGCAGACGTCCGATGTCGGCGTGGCAACCCGGGATTTGCGCAAGATCGTGTTGGCGCAATCGCTGATCGGTTTTCTGTTCAACACAGCCATTCTCGGATTCTCGATCAATATCGCAGCCGGGTTATTTGGGTGAAAAAACCGCGCGCAACCCACTTTGATTCGCTTCGAATCTGGCGCATACGGATGGGTTCATTAGAGGTTCTTCGCGCCTGCAGCGCCACAGGCAGGTCTGTTAGTGGCGCTGCGCTGGTTTTATGCTTGGCTTGCTGAGATCTTCGATCAACATCGCAGCAGGATCATTCGGATCGGTGCACAAACGTTCTAGTCATCGCCCCCGCCAAGGGCGTTAAATAACTGGGTAATCCGTCTCGAAGGTGCAGCATGCCCCGCCACAACTGGCTTGATCTGGCCCAGGACGCCGACACCGGCATCGAGACGTTGCGCGCGCATTTTGAAGGCCATGCCTACGATCCACACTGGCATGACAGCTATCTGGTGGGCGTTACCGAGCAAGGGGTCCAGCAGTTCAACTGCCGGCGGGCCAGGCACCAAAGCACACCGGGCAAGGTGTTCTTGCTCGAGCCGGGTGATATTCACGACGGCGAAGCACCGACCGAAGACGGTTTCACCTATCGCATGTTGTACCTGGACCCGCAGTGGTTACAGCGCGAACTCACGACCCTGTTCGACAACGCCCCGGACAACAGTCAGTTGAGTTTCGCCAACACCCTGGCCAGTGATTCGCGCCTGGCCCAGGCCACCAGCCTGGCGTTTGAAACCTTGCATCGGGGGGAGCTGAAGATCGTGCGCCAGACGGCCCTCGACACGTTGCTCGAACGCCTGACCAGCCACCTGCACTGGCGTACTCGAGATAGTGACGACCCGCGATTGCCCCGGGTGGCGCAAAAGGCGCGTGAATACCTGCACGCCAATGCGCAATACGATATCGGCCTCGACCAATTGGCAGCGGCCACCGGCGTCGACCGCTTCCGCCTGACCCGCGCGTTCAAGGCCGCTTATGGCATCGCGCCCCACGCCTATCTGGTGCAATTACGCCTGGCCACGGCGCGGCGAATGCTCGCCCGTGGCGAACAACCGGCCTCGGTGGCGATGACGCTGGGCTTTTCTGACCAGAGCCATCTGGGCCGCTGGTTCGTACGTGCCTATGGGTTGACCCCGGCGTTGTACCGCAAGCGCTGCTCAAATCTTCCAGACAGGTAATCCGGGAATCGTGAAGATCGACCTCAACGATCTTCTCCGGAATTTACCTGCGATGCTCTCCTCTTTCCCGACGTTCTTACCGTTCTTGCTGTTTGCATTCGTGGCGTCCATCACGCCCGGTCCGACCAATATTCTGCTGTTGAGCAACAGCGCCCGCTATGGATTGAGCGCTGCCGTCCCGATCATCTTTGGCGCCTGCGCCAGCGCAGCACTGGTGGTGCTTGCGGTTGGCACGGGTGCCGGTTCGTCACTGATCGCGTTGCCCATGCTGCAAACCGCGATGCAGTGGGTTGGCGTGGCCTGGTTGAGTTACCTTGCGTGGCAGATTTTCAGCGCCCCGGCCACCGCCCTTACCGCTCAAACCACCAAGGCGCGACTGGGATTGACAGGCGCCGCCAGCCTGCAACTGGTCAACCCAAAAACCTGGATGATGGCGCTGGCAGTCGTCAGTGTGTTTGCCGATGTGGGCGAACAACGCCTGGCTCACGTGGCGTGGCTGTCGCTGGCGTTTTTCCTGATTTCCCTGCCGTGCCTGGGCGTCTGGGCAGTGCTTGGCGCGAGTTCTGCGCGGTGGCTACGTTCGCCGCGAGCGATGCAGCGCTTCAATCGCTGCATGGCCCTGTTGCTGTTGGTTTCGGCGTGGTTGAGCGTGCTGGCTTAGACGCCACCCGTCGGTCTGAATCATCACAGGGACTTGACGGCAGATGGGTTTTTGGTGTCTTCTGAAACCGGTTTCAGTGCCAGGCACTTGACCTTATAAATCCAATAAGAAGGTTTCAGACCGTGAACGATTTTTCCGCCGCCCAGCGCAGCCGCGTGACCATGCTCGACGTGGCCGAACACGCCAAGGTGTCCAAGGCCAGCGTCTCGCGGTTCATTGGCGAGGACCGCGCCCTGCTTTCCGATGCCATTGCCCAGCGCATCGAGCAGGCGATTGCCGAACTCGGCTACCGCCCGAACCAGATGGCTCGCGGCCTCAAACGCGGTCGCACGCGCCTGATCGGCATGCTGGTGGCCGACATCCGCAACCCTTATTCGATTGCCGTGATGCACGGCGTGGAAACCGCCTGCCGTCAGCACGGCTACAGCCTGGTGGTGTGCAACACCGACCGCGACGACGAGCAGGAACGCCAGCACCTGGCCCTGCTGCGCTCGTACAACATCGAAGGCCTGATCGTGAACACCCTTGGCCATCATCGTGACGAACTGCTTGAGCTGCACCGGGAAATGCCCCTGGTGCTGGTGGATCGCAAGGTCGAGCAGCTTGAAAGCGACATGGTCGGACTGGACAACCCTGCTGCCGTCGAGATGGCCCTGGCCCATCTGCAAGCACGCGGCTACCGTGATGTGATGCTGGTGACCGAGCCCTTTGATGGCACCAGTTCGCGGATCGAACGGGTCAGCAGTTTCAAGGCGCAGATCGCGCAGCGGCCCACGCTTCGGGGCGCAATCATTGAAACGGGCAGCGCGCTGACGGCACATCTGAAATCCTTCCTCGACACGTCCGGCCCCGGCCCGAAAGCGCTGTTTTGCGCGAACGGGATTGCTGCGCTGGCCAGCACCCATGCGCTGCGTGAACTGCAGTGCGACCTGTTCGAAGACGTCGGCCTGATTGCCCTTGATGACCTGGATTGGTACCCGCTGGTGGGCACTGGCATCACCGCCCTCGCTCAGCCGACCCGCGAGATTGGCGCGAGTGCGTTTGAGTGTTTGCTCAAGCGGCTGCGTGGGGAGGACGGGCCGGTGCGGACGCTGGATTTTTCGGCGCGGTTGGTGGTGCGGGGGTCGACAACACGGCGTGTTTCAGCGTGAGGACGCCTTCGCGGGCAAGCCTCGCTCCTACACGTCATGCGCACATTTTGAAATGACGTGAATTCTGTAGGAGCGAGGCTTGCCCGCGAAGGGGCCCTCAAGAGCACCACAACAATTACAGCCATTTTTTTTGAACAAAAATGAAACCGGTTTCAGAGGTAAATAACAATGAATAAACCCGCCGTTTCCATCAGCCTGTCCAGCTACGGCGCCGACCTTGTGCGCCAGCGCGGCCAGGGCAGTTTCATCGAGATACTGGCCACCGCCGGCGCCTCGCGCATTGAATGGCGCGAAGAGCTGCTGACCGTCGAGGACCCCGCCCAACTGGCCGATGCCACTCATGCCAGGGGTCTTGAAAGCGTGTATTCCTCGCCAATGGAGCTGTGGCTCGCCGGCCAGTCCAAACCCAATCCAGAACTGCTCATTGCGCTGCAACGGGCCCAGGCATTCGGGGCCAAATGGCTGAAGGTGTCCCTGGGTTACTTCACCGACAACAGCGACCTTGTGGCCTTGGCCCGCACACTGGCGCAGAGCCCGGTACAGCTCTTGGTCGAGAACGACCAGACCCTGCACGGCGGCCGCATCGAACCCTTCCAGCGTTTTTTCAATGAAGTCGAACAGCACAAACTGCCGATCAAGATGACCTTCGACATCGGCAACTGGCACTGGCAGGACCAGTCACCTGCCAGTGCCGCGCGCTTGCTCGGTCGGCATGTCGGCTACGTGCACTGCAAAGCGGTGACGCGCCGCGTCGACGGCAAACTGGTCGCGATTGCACCGGCCGCCAGCGACCTGCATCAGTGGGAACAGCTGCTGCGGCACATGGCCCAAGGCGTTATGCGGGCAGCGGAATATCCGTTGCAGGGCGACGACCTGGTGCAACTGACCACCGAACATGTCACGGCCCTCGCCCACTTGGGCCAATCGCGAGTGGAGAGTGCTCATGTCTGAGATCGATATTCTGTCGTTCGGTGAAACCATGGCGATGTTCGTCGCCGAACAGGCCGGCGAGCTGGCCAGCGTCGGCGCTTTTCACAAACGTATCGCAGGAGCCGACAGCAACGTCGCCATCGGCTTGTCGCGGCTCGGGTTCAAGGTGGCATGGCTGAGTCGGGTTGGTGCCGATTCGCTGGGTCGGTTCGTCATCGACACGCTTGAGCAGGAAGGCCTGGATTGCCGCCACGTCGACATCGACGCCGCGCATCCCACCGGTTTCCAACTCAAGTCCCGCACTGAAGACGGCAGCGACCCGGCGGTCGAATACTTTCGGCGCGGCTCGGCGGCCAGTCACCTCTCGCCCCATTCGATCGTGCCTGAATTGCTCAAGGCCCGGCACCTGCACGCCACCGGCATTCCTCCGGCGCTATCGGAAACCGCGCGGCAGATGTCGTTCGAGCTGATGAGCCGCATGCGCCAGGCCGGGCGCAGCGTGTCGTTCGATCCGAACCTGCGCCCGAGCCTGTGGGCCAGCGAGCGGCAGATGATCAGCGAAATCAACCGCCTCGCCGCCCTCGCCCACTGGGTGCTGCCGGGGCTGAGCGAAGGTCGGCTGTTGACCGGTTTCGAAGACCCGGCCGACATCGCCGCGTTCTATCTCGACCAGGGCGCCGAAGCCGTGGCGATCAAGCTCGGCCCTCATGGCGCCTACTACCGCACACACCTCGATCAAGGTTTCGTCGCCGGCGTACCGGTGCAGACGGTGGTCGACACCGTCGGTGCAGGCGATGGTTTTGCCGTCGGCATGATCAGCGCCCTCCTGGAAAACCACAGCTTTGCCGACGCCGTGCAGCGCGCCAACTGGATTGGCAGCCGGGCGGTGCAGAGCCGAGGGGATATGGAGGGGTTGCCGAGCCGAGCCGAAATGTCCGCCGAATTTGAGACCGCCTTCGCGAGTAGGCTCGCTCCCACAGGGAATTTGTGTCGGACCTAAATCCAATGTGGGCCCGCTCGCGAACGGGCCCGAACAGTCACTGAAGATCCATCCGTTACCTGCTGCGACAAAAACAACAAGCTCAGGAGCATCACCATGAAAACCGCAACGCTCGCCACCCGCCGCTGGTGGTACATCATGCCCATCGTGTTCATCACCTACAGCCTGGCGTATCTGGATCGGGCCAACTACGGCTTCGCCGCCGCCTCCGGCATGGCCGCCGACCTGATGATCACCCCGGGCCTGTCGTCGATGCTCGGCGCACTGTTCTTCCTCGGTTATTTTTTCTTCCAGGTGCCGGGGGCGATCTACGCGCAGAAGCACAGTGTGAAGAAACTGATTTTCGTCAGCCTGATCCTCTGGGGCAGCCTGGCGACCCTGACCGGGATCGTCTCCAACGCCTACTGGCTGATCGTCATCCGCTTCATGCTCGGCGTGGTCGAAGCCGCGGTGATGCCGGCGATGCTGATCTACCTGTGTCACTGGTTCACCCGTGCCGAACGCTCACGGGCCAACACCTTCCTGATCCTCGGCAACCCGGTGACCATGCTGTGGATGTCGGTGGTCTCGGGCTACCTGGTGCAGCATTACAGCTGGCGCTGGATGTTCATCGTCGAAGGCTTGCCGGCCGTACTTTGGGCATTTATCTGGTGGCGCCTGGCCGATGATCGCCCGTCCCAGGCCAAGTGGCTCAACGACCAGGAAAAACAAGACCTGGAAAGCGCGCTGGCCGCCGAACAGGTCGGCATCAAGGCCGTGAAGAACTACGCCGAAGCCTTCCGCTCACCGAAAGTGATCATCCTGGCCCTGCAGTTTTTCTGCTGGAGCATCGGTGTCTATGGCTTCGTGCTGTGGCTGCCATCGATCCTCAAGGCTGGCGCGCAAATGGACATGGTCGAGGCCGGCTGGTTGTCGGCGCTGCCCTACCTGGCGGCGGTGATCGGCATGCTGCTGGTGTCCTGGGGCTCGGACAAACTGCAAAAACGCAAGCGCTTCGTCTGGCCGCCTCTGCTGATCGCCTCGTTTGCGTTTTATGGATCCTACGCCCTGGGCGCCGAGCATTTCTGGTGGTCCTACACCTTGCTGGTGATCGCCGGCGCCTGCATGTACGCGCCGTACGGCCCTTTCTTCGCCATCATTCCGGAAATCCTCCCGGCCAACGTAGCCGGTGGCGCCATGGCGCTGATCAACAGCATGGGCGCGCTGGGTTCGTTCGGCGGCTCTTATCTGGTCGGCTACCTGAACAGCTCCACCGGTTCGCCGGGCGCCTCTTATCTATTGATGAGCGGTGCGTTGATGCTCTCGGTCGTGCTGACGATTTTCCTCAAGCCCGGCGCCAGCGACCGGGAGCGTCCCACGGTCGCCATGACGCGCACCGCTGCCCATTCCTGATTGGATGACGACAATGAAAAAGCAGGTTGTTCTGTACAAAAAACTCTCGCCGCTGCTGATGGCCCGCTTGCACGAGCAGGCCGACGTGACGCTGATCGAAAGCCTCGACGCCGAAGGCCTGGCCCGTCTGCGCGAGGCCCTGCCCCGCGCGCACGGCTTGCTGGGGGCCAGCCTCAAGCTGGACGCCGGACTGCTGGACCTGGCGCCGAACCTGGAAGCCATCGCCAGCGTCTCGGTGGGTGTCGACAACTACGACATCGACTACCTGACCGAACGGCGCATCCTGCTCAGCAACACGCCGGACGTGCTGACCGAAACCACTGCCGATACGGGTTTTGCGCTAATCCTGGCGACTGCGCGGCGTGTGGTGGAACTGGCCAACATGGTTCGTGCCGGGCAATGGACCCGCAACATCGGTCCCGCTCATTTCGGCAGCGATGTGCACGGCAAGACCCTGGGCATCATCGGCATGGGGCGCATCGGTGAGGCACTGGCCCAGCGCGGTCACTTCGGCTTTGGCATGCCGGTGATCTACCACAGCCACTCGCCGAAACCAGCGGTGGAGCAGCGGTTCAACGCGCAATACCGCAGCCTGCCGGACCTGTTGCAGCAAGCCGATTTCGTCTGTTTGACCTTGCCATTGACTGCCGAAACCGAAGGCCTGATCGGCGCGGATCAGTTTGCGCAGATGCGTCCCGAAACCTTCTTCATCAACATCTCCCGGGGCAAAGTAGTCGACGAAGCGGCGCTGATCGAGGCACTGCGTGCCGGACAGATTCGTGCGGCGGGGCTGGATGTGTTCGAACGCGAACCAATGAACCTCGACTCGCCGTTGTTGCAGATGAACAACGTGGTGGCCACGCCACACATGGGCTCGGCGACCCATGAAACGCGGGAGGCCATGGCCCGGTGTGCTGTGGACAATCTGCTGGGGGCGCTGGCGGGTGAACGTCCGAAGAACCTGGTGAATCGCGCGGCGTGGAGGGGCTGACATAATTGGCGCCTGTCAGGCAGCCTTCGCGAGCAAGCCCGCTCCCACACGAGATCTGTGGCGTTCACAGATCCCTTGCGGGAGCGGGCTTGCAAGCGCAGGGGCCAGCACAAACACGGAACATTTCTCAGGCTCGCCGCGCTTCCAGTAGGTCCATCGCACACAGCGCTATGCGCCTACAGGCGTCCGCCAGCTTGCGCTGGTCCACCACCAGGCCGATGCGGATATGCCCCGCCGCACTCGGCCCAAACGCCTCCCCCGCCAGCACCGACACCCCATACCCTTCCAGCAACCGCTCGGCGAAATGCTGGGCGGTCAACCCGGTCTGGCGCACGTCGACCATCACGAACATCCCGCCATCCGGCCGAATGGCCCGGATACCCGGGCAGTGCCTGAGGCTCGCACACACCAGGTCGCGACGCTGGCGATACTCTTCGCGCATCAACGCAACCTCCGGCAGGTCTTTCTCAAGCGCCAGTTGCGCAGCCTTTTGCACGAACTCCGGAATGCCAAACAGCATGCTCAACGAGAGATGCTCCAGATGATCGTTCAAGCGTTTTGGCCCGATCACCCACCCCACTCGCCAACCGGTCATGGCGTGGGATTTGGACAGGCTGTCGATGGTCGCGGTGCGCTCGGCCATGCCCGGCAGACTCGCCGGGCTGATGTGTTCGCCTTCGTACAGCAGATCGCCGTAGACCTCATCGCTGATCAGCCACAGGTCGTGACGCAGACACAGCAACGCCAGTTCCTGCCAGATCATCAGCGACAAACTGGCACCGGAGGGGTTGTTCGGGCTGTTAAGCATGAGCGCGCGGGTCTTGGGGGTGATGCGGGCCGCCACGTCCGCCGGATCGACCCGAAAGCCGTTCTCCGGACGCACCGGCACCGGCACCACCGTCGCCCCGCAAGCGCCAAACACCCCTTCATAGGTCACGTACATCGGCTCGGCGACGAGCACTTCGTCCCCTGGATCGAGCAGGCACTGCGCGACCGAATACACTGCGCATTGCGCGCCGGGCATCACGATCACGTGGTCGGCATCCACCACCTGGCCGCTTCGACGCCGATGACGCAGGGCAATGCTGTCGCGCAAGCCCCGACTACCCCGCACTTGCGAATAATGGGTGTCGCCGGCCAGCAAACTGTCGACGGCCGCCTGAACAATGGGTTTGGGTGTATCGAAGTCCGGGTCGCCGACCGACAGCAGCAGTATGTCGACGCCCTGTTCGCGCAGCTCCAGTGCGCGATTGTGAATCTGCCAGGCCGCGGCGCCTTCACCGGCGATGCGTTGGGTCAAGCCTGAATAGCGCATGTATTTCTCCAGTCGCGCGAGGTCCTGAGTCAACACTATCTCAAATCGTGCCGCGCGCCACCCTGGCACAGGCCCGGTGAATGATGAGTGGCAAACGGGATTGGAGATTTTTTCCAGGATTTAATGGAGGTATTTCAAGTGGTTATCTGTATTGGAGCCACTCACCTGTCATTTGTGACAGGTTCCCGGATTGTCCATCCGCGATATAAATAACTCGACTTCTTGCGTCTGACCCACGCGATCATTGACGATAAAAGGGAGAGCCCGTTATGTATCGTCCCCAATCAGCCCAAATTCCGACTTCACCTGCTCACGTCCATTTGCATCATCGGGAGTCCGAAGGAGCAGCAGTCATCACACTGACCGCCAGAGAAAAAGAAGTGCTGCAGTGGAGCGCCGCTGGCAAATCCTCCTGGGAAATCGGTCGGATTTTCAATTGCACCGAGGCGGGGGTGAACTACCACTTCTCTAATATTCGTCGCAAATTCGGCGTCAGTTCGCGAGGGTCGGCGGTGTTGAAAGCGTTGGAGATGGGGTTGATTCAGTTGCCTTGAGTTGGATCATCGTTGGTCAGGCGGAGTAAACCCACTGCCATGAACAGATTGAAACTTGTTCATGGCAGTGATCAAAGCTCTACTGCTTTCTGCCTTCTATTCTTCTTATATCCTCGATTTTTTGATTAGCCGCCCATTTCTCATCTCGTAACTGCTGGACGGTCTTTTCTGTGCGGGCTGCCTTCGGATCTTGAGTCTTTGCTCGCCTTTTCGGTGACGGCTTCGAAATATTGGCTCTGGGTGACCTGGATGAAGTAAATTCCACGTCATCGCGCCCATTGAATCCCCCTAGAAGGTTACTGCCCTGCCCGGTTGACGATGGCATCCTTTCAACCATCGTACGACCCGGCTGACCCTGACTTCCCCCTAGTTTCCAAATCGTCGGCCATTTTGGTAATTCGTTGAAGCCCCGATTATCGAACGTAGGTTTCGATTCATGTTTACTACTCTTGGCGGGACTACTGACTAAAGTAGCCGTATTCGGTGCACTTTTGGAAGTCGGTTTCGGTGCACTCTTGGGAATCGGTTTCGGGCTCTTTGAGAGAAGCTTATCTCTAAGCCAAGCAAAAAAGGAGCGGTTTCCACTCGGATCCACAAAATCCACCGGATTCCCCTCACAATACATATACGAATTAAGCCCGCCCTCCTCAAACGGACTCAAACTATCCGGACTATGAAACCTCATCAAAACCGGGTTATACGCCCGATAACCATTGCCCAGCAAATACCGGCCAGTCTGGGATTCACGGGCTTCCCCGTTGTACCCCAAAGAACCACTCACCATCGCTTCACCATACGCGGTGTAAGCAATGCCCTTGCGCCCCGCCTGGCTCATCTCGCACAACACGCTATTTTTGTGATCGCTGGCCAGCATCAGGTACTTTGGGTCAGCACCTTCCTGACGCTCGGCGAGCGCGTTCCCGTTTGCACGCATGACCGTGTTGCGTTGCTCACCCTGAATACGCGTGGCCAGTTCGCCATCCTGGTAGTAGCGTTGCTCGTCGTCCTGCCCCACCACCGTGTTCAGCGGATCGTAGCGATAGTGACTAGGCGTTTCACCCGGCAAGCCACTGACGTCGGTCAACCGGCCGAGGGCGTCGTACTCGAGCGTGCGCCCGACTTCGTCGGAGATAAGATGGCCGTCCAGGTTGTACATCAGGTTGATCTCCGGCGGATAACACTCATGAGTGTTGGTCACACTGACCAGTTGAGCCGGGTCTTGCGTGCTGTATTTGTAAGTCGCCCTGTTGCTGCCACCTGAAAAGGCCGTCACCACAGCCGTCAGGTTGTCCAGTCCGTCGAACACGAACAACTGGCTCATGATGGCTTACCGAACTGGATACCACCGCCGTTCAGCGTGAGATGCTCGACACTGCCATCACCTACCATCACCCATTTGGCACTGCTGTTAATGCCCAGGTTCTGAACATTTTCCAAGCGACCGGTCAGGGATGCGGAGTTTTCCAGGGTTACGTTAGCGGTGCTGGTACCGTCGGCGACGATATTGCCGGTCAGATGACTGCTGTCTACTCGGAGATTGCCTTCGCCGCCATTAGCGACTTGCATCAGCACATCGTTGCTGGCGACCAGCGTTGAATTGTTCAGTACGGCAATATTGGCTTGAGCATTGTCGACCAGAATCGCCGAGCCGTTCCGCCCTGTGACCTGGGTACCACTCAAGTTGAGCGTGTTAGGTGCCGCAACGCCAGGGTCGGCGTTGACCTGAATGCCAACGGTTCCGCCCACAATATTGCTGTCGGTAGCGTTCACGGTGCCGTCGAACATACGGATGCCTGCCAGCGTGGTACCGGTTACCGTGCTGTCGTTCAAATTCAACGTGCTCAAGCCGTTGACAGTTGCGCCATTTCGCTCGCCGGTGAGAGTGCTTTTGCCGCTCACGTTGGCGGTGGAGCCCGTGGTGTTCGCCGCATCGTGACTCAGGACCAGGCCGACCCTGTCACTGGAAATGTTGCTGCCGATGATCGTTGCTTTACTGCTGTCCAGATGTATACCGTTGGCGGCAATGCCCTGTACGTTGGTGCCGGTCAGGTTCAAGGTCGATCGTTCCACCGAGATGTCCAGTGTTTGCGCGCCAACGGCATTCAGGGTGGCGCCGTTGAATACACTGTATTTGTCCAGCTTCGTTGTCCCGTCGATTGATGCCTCGGGCTCCAGACTGCCATCGATAAAACGGATGGCATGGGCTTGTTCGCTGATGATTAAAAGCGGCACTAAGGGTAAAAGTCGCAAAACACGTGACAGAGGGCTCAACATAAACAACTGGCTGGCGGACATGACCTACTCCATTGGATCTGGATGACGAAAAGGCAGGCTCATCCTGATTAATAGTGACGAGCCCTCCTACAAAAGGGGCCGCAGAATATCCAGAACACTCCTATTGATATGCAGGCAATTCCTTAGACTCATGTAGGACTAATCCTGCAAATGATCCAAGCACCACTCGCAGCTCAAAGCGGCAGGCGCCATGGGGCACCTGCTGCTGTCTGCTTTAGCTTTCAGGGGGTGGGAGGAGTCAGATCGCAGGTACCGGCCCCTTGAGTCAGCCCCACTTGCGTATCCGAAAAAGCGGAAGGCACCGGGACGCCACCAACGTCCAGCGTGTAGCGGACTTCACCCTTGCCTATCTGGTTGGTCGCACTGGCCCATGTCGGCAGAATGTGAGTGGCATAAGGCTCGATAAACCAGAGGAAGCCGTTAAGGGCCTCGTCCGCCGTAATCGGCCCATAGGTCGTATTTTTTCCGGCTGCTCCAACTTCGACCGGGGTTGCATAGGTATGTGAAGCCTTCCACTCAAGCTTCACTGTCATACCTTCTTTCAGGTAGTCACTTGGAGGAATCAGGTACCGGAAACCAATTTCTGTTCCTTCAAAATGTAATGAGCGGCAAGTCAGCCTGCCATTGACGAGATCCTGTGGGATCGCCAATGGCAACGTCACGCTGAGGAACGTGATTTCAACTTTGGTGGGTTCCTCAGGCTCCTGGGGGTTGGCGAAATCGGGGTTGGTGAGGGTGTAGGTCACCGGCATTTGC
The DNA here is from genome assembly GCF_001976065.1 of Pseudomonas putida. Lineage (GTDB taxonomy): Bacteria > Pseudomonadota > Gammaproteobacteria > Pseudomonadales > Pseudomonadaceae > Aquipseudomonas > Aquipseudomonas serbica. The sequence continues at coordinate 249,737 of NZ_MNAH01000002.1, read as the reverse complement.
GCATGATTCCCTTCCTTCCTGATCACGTCCCAATCCAGATCAATATCGATTTCGTCACCAGGTGTATGACTGGCGATGTCGATCGGAAAAGGACTACCGATAGGTGTTCCGTTCCAGTACACCTGCAGAGCATCCCCATCGGTGAGAGGATCGTAGAGTTTGATCCTGGCTACGACTGGCTTGTTCTCATCGCTCGCTATCAACTTGTTGGGCGTGTCGTTGGCCTCGCCATCCTCACCGTACACATCCAATGGGTGAAGATTTGGGTTGCCCGGTTCAGGCTTGGGGTTCTCCGGGCCAGTATGCGAAAAATCAACCACTACCTTGGTGGACGCTCCCCCCAACTCCACCGAACCGCGATACAGCTTGTACTCTACGTCGGTATCGACAGGAACTGTCGCCTGCCCGTACTCGTCCCGCATATGATCCCAAATGACCGAAATGCTCATCCGGCTCGGAGGATTGGCACCCACGGGTGTCCGGTAAGGAAGTTCCTTCGCCCCCCAAATGATCGCTATCTTGTCCGTTGGCTTGGCATGCAGAATTCTTGAAAACTCGGCATAAACCCCCTGCAAGGCGTCTGCCCGGTCTACTTTGCCGTCATCTTCATGCTCGGGGACGGTGATTGGGGGATATGGGGCCGGTGGAAACGTACCGAGTGCCAACGGAATCAAATCGTAAATAGAGATACGACTTCGATTACCAGCCTTGTCCACAATGACATAGCCAAAGCAGTAGTTACCGTCGGGCAAGTCTTTTAACAGCGCGACCGGAAACTTGATCTTTCGGTCAGCCGCCAACGTGACCACGTCGATGGGCACGATGTCATTGGGGTCCTCTGGTAGCGTGTCTGCCACCACGGTGAAGGCAACCTGGTCGCCTTCAGCTGAACCGGTCCAATCAGGAACAACAGCTTCCAGGTCGGTCCCCGTGAGAGTGGCATCGACAATTGGGGGAGTAAATGCAAACGTCAACTTGTCAGGCGCAGCGGTGCCGTTAGGAGGAACCTTGTCGACGAAAACAAGAACGTCGTCGGAGTTACTGATTGTTCCGAGGTAATTCTCTTGCTGATACCTCAGGTTGAATGGCCCTTCATTTGCGTCTTGCAATAACCACGTGGAAGGGATCGTGACCGCGAGCGGAAGTTGGGTCGTGCCAGGGATGAACTCTACCTCGTCAACAGTTTCGTAGCTCGAAGCGCCAGGACGCGCGAGCTGGACACGAATGTATTCTTTTTCCACTGGATCAGTTGGAATGGTGCTCCAGGCCGGGACCTTCAAGGCTATCCCTGCGTCAAGGGACGCTCGGGAAAACAGTCCTGCCGGATTACCCGGCAATGTGACTGCACTCACGTCCGGGGATGGAAACGGATCGGCGTCAGCACGACCCGATACTCGTTGACTCCACGCAGGGAGGGGTTGTTTTCTGCCGTCACTCGCCATGTTATCGCTCTCCCATTCGTATCGATTGAGCCATTGCGAACGCAATGGCGTTCAATTCTGTCTGGCAGATCGATACAGTCGGGCACGACGACACACTTGCCTTCGCTCTGCGAGGCCACTGAGGCCTTGGGCGGATTAAGCAGAAGTTTCTTGATTCGCGATACTGTCAGAGTTGACAGGTGGCCGTTTGTACAGGATGCCTGACCAGCACTGAAATACGCTGCCTCCGTCAGCTGCAATCGCGCTTTCAACATCGCCGTAGAGCGCTTGTTTAAAAACGCTCAGGATTACTTCATGAAAGCTACAAGACCTTGCGTCATTACCTACGGTTACGCAGAATCCGCCGGCTTGTGCGGCATTTGCATACCTGACAGTCAGGTCATTTCGTTGCCTGCACTTATTTTTTACCGTCGACCCCGAGGCCGCGACCGAAACCTTGATGTTTACCTGGTCGAGACGCTGGCCTCGGTCGATGTGATGGTCCATCACTTGGTGGATCTGCTGGACGGTGGATCGCGCAACGCCCTGCTGGACATTTCCAACAGCATCATGCTGGCGGAGATCACGGCGAAGCGGGTGCGGGATCAAGTCGACCCGCCTGAGTGGTCGCCATACCCACTCCTACTTTCTCAACGTGCTTGAGGCCGTGCGGGCGGCCATCCGCCAGACCCGGGCGATGTCTGTCGCCCGCTCTTGCAACAAGCGCGGCGCTTGGGCGCAGGCCTGTTCCAGCGACATCGGCCCGCTCGCCAGGGCAAACGCGGCATCGACGCCATGGCCATACAGTTGTTGATAGTCCTCACCCAAGGTACCGGCGATAACGATCACTGGCACACCGCGTTGCCTGGCAATCCTTGCGACGCCAAACGGTGTTTTTCCACGCAAGGTTTGTGCGTCGAAACGGCCTTCACCGGTGATCACCAGATCGGCATTTTCGATCTGCTCTGCCAAGCCCACCAGTTCCGCCACCACGTCCACCCCGGACTGGAATTGCGCGCCTAGAAACGCCTTGGCGGCAAACCCCAACCCGCCTGCCGCACCACTGCCCGCTTCGTCGCGCATGTCTTTGTTCAAGACCTTCGCGCAGTGATCGGCAAAGTGCCCGAGGGCCCGATCCAGTTGCTCCACCTGCGCAGGCGTTGCACCTTTTTGCGGACCGAAAACCGCCGACGCACCGTGGGGGCCACACAGTGGATTGTCGACGTCGGCGGCGATGTCGAAACGCACCGTGGCCAGACGCGGATCGATGCCGTCGAGATCGATGCGGGCCAGTTGCGCCAGTGCCAGGCCGCCGGGTTCAAGTGCCTGGCCCTGCGCGTCGAGAAGCCTCACGCCCAAGGCTTGCATGGCCCCGGCGCCGCCGTCGTTGGTGGCGCTGCCGCCAATCGCCAGAATCACCCGCTGCGCTCCGGCATTGAGTGCTGCACGAATCAGTTCACCGGTGCCAAAGGTGCTGCTGATGCAGGCATCGCGGCGCTCGACCGGAAGCGATTGCAACCCGCTGGCTTCGGCCATTTCGATGATTGCGGTGTGGCTGTCGGGCAACCAGCCCCACGTCGCAGTGACCGTTTCGCCCAGTGGTCCGCACACCTCGGCCTGGTGCCGTTCGCCACCGCAAGCCGCGAGCACCGCCGCGACGGTGCCCTCACCGCCGTCGGCCATCGGGCATCTGATCAACTGTGCATCGGGCCAAACTTCAGCCAGACCGCGTGCAATCGCGTCCGCTACGTCTTGAGCACTGAGGCTGTCCTTGAACGAATCGGGGGCAATGACGATTTTCATACGAGTTCTCCAGTTCCAATGCGCTCATGCTGTCAGCCGATATAAACAATAACGCCGGTCTGTTGCACAAGTGGCATGGAGGAATATTGTTCATTCTCACAAAACCCGAGACAGAGACGATAAGTCCCGCATCGGCGTTGATTGTCTGTGCGCAATCGCGAGCAGGCGCGCTCCCACAATTTTGATTCGGGATATTTGATATTTCAGGTTGCCCCACGCCGCCGTTCTGGTATTTGATTGAGAGCCTTTCCAACCGGCAAAAGGATTTCCTCATGAGCTACCGCACGCTGGGTCAATCGGGTTTGCAGGTGTCCACCCTGACCCTGGGCACCATGATGTTCGGCGAACAGACCAGCACCGAAGATTCCCTGCGAATCATCGACAAGGCCTGGGACCAGGGCATCAATTTCATCGACACCGCCGACGTCTACACAGGCGGGCGCTCGGAAGAAATCGTCGGTGAAGCGATCGCCGGCAACCGCCACGAATGGGTGCTGGCGACCAAGGTCGGTTTCGGCCCGGCCGACGGTGTGCCGAACCGCAGCGGCTTGAGCCGCAAGCATGTATTCAATGGCATCGACGCCAGCCTGACGCGCCTGGGTACCGACTATCTCGACATCTATTACCTGCACCGCGAAGACCACAACACGCCGCTTGCGGTCACGGTGTCGGCGATTGGCGATCTGATTCGCCAGGGCAAGATCCGCTATTGGGGGCTGTCGAACTATCGTGGCTGGCGCATCGCCGAGGTGATTCGCGTGGCCGACATGCTCGGTGTCGACCGGCCGGTGATCAGCCAGCCGCTGTACAACATCGTCAACCGCCAGGCTGAAACCGAGCAGATCACCGCCGCGCAAAATTATGGCCTCGGTGTGGTGCCTTACAGCCCTCTGGCCCGCGGTGTGCTCAGTGGCAAATATGCGCCGGACGTGAAGCCCGACGCCAACAGCCGCGCGGGACGTGCGGACAAACGCATCCTGGAAACCGAATGGCGCGTGGAGTCCTTGCGCATCGCCCAGCAGATCCAGCAATACACCCAGGAACGCGGTGTGGGCATCGTCGAATTTGCGATCGCCTGGGTGCTGAACAACAGCGCCGTGACCTCGGCCATCGTCGGGCCGCGCACCGAAGCACAGTGGGACGCCTACACCAAGGCGCAGGCGGTGAAGATTACCGCAGAGGATGAAGCATTTATCGATTCCCTGGTGACGCCGGGGCATGCGTCGACGCCGGGTTTCAATGATGTGAGCCATTTCGTGTCCGGCCGTAAGCCGCATGACGCAATGTTGTAAATATTGATCATCCGGCCAATATTCAGCACAAAAACCACGTATCCTCCGCAGCCCGTTTTATGTACAACCTCGCGAGGACAGCTTGTCAAAAGGTATCGCTTTATCGGTTTCAGCCTCTGTGTTGTTTGCCGTCATGTATTACTACACCTCGTTGCTCAAGCCGTTGAGCGGTGTGGAGATTTTCGGCTGGCGCATGCTGTTGACCGTGCCCTGCATGACGGTGTTCATGCTGGTGTCCGGGGAATGGCGGCGGGTCATCGACCTGCTGCGCAGGATTGGCGCACAACCGAAGCTGATCGGCGGCTTGATATTGTCAGCGGCGCTGCTGGGCGTACAACTCTGGCTATTCATGTGGGCCCCGCTCAATGGCTACAGCCTCGACGTGTCCCTGGGTTACTTCCTGTTGCCGCTGGCCATGGTCCTGACCGGACGTATTGCCTACGGTGAACGTCTGTCCTACCTGCAAAAAGTCGCGGTGTTCTTCGCCAGCCTGGGCGTGGTCAACGAGCTGTATCAGGTCGGCGGATTTTCCTGGGCGACCCTGGTGGTGGTCATCGGCTACCCCCTGTACTTCGTGCTGCGCAAGTGGCTGAAGGCCGATAACCTCGGCGGGCTCTGGCTGGACATGACCCTGATGCTGCCGATCGCGTACGGGTTCGTGCACGGTGGCGAGCAGGGCTTCGGTGTCTTCGACCAGCACCCGGCATTGGCGTGGCTGATTCCCCTGCTGGGCTTGATCAGCGCTTCGGCGCTGGTGGTCTACATCATCGCCAGTCGCTTGCTGCCGTTCAGCCTGTTCGGGCTGTTGAGTTATGTCGAGCCGGTGCTGTTGCTGGGGGTGGCGTTGTTGCTGGGGGAAAGCATCAAGCCTGGGGAATGGCTGACCTACATTCCGATCTGGATGGCGGTAGTGGTATTGGTGTTTGAGGGGTTCAAGCATTTGATGCGGCAGCGGCGACCTTAAGCGCCGACAAAGCAAATGTGGGAGCGGGCTTGCTCGCGAAAGCGGTGCATCAGTCAACGTTACCAGTGACTGATGCACCGCTTTCGCGAGCAAGCCCGCTCCCACAGTTTTACAGCGCTGACAAATCAGTCAGTGGACAGCACGCCACGACGCACCTGATCCCGCTCGATCGACTCGAACAACGCCTTGAAGTTGCCTTCACCGAATCCGTCATCCCCTTTGCGCTGGATGAACTCGAAGAACACCGGCCCCATCAGGGTTTCCGAGAAGATCTGCAGCAGCAGGCGCTTGTCGCCCGACTCGGACGAACCGTCCAGCAGGATGCCGCGCGCCTGCAACTCGCCCACCGGCTCGCCGTGGTTTGGCAAGCGGCCTTCGAGCATTTCGTAGTAGGTGTCCGGCGGCGCGGTCATGAAGCGCATGCCGATGCTTTTCAGATGATCCCAGGTCTTGATCAGGTCATCGCTGAGGAAGGCCACGTGCTGGATGCCCTCGCCGTTGAACTGCATCAGGAACTCTTCGATCTGCCCGGCGCCCTTGGACGATTCTTCGTTCAAGGGGATGCGGATCATGCCGTCAGGCGCGGTCATGGCCTTGGAGGTCAGGCCGGTGTACTCGCCCTTGATGTCGAAGTAGCGAATTTCACGGAAGTTGAACAGCTTCTCGTAGAAGTTCGCCCAATAGGCCATGCGACCGCGATACACGTTGTGGGTCAGGTGGTCGATGATCTTCAGGCCAGCGCCGACCGGATGACGGTCAACGCCCTCCAGGAACACGAAATCGATGTCGTAGATCGAGCTGCCTTCGCCGAAGCGGTCGATCAGGTACAGCGGCGCGCCGCCGATGCCCTTGATCGCCGGCAAGTTCAGCTCCATCGGGCCGGTCTCGATGTGGATCGGCTGGGCGCCGAGCTCCAGGGCACGTTTGTAGGCCTTTTGCGAATCCTTGACCCGGAAGGCCATGCCGCACACCGACGGACCATGCTCGGCGGCGAAATACGAGGCGACGCTGTGCGGTTCGTTGTTGAGGATCAGGTTGATCGCGCCCTGGCGATACAGGTGTACGTCTTTGGAGCGGTGGGTCGCAACCTTGGTAAAGCCCATGATCTCGAAGATCGGCTCCAGGGTGTTGGGGGTTGGCGATGCCAGTTCGATGAACTCAAAGCCCATCAGGCCCATTGGGTTTTCGTATAAATCTGCCATGGTTGGCGCCTCATCATTTGTATCAATTAACGAATGTTAGTTGCTAGCAATGCTGAGACCGGTGGGTGGCGCACAGGAGATGCCCCGCACGCTGCGGGCGAGGAAATCACCGTAGATCAATTGGAACCCGAATATCTTCATTGTCGACCCAAGGCTCTGAGGGCGAGGCTTCTGCTGCCAGAAGACGATTATTATTGTATGCGTAACCTGATTCTACACAGCGTAAATCAATTTGTCCGCCTCCTGTATCAAATCCCCTTTTTCTCCCGTCGTGCAAGGGGTTTGTTGCACGGGTATGGGTCGGGCTACCTTGAGCGGCATAAGTGCCCAGGGCCAACTATCCTGCGTCGTACTTGAACTCTTCATGGGAGGCATCACGCCCCGCCAGCATTTGAGAGCCCGACTTCATTGATACAGGTTTCGCGAATGCCACTGAAAACCAAAGCCCGCCAACGCCGCATGAGGGTCGCCGTGACCCTGCTGAGTGGACTGCTCCCGGTGCTGCTGGGTTTTGCCATCCTTCATATGCAGGCCGAACGTGTACTCCGGCAAAGTAGCCAGCAAACCGCTGAAGAAGCCCTTCGCCAGTTCGAACTGATGCTCGACAACACCGCTCAGGCGGCACGCGAGTTGTTGCCGCTGGCTGGCCAAAGTTGCATTGACGTCAACCTGGCGTTGCGCGAGCAGGTCACCAAGCGTCCATTCGTGCGCTCAACCAACCTGCTGTGGGACGACACGATCTATTGCAGTTCCCTGTTCGGCGACTATCACGAAAAAATTGCCTCCGCAGACTATGCCGACGGCCAGTTGTTGTTGATGAAGGGCAACCCGGTCACGCCCGATACCGCGTTGCTGGTTTATCGACTCAGCGAGGGCAAACGGGGCGCCATGAGTACGCTGGACGGTTACCACCTGAGTAATCTCTTGCGCCTGATCGGGCGCCACAAACTGCTGCTGTTGCAAGTAGGCCCTGACTGGCTGTCCGCTGATGGCAGTTTTCATGAAGGCGAGCCACCCGAGTTCCCCATCGCGCAGAACAGGCTGACTTCTTCGCGTTATCCCTTCAGTGTGCAGGCCGGTTTCCCCAAAGGCGAAGTGTGGCGTTACATGAGCAGTGAATACCCACCCTTGTTCAGCTTGTTGGTGTTCTTCGGTGTTGTTTCCGGCTTTATCGGGCATGTCATACAGAAGCGCTCGTCGTCCCCGACCGTTGAGATGCAACGCGCACTGGACGCGGCGGAGTTCGTACCCTATTTCCAGCCCGTGGTGGATGCGCAAAGTAAACAATGCACGGGGATCGAGGTGCTGATGCGCTGGAACCACCCGAAAGAAGGCCTGGTACGCGCCGACCTGTTCATTCCGTTTGCCGAACACTGCGGACTGATCGTGCCAATGACCCGCTCGATCATGCAACAGACCGCCAAGCTGCTGGCACCGCGCTCGGCGACCTTTGTCGAGCCGTTTCATATCGGCATCAATATCACCGCCGATCATTGCCGCGATCTTGCGCTGGTCGAGGATTGCCGCCAGTTCCTCGGCGCTTTTGTCCCCGGCTCCATCCACCTGGTACTGGAGTTGACCGAACGCAAGCTGATCGAGCCCACGGCCATCACCCATCAACTGTTCGAGCAGTTGCATGAGCTGGGTGTGATGATCGCCATTGACGACTTCGGTACCGGCCACTCGAGCCTGGGCTACCTGCGCCAGTTCAACGTGGATTTCCTGAAAATCGACCAGAGCTTTGTCGCCATGATCGGCGTCGACACCCTCTCCAGCCACATTCTGGACAGCATCATCGAGCTGGCGGCCAAGCTCAATTTGCCCACGGTTGCCGAAGGTGTGGAAACCGCTGAGCAAAGCGACTACCTCACAGCCCACCATGTGAACTACCTGCAAGGTTATCTGTTTGGCCGACCGATGCCTGCGGCAGACTTCATTAATGCATTAAGTGAGCATTAACTAGTGGCCTTTAGCAGCGCACCGCCCGCCCCCTTAGAATCAAGGCACAACTCTTGTTACATGAAGAAAAAGACATGATTTACTCTTGATCAATTAACTACTACAATTTTTCATGCCTGCGCTAGATTGGCAGGTGAGCCATTTATCACCGAGTCGCTTCAAGGCTCTTGGCTTATAGCTTTGTTTGCGGTTGGTATCAGCCAAACACACTATTGGAGTAAAGATATTGTCCAGACTCGCTGAATTTCGTGCAGCTGAAAAAGCCCTTCAAGAGCAACTCAAGCAGCTTGAATCCCTGAAGAACGATGCCGGGCTCAAGAAAGAAATCGAATTCGAGGAAAAGCTCCAGGGGCTGATGAAAACCTACGGCAAGAGCCTGCGCGACATTATCGCCATCCTCGACCCGAACCCGGCAAAATCCGGTCTGCAACAGGCCGCGCCGAAAACCCGCCGCGCTCGCGTGGTCAAGGTTTATCAGAACCCGCATACCGGCGAGCTGATCGAAACCAAGGGTGGCAACCATCGTGGGCTGAAGGCCTGGAAGGAACAATACGGTGCCGCCACCGTTGACTCCTGGCTGCGTGGCTGAACCCTCGCACTGAAAAAACAAAGCCCTGCACATGCAGGGCTTTTTTTCATTTCATAGCATCTAAATGCAAGCATATCGGTCGATCAAAACGCTACTTTCGAGGCAACTTTGTGCTTAATCCTTTTGGCTATCTAAAACTCTCGGCACGGGCAGAAATTCGGCGCTTATCGAGACCTGTAACTAAAGTTTCAAGCCGTTACGTGTAGCCTCTATTTCATTCTGACTGGCCTTATAAGCCTGTGCCTGCCCGGCGTAGGAAAGAACGTAGGCCTTATCGGCATCGACGGCGGCGACCAATGTTTGAGACAGCACATGTCGTCCATTTTGCGTGATGGTGCAGGTGGTTTCCAGGGCCGCCAGGCGACTCAAGGTGGCCGAGTGAATCCGGTTGCAGACGCTTTGATAGCCACCCTGGAAAAAGTCCGTCTGCACCGATTTGCGCATCTCCAGCAACACACCTTCCAGGTTCACCTGATGACCGCTTTGCACCCGGGTCATGGTCAGTTCCATCACCATCACCGGCGTGCCTTGCGCATCGTTCTTGACCGCACGCTGGCGACTGACTTCGGCACCCGCCTCTCCCTGGGCAACGTCTTCGACCTGCCAGCCTGGCGGCCAGGTGACCACCGGCTCATCGGCGCAGGCCTGGGTAATGACCGTAAGCACGCCACTCAAGATAATCAACGACCTGCACAATTGAATCATTGCAATCAACACCCAGCCAGTTAGCCCTGAAGTTTGATCCTCGACCGACGGTCAGGCAATAGCAGACGCTTTGGGTTTGGTGATGTCGCAACCGATGCGTATCATTGACGTCATTCGTTTGCCCCATTTATTTTCCGGAGGGCCCATGAGCCTGCACGAACTGAATACCTTCCCCGGCGTGACCGCACAGCCCGACACCGCCACCCAGAAATTCGTCTTCAACCACACCATGCTGCGGGTCAAGGACATCACCAAGTCCCTGGACTTCTACACGCGCATCCTCGGCTTCTCGCTGGTGGAGAAACGCGATTTTCCGGAAGCGGAGTTCAGCCTGTACTTCCTCGCCCTGGTGGACAAGAGCCAGATTCCGGCCGATGCCGCCGCGCGTACGGAGTGGATGAAGTCGATCCCCGGCATCCTCGAACTGACCCATAACCACGGCACCGAGAACGATGCGGATTTCGCCTATCACAACGGCAATACCGACCCGCGCGGTTTTGGCCACATCTGCATCTCCGTGCCGGACATCGTTGCCGCCTGCGAGCGCTTCGAAGCCCTGGGCTGCGACTTCCAGAAGCGCCTGAACGACGGCCGCATGAAGAGCCTGGCGTTCATCAAGGACCCGGATGCGTATTGGGTCGAAATCATTCAGCCTGCGCCCCTTTAACGCCCACTGCATGATCGTTCCCACGCTCTGCGTGGTAACGATCAACGACGGCCGCATTAAGAGCCTGGCGTTCATCAAGGACCCGGATGCGTATTGGTTCGAAATCATTCAGCCAGCGACCCTTTAACGCCAGCCGCATGATCGTTCCCACGCTCTGCGTGGTAACGCCTCCTGTGACGCTCTGCGTCACGCTTTTGGGACGCGGAGCGTCCCGGGCTGCATTCCTAGCGCCTGAACGACGGCCGCATGAAGCGCCTGACGTTGATCAAGGACCCGGATGCGTATTGGKTCGAAATCATTCAGCCTGCGCCCCTTTAACGCCCCCCGCATGATCGTTCCCACGCTCTGCGTGGTAACGCCTCCTGTGACGCTCTGCGTCACGCTTTTGGGACGCGGAGCGTCCCGGGCTGCATTCCCACGCAGAGCGTGGGAACGATCAATGACGGCCGCATGAAGCGCCTGGCGTTCATCAAGGCCCCGGATGCGTATTGGGTCGAAATCATTCAACCAGCGCCCTTTTACGCTCACCGCATGATCGTTCCCACGCTCTGCGTGGTAACGCCTCCTGTGACGCTCTGCGTCACGCTTTTGGGACGCGGAGCGTCCCGGGCTGCATTCCCAGCGCCTGAATGACGGCCGCATTAAACGCCTGGCGTTCATCAAGGACCCGGAAGCGTATTGGGTCGAAATCATTCAGCCAGCGCCCCTTTAACGCCAGCCGCATGATCGTTCCCACGCTGCTGCGTGGGAACCAGCGAAACACAAAAAAACCCCATGATCACTCATGGGGTTTTGTGTTTTCAGCGTCCGGTATTACGCCGGGGCGGAGGTACGGATCAAGTGGTCGAACGCACTCAGGGAAGCCTTGGCGCCCTCGCCCACTGCAATCACGATCTGCTTGTACGGCACTGTCGTCACGTCACCAGCGGCGAAGATGCCAGGCACCGAGGTCTCACCGCGTGCATCGACAATGATCTCGCCACGGGGTGACAATTCGATGGTGCCCTTGAGCCAATCGGTGTTAGGCAACAGGCCGATCTGCACGAAGATCCCTTCCAGTTCCACGCTGCGCAGTTCGTCAGTCTGACGATCCTTGTAGCGCAGGCCGTTCACTTTCTGCCCGTCGCCCGTCACTTCAGTGGTTTGCGCATTGGTGATCACGGTCACGTTCGGCAGGCTGTGCAACTTACGCTGCAACACCGCATCGGCACGCAGCTGTACATCAAACTCCAGCAGCGTGACATGGGACACGATACCCGCCAGGTCGATGGCCGCTTCGACGCCGGAGTTGCCGCCGCCAATCACAGCAACGCGCTTGCCTTTGAACAGCGGACCATCGCAGTGCGGGCAGTACGCCACGCCCTTGTTGCGATATTGCTGCTCACCGGGAACGTTCATTTCGCGCCAGCGCGCGCCGGTCGCCAGGATCACGGTCTTGGATTTCAGCTTTGCCCCACTGGCGAATTGAACTTCATGCAGCTCGCCATTCACACCGGGCACCAGCTTGTCGGCGCGTTGCAGGTTCATGATGTCCACGTCGTACTGCTTGACGTGCTCTTCCAGTGCCACCGCCAGTTTCGGTCCTTCGGTTTCTTGCACGGAGATGAAGTTTTCGATGGCCATGGTGTCGAGCACCTGGCCGCCAAAACGCTCGGCTGCGACACCGGTACGAATGCCTTTGCGAGCGGCATAAATCGCCGCCGAAGCACCGGCCGGGCCACCGCCGACCACCAGCACGTCAAAAGCGTCCTTGGCGCTGAGCTTCTCGGCCTGGCGCTCGATGCCGCTGGTATCGATCTTGGCGAGGATTTCTTCCAGGCCCATGCGGCCCTGGCCGAAGTTCACGCCGTTGAGGTAGATGCTCGGTACCGCCATGATCTGGCGCTCATCGACTTCGGCCTGGAACAGCGCGCCGTCGATGGCGACGTGACGGACATTGGGGTTGAGTACCGCCATCAGGTTCAACGCCTGGACCACGTCCGGGCAGTTCTGGCAGGACAGCGAGAAATAAGTCTCGAAGCTGAACTCGCCCTTGAGCGAGCGGATCTGTTCGATCACTTCGACACTGGCCTTGGAGGGGTGGCCGCCGACTTGCAGCAAGGCCAGCACCAGGGATGTGAATTCGTGACCCATCGGGATGCCGGCGAAACGCAGGCTGATATCGGCGCCCGGGCGATTGATCGAGAACGATGGCTTGCGTGCGTCATCACCGTTGTCGAGCAAGGTAATCTGGGTGGAAAGACTGGCAACGTCTTTCAGCAGTGCGAGCATTTCCTGGGATTTCGCACCGTCGTCGAGGGAGGCAACGATCTCGATCGGTTGGGTGACCCGTTCCAGGTACGATTTCAACTGGGCTTTAAGATTGGCGTCCAACATACGCGCGATTTCCTTTTTTCTGATTCATTTGGAGCAGACATGAAAAAACGCCCGAGCGAATCTCGCCCGGGCGTTTTTATTGGGCGGTGCAGCTTGCTTAGAAGGTGCGGAAGTCCGCCCTGATGAAGCGCGTCACAGACTTAGATCTTGCCGACCAGGTCCAGGGACGGCGCCAGGGTGGCCTCGCCTTCTTTCCACTTGGCTGGGCAAACCTGGCCCGGGTGAGCAGCGACGTACTGGGCCGCCTTGATCTTGCGCAGCAGCTCGGAAGCGTCACGGCCTACACCGCCGTCGTTCAGTTCAACGATCTTGATCTGGCCTTCAGGGTTGATCACGAAGGTGCCACGGTCAGCCAGGCCAGCTTCTTCGATCAGCACGTCGAAGTTGCGGGAGATGGCGTGGGTCGGGTCGCCGATCATGGTGTACTGGATCTTGCCGATGGCTGGCGAAGTGTTGTGCCAGGCAGCATGGGCGAAGTGGGTGTCGGTGGAAACGCTGTAGATCTCGACGCCCAGCTTCTGGAAGGCGTCGTAGTTGTCAGCCAGGTCTTCCAGCTCGGTTGGGCAGACGAAGGTGAAGTCGGCCGGGTAGAAGAACACCACGGACCACTTGCCTTTCAGGTCGGCGTCAGAAACTTTTACGAAGTCGCCGTTTTTGAATGCGTCAGCTTTGAAGGGTTTAACTTGGCTGTTGATGATAGGCATCGTTGACTCTCCGTCAGGGGTTAAGAAGTTGATGGAGAGAACTTTACCCACTCGACGGACGGTTGGCTCATTGGCAAACCTCATGCCGCTGATTGGCTTTCGCTATTAGCCAACGGTATTAATAGAAGCAAACCGAATTTACGGCTCCACAGGCTTTTCCGCGAGACGGGCCATGCCGGGAAACGGACTGGCTTCGATGTAGCGCATGGCGGATTTGATGTCCTTCCAACCGACGTAGCTCATCAACGATTTCAGATCCCAGCCACTTTGATGTGCCCACGAGGCAAAACCGCGGCGCAGGGAGTGGCTGGTGTAGTGCTCGGCGGATATGCCTGCGCGCCCCAACGCCTGGCGCAACAACGGGATCACGCTGTTGGCGTGCAAGCCCTCCTCGCTCAAATGCCCCCAACGGTCGATGCCTCGGAACACCGGGCCGCGAACCAGCGCGGCCTCGGTGATCCAGTCGATGTAGGCCTGCACCGGGCACAAGCGCTGCAACGCGGGAGTCTGGTAGGTTTTGCCGAGGTTTTCCCGGTCGCTCTTGCTGCGAGGCAAGTACAGCGTGATGCCAGAACCCGCGCTCGCTTGCACGTGCTCGATCTGCACGCGGCATAGCTCATCGCTGCGAAAGCCACGCCAGAAACCCAGCAGGATCAACGCCATGTCACGCCGGGCACGCAGCAATCCAGGTCGATCCCCTTGCTGCCTGGCGGTTTGCGCCTCCAGCTCGAGCCAGGCCACCACTTGCTCCAGATGCTGAAGTTGCAGCGGCTCGGCCTGTTTTTCCTGGGCCGGATGCAACGCCCGAATGCCCTTGAACACCTTGCGCACCACCGGCGCCTTGGTGGGATCGGCAAAACCCTGGCTGGTGTGCCACTGCGCGAGCGCCGACAAACGCAGCTTCAAGGTGTTGATCGACAGCACACCCGCATGCGCCACCAGATAGCGCGCCACACTGTCGCCGGTCGCTGGCAGGAACCCGCCCCAATTCACCTCGAAATGCTCGATGGCCGCCCGATAGCTGCGGCGGGTGTTGTCGCGCGTGGCGGCTTGCAGGTAACGGTCCAGCTCGGTCATGGGCTCGCTTCTCTAATGCGTACTGCCTTTGCGGACCAAAGAACCGCAAAACCCTCATCACATGGGGTAATACCAGTATATCCCGTATCAGGTTAATCGGATATCCAGCGTAATCCAAAGGATGGTACAATGTGTATATACGTGGTACGTACCACACAGTAAAAACGCAGGAGTTCTCATGGCCCGTGTCGGCGTGAATAAACAAGTGGTGCAAGCGGCGCGGTTGGCGATCATTGCCCGTGGCGAAAACCCGAGCATCGATGCCGTGCGCATCGAAATGGGCAATACCGGTTCGAAAACCACGATCCATCGCTATATGAAGGAGCTCGAGGACAGCACCCCGGACACTGACGAGACACCGTCCGAGCCGATCGACGACGAATTGCTGGCCCTGGTGACGCGCCTGGCGCAACGACTCAAGGAGCAGGCACAGGAACCGATCGACCAGGCCCGCGAACAGTACGAGCAGCAACGCAAGGCGCTGGAAACCCAGCTGCATCAAGCCGAGCAAGCCAATACGCAATTGCAGCAGCACTACGAACTGCAAAGCCTGGCACTGACCCAGGAATCCGAGGCACTGCAAACCACGCGCTCACAGCTTCAGGGCGAGCAAACCCGCAATGCCGGGCTGAGCCAGGCACTGGCGGATTTCGAACTGCGCTTGAAAGACAAGGACGAGCAGATTCGCTCGCTCGAAGAGAAACACCTGCATAGCCGAGACGCCCTTGAGCACTATCGCAATGCGGTCAAGGAGCAGCGCGAGCAAGAGCAACACCGCCACGAAGGTCAGGTGCAGCAACTGCAGATGGAGTTGCGCCAGGCACAGCAAAGCGCCTTGGTGCGCCAGGACGAAATTACCCAGTTGCACCGCGACAACGAACGCCTGCTGACCGAGAATCGCGGCACATTGCGTGAGCTGAGCCTGTTGCAAGAGCAGCTCAAGCAAAGCAATACCCGCCAGGATCAACTGCTCGACCAGGCCACTCGCGTCGATAGCGAACGCACCCTCCTCCAGGAACGCCTGCGCGTCGCCATGCTGGAAAGCCAGGCACTCAAACAAAGCGTCGAGGAGCAGTCGCAGGTCAACAAGTCACTGGAGATCGAACTGCTGAAAGCCCAGGCGGACCTGGAAGAAAGCGTTCGCCTGGCAGCTGCCGTTGCAGCAGCGCCAGGCGCAGCCAAAGACGATTAACCGCCGACCGGTGTACGCAGGGTGACAAACTCTTCGGCGGCCGTCGGGTGCACGCCGATGGTTTCGTCGAAGTGGCGCTTGGTGGCGCCAGCCTTCAAGGCGATGGCCAGGCCCTGGACGATTTCGCCAGCCTCCGGACCGACCATGTGACAGCCCAGCACCTTGTCGGTCTGGGCGTCCACCACCAACTTCATCAGCGTGCGCTCCTGGCATTCGGTCAGGGTCAGCTTCATCGGCCGGAAGCGGCTTTCGAAGATCTGCACTTCATGGCCGGCGTCCCGCGCCTCTTCCTCGGTCAGGCCCACAGTGCCGATGTTCGGCAGGCTGAACACCGCCGTCGGGATCATCTTGTAGTCCACCGGGCGATACTGCTCAGGCTTGAACAAGCGTCGCGCCACCGCCATGCCTTCGGCCAGCGCCACGGGCGTCAGCTGCACCCGACCGATCACATCACCCAAGGCCAGGATCGAAGGCTCGGCCGTCTGGTACAGGTCATCCACCTCGACGAAGCCTTTCTTGTCGAGCCTCACCCCGGTGTTTTCCAGCCCCAGATTGTCCAGCATCGGCCGCCGACCGGTGGCGTAGAACACGCAATCGGCCTCCAGCTGCCGGCCATCCTTGAGCGTCACCTTCAGACTGCCATCGGCTTGCTTATCGATACGCTCGATGTCTGCGTTGAATTGCAGATCCATGCCGCGCTTGGTCAGCTCTTCCTGCAAATGCTTGCGCACGGACCCGTCGAAGCCGCGCAGGAACAGTTCGCCGCGGTACAGCAGCGTGGTCTGGGCGCCAAGGCCGTGGAAGATCCCGGCGAATTCGACGGCGATATAACCACCGCCCACCACCAGCACGCGCTTGGGCAGCTCTTTGAGGAAAAACGCCTGGTTGGAGCTGATCGCGTGCTCGTGCCCGGGAATCTCCGGAATCTGCGGCCAGCCGCCGGTGGCGATCAGGATGTTTTTAGCCGAGTGGCGCTCGCCATTGATCTCGACGGTATGCGGGTCGACGATCTTGGCGTGGCCTTCGTGCAACGTCACGCCACTGTTGACCAGCAGGTTGCGGTAAATGCCGTTGAGGCGATTGATCTCGCGGTCCTTGTTGGCAATCAGCGTCGCCCAGTCGAACTGCGCCTCATCGAGGCTCCAGCCAAACCCCGATGCCTGCTCGAAGTCCTCGGCGAAGTGCGCGCCGTAGACCAGCAGCTTTTTCGGTACGCAGCCGACGTTCACACAAGTACCGCCCAGGTAGCGACTCTCGGCCACGGCCACTTTCGCGCCGAAACCGGCAGCAAACCGAGCCGCCCGCACACCGCCAGAACCGGCGCCAATCACATAAAGGTCAAAATCGTAGGCCATTTTCAATCTCCTCGGCAGGCCAATAGCATACCTGCGGACGGCGGCTGAGCAAGCGTTGTGCAAAGCCTTCGTTCGGCCTTTTGAATTGGGGGCAGCTCCATCGAGCAGCCGAGTGGAGGTCCTGCGCCGTGAGCGGGTCCGGTAGGAGCGAGCCTGCTCGCGAAATACCTGAGGGCACCCGGGGTGTCAGGCTCCCCGCGTCATCGCCGACCTCCATCGCGAGCAGGCACGCTCCCATGGTAGATCGGGTACAGCCACAAGCGAAAAAACGGCCTTAAGGACACCATCGCCAACAAGTCAGGCCCCACAAAAACAACCGCCCCGATCAAGTCGGGGCGTCTATTTAAACCTTCATCCGCTTTATTACAGCTTGTGAAGATCGTTTTTCAATACAAGCAGCCAAGGCGCTATCAGTAAGCCTTACCCGTCTTGTAGAAGTTCTCGAAGCAGAAGTTGGTCGCGTCGATGTAGCCTTCGGCGCCGCCGCAGTCGAAACGCTTGCCCTTGAACTTGTAGGCCATCACGCAGCCGTTCTGGGCCTGTTTCATCAGGGCGTCGGTGATCTGGATTTCGCCGCCCTTGCCTGGCTCGGTCTGTTCGATCAGGTCGAAGATGTCCGGGGTCAGGATGTAGCGGCCGATGATGGCCAGGTTCGATGGCGCATCTTCAGGTTTTGGTTTTTCGACCATGCTGTGCACGCGGTAGATGTCGTCGCGGATCATCTCGCCGGCGATCACGCCGTACTTGTTGGTCTCTTGCGGGTCGACTTCCTGGATGGCCACGATCGAGCAGCGGAACTGCTTGTACAGCTTGACCATCTGGGTCAGTACGCCGTCGCCTTCGAGGTTGACGCACAGGTCGTCCGCCAGTACCACGGCGAAGGGTTCGTCGCCGATCAGCGGACGGCCGGTCAGGATCGCGTGGCCCAGGCCTTTCATTTCGGTCTGGCGGGTGTAGGAGAACGAGCAGTTATCGAGCAGCTTGCGGATGCCGACCAGGTACTTTTCCTTATCGGTGCCCTTGATCTGGTTTTCCAGCTCGTAGCTGATGTCGAAATGGTCTTCCAGGGCGCGCTTGCCGCGACCGGTGACGATGGAAATCTCCGTCAGGCCGGCGTCCAGGGCTTCTTCGACGCCGTACTGGATCAGTGGCTTGTTTACCACCGGCAGCATTTCCTTGGGCATGGCTTTGGTCGCTGGCAGGAAGCGAGTGCCGTAACCGGCTGCTGGAAACAAGCATTTCTTGATCATATAAGTCCTTGAAAGGGCTGTGTGTACGAGTTTCGGCGCAGTCTAATCAGGCGGCGTACACCTTACAATGCCCCGCACTGGCTAACCGATGCCATCATAGAGAAATATTCTCGCCGTTAGTTCCGCAGCGAGCACCGCGAATGGATCAGCAGCCTGTTATTGATAGCAGAGTCCGCCAGACTTGCACGACAAGTCAACCCGGGGGCAGGCGCACCACCGTGCGCCCATCGGCACCTGAACGGTGCATTTGGCGGTATCATGGCGCCCTTGAACCAGCCAGCGAGGCAAATAGATGTCAGAAGCAAAAAGCGTCAACGGGTATTTGATCAGCGCCAAAGACGGCCAGTGGTGGGTAGCCGGCGTTGGCGGCGAGAACATTGCCGGGCCCTTCCCGTCCGAAGCCATGGCGATCGAAGTGGCATCGGTGTTGCAACTGGAACATCCGGCACCCAAACGACGGGGCAAGGACAAGAACTGATCCAGGCCCGACGCCCTGCCCTAGTGCAGGGCTTTTTTTGGCAATCCCTGCAAGAAGTGGCCTTTCGCTATAACCTTTTGCCGCCCGCGCTGTCACAGGCATTGCCCCTACTCCTGACGACGACAACGACATGACCAAATTTCTGCCGCTGATAGCGCTGCTGGCCCTCACTGGCTGCGCCACCTCCGAGACCACTTACCTGAACAATGGCGAACAAGGCCTGGCCATCGACTGTTCCGGCGAGGCCAATTCCTGGGCGACCTGTTACGAAAAGGCCGAGGCTTCCTGCGCCGGCACTGGCTACCGGATTGTCGGCACTGACGGCACGCCCGCCTCCAAGGAAAGCGACAAGACCCTGGGCGTCGACGTTGGCAACTACAAGAACCGTAGCGTCGTGGTGGTCTGCAAATAAGGGCCGAGCGACTTACATGTGGATTTCCGCGAACTTGATCCCCAGGCCGCGCACGGTCTCGACCAGCGCGTCGAGACTGTCGAAGGATTCGACTTCGTCGCTATCGTCCACAAGGAAAAAACTGCGTCCGGCGCTTTTTTTGAAAAACACGATCCATTCCCCCGGATTCGCCGGGTTCTGAATCACATGGGTGGCGCAGATATGGCCCTCTGCGTGCCGCTCCCGTACCTTCTCTCGCTTCATGCTCGACTCCAGAAATGACAATGCCGCCAAAGCCTTGCTTTGACGGCATCGGTGCTGACAGTCGACATTCTATCAGCCGGAAATGCACGCCGTGGCGGCATCGCGAACGTCGAAGGGGCGAAGCGGTACGTTGGAGATACGCTCATGCAGCTTGATGCTGCTGCCGCCGGAGCGCTCCTCGATATCAAATACCGCGGCGGGACCCGATGAAAGCTTCTGTGGCACGATCACCCGCACCCCGTCCTTCTGCTCCTCAATTTGCAAGGCGCCTCGGCTCTCGGCGAGTATTTCGCTCAGGCATTGGGCGTACTCATGGGGCTTCTTGCCTGAAATCACATTCATGGTCGGCAAGGTCTCGTTGATCTCCGAAACACTTGCACAACCACTGATTGCCAAAACCCACGGCAAGCCCAAGATGCCCCACTTCATACGAAACCTCCGATAAAGACCCTCCGACAGCTCAAACCCGGGTTTTCTCCAAACCGCGGTGGTTTTTTCTTCATTGGCGTGGGCAATCTGCGTTTTTTATTGCCCCTGAGGGCCCGCACAGCCGGATAATAACGCCTCAGGGCTGATAAACTGCGCCTATCGACCATGCTATCGTTTTGATTTTGTAGAAAAAGCCCTTCTGGAGGCGCCTCATGAAATTTATCCACCAGCGCGAGCACCTCAACGAAGACGACATCGTCGTCATTCAATGCTCGCAGACGTGCAACATACGCTTGATGAACGACGCCAACTTCCGCAGCTTCAAGAATGGCGGTCGTCACACCTACCACGGCGGCGCATTCGACACCTTCCCGGCCCGCATCACGGCGCCGAGCACCGGGTTCTGGAACATCACCATCGACACGGTGAACCGCCGGCCGATCAGTGTGACGCGCAAGCCGACCCTGACGCATTCGATCAAGATCATCCGCCGCTCCAGCTCGAAACTGAGCTGAGCAGCGCCTCACTCCGCACACAGGCAGGTATGACCGTGGCCCAGACGACCAAATACGTCATCAAGTACAAACTCAATGGCGAACGCCGCTTCGAATTTGCCCAGTTGGAAAATGGCACTGCAGAGGAAGCCAAAGCCGCGCTGGATGCCCTTCATGGGCAGGGCGACGACGTGATCAGCGACATCAGTGTCAGCAAAGCGCTCTAACATTGCCCGCAGTGAACAGGGACGTCTGCTTCCTGCCGACATTCGAGCGCAAGCGTCGGAGTGTTCACATTCGTTACGCCTCTTAGTCTGGCCACCTCGATAACCTGAGGGCACGGCAATGAGCGAGCAATATCTGGACAGGCTGGACTGGCCCCTGCTGGAACAGCAACTCGATCAGGACGGCTGCGCGGTTATCGCGTCGCTGTTGAGCCACAAGGCCTGTGATCAAATCAGCGCCTTGTACGGCCAGGCGGAACCCTTTCGCTCGCAGGTGATCATGGCCCGCCACGGTTTCGGCCGTGGCGAGTACAAGTATTTCGACTATCCCTTGCCGCCGCTGGTGGCCCGCCTGCGCAGTGCGCTGTACCCACGGCTGGTGCCTATTGCCAATCGCTGGCATGAGCAAATGGACCTGCCGAGCCGGTTTCCCGACAGCCACCCGGCCTTCCTCGAGCGCTGTCACGCCGCCGGCCAGCAACGTCCTACGCCACTGTTGCTGCAATACGGCCCCCAGGACTACAACTGCCTGCACCAGGATCTGTATGGCGAGCACGTCTTCCCCTTGCAGGTGGCGATTCTTCTGTCGGAGCCGGGAGAAGACTTCACCGGCGGTGAGTTCGTATTGACCGAGCAGCGCCCGCGCATGCAGTCGCGCCCACAGGTCATCGGTCTGAAAAAAGGCGACGGCCTGATCTTCGCGGTCAACCAGCGCCCGGTCAAAGGCGTGCGCGGTTACTATCGGGTAACCCTGCGCCACGGCGTCAGTCGCCTGCACAGCGGAAAACGGCATACCCTTGGGATCATCTTTCACGACGCATCATGAGCTCCATGAACCCGATCAACCTTGACCTGTTTGCCGACGCAGAACCCGAACAGCAACCTCGGTGCGAGCAGATCGGCGAACAATCCTACGTCCTCAGGGGCTTTACCCTGCCCTGGCTGGAGCGTGTGCTGCCGGCACTGGACGCCGTGTTGGCGGCGGCACCTTTCCGGCAAATGGTTACCCCTGGGGGCTTCACCATGTCGGTTGCCCTGAGCAGTTGCGGAACATGGGGCTGGACCACCGACCGCAGCGGCTATCGCTACACCCGCGACGACCCGCAGACCGGCCTGCCCTGGCCGTCCATGCCCGAGGTGTTTTTTCAATTGGCGCAGGCGGCGGCATTGGCGGCAGGGTTTGCCGATTTCGTGCCGGACTCCTGCCTGATCAATCGCTATGTGCCCGGGGCGAAGATGTCCTTACATCAGGACAAGGACGAAAAGTCCTACGCTGCGCCTATCGTTTCGGTATCCCTGGGATTGCCCGCGATGTTCCTGTTCGGCGGCTTCGCGCGCAGCGACAAAAGCCAACGGGTACCGCTGCTGCACGGCGACGTCGTGGTCTGGGGTGGCGTGGATCGCTTGCGTTATCACGGCGTTCTGCCGATCAAGGCTGGCCAACACCCACGCCTGGGCGAACAGCGGATCAACTTCACGTTTCGAACCGCTCGATGATGCCGTGGAGTTTGACCGCAAGCGCCGGAGTGTGGGCAGATTGGCCGGCGGTTAATCTGCGGCAAACGGGACAACGGACGTAAAGCCATGACAAGCCAACCGACAACCATCAGCACCGAGAATGATCCACGCTGGGCCGCGGTGCTCGCCCGCGATCCACAAGCGGACGGACAGTTTGTCTACGCAGTGAAGACCACCGGGATCTACTGCAACCCCAGCAGCCTCTCGCGCTTGCCGAAACCGCAGAATGTCGAATTCTTCGACAACGCCGAACAGGCCCAGGCCGCGGGTTATCGCCCAAGCAAGCGCGCGGCCACGGATCAAAGCGCTGTCGCCACACAACATGCTGCCACCGTGGCCGCCGCGTGCCGCCAAATCGAAAGCGCCGAGGCGCTGCCGGCACTGAACGAACTGGCCGAAGCGGCAGGCCTGAGCAGCTTTCACTTCCATCGGGTGTTCAAGTCCGTGACCGGCCTGACGCCCAAAGGCTATGCCGCGGCCCACCGTTCGCGCCGGGTGCGCGAGCGGCTGGCGGATGGTCGCTCGGTCACTGAGGCGTTATACGATGCCGGCTTCAATTCCAACAGCCGGTTCTATGAGGCGGCGGATCAGGTGCTGGGGATGAAGCCCACCGATTACCGTGACGGAGGGCAAAACAATGACATCCGTTTTGCGGTTGGCCAGTGCTCCCTCGGCGCGATTGTGGTGGCGCAAAGCGAGCGAGGCGTTTGCGCGATTCTCCTTGGGGATGATCCGCAGCAACTGGTTTGCGACCTGCAGGACAAGTTTCGCCGCGCCAATCTGATCGGCGCCGACCAGGCCTTCGAACAGTTGATCGCCAGGGTCGTGGGTTTCATCGAGGCACCGGCCCTGGGCCTGGACTTGCCGCTGGATGTGCGCGGCACGGCGTTTCAGGAACGGGTCTGGCAAGCGCTACGGGAAATTCCCGCCGGCAGCACCGCCAGCTACGCCGACATCGCCCAACGCATCGGCGCGCCCAAAGCGGTTCGCGCCGTGGCACAAGCCTGTGGCGCCAACAGCCTGGCGGTCGCAATCCCCTGCCACCGGGTGGTGCGCAGCGATGGCAATCTGTCGGGGTATCGTTGGGGGGTGGAGCGCAAGCGGCAATTGCTGGAGCGGGAAAAGCCGTGAATGGAGGTTGATGTGGTGCGGCCGCCCCCGTTTCTGATCAGCGATTCACATCCACCACCACCCGCCCCCGCAATTGTCCCGCCAGCAGGCGCGGCGCAGCCTCGATCGCTTCGCTCAAACCGATTTCGTGGCTGATCAGTGGCAACAGGGCAAAGTCCAGGTCCTTGGCCAAACGCCCCCAGGCCTCTACACGCCGGGCTTTCGGTTGGGTCACGCTGTTAATCCCGGCCAGGGTCACGCCGCGCAGGATAAAGGGTGCGACGGAGCCTGGAAAATCCATGCCCTGGGCCAGACCGCAGGCGGCCACGGTGCCTTCGGATTTGGTACTGGCGCAGGCGTTGGCCAGGGTATGGCTACCTACGGAGTCGATGACTGCAGCCCAACGTTCCTTGGCCAGCGGCTTGCCCGGCTCGGACAAGCTGGCGCGGTCGATGATTTCGCCGGCGCCCAGTTGCTTGAGGTATTCGTGCTCCGACAGGCGCCCGGTGGAAGCGACCACCCGATAGCCGAGCTTGCTCAGCAAGGCGATGGCGAAACTGCCGACACCGCCGTTGGCCCCGGTGACCAGCACTTCGCCCTGCTCGGGTGTCACACCGTTGCGTTCCAGCGCCATGATGCACAGCATCGCCGTGTAGCCTGCCGTACCGATGGCCATTGCCTGCGCCTCAGTGAATGCCTCGGGCAGCGCAATCAGCCACTCGCCCTTCAGGCGGGCCTTCTGCGCCAGCCCGCCCCAATGCCCTTCACCCACCCCCCAACCATTGAGCAGGACTTTGTCACCGACCTTGTAGTCCGGATGCCCGCTGACTTCGACGGTCCCTGCCAGATCGATCCCCGGCACCATCGGGAATTTTCGCACCACCGGGCTGCTGCCGGTGATCGCCAGGCCATCCTTGAAATTCAGCGTGCTGTACGCCACACGCACCGTCACATCGCCCTCAGGCAACTGGTCTTCATTGATCTGTTGCAGTGTGGCCCGGTAACCGCTTTCGTCTTTATCGATCAAAATACCTTGGAACATCGCTGCCTCCTGGTGAGATCACCTGTTGGGGTGTGATTTAAATACCACATCGCAAAAAAATCCCGTACTCGACTTTAAGCCAATATGATGGACCGCTATCAACGACGGAGTACCGCTGAAATGAGCCAATGGCCAGATACTCGTTTGCTTGACCTGCTCGGGATCGAACTGCCGATCATCCAGGCCCCCATGGCCGGCGCCACCACCGCTGCCATGGTCATCGCGGCGAGCAACGCCGGCGGTCTCGGCTCGATGCCGGCCGCGATGTTGAGCGTCGAGCAATTGCGTGACGAGCTCAAGAACATTCGTCAACACTGCCAGCGTCCGATCAACGTCAACTTCTTCTGCCATCAACCGCCGACGCTCGACGAGCAACGCGCCCAGGGTTGGAAGAAACTGCTGCAACCCTATTATCGCGAACTGGGTGCCGACTTCGACGCGCCGACACCAGTCTCCAACCGCGCGCCGTTCGATGAGGCGGCCTGCGCAGTGGTCGAAGCGTTGCGCCCGGAGGTCGTGAGTTTCCACTTTGGCCTGCCGGAAAAATCCCTCCTGGATCGAGTGAAAGCCACCGGGGCAAAAGTGCTGTCCTCGGCCACCACGGTCGAAGAAGCCCTCTGGCTCGAGCAGCACGGCTGCGACGCCATCATCGCCATGGGTTACGAAGCCGGCGGGCACCGGGGCATGTTTCTCAGTGAAGACCTGAGCAGCCAGGTCGGTACGTTCGCCCTGGTGCCACAGGTCGTCGATGCGGTGAACGTACCGGTGATTGCCGCTGGCGGCATTGCCGATGCGCGGGGAGTGGCGGCGGCGTTCATGCTGGGGGCATCGGCGGTGCAAGTGGGCACGGCGTATCTGTTCACGCCAGAGGCCAAGGTCAGTGCTTCGCATCACAAGGCGTTGCGCACTGCCAGGGAAAGCGAGACGGCGCTCACCAATATTTTCACCGGTCGCCCGGCACGGGGCATCCTCAATCGGGTGATGCGCGAGCTCGGACCGATGAGCGCCCAGGCGCCAAGTTTCCCCCTCGCGGGCGGTGCATTGATGCCATTGCGCGCCAAAGGCGAAGCCGACTTCAGCAATCTCTGGGCAGGCCAGGCCTTTACCCTGGGGGTCGAGTCGAGCAGCGCTGAACTGACCCGGCGCCTGGCTGAGGACGGCTTGGCGAAATTGCTTCAACGCTGATGGTTATGGCGGGTGAGACCCTCACTCGCCATGACCGCGTTGCAACGCATTCCGTTCAGCGGCATTTCGCTATATATTCCGATATATAGCGATTGACCTTCTTGCAGCATGTGCCTTCGACGGAGCCGCTTCATGACTTGTGCCTCACGTTTTGCCCCCACCTGCCTGGCGACCCTGCTCGCCGTGTTCGCCTTCGGCTCTGCCCAGGCGGACGAGGTGCAGGTCGCTGTCGCTGCCAACTTCACCGCGCCGATCCAGGCCATCGCCGCCGATTTCGAAAAGGACACCGGGCACAAGCTGGTCACGGCCTTCGGTGCCACCGGCCAGTTCTACACCCAGATCAAGAATGGCGCGCCGTTCGAAGTGTTCCTCTCGGCAGACGACACCACCGCGCAAAAACTTGAAGCCGAAGGCGACACCGTCAAGGGCTCTCGCTTCACCTACGCCATCGGCACGCTGGCACTGTGGTCGGCCAGGGAAGGTTACGTCGATACCCAGGGCAAAGTGCTGGCCGATAACAAGTATCAGCATCTGTCGATCGCCAACCCGAAAACCGCACCCTATGGCCTGGCAGCCACCCAGGTCCTGGCCAGGCAGGGCCTGGCCGACAAGGTCAAGGACAAGATCGTCGAAGGCCAGAACATCACCCAGGCCTACCAGTTCGTGTCCACCGGCAACGCCGAGCTGGGCTTTGTCGCCCTGTCGCAGGTCTACAAGGACGGCAAGATCACCAGCGGTTCGGCGTGGATCGTGCCGGCCAGCCTGCACGACCCGATCAAACAGGACGCGGTCATCCTCAACAAGGGCAAGGACAACCCGGCCGCCAAGGCACTGGTTGACTACCTCAAGGGACCAAAAGCCGCTGCCATCATCCAGTCCTATGGTTACCAAATCTAAATGTCGCTGACGAGTGCCGACTTCTCCGCCATCTGGCTAACGCTGAAACTGGCGTCGCTGACGACCGTCATCCTGTTGCTGGTTGGCACTCCGCTGGCGTTATGGCTCTCGCGCACCCAATCCTGGCTGCGAGGCCCGGTCGGGGCGATCGTCGCCCTGCCCCTGGTGCTGCCACCCACGGTGATCGGTTTCTATCTATTACTGGCGCTCGGCCCCCACGGCTTTGTCGGCCAGCTCACCCAATCCCTGGGCCTGGGCACCCTCACGTTCAGTTTCGCAGGCCTGGTGATCGGATCGGTACTGTATTCGATGCCGTTCGTGGTCCAGCCGCTGCAGAACGCATTTTCCGCCATCGGCACTCGCCCACTGGAGGTGGCCGCGACCTTGCGCGCCGGCCCCTGGGACAGTTTTTTCAGCGTCATCCTGCCCCTGGCGCGACCTGGCTTCATCACCGCGGCCATCCTCGGCTTCGCCCATACGGTCGGCGAATTCGGCGTGGTGCTGATGATCGGCGGCAACATCCCCGACAAGACCCGAGTGGTCTCGGTGCAGATCTACGATCACGTCGAAGCCATGGAATATGCCCAGGCCCATTGGCTGGCCGGCGTCATGCTGGTGTTCTCCTTCGCGGTGCTGCTGGCGCTGTACTCCAGACGGTCAACCAAAACGGGCTGGAGTTGATCGATGATTCACACGCGTCTGAAATTGAGCTATCCGGGGTTCGCCCTCGATGTCGACCTGCAGTTGCCCGGCCGTGGGGTGACGGCGCTGTTCGGTCACTCAGGGTCTGGCAAGACCACCTGCCTGCGCTGCATTGCGGGCCTGGAACGGGCCGGACAGGGTTTTATCCAGGTCAACGATGAAGTCTGGCAAGACAGCGACAAGGGGATTTTTGTCGCGCCGCACAAGCGCGCCCTGGGTTACGTTTTTCAGGAAGCCAGCCTGTTTCCTCATCTGTCGGTGCTGGCCAACCTGCAGTTCGGCCTCAAGCGCATTCCCCGGCAACAGCGCCGGGTCGACATGGCCCACGCGACCGAGCTGCTCGGCATCAGCCACTTGCTCGATCGGCATCCGCAGCACCTGTCCGGCGGCGAACGCCAGCGCGTCGGCATGGCGCGCGCCCTGCTCACCAGCCCCACATTGTTGTTGATGGACGAACCGCTGGCCGCACTGGACGCGCAGCGCAAAAGTGAAATCCTGCCTTACCTGCAACGCCTGCACGATGAGCTGGAGATCCCGGTACTCTATGTCAGCCACTCCCAGGATGAAGTCGCGCAGCTGGCCGACCATATCGTCCTGCTCAGCGACGGCCAGGCGCTGGCCAGCGGCCCCATCGGCCAGACCCTGGCACGCCTCGACCTGCCGTTGGCGCTGGGTGACGACGCCGGTGTGGTGATCCAGGGTCATGTCGCGGCCTACGACGCCCACTACCAATTGTTGACGTTGCAGCTGCCCGACACCGACCTGAACATTCGCGTGGCCCACACGCCGATGGCCGCAGGCCAGGCATTACGCTGCAAGGTCCAGGCGCGGGATGTCAGCCTGAGCCTGCACGGCGACGAGCAAAGCAGCATCCTCAATCGCCTGCCGGTCACGGTGGTCAGTGAAATGGCGGCCGACAACAGCGCCCATGTGCTGGTACGCCTGGATGCCGCCGGCAGTCCGTTGCTGGCGCGTATCACCCGCTATTCCCGGGATCACCTCAACCTGCACCCGGGCCAACGCCTGTGGGCGCAGATCAAGGCCGTGGCGGTACTGGCGTAACTCGTTATAAGGTCGGGGCGGGGGCACGACTGCCGCGGCGTGGGGTCAATGGCTGTAACGCCCCCTCGCCCAGGACAATCGCCATGCCCGATGCACTGCCCCGAGACCTGCACTACGTCGATGACACCCAGCCGGGCATTACCCGGCGCAAACTGCGCGGCAAGTTCTGCTATTTCGAGCCTTCAGGCCAGCGCATCGTCGACCCGGAGGAAATTCAACGCATCAACGCCCTGGCGGTGCCACCGGCCTACACCAACGTGTGGATCTGCCCGGATCCGCGCGGGCACTTGCAAGCCACCGGCCGCGACGCCCGCGGGCGCAAGCAGTACCGCTATCACCCGCGCTGGCGCGAGGTGCGCGACACCGACAAATACGCGCGCCTGCGGGATTTCGGCCTGGCCCTACCGAAGCTGCGCAAGCAGCTGGAAGCCTTGCTGGCAGCACCAGGTTTCAGTCGCGACAAGGTCATGGCCACGGTCATCACCCTGCTCGATGCGACGCTGATCCGTGTCGGCAATGCCCAGTACGCGCGGGACAACCGCTCCTATGGCCTGACCACCCTGCGTAACCGGCATGTGGAGATCAACGGCAGTGCGATCCTGTTCCAGTTTCGCGGCAAGAGTGGCATCGAGCATCAGATCACCGTAAAGGACCGGCGGCTGGCGCGGATCGTCAAGCGCTGCCAGGAGATTCCCGGACAAAACCTTTTCCAATACCTCGATGAAAACGGAGAGCGGCACACGATCACTTCTGCCGACGTCAACACCTACCTGCAAACCCTGACCGGTGCCGACTTCACCGCCAAGGATTACCGCACCTGGGCCGGCAGCGCGCTGGCCCTGGCGGTTTTGCGCGAGCTCGAGTGGCAACCCGAGTCACAGGCAAAGCAGCATGTGGTGGCGATGGTCAAAGAGGTCTCCCGGCAGCTGGGCAACACCCCGGCGGTCTGCCGCAAGTGTTACATCCACCCGGCGGTGCTCGAGGGTTTTTCCCTCGGTGCGCTGGCGCAACTGCCAAGGCCGAGGATGCGTAAAGGCCTGCGGGCCGAGGAAGTCGCGCTGGCGATGTTGCTGGAGAAACTGGCGTCTGAACCGACGAACTGACCCGCCTATTTTTTGCACGATTGCAAATGGCTTCTATAGTTGATCTGTACACGAATCAGCTGCGGTGAAGCCATGGAAGACATTTTCGTCGTCAAGCGCTGCAACAAGATCATCATCCATGGACGCCGGGCTGGAGAAACCGTGCATCAACCCGCTGACGCCACCGTCTGGTACCGCATCGCCGATACTCGCACCAATGGCTTTATCGGGGACGGTTACGATCTTGAACACGATGCCCAACACGTTTGCCGACAACTCAATGCCCGATCACAAATGACGGTCCGGCAAGGCTGACGAACATTCGCCAACCGGTTACGGGTCTATACTGAAACAGTGCTGAAGGATTAGCGCACCATCGGTAGAGCTCGCTTGCGGCGGGCTTTTTACTGCCAATCCTCAGGTTTCTTCAACGGAGGTGTTTTCATGTCCGAAAAAGAGTCCATCACCACCCTGCTCACCCTGCTCGACTCCCGCCAGGTTCGCCTGGCTGCAGCTTGCAAGGAAATCGCCGACTGGGTCGATCATCAAGGCGGGCACCCGACTGCCCTCAGGATCCGTGACCGGCTGAACGACATCGAGAAGGATACGCCCCTGATCCGCAACACCCTGTCGTCGCTGCGGCCAGTCGAGCCGCCTCTGCCACGGTTCAGATGATTCTGATCCGGACACCGATGCCCCGACACGCCCTGACGCAGGACGCATGACCGGCGACGTTATCGTCACCGCGCGTGTGCCTGCCTGATCCTTCCCCCCCCTCAAAAAACCCAGCCAGGTGCTGGGATTTTTTTGCGCCCCAGAGCGGCGAACATCAGCAATACAGGGTTGTCCAATGATAACCACGCCACGAAGGAGGCGTTCAGATGGTCACCCACTTCAAAATCAGCGGGCATCTGGCCTGCTGACACAAGGGCAACAACCTCACCTCCACCGGAGAACTGAATCGGGTCAAATGCAGAAGCTGTCGCAATACCGATGCTTACAAAGAGGCGCGCAAGAACGAACGCAACACGGCCCGTCGCGCCGCTCGCAAGGCAAAAACCGTTCATGCGCCCAATGACTGGCGCCAGGCCTGGATCGAGCGACTCACCGCCATGGCTGGAATGCAACGGCTACCCCGGGGGTTTCATGGGCAAGCGTTTGTCTAGAGAGGCAACAGCACTGGGCTGAACCCGTCGGCCCAGTGTTTGATGCGTGCAGTGACATGCGCTTGAAGGACTCCACCAACCTGCGGCTTTCCTCAGGCCGTGACGAATGGCCTGGGCAAGCATGCCACCGGTGATTCGACTCTTCCAAAGTTCTCGCAAGCCCGGGCATTGGGCCCGTCCGATGTGAGGCATTGGCAACAATGGCCTTCCTCGGCTAGGGTCACTTTGCGTAGTGAACCGAGGCGTCTTGATTGGCAGAAATCAGCCCATGGAGGAAGCGATGTCATCCACCCGTAATGCCGAACAAACCTATCGCCAGTGGTCCAGCCCGATCCTGCTTGAACTCAAGGAGCGAGAGCATCAAATGACCCCGTCAGACCGCGAGGCATTGCAAACCATTCTGCTGGAAAGAAGACTGATCAATGTCGGCAACCCTGACGGCATCGATCGACGCAAGGCAGACATCAACGGAGATGAAAAACAGGAGTAACGACGCAACGGACAGCCATTGACGGAGCCGGAACAAACAAGGGTTTGCGTTAGCGTTCGCCAGCAAACCCTTGATCAAGATGGTGCCCCGAGCCGGAATCGAACCGGCACGCCCTGCGGCGGCAGATTTTAAGTCTGATGTGTCTACCAATTTCACCATCGGGGCATGGGAAATGCAAAAGCAGGTGCTGATTTAACCCTAAAACAAAACCAGAATCAATCACTTAGGAAATGATGTTGTCGAAGTCGTAATGGGTCGTTTTCACCCGCCTTGAAAAGTTTCGATGGTGGTTTCGGATCAGAAAGGACGCCGGCGATGTGTCATCAGCCGTCCCCATACCCAAGGATCGGACACCCGAGCTAACCATGAGGCGTGCTGCCGGCCCCTTCGCCTGACTCACGCTGCATGATCACTGTGTCGAGCCAGCGGCCGCCCTCGATGCAACGCTCGATCACCCTGCTCAACAGCGCCTGCCCAACGCCCAAACCAGACATGTCCTCGCGGACGTAGACAGAGTCCTCGACCGTGAAACGGTAGGCCGGACGCGGTCGATACAACGAAGCGTAGCCATAACCGACCAATTCCCCGTCGCGCTCAGCCACCAGGAACGGCAGGCCATGGGCACAGACATCGGCGCGCCGTTGACACATCTGTTCGAGGGGCGGTGGCTCCAATTCGAAACTGGCCGAGCCATGAATCACGTGATGGGCATAGATCGCCAGCACCGCAGGCATGTCGTTTTCATTGGCGTCGCGAAGGATCAGGTGGTGGGCCATGGAGAGTCTTCATCAGGAATGGTGGTTCGTTTATTCATCGATGGCCGTGAGCGTTCAGAGTCGTGGCAGCGACTGGACAAATAGTGACGCCAGGCCAAACCAGGCTTCAAAAATAACGGCGATCATTGCTGAGCTTCCTGAGCGGGATGGAAT
This sequence comes from Pseudomonas putida, assembly GCF_001976065.1. GTDB lineage: Bacteria > Pseudomonadota > Gammaproteobacteria > Pseudomonadales > Pseudomonadaceae > Aquipseudomonas > Aquipseudomonas serbica. The sequence goes on along the minus strand of NZ_MNAH01000002.1, from coordinate 217,718 downwards.
TTAGGTATGCGTCCATTAAGGGACGGCAAATAACTCCATCGATAGCATCGAGCAGAGGGGAAAGACTCGCATTGCAACCACGCCAATATCGCTTCAGAGGCGATCGTCAACGCCAGTTGCTGACCTGGGCATTCATGTCGTCCTGAGCCGAAACTGAAGGTTCGTCTATTGCTTCGCTTGAGCAACACACTGTCGGGGTCTGGGTTCAGGCAGGGATCTCGGTTGGCTGAAGCGAGTAACACCAGAACGGTATCCCCCGCCTCCAGGACGCTATCGCCAATCGTGCATCGCTTCGCAACGAATCGCCGGGTGTTTTGCACGGGCGAGTCGAAGCGCGCTACCTCGGCCACCAGTGCTGCGACGAGCATCGGAGTCGGTTCCCCGTCTTCAATCAGGTCAGGATTGCGATGGAGCGCTATGAGGGTGTTACCAATCAAGCCCGCGGTGGCTTCGAAGGTCTGTGACATCAAGCCGATCAGGTTAGCAATCAACGCTTCCTGATCTGCCCATTCAGCGGCCTTGCTTTCGCTGCGGATGCGAGTCAACAAGGCGCTATCAGTTTTATCGTCATTCAGCAGCGCGCTGAATATCTGGCTTAGGTGAATAGCGCCGGAATGGGCCTTATTGAGCTGCGTTTCATCGCTTAGTGGCGATAGGCAGCCGACAAAATCCCGTGTCAGCTTCGCGACTTCTCGCATGCGCAAGGATGGCAGGCCTATCAAGGAGGCAATGACGCACGCGGGCAACGTGAACATCAACTCGTCCGTAGTTTCAAGCGAGTTTTCAAGTGTCGTGACCACACGTGACACAATGTCGGCGATGCCATCCAACTCAATGGAGGCCAGGGCGGGCTCAATCGCCATCCTGGGGCACCGGTGTTGCGCCCCTTCGTTCATACGCATCAACCGACCGAAAACAAGTCCGGCGGCGCCCTGTGCAATTGCCGGGGGAATGGGCTCGTGCAGCGGACGCACCCGACAATCGGGATGCCCCAGAATCGCCTCGACCGCATTGGCCCCACTCGCAATCCATAAGCGCAGATCCGCATCGAAGAACAGACCTCCCTGTTGTCTGAGACGTGCATAGTAAACATAAGGGTCGTGATGCGTGGCTGCTTCAAAAGGCGTCATTTTGGCGTCCTGTTCACAAAGAACAGTTACTATCGAACATCTATTACGCTGACGATTCGTTCAGGAACGAAATATGGATTGCCAAGGCAATGAGCTTGCCCTTTCTCGGATTGCCGGCGCCATTGCCGAACCTGCCAGGACAAAAATGCTTTGTGCGCTGATGGACGGCCACGCGCGAACCAGTACCGAAATGGCCGCCATCGCTGAGGTCAGTACCTCCACCGCGAGCGCGCATCTGGCAAGACTCAAAGAGGACGGGTTGCTCAAGCTGCACACGCAGGGACGGCATCGCTATTACAGCCTGGCGGATACACAAGTGGCCCAAGCGCTGGAGGCCCTCATGGTCATTAGTCAGCATGCGAACACCGGGTTTGTTTCAAACACTCCCAACCGATTGCAGTTTGCGCGTACCTGTTATGACCACATGGCCGGAACCTTGGCGGTTCATTTGCATGACCATTTCATCGAGTCAGATTGGTTGACGGCCTCGGACACTGATGACCGTGCCTATCAGCTGACTGACAGCGGCGAAGCGGCGATGGCTGCTATCGGTATAGAAGTAGCGCAAGTCAAGGCTCAGCGACGTCGTTTCGCTTGCTCGTGTCTGGACTGGAGCATGCGGCGCCCTCATCTGGGTGGCGCGTTGGGAGCGGCTTTGCTACAGACAGCGCTAAACCGCAAATGGGTTACTCAAGACCTCGATAGCCGGGCCCTTTCATTGACATCCAAAGGGCGAAGGGAGCTGTCTGGTCGATTTGAAATCACAGTTGAATGTGACACAACCCGCCGACCGCAGTTTACAGATGTCATGACCACTTGAATGTCTGCCCTGCGTCGCCTACAGCTCTTCGCGAGGACAGCGCCAGAACTGAAAATCAGCGTAAAACGCTCTAGCCCGGGTCGATCAGCGCCCGCAAGACATGTATGATAATGATACACGTTATTATTAACCGTAATATCCCACTGCCGCCAAGACCATTACAACCGGGCTATTGCATCGGTGAATTTATATAAAGGGGTCTTGATGACCTATATGTCCCCCAAGCTCAATGCCAACTCGCCCGACGTGTTTCACCTGGAGACTAGCGACACCAGTGGCTACGCCGTGGATTGGCACGCCCACGACTGTCATATGCTGCTGTTACCGCGCCAGGGTGGGCTGTTTCTCTCGACCGAAAGCAGCCAGACCTCTCACATATCGCGCCAATCGTTTTCCTTTGTGCCGGCAGACTTTGCCCACGCCACTGAGGCGGCTCCGGGGCGGGAGAAACATATGACCTTGTATGTCGACCCCTCCTACGTCAAACACCAGGGACAGATGTTCGGTTGCCGAAGTTTCGCCAAACAGGTCAATCGATCAGGGATCTGGCAAGCGACCGAGGTGCTGGAAGGTATCTTGCGCCTGCATGACCAACTTCAAAGCTGTGCGACGGCGCAGGCCTTTGAGCGCCAATTGCCCCACCTCAATCATCTGCTCTTCGAGGAGTGCACGCGGGTTATCGCTTGTCAGCAAACCCTACCGCCGCCGAGTGAACAACAGCAGCAAGCCACCCTGGTGCACGACATACAGCGATACGTTCGGGAGAATCTGGACTCAGACTTGACGATTGAGTCGATTGGACATGAATTTCACCTGTCTCGGCGTCACCTTACGCGTATTTTCAAAGCTGTTACCGACGAAACCCTGCTGGATTTCACCAATCGCACGAGAGTTGAAACTGCCGCCCGGCTTGTTTCATGCACATCACTATCGATCCTCGAAGTCAGCCTGGCGGTGGGACTGGATTCCCCCTCTTACCTTGCTCGCCTGTTCAAGCGCTACCTGAATCTAACGCCAAGCGAGCTACGCAAACCCCGCTGACGATCTGGCCCAAACGGGCGCACGCAAGGCCCGATCGAGCGCTTTCGACCCATTGATGATGGCCACAATAGACCTCTTCTCCCCCCTCTAGAGGTCACAATGAGCGACGTGGACGCTGTACAAGTCTTCAAGTCCAGCCGGGGCGGTGGCCGCCTGACCCCCATCGTTATCGCCGCTCCCGGGGCTGGCGCTGAGCAGATCATGACGGTCGCAGACCCCTTTGCGCGACTGGCGTCCAGTCGCGAGCGGGACAGGCTAAGTTACTGGCAGGAGCGCAAGGCGAAGGAAGTCATGATGGAGCACCTTGATTGTGGCATTCGGATTTCCGTCGTAGCCAAAGAGTGTGCCTTGTCACGAAGCCATTTCTCCCGCGCTTTCAAGAAAGCTACGGGCCACGCCCCACGTGATTGGTTCAAGCTTGCAAGATTGACCCGAGCCAGAGAACTCCTTGAGCAAACCGACTTCTCCATTTCTCAAGTGGGTTTGGCGTGCGGGTTTGCTGATCAACCGCATTTCACCAAAATATTCTCCAGTAATTTTGGTATGCCTCCTGGAAAGTGGCGTGCAAAGGATAGACGTATGGCTTGCCCGGTCGACGGGCCGTCATTTTCTCGAAATTTTTTGTGACGTCCCACCTCATCAGAATAAGAGGTGAATGGGCGAGAAAAATCTGGGCGACCTCACGATGAAGATTCGGGCCACTGTCATCTGCGAGAAAGTGGTTTTGTTTGTCATTTGCCAGGGCCAATGATCGATTTTTTAAATAGAATTTCGTTGATATCACCGGCCGATCGTACGGTCTGAATTGTACAGAACCGAACCGACACCCATTTCAGGATGTGGGCGATCAGGAAAATGACAGGGATGATTTGAAGGCGGAACCGTCATGTCGAACCATTCAGCCGACCAAATTAATGCGTGCCGCCGCCTAGCGATGGAGCGAAACCAAAAGCTTTTTGAGGAGGCAAACGCCATCAATCGGTCGGCACTCGACCTCCTGGAACATAGTGACTTCGACAGTGAAATGTTTCTGGTTTATCTGCAGCTAAAAAAAAGGGCAAAAAAACGTTTTAGAGAAGCGCTGGAACATGCCGTTTTACTGAATGAGCATTTTCCCTCACCGCAGCTACAAAGTAACCACAGATGGGAACACTCGGAAGTAAGAGCGCAAGAGCTCATGAATGAGCCTTAGTTAACCCATGGAGTAATGCGACTTGATTCGAGGCTCGGAAATGCTCTGCCCTCGCCGGCAGCAAATGCCGTAGCTGGACAGTCTTTCCTGGATCAACGAGCAAGGTGGGCATCACCCTGGTGCAGACGCCGGTTACTTGCTCTCTTCAGCTTTGCCCTCCTGCATTTGCACAGATGACTTGCTGCCGTCGGTATTGTCTTTGGTGGTGTTCTTTGAGCTGTCAAAACACCCATGCAGCATAAACACACTGCAGAGACTCAGGCACACGCAGAGCCTTTTCATGATGGTCTCCTAGACGGATTGAGAGGTGCCGTCGGTTCGAGCTTGAATTTGATCCAGCCAGTCAGAATCCAGCGCTACCCTAACGCGGTATCGAGGAACATCATGACGCCGAAGCCCAACATCAGACCCAGGGTGGCGGGGGTTTCATGACCGTTGCGATGCGTCTCTGGTATGACTTCATGGGAGACCACAAAGATCATGGCCCCGGCGGCCAGGCCAAGTGCGATGGGGTAGCCCAACGCGAAGCCACTGGAAATACCCAGGCCGACAAGGGCGCCAAAGGGCTCCATCAGGCCAGACCCGACTGCAATGAGTGCCGCGCGCAGTGCCGAGATCCCGGTCACCCGTAAAGCCATGGCGACCGCCAAACCCTCGGGTAAGTCCTGGATCGCGATCGCGGTCGTCAGCGGTATGCCGACCTGCATGTCTGCGGTGGCAAAGCTGACACCTATCGCCATGCCTTCCGGCAGGTTATGCAGGGTGATCGCCAGGACGAAAAGCCAGACTCGATTGATGCGCTTGGCTTCAGGCCCGCGCCGGCCGCTTTTTTCATGTTCGTGAGGAACAAATCGATCGAGGCCGATCATCAATGCAACACCCAGCGCCAATCCCAGCACCACGATACTCGCCGCGAGCAAACGGTTACCGCTGAGCTCCTGGGCCGCTTCGATCCCCGGCAGGATGAGCGAGAAAGAACTGGCAGCCAGCATCATTCCTGCAGCGAAGCCAAGCATGATGTCCTGGGTACGCGCCGCAATATCGCGCAGTGCAATCGCGACGACGGCCCCCATTGCTGTCGCGGCAAAGCCGGACAGGCCGCCAAGAAAAGCGAAACGCAGATTGTCCTTGTTGGCTCCGACGAAAGCGCCGTAACCGCTGACCATCAGCACCAACATCACGCACATTAGAACCAGCCAAAACACCCTGCCGCCCCATCCATAACGGGTCACATGACCAAACAAGGCGCGTAGGGGGGTTGCTGATGAAGAAGGCGGTTCCGACATGGAAAGGTCCCTTATTTTCGTGTTGAGCGTTTAGCGGAAGATCCCGGCAACGACGACATCAAGGTTCTGGAAACCCGTTGCGCCTCCCGCTCAAAGGAGAGGGTTGAGACGTGGAACATGTCCAATAGCGTACGCTGCTTGCTGACCATGCTGCTCACCTCCAGATTAAAAAAGACACCGCACGCGGTGCGCGCGTGCGGTGTTTTCATCAAAATTACAGTTCGCTCACTCAGAACTCGGATGCCCACCTGCATTCATATGAAGCGAGCGCAATGAGGTTAATTTCAAAAATTTTTGTCGCGTACGACAAACGGGCTGCGATGAACCTTTGCTGTGTTCCGGCGAGCTAGGACCCTCCTTGATACCGCGTGGCCCGGCAACTCCCCACACGATCAGTCCTACCACCGGAAAGAGAATGAGGCCGATCGCCCAAGCCGCTTTTACACCGACCGTTTTGTCGCTGCGAAACACGCTAACGATAGCCCAGAGGTCAACGAGCAGAATGATCACCGCGACAGCAATCGAAAAATAACTGGTTGCTTGCGACATGATTCGATCCTCCAGAGGCTGATAATCCTTAGGCGCCAGACGGTCAATGGTGTTCAAAAGAAATTAGTTGGTAAGGCCACGCACACCATATGAATGACCTCTTGGACGCGCCCAGCGTTTGAGAACAAAAAATTATTTTTACCCTTCTTGAATCGTTTTTCTGACGTCGCTATATATTTTGTACGCGATGCCGAAACCGGGTCGCGTCATAAATCACTTGGAGAAAACTCAGGAGATTTAGCTATGGCTACTACCTTTTCGTTAGCCCCACTGTTCCGTCAGTCGGTAGGCTTTGATCGTTTCAACGACCTTTTTGAATCCGCGCTTCGCAGCGAGGCGGCCTCGACGACCTATCCACCTCATAACGTCGAAAAGCATGGCGATGATCACTATCGAATCGTCATAGCGGCGGCGGGTTTGACTGAGGAGGATCTGGACATTCAAGTCGAGAAGGAGGTGTTGACCATTGCCGGCGGCAAGCGAGAAAGTGATAAGGAGGCGATTTACCTGCACCAAGGTATTGCGCAACGGGCATTTCGACTGTCTTTCCGTTTAGCGGATCACATCGAGGTTCAAAATGCATCGCTGGCCAATGGGCTGCTGAGCATTGATCTGCTGCGGGTTGTTCCAGAGGAAGCCAAACCCAAGCGCATCAATATCGATGGCTCGGGGAAGTCTGATCTGAAACAACTCAACTAACAGCCTGAACGAGGCGCTCTTCGGAGCGCCTTTTTTGTACGACCAAGCCGTCTTTTTCCAGTGCGTAAAAGCTGTGCCCAACTGAACGAATCAGCTACCCCGCCGAATTACCGAAATCTCCTTCGCGGACAGGTAATTTACGACCGTGCAAATCGGGATGTTCGGCATCGTCATTCATCAGGCTTTACTCTCCTTCGGTGAGCGCGCGACGATGAAAATCAGGAAGCCGTTTCAAAGCGTATTCGGTAGCTGCTGTTTGCACTTGGCAGCGGGTGCCGGAGAACTGATGCTCGTGGCTGAAAAGACGACATTGCTCCTGCGACTGAAACGCCCAGGCGAAGCAAATGGTGCCGGCGGGAATGCCATCGACATCTTCCGGGCCAAGAATCCCGGTCGTGGCCACCGCGACATTGGCGGTACTGTCACGCAGGGCGCCCATTGCCATTTCCCTGGCAACCTCCACACTCGTCAGGTTGAAGGTTTCAATAGTGCGCGGGCTGACATGCAAAACGCGTTGTTTGGCCTGCGGCGAATACACCACGTAACCACACTCAATGAACTCGCCGCTACCTTCGACCTCAGACAGCAGCGTAACGATCTTGCCGGCGGTACAGGATTCGGCCGTCGTTAGCACCAGGGAGTTATCACGCAGGTAGTCAACGGTATCGTCAGCGATGGACATGACCGGTCCTCACGAAGTTATTGATCGGTTGACAGGTGATGGCGCTGAACATTCCGTCGACCTTGGTTTCCAACGAATCGGTGATCGCGTCGCTGCATATATTGAACGGCAGCAAGGGCCCAAATTGATTCGACTGGATGTCAAACTTTAATACGTCACACCACTCGATGGGGCGGTGCCTTAAGTGCACGCCGGCCATTGCCTGCCTGATCAAACGCATGAAATTCGCCAAAGCTGGTCCAGCCTGGTGGTATAGCTTTGGCTCATCATTTCCCGGCGCATGCCCCAATCGGGATTGCTCGGCACGCTGGCCGCGCGCAGCGTCCCCCTTCCCCACCTGCCATTGATCTGATCCAGCACCGCCATGACGCGGCTTGCCTCGGCCGGTTGCGAGGTGGCGAACAGGTCATCGGTGTACTCGCCGTGCTGGCACAGGTTCAGCAGCATGACCTCCGCTTTGCTATAGGCGAATCCGGGGCGGAATACCCGATCAAGCGCTTCGACGGCCGTCCTGGTCAGCAGACGCACATCATCCGTTGGATAGGGTAGATCCACCACCACACCGTTCGCGTATTTGGCTTCCTCGGGATTGAACATGCCGGTACGGATACTGACCCTGATCTTCTTGCACAGCGAATTCTGAGCCCTGAGTTTTTCCGAGGCGCGCATCATGTAGGTGGCGACGGCCTCCTTGATCGGTGGCAGCTCTTTGAGCCTCATGCCGAACATTCGGCTGCAGCAGATCTCCTGCTTCGGTGGGTCCGGTTCATCCAGCTCCAGGCACGGCGTACCCGCCAGTTCCCGGGCGGTTTTCTCGATCACCACGCTGAAGTGCTTGCGCAACGACCAGGCATCCGCCTTGGCCAGATCCATGGCTGACTTGATGCCCAGTGCGTTCAAGTGCACTTTCATGCGCCGGCCCACGCCCCACACTTCACCCACGTCGGTGTTGCGCAGCACCCAGTCACGTTTTAGCGGGTCGCAAATATTCACTACGCCACCGGTTTGCGCCTGCAAGCGTTTCGCCGTGTGGTTGGCCAGCTTGGCCAACGTCTTGGTCGGGGCGATGCCAACGCCGACCGGAATACCGGTGCACCGCAACACCTGGCTGCGAATCCGCCGACCAAGGACGTCCAGCCCTTCGATGCCGGTCAGGTCGGCAAACGCCTCATCGATGCTGTACACCTCGACCGCCGGCACCATCGACTCGATCAGTGTCATCACCCGCTCGCTCATGTCGCCATACAGGGCATAGTTCGACGAGAAGGCGACGATACCCTGCTGACGAAGTTTGTCCTTTATCTGGAAATACGGCTCGCCCATCTTCACAAAAGGCTTGGCGTCGTAGCTGCGCGCGATGACGCAGCCATCGTTGTTCGACAGGACGACGATCGGGACCTTGGCCAGGTCCGGGCGAAACACCCGTTCGCAACTGGCATAGAAGCTGTTGCAATCGATAAGACCGTAGACCGGCGCTGGCTTAGACATGGCTGCGCACACTGCCCGTGATCACACCCCAGATCGACAGCTCGTCACTTTCCAGTACATAGCGCGGCGGGTATTTGGGGTTCTCCGACAGCAGGATCACGTCCTTGCCGCGAATGCACAGGCGCTTGCACACCGGATCGTTATTCAGCAAGGCAACGACAATATGGCCATGGGCCGGTTCTAGCGAGCGATCCACGATCGCCAGATCACCCTCAAAAATTCCCGCGCCCTGCATGCTCTCCCCGGTGATCGATACCAGGTAGACGTGCGGTGCGCGGATATTGAGCACCTCATCCAGGGAGATGTGCGCCTCGATGTGGTCCGCGGCCGGCGATGGAAAACCCGCTGGCACCTGGAACAGGCAGAGCGGCAGTTTCCGACCGCCCTGGCCGATAGGTCCTAGAATTGCAAAGCTCATGACGCACGACTTCCGATACTGTACGAATATACAGTTAACGACCAGAAGGCTTTGCGGTCAATTTTTTTGTAGGAAAATTCTGATAGGCGGACGCATCAATTCAGTCGGTGTCGCGGTTGCGGAACACCTGGTGAACATTGCGCAAACTTTTACTTTCCTGAAGCCAATAAAAAACCCCGTAGATCATTGATCTACGGGGCTATTTATAGTGGAGGCCGAGGTCGGAATCGAACCGGCGTAGGCGGATTTGCAATCCGCTGCATAACCATTTTGCTACTCGGCCTCAAAACATCTGCTGTCAGTAGCGCGACATCAAATGCGTAAAAACTGGAGCGGGAAACGAGATCTTGATCTCGCTCTATCTCCTTGAAAACATTGAGCTTTTTCAGCCGTCAGTGCTTTCGATGGCGTGAATTATGTACTCATTTCCCGGAGCTTGCAACCCCTTGATTTCAAAAAAATTTCTGAGGGTATCTTCGCCCTGCCTGGGGCACCCTGCACGCCCGATTCAGTTGACGAAGAATGGCGGGCACCCAGTGCCGATTCGAACATTAGCGCCAATCCAGGTATCGAAACAGTTCCTCCTCCTGCTCGAAGTGCAGTTGCACGAGGGTATCCAGGCGAATCAACAGGTGTTGAATCTCATCAGCAGAAATCGATGCCGGCTCGGAACGGAAGTCACTGCACATGCGCGCCAGCAAATGGACAAGGCGAAAAATTTCCCGGTGAGCGTGGCTCATGGCCGCCATCGGGTCCTCGCCCGGCATGTTCCGTATCAGCAGAGGATACAAGGTATTTTCATCTTCCCGTTCATGGTGCACGAGTGACGTTTGCAGCTTGTCGACCAATTCCAGCAAGTCGGCCTGTGCTTGCGCACGTGGTCGCTGATTGAAGTCGCTGGCCAGTTGGTGCAGATCGCTCAGCACGCGGGAGAGTTGCTGGTGTTCGTCTTGCAGTCGATCCATGTGTGCTGCAGAAAGCTTTCGCTTACTGCGCCCTCGTAACGGCCCCAATGCCCGCAGGGCATTAACGATGATCACGACATCGATGCCTTCCTGTACTACGGCTCCGATCAGCGGTGGCAAGTAACCAAGGCCTGCCACTACCATGGCGAGCAACGACATTCCCATGCCAACCAGCACACCCTGGCGAGCGATGAAGCGGGTTTGTCGGGCAATGTCCAGCGCCTCGACCAGGCGATCAAGACGATCCACCAACAGGACGACACCGGCGGCTTGCGCAGAAGCCGTGGCACCGCTGGCGCCCATGGCCACGCCGACGTTAGCCGCTGCCAATGCAGGCGCATCGTTGATGCCATCGCCGACCATCAGCGTGCTCATGCGCTGGCAACCTTGCTCTACAGCGCGCACTTTGTCCTCAGGCGTCATCCCGGCACGCAGTTCGTCAATGCCTGCCGACAGTGCAATCATCTCGGCAGTTTCCAAACGATCCCCGGTCAGCATGACGATCCTCTCGATACCTTTGTTGCGCAGTCGACGCAGGGTTTGTGGCGTTTCGCGGCGAACGGTATCCGAAAAAATCAGCAGCCCAGCAAGTTGCCCATCCACCTCGATGAAGCTCCCGCTGCACGCAAGATAATCCATGTGGCGAAGCATGGCTGACGACCATTCAGTCGCAGAGGCATCATTGCCAACAAAAGATAGTGTGCCGAAGCGCACACGCGTACCCTCGATTCGCCCACAAAGCCCGGCGCCCGGTGTTTCCTCCACATCCTGCGGGACGCCAAGGGGCAATTGGCGCTGATGCGCCGCTTCGACGATGGCCTGGGAGACGGGGTGAGTCGAGGCCTGCGCCAGCGAAGCGGCCAGGACAAGCAAATGCTGCGGATCGGCAAGTCCATTGACTTCAATCGATTGCAGATGAGCATGCCCGCTGGTGAGGGTGCCGGTCTTGTCAAAAAAAACCTGTTTGACCCCTGCCAGCGCTTCCAGCGTCGCTCCATCCTTGATCAGGATCCCGCGCCGTGCCGCTCTCGAAATACCTGACATGATGGAAATGGGCACCGCCAAGATCAACGGGCAAGGGGTAGCCACCACCAGCACCGCCAACGCTCGCAAGGGATCGCCACTCATTTGCCAGGCCACGGCGGCAATCAGCAACGTCAGCGGTATGAAGAACAACGCATAACGATCAGCCATTCGCACAAAGGGCGCACGTGAACGGCGGGCGGCCTCGGCCAGCCGAACGATCCCGGCATAGGTACTTTGAGCTGAGGTCCGTGTAGCGGTCAGCAGGAAGGGTGCCCCAACGTTGGAAATGCCACTGGGCAGTGGCTCTCCCTGACGATGGGTGACGGGCAACGACTCACCGCTGAGTGCCGATTCGTCCACAATGGCGGTCGCGCTGAGCAGGCGGCCGTCGACCGGCACTACTTCGCCCAGACGTACCAGCAATGTTTGATGGGGCTGGATTTGCTCAACAGGGATCTTGCGTAAGGCGCCCTCTTCCTGCAACCAGGCAAAACGTGGCGCGCGTTCGGTGAGTGCCCGCAGTTCGCGTTCAGCGCGTTGTTTGGTGAAAAATTCCAGAGTACGCCCGGATGCCAGCATCAAGGCAATCACCGCAGCCACCAAATTCTGCTGGAAGCCAAGCGCGGCGATTATCGACAGCAATGCGATCAAGTCTACACCTGCCTCCCCTCGCGCCAGCCGCCTGACAATCTCGACGAGCAGGATCAAGGCCATCACCAGGCTACCCGTCGCCCAACAGATCGATGCCCAGTCAGATCGATGCGCAAGATGCGCGACGCCCCCGACCAACAGCGTCAGGGCGGTGAGCAACAACAACATGGGGTCCAGCCATTTACTGAGCATCGAGGCTTAACCTTTGCGATCTGGCTCATTCATTGAAGCAGGCCACAGGCCAGGTGCAGGCGACAATTGGAAAGAACAGGTGTTTGCCCTCTTTCTGATCCAGGTCAAACACGCTTGGGACGTTCAGCAGAAACTAGAGTCAGCCGTCAATCATCACGTACGATGAAGGAGTGTAGAAATGAGCAATTCCGTGAAAAAAATGCCCGTGACCAACGACGTCAAGGCCGCTCAACAATCAGCTGGCAATGATCTTTGGCGCCCCTTGGAAAAACTCCGGCAACAGGTTGATCACCTGTTCGAGGACTTCGGCCACCGCTCAAACCTGTCTCCCTTCAGCCGTGGCCTGTTTGATGTGGATCCCTTCTGGCGCAGGGAGCTTGGCGGTCACAGCCTGCCTGCCGTGGACATCACCGAGAAAGACAACAGTTTCGAAATCACTGCCGAGTTGCCCGGCATGGATCAGAAAAACATCGAGGTCAAACTGTCCAATGGCAGCCTGATCATCAAAGGGGAAAAGAAACAAGACAAGGAAGAAAAACACAAAGGCTATTACCTCAGCGAGCGTCACTACGGTTCCTTTGAGCGGGTGTTCAGCCTTCCCAAAGGGGTCGATGCCGATAAGATCGAGGCGAGTTTCAGCAAAGGCGTGCTGAGCCTCTCGCTGCCGAAAAAGCCTGAAGCCATGAATGCCGATAAAGTCGTGCAGATCAAAGCCGACTGACGCTGGGGCAACCTGTATTCGGCCGGGGAACCGGCCGTTTTTTTGGTGTTTTCGAGCCGCAGTTGCCGCGTAGTACTTAACGACCCGCTTGCGTCCATTGCCAATTCAGGACTTGGGGCATGTCCTGCCCATGTTCGATGAGATAGAGCTTGTGCCGCTCCATCGTCGACCAATATCGCGCCTTTGCGAGCGGAATCAGATCCTGCAGACGAGGCACGCGCTCAATGACGTCCAGCGCCAGCTGATAACGGTCCAGATTGTTGATTACTGCCATGTCGAAGGGGGTGGTGGTCGCGCCCTCTTCCTTGAAGCCTCGCACGTGAAAGTTCTGATGATTGGTGCGCTTGTACAGCAAGCGGTGAATCAGCGCCGGGTAGCCGTGGAAAGCGAATATCACCGGTTTGTCCAGCGTAAAAAGATCATCGAACTCACTGTCGGGTATGCCATGGGGATGCTGGTACGACGGCTGCAGCACCATCAGGTCCACGACGTTGACCACCCGAACTCGCAAGTCCGGCACGTACTCGCGCAACAAGGTGACGGCGGCCAGCGTTTCCAGGGTAGGCACATCACCAGCGCAGGCCATTACCACATCCGGATCCTCGTCATCGCGGCACGCCCAGTCCCATCGACCGATACCCTTCTGGCAGTGCCCAATGGCTGCATCGATATCCAGCCACTGCCATTCCAGCTGTTTGCCAGCGACGATGACATTGATGTAATTGCGGCTTCTGAGGCAGTGGTCCGTCACTGACAGCAGGCAATTGGCATCGGGAGGCAAATAGATCCGGGCTATGTCGGACTTTTTATTGGCTACCAGATCGATGAACCCCGGGTCCTGGTGGGAAAACCCGTTATGGTCCTGACGCCAGACGTGGGATGTCAGCAAATAATTCAGCGAAGCAATGGGTTGACGCCAAGGTACTTCAGCGGCGGTCTTCAGCCATTTGGCATGCTGGTTGACCATTGAATCGACAATATGGATGAAGGCCTCGTAACAGGACAACACACCATGACGTCCAGTCAGTAGATAGCCCTCGAGCCAGCCCTCGCAGACCTGCTCACTGAGAATCTCCATCACTCGCCCATCGGCGGCCAGATTCAGGTCGTCCGGCTCCAGCGGGTCCATCCATGCCTTGGCGCTGATGTCATAGACCGCATCGAGACGATTGGAGGCAGTTTCATCCGGGCCGAACAGGCGGAAATTCCGGGACGCCAGGTTATTTTTCATCACGTCGCGCAAATACGTACCCATCACCCGTGTAGCCTCCGCACGCAGGCTGCCAGGTGCATCAGACTTCACGGCATAATCGCGAAATCGCGGCAAATCCAGAGGGCGCATCAACACACCACCATTGGCATGGGGGTTAGCGCTCATCCGTCGGTGTCCGGTCGGCGCCAGCGCTGCAATATCGGGCAATAACGCACCATTTTCATCAAACAGTTCATCAGGCCGATAACTGTTGAGCCACTCTTCCAGCTGGCGCAGATGCAACGGCTGTGCGAAATCGGTCAACGGCACTTGATGCGCGCGGCACGTGCCTTCGACTCGATGACCATCGACGAATTTCGGACCGGTCCAGCCTTTGGGCGTGCGCAACACCAGCATGGGCCACAGCGGCCGTTGCGGCGGCGCGGATTGCCCGGGTCGTCGTGCATCATGCTGAATATCAGCAATTTTCAGAACCATCGTGTCCAGTGTCTGCGCCAGTGCTTGATGCACCTGCAGCGGGTCATCGCCTTCGACGAAGTACGGATCGTAGCCATAGCCATACAACAGGGCCGAGAGTTCATCCTCACTGATTCGGGACAGTACGGTGGGATTGGCGATTTTGTAGCCATTGAGGTGCAGGATGGGCAATACCGCTCCGTCCCGCGCAGGGTTGAGAAACTTGTTGGAGTGCCAACTGGCTGCCAGTGTCCCTGTCTCGGCCTCGCCGTCACCGATCACGCAAGCGACAATCAGATCCGGATTGTCAAACGCGGCACCGTAGGCGTGGGCCAGGCTATAACCCAGTTCGCCACCTTCATGGATTGATCCCGGGATTTGCGCCGATACATGGCTGGAGATGCCGTACGGCCAGGAGAACTGGCGAAACAGGCGAAGCAGGCCGTTTTCATTACACTCCACGGAGGGGCAGAATTCGGTATAGGTGCCCTCGAGGTAGGTCTGGGCGACCACCGCCGGTCCGCCATGGCCGGGACCGGCAATGAAAATCATGTTCAGGTCGTACTGTTTGATCAATCGATTCAGATGGGTATAGATCAGGTTCAGCCCGGGCGTCGTCCCCCAATGGCCCAGCAGCCGCGGCTTGATGTGCGCCAGGGTCAGGGGTTGTTTGAGTAGCGGATTGGCTCTCAGGTAAATCTGCCCTACCGCCAGATAGTTGGATGCCCGCCAATAAGCATCCAGGCCCTCCAGTTGTTCAGCATTCAGGAAATTGCTCATGCACTTCTCCGCCAAAGGACCGGGCTGTTGATAGGCCTCAACCGATTCTGGGAGTCTGAGGCGCTCAAGACTTGATTTACATCAAATGCCCACGTCGCCATTTGGGTAAAAGTGCATAAAGGATGGTCCGCTGGTCGATTACACCAGCTATCCCGGGAATCCGGGGCGTGTCAGCTGCCACACCGCCTATCCTTAGGGGGTCATCCGCCATTGACTTCCCTTCTCATGCCTGAAATCCGCGCTGTACAAGTACATTTCCTGAAGGCTGCGTGCACAAACTGCAGTGTGATGGAGCTATGCCTGCCCATCGGCATGACCGGCCCGGAAGTCGAGCGTCTGGACACGTTGATCGTGCAACGCTTCAAGGTCAAAAAGGGCGCAGCGCTGTACCGCGCAGGCGATCCGTTGCGCTCGCTTTATGCGGTGCGAATCGGCTCGTTCAAGACCAGCATCCTTTCGATCGATGGCCGCGAGCAAGTCACGGGGTTCCAGATCCCCGGCGAAATGCTTGGGCTGGACGCCATCAGCACGGATCTGCATGCGTGCGATGCGGTAGCCCTTGAAGATAGCGAAGTCTGCCCCATCCACTTTGCTCACCTGGAAGAACTTGCCCATGAGCTGCCTTCCCTGCAGCACAATCTGAACAAAATCCTCAGCCGGGAGATCGTGCGCGATCACGACATGTTGATGATGCTGGGCAACATGAGCTCGGACGAGCGTCTGGCAGCCTTCTTGCTGAACCTGTCGCAACGTTTGAAGACCCGTGGCTATTCATCGACGGATTTCGTCTTGAAAATGCGCCGCGAGGAAATTGGCTCGTACCTGGGGCTGCGCCTGGAAACCATTTGTCGGGGCATCGCACACCTGCGGGATCAGGCACTTGTGGAAATCTCAGGCCGTGACGTGAAAATCCTTGATCTGGAAGGCCTCAAGCAGTTGATTGCCGGCTGCCATCGCCCTCCTGTCTGTTGACCCCGTCGACCGGGCATCATTATGCGCGCCATGGTTTTGCATACAGCCGGTCAACCACTGCTATTGGAAGATCGGCCCGTTCCTACGCCCAGTGCCAATCAACTGTTGATCAAAGTCCTCGCCTGCGGCGTCTGCCGCACCGATTTGCATCTGGTGGACGGTGAGTTGCCTCAAGCGGTGCTGCCCCGGGTGCCGGGGCATGAAATCGTTGGTGAAGTCGTCGCGCTGGGCACCCACGCAAACCCTGAGCGCATCGGCCAGCGTGTGGGGGTTCCCTGGCTTGGCTGGACGTGTGGTCAGTGCGCATTCTGCCAGACCGGTCGGGAAAATCTCTGCGACCAGGCCATGTTCACCGGCTGTCATCTGGACGGCGGTTACGCCGAATACGTCGTGGCGGACCAACGCTTCTGTTTTGCTATCCCAGAGGCTCTCTCCAGTACTGAGGCCGCACCGTTGCTGTGTGCCGGGCTGATCGGCTTTCGCGCCTTGCAAATGGCCAAAAGCGCACGCCATCTTGGGCTTTATGGTTTTGGGGCCGCCGCGCACCTGGCCATTCAAGTCGCACGGGGACGAGGCCAGCAGGTGTACGCTTTCACTCGACCGGGCGACACGGAAGGACAGGCGTATGCCCGATCCCTGGGGGCGAGATGGGCCGGCTCGTCGGACCAGATTCCCCCTCATCTGCTTGATGCCAGCCTGATTTTCGCTCCGGTCGGGGCGCTGGTACCGCTGGCGCTGGCCGTCACCGTCAAGGGGGGCTGCGTGATTTGCGCCGGCATTCACATGAGTGACATCCCGGCCTTTCCTTATCGGCTGCTATGGGGCGAGCGCAGCGTACGATCTGTGGCCAACCTGACCCGCGACGATGGCACAGCGTTTTTTAACGAACTGCTACATACACCCGTACACTGCGACACCACCCATTTTTCCCTCGATGATGCCAATCAGGCATTGGCGCTGTTGCGCACTGGCCAGTTCAATGGGGCGATAGTGCTTGTTCCGTGACGAGAATGAGGGCGGGGGATTGCGCTTTTTATTGACAAACCTCAACCCGTCCGCGTGGTCGCGGTGTAGCAATAGTCAGGCAGAAGGCCACCGAGTGTTAGAAGCGTTAACGCCAGTATGGAGAACCTGCGCCATGATCCTGGGCGGGTGATCGCCTGGTATGACCCGAGCGCCCTGCCTGCGCCAGCAACCCACCTTTTGGGGGATGAGCTCATGCACTCACCTTCGCAGACATTTCCGGAAGAGCCGTTCGGCCAGCAACATCACGTTGACACGGCGCACATAGCCCCAGTGTTACGCCAATACGCTGAACCCCTGCCGGAGCTGGACTCCCCCGCTTTTGCCAACCTGTTCGATCGCTACGCCGATGCACGTGTGGTGATGATCGGTGAAGCGAGCCATGGAACCGGCGATTTCTATCGAACCCGGGCGGCAATCACCCAGGCTCTGATCCAGCGGCACGGATTCAATATCGTCGCAGTTGAAGCCGACTGGCCGGACGCCGGTCATGTCGACCAATACGTGCGGGGCTTGGCGCATTCAGCCTGGAAGCGTCACATCTTCAGCCGCTTCCCGACCTGGATGTGGCGCAACAGCGAGGTGAAGGCGTTTACCTATTGGCTTCATCAGTACAATCACCAACAGGTTCCCGACCGCCGCGTCGAGTTCCGCGGCCTGGACGTCTACAGCTTGCGCAACTCCATTCATGAAGTACTGGGCTATCTCGACCGGGTCGACCCGCACCTGGGCCAGGAAGCCCGGCGCCGCTATGGCTGTTTGACGCCGTGGCAGGATGATCCGGCGCTGTACGGCCACTTCGTCGAACGTGACGGTGTGATGCCCTGTGAACAGCCGGTGGTCGAGCAGCTCAATGCCATGCTGGCTGAACAATTGGCCGGGCTCATCCGCGACGACGAGGCGTTTTTCAATGCAACCCAGAACGCTCGAGTGGTGATGGCGGCGGAACAGTATTACCGGGCGATCTATCGAGGGTCGACGGCTTCCTGGAACCTGCGAGATCGGCACATGTTCGATACCTTGCGCGCACTGCTCGAACACCGAGGCCCGCAAGCCAAAGCCGTCGTCTGGGCCCACAACTCCCATATCGGCAATGCGGGCGCCACGGAAATGGGCTGGAAGGGCCAGTTCAATATCGGTCAGCTGTGCCGCAGCGCCTTTGGGCGCGATGCCGTACTGATCGGCATGGCGACCGACCGAGGCCAGGTGGCTGCCGCCGATGACTGGGACGGTGAAATGTTGATCAAGGACGTCCGCCCTTCCCTACCGGACAGCTGGGAGCATCAGTTTCTCAAGGCCGGGGTAGCGGCGTCCCTGACCGACTGGCGAGACCCGCAGCGCAAAGAACTGCGCAGCGTTCTGTCCGCGCCCTTGCTGGAACGGGCCATCGGGGTGATTTACCGTCCTGAAAGCGAGCGATTCAGCCACTACTTCGAGTCGATGCTGGCCGAACAATTCGATGCCATGATCTGGATCGAGCAAACCACGCCGGTCACCGCGCTGCCCCTGCCGAAAAACCAGCAGCTGGAACCGGAAGACGAAACCTATCCGTTTGGCGTGTGAGTATGAGTGCAGGCGCAGAGGTGGAGCAGTTTCGCCAGGCCCTGGAGTGGCGACTGGAACGTACCGGGGAGAGTGGCGCAGGGGCCAGGTGGGTGATGAGTAACAACCGTTTTTCGTGGCTCGTGATTTGTTCCAGGCAGAGGACTTCAACGCAGGCGCTTGGCCAGTTCGACATTGGGCTGCCATAAGGTATTAATGCAGGCCTCTTCGTCGTTTTCCGTCACAGGCTCAAGCGCCATCGAGTCAAGCAAATGCGTGCTGACCATGGCCAGGCGCACAATGCCGTTTTTATCGAGGTAGGAATGTGCCACACATTCACACAAGGGCCGCGCGAGGGCTATTGTGAGGGGGTCTGTGCCGGCACTCTCGAACTCGATCTCCAATCGCGCCGTACAGGTGCCTACCAAGTCCTGCACCGTGTGAGAGGCGAAGAGAAATACCGTGAGATGTCCCGCCATCAGCGCCACCAAGCCTGACAGCAGGATGGCGGCCTCACGCTTCCAGGAAGCCGTACCCGTCCAGTGCAGATACCTGTGCACCGCAACCCTGCTCCAGTCTTGAACCGCGTGATACCCGCTGAAAAGCTTGTTGTTTGCCATGACCGGGCTCTCGTGATCGTTATCCAAACAATGGCGCCGAGCGAGAAATGCCGTTTGATCTGGATCAACCCGGGTACAACCGGGCCCGTCTACTTTGTCCGCAATGCCTCTAGCGTCGGCGATTTTTTCACCTTGATACGCTGGCAGTGATGTCGATGCTGGAGAGTTCAACACTGTCGCGATACTCCGGCACCGAAACCGACCATCCCAACTCCAGGCTGATGCGTCGGCGCAGCACATCCGAGGCGTTAGGTTCCCCATGCACCACAAAGGTATGTTTCGGCGGCTGCTTGAATCCACGCAGCCACTGCATGATTTCATCGGCATCGGCATGTGCGGACAAGGTTTGCATCGGCACGACTTCAGCCCGGATCGGCACATCCTTGCCATGGATACGCACTGAAGACACTCCCGCGACAATTTGCGCGCCACGGGTGCCACCGGCCTGGAAGCCTGGCATCAGCAGTGTGTTAACCGGATTCGGCGCCAGTGCCTTGAGGTGGTGGACCACGCGCCCGCCCGTCGCCATGCCGCTGGCGGCAATGATCACCGCTGAAGTGCGTTGCTGATCAAGCGCTCTGGACTCATCGACGGTGCGTACGAATTGCGCCACATGGCACATCCCCTCGCACGCCTCCAGGGACAATCTGTGTTCGTTCCGAAAACGCTGGTACAACAGCGTGACATCGGTGGCCATCGGGCTGTTGAGGTAGATTGGAATATCGGGAATCGCCCTTTTGAGCTTCAACTGATACAGGTGATACATCAGCAGCTGAGCACGCCCGACCGCGAAGGATGGCACCAGGGTAATCCCTCGGCGCAATGCCGTACGGGTGATGACCTCGGCCAATTGCGCCTGGGGTGCCTCGCCGGGATGTTGACGATCACCGTAGGTCGATTCCACCAACAGGTAATCCGCCTGCTCGACGGTTTCCGGAGCGAACATCAAGGGATCGTCCGGCCGCCCCAAATCCCCTGAAAACACCAGGGCCTGGCCGTCGGCATTCACCTGCACCGTAGCGGCCCCCAGAATATGCCCGGCGCCACGCAGCAGGATGGTCATGTCCGCGGCGATTTCCACCTTGTGGTGCAACTCCACCGGCCGCAACAGTTTCAGTGCCTGCTCGGCATCTTGTTCAGTGTAAAGCGGCAACGCCGGGCTGTGCTTTGAGAAGCCATGCCGATTGGCGAACTCGGCCTCCTCTTCCTGCAAGCGACCACTGTCCAACAACAGGATTTTCACCAACTCACAGGTGGCGGGCGTGGCGTATACCGGGCCGCGATAACCATTGCGTACCAATACGGGTAAATATCCGCTGTGATCAAGATGGGCATGGGTCAGGACGATGGCATCGAGGTCGCCAACCGGAAGCTGAAACGGGTCCCGATTGTGTAATCGAAGCTGTTTGTAGCCCTGGAACAGACCGCAATCGATCAGCACATGCTGGTTGCGGTGTTCCAGCAGGTACTTGCTGCCCGTGACCGTGCCAGCGGCACCTAGAAATGTGATTCGCATGGCCCTTTCCTTGAACATTCATGGGAACGCTATTGATCGCTCCTTTTGGCTCAGGCCCAGTTGATTTTTATCAATTGCAGGCTCGATGGCGTTTTGTTCTATCGGGTGCGGGAGGAACGCCAAGGCATGTTGTTTACGGCGCTGGAGGGGAATCACTTGTGCATCTGATATAGGTCAAGGTCACGTGTGACAGCTCTGCTAATGATCAAGTTGTCATGCTGAAATCTTTGATTTTTGCGAATGCGGCCTGATGCAAGCAGCGCAATCGGTTAACTCAAGATCCGTTCAGCCCACCCCTACCAAGGCAGCTAGTCATGAAAAATACCCGGTTGGCCGTGCTCTTCCTCGCCGCCTCGTTAACTCCCCTATGGGTGACGGCGGCAGAGCAATCTCAAGCGACGCAGACGCAGCAACAAACGCCCAGTGTTGCCGAGTTCGATAAACAGATGGCTCAGGCGCAAGAAACCTTCAAGAAAATGCAGGCGCAGATGGAGAAAATCCAGCAAACCCAGGATCCCCAGCAGCGGCAGAAGCTCCTTCAGGAGCATTGGAATACCATGCAAAATGGAATGAGCATGATGAACGGCATGTGGGGGCCGGGAATGATGGGCAATGGACGCATGATGGGTGGCAAACACATGATGGGGTGGCAGGACTACTCGAACCTGACTCCGGAGCAAAAAAGTCAACGCCAGTACATGATGGACAGGTACACGGGGATGCAACAGATGATGATGGATAACATGATGAGGCACCAAAACTACATGCAAATGCAGCCAATGGCGAAGCCCGGGCAGTAGGCATTTGCTCGTTGAGCCTGCCTTTCTCGATCGATTGGATTGGGGAGAGATGTGCCGACCCGGCAATGCGTCATCTGTCTGGAAACCGCTGAAAGCAGATCCCAGCAGAAATTGCCGGAACGAAAAAAGAGGCCGAAGCCTCTATTTTCCAGTGCTGCAGCGCTCAATGGAGCGCTGTAACACAATATTTGGAGCGGGAAACGAGACTCGAACTCGCGACCCCGACCTTGGCAAGGTCGTGCTCTACCAACTGAGCTATTCCCGCGTCTTGGTGTGGCGCATTCTATAGAATTCAGAAGCGCCGTCAACCCCTTGATTCAAAAAAGTTTTATTTCTTTTGCACGTCGGTACGCAGATGCGGCCAGGCCGCCCGCAAGTACTGAACCATGGACCACAATGTCAGGCCTGCGGACACCATCAGCAGGGTGTAGCCCAACAGGACCCAGAAGCTGAAGTCCTTTGGATTGGCCAACAGGATCACCAGCGCCAGCATTTGCGCGGCGGTTTTCCATTTGCCCAGGTTCGACACGGCCACGTGCGCACGGGCGCCGAGTTCGGCCATCCATTCGCGCAAGGCCGATACCACGATCTCGCGACCGATGATCACCGCAGCCGGCAGCGTGAGCCACAGGTTGCCATGTTCCTGTACCAGCAACACCAGGGCAACGGCGACCATCAGCTTGTCGGCCACAGGGTCGAGGAAGGCCCCGAATGGCGTGCTTTGTTCCAGGCGTCGGGCCAGGTATCCGTCCAGCCAGTCGGTGGCGGCAGCAAAAGCGAAGACCGAGGCTGACGCCAGGTAACTCCATTGGTAAGGCAAGTAGAACAGCAAAATGAAGATCGGTATGAGCAGGACGCGTAGAACGGTAATCAGATTAGGGATATTCATCGGCACAACTGGCTACGAGGTGAGGGGGGCATTCTACTCGCTGTGCAGATTGGCATAAATCAACTCTGCGAGCTTTTTACTGATCCCGGGGGCTTTGGCGATCTCTTCGATGCTGGCACGAGACAGCTCCTGCAATCCACCAAAATGTTTGAGCAAATCGCGACGACGTGTCGGCCCGACCCCGGCAACGCCTTCCAGCGTCGAGGTTCGGCGGGTTTTGCCGCGTCGCGCGCGGTGTCCGGTAATCGCAAAACGGTGGGCTTCGTCGCGAATCTGCTGGATCAGGTGCAGCGCGGGGGAATCACCGCGCAAGGTAAATTCGTGGGCGGCGTCGTTGAGGTACAGGGTTTCGAAACCGGCCTTGCGCGTCGCACCCTTGGCTACGCCGAGCAGGATCAGGTCGGGCACCGCCAGCTCGTCGAGCACGTCGCGGGCCATCGACAGCTGGCCCTTGCCGCCATCGACCAGCAGGATATCCGGCAACTTGCCCTCCCCGTCCTTGAGCTTGCTGAAGCGCCGGGTCAGCGCCTGGTGCATGGCGGCGTAGTCATCGCCCGCCGTCACACCTTCGATGTTGTAGCGCCGGTAATCGGACTTGATCGGGCCCTCGGGGCCAAACACCACGCACGAGGCCACGGTCGCCTCCCCACTGGAGTGACTGATGTCATAGCATTCGAGGCGCTGGGGTGGCTCGTCCAGCTTCAGCACTTGCGCCAAGGCGTCAAAACGCTCGGCAACGTGTTGCCGGTTGGCCAGGCGCGCACCCAAAGCCTGCTCGGCGTTGGTCACGGCCAATTGCTGCCAGCGCGCACGCGTACCGCGCACCCGGTGGCTGATGGTCAGTTCGCGACCGCGCAGCTCGTCAATGGCCGAAACCAGTGTCGGAAAGTCTTCGTGAACCACGTTGACGATCAGCTCGCTTGGCAAGTCGCGTTCGGGACTGCTGACGTAGTACTGGCCGAGAAACGCCGCCATGACTTCAGTAACGTCCTCCTCGATACCCACCTGCGGGAAGAAGTTCTTGCTGCCCAGCACTCGCCCGCCGCGCACGCTGATCAGGTGAACACAGGCGCCGCCCGGATTGACGAAGGCCGCAATCACATCGACGTCGCCCGTGCCGCCTTCCATGCTCTGTTGATCCTGGACCCGGCGCAGCAGCGAAATCTGGTCGCGCAATTCGGCGGCACGCTCGAATTCGAGGTTGATCGCCGCCTCCTCCATGGCCGCAGACAACTCGTCGGTCAATGCATTGCTGCGTCCCTCGAGGAACATCACCGAGTGCCGCACGTCTTCAGCGTACACCTGCGGGTCAACCAGGCCGACACAGGGGGCCTTGCAGCGCTTGATCTGGTACTGCAGGCACGGTCGGGTGCGGTTCTTGTAATAGCTGTCTTCGCACTGGCGGACGAAAAAGGTCTTCTGCAACAGGCTCAGGCTTTCGCGAATCGCTCCGGCACTCGGATAGGGGCCGAAGTATTTGCCCTTGGCCTTCTTCGCCCCGCGGTGGATGCTCAAGCGCGGAAACTGGCCATCGGAGAGAAAGACGTAAGGGTAGGATTTGTCGTCGCGCAGCAGGATATTGTACGGCGGACGCCATTCCTTGATCAGCGTCTGCTCAAGCAGCAAGGCCTCGGTTTCATTGGCCGTGATGGTCGTTTCGACCTGGGCGATACGGGCCACCAGCGCCGCGGTCTTGGGAGCCAGGCCGGTTTTGCGAAAGTAGCTCGACAGGCGATTCTTGAGATTCTTGGCCTTGCCGACGTAGAGCAGGCGCGCATCGCTGTCGAACATGCGGTACACACCGGGGCGCCCGCTGACCGTCGACAGGAAGGCGCTTGGATCGAAGATTTCAGTCATTTTCAGAGGCTGGCATCTACCATGCCGTGACGAACCGCCAACAGCGTCAACTCGACATCGCTGCTGATCGAGAGCTTCTCGAAAATGCGATATCGGTAGGTGTTCACGGTTTTTGGCGACAGGCACAACTTGTCGGAAATGATCTGGACTTTCTGGCAGCCGACGATCATCAGGGCGATCTGGATTTCCCGCTCCGACAGCGCGTCAAACGGCGAATCGTTGGTTGGCTGGAAAGACTTGATCGCCAGTTGCTGGGCAATTTGCGGGCTGATGTAACGCTGCCCG
The DNA here is from genome assembly GCF_001976065.1 of Pseudomonas putida. Taxonomy (GTDB): domain Bacteria; phylum Pseudomonadota; class Gammaproteobacteria; order Pseudomonadales; family Pseudomonadaceae; genus Aquipseudomonas; species Aquipseudomonas serbica. The sequence goes on along the minus strand of NZ_MNAH01000002.1, from coordinate 192,905 downwards.
GCAAACACCAGGCGGATGGCCTGGACCATTTCCGGCAATCCCGCGCCCTTGGTCAGATAGCCTGCAGCACCCGCCTGCAACAGCCGCGTGGGAAACGGATCTTCCTCGCACACGGTCACCGCGACGACCTTGATGTCGGGATGGCTGCGCAATAGTTTGCGGGTAGCTTCGAGACCGCCGATGCCGGGCATCTTGACGTCCATCAAGACCACATCGGGTTTCAACTCACGCGCCTTCAGCAGGGACTCTTCCCCGGACTCTGCCTGGCCGACTACTTGCAGGCCATCGATGTCAGCCAGCATTCGTGTAATGCCTGTACGAACGAGATCATGGTCATCGACTACTAGCACCCTAATCAAGCAGACACCTCGCGATATGATCTTGTTGGTTGCCGCCACCTTAGCAAAAAGCAACTGTCAGACCTAGCGCCAAGCGTTATATAAAAAGTTTCCATTCATCTTGCAGGGCCATTCGGCGAAATCGGGGTCGCGATCCGATAGCAAACGCCGTCGACGATCGATAGCATTTTCTGATTGAAACCTCGTACCGGCCTCTAGTAAGCTCGGTGCATTCATCGGAGACAGACCATGTTCAACGCCCGCCCACCGCTTCATACCGCCAGCGCCCCGCGCTCGGTTGCGGCTGCCCGGGTGAATGACGCGTGCACTCCGGCAAGCTTTTATTTTGGGTATTGGTTTAGCCACTGGCGCGCCTGATACCCACACGGCGCCCACTTCAAACGGGTCGCCACCAGAGAATTTTCAACCCCCGGTCGGCTCCCCGACCGGGGGTTTTGTTTTTTTGGCCAGCACATTTAGCGACACACCGCCATCAAGAGGATTTTACAAATGAACTACGCCACTTATTACCGCTACGACAGTTTTACCGCCTGGCGATTTACCACCCTCCGCTCGGGACAGCCTGCCGCCTCCGATCGGTCACCCACAGGTGGCAAGCACACACACGCAGCCAATCCGGCCAATTGTCGAACACCCCAGTAGGGCCGCGCGCGCGGGAATGAACCCGCCGCCAGCCCAGGAAGCCTGAACATGAACTCGTCCGTCTCTGCTCTGCCACTGTCGACCTTCACCCCGGCCAACGAAGCGCTGACCCTGCGCCTTCCAAGTTCGTTGCAGCTCAAACAGCAATTGCCCCTCAGCAATGCCCTGACCCGGCAGATCGCCGCTCACCGCCAGGCGGTTCGCGCGATCCTCGACGGTGAAGACTCCCGTCTGCTGGTCATCGTCGGCCCCTGCTCCATCCACGACCCGCAATCAGCCCTCGAATACGCTGACAACCTGGCCCGCCTGAGCGCCGACGTCAGCGACCAGTTGCTCCTGGTGATGCGCGCCTACGTCGAAAAACCTCGAACCACGGTTGGCTGGAAAGGCCTGGCTTACGATCCGCACCTTGATGGCAGCGACGACATGGCCGGCGGCCTGACCCTGTCCCGCGAACTGATGCGTGAAATACTCATGCTCGGCCTGCCGGTGGCAACTGAACTGCTGCAACCCATGGCCGCCGGGTACTTCGATGACCTGCTGAGCTGGGTGGCCATTGGCGCCCGTACCACCGAGTCGCAGATTCATCGCGAGATGGCCAGCGGCCTGGGCATGCCGGTAGGCTTCAAGAACGGCACCGACGGCGGTGTTGGCGTGGCCTGTGACGCGATGCGCTCGGCCGCCCATCCACATCGCCATTTCGGTGTCGACAGCCAGGGCCATCCCGCGATCATCCAGACCCCGGGCAATGCCGACACCCATCTGGTGCTGCGCGGCGGTCATCACGGTCCGAACTTCGATCGCGCCAGCGTAGCCCGCGTGCACGGTGACTTGACCCGACTGAAGATCCCGGCCCGGATCATGGTCGACTGCAGCCACGCCAACAGCAGCAAAGATCCACTGCGCCAGCCCGCGGTGTTCAACGACGTGCTGGAACAACGCCTGCAGGGCGATCGCTCGCTGATCGGCATGATGATCGAAAGTCATTTGTTCGAGGGCTGCCAGGCCCTGGGCCCGTCGCTGCAGTACGGGGTATCGGTCACCGACGGCTGCCTGGGCTGGAGCGCGACCGAACAGCTGTTGCGCCAGGCGGCGGATCGGCTGCGGGCACAGGCAAGCGCCTGACAAGGCCTGAGCCAACCCGTCCTGGTCCACAGGCGGGTTGGCGACCAGCGGGAGAAAATGACCTGACGGAAGCAGGCCTTTGCCCACGCACCCGCAAGCCCCGCGCACAAGATCTACGAAGCATACGACCAAGGCCGCAGCCACTTCCGATCATTCGTACTCTGCCTATGCCGTTTTCCCCGGGCCACAGCGGCCATTTCATGCATCGTTCTGGCGCCGGAGTCATTAGAGTGAAGTCGAAGTCACTTTCTTGAACCCTGGAAAAAGGATTGAACATGCAACGGAATGCACAGACTCATTATCCGATCCTGCTGGTGCACGGGCTTTTCGGCTTCGAGCGAATCGGCAGCGTACACCTCTTCCACGAGGTCAAGCAGGCCCTGCGATGTGCTGGCGCGAGCGTGTTCATCCCGCATCTGTCTGTCACCCATAGCAACGAAGAACGCGGCGATCAGCTACTGGCGCAGATCCAGCGAGTGCTCGAGGGGACCGGCGCCAACAAGGTCAATCTGATCGGTCACAGCCAAGGCGCGCTGGCCGCACGTTATGCCGCCGCGACTGCGCCAGGCAAGGTGGCCTCGGTGACGTCCGTCAGCGGTCCGAACCACGGCTCGGAACTGGCTGACTTGCTGCGCAAGGCGTTGACTCCCGGCGACCTGCCGGAAAGGGTGGCCGAAACGGTTGCCACCCTGTTTGCCGACCTGCTGTCGGTGTTCAGTGGCAAGCGCCGGATACCGCACAATGCCATCGCTGCACTGAACGCCCTGACCACGCAAGGCGTGGGCGCGTTCAACCAGAAGTACCCCCAGGGGTTACCGCAGATCTGGGGTGGCAAGGGCCGCGAACAGGTCAACGGTATCCGCTACTATTCCTGGAGTGGCATCCTGCAGGGAAAGCGACAGAATGACGAACTGGACGCCGTTGATCCGTCCCAAGGCCTGCTGCGGGCGCTTTCGCGTTATTTCACCACCGAGCCCTTGCAGAACGACGGCGTGGTCGGCCGCTACAGCTCCCACCTGGGCACTGTCATCCGCTCGGATTATCCGCTGGACCATCTGGGCACGCTTGGCCCCGCAAGCGGTCAAAATGCAAGGCGACTCGACCCGGTCGATCTTTATGTGCAACACGCCGCGCGCCTGAAAAAAGCCGGGCTTTGATCCAGGCCCGCCGTCCAGAGCGCTGGCAACGGAACTTTGAGGAGAAATAGCCCACTGAATCCGGTAGGCTCAGCACTTTACCGAACATTGAATGGAGAGTTTCCCCATGGCCAAAGCCACTGCCCGTCACATCCTTGTTTCCAGCGAAGACAAATGCAACGAACTGAAGGCCCAAATCGAAGCGGGTGCAGACTTCGCCGAAATCGCCAAAGCCAACTCCACCTGCCCTTCCAGCCGCCAGGGCGGTGACCTGGGCTCGTTCGGCCCGGGCCAGATGGTCAAGGAATTCGATACCGTGGTCTTCAGCGCACCGATCAACGTGGTGCAAGGTCCGGTCAAGACCCAGTTCGGCTACCACCTGCTGGAAGTGACCAGCCGCCAGGACTGATAACCCCTGGTTTGACTGTGCAACGGCCCGCCTCCTGGTGGGCCGTCGCGTTTCAGATACGTATTACGGCTGGCGAGGGACGCGCCGCTAGCGTACAAATTGTGCTTAACGACCACCCGGCTCTAAGGCTGACAATGCGACTGGCTTTCCCGACCTTATTGTTCACTGCCGTGGCCCTGCTCCTGGGCGCCGCCGGTGTGAATGCCGCCCCGCAACATGCATTGACCGTGTACGGCGAGCCCGCCAGGTACCCCGCCGGCTTCAGTCATTTTGCCTACACCAACCCGCAGGCCCCCAAGGGCGGGACGATGCGGCGCTCGGCGATCGAGATCGGGCATTTCGATCACATCCTGCCCTATATAGACAAGGGCATCGGCGTGACGCAGATCGATGGCTTGCTCTACTCCCCGCTGGCGCAGCGCTCGCTGGACGAACCCTACACCGTCTACGGCCTGGTGGCGCAGAAAATGGAGCGCTCCGACGATGGCCTGTCCCTGCGCTTCTACCTCAACCCCAAGGCGCATTTTGCCGATGGCAAGCCGATCACCGCCGGGGACGTGCGCTACACCTTCGATCTGTTGATGACCCAGGGCAGCCTGCGTTATCGCACGCAGTTCGCCGACGTCAAGGGGGTGGAAATCGAATCGCCGTTGACCGTGCGCTTCGACTTCAAGAACAACGAAAATCGCACCCTGCCGCTGGACATCGCTACCTTGCCGGTGCTTCCCGAACACTGGTGGAAGACCCGTGACTTTGCCGATGGCGGCGGCTACGAGCCGCCCCTGGGCAGCGGACCGTACAAGGTCGGCAAGGTCGATTCGGGGCGCAGCATCACCTTCGAGCGCAACCCCGACTGGTGGGGCAAGGACCTGCCGGTCAGCCGCGGCCTGTACAACTTCGACCATTTCAGCATCGAGTACTTCGGCGATACCGATGTCGCGCGCCAGGTATTGCGCGGCGGCGCCTATGACTACAACCGCGAGTTCTCGGCCACCGGCTACTCCATCGGCTACGACAGCCCGGCCCTGAGCGACGGCCGCCTGCAAAAGGCCCACCTGGCTACCGAAGCGCCACAGTCGGCCCAGGGCTTCGTGTTCAACCTGCAAAAGCCGATGTTCCAGGACCGCCGGGTGCGGCAGGCGCTGGCGATGCTGTGGGACTTCGAATGGAGTAACCGGCAGATGATGCGCAACCTGTACATCCGCCAGCAGAGCTTCTTTTCCAATACCGACCTGGCCGCCCGGCAACTGCCTGACGCCGGTGAACTGGCGATCCTCGAACCCTTGCGTGGACAGGTTCCCGAGGAAGTCTTCAGTAAAGTGTTCGAAGCGCCGAAAACCGATGGCAGCGGACTGATCCGTGACAAGCAGCTGCAAGCCCTGGACCTGCTGGAACAGGCCGGCTGGAAACCCCGGGGCGATCAACTGGTCAACGCTGACGGCGAGCCACTGAGCTTCACCTTCCTGGTCAGCCAGAACGGTATGGACCGCCTGCTCCTGCCTTACAAGCGCACCCTGAAACAGATCGGCATCGACCTGAACATCCGACGGATCGACTCGTCCCAATACGTCAATCGCCTGATGAGCCGCGACTACGACATGATTGTCACCGGCTATCCGGTCACCACCTCTCCCGGCGGCGAATTGATCAACTACTTCGGTTCGGTCTCGGCCACCGATCCCGGGGCGAACAACTACATGGTCTTGAAGAACCCGGCGGTGGACACCCTGATCAACGGCCTGATCCGCGCCAACACCCAGGCCGACATGTTGCACTATGCCCATGCGCTCGACCGGGTGTTGCAATGGAACTATTACTGGATTCCCAACTATTACCCGCCAGGCAGCTCCACCGTGTGGTGGAATCGCTTCGGCATACCGAACGTGCAGGCGAGCAATGACGAAGCCATCGAGAGCTGGTGGGAAATGAGCACCACGCCGTTGACCAACCAGCAAATGACCGCCGAGCGGATCCGTCGCGGCAGCCCCGGAGGACCCCATTGATGTGGGCTTATATCGTGCGGCGCCTGCTGCTGATCATCCCGACCCTGGTGATCATTCTCTTGGTCAACTTCGTCATCGTCCAGGCCGCACCGGGCGGTCCGGTGGAACAGGCCATCGCGCACCTGCAGGGCATCGGCGCGAGCAGCGTCGCAGGTGGCACGAGCGAGATCATGGGCCACTCCCGGGCCAGTCGCGGCCTCGATCCGCAGTTGATCAAGGACATCGAAAAGCAATACGGCTTCGACAAGCCCGCACCAGAACGCCTGTGGCTGATGCTCACCAGTTATGCACGCCTGGACTTCGGCAAAAGCTTCTTTCGCGGCGCCACCGTCACCGACCTGATCCTGGAAAAAATGCCGGTCACCATTTCCCTCGGGCTCTGGGCGACGCTGATCACCTACCTGGTGTCGATTCCCCTGGGGATCCGCAAGGCCGTACACCACGGTAGCCACTTCGATGTCTGGAGCAGCACCGCGATCATCATCGGCTACGCCATGCCGGCCTTCCTGTTCGCCATGTTCCTGATCGTGGTGTTCGCCGGCGGCACCTCGCTGAACTGGTTCCCGGTACGCGGGCTGGTCTCGGACAATTTCGAATCGTTGTCGACCCTGGGCAAGGTCGCGGATTATTTCTGGCACCTGGTACTGCCGGTGACTGCGCTGGTGATTGGTGGTTTCGCGACCCTGACCATCCTGACCAAGAACTCGTTCCTCAATGAAATCACCCGTCAATACGTAGTCACCGCCCGCGCCAAGGGCTTGAGCGAACGCCGGGTGCTGTACGGCCATGTTTTCCGCAACGCGATGTTACTGGTGGTGTCGGGAATTCCCCAGGCTTTCATTAGCGTGTTTTTTGCAGGTTCCCTGTTGATCGAGGTGATCTTCTCCCTTGATGGCCTAGGTCGCATGAGCTACGAAGCGGCCGTGTCACGGGACTACCCGGTGGTGTTCGGTTCGCTGTTCATCTTCACGCTGTTCGGCCTGCTGATCAAACTCGTCGGTGACCTGTGCTACACCCTGGTCGATCCGCGGATCGACTTCGCCGCGAGGAACGCCTGATGTTGAAGCTTTCGCCGTTGGGCCGACGCCGCTTCGAGCGATTCAAGAAAAACCGCCGCGGCTGGTGGTCGTTGTGGTTGTTTGTCGGGTTATTCCTGCTGACCCTGGGCGGCGAACTGATCGCCAATGACAAACCGCTGGTCGTCAGCTATCAGGGTTCGTTGTACTTCCCGGCGCTCAAGCGTTACACCGAGCAGGAATTTGGCGGACAACTGCCCTTCCAGGCCGATTACCGCAGCGATTATGTGCAGAACCTGATCAAGAAGGACGGGGGCTGGCTGCTGTTCCCGCCGATCCCCTTCAGCGACGACACGCCGAACTATGACCTGAACAAGCCAGCCCCCAGCCCGCCTTCGAACGTCAACTGGCTGGGCACCGACGACCAGGCGCGCGATGTGTTGGCGCGGGTGATTTTCGGTTCCCGGGTGTCGATCCTGTTTGCCTTGATGCTGACCTTCGTCAGCGCGTTGATCGGCATCGCCGCAGGCGCCCTGCAGGGCTATTACGGGGGCTGGGTCGACTTGCTCGGCCAGCGGCTGCTGGAGGTCTGGTCCGGGTTGCCGGTGCTGTACCTGCTGATCATCCTCTCGGGGTTCGTCGAGCCGAATTTCTGGTGGTTGCTGGGGATCATGGCGCTGTTCTCCTGGCTGGCGCTGGTGGACGTGGTGCGTGCCGAATTCCTGCGCGGGCGCAATCTGGAATACGTCAAGGCGGCCCGTGCGCTGGGCCTGAGCGATCGCAAAGTGATCGTACGACACATCCTGCCCAACGCCATGAACGCGACCTTGAGCTACCTGCCGTTCATTCTGACCGGGGCCATCTCGACCCTCACCGCGCTGGATTTCCTCGGCTTTGGCATGCCGGCGGGCAGTGCGTCCCTGGGCGAACTGATCGGCCAGGGTAAACAGAACCTGCAGGCGCCATGGTTGGGCCTCACGGCGTTTTTCACCCTGGCGCTGATTCTTTCCCTGTTGGTGTTCATCGGCGAAGCCTTGCGCGACGCCTTTGACCCTCGTTCGTGAAGCGGACTGTTGATATGAGCAATCTGATCGAAATCCGTGACCTCAGCGTGGCCTTCAGTGGCCAGACCGTGGTACGCAATCTGAGCCTGGACATCCGCCCGGGCGAATGCCTGGCGCTGGTCGGCGAGTCGGGGTCGGGCAAGTCGGTGACCGCCCACTCGATCCTGCAACTGCTGCCCGAATGCGGCACCGAAACGACCGGCAGCATCCGTTATCGCGGCCAGGAACTGGTGGGCGCCGATGCGCGCAAATTACGTGAACTGCGGGGCAATCGCATCGCGATGATCTTCCAGGAGCCGATGACCTCCCTGAACCCGTTGCACAGTATCGAGAAGCAGATTGGCGAAACCTTGCTGGTGCACAAGGGCATGGCCGGCAAAGCGGCGCAGGCGCGAATTCTCGAGTTGCTGCATCTGGTGGGCATCCAGAAACCCAAGGAGCGGCTCAAGGCCTATCCCCACCAGTTATCCGGTGGCCAGCGCCAGCGGGTAATGATCGCCATGGCCCTGGCCTGCGAGCCGGATTTGTTGATCGCCGACGAACCGACCACCGCGCTGGACGTGACGGTGCAACGCAAGATCCTGCTGCTGCTCAAGTCGCTGCAACAGCGACTGGGCATGTCCCTGCTGCTGATCAGCCATGACCTCAATCTGGTGCGCAGCATTGCCCAGCGCGTCTGCGTGATGAAAGCCGGGGAAATAGTCGAGCAGGCTAGCTGCGAAATCATCTTCACCGCCCCCAGGCACCCCTACAGCTGTGTGCTGCTGAACGCCGAGCCGGAAGGTGAAGCCCTGTCCCGGGACGAACGCGAAAACGTGCTCGAGGTGGACAATCTGCGGGTGCAGTTTGCCATCGGTGGCGGACTGTTCCAGCGCAAGACCTATCTCAAGGCCGTGGATGGCATCAGCCTGAATATTCAACGCGGCAAGACCCTGGGCATCGTTGGCGAATCGGGTTCCGGCAAGTCCACGCTCGGCCAGGCGATCCTGCGCCTGCTGGACTCCGAAGGGGGTATCCGCTTCCAGGGCCAGGCGCTCGATGGCCTGACGCAAAAGCAACTGCGGCCGTGGCGCAAGAAAATGCAGGTGGTGTTCCAGGACCCGTTCGGCAGCCTCAGCCCGCGCATGTCCGTGGCGCAGATCATCAGCGAAGGCCTGGAAGTGCATAGCCAGTTGAGCACAGAGCAATGCAACGCCGAAGTGATCCGGGCGCTGCAGGAAGTCGGGATCGACCCGCAAAGCCGACATCGCTACCCCCATGAGTTCTCCGGTGGCCAGCGCCAGCGCATCGCCATCGCCCGGGCGCTGGTGTTGAAACCGGCGCTGATACTCCTGGACGAACCGACCTCGGCGCTGGACCGTACCGTGCAAAAGCAGGTGGTCGCCCTGCTGCGTCAACTTCAGGAAAAGCACGGGTTGACGTACCTGTTCATCAGCCATGACCTGGCGGTGGTGCGCGCCCTGGCCCACGACATGATCGTGATCAAGGACGGCAAGGTGGTCGAAAGCGGCGCCAGCCACGATGTGTTCGATTCGCCGCAGCATCCGTACACCAAGGAGCTGTTGGCGGCGGCACATGTGGGGCAGGCATAATCCAGCCAGACCGCGTCGCGGCCATCGCGAGCAAGCCCGCTCCCACATTGGATTTGTGACCGACACAGATCACCTGTGGGAGCGGGCTTGCTCGCGAAGACGGCCTTATCGGCAATACACATCCAGGACCTTGCGCATGAACACCACCGAAAGCCTCAAGGACTACCAGCGCGTTCGCCTGCTGGCGATCCGCTCGCTGTTCGAGATCATCGAGCAGTCCAGTGAAGGCACGGTGATCGTCGACCGTGACGCCAACATCGTCTGGATGAACGAACGCTATGCCAAGCGATTCGGCCTGCAATCGGCCGAAGGCGCCATCGGCAAGGCCTGCGAAAGTGTGATCCCCGGCAGCCTGTTGCGCGAAGTAGTACGCACCGGCCGACCAATTCTGCTCGACATGCAGGACACTCCCAAGGAGCCGCTGGTGGTCATGCGCCTGCCGATCCACGACGATGCCGGCGAGGTGATCGGTGCCATCGGCTTCGCCTTGTTCGATGAGTTGCACAGTCTGTCGCCGATGCTCAAGCGCTACATGAGCATGCAGCAGGAGCTTGCCTGCACACGATCGCTGCTGCGGGCACGCCAGACCAAATACAACTTCGCCCACTTTATCGGCACCAGCGCCGCCAGCCTGGAAGTCAAGCGCCGCGCCCGGCGCAGCGCAAGTACCGACTCGCCGGTTTTGCTGCTCGGTGAGACCGGCACCGGCAAGGAATTGCTGGCACAGGCGATCCATAATGCATCGCCGCGAGCACACAAGGCGTTTGTCAGCATCAACAGTGCGGCGATCCCGGAATCCCTGCTGGAAGCGGAGTTCTTCGGCACCGCCCCTGGCGCCTTTACCGGCGCCGACCGCAAAGGCCGCGCCGGCAAGTTGCAGATCGCCCAGGGTGGAACGTTGTTCCTCGATGAAATCGGCGACATGCCATTGCCGCTGCAAAGTAAATTGCTGCGGGTGCTGCAAGAAAAGGAGTTCGAGCCGGTCGGCTCCAACGAGGTGATCCAGAGCGATGTGCGAATCATCGCCGCGACCTCGACCGACCTGGAAGCGGCGATCAAGCGTGGCGAATTTCGCGCCGATCTGTACTACCGCCTCAATGTCCTGCCTATCCAGGTTCCACCGCTGCGCGAGCGCCTCGACGACCTGCCCGCCCTTAGCGAGGCGATCCTTGAAGAGCTGCGCAGCCAGCACGAATTGAACAGCGAAGCGCTGGCGCTTTTAGGCCAGCATGCCTGGCCGGGGAACATTCGCGAACTGCGTAACGTACTCGAGCGGGCGGCGTTGCTCAGTGATGACCTGCGGCTGACGGTGGTGGATATCCGCGCTTCGATCGGGACTTTTATGCCGGTTGCGCGCGTGGCGCCGTTGTCTGTCGAGCCGGTGCACCATGAGACGTTCAGTGCAGCCCGGGAGCGTTTTGACCGGCAAGTGATCGAAAACGCCTTGGCGCAATGCGGGGGTAAGGTGATTGAAGCGGCGGCCCGATTGGGGCTGGGGCGGTCGACGCTGTACAAGAAAATGGTGGCACTGGGGATTGTAGAGTCTCAATAACGAGACATATATCTCCATTAGTAGATATAGCCTCTTCGCGAGCAAACCCGCTCCCACAGGGATACCGTATGGCTTGAATAATGCGTCACCTGTAGGCGCGGACTTGCCCGCGATGGGGGGCCGGAACATTCGCCGAAAATCTCAAAAAAGAGACAAGACTATCCATCTCTGGTTTGCCTGATTAGATATTTCGTTATATTTCAACGACTTAGACTTATGGCACGAAACTCGCTATAGCCCCTCCCCACAACGTACTACCTTACAAAAATAACAATCCAGGAGACACTCCATGAGTGTGATCATTGCCTTGGCAGCCCTCACGCTGCTGATGCTGGCCGCTTACCGTGGCTACAGCGTTATCCTTTTTGCCCCGATTGCCGCCCTCGGCGCCGTCCTGCTCACCGATCCTTCCGCCGTCGCCCCTGCCTTCACCGGGGTGTTCATGGAAAAAATGGTCGGATTCATCAAACTGTATTTCCCGGTATTCCTGCTGGGCGCGGTGTTCGGCAAACTCATCGAGTTGTCTGGCTTCTCACGCTCAATCGTCGCGGCCGCCATTCGCCTGCTCGGCACCCGCCAGGCGATGCTGGTGATCGTGCTGGTTTGCGCCTTGCTGACCTACGGCGGCGTCTCGCTGTTCGTGGTGGTGTTCGCGGTCTATCCGTTTGCCGCGGAAATGTTCCGCCAGAGCAACATCCCCAAGCGCTTGATCCCGGCGACCATCGCCCTCGGCGCTTTTTCGTTCACCATGGATGCCCTGCCCGGCACCCCGCAGATCCAGAACATCATCCCCAGCACCTTTTTCAACACCACCGCCTGGGCCGCGCCGTGGCTGGGCTTGATTGGCGCGATCTTCGTGGTCTGCGCCGGCATGCTGTTTCTGCAGCGCCAACGCAACAAGGCCCAACGCGCCGGTGAAGGTTATGGCACGGAACTGCGCAACGAGCCGGAAACCGCCGCCGACATCAAGCTGCCCAACCCCTGGATTGCCCTGTCGCCTTTGTTGGCCGTGGGCATCATGAACCTGCTGTTCACCCAGTGGATTCCGCAGTGGTACGGCAAGACCCACAGCCTCGCACTGCCGGGCATGGCCGCACCGGTGACCACTGAAATCGCCAAGCTGACGGCGATATGGGCCGTTCAAGCCGCGCTGCTCGTCGGCATCCTCATGGTGTTGGTGTTTGGCTTCCAGGCGATTCGCGGCAAACTCGCCGAGGGCAGTAGAAGTGCGGTCGGCGGTTCGTTGCTGGCGGCGATGAACACCGCGTCGGAGTATGGATTTGGCGCAGTGATCGCCTCCTTGCCGGGGTTCCTGGTATTGGCCGACTGGCTCAAGAGCATCCCCAATCCGCTGGTCAATGAAGCGATCACCGTGACCCTGCTGGCCGGCATCACCGGCTCCGCTTCGGGCGGCATGAGCATCGCCCTGGCGGCGATGTCCGAACAGTTCATCAGCGCCGCCCACGCCGCCAACATCCCGCTGGAAGTCCTGCACCGGGTTGCCGCCATGGCCAGTGGCGGCATGGACACCCTGCCGCACAACGGCGCGGTGATTACCCTGCTGGCGGTAACCGGCTTGACCCACCGCGAGGCCTACAAAGACATTTTCTGTATTACGCTGATCAAGACCCTGGCGGTTTTCGTAGTGATCGGCACTTTCTACGCCACTGGCATTGTGTGAGGTATTGATGACGACTCTTTCGGGCAAGACCGCATTGGTTACCGGTTCCACCAGCGGCATTGGCTTGGGGATAGCCCTGAGCCTGGCCAAGGCCGGCGCCAACCTGATTCTCAACGGATTCGGCGATGCATCCAAGGTGATTGCCGAGGTCGGCCAGTTCGGCAGCAAGGTCGGCCATCACCCGGCCGATGTCAGCGACCCGGCGCAGATCGCCGACATGATCGCCTACGCCGAGCGTGAATTCGGCGGCGTCGATATTCTGGTCAACAACGCCGGTATCCAGCATGTGGCGCCGGTGGACGAGTTCCCGGTGGAGCGCTGGGATTCAATCATTGCCATCAACCTGTCGTCGGTCTTCCACAGCACCCGCCTTGCCTTGCCGGGCATGCGTGCCAAGGGCTGGGGCCGGGTGATCAACATCGCTTCGGTGCATGGCCTGGTGGGTTCGACCGGCAAAGCCGCCTATGTCGCCGCCAAGCACGGGGTGATCGGGCTGACCAAAGTGGTTGCCCTGGAAACGGCCACCAGCCACATCACCTGCAACGCGATTTGCCCGGGCTGGGTACTGACGCCCCTGGTGCAGAAGCAGATCGACGATCGCGCCGCCACCGGTATCGAACCGCAGCAGGCTCAGCATGACCTGCTGAACGAGAAGCAACCGTCGCTGGAATTCGTGACGCCTTCGCACCTGGGTGAACTGGTGCTGTTCCTGTGCAGCGAAGCGGGTACCCAGGTGCGTGGTGCGGCATGGAATATCGATGGTGGGTGGTTGGCGCAGTAACCCACAGATGATCGTTCCCACGCTCTGCATGGGAACGATCTGGCACCCGACTGGAAGAAGAGGCACACATGTCCGACATCCTCTGGCAACCCACCGCCGAACGCATTGGCAAGACTCGCATGGAGGCCCTTCGGCGCTTCATCAATCAGCGCCACCACCTGCACATCGACGACTATCCCGCCCTGCACCAGTGGTCAATCGATCAGCGCCCAGACTTCTGGCAAGACATCGTCGACTTCTTCGACATCCGCTTCCATGAGCAACCCGATGCAGTCCTCCTGGAAGGGCCGCAAATGCCCAGCGCCCAGTGGTTCCCCGGCGCGACCCTGAACTTTGCCGAACACCTGCTGAGCCGTCGTGACGACGCCGTGGCAGTGGTGGCCGTGGCTGAAAACGGTCAGCGTGAGCACTTGACCTGGGCCGAACTGGCGGAGCACGTCGCCGGCTTTCAGAAGGGGTTGATCGCGGCCGGTGTCGGCCTCGGCGACCGGGTGGCGGCGTGCATGCCCAATACCTGGCAAACCCTGGTGGCCATGCTCGCCACCACCAGCCTCGGGGCCATCTGGTCTTGCTCTTCGCCAGACTTCGGCACACAAGGGGTGATCGACCGCTTCGGCCAGATCGAACCGAAAGTGTTGGTCACCTGCGCCGGCTATCGTTACGCCGGCAAGGATATCGACCAGACCGCCAAGCTCAACGAAATCCTTGAGCGCCTGCCGACCTTGCAACAACTGGTCATCGTGCCTTACGCCCGGCCCAAAGCCCGCATCGAAGACTTCCATACCCGAGCCAACGTCACGCTCTGGGATGACTTCCATGAACCCGGCGGCGAACCGGATTTCGTCCCGGTGCCCTTCGCCCATCCGCTGTACATCCTCTACTCCAGCGGCACCACCGGCGTGCCCAAATGCATCATCCACAGCACCGGCGGCGTGCTGCTGCAACACGTCAAGGAACACGGGCTGCATTGCGATCTCGGCCCCGGTGACCGCTTGTTCTACTACACCACTTGCGGCTGGATGATGTGGAACTGGCTGGTATCGGCCCTGGCTGTGGGCAGCGCCGTTGTGCTGTACGACGGCTCACCGTTCCAGCCCGACGCCGAACGCTTGATCGACCTGATCGACGACGAGGGCATCACGGTATTCGGCACCAGCCCCAAGTACCTGGCCACCCTGGAAAGCAGCGGCATGAAGCCTGGGCAAAGCCATGACTTGAGCAGCCTCAAGACCTTGCTCTGTACCGGTTCGGCGCTGTCGCCGCAAAGCTACGACTACGTCTATCGGGATTTCAAGGCCGACCTGTGCCTGGCGTCGATGTCGGGCGGTACCGACATCGTCTCGTGCTTTGTCAACGGCAACCCCTGGCAGCCGGTGCGCCGGGGCGAAATCCAGGGCAAGAGCCTGGGCATGGCCGTGGAGGTGTGGAACGACCAGGGCCATCCGGTGATCGGCGAAAAAGGCGAGCTGGTGTGTACCCGGCACTTCCCCGCGATGCCCATCGGCCTGTGGCACGACCCGGACGGCGAAAAACTCCGCGCCTCGTATTTCAGCCAGTTTCCCGGAGTCTGGGCGCAGGGCGACTACGCCGAACAACGGCCCCATGGCGCAATGATGATCCACGGCCGCTCAGACGCTGTACTCAATCCTGGTGGCGTACGCATCGGCACCGCGGAAATCTATCGCCAGGTGGAAAAAGTCCCGCAAGTGCTCGACAGCGTGGCCATTGGGCAGCAATGGCACGATGATGTGCGGATCGTACTGTTCGTGCGCTTACGCGATGGGGTGGCACTCGACGATGCGCTGCAGCAGCAGATCCGCCAGGTCATTCGCGCCAACACCACGCCGCGGCATGTACCGGCGAAGATTGTCGCGGTGACCGACATTCCGCGAACCATCAGCGGTAAAGTCGTAGAACTGGCAGTGCGCAATGTAGTGCACGGGCAAAAAGTGAAAAACACCGATGCCCTGGCCAACCCTCAAGCGCTCGAGCAATTCCGCAACCGTCCCGAACTCCAGGACTGAAATACCCCCCCCTCGACGTGCAATACGTCGATTTCCATGGCAAAAAGCACCCGCGAAGCATTCAATGATAAAAATGACCTGAAGCAGGTCATCCAGCGTCTACTGCCCTGCAAGGACAGTAGACGCCGCCACACCGACTTATGTGCAGGACAACTTGATGAACGCATCATCAACCGGCAGCGATGCCCAGGCCCTGATTGCCAGACTCGACTGGGCGAACAGTCCGCTAGGCGCTGCCGGTACCTGGCCGCAGAGCCTGCGTACCGCCGTGGACATCGTGATTCATTCGCCGATGCCGATGCTGCTGCTCTGGGGGCCGCAACTGACGCAGATCTATAACGACGGCTTCGCGCTACTTGCCGGCAGCAAGCATCCGCACGCTTTCGGACAGCCAACCCACCAGATCTGGCCCGAATTAAAGGACTTTACCGACCCGATTTACAACGCGGTCCTACAAGGCCAGGTGCGAACCTACAGTGAACAGCGCTTCACCCTACAGCGCGACGGTATCGATTCCGACTTCTGGCTGGACCTGACCTACAGCCCCATCCGTGACGAAAACGCCCAGGTCGCCGGGATCCTGGTCACCGCCATCGAAACCAACGAGCGCCGGCGCATCGCCCTTGAACTGGAACAGCGCTCCGCCGCGAGCCTCAAGGCCCAGCAAGACACCGAGGAGCGCCTGCAATTGGCCCTCGCCGCCACCGACGCGGTCGGCACCTGGGATTGGGACATCAGTGAGGACCGCTTCATCGCCGACGCCCATTTCGCCCAATTGCACGGCATTGAACCCTCCCTGTCCAGCCAGCTACCGATCAGCGAATACCTGCACGGCGTCCACCCCGAAGACCGCACCCTGATCGCCCGCAGCATCAAGCATTGCATCACTCACGGCACTGAATACGCCGAGGAATACCGCCTGTTGCAAGCCGATGGCCAGTTGCGCTGGGTATTCGCCCGCGGACGTTGCTACAAGGATCACCACGGCCGGCCGATCCGTTTCCTCGGTGCCGCCCTGGACCTGACCGATCGCAAAAACACCGAGCAGGCCTTGCGCCAGAGCCAGACCGAGCTGCAGTTGATCATCAATGCCATGCCGATCCTGATCAGCTACGTCGACCGCCAGGAGCGCTTTCGCCTGAATAACGCCGCCTACCTCGACTGGTATGGCCTGACGCCCCAGGAACTCTATGGCCGCACCATCCTTGAAGTCCTGGGCGAGGAGGCCTATGCCCTACGCGCCGAGTACATCGCCCAGGCCCTGGCCGGCAAGGCCTGCTGCTTCAGCATCAGCACCCCGCACCGCGATGGCAGCATCCGCCAGGCGCTGATGAATTACCTGCCGCGTCACGGTGCAGATGGCGCGGTGAATGGTTTCTATATCTTCGTCATCGACGAAACCGAGCGTAAACAGACCGAAGAAGCCCTGCGCAACCTCAACGAAACCCTCGAGGAACGGGTGAGCGCCCGTACCCGACAGCTGGCCGAGGCCAATGAAAAACTGCTCAGCGAAATGTTCGAACGCGAGCGCGCCGAAGAAGCCCTGCGCCATGCGCAGAAGATGGAAGCGGTCGGCCAGCTTACCGGCGGCATCGCCCATGACTTCAACAACATGCTCACCGGCATCATCGGCAGCCTCGACCTGATGCAACGCTACATTGCCGAAGGCCGCGCCGCCGAAATCACTCGCTTCACCGAGGCCGCGGTTTCCTCGGCCAACCGCGCCGCCGCCCTTACCCATCGCCTGCTGGCGTTCTCCAGGCGGCAGTCGCTGGATCGCAAGACACTGAACGCCAATGACCTGATCCACTCCCTGGAGGACCTGCTAAGCCGGACCAAGGGCGACCATATCGAACTCAAGCTGCAACTGGCCAAGGACGTCTGGCCGGTCAGCACTGATGTCAGCCAGCTGGAAAATGCCCTGCTCAACCTGGTGATCAATGCCCGGGACGCCATGCCCGATGGTGGCCAGCTGTGCATCGAGACCGCCAATGTCTATCTGGACGGCAGTGACATCACCACCCTGGAGCCAGTCAAGGCCGGGGATTACCTGATGATCGCGGTCAGTGACAATGGCACCGGCATGACCCCAAAGGTTTTGGCCAAGGCGTTCGACCCGTTCTTCACCACCAAACCCATCGGCCAGGGCACCGGATTGGGCTTGTCGATGATCTACGGGTTCGCCCAGCAGTCCGGTGGCCACGTGACCCTGTTCAGCATGCCCGGCCAGGGCACCAGTGTGCGCCTGTATTTGCCGCGGCTATTGGGCCAGGAGCCGCAGGATGTCCTATCGCCGGTGATCGGCGAAACACCGTCGGCGATTGCCGGCGAAACGGTCGTGCTGGTGGAAGACGACCCGGCGGTGCGCATGCTGGTCTTCGATCTGCTCAAGGAGTTGGGTTATCACGCCTATGAAGCCGAAGACGCGAAGACCGCCCTGCCCTTGCTCGAGTCCGACCTGCGGGTCGATCTGTTGGTCACCGATGTCGGGCTACCCGGGATGAACGGCCGGCAACTGGCCGAGATTGCCCGTCAGCATCGGCCCGAGCTGAAAGTGCTGTTCATGACCGGATACGCGCAAATGGCCGCCGAACGCCAGGGCTTTCTCGAAGATGGCATGGACATGGTGGCCAAGCCGTTTTCCATTGACCTGTTGGCCAACAAGATTCGCACGATGATCGGCCAACCGCAGTGAGTTAGGGCATAATCGCGCGCCACGCTGTCAAGACCGTTGCAAGGTATCTACCCCATGAAAGCTCAAGCCCGCCATATCCTGGTGAAAACCTCGGAAGAAGCCGAGCAACTCAAGCAACGCATCGCCAAAGGCGAAGCCTTCGATGTGTTGGCCAAGAAGTACTCCACCTGCCCGTCCGGCAAGCGCGGTGGCGACCTGGGCGAAGTGCGGCCGGGGCAGATGGTCGGTGCGATCGATGCAGTGATCTTCAAGAAACCGTTGCGGGTGGTGCATGGGCCGATCAAGAGCAAGTTCGGGTATCACCTGGTGCAGGTGTTTTACCGGGATTGACTCGTCAGGTTCAGGGCCTCTTCGCGAGCAAGCCCGCTCCCACAGGGGATCCTCAGTGTCCCCTGTGGGAGCGAGCCAGCGGCCATCCTCCACTTACCTGGGAATCAACGCCCCCGGCACCTGAATCACCCGACTCGCCAACCGATGCCCCGCCTCGGCCGCCTCGACCGGGCTCCCACCCTTGAGCCGCGAAGCCAGGTACGCCGCACTGAACGAATCCCCCGCTGCCGTGGTGTCCACCACCCGTTCAACCTTCTGCGCCGGCACTTCGAACGACTCGCCGGAACAACGGATCAGACATGCCTCGGCACCACGCTTGAGCACCACTTCAGGCGTGCCGATCTGCTCGTAGGCTGCAAAAATCGCCGCACAATCGGAGAAATGGAACAGCGCCTGCTCGTCATCGACGGTCAGCAGCGCCAGGTCGACATAGGGCAGGACCTTGCGATAGGCCGCCCGGGCGTCCTCAATCGAAGCCCATAACCGCGGGCGGTAGTTGTTGTCGAAAACGATCCGCGCATCTCGCTGGCGGGCCTCGATCAGGGTTTCCAGCAATTTTTGCCGACCTTGTACCCCCAGTACGGCAAGGGTGATGCCGCTGAAATACAACACGTCGTAATCCGGCAGCGCCGCCAGGATCGGCGCGGCGGCCGGGGTGGTGAAACAATCGCGCACCGCCGCTTCATTGCGCCAATAGAGAAAACGACGCTCGCCGGCGGCGTCGGTCTGGATGCAATACAGCCCCGGCAAGCGGCCCGGCAAACGCTGGACCAGGCCCAGGCCAATGTTTTCGGCGGCCCAGCCATGGCACATGGCATCGCTGAAACTGTCATCGCCCAAGGCGGTGACGTAATCCACCGTGCCAGCGGCGCCCAGTTCCCGGGACAGATAGACCGCGGTGTTCAGGGTGTCGCCGCCGAAACTCTGTTGCAGACTGCCGTCGGCGCGCTGCTGCAATTCGATCATGCATTCGCCGATCAGGGCGATGCGTGGGGTGTTGATGGTGTTCATTATTGTGGGGTCTCTGGTGTTGCTGCGGTGTCTGACGGGACCCTTCGCGAGCAAGCCCGCCCCCACATTTGATCGCATTCCAATGTGGGAGCGGGCTTGCTCGCGAAGGCCGCAACTCGGTGCTGGTCTTAGAAACAGGTTTCCATGTTCTCGATGACGTTCAACTGCTCATCCACCAGGCACCCCGTGCGCCACTTGTCGAACGTCAGGCACGGGTGCGAAGTGCCGAACGAAATGATGTCGCCCACCCGCAAATCTACCCCCGGCGCCACGGTCATGAAGGCATGCTGGTCCATTACGGCAGTCACCTTGCAGGCGCTCACATCATCGCCCTTGGCCGGCACCACACCGGCCCGGTAACGCAGCAACGGCACCGGCAAACCGGCGTCATAGGCTACGTCGCGTTTGCCAAGGGCGATCACCGCAAAGCCGGGCTCGGGCAACGACTGCACGTGCGCCCAGACTTCCAGCGCCGGGCGCAGGCCCTCCTGCAGATCGCTGCGTCGGTCGAGCACGCAGCACTGCGCTTCCTTGTAGATGCCATGGTCGTGTGCCACATAGCTGCCGGGACGCAAGACACTGAGGAAACGCCCGCCAGCGTTCTGCGCCTCGAACTCTTCGGCAATCAGGTCATACCAGGCCGAACCTGAAGCAGTGATGATCGGCTTGGCAATCGCGAAGGCGCCGCTGTCCTGCAATTGCACCGCCAGGCGCACCAGGGAGCTGGCGAACGCGCGAATGCCGCTCACCGCGTGGTCACCGTGGATCACGCCTTCATAACCCTCGATCCCGGTCAGCGCCAATGCCGGTTGCGCGGCGATCGCCTTGGCCAGGTCCAGCACCTCTTGCTCGCTGCGGCAACCGCAACGACCACCGACCACGCCGTACTCGATCATCACGTTCAGGCGCACACCGCGGGAAGCGAAATAGGCACCGAGGTCGGCGACGTTGTCGGGGTGATCAACCATGCAATAGAAGTCGAACGTCGGATCAGCCAGCAAATCGGCAATCAACGCCATGTTCGGTGTGCCGACCAGTTGGTTGGCCATCAGCACCCGATGCACGCCGTGGGCGTAGGCGGCACGGGTTTGCGTGGCGCTGGCCAGGGTAATGCCCCAGGCACCGGCATCGAGTTGCCGGCGAAACAGCGCCGGGGTCATGCTGGTTTTGCCGTGGGGCGCGAGTTCAGCGCCGCTGTTGCTGACAAAGTCCTGCATCCAGCGGATGTTGTGTTCCAGCGCCTGGCGATGCAGCACCAGCGCTGGCAGGCTGACGTCGCGCACCAGATTGGCGCCAGTGTGGGCAAAGCCCTTTTCCACGGCGGCAGTATTCTTGGCAGAAGACATGGTCGAACTCCTCACATTCGCGGCCGCGGGCAGCCGCTGTTATTCGTTGATGCGACGGGCCAGGCTGTTCGCGCTGTCGATCAGCACCCGGCGGTAGTCGTCGTAATTGTTCCTGGCATCGGCCCGGGGGGCGACGATGCACAGTGTCGCGATGGCCACCCCGTTTGGGTCTTTGACCGGGGCGGCGAAACAATGGGTAAAAGTGTCGGCGACGCTATCGAACGAGAAAAATCCATCGATACCGGCCTGGCGGATTTCCTTGAGAAACTGCTCCAGGGGCAAGCGTTCGCCGGTGGGCAGGATGAAGTCGTCGTGGTCGATCAAATCGACGATTTCCTGGTCGCTCAAATGCGCCAGCAACAGGCGCCCGGACGCGGTCCAGGGAATGGGCGCGTTCTCGCCGATGTCCGAGGAAATGCGGAAATGCCGCTCGCCCTCCTTCATCAGTGCGACGGTGTATTTACGCCCGTTGAGCAGGCACATCTGCGCGGTTTCACGGGTCTGGCTGACGATGTCCTGCAGGGCGTGATCGGCCTCGCGGCTCAGGTCGAAGTGGCGCAGGTGCGCCTGCCCGAGGAAGTACAGCTGGCGGCCGAGGTAGACGTGACCGTCCTTGCCCACCGGCTCCAGGATCCGCCGTTCGAGCAACGAGGCCACCAGCTCGTAGACCGTGGATTTGGGGCTGCCGATGCCGCTGGCGATGTCGTTCGGGCGCAGGGGCTGGCCGATCTCCTTGAGGAAATCGAGGATATCGAACGCCCGGTCCAGACCGCGAGCCCGGCGCTTGATGGTGTCTTCGCTCATGTCAGTGGTTCCCATTCAAATTCGCCGGGATGTTAACGGAATGCGGTGTCGACAGTCAGGCCGCCTTCGCGAGCAGGCTCGCTCCCACATTTGGAATGCGATCCCCTGTGGGAGCGAGCCTGCTCGCGAAGAAGTCACCGCGGACTCAAGCCTTTTTCTTGTACGCAATGCAGTCGATCTCGACCTTGCAGTCGACCATCATGTTCGCCTGCACGCAGGCCCGCGCCGGGGCGTGTTCGGGCTTGAAGTACTCGGCGAAAACCTTGTTGAAACTGGTGAAATCCCGCGGATCCTCCAGCCACACGCCAACACGTACCACATCTTCCAGGGCGTAACCTGCCTCATCGAGAATCGCGACCAGGTTCTTCATGGTCTGGTGAGTCTGCTCGACAATACCGCCAGTGATGATCTCGCCGTCCACCGCCGGCACCTGCCCGGAAACGTGCAGCCAGCCGTCGGCTTCAACGGCGCGTGCGAAAGGGCGAGGCTGACCGCCGGCGGCGGTGCTGCCGGTGCCGTAACGAGTAATGCTCATGGGTGTTTCTCCTGATTGAAAATCGAGTGTTTAAAACCGCGTGCTTTTGAGAAATTCAGCCAGACGCGGCGATTGCGGGCGCTCGAACAGATCCTTGGGTGGCCCCTGCTCTTCGATACGCCCCTGGTTCATGAAGACGATCTTGTCCGAGACCTCGAAAGCGAAGCGCATTTCGTGGGTCACCAGCAGCATGGTCATGCCGTCTTCGGCCAGGCCCTTGATCACGCTGAGCACCTCGCCCACCAGTTCCGGGTCCAGCGCCGAGGTCACTTCATCGAACAGCATCAGGCTCGGGTTCATCGCAATCGCCCGGGCAATCGCCACGCGCTGTTGCTGACCGCCGGACAACTGCCCGGGAAAATGATCGCGGCGCTCCAGCAGGCCCACCCGCTCCAGCCATTTTTCCGCCAGGGCCACCGCTTCGTCCTTGTGCAGCTTCTTGACCTTGAGCAAACCCAGGGTGACGTTCTGCAGCGCGGTCAGGTGCGGGAACAGGTTGAATTGCTGGAACGCCATGCCCGTCATGGCCCGATGGCGGGCGATGACTTTCTCCGGGTGGCGGATGCGCTTGCCGTTGACTTCGTCATAGCCGATGGATTCGCCATCGAGCAGGATCTGCCCGCCCTGGAATTCTTCGAGCATGTTCACGCAGCGCAACAACGTGGTCTTGCCCGAACCGCTGGAACCGATCAGGGTCACCACGTTGCCGCGCTGCATGCTCAGGTCGACGCCCTTGAGCACTTCGAGCTGGTCGTAACGCTTGTGCAGGCCGCGAATGTCCAGCAGCGGCTGGCCGTTTTGTGCAGGGGTTTGAGTCTGAGTCATGGCAAGGCCACCCGCTTTTCAATGTGCCGGCCGAGTAACTCGATGCCGTAGTTGATGACGAAGAACAGGAATCCGGCGAACAGGTAGAACTCCAGGGTCATGAAGTTGCGGGCAATGATCTGCTGGGTACTGAGCAGCAGCTCGGCCACGCCGATCACCGACAACAGGGTCGATGCCTTGACGATCTCGGTGGACGAGTTGACCCAGGTCGGCAGGATCTGCCGCATCGCCTGGGGCAACAGTACGTAGCCGAGGGCCTGGCAGAACGTCAGGCCGATGGCCTGGCTCGCTTCCATCTGCCCGCGCGGCAAGGCCTGCAATGCGCCGCGCACGATCTCGGCGACGTGGGAGCCGCAAAACAGCGTCAGCCCCAACGCCCCGGCCTGGAACGCGCCGATCTGCCAGCCCAGCGCCGGCGCCATGTAGAAGCAGGCCAGCACCAACACGAACACCGGGGTACCGCGAATCACATCGACGTAGAAACGAAACGGCGCGCGCATCCAGAACTTGCCGTAGGTCAGCACCAGGCCGGCGAACACACCGAGCATCGTGCCAAGCAAAATCGCCAGCGCCGACACCTGCACACTGGTCAGGAAACCTTGCCAGAGCGGTTCGCGCGCCACCCACAACTCATGCAACCAACTGGGGGATTCGTACATGGAGCCTCCTATCGGCGGATCGCCAGGCGCTGCTCGAGGTAACGCAGCATCATGGCAATGAGGTAACAGGCCGCCACATAGAGCGCCGTGGTCACCAGCCAGGTTTCAATCACCCGGTAGCTCTCGACATTGATCTTGCGCGCGTAATAGGTCAGCTCCGGCACCGCGATCGCGGCCGCCAGCGAGGTGTCCTTGAACAGCGAAATGAAGTTGTTCGACAGCGCCGGCAACACATTGCGCAGCATCACCGGCACGGTGACGTAGGCCTTGACCTGCCACTCGCCCAGGCCGATGGCCAGGCCGGCTTCGCGCTGGCCCTTGGGAATGCTCAGCAGGCCGCCGCGGAACACTTCGGTCAAATAGGCCCCGGCATACAGCGACAGGGTGATGATGAACGAAGGGATCTTGTCCAGGCGAATGCCCAGGCTTGGCAAGGCGAAGTAGATCAACAGGATCAACACCAGGATTGGCGTGTTGCGGATCACCGTGACATACACCGAAGCCAGTACCCGCAATGCGCGGTGCTTCGACAACAAAGCAAACGCCATCAGCAGGCCGATCACGCAGCCGATGGCGATCGACACCAGCGCCAGTTCAAGGCCCAGGCCGAGCCCCGCCAGCAAGGTGTCGAAATCGCGCCACACGGCGGCAAAGTTCAACTGATAGTTCATGGTCGGCAGTACCTTGAACGGGGCGCGTACGCCCCGCCCTCACGGGATCATTTGAATTCGGCGGGGAATCCGATGGCTGGCGTCGGCAAGTCGACACCGAACCACTGCTTGAACGACGCCGCGTAGGTCGGGAACTCAACGCCGGTCATGGCTTCATGCAGGGTGGTATTGACGAAGTTCAACCAGTCCTGGTCGCCGCGCTTAACCGCACAGGCATAGGTTTGCGGGCTCCAGGCATAGGCCGGGCTGCGATAGCGCCCGGCGTTCTGCACCATCAGGTACTTCACTGAAGACTGGTCAGTGGCCGCCGCGTCGGCACGGCCAGAGTTCACCGCCTGGTACATCAGGTCGACGCTGTCGTACTGATCGACCTTGGCCTTGGGCAACGCCTGGTGCACCAGTTCTTCGGCGTAGACGTTTTGCAGCACCGCCACGGTGACGCTGTCACCGGCGGCTTTCATGTCGTCGATTTCCTTGTACTTGCTGTTGGCCGGCAACAGCAGGCCGACGCCTTCGCGGTAGTACGGCAGGGTAAAGGCCACTTGCTGGGCACGGCTGGCGGTGACGGTAATGAACTGGCAGCTCATGTCGACCTTGTCGGTCAACAGGTTGGGAATCCGCGCATCGGACGACTGCACCACAAACTCGACCTTGCTCGGGTCGTTGAACAAGCCTTTGGCGACCATGCGCGCAATGTCGATATCAAAGCCCTGCAACTTGCCATCCGCCCCCTGGAAGTGCCAAGGCGCATTGGTGCTGCCGGTGCCCACGATCAGTTTGCCGCGGGCCAGTACGCTGTCGAGCTTGCTGTCTGCCGCCTGGGCCACGCCCACGGCAGCAGCAGAGGCTGCTAAAACAAAAACACACGCTTTGAACAAGGAAGGTCGGCGATGCATGGCAAGCACTCCAGGGTGATGTTTATTCCGCTATACCGGAATACGGTATGTAACAACGGAATAGACAGCAGAAAGTGTGCCACAGGTCGTGGGCGGAATGTAGGGGGGATTGAAAAGTGTTTTGAATCAGATGGATGGAATGATGTGAGGAAAACGCGTTACCAAAAGAGACGCTGGCGTAGCGCTACCGTTGGCTACGGATGGCGGGTATCTGGTTCACAAATGGTGCGTAGGTGTTTCTGTGGGAGCGCGCCAGCTCGCGATGGACGTCAACGATAACGCGGGCTGTCTGAATGCCCGCGTTGTATGGACGTTTTTCCCGAGCAGGCGCGTTCCTGCAGGTGCAGCGCCGGTGGGGGGATACAATCACCCGCTGAGGCGATCCAGAAACACCCGTGTCACCCGCCGCTCTTCAACCGACATGACGGTCAACCGCCAGCCTTCCCACTCGTGGCTGTCGCCGATCATCGGCAGCCGATCCAGCAGGCTCACCACCAAACCGGCCAGGGTTTGATAGTCGTCGGTCGGTTGTGCCGCAAACCCGGTCCGCTGATGCACCCGCGCCAGGTTCAATGCGCCGCTGACCACGAAGCCGCCCTTCTCCTCGACCACGTCCGGGCCTTCGATCTCGCTGGCGTCGGGCAGCTCACCGGCAATCGACTCAAGGATGTCGGTCATGGTCAATACGCCGACGAAGTCACCGAATTCGTTGACCACAAACGCGATGTGGGTCGAGGCCTGGCGCATCTGTTCCAGGGCATTGAGGATTGAATAGCTGTCCAGCAGATTGATGGCCTGGCGGGCAAGGTGGGCAAGATCGGGCTGGTTGCCGGCCAGGTATTCCTTCAGCAACTCTTTCTTGTGCACGAAGCCCAGCGGCTCATCCACCGCGCCGTCGCGAATCAGCGGCAGCCGCGAGTAGGACGAATGCATCAGCCGTGTACGAATCGTCTCGGCGTCATCAGCCAGGTCGATATAGTCGACGTCGGCGCGCACGCTCATCAACGTACGGATCGGTCGCTCCGCCAGTTGCAGCACACCGCTGATCATCACTCGCTCGCGGCGATCGAACAGCTGTTCACCCGCTGCCTCGCCGTTATCCAGCAGGTCGGCAATCTCCTCACCGACCTCTTCCACCGCTAATTTACGTCCGCCGAGCAAACGCATCACCGCATGGGCGGTCCGCTCTCGCATCGGTCGCAAGCCCTGCATCGAGCGCTTGCGCCGTGCCCGGGCGATCTGGTTGAACACCTCGATCAGGATCGAGAAACCGATGGCCGCGTACAGATAACCCTTGGGAATGTGGAAGCCCAGGCCTTCGGCGGTCAGCGCAAAACCGATCATCATCAGGAAGCCCAGGCACAGCATGATCACGGTGGGGTGTGCATTGACGAAGCGGGTCAACGGTTTACTGGCAACGATCATCAGGCCGATGGAAATGATCACGGCGATCATCATCACCGCGAGCTCGTCGACCATGCCTACCGCGGTAATCACGGCATCGAGGGAGAACACCGCATCGAGCACCACGATTTGCGCCACGATGGGCCAGAACAGCGCGTAAGCCGTATTGGACGTGCGCTCGCCGACATGCCCTTCGAGCCGCTCATGCAGCTCCATGGTCGCCTTGAACAACAGGAACACACCGCCAAAGAGCATGATCAGGTCGCGACCCGAGAAGCTCTTGTCGAACACTTCGAACAATGGCTGCGTCAGGGTCACCAGCCAGGAAATACTCGCCAGCAGGCCCAGGCGCATCAACAACGCCAGGGACAGTCCGATGATTCGCGCGCGGTCACGTTGCTCCGGTGGCAATTTGTCCGCGAGGATCGCGATGAACACCAGGTTGTCGATACCCAACACCAGTTCCAGCACAATCAGCGTCAACAAGCCCAGCCATGCGGTGGGGTCAGCTAACCATTCCATGAAAACGTCTCGATCTCTTCAGTGAATTCAGAATGCCGGGCACGGCAAGGCACGGCGCAGAGGCCGCGGAACAGCAAGGACCTTGGCGTTCGGACGTCGAAAGACCGGGTATCTGGAGTGCGTCAGGACCGCGCGTTGGCGCGAAGGGAAAGGATAACTGGGGGGCTCCGTGAGGGTGTTCATGCAAGTCCTGGAAATGAAAAAGGACTTGAATCGTACAGGCGACAGCGACAAATCCTACAGCTGGAAATCATTTCAAGATCTGTAGAAGACCAAAACGGTCACCCTGATTGCTTGATCCGTTCGACATACCTGAGCACCGCCGGTGATTTCTCGAACCGCCGATGAATCAACGCCAGCCACGAAGACGCTTTACAGTCCTTGATCTGGCGATAAACCACACTTGGCAAACTGACATGCCCGACCACCGACGCCGGCACCACCGCTACGCCCTGGCCGAGGGACACCAGGGCAATCACTGCCACCAGTCCACCCGGTTGCGCCCCCAGCCTGGGTACGAAACCACCTTCGGTGGCGACCTGCAAGGTGCCGTTGACTTGCTCCGGCAGAATAAAGTTTTCGTTCTGTAAATGCGCGCAGGTGATCGCTGCCAAGCGGTTCAACCATGAACCATCCGGCAACGCCAGCACAAAGCCTTCATCACTCAGACGCACACTGTCGACGCCATCGGGCAAGGCCATCGGGCAGCGGATATAGCCCAGGTCGAAGCGCCCTTCCAGGATCATGCTCGGCAGGCTGGCCATGGGACTTTCCCGCACATTGAGGCTGACATCCGGGTATTGGCCGGTAAAACCCTGCACCTGTTTTTGCAGCAACCCCGAATACACCGCCGACGCGACGTAACCCAGTTCGATATGACCAATGTCCCCACGCCCGGCGCGCTGGGCGTTTTGCTGGGCGTATTCGAATTGCCGCACCGTCGCCTCGGCTTCGATCAACAGGGCAGCCCCGGCTTCGGTCAGGCTGACTTCACGCGTCTGGCGCACGAACAGGCGCGTGCCGAGTTCGTTTTCCATGTCCTGGATCTGCCGAGTCAAGGTCGGCGGTGCGATGCCGAGTTGTTCGGCAGCGCGAGTGAAGTTGCCTTGGCGGGCAACAGCGAGAAAATAGCGGAAATGACGGATGTCCATCGGTGCATTAGCTCAAAGGTAATGAAGTGACGGTATGTGCCTAACAAAGGTAGCGCCAGCCAGCGATAAGCTGCAGCCAACCCCACAGTAGAGAACCCTCGCCATGTCCGTCAAACCCAGGGTGAGCCCGCGCCTGACCTTGCTGACCGCCTCGGCAGTATGCTCGTTGATCGTACTCGACACCAACATCGTCGCCGTTACCTTGCCAAGCATCGCTCGGGACTTGGGGGCGAATTTCGCTGACATCGAATGGGTGATCAGCGCCTATATGCTGGCTTTCGCCGCGCTGTTGCTGCCCGCGGGCAGCCTGGCCGATCGCTTTGGTCGGCAGAAAATGCTCATGTGCGGGCTGGGCATCTTCATCCTCGCATCACTGGGGTGCGGTGCCGCGCCTAACGCGTTGTTCCTCGATATCGCCCGCGCCATCAAGGGTGTCGGCGCGGCGCTTCTGTTGACTTCGGCCCTCGCCTCCATCGGCCACACCTTCCACGATGAAGTCGAACGGGCCAAGGCCTGGGCATTCTGGGGCGGTTGCATGGGCGTGGCCATGACGGCGGCGCCAACCCTGGGCGGCTTGATTGCCGAATACGTGGGCTGGCGCTGGATTTTCTACCTCAACCTGCCAGTGGGGCTGTTGCTGATGGTCATGGTCTGGCGCGCAGTGCCGGAATCCCGTGATGCCCAGGCCGCGCGCCTCGATCCGTGGGGCAGCCTGGCCTTCAGCGCCAGCTTGTTGTGCCTGATCTGGGGGCTGATCGAAGCCAACCGGATCGGCTGGAACAACCCTGCGACCTATGCCCGCCTGGTGGCTGGGGCCCTGTTGCTGGGGTTATTCGTGGTGATCGAACGCCTGCAACAGCGGCCAATGATCGACCTGCAACTGTTCCGTCATCCGCGCTTCATCGGCGCGCTGCTCGGCATGTTTGCCTACGCCGCGTGCGCCCAGGTGATGATGACGCTGTTGCCGTTCTACCTGCAGAACGGCTTGGGTTTCACCGCCATCCGGGCGGGGCTGGGCATGCTGCCGTTTGCCATCACCCTGCTGATTTTGCCACGGGTCGGCGCACGCCTGGCGGGACGCGTGACGCCAGCAAACATGATGGCCATCGGGTTGACGCTCGTCGGCAGCGGTAATTTGCTGAGCGCTTGGGCGGTCGTTGGCGGTGGTTACCTGCCCTTCGCCCTGGCGATTGCCGTGACCGGCGCCGGAGCCGGGTTGCTCAATGGCGATACGCAGAAAAACATCATGGCCTGTGTGCCACGGGAACGCACCGGCATGGCCTCGGGCATGAGTACCACCATGCGCTTCAGCGCTATCGTGCTGGCCATCGGTGTGTATGGCGCGTTGCTTTCCGGGCATAGCGAACGGTTGCTGCACGACGGCCTGGCGACACAGGGCGGGCAATGGCTGGAACACACCCAAGGCATTGCCTCGCGGGTGGTGGCGGGCGATATGCCGGCGGCGCTGAGTCTGGTGCCGGAGGCCGCGCGGCCGCTGGTCGAGCCGCTGGCGCGACAGGCTTTCGTGGGTGGTTTCAGCCTGTTGCTGTGGGTCGCGGGGCTGGCGGGATTGCTGGGGGCGCTGGTGGTGGGCACGCTGATGCGTCATCCGCTTCCAGTGCCGCGCACAGCGCTGGTGCTGGAATGACCCGTATCTGGAGATTTTATCTCTGAATGTGCTGGCGATCAGGCCAGCACGGGCAACACCGTACTCAGTTCGGCAGCAGCTCGTCGATATGCCGATATTCGGATTGCAACTGCGCTGCCAATACCTTGCTGCGCCCAAGACGAATCGGCCCGCGTTCGATGTCGATCAGCAGCCCCGGACAGTCGAGCGCGGGCAACGACGGCCATTCTTTCAATCGGCCATCAGTCACCAGCAACAGCCGCTGCAGTTCCGCCGGGAAACGCTTTTGCCGAACGGCCAGCCACCGCCCCGCTTCGCCAAGCGCCGCCAGCAGTGGCGTGCCACCACCGGCGCCCAAGCCATCGAGCCACTGGCGCAAGCCCGTCGACGTTTTCAAACCCTGCACCTGCCACTTCGGCACCGCACCGCTGGCCGTCAACAAAGCCAGGCGCGCCCGCTGGCGGTAGGCATCATCGAACAATTGCGCCAACAGGCCCTTGGCATCGCTCAATGCCTGGTGGCGACGCGTTGAAGCCGACGCGTCGACAATCACCAGCCACAGCTCATGGGGCGAGCGCGTGCGCTGCTGGAACAACACATCCTGGCGCTGGCGCGGCCGACCGTTGAGTAACGTGCCTGGCCAATTGATCGCGCCGCTTTGGGCAGCATGACGTTTACCCTGCTTGCCGTGATCGAGTCGTCCGGCACGCGGTCTGGCATTCGCCCCCGCGTCAGACCGGGGGCGAATGCCTAGGGCTTTTTTGGCCAGCCCGGCACTACGCGTCGGGCGCCGACCGGTAGCGCTTGAGCGGGCATTTCACCCCACTGGCCCTGGCCTTCGCTCGGGTTGGTGTTCTGGCCGGATCGAACCTGCTCCTGCTGTGGTGCAGGTGGCGTGTGCTCCCGACGACGATGGCGCAGGGCGAACTCAGCGACCGCGTCTATATCCTCATCGCAAATCGATGTCGCGCCGCGCCACGCCGCATGCGCACGGGCCGCACGCAACCAGACCAGATCAGCGCGCAAGCCGTCGACTCCAGCGGCAAAGCAGCGCTCGGTAATCTGCACCAGCGCTTCATCGTCGAGGGGAATGCTCGCCAATGTGCTGCGCGCGTTCTGGCAGCGCTCACGCAACGACTGCTGCTGGCTCTCCCATTCGGCGCAAAATTGTTGCGGATCTCTGTCGAAATCCAGGCGCCTGCGGATGATTTGCCCGCGCTCAGTCGGTGCGGTCTGGCCACTTAGGGCGACATTCAAGCCAAAGCGATCGAGGAGTTGCGGACGTAGTTCGCCCTCTTCCGGGTTCATGGTGCCGATCAGCACGAACTTCGCCGAATGCCGATGGGAAATTCCGTCGCGTTCAACCAGGTTGGTACCGCTGGCAGCCACGTCGAGCAGCAGGTCAACCAGGTGATCGGGCAGCAGATTCACTTCATCGACGTAGAGCACGCCACCGTCAGCCTTGGCCAGCACACCGGGGGAAAATTGCGCGCGCCCCTCACTCAGGGCCGCGTCGAGGTCGAGCGTGCCGACCAGGCGTTCCTCGGTAGCACCCAAGGGCAAGGTGACGAACTGGCCGCTGGCCAACAGGTCCGCCAGGCCGCGGGCCAGGGTCGACTTGGCCATGCCGCGCGGGCCTTCGATCAATACGCCGCCAATCTTCGGGTCGATGGCGGTCAGGTACAGCGCGAGCTTCAGATCGCCGGCGCCGACCACGGCGGAGAGCGGGAAATGGGGCGTGTCGGTCATGTCGGGTTTCTCATCATGGTCGGGTGGTGATCGTTCCCACGCTCGGCGTGGGAACGATCCTGCAGTCAGCTGTCTTCTTCTATATCCAGCAACAGGTTTTCCAGGGCCTCGCGATAGTCCCCCGGCTCCTTCCACATCCCCCGCTGTTGCGCTTCGAGCATGCGTTCGGTCATGTCGCGCAGGGCATGGGGATTGTGCTCGCGCACGAAATCCCGGGTGCCCGGATCGAGCAAGTAGGCATCTGCCAGCAGCGCGTACTGGTGGTCGTCGATCAACTGGGTGGTGGCATCGAAGGCAAACAGGTTGTCGACCGTCGCCGCCATCTCAAAGGCGCCTTTGTAGCCGTGGCGCTTGACCCCGTCGATCCACTTCGGATTGGCCGCCCGGGAGCGGATGACCCGGTTCAACTCTTCCTTCAGCGTGCGGATCTTCGGCAGGTCCGGCTGGCTGTGATCGCCGTGATAACTGGCTGCCGCTGCACCGCTGAGGCTTTCCACCGCCGCCAACATGCCGCCCTGGAATTGGTAGTAGTCATTGGAGTCAAGCAAGTCGTGCTCGCGGTTATCCTGGTTTTGCAACACCGCTTGCACCTGGCTCAGGCGCTGGGAGAACTGCTCGCGGGCTGCGGTGCCTTCATCGGAACCGCCGTAGGCGTAGCCGCCCCAGTTCAGGTACACCTCGGCCAGGTCCTCGCGGCTTTGCCACAGGCGACCGTCGATGGCACCCTGCACGCCTGCGCCATAGGCGCCGGGCTTGGCGCCGAAGATCCGCCATCCGGCCTGCCGCCGCGCCTCGTCTTCGTCCATTCCCGATTGCAACAACGCTTCCCGCTCGGCGCGCACCTTGGCGGCCAGCGGATTGAGATCGTCAGGCTCATCCAGCGCAGCGACTGCCTGCACGGCAGCGTCGAACAGCCGAATCAGGTTGGCAAAGGCGTCGCGGAAGAACCCCGAGACGCGCAAGGTCACGTCGACCCGCGGTCGATCGAGCAGGCTCAACGGCAGAATCTCAAAGTCGTCGACCCGCTGGCTACCCGTGGCCCAGACCGGGCGCACGCCCATCAAGGCCATGGCCTGGGCGATGTCGTCGCCGCCGGTGCGCATGGTCGCAGTGCCCCACACCGACAGGCCGAGCTGGCGCAAATGATCGCCATGATCCTGCAGGTGGCGTTCGAGAATCAGGTTGGCCGACTGGAAACCGATGCGCCACGCGGTGGTGGTCGGCAGGTTGCGCACGTCCACCGAATAGAAGTTGCGCCCGGTCGGCAGTACGTCCAGGCGACCTCGACTCGGCGCGCCACTGGGACCGGCGGGGACGAATCGGCCACTGAGGGCATCGAGCAGGCCACGCATCTCGGCCGGGCCGCAGGCGTCCAGTCTGGGTGCGACCACTTCGCGCAGGTGGTCGAGGATGGCGGTCACTTCAGACCAACCGGCCGCCTGTGGGAGCGGGCTTGCTCGCGATGGGGTGTCAGCCACATTGATGTCGACTGACACTCCATCGCGAGCAGGCTCGCTCCCACAGGGGTCATTCAACATCTGGGAGATCAGCTGTGTGGCGAACAACTCGAGACGTTCGCGGGTGTCGCCTGTGGTGCGCCAGGGTTCATCGCTGATCGACAACAATGCGCTCGGACGCGGCCCACCCCACGGCTCGGCCAGCGCACAGTCCAGCGGATCGAAGCCCAACTCGAACGCCTTGGCCAGCGCCCGCAACAGGCTCGATTGCGCACCACGGCCATCGCCCCGAGGAATGCGCAGCAGCGCGAGCAAGGTATCGATACGCAGCCGGCCCACTGGGGATTCACCAAAGACGTGCAAGCCATCACGGATCTGCGACTCTTTCAAGTCGCACAGGTAGGTGTCCAGGCGCGGCAGCCAGATCGCCGCATCGGCATCACTGTCCAGTTGCTCGTCCAATTGCAGCTCGCGGTCTATATGGGTATCGCGCACCAGTTGCAGGATGTCGCGTTGCAATTCCCGGGCACGCCGTGGGTCGAGCAGTTGCGCTTCATAATATTCGTCGGCCAGCAACTCCAGATTGCGCAGCGGACCGTAGGTTTCGGCGCGGGTCAGCGGCGGCATCAGGTGATCGATGATCACCGCTTGCGTCCGGCGTTTGGCCTGGGCGCCTTCGCCCGGGTCGTTGACGATGAACGGATAGATGTTCGGCAGCGGCCCGAGCAGTGCATCCGGCCAGCAGTGCTCTGAAAGCCCCACGCCCTTGCCCGGCAGCCACTCCAGGTTGCCGTGCTTGCCGACGTGGATCACGCCGTGAGCGCCGTAGGTACCGCGTAACCAGAAGTAGAACGCCAGGTAGCCGTGGGGCGGCACCAGGTCCGGGTCGTGGTACACCGCACTGGGGTCCACCTGATAACCCCGCGCCGGCTGGATGCCGACGAAAGTCAGGCCCAGGCGCAACCCGGCGATCATCATTCGCCCGTCACGACACATCGGATCCTTCTCGGGTGCACCCCAACGTTCCAGCACCGCCTGGCGGTTGGCGTCCGGCAGCGCATTGAACATCTGCAGGTATTCATCCATCGCCAGGCTTTGCTGGCAGGGACGTTGATCAAGGCTATCGAGGTCGTTGCTGACGCCGCCGAGCAATTGCTGGATCAACGCGGTGCCACTGTCCGGCAATTCGGCTGGCAGCGGGTACCCTTCTTCATACAGCGCACGCAGGATATTCAACGCCGCAGCCGGGGTGTCGAGCCCTACGCCATTGCCGATGCGACCATCACGGGTCGGGTAATTGGCCAGGATCAGCGCGATACGCTTTTGCCCGTTGGGTACCCACGCCAGATCAGTCCAGCGCCGCGCCAGTTGCGCGACAAAGTCCATGCGTTCCGGCTGCGCGCGGTAGCAAACCACATCCGACTGGCTGCGCTCGCTTCGCCAGGCCAGGTCCTTGAAGCTGATCGGCCGGCTGATGATGCGCCCGTCCAGTTCGGGCAGCGCAATGTGCATCGCCAGGTCTCGCGGGCCGAGGCCCTGTTCGCTGGCTCGCCAACCGGGTTCGTTGTCCTGGGCGCAAATCGCCTGGATCACCGGGATATTGCGGCGAAACGGCCGCAAGTGCGGTGCTTCAGGGCTCGATTGGGCGAAACCGGTGGTATTGAGAATCACCCCTGCCCCGACTTCATCCAGCCAGTCTTCGACCATGCAAAGGCAGCCGGGCTCTTTCAAACTGGCCAGTGCAATGGGCAACGGGTTCAACCCCGCCGCTTGCAGGCGCTGGCAGAACATATCAATAAAAGCCGTGTTCGCCGCCTGCAGATGCGAGCGGTAGAACAGGACCGCCGCCACCGGTTGACCGGCCTGCCAGTCGGCGTGCCAGTCGCTCAGTTGCGCGGGGCTTTTTCGCGGGTGGTAAATCGCCGTGCGCGGCAGGGTTTGCGGCTCGGCCCAGGCGTAGTCACGATCCAGCCAGCGATTGGCCAGGCATCGGAAAAAGTCGAGGGCATTGCCCAGGCCACCCTGGCGCAGAAACTGCCAAAGCCGATCGCGATCCTCGACGCCTACGGTGCTGAGGTCGCTGAGCTCCGGGTCCGGCCTGTCATCGCCCGGAACCAGAATCAGCTGTACACCGCGCTGTGACAGCTCCACCAGCCGTTCGACGCCGTAGCGCCAATAGGCAATGCCGCCGTGCAGCGAAATCAGAATGACTTTGGCGTGGCGCAATACTTCGTCGACATACAGATCCACCGATGCATGGTTCTGCACCTGCATCGGGTTGGCCAGGCGCACGCTCGGGTAGTCGTCGGGCAACTGCTGCGCCGCTTCGGCGAGCAGCGCCAGGCTGGAGTCGCCGCTGCACAGGATCACCAGCTCGGCGGGGGTTTGTCCAAGGTCGGCAATGTTGTCATCCGACACGAATCCGCCGGGCTGAGTCCTGAGCAGGTGCATGGGTTACACGCTGAGCGCAGCGCGCAGTTGCGCTTCGAGCAAGGTGGAGTCCAGTGCCTGGCCGATCAACACCAGGCGCGTGGTGCGTGCTTCGGCAGCGCCCCATTGGCGGTCGAAGTGCTTGTCGAAACGTGTGCCCACGCCCTGGATCAGCAGGCGCATCGGTTTGTTCGGGATCGCCGCGAAACCCTTGACGCGCAGGATGCTGTGCTCGACCACCAGCTGGGTCAGCGCGTCCATCAGCAGGCTTTCGTCGGCTTGCGGCAGTTCGATGGAGATCGAATCGAAGGCGTCGTGATCGTGGTCATCATGGTCATCGTCGTCATGGTGATGATCGTGATGGCTGTGGCGGCTGTCGATGTGTTCTTCGGAACCGGCGCCGAGGCCGATGAGTACGTCCAGCGGCAGGCGACCGCTGCTGGCCTCGATGACTTTCACCGCTGGCGGCAATTCTTCGGCGACTTCCAGGCGCACGCGGGCCAGGTCTTCGGCGCTGATCAGGTCGGCCTTGTTGAGGATCACCAGGTCAGCGCTGGCCAACTGGTCGGCGAACAGCTCGTGCAACGGCGATTCATGGTCCAGGTTCGGGTCGAGCTTGCGTTGGGCGTCGACTTGATCCGGGAACGCGGCGAAGGTGCCTGCCGCCACGGCCGGGCTGTCGACCACGGTGATCACCGCATCAACGGTACAGGCGCTGCGGATTTCCGGCCACTGGAACGCCTGGACCAAAGGTTTTGGCAGGGCCAGGCCCGAGGTTTCGATCAGAATGTGGTCGAGATCGCCGCGACGGGCCACCAGTTCACGCATCACCGGGAAGAATTCTTCCTGCACGGTGCAGCACAGGCAGCCGTTGGCCAGTTCATAGACACGGCCGTTGGCCTCTTCTTCGGTGCAACCGATGGAGCACTGCTTGAGGATTTCGCCGTCGATGCCAAGCTCGCCGAACTCGTTGACGATCACCGCGATGCGGCGGCCCTGGGCGTTGTCGAGCATGTGGCGCAGCAAGGTGGTCTTGCCCGAGCCGAGGAAGCCGGTGACGATGGTGACAGGGAGTTTGGCCAGTGTTTTCATCGGATGCCCTTTGGCAAGGTGGCGGGCATACGGGACGAGAACCGGCAACGCACAAGCGCGCCGGAAGCGTTCGCCACCGGATCACCCCGCCCGGTTGTAGTGAGAATCTGTATCGAGGCAGGTCTCCTGGCTGACGGTGTGCCGGCCTTTGAGCCTGGCATTCGCTGCGCCTTCCCGCGGGCTCGGACTTGAGCGTGCAGTGGCGTGGCAGCGAACATCACCGTTCACAGTTGCGGGGGCAGCCGCGGCATCGACCGCGTTCCCTTCTTAGCTTCGACAAACGCCGAAGAACCTCGAAAGCGCAAGGCTACGCATGGTATTGGGGCGGGTCAATGTTCACATGAGACTGGCGGCGCTCCCTTCGCGGGCAAGCCCGCTCCCACATGGGAATGCGATCACCTGTGGGAGCGGGCTTGCTCGCGAATGAAGCGACTCGGTCCCGAGTTGAGAACCCTTGCCAATTGACGCCCGCCCCTCGCCCATGCTCTCCTACGCACCTTGTTACGGGTGCCCTTCACAGGGTGAAACGGGAAACCGGTGAATCATGTGCTTTACTCTAAAGCCATGTCAGTCCGGTGCTGCCCCCGCAACGGTAAGCGAGCGAAGCATCAGATCCACTGTGCCAATGTGGCATGGGAAGGTGATGCTTGCAGGTCAAGGCTAACGCCTGTGCCCCTCGTGAGCCCGGAGACCGGCCCGCAACACAAAGTGACCACACAATCACTGACTCAACAAACCCGCGGTGGGCGGGCGCTGTTCGGACTTCTGCGCGCTCGGTCGTGCGGGGCTCTGCTTGCGCTCTTATTCCCCGCTGACAGAACAGAGGGAAGCGCCATGTCGATCATCAGCAGCACCGGCCACAGCACCACCACCAGCAGCACCACTACCCTGTCCCAACGCCTGACCGCCGCCGTCTGTGCGTCGATCCTCGGCGCGTGCCTTGTGTATTTCGCCGGCTTCTCGCACATCGAAGCGGTGCACAACGCGGCTCACGACACCCGCCACAGCGCTGCATTCCCGTGCCATTGAGACCTGCCGACATGTTCAAGCGTATTGCGCAAACCGCGGGCTTCACCGGGCTGCTGGCCGCCCTGCTGCTGACCCTGTTGCAAAGTTTCTGGGTTTCTCCGCTGATCTTGCAGGCCGAAACCTACGAAAAATCCGAACCTGCCGCCGTTGCAGTCCACGAACACGCTACGGGCGTCGCTGCCCACAGCCACGACGCCCAAGCCTGGGAACCGGAAGACGGCTGGCAGCGCGTGTTGTCGACCACCGGCGGTAACCTGGTGGTGGCGGTCGGTTTCGCCCTGATGCTCGCCGGCCTCTATACCCTGCGCGCGCCAACCAAAACCTCCCAGGGCCTGCTCTGGGGTTTGGCCGGGTACGCAACCTTTGTGCTGGCACCGACGCTGGGCTTGCCGCCCGAGCTGCCGGGCACCGCGGCTGCGGATCTGGCGCAACGGCAAATCTGGTGGATCGGCACGGCCGCCTCCACGGCTGTCGGCATTGCGCTGATCGTGTTCAGCCGTCACTGGCTGATGAAGATCCTCGGCGTGGCGATCCTCGCCGTTCCCCATGTGATTGGCGCACCGCAACCTCAAGTGCACTCGATGCTCGCTCCGCAGGCCCTGGAAACTCAGTTCAACATCGCTTCGCAGCTGACCAACGTGGCGTTCTGGCTGGCCCTGGGCCTGATCAGCGCCTGGTTGTTCCGCCGCAAAAGCGATGGCCAATACCACGCATGACTGACCTTCGCACAGCGCCGACCCTGGTGGTCGGCCTGGGCTGCCAGCGCGGCTGCCCCGTCAGCACGCTGCGGGCACTGCTCGACCAGGCATTGCAGGCGCACCGGTTCGAATTGCATCAGATCAAGGCCCTGGCCAGCATCGACCTGAAGCGCGACGAGCCGGCCCTGATCGAACTGGCCGAGCAGCTTGGGTTACAGATGATGTACTTCAGCAGTGAACAACTCGCCGGCTATCAACCGCAACTCAGCCATCATTCCGAGATCGCCTTTGAACGTACCGGGTGCTATGGCGTGGCGGAAAGCGCCGCTCTGGCCCTGGCGGAACAACTGGCCAACGCCCCGGCCAAATTGCTGATCCCGCGACAAAAATATGCCCAGGCGACCCTGGCATTGGCAGGCGCCGCGTAAAATCCCCGATAATTCGCCCATTCGATCATGAGCAATCTTCATCTGAAGCCTGCCTCCCCCCTATTTCCAACAGGAACCGACGATGACTGTCTACTTCATTGGCGCAGGTCCCGGCGACCCCGAACTGATTACCGTCAAGGGCCAGCGGCTGATACGCAGTTGCCCGGTGATCATCTATGCCGGCTCCCTGGTGCCCGCTGCGGTGCTGGAAGGACACAGCGCCGAACAGGTGGTCAACAGCGCGGAGCTGCACCTGGAGCAGATCATCGAACTGATCAAGGTCGCCCACGCCAAGGGCCAGGACGTGGCTCGTGTGCACTCCGGCGATCCGAGCCTGTATGGGGCCATCGGCGAGCAGATTCGCCATCTGCGTGAGCTGGATATTCCGTTTGAAATCATTCCAGGCGTCACGGCAACGGCCGCGTGCGCGGCGCTGCTGGGCGCGGAGCTGACCTTGCCGGACGTGTCCCAGAGCGTGATCCTGACGCGCTACGCCGACAAGACCGCGATGCCCGCTGGTGAAGAGCTGGCAAGCCTGGCGCAGCATGGGGCGACCATGGCGATTCATTTGGGGGTCAAGCACCTGCCGAAGATCGTTGAGGAACTCCTGCCCCATTACGGCACCGATTGCCCGATTGCGGTGATTCACCGCGCGACCTGGCCGGATCAGGATTGGGTGGTAGGGACGCTTGAGGACATTGCCGCCAAGGTTGACGCCAAAGGGTTTCGGCGTACCGCGTTGATTCTGGTGGGTCGGGTGTTGGGCAGTGAGCAGTTCAGCGAGTCTTCGCTGTATCGAGCGGGGCATGCGCATCTTTATCGCCCATAGGGCCCTTTCGCGAGCAGGCTCGCTCCCACAGAGGAATGCATTCCAAATGTGGGAGCGAGCCTGCTCGCGAAGGCGTCAGTGAATTCCACACATAAAAAAAACGGCGCTCACGGGGCGCCGTTTTTTTGTGCCGCAGCGAACACCTTAGTAGTAGGCGTTTTCTTTCTGCGTGTGGTCGGTCACGTCACGCACACCCTTGAGCTCGGGAATACGCTCGAGCAAGGTGCGCTCGATGCCTTCCTTCAAGGTCACGTCGGCCTGGCCACAGCCCTGGCAACCGCCACCGAATTGCAGGACGGCGATACCGTCTTCAACCACATCGATCAGGCTGACCTGGCCGCCGTGACTGGCCAACCCGGGGTTGATCTCGGTTTGCAGGTAGTAGTTGATGCGCTCGTTGACCGGGCTGTCGGCATTGACCATCGGCACCTTGGCGTTCGGCGCCTTGATGGTCAACTGGCCGCCCATGCGGTCGGTCGCGTAGTCGACTACCGCATCGTCCAGGAACGCTTCGCTGAAATGGTCGATGTACGCGGTGAAGCTTTTCAGCCCCAGGGCGGTGTCTTCGGGTTTTTCTTCGCCCGGCTTGCAGTAGGCAATGCAGGTTTCGGCATACTGGGTGCCAGGCTGGGTGATGAAGACGCGGATGCCGATACCCGGGGTGTTCTGCTTGGAGAGCAGATCAGCCAGGTAATCGTGGGCGGCGTCGGTGATGGTAATAGCGGTCATGGAAACTCCTCGCAGGCTTGGGCGCAGTTTACGCCAATCATCGCCGCGGACAAAGTCCTAGTATTTTTGTCGGGAAAACATGCGGAGCTTACCCCTGTGGGTTCGGGGTTTTAGAGGTTCTCGTAGCGATTCATGTCCAGCACGCCCTCTTCCACCGGCTCGGTTTCGTGGATGTAGCGGCTCAGATCATGAAAATACTGCCAGAACTGCGGATGACTGCGTCGTATGCCCCAGCGCTCGACGATTTTCTCGAAGCTGGCGGGATCCTTGGCGTTTTCCATCGAGCCCACAAAGTCTGGCACCTGC
Organism: Pseudomonas putida; assembly: GCF_001976065.1. Taxonomy (GTDB): domain Bacteria; phylum Pseudomonadota; class Gammaproteobacteria; order Pseudomonadales; family Pseudomonadaceae; genus Aquipseudomonas; species Aquipseudomonas serbica. The sequence goes on along the minus strand of NZ_MNAH01000002.1, from coordinate 152,298 downwards.
TCGGCGGGGATATTGAAAATGAAGTTCGGGTAACTGCTCAGAACCCCAGGGAAAATGGTGAGCGTGTCCAGGCCCGGCTGGTAGCGTAGCGACTCACCGATCAGGAACGCCACGTTGCTGTGCGCGCGGTTACGCAGCAGGCTGTAGACCCCCCGTCGACCGCTCGCGGTTTCGACGCGCAGCAGGGTCGCTTCCGGCAGTTGATCGATGACCTTGAGGCCGGCCGCCGGACGTGAGGCCAGGCGACTCAACGCCTGCTCGGCCGCCTGCAGGAGCGGATCGATGTTCGGCCGCGAACAATAGGCGCCGTCGCAGCGGTTGATCGGATCAGGATTGGCGTCCAGCTCGCCGTAGCGTGCCAGCAATTGCATGGCGAAGTCGCGCTTGGGGTCCTGTTCATCGAGTTTCAGCGCGGTTGGCGTGTCGTCGTCGATGGACTCATAGTCCAGCCACATCTTGAGCTTCCCGCTGTTCTGGTACCAATCGTCGAGGAAGCCATCCCGCGAGTCGGCCGGCATCAGGCGCAGGAAATTCTGCTCGGCGCCATTGCGGATCAGGTCGAAATACAGGCGCGTCTGGGCCTGATGGGACACATTGCCGAACACGTCGAAATTCACCGCCAACTGATAATAGGTACGCTCCAGCAGCGGGAAGTCGAACAGCCACATGGTCTGCGGCACTTCGCCGATCAGGCCCTTGATGACTGCGGCGCTGTCGAAATGACGGAAGATAGTCAGCAGTGCATTGTCATTACCGGCCCACAGGCTCGACCAACTGGGTGGCGGCATATCGGCGTAGCTGTCGCGGCGCAGGGCTTCGTATTCGTTACGTTTCTCGCGGTAATCGCGCCACAGGCTCAGGACGCTGCCAACGTCATCATTTTGCCCCGGCATCGCCAGCAACGGCGTGGCCTGGCCACGATAGTTCGGGTCAGTGATGTAGAGGTCGTGTTCCGGCGCCTGGAACAGCGCCCAGAAGTTGTCGCGGATCACATCCGTGGCGATCTGCCCCCGGCAAACCGGGCCGCGGATAAAGGTGCGCACGAAATATTCGGCGTTGTCGAGCATGAACTGATAACGCGCCTGGGCCGGGATGGCTTCGAAGGTGGAAAACGGATTGGCCCGACGTTCCGGGCCGTAACCCGGCAAGGCATTGACCTGCCAGTTGCCGCTATAGAACAGGCTATTGACCCGGGCCAGCTTGGCCGCGCTCAGCGGATAGGTAATATGGGTCTTGTGCACGATTACGCCCTGCACCGGCCGCAAGCGGTAATAAACCTGGGTGCCGGGGTCGTCGTTCGGCCGACGGGTATTGATCAGGTCGATGGGCTGGCCGGTCGGCGTGCGCGAACGCACCCACTGGAAGAAATGCCCCGGCTCGCCATCCTTGAAATAGATATGCGCAAGAAACCAGTGTTCGAACAACCAGCGCCCGACCAGACTCTCCCGGGAGCCCGGGGCATTGAGCAGGTTTTCCCACTGCACCACCTGCAACGCTTCTTTCGCGCTGGGCACCAGCGCCTGCTCATCGATCGGCGCACCGGAAGCCAGCCAGCGTTGTAGCGTCTGGTATTGCTGGTCGGTAAGGCCGGTGACTGCCAGGGGCATCCCTTCCCTGGGGTGAGCGCTGGCATAACCGTCGAACTCACCCGGCAGGGCGCACATGTTGTCGCGATTGAGGCCCAGGACGATGTCCTCGGGCAACCTGGCATTGGGTTGCAACGGGTTGGTGTGACCCAGTTCAAGCATGCGCGCCATCAATGCAGCCTGGCTGCCCTGGGCGTCGAGCACCGAATAGAAGCCTTTATGTTGCCAGGCGCGCTCGCCAAACGCGTCATAGAACAGACGGCTCGGCGCGACCGCCTTGCTGCGTTCACCGTCATACACCGGGACTTTCGTCGCGCCGCGGGCTGCACCCTCTGCGCTGCCCAGGTTGAGCTGACAGGGCGCATCGTTGCAGGCGTGGCAGGCCACGCACTTTTCGGTGAAGATCGGCTGGATGTCGCGACTGTAGGAAATGCCCGCGGAGATGGCCGGACCTTGCGCAACCGCGGCAAAGCTGAGAAGCAGTAATACACTGCTGATGACGACGCGATACGACATGTCCCTGGTCCCGATCCTTTAGAAAACGCCGCGATTCTACCGGGCTAGCCGCCACACCAACATGAGCGATATTCATGGAAAACTTGGACATGCTCTAAAAGCGCACAGGTTTGCTATCATCCCGGCCCTTCGTCATGGTCTTTCCGAGTAGTCCCAATGTCCGATCGCAGCGTTCGCCTCCAAGCCCTCAAGCACGCCCTAAAAGAGCGCATCCTGATTCTCGATGGCGGCATGGGCACGATGATCCAGAGCTACAAGCTTGAAGAGCAGGATTATCGAGGCAAGCGCTTCGCCGACTGGCCGAGCGATGTCAAAGGCAACAACGACCTGTTGGTGCTGACGCGCCCGGACGTGATTGGCGGCATCGAGAAAGCCTACCTGGATGCCGGTGCCGACATCCTGGAAACCAACACCTTCAACGCCACCCGGATTTCCATGGCCGATTATGGCATGGAAGAACTGGCCTACGAATTGAACGTAGAAGGCGCTCGCCTGGCGCGCAAGATCGCCGATGCGAAAACCCTCGAAAACCCTGACAAGCCGCGTTTCGTTGCCGGCGTACTCGGCCCGACCAGCCGCACCTGCTCGCTGTCGCCGGACGTGAACAACCCCGGCTATCGCAACGTGACCTTCGATGAGCTGGTAGAAAACTACACCGAAGCCACCAAGGGCCTGATCGAAGGCGGCGCCGACCTGATCCTGATCGAAACCATCTTCGACACCCTCAACGCCAAGGCCGCGATTTTCGCCGTACAAGGGGTGTTCGAAGAACTGGGCATCGAGTTGCCGATCATGATTTCCGGCACCATCACCGATGCCTCTGGCCGTACCCTGTCCGGCCAGACCACCGAAGCGTTCTGGAACTCCGTGGCCCACGCCAAGCCGATTTCGGTCGGCCTTAACTGCGCACTGGGTGCCAGCGAGTTGCGTCCGTACCTGGAAGAGCTGTCGAACAAGGCCAACACCCACGTTTCCGCTCACCCGAACGCCGGGTTGCCCAACGAGTTCGGCGAGTACGACGAATTGCCGGCGCAAACCGCCAAGGTCATCGAAGAGTTTGCCCAAAGCGGCTTCCTCAACATCGTCGGCGGCTGCTGCGGCACCACGCCGGGTCACATCGAAGCCATCGCCAAGGCCGTGGCCGGTTATGCGCCGCGGCAGATTCCGGAGATCCCGAAGGCTTGCCGCCTGTCAGGCCTGGAGCCGTTCACCATCGATCGCAACTCGCTGTTCGTCAACGTCGGCGAGCGCACCAACATCACCGGTTCGGCCAAATTCGCCCGCCTGATCCGTGAAGACAATTACACCGAAGCCCTGGAAGTCGCCCTGCAACAGGTCGAAGCCGGCGCCCAGATCATCGACATCAACATGGACGAGGGGATGCTCGATTCGAAGAAGGCCATGGTGACCTTCCTCAATCTGATTGCCGGCGAACCGGACATCTCCCGCGTACCGATCATGATCGACTCCTCCAAGTGGGAAGTGATCGAAGCCGGCCTCAAGTGCATCCAGGGCAAGGGCATCGTCAACTCGATCAGCATGAAGGAAGGCGTCGAGCAGTTCATCCATCACGCCAAGCTGTGCAAGCGCTACGGCGCCGCCGTGGTGGTGATGGCCTTCGACGAAGCCGGCCAGGCCGACACCGAAGCGCGCAAGAAAGAGATCTGCAAACGCTCCTACGACATTCTGGTCAACGACGTCGGCTTCCCGCCGGAAGACATCATCTTCGACCCGAACATCTTTGCCGTGGCCACCGGCATCGAAGAACACAACAACTACGCCGTGGACTTCATCAACGCCTGTGCCTACATCCGCGACGAACTGCCCTATGCCCTGACGTCGGGCGGCGTGTCCAACGTGTCGTTCTCGTTCCGCGGCAACAACCCGGTGCGCGAGGCGATCCACTCGGTGTTCCTGCTGTACGCGATCCGCGCCGGCCTGACCATGGGTATCGTCAACGCCGGGCAACTGGAGATCTACGACCAGATCCCGGTGGAACTGCGCGACGCCGTCGAAGACGTGATCCTCAACCGCACGCCGGAAGGCACCGATGCCCTCCTCGCCATCGCCGACAAGTACAAGGGCGACGGCAGCGTCAAGGAAGCCGAGACCGAAGAGTGGCGCAACTGGGACGTCAACAAGCGCCTGGAGCACGCACTGGTCAAGGGCATCACCACGCACATTGTCGAGGACACCGAAGAGTCGCGCCAATCCTTCGCCCGCCCGATCGAAGTGATCGAAGGCCCGCTGATGTCCGGCATGAACATCGTTGGCGACCTGTTCGGCGCCGGCAAGATGTTCCTGCCGCAGGTGGTGAAGTCCGCCCGGGTGATGAAGCAGGCCGTGGCCCACCTGATCCCGTTCATCGAGGCGGAAAAAGGCGACAAGCCGGAGGCCAAGGGCAAGATCCTCATGGCCACGGTCAAGGGCGACGTGCACGACATCGGCAAGAACATCGTCGGCGTGGTGCTCGGTTGCAACGGCTACGACATTGTCGACCTCGGCGTGATGGTGCCGGCGGAAAAAATCCTGCAGGTGGCCAAGGAACAGAAGTGCGACATCATCGGCCTGTCCGGCCTGATCACACCATCGCTGGATGAGATGGTCCACGTGGCGCGCGAGATGCAGCGCCAGGACTTCCACCTGCCGTTGATGATCGGTGGCGCCACGACCTCCAAGGCGCACACGGCGGTGAAGATCGAGCCCAAGTACAGCAACGACGCGGTGGTGTATGTCACTGACGCCTCCCGTGCCGTTGGCGTGGCCACCCAGTTGCTGTCCAAGGAACTGAAGGCCGGTTTCGTCGAGAAAACCCGCGAGGAATACATCGAAGTCCGCGAGCGCACCGCCAACCGCAGCGCCCGCACCGAACGCCTGAGCTACGCGGCGGCGATCGCCAAGAAGCCACAGTTCGACTGGAGCACCTACGAGCCGGTCAAACCTACGTTCACGGGCGCCAAGGTGCTGGATAACATCGACCTCAAAGTGCTGGCTGAATACATCGACTGGACACCGTTTTTCATCTCCTGGGACCTGGCCGGGAAATTTCCGCGCATCCTGGAAGACGAAGTGGTCGGCGAAGCCGCCACCGCGCTGTACGCCGACGCCCAGGAAATGCTCGCCAAGCTGATCGACGAAAAACTCATCAGCGCCCGCGCGGTGTTCGGCTTCTGGCCGGCCAACCAGGTGCGCGACGATGACATCGAAGTCTACGGCGATGACGGCAAGCCATTGGCCAAGCTGCATCACCTGCGCCAGCAGATCATCAAGACCGACGGCAAGCCGAACTTCTCCCTGGCTGACTTCGTCGCGCCGAAGGACAGCGAAATCACCGACTACGTGGGCGGCTTCATCACCACCGCCGGCATCGGCGCCGAAGAAGTGGCCAAGGCTTATCAGGACGCTGGCGACGATTACAACTCGATCATGGTCAAGGCCCTGGCCGACCGTCTCGCCGAGGCATGCGCCGAGTGGCTGCACCAGCAGGTGCGTAAAGAGTACTGGGGATACGCCAAGGACGAGACACTCGATAACGAGGCGTTGATCAAGGAGCAATACAGCGGCATCCGCCCTGCTCCAGGCTACCCGGCCTGCCCGGATCACACCGAGAAAAGCACGCTGTTTGCCTTGCTCGATCCCCAAGCGAGCGAAATGAAAGCCGGTCGCAGCGGTGTGTTCCTCACCGAACACTACGCGATGTTCCCCGCTGCGGCCGTCAGTGGCTGGTACTTCGCGCACCCGCAGGCGCAGTATTTCGCCGTGGGCAAGATCGACAAGGATCAGGTGCAGAGCTACACCTCGCGCAAAGGCCAGGAGTTGAGCGTGACCGAGCGCTGGCTGGCGCCGAACCTTGGGTATGACAACTGATTGATTTGAAGCATGGGCTCTGGAGGCGGACGGTGCCGACTCCAGAGCCTTGTAAGCTGACGATCAGGCCTGTGCGCCCAACTCGGCTATCTCACGTTCGCTGAGTCGGGTCAGCAGTTGCAAGCGCTCGGTTTTGTTGGCGCTGTCCAATGCCTCCATCTCCTGCAGGTAGGCCGTATTGAGCTCCGGGTATTGATCCTCGAGCTCACCGGCCTTGGCCTGGAACTGCTGCTGCAGCCTGGTAAATTCTCCAGGGTATTTTTCCTCCAGGTAGTCCTTCCAGTATTTACGCGCAGTCAGTTGCTCGACGAACACCGGGGTCTTTTCCTCGGCCATGATCGCTGCGTACGCTTCGTCCAGATCCGTTGCCGTCACCTGCGCCAGGCTGCCATACAACATGCCTTTGGGCTGGTTGGGCAGATTGAGGCGCCGGGCAAGGCCAATTCGATAGGCCAGGCGAATCTCGGCAGGATCGATTTCCGGCCTTAGCTGGATACGCGTCCTGGCGATCGCTTCGACCTGCGCCAGGCGGAACAGCTCCCTGGACAGTTTCAGCAGCTCGCGACCTTTGTGCTCCGGGGCAATGGACTTCAGGGCATTGAACTCATGCACCTCGACTTCCAGTTCGTTGAACAACAGTATTCGGCCGTCACCACAGGTCATGCGATTCCTCAACGCCTTCGACAGGTCCATCAAGCGCCTGCCCAATTCTTCATCGCCATAAGCGGCTTCAAGGACACGCCAGACGCGCTGCGTGAGATCCAGGCGATCGGCGGCAAAGTCCTGGGTGTGCTGCAGCTGCGAGAGAATGTACGAAAAGTCATGGGTGGTGTCCTGCTCCATCAAGGCACTCCACATCTGATGCTTTTCCGAATCGGCTGCCACCCCGGAAAACCATCGCGCTTTTTGTGCCTGCGCTGACTCATGGTCGGGATGAACCTCCTCGTCAGAGGCATCGGAACCCTCGAACTCTTCAGCCCTGAAGCCCTCCAGCGCGCGGTCGATGTCTGCCTCGGTAAAGCCCAGTCCCTGGCCAGTGTCCTGCAGGTACTCCTGCAATCGTAGAAGTTGCGCCATCTCCAGATTGCCGTTATCGGACAAATTGGTGCCGGCCATCAAGGTTGCGTGCTCTGGCAGCAAGGCATCGGGGGGAATTATCGCTATCTGGTTGCCACTCAAGTCGAGGGTCGTCAGTGCCGGCGCATCCAACACGCCCTGCGGCCAATCCCGAAGCGTGTTGTTGCGCAGGTCCAGCTTTTGCAGCGGTTCAAGACCGGTGACATCAAACCTGTCGAGACTGTTCTGGCTCAGGTCCAGCACTTGCAGATGCCTCAGGGAACGCAGTTGGCGCTGCAACTCGTCACTGGCACGCAGATCGTTGTAGCTGGCGCGCAACTGGATGAGGTGCTCGCATTGTCCCGCCGCCTCCGGCAATGCGCCCAAGCGGTTGTGACTGAGCGTCAGGCTCCGCAAGCGGGGAAACGAGCGCAAAAACGCATCCGAGCCTTCCGCGAGCCCGACACCGCTCAGGTCCAGTACACCGACATGCTCGAACGTGACGGGCAAGGCAGGCAAATCGCCGATGACCAGACCGGTCAAATCAAGCACGGCATCGGTTTGTGCTCCCGCGGCCGGGGGAACTCCACGCAAGGTGCCTCGCCAGCACTCCAGGAGCTGGTCGGCCGCCCGGCGGCGGTCTACCGCGCCCACCCAGCCTTGATGGCTGCGCACGGCCGGGACATCGATCCAGTCATTCAAGCGCTTGATCAATTGCGTCTGCTGTTGCTGCCACTGGCCCAGTCGGGCTTCAATCTCCAGGGCACCGATGCCCTGGGCGAGCCATGCGTCAATGCGTTCAATGGCTTCAGCCTCACCCTGCCGAGGGTCGAGGCGTTGCAGCCTGGCGGCCGAGGTCTGGGGCAAATCCCCATGGCCGGGCTCCAGGTGCAAGGGTAAAAGAAGGTCTGGACGCTGCGACACTTCATCGGGAAAGAACTCCGGATCACCTCCGGTGCGCCCTGCAGCCAGGTGTGATGGCGCAATACCCAGCGGGGGCCGTGGTGCCGTGCGTGCAGCGTAAGCCCGTACCGCTGCCAATGCTTGCGGACTCAGCCGGCAACCTTGCAGCGTGGTCCCCATCAACAGCTGATCATGCCCGGTCATGGCCGCCGCAGGAATATCCGTAATGCCGCTGTGATTCAGGGCCAGTCGGCGCAGGTGGGGTAACGACAACGCGCCCTCGGGCCAGTTGCGGATATTGGTATGACTCAAGTCCAGGCTTTGCAGGCCTGCCATCGAACCGACCTCCAGGGTGCCGACTCGATTGTATGCAAGGTTCAGCGTTTTCAAGTGGGTCAACCGGTTCAACCGCGCTTGCGCGGGTGCCGTGATCGTCAGCTCATTGAATGGCAGGTTCAACTCACTGAGCTCGCCGAGCGTCTCAATTGCCTGGGGCAACGCGGTCAGGCGATTGGCGCTGAGATCGAGTGTTCGCAGCCGTGGAAATCCACTCAGGAAATCATTGACCTGCACGGTCGAAAGTCCGCTGCCACTGAGGATCAAGCTGCGCACATGAGGAAAGACCCTGTCCCCAAGCGCGGGTAAATCGCCCAATGGCCCATAGCCTGACAGGTCCAACACCGCGTTCACCTCGCCCCCTCGCCGCCACGACGGCCCCGCAACAGGCTCCGCAGGGGAATAGCGGGCACGCAGCCCGTTGCGAGCGCATTCGCGGATTCTTTGCGCGATCACCTCACGGTGGTGTACTTCCATCTGCCTGCCATCGATCCGGACAACCCTGTCCGTCCAGGCGGCCAATGACTGATTCAACTCCAGGTGCTGCTGATGCAGTGCCTCGACCTGATCCAGTAATGCCCGCCCAGACAGCCCGTCTTTACTGAACTGCGCCATTGCGTCCGCTGCAAAGCTGAAATCGTCGGGGACCAGCTGTGACAAACGCCCTCTGCAGTACCCGGCAATCATATGCGGCTCGTTCACCAGGTGGGCCGGGTTGTCGTGCACATGACCGTAGGCTTTCATGAAGGCTTGCGGCTCCAGGGCGGCCCAGTTCAGCCGCATGTGGCGCCATAGCGAGTCATGGCCACTGTACAACTCCTCAGGCAGCGATTTGAGCGCCACCCCCTGTAGATCCAAGGCTTCCAGGTTGTTCAAGCCGGACACCCCGTTTGGCCAATCGGCCATATCGCCGGCCAACCTCAACGACCGCAGGTTCGTCAGCAGGCTGAAGTCCATTTCACCCAAGTTGCCCTTGAGCAGCAATTGCTCCAGCTGGGTCATCCTTTCGAGCGCCTGCACCAATTGCGGCGGATAGGTCTGCGAGGCGCCATCAAGTACCAGCTCGGTAATATCCGTCAGTTCTGGCAATTTCCCGGCCAAAGCCGCCATGTCCTGCCCTTCCATGGAAATATTCAGACTTTTGATCTTCCCGAACCGCTGAAGCAGTCCAGTGCCCGAGTCACCGATGAGCTGACCACTGTCCACTTGCAGATTACGCACATGGGTGAAGTCGGCATCCCACTCGGGCAGCGGCTCGGCACCCGTCAAGTTCAAATCAAACGCGGGCTCCTGTCCGCGGACAAGACCATTGCGCCAGCACTGGATCAACTGATCGGCCATGACCCGTCGAGAGCGGCCTCCAGCAGATGCCGGCTCGACAGCGTCGACCCATTGGGTCAATGCAGTGTCCAGTGCCTCGAATTCCCGTTGCCGGTTGTTCAACAGATTGAACACTTGCTGGTCGGTATCTCCCGCGCTCAGGCGATTTCTGATGAATTGACTGGCTTGCGCATCGGAAATGTTCGGATAGACATCTCGAACCCTGGAGACCAAAGCGCCATCGGCGAAGCCGACGCCACGACCACTGGCCAGGTAACCGAGACGGCCTCCAGGCAGGCGCAACGCAGGCCCGGGGCCATTCAACGGACGCTGTTTCAAGATCAGCGACATCGCATTGCGATGGGATCTGGCATGCTCGGCCAGTGTTTCCTGCAAAGCCTGGCCTTGATTGCCTTTCAGGGTCGCCCGTGAAGCTTCGGGCAAGAACTCCAGCAACGATTCATACAGATTGCGGCCATGGGCGGCGATGTTATTGAGCGCCCTGCCCTGGGCGTCATAGGCGCGGAAATAACCATCGCCCTTGACCAGGTAAAGGTTGATCTTCGCATTCTCGCTGCCAATGCTGTCCAGCAAGGGGCCCTTGATCGAGCCGAGGCGCATTTCCACGCGTATGTCACCCGACCAGCCGGGCAACTGCTCCAGGCTGTGCAACGCCAGGCGGTCGCTGGCCAGCGACGCCATGCCCTCCAGATGCAAACCACAGAGCGCCCGGTTCAGGGCGCCTTGCTGTAGATGGGCGCGAATTTGCTGTGCCTGGCGCATGGGTATTTTTGCGCTGCTGCGCAAGCGGGCCAGTTCGGCGGCACTGGCATTGCCCAGCACCTGTTGTGCCCCCTCTGGCGACAGCGTAGGGAAACTGCGTTGCAGACGTTGAATATCGGCACTCGTTGTCTGTTGGTCAGCGAGCAGTTTGTCAAACAGGGATTTTTTGTTATCCAGCCCGCGATCGGCCAGGCGGTCCCTGAACATCTGCACGCGGTCGGCACCCGGTTGTGCGCTACGCGCGCCCAACAACTGGTTGATTTGTGGCTCGTCGAGCGCCAGTAAAACCCGCTCCGGCAATTTTCCGGCGCGCACTTCGGATCGGGTGATCTTGATCGTGGGCTTCATACTGTTCATGGCCGACGCCGAACCGTAGCGCTGTGAGGCGCCCCAGGGTTCCGGCCCTTCGAAGACTTCCAATACCTCCTCGACAGGCCAGTTTGGCAGCTCCAGGGCCAGCGGTATCACAGCCTCAGAAGCACTACCCAGGTCATTGCCGCTGCGAATGCGGTCAATCAGCTCGCTGACCTGTTGTTCAGCCTTGAACGACCGGATGGTCTCGGCCAATAGCGGTGGCGGTGGTTGATGATCGATGTGCATCTGGCGTAATGCATCATCACCGACTCCGCTGATCTCGGCCATTTGCTGCAACTGCGCATCGGAGAAGTCGTCCATCTGCGGCCCCATTCGCCGCAACAGCGTCGGCCGATCCCACTCCAGCGGTCGTTCAAGGGTGTGGCGCCAGGCGCCAAGCTGGTTGTGGCGCAGGATCGGTTGATAGGCCTGGGGATCGCCGGGATGTTTGATCCGCCATTTTTGCAGTGCCGGGTCGAAGGTTTTTTCGTAGACATTGCCTTCGTGTCGAATGTAGGTCTTGTCACCGACCTTATACTGCCCCAAGGCATCAGGCTCGAGCCCATCGAGCGAGACACTGCTCTTGTAGGGTGCCAGATCGGGCTTCCACAACCGCGGCTCACCAAAAGGCGTGGCGATCCGGGTCATGCCGTTGACGAACCGCGAGTGGGTGATTGGCGGTGCCTTGCTCGCGACCGCCCCCAACACGGCCATGAAAGCGACGTTCTGCAGGACCGACCTGAAGTGGCCCCAGGCCTCCTCCGCATCTCCCTCCTTCCATGTCTCCACCCCCTGGTAAACCTCGTAGGTCAACTGCAGGGCGGTGACGGCCAGCATGACCTCGCCCAGGCCCGGCACGAAAAAGGCCGCCACGTTCAACACGCTCAAGCCCAATTCGGCATAGTGTTCGAGCCGGGCAATCCAGGCCTCGTGGTCTACCTCGGCGGTGGGTATTGCCAGCAACCTGGCATTGGACTTCACTCTGGCCAGATGGAACTCATGACAGGCTGCAAACACTTCGCCGTCAATGAAGGTTTCATCCATTCCCAGGTCGATCTCCTCGTTCCAAACCTCGACATAGGCGCCATTGCGGAACGCATCCGGGTTATACGGAGGGCCCGGATAAACCGGGGCCGGATCCCATTTCTGGACCTTGAGCTGGCGCCTGAGCCGCTGGAAAAAGCGGCTCGACTCGTCCTGTGCGACAAAACTGGCGAAGAACCGTTGATAACCGGTGGTACGCAGCTTGATCGCAAGGTCACGGGCGAACTCGAGGCTTGAGCCATACGCCTTGAGAGGGCTGACGGGGTCGCCCGGGATGTAGACGATGATCCGTGAATCAGGGATCAGATCGGCAACAGGTATCCGGGACAGAATACTGAGCCAGGGATTTTGCAGGGCCGCCCTGACTTTGCGTGACGCCGCGCCAATAACCAGGACGTCGTTCAACTCCGAACCAAATACCTGCAAGCGACTGTATGTGACCGACGCACCATCGAGCCGAACCTGCGAAACGCCATCGAGTAGCGCCAACACCGTGGCATAGTCCGTGGCATCAATGTCCGACCTTATCCGCGCGATGTGCGCCTGCACGCGCATCCTGTCCTTATTCGCGGTAATCGTCTGCTGGCGTACCGTCGCCGCCTTGTCGGGCGCATCGAATACCGCACTCAGATGGTCCTGGTACTGCTTGCCCACGTCCAGTTCCCGGCACAGGCTGGCGAACGCCGCTGGCGATATCGCCAACTTGTCACGGATGCTGTAGCGCACCTTCGCAAACGGGTACCGATTGCTCTCATCGTAAAAGTGCCTGTCCAGTGACCCCGCAGGCGCCAAGGCGCTGGTCTCCTGCAAGGCAACCTCGTCAAAGGCCTCGTCCGCTTCGAAGTTTCGCAGCGCCGCCTGCAACAATGACTGCTCTTCGGCTCGATTGGGCGAACGCAAGTGAAACAGTGCTGTGCCGTCAACATCAGGCGCCTGGCCGAATTTTTTCTGTAGCGCATCCGTCAGCAAAGGCTTGGCGAATTCGGTGATGCCTTTGAAATCCTTGAGCGTCGTGGCCAGCGCCTGGCTGGAGACATTGCTCTGTGCCTGGCTGTCGAGCAGGGCCTGGCGCAGCGCCTGTGCCGCCTTGTCATACAGTTCAGGGTACGCCTTGATGAAGCGCTGGGCAGGATTGCGCGCCTCTGTGATGGCCTGGAGATGTTGGTTGGCCAGGTGACGCGTCCAGTCGGGAACCCGGCTCTTGATGAATGGAACATGAAACCCGGTTTCAGCGGGTGCGCAAAGGTCCGGCATGATGTAACTCCTGTTACTCGATTAAGAGCGCGTCAGGACATCACAGCCACCCGCCGGCATGGCGGTACATATGTATAGGGAAAACGGGGCCTGCACTGTCACGCGCAGACTGTAGTTCTTCAGTTTGGCTATGCTTAGCTCTCACAACCTGGTGAGGAGGGATTTATGGACGATCCAGTCGACAACAAGCCGCCTACCTTCTGGCAAATGCTGCACAGCGTCATGGCGGCGGCGTTCGGGGTGCAGAGTGGGAAAAACCGGGCGCGGGACTTCACTCACGGCAAACCCAGTCATTTCGTGATCCTGGGCATTCTGTTCACGGCGGTATTCGCCTTGACGCTGTACGGCATCGTGCAACTGGTGGTGCATCTGGCCGGGGTTTAACGCATCAGGGTTTGCAGGCTGAACGGATAGCGATACGAGGTCGGCCGGCCTTTGGCTGACAGTCGACGGAAGTTCACCCCGTAGGACGGTGAGTTACCCATGGCCAGCAATCGCCCGGCCTGTGCCCTGTCGATCAGTTGCAGCAACGGGACCCGCTGGTCGCGGCCGCCGTAATGGTCGAGATCCACGCCCTGCTCAAGGTCATGCACCTCTACCAGCGCCCAGCCACCCAAGGTGAAGTGCCCGCCCACCAGCACACTGATGCGCCCATCGACCGTCGCCTGCAACGCCGCCGGCGAGGTGTTGACCGCACTGAACAACGCGTCCCTGCCGGGAACTCCACCCCGCTGCGAAAACGCCTGCATGGCGCCAAATGCCATTTCGTCATTGGCTGACCACACCAGTGAGACCTTCGGGTAACGCTGGAACAACAGCCTGGCCTGTTCATACGCCCGCTCCCGGGTCCAGCCGCTATAGACCAACTGGCGCAAGCGCACTTGCGGATGTTCGGCCAAGGCCCGCAGCATGCCTTGCTCGCGCAGTTGCGCCGAAGGGGTGATCTTCAAACCGGAAAACGCCAGCAACTCGATGACCTCGCCGGGCGCCACGGGGGGATGCTGGCGAATCAGTTCCTTGAGCATCAGGTAACCACCCTCCTCGTCGTTCGGCACCAGGCTGCCCAAGCGCTCAGGGCGCTCGCCCAGCAGACTCATCTGGTTGGCCGTCAACGAAGCGTTGACCATGAACAGTTTGACCCCGCTGCCCTGGGCCAGGCGAATGATCTGTGGAGCGACGTATTGTTCGTTGACGAACACCAGATAGTCCGGACGCTCGGGGCCTTGCAGCGCAACACGAGCCTGCGCCAGCGTGAGTTCCGGCATGCGTTGGGAATAGAGAATTCGCAGGTCAATGCCCAGGTCCGTGGCTGCCGCCTGCATGAATTGCGAATAGCTGACCCAGAAGGCTTCATCGGTTGTTCCGGGGTTGAGGAACAGCACTGATTCTGCCCGGGCAGCGGTGCCATGAACCGCGCCAAACAGCAGCAGGAATGAATAGAAAATCTTCAGCATTGATCGTCCGAGCCCCCGGAAATTCGCCGCGCATTATAGCCAGCGAACACCCGTAGAACGGCGTTTATCAGGGATTTTGTCCGACAATCGTCGGAACGAGACCCGGACGGGTTGATTTACTGGTGACTGACCCAGAATACCGCAGTGCCGACGACCAGGATGATCAGGAACAGAATCGCCCAGGCATCGACCGAACTATCGCTTTTGCGTGCTTTGGTTGGGTTGCTCATTGCATCGCCTCTTGTCGGTTTTATCGGTGATTGCATAAAGACTCGATCACATTAAAGACGACGATTGCCCGCACCACAAACAGGGGCTTTGCAACAACGATTCTCATTAGTCCTTTTGGTTCTTTACATATACTCAAACATCACTTTTGCGCATAACCGCAAACTGGTATCTTGCCCCGGCTCCGTAGGGAGTGCGCGGCCGTGCGCGCAGAATTGCAGAGGCTCCTTCGGACTCCGGCAAGCACAAAAACGCAGCTGTATCCGAGCGACCCAAGCCTGAGAACAGGACTTATATGTACGTATACGACGAATACGATCAGCGAATCATCGAGGACCGCGTCAAGCAGTTCCGTGATCAGACCCGACGCTATCTGGCAGGTGAGCTGAGCGAAGAAGAATTTCGCCCCCTGCGCCTGCAAAACGGGCTTTATATCCAGCGTTTCGCGCCAATGTTGCGTGTAGCGGTGCCTTACGGCCAACTGACTTCGCGCCAGGTGCGGATGATGGCCAAGATTGCCCGCGACTACGACAAGGGCTATGCGCACATCAGCACCCGGCAGAACGTGCAGTTCAACTGGCCGGCCGTGGAAGACATTCCGGATATTCTCGCGGAACTGGCCACCGTGCAGATGCACGCGATCCAGACCAGCGGCAACTGCCTGCGCAACGTCACTACCGACCAGTTCGCCGGCGTAGCTGCCGACGAGCTGATCGATCCGCGCCCATGGTGTGAGATCGTCCGTCAGTGGACCACCTTCCACCCGGAATTCGCCTACCTGCCGCGCAAGTTCAAGATTGCCGTCAACGGTTCGACTTCCGACCGCGCCGCCATCGAAGTCCATGACATTGGCCTTGAGCCGGTGCACAACGCCGCTGGCGAACTGGGCTTCCGTGTGCTGGTCGGCGGTGGCCTGGGGCGTACGCCGGTGGTCGGTGCGTTCATCAACGAATTCCTGCCGTGGCAAGACCTGTTGAGCTACCTCGACGCCATCCTGCGGGTCTACAACCGCTATGGCCGTCGTGACAACAAGTACAAGGCGCGGATCAAGATCCTGGTGAAAGCGCTGACGCCTGAAGTCTTCGCCCAGAAAGTCGACGCGGAAATGGAACACCTGCGCGGTGGCCAGACCACGCTGACCGAAGCCGAAGTGCATCGCGTCGCCAAACACTTCGTCGACCCGGACTACAAGGCGCTGGACAACCAGACCGCCGCCCTGGCCGAACTCGACCAGCAATACCCGGGCTTCGCCCGCTGGCGCGCGCGCAATACCCTGGCCCACAAGAAGCCTGGTTATGTCGCAGTGACCCTGTCCCTGAAGCCGACCGGCGTTGCCCCGGGCGACATCACCGACAAGCAACTCGACGCCGTGGCCGACCTGGCCGAGCGATACAGCTACGGTCAACTGCGTACTTCCCACGAGCAGAACATCATCCTGGCCGACGTGGAACAGTCCCGTCTGTTCGAAATGTGGGGCGAACTGCGCGAGCAAGGTTTCGCCACGCCGAACATCGGCCTGCTGACCGACATCATCTGCTGCCCGGGTGGCGATTTCTGCTCCCTGGCCAACGCCAAGTCGATCCCGATCGCCGAATCGATCCAGCGCCGCTTCGACGACCTGGACTACCTGTTCGACATCGGTGAACTGGACCTGAACATCTCCGGCTGCATGAACGCCTGTGGTCACCACCACGTCGGCCACATCGGCATACTCGGGGTGGACAAGAAAGGCGAAGAGTTCTACCAGGTTTCCCTCGGCGGCAGCGCCAGTCGCGACGCCAGCCTGGGCAAGATCCTCGGCCCGTCCTTCGCCCAGGAAGCCATGCCTGACGTGATCGAGAAGCTGATCGACGTGTACATCGAACAACGTACCGAAGACGAGCGCTTCATCGACACCTACCAGCGTATTGGCATCGACCTCTTCAAGGAGCGCGTCTATGCAGCGAATCATTAAGAACAACGAAGTCGTCGACGAAACCTGGCACCTGCTGCCCAAGGATTTCAACATCGACGAAATCACCAACTGCGACGACTACATCGTCCCGTTGCAGTTGTGGCGCGAACACAGCCGTATGCTCCTGGCCCGCGACGGCGGCCTGGGCATCTGGCTGGACGCTGGCGAAGAAGCCGAGGAAATCGGGGAAGACGTGGCCAACTTCCAGGTCATCGCCCTGAACTTCCCGGCCTTCACCGATGGCCGCAATTACTCCAACGCCCGTTTGCTGCGTGACCGTTATGGTTTCAAAGGCGAACTGCGGGCCATTGGCGATGTGCTGCGCGACCAGTTGTTCTACCTGCGCCGCTGCGGTTTCGATGCGTTCGCGATTCGCGCCGACAAAGACCCGTACGAAGCCCTGGAAGGTCTCAAGGACTTCTCGGTGACCTATCAGGCCGCCACCGACGAACCGCTGCCGCTGTTCCGTCGTCGCTGAAAACAAATAAAGCCCTGACTCCGCAAGGAGCCAGGGCTTTATTACTTGTAAAGCAGATCACTCAGAACTCGACTTGCGTCAGGCCCCTTTTCTTGAGTGCGTACGCCAGTGCGGGAATGTCATCAAACAACTTTCCATTCAAGCTCCCCCAATAGCTACCTTCGATAAACACACTGAAGTCCGGCTTAGCATGGCTGGGTTGATGGCGCTTGATATAGGCCATTTCGATTTCATTGTTTCTGGAGCGATAGACGACCGATAAATCCTTAGTGGGTCTTTTATCAATCAGAAACATGCTTTTTTGCGGCAGTAACCTTTCAAAAACGGCGAAATCCTGTGGATCGCCCCGATATTGACCTTCGTTCATGATGCAACTTCCTTGCTGCTGTGAATGGTATCGAGAGTCTAAGCGAATTATCTTTGGACTCAACGCTCATATAAACACAAGATATTTTTTTCTTATTGATCAGGGTAGAACTCCTCTCAAAGGCCTGCGCGCTGCTCCAGCGCCCTGAACGCCACCCAGGGGTTTTCCAGCCGCCCTCCTACCGTAATCAATTGGTTCCATACTGCATCTGAAAAATCGGCCTGCTCCAGCAGTCGCCAGACTCGCGCCTGAAGTAACGGATAATCGACCAGAAAATCGGCGGTCAGGCTCAACCTGTCTATAGCGCTCAAAAAACGCGTACCGGAGGGTTTGCCTGCCAGTCGCCGCCAAAGGGCTTGCCGCCACTGTTTCAGCGGTTCATCGCAGTCCCGTAGCCACGCAATCGACTGTCCATAGTCATCGCCGGGCGCGCCCAGCCATAAATTGATCCCCGTTTGCTCGCGATGAATGATCAGTCGACGCAGCGTGTCCTCGTCCGTCAGTGGATTGCCCCACAACAGCACACGATCCAGCGAGACCGCCTGGTTCATCACCGCGGGCGGCACCCGGACAATGAGGTTGTCACGCAGATCCAGTGAGATCATGTAAGGCTCATCCCTGATGCCGATCGGGCACCGGGCAATCCCGGTGTTACTCAGGTTCAGCCACCGCAAGTCATTCATCCCGAGCAGCAAGGGCGGTTCGCCCAAAGGGTTGTCACTCAGGTCCAGTGTGTGAAGCCTGGCCAACCCGCCCAACTCCGACACCGTCTCTTCAGTGAATGCCAAGCCGGTGGCCTTGAGATTCAGCGACCTGAGATGCGTCAGGCCGAACAACGCCGTCGGCAGAACGGTCCGCCCATTACCCTGGGCGTCGAATTGAATCAGTTCGGCACTCTCGAGGTTCAAGGTCTGCAGATTCGGAAAACACTCGAGGAACCCATTCAAGGTTTCCCGCTCGGTCACATGAAAATGTGGCATCGACAACTCGATGACATCGTTGAAGCGGATGTTGATGACCGGCAATCGGTGATAATCCTCGAAGCCCATGTGGAGCTTGTACCCCACAAGTTCTTCGCCTGAATAGACGCGCAGGTCGTTCAATGCACGCCGTTGCCAGATCGCTTGCAGATCGTCAGCCAGTTCTATCCTGGATTCGCGCTCGTAGTTCATGGTGTCCAGGAGCAGTTGCGCGTTATGGTTTTCGATCTGTTCATCCGTCAGCCCCTGCGCATGCGCCTGTGCCCGGCCCTGGGCATCGGCACCGAGGAAAGGAATGTCCATGTCCTCAATGTCTCCCGCCACCTGATCGATCCAGCCACGCAAGTCAGTGTTGAGCTGGTGAAACTGTTGCTGCAGCAGATCGATGTGCGCCTGCGCATTGCCACCTGCACGCAGTAGCAGCTCATCGGCTTCAGCATCTGTGGAATCCGGATAGATTTGCTTGATCTGCAACCTCATCATTTCGTGCGTCAACACTGCGGCCTGCGGCGTATCAGGGAAAACACCCCCTCGTAGCCCTTGCGCCTCGAAAGGCAGGCCGCCATCCATTCGGTGCAATCCGAGCACCAACTCGGAACGGGGCATGGCCCGCTCACCGATTTTCAACCGCAACGCCCGGGCCGAGTCAATCGGGGGAAGCTGCAACGCCAAACGCTCTTCTGCGGACAAGACATCAAGAAGCGCCGCATAAAAGTCCACTTGCCCGGCTTGCCCCTGGTAATGGCCTGCCACCTTGATCAGTCGTCGAACGCTGGGAGCGTCAAGTGCGCCGCTACGATCCAAAATGGCGCCTGAGACGGAGTTCTCAAGGATTTCAACGCTAAGGTTCCCGGGCCATCCTGGCAGGTTTTTCAGCGAATGCAGGGCCAGCGTGTCCGATTCCGCACTGACCAGCGAGCGAATGTACAGTCCTTCATAAGCACGATTGAGCCGCACATGCTGCTGGTATTGCAGGGCCTTGTGATTGAGGCGCTTGAACGCTTGCCGGACCTGGACAGCGTCCACGGGGCTCTGGATATCGACGCCATAGCGGTCGAGCATTTGCTCGATGGCGGCCCTGGGCAAGCCAGGGTATTGCCGCTGGAACAACCGGACCCATTCGTGCTCCGAGTGCTCAAGCGCTTGGTAGCGGGTGGAAAACAGCCCGGCGCGCTCACTTTGGGGCACAGCCGCTTGCTCCAGTTCCTGTTCGATCCTGAAACGGCTGATGGTATCGGCCAGCAAGGGCGTCGGCGCACGCCCGCCCTGCATCAGGCGCAGCATGTCGTCATCGACTGCACTGACCTTGCCGATCTGCGCCAGCACTTCATCGCTCAAGGACGCCACTGACGGTCCGATTGCGCGGATAAGCGCCACACGGTTCTGCGCTGCGAGACTCGATGGCACTGTAGGGGTCGTGGGCCGAGCCAGCGACGGCCTGGTGCCCCCCTCGCCCGGATTGACGCCTGGTTCACGGGAACGTTCGGCAATGATGCCAGCATCGGCAGCATCGCCCTTCAGCACCGCGCCCGCGCCGGCCAGCGGCAAAGCATTGAGCAAACCAAATACGCTACGCGTGACACCCGCC
This sequence comes from Pseudomonas putida, assembly GCF_001976065.1. Taxonomy (GTDB): domain Bacteria; phylum Pseudomonadota; class Gammaproteobacteria; order Pseudomonadales; family Pseudomonadaceae; genus Aquipseudomonas; species Aquipseudomonas serbica. The sequence continues at coordinate 132,230 of NZ_MNAH01000002.1, read as the reverse complement.
GTTCGATCAGCCGAAGTTGCACCATTGACGGCCTGATCAAGGCCATAACCGGCGTCGATGAGGCCGGACAACGCCAGCAGCCCTTCGCCACCGGGGACGAACAGCGCCAGAGGACCAAACCGGTTGATCCACTGCACCACCGGTTCGACGGCGGCACTCAGGTCATCCCGATTGACCTGGGCATCGTCACGAATGGTGCTGACACTGGCCAGGGAGGCTTCCTTCATGGTCAACACCAGTTGGGCAAACGGGTCGGCGCCTGATGGCGAGTCATCGAAACCGATGTAGCGGGCCGGCGGCCAAAAACCGTCGTCGTTGAAGAAGCCCGCTTCTTTGTTCAGCCGGTGTTCACGCGGATAGACCGCCATGCCGTCCAGCGCCGTCAGCACACCGGCATGGAACGTGCCGTCCTTGCGATCATCCTCGGCAAAATGCGCCGCCAGGGCCAGTTTGCCGTCCCCGGCTTGACCCTGGGCCACTATCCACTGGTGCAATTGGCCGCTGTCTTTGAACCCATGCACAGGGGAGGAGTTACCGGGGATGTACAGCACTATCGCGCCATTCGCGTCGCGCCAGCCCCAGATATCCCTGGAGGTGTATCGATACAACTTCAGCCGCCCGACCTTGAGCGGCGTCGTCACGCGGGTGGGCGCCTGCAATTGTTCGATCGTCAGTGCCGACCATGCCTGGTCAGGCGGTAAGCCTGTGGCTTGCAGGGCCAGCTCAAGGCCCTTCTGGCTCAGGCTGTTTTCATGTCTTTGCAAAAACGCCGCCATGACAAATGCGGCCTTCGACGACGTTTTCAGAGGCTCCGGCCTGGTTGCGATGACGATTTCGTCCGCCGGCCAGGCCTGCTTCAGGTAGGCCTGATATCGAGTCTGCAGGTCCAGTTCCCAGACCCACTTCTTGAAGTCGGCGGGCCTCACGGCCAGTTGGGTGGCCGGCCCGTAGGCTTGTGGGACGGTACGGCGATAAATACCTTCATAGGCGCAGTGATAGTCGTTACCTGGCTCCGTCAAGTCATCCGCGTGTTCCAGCACATTGATGGCTGGCCCGACATCGGGTGGCGTGTACAAGCCAAATGCCGTTTCACCGAAACGCCCGTCTCCGACTGCCTGGAAATTGGACAGCAACGCTTGCACCAGGGACATGCGGCTTGCCACCTGCCCCTGATGAATCCCATCTTGCGCAGGACGGCCCTTGTAGTCGTAATCGAGCGTTACCAGCTGCGCTGTCGTCGGGTCGATCTCCTGCCCCCACTTCTCCTGGATCAGGTGCCCGGCAAACTGCGCAGGGGTTTGCGGCAGCGCGATATCAAGGATGCTTTTGAGCGGGTCACGTATTCGCGCAGGGCGCAGCGCATTCGAGGCGGGCATTTCGTTGTGTGATAGGTCTGGCATGGCGCATTCCATGGCGAGCAATTAGGAATTCCACCCTAACCAGCCAGCCCGCTCCCGGAAGCGGGAAGGTTCGACAGCGATCATGGGAAATGTCGCATTCAACGCAAGAAAAACAGGAATCCAGAGCAAAAAAAATGAAACCCGCAGGTTTCATTTTTTTACATCGAGAGACGTTGAAATCACCAGAAGCGCTGCTGGGTCAAGCGACTCCACCAACTCAACAACACGCGATCGACCGATCCGCTGGCCGCCATGCCAATGCGCTCTTGCAGGCTTTTGCGTTCAGCGTAATGCAGGTGATAAAGCTCGGACTGCCTGGCGCGCTCGGCCAGGTACTCGTCACTGGTCTTCAGTTCGTCCACCAGTTGTTTGTCCAGCGCCGCAATGCCAAGCCAGATCTCACCGGTGGCCACTTCATCGATCGCCAGTTGCGGGCGATAGCGGGCAACGAAGTTCTTGAACAACTGATGGGTAATATCCAGGTCTTCCTGGAACTTCTCCCGCCCCTTCTCGGTGTTTTCGCCGAATACCGTGAGGGTGCGCTTGTACTCGCCGGCCGTCAGGACTTCGAAGTCGATGTCGTGCTTTTTCAGCAGGCGATTGACGTTGGGCAACTGCGCGACCACGCCGATCGAGCCGAGGATCGCGAACGGCGCGCTGATGATCTTCTCGCCGATGCACGCCATCATGTAGCCGCCGCTGGCCGCGACCTTGTCGATACAAACGGTCAGCGGTACGCCGGCCTCACGGATACGTGCCAGCTGGGAGGAAGCGAGGCCGTAGCTGTGGACCATGCCGCCGCCGCTTTCCAGACGCAGCACCACTTCGTCCTTGGGCGTGGCGAGGGTCAGCAACGCGGTGATTTCGTGGCGCAGGCTTTCAGTGGCCGAGGCCTTGATGTCGCCGTCGAAGTCGAGCACGAATACCCGCGGTTTGGCCTCGTGTTGCTTCTTCTGTTTTTTCTCGCTTTTGAGCTGGGACTTGCGCAAGGCCTTGAGCTGATCCTTGTCGAGCAAGGTTTGCTCCAGGCGTTCGCGCAGCCCCTTGTAGAAATCATTGAGCTTGCTGACCTGCAACTGGCCGGCGGATTTGCGTCGACCTTTGCTGCGCAAGGCCGCAAAGCTGGCCAACACCACCAGGATGGCGATCACCAGGGTCACGGTCTTGGCCAGGAAAACGGCGTACTCGGACAAAAACTCCACAGGGACTCCTTAAACGTTGCGCGGCATGCAAGCGCGCGGATACCACCAGCATACCCATGCGCCGCCCCTGCGACCAGCCGTGAAACCTCTGGCAACAGGCCTGTAACGAGCATTTCAAACAAGCGTATGTTTTTTCATTGACAGCTCAGCGCCATCCTCATAACCTCGCCAAACCTTCAACGTACCGGGATGACGCGGACGTGGGCAGCATCTATTTGATTCGACATGGCCAGGCCTCCTTTGGTGCAGACGACTATGACGTCCTGTCGCCCACCGGTATTCGCCAGGCACAAATCCTCGGCCAGCACCTGGCCGAACTCGGTATCAGCTTCGATCGCTGCCTGTCGGGCGACCTGCGTCGCCAGCAACACACGGCCAACAGCGCGCTCGAACAATACGCCGCCGTGGGCCTGCCGGTGCCGATCCTGGAGACCGATCCGGCCTTCAATGAATTCGACGCCGACGCGGTGATCCGCGCGCTGTTGCCGGCCATGCTGGCGGACGAACCCGAAGCGCTGAACATCCTGCGCAACGCCGCGCAGAACCGTGGCGAGTTCCAGCGCATCTTCGCCCTGATCATCGAACGCTGGCTCGCCGGCACCTATGACACACCGGGCCTGGAAAGCTGGCTGGGCTTCGTCGAACGCGTGCAGGCCGGTTTGCAGCGCATCCTCGAACAGGCCGACAACACTCAGAAAATCGCCGTATTCACCTCCGGTGGCACCATCACCGCCCTGCTCCACCTCATTACGCAGATGCCTGCCAAACAGGCTTTTGAATTGAACTGGCAAATCGTCAACACTTCGCTCAACCACCTGAAATTCCGTGGTCGCGAGGTGGCCCTGGCTTCCTTCAACAGTCATGCACACCTGCAACTGCTGAAGACCCCCGAACTCATCACGTTTCGCTGAGTCCGGACTTCCGGACTATTGTCACCCTGGCTGTAATCACCCTGCTCTAATTACCAGAAAAAGGATCAAACCATGACCTCCGTAGCAGATGCAGTACAAGCAATGAAAGCCAAGTTCAACCCAGGCGCTGCTGCCGGCCTGGACCTGGTCTTTGGTTTCCGCATCGACGACACCAAGAACTTCTCGCTGGTCGTCAAGGACAGCACCTGCGAGCTGCTGGAAGGCGAAAACCCGGACGCCCAGGTGACCCTGGTGATGGACGGCGAAACCCTGCAAGGCATCGTCAGCGGCGAAACCGACGGCATGCAGGCATTCATGGGCGGCAAGCTGCGCGCTGAAGGCGACATGATGCTGGCGATGAAACTGTCCGAGCTGTTCCCGGCCTGATTGCGCTGCTTGCGACTGTCGCAAGCGCGCCTGGCTGCAAACGAATCCCGCCCCTTGTGGCGGGATTCGTCGTTTTCGACGCGTGAAAACCACCGCCCGCGGATTTGCCGTCTATATTCCATCTGGCCGCATGCGGCGCCTTCAGCTGTTTGCCCTCAACTCACGTTGCGCGGAGCACTGACATGAGCCCACCCGAGGAACACAACGGTGTCAACCGTCGCCACGTTCTCCAAGGCCTGTCCGCGGGCGCTGTCGGTGCCTGGATCAGCCCGCTGTTCGCTGGGAGTAAAACCATGCCAGACACCCCCGCCGACCTCATTCTCTACAACGGACGCCTGCACACCGTCGATCGCAAGAAACCCCAGGCCAGTGCCGTCGCCATCAAGGACGGACGCTTCGTGGTGGTCGGCAGCGACGCCCAGGCCATGGCCCTGCAAGGCCCCGCTACGCAAGTCATCGACCTGCACGGGCGCACGGTGATCCCCGGCCTCAATGACTCGCACTTGCACCTGATCCGTGGCGGTCTGAACTACAACCTGGAACTGCGCTGGGAAGGCGTACCGTCGTTGGTCGATGCGCTACGCCTGCTCAAGGACCAGGCCGACCGCACGCCAACGCCACAGTGGGTGCGGGTGGTCGGTGGCTGGAACGAATTCCAGTTCGCCGAAAAGCGCCTGCCCACTCTCGACGAACTGAACAAGGCCGCGCCCGACACGCCGGTGTTCGTCCTGCACCTGTACGATCGCGCCTTGCTCAATCGCGCCGCCTTGAAAGTGGTGGGTTACACCCGCGACACGCCGAACCCGCCGGGCGGCGAAATCCAGCGCGATGCCAATGGCGATCCGACCGGCATGCTGATCGCCCGGCCCAATGCCATGATCCTGTATTCGACGCTGGCCAAAGGGCCGAAATTGCCGCTGGAGTACCAGGTCAACTCGACCCGGCAATTCATGCGCGAACTCAATCGCCTGGGGGTCACCAGCGCGATCGACGCCGGCGGTGGTTATCAGAATTACCCGGACGACTACCAGGTCATCCAGCAGTTGGCCAAGGACCGGCAGTTGACCGTACGCATCGCCTACAACCTGTTCACCCAGAAACCCAAGGAAGAGCTCACCGATTTCAAGAACTGGACCAGCACCTCGCGCTACGGCCAGGGCGACGATTTCCTGCGGCATAACGGCGCCGGGGAAATGCTGGTGTTCTCGGCGGCGGATTTCGAAGACTTCCTGGAGCCGCGCCCGGACCTGCCGGCCTCCATGGAACAGGACCTGGAACCGGTGGTACGCCATCTGGTGGAGCAACGCTGGCCGTTTCGCCTGCATGCTACCTACAACGAATCCATCAGCCGCATGCTCGACGTGTTCGAGAAGGTCAACCGCGACATTCCCTTTGACGGCTTGCCGTGGTTTTTCGATCACGCCGAGACCATCACCGCGCAGAACATCGAGCGGGTCAGGGCGCTGGGCGGCGGTATTGCCATTCAGGATCGCATGGCGTTCCAGGGCGAGTACTTCGTCGACCGCTACGGCGCCAAGGCGGCCGAACACACGCCGCCAATCGCCCGCATGCTGGCCGAAGGCGTACCGGTAGGCGCCGGCACCGATGCGACACGGGTGTCGAGCTACAACCCCTGGACTTCGCTGTACTGGCTGGTCAGCGGCCGCACGGTCGGCGGCTTGGCGTTGTACCCACAGGGCTTGAGCCGAGACACCGCACTGGAGCTGTTTACCCACGGCAGCGCCTGGTTCTCCTCCGAGCAAGGCAAGAAGGGGCAGATCAAGGTCGGGCAACTGGCGGACCTGATTGCCCTGTCGGGGGACTATTTCCACATGGAGGCCGAGGGCATCAAAGACATCGAATCGGTGCTGACCCTGGTCGATGGCAAAATTGTGTACGCCAGCGTCGAGTTCGAAAAACTCGGGCCGCCGCCCATTCCCGTGGTACCGGAGTGGTCGCCAGTGGCCAAGGTGCCAGGGCACTGGAAAGCTTCGGCACCGTTGACGGCCCAGGTGCATCAATGCGTCGGGGCCTGTGCGGTGCATGCGCACAGTCATGAGCGGGCGCGCTTGTCGGATGCGCCGGTGAGTGACTTCCGCGGGTTCTGGGGGGCGTTTGGCTGCTCCTGTTTCGCGTTTTGATCGACAATTTCGCTAACATCGCAACCCAATGTGAGAGCGGGCTTGCTCGCGAAGGCAGTAGTTCAGTCAACATTTCCGTTGATTGACATGACCCCTTCGCGAGCAAGCCCGCTCCCACATTGGATCTGCGTGGAAGGTACATTCTTCATCGCTGAACACCACCTGTGACAGCTGGTGAAGCCTGCTCCTACAATGCGAGTATTTCCCGCATCGGCCGCCCCATGGACATCGATCTCGCCCGCACCTTCCTGGAAATCGTCCGCCACGGCAGCCTTGCCGCGGCGGCCGAGAAGCTCCACGTCACCCAGACCGCGATCACCGCGCGGGTCCAGAAGCTCGAAAGCCACCTGGGCAGCACGCTGTTCGTGCGCAACCGCGCCGGCGCCCGCCTGACGCCCAATGGTGAGGCATTCGTGATCTATGCCAATCAACTGGTGGAAACCTGGGAAGCCGCACGCCGGGACTTGCCCTTGCCCGAGGGGTTCCACGACGTGTTGCACATCGGTGGCGAGGTCAGCCTGTGCAATCCGTTGATGCTCAGTTGGGCCGGCGTATTGCGCGAGAAGGTTCCCGGCCATGCACTGCGCATGGAAATCCGCGACGGCGAAAACCTGCTGCGCCAACTGGAGCTTGGCGTGCTCGATGCGGCGCTGGTCTATCAACCCGAGTACTGGCCGCGCCTGCAGGTCGAGCAGATCCTCGAGGAAAAACTCATCCTCGTACGCCACCCCGAACGCCCCGAACCCTATGTCTACATCGACTGGGGCCAGCACTTTCGCCGTCAGCACGACGCCGCCCTGCCGGAAAAAGCCAAGGCGGCGCTCAGTTTCAACCTTGGCCCCCTGGGCTTGCAGTACATCCTCGAACACGGCGGCAGCGGCTACTTCCGCACCCGGGTGGTGCAGAGCTACCTGGAAAACGGCATGCTGGAGCCCGTGCCCAAGGCGCCGGAATTCAGTTACCCCACCTACCTGGTCTACTCCCGCGACCGCGATTCGCCCGCGCTGCAACGGGCCTTCGATCTGTTGCGCGAGGTGATCAAGAGCGATGACGACTGGTCGCAGCGCTGGAATCCGCTGACTTGAGTCAGCTTTGAATATTGCACTGGTCTTGCGGGCCCCATCGCTGGCAAGCCAGCGCCTACAGGGGACGCGTACAGACCTGTAGGAGGATTTTGCTTTTGAACTTCTTGCCCCCCGCGAGGCACCGAACGTCAGTAGTAGATCGGGTATGGCCACGAAAGATGGGGCGGCAACAAAATCCAGCCCGGCTGCCAGCCAAAACCCGGGGATCGACTAATCTGCTGGAGATAACTATAACGACAGGTGATTGCAGTGAGGCAGACCACCGAAGCATTCCGCGCCCGTTACCGTTGCGACATTCATCCCCGCTATAACCCCTGGCTCCATGGCACCTTCGTCCTGGTGTTCGGCCTGGTGGCGATCGGCATTTTCTGGAGCACCGTGCACCAGGTAAGGCCCCTTGAATGGCTGGCGGTACCGGTGGCCCTGTTGTCCTTGAATCTCGTCGTGTACCTGGTGCATCGGCACCTCGGTCATCACAAAAAAAACTTCGCGCGACTGTTCTATGCCCGGCATGCCGGCGACCATCACAGTTTTTTCGCCCCCGGCCACATGTCCTACGACAGCGCTCGCGACTGGCGGGTGATCCTGTTCCCGCCCTGGCTGATCGTGTTGCACACCCTGCTGATCACCGTGCCACTGTGGTGGCTGCTCAAGCATCTGGATGCGAACGTTGCCGGACTGGTCGGTGGCTGCCTGGTCCTGGGGTACCTGACCTATGAAGTGTTCCATGCCTGCGAGCATCTGCCGCCGCACAACCGGATCACGCGCCTGCCCTGGATCCGCCAGATGCGTCGCCTGCATGAACTCCATCACCGCCGCGAAATGATGCAGCAGCGCAATTTCAACATCGTATTTCCGTTGATGGATTACCTGTTCGGCACCCTCTACTGGGAACCGGAACCGGAGCCGGCCTTCAGGCACCTGGAGAGAACACCCATGACCCGCATGCAGCACAAGATCGACATCGCCGGCGACCCCATCGCCGTGCTCGCCTATGCCAGTACCGTGACCCGCTGGCCGGATTGGCACCCATCGTCCCTGAGGATAAACGGCCAGAACGGTCCGTTGCATGCGGGCGCGCGGTTCGAAGAGGACATCCGCGCCGGTGGGCGTGACGGACACTTGAGCTGGGTGGTCGATGAGTATCTGCCCGGACGACGCTGGGTTGCCCGTGCCCATGGCGACAATGGCCTGTCATTGCGGCTGACTTACGAATGCGCGGCCGAGGGCGATGGCTCGCGGTTTGTCCGCACGCTGGAATACCAGTTCAGCGGGTTGGTGATGCGCATGGCCAACCAATTGCTGCTCAAGCGACGGATCGAGCGCGAATCGGCGGCGTCGATGCTGGCGCTTCGCAATACCGTGGAAAAATACCTGACGTCTTTAGGAGTCCGTGCGTGAGCCGACCGAACCGCTTTCATCATTGGGTATTGCTATTGATCGTCGCCCTTGGCGCCTTCCTGCTATTGATGCCGACCAAGGTCAAGCCCGTCGCCTGGTCACCACAACCCACCCCCTCCCTCAGCAGCGGACCGTACGCGGACAATCAGCGCCTCAAGGCTGTGGCACCCGTCGGTGCCGCAAACATCGACGGCCCCGAAGCGCTGCTCATGGAGAACAATGCGCTGATCACCGGGTTGCATGATGGCCGGGTCATTCGCACCAGCCTCGACGGCCAGGACACCAAGGTGCTGGCTGACACCGGCGGCCGCCCCCTGGGCCTGGCCCGGCATCCCAATGGACTGTTGGTGATCGCCGACGCCGTCAAGGGCTTGTTGTCGCTGGACGCCCAGGGTCGCCTGGTAGCGTTGTGCACCAGCGCCAACGGCGTGCCGCTGGGTTTCACCGACGACGTGGCGATCGACAAGCCCGGGCACTACGCCTACTTCAGCGATGCCTCCAGCCGGTTCGGCTACGGCAAGGATGGCGAGGCAATCATCGAACATGGCGGCGACGGGCGCTTGTTGCGCTATGACTTCCAGACCGGCAAGACCACGGTGCTGCTGGACAAGCTGGAATTTGCCAATGGTGTCACCCTGGGTCCGGACGATGCCTTTGTGCTGGTCAACGAAACAGGCGCGTATCGCATCAGGCGCTATTGGTTGAGCGGGCCGAACGCCGGCACCCATGACCTGTTCATCGACAATCTGCCGGGCATGCCGGACAACCTGGCCTTCAATGGCCGCGACCGGTTCTGGGTGGCGCTGTATGCGCCGCGCAACGCCCTGCTCGACAAGACTGCACCTTACCCTTTCGTGCGCAAGATGATTGCGCGAGCGATGACCGTCCTGCCCAAGCCGGTGGAAAAACGCGCTTTTGTGCTGGGGCTGGACCTGGAGGGCAAGGTGGTCGCCAACCTGCAGGACGGCAGCAGCGGCAATTACTCGCCGATCACCACCGTGCGTGAATATGGGGAGTGGTTGTATTTTGGCTCGTTGAAAGCGAAAAACATGGCGCGGTTGCCGCTGAGTACGGCGCTTCAGTGAACCTGTGGGAGCGAGCCTGCTCGCTCCCACAAGGACTACCGCGGATCGGACTCTGCATTATCGGTTTCTTCACGCACCCGCTCCCGATCGATGTCAGTGCCGTCGTCCTGATCCATGGGGATGGCACCTTCATTGTTCGGCAGCTCATCAATGCCCGGCTCATCCTCCGGATTGACGGCAGTACGGCCGGGACTCAAGGGTTCTGGATGGGTGGGGATGGGGTCGTAGCCACCTTGTTCTTCGCTGGGGAATTTTGCATCGGACATGAGGCACCTCGCATGAAGCCGCGTTATCGGGCTCTGAGCATTCGAGGTGCCGGTTGATTTCGCCGTTCCAATTATTCAGCCACCGATTGTCGGTGGCTTACGGCGCCTGGAGTTGCCTGACGATCTTGTCCTTGACCTCCAGGCGCTTGGCCTTGAGCTTTGTCACTGCATCATCGCTGGATTTGGCTTGCTCGGCCTTCACGACTTCGGCATCCGCCTGCGAATATTTGTTGATCAGTGAATCCAGTAACGGATCCTTGGTGCGTTTCTGCTGGATTTCTTCCTTTGTGCAACTCAAATCCTGATAAAGGTCATGGGGCACCGGCATGGAACACCTCCGTTTGTTAATCGGTAGCAAACGCGATTGATTGCGTTCGCCAACTATCAGAATGGCCTTGGTTAGTCGGTTCTGTCGACCACCTGTCAGACCAGCGGTGCCCGTTCGTCGTCCTGTCGCAAATGCGATAAAACCTTTGCACCGCTCGCCACCTCCACAGAGTAACGATCAACTCGATCGCCCATGAATAACTGTGTGGAGAAGAACCAATGGAAGGATTTAACCTGCGCCACCTCACTCTGGCCATCGCCTTGAGCACCACCATGGGCGCGGCATTCGCAGCAACCGATAACGATTTTGTCGACAAGGCCGCCGCAGGCGGGATCGCCGAAATCGAAACCAGCCGGTTGGCACTGGAAAAAAGCCAGTCAGCCGATGTCAAGGCGTTCGCCAACATGATGATCACCGATCATTCCAAGGCCAATGATGAACTGGCGGCCATCGCGAAAAAAAATGACATTGAAGTGCCGGACACCACGACACTGGTGAAACAGGCCAAGGAAAAAATCCTCGATATGCGTGATGAATCTTTCGATTCGGCCTATGCCAACAATCAGGTCAAGGCTCACGAAGACACCATCGAGCTGTTCAAGAAACAAGCCAACACCGTGACCGACGACAAAACCAAAGGCGCAATGGAGCTCAAGGGCTTTGCGCAAAAAATGTTGCCGGGGCTGGAAAAACACCTGGATATGGCGAAAAAGCTCCAAGCCGCCCATCCGGACAAATAGTCCACTCATCAAACAAAAAGACCGCATCCATCGATGCGGTCTTTTTGTTTGTGGCCGGCCTAGCCGCCATCGGTATCGATGTCGGCATCCGTGTCATCGCCAGCTTTGGGGCGATCGGGAGTGGGTTTGAAGCCCGGGCTGAATTCGTTGTCGTTGTCGCTGTGTACATTTTTCTGATCGACCGCTTTGTCGGCACTTTCCGGCTCGGGGGTCTTCGCGTTTTCGTCTGCTTCATTGTCATCTTTCATAAGGACCTCGTTCGTCATTGCCCAACCGACACAGCCGGGCCATAACCGTTCGAATCCACCACGCGACCAACGTTCCCTTCGTCTTTGTCCTACAGTCCTTGGGTATCGGATGAAAATAGCTGTCGAACGCGAACAACTATTTCATCCGCCAAATGTCATTGCTTTGCGCCGGTCATTTTTTGGGGAATCGGCCGCATACTTTCAAGGAGTCCAGTCACATGGCGGCACTGCAAACCAGCACACTCGATATGATGAAGAAAAACCAGGCACAACTGCTTGCCGAATGGAAAAACAGCCTCGATTCCAACGGCGCCACGCGTAATATCAAAGAGCAGGATCTGCAACAGCAGACCTCGGAATTCCTGCAACTGGTCATCTCGGGTCTGCAAAATGGCAATGGCCAGAACATTGCCGCCGCCAGCTGGGACGAAATCCGCCAGTTCCTCGACAAACTCTCCAATAGCCGCGCGCAACTCGGCCAGGATTCACACCAGACCGCCAGCTTTATCTTCTCGCTCAAAGGTCCGCTGTTTGCCCTGTTGCAGAACCATTACCAGGACAGCCCCGCACTGTTGGCCGAGCAACTCTGGGAAATCTCCGAATTGCTCGACGCCCTGGGCATGCACACCCTGCGCACCTTCCAGAAATCCCGTGAAGCGGTGATCAAGCGCCAGCAGGAAGAGCTGCTGGAGCTGTCGACCCCGGTGGTCAAGCTGTGGGATGGCGTCCTGGCCCTGCCCATGATCGGCACGCTGGACTCGCAACGCACCCAGGTGGTGATGGAGTCACTGCTGCAGCGGATCGTCGACACCGGCTCGGAGATCGCCATCATCGACATCACCGGTGTGCCGACCGTCGATACCCTGGTGGCCCAGCACCTGCTCAAGACCGTTACCGCCATCCGCCTGATGGGTGCCGACTGCATCATCAGCGGCGTGCGCCCACAGATCGCCCAGACCATCGTGCACCTGGGCCTGGACCTGCAAGGCGTGGTGACCAAGGCCAACCTGGCCGACGCCCTGAAACTGGCCCTTACCCGGCTGGGACTGACCGTCAGCAAGGCGGACTGAGCCGATGGAGCGCATTCCGATTCTGCAAATGGGCGACTTCCTGCTGGTGACCATCCAGGTGGACATGCATGACCAGTTGGCCCTGACCCTGCAAGACGACCTGTCCGAGCGCATCAGCAGGACCTCCGCCCGCGGCGTGTTGATCGATATCTCCGCCCTGGACATGGTGGATTCGTTCATCGGCCGGATGATCGGCACCATCTCCGGGCTGTCGAGCATCATGGATGCCCAGACCGTGCTGGTCGGCATGCAGCCAGCGGTGGCCATCACCCTGGTGGAACTTGGCCTGACCTTGCCCGGGGTCAGTACCGCGCTGAATGTCGAGCGCGGGATGAAACTGCTTCACGAACGAGTACGCGAGCAATGACAGTGCGCAGCAGCGGCACTCATCCCATTCACATCGAGCAGGACGTCGTCCTGGCCCGCCAACTGGCGCGCAAACTCGCCCAGGAATGCGGCATGCGCCTGATCGACCTGACCAAGCTGGTGACCGCGGTCAGCGAGTTGGCGCGCAATACCATGGTGTACGGCGGCGGTGGCGACATGGACTGGCAAATCCTCGACGAGAGCCCGCGCGTAGGTCTGCGCCTGGTCTTTCGTGACGAAGGACCGGGTATTCCCGACGTCAAACTGGCCATGACCGATGGCTGGACCTCAGGTTCCGGCCTGGGCCTGGGCCTGACCGGTGCCAAGCGCCTGGTCAATGAATTCGAACTCGACACTGCACCGGGAAAGGGTACTCGCGTAACGATTACCCGATGGACATGAATTTCGGTGGTTCGATGACACAAGCGCTGGTCATCGAGGACATCAGCCAGATCGGTCATGCACGCCGCACCGCGCAGAAACTCGCGCAGCAGCATGGCTTCGACACCACGGATGCAGGACGGGTAGCCCTGGTCGCCACCGAGCTCGCCAGTAACATTCTCAAGCACGCCGCCCGTGGCGAACTGCACCTGAGGGTCTTGCCCCGGGCCAGCGGCGCCGGCATCGAGATGGTCGCCATCGATCGCGCCCAGGGCTTTGATCTGCAGGCATGCCTGGCCGACGGTTTTTCCACCGGTGGCACCCAGGGCATCGGCCTGGGCGCCGTGTCGCGCCAGACCGAGGTGTTCGATGTGTATGCCGATGCACGGGGTGCCGTGCTGCTCACGCGCTTGTACCCACGCTCGGACAAGGCCGCGGATCATCGCTTCGGTGTCAGCCAGCATTCGCTGCGCAACGATCCCGCCTGCGGCGATACCTGGCACCTGGCCTTGGACGGGCCACGCATCAGCGCCCTGGTGATCGATGGCCTGGGCCACGGTGAAGAAGCCGAACTTGCCGCCCGCGCCGGCGAGAAAGCCTATGCGCTGCGGCCCTTCGCATCACCGCTGCTGGTGCTGGAAGACATTCATCAAGCCATGACCGGTACCCGTGGCGGTGCGTTGGCCATTGCCCAGTTCGATGCTGGCAGCGACACGTTGAAATTTGTCGGCATCGGCAACATCGGCGCGTGTCTGGTCGCACCGGACAAATCCCGCGGCCTGGCTTCCCACCCCGGCATCGTCGGAGGGCAGTTTCGAAAGGCGCAGCCCTTTGACTATGCTCAAGTAAGCGGACAACTGTTGATCATGTACAGCGATGGCCTGCAATCGCGCTGGAACCTTGCGGATTACCCCGGCCTGGTGCACCGCCATCCTGCCGTGATTGCCGCCATCCTGCACCGCGATTTCTGTCGTGGACGAGACGATGTCACGGTGCTGGTCATTGCCCTGGAGGCAGCCCATGGCTGAAACACCCATGAGTCAAATCGACGAACAAGCCGCCATGATCGCGCGTTTGCAAGGTGAAGCCATTGCCTTGCGTGCCGAACTGGATGAAACCAACCAGGGCGTCCTGGCGCTGTATGCCGAACTCGACAACCAGGCCGAGCAACTGCGCCAGGCCTCGGACCTCAAAAGCCGCTTCCTGTCCTATATGAGCCATGAGTTTCGCACGCCATTGGGCTCGATCCTGAGCATTGCCAGCCTGCTGACTGATGAACTCGACGGGCCGCTCAGTAGCGAGCAGCACAAGCAAGTAGCCTTCGTCAGCAATGCCGCGCGAGAGCTGAGCGACATGGTCGACGACCTGCTTGACCTGGCGAAGATCGAAGCCGGGCGCATCACCATTTCACCGGCCTGGTTCGACATGTTCGACCTGTTCGCCGCCCTGCGGGGCATGTTTCGCCCCATTGTCGATACCAGCGCCGTGGACCTGATCTTCGAGGAACCGATAGGCCTGCCCCGGCTGTACACCGATGACAAGAAGCTGGCGCAGATCCTGCGCAACTTCATTTCCAACTCGTTGAAGTTCACCACCCGCGGGGAAATCCGGGTTTCGGCGCGCCTGGAAAACAATGACTACGTACGTTTCGCCGTCAGCGACAGCGGAATTGGTATCGCTGCGCAGCTACATGGCGCATTGTTTGAAGACTTCTCCCAAGTCGACTCTCCACTGCAAAAACGCCTGCGTGGAACCGGGCTCGGGCTGTCGCTGTGCAAACGCTTCGCGCTGCTGCTGGGCGGCGAAGTCGGGGTACAGAGCACGCCGGGCGTGGGCTCGACCTTTTTCGTGATCATCCCGCTGGCCATCGCCATGGAGCCTGCCGATGAAACGTGACCTGCGCTTGCTGATTGTCGACGACAACGTCGCCACACGCTACGCCTTGCGCCGGCGCCTGGAACGCCACGGCTATGAGGTGCTGGAGTCCGGCACCGGCAGTGAAGGCCTGGAGTTGATCGCCAGTGTGGCGATCGACGCCTTGATCCTCGACGTCAACCTGCCGGACATGAGTGGCTTCGACATCGTCCGCAAACTGCGCTCGGAGCCGGCTACCGCCCTGCTCCCGGTGATCCATGTGTCCGCGGCTTCAATCCAGACCGGTGACATCATCACCGGCCTCGACGCCGGCGCTGACGCCTACCTGATCCACCCGGTGGACCCGGATGTGCTGCTGGCGACCCTGCGCACCTTGCTGCGGGTGCGCGAAACCGAGAATGCCCTGCGTGAAAGCGAGGCGCGCTTTCGCGAGATTTTCGTCAATGTGTCAGCGCCCATCGCCGTGCTGGATGCGCAACTCAAGGTCCACGAATGCAACCATGCGTTCGCCCAATTGATTCAGGACAACCTCGAGCCGGATTCCCTGCGCCAGTGTTTCGCCGACGATCAGTGCGCGGTCATCGAGGAACTGCGCCTGCGCCTGGCGTATGGCGAACGCTGGAAAGGCACCTTGAGCATGCGCGTGCAGGGTGAAATTCGCGAAACCGAGTGGCAGATTTCGCCGTACCGCACCCCGGAATTGAGCCTGGTGTTCGTCGAGGATGTCACTGAACACCGTCACCGTGAACGCTCGCACCTGGCGCGCCTGGACGACGCCACGACCCAGTTGGCCAATGAGGTCGCCGAACGCGCGCGTACCGAAGCCCAGTTGTTGCAGGTGCAGAAAATGGACGCGTTGGGCAAACTGACCGGGGGCATTGCCCACGACTTCAACAACCTGCTCACCGGCATCATCACCAGCCTGGAACTGATCCAGAAGCGTGTCGCCGAGTCTCGCACGGACAAGGTGGAGTTTTATGCCGAAGCGGCGTTGAACTCGGCCATGAGTGCCGCCTCCCTGACCCATCGCCTGCTTGCCTTCGCCCGTCAGCAGCCACTCGATACCCGGCCCGTGGACATCAACGACCATATCCGTTCGCTCGAGGAGTTGCTGGTGCGAACCATCGGCGAGCGCATTGCCCTCAAGCTTGAACTGACGAGCAAACCGGCCATCGCGCTGGTCGATCCGATTCAACTGGAAAGTGCCGTGCTCAACCTGGTGATCAACGCCCGCGACGCCCTGCCCCAGGGTGGCAATATCTGGGTCAATACCTATGCTGCCTATTCCCACGGCGATCCCAACCTGGCCGATGGCGCCTATGTCGCGCTGTCGGTGCGCGACGACGGTACCGGTATCGAACACAACGTGATCGACAAGGTCTTCGACCCGTTCTTCACCACCAAACCACTTGGCCAGGGCACCGGGCTCGGGTTGTCGACCATCTACGGTTTCGCTCGCCAGTCAGGTGGCGATGCGCACATCCGCAGCGTGGCGCGGCGCGGTACCGAAGTCACCATCATGTTGCCGGCGAGCGCCGACCCCACCGCCAGCCCGGTCGAATCGACGACGATGCGGGCAGAAGGTGGTGGTGAACATGTACTGATCGTCGAAGACACGCCGTCGGTGCGCATGTTCGTCGCTGAAGTACTGGCGGATGCCGGCTACCGCTGCACCCAGGCGAGCGACATCGAAGAGGCGCTCGAACGGCTGCAGAACGACGAATCCATCGACCTGTTACTGACCGATGTCGGCCTGCCGCGCATGAGCGGCCGCGAACTGGCCGACATCGCGCGAGGCTGGCGCGAACACCTGCCGATCCTGTTCATGACCGGCTATGCCGAAACCGCGATCAACCGCCAGGTGTTTCTCGGTGATGGCATGGAGATACTGATCAAGCCGTTCCAGATCAATGAACTGCTGGACAAGGTACGGCGCACGATCAACGACGCCTGAACAAGTATCTGCAGGAACTGGCTTGCCAGCGAAAGCGGCATGACGGCCACCATCGCATCGCCAGCAAGCCGGCTCCTACAGATGCGTGTCACGCTCCAAGAACCCGGGCGAGAAAAGGCGCCGTCCGGCTCTTTTTGCTGCCAGCGACTTTCTTGGGCTCCCCCGCCACGACGACTTTGCCACCCTTGTCCCCCGCCCCTGGGCCGATATCGATCACCCAGTCACTCTGCGCCACCACGCGCATCTCATGTTCAACGACGATCACCGTGTGCCCCGCTGTCACCAGGTTGTTCAATTGCTCGAGCAAGCGATCGACGTCGCGTGGGTGCAGGCCCGTCGTGGGTTCGTCAAGCACGTAGAGCGTCGCCCCGCGCTGGTTGCGTTGCAGTTCGGTGGCCAGCTTGATGCGCTGGGCCTCACCACCGGACAGCTCGGTCGCCGGTTGACCGAGGCGCAGGTAGCCCAGGCCGATATCGCGCAGCACCTCAAGAGAGCGGCGCACCGCCGCTTGTTCGCTGAACACCTCCACGGCCTGGTCTACCGTCAGTTGCAGCACTTGGGCGATGCTCAGGCCCTGCCAGCTAATCGCCAGTGTCTCGGGGTTGTAGCGCGCGCCGTGGCAGGTGGGGCATGGCGCGTAGACGCTGGGCATGAACAACAGTTCGACGCTGACAAAACCTTCACCTTCACAGGTCGGGCAGCGGCCCTTGGCGACATTGAAGGAGAACTGACCGGCGTCGTAGCCCGCCGCCTGCGCCTCGGGGGTGGCGGCGTAGAGCTTGCGCACGTTGTCGAACAGCCCGGTGTAAGTCGCGAGGTTGGAGCGCGGTGTGCGGCCAATGGGTTTCTGATCGACCTGCACCAGGCGCTTGATCGACGCCAGCCCCGCCGTGACCTGTCCGCCACTGACAGTCGGCGCGTCATCTTCCAGGCTCAGTTCCTGCGGTTCGCTCTCGGCGTCCGGACGCCCCAGATGCGCCCCGACCAGTTCCAGCAACGCCTGGCTGACCAGGCTGGATTTGCCCGAACCCGACACACCCGTCACCGCCGTGAAACAGCCCAGCGGAAACTCGACACTCAGATTATCCAGATTGTTGCGCGTGACGCCCTCCAGGCGCAGCCAGTCGCTGGCTTTGCGGGCGCGGCGAGGTTGGCTGGCGTGGTCGGCGAACAGATAGGCGCGGGTCTGCGAATCCGGCACCGCGGCCAACCCCGCCGGAGCGCCGCTGTACAGCACCCGGCCGCCATGCTCGCCCGCCGCCGGGCCGACATCGATCAACCAGTCGGCGCGGCGCATGGTTTCCAGGTCGTGCTCGACCACGAACAGGGTATTGCCCGCCGCTTTCAAGCGTTGCAGGGCTTCGAACAGCGCTTCCCCATCAGCCGGGTGCAACCCCGCCGAGGGCTCGTCCAGCACATAGATCACGCCGAACAACTGCGAGCCCAGTTGTGTGGCCAGGCGCAGGCGTTGTAACTCGCCGGACGACAGCGTCGGCGTACTGCGCTCCAGGGCCAGGTAACCGAGGCCAAGGTCGGTCAAGGTGCTGACCCGTTCCAGCAAATCCTGGGCAATGCGTTGCGCGGCGAGGCGTTTTTCCACCGAGAGATTCGGCGTGTGGCGCACATCGGGGGCATTGGCGTGGCCACTGGCACCGTGGGCCACGCGCTCTTCACGGGCCTGACGGGTCTGCTGGTGGGTCAATACCTCACCCGCCTCATCGCGCTCTTCACCTTCTTCCAAATAGTGTCGGGCGGCCACCGGCTTGAGCACTTCGGCCACTTGCAGCAATGACATCTGCGACAGTTCACCGATGTCGTAGCCGGCGAAGGTCACCGACAGTGCTTCGTGCTTGAGGCGCTTGCCCTCGCACAACGGGCAAGGGCTGCCGAGCATGAAACGCGAGACGCGCTTCTTCATCAGCGCACTTTGCGAATGGCTGAAGGTGTGCAGGATATAGCGCCGGGCGCCGGTGAAGGTGCCCTGGTAACTCGGTTCCATCTTGCGCTTGAGGGCGACCCGGGTTTCCTGCGGTGTGAGCCCGGCGTAGACCGGCACCGTCGGGGTTTCTTCGGTGAAGAGAATCCAGTCACGCTGCTTTTTCGGCAGGTCGCGCCAGGGCACATCGACGTCGTACCCCAGGGTCACCAGGATGTCCCGCAGGTTCTGGCCTTGCCAGGCCATGGGCCAGGACGCGATGGCACGCTGGCGAATGGTCAGGTTCGGGTCCGGCACCATCAGCGCTTCGGTGACCTCGTACACACGGCCCAGGCCATGGCATTGCGCACACGCGCCCTGGGGTGTGTTCGGGGAAAAATCTTCGGCGTAGAGCATCGGTTGCCCCGCCGGGTAACTGCCGGCACGCGAATACAGCATGCGGATCAGGCTCGACAAGGTCGTAACACTGCCCACCGAAGAGCGCGTGCTCGGCGTGCCCCGTTGTTGCTGCAAGGCCACCGCGGGCGGCAAGCCCTCGATGGAATCGACATCCGGCACGCCCACCTGATCGATCAAGCGTCGCGCATAAGGCGCCACGGACTCGAAGTAGCGGCGCTGTGCCTCGGCATACAGGGTCGAAAACGCCAGGGACGACTTGCCTGAACCGGACACCCCGGTGAACACCACCAGGGCATCGCGAGGAATGTCGACATCGACGTTCTTCAGGTTGTGCTCCCGGGCGCCCCGCACCCTGACCATGCCGGAAATTGGATTCGAGGTGCGCTCGTCAGTCATGGCCCAGCCTTGGTAAGAGGATTGAAAACTGTAGGAGCTGGCTTGCCAGCGAAAGCGGCTTCGCAGTCAATGTACCAATGGGCTGATCTCACGCCTTCGCTGGCAAGCCAGCTCCTACAGGTTGTGTTCAGCCGTTGAGTACGGTACGAATCATCTGCGTCAGCGCTTGCGGCCCATAGGGCTTGCTCAGCAAATGGGTATCCGGGCTGAGCTGGTGGTTGCGCGAGATGATGTCCCGGGTGTGGCCCGAGGTGAACAACACCGCCACCGCGGGATTCTGCACCTTGGCCCATGCCGCCAGATCCGAGCTTTTTATCAGGCCGGGCATGACCACGTCAGTGAAAATCAGGTCCACCACCGCGCCCTCCAGCAACATCTGCATGGCAACGTCGGCATTGGCGGCGGTGAGCACCTGATAACCTTCTTCGCGCAGCAACTCTACCGTTGAAACGCGCACCGCTTCATTGTCCTCGACCACCAGGATGCGCTCGTTGGCACCCTTATGCGGCACATCGGCGCGGGGCGTTTCACCGTCCATCGAACGCAGGCTGCGCGGAAAGTACATCTGCACCCGAGTGCCCTGCCCAACGATGCTGGACATCTCGATATGCCCGCCACTCTGCTTGACGAAACCGAACACCATGCTCAAGCCCAGCCCCGTGCCCTGGCCATCGGGCTTGGTGGTGAAAAAAGGCTCGAACGCCTGGGCGAGCACCTGCGGCGGCATGCCTGCACCGCTGTCCGCCACCGACACCCGCACATAGTCGCCGGCGACGATGCCCTTGCCAGCGCAAAATCCTTGGTCAAGGTAGATGTTCTCGGCGCTCAGCTCGATGGTCCCCTCCCCCTTCATGGCGTCACGGGCATTGATCGCCAGGTTGAGAATGGCGTTTTCCAGTTGATTGCGATCGACGAAGACCTGCCAGGAATCCGGTGAAGCGCTCATCTGGACGTGGATGGTTTCGCCCAGCGCACGCTGCAACAACTCACCCAGGCCGTCGAATATCTGTTGAGGCCTGCAGATTGCCGGGGACAACGGCTGGCGCCGGGCAAACGCGAGCAATTGCGAAGACAATTTTGCCCCGCGCTCGACGGCGGCAATCGACGCCGCCACCCGGCGCTGGACATTGGCGTTTTGCGGCTCATGCCGGGCCAGCAAATGCAGGTTGCCGGCGATCACTTGCAACAGGTTATTGAAGTCATGGGCCACGCCCCCCGTCAGGCCACCAATGGCTTCGAGTTTCTGTGATTGACGCAATTGCTCTTCCGCCGCCAGGCGCGCTTCGACTTCGTCGGCGACTCGCTGCTCCAGATTGCGGGTGAACCTGAGCAAGGATTCTTCGGCGGTCTTGCGTTCATGGATGTCGATCAACACCCCGGGGAAACGAAACGGTTCGCCCTGCTCGTTAAACTCGCAGCAGCCACTGGCGAGTACCCAACGGTAACTGCCATCGGCGCGCAGCACCCGGTATTCGGCGTTGAAAGGTTCGCCGGTTGCCACTGATTGCCGGACCTGTTCCTGCATCCAGCCGAGGTCATCGGGATGAATCCGCGTTTCGGCGATTTCCGATGGCAGGTCGGCGAGGTTTTGCTCGGCGGGGTAGGAAAAGGTCCGGGCGAAACGCTCATCGCCGCTCAGCACATTGGCCTTGACGTCCCAGACAAATGACCCGAGCAAGGCGCCGGCATTCAGCGCCAGGCGTACTCGCTCGTTATCGGCGCGATAGGCATCTTCGGCCGCCTGGCGGCGGCGTTCGGAAATCACACGCTCCGTCGTCTCGACGACCATCGCCATGACCCCGGCGGGCTTGCCGTCATCGTCAGCCACCGGGCTGTAATAAAGGTCCAGCCAGACGTCTTCGGGGACGCCGTCCCTGAGCAGCACCAACTCTTTACCACGGTAGGCCAAGGTGCCGCCGGCCAGGCAGGTATCGACCACATGCCGATTGAACTCAGCCACTTCCGGCCAGCCCAGTTCTACCGGAGAACCCAACAGATAGGGATGGCGTCCGCCGGCAAACTTCGAATAGGCGTCGTTGTAGATCATGTAGCCGGGCCGCCCCCACAGCATCACCATCGGCAGCGGCGAGGCGAGCATCAACTGCACCGAACTGTTCAGGCTTCTGGGCCAGGAATCAAGGTTGCCCAGCTCGGTCCGGCTCCAGTCGAACGCACGAATACGCTCGGCCATTTCGCCGTTCCAGCCAGCACACCCGTGGCTATCTTCTAGAAACTGCATCGACTGGCTCTGCGTCCCGGTAATTGCACCCGTTTGATTCGAGCATCGCGGATGGCAATGGTTTCATAGAGGTATAGCTGATTCGAGAAATTGACGCCGTCGGGAAAGATTACACCTCAATCAAATGCTTGAGCGGGTGATACCCCGTTTTCAACGTGGCCGCCACATCCAGGATCGCCTTCTCGATCCCGTTCAAATGAATACAGGTCAGCTCGATCGCTGCGCTCTGGTTGCCCGCCTCGATGTACTCGATCAACCGCAGGTGTTCGTCGTCGCGGCAGGCTTCGTGGCTGTCGTCGTCCAGCGCGGCGGCGTACAGCGAAGCACGGGAGATCAGCTTCTGGAACCAGTCGAGCAACACCGGGTTGTTCAGGCTGCGGGCCAGTTTGATGTGGAACTCGCCGAGCAGGTGGATCAAGCGTTCATGGTCACCGTTGCGATGCGCCTCGTCCTCCAGCAGCAGGTGATCGCGCAGATCCCGGGTCACCGCCGTATCGCGCCGGCGACACAGTTCGCTGACGATGCCGATCTCGACCAGGCGCCGGGTTTCGAACAATGAACGGATCTCTTCGTCGCTCGGCAGCGACACCGATGCCCCTTTATTGGGCTCGGTGGTGACCAGTCCATCGGCTTCCAGTTGCTTGAGCGCGGCACGCACGGAGGTGCGGCTGACATTGAAAAGTTCGGCCAACGACGCCTCGCCCAGCTTCATGCCCGGACGCAGCGAGCGTTTGCTGATTGCCTCGTAAACCCCTTGGTAGACGCGGTCGACCGTGGTTTCCAGTTTCTTTTCCGCCATTCGATGACTCCTTGAGCGCTACGCAACCCGCCCCAGGCGAATGAACAGCCTTGAAAAAGGGGGTTGCACAAGCAGGTTAATCCGGGTATTTCTAAATTGCATCCAGATTTTGCATACAATAATTAGAGGAATGCACCATTATGGGTCATCCAGTTGCAATTGAAGTGCGAAACGTCTCCAAGCGATATTCCGACGATCCCGGGCTGGCGCCAGCCCTGGACAATGTGTCCGTCGACATCGCCGACAACGAATTCTTTACCCTGCTCGGCCCCTCCGGCTGCGGCAAGACCACCCTGCTGCGCACCATCGCCGGCTTCGAGCACGTCAGCGAAGGCGAGATTCGCCTGGCGGGCGAACCGGTCAACGATCTGCCGCCGTTCAAGCGTCGGGTCAACACGGTGTTCCAGAGCTACGCGCTGTTTCCGCACATGAGTGTCGCGCAGAATATCGCCTTCGGCCTCGAGATGCAGGGTCTTGATCGCAAGCTGATCCCGCAACGGGTCGATGAGATGCTGGCGCTGGTGCAAATGCAACACCTGGCCAAGCGCAAACCCGCCGAACTGTCCGGCGGCCAGCAGCAGCGCGTGGCCCTGGCCCGGGCCCTGGCGCCGAAACCCAAGGTGCTGTTGCTGGATGAGCCGCTGTCGGCGCTGGACCTCAAGCTGCGCAAGGAAATGCAGGTTGAACTCAAGCGCGTGCAAAAAGAAGCCGGCATCACCTTCATCTTCGTCACCCACGACCAGGAAGAAGCCCTGACCCTGTCCGATCGCATCGCCGTGATGTCCGCCGGCAAGATCCTGCAGATCGGCACACCCAACGATATCTACGAACGCCCGCAACATCAGTTTGTTGCCCAGTTCATCGGCGACATCAACTTCCTTCCCGGCCATATCAAACGTGGCCAGCAGAATGAAAAGCTCTTCGTGCCCAACGGCATGCCGGTTGAAATCCCCTGCCCGGCCCAAGGCTTCGACGGCAGCAAGGTGCAACTGGCGTTTCGCCCGGAACGCTCGCAGCTGGTCGATCCAACACAACCGCATCACCTGCGCGGCGTGATCGAAGCCGTGCTGTATGTGGGCACGGCCACGCTCTATCAATGCCGCTTGAACAACGACATCAAGGTCATGCTGCGCGAGAACAATGAAGGCCTGAACCGCAATCGCGGGGTCGGCGACCGAGTCGCGGTCAACCTGCCACCCCACGCCTGCCTGTTGATGGAGGCCTGAGATGAGCGTCAGCAGCACTTCCCCAGCCCTTAACCGTGCGCTGTTGCTCAGCCCGGTGGTCCTGACCCTGCTGGCCCTGATCGCCATTCCGTTGGGCATCATGGGCTACATCAGCCTGTTGCCGCGCAACGTCTATGGCGGCGTCGACTGGCAGGCAGACTGGCAATTGCAAAGTTATGTGCAGCTGTTTTTCCAGGAAGGTTTCGACGGTGAAATGGAGCTGAACTGGGTCTACGCCCAGGCGCTGATCCGCTCGGTGTTCCAGGCCGGTGGCACCACGCTGTTGTGTTTCCTGTTCGGCTTTCCGGTGGCGCTATGGATGTCGAGCCTGACCCCGCGGCGGCGCAACCTGATGGTGCTGCTGATCACCATCCCGTTCTGGACCAACCTTTTGATCCGCAACTACGCCTGGCTGATCATCCTGCGCGAACAGGGCTGGGTCGCCCAGAGCCTCAACGCGCTGTTCCCCCAGGCCGGCGGCATCACCCTGCTCTACAACGACTTCGCGGTCAGCGTCGGGCTGGTCTACAGCTTCCTGCCGTTCATGATCCTGCCGATCTACTCGACCCTGGAAAAACTCGACTGGCGCCTGGTGGAAGCCGCCTATGACCTGGGGGCCAACCGCTGGCACGCGCTGCGGCGGATCATTCTGCCGCTGTCGATGCCGGGGGTGATCGCCGGTTCCCTGCTGGTGTTCGTGCCGAGCCTCGGTGCCTTCATCACCCCGGCGATTCTTGGCGGCGGCAAGACGCTGATGATCGGCAACCTGATCCAGCAACAGTTCGGCACCGCGCGCAATTGGCCACTGGGCAGTTCGCTGTCGTTCCTGCTGTTGGGGATTCTGCTGCTGTCCCTGGTGGTGTACGCCCTCTATAGCCGCAGCTGCGCCAAAACGCTTCGTCGAGGTGAGACCGCATGATCGCCCTGCACTTGAAAAAACTGCCAGTGACCCGGGAAGTCAGCCTGCTGATCCTGGCCTACCTGTACCTGCCGATCTTCGTACTGATCGCCTACAGCTTCAACGCCAACCGTTCGGCGACGGTGTGGACCGAGTTCTCGTTCGCCTGGTACGGGCGGATCCTGGCCAACCCCTCGATCCAGACCGCCGCGCTGAACTCGATCATCGTCGCCAGCATCGCCACGGTCTGTGCCACGGCGATTGCGCTGCTGGCGGCACTGGCGACCTACCGGCCGTTCTATGGGCAGAAGATGGTCGAAGGCGGAATCAACCTGCCGCTGATCCTGCCGGAGATCGTCACCGCCGTGGCGACCCTGCTGCTGTTCATGGCGCTGGGGATCAAGCTCGGGTTGCTGACGGTGATCGTCGCGCACATCGGCTTCTGCATTCCCTTCGCCTACCTGCCGATTCGCGCACGGCTCAATGACCTGGACAAGAGCCTGCTGGAAGCGGCGAACGATCTGTACGCCAACCCGTGGCAAGTGTTCCGCCGGGTCACGCTGCCGCTGTTGTGGCCGGCGGTGCTGTCCGGTTCAGTGCTGGCGTTCGTGGTCAGCCTCGACGATTTCATCATGACCTTCTTCGTCGCCGGCCCCGGTTCGACCACCCTGCCGGTGTACATCTTCTCCGCGATCAAGGCCGGCGTGACGCCGGAGATCAATGCGATCTCGACCCTGATGCTGGTGATTTCCATCGTGCTGGTGGTGCTGGCCTTCTGGCTGGGACAGCGCGGCAAACAACAATAAGCCTGGAGTGTTCGCCCATGAAAGTGAAAAGCATGCGTTTCGCCGTTGCCAGCCTGGCCTTGAGTTGCTTCACTGCGTTCAGCGTCCAGGCTGCCGAGCCCAAGGAACTGTTCTTCTATAACTGGACCGACTACTACCCGGTCGACCTGCTGGCCAAGTTCGAAAAAGAGACCGGGATCAAGGTCACCATGGACGGCTACGACAGCAACGAAACCCTGCTGGCCAAGTTGCAGGCCGGTGGCGCGGCGTACGACGTGATCGTGCCGTCGCAATCGATCATGCGCACCCTGATCAACCAGGACCTGCTGCTGCAAATCGATGCCTCGGCCCTGCCCAACTTCCAGCACGTCAAGCCGGCGTTCCGCGACCCGAGTTTCGACCCTGGCCGCAAGTTCTCGGCACCGTACTTGTGGGGGACCACCGGGTTTTCCTATGACAGTGCCCGCGTGCCCGGCGGCAAACTGGACGACTCATGGAAAGAGTTCTTCGAACCGCGCAAGGAACTGCAAGGCCAACTCGCCGCCCTCGATACATCCAGCAGCGTGATCAACGCCGCCAGTCACTACCTGAATGTCGATGAATGCAGCGAAAACCCCCAGGACGCCAAGCGCATCCTCGAACTGCTGCAAAAGCAGAAACCCTTCCTGAAGATGTACAGCTCGGACAACACCGTCGACCGCATGGCCAGCGGTGAAGTGATCATGATGCAGAACTGGAACGGTTCTACAGCGCGGGCCACCTTGCAGAAGAGCACGATCAAATACGTGTACCCGAAGGAAGGCCTGGCGATGTTCCAGGACAACTTCGCCGTGCCGAAAAGTGCGCCGCACCCCGGTAACGCAAGGATCTTCATCGACTGGATGATGAAACCGGAAAACGCCGCCGCCGTGTCCAACGCCATCGCCTACGCCAACGGCATCCAGAGCGACACGTTGATCGACGCCAAATGGCGGGTGATGGACGCCATCAACATGCCCGATGAATTCGCCTCGCGCCTGCGCCCGGAGAAGGAATGCAGCAACAAGGCGCGGGAGCTGCAGGACCGCATTTGGGCGAAGCTCAAGGGCTGATCGGCTCACTTGAAACCGTAGTGCGGCCTTCGCTGGCAAGCCAGCTCCTACAGGGATCTTGTGAACGGCCACGTTCAACTGTAGGAGCTGGCTTGCCAGCGAAGAGGCCCGCCCAGACACCTTTGATATTGAGGCTTGCAATGAACCAACCCCGCTGGCTACGCAACGTGCGCCCCTACGGCTCAACCGCCGAAGACCTGCTGATCGAAAACGGCCGCTTCACCCAACGTCGCCCCGCCTCGACCACCGAGTTGCGGGTCACCGACATCGACGGCCAGAACCACCTGCTCACCCCCGCCCTGGTGGAAAGCCATGTGCACCTGGACAAAACCCTCTGGGGCCAACCCTGGCGCCCGAACAGTGCAGGCCCCACCCTCAAGGACTACATCGCCAACGAACGGCGCATCCTGCGCGAAGTCACCGCCCCTATTGCACAACGGGCCGGTGCCCTGCTGGAAAACTGCATCGCCCGTGGTTCGCTGACCATGCGCTGCCACGTCGACATCGATCCGGAATTCGGCCTGCGTCATGTCGAAGCCATGCAGCAACTGCGGGAAACATACCGCGACCTGATCGACCTGCAACTGGTGGTGTTTCCGCAAACCGGCCTGATCAGCCGCCCCGGGACCGCGGAGCTGATGCGCGAAGCCATGGCACTGGGCGTTGAAAACGTCGGTGGCCTGGACCCGTGTGGCATCGACAACGATCCGGTCGCGCAACTCGACTTTGTGTTCAAACTGGCCAGCGAGTTCGACCGTGGGATCGACATTCACCTGCACGACAAGGGCGAGCTGGGCCTGTGGCAGATCGCGCTGATCGCCGACTACACCGAGCGCTTCGCACTGCAAGGCCGGGTGATGATCAGCCATGCCTATTGCCTGGGCATGTTGCCCTGGAGCCAGGTCAAGCCTGTTGCCGAACGGCTGGCGGCGCTGGGTATTTCGCTGATGAGTTCGGCGCCGGCCGATTGCGCGGTGCCGCCGTTCCTGGCGTTGCGCGATGCCGGTGTCAACGTCTGCCTGGGCTCGGACGGTATTCGCGACGCCTGGTCGCCCATGGGCAACGGCGACATGCTGGAACGGGCAATGCTGCTGGCGTTGCGCTTCGACTTGAACAAGGACGACGAACTGGCGGCGGCGTTTGAAGCGGCAACGGTCAATGGTGCCCGGGCGTTGGGTTGTGAAGGTTATGGCCTGGAGATTGGCCGGCCAGCGGACTTCCTGTTGATGCCTGTGCAAACCTTGGGCGAAGCCGTGGTTTCGCGACCGGTTCGTCAGGTTTATCGCGGCGGGCAATTGATCGCTTGCGGCGGTCGTTTGCTGGAAAGCCGCCTGTGAAACGCATCGGCTTGCGGGCCAGCTGCGTGGTCGGCTTCGACGGCACGCAGCATGTGCTGTGGCGCGATGGCGAAGTGGTGTTCGAGGGCTCGCACATTGTGTTTGTCGGGCGTGATTACCGCGGGCAGGTGGATCAGTGGCTCGACTACGGCAACGCGCTGATCGGCCCCGGCTTCATCGATCTGGATGCACTGGGAGACCTGGATTCCACGGTGCTGACCCTGGACAACGGCGAAGAGCGGGACATGGGCCGCATGTGGTCGGCGCAGTATCTGGCGCGCGGCCCACGGGAAACCTACAGCCCCGACGAGGAAGTCTTCAAATACCGCTACGCCTTCACCCAGTTGATCCGCAATGGCATCACCACGGCCATGCCGATCACCTCGATGTACTACCGCGAGTGGGCGGAAACCTACGACGAATTTGCCGCGGTGGCCGGTGTGGCAGCCGAGTTGGGGCTTCGGACTTATCTGGGCCCCTGCTACATGAGCGGCATGAGCTACTGGCAGGCCGACGGCACGCTGGCCCATCACTGGGACGAAGCCCGGGGCATGGCGGGGCTCGAGGCGGCCGAGCGGTTTTTCAAGGATTTCGACGGCGCTCATGACGGCCTGATTCGCGGCGCGCTGCTGCCGGATCGCATCCAGACGTGTACGCCGGCGCTGTTGCAACGCACCGCCGCGCTGAGCCGCGAACTCAACGCGCCGATGCGTTTGCATTGCTGCCAGGGGCTCGGCGAGGTGGCGATGGTTGAAAACCTGCGCGGTCTTTCGCCGTTGGCTTGGCTTGCAGAGCTGGGCCTGCTGACCCCGCGCAGCCTGTTGCCCCATGGCATCTACACCCGTCGCGATGATGATCTGCAGCGTGTGGTGGAGGGCGGCGCCAGCCTGGTGCATTGCCCGGTAGTTTTTGCCCGGGACGGTGAGGCGCTGAACTCGTTTGGTCGCTATCGCGCCAAGAGCATCAACTTCGCCCTGGGCACTGACACCTGGCCGGCGGACCTGCTGGACAACATGCGCCAGGGCTTGAACATCGCGCGCTTGATGGAAGGCGGCAATGCACTGACCAGCACCCTGGATATGTATAACGCCGCCACCCTCGGCGGCGCCAAGGCCCTGGGCCGCGACGATCTCGGGCGCCTGGCGCCGGGGGCCAAGGCCGACATCAGCGTATTCAGCCTGCGCGGCCTGCACCTGGGGCCGCTGTTCGACCCGTTGAAGAACCTGGTCCTGGCCGGGCGCGGTGACGATTGCATCGCCAGCTTCATCGACGGCCGCTGCGTGATGCAGGACGGTCAGGTCCTAGGTGTCGACTACACCGCCCTGCAACGCCAGGCCCAATGGCAATTCGAAAAACTGATGCGCAGCCACAGCGACCGCGCCTTCGGCCAACCGGACTGGAAGACCCTGTTCCAGCCGGCCATTCCGTTCGCCGACGACTACAGCGCACAGGCGCCGCTCTGCGCCATCGATCCACTCCTTTAGAGAATGCTGCCTATGCAAAGCTTCGATTTCAGCACGCTGAGTGCGCGCGACAAATACAAGATCCTGATCGGCAGCGTGGTGCCAAGGCCGATTGCCCTGGTCACCACCGTCGACGCTGAAGGCCGCGTCAATGCCGCGCCGTTCAGCTTCTTCAATGCGCTGTCGGCCGATCCGCCGATCCTCGCGCTGGGCGTGGAAAACTACGGCGACCAGAGCCCCAAGGACACCACGCGCAATATCCAGCTCAATCAGGAATTCACCGTGAACATCGTCAGCGATGCCCTGGTGGAAGCCATGAACGTCTGCGCCGTGCCCTTCGCCCCGGGTTTCGACGAACTGACCGCCGCTGGCCTCACCGCCATCCCCGGTACCACGGTCAAATGCCCACGAATCGGCGAGGCGCCGGTGGCCCTGGAATGCCGACGGATGATGGCGCTGTCCATCGGCCAGTCACGGGAGATCATCTTTGGCGAAGTATTGATGGCCCATGTACGGGATGAATTGATCGATCCGAAAACCCTGTACATCGATCAGCTCGGCCTTGATGCGATCGGGCGCATGGGCGGGCATGGGTATGCGCGCACGCGGGATTATTTCGACCTGCCAACCCGCTCGTTGCAGGCCTGGACCGATGCACCAGGCGGTGGCGAACGCTTCTGGCCTATCACCAAGTAATCAGCCAACATTCATAACCTGTGGGAGCGGGCTTGCTCGCGAAAGCGGTCGATCAGACACCGTCGATGTTGAATGTCAGACCGCCATCGCGAGCAGGCTCGCTCCCACAGGTTTTCCATTTCAAATGACAAGCATTGGAGGCAACACTTCGCCACAGGTCAGTGGAAATCGCGGCTGCGCACGGTGATGCCGTCGAGCAGTGGGCTCAGGTCGCTCAAGCGTCCGGCAATCAGGTGTCGGACTTCTCCTTCCTTCTCCCAGCGCCCATCGACCTTGAGCAACTGTGAGCCGACCAGCACTTTGCGATGACGCTCGGCCAGATCGCGCCAGACCACCACGTTGACGTTGCCGAACTCGTCTTCCAGGGTGACGAAGGTCACGCCGCTGGCGGTGCTGGGCCGTTGCCGACCGGTCACCAGCCCGGCGACGCTGACCGGTCGCCCGTGCTCGAGATCAAGCAATTCCCTGGAACTGCGGCAGCGCCGGGCTTTCAGCTCACCGCGTAACAAGGCCAGCGGATGCGGCCCGAGGGTGGTGCCCAGGCTGTTGTAATCAGCCTGCAGGTCCTCACCCACCGTGGGTTTGGGCAGCGCCACCGCGTCTTCCTCCTGACGGGGCAAGCCGGCAAACAGGCCGAGCTGTTTTTCAACTCCCGCCACTGCCCAGCGCGCCCGATGCCGGTCACCGGCAAGCCCACGCAATGCGCCGGCATCGGCCAGTTGCTCCTGGGCGCGGGCATCCAGGCGCGCCCGTTCGCCAAGGTCGGCAATGTCGGAAAACGCGCCTTTCGAACGTGCCGCCTCGATACGCCGGGCATCCTCCTCGCGAAAGCCCTTGATCATGCGCAAACCCATGCGAATCGCCGGTTGCGCGCCGGCAATGGGTTCCAGGCTGCAATCCCAGTCGCTGGCCCGCACGTCAACCGGGCGAATCTGCAAATGGTGACGGCGTGCGTCCTGCAGAATCTGGTCCGGGCTGTAGAAACCCATGGGCCAACTGTTGATCAGCGCGCAAGCGAAGGCCGCCGGTTCGTGGCATTTCAACCAGCAACTGGCGTAGGTCAGCAAGGCAAAACTGGCGGCGTGGGATTCGGGAAAACCGTAGCTGCCGAAGCCTTTGATCTGCTCGAAGATCTGCGCGGCGAATTCGGCGCTGTAGCCTTTTTTCTTCATCCCGGCGGCCAGGCGATCCTTATGGGGCTCCAGCCCGCCATGGCGTTTCCAGGCGGCCATGGATCGGCGCAACTGATCGGCTTCGCCGGGGCTGTAGTTGGCGGCGACGATGGCGATCTGCATCACCTGTTCCTGGAACAGCGGCACGCCCAAGGTGCGTTTCAACACCTCGCGCAACTCTTCGGAGGGGTAGCTTTCCAGCTCTTCTTTATTTCGCCGGCGCAGGTACGGGTGCACCATGCCGCCCTGGATCGGCCCGGGACGGACGATGGCCACCTCGATCACCAGGTCATAGAATTTACGCGGTTTGAGCCTGGGCAGCATCGACATCTGTGCCCTGGACTCGATCTGGAATACGCCGATGGTGTCGGCGCGGCCAATCATGTCGTAGGTCAGCGAGTCCTCGGAGGGGATCGTCGCCAGGCTCAAGTCCAGGTTACGATGACGGCGCAGCAAATCCAGACAACGACGAATCGCGCTGAGCATGCCCAGCGCGAGGATATCGACCTTGAGCAGGCCGACCGCGTCCAGATCGTCCTTGTCCCACTGGATGATGGTGCGCTCGGCCATCGCGGCGTTTTCCACCGGCACCAGGCTGTCCAGGGGGTGCTCGGAAATCACAAAGCCGCCGGGGTGCTGGGACAGGTGCCGGGGGAAACCGATCAACTGTTGGGTCAAACTCAATACCCGGCGCAGCACTGGACTTTCGGGATCGAAACCGCCCTCACGCAAGCGCTCCACCGGCGGGGTTTCATCACTCCAGTGACCACAGCAATCGGCCAGGGCATTGATCTGGTCCGGCGGCAGACCCAAGGCCTTGGCCACATCGCGCACGGCGCCGGCCGCGTGGTAAGTGCTGACCACGGCGGTCAATGCCGCGCGGGTCCGGCCATAACGCTGGAACACATACTGCAGGACTTCTTCGCGGCGTTCGTGCTCGAAGTCCACATCGATGTCCGGCGGCTCGTCACGCTCCTTGGAAAGAAAGCGTTCAAACAGCATGTTCATCCGGTCGGGGTCGATCTCGGTGATGCCCAAGGCGAAACACACCGCCGAGTTGGCCGCCGAACCGCGGCCCTGGCAGAGAATTTTTTCGCGCCGGGCGAAAGCGACGATGTCCTGGACGGTGAGGAAGTAACTCTCATAACCCAGCTCGGCGATCAGCCCCAGTTCCTTGTCGATCAGCCCGCGCACTTTCTCGCTCGCCCCCTGGGGCCAGCGCTCGCGAATACCGCGCTCGGTCAATTCCCTCAGCCAGGACGCGGCGTTGTGTCCATCCGGTACCAGCTCGCGCGGATACTGATAACGCAACTGGCCAAGGTCAAAGGTGCAGCGCCGGGCAATGTTCAGGGTTTCGTCGAGCAAGGCTGGCGGATAGAGCTCGCGCAGTGAATCGAGATCGCGCAGGTGCCGCTCGCCGTTGGGGTGCAGGCGCAGCCCGGCATCGGCCACCGGCAGGTGATGACGAATCGCGGTCATGGTGTCCTGCAGGGCACGGCGGCCGCGCGCGTGCATGTGCACATCGCCGCTGGCCACCGCCGGGATGCGCAGTTCCCTGGCCAACGCCAGGAGATCGTTCAGTCGCCGGGCATCGTCCTGGCCGCGATGCAACTGGACCGCCAGCCACAGGCGGTCGGCGAAGACTTGCTGCAACCAGTGACCCTGTTCAACAGCATCGACCGCGTCCGGCACCCACAGTGCCAACAGCCCTGGCAAGGGTTCGCCGAAGTCTTCGCGCAGCACTTGATACTGACCTTTCTGCGTACGGCGTCGGGCTCGGGTGATCAGCCGGCACAGCGTCTGGTAACCCTCGAGATTTTCCACCAGCAATACCAGTTTCGGACCATTTTCGATGCGCATTTCACTGCCGATGATCAACGCCAGCTCCACGGACTTCGCTGCCTGCCAGGCGCGGACGATGCCGGCCAGGGTGCATTCGTCGGTGATCGCCAGGGCCTGATAGCCCTGTTTTTTCGCCCGTTGGAACAGCTCGAGGGCACTGGAAGCACCGCGCTGGAAACTGAAGTTCGACAGGCAGTGCAGCTCGGCGTATTGGACGCTCATGCGAACCAGCCCTGCAGCCACAATGGTCCATCCTCGCCCACCGAGCGATAAGCCCAACCCTGCTGGCCGGCGCGGGTTTCGATCAGGTAGTAGTCGCGGCGCACGTCGTCGCCGTCCCACCAACCGGACTCGATCCGTTCCGGGCCCATGAGGATGCGGGCCGAGCCTACGTGCACCGCCAGCGGCTCGGTCAGCAACCAGCCCGGTCGCTGCACGGTTGGCAAGGCCGCACTGGGCTGGTGGTCGGCACTGGCCTGCCACGCGCACTCGGGCCGGTGATCGGCCTGAAAGCGCAGGCCATGCACCGCATCATCCCCCAGCCGTGCGCGCAGGCGCTCGCGCAATTGCTCCCAGGGCAAGGTCTGCTGTGGGCGATCGTCGAACAGCTCCTGAAACTGTGGAACGAAGGTTGGCAAGTCTTCGGCACGCAGACGAAAACCGCGTACCGGGGCCTCGACCTGGACTTGCTCCAGCCGTCCCCGGGCCAGCTCGAACAACATGGCCGGATCGCGTTCGGCGCTGAGCAGGCCAACTTTGATCAGCGTGTCTGGCAGCCCGGCGTGTTCCAGGTGCAGGTCGAAACGCTGCACACCGCTGTCCCGACCGCAAAGGAAGGCGGACAGGTCACCGGTCAATCGACGAAGCGGAAACAGCAAGGCCTGATGGGAATGCACATCGAAATTGAGCTCGATGCGCACATCGAAACGGTCCGGCGGCAGGTAGAACGCCAGGGCAAGACGGCGTGTCCCCAGCAAGGTATCCAGGTGCTTGAGCACCTGGGCCTCGAAACGCCGGGCCAGGCTATGCCGGGGCAACGCCTGCACCTGGCTCAAGGTGCGCAGGCCCATGCGCGACAACGCCGTGGCGACGCTGGCCGCAAGCCCAATGCGATCGACCGGCAATTGCCCGAGGTGATGCTGCAGGGCTTGTTCGTCGGGCACCACCAGGCCATCGTGGGCGTTGGCCAGCATCCGCGCCGCCACTGGGTTGGGCGCGGCAACGATGCGGTGACGAAACCCCAGCTCGCCGAGTTCGCTGCGCAAGCGCGCCTCAAATTGCGGCCAGGCGCCGAACAGGCCCAGGCTGGACTCGAT
Source organism: Pseudomonas putida (assembly GCF_001976065.1). GTDB lineage: Bacteria > Pseudomonadota > Gammaproteobacteria > Pseudomonadales > Pseudomonadaceae > Aquipseudomonas > Aquipseudomonas serbica. Next base: position 97,795 of record NZ_MNAH01000002.1, on the reverse strand, counting down.
TTCGAAGACTAGCGCCCGCGGGTAATGCACGCTGACCTGGGAGCTGAACCGATAGGCCCAGGCGGCGAGGAATTGCTGCCAGTGTTCGATGTCGGCGACGTCGTACTCCGCGGTGGCAAAGCCCTTGCTCAAGGCCTGGGCGGCACTCATGGACTGGCCGGGACGCAAGCCCAGCGCCCGTGCCGGGCCATTGACCGCCTGCAGCACCCGACGCTGGGCCGGGCCGGTCAGCAGCGCCAGCGGCTCTTGAGGGTTGGCGCGCTGGCGCAGTACCGCATCCAGCGCCAATTGCGGGAACAGAATACACACCCAGCGCATGGCAACCTCAATGCCCCACGGCGAAGGCAATCGGTGCCGAACGAGCCAAACCGCCACGGCACTTGAGCACCCGCAATTGGGCAGGCTTGGCATCGATGGCGATGCGCAGGGCCGCGGGCGACGGGTTGACCGATTCACTGAGCGAGCGATAGGCGAACGCCAGGGTCGAGCCGGTTTCCGCGGCTACCTGCAGGCGGCGCAAGGCGCGGTCGTCGGCCTTGTGCGGCCAGCACAGCACTGCGCCGCAGCTGCCCGAACGCAGGCATTGTTCCGCCGCCCACAGCGCATCGCGCTCACTGGCCTGGATGATCGACAACTGACGCAGATCGACCCCGGCGTTCTGCCAGGCCTGGGGATATGGCACATAGGGCGGCGCCACCAGGACGATGCGCTCGCCCGCCGCCGACAATCGCGCCAGCGCCGGCCAGACCAGTTGCAACTCGCCGACGCCCTGCCCGGCCAGGAGGATTTCCGTCAGGGCCGCTTCCGGCCAGCCGCCCGTGGGCAGCGCCGCATCCAGCGCGGCATGCCCGGTGGGTTGCGGACTGGCCGCTGGCGGCGCAGGTCGGCCTCTCCAGACCTGGCCGCCATTGAACAACGTATCAAGCGCTACGACGGCACCCATCAGCCTTGCCTCACCAGTCCGCAGAACACCCCTTCGATGGCCAGGTCCCGATCGGCTTCCACGATGATCGGCTGATAGGCCGGGTTGCGTGGCAACAGGCGAACCCGGTCGCCAACCCGCTCGAAGCGCTTGATGGTGACTTCGCCGTCGAGCCGCGCCACGACGATCTGGCCATTAACGGCCTCGGGGCTGCGGTGCACGCCCACCAGGTCGCCGTCGAGAATGCCGTCTTCGATCATCGAGTCGCCGCGCACGCGCAGCATGTAGTCCGGCACCCGCGAGAACATCGACGGATCGAACAGCAAGCGGCTATGGACCTCGGCATCGGCACCAATGGGCGCACCGGCCGCCACCCGACCGAGCACCGGGATGTCCAGCAACTCGGGACGCGGCGGCTGGCCGAGCAAGCGTATGCCCCGGGCCTGATTCGGGTTGACCTCGATGAATCCGGCTTCAGTCAGCGCCAGCACATGCTTGCGCGCCACGCTGCGGGAGGCGAAACCGAACGCTTCGCTGATCTCAGCGAGGCTTGGGGACTGACCGTGTTCGGCGATGCGCTCGCGAATAAAGGTCAGGATGGCGGTACGGCGGGGAGTCAGAGTCGTCATGGAGTACATTTGTACTCCTGTTGGATTTATCTGACAAGCGCCTGTAGGAGCAAGCTGGCTCGCGATGTACTTCACAGCGCCGCGTTCAGCTAGAAAACACGCATTATCGTTAACGACCATCGCCCAAGCCACGGTCCCCCAGAAACCCTGCGATGTAATCGATGAACGCCAGCACCTTGGCCGTGGCGCGCCGATGGCTGGGGTACACCGCCAGGATGTGCGGGCCGAAGCTGTCAGGGTCGATGTCGTAGTCGGCCATCAACCGCACCAGGCGCCCATCGGCAATGTACGGCGCCGCGCTCCACAACGGTGTGTGCAACAAACCACGCCCGGCCAGGGCATTGGCCAACAGCAGGTCGTAGTTGTCGCTGCGCAGGCGCGGGGCCTGGGGCTGCGGCAGGCTCAGGCGTTGGCCGTCGCGTTCGACCCACCAGAATTCGCGGCTGAGCAAAGGATGGCGATACAGCAACCATTCATGCTCGTCGAGGGTTTGCGGGTTGACCGCCCGCCCCTTGCGTTCGAGGTATGCCGGGCTGGCACACAGCGCCAGGCAATTGCTGCCGACCACCCGTGCGATCAACCCCGGCAGGTCGTCATGCCCTTCGCGCAAGGCCAGGTCGTAGCCGCTTTCCAGCAAATTGACGAACTCGTCGCATAGGTCCACTTGCAGGTTGATCTGCGGGTACTGCTCAAGAAAACCGCCACACACCTGATCGAGAAAGGCCTGCCCATAGGCCAGCGGCGCGGTGATTTTCAGGCTGCCGCGCAAACCATGCTGCAGCTGCTCGATTTCCTCGCCGGCCTCGTCCAGTCGATGCAACACCTGGCGCGCGGTTTCCAGGTAGAGCCGACCGGATTCGGTGAGTGAAATCCGCCGGGTACTGCGCTCGAACAAGCGCGCACCGAGTTCCGCCTCCAGGTGATTGACCGCTTTGGTCAGGGCCGACGGGGTCTTGCCCAATTGCTCGGCGGCGCGGCTGAAACTCCCCAGCTGCGCCGTGACCACGAACATTTTCAATGCACCCAGTTTGTCCATTCTTTTTCCATCCAGGCAAAAACGTTTTTCGTCAGCGAGGCGTTCTGCCGAGCACGGCAAGCCACTAATCTGGCCATCAGACGCAATAACAAGGAAACATTCAATGAAAAGATTCATCCCGAATCTGTTGATGGTGGCAGTCAGTTTTGCCTCCCTGGAAGCCATGGCAGCGACCGACCTGGTGCTGTTCAACGGCAAGATCTTCACCGCCGACCGCAACCAGCCCAAGGTCCAGGCGCTGGCGGTACAGGACGGCAAAGTGCTGCAAGTAGGTAGCGACGCACAGATCAAGGCGTTGATCGAGTCAGGAACCCAGGTTATCGACCTGGGCGGCAAGACCCTGATGCCCGGCCTGATCGACAGCCACTCCCACGCGATTTTCGGTGGCCTGGAAATGGTTTCGGCCAATATGGAAGATGAAGTGGTCGAACTCGACGAACTGGAAAAACGCCTGCGCGCCTGGCGTGACGACGGCAAGGCCAGGCACGGCGATGTCCTCAGCGTGGCCGGCATGAGCTCGGCTTACTGGGCCCAGGCCGAAGCGCTAGGCAAAAAATTCAACAGCGGCGAATGGGCCGACGTCGGCGTGGTATTCACCGGCAGCGACCACCACACGGCCTGGGCCAACAACGTGATGCTCAAGCGCGGCGGCATCGATTCGGCGCTGCTCAAAACCCTGCCAGACGCCGAGAAAGGCACCATCGGCACACTGGCCGATGGCAGCCCCAACGGCTTCCTGGTGGACGCCGGGTGGGACCGGGTGGCGTCGAAAATGCCCTCGCCGAGTGCCGCCGACATGTTGAAAGCGGCGCAAACCGCCGTGAGTTACAACAACAGCCTCGGTATCACCGCATGGATGGACCCTGCCGCCAACGCCGCGCCCGGCGAGCCGATCTTCGCCCTCAAGCCCACGGAGAAAACCGTCGGCGTGCTGCCGGTGTACAAGGCCCTGTCCGAAAGCGGCGGCATGACCGCCCACATCGCGGCGCTGCTGGTGGCCAACGGCAAAAGCGTTCCCGCCGACCTCGACACCCTGGACAAGGTCCGCCAGCAATTCCAGGGCATTGCCAACCTGACGTTGCCTGGCATCAAGATTTTCGCCGATGGCGTGATCGAGTACCCGGCGCAGAGCGCAGCGATGATCGACCCCTACACCAACTCGCACAAACCGGGGGAATTGCTGATCGATCCGAAGCACTTTGGTGAGCTCGTCAGCGCCATCGATCAACGGGGTTGGCGGGTGCACATCCACGCCATCGGCGACCGCGCGGTGCGTGAATCGCTGAACGGTATCGCCCAGGCGCGCAAGGACCGGCAGAGCGGCGTGACCCACTCCATCACGCACTTGCAGATCGTCAACCCGAAAGAGTTCGCCCGCTTCAAGCCCCTCGACGTCATCGCCTCGATGCAACTGCTCTGGGCCAGCGCCGACGACTACACCACGGACATGATCAAGCCTTACGTCAGTGCCCTCGCGTTCCGTTACCAGTACCCGGCGCACTCGCTGCTCAAACAGGGCGCGACCATTTCCGGGGCCAGCGACTGGCCGGTGTCCTCGCCCAACCCCTTCAACGCCATGGCCCAGGCCATGACCCGGGTCGGTCCATTGGGCGTGCTCAACGCCAAAGAGCGGATCGACCGCGAAACCATGTTCTACGCCTACACCCTCAATGCCGCCCGCACCATCGGTCTGGACAAACAGATCGGTTCGCTGAGCGCTGGTAAACAGGCCGACTTCATCGTGGTCGACCGCGATGTGTTCAGCGTCGACGAAAAAGCCCTGCACGACACCCAAGTGCTGCAGACCTGGTTCGCTGGTCGGCAGGTCTACGCAGCAACCCTCTGACAAAAAACTGCAACACCCCCACTGCCCGACCTCGTGCTTTACAGCACGAGGCCCGGCGCAGCCTTGCTTGAAATCTGCCCATAACAATCACAATAGCGGGACGTACCCCATGAAAGCTTTCACCCTCCTCGCCCTCGGTTCCTTGAGTGTGCTGCCGTTGTGCAGCCAGGCCGTGCCCTTGAATGATGATTTCTCCTTGCTGCTGGATGTCACCCTGGCCAGCGACTACCGAACCCGCGGCATCTCGCAAACCCAGAACGACCCCGCATTGCAGGCCGGTGCAACCCTGGCGCACAGCAGCGGCCTGTACCTGGGCGCGTGGACATCCAACGTCGATTTTGGCGGCGGCCTGAAGACCCGGCAGGAGGTCGACTACTACGCCGGTTGGTTCTGGGAGGCCACAGACGCCATCAACCTCGACCTGGGCTACCTCAAATACTCGTATCCGAAGGAGAGCCAGTTCAACCAGAGTGAGGTCTACGGGATTCTGAGTGTCTACGGGGTGAAATTCGGCGCCTACTATTCCGACGATGCACCGGGCATCGACAGCGAGCAGAACTCGCTCTACAGCTATGTCGGTTACGAGACCGAGTTGCCTTACGACACCGGCCTGAAACTGCGTTATGGCTTGATGGACTTCAAGGATCCGTACCTGTATTCGAGCTCGGGTGAAGCCGAGGACTCGTATCACGAATGGGAGGTCAAGCTGACCCACGAACTGGCGGGTGTGATGCTGGGCCTGAGCTACATCGACACCGACTTGTCGAAGAGCCAGTGCACCAGCAACTGGGGCTTCGACGACGTGTGCAGCGCGACGGTTGTGGCGAGCATCAGCAAATCCTTCTGAGTTCCCCACTCTGTATTTGGCCTTTGAATCTTGTGCTGAATTTGAGTTTGCCATCGCTGGCAAGCCAGCTCCTACAGGGGCCAGGCGACCACAATATTGGTGTCGTCCCCGATCAATTGTAGGAGCTGGCTTGCCAGCGAAAGCGGTATTCCATTCACAGATCAAGTCCGCCGAGATAGGCCCACGGGTAGATCCCGCGTTCGTGGCCATCACTGAACACCAACTGCAACCCATACCCCTGGGCATTCACCTCGATCAGCCGAACACGGTCGTCCACCAGCGGTGTCATCCCGCGCAAGCGAAACGCCCGGCATTGCGAGCACGGGCACTGGCGGCGCAATTCGGCATGATCGAGGCACTGCTCGCGGCCATCGGGCCAGTTCAAGCGCAGTTGTTTTTTGCTCCGGGAATTACCCACCGCCACCGGGTTCATTGCAGCTGACTCAGGGCAATGCGCACCGCCTTGCGCACTTCCGGATCGCCGTCATCCTGGGCGGCCAGCAACGGCGCGATGGCGCCTTTTTCGTTCAGTTCGCCCAAGGCCAGGGCGGCTTCCTTGCGCAGGTTGCTGATGCGGTGGCCGAGGGTGTCGATCAGCGCGTCGAGGGCCAGGGCGTAACGCAAGCGGCCGAGACTGCGGGTGGCGCGCAGGCGCACCTGCCAGTAATCGTCGCTCAAGGCTTCGACCAGGGCCGGACCGGCATCGACGTGCCCAACCTTGCCAAGAGTGGTGGCGGCCTCTTCGCGCACTTGCCAGGCCTGGTCCTGCAAGGCCTGGCGCAGGGCCGGCAGCACCTGTGCGTCGGATGCCAGGCCAAGTGCACCGGTGGCGGCGCGGCGCACCTCGGTGTCCGGGTCGGCACTGGCCAATCGCGCCAGGTCCGGCAAGGCATCGAGTTGCTTGAGCCAGCCCAGCACACCCACCGCTTCACGGCGCACATTGGCGTCCTGATCGCCCAGCGCCAACAGCGCCGCCGAGGCCGCCTGGGGATAGCGCAATTCGCGCAGGGCCCTGAACGCGGCGATGCGCACGCCGATCTCGGCATGCCCGGTCCACGGCAGGATCACCCGCCCCGCCGCTTCGCTCTTGAGCAGGCTGAGGCTTTGCGCAGCGGCGGCTTGCACCGCGGCGGATGGATCGGTCAGCGCCTGGCACAGCGCCTCGACCACGGGTTCATCTTCCCAGGCCTCCAGCAAGCGCGCGGCTTCGGCACGGACTTCTTCGGCCGGGTCTTCGGCCAGTCGATCGACCAGCCACAGCAGGCCGTCCGGTTCTTCCAGGTCGGCCAGTTCGATCAGGGCGATGCGGCGCACGCCGGCATCGTCATCGGTCAGGCGCGGTTGCAGGGCGAGGATGTCGTCGTTGTCGGTTACATCGAATAGTGAGGTCATAGGGCAAATCGCGGCAGTTTGTGTTCAGGGGGCAGTCCGAGAGGATTCAGGCGGGGTAATTGCCGACCGTCTACGTGACGCAGTAATTCGAGGCAGTGACGCTTCAAGCGGGAGAACTCATGGCTGGTCATCAATTCGGTGGTGCGTGGCCGGGGGAAATCCAGGCGCAGGTCTTCGATGATCCGCCCGGGACGCGAACTCATGACCAGCAGGCGGTCAGCGAGGAACAGCGCTTCGTCGATGTCATGGGTGACGAACACCACGGTGGTGCGGATGCGCGTCCAGATGTCCAGCAACAGCTCCTGCATGTTCAGGCGGGTCAAGGCATCGAGGGCGCCAAAGGGCTCGTCCATCAGTAACAGCCGGGGCCGATTGACCAGCACTCGGGCGATTTCCACCCGCTGTTGCATGCCACCGGAGAGTTGATCCGGCCAACGCTCGGCGAAGTCTTGCAGTCCCACCAGGGCGAGGATTTCCTCGGCGGCCCGGTGCCGTTCTGATTTGCCGACACCGCGCATTTTCAGGCCGAAAGCCACGTTGTCGCGCACGGTTCGCCAGGGGAACAGCGTGTGATGCTGGAACACCATGCCCCGTTGCGGCGACGGGCCGGACACCGACGCGCCATCGACCTCGAGGCTGCCAGCGCGCGGTTGCAGGTGACCGGCCAGGGCGCCGAGCAAGGTGGACTTGCCGCAACCGGACGGCCCGAGGATGCACACGAACTGCCCCGGCTCTATCTGGCAATCGAGGCCCTGCACGGCTTCAAAAGCGGCGCTGCCTTCGCCCAGGCTGATCGACAAACCGCGGATATCGATACGCCCTTCAGGCTGTTGGAAAACACTCATCAGGCTTTTCCTCGTGGTCGATGCCAGGGCGTGAACAGGCCGCCCAGGCGTTTGATCAGCAGGCTGCTGCCCATCCCGAGTACGCCGATCAGCAGCATCCCGACCACGATGTCGGGGTAGTTCTGGATGGTGTAGGACTCCCAGGTGTAATAGCCGATGCCGTATTGGCCTGAGATCATCTCGGCGGTCACCAGGCAAAACCAAGACGTGCCCATGCCAATGGCAAGGCCGGTGATGATGCTCGGGGCGGCGCCCGGCACGATCACTTCCAGCAACATTGCCCGGCGCCCTGCCCCGAGGCTTTTCGCCGAGGCGATCAGGCGTGGGTCGACGCCTTCGACGCCATGCACGGTGTTGAGCAGGATCGGGAACAAGGCGCCTGTAAACGTGATGAAGACCATCGACAGCTCGGACGAGGGAAACATCAGGATCGCCAGGGGAATCCACGCCACGGCGGGGATCGGGCGCAGCACTTCCAGCGGTGGCAGCAGCAAGTCCTCGGCCCACTTCGAACGGCCGATGGCCAAGCCCAAGGCGACGCCGATGACCAGCGCGGCGAGGTAACCGGCGAACACCCGGCCAAGGCTACTGCCCAGGTGCCGGGCGAGCTTGCCGGAGTCGCCGAGGCCCAGGGCCGCTTCAATAACGGCCAGGGGGGGCGGGACGTTGGCGAAGGTCACAAGGCCAAGGTTCCAGTGGTGGCTGGCGGCGAGTTGCCAGAACAACAGGCAGAGCAGCAGTGAGGCCGCCCTTGGAATCCAGCGTGCAAACATGTTTCACCTCTGACTCAGCGGCTGGCCACGGCCTGGTTGGTGGCGTCGGTGAAATCGAACACCTTGCCGCCATGGGCCGTGGCGAATTGCTGGGCCTGGCCCTTGAGCAGGAACGCACTGAGGCGCCCTTTCGCATCACTGGCAAACCACGCCTGGTCGGCCAGTAACTTGATCCCGCTGTCACTGGCCTGGGCATACACCGCGCGAATGTTCTTGCCTTCCTGCTTCAGCGCGGCCAACGCAGTGAATGCCGCTTGCGCCGAAGCGTACTGACGGACCTTCGGCTCGCCACGCACCCAGATCTCGGCCACATGACTGAAGTCGGTGATGGCTTCACCACTGGCGGCATCGACGGCCTTGAGCGGTGTCTGCTGGTAATTGGCCAGCTGCGCGCTGTAGTCCAGGTTCGAGGCCTTGAACGCGGCGCGAATGTACTGGTCGTCGATGAAGGTATTCAGGTCGAGACCGCGATCGGCTTTCTTCAGCAGCTTGAGGGTGTCGATGGCAGTGCCGACGGCCTGGCGATACTCCGGTTTCCAGCTCAGGTCGCGGGTCTGTACGCCGAGCGGGCCGTGGAACAGGTAGTTGACCTCGGCGTCGACGCCGGTGACCTTGGCGATCAGCTCGCTGTATTTCTCAGGCTCGGCGGCGAGCAGCTGGTTGGCTTCAATACTGGCGCGCAGGTAGGCGACGACGATTTCCGGGTATTTCTTCGCATAGGCCTGGTCGACGAGCGCACCGTGGAAGGTCGGCGCGCCGGCCTGGGAACCGTCGTAGATCTTGCGCGCAAAGCCCCGGCTCGGGAACAGTTCGGCGAACGGCACGAAGTCGGCATGGGCGTCGATCTTGCCGGCCTGCAACGCGGAGCCGGCGACTTCCGGTGGCTGGGCGATGATGTTCACGTCCTTGAGCGGGTCCCAGCCCTGGGCCGCCACCGCGCGCAGCAACATGCCATGGGCGGTGGACGCGAACGGCACGGAAATGGTCTTGCCCTTGAGCTCGGCCAGCGACTGCACGCCCGATGCACTCGGCACCACGATGCCGTTGCCACTGCCCTGGGTGCTGCCCGACAGCACGCTGATGAACAGGCTGTGCTTGCCGGCGGTTTCAAACGCCACGCCGTTGAACGAACCGGGGAAATCGGCCATGGCACCGAAGTCGAGCTTGCCGGCGACCATCTCGTTGGTCAGCGGCGCGCCACTGGTGAAGTTCTTCCACTCGATGTCGTACTGGGCGTCCTTGTACTGGCCGTCGTGGGGCAGGTATTTGTCCAGCAGGCCGAGCTCGCGAATCAACAGGCCGCCGGCGGCGCAGTTGATCGTGGTGTCCTGGGTGCCGATGGCTATGCGGATGGTTTCGGCCTGTGCCGACCAGGTGAACGAAGCCAGTACCAGACCGGCCAATGCTGCACGCAATAACATGGTGAATCCCCTCGAATCGTTTATAGGATGTTCGTCTCCGCCACGATCAGGGCGTGGTGGGAAACGAGGGGTGTCTTTGAAGCAAGCGTCCGGGGGTGGCCGGATGGCGTTTTGAGTTGTCTGTACGGGCCTCTTCGCGAGCAGGCTCGCTCCCACAGGTGAATGCATTCCAAAGGTGGGAGCGAGCCTGCTCGCGAAGGCGTCCTGTCATTCAACGCAGCAAATAAGGGATGTCCACTTTCACCGCCCCCGTCGGGCAGTCCTTTTCACAGGGCATGCAGTACCAGCATTCATCGAAGGCCATGTAGGCCTTTTGCGTGGCCGGATTGATCGCCAGCAGGTCCATCGGGCACACATCGACACACACGGTGCAGCCTTTGTGGGCGATGCACAGGTCCTCATCGACGGTGACCGGCGCGTTGGAGCGGAAAAAGATTTCCTGGGGTTGATAGGCCATTTTCGGTCTCTCTATTGTTGACGGCTTCAAGCCGCGTCGGCACCGACCCGCAGCCGGTCGTAGGCCTGCATTTCATCGGCATCGAGCGGGATGATGTAAGGCTCGACGGCTTTCTTGAAACTGCTCATCAAGCCGTTTTCATCCTTCTTCAGGTGGCAGTGGCAGAACCAGTCGCTGTCGTTGCGTTGCGGATGATCGACCCGGTAGTGGTAGAGCCCCCAACGACTTTCGGCGCGAAACAGCGAGGCGCGGGCCGCCATTTCGGCGCAGTCGCGGATCATGCTGACTTCCATGGCGCGCATCAACTCATGGGCGTTATGGGCCTTGATCTGATCGAGGTCGCGCTGGATGTCGCTGAAGCGTTGCAGGCCGATCTGCATCTTCCTGGTCACTTTCGGCGGCTGCAGGTAGTCGTTGACGAAGCGGCGCAGCTTGTACTCGACCTGGGCCGGTGGCAGTCCGTGTTCGCGGTCCAGGGGCGCATACACCCGCTGTTTTTCGACTTCAATCTGCTTGGCATCCAGTGCGGAAAACTCGCGGCCGACGACAAAGTCAGCCGCATTGTTGCCGGCAAACCAGCCATAGGTGAACGCACCGAGCATGTAGTTGTGCGGCACCGCGGCCATATCACCCGCCGAATACAGGCCCTTGACCGACGTTTCGGCCTTCTCGTTGACCCACACCCCCGACGCCGAATGCCCGCTGCAAAAACCGATTTCGGAGATGTGCATCTCGATCATCTGCGTGCGGTAATCGGTGCCGCGGTTGGCGTGGAACTGACCGCGGCTCGGCCGCTCGTTGCTGTGCAGGATCTCTTCGATGTTCTGGATGGTTTCCTCAGCCAGGTGATCGAGCTTGAGAAACACCGGGCCATTGCCGCTTTCCAGCTCCTGGTGGAACTCCCACATCATCTGGCCGCTCCAGTAGTCGCACTCGATGAAGCGCTCGCCCTTGTTGTTGGCGGTGTAGCCGCCCAGGGGGCCGGTAACGTAGGCGCAGGCCGGGCCGTTGTAGTCCTTGATCAGCGGGTTGATCTGGAAGCACTCCAGGTTCGCCAGTTCCGCCCCGGCGTGATAGGCCATGGCGTAACCGTCGCCGGCATTGGTCGGGTTTTCGTAGGTGCCCATCAGGTACCCCGAGGATGGCAGGCCCAGGCGCCCGGCGGCACCGCAGGCGAGGATCACTGCCTTGGCCTTGATCACATGGAAGTCGGCAGTGCGGCAATCGAATCCCATCACGCCGTTGACCGCGCCCTCTTCATCCTTGAGCAAACGGGTGCAGACCAGGCGATTGGTAATGCTCACCCGCGCCCGTTTCAACTGCCGGTACAGCACTTTCTTGATGTCATGCCCTTCCGGCATCGGCAGCACGTAGGCGCCCATGTGGTGGACCTTTTTCACTGCATAGTCGCCGGTCTCGTCCTTCTCGAACTTGACGCCCCAGCGATCCAGTTGCTCGATGGTTTCGAAGCTGTGGGTCGCGTAGGCATAGACCGCCGCCTGGTTGACGATGCCGTCGTTGGCAATGGTGATTTCCTTGGTGTACTGCTCCGGCGTCGAGTGGCCGGGGATGATTGCGTTATTCAGGCCGTCCATGCCCATGCTGATCGCGCCGCTGCGCTTGACGTTGGCCTTGTCGATCAACAGCACGCGCAAATCGCGATTGCGCTCCTTGGCCTTGATCGCCGCCATGGGTCCGGCAGTGCCGCCGCCGATCACCACGATGTCGTATTCCTGTTCCACAGTCGTTCGGGTCATGCCAGCGCCCCTTTTTGCCGATCGATCCGCAGGCGGTACTGGAAGGCATCGCCACGGTAGTAAAGGTGTTCGAAATCCAGGGGCCGGCCTTGGGCGTCGTGGGTCAGGCGCTCGATGCGCATGATCGGCGAGCCGGCCTCGACGTTCAGCGCCTGGGTCAGGTCGCTGTCGGCCAGCACCGCGTCGATGGCGAGGTCAGCGTGACCGAGGGCCAGGCCGCAGTCGTTTTCCAGGATCAGGAAAATGTCGCGGGTGACCAGGTCGGCCTTCTCCAAACGCTCGCCGACGGCTTTGGGCAGGTAGGTGATTTCCAGCGAAATCGGCTCGCGGTTGATCAGGCGAACGCGTTTGATCTGCGCCACGACCTCGCCTTCGGCGACCTGCAAGCGTTCGGCGACCCGCTTGTCGGCGGCGATGAACTTGAAGCTGCGCAGGCGGTTGATCACCTCATAACCACGACCGGTCATGGATTCGGCCAGGCCTTGCAAGGTGCTGACGTTCTGGAAGGTCTTGGGTTTGGCGACGAAGGTGCCCTTGCCGTGGATCTTGAAGATCAGCCCTTCCTTCTGCAGATCGCCGAGGGCCTGGCGCACGGTAATGCGGCTGACCTTGAACAGCGCGCCGAGCTCGCTTTCGGACGGCATCTGGCTGTCCTGCGGGTATTCACCGTCGAGGATGCGCGCACGCAGGATGTCGCGTAGCTGGGTGTGCAGCGGGACGCTGCCAAGAGATAGAACGTTATCGGCCATGAAGATCACTTGTCATAACGAGTTATGACGTGATCTTAGGGTTCTAAGAACAGGGTTGAGAAATACCGTTTGAGCATAACGATAGATTCACTGTAGGAGCTGGCTTGCCAGCGAAGGCGGTCCGCCTGACTCACCGCATCGCCCTTTTCGCCGGCAAGCCGGCTCCTACAGATAGTGTCTTAGCCGATGCGCAATGCGCGCAGATCGAGGTGGCCATCCTTGAGCGGCGGGCACCAGTAATAACCACCGGTGATCGGTCGGCTGATGCGATACAAACCGTCGGTAATACCGTCTTCCAGGCCACTCATGCGGCGCAGCTGGACTTCGAAGGCGTCGAGGGAGAAGCCGAAGGCCAGGAACATCAGCCCGGCGCGGTCGCCTTCGATCCACGGCATCGAGCGACGGACGATGAACGCCTCAGGAGCAAAGCTCTCCTGGGCGGTGCGTTTGACATGGGCAGAGAGAGGGGCGTCGTCGAGTTCTTCGTTGTCGCTCAGGCGACGGCCCATAATGTCATCCGTCTCGTGGGACGCCAGCGCACGAAAACCCTTGAGGTCATGCTGCCACTGCTGGAGCGCGGCGAAGCTGCCGCCTACCGTGCCTTCGACGCCCTCACCCACCAGCGCGGCGGCCGCGGCGGCTTCGTCACGGGGGTTTTCGGTGCCGTCTTCGTAGCCGGTCAGGTCATGGCCGTCACGGTGGCGGAAACCTTCGGTCATTTGCACCAGGCGCAGGGCGGGCGCCAACGCCGCCTCGAGGGCATGGCTGCGGTTAAGCAGTTCGCCACGGTCGGTACCGTGCAACCAGCACCAGAGCGCCTGTTGCGTGGACGGGTTATCGACACCGACTCCGGTCAGCGCCGGAAATGGCCGCAAGCCTTCGATGTGCCCGTCGAGGGCCTTGACCAGGGATTCACCGAAGCCGACCACCGCCGATTGGCCGTCCACCAGTTGCATCAGCTTGTCCAGCGCGGCCGGCAGTGCAGCCACCGATTCCAGGGCGAAAAACATGTGACGAGCGAGAGGCGGAACGGGGGTGGCGAGGATGCCCGGCTGGTAGTGACTCATGTGAACTCCTTATGAAAGAGCGCGAAGTTTAACCTCGACATCGGCCATTGTGTGCTCCCAGGTCAAAAGATCGCGTTTCACCCAACGCCGTTTGCGGTCTACGCTTGAAGCACAACAACCACAGCTTCACCCCTCTATTCTGCCCATCAGCGCTCGATTGCAATTAATAAACCGCATCAACAAGGCGTATAACCCTTGAAACGGATTCTTCAACGGCTAGCCATAGCGCACGGCTGTACTACACACGGGGTAGCGACATGACCACACAGATTCTCGGCAACCTGTTTCCCGACGCCGGCAGCATCCCGGAAAAATACCGCCTCGACGGCCAGACCGAACAACGGGAATACCTGGTCGACGGTGTCCTGAAAACCTGGCCCGGTCCCCTCGCCCAGGTCCGCAGCCCGGTGTACCTGGCAGGCCCCGGCGGCGATGAACAAGTCATTCTCGGCAGCACGCCGCTGCTGGATGCCGCCACCGCCCTGACCGCCCTCGACGCCGCGGTGCGCGCCTATGATCGCGGCCAGGGTTTGTGGCCGACCATGCGCGTGGCCGAGCGCATCCAGCACGTCGAAACCTTCCTCGGGCACATGCGTCAACAGCGCGACGCGGTGGTCAAGCTGCTGATGTGGGAGATCGGCAAGAACCTCAAGGACTCGGAGAAGGAATTCGACCGCACCTGCGACTACATCGTCGACACCATCAATGCCCTCAAGGAACTCGACCGTCGTTCCAGTCGCTTCGAGCTGGAACAGGACACCCTCGGCCAGATCCGCCGCGTACCGCTCGGCGTGGCGCTGTGCATGGGGCCCTACAACTACCCGCTGAACGAAACTTTCACCACGCTGATCCCGGCGCTGATCATGGGCAACACCGTGGTATTCAAGCCAGCCAAGCTTGGTGTGCTGTTGATTCGCCCGCTGCTGGAGGCCTTTCGCGACAGCTTCCCGGCCGGGGTGATCAACGTGATCTATGGCAGCGGGCGCGAGACCGTCAGTGCGCTGATGGCCAGCGGCAAGATCGATATCTTTGCGTTCATTGGCACCAACAAGGCCGCCAGCGACCTTAAGAAGCTGCATCCACGGCCGCATCGCCTGCGTGCGGCGCTGGGGCTCGATGCGAAGAACCCCGGCATCGTCCTGCCGGAGGTGGACCTGGACAACGCGGTCAACGAAGCGGTCACCGGTTCCCTGTCATTCAACGGCCAGCGTTGCACCGCGTTGAAGATCCTGTTTGTCCACGAAGACGTGGTCGAGTCCTTCATCGAGAAATTCAACGCCAAACTCGCCACGCTCAAGCCCGGCATGCCCTGGGACACTGGCGTGGCGCTGACGCCGCTGCCGGAATCGGGCAAGGTCGATTACCTGCACTCGCTGGTGGCTGACGCCGAGAGCAAGGGCGCCAGGGTGGTAAACCCCCATGGCGGCGAGGCCCGCGCGTCGTTCTTTTATCCCGCCGTGCTGTACCCGGTGACGCCGCAGATGCGGGTCTACCAGGAAGAACAATTTGGCCCGGTGGTGCCGATCGTGCCCTACCGCCATCTGGACACGGTAATCGATTACGTCCTCGAATCGGATTTCGGCCAGCAACTGAGCATCTTCGGCACCAACCCGGTGGCGGTCGGCCGGCTGGTCGACACCTTCGCCAACCAGGTCGGGCGCATCAACCTCAACGCCCAATGCCAGCGTGGCCCGGACACTTACCCGTTCAACGGGCGGAAAAACTCCGCCGAGGGCACTTTGTCGGTGCACGACGCCCTACGGGTGTTTTCGATCCGCACGCTGGTGGCGACCAAATTCCAGGAGACCAACAAGGATCTCATCAGCGAGATCATCAGCGGCCGCAGCTCGAGCTTCCTGACCACTGACTACATCTTCTGAGGAGTGTCAACCTGAGCGCTTCCAGGGCCCTTCGCCTGCCACCGTTCCTGCGCCGGTTACTGCGTCCGCTGCTGGACCCTTACCGGCGCTATCGCCATGCTCGGATGATCCATGCGGTACGCGTATCGCTCGGGTTACTGGCGTCGATCCTGCTGACCACCGGCATCCACCTGCCCCACGGGGAGTGGGCGTCGGTGACGATGCTGGTGGTGATCGGCGGCTTGCAGCACCATGGCAACATCGGCAAAAAAGCCGCCGAGCGGGCCATCGGCACCCTGGTCGGGGCGGCTGTCGGCCTGGCCTTGGTGGTGCAACAGTCCTGGCTCGGCCTGCCATGGCTGACCTATTTCGCCATGGCAGTGGTGTGCGGATTTTTCTCGTACCACGCCATCGGCAAAGGCGGCTACACCGCGCTGCTGGCGGGCATTACCGTGTTCATCGTCGCCGGCCACGGCGACAATCCAGTCTCCGACGGGCTGTGGCGCGGGGTCGACATCTTGATCGGCATTGCCCTGGCCCTGGCGTTTTCCTTCGCCCTGCCGCTCTATGCGGTCTATTCCTGGCGCTACAACCTGGCTGACGCCCTGCGTGATTGTGCGACGATCTACGGGCGGATCATCAACGGCCAGTCGGTGACGGCCGACGAACACCTCAAGTTGATGGGTCGCCTGAACACCGTCATGGTGCAACTGCGTTCGCTCATGCCATCGGTGTCCAAGGAGGTGAAGATTTCCATGACCGAACTCGACGCCATCCAGCGTCAGCTGCGTCTGTGTGTCAGCACCCTGGAGATACTGGGCAACGCGCGGCCGGACGCCAGTGACTTGCAAACGGCCTTGAAGGCGCAGCATCGGCTGATTCGCGTGCAACTGATCGGCATGGCCCGGGCTTTGAAGTCTGGCGTCACCCAGCGGCTGAACCGGCCCACCGCGTTGCCGGTGGTCAGTCTCGATGCCCCGGTCTACAACGCCCTGGACGGTTATCGTTTGTTGACCGAGCAACTGGCCGCCAACATCGGCGAGATGCGCCAGCGCCTGGCCAGGACCGCGCCGCACTGGAACATCTGATGGGACTTACGGCGTGACTGTCCGCCGAAACTTCAGGCTCCAGCCCTGCTGCATGCCAGCAGCGGCCAGCAGTATCGCGGCAACCCCAATCCATTGCAGCGGTTCCAGGCGATGGCCGAAGGCAAACCAGTCGACGAAAATCGCCGCAATCGGGTAGATGAACGACAGCGCGCCGGTCAACGCCGTCGGCAGTTTCTGGATCGCGCCATACAACAACACATACATCACGCCGGTGTGCACGATGCCCAGCGTCACCAGGCTGGCCCACTCGCCCTGCGCTTGCGGCAGCGCCGAAAAATGCGCGAATGGCGCGAGCAACAGCACGCCGGTGCTGACCTGAATCAGTGCGATCAAATGCGGCGGCGTCCCGGTGAGGCGCTTGATGATCAACGCAGCGATCGCATAAAGGAATGCTGCACCCAAGGCCAGCACAATCCCGATCAGGTACTGGCTGCCGCTTTCGCCCTGCCCGCCATGGGCGCTGACGATCGCCAGCATCCCGAGAAACGAAACGCCCAGCCAGGTCAGTTTCTGCAGGGTTATTTTCTCGTTGAGAAACACCGCCGCCAGCCCCACCAGCATGAACGGCTGGACGTTGTAGACCGCCGTCCCGATGGCAATCGAGGCCCGGGAATAGGAGGCGAACAACAGCACCCAGTTGCCGACGATCGCTACACCGCTGAGCACCGCCAGCAGGAAGGTGGTGCGAGTCAGGATGCCCGGGCGCAAAAAGCCGAAGGCCGCGCAAATCAGCAGCAAAGTGCCGGCGCCAAACAGGCAGCGCCAGAACACCACATCCTGCACCGGTTGCCCGGACACCAGCACGAACCAGCCGATGGTCCCGGAGATCAGCATGGCGGCGGTCATTTCGAACGAGCCGCGACGTATTGAGTTGTCCATCATCAAGCTCCTGTTATTGATGGACAAAGTATGCCAATCGAGCGGGACGCTGCTCCAGCGCAAAAAGCAGGCTAAACTTCGAATCTGCCTTTTTTGCGAAGGCAATTTTGCCAAACTGCCTAATTGAGGTTTTCGCCATGACTGACGACATCGACCAGGTGCTGATCACCGCCTTGATGGAAGACTCGCGACGTTCGCTCAAGGCCCTGGCGCAGATCAGCGGCCTGTCCTCGCCCAGCGTCGCCGAACGCCTGCGCCGTCTCGAGGAACGCGGCGTACTCAAGGGCTACACGGTGGAAATCGACCCGAAATGCTTCGGCTATCAGTTGCAGGCCATCGTGCGCATTCGCCCGCTACCGGGCCAGTTGCAGGAAGTGGAACGGCAGATCATGGCCATTCCCGAGTTCACCGAGTGCGACAAGGTCACCGGCGACGACTGCTTCATCGCCCGCCTGCATGTGCGCTCGATGGAACAGCTGGACACCCTGCTCGACCGCCTCAACTCCCTTGCCGAAACCAACACCGCCATCGTCAAGAAAACCCCGGTAAAGCGGCGCCTGCCGCCCATGGCGTAGCCCGTCGGTAAAGAGACCGTGCATAAAAAACCCGCCGAAGCGGGTTTTTTTCAATCATGGCTGGCGATCAATCATCGCGGCTCATGATGCCAAACAGCTGCAACAAGCTGATGAACAGGTTGTAGATCGATACATACAGGCTGATGGTAGCCATGATGTAGTTGCGCTCGCCGCCGTGGATGATGGCGCTGGTCTGGAACAGGATGCACACCGAGGAGAACAGCACGAAGCCCGCGCTGATCGCCAGTTGCAGGCCGCTAATCTGGAAGAAGAAGCTCGCCAGCGTCGCACCCAGCAGCACAAAGAAGCCCGCTGTGATGAAACCGCCGAGGAAGCTCATGTCCTTGCGGGTGATCAGCACATAGGCCGAAAGACCGCCGAACACCAGGGCCGTCATCGCGAACGCCGAACTCACGACCTCCGCACCGCCCTGCATGCCCAGGTAACGATTGAGGATCGGGCCGAGCAGGAAGCCCATGAAACCGGTCAGGGCAAATGCGGACACCAGGCCCCAGGCGGAATCACGAAGCTTGTTGGTGAGGAAGAAAAGGCCGTAGAAACCGATCAGCACCACGAAAATGTTCGGGTAGCCGACACGCATCTGCTGGGCGACGAACGCCATCACGCCGCTGAATGCGAGGGTGAGAGCCAGCAAGCCGTATGTGTTGCGCAGGACGCGGCTAACCTCTAGCTGCTCAGCCTGCACGCTGTTATTAACTGCGTAATCCTGTTCGCGCATGGCGACACTCCTGTTGGTTTGAAACGTTCAGTCGCAAAGATCATAACAGACGCCCTGTAACAAGCTATGCAGAGAGTTTGACAGTGTGTTTCATTCGGGTATTATGGCGCCCGCAACACAAACGGAGGTGTGGCCGAGTGGTTTAAGGCAACGGTCTTGAAAACCGTCGACTGTAACAGGTCCATGAGTTCGAATCCCATCGCCTCCGCCATATTTGTACCGACAAAGCCCTGATTATTCAGGGCTTTGTCGTTTCTGCGGCAAACGTTTTCTGGTGCAACAATTCGGGATCGTTTGCGCATCTTTGAATGAATCCCCAGGCCGCTGCTGAGGTGATCGTATCGGGCTGGAGCGCCACGGCGTGCGTCGATCTGCGCTTGATAATGCAGTCGAACGACTGAGTTTCAGCAATCCTTGCTCGGTCTCTGGAGAATCCGCGGCGATCCAAACAGCAAGAGCAGTGCTGTAGCGGCTAACAATGCTCCCATGAGGAACGTATTCTCTGACCCCATGGTTTGCCAGATCCCGCCCGCCAGAACGCTGGCGATCAGCATGCATGCGCCGCTGACCAGATTGAAAATACCGAAGGCGGTTCCCTTCAGTTCCATGGGCGCAGTGTCGGCTACCAGCGAGGCAAGAATGCCTTGGCTAAAACCCATATGAAGCCCCCACAACCCAACACCCAGCATCATCGTGATGACCGAGCTGGATTCTGCGAGTAGCAGATCCGCCAGGATGAGTAATCCCATCCCCATGCACAGCAGCTTCGTACGACTGATGCGATCGGACAGCCAGCCGGCGGGGTAAGCGGACAGCGTATAAAAAACTGCCATTACCACCATCACCAGCGGGACCCAGGTGACCGACAAACCTGCCTGCTGCGCCCGTAAAACCAGGAACGCCTCGCTGAAACGGGCAAGTGTGAAGACCCCTCCGATAATGACGACCCACCAATAGCCAGTGGAGAAGTCGGGAAGGACTCGCCAGTTGATTGGAGAGCGGAATTCGCGCTCGCCAGAAGTAGCCGTGGGCTCCTTTACTCCGACGAAAATGAGCGCCACCGCCATGATTGCCGGGATCACTGCGAACCACAGCACAAGCTGGATATCGGCGAGCCATGACATCAACAGGATGGCCAGCGCGGGGCCAAGAACCGCCCCTACCGTATCCATCGACTGGCGCAGCCCAAAGCAGGCGCCACGGATGGCTGGTGGCGCGACATCGGCAACCAGGGCATCTCGCGGTGCCCCCCGGATGCCTTTGCCGATTCGATCCAGAAAGCGTGCGGTGAAGACCACTTCCACCGAGTGTGCCAGAGGAAAAAGTGGTTTGCTCAAAGCCGCTAGACCGTATCCAAGCAGCAACAATCCTTTGCGCCGCCCCAAATAGTCGCTGATAGCACCCGAGAATACCTTGACGAGCATCGCGGTCGACTCGGCTATTCCCTCGATCACCCCGACGGTCAATGCACTCGCCCCCAATGTAGTGACCAGAAACACGGGCAATAAGCTGTGTACCAACTCGGACGATAGATCCATGAACAGGCTGACAAAGCCTAGCGCCCAGATGGTGCGTGGAATACGAAGCCGCTCGACGTTGGTACGCGGACGTTCGCTGTTCATTTTTTCATCCTGTACTTATCGGTACAAAGGTGAGGCTGAGAACGACGGTGTTGACTATCCCTGGCGTGCGGGTCTATCAGCACCTGAAGAGCGTCGACTTTATCGAACCCCTGCGCAAGAGACGTGTCTGCACTTGTATGACTCCTCGGAAATACGCCAATGTCCGCTCAACACACCCTTGTCATACTCGCTCGGGGCGGATATGCCGCTCGGGGCGTTCTGTATCTGATCATAGGCATCTTTGCTCTGCTGGCGGCTCAAGACTCGACGAAGCCCAAGGACAGTCACAAAAGCCTGGAGGCGTTGTTGAGCCAGCCTTTTGGTTATGTCCTGGTGGGGCTGGTGGTCGCGGGTCTGCTTGCCTTCGCAGGGTGGCGAATATTGCAAGCCATTCGCGATGTCGATCATCACGGTACGAACCTCAAGGGATGGGTGATTCGAGCAGGTTTGTTGGCCGGCGGCTTGATCAACGGCGCTCTGGCGTTTTTTGCATTGGGCCTGCTCATTAGCGGCGTCAGAAGCTCAGGCAGTTCCACAGGGGGGGAGACCAGGGACCTACTGGCCCATCTTTTGTCCTGGGATCACTCAAACCTGTTGGTCTACCTCCTGGCGCTCATCCCACTCGGTGTAGGCATTGCTCACATCATCAAGGGATGGAAGGCGTCGTTCGAGAAGTACTTCGAGGCTGACGAAGATGTGATGCGCTACATACGCCCGGTGTCTCGATTCGGACTGATAGCCCGAGGCGTAGTGTTTATCGAGATAGCGGTGCTTCTGGCGATCAGCGGTTCCCGGTATCAAGCCACGGATCCCCCGGGCATGAAGGAAGCCCTTGATGCCCTGCAGAACCTGCCCGCCGGCGCCTTGATTTTAATGGTGATGGCTTTGGGGCTGCTTGCCTTTTCCGCCTACAGCTTTTCCGAAGCCGCCTGGCGCAAAATAAACATGGATGTGCCGGGCGTACCGCAATCGTAGTCAGGATCCAGCTCATCGCAATATCCGTCCTGGCTTGCCCGAGTGAAATCGCAGCCGTAAGCGCACGTAATCATTAGGTTTTTTTGATTTCGTGCTTGACGCCTCCGCCGTAAAAACGTTTAATTGCGCCGCGGCCCAGATAGCTCAGTCGGTAGAGCAGGGGATTGAAAATCCCCGTGTCGGCGGTTCGATTCCGTCTCTGGGCACCATGACTTCCAAACCCCTGAATGCTGATGGCTTCAGGGGTTTTCTATTTTTGGCGGCAGCTGTTTGTAAAAGTGCGGCCTCTCCCCCTCCCCTAGGCGCCGGGGTTTGCAACCTGAATGAAGATCGCCCAGGCCCCAAGCAGTACCCAGAACGTCGTAAAGATCCATGGCGTACGCACCGAAAACAACAAGGCTTTGCGGTAGCCTTTGTGCGTGGACTCTCGTTCCGAAAACAAAGGTGATTCGTCGTAGGCCAATCCCATCAGCGGCTCACTGCGCAGCAACTCGCTCTGTTTGAAATACCAGTGATCGATAATGTCATAGGCCGCGCGTATGCCGGGCCAGGCGTTCAGGGAGCTGAGTACCCCAAACAAGGCCAGAAACGGTGGTACCACCAGGGTGAACAGTTTGCCCCACTCGGGATTCTGGTTGGCCATGCAGGATGCAAAGGCGATCACCAAAAAGGACTGTGCGGCCAGATATGCATCCGTTCGATTGGCCAGGATACTGGTCTCGTATTGAATCTCCCTGCGGTAAAAATCCAATCGTTCTTTGGGCGATCCAAACAACTTTGCGTTGTGCTCGCTCAGCTCGGTTTCGTCGAGGTGAGAGGTCAAAATTTTCGGCACGATGGATTCACCCTGATCGGTTTATACGAAGATCGCGTTCAGCCCAATGCTGTATCGAGAACATCATGACCCCGAAACCCGGCAGGATGTCCTGGGATGTTCTGACGGGTATGGACGGTTCGGACATGAGACCTCCTGTTTCGAACAATTAAAGAGAAACACCGCACGCCAGCGAGACGTGCGGTGACATCCATCAGGCTTCTTCACGTCCTTGCACACCCGCGCCCAGGTCTGCACCCGTGATCGGATTGCTTTCGGGGTCAGACATTGTGCGGGCTTTCATGCCCATCAGCAGTGCGTCTTCGTCAACGCTCAACGCCACGCTGGCATTGCCATCACCGCCATCGACCGCCGGCTTCGGATCTTCCACAAAATCCCAGTCGTCACCCTGGTTCCACGGTCCACGCGTGCTGCCTTCACCTTGGGATAGGTTGAAATACACGTGGGTGAATTCAGGCATGCCGGGCAGCTTGCCTTGCGGGAAATTCGGCTGGATCGAGTGCAGGGCTTTTTCGAACGACAGCTGGTGCGCGATCTCGCGGGTCATGAGAAATCCCAGCGCCTCTTTCACGCCGGGATCATCAATGGCTGCCCAGCGCCGTGCGCGCCTGCTGGCCGACGATGGCCAACATGGGCATGTGATCCATCCGCGTGTCGTACAGGCCGGTGATAAGGTGCGACGCGCCCGGGCCGGAGGTGGCGATACAGACACCCAATTCACCGGTGAACTTGGCATGCGCCGACGCCATGAACGCTGCAATTTCTTCATGCCTGGCCTGAACGAATTCAATCTTGCCCTTGGCCCGGCTCAGCGCTCCGAATACGCCATTGATGCCATCCCCTGGATAACCAAAGATCCTTGTCACCCCCCATTCGCTGAGTCGCCCAATCAGAAAATCCCCAACTGTCGTCGTCATGTCGTGCCTCGCCTTCGACCGGTGCATCAAGCATTTCCGACCAAGCACTGCGTTGGACCGTGTTAGGGTCTGGACACTCGGGTGCAGAGCGAAGTTCTGGCCAATGCAGTGAATGTGAGTGACACCGTGCAACCCTAAACACACCCGATAAATGGCAGAATCCACTCACCCTGATCATTTCGGAGACCACAATGCTTGGCGTGTTTGAACGAAGGCTCGACCCATTCCCCCCCGACGAAGCGCCACCACCGCCTGTCGGCCTGATGCGGTTCCTGTGGGCCTGCACCCGCGGAGCCCGCGGTTATGTCCTGGCGCTTGCGCTGCTCAGTGCCAGTGTGTCGATCTACGAAGCCTGGTTGTTTTCCTTTCTTGGGCAGGTCGTGGACCTGCTCTCGACATGGCAGGCCGGTGGAAATGCCAACGGCCAGGAAAGTCGAGTGCTGTGGGGTATCGCGATCGTGTTGCTCACCAGCATCGGGCTGGTGGCGCTGCGCACCATGGTCCAGCACCAGGTATTGGCGATCAATCTGCCGCTGCGGCTGCGCTGGGATTTCCATCGGCTGATGCTGCGTCAAAGCCTTTCATTCTTTTCCGATGAATTCTCGGGTCGGGTAACCACCAAGGTGATGCAGACTGCATTGGCCGTGCGCGAAGTCCTGTTCACCCTCATCGAAATCGCGCCCGGTATCGGCGTTTACTTCATTGCAATCATCGCCCTGGCTGGCGGCTTCGCCCTGAAGCTCATGTTGCCCTTTATTGCCTGGGTCGCGTTGTTCGGGCTAGCCATGCTGTACTTCGTGCCACGCCTGGGGCAAGTCGGGCAGGAACAGGCCCATGCGCGATCGTCGATGACGGGGCGTATTTCAGATGCCTATACCAACATCACCACAGTAAAACTGTTCTCGCATTCCAACCGTGAAGCGCACTTCGCGCGCGCGGCGATGGAGGATTTCAAGCTCACCGGTTTTCGCCAGATGCGCCTGGTCAGCCAGTTCGAGATCGTCAATCAGGCGCTGGTGGTCGGGCTGATCCTTGGCGCAGGCGGCTATGCCCTGTGGCTGTGGCACCAGGGCGAAGTTGGCGCGGGGGCCGTGGCGGCCATTACTGCCATGGCGTTGCGTATCAATGGCATGTCGCATTGGATCATGTGGCAGATGACTTCGCTGTTCGAAAACATCGGCACCGTGCAGGATGGCATGGCCACCCTGACCCGTGGCCCCAAGGTGCAGGATGCGCCGAACGCGGGCGTGCTGGTGCCCTCTGGCGGCGCGGTAACCTTTGACAAGGTGAGCTTCAACTACAACGGTGAACGCCAGGTGCTCGACGGCTTGAGCCTGAACATCCGCCCGGGCGAAAAAATCGGCCTGGTGGGCCGTTCCGGTGCGGGCAAATCGACGCTGATCAATCTGCTGCTGCGCTTCTATGACGTCGACAGCGGTGAGATTCGCATCGATGGGCAAAACATCGCTCAGGTGACACAGGACAGTCTGCGGAGCGCGATCGGCATGGTCACTCAGGATACGTCCCTGTTGCACCGCTCCATTCGCGACAACATCGCCTACGGCCGCCCGGACGCGACCGACGCGCAGGTCCGCAGCGCCGCAGCCAGTGCCCAGGCCGACGGTTTCATCAGCCAACTGAGCGATCGGCAAGGCCATAGCGGCTATGACACCCTGGTGGGTGAGCGCGGCATCAAACTCTCGGGCGGCCAGCGCCAACGTATCGCCATCGCTCGGGTGATGCTCAAGAACGCCCCGATCCTGTTACTGGACGAAGCCACCAGTGCCCTGGATTCCGAAGTCGAAGTCGCCATCCAGGAAAGCCTCGATGAAATGATGCAGGGTAAAACAGTCATCGCCATCGCCCATCGGCTGTCGACGATTGCGGCCATGGACCGGCTCATTGTCATGGATGAGGGACGCATCATCGAACAAGGTACCCACGCTGAGTTGCTGGGAAGAAACGGCACTTACGCGCGACTCTGGCAGCATCAAAGTGGTGGTTTCCTGGGTGAGGACCAGGGGCTGGCAGAGGCCATGGATCAGGCGTGAGCGCTTGGACGTGATGACCTGCGAAGGGCTCCACCGGTTCGATCCCGTCCTCAGTGGCGCGTGGCGAGCCGCCTTCGCGGGGCCTGCTATAGTCAGCCGGAGCGGCTCAAGGTTATGGCTGCGGGCAAAAAGCATTCTACTCAGGAGCTTGATCATGCGAATCGTAACGGCCACTGTGTGCACATTCCTGTTATCCCTGGCATTGCCGGCGCTGTCCTTTGCCGGTTCCAACTGTGATGATGCGGGAAGTGCAAGTGACGTCAGAAACTGTGTGAAAAACAACAATGATCAGAAAGGCAAAGGCAATTGCAATGACAATGGCAATTGCGGCAAGGCCAAAGCTAAAGCCAAAGATTACGATGACGATTACTCGGTCCGTTGCATGGAAATCAACAACCTGGTCTTGCGCCGTGAGTGCCTTGACCGGCGCAGAGATTGATTGAAGTAGTTGCAGCCACCGGAGCGGGGACCATGGTCCCCGCGTCCATTTCTTACAAGCCATTACACAGAACCCTACGCACCACGCGCGGCGCGTCGACACCGACCATGTCGCCCACACCCAGGGGAAATCCCCCCCATATATGGGCTGTGAAACCGCCCGGTGCCTGGTGTTTTCCCGGCGAACGAGTTCCCAGGCGCACCACCCCACGCGCCGCTTTGCACACCTCTTGTGCGTCAGCCGCAATAGACCTTTGGCATAAAGAATGCTGTGACTGCAGGGCTTGGTTGAGTGGTTGAAGTTGCTGGAACTTCACAGCATGCCCAGGAGTACTCCCTATGCCGGCAATCGACGTACTGCATAAGCGTTTCCACCGCAGGACAGCTGACTCGATCGCGCCCACTGAACAATTCAATCTCCTGCGGTGGTTTTCGATCACCAGCTTCCTTCTCATCAGCGTGATAGCGTTTGGGCTGGGTTCTTTGTCGACAAGATTCCTGGTCGCGGAAAGTCTTGAACGCGATGCCCTGATGTCGGCACAGTTCATCCAGACCGTTGCAAAAGGCGAGATACGTCATCACGGGCTGTCGGCCATGCAGATGGAGGAAGGTGGGGCATTCGTTCAACATCAGGCAACGTCAGATGAAAACAAGCAGCGCAAACAGCCTTTCAGCTCCGAGTTCCTGGATTATCTTGCGCATCTCCCCAATTCCCTCCTGATCTCCATCTACTCTCCCCGTGGAACCGTGCTTTGGTCCACCAACCGGAACTTAGTGGGGCAGGTTTTTTTGAATGACGAGCTTGAAGAGGCATTCAGCTCCAAAGAACGGATATCCACTAGATACAGTCAGGTAGATGCGGACCGCAGCGAGCAGAAATTCCTCCACCCGCCGCAAAAGTTCTTCGTCGAGAGTTACATCCCTCTTGCCGATAGCCAGGGGAACATTCTGGCGGTGGTTGAAATCTACCGGGAGCCATTCGACCTGATCGAACGCCTGAATCACGGGCACTGGATCATCTGGCTGACCACGATGGGTGGCCTGCTGCTCTACTTCGGGATCTACTGGATGGCTCGACGAACATCGGTTCAATTGGCCTCGGAAGAGGCTCAAGTCGTCGCCAATAAAACCTACGTCGGCTTGGGCGAAATGTCCACGGCCGTCGCCCACAGCCTACGTAATCCCCTCGCCTGCATCCGTTCAAGCGCAGAGCTGGCGAACGACATGGAGGGCCAGCCTGCAAAGAAGCAGATCGAAGATATTGTCGGCCAGGTGGATCGGATGTCGCGCTGGGTGCAGGAATTACTACTGTGCCTGAGCCCGATCCGCGGCGAGGCAGAACGGGTGGACCCGATACAGATGCTGCAGGCCACACTCGACAGCTACAGCGCGCAATTGCGTCATTCAAAAATCCAGGTCGAGTTCAAGCATGAACCCTCGCCCGCGATACTCAGTCATCCACTCTTGCTGTCGCAGATTTTGAACAGCGTCATCGCCAATGCCATAGAGGCGATGCCGACAACCGGAATACTGACCCTCCGGGCGAGCCTGGATGAAACCCGTCAGTGGCTGAGCCTGACCATTGACGACACCGGAGGTGGATCTGCACGACACCAGGAGATGATGGCCTTCAAGTCTTTCTACACCACCCGGCAAGGCAGGCTGGGCATAGGATTTGTCATGGTCAAGCAGATCATGCAAAGTTTCGGCGGCGAAGCGAGTCTGACAACCCATAAAAAACAGGGAACATCCGTGCACTTGAGATTCAGGGTTCTGGACAGGAGGGCCTCACGTTGATTTTCCTGATCTGGGAGGTGATGTCTACGCTTGCCAGATCATTAGTTCGCAGGAGCGATCATGAGCAACTTCCCAATCGTTGCCACAGTACTATCGATGATTTTGGGGCTGTCCGTCACACGCCTGCTTCTGGGCGCGTTGACTGTGTTCCGCATCCGTCGTGTGGCCAAGCCTGACTGGGTTGCGCTGGTCTGGGCGGCAATGCTTTTTACCACGCAGCTGGAATTCTGGTGGGCCGTCAACGCACTGCCTGAAGTAAAGGGAACGTACTCGTTTCCTGAGTTTTTATTGCTCGTCCTGCTGGCGTTATCACTTTTTCTATCGGCCGCATTACTGCTGCCAAGCCGAAGCGAGGATGAGCACCAGGGGCTTCGCGTCTACTTTGAACAGGATGGTCGCTATGCCCTTCTATCGCTGTCGACTTATCTTTTTCTCGGGCTCATCGTGAATATCGTTTTATTCAAGGCATCGCCGTTAGCGCTCTGGGGCGCCCTGGATGTCGTGATGATTGTGCTTCCTGTCTGCGCATTTTATGCAAAATCACGTAAAGCGTATTCGATGATCACCTTGCTGTATGTACCGATTGCCTCGATTGATTTGGCGATATCACTTTCAAACTAAAGTGTGGGAGTAAGCTTGCTCCTGCACAGAGCCAACGCTGTCTAGTCCTTGTCCCGCGCACGCTGCAACACCGCCTCCCCCGCCTGAGCCGGCAGTCGCAGGTTATCCAGCAAGGCAATGGCCGCAATCACCGCCACACACAGGAACGCCAGCTGAAAGTCGCCCGTCTCGGCGTGCCCTGGAGTGCCATGGATGTTCATGGCCAACCGTAGCAGCAGCGCACCGATGGCCACCCCCATCGCCATGCTCAACTGGAAAAACATGCTGAACAAGGTTGAAGCGTCGCTCATCTGCGCCTTGGGGATTTCGGCAAAGGCCAGTGTGTTGAACACGGTGAACTGCATGGACCGTGACAAGCCACCGACGAAAAGGATGAACAGGATCAGCGCCGGGCTCATGCGCTCGTCCAGCAACGCACAGGCCGCTATCGCCAGTACGCCCAGGAGGCCGTTGAGCATCAGCACCGGACGAAATCCCCAGCGCTGCATCACGCCTGTGGTGAAGGGTTTCATCGCCAGGTTGCCGGCAAATACAGCCAATACCAGCAACCCCGCATCGAACGCCGAAAGACCGAACGCCAGTTGAAACATCAGCGGCAGGAGAAACGGCAAGGTGCTGATGGCGATCCGGAACATCGAGCCCCCGCACAGGCAGACGTTGAAGGTTCGAATGCCTGTCACACCCAAGGCCAGGAGTGGGTGTGCATGTCGACGCATATGGCGCCAGGCAAAAACACCGAGCATCACGCCGGCACCACTCAGCGCCAGCCCTTGCACCAGATCGTCCTGGCTTTGCCCGAGCATCTCCACGCCATACAACAAGGCAGCGCTGGCGATGCCCACCAACAGGAAACCACTGAAATCGAAAGCCCTGGTATTGGCGTCGTCGCGTTTGGGCAGCAAGACCAGAGCGACCATCAGGGCCAACACGCCCAGAGGCAGATTGAGGTAGAAAATCCACGGCCAGGACGCGTGGGTGACGATGAAACCACCCACCGGAGGCCCGAGTACCGGCGCGACCAGGCCCGGCCAGGTAATGAATGAGATGGCGCGCACCAGGTCTTTTTTCTCGGTGGTGCGCAGCACTGCCAGGCGTCCCACCGGGACCATCATCGCGCCGCTGATGCCCTGCAGCACGCGCGCGGCGACAAAGGTTTCCAGGCTATTACTTAACCCGCACATCAACGAAGACAAGGTGAACAACACGATCGCCGAACTGAATACCCAGCGCGTACCGAAGCGATCGGCCAACCAGCCGCTGATGGGGATGAACACCGCCACCGCGAGCATGTAGGCACTCATGCCAATGTTCAGGTCCACCGGCGCGACGCCAAACGTCCTGGCCATGTCAGGCAACGCGGTAGCGATCACCGTGGCGTCGAGGTTCTCCATGAAGAACGTGACGGCTACCAATAGGGCAATCCATGTTGAGCGGCGTTGAGACATTGGTCATTCCGGTTCGGCCAGGTCGTTGCTCGACACTCTACAACAGACAGGGCGCTGAGCCGGGTTGAAAGGTCGCGCAAACCATCACTCTCACCCCGGGCGAACAGCAATTTCTCAGCGCTCCCTCATGCAGCCTGGCGCCGACCGTGCAGCCCTTGTTTATCCACCTTCTGCTCATGCCCCTGGCGCAGCCGCAGGGCTGCAAGCGCCGCAAGCACCAGGATAATCGCGACGACCTTCATGCCATTCATGGCGTTGCCGGTACTTTGCTCGATCAAGCCCATCACCGAGGGGCCGACAAAACCGCCCAGCAGGCCGCACGAGTTGACGAAGCCCAGGCCGCCTGCGAGCGCGGCGCCCTTGAGTCGCGAAGCCGGGTAGAGAAAGATGATCGACTGCACGACGAAGAACATCACCGCCGAGATACAGAAGCCCAATAGACTGATCACCGGTCCCGCCAGCGAAGCGATTCCCAGCCCCGCGGCCATGGTCAGCAAACCTGCGACCAGTATTTGCCGGGAACGCGCCGGCGTGGTGGCGAATCGAGGCAGTGCAATGGCGCCCGCCGCTGCCGCCAGCCAAGGCAGGGAGGTCAGCAAGCCGATCTGCAGAGTACTCAGGTCGCCGTATTTGCCGATGATGCCGGGCAGGAAAAAGATCACCGTGTAGATCGTGATCTGGTGGCAGAAGTAGACCAGGATCGCCAACAGGATCTGCGGGGTCAGGCATTGTTTGAGCGAGTGACCACCGGCACCGGCGCCCTCCTCCGATTCCGCGGCCAACTGCTGCTCGATCTGCCGGGCTTCAGTGGCGCTCAGCCACGGCGCCTTGCTTGGACGGTCCGGCAGTTTTTTCCACACCACCATGGCGAAGAACACCGCCGGCAAGCCCTCGAGCATGAACATCCACTGCCAGCCACGCCAGCCCCAGACACCTTCCAGCTGCATGAGCACGGCACCCAGTGGCCCGCCAATGATGTTGGCGAAACACACGCCCAGCAGAAAATAGCCAGTCGCCCGGGCCCGTTGCTCCCGGCCGAACCAGTACGTCAGGTACAGCATGACGCCTGGGAACAGACCCGCTTCGGCGATGCCCAGCAACAAGCGCAACACGTAGAACGAGGTTTCGCCCTGGACAAATGCCATCGCCGCCGAGATCAAGCCCCAGGTGACCATGATTCGCGCAATCCAGAACCGCGCGCCAACCTTGTGCATGATCAGGTTGCTGGGCACTTCCGACAGTGCGTAGGTGAGAAAGAACAACCCGGCACCCAGCCCGTAGGCGGCGGCTGAAATGCCCAGGTCGATATCCAGGTGATGCTTGGCCAGGGCGATGTTGGTGCGGTCGAGAAAGCTCAACACGTAGGCCGCAATCAGCAATGGCATGAGTTTTACAAACATCAGTCTGTTCAACGTCGCCGAATCACGAGGTTCGGAAAGCGCGTCGGTTTTATTTATTATTGTCATCGGACTAACCTTTTCGAGTTTTCGAGAGGGGCGCTGTTAAAAGTCGACCTGGTCCTTGCCCTTGAGGTCGAGCATTTCCCGCGCTTCATCCGGGGTCGCCACGCGCCCGCCCAGGGCTTCGATCACCGTGCGAATGCGCTTGACCTGATCGGCATTGGACGCCGCCAGGTTGCCCGGCCCGTCCCACAGCGAATCTTCCAGGCCGACACGCACATGGCTGCCCATCGACAGGCCCATGGTGCCCAGCGGAATCTGATTGCGCCCGGCGCCGAGGATCGACCATTGGTACGCGTCGCCGAACAGGCGGTCGGCGGTACGGCGCATGTGCGCCAGGTCTTCAGGATGCCCACCAATGCCGCCGCGCAGGCCGAACACCGACTGAATGAAAATCGGCGCCTTGAGCAGCCCGCGCTGGAGGAAGTGCGCGGCGGTGTACAAGTGGCCGATGTCGTAGCACTCGATTTCAAAGCGGGTGCGGTTCTCGGCACAGGCATTGAGTATATGGGCGATGTCGCGGAAGGTATTGCGGAAGATCCGGTCGTCACTTTCGGCCAGGTAGGGCCGTTCCCACTCGTGCTTGAACTCGGTGAAGCGGTCGAGCATTTCATACAGCCCGAAGTTCATCGAACCCATGTTCAGCGAAGCCAGTTCCGGCTTGAGCTGTGCCACAGGCTGCAGGCGTTCTTCCACGCCCATGGTCGGCGCGCCGCCGGTGGTGATGTTGATCACTACGTCACTCTTGGCCTTGATTTGCGGCAGGAACTGACGGAACAGGTCGACATCCTGGCTCGGCCGCCCATCGATAGGATCGCGCGCATGCAGGTGGACAATCGACGCCCCGGCTTCGGCGGCACCGATGGCGGCGTCGGCGATTTCCTGCGGCGTGATCGGCAGGTGCGGCGACATCGACGGCGTATGGATGGCGCCCGTGACGGCGCAGGTGATGATGATCGGGCGTTTTTTGGACATGAGTGTTCTCCGTTCTTGTTCTTGACGAGAAAGTTATTGGGGGTCACTCGACGCGGAATGGGTCCGGTCGTTGTTGCGGCAGGGTCGAGGCGCCTACAGGTACTCGACGTTGCCATCCACACTGATGGCCTGGCCGGTCACGTTGCGTGCGGCGGGTGAGCAAAGGAACAGCGCCATGGCGGCGACGTCTTCGGCGGTGACCATGCGTTTGAGCGAGATCTTTTTCAGGTACTCCTCGCGCATCTCGGCTTCAGGCACATTCATCTGCTCGGCGCGGGCGCGGATCACACCGTCCATGCGCGGGCCTTCGACGATGCCAGGCAGCAAGGCGTTGACGCGGATGTCGCTTTCGCCAAGCTCCGACGCCAGGGATTTCATCAGGCCGATGATGGCCCATTTGGTCGCGGCGTACGGGGTGCGCCAGGCGTAACCCAGGCGGCCGGCCACTGACGCGATGTGGATCAGGTGGGCATTGGGTGACGCCTTGAGCAGCGGCACCGCATGATGGGCAAAGCGGTACTGGCCTGTGAGGTTGATGTCGATGGTGCGCTGCCACTCCTCGTCGGTGATGGCGTCGATCCCGGCGGTGGGCCCTGCGATGCCGGCGTTGTTGACCAGCACATCGAGGCCGCCGAACTGCTCGCGCTGCACCTTGAACACCGCTTCGATCTGCGCCGGGTCAGCAACGTCGGCGCGGGTGGCCACGCTGTCCGGGTAGCGATCGCGGAACGCCGCCAGCGCCGCCTCGCTGACATCGCACACATGCACCTTGGCGCCGGCTTCCAGGTAAGCCGCCGCCAGCACTTCGCCGATCCCGGCAGCACCGCCGGAAATCAGGACGCGCAGGCCGGTATAGGGAACCAGTCGGTTGAGAACGCTCATGCTTTTTTTACTCCAGAGACAGACGACCGTGAACGGTCGCTCTTGACGATCAGGCGCGACAGAGAGTCAGCCGCCTGCATGATGTCGTCGGTGACCGCGGCCCGGGCTGCTGCTCCGTCTCGCGCGGCCAGGGCCTCGACGATGCGGTTGTGCGCTTCCATTGAGCGCTGCAGGTGCGCCTTGTCAGGCGCCACCAGCGCAAAGCAGGGGCCCATGTGCAGCCAGAAATTCTCCACGGCCGCGATGGTCAGGTCGGCCTTGGCCACCGCGTAGATGCGCCGGTGGAAGGCAAAGTTGGTCCACAGGTAGCGGGCCACATCGACGCTGTCGGCGGCTTGCTGCATCTGGTCGCACAGGTGGCTGATGTCCTTGAGGTCAGTGTCATTGAGCAGGATGACGGCTTTCTCGGCCAGCAGCCCTTCCAGCGCGACCCGGGCGTCGCGGATTTCGCGCAGGCGTTCGGGGGTCATCATGCGCACACGCAGGCGGGACGTTTCGGTGACTTCGAAGGCGTTTTCGGCACTCAGGCGGTTCAGCGCTTCACGCACCGGCATCGGGCTGGAGCCGAGCGCCTCGGCCAAACCGCGGATGGTCAGCTTCTGGCCCGGCTGGAAGCGGCCGCTCATCAGCGCTTCGCGGATCTGACGGTAGACCTGGTCCTGCAGGGTATCGCGGGAAACCTGGCGCATGGTGGGCAGGAGGATCGGTTGATCAGTCATGAGTCAGCTCACATTGGACGTTCTTATGGGTCAAATATGTGATCACAAATAACATATGTCAAATTTTTTATGGAAGCCGCCCGACTAATCCGTCACCTCACACCGCTCCTCCAGCAACCGCACGAACATGCTCAGGCTCTGCGACACCGTGCCCCTGCGCCAGACCAGCCAGGTGCGCAAATAGCGGAAAGACTCCGACAACGGCCAGACACTGACCGTGCTGCATCCGGGCATGCTTTGCAGCATGCTGCGCGGCATCAGGGCCAGGCCCGCGCCAGCGCTGACGCAGGCGAGCATGCCGTGATAGGACTCCATTTCGAAGATCTTGCCCGGCACGGCCGCGTCCTTGGCGAACCAGCTCTCGAAGTGGTGCCGGTAGGAGCAGTTGGAGCGGAAGGCGTAGATGTTCTCGCCGTTCACGTCCTGCGCGCGATGGATCGGGTCGTGGTTGAGCGGTGCAATCAACACCATTTCTTCTTCGAACGCCGGGACCCCCTCCAGGGCCGGGTGCAGCACCGGGCCATCGACAAACGCGGCGGTCAATCGGCCCGCCAGCACCCCGTCGATCATGGTGCCGGAGGGTCCGGTGGACAGGTCCAGCTCGACCTTGGCGTACTGCTGGTTATAGGCCGCCAGTAACGCGGGAATCCGCACCGCCGCGGTGCTTTCCAGCGACCCCAGGGGAAAAGTGCCCTGGGGTTCTTCACCCGCCACCGTGGCACGGGCTTCCTGGACCAGGTCGAGGATCCGTCGCGCGTAGTCGAGAAAGCTCCACCCGGCCGGAGACAGGCGCAAGCGGCTTTTTTCGCGGATGAACAGGTCCACGCCCAGGTCCTGCTCCAATTGCTTGATCCGCGTAGTCAGGTTCGAAGGCACGCGATGGATGTGCTGTGCGGCCACGCTGATGCTGCCGTGCTCGGCGACAGCCTTGAAGATCTCGAGCTGAACCAGATCCACTTCATTCTCCAAACGTGAACAAGACGCTCATTATTATTCAGTTTAAAGAAAACATACAGCACCGTAACCTGAGCGCATTCCTACCCCGCAGGACGGTGCCATGACCAACGTTTCCAGCCTTACCCACGCCATCTCGATCAACCCGGCGACCGGGGAACAGATCGGCCACTACCCTTACGAATCCGCACAAGCATTGCAGGCCGCCCTGGCGCGTTCTGCCAGCGGCTTCCGTGCCTGGAGTCGCACACCGGTGACACAACGCGTGCAGCGCTTGCTTGCCCTCGGTCAGGCATTGCGTGACAACGCCGAAGCCATGGCCACCATGATCACCCTGGAAATGGGCAAGCCGATCGCCCAGGCCCGCGGTGAAATCGAAAAATGTGCCCAGCTCTGTGGGTGGTATGCCGAACACGGCCCGGCCATGTTAAGCGCCGAACCGACCCTGGTCGAAGGCGGCAAGGCTCGCATCGAATATCGCCCACTGGGGCCGATTCTCGCGGTCATGCCGTGGAATTTCCCGATCTGGCAGGTATTGCGCGGTGCGGTCCCGACGCTGCTCGCCGGCAACACCTACGTGCTCAAGCACGCGCCGAATGTGATGGGCAGCGCTTATCTGTTGCTGGACGCCTTCAAGCAGGCGGGCTTCGCCGAAGGCGTCTTCGAGGTGATCAACGTCACGCCGGACGGTGTTTCCATGGCGATTGCCGACCCACGCATCGCGGCCGTCACACTGACCGGTAGCGTACGAGCCGGCATGGCCATCGGCGCCCAGGCTGGCGCGGTGCTGAAGAAGAGCGTCCTGGAACTGGGCGGCTCCGATCCGTTCATTGTGCTCAACGATGCCAACCTCGACGACGCCGTCAAAGCGGCCGTGATCGGGCGTTTTCAGAACACCGGGCAAGTCTGTGCAGCGGCCAAGCGCCTGATCGTCGAGCAAGGCATTGTCGAGGAATTCACTCGCCGCTTTGTCGAAGCCACGCGCCAGCTGGTGGTCGGCGATCCGCTGTCCGCCCAAACCTATATCGGCCCGATGGCCCGCTTCGATCTGCGTGACGAACTCGATCAACAGGTGCGCGACACCCTGGAGGAAGGCGCGACCTTGCTGCTGGGCGGCCAGAAAGCCCAAGGCCCGGGCAATTTCTATGAGCCCACGGTGCTGGCGGGCGTCACAGACCAGATGACGTCATTCAGGCAGGAGCTGTTCGGCCCGGTGGCTTCGATCATCACCGCTCGCGATGCAGAGCACGCGCTTGAACTGGCGAACGACAGCGAATTCGGTCTGGCTGCGACAATCTACACCGGCAATGTCGAGCAGGCCGAGCAGATGGCCAGCGAGCTGGAAACCGGCGGGGTCTTCATCAATGGCTATTGCGCCAGCGACCCGCGCGTGACGTTCGGTGGCGTTAAGAAAAGCGGATTTGGTCGCGAGCTGTCGCATTTCGGCGTGCGCGAATTCTGCAATGCGCAGACGGTGTGGCTGGATCGCCACTGATTGAATCGGCACTGCTGATCCAATGTAGGAGCGAGCAAGCTCGCTCCTACACAGTCCTTAGGCGTTGCAGTCCCACGCACGGTCGCCGTGCTCGTCCTTGATGCGGGTCGGCAGGCCCATCACGTCCAACGCCTTGAGGAACGCCTCGGCTGGCAGCTCCTCGACGTTGACCATGCGCTGCACGTCCCACTCGCCACGGGCTACCAGCAGGGCTGCAGCCACCGGTGGAACGCCGGCGGTGTAGGAAATGCCCTGGCTGTCGGTTTCGGCAAAGGCTTCCTCGTGATCCGCGACGTTGTAGATGAACACTTCGCGCGGCTGGCCATCCTTGGTGCCCTTGACCAGGTCACCGATGCAGGTCTTGCCGGTGTAGCCAGGGGCCAGCGAGCTCGGGTCAGGCAGCACGGCCTTGACCACTTTGAGCGGCACGACTTCCAGGCCTTCGGCGGTCTTGACCGGTTGCTCGGAGAGCAGGCCGAGATTCCTGAGCACGGTGAACACATTGATGTAGTGCTCGCCAAAGCTCATCCAGAACCGCACGTTGGGCACGCCAAGGTTCTTGGACAGGGAGTGCACTTCATCGTGACCGGTCAGGTACAGGTTCTGCGAACCTACCACTGGCAAGTCATCGGTGCGCTTGACTTCGAACATGGTGTTGCTGGTCCACTGGCTGTCCTGCCAGCTCCACACCTGCCCGGTGAACTCGCGGAAATTGATTTCCGGATCGAAATTGGTGGCGAAATACTTGCCATGGGAACCGGCATTGACATCGAGAATGTCGATCGAATCAATGCTGTCGAAATACTGTTGCTTGGCCAGGGCCGCATAGGCGTTGACCACGCCCGGATCGAAGCCCACGCCAAGAATGGCGGTCACGTTCTTTTGTTGGCATTCCTCGAGGTGTTTCCACTCGTAGTTGCCATACCAGGGCGGCGTCTCGCAAATCTTGCCCGGTTCTTCGTGAATGGCGGTGTCCAGGTAGGCCACGCCGGTATCGATGCAGGCACGCAGCACCGACATGTTGAGGAAAGCGGAACCGACGTTGATGACGATCTGCGATTCGGTTTCGCGAATCAGCGTCTTGGTCGCCTCGACGTCCAGGGCATTGAGGGTGAATGCCTTGATTTCAGCGGGCTGTTTGAGGCTGCCCTTGGCCTTGACGCTGTCGATGATGGCCTGGCATTTGGAGATGTTGCGCGACGCGATAGCAATACGACCGAGTTCGTCGTTGTGCTGCGCGCACTT
This sequence comes from Pseudomonas putida, assembly GCF_001976065.1. Classification (GTDB taxonomy): domain Bacteria; phylum Pseudomonadota; class Gammaproteobacteria; order Pseudomonadales; family Pseudomonadaceae; genus Aquipseudomonas; species Aquipseudomonas serbica. Next base: position 60,462 of record NZ_MNAH01000002.1, on the reverse strand, counting down.
GTGGGCCACCACCTTGGCGACACCTCCTGCACCAATGATAAGTACGTTCTTCTTCAATTTTTCTCTCTCTCCTTCTCAGCCAGCTTACGAGAGGCTGGACATATAGTCGTTGTAACCGAACTCACGAACCACCTCGACAGTACCGTCGAGTTGTTTCACTACGATGGACGGCATTTTAAGGCCGTTGAACCAGTTCTTCTTGACCATGGTGTAGCCCGCGGCGTCAACGAACGACAGGCGGTCGCCAATGGCCAGTGGGCGATCAAACTGGTACTCACCGAAAATATCGCCGGCCAGGCAGGATTTGCCGCACACCATGTAGGTGTGCTCACCCTCGCCTGGGGCCAGCTTGGCGTTCAGGCGGTAGATCAAAAGATCGAGCATGTGCGCTTCGATGGAACTGTCCACGACCGCCAGGTGCTTGCCGTTGTAGAGGGTGTCGAGCACGGTGACTTCCAGCGACGCACTCTGGGTGATGGCCGCTTCGCCTGGCTCCAGGTAAACCTGCACGCCGTACTTCTGCGAGAACGCCTTGAGACGCGCGCAAAACTCATCCAGTGCGTAGCCTTCACCGGTGAAGTGAATGCCGCCACCGAGGCTGACCCACTCGACCTTGTGCAGCAGGTGGCCGAAACGCTCTTCGATGGTGCACAGCATCTGGTCGAACAGGCCGAAGTCGCCGTTCTCGCAGTTGTTGTGGAACATGAAGCCGGAGATCTGCTCGATGACCTGCTCGATCTTCACCGGGTCCCACTCGCCCAGGCGGCTGAAAGGCCGTGCCGGGTCGGCCAGCAGGTAATCGGAGCTGCTCACCTGCGGGTTGACCCGCAGGCCACGGACCTTGCCTGCAGAGGCTTCAGTGTAGCGCTGCAATTGGCCGATGGAGTTGAAGATGATCTTGTCGCAGTTGTCGAGCATCTCCTCGATTTCGTCATCGGCCCAGGCGACGCTGTAGGCGTGAGTCTCGCCCGCGAACTTCTGCCGGCCGAGCTTGAGCTCGTAGAGCGACGACGACGTGGTGCCATCCATGTACTGCTGCATCAGGTCAAACACCGACCAGGTGGCGAAGCACTTGAGCGCCAGCAGGGCCTTGGCCCCGGACTGTTCGCGCACGTAGGCAATCTTTTCCATGTTGCCCAGCAGCTTTTGCTTGTCGATGAGGTAGTACGGCGTTTTGATCATTTCGAGGCCTCCGGCAAGGCCAGCCAAAAAAAGGATGCGCATTGTGCCCGCACTGGGCACAGATCGAAAGAGCAGAAGCACAGTTCGTCGGACAGGATTCCCTTTACGACCCTGCAAAATCGCATAGGCAGGCGACAGAAAGATGACGTCAAGGCGAAATGCCATCTTTTTTTCGTTCACGCCGACGACCGGTCTAACGCCGCACCAAAACCGACTATTGTTGTTAGTGACAGGTCCACTACGGACCAGTAACGCGCTGATGGAGTTCTCATGAATAGAACCAGTCTTGCTGCTGTTGTCACTTCCCTGCTTGCGGGCCTCGCCCCGCCAATCACTTGCGCAACGCCTTCCCAAGCACCTGTTTTTGCCGTCGGCCTATTGGGGAGTTATAGCGAACTGGAGTTCACCGGTAGTGGAACCACCAGTACAGAGCATATCCCGGAGGCGGGACTGTTCCTGAACTTCGGCAACAAGATGACCGGCGGGGCCGGCCTTGTGTATCAAGCGGAAATCACCGGTCAGTACTCAGAAGAAAAGCATCAGCGCGTCAGCGATGGCCAGGCCGACCTGGACCTTGGCTGGAGGCTGGCCTTGGATACCGAGAATTTTTTAGACGTTTTGATCGGAGCTGGCTATAAATGGAACCGTTATGACCCGGACTTTAACAAGTACGACATAAACCTCACCAATCGCACCCCCTTCGCTAAATTGGCGCTGGGCTACAACCACGCCTTCAGCAATTCGACTTTGCGCCTGGAAGCAGGTGTTCGGCAAGTTATTGACGGCGACTCGCAGTTGGAAATCAATGATGTAGGCAGTCAGGAGCTGGACCTTGAAGACACCACCAATCCTTTTGTAGAGCTGAGTTGGCTGTTCAACCAGCAAGGGTCGGTTCCCGTGATTGCAAGCCTTTACTTCAACCGGTACGAATATGAAACGGACGGTCAGTTTCAGTTTACCGACTTCGACAAACAGACCCGAGACGAGTACGGCGCAAAGATTGGCATCGTGTTTTGACCCGATTCCAAACCTTGCCCATAACCTTTCGTCGCAAATGATATCGCCGCAGAAAATCCTGGCCTTCTCTGGCGTAAGGATTGCACCGGCCCGCGTTAGCCGTCGCGAACGACATAAAACTGACGCGACGGCCATCCAATCAACGCTTAAGGACTCCAGCAATACGCTTGGTCAGTCACCGGAGATGTAACGTGTCAACTCTCAACGAAATCGCAGCGAACCACGCGAGAATGGCTAAGGCAAAGGAACAAGAGTCGACCGGACTGAGCGAGCGACAGCTTCATATTGTTGGAAGCTTTGAAATTGTCACCCCCGCCGAGCAACCGCATGTGCCTTTGCACCTTGTCGCTGCGGCCCAGGATAACAACCTTGTGCAGACGTCGGCCTTCATAGCCTGACGGCGAGTCGTCCAACGCCCTGCGCAAAAAACTGTAGGAGCTGGCTTGCCAGCGAAGGCGGCCTCGAAGGGTGAATTGACCTTTCGGGCCCCATCGCTGGCAAGCCAGCTCCTACAGGGGCGCTTTGTCTTACATAATCCTCAACCATGGCCAGCGTTCCTGATAACTTTTCGCCTTCTGCTCGAACAGCTCGGGCCTGGGGTTTGCCGGATTGATGCGCAACACGCCCTGGTCGACATCCGCCAGGCCATAGGGGGCATAGACCTCGCCGCTGGCGACATCCAGGCCGATGCAGGTGCCCGCCACCAGATAACGATCAACCCCGTCCCTGGCCGACTCAAGCCTGGGGTAAGTCCCGCCAAAGCGCTGGCCGTACCAAAGGTGCACGCGTGCCTGATTCTTAAATTCGACGTTGACTCCAAGGTCCTGGAACAGCGATCGAGCCCGCAGGATGACCTCGTTCTCGGCCTCCCAGGACAGGTCTGTATCAAAGTAGAAAACGTCGTAATCCTTCACGCCCCAGCCAGTATCGCGCTGCGCCCTTTCATTCCATACCGCCTGGAACAGGCAGCCTGCCGTGAGCATGCATTGATCCAGGCCGAGTCCGGGCAAGCGTGAAATCAATTCAGCATTGATGGAGTTGGTCATCGCGATGTCGACCAACCTTTCGCACGTCAATGTCATGGTTAATCCTTGGGAAACCGATTCAATCCTGTCGCCCAAGTTACAACAAAACCGTGACAGGACTGCACTCAGGATTTCATCTCGGCCGCCAGCAGCTCCACCAACGCGGCAGCCGGCAACTCCCGCGCCAGCGGTGCCCCCTGCCCGGCCCATTGCACGGCAAAATCGGTATTCGCCCGGGCCGCCGCGGCGGCATTGAGCGCCTTGTTGGCGTCATAGGTGAGCGGGTAGTCCGGCAATTCGATGCCTGCCACCTCGAGGCTGGTGAAGTTGCGATTGACCATGCCCCGGGCCGGGCGGCCGGAAATGACACTCGTGACGCGCGTCTGGTGCGCGCGTGGCCCTTTGAGCGCTTCGCGATAAGCGCCGTTCGCGGACGACTCCGGGCAGAGAATGAACGCCGTGCCCAGTTGCGCGGCACTGGCGCCCAACGCGATGACGGCGTTGATGCCCGCACCGTCCATGATACCGCCCGCGGCAATCACCGGCAGGCGGCAGGCCTGGGCCAGTACACGCACCAGGGCCAGGGTGCCCATCTGCAAGTCCTGCTGCGGATCGAAAACCCCGCGATGCCCACCGGCCTCGTACCCCTGAGCCACCAGTGCATGCACTCCCGCCTGCTCAGCCGCCAGCGCTTCGGCCAGGCTGGTCACGGAACACAGCAGCAGGATACCGGCGGCCTTGAGTGCATCGATGGCCGGTTGCGCAGGCAGGCCGAAATGGAAGCTCACCACCGCCGGTTTTTCTTCCAGCAGCATTTGCAGCATCCCGGCATCCTCGACAAACGAGGTGTAGATTTCCCGCAACGAAACGGGCGCCTCGGCGCCAAATTCGTCGAAAAAACCAGCCAGCGATTGCAGCCATTGCGATTCCCGCGCGACGTCCCGAACAGCGGGCTGGTGACAGAACACATTCACATTGAAGGGTTTGCCGGTCTGTGCCGCCGTCTCGCGCAGCATGGCCCGCGCCTGCTCGACACTGCTCGCGCCAATGCCAATGGAACCCAACCCGCCGGCATTGGACACCGCCGCCGCAAGACTGGGGGTGGAAACGCCTACCATCGGCGATTGAATGATCGGCAGTTCGATGTTCAAAAGGGACAACAGAGGATTGGACATGGCAGCACCTGAACCTGATGAATGAAAGCGAACGCTGGATAGCGTGCGAGCCGGCGCTTGCACGCTGTCCAGCGGCCCGAAAGCGTAAACCGCTACTTTGAGGTCGGCATGGCAAACTCGGCGCCCTTGGCAATGCTGTTCGGCCAGCGCTGCATGACCGACTTCTGCCTGGTGTAGAAGCGCACACCCTCTTCGCCGTAGGCGTGCATGTCACCGAACAACGAACGCTTCCAGCCCCCAAAACCGTGCCACGCCATCGGTACCGGAATCGGCACGTTGATGCCGACCATACCCACCTGGATGCGGCTGGCGAATTCGCGGGCGATGTGACCGTCGCGGGTGTAGCACGCCGTGCCGTTGCCGAACTCATGGGCGTTGACCAGATCGACCGCCGCGGCAAAGTCCTTGACGCGCATGCACGCCAGCACCGGTCCGAAGATTTCTTCCTTGTAGATCTTCATCTCGGGGGTGACATGGTCGAACACCGTGCCACCGAGCCAGAAGCCGCCGGCGCAGTCGGCACCGGCCTGCGAGCCATCAAAGCCACGGCCGTCGACCAACATCTGCGCGCCTTCGTCGATGCCTTGTTCGATGTAGCCAGTGATGCGCTGATGCGCCGCTTGCGAGACGATCGGGCCCATTTCGGCGGCCAGGTTCATGCCCTCGAGGATCTTCATCGTGCGCGTTCGCTCCACCAGTTTCGGCAGTACTTTGTCGGCCACATCGCCGACAAACACCGCCACCGAGATCGCCATGCAGCGCTCGCCAGCAGAGCCGAACGCCGCGCCGATCAGCGCGTCGACCACTTGGTCGACGTCGGCATCGGGCATCACCACCATGTGGTTCTTCGCCCCGCCCAGTGCCTGCACGCGCTTGCCGCGGCGGGCTCCGGTCTCATAGATGTAGTTGGCGATCGGCGTCGAGCCGACAAAGCTCACGGCCTTGACTTCAGGGTGATCGAGCAAGGCATCCACGGCTTCCTTGTCGCCTTGCACCACATTGAACACACCGTCCGGCAGCCCGGCTTCCTTGAACAGCTCGGCGATCAGCAGCGTCGGTGAAGGGTCGATCGGGCTTGGCTTGAGCACGAAGGTGTTACCACAGGCGATGGCCACCGGGAACATCCACATTGGCACCATCACCGGGAAGTTGAACGGTGTGATACCGGCCACCACGCCCAGGGACTGGCGCATTGTCCAGTTGTCGATGTTGGTCGAGACCTGCTCGGTGTAGTCGCCCTTGAGCAGTTGCGGGATGCCACAGGCGAACTCGACGACCTCGATGCCACGCGTCACTTCGCCCTGGGCATCGGTGAAGACCTTGCCATGTTCGGTGGTGATCATCCGCGCCAGGGTGTCGCGGTGCTCATTGAGCAGCGCGAGGAACTTGAACAGGACGCGCGCGCGGCGCAGCGGCGGCGTCGCCGACCAGGCTGGAAATGCGGCGGCGGCCGACTGCACCGCGGCGTCAACGTCAGCGGCGTTGGCCAGGGCCACCTTGCCGATCACCGAACCGGTGGCGGGATTGGTGACGGACTGCGAGCGACTGGAAGTCCCTGGTGTCGGGCGACCGTGAATGTAATGTGCGATGTCTGCAGGCTGGGTGCTCATGGCGGGTGTCCCCTGGTGGTGGATAAGAGCCATCTCTTGTAGTTGTCAGGTCGGGGGGCTGTTGAGCGCTCCCGACACGGCCAAGGTAGGTCCGCCGAGAAATCATGTAAAATGATGATTAATGATCTTAAGAATCATATTTTATGAAGCAACCATTTCGCCCGCTCACCCAGGCGGCGCTTCCAGTCCGCGGCCAGGCCATGGGTCGCTGCCAGTGCCAGCAAATCGTCGATCACCGGCCGGTGCGACAACTGCACCTGCCAGAACTGGTCGATGGAAAAGCGATCGTCGTGGCGTTCCAGCAACTCGATTCGGTCCCCCGCTTCCATCAAGCCCGGCTCGAGTACCCGGTAATACCAACCGGTGATCCGCTCCCGGGCGACGAACATCGACAGGTGCTCGGCGTCAAAACGATGGTTGATCTTCCAGCACGGGCTGCGCGGTTGGGAGACCTGCAACACGCTGCTACCGATACGGAACACGTCGCCGATGTGCACGTTGAGTTCCGAGAGCCCGAACGCGGAAATGTTCTCCCCCAGGCTCCCCGCCACCAGTTGCCCGGCACTGGGCACAAAGGCCTGCGCCAGCCGCGGGTAGTTTTGCGCCGCATACTGGTGCACGGCCTTTTCCGGGCCACCGTGCACCCGGGTGTCGCCGTGCTGGTCGCCGACGATCCCTTGCAACTCCACGCGCACGGGGCCGGCGCGGCGTTGCTTGAAGATGCCGGTGCGCTGCCCTTCGGGTTGCAATACCCCCAGGCCTCCAGCGAAGACATGGTCGATTTTCGAAGTCAGTGTCATGGGTTTAAACCGCGTTCAGTTACTTGGATACGGCCACTTTACTAATCAGCGGAAAAGCCCGTAAAGTGATCGTTAAGCATGTCAACAATCACTTTTAAAGATGGGTGGTGACAATCATGGAAATGCGCCAATTGAAGATTTTCTGCGCCGTGGCCGAACTGGGCAGCTTCACCGCCGCCGCGTTGCAGGTTAATACGGTGCAGTCCAACGTCACCATGCGCGTCAAGGAACTGGAAGCCGAACTCAATCGCGAGCTGTTCATCCGCAAGAAGTCCGGGGTGGTGCTGACATCGGCGGGCGAGACCTTCCTCGGCTACGCGCGGCGCATCCTGCAACTGACCGATGAGAGCCGCAGTGCCCTGATGGACACCGGCAGCCCGTCAGGGTTGCTGCGCTTGGGCTCGATGGAAACCACCGCCGCCATCCGCTTGCCGCAAGTGCTGACCCGGTACCGCGAGCAGTACCCGCAAGTGCAGTTGTCGTTGCTGACCGGCACCACGGTCGAGTTGATCAAGGCGATTGAAGCCCATCGCCTCGACGGCGCCTTCGTCGGCGGCTTCCACCAGAACTCGGCACTGGCCCAGGAAGAAGTGTTTTCAGAAGAGCTGGTGCTGGTCAGTAGCAACCAGTTCGAAACGCTGGCCGCGCTGATCGAGAAAATGCCCCAGCAGACCGTGCTGGTGTTCCGCACCGGCTGTTTCTATCGCTCGACCCTGGAAAACTGGTTCTACCAGGTGGGCCTGGTGCCGAACCAGATCATGGAACTGGGCACCCTCGACGGCATCCTCTCGTGTGTGGCGGCGGGCATGGGCGTGACCTTGCTGCCCAAGGCCATCGCGGAGAACTGCAGCGTGCGCCACGCCATCCGCTGCCACACCCTGCCGCCGGAATTCGCCAATGTCTCCACGGTGTTCATCCGCCGCAACGACACGATGATCACCTCGGCCATGAGCGCCTTCATCGGCCTGGCGCAGCAGCAGATCGCGCGATCACAAAGCAAGGCCTTGCGCAACCCCCTGTAGGAGCTGGCTTGCCAGCGAAGAGGCCCGAAAGCTCGATGCAATATTCAAGGACGCCTTCGCCGGCAAGCCGGCTCCTACACGCCTAACGCCCTTCTCTGTTTATTCGGCGGCTGATCCGGTGCAGTCACCAGGCCGAGGGCCAGCTCCGCCACCCGCTCGGCCGCCGGCACCACACTGTGAATCTTGCCCACCCCCTGCCCCGCATACAGCGACAGCTTCTGCGCCATTCGCGGCTTGTCGATCGCCCGGGCGCCGCCACCGATCAGGCGCAGCAGGTTCCATTTGTCCCGATTGGGAATCACACGATGCGGTGTGCCGTAGGTCCAGCCGAACGAATAGCCGGTGCGGTATTCGGTGTCATCGGCGGTCGCCTCGACGATCTTCTGCTTGTACAGGGCATGGGCGTTCGACTCATCGGTGGCAATGAAGGCCGTGCCCACCACCACCCCCGATGCGCCGAGCGACATCAGCGCGCGCACATCGTCACCCTGGACGATACCGCCCGCCGCCAGTACCGGCCGCCCCTCGGCGATAGCCATGATCGAGGTCAATAACGGCATGATGCCGATCGTACCGCGATTGAGGTGACCGCCACTTTCACTGCCCTGGGCAATGATGATGTCCGCGCCCTGCGAGATGGCGATTCGGGCCAGCTCCACCGAGCCCGCTTGCACCATGACCAGCAACCCGGCGTCCTTCGCCCTGGCAATCATGTCGGCGGCATACTGCTCGGCATAAAACAGCGACAGCAGTTTGGGCTTTTCCCTGAGGACCACTTGAAACTGCGCTTCGAAAACTTCCGGGCCGCCAAACTGCGGCACCAGGTTCACGCCGAAGGGCTGGTCGGTCAGCGCCCGTGTTTCGTCGATCCAGCGGCGCAGGGCCAGTGGCGGCAGGCGCAAGCCTCCGAGGACGCCCATGCCCCCGGCGTTGGCCACCGCGCCCACCAGCTGCGGACCGGAAATGGCGGCCATGCCGCCGAGGAATATCGGGTACCTCACGCCGCAGAGCCGGGTGATGACGTTACCCGCATAATCGATTCTGTCCTGGTTCATGACTCACAGCTCCACATGTTTTCCAAGCATCCGCTTGAGCGTGTTGTTCTTCAGGAGAAAGTGATTCTTCAGCGCGCCGAAGACATGCAGCGCGAGACCGGCAAGAAACGCCGAGGCGCCGATGTCGAACAGCACATCGACCCCATGCTTCAAGGTCGGATTGGCCGGCAGGAGCGCTGGAATCCACAACCCGCCGGGCAATTGCACCACCTCGCCGGTGGCGGCCCGTGAAGCCCAGACCGCAATCGGCAGCAGCACCATCGCCAGGGCCAGCGCGACTGCCACCGAACGGCTGATGATCACTTCGATGGGGTTTGGCGTGCCCACCGGTAGCGGATGGTAGGAAGTGACGCGCGCCCAGAACCGATAGATCGAGACGAGGAACAGGATCAGGCCGAGCAGGTTTTGCGCCCGGCCGAGTGGCTGTTGCAGTGCCGCGCTGGAGGCGTGATCGATCAGCAGCTGCAGAGCGAAAATCGCCAGCAGTGAGCACGCCACGATCCAGTGTGTTACCACCGTGACAGGTGAAAATCTCAGGCCATTGTCTTTGAGTTGCATGACAGGCTCCCTTTGCAAAAGACGCACATCAAAAAGGTGGGGGATGACCGCTTCAGTGATTAACCGCCTGCGCGGCCCCGAGCCCGGTCTGGGCACGGATCAGTTGATCGTCGAATCGCTCGCGCTCGAGCACCGCGCCCTGGCTGCGATCGGTCACCGAGCCAAGCCAGGTAAAGAGAAACGCCACGTTCATCGAGATGATCGCCGGGTAGTCATACGGGAAGATCGCCTCGGCATTGCCCAGCACCTTGACCCACACCGCTGGCGAGAGCACCACCAGGCCGACAGCACTGACCAGCCCGGCGATGCCGCCAATCAAGGCGCCGCGGGTGGTCAGCCCTTTCCAGTACATCGAAAGCACCAGGATGGGAAAGTTGACCGAAGCCGCCACGCCGAAGGTCAACGCCACCAGGAAGGCGATGTTCTGGTCCTTGAACAAAATCCCCAACACCACCGCGACGATACCGATACCCACCGAGGCGATCCGCGATACGCGGCGCTCGTCCCGGGCCTCGGCCTTGCCCTTCCTGACCACCATCACATACAGGTCATGGGAGATCGCGGAAGTGCCGGCCATGGTCAGGCCGGACACCACCGCCAAAATCGTCGCAAACGCCACCGCGGAAATGAAACCGAGCAGCAAGTCACCGCCCACGGCCTTGGCCAGGTGCATCACCGGCATGTTGCCGCCACCGATGAGTTTGCCGCCGACAACGCCGGACTCGTAGAAGGCCGGGTCCTGTCCGACGATGACGATGGCAGCCAGGCCCAGCACCGCCACGATCAAGTAGAAAAAGCCGATGAAGCCTGTGGCCACGAATACCGATTTGCGCGCTTGCCTGGCGTCCGGCACGGTAAAGAAGCGCATGAGGATGTGCGGCAATCCCGCCGTGCCGAACACCAGCCCCAATGACAACGAGATCAGCGACAGCGGGTCGGCCACCAGCTTGCTCGGCAGCAGGATCCGCTCGCCATCGTGGTGCGCGGCCACGGCTTGCTCAAACAACAGATCGAAGGAAAAACCGAATTTGCTCAGTGCCAATATCGCCAGCAAGGTTCCCCCCACCAGCAGCAACCCAGCCTTGATGATCTGCACCCAGGTGGTGGCGACCATGCCACCGAAGGTGACGTAGACCGCCATCAACAGGCCCACGGCAATCACCGCATAGTGATAGGGCAAGCCGAACAACAGCTGGATCAACTGCCCCGCCCCCACCATCTGCACCACCAGATAGAAGCACACCACCGTCAGCGAGCCGAAGGCCGTCAGGGTGCGGATGCGATTCTGGTCAAGGCGGTATGACGCGATGTCGGAGATGGTGATACGCCCCAGATTGCGGATGCGCTCGGCAAACAGGAACAGCAACAGGGGCCAGGCGACAAAGAAGCTGATCGAGTACAGCACGCCGTCGAAGCCGTTGAAGAAGATCATGCTGGTGACCCCCAGCAACGCCGCCGCCGACATGTAGTCCCCGGCCAGCGCCAGGCCGTTCTGGAAACCGCTGATGCCGCCACCGGCCGTGTAGAAATCCTCCATGGATCGGGTTTTGGAAGCGGCCCAGTACGTGATGCCCAGCGTCGTCACGACGAAGACCAGGAACATGCCGATGGCGGTGGTGTTGATCGGTTGTTGCTCGACGTTCTGCAACACGTCGCCGGCCATTGCACCGCAGGCCATCGCTGCGAGCAGCGTGCCGAGGAAGAGGTTGTGCAGGATGCGTTTCATACGATGGCCCCCGCGCGGATCTGTGCCGTCAGGTCATCGAACTCACCGTTGGCACGCAGGATGTAAAGGCCGGTGAACAACCAGGCGCCGATGATAAAAACCGCGCCCAGTGGCCAACCGATACTGATGATGCTGGTCGCCGACAGTTTCGTTGCCAACAGCTGGGGCGCGAAGGCGGCGACGAGGATGAACGTGAAGTAAGGGACAAGGGTTGCCGCGGTAAGACTCGCGACGAACGTACGCTGGCGCGAGACCAGATCCTTGTACCGGGGGTGGTGACGGATCCTGGCCGATTCGGTTGCATGGTTCACGTTGACTCCGTGTAGCAGTGGTAGCGTTATTGTTGTTCCACAGCCTCAGATTCAGACTCGATCCGCCACTGGCTGCGGTCTCTGTGCCCTGTCAACCTATGCTCGGCAAATGATCATGTAAAATGATCATTAATGATTCAGTTGATCGCTTTTGGTGAATTTGCATGCACTCCGTCTCGGGTTGTTCTCCGACGCCTGTTAATCTCTAATGGGCTTTGAATTGCGCACCCGTTACTGTTTTTTCAGATAGGTGAGTTCGATGGATGTCACGGATCTCAAGGTAGTGGCCGCGGTGGCGCGCCACGGCAGCATGAACAAGGCCGCCAGCGAACTGAACACCGTACAGTCGAACGTGTCCGCGAGGATCCGCTCGCTGGAGGACGAGTTGGGGGTTGCGCTGTTCCAACGCAGCGCCAAGGGCGTACAGGTGACGCCCGCGGGGCGGCGCATCCTGCCCTTCGCCGACCGCCTGGCGAAATTGCTGCTCGATGCCTCCAGCGCCGCCCGCGATGACGGCCAGCCCAGGGGTGTGTTGGAGATCGGTACGCTGGAGACCACCCTCGCCCTGCGCCTGCCGCAGCTGATCGCTCGATTTGCCAAGGCTTACCCTGAGGTGCGCCCGGTGGTGCGCACCGGCACCACCTGCAGCCTGATCCAGGACGTCATCGACTGTAAGCTGGAGGGCGCGTTCGTGGTTGGCCCGGTCAATCATCCGCAGCTGCACAGCGAAGTCGTCTTTCGCGAAGAACTGGTGCTGGTCACCTCACCGAGCTTGCGTCGCGTGGAGGATGTCGCCGCGGCCTTGAACCTCAAGACCGTGGTTTTCCGCCTGGGCTGCTCTTATCGCCAACGCCTGGATACGCTGCTGGCCAGCCTCGGCGCCCTCGCCCCCGAGCCGTTGGAGTTCGGCTCCATCGAAGCGATCATTGCCTGCGTATCGGCTGGAGTCGGGGTCACGCTGTTGCCCAGGGGCGTGGTTGCCAATGCGGCCCGCGAGGGGGTGGTGGCCGTGCACGAACTGTCCCCGCAGCTGGCTGAAGTCGAGACGGTGTTCGTGCGGCGCATCGATGGCTACTGTTCCAGCGCACTGGCCACCTTCCTGCACAGCGTGCGTCTTGATGGGGTTCCCGCTACCTTGGCGTCGTAGCACTCTGCAGCGTATCAACCCGTGACCTGATCCAGCCGTTCACCCCGGCACACACCACCAGCAGCGCACCCGTGACCAGGAACACGTGGTGCAGGCCGAAATGCGCACCGATCTGGCCTCCGATCAGGGGCCCGATCACCTGTCCGGAAAACTGCGCCGATTGCAGGTAGCCGAGGATTTTCCCGCTGTTGTGCTCCGCTACCGATTGGCGGATCAGCTTGGCTATCGCCGGCAGCAACCCGGCAATGGTCATGCCCATCAGGCCGCGCAGCACTGCCAGCTGCCACCACTGCGTGACGAATGCCTGGGGCACCATGACGATGCCGGTCAGCACCAGGCATCCGGTGATCACATTCCAGCTGCCAACACGATCAGCCAACGCCCCCAGCCGGGCGGCCGTCAAGATGCTGCCCAGCGCCGAACACGCCATCACGATTCCGGCAATCCGCGCCTGATCATCGAAGGCCACGCCCAGGTGACCGATGTAGACGGTGATGATCGGCTCGATCGACATGTTGGCCAGCAGCACCATCATCGCCGTCATCAGTAATGCGGCGATGATCGGCCAGCGCGCACTGTCGGCCTGATGTCTGGAAGTATTGCTCCGGCGTGCCCCGTCCAACTGCCGACGAAAGTCTTCGCGAACCAGCACGACAGTAGTGATCGCAGCCACCGCGATCATGGCACCACCGACGAAAAAAGTGCCGCGGATGCCGACCCACTGCGGCAGGAAGCCCCCCACCAGTGGGCCGATCAGGTTGCCGGACAATGCCCCCGTCGACAGCACGCCCAAGGCCCAACCGGCCTTTTCCCGTGGCACCTGGGAACCGATCATCACGATCGAAGCCGAGGCATAACCACCGATGAGCCCGGCGACCAGGCGCAACACCACCAGGTCGGTGACATCCCGCGCCAGCCCGATCAGCGACATCACCACCGCCATGCCGATGGCCGCGCGTACCAGCATCGGCTTGCGCCCATACCGATCCGCCAACCGCCCCCACAACGGCGCGGTAATCGCAGTGCCAAAAAATGTCGCCCCGAACGCCACGGCGGACCACTGCACCACGTCGGCCTGGGCAGTGACGCCCAGCTGCTGCACATAGAGCGGCAGGAACGGCAACAGCATGCTCAGGCTGACCAGGGTGGTGAACGAGCCGAACACACAAACCGCCAGGTTGCGCTGCCAGTAGGCAAGGTTGCGCTCGGCATAATTCATCGTGCCACTGTCGGCTGTCGCTGGTTTCTCGTTGTTCATCGTCTGCCCTTCCCTACTTCAGTCGGGCAGACGTTATCTCGCGCGTTGATATCTCAATAAACGAATATTTAAGATCAGTGTTATCTGTTTTCAAGATATCAGCGTTCATTACACGGTGTATCAACTGTAATTACTCGCCAGCGGTATATCTTCACGCCATGGCTTCCTAGAGTGGCAGATGGCAATCAAGCCCACCGAGCTTCCTCTACCCCATGAGCGATCCTTCATGCCCCACGACTTGAATCATCTTGATGCCGCATTGGCCGCCTACCCACGGGTGGCCCTGCTCGAAGGCCCGACCCCGATCCAGAAACTGTCCCGATTGAGCCGCTTGCCAGAACTCAATGGCTGCAACCTCTACGTCAAGCGCGACGACCTGCCCGGTCTCGGCGGCGGTGGCAACAAACTGCGCAAACTGGAATTCCTGCTCGGCGAAGCCCTGGCCGAAGGCGCCGATACACTGGTGACCTGGGGCGGCTTTCAATCCAATCATGCGCGGCTCACCGCGGCCGCGGCGGCTCGTCACGGCCTCGCCTGCGAGCTGATCCTGACACCCTCTGCCGTGCGCACCGACGACGATTTTTGCCACAACGGCAATGTACTGCTCGACGCACTGTTTGGCGCGAAGGTCCATCGGCTCTCTCGAGGCGTCGTGCCTGATACCTATGCGTCAGAACGGGTCGACACGCTCAAGGGGCAAGGTAAAAAGCCCTTCGTGATGCCGCTTGGCGGTTCCAGCCCCCGGGGCAGCCTGGGGTATGCCGCCTGCGCTTCGGAAATCCTGAGCCAGGCGGATGCGCTGGACGTGCATTTCGAGCAGATCATCGTGCCCAACGGAAGCGCCGGCACGCACTCAGGGTTGCTGGCCGGTGTCACCCTGGCGGGCGCTTCGACGCACATTCTCGGCTACTCGGTGCTGGCGACAGAGGAACAGGCCACGACCACGACCCTGGAAAAGACCCGCCAGGTTCTACAGCTGCTGGACCCGTCCACAACGCTGGCCGACGACTCGATTCGCGTGGACGGCAGCCAGCGCGGCGATGCCTATGGCGCGCCGACCGACGCGATGCTCGAAGCAGTACGCCTGCTCGCGTCCCGGGAAGGCTTGCTCACCGACCCCGTCTACGGCGGCAAGGCCTTCGCCGGCCTGCTCGCCGCCGTACGCCGGGGCGACTATCCGGCGGGCAGCAATCTGCTGTTTGTGATGACCGGCGGCATGCCCGGGCTGTTTGCCTACCGCAGTGCCTTTGACTGAGGGGCAACGCCTATCGCGGCTGCAACCGATCTACTGTAGGAACTGGCTTGCCAGCGATGGCGGCCTCAAGGTCAAGGCGCTGGATGTCGGGACGCGCTGGATCTGGTAACTGGAAAAACAAAAAAAACCTCCCCAGGGAAAAACCCAGGGAGGTTTGTTTACCGCCGTATCGCGTAATCAGCTCTTCGCCTTGCTCATCTGGGTGAACAATTCCGTAGGCACTTTCTTGCCGTTGGAGGTGAACTGGTTGGTGCGGAATTTGTAGACCTCGCCTTCGGAGAGGAAACCATCGTTGTTGGTGTCCATGGCCTTGAACTCTTCACCGCCTTGCGGGGCAACGGTCAGCAGTTCCTTGAGGGAAACGCGGCCGTCGTGGTCGGTGTCGGTACGGGCGAACGAAGCATCGCCACATTTGCCTTCACCGCACTTGCCTTCGCCGGCCTTGGTCACTTTGGCGCCGGTTTCTTCTGCGCCGCACTTGCCTTCACCACACTTGCCTTCACTGGTTTTTTCCGCCGAAGCCAGTTGGTAGCCTTGGGGCAATGCGTCTGCGGCAAAGGCGGTAGAAGCGAGGTTGAGGCTGCCGGCCAGTGCAACAGCGATCAGGCCAATGCGGGATTTGTTAGACATACGGGACATGGTGATTCTCCGGAGACTGTGTGCGGCCGAGCCGCGTGGGTCATGCCACAAGGGCAATAAGCCGTGGAGCGAGGTGCGTTTGCTTTCTCGCTAAGGCAGGGCTATTTGACGGCACACGTGTATCCCGGATGTATCCGGTTGCGGGGGCATTTGTAAGCCACTCTGCGTACGACGGGCCTGGATACACAGCGATACACAGGCGCATGCCTTCCCGTCTCGGGGGCGGCTATGTATTATCGGCACCGGGCCGATGCTGCCCGCCGCTCGCTCCCGATGGGAAAGGTGAAAGCATCGCTTCCTCATGCGAACCCTGTCGTATCTCTTGACGGTCGAGGTTTGGCAACGCGGGCACCCAAGGATCTCGGCTACAGGAGCAACGATGATTTCAATCGAGCAAGCCAAGCAGATGGCCAAACAGTTGCGCGCCTCGCTGGAGGAACGCAATCAGAGCCTGTCTCACTCCACCGCGTTGGAACTGGTCGCGCAGCAACTGGGCTACAAGGACTGGAACACCGCGTCCGCCATGCTTCCCCAGGCCGACACAAGGCCCGCAACCACCGTGACCTTCGACAAGCCTATTCCCATATTGCGCATGTTCGACGAAGCCAAGGCCCGGGAGTTCTATCTTGATTTCCTGGGTTTCAGCATCGAATTCGAGCACCGTTTCGAAGCCGACCTGCCGCTGTACCTGGGCATCAGCCGCAACGGTCTGCAGCTGCACTTGTCCGAACATCATGGCGACGCCAGCCCGGGCTCGACGGTGTTTGTCCCGATGCACAATATCGAATTGCTGCGCGACGAGTTACTCGCCAAGCGCTACGGCTACGGGCGTCCGGAGATTGTCCAGCAGGGCTGGGGGCAGGTCCTGGAAGTCTACGATCCATTCGGCAACCGAATCCGCTTCTGCCAGGGTTGATCGGGTAGACCCCAGTTCGCATCCAGACGGCGCATTGCTGGCCGCCTGGATGCGCTGGTCCAGCGCTTATCGACGCAGGGAACTGGCGGCGAACTCCACCCGCTTGCCCGGGGCAACAACCGCCTCGCGATCGGCCACCTCAAGCGCTCCCCCACTCCGTTGTTTGCGCAGCAGGAAGAACGACAGCGCCGGAATCAGAATCAGCGCGCCGAGCATGTTCCACAGGAACATGAAGGTCAGCAGGATGCCCATGTCGGCCTGGAACTTGATCGGCGACCAGACCCAGCACACCACGCCGGCGGCGAGGGTGATACCCACTAGCCCGACCACCCGGCCGGTGAAGGCCACGGCCTTGCGATAGGCCTGGGACAGCGACAGGCCCTGGCGTTGGTACTGCAACTGCACACTGAGCAGGTACAACGCGTAGTCCACGCCAATCCCCACGCCCAAGGCGATCACCGGCAGGGTCGCGACCTTCACGCCGATGCCCATGACCACCATCAAGGCTTCGCAAAGAATCGAGGTCAGCACCAGCGGCAATAGCGCCACCAGCGTGGCGCGCCAGCTGCGGAAGGTGATCAGGCAGAACAGCGTCACCGCCAGGTAAACGTACAGCAGCATGGTGCGGTTGGCCTCGCGCACCACGATGTTGGTCGCCGCTTCAATACCGGCGTTGCCGGCCGCCAACAGGAACTGGCGATCATCGCTGCTGTTCTCCCTGGCGAACTTGTCGGCAATCGCCACCACCGCATCCAGTGTCTCGGCCTTATGGTCCTTGAGAAAGGCGATCACCGGCATCAATGAACAATCGGTATTGAACAACTCTGGGGCATTGACCGAAGCCTGCTGCGCGGCGTAGTTCAGCACGTCCTGGTTACGCTGGATGCTGTTGAGCTTGGGGTTGCCTTCGTAGGTGCCGGCGGTGATCTGGCGTACCGCGTTGACCAGCGAAGCGGTGGCCTGCACGCCCGGATACTGTTGCAGCTCCCAGGCCAGGCGGTCGGCCAGTACCAGGGTCTGGTAGTTGAGGCAGCCTTCCGCCGGGGTCTTGATCATCACCGCGAACAGGTCGCTCGACAGCGCGTAATGCTGGGTGATGTAGGCGTTATCGCGGTTATAGCGCGAGTCGGCGCGCAACTCCGGCGCCCCGCTGTCGAGGTCACCGATTTTCAGTTGCAGGCTGACCATGAACCCGCCGATGCCCAGCAACACAGCGACCAGCACGGTGCCGGTCGCCCACTTGCGCGTGGTGAAGCGATCGAGCAGGTCCCAGAGTTTGCCGAAGCCTTTGTGGTGCTCGGCACGGGTATCGATTTTCAGCGCGCGCTCGGCGGCCTTGCGCCCGACGCCGATGTAGGACAGCGCCACCGGCATCAGCAACAGGGAGGTGAAGATCAATACCGCGACACCGATGCTGGCGGTGATCGCCAGGTCCTGGATCACCGGAATGTCGATCAGCATCAACACGGCAAAGCCCACCGCGTCCGCCAGCAGCGCGGTGACGCCAGCAATGAACAGACGGCGAAAAGTGTAGCGTGCAGCAATCAGCTTGTGCGTGCCACGGGCGATGTCCTGCATGATGCCGTTCATCTTCTGCGCCGCGTGGGACACGCCGATGGCGAAGATCAGGAACGGCACCAGGACCGAATACGGATCGATGGCATAGCCCAGCCAGGCGACGATGCCCAGTTGCCAGACCACCGCGATCAACGAGCAGCCGACCACCAACAGGGTACTGCGCACGCAACGGGTGTAGGCGTAGATGATGATCAGTGAAGTGATGACGGCCAGGCCGAAAAACATCATCACCTGAATCAAGCCATCAATCAGGTCGCCCATCAGCTTGGCGAAACCGATCACCCGCACTTTGTACGGCCCCTTGCCCTCTTCCCCGGACTTACGCGCAGAGCTGTCACCGGCAAACTCGATCTTGTCGCGCAGCCGCTCTTCGAGCATCTGCGAAAAGGCGTGGTAGTTGATGCTCTGGCCGGTGGCCGAGGCCTTGTCCAGCAGCGGCACGACCAACATGCTCGACTTGTAGTCGCTGGCCACCAGGCTGCCGACAATGCCGGCGCGGGAGATGTTCTGGCGCAACTGTTCGATCTGCTCGGGTTTGCCCTCATAGGTATCTGGCATCACCGGACCACCCTGGAAGCCTTCCTCGGTGACTTCAGTCCAGCGCACCGCAGGCGTCCACAGCGACTTCATCCAGGCGCGATCAACCCCTTCGCTGAGAAACAGCTCGTCGTTGACCTGCTTGAGCACCGTCAGGTAGTTCGGGTCGAAGATATCGCCCTGGGTGTTTTCCACCACGACACGCACCGAGTTGCCCAGGCCGCGCAACGACTGGCGGTTCTCGAGGAAATTCTGGATGTAGGGTTGGCTCTGCGGAATCATCTTCTCGAAGCTGGGGCGCAGTTCCAGACGCGTGGCGGCCATGTAACCCAGGACCACGGTGGCCACGGCCATGAGCAGCATGAACAGCGGCCGATGGTTGAACACCAGCCGTTCCAGCAGGTTGCCGGAGCGCCGATCGAAATCACGCAGATCGCGGATGACCGGCATGTTGTCTTGCTTGGTAGGGGCCATGTGTGAGTTCTCGCTCTATTGTTCTGGCTCTTGTTCTTCGAGAAGCGTGCGGGCACCACGGCTGCCGACCACGACCAGCGCGCCGTCGAGCCGCGATGTCGCGCCTGCGACCGGTGACGGGGATTGCTGCACCACCAGCTGCAAGCGACCGCTGTCGTCCTTCGCCACCAGCATGTGACCGGCCTGGGTGAAAAACCGATAGTGACCTTGAGCATCGACGGCCGCGGCGGTGATGCTAACTTGCACTGCGCTTTTCAACGGGGTCCAGCTCAGGCCGCCGTCGGTGCTGCGAAAGAGGTTGCCGCGCAGGCCGTAGACCACGACTTCGCCAGGCTTGCCGACCACGCCGAAATAGCTGCCTTGATAGGGTGTCTGCAAGGCCATGAAGCGTTGCTGAGAGCTATCCCATTTGAGCAACAACCCCTGCTCTCCCGCGATGTACAAGGCATCCCCGGTCGAGTTGATCGCGTTCAGATGTAAGTTCTGCGGGTTGTCGGTGCGATCCTGGAATGGCGTCCAGCTTTGGCCGCCATCCTCGGTCCGCAGAATCAGGTTGAACACACCAACGGCATAGCCGAGTTTGTCGTCGGCGAACCAGACGTCGAGCAAGGGTTTGTCGGCACCCTCTTCCACCAGCCGCTGCCCTTGCGCGACCAGCAGCGGCCACTGTTCGTTGGCCGGCTCTGCATTGGCCAACTGCGAGTAATGCTCGACCAGCAACGCGCCGATCTGGCGACCGTCCAGTTGCTTGCTCCAGGTCACGCCGGCGTCGCTGCTGTGCAGGATGACCCCATCGTTGCCCACGGCCCAGCCTTGGTCCCGGGATGAAAAGTAAACGGCATTCAGGTCGCTGCTGACCGGCACACTCGCCTGCTGCCATTGCTGGCCGGCGTCATCGGAATAAAGAATATGGCCGCGTTGCCCTACGGCAAGCAGGCGCTGCCCCGCATTCGCCACGTCGAGCATGGGGCTGCGTCCCGCCAAGGCACTGGCCCTTGCGGGCAGATCCAGCACATCGATGTAGCCGCTCGCCTGGGCACCCGTCTGCCACAGCGCCAATAGCATCACCAACGCCTGCAACCTGCGCTTGTTCAATGAACACATAGTGCGTCCTCCTGGCAAAACCGCGCCCGCTGCACCCGAGGTGCAGCGGGCCTGTTGGTGTAACGCGCTTAGCGAATACCGTTACCGGCCAGTGCGTCAGGTGACCACTGCGCCTTGGTGAGCGGTGCGATGTACTTGATGCCGCCGTAGGCGCCGGACAAGCCGTTGATGTTGTAGGTCCCGCCCACCAGGTCATAGATCACGTGCGGCGTGGTGTTGGGGGTGGTCACGTCGTAGCTCTGCGAGAGGAAGCTGAAAGAGCCACGGTACAGTTGGCCGCGCGCATCGTACTGATCGGAGGCCAGGGCCACCCAGCTGTCCTCGTCCAGATAGAAGCGACGCTTGGCATAGACGTGACGGGCGCCGGCCTTGAGCGTGCCTTCCACCACCCACACGCGGTGCTTCTCCCAACGCACGAATTGCGGCGCCAGGTGGTTGGGTGTGGTCAGGGCTTTCGGGTCCTTGATGTAACTCAGCGCGTAGGTGTTGTAAGGCACGATCATTTCCTGCTTGCCCACCAGCTTCCAGTCGTAGCGATCCAGCGCACCGTTGAAGACGTACACGTCGTCATAGGTGCCCGAGCCAGCCGTGCCCGGGTTTGGCGTGTCATAGGCCAGGGTCGGCGCCAGCTTCACCCGGCGTTGCCCCGGCAGGTATTGCCAGGCACGACGCGCCTGGGCCAGCGGGTTGGCGGCGTCCTTGAGCATGATCGCCTCGCCCGCCCGGCGTGCGGGACCGGTGTAGAACAGACGAGTCTGGAAGTAGGTGTCCTTACCATCGATGACCTTGCCCAGGTCTTCGAAGATCGGAAACGAATTGACGATCTCGCCGCTGGTGGCAAGGATCTGCGCGCCCGAGGCATCGACGTTCCAGGAGTCATACTTGGTCGAATACGCCACTCCTTGATAACGCAGCAGGTGGTTCCACATGGCTTCGGCACCTGACTGCGGAATCGGGAAAGGCACCCCCGGCAGGACGTTCTCGATGGCGTTGCCACCCTCCAGCGACTTGGCGCCGGTGGCGTTCTTCAAGGTGTTGTCCAGCACGCTCTGTGGCAGGGCCACGCTGCGATGAGTCGGATAGACCTCGACGCGAAAGCTGGGAAAACGCGTGGCCAGTTCGACCGTGACGGCCGTCAGCTGGTTTTTGTACTGCGCGACGTTCTTGCCATCGATCACCAGCAGCGGTTTCTCGTTGGCATAAGGGTCGGGACGCAGGGTATCGCCCGATTTGAAACCCGCTGGCGCGGTCGTCAGGCCACCGGTATAGGCCGGAATGGAGCCATCGGCGTTGCCGGCTTTTTCGGCACCGACGGCAGTGAGGTTGCTGCCCAGCTTGCCGGCGTCTGCGGCGGGTACCGCGGCCTGGACCAGACCGGCGAACGCCAGCGCGACGGAGGCGGTTAACAGATTGTGCATGCATTTCATGGTGTCGTTCTCCTGATTGTTTTTAAGCAATCGCGAATCAGAAAGTTGTCTTGAAGGTGGCCGTTACCATGCCGCGATCCTTGAGCTGGGCCGGTGTACCGCCAAAGGCGGTGGTTTGTCCGGGCGTGCAGTTGTACTGCCCGTTGGCACCCGGCGCAGCGCCGTCTCCCTGGCTGCCAGCGCTGCCTGGCGAACTGCACGTGTCGAATGGACCGAAGTTGTCCACGTATTTCAGGTCGAAGCGATATTGGTTGTGCACGTCGAAGCCGACGCCGACCGAGTAGCTGCCGGCGTCTTCGTTGCCCCCCAACTGGACGGCGGAGTTGCCGTTGAGGCCGACGTTGTAGGTCATCGGCAGGTACATATCGATGCCCGGGAAGACCTGGTACCAGGTCGGGTTGAAGTTGACCCCAATGATGTAGTTGTCCTTGGTGACCTTGTCGGTACCCCGGTACCAGTCCTCGCCCTTGAACAGCTGCTTGTTGTCGGTCACCTTCAGCCACCGGCTATAGCCGAGTTCAACCAGCAATGAGGAGCTGTCCCACAGCGGGGTATCGCCAAAGGTGGTCAGGCCGTTGAGCACCGCATGCACGGTGTTGCCGCGAGCCACGCCGTCTTCGCCGTCGAAGCCGCCGATGAAACCTGGCCGGCCGGCAGCTACCGCGGCCGGGCTGACGGTACCGGCGACGCTGGCCAGGGGCATGTTTTCGCGGTAGTTGAGGTCGAAACCGACGCTGACATCGCCGACGCTTTTCGACAGGCTGATGCCATAGATATCGATGTCGTCGACATAGAACTGGTTGTAGCTGCCGATGTTGCCGGAGATCAGCTGGGCTGGGCCGACAGCGGTCGGCTGCAGCACCAGGTTGGGCAAGATGTCAGAGGTGTTGCGGTAGTAGATACCGAGCGTACCGTCGAGCCATTCCGGGCTCCACTTCGCCATCAGGCCGAAGTCGCCGCGTTTGTCCGGCTTGAAGGTATGGCCATTGCTCAGGCGCAGGAACTGGTTGGCTCCGATCGCGCCCGGGGCGCCGAAGAACGGATTTTGCCCACCGATCAGCGACAGGTTGTGCCCGCCGTTCTGGATGCCGTCGTTGAAGCCCAGGTAGGTACCGGATTCCGGCAGGCGCGAAGCGTCCCAGTCGAGGAAGTACTGCGCGCCGAGGGTCAGTTCCGGGTTGACCGTAAAGCTGACCGACAACTGATTGCGCGGGATGAACAGCTCCTTGGCTTCGGTGCCGGGCACCGCCAGCGCCTTGCTGATGTCCAGGCCCGACTGGCCGTAACTGTTGCCGTGGGCAAAGGCCAGGACGCTTTCGCCCCAGTACTGGGTGTGCTTGCCGAGCTTGGCGCTGAGGATCGAGTCTTCGCCGATTTCCGTGCTGCCGAAGACGAAGGCATCGAGGATCTCCGCCGACGGACCGTTGTAGTAGCGATCGACATAACCGCTCACGTGGCGCGAATCCGTTCGGCCATCGTTGAGCTGGTTGGTCGCCGCGTTGTCACTGCCGACATTGTCGTAGGCATGGTCGTACCAGCTGTTGGCGCTGACGCGAAAACCGGCTTTCTTCTGGTACGTCACGTCCAGTTCGGACAGCACATCCAGGCGCTGGGACACCGCACTGCCGGAAGAGAAGTTGCGATTGCCATCATTGTTGTTCCATGAGTTGGCCAACTTGCTGTTAGGGCTTTCGACTCGCTGGGCGTAGTTGAACTTCAAGGTGTTATCGAAGCGCACGGCCCAGTCTTCACTGCCGGTGCCCAGTTCGAAGGCCTGTGCCGCCGGCAACATGGCGATGAACAGCGCCGAGGCCAGCAGCGTTGGCTCGAACACACCAACGCCATGAGTCTTGTTTGCCCGCATAGGTTGCCTCTGTGGTTTTTGTTGTTGTTTTGCGTTCATGGAAATACACCTGGCTATTCAAAATTCGGGCATGACAGTGCCCACCACTCATAACCCCGTCAGGGGAGCGTTCAGTTCATTCAACGAGATCCAGTCAATACCGCCGGCGTCAGAACATCCGCGTTATTGAACGACCAGACTCAACTTCAGAGTCGTATCATCAGCAACACCAGCCCTAGCAAGAACACTGTTTCACCGACCATCAACAGGATGGGTTTGAACCCCACCGTAGCCAGTTCCTTCAACTGGATTTTCATCCCCAGCGCGCTGATGGCCACCACCAGGCACCAACTGGACAACTGATTGCCCAGGCCCTGCACCACCGATGGCAACCAACCCAGGCTGGTTAACGTCGCCAGCACCACGAACGCCACGGCAAACCAGGGCAACAACGGTGGCCGCTCACCCGTGCCCTGCCCGCCTTGGGCGCGGGTGATCAACACCGCGCAGACGATTACCGGCAGCAGCATGGCGATGCGCATCAGTTTCACCACCGTGGCGGTATCGCCGATGTCATGGGACATGCTGTAGCCGGCACCGACCACCTGGGCAACGTCATGGATGGTGGCGCCGAGAAAAACCCCGGCTTGCAGCGGGTCCAGGCCCAGCGCCTGGGCAATCAGCGGATAGACGATCATCGCCAGGGTCGACAGGCTGGACACGCCAATGACCGTGAACAGCGTCGCCCGCTCCTTGGCCTGGTGGCCCGGCAACGCCGCCGCCAGGGCCAGTGCCGCCGACGCGCCGCAGATCGCGGTGGCCCCGCCGGACAACAGGCCGAACAGCGCATTGAAGCCCAGGGCACGCGCCGCCAGCATCGACACCCCGATGGTGACCACCACCGACACGACCACGATCAACACCGGATGCCAGCCCAGCGCCACGATCTGCTCCAGCGAGATGCGCAGCCCCAGCAAGGCCACGCCCACGCGCAGGATTTCCCGGGCGCTGAAGTCGATACCGGCCCTGCTCGGCCCCGCCGCCAGGAAGTTCATGGCCATGCCGAGCAAGAGTGCCAACAGCATCACCGGCGCGTGGTACTGGTCAGCCAGGAAGCGCGCGGCAATGGCGACTACGATGCTCGCCAGCACACCCGGCAGATACAGGCTGGTGACCGACTGCAATTGGAGGACGGCGGACCTGGTCATAAGCTAAACCTTGATACCCATAGTCGGCATCGCACAGGCGCTTGCACGCTTGATACGCGCCGCCACATAAAAGAAAACCCCACCCAGCACCAGGGCGAGAATGTCGCTGACCAGCAACACATGGGTCAGCGGCGAATCCACTCCGGCAGCCGTCAATGCATCGCTGATCCAGCCGACGACGAAGGTGCCCAGTGCTACCGAAAACAGGTTGAGCAGCAGCATCGAGAAGCCCATGACTGTCGAACGCATGCGCACCGGGACCGCGCCCTGAATAGCGGTGGTCGCGGAACCGTAGAGCGACATCAACATGAAGATGCCGACCGCCATCCCCACATGAAACAGCGGCGAATCGACCGGTACCAGGCGATAAGCGATCATGAACGGCGCGCACACCAGCATGAGCAACGCCAGCACACTGCCGTGGCCGCCCTTGAAACGAGGGGCCAGGCGGTCGCTCAGAATGCCGCCGGCCAACGCGCCCAACGAACCGAAAACGATCTGCATGGCGCCCAGGGTCATGGCAATCGAGGCCGGGTCCAGTCCTTTCTCCCGCGTCATCCAGAGTTGTGCGAATGAAATGCCCGGATAGGCCAGGTGGGCCAGCACGAACCCGGTCACGGTGTAACGCACCACACTGTTGCTGCGCAGTTCGCCGAACACGGCGGCCATCTGTGCGGCGAGGGGTTCGCCGCGCTCCTGCACCATGCACGTGCTGCGTTTGTCGTTCATCAGCATTAACGGCAAGCCAATGATCACCCCGGCGATACCGAGGAAATGGAACGTGGTGCGCCAGCCATGGGCGGCGCCGAGTGTGCCCGCCAGCAAAAAGCTGCAGCCAATGCCCAACGGAATGCCGAGGTAAAACAGTCCCACCGCGGTGCCCCGACGTTTTTCCGAGAACAGCTCCATCAACAGGGCCGTGGCGGCGGGCACCAGCGCGGCTTCGCCGGTGGCCACCAGAAAACGCGCCGCAACCATTTGTTCGAAGTTCTGGACGTAACCGGAGGCCACCGTACAAACGCTCCAGACGAGCATGCCTGCGCCGATCACCCGCGGCCGACTGTGACGATCGGCCAGCGCACCGAGAAATACCGCCATCACGCCATAGCTCAGTACCCACACCGCGCCGACCAGAAAACCGTACTGCGCATTGTTGATCGCCAGCTCACCGGTGATCTGCGGGGCGAAGCCCAGCAGGATATTGCGGTCCACCTGGGCCAACAGGTGAATCACCATCAGCGTCGCAAGGACGGCACAGGGACTCTTTTTCCAGAACATTCGTCAGTACCTTTGATTGTTTTTATGAAGGTAAGGCTCGATGCCACCCGTCCCATGGGGACTAGCGCATGGTCCGCCGCTTCGGCCCGAGGGAAAGCGCGGTGAGGCGATACGCGTCACCCACCCAGTTGCACAGCAGTGGACGCGTACTGTCTGGCTCGATGATGTCGATCACGCCAAAGCGTTCGGCCGTACGCAGCGGTGAAGCCAGGGCCTGGTAATGGGCCTCCAGCTCCTTGCGTCTTACCAGCGGATCATCGGCTGCAGCGATCTCCTGCTTGTAGGCAGCGGCGACACCGCCTTCGATCGGAATCGAACCCCACTGCGCCGAAGGCCAGGCGAACCGGTGCGGTAATGCCGTACCCGTAGGGCCATGCCAGGGGCTGACCATGGCACCGGCAAGCCCGACGCAACGGCGCAGCACAATGGTGATGACCGGCACGCTCGCCTGTTCTATCGCATGCACAGCCTGCATGGCCGCAATCAACGTGCCCTGCATTTCCGCCTCTTGACCGGTCATGACACCGGGCTGGTCCACCAGGTAGATCAGCGGCAGGTGAAAGGTGTCGCACAGGTCGATGAAGCGAGTCTGCTTGAGCGCCGCCGCACGGGTCAGCGCACCGCCGCCAACCCGCGGGTTGTTGCAGATGATTCCCACCGAATAGCCGTTGAGACGGGCGAACGCAGTGATGGTCGAGGCACCGAAATCCGGGGACATCTCGAACAGGCTGTCCTTGTCGACCAGCGACTTGAGGATCTTGTGCGGGTTGAAGATCTTGCGCCGGTCATGGGGAATCGCGTCGTTGAGCCAGGCGTCACGGCGCGCCGGAGAGTCTTGCGAGGCAACTCGTGGCGGCTGCTCCCAGACATTGCCCGGCAGATAGGACAAAAAGCGCTTGGCCAGGTCCAGTGCCTCGGCATCGCTGTTGGCAGCCAGGTTGATCATGCCGCTGTGACGATGCACCTGGTCATAGCCACCGAGATCGTTTTTGTCGATATCGATGCCGAACGCCTGCTTTACCACCGGCGGGCCAGCCGCGAACACCTGGCTCTGGCCCCGCACCATGATCGACAGGTGTGAAGCGGCCACCCGCAGCGCACCCAGGCCGGCGCAAGCACCGTGGGCAATGCCGACCACCGGCACCGCGCCCAGCAGGTTGGTGATCGGCAACAGGGCATAACCCGGGATCTTGGTATGACCGAGTTTGTCGAGCAGCTTCACACTGCCGCCGGCGCTGTCAATCATGCGGATGATCGGCAACTTGTATTCCCAGGCGTAGCGATCGGCATAGATCCACTTCTCGGCGACCGCCGCTTCCGACGAACCACCCCGGATGGTGAAATCATCGGCCGCCACCACAGTGCGCCGCCGGTCGATCTGACCGACGCCCACCACGGCCGTGCTCGGTGTGGCCGAGGCGATCGTGCCTTGCGGCGTGTACTTCACCGCGCCGGCAAGAATGCCGAACTCCTCGAAACTTTCATCATCGAGCAGATGGCCGATGCGCTCACGCGCCGTGAGTTTGCCTTGGGCGTGGTGTTTTTCCACCGCTTCGGGACCACCCAATGCGTAGGCGATTTCCCGACGCGCGCGGATGTCCGCAAGCTCCAGCGACCATTCAGGGGCAACAGGCGTGCTCATGATGATTTCCTCTGCAGGCGCGCGAGATAGTCATCGCGCAGAATGTTCTTCACCACCTTGCCGGCGCTATTGCGCGGCAAGGCCTCGACGAATTCGATCAGGCGCGGCTTCTTGTAGCCGGCGATCAGGGCTGCGCAATGACTGCCCAGGGTCTCGCTATCGAGCGTGGCGCCTTCGCGCCGTACGACAAACGCGGCGATGCGCTCGCCCCACTCCGCGTCAGGCAGGCCCAGGACCGCCACCTCGAGTACCTGCGGATGGCTTTCCAGGGCATCCTCGACTTCCCGTGCATACACGTTGAAGCCACCGGAAATGATCATGTCCTTGTTGCGCCCGACGATATAAAGAAAGCCCTGGACATCGAGGTAACCCAGGTCGCCCGAGTAGTACCAGCCGTCACGAATGGCCTCGGCCTCCAGATCCGGGCGACGCCAGAACGCCACTTCGCCGATGCCGTCGGTGGCGATGGCGATCTCGCCAATCTCGCCCACCGCCAGTTCCGCGCCGTGAACATCGCGCACGCTGATCTGCACATTGGCAGTCGGTTTGCCGCAGGAACGCAGCACGCCGTCTTCGACGTGTTCGTGCGGGTACAACACCGCCAGCGGCTGGACCGCCTCGGTCATTCCGTACTGCTGACGCATCACCGGGCCGAAGCGCGCAATGGCGCGCTGGATCAGGTCGACGGATGTCGGCGCAGTCCCGTAGTGGATGCACTTGAGCGACGAGTGATCCGCACTGGCGCCGCTGTCGAGGGCGTCGAGCAACCGCATGAGCATGGTCGGCACGCACATCATCTGCGTGATCCGGTGTCGCTGGATCTGTTGCAGCGTATCCAGTGGCTCGAACTTCTCGAGAATCACATTGCGCGCCCCGCGCAAGTAGCAGGGCAACAGATGCACGCCGGCGGCATGGGTCAAGGGACCGACATGCAACATCGCATCCTCCACGCCCAGGCTGTATTCCATGGCGTAGAAATGGTTGGTCAGGCGTTCATACCAGCGCTTGACCGTGTAGGTGACGCCCTTGGGCTTGCCGGTGGTGCCCGAGGTATAGGCAATGCGCAGCAAGGCATCGGGAGACACCTGGACATTCGGCGCCTGCGTTGGCATCGAGGCGAGCAACCGGCGGTAGTCCAGTAGCTGTGGTGACTGCCAATCGAGCGCGATCACATGACGCAAACCCGCGACGCGATCGAGAACGCCTTCGCCGATCTCGCGAAACTCAGGCCCCACCACCAACACACCGGCGCCAGCGTCCTCGAGGATCGCGATCTGTTCGGCCAAGGTGTGCCGGGCATTGAGCGCCACGTAAACCAAACCGGCCTTCTCGACAGCGAAAACACTCTCGATCGCCTCCGGCGAGTTGTTGAGCAGCACGGCGACGCGCTCCCCAACCTGCAATCCAAGGCCAATCAAGGCATGGGCAAGCCGGTTACTGCCCATCTCGACCTCATCATAGGTCAGGCCGGTGTCGCCGAAGATCAGGGCGGTGCGGCCTCGGTGTTGCTTGGCTGCCCAACTGAGCATGTGTCCTGCGGTGCGTTTTTTTGTCATGATTTTTGTCTTATTGTCGACAACCTGACACAGCACTCGGGAGTGATGTGCCCCCGTGTGGATTATTCCAGGTGATTCAATGCGGCTTGATGGGAAGCGTTGATCAGCTCAACCATCATGTTCGCGGCCACCGAACTGCTGTTGTGCTTGAGCGCTTCGACCAGTTGGCGCCAATGGTTGGCGGAAGCCTGGCGACGCTCCGGTGAACGCAACCCCAACCGCGTGTAGCGTGCGGTCTGGATGCCCAGCGCTCCCATGAGTTCCGCCAGCTGCTTGTTGCCGCAGGACTGGAATAACAGCGTGCTCAGGCGATAACTGCCTTGGGCATACTCGTCCAGGGCATCCGCTTGCGAGGCAATCTGCTCAAGACGGGTGACGATGGCGTCCATTTGATTGACGATCGATCCATCCAGGTCGACCAGGTATTTGGCCAGCAAACCGGCCAGTACCGCGCGGATCTCGAACAGATTGTCGATCTCCTGCCTGCTCAATGAAGTCACATGCGCGCCGCGCTGCGGCACGATGGTCACCACGCCGACCTTCTCGAGAATGCGCAGGGCCTCGCGAATCGGACCCCGGCTGACCTGGAAGTGGTCGGCCAGTTCCTGTTCACGCACCGAATCGCCCGGCCCGTATTCGCCTCGCAGAATCGCAAGCGTAATGCTTTCGGCAATCTGCTCCGGCATCGTCAATACGCGCTGGCGACCAGCACGCATGATACCTATTGCACTACCGCCCTTGGCGGCCGACGCCGAACCTGCATTCATTGACATAGACTTCAATCGCACTCCATAAGCAAGACATCCTGGCCGTCTTTCACCACGTCGCCCTCGGCAACAAGAACGCTGATAACGCGCCCCGGTTCGACAGCCATCAATGGAATTTCCATTTTCATGGATTCCATGACGATGAGTATCTGATCTTCTTCAACGACATCGCCCACGCCGACATGAATCTGCCACACCGTTCCAGCGACATCTGACTTAACCGCGATTGTACTCATTCTCGCCCCCTCCAAAACACTACTGATTTCTCAAATCGCCGGGCCCTTGGCCGCCGCGCGCTACGCTTTTCTTGAAGGCCTGCGCAAACGCCCTGGATCACGATCAGCAAATTACATGATTGTCTGATTGTTGACAATCCTACGTATCGATGTTCATATCCGTCAAGGCAATTCGAACAACAAGAGGCCAGAAGGCATGTCGCTCACACATAAAGAAGCACGAAGAATCCTGGAAATACTGGATCACACCCGGCATCTGGACTTCCTTGAAGTCCGCATCGGTGACACCACCCTGACTGCCAGCAAGTCGGGAACGATCGAGCGGTCCCAGGCGCCTGCGCAAGGCGTTACTCCGGCAAAACCGGCGCAGCCGACCACTGTGGCGGCCACCAGCGAACCTGAAATCGCCGCCGGTCAGGTCGCCGTGCGCGCCACCATGATGGGCACCTTCTATCGCAAACCCAGTCCTGACCAACCGTCCTTCGTCGAAGAGAGCACCTTGGTCGAGACAGGCACGCCGCTGTGCCTGGTCGAAGCCATGAAGCTCTTCAACACCCTTGCGTCACCGGTGAAAGGCCGCGTCGTGCGCATCGTCGCCCAGGACCTGCAGATGGTGCAGCGTGACCAGCTATTGATGATTCTTGAACCGGAGGCACGTTGATGAGCAGCATTCCCGTGGCAACCCGCGACATCCGCCGGGTATTGATCGCCAACCGTGGCGAAATCGCGGTGCGCATCGTGCGCGCCTGCAAAACCCTGGGCATCGAATCGGTTGCTGCCGTCTCCGAAGCAGACCAGGACAGCCTGGCCGCGCGCCTCGCCGATGAGTACGTGGTCATCGGCCCGGCGCCGGCCGCGCAAAGCTATCTGTGCGCCGAGCTGTTGGTGCGCACGGCACTGGAACAGCGCTGCGATGCCATCCACCCGGGTTACGGCTTCCTTTCCGAACGCTCGCATTTTGCCCAGGCCTGCGAAGACGCCGGCATTGCGTTCATCGGTCCATCGGCTGAAATCATTGATTCGATGGGTGACAAGATCACCGCCGTCGGCCTGGCGGAAAAAGCCGAAGTACCGCGAGTACCGGGCTCGGACGCCGTGGCCGATGCAGAAACCGCCCGCGCCATCGCCAGCGACATCGGCTACCCGGTGCTGTTCAAGGCCACCGCCGGGGGCGGCGGGCGTGGCATGCGCATCGTGCGCAGCGACGAAGAAGCCGAGGCCGCCTTCCGTTCCGCTTCCTCGGAAGCACAGGCGGCCTTTGGCGACCCGACCTTGTATGTCGAGAAGTTCATCGAACTGGCGCGCCACATCGAAATCCAGATCATGGGCGACCGCCACGGCAACGTGGTGCACTTGGGCGAACGCGAATGCTCGACCCAGCGCCGACACCAGAAACTGATCGAGGAAGCACCCTCCCCGAGCCTCGCGGCGCAAACCCGCGAACAAATGGGCGAGTGCGCGGTACGCCTGGCGCGCAATGTCGGTTATTTCGGCGCGGGCACAATTGAATTCGTGGTCGACGACCGCGATGGCAAATTCTATTTCCTGGAAATGAACACCCGCATCCAGGTCGAGCATCCGGTAACGGAGATGATCACCGGCCTGGACCTGGTGGCCGAGCAGATTCGCATCGCCGCCGGCCTGCCGCTGTCGTTCAGCCAGGCCGACGTCAAACTGGTCGGCCATGCCATCGAGTGCAGGATCAACGCTGAAGATCCGGACCGCCATTTCCTCCCGAGCCCGGGCCTGGTCAGCGAGTGGCTGCCGCCCAAGGGCAAAGGCGTACGGGTCGATACCCACTGCTACAGCGGCGCCACCGTGCCACCGTTCTATGACTCCCTGCTGGCCAAGCTGATCGTGCATGCACCGACCCGCAGCGAGGCTATCGTACACATGCGCAAGGCGCTGGAGGACATGAAGGTGGTAGGCCTGTCGACCACCGCCAGCTTCCACCATGCCGTGCTCGATCACCCCGACTTCGTCGCAGGCCTGGTCACCACTCGCTGGGTCGAAGACGTCTTCGTACCCGCCCGCAAGCAGGCCTTGAAACAAGCCAAGGAGCGCGCATGAGCATGACAACATTGGTCGATGTCAGCCTGAGCGACGGCCAGACCGCAGCCTGGGGCGGTGCCCCCGGCACAGCGATGCTGCTCGGCGCCATGAATTCACTGGGGCACGCCCGGCTGGCGGCGATCGAGGTATTGAGTCCCGCCGTGATCGCGCAATGTCTCGGCCGCGGTGAAAATCCGCTGCAACGCGTCATTGCAATGCGCGAACGCGCCCATGGCACGCCCCTGCGCGCCACGGTGAACCTGCTGCCCGCCCAGGGCGCCATCGATGTGCTCGCAGGCGAAGCGCTGAATGGCTGGCTGCGAGTGCTTGCCCGGTCCGGTATCAGCGAGGTGGTGTTGATCGATCCGCAGCTGGACTTCCAGCGCCTGGGCAACGCCGTGCAGTTGGCCTTGGCGAACGGTCTGACCGCCACCGCCGCCCTGCCCTATGTGGACGATCATCAACATGGCAACGCCCACTATTCGGCCTGCGCGGCTCAGCTGGTACAGGCCGGAGCGCAGCGCATCATGCTGCGCGACGAAGCCGGCCTGCTGCATGGCGATCGCCTGCCCGGCTTGCTCGCAGCCCTGCGCAGCGGCGCTGATGGAACACCTCTGGACCTGCACACCCGCTGCCACACCGGTCTCGGCCCGCAGGTGGCGCTGGAAGCGATTCGCCTCGGCATCGACCGCCTCGATGTCGCGCTGCCCTGTGTCGCCAACGGTGCCTCGACGCCTTCGCTGGCACTGTTGATCCGGTCGGCGGCGCTGCTGCAATTGCCGCTGCAAACACCGGATCAGGCGCGTGTGGAAGAAGCCCAGGCCCAGCTCGCCGGCGTGGCGGATCAGGAGGGGTTTGCCGAGAACCAGCCCTGGGCCTTCGACCTCGCGCCCTTTGAGCACCAGTTGCCGGGCGAAATCGCCGCCGAGGCCATGCAAGCGTTGCGCGATCGCGCACGCCTGGCCGATCTGTTCGAGTATTCCCGCGAGTGCACGCGCATTCGCCAGGAACTGGGCAATCCGCCGATGCTGCAACCTTTCGCCCGGGCTATTGCGCATCAAGCCCTCGAGCATTTGGATGCCAGCCCACGCTACGCCACGTTGCAGCCAACCTTGCGCCGCTGGCTGCAAGGCTGCTACGGCCCGATCGACACATCGCTGAACAGCCTGCAGCAACGCATCGGCGCGGTTGCGCACCCTGGCCGCGGGATCGACGTGCCCGCCTGCGATGAGGCGCTCGCGGCACTGGTCTGCGGCTGCCCGGCGCTGCCACCGCTGCACAGTCTTCACTACGAAGTGCGCACACCCGAGCAAGCCCTGACGCTCGGGCTGCTGCAATGCTGGCCCGATTACACCGTATTGAGTGTCACAGGCCCCGGCCTGTCCATCCATCTTGAACACAGCAAGGGGTGACATGTGCTGAATCAACTACGCGAAAAAGTGAATGCGGATTTTGTCCGCACCGGCAAACGCCGGCGCATCCAGCTGGTCGATGCCACCCTGCGCGATGCGCACCAGTGCCTGTGGGCCACGCGCATGCGCACCGAGCACATGCTGCCGATGGCCGAGCGCCTGGATGCGCTGGGTTTCGATGCGATAGAAGGCGTTGCCCTGGTGCAGTTCGACGCCAGCGTGCTGTTCCTCAACCAGAATCCGCTGGAGCGGCTCCGCCTGTTGTCCGAGCGGATCCGCCACACGCCGCTGCGCGGTATCGTGCGCAGCAACATGCTGCGCAGCTTCTACCCGGAACCGGACGACCTCAGCGAGCTGTACGTCGAGCGCCTGGTCGCCAACGGTGCCCGTGACATCGGCTTTCTCGACTCACTGCATTGCTGGGACAACCTGGTACCGGCGATCGCCACGGCCAAGCGCCTGGGCGCCACCACCAACCTCGCCATGATCTACAACCTGGCCCCGGGCTACGACGCGACGTTCTACGCCGCCAAGGCGCGCGAGGCCATCGAACGCTTCGACATCGACGCCTTTACCTTCGGCGACGCCGGCGGCAGCATGACCGTGGAACAGGTACGCAGCATTGTGCCAGCGATCAAGGCGGTGATCGGCGATCGACCGCTCGAAGTGCTCACCCACTGCCTGAACGCGACCGGTTCGCTGGCGGCCATAGAAGCGGCGGTGCACGGCGCCGACCGCCTGCTGTGCTCGATCGATCCGCTGGCCAACGGCAATGCAGGGCCCTCGGCCCAGATGCTGGCCCGTAACCTGCGCGAAATCGGTTTCGAGGTCGACTTCGATGACCGCGCGGCTGACGAGATCGGCGAGTACCTCGCCGGCGTGGCCGAAGAGAACGGTTTTCCCCTGGGTATCCCGGCGGAATACGACCCGGCGCACTTCGTCACCCAATACGCCGGCGGCGCCATGTCGAACCTGCAGTCGCAACTGCAGCTGGCGGGGATCGCCGACAAGCTGCCGGTCGTGCTCGAAGAGATCGCCCGCGTGCGCGTGGAACTGGGCTCGCCCGTGATGGCCACGCCCTTCCCCGCCATGATCGCCGCGCAAGCGGTGATGAACGTGCTGAGCGGCGAGCGCTACAAGGTGGTACCGGACGAAGTGAAAAAGTACGTGTGCGGTTACTTCGGCACTCTGCCACTGCCGGTCGATCTCGACGTCAGGGATCTTGTACTCGCCAACGGCTCCCGCGAGGTGGCAACGACGCCACCGGAGCTCTCGCCAAGGGTTCCCGAGCTGCGCCGTCGATATCCCGGCCTGTCGGATGATGAACTGTTGCTGCGTGCCATGTATGGCGACGAAAAAATCACCGGGCTGGTCCCTGCCGTGGTCGACGACACCTTCAGTGTGCGTCGCCCGCTGCATGAACTGATCGCCGGGCTGGCAAGGTTCCCGGAGCAACGCCATGTGCATATCGCCATGGCCGGTTTCGAACTGCGTACTCACTGAGGCTGCCATGTCGACTCCCCTCTCTGCACGGCCACTGCCGCAACCCACCGCCGAAACGGCCGCCTATTGGGCGGCCGCGCATGAACACCGGCTGGTGATTCAGCGCTGCGCTGGCTGCGGGACCTGCCAGTTCTACCCTCGGGCCTTCTGTATCAGCTGCCTGTCCGACCGCCTCGACTGGATCAACGCCAGCGGCCACGGGCGCATCTATACCTGGACGGTCTGCCGGATCGCGCCCTCGCCGGCCTTCGAATCCCGGTTGCCCTATGTGGTTGCGTTGATCGACCTCGATGAAGGCGTTCGCCTGGTCGCCAATATCCTCGATGCCGACCTTGCGCGCGTCGCCATCGGCGCTCGGGTCAGCGTCTGTTTCGAGTCCGTCAGCGAATCCTGCACGCTGCCCCAGTTCACTCTTTTGGATTAGCCGTCACCATGCAAATGATTACCGACCACTTCGATGCAGGCGCCAATCGCCACCCGGACAATGTCTGCCTGCAAGGCCCAGGCTTGAGCCTCACCTACGCCGAGGTCCAGGCCGATTCCCACGCCATCGGCCATGCCTTGACCCTGCTAGGGCTGAGCTGCGCGCATGTCGGCGTGCTGGCGCCCAATCACCCGCTGAGCTTCGTCGCCATGCTGGGCGCCTTGCGCGCAGGGAGCACTTTCATACCCTTGAATGCCAGGGACTCGATCGACAGCCTCATCTGGTTCATGAGTTTCACCAAGTTGTCAGTGCTCGTGCTGCACTCCCAGTACGCCGAGCATGCCGAGCGCATTCGTGCCGGCGTACCCACCCTGAAATCCCTGATCGGCCTGGACGAGCCGATCGACGGGCTGAGCATCGCCTCCTGGTGCCGCGAACATGCCGGCCAGCCGTGCACGGTGCGCCAGACGCTCGACGAGATTGCCCTGATCAAGTCCTCGGGCGGCACCACGGGGCGGCCGAAGGCAATCATGCAAAGCCATCGCGCATTGCTCGCCTGCTACCGCATTGGTAACCAGTTCATGCCGCCGGCAAAAAGCCCCGCGCACCTGGTCGTGGCGCCGCTGACCCATGCGGCAGGCGCAACTGCCATGGCCCTGTCGAGTTTCGGCACGCGCAACGTGATTGCAGCGTCCGCCGATCCGGGCGTGGTCCTGGAAACCATTGAACGGGAACGCATCACCCACCTGTTCCTGCCGCCGACCCTGATCTACCGACTGCTGTCGCACCCGGACGCCAGGACCCGCGACTGCTCCTCGCTCGAATATGTTATCTACGGCGCCGCCCCCATGTCCGTGGACAAGCTGCGCGAAGGCATCGCCCTGTGGGGGCCGGTGTTCGTGCAGTTTTACGGCCAATCCGAAGTGCCCGGTGTCATCACGGTACTGACCCGCGAAGACCACCTGCGTGAGGGCAAGCACCTGGGTTCAGCCGGCCGTCCCACCGGTGCCTGCGAAGTGGCCCTGATGGATGACGACGGGCGGTTCGTCGAGACTGGCGAGCGCGGCGAGATCGTCGCCCGTGGCGAACTGGTCGCCCCCGGCTACTACGACAATCCGCAAGCCAACGAAGAGGCACTCCGGTACGGCTGGCACCACACCGGTGACATCGGCGTGTTCGACGAAGGCGGCTACCTGTACATCGTCGATCGCACCAA
This sequence comes from Pseudomonas putida, assembly GCF_001976065.1. Classification (GTDB taxonomy): domain Bacteria; phylum Pseudomonadota; class Gammaproteobacteria; order Pseudomonadales; family Pseudomonadaceae; genus Aquipseudomonas; species Aquipseudomonas serbica. The sequence goes on along the minus strand of NZ_MNAH01000002.1, from coordinate 23,509 downwards.
GGACATGATCATCTCAGGTGGGTTCAACATCTACCCGAGCGAGATCGAGCAACTGATCTGGGCGCATCCCGCGGTGATGGATTGCGCAGTGGTCGGCATTCCCGATGCCGACTGGGGCGAGAAAGTCGTCGCGGTCATCGAACTCAAGGCCGGTGCCACTGCAACAGCGCAGGAATTGATCGCCACCTGCCGGGAAAAACTCGGCAGCCTGAAGACGCCCAAACACGTGCTGTTCTGGGACAGCCTGCCACGCAGCCCGGTCGGCAAGGTGTTGAAAAAAGACGTGCGTGCACAGCTGATCGCGCAGGAGCCTCGACCATGACGCTCGACGCATCCCACCTCGCCGGCCGCTACGCCATCGTCGGTGTGGGCGAGGCCGGCCTCGGCAAGGCGCAGCCAGGCGACACCGCGCTGTCGCTGCAATGCCGCTCGGCCCGCGAAGCGCTACTGGAGGCCGGGCTCACCCTGGGCGATGTCGATGGGGTATTCGCGCACTGGGACGACCGCGCCAATGCGTTGCTGGTGAGCGAATACCTGGGGATCACGCCGCGCTACGTCGACAGCACGGTGGTGGGTGGCGGTTCGCCCCTGACCCACTTGATCCACGCCATGGCTGCGATCGACGCTGGCCTGTGCTCAGTGGCGCTGGTCACCTACGGCAGTACCCAGCGCCTGGATCACAGTCGCCACCGTGGCGGCGTGGTCACCGACCCGCGTTCCCCGTCCGGCCAATTCGTGGCGCCCTACGGCGTGCTCAGTCCGATCAGTTGGTACGCGATGCTCGCGCAGCAGTATCTGCATCGATACCAGGCGAGCGCAGAGGACCTCGGCGAGGTGGCGATCAACGCGCGGCGTTGGGCGCAACTCAATCCCCAGGCCACGCTGCGCCAACCACTGACGATGGAGGATTACCTGGCTTCGCCGCTGATCTCGGACCCGCTGCGCAAAGCCGATATCTGCCTGGTCAGCGACGGTGCCGGTGCATTGATCCTCACCAGGGCCGAACACGCCCGCACCTTGGCCAAACCTGCGGTGTTCATCCGCGGTTTCGCCGATACCTATCGGGGCCACGTCACGCCGGTCAATACGTTCGACTGGCTCGACGACGGCGTTACCGGCGCCTGCGTCGAGCGGGCGATGCGCATGTCCGGCATCGCGCGCAGCGAATTGAGCATGGTGCAGATCTATGACGCCTTCACCATCAATGTGCTGGTCGGCCTGGAGAGCATGGGTTTGTGCGAACCCGGCCAGGCGGGCGCGTTTCTGCGCAGCGGCATTGCCGCGCCCGGCGGCGCATTGCCGGTGAATACGTCGGGCGGTGGCCTGGCGTTCAACCACTCCGGCCAGTTCGGCATGCAACTGATGATCGAGTCGGTGCGCCAGCTGCGCGGCGAATGCGGCGCACGCCAGGTCGCCAATGGCAGCAGCTGCCTGGTCCAGACTGGCGGGCTCGTCATGTCGGCATTCATGTACATGGTGCTGGCGAACGAACCAGGTGATTGAAGTCCTGCTGCCAATGCGTCGCGGCGAAATCGTCGGACGTGCCGTCATGGTTCCCCAAGAGAAAGACTGATGACCCGCGATCACACTTCACCCGATCAAGAACTGCACTCCCGCCGCGCCACCGCCTTGGACATGGGCGGAGAAGCCAGACTCCAGGCACGACGCGATGCCGGCGTGCTAAACGCCCGTGAGCGGCTGGAGGGTCTGCTGGACCCGCAGTCGTTCAGTGAGATCGGCATGCTCGCCCACTCCGCCCGCCCCGAAGATCGGGATAGCACGCCCGCCGATGGCAAGATCACCGGCTTTGGCCGCATCGATTCGCGCCGGGTCGCCGTGGTGTCCAACGACATGACAGTCAAAGGCGCGTCGTCCTCGTGGGTCAATGCGCGCAAGATCGCCTACATGAAGGAATGCGCCACCCGCAACGGCATGCCGCTGATCTTCCTTGGCGAGTCGTCGGGCCAGCGCATGCAGGATGCAATGGGCGCGGGCGCCATGGCCGGCGGCGGTCAGGATGCTCAGCAATACTGCCGCCGTCGCGAGACGCCGTGGGTCAGCGCCGTGCTCGGCCCGTGTTTCGGTTCGGCGAGCTGGTATTCGTGTTTGGCGGATTTCACAGTGATGCGCAAAGGCGCATTGCTGGCTGTTTCGAGCCCTAAAGTCACCTCGGTGGCGATCGGCGAGGCGTCCGATAGCGAAGAACTCGGCGGCTGGCGCATGCATGCTGAAATCACCGGGCTGGCCGACATGGTGGTCAACACCGATCAGGAGGCGCTGGCCGCCATCCAGCGTTTTCTCGGCTACCTGCCCTCCCATTCGAATGAGATGCCGGCCGTGCTGCCCTGCACGCCCGAGGACCGTCCGGATTCGTCGGGACCTGAACGCATCGTCCCGGCCGAACGCAGCAAGACCTACGACATGCGCAAGCTGCTCGCCACCCTGGTCGATCGTGACAGCCTGTTTTTACTCAAGGATCGCTTCGGTCGCTCGGTCGTCACCGCCCTGGCCCGGCTCGAGGGGGCCAGCATCGGCATTGTCGCTTCCAACCCGCAATTCAAAGGCGGAGCGCTCGACGCCGATGCCTGCCGCAAGGCCACCGGTTTCATCGCCCTGTGCGACTCGTTCAACATTCCACTGGTATTTCTAGTCGATACACCCGGTTTCCTGGTGGGCATCGAAGGCGAGAAACGCAGCGCGCCCGCGCACATCATGAACATGATTCACGCAGTGCAACTGTGTTCGGTGCCCAAACTTTCGATAATCGTGCGCAAGAGTTTTGGCCAGGCCTACCTGAATTTCGGCGGTGGCCGCAACAGCGACCAGTCCGCCGCCTGGTGCATGGCCGACGTCAGCTTCGTCGACCCCGGCGTTGCGGTCAGCGTCGTGCATGACGTGACCCGCGAAAGCGACCCCGAGCGTTACGAGCGACTGCATGCCGAATTCTCAAAAGACACCTCGGCCTTTGCCCTGGCCGGTGCCATGGGCACCCACGAGGTAATCGCCCCGGCAGAAACCCGGCGCTTTCTGGTCGAGGCACTGGCGGCGCAACGGCGCGGCTTCAACAACGGTATCGGCCGTCACGAAATGCGTACGTGGCCAACCTACTTTTGATCCCTCCCTTTCAAGGATTCACCATGAACGTTTTGATCGTGCATGCCCACCCCGAACCAAAGTCCTTCACCGCTGCGCTGCGCGACCAGGCGGTCCAGACCCTGCAAGCCCAAGGGCATGAGGTGCGGGTATCGGACCTGTACGCGATGGACTGGAACCCAGTGGCCAGTGCCGAGGACTTTTGCGTCAGGGAAAATCCCGAGTACCTGGTCTACGCGCTGGAACAACGACGCAACAGCAAGGAGCGGACGCTCGCCGCCGATATTCAGCAGGAACTGGACAAGCTGCTTTGGACAGACCTGCTGATCCTCAATTTCCCGATCTACTGGTTCTCCACGCCGGCCATCCTCAAGGGCTGGATTGACCGGGTACTGGTGTCCGGCATCTGCTACGGCGGCAAACGTTTTTATGATCAAGGCGGACTGAGCGGCAAGAAAGCCCTGGTGACTGTGACCTTGGGCGGGCGTGAACACATGTTCGGCGAGAAGGCGATCCACGGCCCCCTGGAAGACATGTTGCGCCCGCTGCTGCGCGGTACCCTGGCCTATGTCGGCCTGGAAGTGCTGCCACCTTTTGTCGGTTGGCATGTGCCGTACATTAGCGCCGAAGCGCGACAGGATTTTTTGCTCAGCTATCGCCAGCGCCTGGAAAACATCGAGGCGGACGAACCCATCCAATACCCTCGCCTGAGTCAGTTCGATGATCGACTCTATCCCCTGGGACTGGTTGACACCCCGTTGTAGTAACAGGCAAGTTCGCCGACGCCTTCAACAGCAAGCGTCATCACCTCATTGCGAAGTCAGGGTGTAGTGGTAGTGCACTGCGCCCGTCTGTGGATCTACCAGCCAGTAGTCATCCTTGTCCTTTTTCAGCCGATAACATTCCTTGGGGATCTTGGGCGAGGTGAAACAGATCACGCCATCCTTGACGGTCCAGTATTCGGTTTCGGGTGGGTTGCCGGACAGTTTGAATATTTCCGTGCCATCGGCATTGAAACTCAACGAATACGGCAAGCCCGAAGGCCCGACATTATGCAATTTGTTGCCTATCAGGGTGCTGCGCACCTGATCATCATCGAGCGCAACCGCCGAAGGTGAAACCGGCTTTATCGGATGGTTGCCAGACGAAGCGCAACCGGACAAGACAAGGGCCAGGAACAGGCAGCTCCAATATTCTTTGTTCATGCCGCACCTCGCCCATCAACTTTATTGAACGGTAAACTTGTTGTTGGTTTTATTTTTTACGCTATCGACAAACCAGATCGTGACTCCGTCGCTCAGGACTTTATTGCATTCCTTGCCATATTTCTGATAGCTCACGCAAATGACGTCCTCGGTGATTACCCAGGTACCGGCCTGCACAGGCTCGGTGGAAATATTAATGGTCGCGGTGCCGTCAGGATTCAGGGTTTCAGAGAAGGGGTATCCAGTAGAGGTGACGCTGGAGTGCTTGCGCCCTATTACCGTGGAATTGATCTCGCTTGCACTGAGCTGCTTTGCAGTCGCCGGGGCATCGGCATGGGCGTCCATGGCAGCTTGGTGACCAGAGGATGAGCAACCCGCCATCAAGCATATAACTATTGAACAGGCAATAATCTTATTCATAGCGCTCACCTTTTATCAGCCAGCGGATCCAATCTTTTAAGAGTAGTCACGTAGCACTGCGTAAATATAATTATTCACGATAAATTCAATAACCCGCGCACATTGCAAACTGCACGAACATGTAAATTATATGGACATTGGCCGTCACTTAATCCAAATAATGTTCGCGCAGTGCAACACCCCAACTTATTGATACCCTGGGTCAAACCGTGGTTTGTACAGCCACCGCCTGTCGCCCCTTGAACGCCAGGGAAAAACAGAAAAAGATCGCCAGGGCAAACCCGGCCGGGAACAGCCAGATGCTTTTCCAATCATGGGCGCCCGCCGTCGCGGCGTAGTGGTCGGTGACCTGCCCCGCCACCCAGAAACCGATCAGCATGCCCAGGCCGTAGGTCGCCAGGGTGATCAAGCCCTGGGCGGAACTCCTGAAACGCTCCGAAGCCTTGGCATCGGTGTAGATCTGTCCGGAAACGAAGAAAAAGTCATAGCAGATGCCGTGCAAGGCGATACCGGTGAACAGCATGAACGCCAGGTCACCGTTGTTGCCGTAGGCGAACAACAGGTAGCGCAGAGCCCACGCCAGCATCCCCACCAGCAGCGCAAGCTTGATCCCGAAGCGCTGGATGAACAGCGGCAGAAGCAGCATGAACAGTACTTCGGAGACTTGCCCGATGGCCATTTTCGCCGTGGGGTTGGTCACGCCGATTTCCGCCAGGAACGGGTTGGCGTTCTGGTAGTAAAACGCCAACGGAATGCAGATCAGGATGGAGGCGATAAAAAACACCAGATAACTGCGATCCTTGAGCAACCCCAGGGCATCCAGCCCGAGCATCTGCTTGAGACCGCCGCTCGATTCGCCCTTGAGCGGTGCGGTACGCGGCAAGGTGAAGCTGTACACGCCCAGCAGCAGTGACGCGATCGCCGACATCAGGAAGGTGTTGCGCAACCCGCCGGAGGAAATCGCCGCTTGTGAGTCCCAGGCAAACACAAAGCTGATCACCACACCGGCGACGATCCAGCCGAGGGTGCCCCACACGCGGATGCGCGAAAACTCCAGCGCCGGGTCGCTCATCTGGCGGAACGCGACGGAATTGACCAGGGCCAGGGTCGGCATATAGACCATCATGTAGGCCAGCACGAATGGATAGAAGGTGCTGAAATCCGGTGCTCGATACAGTTGATACAGCAACACCGCGCCCACCAGGTGCAACACGGCAAGAATGCGCTCGGCGTTGAAGAAGCGGTCGGCGATCAGACCGATCACGAAGGGCGCGATGATCGCGCCCCATGACTGGGTCGAGAACGCCATGCCGATCTGCCCGCCAGTGGCGCCCAGATTGCTGGCAAGAAAGGTACCGAGGGTGACGAACCAGCCACCCCAGATAAAGAACTGCAGGAACATCATTGCGCTTAGCCGCGCGGTCATCGTGGTCATGACAGTCACCGTCTTATTGTTGTTGTGGTGCGAGAGAAACGGGTTCAGGCGTCGGGTAGCCCCAACAATCGACGATTGAAGGCGGCGTCGGACGACACGCTGGCGAAATCGTCAAAGGCCTTGCGAGTCTTGCTGATCATGTGTCGCTCGATGAATGCCGCACCTTCTGCGGCGCCCTGCGCGGAGTCCTTCAGGCAGCACTCCCACTCCAGCACGGCCCACCCGGCGTAGTCGTATTGGGTCAATTTGCTGAAGATCGACTTGAAGTCGATCTGGCCATCGCCCAATGAGCGAAAACGCCCCGGCCGCTCGACCCAGCCCTGGTATCCGCCGTAGACACCGGAACGGGCATCGGGCCGGAATTCGGCGTCCTTGACGTGGAACATGCGGATGCGCGCGTGGTAGCGATCGATGAAGCCCAGGTAGTCCATTTGCTGCAGCAGCAGGTGGCTCGGGTCATACAGGATCGCCGCACGGGGATGGTGATCGACTGCCTCCAGGAAGCGCTCGAATGAAGCGCCGTCATGCAGGTCTTCGCCGGGGTGGATCTCGTAGCACAGGTCGACGCCGGCCTCTTCGAAACAATCGAGAATCGGCAACCAGCGCCTGGCCAGTTCGGCGAAACCCTGCTCGACCAGACCACTCGGGCGCTGCGGCCAGGGGTAGAAGTAGGGCCAGAGCAGCGCGCCGGAAAACGTCGCGTGCGCCCTCAAGCCCAAGCGCTGACTGGCGCGTGCCGCCAGCTTCAACTGGTCGATGGCCCAATCGGTGCGGGCCTGGGGTTGGCCGCGCAAATGTGCCGGTGCGAAGTCATCGAACAGCGTGTCGAACGCCGGATGCACTGCCACCAGTTGGCCTTGCAGATGGGTCGAGAGCTCACTGATCTCGACGCCCGCCTGGGCGCAGACCGTTTTCAGTTCATCGCAGTAATCCTGGTCTTCGGCGGCGCGCGCAAGGTCAATGAACGACGTGCCCAGCGTCGGCAGTTGAATGGCCTTGTAACCCTGGGATGCCGCCCACCGGGCGATGTTGGCCAGGGTATCGAAGGGTGCTTCGGCGGACATGAACTGCGCGAGGAAAATCCCCGGGCCTCGCATGCCGGTTGCGGTAGTGTCAGTCACGCAAGTCTCCAGAGTCATGGGGTGCAGACCAGTTCGGTCCACTTGGCGTCGCCACGATGGTTGGCGATCACGGTTTCAATGAACGCCATGCCGCGCAGGCCGATGTCGATACCGGGCACCCCGGGCGCATCGTGCCCCGCGACGTTGCCACGGATGGCGCGGGCAAAATCGCCGTAGAGATTGGCCATGGCTTCGAGATAGCCTTCGGGATGCCCGGCCGGCAAACGCATGCGCTGGCTGGCGGCATCGCACAGCCACGGCTGGCCGACACCGGAGCGCAGGATGCGCATGGGTTGATCGAGGGCACGGTGGACCAGGCTGGCGGGTTCCTCCTGTCGCCATTCCAGTGCGCCCTGGTCGCCATAGACGCGAATTTTCAGCGGGTTCTCTTCGCCGGCGCAGACCTGGCTGGCGATCAACACGCCGCTGGCGCCGCCGGCCATCTTGAACAGCATCGAGGCGTCATCGTCCAACTGACGGCCGGCGATGTGCACGCCCAACATCGCGCACAACTGCTGGATCGGTTGATCCGCGACAAACTCGGCCAGGGAAAAGGCATGGGTGCCGATGTCACCGATGCAACCGCCCACACCGGACTGCTCCGGCCTGTCGCGCCATAGCGCCTGCCTGTTGCCCTGCCCAGCCACATCCTGGCTGAGCCAGCCTTGGGGGTATTCGACAATGACCTTGCGCACCGCACCGATCACGCCGCTGCGCACCATTTCGCGCGCCTGCCAGACCATGGGGTAGCCCAGGTACGTATGGGCCAGGCCGTAGAGGCGACCGCTGCGTTCGACCACGTCCTTGAGTGCCAGCAATTCCACCAGGTTCAGTGCCGCAGGTTTTTCGCTGAACACATGAAAACCCGCACCCAGCGCCTGGCTGGCAACCGGAGCGTGCAAGTGGTTGGGGGTGACGATCACCAGCAACTCCATGCGCTGCTCAGCGGGCAACCCACGCTCGGCCTCGATCATCTGCTGCCAGTCGCTGTAGCAGCGCGAGGTCGGCAGGCCCAGTGCCGCGCCGGTATTCAAGTTGTTCTGCGGGTCGCGGCTGAAGGCGCCGCACACCAGTTCAAAACGCCCATCGAGCCCGGCGGCCTGACGGTGGGCTTGAGCGATGAATGCGCCCTCGCCGCCCCCGACAAATCCCATTCTTATTTTTGCTGTTGCAGCGTTCATCGCAATGTTCTCTGTTTGAAGCGGCTTTTCAGACTGAAGCCAGGCGGCGATGTAACCGGTTACATCGTGGCGGAAATTTAGGCTCAGTTTCAATGCCTGTCAAACCCCGTGATTAAAATCAATGAACATTTCAGCCCAGGAATAACTGCGTTAAGCTCGCCGGCCGTGCGGTTCGATAACGAGGTGATCTTGTCCAATATCCGTGAAGTAGCCAGGCTGGCCGGCGTCTCGGTGGCCACGGTGTCCAGAACCCTGAAATCGCCTGAGCGTGTGCTCCCAAAGACGCGGGACAAGGTCAACGCGGCCGTGGAACAGGCCGGCTACAGGCCGAACCTGATGGCGGTGCAGTTTCGTTCGCGCCGCACCGGCAACCTGGTGATCCTGGTGCCGGCCATCGCCAACACATTTTTCGCCCGGGTCATCAGCGGCGCGCAACAGGCGGCCCAGGCAGCCAACTATCGGCTGCTGCTGTGCGACACCCAGGGTCGCGAGGAGATCGAACAGGAATTCGCCGAACTGGTGTACAACCACCAGGCCGACGGTGTGATCCAGTTGCGCGCCTATGACCCGTTCGAGGCGCCCTTCCCCAACACCGAACTACCGCCTATCGTCAACGCCTGCGAGGTGATCCATGGCGGCCGTCATCCGACCATCAGCCTGGATAACCGCGCGGCCGCCAAGGCCATGACCGAACACCTGATCGAACTGGGCCACCGCCGGATCGGCCTGATCAAGGGCCCTAAAAGCAGCCCGCTGACCCGCGACCGCGTGGCCGGTTATCAGGATGCCTTGCGTCAGGCCGGGATTGATTGCGACCCGGCACTGATCTGCCATGGTGATTTCAGCCTGAAAGCCGGTGATGAAGGCGCCGCCGCCATGCTGGATCTGCCAGAGCGTCCCACTGCACTGTTCTGCGAAAACGATGAAATGGCCATCGGCGCGTTGAAACGCATCAAGCAACAGGGTTTACGGGTGCCCGAGGATATTTCGCTGGTCGGTTTTGACGACATTCCCTTCGCGGCTTACTGCGACCCCCCGCTGACAACCATCGCGCAACCCGCCGAAGTCTTCGGCCGCAAAGCCGTCGAGATGCTGATTGCGCTGATCGAAAAGAAACCGCTGGTACAACGCCATGTGGTGTTGCCGTTCGAGCTGACGCTGCGCGGCAGCACGGCGGTGGTGAACGCAGGCCAGTAAGGGTCGGCTGTATCGAGGGCCTGCCTAGAGGCATTCCTGGGCCGCACGTTCGAGGCTCGATGGCCCGAACGTCGAGGCCAGCAACGTGCGTTCGTACAGGAACACCTTGCCGCCATTCGAGGCCTTGTAGGCTTCGAGTACATCATCGGCGGCGACCTTGCTCGATACAACGATTCGATAACTGCGTTGGGTTTGCGAGATCGTGGCGCTCAGCGCGTCTTCCTGCAGTTTCGGCAGGACACACTGGGCGTAGTCCGCCGGGGCCTTTTTCGTCTGCAGGGTCAGCGTCGGGTCATTAGGTGCAGAAGCACACCCGGACAGCAGCAAGGGGGCGATCAGCGCCAGTCGAGTCAGCATCTTCATCACAGGGTTCCGGAAGCGTTTTCAATGCACGCGATACTCCCTGTTTGCCGGCAACAACAGAACTTGTGATGGATGATTGTGACTATCAGTGCAACGAATAGTTAAAGACCCCGGCCCTCACTCCGCGGACTTGACCGCCGGCCCACGCTTGAACCCCTCGCGCCGTTCCTGGCGCTCCTGGGCATAGGCCGCACTCGGCTCGCTGCTCAATTCGTCACGGCGCAGCAACTCACCGCAATGTTCGCACAACGGCCCCAGCCCTGCGGGCTGTCCGCAGCGCTGGTGGGTGTAATGCACGGCCAGGCCCTCTTGCGGCGACTTGCACCAGGTTTCCCCCCAGGCGCGCAACGCCAGCACCACGGAGTAAAACGCCTGCCCCTTGGCCGTGAGGTGGTACTCGTAGCGCGGCGGCCGCTCGTTGTAGGCGCGGCGCTCGACCATGCCGTCCGCCTCCAGGCTTTTCAGGCGGGTCGCGACCATCTGCGGGGTGCCGCCGGTCTGCGCCTGGATGTCATCGTAGCGATGATTGCGCATGAACAACTCGCGCAGCACCAGCACGGTCCAGCGATCGCCGACCACGTCTTCGGCCCGGGCAATCGGACACAAGGTTTGCGGGCTAGTCTTTTTTAACGCCATACGGGCTTGCCTCTTTCCAAGTAACTATGATTATCATATCTACGCGCTGCCACGGCAAGCCCATGGCACCGAACCGCCCATTTTCCCGGAGCATTAGTCATGTCCAACGCACCCTACCCATTGGCTCGCACCGCTTACCTGCTGGTCGATCCCTACAACGACTTCCTCTCCGAAGGCGGCAAGATTTTCCCGCTGCTGGAGCCGATCGCCCGGCAAGTCGGCCTGCTCGACAACCTGCGCACCCTCGACCGTACGGTCCGCGCCCTCGACATACCGGTGTTCATCGTACCGCACCGGCGTTGGGAGCAAGGCGACTACGAGAACTGGGATCACCCCAGCCCCACCCAATGCAAGATCCAGCACATGCACCACTTCGCCCGTGGCGAATGGGGGGGCGAATGGCACCCCGATTTCGCGCCCCAGCCCGGCGACACCGTGGTCCAGGAGCATTGGGGCTCCAGCGGTTTTGCCAACACCGACCTGGATTTTCGCCTCAAGCAGAAAGGCATCACCCACGTGATCATCGTCGGCCTGCTGGCCAACACCTGCATCGAGGCGACCGCCCGCTACGCCCAGGAACTGGGCTACCACGTCACCCTGGTGCGCGACGCCACCGCCGCTTTCAAGCCGGAAATGATGCACGCGGCCCATGAACTGAATGGCCCGACCTTCGCCCATTCGATTGTCACCACCGAGCAACTGACCGCCACCCTCAAGCTGTGAGCACGCCCATGAAACTGACTGGAAACCTGTTGATCGGCGCCAACGAAGTCGCCGCCAGCGCAGGGACGATGAAGGCGCTGAACCCCGCCACCCATCAGCTTATCGAGCCGGAGTTCGCCTTCGGTGGCGCCGCTGAAGTGGACCAGGCGGCGATCCTCGCCGACGCCGCGTTCGACCACTACAGCCATACCTCGCTCGCCGAGCGTTCGGCCTTGCTGGAGCGTATCGCCGACAACCTGCAGGCCGTCGCCCAGCCGCTGGCCGTTCGGGCCGCCCTGGAAACCGGTTTGCCCGAAGCACAACTGCTGGGCGAAGCGGCCAGGGCCGCCACGCAACTCCGGCAATTCGCCGAGGTGGTGCGCCGCGGACGTTTTCTCCAGGTGGCCATCGATCCGGCCCAGCCTGAGCGCCAGCCACGCCCGCGCATGGATCATCGCCTGCAGAAAATCGCCCTCGGCCCCGTGGCGGTGTTTGGCGCCAGCAATTTCCCCATCAGCTACTCGGTGGCAGGCGGCGACACGGCCGCGGCGCTGGCGGCCGGCGCGACGGTGATCGTCAAGGCCCACAACGCTCACCCGGGGGCCTCGGAAATCCAGGCCCGGGCCATCCGCAAGGCCGTGCAGGACAGCGGCTTGCCTGAAGGCGTGTTCTCGATGGTGCGCGGCGCCGGCAATGGGATCGGCGAAGCCCTGGTCGACCATCCGTTGATCAAGGCGGTGACCTTCACCGGCTCCGAACAGGGCGGCATGGCCCTGTATCGCCGGGCGCAGCTACGCCCTGAACCGATCCCGGTATTCACCGAGATGGCCAGCGTCAACCCCACCTTCATCCTGCCCCAGGCACTGGCCGAGCGTGGTGCGCAGATCGGTGACGGTTTCATCGAGCGCATGCTGGTCAATGTCGGGCAGGCCTGTCTCAAGCCGGCGATCCTGATCGCCATCGCCGGGGCCGGTTTCGAGCCCCTGCGCGCGGCCATGATCAACCGGGTAGCGGCGGCAGCGGCACGGCCGATGCTGACGCCGGGCATCCATGGAGCGTACTTGAGCGGACTCGACAGGTTGCACGGCGCCGGTGCCAGGCCGGTTGCCGAAGGCCTGGCCGCCACTGCGGCACTGGACGGCCAGGCCCTATTGCTCGAGGTCGACGGCCCGCGTTTTCTTGGCGAAACAGGCCTGGCCGAGGAAGTGTTCGGGCCGGCCGCGTTGTTGGTGAAAGTCGAGGATGAGGCGCAAATGCTCGCGGTCGCCCGGGCGCTGCGCGGTCAGCTCAGTGCGGCCATGCACCTGGAAGACATGGACCTGGGACTGGCCCGTCGTTTGCTGCCGATCCTGGAACGGCGCACCGGGCGGATCGTCGTCAACGCCTTCGCCCATCCCCAGGAGGTGTCTTTCGCCAGCGTGCACGGCGGGCCGTTTCCGGCATCGTCAGACAGCCGTTTCACTTCGGTGGGCATGAGTTCCATCGAGCGCTTCCTGCGGCCGGTGTGCTACCAGGGCTTTCCCGATGCGTTGCTGCCCGAGGCGCTGCGTGAGGGCAACCCGCTCGGTGTGCCGCGCAGCGTCGACGGACAATAAGCAGTTTTCGCGCCTGGCAAATGCTGAATGTGGGAGCGGGCTTGCTCGCGAAGAGGGAGTGTCAGGCGACATCATTGAACCTGACACGCCCCCTTCGCGAGCAAGCCCGCTCCCACACTTGATCTGCGTCAGGTCAGGAAAAGGTGGTCGCCGCCCCTTCCTGCAAGGCAAACACCTGATTCCGCCCATTGCGCTTGGCCTGGTACAACCCGTCATCGGCACGGGTCAGCAGACTCTCCAGGTTGTCGCCGGGCTGGGCGTGGGCGACGCCGAAAGACGCGGTCACGGTGTCCAGCACGGTGTCGGTGCTGCGCGCCTTGATCCGCAAGGACTGCACTTTCAGCCGCAGATGCTCGGCGAAGGCACAGGCGCTGCCCAGGTCGGCGCAATCGGGCAGGACCACACAAAACTCTTCACCGCCGTAGCGCGCCGCGAACGCATTGGCCGGCAATGCGCCGCGCAGCACTTGGGCTACATGCTGCAGGACCCGGTCGCCCAGTGGGTGACCGTACTGATCATTGAATTGCTTGAAGTGGTCGATATCCAGCATCAACAGGGCCACACCACGGGAAGCCTGGCCCAGCGCCTTTTCCAACAGGCGGGTGAACGCCGTGCGGTTGAACAATTCGGTCAGGCCATCGAGGGTCGCGGCCAGTTGCGCGCGCTGCAGCTTGTCGCGCAGGGTCTTGATTTCGTCCTGGGCCGAATGCAGCTGCGCGAGGAAGTGCTCCTGCTGGCTCTGCATCAGCCGGGTGCTCTGCTGCAGTTCGCTGAGGATGCCCGGCAGGCGGTCACTGGCCGGCTCGTCGAGCATTTCCAGGCACTGCCCCAGGCGATTCTGAAAGTTGAGGCTACCCTCCACACTCAGTGAGACGTCGCGCTCCATGCCATCGACCAGGCTGATGACCTGATGCTGTTCGGCGCGGGCATCTTCCAGTTCGTCACGGATGATGTACTGGCGAAACAGGCGGGTCGCCGACTCTGGCGGGCAACCGTCGAAGTCCCGGACTACCCGGTCCAGGTGACGATTGAGCTCCGGGTCCTGGCCCTTGCTGTAGGTGTACCAGAGGGCGTAGTGCACGGGGTTGGGCGGGATGTTATGGCGAACCATCAGCGGCACGGCCTGCTTGAGCAGGGCCGCCGCTTCGCGGGAGTCTTCCGGATACAGCGCTAGGACATTCGCACGTGTTACTGATGAGCTCATAACGTCACTGTGGTTGTTTATCATGGGCATTTCGGCTGTGCGCTGAGCATACCGATACGCCTGACAAACGGCTATCCCCACAATGACCTCACAACCGCCCCATTTCTCGCGGCTTTACCCGATCCACTGCAGGAGCCCGGCTTGCCGGCGAAGGCGTCCGGAAGATCGCCATAGCCGGCAAGCCGGGCTACTACAGGGGTGTGTTGCCTAGGCGTGGTGCATCAACAACACTTCGGCCCAGCCTTGCTACCGTAACGAGCCTCCTGGCGTTCCCGGAAGAATGCCTCGTAGTCCATCAGCGGTTTGTCCGGATGCTGGGTCTGCATATGTTCGACATAGTTGTCGTAGTCCGGCATCCCCACCATCAGGCGCGCGGCCTGACCGAGGTATTTACCGAGGCGACTCAAGTCATTGAACATGCTCAGGCCTTCGGCAGCGCATGGAACGGCGCTTCCTTGTCCGTACGTTCTTTTGTACCCCAGGCGGCGATGCCGACCTTGAGCGCAAAGAACAGGATGCTGAACACCACGAACAGGAACAGCGCGGTCAGCGTGGCGTTGGTGTAAGCGTTGAAGATCACGTGCTGCATCTGTTCAATGCTCTTGGCCGGTGCCAGCACCTGACCGTTGGCCAGGGCATCGCTGTATTTTTTTGCCAGGGCCAGGAAGCCGATCGCCGGGTTGGCGTCGAACAGCTTGATGAAGCCCGCTGTCGTGGTGCAGATCAGCAGCCACACCGCCGGCAGCAAGGTCACCCAGACATAACGCTGGCGTTTCATCTTGATCAGCACCACGGTGCCGAGCATCAACGCGATACCGGCCAACATCTGGTTGGAGATACCGAACAGCGGCCACAAGGTATTGATGCCACCCAGCGGATCGATCACGCCTTGGTACAGCAGGTAACCCCACATGGCCACGCAACCGGCGGTGGCGATCAGGTTGGCGGTCCAGGATTCGGTGCGCTTGAGCGATGGCACGAACGAGCCGAGCAAGTCCTGCAGCATGAAACGCCCGGCACGGGTGCCGGCGTCCACCGCGGTCAGGATGAACAGCGCTTCGAAGAGGATCGCGAAGTGGTACCAGAACGCCATGGTGTTTTCACCTGGCAGTAGCTGATGCAGGATCTGCGCGATGCCGACGGCCAGGGTCGGTGCACCGCCGGCACGGGCCAGGATAGTGGTTTCACCGATGTCGTGGGCCACCGCCTGCAGCGCTTCCGGGGTGATTGCAAAACCCCAGCTGCTGACGGTTTGCGCCACGGCAACCGCGTCGGCACCGACCACGGCGGCCGGGCTGTTCATGGCGAAGTACACGCCCGGGTCGATCACCGAGGCCGCAACCATGGCCATGATGGCCACGAAGGATTCCATCAGCATGCCGCCGTAACCGATGTAACGGGCGTGACCTTCACTGGCGAGCAGCTTCGGCGTGGTGCCGGAAGCGATCAGCGCATGGAAGCCCGACACGGCGCCACAGGCGATGGTGATGAACAGGAACGGGAACAGACCGCCCTTCCATACCGGGCCAGTGCCATCGATGAACTGGGTCAGCGCCGGCATTTTCAGCTCGGGCATGGTCACCAGGATGCCGATGGCCAGGGCGACGATGGTGCCGATTTTCAGGAAAGTCGAGAGGTAGTCACGGGGTGCCAGGATCAGCCACACCGGCAACACCGCGGCGACAAAACCATAACCGATCAGCATCCAGGTGATCTGGATACCGGTAAAGGTAAAGGCCTTGGCCCACACCGGATCCGCAGCGATCTGCCCGCCGAGCCAGATGGAACCCAGCAGCAACAGCACGCCGATCACCGAGATTTCACCGATACGGCCCGGGCGGATGTAGCGCATGTAGATGCCCATGAACATCGCGATCGGGATGGTCGCCATTACCGTGAACATGCCCCACGGGCTATCGGCCAAGGCCTTGACCACGATCAGCGCCAGCACTGCAAGGATGATGATCATGATCAGGAAGCAGCCGAACAGCGCGATGGTGCCGGGAATACGGCCCATTTCTTCGCGGACCATGTCGCCCAGGGAACGGCCGTTGCGGCGGGTGGACATGAACAGGACCATGAAGTCCTGTACGGCACCGGCCAGCACCACGCCGGCAATCAGCCACAGCGTGCCGGGCAGGTAGCCCATCTGCGCCGCCAGTACCGGTCCGACCAGGGGCCCTGCGCCGGCGATGGCCGCGAAGTGGTGACCGAAGAGCACGTGTTTGTTGGTCGGCACGTAGTCCAGGCCATCGTTGTTGAGTACAGCGGGGGTGGCACGATTGGGGTCCAGCTGCATCACTTTGTTGGCGATGAACAGGCTGTAGTAACGATAGGCAACGAGGTAGATGGCGACGGCTGCAACGACGATCCACAGGGCGTTGATCGCTTCGCCGCGGCGCAGGGCCACGACACTCAGCGCAATCGCTCCCAGGACAGCCACGGCAAACCAGGCGAGGTGTTTAGCCAGACGGGGCATAGAGGGTCTCCTGCCGACAGCTCGTGACTGCGGCGGTAATTTTTATAATTGTGTCCGCTGAGCGGAGCTGGCCCAATATCCGCGCATGGCGTCCACAAATAAATCCGCGTTACTACGTACGCGGGGCCTACGTAGTTCTACGTAGATGACCCCGATCAAATGTGGGAGCGGGCTTGCTCGCGAAGGCGGTGGATCAGTCAACATTTCTGCTACCTGAAACGCCGCATTCGCGAGCAAGCCCGCTCCCACATTGGTTTGCATTTCATCCCAGCCTTCAGTCATTCCGTCCAGCAACGCTACAGGCAATGCCCATCTTTGGCATATGATCCCCACCCCTCGCGCGGGCAGGAGTGAACATGCAGCTCAAACACAAGATCGTCGCCCTCGGTATTTTGCCGCTGGTGCTGGCCATTGCCGTCATTTGCGCCCTGGTGATTTCCCTCAACCGCCAATTGGGTGATCAACAGGCGCAGCTGATCGAAGACAGCATCCTGATGAGCAAGCGCGCGGAACTGAAAAACTACGTCGAAATGGCCAAAAGCCTGATCGAGCCGCTGTACGACAACGGCCAGGGCGATCAGCGCGCCCAGCAGCAGGTGCTGGAAGAACTGCGCAAGCTGAGCTTTGGCATCAATGGCTATTTCTTCGTCTACGACCACGAAGGCCGCAGCCTGATGCACGCGCGCCAGTCGGAACTGGTGGGCCAATACCTGTGGGACATGAAGGACCCCCACGGCCTGCCGGTGATCCAGGCGCTGCTCAAGAGTGCGCAATCGGGCGAAGGCTTCCAGCGCTACGCCTGGAACAAGCCCTCCTCCGGCCAGGTCACCGACAAGCTCGCCTACGTAGTGATGCTCGATCGCTGGGGTTGGATGCTCGGCACCGGCATCTACCTCGAAGACGTCGAGCGCGCCACCCAGCAGGCCCGTGCCGAAGTGGCCCAGGGCATCCGCAAGACCATGATGGCGATTGCCGTGGTGGCGCTGGTGGCGGTGCTGTTTGTCTTCGCCACCGGCATGACCCTCAACGTCAGCGAGCATCGCCTGGCCGACAAGAAACTGCAGCGCCTGACCCAGCGCATCGTCAGCCTGCAGGAGGAGGAACGTTCGCGGGTATCACGCGAACTGCATGACGGCATCAGCCAGGTGCTGGTCTCGATCAAGTTCCAGTTCGAACTGGCCAGCCACTTGCTGGAAAACGGACAAAACCACGACAAAGGCTTGAACACGTTGAAAGACGCCACCGAGCGCCTGGGCGAAGCCATCGGCGAAGTGCGCAGTCTCTCCCATGATCTGCGCTCATCCTTGCTCGATACCCTTGGCCTTCCAGCCGCCATCGGCCAACTGGCTGCGGAATTCCAGCAGCGCAGCGGCTTGACCGTGACCTATGACGAAAACGAATTCGACTGCCAACTGGTCGACGGCGCCGCTGTTGCGCTGTTCCGCATCGTCCAGGAAGGCCTGACCAACATCGAACGTCACGCCCAGGCGAAAAACGTGTCCATCAGCCTGCGCGGTTGTGAACAGTCCGTGCGGCTGACGCTGGTCGATGACGGCATGGGGTTCAATGTTGCCCAGGTCGAACGTCGCCAGGCCGGCATTGGCTTGCGTAACATCCGCGAACGCGTCGAACATTTTGGCGGGCGTTTCGATCTGATCTCGATGCCAGGCAGAAGCGAGCTGGACGTACGGCTGCCGATGAAACCTGGCGCAAAACTACAAGAGTGAACCTTGCATGAACCTGCCCTCCCCGATCCGTGTCGCCCTGGTCGACGATCACTCCCTGGTCCGCGACGGCATCAAGGCGCTACTGGCCGTGATGTCGCCCCTGGAAATGGTCGGCGAAGCGGAAAACGGCGCCGAGGCCATCGAGATGGTCGGGCGCTGCCAGCCCGACCTGCTGCTGGTCGACATCAGCCTGCCGGACATGAACGGCCTGGAACTGACCCGCGTGCTGCGCACCCAGTACCCGTCGCTCAAGGTGCTGGTGCTGAGCATGTACGACAATTACGAATACGTCAGTGAATCGGTGCGCTCCGGCGCCAGCGGCTACGTGCTGAAGAATGCCCCGTCCCGGGAAATCATCGCCGCCATCGAAGCCATCTCCAGCGGCGGCACCTTCTACAGCGCCGACATCGCCCAGCGGCTGATTGCCGACAGGAACACCGACAACGAACTCACACCGCGGGAAAGCCAGGTGCTGGCGAAAATGGCCCAGGGCCTGAACAACAAGGAAATGGCCCGGGAACTGGACATCAGCGTGCGCACCGTGGAAACCCATCGCCTGAGCATCCGGCGCAAGCTAAACATCGACAAACCGGCGGCACTGGTCAAGTACGCCCTTGATCACGGACTGATTTCCCGCTAACGCCACGAACCCTGTGGGAGCGGGCTTGCTCGCGAATGCGGTGTGTCAATCAACGATGATGGTGACTGGCACACCGCATTCGCGAGCAAGCCCGCTCCCACAAGGATCACCGAATCCTCCATTGACTACGTCAATAGTCACCATTAACTCAATGAAGTTCTCTTAAAAACTGTGCGGCGTAACATCAGCTCCATACCAACCAACAACACCCGGAGCACACGATCATGAAACGCCAAACCCTCCTCAGCATCGCTTTCTCGGTTTTTGCAGTTAACGCTTTTGCCGCTACCTCTGTTCAACCTGTTGTGGCTGAAGGTGGCTCGGATCGTCTGATTGAAAGCCGAGTGGCTGAGGGTGGTTCTGACCGCCTGATCGAAAATCGTGTGGCTGCCGATGGTTCGGACCGTCTGCAAGGCAACACCGTTGCCGCCGATGGTTCCGACCGCCTGCAAGGCAACACGGTCGCCGCCGATGGCTCCGACCGCCTGCAGGGCAACACTGTCGCTGCCGATGGCTCCGACCGCCTGCAGGGCAACACCGTCGCCGCCGATGGTTCCGACCGCCTGCAGGGCAACACCATCGCCTGACCCTATCGCTGCACCGCAGTACCCAACAAAAAGCCCGGCCTGATCAGCCGGGTTGATTTTATAGTGAGGGTAAGGTGCCTCAGGCCAGGCTTGACGTCGTCTTCTCGCTGCCGGTGCGCTCGCCGTCCAGCAATACATCCAGAGTGGTGAGGAACAGGTCATGGCTCATGATGCCGGTGCACACCGTTGATAGAATCTGTCGCCCGGTTGTATCGTTGATAGTGACCATCTCAGTCCACTTATTCAAATCAACGGTGGAGAGTGTCGACAGCGGAACTTTACTACCCTCAACTTCCAGAAACTCAGGTGTCACATTGATCGGCAGAGTAGTGATATTCAGGAAGTCCCCAGCAATTCGCTTGCGCCAGACCTGGCCGGTAGGCACATAGTTGAAAGTCACTGCGCCGCCAGTCTCAAGCTGCTTCATCACAACCGGCAGACGCTCGCGCACGTGCAGCTCACGCACCTGCTCCTGAAACTCAAAAAAACCTTTGAGCGACGCGATAGTTCGATGAAATGGCTCACTCTCATTAGGTCGGTACGCCAGGTTGGTAATCAAGCCAGAGATTGCCGTTTGCCCCGAACTGAACAGATACAGGTCTTCTATTTCAGCAAACGCCGTGTATCGATGATCCGCTCCGCTAATAGCAACGATACCGTGCTCGTAAACCTCATAATGGGTCCCGCGCAGCTTCTTCTGCCACGCGTAAAGTCCGAATAGAACTGCCGAAATGACGATCAGCAAACCACTAGTGGAATAGATCAAAACCTGCGGACTGAAATCACGACTGGTGTTCGCTCCGGCACTGCCCGCTGGCAGGATGGTACCCAGGTACAACACAAATCCTGCCAGTCCCAACATGACGATGGCGAACAACAGCATGAAAACCAGAAAGCCCTTGCCATGGCGGTAGGTTTTGATCAGTTGACCTGTCACGGTTGGAGAGTGTGTCGTTGATTGCTGCATAAGATGGTTACTTCCTTGGTAGTTGATTTAAAAACACCGAAATCCAGACGGGAGCCTGCGATTTCACTGTCGATTCCATTGCGCGACTTCAGATACAGCTTGTACGGTTCAGCCCGTTGATCACAGAATCAAAGGACTGCCCGAAAGATTTGGCATCTCGCTGGATGGGATTATTCATTTTCCACATCATTTGTCGTTGCTCATCAGGCTTGTAGCCACCGTTTCTTGCCGTATTGATCGCTTCACGCCCTTTACCGACAAAACGGTTCAAATCACTGAAAAAAGGGGACTGAAAAAAGGGGACAGATTTATTTAGGGAAAAACGAAAAACGGTCCAAAATAAATCTGTCCCCTTTTTCACTGCCCGCTGGCAGGATGGTACCCAGGTACAACACAAATCCTGCCAGGCCCAACATGACGATGGCGAACAACAGCATGAAAACCAGAAAGCCCTTGCCATGGTGGTAGGTTTTGATCAGTTGACCTGTCACGGCTGGAGAGTGTGTCGTTGATTGCTGCATAAGATGGTTACTTCCTTGGTAGTTGATTTAAAAACACCGAAATCCAGACGGGAGCCTGCGATTTCACTGTCGGTTCCATTGCGCGACTTCAGATACAGGTTGTACGGTTCAGCCCGTTGATCACAGAATCAAAGGACTGCCCGAAAGATTTGGCATCTCGCTGGATGGGATTATTCATTTTCCACATCATTTGTCGTTGCTCATCAGGCTTGTAGCCACCGTTTCTTGCCGTATTGATCGCTTCACGCCCTTTACCGACAAAACGGTTCAAATCACTAAGCAAGACACTGAATTTGAGCGCTGGTGTCTGGGATTTGCCCTTCTTGTCCCAGCCTTCGATCATTTGAGCGGTCTTGTTCAAACTGTCCTCGAAAGTCCTGGCAGCTTCTTGCGCTCCAGCAGAGCGGAAAAACTCATCGGACAAACGTACAGATTGCTTGGCATAAAGCACGATGCCCGCGCGGTAATAACCCAAACTGTCCTTCTCGGCGTCATCAAAGGCAGTCTTGGTGTTGATCTCGTCGCGTTGGCTGATACCGTCATAAAACTTCGCCTGCTCCACGGCGACATCCTGCAAGGCAGCCTCCAGCGAGGGCTCCATTTCCCTGGCTTTTTTCCCGCCATCGCTCAGGTACCCCTTGGAATCCGCATAGTTGGCGAGTTCTGCGTGAATCGGCTGCAATTTTGCGAGCGCCACAAGCATGCCTTTTGCAGGCTCATCCAGCTCTGGCATCGGGTAAGAGAGTGCCAACGCCTTGTTTAGGTTATCTTGCAGAACGAGGAAAAAGGGGACAGATTTATTTAGGGAAAAACGAAAAACGGTCCAAAATAAATCTGTCCCCTTTTCCCTCTTTTCCCTCTTTTCCGCTGGTCCCCTTTTCCGCTGCCTTTTCCGCTGTCCCCTTTTCCGCTTTTCCGATCTAAAACAATGAAATCTCGCCAGAAAAATTTGTCAGTGCACGACTCACCTGGCGCTCTCACAGAACTTAATTACTTGTTTAGAATAAGCACTAGCCTTAGGAATTCTGGACTCTTTTAGGTATTTCTGTAGCAACTCCACTCCTTTACTAGCGAGTAGAAATTCGATTGCGTTAGCTAACAAAAAACCTGGCGCATAACCTTTGCTAACGACATTTGAATCTTTGTCCTCTTCACTCGGCTCTTCGCCAACCGGATACTCTTGCTCATCAGGCAAGCCATTTAAAGCCCTATGCTTTTTAACTGAGTAGGCCTTCAATTCGGTGGAGCGCTGAGAAATTAACGATTCAATTTCATTCCCGTTCAGCCCGGATCTAGTAATCGCAGCAGCGTCCAAGTTCGCGAACACATCCTCATAGCTCGCCCTAACACTAATACCTAAAATCTTCTTCAATTCTTCGACAGAATCTTTATAATTCTGGGAACTGATTATTTTTTTCGCGACATCTAAATTTTCATCTACCATATATCAACCCCTTTCACTACTCTAATCAGATCTGAACCTACATGCCTAAATGCATCTACTGCCTCATGCTCCCACGGAGTTAATGAGAGTAAATTCGAGGTCTCATGAACACCGGCGCCACCGACCCGCTGTGGAATATCATTATGATGAAGCTCCATTGCGACATCTTTTCTCGTAATTTCAAACGTTTTGCGATTCATGACTTCCACAGTCATTCTAGGAGCTTTACCTTCGGCCATATTAGCCAAATTGGCGGGTGAATATACTTGGCTCGGTGATTTAGCCTCCGCCTTCCAATAATTCTTTCTTGCCGAACTCCAGCACTCCCATCCCCATGGGTCAATCCATCCAGTCGGGCTAGGTACGTAGCGATAAAGATTGTTTCCCCCATCTAACCCAATCGGATCTTGCGTTACAAACCGCCCCACCTCCGGATCGTAATACCGAAACGTGTTGTAGTGCAGCCCCGTCTCATCGTCAAAATACTGCCCCTGAAACCGCAGGTTCTGCTCGACATCATTGACCGCCAGCCTTTCAACCGAACCCCACGCCTTGTACGTCGCCTGCCAGACTATGCTCCCGTGCGCGTCGGTCATCTCCAACGGCGTACCAATCTGATCAGTGTGGAAGTAGTAAAGCTTCCGCTCCTCACCTTCCGCCTGGTCGACACGCGCCAACGGCGCATAACTCCCCGGTTCATACAGGTACAAACTGCTCTGCCCCGGTCGCTCTTCGCGCAGCATCCGCAGGCCTTGCCACAAAAAGTGCTTCTGCTCGGTCTTGCCGTTGACCTCTGAAACCTTGCCAACCCGTCGCCCCAGGCTGTCATACCGATACGCACCGGTACTCTCCAGCCTGCCATTCACCAACGTCTCAGCCCGCACCAACCGATTTTCACAGTCATACACAAACGTCTGCAGCTTGCCCATCCCACTGCGTTTTTCAATCAGGTTGCCCCACGCATCGTAGGCATATTCCTGATCCCGCCAGCG
>NZ_MNAH01000015.1 GCF_001976065.1 Pseudomonas putida | reverse complement strand
CCTGGGCGCCGACCATGGTGTCGGTGTCCAGCGGGTCGCCACGTTTGATCTGCAGGACTTTCTTCATCACGACGGCCATGAACTCGTCGTAGATCGATTCCTGCACCAGGGCGCGGGAAGGGCAGGTGCAGACTTCGCCCTGGTTGAAGAACGCCAGCACCAGGCCTTCGGCGGCTTTTTCGATGAAGGACGGTTCGGCCTTCATGATGTCTTCGAAGAAGATGTTCGGCGATTTGCCACCCAGCTCCACGGTGGACGGAATGATGTTTTCGGCGGCGCATTTCATGATGTGCGAGCCGACTGGGGTCGAACCGGTGAAGGCGATCTTGGCAATGCGCTTGCTGGTGGCCAGGGCTTCGCCGGCTTCTTTGCCGTAACCCTGGACGATGTTCAGTACGCCCGGTGGCAGCAGGTCGCCGATCAGCTCGACCAGTACGGTAATGCCCAGCGGGGTTTGCTCGGCCGGCTTGAGCACCACGCAGTTGCCGGCGGCCAGGGCCGGGGCGAGTTTCCACGCGGCCATCAGGATCGGGAAGTTCCACGGGATGATCTGCCCGACCACGCCCAGGGGTTCATGGAAGTGGTAGGCCGCGGTGTGTTCGTTGATTTCCGCCGAGCTGCCTTCCTGGGCACGGATGCAACCGGCGTAGTAGCGGAAGTGATCCACGGCCAGCGGGATGTCGGCATTGAGGGTTTCGCGCACGGCCTTGCCGTTGTCCCAGGTTTCGGTGACAGCCAGCAGCTCCAGGTTCTGTTCGATGCGGTCGGCAATTTTCAGCAGCGCCAACGAGCGATCCTGCACCGAGGTCTTGCCCCAGGCATCAGCGGCCGCATGAGCCGCGTCCAGGGCCTTGTCGATGTCTTCGGCCGTGGAGCGCGGGAATTCGGCAATCGGTTCGCCATTTACCGGCGAGGTGGTGGTGAAGTACTGCCCTTTGACCGGCGCGACGAACTCGCCGCCGATGTAGTTGCCATAACGGGACTTGAAGGAAACGATGGCACCGGGCGTGCCAGGGTGGGCGTAGTTCATGGTGGCGTTCTCTTGTTGTTTTGGGGTGGCCGCCCCTGGGACGGCCACTGTCAGTAGCACAGGCCTTGGCGGGTCAGGAGCCCTGAGGGGTTTCTCCACGGGCCAGGCGAGCGTTGATGTCTTCAATCACCGCCGGCAAATCGACGATGGTGTCGATCAGGTAGTGGGGACGAGAGCCCTCGAACATCTTGATGATGCGCGCGCGCTCCTCAGCCAGTTCCTCCAGGGAGAGATTCTTGAATGCTTCATAGGTCAGGCCCAGTGCATTGCCGGAGCAGGTCAGCGCGACGGTCCACATGCCCGCGCTGCGACCTTCGAGAATGCCGGGCCAGGTGTCATCGACCTTCACGCAAGCGGCGACGTCGCTGATGCCCAGCGCAATGACGTTGGCCAGGGCTTGAGCCGGGTGCGGGCGCCCGTTGGGCACTTCGTCGGTCGCTACAACGTGGTCGGTGACATAGCCGTTCTTGCGTGCCAGTTCCACGACTTTTTCCATGACCACCGCCGGGTAACCTGAGCAGGAACCGATTTTCAGACCCTTGTCGCGCAGGCCATTGATGGTGTCGAGTGCACCGGGAATCAGCGCCGAGTGCAGGGCGATCTTTTCGATCTGCAAAGGCATGAAGCGCTCATAGAGGGCGGTGACATCATCGTCGGTTGGCAACCGACCGAAGACGGCGTGGTAGCGATCGGCGATCTGCGGCTCGTTGCACAGCGTGCGGATGTGATCCCACTTGCCCATACCCATCGGCCCGCGAGCTTCCTCCAGTGAAACCGCAACACCAAACTCGGCAAAGGCTTCGACGAAAATCTGGGTCGGTGCGAAAGAGCCGAAGTCGACGACGGTGCCTGCCCAATCCAGAACCACGGCTTGCAGTTGAGAAGGTTGTTTGTAGTGCATGGTGATTGCTCCAGTGATAAGTGATTTGTTGATTCGGGTTCAGGAACTGGTGCCGACAATGACCGGTGGCACCGCAGGCGAGGCCAGCGTTATGTTTTCCACGGTTTTCGGGCGACTGTTCCAGAACGGCACCAGCATCAAGCTGGCCAACAGTGCAGCGCCGGTGAAGACAAGGAACACGGTGATGGTGTCGAAGTAACCCGGCAGCAAGCCACCCAGGACCGCACCCACAGACCCGCAGCCATTGACGAAGCCTGCGGCGGAGGCGGCGCCATCTTTGCTGCCGAAGTCGATTGCCGCCGAGCCGCTGATCATCGAATCCGGTCCGTAGAGCGTCAGGCCCATCATGAACAGCAGGCCGACCACCATGTACAGGCTGCCGCTCTGCATGGCGGGCACGAACAACCCCAGGCAGACCGTCAGGACCACCAGGCTGAGGACGCAGACCGGAATTCGACGAGCACCGAAGTACTTGTCCGAGGCGATGCCGATGAGGATCGGACCGATCAGGCCCGCCAGTTCAAAGGAAGTGGGGACGATGGCGGAGGCCACCTTGCCGATCTCGGGCATGCGTTCGTAGATGATCACCGGCCCCCACAGGAGGATGGCGTAGCGCGCCGGCTTGAGCATGAAATAGGCCAGGCCGAGGAACAGCACGGTTCGGTTTTTCATCACCGTGCGCAAGCCGGCCCACATGCTTTCGCGTGGAACGACGACCTTGCTGACGGGTTCGATTTCGATCTCGACAGGCGGCAAGCCGACGTCTTCAGGCCGGTTGCGTTGCAGGAAAAAGAACAACACCGCCACCACCAGTACCACGACCGCGCTGCTGATGAACGCCAGGCGCCAGTCGTGGTAGTGGTTGTAGGCCCACCAACCGGCAAACGGCGTGGCCACCAGGCCGCCGAAGGCGTAGGAGGTGCTCCAGTAACCCAGCACGCGGCCACGTTCACCGGTGCTGAAGAAACTGCCGACGTTCTTGCACAGGCCCGACCAGCCGGTGGACTGGGCAAGGCCCTGGACCAGCATGCAGGAGGCGAAGATCGGCAGGGTGGCGTAGGTCCCCATCAGCAGCGCGGCCAGCGCCGAGATGACGAGCCCGCTCAGTACCACCACCCTGGGGCCGAAGCGGTCAGAGAAGTTGCCCCAGAGAAACTGCCCCACTGCATAGGCGGTTAGATAGAGGGCGTCGAGATTGGCCATCATGGCCTTTTCGAGCATGAAGTCCGGGTCTTCGCCAATACCCAGTTTGGCGACAGAAAACGCCTTGCGGGTAAAGTAGAAGGCGGCATACGCCACCCAGGTGATGAGGAAGACTTGCACGCGCCAGCGCTGGAGCGATTTCCAGCCGGTTGCGAGAGGGCTTGTAGCGTTCTTGTTCATGGTGTTCTGATCCCGTATGTGGTGCCAGACAGCGCAAAGTAATGGGGTACGTTGTTGTTTTTGTTTTCGGTACAGGAAACCTGTCCACGCACACGGCATCGATGAGATGGCCGTGAGATGGCATCGGGCTTCAGGTATTAAATTGACGCGGTCGCTGACGCCTTCGCGGCGTTGCCGGGCGAAAAGTCAGCGAGTCCATGTTTAAAAAAAGATCCCCGTCCAAAGGTGCTACCCATTGCACCCGTGCTCGAATTGACAAGGACCTTTAAAGGGGCGGTCAGCCTGTCGGCTGTTGCATGTCGACGTTCATCGCCACAAGGCTGTCGGCGATGGCGCGCAGCAACTGATGGACGATGTACTCGTCGATCTGGCCGATGCAGCCGATACGGAAACTGTCGGCGACCGTCAGTTTGCCGGGATAGATGATGAATTGGCGGGCCTTGAGTTCATCGTAGAAACGCTTGAACTCGAAGTTCGGATGGTCCGGGCTGAAGAACGTGGTAATGATCGGCGACAGCCAACGGTCTTCTAGCAACGTTCTGAAGCCCAGTTCGCGCATGCCGGCGACCAGCACATCGCGATTGCGGGTGTAGCGTGCCAGGCGGCCATGCACGCCGCCTTCGGCATTGTGCTGCTCCAGGGCCTTATGGAACGCCACCACGCTGTGGGTCGGTGGCGTGAAACGCCATTGGCCGGTGCGCTCCATGTACAGCCATTGCTCGTAGAGATCGAGGCTCAGTGAGTTGGCCCGGCCTTTGGCGGCCTCCAGCACGGTGCGGCGGATGATGACGAAACCGAACCCTGGAATACCCTCGATGCATTTGTTGGCAGAGGAGACCACCACGTCGAAGGCGATGTCATTGACCGTCAACGGCACGGCACCGAAGGAACTCATGGCATCGATGATCAGGCTCTTGCCATGAGCCTTCGCCACATCGGCGATTTCACGCAGCGGATTGAGAATGCCGGAGCTGGTTTCGCAATGGACGAGAAAGACGTTGGTGATGTCCGGGTTGTCCCTGAGCAGGGCGTCTACTTCCTCGGGTTGCGGCGGCAGGTAATCGCCTTTGTCCAGGGTGATGAAGGCGCGACCGAGGTACTCGAGGGTCTTGGTGGCTCGTTGACCGTAGGCACCGTTCATCAACACCAGCGCTTTACCGTCCCGAGGGATGGCCGTGGCCAAAGCGGCCTCGACCGAGTAGCTGCCGCTGCCTTGCAATGGTACGCAGGCAAAGCTGTCGTCCTGTACCCCGGCCATGCTGAGCAGGCTCTGGCGCACATCAGCCGTGACCTGATTGAAGGCAACGTCCCATGAACCCCAGTCGCGCAGCATGGCTTCCTTGGTGGCTTTGGACGTGGTCAACGGGCCAGGGGTCAGCAGGTAGGGTTCACCCAGGGCTGGGGTAGCCAGCGCTTGTGTGGGCGGAAATTCAGCTTTGGTCATGATCTTCTCCGGCGGTGTTGTTTTTGTGGGGGAGTGATGCATGGGCCAATAAAAACACTCGCTGAAAAATAACTGAAATCGATTTATCACATGTCACAAACAAGCTGGGCTTATAAGTTAAAAATCAACAGGCGCCCCTTGTCAGCGCAGATTACGTCTGCGTTCGGCTCGGGATCGCGGGGGGCTGGGGGAAAAGGCAAAGCCAGCGCGATGACTGGCTGGCTTTGAAAGGGTCGGACAGGGTTCGCCGTGGATCGAGGCTTTATCCCTTGTCTGACTTGCCGGCTGCCGCGGCGAATTTCGCCAGGCGCACATCCATTCGACGGGGGCGCAGGTTGTGGTCCTCGGCACGCTCTTTGCGGCGAATGGCGTTGCGCACCATCAGCGAACCCAGGTAGCGGATCGGCTCCGGTGGGAAGTGGCCGAGCGGGCCTTGCACCAGTGGCGAGCGTGTCCAGGGGTTGTCCGCCCCCAGCACCAGCGATGAGAGGATTTGCCCACCCATATGGCACGGACCGACGCCGCTGCCGGAATAGCCGAAGCCATAAAAGACGTTGCCGCTTGCACCCAGGCGACCGAAGAAAGGCAGCCCGGTGACGGAGCGATCGGAGGGGCCATTCCAGGTGGCGGCGATGCCGACATCGGCAAAGTCCGGGAAGAACTCTGCCAGGGTGTTGCGCAACAATCCCTTGTAGGGCGAAGGCTGGTCGAACACTGGCAGGATGCGCCCGCCGTAGGCGAAGGTATTGCCGCCTTTGCCGAGCATGATCCGGCCGTCCGGGGTGTTGTGGTAGTAGTGCACGAAGATGCGCGAGTCGAGAACGGTGACCCCGCTGGTCAGGCCGATCCGCTCGAGCAGGTCAGGCCTTGGCTCGGTAATGATCATGTCACTGGAGACGATGGCCACCGAACGCTGGAACTGTGGAAAGGCACGCGCCATCCAGGCGTTTATCGCCAACACGACCCGGTCGCAGGTCACGTTGCCGTTCGGCGTGTTGACGGTGGCGGGCAGCCCCTCTTCCAGGCCGGTCATGGGCGAGCCTTCGTAGATCCGTACCCCCAGTTCCAGCGCCACCCGGCGCAGGCCGCGCACCAGCTTGCCCGGTTGCACACTGGCTGCCGCCGGCGAGAACCAGCCTTCGAGGTGTCGGCTCGAACCCGCCATTCGCTGCGCGTCAGCCAGCGCGCATTTGGAGAACGAGTTGATGCCATTGCGCTCCAGCGCGGCGATCACGGCGTCGGTCGAGCCGACCTGGGCGCGGTTGGTTGCCGTGTAAAGCGTGCCATCGAGTCGGTAATCGGCATCCACCGCGTACTTGTCGCAAAAGCTGCCGATGGCGTAGATGCTTTGCTCCGATTCCTTGACCAGGCGTATGGCCTCCTGGACGCCGAACAAACGCTCCAGGGTGAAGTACTTGGCCGACCAGGACAGCGCGCAGCCGCCATTGCGCCCACTGGCACCGGCGCCGCAGATGTCGGCTTCGACGATGACCACGTCCAGCTCGGGATTCTGTTCCTTGAGCATGATGGCGGTCCATAAACCGGTGTAGCCACCACCGACGATACAGACATCGGCGCGGGTGTTCTGCCGCAGCGGCGGGCAGGGCGAGTCGGGTTGGGTTTTCAGGGCCTGATCGAGCCAGTAGGGGCGCATGGGGTCATCTCCGTTGCAGCAAGTTGGGGGCAGGGTTCAGCAGGCAATCAGGCGCACGCGGCGACCACGATCATTTCCACGCGCCAGCCGGGGTCGATTAATTGCGCCAGGGTGCAGGCCCGCGTGGGGGCGTGGCCTTCGGGAAAGAACGCGTCCCAGACCTTGTTCAGCCCTGCATAGTCCTCGCGATGGGCGAGCAGGATTCGCACCGAAAGCACCTGCTTGCGGCTGCTGCCGGCACTGAGCAATAGCTGTTCGATACTGGCGAGCACCTCGTGGGTCTGGGCCTCGATATCGCCACTGAGGTCCGTGGCCACCTGGCCACCGATGTAGAGAAGGTTGTCATAGCGGACGCTGTCCGAACGGCGTTTTGTCACGGCGAAACGTTCGATTTCCATCAGGCATTCCTGGGTTGATGCGAGGGCGGGCTTGTGGAAATCATGCTTGCAGTTCATCGTCTATAAATAAAATCGATTTAACGTATGCATGAATAAGTTGAAACTATGCAAAGGCCGCCCCGATGACTATTTCCCATACCCAACTCAAGGCCTTCCACGCCGTCGCCATCAACGGCAGTTTCACCCGTGCGGCCGAGCAGCTCTGCCTGTCACAACCGGCGGTGTCCGATCAGGTACGCAAGCTCGAGGAGTACTACGGGGTGATGGTGTTCTACCGCGACAAGCGCCTGGTGCGCCTGACCGAAGTGGGCGAGCGCTTGTTCGGCCTGACCCGGCGCCTGTTCGATATCAGTGTCGATGCCCACGACATGCTGATGGACTATCGAACCCTGTCCACGGGAAGCCTGAACCTTGCCGTGGATGCGCCAGTGCACGTGCTGCCCTATGTCGCGCGCTTTTGCGGGCGTTACCCCGGTATCGACGTGAAGATTGAAACGGCCAACACCGATGAAGTGCTGCAGCGCTTGTTCGGTCATCAGGCCGACATTGCCCTGCTGGGACGCAATATCGAGGACGACCGGCTGCTGTCGCTGCCCCTGCGCAGCGATCCGATGCTCGCATTCGTCGCGCTTGACCATCCCTGGGCGCAACGCGAATCCATCAGCCTGCGCGACTTGCACGACACGCCGCTGGTCCTGCGCGAAAAAGGCTCAGTGACGCGCCTGTGCCTGGAGGAAGAGATGGCAGCCGCGGGGTTGCGCATCCGCAAGGCGATCGAAGTCGATGGGCGTGAAGCCGCGCGCGAAGCCGTGGCGATCGGGATGGGCGCCGGTGTCGTCTCGGCGACCGAACTGGGCTTTGACTCGCGATTGCGCGGGCTGCCCATCATCGATTGTCAGCGGCGCTTCACCGAGACCCTGGTCTGCCTGCGCGCGCAGAGTTCCCGGCGTATCCTCACGACCTTTTTTGACATGGTTCGAGAGAGCCTGGCTGCATGAGCCCTGGGGTTCGATGCCACGCCATGGCCGCGGTGTCATCCTTGATCGACCGTCGAGCAAGGCGACGTGAGCCACCACAACACCAGGGCACTGGCACTGATCAAGGCGCCCAGCAGGCTGACGGCTGGCCAACCCCATAGCGCATACACCTGGGTCGCCGCGACGGCACCCAATGCGCTGCCGACCGAGTAGAAACACATGTAGGCGCCGACCATGCGGCTCTGGGCATCGGGTCGTGCGGCGAACAGGAAGCTCTGGTTGGTGACGTGCACGGCCTGGACGGCGAAGTCGAGCAGGATGACGCCGCAGGCCAGCGCGAGCAGGGACGATTGGGCGAAGGTGATGGGCAACCAGGACAGCGTCAGCAGCCCCAGGGCAATGCCGGTCACCCGTTGTCCCAGGCCTTTATCGGCCCAGCGACCGGCGCGCCTGGCCGCCAGGGCACCGGCGACACCGGCCAGGCCGAACAGGCCGATGGCCGTGTGGGAAAGCGACAGCGGCGGGGCGCTCAAGGGCAGGACCATGGATGTCCACAGCACGGAAAAAGCGCCGAAGATCAGCAGCGCCAGCAGGCCCCGGGTGCGCAACGTGGGTTCACTGACGAACAGCTTGAACAGCGAAGCGATGAGCGCGAAGTAATTGTGCCGGTGTTTAGGCGATGGTGCGGCGGGCACCACTTTCCACAGCACCGTCGCGAGGGTCAGCATCAGTGCCGAAGACACAAAATACACCGCGCGCCAGCCCGCGAAGTCCGCGATAACCCCGGAAGTAAACCGCGCCAGCAGGATGCCCAGGACAATGCCACTGGTGACCGTCCCCACGGCTTGCCCGCGTTGTGAGGGCGTTGCCAGCACGGCGGTGTAGGCCACCAGCACTTGAACGACCACCGCCAGCAAGCCCATCACGATCATGGCCGCCAACAGGGCCAGCCATTGTTGCGCGGCACCCACCGCCGCCAGCGCCACAGCAGACAGCAGCACCTGCGTCAGTATCAGTCGCTTACGGTTGACCAGGTCCCCCAGCGGGACGATGAACAGCAATCCCAGCGCGTAACCCACCTGGGTCGCCGTCACCACGACCCCGATCATTGACGAGGCCACTCCCAGGCTCTGGGCCATGGAGTCGAGTAGCGGTTGGGCGAAGTAAACGTTGGCGACTGCCAGCGCGCAGGTGATGGAAAACAGCCATGTGAGTGGCGGTGAAAGCCCTGCAGGGCGGTCGATCCTGCAGTTCGCAATGGCTGAATCGACATCTGCTGTCATGTGCGCCTCCATGGGGTTAAACTGGTTGCAAATCAAAACCTGATTCCATTGTTGCTGCATCAGGTTTCAAATTGCAACCACATTCCATGGGGTGAACAATGCACGAAGACGCCTCGCCGCCAGGCAACGAATGCCCGGTAGCCAGAACGCTGGAGGCCATCGGCGATCGCTGGTCCCTGATGATCATCCGCGACGCGTTTGACGACATTCGCCGCTTCAGCGAATTTCAAAAGAGCCTGGGCGTGGCCAAGAACATTCTCGCAGCGCGCCTGAAGACGCTGGTCGAGGTCGGGGTATTCGACGTGCGACCGGCGTCGGATGGCAGCGCCTACAAGGAGTACGTGCTGACGGAAAAAGGCCGGGAAATCTTTCCAGTGGTGGTCAGCATGCGGCAGTGGGGCGAACGTTTCCTGTTCAAGCCCCAAGAGACCCGTTCCGTGCTGCTGGACAACGCATCCGGCCAGCCGCTGATGCCTATCGAGGTGCGCTCATCAAGCGGGCGCAAGCTCGGACCCGCGGATTGCCACAGGGTGAGATTGCTTGACGGCGAATCGTGAATCGACGCAAGCGTTCAATGCGGACCATTGATGCTGGATGAACCCCGGGTCAAACGCTTGAGCGCGACCACCATCAGGCCCCCTGCAACCAGCATTCCCGTGAGAAACAGCGGGTAGGCCACCCACCAGGGAACGGCGGACGTCATCATGCTGAACTCGGACATGCCGCCGATGCTGGCGATCAGGTTCAGAGGCAGGAACACCACATTGATCAACGTCAGTTTGCGTAGCAGGTTGTTCATGGTGTTGTTCATCAGATTGCCCCGTGCATCGATCAGGCCGGCAAATACCCTGGAGTAGATTTCCGCCTGTTTGTTGCACTGGGTGTTCTCGATGATCAGGTCGTCGATCAGCGCGATCGCCTCGGCGCTGAAGTGCTCTTTTTCCGCATGGTTGCGCAGCCGGGTCAGGACTGCGCCATTGCTGTGAATCGCGTTGATGTAATAGATCAGGCTTTCGCTGAGATTGAACATCTGGATCAGATGTCGATTTTCCATCGAGGCGTTGAATTTCTGCTGCAACTCGCGCGCCACCATCTTGATCACTTTGAGGTGACCCAGGTAGTGGTGGAGGTTGTTGAACAGGATGTCCAGCAGCACATCCTGCGTTGTGTGCAAGGGGTGCCGTTGCCCCAGGCCACTCAACTGGCAATCGTCCGTCGCGATGATCAGCAAGCGTGATTGAGAGAACAGCAAGCCGAACGACGAGACCTCGAAAGCCAGGCTCTCTCCGCCCGAGTAACTCTCCGGCCGCTTCCAGATCAGGAACAGGTTATCCGGATGGAATTCGATGCGGGACACTTCGTCCGGGTCCAGTGCCGACGCCAGCGCGTGATCG
Source organism: Pseudomonas putida (assembly GCF_001976065.1). Taxonomy (GTDB): domain Bacteria; phylum Pseudomonadota; class Gammaproteobacteria; order Pseudomonadales; family Pseudomonadaceae; genus Aquipseudomonas; species Aquipseudomonas serbica. The sequence continues at coordinate 75,717 of NZ_MNAH01000015.1, read as the reverse complement.
TCGAGTTTGAAATCGCTGCGCAACAGATCCCGTTCCGCCGCATCGGGATTGCTGAACAACATCACATCGGCATCGAGGTGCTCAACCGGTACCAGTGCCCCATGGGCAAGTTGAAAGCTCTTGATCACGTCTGGCCTATGGCGTTATCGACTGAAAAAACCAGTGTCTTGCAGGCTGCGTAGCGGATCAAGTGTCACCACGCCTGACCGCGACGTTTCAGTTCCAGGCGGCGAATGAACTCTTCCAGGACCAGGGAGTACAGGTCGTCCTGCAAAAAAGCGTCTTCGATGCCCGCGTCCATGTTCGGGTTGTCGTTGACCTCGATGACCACCACCTTGTCCCCTGACTGCTTCAGGTCGACCCCGTACAACCCGTCACCAATGAGGTTGGCGGTCTTCACCGCCAGTTCGACCACCGCTCGCGGGGCCTCGTGGACCGCCAGGGTGCGGCATTCCCCGTTGATGTCCTGGCCCTTGGCCTTGTGGTTGTAGATTTGCCAGTGCCCTTTGGACATGAAGTACTGGCAGGCGAAAATCGGTTTGCGGTTGAGCACGCCGATGCGCCAGTCGTACTCGGTGTAAAAGAACTCCTGGGCCAGCAGCAACACCGAGTGTTCGAACAGCTCGGCGGTGGCTTCCAGCAGTGCCTGTTGGCTTTCGACCTTGATCACGCCCCGGGAAAAGCAGCCATCGGGAATCTTCAGGACTAATGGAAAGCCCAGGCGTTCACCGACTCGCTCGAAATCTTCCGGTCGTTCCTTGTAGAGAATCTCGGTGGCCGGCATGCCCAATTGATGGCTCTTGAGCAGGTCAGTCAGGTACACCTTGTTGGTGCAGCGCAAGATGGAAGTGGGGTCGTCCATCACTACCAGGCCCTCGCTTTCCGCCTTCTTGGCGAAGCGATAGGTGTGGTTGTCCACGCTGGTGGTTTCGCGAATCAACAGGGCGTCGTACTCGGCGATTCGTGAGTAGTCTTTCTTTTCGATCAGATCGACATCAATGCCCAGGCCTTTGCCGACCCGGATGAAATTTTCCAGGGCCTTGGCATTGGAAGGCGGCAGCGCTTCGTGGGGGTCATGCAATATGGCCAGGTCGTAGCGGGCCACCCGGGGTGAGCGTGGCATTCGCCATACCTTGCGGCTGAAGCTGTCCAGCGAGTTGGCAAACGGGTCTTCCTGGTCTTCGCGCAACTTGTGCAAGACGCCGGATTTTATTCCGTCGATGCGCCAACTGTTACTCTTACGGAACTCTATCAAGAGTATCGGGCAAGGGAAGGCTTCGAAAATTTGCCGTGCCAGGTCCTGTAAGGGTTCAAGGTTGGTTTTACCGAAGTACAGCGTGAGCGTGAAGCCTTCGGTATTACTGTAAACATGGTTGCTCAGTGCTTTGTCCAACGTTTTACCGAGATCATCCAACGCCAGGCCGTACAGTGATTTTTTGGTCAGTTCGCTGATAGTGCGTACAGACGGAATAACTTTATGGCCGCGTGCTTCCGCCAACAGCGAACAGTAATAACCGTGCCCCAGATATTTGTAGCTGCGGCACAGGTTAATGACCTGGACGCGCTTGCCGGCCTCGATCTCAAGCGGTTGTTCCAGGTACTCCTGGGCACTCATCACGTCCTCCGAGGGGAAGTAAGAGGCCCAGTCTTCCTTTCGTTCGACAATAATAATCACCTGGCTGGATCGTCCCGGCGCCTGCTCTAAATAAGTCAGGTTGGATATTGCCGTTAACCGATTTTGCTCTGATACTTCACGCAAGCCGCCCTGTACCGCTGACATATGAAAAGGTCCGTTGGAGAACAAGTCCTTATCTATTAAGCACGATACTTTTAAAAAGTCTCGTTTCGTTACGCAACTTTTACGGTGCGGCCATGAGTCTGTTATTTCGCAACGCTACACAGGATGACCTGAAGTCTCTGCTGGAACTTGAGAACCAATGTTTTACCTCTGACCGACTGACTGCACGCAGTTTCCAGTGGATGATCAGCCGCGCCCACGCCAGCCTGATCGTGGCGCAGGACGGCAGTCAATTGATGGGCTACTGCCTGGTGCTGTTTCACCGAGGCACCTCGCTGGCGCGTCTGTATTCAATCGCCATCGCCAGCCACAGTCGCGGCCTCGGTCTGGGCAAACAGCTACTGGACCGGGCGGAGGCGTGTGCCCGCGATCACGATTGTGCCTACCTGCGCCTCGAGGTGCGGCCGGATAATCCCGTGGCTATCGGTCTTTATGAGCGTAACGGCTATCGACGTTTCGCGGTGGTTCACGACTACTACGAAGACCATGCCGATGCATTGCGTCTGGAGAAGCGCGTTCTGCACCCTCGGCAAAGCCTCGAATTCCAGGTGCCTTACTACCAGCAAACCACTGAATTCACCTGCGGTCCGGCTTGCCTCCTGATGGCCATGAAGGCCTTGCAACCTGCGCGCGTGATCGATCGCCGGGACGAACTGCAGATCTGGCGTGAAGCCACGACGGTGTTCATGACGTCGGGGCACGGCGGCTGCAGTCCCCAGGGATTGGCACTGGCCGCCTGGCGCCGGGGATTTCGCGTGCGCCTGCAAGTGAGCATCAAAGGTCCGCTGTTTCTCGACGGGGTGCGCGATGCACATAAAAAGGAGGTCATGCGCCTGGTACACGAAGAGTTCTGCGCGCAACTTCGCCACAGTGATGTGGAGCAGGTCAGCAGCAACCAGCTGGATCTGGCGCGCACGCTGAAGGCCGGCGGTCTACCGCTGGTGTTGATCAGCAGCTACCGCCTGACGCGCTCCAAAGCCCCGCACTGGGTCATCGTCACGAATTACGATGAAGACTTCGTCTACCTCCATGACCCGGACATCGATCACAGTCAGCACCGTCAGGCACTCGACTGCCAGCATCTTCCGGTCAGCCACGAGGCGTTCGACAAGATGTGTGCTTTCGGCAGCAACAAGCTGCGCGCCTCGGTGACGCTTTATGCACGCGAGGGCGCGCAGATCCGGTAGCCATCGCAAGATGGCTAAACCAGCTGGCGGATCCCCAGGGACAAAATCAACCCACCGCACAATCGATCGATGGCTTTTTTCTTCCCTCGATATGCGCCAGCAATCCTGGGTTGCGAAAGGGCGATGGCGACCATGCCATACCAGGCCATCGACACCACCACGACAACCGCCAGCATCGACGCAAAGGTGCCTGGCGAAACGTGGGCGGGGGCTGCGGCTGAAAAAACCGCGGCATAGAATGCCATGGACTTGGGGTTGCCAATGTTGGTCACCACCCCCTGGACAAAGGACTGCCTGCAACTACCGGCGACGGCCTCATCTGGCCGGCCAGGCGCATGCTTGCCCGCGTTGATCAGCAGGCGCAAGCCGAACCACATCAGGTAGGCGGCGCCCAGAACCTTCACCACAAGCGCAGCCCAGGGGAACGCAGCAAAGACAATGCCCAGACCTGCAATGGCACAGCTGGACCAGAACAGGTTGACCAGGACGATACCCCCCACCAGGGCCAGGGCTTGCGACCGTGTAGCCGCCACCGCCTTATGAACCACGGCGACGAAATTTGGCCCGGGGATAACGACGCCGGCCAGGTAGACCAGGAAAACCGTCAAAACGGCAGAGCTATCGATCATGGGCTTCCTCGCGAGTGACTGTCATACAGAGGTGATACGGCCAGGCGACGTTGCCGTTATCGTCCAGGCTGCCATTGCGGGTATCGGGGCAGATCTTCCCCGGCCAGCCAGGCCACGTCCTGCTCCGTCCAGATGTGGTATTCGGGGCTGCTGCCAGGCGCCTCGTCCAAGGTGGCCACGCGCACGATTATTGCGGCCGAGCCGGTACGTTCAGCGGCAAGGTGCGATCCACAGTGGCAGCAGAAGTGTCGCAGCTTCCCGGGTGATGACTCGAAAGCCCGCAACGCCTGCAGGCCTTGGGTCCATCGGAAATGCTCTCTCAACACGCCCGCCGTGGAGACATAAGCGGCGGCATGGGTCTTGCGGCAGGTACTGCAATGACAATGGCTGATGGGCATATCGATGCTGTCGATCTCGTAACCCACGGTCCCACAAGCGCAGCTTCCTTTCATTTCATCCTCCGGTGTTGTCACGTGCAGATCAGGGTTTGACGGGTTTTTGCAGTTGGCTACGCAGCAAGCTCGACGTAGCTGGACTCTCCATCTCCAGTCACCCCCGACAACCAGCCCCATACAAAGGCCAGCGTGGTGCGTCCCGCGTGATCGACGCCTACCGTGCCGGCACCGGAGGGCCCGTGGCTGTTGCCCGCTAAGGTAAATCGGCGATCGTGCAAGCGCTCGCTGGGTTGAGAAAAGGGGAATTGCATAAAAATCGCGTCCTTGGGTCGAGAGGGTCCATTCCAGTGTCCGATTATCCTAACCCGATACCCATTACCAGAGGCAAGCGATTCGCCTGTGCCGAACCGCAGCTGCCAGCACCCGCTCGAGCATATGCATATGCTCTTTTAGTCTTTGATTTTTAATCGTTTTACCTCTGAACTGGGCTCTTTTTGCAAGGTAAACACGGATGTCCGAACGATGTGATGCAGTGGTTCTGGGCCTGGGCGCCATGGGCGCCGCAACGGTGTACCAGTTGGCGAAGGCGGGGGTGAATGTTGTCGGTATCGACCGTCATCATCCGCCGCACAACCTGGGCTCCAGCCATGGCGATACGCGCATTACCCGGCTTTCGGTGGGTGAGGGCGCGCAGTACGTTCCCATCGTGCGCAATTCCCACCGCATCTGGCGCGAGCTTGAGGCGTTGTCGGGGGAGTCGCTGTTCGAACAGTCGGGGCTGCTGGTGCTGACCTCCAGTCCTCTGACGCAGCAGACCGGGGAGGGGGTTCAACCGCTGCGCGGACCCCCGTCGCCAAATCATCCCTGCCGGGTGGAAAAAATGGCCGGCATCTGCAGTTGCTTGTAGATGGCCAGGAACCGCAAGCCGAAGGTGAAGATCAAGGCAATCCAGCCGGCCACCCAGATGGTCGGGAATACGTCGCGCAACAGGACGTAGAGGGTGCAGCCCAACAGAATGGGCGTGGCGTAAATCTCCCGCGACATCAGCAGTGAAACCCGTCCCGCCAGGACATCCCGGACGATACCGCCGCCGATACTGGTCAGCACGCCCATCATCACGGCCAGGGGCGCGGCAAGCTGCAAGGCCAGGACTTTCTCGGTGGCCGACAAACCGAACAGCGCCGCCGCCAGACCGTCGAGATAAAGCAGGATACGGTAACGTCGTTGCAGGCGTTGCGTGCAAAAGAACGCCAGCAGCGCAGCGAACAGGGCGACCCAGATGTAATTGAAATCGGCGATCCAGAAGATCGGCAGATCCAGCAGCAGGTCCCTGATCGTGCCACCGCCAATGGCGGTGATGATGCCGAGCACCACGGCACCAAACAAATCCACATCGGCTTTCTTGATGGCCAGCACGCCGGTGATGGAAAACACGGCAATGCCCAACATTTGCTGGAAATAAAGCATCTGGTTTTCCTTCAGCGACTTTTATACGGGCGTGGAGAGCACGGTTAAAATTCACCAGCACAACATTTACCAGCGGCTCCATAAACAGGATCAGAACCTTCCTGTCAGTGGATATTCGACCGCCAGGCGAATCTGGTCCGTGTCCAGTTCTGCCTGGGCTGTGTTGCCTCGATGAACATTGTGTCGCAGCGACAGTGTAGTGCCTTTTGCCGCGCCACCTTGCACCACATAGCGCACCTCCAGGTCACGCTCCCAATGTTTGCCGCCTTCACCATAACCCAGCCAGGCATAGCCTCCTTGCGGGTCGACGTGGCTGCCATCGATCTGGCTGCCGCGTACATAGGCGGCGCTCATGGACAGGCCCGGCACTCCCCAGGGGGTGACATCCAGATCGTAGCGAGCCTGCCAGGACTGTTCATTGGGTGCGTTGAAGTCCGACAGCTGCACGGAATTGCTGATGAAGATAGCGCCACGGGTGACGTAGTCGAACGGCGTGTTGCCATCCACCTGCTGATAACCGAGGCTGAAGCCATGGGGCCCCTGGGTGTAAGTGGACATCAGGCTCCAGGTGGTGTTGTCGATTGTGCCGGATAACGACTTGCCTTCATCAGTGCTGCGGTACAGGTTGAGGTTGAATGCCAACGAGCGCTGTTCACCCAGGGGCTGGAGGAAGGTGGCGCCCAGGTAGTGTTGGTTCCAGGTGTCCTCGTAGCGCGATGTATAGAGGCTGAGGTTCAGGTGCTTTGCCGGGGTGTAGACCATGCCCGCAAGGTCGAAGGTGTTGCCTTTCACGGCGTTGGAATAGTTGACCACCAGGCCCTGGTCATGGCTGCTGGCGTTGCGATCGGTACTGTCGGTGAAGTGCCCGGCTACCAGCTTCAGTGCCTCGAACTCGTTGCTGGAAAGGAACACGCCGGTGGCGGTTTCCGGCAGCAGGCGGCTATCGGAGGAACTGAACACCGGGGTTTTCACCCGCTGTTCGCCATAGCTCAACACGGTCGATGACGCGCGGAATTTGATCGCTGCACCGCCGCGGCTGAACTCGTCCTTGGGATGCCCCTGGTTGTCCAGCCCAAGCAAGCGCGCTTTGCCGGCGCGGCCGCCGCCGCTGTCGAGTTGTGTGCCGAGATAGGCGTGGGCATCCATGCCCACACCGATCAGGCCCTGGGTGAAACCCGATTGCAGGGTACCCATCAGCCCGTATCCCCATTCTTCGGCGTAGCCATTACGCTCGTCACGGGGTTTGTAGGCATTGCGCGCCGCGTTGTTGCGGGCGCCATGACGGTACTCGCGATGGTCGTAAACGGTGCGATTGAGTACGCTCCAGGCGCTGTCCTGGACAAAGCCGTTGGAGTGCGATTGCGCCGAATCAGCCAGCGTGAACGGACTGGCCAGGGCGAGGAGAAAGGCGGATCGGGTAGGCATTTTCGCGGTGTCCACAAACAGGATCAGGATGAACGCAGGCGCAGGATCTGCGCGCCGTCAAAGGGGTCGATGAGGTAGTGCGCATGGACGCCGAAGGTGTCCAGCAGGCGTTGTGGGGTCAACACCTCCATCGGTTTGCCCAGGGCCACCAGGCGGCCCTTTTCCAGCACGGCCAAGCGATCACAGGCGAGTGCCTGGTTGAGGTCGTGCAGGGCAATGACAGTGGTCACGGGCAACGCATGAACAACCTGCAAGATCGCCAGCTGGTGCTGGATATCCAGGTGATTGGTCGGTTCGTCCAGCAACAGGATTCGCGGGCGCTGGGCCAGGGCGCGAGCGATATGCACGCGCTGGCGCTCGCCGCCGGAGAGGCTACGCCAGGTGCGCCTGCTTAGATGAGTCGCATCCACGTCGCGCAAGGCTTGATGGACGATGTCATCGTCTGCATCCGACCATGGGCTCAAGGCCGACAGCCACGGCGTTCGGCCCAGGGCCACGGCATCGAACACACTGATCGCATCCAGAGTGTCGGCCTGCTGCTCAACCACTGCCAGGGTTTGTGCGATGGTTCGCCGTGACAGCGTCTTGAGGTTCTGGCCGTTGAGATGGATGGCTCCCTGGCTCGGGCTGCGCACGCCGGCCAGCAGTTTCAGCAGGGTGGATTTTCCCGAGCCGTTGGGCCCTGCAAGGCCCAGGGTCTCGCCAGCCTGGATGTCCAGGTGAATGTCGTGCAGCAACTTGGCGTCGCGGATCGAGAACCCCAGGCCCGAACAACTCAGCACGGGGTCGTGGAGGGCAGGCGCGGCTGCATTCATCGGGCATTCCTCCGACCGACCAGGATCAACGCGAACACCGGCGCGCCGACCAAGGCAGTGATCACACCAACCGGAATCACCTGGCCCTTGATCAGCGTGCGCGAGAGCACATCGGCGGCGATCAGGAACACCGCGCCGCCCAGCGCACTGGCCGGCAGCAGATGCGTATGCCGAGTGCCCAGCAACAGCCTTGCGGCGTGGGGTATGACCAGCCCGACGAAACCGATGGAGCCGACGATCGACACCATCACCGCCGTCACCAGGGCGGCGCAGCTGATCAACAGCCATTGTACGGGACGCACCGCAATGCCGAGCGAGGCCGCGGAGTCGGCGCCAAAGGTGAAGGCATCCAACGCACGCCGATGCCACAGGCAAACCATTAGACCTGCAAGCGCAACCGGCACGGCCAGCCCCACCGATGGCCAGCGCACGCCGCTGAGATTGCCCAGCAACCAGAACAGGATGCCGCGAGCCTGTTCGGAACTGGCCGACTTGGTGATCAGGAACGCCGTAAGCGCATTGAACAGTTGCGAACCGGCGATCCCCGCCAGAATGATCTGCGAGGTACTGCCAGGTGAACCGCTCGCCCGGCCAAGCAACACCACCACGGCAAAGGCAGCGACAGCACCGGCAAATGCCCCGGCCGACATCGAAATCACTCCGGCGCCAAATCCCAGCAACGCCACCAGTACCGCGCCCGTCGAAGCCCCTGCGGAAATGCCCAGCAGGTAGGGATCGGCCAGCGGGTTGCGCAGCAGCGATTGCAGGATCACCCCGCAGGTCGCCAGGCCCGCGCCGCATGCCGCCGCCACCAGTGCGCGGGTCAGGCGGTAGTTCCAGACGATGCCCTCGTCGATGGGATCGAGGGCAAAACCTGCCGACCACAGTTTGTTGGCCAGCACCTGCAACACCACGGTCGGTTCAATGGGGGTTTCGCCGATGGCCACTCCGGCAATCACGGCCAGGAGCAACATCAGCAACGCAAGCAGACTGCGAATCAGCGTCCTGGTCATTGCGGCAGGTCGTAGCCGTTGATGGCCGTGGCCAGGGCTTCGAGGCCGTCGAACGTTCTCAGGCTGGCCTGCATGGCCATGGCGTCGAGGATAATGATGCGATTGTTTTTCACCGCGTCCATGTTGCGGGTCACAGGATCGCTGCGCAGAAATTGCAGTTTCTTTTGATAGTCGTCAGCCGGGTAGCGACGGCGATCCATGCGCGCGATCACCAGGAAAGTCGGGTTGGCCTTGGCGATGGTTTCCCAGCCAACCGTTGGCCACTCTTCGTCGGACTGCACGACATTGCGCACGCCCAGGGTGTTGAGCATGAAGTCGGGAATGCCCTTTTGCCCGGCGACATAGGGGTCGATATCCAGGCTGGCACTGGAAAACCAGACCAGCGCGCTGGTGTGCTTCAGATCTTTGTCCTGAACCAAGGCAATGGACCTGGCCAGGCTGGCCTGCAGTTGTGCGTTAAGCTGCTGTCCACGCGCCTGGACATCGAAGATCTCGGCCAGCTGGGTGATGCTCTTGTAGAGGCTTTCAATACGAAATGGCGCCAGGCGGGTGCCGTCGGCCCCGACCAGATTGTCCTTTGACTCGCAGTCCGAGGGCATCAGATAAGTTGGAATCTTCAGCTCGTGAAACTGCTCGCGTGTACCGACTGCGCCTTGCGGGCCGACCATCCATTCCAGCTCGACAGCAACCAGCTCCGGGCGCTTGCCGATCACCGACTCGAAACTCGGCTCGTTGTCGGCCAGTCGTTCGATCCTGCCGTTCTGCACCTGGTACTGGCCCAGCACATCATTGAACCACAGCGAAGTGCCGACCAGTTGGTCACCCAGCCCCAGGGCAAAGAGCATTTCCGTGCCGGCCTGGCCGATGGTCACCGCCCGGGCAGGGACGTGCGCGAACGTCAGCGTGCTGCCGCAGTTCTCCACCGTCAGCGGGTAATGGGTCGGTGCGGCGCAAGCGAGGGAAGCAGCACCCAGGCCAGCGACGAGGGCAACAAAGCGGGGCAACAGCATGATGCAATCTCCATTTGAACCGTACTCGGCGCAAGGGTCTGGAAACACATCATCGAACGCTGCCGAAAAAGTACGGCAGGGCCCGTCACCTGAGTGACGCGCGCGCAAGGATGTCCTCCCCGGACACCCCGCCGGTTAGTGATTGTTGCTTGGCCGGCAGGTCTCCTGACTGGTGCGTCATCGCTTGCTCCAGCCTTCCCGGGAAGCGATCCCAGTGGCAGTTCAGGAGCAGGCTCAGCACCTACAGTTGCGGGGGCAGTTCCGTTTGATGCGTTGGCAGCATCACGGATTCCCTATTAATCCCATGTGGAAACCGGCGGCGGCATGGTAGTCGATCATGCCGCCCGAGGCGAACCCGTCTCCCGATCAGAAATATTTGAGCCAGCCGATATCGCGCCGACGCGCCTTCAGTGCGGCGAACCAGCGCACCGGCAGATACAGCGTCGTAGCCAGGAGCGCGGCGGTCAGCCACACAGCCCCGATGCCGTCGAAGCCGTAGTAGTCGCCCTGGTTGCGGCCGAACAATGCCACGCTGATCAGGTACAACACTTTCAACACATAAAGATGGAGCAAGTAGAAGAACATCGGTGCCGCGCCAAAGACTGCCAGGGCGCTGATCCACTTCTGTTGTCGGGCGCGCTCGAAGCCCAGCAACAGCAACAACCCCACGCCTAGCGTCAGGCCCAGGAACAGCAGGGAAGGTGGGTATTTGGTGATGTTGAAGAAACTCATGAGGGTGTGCGTGGTGTTTTCATAAACCACCCAACCGGCCTCGCCATAACCGTTGACCAGGCGCAAGGCGATGAATCCGATCAAGGCGACGCTGCCGGCCAGCAACAGATAGCGCTGGCGCAGGGTGGTCGAGGCTGCGCGGGCGAACCAGGGGCCGATGCAGTAACCCAGTGCGATGACTCCGATCCATGGCAGCACCGGGTAGGAGGTGCGCAGGCGCAAGCTGTCAGAGAATTCGATCCAGCCGCGATCATGCAAAATGGCCCAGGGGATGTGCAACGCTGAATCGGCCGGGAAGTGCAGGGGATCGAGCAGGTTGTGCCCGGCGACGATGACCAGGCCCAGGGCACAGAGGATCGGCCGCGGTAGCCAGACCAGTGCAGCGAGGGCAATCATGCTGACGCCAATCGCCCAGATCACCTGCAGGTAAATCACGGTGGGCGGGAACTGGAAGGTCCAGGCGAAATTCACCAGGGTGAATTCCAGTACCACCAGGAACAGGCCGCGCTTGAACAGGAACTCCGATACATCGCGCTTGCCCTGGTGCTTTTCACCGTACAGAAATGCGGACAAGCCCGTGAGCAGAACGAATACCGGCGCACATAAGTGGGCGAGCGTGCGGCTGAAAAACAATGTGGGTTCAGTGCTGTCGATGAGCATCGGGTCGGTGACCTGGCGGTGCAGGAAGAACGTCTCGCGCACGTGATCGAGCAGCATGAACAGGATCACCAATCCCCTGAGGGCATCGATGGACATCAGGCGTTGGCTTACGCGGGTGATGGGTGGGATTTGAACGAGGTTTGTCATCGAAAGTCGCAGGCAGGGAGTGGGTTGCTCTGTCGATGAACAATCGACAGCCAGGAAATTGATATAACATAACATTTGATTGGGACAAAAAAAAGCACGACACCCGCGCCAGGCCAGTGTCGTGCTTTTTTTGCGTTCAACTCGGGTAGCCGCGCCACCCGATCCGTTGGTTTAGAAGCGATATTTCGCCGAGGCGGTAATACTGCGCGGTGCGCCATACGTCAGGGCACCGTAGGCATCGAAGATGTCGAAGTACTTCTGGTCGGTGACGTTGTTGGCATTCACCTGGGCCGAGAGGTTGTCGGTGATTTCGTAGCGCGCCATCAGGTTGACCAGGGCGTAGGCGTCCTGCTGGATCTTCTCGGAATTGCCTGCCGGATTGATGGCGTAGGTGTAGATCGAATCCTGCCAGTTGACGCCGCCGCCAATGGTCAGCTTGTTGAAAGCGCCTGGCAGACGGTAGGTGGTGAAGGTGCGTAGCAACTTGGTCGGGTACAACGTGTTGACGTCGTCGCCGTGGGCGTCTTCAGCCTTGAACTGGGTGTAACCCAGGGAGGCATTCCAGTCCGTGGCGAGCTCGCCCGACACTTCCAGCTCGAAACCCTTGCTGGTCGCGCCTTCACTGGCCTCGTAGGCGAAGCCGCCGACAGGGTTGTTTGGGTCGATCAGCTCGCCGGTGCTCTGCCCCAGATTGTCCTGCTTGATCTGGAAAATCGCCGCGGAGGCGTTCAAGCGGCCATCGAAGTACTCACCCTTGAGGCCGATTTCACTGCTCTGGCCAACGATCGGCTCCAGTTGCTGGCCACTGCTGTCGCGTACCGACTGCGGCAGGAAGATCTCCGTGTAGCTTGCATAGGCCGAGAGGTTGTCGGTGAGGTCGTAGACCACGCCTGCATAGGGTGTCAGCTCATGATCGACATCGACCTTGCTCACTTGCGAGTAGATGTCATCGCTGGTTTTCTCGTACCAGCTCTCACGCGCGCCCAGAATCACTTTCAAATCGTCGGTCACGTTCAGGCGGGTGGCTGCGTAGAGTCCTTTCTGGCGGGTCTCGCTGTAGCCGTAGTCGGTCCTCGGGCCCCAGATCGGCTCGGGGAATTTACCGTTGTAGGCATCGAAATCGGCCACCCCGTCAAAGCCTGTTTGCGCGTCGAGTGAATCGGCGTCGAACTTCTGCTTGCTGTCCACGTAGCCGAAGGCCAATTCGTGCTCACGACCCAGGAACGAGAACGGGCCATTGAAGCGGATGCCGTAGTCGTCCTGGGTGGTCTCGGTCTTGTAGGTCGCCGGGAACGAAAACATGCCCGAGCTGCCGTTCCTGCCTGGGTTGCCGGACAGGTACAGCAGCGAAGAGTCGCCGGTGCGCTCGCCACGGTTATAGCTGAGGTTGACTTGCCAGTCGTTGGCAAAGCGGTGGTCGAGATTGACGAAGTAAGTCTCGTAAGTGGTGTCCCATTTGCTCCAATCGGCGGAGGTGGTCTTCGAGCGGCTCCAGTTGGTGCGGCCGCCGTCTGCGTACCAGACGGGCAGGCCGCCCCACATTGGCGAGTCGGCATTGCTTTCCTGCCGGCTCAAGCCGAACCAGAGCGTGGTGTCCGGCGTCAGGTCGATGTCCATGGTGCCGTAGAGGGTCTGGCGCTTGTTCGAGTTCATGTCGATCCAGGTGTCACCTTCATTGGTTTCACCGACCAGCCGCGCGCGAATCGTGCCTTCCTCGTTCAGCGCCGTGGACACATCGGCCAAGGCGCCATAGGTGTCCCATGTACCGGCGCTCAGTTCCACCGAACCCTTCAGCTCAGTGCTGCTGGCACGCTTGCGCACCATGTTGAGGGACGCGGAAGGGTCGCCCGCACCGGTCATCAGGCCGTTGGCACCACGAACCACTTCAACGCGGTCATACATGGCCAGGCTGCTGAAAATCTCCCCCGAACTCCATGGCTGCTCGTAGATGGTGGGTACGCCATCGATCATCAGCGAGTTGAGCTCAAAGCCCCGGGCGTTGAACTGCGCCCGGCTTGTTTCATAGCGGTTGACCGACACGCCGGTGGCATTGTTGACCACGTCGAGGATGGTTTTCAGATCCTGGTCCTGGATGCGCTGCTGGGTGATGACGCTGACCGATTGCGGCGTCTCGCGCAGCGACATGCTCAACGGCGTGGCCGTGCGAGCAGCGTCAGTCGTGTAGGAGTGGGTGTCTTCGGTGACGGCGCTGCGCTCGCGAACTGCGGTCTCCGTGATAGCGATAGGCGCCAAGGTCACAGAGCTTCCTGTCTCTGTCTGTTCAGTCTGTTGCGCCGCGTGCACGCAAGGCGCAACGAAGACGACACCGGCGGCAAGCATGTGCACTGCAAGAGCCAAGGGGCGCAGTGCCAGAGGCGCGCGCGGCATAACGGAGCTGGGTGAACACAGGAGGGCTGGGGCGGACATGCGGACTCACATTTGATTTGGTGTTATAGAGAATCATTATCATACGCAAATGTGATTGAGAACTAAACACCTGTTGAAGCCGGAGCTTTTTTCTCGTTGTAAGGGGTGTCGATCGTTAAGGACTGGTTGCCGGGGACAGTACGTAGCCCGTTCCAGTAGCTTCCTGGCGCAGTGGCAAGGGGGGTGTGCGGTGAGGATTACGTTTCGAGGTTGAGCGACCCGCCGGGTCGCTCGATTCAGGAGGGGGGGTTAAAAGAGAATGTAAGCAGAGGCCGTTGTTTGATTCAGGTCCATGTTACCGACCTGCAATACTTCATATTCTGCACGGACGCCGATGTTGCGAAATACATCAACTTCAACGCCGGCACCGTAGGTCAGGTCCACACCCGTATCATCATCGGCGGCATTACCGTCAGCATCCCAGGCATGGGCACCGACAATGCCGAAAACGCGTACCCGGTCCCCCAACGGAAAACCGAGGTGGGCACTGGCCTGAACGGATTTACCGTCGAAATCCAGATTCTTGTCTTCGAACTGGCCGAGATCAACGAAGGCACCTTCGAAGGCCAGATAACCGTTGAGGCGATAACCTGCAAAAACCTTATAACTGGTGTCCTCATCGTTCAAATGGACTTTGTCGGTTTCAATGCTGCTTACGCCAGCGCCAAGATATAAACCTTTGTCATCAGCGAGCGCTTGAAAAGACAGCAGCGAAAGCAGGGAAACGAAGCCAAGGTTTCGAAATAGCATGTGAGGCAGGGTCCTTCTACAGGTTGTCGATGGGTGTTGGTCGAGAATTTGAATGAACAGGACGACTGATTGAAATCATTGATTGATATTTTTGAATGCGGTTAATAGGTGTTGATCAACCAGGCTAACGCTACCCCCGATAAATAGGCGGCAAGGCAAAAGATGACTTTCTGTTTGAGTGGTAGCGAATTCAATCGATAGCGCATGCTTATCCCCTTGGGTAGAAATAAGCATGCTGACAATTCAGACCGTTGGATGAAAATTATTGATTGTTATTTTTGCCGGCCGCTGCCAGTTTTGCAGCGTTGCGCCTGGCCGTTTCCGAGGGCGTTTCTCCATAGACATCCTGATAAGCCTTGGAAAACCGGCCAAGATGGTGAAAGTTCCAATACATGGCCGTTTCAGTGACCGTTGGCCAAGTGTTGCGGATCAAGTCTCGGTGGACATTAGCAAGCCTCAGGTTCTTGATGTAAGCGATCGGTGAAACTCCGAATGTCTCGATGAAACCATGGTGCAAGCTACGGGTTGTGGTTTCCAGTTGCCTGACCAGCGCCTTCATGTTGAGGGCTTTGCGGGTATTTTCATGAATGTATTGCATTGCTTGTATTGCGATTGTTCTTCTTCTCGGCGGGTTGAGCGTGCGGCGGCCTACAGGTGTCAGGGCCCGTAGCAGGGAAATCAGCAACGCACTTTCCGCCGCTGAAACTTCAGCGTGGTTGAGCGGTTTCAAATGAGGCTCGTTGATCTCAACAGAGTAGGCGTTGATGGCCTGGATGGCAGATTGCATTAACTTGAAATGCGCGACCTGAAAGCGCTGTTCCTTTCGATCTACCAGCACGTCGATGGCTGAATGGTTTCCAAGGCAATGAGTGTAATGCTCCAACGTCGTGGTCAGGGTGAAAAGCGTCTCATTGGGCCCGCAGGTGCAGTAAACGGGCTCGTCGCTATACACCACGATCATTTCGTTAGGCCACAATTGATGATCATTGACAGTGGGGCGAGCCACCACAGCCTGTGAAATGGCCAAGGTGACAAAACCATGTGGGACAGAGCCGATCAGGGTGACGGCTGAATCAAACTCCAGCCGACTGCATTGAAGCCTGGCACCCTGAAAGAGCGTGTGCTGCCTGATGTTTGCTTCGTGCTCCAATGGGGCGAGGCTCAACTGCCAATGGCCAACTGTTCTCTGGGCCATGTCCGCGGGAGTGGACGTTACATGAAAGATTTCATCAGGGATCATGATACTCATGGAATAGAACGCTCTTCAGCTAAATGGACAGTGCCCGGATTTTTCTCAGGCATCGACAATGCCGCAGTAAAGACGTACGCGTCGCCCGAGGATAACTCGACCAGGCCTTGAAGTTTATCGGGTGGCAGTTTCGAACCAAAAATCGCGGTGTTCTGGTTTGCCGGACCGATGGCTGCCGCATCAAACGCAAAAAAAACCTCAGCACGATAGTCTGTGACAATCCTGTAGTCAGAATTTTCATTGTTTGGGGTCTTCTTGTTGCTTTCATTACCGGTCAGGTTGGCGCCATAGAGTTCCTTGTCATCAGCCAAGGCCTTGAGAGACAGCAATACACCAAAGGATACGGTTGCGAGGTTTTTTAGCAGCATTGACGTGCGTTCCTTGTTGATGATGTTTTCAGGCAGTGCCGGCGGATAGTCCTGCTCCCACGGTGCTGGTTGAAGTCAAAAACCCATATTTTGCTCAAACGGGAGTCAGCGACAGGTCGTGACTTTGATTGTTGATATTGTGTGGTGGGGCAGGCAGGGCGTTGCCAAGCGCATCTTCGTCATCATGGACTTCCTTTTCAGAGTATATTTTCAATTGTCTGAGCTTGATTGTTTCGTTCGGCCTCAGCTCCAATTCGTAGAATTCGATGTCGGTGCTGCCGATGGAGTGCTCATTGTGTGCCGCTGAGTGAAACGATATTGCAGTTAGAGCTAGAACGGCGAGGATCCTGGTTATCATTGATCTGACGGCTCGCAAAAATGCATGTTTTCAACGGGCGTGTGGAGCCGGCATGGTGCGCTGAACGCCAACAAGCGACTCCGAGCGCTATAAAGGCGGGATGTTGCGGGGGGCAGGGGATTGATTCAAATTAGTAATTATTATTTTTGTTCTGATTTGATCGATTGCGGGTAACTCAGTGATTCATGCAGCGCAAGCGGCCTATATCGTGGACATAAAAACAAACGGCGTTTTTATTGGACGTGGGGAGCAGCTCGTAGTTTAGAACGGCGCCTTCCTGCAACACGAATTGACGCCTGAAAAACAGGTCGGGTGTCTTTTCAATGGCGAATAATTCGTTGTCCTGGCTGAGTTTGACGTTACTGATTTTTATCTGCACATGATGATTGCTTTCCCGGATAATCTGGGCCGAAATGGTAGCGTTACGGATTTTTCCATTCAGGCTTTCCAGCGTGGTTTGTGTCAGGCGGCCATGGCCGATGGTCAGGTATTCCTCTGTGTTGAGTTGATTGGAATCCTCCAGCCATTGTCGGGTCATGGTTTGATAACTGATATTTTCCATGTAATAAGAGGGCGAATAAGTCAGGGAAAAAATACAGGCGGCATTGATGATTGCAAGCACGATCCAGTGAATAGTTGAGGACGAAATTGACTTCATAGGGTGACTTCCAAACATTGCCGAATCATCGGTGCAAGGTCTTTTTGCTCGCTATTGAGTTGCAGGTTTGCAGTGCTTAGATCCGGACGAACACACGAAACAGAGTAGTTTGATTTAAACTGGTTCAGCCAGACCTCGCCTTTGAGGTTTGGCGACAGCTGTTGAACCTGGTTCGCCGAAAGATCCCTCAGTGTTTGCGCTTCGGCGACACTCTGGCCTATCGCGTGGATGGCCAGTTCGTTATGTTTTACGCTGGAGACTTCCATTTTTGGCGTGTCGAAACCAGAGTGGAAACCCGTGTAGGCGCAGACAGCCAAGGTCAGGACATACCCAACTACCTGGGCTTTGGTAAGGAAAGTTGATGTTCGGCTCTTTTTTGAAGGCACCGCAAGATCATCAGGGCGGTTTGGCGCTGGCTCTTCAATGCCGAGCGCAGGAGTTTGCGTGGCTTCCTCTGAGGGTGTCGGCAGTTCTGTGGGAACTTCGACTACATAGAGACGGTTGAAGCAATAACCTCTTCGCGGAACCGTCATCAGGATTTCGTGGTCACGACTGTCGTTGAGAATGTTTCTAAGGGAAAAAACCGCCTGGTTCAAACTGCCAGAGGCGACGACGCGGTCATTCCAGGTGTAGTCGATGATCTCCTCACGGCTTTTAGTCTGGCCGGGCTCCATGAGCAGCAGGTCCAGTAGGCGCGATTCAGCTCTCCCTATCGTTGTGCTTTGAACTTCTCCATGGGTCGTCGTGATGCTAAGCAAGGCGGTGTCTGGATCGAAAAGGACCATGGCACCATTTTTCAATTTGAAGGCGTAGCGCATGGGAGTCCTCCGTTCTGTGGTTCTGGCTGAGTATAGAGACGGTTTATGAGGCCGGATTTGACGCAGTACATTCTTGTCGGAGGAAGGGCTATGAGCGGGGGCGGTGATGATGCCCGGATCGGGTGATCCGCGCTATCCGAATACTGCAAGGCAGGGTCATGCCTCACTACACAGATAGCTACACCAACAGTGGTAATAGCGGGGTCAACTAAAACTAGTAGGAATCGAGAAAATTTCGAGTAATACGGTTTGGATCAGATAACTGCTGCGTAAAGATGTTTCCCAAATACTTCTCGCTTGAGAACAATTGCATATTTATCACTGTTGCCTACGCTTATCCCTTGCTGCGCTTCTGTCGACCAAAGGTGATGAAAAATGGAATTGAAGGAGCGATGGAGTTGCACCTTCTGGCATTAGTAGGGTTCGGCAGAATTGGCCAATCAAGCCCTCAACTCTTCCTTTCCTACACCACCAGCACCTTCACCACGTACGGTATGAATACCGAATCCACCTGCAACTGGCAGTCACGGGAATGGTCGGTACCCCTCGCCGGGCTGGCCGTTCGCGATTGGCCGAGGAACCGCTCCTGGCGCTATAGAAGGGAGTTCGCGTCATGCTTGAGTTTCTGCTTCATGCCTTGCGTACCGATCCGGAAATTGCGGTATTCCTGGCGATCGCACTGGGCGTGTTCATCGGTCGGATTCGTATCGGTAGTTTTCACCTAGGCTCAGTAGCGGGTGCGCTCTTGATGGGACTGCTGATTGGTCAGATCGGCCTGGAAGTGCCGACGGGTTTAAAGTCGGTATTTTTTGTGATGTTCATCTACGCCGTCGGCTTCAAGAGCGGGCCGGAGTTCTTCGGCAGCCTCAACCGCGGTACGTTGAAGCTGGTGGTGCTCAGTGTGGTGCTGTGCGCAACCGCGCTGGGCGCAATTTTGCTGATGAACGCAATATTCCACTTCGATGCCGGTTTCACCGCCGGGCTCGGTGCCGGTGCATTGACGGATACGGCGATCATGGGCACGGCCACCAGTGCGATCAATCAACTGGCGATCGATACCGCCGCCAAAGCCGAACTCAATAGCCATATGGCAATTGCCTACGCGATCACCTACCTGTTCGGCACCATCGGCCTGATTGTCTTCGTCGGCAGCATTGCGCCGAAACTGCTGGGCGTCGATCTGCGGGCGGCGGCCCGTGACCTGGAACTGGAACTGGGCATCGCCAAAGACGAAGACGCGATTACCATCCCCTACACCCGCATGGTGGTGCGCGCGCATCAGGTCGCGCGCAACAGTGCAGCGAATGGGCTGAGCATTGCCGACTTTGAAAAAATGCACGAGTCGCTGACCATCGAGCGGGTGGTACGCGAAGGTCTGATTATCGAGCGTGATGAAGGTGTGGCCCTCAGGGCCGGCGACATCGTCGGGGTCTACGCTTTACGTGAAGCCGTTGGCCCACTGTCGCAGTGGGTGGGCCCGGAGATCGACCATGCCCAATCGCTGTCCTTTCCAACACGCGAGGTCGATATTGTCCTGACCTCACCGGAATTCGCCGGCAAGACCATTGCCCAAGCCAAGTCGCGACTGGAAAACACTCGGCGCCTGGGCTGCTTCATCAACGCTATCACCCGCCAGGGCTACGAGCTGCCGTTATTGCCCAATACCGTGTTGCGCCGCGGCGACGTGCTCAAGATGACCGGACGCACCGCCAGCGTCGAGGCACTGGCCAAGCGCTTGGGGCGGATTCGTGAAAGCAGCTACAAAAGTGATATTGCCGTGCACACGCTCGGAATGGTCCTGGGTTCATTACTGGGGTTGCTGTCCACGCATATAGGGATGATCCCGGTAGAACTCGGCATCGGCGGTGGCGTGTTGGTCGCCGCGCTATTGATTGGCTGGTACAACTCCAGGCACCCGGAAGTCGGTGCATTGCCGCCCGCCGCGCAATGGGCGTTTTCAGAGTTCGGCCTGACCGCATTCGGGGCAGTGGTTGGCCTCCTGGCAGGGCCTGCCGCATTTGCAGCCATGAAGGAGCAGGGGTTGGCGCTGTTGTTCTCCGGGGCAGTGGTTACCATCCTACCGCCTCTGGTGGCCCTTTATTTCGGTCGCTACGTGCTGCGCCTGCACCCGATGATCCTGTTTGGCGCCTTGGCCGGGGCACAGACCGAAGCGGCGTCGATGAACAACGATGAAACCACCTATTTGAATTCCTTGAGGAAGCGTGGTTCACCGCTCCTCAAGAACCTCGATTTAGGTTGACTGACTTCCTCAGGGCGTGAAGCGGTCTTCCATCGATGGCTGCTTTCGGCAACAGCGACCATTCAAGTATCAATGTCTGAATAAGTACATTGGGGTCTATTCGCGAACAGCTTTCTTTCTGAGCTACGGCAACATCGGTCCGCGTCAATCTGCCAGTACCGATGTATGCAGAGCATCGGTACTGGCTTCGGCGCTACTTGACCTCCTCAACCTCATAATTCACATAGCCGAACTCGTTGCTGCGAGCCGCCATGTATTTGCCGTTTTGCTCGAATACTGTGGCCTCGAAGGGCGTGCCGCCGAGTGTTGTCACTAAATGCCCGTCCTTGATTTCATATTTAGCCGGCACGCCAAACTGGCCGTCGTGCAACATGTTCAGGTATTCCCCCTGCGTAGGCGGCTTGCCATCGACGCTGGTGACCAGGCGTTGACCTTCGGTGCCATAGACGATCTCGAACGTCTGGCCGGTGACGGTATTGCGCACCTTGACGGTTTTGCCCACCACGTAGGCTTGCAGCTGCTCGTTAGTGAGCGCTTTGGCGCCTTCGGTTTTCAACTGGTCGATGGTTTTGCCAGCAGTGACAAGCTTGCTGTCCTCAACGGTCGGCGTGTACCAGATCGGCGAACTCCACGCACGTTCCTGGACGGTGGCCGAGACATCGGCCGGTGGCGGCACTTGCAACTTGGCCGCGTCATAGGTGCTCCAGCGCGGGGTCGGAATCTGTAGCACGCGGGCGTAGTAGAACGCGTGCAGGGCCGGATCGAAATCCGGATCGACCCAGACTTTTTTCAGCTCGGTGGCACCAATGGTATTGGTGTAAGTCGCCTTGGAAACATCGACCGTGGAGCCCACAGGTGGGATTTTGCCGGTGGCCTGGTCCAGATGGCGATCACCGGACCAGGCGACGTCGTAGATCTTCTCGAAGGTCTGGCCGTTTTGGGTCCAGCCCTTGATGATCTGGATTCGGTCGAGGTTGCCATCGTCGGCATCCTTGACGGCCCACACCACGAAGGACGGCGTCTGTTTACCCTGTTTTGCCGGCAAGTCGCCACCCATGGGAACGCCCTTGGCGTAGGCAGCATGCACCCAGTCTTTTTCATTCCACACACTGCTGTCGAAACCCCAGCCACCAAACATACGCAGGGGGATGCGCACGCCGCTGGTGCCATAGACTTCTTTGCGCTTCATGGCATCGAAGATCGATTCACGGGTGTTCTCTTCGGCCCAGACACCGGCCAAACCGGAGGTGCTGGTTTGCAAGGCAATCATCCCCGAGTTCTGTTTGCCGGAAAGACGCGCCGCCGGGGTGCTGTCGGTAAAACCGTGGGAGCCGAAGTTGTAGCTCTGCGAATAAGGAATCACCCCGTTGTGCGAGTCGCTGGCGCCTACCACGCCCATTTTGTAAGGGTTGTATCCACGAGCTTGCTGCAAAGCCATGCCGTTTTGCCAGGCTTGCCTGATGTAACTGCCATTGATTTTCGACGTGCTGTTGTCGAGGCCGAGCAGGAAATTCATGATTTCATAATTGGCAAACTCGTCTGTCGGCGACAACTCGGGGTGGGTTTCCGAGGTGCCCTTTACCTGGTGAATTTCGGTGAGGGATTCATTGCGCATCCGCGACTCGGCCCAGGCGGCATCGATGGGGCGGCCACGGTCATCTACGTCCACCGGAAACATCAGGCCGTTGCTGAGGTTGGCATTGTGGGAGATCGCCAGCACGTCGTTGCCTTTTTTGCGTTGGTCGTCCATCCAGCCCCACAAATCCTCCGGTTTGTCCGAATCGAGGGCCGTGAAGGGCAGGTCCGGCACCTTCTTCGAGTCGCGGAAAAACACATTGCGGTGCATGTTTTGATTGTTGGGGGCTGAGGTCCATTCATAGGCGACAAACGTGGTGAACTTGCCGGGTTTGTAGTACTTGTCGGCGATGGCGATGTTCTGCTGCCAGATATTGCCGGCAACCTTCGGATCAATCAGCTCCTTGATCGGGTGGCTCAAGCTACCGGCGATCCATTTGAACACCCGGTTGAAATCTTCCGGGGTTTTGACAATCAGCTTTTGAGCGATGGGCAGCTTGCTGAAGTCTGACTTCGGATCGTTGGCCAGGGCGATCACGCCCACGTATTCCGAGTGGTCGGTCACGCCATGGAAATCCAGCGGGCGACCCTTGAGTTGCACTTCAAACCCCATGGGATGCTTGATCGGCATCCCAAGTGAATATTGGTACGTCTGCTCGGGATCGACCTGGTGGTTTCCGATCAGGTAGGCATCAATCGACCAGGAACTGTGCGAGTGCGTCTGGCCAAAGTAAACCTCGCGATCCGGGTTGCCCTCTGCCAGTGCCAGCGTGCTGACTGTTAATACGGCGCAACCGAGCAGTGTTGGCGCGGTGAAGTGTGTAGGGGTTTTCATATTCCACGTCTCCGGAATACGGCAATGACAGGGTGCAACTCAGGACAAGAAACTCGAGACTGTTTCGAACAACCAGAAGGCAGCCAGCGTGCCCAACCCGTAAGAAGCAATCGGTCGGGCATACAGGACTGCAGGCTGTGGCAGTCGACAACGCAGCAGCAGTTTGCGCAGGCTCAACACGACGGCGACGAACATCAACTGGCCAATCTCGACGCCGATATTGAAGGTGAACAGCGCCAGCGGCAGGTCGCGCTGCGGCAATCCGATTTGCGCGAGCGCACCAGCAAAACCGAAGCCATGCAACAAGCCAAAACAGAACGCTACCACCCATGGCCACTGGAGGGTGAAACTGGTTTCGTCACGGTTCTTGCGGGCGACTTCCACTGCCAGTAACAGGATGCTCAGCGCAATCGTCGCTTCCACAGGAGGGCCGGGCAATTGCACCGCACCCAGTGTAGCGAGTGCCAGAGTGACGGAATGGGCGAGGGTGAATGCGGTGATGGTTTTCACCAGCATCCAGCCATTATCCACCAGCAGCAAGAGACCGAAGACGAACAGCAGGTGGTCGAAGCCTCCCAGGATGTGGTGGATGCCATGGACCAGAAACGCGCCGGCCACCGAAAACGCTCCCGGCGTGGCAGTGATCTCTATCCAGGGTTGCGCAGGGTGGACGAGGGTGGTCGTCAGGCTGCCGTCCAGGTGCGATACACGCACCAGCACATCGGTGATGCTCGCTTGCAGGCCGATGAATTCAATACGTTGCCCGACCAATCCTGCGGGGCCGGCTTCAATGACCCGACGCTCGATCAGTGAATCGTTCAGTTTGCTTTCCACGGGCTCAACGACCGTGTGCACACCTTCGGCAAACCGGAGCGCAACCGGCAATCGCATGCCTGAAAGCACAGGCGTGCGCCACAGTACGTCAAAGCGCCCGGTGGCTGTTTCGTTGAGTTCCAGGTAAGCGGGGCGCGACTCATGGGCCATGGCTGTCAGCCCCACGAACCAGAGCACCAACAGCAGCCATACTGCGCGCCTCATTGCGGCCGCTGCGTCTGTGTGGCGGCAATCTCACCGGAAGCAGCAGGCATCATCACTACGACCTCATAGCGTGCTTTGAGCGCATCGAGACTTGCGCGTTTCGATGCGCTGCGTTGTTCGGACAACCAATCGGACTTGACCTGCAGGGCCACGGTTTCGAAGGACGGAGGAGGTGATTTGGCCAGCGCATCAATCCACACCAGGTGCCAGCCAAAACCCGACTCCACGGGACCCACCCAGCTACCTGGTGTTTGCTTGAACAATGAAATGGCGAACGTTGAACCAAAGACTCGCGCCACCTGATCCTGGGATTGTTCTGTGTAGGCGTTTTTAAACATAAACGCATCGCCTTCACCATTGTTCTTGTCAGACAGCCCACTGAGTGCGGACTGGGCCTGCGCTTGCGCATCCGCACCCCGTTTGTCCAAGGCGAAAAACAAATGATGGAACGTCAACAGTGGCGGCGGGGCGTATTGGTCCTGATGCTGGTTGTACCAGGCCTCAAGTTCACCGGGTGCCGGCTCGCGAAGTGAGGCCACATCTTCGGCAAGGAAGTCCATTTTTTGCGCCAGTCGGCGGCGAATAATAGTGTCGTCTTTATCCAGGCCAAGTTTAAGTGCTTCGCGATAGAGGATTTCCTCTTTCACATATTCCTCAATCAGGCCCTGCAACTGTTGCTCCGATGCAGGTCGCTGCCATCGCGCCAGCCAGGAAATCGCGATTCGCTGAACCACTTCAGGGGTGATATTGATGCGTTGCGGGTCTTGATCAAGGGTTGAAGGGTGTAAACCTCCGTACAACACAAAGAGTGCAAAGCCGGCGATCAGAAAGTGCAATAGCGGCTCGTGGAGGCAACGCTTAATTAACGAAAATCGAGATTCTTTCGCTTCGCAGACGGTTAAGTTCATGACTTATTGTCCCACGCTATACTGCGAATAGTTTTCGCGGCCGAATGGAGTATTGCTGCTGTGCCGGAACTTTCCACCAAGGCTAATCACGATAAGCACTAAGTCTTAGTAGCAATCGGATTAACCAATTCCCCAGGGCCGTCCAGTCTTGCACCTATACAACCCGGGATGGAGCGCCCATGTGATGAAAGGACTGGTTGTTTTCGCCGCGATCATCGAGGCCGCCACTGGTGTGGCGCTGATACTTGCCCCGTCGCTGGTCGGGCAACTTCTGCTTGGCATCGATCTGACGGGCGTCATCGTCCCCGTGGTTGGCATTGCCCTCATTGCATTGGCCATCGCCTGCTGGCCCGGACCAGCAATGCTCGGGATGTTGATCTATAACGCAGGCGTTACGCTTTATCTCGCCTATGTTGGTATCTCGGGGGAATTGAGTGGGGTTTTATTGTGGCCAGTGGTCGTATTGCACGGGATCGTGACGGTACTTTTGATTCGAGCAATAACAAGCCAGACGAGGAACTCACAGACGTAGTCAACACTTGGCAATACGCGTTTTCAGACACCGGCAAAACCTACGGTTTTAAGGGGCACGGTCATCTACTCCTTGTCGGTTGCAGTGCTCCAGATGATTTGAAGCCAGGACAAAAGTTCAACGACTGCTTTTGGCCCAGAGTGTGTAAAAACGCTTTCGCAAACCCTTGCTATGATTTCTGAGGATTTCATCGCAAGGATTGCTCATGAAGCGCTTTATCCAAGGTGAACATCGAGGCCAAAGCACCTTCCTTTCCGAGTGCCTCGACGACTACGTCAGCGATACCAATCCGGTACGCGTAGTCGACGTTTTTGTCGACGAACTCGACCTGGTCAAACTGGGTTTTGAAGGCGTCATACCGGCAGATACGGGCCGGCCTGCTTACCATCCCGCGATCCTCCTGAAGATCTATATCTACGGCTATCTGAACCGCATTCAGTCGAGCCGGCGCCTGGAGTGAGAAGCCCAGCGTAACGTCGAATTGATGTGGCTGACCGGCCGCTTGATGCCTGATTTCAAGACCATTGCCAACTACCGAAAAGACAACAGCAAGGCCATCCGAGGCGTCTGCCGCCAATTCGTGGTGCTGTGCCAGCAGCTGGGATTATTCGGAGAAAATCTGGGCAGTAAATTCAAGGTTGTCAACAATCGCGACCGCAATTTCACCAGCGAGAAACTGAAGCGGCGCATGGAAGAAATTGAATCGAGTATCAACCGGTATCTGACTGCGCTCGACGAAGCCGATCGACAAAAAAAAACCGATCGCACAACCCAAGGCTGCTCGTCTGCAAGAGAAAATCGACAAGCTCAAAGCTCAGATGAAAGAGTTACAGGTCATTGAAACTCAGCTCAACGAATCGCCGGATAAACAGGTCTCACTGACCGATCAAGACGCCCGCTCCATGATGACGCGCGGCACGGGAATCGTCGGCTACAACGTGCAGACAGCGGTCGATACCCAGCATCATTTGATCGTTGCGCATGAGGTGACCAACGTCGGTTCCGACCGCGATCAACTCAGCTCGATGGCCAAGCAGGCCCGCGAAGCGACGGCGTCGGAAACGCTGTCGGTGGTGGCTGACCGAGGTTACTTCAAAAGCGAAGAATCCTGGCTTGTCACGATGCAGGCATCACCGCCTATGTGCCCAAGACGATGACCTCTGGAGCCAAAGCAGACGGGCGTTTCAATAACAATGCCTTCATCTATGACGCGGCAAAAAACGAATACGTTTGCCCGGCTGGAGAGGCGTTGATCTGGCGCTATACCAATGTTGAAAAAGGTCTGACGTTGCACCGTTACTGGAGTTCTAATTGCCAGGGATGCGTACTGAAATCGAAGTGCACACCAAGCAAGCAACGGCGAGTTCGGCGATGGGAGCATGAAGCCGTATTGGAGGAAATGCAGAACAGACTGAGCAATGCGCCGGAGATGATGCGGATCCGAAAACGGACGGTTGAGCATCCCTTCGGGACGCTCAAGCAATGGATGGGTGCGACGCACTTCCTGACGCGAAAGCTGGCTGGGGTGAGTGCGGAGATGAGTTTGAATGTGCTCGCCTACAACATGAAACGGGTCATGAAAATCATCGGTGCTCACGGTTTGATTAAGGCGCTGTCGGCATAAAAAAGGCTGGTTCTGGCCCATTCCAGAGGCTGTAAAAACAGCGTTGATGTGTTCCTGGTCGCGATCGGTGCGACACGCGGCATTGACCGTGCGATCGCTCAGCCAACGAACGTCGATGACCCAAGACGATGAAGCCTGAGCGTTTCTACACACTCTGGGCCGGTTGCTGCCTGCCGTGAAGCATTAGCAGCGATCAGCCTTTTTCAACATTCTTGATCCAGGTCTCAAGCTCCATCACCATCCTGTTAACCTCGCTGTCCTGCCGTTCAGAGGGACGAACGATGGCGTTCCAGGCAATGTCGAGGCCGTCGTTGAGTGCCGCCCAGGCAAGCTCACCGCGTTCGAGGCTGGGGCTCACCAGGTCCCGCTGCAGGATGCTGATGCCGTAGCCTGAGCGGACCAGTTCAACGATGGCTTCGATCAGTTCCACGGTGATCATGCGGCGCGGCAAGATGCTGGCAGGGGCGAAGAAGCGGTCGTATTCCCAGCCGCTGGCGCGATCGGTTGAGTAGGTCACCAGGTTGTAGGTCTTGAAGTCCTGCGCGTAGATATTTTTCCTGTCCGCCAGGGGGTGGTCGGTGGCCATGATCGCGATCAGGTCGTCGCGAAACAGCGGCAGCTTGGCGACACCGCTGGGCACCATGCCGTCGTCGATGATGGACACATCGATCCGGCCTTGCATCAGGCTGGCGTACACGTCGTTGCGGGGCACGGTCACCAGGGTGATTTCGATGTCTGGCCGCAGGCTCGAGTAATGCTTGATGAATTTGGGAATCCAGCGAAACGGGCCATAGGAGGTCACCCCCATGCGCACGAACGCGGTGACGCCACCGGCCATCGACCGGGCTTCGGACTCGGCCTCGTTCAGTATCGCGATGATGTCCTTGGCGGCCCGTTCCAGACGCACGCCGGCAGGGCTGAGCCGCAGCTTGCCGCCTGATCTTTCGGTCAGGCCAACCCCCAGTCGCCGCTCGGCTTCGCGCAGGCGGTGACTGACCGCCGAGGGGGTCAGCCACAAACGCTCGGCAACGGCCGTGACCGAGTCGACTTCCGACAGGGTTTGCAACATCACAAGGTGATCGAGGGTAAGTCTCATGGCGAGCGACCTGAAAATAATTCACAAAATTGCGTAAAATTATGAGCGTGACTTGTTTTTAGTGGCGATGCAATCTGAATCCAGCAGAGCCACCGGAGACCACAACAATGACTAACCTGCCCACCACTGCTGCACAAACCCTTGGCGATATCATCGACCTCGAGCGTTACCCCATCACCGATCGCACCAGTCCCGCTTACCGGGCACTGGTCGCGCAAAGCCAGTCGCTGCTCGGCGAAGAGGGCGTGGCGATCTTCCCGGGTTTTGTCCGCGAGCCATCGGTTGTCGCCATGGCGCAGCAGACCCTTGCACTGCACTCGCGCATGTTTCGTTTTCGCGAGAACCACACGGTTTATTTCAAACCCCAGGACGAAAGCGTCGATCCGCAACACCCGCTGCGCCGCTTGATGACTACGGCCAAAGACACCGTAGCCTACGCCGATATTCCGCTCGACCATTCGATCCGGTCGATCTATGAAGCGGACGAAGTCCTGGCGTTCATCCAGGATGTGTTGAACCTGGAAACGCTCTATCGCCATGCCGATCCACTGGCCGCCCTCAACCTTCAGGGCTTCACGGCGGGGCAGGAACTGGGGTGGCATTTTGACCGTTCCGACTTCAGCGTCACGCTGTCCCTGCAGGCGGCGAACGCGGGCGGGGATTTCGAGTACGTGCGCATGCTGCGCAATGAACACGACGATTGTCATGAGGCGGTGCGGCAATTCCTCGATGACCCGCAAACACAGCAGGTAGAGGTTCTGCCCCAGGTGCCCGGCACCCTGACCCTGTTCCGTGGCCGCTATTCATTGCACCGGGTCACGCCGGTGGCGGGCGACAGGTTGAGGCTCAACGCGGTGTTGGCGTATGTGGACCAACCCAATGTCGAATTCAGTGCCTATGCACGCCAGTTGTTCTACGGACGTACCACCGTTGAACCATTGGCTTGAGTGTCGCCCATAACAAAAAAAGCTACTGATTCACTTCTTCGCTTCACATGTTTGCGCGCGCACCCGTCCATGTTAAATCTCATGGGCCCGTTTGTTCCTGTGTCGCCCACAACAGTTCGCTGCCCCCAATAATAATGATTCGGAGCGTCTGATCATGAAAAACAGGAAGAGTTTGCTGGCCTCGTTACTCACCCTTGGCTTGCTCGTCGGCAGTGCTTCAAGCCAGGCCTCGGGCTGGTGTGATTCGGGCAAACCGGTGAAGTTTGCCGGCCTGAACTGGGAGAGCGGGATGCTCCTGACCGATATCATGATGGTGGTGCTCAAGGAAGGGTATGGCTGTACCACGGATCAGCTGGTGGGCAATACCATCATTCTTGAGACCGCGTTGGCCGGTAACGACATCCAGGTGTTTGGTGAGGAGTGGATGGAGCGCAGCGAGGTCTGGAAAAAGGCCGCGGCGGCCGGCAAGGTCGTCGGGGTGGGCGCGCCGATCATCGGGGCAACCCAGGGCTGGTATGTGCCGCGTTATGTCGTGGAGGGCGACACCAAGCGCAATCGACCGGCACAGGCGCCTGAGCTCAAGACAGTCGCCGATTTGAGCAAATACCCGGCGGTGTTCAAGGATCCGGAGGAGCCGTCTAAAGGCCGTTTCTACAACTGTCCTGCGGGCTGGATCTGTGAACAGGACAATACCGAGATGTTGAAAGCCTATGGGCTGGAAAACACCTTCACCAACTTCCGCCCAGGGACGGGAGCGGCATTGGATGCCGCCGTGCTCTCCAGTTATAAACGTGGTGAACCGGTACTGTTCTACTACTGGTCACCGACGCCGCTGATGGGGCAGATCGATGCGATCAGGCTGGAAGAAACCGGGGCCAACAAAGACGTCGTCACCATGGTCGGGCTCTCCAGGACTTTCCATGAGCAGGCCCCCGAACTGGTCGCGGTGCTGGAGAAGGTCAACATTCCCATCGACCTGTTGAACCAGAACCTGGCGCGGATGACCAGGGAGCGCATCGAATCGCCAAAGCTGGCAAGGATATTCCTCAAGGAGCACCCGGAAGTCTGGCACGCCTGGGTCGATGAAACCGCGGCAAAAAAGATCGAGGCGGCGCTCTAACCAGTCTCAAGGGCACGGATGCCCGACCTTCGTAACACCTTCTACCACTGATTTTTACCGTTTCTGCACAGCGGCGACGCCTCTGTGCGCTCAGGAAAAACACCATGATCAAATCACGAGCCGCTGTCGCCTTCGCGGCGAACCAGCCTCTGCAAATCGTCGAAATCGATGTGGCACCCCCGCAGGCCGGGGAGGTGCTGGTGCGAATCATCGCCACCGGCGTCTGCCATACCGATGCGTTTACCCTGTCCGGCGCCGATCCGGAAGGCCTCTTTCCAGTCGTCCTCGGGCATGAAGGCGGCGGCATCGTCGAGGCCATCGGCGAAGGCGTGACCTCGGTGGCGGTGGGCGATCACGTGATCCCGCTGTACACCCCGGAATGCGGCGACTGCAAATTCTGCACATCCGGCAAGACCAACCTCTGCCAGAAAATTCGCGCGACCCAGGGCAGGGGCCAGATGCCGGACGGCAGCAGTCGCTTCTCCTACAACGGCCAGCCGCTGTTCCACTACATGGGTACCTCGACCTTTTCCGAATACACCGTGTTGCCGGAAATTTCCCTGGCCAAAATCCCCAAGGATGCGCCGCTGGAGAAGGTCTGCCTGCTCGGTTGCGGCGTGACCACCGGCATCGGTGCGGTGCTCAACACGGCAAAGGTGCAGGAGGGCGCCAGCGTGGCGATCTTCGGCCTGGGCGGCATCGGCCTGGCCGCGATCATCGGCGCCACCATGGCCAAGGCCGGGCGAATCATTGCCATCGATATCAACCCGGGCAAGTTCGAGATTGCCAGGCAACTGGGCGCTACCGATTTCATCAATCCCAGAGATCACGACAGGCCGATCCAGGAGGTGATCGTCGAAATGACCGAGGGCGGCGTGGATTACTCCTTCGAATGCATTGGCAACGTCCACCTGATGCGCGCGGCCCTGGAGTGCTGTCACAAGGGCTGGGGCGAGTCGGTGATCATCGGCGTTGCCGGCGCGGGCCAGGAAATCAGTACCCGACCCTTCCAGCTGGTGACCGGCCGGGTCTGGCGCGGCTCGGCATTTGGCGGCGTAAAAGGCCGCAGCGAACTGCCCACTTACGTCGAAAAGGCCCAGGCCGGTGACATCCCGCTGGACACCTTCATCACCCACACCATGGGGCTCGAGGACATCAACAAGGCCTTCGACTTGATGCATGAAGGCAAGAGCATTCGCACCGTCATCCATTTCGATCGCTGATTCAAACGCCCCGGTGCCGAGCGCACCCAGGCCCCAAACATCCTGTTTTGTATAAAGAGAGCATCAAGATGAGCATCTTCACCCACGTCACCGTTGGTACCAACAACCTGCAGCAGGCCCGCCGTTTCTACGACACCGTGCTCGCCACACTCGGCCAGAAACGCATCGCCGATCTGAACGACAATGGCTCGATCTGGGGTGAAAACGCCCCGTCGTTTTTCGTGCTCAGGCCCGCCAATGGCGCGCCTGCCAGTGTCGGCAATGGTGTCACTGTCAGCTTTGAAGCAGCGGATCGCGCCGCTATCGATGCCTTCCACGCGGCAGCCCTAGCCAGCGGTGGCACCGACGAAGGCGCTCCAGGTCCACGTGGTTGGGCACCCAATGCGTATGCGGCTTACGCGCGGGACCTGGATGGTAACAAGCTGGCTGCGTACTGCTTCAAGGCAGCGTAAGGCTCATAGGCGCTGCGCTTGACCGGTATCGCCCATGGGAACAGGGTCACTTCGCGAGTTTGCCAGTGACCCTGTTCCACCCGTTGTGTAGCGGGCAGCCGGTTGAATCCACAGCTTGCAGCAAGATACGTTGAGTGTGTTTCTGCGGGGGGCGCGTTGAAAAGCAGATTCTGGCCCATCACTGCCTGTCACGGCTGACGGAAATCGCCACCAAGTTGCCGGCGGACCGCCGCTACCTGTTGAGCCATATGCGCCCTCAGATCAGCCAACTAAACCAAGGGCAGCTCATCTGCCTAAAAGCATGGCCACTAAAATTTGCATCATCACCCGCAGTTCGATCAATAACCCCTGGCCACATTCGCCGTAGGCGGCTAGGGACTTATAATCGAAATAATACGATTAGCCGCAACGCTTATTTCACGTCTGGTGACTGTCTGAGTATAAGGCTCACAACCAATCTCATTTGTAACTATATATAAATAATCCTGCAGGCTATATGTGCCTAATTTTGAATAGGCGTGTTTAAAATTTCGATTAGTGCCACCCACGCTTTATTTCCTGCCACTGGGTGTCTGACAACCACTTATCTGCCACCGGAAAGAAAATATTCTCCTCTGCATCCATATGGTCGTAGTATTTCTTGATGAAGTCATCGATATTGTCGGCGATTACTCTCGCCTCCTGGGTCGATTCCTCCAATATTTTGAGCTGTCCAGCAATTCGCTCAAATGCTTGATGATCTCGCTCGATATCCTTGACCCGTTGGTGGATCGGTGCCTCAGTTGCTAGCAAGGCCAGCCGAATAAGCTCTTCATTTTCATGGTGGTGTCGCTCTGCATCACCATGCAAGGCGTCCAACTGCTTAAACAACAGCTTGCAGTCATCGGCACCCGCGGATCCATGCCTTATTCTCCCCAGTAATTCTTTGATCTGAGTAATTTGGATAGCTACTTCATGATGATAAGAGTGCAGTTCTTTCAATAATTTGTTCATATTAAATCCTCATCACTGCACCGAGCCATTACAGGTTAAATTGTATTAACCACCAATTTCTAAGAGTGCTCACGCCTATCAGTTCGCATTTAATCATTTTATTATAGTCTGGCTCGAAACTCTCGCTCCCAAAAACTTGCGATCCTTGGAAGATTTTGAAATATAAACTTGATGCTTATATGAGCTGCAAGAAAAAGCAGACTCACCAAGGTCGCTTGCTGGCTGACCTTGAACGGTGCAAGTGGCTTCGTTCTATAGCGACATCAATAGAAAAGCGTGGGCGCCCTGCAATCGGGTTGCCTAGCAGACCAGCTTGCTGGAACTCAACGCCGCCATCGTAGCGGTGCGGGCGGGGAACTGGGGCGAGGGTTTGCCGTGGTTGCCGACGGAGTTCGCTCTCAGACGCAGCGTACACAGTCATCAACCCAGCAGATCCACGGGATCATTGCTTCGTTGCATGCCCAGTGCCGATCGCGCTGTTTTGAATCGCCCCGGGTTTCGTAGGCCATGGGGCAAAAACAGTCTTGGGAGTGCTAGGACACAACCTTCGCACACCATTGGTTGCTGTGACGCTGGGTGCCGATCTGCTGAGACAAAAGGAAGAGTTGGGCGCTCGTGGGCAAAGAATAATTGCACAAATTACTACCAGCGCTCAACGCGCCAACCAGATGGTGAATGACCTGCTTGACCTGGCACGCTGCAACCTGGGTACTGGAATCCCGGTACGAACGGAAAAAACTGACCTGACGTCTGTTTGTCATTCAGTCGTTAATGAGCTCACCACCGCGCACCCAAAAGCACAAATTATTTTCACCGACTCGGGAACGGTAACCGGCCAGTACGACCCATCACGCTTGGCACAGGCTTTCTCGAATCTCATTGGCAACGCCGTGCGGCACGGCAAAGCGCAGAGTCCAATTAAAGTCACCCTGAGCGGGGATGGCGCCACCGCCTGCTTTTGCGTGCAAAATTACGGAGAGCTTATCCCTACCAACGCACTCGCCTCTCTCTTTAATCCGAACAGGCGTTTCTCCAAGTACTCCGAGGGAGAACAAGGAACATCGTCTGGCCTCGGGCTGGGATTATTCATAGCGGCTCAGATTGTCGAGGGCCATGGAGGAAAGATAGAGGTCGAGTCGACACTGGAGCAGGGCACAACTTTCCGTGTGAGTTTGCCCATTCGCTAATATCCATGGTTGGGACGTTGAAGTACCGCCGAATCTGTAGAGCTCATAGTGAATGGCTGTTATGGGACGTCTTCTACCGGTGATCGAAAGGAAGCGTGCTAGTTGAGTCGGCCCAAAGAACTGGTCAGGTTGAACGCAAACAATGGGGCAGGTCTGTGCAACGACCCAGGGAGCAATCTAGATCATTTGTTGCAGGGGTTGCCAGTATGGAAGGCGAGCATCGTTATAACGCTATTGTCGATGGCGCGCGTCCCGGATACGACTTCAGTAAGTCAACCACGTTTCGTACTCGTTGGCCTTTCTTGATATCCCACACTGGGAAGCAAAGTCACATCTGGTCCTGACGAGATACGCTTAAGCTTTTCATCTGCATGATGGCGGGGTCTTTAAGTGACAAGCCGCGTGACTAAGCAACCAGCCGTTCTTCTGTCATCGAGATAATCGTGTCCAGCCCACGTCAAGCGATAAAAAATATTCTCCGGAGTATCATAGTGTTCTGAGTATTTCTTCACAAACCCAGCATCTTCGAGGATCTCCATCTGATACTCCAAGCTTCTTTGGAAATCTCCAAGATGCTCACTATCATCAGATACGCCATAGTCGTGTTCGAGCTGATGCGTAATTTCCGAATATGACGACCCAACGGATATCAGGCTGGATTCAATGCACGACAAAACTCCAAAAATCAGCGTGTTGTCTCGTTTCACATTGCACCCCACAGAAATTGACTGCTTTGGATCGATTCTATTCTTGTCGAATTGGTATAGGAATCCGGTTCTGATGGCAAGCCACTCAAAGGCTCCAACGGCAAGAAATACCGAATCCATCTCAAGGCGCCGGATGTCAGCCAGTTCTGGTCTTTCACCGTCTATGCCTCCAAGAATCGCTTGATGGCCCATAACGAATTGAACCGCCATTGTCGCGGCGATCGCCCCCCTAAAGCCTGACGCCGACGGTATGTACACCATCGAACTGGCCGCCAAGGGCGACGTCAGTAATCCTCACTTCCTGCCAATCCTGGAAAACGACGCGTACATCATCCTTCGCATGTACGGCCCGAGCAAAGACGTCCAGAAAGGCAGCTATAAATTCCCGCCAATAGAAGTCATCAGTACCTGACGCCTCTCGCTTTCTGGTGGACCATCGCATGGTGCGTGGTTCACTGGGGAGCCCTATCGTCCTACCATCAATTTTGTGCTGCCGCGACCGTGCGCTTCGGGTCGTTTTCAGCCCTCCGCGACAGGCGAACCAAAAGCAGTCTTCTGCTTACGATGTCATGTCCAGGTATTCGGGAATGATTCTTCACAGGCATGGCGGCAGCGGTGCCCATCTGTGAGTACCAACAGCCAGGCCATGAGTCACTGAAATGCAGCCGTTTTCGTAGACACGTTTGAATGACCGTGATTTGATTCTAACGCTTAGATATTGAGCTTTGAAATCGGGCCGAAAACGAAAGTGCTCTCCACTGAGAGCGTCCTCTTCTGGCTGTTCTCTGCCGGTCATGGCCACGCAACATGATGATCAAGTCCGATGCAAATGATTGGCAGTCGAATGCAAATGGGCGGGTAAGTGTGCGCAAATAACCAGCGTGCTCCTGCTGTGAATCGCTGATCGCCAAAACACTGCCAGGGGAGGATTGTGTGAAGCGCTTGCAACCGCTTTCTACAGATTGCCTCTACACCTTACGATGACGGCCCGCTGATTGAATCCCCCCCACGCTTTACGTTGCGCGCCTGCGCTAACACCTATGGTTAATTGCCGCGCATCGGTTTTACTGCAAAGATTTTCAGTCGATTTTCTTCTCCGCGTTTCTCTCGGCTACGTTAGGCAGTGGCGGCGAGTGGCAGGCGGGTAACGGGGCCTGATGATCATACGTTTACCAACGGCTGCGAAAGCTATGAATGAAGGCATGCAGGTTCTATGGGACGACGCGGAACGCGTGCTCTGCCGGGGCAGACGTGCGGCAGGTGATTGCACTGTTGCGGTTCTCGTGGCATCCACTGCGGCTGAACAGCCTGGTCGCCCTAGCCTTGATCGCCTGGCTCACGAGTATTCATTGAAAGATGAGCTCGATAGCCGGTGGGCGATCCGCCCCTTGGAGTTGCTGCACGACAATGGCCGAATGCACCTGGTCTCCTCCCTTGGCATCAGTCACACGCTCGACCTGCCGGCGAGTGCTCGGCGCAAGTGCCTGCGTACGATCCGGCCGATGCTTCTGCGCGCCGACAACCGCGCGGAGCCAGTGACGCTGGAGGAGTTCTGCAAACGCCCGCATATCGTGGTGTCAGCGATGGGCAATGCCACTGACGAGACCGATCAGGCGTTGAGTCTGTTGGGACGGCGACGCAAAGTGGTGTTGGCGGTACCGCAGTTCAGCGCGTTGCCGAGACTGCTGGCGCAGAGCGAAATGCTGGCTATCGTCCCCGACTATGTCGCCAGAGCGATGGCGTTGGCCCAAGGCATCAGGGCCGAAGCTGTTCCATTGCCGCTGCCGACGCAAAGCCTGTCCATGGTCTGGCCCGGGGCGGCGCACAATGATGCCGGCCAGCGCTGGTTGCGATGGCGTTGTCAGGCCTTGCTCGGTACGCCGATCGAGTTGCGGGTGGTGCCGAAGCCGTCATCGGCATCGCACAGCGCCCAGTCGTTGTTGGCGGCGCGTTAGCCCGCCCGGATGATTCCGAACTGGCGGACGAAATCCTTGAGGTGTGCCGCGCCGAAAGGGCTTTGAGTTCCTCCCCCCCAAAGACGATTGGTTGAGGTTTATCAATAAAGAGCGCAATCCCCCAGGCGAAGATAGTGATTCGCCAACGCTTGGGGTAACAGTCATGAACGTATCCAGCATGCGCCCTTCGGATAGCGGGTCACCTCTTGTTCTGGCCCTTTGCCTGGCTACGCTCATGGGCTGTATGGGTACAAGCGAGGAGGCGCTCCAGCAAACGTCCACCCAGTCGGGGATAGCCATGGTGGACAGCGTTTGTTCACTGTGCCATGGGCTGACGGGGGAGTCTGTCTCACCCGTGTTTCCCAAGTTGGCGGGTCAGCAAAACGAGTATCTGCAGTTGCAACTGACCGATTTCAAAAACCATGGACGTAGCGCTGCAACTGACAGCCGGTACATGGGGGGATTGTCCCATTTGACCAAGACTCAGATTGCCGAACTGGCCGACTATTTTGCGAGCCAGCGAGCCATGCAGGCTGACACCGGGTCGACAGATGCGCGAGGCGAAGTGATCTTTCGCCAGGGCTTGCCTGCGAGGGGCGTCCCAGCGTGCAGCGCTTGCCACGGGACGGACGGCGGGGGCAATGGGCTGATTCCACGGGTGGCGGGCCAGCATGCCAGCTATATGAGCCATCAGATCATGGTGCTTCAGCAGACCGGACAACGCCCCAACGGTGCGCCGATGTTGCCGGAGGATCATGCACTTTCCCAGGCCGATGCCGAAGCGGTCGCCCGCTACATGGCGGCACTCGGCACAAAGCAATGATCGCCCTGTGGGGGATACGTGATGGAGTCGGCCGATAGCTGCCGGTGAAAAAAGGAAGTCTCCCCTATAACGCGAAGCTGAACCACTAATGTTGCCGCCGACCGGCAGGTCGGTGGCGGCCTCATCTCATGGCTTGGCTTGAGCTTTGTTTTTCTCTTCGATTTTCGCGTCCACCACCGCACGAATCTGATCGATGCTGAAGCTTGCCGGTTTCTGGCTAGGCGGGTATTCGACGAAGGTTTGGAGGAACCTCGCGGCCTTGGCCACTCCCGCCGCCAGCAGATAAGAGTTCTTCACCGTCCAATCGTAATATTGGTCAGAGACGATGTCCGCTCGCTCATAAGGGTCCATTCGCAGGTTGAACAGTTTCGGGACTCGCAACGGCACGAACGGGCTGCTCCACACCGTGAATCCACCGGGATCGCGTTGCTCGGCGAAGACGACTTTCCAGTTGTCATACCGCATCGACACCAGTACGCCGTCGTCGTTGAAGTAGTAGAACTCCTTGCGCTCGCCCTTTGGTTGCTGCCCGGTCAGGTAAGGCAATTGATTGAAACCGTCCAGGTGCACCTTGAAATTGGTACCGCCCGAAGTAGGTGCCCAACCTTTGAGCAGCTTGTTTTTCACGTCGGTTTCGCCCGCTGCCGCGAGCAGGGTAGGGAACCAGTCCATGCCCGAGAACATCTCGTTGGACACTTCACCCGCCTTGATCTTGCCCGGCCAGCGAATCAAGGCAGGGACCCGGTACGCACCCTCCCAGTTGGAGTTCTTTTCGTTACGGAACGGCGTATTTGCCGCGTCCGGCCAAGAGAACTGGTTCGGACCGTTGTCGGTGGTGTAGACGACGATGGTATTGTCGGTGATTTTCAGGTCGTCGAGGGTTTTCAGCAATTTACCGACGTCGCCGTCGTGTTCAAGCATTCCGTCGGCATATTCGTTGCCGGGCATGCCGCTCTGGCCTTTCATTGACTCACGCACGTGGGTGAACACGTGCATGCGCGTGGTGTTCATCCAGACGAAGAACGGCTTATCGGCCTTGGCCTGCTTCTCGATGAATGTTTGCGCCGCAGCAGTGGTTTCGTCGTCGATGGTTTCCATGCGCTTGGAGGTGAGGGCACCGGTGTCCTCGATCTTGCCGTCGGCATAACTGTGGATCACGCCACGTGGCGTTCTTGATTTGACGAAGTCCGGGTCATCCTTGGGCCAATACGGGCGCTCGGGTTCTTCTTCGGCGTTGAGGTGGTAGAGGTTGCCGAAGAACTCGTCGAAACCGTGGTTGGTCGGGAGGAATTCATCCTTGTCGCCCAAGTGGTTCTTGCCGAACTGACCGGTCGCATAACCAAGTGACTTGAGGGCCTGGGCGATGGTGATGTCACGTTTCTGGATACCGATCGGTGCGCCCGGCACGCCAACCTTGGACAGGCCGGTGCGCAGTGGTGACTGGCCAGTAATGAACGACGAGCGTCCGGCGGTGCAGCTGTTCTCCGCGTAATAATCGGTGAACAACATACCTTCATGGGCGATGCGGTCGATGTTCGGCGTCTTGTAGCCGACCACACCCATTGAGTAGGCGCTGATATTGGTCTGGCCGATGTCGTCGCCGAAGATCACCAGAATGTTGGGTTTTTCGGCAGCCCCGGCAGTTGCCGACAATGCCATGACCGTTGTTGCCAGGAGGGCGAGTTTCGGCAGCCATTTTCTTATGCGAGTCATCTGACTGGTTCCTTGTTGACGGGCGTCGCGCAGAGCGAACAGCGGCCATGTTCAAGCGTCGTCAAAAGGATCGCGCCACCCGTATCAGGTGGCTGGACAGGCGCCTGCAGTGAATGGTGTGGTGTCAGGCGTTGCGGTTGTCGATGTGCAGCACCGCGCCGGTGACGCTGGCTCCGGCGCCGCTGGCCAGCAACAGCAATGGACCGTCGAGTTCCTGCAGGCCTGCATCCTTGCCGCGACCGGCAGCGATAACGTTGACGCGAATACGGTGTGGCGTCAGCGACTGGGCCATCGCGCGGCTCATGCGGATCAGGCTGCTGTTGGAACGAAGGCACGGGTTCGGCTCGCTGATCGGGCGCGGCGGCGGGTCGATGTTAACGATGCTGCCACCGCGCTCGGCCCTGATCATGTGCAGGCTGGTGCAGTGGACGACGTGATTGTTCAGGGCGATGTGTTCGCGTTCGGCGCTGTTGTTGATCAGCACATCGACGCTGCCGAAGCGTTTTTGGACGGTATCCAGTGCGGCTTCGATGCTCGGTCGGCGGGCACTGTCGAGTGCAACGATCAAGACTTCGCCACCATCCCAACGCAAGTCCGCCGCCAGTTGCTCCAACTGTGCCGGGTGTTGTCCACCGAGGGCTACACGGGCTCCGGCACGGCTGATCAGGCGGGCAAAATGTGCGCCCAGTCGAGTGGCCGCATCGGCCACCAGAACCGTCTTGCCAGCCATGGAGAATGGTTGCATGAGATCGCTCATGGGTGCACATCCAAAAGCATGGGACGGCGGGTGATCACGGCTCGCGGAGCAGGCACAGGAGGCGAAGGGAGGGGGGCGGCGCCAAGCATTTTCAGTACCAGTTCCGAGTAATGGCGGATGACGACATCGATATTGCGGCGGCCACCGGTCCGGTACCAGACGCAGGCATGGGTCAGCATGTTGAACAGGGTGCGCGCCATCAGTTTGGGTTCGGCACAGCTCAGCGAACCTTCCTTGACGCCTTGTTCCAACAACGCCTGCAGCGCTTTCAGATAGTGGCGTCGGGCTTGGCGGACCAGCTCCAGATCCTCTTCGGGGAGACTTCGCAACTCCAGATTGCCGAGCATGGCCTCTTTCTGGTGTTCCAGGTGATAGCGTATGTGACAGGCGATGAAGGTGAGCAGTTTCACATCGGCGGTCGCCATCTTTTTGGGACAACGACGGGCCCACTCCCGGGATACTGCCTGGAAGTACTCGAGAATCAGCTCCAGCAATAACTCGTTTTTGCCTTTGTAGTAGAGGCACAGCGTCGAGGGGTTGACGCCGGCTTCAGTGGCGATCTGACGCAAGCTCAGCGAGCCGTCGCCATTGCGCGAGATC
The DNA here is from genome assembly GCF_001976065.1 of Pseudomonas putida. Classification (GTDB taxonomy): domain Bacteria; phylum Pseudomonadota; class Gammaproteobacteria; order Pseudomonadales; family Pseudomonadaceae; genus Aquipseudomonas; species Aquipseudomonas serbica. Next base: position 35,466 of record NZ_MNAH01000015.1, on the reverse strand, counting down.
AGTTTGATGGCGGCCAGGCGGATGTTGCTATCAGTCATGTTCATGGTGTGATCCTGCGGCCTGTAGGACCGAGCTTGCTCGCGAAAAACGTCAGGACAACGCGGTCAGTCAGGCGGCCTGCGTCAGCGTTGGCGTCCATCGCGAGCAAGCTCGCTCCCACGGTTTGTTTATTGCAGATTCCCGGCGACAGCGATGGTTTGCGCCGTGATGTAGTTCGACTCTGGCGAGCAGAACAGGTACACGGCATCCGCCGCTTCCTGCACGGTGCCCGGACGGCCCAGCGGGTTGCGTTGGGCGAACGACTTGGCGGCTTCCGGGCTGATACCGACACGGATGTCGCGACCTTCGATGTTCACCGTAGCGCCTGCATGGGCATCGGCCTTGGTCATGCGGGTTTCGATGAAGCCGAAAGCCACGGCGTTGACGTTGACCTTGAAACGACCCCATTCACGGGCCAATGCACGCGTCATGCCGATTACACCGGCTTTGGCCGAGGAATAGTTGGTTTGCCCGGCGTTGCCATTGAGGGCCGACACCGAGGAAATGTTTACCACCTTACGGAACACTTCACGCTCTGCCGCCGCGTCAGCCTGGGCCTGGGCCTTGAGGATCGGGTAAGCAGCACGCAGGATGCGGAAGGGCGCGGTCATGTGGCAGTCGAGGATCGCGTACCACTGCTCGTCGCTCATCTTCTGGATCACGTCGTCCCAGGTGTAGCCGGCGTTGTTGACGATGATGTCGACGCTGCCGAAGCTGTCCATCGCGGTCTTGATGTAGCGGTCGCCGAAGTCCGGTGCGCTGACGTTGCCGTGGCACACGGCGGCTTCACCACCCATCTTGCGGATCATTTCAGCGGTATCAAAGGCCGGATCGGCGTCCAGGTCATTGATCACGATGCGCGCGCCTTCGCTCGCCAGTTTCAGGGCGATCTGTTGACCGATGCCACGACCGGAACCGGTCACCAGTGCGACTTTGCCTTCGAGTTTTGCCATGGGATGTTGCTCCTCAGTTATCAGTTTTGTTTACAGAGCGATCACGGCGTCGCCAACGATCTTGGTTTCGCCGTATTGATTGGTGGTGCGCACTTCGACCTTGATCCTTTGCTCGCCGTCCGCTTCGAAGCGGTCAACCACGGTGCCGGTGCAGGTGACCTGGTGACCCAGGTGCGTGATGCCGAGAAAGCGCACGCCGAACTCGCGCAACTGGCGCTGGTCAACCCACTGGGTCAGCAAGCGACCGAGGTAGGCCATCGACAGCATGCCGTGGGCGAACACGTCGGGCATGCCGGCCCGGCGGGCGTAATCGGTGTCGATGTGGATGGCGTTGTGATCACCCGACGCACCGGCGAACAGGGCCAGAGTGGTGCGGTTGATGGGCGGCAGGGCCAGTGACGGCAGGGTGTCGCCGATGTTGATTTTGTCCAGGCTTATCGCGTTCATCTGTGTTCTCCGCTTCAGCTGTTGCGCTGCACAAGCACGCTGCGCAGGTCCGCGACGTGCTCACCGTGCTGATTGGTGACTCGGGTTTCGCGCATCACGAATTCCAGGGCACCGCCTTTCTTGTCGTAGATGTCGGCGATGCGCACATCGAATCGCAACGTGTCGCCGGCATAGGCCATGCGGTGGTAACGGAACGACTCTTCGCCATGCAGGATGCGCGCAGTGACGATGCCCAATTCGTCACGCCAGGCGTTCGACGGGATCTGGAACTCCAGCGAGAACAGAAAGGTCGGCGGCAGCGGCAGGTTGGGGTGACCGGCATCGCGGGCAGCCTGCTCGTCGAAGTAAATCGGATTGGTTTCCCCGGTGGCCTTGGCGAAGAAGCGCAGTTGCCCGGCTTCGGCGTTGACGAGGAAGGTGGGCAGTTGTCTGCCGATGTGTTTCTTGTCGATCATCGAAATGGCTCCTTTGCTGAGCGGGCGCGTCAGTTCTTCTGGTACACGGTCACCACGCAGGCGCCGCCCAGGCCGAGGTTGTGCTGCACCGCGATGCGCGCGTTCTGCACCTGGCGTTGTTCGGCGGTGCCGCGCAACTGGTGGGTCAGCTCATAGCACTGGGCCAGGCCGGTGGCGCCCAGAGGGTGGCCCTTGGAGAGCAGGCCGCCGGACGGGTTGGTCACCCATTCGCCGCCATAGGTGTTGTCGCCGTCGTTGACCAATTGCTCGCCACCGCCCTCGACGCACAGGCCCAGGCCTTCATAGGTCAGCAGTTCGTTCTGCGCGAAGCAGTCGTGCAACTCGATGACGTCGATGTCCCGAGGCCCGATGCCGGCCTGGTTGTAGGCGATATCCGCGGCCATGCGCGTCATGTCGAAACCGACCACGCGGATCATGTCCTTGGCGTCATAGGTACTTGGCAGGTCTGTGGTCAGCGCCTGGCCAGCCATCAGCACGTCGGTGCGCAGGCCATGCTTCTTCGCGAACGCTTCGGAGACCACGATGGCGGCGGCCGCGCCGCAGGTCGGCGGGCAGGCCATCAGGCGGGTCAGCACGCCTTCCCATAGCATCGGCGCAGCCAGCACTTCTTCGGTACTGACCACATTGCGGAACACTGCCAACGGGTTATTGGCCGCGTGACGACTGGCCTTGGCGCGGATCTTGGCGAAGGTCTCAAGCTTTGTGCCGTACTTTTGCATGTGCGCGTAACCGGCACCGGCAAACTGGCGGATAGCCGTTGGCAGCTCCGGCATGCCGACCAGTTCGTTGGTCAGCTTGAGCGCCCGCTCGGTGGCGGGGGCACGGTCGGTCCAGGCGGACTTCAGCGCGCCCGGGTTCATTTGTTCGAAACCAAAGGCCAGCGCGCAATCCACAGCGCCGCTTTGTACGGCCTGGCGCGCCAGGAACAGGGCGCTGGAACCGGTGGCGCAATTGTTGTTGACGTTGACCAGTGGGATGCCGGTCATGCCCACGCGGTACAGGGCTTTCTGACCACAGGTCGAGTCGCCGTAGACGTATCCGGCGTACGCCTGCTGGATGTCATTAAAGTTCACGCCCGAGTCAGTCAGGGCTTGGCGAATCGCCTGTTCACCCATGACATCGTAGGGCTCATTGGTCCCCGGTTTCTTGAACTGGATCATGCCGACGCCAGCAACGAATACCTTTTGGCTCATCGTGTTTTTCCTTTTTGTTTTGAGGGTCAGAGCTTGCGCGCGATCATTTCGCGCATGACTTCACTGGTGCCGCCGTAGATGCGATTGACGCGTGAGTCGACGAAAGCGCGTGCGATCGGGTACTCCATCATGTAGCCGTAGCCGCCGTGCAGCTGGACCATGTCGTCGATGCATTTCCACAGGGTTTCGGTGGTGTACAGCTTGGCGATGGCCGCTTCTTCCAGGGTCAGGCGGCGGCGCATGTGCTCGCCCAGGTAGTAGTCGACCATCACCCGCATCGCCGTGGCCTGGGCCTTGATGTCGGCGAGCTTGAATTTGCTGTTCTGGAAGTCCCACACGGTCTGGTTGAAGGCCTTGCGGTCCTTCACGTACTCGAGAGTCTGCTCCAGCAGGCGCTCCAGCTTGGCGGCGGCGGACACCGCGATCGAGAAGCGCTCCTGCGGCAGTTCACCCATCAGATAGGAGAAACCCAGGCCTTCTTCGCCAAGGCGGTTGCCGACCGGCACGCGGACGTTGTCGAAGAACAACTCGGCAGTGTCCTGCGCATGCTGGCCAACCTTGTCCAGCTTGCGGCCATGCTTGAAGCCGGCGCGGCTGGCTTCCACGGCGATGAGGCTGATGCCCTTGGCACCGGCAGCTGGATCGGTCTTGCAGACGACGATGACCAGGTCAGCCGTCAGGCCGTTGCTGATGAAGGTCTTGCTGCCGTTAATCACGTACTCGTCGCCATCGCGCACGGCGGTGGTGCGCACGGCCTTGAGGTCGCTGCCGGTGCCCGGTTCAGTCATGGCGATCGCCAGGATAATCTCGCCGCAACAGATGCCTGGTAGCCACTTCTGTTTCTGTTCTTCGTTACCGCAGCGGTTGATGTACGGGGCGATAACGTCGGAGTGCATGCCGAAATAGGCACCACTCACACCCGCCCGGGCGAACTCCTCGTTGAATACTGCGCAGTGACCAAAGTCACCTCCACCGCCACCGTATTCGGTGGGCAGGGTAATGCCGAGCAAGCCTTCGCGGCCGGCCTTGAGCCAGGTTTCCCGGTCGACCTGACCGGCCTTGTCCCAGGCGGCCTGGCGCGGCACGCATTCGCGTTCGAAAAAACGGCGCGCGGTGGTGCGAAACATTTCATGGTCGTCGCGGAAAACGGTTCGGGCGATATGCACGCAAGACTCCTCAATGATCACGGGCCGGCTTGCTTGAGCCTGGCGCTGATGCAAGGCGCGAGGTGCGCCTTTGAACTGAGGGTTACGATAGGGTGGAGGACGTCTTGGAACGCCACCCGAGGCGGGTGGCAAGGTAAAAATCACTTTTTGTGGAAAGGCGCAGACGCCGTCGCTGGCAAGCCAGCGACTACAGGTCCACGTGAGGTCTTAAGTGTTTTCGCGGTGCTGCGATTCCAGATCCCGCACCCGTGCCACTGCTTCATCACGACTGCTGACGCCAAGCTTGCTGTAGATATGGCTCAAATGCCATTTCACGGTTTCCGGGGAGAGACCCAACGCGCGGGCGATTTTTTTGTTGGGCAAGGCTTGGGCGAGCAAGCGCACCACTTCAATTTCCCGTTCGCTCAAGGGTTCCATGCCGGCGGCAAGGGGTTTGCTTGCAGGGGGAGTGGAAGGTTTATCGCCCGGCACGGCGGGCGCGGTCGCCTGGGCCGCTTGCAGGCGCTCGACGTAGAACGCGAGCACCGGGTCCAGGGTCTCTTTGCTCGCGATATCGGAGATCAGTTTCAGTGCGTCCGGGTGAGCATCGAGCAGGCTGCGCAACAAGCCGAAGCGTTGTCCACGGCGCAGCGCCTCCATGACGTGATCACGCGCGGCATCGACATTGCCGCGCTGGAACTCGATCACCCCGCTCAACACGAGCAGGCGCACGGTGCCAAGCTGGCGGCGGTGCCGTTCGCAGGTTTCGATCAGTTGTTCGATACGCTTCAAGGCACCGACCAGGTCGCCTTGTTGAATCTGCCAGCGTGCCCGGGCGTTCTCGGCCAGGATGTGGATTTCCTTGAGGGCACTTTGCCCGGCATCCGGGTGGCGCGCATCGATGGCTTCCAGGCGCGCCAGTTTGGTGTGTGCCCGGGAGTGCTCGCCGAGAATCATCAGCCAGCGCACCTGCCAGGTCAGGCAATAGGCTTGCAGGCGTTCCAGGCCGAGTTTGGTCGCGTACTCATCGAGTCGCTCGACATAGGCCAGGGCTTCCTGATGATTGCCCGCCAGCCATTGCACATTCCACAGCACCTGCATTACGCGCAGCACCGAATCCGGAATGGAGATTCGTTCCAGGATATCGATCCAGCCCGACAGCAGCTTGAACGCGGCGTCAACGTCATTAGTCTCGTACAGCACTTCGCCCAGCAACGCAGCGGATAGATAAGTCGCGTCGGCACCGACCTTGCCGCACTGCGCGGCTTCATGCATCACATCCCGATAGACCCGCTCCGCCTGCTTCATCTGGCCTTCGAGAGCGTGGCTCAAGCCAATCATGCAGCGACCTTGCAGGCTGCCGGCGGTGGTACCCAGCAGGGGCTCGCCATTGATCAGCAGCAGGGGCCGGTCGAGTTGTATCTGGCGCGCTTTTTCGTACTCGCCCCGGTGCATGTACAGCCAGGAAAGGATATTGGCACATGAACCGATGGACACGCCGTTGCTGCCCTGGGGCGGATCGAGCAATTGCGGCAGTACCGTCATTGCCGCGTCCGTGTCATCGCGCTGCAGCGCCAGAGAGGCACGCAGTAACGCGATCATGAATCGATCATGGACATCACGCTCGGGCACGTCGTTGAACAGTTGATCGAGGCTATTGGCGCAGGCGACGAAATCCCGGGCATAGAGTTGCATGCGTGCCTTGAGAATGCGCAGTTTGACCCGCGCCTGCACCTGCTCGACCGGCAGCAGGCGAACCAGCTCGATCAACATGCGCAAGTCGCCGTGGGCATACAGCGTTTCGGCGTTTTGTTGCACCAGGTCGGCAGCGGCATCGGGGTCGCCAGCCATCACGGCATGGTGCACTGCTTCATCCAGATGCTGATGGTCACGGAACCAGGCCCAGGCCCGCGCGTGCACCGCCTGCTGTTCTGTCTTGCTGCGCGAATCAAAGTACTTGAGCAATGTTTCGCGTAGCAACGGATGCAGGCGATACCAGGTCTCACGTTGGGCGCTGTCCACCGGGATCAGGAACAGATTGTCCCGTTCCAGGTGTGCCAGCAGGGCATTGGCTTCGCGGACCGCTTCCGGGTTACCACCGAGGGCGGCGCATAACGAGGCGCAGAAACGGTTGCAGACGGCCATCAGCAGCAGCAGGTCCAGATCCGTCGGCGACAGATGGGACAGCACTTCGATTTCAAAAAACTTCGCGAACGCCTGATCGTCGCGCACCTGTGTCTGGTCGTTTGCTGCGACGACCGGTCGATTTTTCTTGCGGCTGACAGCCAGCAGTTGCAGCCCAGCAACCCAGCCGTCGGTCAGTTCATGCATCCGCTTGGCGTCCTGGGCGCTGATATCGCCCAGTTGCGCCTTGAGAAACTGTTCGGACTCGACGGGTGTGAAGCGCAAATCTCGCAGGTTCAATTCCAGCACCAGTTCCTGGCTGCGCAACCTTGCCAGCGACAAAGGCACGGCGCTACGTGACACGAGCGCCAGGTGCAGATTGGCGGGCGCGTAATCGATCAGCCACTGCAAGGCTTGGTGAATACCGACGTCGGTCAGATGGTGCAGGTCGTCGAGCACCACTACCAATTCGCGGGAACGGTTGGCAATGCTGCGCACAAGGGTGATGACCGTGCGTTCCACCGCCTCGCTGTCGACACCGCGACCTTCCAGTTGGATGGCTTCCTGAATGATCACAGGATCAACCTGGCCGAGGCTGGCCAGCAGATAGTCGAGAAACCGCGTCAGTTCGTTGTCGTCGGCCGACAAGGTCAACCAGGCCACATCAAAGCCCAGCGGTAGCAGCGCCTGACGCCAGGCGATCAGGGTCGAAGTCTTGCCGCAACCGGCCGGCCCCTTGAGCACGATGCAACGCTGGCGCCGTGCCTTGAGCATTTGCTCTTGCAGGCGCTCGCGGGAAATTAACCGCCCGGCGTTGCGTGGCGGGACCAGCTTGGTACTGACGATCGGCGACTGAGTCGGATTCGAGGCCAGGCTGGCAGGCGTGTCCGATGCATTGGACTTGCGGGGTTTGTCCATGGGGCTATCCGAGTTTTTTTTGTTATGAGATTGCACTGAATTCTCAGGAGTGTAACGCACCGTCGGGCAGTCATGACCCTGTGTTTTGCATCCGCCACCCGATCTGGGTGGTGGTCGCAAGTTAGCGGATTGATTTACTGGATGGGACAAAATAGGAGGGCTGGCTGGTGCTCTGTCAGAACAAGGGAACGGCGGCAATGGGCGTACTGAGCGACATTCGAGTAGTGGAGTTTGAGGCAATCGGTCCGGCTCCTTTTGGCACCAGACTGCTGGCCGATATGGGCGGCGAAGTTGTGCGTATCGACCGTCCGGTGAAGGCGACCGACCTGGGCCCGAAGCTGGAAGGCAAGCGTGCGGACATCGCTGGGCGCAACCGCCGCACGGTCGCACTGGAGCTGAAGCATCCGGAAAGTGTCGCCGCCGAGCTGGAATTGTTCGAGCGTTTGCATGCCCTGGGTCTGGGCTTCAAGGCCTGATCTTCCCCCCATAAAAACAACATAGAAGTTAGCTCATGGCCATTCAGTTCAAGATCATCGATCACGTGGCACTCATTATGCTCGATGCGCAACCGTCGAAAAATGCACTGACCGTCAGTGACCTGATGCACCTGCGCAAGACCCTGGTGGCTTGCCAGGATGATGAGCAGGTGCGGGTCATCGTGCTGACCGGTGCCGGTAATCGGGTGTTTTGCTGCGGCGCGAGCCACAAGGAGTCGTTGTTGCCGGCAGTCGGTCATGTCGCCAGTTCCATGAAGAGTCGCGAAACCGAAGCCGAGGAGGGCGGCTACACGCGCTTGTTCGACCTCAGCGATCTTGAGGTCTGGAAGCCGCTCATTGCGGCGGTCAATGGCGCTTGTCTCGGAGGGGGCCTTGAGCTCGCACTGCAATGCGACCTGCGCCTCGCTGCGCAGGGCGCCACTTTCGGTTTGCCCGAAGTGCGCGACGCCACCATTCCTGCCGCCGGCGGCGTGCAGTACCTGCTGCGTGCAGTGCCCTCGGCCTACGCCATGAAAATGGCCCTGACCGGGGAACCAATCAGCGCGCAGGAAGCCTTGCGGATCGGCCTGATCGTCGACCTGGTGCCCCGGGACCAGTTGCTGTCGGCGGCTATGAGCCTGGCCGAATGCATCGCTGCCAACGGTCCTCTGGCGGTGCAGTCGATCAAGCGTCTGGCGCTGCAAACCGCGCACCTGACTCCCCGTGACTTCGTCACCCAGGCCCATCTTCACTGGGGGCTGCTGCGCGACAGCAAGGACTACGCCGAAGGGCGCGTGGCCAGTGTCGAGCAGCGCGCGCCCAAATACACCGGCGCCTGACGGCGCACTTCACCCAAGTATTCGCCTCGGCCTGACAACAATAATTCACAGGAAACGACCATGTATCTGACCCAAGGACTACACCGTGTCTTGCAGCAACGCCCCAACGCTCTGGCGACGGTCTTCCGTGACCGGCGCCAGACTTACGCACAGTTGGCCGACCGCGTTGCTCGCCTGGCCAGCGCCTTGCAGCAACGAGGCATGCACACCGGCGACCGCGTGGGTTTGCTCGGTCTGAACTGCGACCGATTTCTCGAGTACTACCTCGCCACCTGGTGGGGCGGTGGCGTGGTCAACCCGGTCAACATCCGCTGGACCGTGCCGGAAATCGCCTACTCGCTGGACGACTGCGACACCCGTATCCTGATGATCGACGACACCTTTCTGCCGATGGCCGAAGCCATTGCTAGCGCTGCCAAAGTACGACCGCTGCTGATCCATATTGGCGATGGTCCGGCCCCCCAAGGCATGCTGTCTTACGAACAGCTCATTCGTGATGCCGAGCCGGTCGATGATGCCTTCCGTGGTGGTGATGACCTGGCCAGCATCATGTACACCGGTGGCACCACCGGCCGGCCGAAAGGCGTGATGCAGTCGCACATGAACCTGTGGACGGCTGCCGTGGCCCGCGCCGCCGATGTCCCGGTGCCAGCCGATGCGCTGACCCTGCACATCGCGCCGATGTTTCACCTGGCGGCGCTGTCGCGGGTGATTCTGATTTCGTTGCTGGGCTTGCCGAGCATCTTCGTCCCGGCCTTCGACCCGCTTGACGTGATGCAGGCCATCGAACGCGAGCGCATCACCGACATCCTGATCGTGCCGACCATGGTCCAGGCGTTGATCATGCATCCGGAGTTTGCCAGTCATGACCTCAGCAGCCTGCGCAGCCTGACCTACGGCGCCTCGCCGATTGCCGTGCCTTTGCTGGAACTTGCCCTGAAAGCCTTGCCCAATGTGGAGTTCACCCAAGGCTACGGCATGACCGAAGCCGCGCCGCCAATTTCCGCCAACGGCCCGGAAAACCACGGTCCCGAGGGCATCGCCAATGGTCGATTGCGTTCGGCCGGGCGTCCTGGACTCGGTGTGACCGTGCGCATCGTCGATGAACAGGACAATGAAGTCCCGCGTGGCACGGTTGGCGAAGTGCTTGTGCGTGGCCCGAATATCATGCTGGGCTACTGGAACAAACCCGAAGAAACCGCAGAGGCTCTGCGGGGCGGCTGGATGCACACCGGCGACGGCGCATACATGGACGACGAGGGTTATATCTATATTGTCGACCGCTTCAAGGACATGATCGTCAGCGGTGGCGAGAACGTCTATTCGGGGGAAGTCGAAAGCGCTATCTCCAGTCACCCGGCGGTCGCCTCCTGCGCGGTCATCGGCATTCCCTGTGCGCAGTGGGGCGAGGCGGTGCACGCGGTGATCGTGCTCAAACCGGATCGCCAAGCGGCTGGCGCCGAGATCATCGAGCATTGCCGTCGGCAGATCGCCGGCTACAAGACACCGAAGTCGGTCGAGTTCCGCGCCGCGCTGCCGCTGTCCGGTGCCGGCAAGGTGCTCAAGCGCGACCTGCGCGAACCGTTCTGGGCCGGCAGGGATCGGGGTGTGAGCTGATGGCGCTGGACAATGGAGGGGCAACGATTCCCGAGGGGTTCACAGCGCTGGAGGGCCTCTCGGGCTTCCTGCGCAATTGCGGTGACTTCTTCCTCCATGATGAACGGCCGATCATGGCCGTGCGTCTGCAACCGCACCACCTCAACTATGTGCGCATCGCCCATGGCGGTTTCCTCGCCACGGTTGCGGACAGCGCCTTCGGCGTCGTGTTACGGCGCCATTTGCGGCCGCCATCGGTTGCGCTGACGGTCAACCTGAACGTCGATTACATCGGACCGGTGCGCGAAGGCGAATGGCTGGAGGCGCATGTGGAAGTGCTCAAGACCGGTGGCACCTTCATCAACGCCAGCTGCCTGCTGAAGGTCGGCGAGCGCCTGGTGTTGCGGGCCAACGGTGTCTTCACCACCTGGAAAGGCAAGACACCATGTACATGACCCAGTGTCTGCAACGCACCCTGCAGCAAAACCCGGAGCACCTGGCGACGATCTTCGGCGATCGCCGCCAGACCTATCGCCAGTTTGGTGAACGTGTCGCTCGCCTGGCGGGCGCCTTGCAGAACCTCGGCATGGCGGCGGGTGACCGGGTCGGCATGCTGGCGCTCAACTCCGACCGTTATCTTGAATACATCATGGGCGTGTGGTGGGGCGGCGGGGTGCTCAACCCGGTCAACATTCGCTGGAGCGTGGCGGAGATTGTCTATTCGCTGGACGATTGCGCCACCGGCTTCCTGATTGTCGACGAGCACTTCGCGGCGATGGCCGAAGGTATCCGCAAGAGCGCCCGTCAGGCGCCACGGTTTATCTACGCCGGGGACGGTGAAGTGCCGCCGGGCATGCTCGGTTTCGAGCAGTTGCTGGCCCAGGCAACGCCGGTCGAGGATGCCGGGCGTGGCGGGGAAGACCTTGCCTGCATCATGTACACCGGCGGCACCACCGGGTTTCCCAAGGGGGTCATGCAGTCCCATCTGAACCTGTGGTCGGCGTGCATGCCACGCATGGTCGACATGCCGCCGATACGCGATGGCCGGTTGTTGCACGTCGCACCGCTGTTCCACGTTGCCGGCATGGCCCGCGCGTTGATCCAGTTCATGGCCGGTGAAAGCCATGTACTGCTGTCGAGTTTCGACGCGGATGAGGTGCTGCAGGTGATCGAGCGGGAGCGGATAACCGAGACGTTGCTGGTGCCAACCATGATCCTCGCGTTGCTGGCCCATCCAGACTTCGATCGCCATGACCTCGGTAGCCTGAAACGCCTGACCTACGGTGCGTCACCCAGCGCCGGCGAAATGGTGGAACAGGTGTTGGCCCGGCTTCCGGAACTGGAGCTTTCTCATTCCTACGGGCTGACCGAAGCCTGCCCGGTGGTGTCGAGCAATCTGCCGTGCAATCACACGCCGCAAGCGCGCCAGAGCGGTTTGTCCCGTTCAGTCGGGCGGGGCGGGTTGGGCGTCAACGTGAGGATCGTCGACCCGCAAGGCCAGGAAGTTCCGCGAGGCACGGTGGGCGAGATTATCGTGCGCGGGCCGAACATCATGCAGGGCTATTGGAACAAACCCGAAGAAACCGCCAGGGCATTGCGCGATGGCTGGCTGTACACCGGCGACGCCGCGTACATGGACGAGCAGGGTTACCTGTTCATCGTCGACCGCCTCAAGGACATGATCGTCAGCGGCGGTGAAAATATTTATTCGGCGGAAGTCGAAAATGTCCTCGCGCGACATCCGGCGGTGGCGCTGGCGGCGGTGATCGGCGTGCCCCATGAGCAATGGGGCGAGGCGGTGCACGCGGTGGTGGTGCGCAAGCCCGGCGCCCAGGTCGATGCCGAGCAATTGCGCTTGTATTGCCGGGAGTTCATCGCCGGCTACAAATGCCCGAAAAGCGTGGAGTTCCGCGACGAGCTGCCGCTTTCGGCAGCCGGCAAAGTCCTCAAGCGCGAACTGCGCAAATAACCCCTCCACAACTCCTGTGGGAGCGAGCCTGTTCGCGAAGACGGTATGCCAGTCAACATCAATGCTGAATGTGACGACCTTATCGCGAGCAGGCTCGCTCCCACAGTTTTTGCGCCAGTGCTTCAGATCGTTTTCCTCCAGCCATTCGCTACCCGATCCGGGTGGCTTCACTACCCGCCCGCGTCAATACAGTGGACTCACGAACCAGGCGCAAGCCTTGCCTGGCCACCCACTGGAGATCCCGATGCACATCAACCGTACTGTCTACCGTGAAGACCACGAAATGCTGCGTGAATCCGCGCGGCGTTTCTTCGAGCGTGAATGCCTGCCCAAGCAGGCGCAGTGGGACGCCGCTGGCCAGGTTGACCGGGAAACCTGGCTCAAGGCCGGTCGTCACAATCTGCTGTGCCTCACCGTGCCGACTGAATACGGCGGTGGCGGTGGTGACTTCGGTCACTCGGCGGTGTTGATTGAAGAGCTGTACCGCGCCGGTGTTTCGGGCTGGAGCCTGGGGGTGCATTCGGACATCGTCGCGCCGTACATCGTGCGTCTGGGCACCGAAGAGCAAAAACACAAATGGCTGCCGAAAATCTGCACCGGCGAAACCGTTTTGGCCGTGGCGATGACCGAGCCTGGCACTGGTTCCGACCTCAAGGCGATCCGCACTACCGCAGTGCGTGACGGTGACGAATGGGTAATCAACGGCAGCAAGACCTTCATCAGCAACGGCCTGACCTGCGACATGGTCGTGGTCGTGTGCAAGACCGACCCGAGCGCCGGCGCCAAGGGGTGCAGCCTGATCATGGTCGAATGCAACCGTGAAGGTTTCCGTCGCGGGCGCAAGCTGGAAAAGGTCGGCCAGCACGCCGCCGACACCGCCGAGCTGTTCTTCGACGACGTGCGCGTGCCGGTGGGCAACCTGCTCGGTGAAGAAAACAAAGGCTTCATGCACCTGATGGAAGAGCTGCCGCAGGAGCGCCTGGTGATCGCGCTGTATTGCGCCGCCAAACTCGAACGCCTGCTGGAGCAGACCGTCGAGTACGTGAAAGACCGCAAGGCCTTCAACCAGACTGTCTGGGACTTCCAGAACACCAAATTCAAGCTGGCCGATATCAAGGCCCAGGCCACGGCCGTGCGCCTGACTATCGACCACTACATCGGCGAACACATGCGTCGGCGCCTCACGGTGCAGGAGTCGGCCATCGCCAAGCTCTTCGCCACCGAAACCCTGTGGAAGTGCATCGACGACATGGTCCAGCTGCACGGCGGCTACGGATACATGATGGAGTACCCAATCGCCCGCGCCTTCGTCGACATGCGCGTGACCCGCGTCTTCGGTGGCACCAGCGAAGTGCTGCGCGAACTCATCGCGCGCCAGTTGTGATCCTTTCCCCCTCATTTTTTCAGGTGACAATATGAGCGAAAAAGTACTGGTAGCCGGCGTCGGCATGATCCCGTTCCGCAAGCCCAGCGAGAGCCCGACCTACGTACAGATGGGCGCCGAAGCGGTGCGTCGCGCCCTGGACGATGCGGGCATTGATTACAAGCTGGTGCAAGAGGCGTACGCCGGTTATGTCTACGGCGATTCCACCTGCGGCCAGACTGTTCTCTACGAAGTCGGCATGACCGGGATTCCGGTGGTCAACGTCAATAACAACTGTTCGACCGGTTCTACCGCCTTGTACCTGGCACGCAAGGCCATTGAGTCCGGTTCTGTCGATTGCGTACTGGCGGTCGGCTTCGAACAGATGCAGGCAGGTGCGCTGAAATCCCATTGGGACGACCGCCCGCCGACCCGCGAACGCTTCCTGCCGATCCTGCGTGGTCTGACCGCCGATATGGATGGCATGGCTCAGGCTATCCGTACGTTTGGTGGTGCGGGGCGCGAGTACATCCAGAAATACGGCATGAAAATGGAAACCTTCGCCGCTGTGCGCGCCAAGGCCAGCCGTCATGCAGCCAACAACCCGCTCGCATTGTTTCGCAAGGTGCTCAGCGTCGAAGACGTGATGAACGACCCGGTGATTCTGCCAGGCGTCATGACCCGCCTGATGGCCTGCCCGCCTACTTGCGGTGGCGCGGCGGCGATCCTGGTTTCCGAGCGTTTTGCCAAGAAGCATGGCCTGCGCCGTGACGTCGAAATCGTTGCCCAGTCGATGACCACCGATACCCCTGAATCCTTCAATTTCGAAAAGCCGTCGATGCTTGACTGGGTCGGTACGCACATGACGCACGCCGCCGTCGGCCAGGTCTACGAGAAAGCGGGCGTCGGTCCGAAAGACATCGACGTCTGCGAGTTGCACGACTGCTTCGCCCAAAACGAAGTGATCTGCTACGAATCCCTGGGCTTTTGCCCCGAGGGCGGCGCGGAAAAATTCGTCATGGACGGCGACAACACCTATGGCGGGCAAATCGTCATCAACCCGTCTGGTGGCCTGCTGTCCAAGGGGCACCCGTTGGGCGCTACCGGTCTGGCGCAGTGCTATGAGCTGACGCAGCAATTGCGCGGCAACGCCGAGCAGCGCCAGGTCGAGGGCGTGCGCCTGGCGATGGCGCACAACCTTGGCCTGGGTGGTGCCTGCGTGGTCACGCTGTACGGAAAAGTGTAGGAGCGAGCCTGCTCGCGATGGTCGTTAACGATCAAGCGAGCTCGCCAACCCAACACATTGCTCTTGAGTGTCACCGAGCGTAACGCCCGCCGAGCGCATCTTGAACCGGGCGTTACGCGTCAGAAAAAACCTTGAAAAACGCTTCATCCAAATCACCCATTCGGGTGTGAGGACAACAGGGGAGCCTCGCTAGCATGGGCACTCACCACGTCATCTTCAATCGGGGAAACCGCATGACAAAAACAACAATGCGCGGAGTCTTCCAGCCAAGTCTGCTGGCCGTAGCTGTAATGTTTGCCACTTGCGCGAGCAATCAGGCTCACGCTGTGAATTTCAATATCGGGGAGATTCAAGGGACGTTCGACTCGTCGTTGTCGATCGGCGCCAGTTGGTCTGTGGCTGATCCGGACAAACAGTTCATTTCCAACTTCAACTCTCAGGGCGTCAGCGGTGGCGAGTCCGCCTCGCGGACCACCGACGACAACCGCCTGAACTTCAAGAAAGGTGAAACTTTCTCGAAGATCTTCAAGGGTGTGCATGACCTGGAGCTGAAGTACGGCGACAGCGGCGCCTTTGTGCGGGGCAAATACTGGTATGACTTCGAACTGATGGACGAGAGCCGTCCGTTCTACGACATCGATGACTCGGGACGTGACCGCGCGGCGAAATCGTCCGGGGCGATGTTCCTCGACAGCTTCGTCTACCACAACTACAGCATCGGCGATCAGGTCGGCAACGTTCGCCTGGGCAAGCAAGTGGTGAGCTGGGGCGAGAGTACGTTCATTGGCAACTCGATTAACAGCATCAACCCAATCGACGTCGCTGCTTTGCGTCGCCCGGGTGCCGAGGTGAAAGAAGGTTTGATTCCGGTCAACCTGCTTTATGTGTCGCAGGGCCTGGCGGACAACATCACCGCCGAAGCGTTCTATCAGCTGGAGTGGGACAAATCGATCGTCGACAACTGCGGTACGTTTTTCGGCAATGATGGCGTGCCGCAAGGCTGTAACGACCGGCTGGTAATCGCCGGTCTTGACCTGCCCCCGGGCAAGGCCAGCAATACCGGCGGTCTGGCCGCCATTGCAGCCGGTTCGGATGACGCGTTCATTCCTCGCCTCAAAGACAACGATGCCCGCGATAGCGGTCAATATGGCCTGGCCCTGCGCTGGTACGTTCCGGAGGCGAACGACACCGAGTTCGGCGCCTACGCGATGAACTACCACAGCCGCAACCCGTACCTGAGCATCCATCAGATGAGCAGCGCTGCCGGTGGCGTGACCTCTGCACGCAGCACCGGCTACTTCATCGATTATCCGGAAGACATTCGCCTGTACGGCCTGAGCTTCCAGACCAACGTCTCGGGTGTGTCGCTAGGGGGGGAAGTCAGCTACCGGCCAAACATGCCGCTGCAACTGAACACCGCTGACCTGTTGTCCGCCGCCACCTTCGGTGCGACCTCGCCGTTGATTACCACCGGTTTCGCCGGTCGCAACCTGGGCGCCGAAGTCAATGGCTACAAGCGCATGCCGGTGACCCAGGCGCAAGTGACCGCGACCCAGTTCTTCGATCAGGTGCTGGGGGCCAGTCGTCTGACCCTGGTGGGCGAGGTGGGTTACAACCACATCAATGACCTGGGCAAGGCGGATGGTTCGGACCTGCGCTTCGGTCGCAGCCCGGCTTTCGGTTCCGGCGAACTGCCGGGCGCTGCGGGCGCGGCCACTTGTCGCGGCACCGCCTCCGGTACGCCATCGGCGAGCAACCCGGCGCAGGAATGCAATGACGATGGCTTCTACACCAGCAACAGTTGGGGCTATCGCCTGCGCGGCAAGCTGGATTACCAGAACGTGTTCGCCGGCATCAACCTGTCGCCCAACATCGCCTGGTCCCACGACGTCGAGGGTTACGGCCCGAACTTCGATGAAGGCTCCAAAGCCGTCAGTCTGGGCGTCGATGCCGATTACCAGAACACCTACACCGCCAGCCTGAGTTACACCAACTACTTCGGTGGCGATTTCAATACCAACGTCGACCGCGACTACGTTGCGCTCAGCTTCGGCGTGAATTTCTGACGCAACGCTGCCCCAGAGGTAATTGAACATGAACTGTCTGAACATGAACGCACGTCTGATCCTGCGCGCTGGCGCCCTGAGTCTGTCGCTGCTGGCCACGGGTGTAATGGCTGCGGTTACCCCACAGGAAGCCGCCCAATTGGGCACTAGCCTGACGCCATTGGGCGCCCAGAAAGAGGGCAATGCCAGCGGCAGTATTCCTGCCTGGACCGGTGGTTTGAAACCCGGCGCGGCGGCACTCGACAACGGCTTTCTCGGCGATCCGTTCGCCGGTGAAAAGCCGCAACTGGTGATCACCGCGGCCAATGCCGACCAGTACAAGGACAAGCTGACACCGGGCCAACTGGCGATGTTCAAGCGCTATCCGGATAGCTACAAGATCCCGGTGTACAAGACCCAGCGCACAGCGGCTTCGCCGCAGAACATCTATGACATTGCCAAGAAAAGCGCGGTGAGCACCGAACTGACGCCGGACGGCAACGGCCTGCTGAACTTCGCACAAACCCGTTACTTTCCGTTCCCCATTCCGAAGAACGGTGTCGAGGTTTACTGGAATCACACCAACCGTTATCGCGGCGGCAACATGGAGCGCCAGGCGGCCCAGGCCGCACCGCAAACCAATGGTTCGTACTCCATCGTCGAGTACAACGACCAGCTGGCGTTCCCGCAGTTGATGGAAGGCGTGGAAGGCGGTCAGGGCGAAAACGTTCTGTACTACTACAAACAGGAAATCACCGCTCCGTCGCGCATGGCCGGCAGTGTGATCCTGATCCACGAGACCATCGATCAGGTCAAGGAGCCGCGTCTGGCGTGGGTCTACAACGCCGGTCAGCGCCGCGTGCGTCGCGCCCCGCAAGTGGCCTACGACGGACCAGGCAATGGTTCCGATGGCATGCGTACCGCTGACAACACCGACATGATGAACGGTGCGCCGGATCGCTATGACTGGAAACTGGTGGGAAAAAAGGAACTGTACATCCCGTACAACAACTACCGCCTGCAGTCGCCGAAGCTTAAGTACGACGACATCATCAAGCCGGGGCACATCAACCAGGACCTGACCCGTTATGAGCTGCACCGCGTGTGGCACGTCGAGGCGACCCTGAAACCTGGCCAGCGCCATGTGTATGCCAAGCGTGACTTGTATTTCGACGAAGATACCTGGCAGCTTGCCGAAGTCGATCACTACGACGGCCGTGGACAGTTGTGGCGTGTCGCCGAAGGTTATGCAATCAACGACTACGAGCGTGGTGCCTCTAACTTCGCCATGCTCGGGATCTATGACCTGATTGCGGGTCGCTACAATGTGTTGGCGATGACCAATGAGGCCAAACATGCAACGGCCTATGGCATGACCGCGAAGATGACCGACTTCACCCCGTCTGCGCTGCGTAACGCCGGCATCCGCTGAGTGTTCAACCTCGCTGGAACCAACGCCCTGTTCGCAGGGCGTTGTGCATTCCGACAGCCCCCACCTGATGTGGGTGGCGCGCAAACAGTTTTCTCGTCCAATGATGGCAACCTCACACCATCAGCGAGGTCCGCCATGTTTGTGCCACGGCCGCATTTGTGCGACGAACTCAAGCGCGAGCAGCGCCGGTTGCAGCTGCTTTGCGCGCCTGCCGGTTATGGAAAAACAGCGTTGTTGCGCGAGTACTTGCGGGTAGAGGCTGAGCCGGGGCGGGTGGTCTGGGTAAGTCTTGGCGGGCGAGCGCAGACGTTGGAGTCCTTGGGCTTGATGCTGGCTGATGCCCTGGGGTGGGTGGCGGCTGATCCATCGCCTTCGCTGGCCAGCCAGCTCCTGCAAGGGCTCGCTGACTCCTGTAGCAGCTGGCTGGCCAGCGAAGAGTCCCTTTCAGGCAATAATGCCTCAGCGGTCGTGCCACTTCGATTGGTCTTCGATGATCTGCCGTCGCAAATGCCAACGGATCTGAACCACTGGTTCGACCAGCTCCTGTCCCTGCAAAACCCAAACTTGCAAATCCTGGTCACCTGCCGCCAACGCCCTGAATGGAACCTCCCGCAACTGATGCTCAGCGGCGAATTGCTGGAGCTGGACTCCCGGCAACTGGCCCTGCAACCTGATGAATTCGAATCGCTGGTCAGTTTGCTCATGCCGACCGCTGATACCGCCGCCAAGGAAGAACTGTGGCATCAAACGGCTGGGTGGTGTGCGGGAGTTCGTCTGCTGCCCTCGGCCTTGCTCGGTCCGTACCTTGAGCGTGAACTGTGTGCGCGCCTTAACGACGAACAGCGCGAGATTCTCTACGGGCTGGCCCACTTGTCCAAGGCCAGCGCCGACCTTTGCGAGCAACTCTGGGAAGGACAGCAGGGCGCCCGGGTGTTCAAGAGCTTGCTCGACGAACAGGCTTTTCTCGTCCAGATCGACCAGCAGCCCGGCTGGTTTCGCTTGTTGCCCGCTGTGGCGCAGGCGCTGCAAGACCGATTGAGCGGCCTGCCGCTCAATCGGCTGCGCTTGCGTGCCTGCCAACTGCTCAGCGTCCTGGGTCAGGTCGATGATGCAGTCGAGCAGGCGCTCAGTGCCGATCAGCCGGAAGTGGCGGCCAGTTACATGGAGCGGTTATGGCTGAGCTGGATCTTGAGCGAACGGCACCTGGACCGCTTCATGGACTGGCGCGAACGCATCGAACCGCAGTTGCTGCACAGCAGCTCGCGCCTGATTTACCTGTGCGCCAAGGCGCTGCTGTTCAGCGGCCGGCTGGACGAAGCCGAGGAATGCCTGGAACGGCTTGGGCATTTTTTCCCGCTGCCCGATCAGCAGCGCAATCAACGTCTGTTGGCGAACTGGCAGGCGCTGTATGGAACCCTGCACGCGCTGCGTGGGCAGCACGAGCCGGCGCGTCTGCACTGCCATTCGGCACTTCGCCATTTGACGGCCCAGGACTGGCTATCGGTGCTGTTGTGCCAGTGCACGTTGGCGCGCATCGCCATGAAATCCGGCGAACTGAGCGAGGCTCAGGTGTTGTTGGAGCACTCGCTGGAGCTTGCCCGGCGGCGGGGCAGTCGTGAGGCCGAAGTGCTGGTGAACAGCGATCGGGTGCGCTTGATGATGCTTCAAGGGCAGCCAGGGTTGGCGCAATCGCTGTTGCGCACCGAACTTGCGCAACTGACGGGCAGCCGGACCCAACCCTATCCACTGCTCGGACGGCTGATGCTCCTGCAGGGCGAGTTGCTGGTGCAGCAAGGACGGATGGTTGAAGCAGAACAGGTCCTGCAAGCGGGTCTATTGCAGGTCCGCGATTGCTGCGCGCCATTTGTGCTCAATGCCTACCTGCTGTTGTCCGAGATCGCCTCGCGCAGTGATGACAGCGAAAAGGCGCATTTACTGTTGCACGAAGCCGAGCGGCGCATGCACTGGGGCAAGATCGACCGTGTGTGTTATCAGGAGCCAATTGGCCTGCAAAAAGCCCGGAACCAGACCCGTGAAATCGATGGCTACAGCGATGAAACTCCCTCGGCGCGTCCTGCCGGCGTGGCGGATTACCAGGACGGCCTGACACCGCGCGAAGTCTCGGTGCTCAAGCTGCTGGCCGAAGGCATGTCGGTGCGCGAAGTCAGCCATCGTCTGTTAATTTCGGTGAACACCGTCAAGAGCCACGCTAAGAACATCAACGTCAAGCTCGGCGCCTGCCGTCGTACCCAGGCCATCAACAGCGCCAAGGCGATGGGCATTCTGGCCTGAACCGGTCGTCTTGAATCGCCACCCACCTGATCCGGGTGGCGGCGCGGCGCGACCGATGGACAACCATGCAGCCAACCCGACGCACTGCTGCGCAATCGCGGTGGCGTCCAGACAACAACAAGAGAGGTAGTGATGAGCGCCATCGAGAGTTGGACGAGCACGGACATCCGTTCGGTTCTGGAAATACAGCGGGCGGCCTTCCTGGGCAGCGAACCCTGGAGCGCCGAGCAGCGCTGCGAACTGCTCGGGCGGGCGATCGGTCTACTGGTCCGCCACGAGCAGGAAATCATCGACGCCCTGACAGCTGACTTCGGTCATCGCAGCCCTGGATTCTCCAGGGGCAGCGAAGTGTTGTCGCCGCTGGCCACCCTCAAGCAGACCCAGGCCGAAGTGGCCGAGTGGATGCGTCCTGAAAAGCGTAAGGCCAGAGCCGGTGAAGCCTGGGTTCAGTATCAGCCCCTGGGTGTAGTGGGCATTGTCACCGCGTGGAACGTCCCGGGCTACATGGTCTTCAGCGGACTCGCCGGCGCCTTGGCCGCCGGCAACCGGGTGATGATCAAGCCCTCGGAATTCACCCCGCATACTTCGGCCCTGATTGCGCGGCTGATCCGTTCGGTCTACGCCGAAGACGAAGTGGCGGTGGTGCTGGGCGGTGCGGATGTTGGCCAGGCGTTCTGCGGTCAGCCGTTTGACCATCTGTTGTTCACTGGGGCTACCAGCATCGGCAAACACGTTCTGCGCGCGGCGGCGCAAAACCTGGTCCCGGTGACCCTGGAACTGGGCGGCAAGTCGCCTACCATCATTTCCCGTACTGCGGATTTCAAGGACGCGGTGGCCAAGACCGTCATCGGCAAGCTGCTCAACGCCGGGCAGCTGTGCGTCGCGCCGGATTACGTGTTTGTGCCAAGGGAATCGGTCGATACCTTCATTGCCATTGCCAAAGCAGTGGTTGCCGGGTTCTTGCCGACGCTCAAGGACAACCCCGAATACACCTCGATCATCAACAGCCGCCATTACGAGCGTTTGCTGGGCTACCTCAGTGAAGCGCGCGACGCCGGTGTCGAGCTGATCGAACTGAACGCGGCCGCGGAAGACTTTAACGAGGGGACGCGCAACAAGATTGTGCCGACGCTGTTGCGCGACCCGGGAGACGACCTGCAAGTGATGCAGGACGAAATCTTCGGCCCGCTGCTGCCGATCAAACCCTACGACTCCATCACCGAAGTGATCGCCCGGATCAATGCGCGCCCGCGTCCGTTGGCCCTGTATTACTTCGGCAACGATGCCGCCGAGGAAGCGCATGTGCTGAGCCGCACCTGTTCCGGTGGCGTGACCCTCAATGGCGTGTTGAGCCATGCCAGTACCGAAGGCCTGCCGTTCGGCGGCGTCGGTCAGAGCGGCATGGGTGCTTATCACGGCATCGACGGTTTCCGCACCTTCAGCCATGCCAAAGCCGTGCTGCGTACCGCACCGAACCCGGCCTGAACCCCATTTCATTCTTGAGAGAACTGCCATGAAAGCTGCTGTATTCCACCAGGTTGGAGCCCCGCTGGTCATTGAAGAAGTGGGCATCAGCAAACCGGGGCCGCGTGAAGTGCTGATCCGTACCAAAGCGGTCGGTGTCTGCCATTCGGATTTGCATGTGATTGATGGCTCGTTCCCGTATCCGGGGCCGTTGGTATTGGGTCATGAGGCCGCCGGCGTGGTTGAACAGGTCGGTTCCGAAGTGCGTTCGGTCAAGCCGGGCGATCACGTAGTCACTTGCCTGACTGTGTTTTGCGGCCACTGCGATCACTGTGTGACCGGCCACTTGGCGCGCTGCGTGTCGCCGGAAACCAAGCGTGGCAAGGACGAAGAATCACGCTTGACCTACGTGCAAAAGCCAATCCCTCAGTTCGTCAACCTGTCAGGATTCGCCGAGCAGATGCTGGTGCATGAAAACGCCTGTGTCGCGATTCGTCGTGACATGCCACTGGACCGGGCCGCGCTGCTCGGTTGTGCCGTCACCACCGGCACTGGTGCTGTATTCAACACTGCCAAGGTGCGTCCGGGTGAAACTGTGGCCGTGATCGGTTGTGGCGGTATCGGTCTGGCAGCCATCAACGGCGCGGCACTGGCCGGGGCCGGGCGGATCATCGCCATCGACATGCTCGACTCCAAACTGGAGTTGGCCAAGCAGTTCGGCGCCACCGACCTGATCAATGGCAAGAACGGCGATGCGGCCAAGCAAGTGATGGAGCTGACCCGGGGCGGCGTGCACCACGCTTTCGAATGCATCGGCCTCAAGCAAACCGCCGAACAAGCATTCGCCATGCTGGCGCGCGGCGGTACCGCCACCGTGATCGGCATGCTCAAGCCCGGTCTGAAAATCGAACTGGACCCGCTGCAACTGCTGCACGAACGCCGCATCCAGGGCTCGTTGATGGGGTCGAACCGCTTCCCGGTGGACATGCCGCGCCTGGTGGATTTCTACATGGCCGGCAAGCTCAAGCTCGACGAAATGATTTCCCAGCGCATCAAGCTGGAGCAGATCAACGATGCGTTCGATGAGTTGCGCCGTGGTGAGTTGGCTCGCTCGGTGATCATTTTCGACGAGTGAAATCCTTGAATAGCCTCTGATCCCTGTGGACGCGGGCAAGCCCGACTCCACAGGTTTTTGCAGCATTCGGATAAGTGCCTGAGCAAAGGTTTTTTTGGAGTGGATGGATGGACATTGATTTCACAGCGGACGAACGCGTCTTTCGCGAGGACGTCCGGGCGTTCCTGCGCGACCACCTGCCGACCGAGTTCGCCGAGCGGATATCCCAAGGCAAGCGCTTGAGCAAAGAGCATCAAGTGCAGTGGATGCGGACGCTGAACCGCCGGGGCTGGCTGGCTCCAGGCTGGCCCGTCGAGTTCGGTGGCACGGGCTGGTCGGACGTGCAGAAGCATATCTTCGACGAAGAGTGCTTCGCGGCCGGCGCTCCCAAGGTTGTGTCGTTCGGCCTGAAGATGGTGGCCCCGGTCATCATCAAGTTCGGTACGGCGCAGCAGAAGGCTCGGTTTCTGCCGCGCATACTCAGCTGCGATGACTGGTGGTGCCAGGGTTACTCCGAACCGGGTGCGGGCTCCGATCTGTCGTCATTGAAAACCCGTGCCGTACGCGAGGACGATCACTACGTGGTCAACGGCCAGAAAACCTGGACCACCCTGGCGCACTATGCCGACTGGATGTTCTGCCTGGTACGCACCGACCCGGAGGCTCGCCAGCAGCGGGGCATTTCCTTCCTGCTGCTCGACATGAAGACACCGGGCATCACTGTACGACCAATCATCACCCTCGACGGCGAGCATGAAGTCAACGAAGTGTTCTTCGACAACGTTCGGGTACCGGTGGCCAATCTGGTCGGCGAGGAAAATCAGGGCTGGACCTGTGCCAAGTATTTGCTGACTCATGAACGCACAAGCATTGGCGGAATTGCGCACAACAAAGCGCTGCTCAACCGTCTGAAACACATCGCCAGTGAAGAACGGCGCGATGGCCGGTCATTGATAGACGACCCGCTGTTTCGGGCACAAATCGCCGAAGTCGAGATGCAGTTGATGGCCGCTGAAATGAGCAGCCTGCGTACTTTGGCAGCGGTTCGCGATGGTGGAGTCCCTGGCGCGGAGAGCTCGTTCCTGAAGATCAAGGGTACCGAGATCCGGCAGGCGATCACCTGGTTGATTAGCAAAGCCGTGGGCCCGTATGCCATGCCGTTCATTCAGGATGAACTGGATTACGGCAGTGAGCCGTTGCTGTACACGGACTACAGCAGCGCGGCCACCTATCAGTATCTGGATGCGCGCAAGGCCTCGATCTATGGCGGGGCCAACGAAATCCAGAAAAACATCATCGCGAAAATGATCCTCGAACTCTAAGGCGCACCCGATCATGGATTTCAAACTGACAGAAGAGCAACTGATGCTGCAGGAAACCGCCGCGCGCCTGGTGCGCGATGTTTACGGTTTCGAGCATCGTGAACAGTATCGCCAAAGCACCCACGGCTTCAGCGCGTCGTTCATGCAGCAGTTGGGCGAACTGGGGTTGTGCGCCGTGCCTTTTGACGAGGCGTATGGCGGCTATGCGGGTACTGGCATAGAGAACATGCTGATCATGACCGAGCTGGGTCGCGGGCTTTGCCTTGAGCCTTACTTGCATTCGGTGATTTTTGCCGGTGGCCTGATCGCCCAGTTGGGCAGCGAAGCGCAGAAAGACAGACTGTTGCCGCAAGTCGCCAGCGCCAGCCTGCAACTGGCGGTGGCGGTCGATGAGCCGCAGAGTCATTACCAATTGCGTGACGTGCAGACCTTCGCCGAGCCGGTAACCGGTGGCTGGAAACTCAACGGCCGCAAGTCCGTGATTGTCGGTGGGCAAAGCGCCGGGTTGATCGTGGTTTCGGCACGCACCAGCGATAACGTGCGCGATGAGAACGGCATCAGCCTGTTCCTGCTCGACCCGCAAGCTCGCGGCGTGCATCGGCGCGTCTTCGACACCGTGGATGGGCGCAAGGCTTGCGATCTGTTTCTCGAAGATGTGTTCGTCGACAGCGACGCGCTCCTTGGCGAACCGGGCCAGGCCTTGCCGGCTTTGCGTTACCAGCAGGGCCGCAGCATCGCAGCCCAATGCGCGGAGGCCGTTGGCAGCATGGAGGTAGCCTGTGCGTTGACGCTCGATTACTTGAAGACCCGCCAGCAGTTCGGCCAGCCGATCGGCAAGTTCCAGGCATTGCAGCACCGCATGGTCGATATGCGAATCGAGCTGGACCAGGCCACTTCAATGACCCTGTACGCCGCCTGCGTCGCCGATCAGGCCGACAGTGACGAGCGCAGCCGGGTCCTGTCCGCAGCCAAGTTCATCGTCAGCCGCGCCAGCCGCTTTGTCGCCGACCAGGGCATCCAGTTGCACGGCGGCATCGGCCTGACTTGGGAATACATGCAGTCGCACCATGCCAAGCACCTGTTGATGGTTGCCCGTCAGTTTGGCGATGACGACCACCATTTGCAGGTGTATGCGAAGTTGATGCAGGTGGCGTAGTCGCTTTGTGCTGCTGTGCGAGCCTGCCCGCGAAGAAGCCAGAAGCTTCAACATCCCTGTCGAGTCACCCACCGCTTGCGCAAGCAAGCTTGCCCTCACAGGTTTCGACTAATGAGGGAGGCTTCCGCTGGGGTCAGGCGCTGATTTAACCCGCCAACATGTTAACGTGCAGCCGGTGGAAGGGACTGCCTCAACGAGCTACAGCCGAATGTACATGTTGGCATTTAGGGGCGCTGTCTCACGCGCGTTAGATGATCGGTTTTTCGAGATTTCAACCGGATGCATGAGTCGCCTGCAATGCACCGTGGAGGGCTCCCATGGCTATCTCATGCAGCAACTTGCGCCGTGCTCCCTTACCAGCCTGGGACTCTCCAATCCAGGCCGGCAGCTGGTTTAGCAGGGAAACAATGCTGCTCAAGGTAGCGCGCTGGATGGCGCTCGCCGCTGTACCCGTGAGCTGCTCTATCGTTCCCACCAAGTGTGCCTCATAGCGCCGACGTAGGGTCAGGATCAAGGCTTGCTGTTCGTGGCTCAGGCAATGGAGATCATATTCCGCCAGGCGGAAATGCTCCCCCATACGCTCATGCAGCAGGAGGTGCGCCTCAAACAGGCCGTGGAGTCGTTCGGCGGGTGCGGATTTGCGACGGCTTACCAGGATGGCGCCATGAAGCAACTGTTCGTAGAGTTCCTCGATCAATTCGTACAGCAGTGCTTCCTTGCTATCAATATGGTTGTAAATGGAGCCGACCTTGATGCCCAGATGGGAGGCCAGGTCGCGCATGCTTACCCGGCTGAAGCCACACTTGGCGAACAGCTCGAGCGCTTTACTGCGGGTTTCCAGGAAGCGCGAGTGGTGCACTTGTTCGGTGGGGCTCGCCCTGACAGATTTCGGGCTGGTGCAACGGGACGTCATTGGCTGGGAGGCAGTCATGGGATCATTTCCATCCGCGCTTATCCATCTCATACGCGAAACTGCCCCAATAGCCCATTGAGCTGGCCCGCCAGTTGACGCAGTTTCTGGCTAGCTTCGTTGGACTGGTCTGCTGCCAGGGCATTTTCGTGGGCCAGCGAAGCTGCACGTATGACGTTCTGGTTGATGTCCTCGACGACGTGGGACTGCTCCAGGGTGGCACTGGCCATTGAGGCGTTCAGCTGCGTGAGGTTGCGCAGCGCAGTGATGATCTGGGACAGGCTTTCACCGGTTTCGCGGGCCTGCTCCACGGTTTGTTGAGCGGCTTGGCTGCTGGCATTGATGACTTTTACCGCCGCTTGCGAGTTGCCCTGCAGGCGCTCAATCATGACTTGGATCTGCGTGATGGACTGCTGAGTGCGCTGGGCCAGCAGGCGCACTTCGTCTGCTACCACGGCGAATCCGCGGCCCTGTTCTCCAGCTCGCGCCGCCTCAATGGCGGCATTCAGCGCCAGCAGGTTGGTCTGCTCGGCGATGGCGCGGATCACTTCCAGTACGCTGCCGATCTGGGTGCTTTCCTGGGCCAGGCTCTGGATCACTTCGACGGCCTGGCCGATGGTGTCGGACAACTGGTCGATCTGGCGCAGGCTGCTGTCGATGTTGTGCTGACCTTGGCGCGCCTGCTGATCGGCCTGACGTACCTCATTTGCAGCGTGCTCGGCGTTCTTCGCCACTTCCTGCACAGCGTAAGAAACTTCGTGAATGGCGGCGGCCACCAGTTCCATTTGCTGTGACTGCTGCTGGCTGTGGCGTTGGCTGTCGCCAGCAATCTCTCCGAGCGAATGCGAGGCCTTGTCCAGGCTGTCGGCGGTCTGCACGGACTGCCCGATCACAGAGCGCAGTTTGCTGGTAAACCCGTTGAAGTGGCGGCTCACAGCGGCCAGCTCATCACGCCAGCGACTGTCCAGGTTGTGGGTCAGGTCGGCTTCGCCGCTGGCGATGTTCTCCATTGCATTGACCACCTGCGCCAGTGGCGAGGCTATGCTGCGGGCGATCAGCAGGATCAGCGCGCTAAGCAGCAGGGCGATCGTCATCACAATGACGAAGGCCTGAACCAGCTGGCGGCGGAACTCGACTTGCACGTCGTCGATGTAGATACCCGAGCCCACGATCCAGCCCCAGGGCTTGAACAGTTCGACGTAGGAAACCTTCTCCAGCGGCATGTCGGAGCCCGGCTTTGGCCAGCGGTAGTGCACCAGGCCGGAGCCGTCGCGGTTCGCCACGGTAACCATCTCGTCGAACAGTGCCTTGCCATCAGGGTCGCGGGTGCCGGCCATGCGCTTGCCCTCGAGGTTGGCATTGGGATGCATGACCATGCGGGTGTCGAGGTCTTCGATCCAGAAGTAATCCCCACGGTCATAGCGCAGCTCACGTATGACCGCGCTGGCCCGTTGTTGCGCTTGCTCACGATCGAGACCCTGGCCTTCAAGGTTGTGAAAATGGCGCAGGATGCCGCTGACCGTCTCGACCACGTGGCGGGTTTTCAGCGCCTTGGCCCCATGGAGGTCGTCATGGTTCTGTTTGAGCATCAGGCCAGCGAGCGTCAGCAGCATCAGGATGGACGTCAGCAGGATCAACCACAGGCGGCGGCTGATGGGAATATTACGCAGGCCGAGCATGGGCAACTCCGGAAGGCGGGCAGAAAAAGGGGCGGCCGCACGCAGGGAGCGTCCGGCCTGGGGCTCAGAGCGCGTAGTGGGCCAGCTCGCGGGCTATCAGCAGGCGCTGGACCTCGCTGGTGCCTTCGTAGATTTGGGTAATGCGCGCATCGCGGTAGTAGCGTTCCACCGGGTAATCCTCCAGGTAGCCATAACCACCATGGATCTGCATGGCGCTGGAGCACACGCGCTCAGCCATTTCCGAGGCAAACAGCTTGGCTTGCGAGGCTTCTGACAGGCACGCTTGCCCGGCGCTTTTAAGACGCGCGGCATGCAGCACCAGCAGGCGGCTGGCATTGAGCCGGGTGTGCATATCAGCCAGCAGGTTGGACACGCTTTGGTGTTCGATAATCGGCTTGCCGAACTGGATGCGTTCGCGGGCATACGCCAGCGCGGCCTCGAAGGCGGCACGGGCGATGCCCAGGGCCTGGGCGGCGATGCCGATGCGACCGCCTTCCAGGTTGGACAGGGCAATGGCCAGGCCTTTGCCGCGCTCACCCAGCAAATGATCCTGGGGTATCGTGCAGTTGTTCAGGGTCACCGCGCAGGTATCGGATGCCTTGATGCCCATCTTGTGTTCGCTGCGATCGACCACGAATCCGGGATTGTCGGTCGGCACCAGGAAAGCCGACAGGCCCTTTTTACCCAGCTCCGGATCGGTGACGGCGAAGACTATAGCCAGCCGGGCGCGCTTGCCGTTGCTGACGAATTGTTTGGCGCCATTGAGTACCCACTGGCCGTCGCGCAGTTCGGCGCGCGTGCGCAAGTTGTGTGCTTCGGTGCCGGCCTGTGGCTCGGTCAGGCAGAAACAGCCAATGGCCTGGCCGCTGGCCAGAAGCGGCAGCCAGCTGTCTTGCTGGGTTGGGCTGCCATATTTCAACAGCGGGCCACAGCCCACTGAGTTGTGGATGCTCATCAATGCGCCGAGGGCGCCGTCGCCCGCTGAGATTTCTTCCACGGCCAGGGCGTAGGCCACATAGTCGGTGTAACTGCCGCCCCAGGTGTCCGGCACGACCATGCCCAGCAGGCCTAGTTCGCCCATTTGCGCCACCACGGCGTCATCGATCCAGCCGGCCTTTTCCCAGGCCGGGGCGTGCGGGCCGACTTCGCTGCGGGCGAAGTCGCGCGCCATGTCGCGGATCATGCGTTGTTCTTCGTTCAATTCGATATCGTGCATTGCGAGTCTCCTGCCGAACGGGCGGTGCGAATAGGTTTGCCAGAGGCCGGGTGAAAGTCGCTGAAAAAGGCCTGCACCCGCGCAGGTATCAGTTCCGCCAGGGTTGGCGGGTTCCAGCGTGGGGTCTTGTCCTTGTCGATGATCAGGGCGCGCACACCTTCCATCAGGTCACCCTTGTCGAACCACTGGTAGTCCAGGTGCAGCTCCAGGGCAAAACAATCGGCCAGGCTCAGGTATCGACCGCGCCGCAACAGTTCCAGTGTCGTAGCCATTGCCAGCGGCGAGCGGCTGTCGAGCAGCTCGACCGTCTGTTCGGCCCAGTCGCGCAACTCGGGGCGCTGCTCGCGCTGCAGCGCATTGCGAATCGCCGGCACATCGGGCAGGGCGAAATATTCATCGATCACCTGGTGATACGCCTTGAGTTCCGATCCCGCAATACGCTCGGTGGCCAGGCCCGCGAGCAGGTCTTGCAAGTCTTCGTCGGGCGCGCAAGTCCAGTTCAAGTGATCCAGCGCGGCATCCAGTTCGGCCAGCCGCTCGCTGGGCAGATAGTAGTCGGCCAGCTTGGCATAGAGCGCGTCGGCGGCACGTACCTGGCCGCCTGTGACCCCCAGATAGATACCCAACTCACCCGGGAGGCGCGGCAGGAAATAGCTGCCGCCGACATCGGGAAAAAAGCCGATGCCGACTTCCGGCATACCCATCCGCGTGCGTTCGGTGATCACTCGCAGCGAGGCAGCCTGCGCCAGTCCCATGCCGCCGCCCAGGACGAAACCATCGAGCAGCGCCAGCACCGGTTTGGAGTAGCCATGCAGGTACTCGTCAAGGGCGTACTCCTCCTCGAGAAACCGCTCGTGCAGGTTGTCGCCGGCCTTGTGACTGTCGTACAGCATGCGGATATCGCCACCGGCACAGAACGCTTTTTCCCCGGCGCCACGCAGGGTCACGGCGACGATCTCGGGGTCCTGTTCCCAGACCCACAGGTGCTGGCAAAGCAGCGTCACCATGGGCAGGTCCAGGGTGTTCAACGCGCCTGGCCTATTCAGCGTCAGGTGACCGATGCGGTTGCGCACACTGGCCAGCACCGGGGCTTGCTGCGGGCTCATGCTTGGGCTTCCCCACGGAACAGTTTGATGATGGCGGAGAAGTCCAGACCGCCGTTACCTTGCAGGCTGAAGGTCTGGTACAGCTGCTGCGCGGCAGCACCGAGTACCACCGGCTGACGCGCTTGTTTAGCGGCTTCAGTGGCAAGGCCCAGGTCCTTGAGCATCAGGTCGGTACCAAAGCCGCCACTGTAACCGCGCGAGGCCGGAGCATTTTCCAGCACGCCCGGGAACGGATTGTTGATCTCCGAGCTCCAGCAGCGACCCGTGGAAGTGCCGATGACCCCGGCCAGCACCTTGGCGTCCATGCCCAGGGCCACACCCAGGGCCATGGCTTCGGCGACGCCGACCATGGAGATGCCGAGCAGCATGTTATTGGCGATCTTGGCCACCTGGCCGTTACCTGCTGCACCGCAATGCACGATGTTCCTGCCCATGGCCGAAAGGATCGGCAGGGCCTGGTCGTACACGCTGACCGGGCCGCCGACCATGAACGTCAGGGTGCCCGCCGTCGCGCCGCCGGTGCCGCCGGAGACCGGCGCGTCGAGCATTGGGTTGCCTTGGGCAAGGGCGAATTTGGCCACCTCGCGGGCACTGAGCGGGTCGATGGTCGAACTGTCGATCAACAGCACGCCCTGGCCAATATTGGCCAACAGGCCGTCCTTGCCGCGATAGACCTGCTTCACGTGGTCTGCGGTTGGCAGCATGGTGATGATCACTTCAACCCCGGCTTTGGCCACGCCGGCAGGCGAGTCCGCGGCGCTGGCGCCGGCCTCGACCAAGGCGGCGATTGCCTGCGGGAAGGGATCGAAGACGGTCAGGCTGTGGCCAGCCTTGAGCAGGTTGCGGGCCATTGGGCCGCCCATGTTGCCCAGGCCGAGAAAACCGATATGCATGATGACTACCTTTTGCGAGTGGTGACGCGCTAGTGCACATCGACCAGAAATGGCTGGTATTGCACCGTTCAGTTTCTGGCCGGCCGACGTTGTGCGCCGGCCGGCAGAGATCATTTCAGGGTGATGGTGGTGTTCACCGTACCGCCGGTGTCATCCTCGTCGAACCAGCGCTGGGTGATCGTCTTGGTCTGGGTGTAGAAGGTCACCACTTGCTTGCCGTAAGGGCCCAGATCGCCGAGCTTGGAGGCGCGCGAACCGGAGAAGGAGAACAGCGGAACCGGTACTGGAATGGGCACGTTGATGCCCACCTGGCCGACATCGATTTCTTCCTGGAAGTGCCGGGCCGCAGCGCCGGAGCGGGTGAACAGGGCGGTACCGTTGCCATTCGGGTTGGCGTTGATGATCTCGATCGCCTCGCTCAGGCTCGCGGCGTGCATGACACACAGCACCGGGCCGAAGATTTCCTCGCGGTACACAGACATGTGCGCAGTGACGTTGGAGAAGATGGTCGGGCCAACGAAATTGCCGTCCTGATAACCCGGCACGCTTGGGTTGCGTCCATCCAGTTCAAGCCGGGCGCCTTCTTCGATGCCGCTGGCGATCAGGCTGTTGACCCGATCCAGGGCCGCGCAGGAGATCACCGGGCCGATGTCGGTGCCTGGTTCGGTGCCGCCATTGATCTTGAGGGTTTTGGTCCGCTCGATCAGGTCTGGCAGCCAGGTCTGCGCTTCACCCACCAGGATCACCACCGGCAGGGCCATGCAGCGCTGGCCGGCGGCGCCGAACGAGGCGCCCAGCAGGTTGTTCAACGTCTGCTGCTTGTTGGCATCGGGCAGGACGATGGCGTGGTTCTTGGCGCCCATCATGCACTGTGCGCGTTTGCCGTTCTGGGTGGCGCGGTTGTAGACGTGGGTGCCGACCTTGGTCGAACCGACGAAGGACACGGCCTTGATGTCCGGGTGGTCACAGATCAGGTTCACCGCATCGACGCCGCCGTGGATGACGTTGAGCACCCCCTTGGGCACACCGGCCTCCAGCGCCAGTTCGACCAGGCGCATGGTCACCAACGGGTCTTGCTCGGATGGCTTGAGGATGAAGGTGTTGCCGGTAGCGATGGCCATCGGGAACATCCACAACGGGATCATCGCCGGGAAGTTGAACGGGGTGATGCCGGCGCACACGCCCAGCGGCTGCATCAGGGTGTAGGTGTCGACGCCATTGGCGACGTTGTTGGCCAATTCACCCATCTGCAGGTTGCCGATGGAGGCGGCGTGCTCGACCACTTCCAGTCCGCGAAATACATCACCTTCGGCATCCGGCAGGGTCTTGCCCTGTTCGGCGGTGAGCAGGGCGGCCAGTTCCTTGATGTTCTCGCGGATCAGTTGCTGATATTTGAAGAAGATCCGGGAGCGAGCGCCGATCGGCGTCTTGCGCCAGGTCTTGAAGGCTTCCTTGGCACTGGCCACGGCGGCGTTCATTTCCTCGGCGGTGGCGAAGGGTACGCGAGCCAGGACTTCCTGAGTGGCCGGGTTGACCACGTCGCGCCACTCGGTGGTGCGCGATTCGACGAATTCGCCGTTGATGAGGAGCTTGACGCTTGGAATGCTGGAAGAGGTCATTTTCAGTTCTGCCTACTTTCTTTGGGGCGAGTTAAGCCACTCGGCCAGGTTGGCCGAGCGGTCGGAATTGAATTCAGGAAGGCCGGCGTACCGGCCCGGGTTCAGCCCTTGAGCTGTGGGAAGTCTTCTTCGAAGTACTCATGAGCGCCGCGTGCATCACTCTGCCGGCGCTGCACTTCCATTTGTCGCAGTTCCACCCGGCGGATTTTCCCGGAGATGGTCTTGGGCAGTTCGCTGACGAATTCGATGCGCCGCACCCGCTTGTACGGCGCCAGGTGCTCGCGGGCGAAGGCGAGGATATTGCCGGCGAGCTCGGCGCTCCCGGGTTCGTCATGGGCCAGGATCAGAAACGCCTTGGGTACGGCCAGGCGCAGCGGGTCAGGGCTAGGCACCACGGCCACTTCCATCACTGCCGGATGCTCGATCAGTGCGCTTTCCAGCTCGAAGGGACTGATGCGGTAGTCGGAGGCTTTGAACACATCGTCGGCGCGGCCGACAAAGGTGACATAACCGTCCTCGTCGATCTGAGCGGTATCGCCGGTGCGGTAGAAACCGTCGCGCATCACTTCGGCGGTTTTTTCCGGGCTGTCCTCATAGCACAGCATCAGCCCGAGGGGACGCACGTCCAGCGGCAGGGCAACCTCGCCCTCATTGCCGGGGACACCGTCAGGGTCGAGCATGGTCACCTGGTAGCCCGGCAGCGGACGGCCCATGGAGCCGGGTTTGAGCAGTTGACCGGGCGTGTTGCCAACCAGGGCGGTGGTTTCCGACTGGCCGAAGCCGTCACGCAGCGGCAAGTTCCAGGCATGCAGGATCTGCTCGATGATCTCCGGGTTGAGCGGCTCACCGGCACCCACCAGCTCGCGCAGGTTCAAGCGATCCTTGTAACTGGTCAAGTCCTCCTGGATCAGCATGCGCCACACGGTGGGCGGAGCGCACAGGCTGGTGACGCCGTAGCGCTCCAGGGCGCCGAGCAGGGCCGGGGCGCTGAAGCGCGCGACGTTGTGGATGAAGATGCAGGCGCCGGCGTTCCACGGGGCGAAGAGACAGCTCCAGGCGTGCTTGGCCCAACCCGGTGACGAGATGTTCAAGTGCAGGTCACCCGGCTGCAGGCCGATCCAGTACATGGTCGACAAGTGGCCGACCGGGTAGCTCTGGTGGCTGTGCAGCACCATCTTCGGTTTGGAGGTGGTGCCGGAGGTGAAGTACAGCAGCATCGGGTCGGTGGCCAGGGTGCGCCCTTCGATGTCGAACTGTTCGGAATACTCGCTGGCGGCGCTGTGCGGCGTCCAGCCGGCGGGGGCCGGGCCGACGCAAATGCGACTGCAGCCGTCACCCAGGCCGTCGAACTTGTCGACGTGGGCGGCACCGACCACCAGGTGACGAACCTGGCCGCGCTCGATACGGTCGCCGAGGTCATCGGGAGTCAGCAGGGCGGTGGCAGGGATGACAACCGCGCCGAGTTTGAAGGCGGCCAGCATGGTTTCCCACAGGGCGACGTCGTTACCGAGCATCAGCAGGACGCGCTCGCCACGGCGCACGCCAAGTGCACGCAGGTGGTTAGCCACCTGGTTTGAGCGCGCGGCCAGTTGCTGGAAGCTGTAGCGCTGCTCGCTGCCGTCTTCTTCGACGATCCACAGGGCGTTGGCATGGTTGCCCTCGGCCATGGCATCGAAGTAATCCAGTGCCCAGTTGAACTCGTTCAGTTGCGGCCAGCGGAAGTCACGCGCGGCAGTGGCGTAATCGGTGCGGTGGGCCAGCAGGAAATCGCGAGCGGCGAGGAAGGGTTGGCAGTTGCTGTTCATTAAAGTCTCCATCGATCGCGAGGGCGATCGGCGCGGTAACGGGTACGGGATGGTCAAGCGGCGAGGGGAGCTTCGCTGCGCGCAGCAATGCGTACGGGACGCGTGCAGGTACCTGAAAGCGGGGAGACGATGGCAAGCATGGATGTCTTCACGGTGGATGCCCTTGTTTGTTTTTGTTGGGACTGGCCCGGTTCGAGACCGGGCGCTTGAGTTCAGTATATGCATGCAAAAATCAATTAAAAACGCTCATAAACACCGGTGCGTTGTGCAAAAAAATCATAGCTAAGGCGCGTTGAACGCGAGGCCACTCGCACCATCAGGCGATACGAGCGGCCCCGTCTTGCGGGGGGATTACCAGAGCGCCAGGGTATAACTGAGGATCAGGCGGTTTTCATCCAGGTCGCTGCCGAAGTTGGTGGAGCGCACCGTCGCGTTACGCCATTTCACCCCGACATTTTTCAGCGGCCCGCTCTGTACGACGTAACCAATGTCGGTATCGCGTTCCCATTCCTTGCCTTCGGGACGGTTGCTGCCCAGGTCAATGTTGTCGCCGGTGAGGTAGCGGGTCATGAAGGTCAGGCCAGGCACGCCCATGGCCGCGAAGTTGTAGTCGTAGCGTGCCTGCCAGG
>NZ_MNAH01000014.1:0-102500 GCF_001976065.1 Pseudomonas putida | reverse complement strand
GAATGGGGGAACCCAGCCATCATAAGATGGTTATCTTGTACTGAATACATAGGTGCAAGAGGCGAACCAGGGGAACTGAAACATCTAAGTACCCTGAGGAAAAGAAATCAACCGAGATTCCCTTAGTAGTGGCGAGCGAACGGGGACTAGCCCTTAAGTGGCTTTGAGATTAGCGGAACGCTCTGGAAAGTGCGGCCATAGTGGGTGATAGCCCTGTACGCGAAAATCTCTTAGTCATGAAATCGAGTAGGACGGAGCACGAGAAACTTTGTCTGAATATGGGGGGACCATCCTCCAAGGCTAAATACTACTGACTGACCGATAGTGAACTAGTACCGTGAGGGAAAGGCGAAAAGAACCCCGGAGAGGGGAGTGAAATAGATCCTGAAACCGTATGCGTACAAGCAGTGGGAGCAGACTTTGTTCTGTGACTGCGTACCTTTTGTATAATGGGTCAGCGACTTATTTTCAGTGGCGAGCTTAACCGAATAGGGGAGGCGTAGCGAAAGCGAGTCTTAATAGGGCGTCTAGTCGCTGGGAATAGACCCGAAACCGGGCGATCTATCCATGGGCAGGTTGAAGGTTAGGTAACACTGACTGGAGGACCGAACCGACTACCGTTGAAAAGTTAGCGGATGACCTGTGGATCGGAGTGAAAGGCTAATCAAGCTCGGAGATAGCTGGTTCTCCTCGAAAGCTATTTAGGTAGCGCCTCATGTATCACTGTAGGGGGTAGAGCACTGTTTCGGCTAGGGGGTCATCCCGACTTACCAAACCGATGCAAACTCCGAATACCTACAAGTGCCGAGCATGGGAGACACACGGCGGGTGCTAACGTCCGTCGTGAAAAGGGAAACAACCCAGACCGTCAGCTAAGGTCCCAAAGTTATGGTTAAGTGGRAAACGATGTGGGAAGGCTTAGACAGCTAGGAGGTTGGCTTAGAAGCAGCCACCCTTTAAAGAAAGCGTAATAGCTCACTAGTCGAGTCGGCCTGCGCGGAAGATGTAACGGGGCTCAAACCATACACCGAAGCTACGGGTATCACCTTCGGGTGATGCGGTAGAGGAGCGTTCTGTAAGCCTGTGAAGGTGAGTTGAGAAGCTTGCTGGAGGTATCAGAAGTGCGAATGCTGACATGAGTAACGACAATGGGTGTGAAAAACACCCACGCCGAAAGACCAAGGTTTCCTGCGCAACGTTAATCGACGCAGGGTTAGTCGGTCCCTAAGGCGAGGCTGAAAAGCGTAGTCGATGGAAAACAGGTTAATATTCCTGTACTTCTGGTTATTGCGATGGAGGGACGGAGAAGGCTAGGCCAGCTTGGCGTTGGTTGTCCAAGTTTAAGGTGGTAGGCTGGAATCTTAGGTAAATCCGGGATTTCAAGGCCGAGAGCTGATGACGAGTGTTCTTTTAGAACACGAAGTGGTTGATGCCATGCTTCCARGAAAAGCTTCTAAGCTTCAGGTAACCAGGAACCGTACCCCAAACCGACACAGGTGGTTGGGTAGAGAATACCAAGGCGCTTGAGAGAACTCGGGTGAAGGAACTAGGCAAAATGGCACCGTAACTTCGGGAGAAGGTGCGCCGGTGAGGGTGAAGCATTTACTGCGTAAGCCCACGCCGGTCGAAGATACCAGGCCGCTGCGACTGTTTATTAAAAACACAGCACTCTGCAAACACGAAAGTGGACGTATAGGGTGTGACGCCTGCCCGGTGCCGGAAGGTTAATTGATGGGGTTAGCTAACGCGAAGCTCTTGATCGAAGCCCCGGTAAACGGCGGCCGTAACTATAACGGTCCTAAGGTAGCGAAATTCCTTGTCGGGTAAGTTCCGACCTGCACGAATGGCGTAACGATGGCGGCGCTGTCTCCACCCGAGACTCAGTGAAATTGAAATCGCTGTGAAGATGCAGTGTATCCGCGGCTAGACGGAAAGACCCCGTGAACCTTTACTATAGCTTTGCACTGGACTTTGAATTTGCTTGTGTAGGATAGGTGGGAGGCTTTGAAGCGTGGACGCCAGTTCGCGTGGAGCCATCCTTGAAATACCACCCTGGCAACTTTGAGGTTCTAACTCAGGTCCGTTATCCGGATCGAGGACAGTGTATGGTGGGTAGTTTGACTGGGGCGGTCTCCTCCTAAAGAGTAACGGAGGAGTACGAAGGTGCGCTCAGACCGGTCGGAAATCGGTCGTAGAGTATAAAGGCAAAAGCGCGCTTGACTGCGAGACAGACACGTCGAGCAGGTACGAAAGTAGGTCTTAGTGATCCGGTGGTTCTGTATGGAAGGGCCATCGCTCAACGGATAAAAGGTACTCCGGGGATAACAGGCTGATACCGCCCAAGAGTTCATATCGACGGCGGTGTTTGGCACCTCGATGTCGGCTCATCACATCCTGGGGCTGAAGCCGGTCCCAAGGGTATGGCTGTTCGCCATTTAAAGTGGTACGCGAGCTGGGTTTAGAACGTCGTGAGACAGTTCGGTCCCTATCTGCCGTGGACGTTTGAGATTTGAGAGGGGCTGCTCCTAGTACGAGAGGACCGGAGTGGACGAACCTCTGGTGTTCCGGTTGTCACGCCAGTGGCATTGCCGGGTAGCTATGTTCGGAATAGATAACCGCTGAAAGCATCTAAGCGGGAAACTAGCCTCAAGATGAGATCTCACTGGGACCTTGAGTCCCCTGAAGGGCCGTCGAAGACTACGACGTTGATAGGTTGGGTGTGTAAGCGCTGTGAGGCGTTGAGCTAACCAATACTAATTGCCCGTGAGGCTTGACCATATAACACCCAAGCAATTTGCGAACTCGAGAGAGGCCAGATTGCGGTGTGTGAAGACGAAACGAACCGAAAGTTCGAGATACTCACAAAACACCGAAAGCTGTCACATACCCAATTTGCTGAAGCGAGGCCAACCGGTCACGACTCAGTACCCGAATTTCTTGACGACCATAGAGCGTTGGAACCACCTGATCCCATCCCGAACTCAGAAGTGAAACGATGCATCGCCGATGGTAGTGTGGGGTTTCCCCATGTGAGAGTAGGTCATCGTCAAGATTAAATTCCAAAACCCCTATCTGCGCATGCAGGTAGGGGTTTTGTTTTTGTCCGCAGGAAAATCTGTCACCTCGGATTTCTATGCAAGGGCTCAGGGCGTGGCTATCATGCGGTCCTCATTGTGAGGCGAGACTTGCATGCTGACGTTGTTAAAGCTTCTTAAGGATGGCCGATTCCATTCAGGCCAGGCGCTGGGCGCCGCCCTGGGCATCAGTCGCAGTGCTGTGTGGAAGCAGCTTCAGCATCTTGAGGCTGAATTAGGGTTGTCCATTCATAAAGTTCGCGGACGCGGCTATCAACTGGCTGCGCCGTTGACGCTGCTTGATCCCGCGGAGATAGAGCGGCTCGCTCCTTCCTGTAAATGGCCGGCCCTGGTCTTCGACTCTATTGATTCCACGAACGCTGAAGCGTTGCGCGCCATTGAGCGGCACCAGGTAGCGCCTTTTGTTGTGCTTGCCGAGCGGCAGACTGCGGGCCGCGGGCGGCGAGGGCGAAAATGGGTCAGTCCATTCGCGGAAAATGTCTATTACAGCCTTGTGTTGCGGATTGAAGGGGGGATGCGCCAGCTGGAGGGCTTGAGCTTGGTCGTAGGGCTCGCCGTCATGCTGGCCCTGCGCGAGCTTGGCGTTCCCGGCGTGGGTTTGAAGTGGCCCAATGATGTCCTGGTAGGGCAGAAGAAGATCGCCGGCATACTGCTTGAGTTGGTGGGGGATCCTGCCGACGTTTGTCATGTGGTGCTGGGTGTCGGGATTAATGTAAACATGCAGATGACCGATGAGGTCGACCAACAATGGACGTCCATGCGCCTGGAGTCGGGCAAGGCGTTTGATCGCAATCACCTGGTCGCGGAGTTGGGGGAAATGCTGCAGAAGTATCTGGCTCGCCATCAGGCGGATGGCTTTTCGGCGATCCAGGCTGAGTGGGAGCAGCATCACCTGTGGCAGGGGCGAGCGGTCTCTTTGATTGCAGGTGCAAACCAAATAGATGGCGAAGTGCTGGGCATCGATAGTCAGGGTGCGCTGCGCTTGAAGGTGGGTGGTGTGGAGAAAGTCTTCAGTGGCGGTGAGCTGAGTCTGAGGTTGCGTCATGATTCTTGAGCTCGACTGCGGAAATAGTTTCATCAAGTGGCGTGTCCTCGAGGCGAACGCACGTCAAGTCGTGGGGGAGGGGGTTGTCGATTCCGACCTGGCATTGCTCGAGGGCGTAAAAGCAATTCAAGGTCTTGCCCTTAGGTTCTGTCGGTTGGTGAGTGTCAGGACTGCTGAGGAGACCGGCGAATTGATTGCTCGGTTGAAAGCGGCCTTCGACATATCAGTGGTCTGTGCGGCCCCCACGAAGGCAATGGCCGGTGTTCGCAATGGTTATGAAGAATTCGAGCGGCTCGGACTTGATCGATGGTTGGCGTTACTTGGAGGGTTTCATTTGGCAGCGGGCGCATGCCTGGTGCTTGATTTCGGCACTGCGGTGACCGCGGACTTCGTTTCCGCTGACGGAGAGCATCTGGGTGGTTTCATATGTCCTGGGATGCCGTTGATGCGAAACCAGTTGCGCACTCATACCCGCAAGATTCGATATGGAGACCTCGCAGCTGAGCGTGCCCTGGAGCGTCTTGAGCCCGGTCGCACGACGGTCGAGGCGGTAGAGCGCGGGTGCCTGCTGATGCTTCGGGGGTTTGTCCTGACGCAGTTGGAGATGGCGCGTGGTTATTGGGGTGAAAGTTTTACGGTATTCCTTACCGGTGGTGACGCGGCGCTGGTCTGCGAGATCGTGCCTGAAGCCCGGGTGGTGCCCGATCTGGTGTTTGTAGGCTTGGCGATGGCATGCCCCTTGTCCTGAGGTCTTTATGCGTTGGTTGTTTCTGCTGCTGCTCGTTCTCAATGTGTTTTATTACGTCTGGCATCAACAGGAGGCGCCCCTGCGTGCCAAGGATGTGACACCCCTGAGCTTGTATCGCGGCTCCCAGCAGGACATCCGTCTGTTGAGTGAGGCGACGGATGCGGCCAAGGATAAAGGAAAGGTGGCGCAGGCAGAGGCGGACTGCCTTTATCTGGGTGGTTTTGTTCGTCAGGATGTCGAGCAAGCGCTTGAGCGCAGGTTGACCGGCATGGGTGTGAAGTATCAGTCGCTCCCTGCAAGTCCGGCTGAACCCCCGGCGTACTGGGTCCGTGTGGCCCCTGAAAGCAAGCGTTGGCTGGATGACTTGCAGCTGATAAACCTTTCTAGAGAATTCAATGAGTTAAAACATAAAATAATGCCTTGTGGGGGGGTTGCACCCACTCAATAGTTTGCATAGAATGGCGCCCGCTCCACAGCGAAGACCTAAAGCGGTCAACGAGGTGAGGCGAGGTCAACGCAGATAAGCTCAGGATTTTAATGAGAAAAATGCTTGACAGAAGGCTGGCATGATGTAGAATGCCGGCTCGCTTAGGAGGGGTTCCCGAGCGGCCAAAGGGATCAGACTGTAAATCTGACGTCTACGACTTCGAAGGTTCGAATCCTTCCCCCTCCACCATTTTTAGCGAGAGCTGCAAGCCTCGCGGGTATAGTTTAGTGGTAGAACCTCAGCCTTCCAAGCTGATGATGCGGGTTCGATTCCCGCTACCCGCTCCAAGTTTGCAGGTTTTGCACGGTGTTACGCTCTTGTAGCTCAGTTGGTAGAGCACACCCTTGGTAAGGGTGAGGTCAGCGGTTCGAATCCGCTCAAGAGCTCCATATAACAAGGCAGATATGAAAATATCTGCCTTTGTTTTAATGGTCTGGTTGTGTTTCGTTGTGCCTGAGGGCAGTTTGAGTCCCGGGTGCTGGTGGAGTGCAAAGGCCATTGAGTAAGGTGTTGTAAAGTCTTTTTCGGGCCTGCATAATGGTCGGCCTGATTTTGTTTTAGGTCAGTAGCTCAATTGGCAGAGCGACGGTCTCCAAAACCGTAGGTTGGGGGTTCGATTCCCTCCTGACCTGCCAGATTCACCAAGTGTGTCTGGCTTTCTTTTCACAGGATCTTCATAGATGACTCCTAAAGCTGAAGCTCAAGGCTCGCGCTTCGATCTGCTCAAGTGGCTAGTAGTAGTCGCTTTGGTGGTTGTAGGCGTTGTTGGCAATCAGTATTACTCTGCTTCGCCGATCCTGTACCGCGTGCTTGCTTTGCTTGTGATTGCTGCTGTAGCTGCCTTTGTAGGCCTGCAGACGGTCAAGGGCAAGTCTTTCTTTGTACTGGTTAAGGAAGCGCGCACCGAGATTCGTAAAGTCGTATGGCCAACTCGCCAAGAAACCACGCAGACCACGTTGATCGTTGTGGCTGTTGTCCTGGTTATGGCGTTGCTGTTGTGGGGGCTCGATTCCCTGCTCGGCTGGCTTGTCTCCTTGATTGTCGGCTAAGGGTGTCCCGTGGCTAAGCGTTGGTATGTTGTGCATGCTTACTCGGGTTACGAGAAGCATGTCATGCGTTCGTTGATCGAGCGTGTAAAGCTGGCTGGCATGGAAGATGGCTTCGGCGAGATTCTGGTTCCCACTGAAGAAGTGGTTGAGATGCGTAACGGCCAGAAGCGCAAGAGCGAGCGTAAGTTCTTCCCTGGTTACGTGCTGGTCCAGATGGATATGAACGAGGGTACTTGGCACTTGGTCAAGGACACGCCTCGTGTGATGGGTTTCATCGGCGGTACTGCCGATAAGCCGGCACCGATTACAGATAAAGAGGCAGAAGCGATTCTGCGTCGCGTCGCCGATGGTAGCGACAAGCCGAAGCCGAAGACATTGTTCGAGCCGGGCGAGTCGGTGCGCGTCAACGACGGTCCGTTTGCCGATTTCACCGGCACCGTCGAAGAAGTCAACTACGAAAAGAGCCGGATCCAGGTCGCGGTGCTCATTTTCGGACGCTCTACCCCGGTAGAGTTGGAGTTCAGTCAGGTCGAAAAGGTCTAACTGAACAAGCATCCCAACCCCGCAGCCTTAGGCTGTGGGGTTTTGTCGTCACTGGGATAAACGCGCAAGTAACCGGGGAGCCTTTCGAGGCGTTTGAACCCGTAATTGGAGTGCCTCATGGCCAAGAAGATTACCGCTTACATCAAGCTGCAAGTGAAGGCCGCTCAGGCTAACCCAAGCCCACCTGTTGGTCCTGCTCTGGGTCAGCACGGCGTGAACATCATGGAATTCTGCAAGGCTTTCAACGCCCGTACTCAGGGTCTTGAGCCAGGTCTGCCGACTCCAGTGATCATCACTGTCTACAGCGACCGTAGCTTCACGTTCGAAACCAAATCCACCCCTGCTTCGGTTCTGCTGAAGAAGGCGGCCGGTCTGACCAGCGGTTCCGCTCGTCCGAACACCGTTAAGGTTGGCACTGTAACTCGTGCTCAGCTGGAAGAAATCGCGAAAACCAAAAACGCGGATCTGACTGCAGCTGATATGGAAGCAGCCGTGCGTACTATCGCCGGTTCTGCTCGTAGCATGGGCCTTAACGTGGAGGGTGTGTAATGGCTAAGCTGACCAAGCGTCAAAAGGCTATCGCCGGCAAAATCGAAGCAGGCAAGGCCTACAACTTTGTAGACGCTGCTGCTCTGCTGGCTGAGCTGTCGACTGTCAAGTTCAGCGAGTCGTTCGACGTTGCTGTAAACCTGGGTGTTGACCCGCGTAAATCCGACCAGGTCGTTCGTAGCGCTACCGTGCTGCC
Organism: Pseudomonas putida; assembly: GCF_001976065.1. GTDB lineage: Bacteria > Pseudomonadota > Gammaproteobacteria > Pseudomonadales > Pseudomonadaceae > Aquipseudomonas > Aquipseudomonas serbica. The sequence goes on along the minus strand of NZ_MNAH01000014.1, from coordinate 94,788 downwards.
ACACGGCACTGGCAAGACCGTTCGCGTTGCTGTGTTCACCCAGGGTCCAGCTGCTGAAGCCGCTCTGGCTGCCGGCGCTGACCGTGTAGGCATGGACGACCTGGCTGCCGAAATGAAAGGCGGCGACCTGAACTATGACGTAGTGATCGCATCCCCGGATGCCATGCGCGTTGTGGGTCAGTTGGGTCAGATCCTCGGTCCACGTGGTCTGATGCCTAACCCTAAAGTCGGCACCGTAACCCCAGACGTAGCTACCGCGGTTAAAAACGCCAAGGCTGGTCAGGTTCGTTATCGCACCGACAAAAACGGCATCATCCACACTTCCGTTGGCAAGATCGGCTTCGACGCCGTCAAGCTGAAGGAAAACGTTGAAGCCCTGATCGCTGATCTGAAGCGTATCAAGCCAGCTTCCTCGAAAGGTATCTACGTCAAGCGCGTTACCCTGAGCACCACCATGGGCCCAGGTCTGGTTATCGACCAGAGCTCGCTGGACGCGTAAGACACAAATTGGCGCAAGCGATTGCGCCAATTGAAAAATTGGGGTCCCTGCCTGGCGGGGGCTATCCAAGACCGTAGGCGACGCAAGTCTTAAACCACAAGCCTACGCAGATGGTGCTCCCGGTTCCTTACCGAATCAGACACCAAAACGACATTCGGTTTCGATCGAATGAAACGGTAACAAGCAGGAGTTAAACCCGTGGCAATTAAACTCGAAGACAAGAAGGCCATCGTCGCTGAAGTCAACGAGGCTGCCAAAGTCGCTCTGTCCGCTGTCGTGGCTGATGCCCGTGGCGTAACAGTAGGCGCGATGACCGGACTCCGTAAAGAGGCTCGTGAAGCTGGCGTTTACGTACGTGTTGTACGTAACACCCTGCTCAAGCGCGCCGTTGCTGACACTGAATTCAATGTCCTCAACGACGTGTTCACTGGCCCTACCCTGATTGCCTTCTCCAAGGAACATCCAGGCGCTGCTGCCCGGATCTTCAAAGAGTTCGCAAAGGGTCAGGACAAGTTCGAGATCAAGGCAGCTGCGTTCGAGGGCAAGTTCCTCGCAGCTAACCAAATCGACGTACTGGCAACTCTGCCGACCCGTGACGAAGCAATTTCTCAGCTGATGAGCGTGATTCAAGGCGCTACCAGCAAATTGGCTCGTACTCTGGCGGCAATTCGCGACCAGAAAGAAGCTGCTGCAGCCTAAGGCTCGTCAACTTCTCGCGTTTTTTGTTTTTTTCGATGGTCGCGTAGGCCGTCCCCAATATCAGGAATTAGATTCATGTCTATCTCTCAGAACGATATCCTTGAAGCAGTTGGCAACATGTCCGTAATGGAAGTTGTTGAGCTGATCAAAGCTTTCGAAGAAAAATTCGGTGTTACCGCTGCTGCTGCATCGGCTGGTCCTGCTGCTGCTGCCGCCGTTGTTGAAGAGCAAACTGAATTCAACGTCATGCTGACCGAAGCTGGCGAGAAGAAAGTTAACGTGATCAAGGCAGTACGTGAACTGACCGGTCTGGGCCTGAAAGAAGCCAAGGCTGTAGTTGACGGCGCTCCTGCCATGGTTCTGGAAGCTGTTGCCAAAGACGCAGCTGACAAAGCCAAAGCAACTCTGGAAGAAGCAGGCGCTAAAGTCGAGCTGAAGTAAGCATCGACTTTGCGTCTCCAGCCCGAGCGTTAAGCGACAGGCTGATGGCTGGTGGCTCTTGCCACCGGCCTTTTTCCGTTATTGGCAGCCGACTGGGTCGGTGCCGGTAACGAGCTGTAACCACCCGATGCGGTGGCGCAAACCATGGGGTTTGCACGATTTTCTGGCTGCTCCCGTCGGGAGGGGCCAAACAAGCAGGTGACCAAGCTGGGGAACGCTGATGGCTTACTCATATACTGAGAAAAAACGTATCCGCAAGGACTTTAGCAAGTTGCCGGACGTCATGGATGTGCCGTACCTCCTGGCCATCCAGCTGGATTCGTATCGTGAATTCTTGCAAGCGGGAGCGACTAAAGATCAGTTCCGCGACGTGGGCCTGCATGCGGCCTTCAAATCCGTTTTCCCGATCATCAGCTACTCCGGCAATGCTGCGCTGGAGTACGTCGGTTATCGCCTGGGCGAACCGGCATTTGATGTCAAAGAATGCGTATTGCGCGGTGTAACTTACGCCGTACCTTTGCGGGTAAAAGTGCGCCTGATCATTTTCGACAAAGAATCGTCGAACAAAGCGATCAAGGACATCAAAGAGCAAGAAGTCTACATGGGTGAAATCCCCCTGATGACTGAGAACGGTACCTTCGTAATCAACGGTACCGAGCGTGTAATCGTTTCCCAGCTGCACCGTTCCCCTGGCGTGTTCTTCGACCACGACCGTGGCAAGACGCACAGCTCCGGTAAACTGCTGTACTCCGCGCGCATCATTCCTTACCGCGGTTCGTGGCTGGACTTCGAGTTCGACCCGAAAGACTGCGTGTTCGTGCGTATCGACCGTCGTCGCAAGCTGCCTGCATCGGTACTGCTGCGCGCGCTCGGCTATACCACTGAAGAAGTGCTGGACGCGTTCTACACCACCAACGTATTCCACGTTAAGGGCGAGACCCTGAGCCTGGAGCTGGTGCCTCAGCGCCTGCGCGGTGAAATCGCTGTCCTCGATATCCAGGACGACAAAGGCAAGGTTATTGTCGAGCAAGGTCGTCGTATCACTGCTCGCCACATCAACCAGCTGGAAAAAGCCGGGATCAAAGAGCTGGATGTGCCTCTGGACTACGTCCTGGGTCGCACAACCGCCAAGGTCATCGTGCATCCGGCAACCGGCGAAATCCTGGCAGAGTGCAACACCGAGCTGAACACCGAGATCCTGGCGAAAATCGCCAAGGCCGGCGTTGTTCGCATCGAAACTCTGTACACCAACGATATCGACTGCGGTCCGTTCGTCTCCGACACGCTGAAGATCGACTCCACCAGCAACCAACTGGAAGCGCTGGTCGAGATCTATCGCATGATGCGTCCTGGCGAGCCGCCAACCAAAGACGCTGCCGAGACTCTGTTCAACAACCTGTTCTTCAGCCCTGAGCGCTACGACCTGTCTGCGGTCGGCCGGATGAAGTTCAACCGTCGTATCGGTCGTACCGAGATCGAAGGTTCGGGCGTGCTGTGCAAGGAAGACATCGTCGCGGTACTGAAGACCCTGGTCGACATCCGTAACGGTAAAGGCATCGTCGATGACATCGACCACCTGGGTAACCGTCGTGTTCGCTGCGTAGGCGAAATGGCCGAGAACCAGTTCCGCGTTGGCCTGGTGCGTGTTGAGCGTGCGGTCAAAGAGCGTCTGTCGATGGCAGAAAGCGAAGGCCTGATGCCGCAAGACCTGATCAACGCCAAGCCTGTGGCTGCGGCGGTGAAAGAGTTCTTCGGTTCCAGCCAGCTGTCCCAGTTCATGGACCAGAACAACCCGCTGTCCGAGATCACCCACAAGCGTCGTGTCTCTGCACTCGGCCCTGGTGGTCTGACCCGTGAGCGTGCCGGCTTTGAGGTTCGTGACGTACACCCGACGCACTACGGTCGTGTTTGCCCGATCGAAACGCCGGAAGGTCCGAACATCGGTCTGATCAACTCCCTGGCCGCCTATGCGCGCACCAACCAGTACGGCTTCCTCGAGAGCCCGTACCGTGTGGTGAAAGACGCTCTGGTCACCGACGAGATCGTGTTCCTGTCCGCCATCGAAGAAGCTGATCACGTGATCGCTCAGGCTTCGGCCACGATGAACGACAAGAAAGTCCTGATCGACGAGCTGGTTGCTGTTCGTCACTTGAACGAATTCACCGTCAAGGCGCCGGAAGACGTCACCTTGATGGACGTTTCGCCGAAGCAGGTAGTTTCGGTTGCAGCGTCGCTGATTCCGTTCCTCGAGCACGACGACGCCAACCGTGCGTTGATGGGTTCGAACATGCAGCGTCAAGCTGTACCAACCCTGCGCGCTGACAAGCCGCTGGTAGGTACCGGCATGGAGCGTAACGTAGCCCGTGACTCCGGCGTTTGCGTCGTGGCTCGTCGTGGCGGCGTGATCGACTCCGTCGACGCCAGCCGTATCGTGGTTCGTGTTGCCGATGACGAAGTTGAAACCGGTGAAGCCGGTGTCGACATCTACAACCTGACCAAGTACACCCGCTCCAACCAGAACACCTGCATCAACCAGCGTCCGCTGGTACGTAAAGGTGATCGGGTTCAGCGTAGCGACATCATGGCCGACGGTCCGTCCACCGACATGGGTGAGCTGGCACTGGGTCAGAACATGCGCATCGCCTTCATGGCATGGAACGGCTTCAACTTCGAAGACTCCATCTGCCTGTCGGAACGCGTTGTTCAGGAAGACCGTTTCACCACGATCCACATTCAGGAACTGACCTGTGTGGCCCGTGACACCAAGCTTGGCCCAGAGGAAATCACTGCCGACATCCCGAACGTGGGTGAAGCTGCACTGAACAAGCTGGACGAAGCCGGTATCGTTTACGTAGGTGCTGAAGTTGGCGCAGGCGACATCCTGGTGGGTAAGGTCACTCCGAAAGGCGAGACCCAGCTGACTCCGGAAGAAAAACTGCTGCGTGCGATCTTCGGTGAAAAAGCCAGCGACGTTAAAGACACCTCCCTGCGTGTACCTACCGGTACCAAAGGTACTGTCATCGACGTACAGGTCTTCACCCGCGACGGCGTTGAGCGTGATGCTCGTGCCCTGTCGATCGAGAAGTCCCAGCTGGACGAAATCCGCAAGGACCTGAACGAAGAGTTCCGCATCGTTGAAGGTGCTACTTTCGAACGTCTGCGTTCCGCTCTGGTCGGCCACAAAGCCGAAGGCGGTGCCGGTCTGAAGAAAGGCCAGGACATCACCGACGAAGTTCTCGACGGTCTTGAGCACGGTCAGTGGTTCAAACTGCGCATGGCTGAAGATGCTCTGAACGAGCAGCTCGAGAAGGCCCAGGCCTACATCGTTGATCGTCGCCGTCTGCTGGACGACAAGTTCGAAGACAAGAAGCGCAAACTGCAGCAGGGCGATGACCTGGCTCCAGGCGTGCTGAAAATCGTCAAGGTTTACCTGGCAATCCGTCGTCGCATCCAGCCGGGCGACAAGATGGCCGGTCGTCACGGTAACAAGGGTGTGGTCTCCGTGATCATGCCGGTTGAAGACATGCCGCACGATGCCAATGGCACCCCGGTCGACGTCGTCCTCAACCCGTTGGGCGTACCTTCGCGTATGAACGTCGGTCAGATCCTTGAAACCCACCTGGGCCTCGCGGCCAAAGGTCTGGGCGAGAAGATCAACCGCATGGTTGAAGAGCAGCGTAAAGTTGCCGAGCTGCGCAAGTTCCTGCACGAGATCTACAACGAGATCGGCGGTCGTCAGGAAAGCCTCGATGACTTCTCCGACCAGGAAATCCTGGATCTGGCTCAAAACCTGCGTGGCGGCGTTCCAATGGCCACTCCAGTGTTCGACGGCGCCAAGGAAAGCGAAATCAAGGCCATGCTGAAACTGGCAGACCTGCCAGAAAGCGGCCAGATGCAGCTGACCGACGGCCGTACCGGCAACAAGTTCGAGCGCCCGGTTACCGTTGGCTACATGTACATGCTGAAGCTGAACCACTTGGTAGACGACAAGATGCACGCGCGTTCTACCGGTTCGTACAGCCTGGTTACCCAGCAGCCGCTGGGTGGTAAGGCGCAGTTCGGTGGTCAGCGTTTCGGGGAGATGGAGGTCTGGGCACTGGAAGCATACGGTGCCGCTTACACTCTGCAAGAAATGCTCACAGTGAAGTCGGACGATGTGAACGGCCGTACCAAGATGTACAAAAACATCGTGGATGGCGATCACCGTATGGAGCCGGGCATGCCCGAGTCCTTCAACGTGTTGATCAAGGAAATTCGTTCCCTCGGCATCGATATCGATCTGGAAACCGAATAACACGTGACGCGAATCGAGAGCGGGGCAGGATTGCCCGCTCTCTGCTCCGCCAGGAGGAAAGGCCTTGAAAGACCTACTGAATTTGCTGAAAAACCAGGGTCAAGTCGAAGAGTTCGACGCCATCCGTATCGGATTGGCATCGCCTGAGATGATCCGTTCGTGGTCGTTCGGTGAAGTTAAAAAGCCGGAAACCATCAACTACCGTACGTTCAAACCTGAGCGTGACGGCCTGTTCTGCGCCAAGATCTTTGGCCCGGTAAAGGATTACGAGTGCCTGTGCGGTAAGTACAAGCGCTTGAAGCACCGTGGTGTGATCTGCGAGAAGTGCGGCGTTGAAGTCGCGCTGGCAAAAGTTCGTCGTGAGCGCATGGCGCACATCGAACTGGCCTCGCCAGTTGCCCACATCTGGTTCCTGAAATCGCTGCCGTCCCGTATCGGCTTGCTGATGGACATGACCCTGCGTGATATCGAGCGCGTTCTCTACTTCGAGAGCTACGTCGTTATCGATCCAGGCATGACCACCCTTGAAAAAGGTCAGCTGCTCAACGACGAGCAGTACTTCGAAGCGCTGGAAGAGTTCGGCGACGATTTCGATGCCCGCATGGGTGCCGAAGCTGTCCGCGAACTGCTGCACGCTATCGACCTGGAGCACGAGATTGGCCGCCTGCGTGAAGAAATTCCGCAAACCAACTCGGAAACCAAGATCAAGAAGCTGTCCAAGCGTCTGAAGTTGATGGAAGCCTTCCAGGGTTCCGGCAACCTGCCAGAGTGGATGGTGCTGACCGTTCTGCCGGTTCTGCCGCCAGATCTGCGTCCACTGGTCCCGCTCGATGGCGGTCGCTTCGCGACTTCCGACCTCAACGATCTGTATCGTCGAGTGATCAACCGTAACAACCGTTTGAAGCGCCTGCTGGATCTGTCCGCTCCGGACATCATCGTGCGCAACGAAAAGCGCATGTTGCAGGAAGCTGTCGATGCACTGCTCGACAACGGTCGTCGTGGCCGCGCTATCACCGGTTCCAACAAGCGTCCTCTGAAATCCCTGGCTGACATGATCAAGGGTAAGCAGGGTCGTTTCCGTCAGAACTTGCTCGGTAAGCGTGTTGACTACTCCGGTCGTTCGGTAATTACCGTAGGTCCGACCCTGCGTCTGCACCAGTGCGGTCTGCCGAAGAAGATGGCTCTCGAGCTGTTCAAACCGTTCATTTTCGGCAAGCTGGAAATGCGTGGTCTCGCGACCACCATCAAGGCTGCCAAGAAGATGGTCGAGCGCGAACTGCCAGAGGTTTGGGACGTTCTCGCTGAAGTGATTCGCGAACACCCGGTTCTTCTCAACCGTGCACCGACCCTTCACCGTCTGGGTATCCAGGCGTTTGAACCGGTACTGATCGAAGGTAAGGCTATCCAGCTGCACCCTCTGGTCTGTGCTGCGTACAACGCCGACTTCGACGGCGACCAAATGGCCGTGCACGTACCGCTGACGCTGGAAGCCCAGCTGGAAGCGCGTGCGTTGATGATGTCGACCAACAACATTCTGTCGCCAGCCAACGGTGAGCCAATCATCGTTCCGTCGCAGGACGTTGTATTGGGTCTGTACTACATGACGCGTGAAGCGATCAACGCCAAGGGCGAAGGTCGTGTGTTCGCGGATCTGCAGGAAGTTGACCGTGTGTTCCGTGCCGGCGAAGCCGCACTGCACGCCAAGGTCAAAGTCCGGATCAACGAAACCGTCAACGACCGTGATGGCGGCAGCGTGACCAACACCCGTATCGTCGACACTACCGTCGGTCGTGCGCTGTTGTTCCAGGTTGTGCCAAAAGGTCTGTCGTACGACGTCGTCAACCTGCCGATGAAGAAAAAGGCGATCTCCAAGCTGATCAACCAGTGCTACCGCGTGGTTGGTCTGAAAGAGACCGTGATCTTCGCTGACCAGTTGATGTACACCGGTTTTGCCTATTCGACCATTTCCGGCGTTTCCATCGGCGTTAACGACTTCGTTATCCCTGATGAAAAAGCCCGCATCATCGGTGCTGCCACCGACGAAGTGAAAGAGATCGAAAGTCAGTACGCCTCCGGCCTGGTAACCCAGGGCGAGAAGTACAACAAAGTGATCGACCTTTGGTCCAAGGCGAACGACGAAGTTTCCAAGGCGATGATGGCCAACCTCTCGAAAGAGAAAGTCATCGACCGTCATGGCGTCGAAGTCGACCAAGAGTCCTTCAACTCGATGTACATGATGGCCGACTCGGGTGCGCGGGGTTCCGCAGCACAGATTCGTCAGCTGGCCGGTATGCGTGGCCTGATGGCCAAGCCGGATGGCTCCATCATCGAAACGCCGATTACCGCGAACTTCCGTGAAGGTTTGAGCGTACTCCAGTACTTCATCTCCACTCACGGTGCTCGTAAAGGTCTGGCGGATACCGCGTTGAAAACGGCGAACTCGGGTTACCTGACCCGTCGTCTGGTAGACGTGGCGCAAGACCTGGTTGTAACCGAGATCGATTGCGGCACCGAACACGGTCTGCTGATGACTCCGCACATTGAAGGCGGTGACGTTGTAGAGCCGTTGGGTGAACGCGTATTGGGTCGTGTTATCGCCCGTGACGTATTCAAGCCAGGTACCGAGGACGTCATCGTTCCTGCCGGCACCCTGGTCGACGAGAAGTGGGTCGAGTTCATCGAGCTCAACAGCATCGACGAAGTGATTGTACGTTCGCCGATCAGCTGCGAAACCCGTTTCGGCATCTGCGCCAAGTGCTACGGTCGCGACCTGGCTCGTGGTCACCAGGTGAACATCGGTGAAGCGGTCGGCGTTATCGCTGCCCAGTCCATCGGTGAGCCGGGTACCCAGCTGACGATGCGTACGTTCCACATCGGTGGTGCGGCAAGCCGGACCTCCGCGGCCGACAGCGTTCAGGTCAAGAATGGCGGTACCGTCCGTCTGCATAACCTGAAGCACGTTGAGCGAGTGGATGGCCACCTGGTTGCTGTGTCCCGTTCCGGTGAGCTGGCAATCGCTGACGACTTCGGTCGTGAGCGCGAGCGTTACAAGCTGCCGTACGGTGCCGTGATTTCGGTTAAAGAAGGTGACAAGGTCGACGCTGGCGCAATCGTGGCCAAGTGGGATCCGCACACTCACCCGATCGTTACCGAAATGAAAGGTACCGTGACCTACGTGGGCATGGAAGAAGGCATCACGATCAAGCGTCAGACTGACGAATTGACCGGTATGACCAACATTGAAGTACTCGACGCCAAAGACCGTCCAGCTGCCGGTAAAGATATCCGTCCTGCTGTGAAGATGGTTGATGACAACGGCAAGGATCTGTTGCTGCCAGGCACTGACGTTATCGCTCAGTACTTCCTGCCAGCCAACGCCCTGGTCGGTGTAGCGGACGGTGCGAAGATCGCGATCGGTGATGTTATCGCTCGTATCCCGCAAGAAACTTCGAAGACCCGTGACATCACCGGTGGTCTGCCGCGTGTTGCCGACTTGTTCGAAGCTCGTCGTCCGAAAGAAGCGTCGATTCTGGCTGAAGTCAGCGGCACCATCGCGTTCGGTAAAGAAACCAAGGGCAAGCGCCGTCTGGTTATTACCCCGAACGACGGTAGCGATCCGTATGAAGAGCTGATTCCGAAGTGGCGTCACCTGAACGTGTTCGAAGGCGAACAGGTAAACCGCGGCGAAGTTATCTCCGACGGCCCGAGCGATCCACACGACATCCTGCGTCTGCTGGGTGTAAGTGCGCTGGCCAAGTACATCGTTAACGAGATCCAGGACGTTTACCGTCTGCAAGGCGTGAAGATCAACGACAAGCACATCGAGACCATCCTGCGTCAGATGCTGCGTAAAGTTGAAATCGCTGAATCCGGCGATTCCAGTTTCATCAAGGGCGACCAGATGGAATTGACTCACGTTCTGGTAGAGAACGAGCGCTTGAGCGGCGAAGACAAGTTTGTCTCCAAGTTCACTCGCGTTCTGCTGGGTATCACCAAGGCGTCGTTGTCCACCGAATCGTTCATCTCGGCGGCTTCCTTCCAGGAAACCACTCGCGTACTGACCGAAGCGGCGGTAACCGGCAAGCGCGATTATCTGCGCGGCCTGAAAGAAAACGTGGTCGTGGGTCGTCTGATCCCGGCTGGTACCGGTCTGGCTTATCACAGCGAGCGTAAGCGTCGCCGTGATGCAGACAAACCGTTGCGCGTGAGCGCCAGTGAAGTGGAAGCTGCACTGACCGAAGCGCTGAACTCGAGCGGTAACTGAGTTCTGCGGTAAATGAGCTGAGGCCCTGACCACTCCGTTCATCGAATCGAGACAATTTGTCGAGGTTTGATGGGCGGGGAGGTCGGGGCCTTGCCTTGACTGGGGGCAAGATCCTCTTTAGACTCTTGTACCCCTAAATTTGGCGGGAATACGTTCCTGCCATTTTGCTTTTCTTGCAAGACAATAGCGTCGCAAGACAACAGTGGAGCTAGTAGATGGCAACTATCAACCAGCTGGTACGTCAGCCGCGTAAGCGTATCGTCGAGAAATCCGACGTACCTGCGCTGCAGAACTGCCCGCAACGCCGTGGCGTGTGCACCCGTGTGTACACCACCACGCCGAAAAAACCTAACTCGGCACTGCGTAAAGTATGCCGTGTGCGCCTGACCAACGGTTTCGAGGTTTCCTCGTACATCGGCGGTGAAGGCCACAACCTGCAAGAGCACAGCGTGGTACTGATCCGCGGCGGTCGTGTAAAAGACTTGCCAGGTGTTCGTTACCACACCGTTCGCGGTTCGTTGGATACCTCCGGCGTTAAAGGTCGTAACCAGGGTCGTTCGAAGTACGGTACCAAGCGTCCGAAGTAATGGTCGCTTGCTGCAAAAAACTGATTTCTATTTTTCTGAGTCGATAAGAGTAAGGTCGGAGGCGTCCCGTAATGGGCACCGATTCCGAGCGAACCTGAAGACCGTTTGAGGGCTTATCCATGCCAAGAAGACGCGTAGCAGCCAAGCGCGAAGTGCTTGACGATCCAAAATACGGAAGCCAAATCCTGGCCAAGTTCATGAACCACGTGATGGAAAGCGGCAAGAAAGCCGTTGCCGAGCGTATCGTTTATGGCGCGCTGGAAAAGGTTAAAGAACGCAAGAACAGCGACCCCCTGGAAATCTTCGAGAAAGCTCTCGACGCCATCGCTCCGCTGGTCGAAGTAAAGTCGCGCCGTGTAGGCGGTGCTACTTACCAGGTTCCGGTTGAAGTTCGTCCGTCCCGTCGTAACGCTCTGGCAATGCGCTGGTTGGTAGACTTCGCCCGTAAGCGCGGCGAGAAGTCTATGGCTCTGCGTTTGGCTGGCGAACTGTTGGACGCTGCCGAAGGTAAAGGTGCTGCAGTTAAGAAGCGTGAAGACGTGCACCGTATGGCTGAAGCTAACAAAGCTTTCTCGCACTACCGCTTCTAATTTTAGCGTCACTCAATTTGCGAGGGCTTTATGGCTCGTACTACACCGATTAATCGCTACCGTAACATTGGTATCGTTGCTCACGTGGATGCTGGTAAAACCACCACCACCGAGCGCGTCCTTTTTTACACTGGCAAAAGTCACAAGATGGGCGAGGTGCATGACGGCGCCGCGACCACAGACTGGATGGTGCAGGAGCAGGAGCGTGGTATTACCATTACTTCTGCTGCTATCACCGCTTTCTGGCAGGGTTCTGCGAAGCAGCACAAGGACCAATACCGCTTCAACGTCATCGATACCCCAGGCCACGTAGACTTCACCATTGAAGTTGAACGTTCCCTGCGTGTACTCGATGGCGCGGTCGTTGTGTTCTGCGGCACTTCCGGCGTTGAGCCTCAGTCCGAAACCGTATGGCGTCAAGCCAACAAATACGGTGTTCCACGTATCGTTTACGTGAACAAGATGGACCGTGCCGGCGCGAACTTCCTGCGCGTGATCGCTCAGATCAAGCAGCGTCTGGGTCACACTCCGGTGCCGATCCAGTTGGCTATCGGTTCCGAAGACAACTTCCAGGGTCAGATCGATCTGATGACCATGGAAGCGGTTTACTGGAACGATGCTGACAAGGGCATGACTCCACGTCGCGAAGCTATCCCTGCTGAACTGCAGGAACTGGCTGAAGAGTGGCGCAGCAACATGGTTGAGGCTGCGGCCGAAGCCAGCGAAGAGCTGATGAACAAGTACCTCGAAGGCGAAGAGCTTTCCATCGAGGAAATCAAGGCCGCTCTGCGTCAGCGTACTATCGCTGGCGAAATCGTCCTGGCTGTTTGCGGTTCTTCCTTCAAGAACAAGGGTGTTCCCCTGGTTCTCGACGCCGTTATCGACTACCTGCCGGCTCCGACCGACATTCCTGCCATCAAGGGTACTGACCCGGATGACGAGGAAAAGCAAATGGAGCGTCATGCAGACGACAACGAGCCGTTCTCGGCTCTGGCGTTCAAGATCGCTACCGACCCATTCGTGGGTACCTTGACCTTCGTCCGCGTTTACTCGGGCGTGTTGGCCTCCGGCGACGGCGTGATCAACTCGGTTAAAGGCAAGAAAGAGCGCGTGGGTCGTATGGTGCAAATGCACGCAAACGCCCGTGAAGAGATCAAGGAAGTGCGCGCTGGCGACATCGCGGCCCTGATCGGCATGAAGGACGTCACCACTGGTGAAACCCTCTGCAACGCTGACAAGCCAATCATCCTGGTTCGCATGGACTTCCCGGAGCCGGTTATTTCGGTTGCCGTAGAGCCTAAGACCAAGGATGACCAGGAAAAAATGGGTATCGCTCTGGGCAAACTTGCTCAGGAAGACCCGTCTTTCCGCGTCAAAACTGATGAAGAGACTGGTCAAACGATCATCTCCGGCATGGGCGAGCTGCACCTGGACATCCTGGTTGACCGGATGCGCCGTGAGTTCAACGTCGAAGCCAACATCGGTAAGCCTCAAGTTTCGTACCGTGAGCGCATCACGAAGAGCTGCGAAATCGAAGGCAAGTTCGTTCGCCAGTCCGGCGGTCGTGGCCAGTTCGGTCACTGCTGGATTCGTTTTGCACCTGCTGACGAAGGTCAGGAAGGTCTGCAATTCCTGAACGAAGTAGTGGGTGGTGTGGTTCCTAAGGAATACATCCCGGCTATCCAGAAGGGTATCGAAGAGCAGATGAAGAACGGTGTTGTTGCCGGCTATCCGCTGATCGGCCTGAAGGCTACCGTGTTTGATGGTTCTTACCACGACGTCGACTCGAACGAGATGGCGTTTAAGGTGGCTGCTTCCATGGCGACCAAGCAACTGGCCCAGAAGGGCGGTGGTGAGTTGCTCGAGCCGATCATGGCGGTAGAGGTTGTTACGCCTGAAGACTATATGGGTGACGTGATGGGCGACCTGAACCGTCGTCGCGGCATGATTCTGGGTATGGAAGACACGGTTTCCGGTAAGGTTATCCGTGCTGAAGTTCCGTTGGGCGAAATGTTCGGTTATGCGACCGACGTTCGTTCGATGTCCCAGGGTCGCGCAAGCTACTCTATGGAATTCAAAAAATACAATACGGCTCCGTCGCACATCGTCGAAACCGTTACCAAAAAACAAGGCTGATTCAGTCCTTTAGGCAAGGAGTTAATTGTCGTGGCTAAAGAAAAATTTGATCGTTCCCTACCGCACGTAAACGTTGGCACCATCGGCCACGTTGACCACGGTAAAACCACTCTGACCGCTGCTCTGACTCGCGTCTGCTCCGAAGTTTTCGGTTCGGCCGTAGTTGAATTCGACAAGATCGACAGCGCTCCAGAAGAAAAAGCTCGTGGTATCACCATCAATACCGCGCACGTCGAGTACAACTCGAACATTCGTCACTACGCTCACGTTGACTGCCCAGGTCACGCTGACTACGTGAAGAACATGATCACCGGTGCTGCCCAGATGGACGGCGCGATCCTGGTTTGCTCGGCCGCTGATGGTCCGATGCCACAAACCCGTGAGCACATCCTGCTGTCCCGTCAGGTAGGCGTTCCGTACATCGTGGTTTTCCTGAACAAGGCTGACCTGGTAGACGACGCTGAGCTGCTGGAACTGGTTGAGATGGAAGTTCGCGACCTGCTGTCCACCTATGACTTCCCAGGCGACGACACTCCGATCATCATCGGTTCGGCTCGTATGGCGCTGGAAGGCAAAGACGACAACGAAATGGGCACCACTGCCGTTCGTAAGCTGGTTGAAACTCTGGATACCTACATCCCAGAGCCAGAGCGTGCTATCGACAAGCCATTCCTGATGCCAATCGAAGACGTATTCTCGATCTCGGGTCGTGGTACTGTTGTGACTGGTCGTATCGAGCGCGGTATCGTTCGCGTTCAAGATGCACTGGAAATCGTTGGTCTGCGTGACACCACCACCACTACCTGCACCGGTGTTGAGATGTTCCGCAAGCTGCTCGACGAAGGTCGTGCTGGCGAGAACTGCGGCGTTCTGCTGCGTGGTACCAAGCGTGACGACGTTGAGCGTGGCCAGGTTCTGGTTAAGCCAGGTTCGGTTAAGCCGCACACCAAGTTCACCGCAGAAGTTTACGTTCTGAGCAAGGAAGAAGGCGGTCGTCACACTCCGTTCTTCAAAGGCTACCGTCCACAGTTCTACTTCCGTACTACTGACGTGACCGGTAACTGCGAGCTGCCAGAAGGCGTTGAAATGGTAATGCCAGGTGACAACATTCAGATGACTGTTACCCTGATCAAAACCATCGCAATGGAAGACGGTCTGCGCTTCGCAATCCGTGAAGGCGGCCGTACCGTTGGTGCTGGCGTTGTAGCTAAAATCATCGAGTAAGCATCTCTTTTGAGATAGCTTCGATGCTTTGAAAAGGCCCCCGCTCAGCGGGGGCCTTTTTTATTGGGTTGACACCTATCTGGGGCGTCTATAGAATTGCGCCTCCTTTTAACGGGCGTATTGCGCCCGGTGGGAATAGCAGCCGGAGTCTGAAATCCAATGCAAAATCAGCAAATCCGTATCAGGTTGAAGGCTTTTGACCATCGCCTGATCGACCAATCCACCCAGGAAATCGTGGAAACCGCGAAACGTACTGGTGCTCAAGTGCGTGGTCCAATTCCACTGCCTACCCGTAAAGAGCGGTTCACCGTTCTGGTCTCCCCGCACGTCAACAAAGACGCGCGTGACCAGTACGAGATCCGTACTCATAAGCGCGTTCTGGACATCGTCCAGCCAACGGATAAAACCGTTGATGCACTTATGAAGCTTGATCTTGCGGCCGGTGTGGAAGTGCAGATCAGCCTCGGCTAAGACTCGGTCTTAGTCGTGTAACGCTCTGAAATGGGCGGCCATAGCGGGTGAAAGCCCCGTACACTCATGAGGTTTACAACATGACTATTGGTGTAGTCGGTCGTAAATGCGGTATGACCCGTATTTTCACCGAAGAAGGTGTCTCCATTCCGGTCACGGTCATTGAGATCGAACCGAATCGCGTCACCCAGTTCAAAACTGAAGAGACCGATGGCTATCGTGCAGTGCAAGTCACTGTCGGCGAGCGTCGTGCTTCGCGTGTAACAGCAGCTCAGGCTGGCCACTTCGCTAAAGCGAACGTTGCCGCTGGTCGTACCGTAATGGAATTCCGTCTTGAAGAAGGCGAGTACCAGGCCGGCGATCTGATCAACGCTGAAATCTTCGCCGCTGGTCAACTGGTTGATGTAACCGGTCAGTCCAAGGGTAAAGGCTTCCAGGGTACGATCAAGCGTTGGAATTTCCGCGGGCAAGATAACACCCACGGTAACTCCGTATCCCACCGCGTTCCAGGCTCTATCGGCCAGTGCCAGACTCCTGGTCGTGTATTCAAGGGCAAAAAAATGTCCGGTCATATGGGCGCTGAGCGCGTGACCGTGCAGTCCCTCGAAGTAGTGCGCGTGGACGCTGAACGCAATCTGTTGTTGGTCAAGGGCGCTGTTCCTGGCGCTACTGGCGGCAACTTGGTTGTACGTCCAGCAGCCAAGGCTCGCGGTTAAGGGGAAGCTGACATGCAATTAAATGTAAATGACGCTCAAGCGATCGAAGTTTCCGAACTGACATTTGGCGGCGAATTCAACGAGACGCTGGTTCACCAAGCAGTCGTGGCCTACATGGCTGGCGGTCGTCAGGGTTCCAAGCAGCAAAAGACCCGTTCCGACGTTCGTGGTGGCGGTAAGCGCCCATGGCGTCAGAAAGGTACTGGCCGTGCTCGTGCCGGTACTATCCGTAGCCCAATCTGGCGTGGCGGCGGTACCACTTTCGCAGCTCGTCCTCAGGATCACTCCCAGAAGCTGAACAAGAAGATGTACCGCGCAGCAATGCGTTCCATCCTTGCTGAGCTGGTGCGTACTGATCGTCTGGTCGTGGTTCAGGATTTCGCCGTTGAAACGCCGAAAACCAAAGACCTGCTGGGCAAACTGAACAACATGAGCCTGACCGACGTTCTGATCGTGTCGGACGCTGTTGATCAGAACCTGTACCTGGCTGCTCGTAACCTGCCACACGTAGATGTACGTGACGTGCAAGGTTCCGATCCAGTTAGTCTGATCGCATACGACAAGGTGTTGATCACCGTGTCGGCCGTGAAGAAATTCGAGGAGCTGCTGGGATGAACCAGGAACGCGTATTTAAAGTTCTGCTTGGCCCGCACGTTTCCGAGAAGGCTACGGTTCTGGCAGACAAGAAAGGCCAGTTCGTTTTCAAGGTTGCTACTGACGCAACCAAGCTGGAAATCAAGAAGGCCGTCGAAAGCCTGTTCAGCGTGAAAGTAGAGCGTGTTACTACCCTGAATGTTCTGGGTAAGAGCAAGCGCACTGCTCGCGGTCTGGGCAAGCGTAATGACTGGAAGAAGGCAGTTATCTCCCTTCAGCCAGGCCAAGATCTCGATTTCAGCAGCAGTGCTGAGTAAGGAAGGGGTGCATCATGGCAATCGTTAAATGCAAACCGACTTCCCCTGGCCGCCGTTTTGTGGTCAAGGTGGTCAACCAGGAGCTGCATAAAGGCGCTCCTCACGCACCGCTGCTCGAGAAGAAGTCGAAGTCTGGTGGTCGTAACAACAATGGCCGTATTACCACTCGTCACATCGGTGGTGGTCATAAGCAGCATTATCGTCTGGTCGATTTCCGTCGCAACGACAAAGATGGCATCGCTGCCACTGTCGAGCGTATCGAATACGATCCAAACCGTACTGCTCACATCGCTCTGCTGCTGTACGCAGATGGCGAGCGTCGCTACATCATCGCCCCTAAAGGCGTGAGCGCTGGCGACCAGCTGATCGCAGGTGCCCTGGCGCCGATCAAGCCGGGCAACGCTCTGCAACTGCGTAACATTCCAGTTGGTAGCACCGTACACGGCATCGAATTGAAGCCAGGTAAAGGCGCTCAGATCGCTCGTTCCGCTGGTGCTTCGGCTCAGCTGATCGCTCGTGAAGGCGTTTACGTGACCCTGCGTCTGCGTTCTGGTGAGATGCGTAAAGTGCTGGCTGAATGCCGCGCGACCCTGGGCGAAGTCTCGAACTCCGAGCACAGCCTGCGTTCGCTGGGTAAAGCTGGTGCCAAACGCTGGCGTGGCGTTCGCCCAACCGTTCGTGGTGTTGCCATGAACCCGGTTGACCACCCACATGGTGGTGGTGAAGGTCGTACCTCTGGTGGTCGTCATCCGGTATCGCCATGGGGCTTCCCGACTAAGGGCGCGAAGACTCGTGGTAATAAGCGTACCGACAAAATGATCGTCCGTCGTCGCAAGTAAATAGAGGGATACGACAGTGCCACGTTCTCTGAAAAAAGGTCCTTTTATCGATCTTCACCTACTGAAGAAGATCGAAGTGGCGGCGGAAAAGAATGATCGCAAACCGGTGAAAACCTGGTCGCGTCGTTCGATGATCCTGCCACAAATGGTCGGTCTGACCATCGCAGTACACAACGGTCGTCAACACGTCCCAGTTCTCGTTAACGAAGACATGGTCGGCCACAAACTGGGCGAGTTCGCCGGTACCCGCACTTATCGCGGGCACGTGGCAGACAAGAAAGCCAAGCGTTAAGGGGTTAGGAAATGGAAGTAGCCGCTAAGTTGTCGGGCGCTCGAATCTCCGCCCAGAAAGCCCGCTTGGTCGCCGACCAGATCCGCGGGAAGAAGGTGGGCGAAGCGCTCAACCTGTTGGCTTTCAGCAGTAAGAAAGCCGCCGAGATCATGAAGAAAGTGCTGGAGTCGGCCGTAGCCAACGCCGAGCATAACGAAGGCGCAGACGTTGATGACCTGAAAGTCAGCACCGTTTTCGTCAACGAAGGGCGTTCGCTGAAGCGCATCATGCCACGTGCCAAAGGCCGTGCTGATCGCATCGTCAAGCGGTCTTGCCATATCACTGTCAAGGTTGCTGACAAGTAACGGAGTCGAAGAGATGGGTCAGAAAGTACATCCCATTGGCATTCGCCTGGGAATCGTCAAGGAGCACACCTCCGTCTGGTACGCAGACGGTCGGACTTATGCGGACTATTTGCTCGCAGATCTGAAGGTGCGTGAGTATCTCCAAGACAAACTAAAAAGCGCGTCCGTAAGCCGTATCGATATCCATCGTCCGGCTCAAACTGCACGCATCACCATCCACACCGCTCGTCCAGGTATCGTTATCGGGAAGAAAGGTGAAGATGTTGAGAAACTGCGCCAGGACCTGACCAAGCAAATGGGTGTGCCTGTGCACATCAATATCGAAGAGATCCGCAAGCCGGAGCTCGACGGTATGCTGGTTGCGCAGAGCGTAGCTCAGCAGCTGGAGCGTCGCGTAATGTTCCGTCGCGCTATGAAGCGCGCTGTTCAGAACGCCATGCGCATTGGTGCCAAAGGCATCAAAATCCAAGTGAGCGGTCGTCTCGGCGGTGCTGAAATCGCACGTACTGAATGGTATCGCGAAGGTCGTGTGCCATTGCACACCCTGCGTGCCGACATCGACTATGCCAACTACGAAGCTCACACCACCTACGGTGTGATCGGTGTAAAGGTTTGGATCTTCAAAGGCGAAGTAATTGGTGGTCGCCAAGAAGAACTGAAACCACAAGCACCAGCGCCTCGTAAAAAAGCTGCTAAGTAAGGGGTACGCCAAATGTTGCAACCAAAGCGTACGAAGTTCCGCAAGCAAATGACTGGTCACAACCGTGGCCTGGCATTGCGCGGTAGCAAAGTCAGCTTCGGCGAGTTCGCGCTGAAGTCTGTAGCTCGTGGTCGTCTCACCGCTCGTCAGATCGAGTCAGCGCGTCGTGCTCTGACCCGTCACGTAAAACGTGGCGGCAAGATCTGGATCCGTGTATTCCCGGACAAGCCGATCTCCAAAAAACCTCTCGAGGTTCGGATGGGTAAAGGTAAGGGTAACGTGGAATACTGGGTTGCCCAGATTCAGCCAGGCAAAGTCCTGTATGAAATCGAGGGTGTTTCTGAAGAGCTGGCGCGTGAGGCTTTCGCCCTGGCTGCTGCAAAGCTGCCGCTCGCCACCTCCTTTGTTAAACGGACGGTGATGTGATGAAAGCGAATGAACTTCGTGAAAAATCCGCACAGCAGCTGAACGAGCAACTGCTCGGCCTGCTGCGCGACCAGTTCAATCTGCGTATGCAGAAAGCAACTGGCCAGTTGGGGCAGTCTCATCTGCTCTCGCAAGTTAAGCGTGACATCGCTCGCGTGAAGACTGTGCTCAACCAGCAGGCAGGTAAGTAATCATGGCTGAAGCCGAAAAAACTGTCCGTACGCTGACTGGCCGTGTTGTCAGCGACAAGATGGACAAAACCATCACCGTTCTGATCGAGCGTCGCGTTAAGCACCCGATCTACGGTAAATACGTTAAGCGTTCGACTAAGCTGCACGCGCACGACGAAACCAATCAGTGCCACATCGGCGACAAAGTCACTATTCGTGAAACTCGTCCTTTGGCCAAGACCAAGTCTTGGGCGCTGGTTGATGTTCTCGAACGCGCTGTGGAAGTCTAAGGACTAGGGGTCGGAGAAATTATATGATTCAGACTCAATCCATGCTCGATGTGGCCGATAACAGCGGCGCTCGCCGTGTTATGTGCATCAAGGTGCTGGGTGGCTCCCATCGTCGTTACGCTGGTATCGGTGACATCATCAAGGTTACCGTGAAGGAAGCAATTCCTCGCGGTAAAGTGAAAAAAGGCCAAGTGATGACTGCTGTTGTAGTCCGCACTCGTCACGGCGTACGTCGTGCTGATGGCTCCATTATCCGCTTTGATGGCAACGCTGCTGTTCTTCTGAACAACAAGCAAGAGCCGATCGGCACCCGTATCTTTGGGCCAGTGACCCGTGAACTTCGTACTGAGAAGTTCATGAAGATCGTCTCGCTCGCCCCAGAAGTGCTGTAAGGAGATCCGACATGCAAAAGATTCGTCGTGACGACGAGATCATCGTGATCGCCGGCAAAGACAAAGGTAAGCGCGGTAAGGTGCTGAAGGTTCTTGCTGACAACCGTCTGGTTGTTGGTGGTCTGAACCTGGTCAAGCGTCATACCAAGCCTAACCCGATGTCGGGCGTACAAGGCGGTATCGTCGAGAAAGAAGCGCCACTGCACGCTTCTAACGTAGCCATCTTCAACGGCGAAACCAACAAGGCTGACCGCGTTGGTTTCAAAGTAGAAGACGGTAAGAAAATTCGTGTCTTCAAGTCGACCCAAAAAGCGGTTGATGCTTGAACACTGCTAGGTAGAAGACCATGGCACGACTAAAAGAGATTTACCGGAAGGAAATCGCTCCGAAACTTAAGGAAGAACTTAAGCTTTCGAACGTGATGGAAGTTCCGCGCGTTACCAAAATCACCCTGAACATGGGTCTGGGCGAAGCGATCGGCGACAAAAAAGTCATCGAGCACGCTGTTGCTGACCTGGAAAAGATCACCGGCCAGAAAGTCGTTGTGACCTACGCTCGCAAATCCATCGCTGGCTTTAAAGTCCGTGAAGGTTGGCCGATCGGCGTCAAAGTGACCCTGCGCCGTGAGCGTATGTACGAGTTCCTGGATCGTCTGCTGTCGATCTCCCTGCCTCGGGTTCGCGACTTCCGCGGCCTGAATGCCAAGTCCTTCGATGGTCGTGGCAACTACAGCATGGGCGTGAAAGAGCAGATCATCTTCCCGGAAATCGACTACGACAAGATCGATGCTCTCCGCGGTCTGGACATCACCCTGACCACCACTGCCAAGAACGATGATGAAGGCCGCGCTCTGCTGCGTGCGTTCAAATTCCCGTTCCGCAACTGATTGGAGTAGGACCATGGCCAAGATGAGCATGAAAAACCGCGAGCTGAAGCGTCAGCTCACGGTTGCCAAGTACGCCAAGAAGCGTGCAGCACTGAAAGCTATCATCGTTGATCTGAACGCAAGTCCAGAAGCGCGTTGGGAAGCTACAGTAGCCCTGCAGAAGCAGCCACGTGACGCAAGCGCTTCGCGCATGCGTAACCGCTGCCGCCTGACCGGTCGTCCACACGGCGTTTACCGCAAGTTCGGCCTTGGCCGTAACAAACTGCGTGAAGCGGCAATGCGTGGTGACGTACCAGGTCTGGTTAAAGCCAGCTGGTAAGTACTGTCAAAGTCTCGGTGCGAAGGTTCGCAAGAACCTGACCACCGGTGGCCTTGAATCTGGAACAAGCCCCTTTTGGGGCTTGTTTCATTTCCGGAGTGTGTCTAGAATACCCGGCTCGCCTGAGCCCGTGTTTTTTTACCCGGAGATTCTCGGCGACACGTAGTAGCCGCAAGGCTAATTTTTCTGTATTAGGAGCGTCTAGCCCATGAGTATGCAGGACCCGTTAGCGGACATGCTAACTCGAATCCGTAATGCCCAGATGGCTGAAAAGTCCGTCGTAAGCATGCCATCTTCCACGTTGAAGGTAGCTGTTGCCAAAGTCCTGAAGGACGAAGGTTACATCGCGGGTTATCAGATCAGCAGCGAAACCAAACCACTGCTGTCTATCGAGCTGAAATACTTCGAAGGCCGTCCGGTTATCGAAGAAGTGAAGCGCGTTAGCCGTCCAGGCCTGCGTCAGTACAAGTCCGTCGATGATCTGCCAAAAGTTCGTGGCGGTCTCGGTGTGTCTATCGTCTCCACCAACAAGGGTGTGATGACTGATCGTGCTGCGCGCGCTGCCGGTGTCGGCGGCGAAGTTCTTTGCACTGTGTTCTAAGGGGGGATAAGCATGTCTCGCGTCGCTAAGAACCCCGTTAAGCTGCCAGCCGGCGTCGAAGTAAAATTCGCAGGCCAACAGCTTTCGGTGAAGGGTGCCAAGGGCACTCTCGAACTGAACATCCATTCGTCCGTTGAGATCGTTGAAGAAGCTGGTGAGCTGCGTTTCGCTGCTCGCAATGGCGATCAACAAACTCGCGCAATGGCTGGTACCACTCGTGCGTTGGTAAACAACATGGTCCAAGGCGTAAGCCAAGGCTTCGAGCGCAAGCTCCAGCTGGTCGGTGTTGGTTACAAAGCGCAAGCAAAAGGCACAGTGCTGAACCTGGCTCTTGGCTTCTCGCATCCAGTGGATTACGAACTGCCGGAAGGCATCACCGCTGAGACTCCTAGCCAGACCGATATCCTGATCAAGGGCATCGACAAGCAGCTGGTAGGTCAAGTGGCCGCCGAGATCCGCGACTTCCGTCCACCAGAGCCGTACAAAGGCAAAGGTGTGCGCTACGCGGACGAAGTCGTCCGTCGTAAAGAAGCCAAGAAGAAGTAGGGCATAGCAAATGACCGACAAAAAAGTTACTCGACTGCGTCGCGCTCGCAAAGCACGCCTGAAAATGCACGAACTCGAAGTCGTGCGTCTCTGCGTGTTCCGCTCTTCGCAGCACATCTACGCCCAGGTCATTTCGGCCGACGGCAACAAAGTCCTGGCAAGCGCCTCGACTTTGGATAAAGAACTGCGTGATGGCGCCACTGGCAACATCGACGCGGCCACTAAGGTTGGCCAGCTGGTCGCTACGCGTGCTAAGGCCGCTGGCGTCTCGCAGGTGGCTTTCGACCGCTCTGGCTTCAAGTACCACGGCCGCGTTAAAGCGCTGGCTGATGCTGCTCGTGAAGCTGGGCTGGAGTTCTAAGTTATGTCAAATAACGACCAAAAGCGCGACGAAGGCTACATCGAGAAGCTGGTTCAAGTTAACCGCGTAGCCAAAACCGTTAAAGGCGGCCGTATCTTCACTTTCACCGCGTTGACCGTGGTGGGTGATGGTAAAGGGCGTGTTGGCTTCGGCCGTGGCAAGTCGCGTGAAGTGCCTGCTGCGATCCAGAAGGCAATGGAAGCTGCTCGCCGCAACATGATCCAGGTTGATCTGAACGGCACCACCCTGCAGTACGCAATGAAGTCCGCCCATGGCGCTTCGAAGGTGTACATGCAGCCTGCTTCTGAAGGTACCGGTATCATCGCTGGCGGCGCAATGCGTGCCGTTCTCGAAGTTGCTGGCGTTCAGAACGTTCTGGCCAAGTGCTACGGCTCGACTAACCCTGTAAACGTGGTTCACGCCACTTTCAAGGGTCTGAAGGCTATGCAGTCTCCTGAATCCATTGCCGCCAAGCGTGGCAAAAGCGTCAAGGAGATCTTCTGATCATGGCTACCGTTAAAGTTACGCTGATCAAAAGCATGACCGGCCGCATCCCTAACCACAAACTGTGCGTTAAGGGTCTGGGTCTGCGTCGCATCGGTCACACTGTAGAAGTCCAGGATACTCCCGAGAATCGCGGGATGATCAACAAGGCTTACTACATGCTGCGTGTCGAGGGTTAATCGATGAAACTCAATGATCTGAGTCCAGCGCCGGGTTCCCGTCGCGAAAAGCATCGTCCGGGCCGTGGTATCGGTAGTGGTTTGGGTAAGACTGGTGGCCGTGGTCACAAAGGTCAGACTTCCCGCTCCGGTGGCACCATTGCTCCAGGCTTTGAAGGCGGTCAACAGCCGCTGCATCGTCGCCTGCCGAAGTTCGGTTTCGTTTCCCTGAAAGCCATGGACCGCGCAGAAGTGCGTCTGTCCGAGCTGGCCAAAGTGGAAGGCGACATCGTCACCGTGCAGTCCCTGAAAGATGCCAACGTGATCAACGTCAACGTACAGCGTGTGAAAATCATGCTGTCCGGTGAAGTGACTCGCGCTGTCACTATCGGCAAGGGAATCGGCGCCACCAAAGGTGCGCGTGCGGCTATCGAAGCAGCTGGCGGCAAGTTCGAGGAATAAATGGCTAAGCAAGGTGCTCTCTCTGCGCTCGGCAAAGGCGGTATGTCTGAACTCTGGGCTCGTCTGCGTTTTCTGTTCCTGGCGATTATCGTCTACCGAATAGGCGCACACATCCCGGTTCCAGGTATTAACCCGGACCGACTCGCGGACCTGTTTCGACAGAATGAGGGGACCATTCTTAGCTTGTTCAACATGTTTTCCGGCGGCGCGCTGGAGCGGATGAGCATTTTTGCACTGGGGATCATGCCGTACATTTCGGCATCGATCATCATGCAACTGATGACCGCCGTCAGCCCGCAGCTGGAGCAGTTGAAGAAGGAAGGTGAAGCTGGCCGTCGCAAGATCAGCCAGTACACCCGCTACCTCACTGTCGTCCTTGCTCTTGTCCAGGCCATTGGCATGTCCATTGGTCTGGCGGGGCAGGGCGTTTCGTTCACTGGTGACTTTAGCTTCCATTTCGTCGCGGTAACCACTTTTGTGGCTGGTGCGATGTTCATGATGTGGCTGGGTGAGCAGATTACTGAGCGTGGTGTTGGCAACGGTATCTCGATGTTGATTTTTTCGGGTATCGTCGCCGGTCTTCCGAGAGCGATCGGGCAGTCTTTCGAGTCTGCACGTCAGGGTGATATCAACATCTTCGCCCTGGTTGCCATCGGTTTGCTGGCAGTAGCGATCATCGGTTTCGTGGTGTTCATTGAGCGTGGTCAGCGTCGTATTGCTGTTCACTACGCCAAGCGTCAGCAGGGCCGCAAGGTCTTCGCTGCGCAGACTAGCCACTTGCCGCTGAAAGTGAACATGGCCGGTGTTATTCCGGCCATTTTCGCGAGCAGCATTTTGCTGTTCCCGGCTTCGCTGGGTGCCTGGTTCGGTCAGTCTGAAGGTATGGGCTGGTTGCAGGACATCTCGCAGTCGATCGCTCCTGGTCAGCCGTTGAATATTCTGCTGTTTAGTGCAGGGATTATTTTCTTCTGCTTCTTCTATACGGCGTTGATGTTCAATCCGAAAGACGTAGCGGAAAACCTGAAGAAGTCCGGTGCCTTTATTCCGGGCATCCGTCCAGGTGAGCAGTCTGCGCGCTACATTGATGGCGTTCTGACTCGTTTGACCCTGTTCGGTGCTCTTTACATGACGGCCGTGTGCCTGTTGCCCCAGTTCCTGGTGGTTGCAGCCAACGTTCCGTTCTACCTTGGCGGGACCTCGTTGCTGATCGTCGTCGTGGTTGTGATGGACTTCATGTCCCAAGTACAATCGCACCTCGTTTCGCACCAGTACGAATCCCTGATGAAGAAAGCCAACCTGAAGGGTTACGGCAGCGGCATGCTGCGCTGACCCATAAGGTTCGAGGAGTTGGTGATGAAAGTTCGTGCATCGGTGAAAAAGCTGTGCCGTAACTGCAAGATTATTCGCCGCGAAGGTGTTGTTCGAGTAATTTGCAGCGCGGAACCGCGTCACAAACAGCGCCAAGGCTGAGTGTGATTGTGCTTCAAGCCCGGCAGCTAGTGCGCTGCCGGGTTGATTATTTGTTATTACAGCGATATTATCTCGCGCCCTATTTCTTGGCTTCCGGGGCGTAGGTAGCTGTCAATTGGAGTCCCACTGAATGGCCCGTATTGCAGGCGTTAACATTCCAGATAACAAGCATACTGTTATCTCGCTGACCTACATCTATGGTGTTGGTCGCACTACTGCACAGAAAATTTGTGCAGAGACTGGGGTAAACCCAGCAGCAAAGATCAAAGATCTGAGCGACGAGCAGATTGAACAGCTGCGTGGCGAAGTGGCGAAGTTCACCACTGAAGGTGACCTGCGTCGCGAAATCAACATGAAAATCAAGCGCTTGATGGACCTCGGTTGCTATCGCGGTCTGCGTCATCGTCGTGGTCTGCCAGTACGCGGTCAGCGTACCAAGACCAACGCGCGTACCCGTAAAGGTCCGCGTAAGCCGATCCGCAAGTAATCGCCCCAGCGAATCGACAGGAAAATTATCATGGCAAAACCTGCTGCTCGTCCTCGTAAAAAAGTTAAAAAGACAGTGGTTGATGGCATCGCCCACATCCATGCATCTTTTAACAACACCATCGTGACCATTACCGACCGTCAAGGTAACGCTCTTTCCTGGGCTACCTCCGGTGGTTCGGGTTTCCGCGGTTCCCGCAAGTCCACCCCGTTTGCTGCTCAAGTAGCTGCTGAACGTGCTGGTCAAGCTGCGCTGGAATACGGCCTGAAAAACCTCGACGTAAACGTCAAAGGTCCAGGTCCAGGTCGTGAATCCGCAGTCCGCGCTTTGAACGGCTGTGGCTACAAGATCGCCAGCATCACCGACGTGACGCCAATCCCGCACAACGGGTGCCGTCCGCCGAAGAAGCGCCGCGTGTAATCCAGGAGATTGTAAAGAATGGCTCGTTACATTGGTCCAAAATGCAAACTCGCTCGTCGCGAAGGCACCGATCTCTTCCTGAAGAGCGGCGTGCGCGCGATCGAATCGAAGTGCAACATTGAAGCAGCACCTGGTATCCACGGCCAACGCCGCGGTCGCCAGTCCGACTACGGCACCCAACTGCGTGAAAAGCAGAAGGTCCGTCGTATCTACGGCGTTCTCGAGCGTCAATTCAGCGGCTACTACAAAGAAGCTGCTGGCAAGAAAGGTGCAACCGGTGAAAACCTGCTGCAACTGCTCGAATGCCGTCTGGACAACGTTGTATACCGTATGGGCTTTGGTTCGACTCGCGCCGAATCCCGTCAGCTGGTATCGCACAAGTCGATCAGCGTAAACGGTCAAACCGTTAACGTTCCGTCCTACCAGGTTCGTGCTGGTGACGTGGTCGCTGTTCGCGAGAAAGCAAAAAACCAACTTCGCATTGTCCAAGCTCTCGATCTGTGTGCCCAACGTGGCCGCGTAGAATGGGTAGAAGTAGACACTGAGAAGAAGTCGGGCGTTTTCAAGAACGTTCCAGCTCGCAGTGATCTGTCCGCCGACATCAACGAAAGCCTGATTGTCGAGCTCTACTCCAAGTAAGGGCTAGAAAATAGGTGCATCCATGCAGATTTCGGTAAATGAGTTCCTGACACCTCGCCACATTGATGTGCAAGTTGTCAGTCCAACCCGCGCCAAGATCACGCTCGAGCCTCTCGAGCGTGGCTTTGGCCACACCCTGGGCAACGCGCTGCGCCGCATCCTGTTGTCCTCAATGCCCGGCTGTGCAGTAGTCGAGGCCGAGATTGACGGTGTGCTCCACGAGTACAGCGCCATCGAAGGTGTACAGGAAGACGTAATTGAAATCCTGTTGAACCTTAAAGGTCTGGCTATCAAGCTGCACGGCCGTGACGAAGTTACGCTGACCTTGTCGAAGAAGGGTTCGGGGGTGGTTACCGCTGCCGATATTCAGCTGGATCATGATGTCGAGATCGTTAATCCCGATCACGTAATCGCTAACCTGGCGTCTAACGGCGCCCTGAACATGAAGCTCGTAGTAGCTCGTGGTCGTGGTTATGAACCGGCAGACTCGCGTCAGAGCGATGAAGACGAAAGCCGCAGCATCGGTCGCTTGCAGCTTGACTCTTCGTTCAGCCCGGTTCGCCGTATCGCATACGTGGTGGAAAACGCCCGTGTCGAACAGCGTACTAACCTGGACAAGCTGGTTATTGATCTGGAAACCAACGGTACCCTGGATCCTGAAGAGGCTATCCGCCGTGCTGCAACCATCCTGCAACAGCAGTTGGCTGCGTTCGTCGACCTCAAAGGTGACAGTGAGCCAGTGGTTGTCGAGCAGGAAGACGAGATCGATCCGATCCTGCTTCGCCCGGTTGACGATCTGGAACTGACTGTACGTTCGGCTAACTGCCTTAAGGCGGAAAACATCTACTACATCGGCGACCTGATTCAGCGTACCGAAGTAGAGCTGTTGAAGACTCCGAACCTGGGCAAGAAATCCTTGACTGAAATCAAGGACGTTCTGGCCTCCCGCGGTCTGTCCCTCGGCATGCGCCTCGACAACTGGCCGCCTGCAAGTCTTAAGAAGGACGACAAGGCGACTGCCTGATCGTCGTAATCACCGAACGTAGTGTTTGGTAAGGAATGAACCATGCGTCATCGTAAAAGTGGTCGTCACCTGAGCCGCACCAGCTCGCACCGCAAGGCCATGTTCCAAAACATGGCGGTGTCGCTGTTCGAGCACGAGCTGATCAAAACTACTCTGCCAAAAGCTAAAGAACTGCGCCGCGTTGCCGAGCCGCTGATCACTTTGGCCAAGACAGACAGCGTTGCTAACCGTCGTCTGGCTTTCGACCGTACTCGTTCGAAAGCTATCGTTGGTAAGCTCTTCAACGACCTGGGCAAGCGTTACGCTACCCGTGAGGGTGGCTACCTGCGCATCCTCAAGTGCGGTTTCCGCGCTGGCGACAACGCGCCTATGGCGTACGTCGAGTTGGTTGATCGTGCTACTGCTGGCGAAGCTGTATCTGCCGAGTAAGACGTCAGTCTGAAACAAAGAACCGGGCCTAGTGCCCGGTTTTTTGTGCCTGTAAGAAACGCGCCGTTTGTACAAGCGTGCCCCTCGTTCACATCGTCATGATGTGATGGGGATGATCATTAGTTTTTATCTATCGATACCTGCAAGTTAATGAATTTGTAGCTGTCATATTGATGATCAATACTCCTTCTCAGCCGATAGCCGGCAGTTCAAGACCGACAGAGGAAGGAACATCGCATGAGCCAAAACAATACGCTTACTACCGCCAGTGGCGCTCCTGTTGCCGATAACCAGAATTCCCGTTCCGCCGGCCCTCGTGGCCCGCTGCTGCTCGATGACTTTCACCTTATCGAGAAGCTTGCCCACTTCAACCGTGAAAACATCCCAGAGCGCCGCGTACACGCCAAAGGCTCGGGTGCCTACGGTACGTTCACCGTCACACGCGATATCACTCAATACACCAGCGCGAAGCTGTTTGAGGCAGTCGGCAAGCAAACCCCCACTTTCCTGCGGTTTTCCACCGTGGGTGGCGAGCGTGGTTCGGCCGATACCGAGCGTGATCCGCGCGGGTTCGCCTTGAAGTTCTACACCGAGGAAGGCAATTGGGACATCGTTGGCAACAACACCCCCGTGTTCTTCATTCGTGATCCACTGAAATTCCCGGACTTTATCCACACCCAGAAGCGTTTGCCGCAAAGCAACCTGAAGAGTGCCCAGGCGATGTGGGACTTCTGGTCGCATTCGCCCGAGGCGCTGCACCAGGTCACCATCCTGTTTTCCGACCGCGGTATCCCTGATGGATACCGTCACATGCACGGCTTCGGCAGCCACACTTACAGCCTTATCAATACTCAGGGCGAGCGTCATTGGGTCAAATGGCACTATAAGACCAAGCAAGGGATCAAGAGTCTCGCCCCTGCAGAAGCTGCGCGCCTGGCAGGTACCGATCCGGATTACGCCCAGCGCGACCTGTTCGAAGCCATTGAGCGCGGTGACTTTCCGAAGTGGCGTGTGTGCATCCAGATCATGACCGAGGCTCAGGCCGCAGCGCACTACGAGAACCCGTTCGACGTGACCAAGACCTGGTCGCAGAAGGAGTTCCCGCTGATCGAAGTCGGTGAGCTGGAACTCAACCGAAATCCATTGAACTACTTCGCCGAGGTTGAGCAGGCCGCGTTCGGCCCGAGCAACATGGTGCCAGGCGTAGGTCTGTCGCCAGACCGCATGCTGCAAGGTCGTGTATTCGCTTACGCTGACGCGCACCGCTACCGTGTCGGCACCAATCACCAACAGTTGCCGGTTAACGCACCACGCAGCCCGGTGAACACCTATCAGCGCGATGGCTCGATGGCTTTTGGCACCAATGGAGGTGCGGCACCGAACTACGAGCCCAATAGCTATTCGCAGTCGCCAAAACAGGCGCCTCGTTATGCTGAGCCCGCGCTGGCTTTAAGTGGTGCGGCCGATCGCTACGATCATCGCGAAGATACCGACTACTACAGTCATGCCGGCGCACTGTTCCGACTGATGAGTGACGAGCAGAAAACGCTGCTGGTCAATAACATCGCTGGAGCCATGTCAGGCGTATCGAGCGACGTCGTCGATCGCCAATTGCAGCATTTCTACAAGGCAGATCCGGCGTATGGAGAAGCAATCGCAACGCTGCTCAACGTACAGCTTAACGAAGTCTAAATGAGAAGCAGAACCGCCCTTGTTTGGGCGGTTTTTGCGTTATTTAAGCTGCTTTTCTCAGAATATCTTCGCTTTTATTGCGTCTTTCGGGTGACGTTATGGCAAGGTTGGTTCAAACTACAGACTTTCAAGCAGGGAGATGTAGGGCGATGCAAGGCCACCCAGACGTTATCGATTACCTCAACACGTTGCTGACCGGCGAGCTGGCCGCGCGTGATCAATATTTCGTCCACTCGCGGATGTATGAGGACTGGGGTTTTACCAAGCTCTACGAACGAATCAACCACGAGATGGAAGAGGAAGCCGGGCACGCTGATGCCCTGATGCGCCGAATCCTGATGCTCGAAGGCACGCCGCGCATGCGTCCGGATGATCTGGATGTCGGCACCACGGTGACCGAGATGCTTGAAGCTGACCTGCGCCTGGAATACAAGGTGCGGGCCGCGCTGTGCAAGGGCATCAAGCTCTGCGAGCAGCACAAGGACTATGTCAGCCGCGAAATGCTGCGGGTCCAATTGCACGACACCGAAGAAGATCACACCTATTGGCTCGAGAAGCAGTTGGGCCTGATCAAGTTGATCGGTCTCGAAAACTATCTGCAATCCCACACCTGATTGCTGATACAAAAAAGCCCCTGTCACTGATGAAGTGACAGGGGCTTTTTCATGGAGCCCGGTTAAGCCCTGTCACGCTCCAGCAGCGGTTTGAGGTAGTAACCGGTATGGGATTGCTTCATTTCTGAGACTTCTTCCGGCGTACCGACGGCAATGATCTGCCCACCCTTGGAACCACCCTCCGGACCCAGGTCCACCAGCCAGTCAGCGGTCTTGATGACGTCGAGGTTGTGCTCGATCACCACCACCGTGTTGCCGTGGTCGCGCAGGCGATGCAACACGTCCAGCAGTTGCTGGATGTCCGCGAAGTGCAGGCCAGTCGTCGGCTCATCGAGGATGTACAGGGTCTTGCCGGTATCACGCTTGGACAGCTCGCGGGAAAGTTTCACCCGCTGGGCTTCGCCGCCGGACAGCGTGGTCGCCGATTGCCCCAGCTTGATGTACGACAGGCCGACGTCCATCAGCGTTTGCAGCTTGCGCGCCAGGGCCGGAACCGCATCAAAGAACTCCCGGGCTTCCTCGATGGTCATCTCGAGGGTTTCGTGGATGCTCTTACCCTTGTATTTGATCTCGAGGGTTTCACGGTTGTAGCGCTTGCTCTTGCAAACATCGCAGGGCACATAGATGTCCGGCAGGAAGTGCATTTCCACCTTGATCAGCCCGTCACCCTGGCAGGCCTCGCAGCGTCCGCCCTTTACGTTGAAGGAGAAACGCCCGGGGCCATAGCCGCGAGAGCGAGATTCCGGCACACCGGCAAAAAGCTCGCGGATCGGAGTGAACAGGCCGGTGTAGGTGGCCGGGTTGGAGCGCGGCGTGCGGCCGATGGGGCTTTGGTCGATGTCCACGACCTTGTCCAGATGTTCCAGGCCCTTGATGCTGTCGTGCGCGGCAGCTTCCAGGGTGGTTGCACCGTTGAGTGCCGTGGCGCTCAACGGAAAGAGCGTGTTGTTGATCAACGTCGACTTGCCTGAGCCGGACACGCCGGTCACGCAGGTCAAGAGGCCGATCGGGATCTCCAGGTCGACATTGCGCAGGTTGTTGCCACGGGCACCCTTGAGGGTTAGCGACAGTTTCTTGTTGCGCGGCGTACGCTTGGCCGGCACCGCAATCTTCACCCGGCCCGACAGGTATTTGCCGGTCAGGGAGTCGGGATGCGCCATCACTTCGGCCGGTGTACCTTCGGCGACGATATGCCCACCGTGAACCCCAGCGCCCGGGCCGATATCCACTACATAGTCGGCCAGGCGAATCGCGTCTTCATCGTGCTCCACCACGATCACCGTGTTGCCGATGTCGCGCAGGTGTTTCAAAGTGCCGAGCAACCGGTCGTTATCGCGCTGGTGCAGGCCGATTGAGGGCTCGTCGAGGATGTAGAGAACGCCGACCAGGCCAGCGCCGATCTGGCTGGCCAGGCGAATACGCTGGGCCTCGCCACCGGACAGGGTGTCTGCGCTACGATCCAGCGACAGATAGTCGAGGCCGACGTTGACCAGGAATTGCAGGCGCTCGCGAATTTCCTTGAGGATCTTGTCGGCGATTTCGCCTCGGCGGCCAGTTAGTTTCAGTTCACCGAAGTACTCGCAGGCGTCGCCGATTGGGAGGTTGGTCACCGCCGGCAGGGTTTTCTCGCCGACCCACACGTGCCGTGCCTCGCGACGCAGACGGGTGCCGCGGCAATCAGGGCAGGACTGGGTGCTGAGAAACTTGGCCAGCTCTTCGCGCACCGAGGCCGACTCGGTTTCGCGATAGCGACGTTCCAGGTTCGGTACGATGCCTTCGAACGGGTGCGAGCGCTTGACGATATCGCCCCGGTCATTGAGGTATTTGAAATCGACGTTTTGCGACCCGCTGCCGTGCAGAATGCTCTTCTGCTGATCAGCCGGCAGTTCGTTGAACGGCACTTCCAGGCTGAACTTGTAGTGCGAGGCCAGCGAGCCGAGCATCTGGAAATAATAGACGTTGCGCCGGTCCCAGCCGCGAATCGCGCCTTCGGCCAGGGTCAGTTCACCATTGACCAGGCGCTTGATGTCGAAGAACTGCTTCACCCCCAGGCCGTCACAGGTCGGGCAGGCGCCGGCCGGGTTGTTGAAGGAAAACAGCTTGGGCTCGAGTTCGCTGATGGCATGCCCGCAGATCGGGCAGGCGAAACGCGCGGAGAAGATCATCTCTTCGCCAGGCTCATCGTCCATCGGCGCCACCAGAGCGATGCCGTCCGCCAGTTTCAGCGCAGTTTCAAAGGACTCGGCCAGGCGTTGTTGCAGGTCGGCGCGGACCTTGAAACGGTCGACCACGACATCGATGGTATGTTTTTTCTGCTTGTCGAGCTTGGGCGCTTCGTCCAACTCATACAGCTTGCCGTTGATCCGCGCACGGACGAATCCTTGGGCGCGCAGTTCTTCGAAAACCGACAGGTGCTCGCCTTTGCGCTCGCGAATCACCGGGGCCAGCAGCATGAGCTTGCGGCCCTCCGGCTCGGCGAGGACCAGGTCGACCATCTGGCTGACGGTCTGCGCCTCCAGGGGAATGTCGTGATCCGGGCAGCGCGGAATGCCGACGCGTGCATACAGCAGGCGCAGGTAGTCGTAGATTTCGGTGATGGTGCCGACGGTCGAGCGCGGGTTGTGCGAGGTCGACTTCTGTTCGATGGAGATTGCCGGCGACAGGCCTTCGATGGTGTCGACGTCAGGTTTTTCCATCATTGACAGGAACTGCCGGGCGTAGGCCGACAGCGACTCGACATAACGACGCTGGCCTTCGGCGTACAGCGTGTCGAACGCCAGGGACGACTTGCCGGAGCCGGACAGGCCGGTGATGACGATCAGCTTGTCCCTTGGCAGGGTCAGGTCGATGTTCTTCAGGTTGTGGGTTCGAGCCCCACGAATCAGGATCTTGTCCAAAGTGGCCTCGCTCGGCGGGCGTCGAAAACGTAGGAGTATACGGCCAAATACTGGATGGATGCACACTATCGAATACTGGTTTCGTAGCCTTACATGAAAGCTCTGTCATCTACGCGCGGCAAAGCGTCGCGATATACCCCGCCAATCGATGGGACTGGTAGAATCGCCGCCGGTTCACATGAGGTTTTTCCATGCACGATCCCCACAGCGAGCGCATGAGTGGCAGTGAGACCCGCGCGGCAAGCGGTCTGGCCCTGGTGTTCGCCTTCCGTATGCTTGGCATGTTCATGGTGTTGCCGGTCCTGGCGACCTATGGGATGGACCTGGCGGGAGCGACCCCGGCCCTTATCGGGCTGGCGATTGGCGCTTACGGCCTGACCCAGGCGATTTTCCAGATTCCCTTCGGCTTCATTTCCGACCGCATCGGCCGCCGCCCGGTGATTTACCTGGGGCTGATCGTCTTCGCGCTCGGAAGCGTACTGGCGGCGAACGCCGACTCGATCTGGGGCGTGATCGCCGGGCGCATCCTGCAAGGTGCCGGGGCGATTTCCGCAGCGGTGATGGCGTTGCTGTCAGACCTGACCCGTGAACAGCATAGGACAAAAGCCATGGCCATGATCGGCATGACGATCGGCCTGTCGTTCGCTGTCGCCATGGTAGTAGGGCCGTTGTTGACCCGTGCCTTCGGGCTGTCCGGGTTGTTCCTTGCCACCGGTGGCATGGCGCTGTTCGGCATTGTCATTGTGATGTTCATGGTGCCGCGCTCCACGGGGCCGTTGCAGCATCGTGAGTCCGGTGTCGCCCGGCAGGCGCTGATTCCGACGCTCAAGCACCCGGACCTGTTGCGCCTGGATCTTGGTATCTTCGTGTTGCACGCGATGTTGATGTCAAGTTTCGTTGCCTTGCCCCTGGCGCTGGTGCAGAAAGCCGGGCTACCCAAGGAGCAGCATTGGTGGGTGTATCTGACCGCGCTGCTGATTTCCTTCTTCGCCATGATCCCGTTCATCATCTACGGCGAGAAGAGACGCAAAATGAAACGAGTTTTACTCGGTGCCGTCGTGACGCTGATGCTCACTGAGCTATTCTTCTGGCAGTTCGGCGACAGCTTGCGGGCTCTGGTAATTGGAACCGTGGTGTTTTTCACGGCCTTCAATCTGCTGGAGGCTTCGTTGCCATCGCTGATCAGCAAGGTTTCACCGGCCGGCGGCAAGGGCACGGCGATGGGGGTCTACTCCACCAGTCAGTTCCTCGGCTCGGCACTGGGCGGCATACTCGGCGGCTGGCTGTTCCAGCATGGCGGTCTGTCGGTTGTGTTCCTTGGATGCGCCGGTCTGGCTGCCCTCTGGCTGGCCTTTGCTGTTACCATGCGTGAACCTCCCTACGTGACAAGCCTGCGCTTGCCATTGTCGCCCGAGGCGATCCGCGAAGCGGGGCTGGTTGAGCGCCTGAAGGCCGTCGTAGGGGTAACAGATGCAGTGATAGTCGCAGACGAAGCGGCGATTTACATCAAATTGGACACCGAACTATTGGATCGCACCACCCTTGAGCGCCTGGTGAACAACCCGGCCGGGGCAGCGTGCGTAGCCTAGGAGAACGTAATGGCCCGTGGGGTTAACAAAGTCATATTGGTCGGCACTTGCGGCCAGGATCCTGAAGTTCGTTACCTGCCGAATGGCAACGCCGTGACCAACCTGAGTCTGGCAACCAGCGAACAGTGGACCGACAAGCAAACCGGTCAGAAAGTCGAAAAAACCGAATGGCACCGTGTGTCGATGTTCGGCAAGGTCGCAGAGATCGCCGGCGAATACCTGCGTAAAGGTTCGCAGGTCTACATCGAAGGCAAGCTGCAGACCCGCGAGTGGGAAAAAGACGGTATCAAGCGTTACACCACCGAAATCGTGGTCGACATGCAAGGCACCATGCAACTGCTGGGCGGTCGTCCACAGCAGGGTGACCAGCAAGGCCAGGGTGGTGGTAACAACTACCAGCAATCCGCGCCTCGCCAGCAGGCCCCGCGTCCGCAGCAGTCGGCCCCGCAACAGTCGCGCCCGGCTCCTCAGCAGGCCGCTCCGCAGCCAGCTCCGGACTTCGACAGCTTTGATGACGATATTCCGTTCTAAAACAGCTGTAAGCCCCAGGCTACTGGCCGCCAGCTGAAAAACAAAACCCGCACTTCGGTCTGAAGTGCGGGTTTTTTTTGCGATGAAACTTCAGTTCGCGAGGAATTCGTCGGTCGACACCACCTTGGCGTAGGCAAAGCCCAGGGCCGACATGAATGCCGCATGTACATGCGCCGCCGGAATGGTCATGCCGTTGAACTCCAGATCCCGGGAGGCACAGGCATCGTGGATCACCGTGACGCTGTAGCCGAGGTCGTTGGCGGCGCGGGTGATGCCATCGATACACATGTGGCTCATGCTGCCGACCACCACCAGTTCCTTGATGCCTTGCTCGTCGAGAATGGACTGGAGTTCGGTTTCGCGGAACGAGTTGACGAAGTGCTTGAGCACCACCGGCTCGTTGTCCTGGTTGAGGACTTTCGGGTGCAGCTTGGCGCCGTCGGAGCCAGGGGTGAAAAACGGTGCGTCTTCGGAAGTGAATTCGTGGCGGATGTGTACCACCGAATCACCAGCATCACGAAAGGCTTTGAGCAGACGCACAGCATTGTCCGCGGCAGCGTCGGCGCCCGCCAGCGGCCACTTGCCTTGGGGGAAGTAGTCTTTTTGGATATCGACTACGATGAGTGCTTGCTTGGCCATGACTGTTTCCTCGAAGTGCGGTTTGGGTGTGGAATGGAGTATTGGCCCTGGCCTGCATTCCGGGGATTGGCCGCACCGACAATAGAAGGGGGAAAACTGACAATGGATGCACAAAGGGCGATCGTCGAACTGGGCGTGTTGATCTATCCCGGCGCGCAGATGGCGGCGGTGCATGGATTGACTGACCTGTTCGGGGTGGCCAACCGGATTGCCGCCGAGCACCAGGAGGCGCGCTTGCCCTTGCTGCGGGTGAGCCATTGGCAGGTTGATGGCGAGCAGGCGCCAGTTCGTGTCTATGACAGCCATCCCGCTAGGGACGGCGCATTGGTGGCGGTATTGATTCCACCGTCGATCGCCGGGTTTACCGAAGGCCAGGCGCCACAGACGCTGTTGCGCTGGCTTCGCCAACAGCACGCCAGCGGTGCAACCCTCGGTGGTGTCTGCGTGGGTTCGCTGCTGTTGGCTGAAAGTGGCTTGCTCGACGGTCGCAGTGCCACCACTCACTGGACTTCGGCAAAATCCTTCAGCGAGCGTTACCCGGCGATCAAGCTCAAAGCCGATACACCCATTGTCGACGACGGCGACCTGATTACCACGGCCGGGCTGATGGCCTGGTCTGAATTGGGCCTACGCCTGGTGGATCGTCTATTGGGGCCGAGCATTGCCACCGGCACTGCGCGTTTCCTGGTGGTGGAACACAGCGACAGCGCCAGTGAGTGCGGCAGCAATTTCGCGCCGATTCTCAGCCATGGCGACGGCTCGATTCTCAAGGTTCAACACTGGTTGCAAAGGACTGGGGCCACCGATGTCTCGCTGGCGACGATGGCTGAGCGGGCAGGGTTGGAAGAGCGGACGTTCCTGCGCCGTTTCCGCGCGGCGACCGGACTCAAGCCCACGGAATACTGCCAGCACCTGCGAGTCGGCAAGGCCCGGGAAATGCTCGAATTCACCAACGGCACTATCGATCACATTGCCTGGACCGTGGGATATCAGGATCCTGGAGCGTTTCGTTCGACGTTCAAGAAGATTACCGGGCTGGCGCCGAGTGACTATCGGGCGCGGTTTGGCGTGATGCCGAGTGTTGCAAGCCGATAGGAGCAGCTCCCAAATCCCCTGTGGAGGCGATGTCAGGGTCGAGTCGTGCAAAATGCCGGATTGAACAATCCGGTCGTGCAGAATAAGGCTGGCGCGGTGCCACTATCCATTCTGCAACAGGCTGATTTCAAAACCTTTTTTTTCAGGAAACGGTTGGCCTGAACCCTGCACTCCATCAGCTACATTCATATCGCGACAACTGAAGGGGGACGCATGACCCCAACAAACCGCAAGAAACTCGTAGTCGCCCATTCGGTGCGTCCCGATGCGCCACAGCATGAAATCGAAACCAATCGCGCCCTGGCCCGTTGGCTGGCGCAAATCCTTGGACTCAAATTTGGCGGCAGCTACGACCCGCAGGCGCACAATGGGCGGGATATTTATCTGTTGCCAACCCAGACCCTGGTTGGCACCGCTGTTGCTCGGGAGTTGGGCGTCAATGGACCCGATGATTTGTGGGGCGGATACGTCGAGCATGATTTCATCTGCACCAAAGCCATCAGCCATGGGTTGTTGAATAGACATGCCCGTGCACCGCAAGGCTGGGCGCCGTTGTTTTCCGAGCGGGTGCGCACTGTAGTACTTGATGGTCTCAGTGTTTTCTCGTTCGAGGACGCGCGGCCGGCGGCGGAGCATCTGCTCTACAGCGGCGCGATCCGCATCAAGCCGATTCATGCCTGTGCCGGGCGTGGGCAGGAAGTCATCAAGAGCCTCGATCAGTTCGATGAAATTCTCGCCCGCCCTGAAGCGAAAGCGCTGTTCAGTGAGGGCGTGGTGCTCGAGCAGGACCTGGACCAGGTGATTACCCACAGCGTCGGGCAGAGTTTCATCGGCGACAAGGTGCTCAGTTACTGCGGTGATCAATACTTGACCAAAGACGCCCACGGCGAAGAGGTCTATGGTGGTTCCAACCTGCTGGTGGTGCAGGGTGGCTACGACGATCTGCTGACGCTGGATTTGCCTGACAATGTGCAACTGGCGATCAGGCAGGCCCAGGTATTTGATGGCGCCGCAGATGAAGCCTATCCCGGTTTCTATGCCTCACGGCGCAATTACGACATCGCCCAGGGCATTGCCAGTGACGGCCAGCAACGCAGCGGCGTGCTTGAGCAATCCTGGCGCATGGGCGGGGCCAGCAGCGCTGAAGTGGCAGCCTTGCAGAGTTTCGTCAACGATCCGGGGATGCGCGCGATTCGCGTGTCTTCGGTGGAGACCTACACCGATCAACCGCTGCCGGCGGACGCCATCGAGGTGTACCGCGGGCCGGCGGAAAACAGCGATTTCCTCCTCAAGTACGTAACGGTCAAATCCTATGACGGCTAGAAGCGAAAGCATTCAAATCGACATCGACGACGAACAGATGAGCGGGACTTTTCTCAGCCCTAAATCGAAAGTCCCCGGGGTGCTATTCGTGCACGGTTGGGGCGGTAGTCAGGAGCGCGACCTGGAACGGGCCAAAGGCATCGCCGGATTGGGTTGTGTCTGCTTGACTTTCGACCTGCGCGGGCACACCGGTGGCACGGGTATTCCGCTGACCCGCGTGACCCGTGAAGACAACCTGCGCGACCTGCTGGCGGCCTACGACCGATTGCTCGCGCACCCGGCGCTGGATACCTCGGCAATTGCCGTGGTCGGCACCAGTTATGGCGGTTACCTGGCCTCGATCCTCACCTCGCTGCGGCCGGTGCGCTGGCTGGCGTTGCGGGTGCCGGCGCTATACCGCGATGATCAATGGCACACGCCCAAACGCGATCTGGACAAGCTCGACCTGCGCGATTACCGCAGCACGCTGGTGCGCGCTGACAGCAACCGGGCGCTGCATGCCTGTTCGCAATTTACCGGGGATGTGTTGCTGGTGGAGTCGCAAACCGATGACTACGTACCCCATGCAACCATCATGAGTTATCGCGCGGCGTGTCAGCAGACCCACTCGCTGACCCACCGCATCATCGACGGCGCCGATCATGCGCTGAGCGACCCCGTTTCACAGCAGGCCTACACCTCGATCCTGGTGGACTGGATCACGGAGATGGTGGTGGGTGAGCGGTTGAGCATCATTCAGTCCACATGATTTTGTGGTGTTCTTTCGGGCACCCATCACTTGGGCCTTTTAGAGATCCGCAACGACTTGGCCTTGGCCTCCACCAACAGGTACATCACCAGCGTGATCAACAGCGGCAACAGGAAATAGATCGCCCGATAAGCCAGCAATCCTGCCACCAGGCTGCCCCTGGACGCCTCGTGTTGCAGCAGTGCCACAAACACTGCTTCCAGCACACCGAGCCCGGCCGGAATGTGCGTGATGACCCCGGCGATGGCGCTGATCAGCAACACGCCCAACACCAGCGGATAGTCCAGCTTGCTCGGCAGCAGGGTAAAAATCACCGCAGCCATCAGCGACCAGTTCAGCGCCCCCAGGGCCAGTTGCAGGATCGCCATGCGCAGCGACGGCAAGTTGATTTCCACCCCGCGAATCGTCCATTCCCGACGCTTGGAGAACTGGCACGCCGCCAGATACCCCGCACTCACCAACAGCAATAACACGCCCACCGCTTGTAGCGCGCCACTGCTCAGTTTCCAGCCTGGCGGCATACGCACCAGCCCGCTGCTGAACACCGCGCCGGCAATCACCATGTAGCCAAACCAGTTGGTTGCCAGGCTCAGGCCGAGGATTTTCGCAATGTTGGCCTTGCTCACCCCAAGCCGCGAATACAGGCGATAGCGCATGGCGATGCCGCCGACCCAGGCGCTCAGGTTGAGGTTGAAGGCGTAGCTGATGATGCCCACCGGCAGGATCTGTTTCCACGTCAGGTCCTGGCGGATGTAGGTGCGGCCAATCAGGTCAAAGCAGGCGTAGACCAGAAAACTCACCAGGGTCAGGGCGGACGCGATGATCAAGGTACGCACCTTGAAATCGGCAAGCGTGTCGAACACCTCGTTCCATTCGATGCGTTGGGCGAACATCGTCAACAGGACGATCAGCGCGAGGAAAAAGAGCATCGTCAGCGGTCTTTTCCAACGGCTCCAGCGCGACTTGGCCGGGTGCTCGGCGTGGGACGCCGCCTGTGCTTCAGTGCGGCTCATGTTGATCGCTCCCGGTCGGTGGGGTGAATGCTTTCAAGCGTGGTTTGTGCGCGGGCAACCAGCCGGCCCATGCCGGAAAATGCCGCAGGAAGTGAAACACCAGGAAGCCCACGGTCATGTGCCAGATTCGCCCGCGCGGGGCTTTGTCCACCGACATGGCTTTGCAATGGTGATCGGCGAGCTCTTCGAGCCGTTCGAACAGGTCACGGTTGAACGCCCGGTCACGGATCAACACATTGGCCTCCAGGTTCATCGACAGGCTCAACGGGTCCAGATTGCTGGAGCCGACGGTGCTCCAGTCCTCGTCCACCAACGCCACTTTGCCGTGCAGGGGGCGGTCGCAGTATTCGAAGATTTTCACCCCGGACTTGAGCAGGTAATCGTAGGTCATGCGCGCCGCCAGCTTGGCCACCAGCATGTCCGGCTGCCCCTGCAGGATCAGGCGCACTTCGACACCGCGGCGCGCCGCGTTGCGGATCTCGCGCAGCAAGCGGTAGCCTGGGAAAAAGTAGGCGTTGGCGATGACCACGCGCCGCTGCGCCGTACGCAACGCCAGGCGGTAAACCTCTTCGATGTCGGTCGAATGCTCGGCATTATCACGGTACACCAGCCGCACCTGGCCATCGTGATCAGTTACAACCAGTTCCGAGCGCCGTTGCCGGCGGCGTTGCCACCAGTATTTGGCATGCGCCGGGCGACCGCATTGCAACAGGGCAAAGTGATGGATGTCGGCCACCGCCGGGCCTTGCACTTCAACGGAATAGTCCTGCTTGGCTTCCGCGCCGAAGTCGGCCAGATGATCGGCGGAGAAGTTGATCCCGCCAATGAACGCAAGCGTCCCGTCCACCACCACGATCTTGCGATGCAGGCGTCGGAACCAGTTGGTGCGGATGCCCAGGCGCTTGGGAGCCGGGTCGAACATCTGCAAATGCACGCCGGCACCGCTCAGGGCGTTGAGATAGTCGGCAGTCAGCTCTCCGCAGCCAAACCCGTCAAAACTTGCAGTCACGCGTACGCCCCGTTGGGCCGCTTCGATGAGCACGGACTTCAGTTCTTCACCCACCTTGTCCTCAAACACAATGAAGGTTTCCAGGAGAATCTCGGTCTTGGCCTGGCGCATGGCCTCGAACACCCTGGGGAAATAGGCTTCGCCGTTTTCCAGCAGTTCAACCCGGTTGTTGCCTTGCCAGCCGTACTCGACGTCGACCCTTTGCGGCTCGCTCATGGGCGGCGCGGCTAGCGTTTTTTCCAGCGTGGTTTTTTCCATCGACGGGCTGCTCATAGCTCGATCTCCACCGACAACGGCGCGTGATCCGAAAGGTGCGACCAGGGCCGGCTGGCCAGTACTTGCGGCTGACTGGCCTTGAGGTTGCGAACGTAGATGCGGTCCAGGCGCAGGGCCGGCAATCGCGCGGGAAAACTGCGCGCCGGCTTGCCGTGGTGCTCGGCGAAAACTTCGCGCAATCCGCAGGGTTTGAGCAGGGCATCGGCGCGTTGGCGCCAGTCGTTGAAATCACCGGCCACGATCACGGGCGCTTCGTCCGGGAACGACTCAAGAAGGCGTCGCAGCAACTTGAGCTGTTCATTACGGTGGCTTTCGCGCAAGCCCAGATGAACGCAAATGGCATGCACCTCCGGGCCTTCGCCAGGCAGGCGCAGCACGCAATGCAAAATGCCGCGGTTTTCGTGGCCGCTGATGGACACGTCCAGATTGTCGTGGCGAATGATCTGGAATTTCGACAGCAAGGCATTGCCATGATCGCCTGCCGGATAGACCGCGTTACGACCATAGGCAAACTGAGGCCAGAGGGTGTCCGCGAGAAATTCGTACTGGGGTATCGCCGGCCAATTGTCGTAGCGCTTGGGGTGATGTTCGTGGGTGCCGTGCACCTCCTGCAGAAACACCACGTCGGCGGACACGCTACGCACCGCTTCGCGCAGTTCAGGCAGGATGAAACGCCGGTTCAACGCAGTGAAACCCTTGTGGGTGTTGACCGTCAGCACGGTGAAGCGGTGCACTGTGCTATCAATGTTCGCCTGCTCGTCGGTGGTGCCAACCGGTTCGGAAATGCTCATGGCAGCACTCCTTCGGCAGCCGGTTCACCGGGGGCGGTGAGCAGCTCTTTGTCGAGGTCGAAGCGTTCCAGCAAACGACGCGCATCGAAGGGCGCGCGGACCTTGATGTCGTTATCGAAATAGCAAAACACTTCTCGGGATTTGCGCGCCCTGGGTTTCAGGCGAGGCGCAATCAGTTGCGGGTCAGCCGGTTGCCGGCCCTGATGCCAGGCCTCGATCCGGTCGCCCCAACGCTTCAACGCCTGGGGGGTATAGCCGCTGGCATAGAGCTCTTCGGCACCGTGCAGGCGCAGGTACACGAAGTCACTGGTGAGGTCCTCGCGGTAGGGCCATTTACCGGCGGTGTCGGCGATGACCAAGGCCGTATTGTGGCGTTTGAGCAGGCGGACGAATACTGGATCGATGAAGCTTTCGTTGCGGATTTCCACGGCATGGCGCAAGGGCTGTTTCCTGCTCGCCTTCAGGCTGGCGTGGCCATTCACGTGGGCATCGTGCTGGCGGGCGAGGGCCGCGGCCTGTTCGGTGTCACGGGGCAGTTGCTCAAGGAAAGCTTCGAACAGTTCGGCGTCGAATTTGAAGTTGGGCGCAAACTGCCAGAGGATCGGGCCGAGCTTTTCCTTGAGTTCCAGAACCCCGGAGGCAAAGAAATTTGCCAGGGGTTTGTGGATGTCACGCAGACGCTTGATATGGGTGATGAAACGCGGGGCCTTGACGCTGAACACAAAGTGCACCGGGGTTTCGGCGTACCACTGGGCATAGCGTTCAGGCCTTTGCAGGGCGTAAAACGATCCGTTGATCTCGATGCTGTTG
Organism: Pseudomonas putida; assembly: GCF_001976065.1. Classification (GTDB taxonomy): domain Bacteria; phylum Pseudomonadota; class Gammaproteobacteria; order Pseudomonadales; family Pseudomonadaceae; genus Aquipseudomonas; species Aquipseudomonas serbica. The sequence continues at coordinate 51,170 of NZ_MNAH01000014.1, read as the reverse complement.
ACTGCCCGCGAGGCGAATTGCAATTCGCGCTTCTGGGCCAATCCCTTCGGGTAGAAATCCCCCCGCCAGGGCGTGTAGCGCCAACCTGAAATACCGATGTGAATCGCCGCCATGTCGCCTCCCGTCTGACTGCACCCTGATCTTTTGATGACTGTGGGGCAGGGGCGAAAGTTTCGGCGGTGCTACGGACGGTCACATTTTACAAGCCACCGCAAAAGCCCTACGAGCCGGCTTGCTGGCGATAGCGATGCATTGGTCACATCAATGTTGAATGTGTCGCCGCCATCGCCGGCAAGCCGGCTCCTACAGGGGATCGGCGCCACCATCAATGACAACAGCAGGCAAAGATTGCCAGGCATTTGCCGGCCAGCAGCGAACTAGTCCGGCATTTCTCGATCAGTTCCTTACAGTCCTATCCAAAGGAGCGGATGCCTTGATCAGGCTCAAGACGGCGATATTGCTGGGAACGCTGTTGTTTTTCGGCAGCGAAGAACTGCAAGCAGCGGCCATACCGGGAGTGCCAGCGGCCGCCACACCGGCGGCACACCCTGAACCCCTGGTCCAGGGCGGGTTGCTGGGCGCCATCAGTTCGAGCATCGACGACATCCAGAGCAAGCTCAATCTCGACAGGGACCTGCTCGACGCCTGGCGTTTGCGCGCTGACCGTGCGGCCGATGAGGTGGATCAACTGGTCAATCGCCCATCGGCCCGTTCGAGCTGGAGCGTGGCGGGGGATTTCCTGCTGCTGACGGCGGTGTGGGCGGGTGTCTTCGGCCTGCTCTGGATGTTCGGCAAGTTCTTGACCGAACGCCTGTGCCGCCATCGTGTGCTGCTCAGCCGTGAGCGTGGGCAGGCCCTGCTGGCGTATGTCTTGCCCTACAGCATCCCGGCGCTGATCAGCCTGCCCTTGACGATTTATGCCAGCCAGCTTTTGCCGGTCTCGGCGGGCAGGGCGCTGGCATTGTGTTTTGCCTATGCCACCAGCAGTGGCGTGTTCGCTGCATCGCTGGTGATGTCCCTGGTGGTGCTGTTCAATGTCGGGCACAAACGCCGGGCGGTGCAGATCATTCGCCAGGACAGCCCCCGGCCGCTGTTCGCAATCGGCTTCCTGGTCGCCCTGAGCGACGCCTTGACCAGTCCGCAGATCGCCCATCAACTGGGCAACAACCTCACCAGCAGCATCGCCGTGTTCACCGGCCTGGCGGCCTCGATATCCTTTGGTTTGCTGGTGTTGCGCATGCGCCGTCCGGTCGCCCAGGTAATCCGCATCCTGCCGCTGGCCCAGCGTCGGGCGCAGCCAGCCTTGCGCGAAACCCTGCGGATTTTTTCCGGGCTCTGGTACTGGCCGATCCTGTTGATGGTGCTGGTTTCCATCGTCAACCTGATCGGCATTGGCGATGACAACCAGCAAGTGCTGCGCAGCGCGCTGCTGACCACGGTGCTGCTGATTGCGACGGTGTTTCTCAGCACGACGCTGCACCACTTGTTCAAGTCCCGCAGCGAGTCCGACGTGCGCCGCAGTGGTGCCTACAAGGAGCGCTTCCTGAGCCTCTCCCACGCGTTGTTGCGCATCGCCATGGCCATCGTGTTCATCGATATCCTCGGACGAATCTGGGGCGTGTCGCTGTTCGATTTTGCCGTCAGCAATGCCGTGGGACGGGCGATCAGTGACTCGTTGAGCCATATCGGCCTGATCTTCCTGGTGACGTGGATGGTCTGGGTGGTGCTCGACACGGCGATCCAGGAGGCCCTGAAACCGCCAGCCAACAAACGCGGTGCGCGTCAGCCAAGTACGCGGATCAAGACCATCCTGCCGTTGCTGCGCAATGCGATCAAAATCATCCTGGTGGTGATCTGCGCCATTACCACCATGGCCAACCTTGGCATCAATGTCGCGCCGTTCCTGGCCGGTGCCGGGGTCATTGGCCTGGCCATCGGCTTCGGCTCCCAACAGCTTGTGCAGGACGTGATCACCGGGTTGTTCATCATCATCGAAGATACCTTGTCCATCGGTGACTGGGTGGTGCTCGATTCCGGACATGCCGGCACGGTCGAAGGCCTGACCATCCGCACCTTGCGCCTGCGCGACGGCAAAGGCTTCGTGCACTCGGTGCCCTTTGGCCAGATCAAGGCCGTGACCAACCAATCGCGGCAATTTGCCTATGCGTTCTTCTCCGTGCAGTTCACCTATGACACCGATGTCGACAAGGCCATCGAACTGATTCGCGAGGCCGGGCATTCGATCAGCGAGGACCCGTTCCTCAGGTACAACCTGCAAGGGCCGTTGGATGTGTTCGGCGTCGACAAGATGGACCTCAATGGCGTGGTGCTGACGGCACAATTTCGCACGGTGTCGGGCGGCCAATATGCAGTGAGCCGGGCATTCAACCAACGTTTGAAAAAGCTTGTGGATAACAGTCCCTGGGTGCACTTCGCGCAGACTTATCCACAGCAGGTTCTGATGCCGAGGCAGGCGGCGGAACCTGTGCATGATGGGGTGGTAGAGCCGGAGCATGCGGTGTTGTTGCCGGATCGGCCGCATAGCTAACAAGTGGGCGATAGTACTGGCCCCTTCGCGAGCAAGCCCGCTCCCACAGGGGATCGGGGTACACAAAGCCGATGTGGGAGCGGGCTTGCTCGCGAAGAGGCCGGGCCAGCCAACCCATCAATGCCGGATCAGCTTGCTGTGCACTTCAGCCATCGCCTGCTGGTCCAGTTCCAGCCACACATGCTGCTTGCCCGCAATCTCCGCCGCCGCCGGCAAACCATCGCGATACACCAGCCGATTGCTCGCCAGCGCCGGCACTTTTGCACCTGGCAACAGGGTACCGGCAAGGTTCAGCGGATCGACCCCGCATACCGCGATCAAGCTGCCGTCATGGGGGCGGCGGCGGACTTCGCGCAGCAACGGAATGGCCTCCGGCAAGGCGAATTGTTCGCCCGCCAGGCCACTGACGAAGCGCCCGCCACGAATCTCGCCCCGTGCTTCCAGGCGATGGAAGGTGCGCAGCAATTCACGCCAGCTCGGCAGCCAATCGGCCTCTCGTTCCAACAGGCGCCAGAACACCACACCGTAGCGACGCAACAAGGTCATGGCGATGTGTTCCAGAGTGTCTGCGGGTGTCGGCGTCGGCCTCGGGTTATCCACGCTCGGCGCGGCAACACCGCGTCGCAGCAGCGCCCAGCGCCCGGCATCGTCCATGCCGCCGACAAAGGCCCCACGCCCGCGTCGGCTGCCGCGCTGCTGGCGCTTGCTGGCGGGTGTGATCAGCGCCCGCAGGCCGGCAAAACTGTCGGCGTTCACCAGCCCCGCGCCCACCAGTTCCTGCAAGGCGATTTCCAGTTCTGCGCGTAAGAGGTGGGCTTCGTGGATCAACTCATCGAAGAACAGCGCGCCGTGCTGGCTGAGGGCGGCGTGCACCTTCTGGGTCTTGGGCGACAGTTCGCTCACCGGCGTCTGTTCGGTCAGGTCGCTCCAGAGACCAACCCGATTACGTGGCAACAGCACGATCGGCGTACTGCGCAGGGCGGTGCCGGTGCTGCGGTTGCGAGCGGTCAGCCGGGTCCAGGCCAGTTTGCCGCTACGGCAGGCATCGTCGAGCCAGGTGGGCGAATAGTCCTTGAGCCGCGCGGGCAACAGGTCGCTGTCCCAGGCTGAAGCGGCGGCGGGGTAGCCTTCGAACTGAGCGACGATCGCCGGCAACACCGCGCTGCCCTGGCCGCGGGTAGCGCTGGACAGGTGCTGCCAGTCGAACAGGAAACGCATGAAATCCTGCAAGGCCACGGGCTCGATTTCCCGGCGTAGGCGCTTGACGGTGTAGCGATGAATCCGCGCCAGCAAATGTCGCTCGCACCATTCTTCTTCGGTATTGCCCGGGGTGAAGCGCCCGCGCAGCACATACCCTTCGCGTTCCAGTTGCGCGAGGGCCTGGCTGACTTCCATGGCCGACAACTCGAGAGGGGCGGCAATCGCCTGCAGTGGCAATGGACCAAAGGCGCTGAGGCGCGCTCGAATCACTTCAACGACTGCGTCATCCGGTGCCCAGGCCTGATCGAAACCCGGCAGGGCCTGCAAGGGTGGGGACAGATCCGCTTGTGGATAAATCGCCTGCAGGCATGTCAGTCGTTCCAGCGCCAGCCACAGTGACGGGTTGATGCGGCAGGCTCGGCCGCTGTCAGCCAGGGCATTCAACCATTCCAGCCATTGCGCGTTGGCCCGGGCCTCGGCATCGGTGATGCAGGCCAGGCTCATCAAGGTCTCGTGCATTTCATCGACATTGCCGGGCGCAGGCCAGGCCTCTTTGCGCACCGCGTCAATGGCGTCGGCGTCCAGCGCGCCCAAGTCGTCAGTGGACTGCGGTTCGCTCCAGCGACGGTTGAGCACCGCCTGCGTGCGACGTTCCTCCAGGGGGGCATCGTCGAGAAAGGTGTAGGGCCTGGCGCTGAGGATTTCTGCGGCCAGGGGCGAGGGCGCGGGCAGGTCGCGGCTGATCAGGCGGACCTCGCTGCGTTCCATGCGCCGCAGCAGGGCCAGCCAGCCGTTGCTGTCCATGGCGTCGTGCAGGCAATCGTCGAGGGTCTGCTCCACCAGCGGATGGTCGGGAATGTCGCGCTCGCCCACGAGGTTTTCCACGCAGGCGATCTGGTCGGGGAACACGCTGGCGGTGAGGTCTTCGCTTTTCATCCGCTGGATCTGCGGTGGTACCTTGCGACCACCGCGATAGCGCGGCAGCGCCAGCGCCACGCCTGCATTCCAGCGCCAGCGCACACCAAACAGCGGTGCATCGAGCACGGCCTGGATCAGGATGTGCTCGGCCGTGTTGCTATGCAGGTAGCGCCACACGTCGGCCAGCTCAAAGCTGTGGCTGCTGGACAGCGACAGCACGATGGCGTCCTCACTGGCGGCGGCTTGCAACTCGAAGTTGAAGGTGCGACAGAAGCGTTTGCGCAGGGCCAGGCCCCAGGCGCGGTTGATACGACTGCCAAACGGACTGTGGATAACCAGCTGGGTGCCACCGGACTCGTCGAAGAAGCGCTCCATCAGCAGGGTGTCTTGCGATGGCAAGGCCCCCAGTGCCTGGCGCGCGCGGGCCAGGTATTCCACCAGTTGTTCGGCGCTGGCCAGATTCAGCCCCAGGGTTTGGGTCAACCAGTCGAGGGCGGGCTGCAAGTTACCCGGCGTCTCGCCGAGCAGGCTGTCGAGGCGGGACTGCAAGCGCGCCACGGCAAACGACAGTTCGGCGCTGCGCCCTGGTGCCTCGCCGAGCCAGAACGGAATGGTCGGCGGCTGACCCTGGGCATCCTCGACCCGGACCTTGCCGGTGTCGACCCGCAGGATGCGGTACGAGGTATTGCCCAGCTGGAACACATCCCCGGCGATACTTTCCACCGCGAAATCTTCGTTGACGCTGCCGATGTTCAGGCCCTGGGGCTCGAGCAAAACGCTGTAGTCGGCATTGTCGGGGATTGTCCCGCCGCTGGTCACCGCCGTCAGCTTGGCGCCCCGGCGACCGCGCAGGGTGCGGCTCACGGCGTCGCGATGCAGATAAGCACTGCGGATGCCCTGGCGACCGTCGAAGCCCTCGGCGAGCATCTGCAACAACGCCTGATAGTGTTTTTCGTCGAGTCCGCTGTAGGGCGAGGCCTTGCGCAACATCTCCAACAACGCTTGCTCCGGCCATTCCTGACAACTGACTTCGGCGATGATCTGTTGCGCCAGGACGTCCAGAGGCGCTTCGGGGATCAGCAAGGTGTCGAGTTCACCCCGGCGCACACAGTCGAGCAGCGCGACGCATTCGATCAGGTCGTCGCGGGTGGTGGCGAACAGGCGGCCCTTGGGGGTGCCGCCGACCTGGTGTCCGGAGCGTCCAACCCTTTGCAGAAAGCCGGCGATCGAGCGCGGCGAGGCGATCTGGCACACCAGGTCGACGTCGCCAATGTCGATGCCCAGCTCCAGCGACGCGGTGGCGATCAGCACTTGCAGCTCGCCGCGCTTGAGCCGCTGTTCGGCGTCCAGGCGAAACTCCTTGGCCAGGCTGCCGTGGTGGGCGGCCACTGCTTCTTTGCCCAGGCGCTCGCTCAGGTGCCGGCTCAGGCGTTCGGCCAGGCGCCGGGTGTTGACGAAAATCAGTGTGGTGCGGTGTTCGCGGGCGAGGGCGGCAAGGCGGTCGTAGACCAGTTCCCAGACATCGTTGGCCATGACTGCCGAGAGCGGCACGGGCGGCACTTCGATGTCGAGGTCGCGGGGGCGGGCGTGGCCGATATCGATGATCTCGCAAGGGCGCCCGCGCCCCACCAGAAAGCGCGACACCGCCTCGATGGGTTTTTGCGTGGCCGACAGGCCTATACGCACCAGTGGTTTGGCGCACAGCGCCTGCAAACGCTCCAGGCTCAGCGACAGGTGGCTGCCGCGTTTGCTCGCGGCGATGGCGTGGATTTCATCGACGATCACCGTGCCGGTGGTGCTGAGCATCTGCCGCCCCGAGTCGGAGCCGAGCAGCACGTAGAGCGATTCCGGGGTGGTGACCAGGATGTGCGGCGCGGTCTTGCGCATCGCCGAGCGGTCTTTTTGCGGTGTATCGCCGGTGCGCACGGCGGTGGAGATCCGCAGCTCGGGCAAGCCCATCACCCGCAACTGTTCGGTGATGCCAGCCAACGGTTCTTGCAGGTTGATCTGGATGTCGTTGGACAGCGCCTTGAGAGGCGAGACGTAGACCACCAGGGTTTCGTTCGGCAGGCCTTCAGCGTGTTCCAAACCGCGGTGGACCAGGTCGTCGATCACCGCGAGGAAGGCCGTGAGGGTCTTGCCGGAACCCGTTGGGGCGGCAATCAGGGTCGAGCGGCGCTGGCGGATCAGCGGCCACGCCCGGGCCTGGGCGGCGGTGACCGTCGCGAACGTGTGACTGAACCAGGCGCTGACGGCGGGGTGGAAGCCGGCCAGGGCACTGTCGGCGGGGATGGGCAGGTTCATGTTCTGATTTATGCGGGCGAGGCGGGGAAGATGCAAGTACCGCTGAGGGATCCCTGTTGAATGACAGGGCCTCTTCGCGAGCAGGCTCGGTCCCACAAGGGATCGGCGTAGCGAGCCTGCTCGCGAAGAGGCAGTTGCAGCACCACAAATCCCGGACATCTACACTTTACGGATGACGGTTGCGCACTAAACCCGCAAAATGCAACGATTCCGGCAACTATCGATGACATCGCCCGCGGGCGCTGTCGATAAAGCCATCGTTCCAATCAGACTGGGCCTGCTGACTCTATGCGAATGCGCCTTATGTTACTGGGCGGCGGAAATGCCCTTGGGCAGGCGCTGATTCGCCTCGGTGCGGAGGAAGACATCGGTTTCCTCGCCCCCCGCCCACCACAAGACGGCTGGGATGCCGCGAGCCTGACGCAACTGCTCGACGACACCCGCCCGGACGCGTTGATCAACCTTGCCTACTACTTCGACTGGTTCCAGGCGGAGACGGTCAGTGAACAGCGCCTGGCCGGCCAGGAGCGGGCGATCGAGCGCCTGGCCGAACTGTGCCAGCATCACAACATCGTCCTGGTGCAACCCTCGAGCTACCGCGTGTTCGACGGCTCCCGGGCGACCGCCTACAGCGAAAAAGACGAACCGCTGCCGCTGGGCCTGCGTGGCCAGGCCTTGTGGCGGATCGAGCAAAGCGTGCGCGCTACCTGCCCGCAACACGTGCTGTTGCGTTTCGGCTGGCTGCTCGATGACAGTCCCGACGGCACCCTCGGGCGTTTCCTCGGCCGTGCCGAGCAACCCGAGGAACTGCTGCTGGCCGACGACCGCCGGGGCAATCCGACACCGGTGGACGATGCGGCCCGGGTGATCATTTCGGTGCTCAAGCAACTCGACTGCAGCGCGCCCCTGTGGGGCACCTACCACTACGCCGGGCATGAGGCGACCACGCCGCTGGCCTTGGGCCAGGCGATTCTCACCGAAGCCCGTGCCCTGCACCCGCTGGCCATCGAAGCGCCGACCGCCCAGGCCCACGCCGCGCGCCCGGACGCCGCGGAAGAACCGCAACACGCGGTACTGGCCTGCAAGAAAATTCTGCACACCTTCGGAATCAAGCCACGCGCCTGGCGTGCGGCCCTTCCGAGCCTTCTGGACAGGTTCTATCGTCATGGCTGATCGCCCCGTTCTGATTACCGGGGGCGCCGGTTTCATCGGCTCCCACCTCACCGATGCCTTGCTCGCCAAGGGTTATTCGGTAAGGATTCTCGACGATCTGTCCACCGGTAAACGCAGCAACCTGCCGCTGGACAATCCCAAGGTCGAGTTGATCGTCGGCGACGTTTCCGATGCCGCCCTGGTCGCCCGTGCGATGACCGGGTGTAGCGCCGTGGCGCACCTGGCGGCCGTGGCGTCGGTTCAGGCGTCGGTGGATGACCCGGTGAAGACCCACCAGAGCAATTTCATCGGCTCGTTGAATGTCTGCGAAGCCATGCGCCGGTCAGGCGTCAAGCGCGTGCTGTTCGCTTCCAGTGCCGCGGTGTATGGCAACAATGGCGAAGGCGAGTCAATCGATGAAGACACGCCCAAGGCGCCGTTGACGCCCTACGCGGTGGACAAGCTGGCGAGCGAGCAATACTTGGATTTCTACCGCCGCGAGCATGGGCTGGAACCGGTGATTTTCCGCTTCTTCAACATCTTCGGCCCACGCCAGGATCCGTCCTCGCCGTACTCGGGGGTGATCAGCATTTTCAGCGAGCGCGCGCAAAAAGGCCTGCCAATCACCGTGTTTGGCGACGGTGAGCAGACGCGGGATTTTCTCTACGTCGAGGACCTGGTCGATCTGCTGGTGCAGGCCATCGAGAAACCACAGGTGGAAGAGGGCGCGGTCAACGTCGGCTGGAACCAGGCGACCAGTCTCAAGCAAATGCTTGCAGCCCTTGAGGTCGTGGTTGGCCAGCTGCCAGCGGTGAGCTACGGCCCCGCGCGCTCTGGTGACATTCGGCATTCCCGGGCGAACAATCGGCGTCTGCTGGAGCGCTTCCGGGCGCCCGAGCCGACGCCGTTGAGCGTCGGGCTGGCGCGGTTGCTGGGACAATAGAAAAAGGCGCCTCGAGAGGCGCCTTTTTTGTTGCGGATCGTTTGTTGGTGATCGTTCCCACGCAGAGCGTGTGAACGATCGAACGACCCATTCACCACCACGTGAATATTTAGAACTTGTAACCCAGGCCGACCATGTAGATGAACGGATCGACATCCAGATTCACCCGTGCCCGGGTACCCGGTGCCACGGCATCGTTTTCCACGGTCGCGCGGGTATCGATATCGATGTAACGCACCTGGGCGTTGATCATCACGTTGTCGGTCAGCATGTAGTCGGCACCGACCTGGAACGCCATGCCCCAGGAGTTTTCTGCCTTGAAGTTGCTGAAGCCGTTGGCCTGGGCCTGGCTGCTGACATGCTCGTCGTAGATCCAGGTGTAATTGATACCGGCGCCGAGGTACGGCTGGAAGTCGGATTTGGCATCCAGCGGGTAGTACACGACGCTGAGGGTCGGCGGCAGGTGTTTCAACGTACCGAGCTTGCCGTTCGCCGCGCTCAACGCGGTGCCCTTGAGTTTCACTTCATGTTCGAACGGCGTGGCCGCGAGCAGTTCGATACCCCAGTGGTTGGTCAGCATGTAGGCAACGTTGAGGCCCAGTTGCGTGTCGCTGCTCATGGTCGCCTTGCCACCCAGGTCGGCGCCGCTCAGCGGACCCTGATCGACCTTGACCGTGGAGCTGTCGGCCTCGGGGTTGACGGTAATCGCACCGGCACGAAGGATGATGTCACCCGCTTCGTGAGCGTGGGCGAACGGGGCTGCAAGCGCCAGCGCTACCAGCGAGGCACCGAGCAAGGACTTGTTCATGGGGGGCTCCAGAGGACGTTAAAATTTTTCGATGTCCAATGGTAAGGCGGCTAACGATTTGGTCTTTTGACTCAGCTCAATGAAAGTGGGATGGGTGTGGTTTTTATAGTGTTTTCGATGGCCTCTTCGCGAGCAAGCCCGCTCCCACACTTGTATTGTGTCTATGCACAGATCCAGTGTGGGAGCGGGCTTGCTCGCGAAGGCAATTTTGCAGGCGCCGACTAACTCCCGGATTCACTCCGGCAATTCATACAGGTAGATCTTGTCCGCCTCCATCTGATAACCGGCATCTGCCAGTTCGCTGGTAGACGGCTTGACCTGCATCGCACCCTCGATCCAGTACGGTTGATACAGCTCGTCGAGCTTCACCCCAACTTCGCTTTTGACATGCACGATCTGGTTCGATGGCGGTGGCGGTACGTGGATGCAGGCGCCGAAATACGGCACCAGCAAAAAGTCCGTGGTACGGCCGTCTTCACTTACTTCCAGCGGCACGATGTAGCCCGGCAAACGAATGTTCTGCCCGTCGAGGGCCTTGACCACCGGGGCGTTGGGCAGGTCCTGCTTCGCTGCGGGCGCCGATTCGGCGGACAGCGCATCGCTCATCTTCGACAGGTCGTGAAGCGGCGTCATGTTCGGCACCTCCGGTGCCGCATCCGGCGGGATCATTTCCGACCAGGTCAGTTCTTTCGGCTCGGCCGCCCACAAAGGCAGGGCGACCAGCATCAACAGCGCAAAGACAGCGCGGGGCATTTCAACGTCCTCATAAACGGATCGACAGGCCATCGGCCAGGGATTGGCGATAGGCGCGCCAGGCAGGCACGCTGCCCATCAGCAACGCAGCGATCAGGATGCCACCGAGTAGCGTCCATTCATATTCACTCGGCCACGCCAGTGGCAGAAACAGACCGTAATTGGCTTGCACGTAACCCTGGGCCGCCGCGATACCGACGTAGAGTAGCGCCACGCCGGCGACCACGCCGGCCAACGCCAGGGTAAACGCCTCCAGCACCAGCAGCGTCGCGACATGCCATGGCCGCGCGCCCACCGAACGCAGGATCGCCATCTCCCGCCGGCGTTCGTTGAGACTGGTGAGAATCGCCGTGAGCATGCCGATCAACCCGGTCAGCACCACGAACAGCGACACCACGAACAAGGCCTTTTCCGCCGTGCTCATCAAGCTCCACAACTCTTGCAGCGCAACGCCCGGCAGGATCGCCAGCATCGGTTCGCCGCGGAATTCGTTGATTTCGCGCTGCAGGGCAAAGGTCGAGATCTTGCTGTTGAGGCCGAGCATGAATGCGGTGATCGCCTGGGGCGTCAGGTCCATGTTGCGCGCCTGATCGGCGCTGACCCGCCCGTTGCCCCGGGCCGGTACGCCGTTGTGCCAGTCAATGTGAATGGCTTCCATACCGCCGAGGCTGATGTGCAGCGTGCGATCCACCGGGGTGCCGGTGCGCTTGAGGATGCCGACCACGGTGAATGGCTTGTCGTCATGCTTGACCAGGCTGATCGCGGCCACGCCATGGGCCAGCACCAGTTTGTCGCCGAGTGTGTAGTGCAGCGCATCCGCGACTTCGGCGCCGAGTACCACTTCGAACGGATCGGTGGCGAAGGCGCGCCCGTCAGCCAGCTCCAGGTGTTGCTGGCGACCGTACTGGTAGTGTTCGAAGTACGCCTCGGTGGTGCCCATCACCCGATAGCCGCGATGGGAATCGCCAAGGGACATCGGAATGGCCCACTTCACTTTCGGGTTACTGGCGAAGTGTTCGAAGCTGTCCCAGCGGATGTTATTGGTGGCATTGCCGATGCGGAACACCGAGTACAACAGCAGGTTGACCGAGCCGGAACGCGCACCGACGATCAGGTCGGTGCCGCTGATGGTGCTGGCGAAACTGGCCTTGGCCTCGGTGCGCACCCGTTCAACGGCGAGCAGCAGGCACACCGACAGGGCGATGGCGAAGGCGGTGAGGATCGCAGTGAAACGGCGGTTAGCCAGGCTGGCCATGGCTAGACGAAACAGATACATCTCAGACCTCGGACGGGGTGGCGGCGCGATTGAGCTCGGCCAGCGACAGGTTGCGATCGAACAGCGGCGCCAGGCTCTGGTCGTGGCTGACGAACAACAGGCTTGAGCCGGCCTCGCGGCATTCGGCGAACAGCAGGCGAATGAAGTTCTCCCGCGCGTCGTAATCCAGCGCCGAGGTCGGCTCGTCGGCGATCACCAGTTCCGGTTGGCCGATCAGCGCGCGCGCGGCGGCCACTCGTTGTTGCTGGCCGATGGACAGGGAGTCGGCGCGGCGCGCGAGGATGTTGTCATCCTTCAAACCCAGGTGGGCGAGCAGGGTGGCGGCGGCCTGGTCGATGCTGCCGTGGCGCTGTTTCGCTCGCTGGGCACGCAGTTTCGAGAAATGGCAGGGCAGTTCGACGTTCTCGCGCACGGACAGGAACGGCAGCAGGTTGAACTGCTGGAAGATGTAGCCGGTGTGATCGACACGAAAGTGATCGCGGGCGCCCGCCGAGAGTTTGGTCAGTTCCTGGCCGAGCAGGCGAATGCTGCCGCGATCGGGCTTTTGCACACCGCCGAGCAGGCCGAGCAGGGTGGTCTTGCCGCTGCCGCTGGGGCCCTTGAGGAACAGGGTTTCCCCAGGTGAAAGGCGAAATGCCGGGATATCCAGCAAGGGCGGATGACCGGGCCAGCTGAAGCCCAGGTCGGACAATTCGATGAGTGCTTGGGTCATGGCGCCGATTTCATGAGCGTTGATTATCCTGTGGGAGCGGGCTTGCTCGCGAAGGCGGAGTGTCAGTCGACATCTATGTTGCATGACACACTGCCTTCGCGAGCAAGCCCGCTCCCACATTGGTTGTGCGGTGGATCAAAATTTGAGGGCGGCAGCCTTGGCCGTCACTTCAACCCCTTGCTGCCCGCTCGGGCCGATCAGTTGTACCTGAATTTTCCGGGTCGCCGGGAAGCTATTGAAGATATTCGCCAAGTCCAGGGTTGTCAGTGCGTTTGGCGTGGCGCAGGTGAATTGGTAGCGGGCGTGGATTTCGCTGTGGTCATGATGGTGCTCGTCAGCGTCTTCATCATGATCATCGTCGGCCTCTGGCGTAGCGCCAAACAACGGGCTTTCCAGCTCCTGGTTTTCCACCACGCAACCCGCGGCTTTCGGCAGGTTGAACAGCGCCAGCGGTTGCTCGAGGCGAGCCCGGGTCGCAGCGACCTTGGTCTTGTCGGCATCGGTCGTGGCGACGTGCTCGAAGCCCACCAGGTTCATCGCCGGACTGTCCAGCTCAAGCTCCAGGGCCTGGCCGTCCAGGGCCGCGTTCAGGCGACCGACACCGTGCTCGTGGGCGCCAAGGCTGCCGTGCTCGTGGTTGTGGTCATGGTCGTCAGCGGCGTGGGCGACAGCCAGCGGCAACAAGGCAAACGGCAGGGCGAGAAGCAGGTGACGCATGGCGAGTCTCCGAAAGACAAGATGAAGAAAATGTTATGTAATCTTATAACATGTTGCGCAGAGTGTGACTGCCTGCTTGGCGTTGCACAAGTCCCATGGGAGCATGGGTGCGAAGAAATGTTCGGGAGCTGATTCATGTTGCGAATTCGCGGAAGCATCGGCGACTGGCCGGTGGATTTGACGCTGGAGATGGATGACGCCGACTGGGCGCGGCTGGGTGCACAGTTACAGGTGGAAAAAACCGAGGTCAGTGCGCCAGCGGCGAAACCGCTGAATCAGGACGATGCGCTGTGGCAGGTTGCCAGGGATTTGCTGCGCAAGGCCGGGCAATTGAGCGGGCCGGAGTTGCTCGATCAACTGGAAGGGCTGACCGGCAGTGCGGCGGCGGGCAAGCGTCTGTTGGTGCGCTTGCGTCATTCACCGGATGTGAAGGTAGAAAGCGGCGCAGACACGCCGATCTACCGTTGGTTGTAGGAGCCGGCTTGCCGGCGAAGGCGGCCTTGAGTCTCGCGTTATCCTTGCGGTCGCCTTCGCTGCGATGCGGCGACCCGACAAGCCAGCTCCTACAAGTTGCGGTCAGTAAAGAGCGGCAAACAACTTGCGGCGGTAAGTGGTCACCAGCGGATGGTCATTACCCAGCAACTCAAACACCTGCAGCAAGGTCTTGTGCGGCAAACCTTCGCTGTAGCTGCGGTTGCGGATGAATAGCTTGAGCAGTCCATCCAGCGCCGCGTCGTATTGCTGGCGGGCCAGTTGCTGAACGGCCAGCTGGTAGACCGCTTCATCGTCCTGCGGGTTTTTCGCCAGGCGTGCTTTCAGGTCCGCGGCATCCGGTAAGTCCTTGGCCTGGCCGAGGAACTTGATCTGCGCCTTCGCGCCAGCCAGGGCGGCCTTGTGCTCATCGCTCTTGACCGCGTCGAGCACGGCTTGCGCTTCGCCCAGTTCACCACGCTCGGTGAGGCAGCGGGCATACAGAATCAGCGCCTTGGCGTTGGTGTTGTCTTCGCCCAGCAGCACTTTGAGCAGGGCTTCGGCATCGGCGAAGCGGCTGTCGTCGAACAAGGCCTGGGCCTGTTCGAACGGATCGGCGGCGGCCGGTGGCGGCATTTGTACATGGGGCTCGAGCAGCGCCCGTACGGCCGACTCCGGCTGCGCTCCGGCAAAACCATCGACCGGCTGGCCATCCTTGAACAACACCACGGTCGGCAGGCTGCGAATGCCGAAGCGGGCAACAATGTCCTGTTCGAGGTCGCAGTTGACCTTGGCCAGCAGCAACTCGCCCTGATAGCTCTCGGCAATGGTCTGCAGCATCGGCATCAGCACTTTGCAGGGCGCACACCATTCGGCCCAGAAATCCACCAGCACCGGTTTATGGAAGGAGTTCTCGATCACCGACTGGTCGAAATCGGCAGTCGTGGCGTCGAAGATGTACGGCGTTTGCTGACTCATGGGCAATCTCTTGGAAGCGTGAATAGGGCAACTATACGGCTTGGTGGGGGGCGGCCGGAAGCGGGGGGCTGATCGTTCCCATGCTGGAGTGTGGGAACGATCAAGGCCGAGAGGCGTGGTACAGGCTCACATGCCGAAACTCGTGTGGCTCGGCCAGGTCCGGCAGGGTCATGGCTTCGAGCATTTCGATGCGCTGATACAGCGGATGACGGAAATCCCTCACACGGGAATCCGCCACCAGTGCCTCTTTGCCGCGACTCAGGAACTCATCGAGCAACGGCAAATTCGCCCGGTCGTACAGCACGTCCGCCACCAGGATCAGATCAAAGCGATCGGCCTCGGCGAAAAAATCCGTCGAGTAATCAAGCTGCACGTCATTGAGTTCGGCATTCGCCCGACAGGCGGCAATCGCCAGCGGATCAAGGTCGCAAGCCACCACTTCCAGCGCGCCGGCCTTCACCGCGGCAATCCCGGCGACACCGGAGCCTGCGCCGAAATCCAGTACACGCTTGCCCTTGACCCACTCCGGGAAGTCGGCGAGATAACGCGCCACCGCCAGTCCGCTGGCCCAGCAGAAACTCCAGTACGGCGGCTCATGCAGAATTCGCCGGGTTTCTTCCGGGCTGAAGGCGCGGTCCATGTTGTCGCCATCGATCAGCCACAACTTCAGATCGGTCCCCGGTAATTCACAGGCGACCAGTCGCGCTTCACCCAGCAGTTCACCCAAGGCCTGTTGCAGGTCGTACGGTGCAATCATGGGGCTTTGACGAATTGCAGTTGGCCCAGGGCCTGGGTGGTCGGCTGGGTAATCGGCTGTGACGGCAGATGCAGAATCAATTGGCCGGACTGGCTGGCGCGGCCACGCAGTTCTACGCGGGCGCCGGCTGGAAACGATTCCGGGTTGAAGCGCAGGTGAAATGGCAGCACCTGGTTGTTGCCGATCAAGCTCGAACTGGCAAGCAATTGCTGTGGACGATCTTTTTCGTCGATCACCAGCAGCGCCAGTTCCACTTCAGCACCTGCCGGCACGCCTTGCAGCGTACCGCTCAATTCGCGCTGATAGGCCGGCAACGGGCCGAGGTTCGCCGATTCCCGGGCTTTTTTCTGCGCCTGTTCCGGTGCAGGGCCTGGCGTTGGCGGCTGGGGCTGGGGTGCATCGCTGCTGCAGGCGACCAACAGGCTGAAAAAACTGAGCAAAACGAGTGGTCTCAGGGACATTTGCGGCTCCGGCAACACGTAATCCATTTATAGCCAATCTGTATACCGCAAACCCTATGGCTTGTCTTGCCACGGGGATGCGCTACCATGGCCCTCCCTTTTTTTGTTGCCTGCCACCATGCACTGTCCCTTCTGCGGTGCCAACGACACCAAGGTCATCGACTCGCGTCTGGTCGCCGAGGGCGAACAGGTGCGCCGCCGGCGTGAATGCCTGGCCTGCGGCGAACGTTTCACGACGTTCGAAACCGCTGAACTGGTGTTGCCGCGCCTGATCAAAACCGACGGCAGTCGCCAGCCGTTCGACGAAGAAAAACTCCGCGCCGGCATGCAACGGGCGTTGGAAAAGCGCCCGGTGAGTGTCGAGCGCCTCGAATCGTCGCTGGTGCACATCAAACACAAACTGCGCGCCACCGGCGAGCGCGAGGTCAAGTCCCTCGTGGTCGGTGAGTTGGTGATGGCCGAGTTGCAAAAGCTCGACGAAGTCGCCTACATCCGCTTCGCTTCGGTGTATCGCCGCTTCCAGGACCTCAACGAGTTCCGCGAAGAGATCGATCGCCTGGCCCGGGAACCGGTGAAAGAATGACCACGTCCGCCGAACTTGCCATCCTCGACTCCCATTACATGGCCCGTGCCCTGGAACTGGCGCGCAAGGGCCATTACACGACTCATCCCAACCCGCGAGTCGGCTGCGTGATCGTACGCGACGGGCAGATCGTCGGCGAAGGCTGGCACGAACGCGCCGGCGAACCTCATGCCGAAGTCCACGCCTTGCGCGCCGCCGGTGAGCTGGCCCGGGGGGCTACCGCCTACGTGACCCTCGAACCCTGCAGTCACCACGGTCGCACGCCTCCTTGCGCCGATGCGTTGGTCAACGCCGGAGTGGCGCGGGTCGTGGCGGCGATGCAGGACCCGAACCCGGAAGTGGCCGGTCGTGGTCTGCAACGCCTGGCCGAGGCCGGCATCGCCACCGACAGTGGTGTGCTGGAGGGTGAGGCGCGCAAGCTCAATCAGGGTTTCCTCAAGCGTATGGAACACGGCTTGCCGTTCGTGCGGGTCAAGCTGGCCATGAGCCTGGACGGTCGCACGGCGATGGAAAGCGGTGAAAGCCAGTGGATCACCGGGCCCGCGGCGCGTTCGGCGGTGCAACGCCTGCGTGCCCAGGCCAGTGTGGTGCTGACCGGTGCCGACACCGTGCTGGCGGACAACGCTCGCCTGACCGTGCGTGCCGATGAGCTGGGCCTGGACGTCGGGCAAACCGCGCTGGTGATGAGCCGTCCGCCGCTGCGTGTACTGGTCGACGGGCGTCTGCGGGTGCCGCTGGATGCGCCGTTTTTCAAGGCTGGCCCGGCGCTTGTCGCTACCTGCGTCGCGGTGGAAGAGCAATACGCCAATGGCCCGGAATGCTTGATCGTGCCCGGCTATGACGGTCAGGTCGATCTGCGTCAGCTTCTGGTCGAACTCGCCAACCGAGGTGTCAACGAGGTATTGGTCGAGGCCGGACCACGGCTGGCCGGTGCTTTCGCCCAGTTGGGGTTGGTGGACGAGTTCCAGATATTCATCGCCGGCAAGTTCCTTGGTTCTAGCGCACGGCCGCTGCTGGATTGGCCGCTTGCGCAAATGAAGGATGCGCCGCAACTCAAGATTACTGAAATTCGTGCAGTTGGCGATGACTGGCGGGTCACTGCCATTCCTTCGCCAGCAGCAAGCGTATAATTTCCGGCCATCGCTACAGCGCTGGCTTTGTTCTCGAGGAGAACCTCATGTTTACCGGCATCATCGAATCCATCGGCAGTATTCGTGCATTGACCCCAAAGGGCGGTGATGTGCGGGTTCACGTCGAAACCGGCAAGCTCGACCTGAGCGACGTCAAGCTGGGTGACAGCATCGCGGTCAACGGCGTGTGCCTGACGGCGGTTGAACTGCCGGGCAACGGATTTGCGGCTGACGTCAGCCGCGAAACCCTCGACTGCACCGCCATGAACGACCTCAAAAGCGGCAGCCCGGTCAATCTGGAAAAAGCCCTGACCCCGACCACTCGCCTTGGCGGGCACCTGGTCAGCGGTCACGTCGACGGCGTGGGCGAAGTGGTTGCCCGTACCGAGAACGCGCGTGCCGTGGAGTTTCGCATTCGCGCGCCGAAGGACCTGGCCAAGTACATCGCCCATAAAGGCTCGATCACCGTCGACGGCACCAGCCTGACCGTGAACGCGGTCGATGGCGCCGAGTTCCTGTTGACCATCATTCCGCACACCTTGAGCGAAACCATCATGGCGTCGTACCAGCCGGGTCGCCGTGTGAACCTGGAAGTGGATTTGCTGGCCCGTTACCTGGAGCGCTTGCTGCTGGGCGACAAGGCCGCTGAGCCAACGGCTGGCAGCACTATCACTGAAAGCTTTCTGGCCCAAAACGGCTACCTCAAATCCTGAGCTCTAATTTCGAAAGAAGGGGGGTGCCTAGTGGCGCTCAATAGCATCGAAGAACTGGTTGAAGACATCCGCCAAGGCAAGATGGTCATCCTCATGGATGACGAAGACCGCGAGAACGAAGGCGACCTGATCATGGCCGCCGAGTGCTGCCAGCCCGAACACATCAACTTCATGGCCAAGCACGCCCGTGGCCTGATCTGCATGCCGATGACCCGCGAGCGCTGCGAGCTGCTCAAACTGCCGCTGATGGCGCCGCGCAACGGTTCCGGCTTCGGCACCAAGTTCACCGTGTCGATCGAAGCGGCCACCGGCGTCACCACCGGCATCTCCGCCGCCGACCGTGCGCGCACCGTGCAGGCTGCCGCCGCCCGTGATGCCAAGGCTGAAGATATCGTCAGCCCCGGCCACATATTCCCGCTGATGGCCCAGGCCGGAGGCACCCTGGCCCGTGCTGGCCACACCGAAGCCGCGTGTGACTTGGCGCGCATGGCCGGTTTCGAGCCGAGCGGGGTGATTTGCGAGGTGATGAACGACGACGGCACCATGTCCCGTCGCGCTGAACTGGAAGCTTTCGCTGCCGAGCACAACATCAAGATCGGTACCATCGCCGACCTGATTCACTACCGGATGATCCACGAACGTACCGTTCAGCGGATTGCCGAGCAGCCTCTGGACAGCGAACTGGGCCAATTCAACCTGGTGACCTATCGTGACTCCGTGGAAGGCGACGTGCACATGGCCCTGACCCTGGGCAATGTATGTGCCGAAGAACCGACTCTGGTTCGCGTACACAACATGGACCCGCTGCGCGACCTGTTGATGGTCAAGCAGCCGGGCCGCTGGAGCCTGCGCGCCGCCATGTCCGCGGTTGCCGAGGCCGGCAGTGGCGTGGTGTTGTTGCTCGGACACCCGCTCGATGGCGACGTGTTGCTGGCGCATATCCGCGAAACCGCCGACCACGCGGCGGTGAAAAAACCGACTACCTACAGCACTGTGGGTGCCGGTTCGCAGATCCTGCGCGACCTGGGTGTACGTAAAATGCGCCTGATGTCGGCACCGATGAAATTTAATGCGATATCCGGTTTCGATCTGGAAGTTGTAGAATACGTGCCCTCCGAATAATGACCGGTCGTATCCGGGCCTGTATTCGCGGTTCAAATATCACTGAGGGGCGCGTACGAAACGCGTCCCGGCTCTTTAAGAGATCTATCGAATGACCCTGAAGACCATCGAAGGTACCTTCATCGCCCCTAAAGGCCGCTATGCTCTGGTAGTGGGCCGTTTCAACAGTTTCGTCGTTGAAAGCCTGGTCAGCGGTGCTGTTGATGCCCTGGTTCGCCATGGAGTGAGCGAAAGCGACATCACCATCATCCGCGCGCCTGGCGCCTTCGAAATCCCGCTGGTTGCGCAGAAAGTCGCTCAGAAGGGCGAGTTCGCGGCAATCATCGCCCTGGGCGCGGTCATTCGTGGCGGTACTCCGCACTTCGAATACGTGGCTGGCGAGTGCACCAAAGGCCTGGCCCAGGTGTCCATGGAGTTCGGCGTGCCGGTCGCTTTCGGCGTCCTGACCGTTGATTCCATCGAGCAAGCCATCGAACGTTCCGGCACCAAGGCCGGTAACAAAGGTGCCGAAGCTGCCCTGTCCGCTCTGGAAATGGTCAGCCTGCTGGCGCAGTTGGAGGCCAAGTGATTAGCGACGAAAGCGATCGTTTCAACCCGCGCGATCCAAAACCTGCGGATGCTGGCAAGCCATCGAAAAGCGTCAAGCGTCGCGAAGCCCGTCAGCTCGCGACTCAGGCGCTGTACCAATGGCACATGGCCAAGCAGTCGCTGAACGAGATCGAAGCGCAGTTCCGGGTCGATAACGATTTCACCGATGTCGACGGTGCCTACTTCCGCGAGATCCTGCACGGGGTGCCGCAGTTCAAGACCGAAATCGACACGGCGCTCACGCCTTGCCTGGACTTGACCATCGAAGAGCTGGACCCGGTTGAACTGGCGGTTCTGCGCCTGTCCACCTGGGAGCTGCTCAAGCGCGTCGACGTGCCGTATCGCGTTGTGATCAACGAAGGCATCGAACTGGCCAAGGTCTTCGGTTCCACCGACGGTCACAAGTTCGTCAACGGTGTGCTCGACAAACTGGCCCCGCGTCTGCGTGAAGCTGAAGTGAAGGCGTTCAAGCGCTGATTGGCGCTTGAGCACTTTGTCTCAGCCATGGGCGAATTTGAGCTGATCCGCAATTTCTTCGCCGCCGCGCCTTGTGCCCAGGGCGGCGAAGGCGTTGCCCTGGGGATTGGCGACGACTGCGCCTTGCTGGCTGTTCCTCCCGGGGAACAGTTGGCGATTTCTACCGATACGTTGGTGGCCGGTGTGCATTTTGCCGACCCCTGCGATCCGTTTCTGCTCGGTCAGCGCTCGCTGGCCGTTGCGGTCAGCGACCTGGCCGCCATGGGCGCCACGCCCATTGCCTTTACCCTTGCCCTGACCTTGCCGACTGTTACCGCCGATTGGTTGCAGGCCTACGCCCGTGGCTTGAACCTCATGGCTTCGAGCTGCGGCGTGGCGCTGGTGGGCGGCGACACCACCCGCGGTCCATTGAGCCTGACCATGACGGTGTTCGGCCGGGTGCCGGGTGGCCAGGCCCTGACCCGCAGCGGCGCGCGGCCCGGCGACTTGCTGTGTGTCGGCGGTGAGCTGGGCAATGCCGCTGGCGCCTTGCCGCTGGTGCTCGGCCAGCGTAGCGCCGCAGCCGCCATCGCCGATCCGCTGCTGGCGCATTACTGGTCACCACAACCGCAGCTTCGCCTTGGGCAGGCGTTGCGCGGCAAAGCCACTTCAGCCATGGACATCTCCGACGGTCTGCTCGCCGATTGCGGGCATATCGCCCTGGCGTCGAAGGTCGGCGTGCTGGTCGAACGGGATCGCTTGCCGCTGTCGAAAGCCCTGGTCGCCTTCCTCGGTCAACCGGGCGCGCAAAACGCCGCCCTGAGTGGTGGAGACGATTACGTATTGGCCTTCACCTTACCGTCCGTCGAGTTGCCTCGATTGGTGGCCGACGGCTGGCCAATTCATGTGGTCGGGCGGATCGTGGCGGGGCAGGGCGTGACGCTGCTGGATACCGATGGGCATGACATCACCCCGCAAACCCGGGGCTATCAACATTTTCGGGAGACACCGTGACAGATCACCCCAAACAGGTCCCGGCGGAATTCGTACCGCCATCGGTCTGGCGCAATCCCTGGCATTTCCTGGCGTTCGGCTTCGGCTCGGGCACCTTGCCAAAGGCGCCGGGCACTTGGGGTTCGCTGGTTGCGCTACCCTTTATCCCGTTATGGCAGATGTTGCCCGACTGGGGTTACTGGCTGATGCTGGGCATTACCATGCTGTTCGGCTTCTGGCTGTGCGGCAAGGTGGCCGACGATTTGCGGGTACACGACCACGAAGGTATCGTCTGGGACGAAATGGTCGGAATGTGGATCACCCTGTGGCTGGTGCCGGAAGGCTGGCAGTGGCTGTTGGCGGGATTCCTGGTGTTCCGCTTCTTCGATATTCTCAAGCCGTGGCCGATTCACTGGGTTGACCGGCATGTGCATGGAGGCGTCGGCATCATGCTCGACGATGTATTGGCCGGGGTATTTGCCTGGCTGGCGATGCAGGGGCTGGTATGGATCTTCGCCTGAGGGATTAATTAGGAGAACTAGGGATGGCTCGACGCTGGTTGGTAGCGATGGTGTTTGCGGTGTTCGGTGCGCTCGCCCAGGCGGAGGAGGCATCCACCCCGCCATCGGTGATTCATCTGGCCAGCGAAGATTGGGAAGACTATACCGCCGCCGACGGCCACGGCCTGGGCTGGGACGTGTTGCGTAAAGTCTTCGAGCCGGCGGGGGTCAGGCTGGACATCCGCAGCGAACCCTATGTGCGCTCGATGGGGTTGGCTGAGCGCGGTGAGGTCGATGCCTGTGTCGGCTCCTACCATGGCGAATCCAGCGATGTGCTCTACCCGCGCTGGAACTTCGATACCGACCATATCTATGCCCTGGGCCTGGCCAGCAATCCGCAACCAACCCCACAAACCCTGGGCAATTACCGCCTGGCGTGGGTGCGTGGCTACGATTATCAGGATTATCTGCCCAATATCCGCCGCTACAACGAAGTGCTACGGCGCACCGGCATCGTTTCGATGCTGACGCAGAACCGCGCCGATTTCTACATAGACGCACTGACCGAGGTCGATTGGGTGCTCAGCCGCGCGAAGGACCCTTCCCAATTCCGCCGCACGCATATCGCCGAATTGCCGTTGTACCTGTGCTTTGCCAAGACCCCGGCGGCCCGCAGCCTGATGGCGTTGTTCGACCAGCGCATGGCGCAATTGGTGAAAACCGGTGAGCTCAAACCGATCTTCGAACACTGGAAGCAACCCTATCCCTTCGATGAGAACTAACCTGTCGGCAGACATCAAACTTTTTGATTGTTATGGCCGATAATTCAGCCTAAGCGTCGGTTGGAACCTGCTGTTACAATGCCGGCCTGCGAATCTTCAGACTTTTAGATCAGGAGCACACCGGTGCCTGTCGTTTTTGTCGCCGCTTCCAAGCTGCCAACGCCTTTTGCGCAATTCATCATGCACGGCTTTCTCGATGAGGCCACCGGCCGCGAGCACGTTGTGCTGAGCCTGGGTGAGATTGCCGACGGTGCCCCGGTACTCGGCCGATTGCACTCCGAATGCCTGACTGGCGATGCCTTGTTCAGCCAGCGTTGCGACTGCGGCTCGCAACTTGAGGCCGCACTGCAGGCCATCGCCCGTGAAGGTCGGGGCGTGCTGTTGTACTTGCGTCAGGAAGGCCGTGGCATTGGCCTGCTGAACAAGATCCGCGCCTATGAGTTGCAGGACGGCGGTGCCGACACCGTTGAAGCCAACGAGCGCCTGGGCTTTGCCGCCGACCAGCGTGACTACGCCATGTGCCTGCCGATGCTTGAGCACCTGGGGGTGAAATCCCTGCGCCTGATGACCAACAACCCGCGCAAGGTCAAAGCCTTGACCGACATGGGTATCGTGGTCGCTGAGCGCGTGCCGCTGCACACCGGGCACAATCCGCACAACAAACTCTACCTGGCGACCAAGGCCAGCAAACTCGATCACATGATGGGCAACGAACATCAGGGCGAGGTAGACCGGGCGTGACCCGCGGACAGGTGCGGCGGCGACTGTCCGTCAACTGGTGGCAATACCTGGCGCTGGCCTTGTTGCCGCTGTTCGTGATCAATGCCGTGTTCGGTCAGAGTGAGGCGATCCTGCCGGTGCTGGCGATGCCCTTGTTCATCGCCGGTGTCGCCTCGATGTTTGTCAGCCTGAAGTTTTTTGGCGGTTACAAACATGCGTTGATCGACACCCAGAAAGCCCTCGATACCCCTGAAGAGCCTGGCGCGTGGATCCATCTGGCGGCCAGGCGGCGCACGGCGTTCCTCGCCGCAGGCCTGCCGGCGTGGATCGCTGCACTGGCGGTGTTCGTCGGCCTCGAAGCGGTGCCGCTGATGCTGCTGGCGCTGTCGACCGCGGTGCTGTTCTACCTCTACCGTATTCCGCGCCAGCTCGGTTGAAGCGCTCGGTCTGGCTGGCGATTTTGCTGCTGGCCAGCAGCGGCTCGGTCGCGGCGGTCGAGCGGGTTGTCAGTCTTGCACCTTCACTTTCCGAAATCGTTGTCGAGCTGGGTTCGGCCGACTTGCTGGTCGGCGTGCTGGACGCTGGCGAGCGTCTCGTCGAACTCAAGGGTTTGCCCTCCGTTGGCCGTTACGGCCAGCTGGACATGGAGCGCTTGCTCAGCCTGAAGCCCGATCTGCTGCTGTTGTGGCCCGGCAGTGTCGGCCCGGCCCAGCGTGAGCAACTCAAGCGCCTGGGCATCCCGACCTACGTCGCCGAACCGCATGATTTCGAACAACTCACCACGCAGATCGAGGCGATTGCCTTGCAGCTGGGGCGACCTGAGCGTGGGGCTGCGCTGGCCGACGGCTTGCGGCAGCGCCTGGCCGAACTGCGTCAGCGCTACAGGCGCGATCAGCCGTTGCGGGTGTTCTATCAGGTCTGGGACCGGCCACTTTATACCGTGGGCGGTGGGCAGATCATCAGCGCTGCGCTCCAAGTGTGCGGGGCGCAAAACATGTTCAGCGACCAGACAATCCCTGCGCCGCAGATCAGTGTCGAAGCGGTCCTGCAGCGCGATCCCGAGGTGATTCTGGCCGGTGATCAGGCGCAACTGGATGCGTGGAAGCTGTGGCCGCAGCTAGCGGCGGTGCGGCAGGGGCAGTTGCGGTTGGTGCCGGACAAGGGCCTGGAGCGGCCGAGTGGGCAGATGGTTGAGGCGACTGCAAAGTTGTGCCAATTGATTGCGCCCGAACGCTGAAACCGAGTAGCGGCCTTCGCGAGCAAGCCCGCTCCCACATTCGATCTGTGTTGTACACAACCTGTCTGTCTGACCTCGATCTAGTGTGGGAGCGGGCTTGCTCGCGAAGAGGCCAGGCTGGTCAGCAAAAATTTCGAATCAAATCTCCGGGGTCCAGGTCACCCCAAACATCCACGCCCGACCCTCTTCGCGATACCCGTACTGGCTGCCTTCATGGCTGTACAGCGCCCGGCTGTATGCCTTGTCCAGCAGGTTATCGACCTTCAGCTCCAGGCTGACTTCACGGTTGAGCGCCCAACTGCTGCGCAATCCCAGCAACCCATAACCCGCCAATGGCTGTTGATTGTTCAAGTCGTCGTAGCTGCTGCTTACCGCTTGCCAACTGGCGCCCAGGCCCAGGCGGTCGAACTGTCGATCCAGATCCCAGCTCAAGGTACGCCGGGCACGACGGGCCAGGGTATGCCCGGTGTCACGGTCCCGCGGGTCGATGATCGCCAGGCCAAGGTTGCTTTGCCAGCCGAACAATTCCTGCTTCAGCGCCGCTTCAAAGCCGTTGATCCGCGCCGAGGCGACGTTTTCGGGGCGTGAGTTACTGCCGAAAATGATCGCGTCTTCGAGGTCCGTGCGGTACAGCGAGGCCTCCAGGCGAGCGTTCTCGGTCAGTTGGCTGCGCCATTGCAGTTCGTAGCTTTTCGAAGTCTCGGGTTTCAGGTCCGGGTTGCTGAAGTCCGGGTAATACAGGTCGTTGAAGGTCGGTGCGCGGAAACCTTCGCTGTAGGTCAGCAGCACTTCGTTGTCCGGGTTCAGCGGCAGGGTGAAGGTGCCGCTCCAGCTGTTCTGGCCGCCGAATTGCTGGTTCTGGTCGCGGCGCAGGCCCAGTTCGGTGGAGAAGCTGTCGGCCTGATAGCGATGCTGGATGAATGCCGCGCGGTTCCAGCGACTGTCTTCGTCGAACGGCGTGCTGCTGTTGACCCGATCCTGATACCAGTCGCCGCCGAGCATCAGGCTGTTGCGCTCGTCGAGTGTCAGGTCGTTCTGCCAGTTCACCGAGTCGCGGTAGGTATTGAACACGCTGCGTTCATCGCTGAGCTTGTCGAACGTCTTCTCGCGGTTTTCGCTGTGACCGAATTCGACGCGGGTTTTCCACAGGTCGTTGACCCGTGCGTCGACGTAGCTGCTGACACTGCTCACGTCGAATTCGTTGTAGGGCTGCTGCTGGACTGACTCGAACGTGTCCAGGTCGAAGCGGCCAAACGGATTGTCGTACTCGCTCTTGCCTCGGTTATCCAGCAGGTTGGCGCCGATCTCGAGGTCATCGGTGAGGGCATGACTCAGGCTCAGGCTCAGGGATTTGTTGCGGTATGCGTCGTGATCGCCATCGCTGGGGTACGACTCATGGGTGCGATCGATTCCAGCAGTTTCATCGAGGCTGGCGCCTAGGTTGAAGCGGGTCTGCTCATCGCCACCGGACAAGCCAAGGCTGCGTTCCCAGGTCTGGTTGCTGCCTACGCCAATATGCAGGCGTGGCTGCAGGCCAGGCTCGGCGCCACGTCGGGTGAAGATCTGGATCACGCCGCCAATCGCGTCGCTGCCGTAAATCACCGAACGGGAACCGCGCAGCACTTCCACGCGCTCGACCTGTTCGATGTTGATGTGTTGCAGGTTGCTGTCGCCGGAGGACGAGTTGCCGATCCGCTGGCCGTCCACCAGCACCAGGCTCTGGGCCGATTGGGTGCCGCGAATGTAAATGCCCGGCAAGCTGCCGCGCCCGCCGGTTTGTACCACTTGCACCCCCGGTACACGGCGCAGCAGATCAGTGACGCTGTTCGGTTGCAGGCGATCGATGTCTTCACGGATGAACACCGTGTTGGCGGCGCTGCTGTCGTTGCGCGCCTCGACCTGGCGGTTGGCGCTGATCAGCACGTCGGGCAGTTTCAGGGCCTGGTCGCGTTCGAAGGTGTCGGCCAGCAGTTGTCCGGACGGCAGAAGGGTCAGCGTCAGGGCGAGGGGGGAGAGTTTCATGGCAGTCCGTTGGTGCGTTGGAGCGAACAAAATTTGAAGATCACAGAAAACCAATGTGGGAGCGAGCCTGCTCGCGATGACGGTGTGTCAGTCAATGAACAAGTTGACTGTCAGTCCGCTATCGCGAGCAGGCTCGCTCCCACAGGGTTTTGCATATGTCTGATGTTTAGATGTTCAGTAACTGCAGGCGTTCGCGGATCGACGCTTCGATCCCGGCCTCATCCAACCCACACTCAGCCAGCATTTGCGCTGGCTTGGCGTGTTCGACGTAAACGTCCGGCAAGCCCAGGTGCAGCATCGACTTGAGGATGTTCTCGCGGGCGAGGAACTCACTGACGGCGCCACCGGCGCCGCCCATGATGGCGTTTTCTTCGACGGTCACCAGCAGCTCATGACTGCCGGCAATCTCGCGAACCAGTTCCTCATCCAGCGGTTTGACGAACCGCATGTCGACCACGGTTGCGTCCAGCGTCTCGGCCACTTTCAGAGCCTCGGCCAGTTGCACGCCGAACACCAGCAGGGCGACCTTGCTGCCCCGGCGGCGAACCACGCCCTTGCCGATTTCGATCGGCTCCAGGTCTTTCTCGATGGTCGCATTCGGGCCATTGCCGCGCGGGTAACGCACGGCTGCCGGGCCGTTGAACAGATGACCGGTGGTGAGCATCTTGCGCAATTCGTTTTCGTCGCTCGGGGTCATCACCAGCATGCCGGGGATGCAACGCAGGAACGACAGGTCAAAGCTGCCCGCATGGGTCGGGCCGTCTTCGCCGACCAGGCCGGCGCGATCGATGGCGAACAACACGTCGAGGTTTTGCACCGCGACGTCATGCACCAACTGGTCGTAACCGCGTTGCAGGAAGGTCGAGTAGATCGCCACCACCGGCTTGGCGCCTTCGCAGGCCATGCCGGCCGCGAGGGTCACCGCATGTTGCTCGGCAATCGCCACGTCGAAGTAGCGCAGCGGGAAACGCTCGCTGAAGGCCACCAGGTCCGAGCCTTCCTTCATCGCCGGCGTGATCCCGACCAGGCGCGGGTCGGCAGCCGCCATGTCGCACAGCCATTCGCCGAACACACCGGAGTACTTCGGCCCACTGGCTTTTTTCGGCGGGTTGGCCGGCGCATCGACGGGTTCGAGCTTGGTGATGGCGTGGTAACCGATCGGGTCGACTTCAGCCGGGGCGAAGCCTTTGCCTTTCTTGGTGACGATGTGCAGGAACTGCGGGCCCTTGAGATCGCGCATGTTGCGCAGGGTGGCGATCAGGGTTGGCAGGTCGTGGCCGTCGATCGGGCCGATATAGTTCCAGCCCAGCTCCTCGAACAGCGTGCCGGGTACCAGCATGCCTTTTGCGTATTCTTCGGTACGACGGGCGATTTCCCAGGCCCCGGGCAGGCGCGACAGCACTTTTTTGCTGCCTTCGCGCATGCTTGCGTAGGTGCGGCTGGAAAGGATCTTCGCCAGGTAATTCGACAGGCCGCCGACGTTGCGCGAGATCGACATGTCATTGTCGTTGAGGATCACCAGCATGTTGGCGTCCACTTCCGGCGCGTGGTTCAGCGCTTCAAACGCCATGCCGGCCGTCAGTGCACCGTCGCCGATCACGGCGATCGCCTTGCGCTCGCTGTTCTGCAGGCGGGCGGCAATCGCCATGCCCAGGGCAGCACTGATCGAAGTACTGGAATGGCCGACGCCAAAGGTGTCGTACTCGCTCTCGGAACGACGCGGGAAGGCGGCAATGCCGTCCTTCTGGCGCAGGGTGCCCATGCGCTCGCGACGACCGGTGAGGATCTTGTGCGGATAAGCCTGATGACCCACGTCCCACACCAGCCGGTCGTCCGGGGTGTCGAACACGTAATGCAGCGCGATGGTCAGCTCGATGACGCCCAGGCCTGCACCGAAATGCCCACCGGTCTGGCCGACCGTGTAGAGCAATTCCAGGCGCAACTCATCGGCCAGGGTTTCCAGCTCGGCTTCGCCTAACCGGCGCAGGCCGTCCGGCGTGTTCGCGCGGTCGAGCAGGGGCGTGGTCGGGCGCTTGCGGGGAATCTCATGGAACGTCGTGGGCATCAGGCGAATCGTTATAGGTATAAAAGATGCGGCAGTTTACCTGATGCATCGGCCCCTGCCCACGCGTTGGTCTTTTTTGGCGGATACGCCGTCAGCTGCGACGCGAGACGATGTAACGGGCCAGCTCGCGCAGGGGCTCGGCAGCCGCGTCAAACGGTCGCAGCGCGTGCAGCGCCTGATCGCGCAGTTCCAGGGCATAGGCCTTGGCGGCGTCGAGGCCGAGCAGTGCCGGGTAAGTCGGCTTGTCGCGGGCAATGTCGGCGCCCTGGCGTTTGCCGAGGGTTTGGGTATCGCTTTCGACGTCGAGAATGTCGTCCTGGACCTGAAAGGCCAGGCCGATGGCCTGTGCATAAGTCTGCAGGGACCTGAGTTCGTCCTTCTCGGCGCGGCCGCTGGCCAGGGCGCCGAGCTTGACGCTGGCTTCAATCAGCGCGCCGGTCTTGTGCCGGTGCATGTATTCCAGCGCTTGCTGATCGAGCTTCAGGCCGACCGAGCCCAAGTCGATGGCCTGGCCGCCGACCATGCCCGCCGGGCCTGCCGCCAGTGCCAGCGCACTGACCATCTGCAGGCGGATCTCGGCGTCGGCATTGCTCAGGCGCGTGTCGAGCAGGGCGCTGAACGCCAGGCTCTGCAAACCATCGCCGGCGAGGATCGCGCAGGCTTCATCGAATTTCTTGTGCGTAGTCGGCTGGCCGCGACGCAGGTCGTCGTCGTCCATGGCCGGCAAATCGTCGTGCACCAGCGAATAGGCGTGGATCAGCTCTACCGCGCAGGCCGCGCCATTGGCCTGCTCGGCCTTGCCGCCCAGGGCTTCGCACGCAGCGTAGGCCAGCAGCGGGCGCACCCGTTTGCCGCCGTTCATCACGCTGTAGCGCATGGCTTCATACAGCCGCGCCAGCTCAGGGCTCGGCGCGATGAACAGGGTTTCCATGGCGGCGTTGACACGGGCCTGGCTGGTCGCCGAATACGCTGCAATCATTCTGGTTGATCCGCGTCGAAGGGTTCCTCGGCCAGTTCGCCGTCGCGCTCGAGCAGCACCTGGACCTTTTGCTCGGCCTGGGCCAGCGCCGCCTGGCAATCGCGGGTCAGGCCGATGCCTTGTTCGAAAGCGGTCAGCGAGTCTTCCAGCGATAATTCGCCATTCTCCAGACGCTCCACCAGCGTTTGCAGGTCAGCGAGGGATTGTTCGAAATCCAGTGCAGCTTTTTTGCGGGCCATGGCGGCGATTTCCGGTTGACGTTAAACCGGCGCGACACTAGCAGATAGGGGGGTTATGGGCAAATGAGCGGGGTGTTTGAAACCGTGGATCCGGACTCAGGTTTGCCCGTCATCGGGGTGCCGGATCCGGTACCGAGTGCTACGCCCGCCACCGGGCAAGCGCTGCAGGCATCCCTTGTCCAACAGTCCAGCCAGCAAGCGATTCAGAACCCTGGTCTGCTCGGCCGAAAGCCCGGATTCCCGATGCGCCTGCCAGAACCGCGCCTTGCCCTGCTCAAGGCCTTGGCGCGGCGGCGCTTCGAAGCTCACTTTGCGCACTGATTGAGCCGCCCACGGAACTGGCCATGCCCATCAATCGACCTTGAGCCTGGACGCACTCGCGCAGCAACGGTGCCAGTCGTTCGGCGTTCCAGGTGAAACTCGGCCAATCGGGCTGCTGCCAGATCCAGAAAGGTGCCATGAACTCGATACTCTTGAAGGTGTGAGCCATCGGCGTGATTCACAGCGCATTTTCACCGTTCTCTGATTGTTAAGAACAGCCCCAGCGTCTAACCTTCGCGCCATCTACGACCCACGAGTCTGGGTCTTTCAGACGAAACGCAGTATCCGCATCTGTAACGCGCCGAGGATCAGGCGCAAGGTTTCGTCATGCATGGCAGGAGGCGTCACATGCGCTCATTTCTATTGCTGCTGATCGTCTTGGTCTGTGCGCCCGCCCTGGCCGCGCCAAGCGCCGAACTGTCGGAACCGGTGGGCGGCTGGCGCTTCAATGGTTTGCTCGACCGTACAGAAAACCCGCAAGTCGCTTATCCCACGCCACCCATCGACCGCGGTGTGCAGCGCAATCGCACGATGATCCAGGGCCAGCTCAAGGCCATCGGTACACAGCGCGGGCCCCATACGTTGGCGGTCAACGGCAATCCGTTGAACCTGTACACCGACGACCAGGGGCGTTTTGCCCGGCCCTATGCATTCGGCGCCGGTTCCAACAGCGTCGAAGTGCGCAGCGCCGAAGGCCAGTCGCTCAAGCGCGTGCAGTTCTACGAAGCCAACAACCTTCGCACCCCGGCGCGGATTCGCGTGGTGCTGGGCTGGGACGATCCGAAAGCCGAACTCGACCTGCACATCGTGACCCCGGACGGCCAGCACGCATTCTGGGCACGGCCGGCGATGAGCAATGGCGGTGGCCTGGACCCGGACGGCGTCGACGGCCCTGGCCCGGAAATGTTCACCATGACCGCGCCGCTGCATGGCACCTATCTGGTTTACGTCAACTATTGGGGCAACTTCGGTAGCGGCGGCTATAACTTCGATGAGACCAGCAACCAGAACGAGGTCATCACCTCGCAGATCAACCTGGTGCTCAACGAAAACACCGTCGACGAAAAACGCGAAACCTTCATCGTGCCCCTGCGCGCGATCGGGGATCTGCTGCTGGTCAAGACTTTCAACTATTAAGCATCCCGCTCCACGGATGAACTGGGTTTTGTGAAATGAGCGATAGCACTATTTTACCGGCAGCTGAGACACCGAGCGCCAAGCCGTCCCGCCGTTGGCCGGTCATTGTGGCCGGGCTGTGTCTGGTTGCGGGCGCGGCCGTTGGCATGGGCTGGCTGTTGAATAAAAACCAAGCCCCGGCACCGCAACTGGTGGCTGAGAAGCTCGGCATGAGCCGCCCCGATGGTTTGCTCGAAACCCATTCCCTGAGCCAGTTGCCCAAGGACCTGCTGGCAGTGCCGTTTCTCAAGGAAACCCTGACTGAAGATTTCGTTTTCTATTACGAAACCCACGCCGATCGCCTCGGGCTGATCGGCAGCTTGCGGCGGATCATTTACGAGCACGACCTGAAGTTGCAGGACACGCTGATCGAGCAACTGTTCGATCAACCGGCGGACGTTGCGTTGTGGCGCGGGCCGGATGGCCGGCTCAAGGATTTTCTGCTGGTGATGGATCGCGGTGGCCTGGCCAAGGTGTTGGAGCCGCTGGCCAAAGTCGCGCTGGATGATTCGCAGTTGAGCAAACTCGCGGACCTGAAAGTCGGCAACGACGACGTGGCGCTCTATCAACTCACCTACAACGCCAGCAAGGCGCTACTGTTTGCCTCCCACGGCGACAAACTGGTGGTGCTGTCGAATCCGACCAGGCTCTACGATCCGCAAAGTGGCGAGACACGGGAAGCGGGCGGCGTCTCGACCCAAGCCATCGCCGCGCTGCTCAACGGCGACAAACTGTTCCCCGAAGCCTTCGGCCTGCAACCCCGCGCGCCAGAGGTGAAACAGCGGCTGTCGGTGAATGCCAGTGTGCTGGCCATGGGGTATCAGCGTTTCATTCCGAACTTCGCCGGGTTGCGCTTCGACATGGACGACAAGGGTTGGCACAGCTTCCTCGCCATGGATGAACTGGACAATCAGCCGGACTTCGATTTCAAACCGATCTGGCAAGCCATGCCCATGGGCGCCAGCGCTTGCGTGGCCCTGCCGCTGGCGGCCGAACAACAGCAGCCGCTGCTGCTCAAGCTCGGTGCCGACGAGGCCGCGGCCCAGGCGTTGACCGAGCACATGGCCGGTGCGGCGGGCCTGTGCTGGTACGCCGATTCGCGACTGTACACGCCGCTGCTGGTGGTCAGTCTCAACGATGAAGACAGTGCCAGCCTCGATGGCGAGCTGGGCAGGCTGTTCGGCTCGATGGTCGGCGCTTATGAAGGCAAGGTCGAGGACCACGCCTTCCCGGTGGTCGAGAAACAGGCGGGCCTGAGTCGTCAATGGCAGCGCCAGGTCAGCTCCAGTTTCGGTCCGTATGCGGCCAAGGATGCACCGGATCCCGATGCGATCACCGGCAAGCGATTCATGAAGGTCAGCCTGGCGCGTCACGGTTCGACGCTGCTGTTTTCCCTCGACGACAAGCTGCTGGACAAGGCACTAGGCACTCTCGACAAACGCTTCCCGCCGATGGCCGACGTGGTGCCCAAAGACCTGCTCATGCCGGTGTATTTCGGCCCGGACGCCATGGCGCAACTGATGCAGCAGGAAACCCTCGACAGCCTGCCGCAAGACATGGAGCCGGTGTTCTACAACGCTGCGCAAACCTACCTGATCCCCAAACTGCGCAAGCTCGGCGGTTACGGCAAGTACGCCCTGATCCTGCCGGAGGGCAGCGAGCCTGATGGCCACTGGCAATGGCTGCCGCTGGAGTGGAAAGCGCTGTGAACACACTGATCCGCAGCCTCGGAGTGCTCGCGCTACTATTGAGCGCGGGCGCCCGAGCCATTGAGGCACCGGCTCTCGATCCGCAGCAATCCCAGGTGTTCCGCGCCTGGTTCGTGCGCATCGCCCAAGAGCAACTGAGCCAGGGCCCAAGCCCACGCTGGTATCAGCAGGACTGCGCCGGGCTGGTGCGATTCGCCGCCAACGAAGCGCTGAAAGTCCATGACGACAAATGGCTGCGCAGCAATGGTCTGTCCAACCGCTACCTGCCGCCGGAACTGCAGTTGGACGGGGCCCAGCGCGGCCTGGCCCAGCAATGGCAGCAGGGTGATGGCAAGGTCGGGCCCTATGTCAACGCGATCAAGCTGATCCAGTTCAACAGTCATCTGGTTGGCCGCGATGTTGCGCAGGCGCGTCCCGGCGACCTGATGTTTTTCGACCAGGGCGACGACCAGCACCTGATGATCTGGATGGGCCGCTACGTGGCCTATCACACCGGCACCACCACCCCCACCGACAACGGCATGCGCTCGGCAAGCCTGCAACAACTCATGACATGGAAGGACACCCGATGGATACCCGATGCAGCCAACCCCAACTTCATCGGCGTCTATCGACTGAATTTTCTCTCCCAATGACCGGTGCCCGCATGCTGCGCTTTCTGTCCTTGCTGTTGATATGGGTGCTGCCCTTATCGGTGGCCAACGCCGAAGACACTGTCGAGCCGAGCGGTTACACACCGGTGGCCGGCGAGAGCTTTTTCCTGCTGGCCGACAGCAGTTTTGCCAGCGACGAACAGTCCACGGTGCGCCTTGAAGCGCCAGGTCGCGACTACCGCCGTTTCCGTATGGAACCATACGGCGGCGCCGATATCCGGGTGTATCGCATCGACAAGCCGCTGGATTTCCTCAAGCGCCAGAAGAACCTCCACCGGGTGGTCAGTGACGGCCAGTTCAAGGGCGAAGGCCTGTCGAATACGCTCGCCTACCTGTGGGACAACTGGTACCGCAAATCCCGTCGGGTGATGCAGCGGGCGTTTTCCTACGAGTCGCGTAAACAAGTCACCGAGCAAGTGCCGGAACTGAAAATGGGCAACGCCATGGCCGCGCCAACGCCCTACGACGCACAGCCGCAATTCGCCCTGATCCCGGGCCTGCCGGTGGTCAGCCAGTTTCGCTATCCGCTGTGGCAAGCCAAGCCGATCCAGCCGCCGGAAGGTGTCAATCTCGCCGGTTCTTCCAGCGAGTTCGTCAGCGTTGCACCGGGTAACGTCTATATCCCGTTGGGCCACTTGAAACCGGGTCTGTATCTGGTCGAAGCGTTGATCGGCAAGTACCGTGCGACCACCATGGTTTTCGTCTCCAACACCGTGGCGGTGAGCAAGATTGCCGGTGATGAATTGCTGGTGTGGGCGGCGCGCAAACACGAGGGCAGTTCGGTGCCCAGGGTCAATGTGTTGTGGACCGATGGTCTGGGTGTGATGAGCAGCGGGTCGACCGACGCCGATGGTTTGCTGCGCCTGAAACACGTCAGTCCCGAGCGTTCGTTCATGATCGGCGAGGATGAAGAAGGCGGGGTTTTCGTCGCGGAAAACTTCTACTACGACAGTGAAATCTACGACACCAAACTCTTTGCCTTTACCGATCGCCCGCTGTATCGGCCAGGGGATTGGGTATCACTGAAAATCGTCGGGCGCGAGTTCAAGAACGCCCGGGATTCGGTGCAGCCAACCGCGGCTGATGTCAATGTAACGGTGCTCGATGCGACCGGTACGGCGCTGCAAAGCCTGGACCTTAAACTTGATTCCAAGGCCGGCACTCAAGGGCGTTTCCAGTTGCCTGACAATGCCGTGGCCGGTGGTTATGAGCTGCGCTTCAGCTACAAGGACCAGGCTTACAGCAGCGCCTTTCGCGTGGCTGAATACATCAAGCCGCACTTCGAAATCGCCCTGAACCTGGCCAGGCAGGACTACCGCACCGGGGAACCGGTCAAGGGCAGTCTGGTGCTGCTGTATCCGGACGGCAAGCCGGTGGCCAACGCCAAGTTGAGCCTGAGCCTGCGCGCCCAGCAACTGTCGATGGTCGACAACGAGCTGCAATACCTTGGGCAGTTCCCGGTGGAACTGACCAGCACTGAACTGACCACCGACGCCAAGGGCAACGCCGTCCTCGATTTGCCGGCTGCGCAAAAGCCGAGTCGCTACATGCTTACCGTGTTCGCCAGCGATGGCGCGGCGTATCGGGTCAAGACCACCAAGGAAATCCTCATTGATCGCGGTGCGGCGAACTTTCGCTTGAGTGCGCCGCAGCGTTTCAGTGCGGTGGGCGACAAGGTAACGTTCAGCTACGTCAACGAAAGCGAACAAAGTGCAGCGGTCACTCCGAGCAGCTATGGCTGGGTTCGCCTGGAGGACCAGAGCACTGGCGAAGGCAAGCTTGCGGCAACCGACAAAGGTTTCATCCTGGCCTTCGACCGTCCCGGCACCTACAACCTGACACTCAGGGACGAGCACGGCCGAACCCTCGGCGCTACAGGCCATTCGGTCACCGGCGAGGGCGTCAAGGCCGTACCGGGCACCGTGGAAATCGTCCTCGACAAACCCGAGTACAAGGCCGGCGATGAAGCGCTGGCGTTGATCACCTTCCCCGAGCCGATCAGCGATGCGCTGCTGTCGCTGGAACGCGACAAGGTCGAAGCCACGGCGCTGCTGTCCAAGGGCGCCGACTGGCTGAAGCTGGAAAAACTCAGCGACACCCAATACCGCGCACGCATTGCGGTGCAGGACAGCTTCGCGCCGAACCTGACCTTCTCGGTGCTCTACACGAAGGGCGGCCAGTACAGCTTCCAGAACGCCGGGATCAAGGTGATCACGCCGCAGATCGACGTGGCCATCGCCACGGACAAAGAGACCTACCGACCCGGCGACACGGTGTCGGTGGACCTGGCCACGCAGTTCGCCGGCAAGCCGATACCAGCGCACCTGACGGTCAGCGTGGTCGACGAAATGGTCTATGCCTTGCAGCCGGAAATCGCCCCGACCATCGACCAGTTCTTCTACCATCCGCGCCGTAACAACGTGCGCACCAGCGCCAGTCTGTCGTTCATCAGCTACGACGTCGCGTTGCCGGGTAGCCCTGGGGCGCCGGGCAAAGCCAACCGCAGTGAGCGTGGGGTGAAGGTGCTGGAGCGGCCGCGTCGCGAAGACGTCGACACCGCTGCGTGGCAGCCGGAACTCGTCACCGACGCCAACGGCAAGACCCGCTTCACCTTCAAGATGCCGGACTCGTTGACCCGCTGGCGCATTACCGCCCGGGCCATCGCCGATGACGGCCAGGTCGGGCAGAAGAAACAGTTCGTGCGCTCGGAGAAACCGCTGTACCTGAAGTGGAGCGGGCCGACCCGATTCCGCGCGGGCGACAAACCGGATCTCGGCGTGTTTGCTTTCAGCCAGGCGCAAAACCCGGTCAAGGCCGAGCTGGTGATTCATTACGCGGGCAGCGAACAGCGGGTTCCTGTCACGCTCAACAGCGGCATCAACTACTTGCCGTTGCCGGCGTTTGAGTTGGTCAATGGCCAGTGGACCGCTGAACTGCTGCAGGACGGCATAACCGCCGATGCCCTGGCCGTGCGCCTGAGCGCCACCGGCGAAGGTTGGCAGGTCACGCAAAGCCAGCGCCTGGACGTGGCCGGCGCAGAGACACCGCTAGCCCTGCCGACGGACGCCACGGATATTCGCCTGCGTCTGGATGACAGCCCGCAAGCGCTGTTCCGTGCGGCCCTCGATGACCTGCTGGGCTACCCGTACGGCGGCGTCGAGCAAACCGCCAGTGGTTTGCTGCCGTTGAGCATCGCCTATCCAGCCTTGTCGTCGAACCCGCAGGTGCGCGATCGCTTGCGCCTGATCATGCAGAACAGCCGCCTGCGCCTGGTGCAAATGGCCGGTCCTTCGGCGAGTTTCACCTGGTGGGGCATGGACGGTGAGCCAGACGCGTTTCTCACCGCCTACGCCTATTACGCCGACTGGCATGCCAGCCGGGTGCTGGAGCTGAGCCTGCCGCCGGAACACTGGCAGCGCGTGCTGGAGGTGTACGCGAAACAGGCGAAAAACACGCCGTTGCTGCAACGGGCATTGATCCTGTCGTTCGCCAAACAGATGCAGTTGCCGATCAACACCTTGCTCAGCGGATTGATGGAAGACCTGATGCAGGCAGGTGAGGGCAGTGCCGCGAACGTCATGGAGGTGGCGGGCGATAGCCTGGTCATGGGTGATCCGGATTCGGCGCTGGGCCTGGCCGCTGCCCGGGTATTGACCGCTTCGTTGGCCGGGCAATCGAAGGTCGCTTTGCCGGAAGCGTTCAAGCGGCAACTGGCCGACGCGCAGCAGCGCCTGGCCACCAGCTCCGCGCCGTTTGCCGAGGCGCTCAATGCATCGCTGCAGCCTTTCGATCAGGCCCATGCACAATCGTTGTTGCAACGTCTGCTGCCACAGCAATCCACCCTGGAGCGTGCGCTGGCCCTGACCTGGTTGCAACGCAGCATCGAGCAGGCCGCGCCGGCCGTGGCCCTGAAACCGGGTGACGGCTGGAAGCAGGAGCAGAGCGCCACGGGTGAAGTCTATTGGACATGGCAAGGCGCACAGGTACCCGGCGTATTGTCGTTGAACGGTGAGCAAGAGCGTCCACTGAGCGCTGCGTTGAGCTTCCAGAGCAAGCAGCCAGCGGTCGATCCGCTGCCTGTGACCATCACCCGTCGCCTGTCGCGACTGGTGCCGGGTGATGAAGCGTTCACCTTCAAGCTGCAGCCGGTCGGCAATGCCCCGTTGTCCAGCGACAACCTATATCTCGACGAAGTGATCCTGACCAGCAAAGCCGCCAGACCCTTGCGTTATGGTCTGCTCGAAGTGCCGCTGCCCCCGGGCGCGGATGTCGAACGCACGACCTGGGGCATCAAGCTCATGGGCAAGGCCGGGACCGAGCCGACGGCGCTGGAGAAGGCCCGTTTCGAGCCGGGACAAATGGCCTACGCCGTGCCGGTGGATGCCTTGAGCGGCGAACTGCGTCTACGTCATCTGGTGCGTTTCTCGCAAAAAGGCCAGTTCAGCCTGCCGCCGGCGCGCTTCACTCAGGTCTATGCGCCGCAGCATCAGGCTCAGGAGCAGAAACCGGCCCTCGGTCAGGTAATGGTTCACTGACATGTATCGGCATTGGGTCTGGCTGTTGCTGTGTCTGATTCCCGCGCTGGCCACAGCGCGGGAGGAGCCGTTGCGGCTGGCCTTCAAGGATCAACTGCTGACCTTGAGCCCGACGCAGCTGTTATCGCGCGAACCGCTATCCGACAGTCTGCAGGCCCCCCTGGGCAGTGTCTGGAAGCTGTTTGTGTACGCTTGGCTGGTGGATACCGGGGCGAGTGAGCCGGCGTACGAGTGTCACGGCCAATCGAAAGAGGAAGTCTATTGCTGCGCCGCCGGTGGCAAAGTCGAGCGGGATCAGGCGTTGGTGAAGTCCTGTGGGTTGTATTTCGAACCGGCGCGACTGGCGATCGACCCTGGTGACTGGCGTGAATATTGGCAGGCACGACAGGCGCCGCAGTGGCTGCTGGACTTGCCGTCATTGCAGCCCGCCACCCGGGTTTCGGTGGCTGAATTGTTGCGTGCGCTGGCGCGGATGCCGGCGCAGGACCAGGCGCGTCGCGTGTTGCTGGACGTGCTGTTGAACGCGGCGGATGGCAGCGTCGTGGGCGAGCTCGGCAGCCGCTTGCGGGTCAAGACCTGGAGCTGGCGGGGGGATCGCGATGCGGCGTCGCGTCAGGGTGGCTTCGCCGGTTGGACGGCAGATGGCACGCCGATCTGGGCGGGAGGGCGCGGAACCAGCCAGCGGGTCCTGCGCGATTACGTCCAGGCGTTGTCGGCAGTGGTGCCGGCGGCCTGGCCGGCGGAGGCGGGGCAGTGTGTCGAGGTCGATCTGTTCTCGCGTTATCCACTTCAGCGGGTGATGTCAGGTGACCGCGTGGTGTCCTCTGGCCCATTGCAGGGCGATTACCGCGTCGAGTTCGTCAATGGCAATCAACTGGATATCCACGGCGACGGTGAACTGTTCTTACTTAAGGACAAGCTGGTCGCCCGCCTGGACCGCGAAGAGTATGTCGCTCGTGTCCTCCAGCGTGAGGCCCGCGCCGAACCCGCCGAAGCCGCCAAGGCCCTCGCCGTGGCCATTCGCACCTACCTGCTGCAAAACGCCACGCGCCGCGGTGATTGCCTGAGCATCGACGACAGCAGCCAGCGCCAGCGCGTCGCCCCACGCCCGGCCACCGCGGATGCACGTGCCATCGCCGCCTGGACCAGCGACCTGGTGCTCGCCGGCACCGCGGTGACCTATCACTCCAACCAGCCGGGCCTCGACCGTTTGTCCTGGCAACAGGCCGTGGAACAAGGCAGCGCCGGCCAGCGTTACGACGCGATCCTGCTCCACGCCTACCCACGCGCCAGTCTCAGCCGCTGGGACAACCCTGTGGCCTCCTGCGACGCGCTGCCCGCCGCCCAAGACTGGCTGCAAAAGCAGCGCCACAGCTGGCGCCCCCGTCTGGAAGGTGAAGCCGGCTACAACGAAGTCAGCACCTTCGCCGTCTGCCGCCTGGCGTTCGGCCGTCCCTTCGTCGACCGCGAGCGCCAGCGCCTTTACGTGCGCGGCGTGCTCTCCCTGCAAGACCGTCTCGACCTGACCCACGAATACCTGCACCTGGCTTTCGAAGCGCACCCCAACGGTCAGGATGAAACCTACATCGAAGGGCTTGCCCGCCACCTTTTGCTGGAATAGACCATGACCCATCGTTACCCACAGGTCTTGCTGCTGCTCTGCGCGATCGCCGCGCTGTCGCCGGCAACCGCCGCCGACAGCGTCAAACTCGACACCCCCTCCGGCGGCTGGCGAACCGGCGCTGCCGAAGGTGAAGGCGAGCCATTTCGCCAGGTCGTCAACTACCCGGCGTCGTCGGTGAATACCCCGGCAGGCCAGGCAAACACCGCACGCATCGCCGGTCAGATCAAAGCCGCGCCGAAGAGCGGCGAACCCGGCCGACTGATCGTCAACGGCGTCAGCATGCCCCTGAAAATCGATCCATCAGGTGGCTTCGATCGACCGTTCTCATTCCCCAACGGCAGCAACAGCGTCGAAGTCCGCAGCCCCGACGGCCAACAACGCCACCGAACCCAATTCCTCAATGCCAGCGGCGGAGCAACCCCAGCCAAACTGCGCGTGCTGCTGGCCTGGGACAGCGACGGCACTGACCTCGACCTGCACCTGGTCACCCCTGACGGCGCCCATATCTGGTACGGCGACCGCGCCGTGGCCAACGGCGCCGCCCTCGACGTCGACGTCACCACCGGCTACGGCCCGGAAATCTTCGCCATGCCGGCGCCGATCAAGGGGCAGTACCTGGTGTATGTGAATTACTTCGGCGGTGGCTATCGCAGCGATGAAGAGGGGCAGGAAGATGCGGTTCAACCGCTGACGACGGCGCAGGTGACGGTGATTACCGAGGAGGGGACGCCGAGCGAAAAGATGGAGACGTTCCTGGTGCCGATGCGGGCGGTGGGGGAGTTGACGTTAGTGAAATCGTTCAGTTATCCGTGAATCGGAGTTCCCCAACTGCCAGTCACGCGAACGGCTGCTTGCCAGGCGCAAGCAGCCGCATGATTCACGCTACTTCGCGACCACCAGCGCCGGTGGCTGCCAGCTGCCGTTGCCAGGGGGAAGAATCGAAGGCGGTGCGGTCTTCGGCCAGTAGAGACGCATCACCAGATACACCGTGTCGTCAGGCGCGGGCAGCCAGTTGGCCTCCTTGGCCTT
Organism: Pseudomonas putida; assembly: GCF_001976065.1. Classification (GTDB taxonomy): domain Bacteria; phylum Pseudomonadota; class Gammaproteobacteria; order Pseudomonadales; family Pseudomonadaceae; genus Aquipseudomonas; species Aquipseudomonas serbica. The sequence continues at coordinate 9,996 of NZ_MNAH01000014.1, read as the reverse complement.
GCCCGGCGAATCCTTCTGTATGTACAGGGTCAGTGAGCCATCCGCATTCTTCGTCATGCCTGACAGCATCGGCGAATTGATCAGGTAGCGGTTGAGCGGATTCTTGATCAGCAGCTGGCTCTTGCCGTCGTACATGGTGACCGACCAGAAGGCATTGACGGGCGGCAGCTTGCCGGCCGGGAAGGTGAGCGTGTAATTGTGCTTGCTGGTATCGAGCGTCTGGCCGCTGCCGTCGGTGCGCGTATAGGGGTACATCGCCTCGGCGGCGTCATTGCCGTACAGGCCGCCCTTCGCGGCGCCGGCACGCATGAGCCAGTTGGACTGGTAGAACGCCTGATCACCGAAGAACGCACCGACGTTCCAGCCATTGATATTCTTCATCCCGCTCGAGAGAAACTTGTCGACCTTTTCGTCGCCGGCCTTCATCCCGAGCAGGACCGCGGCCTTGTGCTCGAGCGAGAGGTCCTTGAATTCAAAGTTCCGGCCGGGACCTACCCCGATGCTGGCCAGCCTGGCCCGGATCGCCTTGTCATCAGTCGATGCTGGCACATACTGCATTGCGGCCGACAGGTACTCGAAGAAGTTGGCCTTGATACCTTCCGTGGTAGCCGGCATGAAATCGATTTTCGGCGCAGCAGGCGGCGCGGGTTGATGAAGGAACGCAGACAGCGCCTGGATCTTGTAGCTCGCCTGCACCTTCTCGACATTTGGCATGTCGGCCGGATTGAACAATTGGGTGCGGATCAAGGTCAGTGCGAAGGGGGTCGTGGAGGTAAACACCTTGTCGATGCCTGGAGGTGTTGCACCTTTCCAGTCGGGGCCTGCAACCAGATAGCTGCCGGCTGCGCTGGCAGTTGCCCGACTGCCGATGTAGCCATAGTTATAGGTGTTGCCGTCGATCAGTTGTATTGAGTAGTAACGCTTTTTGGAAACCGCTGGCACCGTGATCACCAGCGGCTCCGCGCGCAGGTCGGCCCAGAGTATCGAGTACGGGGTGTCACTGTTTGGCGTAATGACGGCGGTATCGGCGGGCGTCGCGACCCGATGCTCGTTGTGCAGTTGATTGAAGGGTGCCTTGAACTGGCTGGACTTGGGGTCCACCGCGAACTCGTTCATCACCGCATAGTTCATGACCAGCGGCAAGCCGTAGATAAAACCTTCCTCGGCGATCGCCTTGGTCTGCTCAAGACTCGGCGCGGGCACGCCCTTGGCCACATCCGTCTTGTCTGCCTGCGCAATGGGATCGTTCTTGCCCGCGCACCCCGCGAAAAGCGTTGAACCCGCTACGACAACTGCCGCAGCCAGCGTCCAGCCCCTGTGTGACATCCTGTTCATGTTCACCTCGTTAGTTTCGAGCAACTGCAGGTTATGGGCAGTCGCAAAAAAACCGGGAATCAGGTCCGCGGACAGCATGCAGACAGCAGAAATGCATCTTGCATTTTCGGACAGCCAGCGAGAGGTATAGCTCGGATTTTCGGGCAGTGCATAAGAGGGGTGATATCACGCCAGGCGACCCGGGACGGCTTCCATTCAAAAGCTCGGAGGGCGTTACATCTTCAGACGAGTCGGCTTTCTGGCGGGCATTAAAAAGCCGGCTTGTGGCCGGCTTCTCGGGGACTGGCTTGGTTCATTTTTGGTAAACCGCGCCAGCCTTCAAAACGTACACCCGGATCTTGCGTCCGGCTGTGGGACTCGGCGAGAAAGTCATCTGCCTTGTCGGTGCGATCAGGGCCGCTTGGCGGGGTGATGCGCAAATGTGGGGCGCAGCATACTGATTTTTTTGCAGAATTCCCAGCCTGGTGTGTGAGTTGGCGTTTCCTGGGGTTACAGGAACGGCAGCGGCGGCCGTCGTTTGTTCAGGGTCGACCACCAGAACACCCAGCCCAGTACCCGGATATTCTGTTCTTCGATTTGCGCCGGTCGGAAAATTTCATCCGGGTAATCGGCGCGGTTATGGCTGCGCAAGCGCAGGGCGTTGCCCGGCATTCGGTGCAGGTATTTGATGCGCAGCATGCCGTCGTGTTCGATGGCGTAGATTTCGCCATCGACAATCTGGGTCAGGCCACGATCGATCGCCAGGGTGGAGCCGTCGTCGATTTTCTCGGCCATGCTGTTGCCAATCATGGCGGCACCGATGGCATCGGCATGATTGATTTCCAGGGAATCGAGGTGGCTGCGAGGCAGGCGCAGGCATTGTCCGCGGTCTTCGATGACGTGGGTTTTTTTGGAGCCGGGGGCGGTGATCACTTCCTTGTAGAAGGGCAGTTCGATGTCGGTGGGCTCGATCACCGTATAGACGCCACGGATCGTCTGGGCGTCGAAGGTGTGGCCGGTGTCGTCGACCAGGCGCAGGTGCCTGGCGTCTTTCGAGCCTTCGCCGGTTTTCAGCCAGTCGCTGTTGACCGAGAGTTTTCTGGCCACTTCTTCCAGGCAATGGGCGGGGACACCGCGGGTGTACCAGTTGTGTACGTTTTGCGGGGCCGTATCCAGGAATTCGGCGAATCCTGTCGTCGTGATGTTCGCTGCTTCGAGGAGCGCTTTAAACCGTGGGCCGCTAGTGTTCTTTTTCATGAACGGGAGTCTACTGGCGCCCGCCGGGGCTTTGAATAAACGGCTCGTTCAAATTTCGCGGGAAAATTACGACTGGATGTGAGGCGTGTTGGGTAAAAAATAAACAGGAAAACTCGGAAATACCGATCGTTAAACGAATCGTTTAAAACCGCTTTATAGACGCGCAAAAAAAAACCCCGGATCAACCGGGGTTCTTCTGCAAGCCTGCAGCCGCTCTTAGCCTTTGTAGGCAGCAACCGACTTGGTGATCGCTTCGCGGGCGGCGTCTGCACCGGCCCAGCCTTCGATCTTGACCCATTTGCCTTTTTCGAGATCTTTGTAGTTCGCGAAGAAGTGCTCGATCTGCTGGATCAGCAGCGGCGGCAGGTCAGTGTATTCCTTCACGTCGACGTACAGCTGGGACAGCTTGTCGTGTGGCACCGCGATCACTTTGGCATCGCCGCCGCCATCGTCGGTCATGTTCAGGATGCCGACTGGACGCGCGCGGATCACCGAGCCTGGGGCAACCGGGTAAGGGGTCACGACCAGCACGTCGAGGGGGTCACCGTCGTCCGCCAGGGTGTTCGGGATGTAACCGTAGTTGGCCGGGTAGAACATTGGGGTGGCCATGAAACGGTCAACGAACAGGCAATCGCTGTCTTTGTCGATTTCGTATTTGATCGGCGCGTGGTTGGCCGGAATCTCGATCGCGACGTAGATGTCGTTCGGCAGGTCTTTGCCAGCCGGAATCTTGCTGTAGCTCATTGGGCGTTGCCCCCGTTAGTTGACCAGAAACACTTGGCCGGATTGACCAAAAAGTGGCGGCGATTATAGGCATATTCCTACGGCGACGCCACGTACCAGAGGTCGTGTAGACCTTAGTCGTGTGCCTGATAGACCGGGTTCTCGGCCAGAAGTTGCCGCAACCTTGCCAGTGGGTCCTGGCGGTAGAACAGCCGCAGTTGCTCATAGACCTGTGGATAAGCCTCGTGCAGCAGATCCGGGGCACTGAAGAAGTATTCGCTGGTGACGGCGAAGAACTCGGCAGGGTTTTGCGCGGCATACGGATCAATGGCGGTCTCGGCGTCCGGATTGCGTTCCAGTTGGCGGTCGAGATCGTCGTAGGCTTGCTGCATGACCCTGGCCCAGTCGCTGACCCGCATGTCTGCGTGCAGCGGTGGCAGGCCGTTGGCGTCGCCGTTGAGCATGTCGAGCTTGTGCGCCAGCTCGTGGATCACCAGGTTGTAGCCTTCCCAGCCGCCGCTGGCCATGACACCCGGCCAGGCGAGGATGATCGGCCCTTGCTGCCAGGCTTCGCCGCTGTGTTCGCCGTCCCACTCGTGCTCCACGCCATTGGCGTCCCGATGGCGCTGGGGGCTGATGAAGTCGTCGGGGTAGAGCACGATTTCGTGAAAGCCCTGGTACCAGTTCAGGTCACCCAGGTGCAGCAACGGCAGTTGCGCCTGGGCGGCGAGCAGCAGGCGTTGTTCCTGGTGCAGCTCGACACCGGGCAGGGCAGTCAGGTGTTTGTCCTGCAGAAACAGTACGCAGGCTTCGCGCAGCCACAGGTCTTCGGCGGCGCTGATGCCATCGAGAAAACTCAGGTGCTGGCGCACCCGGTGCCACATCTCGTCGGCGATCGGGTGCTTGGCCAGGATGCGCCGACGGCGCCAGGCGCCAAGGGACCACATGCGGTCAGCGCGATGCGGTTTTGGAGTTCGAACCGCCAAGGCGGCTGCGCACCAGGCCAATGATCATCGGCACCAGCGACAGCAGGATGATGCCCACCACCAGCAGCGACAGGTTGGATTTGATGAACGGTACGTTGCCGAAGAAGTAACCCAGGGTGACCAGGCCGCCGACCCACAGAACCGTACCCAGCACGCTGAAGGCGAAGAAACGCGGGTAAGGCATTTTCGCGACGCCCGCGACGAAGGGGGCAAAGGTGCGGATGATCGGCAGGAAGCGCGCCAGGGTCACGGTTTTGCCGCCGTGCTTGTCATAGAAATCATGGGTTTGCTGCAGGTAGTCGCGGCGGAAGATCTTCGAGTTCGGGTTGCTGAACAATCGTTCGCCGGCCGTTCGTCCGATGATGTAGTTGGTACTGTCACCGAGGATCGCCGCGAGCATCAGCAAGCCTCCCAGCAATACCGGGTCCATGCCGCCACCGGCGGCCACGGCGCCGGCGATGAACAGCAGAGAGTCGCCCGGCAGGAAGGGCATGACCACCAGGCCGGTCTCGCAGAAGATCACCAGGAACAGGATGGCGTAGATCCAGGGCCCGTAGTTGGTGACCAGCAAGTCGAGGTAGACATCGAGATGCAGGACGAGATCGAGCGGGTTGAAATCCATGGACGGCACCTGTGGTAACGGCCCGACTCTGCAGGCCTGCGGATGACTTCGCGTAAGACTACAGACAGGAGGTAGTTTTTCTTACAAGCCGAAAAGAACGCGATTATACGGGCTGGGAAGTGAAAAGCGCGTAGGGTTTGTAGCAGGGGATTTCGGCGTGTATTTGAGGGCAAGATCGCAGCCTTCACCCGAAAGCTGCGATCTTTTCTGACCTTACAACTCGTCGCTGATCGGCAACACGTAGTTCTTGAACTCGGTGTCTTCCTTGAATCCGATGGATTCGTAGGTTTTCTGCGCCACTTCGTTATTGCTGCTGGTGGACACGCGCATGCGTACAGCGTTGGTTTCCTTGGCCATTTTCTTCGCGGTTCGGATCAGGTTGTCGGCCACCAACTGGCGACGGGCGTCTTCAGCGACGTAGATGTCGTTGAGGATCCAAACGCGTTTGAGCGAAAGCGAAGAAAAACTCGGGTACAGCTGACAGAAGCCCAGGAGTCTGTTGCTGTCGTCATCGGACAGGGCCAGGTAGATCACCGATTCCTTGCGACGCAGGCGTTTCTCGAGGAACGCCCGGGACGAGTCCGGATAGGCCAGGGAGCCGTAAAACTCGCGATATTTGACGAACAACGGGGTCAGCTGGTCCAGGTGTTCGAGGGTCGCTTGAATAATCCGCATGGTAGGTCTCGTCTTCAAGTGGCTGTCTTCACGTGCTTTGGCGGCAAAGGGTACTCACTGGCAGCCGTGCATCGATCCTGCCTGAAAAGGGTGCGAAAGTGCAATGCGGAAGCGGTTCAGGCTTGGGGCGCATCAAGTAGGAAATTTCCTTTCATCTCCGCTCCCGCGTCTGATTCCAGTGTTTGCACCTGCGCTTCGTCCTTCAGGTTGACTCCGGATAACTGTCGCCGGCATGCCTCGCGCATCAAGTACAGCAAACGGTGTGCCGCCATGCCGTAAGTCAGGCCCTCGAGACGTACGTTGGAGATGCAGTTGCGATAGGCGTCGGTCAGGCCGACCTTTGGATTGTAGGTAAAATATAATCCCAGACTGTCTGGAGAGCTCAGCCCAGGGCGTTCGCCGATCAGGATCACGGTCATTTTCGCGCCCAACAGTTCGCCGATCTCGTCGGCAACGGCGACCCGGCCCTGTTCCACCAGCATCACAGGCGCCATGGACCATCCGTCGGCTGCGCTCTGCTCTGCAAAGCGCGTCAGGAACGGCAATGTATGACGGTGCACCGCCAATGCCGACAAACCATCGGCAACCACAATGGCCAGATCGACACCGCCAGGATGGGCTGCAGCGTATTCGCGCAGGGCTTTTGCCGACTCCGTGCTCAATTTGCGCCCCAGATCGGGGCGCTGCAGGTAGCTGTTGCGATCGGGGGCTGCGCTATGCAGTAACAGGCTCTCACGACCACGTTCAGCCAGTTGTTCGCTGAGGGATGCGTGATCAAACGGCAAGTGCACTGCGTCTCGCGCCTGGGCGTGGGCAAACTGAAAATCCAGCTGGGCACGGGTGGGCATGCTGGTGCCGGTGCGGCCCAAGGCAATGCGTGCGGGCGTCAGGCGTCGCAGCTCCAGCCACGGGTTGTGCGGATCAAAGGGTGGTTTTTCCATGACAACACTCATCCCAATTGCGCCAAGGCCTGGCGGAAGGCCGGTGGCAGGCTGTTACCGAAGAGGACCTTGCCGTCCGCCTGAGTGAAGATGCCCATTTTCGCCAGCCATTGCTCGAACTCCGGCGCAGGCTTGAGCCCCAGCGTCTGGCGGGCATAAAGCGCATCGTGGAACGACGTGGTCTGGTAGTTGAGCATGATGTCGTCAGAACCGGGGATGCCCATGATGAAATTGATCCCGGCCACCCCGAGCAGGGTCAACAGGGTGTCCATGTCGTCCTGGTCAGCCTCGGCGTGGTTGGTGTAGCAGATATCGCAGCCCATTGGCACGCCCAGCAGCTTGCCGCAGAAGTGGTCTTCGAGGCCGGCACGGATGATCTGTTTGCCGTTATAGAGGTATTCGGGGCCGATGAATCCGACAACGGTGTTCACCAGGAACGGATTGAAATGGCGGGCCACCGCGTAGGCCCTGGTTTCGCACGTCTGTTGGTCGATACCGTGGTGGGCATTGGCCGACAGGGCGCTGCCCTGGCCGGTTTCGAAATACATCAGGTTCTTGCCGAGCGTGCCGCGATTGAGGCTCAACCCGGCGTCGTAACCTTCCTTGAGCACATTCAGATTGATACCGAAGCTGGCATTGGCCGCCTCGGTGCCGGCAATCGACTGGAACACCAGGTCCAGGGGGACGCCGCGATTGACCGCCTCGATAGACGTGGTGACGTGGGTCAGCACACAGGCCTGGGTCGGGATTTCGTAGCGCTGGATGATCGCATCGAGCATCTCCAGCATGGCGCAGATCGAGGCGATGCTGTCGGTGGCCGGGTTGATGCCGATCATGGCATCGCCGTTACCGTGCAACAGGCCATCGAGGATGCTCGCGGCGATGCCGGCCGGTTCGTCAGTGGGGTGATTGGGTTGCAGGCGGGTGGACAGGCGGCCGCGCAGACCGAGCGTGCCGCGGAATTGCGTGACCACGCGGATCTTTTGCGCCACCAGGACCAGGTCCTGTACGCGCATGATTTTCGAGACGGCCGCCACCATTTCCGGGGTGAGGCCGGGGGCGAGGGCGCGCAGGACCTGTTCGTCGGCGGCGTCGCTGAGCAGCCAGTCGCGAAAACCGCCGACGGTGAGATGGCTGACCACCGCGAAAGCCTGTTTATCGTGGGTGTCGATGATCAGGCGGGTGACTTCATCGTCCTCGTAGGGAATCAGCACTTCCTGCACGAAATGGCTCAGCGGGATGTCGGCCAACGCCATCTGCGCCGCCACGCGCTCGCCGTCATTGAGGGCGGCAACGCCGGCCAGATAGTCCCCGGAGCGCGCCGGGGTGGCCTTGGCCATCACTTCTTTGAGGTTTTCGAAGCGGTAGGTCTGGGCGCCGACGGAATGGGCAAATACGGCCATGGGGCGGGGCCTCCTGTTGTGTATAGGTGTGCACTTCAATAATGCAGGCGCCAGGCTCATGGCCCGGCGCCGGTGCAACTAGATACCTTCGAGCATAGCGTCCGCCGGTGCTTCGGAGCGTTGCCGTGCGGTCAGTTGGAAATACAGGTAACCGGCGGCCATGAATCCGAGGAAGACCAGGCCGATCAAGGTGTTGAACCATGCCATCGCGACCAGGCACACCACCGCCAGGAACAGCGCAATCCCCGGTACAATCGGATAGCCCGGGGCGCGGAAGGTGCGCTCAAGGTTCGGCTCGGTTTTACGCAGCTTGAACAGGCTCAGCATACTGATGATGTACATGACGATGGCACCGAATACCGACATGGTGATCATGGCCGCCGTCAGCGACATGCCTTGCAGGTTGACCAGGCCATCGCTGTAGATGGCCGCAATGCCGATCACGCCGCCGGCCAGGATCGCCCGATGCGGGGTTTGGAAACGTGAGAGCTTGGCCAGGCTGCGCGGCAGGTAACCGGCGCGGGCGAGGGCGAAGAACTGGCGCGAGTAGCCGAGAATGATCCCGTGGAAACTCGCCACCAGCCCGAACAGGCCGATCCAGACCAGCATGTGCATCCAGGTTGAATTGTTGCCGACCACCGTTTTCATGGCCTGGGGCAGTGGGTCGTTGATGTTTGCCAGCTGACGCCAGTCGCCGACGCCACCGGCCATTACCATTGTACCGATGGCCAGGAACACGAGGGTCAGGATGCCGCTGACGTATGCACGGGGAATCGTGCGTTTCGGGTCCTTGGCTTCCTCGGCGGCCATCGCTGCGCCTTCGATGGCGAGAAAAAACCAGATGGCGAAGGGAATGGCCGCGAAAATGCCGGGAATAGACGCGATGGTGAACTCACTGGAGCCGGACCAGCCATTGAGCACGAAGTTACTGAAGCTGAAGCCTGGCGCAACCACGCCCATGAATACCAGCAGTTCGGCGACCGCCAGCACGGTCACCACCAGTTCGAAGGTGGCGGCGATGCTCACGCCGAGAATATTGAGGGTCATGAACACGAAATAGGCGCCAACCGCAGCGATTTTCGGGTCCAGTTCCGGGTATTGCACGTTGAGATAGGCACCGATGGCCATGGCAATGGCCGGCGGCGCGAAAACGAATTCGATCAGGGTGGCGATGCCGGCGATCAATCCGCCTTTTTCACCGAAGGCCCGCCGACTATAGGCAAACGGCCCACCGGCATGGGGAATGGCCGTGGTCAATTCGGTAAAGCTGAAGATGAAACAGGTGTACATCGTGGCCACCATCAGTGCGGTGACGAGGAACCCCAAGGTCCCGGCGGTACCCCAGCCATAACTCCAGCCGAAGTATTCGCCGGATATCACCAGGCCAACGGCAATGCCCCATAGGTGCAGGGTGCCGAGTGTGGGTTTGAGCTGTGTGGAAGAAGTCATAAGTCCTCGCTGTTTTTTGATCTTGTTGGACTTTCGGGTGTTGCGTTTGGGTGTGATTCGCGCACGCAAAGCCCGTGCCAGAGCGGCCAGGCCTTGAGTGTTATGTCAATGAGGGCGCCTTCGCCGGCAAGCCAGCTCCTACAGGTGCGGTGTGATCCTTGTAGGAGCTGGCTTGCCAGCGAAAGCCGTTACACGGTGTCGCGCCGGGTTAGAAGAAGCCCAGCGGATTGATGTCGTAGCTCACCAGCAGGTTTTTGGTCTGCTGATAGTGATCGAGCATCATCTTGTGGGTTTCACGGCCGACGCCGGACTTCTTGTAGCCACCGAATGCGGCGTGTGCCGGGTAGAGGTGGTAGCAGTTGGTCCAGACACGCCCGGCCTTGATCGCGCGACCCATGCGGTAGGCGCGGTTGATGTCGCGGGTCCAGAGGCCGGCGCCGAGGCCGAACTCGGTGTCATTGGCGATGGCCAGGGCTTCGGCTTCGTCCTTGAAGGTGGTGATGCTCACCACCGGGCCGAAGATTTCTTCCTTGAACCCGCGCCTCTTGTTTGTGCCCTTGAGCAGGGTCGGCTGGATGTAATACCCGCTCGCCAGGTTGCCCTCGAGTTTTTCCACCTTGCCGCCG
>NZ_MNAH01000019.1 GCF_001976065.1 Pseudomonas putida | reverse complement strand
AGCAGGCACCATTCAACCGCTTGCTCAGATCTTGTGATCTTGTCGGAGAAGGGCCAGATGCGTGGGTGGTAACGTTCGACCAGTTGCTTGGGCAAGATCACGCCCTGCTCGAAATACCGAATACCGTTGCCGTCCTTAACTGAATGGTGGCGAGGAAGCCAGCCAACCTGCCAGTACCCACTTACCGGGCAGACTTGACCGCTATAGCAGTACGGTGCGGATAAATGAGCCTGGCTGAATGCGGGTGAACCCGGAAGTCCTCGGCCGGTGGCCGGGTCCAGGAGTTTGGCCTTGGACAGCTGGTTGATCAGCGCTTGGCTGGGCTTTTCCGGTGGGACATTGGCCCGGCGTGCTTCAAGCCATTGAAGCTTGCCATCCCAGGCTGGGAGCTTCGCCGGGGGTAAAGGGACGATTTCGTTGATTTCGGGGACTGTGGGGTTCGCGTAGGAAGCTCTCGCGAGTATTCGCCAGATTGTTTTATAGCGTTCGGCGCGTTCAGGGTCTTCTTGTTGCCCGAGGTAATCCAGCTTGTTAGTAACTGGAGGGCCTCGGAATGCATCTCCTAAGCGGCCAGCGGCTTCGCTGTTACCTGCGGCGACCCCCATCTGGAGTATTTCAAGCGCCTCCCGATACTGCTCTTTGTGTTTAAGGTAAATACCCAATGCGACGGCCGCTTCGCCATGACCCTGCTCGGCTGCACATTGGTACATCTGGACCGCGATCTCCGGTGCAACATCAATCGGGTCCAGCTTATCTCCCACATAGTATTGCCCTTGTGCACTGCCCTGATCAGCAGACCTGCGGTAGTAACGCAAGGCCATTTCCGGGTCCTGCTTCAACCCCGCAGAACCTTGCTGCAAGAAGATCCCCACAAAGTAGTATCCCGTGGCCACACCAGCGTCGATCAGTTGTTGACTCATGCGTAAGTGTTCATGGCCGTGAAGCTTGAAATGCTGACGCATCGCTCCGTTCTGCAGGTTGATGTTGGCCTTGTAGTGGTCGTTTTCGGCGGCGATGCGGTACAGCCGTTCGATCTCGACGTCGACGCTCTTGTCTTGCTTTAGTTGGTTGTTCCTCTGTAACCAGCGGGCATATTGGAACAGCACATCAGATTCGGCTGAGGGGGCAGGAATTTTTTCGTGGGCGCAGGTAAAGGCGAAATTGGCCTTTATTTCGGTGAGTGGATTCACATGAGGGTTCTATTTCATATAGGTAAAGGCACTGCGGCTATCACAAGCAGCCAGCAGCAGGCACAAAAGCAAGAGCACGAGACGCATCAGTCGAGATCCTTCGGGTGGCTTTGTCGTAATAAAAATCGACGAGCGAAGCACAGGGCGCATTCTTCTTTTACTGATCGTTCCCACGCTCTGCGTGGGAATGCATCCCGTGAGGCTCCGCGTCACCATTGCGCAGGTGTCGACAGCGGGACGCAGTGCGTTACTGTCCTGTTTGAGCTGGATCTCTCATCCGAGCAGGCACCATTCAACCGCTTGCTCAGATCTTGTGATCTTGTCGGAGAAGGGCCAGATGCGTGGGTGGTAACGTTCGACCAGTTGCTTGGGCAAGATCACGCCC
>NZ_MNAH01000017.1 GCF_001976065.1 Pseudomonas putida | reverse complement strand
CCTACAACCGGATCAAGACCGCCATTCGCCAGGCATCCACTCACCTGAAGGAGGCCAAGGCATGAGCCGGTTACCCGATGATTTCGCCCTGAGCAACCTCAGTCGGCGTGGTTTCCTCAAGGGCGTGGGCGCCGCCAGTGCGCTGGTGGTCGCCGCGAGCTGGGGTTGGCAGGACGCGTTTGCCGAAGAAGCGCAGAAAAAGTTCGGTGCCGACGGCATGCCCAACGGCTGGGTCGACGACCCCAAAATCTACGTAAGCATTGCCACTGATGGCACGGTGACAGTGGTCTGTAACCGTTCGGAGATGGGCCAGGGCGTACGGACCAGCCTGACCATGGTGGTGGCCGACGAGCTGGAAGCCGATTGGGCGCGGGTCAAGGTGCAGCAGGCACCAGGCGATGAAGCGCGCTTCGGCAATCAGGACACCGACGGTTCGCGCAGCATGCGCCACTGGTACGAGCCAATGCGCCGCTGTGGTGCCGCCGCGCGGACCATGCTGGAGCAGGCCGCCGCCGACCAATGGAAAGTGCCGGTCGGCGAGTGTCATGCGCAGCTGCATAAAGTCATCCACAAGCCTTCCGGTCGCGAACTGGAGTATGGCGCCCTGGCTACCGCTGCTGGTGCCCTGGCCGTGCCGCCCCGGGACAGCTTGCGACTCAAGCAGCCTTCGGAGTTTCGCTATATCGGCAAGGAAGGCACAAAGGCCATCGACGGCGAAGACATCGTCAACGGTCGCGCGGTGTACGGTGCCGACGTACATTTTGATGGCATGCTGTTCGCCACCATTGCCCGGCCGGCGGTGTACGGCGGCAAGGTCAAGCGCTTCGATGGCGGTGCGGCAATGAAAGTGCCGGGGGTGGTCAAGGTCATCCAGATCGAAAGCCGTCCCTTGCCCTCGGAATTTCAACCCCTGGGCGGCATCGCGGTGGTGGCCAGCAACACCTGGGCAGCGATCAAGGGTCGCGAGGCGCTGAAAATCGAATGGGACGACGGCCCCAACGCCAGTTACGACTCGATCGCCTACCGCAAAGAGCTGGAGGCCGCCTCGCTCAAGCCCGGCAAGGTGGTGCGCAATACTGGCAACATCGACGAGGCCATGAGCGGCGCCGACAGCACGCTGGAAGCCTCCTACTATTTGCCGCACCTGTCACAATCGCCAATGGAGCCGATGGTCGCAATCGCTCGCTACAAGGACGGTGTGTGTGAAGCCTGGGGACCCAGCCAGGCGCCACAGGTCACCCGCGAGCGCATCGGTGAACGTCTGGGCGTGCCATTCGATAACGTCACGTTCAACGTGACGCTGCTGGGCGGTGGTTTCGGGCGCAAGTCCAAACCCGACTTCATCATCGAAGCGGCCATTTTGGCCAAGGAGTTCCCCGGCAAGGCGGTGCGAGTGCAATGGACTCGCGAAGACGATATCCACTGTTCGTATTTTCACACCGTGTCGGCCGAATACCTCAAGGCCAGCCTGAACAAGGATGGCCTGCCTTCCGGCTGGCTGCACCGCACGGTGGCACCGAGCATCACCGCGTTGTTTGCGCCGGGCATGAACCACGAGGCGGCCTTCGAGTTGGGCATGGGCTTCACCAACATGGCCTACGCGATTCCCAATATCCGCCTGGAAAACCCGGAGGCCACCGTGCACACGCGGGTGGGCTGGTATCGCTCGGTGTCGAACATCCCCCACGGTTTTGCGATCCAGAGCTTCATCGATGAACTGGCGCACAAGGCCGGGGAAGACCCGCTCAAGTACCAGGTCAGACTGCTCGGCCCGGACCGTCAGATCGATCCACGTACCTTGAGTGAAGAATGGAACTACGGTGAATCGCCCGAACGTTATCCCATCGACACCGCGCGCTTGCGAACGGTACTGGAAACTGCCGCCAAGGCCGCCGGCTGGGGGCGCGAGTTGCCCAAGGGCCGGGGCCTGGGCCTGGCGGTGCATTACAGCTTCGTGACCTACGTGGCGGCGGTGATCGACGTCGAGGTCAAGGACGACGGCACCTTGATCGTGCACAAGGCCGACATTGCCGTCGATTGCGGGCCGCAGATCAATCCCGAACGGATTCGCGCGCAGTTCGAGGGCGCCTGCGTCATGGGGCTGGGCAACGCGGTGCTGGGTGAAATCAGCTTCAAGGACGGCAAGGTCCAGCAGGACAACTTCCACATGTATGAAGTGGCGCGCATGTCCCTGGCACCCAAGGAAGTCGCGGTGCACCTGGTCACGCCGCCGGGCGACGTACCTTTGGGCGGTGTAGGGGAGCCGGGTGTGCCGCCGATTGCGCCGGCGCTGTGCAACGCGATCTTCGCTGCCACCGGCAAGCGTATCCGCGACCTGCCTATCCGTTATCAATTGCAGGGCTGGCAGAAGGTCGAGGCGTGATGGACAGTGCCGATCTGAATGTCCTGCGTAGCGTGCTGGAGTGGCGCCGCGCCGGCCAGCGGGTGATGTTGTACAGCGTCGTGCAAACCTGGGGTACCGCGCCCCGGGCGCCTGGCGCGATGCTGGCGTTGCGCGAGGATGGTGTGGTGATTGGCTCGGTGTCTGGTGGTTGTGTCGAGGATGACCTCATTGCCCGGTTGCATGACGGTCGCATTCCGGGCGACGGACCGCCGGTGCAACTGATCACCTACGGCGTGAGCCGTGAGGAGGCGGCGCGCTTCGGTTTGCCCTGCGGCGGCACGTTACGCTTGACCGAGGAGCGCGTGGGCGACCCTGCGTGGGTCGCCGAGTTGCTGGTGCGCTGTGAGGCGCACGAACTGGTCGCCCGCGAACTGGACCTGGAATCTGGCGAAGTGGTTCTGGGGGCGGCCAGCAAGACCGATGTGTTGACGTTCGATGGCGTCACCTTGCGCACTATCTACGGCCCGCGCTGGCGCCTGTTGCTGATCGGTGCGGGGCAGTTGTCCCGGTATGTTGCCGAGATGGCCCGGCTACTGGATTTCGAGGTGCTGATCTGCGATCCGCGCACCGAGTTTGCCTACGGTTGGGACGCGCAGCACGGACGATTCGTCCCGGGCATGCCCGACGAGGCGGTGCTGAACATCGAGACCGACGAACGCACCGCCATCATCGCCCTGACTCACGACCCGCGGCTGGACGACATGGCGCTGTTGACCGCGCTCGACTCCCGGGCCTTTTATGTCGGCGCACTCGGCTCGCGGGTCAACAGCCAAAAGCGCCGGGACAATCTGGCCCAACTCGGCTTGTCGCCGCAGGCTATCGAACGACTGCACGGCCCGATCGGTTTGCACATTGGCAGTCATAGCCCTGCGGAAATCGCCTTGTCGTTGATGGCCGAGATCGTGGCGATCAAGAATGGCATCGAGCTCAAGCAGAAAAAACCGCTGCGGGAGGGCGTATGAGTGAATCCATCGGGGTGATCGTGTTGGCGGCGGGGCAGGGCAGTCGGTTTCGACAGGTCGCCGGTGACGACAAGGACAAGCTGCTGGCTGATTGCCCTGGGCGTGATGGCACGGTTCGTTCGGTGATTGAGCACGTCCTGGTCAATCTGCCTGCCACCCTGGAAAAACGCATTCTGGTGACCACGGCCGATCGCCCGCAAGTGAGCCGCATGGCCAAAGCCTATGGCTGTGAGGTCGTCCTGATCGAATCGACCGGGATGGGCGATAGCATTTCGGCCGGGGTGGCCGCCTGTGCACAGCTTGATGGCTGGCTGATGGTGCTGGGGGATATGCCGTTCATCCTGCCTTCAAGTATCGAACAGGTGGTGGCGAACATGGCCGATGACTGCATCGGTGTCCCGGTACAGGAAGGCGAATACGGACACCCGGTGGGCTTCGGCCGCAGCTTTGGTCCGGGGCTGATGGCATTGTCGGGTGATCGCGGGGCAAAGCCGCTGTTTGCCCAGGGGCGAGTGGTCGAGGTGGCGCTGGATGATCCTGGCGTCTTGTGGGATGTGGATGAGCCGCAGGCGTTGGATTTCAAGTAGTTCACAAACTTGGGGCCGAGGCCTGCGAAGGTTGGATGTCCTGACACCGAAAAGCCCTGCACACCCAAAGTGTTGCAGGGCTTTTTTGTTAATGGCGAGTTAACTCGGCAATTTGAGCATCCAGACGGTTTACCTTCAAACGCCAGGTGCAGACGTCTTTGTCCGTGCGTGGTGAGCCCAAAAACTACAAAGACGGATCTGCCCATGATTACCCTGAAACTCAACGGTCAAGACCATTCGCTCGATGTCACCGAGGACATGCCCTTGCTCTGGGCGATCCGTGACGTGGCCGGTTACAACGGCACCAAGTTTGGCTGCGGCATGGGCCTTTGCGGCGCCTGCACCATTCATATCGAAGGTGCCCCGGCGCGCAGTTGCATCACGCCGATCGGCTCGGTCGTCGGCCAGAACGTCACCACCATCGACAACCTGCAGGCCGACCCGGTCGGCAAGGTCGTGCAGCAGGCCTGGCTCGATACGGCCGTGGCCCAGTGCGGCTACTGCCAGGGTGGGCAGATCATGTCCGCCACCGCGCTGCTCAAGACCCATCCGAACCCGAGCGATGAGCAGATCGAAGA
>NZ_MNAH01000010.1 GCF_001976065.1 Pseudomonas putida | reverse complement strand
GRAGGCGGTGGGTCAGGCGATGGAGATGTTGGCTGTGTCGGCCTYTTCGCTGGCAAGCCAGCTCCTACAGGTTTACGGGGCGCTGGCGGAATTTGCGTCTGGCCTAATCCTCTGTAGGAGCCGGCTTGCCGGCGAAGGCGGTGGGTCAGGCGATGGARATGTTGGCTGTGCCGGCCTCATCGCTGGCAAGCCAGCGCCTACAGGTTTACTGGTCGCTGGCGGAATTTGCGTCTGGCCTAATCCTCTGTAGGAGCCGGCTTGCCGGCGAAGGCGGTGGGTCAGGCGATGTAAATGTTGGCTGTGCCGGCCTCATCGCTGGCAAGCCAGCGCCTACAGGTTTACTGGGCGCTGGCGGAATTTGCGTCTGGCCTAATCCTCTGTAGGAGCCGGCTTGCCGGCGAAGGCGGTGGGTCAGGCGATGGAAATGTTGGCTGTGCCGGCCTCATCGCTGGCAAGCCAGCGCCTACAGGTTGCCGGAATTTGCGTCTGGCCTAATCCTCTGTAGGAGCCGGCTTGCCGGCGAAGGCGGTGGGTCAGGCGAGGGAGATGTTGGCTGTGCCGGCCTCTTCGCTGGCAAGCCAGCKCCTACAGGTTTACTGGGCGCTGSCGGAATTTGCGTCTGGCCTAATCCWCTGTAGGAGCCGGCTTGCCGGCGAAGGCGGTGGGTCAGGCGATGGARATGTTGGCTGTGYCGGCCTCTTCGCTGGCAAGCCAGCKCCTACAGGTTTACTGGGCGCTAGCGGAATTTGCGCCGGGCCTAATCCTCTGTAGGAGCCGGCTTGCCGGCGAAGGCGGTGGGTCAGGCGATGGAGATGTTGGCGGTGCCGGCCTTATCGCTGGCAAGCCAGCTCCTACAGGTTTACGGGGCACTGGCGGAATTTGCGTCTGGCCTAATCCACTGTAGGAGCCGGCTTGCCGGCGAAGGCGGTGGGTCAGGCGAGGGAGATGCTGGCTGTGCCGGCCTCTTCGCTGGCAAGCCAGCGCCTACAGGTTTACTGGGCGCTGGCGGAATTTGCGTCTGGCCTAATCCTCCGTAGGAGCCGGCTTGCCGGCGAAGGCGGTGGGTCAGGCGATGGAAATGTTGGCTGTGTCGGCCTCTTCGCTGGCAAGCCAGCGCCTACAGGTTTACGGGGCGCTAGCGGAATTTGCGCCGGGCCTAATCCTCTGTAGGAGCCGGCTTGCCGGCGAAGGCGGTGGGTCAGGCGATGGAGATGTTGGCTGTGCCGGCCTCATCGCTGGCAAGCCAGCTCCTACAGGTTTACTGGGAGGTCAGGCGTGGGAGATGTTGGCTTTCGCGGGCAAGCCTGCTTCCACAGCGGAGCGCATGATTGACAGGGTGTGCACGACCACCCACCCCCTAGTCCACTTTGACGATGAGCCCGTCCCCCCGCAGCCCCGATCATGGGCTGCACTCCGCCAGCGCACCCTGCGTGGTCGGCGGTTTCTTCCTGACCTCAGCTAATGGCATAACAACAATGACGGCTCAAGTTCAGTCTCAGACCCACTACGACGTGATCGTCGTCGGTTCGGGCGCAGGTGCGATGACTTCGGCGGTGTTCCTCGCCGACCAGGGTATGCGCGTGCTGGTGGTGGAGAAAAGCGACCAATACGGCGGCACCTCGGCGATCTCCGGGGGCGGTATCTGGATCCCCAACAATCACTACTTCGCTCGCCAGCGTGGCAACGACAGCTACGCCACGGCGCTGACCTATCTCAAGGCCGCGGCAGGCGAGCATGTCGATGAAACGCGCTTGCGAGCCTACCTGGACAACGCGCCGAAGATGATCGAACAGCTCACCCGAATCAGCCGGGTGCGCTACGCGGTGGCGGCGAAATACCCTGATTATTATCCGCACCTGCCGGGGGCGCTGCCCGGTGGGCGGACCCTCGACCCGGAGCTGTTCGACACCAGCCTGTTGGGTGAGGAACTGGCGAACCTGCGCAAGCCGTCGCCTTCAACCCTGCTGATGGGGTGCATCGCCTGGACCGCACGCGATGCGCACAAGGCCATGGCCCGCAGTTTTGGCTGGCGCCTTTTGATCATGAAACTGATGCTGCGCTACAAGCTGGACTTCAAATGGCGACGCAAGAGCAAGATGGATCGTCGGGCATCCCTGGGCAGTTCGCTGGTGGCTTCGTTGCGCCGCTCGCTGATGGACCGCGACGTACCGCTGTGGCTTAACACTGATTTCTGCGGCCTGGTCACCGATAACGGTCGGGTCAGCGGCGTCACCGTGCGGCGTGACGGCGCCGAGTTGCAACTGCAGGCGCGCCTGGGGGTGATCCTGGCCTCCGGTGGCTTTGAGCAAAACCAGGTCCTGCGTGACCAGTACCTGCCCAAGCCGACCCGCAGGGCCTGGAGCGCGACGCCGCCGGGCAATAACACAGGCGCGGCCCTGGAAGCCGGCATCGCCCAGGGCGCGGCCACCGCGTTGATGGATTGGGCCTGGTGGGCACCGACCATTGCCGTGCCGGGAGAAGACAAACCCCGGGGGATCTTCGCCGAACGTGCGTTCCCCGGCGCCATCGTGGTCAACGGCCTGGGCCAACGCTTTGTCAACGAAGCGGCGCCGTACCTCGAATTCGTCGACGCCATGCACCAGGACAACCAGAAAACCGGCGGCAAGTCGGTGCCGGCCTGGGTGATCTTCGACGCGCATTTCCGCTTCAACTACGCCATGGGTCCGTTGATGCCGGGCCAGATCATGCCCGACAGCCGCCTGCGCAAAGAGTGGCTCAACAATCTGTACTGGAAGGCTGACACCCTGGTCGGCCTGGCCCGGCAGATCGGCGTCGACAGCGCTGGCCTGGAGGCCACCGTCAACAAGGTCAACGGCTATGCCGAGAGCGGCGTGGACCTCGACTTCGCCCGTGGCGGCAACGTCTTCGACCGCTATTACGGCGACTGCAACATCAAGCCCAATCCATGCCTGGCGCCGCTGCGCAAAGGCCCGTATTACGCCATGCGCCTGGACGCCGGGGACATCGGCACCAAGGGCGGCCTGTTGACCAACGAACATGCCCAGGTGGTGCGCGATGACGGCTCGACCATCGCCGGCCTGTACGCCATCGGCAACTGCTCGGCGTCGGTGATGGGCACCAGCTATCCGGGCGCCGGTGGCACCCTGGGGCCGGCGATGACCTTCGCTTATGTCGCCGCCAACCACCTGGCCAGCCAGCGATAGGAGGGAGCATGTCAATGTCCGATAACCTCCCCAGCACCGACGTGTTGCCACCGTTGCAAGTGGCCGATGGCGACAGTGTGACCTGGGATGAACAATGCGACGTGCTGGTCGTCGGCTGGGGTGCGGCCGGTGCCTGCGCCGCCTTGGAGGCTCGCGCCCAGGGTGCCGACGTACTGATCGCCGACCGTTTCACCGGCGGCGGCGCCAGCGCCAAGAGCGGCGGGGTGGTGTACGCCGGTGGCGGCACGCGTCATCAACAGGCGGCGGGTTTCAACGACAGCCCCGAAGCCATGTTCGATTACCTCAAGCACGAAACCCGGGGTGTGGTCAGTGACGATACCCTGTGGCGCTTCTGTGCCGACAGCGTGAGCAACCTGCAGTGGCTGGAAAGCCACGGCGCACCCTACGCCCACCAGATGCCACCGGGTGGGGGCAAGACCTCATACCCGCCCGACGGCTACTTCCTCTATTACTCGGGTAACGAATTGGTGCCCGACCACGGCGGTCCCTTGCCGCCTGCACCACGAGGGCATCGCACCGTGGGCAAGGGGCAGGGCGGCGCGGTGCTGTTTGCCCATCTCAAGGCCGCGTGCCTGAAGGCCGGAGCGAAGACGCTGTTGCAGGCGGCGGCGCGACGACTGGTGACCGATGCCCAGGGGCGGGTACTGGGCGCCGAGTTCTGGTGCATGCCCGAAGCCAGCAAGGAAGCACAGCTGCATGCGCGACTGGCTACCCGCGCCGAACGCTTGCAGAACTTCGCCCCCGGCTATTGCAACAAACTGCGCCAGAAGGTCTGCCAACTGGAACGGGATTTCGCCCAGCCTCGCCGGGTGCGGGCGCGCCAGGGGGTGATCCTCAGCACCGGCGGTTTCATCTTCAATCGCCAGTTGCTCGAACAGCACGCGCCGAAGTTCCGGCGCAATTTCAAGGTCGGCGCCACCGGCTGCGATGGCAGCGGCTTGCGCCTGGGCGCCAGTGTCGGCGGCCAGGGCCGCGGGCTTGAGCGGGTATCGGCATGGCGCTTCATCAACCCGCCATACAGTTGGCACAAAGGCATTGTGGTCAATCGCGAGGGCCGGCGCTTCTGCAATGAAGAAGTCTACGGCGCCACCCTCGGCCAACCCTTGATGGAAGAGCAGGGCGGCAAGGCATGGCTGGTGCTGGATGCGCCGTTGCGCAAGAAAGCCATCCGCGAAGCGCTGTTCGGCGGCTACTGGTGGTTCCAGAGTTTCCCGGCCCTGGCGCTGATGCTGTTCAAGGTGCGCAAGGGCAAGAGCCTGACCGAGCTGGCCAGTGCGACGTCCATGGACCCCGCCGTGCTGCGCGACTCGGTACTGGCCGCCAACGCCGCCGCCCGTGGCGAGGCGCCGGAGCCGTTCGGCAAGTCCGAGGGCGGGCGCCAGGTGCTTGAACAGGGGCCGTTCTATGCCTGCGATATCTCGGTGACCAATCCGGTATTCCCCCTGGGCGCCCTGACCCTGGGCGGCTTGCGCGTGGATGAGCGCAGCGGCGCGGTGCTGGACCCGCAAGGCCAGGCCATCAGTGGCCTGTACGCGGCCGGTCGCAGCGCCCTGGGCATCCCTTCGCACCTGTACATCAGTGGCCTGTCCCTGGCCGACTGCGTGTTCTCCGGCCGTCGAGCCGGTGCCGCCGTCGCCCGCGCGCACAACCAGCAACCGCAAACCACCCACGCACACGAGATAACATGATGACCCTCGATCAAACCAACAAGAACGGACGGGTCCACGGCAAGGTTGCACTGATCACCGGCGGCGCCAGGGGTATCGGCGCTGCCAGCGCGCGCCTGCTGGCCGCCGAAGGTGCCCAGGTGCTGATCAGCGACCTGGACGTCGAGGCCGGCCAGGCGCTGGCGGCTGAAATCGGACCGACGGCCGCCTTCGTCCGCCACGACGTCAGCAGCGAAGACCAGTGGCGCCAGGTCATCGACCATGTGCGCGAGCGCTACGGTCGCCTGGATATCCTGGTCAACAACGCCGGCATCCTGATCGCCGGCTCGATCGAGGAAACCAGCCTGGCGGATTGGCACAAAGTAATGCGCGTGAACGCCGACAGCGTGTTCCTGGGCTGCCGTGAAGGCATCGCGTTGATGAAGGACAGCGGAGGTTCGATCATCAACCTGTCGTCCATCGCGGCCCTGGCCGGGCGCGACGATTACCTTGCCTACAGCGCTTCGAAAGGGGCGGTGGCGGCGTTGTCGCGTTCGGTGGCGGTGATGTGCCGGCGGCGCAAATACCGCATCCGCTGCAACACCCTGCACCCCGACGGCGTACTCACCGACATGACCCGCGGCGGCTTCCCCGAAGGCGTCGACCCCAACCGCCTGACTATCGACAGCGACCCAATGAACCGCATGTGCCGGCCCGAAGACGTGGCGGCCAGCGTGTTGTTCCTGGCCAGCGATGAGGCTCGGGCGATCAATGGTGTTGAATTGCGTGTTGATAGTGGGCAGATGGTGATGAGTATCTAGCGGCTTAGGTGGCCCCGTGGGAGCCAGGCTTGCCGGCGAAGAACGATGACGCGGTGTCACAGTCAAACCTCGCAAGCTTTGCACCATGTTCATCGTCAACCCGGAGCTCGATACCGAAACCTTGCTGGCCCATGCCTGTGAGTCGCTGGCTTCGGCCAATGTGATGACGCTGGATCTGGCGGATCATATGGCAGGGACCAGTCGCAATTCCCTGCTGGGGATTGCCCAGGTCATCATGCTGGGGGAACTGGCGGTGAATCGGGCGCTGGATCGGATTGATCGGGCTGTCTAGAAGATCAAAAGATCGCAGCCTGCGCTAGCTCCTGCAGGGGAACGCAAAACCTGCAGAAACCCCTGTGGGAGCGAGCCTGCTCGCGATGGCGGTGGGTCAGCCAACAGAGAAGTTGAATGGCAGGCCCCTTCGCGAGCAGGTTTTTTGCTAGTACCCCTCAAACCGCGCCGGACGTTTTTCGATAAACGCCTGCATGCCTTCCTTCTGATCCCGTGACGCGAACAGCAATGCATTGGCCTTGCGTTCCAAAGCCAGGCCGGCTTCCAGCGGGGCGTCCATGCCGGCCAGGATCACTTCCTTGATCTGTTCGGCGGCCAGGGCCGGCATCGCGGCGATGACGCGCGCCAGTTCCAGGGCGTGGGCCTGGACCTGGTCATCGTCCACCAGGTCGCTGACCAGCCCGGCCACCCAGGCGTCCTCGGCACTGATCGGTTGGCCGGTGAGCGCCATGCGCATCGCCTTGACCTTGCCCACCGCGCGCACCAGGCGTTGGGTGCCGCCGATGCCGGGCATGATGCCGATGCGGATTTCCGGTTGGCAGAAGCGCGCGCTACGTCCGGCGACGATCAGGTCGGCGTGCATCGCCAGCTCGCAACCGCCGCCGTAGGCGTAGCCGCAGACGGCCGCGATCACCGGTTTCGGGCAGTGCTGGATCGGCCCCCAGACCCGTTCGGTGTGGCGCTTGTAGATATCGATGGCACCGACCCCGGCCATGCTGTTGATGTCGCCACCGGCGGCGAACACCTTGTCACCGCCGGTCAGCACGATGCAGCGCACGTCGGGGTCGATCGCCAGCTCACTGAAATACCGCGACAGCAGCGCCTGCAGTTCCAGGCTCAAGGCATTGGTCGCTTGCGGGCGGTTGAGCCGCAGCAGGGCCACGCCGGGCAGGGGACGTTCGAGCAGAACCGGTGCAGCGGATGAGTCGGACATGGGCATCTTCGAAGACCAGGCAAGGTGTGAATGGCGCCAGTGTCCTGTTCACGGCGCTGAATTTTCATCGTCCGTTCAGACGTAGTTTGGCCCCAGGTTCGTCCCTAGAGTGGCTCTTGTCAGTAGAAAAGGAGCACATGATGGAGCTGCATTCGGGTCTTGATTACAGCGGCAAGGTGGTGCTGATCACCGGTGGCACCAAAGGCATCGGCGCCGGTATCGCGCTGGGATTTCTCGCTGCGAACGCACGGGTGATCGTCTGTGCCCGGCGCGAACCTGAGCAGGTGCCGACAGTGGGTGGCAAGCGCGCAACCTTCATTGCCACTGATGTGCGCGACCACGATTCCCTGCAACGCCTGTTCGCCACCATCGAACGCGACTTTGGCCGCCTCGACGTGGTGATCAACAACGCCGGCGGCAGCCCTGCCACAGACGCGGCCACGGCCTCGCCGCGGTTTCACGAAAGCATCATCGGCCTGAACCTGATCGCGCCGCTCAATGTCGCCCAGCACGCCAACCGGCTGATGCAGGCGCAGACGCAGGGCGGTTGCATCGTCTTTATCGGCAGCATCAGTGCTCTGCGTTCCTCGCCAGGCACCGCTGCCTACGGCGCGGCCAAGGCCGGGGTGCTGGCGCTGGTGCAATCGCTGGCGGTGGAGTGGGGGCCCAAGGTGCGGGTGGTCACGGTCAGCCCGGGACTGGTGCTGACCGATCAGGCACATCTGCACTACGGCTCCGAAGCCGGCATCGCCGCCGTCGCTGCCGGCATTCCGGCCGGGCGCATGGCGGTGGCCGAAGACATTGCCAACGCCTGCCTCTACATCGCATCACCGCTGGCCGGTTACGCCAGCGGTTGCAACCTGTTGCTGCATGGCGGTGGTGAACGCCCGGCATTTCTCGGCGCCGCGCAGGTGCTGCCCACCTGATCGACCTATTGCGGCGACCGGGTTCGGTGGCCGCCTTCAATGTGAAGGAGACGACTTTGGCTGATCCACAATTGCTATCCAATGTGCGCGCCCTGGTGGGGCGCGAGTACGGCCGCGTGTACGCCTGGGACGAGGTCAATGCCCCGATGATTCGCCAGTGGTGCGAAGTCATGGGCGTGGACAACCCGCTGTACACCGACGCAGGTTTTGCCCTGGGCACCCAACATGAGGGCCTGATCGCGCCGCCTGCGATGCTGCAGGTGTGGACCATGGAAGGCCTGCACGCCAACAACTATCCGCCTGGCTCCACCAACGAGAACCCTTACGAGGTGCTCAAGGAAATGGAAGCCTACGGCTACGCCTCCACGGTGGCGGTGAACTCCGAGCTGAGCTTCACCCGCCCGCTGCGCCTGGGGGAAAAGCTTTACTACACCACGCGCCTGGATTCGGTGGGCGACGAGAAAACCACCGCCCTGGGCACTGGCTTTTTCGTCACCCTGGTGATGAGCCACTTCGTCGAAAAAGCCGGCGGCGACGAGCCGGTGGGCGAGCTGCTGTTTCGTGTATTCAAGTTCCGCGCGGCCAATGCCCAGGCACCGGCCAAGGTTGAAGCGGCGCCGGCCAAGGCCAAGCGCCCGCTGCCGGGCATCAGCGACGACACCCGGTTCTTCTGGGAAGGCTGCGCGAAGGGTCAGTTGCTGATCCAGCGCTGCACCGCCTGCCAGACCCTGCGCCATCCACCGGCTCCCGTGTGCATCCAGTGCCACAGCTTTGACTGGGACACCCTCGAGGCCAGCGGCCGCGCCACCTTGTATTCGTTCGTGGTGATGCACTACCCCGAGGTGCCGCCGTTCGATTACCCCAACCCGATCGGCCTGATCGAGCTTGCGGAGGGCGTGCGCCTGATCGCCGGTCTGGTCGGTGTCGAGCGTGACCAACTGCAGATCGGCCAGCGTTTGCAGGTCGAGTTCCAGACCTTCGATGACCAACAGACCCTGCCGATGTTCCGGCCGGTAGAGGCATAGGAGCCATCCATGGATTTCGAATTGAGCGAAGACCAGCGCGCCATTGCGCAGATGGCCGACGGCCTGTTTGTCGACCATTGCCATGACGAGTACATGCGCCAGTGGGACACCAGCGGCGAATCGATGATGGCGCCTCTGTGGGCGCTGTGCATCGAGACCGGGCTGCACGCCCTGGCCATTCCCGAAGAGCACGGCGGCAGCGGCCTGGGCATGACCGAGCTGATGCTGGTACTGCAGGCCCAGGGCAAGGCCCTGGCCCAGGTGCCGTTGTGGCGCCATCAATTGGCGGCCGCGACCCTGGCCCGTTTCGGCGCGGGCGACAGTGCCGGGTGGGTGGCCAAGGCGGCGTCCGGCGAGGCGCTGCTGAGCCTGTCCATGGATGGCTTGAGCAGTGCTCGGGGCATTGAGTTGCAGGCGCAGGCGAACCCCGGGGGCTGGTCGATCGATGGCCGGGTCGCGGCCTTGTCCCTGGGTGACCAGGCCAGCGCTGCACTGGTGCTGGTACAGGCCGAAGGGCAGCCGCGCCTGCTGTTGCTCGACCTGGCGGCCCCTGAGATTCGACGGGTGTCGGCGGTGCTGACCCATGGCGAAGCCGCCGCGGACCTGCACATCGAAGGCTTGACCGTGAACGCCACCGCGCTGTTGCCGGTCGAGGCCGTCGCCTGGCTGGAGCTGCGTTGCACAGCGGCATTGGCAGCCCTGCAACTGGGGGTTAGCGAAGAGCAGATTCGTCGCACCGTGGCCTATGTCAGCGAGCGCCGGCAGTTCGAGCGCGTCATCGGCAGCTTCCAGGCGGTGCAGATGAGCATGGCCGACACCCATATCGCCGTCGAAGCCTTGCGCACCACGCTGTGGCAATTGGCCTACCGCATCGATGCCGACTTGCCGGCGCCCAGTGAAGCACTGGCCACGGCCTGGCTGGCCTGTGAAGCGGGGCACCGCATCGGCCATATCGCGCAGCACGTGCATGGCGGCATCGGCGTCGACCTGACGTACCCGATCCACCGTTTTCTCTACTGGAGTCGCGGCCTGTCCCTTGCCTTGGGTGGCTCGGCGGCAAACCTGGAACGCCTGGGCGACTGGCTCAACGATAACGACAAGCTGGGATGGAAATATGACCTCGAAGAACACCAAGCGCTTTGAAGACGTGCGCCCCGGCGAAGCACTGCCGGAGCTCGCGGTGCCAATCACGGTGACCCTGATCAACGGCGGCGCGATTGCCACCCGTGACTACTTCCCCGGTCACCACGACGCCGAGGCGGCCCGTGCCCTGGGTTCGCCCCACGTGTTCATGAACATCCTCACCACCAACGGGTTGGTGCAGCGGTTCATCGAGCAGTGGGCCGGGCCGCTGGCGCAGTTCACCGCGCTGAAAATCAAGCTCGGCGCGCCGAATTATCCCGGCGACTGCATGACCTTCAACGGCAGCGTCAGCGCACTCGACGCCGATACCCGCTCGGTGGAAATCACCTTGAGCGGCAAAAATTCCATGGGTAACCACGTGACCGGCACGGTCGCGCTGGTCCTGCCCTGACAGCCGGAGAGACACAGATGACTGATTCATCGATTTCCGGGCGCGCCGCGATCGTTGGCCTGGGCGCGACCGAATTTTCCAAGAACTCCGGACGCACCGAACTGCGCCTGGCCATGGAGGCCACCTTGAGTGCGCTCAAGGATGCCGGCATCGACCCGTCCGAGGTCGAGGGCTTCAGCTCCTACTCGGTGGACAAGGTCCCGGAGTACGAAATCGCCCGTTTACTCGGCTGCAAGGACGTCAAGTTCTTCTCCCAGGTACCCCATGGCGGTGGCGCGGCCTGCGGGCCGGTGATGCACGCGGCGATGGCGGTGGCCACCGGGGTGGCGAAAGTGGTGGTGGTCTACCGGGCCATGAACGAGCGTTCCTGGTATCGCTTCGGCACCGGCAACTACGGCTTCGCGGCGTCGCCGATCTTCGACAACGTCAACTACGGCTGGTACATGCCCCACGGCTTCCATACACCGGCCGCCTGGGTCGGCATGTTCGCCCAGCGCTACATGCACACCTATGGTGCCACCAGCGAAGATTTCGGCCGGATCGCGGTGGCTGCGCGGGATTTCGCCGCGACCAACCCCCAGGCGTTTTTCCACGGCAAGCCGATCACCCTGGAAGAACACCAGGCCTCGCGCTGGATCTGCGAACCGCTGCACCTGCTCGATTGCTGCCAGGAGTCTGATGGCGCCGTGGCGATGGTCATCACCTCGGCCGAACGCGCCCGTGACCTGCGGCAGAAACCGGTGAGCATCAAGGCCGGTTCCCAAGGCATCAGCCACGGCCAGCAGAGCATGACTTCATTCTACCGCGACGACATCACCGGGCTGCCGGAAATGGGCGTGGTCGCCCGCGAGCTGTATCGCCAGTCGGGCCTGGGCCCTGAATCGTTCCAGACCGCGGTGATCTACGACCACTTCACCCCGTTCGTGCTGCCGCAGCTCGAAGAGTTCGGCTTCGTCAAACGCGGTGAGGCCAAGGAATTCATCCGCGCCGGGCACCATGCCCGTGGCGGCAAACTGCCGATCAACACCCACGGCGGGCAACTGGGCGAAGCCTACATCCACGGCATGAACGGCATCGCCGAAGCGGTGCGCCAAGTGCGTGGCACGGCCGTCAACCAGGTGGCAGATGTGCAGAACGTGCTGGTCACCGCCGGTACCGGCGTACCCACCAGCGGCCTGATTCTCGGCGCAGCCTAAGGAGCAGCAGATGTTCGTCGACCTCACTCCCGAACAACATGCCCTGCGCCACAAGGTGCGGGACTATTTCCAGGCCCTGATGACCAAGGACATGCGCGAGCAGTTGCGCGGCAAGGAAGGCGGCGAGCTGTATCGCCAGACCATCCGCCAGATGGGCCGCGACGGCTGGCTCGCGGTCGGCTGGCCCAAGGCCCATGGCGGCCAGGGCTACGCCGCCACCGAACAGTTGATCTTCTTCGAAGAAGCCAACATCGCCGGTGCGCCGCTGCCGTTCGTGACCATCAGTACCGTGGGCCCTGCCTTGATGGCCCATGGCAGCGAACTGCAGAAAGAGCGTTTCCTGCCCGGGATCGCCGCGGGCGAAATCATGTTCGCCATCGGTTACTCCGAACCCGACGCCGGCAGCGATCTGGCGGTGCTGAAAACCAGTGCTCGCCAGGACGCAGAAGGCTTTTTGGTCAATGGCAACAAGCTGTGGACCTCGGGCGCCGAATCGGCCGATTTCGTCTGGCTGGCGGCCCGTACCGATCCGACCCAGGCGCGGCACAAAGGCATTTCGCTGCTGATCGTCGATACCACGACGCCGGGTTTCTCCCACACCCTGATCCACACCGTCGGCAATCCGACGGCGGCCACTTACTACGACAACGTGCGGGTGCCCAACGAGATGCTGGTGGGCGAGTTGCACGGTGGCTGGAAACTCATCACCTCGCAGTTGAACCACGAACGCCTGGGCCTGGGTACCTGGTCGGACAAGGTGGTGGCGCTGTTTCGCCGGGTCTACCTGTGGGCGCGGGCCCGCGATGAACAGGGCCGTCGGGCGATGGACAAGGCCTGGGTGCGCAGCTCGCTGGCCGAGTGTTATGCGCGCCTGGAGGCGATGCGCCTGATCAACATGCGCATCGCCGCCGACCTCGAACTCGACCGCATGAGCGTCGCGCTGAGTTCGACCACCAAGGTGTTCGGCTCGGAGTCGGCCATCGAGATCCTGCGCAAGCTGGCGGCGATCGTCGGTGCCAATGGCTCGATGCGCAGCGGTTCGGCGGCGACGCTGTTGGAGGGTGACCTGGAGTATGAGTTGCGCTCTGCAACGACCCTGACCTTTGGCGGCGGCACCAATGAGATCCAGCGCGAACTGATCGCCCAGTTTGGCCTCGGCATGCCGCGCACCCAACGCTGACGCTCGTCCATCAACAACAAGAACCGTACTCGCCCCGGCTCCGGGGCGGGTCGAAGGGGACTTTCATGAGCACTATCGAGCAATTTCGCCAGGACACCCGCGCCTGGCTGGAGGCCAACTGCCCGCCGTCGATGCGCACCGGCATGGCTGAAGGCGATGTGGTGTGGGGCAGCCAGAACCCGCAGTTTCCCTGTGAAGACGCGCGCCTGTGGTTCGAACGCATGCGTGACAAGCGCTGGTTCTGCCCCGAGTGGCCCGAGGAATATGGCGGCGCGGGCCTGAGCGATGAACAACTGGCGGTGCTGGAAAGCGAGATGCGCCGCCTCAAGTGCCGGCCGCCGCAGATCAACCTGGGCATCTGGATGCTCGGCCCGGTGTTGTTGGCCTACGGCAGCGAGCAACAGAAACGCGACCTGCTGCCGCCAATTGCCCGCGGTGAAGTGCGCTGGTGCCAGGGCTTCTCCGAGCCGAACGCCGGCTCCGACCTGGCCAGCCTGAAAATGGCCGCCCGCGATGCCGGTGACCACTTTGTGGTGGATGGCAGCAAGATCTGGACCTCCTACGGCGACAAATCCGACTGGATGTATGCCCTGGTGCGCACCGACTTCAGCGCACCAAAACACGAGGGCATCAGCCTGATCGTGCTGGACATGCGCAGCCCCGGCGTCAAGCCGCAACCGATCGATCTGATCAGCGGCAAGTCGGCGTTTTGCCAGGTGTTCTTCGACAGCGTGAAGGTGCCCAAGAGCCAGTTGATCGGGCCGTTGAACGGTGGCTGGAACCTGGCCAAGTACCTGCTGCAGCACGAACGCAAGGCGATGTCGAAATTCGGCGAATTCAGCCTGCCGTCGCACTTCGACCTGCTGGCCCTGATGCGCGAGTACGTGCCGGCGCCACAGAGTCAGAGCGAGCACGCTTTGCAGGCGCGGGCCACGGCCTGTGCGATGAACGAGCAGGCCTACAACCTGACTGTACAGCGCATGGGTGAACAGGCGCGGGCCGGCGATGACATCGGCGGCCTGATGTCGATCATGAAGCTTACGCACACCGAACAGGAGCGCGACAAGTTCGAAGTGCTGCTCGATGCCATGTCCGGGCATGCCTTCGGTTGGGAAAGTGCGACGTTCAGCGAGCAGCAACTGGCGGTGACCCGCTCCTGGTTGAACAGCTATGCGCTGACCATTTCCGGTGGGTCTTCGGAGGTCCAGTTGAACGTCATCGCCAAGCGTGTGCTGGGCTTGCCCGACGCAAAAAAAGGAGTCACCCCATGAGCCTGCGTTATAACGATGACCAGCGCCTGCTGGCCGACAGCGCCCGGGACTTTCTCGCCGCCCGCAGCCCAGTGAGTGCCCAGCGTCGACTGCGCGATGAGGCGGTAGCCCTGGGTTTCGACCCGCAACTG
Source organism: Pseudomonas putida (assembly GCF_001976065.1). Lineage (GTDB taxonomy): Bacteria > Pseudomonadota > Gammaproteobacteria > Pseudomonadales > Pseudomonadaceae > Aquipseudomonas > Aquipseudomonas serbica. Next base: position 243,798 of record NZ_MNAH01000010.1, on the reverse strand, counting down.
TGGCGTGACGCGGTGGGGCTGGGCTGGAGTGCGATCGCCTTTCCCGAAGCGTTCGGTGGCCTGGATTTCGGTTGCAAGGGCCTTGGGCCGATCTTCGAATCCATGGGCCGTAATCTGTCGGCCACGCCACTGTTGTCCAGCGTGGTACTGGGCGGTTCGCTGGTGCAGCTGGCAGGCAATTCGGCGCAGCAGGCGCAGTGGTTGCCAGCGCTGATCGGTGGCGAACAGCGCCTGGCCCTGGCCGTTGACGAACAGTCGCGCCATGACCCGCGTCGCATTGCCCTTGAGGCCAAGGCCGAAGGGCAGGGCTATCGCTTGCACGGCGACAAGTTCTGGGTGGTCGACGGCCTCGGTGCCGACGCCTATGTGGTGGCGGCGCGCACCTCCGGGCAGCCGGGTGAGACCCAGGGCATCAGTCTGTTCCTGGTGCCGGCGGATACGAAGGGCCTGACCGTCAGCGCCCTGGCGCTGATCGATTCGCGCAACTGCGCACGCCTGCAACTGGACGGCGTGCAACTGGGCAGCGATGCGCTACTGGGCACCTTGGGTGAGGGCTGGGCTGCGCTGGAAACCGTCCTGGACCGTGGTCGCACCTGTCTGGCCGCAGAGCTGTTGGGCATGGCCGAGCGACTGTTCGAAACCACCCTGGAGTACCTCAAGACCCGCGTGCAGTTCGACACGCCGATTGGCACCTTCCAGGTCCTGCAACACCGCGCCGCGCAACTGTACGTCGACCTGGCGCTCAGCCGCAGCGCCCTGATGGCCGCGCTGGCGACCCTGGACGACGCCAGCCTCGATGCCGGGGCCCGCGCTCGCCTGGTCAGCCTGGCGAAATGGAAAGCCGGTGACACGGCAATCAAGGTCGCCAACGAAGCGGTGCAGATGCACGGCGGCATTGGCGTCACCGATGAACTGGATGTCGGCCTGTACCTCAAGCGCGTGCGCGTGGCGCAGAGCTGCCTGGGCGACCGGGATTTCCATTGCGAACGCTACGCCACTAACGCGTAGGAGCCTGGCTTGCCCGCTCCCACAAGGGTTGCTGGTGTCCCCAACAGGTGAGTACGACTCACCACCCTGTGGGAGCGGGCTTGCTCGCGAAAGCGGGGGGTCAGGCAACGAGGATGTTGAATGTGCCGGCCTCTTCGCGAGCAGGCTCGCTCCCACATGGAATCGGAGGGGTACGCGGCATTTGAGTACGACGCAACACCCCTGTGGGAGCGAGCCTGCTCGCGATAGCGGAGTGTCAGGCGCCCACTCCCACAGGTTTTTCGGCTGTCCTGGAGAAAACAAAAATGAGCATTGAACGCTGGCAAACCGCGTGGCGCGAACTGATCGCCCCCGGTGCTCCGTTTGAAGTGGTAACGCCCGATGACGGCGCTCCACGTTACTTTCGTCACGCCGCGCACGACTTGCTGCAGGTGTTCGACGCCGGTCGGGTTCACGGTGACCGTGAATTTCTGGTCTGGCAGTCACAGCGCCTGACCTTCAACCAGTTCTTCGATCAGGTCGACCGCCTGGCCGGGCAGATGGTCGCCCGTTTTGCCCTGCAACCGGGCGAGCGGGTGGCGATTGCCATGCGCAACCAGCCGGCGTGGCTGGTGGCCTTCGCCGCGATCGTGCGCTGTGGCGCGGTGTGTGTGCCGCTCAACAGTTGGGGCCTGCGCGACGAGTTGCAGTATGCGTTGCAGGACAGCGGTTCGCGCCTGTTGTTGTGCGACGAAGCGCGTCTGAAAACCCTGCACGAAGACCTGGCCCGCGAGCAGCGCGCCACCATCGTCGTCGGGGCCGAGGAAGCAACGTTGCCCGAGTACTGCCTGCGTTTCGAGGACTTGATCAGCGCTCCGGCACTACCGGTACCCACTCTTGAAATCGATCCTGACGCGCCGGCTCTGATCCTCTACACCTCGGGCACCACCAGCCGCGCCAAGGGCGCCGTGTCGAGTCACCGGGCCATTTGCCAGGCGCTGTTTGCCCTGGATTTCCAAGGCGCGTTTTGCGCCATGAGCTCGCCCGAGCGTATCGGTGTGGTGCTCAACAGCGGCTATCCACCCACCACGCTGGCGGCCGTGCCGCTGTTCCATGTCAGCGGCTTGCATGCGCAGTTTTTGTCGGCATTACGCGGCGGTCGGCGCTTGATGCTGATGTACAAGTGGGATGTCGAACGTGCCATCGACCTCATTCGCGATGAGCGCTGTACCCAGTTCAATGGGGCGCCGGTGATGATGCAGCAACTGCTGGCATCACCCCGTTTTGGCGGCGAGCATACCGTTAGCCTGTTCGGTCTCGGACTGGGCGGCGCAGCGTCGTCCGCCGGGGTACTGGACGACATGCTCAAGCTCAAGCCTGACGTCATCGGCGGTGCCGGGTATGGCCTGACCGAAAGCAATGGCATCGGCGCGGCCATCGGTGGCGATCCGTTCGTGTACAAGCCGCAGGCAGCGGGTTGGGCACTGCCGATCGTCGATATCCGTATCGGTGACAGCCCTGATCAGCCCCAGGCGGCGGGCACTCGCGGGGTGATCTGGTTGCGTTCCCCAACCTTGATGAGCGCCTACTGGAACCTGCCCGAAGCCACTGCGCAAAGCCTGCGCGACGGTTGGCTGGACACTGGCGATATCGGTTACCTCGACCAAGAGCAATTCCTCCACATCACCGGCCGGGTCAAGGAGTTGATCAACCGCGGTGGCGAGAAGATTTCCGCCGCGGAAATCGAAACCTGCGTCCTCGATATGCCCGGAGTCCTGGAGGCGGCGGCGTTCGCCATTGCCGACCCGCTGCTGGGCGAGACGGTAGGGCTGGCCGTGCATGGCCAGGCCTCGACACTGCCCCAGGAGGCGCAGATCTGCGCATTCATCGCCGAGCGCCTGGCCGCTTACAAAGTGCCGGCGCAGGTCTTTCGGGTTCGCGAACCCTTGCCCCGCAATGCCACCGGCAAGGTGCTCAAGGCACAGCTGCAAGAAAAGTTGGGCGCGTAACACCGCCTTAGTCTTTCCGGACGATGTCCGGGCCGGCAGAACACGAACAATGGGTCCATTCCACACAGCCTTATCAGCGTAGGAGGCATCACATGAAAATAACAAGAACAGGTCTCATGCTCGCGGTCGCAGTCACAGCCAATAGCGGGCTGATGGGTTATGCGCACGCGGCGGTGTCACCCCAGGAAGCGGCCAAGCTGGGCAAGGAGCTGACCTGTGTCGGCGCCGAGCAGGCTGGCAACGCCGAGGGCACCATTCCGCCGTACACCGGCAAATACCTGGGTGAAGTACCGGGCTGGAATCATGTGAAATTCTCCGGCGACCAGCCGGTGGATCCCTATGCGGCGGAGAAGCCGATCCTGGTGATCACCGCGCAGAACATGAGCCAGTACGAGGCGCACCTGACCGAAGGGCAGAAGGCCCTGCTGAAGAAGTACCCGACCACCTACAAGATGAACATCTACCCCGGCCACCGGGATTTTCGCTACCCCGATTACGTCTGCCGTCGGGTGATGGACAATGCGCTGCACGCTCAGTTGGTCAACGACGGTGCCGGTTTCACCGGGATCGGCCAGGTGCCGTTCCCGATCCCCAAGAACGGCATGGAACTGCTGTGGAATCACCAACTGCCGGCACGTGCCTACACCGAGGAAAAAACCTCCGACCTGGCCTCGGTCCTGCCCAACGGCAGCATTGGCTGGGGGCGAGCCTACGCGCGAAACCTGGCACTGGGGAACTCACCGGCCGCCGACTCCAAGACCGAAGACAAGATTGCGGCCATGAGCAACAACATGACCCTCAAGCCGGCCCGGGACAACGGCACCATCAGTATTTCCCATGAACCCTACAACTTCGGCACCGATGCGCGCCAGGCCTGGACCTACAGCCCATCGACCCGGCGCGTACGGCAACTGCCGGGCTACGGTTTCGATCAGCCGATGATCGGCACCAACGGCACCATGACCATCGACGAAGACCGTTTGTTCAACGGCTCGCCAGAGCGGTTCACCTGGAAGCTGATCGGCAAGCGCGAGATCTACACGCCGGCCAACGCCTTCAAGCCCAACGCCGGCACCGTCAAGCACGCCGACATGCTGACCCCCAACCATCCCAATCCCGATTTGATGCGTTATGAATTACGTCGCGTGTGGGTGTTGGAAGCGGACTTGAAGGAAGGCTATCGCCATGTCTATGGCAAGCGCGTGCTGTTCATCGACGAAGACACCTGGAACGCGGTCCTGGCCGACAACTACGACGCCCGTGGGCAGCTGTGGAAGCACGCCATGATCAACTACTACTACCACCCTGACATGAGCGGCTGGCAGGCCGGTTCGCAGTTTTTCATGGACTTGAACTCCGGCCAGTACACCGGCTACGGCATGACCAACGAAGCGAAGAAGGGGCCGATCCTAAACGAAGGCAAGTTCACCCCGGACCAATACACCGCGGATGCGGCGCGGGCGATCGGGCGGTAAGCGCCGGGTCGTTGCAATGAAAAAAGCCCCATCGGTATCCGATGGGGCTTTTTTTTGCTTCAGTTGATCGGCGCAGAGGTGATCGACCATTGGGGGGGCCGTGGCCGATCATCTCCAGCAGCCGTTTGTAGCCGGTACGCAGGTTTGTCGACTTGAAGGGCTTAGCAGGGCAGGTAGTGGCCGCCGTTGACGTCCAGTTGCGCGCCGGTAATGACCTTGGCGAAGTCGCTGGCCAGGTACAGGGCGGCCATGGCGCAGTCGCTGTCTTGCGGAATCTTGCGCAGTGGAATCTGTTGCGCGACCTGCTCGACCAGCGACTCCATCGGGACGCCCAGGCGCTTGGCTTCGCTCTCGAAGTAGCCGATCACCGGTGCGCCCCACATCCAGCCCATGAAGGTGGAGTTGACGCGGATGCCGAACGGGCCGAGATCCTGGGCCAGGTACTGCACGGCGGTTTTCAACGCGCCTTTGGAAACGGCATAACCGGATTCCAGCTGGTTGGGGGTGCGAGTGGCCATGGTGTTGATCATGACGATGCTGCCCGACTTCTGTTTCTTCATCTGCGGCAGCACGGCCTGGGTCATGTGCATGGTGCCGAACAGGTTGACGTCCATCGCGTTGCGCCAGTCTGCCATTGACGATTCTGAGGAACTGCCCCAGGCGCCGTGGGCGTAGGCGGAGTTGATCAGTACATCGATCTGGCCGAAGTGCTCGATCGTCAGGTCGGCGAGCGCCTGGCATTGCTCGACCTGGGAAATGTCGGTGGGGACTTTAAGGATCGGGGTGCTGTAGCCCGCGTCGCGGACCGCTTGCTCGGCCTGATCCAGCTTGGCCGGGGTGCGTGCGGCCAACACCACGGCCTTGGCCTGATACTCCGCGGCACGCACGGCCAGCTTGATGCCAAGGCCTGGGCCGATACCGGAAATGATGACGACTTTATCTTTGAGCAACATGGTGATCACCTTCTTATTGTTCTGGTAGGGAATGGGTCGTTCAGGTGCGACTGGCGTGCAGTGCTTCGGCACGTCGTTTCAGGTCCAGGGCCATCTGGTCGAAGCCGGTTTTTACCCAGGCACCGTGTTCGCGCATGATCGTGTCCTGGTTCAGGCCCAGGAAAATATCCGTGGTGAAATAGCGGCAACGGTTGGCATCGATGGCCGTGATGTACTGGTCGCGGCGGGCGGCGTCCATGTTCTCCGGGACGGGGCGTTGCTCCCAGGACAACAGTTGCTCTGGGTCGCAGGCCACGAGGTATTCGAACACCGGAACGGTTTCGCCGGTCTCGGGGGAAAGCACCTGCATATGCACCTCGTCACCGATCTGCAGGCCGCAGCGAATGTGCGGACAGAAGCTGTTCCACTGGTGGTAATTGTCCAGATCGATGAGCACCTCCCAGACCACCCGGGCGGGGGCATCGATTTCCACCGTGTGGGAGGTCACTATGTTTTCTGCTCTGGCCATGACAGTCTCCTGTTGTGCATTCAGTTGATGGGTCTGGAGGTGATCTGCAGCTGTTCGCTCAAGGGCTGGAGAGTCTCGAGCAGGGTTTCGTAGCCCGTCTCGGCGATCATCCAGCGCTCGTCGCGCTTGACGTAGCGATCCTGGTAGATCGCGCTGCCGTGCATGTGGGTGTTGTCCTCGAGGTTGATGAACACGTAGCTCAGGTACCAGAGGGCTGTGGCCTGGTCGCCAGCGACTTCGATTTCCGGGGTGTGACCGTTGTGGGTGGCCAGGCGGGTCTTGGTGAATGAGCTGCGGTAGAAGTCCAGCGCATCGCCCAGGCCGTTGACGTGGAACTCGTAGGCAGGGCTCTTGAACGACAGGGCGACGTCCTCGGTGAGCATGCCCTGGAGCATCTCGATGTTGCAGGTGTCGATGGCGCGGAAATACCGCGCCTTGAGCTGTTTGATCAGCTCGATTGCTTGCAGGTCCAACATGTGAAGCCTCCTTGGGGCCATTCAGGCACTGAGCTGGTACTCGCTGGTGAGGATGCAGTCGATCTTCTCGAAGTCGATGAACCTGCTGGTCGATTCGTACATGGCCTGCTGGCGCTGCGCGCATTTTTCCGGGTCGCCCAGGGCGGCGAAAAAACCTTGCGGATTGCCGATGGCCTCGGGCGGGAAGTTCTCTTCGACGATGGCGTGCAGCACCGGTGCACCGAAGGTCAGCGCCCGTACCACGGTGTTCTGCCGGTAGCCGAAGATCGATTGCAGTGGATAGGCATTAGGCCCGTGCCCGTTGCGCCAGGTGTCGTGCCAATGCTCGTAGCTCATACGATCTGGCTTGTGCAGCAGCGCCACCTGGTTCATGCCGGGTGTGCGCTGGCCGACCGGCACCTGGTACAGGGCTGAGCGGGCCTGGCGCTCCTCGGGGTAGGGCTCGGATTCCACCACCAGATACGCCTCCAGGCGGCTGGTCAAAGGCGCCACGAGGGTCTTGATCGCGGGCCACTGCGAGGCACTGTCCAGCCACAACGAGAGCATCCCGTCCGGGGGCGCTGCGCTATTGGTGATGCGTTGCGCGGATGCGGCGGCCACCGCCTCATCGACCAGCATGACGCGGATGTTTTTTGCACCGGCGGCAACCAGGCCGTCGCGCAGGCCGAGCAAATCCGCACGCCATTGCCCGGCGTTGGGTTGCGCCGGTTTCCACAGGGTCAAGATGATTTTTTCCATGAGTTTTCCAGCCCTTGTTCAGTATTGACGCTCAGTGATTGACGCCCAGGTGACGGGCGCGGTATTCGCTGTAGTCCTCGGTCATCTGCGCCTCGTTCAGGCCGAAACGTTCGAGGCTGTAGTCGTGGCTGGCACGTTTTTCCCGGCTGTTTTGCGCCAGCCAGCCCTGTGCGTCGGCGCGGGCTTTATCGGTAAACGGCAGCTTGGCGAAGGCATAGACCTTCTCCAGTACTTGCAGCGGCTGCTTCACGGTGTCGGCAAAGTGGATGTCGAGAAAACGCTCGGGCGCATGCTGCTCGCGCACCTGCATGGTGTGCCGGATGCCACGCGCCATGCGGTGGTTCCACTGCTCACCCGCGGCTTTCGGGTCCGGGTTGTCGCTGTACATCTGCCACAGGGTGTGGGCCATGCTGGCCATCGACGGGATGGTCTGGGCTGGTTCACGGTGGGTCAGGATCACCTGCGCGCCGGGGAAGACATCCAGCAGCAGATCCAGCGTGTGCAGGTGTTGTGGCGCCTTGAGCAGCCAGCGTTGGCCCGCCGGCTCACCCCGTTGTTGCTTCTGCCACTGCAAGAACTGCAGCATTTTTTTCAGTTGGGTGTAGACCGGCCGCTGGTCTTGTTGATCCAGCCAACGGGTGTAGCTGGGCACGTTGACGTAGGCGTCCATGGCACACATGAAGGAATGCTCCATGAGCATGAACTCTTCGTCGCAGAGCAGGGCATCGAGCGGGTGGATCGCGAGGATCTGCGGGATCACCTCGGCCATCAGATCGACCTCTGCCTTGGCCTGGGCGATGCGCTTGGCCGGCGCGGCCAGGGTTTCACCCGTCAGCGGTGCCGGAAAGCGGGTCTCCCACCAGGCGGCGGAGTAGAAACGTGGGTCGACCGCCAGCGTGCGCTGCAGCATGGTGGTGCCGGTACGCGGCAGGCCGACGATGACCAGCGGATCGTCGATGGGTATCCGGGTTATTTCCGGATAACGGCTCAGGTAGTCTTCCATCACCAGGCGGTTGACCAGTTGCCCGACCAGCCTTTCTTCCAGCAGGTGCAGGCCGGTCTGCGACAGCCCGGCTTCGCTGGCCAGGGCATCCAGCAGCGCCTGCAGGGACGCACGGTAATTATCATCGCCAAAATGGCTCAGGCCGTGGGTGCGCGCGACGGCGCTGGCCAACAGATTGTCGACGGTCAGGTTTTCAATTCGGGTGGGCGCGTTCATAGGGCCTCCACGACGGCAGCGACGTTAACCACGTGAGTGGTGGGGTGGCATTGCTCCTGGGCACCGACCCAGCGCAGGCAGAGCGTGCCTTGGCGGACGCCGGCGGTTTGCAGCCAGTTGCTCACCCCGGGGTCCCGCTCACTGAGTACCAGCGTCACGCCGCCGTTGTCGTCGTAGCGGGCCTGGTGCTTGTTCAAGCAGATCTGGTGGTAGCGGTAGTCCAGCGACTCCATCCAGTAATTGTTGATCTGCAAGTTCCAGAAGTCGCAGTCCGGCACCTTATCGATGTGAATCACCAGCGCCTCGTCCTCGGCGAGCGCCCAGTGCGAGTGGTAGTAGAAAATATTCGGATCGCCGCCCACCGATTGGCAGAGTGCCTGGTTGGCGGGGGGCAACTGATTGCTGTGGGGCAGGTAGCTTTGACTCCAGTCGGCGAACAGCCGGGCGGTGTTCTCGACGAAACTAGCGACCCGCGCCAGGCCTTGCTGGAAGGTCACCGGGTCAAGGGCCTGTGGCTTGGCATCGGTGCCGATTCGCTCGATGCTCAACTTGGCCGGCACTTCGCAGCGCCGGTCAAGAAAGGTCTGGCGCACGATCAAGGCGTTGGTCGCGCCTTCCATTTTCAGCCAGTTGCCCGCTTGCGGTTCGCGGCTGAGGATGATGTCGAAATTGCCCTGGTCATCGACTTGTAGCTCGCTGGCGTCGATGAACCCGGTCTGGATCAGGGTGCCGTCGGTTTCATAACCGCCTTTCTGGGTGCCAAAGCTCAGGTAGGCGACGCTGCCGCGCTGGCCTTTGATGCGATAGTCCAGCGAGCCGTCCAGGCGCGAGTACTCGTAGAGGTTGTCCGGGTTGTCGGCACCGATCTTTGCGGTCTCGTGGGAGGTCTTGAAGAAACTGGGAAACGCCGGGTCGGCAAATTCGATGTGCATTTCCAGGCCGATGCGCAGCAGGCGTGTGAGGTAGCGGAAACCTTCGGCGCGGGTGGCCGCATCCGCGGGCGCTTCGGGGCGCAGAATCTGCTCCCCGCAGCGCTTGAGGTGATCGCAGAACGTGGCCCAGGTCTGGCCACTCGACAGCTGTTGTTCGTCAATAGAGCTGATTGTCATTGTTGGACTCTCTTGATGGGGTGAGCCCGGCTCGAGCGCCTGCGCAGAGGCGTGAGCCGGGCGTCGGGGCTAGCGTTCCTGGCCGATGAAACCGCGCTCGGTCAGCACCTCGATGATCCGGTCCACGGCACCTTCCGGCGTCAGCTTGCTGGTCTGGATATGGATGTCCGGCCTGGTCGGCACCTCATAAGGCGAGTCGATGCCGGTGAAGTTTTTCAACTCGCCGCGGCGGACTTTCTTGTACAGGCCCTTGGGGTCGCGTTCCTCGGCCACGGCCAGCGGCGTGTCGACGAAGATCTCGATGAACTCGCCTTCCTGCAGCAGCCCGCGCGCCATCTCGCGCTCGGAGCGGAACGGCGAAATGAAGGCGGTCAGCACGATCATCCCGGCATCGACGAACAACTTGGACACCTCGGCCACCCGGCGGATGTTCTCGACCCGGTCGGCGTCGGTGAAGCCCAGGTCGCGGTTCAAGCCGTGACGCACATTGTCGCCGTCGAGCAGGTAGGTATGGCGGCCGCGGGCATACAGGCGGGTTTCCAGCAGGTTGGCGATGGCCGACTTGCCGGCGCCCGACAACCCGGTGAACCACAGCAGCACCGGCTGCTGGCCCATCTGTTCGGCGCGTGCCTTCTTGTTCACGTCCACGTGCTGCATATGGATGTTCTGCGAACGGCGCAGGGAGAACTCGATCAGGCCGGCGCCGACGGTGGCGTTGGTCAGGCGGTCGATGAGGATGAAGCTGCCGGTTTCGCGGTTGTCCTTGTAGGGATCGAACGCGATCGGCTGGCTGGTGAAGAGGTTGCACACGCCAATCTCGTTCAGCGCCAGTTCCTTGGCCGCCAGGTGTTCCATGGTGTTGACGTTGATCTTGTACTTGGGCACCGCCAGGGTGACCGGCAACGTCTTGCCGCCGATCTTCATCAGGTAGGGGCGGCCGGCGAGCATGGCCTGCTCGTGCATCCAGATCAGGCTGACCTGGAACTGGTCAGCGACGCTGGCCGGCTCTTCTGCGGTGGACAGGACATCGCCACGGCTGCAATCGACTTCGTCGGTCAGGGTCAGGGTGATGGACTGGCCGGCCACGGCCTGTTGCAGGTCGCCATCGAGGGTGACGATGCGCGAGATCCGGCTCTCTTGTCCGGCCGGCAATACCCGCACGCGGTCGCCGGGACGAATCATGCCGCTGGCGATGGTGCCGGTGAATCCACGGAAATCGAGGTTGGGGCGGTTGACCCACTGCACCGGCATGCGGAACGCCAGTTTCTGCTGGTGCGCCTCGTCGATCTCGACGGTTTCCAGGTAGCCCATCAGCGTGGTGCCGCGGTACCAGGGCATGTGCTCGCTCTGCTCGGTGATGTTCTCACCGCGCAGCGCGGACATCGGGATCGCGGTGACATCGTGAAGATTGATCTGTTTGGCGAAAGCGCGGTAGTCATCGACGATGGCGTTGAAGACTTTCTCCGAGTAGTCCATCAAGTCCATCTTGTTGACGGCCAGGACCACCTTGCGAATGCCGATCAGCGAAGCCAGGTAGCTGTGACGCCTGGACTGGGTCAGCACGCCGCGGCGGGCGTCGATCATCACCACGGCCACGTCGGCGGTGGAGGCACCGGTCACCATGTTGCGGGTGTACTGCTCATGGCCCGGGGTATCGGCAACGATGAACTTACGCAATTCCGTGGAGAAAAAACGGTAGGCCACGTCGATGGTGATGCCTTGTTCGCGCTCGGCGGCCAGGCCGTCCACCAACAGCGCGAAGTCCAGTTCGCCACCCTGGGTGCCGTCTTTTTTCGAGTCGGCCTCCAGCGCTTCCATCTGGTCTTCGAAGAGCATTTTCGAATCGTAGAGCAGGCGTCCGATCAGCGTGCTCTTGCCATCGTCGACGCTGCCGCAGGTGATGAAGCGCAGCAGGCTCTTGTGCTCGTGGGACTTGAGGTATTGCCCGATATCCTCGGCAATCAGGTCGGATACGTGTGCCATCAGAAATACCCCTCTTGTTTTTTCTTCTCCATTGATGCGGACGCGTCGTGGTCGATCATTCGCCCCTGACGCTCGGACGTGCGGGTCAGGAGCATTTCCTGAATGATCTTGGGCAGGGTGTCGGCTTCGGACTCGACGGCACCGGTCAGCGGGTAGCAACCCAATGTGCGAAAGCGCACGTTGCGCATCATCGGCACTTCACCCGGGTTCAGCGGCATGCGGGCGTCATCGACCATGATCAGCATCCCGTCACGCTCCACCACCGGGCGCGGCGCGGCGAAATACAGCGGCACGATCGGGATGTTTTCCAGGTAGATGTATTGCCAGATGTCCAGCTCGGTCCAGTTCGACAGGGGGAACACGCGGATCGACTCGCCCTTGTGTTTACGCGTGTTGTACAGGTGCCAGAGCTCCGGGCGCTGGTTCTTCGGGTCCCAGCGGTGCTGGTCGGAGCGGAAGGAGAAAATCCGCTCCTTGGCCCGTGATTTTTCTTCGTCGCGGCGTGCGCCGCCGAAGGCCGCGTCGAAACCGTAGTGATCGAGCGCCTGTTTCAGTCCCTCGGTCTTCATGATGTCGGTGTGGATCTGCGACCCGTGCTTGAACGGGCTGATGCCCATTTCAATGCCTTCGGGGTTGGTGTGGGTCAGCAGGTCGACGTTGAGCTTGGCCACCATCTGATCGCGGAAGCGATACATCTCCTGGAACTTCCAGGTGGTGTCGACGTGCAGCAAAGGGAAGGGCGGCTTGGCCGGGTAGAAGGCCTTCATGGCCAGGTGCAGCATGACCGCACTGTCCTTGCCGATGGAGTAGAGCATGACCGGGTTGTCCGATTCGGCGACAACCTCGCGCATTGCCTGGATGCTTTCGGCCTCCAGTCGTTGCAGATGGGTAAGCGTCATAGATTTGCCTCTCGCTTTTTGTTGTTGTCGTTTATCAACGTACAACCGCTGCGATTCGGACTTTTGCGCGACTTGATGTTTTAACATCTGGCGCAGCATCTGCAGCATGGGGTCGCGGGGCAGGGTGGTGGCGACCGCGGCAGGCACATCGTCAGGGCTGACATGAGCGGCTTGCTGACCGATCTGGGTCGCCAGTTCGCGGGCGCCGCTGAGCATTGCGCTGGCTTCGGGCAGATGAAACAGCTGCAGCCGCTCAGCGCGTTCGCCGGCCCAGGTGATGAAGGTCGCGGCGCGTTGCCAGTGCATGCCCGAGAGCAGGGCAAACACTTTGCGTTCGGCCGAGTGATGCAGGCGGTCGAAGAAGGCTTGCAGGTGGGGCGCGCGCAAGCCGTCTTCGTAAGGCAGCCAGAGCACCTTGCCGCGATTGCTGACCGCGCGCAGTACCCCGTGACTGAGCTTGCCCTGATCGTTACGGGCACCGTAGTCATCGATCCAGTGGATCTCGCCATTCTGCGTACGCGCCTGTTCGAGGATGTCCCGGTAGGTGCTGCGATACCAGCGCTGTACCGCCAGGCAAGCATGGGCGACACGCTTGGCCGGGCGCTCGGCATTGAGCTGCCAGCGTTGCAGATAATGGGTGGCGGTGCGCTCGGGCAAGTCGATGTCGTGCAGGCGCTTGACCAGTGCCTGCATCGCTTCCAGGTGCCAGAGCAGGAACGGTAACTGGTGCCGTTCCGGCGGCGTGCTGACCAACAGCTGGTAGATGTTCTGCTCCTGTTCGGCGGACAGGCTGCGGCCTTCGCCTTGCTTGCGCCCGCGTTCGCGCACGGGTACCGCCTTCCAGCCGCCGGCTTGCCACGCCTTGTAGGCAGCGATGATGGTCGGCGAGGAGAGTCCGGTGTCCTGGCTGATGGCCTTGAGCGTGCTGCCGGCGATGCGCAACTTCACGGCGCGCAGGCGAAGCGTGTTGATCTGTGCAACGGACAGCTGATTGCCGTGGGACACGGGAGCTCCTGTTAAACATCCATTTGCGCGGTGGCGTTGGAGTGGATGCCTGTACTGTTCCCGGATCCGCAAAATCGCGCATAGGCCGAATGGACCATGTGAAGAACAAAAAACAGGAGAGTTGCCATGAACGAGTCAATGACTGTTCTGCTTGAAGACGTCATCGGTATTGCCCGCCAGGCAGGTGAGCTGGTGCTGGAGGTGTACCGTTCGGATTTCGAGGTGCGCGGCAAGGACGATGCGTCGCCAGTGACCGAAGCTGATGAGAGTGCCGAGGCCTTGATACTTCAAGCCTTGGCGACGCTCACGCCGCAGATTCCGGTGATATCGGAAGAGGCTGCCGCCGCCGGCTTGGTGCCTGAGTTCGGCAGGCGTTTCTGGCTGGTGGACCCGCTTGACGGGACGAAGGAGTTCATCAATCGCAATGGCGAGTTCACCGTCAATATCGCCCTGATCGATAACGCTGAACCAGTGCTTGGGGTGGTGCTCGCGCCCGCGCTTGCGCGACTGTTCGCCGGTGCCCGTGGTTGCGGCGCCTTTATCGAGCAGGCCGGGCAGCGCCAGCCCATCCACTGCCGGGCAGCGGCGAAAGAAGGCTTGGACGTTGTCGCCAGTCGCTCCCATGGCGATGCCCAGGCGCTGGATAAATTCCTCGACGGGCGCCAGGTGCGGTCACTGAAAAGCGCCGGCTCGTCGCTGAAAATCTGCCTGGTCGCTTGCGCAGAGGCAGACCTTTATCCGCGCCTGGGGCGCACCATGGAATGGGATATTGCCGCGGGGCATGCGGTGCTGGTGGCTGCCGGTGGACAGATCCGCATCCTTGGCGGCGATGTGCTGCGTTACGGCAAGCCCGGCCTGGACAACCCGCATTTCTACGCTCACGGGTTATAGACCCCACACGCTTGCGCACGGGCCTGTTTCCGGGGATGGAAGCAGGCCCTTTTTGTTGGCGATTTCGTGATCTACATCGACAGATGCGCGCTCAAGTCCCCCATCATGTCCAGGTGCGAGTAATCGCGAAAGCTGAAGCGCCAGACCCCGTCCATCTGTACGAACTCATCGAGGTAGCGTCCGCTGGCGATGGGTTGCAGGGCCAGGGTGTCGGTGGCTTGCAGCACGGTGTAGCAGGAACGAACCGACGCGGTGCCTGCGGCCTCGTCGAGGTCGATGATCGGATTACTGATGATGTGCCGGGTGCGGGGTGTGCCGCAGGGGTAGCGCTTGATCCGTTGCTGCCAGATGCCCAGCAAGGCGCTGTGATCGGCGAAGGTCTCCTGGCTTTGCAGCTTGATGCGGGCATGACGGAACAGCTCGGCCGCTTCAATCAGTTGGCCGCTGTCCAGGTATTCGCCGTAACGGTAGAGCAGGTTGCTGATCTGTATGGCGCTGGTGCTCATGGTGATCCTCTTTTTTGTAGGCGCCGGCTTGCTGGCGATGGCGGCCTGACAGCCAACCCATCTCCCACGGCCGTACCCGATCTACTGTGGGAGCTGGCTTGCCAGCGCATCGCCAGCAAGCTCCTACAGGAATTGCGTCATCCATGTTTCCCCGCAAATGCATGAAGAACCATTAAAAAGCCGCTGCAACCCGGCAAGGGTTGCAGCGGCATGGTGATGTGCGAAAGCGGTCAGGCAGTCACTGGCCGGATCGCCGCGAGGGGCGCAGCGGGGTTCTTCATCTGTTGCCGATAACGTGGCAGCGCCAGGGCCAGGAACACGCTGGCCAGCGCCAGCATCGACACCGATGAGGCCAGGGCGTAGCGCAACGACTCGCTGCCCAGGGTTGGCACGAAGAAGTCGCTGAGCATGCCAACGAAGAGCGGCCCGATGCCCACGCCCAGGAGGGTCATGGACATGACGAAAATCGCCGTGGCCTGGGCCAGGCGGGTCGCCGGGAAAAGGTGGGTAATGGCGCTCAGGCATGGTGTTGCCCACCACACGCCAAAGAAGGCGAATGCGCTGTAGAACAGGAACGCCTGCGGTACGGCAGTGCTGCCGATATGGAACGCCGTGCCCTGGGGCCAGAGGAAGTACGCCAAAGCGAAGGGAATGCTGATCAGCGTGCCCAGCAGCGGCACGCCGATTTGCCAGCCGACATCGCGCCGAGCCATGCGGTCGGTGAGCATGCCGCAGACCAGGGTGCCAATGGCCGCGCCACCGCCGCCTACCACGCCGACCAGGAATCCGGCCTGTTGCATGTTGAGACCGTGGGAACGGATCAGGAAGCTCGGGCTCCAGGTGCCAATGGCGTAGCCGGCAATCGCCGCCGCGCCACCGGTGAGTACCAGCCACAGGAACGAGGGCATGCGAAACAGCTCAGTGAGGGTCTTGAGCCAGCCGTCTTGTTGCAATGTGGCGCTGCTCAGCGGTACGACCCGCTTGGGCGTACGCACAGTCAACAGCAGTAGCAGGCCGAGGAAAATGCCCGGAGCGCCGATCAACAGGAAGGCGTAGCGCCAGCCATGGTGTTGGGCGATCCAGCCGCCCAGCCCCAGGCCGACAACCGCTCCCAGGCTGGAGCCGAGCATCAGGAATGCCAGGGCTGTGGAGCGGCGATTGGGCGGATACAAATCCGAGACCATCGCCACCGACGGCGCCGTGCCGCCGGCTTCGCCCACGGCCACGCCAATCCGCGCCAGCACCAGGGTCAGGAAGTTGCCGGCCATGCCGCAGAGCATGGTCATCAGGCTCCAGGCGATGCAGCTGAAGGCGATCACCGGCTTGCGCCCGATGCGGTCCGACAGGCGCCCCAGCGGAAAGCCGAACACGGTGTAGAACACTGCAAAGGTCACCCCCGACAGCAAGCCGATGCCGGTATCGGAAATGCCGAACTCAAGCTTTACAGGCTCGATCAGGATCGCCATCAACTGACGGTCGATGTAGTTGAACACATAGATGCTGGCGAGCACGAACAGCGCGTAGTGCGTTCGCCATGTGACGGGGGTGGACTGGTTCACTGCGGGTGCTCCCGGTTTTGTTCTAGTTGGCGCGATGCTCTACGTGCACAGTGTTTTTTTCATCGTCCGTTCAGACCATTTTCGGCTTTGCCGGCAAGCCGCCGTGCACCTTGGCAAACCTAGTCTTGTCGGACGATGTTTCGCTCGCGCTCAACGTCAATCATTCAGCCCGTATCCGCTGCCATGCCAGCGTTTGCCCACATTGTGGCAAGCCCTGCGACAGCCTGAAAACAATAAGAAGCTGAGGAATTGAAATGAGCGTCTTGTTCGAGCCGGTCGCCTTGGGCGAGCTTCAACTGGCCAACCGCATCGTCATGGCTCCCATGACGCGCAGCCGCGCCCTTGCCGATGCGATTCCCGGCGGCGATATGGTCGAATACTACCGCCAGCGGGCCAGTGCCGGGTTGATCGTGGCCGAAGGCACTGCGCCGTCCGCCAGCGGCCTGGGCTATTGTCGCACCCCGGCGATCTACAGCGACGAGCAGGTCGTCGGCTGGCGGCGGGTCACCGAGGCGGTGCACGCCGAGGGCGGGCGCATCGTTTTGCAGTTGATGCACGTCGGCCGCGCCGCCAGTCGCCACAACAAGCCGGCAGGCGCGGCCACGGTGGCGCCTTCGGCGCTGCGTGCACGTACCCAGGTGTTCAGCGACGCTGCCGGGCTGGTGGACACTGACGAGCCGCAGGCGTTGACCCTGCAAGGCATCGGCGAGGTCATCGAAGACTATCGCCAGGCCGCACTGAATGCGCGCCTGGCCGGCTTCGACGGTGTCGAACTGCATTGCACCAGCGGTTATCTGCCGATGCAGTTCATGGCCTCCGGCAGTAACCGGCGTAGCGATGTCTACGGCGGCGACGTGACCGGGCGAGTGCGTTTCGCCAAGGACGTGATCGAGGCCATGGCCAGTGCCATCGGCGCCGGCCGTGTCGGCTTTCGCCTATGCCCCGGCAACCCCTACAACGACATCGACGATCAGGACCCGGTCGCGACGGCCGCCGCCCTGTGCGAAGCCGTGGCGCCGTTGAGCCTGGCGTACCTGCACATCATGCGTTCGCCCCTGGCCGAGCTCGATGCCTTCGCCCTGGCGCGTAAGCACAGCCCCCACGCCTTGATCCTAAACGATGGTTTCGACGGCCCTTCGGCCAGTGCCGCTCTCGCGTCGGGCGAGGGGGCTGCCGTGTCGTTCGGCCGTCACTTTATTGCCAACCCCGATCTGGTGGAGCGCTTGCAGCGTGGCCTGCCTTTGGCTGGCTTCAACCGCAAGACCCTGTATACGCCGGGCCCGGCGGGCTACTCGGATTACAGCGCCTATCAAGCCAATGCCCAGGAGGTGGCGCAATGAACCTGAATGACCTCAGTCACGGCCTGCCGACCCGCGTGGTTCCACGGGAACAGACCCAGGCACTGCTCGACCAGCGCGCGGCCGCCGCCGGGCTGATCAAGCCGAAAGACCGCTACACCCTCGCCGACCGCCTCGAACATCAGGCGCGCGAGCAGGGTGAGCGCACGTTCCTGATCTACGGCGAGCAGACCCTGAGCTACGCCGAGGTCGATGCCCGGGCCAACCAGATGGCTCACACCTTTTATGCCAATGGCCTGCGCGCCGGCGATGTCTGCGCCCTGGCCATGGAAAACCGTCCGGCGTTCTTCTGCACCTGGTTCGGCCTGGTCAAGCTCGGGGTGGTGGTGGCCTTCATCAATACCCAGGTCACCGGCCGCCCGCTGCTGCATGCATTGCAAACCACCGATGCCAAGGCGTTGGTGATCGGCGAGGAATGCCTGGCCAATGTGCAGGCCACCGAAGGTTTTCCAGACCTGCCATGCTGGCTGATACGTGACGCGGAAAATCCCTGGAGCGGCCCGCTGCCCAAGGGCATCGACGGGCATTTCGCCGCGCGCCTGGAGAAGGCTCCGCGCATGCCGTTTCCCCGGGATATCCGCGCGCACATCGAAGCGCAGGCCGCGACGCTGCTGATCTTTACCTCGGGCACCACCGGCTTGCCCAAGGCGGCGCGCTACAGCCACATGCGCTGGATGTCCTCGGGCGATGTGATGGAAGTCACCCTGAACGCTACCTGCAAGGATGTGTTCTATTGCTGCCTGCCGCTGTACCACGGCGCCGCAGCCACCTCGGTGACCTCCACCGCACTGCGCGCAGGTGCCGCCATCGTGGTGCGCCGCAAGTTCAGTGTGCGCGAGTTCTGGAACGATGTGGCGCGCCACCAGATCAGCATCTTCCAGTACATCGGCGAGATCTGCCGCTATCTGCTCAACCAGCCGATGCGCGCCGGCGAGCGCGAGCACAGCCTGCGCTGCATGCTCGGCGCCGGGCTGTCGCCGGACTCCTGGCAGCGCTGGCTGGAGCGCTTCGGCCCGATCCAGGTGTTCGAGGGCTGGGGCGCCACCGAAGCCAACTCCGCCGTGATCAACGTCGACAACTATTTCGGTTCCTGCGGACGGATACCGGACTGGAACAAGACCAACTTGCGGCTGGTGCGTTACGACATCGAAAACGACTGCCATCCGCGGGACGAAAACGGTTTCTATCAAGTCTGCAAAGTGGGTGAGGTGGGCGAGGCCATGGGCTTTATCGTCGATCACCCCGAGATCGGTGGCGGACGCTTCGAGGGTTACACCTCGGCTGAGGCGACCGAGAGCAAGATCCGCCGCAATGTGTTTCGCGAAGGCGATGCCTACTGGAGCTCCGGCGACTTGATGCGCGAGGATGCCGACGGTTACTGCTACTTTGTCGACCGCATCGGCGATACCTATCGCTGGAAGAGCGAAAACGTTTCGACCCTGGAAGTGGCCGATGCCCTGGGCGATCTGGCGGGGCTGGAACTGATCAACATCTATGGCGTCCTGGTGCCGGGCCATGAAGGCCGCGCCGGCATGGCCGCGGTGCTGATGCAGGCGGGCCAGGCATTCGATCCCGCCGCCCTGTACGCCCTGACCGAAGCGCGCCTGCCGCGCTATGCGGCCCCGGTATTCGTGCGGGTCACCCAGTCGGCAGACCTGACGGCCAGCTACAAGCTGCGCAAGGTCGATCTGCAGCGCCAGGGTTATTGCCCGACTCGATGCAGCGATCCGCTGTTCATCCGCGACGAGCAGGCCCGCAGCTATGTGCCCTACTCGCCAGAAGCCCTGGCGCGGGCTGGCCTGACGCCCTTCACGGTGGCCGACCATGGCTGATCTCGACGCCAACGGTCACGAACTGCGCAGCGGCCTGCGGTATCCCTGGCCGCAGGCGCCGGACTCCGGGCAGGTGCGTGAAGTGGCGCCGGGCGTGTGGTGGCTGCGCATGCCGCTGCCGTTTCGCCTGGACCACATCAACCTCTATCTGCTGCGCCACACCGATGGCTGGGTGGTGGTGGACACCGGCATGAACACCGCGCAAACCCGTGAGGTCTGGGATCGGGTGCTCAGCGAAGTGTGCGGCGGGCTGCCGGTGCTGGCAGTGGTCTGCACCCACTTTCACTCCGACCATGCCGGGGTGGCCGCCTGGCTCAGCGAGCGTTTTCACTGCCCGGTGTACATGACCGCCAGTGAGTTCCAGTCGCTGCATGTGAGGTTTCCCGCCGACCAGCCACCGGGCTGGGATTTCCTCGATTTCTACCGCAAGGCTGGCGTGACTGACGAGCACAGCACCGAGATGTTCGCGGTGATGAGCAACGCGCATTTCCTGCCGGCGCCACTGAACCATTTCCGCCGTCTGCAGGAAGGCAGCTGCCTGCACATCGGTGGCCGCAACTGGCAGGTGGTCATCGGCCGCGGGCACTCGCCGGAGCATGCCTGCCTGTATGCCGCCGATGACGGCTTGCTGATTTCCGGCGACCAGGTGTTGCCGCGCATCACTTCCACTGTCGGCGTGCATGCCACGCAACCGTTGGCCAACCCACTGCGCGACTGGCTCGATTCCATCGAGCACCTGCGCAGCTTGCCCGACAGCGTACTGGTGCTGCCGGCGCACGAGCGGCCGTTTTTCAATTTGCATGAGCGCCTGGATCAACTGCAAGCCCATCACCAAGGGCACCTGGCGCAGATGCTGGCCGCCTGTGACGAGCCGCGCACCGTGCTCGAACTGATGGCCGTGCTGTTTCCCAAACTGTCGGGTCGTTTCGACGAACTGATGGCGCTGGGCGAAACGTTGGCCCATGCCAACTATCTGGTGGCCGAAGGGTCGCTGGAGCGTGAAGAGGACCGGGGGCGATACCGCTACCGGCGTGCTGTAAGGGGAGCGTGCGCTGTTAACCCGCTCAGGGTGTTTTGAGCGGGCGGCACGGCAGCAGTGTTGAACATTCCAGGCAGCCAGCCGGTTGTCATAGAGGAGAGTCAGTGTGATCAACAAGAACAACAATAACTCCACGGTCATCGGTTCGCGTGCGTTTGAGCTCACCAGCCTGGCGGCAGCCATTGCGCTGGTGTCCACACCGGTGTGGGCTGGCGATACGATCGAGTTCGACAACGGCGCGACGATGGATTGGTCGGTGACCACCAGCTACGGCATCGGTGTGCGCACTGGCAGTCAGAGCGATCGCTTGCTGACGGTCAACGCCGACGATGCCAACCGCAACTTCGACAAGGGCAGCCTGACCACCAATCGCGTGGGCGCGCTGGCGGAAATGATCCTGCGCAAGGACAACTACGGCGCCGTGGTGCGCGGCAGTACCTTCTACGACGACGTCTACCACCGCAAGAACGATAACGACTCGCCTGCCACCGTGAACAAGAACGGCGACAACGACGAGTTCACCAGTGACACCCGCTACTACAGTGGCGGCCGCAGCAAACTGCTGGACGTCTATGCGTTCAGCGGCTGGCGCTTTGACAACGACACCATGCTCGACGTCAAGGCCGGGCGCCACATTGAATCCTGGGGCGAGAGTCTGTTCTACCCGGGTGTGAACGGCGTACAAAACCCGTCTGACGCGGTAAAAGCGTCGCAGCCGGGTGTCGAGGTCAAGGAAGTCCTGTTGCCGGTGGGCCAGTTCTCCGGCTCGTTCCGACTGAACCCCCAGTTGACCTTCGGTGCCTACGTGCAATACGAATGGAAGGGCACCGAACTGCCGCCGGTGGGCAGCTACCTGTCCAGCAGCGACGTGGTTGGGCCAGGGCGCGAGTTTATCTACGCCAACGGCCAGAAGATCGCCTACCGCGGCACCGACAAGCCGAGTGATGGTGGTCAGTGGGGCGTGCAGATGCGCTACCGCCCGGTACCGGCCCTCGAGCTGTCGCTGTTTCACGTCAACTACCACGACAAGAACCCGGCCACCGCCCTGGTCGGCTACGACCCGCTGCCAGTGGGCGGTGGCCGCAACGCCTTCGTCAGCAATGGTTACGAGATCAAGTACTTCGAAGACATCAAGCTGACCGGCATCAGCGCCTCGACCAAGATCGGCGACACCCAGGTCGGCGCCGAATGGTCGTACCGCGACGGTGCGCCGGTGATGGTCAATACCGGCCTCGGCGCGGTGCCGGCCAAGGGCAAGGGCCAGCAGATGCAGCTGTCGGCGATCCGTATCCTGGGGGATCGTCCCTGGGCCAGCCAGACCAGCCTGACCGCCGAAATCATCCGCGTGCAGGTCGACAGCGTCGAGTCCACTTCGGCGGCGCCCAACCTGCAAGGCGTCAACCTATTACCCTCCCTGGCACCCCTGGTGGCTCCTTCCGATGACTATACCTACAGCACAGCCGCGGGTTACCGCACCAAGTCTTCCAGTGCCTACACCGTGGGCGCATCGTTCAGTTATCCGGGCGTTTTCCAAGGCTGGGATCTGGAAGTCCCCTTCAGCTTCTCCAACGTCTTCAGCGGCTCCACGCCCATGGCCGGAAGCATCTCCGGCGTCGCCGGCGACCGAC
The DNA here is from genome assembly GCF_001976065.1 of Pseudomonas putida. Taxonomy (GTDB): domain Bacteria; phylum Pseudomonadota; class Gammaproteobacteria; order Pseudomonadales; family Pseudomonadaceae; genus Aquipseudomonas; species Aquipseudomonas serbica. The sequence goes on along the minus strand of NZ_MNAH01000010.1, from coordinate 221,645 downwards.
GCCTGAGCGCGGGCACGACCTTCAAGTACCTGGGCAACCTGGAACTGGGTTTGAAATACATCGCCTACCTGGGTGAAGCCGATGCGATCGACCGTCCGTTCGCCGACCGCGACTACGCCACGTTCTCGATGAAATACACCTTCTGACCGACCACTCGAGTTCCGCGGCGCTTGATGGCGCCCGGACCTTAAACACAACTTGGAAAAAGCCGCGGCGTAACGCTTCGGCACGGAGGCACTATGGGGCTCAAAGGGCATGCGGCCATTGTTGGCAGCGCACAGTACAAACCGGAGAAGTACTCCACCGCGCCCAAGATGTTTCACCTTGAACAAGTCGCCGACCTGGCGGCCCAGGCGCTACGCGATGCCGGGCTCAAGGCTTCGGACCTCGACGGGCTGGTGATCAACGGCCCGCATTTTCATGAAGCCTCGGTGTTCGTACCGGCGATGGCCGCCGAATACCTGGGCCTGCGGCTGAACTTCGCCGAAGTGGTCGACCTTGGCGGCTGTACGTCGGTGGGCATGGTCTGGCGCGCCGCCGCCGCCATCGAACTGGGGTTGTGCCAGGCCGTGCTGTGCGTCATCCCCGCCCGCATGGCGCCGTTGGGTCCCGACGAGGATCCTGGCTGGATGGCCCGGTCCATGCGTTTTGGTGGGCACAGTACGGCGTTCGGCGCGCCCGAAGCCGAGTTCGATTTGCCTTACGGGCACATGGGCCAGAACACCGGCTACGCCATGATCGCCCAGCGTTATGCCGCGCAGTACGACTATGACCAGCGGGCGATGGCCAAGATCGCCGTCGACCAGCGCACCAATGCCCTGGCCAACCCGCAAGCGATGTTTTACGGCCAGCCGTTGACCATCGAGCAGGTGCTGGCGAGCAAAATGGTCGCCGACCCGCTGCACGTCCTGGAAATCGTCATGCCGGTGGCCGGTGGCGCCGCATTGATCATCACCAACAAGGAAGTGGCGGCGCGGGCGCGCAAGCGTCCAGCCTTCATTACCGGGTTTGGCGAGCACCTGGCGTTCAAGTCGCCGTCCTATGCAGAAGACATGCTGCACACGCCGATCGGTCCGGCGTCCCAGCGGGCCTTTGCCATGGCCGGGCTCAAACCCACAGATGTCGATGCCGCGCAGATCTACGACTGCTACACCATCACCACCTTGCTGACCCTGGAAGACGCCGGTTTCTGTGGCAAGGGCGAGGGCATGGCGTTCGTGCGCGAACACGACCTGACCTGGCGTGGCGATTTCCCGATGAACACCCATGGCGGGCAACTCAGTTTCGGCCAGTCGGCCTCGGCCGGTGGCATGAGCCAGGTGATCGAGGCGGTGACGCAGATCGCCGGCACCGCCGGTGAACGCCAACTGGGCCGCTGCGACAGCGTCTACGTCTCCGGCACTGGCGGCGTGATGAGCGAGCAGGGCGCATTGATACTTCAGGGAGCATAAGCACATGTCCAACAACAAACCGATGCCGGTCGCGACGCCGATCTCCGCGCCCTTCTGGGAGGGCCTGAAGGCTCGCCGCCTGTTGATCCAGCAATGCAACGCCTGTGCGCACTGGAACTTCTACCCGCGCCGGCATTGCCCGGTGTGCCTGGAACACGACCTGGCCTGGCGCGAAGTCGACGGCGCCGCCACGCTGTACAGCTACACCGTGACGCGCATCGCCACCTTGCCCGACTTCATGGATGAGATGCCGCAGAAACTGGCGGTGGTCGAACTGGCCGAAGGGGTGCGCATCAACACCAACCTGGTCGGCCTCGACGAAACCGAGATCCGCATCGGCATGCCCCTGCAGCCGGTGTTCGCCGAAGTCGACGCCAAGGGCAACCGCCTGCTGCGCTTTACCGGCGTGGACAAGGATGCAGCGGCGTTCGAGTCGCTCCCTGCACAGGACAGCGAACCGGCGCCTGCGACCTCGCAGCAACCCGTCGCCCTGCAGGTCGACCTCAACGATGGGCCGGCCTTGCAGGCCCTGGTCAGCGAGCAGTACAGCGACTGGAGCAACGTGGTGGTGGTCGACCAGGCACTGATCGATGCCTTTGCCCAATTGTCGGGCGACGATTACTGGATCCACACCGATCCGCAGCGGGCGCGCCTGCAAAGTCCGTTCGGCGGCACCATCGCCCACGGTGCGCTGGTACAAGTGCTGCAGTCGCGAATGAAACTGGCGCTGGGGTTCGAGATCAACGGTTTCAGCACCCAGATCAACTACGGCTCCGATCGCCTGCGCTTCCCGGCGCCGGTACCGGCCGGCTCGCGCATTCATTCGCGAGCCCGGGTGAAAAAAGTCGAAATCCTCGCCCGGGGTACCCAGCTGACCCTGGAACTCAACATTCATGTGGTGGGTCAGGACCGGCCCTCGGTGATCAACGACCTGGTGATCCTGTACATGGCCTGATCCCCACGCAAGCCCATGAGCGGTGATCTCCTGTGGGAGCGAGCCTGCTCGCGAAGAGGCCATTCCTGTCGGCATCAATGCCGACTGGTCTACCGCCATCGCGAGCAGGCTCGCTCCCACAGTTGCATAAGCCATTTGGACGATGTGTCCCCCCTCCCTTGCGCCGACTATTGCCCCAGAGGCAACGCCCATCTCGATTGCCTCGCATGCCCTGGCGCGTGACAAAAACAAGAGGATCGGCCCTATGACTTGCCCTATCCACGCCACCCCCGAACAGGAGCGTTACTCATGCGTTCGGTGATCGGCTACGCGGTTTGCCTGGTGGTCGCCTTGACCATTGGCTACACCTTCTCCCCCAAATCCCCCCCACAAGCGGAATTGCTGGCCACGCGCCCGGACCGGGTGCAGATCAATGGCCTGCTCAATCTTGGCGCGCGCGTGGTCGCCGTGGGCGAGCGTGGCAGTGTCCTGCTCAGCGATGACCAGGGCGTCAGCTGGCAGCCCGCGAGCGTCGCCACCCAGCGCAACGCCACCCTGACCGCCGTGGTGGCCCTGGATGACAAGCGCTTGCTGGCCGTCGGGCATGACGGCTGGATCCTGCGCTCCGAGGATGCCGGCAGCAGTTGGCAGGAAATGCGCTACGACAGCGACCTGGGCGAACCGCTGCTGGGCATCTGGACCAGTGATGGCAACAGCGTCATGGCGTTCGGCAGCTTCGGCAAGTTCTATCAATCGGCTGACGCCGGGAAGACCTGGACGCCGCAGTCCCTGGACATCGACAACGCCCACCTCAACAGCATGGCCGGCGGCGACGATGGCCGCCGCATGCTGGTGGGCGAGCAGGGCCTGGTGCTGCGCACCAACGACGCCGGCCAACACTGGCAGAGCTTGCCGGCGTTCTACAGCGGCTCGCTGTTCGGCATCGTTCGCCTGAGCGCGAACAACTGGGTGACCTATGGCATGCGCGGGCACGTGTTCGTCAGCCACGACTTCGGCGACAGCTGGACCCAGGTCAAGGTCGGCAATCAACTGCCGCTGTACGGCCATGTACTGCTGCCCGATCAGTCGGGCCTGGTGATCGTCGGTGCCGGCAGCTCGGTGGTGCGCCTGGATGCACAGGGTGCGCTGGTCGGCGTCGGACGCCTGGCCGGGCTCGGTACGTTGACCTCGGCGACGATGGTCGGCTCGCGGCTGCTGGTCGGAGGCGAGCGCGGCGTATTGCAGGGTTCAGGTGGCAGCGTCGCTGCCCAAATGGCCACACAGGCCACCCAGTGAATGAGAGGCGGGCAATGAAACAAGGTAAACATTGGGTGACGCACTGCGTCGAAACCTGTGCGGATCATCTGATGGCCTGGCGCAAGGGACTGCTGGCGCTATTCGTTCTGGTGACGCTGGGCCTGGGCTACAGCGCCACCCACACGCAACTGGATCCGGGTTTCAACAAACAGATCCCGGTGCGTCATGACTACATGATCAATTTTCTCAAGTTCAGCCGCTACTTCACCGGCGCCAATCGTTTCCTGGTCAGCGTGCGCTGGAAAGGCGAAGGAGACATCTACAACGCCGAGTACCTGGAGACCCTGCGCAAGGTCACCGACGATGTGTTTTTCATCTCCGGGGTCAGCCGCCCCAGCGTGACGTCGCTGTTCACCGCCAACGTGCGCTACATCGAAATCACCGAGGAAGGTTTCTTCGGCGACGTGGTGGTGCCACCGCGCTTCAGCGGTACCGCCGAGGACCTGGCGCAGGTGCGCAGCAACACAGCGGCCTCCGGGCAGGTCGGCCGCCTGGTGGCCAATGACCTGAAGTCGGCCATGGTCCGCGCCGACCTGCAGGACATCGACCCCAAGACCGGCCAGCCGGTGTCCTATGTCGAGATCGCCAAGCGCCTGGAAGACATCCGCGCCAAATACAACAGCCCGGATATCGAGATCAACATCGTCGGTTTCGCCAAGCTGGTGGGGGATGTGGTCGAAGGATTGAACACGGTGATCGGCTTCTTTGTGGTGGCCTTCGTCATTACCGGGTTGCTGCTGTGGCTGTATTCGCGCTCCCTGCGCCTGACGGTGGTGGCGCTGCTGGTGGCGTTGCTGCCGGTAGTCTGGCTGCTGGGGCTGTTGCCCCTGTTGGGGTTGGGCATCGATCCGATGTCGATCCTGGTGCCGTTCCTGATCTTCTCCATCGGCGTGTCCCATGCGGTGCAGATGACCAACGCCTGGAAGCAGGACGTGCTGGCTGGCAGTACATCGAAGGACGCGGCGCGTTCGGCGTTCTGCAAGATCTTCATCCCCGGTTCCCTGGCCTTGCTGATGAACGCCCTGGGGTTCGCGGTGATCATGCTGATCGACATTCCCATCGTCCACGAACTGGGGGTGACGGCCTGCATCGGCGTGATGCTGATGATCATCACCAACAAACTGATGCTGCCGGTGATCATTTCCTACCTGCGCCTGGAGCCTGCGCTGTTGCGTCGGGCGCAATCGCGGCCGGCGGGCAGGCATCGCCTGTGGTGGCGCCTGTCGGCGCTGGCCGAACCGGGACCTGCCCTTGGGGTGTTTGTGGTCAGTCTGCTGCTGCTGGCGGCCGGGGCCTACAAGGCCCGCGACCTGGCGGTGGGCGATATCGGCGCGGGTGCGCCGGAGCTACGGGCCGATTCGCGTTATAACCAGGACAACGCCAGGATCATCAGCAGCTATTCCATAGGGCTGGATGTGATGTCGGTGTTCGTCCAGGTCAATGGCGTCGAAGAAGGTTGCCTGTCGCCTGCGGTGATGCGTGCGGTGGAAGCGTTCGATTTCCGCATGCGCACGGTCACCGGCGTGCAGTCGATCCAGAGCGTGGCGGACATGGGCAAGCGGGTGATCGCCGGCAACAACGAAGGCAACCCGCGCTGGGCGGCGATTCCGGGTTCGCCCCGGGGCCTGAGCCAGGGTGCGCGGGCCTATATGCCCGATGACGGGCTGGTCACCGACGGCTGCCAGCAGATGCAGATCCTGGTGTTCCTGGCCGATCACGAAGGCAGCACCGTCAGCCATGCGATCGCCGAAGCCAGGCGGATCATTGCCGAGGTCAGCTCGCCGCAAGTCGAATTCCTCCTGGCCGGCGGCAACGTCGGGGTGATGGCGGCCTCCAACGAGGCGGTCAAGCGCGCTGAAGTGATCATGCTCGGGGCGCTATTCGGATCGGTGGCATTGTTTTGCTGGCTGACCTTCTTGTCGATTCGCGCGGTGCTGTGCATTCTGGTGCCGCTGGCGATTGTCGCGATCCTGTGCAACGCCCTGATGACCTTGCTCGGGATCGGCCTGAAAGTCGCAACCCTGCCGGTGATGGCGCTGGGAGTGGGCGTGGGCGTCGACTACGGCATTTACCTGTACGAACGGATCCAGCACGAAATGCTGCGCGGCGCCAACCTGCGTGAGGCGTTCTACGAGGCCATGTGCCAACGCGGGACCGCCGCGGTGTTCACGGCCGTGACCATGTCGATCGGCGTCTGCACCTGGGCCTTCGCCCCGCTGAAGTTCCAGGCCGACATGGGTGTGCTGCTGTCGTTCATGTTCCTGGTCAACGTGTTGGGGGCGATTTTTCTCCTGCCGGCGTTGGCCGCCTGGTTCAATCGCGGGCGCCCACTGGTGTCCGAAAGGGTGCGTCAGCCTGCGCCGGCACAAGGGCAGTTCCGCCTGAAAAACAGCCCGGCAGCGCGTGATACCGCGAACGAGAAATAAACCTGCCGGACCTCTTGTGGAGTCCGCAGGCGCTGGTGAAAACTGGCAGGCAAGTAGCAGTCGAGAGGGGGGAACCCTGGGTTTCCCCGGCCGAAATTATAAAAATAACAAGGGAAGGGCGCAGTCCTTACCCGAGCGAGATAAGACTATGCAGAACGCTGACTTGACCCATGAAGCCCTGGCCAGTCTTGGCCTCGACCTCACGCGCTACAACCAGTTGGTGGGCGAAATCTACGAAGGCGCCCTCGATCCGAAACTGATGGCCACGGCCCTCAGGAGTTTTCTCAAGCTCTACGATGCCAACTTCGTCACCCTGATCCTGCGGGTGCCGGATCAACCCGATGTCGGTGTGATGATCATCGTCGGCGACATCGAAGGTGCCGGTGATGTCTGCTACATGACCTACCCGCAGACCAATTCGCCTTTCTCCAATCAGCCGCTGGACCATGTATTCACCGTGGACGACATCATGAGTTCCACGCAGTGGGAGCAGAACGGCTACTTCAAGACGTTCTGCGAGCCCCATGACGTGTACCACCTGATGTTGGCCGACATTTCCACCCCGGACGGGGGCAAGCTGCGCTTTCGCATCACCCGCCCCAAACGGGCTCCCAACTTCTCGGCGCATGACCGGGCGGTGTGCGCCAGTTTCCTGCCACACCTGCGGCGTGCCTCGCAGTTGCATAACCTGCTGGACCGCAGCGAATCGCTGAGCGAGTTGTACTCCCAGGCCATCAGCCGGCTATCGGTGGCGACCCTGGTGCTCGACGAGAGCGGCAGCGTGTTGCAGATCAATCCGGTGGCCCAGGAAATCCTGGCCCGCTCCGATGGCCTGAAGCTGGTGGGTGGGCGCCTGGAAGCCACCTATCCCAGCGACAACCGTGAACTGCAGCGCCTGATTCGCGGCGCGTTCTGCCCGGACGCGCCGAAAAGCGCCGAGGCCATGTCAGTAACGCGGCCTTCGGGGCTGGTCAACCTTGGTGTGGTAGTCGAATCGATCCCGTCCCTGGACTGGGCCGAGGAGAAGGGCCAGCCGGCGGCGCTGGTGTACATCCGCGATGCCTCGAGCAAGTCCCTGGCCAGCGAAGTGGTGACCAAGCAGCTGTTCAACCTGACCAAGGCCGAAACCGCCCTGGCCATGGAACTGGCCAACGGCTTGTCCCTGGAGGAAGCGGCCGAGGTCCTGAATATCCGCCGTAATACGGCGCGGGCGCACTTGCGCTCGATCTTCTCCAAGACCGGCGTGCGACGCCAGACCGAACTGGTGCGCATCATGCTCAACAGCGTGGTGGCCTTGGGCAAGCCGCAACTGGCGTTGAAAATGACCGAGAAAATCAAGGTGCCGCCCCTGCAACTGGCCGTGCCGATCTATCGCCAGGCCTGATCCTGCAAACCCGCCGCCGGGCCATCCTGCCCTGCGGCGTGGTTGTTGACGCCACTTGTTTTTAGTCCGCACGGACGATGCCGTCCCGTGATCGCCCTGTCGATACTGGGCGGACCCATCACGGAGAACCACCATGCCAATTACAGCCATCACCGGCAGTGCCTCGGGAATCGGCGCCGCCGTATCCGCCGCCCTGCGCGCCGCCGGCCACCAGATCATCGGGATCGATCGCAGCAACGCCGAAGTCATCGCCGACCTCTCCACTGCCGCAGGGCGTGACACTGCCATCGGGCAAGTGCTTGAACTCAGTGGCGGGGTCCTCGACGGGCTGGTCTGCTGCGCCGGGGTCGGTGTCACGGCGCCAAACTGCGGCCTGATCCTGGCGGTCAATTACTTCGGCGTCAGCCAGTTGCTCGACGGCCTGCAAGGGGCGTTGACCAAGGGCCAACAACCGGCGGCTTTGGTGATCGGTTCTGTCGCGGCGACCCATTCGGGCCCCGACGGCCAGCCGCAGATCGAAGCGATGATCGCCGGCGATGAGGCCCAGGCGCTGGCATTGGCCGACACCCTCGGCCAGCCTCACGTCGCTTATGCCGCCTCCAAATATGCCATCAGCCAGCATGTGCGCAGCCTGGCGGTGAGCTGGGGCAAGCAGGGCCTGCGTTTGAACGTGGTGGCGCCGGGTGCGGTAGCAACCCCATTGCACCAGGCCTCACTGGACGATGCCCGTTTTGGCCAGGCGACCCGCGATTTCGTCGCGCCCCTGGGCCGCGCTGGTCACCCTGACGAGATCGCCGCAGTGGTAGCCTTCCTGCAATCGCCGCAGGCATCGTTTGTCCATGGCAGCGTCGTGTTCGTCGACGGCGGCATGGACGCCATGGTCCGCGCCCCGCGCTTCTAAAAAGGAACTTGCATGAACAAGGTGGCATTCATCACCGGCGCCAGCCGTGGTATCGGTCGCGAGGCGGCGCTGGCGTTCGCCCGCGCCGGTTTCGACCTGGCGATCAGCGCCCGTACCCTCAATGAGGGCGAACACCATGAACATGCCCTGCGCGACGCCGCCGGGGCACCACTGGCCGGCAGCCTCAACGGCACGGCGCAGGCCCTGCGCGAGCTTGGTTGCCGAGTGCTCGTGGTACCGATGGACCTGCTCGACAGCGATTCGGCGCTGCACGCCTGTCAGGCGGTACTGGCCGAGTACGGGCGCATCGACGTGCTGATCAACAACGCGATCTACCAGGGCAGTGATCTCAATGCCGGATTCATGGACCTGCAGGCCCAGACCCTGGAACGGATGTTCCAGGGCTACATCCTCACGCCGTTCCTGTTGACCCGGGCAGTGGCTGAACACATGGTGACGCGCGGTGGCGGGGTGGTGATCAACGTCACGTCCGGCGCCGGCGAAAGCGACCCACCGGTGGCGGCGGGCAAGGGCGGATGGGGTTATGCCTACGGCGCGGGCAAGGCGGCGGTGTCGCGGTTGTCCGGGGTGCTGAGCACGGAACTGGGCGAGGCTGGCGTGCGCGCCTATACCCTCAACCCTGGCGTGGTCACCACCGAGGCGCTCAAGGCAACCATCGGCGACAAAGGCCTGATCGCCCTGCGTGCGGGCAGTGCGCCGCCCCATGTACCGGCGGCGGTGATGTTGTGGCTGGCCACTGCGGAACAGGCACCGGCGTTTCAACGGCGGACCATTGCGGCACAGCCGTTTGCGCTGGAGCACGGCATCGTCGCCGATTGGCGTTAAACCCTTTCCATCCCCCCCCTGTGGGAGCGAGCAGGCTCGCTCCCACAAGGGCTGTGCGGCGTTAAGCCTGCTGCCGTTGCCGGGCCAGGGTCATCGCGGTGTCTTCGATCATGTCTTCCTGGCCGCCGACCATGCCGCGGCGACCCATTTCAACGAGGATCTCCCGGGCCGACACGCCGTATTTCTTCTCGGCGCGCTTGGCGAACAGCAGGAACGAACCGTAGACCCCGGCGTAGCCCATGGTCAGGGCATCGCGGTCGCTGCGGATCGGGAAGTCCATGATCGGCACCACCAGGTCCTCGGCCACGTCCTGGATGCCGAACACGCTGACGCCGGTGTGGATGCCCATGCGGTCACACACCGCCACCAGCACTTCCATCGGTGTGTTGCCAGCGCCTGCACCGAGGCCCGCGCAGGCGGCGTCGATGCGGTTGGCCCCGGCGGCAATCGCGGCGATGGAGTTGGACACGCCCATCGACAGATTGTGGTGGCCATGGAAGCCGATCTCGGTTTCCGGCTTGAGGGCCGCGCGCATCGCCGTCACGCGGGCGCTGACGTCGTGGGGCAGCAGGTAGCCCGCCGAGTCGGTCAGGTAGATGCAGTTGGCGCCGTAGCTCTCCATCAGCAAGCCTTGCTTGACCAGGCCTTCGGGGCTGTTCATGTGGGCCATCATCAGGAAACCGACGGTGTCCATGCCCAGGTTGCGGGCGTGGGAAATGTGCTGCTCGCTGACGTCGGCCTCGGTGCAATGGGTGGCCACGCGAATGGTGTTGACCCCCAGCTCATGGGCCATCTTCAGATGATCGACAGTGCCGATGCCCGGCAGCAGCAGGGCCGAAACCTTGGCCTTTTTCATCAGCGGGATTACCGCCGACAGGTACTCCTCGTCGGTGTGGGCCGGGAAACCGTAGTTCACCGAGCTGCCGCCCAAACCGTCGCCGTGGGTGACTTCGATCAGCGGCACGCCGGCCGCGTCGAGGCCGCAGGCGATGTCTTTCATCTGTTGCAGGCTGATCTGGTGACGCTTGGGGTGCATGCCGTCGCGCAGGCACATGTCGTGAACGGTGATGCTTTTGCCGCGAAGATCCATGGTCGGCTCCTTATGCGTGGGCGGGTTGGGCGGTGGCTTGCAGCACCAGCTCGCCCTTGAGGATTTCCTCGGCGAACATTTCGGCGGTGCGCGCTGCGGCGGCGGTCATGATGTCGAGGTTGCCGGCGTACTTGGGCAGGTAGTCGCCCAGGCCTTCGACTTCCATGAAGATCGACACTCGGTTGCCGTCGAACACCGGACCGTTGACCAGCTTGTAGCCGGGCACGTAGCGCTGCACCTGCTCGATCATGGCTTCGATGGCGGCGGTGATCGCCGGCTGGTCGGGTTCGCTCTCGGTCAGGCAATGCACGGTGTCGCGCATGATCAGCGGCGGCTCGGCGGGGTTGATGATGATGATCGCCTTGCCCTTCTTCGCGCCGCCGACTTTCTCCACGGCGCTTGAGGTGGTGCGGGTGAATTCGTCGATGTTCTTGCGGGTGCCGGGGCCGACCGACTTGGACGCGGCGGTGGCGATGATTTCGGCGTACTCCACCGGCTGCACGCTGGACACCGCGGCCACCAGAGGAATGGTGGCCTGGCCGCCGCAGGTGACCATGTTCACGTTCATCACGCCCAGGCCCAGTTGCGCCTTGAGGTTGACCGGTGGCACGCAGTACGGTCCGATGGCCGCCGGCGTGAGGTCGATCATCAACACGCCCAGGGCATTGAGTTTGCGCGAGTTCTGCGCGTGCACGTAGGCCGAGGTGGCGTCGAAGGCGATCTGGATCTGGTCTTCGAGGACATGGGGCAGCAGGCCGTCGACGCCGTCGGCGGTGGTCTTCAAGCCCAGCTCACGCGCTCGCGCAAGGCCTTCGGAGGTGGCGTCGATGCCGACCATCCACACCGGCTCCAGCACCTCGCTGCGCATCAGTTTGTACAGCAGGTCGGTGCCGATATTGCCCGGCCCGATCAGCGCGCATTTGATCTTCTTGCTCATGTTTTTCTGGCTCCTGGAAAGGGAAGGGCGATCACGGGACAAAACGCAGGCTGGTTTCGCCCAGTCCGGTCATGGACAGGCTGATATGGTCGCCGGCGACCACGGGCACCAGCGGCGCCAGGGCACCGGACAGAATGATTTCGCCGCGGCGGAACGGGATGCCCAGCTCGCCCAGGGTATTGGCCAACCAGGCCACTGCCGCGCAGGGATGGCCCTGCACCGCCGAGCCCAGGCCCGAGCCAGCCGGTTGGCCGTTCTTGCTCATGTGCATGTGCACGGCAGCCAGGTCCAGCGAGCGTGGGTCGATGCGCTGGGTGCCGAGGGCGAACACGCCGCAGGAGGCGTTGTCGGCCACGGTGTCCTGGATGCGGATCTGCCAATCGTCAATCCGCGAGTCGACGATCTCGAAGCACGGCACGACCCATTGGCTGGCGGCCAGCACGTCTTCGGCGCTGATGCCCGGGCCTTGCAGGTCTTCGCCGAGGATGAAGGCGATTTCGCCTTCGGCCCGCGGCTGGATCAGGTTGTAGCGGGCCAGGCTGACATCGCAGCCATCTTCGACCTGCATGGCATTGGTGAGGAAGCCGAAGTCCGGTTGATGAACATCGAGCATTTCCTGCACGGCGCGGCTGGTCACCCCGATTTTCTTGCCAATCACCTGCTCGCCGAGGGCTTCGCGGCGTTGCAGGAAGTGCAGGGAAATCCGGTAGGCCTGCTCCAGGGTGATCTGCGGATAACGGCGGGTCAGGGGGGCCAGCGTCTGCCGGCTACGCAGGGCGTTGAACAGCTCGTCACCGAGCGCGTTGATCAAATGGGCGTCCATGGCGAGGGCTCCAGTGGGGTGGGAGAAAAAAAAGGCCCGCCCCGACATCATCAGGGGCGAGCCCAAAGGAGTGGGTCAGCCGGGCCAGACCGACGAGTCGGCGCCGCCATCGACATCGATGATCTTGCCGGTCACCCAGGCCGAAGCGGGGCTGGCCAGGTAGAGGGCGGCGGCGGCGATGTCTTGCGGGGTGCCCAGGCATTTGAGCGGGGTATTGGCTTGCATGGCCTCGCGCATGGCGGCGGGCATCACGCCGTTCAGCGCTTCGGTCAGGGTCGGGCCGGGGGCGACGGCGTTGACCCGGATCTGCGGCGCGAAATCCTGGGCCAGCAAGCGGGTCAAGTGGCTGAGGGCCGCCTTGGCCGTGCCGTAGGCGCTGAAATGACGCTGGGCATAACGCGCGGCCACCGAGCTGATATTGATGATGTTGCCACCACCGGCCTCGCGCATCAGCGGCACGCACAACTGGCAGAAGTCGTAGCTGGTGGTCACGTTGAAATTCAGCACTTGGGCGAACTGCTCAGGGGTCATGGCCAGCGGATCGTTGGGCCCGCCGCCGCCAACGTTGTTCACCAGATGGGTGAGGCGGCCCATGTGCTCGACGCTCTGGCGCACCAGTGCCTGGCGTTGCCCGGCATCGTTGACGTCACAGGCGACGGCCAGGGCGCGTCGGCCGAGGGCGCGAACCTCCTCGGCCACGGCCTCTACCTCGTCCAGCGAACGCGCCGAGCACACCACATCGGCGCCGGCTTCGGCATACGCCAGGGCAATCGCCCGACCGATACCCCGGCCGCTGCCGGTGACGATGGCGACGCTGCCGTGCATCTGGAAACGCTGCAAAATACTCATGGGCCCTTGCTCCGTGGGGTCGACTTTGGATGGGTTTACTATCGCTGCGGTGATCGGGTTGGGCATCGTCTCAACGGACTAGCGGGGGGGGGTGTACATATCCATTTCTGCGGTAACGGCCGCCTATGGTTTCGCCCTTACGGCGAGTCACTTGGAAAAGCCCCAAGTAACCAAGGGCTCTTGTCCCTGGCGTTCGGTGCCTCGCTGTGGCTCGGCATGCCCTCGCTCCGGTCCTGCTCCGTGGGCCCGCCGCGATGGGCCATCCTTGGCCCAGCGCGGCTAACCCGGCATCCATGCCGGGTTGCCCACTGCGCAGAACCTCCACTCGGCCTCTCGATGGGACAAGAAGATCAAGATCAAGATCAAGATCAAGATCAAGATCAAGATCAAAAGCAGAGCGAAAACCAGAGCAAGGCGGCCTGGCAGCCGACCTGATTAAGGGACCTGTCTACGATCCAATTGTGGGAGCTTGTTCACTTGAAATCAGGTCGGCTGTCAGGCCGCCTCGCTTTGTTTTTGATCGTGGCGCCCCGTTAAACCACGATGGCCCATCGCGGCGACCCACGGAGCAATGCCGGAGTGAGGGCATGCCGAGCCTAGGCGAGGCACCGAGTGGTGGGGCAAGAGCCTTTTGGTTACTTTTGGCTGGGCCGGCATTCCGGCTCTTTCAAAAGTGACCCGCTGTAAAAGCGGAACCATAGGTGGCCGTTACCGAAGAAACGGATATGTACCCGATAAACCTAACCCCCCCCCACCCCTAGTCCGCTTTGACGATGAAGGATTGCCCGCTCGATCCGATGATCCGTCTCAACTCGCGCAGTGGCGCAGTGAGATCGGGAGAATTGAGTGATGCACAGCATGCGAGAAAAGACCCAGGACGAACGTGATCTGCTTGAACGTGCACGCAGCCTGGTGCCGGCACTCAAGGCGCGCACGGCGCAGGCCGACAAGGATTTGAAGGTGCCGGTGGAGAGCGTCCTCGAGTTGCAGTCCGCCGGATTGCTGCGGGCCTTGCAGCCAAGGGCGTTCGGTGGTTATGAAGTGGACCCGCGAACCTTTTTCGAAATCCAGACCATCCTCGCCGAGGGTTGCATGTCCACGGCCTGGATCTACGGCGTGATGGGGGTTCACCCCTGGCAACTGGCGCGTTACCCGATCGAAGCGCAGCGCGAAGTCTGGGCCGATGACCACAGCGCACTGATCTGCTCGACCTACATGCCGGCGGCCAGGGTCACGGTGGTCGAGGGCGGTTACCGCATCAGCGGGCGCTGGGGTTTCTCCAGCGGCAGCGAGCACTGCCAATGGGTGTTCCTGGGGGGCATCCTGCCGCCCGATGGCGACATGCCCGCCGAGCACGGCACCTTCCTGCTGCCGCGCAGCGACTATCAGATCGAACACAACTGGGACGTAATGGGCCTGCGCGGCACCGGCAGTCATGACATCGTGGTCGAAGATGTATTCGTCCCGGCCCATCGCGTGCAACGCACCAACAACTGCACCCTCGAAGCGACGCCGGGGCGCCTGGTCAACAGCAACCCGATCTACGCGATCCCGTTCGCCCAGGTGTTCTCCCGTGCCGTCTCGACCTCGGCCCTCGGCGCCCTGCAGGGCGCGATCAACGAGTTCCGCGACAACGCCGCCAGGCACATCGGCAAGCACGGCGCCCGTACCGCTGAAGATCCGGTGGCGCAAACCGCCGTGGCCGAAGCGATGATCACCGTCGACAGCCTGCGCCTGGTGCTCGAGCGCAACTACGAGCACCTGATGAGCCTGGCCCGTGCCGGCGATTACCCGGACACCGAGACCCGCCTGCTGTATCGCTACCAGTCGGCCTATGTGACCAACATCTGCGCCGAACGGGCCAACGACCTGCTGCGCAGCATGGCCGCCTCGGGCCTGTACAACACCAACCCGGTGGCGCGGCTGTTTCGCGACCTGCACCAGGCCCGCGGGCACATCGCCAACAACTACATGGCCTATGGGCGCAGTTACGGCGCGGTGCTGCTCGGCCTGCCCAACCCGGACCCTTACGTCTGAGGCCATGGCGAGCGATTCGATACCCCTGGGTTTACACCTGTCCGTGATCAACGGCCAGGTGGTCATGAGTAGCTGACCTATGAACAATTATCTTGCCCTGCGCGTGGCACGCGTGATCGAGGAAACCGCCGATGCGCGTTCCCTGGTCTTCGACGTGCCGGAGCATCTGGGCGAACGTTTTCGCTATCAACCGGGCCAGTTCCTGACCTTGCGCGTGCCCTTCGAGGGCGGCTGGTTGCCCCGTTGTTATTCCTTGTCCAGCACGCCGTTGTTGGATGAGCCGCTGCGGGTAACGGTCAAGCGCGTGCACGAGGGCCGCGCCTCGAACTGGCTGTGCGGCGAGTTGCAGGCCGGCCAGACCCTGGAGGTGCTGCCACCGGCCGGGGTGTTCGTGCCGCGCAGCCTTGACGGCGACTTGCTGTTGTTCGGCGGCGGCAGCGGCGTGACCCCCGTGCTGTCGATCCTGCGTTCGGCGTTGCTCGCCGGAACCGGCCGGGTCCTGCTGATCTATGCCAACCGCGATGAGTCCTCGGTGATTTTCAAGGATGAGCTCAAGGCCTTGGCCAGCGCTCATCCGCAACGACTGCAAATCGTCCACTGGCTCGATTCGGTGCAGGGCATCCCGGGCGTCGGGCAACTGGCGGAGCTGGCGCGGCCGTTCATCGATGCCCAGGCATTCATTTGTGGCCCGGGCCCGTTCATGGATGCGGCAGTCAGTGCGCTCAAGGGCCTGGGCATGCCGGACCGGCGGGTGCATGTCGAGCGCTTCGTCTCCCTGCCCGGTGAGGGCGAACTGGCGCTGGTGAGCAGCAGTGAGGCGGCCGTGGCCGCGCAGTTGGCGGTGCGCCTCGATGGCGAGGATCACCAGCTGGCCTGCGACAGTGGCGAGACCGTGCTGGCCGCCATGGAGCGTGCCGGCCTCAACCCACCCAGTGCCTGCCGCGTCGGTGGCTGCGCCTCGTGCATGTGCACCCTCGAAAGCGGCGAGGTCGAGTTGCTGCACAACGATGCACTGGACGCGGGCGACCTGGCCGAAGGCTGGATCCTGGCCTGCCAGGCAGTGCCCACCAGCGCGCAACTGCGTATCCGCTTCCCCGATTGATGAGCCCGAGCCCACGATGAATCAGAGCCTGAACCTTGCCGCGCCGCTGAGCGCCGCCCCTGTTACCCTTGCCCAATTGGTCTTCAGCAGTGCCGAACGTTTTGCCGGGCGCACCGCCATCGAGGACAACGGCCAGTGCATCGACTACGCCGAGCTGCCCGAGCGCGTCATGGGCTTTGCCCGGGGCTTGATGGCGCTGGGTATCCAGGCCGGCGACCGGGTCGGTATCTGGGCGCCGAACAGCGGTGACTGGATCCTCGCGGCGCTGGGCATTCAGTGCGCCGGCGCAGTACTGGTGCCGATCAACACGCGCATGAAGGGTCTTGAGGCCGCCGATGTGCTTGAGCGCAGCGGCTGCCGAGTGTTGTTTGTCCAGCAGCGTTTTCTCGACGTCGACTACCCGGCGCTGCTCGCGCCCCATCGGCCGGCCAGCCTCGAACACTTGGTGATGCTCGAGGGCGACACCCCCGGGTTGCCGTCGGACCTGACCCTTGCCCAGTTCCTGCTCGGCGCGGCGACCATTGATGCCGACAGTGCCAGGCGCCGGGCCATGGCGATCGGCCCCGAAGCCATGTGCGACCTGTTGTTCACCTCCGGCACCACCGGCAAGCCCAAGGGCGTGATGAGCGGCCATGGCCAGAACCTGCGGGCCTTCACCGAATACGTCAAGGTTATCGGCCTGCTGCCGCAAGACCGCTACCTGATCGTCAACCCGTTCTTCCATGCCTTTGGCTACAAGGCCGGCTGGCTAACCTGCCTGATCGGTGGCGCGACCATCCTGCCCCATGCGGTGTTCGACGCCGAACACGTATTCCAGCGCATCGCCCGTGAGCGCATCAGCGTCTTGCCCGGTGCACCGACCCTATACCTCTCGCTGCTGGCCCATCCGCAGCTCAAGCAGACCGACCTGTCGAGCCTGCGCATCGCGGTGACCGGTTCGGCGAGCATCCCGCCGAGCCTGATCGAGCGCATGCGCGACGAGCTGGGTTTCGCCGTGGTAACCACCGCCTACGGCCTGACCGAATGCGGCGGGCTGGCGACGATCTGCGATCCACAAGACTCGGCAACAGTGATCGCCGGCACCAGCGGACGGCCGATCGCCGGCACCGAAGTGAGCATCCGCGATCCGCACAACCAGGCGCTGGAGGCCGGGCAGACCGGCGAGATCTGCCTGCGCGGTTTTCACATCATGCAGGGCTATTTCCAGAACCCCGAAGCGACCCGCGAAGCCATCGACGCCCAAGGCTGGCTGCACACCGGCGATGTCGGGCGCCTGGACGAGGCGGGCAACCTGATCATTACCGACCGCCTGAAGGACATGTACATCGTCGGCGGTTTCAACTGCTACCCGGCGGAAATCGAAGCGGCGCTGATCAGGCACCCGGCCATTGCCCAGGTGGCGGTGATCGGTATCGCCGATGAGCGCATGGGCGAAGTCGGCTGTGCCTGTGTGGTGCTGCGTGAAGGGCGCGAACTTGACGAAGCGCAACTGATCGCCTGGAGCCGTGAGCAGATGGCCAATTACAAGGTGCCGCGCCGGGTGCATTTCTTCAACGCCTTGCCACTCAACCCATCGAGCAAAGTAGCGAAGAACGAACTGCGCGCGATGCTGGCCAACAGCGTTCCGGCGTGAGGCGCGGCGGTGTCGAAACACGAAAAAAACAACAACAAAAGGAGAGGAGCATGTTCACGGGAATCACTGTCGCGCGCCATTCACGGAACCTGAGCGGTGGCCGCTGCCTGTTGGCAACGGCCATCACCATTGCCAGTGCCACGGCCAGCGCCGCACCGAGCATCCAGCTGGGGGAAAACACCACCCTGGATTCGTCGCTGACGGTCAACTACACCGCCTCCATGCGCACCGCCAAGCAGGCCAGTCAATACCTCAACGATCCGAACAACGACGACGGCACGCGCGCCTTCAAGCGCGGTTCGTTGATCAACAACCGCCTGAGCCTGTTCGGCGAGTTGCAACTTCGGCACGACAACCTCGGCGCGGTGCTGCGCGGCAGCCAGTTCTACGATGACGTCTACAACCAGAAAAACGCCAACGACTCGCCGCAGACGGTGAACAAGACCGGCCACAACGACGGCTTCAGCGACGAAACCCGTCGCCTGAGCGGCAGCGCGGCGCGCCTGCTCGATGCCTATGTGTATGGCAACTTCGAGCTCGGCGAGACCCAGTACCTGTCACTCAAGGCCGGGCGGCACCTGGTGGCGTGGGGCGAGAGCCTGTTCTGGGCCAACATCAGTCAGGGCCAGGCCCCGGTGGATGCGACCAAGTTCAACGTGCCGGGTACCGAAGCCAAGGACTCCTACCTGCCGGTGGGGCAGGTGTCCGGGTCGTGGTCGCTCAATGAAGACCTGGCGCTGGTGGGCTACTACCAGTACGAGTGGGAAAAGACCCAGCTCAACCCGGTGGGCGATTATTTCGGCAGCGATACCTTCGGTCCCGGTGCCGAGTTTTTCCGTCTGGGCGCCGGGCAGGTCGACCGTCTGCCCAACGGCCTGGCGGTTGGTTACGCCGGTGAGAAAGACGCCAGCGACAGCGGCCAATGGGGCCTGGGTGTGCGCTACCGGATCACCGAGAACACCGAAGTGGGGCTGTTCCATTACCGCTACAACGAACGCATCGGCTCGCTGTTCTTCGACTTCACCGGCACCACCCAATACTCCTCGCTCAAGGGTATCGGGCATGACGGCACCGCGCCGTCCTATCGCCTGGGCTACTTCGAAGACGTCAAGCTGACGGGTGTCAGCTTCAGCTCCAAGGTCGGTGATTCGGTGCAGTACGCCGGTGACCTGAGCTACCGCGATGGCGCCTCGGTCTACCTCAACAACGGCGCACCGACCACCGGGCAGATCTGGCAAGGCAACCTCAACGCCAGCTACATCCTCGGCCCAAGCCTGCTCGCGCAACAGACCACCTTCATGGGCGAAGTGGTGCATCAACACATCGACGGGGTGGACAGCCTGACGATCACCGGCGGCGGCGCTGGCGTGGATGGCACTTTCGACCAGTTCGAATCGAAGACCCAGACCCGAGGCTCGACCCTGCTGGGCATTGGCGCCTACATGGATTACCCGTCCATCGCCACGGGCCTGGACCTGAGCACCAAGGTGGTCTGGACGCAGAACGTCGACGGCAGCGCCTATCAGGGCCTGGGTCGAGACGAAAAACGCCTGACCGTTGGCGGCGACTTCAAGTACCTGGGCAACTTCCAGGTCGGCATGACCTATGTCGCCTACCTGAGCTCCCCGGATGTCGCCCAGGGCCGGTTGCTGGCTGACCGCGATTACCTGTCATTCAACGCCAAATACACCTTTTGAAGATCATGGCTGCGTCGCGATCCAGCGCCGCAGTCGTTTGTTTTTAGCCTGATAAAAATAAAGAGAGGCCTGTCATGAATCCTCGTCCGACCCCATCACCGTTCAGCCCGATCGCGATTGGCCCGTTGACCCTGAAAAACCGATTTATCAAGGCGGCCACCAACGAGGGCATGAGTGCCCAGGGCGTGCCTTCCAAGCAACTGGTCAAGCTGCACTCGGCCCTGGTCGCCGGCGGCACCGCCCTGACCACCGTGGCCTATTGCGCGGTGAGCAGCGATGGACGCACCTTGCCCAACCAACTGACCCTCAGCCAATCCAGCCTGCCGCACTTCAAGGCCCTGACCGACGGCGTGCACCAGGCCGGCGGCCTGGCCAGCGCGCAGATTACCCACGGCGGCTGCTTCACCTTCATCCGCGAGCGCTCGACCAAGCGTCCGCTGTCCGCCAGCGGCGGCTTCAACAAGATCGGCCTGATGAGCGGCATGTTCCTCAAGCAGGCGATGAACGAGGCCGACATGCAACAAGTGGTGCGCGAATTCGCCCAAGGCGCGCGCCTGGCCCGCCAGGCGGGATTCGACGCGGTGGAAATCCACATGGGCCACGGCTACCTGCTCAGCCAGTTCATTTCGCCGATGTACAACAAGCGCCGCGACCAATACGGCGGCAGCCTGGAAAACCGCCTGCGCTTTCCGCGCCGGGTGCTGCGGGCGGTGCTGGATGCGGTCGGCCAGGAGATGGCGGTCATCTGCAAATACAGCGTGACCGAAGGCGTGCGCGCCGGTAACAGCGCCGAAGACGGGGCACGGATCGCGCGCATGCTCGAAGAGGAGGGTGCGCATTTGCTGGTGCTCAGCGCCGGTATGAACGCTGAGTCGATCACTACCATGTTCGGCTCTTCCTTCCCCAAGGAAAACCGCGTGCAGCAGAAGAACAAGATCATCGCCCTGGCCATGGCCATCCAGCGTCGCAAGGAGCCGACCGTGGAATTCCGCGAGCTGTATCTGCTGGAACATGCGCGCAAGGTGCGTGCGGCGGTGAAAATGCCGTTGGCGTATCTGGGCGGTGCCAAGAGCCTGGCAAGCATCGAAAAGATCATGGCCGAGGGCTTTGACCTGGTCGCCATGGGGCGGGTGTTGTTGGCCGAAAATGATTACGTCAACAAACTCGCCAGCGGCGCCAGCCGCGACTCGATCTGCACCGCGTGCAACCGCTGCGTGGCCATGATGTACACGCCCGGCGGCACTTCCTGCGTACTGGGTAAGCCCGGCGATGCCGTGTTGAACAGCCAGAAGGCGGCGGGCTGACAGATACACCAGCGCTTGGTTCGCCTGCAGGAGCAAACTTGCTGGCGATGCGATGGTGGCCGTTATGCCGCCATCGCTGGCAAGCCAGCTCCTACAGGTTTGGGGGGTATGTGGGGTTTGTGGCGTGACACACATCTGTAGGCGGCTTGCTGGCGATAGCGGTGGCGAAGCGGATGCCGCCACCGCGTCGCCTGGTTCAACCGTGCTGCAGAAACTCAATGCAGCTACGGTTGAACAATTCGCGATGCTCCACCTGAACCCAATGCCCGCACCGGTTGAGCACGATGAACCGCGCATTCGGTGTGCCGTCGATGATGCGCTGGGCGCCACTGATCGGGTTGAAGTGATCGTTGCTGCCCCAGAACCCGAGGATCGGGCACTGGATCTCGCCCAGGCGCGCTTCCATGTTCGGCACCATCATCGTGCTGAACAGGTTCTTCGGCTGGGTCACCGCCACCGCCACGCGTTCCTGCAGCAGGCTTTCCGGCAGGATCGACGCATCGAACAGCTGCAGGCTCATCATGCTGCGCATTTCCTCCATGCCGATGGGGCCGGCGCTGAACAGGCTGACCATGCGCACGATGCCTTCCATCTTGAAATAGGTTTCCCGCTCCTCGACACCGCCCGGTGCCAGCAGGATCAGGCTCTGGGCCAGTTGCGGCAGGCGCAGGGCCAGGCCCAGGGCGATTGCACCACCCAGCGAGTTACCCAGCAGCGTGCAGCGTCGCACACCGACGGACTCCAAGAACGCCGCCACGCAATCGACGAAGAACTCCAGGTTGTACTGCACGTCCTCAGGTTTGTCCGAGCGGCCGAAACCCGGGAGGTCCAGCACGATATTGCGATAGCCGGCGGCGACCAGTTGCGGGTAGTTGCCCTTGAAGTTGCTGAAGCCACTGGCGCCCGGCCCGCTGCCGTGCAGCCACAGGACCACGGGGCCGGCGCCCTCATCCAGATAGTGCAGGCGCAGGCCGTTGGGCAGGGTTGCGTAATGGCCAACGGGCAAGGGCAGGTCTACAGGTTGGTTCATGGGGTTCTCCATTGATGGCGGATTCATGAAGCACAACCGCGCCAGGCGCTGCAGCGAATTGAAGGGGAATGCCGCGCCTGGCGTGGTGCGCGCCAAGCGAATGCTGGGCGCTGACGCCGTCATTCACATCGTCCGTTCAGACCACGCGGCGCTAGTCCTATCGGACGATGTGTGCAC
The DNA here is from genome assembly GCF_001976065.1 of Pseudomonas putida. GTDB lineage: Bacteria > Pseudomonadota > Gammaproteobacteria > Pseudomonadales > Pseudomonadaceae > Aquipseudomonas > Aquipseudomonas serbica. Next base: position 199,707 of record NZ_MNAH01000010.1, on the reverse strand, counting down.
GGGGGCTTGCCGCCAATCATGCAAGTGACGGCTCCATTGCAGCGGGCCGCAGCGTATTCGCACACTTGGAGATTGCTATGAAGTTACTCGATAAAGTGGCCTTCGTGACCGGTGCCGCCCAGGGCATGGGCCAGGCCATCGTGCGTGGTTTTGTCGCCGAAGGCGCCAAGGTGGTGGCTGTCGACCTGAACCAGGCGGCCCTGGCCGAGAGCCTGGCAGACCTGGGCGACCAGGTGCTGGCCCTGGCCTGCAACGTCGGTGATGGTGCCTCCGTGGCCGATGCCATGGGCCAGGCCGAGCAGCACTTCGGTGGCCTCGACATCCTGGTCAACAACGCCGGCGTGGGCGGGCTGGACAGCTTCCTCGAAACCCCGGACGAGAGCTGGGCGCGGGTGATCGGGGTGAACCTGGGCGGCACCTTCCTGTGCTGCCGTGAAGGCGCCAAATTGATGGTCAAGGGTGGCCGCAAGGGCGCGATCATCAACCTCTCCAGCACCGCCGCGCTGACCGGCGAAGGCCCAAGCCACTACTGCGCCTCGAAAGCCGGGGTCATGGGCCTGACCCGCTCGATCGCCCGTGAATTGGCCGCCAGTGGCATCCGCGTCAACACTCTGGTGCCTGGGCCGACCAACACCCCGATGATGGCCGGCATCCCTGAGGACTACATGCAGGCGCTGCTGAAAAACGTGCCCTTGGGCCGTATGTGCGAGACCGACGAGATCGCCCGGGTCGCGGTGTTCCTGGCCAGCGAAGACGCCAGTTTCATGACCGGGCAGAACATCGCCGTCAACGGCGGCATGGCCTTTATCTGAGCAGGGAGTCACCCATGAGCAAACGTCTACAAGGAAAAATCGCCTTCGTCACCGGCGCCGGTTCCGGCATCGGCGAAGCCACCGCGCTGCGGTTCGCTGAAGAGGGTGCCACGGTGGTGCTGTGCGGGCGGCGCATCGAGTCGCTGCAGGGCGTGCAGGAAAAAATCCAGGCCCAAGGCGGGCAGGCGGAGATCGCCGTGGCCGATGTCAGCGATGAACAGGCCTACGTCGGTGCGCTGCAAGCCACCGCGCAACGTCACGGGCGCCTGGACATCCTGGTCAACAACGCGATGGCCTACACCTGGGGCGGCATCGACAGCATGACCACCGCCGACTGGCACGCCAACTTCGCCACTACCGTGGACGGCACCTTCTGGGGCACCCGCACCGCCATGCAGTTGATGAAGGCCCAGGGCGGCGGTTCGATCGTCAACATCGCGTCGATCTGCGGCCTGTTCGGCACGGCGTGGATGGCCGGTTATTCGGCGGCCAAGGCGGCGGTGATCAACTTCAGCCGGGCGGCGGCCAGCGAAGGCGCACCGCACAACATCCGCTGCAACGTGATCATTCCCGGCGTAGTCGACACCCCGGCCACGGCCGGCATGCTGGCCGATGCCAAGACCCGCAGCAACACTGAAAAAGTCATCCCGATGAAACGGGTCGGCCTGCCGGTGGAGCTGGCCAACGCCATTGTGTTCCTGGCCAGCGACGAGGCTTCGTATGTCACCGGTGCCAGCCTGGCGGTGGATGGCGGACGGGGTTCGGACCTGTACACGGTGCTCGACTGATGAGCCTCGAAACCAACGCATTGCTTGAGCGCATCGACCGCCTGGAGTCGCTGGACGCGATCCGCCAACTGGCCGGCAAATACGCCCTGGCCCTGGACATGCGCGACATGGATGCCATGGCCAACTGCTTCGCCCCGGACGTGCGCGTGGGCCGTGACAAGAGTGGTCGCGCGCACCTCAAGGCGTGGCTGGACGAAACCATGCGCAAGCAGTTCCATGGCACTGCCCATCACCTGGGGCAGCACATCATCGAGTTCAGCGATGCCGATCACGCCACCGGCGTGGTCTATTCGAAGAACGAGCATGAGACCGGTCCCGAGTGGGTGATCATGCAGATGCTGTACTGGGACGACTACGAGCGGATCGACGGGCGTTGGTGCTTCCGTCGCCGCTTGCCGTGCTACTGGTACGCGACCGACCTGAACAAACCACCGATCGGCGGCCTGAAAATGCGTTGGCCGGGGCGCGAGCCTTACGCGGGCAGCTTCCACGAACTGTTTCCGTCCTGGGATGCCTTCTGGGCGCAACGCCCGGACAAGGACGCCTTGCCGCAGATCGCCGAACCCGCACCGCTGGAGGGCTTCCTCAAGACCCTGCGTCGCGGGGCGGATGACCCGAAGATTCGCGTGCGCTGAACGGCAGCGAAGGCGTCCGTCCAGCCAACTCATGGTTGCCTGACCCGGCGCTTTCGCTGGCAAGCCAGCTCCTACAGTGGGCGTCCATCCTGCCCGCCAATGTGGCATCTGCCCCACGCCTTTGCCTGCTTAGTCTCAACGGACGATGAAGCCTCGGCAGGCGCTTTGCACAATGCTCGTCACAAAAGCCCTTCAGCCAACGAGGACCCAGGCATGATCGACATTCGCGGTTTGAGCTATTTCGTCTCGCAGATCGAAAACCTCAGTCATTGGCAGCGTTACGCCGAAGACGTGCTGGGCATGCAAGTGAACCCGGCACCGGGCGGTGGCTTGTACGTGAAAATGGACGAGCGTCCGTTTCGCATGCTGATCGTCGAAGGCAGCGAGGCGCGTTACCTGGCCTCTGGCTGGGAGCTGGCCAACGAGACGGCCTTCAAGGTCGCCCTCGAGCACCTGAGCGCTGCCGGTGTCGAATGGCAGCCAGGCTGCGCCGCCGAGATCGAGCAGCGCGGCGTCCAGGCGCTGGTCAAGGTGACCGACCCGTCGGGCAACTGCCACGAGCTGAGCTGGGGCCATCGCTCCGATTGCCTGCCGTTCGTGTCTCCCCAGGGCGTGCCGCGTTTCATCACTGGCGACATGGGCCTGGGCCACACGGTGCTGCCGGCGCCGAACTTCGACGCCACCCTGGCATTCGCCAAGGATGTGCTGGGCTTTGAGCTGTCGGACATTTTCAACTTCCGTCCCGACCCGTCCGTAGCACCGGTGCGCATTCACTTTTTGCATTGCCAGAACGCCCGTCACCACAGCCTGGCGCTGGCCGAGTACCCGGTGCCGTCCGGTTGCGTGCACGTGATGGTCGAGGTCGATTCGATGACCGAAGTCGGCCGCGCCCACGACCGTCTGCACGCCCATGCGGTGGACCTGTCGGCCACCCTCGGCCAGCACCTCAACGACCGCATGACCAGTTTCTACATGAAGACACCGTCCGGCTTCGATCTGGAATACGGCTTTGGCGGGTTGCAAGTCGACTGGGCCGAGCATTCGGCCTTCGAGTTCACCCGCGTGAGCATTTGGGGGCACGACTTTTCGGTCGGCCAGCACTAAGGAATTGTCATGATGAACAAACAACTGACAGCGGCCGATGCGGTCGCTCAATTGCGCGATGGCATGACCATCGGTTTCGGTGGCTGGGGCCCGCGGCGCAAGCCGATGGCGATCGTGCGCGAGATCCTGCGCTCACCGGTCAAGGACCTCACCGTGGTCGCCTACGGCGGCCCGGAAGTGGGCATGCTGTGCGCGGCCGGCAAGGTCAAGAAACTGGTGTTCGGCTTCGCCACCCTCGATGCCATTCCGTTGGAACCCTACTACCGCAAGGCCCGCGAAGCCGGCGAGCTGGAGCTGATGGAACTCGACGAAGGCATGTTCCAGTGGGGCCTGCGCGCCGCCGGCATGCGCCTGCCGTTCCTGCCCACTCGTTGTGGCCTGGCCACTGACGTGACGCGCCTGAACCCGGCACTCAAGACGATCCAGTCACCCTATGCCGATGGCGAGGTGCTGCTGGCGATGCCGGCGCTCAACCTTGACGTGGCGTTCCTGCACGTCAACGTCGCCGACCGCCTTGGCAACTGCCTGGTGACCGGGCCAGACCCGTATTTCGACCACCTGTTCGCCCGCGCCGCCCAGCAGTGCTTCGTCTCGTGCGAGCGTCTGGAAGAACGCCTGGCGCTGACCGCCGAGCAGGCCCGCTTCAATACCTTCGAGCGCTATCTGGTGAGCGGTGTGGTGCATGCACCTTTCGGTGCGCACCCGACGCTCTGCGCCCCTGACTACGGCTGGGACATGAAGCACCTCAAGGGCTATGTCGCCAGCAGCCAGGCGGAAAACGGCTGGCAGGACTATGTGCAGACCTGGATCGCCGGTGGCGAGCAGGCCTATCAGGCACAGAACGGCGGTGCCGACTCCATGGGCGCCTTGCCCCTTCCCGTGTTCTGAGGATTACCGAGCATGTCTGCAACCTGTGATTTCACCCTGGCTGAACTGATGATCGTCGCCGCCTCCGAGGCCTGGCGTGGCAATGGCGAGGTGATTGCCTCGGGCCTGGGCGTGATCCCGCGCCTGGGCGCCAGCCTGGCCAAACTGACCCACAGCCCGGAACTGTTGATGACCGACAGCGAGGCGTTCCTGGTCGAAGAACCGATCCCGCTGGGCCCGCGTGGCGACTACGTTGCGCGTTATTCGGGTTACATGTCGTTCGAACGAGTATTCGAATGCGTGTGGGGCGGGCGCCGTCACGCAATGATCGGGCCGACCCAGATCGACCGCTGGGGCCAGACCAACCTGTCCTGCGTCGGCGACTATCAAAAACCCAGGACGGCGATCCTCGGCGTGCGCGGCCTGCCGGGCAACAGCATCAACCACCTCAACTCGTTTTTCGTGCCCAGCCATAACAGCCGGGTGTTCGTCAGCGGCGAAGTGGACATGGTCTCCGGTGTCGGCTTCAAGGCCGAGCGCTGGCCCGAAGGCGCGCGTCGCGACCTGATGGACATCCGTTGCGTGGTCAGCGACCTCTGCGTCCTCGATTTCAACGGCCCGGACCGTGCGGTGCAAGTGCGTTCGTTGCACCCCGGCGTGAGCTTCGAGCAGGTCCAGGACAACACCGGCTTCCCGTTGCTCAAGTCGGCACAGTTGCACGAAACCGCGCATCCCACTCCTGAGCAGTTGGCGCTGATCCGCCGACTCGATCCCCACGACTACCGCGCCACGGCGATCAAGGGCAACCCGCCCGGCATCCGTACGGCCTGAGCCAAGGACAGCGACCATGCACAGCAGCGACAGTGAATTCATCGTCCGCCAGGACAACGCCGTCTACGAGACGGACACCCCGGTGCTGTACAGCGTGGCCGAGGGTATTGCCACGCTGACGCTGAACCGGCCGACCTTCAATAACGCGCAAAACTCGCAGATGACCTACGCCCTGGATGCCTGCTTTCGCCAGGCGGTGAACGACGACAGCGTCAAGGTCATCGTCCTGCGCGGCAACGGCAAGCACTTTTCGGCGGGCCACGATATCGGCACCCCCGGGCGCGATATCGACAAGCCGTTCGAACGCGCGCACCTGTGGTGGGACCACACCAACAAGCCCGGTGGCGAGCAACTCTATGCCCGCGAACAGGAGGTGTACCTGGGCATGTGCCGGCGCTGGCGCGAACTGCCCAAGCCGACCATCGCCATGGTCCATGGCGCGTGTATCGCAGGTGGCCTGATGCTGGCCTGGGTCTGCGACCTGATCGTCGCCAGTGACGACGCCTTCTTCCAGGACCCGGTGGTGCGCATGGGCATTCCGGGGGTGGAATATTTTGCCCATCCCTATGAAATGAACCCGCGCATCGCCAAGGAATTCCTTTTCACCGGCGATCGCATGAGCGCGGGCCGAGCCTGGCAGGTGGGCATGGTCAACCGCCTGGTGCCCCGTGATGAACTGGAGCAGGCCACCTATGCCTTGGCCGCGGGCATTGCCCGTCAGCCGCGCATGGGCCTGGCCCTGACCAAGCAGGCGATCAACCACGTCGAGGACCTGCAAGGCAAGCGCACGGCGATGGATGCGGTGTTCGCCTGGCACCACTTTGCCCATGCCCATAATGAGCTGTTGTCCGGCGACAAGCTGGGCGGCTTCGACGCCAAGGGCATGGCCCGGGCCAACAAGCAAGCCGAGGACAACAGCCAATGAACCGCTGGCTCGATACGCCTCTGACCGAGGCCCTTGGTTGCCGTTACCCGATCGTACAGACCGCCATGGGCTGGGTCGCCGACGCCAACCTGGTGATCGCCTCGACCCAGGCCGGGGGCTTCGGTTTCCTCGCCGGGGCGACCATTACGGCGGCTGAACTGGAAGGCGAAATCTGCAAGGTGATTGACGCCACCGGTGGCAGCAATTTCGGTCTCAACTTCCATATGTTCCAGGATAACGCCGCCCAGTGCGTCGACCTGGCGATCAAGTACCGCCTGCGTGCCGTCAGTTACGGGCGCGGCCCGGACAAACAGACCATCGCGCGTTTCAAGGCGGCCAAGGTGCTGTGCATTCCCACCGTCGGTGCCTTGAAGCATGCGCTCAAGGCGGTGGAGCTGGGCGCCGACCTGATCACCATCCAGGGTGGCGAGGGCGGTGGTCATACCGGCGGTGTGCCCAGCTCGATCCTGCTGCCCCAGGTGCTGGCGGCGGTCAAGGTACCGGTGATTGCGGCCGGCGGCTTTGCCACCGGCCGTGGCCTGGCCTCGGTGCTGGCCGCCGGTGGCGCCGGCATCGCCATGGGCACGCGATTTCTCATGACCCGTGAATCGCCGACCCCGGCCGCGACACTGGAACGCTACCTGAAGGTCAACGACCCGCAGCTGGTGCGCGTGACCACGGCAGTGGATGGCATGCGCCACCGCATGATCGAAAACCGCTTCATCAATCACCTCGAGCAGGCGGGCCCCTTCGGCCGCCTGCGCATTGCCCTGGGCAGCGCCTGGCAGTGGAAGCAGCAGACCGGCATGAGCCTGGGGCACATGGCTTCTGTCTTTATCCGTGCGTTGCGTGAAGACCCGTCGCAGCTGTCGCAAGTGGTGATGGCCGCCAACCAGCCGGTGCTGCTGCAGCGCTCGATGATCGATGGCGCCCCGGACGAGGGCATCCTGCCCAGCGGCCAGGTCGCGGCGGCCATCGGCGAGTTGCTCAGTTGCCGCGAAGTCATCGAAGGCATTGCCAGTGAGGCCCAGCAATGCCTGGACGCACTCCTGGCCCGCAGCCAGACCCTCCCATCGAATCGTCCCGCCAGCATTGGAGAACCCCTATGAACCAGGCATTTACCACACAACTCAATCAGGGGATCGCGGAACTGGTGATCGCCAAACCCCCGGTCAATGCCCTCGACAGCCAGCAATGGCTCGCCCTGGCACGAGAGATCGAAGCCCTTGGTGCCAATCCGCAGGTGCGGGTGATCGTGATTCGCGCCGAAGGTCGCGGCTTTTGCGCCGGCGTCGACATCAAGGAGCTGGACCAATACCCGGAGCGGATCGTCGAGGTCAATGCCGGTAACTACGCCACTTTCAAGGCCGTGCACCGCAACCCGGTGCCGGTGATTGTCGCGGTCCATGGCTTCGTCCTGGGCGGCGGCATCGGTATCACCGGGGCGGCGGACATCGTCGTCGCCTCCGACTGCGCGACCTTCGCCCTGCCGGAAGTCGACCGCGGCGCCATGGGCGGCGGAGCGCATCTGCAGCGCCTGTTCCCGGTGCAAAAAGTTCGCTACCTGTTCTTTACCGGCGACAGCATCGGCGCTCCCGAGGCGCTGCAATACGGCTTTATCGAGCGCGTCGTCAGCAAGGACCAGCTGCGCGAAACCGCCCTGGGCATCGCGGCGAAAATCGCCGAGAAGAGCCCGGCGATGATCCGCATCGCCAAGGAAGCCTTGAACGGCATCGAAGACGGCAACCTGGAAGACAAATACCGCTGGGAGCAGGGTTTCACCATGCAGGCCTACAGCAGCCCGGACTCCGCGGAAACGCGCCGGGCCTTCGTCGAAAAACGCGACGCCAAGTTCTGAGAGATCGCCATGGACCTGACTTACACCCCCAAGCAAAACGCCTTCCGTGCCGAAGTACGGGCCTGGCTGGCGGCCAATCTGCCACGCGAGCCCTTTGCCAGTTACGACAGTCGCGAAGGCTTTGAACAGCACCGCGCCTGGGAGGCCAAGTTGTTCGAAAGCCGCTGGTCGATGGTGATGTGGCCGGCCGAACTGGGCGGTCGCGGCAGCGACTTGATCGAGTGGCTGATCTTCGAGGAAGAGTATTACGGCGCCGGGGCACCGATGCGCATCAACCAGAATGGCCAACTGTTGCTGGGACCGACCTTGATGGAGTTTGGCACCCAGGAGCAAAAGCAGCGCTTTTTGCCACGCATGGCGGCCAGCCTGGACATGTGGGCACAAGGCTGGTCGGAGCCCAACGCCGGTTCCGACATGGCGGCGATCACCAGCAAGGCGGTACTCGACGGCGACCATTACGTGATCAACGGGCAGAAGACCTGGTCGAGCCGGGCGAACTTCGCCGACTGGCTGTTCGGCCTGTTCCGCAGCGAGCCGGGATCAACCCGTCATCACGGCCTGTCGTTCATCATGGTGCCGCTCAACACGCCAGGGGTGAGCATTCGCCCGATCAAGGCACTCAACGGCAAGGAAGCCTTCGCCGAGGTGTTTTTCGATGACGTTCGGGTCCCCGTGAACAACCTCATCGGTACCCAGGGGCAGGGTTGGCACGTGGCGATGGCCACCGCCGGCTTCGAGCGTGGCTTGCTGCTGCGTTCACCGGCGCGCTTCCAGTCCACGGCACGCAAGCTGATTGAACTGTACAAGGCCCATCGCGTCAGTGCCGACCGCGACCCTGGCCTGCGCGATGCCGTGCTGGAGACCTGGATGTGCGCCGAGGCCTATGCGATGTCGGCTTACTACACCGTAGGGCGCTTGAGCCGCGGCGAGCAGATCGGCGCCGAGTCGAGCATCAACAAGATCATCTGGTCGGAGCTCGACCTGAAGATGCACGAGACCGCCATGCGCATTCTCGGCACACGCGGCGAGCTGGTGGCAAAGGGCGCGCAAGCGGGCGACGCGGCGGGCTGGCTGGAGGGTTTCCTGTTTGCCCAGTCCGGGCCGATCTACGCCGGCACCAACGAAATCCAGCGCAACATCATCGCCGAGCGCATGCTCGGTTTGCCGAAATAAGGAACCGCCATGGACTTCACTTTTAACGATGACCAGTTGGCGTTCCGCGAAGCCATCAGTCGTTTCCTGATGACCGAAGCCGCGCCGGAAATGCTCCGGGAAATCTGGGAGACCGATGCCGGGCGCTCCCGGGACTTGCGCAACAAGATTGCCGGGCAGGGCCTGACCGCCTTGTCGGTGCCCGAGGCCGAAGGTGGTCTGGGCATGGACGATGTGACCTGGGCACTGATGACCCAGGAGTTGGGCTACTACGCCATTCCCGACTCATTGGCCGACACCGCCTATGTCGCCACCGGCTTGCTCGCCGGCTTGCCTGCGATGCATCCGGCGCGTGCCGACCTGCTGCCACGGATTGCCGACGGCAGCTTGCGCATGGCGATCGGTCATCCGGTCAATGCCCTGGTCAGCGACGCGCAACTGGCCGAAGTGCTGATCCTCACCCATGGCGATGAGATCCATGTGGTGCCGCGCTGCGAAGTCAACGTGGACAACCACCTGAGCATCGATGCCTCACGCCGCCTGGGCCACGTGACCTGGACGCCGTCGGCGGCCACCTGCATTGCCAGTGGCGAACAGGGCCGGGCTTTGCAGGAACGCCTGCTGGACCGTGGCGCGCTGTCGGTGGCCGGGCAACTGCTGGGGTTGGCGCAGCGCATGCTCGACCTGTCGGTGGACTACGTCGCACAGCGCAAACAGTTCGGAAAGCCGATCGGCAGCTTCCAGGCGGTCAAGCATCACCTGGCCGATGTCGCCCGTTACATCGAGCAGGCCAAACCGGTGCTTTATCGCGCCGCCCACGCCCTGGCCCGGGGCGACGTCAACGCCGGGGTCCGGGTCTCGCAAGCGCGCCTGGCGGCGAACGAGGCCAGCTGGATCGCCGCCCGCAAGGGCATCCAGGTGCACGGCGCGATGGGGTACACCTGGGAAGTGGACCTGCAGATGTTCATGAAGCGCGCCTGGGCCCTCGATGCGTCCTGGGGCGACCGCGGTTTCCACAAAACCCGAGTCAGCGACTACCTGTTCGCCGACGCCACTGGCCTGGAGCCAGGGCATACTTTCGAGGAATGAGTCATGGCCCAGGCCTACATTGTTGATGCACTGCGCAGCCCCACCGGCAGGCGCAAGGGCTCTTTGAGCGAGATCCACGCGATAGACCTGGGCGCCCATGTGCTCAAGGCCCTGGTCGCGCGCAACGTGATCCCCGCCGAGGACTACGACGACGTGATATTCGGTTGCGTCGACACCATCGGTTCCCAGGCCGGCGACATCGCCCGCACCAGTTGGCTGGCCGCCGGCTTGCCGCTGACGGTGCCCGGCACCACCGTGGATCGCCAGTGCGGTTCGTCGCAACAGGCGCTGCATTTCGCCGCGCAGGCGGTGATGAGCGGCACCCAGGATGTGGTCGCGGTGGGCGGGGTGCAGACCATGACCCAGATCCCGATTTCTTCGGCGATGCTGGCCGGCCAGCCCCTGGGTTTTGCCGATCCGTTCTCGGGCAGCGTCGGCTGGCGCGCGCGCTTTGGCCAGCAGCCGGTCAACCAGTTCTACGCCGCGCAACGGATTGCCGATCACTGGCAGATCAGCCGCGAGCAGATGGAAGCCTTTGCCCTGCAGAGCCACGAACGTGCGCTGGCGGCCATCGCCAGCGGCCGCTTTGCCCGGGAAATCGTCAGCTGCCAAGGGTTGGCGGTGGATGAAACGCCGCGCCACAGCAGCCTGGCGAAGATGGCCGAGTTGCAACCGGTGGACCCGCAGTTCCCATCGATCACCGCCGCGGTGTCCAGCCAGACCTGCGACGCCTCGGCGGCGTTGTTGGTGGTGTCCGAGGCGGCGCTCAAGCGCTACGACCTGACCCCTCGGGCGCGGATTCATCACCTGACGGTGCTCGGCGACGATCCGATCTGGCACCTCACCGCACCGATTGCCGCCACCCGCCGGGCCCTGGCCAAGAGCGGCCTGAGCATGGCCGACATCGACCGTGTCGAGATCAACGAAGCCTTCGCCTCGGTGGTCATGGCCTGGGCCAAGGAGCTGGATTACGACCCGGCGCAAACCAACGTCAACGGCGGCGCAATTGCCCTGGGCCACCCATTGGGCGCTACCGGCGCCCGGTTGATGACCACGCTGCTCAACGAACTGGAATGCAGCGGCGGTCGCTATGGCCTGCAAACCATGTGCGAAGGCGGCGGCCAGGCCAACGTGACCATCATCGAACGCTTGTAGTTTTCCATGCGGGGCCGCCGCTTCGGGCGCGCGGCCACCCACCATTTCAAGGAGTCAAACATGGCTATCTGTGCAGACCGCACCGTGATCATCACCGGGGCCGGCGGCGGACTCGGTCGCGCCTACGCCCTGGCGTTCGCCGCGCAAGGGGCCAACGTGGTGGTCAACGATATTCGCGCCGACGCCGCAGAGGATGTGGCGGGGGAGATTCGCGCCAACGGTGGCCAGGCCATCGCCAACAGCGACGACATCACCACCCTGGCCACCGCGCAGCGCATCGTCGATGCGGCATTGGCGGCGTTCGGTGAAGTGCATGTGTTGATCAACAACGCCGGCGTGTTGCGCGACCGCATGTTCATCAGCCTCAGTGAAGAAGACTGGGACATGGTCATGCGCGTTCACCTCAAGGGCCATTACTGCCTGGCCAACATCCTCGGCCGCCGCTGGCGCGACCTGGCCAAGGCCGGCACGCCGGTGGACGCACGGATCATCAACACCAGCTCCGGCGCCGGGCTGCAAGGCTCGGTGGGCCAGTCCAATTATTCGGCGGCCAAGGGCGGCATCGCCTCGCTGACCCTGGTGCAAGCGGCGGAACTGGCCCGCTATGGCGTCACCGCCAATGCACTGGCGCCGGCCGCACGCACCTCGATGACCGAGAGCGCCATGCCCGACGTGGTGAAAAAACCCGAGGACGGCAGCTTTGATGCCTGGGCCGCGGAAAACGTCGCGCCGCTGGTGGTTTGGCTGGGCAGCCCGGCCTCGGCCCACGTCAGCGGCCAGGTCTTCGAGAGCCAGGGCGGACGCATCTCCCTGGGCGACGGTTGGCGCACAGGCGTGACCTGCGACAAGGGCGCGTTGTGGAAAGTCGAAGAGATCGGCGCGGCGGTGGACGCCATCCTCGCCGAAGCACCCAAGGCACAGAAAGTCTGGGGAAGCTGAAGCCTCGACCATTCACTCGCGGCCGTACCCGATCCCCTGTAGGAGCTGGCGTGCCAGCGATGGCGGCATAACGGCCACCATCGCATCGCCAGCAAGCCGGCTCCTGCAGAGGCGCGTCGTGCCCGCCGCCGTCTTGCTGTTTCTCCACCTTCATACCCCATTTTGACGATGCGCCCGCATCGCTCCCTCCGTACAACTGCAGCGTATTGATTTCTTCGGAGGTAGACGCTGTGAAACAAGCCCCCCCTTATGTTCCCGGGCATCAATTGCTGGCCGGCAAGTCGGTGTTGATTACCGCGGCGGCCGGTGCCGGTATCGGTTATTCGGCGGCCCGGCGCAGTGCCGAGGAAGGTTGTCGGGCATTGATGATTTCCGATGTGCATGCGCGGCGCCTGGAGGAGGCGGTGGAGCGTCTCAAGGCCGAGACGGGTTTGCAGGCGATTTATGGCCAGCTGTGCAATGTCACGGACGAAAACGAAGTCCAGGCGCTGGTGGCAGCAGCCGAGCAAGCGTTGGGCGGGGTCGATGTGCTGATCAACAACGCAGGCCTGGGTGGCCAGAAACGCGTGGTGGAGATGAGCGACGAAGAATGGTTGCGGGTGCTGGATGTGACCCTGACCGGCACCTTCCGCATGACCCGGGCGATGTTGCCGCACATGCAGCGCCGTGGTGCCGGGGCCATCGTCAACAACGCCTCGGTGCTCGGCTGGCGGGCGCAGAAGGAACAGGCCCATTACGCCGCCGCCAAGGCCGGGGTGATGGCGCTGACCCGCTGCAGCGCCCTGGAAGCCGCCGAGTTCGGCGTGCGCATCAACGCGGTGTCGCCGTCGATTGCGCTGCACGATTTCCTCAAGAAAGCCTCCAGCGAAGAGTTGCTCGCCAGCCTGGCCGGGCGCGAGGCGTTCGGGCGTGCCGCCGAAGTCTGGGAGGTGGCCAACGTGATGATGTTCCTGGCCAGCGATTATGCCTCCTACATGGTCGGCGAAGTGCTGTCCGTCAGTTCACAACAGGCTTGAGGATGTGCACATGAGCCACGTATTCAACAGTGCCCAGGCGTTGCTGGCGGCCGAGGGCCTGGATCTGGGCCACACCGAATGGCTGACCATCAGCCAGCAACGCATCGATCTGTTCGCCGAAGCCACCAGCGATCACCAGTGGATTCACGTCGACCCGGTGCGCGCCGCCAGCGGCCCGTTTGGCGCCTGCATTGCCCACGGCTACCTGACCCAGTCACTGGCCAACCTGTTCATGCCGCAGTTGCTGATCCTTGAAAACATGGCGATGGGCGTGAACTACGGCAGCGACCGGGTGCGCTTCCCGGCGCCGGTCAAGGTCGATTCGCGGGTGCGCGGCAGCGGCCAGATCCTGCGCGCCGAACAACTGGGCGACGCCGTGCAACTGGTGGTGCGCATGACCATGGAAGTCGAAGGCCAGGCACGCCCCGGCTGCGTGATCGACACCATCAGCCGCTACACCTTCAACCCCATTTCCGAGTGAGTTAGCCATGGACCAGAATGAAGTCGTCATCGTCGCCACCGCCCGTACCGCGTTGGCCAAGTCGTTTCGCGGATCGTTCAACGATACCGAGGCCCCGGTGCTGGGCGGCCATGTGGTGCGCGCGGTGGTCGAGCGCGCCGGCATCGAGCCTGCCGAGGTCGAGGATGTGATCATGGGCGCGTCGGTGCAGCAGGGCACCCAGGGCTTCAACATCGGCCGGCTCTGCGCCTACACCGGCGGTTTGCCGGACAGCGTGCCGGGCATGGCGGTGGATCGCATGTGCGCCTCGGGCCTGATGAGCATTGGCATGGCCGCCAAGGGCATCATGACCGGCGAGATGAACATTGCCATCGGTGGTGGCGTGGAGTCCCTGTCGCTGACCCAGACCAAGCACAAGAATGCCTATCGCGCCCGTTCCGAAGCCGTGCTGCAGGTGATGCCCAGCGCCTATATCCCGATGATCGAGACCGCCGAGATCGTCTCGCGTCGCTATGGCATCAGTCGCGCCGCCCAGGACGAGTATTCGCTGCACAGCCAGTTGCGCACCGCCGCCGCGCAGCGAGACGGCCTGTTCGACGATGAAATCGTCGGCCTGAGCGTGGATAAACTGCTGTTCGCCGCCGATGGTCAACCCAATGGCCACGAACGCGTGCAGGTGCTGAAAGACGAGTGCAACCGGCCCAATACGCGCCTGGAAGACTTGGCGGGCTTGAAAACGGTGTGGAAGGACGGCGCCTGGGTCGAGCAGGGCGAGTTCGTCACCGCCGGCAACGCCTCGCAATTCTCCGACGGTGCCGCGGCCAGCTTGCTGATGAGTCGAGCCGAGGCCAAGCGCCGCGGGCTGACGCCACTGGGTATCTACCGCGGCATTGCCGTGGGCGGCTGCGCGCCTGAGGAAATGGGCATCGGCCCGGTGATCGCGATTCCCAAGCTGCTCAAGCGTTTTGGCCTGGGCGTGAAGGATATCGGCCTGTGGGAGATCAACGAGGCCTTCGCCAGCCAGGTGCTGCATTGCCGCGATGCGCTGCAGATCCCGGCCGATCGCCTGAACGTCAACGGCGGGGCGATTGCCATCGGTCACCCGTTCGGCATGTCCGGCGCGCGGATGGTCGGCCACGCCTTGCTCGAAGGGCGGCGGCGCGGTGTTCGGTATGTGGTGATCGCCATGTGCATCGGCGGCGGCATGGGCGCCGCCGGCCTGTTCGAGCTGCCATGAGGCGAGCGGGGCAGTGCCGACCTGTCGATTAATCCATGGGGCCCGCAGGTCGGGTCTCTCTGCTGGGGAATGGTTATGCAAAGTGGTATGCCCAATGCACAGGTCCTGGCGCACATGGGCCTGGAGCTGGACGAGTACGAACGGATTATCGGCAACATCTACGATTCGGCAATGGATACCCGCAGCTTGAGCGACGCGTTGCGCGAGGTGCGGACGTTGTTCAAGGCCAATTTCGTCACCTTGATCCTGCGGGTCCAGGACGAGCCGCTGTTGTCACCGATGGTGGTCGCCGGCGATGTCGAACTGGGGCAGGGCGGTATCAACCATTACGCCTACTACGCCAAATCCACCCTGTTCGATGGTCTGCCCACTGACACGGTGTTCACCGTCGATGAGCTGATCAGCGACAGCGAATGGTCCAGCTCGGCGTTTTACCTACTGTACTGCCAGCCCTACGACTGCTACCACATGCTCGGTGCCGATATCCGCATGCCGGATGGCGGCACCGTGCGTTTCCGGATCAATCGACCCCGGGCCCAGCCACGGTTCAGTGACGCCGAGCGGGCCATGTGCGCCATGTTGTTGCCCCATCTGCGCCGGGCCTTGCACATGTATTCGCTGCTCGACCGCAGCGAGTCGCTGGGCAGCCTGTATTCACAGACGATCAGCCGCCTGGCGGTGGCGACCATCGTGCTCGATGAGCACGGCACCGTGGTGCAACTCAATCCCGTGGCCCGGGAGATCCTCGACAGCCAGGACGGCCTCAAGGTGGTCGGCGGGCGGCTGGAAGCGACTTATCCCAGCGACAATCGCGAGCTGGCGCGCCTGGTGCGCAATGCCTTCCAGCGCGCCAGACAAGGCGCCAGCCGGGGTGTGCAGGTGGCCGAGGCGACCTCGATTTCCCGCCCTTCGGGGCAGGTCAGCCTGGGCGTGGTGGTGGAGTTGATTCCGTCCGGGGACCTGCTCGAAGGCAACGGCAAGCCCACGGTGGTGGTGTATGTGCGCGATGCCGTGAGCAAGTCGCTGGTGAGCACGGTGCTGACGTCGCAACTGTACAACCTGACGCCGGCGGAAACCACGCTGGCCCTGGAACTGGCCAACGGCCTGTCGCTGGAGGAAGCCTCGGAATTCCTGAATATCCGCCGCAATACCGCGCGGGCGCACCTGCGCTCGATTTTTTCCAAGACCGGTGTGCGACGCCAGACGGAGCTGGTGCGGATCATGCTCAACAGTGTGGTCGCCCTGGGCGCGCCGCAGCCAGCGACGGCGCGGCTATGAAGCGGGTGCGCGGCAAAATGCGTTAGTCCGTGCGGACGATGCTGCCGGGTTCCCGGGCTGTCGATACTGGGCCACCGTTGTCGAACCTAAGGAGAATAAAAATGACCGGCAGTAATCAGTCCCCTGGCTGGGCGTTGGCGTTGTTATTGGGCTGCTGTGCCATCGGCACGGTGAATGCCGCACCCGAAGATGCCTCCCGCCTGGGCACAGACTTGACGTGCATGGGCGCGGAAAAAGCCGGCAACGCCGACGGCAGCATTCCAGCGTTCAGCGGCAAATGGCTGGGCGCGCCACCCCACGTCGACTTCAAGGGCACGGGTAACCACCCGGTCGACCCGTACGCGGACGAAAAACCGCTGTTCGTGATTACCGCGCAGAACATCGCGCAGTACAACGACTACCTGTCCGACGGCCAGAAAGCCCTGTTCAAGCTGTTCCCGGGCACCTACAAGATGCCGATCTACCCCTCGCACCGGGATTTCCGCTTCGACGACGCGGTTTGCAAAGCCACCCGCGAGAACGCCAGCATTGCTCGCCTGGTGGATGAGGGTGAAGGGGTGGTGGGCAAAACCGGTGGCACAGCCTTTCCGGTACCGCGCAGCGGCCTGGAACTGTTGAAGAACGCCTCGGCTTTTACCCTGCGTGCCTGGACCGAGGAATACACCTCCGACAACGCCTACGTGCTCAAGGATGGCAACATCAACTGGGGCCGCGTGCATTCGCGCAACCTGGCGCCGGCGCTGGAACCCGGCAAGATTGGCGAGACCACCGGCAACTCGTCGTTCTACCTCAACGAAACCCTGTTGCCGCAACGCGACAAGGGCGAGATCAATACCGGCACCGAGTTCTGGAATGACAAGACCGAACCGCGCCAGGCCTGGCGTTACGATCCGGGCACCCGGCGTGTGCGCCAGTCGCCAGGCTATGGTTTCGACATGTCGTTCCCTGGCAGCGGTGGCTCGATCACCGTCGACGAGGTGCGCTTGTTCAACGGTTCCGGGCAGCGTTACGACTGGAAGATCGTCGGCAAGCGCGAGATGTTCATCCCCTACAACACCTACCGCCTGCACGCGGCCAACCTCAAGTACGCCGATCTGCTGACGCCGGGCCACATCAATCCCGATGCCATGCGTTATGAGCGCCATCGGGTGTGGGAGCTCGAAGGCACCCTCAAGCCGGGTTATCGCCACCTGTATGGCAAGCGCAAGTTGTATATCGACGAGGACACCTGGTTCCCGATGCTCGCCGACAACTATGACAACCGTGGCGAGCTGTGGCGCACCTCGATGCTCAATTACTTCTACGCCTACGAAACCCAGCGGCCGCAAGCGGGCGTCGGCCTGTACTACGACCTCAATGCCGGCAGCTACCTGGCGTTCAACCTGATCAACGAGCAGCGCAACGGCTACCTGTTGAACAAACCCGGCTTCAGCCCACGGGACTTCGGCCCGGAAGCTGCCCGGCGTTTCGGCCAGTAACCGTCAAGCGCGGCGCCCCTGGTGACAGGGGTGCCATTGAGAGTGGATCGCGTTTGATCTAGTCCAACTGAAGGATGACCTGCCGACGCGGCTACCCAATGATGTCGGCCATGGGATCACCCTGTATTTCTTGGGGGCATTGCCTGCCCAAGTCTGCAACCGAGGAACAATAACAATGACCAAACTCGCTGAAATCAACATCGAGAACGCCCAGCGCAGCCACCGTTACGCCCGCGGCTGGCACTGCCTGGGCAATGCCAGCGACTACCGTGATGGCAAGCCCCATACCCTGGAAATCTTCGGCACCCGCCTGGTGGCCTTTGCCGACAGCCAGGGCAACATCAGCATCCTCGATGCCTATTGCCCGCACATGGGCGCGGACCTGTCCCAGGGCACCATCGAGAACGACCGGCTGGTGTGCCCGTTCCACCACTGGAAGTACGACACCGGCGGCAAATGCGTGGAGATCCCTTACTGCAAGCGCATCCCGCCCAAGGCCAAGACCCGCAGCTGGTTGACCTGCGAGGAGAACAACCTGCTGTTCGTCTGGAACAACCCCGAAGGTCGTGCGCCGAAGGAGGGCGTGGTCATTCCGCACCTGCCCGAGATGGACGATCCGGACTGGGTGCATGACTGGAACATCGACACCATGCACATCGAGACCAACCCACGGGAGCTGGTCGATAACCTGGTGGACGCCCAGCACTTCGGACCGGTGCACGGCACCCCGACCAAGTACTTCGCCAACGTTTTCGAAGGACACATCGGCCACCAGATTTTCCATGGCGACTCCGAGCGCCTGGGCGGCGACCTGATCGCGCCGTCGGCCTACTACGGGCCGGCGACCCACTTCACCCACATCAGCTCGATGTTCGGCGACGTGCGCATCCACGCCATCCTGCTCAACAGTCACGTGCCGGTGACACCGAACAGCTTCGACCTGCGTTTTGGTTGCATGGTCAAGCGGGTGCCGGGCTGGACCGATGAACAGAACCAGGAAGTGGCCAGGGCCTACGTCCAGGGCAACCGCGACTCGTTCTACCAGGACGTGGTGATCTGGAAACACAAGATCCGCATCGACAAGCCGGTGCTGGCGGAAACCGACGGTCCGGTCTATCAGTTGCGCGAGTGGTACGAGCAGTTCTTCACCGATGAGGACGACGTGCCGGCGTTCATGGCAGAGCGTCGCGAGTTCATCACGGTGGACGAGCGCTGACAGCGTGACAGGGCGCCTTCGGTCACTCGAAGGCGCCCTATTGCCAGCGCAGTTTCAATCCAAAGGTCATGAGAGTACTGACAATGAAAATAAAAAGTCATCTCGCCTATTACGTACCGTTTTTGATCCTGTTTTTCCTGGTGTTGACCGTGCTGCTGTCGGTGCCGCCGGAGCCCGCCAGCGTCAAGGCCTGCAAGCATTACGCGAGTTGTGTGGCGATGAGTACGGGTGCGCCGAATTGGATCAATTTTCGCTAGGGGGGGTGATCGAGGCGTCACCGGCTTCAGCCGCCAGTTTCAACCGGTCAGCCTTGCTGATGTATTTCGGCTTTTTCGGTGCCAGTTTGGCGCTGGCCTTCTTGGCCTTTTCCTTGAACAGCTGCTGCAGCTTTTTTTGACGGTTCATGTTTTCCACCCGGCTTGTAAGTACTTGAATGATATCAGCGTAGCCCCTGCCTGGCCCTACCTTCCGGTGGGGTGGGGCAGGTTGGCCGTTGTGGCTATTGCAAATTACCCTGCGCACGACTGACAATGCGAGTCATTATCACTCGCGAATTATTCCATCGTCATGTCCGCCAACGACTTATCCCTGCGCAGCGCCGTCAATGATCTGTATTGCGAGCACCACGGTTGGCTCAATGGCTGGCTGCGCCAGCGCCTGGGCAATGCGTTCGATGCCGCGGACCTGGCGCAGGACACCTTTGTGCGGGTGATCAAGGCGCGAAACGCGCTGGAGATTCGCGAACCGCGACCTTACCTGTCGATGATCGCCAAGGGCTTGCTGATCGATCTGTTTCGCCGACGCTCGCTGGAACAGTCCTACCTCGAAGCCCTGGCCGCCATGCCTGAATGGCAGCAGCCCTCGCTGGAGGAACAGGCGATCCTGCTGCAAGCGCTGGTGGAAATCGACCGCCTGCTGCAAGGATTGGGGACCAAGGTCAAGCAGGCGTTCATCCTGTCCCAGTTCGACGGCCTGACCTACCCGCAGATTGCCGAGCGCTTGAATATCAGCACCCGCACGGTCAACAACTACATGGCCAAGGCCATGGAGCATTGCTGCCTGATGCAGATCCAGTTGCAACTGGCATGAGCCTGTCGCCCCCTGAGTTGCAGGCGATTGGCGACGCCGCCCGCTGGTATGCCCGGCTTCGCTCGGGGATTGCCAGCGATTCCGACCTGGCCGCCTGGAACGCCTGGCTGGCCGGCGATCCGGCCCATCGCCAGGCCTGGCAACGCATGGTCGACGTCAGCGAGCAGATGGCGAGCGTGCCGGGCTCCCTGGCGTCGCCTGCGTTGCGCGGCGCCGATCGCTCCCGGCGGCAGGTGTTGCGCAGTGTGCTGGTGCTCGCTTCAGCCGGTTCTCTGGGCTGGCTGGGCTGGCGCAGTGAAACCTCACAGAACCTGCTGGCCGATTTTCGCACCGCCGTGGGCGAACGCCGCGAGTTTCGCCTGGCCGATGGCAGCGCGTTGCTGCTCAACACCGACACGTCGGTCAACCTGCGTTTCGACGGGCGTCAACGAGTGCTCGAACTGTTGCGCGGTGAGATCCGGGTGACGACTGCAGCCGATCCCCTGCAGCGGCCGTTCAAGGTGCTCACCCGTCATGCCGAGGTGCTGGCCCTCGGCACGCGTTTCATCGTCCGCGCCCATGAACAGAGCGGTGGGGTGGCGGTGCTCGAGAAGGCCGTGGAGGTCCGTTCCGCGGGCTCGATGGTGCGTCTGGAGGCCGGTCAGTCCCTGGACTTCGATGGCCGCTCATTGGGGGCAGTACAGCGCAACGATGCGTCGGTGGGCGCCTGGCAACAGGGCAGCATCATTGCCATCAATCGTCCCTTGAGCGAGTTGCTGGCTGACCTTTCGCGCTATCGCAGCGGCGTGCTGCGCTGCGATCCGCGCATTGCCCAGCTCAAGGTATCCGGCGCATTCCCGATCGATGACACCGACCTGGCGCTGGCGGCGCTGGAGAGTGGCTTCTCGCTGCGGATCATCCGCTACAGCCGTTATTGGGTCGATGTGTCGGCGCCTGCCGGTGCGCTTTCACCGTGAGTTGAAAAAAGTTTGTCTGCCTTTGCACTTTTGATACGCAACGTTCGGCTCATCCCTCAATGAGTGTTTAGCGATTGTTTTTGGGGGAGGGCAAGCATGTTTGGGGTGTACAAGCCGGGTCGTTTGACGACCGCAGTAAAGGTCGGGTTATTGGCGGCAACGACGGTGGGCGTCTGGTCAAGCGTGACCTTGGCGGCGCAGCCGCCAGTGCAACAGCACAACTCGGTCAAGTCCTTTGATATTGCTGGCGGCAGTCTGACCGAAGTCCTCAGTCATTTCGCCAGTGCGGCGGGTGCGGCACTGTCGTTCGATGCGCGACAAACGGATGGGTTGAAGTCTCCCGGTCTGCGGGGAGCGTTTGCTGTCAGCGAAGGCTTTGCGCGGATCCTCGGCGGCAGCGGCCTCCAGGCCGAACCCCAGGCCAACGGCACTTATGTGCTGCGGCCGGTGCCGATTGTCGGTTCGGCGCTGGAACTGGGTGCGACCAACATCAATGGCCAGGTGCTGGGCGCGACCACCGAATACAGCGGCTCGTACACCACAGGTGCGATCACCATTGGCAAGGGCGAGCACTCGCTCCGGGAAACGCCGCAATCGGTCACGGTGATGACGCGCAAGATGCTCGATGACCAGAACCTCAACACCATCGACCAGGTCATGGAAAAGACCCCGGGCATCACCGTCTACGACTCGACCATGGGCGGCAAGTATTTCTATTCCCGTGGCTTTCGCATGTCGGGCCAGTACCAGTACGACGGTGTGCCCCTGGACATGGGCAACCTTTATGTCCAGGCCGACAGTTTCAGCCAGGACATGGCGTATTACGACCGGGTGGAAATCCTGCGCGGCGCCGCGGGCATGATGAAAGGCGCAGGCGGTACCGCAGGCGGGGTGAACTTCGTGCGCAAGCGCGGCCAGACCTCGGCGCACACGGACATCACCCTGTCCGGGGGCAGCTGGGATAATTATCGCGGACAGGTCGACACCGGTGGCCCGCTGAACGAATCCGGCACCTTGCGTGGCCGCGCCGTGGTCGCCGAACAGAGCCGGCATTACTTCGTCGACGACGCCAGTCGCAAGGACCAGGTGTATTACGGCGCGCTCGACCTTGACCTGAGCCCCGACACGACCCTCGGCCTGGGCGTCGCCTATGAAGACGTGGATGCCAACCCTTGCTGGGGCGGCCTGCCGCGTTATCGGGACGGCAACGACTTGAAGCTCAGCCGCTCGACCTGTCTCGATCCCTCGTGGAACACCTGGCGCAGCCAGCGCACCACCGTGTTCAGCGACCTGACCCATCAACTCAACGACGACTGGGCGTTGAAGGTCGCCAGCGTTTATACAAAAAACACCCAGGACATCAAGTACGCCTTCGCTTCCGGTGCCGTGACACCCGGCACCAATACCACCGGCATGCTGGGCAGCATGTATGACTATGACCAGGTCGACTACGGCCTGGACGCCTACGTCGATGGCATGTTCGACGCGTTCGGTCAGCGCCATGAACTGGTGGTGGGCTTCAACGCCAGCCGTTCGAAAAAAGACGACTTCTACTCGGTGGCATTCCTGCCGCAGCGGCAGAATGTGTTCAATCCCGACAAGCATATCCCCGAGCCGGATGACAGCTACTTCATCGATAACTCATCCCGCGGCGGGCCGGTCAATTCGGTGACCAAGCAGAAGGGTATTTACTCGACGCTGCGCTTGAAATTGGCGGAGCCGCTGACATTCGTCGTCGGCAGTCGGGTGAGCTGGTACGACTCCGATACCGACTCCGACTTCATCAACACCGGCACCTCGGAACATTCCAGCACCACGGAGACCGGGCAGGTGACGCCGTTTGCCGGCCTGCTGCTGGACCTCAACGAGAACCTGACGGTTTATACCAGCTACGCGGAAATCTTCACCCCGCAAGGCAATTACCGCTCCGAAGACGGTTCGGCGCTCAAGCCCCTGGTGGGCCAGAGCTATGAGCTGGGGATCAAGGGCGCCTGGTTCGACGGTCGACTGAACAGCTCGTTCAACCTGTTCCGTACGATCCAGAAAGACCAGGCGCAGACGGACTTCAACTCGTCCTGTCCGTCCTCCGACGGTTACTGCTACGTCAACGCCGGCAAAGTTCGCGCCCAGGGTTTCGAGGCCGAGATCAGCGGTGAAGTCATCGAACGCCTGCAACTGCTGGCGGGATATACCTACACCCAGACCAAGACCCTCGATGACATCGACAGCAGCCTCAATGGCGCGGCGTTCAACAGTTATGTGCCGCGGCATCTGTTGCGCGTGTGGGGCGATTACGCCCTGGGCGGGTCACTCGAGCGATTCACTGTTGGTGCCGGCGTCAACGCGCAAAGCGATAACTTCCGGGTTTCGCCCCTCAGCGGCGAGAAAATCAACCAGTCGGGTTATGCGATCTGGAACGGCCGCATCGGCTACCGCATCGACGACACCTGGTCGGTTGCGCTCAACGGCAACAACCTGTTCGACAAGCGCTACTACACCACCATCGGTACCGAATCCTTCGGTAACTACTACGGTGATCCACGCAACTTCATGCTGTCGGTCAAGGCGAGTTTCTAACGCCAATAGCACAGTCGAGGAACCAAATGCCCGGGTCGCAAGACTCGGGCATTGTTCATGGGCCTACAGGCCTACACCCTAAGTGGTGAGCCTTGCCGACAGACGGTCTTACGCCACAGTTGTCGCGCTCTTGCGGCCATGCCAAAGCACCTCGATTCCACCCCCAAGGCAGCGTATGGCGCCGCCCTTGAGCTTTCGATAATCGCCTCCGACAACTCGTCCCAGTCGCGGAGCGCGCCATGCACAACAATAAGAACTTCACGCAGCGTTTTTTGCCTGCCTTGATTGCCAGCCTGTCTACCTTCGGCCTAAGTTCGATGGCCGAGGCCGAGATCATGCTGTACGACAAAGACCAGACCACGTTCTCCACCGACGGCTACATCAATGCCTTCTACGTCAACAGCGATGTCGACCGTGCCGGCGACCAGTATGACCGCCGTCAATCGCGGGTGAAGATGGGGTTCCTGCCCAACTACCTGGGCTTCAACATGGGCAAGCAGGTCGATGACCTCAAGCTCGGTGCCCGCGCCTCGTTCTGGGTCACCATCAACGACAGTGAAACCAATGGCACCGACACCGCCATCGATGTGCGGCAGTTCTACGGCACCGTGGCCAATGCGCAGTGGGGCGAAGTGCTGATCGGCAAGGACTTCGGCCTGTTTGCCCGCTCCAACATCCTGCTCGATGAGATGCTCGCCGGTTATGGTCAGGTCAGCGATACCCTGGGGCTGGTGGATGGTGGCGGGGTGTCGTTCGGCAACATCGGCACCGGTTACCCCTATCCATTCCCGACCTCGCAGATCACCTACCGCACGCCGGTGATGGACGGTTTGCGCGTGGCGGTGGGGATCATGGACCCGGTGGACACTAATGACAGCAGCCCCACAGGCAAGGCCTATCAGGAAAATCCGCGCACCGAGAGCGAGATCACCTACCAGTTCGATCTCGCCGGAGCGCAGATCTACAGCTGGGTCAACGGCAGCTACCAGACCTCGGACAATACCGATTCCACCGTCGACACCGTCACGTCAAAAGGCGTCGGTTATGGCGTCCAGGCCAAGATGGGCGGCTTGTCCCTGACCGGCTCGGGCTTTCAGGCCAAGGGCATCAATCCCTTTTTCACCAACAACGCCGGCGAGCCGACCCTGCGCAACGTCGACAGCGACGGCTACCTGTTGCAGGGCTCCTACAAGCTGGGCAAGAACCGCCTGGCCCTGTCCTACGGCAAGACCAATGACGATGGCAACGGCGTGGTCGGCAGTGGCGCCGACTACGAGACCCGCGGCATCGCGCTGTTCCACGATGTGAACGACAACCTCAAGCTGGTGGCCGAGTACAACCAGTTCGAAATCAACGGCCATGACGGCAGTGCGCAGAACGAAGACACCGATACCGTTGCGCTGGGGGCGGTGTTGACCTGGTAATGGCTTCGTGACTATCCACTGTGGGAGCGAGCCTGCTCGCGAAGGGGCCCGGCAAATCCAGCATCTTTGTTGGCTGACCCGCCGCCTTCGCGAGCAGGCTCGCTCCCACAGGTATTCAGCTATCTGCTGGATCTGCGGCACATCTCTCATCCCATTGAAGCGCCTACCTGCTACCCAAGTAGCATTCGTGGCACCTCTCGCGCTTCGTACACTCGTGCCTCATACACACGCACCTGCGGGGGGCGACCATGCAGCAGGTCCAGAACGAAGGGATCGTCAGCGCGATGTCCCAGGCCACCGATCCCCAGCAGGTGGCGCAGGAGCTGGCGCGGCAGTTGCTGCACCCGCATCTGGGTTTCGTGTTGTTCTTCTGCTCTGCCGAATACGACTTGCAGGCCCTCGGTGGCGCCTTGCAACAGGGATTCGGCGGCATACGCCTGGCGGGTTGCACCAGCGCCGGGGAAATCACGCCGCAAGGTTATGGGCGCAACTGCGTGACGGCGGTGGGCTTCGATCATCGGTACTTTTCCATTGCCCTGGAACTGATCGACGAGATGGAGCACTTCAGCCTGATCGACGCGCAGCAGATGGTCGAGCGCCTGGTCAACGGTTGTCGCAGCAACACCCTGGCCCCGATCAAGGGCAACAGCTTTGCCCTGACCCTGCTCGATGGCCTGTCCAGCCGCGAGGAAATGGTCCTCGCCGCCTTGAGCGCGGCGCTGGGCGATATTCCGCACTTCGGCGGCTCGGCCGGTGACGACAACTACCTGACCCACACCCATGTCTACTTCGACGGCGGTTTTCGCAGCGGCGCAGCGGTGGTGGTGCTGGTCAATACCTGGCTGGACTTCGAAGTGTTCACCACCCATCACATTCTGCCGCGCGCGGACAAACTGGTGGTCACCGGTGCCGACAGCGCCTCGCGGCGCGTCTTCGAACTCAACGCCGAGCCGGCCGCCGCCGAGTACGCCCGGCACATCGGCGTGCCGGTTGGCGAGCTCGACCACCGGATCTTCGCCGCACACCCCCTGGCGGTGCGGATCAACGAGCAGTATTACGTGCGCGCCATCCAGCAGGTTCACCCTGACCTGAGCCTGAGTTTTTACTGCGCCGTAGAGAACGGCATCGTCCTCACCGCCATGACGCCTGGCCCGATGCTGCCGAATCTGCAACGCCTGTTCGACGGCTTGCAGGAACGGCTCGGCGATCTGTTGCTGACCATCGGTTGCGACTGTTTCCTCAGGCGCCTGGAGCTGGAGGACAACGGCGACCTGGAGCAGATCGGCAGTTTTTTGCGCGAGCAACGGGTGATGGGGTTCAACACCTACGGAGAACAGTTCAATGGCATGCACATCAACCAGACCTTCACCGGCGTTGCCATTGCCCGCGGCCGCTCCCTTGGACAGCGCTGAACTGCAGGCGCAAATCGCCATCCTGCAGCACGATAACCAGAAACTGCAGCGCATCAACGCGGCGTTGATCGAACGCATCGAGTCCGGCATCACTCGCGGTAACGATCCGTATGCCGCATTCCAGCATTCGGTGGTGCTGGCCGAGCAGGTGCGTGAGCGCACCGATGCCTTGAACCAGGCCATGGCCGAACTCAAGGCGGGTAATCATTTGCTCAGCGAGGCCCGCCTGCGCGCGGAAACGGCTCATCAGCACCTGATCGATGCCATCGAGAGTATTTCCGACGCCTTCGTGCTGTTCGATGCCGAGCAACGGATTGTCCTGTTCAACAGCCGCTTCAAGGCGTTCTGGACGAACAGCCGGGTGCGGATCAACGCGGGTATGCGCCTGACCGAGGTCAAGCGCCTGATGCTCAGCAACGGACTGTTTACCGAGGAGCCGCGCGGGCACGCCGACGAGAACCTGCTGTATCGCTTGCAGGACGGACGTTGGCTGCAGGTCAGCGAACGGCCAACCCAGGAGGGTGGACGAGTGATCCTGTTCACCGACATCACCGACGTCAAACACAGCGAAACCATGCGGCGCGAGCAGGCGGTGGCGCAGAAGTCGCACTTGCTGCAACGGGCGGTCGACAACCTGTCCCAAGGGGTGGCCATGGTCAACGCCGAGGGCATCCTGGAACTGTGGAACCGGCGGTTCCTGGAACTCAGCGGCCTGGCACCGGTGGCTGCCCATCGGCCCTTTGCCGAAGTCATCGCCGACAGCGAATTGACCCTGCTGACCCCGGCCAGTCGCGGCCCAAATGGGCGCCCCGTGCAAGAATGCGAGCAGCGCCTGTACGATGGCCGGGTCCTGGAAATCCGCACCCATCCATTGCCTGCCGGCGGTTTCGTCAACACCTTCACCGACATCACGGAACGCTATCAGCACGCCCAGGCCCTGAGTGAAAGCGAGCGCTGGATTCGCCTGATCACCGATCATGTGCCTGCATTGATCGCCTACCTCAATGCAGACCTGGTCTACGAGTTCACCAACAAGGTCTATGAGCAATGGTACTGCTGGCCGCGCGGCGTGATGCTCGGCCAGAGCCTGCGCGAAGTGCACAGCGAGCAGCATTACCAGCGGCTGGAACCCTACGTGGCCAGGGCGCTGGCCGGGGAGAGCGTGACCTTCGAATTCGCCGAGACCAACGTCAACAACCAGGAGCGCTACATGTTGCGCTCCTACGTGCCCAATCGCCTGGCCAGCGGCGAGGTGGTGGGGATCTTCGTGTTGATCCGTGACATCACCGAACGCCGACGTACCGCCGAGGCGCTGCACCAGGCCTATCAGAACCTCGAACGGCGGGTGCGCGAACGCACCGCCGAATTGACCCAGCTCAATGATCAGTTGCTGCGCGAAATCGACGAGCGTCGCCGGGTCGAGTCACGCTTGCGCGAAGCCAAGCTGGAGGCGGAACAGGCCAACTTGTCGAAAACCAAGTTCCTCGCCGCGGTCAGTCACGACCTGCTGCAACCGCTGAACGCCGCGCGGTTGTTCACCAGTGCCCTGTTGGAGCGCCGCGAGCCGATCGCCAACGAGCATCTGGTGCGCAATGTCAGCAACTCCCTGGAGGACGTGGAGAGTCTGTTGGGTACGCTGGTGGATATTTCCAAGCTCGATGCCGGGGTGATCAAGGCCGATATCGCCCCGTTCGCCTTGAGCGAACTGCTGGAAAACCTCGCCGCCGAATACACCGAGGTGGCGCGCAGCGAAGGCCTGCAACTGCATTTCATCCCGTGCTCGGCGCTGGTGCGCAGCGACATCCAGTTGCTGGCGCGCATCCTGCGCAACCTGTTGAGCAACGCCATTCGCTACACCTACAACGGTCGTGTGGTGCTGGGTTGTCGGCGGCATCGGCAAAGTCTGTCGATCCAGGTCTGGGACAGCGGGATGGGCATTGCGCAAGATCGTTTGGAAGAAATCTTCCAGGAGTTCAAGCGCGGCGACGTGCAACGTCCGGATCAGGATCGTGGATTGGGCCTGGGCCTGGCGATCGTCGAGAAAATAGCCGGCATCCTTGGGCACCGCATTCATGTGCGTTCGTGGCCTGGCAGGGGCTCGATGTTTTCTGTAGAAGTACCGATCAGCGCCACCGCACCCAAGGCATTGCCGAACCTGCTGATGAGTGAACCGATGCTCGAACGGCTGCGCGGAGCGCGGGTCTGGGTGCTGGACAACGATGCGACCATTTGCGCCGGGATGCGCACGTTGCTCGAGGGATGGGGCTGCCTGGTGGTGACGGCGCTGTCGGAAGAAGACCTGGCGCGGCAAGTGGACAACTACCATGCCGGCGCCGACCTGTTGATTGCCGATTATCACCTGGACAACGACCAGAACGGCGTCGATGCGGTCGCGCGGATCAATGCCCGGCGGGCCTGTGCGATCCCGGCCATGATGATCACCGCCAACTACAGCAACGAACTCAAGCAGCAGATCCGCGAACTGGGGCATACCCTGATGCACAAGCCGGTGCGGCCGATGAAGCTGAAGACGGCGATGAGTCATTTGCTCGCCAGGCCTTGAGGTTTTTGCTGTTTGTGAGGGCCTCTTCGCTGGCAAGCCAGCTCCTGCAGGGATCCGTGTCGTTCACAAATCCCCTGTGGGAGCGGGCTTGCTCGCGAAGGGGCCGACACGGTTTTCCGGTTGCCGACGAATTCAACGGCGCAGATAAGACCCGAAATCAATATCCCCGGCACTCAGGATCGCCTGCACCCGGTTGTGCACGTTGAGCTTGCGCAGGATCGCCGACACGTGCGCCTTGACCGTGGTTTCGGCGATTTCCAGGGTGTAGGCGATCTGCTTGTTCGATTCGCCCTTGGTCATCCGTTCCAGCACCTGCAACTGCTTGCGGGTCAGGGCCTGGAGCAGTTCCGGGGGGAAGCTCGGGGCATCGTTCATGCGCCGGTGGGTGCTGCTTTTGGTGGTGCGGATAATGTCCGGGGGCAGATAGACATTGCCATTGAGAATCTGCTGGATGGCCTCGGTCATCTGGGCGCGGGGCGAGGACTTGGTGATGAAACCCACGGCGCCGTAGGTGATGGCCTGGAGGACGATCTGTTTGTCCTGCTCGGCGGAGACGATGACCACGGGGATGGTCGGTGCTTCGTTGCGCAGGTTGATCAGGCCATTGAGCCCGTGCATGCCGGGCATGTTCAGGTCGAGCAGGATCAGGTCCAGGTCATCGTGTTCCTGGGTCAACGCCAGGGCGCTGTCCAGGTCGGCGGTTTCCATGACCTCGCTACCGGCGAAACCATCGCTGATGACGTTGTGTATGGCTTCGCGAAACAGCGGGTGATCGTCGGCAATCAGAATTTTGTACATAGCCTTTCACCTCATTATTTTGATTATGGTGTGGCAACAACACGCACGCGTAAAGCTCAGGGAAAGGGTTCGGGTAAAGCTTGCGTGACCGGCAGGTTGGCGGCTTGCCAGGCGTCCAGGCCATCGCGATACCAATACACTGTCTTATAGCCCAGCGTGGCCGCACGCTTGACCGCATTCCAGCTCAACCAGCAGTCGGACCGACAGTAAAAGACCAGCGGTTGCGCCAGGTCACCGGCGGTCAGCCTTTTCAGGTTGTCGGCAAAGTAAGCCTGCCATTGCGTGGTCAGCTCGCCGTCGCCGGTGTTCGCCAGCCAATGACTGCCGGGCAGGTTTTCGTGGGGCTGGTCTTCGATGAAGCGGCCTTGCAGCCATTGGTGACGGTAGACATCGATCAGCAGCGGGCGCGGTGTTTGCGCAAGCAGCGATTGCAGGGCAGGGGTGTCGACGATGGTCGCGCCTGGAAGTTGCTCCGGCGTCGGGCTGCGGTACAGGTCGATGCGATAGCCGTCAGGGGAAAACAGCGGGGTTTGCGCCTGTGCACCGCCCAGCCACAGGCTCAGCGACAGCGCAGCGAGTGTGGGACGCAACAGGTGACGTCGGGCACGCGGCATGGGGTTCGATCCTTATAGTTATGCACCCATTACATGCCAGTCGCGGGGCGTTGGGAATGCGACGATAGACAGGTGGAACCAGTACTAAAGTATTAGTTTTCCATGCTCAATGAAGATCAACTGTGAGAGCGGGCTTGTTCGCGAAGGGGCCTTCACATTCCACATGACTGCTCAATGACACACCGGCTTCGTCGGAACGCCGCCCGGAGCAAGCCCGCTCCCACAGGGGATTTTTGTGGTCAGGTGGATTTGCGCAGGGCGGCATGTTGGGGGTTGAAGGTGAGTACGGCGAGCAGTGCGAACAGCAGCGTCAGGCCTGAACACACCGCCAGCGCCAGCGGATTGAACCGCTCATACAAGGCAAACCGCACCAGTTCGACCGCATGGGAGAACGGGTTCAGCGCGCACAACCAGTACAGCCATTCGCTGGCCTCGCGCATTTTCCACAGCGGATAGAGCGCCGATGACAGGAAAAACAGCGGGAAGATCACGAAGTTCATCACCCCGGCGAAGTTCTCCAGCTGGCGGATCGCGTTCGACAGCAACAGGCCCAGGGCGCTGAGCATCAAGGCCACCAGCAACAGCGCCGGCAGGGCCAGCAGCAAACCCATGGCCGGCGGCTGCACGCCGTAGAACCAGGCAATCGCCAGGAAGGCGTACACCTGCAGCAGCGAAATCAGTGAGGTGGCCAACAGCTTGCTGCACAACAGGAAGGTGCGGGGCAGGGGACTGGTGAGCAATACGCGCATGCTACCCATCTCGCGGTCGTAGACCATCGACAGTGAGCCCTGCATGCCGTTGAACAGCAGGATCATGCAGGCCAGCCCAGGGATGATGTAGACCTCGTACGGGATGTAGGTGTCGTAGGGTTCGATGATGGCGATGCCCAGTGCGGCGCGAAAACCTGCGGCGAACACCAACAGCCATAGCAGCGGCCGCACCAGGGCGCTGAGAAACCGCGTGCGTTGCAGCACGAAACGCAGCCATTCGCGAAGCACGATACCGCGCAAGCATTGCCAGTACGCGTTCATCGGGAAGCTCCTGAAGTGGTCAGGCGAGTGAAGGCCGAGTCCAGGTCGCCGCCGTGCGCCAGGCTCAGTGCATCGGCCTGACCGCTGGCCACCAGGCGGCCCTGATGGAGGATCAACAGGTCATCGCTGGCCTGTACTTCGTCCAGCAGGTGGGTGGTCCAGAGCACGCTGATACGCTGCTCGTGGCACAGCTTGCGAATGTGCTGGTTGAGCGCCAGGCGACTGGCCGGGTCGAGGCCGGCGCTGGCTTCATCGAGCAGCAGCAGACGCGGTTCATGCAGCAGGGCACGGGCGATTTCCACTCGCCGGCGATGGCCGCCATTGAGTTCGCGCACCCGTTCGCCGCGGCGCTCGCCCAGGCCCTGGCGAGTCAGTTCCGCATCGACTCGCAAGCGCGTCTGGCGGCGTGACATGCCATGCAGCGCGGCGTGATAACGCAGGTTCTGCTCGACGCTGAGGTCCAGGTCCAGGGTGCTTTGCTGGAACACCACACCCAGTTGTTTGAGTGCCGGGCGCGGGGCGCTGCGCAATGAACAGCCGCCGACCCGGATGTCCCCGTGCTGCAGGTCATAGAGCCTTGTCAGCAGCGCGATCAGGGTTGACTTGCCGGCGCCGTTGGGGCCCAGCAGCGCGGCGAAGCGTCCAGGCGCCAGGCTGAAGTTTACCTGGCGCAGGGCCTCCCGAGGACCGTAGGCAAAGTTCAGGTCGCTGACTTCCAGGGCGTTCATGGGGTCACCACCACGCCCCAGGGATACCGCCCGACCTTTACCGATTTGCTGACCTTGAGGCTGTCGACATCGATCACCGAGACGTCACCGCTGACGCCGTTGGTGGCCAGCAGTTGCTTTTGATCCGGGGTGAATGCCATCTGCCAGACCCGGCGACCCACCAACAGGTAATCGAGAATCTCGAAGGTTTTGGCATCGATCACCGCTACATGGTTCGCGGGGCCGAGCGCGACGAAGCCATACTTGCCGTCGGCACTGAGCTTGACACCCACGGGTTGGACCTTGTCCGGATGCACGCCCTTGATCTGGAAGTTCAGGGTCTTGAGGATCTTGCGGCTGGCAACGTCGAGGATGGTCACCGTGCCACCGATTTCCGCTGAAGCCCAGAGCTGTGAACCGTCCGGCGAGAACTCGACGAAGCGCGGGCGCTGATCCACCAGCGTGCTGTCGGCCAGGGTCTGGGTGCTGGTGTCGATCCAGTGCAGCATGTTGGTGGTTTCGCTGGTGTTCACCGCCCACTTGCCGTCAGGGCTGACGGCCATGCCTTCGGGTTCGACACCGACGTTGATCTGACCGAGGACCTTGGACGTCTCGGTGTCGATCACCGTGACCAGCGCATCGTCTTCGTTGGAGACATACAGCCAGCGATTGTTGGGGTGCAGGGCGAATTGCTCGGGGTCCTTGCCCGAGGGCAGTTCCTTGATGATCTTGCGCGTGGCCACGTCCATCACCTGGACCCGGTCCGAGTCGCTGGCGCAGATGTACAGCAACTTGTTGTCATGGGACAGCAGCAGGCCACGGGGGCGCTGGCCGACGGGCAGGGTGTCGGTGACTTGCAGGGTCTGCATGTCGATCAGGCTCAGGCTGTTGTCCTTTTCATTGGAGACCCAGGCGGTGCTGGCTGCGGCGTGTCCTGCGGCGAGCAACAGGGCGCAAGAAATCAGGGTGCGGCGCATGGCAGTTTCCTTGTTGTAGTTGTTGTATTCAGGGAAAGCGGCAGCTGACCTCGGGCTTGTCGTAACCCAGGCTGTCCATCTCGTTGAACGGGTGCAGGAAGCCGTCCTGGGGCGAGGTGCTGACCAGCGCCCGAGGCTGCACGATGGGAATCGGTTGGCGCAGTTGGCCGTTCCACGGGCGGTAGCTGAGCTTGCGTCCCTTGAAACCGTCCAGCGGCAACTGGTCGCTGATTTCCAGGTCGCGGATCGCCATCGGTTCGGTCTGCCGGGATTTGCTCACGGCGCTGGCGATGCTGCGCACGGCGATCCATGCGGCGAAATCGCGGTCGTTCATCCAGCGTCCGGCCTGGGCTTCGAAGCGCTTCTGCAACTGGGCGGCGCCGTAGGTTTCCACGGTCTTGTGCCAACCCACCGGGGTCAGGCCCTGAGTCCCCGCCACCGGGCGCGGGTACCAGGTCTGGTACGGCACGTATTCGCCGAAATCGCCGCGCTCATCGGCCACCAGCACCACGTCGTATTCGGCGGTCTGGGTGAACAGTGGCATGTCGGCCTGGGCACTGCGCCGTTGATCGTTATCGAAGCGCCAGGCTTTCTCCGCCATCAGTTGCAGGCCGAAGCGTTTGGCCGCGCGACGCAGGGCGGCGGCGTAGGCTTGATCGTCCGCCGTGGGGCCGACGATCAGCAACGCCCGTTGCCATTTGCGCACTACCAGAAATTGCGCCAGCGCGTCGGCCAGCATCGCCCGGCTCGGCAGGCTGTGCAGCACGTTGGGCAGGCAATCGGTAGTGCGCAGGCTGTCGTCGGGGCTGCCGGCGTTGAACAACAGGCTGTCGGGCAGCGCTGCACTGAGTTGGCGCAGGCTGCTGGCCGGTGCATTCACCACGAACAGGCGCAGGCCTTGCTCATGCTGCGATTTTGCCGCTGTGAGCAAGGCTTCGGGGCTGTCGACGCTGGCGCTGGCCAGGCTGTAGGTGTGATTGAGAAAGCGCCCGGTGCTGTTGCTGTCGGTGATCGCCAGTTCGGCGCCGCGCAGGCCGGCGTCGGCGGGTTCGGGAATGACGTTCGACAGCAGCGGGCCAGGGTCCGGGCGATACCCCAGGTAGCCGATGCGCACCTGCAAGGGCGCGTCCGCCGCCTGGCTCTGGGAGACCAGCCCGGCGGCGCAGGCAATCGCCAGCAGGTAGATCAAGGCGTAAGGGGCAAGCTGGCGCATAGGGCTCTCCATTACAGGTAGCGCCAGCATAGGAAGCCCGGGCAGGTGTGGAAATATGCAGAAAGTACCAACCAGCCAGTACCAAGGTAGTAGCCCGCGCCGGGCGGCGCGGTTTTAGCATGGGCATTAACGGCCACCACTCTGGAGGGGACTGGGCATGCGTATCGTCAAGGCACTGCTGTTGCCGCTCCTGCTGATCCTCACGCTGATCGGCGTCGACCGGCTCCACGGCCCGCGCCCCGCACCGGTGCAGGTCATGCCCGCGACACCGGGGCGCTAGGCATGTCGGCCCTGTGGCGGATCAACCTGTGGGTCTGTGGCTTTTTCGCACTGATCACCTTGGCGTGCATGGCGTTGCTGGTGCATCAGGCGCTGGAGGATGTGGAACGTGAACTGCAATCGGCCGAAGCGGTGGTCGAGTACCTGAGCGAAACCGCCGCCCGTGACCCGGTCGACCTGCAACCACGGCTGACCCAAGGCCTGCGCCACGTCCGCGTGCAGTGGCTGGCGGCGGATGAACAGCCTCGGCCAGCCGTGCAGGCCGGACTCGACGCCTGGCTCGGACGCCTGCTGTTCACTGAGGCCCGTCACGGCGCAAGCGTCCTCGAACTGGCGGATGGCCGACGGGTGCAGATTGCAGTCGATCCGCGGGATGAAATCGACGAAGTCTGGGACTCCCTGCAACAGTTGCTCAGCCTGTGTGCGATGGCCCTGGTGGTCAGTCTGCTGGCCATTCGCTGGGCCGTGCGCCGCGGCATGGGCCTGCTCGATGAGCTACTGCGGGCGTTGCAGCAGGTGTGCGCCGGGCAGCTCAAGGTGCGCCTGCGCGCCGAAGGGGTACCCGAGGCGAGGCAACTGGCGGGGCATTTCAACCGCATGACCGCGGCGCTGGAGCAGGCCGGCAGCGACAACGCCCGGCTGACCCAGGCCTTGCTGGCCGTGCAGGAACAGGAGCGTACCCAACTGGCCCAAACCCTGCACGACGATCTCGGTCAGTACCTGGCCGGGATCCGTGCCCAGGCGTGTCTGTTGCGCCTGGTGGCCGATCAACCGCAGACCGTCGAGCGCACGATGCTGGAACTGGAGCACAACTGCGAACACCTGCAACAGGGCTTTCGGGCGCTGGTGCACAACCTCTATCCGGTGGTCCTGCAGCACCTGCCGCTGGGCGAAGCCATCCGCTTGCTGGTGGAGCAATGGCAGGGCCGCCAGAGCATCTCTTGTCGCCTGCGGCTCAGTGCGCAGTTGCCAAGGTTGTCGGCGCCCGACAAGACCCATCTGTACCGCTTGCTGCAGGAAGCCCTGACCAACATCGCCCGGCATGCCGACGCCAGCCAGGTTCATGTTCGCCTGCAATATCATGGCGCACACCTGCGCCTGCTGGTGCGCGATAACGGTCGCGGCGCCGCGCAACCGCAGCGTCCTGGCGTCGGGTTGTATTCGATGCGCGAGCGCGCCCGTAGCCTGGGCGGCGAGTTGCGCATCATCAGCCACCCTGGCGCCGGTTGGGCGCTGACCTTGAGCATGCCCCTGGAGGTTTCATGAGTATTTTGCTGGTCGATGACCATGCGGTAGTCCGCCAGGGCTACGCGAGCCTTTTGCGCGCCCTGTTACCGGCGCTGCAGGTGCGTGAGGCGGCAACGGGCGAGGAGGCGCTGCTGCGGGTTCAGGAGAGCGTGCCACAGCTGGTGATCATGGATTTCGGCCTGCCCGGCATCAGCGGCCTGGAAACCACCCGGCGCTTGCGCCAGCGTTTGCCGCAACTGCGGGTGCTGTTTTTCAGCATGCACGATGAACTGCCGCTGGTGCGCCAGGCACTGGACGCCGGGGCCGCGGGTTACCTGACCAAAAGCTCGGCGCCGCCAGTGCTGATCGAAGCGGTGCGGCGCGTGCTCGCCGGGCACGCCTACATCGAACAGCCCCTGGCCACGCAACTGGCTTGCCATGCGCAACAGGACGCCAGCGACCCGCGCCTGCAGAGCATGACCCAGCGCGAGCTGGAGATTTTCGTGATGCTCGCCAAGGGCACCCCCGCGCGACAGATTGCCGAGCAACTGAGCATCAGCAGCAAGACGGTTTCCAATCACCTGACGTTGCTCAAGAGCAAGTTGCAGGTGAGCTCCCATGCCGAATTGGTGCATCTGGGGATTGATATGGGGGTGGTGCGCAAGGCGGGATGACTCGCTCGTCCATTCAACACCCATCCCCTGTGGGAGCGGGCTTGCGCAGACGGTGTGTCAGTCACGAAAATGCTCAATGACACTCCGCTGTCGCGAGCAAGCCCGCTCCCACAGGGGGGTGTGTTGCATTCAGGTCATTTGTCCCAAGTCGTCGGGCACCCCGTACAGCCCTCCATGTTCGCATCCTGAAAGTTCGCATAGTGCTGGCGCGAGCCGTTGAGGTTGGCGTGCTCCAGGTTGCTTTCACCCAACTTGGCCTCCTGCAGGTTGGCGTCGCTGAGGTTGGCGTCCTTGAGGTCGGCCTTGCTCAGCCAGGTCATCTCCAGGTCGGCGGCGCGCAGGTTGCTGTTGTGCAGCCTGGCCCCGGAGAGACGGGCGAATTGCAGGTAGGCGCCGCTAAGGTCGGCGTTGGCGAACTGCGCGCCCTGGGCGAACATCCCCCAGCCCTGGATCGCCACCAGCGTGGCGCCGGTGAAATCAGCCAGGCGCGCATTGCTCTGTTGCAGGCTCGCGCGGGTCAGGTTCGCGCCCTGTAGCCGGGCCTTTTCCAGATTGGCGAGGTCGAGGCGGGCGTGACGCAGGTCGGCTTGGCGAAGGTCGGCACCGCTGAGGTTCATGTTGCGCAGGTCCTGGTTGCTCAGGTCGGCGCCCTTGAGATTGGCGCCGGGGCACTGGCTGTGTTCGGCGATGGTGCAGCCGTTGATGATCAGGGGGGTGTCGTCGTCGGCGTGGGCCAGCGGCAGGGTGAGTAGAAGTAAGAGCGATAGGTATTTCATGGCGCAATTCTCGGGTGGAGTTGAGCGAGTCTTCGCGGGCAAGCCCGCTCCCACAGGGGTATGTAGTGTTCCTGTCGGGAGTGGGTTAGCCCGCTGAGTGCTTACCTTTGCGCGGTCTGGTTATCCCAGCTCGGAATCTTGAACACCCAGAACGACCCGCCCTGAGCCACCGGTTTGGTCAGTTCCGCCATGTCGCCGCCCCACAACGGCACCGCGCCGCCGTAGCCGACGGTCACGCCGATGTACTGCTCGCCGTCCTGCTCCCAGGTGATCGGCGGGGAGACGATGCCGCTGCCGGTCTGGAACTTCCACAACTCCTTGCCGGTTTTCGCATCGAAGGCCTTGAAGAAACCGTCGCCGGTGCCGGTGAACACCAGGTTGCCCTTGGTCGCCAGTACGCCGGCCCACAGTGGCAGGTGTTCCTTGTGCTCCCAGACCACTTTGCCGGTGGTCGGGTTCATCGCCCGCAGGGTGCCGACGTGATCGTCGTACATGCGCTTGATACGAAAACCCATGCCCAGGTAGGCCGAGCCTTTCTTGTAGTTGACCTCTTCGGTCCAGTATTCCTCTTTCCACTGGTTGCCCGGAATGTAGAACAGCCCGGTGTCCTGGCTGTAGGCCATGGGGTTCCAGTTCTTGCCGCCCAGGAACGGCGGCGAGACTTCTACCGGCTTGCCCTTGGTTTCGCCCGGCAACGGCTTGGCCGGACGCTGGCCTTCGTTCTCCACCGGGCGGCCGGTCTTGAGGTCGATGTGGCTGGCCCACGTGATGTTGTCGACAAAGGGGAAGGCGTTCTGCAATTTGCCGTTGTTGCGGTCGACCACGTAGAAGAACCCGTTGCGGTCGGCGTGGCCGGTGGCCTTGACCGTCTTGCCGTTTTTGTCCTTGTAGTCGAACAGCACAAGCTCGTTGTTGCCGGAGAAGTCCCAGGCATCGTTCGGCGTGTGCTGGTAGAACCATTTGACCTCGCCGGTGCTCGGGTCGACGCCCACCTGGCCCGAGGTGTAGAGGCTGTCGTAATCGTGCGGGTTGCCGTCCTTCGAGGTGCGCGCCCAGGTGTTCCAGGGGCCCGGGTTGCCGGCGCCGACGATGATGGTGTTGGTGTCGGGATCGAAGCTGGCGCTCTGCCAGGGCGCGCCACCGCCGTGGCTCCAGGCCTCGACCTTGCCGGTTTCGGTGGTCGGATCGTTCGGCCACGACGGCGCCTTCACATCGCCGGTGGGGGTACTGTCCTTGCCGTTCAGGCGGCCCATGTGGCCTTCGACGAAAGGCCGCATCCAGACTTCTTCGCCGGTGTCCGGATCGCGGGCGTAGAGCTGGCCGACCACGCCGAACTCATCGCCGGAACTGCCATGGATCAGCAGCACCTTGCCGCTGGTCTTGTCCTTGATCAGCACTGGGGCGCCGGTCATGGTGTAGCCCGCGGCGTGGTCGCCGAACTTCTTGTTCCACACCACCTTGCCGGTGTTCTTGTCCAGGGCGATCAGCCGCGCATCGAGGGTGCCGAAGTAGATCTTGTCGCCATAGATCGCCGCGCCGCGGTTGACCACGTCGCAGCACGGGCGAATGTTGTCCGGCAATCGATGGTTGTAGGTCCACAGGCGCTTGCCGGTCTTGGCATCCAGGGCGAATACCCGCGAATACGAGCCGGTGACGTAGACCACGCCGTCGCTGACGATGGCCTGCGATTCCTGGCCGCGCTGCTTCTCGTCACCGAAGGAATAGGACCAGGCCGGGGTCAGCTTGAACACATTCCTGTCGTTGACCTGGGCCAGCGTACTCCAGCGCTGGGCGTTGGTGCCCATGCCGTATTGCAGCACGTCCTTGGTGGTCAAGTGGTCGTTGGCAATGTCTTCCCAACTCACATTACGGGTAGCAGTGGCCGGTGCGGTTTCGGCATGACCAACAGCGCTCAGGGACAGGCCGCCGACCAGCAAAAGAGCCTGTACGGCGACGGTCAAGGGGGAAAGGGCGGGTAGCGATCTTATTGTCATGGTTGCAGTTCCCAGTGGAGGTTTTGGCCTGCACAGGGTGGGGCGCCCGGCGGGTGGCCGGATACGGAAAATGTCCCGCCGTTGCCGGGAAAATTTCCCATGGGCCACCTGATTTGGCAGTCCATCGAAGGCCTTACTACCAAGGGATTAGACGGCGGCCACCAAAGCAGCATGGGGCCAGTGCGCGGGGGTTCCTAAGATGGTTGCCATAGCCTCTGCCAAGAGGTCTTGCGTGCAATCCAGAGGGCATAACAATGACAACAAAACGCAACGCCTTGCTCGTAGCCGGACTGCTGGCCGGCTTTATCAGTGCAGGTTCCGTATGGGCCCACGGCAATGTGGTGCCACAAGCCGTCGAGACCCAAGGGCTGACCCCGATCAAGGACGCCGGCGTTCAGGTGGACGGCGATGGCTGGGCCGCCGTGAACCCTTACCGCAGCACCCCCGAGCACGACAAGGCGGTGGAAATCGGTTCATCGGCCTACAACCAGAATTGCGCGGCCTGTCATGGCCTGGAAGCCAAGTCCGGGGGTATCGCCCCGGACCTGCGCATGCTCGATGTCGGCGAAGCGGGTGATGAATGGTTCGTCGAACGGGTACGCAATGGCGCCGTGCGTGACGGCCGCGTGTACATGCCGAAGATGGCCGACTACCTGAGCCAGGAAGCCTTGTGGGCGGTGCGCAGCTACCTGGACAGCGTCCACGTCGAGGAGTGACCCATGCGCCTGCTCGCGGTGTTGATCAGCGCTGTGTGGCTGTGCTGCCAGTCGGTGCAGGCGCAGGTTCGCAATTACGATGAAATGATCGCCGCCGGGGAGCTGAAAGTGGCGGTCTACAAGGACTTTGCTCCCTACAGTTTTGAAGACGCCGGTCAGCCCCGGGGGGTCGATGTCGAACTCGCCCAGGCGCTGGCCAAGGCGCTGGGCGTGCGCCTGACGCTGATCTGGGCGCCTGCCGGGGAAAAGCTCGACGATGACCTGCGCGATTACATCTGGCGTGCCAGCCCGCTGCACAACCAGCAACTGGCCGACCTGATGATGCGGGTGCCGTACGACCGCGATTACGCGCAGAAACGCAACGAATTCGGCGAAATGGAAAACGGCCATGTGGTGATGTTCGGCCCTTACCAAAATGAACAATGGCAGGTCGCCTACGACCGTCGACGCCTGGACAAGGTGGCCAGCGTCGCGGTGTTCGAGCAGCACCCGATCGGCGTCGAAGTCGACAGCGTGCCGTCGTTCTACCTGACCTCGGTATTCAACGGCATGCTCGCCGGCAAGACCCGCCACTACCCGGGCGTGCCCCAGGCGTTTGCAGCGATGAAGGCCGGTGAGGTCGACGCGGTCATGGCCATGCGCGGCGAGATCGACTGGCAAGTGCATGAAGCGGCCGACCCGCAGCTTGCACTGGCGCAAAACGCCTATCCGAACATGGGCAAGCAGCTTTGGGAAATCGGCATGGCGGTGCACGAAAGCAATCGGCAACTGGCCTATGCCGTGGAGGAGGCGCTGGAAGGGATGATCCGCGAGGGCTCGGTGAAAACCATCTATGGCCGTTACGGTCTGCGCTACGACGTGCCCGAGATGTACCAATAGGAGCAAGTGATGATCTGGCGAGGGAGTTGTCTGTTAGCCGCATGGTTGATCTTGAGCCCGGCCACACACGCGGTGGACATCGATCCGGGCAAGGACCCGGTGCCGTCGGTTATGTGGGCTTTCTATCACAAACAGATGCTCGGCTCGGCGCCGTTCGTGTTCGATGAGCGGGTCAAGCTGCTGGCGCCGCCGTTCGCCGAAGATGCCCGGCAAGTGCCCCTGGAAATCGACGCCCGTGCCTTCGACGGCGAAGTGGTGAGAATCCTCGCCTGGGCGGAACTCAACCCCTTGCCGAAAATCGTCGATTTCGAGCCGCTGACCGGCGTGTTGCCGTGGCTGGCGATCCGCATCCGAGTCGAACAGGCCACACCCTTGCGTGCGGCGGTGCTGACCCGTGACGGGGTGTGGCATGTCGGTTCGACCCTGATCGACGCGGCCGGTGGCGGTTGCACCGCGCCCAGTGTCGTGCGCACCCAGGCTGGCTGGGAGGAACACATCGGCGAAGTGCTGGGCGGCCGTTACCCGCGGGATGCCTTCAGCCGCGTGCGCTTGCAGGTGGCGCATCCGATGGACAACGGCATGGTCAGCGGTATCCCGGAATTTTTCCTCAACCATGCGCAGCTGCGCGATCAGCATGATCAGTTGCTCGCTCGTCTCGAACTGTTCCCCGCCGTCAGCGAAAATCCCAGCCTGGCCTTTGATATCGAACGGGCAGGGTCGACGCGCCTGTTGTTGCGCGATAACAGCGGCAATCAATTCGAAGCGTCGATCCCCTGAATTCAAGGAGCCTGTCATGCGTTGGATGCTGCTGTTGTTCATCGGCCTGGGCCTGCCAGCCATGGCCGATCTCGACTACTTGCTCACGCCCAGGCAGATCGCCGAAGACACCTGGCTGCTCGAAGGCAGCACCGATAATTTCGCCAAGGCCAACGGTGGCAACATCGTCAATACGGCGTTCATCGTTACCGAGCGCGGCGTGGTGGTGATCGATACCGGGCCGTCCAGGCGTTATGGCGAGGCCATGCGCCGGGCCATCGCGGCGACCACCGACAAACCGGTGATCCAGGTCCTGCTGACCCATCATCACCCCGACCATGTGCTGGGCAACCAGGCGTTCAGCGATGTGCCGATTGGCGCCCTGGCCGGCACCAGCGAGCTGCTGCAAAAGCAGGGCGATGCCATGGCCGAGAACATGTACCGGCTGGTGGGCGACTGGATGCGAGGCACCGAAGTGGTGTTGCCGACCCGGACGCTGACCCCCGGAGTGGAAAGTTTTGGGAACCACGATTTGCGCCTGCTGAGCCTGGGTGGGCATACGGGTGCGGATCTGGCTATTCTCGACCAGCGAACCGGCGTGCTGTTTGCCGGGGACCTGGTGTTTTATCAGCGGGCACTGACCACGCCCAACAGTCCGGGGCTGGCGGTGTGGCTGGCCGACATGGCGACCCTGCAGGCGCTGCCCTGGACACTCATCGTGCCCGGCCACGGCCCGGTCGCCAGCGACCCGCAGCCCTTCGCGCAGATGCGCGACTACCTGGGCTGGCTCGATCAATTGATGCGCGACGGTGCGGCCAACGGCAGCGACATGAGCGAGATGATCCGCAGTCCCATTCCCGAGCGTTTTGCCGGGATCAATCTCAGCCGCTACGAATTGATCCGCAGCGTCAGTCATTTGTACCCGCGTTACGAGCGAGCGCAGATGACCCGGGTGGACTCCAACTCAAACAACTGACCCACCCAAATCCCCTGTGGGAGCGGGCTTGCTCGCGAAAGCGGTGTGTCAGGCAATACATATGTTGAATGTAAAGGCCTCTTCGCGAGCAAGCCCGCTCCCACAGGGGGTGTTGGTCGGCATCCGACCCTGTACCAAGGAACTAGAAAACTCCACATTGCGGGTAATTGTTGTGAGGGCGGCGGCGCCCAAGAATCTGCACCAGACCGGGAAAATTTCCCGGAAATAACAAAAACTGCAGAGGAAGCCGTCATGACTCAACCCGCACGTCGCCAGCCCTTCGTCTTGAGCCTGTTGCTCAGTGCCATGCTGTTGTCTGGCCAGGCATTGGCCGGGGTTTCCGACCAGGACATTCTCCAGGACCCCAAGAACCCCGAGCAGATCGTCACCAATGGCCTGGGCGTGCAGGGTCAGCGCTACAGCCCGCTGGACATCCTCAACGTCGACAACGTCAAGGAATTGCGGCCGGCGTGGGCCTTCTCCTTCGGCGGCGAAAAGCAGCGCGGCCAGCAGGCGCAGCCGATGGTCAAGGACGGCGTGATGTACATGACCGGCTCCTACTCGCGGGTGTTCGCCGTGGATGCGCGCACCGGCAAGAAGCTCTGGCAGTACGATGCGCGCCTGCCGGATGACATTCGCCCCTGCTGCGACGTGATCAACCGCGGCGTCGCGCTGTACGGCGACCTGGTGATCTTCGGCACCCTCGACGCCAAGCTCGTGGCGCTGAACAAGGACACCGGCAAGGTGGTCTGGAGCAAGAAAGTCGCCGACCACAAGGAAGGCTACTCGATCAGCGCCGCACCGCTGGTGATCAACGGCAAACTGATCACTGGCGTGGCCGGTGGCGAATTTGGCGTGGTCGGCAAGATCGAAGCCTACGACCCGAAGAACGGCAACCTGTTGTGGACCCGGCCAACGGTTGAGGGCCACATGGGTTACGTCTACAAGGACGGCAAGGCCGTGGAAAACGGCATCTCCGGCGGCGAGGCGGGCAAGACCTGGCCGGGCGACCTGTGGAAGACCGGCGGCGCCGCGCCATGGCTGGGCGGCTACTACGACCCGGAAACCAACCTGCTGTTGTTCGGCACCGGCAACCCGGCGCCCTGGAACTCGCACCTGCGCCCTGGCGACAACCTCTATTCGTCGTCGCGCCTGGCGCTCAACCCGGACGACGGCACCATCAAGTGGCACTTCCAGAGCACGCCCCACGACGGTTGGGACTATGACGGCGTCAACGAGCTGGTGTCGTTCAACTACACCGAGGGCGGCAAGGAAATCAAGGCGGCGGCCACCGCTGACCGTAATGGTTTCTTCTACGTGCTGGATCGCACCAACGGCAAATTCATCCGCGGCTTCCCGTTCGTGGACAAGATCACCTGGGCCACCGGCCTGGATAAGACCGGTCGACCGATCTACAACGAAGCCAGCCGTCCTGGCGCGCCGGGCACCGAAGCCAAAGGCAGCTCGGTGTTCGTAGCGCCGGCATTCCTCGGCGCGAAAAACTGGATGCCGATGGCCTACAACCGCGACACCGGGTTGTTCTACGTGCCGTCCAACGAATGGGGCATGGACATCTGGAACGAAGGCATCGCCTACAAGAAAGGCGCGGCGTTCCTCGGCGCCGGTTTCACCATCAAGCCGTTGAATGAAGACTACATCGGCGTGCTGCGGGCAATCGATCCGAAAACCGGCAAGGAAGTCTGGCGGCACAAGAACTTCGCGCCGCTGTGGGGCGGTGTGCTGACCACCAAGGGCAACCTGGTGTTCACCGGCACCCCGGAAGGTTTCCTGCAGGCGTTCAATGCCAAGACCGGCGAGAAGGTCTGGGAATTCCAGACCGGCTCCGGCGTGCTGGGCTCGCCCGTAACCTGGGAGATGGATGGCGAACAGTATGTCTCGGTGCTCTCCGGCTGGGGCGGCGCCGTGCCGCTGTGGGGCGGTGAAGTGGCCAAGCGGGTCAAGGACTTCAACCAGGGCGGCATGCTCTGGACCTTCAAGCTGCCCAAGGACCTCGTCGCCAGGCACTGACTGCAGGCATCAGAACTTGTAGGAGCTGGCTTGCCAGCGAAGAGGCCCTTCAGGCATGCATCGCCAATGAAAACGCCTTCGCCGGCAAGCCGGCTCCTACTACCAAATAACGAGAGTCCCTCCTGCCAACGATGCATTCGTCTGGCGTGCGGGGCTCTCTAGTATCGGTTCATCGCCTGTCGGCACGGCAGGCATCGACCCAGACAGAGGCCCACCATGATCTATGCCCAACCCGGAACACCCGGCGCCGTCGTGACGTTCAAGCCACGCTACGGCAACTTCATCGGCGGCGAATTCGTCGCGCCGGTCA
Source organism: Pseudomonas putida (assembly GCF_001976065.1). Classification (GTDB taxonomy): domain Bacteria; phylum Pseudomonadota; class Gammaproteobacteria; order Pseudomonadales; family Pseudomonadaceae; genus Aquipseudomonas; species Aquipseudomonas serbica. Next base: position 154,891 of record NZ_MNAH01000010.1, on the reverse strand, counting down.
ATGGCGAGTACTTCACCAACACCTCGCCGGTCAACGGTGAAGTGATCGCCGAATTCCCGCGCTCCAGCGCCGCCGACATCGACAAGGCCCTGGACGCCGCCCATGCCGCCGCCGATGCCTGGGGCAAGACCTCGGCCCAGGACCGCTCCCTGGTACTGCTGAAAATCGCTGATCGCATCGAGCAAAATCTCGAAGTCCTGGCCGTCACCGAAACCTGGGACAACGGCAAGGCCGTGCGCGAAACCCTCAACGCCGACGTGCCCCTGGCCGCTGACCATTTCCGCTACTTCGCCGGCTGCATCCGCGCCCAGGAAGGCGGCGCCGCCGAGATCAACGAGCTGACCACCGCCTATCACTTCCACGAACCCCTGGGGGTGGTGGGGCAGATCATTCCATGGAACTTCCCGCTGCTGATGGCCGCCTGGAAACTCGCCCCGGCGCTGGCCGCGGGTAACTGCATCGTGCTCAAGCCCGCTGAGCAGACGCCGCTGTCGATCATGGTCTTCGCTGAACTGATTGCCGACCTGCTGCCGGCCGGCGTGCTGAACATCGTCCAGGGTTTCGGTCGCGAAGCCGGCGAAGCCCTGGCCACCAGCAAGCGCATCGCCAAGATCGCCTTCACCGGCTCGACTCCGGTCGGCGCGCACATCATGCATTGCGCCGCCGAGAACATCATTCCGAGCACTGTCGAGCTGGGCGGCAAGTCGCCGAACATTTTCTTCGAAGACATCATGAACGCGGAACCTGCGTTCATCGAAAAAGCCGCCGAGGGCCTGGTGCTGGCGTTCTTCAACCAGGGCGAAGTGTGCACTTGTCCATCCCGAGCCCTGGTGCAGGAGTCGATCTACGAACCGTTCATGGCCGAGGTGATGAAGAAGATCGTCAAGATCAAGCGCGGCAACCCGCTGGACACCGAGACCATGGTCGGCGCCCAGGCCTCCGAACAGCAATACGACAAGATCCTCTCGTACCTGGCCATTGCCCAGGAGGAGGGCGCCGAACTGCTCACCGGCGGCGCGGCCGAGCGTCTGGAAGGCGACCTGTCCAGCGGCTATTACATCCAGCCGACCCTGCTCAAGGGCCACAACAAAATGCGTGTGTTCCAGGAAGAAATCTTCGGCCCGGTGGTGGGTATCACCACCTTCAAGGACGAAGCCGAGGCACTGGCCATCGCCAACGACAGCGAGTTCGGCCTCGGTGCCGGCCTGTGGACCCGCGACATCAACCGCGCCTACCGCATGGGCCGGGCGATCAAGGCCGGGCGCGTGTGGACCAACTGCTACCACCTGTACCCGGCGCATGCGGCGTTCGGCGGCTACAAGAAGTCCGGCGTCGGCCGGGAGAACCACAAGATGATGCTCGACCATTACCAGCAGACCAAGAACCTGCTGGTGAGCTACGACATCAATCCGCTGGGTTTCTTCTGATCCCCTAGGATCACCGCAGTACCCTGTGGGAGCGAGCCTGCTCGCGATGAGGCCATTACATCCAGCATCCATGTTGAATGTTATGCCGCCATCGCGAGCAGGCTCGCTCCCACATTGGTTTTGTGTATCCCCTGACACCCCCCTACCAAATCACCCCCAAACCTCCTTCGAAAGTAGCATTCGACCCCCCGGCCCACCGTGCATTAATGGCTCTACCGGAATCGCCCGGCACAAGAAGAGGAATGACCCATGTGGACTAAACCCGCGTTTACCGATCTGCGCATTGGCTTCGAAGTGACGATGTATTTCGCCAACCGTTGATTGATCACCCGGCCAGCCGTGGCGTTGGCCGGGCCTGCCTTCTGGAGCATTGCCCATGCACATCCGCGTTCTCGGTTCCGCCGCCGGCGGTGGTTTTCCGCAGTGGAACTGCAACTGCCGCCAGTGTGCCGGTGTGCGCAATGGCAGTGTGCGGGCGCAGCGTCGCACACAGTCGTCGATCGCCCTGAGCGACAACGGTGTGGACTGGGTGCTGTGCAATGCTTCACCGGACATTCGCGCGCAACTCGAGAGTTTTGCGCCGCTGCAACCGGCGCGACGCTTGCGTGACAGCGCCATCGCCGGCGTGGTGCTGCTGGACAGCCAGATCGATCACTGCACCGGGCTGCTGAGCCTGCGCGAAGGCTGCCCGCATGAGGTGTGGTGCACCGAGCGGGTTCACCAGGACCTCAGCAGCGGCTTCCCCTTGTTCACCATGCTCGGTCACTGGAACGGCGGCCTGCAGTGGCAACCGATCGAACTGGACCGCGAGCCCTTCCAGATCGCGGCTTGCCCGCAGTTGCAGTTGCGGGCGATTCCATTGGTCAGTAACGCGCCGCCGTATTCACCCCATCGCGGCAACCCGCAACCGGGCGACACCATTGGTTTGTTCGTCGAAGACCAGCACAGCGGCGCCTCGCTGTTCTACGCACCGGGCCTTGGGCAGATCGACGATGAGGTGCTGGCCTGGATGGCGCGCGCCGATTGCCTGTTGCTGGACGGCACCTTGTGGCGCGACGACGAGATGCGTCTGTGCGAAGTCGGACAGAGCCTGGGCAGCGAGATGGGCCACCTGGCGCAAAGCGGGCCCGGCGGCATGCTGGAAGTGCTGGAAGCTTTTCCCCGCCAGCGCAAGGTGCTGATCCACATCAACAACACCAATCCGATCCTCGATGAAGACTCGGCCGAGCGGGCCTTGCTGGAGCGGCGGGGGATCGAAGTGGCTTATGACGGCATGAGTATTGAGCTGTAGCCGACGACCCCTTCGCGAGCAAGCCCGCTCCCACAGGTTTTGTGAACACCGCAGCCCCTGTAGGCGCGGGCTTGCCCGCGAAGGCGTCAGTTCAGACACCGCCAAATTCGGAGACCCGCAATGACCGACACCCCCATGACCCCCAGCGAATTCGAAGCCGCCCTGCGCGCCAAGGGCGCCTACTACCACATTCATCACCCCTTCCACCAAGCCATGTACGCCGGCCGCGCCAGCCGCGCACAGATCCAGGGCTGGGTCGCCAATCGCTTCTATTACCAGCTCAACATCCCGCTCAAGGATGCCGCGATCCTGGCCAACTGCCCGGACCGCGAAGTGCGCCGGGAATGGCTGCAACGGATCATCGATCATGACGGTGCACCGGGCAGCGAGGGCGGTATCGAAGCCTGGCTACGCCTGGGCGAGGCGGTGGGGCTCGACCGCGAGCAGATCCTCTCTCAGGAACTGGTGCTCCCCGGCGTGCGTTTCGCCGTGGATGCCTACGTCAATTTCGCCCGCCGTGCCTGCTGGCAGGAGGCAGCCAGCAGCTCGCTGACCGAACTGTTCGCGCCGCAGATCCATCAGTCGCGACTCGATGCCTGGCCGACCCATTACCCATGGATCGACGTCGCCGGCTACGACTACTTTCGCACGCGCCTGAGTCAGGCCCGACGGGATGTCGAACACGGCTTGCGCATCACGCTTGCGCACTACGTCACCCTCGAGGCCCAGCAACGCATGCTGCAGATCCTGCAGTTCAAGCTCGACGTGCTGTGGTGCATGCTCGACGCGATGAGTATGGCCTATGAGCTGGAACGCCCGCCGTATCACACCGTCACCGGGGACAACGTCTGGCATCGGGGGATTGAACTGTGAGCCTGATCAGTCGCGAGCAGTCACCGTCGTTGCGCCGGGGATTTCGCCTGCAATGGGAACCGCGCCAGGACTGCCATGTGCTGCTGTACCCCGAAGGCATGATCAAGCTCAACACCAGTGCCGGTCAGATTCTCGATCTGGTGGACGGCCAGCGCAGCGTCGCGGCGATCATCGATCGGCTGACGGCGAGTTTTCCCGACGTGCCGGGCATCGACGAGGACGTGCTGGCATTCCTGGAGGTGGCCCATGCGCAATTCTGGATCGAGTGAGGCGCTGCCGGGGCCGCCGTTGTGGCTGCTGGCGGAGCTGACCTATCGCTGTCCGCTGCAGTGTCCGTATTGCTCCAATCCCCTGGATTTCGCCCGGCATGGCGAGGAACTGAGTACCGAGGAATGGATTCGCGTCTTTCGTGAGGCGCGGGACATGGGCGCCGCACAATTGGGCTTTTCCGGTGGCGAGCCCCTGGTGCGGCAAGACCTGGCCGAGTTGATCAAGGCCGCGCGGGACATGGGCTACTACACCAACCTGATCACCTCCGGCATCGGCCTGACCGAGCAGAAGGTGCGCGACTTCAAGGTCGCCGGGCTCGATCACATCCAGATCAGTTTCCAGGCCGCCGACGAAGCGGTGAACAACATGCTCGCCGGCTCGCGCAAGGCTTTCGCGCAGAAGCTGGCGATGGCCCGGGCGGTGAAAGCCCAGGGTTATCCGATGGTGCTGAACTTCGTCACCCATCGGCACAACATCGATGACATCGCGAAGATCATTGATCTGTGCCTGGAGCTGGAGGCGGATTTCGTCGAGTTGGCCACCTGCCAGTTCTATGGCTGGGCCGAGCTCAACCGCGTCGGCCTGTTGCCGACCCGGGAGCAATTGCAACGGGCCGAGCGCATCACCAATGAATACCGCGAGCGACTCGAAGCGCAGGGTCATCCGTGCAAGCTGATATTCGTCACCCCGGACTACTACGAAGAACGACCCAAGACCTGCATGAACGGCTGGGCCAACCTGTTTCTCGACATCACCCCGGACGGCACGGCGTTGCCTTGTCACAGCGCCCGGCAACTGCCTGTGCAGTTTCCCAGCGTGCGCGAGCACAGCATCGAGCACATCTGGAACCAATCTTTGGGTTTCAACCGTTTCCGTGGCGATGACTGGATGAAGGAGCCGTGTCGTTCCTGCGATGAAAAACACAAGGACCTGGGTGGCTGCCGCTGCCAGGCGTTCATGCTCACCGGCGACGCCGCCAATGCCGACCCGGTGTGCAGCAAGTCGCCTTACCATGGCGTCATCCTCAAGGCTCGCGAGGAAGCAGAAGCGCCGGGGCAGGGCATGGAACACCTGACGTTGCGCAATGCGAAGGCTTCGCAGCTGATCTACCGCGGATGACCCCGGCAACACAAATCCAATGTGGGACCTGTGGTGAACCCAGCCATTGGTCTGATTGCATTCGCAGCCGGATGCGTTAGTGTGGGCCTTACCTTCCAAAACAATAAAAACAGGCTTTCCAATGAGCCAGAGTCTCAGCCAGCTGCGTAAATTCGTTTCGCCTGAAATCATCTTCGGTGCCGGTTGCCGGCACAACGTCGGCAACTACGCCAAGACCTTTGGTGCGCGCAAGGTGCTGGTGGTCAGCGATCCGGGAGTGATTGCCGCCGGTTGGGTGGCGGATGTCGAAGCCAGCCTGCAAGCCCTGGGCATCGAATATTGCCTGTACAGCGCCGTCTCGCCCAACCCGCGTGTGGAAGAGGTGATGCTCGGTGCCGAGCTGTACCGGGAAAACCACTGCGATGTGATCGTCGCCGTCGGCGGCGGCAGCCCGATGGATTGCGGTAAAGGTATCGGCATTGTCGTTGCCCATGGCCGCAGCATCCTCGAGTTCGAAGGCGTGGACACCATCCGCGTGCCCAGTCCGCCGCTGATCCTGATCCCGACCACCGCCGGCACCTCCGCCGACGTGTCGCAGTTCGTGATCATTTCCAATCAGCAGGAACGCATGAAGTTCTCCATCGTCAGCAAGGCGGTGGTGCCGGACGTGTCGCTGATCGACCCGGAAACCACCCTGAGCATGGACCCGTTCCTGTCGGCCTGTACCGGCATCGACGCGCTGGTGCACGCCATCGAAGCCTTCGTGTCCACCGGGCACGGGCCGCTGACCGATCCCCATGCGCTGGAAGCCATGCGCCTGATCAACGGCAACCTGGTGCAGATGATCGCCAACCCGACCGACATCGCCCTGCGCGAGAAAATCATGCTCGGCAGCATGCAGGCCGGCCTGGCGTTCTCCAACGCGATCCTCGGCGCGGTGCATGCCATGTCCCACAGCCTCGGCGGCTTTCTCGACCTGCCCCATGGCCTGTGCAACGCGGTGCTGGTGGAACACGTCGTGGCGTTCAACTACGACTCGGCACCGGACCGCTTCAAGGTCATCGCCGAGACGTTCGGCATCGACTGCCGGGGCCTCAATCACCGGCAGATCTGCGGGCGCCTGGTTGAACACCTGATCGCTCTCAAGCATGCGATCGGTTTTCACGAAACCCTCGGCTTGCATGGGGTCAGGACCTCGGACATTCCATTCCTGTCGCAACATGCCATGGATGACCCGTGCATCCTCACCAACCCGCGTGAATCCAGCCAGCGCGATGTCGAGGTCGTCTATGGTGAAGCCCTCTGACGAGCAACAACGGGCGCTGGCCGGACTGCTCGGACTAGGCAGTCATTCGGCGCGCAAGAGCCATTACCCGGAACGCCGCGCGCCTGGACGAGCTGGAAGCCGAGCGCAATCGCTACAAATGGTTGTTCGAAACCAGTTGCGGCTCAAGGAGCTTGCACCGATCAAGGAGGCCGTCGCCACCTACATGATGCGCGCCTCGGAAAAAATCAGGGCACAGAATTCGCTGTGCAAGAAGATCCGGGTCAGCATACGCACCGGCATGTTCAGCCCCGAGGAAGCCAAATACGCCAACGGTGTCGTGGTGGACCTGCCGTATCCTACGGTTGACCTGCGCCTGCTGACCAGACCGCCGTCGACGCGCTGGATCGGGTATTCCGCCCCGGCTTCGCCTACAGCAAGGCGGAAGTCATGCTGCTGAACCTGTGCCAGCCCGGCGAGTACACCGATGATTTGTTCTCCACTTCGCAACCGGCCGAGGCGAGCCGCGTCATGGCGGTGCTGGATCAGATCAATGGCCGGTGGGGAAGGGGACACTTCGCGCGGCCAGTGTGCCGGGTAATCCCGATTGGGGCATGCGCCGGGAGATGATGAGCCAGAGCTACACCAGGAAGCTGGATCAGCTTTGGAGCGTGTCGTGTGTTTGATCGGGTGATCTGCGAAAACGACCCTTCAAAACTGTGGAGCGTTGTCCGCTCGAACAACTCCTGGCTTGTCAGCTGCAGGTGAGCGTCAGTTGGTGACCAACAGTTCCGGTCCGAGATAGTCGTTGATGTGGTCGATATCGTCGTCGCCCAGGCTACCCACCGAGGAGGCCAGGCGCAGGCGCGACATCAAGTAGCGCAGCTTGGCTTCGAACAGGTCGTGGCGCGCAACGAAGAGCAGTTCTTCGGCATTGAGGACGTCCGAGTTGGTGCTGGTACCTCCTTCCTTGAAGCCCTTGCGGGTCGAAGCCAGTGAGCGTTCGTTGGACACCACTGCTTTCTCCAGGGCGCGAATACGCTGGGCGCCGCTCTGTACGCCGCGATACTCACGGGTGGTACCGGTGATGACTTCCTGGCGCGTGGCGTCGAGTTCGTCCAGGGCCTTGTAGCTATTGGCGCTGGCCTGGCGTGCCAAAGCGCTGGTGCCGCCACCGCTGTACAACGGGATGTTTACTTCCAGCCCGATTGAACCGTAGCGGTTGCGCTGGTTCAACTCGGAGATTGATTGGCTATCGCCCGCAGTATATCCGGCGACGAAATCCAGCGTTGGCCAGTGGCCGGCCTTGGCGCGCTTCACTTCTTCTTCGGCGAGGTCGCTGCCATGACGGCGCGCATGGATCAGCGGGCTGTCGGTCTGGGCTTTGACCAACCAGTCTTGCAGGTCGCTTGGTAGCAGTGGTGGTGTATCAAAGGTCGGACGCAAGGTGGTCAGCGATTCGGGGGTTTCACCGATATATTCCTCAAGCTTGCGGCGCGCGTTGACCAGGTTGTCCTGGGCTTCGATCAGCTCAACCTCGGCGAGGTCGCGACGAGCGGCCGACTCGTCGATGTCGGTGACGGTGCCGGCCCCCAACTCCATGCGCCGTTTCGCCGAGGCGAGTTGCTCTTCGAAAGCGCTCAGCTTGGACTGGGCAAGGGTGATGGTTTCGCTGGCCAGGAGCACGTCGAAATAGCTTTCGGCCAAGCGCACCGCGGCGTCCTGACTCTTGGCATCGAACACTGCGACGCTGTAGTCGGCACGCTGCTTGCCCTGGCGGTACTCGGCCATCTTCTGTTTGTTGAACAGCGGCTGGCGCAGGCGCACGTTCGCGCCCTTGGAGTCGTAGTCGAGATCCCTGTCGATGCCGTTCTGACGCTGGGTGCCATTGACCTTGTTGTCGTAGGCCGAGGCATTGACCTGCGGCAGCAGGCCGGCCTTGCCGATGGCGCGGTTTTCCTCGCCGGCGGCTTTTTCATGCACGGCGGCACGGTAGACGGGACCTTGGTACTGCAACAGATCCCAGGCTTGTTTGAGGTCCATGGCGCTGGCCGGCAGGGACAACCCCAGCAGGCAGAAGAATATGCAATGACGGTCCATTTCATTGTTCCTTAAAGGAGCTGTCCACACGTTCGAGCATCGGTTTGAGCAGATAGCTCATCAAGTTGCGCTCACCGGTCTTGATGGTGACGCTGGCGGGCATACCAGGGCGAATGTGATTGCTGCCAAGCAGCCTCATGCCATCGGGTGTGACTTCCACCTGAGCCAGATAGAACGGTTGCTTGCTTTCCTCGTCGAGCAGGCGGTCAGCGGAGATGGTCTTCACGCGGCCGGGAATGTTTGGCGTCTGCGCATGGTTGAAGGCCGGGAACGCGATATCCACGGGCAGGCCGGGGACCATCTTGTCGATGGCCTGCACGGGAATCATTGCGTCGACCTGCAGCGGCTCGTTGACCGGGACGATTTCCATGATCTTGAAGCCGGGCTGAATGACTCCCCCGACGGTGGCAATGCTCAGGGACTGGACCATGCCGTCGATGGGCGACCGTATCACCGTGTGGGTCACTTCATAGTCCAGCGCGCGCAAGCGGTCGGCCAGGGTGGTGTTTTCCTTGGCGGTTTCAGTCAGCTGTGATTCGACTTCCTTCAGGTAATCGTGCTGGCGCTGCAGGATGCGCAACTTGATTTCGGTAGTCTGGCTACGCACGCGAGCGATGTTGTTGAGGTTCTCCGCCTGGCCGGCCGAGAGGTCGGCGTTGCTGCGTTCCAGCTCAAGCAAGCGGTTGCGCGGCACATAGCCTTCGGCCGCCAGAACTCGGGTGCCTTGCAGTTCCTGGTTGAGGAAGTTGATTTGCGAGGCGCGGGCGCCATAGACCTGCTGCAGACCCTTGAGCTGCACCTGCGACGCCGCCAGGTTTTCCTCCAGGATGCTGATTTCGCCCGCCAGACCGGCGCGCCGGGTGTCCAGAAGACGCTGTTGCAGATCCATGGCGGCTACCAGGCGGTGGTCATTGCCGAAGCGTTTGAGCAGTTCGGGATCGAAGGTCACCACACTGCGCGCGTCACGTTCCGCTTCCAGTCGGTTTTCCACCGTCTTGCTGACGATGTACTGGGCGCCAACCGCACCCTGTTCGGCAAGGGCGCGCAGCGAGTCGAGGCGGACTACCTCCTGGCCTTTTTTCACGGTATCGCCTTCGCGAACGAGAATGGCCTCCACGGTGCCGCCGCTCAAATGCTGCACGGCTTTGCGGTTGCTGGTGACTTTGACCGTGCCTGTCGCCACCACGCCGGCATCCAGCGGCGCCAGCCAGGACCACAGGAGGAAACCGCCGAAGCCGGCGAGTACCAGCAACATGCCCCAGCGCACGTGTTTACCGACGTCCAGGTCCACCTCGTTCCTGGGATCGGCGAGAATCATGTCGCTGTGTTGGCTCATCTGCATGATCGGTCACTCCCGTGCTTTGACGGAGGCCAGTGGAGTTGATGCGCCGGCAGGCATCACACTGGCCTTGCGCAGCGCTGCGAATACTTCGTCGCGAGTGCCGAGCATCTGCACACCGCCGTCGCGCAGCATCAGCACCTTATCGACGGCGCAGAGCACATTGGGACGGTGGGAAATCAGAATGACGGTGGCGCCGCGGTTCTTGAGTTGGGCGAGGGCATCGACCAGGGCCTTTTCACCGACGTCGTCGAGGTTGGCGTTCGGCTCGTCCAGCACAATCAGATTGGGTTCTCCATACAGTGCGCGAGCCAAGGCGATGCGTTGCTTCTGGCCACCGGAAAGCGGGCTGCCATCGGTGCCCAGACGGGTTTCATAACCCTGCGGGAAACGCAGGATCATCTCGTGCACGCCAGTCGTCCTGGCGGCGCGAATGACCGCGTCGCTGTCCACTTCGCCAAAGCGCGCAATGTTGTCGGCGATGGTGCCTTCGAACAGTTCCACGTCCTGTGGCAGGTAACCGATCCAGGGGCCCAGTTCGCCCTTGTTCCAGGTGAACATGTCCGCGCCGTCCAGGCGCACCTTGCCGGCCTGTGCCGGCCAGACGCCGACCAACAGGCGGGCGAGGGTGGATTTGCCCGAGGCGGATGGACCGATAATGCCAAGGCTTTCGCCGGGAGAAAGGTTGAAACTCACCCCGCGCACAATCGTATTGTTGGTGGCGGGGGCTCCGGCGTATACGTTCTCCACCGTCAGCATGCCTAGCGGCCGCTGCAGCGACATGCTCGGTGGCCGGCGCGGATAATCGTTCAACATTTCGTTCAACCGGCCCCAGGCAGAACGACAGCCAAGCAACTGCTTCCATGACGCGATGACTTGTTCCACCGGGCCCAGCGCGCGGCCGGTGAGGATTGAGCAAGCAATCATCATCCCGGGGGTTATTTTGCCTTCAATCGCCAGCAGGGCGCCGGCGCCGAGGATCAGTGACTGCAAAGTGATGCGCACGAAGCGCCCGATGCTGCTGATCAGGGCGGCACGGTCGGAGGCCAGGGTCTGCATCTCCAGAATGCGCAAATGACTTTGGTACCAGCGCTTGCCGATCGACGGCAGCATGCCCATGGCCTCGATGACTTCGGCGTTGCGCAGGTTGTTGTTGGCGTAGCTGGCGGAGGAGAGGGCAGCCTGGTTGGCTTCGGCCAGTGGTTTTTGTGTCGCCTTCTCGGTGAGATAAGCCAGGCCCACCAAAATCAGCGAGCCGATCAGCGTGACCAGTCCGAGCAGCGGGTGGATCAGATAGGCGACCAGCAGGTAGATCGGCGTCCATGGCGCGTCAAAGAATGCGAACAGGCCATTGCCGGTGAGGAACTGACGCACCTGAGCGAGATCTTGCAGGGCCTGGGACGGGTTACCTCCCGCGCGGCTCAGGTTGCGCTCGAAGGCAGCGGTGAAAATGCGTCGATTGAGGTCCATGTCGAGGCAGTTGCCGACCCGGATCAGCACGCGGGTGCGGAACATTTCCAACGTGGCCATCAGCAAGAACAGGCCGATTACCAGAATCGTCAACATCGTCAAGGTTGTGACGTTGCGACTGACCAGGGCCCGGTCATAAACCTGCAGCATATAAATAGCTGGCGTCAACATCATGACGTTGATCACGCCACTGAACGCTGCCAGCGAGTAAAAGCTGCGGCGCAGGCGAAAAATCGCGTCTGACAGTTCTGAGCGGGTGCTCGACTGCTTTTGCATTTGCGTCCTCCCCACCGAAAAGCCAGGTTGACCATGCGGCACACCCGCTACCGGTAAATGTGATTGACTATCAGATAGATGTAGATCTCCAGGTAACTCGTCGGCTTGAGCAGTCGTTTTTTCGGTGATTCACATGCAGCAGCGTAGGTGGCGTTTGTTTCTCTAGCGATACAGTTTTAAATAACATTTCGCTCTAATATTGCTTATAATTTCCTATATATCCTTTAATAACAGTAGGTTGGCAATTCCAATACCAGTCGTCTGTTTCTGCGGCGTAATATTGACAGTTTTTTGCTATGGAACTTTAGTCATGTTCAAAGATCGCCCCCCGGAAGCCAGCCAAAACTTTGGCATTGCAAGGCGGTGATTTTCCCGAGGGAGCAAACATGTCGATTCATTTGATCTTTTGCGCAGTGACGCAGTTGTTCAGGAAGTTCACTTCGACGTCCCAATTCCATGGCCCACCCATAGCTCGGGATCGCTCTGCCTGATCGCTCGGCGACCCATCCATTTCGCGAATTCCAGGCGCGCATGTCACGGGCGCCGGGGGACGGCTTTGCCTAACCCACGCCTGCTCTCGCCCTACAACTGAACCAACGAACTTCGCAAGCCAGCACCTGACTGGGCGTGGGAGGATTGTTTCGTCCCGTGCCTTTCCCCAGAGAGATCGAGGACAATAAAAATGGCCAATTTCAACAAGTCGGACCTGGAATTCATACTCAAGCAAATCTTCATCGCAGAGGCGCATGCCGACGGCGCCAGCCTCAGTGATTTGCTGCCCAACAGCCAAGTGCCATTCGGCCTGCGCACCGTCGATGGCAGCTACAACAACCTGGTCGCCGGGCAAAGCGAGTTTGGCGCCGCGGACAACTCCTTCCTGCGCCTTCTTGATGCCCAGTATCGGGCGGCCTATGCCGCGTCAGGGAATGTGGTCGACCCGCAGCCACGGATTATCAGTAACCTGATCGTCGACCAGACCGCCAACAACCCGGCCGCGGTGGCGGCGAACGGCGGTGCGGACCCGGTGATCAGCCCCGGTCTGGATGGCGTGTTTGGCACGGATGACGACAAGGAAGTGTTCTTTATTCCCAACGTGTCGCCGGACGCTGGTCTGACCGCCGGTTTCAACTCGTGGATGACCTTCTTTGGCCAGTTCTTCGACCATGGCCTCGACCTGGTCACCAAGAGCAGTACCGACTTTGTGTTTGTTCCACTGCAGCCGGGCGATCCGTTATTCGTACCCGGCAGCCCGACCAACTTCATGGTGCTGCCACGGGCTGTGCATACCCCCGGCGCGGACGGAATACTCGGCACTGCCGATGATGGCCAGCCCAACACCACCTCGCCGTTCGTGGACCAAAGCCAAACTTACAGCTCGCACCCTTCGCATCAGGTGTTCCTGCGCGAGTATGTCCTCAACGCGGCAGGTGACCCTGTTGCAACGGGGCGCTTGATTACCAACCGCGATCTCGGCGCCGATGGCAAGTTCGGCACCGCCGATGATGGCGACGGCACAAATGGCGGCATGGCGACCTGGGCAGTGGTCAAGGCCCAGGCCCGTGACATTCTTGGCATCAACCTGACCGACGCCGATGTGCACAGCGTGCCGCTGTTGGCAACCGATGCGTATGGCAACTTCATCCGCGGTTCGAGCGGCATGCCTCAGGTGGTGATGCGCGTCAGCAACGGTGCTGACGGGATCGCCGGGACAGCGGATGACGTCACGCAACTGGTCGAAGGCAACCGGGCCGCTCCGATCAGCCTGGCCAACGCCGTGAGCGCCGGGCATGGCTTCCTCGACGACATCGCCCACAATGCCGCGCCGGTCGTCGTCGGTGGGGTTCTGCAGGCGGATGCTGACACTGATATCGGTAATGCGCAGCCGGTTGGCGCCGGCGGCAACAACCTGACCTACGACAACGAACTGCTTGACGCTCACTACATTGCCGGCGACGGCCGGGTGAACGAGAACATCGGCCTGACCACCGTGCACCATGTGTTCCACTCCGAGCACAACCGGCTGGTCCAGCAAACCAAGGACACCCTCCTTGCCGCCGGCGATCTGGCCTTCCTCAATGAGTGGCTGGTGGACGACGTGGCTGCGCTACCGACTACAGCCGCAGAAATCGCGGCGTTGGTGTGGGACGGCGAACGCCTGTTCCAGGCCGCCAAGTTCGGCACCGAGATGCAGTATCAGCACCTGGTGTTCGAGGAGTTTGCGCGGACCATTCAGCCGCAGGTCGACGCATTCCTTGCCCCCAACGGGTATGACACCTCGATCAACCCGGCCATCCTCGCCGAGTTCGCCCACGTGGTGTACCGCTTCGGTCACTCGATGTTGACCGAGACCGTCGATCGCTTCGACCCCGAGTTCAATCCGCTCCTCACTGACCCGGACAACCCGGACTCGCAAATGGGTCTGATCGCGGCCTTCCTCAACCCGCTGGCGTTTGTCGGCAGCGGGGCGACTGCGGACGAAGCGGCAGGGGCGATCATTCGCGGTGTGACCCGCCAACTCGGCAATGAGATCGATGAGTTCGTCACCGAAGCGTTGCGCAACAATCTGCTCGGTCTACCGCTCGATTTGCCGGCCTTGAACCTGGCGCGTGGCCGCGAGACTGGCATCCCCACGTTGAATGAAGCGCGCCGTGAGATGTACGCATCAACCGGCGACAGCCAACTCACGCCGTACATCAGTTGGGCTGACTTTGCGGACCACCTCAAGCACCCCGAGTCGTTGGTCAACTTCATCGCGGCCTATGGCACGCATGACACGATTACGGCGGCGACCACCCTGGCAGACAAACGCGCTGCTGCCTTGGCGCTGGTATTCGGCGGTGCTGGTTCACCGGATGACCGCCTGGACTTCCTCAACAGCACCAATGCCTATGCCAACGTAACGCTGGCCGGCAAGGATGGGCTGCTGGGTACTGCCGACGACGTGACGGGTGTGACGATCACGGGCCTCGACGACATCGACTTCTGGGTCGGTGGCCTCGCCGAGCAGAAAATGCCGTTCGGCGGCATGCTCGGTTCGACGTTCAACTTCGTGTTTGAAACCCAGATGGAGGCGTTGCAGGACGGCGACCGCTTCTACTACCTGTCGCGTACCGCGGGTCTGAACTTCGGCACCGAGTTGGAGAACAACTCCTTCGCCAAGCTGATGATGCTCAACACCGATGTCACCCACCTGTCGAACACCGTGTTCCTGACGCCGACGTTCACCCTCGAAGTGAATCAGGCCAATCAGTTCACTAACCTTGGCGTGGACGGCAAAGACGACCCGACGGGCGGCCTCATGATCAACGGCGTGGAAATCGTGCCGCTGGTGATCCGCGACAACCCCAACACCGCGGGCGCGGACAGTAATTATCTGCAATACACCGGTGAAGACCATGTCGTCCTGGGCGGCACCGCCGGCAATGACATCCTCATCTCCGGTGACGGCGATGACACCCTGTACGGCGACGGCGGCAACGATCGCCTCGAAGGCGGCGCCGGGAACGATGCGGTACTGGGCGGCGCGGGCGATGACATCATCACCGACTCGTTTGGCGACAACCGTCTGGAAGGCAATGCCGGTAACGATGTGATCATCGCCGGTAGCATGCTGGTTGGAGGCAACCTGATCCTTGGGGGCGATGGCCAGGACTTCATCATCACTACTGAAGACATCAGCACCACCTTCGGCGGCCAGGGTGACGATTTCATCCTCGGCGCCAAGACCAACCTGCCAGCTACCGGCAACGAAGGTGATGACTGGATCGAGAAGGGCACCCAGGACGGTGCGCCTGGCGATAACGCTGCGCCGTTGCTCAATGACGATTCGATCGGCAACGATATCTTTGTCGGTGGTGGTGGCTTCGACGAAATGATCGGCGAGGGTGGTGATGACATCTTTGTCGGCAGCGACGCCCAGGACAATATGGACGGCATGTCCGGTTTTGACTGGGTCACCCATAAGAATGACAGGGTCGGCGTGACCGTTGACCTGACCATGGCCGAGCTGGCGCAGCCACACGGCAATGCGCCAAACCAGAACAACGGGGTGTTCAATCCGGTCGGCGCCTCGCCGGCCTCGATTCTCGACCGTTTTGCCGAGGTCGAAGGCTTGTCCGGTTCGCAATTCGCCGATGTGCTCATGGGCGATAATGTTGATGCGGACACTATCATCAACCACGGTGGTACCACGGGCAGTGCGCTGACCAATGTGGCGTTGATCCGCGGACTGGAGCAGTTTCTGGCCGATGCCGGTTTGCCGACCACCGGCTTTGCCACGGGCAACATCATCCTCGGTGGCAATGGCAGTGACCTGATCGAGGGGCGCGGTGGCGATGATCTGATCGATGGCGACAAATGGCTCAACGTCAGGATTGCGGTCTATGACGTCGGTGACGTCAACCATACCGGCCCCGAGATCGCCACCTTCGACAGCATGGTCGATATGATCCCGTTCATGCTCGACGGCACCTATAACCCGGGGCAGCTCAAGGCCGTGCGGGAAATCCTGCCCGGCACTTCGACTGGCGGGGCGGCTTTCGACACCGCCATTTTCTCCGGGCTTCAGTCCGAGTATGTGGTGACGCGTGATACCCGCGGCACGGCCAATGTGGCGGACGATGTCTGGACGGTGACCGATACCGAAGTGGGTCGCGACGGCACCGATACCTTGCTGCATATCGAACGCCTGCAGTTCGCCGATACCCAGCAAGTGTTGGTGCCGGGGCTGAACGCACAACCGACGGGCAGGCCGACCGTCGCGGATGGCAACGGCGGCGCGATCACTGTGGGCGACACACTGACCGTGAGCATGGCCGGTGTGCGCGATGGCAACAACATCGCGGTGGGTAACCTGCAGGGTTTCGTCAACAACACCTCGGTGTCCTACTATTGGCAATTCGAAGCCGACCCCGGCACAGGTGTGTTCGAAGACATCATCCTGTTGCCTGCGGGTGACCTTGGGTTCCAAAGTGCCGACGGCACCACCTTCAAGGTTTCCCCGGATCTCGCCGGGTTGGCACTGCGGGTCAAGGCGATCTACCAGGATGCGCATGGCACGACTGAAGTGCTGTTCTCGCAGCCGACTGCCGTGGTGGAACCTGGCGAGCCGGTTGTGCCGACGGCGCCGACACCTGTAGTCGATGCCACAGCCGGTGGCGAGGGCCTGCACATGGTCCGCTCCGACCTCAACTTCATTCTTGATCAGATCAAGATTGCCGAAGCTGATGCGGCCGGTCAGGACATCCTCTCGCTGATCCCGAATATCCGCGCGCCGTTGGGCTTGCGTGCGGTCGACGGCTCGAACAACAACCTGATGAACCTCAACGGTATCAACAACACCGAGTTTGGTGCCGCGGATAACATCTTCCCGCGCGTGAGCGAACCGGTCTTCAATCCGGCGGAAGGTGCTCCTGCCGGGTTCTTTGGTCCCGGCTCGCCGGCCATCCCGGGATCGTCGTACCAGCAGACCAGCGGCGCGGTGTTTGACTCGCAGCCGCGCACCATCAGTAATCTGATCGTCGACCAGACGTCGAACAACCCGGCGGCCTATGCCACGGCTTACGACGTGGGCGCCGACGGTGTGCTCAACTTCGGCTCGGAGGATAGCGACGACGTGCTCAAGGATGGCGTACGGATAGTCGCCAGCCCCGGCATGGATGGTCAGTTCGGTACTGGCGACGACCACGATGTGTACCTGTTCGAGAACACCGCGGCGGACGCAGGGTTGTCCGCGCCGTTCAACGCCTGGATGACCTTCTTCGGGCAGTTCTTCGATCATGGTCTGGACTTGGTCACCAAAGGCGGTTCGGGCACTATCTATATCCCGCTGCAACCGGATGATCCGCTGTATGTTCCAGGCGGCCACACTAACTTCATGGTGCTGACCCGTGCGACCAACCAGCCAGGGGCGGATGGCGTTCTCGGCACGGCCGACGACATCCATGAGCACACCAACACCACCTCGCCGTTCGTGGACCAGAACCAGACCTACAGCTCGCACCCGTCGCACCAGGTGTTCCTGCGCGGTTATGAGCTGACCGACAATGGCCCCATAGCGACCGGCAGGCTGATCACTAACCGTGACCTGGGCGCCGATGGCAAGTATGGAACCGCGGACGATAGCGAAATCGGTGGCATGGCCACTTGGAAAGTGGTCAAGGCGCAGGCCAACGATGTCCTGGGTATCCACCTGACCGATGCCGACGTCGAGAACGGTCCGCTGTTGGCGACAGACGCCTATGGCAATTTCATCAAAGGGCCGAACGGCTTCCCGATGGTCGTGATGAAAGGGGCTGACGGGCTCGGCGGCACGGCTGATGACTTCCTGGTCGAAGGCAATCCGCTTGCCCCCATCAGCCTGACCAATGCTGTGCGCACCGGTCACCAGTTCCTCGCCGACATTGCCCACAATGCAGCGCCGGTGTTCAGCGGTGGCGTGCTCATGCCAGATGCGGATGACGACATTGGCAATTCGGTGCCGTCCAATCCGCAGACCGGGGCCAACCTGGCCTACGACAACGAACTGTTGGATGCGCACTACATCGCTGGCGACGGTCGGGTCAACGAGAACATCGGCCTGACTGCGGTGCACGCGATATTCCACGCCGAGCACAATCGGCTGGTCGCGCAGACCATGGACACCGTGCTCGATTCGGGTGACGTGGCCTTCCTCAATGAGTGGCTGCTCACTCCGGTGAGCACGTTGCCAGCCAACCAGGCCGAGATCGATGCGCTGGTGTGGAATGGCGAGCGCTTGTTCCAGGCTGCCAAGTTCGGCACCGAGATGCAGTATCAGCACCTGGTGTTCGAGGAATTTGCGCGGACCATCCAGCCCAGGGTCGATCTGTTCTTCGCGCCGACTCAGGTCTATGACGTCGACCTTGATGCCTCGATCGTTGCCGAGTTCGCGCACACCGTGTACCGGTTTGGCCACTCGATGCTGACCGAGACCGTCGATCGCTTCGACGTTGATTTCAACGTGGTTGGCGATCCGAACAGCGATGATCCTGATCAGCAAATGGGCTTGATCGCCGCGTTCCTCAACCCGTTGGCGTACGCCGCCAGTGGTGTGACGCCAGAGGATGCGACCAGTGCGATCATACGTGGGGTGACTCGCCAGGCCGGTAACGAAATCGACGAGTTCGTCACCGAGGCGCTGCGCAATAACCTGCTCGGCCTGCCGCTCGACCTGCCGGCGATCAACATCGCCCGTGGCCGCGACGTGGGGATTCCCTCGCTCAACGCGATTCGCCGCGACATCTACAGCCAAACCGGTGATACCCAACTCAAGCCGTACAGCAGCTGGGTCGACCTGGTGCAACACCTGAAACATCCGGAGTCGTTGATCAACTTCATCGCGGCCTATGGCACGCATGACACGATCACGGCGGCGACCACGCTGGAAGGTAAACGCGCTGCAGCCATGGCGCTGGTATTTGGTGGTGATGATGCGCCGTCAGACCGTATGGACTTCCTCAACGGCACCGGTACCTGGGCCAACGTAACGCGGGCCGGCAAGGATGGGCTGCTGGGGACCGCCGACGATCTGAAGGGCGTGACGATCACTGGCGTCGATGCCATCGACCTCTGGATCGGCGGTCTGGCCGAAGAGAAAACTCCGTTCGGCGGCATGCTCGGCTCGACCTTCAACTTCGTGTTCGAGAACCAGATGGAAAAACTCCAGGACGGTGACCGTTTCTACTACCTGGAGCGTACCGCTGGCCTGTCGATGAACGCCGAACTGGAAAGCAACTCGTTCGCCAAGCTGATCATGGCCAACACCTCGGCCACGCACTTGCCGGGCCTGGTGTTCTCGGATCCAGGGTTCTATCTGGAAGTGGACCAGAGCAAGCAGTTCAACGAAGGCCTTGCCAGCGCCGATCCGCTTGAGGACGGCGAGCAGGTGGTGTTCCGCGACAATCCGTTGACCGAGGGGGCGGACACCAACTACATCAAGTACACCGGTGCGGAGCACATCGTGCTGGGCGGTACCAACGGCGCAGACATCCTCATCTCCAGTGAAGGCGACGACACGGTCTGGGGGGACGGCGGCAACGATCGCATCGAAGGTGGTGACGGCAACGACCAACTGCGTGGTGGTGCTGGCGACGACATCATCACCGACCGCGGCGGCGACGATAATATCCAGGGTGGCGACGGCAACGACGTGCTGCATGGTGGCAACGGCGTCAACCTGATCATTGGCGGCTTCGGCAATGACTTCATCGTGACCGGTGAGGACGCTTCCGAGGCCATCGGTGGCCAGGGCAACGACTTCATCCTGGGCAGCAAAGCCAATGAACAGGACATGGGCAACGAAGGCGACGACTGGATCGAGAAGGGCACGTCGGACGGTGCGCCTGGCGACAACTTCGACCCGGCTGGCAATGACCCGGTGATCGGCCACGATGTGTTCATCGGCGGTAACGAGAACGATAAGTTCAACGGCGAAGGCGGCGATGACATCATGGTCGGCAGTCTTGGCCTGGGTGACCGCTATATCGGCGGCTCCGGCTATGACTGGGCAACCTTCAAGGGGCTCGCCCAAGGCGTGACCATAGATTTCACCGACCGCTTTTTCGATGTTCCACCGGTGCCGGGTTCAGGTGCTTCGGCGCTGGTGCGTTTCGACATCGTGGAAGGTCTGTCGGGTTCCGCCCACGGAGACTACCTGCGCGGTGATAACGAAGATGCCACATCGCTACCCACTGCGGGTGCCACCGGCAGTGTGCTGACCAACATCAACCTGATCAACGGCCTGGCTGACCTTTTGGCAGACGGAGCGACGTTCTTCGACGGCGGCAACATCATCCTCGGCGGCAGCGGCAGCGACCTGATCGAAGGTCGCGGTGGTGACGACATCATCGATGGTGACAAGTGGCTGAACGTACGTATCAGCGTACGGGAGAATGCCGATGGCACTGGCGAGGAAATCGCCACGTTCGACAGCATGGAGCCGCTGGTGCCGTTTATGCTGAACGGTACTTACAACCCGGGCCAGTTGGTCATCGTGCGGGAGATTCTGACTGGCGATGACAGCTTCGATACTGCGTTTTTCTCCGGTAATTTGGGGGAATACGGCATCGAGATCGAAGGCGACACAGTCATTGTGACCGACTCGGTAGCGGGGCGTGATGGCGTCGATCGCTTGACGGGCGTCGAGCGTCTGCAGTTCGCTGACGTGGCGCAGTCGTCCGGAGTGGGCACCGCCCAAAACAACGACCCGTCGGGTCATCTGGCAATCCTCGATGCTGCCACCGGCCTGCGTGACGAAACGCCGGTTGCTGGCCAGTTGCTGCGCGTCAGCGGTCAGGCGGTACGTGACGCGGACAGCCAGAGTGTGGCCAACCCGACCGGTGCGGTGACCGGTGGGATGGCTTACTACTGGCAGGTCGAGAACATCGCTGGTTCGGGCATCTATGAAGACATCACTGTTGTCGCCGCTGGCGAGGCATCGCGGGCGACCGGCAGCACCTACCGGGTGACGGACGATGTGGCGGGCCTGAACATCCGCGTCCGGGCGGTGTACCAGGATGCCGAGGGCACGCTGGAGATCGTCGACTCGTCCGGGAACAGTACACCGACCGAAGGGCCGACCGTTACCGGGCTTGCCGTGCAGAACCAACTGTTGACCGCTGACCCGGCGAGCATCATCGACGCCGATGGCGTGAGCACTACGCAATTCACCTACCAGTGGCAGGCGAACGACGGGCTCGGCTTCGTCAACATCGCCGGCGCAACCGCCAGCACCTTCGCGCTTGGCCAGGCCCAGGTCGGCCAGGAAGTGCGCGTGGTGATCGATTACGTGGATGACTTCGGTGTGGCCGAAAGCGCTGCGTCGAACATCCTGGGGCCGGTGGACAACGTCAACGATGCTCCGACCCAGGGGCCAACCGTCACCGGGCTTGCCGTGCAGAACCAGGTGTTGACGGCTAACCCGGCGAGCATCATCGACGTTGATGGCCTGAGCAATCCGCAGTTCACCTACCAATGGCAGGCAAACAACGGGCCGGGCTTCGTCAACATCGCCGGCGCTACCGGTAGCACGTTCGCGCTTGGCCAGGCCCAGGTCGGCCAGGCAGTGCGCGTGGTGATCGGTTACGTGGATGACTTCGGTGCGGCCGAAAGCGTTTCGTCCAACGTCCTGGGGCCGGTGGCCAACGTCAACGATGCACCGACAGGCGTGTTGCTGATCAGCGATACGACACCGGATCAAGGGCAGGTGCTGACCGCGCTGACGGCCGCGATTGCCGATCCGGACGGGCTCGGCACCTTCAGCTTCCAGTGGCAGCAAGGTGTCGGCGCGTCCTTCACCGACATCAACGGCGCGACGGCAGCGACCTTCACCCCTGGTGCGGCGCAGGTCAATCTGCAACTGCGAGTGATCGTGCGCTACACCGATGGCTTCGGCACGCTGGAGTCGGTGACCTCTGCAGCGACGGCGGCGGTGGTGGTTCAGGGCGTGGTTCTGCAGGGCAACGCCTTGGCGAACATCCTCATCGGCACCGCGGGTAACGATGTACTGCTTGGCCTGGACGGGAACGATACGCTCAATGGCCTGGCCGGTATCGACCAGTTGTTTGGCGGCACTGGCAACGACATCCTCAACGGCGGAGACGACAACGACCTGCTCAATGGCGAGGACGGCAACGACACCCTCAACGGAGGGCTCGGCGCGGATAACATGAGCGGCGGTGCCGGCAACGACACCTTTGTGGTCGACAACGTCGGTGACCTTGTCACCGAGGCGCCGGGTGGTGGTACCGATCTGGTGCAAACCAGCCTGACGACGTACCTGCTCGGTGCCAACGTCGAGAACCTGACCTATACGGGCGCCGGTAACTTCACCGGTACCGGTAACGCGCTGGCCAACACCATCACCGGCGGGGTGGGTAACGACGTCCTCAATGGCGGTGCCGGTGCTGACCGGTTGGTGGGGGGAGGCGGCAACGATACCTACGTTGTCGATGCAGCCGCAGACGTGGTGGTCGAGGTGGCGGGTGGCGGTACGGACTCCGTGCAGACTTCGCTGGCCAGCTACACGCTGGGCGCTGAGGTCGAGAACCTGACCTACACCGGCGTCGGCAACTTCGTCGGCAACGGTAACGCGTTGAATAACGTCATCACCGGCGGGGTGGGTAATGACACCCTCAATGGTGGCGGCGGCAACGACACCCTCACCGGCGGTGCCGGGGCGGATGTCTTGAATGGCGGAGCAGGCAACGACACGCTGCTCGGTGGTGACGCCAACGACACATTGTTGGGGGGTATCGCCAATGACTTTATCGATGGCGGTACTGGCAACAATACGGTCACTGGCGGTGCCGGCGACGACGTGATGGTTGCCAGCAGTGGCAACGATATCTTCATGTTCGCAGCGGGCTTCGGGGTCGATCAGATCATCGGCTTCGATGCCGACGCGGTGGGAGGCCAGGACCGGCTCGATATTTCCGCGTTCGGCGTCAATGCCGTGACCTTTGTCGGCAACGTCATCATCACCGATGTCGGTGCGGATACCTTGATCAGCTCCGCAGGAATAGCTGACTCCATCCGCCTGGTCGGTGTATCCGATGCAACAACCGTCACTGCCGCAGACTTCATTCTCGCCACTTGAGGTCCTGGTCAGTACTGTTGCAGACGCGTGAAAAGCTGAGGGGAGGGCATGGATGCCCTCCCTTTTCTTTTCTAAAATACCTGGTCGTGGGTGAAGTCGAAAATGGACGCTTAACTGCTGAACAGGAAGATAAGGCTCCAGGCGACCCCTATCGCAAAAATGAACAGTATGAGTGCTAGCGTGAGGATTATCGGCTCGATTCGCATGACGGTGACTCCTCGCAGGCTGGCAGCTGATCCGTGGTGCAGGTGTTATCCAGGCATCGGTTGCCTGTCAGGGAGTGCCCTTGGAGCCGTTAGTGAACACACAGCATTCTCTGTGCCAAAGGCCCCGGCAACCTGATATCCCCAGCGCAAACGCGGCCTGATTCCATGGCCCGGTTCTCCAAGAAAAGTCGACAGGGAATGCGGGTAATACCGCCCATTTATGGGGAATCGCTCCCAGCGCAGGCATGGCAAATCACCGCTGGATTCAAGCTGGAATGGGGTTCCCCTGAAATGGGTGTGAACTTTCCCCGGTAGCGGGTGCCAATCCCCAGTCGCTTAATCTGTAACGTCAGGTTTACGCTGGTAACTAATTGTTTTATAAGGATTTAACATTGTATAAAGCGGTTACAAATATGGCTGGCTCCTTGCACTGCCCCCATTACCCCCTTCACATATTCGAGGCGGCTGGTGATGGACACAAAAGCGTGGTATCCCTTCAAACGGTTTGGCCTGTTGACGCCCTTGAGCGTCGCTTTGACAATTTCACTCAGCACAGGGACCTTGCGCGCCAGCCCCATCGACGATGAGCGACAGCCGGAGCCGACTGATCCCTCCGCCTACCACGATGAAGCGGCTGACAAAGCGGCGGCCTTGAACGCCATCCTGACCATGCCAGATGCCAACCTGGATTCCTTCGATTTACCCGGTGGCGTCAAAGGCAGCAAAGACACCACGCGGGTGGAAAACATCCTGCCGCCGACGGTGCAGACCAGTTTCAACTACCCCACCAACGGCAGGCCGAGCCCGCTGTATGGCGCCCTGCCGTTCACCCAGCAGCTGGTGTTGTTCGAAGAATTCGGCCCGGAAAAACTCGACCCCACCACACCGGCGGCGCAGTTGGGTTTTCCACCGGCAGCCATCGGCCCGATGCCCCAGCAGGATCCAACCAGCGTGGCCCGCAGTGCGCCACCGAGTGCAGCGCTCGATGCCTTTTTGCGTCAACCGGGCTTGACCCCGTTCCCGAGCCAGTATTCCAACGTGGTCGACCGCAACCCGTGGCAGAAGCAGATCGAGTTTTTCCTCAATCGCCGTATCGGCTCGTCGGCTGAAGGCCGTCCGCCAGGAAAGGGCTGGTCGCACCAGCGCTGGAACGAGTTTTACCCGCAAATAGCCTACAAGACCGTGCAAACCGGGGCGAGGCTCAACGGTGGCTTGCGTGACAGCCGGCAGATGCACGGTTATGCCTTGGGCGAGTTCGGAACCGGTGGCCTCTATCACAACGTCGCGGGTGTGCCGGCAACGGATGGCACCGCCAAGGGCGTCAGTGCGCGATTCCACCCGAAAATGCCGGTGCAGAACCACAACTCGGTGTGGACCTTCGATGGTACCTTGCCGCCCAAATTGCTCATGGTGCGCTACGGGCAACCGGTACTGATGCGTCATTACAACGGCTTGCCGATCGACCCGTCTGCCAACATGGGGTTCGGTTTGCACACCATCAGCACCCACGAACACAACGGCCACGTCCCGGCGGAAAGCGACGGTTACGCCAACGCGTTTTTCTTTCCCGGGCAGTACTACGACTATCGCTGGCCGATCCAGTTGGCCGGCTACGACAGCATCAACACCAAGGCTGAAGACCCGCGCGCGGCATTTCCCTGCGCGCCGGGCGAAACCCTGTGGACCAACGACATGAGCCCCGGCCGCAAGACCTGCGAGAACGGCACGATCAAGATCCGTGGCGACTGGCGCGAAACCATGAGCACCCACTGGTTTCACGACCACATGCTCGATTTCACCGCGCAGAACGTCTACAAGGGCAACGCGGCGATGATGAACTACTACAGCGCCCTGGACCGTGGCAATGAATCCGTGAACGACGGCGTCAACCTGCGTTTCCCCAGTGGCAGCGCCTTGCCCTGGGGTAACCGCGACTACGACGTCAACCTGCTGTTTGCCGACAAGGCGTGGGACAAGAACGGCCAGTTGTGGTTCAACCCGTTCAATACCGATGGCTTCCTCGGAGACCAGGTGCTGGTCAACTGGCAGTGGAAACCGGCCCTGGATGTGCGCGCCCGCAGCTATCGGTTCCGCATGCTCAATGGCTCCGTTTCACGCTACTTCAAACTGGCGCTGGTGCGTGAGATCAAGGGCACCACCGGCGAGTTCAAGGGGCCTGTCGGATCGGGAGTGTCCTATGTCCGCGTGCCGTTCCACATGATTGCCAACGACGGCAATATCATGGAACACAGCGTGCCGTTCGACGGCACCATGGACCTCGACGCCGACGGCGACAAACAGAACCATAACGCGATCCTGCCAACCCTGGGCATCGCCGAGCGTTTTGACATCATCGTCAACTTCGCCAAAAACGGGATCAAGCCGGGCGACAAGCTGTTCTTCGTCAACCTGCAGGTGCACGACGACGGCAAGGGCCCCGAAGAACCCGTATCCCTGGCTGACGTGCTGTCGGACAAATACCGGGCGATCCTCAAGCAAACCAGCAAGGGGCCGAAGTGGGACGAGGGTGATCCGGCGGTGGGCAAGGTGTTGCAACTCAACGTCAAGGCTTACACCGGTCAGGACCTGGCCATGGATCCGGCCGCCTATGAACCGGCCAAGCCGGGCAAGGCTGAAGGCCTGGTGATGATCCCGCTCAAGCTCCATCGCGACAACGCCGCCGACATGGCGCTGCTGGCCAAGGCCCGGCACCGCACCTTCACCTTTGGCCGTTCCGACGGCACCGATGAAGCACCGTGGACAGTCAAGACCGATGGCGGCTTCGGTTTCCACATGGACCCACGCCGCCTGAACGCGGCAACCCAGTTAGCCAGTGGCCCCACCGATGCCGGTGCGACCGGTTTCGGCACCCTGGAAGTGTGGAACATCAAGCTCGGCGGCGAGGGCTGGAGCCACCCGGTGCATGTGCACTTCGAGGAGGGGATCATCCTCAACCGCGGCGGCAAGGCGCCACCGGAATGGGAAAAATGGGCACGCAAGGACGTGTACCGTATCGGCCCGGAAAAGGACGGCCTGGACAACGTGGAAATAGCGATCAGCTTCCGCGAATTCGCCGGGACGTACATGGAGCACTGTCACAACACCCAACACGAGGACAACTCCATGCTGCTGCGCTGGGACGTTGAGAAGCCCGGGCAATTCCAGTTGATGCCGACACCGCTGCCAAGTTGGGATGGTGTGCGTTACGTCAACTCTGCCGCGCTGCCAACCTTCCGCACTGGCGAGGTGGTCAAGCCATGAACCTCGAGGGAGCCGGCATGAAAATGCTTACGCCGCGCTCCCACGCCCTGGTCATGTAGCGTAGCCACTGGAGATGCTGGGCTGGGTTGGTAAGCTATTGAAATATAGATTGATATTCCGCTATTGCGTTGCGCTTGGCGTGGGTTCACTTTCGAACTTGCCCCAGCTCCCAAGTAACTCCCAAGTGGATCTTTGGTGATGATGTGGGGAAGTGATGGCGCAAAAGAAAAGGCGCACCATCTCAACTAAAGGCGGTGCGCTTATTTTCTACCGCGAGTAAAAGACCCGACTGATGTTAGGCGGCGGTCATCGATGTTCGAGCGATAGCTGGGGAGCCATAAGTATCGCCAAGCAAGAGGTATGCTTCGAAGTGCGGTTGTTCAGTGCCGCTGCGCAGTCAGAAAGCTTCGCGGCTGATCTATCGCGGATAAGGATCCGCTCCCTGTAGGAGCAAAGCTTGCTCGCAATGGCTTTGGAGGCGCCGCGTTCATCCACGCAGTACGCGTTAGCGTTAACGACCATCGCGAGCATACTTTGCTCCTGCAAAGAGCCGCGCTACCCATTGGTCTGATTGCATTCACAGCCGGATGCTTTAGTGTGGACCTACCTTCCAAAACAATAAAAACAGGCTTTCCAATGAGCCAGAGTCTCAGCCAGCTGCGTAAATTCGTTTCGCCTGAAATCATCTCCGGTGCCGGTTGCCGGCACAACGTCGGCAACTACGCCAAGACCTGTGGCGCGCGCAAGGTGCTGGTGGTCAGCGATCCGGGAGTGATTGCCGCCGATTGGGTGGCGGACGTCGAAGCCAGCCTGCAAGCCTGCCTGTACAGCGCCGTCTCGCCCAACCCGCGTGTGGAAGAGGTGATGCTCGGTGCCGAGCTGTACTGGGAAAACCACTGCGATGTGATCGTCGCCGTCGGCGGCGGCAGCCCGATGGATTGCGGTAAAGGCATCGGCATTGTCACCGCCCATGGCCGCAGCATTCTCGAGTTCGAAGGTGTAGACACCATCCGGGTGCCCGCCATGGATGCCCCGTGCATCCTCACCAAGCTGCGTGAATCCAGCCAGCGCGATGTCGAGGTCGTCTATGGCGAAGCCCTCTGACGAGCAGCAACGGGCGCTGGCCGGACTGCTCGGATTAGGCAGTCATTCGGCGCGCAAGAGCCATTACCCGGAACTGGCCGCGCGCCTGGACGAGCTGGAAGCCGAGCGCAATCGCTACAAATGGTTGTTCGAAAACGCGGTCCACGGGATTTTCCAGGCCAGCCTGCACGATGGCATGCGCGCCGCCAACCCGGCCCTGGCGCGCATGCTCGGCTACCAGGACCCGCAGGAGGTGCTGTTCTCCCTGGCGGACCTGGCGAGCAATCTGTTCGTCGGCGGCGCGCGGGAGCTTGAAGACATCGGCGAAATCCTCACCCACCAGGGCAGCCTGCACGGTTATGAAACCCAGTTGCGGCGCAAGGACGGCAGCAGTCTCGACGTGCTGATGAACCTGCTGCTCAAGCCCGACCAGGAAGGGCTGGTGGAAGGCTTCGTCGCCGACATCACCGAACGCAAGCTCGCCCAGGAGCGCCTGCAGCAACTCAACGACGAACTGGAGCAGCGGGTGACCGCGCGCACCGATGAACTGCTGGAAGCCAACCGCAACCTGCAACAGCAGATCACCCAGCGAAAACAGATCGCCGAAGCCCTGCGCGATGCCCGGGACGCCGCCGAGGCCGCCAACCGCAGCAAGGACAAATACCTCGCTGCGGCGAGTCATGACCTGCTGCAACCGCTCAACGCCGCGCGGTTGCTGATCTCGACCTTGCGCGAGCGTAAGCTGCCCGAGGTCGAGCAGGTGCTGGTCGAACGCACGCATCAGGCGCTGGAAGGCGCCGAGGACCTGCTCACCGACCTGCTGGATATCTCCCGCCTCGATCAAGCGGCGGTCAAGCCGGATGTCGCGTTGTACCGCCTCGACGAATTGCTTGGTCCACTGGTCTCGGAGTTCCAGTCCGTGGCCCAGGCTGCCGGCCTGCGATTGCGCGTGCACATGGGCGATTACGCCATTCGCACCGACTTGCGCCTGATGACCCGGATCCTGCGCAACTTCCTCAGTAACGCCTGCCGCTACACCGACGATGGCAGCATCCTGCTGGGGGCCAGGCGCCGGGGCGACAAGCTGCGCCTGGAAGTGTGGGACACCGGACGCGGCATCCCGGCCGATCGCCTGGACTCCATCTTCCTCGAATTCAATCAACTGGACGTGGGCCGCGCCGCCGACCGCAAGGGCGTGGGGCTGGGGCTGGCGATCGTCGAGCGCATCGCGAAAATCCTCGACTACCGCATCCAGGTGCACTCGCTGCCGGGCCGCGGATCGATGTTCAGCATCGAGGTGCCGATCTCCCGCGAGGTGCCGTTGCCCATCAGCCTCGCGGCGCCGCAACCGGGCACCGGTAATCCGTTGCCGGGCCGGCGCTTGCTGGTGCTGGACAATGAAGTGAGCATCCTCGAGAGCATGAGTGCGTTGCTCGGGCAGTGGGGCTGCGACGTGGTCACCGCCACCGATGAACACTCGGCGCTGGCGGCCCTGGCCGGCCAGGCCCCGGAACTGATCCTGGCGGACTATCACCTGGACCACGGCGTGGTGGGATGTGATGTGGTCAGGCATTTGCGCGAGCATTACCACCAGGCCATTCCTGCGGTGATCATCACCGCGGACCGTACCGATCAGTGCCGGCGGTCGTTGCAACGGCTCGAAGCGCCGCTGCTGAACAAACCGGTTAAACCCGGCAAGTTGCGCGCCGTGTTGAGCCAGTTGTTGGGGACGCCAGCTTGAACACCGCTGCGCATTTGGATCATTAAGTTGTCAGTTTCGGTCATTGAGCGCCAGCGGTTGGACTCTTAGTCTGTCGAACATGACTGACGGGTGCCGTAGAGCGCCCGCTTTTTCCGTGATCGCTCGCTGTGGAGTTACCGATGACCGCCGCCCATTACCCGCACCTGCTGGCCCCGCTGGACCTGGGATTCACCACGTTGCGCAACCGCACCCTGATGGGGTCGATGCACACCGGCCTTGAGGAAAAGCCCGGCGGTTTCGAGCGCATGGCGGCGTACTTCGCCGAGCGTGCCCGTGGCGGTGTCGGCCTGATGGTCACCGGCGGTATTGGCCCGAACGACGAGGGCGGCGTGTATTCCGGCGCGGCCAAGCTGACCACCGAGGAAGAAGCGCTCAAGCACCGCATCGTCACCCGCGCGGTGCACGAGGCGGGCGGCAAGATCTGCATGCAGATCCTCCACGCCGGTCGTTATGCCTACAGCCCGAAACAGGTCGCGCCAAGCGCCATCCAGGCGCCGATCAACCCGTTCAAGCCCAAGGAACTGGACGAGGAAGGCATCGAGAAGCAGATCAGCGATTTCGTCACCTGCTCGACCCTGGCCCAGCAGGCCGAGTACGACGGCGTCGAGATCATGGGCTCCGAAGGTTATTTCATTAACCAGTTCCTCGCCGCCCACACCAACCACCGTACCGACCGCTGGGGCGGCAGCTACGAAAACCGCATGCGCCTGCCGGTGGAAATCGTCCGTCGTGTGCGGGAGGCGGTTGGCCCGAACTTCATCATCATTTTCCGCCTGTCGATGCTCGACCTGGTCGAGGGCGGCAGCACCTGGGACGAAATCGTGCTGCTGGCCAAGGCCATCGAGCAGGCCGGTGCGACGATCATCAACACCGGTATCGGCTGGCACGAAGCACGGATTCCGACCATTGCCACCAAGGTGCCGCGCGCGGCCTTCAGCAAGGTCACGGCCAAGCTGCGCGGTTCTGTGAACATTCCGTTGATCACCACCAACCGCATCAACACCCCGGAAGTCGCCGAGCAGATCCTCGCCGAGGGCGATGCCGACATGGTTTCCATGGCGCGGCCGTTCCTGGCCGACCCGGACTTCGTCAACAAGGCCGCTGAAGGCCGCGCTGATGAAATCAACACCTGCATCGGTTGCAACCAGGCCTGCCTGGACCACACCTTCGGCGGCAAGCTGACCAGCTGCCTGGTCAACCCGCGTGCCTGCCACGAGACCGAACTCAACTATGTGCCGGTGCAGCAGATCAAGAAAATCGCTGTGGTCGGTGCCGGGCCAGCCGGTCTGTCCGCCGCGACCGTGGCGGCCGAGCGTGGCCATGCGGTGACGCTGTTTGATTCGGCCAGCGAAATCGGCGGCCAGTTCAATGTCGCCAAGCGGGTGCCGGGCAAGGAAGAATTCTTCGAGACCCTGCGTTACTTCGGCCGCAAGTTGCAGACCACCAACGTCGAGGTGTGCCTGAATACTCGTGTCGATGTGGCGAGACTGGTCGAGGGCGGCTACGACGAAATCATCCTGGCGACCGGTATCGCGCCGCGCTTGCCAGCGATTCCGGGCGTCGAGAATGCCAAGGTGCTGAGCTATCTGGACGTGCTCCTGGAGCGCAAACCGGTTGGCAAGCGTGTCGCGGTGATCGGCGCCGGCGGTATCGGCTTCGACGTCTCGGAATTCCTGGTGCACCAGGGCCAGGCCACCAGCCTGAACCGTGATGAGTTCTGGAAGGAGTGGGGCATTGATACGCACCTGGAAGCCCGTGGCGGTGTCGCCGGCATCAAGGCGGCGCCCCATGCCCCGGCCCGTGAAGTGTTCCTGTTGCAACGCAAGAAATCCAAGGTCGGCGACGGCCTGGGCAAGACCACCGGCTGGATTCACCGTACCGGTCTGAAGAACAAGAAGGTGCAGATGCTCAACAGCGTCGAATACCTGAAGATCGACGACGAAGGCCTGCACATCCGCATCGGCGAAACCGGCGAACCGCAAGTGCTGCCGGTGGACAACATCGTGATCTGCGCCGGGCAGGACCCGCTGCGCGAATTGCAGGACGGCCTGGTGGCGGCGGGGCAGAACGTGCATCTGATCGGCGGCGCGGATGTCGCGGCGGAGCTGGATGCCAAGCGCGCGATCAACCAGGGTTCGCGATTGGCAGCTGAGTTGTAATACGCAGGCCCCGCGTGCCAATGGCCTTCGCTGGCAAGCCAGCTCCTACAGGGATCTGTGAACGTCATAGATCCCCTGTGGGAGCCTGCTCGCGATGGCTGCTTATGAGCGACTAGAATACTGGCTCCTCATGAGATCTATCAGGCGCCAATGTTTTCTTCTGCTTCCAGCTGGCTACCCCAAGCCCGCCTCGACCCCCTGCACCTCGACTGGCTCACCACCGCCGGCATCGAAGTCGCCATCCTGCGCCTGGACCAGATCGACCCGCTGATCAGCGGCAACAAATGGTTCAAGCTCACCGAACACCTCAAGGCCGCTGACCAGGCAGGCGCCAAAGGCATCATCAGCCTCGGCGGAGCGCATTCCAATCACCTGCACGCCCTGGCCGCTGCCGGCAAGCGTTTCGGTTTCGCCACGGTCGGCCTGTTGCGCGGGCACCCTCAGCCAACGCCGACGGTGAACGATCTGCAGGCGTTCGGCATGCAACTGCACTGGCTTGGTTATGGCGGCTATCGGGCGCGTAATGAAGCGGGTTTCTGGGAGCCATGGCAGGCGCGGTATCCGGATCTGGTTGCGGTTCCGGAAGGCGGCGGGGGTATGCCAGGGGCCAAGGGCTGCGTGCAACTCAAAGCATTGGCCTGCCGGCAACTGAATGATCTGGGCTGGACCGACTATGACGCTTGGTGGCTGGCCTGCGGGACCGGCACGACCCTGGCCGGCCTGGTCATGGCCGAAGCGGGTGAGCACCCGGTCTACGGAGCGCTGGCGGTGCCCGATGATCATGGTGTGGCACAGCAGGTCGAGCGCATCCTGGCGCAGGCGGGGGTGAATCATTCGTCTTATGAACTGTTCGACGCCAGCCGCGGTGGTTTTGCCAAGGTCGATTCGACGTTGCTCGAATTCATCGAGCAGACCGAACAGGCCAGCGGCATTCCACTGGAGCCGCTGTACACCGGCAAGGCGTTGCTGGCGCTGAAACAGCAGGTCGAAGCGGGGAAGTTCACCCCGGGCACGCGGCTGATCTTTATCCACACTGGCGGCTTGCAGGGCCGCCGGGGTTTTAGCTCCGAAACCTGAAAAGCACCGCAATCCATTGTGGGAGCGGGCTTGCTCCCACATTTGATTTGCGTCAGCTTCCGGTATTGCGGTTCACCCGCTTGGGCATCATCCGCAGCAAGGTGTTATCGCCCACCACATAGTGGTGATATAGCCCGGCGACGGCGTGCAGGCCGATCAGCCAGTAGCCGAGGGTGCCCCCGAGCTCGTGCCAGCCCTGGATCCGCTTGGCCAGGTCCTTGTCTTGCTCGATGAGCAGGGGCAGGTCGAAGCCGTAGAACATCACCTGGTTACCTTTGGCGCTGGTGACCAACCAGCCCAGGATCGGCATGGTGATCATGAAGATGTACAGCGCCCAGTGCATCAACCTGGCCAGCACCGTTTGCCACTTGGGCGAGGCCGGAAAGATCCGCGGGGCCGGGCCGAGGCTGCGGGCGAACAAGCGTAGCCAGACCAGCACGAAGACGGTCAGGCCGAGCATGAAGTGCGATTCGACGATCAGCGTTCGCCCACCGCTGCCCTTGGGAAACAGACCGCGCAGTTCGATGCAGGCGTAGACCAGCGCCAGCAGGACCAGCATCAACCAGTGCAGCGCGATCGAGACGGTGCTGTAGCGCGAGTCGGAGTTTTTCCACGGCATACGGTGTTCCTCACAGGTCCGGTTTGAAGCCACCGTTCTTGATCGACGGCGCGCTTTAACTGTAATCCTGTTTCACCGCACTTGCCTGTGACTCAATGACGCTGGTTGCGCTGTTCAGGTAATTGACAGCAAAACGCATACCCCACTGTAGGAGCTCGCTCCTAGAGTGGGGTATGCGAATTCTGGGATCAGCTGGTTTGCGGCATCTCGCCTTTGGCCAGGCGCTGGTTGATGTCGGCAATCACCTGCGGCAGATCGGTGATGGTGTCGATCATGTAGTGCGGGCGCGAGCCTTCGAACAGGGCGTGGATGCGCTTGCGCTCGCTGGCCAGTTGATCGCTGCCCAGGGCGCGGTAGCCTTCGTAGTCCAGGCCCAGCGCGTTGCCCGAGCAGATCAGCGCGACGGTCCACATGCCAGCACGACGACCTTCGAGGATGCCCGGCACGGTGTCGTCGATCTTCACACACGCGGCGACGTCGTCGATGCCCAGCGCGATCACGTTAGCCAATGCCTGGGCGGGCCATGGGCGGCCGTTCGGCACTTCGTCGGTGGCAACCACGTGGTCGGCCACATAACCGTTGGTGGCGGCCAGTTCGACGACTTTGTCCATGACCTGTTTCGGATAACCGGAGCAGGAACCGATCTTGATCCCCTGTTCGCGCAAGCCGGCAATGGTGTCCAGGGCGCCGGGAATCAGCGCCGAGTGTTCGGCGATTTTCTCGATCTGCAGCGGCATGAAACGCTGGTAGATGGCGGTGACGTCATCGTCGGTCGGCGTGCGACCGAACACCTTGCGATAACGCTCGGCGACTTGCGGCTGGTCACACAGGGTGCGGATGTGGTCCCACTTGCCCATGCCCATCGGGCCACGGGCTTCTTCGATGGAGACCTGGACGTCGAATTCGGCGAAGGCCTCGACGAAAATCTGCGTCGGTGCGAACGAGCCGAAGTCGACCACGGTGCCGGCCCAGTCGAGGATGGCGGCTTGCAGTTGGGTTGGGTTGGTGTAGTTCATGTCTGGAAATCCTTTGGCAACTGGCTAATTGGGGGCTGCTTCAACTGTGGTGCGGGTTAGATCTCCAGCACTTCCATCTCGCGCAACACTTCGCCGATGGCCGCGACGGCTTCGCGCATTTCTGCAGGTTGCACATGGCCAATGCAGCCCACACGGAACGTCTCGACCTGGGTCAGCTTGCCGGGGTAGAGGATGTAACCCTTGGCCTTGACCCGCTCGTAGAATTCCTTGAACTGGTAACGCGGATCTTTCGGCGCGTGGAAGGTGGCGATGATCGGTGCCTGGATGGCCGCCGGCAGGAAGCTGCGCAGGCCCAGCCCGGCCATCTCTTCCATCAGGGCCTGGCAGTTGGCGGCATAGCGCCGGTGCCGGGCGGGCAGGCCGCCTTCTTCGTTGTATTGCACCAGGGCTTCGTGCAGCGCGGCGACCACGTGGGTTGGCGGGGTGAAGCGCCATTGCCCGGTCTTGGCCATGTAGCTGTGCTGGTCGTGCAGGTCCATCGCCAGGGAGTGCGAGTTGCCGGCGGCGTTGGCCAGGGATTCCTTGCGGGCGAACACGAAACCCATGCCCGGCACGCCTTCCAGGCATTTGCCGGAAGCGGCGATCAGCGCATCGAACGGCACCCGTTGGGCGTCCACCGGCAGCGCGCCGAAAGAGCTCATCGCATCGATGATCAGGCGTTTGCCGTGTTGCTCGACCACCTGGGCGATTTCCGGCAGCGGATTGAGGATGCCGGTGCTGGTTTCGCAGTGAATCAGGGCTACATGAGTGATTCCGCTATCGGCGCGTAGCAGGCGGTCGACATCGGCGGCAGTGGTCGGTTCGTCTTCGGCAGTTTCGAAAGTGCTGAATGAGCGCCCGAGGACTTCGCAGATCTTCGCCAGGCGTTTGCCGTAGGCGCCGTTGATCAGCACCAGGACCTTGCCGTTGCGCGGCACCAGGGTGCCGATGGCCGCTTCGACGGCGAAGGTGCCGCTGCCTTGCAGGGGCACGCAGTGGTGGCTGGCAGCGCCGTTGATGATCGCCAGCAGTTGTTCGCAGAGGCTGGCGGTCAGCTGGTTGAAGCGGTCATCCCATGAACCCCAGTCAACCATCATCGCCTGGCGGGTGCGGGCCGACGTGGTCAAAGGGCCGGGGGTGAGCAGGATGGGGGCGGCAGTACTCATTCTCGTGTCCTCGCAATCGATGGGATGAAGCTATGGGACTTAAATTGCAATTTGCCGAGCTATCAATCAAATTGTTTGTTGTTATGCCAGCCATCAGTGAGAGTTATCCATGAACCTGTTTCAGCTCCGTGCGTTCGATGCCGTGGCCCGGGAGGGCAGCTTCACCCGCGCCGCGGCGCGGCTGTTCATCAGCCAACCGGCGGTCACCGGGCACATCAAGTCGCTGGAGGAGCACTACCAGATCACCCTGTTGCGCCGCACTGCCAGACGGGTAGAGCTGACGGAGGAGGGCACCAAGCTGGCGGCAATCACCCGGGCGATGTTCGGCCTGGCCGAAGAGGCGCAAGCCATGCTGGAGGCCAACCGGCAGTTGCTGACCGGGCGCCTGGAAGTGGCGGCGGACGGCCCGCACATGGTCATGCCGATGCTCGCGAGCCTGCGTGCGCGTTATCCGGGGATCACCGTCAACCTGCGCCTGGGCAATGCCCAGGAAACCCTGGCGGCGCTGTTGTCCGAGCATGCCGACGTGGCGGTATTGACTGAGGTCGAACCGCGCAAGGGCCTGCATCTGCAAGCCCTGAGCGAGTCGCGGATCTGCGCCCTGGTGCCTGCGGGCCATCCCTGGGCGCGGCGCACCCAGGGCGTGCCGCTCAAGGAACTGGACCAGGTGATCATGGTGTTGCGTGAGCCGAGCTCGATCACCCGGCGCACCTTCGATGTAGCCTGCGTGCAGGCCAAGGTCAATCCGCGGGTGCTGCTGGAGCTCGACAGCCGGGAAGCGGTGACCGAGGCGGTCGCGGCCGAGCTGGGGGTGGGTGTAGTGTCGTCGGTGGAGGTCAGCCATGATCCGCGGGTGGCGGCGGTGCCGATCATAGGCGAAGGGCTGGTCAATCGGCACATGATGGGGTGCATGGAGCGGCGGCGGGACTTGCGCCTGATCCAGGCGTTTTTCGGCCTGGCGCCTGCCAGTTAGACCGAGTCGTCTGCCTTCGCGAGCAAGCCCGCTCCCACATTGGATGTGCGGCGTACACACATCCCCCAGTGCTCGCGAAGAGGCCAGACCTGCCTACACAAGACTCTCGCGAACCATCTGCAGAAACGTCGCCACCACCCGCCGTGAGCTCTGTTCGCGCAAACACACCAGCGTCTCGGTCAAACGCCTTTTGCAATCGGTAATCGGCAACGCACACACCCGCGAGTCGGCGCCGAACTCGGCCGCCGACACCACGCCAATCCCGATCCCTACCACCACCGCTTCCCGCGCGGCTTCCCGGCCTTCGACCTGAATCCCCGGGCGGATGCGGAAACCGGCGCCGGCCATTTCTTCTTCCAAAGTCTGGCGGGTCACCGAACCGATTTCCCGCAGCACCAGCGGCGTGTCGTCCAGGTCGGCGAGGGTGATGGACTCGCGATCGGCCCACGGATGGTTGCGCGACACGAATGCCACCATCGGGTCGTTGCGCAGCGGCAGCGAAATCAATCGTTCGTCGCTTACTTCGCGGCCAAGCAACGCCAGGTCGGCCTGATAGTTGAACAGGCGGAACAGCGACTCATCGGTGTTACCGGTTTCGATTTTCACGCTGATGCCGGGGTAGCGCTCGCAAAACCGGGCGATCTGCGGCAGCACGTGCACCGGCGCATCCACCGCCAGGATCAGGCTACCGGTCTGCAACGCCTGGGAATCCTGCAACAACTCCTGGGCCTCGGCTTCGATCACGAACAGTTTCTGGGTAACACCCAGCAGGCGCTCGCCAAGGTCGGTGAGGCGAACCGAGCGTTTGTTGCGGTGGAACAGCAACACGCCATAGCGCTCTTCGAGTTTGCGCACCTGGTCGGAAATCGCCGGTTGCGTGAGAAATAGCCGCTCGGCGGCTTTGGTGAAACTTCCATGCACGGCCACGGCATGGAAAGCTTTGAGTTGGGCGTGGGAAACCGACATGGAAATCTCCAGTAACAAGCTGAGCTTGTTTTGGAAATACGATAAATCGATTTCACTTATTAATCAGTAATTGTTTTGATCCACCTCAGCCCCAGTGACTGCTCAGTCGATCAGCGCGGGAGCCATGGGCCTGTGCGTGCATCAACAGGACTCATCTGACCGGAATCGCCCACAGGGACAGGGTGATTTCGCAGTGCTCAACAATAAAAAAATACAGGCGTTTTCTTCTAATTCTGCCGGCACACTCACTCCCTGAGGTCAGAACCACAATGAACAAGCACATCGGCACCATCAAGCGTTGGCGCGTGCAGATCTTCGCGATCACCTGGCTCGCCTACGCCGCTTTCTACTTCACCCGCAAAGCGTTTTCCGTTGCCAAGCTCGGCATCGGCGAAGACCCGACCTTCATGCTCGACAAGATGGCCATGGCCAACCTCGACGCCATTTACCTGACCGCCTACGCCATCGGCCAGTTCACCTGGGGCATCCTGGCCGACCGCTTCGGACCGCGGGTGGTGGTCCTTGGCGGTTTGCTGATATCGGCGGCGGCCGCGCTGGTGATGGGCAGTTTCGCCACCTTGCCGATCTTCGCCACCTGCATGCTGATTCAAGGCCTGGCGCAGTCCACCGGTTGGTCGGGGCTGTGCAAGAACCTCGGCAGTTTTTTTCCGTCCGAGCAACGCGGGCGAGTGCTTGGGCTATGGAGTTCGTGCTACGCCTTTGGCGGACTGGTAGCGTCGCCATTCGCCGGATGGTGGGCCTATACGCTGATCGGCTCCTGGCACGCAGCGTTCATTTCCAGCGCGGCGGTGGTTGGGCTGGTCGCCGTGCTGTTCTTTATTTTCCAACGCAACAAACCTGAAGACGTGGGCTTGCCGGCCGTGGAGCCTGAGCCCGAACTGAGCGCTGAAGAGGCGTATGCCCAAAGCAAGATCAGCGTGCTGGAGCCGCTGAAGGAAATCCTGCGTAACCGCACTGTGCTGATTCTCGGCCTCGCGTATTTCATGTTGAAACCAGCGCGCTACGCGATTCTGCTGTGGGGCCCGGTGATCGTTTTTGAACAGATGCCCTCGGTGGGCAAGGTCGGCGCGGCGATCATTCCCACGGCGTTCGAACTGGCCGGGTTGCTCGGGCCGATCATGATCGGCCTGGCCTCGGACAAACTGTTCGGCGCCCGGCGCATGCCGGCCTGCGTCATCAGCCTGTTGGCGCTGACCGTATCGCTGGCCTTCTTCATGGGCGCCTTGCACACCGGCAGCGTGATGCTGGTGGTGGCGCTGTTGTTCGTCATGGGCCTGACGCTCTACGGACCAGACTCGATGATCAGTGGCGCCGCCGCCATCGATTTCGGCACCGCCAAGGCCGGTGCGACGGCGGCGGGGTTCGTCAACGGTTGCGGTTCGGTGGGGGCGATTCTCGGCGGTCTGCTGCCGGGCTACTTCGACACCGTCACCGTGTTCATCGTCTTCGCCGGTTGCGCGCTGTTCTCGGCGCTGGTGCTGGTTCCGCACTGGAACAGCCGCCCCGCGGGCCAGGGCACCGACCATGCCTATGTGCCCAACAGGGCGATGACCATCAAACCGTTGCGCACCTGAACCCTCAAGGCTCGTCGTCGGGGCGATTGATCAACCAATCGAGCAGCAGGCGGGTGTCACTGCGGGGTTTGTCGGCGCGTACCGCAGGCGGGCTGCGGCGCTGCCTGGTGCTGGCGCAGAACACCGGACGGTCGGGGTCGCTGTCGAGAAAACTGACCCAGCCGTCGCTGCCAGCCATCGGCAGCTGGACCGGTTGCGCCGGGGCCTGCGACATTGTTAGTGCGACCGGTAGCCAGAGGCCCTCTGCGGGATTGACCTCCGTGTCGGGCCACACACTTACTTGCAAACGACCTTGATCATCCTGTGCCGCTTGCTGTCCGGCCGGGCCACAGACCCGGGCCGGCTGCAAACCGGGGATGCGCGGCCGGGCCTGGTCCAGGGGTGGGCGAAATACCGTCGACCAGGGAATGGCCGTGAACTGATTGCGGTAGTGCCGGGGCCTGTTGTCTTCAGCCAGGATCGAACCCTGCCGGCCCTGATGCCGCGCCTGGCAAACCAGCCATTGATCGTTGAACCCCGGCACCGGATGCTCTGCCACCTGCACGATGCGGGCACTGCCTAACAAAGGCTGATTGCTTTGGCCGTGAAGCTGTAGCTGCTGGCAACGCATGCGCTGCAGGTCGCGGCGGTCGAGTTGATCGTGATGACGCTGTTCCTCGGTGGAACGGGGTGCACGCGCATGGTTAAAGGCGTGATTGGCCGCACCTTCACCGATCTGCGAAGCACCACGATTTTTCGCATTGGCTCGTGGGAAAACGGCTTGGGTGTCGTGGCGCTGAAACAGTTCGCTGATCACAGGCGTTGCGCTTTCTTCGGCTTCAGCGCCATAAAACGGCATCAATAGGGGCTCCTGGGGAAAGCTCATGTTGTCGTCGGCCAGCACCAATACATGGCTGTGATGGGCGTGTTCGAAGTGGTAGTGAATGCCTTCTTCCTCGCACAGGCGCTGCAGCAAGGCCAGGTCGGTTTCCTCGTACTGAATGCAAAAAGGCCGCGGGGGATAGTGCCCGTCTGCCAGTTCCAGGCGATAGCTGCCTGCAGCCAATTCATGTTCCTCCAGCAGTTGGCGCAGGATCATGGGCACGCTGAGGCGCTGGAACACTCGCCGCGATCGGTATTGATCCAGCGCTAGCAAGGCCGGCACCAGCACCAGTTTGTAGCCGATCCTGCCTCGCCCCTGATATTCGCAACTGGCACTGTGCAGCACGCCATGAACGACCTGGCCTTGCCCAAGGTCGAGCAGCGCCGGTTGTTGCAGCAGCCGATCAAGGTTGAGGGCCGGTGCCAGGCCGATCACTTCGATATCGAATCGATAGGGTTGATTGAGGGCCTCGCGCCCACTGAACTGCACCACTTGCAAACTCAGGTGATCGTCGAGGAGTGTCAGGGTGAAGGGACTTTCCTTGTCGTTTTGCATTGATCGCGCTTCTACCATGGAGTAGGGCCTTGGAGGGTACGAAACCCGCATGCCTTGTGGACATGGCAAATCGAAATTTCAGAATCGCCCTACAACCATCGGTAAAGATGCCGATCCGGTGATGAGATTTTTTGGTCGATTGCCAACTTTAGGCCGTATAAACTTGGCGGCATGCGTCGGCCAATAGATGTTTCGGCGCCATAGACAAGAGAGTGAGTAATGGGCGCACAGTGGAAGGTTAAACACAAAGAAGCGGCAGCCAATGCCAAGGGGAAGATCTTCGGCAAACTGGTGAAGGAAATCACCATTGCTGCGCGCAACGGTGCCGATACCGCCACCAACGCACACCTGCGTCTGGTGGTTGAACAGGCCAAGAAAGCGTCGATGCCCAAGGAAACACTGGACCGTGCCATCAAGAAGGGTGCGGGCCTGTTGGGCGAGACCGTGCAATACCATCGCGTGACCTATGAAGGCTTCGCGCCGCACCAGGTGCCGCTGATCGTCGAGTGCGTGACGGACAACATCAACCGCACCGTGGCTGAAATCCGCGTGGCCTTCCGCAAGGGCCAGCTGGGCGCTTCCGGTTCGGTGGCCTGGGATTTCAACCACGTGGGCATGATCGAAGCCTCGCCGGACACCCCGGACGCCGATCCGGAAATGGCCGCGATCGAAGCCGGTGCCCAGGATTTCGAACCGGGCGAAGACGGCGCGACGCTGTTCCTGACCGAGCCTACGGACCTGGACGCCGTGCAGAAAGCCCTGCCTGAACAAGGTTTCACGGTGTTGTCGGCCAAGCTTGGCTACCAGCCGAAGAACCCGGTCAGTGGCTTGAGCGATGAGCAAATGGCTGAAGTCGAAGCGTTCCTCGAAGGCCTCGATAACCATGATGACGTGCAGGACATGTTTGTCGGCCTGGCCGGATAACATCTCTCGCGGCTGAACCCGATCTACTGTAGGAGCTGGCTTGTCGGGTCGCCGCATCGCAGCGAAGGCGGCATAACGGCCACCATCGCATGGCCAGCAAGCCAGCTCCTGCAGATGTGTCTCACCCCCAGTCAAACCCCCTCCCGCACCTCCACCAACTGTCCCAATCGACTGCGCGTACGCGCCAGGTCGATGGCGTCACCGCCCAAACTTTCGCGCAGGGAGTGTTGACCCAGCAGGGTCAGGTGCTTGTCCTGGTCATACAAGACGTCGACCAGGTTGATGAAACGCTGCTGGGCGGCAATCGTGCAGTCGGCGAGGTCGGGCAGGTCGTCGATGATCCAGTGGTCGAAGCGCCGGCACAGTTCCAGGTAATCCATGACCGCTGTGGGGTGGTCGCACAGGTCGCTGAAGGTGAAGCCGATGGTGCGGCCTGCGCAGTAGCGGGCCGACAGATGGCGCGCGCCGACCGGCAGGACAATGGCCGGCCCGTTCGGTCCCGGCAGGTTGGCTGCCTGACGCTGCGCCAGGGTGGCGGGCCAGACGTATCGGCCTTGGGTGAACAGTTGATGCGCATGGCTTCTGGCCTGACTGCGGTAGTCGTGGGGCCCGCCGACTTCCATGACCTGCATGCGCGCATTGATCAGCTCGATCACCGGTTTGAAGCGCGCATGGTAAAGCGGGTTGGGCAGCAGCCCTTCCGGCGGGTAGTTGGAGGTGACCAGCAGCAGGATCCCGCGCTGGAACAGCGCCTTGAACAGCCGCGTGATCAGCATCGCATCGCCGATGTCGTGGACGTGAAACTCGTCGAAACACAGCACCCGGCAATCGCTCAATAACTCATCCAGCGTGGTCGCCAGCGCATCCGGTTGCTCGCGATGGCTGAACATGCCCTGGTGCAGGCGGGCGAAAAAACCGTGGAAGTGCAGGCGCTGCTTCTGGGCAAGGGGGATCGCCTGGAAAAAACCGTCGAGCAACCAGCTTTTGCCACGCCCGACAGCTCCGTGGAGGTAGAGCCCGGGTAGAGCCTTGCCTGAGGTGCCCAGCAGCGTCGAGGCATGCTGCGCCATGCAGTCGATCACCCGTTGCTGGCTATGACTGAGGGTGTAGCCCTGGGAACCGGCCTTGTGGTGGAAATAGTCGTGTATGACCCGGGGGTTCGCGCAGTGACGGTCTGGCCCGGCCGATCCCTTGTCAAAGAGGCGGCGCAACGATGACCAGCGCGGTGTGAGTCGCGAATGCTTGGGCGGTCTAACGGCCACTGTGGTGTCCCCGTGATCTTCAGGCGGGCTGCGGTAGCCGCGGCGGCGTAGTTTAACCAGATAGGTAGTTTCGCTTCCAGCGTCTGCCTATATGACGTTATACCCGAGGCCATTAGTCAACTAATTACAAAGCAACCTAACTATTACGTTGACATTGACTGCCTAGGCAGTAATATCTCGACATACATTCACTGCCTAGGCAGCTAATTGGTGTCCAGATGAAACATTTCACGCCAGACGATTTCCACAATTGCCACCTCGGCCTGCTGCTGGGGCGCGCCGCGCTGCTCAAGGACCGCATCATCGACACGCACATGGAGCCCCACGGCATCACCGCCGCGCAGTTCAAGGTGTTGATCATCATCGCCCAGTACGGCGTCGATTCGCCGGGCGAGCTGTGCCGGCACCTGTCACTGGACAGCGGATCGATGACCCGCATGCTCGATCGTCTGGAACAGAAAGGTTTCCTCGCACGCCAACGCTCCGAGGCCGACCGTCGTCAGGTGCAGTTGGTGTTGACCGCCGAAGGCCAGAAGCTGGCCGATCGCCTGCCGCACATCGGCGCCCAAGCCATGAATGAACTGGCCGGCGCCATCACGCCGGAAGAGCTGAAGACCCTGGAGTCGATCCTCAAGAAAATCCTGATAGCCGCCGGTGACTCGATCACCCTGCTGCGGGTAGGTGACCAATGAACAGTAAAACCTTGCGCACCGGCCTGAGCCTGGTGCTGTTGGCCTTGAGCCTGGCCGGTTGTGCCAGCTACAGCGGCCTGACCACCGAAGGTGTCAGCCTCGAGGCGAAAAACCTCAAGGCCGGGCAATCCCTCAGCGGCGTGACGCTGTCGCCGGCGGCATGGCCGAAAAGCGACTGGTGGAAAAGCCTCGGCGATCC
Source organism: Pseudomonas putida (assembly GCF_001976065.1). Classification (GTDB taxonomy): domain Bacteria; phylum Pseudomonadota; class Gammaproteobacteria; order Pseudomonadales; family Pseudomonadaceae; genus Aquipseudomonas; species Aquipseudomonas serbica. The sequence continues at coordinate 111,492 of NZ_MNAH01000010.1, read as the reverse complement.
GCAGCTCGACGGCCTGATCCGCGAAGCCCTGCGCGACAGCCCCGACATGCAGATCGCCGACGCTCGTGCCCACCAGGCCAGCGCGGCGGCCTACGCGGCCGACGCCGCGCGGATGCCGACCCTGGATGCCAGCGCCGGCGTCAGCCGTTCGCGCCTGGCCCGCGACCAGGACCCGCTGGGGCAGGGCGACAATTACGCCACCGTGCGCAATATCAGCGCCACCTTCAATTACAACTTCGACCTCTGGGGCGGTCAGCGTGACGCCTGGGAAGCCGCACTGGGCCAGGCCCGCGCCGCCGAAGTCGACCAGCAGGCCGCGCAGTTGACCCTGTCTGCCGACGTGGCCCGCGCCTACAGCGACCTGGGCCAGGCGCACATCGTCCATGACCTGTCCGCCGAAGACCTCAAGCGCACCCGGCAAATGCTCGACCTGAGCCAGCGTCGCCTGAGTTCCGGGATCGACAGCCAGTACCAGTTCCAGCAGACCGAAAGCCTGGAAGCCACCTCCCAGGCCAACCTGATCGACGCCGAAAAACGCCTGCAAAGCGCCAAGATAGCGCTAGCCGTACTGCTGGGCAAAGGCCCGGATCGCGGCAATGAAATCGCCCGGCCGAACATTCTCAAGCCCGGTGCCGTGGCCTTGCCATCGGTGCTGCCGGCCGAACTGCTCGGACGGCGTCCGGACCTGGTGGCCGCGCGCTGGCGGGTAGAAGCGGCAAGCAAGAATATCGATGCCGGCAAGACGCAGTTTTATCCGAATTTGAACCTCAGCGCCGCGGCCGGTGCCGAATCCTTGCTGGGGGACGCGATGTTTGGTTCGGCCAGTCGCTTCTTCAATGTCGCACCGACGATCTCCGTACCGATTTTCGACGGTGGCCGCCTGCGCGCCGACCTCGATTCCCGCGACGCCGACTACGACCTCGCAGTGGCGCAGTACAACAAGAGCCTGGTCAGGGCGCTGGGCGACGTCAGCGACAGCATCAACCAGTTGCGCGACATCGGTCGGCAGATCGCGGCCCAGCAGCACGCCACCGACATCGCCGAGGATTCCTACAACACCGTGGTCCAGCGCTACGGTTCCGGCATCGGTAACTACCTGGACGTGCTCAGCATCGAGCAGCAGTTGCTCCAGGCCCAGCGTCAGCTGGCCAACCTGAATGCCGAGCAGATCGACCTGTCGATCCAGCTGATACAAGCGCTGGGTGGCGGTTTCCAGCCTGAGGCCATTGCCTCGGCCAATGCCGCACCCGCCACGCTGACCCACTAATTCAAGGTATTTGTCATGGCCACTGCCGATACAACTGCAACCCCTGAAACCCCAACCGCCAATCCCGATTCAGGCAAGCGCAAGTTCATGCTGCTGATCCTGGCCGTGGTGGTCGCACTGGGCGGCGCGGGCGTCTGGGCCTACCACGAGTTCTACGGGCGCTGGAGCGAAAGCACCGATGACGCCTATGTGAACGGCAATGTGGTGGAAATCACCCCGCTGGTCACCGGCACTGTCGTCAGCATCGGTGCCGACGATGGCGATCTGGTCCAAGAAGGCCAGGTGCTGGTGAACTTCGACCCGAACGACGCCGAAGTCGGCCTGCAAAGCGCCCAGGCCAATCTGGCCCGCACCGTGCGCCAGGTGCGCGGCCTGTACAGCGACGTCGACGGCATGAAAGCCCAGGTCAATGCCCAACAAGCCGAAGTGCAAAAAGCCCAGGACAACTTCAACCGGCGGAAGAATCTCGCCGTCGGCGGGGCGATTTCCCAGGAGGAGCTGTCCCACGCCCGTGACGACCTGACCTCGGCGCAAAACGCCCTCGCCAACGCACAACAGAAGCTCAAGACCACCAGCGCGCTGGTCGATGACACGGTAGTTTCCTCGCACCCGGACGTGATGGCTGCTGCTGCGCAATTGCGCCAGGCCTACCTGAACAACGCCCGCAGCACCCTGATCGCGCCGGTCACCGGCTATGTGGCCAAGCGCACCGTGCAACTGGGGCAGCGGGTGCAGCCGGGCGAGGCGCTGATGGCGGTGATCCCGCTGGACCAACTGTGGATCGACGCCAACTTCAAGGAAACCCAACTGCGCGACATGCGAATCGGCCAACCGGTGGACATCGAATCCGATCTGTATGGCAGCAGCGTGAAATACAGCGGCACCATCGACAGCCTCGGTGCCGGCACCGGTAGCGCGTTTGCCTTGCTGCCGGCGCAGAACGCCACCGGCAACTGGATCAAGATCGTGCAGCGGGTGCCGGTGCGCATTCATGTCAACGCCCAGCAGTTGGCCGAGCACCCGTTGCGCGTTGGCCTGTCGACCGTGGTCGATGTGAACCTGCGTGACCAGAGCGGCCCGGTGCTGGCGCAACAGCCGCCGCAAAAGGCGTCGTTCAGTACCAGCATCTATGACCGCCAGTTGACCGAGGCCGACGCCATGATCACCCAGTTGATCCACGACAACAGCGCCGCAGTCAGCAAGACCGTTCATCGTTGATCGCCGGTGTGCCATCACACCGCCCCCCTGTAGGAGCCAGCTTGCTCGCGATGGTGGGTCAGCTGCATCACTGTCGACTGACACTCCATCGCGAGCAGGCTCACTCCCACAAAGGTCAGCTGCGTCTGTAACGGGCGCAGCGCCATTCCCGCTGCAGTAAATTCAGCTCCAAAGGATTCGCGATGAGCAATAACGCGTCTTTCACGCCCCCAAGCCTGGTGCTGACCACCATCGGCCTGTCGTTGGCGACCTTCATGCAGGTGCTCGACACCACCATCGCCAACGTGGCGCTGCCGACCATTTCCGGCAACCTGGGGGTGAGTTCGGAGCAGGGCACCTGGGTCATCACCTCCTTTGCGGTGAGCAACGCCATCGCGTTGCCGCTGACCGGCTGGCTCAGCCGGCGGTTCGGTGAGGTGAAGCTGTTCCTGTGGGCAACCGTGCTGTTTGTGCTGGCTTCGTTTCTCTGCGGTATTTCCACCTCGATGCCGGAGTTGATCGGTTTCCGGGTGCTGCAAGGCCTGGTGGCCGGGCCGTTGTACCCGATGACCCAGACGCTGCTGATCGCCGTATACCCACCCGCCAGGCGCGGCATGGCCCTGGCGTTGCTGGCGATGGTCACGGTGGTCGCGCCTATTGCAGGACCGATCCTCGGCGGCTGGATCACTGACAGCTACAGCTGGCCGTGGATCTTCTTCATCAACGTGCCGATCGGCATCTTCGCGGTCATGGTCGTGCGTTCGCAGCTCAAGGCGCGGCCGGTGGTGACCAGTTATCAGCCGATGGATTACGTTGGTTTGATCACTCTGGTCATCGGCGTCGGGGCCTTGCAGATCATCCTCGACAAGGGCAATGACCTGGACTGGTTCGAATCGAGCTTCATCCTCATCGGCGCGGCCATTTCGGTGATTGCCCTGGCGGTGTTCGTGATCTGGGAAATGACTGACCGCCACCCGGTGGTCAACCTGCGGCTGTTTGCCTACCGCAACTTCCGCATCGGCACCCTGGTGCTGGTGTTGGGGTACGCCGGGTTCTTCGGGATCAACCTGATCCTGCCGCAATGGCTGCAAACCCAGATGGGCTACACAGCCACCTGGGCCGGCCTGGCGGTGGCGCCGATCGGGATTTTGCCGGTGCTGATGTCGCCGTTTGTCGGCAAGTACGCGCACAAGTTCGACCTGCGCCTGTTGGCGGGTATCGCCTTCCTGGCCATCGGCCTGAGCTGTTTCATGCGCGCCGGCTTTACCAACGAAGTGGACTACCAGCACATCGCCCTGGTGCAGTTGTTCATGGGCATTGGCGTGGCGCTGTTCTTCATGCCGACCCTGAGCATCCTGATGTCGGACCTGCCGCCAAGCCAGATCGCCGACGGCGCGGGTCTCGCGACCTTCCTGCGTACCCTGGGCGGCAGCTTCGCGGCGTCGTTGACCACCTGGATCTGGATTCGCCGGGCCGACCAGCACCATGCCTACATGAGCGAAAGCATCAGCACCTTCGAGCCGGCAACCCGTGAGGCCCTGCATTCACTGGGTGGTGCGAGCAATCAGGCGTATGCGCAGCTCGATCATGTGCTGACCAGCCAGGCGTACATGCTCTCCACCGTGGATTACTTCACGTTGCTGGGGTGGGCGTTCATGGGCTTGATCGTGATCGTCTGGCTGGCGAAACCGCCGTTTGCGGCGAAGGCGGGGCCTGAAGCCAGCGGTCACTGACTACAGATCGTTCCCACGCAGAGCGTGGGAACGATCATTCAAGAAGCCGCAAAATCAAACGGCGCCAACGCGAACCCTTGCTCATCCACCTGCAATGCCCAGCCCTGCTTGTCCCAATCCCCCAGCACAATGCGCTGAACCGCCTGTTCGCCCAGCTGCAGCTTGTGGATGGCGGGGCGGTGGGTATGGCCGTGGATCAGGGTTTTCACCCCGTATTGCTGCATGATCCGCGGAATCTCCAGGGGCGTGACGTCGACGATGTCATTGGCCTTCATCCGGGTTTGCGCACGGCTTTCACTGCGCAGTTTGCGCGCCAGCTTTTGCCGGGTACGCAGCGGCAAGTGCCGCAGGATGAACAGGGTAATCGGGTTGCGCAGGTAGCGACGCAGCTTCATGTAGGCTTCGTCGCGGGTGCAGAGGCTGTCGCCGTGCATCAACAGCACGGGTTCGCCATTGAACTGCACGACACTCGGATCTTTCAGCAGGGTGCAGCCGGCCTGTTTGCAGAACGCCTTGCCCAACATGAAGTCGCGATTGCCGTGCATCAGGAAAATCGCCGTGCCGCTGTCGCTCAATTCGCGCAGGGCCTGGCAGATGGAGCGCTGGAACGGCGTCATGGCATCGTCGCCAATCCACGCCTCGAAAAAGTCGCCCAGGATATAGAGAGCACTCGCCGAACGGGCGCGTCCGGCGAGCAAATCCAGAAACGCCCGGGTAATGTCCGGGCGCTCCTCTTCCAGATGCAAGTCTGAAATCAGCAGTATCACTCAATGATCTCGGCTTTCTCGATGATCACGTCGTCTGCTGGTACGTCCTGGTGGCCGGACTTGGAAGTGGTGGCCACGCCTTTGATCTTGTCGACAACGTCGGTGCCGGCGGTCACTTTGCCGAATACCGCGTAGCCCCAGCCTTGCACGTTCTTGCCACTGTGGTTGAGGAAGCTGTTGTCAGCCACGTTGATGAAGAACTGCGCGGAAGCCGAATGCGGCTCCATGGTGCGGGCCATGGCGACGGTGTACTTGTCGTTGGAAAGACCGTTGTCGGCTTCGTTCTGGATGCTTGGGCGCTTGTCTTTCTTTTCTTTCATGCCTGGCTCGAAACCGCCGCCCTGGATCATGAAGTTACCGATGACGCGGTGGAAAACGGTGTTTTCGTAGTGACCGGCTTTAACGTACTCGACGAAGTTGGCCACGGTGATCGGGGCCTTGTCGGCGTTCAGTTCGAGGACGATGTCGCCGAAGTTGGTAGTCAGTTTGACTTGGGTCATGATCGTTACTCATCAAGAGGAATTCGTGGTCTTGGGACATTCGGTCCCGCGACCGGTTCAGCCAGTCTCGGCCAAGGTGCGCAGTTTAGCGTGACAGGCGCGAATTTCGAGGCTGTTTTTTCATTTACGGCCTATTAAATACGACGGTTTACAGGGTGCGCTCTGTCAGGTACTTGACGGCATCGGCTATGATAGCGGCTTTGTTTTGTCCGGCCTTCATTACGGCCACGCACCAATACGTTCAAGGATCCTATGAGCAAGCCCACTGTCGACCCTACCTCGAATGCCAAGACCGGCCCTGCCGTGCCGGTCAACTTCCTGCGGCCGATCATCCAGGCAGACCTGGACTCGGGCAAGCACACGCAGATCGTCACCCGTTTCCCGCCTGAGCCCAACGGCTACCTGCACATCGGCCACGCCAAGTCGATCTGCGTGAACTTCGGCCTGGCCCAGGAGTTCGGCGGCGTCACGCACCTGCGGTTCGACGACACCAACCCGGCCAAGGAAGACCAGGAATACATCGACGCGATTGAAAGCGACGTCAAATGGCTGGGCTTCGAATGGTCCGGTGAAGTGCGCTACGCCTCGCAGTATTTCGACCAGTTGCACGACTGGGCAGTGGAGTTGATCAAGTCCGGCAAGGCCTATGTCGACGACCTGACCCCTGAACAAGCCAAGGAATACCGCGGCAGCCTGACCGAGCCGGGCAAGAACAGCCCGTTCCGCGACCGTTCGGTTGAAGAGAACCTGGACTGGTTCGCCCGCATGCGTGCCGGCGAATTCCCGGACGGTGCACGCGTGCTGCGCGCCAAGATCGACATGGCCTCGCCGAACATGAACCTGCGCGACCCGATCATGTATCGCATCCGTCACGCGCATCACCACCAGACCGGTGACAAGTGGTGCATCTACCCGAACTACGACTTCACCCACGGTCAGTCGGACGCCATCGAAGGCATCACCCACTCGATCTGCACCCTGGAATTCGAAAGCCACCGTCCGTTGTACGAGTGGTTCCTCGAGAACCTGCCGGTGCCGGCCAACCCGCGCCAGTACGAGTTCAGCCGCCTGAACCTGAACTACACCATCACCAGCAAGCGCAAGCTCAAGCAGCTGGTCGATGAAAAGCACGTCAACGGCTGGGATGACCCGCGCATGTCCACGCTGTCGGGCTTCCGCCGCCGTGGCTACACGCCGAAATCGATCCGCAACTTCTGCGAAATGATCGGCACCAACCGTTCCGACGGCGTGGTCGACTTCGGCATGCTCGAATTCAGCATCCGTGACGACCTCGACCACAGCGCTCCGCGCGCCATGTGCGTACTGCGTCCGCTGAAAGTCGTGATCACCAACTACCCGGAAGGCCAGGTCGAGAACCTCGAACTGCCATGCCACCCGAAAGAAGACATGGGCGTGCGCGTATTGCCGTTCGCCCGTGAGATCTACATCGACCGTGAAGACTTCATGGAAGAGCCGCCAAAAGGCTACAAGCGCCTGGAACCGAACGGCGAAGTGCGCCTGCGCGGCAGCTACGTGATCCGCGCCGACGAAGCGATCAAGGACGCCGATGGCAACATCGTCGAACTGCGTTGCTCCTACGATCCGGACACCCTGGGCAAGAACCCTGAAGGCCGCAAGGTCAAGGGTGTGGTGCACTGGGTGCCGGCCGCTGCCAGCGTCGAGTGCGAAGTGCGCCTGTACGACCGTCTGTTCCGTTCTCCGAACCCGGAGAAGGCCGAAGACAGCGCCAGTTTCCTGGACAACATCAACCCTGACTCGCTGCAGGTACTCACCGGTTGTCGTGCTGAACCCTCGCTGGGCAATGCACAGCCGGAGGACCGTTTCCAGTTCGAGCGCGAAGGTTACTTCGTCGCGGATATCAAGGACTCGAAACCGGGCGCTCCGGTCTTCAACCGTACCGTGACCCTGCGTGACTCCTGGGGCCAGTGATTCAAGGAAATAACGTGCTTACGATCTACAACACGCTCACCAAGAGCAAAGAAGTCTTCAAGCCACTGGATGGCAACAAGGTGCGCATGTACGTGTGCGGCATGACCGTGTACGACTACTGCCACCTGGGCCACGGCCGCAGCATGGTCGCCTTCGACCTGGTGACCCGCTGGTTGCGCTTCAGCGGTTATGACCTGACTTATGTGCGTAACATCACCGACATCGACGACAAGATCATCAACCGGGCGAACGAGAACGGCGAGTCGTTCGAAGCCTTGACCGAGCGCATGATCGCGGCGATGCACGAAGACGAAGCGCGCCTGAACATCAAGAAGCCGGACATGGAGCCGCGTGCCACGGATCACATCCCTGGCATGCACGCGATGATCCAGACCCTGATCGACAAGGGTTACGCCTACGCCCCGGGCAATGGCGACGTGTACTACCGCGTCGGCAAGTTCATGGGCTACGGCAAGCTGTCGCGCAAGAAGATCGAAGACCTGCGCATCGGCGCGCGTATCGAAGTCGACGAGTCCAAGCAGGACCCGTTGGACTTCGTGCTGTGGAAAGCCGCCAAGCCGGGCGAGCCTAGCTGGGAGTCACCTTGGGGCGCCGGGCGTCCGGGCTGGCACATCGAGTGCTCGGTGATGTCGACCTGCTGCCTGGGCGAGACCTTCGACATTCATGGCGGCGGCAGCGATCTTGAATTCCCGCACCACGAGAACGAAATCGCCCAGAGCGAAGCGGCCACCGGCAAGACCTACGCCAACGCGTGGATGCATTGCGGCATGATCCGCATCAATGGCGAGAAGATGTCCAAGTCCTTGAACAACTTCTTCACCATTCGCGACGTGCTGGACAAGTACCACCCGGAAGTCGTGCGTTACCTGCTGGTGTCGAGCCACTACCGCAGCGCCATCAACTATTCGGAAGACAACCTCAAGGACGCCAAGGGCGCCCTGGAGCGTTTCTACCACGCGTTGAAAGGCCTGCCGACTGTCGCGCCTGCTGGCGGCGAAGCTTTCGTCGAGCGTTTCACCCAGGTGATGAACGACGACTTCGGCACGCCGGAAGCCTGCGCGGTGCTGTTCGAGATGGTCCGCGAGATCAACCGCCTGCGCGAGAGCGATCTCAACGCAGCGGCCGGCCTGGCTGCCCGTTTGAAAGAACTGGCCAGCGTGCTGGGTGTGTTGCAGCTCGAAGCCGATGACTTCCTGCAAGCCGGCGCCGAAGGGCGTGTGGATGCGGCTGAAGTCGAAGCGCTGATCGCTGCGCGCCTGGCGGCCCGTGCCGGCAAGGACTGGGCCGAATCCGACCGTATCCGCGACCAGCTCACCGCCATGGGCGTGGTGCTGGAAGACGGCAAGGGCGGGACGACCTGGCGTTTGGCGGACTGATAGATGTAATGCTTAAAAAACAAAACCCGCCTTGTGCGGGTTTTTGTTTATGGGCTGGACGTAAACGCTGTAGCGACTGGACTAACGTCTTCGCGAGCAAGCCCGCTCCCACAGTGATCTGCGGTGTGATTGAGTCAAGTGCACTGCACAAATTCAATGTGGGAGCGGGCTTGCTCGCGAATGGTCTCAAGCCGAACACAACCATTGCGGATCACCCACTACTCAGCCTGACGCAACCGCTTGTAAAGGGTATTGCGACTGACCCCGAGGCGCCGCGCCAAGTACGAAATATTCCCCCCAGCCGCCTGCAACTGCCGGTTCAGATCTTCGGCATCATTCAGATCAACGGCCAACGGCTCCGGCGTCTCCACCGGCTCCATCTCCAGATCGACAAAAAAGTCATCAGGCAAATGCTCCGGCCGCACCGGTTGTTCCTCGGCCATGGCCAGTGCCACCTGCATCACGCTGCTGACCTGCCTCAAATTCCCCGGCCACGGGTGACGGCTGAACAGTTCCAGCACTTCGCGACTCAATCCCGCCCATTGCGAGGGCTCGCGGTGCTGTTCCCACAAGCGTTTGAATAGCGCCTCCTTGTCACTACGCTCCCTCAACGGCGGCAGTTCCAGAGTCAAACCACCAATCCGGTAATACAAATCCTCGCGAAAACGCCCCAACTGCACCTGCTCCCGCAACGAGCGGTTGGTTGCGGAAATGATGCGGATGTCCACCGGGAACAACTCACTGCTACCCACCGGCTGCACGCAGCGCTCTTGCAATACTCGCAGCAAGCGGGCCTGGGTTGGCAGCGGCATGTCGCCGATTTCATCGAGGAACAGCGTGCCTTTGTCGGCCTTGCGGATCAGGCCGATGCTGCCTTTCTGGTTGGCCCCGGTGAAGGCACCTTTTTCATAGCCGAACAGTTCTGACTCCACCAGTTCAGCGGGGATTGCTGCGCAGTTCACGGCGATGAACGCCTGTTTGCTGCGCGAGCTGGCCTGATGCAGGGCCTTGACGAACACTTCCTTGCCGACCCCGGTTTCGCCATGAATCAACAACGGAATGTCTTTTTCCAGTAAGCGCTCGGCCTGGCGCACGGCTTTTTCCACGCGGCTGTCGCCGAAATGCAGGGTATTGAGGCTGATCGCCGGGAGTACCGATACGGCGGGTTCAACGCTCTTGGTTTCAGAAAAAAGCCTGGCCTGGATCGGCACCTGTTTTGGACGTTTGAGCAGACACTGGAAGCGATTGCGCCCGGAAGCCTGGAGCGAGAAGGGCAGGCCTTCGGGTTGATTCAGCAGCTCCAGCAGCGAGACCTTGAACAGGCTCTCGACACTGACCCGCGACAGGCGCACGCCGAGCAGGTTGTCGGCGCGGCGGTTGGCGGACAGCACTTGGCCACTCTCATCGAAAATCAGCAAACCGGCCCACTGGCTGTCGAGGTTGTTCAGGCCGGTGTTGAAGGTCAGCTGAAAATGCTGGCCGTGGAACAGGTTGAGGATCAGCCGGTTTTCCACGGTCTGGCTCATCATCTTGACCATGCCCAGGGTGTGGGACGGTGGCAGGTAGCTGTCGCTGGACACATCCAGCACGGCGATGACCTTGCGTTCGGCATCGAAGATCGGCGCAGCGGAGCCGGTCATGAAGCGGTTGGCCTTGAGAAAGTGTTCATCGTGCTCGATGTGCACCGCTTGCCCGCAGGCCAGCGCGGTACCGATCGCATTGGTCCCGCTGCAACGCTCCATCCAGCTGGCGCCCGCGCTGAAACCGCGGGTCAGGCTCGGCTGGATAAACCGTTGGGTGCCCCAGGACGTCAGCACCTGGCCCTGGTTGTCGGCGAGCATGATCAGGCAATTGGAGTTGCTCAGGATGTTTTCGTAATACGGCAGCACTTCCTGATGGGTGGTTTGTACCAGTGAGTGCTGGCTCTCCAGCAACTGGGCGATGCCTTCAGCCGGCAGCTGGTCGAACGCCGGGGTGCTCTGGTGATCGAGGCCGAACGCGCGGCAGCGGGACCAGGAGTCCTGGATGATGGCGTCGTGGGACAGCGGCGAGGCGGGTGCGGCCATGGCAGTCGATCTCTGGGCAAGCTTTTATTGTTCTTATGGTGTTACACACACGCCACATACCTGTAGGAGCCCGGCTTGCCGGCCATGGCGATATCGATGACGCCATCGCCGGCAAGCCGGGCTCCTACAGGGGCCGTGAACAGTCCATAGAGTGTTGTTCACTATTGTTCATTGTCAATCGGTGAACTGTTCAATTGTTCATTTCCGATTGTTCATTTGTGTTCAGCAACGAACGCACTGTCCCGGTGATTTTCAGAATTTTCGAGCTGAATCAGCCGCTTGTGATTTCTGGCACGAAAGTCGCTCTATCGCTCAGATCGCTTGACTCCAAAAATAAAAAAGGCCGAGCCATGTCATTAACCCTGGAGCATGTCAGCCGTACCGTCGAGGGCCAGACCTGGATCGACGATGCGTGCCTGCGTTTCGAACCCGGATCCTTCAACGTCTTGCTCGGGCGCACGCTGTCCGGCAAGACCAGTCTCATGCGCCTGATGGCCGGGCTGGATAAGCCCGACACCGGCCGCATCCTGATGAATGGCGTCGATGTCACCCAGCGCCCGGTGCGCCTGCGCAATGTGTCGATGGTCTATCAGCAGTTCATCAATTACCCGACCATGACCGTGTTCGAGAACATCGCCTCGCCCTTGCGCCAGGCCGGTGTCTCCAATGAACAGATCCAGAGCAAGGTGCTGGAAACCGCGAAGATGCTGCGCATCGAGAAATTCCTGCAGCGTTATCCCCTGGAACTGTCCGGTGGCCAGCAGCAGCGCACGGCCATGGCCCGGGCGCTGGTCAAGGATGCCGAGCTGATCCTGTTCGATGAGCCGCTGGTCAACCTCGACTACAAATTGCGCGAAGAGCTGCGCCAGGAAATGCGCGAGCTGTTCAAGGCGCGCCACACCATTGCCATCTACGCCACCACCGAGCCCAACGAAGCCCTGGCCCTGGGCGGCACCACCACCATTTTGCATGAGGGCCGGGTGATCCAGAGCGGCCAGTCCTCCGAGGTCTACCACCAGCCGCAGACCGTGCTGGCAGCCGAGTTGTTCTCCGAACCGCCGATCAACCTGATGCCGGGTCGCATTGCCGGCAACGAAGTGAGCTTCGCCAATTTCGTGCACTTCCCGCTCAACGTCGATTTGCGCCCGGTGGGCGAGGGCGAGTTTCGCTTTGGGGTGCGCCCCAGCCATATCTCGCTGGTACCCAGCAACGATGATGACCTGGAGTTGGCAGTGACCGTTGAAGTCGCGGAAATCAGCGGCTCGGAAACCTTCCTGCACGTGCGCAACGAGCATTTCCTGCTGGTGCTGCACTTGCCCGGCGTTCACGAATACGACGTCGATGCGCCGATCCGCATCTACATCCCGACCCATAAACTGTTCGTGTTCGATGCGCAGGGGCGGCTGGTCCAAGCGCCCGGGCGGCGCGTCGCGAGGGTTGCCTGATGGCCGAAATCCGTTTGCAGAACCTCGCCCACAGTTACACCAGCACGCCGACAGGGCCCGAGGATTACGCGATCCGCCAGATGGACCACATCTGGGAGCAGGGTGGCGCCTACGCCTTGCTCGGCCCGTCGGGCTGCGGCAAGTCGACCTTGCTCAATATCATTTCCGGGTTGCTCAGCCCGTCCCAGGGCCATGTGCTGTTCGATGGCAAGGCGGTCAACAACCTGACCCCGGAAAAACGCAACATCGCCCAGGTTTTCCAGTTTCCGGTGGTCTACGACACCATGACGGTGTTCGACAACCTGGCCTTTCCATTGCGTAACCAGGGCATGGCCGAGGCGAAGATTCACACCAAGGTGCAGGAAATTGCCGAAGTACTCGACCTGCAGAAACTGCTGAGCAAAAAAGCCAGCAACCTCACCGCCGACGAAAAACAGAAAGTCTCCATGGGCCGTGGGCTGGTGCGCGATGACGTCTCGGCAATCCTCTTCGACGAGCCGCTGACGGTGATCGACCCGCACCTGAAGTGGAAGCTGCGGCGCAAGCTCAAGCAGATTCACGAGCAATTCAACATCACCATGGTCTACGTCACCCACGATCAACTGGAGGCCTCGACCTTCGCCGACAAGATCGCGGTGATGTACGGCGGGCAGATCGTCCAGTTCGGCACGCCGCGGGAATTGTTCGAACGGCCGACCCATACCTTTGTCGGCTACTTCATCGGCAGTCCGGGCATGAACCTGATCGAGGTGCAGCCGCAACCCGGTGGTGTCGGTTTCGCTTCGACCCATTTACCACTGTCTGAAGCCATGCAGAAACGCATCGCCGAATCGACGTGGAAAACCCTGAAGGTCGGCATTCGTCCAGAGTTCATACACGTCTGGGACGAGCCCTTTGATGAAGCGCTGCGGGCACAAGTCGTACACGTCGAAGACCTCGGCACCTACAAGATCCTGACCCTGAACCTCGACGGCGTGCCGCTGAAAGTGCGCCTGGCCGAAGACAAACCGGTGCCCGAGGGCACGGCGTATATCAGCTTTCCGGCGCAGTGGCTGATGGTCTATGCCGACGACTTTCTCCTGGAAACCCAAGCCGGCATTGAGGTGCAGCCATGAACAAGGTGCAGAACAACAAGGCCTGGTGGCTGGTGCTGCCGGTGTTCCTGCTGGTGGCGTTCAGTGCGGTAATCCCGATGATGACCGTGGTCAATTACTCGGTGCAGGATATTTTCGACCAGTCCAGCCGCTACTTCGTCGGTGCCGACTGGTACAAGCAAGTGCTGCTCGACCCGCGCCTGCACGACTCGCTGCTGCGCCAGTTCATCTACTCGGCTTGCGTGCTGTTGATCGAAATCCCCCTGGGCATCGCCATTGCCCTGACCATGCCGACCAAGGGGCGCTGGTCGTCGGTAGTGCTGATCATCCTGGCGATTCCATTGCTGATCCCGTGGAACGTGGTCGGCACCATCTGGCAGATCTTCGGCCGGGCCGACATCGGCCTGCTGGGGGCCAGTCTCAAGGCCATGGGCGTCAACTACAACTATGCGGCGAACACCATGGACGCCTGGGTCACCGTGCTGGTGATGGACGTCTGGCACTGGACCTCGCTGGTGGCGCTCTTGTGCTTCTCCGGCTTGCGGGCGATACCGGACGTGTACTACCAGGCGGCGCGGATCGATCGTGCATCAGCCTGGGCGGTGTTCCGCCATATCCAGTTGCCCAAGCTCAAGAGCGTGCTGTTGATCGCCGTGATGCTGCGCTTCATGGACAGCTTCATGATCTACACCGAGCCGTTCGTACTGACCGGCGGCGGGCCGGGCAACGCCACCACCTTCCTCAGCCAGACCCTGACGCAGATGGCGATCGGGCAGTTCGACCTGGGGCCGGCCGCGGCGTTCTCGCTGGTGTACTTCCTGATCATCCTGTTGGTGTCCTGGCTGTTCTATACCGCCATGACTCACTCTGACGCCAACCGTTGAGGCCATCATGAGCATGAGAAAGCTTGTTCCACTGCTGATCTACATCCTGTTCCTGCTGGTGCCGATCTACTGGCTGCTGAACATGTCCTTCAAGAGCAACAGCGAAATCCTCGGCGGCCTGACGCTTTTCCCACAGGATTTCACCCTGGCCAACTACAAGGTGATCTTCACCGATCCGAGCTGGTACACCGGCTACATCAACTCGGCGTACTACGTGAGCCTGAACACGATCATCTCCCTGACCGTGGCATTGCCGGCCGCCTATGCGTTCTCGCGCTACCGCTTCCTTGGCGACAAGCACCTGTTCTTCTGGCTGCTGACCAACCGCATGGCACCGCCAGCGGTGTTCCTGTTGCCGTTCTTCCAGCTGTATTCATCGATCGGCCTGTTCGACACCCACATCGCGGTGGCCCTGGCGCACTGCCTGTTCAACGTGCCGCTGGCGGTGTGGATTCTCGAAGGCTTCATGTCTGGCGTGCCCAAGGAAATCGACGAAACCGCCTACATCGATGGCTACAGTTTTCCCAAGTTCTTCGTGAAGATTTTCATCCCGTTGATCGGCTCCGGCATCGGCGTCACGGCGTTTTTCTGTTTCATGTTTTCCTGGGTCGAGCTGCTGCTGGCGCGAACCCTGACTTCGGTGAACGCCAAGCCCATTGCGGCGGTGATGACCCGCACGGTCTCGGCGTCGGGTATCGACTGGGGCGTGCTGGCAGCGGCGGGGGTGTTGACCATCCTGCCCGGCATGCTGGTGATCTGGTTTGTGCGCAACCACGTGGCCAAGGGCTTTGCCCTGGGCCGGGTATGAGGAGCTGATGATGGAATGGATGAGTTGGACCGTCCCCACGGCGGCGTTCTTCAGCGTCATTGCCTTGATCCTGGTGGGCATGACGACCTGGGAGTTACGTTCGCCGAGCATTCTCAGGCGAGGCTTTTTGCCGATTGCCACCACCCGTGGCGATCGGTTGTTCATCGGTCTTCTCGGTAGCGCCTACCTGCATTTGCTGGTCATCGGCGTAACCGACTGGAGCATCTGGGTCGCCTTCGCGATGTCCCTGGTGTGGCTGTTGGCTGTGATGCGTTGGGGCTAGTCGAATTGCTCGGCAATGTTGCTCCGAAACTTAAACAGGAGGTCTCTATGTTCGACAAAAACAATAAGCTGCGACATAGCATTTCATTGGCAGCCCTGCTGGCACTCAGCGGTTTGAGCGCGTCTGCCTGGGCCGATGCCTATGAAGACGCTGCGAAGAAATGGATCGGCAGCGAGTTCAAACCCTCGACCCTGACGGCCGATCAGCAGCTCGAAGAGCTGAAGTGGTTCATCAAGGCGGCGGAGCCGTTTCGCGGCATGAGCATCAAGGTGGTGTCGGAAACCATCGCCACCCACGAATACGAGTCCAAGGTGCTGGCCAAGGCCTTTACCGAAATCACCGGGATCAAGCTGACCCACGACCTGCTGCAGGAAGGCGACGTGGTGGAAAAGCTGCAGACCCAGATGCAATCGGACAAGAACATCTATGACGGCTGGGTCAACGACTCGGACCTGATCGGTACGCACTTCCGGTACGGCAAGACCGAATCGATCACCGACCTGATGGCCAACGAGGGCAAGAACTTCACCTCGCCGACCCTCGATATCAAGGATTTCATCGGCATCTCCTTCACCACCGCGCCGGACGGCAAGATCTATCAATTGCCGGACCAGCAGTTTGCCAACCTGTACTGGTTCCGCGCCGACTGGTTCGAGCGTGCGGACCTCAAGGCCAAGTTCAAGGAAAAGTACGGCTACGAGTTGGGTGTACCGGTGAACTGGTCGGCCTATGAAGACATTGCCAAATTCTTCAGCGAAGACGTCAAGGAAATCGACGGCAAGCGTGTCTACGGGCACATGGACTACGGCAAGAAAGACCCGTCCCTGGGCTGGCGCTTCACCGATGCCTGGTTCTCCATGGCCGGTGGCGGCGACAAGGGCATCCCCAACGGCTTGCCGGTGGACGAGTGGGGCATCCGGGTGGAGGATTGCCATCCGGTAGGTTCCAGCGTCACCCGCGGTGGCGACACCAACGGCCCGGCGGCGGTGTTCGCCACCACCAAATACGTCGACTGGCTGAAGAAGTACGCGCCACCAGAAGCGGCGGGCATGACCTTCTCCGAATCAGGTCCCGTGCCGTCCCAGGGCAACATCGCCCAGCAGATCTTCTGGTACACCGCGTTCACTGCCGACATGACCAAGCCGGGGCTGGCGGTGATGAACGCCGACGGCACGCCGAAATGGCGCATGGCGCCTTCGCCGCGCGGGCCGTACTGGGAAGAGGGCATGAAGCTGGGCTACCAGGACGTGGGCTCCTGGACGTTCATGAAGTCCACGCCTGAGAAACAGAAACTCGCGGCCTGGCTGTACGCGCAGTTCGTGACTTCGAAGACCGTCTCGCTGAAGAAAACCATCGTCGGCCTGACCCCGATCCGCGAGTCGGACATCAACTCGCAAGCCATGACCGACCTGGCACCGAAACTCGGCGGCCTGGTTGAGTTCTATCGCAGCCCGGCCCGCGTGCAATGGACTCCGACGGGGACCAACGTGCCTGATTATCCGCGTCTGGCGCAGTTGTGGTGGAGCCACATCGCCGAAGCGGCGAGCGGCGAGAAAACCCCGCAACAGGCGCTGGATGGCCTGGCCAAGGACCAGGACGCGATCATGACCCGTCTGGAGCGTTCGAAGGCCCAAGCCACCTGCGCCCCGAAAATGAACCCGGAGCGCGATGCGCAATACTGGTTCGATCAACCGGGTGCACCGAAACCGAAATTGGCGAACGAGAAGCCTCAGGGCGAGACCGTGAGTTATGCCGAGCTGCTGAAATCGTGGGAGGCGGCGCGTAAGTAAAGCGCTGAAGTTGTGAAAGGCGAACGGCACCGGAAGGTGCCGTTTTTGTTGGTGCCTGTCCCACCGCTATCGCGAGCAGGCTCGCTCCCACATTAGATCGGCGGTGCTCGTGATTTTTGTGTCCACACAATATCCCCTGTGGGAGCGAGCCTGCTCCCTCGCCACAAAAAACGGCACCCGAAGGTGCCGTTTCTGTTTTCTACCGCATGAAGCTTAAGCGATCAACCCGCCAGGCCCGATTGCTGGACCAGGCTCAACAACGGCTGTGGATACAGCCCAAGGAAGAACGCCAGTACGGCGATGGCCAGCAGCATCACGCCGCCTGCGCGTTGTTCCCAGTGCAGTTGGGCATCGTGGCGACGCAGGTTCGGTTCGATCAGGTACAGGGTGACCATCACGCGCAGGTAGTAGAACACGCCGATGGCGCTGCCCAGTACCAGGGAGCCGACCAGCCACCATTGTTGCGACTGCACGCCGGTGGCGATGATGTAGAACTTGCCGATGAAGCCCGCGGTCAGCGGGATACCGGCCAGGGACAGCATCATCACGGTCAGTACGGCGGTCAGGTACGGACGGCGCCAGAACAGGCCGCGGTATTCGTACAGGGCATCGGCGTCACGACCGTTGTACGGCGAGGACATCAGGGTGATCACGCCGAACGCGCCGAGGCTGGTGATCACGTAGGTGACCAGGTACACGCCGATGGCTTCCACGGCCAGGCCCTTGCTCGCCACCAGGGCGATCAGCAGGTAACCGAAGTGGGCGATGGACGAGTAACCCAGCAGACGCTTGAGGTTGCTCTGGGTCAGGGCCAGCAGGTTACCGAACAGGATCGACGCGATGGCGATGATGGTCAGCACGTTGCTCAGCACGCCGCTGCTTGCAGCAGGGGAGATCTGGAACAGACGCACCATCACCGCGAACACTGCCACTTTCGAAGCGGTGGCGAGGAACGCGGCAACCGGTGCCGGAGCACCTTCGTACACGTCCGGGGTCCACAGGTGGAACGGTACCAGCGACAGCTTGAACGCCAGGCCGATCAGCATCATGCCCAGGCCCAGTTGTGCCAGGGAGCTTGGCATGCCGGTGGCCGCCAGGGCCTGGCCGATGCCGGTGAAACTCAGGGAGCCGGCGTCGGCGTATAGCAGGGCCATGCCGAATAACAGGAACGCGGAACCGGCAGCCGAGAGCACCATGTACTTGATGCCGGCTTCCAGCGAGCGCTTGTTGAAGAAGGCATAGGCCACCAGGCCGTAGACCGGCACCGACAGCAGTTCCAGGCCGACGAACAAGCCGGCCAGGTGCTGCGCGCTGACCAGTACCAGGCCACCGGCGGCGGCCATCAGGATCAGCAGGTACAGTTCTTCACGGTTGCCCGGGTAACCCGAACCGCCATCGCCGAGGTAGGCGTGGGCGAGGGTCACACAGGCGAGGGTGGCGACCAGGATCAGCGCCATGTACAGGCAGGCGAAGGTGTCGATCTGCAGCAGTGGAGTCACCGCCAGAGGCGCGACTTTAAGGGCTGGGAGGATCGACAGCAGTGCCAGGTTCAGACCCGCCACGGACAGCAGGAAGGTCTGGGAGTGGTTGCGGCGCCAGGCAATCGCCAGCATCACCACGATGATCGTGGCGCTGGTGATCAACAACGGCGCTAGCGCGATAAAGTGTTGAGTCGTGAATTCCATAGCGCTCTTACCGGGCCGAAGCGAGTTGAGTGAAGGCGGTGCCGAGCCACTGCTGCACGCCATGCATCGTCGCGGCAGAGGTATCGAGGAACGGTTGCGGGTACACGCCGATGTAGATCAGCAGTGCTGCCAGGCCGACCACCATGATCATTTCGCGACCGTCCATGCCATGCAGTACCGCGTCCGATTTGGCCGGACCGAAGTAGGCACGGTGGATCATGATCAACGAGTACACAGAACCGAATACCAGGCCGGTGGTGGCGATGATGGTGACCCATGGAGCGATCGGGAAGGTGCCGATCAGGATCAGGAACTCGCCGACGAAGTTACCGGTACCCGGCAAGCCCAGGGAAGCGGCTGCGAAGAACAGGCTGAGGGCCGGCAGGTAGGCGATCTTCGACCACAGGCCACCCATTTCACGCATGTCGCGGGTGTGGGTGCGCTCGTACAACTGGCCACTGAGGATAAAGAGTGCCGCCGCCGACAGGCCGTGCGCCAGCATCTGCATGACCGCGCCCTGCAGCGCCAGTTGGCTGCCAGAGTAGATGCCGATCAGTACGAAGCCCATGTGGGAAACGGACGAGAAGGCAATCAGACGCTTGATGTCGGTTTGCGCGAACGCCAGGAACGCACCGTAGAAAATCCCGATCAGACCCAGGGCCATGGCGATCGGCGCGAACTCGGCCGAGGCATTCGGGAACAGCGGCAGGGCGAAACGCAGCAGGCCGTAGGCCGCGGTTTTCAGCAAGATACCGGCGAGGTCGACGGAACCTGCGGTCGGCGCCTGGGCGTGAGCGTCAGGCAACCAGGAGTGGAACGGCACGACTGGCAGCTTGACCGCGAAGGCGATGAAGAAGCCGAGCATCAGGATGTACTCGGTGGTCATCGACATCTTGGTCTTCAACAGGTCGGCGTAGTTGAAGGTAATCACGCCGGTGTCGTTGAAGTTGACCAGGACCAGACCGAGGATCGCCACCAGCATGATCAGGCCGGAAGCCTGAGTGAAGATGAAGAACTTGGTCGCCGCGTAGATCCGGGTTTTCTTGCCGTCCGAAGAACTGTGACCCCAGAGCGCGATGAGGAAGTACATCGGCACCAGCATCATTTCCCAGAAGAAGAAGAACATGAACAGGTCGAGGGCGAGGAACACGCCAACGACACCGCCCAGGATCCACATCAGGTTCAGGTGGAAGAAGCCAACGTGACGCTGGATCTCTTTCCACGAGCAGAGTACCGAGAGCACACCCAGCAGACCGGTCAGCATGATCATCAACAGCGACAGGCCGTCGAGGGCCAGGTGCACGTTGATGCCGAAGCGTTCGATCCAGACGTGCTTGAACTCAAGCGCCCAGGTTGGGTCGGCGCCAGGCTTTGGTGCCAATGAATAATCACCGTTGGCCCACAGCCAGAGGCCTAGAGCGAGCAACAGGGACATGGTGATCAGCGCAATCCAGCGGGGGAGGGTGGCGCCGAAGCGCTCGCCCATCCAGCACAGCAGGCCGCCGATGAAGGGGATCAGGATTAGCCAAGGCAGAATCATGACGGGTTCGTTTCCTTTCGCAAATTCGCAAGGTTCATATCAGACCGCTACCAGCACGACGGCGCCGATGACCAGCACGGCACCAGCAGCCATCGAGGCGGCGTACCAACGCAGTTGACCGGTCTCGGTACGGCTCAGGGCGGTGTGACCGCCTTTGGCCATGCGCGGGATCAGACCGATGGTCTGGTCGAGCGGGTCTTTGCGCAGGATGTGGCTGATCGCCAGGTATGGCTTGACGAACAGTTTGTCGTAGATCCAGTCGAAGCCCCAGGCAGCGAACCACCAGGCCGAGAGGAAACGGCCAATGCCGCTGTTGGCGATGGCGGTGACGAAACGACGCTTGCCGAGGAACAGCAGCGCGGCCAGCAGGATACCGGACAGGGCGATGGCGCCCGAGGCGATCTCCAGGCTGTGCTTGGCTTCGCCGCCGGCATGGCCGACGCTTTCCGGCAGTACACCATGCAGTGGCGGAACGATCATCGCGCCAATGGCGGTGGACAATACGATCAGCACCGACAGTGGCAGCCAGTGGGCAATGCCGTGACCGGCATGGGCTTCGGTCTTCGCTTCACCGTGGAACGTGATGAAGATCAGGCGGAAGGTGTACAGCGAGGTCATGAATGCGCCGACCAGACCTGCGTAAAGCAGACCGTGATTGCCGCTGGCGAAGGCTTCCCAGAGGATTTCGTCCTTGGAGTAGAAGCCCGCGGTCACCAGAGGCAGGGCCGCCAGGGCCGCACCGCCGACGATGAAGCTGGCGTAGGCCAGTGGCAGTTTCTTCCACAGGCCGCCCATCTTGAAGATGTTCTGCTCGTGGTGGCAGGCAACGATCACCGCACCGGAGGCAAGGAACAGCAGGGCCTTGAAGAAGGCGTGGGTCATCAGGTGGAAGATCGCGCCATCCCAGGCACCGACGCCCAGGGCCAGGAACATGTAGCCGATCTGGCTCATGGTCGAGTAGGCGAGGATACGCTTGATGTCGGTCTGAACCAGTGCGGCGAAACCTGCGAGAACCAGGGTCACACCGCCCACCAGGCCCACCAGGTGCAGGATTTCCGGCGCCAGGGTGAACAGGCCATGGGTACGGGCGATCAGGTAGACACCGGCGGTCACCATGGTCGCGGCGTGGATCAGTGCCGAAACCGGGGTAGGACCGGCCATCGCGTCCGCCAGCCAGGTTTGCAGCGGCAGTTGCGCGGATTTACCGACAGCGCCGCCCAGCAGCATCAGGGTGGCCATGACCATCCAGAAATCGCCGGCCTGGAATTTCTGCGGTGCCAGCACCAGCAGTTCCTGGACATTCAGCGTGCCCAGCTGGGCAAACAGGATGAACAGGCCGATGGCCATGAACACGTCGCCGATACGGGTGACGATGAAGGCCTTGAGCGCCGCGTTACCGTTGTTGCGGTTGCTGTAGTAGAAGCCGATCAACAGGTACGAGCACAGGCCCACGCCTTCCCAGCCGAAGTACAGGAACAACAGGTTATCGCCCAGCACCAGGAACAGCATGCTGGCGATGAACAGGTTGGTGTAGGCGAAGAAGCGCGAGTAACCGGCTTCACCGCGCATGTACCAGGACGCGAACAGGTGGATCAGGAAGCCGACGCCGACGACCACGCCGAGCATGGTGACCGACAGGCCGTCCAGATACAGCGCGAAGTTCGGCGTGAAGCCTTCCACCGCCATCCACTGCCACAACACCTGGGTGTAGTGGCCGCCTTCTGGCGGGGCGACGTTGAATTGCCAGATCACGTAGGCGGTGACGATCGCCGACAGACCGATGGAGCCGACGCCAATCAGCGCGGCGAGGTTTTCCGAGATGCGTCCACGGGAGAACGACAGCAGCAGGAAACCTATGAGAGGGAATACGAAAGTCAGATAGAGAAGATTCATCCGCGCATCTCACTGGCAGCGTCGATATCGAGCGTGTGGAAGCGGCGATACAGTTGCAGCAGGATCGCCAGGCCGATACTGGCCTCGGCGGCTGCCAGGCTGATCACCAGGATGAACATGATCTGTCCATCCGGCTGCGCCCAGCGGCTACCGGCAACGATGAACGCCAGGGCGGAGGCATTCATCATGACCTCCAGGCTCATCAGCACGAAGAGAATGTTGCGGCGGACCATCAGGCCGACCAGACCGAGGCAGAACAGGATGCCGGCGACCGCCAGACCATGCTCCATGGGGATAGCAGGCATCGTCATTGCTCCTTGGCTTCGTTGCGGCCCAAGTGGAACGCCGTGACAGCTGCGGCGAGCAGCAGCATCGAGGCGAGTTCGACCACCAGCAGATAAGGACCGAACAGGCTGATGCCCACGGCCTTCGCGTCTACGGTGGTGTGGCCGACGGCCTGGCCGCTCTGGTGGGCGAACAGCACGTACAGCAGTTCAACCAGCAGCAGGGCGCCGAGTGCGACCGGGCCGAGCCAGATACCGGGCTTGAGCCAGACGCGCTCCTGCTGAACCGAGGCCGGGCCAAGGTTCAGCATCATCACCACGAACACGAACAGCACCATGATGGCGCCAGCGTAGGCAATCACTTCCAGGACACCGGCAAACGGTGCGCCGAGGGCGAAGAACGTCATGGCCACGGCGATCAGCGAAATGATCAGGTAGAGCAGGGCGTGCACTGGGTTGGTGTTGGTGATCACGCGAAGCGTGGACACCACCGCGATACCCGATGCGAAATAGAAAGCGAATTCCATCTTTCTTCCTTAAGGCAGCAAGCTCTTCACGTTGATCGGTTCGGCTTCATTCTGCGCGGAGCCTTTTGGCTTACCGGCAATCGCCATACCTGCAACACGATAGAAGTTGTAATCAGGGTTTTTGCCGGGGCCGGAGATCAGCAGATCTTCTTTCTCGTAAACCAGGTCCTGACGTTTGAACTCGGCCATTTCGAAATCCGGCGTGAGCTGGATCGCGGTGGTCGGGCAGGCTTCCTCGCAGAGGCCGCAGAAGATGCAGCGCGAGAAGTTGATGCGGAAGAAGTCCGGGTACCAGCGACCGTCTTCGGTTTCAGCTTTCTGCAGCGAGATGCAACCGACCGGGCACGCTACGGCGCACAGGTTGCAGGCTACACAACGCTCTTCGCCGTCGGGGTCGCGGGTCAGGACGATACGTCCACGGTAGCGCGGCGGCAGGTAGACCGGTTCTTCCGGGTACTGCAGCGTGTCGCGCTTGCGGAAGGCGTGGCCGAAAATCATCACCAGGCTGCGAAGCTGGGTGTAGAAGCCATGCACGATGTCAAATATGTACTTCATGATTCTCTATCCTCACTGAGCCGCGACGGCGGGCGTGTTGAGCAACACGAGCGCAGCGGTCACCAGCATGTTGACGAGGGTCAGCGGCAGGCAGAACTTCCAGCTGAAATCCATCACTTGGTCATACCGTGGGCGCGGAATCGAAGCGCGCAGCAGGATGAAGATCATGATGAAGAACGCGGTTTTCAGTGCGAACCAGATGAACGGGATCTGCGGCAGGATGCCGAACGGACCGTGCCAGCCACCGAAGAACAAGGTCACCAGCAGCGCCGAAATCAACACGATGCCGATGTACTCGCCGACGAAGAACATGCCCCATTTCATGCCGGCATATTCAATGTGGTAACCGTCGGCCAGTTCCTGTTCCGCTTCCGGCTGGTCGAACGGGTGACGGTGAGTCACGGCCACGCCAGCGATGAAGAAGGTCAGGAAACCGAAGATCTGCGGAATGATGAACCAGAGGTTCTGCGCCTGGTAGTCAACGATGTCACGCATGTTGAACGAGCCAACCTGGATCACGATGCCCATCAGCGACAGGCCCATGAACACTTCGTACGACACGGTCTGCGCCGAGGCCCGCAAGCTGCCCAGCAGGGCGAACTTGTTGTTGCTCGACCAGCCGGCGAACAGCACCGCATAGACCGACAGGCCGGCCATGGCGAAGAAGAACAGGATGCCGATGTTCAGGTCCGCCACGCCCCAGGTCGGGGTGATCGGGATGATCGCGAAGGCAATCAGCAGGGCGCTCATGGCGACTACCGGTGCCAGGGTGAAGATCATCTTGTCGGCGAATGGAGGCGTCCAGTCTTCCTTGAAGAACATCTTGATCATGTCGGCAGCGATCTGGAACGCGCCGAACGGGCCAACGCGGTTCGGACCGTAACGGTCCTGCCAGAGGGCGAGCAAACGACGCTCCACCCAGCTGAGCAGGGCGCCGCAGACCACCACGGCAAGCAGGATCACCACGGCCTTGAGGACCGCGAGGATGATGTCGATCACTTCAGGAGTGAACCAGGTCATTGAGCTGCCTCCTGCAGACCGTCAACGGATTTGCCAAAGATGGCTGGCGGAATGCCGGCGATGCCCGCAGGCAATGCCACCAGACCTGCACCCAGCTCTTCGTTGATGCGCAGCGGCAGACGCAGGGTCTGGCCGGCTACGTTCAGGCTGAGCAGGGCGCCGTCGTTGACACCCAGGCGATCGGCTTCGGATTTGGCCAGTGCGACGTAGGCGGCCGGGATGCGTTCCTGGACCGGAGCGGCTTTCGAAGAGTTCTCTTCGCTGCCGAACAGGTGGAAGAACGGCACGACCTGCCAGGTACCGGGAGCCGGGTTGAACGCGCGCGGAACACTGGCGAACCAGTTCAGCGAGTCACCGTTGCTTTCGATCAGGCGCGTGCCCGGGTCGCCAGCACGGATGTGACCACCGACTTCGTCCTGGAACTTGTTCCAGGCTTGCGGCGAGTTCCAGCCCGGAGACCAGGCGAATGGCACTTGCTGACGCGGTTCGGCGGAACCCGAGTAGCCTTCCATGGAGAAGGCGAACGCGGTGTCCTGGTCCTGCGGGGTACGCGGTTCGTGCACGCTGATGTCAGCGCGCATGGCGGTACGACCGGAGTAGCGCAGCGGTTCACGGGCCAGTTTCATGCCCTTGATGCGGAACGCGGCGGACGGTGCGGCATCGACGATGCGGTTCAGTTGCGGTGTGCTCGAAGCGACGGCAGCGGTGACGTGGTCCAGTTGGGTCCAGTCGATCGGCTGGTTCAGCAGGGTCGAGCGCAGGGCATGCAGCCAGCGCCAGCCTTCATGAACCAGGATGCTGGCGTCCATGTACTTCGGATCGAAAACCTGGAAGAAACGCTGGGCGCGGCCTTCCTGGCTGACCAGGGTACCGTCGCCTTCAGCGAAGCTGGCGGCTGGCAGGACCAGGTCCGCACGATCGCTGGTCGCGGTCTTCTGATGGTCGGCGACGATGAGCACTTTGGTCGCGCTCAGGGCAGCATCGACCTTGGCCTTGTCGGTACGGGTGTACAGATCGTTTTCCAGCACGACGATGGCGTCGGCTTTACCGTCGATCACGGCTTGCAGCGCGGCGTCGACCGATTCGCCTCCGAGCATGGCCAGGCCGAGGCTGTTGGCCTCTGGCACGATCAGGCTGATGGAACCGTTCTTCTCGCGCAGCTTCAACGCTTTGGCGATGTTCGCGGCGGCTTCGATCAAGGCTTTGGAGCCCAGGGAAGTACCGGCGATGATCAGTGGACGCTTGGCCGCGAGCAGGGCGTCGGCGATGCGCTTGGCCAGTTCGAGGGCTTCGGCGTCCAGGCCTTCGACGGCAGGCGCGCTGGCGTCGAGGGCGTGAGCCACGGCGAAACCGATGCGGGCCAGGTCGTCTGGAGCGGCATGTACGCATTCTTCGGCGATGTCGTCCAGCTTGGTTTCAGCCAGGCTGGCGATGAACAGAGGGTTCAGCGCGTGCTGGCCGATGTTCTTCACCGCGGCGTCGAGCCAAGGCTGGACGCGCATGGCGTCGGCCATGTCTTCGGCCTTGCCCTTGACCGATTGACGCAGGGACAGGGCCATGCGTGCGGCGGTCTGGGTCAGGTCTTCGCCGAGGACGAAGATGGCGTCGTGGTCTTCGATGTCGCGCATGTTCGGCACAGGCAGCGGGCTGTCTTTGAGCACCTGCAGGACCAGGCGGATGCGGTCCAGCTCGGACGCTTCGATACCGGAGTAGAAGTGCTCGGCGCCGACCAGTTCGCGCAACGCGTGGTTGCTTTCGAGGCTGGCGCGTGGCGAACCGATACCGACGATGTTGCGACCGCGCAGCAGGTCGGCGGCTTTATCCAGCGCTTCGTCCAGGCTCAGCTTGGCGCCATTGGCCAGCAGTGGCTGGCGCGGACGGTCTTCGCGGTTGACGTAGCCGTAGCCGAAACGGCCACGGTCGCACAGGAAGTACTGGTTTACCGAACCGTTGAAACGGTTTTCGATACGACGCAGTTCACCGTAGCGCTCGCCCGGGGAGATGTTGCAACCGCTGGAGCAGCCATGGCAGATGCTCGGCGAGAACTGCATGTCCCATTTACGGTTGTAGCGCTCGGAGTGAGTCTTGTCGGTGAACACACCGGTCGGGCAGACCTCGGTGAGGTTGCCGGAGAACTCGCTTTCCAGGGTGCCGTCTTCAACGCGACCGAAGTACACATTGTCGTGGGCGCCGAATACGCCGAGGTCGGTGCCGCCAGCATAGTCTTTATAGAAGCGCACGCAGCGGTAGCAAGCGATGCAGCGGTTCATCTCGTGGGAAATGAACGGGCCCAGTTGCTGGTTCTGGTGGGTACGCTTGGTGAAGCGGTAACGGCGCTCGTTGTGGCCAGTCATGACCGTCATGTCTTGCAGGTGGCAGTGACCGCCTTCTTCACAGACCGGGCAGTCGTGAGGGTGGTTGGTCATCAGCCATTCGACAACACTGGCGCGGAAGGCCTTGGATTCTTCATCGTCGATGGAGATCCAGGTGTTGTCGGTAGCAGGGGTCATGCAGGACATGACGATGCGACCACGGGTGTCGTTCTCGTCGGTGTACTGCTTGACCGCGCACTGGCGGCAAGCGCCAACGCTGCCAAGGGCAGGGTGCCAGCAGAAATACGGAATATCGAGGCCCAGAGACAGACATGCCTGTAACAGGTTGTCTGCCCCATCGACTTCGAGCGCTTTGCCGTCTACGTGGATAGTGGCCATGGTTCAAAGTTCTTCGTTGGCCCGGTGTCAGCGGGCGTGGCTAATGGAATCTTGTTATCCGCGCGAATCAACACAGCCGGTAAAGGCGTCATCGCGCGAAAAGCGAAGGGCACGGACCCTTCGCCTGTTTTAAGCGTTTACGCGCCGACTACGATCGGCCTTGCCAGAGGCGGGACGGCGGCGCTGACAGGCGCGATACCGGCTTCGAACTCATGGCGGAAGTATTTGATTGCGCTGCCCAACGGCTCCACGGCGCCCGGTGCGTGAGCACAGAAGGTCTTGCCTGGGCCGAGGAAGCCCACCAGACCCAGCAGGGTCTCGATGTCGCCTGGCTGGCCTTCACCGTTCTCGATGGCCATCAGGAGCTTGACGCTCCATGGCAAGCCATCGCGGCACGGGGTGCAGAAGCCACAGGATTCGCGGGCGAAGAACTGCTCCATGTTGCGCAGCAGGGACACCATGTTGACGCTGTCGTCCACCGCCATGGCCAGGCCGGTACCCATACGGGTGCCCACCTTGGCGATGCCGCCGGCGTACATTTGTGCGTCCAGGTGTTCCGGCAACAGGAAGCCGGTACCGGCACCGCCTGGTTGCCAGGCCTTGAGCTTGTAACCGTCGCGCATGCCGCCGGCGTAGTCTTCGAACAGCTCGCGAGCGGTGACGCCGAATGGCAGTTCCCACAGGCCCGGGTTCTTGACCTTGCCGGAGAAGCCCATGAGCTTGGTGCCCATGTCTTCGCTGCCTTCGCGCGCCAGGGATTTGTACCAATCCACGCCGTCGGCAATGATCGCCGGCACGTTGCACAGGGTCTCGACGTTGTTCACGCAAGTCGGCTTGCCCCACACGCCCACGGCGGCAGGGAAGGGCGGCTTGGAGCGCGGGTTGGCGCGACGGCCTTCGAGGGAGTTGATCAGTGCGGTTTCTTCACCGCAAATGTAACGCCCGGCGCCGGTGTGGACGAACAGCTCGAAATCAAAACCCGAGCCCAGGATGTTCTTGCCCAAAAGGCCCGCTGCCTTGGCTTCTTCCACGGCACGGTTGAGGTGCTTGGCGGCGGTGGTGTATTCGCCACGCAGGAAGATGTAGCCACGGTAGGTTTTCAGCGCGCGGGCGCTGATCAGCATGCCTTCGATCAGCAGATGGGGCAGTTGCTCCATCAGCATGCGGTCTTTCCAGGTGTTCGGCTCCATTTCATCCGCGTTGCACAGCAGGTAGCGGATATTGATGGATTCGTCCTTGGGCATCAGGCCCCACTTCACGCCCGTGGGGAAGCCTGCACCGCCGCGGCCTTTGAGGCCGGAATCTTTCACGGTCTGGACGATGTCGTCCTGGGCCATGTCGGCGAAGGCCTTGCGTGCAGCGGCGTAACCGTTCTTGGCCTGGTATTCGTCGAGCCAGACGGCTTCGCCGTCGTCACGCAGACGCCAGGTGAGCGGGTGAGTCTCGGCCGAACGCTTGATGCGGTTGGCTGGACCGAAGGAAGTCAGGGTCATACGTAGCCCTCGAGCAATTTGGCAACGCCTGCTGGCTGCACATCCCCGAAAGTGTCGTCGTCGATCATCAACGCCGGCGCCTTGTCGCAGTTGCCGAGGCAGCAGACCGGCAGCAGGGTGAAACGACCATCGGTGGTGGTCTGACCCAGGCCGATGCCGAGTTTGCTCTGGATTTCGCTGACCACCGACTCGTGGCCGCCGATGTAGCAGACCATGCTGTCGCAGACGCGAATGATGTGACGGCCAACCGGTTGACGGAAGATCTGGCTGTAGAACGTCGCCACGCCTTCAACGTCGCTGGCCGGGATGCCGAGGATCTCGCCGATGGCGTACAGGGCGCCGTCCGGCACCCAGCCACGTTCCTTCTGGACGATCTTCAGGGCTTCGATCGACGCCGCGCGCGGGTCTTCGTAGTGATGCAACTCGTGCTCGATGGCCGAGCGCTCGGTTTCACTCAAGGTGAAACGGTCTGTCTGGATAAGCGTGCTGTTCATGCTTAGCGGTCCACGTCGGCCATAACGAAATCGATACTACCCAGGTACGCGATCAAGTCCGCGACCATGCTGCCTTTGATCACCGAAGGGATCTGCTGCAGGTGCGGGAAGCTTGGGGTACGAATCCGGGTGCGGTAGCTCATGGTGCCGCCATCGCTCGTCAGGTAATAACTGTTGATGCCCTTGGTCGCTTCGATCATCTGGAAGGATTCGTTGGCCGGCATGACCGGGCCCCACGAAACTTGCAGGAAGTGCGTGATCAAGGTTTCGATGTGCTGCAGCGTGCGCTCTTTCGGTGGCGGCGTAGTCAGCGGGTGATCCGCCTTGTACGGGCCTTCCGGCATGTTGCGCAGGCACTGGTCGATGATCCGGATGCTCTGGCGCATCTCCTCGACGCGCACGATGCAACGGTCGTAGGCATCGCCATTGGCGGCCAGCGGCACTTCGAACTCGAAGTTCTCGTAGCCCGAGTACGGACGCGCTTTACGCAGGTCGAAGTCGCAACCGGTGGCACGCAGGCCGGCACCGGTGACGCCCCATTCCAGGGCTTGCTTGGTGTTGTAGTCGGCGACGCCGATGGTCCGGCCACGCAGGATGCTGTTGTCCAGTGCGGCTTTCTGGTATTCGTCCAGGCGCTTGGGCATCCACTCGACGAAATCCTTGACCAGTTTTTCCCAGCCGCGCGGCAGGTCGTGGGCGACGCCACCGATGCGGTACCAGGCCGGGTGCAGGCGGAAACCGGTGATGGCTTCGATCACCGTGTACGCCTTCTGGCGGTCGGTGAAGGTGAAGAACACCGGGGTCATGGCGCCGACGTCCTGGATGTAGGTACCCAGGAACAGCAGGTGGCTGGTGATCCGGAAGAACTCGGCCATCATGATGCGGATGACGTCGACCTTCTCCGGCACCTTGATGCCGGCCAGTTTCTCCACCGAGAGCACGTACGGCAGGTTGTTCATCACACCGCCGAGGTAGTCGATACGGTCGGTGTACGGGATGAAGCTGTGCCAGGACTGACGCTCGGCCATCTTCTCGGCGCCACGGTGGTGGTAGCCGATGTCCGGAACGCAGTCGACGATCTCTTCACCGTCGAGCTGCAGGATGATGCGGAACGCACCGTGCGCCGAAGGGTGGTTCGGACCGAGGTTGAGGAACATGTAGTCCTCGTTCGGGCCGGAACGCTTCATGCCCCAGTCTTCCGGCTTGAAGCGCGCGGACTCTTCCTCGAGCTGCTGCTTGGCCAGGTTCAGGGTGAACGGGTCGAACTCGGTGGCACGGGCCGGGAAGTCCTTGCGCAGCGGGTGACCTTCCCAGGTCGGCGGCATCATGATGCGCGACAGGTGCGGGTGGCCTTTGAAGTCGATACCGTACATGTCCCAGACTTCACGCTCGTACCAGTTGGCATTCGGCCAGATGCTGGTGACGGTCGGCAGGCTGAGGTCGCTCTCGGACAAGGCGACCTTGATCATTACGTCACTATTACGTTCGATCGACATCAAGTGATAGAACACAGTGAAGTCGGCGCCGCTTGGCAGCCCTTGACGCTTGGTGCGCAGACGCTCGTCCACGCCGTGCAGGTCATAGAGCATGACGTACGGCTTGGGCAGGTTGCGCAGGAAGGTCAGGACTTCGACGAGTTTGGCGCGGGCAACCCAAAGCACCGGCATGCCGGTGCGGGTAGGCTGGGCGGTGAACGCCTCCGGGCCAAAACGATTGTTCAGTTCGACGACCACATCCTGGTCGTCTGCCTTGTAAGGCGGGATGTACAGAGCACTGCCTGTAGTCATGGTTATTTTATCGCTTTCGGTCAACGTAAAGAATGAAGCCAGTGTCTCGTTCTATTAAAGAAGCAGATCTGGATCAGACTTCGTCGGGGCTGCGCAGGTTGGTGACTGCGATTCGCTGTTCGCGGCGCTTATCCTTCTCCGAAGGCATCTCGGCGCGGTATACGCCTTGATCACCAACGACCCAGGAAAGCGGACGACGCTCCTGTCCAATCGACTCCTGCAACAGCATCAAACCTTGCAGGAAAGCTTCAGGACGGGGCGGGCAGCCAGGCACGTAGACGTCCACGGGCAGGAACTTGTCCACCCCTTGAACGACGGAGTAGATGTCGTACATGCCACCGGAGTTGGCGCACGAACCCATGGAGATGACCCACTTGGGTTCGAGCATTTGCTCGTAGAGACGCTGGATGATCGGTGCCATCTTGATGAAGCAGGTACCGGCGATAACCATGAAATCCGCCTGGCGCGGCGATGCCCGGATAACCTCGGCGCCAAAGCGCGCGATGTCGTGGGGCGCCGTGAAGGCGGTGGTCATTTCCACGTAGCAGCACGAAAGACCGAAGTTATACGGCCACAGGGAGTTCTTGCGCCCCCAGTTGATCGTGCCGTTAAGCACGTCTTCGAGCTTGCCCATGAAGATGTTTTTGTGGACTTGATCTTCTAACGGATCGGAAACGGTTTCCCGCTGGCCAATCGGATACTGCTCGTTAGGAGCATCGGGGTCGATCCTGGTGAGATTGTATTGCATTGCCAAAGCCTCATTGTTTCAGCTTCGCTTGCCGCTTGCGCCGAGCTTCCGGAGCCCAGTCAAGGGCGCCCACTCGGAATAGGTAGACAAGACCTGCCAACAGAATTGCTATGAAAACGAGAGCTTCGACGAATCCGGTCCAGCCGCTTTCGCGGACGGACACAGACCATGCAAAGAGAAAGAGGGCTTCGATATCGAAGATCACGAACAGCATCGCGACCAGATAGAATTTGGCTGAGAGCCGCAAGCGGGCGCCACCTGTAGGTAGCATGCCGGACTCGAACGGTTCGTTTTTGCTGCGGCCCCAGGCTTTTGACCCGAGTAGGCTGGAAACACCGAGCATGAAGGCACAGAGGCCGCCGACGCCTAGAAGGAAAATGGCAAAGCCCCAGTTGTGGGCCATGAGTCCTGTCGCTTCGGGCATGCTGGTAATCCTTAACAGAGAGCAAAGGTCTCTGAGCTTGAAAAAGTAACAAAGCAGTGACGATATGTCGCAGCAATCAATCCCGCTGATTTTATGGCTAAACACCCAGCAAGTAAAATTCCTATAGCGAAATTATTTATAGGAATAAGGACATAGCGAGGGGTAAAAGCGCCGTAGCCCTTGCGTTGCGGGCATTAGCCGGCATTTCGGGAATTATGTTTTGTAGGGAATGTAACGAACATGTTTTTTGCTAAATGATAATCAATATTGTTTGTGGTGGTTTTTAAACTGTTTAGTGGGTTTAGGGTGGGGAAGTTGTCTTATTTGCGCGTTACTGCAAGTAGTGGTGGTGCTCCTTTTAGCGGATTTTTCTGACGTGGATACCGTGCTGGATCAATGTTTTTGCCTGCCTCACCACTGACCCTTGTGGGAGCGAGCCTGCTCGCGAAAGCGGCGGGTCAGCCAACATCATTGCTGACTGATCTACCGCTTTCGCGAGCAGGCTCGCTCCCACAGGGTGTTGTAGTGTTTGGGGGATTGCAGGCAAAAAAACGCCCCGAACCAGTCGGGGCGTCAGAGGTGCAGCGCTGCGGTTAGCTTTCTATACGGCCCACAGCGGCTGATGTCTCAAGCAAAGCAGATCAGTGGAACTGTTCTTCTTCGGTCGAACCGGTCAGTGCGGTTACCGAGGACGAGCCACCCTGGATCACGGTGGTCATGTCGTCGAAGTAGCCGGTGCCCACTTCCTGCTGGTGAGCCACGAAGGTGTAGCCCTTGGCGGCGTCAGCGAATTCCTGCTCCTGCAGCTTCACGTAGGCAGTCATGTCGTTGCGGGCGTAGTCGTGCGCCAGGTTGAACATGCTGTGCCACATGTTGTGAATGCCGGCCAGGGTGATGAACTGGTGCTTGTAGCCCATGGCGGACAGTTCGCGCTGGAACTTTGCGATGGTCGCGTCGTCCAGGTTTTTCTTCCAGTTGAAGGAAGGCGAGCAGTTGTACGACAGCAGTTGGTCCGGGTATTCCTTCTTGATCGCTTCGGCAAAGCGACGAGCCTCGTCCAGGTCCGGCTTGGCGGTTTCGCACCAGATCAGGTCGGCGTACGGAGCATAAGCCAGGCCGCGGGCGATAGCCTGGTCCAGGCCAGCACGAACCTTGTAGAAACCCTCCTGGGTGCGTTCGCCAGTCACGAATGGCTGGTCGTACGGGTCGCAGTCGGACGTCAGCAGGTCAGCAGCGTTGGCGTCGGTACGGGCCAGGATGATGGTCGGAGTACCGGCAACGTCGGCCGCCAGACGGGCAGCGGTCAGCTTCTGCACGGCTTCCTGGGTAGGAACCAGTACCTTGCCGCCCATGTGGCCGCATTTTTTCACGGAAGCCAGCTGGTCTTCGAAGTGAACGCCGGCGGCGCCTGCCTCGATCATGCTCTTCATCAGCTCGTAGGCGTTCAGAACGCCGCCGAAACCGGCTTCGGCGTCAGCCACGATTGGCGCGAAGTAGTCGATGTAGCCGTCGTCGCCCGGGTTCTTGCCGGCTTTCCACTGGATCTGGTCGGCGCGACGGAACGAGTTGTTGATGCGCTTGACCACGGTCGGTACCGAGTCAACCGGGTACAGCGACTGGTCCGGGTACATCGATTCGGCGGAGTTGTTGTCCGCAGCCACTTGCCAGCCCGACAGGTAGATGGCCTGGATACCGGCTTTGACTTGTTGTACAGCCTGGCCGCCGGTCAGGGCGCCCATGCAGTTGACGAAATCTTTCTCAGGACGGAAGGCTGGCTTGGCACCCTGGGTAACCAGGTTCCACAGCTTCTCGGCGCCCATTTTTGCAAAGGTGTGCTCAGGTTGAACCGAGCCACGCAGGCGGACGACGTCAGCAGCGGAGTAAGTGCGTGTCACGCCTTTCCAGCGCGGGTTCTCAGCCCAGTCTTTTTCGAGGGCTGCAATTTGCTGTTCGCGTGTCAGTGCCATGGGAGATAAACCTCGTCGCGTCTTTATGAAAAGTTGTTCTGCGGTGGAAAATTCCTGCGCTCGCTGACCAGAAGCTTAGGTGGTCAAGTCGAGTTCGGCGGGGATGGCGACGGGATGAACGATGGGCTCGAGGGGAAGTGAGCAGGTAAGGGCGAACTGGCGGGCGCATTCGGGCGTCGTGGGCCTTGGTGCGAACTTCAGTGTGATGCCGGGTTTACCTAAATACGCTTCCGTCCCTCGGGACAACTTCGTTCCAGTCGGCAACCTCGTCAAACACACCTTGTGGGCGGTACAGACACGAAGCGGTTCGCGGGGTAGGTGCGAACATCGCCTCGAAGGCCCTTACCAGGGCCCCTGATTAGCGGGAGCGAGGCCATCATGCCTTCGCTTTTTTGCCTCGTCAAACGTTTTGTAGTGCTTTTTTCAAGGCACTACATCTTTGGTCTAATACGACTCGTCAGTCAGTTTTCGAGGCTTTAGTCCAAAGTATCGACTTTCACCCGCAAGGTCATGTCGTTGCGACTCTGGGTCGAGTAGCTGCGGGCCACGCCCTGTTTGTCGGCCTGGGTCTGGCCATTGACGCCGGCCAACAGGATCCACTCGCCCAGGCGTCCGGTGACAGTTGTGTCGGTGCTTTGCACGTTCACTACATCGGGACGTTCCTGGCTCAACCGGTCACGGTTGGTACTGATAGTCAGGTGAACGATCTCGCCGGTGACGTTGGCGGTGACGTAGAAACCCTGGGTGACGTTGCGGTATTCGGTCTGGGTGCGCAGGTCGCCGTAGGCGTCGGTCTGGCTGCTGGTCAACGGCACGCTTTGGCCCACCTGGATCAGCGCTGGCATGCCGTCAGTGGCCTGGATTTGCTGGATGCCTCCGTCACGGCTGTCGGTGGTATGGCTGATGACGCGGGTCTGGTTCGGTTTGGCGCCATTGACCGAATAACCCTGATTGCCCTGAACGTTGTTTTCGTTGGTGTCGACGGTGATCAGCAGGCGTTTGGGTGCGGTATCGAGCTGGCCGATCAGCGCCTTAAGTTCGTCGATCTTGCGCTGATCGGCGTTGACGATGAGCTGATTGCCGTAGGCGCTGACCTGGCCGTCCTTACCGATGAAATCCTGCGCCACCGGCAACATGTCGGCGCTGGTGTGGTAGTTCAGCGGCACGATTTCGGTGGCGGCCATGAGCGAAAAACTGCAGGTCGCCAGCAATGTGGTGAGCAGGGTGCGTAGGGACATATCCGTTATCTCCGCAATCAAAGGGCTTGATATTGCCAGTTTGTCGGCCAGGGAGGGGGCAAGTTGAATCCTGGACAGCAAAACGCCCCGGCATCGTGTGATGTCGGGGCGTTTTGTGGTGCAGCTACTGGCCTCTTCGCGAGCAAACCCGCTCCCACAGGGGAATGCATTTCAATTGTGGGAGCGGGCTTGCTCGCGAAGGCCGCGCCTCGGTGTCAGGCCGAGTGGCGGACCATGTCCACATGCGGAATCCCTGCTTCGAGGAACTCCTCGCTGACCATGTGAAAGCCCAGCCGCTCATAGAACGCCGTGGCTTGCACCTGGGCGCTGAGCATCTGCTGCTTCAATCCGCGCTCTTCGGCTTCGCCGATTACCGCGTGCATCAGTGCGTCACCGACTTTCAAGCCGCGCCAGTCCTTGAGAACCGATACCCGGCCGACGTGACCGTCGGGCAGCAGGCGGGCAGTGCCAACCGGAAAGTCGCCTTCGAGGGCGAGGAAGTGCACGGCCGTCACATCGTCGGCATCCCATTCCAGTTCCGGCGGAACGGACTGCTCGGCGACGAAAACCGCTTCACGAATGCGGCGGATCTCGGCGTTGTCCTTTTGCCAGTCTGCGACACGTACGTGAATCTTATTCATCGGCGAACCCCAGGCTTCCTTGCTTGACCAGTTCGCACAGCAGGCCGCGGCCATCTTCGTCTGCCAGCCAGTCACCCAGGTTGTCGACGTGCAGCGCGTCGGCAGCGCAGATCATCTTCAGCAACTCACGCAGTTTGCCCGGCAGATAGCGGCTCTGGCCGCTGGCGAACAGCAGCAGGTCGTCATCGACTTCCGACCAGGCCAGGCGTGCGCTCGGATTACGGATCAGTACCGCGCCTTGCTCCAGCGCGCCGAGGACGTCGTCTTCTTCGAGGTCTTCCGGACCGACCACCAGTTCCGGGTAGCGTGGCTCGGTCATGAACTGGCCGAACCAGGTCAGCAGCAGGCGCTCGTCGCTCATGTGCTCGGCCAGCAGGCCTTTGAGGCGGTCGAGGGCGTCATGCTGGATCTGATGCGGATCTGCCACCGGCAGGGCATCGGCGTCGGTGTAGCGCTCTTCGTCCGGCAGGAACTGGCTGAGGAAGTCGGTGAAGTGGGTCAGCACTTCGGCGGCGCTCGGTGCGCGGAAGCCGACCGAGTAGGTCAGGCAGTCGTCGACGGCCACGCCGCAATGGGCCAGGCGCGGCGGCAGGTAAAGCATGTCGCCCGGTTCCAGGACCCACTCATCGGTGGCTTCGAATTCAGCGAGAATCCGCAGGTCCGCGTGTTGCAGCAGAGGGCTTTCGGAGTCGCACATCTGGCCGATTTTCCAGTTGCGCTTGCCATGGCCCTGCAGCAGGAACACGTCGTAGTTGTCGAAGTGCGGACCGACGCTGCCACCGGGGGCGGCGAAGCTGATCATCACGTCGTCGATACGCCAGCTCGGCAGAAAGCGGAAGTTTTCCAGCAGTTCGCTGACTTCCGGCACGAACTGGTCCACGGCCTGAACCAGCAGGGTCCACTCACGCTCCGGCAATTTGCTGAATTCGTCCTCGGCGAACGGGCCGCGACGCAATTCCCATGGACGCTCGCCGTTCTCGATCACCAGACGCGATTCGACTTCTTCTTCCAGCGCCAGGCCGGCCAGTTCGTCGGCGTCGATCGGGCTTTCGAAATCGGGAATCGCCTGACGGATCAGCAACGGTTTTTTCTGCCAGTAGTCGCGCAGGAATTCGCGTGCCGTGATGCCGCCCAGAAGTTGAAGAGGAATGTCAGGATTCATGTGTAACCTATTGAAAAAAAGCACTTTTCATACGGGAATAAAAACGCCCGGCGCGGCCGGGCGTCTTAAACGGTTCTAGCGGTCGATCAGATGCGCTTGGCTTGCGCTACAGCATTGCCGATGTAGTTGGCCGGGGTGAGCAGTTTCAGCTCGGCCTTGGCAGCGGCAGGCATGTCCAGGCCATCGATGAAAGTCTGCAGCGCTTCGGGGCTGATGCCCTTGCCGCGGGTCAATTCTTTCAGCTTTTCGTACGGGTTTTCGATGTTGTAGCGACGCATCACGGTCTGGATCGGCTCGGCCAGCACTTCCCAGCAGGCGTCCAGGTCAGCGGCGATCTTCTGCTCGTTGAGCTCCAGCTTGCTGATGCCCTTGAGGCTGGCTTCGTACGCGATCACGCTGTGGGCGAAGCCGACACCGAGGTTGCGCAGTACGGTGGAGTCGGTCAGGTCACGCTGCCAGCGGGAGATCGGCAGCTTGCTTGCCAGGTGCTGGAACAGTGCGTTGGCGATGCCCAGGTTGCCTTCGGAGTTTTCGAAGTCGATCGGGTTGACCTTGTGCGGCATGGTCGACGAACCGATTTCGCCAGCGATGGTGCGCTGCTTGAAATAACCCAGGGAGATGTAGCCCCAGATATCGCGGTCGAAGTCGATCAGGATGGTGTTGAAGCGCGCGATCGCGTCGAACAGCTCGGCGATGTAGTCGTGCGGTTCGATCTGCGTGGTGTACGGGTTGAAGCCCAGGCCCAGCTCGTCTTCGATGAAGGCGCGGGCGTTGGCTTCCCAGTCGATCTCAGGGTAGGCCGACAGGTGAGCGTTGTAGTTGCCAACAGCGCCGTTGATCTTGCCCAGCAGCGGTACGGCGGCGACTTGAGCGATCTGGCGCTCCAGGCGGTAAACCACGTTCGCCAGTTCTTTGCCCAGGGTGGTCGGCGAGGCCGGCTGGCCGTGGGTGCGCGACAGCATCGGCACGTCGGCGAAACGGATGGCCAGTTCGCGGATGGCGTTGGCAGTCTGGCGCATCAGCGGCAGCATCACGTCATCACGGCCTTCGCGCAGCATCAGGGCGTGGGACAGGTTGTTGATGTCCTCGCTGGTGCAGGCGAAGTGGATGAATTCGCTGACCTTGGCCAGTTCCGGCAGCTTGGCTGCCTGCTCCTTGAGCAGGTATTCGATGGCTTTTACGTCGTGGTTGGTGGTGCGCTCGATCTCTTTGACGCGCTCGGCGTGCTCCAGAGAGAAGTTTTCCGCCAGGGTGTTGAGTACAGCGTTGGCTTCGGCGGAGAACGCCGGCACTTCGCTGATGGCAGGGTGAGCGGCCAGGCGCTGGAGCCAGCGCACTTCAACCAGGACACGGGCACGGATCAGGCCGTACTCGCTGAAAATTGGGCGCAGGGCCTGGGTTTTGCCGGCGTAGCGGCCGTCAACAGGGGAAACCGCAGTGAGCGAAGAGAGCTGCATGGGGTGTTCTCGGACAGTCGGGCAACGAAATGGGGCGCGTATCATACATGAAAAAATCCGCCGGTCCGTCGCCAACTGACCGGCGTATTACGCGTATTGCTGAGTTCTGTGTCGCCGATGCGGGTTATTCGTTACGCATCAATGGGTAAAGCTCTTTGAGCAATTTGCGCCGGCTGATCACCAACTGCCAGCGATGACCGCCCAATTGCCGCCACAGGCGTGCCGAACGGATGCCGGCCAGCAGCAGGGCACGAATTTTCGAGGCGTTGCTCGGCTGCTGCAGGTTGCGCATGTCGCCATGTACCTGGATGCGTTGGCGCAGCGTACTCAGGGTGTCCTGATACAGCGCGCCGCAGGCGGCGATCACGTTTTCGTGGGCCGGGCCGAAGTGTTCGACCTGGGACTGGATCTGCGGCAGGCGTTTGCCGATCACGTCCAGCATGTCGCTGCGCTTGGCCAGCTGACGTTCAAGACCGAGCATGGCCAGGGCATAACGCAGCGGCTCGCGCTGCAGGGCACTCGGGTCGCGCTCGAGGGCGCCGATCAATGCGCGATAGCCTTCGCGCAGGTTGATGTCGTCGCCGCCATAGACTTCCAGGGTGTCCTTGGGGTCGCGGATCAGCAGGCTGCCGAGCATGCAGGTCAGGCCGGCCTCGTTGGTCTGGCCGGTCTTGGCGATCTTGTCGACCAGCACCGCGGCGAGAAATACCCCGCCGAGGGCCGTCAGTTGTTCCTGGGTGGGGGTCATTGAGCCTGGCCCTTGCTAGTCCAGGGTTCTGCCACTTCGATCACGCCGCCGCCGAGGCAGATTTCGCCGTCGTAGAACACCACGGACTGGCCCGGGGTGACCGCGCGTTGCGGGTCATCGAAGGTCGCGCGGTAACCGGTGGCGGTTTTCTCCAGGGTGCAGGGCTGGTCGCTCTGGCGATAACGCACCTTGGCGGTCAGCTTGCGGGGCTGGCTCAGGTCGATCGGGTTGACCCAATAGATGTCCGAGGCGAGCAGGGCGCGGGAGAACAGCCACGGGTGGTCGTTACCTTGGCCAACGATCAGTTCGTTGTGCGCAAGATCCTTGATCAGTACGTACCACGGTTCGTCGCTGGCGTCTTTCAGGCCGCCGATGCCCAGGCCCTGGCGTTGGCCGATGGTGTGGTACATCAGGCCATGGTGACGGCCGATGACTTCGCCTTCGGTGGTCTTGATCTCGCCCGGCTGTGCTGGCAGGTATTGCTTGAGGAAGTCGCTGAAGCGGCGCTCACCGATAAAGCAGATACCGGTGGAATCCTTTTTCTTCGCGGTGGCCAACTCGTATTTCTCGGCAATCGCGCGAACCTGCGGTTTTTCCAGCTCGCCGACCGGGAACAGGGTCTTGGCGATCTGCTCGCCGCCGACGGCGTGCAGGAAGTAGCTCTGGTCCTTGTTCGGGTCCAGGCCCTTGAGCAGTTCGGTGCGGCCGTCGATGTCGCGCCGACGCACGTAATGGCCAGTGGCAATCAGGTCGGCGCCGAGCATCATGGCGTAGTCGAGGAACGCCTTGAACTTGATTTCGCGGTTGCACAGGATGTCCGGGTTCGGCGTACGGCCGGCCTTGTATTCGGCCAGGAAGTGCTCGAACACGTTGTCCCAGTACTCGGCGGCGAAGTTGGCGGTGTGCAGCTTGATGCCAATCTTGTCGCACACGGCCTGGGCATCCGCCAGGTCATCCATGGCGGTGCAGTATTCGGTTCCGTCGTCTTCTTCCCAGTTCTTCATGAACAGGCCTTCCACCTCATAGCCCTGCTCGATCAGCAGGAGGGCGGAAACGGAAGAGTCCACGCCGCCGGACATGCCGACAATGACGCGCTTCTTTTGTGTGTCAGAAGGGGCTGGATCACGCATAGGGATTCAATGAGTGTCTTGAAAAAGGACGCGATTCTAACAGGCCCGGGCCCGCAAGGCTAAAGAGAAGGGCGTATCAATTCGAGATCGAAGTGAATGCCTGCCAGATAGTCGTCGATGCAGCGCATGATCAGCTCACTGCGCCAGTGCTCGCGCTGCTCGATTAATTCCTCGCGGGTCAACCACTTGGCGCCGACGATGCCGTCGTCCAGTTGATACTCGGGGTGGTGTTTCAACGCTTTGGCAATGAAGCAGACCCGTTGGTAGGTCACGCCGTTGCTCGGGGCGGTATACAGATAAATGCCCAGTACGCCGGTGGCTTCGATGTCCCAGCCGGTTTCCTCGAGGGTTTCGCGCACGGCGGCTTCGGTCAGTGTTTCGTTCGGGTCCAGGTGGCCGGCGGGCTGGTTGAGCACCACGCGCCCGTGCTTGAGTTCTTCGACCATCAGGAAGCGGCCGTTGTCTTCGACGATGGTGGCGACGGTGATGTGGGGTTTCCAGTCCATGAGATCTCCTCGAAGTTGAAATGCTGTCCCTGTGGGAGCGGGCTTGCTCGCGAAAGCGGTGGGTCAGTCAATAAAGATGTTGAATGATAAACCCCTTTCGCGAGCAAGCCCGCTCCCACATTGGATCGGATTTCACCGATAAAAATATGTATGGGCCACAAACACAAACCCCGGCACAGGGCCGGGGTTTGTGGTGCTTCCTTACAACCTTAAACCAACGCTGCAACCGCTGCGTTGAAAGTTGCGCTCGGACGCATGGCCTTGCTGATCAGCTCGGCGTCGGCGTGGTAGTAACCGCCGATGTCCACTGGCTTGCCCTGAACGGCGTTGAGCTCGGCAACGATAGTTGCCTCGTTCTCGGTCAGGGTCTTGGCCAGGGTCGCGAACTGCGCTTGCAGTGCAGCGTCTTCGGTCTGGGCGGCCAGGGCTTGAGCCCAGTACAGCGCCAGGTAGAAGTGGCTGCCGCGGTTGTCGATGTTGCCGACTTTGCGCGATGGCGACTTGTTGTTGTCCAGGAACTGGCCGGTGGCCTGGTCCAGGGTCTTGGCCAGAACCAGCGCCTTAGGGTTGTTGTAGGTCACGCCCAGGTGTTCCAGGGACGCGGCCAGGGCCAGGAATTCACCCAGCGAATCCCAGCGCAGGAAGTTCTCTTCCAGCAGTTGCTGCACGTGCTTGGGCGCTGAGCCGCCAGCGCCGGTTTCGAACAGGCCACCGCCGTTCATCAGCGGCACGATCGACAGCATCTTGGCGCTGGTGCCCAGTTCCATGATCGGGAACAGGTCGGTCAGGTAGTCGCGCAGGACGTTGCCGGTTACCGAGATGGTGTCCTTGCCGGCGCGGGTGCGCTGCAGGGTGAACTTCATCG
Organism: Pseudomonas putida; assembly: GCF_001976065.1. Taxonomy (GTDB): domain Bacteria; phylum Pseudomonadota; class Gammaproteobacteria; order Pseudomonadales; family Pseudomonadaceae; genus Aquipseudomonas; species Aquipseudomonas serbica. Next base: position 69,436 of record NZ_MNAH01000010.1, on the reverse strand, counting down.
CGTCGACCGGGGCCATGATCTGGATGTCCAGGCCGGCAGTGTCGTGATCCTTCAGGTAAGCCTGGACTTTTTCGATCACCACGCCGTCGTGGGCGCGCATCGGGTCCAGCCAGAAGATCGCCGGGGTGCTGCTTGCGCGAGCACGGTTGACGGCCAGCTTGACCCAGTCCTGGATCGGCGCGTCCTTGGTCTGGCACATGCGGAAGATGTCGCCGGCTTCAACCGACTGTTCCAGCAGCAGGGTGCCGTTGGTGTCGGTCACGCGGACAACACCGTTGGTCTTGATCTGGAACGTCTTGTCGTGGGAGCCGTACTCTTCGGCTTTTTTCGCCATCAGGCCAACGTTCGGCACGCTGCCCATGGTGGTTGGGTCGAAGGCGCCATTGGCCTTGCAGTCTTCGATGACCGCCTGGTAGATGGTGGCGTAGCAGCGATCCGGGATCACGGCCTTGGTGTCGTGCAACTGGCCGTCGGTGCCCCACATCTTGCCGGAGTCACGGATCATGGCCGGCATCGATGCGTCGACGATGACGTCGCTCGGCACGTGCAGGTTGGTGATGCCTTTGTCGGAGTTGACCATCGCCAGGGATGGACGAGCGGCGTAGACCGCCTGGATATCGGCTTCGATCTGAGCTTGCTGCTCGGCCGGCAGGGCCTTGATGCGAGCGTACAGGTCGCCGATGCCGTTGTTCAGGTTGAAGCCGATCTGTGCCAGCACGTCAGCGTGCTTGGCCAGTGCGTCTTTGTAGAACTCGGCAACGATCTGGCCGAACATGATCGGGTCGGAGACCTTCATCATGGTCGCTTTCAGGTGAACCGACAGCAACACGCCCTGGGCCTTGGCGCTTTCGATTTCAGCGGCGATGAAAGCGCGCAGAGCGTTTTTGCTCATGACGGCGCAGTCGAGGATCTCGCCAGCCTGGACGGTGGTCTTTTCTTTCAGGACGGTGGTGGTGCCGTCTTGAGCGATCAGCTCGATCTTCACGGCGCCAGCGGCGTCGATCAGGGCGGCTTTTTCACTGCCGTAGAAGTCACCGTTGCTCATGTGCGCAACGTGGGACTTGGAGTCCGCAGCCCAGGCGCCCATCTTGTGCGGGTGCTTGCGAGCATAGTTCTTGACCGACAGCGGAGCGCGACGGTCAGAGTTGCCTTCGCGCAGAACCGGGTTCACGGCGCTGCCCTTGACCTTGTCGTAACGGGCCTTGGCTTCTTTGTCGGCGTCGCTGCTCACGGTTTCCGGGTAGTCCGGCAGGGCGTAGCCCTGGGCTTGCAGTTCCTTGATCGCGGCTTGCAGCTGCGGAACCGAGGCGCTGATGTTTGGCAGCTTGATGATGTTGGCTTCAGGCGTAACGGCCAGGGCGCCCAGTTCGGCGAGGTGGTCGGCTACGGCTTTATCACCCAATTGCTCGGGGAAGCTGGCCAGGATGCGCCCTGCAAGAGAAATATCGCGGGTTTCAACGGCGATATCAGCCGAGGCGGTGAACGCCTCTACGATAGGCAACAGTGAATAGGTGGCGAGGGCGGGAGCTTCGTCGGTGAAGGTATAGATGATCTTCGAGCGGGTGGGCATATTCGGATTAACTCTCTCTTCTTTGCTAAAGCGTGCGCAGAAACTCGAGGGGCGCCGGGTAAGCGCGTTCGTTCAAAGTCATCCATGAGCCGAATATCGAGATTTCGTTGCTGTGATGTTGGGTGCATCAGTAGGGCGTCAAAGTAGGCGGGCTGCGGTAGCAGACCGTCTCATCGGGCTGAAACACTCGTCGTAGAGCTGTTCAACCTGACGTGACCCTTTAGTCAGCGGCGGCATTATACATAGGTAGCTGGCAATCTGCCGATGGTTCACACACAACGTTTGTCGTCCATTGGTCTAAAGGTCGCAGGAGCGAGCAGGGCGTAAGGTGATTCGCGATGCTTGAGTTTGGCGCTTTTCCCTTTGATTTCAGGCTTGTAGGGCGCAGGTTGTATAGCTTTGCGGCCTATCGATAGAACATAGGGTTTGCGCGCCGATTTAACTGGGTTACGCTCGAACCAAGCCAGATGTTCAATCCAATCAATGGAGTTCAGCATGGGTTACAAGAAGATTCAGGTTCCAGCCGTCGGCGACAAAATCACCGTCAATGCAGACCATTCTCTCAATGTTCCTAATAACCCGATCATTCCCTTCATCGAAGGCGACGGCATTGGTGTCGACATCAGCCCGGTCATGATCAAGGTTGTCGATGCTGCTGTGAAAAAGGCTTACGGCGGCGAGCGCAAGATTTCCTGGATGGAAGTGTACGCCGGGGAAAAAGCGACCCAGGTCTACGATCAGGACACCTGGCTGCCTCAGGAAACCCTGGACGCGGTCAAGGACTACGTGGTTTCCATCAAGGGCCCGCTGACCACGCCGGTCGGTGGCGGTATTCGTTCCCTCAACGTGGCCCTGCGCCAGCAACTCGACCTGTATGTCTGCCTGCGCCCGGTGCGCTGGTTCGAAGGCGTGCCAAGCCCGGTCAAGAAGCCAGGCGACGTCGACATGACGATCTTCCGCGAGAACTCCGAAGACATCTATGCCGGTATCGAGTGGAAGGCCGGTACCCCGGAAGCCACCAAGGTCATCAAGTTCCTTAAAGAAGAAATGGGCGTCACCAAGATCCGTTTCGACGAAAACTGCGGTATCGGCGTCAAGCCGGTGTCCTTGCAAGGTACCAAGCGCCTGGCGCGCAAGGCCCTGCAATATGTCGTCGACAACGACCGCGATTCGCTGACCATCGTGCACAAAGGCAACATCATGAAGTTCACCGAAGGTGCCTTCAAGGAATGGGCCTACGAAGTGGCGGCTGAAGAGTTCGGTGCGACCCTGCTCGACGGCGGTCCGTGGATGCAGTTCAAGAACCCGAAAACCGGCAAGAATGTCATCGTCAAGGACGCCATTGCTGACGCCATGCTCCAGCAGATCCTGCTGCGCCCGGCGGAATACGATGTGATCGCAACCCTGAACCTGAACGGCGACTACCTCTCCGACGCCCTGGCGGCGGAAGTGGGTGGTATCGGTATTGCGCCAGGCGCCAACCTGTCCGACACCGTGGCCATGTTCGAAGCCACCCACGGTACCGCGCCCAAGTACGCCGGCAAGGACCAGGTCAACCCGGGGTCGTTGATCCTGTCGGCTGAAATGATGCTACGCCACATGGGCTGGACCGAAGCGGCCGACCTGATCATCAAGGGCACCAATGGCGCGATTTCCGCCAAGACCGTGACCTATGACTTCGAGCGCTTGATGGAAGGCGCCAAGCTGGTGTCTTCGTCCGGCTTCGGCGATGCGCTGATCTCGCACATGTAAGAAACATCGATGCATGCGAAAACCGCCCGGCTCAAGCGATTGAACCGGGCGGTTTTTTTATGACTGGATGACGATGCTGCGTTTAAACCGTAACGGTTTGTTGCGTAGCAGGGTTCGCGGCCTTCGTGGTATCGACAGGAGCGCCGATGTTGACGGCGTGCAGGCCCTTGGGCCCCTGGATGATCTCGAAGACGACGGCCTGTCCGGCTTTCAGGGTTTTATAACCCTCCATCTGAATGGCCGAGTAGTGGGCAAACAGATCTTCTGTCTTGCCATCCTCGATGATGAAACCGTACCCCTTGGCGTTGTTGAACCATTTCACCTTGCCACTGACCTTGACACCTGACATACCAACTCCCTCTGCAACAGACTCCATCACTGGAGTATCATCCAGTACATCCGCAGTCACTTCTTAGAAAAAAAGTTGACTCCGCGGACCTTTTTTACCCACTGTGGGCTCTATTGGTTGTAACACCGTTTTGCCGATAGTCAAGGTGACCAGGCAGTCGGAGTTGAAATCACCCAAGACCGCCCCCACCACTGTATTTGCACAACTGACGAACCTTTCTTTCCATGCATGCAATCAGCCAGATTCGACTAACATTCAATCAGGATCGCCCGACTCTCCAGAAAGATCGCCCGGAGGAACACGACGACGATTCCGCAGGCATTGCTGTTCAGGAGGCTAAGCCTGCTTTACAGGCGCCGCCGATGTACAAGGTGGTTTTGTTCAATGATGACTACACACCGATGGATTTCGTCGTCGAAGTGCTCGAGGTGTTTTTTAACCTGAATCGCGAGCTGGCGACCAAGGTCATGCTGGCCGTCCATACAGAAGGGCGGGCAGTATGTGGAGTGTTTACCCGCGACATCGCCGAGACAAAGGCCATGCAGGTCAACCAGTACGCCAGGGAAAGCCAGCATCCGCTACTCTGTGAAATCGAGAAGGACGGTTAATCGCCGACCACTTGGGTATGAGGTGAAGCTATGTTAAACCGCGAGCTCGAAGTCACCCTCAATCTTGCCTTCAAGGAGGCTCGTTCGAAGCGTCATGAATTCATGACCGTCGAACACCTGCTGCTGGCCCTATTGGACAATGAGGCTGCCGCCACCGTTTTGCGTGCGTGCGGCGCGAACCTCGACAAACTCAAGCATGACCTGCAGGAGTTCATCGACTCCACCACGCCATTGATCCCCGTGCATGACGAGGATCGTGAGACCCAGCCAACCCTGGGCTTCCAGCGTGTCCTGCAACGTGCTGTGTTTCACGTACAGAGCTCGGGCAAACGCGAAGTGACTGGCGCCAACGTGCTGGTCGCGATCTTCAGTGAGCAAGAGAGTCAGGCAGTGTTCCTGCTGAAACAGCAGAGCGTTGCCCGTATCGATGTCGTCAACTACATCGCCCACGGCATTTCCAAGGTGCCAGGGCACGGCGATCACTCTGAGGGCGAGCAAGATATGCAGGACGACGAGGGCGGTGAGTCTTCATCTTCAGGCAATCCACTGGATGCTTATGCCAGCAACCTTAATGAACTCGCGCGCCAGGGTCGAATCGATCCATTGGTAGGCCGTGAGCTGGAAGTCGAGCGCGTCGCCCAGATCCTGGCCCGTCGTCGCAAGAACAATCCGCTGCTGGTGGGCGAGGCGGGCGTGGGTAAAACCGCGATCGCCGAAGGCCTGGCCAAGCGCATTGTCGACAACCAGGTGCCGGACCTGCTGGCCAACAGCGTCGTGTATTCCCTCGACCTGGGTGCCTTGCTGGCCGGGACCAAGTACCGCGGCGATTTCGAGAAGCGCTTCAAGGCGTTGCTCAATGAGTTGAAAAAACGTCCGCAGGCGATCCTCTTCATCGACGAAATCCACACCATCATCGGTGCGGGTGCAGCGTCCGGTGGGGTCATGGATGCCTCGAACCTGCTCAAGCCGTTGTTGTCGTCCGGTGATATCCGCTGCATCGGCTCGACCACCTTCCAGGAATTTCGCGGGATTTTCGAGAAGGATCGTGCCTTGGCGCGTCGCTTCCAGAAAGTCGATGTATCGGAGCCTTCGGTGGAAGACACCATCGGTATCCTGCGCGGCCTGAAGGGGCGTTTCGAGTCCCATCACAATATCGAATACAGTGATGAGGCCCTGCGCGCCGCTGCCGAACTGGCTTCACGCTACATCAATGACCGGCACATGCCGGACAAGGCGATCGACGTGATCGACGAGGCGGGTGCCTATCAGCGCCTGCAACCCATCGAAATGCGCGTCAAGCGCATCGAGGTGCCACAAGTCGAGGACATCGTCGCGAAAATCGCGCGGATTCCGCCAAAACACGTCACCAGTTCCGATAAAGAGCTGCTGCGTAACCTTGAGCGTGACCTGAAGCTGACGGTGTTTGGCCAGGATGCTGCGATCGATTCGTTGGCGACCGCGATCAAGCTGTCCCGTGCCGGCCTCAAGTCGCCTGACAAGCCAGTCGGTTCGTTCCTGTTTGCGGGTCCTACCGGCGTCGGTAAAACCGAAGCGGCACGTCAGCTGGCCAAGGCGCTGGGTGTCGAGCTGATTCGCTTCGACATGTCCGAGTACATGGAGCGCCACACCGTATCGCGTCTGATCGGTGCACCTCCAGGCTATGTCGGGTTCGATCAGGGCGGTCTGCTGACCGAGGCCATCACCAAGCAGCCACACTGCGTGCTGTTGCTCGATGAAATCGAGAAGGCGCACCCGGAGGTCTTCAACCTGCTGCTGCAGGTGATGGATCACGGAACGCTGACCGATAACAACGGGCGCAAGGCCGACTTCCGTAACGTGATCGTTATCATGACGACCAACGCCGGTGCCGAAACCGCAGCCCGTGCTTCGATCGGTTTCACCCATCAGGACCACTCGTCCGATGCGATGGAAGTGATCAAGAAGAGCTTTACGCCAGAGTTCCGCAACCGTCTGGACACCATTATCCAGTTTGGTCGCCTCAGCCATGAGGTCATCAAGAGCGTGGTGGACAAGTTCCTTACCGAACTTCAGGCGCAGCTGGAAGACAAGCGCGTGTTGCTGGAAGTCACCGATGCGGCTCGCAGCTGGTTGGCGGCTGGCGGTTACGACTCGGCAATGGGAGCTCGTCCGATGGCGCGCCTGATCCAGGACAAGATCAAGCGCCCGCTGGCGGAGGAGATCCTCTTTGGCGAACTGGCCGAACATGGCGGTGTGGTTCACATCGACATCAAGGACGGCGAACTGACCTTCGAGTTCGAGACTACGGCTGAAATGGCCTGACGTTAAATCGCAATAAAGCAAAAAGGCGCCGATCGGCGCCTTTTTGCTGTCTTGAAGAAATGCGCCGGCCCCTGTGGGAGCGAGCCTGCTCGCGAAGAGGGCGTGTCAGTCTCCATTCATGTTGACTGGCATATCGCATTCGCGAGCAGGCTCGCTCCCACATGGGGCTGCAGCCAGATTCAAGTCGAAGGCAAACAAAAACGCCCGGCATAAGCCGGGCGTCTTGTATTGACCTGATTAACGAGCGCGGTAAGTGATGCGCCCTTTGCTCAAGTCATAGGGCGTCAGCTCGACGCGCACCTTGTCACCGGTAAGAATACGAATGTAGTTCTTGCGCATCTTGCCGGAAATATGCGCGGTTACGACGTGCCCATTTTCCAACTCCACACGAAACATGGTGTTGGGCAGGGTGTCGACGACAGTGCCTTCCATTTCGAAGCTGTCTTCTTTCGACATGCAGTAAAGCCCTCGGTGTCCAATGAATGGCCCGGTGCAACTGCGCCAGGCAAAAGCGGCGTGCATTGTGCCCGAAAAAGGGTGTTCAAGCCAAGGGGTTTAGGGCCTGCTCTAGTTCAGAACGACCCAGCGCTGGTTTATCAGCAGTTCAATTGGGCGATACTGGGTCTTGTAGCTCATTTTTTTGCAGTTCTTGATCCAGTAGCCCAGGTAAACCGCATCCAGACCCAATCGCCGGGCTTCGGCGATTTGCCAGAGTATGGCGAAGCGCCCCAGGCTGCGCCGCTCTTCGCCGGGCTCATAGAAGGTGTAGACCGCCGACAGACCGTTCGGCAGAAGGTCGGTAACGGCAATGGCCAGCAACCGGCCCTCAAGGCGGAATTCATAGAACCGTGAAAATGGCAGGTCGCGAACCAGGAAGGTCGAGAATTGATCGCGACTGGGTGGGTACATGTCGCCGTCGGCATGGCGTTCTTCGATGTAGCGCTGGTATAGATCGAAATATTCTTCGCTGAAGCCCGGCTTGGCGGGGCGCACCTGCAAGTCGGCGTTGCGTTTGAAAATACGCTTCTGCTGGCGATTGGGGGTGAATTGTCCAACCGGAATGCGCGCCGGTACGCACGCATTGCAATTCTGGCAATGGGGGCGATACAGATGGTCGCCACTGCGCCGAAAACCCATTTCAGACAGGTCTGCATAGACGTGCACATCCATGGGCTGGCTAGGGTCGAGAAACAGGGTCGTGGCCTGCTCCTCGGGCAGATAACTGCAGGAGTGGGGTTGAGTGGCATAAAACTTCAAACGCGCCAACTCGGTCATGATCAACCCTCGGATAGTGCTTTGGATTAAGTGTAAGCCACGCGCGCAAAAGTCGCTCAGCAAACCCAGGTTGCACGATTGGGTTGGTCCAGATGCCGCGCCAGGTAGTCGGCAAACACGCGGCGAGGAATGGCCCGGGCACCCAGGCTGTGCAAATGGTCGGTGGGCATCTGGCAGTCGATGAGCACAAAACCCGAGTCTTTCAGATGTTGCACCAGTGTGGCAAAGCCAAATTTCGAGGCGTTGTCGGCCAGGCTGAACATGGATTCGCCGAAAAACAGCTGGCCCATCGCCAGGCCATACAGTCCGCCGACCAGTTCATCCTGGTCCCAGACCTCCACCGAATGCGCATGGCCGCGCCTGTGCAGTTCGATATAGGCGTCCTGCATGGCGTCGGTGATCCAGGTGCCGTCCGCATACTCCCTGGGCGCGGCGCAGGCGCGGATGACCGCGACGAAATCCTGATCGAAGGTCACCTGGTAGCGTTGTTGGCGCAGGAGTTTTTTCAGGCTGCGGGACACATGCAGTTCATCGGGAAACAAGACGGTGCGAGGGTCCGGCGACCACCAGAGAATCGGCTGGCCTTCGGAAAACCAGGGAAAACAACCATGGCGGTAGGCCTGGATCAATCGATCGGCGGACAGGTCGCCACCGGCCGCCAGCAATCCATTGGGATCACGCATGGCCTTTTCCAGGGCCGGGAAGGTCAGGGTGTTGCGTTGTAACCAAGTCAGCATGGCGTCAGGGCTTGCAGAAGGGGAGGGCGGTGGCGGGCGTTGGGCCCGCCGTGAAGTGTGCAGTCAAACAGCGGGAATGTCGTCGAGGTATTTTTCCGCATCGAGGGCGGCCATGCAGCCGGCACCGGCGGACGTGACGGCCTGGCGATAGACGTGATCGGCAACGTCACCTGCGGCAAACACGCCTTCGATGGCGGTGGCCGTTGCATTGCCGTCGCTGCCACCGTTGACCAGCAGATAGCCGTCACGCAGTTCCAGCTGACCGGTGAACAAATCGGTATTGGGTTTGTGGCCGATGGCGATGAACACGCCGGTCAGCGGCAGCTCGGTGATTGCACCGGTATGACTGTCGCGCAGGCGCGCGCCGGTCACGCCGCTGGAATCGCCCAGTACCTCGTCCAGGTTCTGGTTCCAGTGCAGGCGAATATTGCCCTTGGCGGCTTTTTCGAAGAGTTTGTCCTGCAGAATCTTTTCCGAGCGCAACTTGTCGCGACGGTGAATCAGATGGACTTCACTGGCGATGTTCGACAAATAAAGCGCTTCTTCGACGGCAGTATTGCCACCGCCCACCACCGCGACCACCTGGTTGCGATAGAAAAAGCCGTCGCAAGTCGCGCAGGCCGAAACCCCTTTACCCGCGAAAGTCTCTTCCGAGGGCAGCCCCAGGTACTGTGCCGAGGCGCCGGTGGCAATGATCAGGGCGTCGCAAGTGTAGGTGCCACTGTCACCGATGAGTTCGAACGGGCGCTGTTGCAACTTGGCGGTATGGATGTGGTCGTAAACGATCTCGGTGGCAAAGCGCTCGGCGTGTCTTTGCATGCGCTCCATCAGGACCGGACCGGTCAGGCCTTCGACATCGCCTGGCCAGTTATCGACTTCCACGGTGGTGGTGAGCTGGCCACCTGCCTGTATGCCGGTAATGACAACGGGTTTGAGGTTGGCGCGAGCGGCATACACGGCTGCGCTGTACCCGGCGGGACCGGAACCCAGGATGATCAGGCGGGAATGCTTCGCTTCGCTCATAAAAACACCTCATAAGCCTTTGTCACAAAAGAGAATGCGTGCTCAAATTGAGTCGCACGTAATGTGCTGTTGACTATGCTACACCCAAGAGTTGCCAGCATGGCATCGCGCGTACAAACCCGTACAATGCCTGGCTGTAACAGTGTTTGTAACAAAATAGGCATCGCGTTTGGTGTTTATGAAAACCGATGCGCAGTGTTAAAAGTAGACCCGGTTACGCCTGTTAACTTTTTTACCTGCCTGGATTGGGCAGTTTTATAGTCATTCAACAGATGGACGCGCCATTGGCGCAGGAAAAGCAGGTTTTGAAGAAATCCACCGCAGCACCCAAAACAGTTGTGCCACTTTGGCGCCAGCACTTGCACTACCGCCTCAAGGAAGGTGCATTGATCGCCATCGGTGCGTTGTGCCTGTTCCTGATGATGGCCTTGCTGACCTATGGCAAGGACGATCCGGGCTGGAGCCATAACAGCAAGATCGACGATGTTCAGAACTTCGGCGGCCCCGCTGGCTCCTACAGCGCCGATATCCTGTTCATGGTGCTCGGTTACTTTGCCTATATCTTCCCGCTGTTGTTGGCGATAAAGGCCTACCAGATCTTCCGTCAACGCCACGAGCCGTGGGAATGGAGCGGCTGGCTGTTCTCCTGGCGCCTGATAGGCCTGGTATTCCTCGTCCTGTCCGGTGCCGCGCTGGCGCACATCCATTTCCATGCCGCGACCGGTCTGCCGGCCGGCGCTGGCGGGGCGCTGGGCGAGAGCCTTGGCGACCTGGCGAAGAACGCGCTGAATATCCAGGGCAGCACGCTGCTGTTCATCGCCCTGTTTTTGTTCGGCCTCACGGTGTTCACCGACCTGTCATGGTTCAAGGTGATGGACGTCACCGGCAAGATCACCCTCGACCTGTTCGAACTGTTCCAGGGCGCCGCCAATCGTTGGTGGGCGGCCCGTGCCGAGCGCAAGCAACTGGTCGCACAACTGCGTGAAGTCGATGACCGCGTGCACGATGTGGTCGCGCCGACCGTCACCGACAAGCGTGAGCAGGCCAAGGTCAAGGAGCGCCTGATCGAGCGCGAACAGGCGCTGAGCAAGCACATGTCCGAGCGCGAGAAACAGGTGCCGCCGGTGATCGCCCCGGCGCCACCCAAGCCGCCAGCGCCAAGCAAGCGCGTGGAAAAAGAGAAGCAGGCGCCGTTGTTCGTCGACAGCGCGGTGGAAGGCACCTTGCCGCCCATCTCGATACTCGACCCGGCGGAAAAGAAACAACTCAATTACTCGCCCGAATCCCTGGCGGCCGTCGGCCACCTGCTGGAAATCAAGCTCAAGGAATTCGGCGTCGAAGTCACCGTGGATTCGATCCACCCGGGCCCTGTGATTACCCGTTACGAGATCCAGCCAGCGGCGGGGGTCAAGGTCAGCCGTATCGCCAACCTCGCCAAGGACCTGGCGCGATCCCTGGCCGTGACCAGCGTGCGCGTGGTGGAAGTGATTCCGGGCAAGACCACGGTCGGTATCGAGATTCCCAACGAAGACCGGCAGATCGTGCGCTTCTCCGAAGTGCTGTCGACCCCCGAGTACGACAACTTCAAGTCCCCGGTCACCTTGGCCCTGGGCCACGACATCGGCGGCAAGCCGGTCATCACCGACCTGGCGAAGATGCCGCACCTGCTGGTGGCCGGTACCACCGGTTCCGGTAAGTCGGTGGGTGTGAACGCGATGATCCTGTCGATCCTGTTCAAGTCCGGCCCGGAAGACGCCAAGCTGATCATGATCGACCCGAAAATGCTCGAATTGTCGATCTACGAAGGCATTCCGCACCTGTTGTGCCCGGTGGTCACCGACATGAAGGACGCCGCCAACGCCCTGCGCTGGAGCGTTGCCGAGATGGAGCGACGCTACAAGCTGATGGCGAAGATGGGCGTGCGTAACCTGTCCGGCTTCAATGCCAAGGTCAAGGAAGCGCAGGACGCCGGCGAACCGTTGAGCGATCCGTTGTACAAGCGCGAAAGCATCCACGACGAAGCGCCGTTGCTGCAGAAGCTGCCGACGATCGTGGTGGTGGTCGACGAATTCGCCGACATGATGATGATCGTCGGCAAGAAGGTCGAGGAACTGATCGCCCGTATCGCCCAGAAGGCGCGGGCGGCGGGTATCCACCTGATCCTCGCGACCCAGCGTCCGTCGGTGGACGTGATCACCGGCCTGATCAAGGCCAACATCCCGACCCGCATGGCGTTCCAGGTGTCGAGCAAGATCGACTCGCGGACCATCATCGACCAGGGCGGTGCCGAACAATTGCTCGGCCACGGTGACATGTTGTACATGCCGCCGGGTACCAGCCTGCCGATCCGGGTTCACGGCGCGTTCGTGTCCGACGATGAGGTTCACCGCGTGGTCGAGGCCTGGAAATTGCGTGGTGCGCCGGAATACAACGACGACATCCTCAACGGTGTCGAAGAGGCGGGCAGCGGCTTTGAAGGCAGCAGCGGTGGCGGCGACGGAGATGATCCCGAGGCTGACGCGCTGTATGACGAAGCGGTGCAGTTCGTCCTGGAAAGCCGTCGCGCGTCCATCTCCGCGGTCCAGCGCAAGCTGAAGATCGGCTACAACCGTGCCGCGCGCATGATCGAAGCCATGGAAATGGCCGGGGTCGTGACATCCATGAACACCAACGGTTCGCGTGAAGTCCTGGCCCCTGGCCCGGTGCGCGACTGACCCGATACTGAAAAGGGGCGGCGTCCTTTGGCGTCGCTCGCACTCCCACGAATATCAAGAGGACTCCCATGCGTCTGATCCGCATGCTGTTGCTGCCGGTACTGGCTTTGAGCACGCTCACCGCCCACGCCGATGACAAGGACGTGGCACGCCTGACCCAATTGCTGGAAAAATCCCAGACCCTGACAGCGCGCTTCTCCCAGCTGACCCTCGATGGCACGGGTACGCAGTTGCAGGAAACCGCCGGCGAGATGTCGCTGCAGCGCCCGGGCCTGTTCTATTGGCACACCAATGCGCCTGCCGAGCAGACCATGGTCTCCGATGGTAAAAAGGTCACACTGTGGGACCCGGACCTGGAACAGGCTACCATCAAGAATCTCGATCAGCGCCTGACCCAGACGCCAGCACTGCTGCTGTCCGGTGACGTGTCGAAGATCAGCCAGAGCTTCGATATCAGCGCCAAGGAAGCCGGGGGCGTGATCGACTTCACCTTGAAGCCGAAAACCAAGGACACCCTGTTCGACAGCCTGCGCCTGTCGTTCCGCAATGGCCTGGTCAACGACATGCAGCTGATCGACAGTGTCGGCCAGCGCACCAATATCCTGTTCACCGGGGTGAAGGCCAACGAGCCGATCCCGGCATCCAAGTTCAAGTTCGACATCCCCAAGGGTGCCGATGTAATCCAGGAATAAAACGCAACTCCTGTGGGAGCGAGCCTGCTCGCGAAGAGGGCGTGTCAGTCGCCATCCATGTTGACTGGCATACCGCATTCGCGAGCAGGCTCGCTCCCACAGGGGGTAAAGTGTTAAGCCCAGTGAGGTTTCACAAGTAGTCATGGACCTGTTTCGCAGCGCCCCCATCGCCCAGCCCCTGGCCGCCCGCCTGCGCGCGACCAACCTGGACGAGTATGTCGGTCAGGAACACGTGCTCGCTCGCGGCAAGCCCTTGCGCGAAGCCCTGGAGCAGGGTGCCCTGCATTCGATGATTTTCTGGGGACCGCCGGGGGTGGGCAAAACCACCCTGGCGCGGTTGCTGGCGGAAGTGTCCGAGGCGCATTTCGAAACGGTGTCGGCGGTATTGGCTGGCGTGAAGGAAATTCGCCAGGCGGTGGAAATTGCCAAGCAGCAGGCCGCGCAGTATGGCCGGCGCACGATTCTGTTCGTCGATGAAGTGCACCGCTTCAACAAGTCCCAGCAGGATGCGTTCCTGCCGTATGTCGAAGACGGCACGCTGATTTTTATCGGCGCGACCACGGAGAACCCTTCGTTCGAGCTCAACAACGCCTTGCTCTCCCGCGCGCGGGTCTATGTGCTCAAGAGCCTCGACGAAGCGGCACTGCGTAAACTGGTGCACCGCGCGCTGACCGAAGAGCGTGGCCTGGGCAAGCGCAACCTGACCCTCAGCGATGAAGGCTTCCAGATGTTGCTGTCGGCCGCTGATGGCGATGGCCGGCGCTTGCTCAACCTGCTGGAAAACGCCTCGGACCTGGCCGAAGACAACAGCGAGATCGGCACCGACCTGCTGCAAAGCCTGCTCGGCGATACCCGCCGGCGCTTCGACAAGGGTGGCGAAGCCTTCTACGACCAGATTTCCGCGCTGCACAAATCGGTTCGCGGCTCCAACCCTGACGGCGCGTTGTACTGGTTCGCGCGCATGATCGATGGCGGCTGCGATCCGCTGTACCTGGCCCGGCGCGTGGTGCGCATGGCCAGTGAAGACATCGGCAATGCCGACCCGCGGGCGCTGAGCCTGTGCCTGGCGGCGTGGGAAGTGCAGGAGCGCCTCGGCAGCCCCGAAGGCGAACTGGCGGTGGCCCAGGCCATCACCTATCTGGCCTGCGCGCCGAAAAGCAACGCGGTGTACATGGGCTTCAAGACTGCGCTGCGTGCTGCCGCCGAACACGGCTCGCTGGAAGTGCCGCTGCATTTGCGCAACGCGCCGACCAAGCTGATGAAGCAGCTCGGTTATGGCGACGAATACCGTTATGCCCACGACGAACCGGATGCCTACGCCGCCGGAGAAGACTACTTTCCGGAAGAACTCGAGCCCATCGCGTTCTACCAGCCGGTGCCCCGTGGCCTGGAGTTGAAGATTGGCGAGAAGCTCAATCACCTGGCCAAACTCGACCGTCTAAGCCCCCGGCAGCGGAGAAAATAGTGCTTGGCTTGATCGCTGCAGTATCTGCCGGCGGAGTGGCCGGCACCTTGCTACGCTTTGCCACGGCTAACTGGATCAATGCTAATTGGCCGCGGCACTTCTATACCGCGACGCTGGCCGTTAATATCGTCGGCTGTTTGCTGATCGGCGTTTTATACGGTCTGTTTTTGCTACGCCCGGAGGTGCCGATCGAGGTGCGCGCCGGGTTGATCGTCGGCTTCCTCGGAGGGCTGACGACTTTTTCATCCTTTTCACTGGATACGGTGCGCCTGCTGGAAAGCGGGCAAGTGCCGCTGGCCCTGGGCTATGCTGCCATCAGCGTATTCGGCGGGCTGCTCGCCACCTGGGCTGGCCTGTCCTTGACCAAACTTTGATAACGAGAGACCGACATGCTCGATTCCAAACTGTTACGTAGCAACCTTCAGGACGTAGCGGACCGCCTGGCATCCCGTGGCTTCGCCTTGGATGTCGCGCGCATCGAAGCGCTGGAAGAACAGCGCAAGACCGTCCAGACCCGCACCGAAGCACTGCAGGCTGAACGTAACGCGCGCTCCAAATCCATCGGTCAGGCCAAGCAGCGCGGCGAAGACATCGCGCCGTTGATGGCGGATGTCGAGCGCATGGCGGGCGAGTTGAGTGCCGGTAAAGTCGAGCTGGACGCGATCCAGACCGAGCTGGACTCGATCGTCCTCGGCATTCCCAACTTGCCGCATGAGTCGGTGCCGATCGGCGAAGACGAAGACGGCAACGTCGAAGTGCGCCGCTGGGGTACACCGACCGCATTCGATTTCCCGGTTCAGGACCACGTCGCCCTGGGCGAAAAATTCGGCTGGCTCGACTTCGAGACCGCCGCCAAGCTGTCCGGCGCGCGCTTTGCGTTGCTGCGCGGCCCGATCGCCCGTCTGCACCGGGCCCTGGCGCAGTTCATGATCAACCTGCACGTCACCGAGCACGGCTACGAAGAGGCCTACACGCCTTATCTGGTCCAGGCCCCGGCGCTGCAAGGCACCGGCCAGCTGCCGAAATTCGAAGAAGACCTGTTCAAGATCGCGCGCGAAGGCGAAGCCGATCTGTACCTGATCCCGACCGCCGAAGTGTCGCTGACCAACATCGTCGCCGGCGAAATCGTCGATTCGAAACTGCTGCCGATCAAGTTCGTCGCGCACACGCCGTGCTTCCGCAGTGAAGCCGGTGCGTCGGGTCGCGACACCCGCGGCATGATCCGCCAGCACCAGTTCGACAAGGTCGAGATGGTGCAGATCGTCGAGCCGTCGACTTCGATGGAAGCGCTGGAAGGCCTGACCGCCAACGCCGAGAAAGTCCTGCAGTTGCTGGAATTGCCTTATCGCACGATTGCCCTGTGCACCGGCGACATGGGCTTCAGCGCGGTCAAGACCTACGACCTGGAAGTGTGGATTCCAAGCCAGGACAAATACCGCGAAATCTCGTCGTGCTCCAACTGCGGCGACTTCCAGGCCCGCCGCATGCAAGCGCGTTTCCGCAACCCGGAAACCGGCAAGCCGGAACTGGTACATACGCTGAACGGTTCCGGCCTGGCGGTCGGTCGTACCCTGGTGGCAGTGCTGGAGAACTACCAGCAGGCCGACGGTTCGATCCGTGTGCCGGAAGTACTCAAGCCGTACATGGGTGGCCTTGAGGTCATCGGCTAAATGAACTATCTGCCGCTGTTCCATAACCTTCGCGGCAGTCGTGTGTTGGTCGTCGGTGGGGGGGAAATTGCCTTGCGCAAGTCCCGCCTGCTGGCCGATGCCGGTGCGCTGCTGCGGGTGGTCGCACCTGAAATCGAATCGCAGCTGCGTGAGCTGGTCAGCGCCCACGCTGGCGAGTGCCTGACGCGCGGTTACGTCGAGACGGACCTGGACGGTTGCGCGCTGATCATTGCCGCCACCGACGACGAAGCGTTGAACGCACAAGTCTCCAAGGATGCCCATCGGCGGTGCGTGCCGGTTAACGTGGTGGACGCGCCGGCCCTGTGCAGCGTGATCTTCCCGGCGATCGTCGACCGTTCGCCGCTGATCATTGCCGTGTCCAGCGGTGGCGATGCGCCGGTGCTGGCGCGGTTGATCCGCGCCAAGATCGAGACCTGGATTCCTTCCACCTACGGGCAGCTGGCTGGCCTGGCGGCGCGTTTCCGTCATCAGGTGAAAAAGCTGTTCCCGGATGTGCAGCAGCGCCGGGCGTTCTGGGAAGACGTCTTCCAGGGCGCGATTGCCGACCGGCAACTGGCCGGGCAGGGCGGTGAAGCCGAGCGTTTGCTGCAGGCAAAAATCGAGGGCGAAGCGCCGGTGGCGACCGGTGAGGTGTATCTGGTCGGTGCCGGGCCGGGTGATCCGGACCTGCTGACCTTCCGCGCCTTGCGCCTGATGCAGCAAGCCGACGTGGTGCTGTACGACCGCCTGGTGGCACCGGCGATTCTCGAGTTGTGCCGTCGCGATGCAGAGCGCGTCTACGTCGGCAAGCGCCGCGCCGATCACGCCGTGCCCCAGGACCAGATCAACCAGCAATTGGTCGACCTGGCCAAACAGGGCAAGCGTGTGGTGCGGTTGAAGGGCGGCGATCCGTTCATCTTCGGCCGTGGCGGTGAAGAGATCGAAGAACTGGCGGCCCATGGCATCCCGTTCCAGGTCGTACCGGGCATCACGGCGGCCAGCGGTTGCGCGGCCTATGCCGGGATACCGCTGACCCACCGTGATTACGCGCAATCGGTGCGGTTCATTACCGGTCACCTGAAGGACGGTTCCACTGATCTGCCTTGGGCCGACCTGGTCGCGCCCGCGCAAACCCTGGTGTTCTACATGGGCTTGGTGGGCTTGCCGAGCATTTGCGAGCAGTTGATCAAGCACGGACGCGGAGCGGATACCCCGGCGGCGTTGATCCAGCAGGGCACCACGGTCAATCAGCGCGTCTTCACGGGCACCCTGGCGGACCTGCCGCGGCTGGTGGCGGAGCATGAAGTGCATGCGCCGACCTTGGTGATCGTGGGGGAAGTGGTGCAACTGCGCGAAAAACTGGCTTGGTTTGAAGGGGCTCAGTCACAAGTCTGAGCACCGAGTCGCCTCCATTCGCGAGCAAGCCCGCTCCCACATTCAATCGCATTCTTCAGTTAGAACTCGGTTAAATGTGGGAGCGGGCTTGCTCGCGAAGAGGCCCTCAAACCTTTATCAAACTCAAGCCTTGCGCCAAACCCCTTTCCCGCTCAACCGCTCCCGGTCATGTCCCGCGGTGAAATCCTGTTGCGGTCCTTTCGGCACAATCCCCGTCGGATTGATGGTCTTGTGGCTGCCGTAGTAGTGGTTCTTGATGTGCTCAAAACTCACCGTCTCGGCAATCCCGGGCCACTGGTAAATCTCCCTTAGCCAGTTCGACAGGTTCGGATAATCGGCAATGCGCCGCAGGTTGCACTTGAAGTGCCCGTAATACACGGCGTCGAAACGAATCAGCGTGGTGAACAGGCGGATGTCCGCTTCGGTCAGGTACTCACCGGCCAGATAACGATTGGCATCCAGCAATTGTTCCAGTCGCTCCAGTTCTGCAAACAATTCGTCGAAGGCTTGTTCATAAGCGTTCTGCGAAGTGGCAAACCCGGCGCGATACACGCCGTTGTTCACCGCCGGATAGATCCGCTCGTTCAGCGCGTCGATCTCGCTGCGCAGCGCCGGCGGATAGAAATCCAGGTCATTGCCGGTCAATTCATCGAAGGCGCCGTTGAACATGCGGATGATTTCCGCCGATTCATTGTTGACGATGCGTTTCTGCTGGTTGTCCCACAGCACCGGCACGGTGACGCGGCCGGTGTAGTCGGCGGTGTCGGCGGTGTAGCGCTGGTGCATGAAGTCGAAATGATCGAGCTTGTCGCCAGTGGAGCCGTGAGACTTGTCGAAGGTCCAGCCGTTCTCCAGCATCAAGTAGCTGACCACCGACACCTCGATGAGGTTTTCCAGGCCCTTGAGTTTACGCAGGATCAGCGTGCGGTGGGCCCAGGGACAGGCCAGTGAGACGTAGAGGTGATAGCGACCGGCCTCGGCAGCAAAACCACCGACACCATTGGGGCCGGGTTGACCGTCAGCGGTGACCCAGTTGCGACGTTGCGCCTGTTCACGCTGGAACGCGCCGTCCTTGCTGCTTTCGTACCATTTGTCCTGCCAGCGACCTTCAACTAACAAACCCATGTCCGAGACTCCTCAACCGATAAGCGTTGGAGAGGAGTCTAGGCTGATAGGTTCGATAAAAAAGCGCAAAGCTTGACGCGTTATGATCGATTAAATCGATCTATCCCGCGCATCCCAATACTGTTGGGCTGTTTCGAACGCCTGCTCGCGGCTCTGGCCGAGGCCACGCAACGCCAGGGCCATGGTCGAGACCAGGGCCATTTGCGGGTAGCTGTCCACCACGTCGCCGCGCCATACGGCTTTCAGATGCTCGGGTTCCAGGCTGGCGGGTTTGACGTGACGCTGGCTCGACAGTTGCGGCCATTCCTCATCCCAACTCTCGCCGCCGCTGGTGCCGTACAGGTGGCTGTCGGCGTCGGGGTTTATCTCGATCTCGCCGCCATCGCCCTTGACCACGATCGCGCTGTCGCCGAGCAAGCCGCTGGCATCGCGGTGCACCGCCTGGTAGCCGGGGTGGAAGATGCTTTGCAGGCCGCAACGGGCGCCCAGCGGGTTGAGAATGCGTGCCAGCGAATGGATCGGCGAGCGCAGGCCCAGGGTGTTGCGCAGGTTGATCATGCGTTGCAGCTGCGGTGCCCAGTCCACCAGCGGCATGAAGGCCAGGCCGCCGTTGTCCAGCGCCGTGCCCACCTGCTGCCAGTCGCGGCACAGCGGGATGTTCAGCTCATCCAGCAATTGTTCGCTGTAGAGCCGTCCCGCGGTGTGCGCACCGCCGCCATGCATGAAGATCCGCACGCCGTTCTGCGCCAGGCACTTGGCCGCCAGCAGGTACCACGGCAGGTGACGCTTCTTGCCGGCATAGGTCGGCCAGTCCAGATCCACCGCCAGGGCAGGCGCCTGCAAGCGTTCGCGCAGGGCCTCGGTGAAGCCGGCCATTTCCTGCGCGCTTTCTTCCTTGTGGCGCAACAGCATCAGGAAGGCGCCGAGCTGGGTGTCCTCGACCTTGTCGTCGAGCACCATGCCCATGGCGGCGCGGGCTTCTTCGCGCGTCAGGTCGCGGGCGCCACGCTTGCCTTTGCCGAGGATCCGCACGAATTGGGCGAACGGGTGCTCGGCAGGCGTTTCGAGGGTCAGCGCTGGGTAGTCGGTCATATGTTCCGGAGCCTTGCTAACAGTTACATGTGTTTTATCTTCCATAAATCAGTCACTTACCTAAATTAACTCTTTTCAATTATTTTCCAACGCGTGGAACAAATGAGCGATCCATCTGATGAGTACGTTTCAACTTCTTATGAAGTAGCGGCAACCGGTGTGGCGTAGGCCATTGCGGTTCACGCTATAGGGGCGTGGACACCCTGTCCAGTGAGAAGACAAGCAGCGACGTCGGCCTTGTGGAGGCAGAGTAGGTGGGTCCCCCTTCAGCACACGCAGCTGGCATAGACAAATAGTCCTGAGCTTGGGTCTTGGGCTTTTCAGCAGTGCCAGCGATCGCATCGCAGCATCAATGAAGATGCTCTTCGGAATCTCGTTGGGCTACGCCGATCATGGCCGTATGGGCATGGTATTCACATGGGCAAATGCCCCATCGATGCCCATATCCTGTCCGGGGGTGCGAGCGAAGTGCTGCCTTCAAATGGTCGCCAGACCTAACGCAACCTTCCTCCAGGTTGACGCTCGGTACGCCAGCTGTATTTTAAGTTCGTTCTTGCTAAGCGAATTTGTAACTTGGGGTATCAATCTCCAAAGACCAGTCGTCTTTTTCGAGATCTGGTGAGGCACCGTAAGCGTAACTCGTACTTAGCTGTCAGCGGTTTAAAGCGTTGCTTAGCAAATTGGGAAAGTGTCTAGAGAGTCCGTGCCGATTCAGTTGCCAGGCAGTTACGTGCAGATTGTTTAAACGGTTATTAATTTAAGTATTTTTCTACGGTAACAACTCCGCAGGGTCACAGCCCAGGTTTTCGGCAATTTGGTACAGCTTTTCGACCGTAATATTGACTTCGCCCCGTTCAATTCGGCCCATGTAGCTTCGGTCTACTTGGCAAATCAGAGCGAAGACGTCCTGCGATAGACCTTTTGCTTTCCTCGCTTGCCTGATCTTTTTCCCCAATCCTTTCGCCAGATTCCCCATAGCCGCCTCGACATATATGAGGAAGGACTATCGAGTGTTTGCGGACGATTCGGCCACGGACTATAATCCGCATTTTTGTTTAAAGATCATTGAGGCGCCTGCATGAAACAGGATTTATTCGAATTTGACAGGCAGCTCCATTCTCTGCTGTGCGAGCACTTTTCTAGGGAATTCACGACCCGTCAGTTGAGAGACGCGTATGCGGCACTCCTTCCTCCCTCAAGCTTTCGGCTCGCGGATGTGCGCGTTTATGTTTATGAACAGATCCGAAGATTAATTCGCGTTGGCTGGGCGGAGATGTCGGTGCAGCGCCAGAAGCGGGGCCAGGTGTTTCGTATGTTGGAGATGCCGCAACGGCTGCAGCTTGTACTGGTCGATGGAAACTTCTCCATGACCGTCGACCCTCTGGACGCTTCAGCAGATGGGGGAAGAGAAACACCCTGCTCTGTGCCTAGCTCAAAGGAAGGGCAAGAAGACCAGGCCCGCCTTCAAATGATGCTTAAGGAGACCCGGCTTGATCTGCTCTCATCCTTGGGGGAGACCGAGCGGTACAAGCAGTTATTTGAGGAAATTCCTCATCTGAAGGGACGTTTTGAAGGGGTATATCTGGAAGCCCGCGACAGGAGCTCAAAGCTCCTTGGTCACGTTCGTGCAATCGAGAATACACTTAAGGCGATTTCTGCCGCATGAACTCTACTCTTAGGGCATGGCAACACGACTGCATCACGATGGCTCTGCAGCACTACACCCAGCAACCTCATTTTTTTTGCCAAGCAACTCCCGGTGCGGGGAAGACGAAAATGGCAGCAGAGCTGGCCAAGCAATTGCTGCTGCAAGACAAGATAGATCTGATTCTTTGCTTTGCTCCGTCAAGGCAGACCATGGATGGTTTTCAAAAAACGTTCTCCGCCGTTATCGGGAGGCGCCTGGATGGCTTGATCGGTGCCGTCGGCGTTGCTTGCACGTATCAAGGAATGGAATATCGAGACGCAGCGTTCTGGAGGCTGTTCGACGATTACAGGGTGTTCGCAGTTTTCGATGAAATCCATCACTGCGCAGGCCATGACTTGCTGTTAAGCAATGCATGGGGGCAGCAGATTGTTCAAAGGATACAAGATCGAGCCACCTTTACTCTTGCCCTCTCGGGGACACCCTGGAGGTCTGACCAGAAAGCCATCGCGCTTGCTCGATATTCTCAGCCAGATGGGGTGTTGATCTGTGATTACCGATATGGCTTGCAGGAGGCAATCGCTGACGGCGTATGTCGGTCGCCGCGCATCGTCGTATTGGATAACAACATGGTGAGGGTAACTGAAACGCTCTCCACAGAAGGTACCGTCACGACGTTTCCGAGTATCGCCAGGCTACTTTCCGAGTCACCCGTATCCTATGAAGATTTGCTGTTTCACAACGATATCTTGCGGCGGATTCTGTTATTAGGGTGTGCAAAGCTTCGGGATATCCGTGAGCGACACCCGGAAGCCGGGGGCCTGGTAGTTGCGACAAACATTGAGCACGCTCATCGCATAGCTGACCTTATGCGTGCCCAAGGGGAGGTTTGTCAGGTCGTGACCAATAAGACGCCAAACGCGCAGCAGGTCATCAATGATTTTCGACATGGTGGCTGCACCTGGATTATTGCGGTTGGCATGATCAGCGAGGGGACGGACATACCAAGGCTGCAGGTTTGTTGTCATCTAAGTCGTATACGTACCGAACTGCACTATCGCCAGGTGTTGGGCAGAATCCTCAGGCGCTCAAGTGATGCGGATGAAAAAGCTTGGTTATATGTTCTCGCGGAACCAGCTCTTCAGCAATACTCGGAGCGCTTGGCCGATGATCTGCCCGGTGATCATGCCGTATTGAGTGTCATGCGAGCTTCGGAGTTTGAGTGCGACGACAAGAACGACGACAGTCCTGAAGATCCTAGCGGCATTGCAATCGCCATCTTAGGAGGTTCAATGGGCGGCGCCTTTTCTCGAATGGGCAGCGATCACGCAGTTTCGAATTTCGGCTCATCTGAGCCCGCATTGTATGAACTCAACTTTTCACAGCACTACCGGACGCAGCTTCTGAGCGTGTATTGAACGCATGGGTGTACCAACGTAGTTGTGTTTGGAAAAGCTCATTTTCGGCTTGGCTGATCACTGACCTAGCGGGCGCAAACGTCGGTTTCCAAAAGCACGATTGATGAGCAGCAAAACATCGCCTAGCTACCAATCCGGGAAGCCTGTCCGTGCGAAAACAGAAAAACAAGCGTAAAAGCGCTAACCGAGCCGACTCAAGTGTTCATAACAATTTCTCAGGGCAGGAAAGTCGGAGCAAGCAAATTTCGATTAAAAAAATGCCGCGTAACGGAGCAGCTGGTACACAACTCCGACGCGGCAAAAAGCTCTGTTTGACGAGAGCGTCGATAACCCCGCAGGGGTTCGGTCTACATGGCCCAGTGCAGCATCGCCAGCACCAGTGCACCAAGGAATACGGTCTCTCCTACCATCAACAGAATGGGTTTGATCCCCACCGAGGCCAGCTCCTTGAGCTGTGTCTTCATGCCCAGTGCGCTGATGGCGATCACCAGGCACCAACGTGACAGGCTATTGCCGGCATCCTGAACCACCTGTGGAATGAACCCGGTGCTGTTAACTGCGGCAAGGATTACGAACCCCACCGCGAACCACGGCAGTAGCGGTGGCCGCTTGCTTCCAGGTTCGGCACCTCGGGCGCGGGTGATCATGGCCGCGCACAGAATCACCGGTAGCAGCATCGCCACGCGCATCAGTTTCACAACCGTGGCGCTGTCGCCAGTCTCGTGTGACATGCCGTAGCCGGCGCCAACCACCTGGGCCACATCGTGAATGGTTCCACCAAGGAAAAAACCGGCATGCAAGGGCGTTAGATTAAAAAACTGGGCAATCATCGGGTATAGGATCATTGCCAAGGTGGATAGCGCTGAAACGCCGATGACCGTGAACAGTGTCGCCCGTTCCTTCTTCTCATGGCTTGGCAGTGCTGCCGCCAGGGCAAGGGCCGCCGAAGCGCCACAAATGGCGGTGGCGCCGCCCGTGAGCAGGCCGAACAAGGTGCTGAAGCCCATGGCGCGGGCCGCGACGATGGACACCAAGATAGTCACCACCACCAGCGTCACCACCATCACAACCGGCTGCCAGCCAAGGGCAACGATCTGCTCCAGGGTGATGCGGATGCCGAGCAGCGCAACACCGACCCGGAGGATCTCGCGGGCCGTGAACTCGATGCCTGGCTTGCACACCCCGTCACCGGAAAGAAAATTCATTGCCATGCCCAGTAGCAGGGCGAATAGCATCACCGGCGCGCCGTAGTGCTCGGAGAGGAACGTGGCCGCAGCTGCGACCATGGCGCTGACGATAAAGCCGGGCATCAGCATTTGGCTGCGTACCCCCAGCGAGGCAATGGTTGCGGAGCTCATGCAAGTCTCTCCTGGATGCAAGGCAGTGGTTGTGCCACCGGCGACTTGGTGTGGGTGCTCATGAAGTTCTTCCGGGTGACGTGGTAAGAGCGACTGTCGGAACCAGTTTCTGGATATCGCGTTGGTAGTGGCGCTTGCCGTAGCAGAACACGAGGGCCGCAGCGATGCCGATCAGCGGGATCAACTGGAAGGCGCGATCGAGGCCAAAGGCGTCAGCCAGCAGGCCCGTGACATAGGGGCCGGGTGCCTGGCCAAGCAGGTTATTGGCCAGCGCCAGAATGGCAAAGGCCGTGCCGTGCACCGAGGGGTGGGTCAAGTTGGCAATCACGGCGCCGGCGGGGCCAAACGTGCCAGTGACCACCAGCATGGCCAGAGCGATGAAGACCAGTTGCGCCACTCCGGGGGGCAACAGCATGGCCACTGAAAGCAATAGGCTGGTGATCAGGCAATAGGCGATGGACAGGGTAATCTTGCGCTCGGGCGCTTTGCGGCACAGGCGATCGCTGAGGATGCCGCAGAGGATCATGCCGGCGCCACCCGCCAGGATCAGGATGGCGGAGATCATGCCAGCCCGATCGGTGCCCATGTGGTAGTAACGGTTCAGGTAGCTGGGCAACCAGGCGATCAACGAGCCGCCGATGAACATCTGCAGGCCGCTGCCGATATAGGCACTGATGACCGAACGACTGGCAAACAGCGAACGTAGCGGACTCTTGCCGTTTGCTTCGGCGTGTTGGCTTGCGGTCTGATTGCAGTTGCCAAGGCGCCGCTCTTTTACTACCAGTGGATAGATGATGGCGAGCGTCAGGCCGAATGCCGCCATGACGATGAAAGCAGAGCGCCAGCCCAGGTGCTCGGCGATGATGCCACCCAGCGCCATGCCCAGTACGGAGCCAAACATGGCGCCAGCCATGAAGGTGCTGATGAGGGTCGCACGCATCTGCTTGGGAAAGACGGAAAGCACCACAGCGACGCCGACGCTGGCATAGGCTGCCTCGCCGATGCCGACCAACGACCTGGCGAGGAGCATGTGTTCGTAATTTTGTGCAAAGCCGGAGCCAAGTGTAGCCAGGCTCCAGATCGCGGCCATCAGCACCAGGCTGCGAACCCTTCCCCAGCGGTCGGCCATTATTGACATGGGTACGGTCAACAGGCCAACCATCAGACCGACGATGCCGCTCAGCAAGCCCAGTTGGGCGTCGCTCAGTGCCCACTCGGATTTGAGCAGCGGAAAGATTGCATTGAGCACTTGTCGCGACATGTAGTCTGAAATCAGCAAACCGAAACTGAGTGCAAATACGCACCAGGCATACAGTCGGGGCGTGCTGGCGGTTGAAGTTTCGATAGTGTCAGCAAGGGCGTGGTGAACATTCATGGCGATTCCTTGTATCTGCGCTTCTTGTTGTTATTGGACGGTCTTGATCGAACTCGTGAACCGAGCCTTGAGTACCGCGCGGCTCGGGCAAGCATGGGAACATGTTATTACCCGCCCGAGTGCGTTGAGGGAGTCCGGTCCTCAGGCGGTGGGCAGTCGGTATTCCCGGAACATCTCGCGAAGCTTGTTCTTCAACATCTTGCCGGTCGCGCCGAGTGGGATGCTGTCGACGAATACCACATCATCCGGGGTCCACCATCTGGCGATCTTGCCTTCATAGAAGCCAAGCAATTCGTCGCGCGAAAGTTCGCTGCCGGGTTTGCGGGTCACGACCAGGAGCGGGCGCTCATCCCATTTCGGGTGGTGGGCCGCAATACAGGCAGCCATCGCAACCGCCGGGTGGGCCATGGCGATGTTTTCTAGGTCAATGGAACCGATCCACTCACCTCCGGACTTGATGACATCCTTGCTGCGGTCGGTGATCTGCATGAAACCCTCGGCATCGATGGTCGAGACATCGCCTGTCGGGAACCAGCCATCCACCAGCGCATCGCCAGCGTCGCTCTTGTAGTAAGAGGAGATGATCCAGGGGCCGCGCACCATCAACTCGCCTGAAGCTTTGCCGTCGCGGGGGAGTTCCTTGCCATCATCGCCGACGATCTTCATGTCGACGCCGTATACGACCCGACCCTGTTTGCCCTGCAGGACGCGACGTTGGGCGCTGTCCATGGCGAGGTGGCTGGCCTTTGGGGTGCAAACAGTCCCGAGCGGACTTAGCTCGGTCATGCCCCAGACGTGCAACACCTGTACGTCATAGCGGTCCTCGAAGGCCGCCATCATGGCCGAAGGGCAGGCCGAACCACCGATTATCGTCCGGCGCATGGTGGAGAATATCTTGCCCTTCGCCTCGACATGGGCGAGCAGACCTTGCCAGACGGTGGGTACACCGGCGGACAGGGTGACTTTCTCCGCCTCGAACAACTCGTAGAGCGATTCGCCGTCGAGCATTGGCCCGGGAAAAACCAGCTTGGCGCCGACCATGCAGGCCAAGTACGGCAAACCCCAGGCATTGACATGGAACATCGGCACCACCGGCAGGATGGTGTCACGCGCCGAGCAGTTCAAGGCATCGGGGAGAGCTGCGGCGTAGGTGTGCAGAACCGTCGAGCGGTGGCTGTAGAGCACGCCTTTGGGATTGCCAGTGGTACCTGAGGTGTAGCACAGCGACGATGCGCTGTTCTCATCGAAGGTGGGCCATACGAAGTCATCAGCATGGGTTTCGATCAAATCTTCATAGCACAGCAGATCCGGGATCGAGGTGACCGCCGGCATATGCGCCCGATCGGTCATGAGCACGAAACGGGTGATGGTCGAGACCTTGTCGGCGATGGATTCGACCAGCGGCAGGAAGGTCAGGTCGAAGAAGAGGACGCGGTCCTCGGCATGGTCGGCAATCCACTTCACCTGGTCGGCATGCAAGCGAGGGTTCAACGTGTGCAGCACGGCACCCGAGCCGGATACGGCGTAGTACAGCTCCATGTGGCGATAGCCGTTCCAGGCGAGCGTGCCGACGCGGTCACCAAAGCTGACGCCGAGCGTGGCGAGCGCATTGGCCAGGCAACGTGCGCGCTGCCCAAGGGCACGGTAGGTTTGCCGATGGATATCGCCTTCGACGCGGCGGGAGACGACCTCCTGGTCACCATGGTGGCGCTCGGCATGGGTGAGGAGCGTCGAGATCAGCAGCGGCTGATGCTGCATCAATCCATTCATGTTGGACACCGTCTTATTGTTATTCATGTGAAATACCTTGGCGCATAGCCGACGAGGGAGCGACCTGGTTGTCCTCCAGTTGTTCGAGGAATCCGAGAAGCAGCGCGTTGATCTGCTCTGGCGCTTCTTCTGCCGCGGCGTGGCCAACACCGGGCAGCAGTACCTTCTTGCGCAGCCCGACCAGGTAGGTTTCGAGCTGGTCATACAGCCCGCGAATCTGTGGCGGCTCGATGGATGGGTCGTTGGCACCGCCGATGAACATACTGGGCTGCTTTATCACTGCGCCATCGAGAAACGCGGAGATCTCCCAGTTGCGGTCGCGGCAACGGTAGTAGTTCAGGGGGCCGGTGAAGCCGGCACGGGTGTACTCATCCACGTAGTAGTCAATCGCTTGCGGGCTCAACCAGGCGGGGAACACTACCGGATCGGTGAAAGCATTGAGGATGGGCTCGTCCGGCTCGATGAACAGGCGCCAGCGCTCGGCACCGACCGCATCGCCCGAGACCGAGTAGAAGATACTGCGCAAGGTCTTGCGCGTGTCGGCGGCCAGTTCACGATCGGGCTTTTCCAGCTGCTGGAAGTACAGGTGGTGGTAGCCCTTGCCCTTGGCCATCGCCCGTAGCCCATCCGTGGGCCTGATCCGGCCGCGCGCAGGTACTGGTGTGTTAAGCATGACCAATGCGCGAAACAGCTCGGGGCGCAGCATGGCGCAGGCTTGGGCTACCCAGGCACCGAGGTCGTGGCCGACGACGATCGCAGAAGTCTCACCCAGGGCCTCCATCAGGCAGACGATGTCACCCACCGCTTGGCTCATGTCGTAGGCCTCGACCGCCGCTGGGCTGTCGGACATGCCGAAACCTCGCAGGTCTGGAGCGACCACCCGATAACCGGCAGATGCCAGGGCTGGGATCTGGCGTCGCCACATGTACCAGAGGTAGGGGAATCCATGCAGGAGGATGATCAGGGGGCCCTGGCCTTCCTCGACGTAGTGCATCCGGATGCCGTTGATAACAACGAAGTTGTGGGCGAACGCGTCTGGAGCGTCAACGTCCCGCAGGGGCTGGTCCTGGAAATGTTCCAAATTCATCGCAGTACTCGTCATCTTGTTTTTGTATGAGAAGAGCTTGACGAGATAGGGGTGGTTGAGTTTGGCTATTCAGGACACCAACTTATCAAAACGGGACGGGGTGACCGCATGTCCAGCCTGATTCGCAGTGCCTGTTTGACCGGCTATGCGTCCATCGCCCACTCAGTCGGGCTGGACCCGTTCCGGATGTTGCGGCTGGCTAAATTGCCACCCCGCGTGCTTGACGATCCGAATCTTCTGATCAACGGCTATTCGGTCTGCTGGCTGTTGGAAGAGTCGGCACAGCTTTCCGGCCAGGAAGCCTTCGGCCTGCTGATGGCGGAGCGCCGAGACTTGGCCGACTTTGG
Organism: Pseudomonas putida; assembly: GCF_001976065.1. Taxonomy (GTDB): domain Bacteria; phylum Pseudomonadota; class Gammaproteobacteria; order Pseudomonadales; family Pseudomonadaceae; genus Aquipseudomonas; species Aquipseudomonas serbica. The sequence goes on along the minus strand of NZ_MNAH01000010.1, from coordinate 40,668 downwards.
CATGCTTGCCCTTATGATGCGCGAGGAACCCACCCTGCGCGCTGCGATGGAGTCGTCGGCGCGCTATATGCGGCTGCATAACGCCGGTGTGCAATTGCGCCTTGAAGACGCCGGAGACCTGGTGCTTCTACATGTGGATATACAGCAGAAGTACCCGGGGCTTTTGCGCCAGGTGGTCGAAATCTCGACAGGTATTATTTTTCGGTCCTATCGGGCGCTGGCGCACGATGCTTTCAAACCGGTGAACATCTGTTTCAGCCACGAGCGTCCAGCCAGGTTGGACGTTCATCGCCGCGTGCTCGGAACGGCAATCGACTTTGGGCAGGAGTTCAACGGCATTGTCTGCCGGGCTCGCGATGTGGACTTGCCCATTGTCGCAGCCACACCCAAGCTCAATCGAGAAGTGAAGCGCTGGCTGGACATGCAGTTGACGGACCTGGGCGATGAGCCTCTGGATCAGGCGCGCCAGGTCATAAGGGTGTTGCTGCCGACCGGAACCTGTTCGATTGATCGTGTCGCCGAGCACTTGGGGTTGCATCGCCGCACACTCAATCGGCGCTTGGCGGAAGTCGGCGAGACTGGGCTTTCTGTGGTCAATGCGGTGCGCGTCGAACTCGCCGAAGAGTACCTGTTGTCCAGCAAGCGCAAACTCTACGAAATCGCGGGCTTAGTAGGTTTCTCATCAGGCGCTGACTTCTCTCGCTGGTTCCGTCACCAGTTCGGCATGTCCCCTTCGGAGTGGGCCATACAGCATCGTTCGAGCGCAGTAGTTGGGGCATCCCAACTGACGCTTCCTCTCGGGAAGCATTGAGGAAGCCGGATACCCAGCCGCCCCTCGTTGTCCGAAATTGCCAATATGTTGTCCTGTCTTGCAAAAGCTGTGGCGACGGCAATCCCTAGCATTTCTCCAAGGGTTCGAAGTGGTCATTGGCTCGCTTTGATCCCGTCTGATTAGCCGGGTATGCGATTGCATGCCGGCGTACACCAGAGACTGGAGATTTCAATGATAAAAACAACAGCTTCTCAAAACAGTTCATCGCAATCACCGGCGATCATCCGTCCTTCGGCTCTTCAACATTCGATCAAGGTTGAGCTTTGCACGCCGAACATCGGCGCCGAGATCAGCAACATCAGCCTGGCCGACGCTGCCCAGGACCCTGAAATGATCGCGCAGATCCGGGCTCTGTGGCTCAAGCACAAAGTGCTGTTCTTCCGTGACCAGGACATCACTCCGATGGATCAGCAGAACTTCGCCGCGCAATTCGCCGAGTTGGAACCCCATCCCGTTGCGCCTAGCCATCCGGAGGCGGACAAGTTGCTGATGCTGTACCGCAATCTCGACCCAAACAAGCAGAACATGGTCGAAAAGATCAGCCGCGAAAACCTTTGGCATGCCGATGTCACCTTCAAGAAGGCACCGCCCCGCGGCGCAGTGTTGCGCTGCGAACTGGGTCCTGAGTCCGGCGGCGACACCATTTGGTCCAACATGGTGATGGCGTATGAAAGCTTGCCCGACACCATCAAGCAACGAATCGATGGCTTGTACGCCAAGCACGATGCCGAGCACGCCTTTTTCGCCCAGATGCCGATCGCCGATCGTCACGCGATGGCCGCGAAGAACCCCGTCGCCGAACATCCGGTTGTACTTATCCATCCTGAGACGGGCGAAAAGGTGTTGTTCGTCAACTCGGCTTTCACCACCCATTTCTCGAACTTCTACACCTTCAAGGACGTCCGTTGCGGCCAGGACTTCAAGCCGGAAGCCAATAATCTGTTGAATTATTTGATTTCCCAGGCTGCGATTCCGGAATACCAAGTGCGCCTGAAGTGGCGACCCAACACCGTCGCGATGTGGGACAACCTGTTGTGCCAGCACTACGCAGTGGCCGATTACGGCAATGCGCCGCGCAAGATGCTTCGCGCGACATTGACCGGTACCCCTCTTAACTGATCCACCCCAATTCCCAGAGGTCTTCGCCTCGTGCTGGATCAGGCGAGCGCGTACATCGTCGTCGGTCAAACCGAGCGGCCAGCTTCTGGCAAAAACAAAAGAAACGGAGATAGTCATGCTTTTTCAACAAGTTGAAACTGCCGTCATGCACGGCGAGTCGTTGCCTTGGGTTCCCTTCACCCCTTTTGCAGACAACGTCCTGCTCAAGTACTTCAAGCTGGACCCGATTCGCGGCGAGATCATCGTCATGATGAAGGCGCCCATCGACATGGTACTGCCCAAGCACCATCACTCCGGCACTGTCATCGTCTACACCATGGAAGGCCACTGGAAATACAAGGAGCACGACTGGGTCGCCGGGCCGGGCAGCATTGTCTACGAGACCGCGGCATCCACTCACCAGCCGGAAGTCGTCAGCACTGAAGGTGGTGAATACATGGTGACACTGGTGATCGTGAGCGGAGACCTCATCTTCGTCGACGAAAACGACAAGGTCATGGCCATCGAGAACTGGAAAACCTCGCTTCAGCGCTACCTCGACTACTGCGAGGCAAACGATATCGAGCCACAGGATCTCACAGCCTTCCACTAAGGGTGAACGGGCCCTCGACACCGATAGCTATCCACGAAGCGGGTGTCGGGGCGCCAATCTTGACCGAGCGGTTCAACCAACCGTTCAGGTTATTACGTCCTTTCCCTCGCTTGCCGGTAACAGTTGTCAAGGCCGACGACAGCGATCGCTGGTGTCGCCCCGTCAGTTCCTGTTTGTCAGGCCGAGGGCGGGATTCTGTCGATCCAGGCATCCCCAACAATAATAAGAAATGGAGCTAGCCATATGAAACACAGTCAGCCCTTCACCCTGCGTCGCAGTCCGCTGGCCATCGCTATTCTCGCTGCATTCGTGCCGGTTGCCCATGCGGCCGAGATCGAAACGGGTAATCCGGACTGGACAGTGCGTCTGGATAACACCGTCAAGTACAACTACGGTGTGCGCACCGAAAGTGCCGACAAGCGCATGTTGGCTTCACCGAACAACAACGACGGCGATTACGACTTTCGCAAGTCCGGCACAAACATCACCAACCGTGTCGACCTGCTGACCGAGATGGACGTGGTCTACCAGAACCACATGGGCTTTCGCGTCAGCGCCGCCAGCTGGTACGACAAGGCCTACGAAAACACCGGCTCGAACTCCAACCCGTTCGTCAACGGCAACGGTTCGACCTCGGGCCTGATCGCCAACGACCCGCGCCTGGCCGGGGTCACCAATGACAACGTCGGCAATGGCAGTCCGCACCTGAGCAACTATGCCCAGCGCTACTACACCGGCCCGTCCGGCGAAATTCTCGATGCCTTCGTGTTCTACAGCACCGAAGTGGGCGAGGAGTCGATGCTCAGCGTCAAGGCCGGCCAGCACAACGTATTTTGGGGCGAGACCATTCTTAACCCGGTGCACTCGGTAAGCTACGGTCAGTCCGGCCTGGATTTGGCCAAGCTCGCCGCGTCGCCGGGTACTGAAGCCAAGGAGCTGTTCGTCCCGCGTAACCAGCTGTCGATGTCGTTCACCGTCAATCCTGAATTGACCGTGGGTGCCCAGTACTTCCTGGATTGGAACGAAGCGCGTCTGCCAGAGGCCGGTACCTACTATGGCGGTTCCGATCTGGTAGGCTTTGGCGCCCAGTCGTTCCTGCTGGGCAACACCAACTCGATCACGCCAGGCAGCCCGCTTGGCTGCGGTGTCGCCCCCTGCAACGCACTGACCAACGTGCGTCGTGGCGATGACCTGACCCCAAGCAATCATGGCGACTGGGGCATCATGGCCAAGTGGTCACCGGAGTGGCTGGACGGCACCCTCGGCGTTTACTACCGCAAGACCTCGGACATCCTGCCGCAGGCTTGGCTCGACACTCGCGGAGTTACCTCGGCCAACCCCAATGGCACGCGTCCAGCGGGCCAGGTGCCGGCTGTTGTCAACACGCTGAATTCGTTGAGCACCGCCACCTATCAACTGGCGTACTCCGACGACGTCGATATCTACGGTTTGAGCCTGTCCAAGGATTTCGGCGGCATCAGTGTCGGCAGCGACCTGAACATTCGCGAAAACATGCCGCTGGCCAGTATCCCGGCCGTCGTCAGCAGCACCAGCCCACTGGGCTTCGGGCAAGGTCTTGGCCTGTTGCCGGCACGCACCGCGGCCACCGGCGTCATCTACGACGTCCCGCACAACGGCGACAGCATGAGCGCCACCGGCGAAACGCTGCACTGGACGCTCAACGGCCTGATGACCCTGCCCAAGACGCCGGTGTTCGACCAGGCCGTACTGCTCGCGGAACTGTATTACAGCAACCTGCTCAAGCTCGATGACAAGAACTCGGCACTCTACAAGGGCAAGAGCACTTACCGTGGTATCGATGCGCCGACCCGCGACAACTGGGGTATCGCCGTTAACTTCACACCGACCTGGTACCAGGTGTTTCCGGGCGTGGACTTGAACGCGCCGATGTCCGTCAACGTCGGCCTCGATGGTGTTTCCCCTGTGGTCGCCGGTGGCGCCAAGGACACCGGCAACTATTCCGCTGGCATCGGCGCCATCGTTTACAACAAATACTTTGTCGATCTCAAGTACGTGGATTCCTTTGGCAAGACTGACAAGTGCAACGTCAGCGGCAACAGCACCGGTGCAGCCAACGCCGGAAGTGGCGATGGATCGACTCCGAACGCCTTCAGTGGCAACGAAAACTATGCCTGCTACGCCGGTGGTTATTCGGCCTTCTCGGGCGGCGGCGCAACTACAGAAGACCGTGGTGCCGTGTACCTGACGCTGAAAACCACCTTTTGATACACCCATTGCTTAGATACTAGGCAGGAGAACACCAAAATGAAATTCGTCAAAACCCTGTTGGCCGCTTCCATGGCCATGACATTGGGCGCACATGCGCAGGCGGCCGTAACCGCGGCAGAAGCTGCCAAGCTCGGCAGCAGCCTGACCCTGGTGGGCGCTGAAAAGGCCGCCAATGCCGATGGATCGATTCCTGCCTATGCCGGTGGCCTGACCACCGCGCCGGCCAGCTTCAAATCGGGCGACACCATGCGTCCGGACCCCTTTGCCGGCGAAAAACCGCTGCTGGTGATCGATGGCAAGAACGTCGACAAATACAAGGGCATGCTCACCGCCACCACGGCTGAGCTGGCCAAGCGTTTTCCCACGTTTCGCGTTGATGTCTACCCGACTCACCGCACCGTTGCGTTGCCTCAGGCTGTGCTGGACAACAGCGTGAAGAACGCCAGCGGCGCCAAGTCCCTGCAAGGTGGCCTGGCGATCGACAACGTTCTGCCTGGTGTGCCATTCCCGGTCCCGCACAACGGTGCCGAGGCGATGTGGAACTTCCTGCTGCGTTACCAGGGCGTCAACATCAGCACCAAATATGATTCCTGGAACGTTGATTCGGCGGGCGTGCCAAGCCTGGCCACTGCCGGACAGACATTCATCAGCTACCCAATCTACGAGAACATGTCGCAGCCGATCAGCAGCGCCGACGTGTACTACCAGATCAAGGTGGCTTACACCGGCCCTGCACGCCGTGCCGGCGAGGCGCTGATGATCAAGGACGCCGCCGACCCGTTGCAACAACCACGCCGCGCCTGGCAGTACCTGCCGGGTCAGCGCCGAGTCAAGTTGGCTCCCAGCCTGGCCTATGACACGCCTAACCCGGGTACCGCCGGCGCCGGGACCTTCGACGACGGGTTTGTGTTCAACGGCGCGCTGGACCGCTACGACTGGACGCTGGTGGGCAAGCAGGAAATGATCCTCCCTTACAACACCTACAAGCTGACCTACGTTGCGGACCCCAAGTCGCTGACCACCCCTAACCACCTGTCACCCGACTTCGTGCGGTGGGAGAAACACCGTGTGTGGGTCGTTGAAGGCAACCTCAAATCAGGTGCTCGTCACATCTACCAGAAGCGTCGCTTCTACCTGGATGAAGACAGCTGGACAGCTTTGGCTTCCGATCAGTACGACGCACATGGTCAGCTCTATCGTGGCTCCTTCGCCTTCCTCAGCCAGAGCTATGACAAACAGGTGCCGGATTCTACGCCGTTCATGATCTACGACCTGGTGGGCGGCTCCTACAACATCAATGGTGTGGTAGGCCCGTACGGCGGTATCAAGTACATCGAGCCGCTCTCAAAGGCGCAGTGGTCAGCCGAGTCCTTGGCCGGTGCAGGCATCCGCTAAGCCAACAGCACGATCCACTGTAGGAGCGAGCCTGCTCTCGATGGACCAGAGGGCGACGCGGGCATCCAGACGGCACGCGTTATCGTTCACGACCATCGCGAGCAAGCTCGCTCCTACAACGGCATGGACGCGGTTTTCCGATGAGGACGCAGTATGTGTTCGTATAAGAATAATATCTTCCAGCTGGCGTTCGGTGTTGTGCTCTGCCTGTCGCAGGGCATCACCCATGCGGCCGATTACGTCGACGTACTTGACCAGCCAGCCAAGCTCAGTGCCCTGGCCGTGCGCAGCCCTTTGCTGGCCACGGCCCGTGCGGGTGATCGCCTGGTCACTGTTGGGCAACGTGGTCACATTCTCTACTCCGATGACTCCGGCAAGAACTGGCTTCAGGCCAGCGTACCGGTCAGTGCTGACCTCAATGCCGTCTCGTTTCCTACGCCGCAACAAGGTTGGGCCGTAGGTAGCGATGGCGTCGTGCTGCACAGCAGCGATGCCGGCGCAACCTGGACCAAACAACTCGATGGCCGCCAGATCGGCGACTTGCAGGTCTTGCACTACGGCGCCCTGGCCCAGGCAGAACCAGGCAACGAACAATGGCCGCAGCTCGTCGAAGATGGCCAGCGGTTGACGAAAGAGGGCGCCGACAAGCCGCTGCTCGACGTCTGGTTCGCCAATGACCAACTCGGTTACGTGGTGGGTGTATTCAATCTGATCTTGCGCACTGAAGACGGCGGCAAGCACTGGACCCCGTTCCAGGACCGTATCGATAACCCGCAGGGGCTGCACCTCAATGCGATCGCGTCTGCCGGCGATTCGCTGTACATCGCCGGCGAACAGGGCTTGCTGCTCAAGTTCGATGACGCGCAGCAGCGTTTCCTGGCGCTGCCAACACCTTATCAAGGCAGCTTTTTCGGTGTGGTCGGCAAGCCTGGCGAAGTCCTTGTCTACGGCCTGCGCGGTCATGTGTTTCGCAGTACCGATGACGGCGCCAGCTGGACTCCAATCAACACGGGTCTGCAAGTGAACATCACCGCCGCCACCCTGGACACCGACGGCCATTACCAGCTGTTTACCCAGGCCGGGCAACGGTTGGTGAGCCAGGATGGCGGGCAAGGCTTGAAGTTGATGGCGCAGCAGAACCCGTCACCGGTCGCCGGCGCCGTTCAGGCAGCCGATGGCGCATTGGTGTTGGTCGGCAATCGTGGTGCACGCGTGCTTTCACAATAATAAGAACTGTATCAATTCGAGGTACCCAGACATGGGCAATATCCAACAAGACACGATGCCGGTGATTTGCAACTTGCAAGACTTCGATCGAAGTTCCGGAAACCGGCTGGAAAGGTGGGTCTTCAATCATCGCCCCCTGTTCATGTTGCTCATGGCCGTGATCACCCTGGTACTGGGTTACATGATGGCGACCCGTCTCGAGCTGCGTCCCAGCTTCGAGAAAATGATTCCGCAGAGTCAGCCGTACATCAAGAACTTCCTGGAAAACCGCCAGTCCTTGCGCGGCCTGGGCAGCTCGGTGCGGGTGGTGGTCGAAAACACCGAGGGCGACATCTTCGACCCCGACTACCTGAACGTGCTCAAACAGGTCAACGACGAACTGTTCCTCACCGAAGGCGTCGACCGCGCCTGGATGAAGTCGCTGTGGAGTCCGGCGGTACGCTGGACCGAAGTCACCGAGGAAGGTTTCCAGGGTGGACCGGTGATGCCCGATACCTATCAGGGCACGCCTGCGGATATCGAACAGCTGCGCCAGAACATCAACCGCTCCGGCATTGTTGGCAGCCTGGTGGCCAGCGACTTCAAGTCCACGATGTTGATCGTGCCGTTGCTCGACACTACTTCGGCAACCGGACACAGCATCGACTACCACACGTTCGCCAAGAAACTTGAAAGGCTGATGCATGACAAGGAGGGCTCCGGCAAGTACAAGGTCCATGTGATCGGCTTCGCCAAGTTGGTTGGCGACCTGATCGACGGCCTGATCCAGGTAATGATGTTCTTCGGCCTGGCCGTGGTCACTTCACTGATCATCATCTACGCCTACACCCGCTGCGTGCGCAGCACTCTGCTTGTGGTTGGCTGCTCGCTGATCGCGGTGGTTTGGCAGCTGGGCATTGTCGCCTGGCTGGGCTATGCGATTGACCCATACTCGGTGCTGGTGCCATTCCTGATTTTCGCCATCGGCGTGTCCCACGCGGCGCAGAAGATGAACGGCATCATGCAGGACATCGCCCGTGGCACCCACAAGCTGATCGCCGCGCGCTACACCTTCCGCCGTCTGTTCATCGCTGGCGTCACCGCGTTGCTGGCCGATGCAGTGGGGTTCGCCGTGCTGATGCTGATCGACATCCCGGTGATCCAGGACCTGGCCATTACCGCCAGTATCGGTGTGGCTGTGTTGATCTTCACCTCACTGTTGCTGATGCCGGTCGCGCTGTCGTACGTCGGCGTTGGCGAGAAGGCCGCCGAGCGCGCCTTGAAGATCGACAGCCGCGCTGCCGAGCATCGTGGCTTCGGCAAGTTGTGGGACCTGCTCGACCGCTTCACCACCCGCAACTGGGCTATTGGCACTGTGCTCGGTGCCCTGGTGCTGGGTGTTGCCGGTTTCGCGGTCAGTACGCATCTGAAGATCGGCGACCTTGACAGTGGAGCCCCGGAGCTGCGTGCCGATTCGCGCTACAACCGCGACAACGCCTACATCACCAGCCACTACGCGCTGTCCAGCGACCTGTTCGCGGTAATGATCAAGACCCCGCCCGAGGGCTGCCTGAATTATCGGACACTGGTACAGGCCGACCGCCTGGCCTGGGAATTGCAGCAGTATCCGGGGGTGCAAGCGACCTCATCGCTGGTCAATGCGGTGCGCCAGATCACTGCCGGATCTTTCGAGGGCAACCCCAAGCTCAACAACATCCAGCGTAACCAGGACGTGTTGAACTACGGCGCGCAACAGGCCTCGGTCAATGCGCCGGAGCTGTTCAACAACAACTGTTCGCTCATGCCAGTCATTGCCTACCTAAAGGACCACAAGGCCGAAACCCTGGATGCCGTGGTGGCGATCGCCGACAAGTTCGCCAGGGAAAATAGCACTCCGGATCGCCAGTTCTTGCTGGCCGCCGGTACTGCGGGTATCGAGGCGGCAACCAATATCGTGGTGCGCGAAGCCAACCACACCATGCTGCTGTACGTGTACCTGGCGGTGACCCTGTTCTGCCTGATCACCTTTCGCAGCTGGCGGGCCACGCTGGTAGCACTCTTGCCGCTGGTACTGACGTCGATCCTCTGCGAAGCGCTGATGGTGGCCATGGGCATTGGCGTGAAGGTCGCGACCTTGCCGGTGATCGCCCTGGGCGTGGGGATCGGCGTCGACTACGCCTTGTACCTGCTCAGTGTGCAATTGCACTTCCAGCGCCAGGGCCTGCCGCTGTCCCAGGCCTACCGCAACGCGGTGTCGTTCACCGGCCGGGTGGTTGGCCTGGTCGGCATCACCCTCGCTGTCGGTGTGGTGAGCTGGGCCTGGTCACCGATCAAGTTCCAGGCCGACATGGGCATCCTGCTGACGTTCATGTTCCTGTGGAACATGCTCGGTGCACTGATCCTGATTCCGGCCCTGTCCTACTTCCTGCTACGTGGGCCCTCGCTGAATCGTCGTGCTGCGCCGGCTGAGCCGGGGGGGCAGAACAGCGATAGCGACAATTCCAACAAATCGGGCATTCCACATGCCCTCACAATGTCCGAGTAAGCCAATCATGTCTGTTTACAAAGCCCCCCTGCGCGACATGCGCTTCATTCTCAATGAAGTCTTCAAGGTGTCCAAACTCTGGGCTCAATTGCCTGGTTTGGCCGAAGTTATCGACGAGGAGACTGCTGCCGCGATCCTTGAAGAAGCCGGCAATATCAGCGCCGATATCATCGCACCGCTGCTACGCAGCGGCGACGAGCAAGGCTGCACCTGGAGCGACGGTGCAGTGACCACGCCGGACGGTTTTCCGGCAGCCTATCGGGCTTTTGCCGAAGGTGGCTGGGGCGGTGTCGGTGGCGATCCTGAGTTTGGCGGCATGGGCATGCCCAAGGCTATCTCCGCCCAGATTGAAGAAATGGTCAACTCGGCCAATCTGTCGTTCGGCCTGTACCCGATGCTGACGGCGGGTGCCTGCCTGGCACTCAAGGCCCACGCCAGCCAGGAACTCAAGGAACGCTATCTGCCGAACATGTACGCCGGCACCTGGAGCGGTTCGATGTGCCTGACCGAGGCCCACGCCGGCACTGATCTGGGGTTGATCCGTACCAAGGCCGAGCCTCAGGCTGATGGCAGCTACACAATCCGCGGCAGCAAGATTTTCATCAGCGGTGGCGACCACGACCTGACCGAAAACATCATCCACCTGGTACTGGCGCGACTGCCGGATGCACCGGCGGGGCCGAAGGGCATCTCGCTGTTCCTGGTGCCGAAAGTGCTGGTCAACGCCGACGGTTCCCTGGGCGAGCGTAATTCGTTGTCCTGCGGCTCCATCGAACACAAGATGGGCATCAAGGCGTCCGCCACCTGCGTGATGAACTTCGATGGCGCCGCTGGCTGGATCGTCGACGCGCCGAACAAGGGCCTGGCGGCGATGTTCACCATGATGAACTACGAGCGCCTGGGCGTGGGCATCCAGGGTCTGGCACAGGGCGAGCGCTCGTACCAGAACGCCGTTGACTATGCCCGTGACCGTCTGCAAAGCCGTGCTCCAACCGGTGCCCAAGACAAAGACAAGGCCGCCGACCCGATCATTGTCCACCCGGACGTGCGGCGCATGTTGCTGACCATGAAAGCCTTGAACGAAGGCGGTCGCGCGTTCTCCAGCTACGTGGCTCTGCAACTGGACACCGCCAAGTACAGCGAAGATGAAGTCATCCGCAATCGCGCCCAGGACCTGGTGGCGCTGCTGACTCCGGTGGCCAAGGCGTTTCTCACCGATATGGGCCTGGAAACCACGCTGCACGGTCAGATGATCTTCGGCGGCCACGGCTACATCCGCGAATGGGGCCAGGAACAACTGGTGCGCGACGTGCGAATCACGCAGATCTACGAAGGCACCAATGGCATCCAGTCGCTGGACCTGGCGGGGCGCAAGATCGTCGGCAGCGCAGGGGCGCTCTATCGCCTGTTCGCCTCGGAAATCCGTCACTTCACCGCCAATGCCTGTGCTGATCTTGGTGAGTTCACCAAGCCGCTGAACGCCGCCGTCGACACCCTCGACGAACTGACCGCATGGCTACTGGACCGCGCACAAAGCAACCCGAACGAAATCGGCGCCGCATCGGTCGAGTACCTGCACGTGTTCGGCTACACCGCTTACGCCTATATGTGGGCGCGAATGGCCAAGGCCGCCATGAGCACGCATTCGGACGACGAGTTCTACGCCGGCAAACTGGCCACGGCACGGTTCTTCTTCGCCCGGTTGCTGCCGCGTATCCACTCGTTGAGCGCATCGGCCAAGGCCGGCAGCGACTGCCTCTATTCGCTGGATGCCGCACAGTTCTGAACATGTTCAGTTTCAGGAAGAACCCACTGGATGAAGACAACTTGTCTGCTTCATCCATCAGAGAAATCACATATGAATAGCTTGATCAATTATCGCTGCGAAGGTCCGCTGGCCTTGATCGGCCTCGCCAGTGCTCCCATCAACGCGCTCGGCCAGGCCCTGCGCGAACAATTGCTTGAGGCCTGTGAACGCGCCGCCGCGGACGCCAGCGTCAAAGCGATTATTCTCCACGGAGAAGGTTCTGTGTTTAGCGCCGGCGCCGACATTTCCGAGTTTGGTAGCCCGGCGTCCTTTGCCAAGCCGGACCTGCCAAGCCTGCTGACCCGTCTGACCGAGCTGGACAAACCGCTTATCGCCGCCATCGGTGGGCTGGCATTGGGCGGTGGGCTTGAGCTCGCCATGGCTTGCGGCTACCGGGTGGCTGAAGCCGGCGCGCGCCTGGGCCTGCCGGAAATCAAGCTTGGCTTGCTGCCCGGCGCTGGTGGCACGCAGCGTTTGCCGCGTCTGATTGGCGCCGCTGCGGCGCTGAAATATATTGCGTCCGGCGAGCTGATCGGCACCCATCGAGCACAGGTACTGGGGTTGCTGGATTGGGTGGCACCCACCGCGGATAGTTTGCTCGAAACGGCAAAGGCATTGGCCGTAGCACTGATTCCAAGAATGGCGCCGGGCCGCCCGTGCCGCCCGAATTGGCCGCATCCAAACCCGGGCGCAGCCTTGCTGCCGGGCTATTTCGCCGAATATCGCGCGGCGAATCAGTCGCGCTGGAAAGGCCAGAGTGCGCCGCAGCGGGTGGTGGCGGCGATTGAAGCAGCCTGTAATCTGCCACTGGCCGAGGGCCTGGCCCGCGAGGGTGAGTTGTTCAAAGAGGCCGAGGCCTCCACCGAGTCCGAGACCCTGCGCCATGTGTTCTTCGCCGAGCGTGAAGTCGGCAAGTTGCCGGGGTTGGACGCCGTCACGTCGATTCGTCCGGTCAACCGGGTCGCGGTCATCGGTGCCGGCACCATGGGCGGCGGGATTGCCATGAACTTCGCCAACGCGGGCATGGCGGTGACGCTGCTGGAGCTCAGGGCCGATGCCCTTGAGCGCGGCCTCGCACTCATCCGCCAAAACTACGACACCGGTGTCCAGCGCGGCAAACTTGCAGCCGAGCAAGTAAATGAGCGACTGGCGCTGATCCACGGCACTCTGGACTACGCCGATATCGCCGACGCAGACCTGGTGGTCGAGGCGGTGTTCGAGAGCCTGTCCATCAAGCAGCAGGTGTTTCGTACCCTGGACGAGGTGTGCAAGGCAGGCGCGATTCTCGCCAGCAATACCTCTACATTGGATCTCGACGCCATCGCCGCTGTCACCCGCCGGCCACAGGACGTGGTCGGCCTGCATTTCTTCAGTCCGGCCAACGTCATGCGTCTGCTTGAAGTGGTGCGCGGCACCGCCACGGCAGCCGATGTCCTGGCCACGACGCTGCAAATCGCAAAGCGCATCGGCAAGATCCCGGTGGTTTCCGGGGTATGTTTCGGTTTCATCGGCAACCGCATGCTCGAACCGTACTCCCGCGAAGCGCACCGCCTGCTGCTGGAAGGCGCCACGCCTGCGCAGGTTGATAATGTGCTCACCGGTCTTGGCATGGCGATGGGCGTCTTTGCCATGCACGATCTGGCGGGCATCGATGTTAGCTTCCTGGTTCGCGAGTCGCGCCGCGAGGTCATTTCCCTAGATCCCGGCTACTGCAAGCTCGCCGATGCGCTCTACGCCCTCGGCCGTTTCGGTCAGAAAACCAGTCGAGGCTATTACCTCTACGAAGGCCGCGAGCGCAAGGATGACCCGCAAGTGGTGACACTGGCCGAGCAGATTGCGGGCGAACTGGGCATACAGCGCCGCGTCATCAGCGATCAGGAAGTCCACGACCGCTGCCTGTTGATGCTGGTCAACGAGGGTATCCAGTTGCTCGACGAAGGCATCGCCCAGCGCAGCAGCGACATCGATGTGGTCTGGATCAACGGCTACGGCTTCCCGGCCTGGCGCGGTGGTCCGATGCATTACGGCGAAGGGCTGGGGCTTGCTCAAGTGCTGGAGCGAATCGGTCATTACCGAGAGGTACTTGGTGACTATGGAGCCACGTGGTTCCAGCCCGCACATTTGCTGGAGCGCTTGGTCGCCTCTGGCAAGACCGGCGTCGAACGTCTCTGATGTTTGCGGCTATTGGCGGCCATCACTAACTGGCAGCCCAAAGCTGATCGCCAGTGCCCTGCAACCCGTAGGGGTTCAGCCAGTCCCCACCGCCAGCGTCTGATTAAATGTCACCCTCGGGCCTTTCTCGGCGCGCTCGCTGTATTAGCCGACTTGACGCTTGCTTATGGCCGATTCTGTTGAAAAAGTCGGCCCAGATTTCCGCGGTAGAAAAGTACGCGCTTGAGATTGAAATCTTTACATTTGAGCAGAGGATTCCGGGCTCAGATTTCGCGTAGCGGCGCGCAAAATACGCATCTTCAGCGGTCAGTATGTGGGCAGTCTGGAAGAACCGACTTTTTCAACAGAATCGGCCGATTGCTGCTTGTCGCGAAGGGCAGCAGTCGACCGATTCTGTTGAAAAAGTCGCTCCTTCCAGGCTGCACGGATTTTGATAGGTGAAAACGCTTTTTCTGCACGCTGCTACGTTCAGGCGTGTACTTTTCTGCCGTGGAAACCACGTCCGACCTTTTCAACAGAATCGACCCATAGCGGTCGGTGAGTTATCGGTAGATCGCAGCCTGTCGCGATGGACTGCCACACGAGCATCACCAGCGCGTCGCATGCGTGGTACTCCCTCCCTGGACGTGTGCCTAAAGGCTGGCGCATTCCCTCAGCGGCGCCTGGCCGTGGCGACTATAGTCGAGTGTGTCATCTCGGCCCCGAGTCATGTGGTGGCATGTCGGGAGGTTTCTTGCACTGGAACCGGGAGGGCTCAACGGTGCCCGGCAGCAGCGTGAGAGGCCCGAGCGGCCTGCTATCAATAGTTCGACTATTCTGCCATAGCGGTACCAAAAAGCCTCCGCAGTTTCCGGGGCGGTTCATAACGAAAGGCTGCGACGTAGAAACTGCTGTTCGCAGTCGCCACGGATTACCCAGGCAGGGCAGCGAAGATTGGTAAAGTTCAGTTGATGAGGTTACGCGATGCATCGCATGGTGAGACACGTGCTCTCAGCAACGGCCATCGCAGCGGCGCTCGCCGGCTGCGCCTCCCAGCCTCCGCCAACGGCGAGCCTTGACTACAAAAGCCGCGCCGTGACGCGCAGCGATGGCGGCTTGCGCGTGTCGACCGCGGTACTGTCGGCCGCCGAAAGCGAGGCGGTCTACGGCGTGCCCCTGGCGAATAGATCGATACAGCCAGTCTGGGTCGAAGTCGAAAATCAGGAAGACCGCGCCTACTATCTGCTTTCGCCGGGCCTCGATCCAAATTTCTTCCCCGCATCCGAGGCCGCCGAAGCATTTTTCCCAGGGACCCCGCAGGACGAGCGACCGGCGCTCGACCGGCACTTTCGTCGGCTGGCCTTCCGCAACCCCATCGCACCTGGTGCGACAACCTCGGGCTTCGTGCTGACCAATCTCGACGAGGGGTTCAAGTTCGTTAACCTCGATCTGGTGGCAGACGGGCGGTCGAGGCATTTCTCTGTCCTGGCCCTCGTGCCGGGGCTGCGCGCCGATTACCACATCAGCGAAGTGTTCAGGCAGGGCATCCCGCCCGAAGACATTGTGAACTACACGGATGACGCCAGTTTCCAGGCGGCGCTGGAGGCGCTGCCGTGCTGCGTCACCAACGAGGAGGGTTCCAGCAACGGCGATCCGCTGAACCTGGTGGTCGTCGGCGGGCTCGATGATGCCTTCCCTGCATTCGCACGTCGCGGCTGGCGTGGGACCGAGGAGAAGTGGTCGGGGTCGATCATGAAAGTGGTCAATTCGGCGCTTTCCGGCGAGCGTTATCCCTATGCACCAGTGAGCGATCTCTATCTGTTCGGGCGAGCGCAGGACCTTGCCTTGCAAAAGGCGCGTGACAACGTCCACCAGCGCAATCACCTGAGGCTGTGGCTGAGTCCGATGCAATATCACGGCAAGCAGGTGTGGGTCGGACAGATCAGCCGTGATATCGGCAGCCGGATGACCCTGCATACCGCGACACTGACGACACACAAGATCGACCCTGACGTCGACGAAGCGCGCAGTGCGCTGACCCAGGACATGGCGTATTCGGTGACTCTGGCAAAGTTCGGTTTTGTGAAGGGTGTGGGGGCCGCGCCTCAGAGCGCGCCGCGCGAGAACCTGACAACCGATCCTTACTACACGGATGGGCTGCGCTGTGTCCTAGTATTCGATCACACGCACACCTCCCTGGCGGAAATAGAATTCTTTCTATCACAGGGCATCTACGAAAATGGCGGACAATCACCAGGGCGGGTCAAGCCATGAGCCGCTTGGCGTCGGGGAATAATCTGCGATGTGCAATGCGCGGCTTATACACCCTGGGTTGTGCAGCGATGCTTGCGCTCGCCGTTGCTTGTTCGACCTGGCAGGCGCCTGCCGATTTCAGTACCGTCGGATTGCGTGAACGTGCGCAGACGGCCACCAAGCACGAGGTGCGCGTCAGCGCCGCCGTGCTCAGTGCCGACGACCGGCGGCGCATGCTGGGTGTGGAGCTGGACAAGACCCGCGTGCAGCCCGTGTGGGTCGAAGTCCAGAACCGCACTGCCGATCCGCTCATGTTGCTGCGGCCGGGAACCGATCCCGACTATTTTTCGCCACTCGAAGTCGCCTGGTCCATGCACGGGATATTCGCCCCGGCAGCGAACGCGCGCATCAATGAACACTTGGACCAACTGGGGTTCAAGAATCCCGTCCTGCCAGGCGAAACGAAAGCGGGCGTGCTGTTCATCAACCCGGAGCGCGTTACGCGGTTGCTGAATATCGATCTGCTGCAGAGAAGGACGCTGATCCCGTTCTCCCTCTTCTTGCAGGTGCCGGACGATGCCGGGGAAAAATGGTTTGCCGAAGGCTTGTTCCAACATCAGGGTTCCGAGATCAAGGACTATGACGATCTGGCCGCGTTGCGTTCCGCGTTGGAGCGCCTTCCCTGTTGCGCCGCTGACGCGAACGGCAGTGCGCCCGGCGATCCAATCAATGCGATTCTCGTCGGCGAGTTCGCCGATGTCGCCGCCGCATTTGTACGTCGCGGCTACCGGCGTGCCGCGCTTCCCGCGGATGCGGCCGAACGTGTGTTCGGCCGCATGCCCGATGGCGTGGTTCGCAAGCAATCGCAAGCCGGAGCGCCGGCGACTTGGGTGCGTGTGTGGCTCACCTCAATGCGCTTCGAAGGTCGCTCCGTGTATCTCGCGCAGGTCGCAAGACCGATCGGCGGACGCTTTGCACCGCGCGAGGCGCAAGACCTCGTCTTGCATGAGGATGTCGATGAGGCGAGGAATTTGCTGATCCAGGACATGATGTATTCGGCCGGCCTGGACAAGCTCGGGTTCGTTACTGGCGTCGGTCCCGTGTCCCAGGCACAATCGCGAACGACCTTCAGCGGCGCCCATTACTTCAGCGATGGTCTGCGTGCGGTCATGTTCTTTGCGCCGCGGCCGCTCAGCCTGTCGGAGGTGGAGCTGCTCGATTGGGAACCGTATCTGGACCGGCGCGAATCGCCTGTACGCAAGGAGGTCGACGATGCCCGCAAGTGACCTGTTGGGCAGGCCCGATACTTAAGAGATCAGTTATGAAAGGAAGGCGAAAAGTCAAAACGTGCAAGTGGTTCTTGAAAGCTCAGTTCGTGGTCGAGGTTCAGCATATGAACGCATGCAGATCAAAGAAAGTAGCACACAGATTTCTTGATGCTGCATTGCAATTCGGAGCAGAGCACGAGCCGATAGGACGACTTGCGGGCGGTGCTGGAAAAGCTTTCAGGCAACCTTGAATGCTACCTGGAGTGTTGCATGATGGGAAGGTTCATAGACCCGACGAGATATAGCAAACCCTCTGAAGGGGCGGCCATGCTGGCCTACTCATAAAATCTATGACTTCATTTTATTTTTGAATGACCGTCGAAGGCAAAGTTTCGGGTTTATCGTATAGTGTCTAGAATTCATGACGTAAAGTGCATAAATAAAGGTTTGTGTCTAGTAAGGTGGACGCTATGCGGCTTCGAGCTCAAACAGATCAAGTCCTCGCCGCTACTGTAGGGGCACGTATTCAAACCCTACGCTTGAGGAACAACATCAGCCTGGAAACGGTGGCCCAAAATGCCGCGATCAGCCGTCAGACGTTGCATCTGTTACTTAGCCAGGGCAAAGGCACCTTGATCAACCTGATCGCTGTTTTGCGGGCCATCGGCGAAATGGAGCGTCTGAGTTCATTGGTGGAAGAGGTCCTGCCCAGTCCAATACAAGTCTTGCGCATGGAAGGCAAAAAACGACAACGCGCATCCGGTCGACGCAGCGCCCCCGACGAAGCTGCAGTTGCTCAATCAAGAAAGAGCAACAGCAGCGACTGGTGAGCGTAGGGCTATGCGCATTTTCATGTTTCTCCTCGCGTCAAAACGCGGACGTCTCAGCCACTTTGACCAATATCATCTCAACCTGTCTCATACCAGGGAAGGTGGAGAGCATGTCTAACGGTTTACTACCTGCAAGCCTGTCGTTGGACTTCGATAGCCATCGCCTGGCTTTGATTTCGTCTCCAAAAAGCACCTGGGCCATGGCGGTGATGTGTACATATCTGAACAACTGATCACTCTCTCGCAAATTGAGCCGCTCGCT
This sequence comes from Pseudomonas putida, assembly GCF_001976065.1. GTDB lineage: Bacteria > Pseudomonadota > Gammaproteobacteria > Pseudomonadales > Pseudomonadaceae > Aquipseudomonas > Aquipseudomonas serbica. The sequence continues at coordinate 22,158 of NZ_MNAH01000010.1, read as the reverse complement.
GTGGGCCACTTTGACCGTCAAAGTTTGAGGCTTGGTGATTTGATCGCGCGTTGACGGAGTTATCGTTCCGAGGTCGCAGAGTTCCTTTAGCTTGGCAGACGGGAAGCCGGCCTCGATCAACTCATGAATGTCCTGATCCGACGCGCTGCTGGGGATACCAAGTAAACGTTCCAGTCGATTTCGGTACGAGTGATAAATCTCTACGCCCATTACATTAGTAAGCATGGCACCACCTTTGGCTCGGACTCAATAATGGTTCGACTTCTCGCCCCGCTCGTAGCTTCCCATTGTGTCATCGATGAGCTCAATGGCTTGTTTTTCAGGTCCGCTCAGCGTGGTTCGGTTGACTTGAGCAAGCCATACTTTGCATGCTTCGATTCCCAACAAGTCGTCAAGCATCGAGCTACGCACAAAATAAGTGATGGACGAAACCCCGCCGCTGGATGACATACTCTTTTCTACGACTGAGCGAGCCAGCAGCAGAAATCGCTCCAATGTCGTGACATGATGGTTGACCCACTTTTTCCCCGCTCCGTCTGCAAACTGATTTAACCGATACACATAGGAAACAAAGTTCCAGTGCGTGATGAAGTCATTGGGGGCCTGGTCTGCGTGCGTCAATAGCGCCTTAGCAAATGCCTGTTTTAGCGCTTCGAAGCCCGCATCATCTAGATCGGTGATATCCGACTTTCCCCGGGCAGAGGACTCCGACATCAGGAGATGTTCGAGAACGGCAAAACCTTTGATTTGTTCGAAGGCGTGTAACAGATGTTCACTGCGAACAGTGGGTTCGCTGTGACGCCGTAGGAAGAACAATAGCAAGCGGAACGTCTGGACTTGTGCAGACAGGAACGTCATGGATGACTCGCCTCCTCTCACGGTTTCGCCAGCCTTCAGAAGCGTTTCGATAACGGCTTCAGATTGGTCGAGCGGAAACTCCTCAATCCGGGACTCCAGTCGGTCCAAAATTGACTTCTGTCGTGCATCGTCACAATCAAGCAACGCGTCGCAAAATTGCTGCGCATCGGTCAACCGTTGGAATAAGAAGTGTAACAACGAGTTGGACACTTCCTCGGTTGGCAGCCCTAACTCAAAGTAACGGTCAAAGAAGTCGCCGCAGCACACCCTGGATTCGCGTATCCACCGCATCTGCGTGGATCCGCTGTATGTGGTGTTCTTGAATACCCAGTCTAGATTCGGAAACAGAAGTTGGAGCGTCTGCTCAACGCCTGCTCGACTTTCAAGCGGCGACTTCTCCACGATCCGCTGAATCAGCCCTGCGATACGTTCCTTTTCGCTTGGTTTTTGGGACATGGCCGACAGGTTACCGGTTAGCAACTCTTTACTTTGCGCTATTGCTCCGTAGCTAGACGGTGCGAAGACCCGCAAGCACTCCAAGGCAAACAGATCCACGGAATTGATCTCCGCCACGTCTCCACCGCGTAACAATCTGCAGTGGAACGCGAGCGTGGATGTGTAGCGGTAAACATCCCGTAAGTTATGGAAAAACGGTTTCATTCCGTGTCGGTATACACCTGCCCAGTAGTTTGAGTCGAAACTTGCGCCCAATTGCGGTTCAGCGGCAAGGACCGAATCCAAGCGTTGAAAAAGCACAGTTTCCAGGCTCGGGGCGGGAAAAGCCGGGACGCTGAATGGCACCTGGATGATTTTTTTAAGGTACTCGGCTCCGTTGAATCCGGCTCGCTGGAGCCCTTCCTCAACGACATCGCGTTGAAATAACAAGAGAAACACTACGTTGGGAAATTGCATGTTGCCCTTGACCAGCTGGAACAGGGCCTTCATTTGATCCGATGCCAAGCGATCAATGTCATCCATCACGATCAGTAACGGATGAGCTCGCTTGGCTAGCAAAGTGGATATTTCACCGCGAATTTCACTCAGGGTAAGCTCCTCATCCTTGGCCGTCTTGTCCGTGCTGTCGGCCAGCTCCTGCAGAAACTTGGAAACTTTCTTGAGCAATGCCGGGACTGCCGCTAACGCCGAGAGGCCGCTGATGTAATGCAGTACTGTCTCCGCCATTGGGTTTGCGACCCAACTGCTGACATAGCTTGTGACCAGTGCTGACCCGAGAAGGACAGGTAAATATTTGGTCATGCCATCGACCACTGCCGCGCCGGTGTTGATCCGCCGTCCATATCGTCGCAGAGCTTTGGCCAGTTGCTTGCCTGCTTTGCTCTTGTCCTTTCGCTGAATGGTTAGCGAGACCTCGTCGAAAAAAGTCGCGCTGAGTTTCTCTTGGCCGGCCCACTCCCAGGGATTGAATTCGATGACTTCATGTCCGGGAACATTTTTGAAGTCCTCAATGACCAGATTCTTGATCGAACTTTTGCCACTGCCCCAAGCCCCCATTAGCGCAATTACCAGACTTTCCTGGTCTTTCCAGCTAGTAATGGTTTCAGATAGGCTCTTGGCAAACCCAGATCGGCCGAGGAGATCCTGTTGGTGCTTGGCGATTGGCCGATCATCGGCAAACCGTAAATCTTCCATGTTGATTTCCTTACCATGGACTTCGGGGCGAATTTGATGGTGTTCTGAACGGCATTGGCGGCCAAGTCTCCGGTTCTTAGAAAACCGTGCGCGCGTCTGGCACGACTTTGAACGATTGGAATGCCAGCCTGGCTTTAAATACAACTGCGTTGGGAAAGTGCAGTTTAACTTTCTGCCTTACGGATTCGAGGGGCTCCTCGCATAGTGGTCCGAGGATCACCTCCGCCAGTTGGATATCGTCACTGATTGGCCAGAAATGAAACGGACCTTCCAAGGGGGCATCATTCAAGCTCACGAATCGACGGAACTCTTCCTCATACCGCCATCCTCCGGACTTGGTGCACAGCAACTGTTGTTGCAGTTCTTCGCTCAGATTGTCTGGGGTTGATGTTGGGTGAAGTGCATCAAGGACTCGATCGTCTTGGTAGCTGACCTGCTGAACCGTGCTGCGGTTGACGTCAAAGCCCAAACAGATTCCTGTGTGCTTTTCGGCGTAGTGACTCCACATCACCGGCTCTGACCAGTCTCCAGCGAAACACAGTAAGCCCATTAGCGAATGGCTTTTATCTTTCCAGTTTCTCACGACCTGGCGCGTCTTGTGTTCTTTGAAGTTCGCAGCAAGCAGCTCGAAGGGGTCATTCAGATCAGCAAAGCGAGAGACTTTGATGCGCCGATTTTCTATGTTGCTGATAGCGTGTTTGACGCTGGTGAGGTTGTACAGGCGAATCGTCGAGCGATTAGCTGGTGGACGGCAGGCTATCGCGCTTCCCATGTCTGATTTATAGCCTGCTGAGATCCATTCACTTCTGAGCATTTCGTTGGTCGGCATGCCAAGCTCCTATGCATTTGGAGTGGTGCTGAAATCTTTGCTACAAGCGACCGCTTGCGCTTTTTCAGTGCGTCACCGTCGTTCATCGGGGCTTCCTACTTATAACTCACGCTCGATGCACAGGCTCTGGTACAAGAGCTTTGCACACCATGCAAACCCGACCTATCCATGAGGCTTCTTTGAACCAAATCGATCATTTGGTGCCTTTTTTAACTGTTAGAAACGATTTGTTTTCAATGAATCAAGCACTTACCTGATTTAACATTTTTGGTTTTTTTGGGGGCTGCAGATGAATGGCGGTCGTCGAAGATAAGAGACCTATCTAGGCGACTTTGAGGAAGTCAGTTCAACAACGTTTCGTTCTTTCAGTTTAGCCTTGAGACCCTGGTTCTCATCCAGCAGCACCTCATTGATGGATGCAATGCTAGCGAGCTTTCTACGAAGCTCCTCAATCTCCTGACGGTAGCCTGCAGACTTTTGGCGTTCAGCGATCAAATCTTGATGTTTGACATCTCGCATGGCGCGGCTGGATCGACCCTGCTTCTCCCGTATGGCCTCTGCAATTACCGGGTAGTGATTGTGGATCAACGCCGGCGACACGCAGGCCTCGCGAGCAACGGCAGCGATGCTCAATTTGGTTGCTTTAGTACGAGCGCGTCCGCTCTCGATACGGTAGATGGCCAGCTTGAGATCCTTTTCTCGATCCACGGCAGGCTTGTAGTTGGCTGATTTCTCCTTAGTATTCATGCAGTCAGAGTCTCCGGAGGCATGCCCAGTTGTAGCAATACGTCTCGGCAGCGGTTGAGGTCGCGCTCAACGCGTTGGCGACCTCCCTCACCAATGTCTTTGCAGTGAAGCAGCTCTTTAAGCTCATCGTAGAGTCGCTGATAGAAGGGTGCATGGGCACGTCCGATCACTGAGTGGTCACAGCCAGTGCAGCGAGAGCGCTCAAGGGTATTACCGACGCAGCCGTCATTGTCTGCCGTACACCAAGCATGTCCATTGCTGCGGATAGCTGTGCTCTCAGAGATGGACTTCAGCATAGAGGAGTGATCCTTGTAGATCAGCAGATTTTCTGGCTCTCGCTGCCATCCCTTGATTGCGCGCCCGTAGCCTCCGGCTAAAGATTCATCTCCCATCCAGTTGTCGACGACGCCGAGCTTGATATCTTCCAGCTCCCCTTGGATTTCCATGTACAGGTCAAGATCCAGATGTTGACCCCAGCCGTCATCCATGGCGTAACCCAGGGTCATGTCCAGCGACCAGTGAGCATAATGTTCCTTGAGGTAGCGCAGGTCGCCAAAGCGACTGTGCGCCGCGTAGTTTGCGAATTTGCGTCGAAATTGATGGCTGCCGAGTTTCCAGGTCAACCCACAATCCTTTCTAAATTCATTGAGTTTGGTGTGCCAAGAATCGAGGGAAAGCGTGCGGACTTTGTTATTCTCACGTGGATTCACGCCCAGAAAGAGGGCGTGGCGATGTTGGTAAGCCTCTGCGATTTTTGGGTCGTGCGGGTTGATGCGTCGTCGCTGGATGATTTCGCCGGCGATCATCGCTTGGTAGGGGGCAGACCAGCGCTCAATGATGCGCAGAGCACGCACTGCGGCCTCCGGGATCATCCAGTCGTGGATTCCTTCATCGGTCTTTTCAGACTCAGAACGCATCCAGTGATAAATGGTGCCATTGTCGTCCTCACTGCGGTGGTGTGTTCCCGACTGTAGGTTGGCTAACTCGTGATTACGACAGCCTGAGGTACTTGCTAACACTATGTAGCAGGCCGTGCGAAGGGTTATCAGCGACTTGCTGAATGTTTTCAGGCCTCCCTCCCAGCCCACGTTATCCAAAAAACGATTTTTTTTCCAATCTATACCGCTGGCAGTTAGGCGTTTACGCCCCGATTCGATTGCGTCCAAATCATCACGGAGGTCGAGCAATAGATTGCCGCGTTCCACCTGTCGATGGGCATGCTCGAACAAGGTGCAGAACGTGTCATCGGGGATCAGAGGCGTTTTGCCCCCAGTGACCATACCCATAGTTCCCGCCATTGCCTGTGCAGATGTGTCGGGCCATGGATGCTGCATCTGTTCGCCGGTGTACTGGCTTAGTTCATATATCGCCTCTACCGCAAGGTAACGCGCACGCAACGTTCCTATCGTGAGCGGCTTACCAGATCTGGCGTGTCTATGAGCCTTGCAGGTCGCCACATAGGTTGCGGCGATCATAGGCGTTACTGCACCTAAACGCTCAATTTTAAGCTTCTCTAAGTGTCGCAAGAATGGTAACGCAACTCTAAAGAGCTGACGAATCGTCGCTCCCCTGGGTCGTTCCGCACCGCTACGACCTCGTCTTATATAGCGATATAAAATCGCCTTCATCACCGCTCGAAATGGCGGCGGCATAGTTCCGAAATTCACCTGTCTCTTATTTAGCGGAACGTTACTAGGCAAGCTGTCGAGTTGCCAAATGTCATCGCCATAGCAGCTCAGGATCACCCATTGTCGATCGACCTGGATTGCGGCGATGATCAACTTGTTGCGCTCTAAGTCGGAAAGCTCACGTACATCGTCAGGCTGAGTGGTGATGAGCGTCCAGGGCAGTTCTTCAGAAATGCTCTCACTCATGATAAGACCTCCAGGCTGGCGATAAGATCAACTGACCAGAACGGGTGTGGTTCAGTACGAGCGCGCTCACGAGCAGCGTCAACAGCCGCAGCCTTGAAGGCGCCACGGCGCAGCCCCTCTGCAATGATGTAATGGTCGATGAGGCGAGGGATATGTGCGTACTCCCTTGCCCAGCGGCGCTTATCCATACGGTTGCGTTCAGCCAGCACTCGGAAATAGAAGCTGAAGAGCTTGTGAAGGTCCTCGGCGGTTATTGCGTAGTGCTTACAGCGCAGGCAGTTCACGAAGTTCATGCAGATTACGCCCTCGCGTTTTGGGGCGAACTGACCATTTACTGGGTCGCTACAACGACCCAAAGGAGTGTCCTTATATGATGCGCCGATGGTCTCTGTTAGCAGTTCCTGCACCAGCGTTTCTCCCATGAACCGCCAATTTCGACGGGCATCCTCGCTGGGCGCTAAGTAGTTTTGGTCAGCTACCCGTGGAGTGTTACCCAGAGCGGCAGCGGTGGTTGCAAGATCTCCATCTGTTAGATCAAAGATGCGGTTTGCAAAGGTTTTACGCAAACGGGAAATGTTGATACGTAGTGGTTTTCCATCGCTATCCTTCAGGCTGTATTCAGTGACAAGACGACTTATCCCTACATCCAATTGTCGAACTTGGAGCGCTGAGACTTGGCCTTCTGAGCTTGTGGCGCGGCGGCGGTACAGCCAGATACGGTCTTTGATGTCGTCCGGGGCTTCGGAAGCCAAAGGTTCAGTTAAGACCATCACCCGACGGATCAGACGTTCCACGTTAATTCTGACGCTGGGAATGGACTCCAGAATACGCTCGGCTTTCGACTCAGCCCGTAAAGCCACTTTGCTGGTGTTGTAGCCACGCCGCTTCCACAACACCAGAAAAACCGTGTCGTCTTTTGGATGGGGGCGCAAGCAACCGCGGCCCATTTCCAGCAAGGGAATGGTATTACGTCCGGTGTGGAGAGCTATGATCAACAGGGCATACACCAATAAGTAGTTGGGCATATGCGTACCATCGATCCATATCGGCTTGATGGCTTGCCGCAACGCCGCTGCAAATTCTTGCCGCTCGCGCTTTGATAACGCTGTCTCGCCTTTAATCTTGCGGTTGATGTTTGGAAATGGATTACGAGGGAAGGTGGAAGTATCGCCAGAGGTTACCAAAGGGAACAGTCCGCGTTGCCCAAGGGCAACAAGCACCGACTTGGTTTTTGCGTAGCAGTTTCTCTGGTTGATCGTCGCTGTACCCAGTCGAGATAGGTGGTTGAGATAACCATCAATCAGCTCTCGGTTCACATCCTTCAGTGTTAAGTCACGCTCAAAAGCCGTCGCCTGGAGCATGCAGTAGTCGAGAAAATACCGTAGCCCAGAGTTACAAAAGCCCACCACGGTAGTAACCGAAATGTTGCCATCTTGCCCCGCTAGAAAGCGCTCAATTTGACGCTGACAGGCGTAAGTAATGGCATCAATCCCAGCTCCATACCATCGTGCGAGATCATAGTTTCGGTGGCAAGTCGAGTTGCGCCCGAAATTGACCACAGTGCTCTTTGGAGGGACGGCCTCAGGCAAGATGACCACGTTGCCTGCCGTGTCTAGGTCGTGCTCGACCTGTGGAACGCTGAGGTCAGTCTTGGTAAATACCTTGCGCTTCCCCATCAGGCTGCTCCTGCCATCTCATTCAACTCGTCGTCATAGGCAAGCACGGCCTCATCGGCCATTTCATTGATCAGGTGAAGGTACACCATAGTGGTCTGAACTGAACTGTGGCCAAGTTGACGCTGCAGAAACACCAGGGGATCAAGCCCGTTCTGTGGGTTGCGCTGAAGGTTGACCAGAGTGTGAGTTGCGTAGGTGTGACGCAGCATGTGGGTATGGACTTCGATTCCTGTAGCCTTTCCGGTCTCGCTGATAATCCGGTTCAGGCTCTTGCCGGCGCTGCCATAAGTCTCTCCGAGATGGTTGATGAGGAGTGCCTTCTGATCCTTACCCAGAGACGTCCGCTCGCCGCGCACCTTGGACACGTAACGGTAGAGTTCGGCCATGAACTTGCGACTGACCCAGATATCTCGCGCCTTACTACCCTTGGTCTCCATCCCGCTGCCGTCGAAAGGATCCAGTCGGATGCAAAGATTGCGTTCGGTTCGTCCAGCCTTGTCCGGGTCGAAAATGTACGCCACTGGGAAAGTCGCCAGTTCGTTACGACGCAGGCCTGTGCGCAGCGCCAGCTGAATCATGATCCGATGATGTGGATTCTCCGCTGCTGCCAGAAATGACTTGGCCTGGGCCATGCTCAGGAACTTAGGTAGGGGCTTGTGACGACGCGGCATCACGTCGTTCACTAGCGCTTTGCCTCCGCTGGCGTCCACATGCTCAAGGAAGCCTGTTTTGCGCTTCACGGTGCGCTCTTCGGCACCGAACGGTAAGCGCTTCACCCAGCCCTTATTTAAGGCGAATTTGTAGAACTTACAGATGTACGTCAGACGCTGGCGAGTAGTGTTGCGAGCCAGTCCGCACGTCACCAAGCAGTAGTCTCGGTAGGCAGCCACAAGGCTCTTGGCCTCTCCGCGATCTACGTCCCGCCAATCAAGATCATGGGCTTGCAGGAAGCTGAAAAAGTCGTAAAGCGCCCGTCCAGTGCTAGGCCAGGATTGCTTTGAGCCGATGTCCCCGCGAAGGAGGTAGTAGCGGAAGAACTGATTGGCCTGGCTGCAGCTCTCCATCGAGTCCCACAGCAGAATTGGAAACCCTTGGTAAGGTTGTCCAGCGATTACGAAATCCTTAGTGCCCCACACAATCTCCATCAATCACCCTGTCATCGACCATTCACTCAGTGTCCCTGTCTGCATGGATTGGTTGAAGGCTACTGCTGCTTCCTTCCACTCCCCGTCAGATAGATCTATGATTTTGATATCACATAGATCTAACTACCGCAACGCGCCGGATCATAGGCAATTCGTCGGTTTGGGCAGGCCCGCCAGTTTCGCGGCGAGTTTGGCAGGGGTGCCTTTGAAGAGTCGGTTCAGGTGCAGGCTGTTGCCTTTGTCCGGGCCGAGTTTCAATGCGGTGTACTTGATCAGCGGCCGGGTGGCCGGCGACAGCTGGAATTCGGCGTAGAAGCTGCGCAGCAGTTCGAGGATTTCCCAGTGCTCGGGGCTCAACTCGATGTCTTCGGCAGCGGCCAAGGCACTGGCGACGTCCGCCGACCAGTCGCTGAGCTCGACCAGGAAACCGTCTTTGTCCAACTCGATGGCGCGCGCGCCGACGGTCAATACATTCATAACCAGCTGTTGACCTTGTCGTGGTGGATCGACAGTTCGACGAAGACCGGGTAATCGACAGCCGTTGCCCAATCCGGAACATCGATGGCCCGGGCCTGGGCATCTTCGGCCAGGACATAGAGGGTCAAGCCGCGAGCATGGAGCGCCATGAAAGGTGCGGTGCCCGGCTGCAGGGCATAGGCCGCGTCGCCGGACAGCAGCAGCGCGTCGCTGGCACCGATCAACCGCAGGCAGCTGTTCAGGCGGTCGTCGCCGAACGGGGAATGAGACAATACATGCAAAGTCGACATCAGAGGGTGATCACCTGGTCGTAACGGTCAATGAGCGCAGTGATTTCGTCGGCGGCCAACACGCGGGCTTGCGCAAGCGCCAGGGCGCCAGGTTCCAGGCCACGCTCGGCAGCGCTGTCGGCACAGACGAACAGTTCTTCGACGCCGAACATCGGCAGGGCCTGCAGGTTGGCGCTCAGGTCTTTCTGTTGCAGGGTCTTGGCGTCCTGTTTCGCGGCGAGCTGAAACACGCCGTCGTCGAGAAACAGCAGGCCGATCGGCAGATCGAAAGCGCCGCCCGCCAGCACGATGTCCAGCGCTTCCCGCGCGCCGGGACCGGACCAGGGCGATTGACGGCTGATGATCAGCAAGGATTTGGACATCTCACACACCTCCGAAGCAGATCAGGCGGTCGGCGTCCTGCACCGCATCGTGCAACTGACCGAGGCCGGACAACGCCCACGGCGCGCCGACGGCGACAGCCTCGCGCTGATAGCGCCTGGCTTCTTCCTCGTTCAACACCCCACGGCGCAAGGCGGCGGCGATGCACACCACGCCATCGAGTTGGTGTTCGCTGACGAAGGTGCGCCATTGCTTGGGCAGATCCAGCTCGTCCTGGGGCGTGACCACACTGGCGGACGCGTTGTAAACGCCATCCTGGTAGAAAAACAGCCGGACAATCTCATGCCCACCGGCCAGCGCGGCCTGGGCGAACAGCAAGGCGCGGCGCGAGGAGGGCGCATGGGCGGCGGAAAATACGGCGATGGCGAACTTCATGGCGGACTCGATCAGCGAAACTGCGGCCATGATAAAGCTTTATCGGCGCAGGGGCTAAATCGATGTCGCCTGTGCGGGCCTCTTCGCTGGCAAGCCAGCGCCTACAGGAAATGCGTCGGTCACAAAAGATCTACTGTAGGAGCTGGCTTGCCAGCGAAGGGGCCCGCACAGGCAACAACAATCAACGGGGCATATACCCCAACTGCCAACGCCGCGGGATCTTCAGCGACAAAATCCCCAGCGCCGCCGCCAGCAAGCCGCTGGCAAACAGCGCCTTGAGCCCGAAATGATGTTCCAGCACTGCACCGAGTACCGCGCCAGCGAACATGCCGGTCCAGGGGATCAGTTGCACGCGCCAGCCGTTACGGCGCTCACCAAGCAGCCAGCGCCCCAGGCCACGGCCGAAGCGCGACAGGGCGCCGGTGACGTAGGTCAGGCCGACCGGCAGGCCGTTGACCTCTTCCACGGCGGCATTGAGCATGCCCATGGCGATGATCGCCGCCAGCAGGGCGGGCAGTTGCGAGTCGTAGGGCCAGGCCGCGGCGGTGCACAGCAAGGCGGCGATGCACAACAGCAAGGGCAGTGGCCGACGCCCGGTCAGGCGGCCGACGATAACGCCCAGCGCGTTGCCGATAATGAAGGTGGCGACGAGGATCACCAGGCGCAGGGTCAATCCCAGGTCGCCGTCACCGATGGCGACGGCCATCCGCGTGGTGTTGCCGCTCATGAACGAGACGAAATCGCCGCTGGCCATGAAACCGATTGCATCGGTCATGCCGGCCAGCACCGAGAGCATGGCTACCAGACTCAGGCCGATGCGCCCGCGCCATTTCTGCGTGTGCAAGTGTCCGGGGCTGGCGTGGGTCCTTGAGGCGGAAGGCAGCATGGGTGACATCCTTGAGCGGTGGTCAGGGTGTTATCCCATATAGATCGCAATACTCCAACCAGTCCATGCCGGCCATTTCCGCAACTTCCCGGTGTACTTCCAGGCGCTGGACCTCGTATTCCTCATCTGACGCAGCGGTCAGTTGCAGCGTCAGCTCCCAGGCAAACAAACCCTGGCGCTCGGCTTCGGCTTCAAAGGCCTCATGCAAACGCTCATCGCGAAACTGCGCGAGGGTTTCGCCCTTGGCCTGGGCCAGCAGCGGGTTGAGGTTGTCGAGCTCGACCCGCAGTTCGGGGCGCTCGTCGAGAAACTTCTTCAGGGCCTGTTCGTGTTGTTGCTCGGATGCCGCCATGGTCGCTCCTTAGGAACGGATTACGAAGACTGTTTTTTGCTGGCCTTGGCCGCTGCCGCCAGACACTCGAGGGCAAACTGCTCGGTATAGGTCATCTGGATCGGCGTGGTGTCGCCCTTGACGGTTCTTTCACCGTCGAGAATGTATCGAATCCGCTTGTCGGTGACGCCGATTCGCTTGGCGATCCAGGAAGGTGTCTGACCGATCTGGCTGATCAGCTTGTCGGCATATTCAGTGGTCGGTTTGTAGAATTCGGCGTTGGGTGTCATGGGGTGTCCAGGGAAAGGTGCAATACAGCGCTATTGGCGCGACAGGGTGCGCGAATCGTCGCCCGGTGTCGCGTTATAAATGAAGTAAAGCAGAACGTCAGGCGCTGCCACGGTGATACAGTCCGCTTTTTCCTCATGAGTGAATGCAATGCGAATTCTGATGGTGGCGCTGGCCGTTACCTTGCTGGCGGGATGCGCGAGCTCGGCGATGAACGATGCTCGGACCAAGGCCCCGTACAAGACCCTGAACTCGGACAAACCGGCCAAGGACGTCGCCCAGTGCGTGCAGTTCTCCTGGCAGGACGAAGCGGTGTTCGGTGTCGATGCCGCCGCGTACCTGGAGCCGGGTGAGAAGGGCAGCACCACCGTGTACACCCGCTCGGCGGAGTCTTTTGTCGACGTGACCACCGATGCCTCGGGCACCGTGTTGAGTTACTACGCGCAGCAGGATGACTTTGTCGCCAAACGGCGGTTGGCGGCGCTGGCTACCTGTCTTTAAGGTCGATGCAGTACCCAATGTGGGAGCGGGCTTGCTCGCGAAAGCGGTATTGCATTCAACATTGATGTTGACTGTGCCACCGTCTTCGCGAGCAAGCCCGCTCCCACACTGGTTCGGTGTAAATCAGGAGGATGGGGGGGATCAGTAGCTCAGGCGTTTCTGGAAGAAGAAATGCTTGTACCCCGGCGGGTAATCGGCAATGTGCCCGATCTCGCTATAGCCGCATTTTTTGTAGAACTCCGGCGCCTGGAATTCAAAGGTGTCGAGCCACAGCCCGATGCACTTTCTCTCCCGCGCCAGTTCTTCGGCCATCCGCATCAGTTTCGTGCCCATACCCTGTCCCCGGGCCTGTTCCGGTACCGACAGCAGGTCGATGAACATCCACTGGTAAAACAACCGGGCATAAAGGCCGCCGAGGATCGCATCGTTTTCGTCGCGCACCAGCAGGGCGATGTGCTCGGGTACCGCGCCGTCGGCCTTCGAGGCGTTGTAGGCGCGCAGCGGCAGCAGGATGGCCTGGCGCTCTTCTTCCGTGGGGGTGGGCGAAAACTCTATTCGAAGGTTCATGGCTATATCCTTATGGCAGTGAGTCGGCAGCCTATCGTGGTCACCGCCATTGTTCCATCACCCGCAACGAGTGGAACCCTCGCCAGCGCGCAGATGTCATTTGTTGTGACGCGCCATTCCAGAGTGCGACCGATGAGGACATTCCGTGAATATTTTCGAAGCCTTGCGCGAAAGCCACGAGCGCCAGCGTACCTACGCCAAAGCCCTGATCCGCACCAGCGGCGACACCCCTGAGCGTGTCGAGGCGTACAAGCAGCTCAAGTCAGAACTGCAGGCACACGAAACCGCTGAAGAGCGGCATTTCTACATCCCGTTGATGGAGTTCGACAACGGCGTTGATCTCAGCCGCCACGCGATCGCCGAGCACCACGAGATGGATGAAATGATGGAAGAACTGGACGGCACCGAGATGTCCAGTCCGTCCTGGCTGGCGACCGCGAAGAAGCTGTCGGAGAAGGTCCATCACCATCTTGAGGAAGAAGAGCAGAAGTTCTTCCAGATGGCCGGCAAGTTGCTTGACGAGAAGCAGAAAGAGTCGCTGGCGGGGCAGTACGAGAAGGAATACCAGGCGCAGCTTGCGTGAGGTTACCCCTGCAAATCAAAAGCCGGGCAGGCGTGGTGTTTGGCTTTCCAGGCTGAGCAACGTCTGCTTCGCTTCAAGTCCCCCGGCAAAACCGGTCAATTGCCCCGACGCGCCAATCACACGATGACAGGGCGCGACGATCGAAATCGGGTTCCTGCCATTCGCCGCACCCACCGCCCGCACCGCGCTCGGGTTGCCGATCTGCGCGGCGATCTGGCTGTAGCTGCGGGTTTCGCCGAAGGGAATGGTCAGCAAGGCCATCCAGACCTTCTTCTGAAATTCCGTCCCGGCAAAATCAAGCTCGAGTTCGAAAGTCTGGCGGGTGCCAGCGAAGTATTCGCCCAGCTGTTGCGCGGTGCGTTGCAGGACCTCGTTGTCCGGTGCTTCGCTCATCGGCCCCAGGCGCACTCGGCCCGGTTTGTCGTTTTCCCAGAGGATGGCCGCCAGGCGTGAACCTTTCGCCACCAGCTTCAACTCGCCGACCGGTGATGCCAGGGTGATACAGGTGTAGGTCATGCTGCACGCATCGCCGAATTGTTGAACAGGCGTTAAGGATACTGCCTTGCCGGGGAGGCGCAATACGCAATCGCGACCATACTTGCCTACGGCTTTTGAAGCGTTTCCCCCTGTTTAATAACAAAAAGAGACCGACTCATGAAGTACGAACCTTTTGCCAAATCGCTGATTGCGACCTCATTGGCGCTCAGCTGCCTGATGGCCCATGCGGCCTCTGTCGCTCCGGTTGCCGCCGAAAACGGCATGGTGGTCACCGCCCAGCACCTGGCCAGCCATGTGGGTGTGGATGTACTGAAGAACGGTGGCAACGCGGTCGACGCCGCTGTGGCGGTGGGTTATGCGCTGGCGGTGGTGTATCCCGCGGCGGGTAACCTGGGTGGCGGCGGTTTCATGACCATCCAGCTGGCCGATGGGCGCAAGACGTTCCTCGACTTCCGGGAAAAAGCCCCACTGGCCGCCACCGCCGACATGTACCTGGACAAGGCGGGCAACGTCGTCCCCGACTTGAGTACCCGCGGTCACCTGGCCGTTGGCGTGCCGGGCACTGTGTCCGGCATGGAACTGGCGCTTTCAAAATATGGCACCAAACCGCGCAAGGAAGTGATCGCCCCGGCCATCAAGCTCGCCGAGGACGGTTTCGTGCTGGAGCAGGGTGACGTCGAGTTGCTGGAGTACGCCACCGACGTGTTCAAGAAGGACATCAAGGATTCCGGCGCGATCTTCCTGAGTAATGGCGAGCCGATGCAGGTCGGGCAGAAACTGGTGCAGAAAGACCTCGGCAAGACCCTGCGGGAAATCTCCGAGAAAGGCGCCGACGGCTTCTACAAAGGCTGGGTGGCCGACGCCATCGTCACCTCCAGCCAGGCCAACAAGGGCATCATCACCCAGGCCGACCTCGACAAGTACAAGACCCGCGAACTGGCGCCCATCGAGTGCGATTATCGCGGCTACCACGTGGTCTCGGCACCGCCACCGAGCTCCGGCGGCGTGGTGATCTGCCAGATCATGAACATCCTCGAAGGCTATCCGATGAAGGACCTGGGCTACCACTCCGCCCAGGGCATGCATTACCAGATCGAAGCGATGCGCCACGCCTATGTGGACCGCAACAGCTACCTGGGCGACCCGGACTTCGTGAAAAATCCGATCGCGCATTTGCTCGACAAGAACTACGCGACCAAGCTGCGCGAAGCGATCAGTCCGCAGAAGGCCGGGGTGTCCAAGGACCTCAAGCCTGGCGTAGCGCCCCATGAAGGCAGCAACACTACCCATTACTCCATCGTCGACAAATGGGGCAACGCAGTGTCGGTGACCTACACCCTCAATGATTGGTTCGGCGCCGGGGTCATGGCGAGCAAGACGGGGGTCATCCTCAACGACGAAATGGACGACTTCACTTCGAAAATCGGCGTGCCCAATATGTACGGCCTGGTGCAGGGTGAGGCCAACGCCATCGCCCCTGGCAAGGCGCCGCTGTCGTCCATGAGCCCGACCATCGTCACCAAGGACGGCAAGGTAGTGATGGTGGTCGGCACGCCCGGCGGCAGCCGTATCATCACCGCGACCTTGCTGACCATGCTCAACGTCATCGACTACGGCATGAACATCCAGGAAGCGGTGGATGCGCCGCGTTTCCATCAGCAATGGCTGCCGGAGGAAACCAACCTGGAAGCCTTCACCACCAGCCCGGACACGGTGAAGATCCTCGAAAGCTGGGGCCACAAGTTTGCCGGTCCCCAGGATGCCAACCACCTGGCGGCGATCCTGGTGGGCGCGCCGTCGCTGGAGGGCAAGCCGGTGGGCAAGAACCGCTTCTACGGGGCCAATGATCCGCGGCGTAACACCGGGTTGTCGCTGGGTTACTGAGGCTTGTGTTTAGAGGGGGACGGACTTATGTTCGTCCCTGATCCACTGACTTCTTCAAGGACGGAACCATGACCACTGCACTGCTGATCATCGATGTACAGCAAGCCTTGTGCGCAGGCGAGTACGAGTGTTTTCAGATCTCGCGTGTCATCACCACCATCAACGATCTTTCGGCCCGGGCGCGAAAGGCCGGCGTGCCGGTGGTATTCATCCAGCACGAAGAAACGGGCAGCCCCTTTGCCCATGAAGCGGCGGGCTGGCAGCTGGCCGAAGGGCTGGAAACGTCACCAAAGGATGCGCGCGTACGCAAGACCACCCCGGATTCGTTCTACCAGACCAACCTGCAGAAGCTGTTGCCGATCGATGACTTCGAGCGCCTGGTCATCTGCGGGCTGCAAACCGATTATTGCGTCAACGCCACCGTGCGCCAGGCACTGAAACTGGGCTACGACGTGGTGCTGGCGGCGGACGCCCACTCCACGGTCGACAACGGCAACCTCAGCGCCGAAGACATCATTGCCGAGCACAACAAGGACCTGGCGCACCTGACCGGTTCCGTTGCCCGAATCGACGTGGTCCCGGCCAAGGCCATCCATTTCTGACCCACCGCATCTCCCCCCTGCGGACACGGACGTCGGCAGGCGTTATGCCGGTTGCCGAAATCCCAATACCTGAATAAGATACATCCGCAATAACGGGGGCCGGTCAAGCCGTGCTCCCGCGCAAAGCATTCTTTCCAACCGACACACAACGCTCTACTTCAGCAGGGGGCAGCCTTTCATGGATGTTCTCGCAGCGATCGACCTGTACCTCTACACGTGGCTGGTTGCGCCTGTCAGCAAGCGGTTCCTGGGACTCTTCGACCTCAATGGTCGTCTCTGCGTGGCCTTTCTTTTCACCTCCTACGCCGCGGCCTACGGGTTGTTCCGTTGGCGCAGATCCCGCGGCCTGACCGACGCACCCACCTTCTGGACGTTCATCGGCGGCAACCGCGTGCACTTTCATCCGTCGGCGCTGCTCGATTACCGCTACTACTTTGTGCGCGCGATTCTCAAAGTCCTGCTGGTGGTGCCCATCGTTGGCCTGGTCGATCCGTACGTGCTGCGTTCCGGTGACTACATCCGCTTCTTCACTCGATTGTGGGGCGCACGGGTGCAGGTCGAGGAGCACCTGGCGCTGTCCCTGCTGTATGGATTGGGCGTATTCCTGCTGCAGGACTTCATCCATTACTGGGCCCACCGTGCTTACCACTCGCGCTACCTGTGGGCGTTTCACAAAGTCCATCATTCGGCGACGGTGCTGGTGCCGGCGACGGCGAGCCGGGTGCATTTCCTCGAGAAGGTGGTCGAGCGGTTGATCGACCTGATATTCATCAGCGCCTTTGCCGGAGTCTTCTGGTACGCCTGCGGCGGGGAGATCAGCCGTTACACGCTGTTCGGCGTGACCTACATGGTGTTCATCCTCAACGCCCTGGCAGCCAATCTACGCCACAGCCATGTCTGGCTGTCCTTCGGGCCGCGGGTCGAACACGTGCTGAACAGCCCGGCGCAGCACCAGGTTCACCACAGCGACGCACCGCGGCACTTCAACAAGAACTTCGGAGTCAACCTGTCACTCTGGGACTGGATGTTCGGCACGCTCTACGTCACCCATGCGCAACCTGAGGCCATTCGCTTTGGCACCGGCGAAGCGGATCATGGCCGTTACCTGAGTCTCTACAGCCTGATCATCACCCCCTTTGTCGACACGCTGGGCAAGATCCGCCTGGCCAGGCGCCCGCTGCGGGTCAGCGCGATGGCAGGCCCCAGCGCTCGCGCAACTGCTCGTATTGCGCCTCGGGCAACTGCACCAGTAGCGGAGACTGGCGCGGGTCCAGCCAGCTGAACAGGCGAGCGATATCCGCCGGGTCCATGGCGGTGCAACCCCGGGTCGGTGCCGTGGGGCCACGCCAGATATGGAAGAAAATGCACGAGCCGGCGCCGGGGGATGCCGGGGTGTTGTGCTGGATAAAAATGCCCTGGCGATACAAGTCATCACTGCGGCGCATGCGTTCTGAGCTGTCCCAGTCTTTCGCCACCACGGAGCCGTCGACCAGTTCGTTGTAACGAGTGGACTGGCTGTCATCCACGCATTCGATGGTCGTGGTCAATGCGAGGTAGGGCAGGCGAGTGGCCGCTGAAGCGTCGTAGCCAAAAGCGCTGCCCAGTTTGAAGATGCCGGCTGGGGCCTTTCCATCGCCTTCCTGTTTCACCGGCCCTTGAAATTGCCGAGTGTCGAGCAGTCCCTTGCCCCAGCCCATGCCGTGTTTGCCGAGGACGACCGCAAACGGCGCTTCGACTTTTTCGAAGGTGCTGCCGTGCCGTTCATAGCGCTGGGCAATGCCCTTGATGTCGTCCCAGTTCTTGCTGGTGACCACAATCAATTGAGCACTGCCGTCGAGCCCTTGCGCCAGCGCGGCACAGGGCAGCAGGATTAACCCGACGCAGATCGTGCAAAGACGGTTCATGGTGCCAGCGGGGTGATGGGGAAGTTCATGACGGTCTTCAACGACGCATCGCGGGTATAAGTGAAGTGCCACCACTCGGCGGAGTAACCGCTGAACCCCTCCTGCTCCATGGCGCGGGTCAGCCGTTGGCGATTTTCCATGGCCGTTGTGTTGATCGACGTCGAATCGGTATGGGCGCGCTCATCGAAGCAATCAAAACCGGTGCCCATGTCGACCGCGCCGTCATGCCAACGCTGATCGTAAGGCGCCGTGCAATCGACAGGCGCGGCTGAGGGCGTCCAGGTGTCTGGGGGCAGGGCGCCCGGCCCCGTCATGCTGAGGTCGACGGTGCCGCCCCTGGAATGATTGGACACCCGTGCCACATAGCCCAGGCGCCAGAAGTCCTGTTTCTCCACCCGTGGATAGAATTCGGCCTTGCGCGGGTCGCCCGGTTCCGTGGCGAAGCGGCCCATGTCCGCGACCGCGCGGCTGGGGCGATAGCAATCGAACACCTTCAAGCCATAGCCTTGCGCTTGCAGCGCCGTTTGCACCCGGCCGAGGGCCTCCGCGGCCTCCCGGGACAACAGGCACTCGGCGGCTTCGTAACCGTCGAGCGGGTGCCCGGTGAAGTTGTGGGCGCTGGCGTAGCGGATGTCTTGTTCGATGCCCGGAGCGATGGTACGCAAATACACCATGTGTTCGGGCCTGGGCTCGGCGCTGGCGACCGCCGACAGGGCAAGACTGAGGAATGGGAGCAATGTTCGAACGGCAAATGTCATAGGGCCGGGCCTGCGCAAGTGCAAGAGAAGTCACTTCATCATGGCTTGAAACCGGCGGTACCTCCATGAAGTTGTTGATCGGCATGATAAGACGAGCGCACCAGCGGCCCTGACGCCACGTTCTTGAAGCCCATCCGGGCGCCTTCCTCGGCGAACCATGCAAACACATCCGGGTGGACAAAGCGCTGGACCGGCAAGTGGCTGCGCGACGGTTGCAGGTACTGGCCGAGGGTGAGCATGTCGACATCGTGCTCGCGCAGGCGCTGCATGACCTCGATCACTTCTTCGTCGGTTTCGCCCAGGCCCAGCATCAGCCCGGATTTGGTGGGGACGTGCGGTACCTGGCGCTTGAAGTTTTGCAGCAGGTCCAGCGACCACTCGAAATCTGAGCCCGGCCGCGCGGCCTTGTACAGGCGCGGCACGGTTTCCAGGTTGTGGTTGAACACATCGGGCGGCTCGAGGGCGGTAATCGCCAGGGCGACGTCCATCCGTCCGCGATAGTCCGGCACCAGCGTTTCCAGCTGAATGCCCGGCGACAGCTTGCGGATCTCGCGCAGGCAGTCGACGAAATGCTGGGCGCCACCGTCGCGCAAATCGTCGCGATCCACCGAGGTGATCACCACATACTTGAGGCGCAGCTCGGCGATGGCCACGGCGAGGTTGCTCGGTTCGTCGATGTCCAGCGGCTTCGGCCGCCCGTGGCCGACATCGCAGAACGGGCAGCGACGGGTGCAGATGTCACCCATGATCATGAAGGTCGCGGTGCCTGCGGAGAAACACTCGCCCAAGTTCGGGCACGAGGCCTCTTCGCAGACACTGTGCAGCTTGTGTTTGCGTAGCAATTGCTTGATCCGGTCGACCTCGGGGGAGGTCGGCATGCGCACCCGGATCCAGTCGGGTTTGCGCGGGAATTCGTCGGTGGGGATGATCTTGACCGGAATCCGCGCGACCTTTTCCGCACCGCGCAGTTTGGTGCCGACTTGCACTTTGTTCATAGGTTTTCCCAGGGACTGTCAGACAAAAACGGACCTGTAGGAGCTGGCTTGCCAGCGAAGGCGGCACATTCAACATAGATGTTGATCGTTCGACCGCTTTCGCTGGCAAGCCAGCTCCTACAGGGTTACTGCGGTGTGCTTAGTCGCGGTACACCGGGAAATCGCTGCACATCGCCGCCGCCTGCCGCGCGACCTGGGCCTCGACATCGGCATCGCCAAGATGATCGAGGATGTCGCAGATCCAGCCGGCCAGCTCGATGCTCTGGGCTTCCTTGAACCCGCGGCTGGTAATCGCCGGGGTGCCGATGCGCAGGCCCGAGGTCACGAAAGGCGACTGCGGATCGTTGGGCACGGCGTTTTTGTTCACGGTGATGCCGGCACGGCCGAGGGCGGCGTCGGCGTCCTTGCCGGTCAGGCCCTGGCGGATCAGGCTGACCAGGAACAGGTGGTTGTCGGTGCCACCGGACACCACGTCATAACCGCGTTCGATAAACACCTGCGCCATCGCCTGGGCGTTGCGGATCACCTGCGCCTGATACGTCTTGAACGCCGGCTCCAGCGCTTCCTTGAAGCACACGGCCTTGGCCGCGATCACGTGCATCAGCGGGCCGCCCTGGCCACCGGGGAACACGGCGGCGTTGAGCTTTTTCTCCAGCTCGGGATTAGCCTTGGCCAGGATCAGCCCACCGCGTGGGCCGCGCAGGGTCTTGTGGGTCGTGGTGGTGACCACGTCGGCGTAGGGCAGCGGGTTCGGGTACAAACCGGTGGCCACCAGCCCGGCGACGTGGGCCATGTCGACGAACAGGTAGGCGCCAACCTTGTCGGCGATCTCGCGAAAGCGCGGGAAGTCCAGGGTCTTCGAGTAAGCCGAGAAACCGGCGATGATCATCTTCGGCTGGTGTTCGACGGCGAGGCGTTCGACCTCGTCGTAGTCGATCAACCCGGTCGCGGTGTCGATGCCGTATTGCACGGCGTTGTAGAGCTTGCCGGAAAAACTCACCTTGGCGCCGTGGGTCAGGTGACCGCCGTGGGCCAGGCTCATGCCCAGCACGGTGTCGCCAGCCTGCAGCAACGCCAGGTAAACCGCGGCGTTGGCCTGGCTGCCGGAGTGTGGCTGGACGTTGGCGTAGTCGGCGCCGAACAATTGTTTGGCGCGGTCGATGGCCAGTTGTTCGACCACGTCGACGTGTTCGCAGCCGCCGTAATAGCGTTTGCCCGGATAGCCTTCGGCGTACTTGTTGGTCAGGCCGCTGCCTTGCGCCTCCATCACCCGTTGGCTGGTGTAGTTCTCCGAGGCGATCAGCTCGATGTGGTGTTCCTGCCGCGCATCCTCGGCGTTCATCGCCGCCAGCAGTTGGTCGTCGTAGCCTTTGATCTGGTCGTGCTTGCTGAACATGGTGAAGGTCCTTTGTTGTTCTCGAAATGGGGAACGCACACCTTGTAGGAGCTGGCTTGCCAGCGAAGGGGCCATCAAGGCCGCCAAAAGCTTCGCTGGCAAGCCAGCTCCTACAAGGGTTACGCGCAAGGGTTATGCGTCTTGGTAGTCGGCGATGGAGGGGCACGCGCAGATCAGGTTGCGGTCGCCAAACACGTTGTCGACGCGGCCGACGGGCGGCCAGTATTTGCTGTCGATCAAGGTGTCCAGCGGATACACCGCCTGCTCGCGGCTGTACGGATGCGACCACTCGCCAACCAATTCCGCCGCGGTGTGCGGGGCGTTTTTCAGCGGGTTGTCGTCCTTGTCCAGCGTGCCGTTTTCCACCGCGCGGATCTCTTCGCGGATGCGGATCATGGCGTCGCAGAAGCGGTCCAGTTCTTCCTTGGATTCGCTTTCGGTCGGCTCGATCATCAAGGTGCCGGCCACCGGGAAGGACATGGTCGGGGCGTGGAAGCCGAAGTCGATCAGGCGCTTGGCGACGTCATCGACGCTGATGCCGCTGCTGTCCTTGAGCGGGCGCAGGTCGAGGATGCATTCGTGCGCGACCAGGCCGTTGCTGCCGGTGTACAGCACCGGGTAGTGCTCTTCCAGGCGACGGGCGATGTAGTTGGCGTTGAGGAT
>NZ_MNAH01000012.1 GCF_001976065.1 Pseudomonas putida | reverse complement strand
GTTTAGAACGTCGTGAGACAGTTCGGTCCCTATCTGCCGTGGACGTTTGAGATTTGAGAGGGGCTGCTCCTAGTACGAGAGGACCGGAGTGGACGAACCTCTGGTGTTCCGGTTGTCACGCCAGTGGCATTGCCGGGTAGCTATGTTCGGAATAGATAACCGCTGAAAGCATCTAAGCGGGAAACTAGCCTCAAGATGAGATCTCACTGGGACCTTGAGTCCCCTGAAGGGCCGTCGAAGACTACGACGTTGATAGGTTGGGTGTGTAAGCGCTGTGAGGCGTTGAGCTAACCAATACTAATTGCCCGTGAGGCTTGACCATATAACACCCAAGCAATTTGCGAACTCGAGAGAGACCAGATTGCGGTGTGTGAAGACGAAACGAACCGAAAGTTCGAGATACTCACAAAACACCAAGCTGTCACATACCCAATTTGCTGAAGCGAGGCCAACCGGTCACGACTCAGTACCCGAATTTCTTGACGACCATAGAGCGTTGGAACCACCTGATCCCATCCCGAACTCAGAAGTGAAACGATGCATCGCCGATGGTAGTGTGGGGTTTCCCCATGTGAGAGTAGGTCATCGTCAAGATTAAATTCCAAAACCCCTATCTGCGTATGCAGGTAGGGGTTTTGTCTTTTAGTAGAAACATCAAGAATTCGCTGGCACGTCGTTACGACGTACTGGCACACAGAATTTCTTGACGACCATAGAGCGTTGGAACCACCTGATCCCATCCCGAACTCAGAAGTGAAACGATGCATCGCCGATGGTAGTGTGGGGTTTCCCCATGTGAGAGTAGGTCATCGTCAAGATTCAATTCCGAAACCCCTGTCTGCTAGCGCAGACAGGGGTTTTGTCGTTTTGGGCGTAGGAGTGAGCCTTCTCGCGAATGCCCAAAGCCAAATCACGAAAACAACTGCAGTACGTTTCTCATCGAATCATCGGCAAAGCCCTGCACGAAGTCCTTGAACCCTGGTAATGCGGCAGAAGCGCCCTGCGCCGGTTCGGCGATGATGGTCCAGGTCGCCACGGACTTGCCCGCACCCACAGCTTCCACCTGCATCGCTGCCCACAGATTGCCCACACCCAAGGTGTTGTAGATCGTGGTCCAGGTCATGCTCAGCGCTTCATCGTCCCTGGAGTTGAGTTGCTCCACCACCAGGTTGCCATCCTTGAAGAACTTCTTGCGCAGGGATGACACGCCTTCGCCGGTCATCTCGATGTGCGACAACGCCGGGATGAACCGATCGAATCCGGAGAAATTGCCCACCACCGCCCAGACTTGCGCGGCATCGGTGGGTACTTCCACCGAGGACACGACGTGGCAGCCTTGCGGGTTCTTGATCAGGGTATCGGGTTGCACTGTGTTCATGGTCTTGCTCCGTTTGTTTGGGATGAGTCAGATGAAATTGATTTCCTTGAGGTAATCGCAGCCGCGGCGCAGCAGCGCCGGGGATTTTTCCGGGTAGTGCGCGCCCATCTGCCTGACACCGGCCCGGGCGTTCGCGTGGCTAATCATCGAGATGTCACCGATGTCTTCTTCGAAGCCGTTGAGATAGAAACCCAGCACGCCAAACAGAGCATTGTCGCTGTCGACACGGCCCAGTTGCCTTTGCCAGTCGGCGACACTGACCAATGAAAACTCCCGACCGGCTTCGCGGAACGACGTCACGTAGGTTCCCCAGTCCAGCGGTTCGGGGTTGTGCAGGTTGAACACGGCCTTGTCACGCTCATAACGGCTGGCGTGGAAGGCAATGAAGCGGGCGAGGAAATCCACCGGCATCAGGTCGAAGTTCAGTGCAAACTCCGGCACCTGGCCGAGCTGGATCGAGCCTTTGAGCATCAGCATCAAACGGTTCTTGTGGGGCTGGCACACCCCCGTCAGGCTGTTGAAGCTGATGTTGCCCGGGCGGTAGAGATTGACCAGCACGCCGCGTTCCCTGGCACGTTCGAGGATGCGTTCGCCAACCCATTTGGACAGGTTGTAACCGTTCTTGATGTAGATTGGCGGAGTCTGCGCGGCGGGCTGTTCAAGGACCCGCCCATCGGCGGTCATTGTGCTGGAGGCCGAGAGTGTCGAGACGAAGTTGAAGATCTTTTTGCTGCGCCCTTCGCACAGCCGCAGGCATTCGAAAATCGGTTCGACGTTGTCCCCAGCCAGCGACCCGTAATCGAGTACGTGATTGACGTTGGCGGCGTTGTGCACCAAGGCGCCGAACTCCAGATCGAGGCGCGCATAGTCGTCGTCAGTCAGTCCCAGCGCCGGACGCGTGATGTCGGCCGGGTAAACCCGAACCCGGCTCCTGTCCAGATGCTCAAGACGGTTCTCGCGCAACGCCTGGGTGAAGCGTTCGTCAGCCGATTGGTCATTGCCATCGCGAACCAGGCAAGCGACTTCGCTGGCACCGCAAGCCAGTAGCGCTTCGACGATGTGCACACCGACAAAACTGTTGGCGCCGGTGACGATCACTTTGCGCACATCGCCCATGCGACTGACAGGCAATGGCTGCACTTGCAGTTCACGCAGGGCATCGGCCATGGCTTGTTCGCTCAGCACTGCTTCACTGCCAGAGCCGCGCACCAGCGTCGCCAGTTTGGTTATGGTGGGCAGTTCGATGAAGCGGTTGATCGAAATACTGCGGCCGAACTCTTCACGCAAACGCAGGAGCATGCGCGACAGCAGGATTGAGTGGCCGCCCAGGTTGAAGAAGCTCTCGTCCGTGGAGATATCGTGGCTGGGCAACGCCAGCAGCTCGGCCCAGATCTTGAGCAACAGGGCCTCATCGGCGTTTGCGGGCAGGCGTCTGCGGGTGTTTTCACTGACGCTGACCGGCAGCTCAAGCAACGCCTTGCGGTCGACCTTGCCGTTGCTGGCAAACGGCAAGCTCGTCAGTTCCGTCCACGCAGCAGGCTGCATATAATCCGGCAAGGACCGCAGGGCGTGGGCCTTGAGGGCCTGTTGCGCCTCGCCAAACCGGTCTTCCCATGGTTGGGCGAGATACGCCAGAATTCTTCGATGACTGTCGATGACCACTGCTACCTGGCGGTACAACTGGCTGTCGCGCAGGCAGCGCTCGATCTCTTCCGGTTCGACGCGAAAGCCGCGAATTTTCACCTGGTTGTCCCGGCGGCCACACAACTCGATGCCACCCTTTGTCCACTTCGCCATGTCACCGGTGCGATAGACACGCAGGGTCTGGCCATCCGGGAGGGTCAGGTTCAGATAGCGTTCGGCAGTCTGCTGCGGGTCGTTCAGGTAGCCCATACATACGCCAGGACCTGCCACGTACAGCTCGCCGATGGTCTGCTCGATCACCGGTTGCAGATCGTCATCGAGAATCAGCACCTGAGTATTGGCGATCGGACTACCCAAAGTCCGATTATTGTCGCCGGCCTGCATTTGCCTGGCGGTGATCAGCACCGTGGTCTCTGTGGGGCCATAGAGGTTGTAGAGGTTGCCCTGGCGCGACAGCTGCTCGATGACCCAAGGTTCGCAGACATCGCCCCCGGTCATTATGTGATCGAGGGTTTGCAACGGCTCCAGCGGCAGGATGCTTAGCAATGCTGGTGGCAAGAAGGCATGGCTCAATTGCTGGCCGCGGATGAATTCCACCAGTTGCTGCGGATCGCGGCGTTGATCATCGCTGGGGACGACCAGTTCGGCTCCCTGCAACAGGGTAGGGAAGATATCGATCAGCGACGAGTCGAAGCCCAGTGACGAAAATTGCAGCACTCGAGCCTGCTCGGTCAGTTGCACGTAGTCGGCGTACCAGGCAGTAAAGTGTGCGAGGTTAGCCTGGCTGAGCAGCACGCCTTTGGGATGGCCAGTGGTGCCCGACGTATAGAGCGCCATGCACGGCGCGTCCGGGCCGAAAGAATGGCGCACCAAGGGTTGAGCGATGTCCACTTCTTCGGCGTCGATGGCGGTGATATCCAGGTGCGGCATGTCGGGCGCGAGCGGGTGCCGCCCGTCATGCAATAGCAACACCGCGCCGGCATTCGTCAGGATGTATTGCTGACGTTGCGGCGGGTGGTCTGGCTCCAGCGGCAGGTACACCGCACCACAGCCCAGGATGGCCAGGATTCCCGCATACAGCGCACTGCATTTGGGCAGGCAGACGCCTACCACCACCGGGCCGTCATGCTGATCGAGCAAAGGCAGCAATCGCTGCTGGATCGCACGACTCAGAGCATGTAAATGGCCGTAGTCGATGTCGGTACCTGCCACATTCAGCGCGGGTCGTTCAGCGCACTGAATGAAGCGCTGCTCCAGCCGCTCGATCATCGGTACCTGCGCCAGTTTCAGCAGTTGGGGATCGGCGGTCGCATTGCGCCGATGGACGAAGGCCAGGCTGTCGAGAAACAGCAGGCTTTCAACGGCCCCCATGTGAGCGGAGGCTGTTGCTTCGTCCGGCCGAAAATACTTGGCGTCCCTGGCGAAGCGGCTGACCAACAACGCCACGTGATCCACCAGTTCCGCCACCGCGCGCTGACGTAGCGCCTGGCCGTTGCCCGAAGGTTCATCGGCGATTGGCACGCGTGTGAGCAATGTCGAACCGACGATGCACAACAGGTCCAGCAACGGCAGGCTCGAAGCCCTTGGAGGGTCGATACCCAGTTGCAGCGTCAGGCGCGGCGCATCTTTGAAAGCCGGTACGTCCAGGCTGGCGTCATCGATTACAAGATCCGGATACTTGGGGGGCTGTTCGTCAAGCGCCGTTACCCGTGTCGGTTCATGACCCTGTTGTTCGAGCTCCAGCGCCAGGTCATCGAGGGCCCGGCTAGGTCCAACGAGCAGAATGTCGAGACGTCTCATGTTGGGCTCCTCGTCAGATCAGGTAGTCGCTCAATGCGCTTTGCACGCACGGCGAGTCGAGCAGCGAACTGCTGCGAAAAAATCGCATGATGTTGGCCACCAGCGGATGGTGGCGGTTGATCGGGAATTCCAAACCGGCTACCTCGCTCTTGAGTGCATCGCGTGCGGCATCGCCGATCTGCAAGGCGTCGATCAAGCGCAAGTCGAAGGACCGCTGGATCTCGTTGGTCAGGTAATGCTCGATGAACACCGGGAGGATCCGCGCGATGCACTGGCGGTCGTCATCGCACGCGGTATGCCAGTAGATGCGCACCATCCGCGACCAGAATCCGGAATGCCGGCCTTCGTCCAGCAGATGGTCGGCCATCAATCCCTTGATCGACTGTTTGATCGTGTCGTCCTTGGCGAACGCGGAGACATCGCCGGTCACGGTGTTTTCGGCGATGGCCACACAGATCAGTTCGACAGCGTTGCGCAAGTGTGGCGGCGCAAGCGCGACGGCCGCTGGAATGGCTTGGCTCAGCTCGATTTCGAGCGGCAGGTCGATGGGGGCGATGCCTGTCATGGCAACGGTCTGCTGCATGAAATCCATGGCCACCAGGGCGTGATAGTCCTCGTCCACCACCACCGTCATGGCGTCGTAGCGGCAGGCGAACGGAAATTCAACGGCGAAGCGATTCTTGGCGATGCTGCGGGCGATCTTGTCGACGATCTCGGTTTCGAAAATAACCACGTCGTTGATGAATTTGTAGAGCGTCTGTACCAAGGCGAAATCCCGTTGCCCAGGGCACTCGCGCAGGAACGTCTCGCTGAGCACCAGGGGTTGGCGGCTTAACGGGTAGATCAGCTTGTCGTCGTTCTCGAGCACACGACGCGGACGGGTGCGGATGGTTGCGCGGCTCTCCCAGGCGTCGGCGAAGGACTGGTAGTCGGTGGCGTTCATGCGTCCACCTCCACCAGGGGCTCGCTCATGCTCTGGCGCAGTCCGTCCCATAGGGCGATGCGACTTTCCACGGCCGCGATGGCGCACGCGTAGGCGTCTTCTGCCCGTTGCGGGTCGCCATCGACCAGGTGAACGAGCAGTTTTTCAGCGGCCGGGCCGTGGTCTTCGGAGTCGACCTCAACGTGCCGTTCGAGGTAATAGCGAAAGGTTGGCGCCTGTCCGATGTCGATACCCCAGTCATCGAGAATGCGCTGGAACATCTGCGGGATGACGCTCTCGCGACCATGCACAAACGCCGCCGCGACACTGTGGCCTGGCGCATGCAGCGCCGTGTGCAGCGTTTGCCGAACGAAGCGGGCCACCGCTGGATGGGCGTCCACACTTTGCAGCGCCACGTCGTAGCTCACGCCTTCCTGTTGCAGCGCCACGAAGCGTTCGACGGCGACGGTGCTCGCTCCGACTTCACGCATCGCATCCAGGTACAACTCGAAATGGCTGTAGTGACCTTGGTCAGGTCGGTTATCGGACTCTTCGCCCAGGACGATTTCATTGATCAACCGGGCGGCTTGCGGATTTCCCGGTGGCAGCCAAGGCAATTGTATGCAGGTCAATTCCTGCTGCAGGCGCTTGGTCAGCGACATGAAATCCCAAACGGCAAATACATGGGTTTCCATGAACCGTTGCAACACTGACAACGAATTGATTTCGGAGAAAATTGGATGGGCAGAAAGTTCAGCTTTCTTTAGGTCAAGCCGGTCTTTAACGGGTTTCATTTGTGGGCCTCTCAATTGTCGGGCATGAGCTTTGATCAATGAGTAACGGCTGTTTAAACTTTCTGTCGGCGAGCGAATACCTCAAGACAATGTATGGGTTCGTATATCCAGGTCGTGTCTTGTGCCGTCACAGCCGTTATTGGTTGGGGCGTGGAAAAACTAATACATAAATAAAGATTCAGGCAAGTTGTTTTGTTGATAATTTGAGTTTCAACTTTGTGGTGTGCGAGAAGTGTCGATAAAACTCTTGGGTAAAGTTTTACATGGGCGTAGTTGCTTCTTCTGTCTTATATATTTCAGAATTTAATAAAGAGTGAATGCCTCACTCGAAGCAACTTTCTAACTGGGATTTATTGAAATGATCTGAGGGGGAAGTTTGACGAGGGTTGGCGCCGATTCTTCCATTCCCGGGCAATACTCCTTGCGTATGTCCTTGGTGCGGCGACTGCTCTACGTGATGCGTCGCCCGTCCGTTTTTGCTGGCAACCCAAGAGTGAGCGTAATTCAAGGCGTCAACCATCACTCAGGCATAGCGAAGTCGGGGGGATATTGGGCCACAGGTGAAGGGGTTGGACGTGGCTACAACAGGCTGGAGCGGAGCGGGGGGGATTTTGTAAGCAGATTATGCGCGGGCTATCAGCGGCAAAACGTGGCGGCAAGCGAAGGCGGTTCACCCGGGCTTGCCGCAGTCTTTATGACGACGTTGTTCTGTTCTTGGCTTCCGGGCTCGCGAGATAACGGGTAATGACCTCAACCCCGCGATTGAGATGGTTTACCAGCAACTGCACCGATCCTTCGACATCCCGCGCATTGGCGGCCCGCCACATGGCACGGTGATCTTCCTGGGATAATTTGCCCAGGCCCATGGCTTCAAGGTTGAAGCGCAGGAAGCGTTCTTCTTCGTTCAGCCCGTCCTCGACCAGTTTCAGCAGCCGGCGATTGGGTGCCTTGCTGTAGAGCGACATATGGAAGAGGCGATTGAGCCGGCCAATTTCGGTGTAGTCCTGTTCCATCTCCAGTTCTTCGATATAACGCGCGGCCTGTTCGAGATCTGCCGCCTCGAGCAACGGGACCGACAGGCGCAGTGCTTCGGACTCCAGCAGAATCCGCAGGGCATAGGTTTCCACTGCATCACCCTGGACCAGCGGGGCAACCACAGCGCCCTTATGGGCAACCACGTTGAGCAAAGCCTGGGCTTCCAGTTGGCGCAATGCTTCGCGCACTGGCATGCGGCTGACACCGAAGAGATCCGCCAAGTCTTGCTGGCGCAAAGAGATGCCACACGGCAGGCGGCCGTCGAGAATGGCCGAACGCAAGGTTTCTTCGATAACCGAGCGCGCCAGGTGCGGTGCAATGGGACCGTTGACCTTGATGCTGCTGAGCGGGTTGGGTTTTTGTGTCACTACAACGCACCCTGTTTGAATGAGTTATTTTTTTGGATCCAACTGACACTAGTGACTGCCTTAAAGCTTGTCAAACTATCAGCAAGGCGCCTTATTTCAAGTTTAGCGCGCTATCGATGATCTCACTGTGCCATTGTTTTTTGCTGTACTAACCTACACCATCAACCGACTCTAAACTGCCTATCCTGGATGCCTCGCATTGGCGGCACGTTTTTTCCCGATTCCACGGATGCTGCGCTGGCTGGCCTGCGCATTGCTGCTGGCCGGCGTGATGCCGGGCGGGCTGCATGCCGATTGGGATTTTTCCCTGATCAGTCGACGGGCGCAGGCATTGTACGGACCTTTGGGCGCAGGCCAGCAACGCATCGATGATTGGCAGCACTTGCTGGCCAGCCAGAAGCAGCTTGGCGAGTTGGACCAGTTGAATGTGGTCAACCAGTTCTTCAATAAACAGTTGCGCTATGTCGAAGACATCGACTTGTGGCAACAGGTCGATTATTGGCAAACCCCCGTCGAAGGCCTGTGGAAAGGCGCCGGTGATTGCGAAGACTATGCGATCGCCAAATATTTCAGTCTGCGCCACCTCGGCGTTTCCAGTGACAAGCTGCGTATCACCTATGTAAAGGCGCTGAGCCTGAATCGCGCGCACATGGTGCTCACCTACTACTCATACCCGGAAGCCGAGCCGCTGGTGCTCGACAGTCTTATCGATGCGATCAGGCCGGCCAGCCAGAGAAAGGATTTGCTGCCGGTCTACTCTTTCAATGCAGAAGGGTTGTGGTTGCCGGGGGCCAAGGGCAATCAGAAGGTGGGTGACACCAAACGGTTATCCCGTTGGCAGGATGTACTGAAAAAAATGCAGGCCGAAGGATTTCCGGTCGAGACGACTAACTAGGAGCACGACCACAGATGTCTTTGTTCAAACAGCTTTTGATCGCTATCTGTCTGTTCCTGGTCGTCGCCTTCACCGGCAGCTTCATGGTCAGCCTGGAAAGCTCGCGCTCCCAGTACGTCAACCAACTGCGTTCCCATGCCCAAGATGCAGCGACGGCGCTGGCGTTGGCACTGACGCCGAATATCGACGACCCGGCGATGACGGAATTGCTGGTCAGCTCAATCTTTGACAGCGGATATTACGCCAGCATCCGCGTCGTCGATTTATCCAGTAACAAGACCCTGGTCGAACGCAGCGGCATTGCGGCCGATACCCAGGTGCCAAACTGGTTCGTCACACTGATCGGCCTGGAGCCCGCCGGAGGCGATGCGATTGTCAGTCGCGGTTGGGAGCAGGCCGCGCGGGTCGAGGTGGTCAGTCACCCGATGTTTGCACTGGCCAAGCTGTGGCAGAGCGCGTTGGGCAGCCTGGGGTGGTTGCTGATCTGTGGCGTGGTCAGCGCGATACTGGGCGCGCTGTTGCTTCGTCGGCAATTGAAGCCCCTCGACTATATGGTCCAGCAGTCCCACGCCATTGCCCGCCGCGAGTTTCTCAGCCTGGCGCAATTGCCGCGCACTCCGGAATTGCGTCGTGTGGTGCAAGCCATGAACCAGATGGTCGAGAAGCTCAAGGCGCTCTTTAAGGAGCAGGCCGAGCGCAGTGAAAAACTGCGGGTCGAGTCTTATCAGGACAACCTGACAGGGCTGGCGAACCGTCGTTATTTCGAGATGCAGTTGAACGCCAGGGTGAGCAATCCCGAGCAAGCCAGTTCCGGTTATTTGCTGCTGTTGCGGGTTAAGGATCTGGCCGGGTTGAACCAGCGGCTTGGCGGCCAGCGCACGGATGCATTGCTCCAGGCGGTCGGCCAGCAGCTGTCCCGCGAGTGCGCCAGATACCCGGAAACAAACAACCTGGTCACACGGAGTCGAGGCGGCGAATTCGCCGTTCTGGCCCCGGGCCTGGTGCGTGAGGAAGCGGTGCAGCTGGCGCAGCACCTCGACATGGCCCTGGCCAGTCTTTACGCGACCGGCGCTACTGACGTCCCCTCTGTGGCGGCAATCGGGCTGGCGCCGTTTATTCATGGCGATGCCCCGCAAACCGTGCTCGGGCTGGCGGATCAGGCATTGGCGCAGGCCGAAGGCCAGACCGATTCGAACTGGGTCTGCCTGGATCGCAGTGCCCTGGCCGGTGTCGGCGACGACCATCATGCCTGGCACACCCTGTTGGACCAGGCCTTGGTGCAGCGACGTTTCAAGTTGTTTTTCCAACCCGTGGTGGCCAGTCAGGACACGCAGTTGGTGCTGCACTACAAAGTGCTTTCCCGCCTGACCGACGACCAGGGCCAGAGCATTCCCGCCGGACGTTTCTTGCCGTGGCTGGAGCGGTTTGGCTGGGCGGCCCGACTGGATCGGCTGATGCTGGAGCTGGTACTGGAGCAGATGGGCACGCACGAAGAGTCGCTGGCGCTAAACCTGTCGTCGGCCACCCTGGAGCATCCGCAAGCATTGACTGCGCTCTTCGACACGCTGCGTTCGCACTCCAATCTGGGGCCGCGACTGACCCTGGAAATTGGCGAAGAGCAGTTGCCGGAGCAAGCCAGTCTCGAAGAGCTGACGCGGCGTTTACGAGCGCTCGGCTTCTCGTTGAGCCTGCAGCATTTCGGCGGGCGCTTCAGCATGATCGGTAACCTGGCGCGGCTGGGTTTGGCGTACTTGAAGATCGACGGCAGCTACATCCGTGCGATCGATCAGGAAAGCGACAAACGCCTGTTTATCGAAGCCGTCCAACGTGCGGCCCATAGTATTGATCTGCCTTTGATCGCCGAACGGGTCGAGACGGAAGGGGAGTTGGCGGTGATTCGCGAGATGGGCGTTTACGGCGTGCAGGGGCGGTTGGTGGGTGAGCCCAGACCTTGGGCGTAAGCTAATAGCAAAGGTCGCAGCCTTCGCAGGCCTGTAGCTGTCGAAGGCTGTGATCTTGTAATTATTTCCCGGCCTTCAGATAAAGCCTTCCTCGTCATCCTCAACCAGGCTACTCAACCCACCCAGCGCCTCACGTGCCTGGAAGCGGTCCATGAGTTTGGTCTGCGCGGGCCCTGGCAGGTCCGTAACGAGGATCACCCCTTTGCTGATCAGCACGGCGATCAAGTCATCGAGTACCCGAATCATTTCCAGGTCGCTCTGGCGCAGCTGCTTGAGCTGTTTGATTTGCATCAGTTGTTTGTGGCTGGTGGCCATGACTTCATTGGCGAACCAGGCCTGGAGGTCAGGGTGATCGGCCGGCAGCATTTCTGTGGATTCGGCGTAGGCTTCGGCTTCCACGCGCATCAGTTGACCGTCTGTATTGCGTTGCACGAAGAACATCAAGCATCCCTCAAGAGTGAACAGCGTCATGCTGTGAGCAGCATAGTCAACATCGCGGTGGAAGAGGACGTTACTCACATCTCTGGCGCCCACAATTGCAATTGCGGTCGTCGCAGGTAGGTGAATGGCCGTCAGATCATCGCCAAGTAAGAACTAAGGCATTGATTTAGAACATATATGTTTGAGTGCGAATCAAACATGCCAGTAACGATAGTTCATATGGTCCGTGAATTGCTTTGCTTTGTTGGCAACAGGCAGAGATCGCCGTCCATCAAGCGGGCTGCCATCTGGCGCAAATCATGTGCGCGCTGGTAGTGCTTGCTGGATAATCCCGCGCCGCCGTTCAGGGGGCCCTGTATTAGTTGCTTGCGTTGCAGTTCGGCTGTCGAGACCGCGCAGGATGCGCCAAATAAAGAATGATTTTTATCGTCAATTTTCTGGCGATAAAAAAGGTTTTTTTAATCGCGTTCAACTATTACAATTGCGCCGTTCAAAATTTTGACGATAGCATTTTGATGGTTGCTTCAATGAACCCTCGAGCTACGTGCTCCCTTATGCGTCAACGCCTCGGATAGTTTTTTATGAATCGTACAGACGATATATCGAACCTATTCAACAGGTTCGGGGCAAGTGCGGACAGTTATCTCGAGTTCGGCAGCCATTTCGACTACAAGGAAAAGCCATTGACGCTGGTGCCAACTGCGCCAGAGCCTGCGCCTGCGCCTGCGCCTGCGCCTGTAGCTAAAGTCGATCAATTGATTGAGCAAAACGATAGCGCTTCGGCTTCTGCTACCCAAGGCGTCAAGGAGCCGTCGGTTCACACTGATACTCCTCAACCTGCTGCGCCGCTTCGCCATTTGCTGGCCGAAGTCGCCCTGGCTCGTCAGGCCGAAGCGCAAGCACGTAATGAAGAGGCGCTGCGCCAAGCGCTGCCCCATGGTCGGCCGCCCAAGACCAGGGCGCATGTCATTGCGGTGGTATCGGCCAAGGGGGGCGTTGGCAAAAGCACACTCGCCTCTGCGCTGGCCACCGCGTTGCGTCTGGAGGACGGGCAGACACTGGCCATCGATCTCGATCCCCAAAACGCCCTGCAACACCACTTGAGTGCCGAACCGGATGTGGCGGGAATGGCCTACGCCAGCCTCAAAGGTGAGAACTGGAGGTCGCTGCTGTTAGCCGGTTCTGCAGGTTCGTTACTGCTGCCCTACGGCTCGGTGACCGAAGACGAGCGCCGTACGCTGGAGCGCTATCTGGAAAACGATCGTTACTGGCTGGCCGGCCAGTTGGCGAGCATGGACCTGTGCGACAACGATGTGGTGATTCTCGACACGCCTCCGGGTCGCACGTCCTACCTGACACAGGCCTTGATGGTGGCTGATCAGGTGCTGGTTGTTGCGACTGCCGATGCGGCGTGTTTCGTCACGCTGGATCAGATGGAGCGTGTGCTGGCAGAACGCGGGGCACGCGGCCAGGCGCCGCTCTGCAATTACGTGATCAATCAGTTCGACGGTGATCGCCTGTTCTGCCGTGACATGCACGAAGTACTCAAGCGCCGCCTCGGCGCGCGGCTGCTGGGTGTCGTGACGCTCGATCATGCCATTGGCGAAGCCCTGGCCTATGGTCAAAACCCGCTGTTGCAGGCCGAGTCGTCCCAGGCTAGCCGCGACATGCTGATGCTGATTGACGGGCTCAAGACGCAATTGAAAGCCATGGTCGTCGCAGAGTCATACGCCTCGTGATCAACACCTCCGCCCCGAATACGACCGCCCCATCCCGTTCGCAACGTTGGGCACAATCGCTATCCGAGCGCCTGGACAGCCTGCCAGCAGCGTTGCGTCGGGCGCTGGCCGTCAGCGTGATGCTGTTCTGCGGTCTGTTGGCGCTGTTCATCATTACGGTGCCGTTCGACCTGTATTCCCAGTGCTTCTTTGCCCTCGGCTGCTTCATCGCCGCGATGGTTCTGCGCAAGATTCCCGGGCGCCTGAACGTGCTGATGCTCATCGCGCTGTCCCTGACCGCTTCGCTGCGCTACCTGTATTGGCGCCTGACCTCCACTCTCGGGTTCGAGGGCTGGGTCGACATGCTGTTTGGCTATGGCCTGGTCCTGGCCGAGCTGTACGCGATGATCGTGCTGGTGTTCGGCTATGTGCAAACCGCATGGCCGCTGCGACGCAAACCAGTATTGATGAGCGGACCGCCGAGCGAGTGGCCGTCGGTCGATGTGTTCATCCCGTCGTACAACGAAACCCTCGACATCGTGAAGGTCACCATTTTCGCGGCGCAGGCCATCGACTGGCCCCAGGACAAACTGCGCGTGCATGTGCTGGACGACGGACGCCGCGAAGACTTCCGCGAGTTCTGCGAACAGATCGGCGTGAATTACATCGTTCGTGACAACAATCGCCACGCCAAGGCCGGCAACCTGAACGAAGCGCTCAAGGTCACAAGCGGCGAGTTCGTGACCATTTTCGACGCCGACCACGTACCGACCCGTTCTTTCCTCCAGGTGTGTGTCGGCTGGTTCATCAAGGACCCGAAGCTGGCAATGCTGCAAACGCCGCACTTCTTTTTCTCGCCGGATCCCTTCGAGAAAAACCTCAACACCTTCCGTTCCGTGCCGAACGAAGGCGAGTTGTTCTATGGTCTGGTACAGGACGGCAACGACCTGTGGAATGCGACTTTCTTCTGCGGCTCCTGTGCAGTGATCCGTCGTGCACCGTTGCTGGAAATTGGCGGCGTGGCCGTCGAGACCGTCACCGAAGATGCCCACACCGCGCTCAAGTTGAACCGCGCCGGCTATAACACCGCCTACCTGGCCATTCCCCAGGCGGCAGGCCTGGCGACAGAGAGCCTGTCGCGTCACATCAGCCAGCGGATTCGCTGGGCACGTGGCATGGCGCAGATATTCCGTACCGACAACCCGCTGCTCGGCAAAGGCCTGAGCATGGGCCAGCGCCTGTGTTACCTGAACGCGATGCTGCACTTTTTCTACGGGCTGCCACGCCTGGCATTCCTCACTGCGCCGCTGGCGTTCCTGTTTTTCGATGCGCAGATTTTCCACGCCTCGGCGTTGATGATCACTGCGTACGTACTGCCGCACATTCTTCACGCCAGCCTGACAAACTCCAGTATCCAGGGCCGGTTCCGCCACTCATTCTGGAACGAGGTCTACGAGACGGTGCTGGCGTGGTACATCATGGGCCCGGTTCTGATGGCGCTGGTCAATCCTAAGTTCGGTGGCTTCAACGTGACCGACAAGGGCGGAGTGATCGACAAGAAATACTTCGAATGGAAACTTGCCCGGCCGTACATCGTGCTGTTGATCTTGAACGCCGCTGGCCTGATCTATGGCGGGATACGCCTGATGGAGGGGGCCGAAGGCGCCACGACCACAATCATGATCAACCTGGCGTGGACCGTCTACAACCTCATCATCACCAGCGCCTCGGTGGCGGTGGCGAGCGAAACCCGTCAGGTGCGTTCCGAACCTCGAGTGGCGGCGGTCCTGCCGATGCGTCTGACCCGTGCCGATGGCACCGTGATCGAGGGCGTGACCCAGGACTTCTCGCAAAAGGGCCTGGGCTTCCGTTTGCCTGATGGCATCGAGATTCCCAAGGGCGAACGGGTTCAGATTTCGCTGTTCCGCAAGCAACAGCTGAGTGTTTTCCCTGCCGTCATCGTATTCAGTCGCGGGGAGCTGCTAGGGGCACAATTCGACCAATTGTCCCTGCGCCAGCAAAGCGAGCTGATACGCCTGACCTTCTCCCGCGCCGACACCTGGGCTTCGACTTGGGGCAATGGTCAAGTCGATACGCCCCTGGCCGCCTTGCGCGATGTCAGCGGCATTGGTCTTCGCGGCATCTACGAACTCTTCAAAGCAACGGTCATGGAAGTGCGGAACCTTTTCCGCCGTCGCCACGTCTCCCCGTCCACCCTGGAAAATGTTTTGGACAAGTGATGAACTCGAAGTCTTTCGCTTTCGGTAGCCTGCGCGCGCCGCGCCGCGCCCTGGTACGCATGACGTGCGCCTTGCTGGCAATGGGTGGCGGCGCGACAGCATTCGCCGAGACCGTGCCAGTGGATGCGGCGCCGGGCGCCAACAGCTACAGCGTGACGCTCAAGCAACTGGGCCGCAATTATCCAATGAGCTTGCGCGGCGTTGAGTCCACCGACAGCGTCAATTTCGATGTGCGCGCTGATTCCATCGTGACTGGTGCCAGGCTGAAGCTGCAATACACTTATTCGCCAGCGTTGCTGGCCGAGCTGTCGCAGATCAACGTCATCGTCAATGATGAAGTGGCAGCTAGCCTGCAGTTGCCCAAGGAAAACGCCGGGCAACTGCAAACCCAGGAAGTCACCATCCCGCCGCAGCTGATCACCGAGTTTAACCGCTTGAGTCTGCAATTCGTCGGTCACTACACCATGAGTTGCGAAGATCCGACGCATTCCAGCCTGTGGGCGAAGATCAGCAATGCCACCGAGCTGAGTATCGAAGTGTCGCCACTGGCGCTGCCCAACGATCTGTCGATCTTGCCGTTGCCGTTCTTCGATCGCCGCGATGCGCGCACCCTGGGCTTGCCGTTCGTGTTCGCAGCAGCGCCCGACGACACCACCCTGGAAGCGGCCGGCGCCCTATCGTCGTGGTTCGGAGCCCAGGCCAGTTACCGCGGAGCGAAATTCTCTACGCGCATTAACCAGATCCCGACCCACGGCAATGCCGTGGTGCTGCTCAGCGGGACCGATGCGCTGCAGATCGGCGGGCTTAGCCTGCCGGCGGCCAAGGGGCCAACCCTGAGCATGATGACCAATCCCAATGACGAGAATGGCAAGTTGCTGGTGATCACCGGCCGCGATGCTGCCGAACTCAAGACGGCGACCACCGCACTCGTACTCGGCAGTCAGGCGCTGTCTGGCAGCAGCGTGGTGATCGATCGACTCGATACCGTGCAGCCGCGCAAACCTTACGATGCCCCGAACTGGCTGCCGAGCGATCGCCCGGTCAAGCTCGGCGAGCTGCTGCCAGCCAAGCAATTCAACGTATCGGGCTACAACCCGGGCGACATCACCGTACCGCTGAATTTCCCGCCGGACCTGTTCACCTGGCGTGATGAGGGTGCGCCGCTGAACGTCAAATACCGCTACACCCCGCAAGAGAAATCGAGCAATTCGTCGTTCATCGTCAGCTTTAACGATGGCTTGATCCAGTCGCAGAACCTACTGCCCCAGGACAAGCTTGAAAACAGCGTATTAAAAGCCCTGAAGCTCAATGACGACAGCCTCAACCGCGAAACCCGTGTGCGCCTGCCGTTGAACTCGGTGGCCCTGCAATCGCGTCTGCAACTGCGCTTTATGTTCGACTACATCAAGCAGGGCGAATGTGGCGACATCATCATCGACAACATGCGCGGCAGCGTCGATCCGGAATCGACCCTGGACCTGAGCGGCTACGATCACTTCATGGCCATGCCGAACCTAGGCGTGTTCAAGGACGCAGGCTTCCCGTTCACTCGTATGGCTGACCTGTCGCAGACCGCCGTGATCCTGCCGGACAACGCCGGCGCTGCCGAGCTGGATGCCTACCTGACCGTGCTAGGCCGCTTCGGCCAGTCCACCGGTTATCCGGCGACTGGCGTGCGGGTGGTGCAAGCGGCGCAGGTTCAGGCGGTGGCGGATAAAGACTTGCTGGTGTTTGCTTCCGGCAACAACCAGCCTTTGCTGACCCAGTGGGCCGATCACCTGCCGGCGACCGATAGCGGCGACCAACAGATTTTTCACCTGTCTGACTTGCCGATGCGCGTTCGCGACTGGTTCAGTCCCGACCCGGAGGCGAACCAACGCAAGGTACGATTGGCCATGGCTTTTTCCGGCGGTGCGCGCAGCACTTACCTGACCGGTTTCGAATCGCCGCTCAAAAGCGGTCGCAGCGTCGTTGTAATTGCCAGCGGCCAACCGCAAGGCCTGGCCGAGGCGACCAATGCCCTGATCGGCGGCGAGGATTACACCCAGTCGATCCAAGGCAGCCTGGTGGTGGTGCGCGGCAAGACCATCGAGCCTCTGGTGGCTGATGAGCAGTATTACGTCGGCGAACTGGGCCCGTTCAAACGCCTGGAATGGATGCTTTCGCGTCACGTCGGTTTGACGCTGCTGCTGACCGGTCTTGGTGTGGTGCTGCTCAGCTGTGTGGCCTATTTGGCACTGCGTTCGCGTGCCAAGCAGCGGTTGGGCGACTGAGAACACCATGAGAATCTACAGGAACCCTGAATGCAATTCTGCCCCCGAGCACCGCTGGCGCCGGGCCGTGCTTTGGCTGGCTGGCACGCTGGTGACCTTGAGTCTGGCACCGGCCATGGCTGACGAGGCCGCGTGCAAAAACGCCGATTGGCCGCTTTGGCAAACCTACGCCACGCGTTTCGTGCAGAAGGACGGGCGCCTGCTGGAGTCCAGCGTCGAAGCTAATCACAGCACCTCCGAAGGCCAGTCCTACGGCATGCTGTTTGCTCTGATTGGCAATGACCGCGAGCGTTTCGATGCCTTGTGGAAATGGACCGCCGCCAACATGGCCGGCGCCGATGTCGGCAACCGTCTGCCAGGCTGGTTGTGGGGCCAGGGCAAGGACGGCAAATGGCAGTTGCAGGACACGAACTCCGCATCCGATTCTGACCTGTGGATCGCTTACTCGCTGCTCGAAGCGGCGCGGCTGTGGCAGCGTCCGGATTACCGCGAAGACGCCCTGCGCCTGCTCAAGAACATCGAAGCCAACTTGGTGGTGAGCCTGCCGGGCCTGGGCAAAATGGTCCTGCCCGGCCCCGAGGGTTTCACTCAGCCCGATCATCTGTGGCGCCTGAATCCGAGCTATTTGCCGCTGCCGCTGCTGCGCCGACTGGCCAAGGAAGCACCGAGCGGGCCTTGGAGGGAAATCGCCGAAAACACCGTGAAAATGGTCAGTGCCTCCAGCCCGAAAGGCTACGTGGCGGACTGGATTGGCTATCGCGCGACCGCGCCGAAAGCCGGTCTGTTTGTGGTTGATCCGGTCAAAGGCGAGCTGGGCAGTTATGACGCGATTCGCGTCTACTTGTGGGCCGGTATGACGCCGGGGACCGATCCTTTGGCGGCACCGCTGCTGGCGCGCCTGGACGGTATGTCGACCAGCACGGCTTCCACCGGCATTCCTCCGGAAAAGGTCCAGGTCATCAGCGGTGCGCTCGAAGGCCAAGGCCCGTTCGGGTACTCTGCCGCACTGATTCCGTACTTCCAGGCCAAGGGTCAACCCTGGCTGGCCGAGCAGCAGAAACGTCGGGCCGAAACGGCTTTGAATGCGGCGCTGGCCAAAACCGATGGCGAACGTGTCGAACCGCTGTATTACAACGCCATGCTGAGTCTGTTCGCACTCGGCTGGGCTGAAAAACGCTATCAGTTTCGTGATGACGGAACGCTCAAATTGACTTGGGAGACGTCATGCAATCGCGCCGTCACACGCTAGCCATCGGTATTCTCGCCGCCTTCATCGGCAACGCTGCGCACGCCGAAACCAGCGATGCGCAATCGCGGCTGGTGGAGCAGGGCCAATACTGGCAGAGCCGGGATAACGCTGCGCGAGCGTCAGAAGCCTGGGAAAAGGTACTGCGTCTGGACCCTGACCAGATCGATGCGCTGTACGGCATGGGCCTGATAGAAGTCAAACAGAACAAACCGGAACAGGCGCGACTGTATCTGGTGCGCTTGCAGGGATTGTCGCCACGGCCCTGGCAGGCGGCGCAACTGGAGCAGGACATCGCCCTGACCGACCCGCAGAACATTGCCCTGCTGGATGAGGCACGGCGCCTGGCCGACGGCGACCAGCGAGACAAGGCCACCGAAGTGTTCCGCCAACTGTTTGCCGGCCGTACGCCGGAAGGCAAGATCGGTCGCGAGTTCTACACCAACCTGGCTTTCAACGATGCCGGCTGGCCCGAGGCGCGTAAAGGTCTTGAGCGCTTGCTGCGTGAAACGCCAAATGACTCGATTGTCGCGCTGTTCCTGGCCAAGCATCTGGTGCGTCATGAAGATAGCCGTCCGGAAGGCATCCGGGCCCTGGCCAAACTGTCGACCCGTACCGATATCGCTGGTGACGCCGATGAGAGCTGGCGCCTGGCGCTGGTGTGGATGGGGCCGCCGAATGCCTCGCAAGTGCCATTATTCGATGAATTCCTGAAAGCGCATCCCGACGACCAGGAAATCCGCGACCTGCTCAACAAAGGCAAGTCGCAGTCGACCACCGCCGGTGCACCGGCATGGCAGCAAGATCCGTTGGTGGCGCGTGGTCTACAAGCGCTGGAGAAAGGCGATCAATCCGCTGCCGAACAAGCCTTCGCCGCTCGCCTGAAAAGCAAACCCGACGACGCTGATGCCTTGGGTGGCCTCGGCGTGGTGCGTCAGCAACAAAGCCGTTTCGGCGAAGCCGAGCAGTTGCTCAACCGGGCCATCGCCAATGGCGGCACACGCTGGAAGTCGGCGTTGGACAGCGTGCGTTATTGGGCGTTGCTGCAACAGGCCCG
Source organism: Pseudomonas putida (assembly GCF_001976065.1). Classification (GTDB taxonomy): domain Bacteria; phylum Pseudomonadota; class Gammaproteobacteria; order Pseudomonadales; family Pseudomonadaceae; genus Aquipseudomonas; species Aquipseudomonas serbica. Next base: position 192,925 of record NZ_MNAH01000012.1, on the reverse strand, counting down.
CGACCAGGCGAGGACGCAACCGGCCAAGGCGCAAGCCAGCATCGCCCAGGCCATGCGCCTGAACCCGAATGGGGTCGATGCGCGTCTGGCCCTGGCCGACATTCAGGCCCAGGCCGGGCAACTGGACGCCGCGCAAGCCAACTATCGCCAGGTGCTGAGCGTGCAGCGCGGTAACCCGCAGGCCGTCCAAGGTCTGGTCAACGTGCTGTCGCAAACCGGTCAGGCCGATGAAGCCCTGCGCCTGCTCGATACCCTGACCCCGGCCCAGCAGGCCGAAATGGGCGGCGGCGCTCGCCTGCGTGCCTTGCGGTCCACACAAGCAGCCAAGCTGGCCGAACAGCGCGGAGATAACCGTGCGGCGCAGCAAGCCCTGGCACAAGCCATCCAGGACGACCCCGAGAACGTCTGGACCCGTTTCGACCTGGCGCGCCTGTACCTCAAGGCCGGCGAGCCGAAAAAGGCTCGCGACCTGATCGACAGCTATCTGAAAAGCCATCCGACCAACATCGACGCGCTCTACACCAGCGCCTTGCTCTCGGTGGAAATGGAGCAGTGGAACGCCGCGCAAGCGAGCATCAGCCGCATTCCGGCGGAACGTCGGACGGCGGACATGAATCAGTTGGCCGACCAGATTACCCTCACGGTGCAGATCAAACTGGCGGCGAGCATCGCCAAGCGTGGCCAGCGCCAGGAAGCCCTGGCCTTGCTCGACCGTTTGCAACCAGTGGCCAGCCGCAGCCCTGACGGTATGGCGACCCTGGCCGCAGCCTATGTGGACGCTGGTGATTCGGCACATGCGCAACAGATGATGAGAGACGTCATTGCCCAGACGCCGACGCCGTCCGCGGACCTGATGCTGCAATACGCCAACCTGCTGCTCAAGACTGGCGACGATGCGCAGGTCAACTCGATCCTGCGCGGCCTGCAAAACCAGCCAATGAGCGTGGCCACGCGCAAACGCTTCGATGACGTGTTGTATCAGTACCGCATTCGCCAGGCAGATATTCTGCGTGAAAATGGCGATTTGGCGGCAGCCTACGACACCTTGGCACCGGCGCTGGCTTCGCGCCCGGGGGACGCGGGCGCCGTCTCGGCACTGGCGCGCATGTACGCCAGCAACGGCGACAATACCAAGGCGTTCGAGCTGTACAAGCCGTTGTTGCAGCGTCAGCCCAACGACCCGCAGATCTTGCTGAATGCTGCTGACGCAGCGGTTCAGGCCCACGACAATGGCTATGCGGAGCGCGCGCTGGAACAGTTTCTGAAACTGGAAACCTATGATCCGCAATCGCTGACCGAAGCGGCTCGGATCTACCGCAGCATGGGCAAGTCCAGCCAGGCCACCGAGCTGCTGCGCAAGGCGGTTGCCATTGAGCAGAACGAACAGAAACGCAGCCTGACGGCCCAGGCCAATAGCCTGAACGTCGCACCGAACCCGTTCGTAGGCATACCGGGCCAGCGCAACCAGGTGAGCCGCGTAGCGGTGGACGCGATTCCCGCCCCCGCGCAGGCGCAGCTTGAAGCAGCCGCGCCGGTCATGGTTGCTGGCAATGCAGCACTGCCGCCCGATGCCTACCCGGGCCAGGCCCAGCCACGCATGGCAACCGCAGGCACGGGAACCCAGGCTTTGCCAGCGGGGCGATTTGCCGGCGCAGGCGGTAACCCGTTCGCGCCCCAAGGCACGGTCAATGTTGCGGTGGATCAAGCCAGTTCCGCCCAGCGCGCGCTGGATAACATCCTGCAGGAGCGTAGTGGCTACGTGACCCAGGGCGTGACCATCCGCAGCAACGACAGCGAGTCGGGCATGAGCAAAATGACCGATGTTGAAACGCCGCTGGAGATCAACGTGCCGTCGGGCGAGAACCGATACGCCGTACGCGTGACTCCGGTATCGCTGAACGCCGGCAGTGTCGACAGCGATTCGGCCGCCCGTTTCGGCGGTGGATCGTCCGCCGACGGCGCCGGATCCCAGCGTGACAAAGGCGTTGGCCTGAGCGTGGCCTACGCCCGCCCGGATGAAGGCATCAAGGCCGACGTCGGTACCACGCCAATCGGCTTCAAGTACAGCACCGCCGCTGGCGGCGTGAGTGTGGACCGGCCGTTCGCGGACAACTCGAACGTGCGCTATGGCGTCAGTGTTTCCAGGCGTCCGGTGACGGACAGCGTGACCTCGTTCGCCGGCACAACCGATGACCGTACCGGCCAGTCGTGGGGTGGCGTGACGGCCAACGGCGGGCGAGCTCAGCTCAGTTATGACGACCAGCAAGTTGGCACCTACGGCTACGGTTCGTGGCACAAGTTGCTCGGCCACAACGTCGAATCCAATAGCCGCACCGAACTGGGCGGCGGCGTGTATTGGTATCTGCAAAACGCCGAAGACAGCAAGCTGACCCTGGGCCTGAGTGCCACTGGCCTGAGCTTCGAAAACAACCAGGACTTCTTCACCTTTGGCCATGGCGGTTATTTCAGCCCGCAGAGCTACTTCGCCTTGGGCGTGCCGGTGACCTGGGCGCAGCGCACCGACCGATTCTCCTATCAGGTCAAGGGCTCGGTTGGCGTGCAGTACTTCGATCAGGACGCGGCGGATTTCTTCCCGAACGACAAAGATCTGCAGGCTGCCAACAATCAGCGCTACAAAGGCCAAAACAAGACCGGCGTGGGCTATAGCCTGAGCGGTGCTGGCGAATACAAATTCAGTCCAAACTTTTTTCTCGGTGGCAATCTCGGCCTGGACAACGCTCAGGATTACAAGCAATTCACCGGGGCCATGTACCTGCGTTACATGTTCGAAGACATGAACAGCACGATGGAACTGCCGGTCAGCCCCTACCGCTCCCCTTATTCCAACTGATTCCTGGAGACTTAAATGCCTTCTTCCGTTCTTGCCGGTATGACCCTTCTCGTACTAGGGGAAAGCCACATGAGCCTGGCGGACCACCTGATGGAACCGCTGCAAGCCAACCTGACCCAGCAGGGCGCAATCGTGCATTCGATTGGCGCGTGTGGCGCCAGCGCTGGCGACTGGCTGATCACCAAGAAAGTCGATTGCGGCGCCGAGCAGAAAGGTGACGGCAAGATCGTCATCAAGGGTCGCGAAGCCACCACCACACCGATCAAGGACCTGATCGCAGCCGACAAGCCTGACCTCGTCGTGCTGGTCATCGGCGACACCATGGCTTCCTACGACAAACCGGTATTCCCGAAAGCCTGGGCCTGGCAGAACGTGACCGCCCTGGCCAAGGAGATCACCGCCAATGGCGCCAAGTGCGCTTGGGTCGGCCCCGCGTGGGGCAAGGAGGGCGGGATGTACAAGAAGAACGATACGCGTACCAAACTGATGTCGGCGTTCCTGGCGAGCAACGTGGCGCCTTGTACCTATATCGACTCGCTGACGTTCTCCAAACCCGGTGAGTGGGTGACTACCGACGGTCAGCATTTCACCGTGGCCGGGTACAAGTCCTGGGCCAATGCCATCGGTGGCGCACTGGCGAAACTGCCGGCCGACGCGGTCAGCAACAAGGGAGCCAAGCAGTGATGCGTGCCCTGTCTGCGGTGTGCGCCCTAGCGGCGCTGGTTTGCGGCGCGAATGCCCTGGCGGCAGAGTTCGCCCTGTACCCCACCGGCCCCAGCGAGGACGCGGCGTTCATCCGTTTCGTCAACGCAGGCAGCGGGCCACTGGATGTCATCGCCCAAGCCGGCCAGCCGCCGATGCGCCTGGAAGCCGCACAAGCGGTGTCGCTGTTTTTTCCGGTACAGGCGAGCAGCCCGGTCAAGGGCACCCTGGTCAGCGGCACTCAGAAGCTGGCCATGGACCTGAAGATCGAACCGGGCGAATTCGTCACCGTGGTCGCGCTGCCCGATGGCGCCGGCATCAAGCAGGTCGCCGTGCGCGAGCAGCCTGACGACTTCAACGGCCTCAAAGCTTCGCTGGCGTTCTTCAACGTCGATGCCGCGTGTGCCGATGCCAGCCTGCGTCCTGCGGGGCGTACCGCCGACCTGTTCAAGGCAGTGCCGGTCGACAGCCTGCAGCGTCGTTCGATCAACCCGGTTAGCCTGTCGGTGCAACTGGTCTGTGCGAATGCCAATGTCGGTGCGCCACTGGACCTGGGCGAACTGAAAGCGGGTGAGCGTTACAGCGTGCTGCTGGTGCCGTCGGCCAACGGTCCGCGTCTTTTGAACGCCACGGACACCTTGTCCCACTGATCGGATTTTGCCGCTGCCATGGTCTTCGCCTCACTCGAGTTCCTGACGCTGTTCCTGCCCGCCTTTCTGCTGGTGTATGCCCTGGCAAGACCGGCCTGGCGCAACGTCATCCTGCTGATCGGCAGCTGGCTGTTCTATGGCTGGCTGAGCCCGCTGTTCCTGAGCCTGCACGTGGTGTTGACCATCGTCGCCTGGTACGGCGGCCTGTTGGTGGACCGTGCCCGCGAGGGTTCGAAGGGGCGAGTGAGGTTGTTGATTGCGTTGATCGTGTTCAACACCGCGGTGCTGTGCTGGTACAAGTACGCCAACATTCTGGCCGTAACCTGGAGTGACCTGATCACCTACTACGGCGCCATGCCGCTGGAATGGCAACGAGTGGCGTTACCGGCGGGCCTCTCCTTCATCGTGTTGCAGGCGATCTCCTACTTGGTGGACGTGCACCGTCACACGGTGCCCGTGGAGCGCAGCTTCATCAATTACGCGACCTACATTTCGATGTTCGGCCACTCCATTGCCGGGCCGATCATTCGTTATGACTGGGTGCGCCGCGAGCTGACCCAGCGTTATTTCAACTGGCAGAATTTCTCCCTGGGCGCACGCCGTTTCATGATCGGCATGTGCATGAAGGTGCTGGTGGCGGACACCCTGTCGCCGCTGGTGGACGTGGCCTTCCATCTGGAGAACCCGTCCTTCGTCGACGCCTGGATCGGTTGCCTGGCCTACTCGCTGCAACTGTTTTTCGACTTCGCCGGCTACAGCGCCATGGCCATCGGCCTGGGCCTGATGCTGGGCTTTCACTTCCCGGAAAACTTCAATCGGCCGTACCTGGCCAGCAGCATCCAGGACTTCTGGCGGCGCTGGCATTTGTCGCTGTCAAGCTGGCTGCGCGACTACCTGTACATTGCCCTGGGCGGTAACCGCAACGGTGCGTGGAAGACCTACCGCAATCTGTTCCTGACCATGGCCATTGCCGGTCTGTGGCATGGCGGTGACAGTTGGAACTACCTGTTGTGGGGTTCAGCGCACGGCATCGCCCTGTGCGTCGATCGCCTGTGGTCACGCTCCAGCCTGCCGAGTGTTCCGCCCCTGCTGTCGCACACATTGACACTGCTATTCGTGTTCCTGGCCTGGACCTTGTTCCGTGCTCCGGATTTCCATTCGGCAGTGACGATGTATGCCGGACAGTTCGGCCTGCAGGGGTTCGCATTGGGCGATGCGTTGGCGGTGACCTTGCGTCCCGTCCACGGCATCGCGGCGCTGCTCGGTGTGCTGTACATCGTTGCACCGGTACTGCAAGGCCGCTTTGAGCATCGCTACGTCGGTCATGCGTTGTTTGCACCGATGCTGGGTTTCCTGCTCGCGTTCGCTTTGGTCGCGAGCCGTGAGTCAGTCCCCTTCCTGTACTTCCAGTTCTGATGACCGCGCCCATGACTTCCTTGTCCAAAATAACGGCCCAATCCAGCGAAGTGACCGCCCCTGTCAGCAAGGCATCGGGCGTCTTTTTCGTGGGCTTTCTGGCGATGGGTTTCGTCTCCTGCGCCTGGCTGCTGTTAAGCGGCAAAGTCGAGATGCTGCCACTCAAGCTGACGCTCGATGATGCGCTGCACGGCGAGGTCACCCACAAGGTCGCCAAGCAGCTGTCGAAGGCTGCCTTGCCGGAACAGGCCGCGGACCTGGAACGTGGTGCCAGTTGGCTGTTGCTGGGTGATACAGGTCCGCGTGTGCGTTCCGGCTGCCCAGGCTGGCTGTTCCTGACCGATGAGATGCGTATCAATCGTCACGCTCAAGATAATGCTGAGATCAAAGCGGGTGTGGTGCGAAAGATCCAGCAGCGCCTGGCCGGGCACGGCATCAAGTTGCTGGTGGCGGTGGTGCCGGACAAGAGCCGTATCGCCAGTGCGCAACTGTGCGACCTGCGCCGTCCGGTGCAGTTGCAGCAGCGTGCAGTGGCGTGGGTCGATGGTTTGAACAAGGCCGGTGTCGTCGCGATAGATCTCGCCCCGACCTTGCAACCCCTGGGTGCCGACGCCTACCTGCGCACCGACACCCACTGGAGCGAAACCGGTTCCGCGGCGGCGGCCAAGGCGGTGGCCAGGCACGTACAAGCCCTTGGCATCACTGCGACGCCACACAAAGACTTCGAGGTGAAAATTCAGGACCCGGCTCGCCGTCCTGGTGACCTGGTGCGATTGGCAGGGCTTGAGTGGCTGCCGGTGACCTGGCAACCGCAGCCGGAAACTGTCGCTGCCACCCACATCACCGAGAAGGCTGCCGAAGTGCAAAGCGCAGACGATAGTCTCGACGACCTGTTCGGCGATGACAATTTGCCGAACGTGGCGCTGATCGGTACTTCGTTTTCACGCAATTCCAATTTTGCCGGTTTCCTGCAACAGGCGCTGGGCGCGCCGATCGGCAACTTTGCCAAGGACGGTGGTGAGTTTTCCGCTGGCGCCAATGGTTATTTCGATAATCCGGCGTTCAAGCAGACACCGCCGAAGTTGGTGATCTGGGAGATTCCTGAGCGGGATTTGCAAACGTCATACAGTGAAGTCATCGAGTGGGCCAAATAAACGGATGAGGCTGATGGCCTCATCGCTGGCAAGCCAGCTCCTACAGGGATTGTGGCTCAGCGAAATCGCCTTTGGCCTCAAAATGGAGCACAGCAAAAGCCATATCGTTATTCATTAACGGTATTTAAATTTAATTTCTTATATCTATAAAGTTACACCCCTGCGTACCTGCCGACCAATCGGCGCGCCGCACGACACGAACCAACACGGAACCTCCGTGAGTTTCTGATCGACGCGCGCGCCCTTGAGCGTGCCGTGCGTGGGAGTGATTTATGTCTGCAGCTTCAGCATCGCCAAGCATCGCGCCACAATTTTTCGAAGTCCGCCCGTTCAGCGGGGCGGTGGGTGCCGAGATCGTCGGTCTCGATTTGTCCCGCCCGGTCAATGACCAGGACTTCGCGCGCATTCACCGTGCGCACCTGGATCATCATGTGGTGGTGTTCCGCGACCAACGCATCACCCCCGAGCAGCAAATCGATTTCAGCCGTCGTTTTGGCGTGTTGCAGATCCATGTGCTCAAGCAATTCCTGCTGGCCGGGCACCCGGAAATCCTCATCGTTTCCAACATCATCGAGAATGGCCAATCCATCGGCCTGGGTGACGCCGGCAAGTTCTGGCACTCCGACCTTTCCTACAAAGAACTGCCAAGCCTGGGCTCGATGCTGCATGCCCAGGACCTGCCGTCCGAAGGCGGCGACACCCTGTTCGCCGACATGCACAAAGCCTGGGACAACCTGCCCGAGGCGCTGCGCAAAGCCGTCGAAGGTCGCTCGGCCGCGCACTCCTACACGGCGCGCTACAGCGAAACCAAGTTCGAAGGCAACTGGCGCCCGACCCTGACCCCGGAACAACTGGCGCAAGTCGCCGAAGTCATCCACCCGGTCGTGCGCACCCACCCGGAAAACGGCCGCAAGGCGTTGTTCGTCAGCGAGGGTTTCACCACCCGCATCGTTGGCTTGCCGCAAGACGAGAGCAAGCAATTGCTCGACGAGCTCTACGCCCACAGCGTGTTGCCGCAAAACATCTACCGCCATCAGTGGCAGCCCCATGACCTGGTGTTCTGGGACAACCGTTCGCTGATCCATCTCGCCGCCGGATGCCCCAGCCATCTGCGCCGCAAGCTGTATCGCACCACCATCCAGGGCGACGCGCCTTTCTGATTTGCCGGAGATTCGACCATGTCCAAACGTCTACCCTTTGCACCGCTGGCCGCGGCCATCGGCCTGGGTTTCAGCCTGATCACCGGCAGCCTGGTGGCCCCGACCGTGGCCCGGGCCGAAGGTGAAATCCGCATCGCCGAACAGTTCGGCATTGTTTACCTGCTGCTTAATGTGGTCCGCGACCAGAACCTGATCGAGAAGTACGGCAAGCAGGAAGGCATCGACATCAAGGTCGACTGGTCCCAGCTCTCCGGTGGCGCGGCGGTCAACGATGCGCTGCTCTCCGGCTCGATCGACATTGCCGGTGCCGGCGTTGGTCCGCTGCTGACCATCTGGGATCGCACCCACGGCAAGCAGAACGTCAAGGCCGTGGCGTCCTTGGGCAACTTTCCGTACTACCTGGTGAGCAACAATCCCAAGGTCAAGACCATCGCCGACTTCACCGAGAAGGACCGCATCGCGGTGCCGGCCGTAGGTGTGTCGGTGCAGTCGCGCTTCCTGCAATATGCGGCCGCCAAGCAGTGGGGCGACAAGGAATTCAATCGCCTCGACAAGTACACCATCGCCGTGCCGCATCCTGATGCCACGGCCGCGTTGATCGCCGGTGGCACCGAGTTGAGCGGGCACTTTTCCAACCCGCCATTCCAGGATCAGGCGCTGGCCAATCCAAACGTGCACGTGGTGCTCAACACCTACGACCTGCTCGGGCCGAACTCGCCGACGGTGCTGTTTGCCACCGGGAAATTCCGCGATGAAAACCCGAAGACCTACAAGGCCTTCGTCGATGCGCTGACAGAAGCGGCGCAATTCGCGCAAAACGATAAAGGCGCGGCGGCGGACACTTACATCCGCGTCACCAAGGCCAAGATCGACCGCGCCGAGCTGTTGAAAATCATCGACAACCCGCAGTTCGAATTCAGCGTCACGCCCAAAAACACCTACCCGTTGGCCGAGTTCCTCTACCGTGTGGGCGCGATCAAGCACAAACCGGACTCATGGAAGGACTACTTCTTCCAGGACGCCAAACCGCTGCAAGGGAGCTGACCGACATGAACGCCCCGTTGCAAGGCCACACGGTCAGCAAACTGATCGCCGCCGCCCAGTCGCTGCTCTCGGTCGACAGCGTCAGCCTGGAATACCGCACACCCCAGCGGGTGGTGCGTGCCACCCACCAGGTCAGTTTCGAGGTGGATCCGGCGGATCGCTTCGTCCTGCTCGGGCCGTCCGGGTGCGGCAAGTCGACCTTGCTCAAGGCCGCTGCGGGATTTATCCAGCCAGTCGAGGGTGAGATCCGCCTGCAAGGTCAGCGCGTCGATGCGCCAGGGCCGGACCGCATTGTCGTGTTCCAGGAATTCGATCAACTGCCGCCGTGGAAAACCGTCAAGCAGAACGTGATGTTTCCGCTGCTGGCCTCGAACACCCTAAAGCGTAAAGAGGCCGAGGAGCGGGCGCTGCACTACCTGGAAAAGGTCGGCCTGGCGGGGTTTGCCGACGCCTATCCACATACGTTGTCGGGCGGCATGAAGGCGCGCGTCGCCATCGCCCGGGCGTTGGCGATGCAGCCGAAAATCCTTCTGATGGATGAACCCTTCGCCGCGCTCGACGCCCTGACCCGACGCAAGATGCAGGAAGAATTGCTGCTGCTCTGGGAGGAGGTGCGTTTCACGCTGCTGTTCGTCACGCACTCCATCGAAGAGGCGTTGGTGGTGGGCAATCGTATCCTGTTGCTGTCGCCACACCCGGGTCGGGTGCGGGCGGAAGTCCACAGCCATCAGTATGACTTGCACAGCCTTGGCGGCGTGGCATTCCAGGAATCGGCGCGGCGCATCCATCGCTTGTTGTTCGATGAAGGCCAGTCGCCGGAGACCGAGCGCGAACTGGATTTCGCCGACATCCGCATCGCTTATTGAGCCGTTTGAGAGGAGGGCCCGATGAGCCATTTATCATCCCCGCGTGAAGAATTCGAAACCGTTTTGCAGCCACTGACCAGCGTTGCGCTGGAACGTGAACTACCGCTTGGCCAACGCCTGTGGCAACAGGGCTGGCTGCGCAAGAGCCTTATCCTGTTCTTGCTGGCGCTACTCTGGGAAGCCACTGCGCGTTATACGAACAACGACTTGCTGTTGCCGAGCTTTGTGCAAACCGCCAGCGCGCTGTACGACGGCCTGCTCAGCGGCGAGTTGCTGGGCAAGGTGTGGATTTCCCTGGTGGTGCTGCTCAAGGGCTACCTGATCGGCATCGTCCTGGCGTTTGCCCTGACCACCTTGGCGGTGTCGACGCAATTGGGTCGCGACCTGCTCAGTACCCTGACCTCGATGTTCAACCCATTACCGGCCATCGCACTACTGCCGCTGGCGCTGCTGTGGTTCGGCCTGGGGCAGAACAGCCTGATCTTCGTGTTGGTGCATTCGGTGCTCTGGGCCTTGGCGCTCAATACGTACGCAGGTTTTCTCGGCGTCTCGGAAACCCTGCGCATGGCCGGCCGCAATTACGGCCTCAAGGGCATGCGCTTCGTGCTGTTCATCCTGATCCCCGCGGCACTGCCGTCGATCCTCGCCGGACTGAAAATCGGCTGGGCCTTCGCCTGGCGCACGTTGATCGCCGCCGAGTTGGTGTTCGGTGCAACCAGTGGCAAGGGCGGGTTGGGCTGGTACATCTTCCAGAACCGCAATGAGCTTTATACCGACAAGGTGTTTGCCGGGTTGGCGGTGGTGATTCTGATTGGGTTGCTGGTGGAGAATTTGGTGTTTGATTCGTTGGAAAGGGTGACGGTGAAGCGGTGGGGGATGCAGCGGTAGAGTGGGTCGGTATTAGCGTGAAGGCATAAAAGACTGGCATGCACTAACCAAATCAACTGAATTTAACGACTGCGAAATTGACTTGTATACAAGACAAGCTCCTGTGCTTTTACTACAGCATTTTGTGCTTCCTTGTAACCAGGCGGCATGGCGTCGGCATAATTGGGTAGTGAAGTTCGTATGTTGGAGGGTTGATCGGAAGCTGTCGGTGTTTGTTTGGGGGGCGAAAGTTTTGAGCTTTCTGACGTGTCAGGTTGGTGACCACTGCTACGCCCCCGACTTGAAGTGTTGAGTGAGCTGTTGCCACGTCGCGCACTGGATTGGGGGGCACTCATTGCGGTTGGCCACACGCCTCCGACACCATGCCCCGATTGTTCAGGGAGGCTTGCCGTGTTTGGGCGAGGACGCCATTTTGGAAGCGAATCCAAATGTTCGCCCACTCGAGGCAAAAAAGATGACGCAGTCGTATCGACAAACTGCGGCGCGCTACTACCAATAAAGCTATTCGCTATCGTTTGTCTCGCGATTGATCGTGCATTACGCGCGGCGACTCTTGCATTCAGCGTCGCTTGAGAGCTCCCAAATGACAGATTTTCCCGAATGAAGAGTTTAATCACCTCCCAAGGGCCATGCCCGGATGGATCCCCCCGATTTACCGGATCCCCTGCGCAATACATATAAGGATTCAACCAACCCCGCCCAAATGGACTCCAACTGTCCGGACTATGAAACCGCATCAATCGCGGGTTGTAGACACGGTAGCCATTACCCAACACATACCAACTGGTTTGCATCTCACGCAATTGGCCATTGAAGCCCAAACGTGTTGTGACCTCCTGTTGCCCGGACTGTTGGCCGTAAGCGGAATAGGCGATGGCGTTGGTTTTGCCATCGACGATTTCGCCGATGATTGAACGGCTGTTATCCGTTGCCAATAACAACAACGTCGTGCGTTGCGAAGTGGAAGTCTTCTGATCAACGGGTTTTGACTGGGTCATGCCGCTGGCTTCGCCGAAGTATGGTCGAGGGCTTTAGTTGTACACCTCACGACCTCAGTCGAGAACTATCAGAACTGCTAGGAGTACAGGCGTGTACGCCAGCCTGTGGAGCTGCTGGAGGCTTCGATCTTTTGATCTGCTAGCATTGCGCCTAAATCAACCCTGACCAGCCACGAGTGCTCGCCATGCAACTACCAGACATGAACCTCTTGGTCGCCCTCGACGCCCTCCTCGACGAGGGCAGCGTAGTGGGCGCGGCGCGGCGGATGAACCTCAGCCCGGCGGCCATGAGTCGCACGTTGACGCGCATCCGCGAGGCTATTGGCGATCCGATCCTGGTGCGTGCTGGCCGTGGTCTGGTACCGACGCCAAAGGCACTGGAGTTGCGCGAGCAGGTACGTGACCTGGTGGAGCAGGCCGCGCAGCTGTTCCACTCGGCCAGGGTGGTGGATCTGGGCAGCTTGCGGCGGCGCTTCAGTATCCGCGCCAATGACTTTTTCATCGGCATCTACGGCGGCAAGCTGTTCGACACCATGGAGCGTCAGGCCCCGCATTGCGAATTGCGTTTTGCGCCAGAGGGCGATGGCGATGATGAGGCCTTGCGCGAGGGTCGCATCGACCTGAGCGTCAGCAACAACCGGCCGCTGATGCCGGAAGTAAAGGTACAAAACCTGTTTTCAACGCAGTTTGTCGGCCTGGTGCGCGAGGATCATCCCTTGCTCGATCAAGAGATCACCGCTGAACGCTTTGCAGGCTACTCCCATATCAGCATGTCCCGTCGCGGCATCGCGCGCGGGCCGATCGATGCCGCACTCAACGCCTTGGGCCTGGAGCGGCGAGTAGCGGTGATCGCGCCGAGTTTCCATGCGGCGATGTTCGCCTTGCCCGATTCCGACCTGATTCTGCCGGTACCCAGGGAGACGCTGTTGAGCGTTCGCCGGCTGGGGCTGAAGTTGCGCTCGTTTACTCTGCCGATTCCGTTACCGACCATCGTGCTCAGCCAGGCCTGGCACCCTCGCTTCGACAATGACCCCGCTCACCGCTGGCTTCGTGAAACCCTGAAAACCTGCTGTGACGAGACATGGCTGGCGGCCCAACCAGTCTTGGGTTGAGCGACTATCCCCTGTGGGAGCGGGCTTGCTCGCGAAAGCGGTGTCAGGCGACTTCATTGTTGTCTGACCCGCCCTCTTCGCGAGCAAGCCCGCTCCCACACATTCCATATCGTTGCGTCTGGCACACTTATAACCTGTCGATAAGTCAGTTTTCGTCAGGTACCGCGCTTCATAGAATGCTCCGATGTTTAAATCCCGGAGCTCGCAGTAATGTCTTCCCTCACGGTCACGGCCCCTCTCGCCGCGGCCAGCCCGACAGCCGCCGCACCACCGGTCTTCGGCCCGCGGATCATCATCGGCCTGGTGGGCGTATTGCTCGCGGTGTTGGTATCGGGCCTGAACGAGATGGTGACCAAGGTAGCCCTGGCCGATATTCGAGGCGCCTTGGCCATCGGCTACGACGAAGGCACCTGGCTGGTCGCCAGCTACGCCGCGACCTCGGTGGCGGCCATGGCATTTGCGCCCTGGTGTGGCGTCACGTTCTCGCTGCGGCGCTTCACCCTTTGCGCCATCAGTGCCTTCACCCTGTTGGGGGTGTTGTGCCCGTTGGCGCCGAACTACGAAAGCCTTCTGGTCCTGCGCACGTTGCAAGGCCTGGCCGGTGGCGCGCTGCCGCCGATGCTGATGACCGTCGCCCTGCGTTTTCTGCCAGCCAACGTCAAGCTCTACGGCCTGGCCGGTTATGCCCTCACCGCCACCTTCGGACCGGGGCTGGGCACGCCGCTGGCCGGGCTCTGGAGCGAGTATGTCGGCTGGCAGTGGACCTTCTGGCAGATCGTCGTACCGTGCCTGATTGCCATGCTCGCCGTGGCCTACGGCATCCCCCAGGACCCGCTACGCCTGGAACGCTTCAAACAGTTCAACTGGCGTGGTCTGCTGTTGGGTTTTCCGGCGATCTGCATGCTGGTGATCGGTATCCTGCAGGGCAATCGCCTGGACTGGTTCGAGTCGAGCCTGATCAGTGTCTTGCTGGTGGGCGGTACGCTGTTGCTGGTGCTGTTCCTGATCAACGAGTGGTCGCAGCCGATTCCGTTTTTCAAGATACAGATGCTCGGCATCCGCAACCTGGCGTTCGCCCTGATCACCCTGGCCGGCGTGCTGGTGGTGTTGCTGGCGGTAGTGATCATTCCGTCCAGCTATCTGGCGCAGGTCCAGGGTTATCGCCCGGTGCAGACCGCGCCCATCACCCTGTTGGCGGCGCTCCCGCAGTTGATAGCGCTGCCCTTGGTGGCGGCGCTGTGCAACCTGCGATGGGTTGATTGCCGCTGGGTGTTGGGGATCGGCCTGAGCATGCTGGTGTTGTCCTGCATCGGCGGTTCGCAGCTGACCTCGGTGTGGATTCGCGACGAATTCTATGCCCTGCAACTGCTGCAGATCTTCGGTCAACCCATGTCGGTCTTGCCGTTGCTGATGCTCTCGACCGGCAGCATCAGCCCCATGGACGGCCCCTTCGCGTCGTCCTGGTTCAACACCGTGAAAGGCCTGGCGGCGGTGATCGCTACCGGCGTGCTGGAAACCCTGACCACGCATCGCCTGCACTTTCACTCGAGCATGCTGGTGGACCGCCTCGGCAATTCGCCCCTGGTCGACAGCGACACCCCGGGCCTCGCCCACCGCTTGCATGAGCAGGCCGTGGTGCTGGCTGCGGCGGACCTTTACCTGTGCATGGCCGGCGTCGCTTTGGCGCTGATCCTGCTGATTTTCTGGCTGCCGACGCGGATCTATCCGCCCCGTGCGCCGACCTGAATGCATCACTGAAACAGAAGGTTTTTCATGACGACTCAATCCAAGCAAAAAGTAGCCGTGGGCGTCTGTGTCGTGATCGCGACGGGCGTACTGATTTATCTGCTGGCGCCCGGCCTGTTCGGCCAGCGCACGCAGCAGAGCACCAATGATGCCTATGTCTCGGCAGACTACACGCTGGTGGTGCCCCGTGTTGCCGGGTTCATCAAGCAAGTACTGGTGGAAGACAACCAACAGGTCAAGGCGGGGCAGTTGCTGGCCCTGATCGATGACCGCGACCTGCGCGCAGCCGCCGAAGCCGCTGCCGCCGAAGCAGTGGTGGCCCAGGCGCAACTGCAAAATGCGCGAGCGACACTTGAGCGTCAGGCTTCGGTGATTGCTCAGGCACAGGCGCAGGTGGTGTCCGCCAAGGCTGAACTGGCTTTCGCTCAACATGAACTGGACCGCTACGACCATTTGGCCGGGGTGGGGGCCGGCACGGTGCAGAACGCACAGCAAGCGCGCACGCGCATCGACCAGGCCAGTGCCCGGTTGACCAATGTGACGGCGGTACTGGCGGCGGAACGCAAGCAGGTGGACATACTCGCCGCCCAGCGCGACGGGGCCGAAGGTGGTTTGAAACGGGCGCAGGCCAAGCTGGAAATCGCCAGCTACGAGCTGTCTTACACACGGATCACCGCGCCGCAGGACGGCATGGTCGGTGAGCGCGCGGTACGTGTTGGGGCTTATGTCACGCCGGGCAGCAAACTGCTCGCGGTGGTGCCGCTGGCGCAGGCCTACGTGGTGGCCAATTTCCAGGAAACCCAACTGACGAATGTGCAGCCGGGGCAGGACGTGCAGGTGCATGTCGACACCTTTGGCGGCGCAACGTTGAACGGGCGGGTCGAGAGCATCGCACCGGCCACGGGGGTGACCTTTGCATCAGTCAAACCGGATAACGCAACGGGCAACTTCACGAAGGTGGTGCAACGGATTCCGGTGAAGATAGTGCTGGAACCGGGGCAGGCACTGGCCCAGCGGTTGCGGGTGGGAATGTCGGTGGAGGCGAGTATCGATACGGCAAGCGTCAAGGCTAATGAGGTTGTTCAGCGATGAAGATTTTCGTTGAATACGATCCCCTGGGGGAGCGAGCCTGCTCGCGAAGAGGCCATCAGCCTCGACTCACCTTTTGCGCCTTGCTCGTAATGAGCCTCTGCGCCTGCACCGTAGGTCCGGACTTCCAGAAACCTCAGGCACAGCAAGTCACCGAGTGGGCGAAACCATCAAAAGCCGCCACCAGCCAAGCCATAGCCGAGACCATGAACGAACGTTGGTGGCAGGTGTTCAACGATCCGCAACTCTCGGCCCTCACTCAACGTGCCTTGACCGACAACCTCGACCTCAAGCTCGCCAGCAGCCGCTTGCAACAAAGCCGTGCGGTGCGCCAGGTGGTGACGGCCGATCGTTATCCCAGCAGCGCCGTTGGCGGCAGTTACGCCCGTAAACGCAACAGCGGTGAAGGCCTGAGCGACCCGTCGGGGCATGACGGTAACTCCGCGTTCAACCTTTGGGATGCCGGGTTCTCCGCCTCGTGGGAGCTGGATTTCTGGGGCAGGGTGCGCCGCGAAACCGAAGCCGCCGATGCCACCCTGGAAGTCGCGGAAAACGACCGTCGCGGCGTGCTGTTGTCGGTGCTTGCCGAAACCGCCCAGGACTACATTCAACTGCGCGGCGTGCAGAACACCCGGGCCGTCACCGAACAGAACCTCGACGTCGCCCGGCACAGCCTCAAGCTGTCGCAACTGCGCCTGGCCGACGGCGTCGCAACCGACCTCGATGTCGCCGAAGCGGCCGCCCAGGTCGCGGCCATCGAGTCGCGCCTGCCAGCCCTGGAGCAACGCCAGGCGCAATTGATCAACGCCCTGAGCTTGTTGATGGGCGAGCCACCACAGGCGCTGACGGCCGAGCTGTCCACCGACGCACCGGTGCCGCAGACCCCGCGCCAGGTCGCCATCGGCTTGCCGTCGCAACTGGCCGAGCGCCGCCCGGACATCCGCCAGGCCGAAGCCCGCCTGCATGCCGCGACCGCCAGTATCGGCGTGGCCAAGGGTGATTTTTATCCGCGCATTACCCTGTCGGGCAGTGTCGGTTCGCAAGCCATGCAATTGAGCGATTTCGGCTCTTGGGGATCACGCGCGTTCGGCATCGGCCCGCAATTCAGCCTGCCACTGTTCGACGGCGGCCGGCTGCGCGGTGTGCTGGATTTGCGCGAGGCCCAGCAACAGGAAGCAGCCATCGCCTACCAGCAAACCGTGCTGCGCGCATGGCATGAAATCGACGACCAATTGAGCGCCTACAACGCCAGCCAACTGCGCCGAGACAGCCTCGCCGAAGCCGTGCGCCAGAACCGGATCGCCCTGCAAACCGCGCAACAGCAATACGTCGAAGGCGTGGTGGACTTCGTCAACGTACTCACCGTGCAAAGCGCATTGCTGGCGACCCAAGAGCAATGGGTGGAGAGTTCCACCGGTGTGTCACTGGCAGCGGTCGGCTTGTATAAGGCGCTGGGTGGCGGATGGGAGTCGGTTTATCCGCTGACTGCGCAACGGTGAATGAAATCGTGTAGCCGGACGTAGGAAGCGTCCTGATTTTTTTATGTGGGCATCCGAGATGCCCATCAGGGGTTAGCATTTTGGTCCACTTCATGACCCTGGTTATGCATCCCTATGAATGCCAATCCTTATGCGCCTCCAGTGGCCGAACTTCATTGCACTGAAACACCCCGCGCGACCTTTTTCGTTGTGGGGACAAGCAAATTCGCGCTGATGATCGTTTTCACCTTTGGTTTGTACCTTACCTATTGGATGTATAAAAACTGGAAGTTTTACCGCACCGCCACGGGCAACAAAGTGTTACCCATAGTTCGTGCAATTTTTTTCGTGTTTTTTGTGTACTCGTTGTTCACCAGCATTGATCGGCGAATACGCGCTTCAGGTAAGGACTATCGTTGGTACCCGCGCTTGCTGGCGTTGATTGTGATCATGAATGCGCTAGCGGGCATGGGCCTGATATGGTTGCCGGATCTGCACATCAGCTTTGCGCTGAGTCTTCTGGTCCTACTCTTGCAAGTCTGCTCCTTGTTGCGTGTACAAGAAGCAATCAACTATCTGGAAAACGACGTGCGCGGGACGGCGAACTCGACACTGACTTTTGCCAATGGTGTCGGGTTCGCATTTGGCTTGTGCTTTTGGGGCGTGGCGATTCTGGGTTTTTATACCCTGTTGTAGTGCCGCTCTCGACTCAAGGTTTGGCCGACAGATCCGCCATGCCCTTGAGCAATTCGATCGGCAACGGAAAGACGATGGTCGAGCTCTTGTCCCCGGCGATCGAACTCAGCGTCTGCATGTAGCGCAGCTGCATGGCGCCGGGTTGGCGGCCGAGCATTTCGGCGGCTTGCATGAGTTTTTCCGAAGCCTGCAATTCACCTTCCGCGTGGATGACTTTGGCCCGGCGCTCGCGTTCCGCTTCTGCCTGCCTGGCGATGGCGCGAATCATCGATTCGTTGAGGTCCACGTGCTTGATTTCGACGTTGGCCACCTTGATGCCCCAGGTGTCAGTCTGGGCATCGAGTACTTGCTGGATATCAATGTTCAGCCGTTCGCGCTCGGACAGCAATTCATCAAGTTCGTGTTTACCGAGCACTGCGCGCAAGGTGGTTTGCGCCAGTTGGCTGGTGGCCATGAGAAAATCCTCGACCTGGATGATTGCCTTCTGTGGATCGAGCACGCGGAAATACAACACAGCGTTGACCTTGACCGAGACGTTGTCGCGGGTGATCACATCTTGCGGCGGGACGTCGAGGACGATAGTGCGCAAGTCGACGCGAACCATTTGCTGGATCACTGGAATCAGCAGGATCAGGCCGGGGCCCTTGACCTGCCAGAAGCGCCCGAGCTGGAACACCACCCCGCGCTCGTACTCGCGCAGGATACGGAACGTCGCCCCCGCCAGTGCGATCAGCAACAGCAGCAGCGCGACAAACCCGATTTGCAAGCCCATGACTAATCTCCAACCGTTACCGCATCAGCCGCGGCCACTTCCAGCAACAATCCCTTGCGTGCCACCACCCGGACCTGTTGCCCGACATGCAATGGCTGGGTGCTCGCTACCTGCCAGTTTTCGCCCTGCAAGTGCACCCAGCCCAGGCATGCATCGCCGGCCTGCAAGGCCAGCACCGAGGTCACGCTGCCCAGCAGGCCGGCATCGCCGCTAACGGTGTGGCGCGGCCGGGTCTTCAGGGCGCGGATCAGCAGGAATATCAGCAGCAGCGCGCTGATCAGTCCCAGGCCGATCATCAACGGCACGGGCAATTCGGCATTGGTCAGGATCAGCGCGCCGATCACGAACATCACGATCCCGCCCAGACCGATCACGCCGTAGTTGGGCAGTGCCGCTTCGGCGATCAGGAAGGCGATACCGAAGGTGATCAGCCACATCCCCGCGGGGTTGGAAACCGGCAGGCCGGCGGTGTCCGCAGCGAGGACGGAGCCGCTCAATGCCAGCAGCAACGCAACGGCACAATAGCGAGTGTTCACGTGACCCTCCGGGAGAGTCGCAGGTGCTTCTGTATACAGTCTAGTTGAGGCGCCGACTGTATGAATTTTAACCAGTTGTCGACGCGGCCGATGGGCGGATTTCCCGCGGGCTTGCCCCAGCGGGCCTAGACTTTTACTACGTACAAAAGTGTTAACCATCGTCCGCAGGCGTTCTCGCGGACACCGAGGTGCATCATGCGTATGGCAAGAACCGTGCAGCGAAGCCTGGAGCAGGCTAAATGCGAATATGACATCGTTACCCATCCACACTCGGCCAGCAGCCTCGAAACCGCGCGGGTCGCGGGTATTCCCGCGGAACGTGTGGCCAAGTCGGTCATTCTCGACGACCACCACGGCCATTACCTGATGGCCGTGCTGCCCGCCAGCCGTCACCTGGACTTGAGCAAAGTACGCAGCAGCGGTGAATGGCAGGTCTCCCGGGAAAGCAACCTGCCGCACCTGTTCGACGACTGCGAGCGCGGCGCCGTGCCTGCCCTGGGCGAAGCCTATGGCCTGGACGTGGTCATCGACCCGCTGCTGACCCGGCAGAAAGACATCTATCTGGAGGCTGGCAATCACATCAACCTATTGCACATGGACATGCCGCAATTTCTGAAAATGGTGCCGCATGCGGAGGTGCGAGAGTTGAGTCATTGAGTCAATGCTACCGTCTTCGCGAGCAGGCTCGCTCCCACAGGGTCACCGCATTCCCCTGTAGGAGCGAGCTTGCTCGCGATGGACCGCGCAGCGGTCCCTTTATCAGGTTTACAGGAGCCAGACATGGAAAACCCAACCCACAGCCTTCCCTCCCTGTTCAAACAACTCGGCCTTCCCGACGACGCCGAGAGCATCGACAAATTCATCGCCACTCACTCGCCGCTCAAACCCGAGTTGCATCTGGCGGATGCTTTTTTCTGGAATTCGAGTCAGGCGGATCTGTTGCGCAATGAAATTCTGGATGATGCCGATTGGGCGGAGGTGGTGGATCAGTTGAATGTGCTGTTGAGGAAGGGGCGAGGGGCGTAAAGCAATTTGTTTCAAAACTTGACTGAAAATCTCATCCAATGGCATATTGATAGTTAGCAAACTAACAGTGTGTGTTTTCCCTCGTGCCGAATTCCCTCGACGTTCTCCAGATGAACATCAGCAGCACCATGGTGGTGGCCGCTCGGCATTGGCGAAAAATCTGCCAGAGCACGTTGGCCAACTATGGAATTTCCGAAGCCTGTGCCGTCCCGCTGCTGATGATCGGGCGCCTGGGCGAGGGTGTGCGGCAGGTGACGGTGGCGCAGGCGGCGGGGATGGAAAGCCCGTCCCTGGTGCGATTGCTCGATCAGTTATGCCAGGGCGGCTACGTCTGCCGCACCGAAGACGCCCAGGACCGTCGCGCCAAATGCCTGAGCCTGACCGATACCGGTCGCACCCTGGTGCAAGCCGTTGAGGTCGAGTTGGTGCGGCTGCGTCATGAAGTGCTCGAAGGGATTGCTGAGGAAGACCTTGAAGCGACGCTGCGCGTGTTGCAGGCCTTCGAGTCGGCCAGTCATTTGCCGGTGGCCAACCCTTGAGCGGCTTTTTTTCCGGCATGCCCTCGGCGCGGGATTGGTTCTACGGCGTGCGCACCTTCGCGGCTTCGATGATCGCGCTGTACATCGCCCTGCTCATGCAAATGCCGCGGCCATATTGGGCGATGGCCACGGTGTACATCGTTTCCAGCCCGTTTGTCGGTCCGACCAGTTCCAAGGCGCTATACCGTGCGGTCGGCACTTTCCTGGGGGCCGCCGCGGCTGTCCTGTTCGTGCCGATGTTCGTGCAGAGCCCTTATGTGCTGGTAGTAGTCATCGCGCTATGGACCGGGACGTTGCTGTTCCTGTCCATGCATTTGCGCACCGCCAACAATTACGCCTTGATGCTGGCCGGCTACACCTTGCCGTTGATCGCCCTGCCGGTGGTGAATAACCCGTTGGCGGTGTGGGACGTGGCCGAAGCGCGCACAGAAGAAATCTTCCTCGGCATCGCCGTCGCTGCGGTAGTTGGCGCAATGTTCTGGCCGCGACGGCTGGCGCCGGTATTCAACGACTCAGTGAGCAAATGGTTTGCCGACGCGTCGACCTACAGCGCGCGCTTTCTCGGGCGCAACGTGCAGCCCGACGAAGTCAGCGCGTTGCGCACCTCGATGGTTGCCACGTTCAATACCCTGGAGCTGATGATCGGCCAGTTGCCCCACGAAGGCGCGCGCCCACAAACGGTGCGCAACACCAAGGAGTTGCGCGGGCGGATGATTCACCTGTTGCCGGTGATCGATGCCCTCGACGATGCACTCTACGCCTTGGAAAGGCGCACCCCCGAGCTGGTGGACAAGTTCGCTCCCTTGCTCGCCGCCGCCAGTGAATGGCTTGAGCACAAAGACGCCGAGATCGGGCGCTGGCAAGCGCTAAAAGACCAGCTTGAAGCGCTGCAACCCAGCGCCGAAGAGCTGGGTGATCGCAAGCAACTGCTGTTCTCCAACGCCATTTATCGCCTCGGCGAATGGGTCGATTTGTGGCAGGACTGCCGCAGCCTGCAACACGCGATCCAGTGCGAAAGCCAGGACAGTTGGCGCGCGGTTTATCGGCATTGGCGTCTGGGGCGCCTGACCCCCTTTCTGGATCGTGGCCTGATGTTCTACTCCGCCGCCTCCACTGTCGCTGCGATCATTGTCGCCTCGGTGCTGTGGATTCTGCTGGGCTGGACCGATGGCGGCAGTGCAGTGATCCTGGCGGCCGTGGCGTGCAGCTTCTTCGCCTCGATGGACGACCCGGCACCGCAGATCTACCGGTTCTTTTTCTGGACGGCGATGTCGGTGGTGTTCGCCAGCCTCTACCTGTTTCTGGTCCTGCCCAACCTGCATGACTTCCCGATGCTGGTGCTGGCTTTCGCCGTGCCGTTCATTTGCATCGGGACCCTGACGGTCAAGCCGCAGTTCTATCTGGGCATGTTGCTGACCCTGGTCAACACTTCATCGTTCATCAGTATCCAGGGCGCCTACGACGCGGACTTCCTCAGCTTCGCCAACTCCAACCTGGCAGGCCCCGTCGGCTTGCTGTTCGCCTTTGTCTGGACCCTGATCGCCCGGCCGTTCGGTGCTGAGCTGGCGGCCAAGCGCCTGACCCGTTTCGCCTGGCGCGACATTGTCAGCCTCACCGAGCCGGCGAGTCTGGCCGATCACCGACGCCTGGGCGTGCAGGTACTGGATCGCCTGATGCAGCATTTGCCGCGCCTGGCCGTAATCGGCCAGGACACCGGCATCGCCTTGCGCGAGGTGCGTGTGGCGCTGAACCTGCTG
This sequence comes from Pseudomonas putida, assembly GCF_001976065.1. Lineage (GTDB taxonomy): Bacteria > Pseudomonadota > Gammaproteobacteria > Pseudomonadales > Pseudomonadaceae > Aquipseudomonas > Aquipseudomonas serbica. The sequence goes on along the minus strand of NZ_MNAH01000012.1, from coordinate 170,445 downwards.
GACCTATTGGCCTACACGCCGCGGGTTCAGGGTGCACCGCAAGCGTTGCTGCATCAGGTGGTTGCCGAGGTTGGCGAATACTTCAGGGCCTGCCTCAAGGCTGGCGAACGCCTGCCGGCGCCGAGCCCGTTGCTGATGACCCTCGACCGTACCCGTCGGGCATTGGCCGGCGCGCCGGACGAGCAAACCCGACTGCACCTGCTGCACGCCTTGAGCGGCTTGCGCCTGGCGTTGTTGCCCGGCGTCGAATTCGTCGGTTCTGCCGAGCCCGAAGAACCGCTTCCCCATGGCATCGATGGAGCGCCTTTATGATCGGTGACCTGGATATCAGCGGGGTGTTCCTGCCCACGCTGCTGGTGCTGATGGGCATTACCTATGTGTTGTACCTGTTGGTGCACGGGGTGCTGACGCGCCTGCACTTTTACCGTCTGGTCTGGCACCGGGCATTGTTCAACGTGGCCCTCTACGCCCTGCTGCTTGGCGCCGTGGACTCACTCAGTCGATACCTGATGACATGAAAAAACCGTTTTTAACCCTCGGTCGCGTAGTCCTGACCCTGCTGATCGTCACCTTCGCCGTGGTCGTGGTCTGGCGCATGGTGATGTACTACATGTTCGCGCCCTGGACCCGCGACGGGCACATCCGTGCCGACATCGTGCAGATCGCGCCGGACGTGTCCGGGCTGATCCAGCAAGTGCAAGTGCGCGACAACCAGTGGGTCAAGCGCGGCCATGTGCTGTTCAACATCGACCAGGACCGCTTCAAGCTGGCCCTGCGCCAGGCGAAAGCGGCGGTCGCCGACCGCGAGGAAACGCTGGCCCAGGCCCAGCGCGAAGCCAAGCGCAACAAGGGTCTGGGCAATCTGGTGCCGGGCGAGCAACTGGAAGAAAGCCAGTCGCGGGTGGCCCGCGCCCAGGTGGCGTTGATGGAAGCGCAGGTCGCTGTAGACAGCGCGCAGCTGAACCTCGACCGCTCGGTGATCCGCAGTCCCGTGGACGGTTACGTCAACGACCGGGCGCCGCGCGCACAGGAGTTCGTCAGTGCCGGGCGGCCGGTGTTGTCGGTCGTGGACAGCAATTCTTTCCATATCGACGGCTATTTCGAAGAAACCAAGCTCAACGGCATCCATATCGGCCAAAGCGTCGACATCCGGGTGATCGGCGACAACGCGCGGCTGCGCGGCCATGTGGAAAGCATCGTCGCCGGCATCGAAGACCGCGACCGCACCAGTGGCAACAACCTGCTGCCCAACGTCAACCCGGCCTTCAGTTGGGTGCGCTTGGCCCAGCGGATTCCGGTGCGTATCGCCTTTGATGATGTCCCTGAGGATTTCCGCATGATTGCCGGGCGCACCGCCACGGTCTCGATCATCGACGACCAGCACCGGGAGCTCGCGCAATGAGCAAGGCCTCTGGTTTGGCGATCGCCGGATTAGGCTTGCTGCTGTCGGCGTGTCAGATGGTCGGTCCGGATTATCACTTGCCGGCCGAAGCCGCGATCCACCGTGAAGACCTGCAGGGCGAACTGGCGGTGAACGGCAAACCGGTGGTTTCGGCGCCGGTGCCCGCCGACTGGTGGCGCCTGTATCATGATCCGCGGCTCGACCAATTGGTACAGCAGGCCTTGGCCTCCAACACTGATTTGCGCGTAGCGGCCGCCAGCCTGTTGCGAGCGCGTGCTCAGGTCGACGCGGCCGAGGCAGCGGGCGGCTGGAGCGGTGGGGTGAAGATGGGCGCCCAGCGCTTGCAGGAATCCGGTGAGGCGTTCTTGCTTCCGGAAAAGGTGCCGGTGGCCAACATTGGCGATATCGGCATCAGTGCGTCGTATCAGTTCGACCTGTTCGGCACCTTGCAGCGCGGCATCGAAGCGGCCAAGGCCAATGCCGACGCAACCCAGGCGGCCGCCGATACGGCGCGCATCACCTTGGTGGCCGATGTGGTCCGGGCTTATACCCAAGTGTGCGCGGCCAACGAAGAGCGGGAAATCGCCCAGCACTCCCTCGACCTGCAAGCCCAGAGCACCACACTCATCCAGCGTTTGCGCGATGCCGGGCGTGGTGACGAAACCCAGGTCACCCGTTCGCAAACCCAGTTCAAATCCTTGCGCGCCGACATGCCGCGCTATGAAGCTGCGCGCCAGGCTGGGCTGTTCCGCCTGTCGATGCTGCTGGCCAAGCCGCTGGATCAATTACCGGCCGGCACCGATAGCTGCGCCGAACTGCCAAAAATTGCGCAATTGTTGCCGGTGGGTGATGGTGCATCGCTGCTCAAGCGCCGTCCCGACATCCGCCAGGCCGAACGGCGACTGGCGGCCGCGACCGCTGGTATCGGTGTTGCCACCGGTGAGCTGTACCCGGACATCCGCATCGGCGCGACCATCGGTACGGTTGGTATCCTGGAAAACCTTGGCGAACCCTCCACCAACCGTTGGGGGTTCGGCCCGTCGCTGACCTGGAACGTGCCGACCAACGGCGCCCGAGCACGTATTCGTGAGGCCGAGGCAGTCACCCAGGCCACGCTGGCGCACTTCGATGGCGTGGTGCTCAACGCAATTCGTGAAACCCAGACCGGCCTGGCCCAGTACTCCGCCTTGCTGCAACGCCGCGAGGCCCTGGCGGACGCCGAGCAGTCGGCGAAACTGGCCGCAGACCAGACCCATCGCTTCTTCCAGGCCGGTCGTGCGTCTTTCCTGGCGGACCTGCAGGCGACACGCACTTACACCGACGTCACCGCGCAACTGGCCACCGCCAACACTCAGGTTGCCATCAGCCAGATCGATTTGTTCCTCGCCTTGGGCGGCGGTTGGGAAAGCGGACGAACGCAAGCGTCGAACTCCAGCAAACCCTGAGGCCGTTGCTATGCTTTGAAGTGTTGAAAGGGCGTTCCTGCAAAAGCGCCCTGGATTCGCACAAGGCTCGCGCAGGTCATGGGGAAACCAATAATGAAAAACCCTTATGCTCTCGGCTTCTGGTGCGCCGTGGTGGCGTTAGTGCTGCTCACGGGCACCTATTTCTACGGCATCATGCTGGCTAACCAGATCGACACGGCGCTGACGTTCCTCGACAGTGCCGCCCTGTTGATAGCCGCGATGTCCATTTCGGTGGTGGCCTGGGCCACGGTCCAAGGGCAGCGAACCAAAAAAAGACAGCTTGAACAAGGCAAGACCCTGGTGATGATCTGGGACACCAAGGTGGCGCTACGGCGTGTCGAATCGGTCTTCGATCGTTATTTTTGGGGCAGCTATTGGCAACCGGGCAGGACCTTCCAGGAAGTCATGGGGGAGCTCACGGGCACGCCGCTGGAAAAAAGCCTCGAGACCCTGAAAAAGCAATGCCTCGAGCTGGACAAACAAGTGGCTGACGACGGTCGCCACTGGCTCAACAATGCCCGCGAATTGGCTGACGTCGCCACCGCCATGGCTCGCGAGCGCTATCAGCTGGACTTCTGCGACCCGCGCGGGGAAGTGACGGGTGGGGCGGTGATCAACCGGGATTTCGAAGTGCTGATCTATACGTGGACGGCGCGGCTCAAAACCTTTGATCATCAGCTTGATGAGATCGAGGTTCAGTATTCCTGATTCCGTGTTGGCAGGACTGACGCCTTCGCTGGCAAGCCAGCTCCTACAGGTATGAGGTGATCCTTGTAGGAGGGGGCTTGCCAGCGAAGGCGGTCTTGTATTCGCCAAGACACTTTTTCACCCTTAACCATTGGGCCACCCATCGCGCCTGATGCTAACCTGCACCCCACTTTCAGCGCTGTCGTGACCGCAACCCGTCATGGGTCCAGGGAAGACGACCACACCTTCAACAACGGACATTGAACGGGTCATTCATGAATAAATCAGCAGGCGTGCTCCTGGGAATTGTTGTCGCCATGGGTGCAATCAGCGCCGGCGGCGCCTGGTTCACCGGCACCAAGATCGAAGGTGTGCTCAACACCTCCCTGGCGGATGCCAACAAGCAATTGCAGGCCGCCATGGTCGGTTACAAAGGCACCGCCTCGCTGGAGCTGGTATCCCTGGAACGCCATGTATTCAGCAGCACGGCGCATTACCGCCTCAAGGGTGAGGGCGAGATGTTCGGCGAGGCCCCGGTCGAATTACTGTTTGTCGATCACATTGAACACGGCCCGCTGCCGTTCTCGCGCCTGGTGTCGCTGAAGTGGTTGCCGGTCATGGCTACCAGTCACTACGAACTGGAAAAGACCCCGATCACGGAAAAATGGTTCGCCGCCACCAAGGACGCTTCGCCGCTCAAGGGTGTGGTCAACATTGGCTACGACAACTCCACCAATGGCACGCTTGAATTGCTGCCGCTGGAAACGGCACTGGATGACAAGTCCAGCCTGAAGTTTTCCGGTTTGAAAGTTGACGTAGCGGCCAGCGCCCAGGCGCAGAAGGTCAAGGCCGACGGCTACATGGACAGCCTGAAGCTGACCACCGTTGCCGAAGACCAGACACCTGTGCAGGTCGAGTTGAGTGGTCTTACCCTGGCCAGCAACCTGGCAAAAAGCACCTACGGTTATTACACCGGCGATAACACCGTCGAGCTGAGCAACAGCAAAACCACCTTTGGTCCCAAGCAGTCGGTACTGGGCTTCAAGAATTTCGAAATGAAGAACCATACCGAGGAATCAGGTAGCAGTGCTTCCGGGCGCGCCGATTACAAGATTGCCGAAGTGTCCCTGAACGGCAAGGCCGTGGGTTCTGCCCAACTGGCCATGAGCCTGAAGAACCTCGACATCCCGGCGACGATGTCGTTGATGCAGATCTACCAGACTAAATTGCAGCCCTATGAGCAGGTCGCCGCCGAAGCTGTCGAGGCCGGTCAACCGGTCCCCGAGCTGAACTTGACCGAAGCAGAAGAAGCGCAGCTTAAAAACAGCCTGGAGCAATTGCTGGCGGCTGGCCCGCAGGTGGCCCTGGAGAACCTGTCGTTCAACACCGCCAATGGCGAAAGCCGCGCCAACCTGGTGCTGGACCTGACCAAGCCGCAATCGATCGACCTGCCGGCCGACCAGTTGGTCCGCCAGATGATCGCGTTGCTGGACGTCAATTTGAAAGTGTCGAAACCGATGCTGGTCGACCTGCTCACCGTACAGTCGCAAATCGATGGTCAGACCGACGCCAAGCTCATTGCCGATCAGGCCACCGCCACCGCCGACATGTTCAGCAGCATGGCGGTCGGCTCGCAACTGGCAAAACTGGACAACAACAACGTTGTCAGCCAACTGCACTACGCCAATAACCAGGTGGAGTTCAACGGCCAGAAAATGACCGTCGAGGAGTTCGTCAGTTTCTTGATGAGCAAGTTCGGTAATCCTGGCTTAGTCCAAGAGCCATAACCGTCCCCTGTAGGAGCCCGGCTTGCCGGCGAAGGCGTCTTTGAAATCGCCTTCGCCGGCGAGCCGGGCTCCTACAGGTCCGTTTCAACCGCGAATCAACCGCCATGCTTCGTCCACAGGTAACGGCTGTTTCATTCGTTCGGCAAGCATTGCCATCGTGCGCTCTTCGTCACAGGCCACGGCCGCCATCACCACGCCGTTTTTACCGAACAGGCCGATGAAGGGCGGATTGAATGGATCACCTTTGAACTCCACTTCATCCCACGCTTCGACGTGGCCGAGGTAGTCGTAGTTCTTGCCAAAGTGCCAGGTCCAGAAATACGGTACGTCGAGGTAATGCTCATCGCCACCGAGCATATTCGCCGCGGCAATCCGTGCCTGCTGTTGGGCTAGACGCCAGTGTTCGATGCGTTGCGGATGACCGTTGAGCGGGAACGTGGCGATATCACCAGCAGCCCAAAGGCCATCAGCTACGCGCATCCCGCCATCGACCAGCAGCGACTGGTCCTTTTCCTTCGGCAGATCGGCAAACGCCGAGGTCGCCGGGGTGACACCAATTCCGACCAGTACCAGGTCTGCCGCTAGACGCTGATCATTATCCAGGCGTACCGCTTCGACTCGCGTCGTTCCTTCTATCTGCACTGCCTCGCCCGCCGTGCGGTACACCACGCCGTTGGCCTCGTGCAGGGCGAGAATCGCCTTGCCCACCGTCTCGCCGAACTGTTTGGCGAAAGGCACCGGTTGCCGGGCCAGGACCGTGACGTCCAGACCGTATTGGCGCAGGGATGAAGCGGACTCCATGGCGATGAAGCTGTCGCCAATGATCACCGCGCGCTGACCGGGTTTGGCGCTGTCCAGAATCTGCCGGGCATGATCCCTGGAGCGTAATACGAATACCTGCGCAAGTTCGGCGCCGGGTAGCTCCAGGGGCTTGGGGCTGCCTCCCGTTGCCAGCAACGCGGCGTCATATTCGAGTGACTGGCCGTTGGCCAACTGCAATACCCGGTTTTCAGCGTCCAGGCTCGTCACTTGCGCGTTGATCCGTTCGATACGTTGCTCGCGATAGAACGCTTCATCGCGCAGGGCCGGGACTTCGTCCGGTGGGGTTTGCCCGGCGATCACGAATTTGCTCAGCACCGTGCGGTCATAGCCCGCTGTTTCGCGATCGATCAGCAGCACTCGGCCTCCAAAACCTTTCTCGCGCAGCGCCGCTGCCGCCGCCGTGCCAGCAGCGCCGGCACCGACGATCACAAAGGTGCGCTCGTCATCGGCCGGTGGCGTATGGGCATCCCGCAGCGGCTGATCGCCCACCCAGACTTCTCCGTCCCGCACTTCAAGCGGATAGCGCTTGAGGCTGTCCAGGGCGGGAGGTTCACACAACCCACCGTCCTCGATCCGAAACTGCGCCTTGTGCCACGGACAGGTCAGCCGCCCATGGCACAGCGCGCCTTCGGCCAGGGGCGCTCCGGCGTGGGGGCATTCGCCTTGATAGGCGCGCACTTGATCGCCGACTTTCAGCAGGAGGATCTTGCTGTCCTGGACACTGACTTCCAGGCCACGGTCTTCGGGTATATCGGCGACACGAGCAACGCGATGCAGGGTCATGATCGCTCTCCAGACAGGCGTTTCAGTTATGAGTCTGGCGCTTAACGCGAGGTTCATCCAATTCCCACTGCCACCGCGTGAACGGTCCGGCTATAGTCTGCTCGCCGACCACGGCCCCACCCCGCACTAGGTGCTCCCGGTATGACCCGATTGACCTCTCTGACCCCTTGGCTAGCGGCCGTGACAGTCGCCCTTTGCGTGCAATTTCCGGCGCAGGCGGCCCAGGAGCGTTTCACCCTGAACATCCCGGGCGTCTCGGATGACCGACTGTTCACGTCGGCCGCCGCCAGCGATGCCCAGGGTTGCGGTGGGCACAACGTCTCGCCAGCGCTGAACTGGAACGCTGGTCCGGCAGGCACGCTCAGCTACGCCATCGTCATGCACGACCCGGACGGCCAAAAAGGCCAGGGCGTCGACCATTGGGTGCACTACGGCATCAAGGCCGGCACTCACCAGATTGCGGCGGGTGTCGGCGCCAAATCCGCGCTCGAGGGCGTGGGTGGCACCAACAGCAAAGGCACGACGGGGTACGTCGGTCCTTGCCCACCGGTTGGCGACAGCGCGCATCATTACATCATCCAGCTCTACGCCCTGGACCTCGCGCCGGATGCGCTGCCAGCCGGCCTGACTCGCGCCCAGTTGCTGGAAAAAATCAAAGGTCACGTGCTGAGAAACAGCAGCGTGGTACGGCGCTACCACCGCTGAAGAATTTTTAGCGCGGGTTAACCCGAACTCTCCGGGCTGTCCGTCTCACAGGATGAATGGATCAATTTCCTCCTGAGGTCAGCCCCATGTCCCTCCCTCTGCATGTTCTTCGTCCGGTAGCCCAGGGTTTCGCCGCCGGGCTGTTACTGGCCGTTGCCGGTTGCGGTGTGTCGTCCAAGCCCGATGCCGGCGCCGTGTCATCGCCGGCCCAGGCCGAGTTGAAAGCCGAGCCGCTAGTGCAGCAAGAAAGGCTCGACGCCGATGCGTCGATGAGCAAGCGCAGCGTCAGGCCAGCACCGATGGCGGGCTTCGCGCCAGTGCCCGCGGGCGAGGCTTATCCACAGGGCTATCGCGACGAACAGCGCGAGCAGTACCAGGCCCTGGCCGACAACCCGATCCACAGCGTCGCCCAAACGCCGGTCTCGACCTTCAGCGCCGACGTCGATACCGGCGCCTACGCCAACGTCCGCCGTCTGCTCAACCAGGGGCGACTGCCACCGGAAGGGGCGGTGCGGCTGGAGGAGATGGTCAATTACTTCCCTTATGACTACGCCTTGCCCGCCGATGGCTCGCCCTTCGGCGTGACCACGGAGCTGGCAGCGTCACCCTGGAATCCGCATACACGCCTGTTGCGCATCGGCATCAAGGCCTCGGACCGCGCGTTCGCGGAACTGGCCCCGGCGAACCTGGTGTTTCTGGTGGACGTGTCCGGCTCGATGGACCGCCGCGAGGGCCTGCCGCTGGTCAAGAGCACCCTGAAGTTGCTGGTCGATCAACTGCGCGATCAGGATCGGGTGTCCTTGGTGGTCTACGCCGGGGAATCGCGGGTGGTACTGGAGCCCACTTCCGGACGGGAAAAGGCGAAAATTCGTACAGCCATCGATCAACTGACCGCGGGCGGTTCCACTGCCGGAGCCTCGGGCATCGAACTGGCTTATCAACAGGCGCAACAGGCGTTTATCCCCAAGGGCATCAACCGCGTTCTACTGGCCACTGACGGTGACTTCAACGTCGGCGTCAGCGACTTCGACAGCCTCAAGCAAATGGCTGTGGATAAACGTAAAACGGGCGTATCCCTGACCACCCTGGGTTTCGGTGTGGATAACTACAATGAACACCTGATGGAACAACTGGCCGATGCCGGCGATGGCAATTACGCCTACATCGACAACCTGCGTGAGGCGCGCAAGGTGCTGGTGGATCAACTCGGCTCGACCCTTGCCGTCGTGGCGAAAAACGTCAAGCTGCAAGTGGAATTCAACCCCGCGCACGTCAGCGAATATCGACTGCTGGGGTATGAAAACCGGGCGTTGAAACGTGAGGATTTCAGCAATGACAAGGTCGATGCCGGTGAAATTGGTGCAGGACATACCGTGACTGCGCTGTACGAAATTGTCCCCAAGGGCGAGAAGGGCTGGCTGGAGCCCCTGCGCTACGCTCAATCGGGCGCAGTGGGGTCCGAAAAGCATGGCGAGTTGGCGATGCTGCGTGTGCGATATCAGTTGCCCGAAGGTGGGAACAGTCGCTTGATCGAACGGCCGATCGTTAACGACCCAGCCACCAAGGCCAGCGATGACCTGCGCTTTGCAGCGGCAGTAGCGGCGTTTTCCCAACAGCTAAAGGACGGACGCTACACCGGCGAGTTCAACCTCAAGGACACCGAAGCGCTGGCCCGCGGCGCCCGGGGTGATGACCGCTTCGGCCTGCGCAGCGAGTTTGTGCAACTGGTAGAGCTGGCGCACAGTTTGCGCACCACCACAACGTTGAATCCAACCGCCACTGAACGACGGATTGAATAGTGAGCCGATTGAAGGGGTTCATCAGCCAGCTGTTTGCGCCCGCAAGCAGCACCGAGGCCAGCAGCGACGAAGCGCTACTGGCCCGTTATCGCGAGGGCGACGGCGCGGCGTTCGAGATTCTGTACGCGCGCCACCGTCAGGGCTTGTACCGGTTTCTGCTGGGGTTGAGCGGCAGGGCGGAACTTGCCGAGGAGGTCTATCAGGAAACCTGGCTGAGCCTGATCCGCAGCGGCAGTCAGCCACACGGTCGGGCGACTTTTCGTACCTGGCTCTACCAGATTGCCCGCAACCGCTTGATCGATCACTGGCGCAAACACGGCGTCCATCAACCGCTGCACGACAGCTACGACGAACAGGCCCATGCGCTGCCCGATGACACCACCGATCCTGAGCAACTGCTGAGCCTGAGCCGTGACAGCCAGCGTCTTGAGGCCGCCCTGCAAGCCTTGCCCGCCGACCAGCGCGAAGTGTTCCTGCTGCGCGCCTACAGCGATCTCGATCTGCCGCAGATCGCCACCCTCACCGAAACACCGCTGGAAACCGTCAAGAGCCGCTTGCGTTACGCCCAGCAAAAACTGCGTCGGCTGCTGGCCGAGGAGGTACTGACATGACTGACGCCAAGCACACACCGAACCGAACGCTCGAACATTACCGCGAGCAGGCCACCGGCGAACCCCCTGCGCATCTCGACGCCTTGATCCTGGCCGCCGCGCGTAGCGCGGTGCCCGCGCCAAAGCCAGGCTTGTGGCAACGCTGGCTTCGAGCCTGCCAGCAACCCCGCTGGCAAGTGGCATTCGCCAGCCTGGTCGGCATCGCGCTGATGCTCTCGCTGGTCCAGCGCACGCCAGAGCAAGTGCCCAGCTACGACTTCGCGCCTGCGGCACCGGTCGCCAAACAGGAAGCCGAAGCAGCGCCGCCAGCGCTGGCCCGTTCCCTCAACGCCCCGGCCGGCGCGCTCTCCGCCCCGGCCCCCGCCGCGCCAATGGCGGAATCGGTGGTCCCAGCCCAGGCAGAATCCTTCAGCGCCGACAGGGCGGACGAAGCTAAAGCCAGCAAGCGTGCCGCGGCCCCAGTGAAATCCCTGGACGAGCAATTGCGCGAAGTGCTGCGCCTGGAAAAAACCGGGCACCCGCAAGCCGCCGATAAGCTGCTGGCCGACTTGCACAAACGCTTTCCCAACGAAAACCTCAGCGCACGACTCAAGGAGCTGCAGAAAAACTGATCGACCCGACGCTCGACGATTTGGCATCAAGGCCCGAAAGCGCGCACTATCGGGCCATAGTCGATGCGTTGGAGGATGCCGTGACAAAAAAAATCGACCGCATCGCCCAAATGCTCAACTGCCCGGAAAAGGGCGAGGAATTACGGCGGGCAATTACCGAGAGCCGTAAGGATTTTCTGCTGAGTCAGCAGGAAGAGGGTAATGCTGAGGAAGAAGACGTTCTTGAAGAGGAAGAGTTCGAGGACGATGATGAATACGACGAGTTTGACTGGACCACAGAATGAAAAAACCGCTTAGGCGGTTTTTTTGACCCACAAAAAAGCCCCAGACCCAACGGCCTGAGGCTTTCTCGTTTCTACGTATGGTGCACCAGGCGGGATTCGAACCCACGACCCCTGCCTTCGGAGGGCAGTACTCTATCCAGCTGAGCTACTGGTGCAGCGGGCGCCATGATACTCATATGCATTGCAGGCGTCCATGCTGCTGAATCGCCTGTGTTTTTTTAAAGCGTAACCTGCGTTTGCTACGTTGATCAGAAAAATGAAGCAAAAAAGAGGTTTTCGTTCTTTTTTTCGAACGCCCTATTGTCCTTTACCCCCTTTGATCCTAGGATTCGTTTGAGATTTCAAACGCTCTTGTCTGGGTGCTGAACCGCACGATTTGAATCAGTGCGCTATTTATGTGCTTCAGCCCGGTGAATGATTTCCCTGACGGCAGCCTACTGAGGCGCCTTTCTACAATCATAATTTGCTCCGCGCCTGCCGCGGTGCTGTTAAGGAAAGCCGACATGCAGCTTAAAGACACCCAGTTGTTCCGCCAGCAAGCCTTCATCGATGGCGCTTGGGTTGATGCGGACAATGGTCAGACGATCAAGGTCAATAACCCGGCAACGGGCGAAATTCTGGGCACCGTGCCGAAAATGGGCGCTGCCGAAACCCGCCGTGCGATCGAAGCCGCTGACAAAGCGCTGCCGGCCTGGCGTGCACTGACCGCCAAAGAACGTGCGAACAAGCTGCGTCGCTGGTACGAGCTGATCATCGAGAACCAGGACGACCTCGCTCGCCTGATGACCCTGGAGCAGGGCAAGCCATTGGCCGAAGCCAAGGGCGAGATCGTTTACGCCGCATCGTTCATCGAGTGGTTCGCCGAAGAAGCCAAGCGCATCTACGGTGACGTGATTCCGGGCCACCAGCCAGACAAGCGCCTGATCGTGATCAAGCAGCCAATCGGCGTGACCGCTGCCATTACCCCGTGGAACTTCCCTGCGGCCATGATCACCCGTAAAGCCGGCCCGGCCCTGGCCGCCGGTTGCACCATGGTGCTCAAGCCTGCTTCGCAAACCCCATTCTCGGCGTTCGCCCTGGCTGAACTGGCCCAGCGTGCCGGCATCCCGGCTGGTGTGTTCAGCGTTGTTTCCGGCAGCGCCGGCGACATCGGCAGCGAGCTGACCAGCAACCCGATCGTGCGCAAGCTGTCCTTCACCGGTTCGACCGAAATCGGTCGTCAACTGATGTCGGAATGCGCCAAGGACATCAAGAAAGTGTCCCTGGAACTGGGCGGCAACGCGCCGTTCATCGTGTTCGACGACGCGGACCTGGATAAGGCCGTCGAAGGCGCGATCATTTCCAAATACCGCAACAATGGCCAGACCTGCGTCTGCGCCAACCGCCTGTACATCCAGGATTCGGTCTACGACGCGTTCGCCGAGAAGCTGAAAGTGGCCGTGGCCAAACTGAAGATCGGTAACGGTCTGGAAGACGGCACCACCACTGGTCCGCTGATCGACGAAAAAGCCGTGGCCAAGGTGCAAGAGCACATCGCTGACGCCGTTGCCAAAGGCGCCACCGTGCTGTCCGGCGGCAAATCGATGGAGGGCAACTTCTTCGAGCCGACCATCCTGACCAACGTGCCGAACAACGCGGCCGTGGCCAAGGAAGAAACCTTCGGCCCATTGGCGCCACTGTTCCGCTTCAAAGATGAAGCCGACGTGATCGCGATGTCCAACGATACCGAGTTCGGTTTGGCTTCTTACTTCTATGCTCGCGACCTGGGTCGTGTGTTCCGTGTGGCGGAAGCCCTGGAATACGGCATGGTCGGCGTTAACACCGGGCTGATCTCCAACGAAGTCGCGCCATTCGGCGGCATCAAGGCCTCGGGCCTGGGCCGTGAAGGCTCCAAGTACGGCATCGAAGATTATCTGGAAATCAAATACCTCTGCCTGGGCATCTAACAAGCCCGGCAAGGCATTGCTTCAAGCGCAAAGGGCACGAGAGCGCTGTCCCTTTGCGCGGCTTCAAACCGGAATTTTCTCTGTGGTCGGGAAAGCTGTGGCAGTCGATCATCGCATGCTGCTTCAGTTACCTCCCCACCGCTTAATCCTTGAACCACGCCGACCGATGAGCGGCGAATGAGGAATGTAATGAGCAAGACTAACGCTGATTTGATGGCCCGCCGTAACAACGCAGTTCCACGTGGTGTTGGCCAGATTCACCCGATTTTCGCCGAGTCCGCGAAGAACGCGACCGTGACCGACGTTGAAGGTCGTGAGTTCATCGACTTCGCTGGCGGTATCGCCGTACTGAACACCGGCCACGTACACCCGAAAGTCATCGCGGCGGTGACCGAGCAGCTGAACAAGCTGACCCACACTTGCTTCCAGGTGCTGGCTTACGAGCCGTACGTAGAAGTGTGCGAAAAAATCAACGCCAAGGTTCCTGGTGATTTCGCCAAGAAAACCTTGCTGGTCACCACTGGCTCCGAAGCCGTGGAAAACTCGATCAAGATCGCCCGTGCCGCCACTGGCCGCGCTGGTGTGATCGCGTTCACCGGCGCTTACCACGGTCGCACCATGATGACCCTGGGCCTGACCGGTAAAGTCGTGCCTTACTCGGCCGGCATGGGCCTGATGCCAGGCGGCATCTTCCGCGCGCTGTACCCGAACGAACTGCACGGTGTGAGCATCGACGACTCGATCGCTTCCATCGAGCGCATCTTCAAGAACGACGCCGAGCCGCGTGATATCGCTGCAATCATCATCGAGCCGGTTCAGGGCGAAGGTGGTTTCTACGTCGCGCCTAAAGAATTCATGAAGCGTCTGCGTGCCCTGTGCGACCAGCACGGCATCCTGCTGATCGCTGACGAAGTACAGACCGGCGCTGGCCGTACCGGCACCTTCTTCGCCATGGAACAGATGGGCGTTGCTGCCGACCTGACCACCTTCGCCAAATCCATCGCTGGCGGCTTCCCGCTGGCTGGTGTGTGCGGCAAGGCCGAGTACATGGACGCCATCGCTCCAGGCGGCCTGGGCGGCACTTACGCCGGTAGCCCGATCGCTTGCGCCGCGGCCCTGGCCGTGATGGAAGTATTCGAAGAAGAGCACCTGCTGGACCGCTGCAAGGCTGTTGGCGAGCGTCTGGTAACCGGTCTGAAGGCCATTCAGGCCAAGTACCCGGTGATCGGTGAAGTGCGTGCCCTGGGCGCGATGATCGCAGTCGAGCTGTTCGAAAACGGTGACAGCCACAAGCCGAACGCTGCAGCTGTGGCGTCCGTTGTGGCCAAGGCTCGCGATAAGGGTTTGATCCTGCTGTCCTGCGGCACCTACGGCAACGTTCTGCGCGTCCTGGTACCGCTGACTTCGCCGGACGAGCAACTGGACAAAGGCCTGGCGATCATCGAAGAGTGCTTCTCCGAGCTCTGATCACCAAGTGTGACCTGCTTCACAAAAAACCCGCTTCGGCGGGTTTTTTCTCGCCTTCAAAAACACAACCCGCGTATTAGCGCTGTATCCGATAGCCGGCTTTGGCTTAAGGTTTACGCATTGCCAGGGAGAGCTGTATGACAGTCGTCATTTTACCCGCGATTCCGAGAGTATTGATCGCCGAGGCCGACCCCTGGTCCCGCGATCTGCTCAAGGAAGTGTTGTTGAACGTTCGCTGCGATGCGCGGCTGGACTTGTGCGCCGATGGCCAGCAGGCGATGGAGTTGCTGGCGTCCAACCCCTACGACCTGGTCATCGCCGACTGGGAGTTGCCTGGCGTCAATGGCCTGAATGTGTTGCGCAGTGTGCGTCAGCGCAAGCGCAATCCACCGTTGCCGTTCATCCTGATGAGCAGCCGCAACGACAGTGCGAGCGTGCGTGAGGCCTTGCCGCTGGCCCCCGCTGCGTATCTGACCAAACCCCTGAACATGGAGAGCCTGACCCAGCGCTTGCAGGTTTTGCTGCTGAACGCCGGGGAAGAGGTATTGTGCGAGGTACCGGCGCTGGCGCCGGGCATGACCTTGCCGGTATTCCTTGAGCGTCGTCGTGAACTGGCGGAAGGCGCGCCGCTGATGACGGACGTGCAAGTGGCGGTCAAGCGCAGCCTCAACCCCAACGGCCTGGATTTGACGGTGCTTGAGGACGAAATCCGCACCGATCCACAAGTAACCGCCGTGCTGATCGCCGCCGCCAACAGCGCCGCCCAGCACCATGGTACCGCCGTGCAAACCCTGTCCCAGGCCCTGCACCGATTGGGCACCGGGCAAAGCATGAACCTGATTCTGGGCCTGACGCTCAAGCGCAGTGCGCGGCTAAGCGACCCGCAGCTGGCGGACTATGCCGAGCGTTACTGGGATCTGTCGCTACACACCGCTGAGTACGCGCGAACGCTGGCGCGCTTGCTGGACCTGGATCAGGCGCGCTGCTACTGCGCCGGCATGCTGCATCGTCTGGGCGACCTGGCGTTGTTGCGTTGCTTGCAGGAATGGAAACAGGCTGGTGGCGAACTGGACGATCAGGAGCAAGTGGGCGAGGCGCTGGCGGAGTTCAGTGCCGCCTACGGTTCGGCGTTGCGCACCCGCTGGCGTCTGCCGCTGGAGCTGCGGCAGCTGATTGCGGCCGCTTACCAGCTCGGCGGCGGGGTTTACTCCCGAGAAGCCCTGGTGATGAACATGGCGGCACAACTGGCGCGCCTGACCGAGCATGAGGGTGTTGAGGACCTGGCCAAGAGCCGCACGGCGCGGCTGCTGAAGATCGGCTTGCCGGAGTTGGTACGGATGCGCAAGAAATAAGCCTTGCGACGCCCTCTGTAGGAGCTGGCCTGCCAGCGAATCCAGGCGACTCGGTGAGTCAGGTACACCGCTTTCGCTGGCAAGCCAGCTCCTACAGAGGGGCGTGCCGTTCAAGCGCTGATGATCCGGTTCTTGCCCTGGCGCTTGGCCTCGTACATCGCGGCATCCGCCCGGGCAAACAGGCTTTCCAAACTTGCATCCTCGGCCGTAAGGCTGGTCAGGCCCTGGCTGACGGTGATGCCGAACGTATGGCCGTCATGGTTGAAGCTCAAGCCCTGAATCTCCCGTTGCACGCGCTCAGCCACTTGCAGGGCCATCTCTGGCGTGCAGCCGGGGAACACAGCGGCGAATTCCTCGCCGCCAATGCGCCCGAACAGATCGCCGCGCCGCAATGCCGCACGGCCACTGTCGGCAATGCGCTGGAGCACGTTATCGCCTTCCTGATGGCCGTAGGTGTCGTTGATGACCTTGAAGTCATCGATGTCCAGCATGAGAAACGAGAGCGGCGTGCCCTGTTGTCGCGCCTGTTCGAATTCTTGCTCGGCACCCTCGAAAAAATGCCGGCGGTTGCTGCTGCGGGTCAGGGCGTCGGTTGTCGCCAGCCGTTGCAGTTCGGTCTCCAACTGCTTCTTGTCGGTGATGTCTTCGGCGATGCCGACAATGATCACCGGCTGCCCAGGCTCGGCCTGGCGGTTGATGAAACACTTGTCGCTGAGCCAGCGCAACTGACCGTCGGCGGTAATGATCCGGTACTCGCGGTCTTCGACGGCACCCTTGACCAGCACGTCCGCCAGGCTGTGCTCGGCGTATTCAAGGTCGTCGGGGTAAATGCTGTCGCGCCATTGGTTGTAGTCGGCCAACAACAGGTCGGCACTGCGGCCGAAAATCCGTTCATAGGCGGGGCTGACATACAGCACCTGGCGGGTTTCCCAATTGAATGCCCACAGCACTGCGTTGACGCTCACCAGCAAGGTGCTGAACAGCTGTTCACGTTCGCTCAGGCGCGCCACCTCGCCTTGGGCGTGCATCAGCGCCATCAGGGTTTGCGCGGCCTCGGGCCACTGCATGGGTGATGAGTCTTGTTGATTATTGACCATCGGCACAGATCTCAAAGGGGTGCGCCGCTCAAGGTCGAAGCGGCCACGGCGAAGCCCGCCTGGATGGCGAAGTGACTTTGAGATAAGGGATTTGCAGCGAAGTTCCGAAGGGTGCGCCCTGAAGAAAGGGCGCACCGATCAACGGTGTCAGGCGGCGCTTGGGCGCAGGGAATAGGTTTTCAACTGATCGGCGAAGTCACGCAGGGATTGAATCCCGCTGGCTTCCGCTTCGTGTACCCAGTCCTTGATGGCGGCGAGCATGTCGTGGCCATTTGAGCTGGTCTTGACCCAGATCTGCTGCAAGGCCAGGCGTTTCTCGTAGATGACCTTCAGCGCCTGGCTGTGTTCGAGCATGTTCTGGATGCGAACGTGGTGCTTGTCGTCCAGCAGGCTGGTTTCCCGCGAGAGCAAACCCTTGGCACGGTGGAACTGGTGGCGGACCGAGTGATCGACCTTTTCCAGTTCTTGCTTGACCAGCGGCCCGATCACCAGCTTGCGGTACTGGGCCATGATCTGGAAGCGGTTGTTGAGGATCGCCATGGCGGTGTCCATGTCCAGGTGGCCCTTGCCTTCGACACGGTGGGCAATGGGCGCGACCCGCTGGACCTTGGCCAGGCGCAGGAAGCTGAACACCTGGATCCAGGCCCAGCCCAGGTCGAACTCCCACTTCTTCACCGACAGCTTTGCCGAGTTAGGGTAGGTGTGATGGTTGTTATGCAGCTCTTCGCCACCGATCAGGATGCCCCACGGCACCAGGTTGGTCGCCGCATCGCGGCACTCGAAGTTGCGGTAGCCGACGGCATGGCCCAGGCCATTGACGACGCCAGCAGCCCACACCGGGATCCACATCATCTGGATGGCCCAGATGGTGATGCCGATGGTGCCGAACAGCAGCAGGTCGATAACGCCCATGATCGCCACGCCCAGCAGTGGAAAACGGGTGTAGACGTTGCGTTCGATCCAGTCATCCGGGCAGTTCTTGCCGTAGATGCGCAGGGTCTCGGGGTTTTCCGCTTCGGCGCGGTACAGCTCGGCGCCTTTGCGCAGTACGGTGGACAAACCCTTGATCACCGGGCTGTGCGGGTCGTCGACCGTTTCGCACTTGGCGTGGTGCTTGCGGTGGATGGCAGTCCACTCGCGGGTGTTCTGCGCCGTGGTCAGCCACAGCCAGAAGCGGAAGAAATGTTTCAGGCCAGCATTCAGCTCAAGTGAGCGATGGGCTGAGTAACGGTGCAGATAGACCGTGACGCCGATGATCGTGACGTGGGTCATCAGCAGGGTGACTGCCACCAGAGACCAGGGCGACAAGCCGAGAAAACCTTGGTACCACATAGGCTATAGGGCCCTCGAAAAAGAAAAAAACAGCCGATGCATTATCACTAAGCGGACAGATAAAACCAGTCGCCCTTTCAGATAAGAGTGGCAGGATGTGTCTTTAAACTATAATCCCGACTTTTCCGTAGGGACATGGACAGCCTTATGTCTGCCAGCTATCGCGATGCCGTACGCGCAGCGCTGCTCTACCTGTTGATTTCCGTGGTCTGGATGCAGCTGAGTGGCTTTTTATTGAGCAGTTTATTCGATGATTCGGCCGAGCGCTTACACTGGCAACTGATCAACGGTTATGCCTGGGTGGTGTTGAGCGCCGGCTTGATCTTCATGGCCCGGGCCCGCTTGTCACGTGGCCAGGCTGTAGGCGAGAAATTGCCTGAACGAAGAGAAGATCGTGAGCGTCTGCGCCAGGCGGCGGCCGTGTTTGATTGCACCCGTGAAGGCGTGCTGGTCACAGATGCCCAAGGGCTGATCGTCCATGTGAACCGCGCCTTCATGTCGATCACCGGCTATCAGCGTGAAGAAGTGCTGGGGCGTCAGCCCAGTCTGTTCAAGTCAGGTCATCATCCGCCGGCTTTCTATCAGGCGATGTTCGCCACCCTCAACAGCGTCGGCGAGTGGAGCGGGGAAATCTGGAACCGCCGCAAAAGCGGGGAAATCTACCCGCAATGGCAGACCATTCGCATCATTCACGACGACCATGGGCATCGCAGTCATTTTGTGGCGGTGTTCTCTGATATCAGCGCTATCAAGGACTCGGAACACGAGTTGAGGCACCTGGCGCATCACGATCCGCTCACCGGCCTGCCCAATCGCCTGCTGTTCACCGACCGCGCCACCCAGGCCCTGGCATCGGCGCAGCTGCACAAGCGGGGTTGCGCGTTGCTGATCATCGATCTGGATCACTTCGTGATGATCAACGACAGTTTCGGGCACGCGCTGGGTGACCAAGTGCTCAAGGCGGTGGCCGAACGTTTGGGAGCCATTTTCGATCCCGGAATTACCTTGGCGCGCCTCGGGGGCGACGAGTTCGCCGTGCTGGCCGAAAGTTGTCCACAACTGATGCAGGCGGCGGCGCTGGCCCAGCGGATCATTGAGGGCCTCAAGGAGCCCTTCGATATTCACGGGCATCGGCTGTTCATCAACGCCAGCATCGGTATCAGTCTTTTCCCCAGCGACGCCATGAGTGCCGAGCAGTTGTTGCGCAACGCCGATTCGGCGCTGTTCAAGGCCAAGAGCGGCGGACGTGATGGCTATGCCCTTTACACCGAAGAGTTGACGGCCCATGCCCGGCAGCGGGTCGAGACCGCCTCTGATCTGCGCAGGGCCCTGGAGCAAGACGAGCTGCGCGTGTTTTACCAGCCTGTCCACGATCTCAAGACTTGTCGCCTGATCGGCGTCGAGGCGCTGGTGCGCTGGGAGCATCCGCAGCGTGGCCTGGTACCGCCCGCGCAATTCATCCCGGTGGCCGAGCGGACGGGGCTGATCGCCCGGATCGACGCCTGGGTGATGCGCCAGGCCTGTCAGCAGATGTGCCAGTGGCAACAGGCGGGCGTGGTGTTGTCGTTTGTCGCGGTGAATGTATCGTCGCGCCTGTTCGCCGGCCGCGAGCTGTACCAACAAGTTGCGCAGATACTGCGCGAAACCGGCCTGGACCCGGCCTGCCTGGAGCTGGAAGTCACCGAGAGCGCGGTGATGGAGGATCCCGAGGTCGCGCTTGAGCAAATGCACCGGCTTCGTGAATTGGGTGTGCAACTGGCCATCGATGATTTCGGCACCGGTTATTCGTCGCTGTTGCGGCTCAAGCGTTTACCGGTACAGAAACTCAAGATCGACCAGGGCTTTGTCGCCGGATTGCCGAGAGACGAGGATGACGCGGCCATTGTGCGGGTCATCATCGCCCTGGCGCAGAGCATGGGCATGCAGGTGCAAGCCGAGGGCATCGAGCAGGTCGAACAGGCGGCGTTCCTGCTCGATCACGGCACTCATCTGGGGCAGGGCTACTGGTTCGGGCGGCCGGTGCCGGTAGCGGAGCTGGATTGGACCCGAACCCCCGTCATCTGACGTTCCCACACTCCGCGTGGGAACGCACCAAGTGACGCTCTGCGTCATCTGAGTCTTCTGGTTATATAAACATTCTTAAATAGTCTTTTTAAGAATATCTGCGCCTCTCTACTATTGGTCTCACGCCGCAAGCAGTGCCGCCACTGCCAGGCAACCTCTCAGTCGAAGGAACAGCACCATGAGCGCATCTCTACGTAGCGTTGACGGCCAGGACGAAGCAACCATCCTGCGCGAAATCCAGAGCGCCCTGCGCGACCTGCGCTTTGGCGCAGTGGAAATCACCGTGCACAACGCCCAGGTGGTCCAGATCGAACGCAAGGAAAAATTCCGCTTGCAGCAGCCGGGCAACAAACCGGGCTGAAGCGAGCTTTGAACCGACACCGCGATCCCAGAAATCCATAAGAACCAGCCAACACAATTAGAATTCCAGGAGCTTTCACCATGTCGTCGATTCGTCATTTCGCTTTGGCCGCCTTGGCCAGTGCCCTGTTTGCCGGTTCCGCGGTTGCCAAGGATTACGAACTGCTCAACGTGTCGTACGACCCGACCCGCGAGTTGTACCAGGACTACAACGCCGAGTTCATCAAGTTCTGGCAGAAGGACCACGCCGGCGACAGCGTGAAAATCCAGCAGTCCCATGGTGGCTCCGGCAAGCAGGGCCGAGCGGTGATCGACGGCCTGCGCGCTGACGTAGTGACCCTGGCCCTGGCCGGTGACATCGACGAAATCGCCAAGCTCGGCAAGACCCTGCCGGCCGACTGGCAGAAGCGTCTGCCGGAAGCCAGTACGCCGTACACCTC
Source organism: Pseudomonas putida (assembly GCF_001976065.1). Taxonomy (GTDB): domain Bacteria; phylum Pseudomonadota; class Gammaproteobacteria; order Pseudomonadales; family Pseudomonadaceae; genus Aquipseudomonas; species Aquipseudomonas serbica. The sequence continues at coordinate 149,430 of NZ_MNAH01000012.1, read as the reverse complement.
GACCATCGTGTTCCTGGTGCGCAAGGGCAACCCTAAAGGCATCAAGGACTGGGGCGATCTGGTCAAGAACGACGTTTCGGTGATTACGCCGAACCCGAAAACCTCCGGCGGTGCACGTTGGAATTTCCTCGCTGCCTGGGCCTATGGTCTCAAAGCCAACGGCGGTGACGAAGCCAAGGCCAAGGAATACGTGCAAACCCTGTTCAAGCACGTGCCTGTGCTGGACACCGGGGCACGCGGTTCGACCATTACCTTCGTCAACAACGGTCAGGGTGATGTGTTGCTGGCCTGGGAAAATGAAGCGTTCCTGGCGCTGAAAGAAGATGGCGGTGCCGACAAGTTCGAGATCGTCGTGCCTTCGCTGTCTATCCTGGCCGAGCCGCCAGTGGCCGTGGTCGACAAGAACGCCGCGAAAAAGGGCAATGAGCAGATCGCCGAAGCCTACCTCCAGCACCTGTATAGCCCAGCTGGCCAGGAAATCGCGGCGAAAAACTTCTATCGTCCACGTGACAAGGAAGTTGCTTCCAGATACGCCCAACAGTTCCCGAAACTGGACCTGGTCACCATCGACAAAGACTTCGGCGGCTGGAAAACCGCGCAGCCGAAATTCTTCAACGACGGCGGCGTATTCGACCAGATCTACCAGGCGCAGTAATCTTAAATCGCCATCAAGGAGCCTCGAATCGCGATTCGAGGCTTAGTGCATTCTCAACCAAGGACTTTTATGTCGCGTCGTATCTCCCCCGTCATACCCGGCTTCGGGCTGACGCTGGGCTACACCTTGGTGTACCTCAGCCTGATTGTGCTCATACCACTGGCGGCGATGTTCGTGCATGCCGCTCAACTCACCTGGGATCAGTTCTGGGCAATCATCTCGGCGCCACGGGTGCTGGCGGCCTTGAAGCTGAGCTTCGGCACCGCCCTGTATGCCGCCATCATCAACGGCATAATCGGCACGCTGCTCGCCTGGGTGCTGGTGCGCTATACCTTCCCTGGACGCAAGATCATCGATGCCATGATCGACTTGCCCTTCGCATTGCCCACCGCCGTGGCCGGCATTGCGCTGACCGCGTTATACACCCCCACCGGCCTGGTGGGTCAGTTTGCAGCGGATCTGGGATTCAAGATCGCCTACACCCCCCTGGGCATCACCCTTGCCCTTACTTTTGTGACACTTCCATTCGTGGTACGTACTGTACAACCGGTGCTGGCCGATATTCCCCGTGAAGTGGAAGAAGCAGCGGCGTGCCTGGGCGCAAAACCTTTGCAGGTGTTCCGTCACATCCTGGTGCCGGCCCTGTTGCCTGCCTGGTTGACCGGTTTCGCCCTGGCCTTTGCCCGTGGAGTCGGCGAGTACGGTTCGGTGATTTTCATCGCCGGCAACATGCCGATGAAAACCGAGATCCTGCCGCTGCTGATCATGGTCAAGCTCGACCAGTACGATTACACGGGCGCTACCTCCATTGGTGTGCTGATGCTGGTGGTTTCCTTCATTCTGTTGCTGCTGATCAACTTGCTGCAGCGGCGCATCGAAACCCCATAAGGAGGCGCGAACAATGTCCCAATCGTCTATTGCTGCCGCTTCCTCGAACGCTGCCCGTCGTGGCAGTGCGACTTCGCGGCGAATCCTGATCGGCCTTGGCTGGCTGATTTTTGCGCTGTTCCTGTTGTTGCCGCTGTTCATCGTGGTGTCTCAAGGGCTGAAGCTCGGCCTCGGGGCGTTTTTCAGCGCGATCTTCGAGCCGGACGCGCTGTCGGCACTGAAGCTCACGGTCATCGCCGTACTGATCTCCGTGCCGTTGAACCTGGTGTTCGGCGTCAGTGCCGCCTGGTGCGTGAGCAAGTACACGTTCCGCGGCAAAAGTATGCTGGTGACCCTGATCGACCTGCCGTTCTCGGTATCGCCGGTCATCGCCGGCCTGGTCTATGTGTTGATGTTCGGCGCCCAGGGGCTGTTCGGCCCGTGGCTTTCGGACCACGACATCCAGATCGTCTTCGCCTTGCCAGGCATCGTGCTGGCGACGATTTTCGTCACCGTACCGTTCGTGGCCCGTGAACTGATCCCGCTGATGCAGGAGCAGGGCACCCAGGAAGAGGAGGCCGCGCGCCTGCTCGGGGCCAATGGCTGGCAGATGTTCTGGCACGTCACCGTACCCAACATCAAATGGGGCCTGATCTACGGCGTGGTGCTCTGCACCGCGCGGGCCATGGGTGAATTCGGTGCGGTGTCGGTGGTTTCCGGGCACATTCGCGGGGTGACCAACACCTTGCCGCTGCACGTCGAGATCCTCTACAACGAATACAACCACGTGGCCGCGTTCGCCGTGGCGAGCCTGTTGCTGATCCTGGCGCTCTTCATCCTGCTGCTCAAGCAGTGGAGCGAAAACCGTATCAACCGCCTGCGCGCCAGCGCCGCGGAGGAATAATTCATGTCGATCGAAGTGCGTAACGTCAGCAAGAATTTCAATGCGTTCAAGGCGCTGGACAACATCAGCCTGGACATCCAGAGCGGCGAACTGGTCGCGTTGCTCGGCCCGTCGGGCTGCGGCAAGACCACGTTGCTGCGGATCATCGCTGGCCTGGAAACCCCGGACCAGGGCAATATCGTGTTCCACGGTGAAGACGTTTCCGGCCACGACGTGCGTGATCGCAACGTCGGTTTCGTGTTCCAGCACTACGCCTTGTTCCGCCACATGACGGTGTTCGACAACGTTGCGTTCGGCCTGCGCATGAAGCCGAAAAAACAGCGCCCGAGCGAAAGCCAGATCGCCACCAAGGTGCACGAGTTGCTGAACATGGTGCAGCTGGATTGGTTAGCGGATCGCTATCCGGAACAGCTTTCCGGTGGTCAGCGCCAGCGCATCGCCCTGGCCCGTGCCTTGGCGGTGGAGCCTAAAGTGCTGCTGCTCGATGAGCCCTTTGGCGCCCTCGACGCCAAGGTCCGCAAGGAGCTGCGTCGCTGGCTGGCGCGCCTGCATGAAGACATCAACCTGACGTCGGTATTCGTGACCCACGACCAGGAAGAGGCGATGGAAGTTGCCGACCGCATCGTGGTGATGAACAAGGGCGTGATCGAGCAGATCGGCGCACCGGGTGACGTCTACGAAAACCCGGCCAGCGATTTCGTTTATCACTTCCTCGGCGATTCGAACCGCCTGCACCTGGGCGAGGACAATCACGTGCTGTTCCGCCCGCACGAGGTGTCGCTGTCGCGGCATGAGCTGGAAGATCACCATGCGGCGCAAGTGCGCGATATCCGTCCGTTGGGCGCCACGACGCGGGTGACGCTGAAGGTCGAAGGCCAGAATGATCTGATCGAAGCCGAAGTGGTCAAGGATCACGACAGCCTGATCGGACTGGCCAAGGGCGAGACACTGTTCTTCAAGCCGAAGGTCTGGCAGAAGGTCGCCAACATCTAACCTGTAGGAGCTGGCTTGCCAGCGATCAACGATGACGCGGTGTGTCATACACACCGCTTTCGCCGGCAAGCCAGCGCCTACATATCCGTTCAGGCCGCCGCTTTGTTTGGATTGACCCGCACCCCGCCCGCCCGCGCCTCGATCTGCTCTTTCAGCACCCGTCGCAACCCCAGCAAAAACGCCAGCTCTACCACCACAAACAACGGCCCGACAATCAACCCCGTCACATCATCGACGAACGCCGGTTTGCGTCCTTCGTAGTGGTGACCAACAAACTGGATCGCCCAGCCAATCACGAACATCGCCACGCCGCTGCTCAACCAGACCAGCGTGCTTTGCTGTGCCAAAACCTGGCCTGCCCAAATGCACAGCCCCAGCAACACCGTCATCAACAGCCCAAGGCGCAACTCCAGGCGCAGGTAGAACCACGCCGATGCCAGCGCGACCAGTACCGCGGGTGAAAGCCAGCCCCCCGCCCATTGCGGACGAGACAGCAACACCGCCACCGCCACCACGATCAGCGGAATGCCGATGAAGTGGGTAGCGATGTTGCGCGGATCACGGTGGTAGGCGGCGTATTGACTGAGATGGTCAACGAGGCTTTTTTTCATTGTTATTCCTCCTGTAGGGTGAGCGATCATGCCCCGGGGCCATTCATGGCTCTGTCAGCCAGGCGACAATCTCTAGGAGTTTTCATGGATATGCAGGTCTGGCGACCACGCCTGTTACGCGGTCAGTGGTTCAGCCATTTACCTGTTTCTCTACAGGATAGTCTGCTGGCCGTTGCCAGGGTGCGGCGCTTATCAGCCGGCCAGCGCTTGTTCCAGCGTGGCGATCCGCCCTGTGGCCTGTACGCGGTGCTCGAAGGCGCGGTGCGTATCGGAGCGGTGAACGAACAGGGCAAAGAGGCGTTGTTGAGCCTGGTGGAGGCGCCGCACTGGTTTGGCGAAATCTGCCTGTTCGATGGCCAGGCGCGTACCCACGACGCCTTTGGCCTGGGCCCGTGCACGTTGCTGCACATCCCGCAAATCGCCCTGCTCGCGTTGCTCGATGAGCAGCCGGTGCATTGGCGGCAACTGGCGCTGCTGATGAGTCAGAAACTGCGCCTGACCTTCATCAATCTCGAACAGCTGAGCCTGATGCCGGCGCCGATGCGCCTGGCCCATCGCTTGCTGATGATCGCCGAAGGTTACGGCGAAATCGACGAACCCCGCCGCGTCCTGCAACTGCCGCAAGAGCAGCTTGCTTCGATGTTGTCGCTATCCCGGCAGACCACCAACCAGATCCTCAAGGATTTGCAGGGGCAAGGGATGTTGAAGCTGGGATATGGCGAGATCGAAATCCTCGATGTGCAACGGTTGCGGGCGTTGATTGCCGTTTAAGGGTGGGCTTTAGCCGCAAACGCGCCTAGCCTGTCGGAACGACAATCGAGGTGTGCCATGCGTGTATTGCTAGTGGAAGACGAACCCGGACTTGCCCGGCATTTGGCCGATGGCCTGAGCGAAGCGAGCTATGCGGTCGATGTGGCGTTCAACGGTATGGACGGTCGGCGCTTTATCGAGGCGGGCAAATATGAACTGATCATCCTCGACGTCATGCTGCCGGGGCTTAATGGTTGGCAGCTGCTGCAACAGATCCGCAAGCTCGGTGAGACGCCAGTGCTCCTGCTCACCACCCGAGATGGTATCGAGGATCGCCTGCGCGGGCTGGAGTTGCACGAGGATGATTACCTGCTCAAGCCGTTTGCCGTGAGTGAGCTGGTGGCGCGGGTGCGCAAGTTGTTGCGGCGGGGGCAGGGGCGCTGAGATCCTTCGGATCTGTCAGCGCAACCCATCCCGGAACTGCCCCGGTGTCATCCCCGTCCAGCGCTTGAACGCGCGGCTGAAACTGCTGGTGTCGGCAAACCCCAGCAAGTAGCTGATCTCGCTCAACGAGCATTGCGGATCGCGCAGGTGCAGCAACGCCAGGTTTTCGCGGCTTTCGTTGAGCAGCGTATCGAACCGACAACCCTCATCCGCCAAATGCCGTTGCAGGCTGCGCAGGCTCAGGTGCAGGGCCTTGGCGATGTGTTCGGCACTGGGTTCGCCTTCCGGCAATTGTTCTTCTATGGCGTCGCGGACCTTGCGCTCCCAGGTCAGCGGCTTGAGTTGCGCCAGTGTGCGGTTGAGCACGGCTTCGTTGTGTTCGGCCAGTTCCGGGTTGGCGTCGTCCAGGTGACTGTCAAAGTCCGACAGCGCGAATTCCAACCGGTCCTCCCCGGTGGCGAAATACACCGGAGAGCGAAAGACCTTGTGCCATTGATGCGGGTCCGCCGGCTCCGGGCGCCGCAAGTACACCGCCAGCGGGGCATAGTCGCGGCCCAGGCGGTTGCGGCAGGTGCGCACATAAATCGCCACGAAGGCGTCGATGGCTTCGAAGGCTGGGGCCGGGTTGCCTGGCGGAATTCTCAGGTGGAAACAGTAGCGGTCATCGGTGCGGGTCAGCTCCAGTTCCAGGGCGTCACTGACCACCTGGTGATACCGCACGATGCGCTCGAACACTTCCCGCAAGCTGCCGCTGGCCACCAGCGCATAACCGAGCGCATGAAAGGTGGTGGGGCTGACGAAGCGCGACACCCGCAAGCCGATCGCCGGGTCGCCGCTGACCTGTACCGCGATTTCCCACAGGCGCGTGGTACCGGACAACGGATAACGGGCGTTCGGGTCGTCCATCAGTTGCGGGTCGAGCCCGGCTTGCTGGCACAGGGCAGTGCTGTCGAGGCCCAGTGCGTCGAGTTGCTTGCGCAGGGCGCGAGTCCAGCTGGCGAGGGAGGTCGGTTCAGTCATGCTGGTTGGCGCTTCCGGTCAACAGGTTGGCGTTCTCGGCTACCGCTCCAGGCATGTGAAGCGGGCAGGATGCGAACATCAATAACCAGAGGATGGAAGCATGCAAGGTACTTCTGCAAGTCCCCAGCGACTGAATGCTGCTCAGCGATCTGCACATATTCGCCAAGTGGTGCTGGCCAAGGGCGTCGAACTGCGCCAGCGCTACCCGGTTCTCAATCATCAGGACGCGTTGGGCGCAGGCATTCTGGCCTTCGCACTGGTCGGCATGATCGGTTCGGCGGCGCTCTACATCGAGGGTTACATGGCGTGGTGGGTGTGTTTGCTGCTCAACGCATTTTTCGCTTCCTTGACCCACGAACTCGAGCACGACCTGATTCACAGCATGTACTTTCGCAAGCAGCGGGTGCCGCACAACCTGATGATGGGCCTGGTCTGGCTGGCGCGTCCGAGCACAATCAATCCATGGATTCGTCGTCACCTGCACCTCAATCACCACAAGGTGTCCGGCACCGAGACCGACATGGAAGAACGCGCCATCACCAACGGCGAGCCTTGGGGATTCGCGCGGTTGTTGATGATTGGCGACAACATCATGTCGGCGTTCATCCGCATGCTCCGGGCCAAAACCTGGGCGCACAAGTTCAGCATCATCCAGCGCACGCTGAAGGTCTACGCACCGCTGGCGCTGCTGCACTGGGGCGCGTGGTACGTGTTTCTCGGCTTCCACGCCGCGAACGGCATCGCCTACCTGACGGGCACGCCGATCGAGTGGTCGGCGACCACGCTGTCGGTGATGAACGTGATCGATATCGCCGCAGTGGTGATCATCGGGCCGAACGTGCTGCGGACGTTCTGCCTGCATTTCATCAGCTCCAACATGCACTACTACGGCGACATCGAGCCGGGCAATGTGATGCAGCAGTGCCAGGTACTGAACGCCTGGTGGCTGTGGCCGTTGCAGGCGTTCTGCTTCAACTTCGGAAGCAGCCACGGCATCCACCACTTTGTGGTGAAGGAACCGTTCTACATCCGCCAGATGACCGTGCCGGTGGCGCATAAGGTGATGCGTGAAATGGGCGTGCGGTTCAATGATTTCGGGACGTTTGCGCGGGCCAATCGGTTTGTGCGCGGGGAGGAAGTTCAAGGTGAAACCGTAGAGGGTGCGCGCGCCTGATGGCCTCTTCGCGAGCAGGCTCGCTCCCACAGTTTGATTTTCAGTGAACACAAAATCTGTGAACAACCAAGAACCACTGTGGGAGCGAGCCTGCTCGCGAAAGCGGTAGTTCAGTCACTACTAATCCGGCTGAAACGGCGACTCACTAAAAATCATCCCGGTCTGACCTGGCGCTGTGAACGGCGGAGTTTCGTGCCCGCCAGGGCGATGTCCAGGGACGGTTGGGTCAGCGTGCCCGTCGATTTCAAGATTCATTAAACCGACACCAGTTTAGCGCGAAACGTTTACACGAGGAGTTCACCATGTTGTCGGTGATCATCGCACGCTAACAGGTTTGAGTTTTTCCGGGGCCGTCTCCTTGGCAGGGTGCGGCCCTTTTTTTATTTCTGTCAAACACATCACCCCTGTAGGAGCTGGCTTGCCAGCGAAAGCGGTGTGTCAGGCACGACGCCTTCGCTGGCAAGCCAGCTCCTACAGGTTAGCTTGTTGCATATTCGATATAGGTCTTAATAAATAGCTTCTTATTCCTTAACGAATATAAATCCCGTCCCTATACTCGACCAGGAACAGACACGCAGCAGGAGAGCTTCCCCCATGCGCAACGAATCCATTCGCTACCTGATTGTGCCGGGCTGGCAAGGATCGCCGGAAGATCATTGGCAAAGTCATTGGCAGAACAGCCTGCCGAACAGCGCACGGGTGGAGCAGGCCGACTGGCTGACGCCGCGTCGAGAAGACTGGGTCGCGGCACTGGCCGAGGCGATTGCCGCCGACAGTACCCCGGTCATCCTGATCGCCCACAGCCTTGGCTGCATTACCGTCGCGCATTGGGCGGCGACAGCGCCCGTGCAATTCCTCCGTCAGGTGCGTGGCGCCTTGCTGGTCGCGCCAGCGGACGTCGAGCGCCCGGCCTGCGCGCCAGCCCTGCGCAATTTCGCACCGATTCCAACCGATCTGTTGCCGTTTCCCAGCCAGGTCGTCGGCTCCGACAACGACAGCGCCGTCAGCGCGCCGCGGGCCCTGGAGCTGGCGCGTAACTGGGGCGCGGAAGCGGGGATCCTGGCGGGTGCCGGGCACATCAATGTGAAGTCGGGTCATCAGCGTTGGGAGCAGGGTTTTGCCTACCTCTATCGTCTGCAAAACCGCATGGAACACCACGCCCTGCGCCGCGCCTGAACATTTTGTTTTTTTCAACGCCCCCGTCCTTTGGCGGTCTTGGGCGGGAGCCTGCCATGAGCTTTGAAACCTTTGGCCAGCCGCTGCTGACCTTTCCCGACGCAGAAAAAAGTCCCCTGAGTATCCGTGCCAAGGCGCTGGTATTTGTCGATCCACGCTCGCGGCAGTTGCGCCAGGAGCTGGAGCAACTGGCGCCGCGCTCAATCTCGGTGCTGATACGTGGTGAAACCGGCAGCGGCAAGGAGCTGTTGGCGCGGCACATCCATCGCGCCAGTGATCGGGGTGGCTTGTTCGTGTCGGTCAATTGCGGCGCGATAAGCCCGACCTACGCCGATGCCGAATTGTTCGGCTATGCCGCCGGCAGTTATAGCGGGTCGGCCAGCAGCCGCGCGGGTTGGTTCGGTTCAGCCAACGGCGGTACTTTGTACCTCGATGAAATCGGCGACCTGCCGCTGCCGATCCAGATCAAATTGCTCGCTGCCCTGGAAAACCACGAAGTGACCCGCGTCGGCTCGCACCAACCCAGCCCGGTGGACGTGCGCCTGGTCGCCGCCACCAGCATCGACCTGGCCCAGGCGGTGGCCGCCGGTAAATTCCATGAGCGGCTCTACCACTACCTCAGCGAAGGCCAGCTCGAACTGCCGGCCCTGCGCGAGCGGGTGGGCGACATCCTGTCCCTGGCCGAATATTTCCTCGGCATCTACAGCCAGCGCCTGAACCTGCCCGTGCCACTGATCAGCGAGGCCGCGCAAGCGGTGTTGGAGCGACACAGCTGGCCGGGCAATACCCGGGAGTTGGAAAACGTCATTCATTTTGCGCTGTTGGTGAGTACTGGCGACGAGATCCTGGCTGAGCATTTGAATTTGCCCAATGAAGGTTTGGCGCAAATCGAACGGCAACTTCAACAGATTCTCGACAACGGCTCCGCCGCCGAAAAAGAAGCTCTGAAACAACTCCTGAAAAACACCGCCCTCCAGTAGGAGCGCGCTTGCTCGCGATTGGGCCAACGCGGCTTTTCTGGAGGGACGCCATCGCCGGCAAGCCAGTTCCTACAGTTGAATGCGTGGGCTAGAGTTGTATGAACAAAATGGAATATGAAAGTGAATAAAAGATATTGTTCGGGAATAAAAAATCCCGGTATTGTCCGCGTCACGCCAGCGATAGCACTTCACTGGCACTTAAATATCTAGCCGTCGCCACAAGCGACCGTGATTTTCGATAAGGACACTGCATGAAAAAGGTTCTGTTGTTCACCGCACTGGCGGCTGCCCTGACTGCGGGCCTGGCCCAGGCTGGCGAGAAACTGGTGGTGGCGGCGACCCCGGTTCCACACGCCGAGATTCTTGAACTGATCAAGCCAACCCTCGCCAAAGAAGGCGTGGACCTGGATATCAAGGTCTTCACCGACTACGTTCAGCCAAACGTACAGGTCGACCAGAAGCGTCTGGACGCCAACTTCTTCCAGACCCTGCCGTACCTGAAAAGCTTCAACGAAGGCAAAGGCACCAATCTGGTGACCGTGATCGGCGTGCACGTTGAACCGTTCGGCGGCTACTCGAAGAAAGTCAAAACCCTGGCCGAGCTCAAGGACGGCGCGACCATTGCCATCCCCAACGAAGGCAGCAACAGCGGCCGTGCCCTGATCCTGCTGCAGAAGGCTGGCCTGATCGAGTTGAAAGATCCGAAAAACGCCGTGTCCACGCCAAAGGACATCGCCAAGAACCCACACAACTTCAAGTTCAAGGAGCTTGAGTCGGCCATGTTGCCGCGTGTGCTGGATCAGGTCGACCTGGACATGATCAACACCAACTACGCGTTGGAAGCAGGCCTGAACCCGGCGAAAGACGCGCTGATCATTGAAGGTTCGGATTCCCCATACGTGAACTTCCTGGTAGCTCGCCCTGACAACAAGGACAGCGCCGCCATCCAGAAACTGGCCAAGGCATTGACCAGCCCGGAAGTGAAAGCCTTCATCGAGAAGAAGTACAGCGGCGCGGTACTGCCGGCGTTCTGATTCGCGAGGTAAACCCGTAAGGTTTCCAACGCCGACGGCTGATAGAGCGTCGGCGTTTTTTATTGCACCAGAACAATCAAAGGTCAGGCCAATACCACGCCGGCTCATCCAGCAGCCGCTGCCCGACAATCCCGGTTTGCCCGAGATTCTTCTCCAGCACGATGCAATTGCATTGCGCATCTTCCTGCAACGCCGAAATCAGCCGCCGCGCATGGGATACCACCCACACCTGACACTGCGCGGACGCGCGGATGATCAAGCGCGCCAGCGCCGGCAGCAGATCCGGATGCAGGCTGGTTTCCGGTTCGTTCAGCACCATCAACGTCGGCGGCCTGGGCGTCAGTAGTGCCGCCACCAGCAGTAGATAACGCAATGTCCCGTCCGACAGCTCGGCTGCCGATAACGGCCTCAACAGTCCCTCCTGATAAAACTCGATAGCAAAGCGCCCGCCGGCCAGCGGCTCGATGTGCAGCCGCGCACCGGGGAATGCATCGCTGATCGCGTTGCGTAATGCCTCGGGGTCGCCGATTTCGATGATGGTCTGCAACGCCGCCGCCAGGTCCCTGCCGTCGTGGTGCAGCACCGGCGTGCGGGTACCCAGTTGTGGCTGGCGCACCGGGGCGTCGGCATCACTGCGAAAGTGATCGTAGAAGCGCCAGCGGCGGATGAACTCGCGCATCTCCAGTACTTCCGGCGAGGTGCGCAGGCTACCGACCTGATCGAACAGGCTGTCGAAATTCGGCGTGTGTTGAGCCAGCACGTCCCAACTGCGGTTGGCCCGGGCACGAATCAGCGGGCCGTTGCGATCCACCAGCAGGCTCGCTGGTCGGTAGAACGGCCCGGCCCACAAGCACTCGCGCTTGATTTGCGGGTCGAGGCTGAAGCGGGATGGAATAGGAGTACTGTGCCCGGGCAGCATGAAATGACCATTGGAATCGGGCAGCCCCAGGCTGATCGAGTAACCGAAGTCTTCCCCGGAGAATCCCAGTCGCAGGCGCTTCACGCCCTTTGGCAGCGTCGCCTCGATCGGCACTTCGCCATTGCGCATGCGCCTGCTGATGGTTTCCGGGCCGGCCCAGAAGGTCGAATGCAGGCCTCCCTCGCGGGCCAAAGCATTGACCACGCCGCCCTGGGCAGTTTCCGCCAGCAGGCGCAGCGCGCGATAGAGATTGGATTTGCCGCTGCCGTTGGGCCCGGTAATCAGGTTCAGCCGGCCCAGCGGGATCACTAGTTTATTGATCGAGCGGTAATTGGCCACCGCCAGGGTTTTGAGCATGAGGACCTTCCCTGTGACCCGCGTAGGTAAGCGTTGCAAGCCTGCGATTTAACGCTTTTTTATAGATCAGGATCAAAAGATCTCAGCCTTCGGCAGCGCCTGCAGTGGAAATGACGATTATTGCGTGGGCGAAGGTTAAACGCTGTTCTAAGCTGACAGACGAATCGCGCCCGTTCAACGCAAAGGAGTCTGCATGGCTGGTCCCGGATTGAAAATAGTGCTTGGCCTTAGCCTCCTGGCTTTGCTAAGTGCTTGCGACAAAGAGAAACCGGTCGAGAAGGACCGGCCACGGGTTTTCGTGCAGGAGGTCAAGCTGGCCGACTACGCCGTCAACATCACGTTGACCGGTGATGTCCAGGCCCGGGTTCAAACCGAGCTGTCGTTCCGTGTCGGGGGGAAGATCATCCAGCGTACCGTTGATGTCGGTGACCGGGTTTCGGCCAGGCAGGTGCTCGCCAGGCTCGATCCCAAGGACCTGCAGACCAACGTGGATTCGGCCCAGGCACAAGTCGTCGCCGAACAGGCCAAGGTCAAACAGAACGCCGCCGCCTTCGTGCGCCAGCAAAAACTCCTGCCCAAGGGCTATACCAGCCAAAGTGAATACGATTCCGCCCAGGCGGCCTTGCGCAGCACCCAAAGCTCGCTGGCGGCGGCCCAGGCCCAATTGGCCAACGCCCGTGAACAACTGAGCTACACCGCGTTGATCGCCGACGCGCCGGGCGTGATCACGGCGCGGCAAGCCGAGGTCGGCCAGGTGGTGCAGGCTACGGTACCGATTTTCAGCCTGGCCCGGGATGGAGACCGGGATGCGGTATTCAACGTCTACGAATCACTGCTGGCCGAGCCGCCGTCCGATAGAGCGGTGGTGGTCAGCCTGCTGGATAATCCAGCGATCAAGACCACCGGGACCGTGCGCGAAGTCACCCCGGCCGTCTCCGAGCAAACAGGCACAGTGCAGGTCAAAGTCACCCTCGACGCCTTGCCGCCAGGCATGCAGTTGGGCTCGGTGGTGAGTGCCACCGCCAACACCCGGGGCAAGTCCGCCGTGGAGCTGCCGTGGTCGGCGCTGACCAAGAACGTCACCCAGCCGGCGGTGTGGCTGGTGGATGGCGAGGGCAAGGCGCAGTTGCACAACGTTACGGTTGGCCGTTACCTGACCGGTAAAGTCATCATCAGCGCCGGGCTCACCGGCGGTGAAAAAGTCGTCATCGCCGGCGGCCAGTTGCTGCACCCTGGTGTGAAGGTGGAAATCGCCCAGGACACCTACAAGGAACTGGCAGCGGAGTCTCAGCCATGAAGCGTCTGTTACTGGTATTGGCCGGTGTGATGCTGGTGGCCTGCTCGAAAGAAGAACCCGCTCCGGAGCCGGTGCGTCCGGTCCTGTCCATCAAGGTGAAGGCCCTGAATGAAGAGAACCTCGGGCGTTTCGCCGGCAGCATCCAGGCCCGTTATGAGAGCAACATCGGTTTCCGTGTGCCGGGGCGCATTGCCAGCCGCAGCGTCGATGTCGGTGCCGAAGTCGACAAAGGGGCCTTGCTCGCCACGCTCGATCCCACCGACCAGCAGAACCAGTTGCGCTCGGCCGAGGGTGACCTGGCGAGTATCCAGGCGCAGCTCATCAATGCCCAGGCCAGCGCCCGACGCCAGCAGCAATTGTTCGATCGCGGGGTGGGCTCACAGGCGCAACTCGACAGCGCATTGACCGACCTGAAAACCACCCAGGCCTCGCTCGATCAGGCCAAGGCTGCGGTCAGCCAGGCCAGGGACCAGCTCAACTATGTTGAGTTGCGCGCCGATCACAAGGCCGTGGTCACGGCGTGGGCTGCCGAAGCCGGGCAAGTCGTCACCGCGGGTCAGCAGGTGGTGACCCTGGCGCAGCCGGATATCAAGGAAGCGGTGATCGACCTGCCCGACACCTTGATCGATCAGCTACCCACCGACGTGGTATTTCAAGTCGCTTCACAACTGAACCCGAGCATCGCCACCACGGCTATCGTGCGTGAAATCGAACCCCAAGCGGAAAGCGCGACCCGAACCCGCCGTGCGCGCCTGACGCTGACCGAGACACCGCCCGCGTTTCGTCTCGGCACGGCGATCAGCGTGACCTTGAAAAGCGCGATCAAGCCGCGCATCGAACTGCCCCTGAGCGCATTGCAGGACGTCGACGGCAAAGCCCGCGTCTGGGTCATCGATACGCAGACGCAAACCGTATCCCCGCGGGATGTCAGCGTCGTCAGCCGAACGGACAGCACGGTGGTGCTGGCCAACGATATCAAGCCCGGCGAGCGAGTCGTCAGTGCCGGTGTGAACAGCCTCAAGCCGGGGCAAAAAGTGAGAGTCGACGAGGGCAACCCACAATGAAAGGGAGTTTCAACTTATCCGAATGGGCCCTCAAGCATCAGTCGTTCGTCTGGTATTTGATGTTTGTCTCGCTGCTGATGGGGGTGTTTTCGTACCTGAACCTGGGTCGGGAGGAAGACCCGTCGTTCACCATCAAGACCATGGTGATCCAGACCCGCTGGCCCGGTGCGAACCAGGAAGAAACCCTCAAGCAGGTCACCGACCGTATTGAGAAAAAACTCGAAGAGCTCGATTCCCTCGACTACGTGAAAAGCTACACGCGCCCCGGCGAATCCACGGTCTATGTGTACTTGCGCGACACCACCAAGGCCAAGGACATTCCGGAAATCTGGTACCAGGTGCGCAAGAAGATCGGCGACATTCGCTACTCGTTTCCCCAGGGCATTCAGGGCCCATCGTTCAACGACGAGTTCGGTGACGTGTTCGGCTCGATCTACGCCTTTACCGCCGACGGCCTGACGCTGCGCCAGTTGCGCGACTACGTCGAGCAGGCGCGGGCCGATATCCGGGGTGTGCCGGGCCTGGGCAAGATCGAGATGGTCGGCCAGCAGGACGAAGTCCTCTACCTGAACTTCTCGACGCGCAAACTGGCGGCGCTGGGTATCGACGAACAGCAAGTCGTACAAAGCCTGCAGACCCAGAACGCGGTGACCCCGGCCGGGGTGATCGAAGCCGGTCCCGAGCGGATTTCCGTGCGCACCTCCGGGCAGTTCATTTCCGAGAAGGATCTGGCCAACGTCAATTTGCGCCTCAATGATCGCTTCTATCGCCTGGCCGATATAGCCGACATCCAGCGGGGTTACGTCGACCCGTCGACGCCGGAGTTTCGCTTCAACGGCCAGCCCGCCATCGGCCTGGCCATTGCCATGCAAACGGGCGGCAACATCCAGGACTTCGGCAAGGCCTTGCACAAGCGCATGAGCGAACTGACGGCCAATCTGCCGGTGGGCGTCGGCGTGCACAACGTGTCCGATCAGTCTGTGGTGGTGGAAGCCGCCGTGGGCGGGTTCACCAGCGCCTTGTTCGAAGCCGTGGTGATCGTGCTGGTGGTCAGCTTCATCAGCCTCGGCGTGCGCGCGGGCCTGGTGGTGGCGTGCTCGATCCCGCTGGTGCTGGCGATGGTGTTTGTGTTCATGGAATACAGCGGCATCACCATGCAGCGGATTTCCCTCGGTGCGCTGATCATCGCGCTGGGCCTGCTGGTGGATGACGCGATGATCACGGTGGAGATGATGGTCTCGCGCCTGGAGTTGGGCGATACCAAGGAGCAGGCCGCGACCTTTGCCTACACCTCGACCGCCTTCCCGATGCTCACCGGTACCTTGGTGACGGTGGCGGGTTTCGTGCCCATTGGCCTCAATGGCAGCTCGGCCGGTGAATACACCTTCACCCTGTTTGCGGTGATTGCCGTGGCCATGATGGTTTCGTGGGTAGTGGCGGTGCTGTTCGCCCCGGTGATCGGCGTGCATATCCTCAGCGTCAATGTGAAGCCGCACTCGGCCGAGCCAGGGCGCCTGGGGCGGGCCTTCAATGGCGGTCTGCTGTGGTGCATGCGCAATCGCTGGTGGGCGATTGGCATCACCGTGCTGATATTCGGCTTGTCGGTTGTCGGCATGCGCTTTGTGCAGAACCAGTTCTTCCCGGCCTCGGATCGTCCGGAAATCCTGGTGGACCTGAACCTGCCGCAAAACGCCTCGATCGCTGAAACCCGTAAGGCCGTGGACAAGCTGGAAGCAACCCTCAAGGGCGACCCCGACATCGTGCGCTGGAGTACTTACATCGGCCAGGGTGCGATTCGTTTCTACCTGCCACTCGACCAGCAACTGCAGAACCCTTACTACGCGCAGCTGGTGATCGTTGCCAAAGACTTCGAGACGCGTGCGGCCCTCAGTGATCGCCTGCGTGAGCGCCTGCGCAAAGACTTCGTCGGCATCGGCAGTTTCGTCCAGGCACTGGAGATGGGCCCGCCCGTGGGGCGGCCGATCCAGTACCGCGTCAGCGGCCCGGACATTGACCAGGTGCGCAAGCACGCCATCGATCTTGCGACCGTGCTGGACAAGAACCCGCACATCGGCGAGATCATTTACGACTGGAACGAGCCCGGCAAGGTGCTGCGCATCGACATCGCCCAGGACAAGGCACGCCAGCTGGGCTTGTCGTCCGAAGACGTGGCGAACCTGATGAACAGCATCGTCAGCGGCTCGACCGTGACTCAGGTCGACGATGACATCTACCTGATCAACGTGGTCGGTCGTGCGGTGGACGCCGAACGGGGTTCGCCGGAAACCCTGCAGAACCTGCAGATCCTCACCCCGGGCGGCACCTCGATTCCGCTGCTGGCGTTTGCCACTGTGCGTTACGAGCTGGAGCAACCGCTGGTGTGGCGTCGCGACCGCAAACCGACGATCACCATCAAGACTGCGGTGATCGGTGATATCCAGCCAACCGATCTGGTGAAACTGCTCAAGCCGGACATCGACACCTTCGCCGCCTCGTTGCCTGCAGGGTACAAGGTTGCCACGGGCGGTACGGTGGAAGAGAGCGCCAAGGCCCAGGGGCCGATCAACCAGGTCGTGCCGTTGATGGTGTTCCTGATGGCCACCTTCCTGATGATCCAGTTGCACAGCGTGCAGAAGATGTTCCTGGTGGCCAGCGTGGCGCCGCTGGGTCTGATCGGCGTGGTGCTGGCGCTGGTGCCGACCGGGACGCCGATGGGCTTCGTGGCGATCCTCGGCATCCTGGCGCTGATCGGCATCATCATCCGCAACTCGGTGATCCTGGTGACCCAGATCGACGCGTTCGTGGCGCAAGGTTCGTCACCCTGGGATGCCGTGGTGGAAGCCACTGAACATCGTCGGCGACCGATTCTGTTGACCGCCGCAGCGGCGAGCCTGGGCATGATCCCGATTGCCCGGGAAGTGTTCTGGGGCCCGATGGCCTATGCCATGATCGGCGGGATTATCGTCGCCACGCTGCTGACACTGCTGTTTTTGCCGGCGTTGTATGTGGCCTGGTACAGGATCCACGAACCTAAGAAAGACGCCGCTTAATGATCGTTCCCACGCGGAGCGCGGGAACGATCAGTCGGCGCGACGCCACACACTCGCCAACCAAGGCTGCTGCTCCCGCGGCAGCCCTGCCGGCCGGTAGTAATGCTCCAGCTCCACAAACCCCGCCTCGGTCAGCAACTGCTGCCACGCCTGAAGATCGTGATACGCCCCATACCGCGCCCCGTTCCAGCCTTCCTGGTTCTCGCCACGGGGATTGGAACTGAATAACACACCCCCCGGCTTCAATGCCGCGCGCAGCTCCTTCAACACCCGGGGCAACTCCTGGCGCGGGATGTGAAACAGCACCGCGTTGGCAAAAATCCCGTCGAAGCGCTCATCCGGCAAATCCAGCTTCAGGAAGTCCTGCTGCCAAACCTCGCAACCGCTGTCCTCGCGGGCCATCTGCGCAAACTTCTCCGAGCCATCAAGGCCGACCGCCGTGTGGCCCATACGCGTGAAGGCCCGCAAGTCGCGACCGGGGCCGCAGCCAAAATCGAGAATGTCGAACGGCGCCTTGCCCTGAATGTGTCGCAACAGCGCATCGATGTTCTGGCTGACATCGTGATCGCGGGTGCCTTCGCGGAAACCTTCGGCCACCGAGTTGTAATGGCCCAGGGTGGTGGAGGTGATCTGCTCAAGGTCGGCGGGGGTCTGTTTCATGGTGGGCTGCGCAGGCAATTTGGATTTGTCGAATATACGCCATCAAGCCTGGGGCTGCTGCGCAGCCATTCGCTGGCAAGCCAGCTCCTACAATGGATCGCGTCGGTCACCTGTAGGAGCTGGCTTGCCAGCGAAGGCGATCTCACTGACTCAACCCTTTTTCATCCCCAAACATTCAATGGACCGATCAATCATCGCCTTGGCAATCGCCAACAAATGCCAAACCGAAAACACCATCGCCCGGTCGGCGCCCTTGAGTTGATCGCCGGTGAGGTAGAAATCAATGGCGCGGTAGAGGGCGGAACGGTCTCTGAGCAGGTCTTCAGTGACGGCTTCGTTGGTGGGGGTTTCGGAAGGTGGATCGGGGACGGATCTTTCCATGTGTTTCTCCTATTGCTGCATGGAGCCGTCACTTATCGCCTACTAAACGATTGGGTGGCGGCTGTACGCAGGTTAGTAGGCCGGTCAATAGGAAAACCGGTGCACCCGAAGGTGCCCCACGCACAGCCACCATATTCTGCGTGCGGCAAAAACGCCGGACATGAGCATGGAAACGCTATGCGCCTATTGTTCCGGGCTACTAAACCCGATCACTGATAAGCAGTGACGGACCGAGACTAACCACCGAATCTGGCAGGCGCAAGCGAGCGGAATAATCTAGGAAACGTCCTGCAAAGGAAAGGGATTTACCCCTCGGAATTGCCGATTTTCCTGTACGAAATATCGCCAGGATCTAGCGTTTGTTCAGTCCCCGAGCCAACCGATCCCCACCCAATTGAATCACCGCCACCAACGCCACCAGCAACACGATCACCGTCAGCATGATCTGGCTGTCAAAACGCTGATACCCATACCGGTACGCAATGTCCCCCAAGCCACCCGCACCAATCGCCCCGGCCATGGCCGATGAGTTGATCATCGTCACCAGCGTGATGGTAAAGCCGCCGACAATCCCCGGCAGCGCCTCAGGCAACAGCACATGCCAGACGATATGCCCACGTCGGCAGCCCATGGCTTGCGCCGCCTCGATCAAGCCGTGATCGACCTCGCGCAGGCTGACTTCGGCGATGCGCGCAAAGAACGGCGTGGCCGCGATGGTCAACGGCACCACGGCCGCCCACACGCCATAGGTGGTGCCGACGATCAACCGGGTGAACGGAATCAGCGCCACCATCAGGATCAGGAACGGAATCGAGCGGAACAGGTTCACGAAGGCACCCAATGCGCGGTTCAGCGCCGGGGCTTCATAGGTGCCGCCCTTGGAGCTGGTGACCAGGATCACCGCCAGCGGAATGCCCGCCAGCAGTGCGATCAACGACGACACGCCAACCATCAGGAAGGTGTCGATGAAGCCTTGCAGCAAACGATCAAACCACATAACCCAACACCTCCACCTGTTGCGCCCAATTGCCGGCGCGTTGACGCAATTCTTCGGCGCCGAGCGGCGAAGCTGTCACGGCCAGCAGCAGTTGCCCCAGCGCGTGCCCCTGAATTCGTTCCACGCCGCCCTGCAACAGGCGCACGTTGCCACCGAGGGCACCGAACAGCGCGGCAAGGTCCGGTTCGGCGTGGGCCGTTCCGGTAAATTGCAGGCGCAGCACCACCGCGTCTGCCGAAGACTGCGGTTGTTGATGCAGGCGGCTTTGCAGTTCCGGCGGCAGAGCGTGTTGCAACGGCGCGAGCAATGTCTTGCTGACTTCATGCTGCGGGTTGCCGAAGACTTCCCAGACCGGGCCTTGCTCGACGATTCGGCCATGTTCCAGGACCACCACGCGATCACAGATCTCGCGGATCACCGCCATCTCGTGGGTGATCAGGATGATGGTCAGGCCCAGGCGTTGATTGATCTCGCGGAGCAGGCCGAGGATCGATTGCGTCGTCTCCGGATCCAGTGCCGACGTGGCTTCGTCGCACAGCAAAATCGCCGGATCGTGGACCAGCGCGCGGGCGATGCCGACGCGCTGTTTCTGCCCGCCGGACAGTTGCGCCGGGTAAGCCGTGTGTTTGCCTTGCAGGCCGACCAGCTCCAGCAGTTCGCGAACCTTCTGCTCGCGTTTTTCCTTCGGCACACCGGCGACTTTCAGCGGCAACTCGACGTTCTGCCAGACGGTCTTGGCCGACATCAGGTTGAAGTGCTGGAAGATCATGCCGATGCGCCGACGCAGCGCCACCAGACGGTCTTCGTCGAACTCGCCAATGTCCACTTGATCGATCAACACGCGGCCCGAGGTCGGTTGCTCGAGGCGGTTGATGGTGCGGATCAGCGACGACTTGCCGGCGCCGCTGCGGCCGATGATGCCGAACACTTCACCGCGCTGGATCGCCAGGTCGATGCCTTGCAGCGCCGCCACCGGGCCTTGCTTGCCGTCATAGGTTTTGCCCAGGCCGACGAAACGCACGTGGGCCCGATTGAGCGCCGGGTGCAGTTCGGTCTGTTGAGCATTCTTGAGCTCCGGAATGTCCAGTAGCCGTTGCGTGGCAGCGGTCATGCTCAACTCTCCCAACCGGCTTGGTACAGCTTGCCGTGGGCTTTATCCAGGGCTGCGCGAACGGCTGGCGAATGCTGGTAGATGTCGACGAACTTGATCAGGCGCGGGTCGGTTTTGCTTTTTGGCTGGATCACGAACTGGATCACGTATTCCTTGTGGTCGAGGCCGTCGAACAGCAGGGCAGAACCGGCGTCGAAAGTCTTCGCCAGGCGGATATAGGCTGGGTAGCCCTGGACCAGGTCGGCGTCGTCATAGGCGCGCACCAGTTGCACGGCTTCGACTTGCAGGATCTTGATGTTCTTCGGGTTGGCGATGATGTCTTCTTCGGTGGCCTTGTAGCCCACCCCCGGTTTGAGCGTGATCAACCCGGCCTTGGCCAACAACTGCAAGCCACGGCCGCTGTTGATCGGGTCGTTGGCGATGGCCACGCTGGCGCCTTGCGGCAGTTCGTCGAAGCTTTTGTATTTCTTCGAATACAGGCCAACGTTGTTGATGATCCCCGGAGCGAAGGGCTCCAGGTCGAAACCGGAGGCGTTCTTGGCGTTTTCCAGGAACGGGATGTGCTGGAAGTAATTCACGTCGATATCGCCGGCGGCGAGGCTGACGTTGGGCGCAATCCAGTCAGTGAACTCCACGAGTTCGACTTTCAGGCCTTGTTTGCCGGCTTCTTCTACTGCTGCTTCCAATGGAATGGCGAAGGCGGCGGTGGTGCCGATTTTCAGTGGCGCGTCGGCGGCGAACAGCGCGGAGCTGAACAGGCCGAAGGCCAGGGCCAGTGCTTTGACTGGGTTGGAGAGGTGGTGCTTGGTCATAGTGGTATTTCCAGTCAGTGCATGAATTTGGGGTGTTTGGTCGGGCCTCTTCGCTCCCACAGGGGATTGCATTCCAAATGTGGGAGCGGGCTTGCTCGCGAAGCTTTTAACGGCGAAACGCCGATCCGGTATGTTGCTCAGGCAAATGCGCCTCTGCGTGAAACAGCTTTTCGCGCAAAGTCCCACTGTCGTAGGCGGTCTTGTACGACCCACGCCGTTGCAGGTGCGGAATCACCAGCTCAATGAAGTCCACATAGCTTTCCGGTGTGACGATCCGCGTCAGGTTGAAACCATCCAGGCCGGTTTCGGCGATCCACGATTCCAGTTCGTCGGCGACTTGCCCAGGCGAGCCGACCACGGTGATGTAGCGTCCGCCGAGGGCGTGTTGCTCGAGCAACTTTCGGCGGGTCCAGTCGTTGTTCTGCAGGTTTTTGGTGGCGGACTGGATCGCGTTGCTCTTGACGTACTGGATCGGTTCGTCGATGGCGTACTCGGAAAAATCGATGCCGGTGGAGGCCGAAAAATGCGCCACCCCGGCCTCGGCGCTGGCGTAGCTCAGGTATTCGGCGTGTTTGGCCCAAGCGAGTTCTTCCGTCGCGCCGACGATCACGTTCAAGCCCATGAACACCTTGATGTCGTCGGGATTACGCCCGGCCTCGACGGCGCTCGCACGGACCTTGTCCACCTGAACCTTGGTCGACGCCTTGGTCTGCCCGCTGATGAACACGCACTCGGCGTGCCGCCCGGCGAACAGCAGGCCACGATCGGAACTGCCGGCCTGGAACAGCACCGGGGTGCGCTGCGGCGAGGGTTCGCACAGGTGATAACCCTCTACCTGATAAAACTCGCCCTTGTGCTCGACCTTGTGCACTTTTCCCGGTTGCGCGTAGATCCGTTGCTGCGGATCGTTGATCACCGCGTCGTCTTCCCAGCTGCCTTCCCAGAGTTTGTACAGCACTTGCAGGTATTCATCGGCCTGGTCGTAGCGGCGGTCATGCTCGACCTGTTCGCTCAGCCCCATGGCCTTGGCGGCGCTGTCGAGGTAACCGGTGACGATGTTCCAGCCCACTCGGCCGCGACTCAAATGATCCAGCGTCGACATGCGCCGGGCGAACAGGTACGGCGGTTCGTAGGTGAGGTTGGCGGTGAGGCCGAAACCGAGGTTCCTGGTGACGGCGGCCATGGCCGAGACCAGCAGCAGAGGGTCGTTGACCGGCAACTGGATCGACTCTTTGAGCGGCACGTCCACCGAGTTCTGGTAGACGTCGTAGACGCCGACGATGTCGGCGATGAACAAACCGTCGAACAACCCGCGCTCCAGCAATTGCGCCAGTTCGGTCCAGTATTCGAGGGTCTTGTACTGGGTCGAGGTATCGCGCGGATGCGTCCACAGGCCATGGTTGATGTGCCCGATGCAATTCATGTTGAACGCGTTGAGCAGGATCTTCTTTTTCGCGTCGGCCATCAGATGGTCCCCCGCAGCGGCGGGTTTTCATCGTTGAGGTAGTAGTTGCCGACCGCGTGGTACTTCCAGCGCACCGGGTCGTGCAGGGTATGCACCCGGGCGTTGCGCCAATGGCGATCCAGGCCGTGCTCAACCAGGGTGGCCTGGCTGCCGGCCAGTTCGAACAAGGTAGTGCCGGCAGCGAGGGAGATTTCGGTGCTGATGGCCCGGGCTTCGGCGACGGCGATCGATGCGGCGGCGACGCTCGCGGCGTTGGTGTCAGCCTGGGCCTGGTCGAGGAATTCCCCAGCGCGCTCCAGCAAGGCCTCGGTGGCATGCAGGCGAATGCTCAAATGGCCGAAGCTCTTGATGGTCAGCGGGTCGTCGGTGGCTTTTTCATGGGTGGCGTCGATCCACGGCCGAGTCTTGGTGCGCACGAATTGCAGTGCATCTTCGTAGGCCGCGCGGGCGATGCCGGTGTCGATGGCGGCATGGAGAATCTGCGCCAGCGGGCCGACCGGGGTCGGACGCTCAAAAGCGCTCTGGAACGGGATCACGTCTTCGGCGGCAACGTAGACATCTTCGAACACCACCGAACCGCTGCCGGTGGTGCGCTGGCCGAAGCCGCTCCAGTCGTCGATCACGGTCAGGCCTTTGCTTTCACGCGGGACGAACGCCAGTTGCTGCACGCCGTTTTCATCGATCACCGAGGTCGGGATGCGCTGCGCGTAGATCGCACCGGTGGCGTAGAACTTGCGACCGTTGATGCGATAGCCGTCCCCATCGTGTTTCAGGCGGGTGACGCGGTCGTGGGCGGTTTTGGTGCCCAGTTCCGCCAGCGCATTGCCGAAGCGCTGACCGGCCAATACTTCGGCGTACAGGCGTTTTTTTTGCTCCTCGCTGCCGTTCACGCGCAGCACTTCCAGTGCGTAGAAATGGTTCTGCGGGATTTGCCCGAGGGAACCATCTGCCTGGGCGATCAGGGCGATGACCTTGGCCAGGGTGACGTTAGACACGCCGGCGCCACCGTATTCCTTGGGCACGCTGATGCCCCACAGGCCCGAACGGGAAAACACTTCCAGTTCCGGGTGCGGCAAACGGCGCTCGCGGTCGCGCAGGGCGCTGTCGCGTTTGAAATCTTCGGCCAGGTCGCTGGCGACGATCAGGGCTTGCTCATCGCTGGTGATGACGGCGACGTGTTGAGAAAGGGTCATGTGTTTCTCCAGAGCTCTGGTAAAAAGTGTCTGGGCGTTAAATCCAGGAGTGACGAGCCGGCAAAGTGCCGTTCAGGTGATAAGCGCCCACCGCGTGATATTTCCAGCGCACCGGGTCGTGCAGGGTGTGCACCCGGGCGTTGCGCCAGTGGCGGTCGAGGTTGAATTCGGCAAGGGTGGCGCGGCTGCCGGCCAGTTCGAAGAGCTTTTCGCTGGCCAGCAACGAGATCTCGGTGGTCAGCACTTTGGCTTCAGCCACGGCAATCGAAGCGCGGGCGGCGGATTCGGCGGTAAGCGGCGCGGCGCTGACCTGGTCGAGCACCTGCCCGGCCTTGCGCAGCAGGGCTTCGGCGGCGTGCAGTTCGATTTTCAGCTTGCCGATGTCGGCGATCACGTACAGGTCATCGCTGGCCCGTTCGACGTTGGCGTCGATCCATGGCCGGGAACGGGTTTTCACGAATTCAATGGCGTCGTCGATAGCGCCACGGGCGATGCCAGCGTCGATGGCGGCTTGAATCAGCTGCGAGACGGCGCCTTGGGTATTGGGCTTTTCATTGATCTTCCAGTTGTCCACCACCAACTCGGCGTCGACTCGCACGTTGTTGAGCAAAATGGTGCCGCTGGCGGTGGTGCGCTGGCCGAAACCGGACCAGTCATCGACGATGTGCAGTCCCGGCGTACCGCGACGGACAAAGGCCAGTACTTGCTTGCCGTCGTCATTGAGTGCCTTGACCGCGACCCAGTGCGCGAACAGCGCGCCGGTGGAATAGAACTTCTGCCCATTGAGCACATAACCATCGCTATCGGCGGTGATACGCGCCTTGAGTTCCAGGGTGTTTTTAACGCCGCGCTCCGGCCCGGCATTGCCGATTCGCCAGCCTTCCAGGACGCTCTTGAACAGCTGTTTTTTCTGCGCCTCGGTGGCGCTGCCGAGTATCAGGTTGAGAATGCCGAACTGGTTCTGCGGAATCTGCCCCAGGGCGGGGTCCGCTGCGGAAATGATCGCGAACACTTCGGCCAGGGCCACGAATGAAACCTGTGGGCCGCCATACTCGCGGGGAACGGCAATGCTGCCCAGGCCGCTTCGGGTGAATTGTTCGATTTCCGACCACGGCAGCTTGCGCTGCTGGTCGCGCCGGGCTGCCTGCAGGCGAGCGACTTGCGCCAGCTCATGGGCGGCCTTGATGGCTTGGGCGTCGTTGCGCAGCACCTGTGCGGGCAACAACAAGGGGGCGATGTCCAGGTCACTCTGGACGATTGCATCAGCCAGACTGGACATCAGTGCCGCTCCTTGGCTACACGCAATGCCCTGGCGATCTGCACTGGGGTGATTGTGTTCCGGACCATACCTACCTCACATCTCATGGAAACGCCGCGGGGTGCGGCGAACGAAAACAAGAATGTCCGGTGGTCCGGTTTATATACCCTAAACGTGTATATATTATTTTTGAACTAACTTTTAGGAATATGTATAGAAGGTCAAAAGCTCGCACCCTGCGGCAGCTCCCGCAGGAGCTTTTATCGGCTGCGGCTTTCAGCGGCCTTAAGCAGTTCTTTCTTTGGGATTCTCAGGTAAGGATTGGCGCAGCCGATTTTCAGATGGCGTGCTGGCGCCCAGCGCGAGTTGTTACCGACACGGTCGAGGATGCAGTAAGTCACCTCCAGGCGCAGGTCTTCGCCGGCTTCCAGAATGATCGCCGGTGGCACCCAGACCTGAATCGGCTGGCCCACATCACTCGCCTTCAGTGGCGGCAAATCCATGCGGGCATCGCCCCAGCGCAAGGTGATTTCGTCATCGGCAGCCATGTTCAGGTATGGCTCGATGGTCACGGGCACGCCGCGCTTGATCTGGTTGGGGTTCACTCCTTGCCGACGAATCGTTTCGGGAAGTTTTACCGGAGCCAGGCTCTGGTTCTCGTCGCCACTCAGCGCAGTTGGCTGGCCACCAGGGCACTCGAGTTTGGATTGAACGCGCCGGGCGGGCGAGACAATCGGGGCTTGTCCTATCTGCATGATCCGATAGTGAATGCGAGAAGCTCCACTGGCGATAAAACTCTCGGGTACCCGTAGTTGAACGGGCTGGCCAATCTCGTTGGTCTTGAGGGCCCTGGAGGCGACGTAGCAGTTGTCCCAGAACAGTTCGATCAGGTCGCCTTCATCCATCCCGGGGTAGGGCGGCACCTCGATCAGCAGGTGCGCCGCCGAGGCGAGGTTGATCCCGGCCTTGTGAGATTGCGCCAGTGTCGGGGCGGCAAGTTCTATTTTGCTTGAGGTGCTTGTCATGGAAGTCTCCTTGATGTTTTGCAATGAAGTCCGTTTCGGGAAACAACAGCAAAACCGTTCATTACTTTGATGTTAAATAATGATTTGGCGTGATCAGTGCCGCTGGCAGGAGACTAGATAAGAGTGCGCTGGAGTCGGTGTCAATAGAATGGATTAGTTAAGTTGAAGATTGGATGTTATTCAGAAAACTCCTACGCATTGAAGTTAATAAACCGTTCCGGCACGTCGAATTTACCTGCTCGGAGCGCCATTTTATAAGGGGTTATAGCCATTTGTCGGTTCGCGATGCGCATGCGGGTCCTGTCGGTAAAACTGTTGCGCGATACATATATGTATCGAGTGCGCTGACAATATGTGCTTGTCGTGCGCATGCATTTAATTATGTAAAGGTAAGGGGCTATACAAGGAGGGGTGGCACTTCCATCCATGGAAGTTAACCGATGTTGCGAGAGTTTTTAAGGATGGGCGTTATTCAGGAACTTGCTGAGAAACTGTTTCGTGCGCTCTTCCTTGGGGTTGGCAAACAACGCCTTCGCTTCGCCTTGTTCGACGATCACGCCCTTGTCGAAAAACACCACGCGATTGGCCACGTCGCGGGCGAAGCCCATTTCGTGGGTGACGATGACCATGGTGCGATTCTCTTCGGCAAGGCTGCGAATGGTCGCCAGCACTTCGCCCACCAGTTCCGGGTCGAGTGCCGAGGTCGGTTCGTCGAACAGGATCACTTCCGGCTCCATCGCCAGCGCGCGGGCAATGGC
Source organism: Pseudomonas putida (assembly GCF_001976065.1). Classification (GTDB taxonomy): domain Bacteria; phylum Pseudomonadota; class Gammaproteobacteria; order Pseudomonadales; family Pseudomonadaceae; genus Aquipseudomonas; species Aquipseudomonas serbica. The sequence goes on along the minus strand of NZ_MNAH01000012.1, from coordinate 122,475 downwards.
CACACGCTGTTGCTGGCCACCAGAAAGGCGGCGCGGGTAAGCGTCTTCCTTGCCCGCCAGGCCGACCCTGGCCAGCAGCTTTTTACCCAGGGCAACGGCGTCGGCGTGCGCGATCTTCTTGACGATGATCGGGCCTTCGATGACGTTTTCCAGGGCGGTGCGGTGGGGGAACAGGTTGAAGTTCTGAAACACGAAACCCACGTGCTGGCGCAAGCGACGCACCAGGCTCTGTTGCTGGTTCAGCGGGCGGCTGGTATCGATCTCGATGTCGCCGACCTTGATCCGGCCGCTGGTGGGTTCCTCGAGGAAGTTCAGGCAACGCAGGAAGGTGGTCTTGCCCGAGCCGCTTGGGCCGATGATCGCCACCACCTCGCCTTCCTTCACTTGCAGATCGATGCCGTTGAGCACGACTTGACCCTTGAACTGCTTTGTCAGTTTTTCCACGACAATCATGGGGTCAGGACTCCTGGTCGTGCCGGTTGACCCGTGCTTCCAACTGGTTCTGCAGGTGCGACAGCACCGTGGCCAGGACCCAGTAGATCAGCGCGGCGGCAAGGTACATGGTGAACACTTCGAAGGTACGGGCGGTAATCAGTTGCGCCTGGCGGAAGAGTTCCGGCACCTGGATGGTGGCAGCCAGAGCAGTGTCCTTGACCAGCGAAATGAAGCTGTTGCCCAGCGGTGGCAATGCCGTGCGCATGGCTTGCGGCAGGATGGCCCGGCGCAGGGTTTGCGCACGGGTCATGCCGATACTGGCAGCCGCCTCCCATTGGCCGCGCTCGATGGAACTGATCGCCGAACGCAGGATTTCACAGGCGTAGGCGGCCATGTTCAGCGAGAAGCCAATCAGGGCCGCCGGCAGCGGGTCGAGTTCCATGCCCAATTGCGGCAGGCCGTAATAGATCACGAACAGTTGCACCAGCAACGGCGTGCCGCGAAAGAACGACACGTAGATGCGGGCGATCCAGCTCACCAGCTTGAAGCGCGACAGGCGCATCAGTGCCAGGCCGAAGCCCATCACCAGGCCGAAGAACATCCCGCCCAGGCTCAAGATGACCGTGTAGTAGGCTCCCTTGAGCAGGAAGGGCAGGGAGTCCAGTGCGAGTTGAAAAGCTTCTTCCATTATTGAGTGACGTCAGCGCTGAAGTATTTTTCCGAAAGCTTTTTCAGCGTGCCGTCGGCGCGCAGCTTGTCGATGGCCTTGTTCACGGCTGCCAGCAGTTCAGGCTCGCCTTTGCGCAGGGCGATGCCGGCTTCCTGGCGGGAGAACGCTTCACCGGCGGCGGTGGTGTCTTTGGCTTTCTTGGCATATTCCAATGCGGCCAGACGGTCGATCAGGATGGCGTCGATACGGCCGACACGCAGGTCCTGGAACTTGGTCGGATCATCTTCGTAGGTGCGCACGTCAGCGGTCGGCACGTTGGCTTTGACCCACTGCTCGTAGTTGGTACCCAGGCCGACGCCGACTTTCTTGCCACCCAGGTCGGCAGCGGACTTGATGTTCAGCTCGGCGGCTTTCTTGGTCAGTACCAGTGCCTGAATCCCGGAAACGGTGTAGGGCTCGGAGAAGTCATACTTCTTCTTGCGCTCTTCGGAGATGGTCACCTGGTTGATCACGGCGTCCAGACGCTTGGATTCCAGGGCTGCGAGGATGCCGTCCCATTTGGTCGGTTGCAGCTTGACCTTCACACCCAGCTCTTTGGCCAGGGCTTCGGAGAATTCGACTTCGAAGCCGGTCAGTTTGCCGTCGGCGTCGACGAAACTGAACGGCGGGTAGGTGCCTTCCAGGCCGACGTTGATCACGCCTTTGTCCTTGATTTGTTGCAGTTGCTCACCGGCCACTGCCTGGCCAATCAAGCCGGCGCTGAGTGCAAGGCCCAGCGAACCCACCAGCAGATTTCGACGTAGTGCGGAAAAATTCATGACAAGCCCCTGTGTTTTCTTATGGAAGACGCTTAAGGAAAGTTGGCAAATTCGGGATTCGGACGACTGCGATATCCTGCCCTAAAGCAGCCTATGCGTCTCGTCGCAAATTCGCCTGCGGCGTGACTATATGATGGTGCTTTTAGATTAGAAAATAATAAATTCTATTTTTATTATTTCTTAATTGCATATGTGATTGATAGACCGCTTTCGCTGGCAAGCCAGCTCCTACAGGAGCTGGCGCAGGTTGCGATCTTTTGATCCTGGCCCTTACAAGAAGCTCGTGTAGGCAAACAACGCCGGCGCCCCACCGGTGTGCAGGAAGATGATCGGCCCCTTATCGAAACGCGAACGTCCGATCCCGTCCAGCAACCCCGCCATGGCCTTGCCAGTGTAGACCGGGTCCAGCAACAGGCCTTCCTGGCCGGCCAACAGTTTCACCGCTGCCAGCGTGCCGGCGTTGGGCTCGCCATAGCGCGGAGCGAAGTACTCGTCCCACAACTCGACCTTGAAGCTCTCCGGTAATGTCACCCCCAGCAACTCGGCGGTACGCTCGGCCAGGCCCTGGACTTTTGGCCGCTGATCTTCATCACTGCGCGAAACCGTGACGCCAATGACTGGCAGTTCCGGCAATGCTTCGCTCAACGCCAGTGCCAGGCCGCTGTGGGTTCCGGCGCTGCCCGAGGCGAGGACGACGGCGGCGAAATTCAGCCCGGTGTCCTTGATCTGCTCGGCCAGTTCCAGCCCGGCTCGTACATAACCCAGGGCGCCCAGCGCATTCGAGCCACCGATCGGCACCAGGTACGGCTTCTTGCCGTTGCTGCGCAGGCGGGCGGCCAGGGCGTGCAATTGCTCGTCGGCGTTATCCAGGTTCTCGACCAGTTCAACCTTGGCATCGAACAGGTCCAGCAACAGCCGATTGCCGTTGCCGACATAGTTGGCGTCGTCGGTGCCCAGCGGGTTTTCCAGCAGGGCCACGCAGCCAAGACCCAGCTTGGCCGCGATGGCAGCAGTCTGGCGTACATGGTTGGACTGCAGCGCCCCGGCCGTGATCAATGTGTCGGCGCCCTGGGCCAGGGCATCGGCCGCCAGGTATTCGAGTTTGCGCAGCTTGTTGCCGCCCATCGCCAACGGGGTCAGGTCATCGCGTTTGACGTAGACGTCGCGCCCGAGCCAGGCCGACAGGCGATCGAGTTTTTCCAGGGCGGTGGGCTGACTGAGCAGGTCGAGACGGTTAAAGCGGGCAAGCTGTTGTTTGATCATGGGTCCGTACTGGCGGTGAAAGGTCTCTGGACTATAGGCACGCCACTTTGTCGGGGCAACCGCCAATCGCTTATAGCCGATTGTAATTACGACAGCACAATTGGTTCTTAATTTCGCTTGCAAGCCTTGCCGTAAAGTAATCGCCGTCAGTGCGGCCAGACAGTCCGGCCGCCCGTGAGGAGTTTTTACCGTGAGTGAGCGTTCCAGCCATTGGCAATTGCAAACCATCGTCAGCCAGCTACGCACGGCACGTGAACAGTGGCGTGCACAGAACGGCCGCGCCAGCGGTGAGCAGGGTGGTCGCGAGTTGCCGTCACGGGCGGCCATGGCGGACATTCTCGAGGCACTCTGCGGTGCGCTGTTTCCGATGCGCCTGGGGCCGGTGGACTTGCGCGAAGAGAGTGAGGATTTCTACGTCGGCCACACCCTCGATGTGGCGTTGAATGCGTTGCTGGCCCAGGCACGCCTTGAATTGCGCTACGCCGCTCGCCACAGCGCCCAGGCCGACACTGAGGTCGAGGCGAAAACCATTCAGATCATCCAGGACTTCGCCCTTGCGTTGCCGGGGCTGCGCAGCCTGTTGGACACCGATGTCCTGGCGGCCTATCACGGTGATCCGGCGGCACGCAGCGTCGATGAAGTGCTGCTGTGCTATCCCGGCATCCTGGCGGTGATTCACCATCGCCTGGCCCACCATTTATATCGCGCAGGGCTGCCGTTGCTGGCGCGGATAAGCGCAGAAATCGCCCATTCGGCTACCGGCATCGACATTCACCCGGGCGCGCAGATCGGCCGCAGCTTCTTCATCGACCACGGGACCGGTGTGGTAATCGGCGAGACCGCGATCATCGGCGAGCGGGTGCGGATTTATCAGGCGGTGACCCTGGGGGCCAAGCGTTTTCCAGCGGATGAAGACGGCCAGTTGCAGAAGGGCCAGGCGCGGCATCCGATCGTCGAGGACGACGTGGTGATTTACGCCGGGGCGACGATTCTGGGGCGGATCACCATCGGCAAGGGCTCGACCATTGGCGGAAATGTCTGGCTGACCCGCAGCGTGCCAGCGGGCAGTAACCTGACCCAGGCCAACCTGCAGCTGGACGATGGGGCGCAGAAGTAAGCCCCAGTACACCTGATCGTTCCCACGCTCCGCGTGGGAATGCCTCAAGGGACGCTCCGCGTTCCCGCCGCACCGCCACCTCCAATTTGATACCGCTGTGACGCAGAGCGTCACGGGCTGCACTCCCACGCAGAGCATGGGAGCGATCGCGTAATACCCTTCCTTGAGCTAGCGTAGGAAAGCGACCGTCGAGCCCTGGAATTAGTCCTTAGCACCCTATTCATGTTTAACTTGAACGTTCATTCAAGTTAAACCGGTGGTTCGCTGCCCGCTCACAACAGGAGGCTTGCCTTTGCTGAGTCCGATTTCTACAGCCACGATCGACCCCTTCGAGGTGCACCTGCAATGAGTGCATCGTCCATTCCCCCAAGCGGCCTGGTCCGCATGAATCCGCCGGTGTTCTACTTCGCGGCGACTTTCATTCTGTTGTTCGGCGTCGTGGTCATTGCCATGCCCGAACAGGCCGGCGCCTGGTTGCTGGCGGCGCAAAACTGGGCGGCCAACACGGTTGGCTGGTACTACATGCTGGCGATGACCTTGTATCTGGTCTTCGTGGTGGTCACCGCGTTATCGGGCTACGGCAAGATCAAACTCGGTGCCGACCACGACGAGCCCGAATTCAGTTATCTGTCCTGGGCCGGCATGTTGTTCGCCGCCGGGATCAGCATCACGCTGTTTTTCTTCTGCGTGTCCGAGCCCCTGACCCATATGCTGCAACCGCCCCAGGGCGAGGCCGGCACGGCGGATGCGGCGCGCCAAGGGATGCAGATCCTGTTCCTGCACTGGGGCCTGCATGGCTGGGGCGTGTTCGCCTTTGTCGGCATGGCGCTGGCCTACTTCGCCTACCGGCATAACCTGCCGCTGGCCTTGCGCTCGGCGTTGTACCCGCTGATCGGTAAACGCATCAACGGCCCCATTGGTTACGCGGTAGACGGCTTCGGCATCATCGCCACTGTGTTCGGTCTGGGGGCCGACATGGGTTTTGGCGTGTTGCACCTCAACTCGGGCCTGGATTACCTGTTCGGCATTGCCCACACCCAGTGGATTCAGGTCGGCCTGATCACGCTGATGATGGGGGCGGCGATCATCGTCGCGGTGTCCGGCGTCGACAAGGGCGTGCGGGTGATGTCCGACATCAACATGCTGCTGGCCTGCGCGCTGTTGCTGTTCGTGTTGTTCGCCGGGCCCACGCAGCACCTGCTCAATACCCTGATCCAGAACGTTGGCGACTACCTCGGCGCCTTGCCGATGAAGAGTTTCGACCTGTACGCCTACGACAAACCCAGTGACTGGCTGGGTGGCTGGACGGTGTTCTACTGGGCCTGGTGGATCGCGTGGTCGCCATTCGTGGGCCTGTTCATTGCGCGGATTTCCCGTGGCCGGACCATCCGCGAGTTCGTCTTCGGCGTGCTCCTGATTCCGTTGGGCTTCACCCTGGCGTGGATGTCGATCTTCGGCAACAGCGCCATCGACCAGGTGCTCAACCACGGCATGACGGCGCTGGGCATGTCGGCCATCGACAACCCGTCGATGACCCTCTACCTGCTGCTGGAAACCTACCCCTGGAGCAAGACCGTGATCGCGGTCACGGTGTTCATCAGCTTCGTGTTCTTCGTCACCTCCGCCGACTCCGGCACCGTGGTCTTGTCGACGCTGTCCGCCAAGGGTGGCAACCCCGACGAAGACGGGCCGAAATGGCTGCGGGTGTTCTGGGGCGCGATGACTGCACTGGTGACCAGCGCGCTGCTGTTTTCCGGCAGCATCGATGCCTTGAAGTCAGCCGTGGTCCTGACTTCGCTGCCGTTCTCGCTGATTTTGCTGTTGATGATGTGGGGGCTGCATAAAGCGTTTTATCTGGAGTCGCAGAAGCAGATTGCGCAGATGCATTCCCTGGCACCGGTGTCCGGCTCGCGGCGCGGTGGCTGGCGTCAGCGCTTGAGCCAGGCGGTGCATTTCCCGTCGCGGGATGAGGTGTATCGCTTCCTCGATTCGACGGTACGCCCGGCCATCGAAGAGGTGTCTGCGGTGTTTATCGAAAAGGGCTTGAACGTCGTGACTCATCCGGAACCGGTCAATGACAGTGTCAGCCTGGAAATCGGCCATGGGGACGAACACCCGTTCATCTACCAGGTACAGATGCGCGGCTACTTTACGCCGTCGTTTGCCCGCGGCGGCATGGGCTCCAAGGAGCTTAACAACCGTCGCTATTACCGGGCCGAAGTGCATTTGAGCGAGGGCAGTCAGAACTACGATCTGGTGGGCTATACCAAGGAACAGATTATCAACGACATCCTCGATCAGTACGAACGGCACATGCAGTTCTTGCACCTGGTGCGTTGAACGGGCCTAGGCCTCGGTGCTCAACACCATGAACAACACCAGCGCCGCCACCGGGATACCGAACACGGCGCTGCCAACCACCAGTTCCGTGCCCAACGGCTGGCCGGCATGCACCATGCCCACCGCACCATTGATCAGCGTCAGGGCCAGCCAGAGCACGATGAAACTGTAGGCGAGGACCTGGCGGGGGAAGCCGATCTTTTCGCCGATGTACAGCATCAGGGTAAGCAGGATCAGGCCGAAAGCGATGATGATGGTGGTGTGCATGGTGTGTTTTGCCTGCCGGATGTGTATTGACTGGTCGGCCCCCTTCGCGAGCAAGCCCGCTCCCACAGGTTATCTCCTTTGAACACTCATCTTGTGAGCAACCGGGATCGATGTGGGAGCGGGCTTGCTCGCGAAGGGGTCACCTCGGTACAGGTTTGAGCATAGTTAAACCAATCCGCCATTCACCCGCAAAATCTGCCCATTGACCCATGCCGATTCCGGCCCGACCAGAAAAGACACCACCCGGGCAATATCTTCTGGTTGCCCAAGACGCTCCAGCGGCGCCATATTCGCGAAGTTCTGGATCTGCTCTTCGCTCTTGCCGTGCAGGAACAAATCGGTCGCCACCGGCCCAGGCGCCACGGCATTGACCGTGATATCGCGCCCGCGCATTTCCTTGGCAAACACCTGGGTCAAGGATTCCACCGCCGCCTTGCTGGCAATGTACACCGCATAACCCGGCAGGTTCAGGCCGACGGTACTGCTGGAGAAGTTGATGATCCGCCCGCCGTTGTTCAGGCGCGTGGCGGCTTCGCGCAGGGTGTTGAAGGTACCGCGGGCATGGATGTTGAAATTCTGCTCGAACAATTCATCGCTGTGTTGCGCCAGCGGCATGACCTTGAGGATGCCGGCGTTGTTCACCAGCACGTCGACCTTGCCCAGTTGTGTCTCGGTCTCATCGAACATCCGGCGCACGTCGTCGGCACTGGCCACGTCCGCCTTGATCGCTATGGCTTGACGGCCAGCCTGACGTAACTCCACCACCAGTCTTGAGGCTTCGCTGGCACTGTTGGCGTAGTTGATGGCGACGGCGAAACCTTCGCTGGCCAGTTGCCTGGCAATGACCGCGCCGATGCCGCGGGAGGCGCCGGTCACGAGGGCAACCCGGGAAGTTTGAGTAGTCATGGCGATGTTCCTGTCGATGGGGTGTGGGGCCAATCTCACATGTTTACTCTGGCCGATAAATGCACGAGAGTTGCCTTGACTGTTCAATAATCGCCAACAATCGAGCGAAGGAGCCCAGGGTGGATCAAGTCAAAGCCATGAAGGTGTTCGTGCGCATCTACGAGCGCAGCAGCTTCACCCAGGCGGCGGATGACCTGAACCTGCCGCGCGCAACGCTGACCCATACGCTGAATCAGTTCGAAGCCTGGCTCGGTACCCGATTGCTCGAGCGCAGCACACGCAAGGTGCGTCCTACGCTGGATGGCGAGGCGTACTACCAGCGCTGTGTGCAATTGCTCGCAGAGTTGGAAGAAGCGGAACTGGCGTTTCGCAGCGTGGCGCCCAAAGGTCGGCTGCGCGTCGATTTGCACGGCACCTTGGGCAAACATTTCGTGATCCCGGCCTTACCGCAATTCATGGTGCGCTACCCGGACATCGAACTGTCCATCAGCGAGGCCGACCGCCACGTTGATCTGATCAGCGAAGGCGTCGATTGCGTGCTGCGCGCCGGTACCCTTGGCGATTCCACGCTGATTGGTAAACGCGTCGCCAACCTGCGCCAAATCACCTGCGCCAGCCCGGCCTACCTGCGTCAACACGGCGAACCGACAAACCTCGACGACCTGAAAAACCACCGTGCGGTGAACTACGTCTCGCGCACCACCGCCAAGTTGTTCCCGTTCCAGTTCATGGTCGAGGGTGAACTCAGGGAGGTCGCCATCGAGGGCGCCGTTTCGGTATTCGGCGCGCAAATCTATGCCGCCTCGGCGATTGCCGGACTGGGCCTGATCCAGTGCCCGCACTACCGCATGGAGGCGCAGATCGCCCAGGGCCTGGTCAAGGAAATCCTCACCGACACACCGCCGCCACCCATGCCGGTTTCAGTGCTGTATCCGCACAACCGACACATGTCGCCACGGGTTCGGGTGTTTGTGGATTGGTTGGGGGAGGTGTTTGCGGGGACGCAGTGACATTGGATCGTTTGTGAAACGTTTCAGCAATTGCTCGAGTCTGTGGTTTTTTGGCGAGTGTCTGGGCGTATGCTGGGCGACTGGCGAAGCAGTCGAGACCAGATTCAAGACAGACAAGAGAGGATTCGATGACCTACACCGCTGCCGAAAACCGCTATGACTCCATCCCTTACCGCCGCGTGGGTCGCAGCGGTCTGGTACTGCCGGCATTGTCCCTGGGCCTGTGGCACAACTTCGGCGACAGCACACCGATAGACATACAGCGTGCATTGTTGCGAACGGCGTTCGATTTGGGGATCAACCATTTCGACCTGGCCAACAACTACGGCCCGCCGTACGGCAGTGCCGAGATCAATTTCGGTCGTTTGCTGCGTGAAGACTTCAAGCAGTACCGCGACGAGTTGATCATTTCCAGCAAGGCCGGTTGGGACATGTGGCCTGGCCCGTACGGTCAGGGCGGCGGATCGCGCAAGTACGTGCTTGCCAGCCTCGACCAGAGCCTGCAGCGCTTGGGGCTGGACTATGTGGATATTTTCTATTCCCATCGTTTCGACCCGGACACCCCGCTCGAGGAAACTGCCAGCGCATTGGCAACGGCGGTGCAACAGGGCAAGGCCTTGTACATCGGCATCTCGTCTTACTCCGGGGTGAAAACCCGGGAAATGGCGGCGCTGCTCAAAGAGTGGAAAGTACCGCTGCTGATTCATCAACCGGCTTACAACCTGCTTAACCGCTGGGTGGAAAAAGACCTGTTGGACACCACCGACGAACTCGGCACCGGCGTCATTGCGTTCACGCCGCTTGCCCAGGGTCTGCTGACGGACAAGTACCTCAACGGCGTGCCGGCGGATGCGCGGGTCAATCGTCCGGGCGGCGGTTCATTGCAGGCCTCGCACTTGTCCGAAGCCAACATCGCCCACGTGCGTGCCCTCAACGAGATCGCCAGGCGTCGTGGTCAGAGCCTGGCGCAACTGGCACTGGCCTGGACCCTGCGTGACCCACGGGTGACTTCGGCACTGATTGGTGCGAGCCGGCCGGAGCAGATCATCGAGAACGTCGGGGCGTTGAAGAACTTGAGCTTCAGTGCTGAGGAGCTGGCGGAGATTGACCGGTTTGCCCAAGAGGGTGGGATCAATCTTTGGGAGAAACCTTCGACGGCTGAGTAAGCGTTCAGGCGTGATCGTTCCCACGCAGAGCATGGGAACGATCGGATCAGCGGAAGAACGGCACATCCCCCAACACCGTCGCCCGCTGCATCACTCGCCGCGCCGGGCGGTAGTCATCCACCGCGTAATGTTGGGTTACGCGGTTGTCCCAGAACGCGATGTCGTCTTGCTGCCAGCGCCAGCGAATGGTGAATTCCGGCCGGGTCGCATGGGCGAACAGGAACTTCAGGATCGCCTCGCTCTCGGTGTCCGACAGCTCGTTGATCTTCGAGGTGAAGCCCTCGTTGACGAACAGCGAGCGACGCCCGCTCAGCGGATGCGTGCGAATCACCGGGTGTGAAAGCGGTGGATTCTTGCGCCGGGCTTGCTCCCATTGGGCCAGCGCTTCAGGCGAGTTGCCATAGCGCTCCAGAGGAAACGAGCGGGTGAAGTCGTGGGTGGCCGTCAGCCCTTCGAGCAGGCTTTTCAGCGGTGCAGACAAGGCTTCGTACGCCGCAATTCCACTGGCCCACAGAGTATCGCCGCCAAACTCGGGCAGCAGCTTGGCACTGAGTACCGCGCCCATGGCCGGGGTCGGCAGGAAGGTCACGTCGGTGTGCCAGATCGCGTTGTCGCGCACGTCAGTGACGGCGGTGTCGAGGATCAGCACTTCCGGTTGTTCCGGTACGTTCGGGTAGATCGGGTGAATGTGCAGGTCGCCGAAGTTGGCGGCGAATCGCGCCTGCTGCTGCGGCGTGATCGGCTGGTCGCGGAAGAACAGCACCTGATGCTTGAGCAGCGCCTGCTCGATGGCGTCGCGTTGTTCCAGGTTCAGTGGCTGGCTGACGTCGACGCCGCTGATTTGCGCGCCGAGGGCCGAGCTGAGGGGGACGATGGTCAGGTTGCTCATGGTGGTTCTCTTCAATTCGGGCGGTCGAGCTGTTTGTGGGAGCGGGCTTGCTCGCGAATGCAGCCTGTCAGGCAATGAAAAGTGACTGTCACACCGCTTTCGCGAGCAAGCCCGCTCGCACATTTGAAAATCAGTGAGCCTGGCCGTGCCATGGCACCAGCTTGCGCTGCAGGGCGCGCAGGCCCATTTCCATGGCGAAAGCGATCAGCGCAATCACCAGAATCCCCAGCACCACCACATCGGTGACCAGGAACTGCGCAGCCGACTGCACCATGAAGCCCAAGCCGCTGGTGGCGGCGATCAGTTCGGCGGCCACCAGTGTCGACCAACCGACACCAAGGCCAATGCGCACGCCCGTCAAGATATCCGGCAAGGCGCTTGGCAGAATCACATGGCGGATCAACTGCGCGCGGGTCGCACCCAGTGACTGCGCGGCACGCAACTTGGCCGGGTCGACGGTTCGCACACCGGTCGCTGTAGCGATGGCGATCGGCGCGAAAATGGCCAGGTAGATCAACAGCACCTTCGACAACTCACCGATGCCGCACCAGATTACGATCAGCGGCAGGTAGGCCAGCGGTGGAATAGGGCGGTAGAACTCGATCAGCGGATCGAGCACGCCACGGGCAATACGGTTGGCGCCGATGGCAATGCCCACCGGCACGGCGGTCAGTACTGCGAAGCCGAGGCCCAGGCCGATGCGGCTCAGGCTCGCGCCCAAGTGCTGCCACAAAGTTGAATCCATGTAGCCGCTGGTGACCAGCAGCCACCCCTTTTGCAGCACGTCGGACGGTGGCGGCAGAAACAGCGGCTCGATCGTTCCAGTGGCGGTGACGGCCCACCAAATGACCACGAGCGCGACCAGCGTCAGCACGCTGATCCAGCGAGTGCTCAAACTGCGACGCAGCGGAGTGATCGCGGAGCCTGGCTTGACTGCCGCGGCGGGAATTTCGTAGCTGCTCATGCGCGCTCCTGCCGCTGGGCGGCGCTGCGTTGGGAGAACACTTTGGCGAGCACGTGTTCGCGGGTTTCGATAAAACGCGGATCGGACTTGATCGACCGTGCCGACTCACCTGCGGCGTAGCGCTGGCCGAAATCCAGCTGCAGACGTTCGACGATCTGCCCGGGATCGGGTGCCAGTAGAATCAGGTCCGTGGCAAGGAACACCGCTTCTTCAATGTCGTGGGTAATCAGGAACACCGGCTTGGCGGTGCGCCGCCAGACTTGCAGCAGCAGCTCCTGCATCTGTTCGCGGGTGAAGGCGTCGAGGGCGCCGAAGGGTTCGTCCATCAGCAATACGCGAGGGTCGGCAGCAAGCGCGCGGGCCAGGCCGACACGTTGCTTCTGGCCACCCGAAAGTTGCCAGATGCGGCGACTTTCAAAGCCGGATAGATCCACCAGCGCCAGCATTTCCCTGGCGCGCACCTCGCGTTTTTCCCGGGCGATGCCGGCCAGTTCCAGGCCGAAGCCGACGTTGGCCAGCACGTCCTGCCATGGCAACAGGGCGTCATCCTGAAACACCACGCCGCGTTCGGCGCTTGGGCCTTTGACCGGCACACCGTCAAGGGTGATGCGCCCGGCGCTGGGCTCGACGAAACCGGCAATCAGGTTCAACAATGAAGTCTTGCCACTGCCGGACGGGCCGAGGGCCACCAGCAACTGCCGGGGGCCGAGGGTCAGGGAAATATCCGCCAGCACAGGTGCAGGGCTGCCGGGGTACTGTGCGCTGATGCGCTCCAGCTGTAGCAAAGCCATCGTCATTAACCCCCGATCAATCCGTGATGAACTTGGCGCTGACGTACGGCGCGTAGTCCGGCAGCACAGCGTCGACCTTGCCTTGTTCCTTGAGGAACGTGGCGGTGTCGGTGATGGCCTTGGTGGTCGGCGCGCCCAGCGTAATCACTTGATCAGCCGCGAGCGGGTAGACGTTGCCTTGCAGCAGCAGCGGAATGTCACTGGCCTTGGCGCCAGACAGTTTCACCAGCTTGTCGACGTTGCCTTGATTGGCCAGCCAGGCCTGTGGGTCTTTGCGGTAATCGGCGTAGGCATCCAGAGTGACCTTGGCGAACGCGGTGACGATTTCCGGGTGCTTCTCGGCGAAGTCCTTGCGCACGATCCAGGCATCGAAGGTCGGCGCGCCGAACTTGGCCAGTTCGCCGGAGGTGATCAACACCTTGCCGTTTTCCTTGGCCACACCCAGGGCCGGGTCCCACACGTAGGTGGCGTCAATGTCACCGCGTTTCCACGCGGCAATGATCGCGGGCGGAGCGAGGTTGAGCACGGTGACTTTCGATGGGTCGATGTTCCAGTGCTTCAGCGCGGCCAGCAGGCTGTAGTGACCGGTGGACACGAACGGCACGGCGATTTTCTTGCCGATCAGGTCCTGCGGGGTCTTGATCCCGGAACCGTCGCGCGCCACCAGGGCTTCGGCGGCGCCGATCTGGGTAGCGATCAGGAAGGTTTCCACCGGTACTTTGCGGGTGATAGCGGCTGTCAGCGGGCTGGAACCGAGGTAGCCGATCTGCACGTCACCCGAGGCGATGGCAGCGATGATGTCGGCACCGTTATCGAATTTGCGCCAGTGGATGTCGGCCTTGGTGGCTTTTTCATACGCGCCGTCGGCCTGGGCGACTTTTGCCGGGTCTACGGTGGTCTGGTAAGCGACTGTCACGTCGGCCGCCTGGGCGAACAGACTCGCCGCAGCCAGGGAGGCGGCCGCCAGCAAGCGAAGAGGGAAATTCAGTTTCATCGAGAAGCTCCTTGTCAGGCGACCGAGAGTCGGCGTGAAAAGGAGACTAAATGATATAAGAAATCTAAAATAAATAACTTTTTAGAATGAGCTTATGAGCGGAAAATTCTAAGAGCATCTTTGTAGGAGCTGGCTTGCCGGCGAACCAGGCGGCGCGGTGTGACGGTTGCACCGCCTTCGCTGCCGCGACCCGACAAGCCAGCGCCTACTGGTTTTGCGTGATCTTTGTTTAATTACTGATCGCCAGGATGCTCGCCTGGTAGGACCCAACAAACACATCGAAATCACCGACCTCGTTCTGCTCCAGCTCCGCTTGCTGAGCCAGCGACGAGCGCGCCAGTTCCTCAAACCTGGCCTGTTCCTCGGCCGGCAACGGCTCGCTACGGAAAAACTCGGCGTGGGCACGGCTCTGGCGCAGGGAGAATTGGGCAAAGCTTTCCTTGTGCTCGGCCATTGCCGCCAGTACCTGGGCCGATGGCGTCAGGGCAGGGTTCTGGACCTTGGCCATCTGCGCGTCCAGCGCTTTGCTGTGGGCATCGCCGCCATGGCTCTGATCCAGCAGCGCGGCCAGCGGGGCAATGCTTTCCAGCAATTGGCCAGCCCACTCTTTCAGGTCGACCGATTGCCCGTCGCGTTGCAATTGCAGGCCCGGGCGACGACCTTCCTTGACCACGCTGAGGAAGTTGGAGGTCGCATTGCCGCAGCTGGTGTTGGTCAAGAGCGGGCTGTCGTTCAGCGCGCAGTACAGCAGGAATGCGTCGAGGAAGCGCGATTCGGTGAGGTCGATGCCCATCGGCAGGAACGGGTTGATGTCCAGGCAGCGCACTTCGACGTACTGGATGCCGCGGGCCATCAACGCCTGGATCGGCCGCTCGCCGGTGTAGGTCACGCGTTTCGGGCGAATGTTGGAGTAGTACTCGTTTTCGATCTGCAGGATGTTGGTGTTGAGCTGGACCCACTCGCCATCCTGGTGGGTGCCGACTTCGACATAGGGCGCGTAGGGTGTCGCCACCGCTTTACGCAGGCTGTCGGTGTAGCTGTTCAGGTCGTTGTAGCATGGCGTCAGGCCGGCCTGGGCGTTGCTCTGGTAACCCAGGTCACTCATGCGCAGGCTGGTGGCGTACGGCAAGTACAGGGTGTCCGGATCCAGCTGTTCCAACTGGTGGGAACGACCGCGCAGGAACCCGGCGTCCAGTGCCGGCGAGGCACCGAACAGATACATCAGCAGCCAGCTGTAGCGGCGGAAGTTACGGATCAGCGCGATATAGGACGACGACTGATAGTCGCGATCGGTGCCGACAAAACCTTCGGCCTGCTTGAGCAGCGGCCAGAGTTTCTCCGGCAGGGAAAAATTGTAGTGAATACCGGCGATGCACTGCATGGTCTTGCCGTAGCGCAGGGCCAGACCCTTGCGGTAGACGTACTTGAGCTGACCGATATTGGACGTGCCGTAGTAGGCGATCGGGATATCTTCCTCGGCCGGCAACGGACACGGCATCGAGGGGCTCCACAGGTATTCGTTGCCGAGCTTGCTGTAGGCAAAACGGTGAATGCTGTCC
This sequence comes from Pseudomonas putida, assembly GCF_001976065.1. GTDB lineage: Bacteria > Pseudomonadota > Gammaproteobacteria > Pseudomonadales > Pseudomonadaceae > Aquipseudomonas > Aquipseudomonas serbica. The sequence continues at coordinate 107,286 of NZ_MNAH01000012.1, read as the reverse complement.
AGGCTCGCCAGCGTATCGGCCGGGTCGGGCAGGGCAGGAGTGATGAACTCCAGCAGCGACTCGGAATAGTCGGTGGTGATCTGTTCGTTGGTCAGCGCGGAACCCAATTCTTCCGGGTGCGGCGTTTGCGCCAGGCGACCTTCATCGGTCACGCGCAGGCATTCACGTTCGATGCCGTGAAGGCACTGTTCGAGCAGAGAGAGGTTAGCGCGCTCGCCGAGCAGAGCCAGGCGGCGGTTGAGAAGTTCGCTCAAGTTGGATTCCTTCACGCGTCAGTCGCCCCAATATGGGGGTGGGCAAGACGGTCTACAAGGGTGAAGTTAAAACTGGCGTTTTCGCCTGGTTTTCCTGCCGTACTGAATCGGTCAATCACTGATTGCAGTAACCCCCTGTGGGAGCGAGCCTGCTCGCGAAGAGGGTGGATCAGTCAGCATTGTCGCCGACTGACACACCGCCTTCGCGAGCAGGCTCGCTCCCACAGAGGGCTATTGCTGAAATTAACTCAAAATGATGACCGGTAGCTACAGGACAGCGAACGTGCCTTGTGCTTTAGCGACGAGTTTGTCGCCTTGCATCACATCGGCTTCGACCACCAGCGTGCGCCGACCCGGGTGGATCACCCGGGCCGTGCACATCACTTCACCGTCAGCGACGGCGCGAATGTAGTTGATCTTGCACTCGATGGTCGCGCTCTGCTGGTCAAAGCCGTGGGTGCTGGAACAGGCCAGTCCCATGGCAATGTCCACCAGGCTGAACAAGGCCCCGCCGTGCAGCTTGTTGGCACGATTGCGCAGTTGTGGCTCAAGGGCCAGGGCGACTTGCGCCACCCCGGTTTCCAGGCTGTGCAAACGGCAGCCCAGCAACTTGAAAAATGCGCTTTCGGTGTACCCGGCAGGGATGTCCATCAGCGTTTCTTCAGCTGTTTGGCGTTGGCGAACAGCGACGCCATGGCGTTGTTGCTCGGCGCTGCGGCCGTGGTTTCCTTACGCGGTGCGGTGTTCTGGGACTGGCGGGGCGCCGATCCCGGACGCGCACCACGAGCACCGTCGATTTTCTCGCCCGGGGTGTCGCTCATGCGCATCGACAAGCCTACGCGCTTACGCGGGATGTCGACTTCCATGACTTTCACCTTGACCACGTCGCCGGCCTTGACCGCTTCCCGTGGATCCTTGATGAACTTCTCCGAAAGTGCGGAGATGTGCACCAAACCGTCCTGATGCACGCCGATATCGACGAAAGCACCGAAGTTGGTCACGTTGGTTACCACGCCTTCGAGAATCATGCCCAGCTGCAGATCCTTGAGGTCTTCGACGCCTTCCTGGAACTCGGCGGTCTTGAACTCGGGACGCGGGTCGCGGCCAGGCTTTTCAAGCTCTTGCAGGATGTCGGTGACCGTTGGCAGGCCGAAGGTTTCGTCGGTGTATTTTTTCGGGTCCAGACGCTTGAGGAACGCGGCATCGCCGATCAGCGAGCGGATGTCACGGTCGGTTTCGGCAGCGATGCGCTGAACCAGCGGATAGGCTTCCGGGTGAACCGCCGACGAGTCCAACGGGTTTTCGCCGTTCATGACGCGCAGGAAACCAGCGGCCTGTTCGAAGGTTTTCTCGCCCAGACGCGCGACTTTCTTTAGCGCAGCGCGGGTCTTGAATGCGCCGTGCTCATCGCGGTGGCTGACGATGTTCTGTGCCAGGGTCGCGTTGAGGCCGGAGATCCTCGCCAGCAGCGCCACGGAGGCGGTGTTGACGTCGACGCCCACGGCGTTCACGCAGTCTTCGACCACGGCATCCAGGCCTCGCGCCAGTTTCAGCTGCGACACGTCGTGCTGGTACTGGCCCACACCGATGGATTTCGGATCGATCTTCACCAGCTCGGCCAGCGGGTCTTGCAGGCGACGGGCAATCGACACCGCGCCACGGATCGACACATCCAGATCCGGGAATTCCTTGGAGGCCAGTTCCGACGCCGAGTACACCGAAGCGCCGGCTTCGGAGACCATGACTTTGGTCATCTTCATGGCTGGGTATTTTTTGATCAGTTCGGCGGCCAGCTTGTCGGTTTCCCGGCTGGCGGTGCCGTTGCCGATGGCGATCAGGTCCACGGAGTGCTTGGCGCACAGGGCGGCAAGAATCGCGATGGTCTGATCCCACTTGTTGTGCGGCACGTGCGGGTAAACCGTGGCGTGATCGAGCAGCTTGCCGGTGGAGTCGACCACCGCCACCTTGCAGCCGGTACGCAGGCCCGGGTCCAGGCCCAGGGTCGCGCGTGGGCCGGCTGGCGCCGACAGCAGCAAGTCGTGCAGGTTGTGGGCGAATACGTTGATCGCCTCGGTTTCCGCGCCATCGCGCAGTTCGCCCAGCAGGTCGGTTTCCAGGTGGGTGTAGAGCTTGACCTTCCAGGTCCAGCGCACCACTTCGCCCAGCCATTTATCGGCGGCGCGGTTCTGGTTCTGGATGCCGAACTGCTGGCCGATCATGCCTTCGCACGGGTGCATGGTGCCCGGCAGTTCGTCGCCGACTTTCAGCGCGGAACTGAGGATGCCTTCGTTGCGGCCACGGAAAATCGCCAGGGCGCGGTGCGACGGCATGCTCTTGAGTGGTTCGTCGTGTTCGAAGTAGTCGCGGAACTTGGCGCCTTCCTCTTCCTTGCCGGCGATCACGCGGGCACTGAGGGTGGCTTCCTGCTTCAGGTAGCTGCGCAGCTTGTCCAGCAGGCCTGCGTCTTCGGCGAAGCGTTCCATGAGGATGTACTTGGCGCCTTCGAGGGCGGCCTTCACATCGGCCACGCCTTTTTCGGCGTCGATGAAGCGCGCGGCTTCGGTTTCCGGGCTCAGGGTCGGGTCGTTGAACAGGCCATCGGCCAACTCGCCGAGCCCGGCTTCCAGGGCGATCTGGCCCTTGGTGCGGCGCTTCTGCTTGTAAGGGAGGTACAGGTCTTCGAGGCGGGTCTTGGTGTCGGCGAGCTTGATGTCGCGCTCGAGTTGCGGGGTCAGCTTGCCTTGCTCCTGGATGCTGGCAAGGATGCTGATGCGCCGTTCGTCGAGTTCTCGCAGGTAGCGCAGACGCTCTTCCAGATGACGCAGCTGGGTGTCATCGAGGCTGCCGGTCACTTCTTTCCGGTAACGGGCGATGAAGGGCACTGTGGAGCCTTCATCGAGTAGCGCGACGGCCGCTTCGACCTGTTGTGGGCGTACGCCGAGTTCCTCGGCGATGCGGCTGTTGATGCTGTCCATATAACCACCTGACAAATTGTGAAAGCAGGCTCGCAGGCGCACAGATAAAGGCCCGGCGAGTCTGGTTGAGCGGCCTGGCCTGCGCCGCTACCTGGATCAAAGGTATCCCGTTGACCCGTGAAATCGAACAATTACTGCCGGCGCCATGAAAATAAAAAGCAGCTACCCGGCGTAACGATCAGACGTTGCCTGACACAAAAGGCCGCGCATTATAACCAGCGTTCTGCCATTCGGGGGCATCGCGGGGCAACGGCCCAAGGGCCGGTTTCCTGGCGATAAAGGAAAAATCTGCTAACAATGCACACGGTGCGTATAACGGCAGCTACGCCATAATGCGCGCCGAGATCAAAGGAGCATCCAATGAGCAGCACTGCAAACATTGCTGAAGGCGAGAAAATTCTGATTGTTGACGACGATCCGGGCCTCAGCAGCCTGCTGGAACGTTTTTTCGTCAGCAAGGGCTACCGTGCCCGCGCCGTACCGAACACCGAACAAATGGATCGCCTGCTGGCGCGTGAAGTGTTCAACCTGGTTGTACTCGACCTGATGCTGCCCGGCGAAGACGGTCTGACCGCCTGCCGCCGCCTGCGCGGCGCGAACAATCAAATCCCGATCATCATGCTGACCGCCAAGGGCGATGAGCTGAGCCGGATCAAGGGCCTGGAACTGGGCGCCGACGATTACCTGGCCAAGCCGTTCAACCCGGACGAGCTGATGGCACGGGTCAAGGCGGTCCTGCGCCGTCAGTCGGCTCCGGTGCCGGGCGCGCCGGGCAGCGAAGACGAAAGCGTGACCTTCGGTGACTACGAGCTGTCCCTGGCCACCCGCGAACTCAAGCGTGGCGAAGAAGTGCACATGCTCACCACCGGCGAGTTCGCGGTGCTCAAGGCGTTGGTGATGAATGCCCGCCAGCCGTTGACCCGCGACAAGCTGATGAACCTGGCCCGTGGTCGTGAGTGGGATGCCCTGGAGCGCTCCATCGACGTGCAGATTTCCCGCCTGCGCCGGATGATCGAACCCGATCCATCCAAGCCGCGCTACATCCAGACCGTCTGGGGTGTGGGCTACGTGTTCGTTCCGGATGGCGCCGCCACCAAGTGATCGACGATTTGTAGGCGCGGGTTTGTGCGGGCAACGGGCAAGATGTCCTTGCCCGCAGACTCACGACCGGCAATGTGCGAGCATCGCTCGCTCCTGCACGTGTTTAACGGTTACCCATGAAAACCCCGGTTTGGTTCCCCCAGAGTTTCTTCTCCCGCACCCTTTGGCTGGTGCTGATCGTTGTCCTGTTTTCCAAGGCGCTGACCCTGGTTTATCTGTTGATGAACGAAGACGTGCTGGTGGACCGGCAGTACAGCCATGGCGTCGCCCTGACGCTGCGCGCCTACTGGGCGGCCGATGAAGAAAATCGCGAAAAAATCGCCGATGCCGTGCCCCTTATTCGCGTGGTAGGCGCCGGTGTGCCGGAAGGCGAACAACACTGGCCCTACAGCGAGATTTATCAGCGACAGATGCAGGCCGAACTGGGTGCCGACACTGAGGTGCGCTTACGAATGCATGCGCCTCCGGCCTTGTGGGTTCGAGCTCCCAGCCTGGGGGACGCCTGGCTGAAAGTCCCGCTCTATCCGCATCCGCTTCGCGGCCAGAAAATATGGAACGTGCTCGGCTGGTTTCTTGCCATCGGCTTGCTGTCCACTGCCGCAGCATGGATCTTCGTCAGCCAGCTCAACCAGCCTCTGAAGCGATTGGTGTATGCCGCTCGGCAACTCGGCCAGGGCCGCAGCGTGCGTCTGCCAATCAGTGATACACCGAGTGAAATGACCGAGGTCTATCGCGCCTTCAACCAGATGGCCGAAGACGTCGAGCAGGCCGGGCGTGAGCGGGAATTGATGTTGGCCGGGGTGTCCCATGACCTGCGCACACCGTTGACCCGGTTGCGCCTGTCTCTTGAGCTGATGGGCGATCGCACTGACCTGACAGACGACATGGTTCGCGATATCGAAGACATGGATGCGATTCTCGATCAGTTCCTGGCGTTCATTCGCGATGGTCGTGACGAGTCGGTGGAGGAAGTGGACCTGAGTGATCTCGTCCGGGAAGTCGCTGCGCCCTACAACCAGACCGAAGAAAAAGTGCGCTTGCGCCTTGAGCCGATTCAACCATTCCCGTTGCGTCGGGTGTCGATGAAGCGGCTGTTGAATAACCTGATTGGCAACGCCTTGCATCATGCGGGCAGTGGGGTCGAGGTGGCGGCATATGTGTCCGGCGATACCAGTGCGCCTTATGTCGTCCTGAGTGTCATGGACCGTGGCGCGGGGATAGATCCTTCGGAGCTGGAAGCGATTTTCAACCCGTTCACCCGGGGCGACCGCGCCCGGGGCGGCAAGGGCACCGGTTTGGGTTTGGCAATCGTGAAGCGAATTGCCTCGATGCATGGCGGCAACGTTGAGTTGCGCAACCGGTCTGGCGGTGGGCTGGAAGCGCGGGTGCGCTTGCCGTTGGGGCTGATGTTGCCGCGGGATGCTGTTTAACCCGAGCATTCCCGCGCTCTGCGTGGGAATGCAGCCCGGGACGCTCCGCGTCCCTTTCAGAGTCGAATGCGGAGCGTCCGTTGCGGCGTTCCCACGCGCAGCGTGGGAGCGATCGGTGCGTTAACCCTTGCCTTTGGTCCGGGTCATGTTCGGCCCGCCATTCTTCTCAAGATGCTCGATGATGATCCCTGCCACGTTCTTGCCGGTGGTGGTCTCGATCCCTTCCAGGCCTGGCGACGAGTTCACCTCCATCACCAGTGGCCCGTGATTGGAACGCAGGATATCCACCCCTGCCACGGCCAGGCCCATGACCTTCGCGGCGCGCAAGGCCGTCATGCGTTCTTCAGGGGTGATCTTGATCAGGCTGGCGCTGCCACCGCGATGCAGGTTGGAGCGAAACTCCCCGGGTTTGGCCTGGCGCTTCATGGCAGCAATGACCTTGTCGCCCACCACGAAGCAGCGAATGTCGGCGCCACCAGCCTCCTTGATGTACTCCTGAACCATGATGTTCTGCTTGAGGCCCATGAATGCCTCGATCACCGACTCCGCCGCCGTGGCGGTTTCGCACAGCACCACGCCGATGCCCTGGGTGCCTTCCAGCACCTTGATCACCAGGGGGGCGCCGTTGACCATTTCGATCAGGTCGGGAATATCGTCCGGCGAGTGGGCAAAACCGGTGACTGGCAAACCGATGCCCCGGCGTGACAGCAACTGCAGCGAGCGCAGCTTGTCCCGCGAGCGAGCAATGGCCACCGATTCGTTGAGCGGAAAAACCCCCATCATTTCGAACTGGCGCAACACCGCGCAGCCATAAAAGGTAACCGATGCACCGATCCGCGGGATCACCGCATCGAAGCCTTCCAGCGGCTTGCCGCGGTAGTGGATCTGCGGCTTGTGACTGGCAATGTTCATGTAGGCGCGCAGGGTATCGACCACCACCATTTCATGGCCGCGTTCGGTACCGGCTTCGACCAGGCGGCGGGTGGAATACAGACGCGGGTTCCGCGACAGCACAGCGATCTTCATGCAACACCTGTGGAGGAGGTAGATACCGGGAACACCGGCTTGTCTTGTACATATTTGATTCCCGGATTGACGACCAACTGGCCATCAATCAGGGCTTTGGAGCCAAGCAACAGGCGATAACGCATGGACTTGCGGCAGGCGAGCGTGAACTCGACCCGCCAGACCCGGTCGCCGAGGGCCAGGGTGGTGCTGATTACGTATCGCACCTGCGCATGACCGTTGGAGCTTTTAATGGTTTTTCTTGTTACCAGCGGTGCTTCGCAGCGGCGGTGACGCAACTGCACCACCGTGCCCAGGTGCGCGGTAAAACGAACCCACTGCTCGCCGTCGCGCTCGAACGTCTCGATGTCGGTGGCATGCAGGCTGGAGGTGCTGGCGCCGGTGTCGATTTTTGCCCGAAGGCCCGCGACTCCCAAATCCGGGAGCGCCACCCACTCGCGCAGACCGACAACGGTCAAATGGTCAAATGTCTTCAAATTTGCTCAACCGGTAGAAACCGCTCAGGCCGCAAGCGGCCGAATTCGCGGTATTCACGCAGAATAATGGTTAAAAGGCGACAGATATCTACGGCCCGGATTTCCAGCCCCGCGAGGAGGTTCTGGAATGTCTGCATTGTAATCCGAGACGGCGTAATTCTTGGTACGAGGAAACGGTAGTACAGTTCATCAATATTTCAGGATGAGGAAATTCCATGGCACAAAAAAACGATGAGGATGACAAAGTCCGGCTGGATAAATGGCTGTGGGCAGCGCGGTTCTATAAAACCCGCGCCCTGGCCAAGGCGGCGATCGAAAGCGGCAAGGTGCACTGCCGGGGCGAGCGCTGCAAACCGGGCAAGGAGCCGCGCATTGGCGATGAATTCGTGATCCGCACCGGTTTCGAGGAGCGCACGGTGGTGGTCCAGGCGCTGTCGATCGTGCGCCGAGGTGCTCCGGAAGCACAGACCCTGTATGCCGAAACCGAAGCCAGCATCGCCAAGCGCGAAAATGCCGCGGCCGAGCGCAAGGCAGGTGCCTTGGGTGTGAGTACCGATGGCAAGCCGAGCAAGAAGCAGCGGCGCGATCTGTTCAAGTTTCGCGGCAGCAGCAACGAGCAATAGAGCGGGGGCCACCGATCGCACTAATCAGGCCAGGACTTGTAATTGCGCCCGTGCGTAGCCATATGAGGTAATTGGCTTGCCGCTCATGTGCCATTCGTCGTAAAGCGCGCACCGCCACCGGCCTCTAAGCCACAACCAGGCAGCCATACGCTATAGCCAAGGCGTAACCTCGTTCTGTAAACACTTTTGTCACCTATTCAGATACCAGACTTATGACCGACTTACCGGATAACGACTTCACCCAACGCTTCATCTTCGATGACAGCGACACCCGTGGCGAGATGGTTTCGCTGGAACTCAGCTACGCTGAAGTCCTGGCCAAACACGCCTATCCGGAGCCGGTTGCGCAACTGCTCGGCGAACTGATGGCGGCTGCGGCGTTGCTGGTCGGCACCTTGAAGTTCGATGGCCTGCTGATTCTTCAGGCCCGTTCCGAAGGCCCGATTCCGCTGCTGATGATCGAGTGCTCCAGCGAGCGCGATATCCGTGGCCTGGCCCGTTACGAGGCCGACCGGATCGCCCCCGACGCCACCCTGGCCGACTTGATGCCGGATGGCTCGCTGACGTTGACCATCGACCCGAAACAGGGCCAGCGCTATCAGGGCGTCGTCGATCTGGACGGCGAAACCTTGTCCGACTGCTTCACCAATTACTTCGTCATGTCGCAGCAGATCGGCACTCGCATCAAGCTCTGCGCCGATGGCCGCCGCGCCCGTGGCCTGTTGCTGCAGCAACTGCCTGCCGATCGCCTGAAAGATGAAGAAGAACGCGCCGCCAGCTGGCAGCACCTCACCGCGCTGGCCACCACCCTGACGGCCGATGAACTGCTGGGCCTGGACAACGAAACCGTGCTCCATCGTCTTTACCACGAAGAGCAGGTTCGTCTGTTCGACGTGCAGAAACTGCGCTTCCGTTGCAGCTGCTCGCGCGAACGTTCGGCCAATGCGCTGGTCAGTCTGGGTATGGAAGACGCGCAAAATCTGGTGGTCGAACACGGTGGCAAAATCGAGATCGATTGCCAGTTCTGCAACCAGCAGTACCTGTTCGACGTCGCCGATGTCACCCAATTGTTCGCCGGAGCGGGTGTCGAGACGCCGTCAGATACCCGGCACTAAAACGGTTCAGCGCAGGTAAATTCACTGGAAAGTGGCGTAATAGCGCCGTTACGACGGGAGGGCCCTACTTTTTTTGGGCTTTTCTGGCATAATCCGGCCCACTTTTTTCGCGGTAGTAGTGCACGACTTTCTACTACAAAACGTTTGGAGCACTCGGCCACTGGCCGACGGGGAACCTCATGACGCAAGCCAATAACGCCGTGTACACCGATCTGAGTGTTGATGATCTGGTTAAAGAAGCCCTCAACCGCGGTGAAGGCGAGCTTGCCGATACCGGCGCACTGGTTGTTCGTACCGGTCACCGTACCGGCCGTTCGCCAGTCGATCGTTTCATTGTTGAAGAACCGTCCACTTCGGCCGCCATCGCCTGGGGCCCGATCAACCGCAAGTTCCCGGCCGACAAGTTCGATGCCCTGTGGAATCGCGTCGAGGCGTTCAACAACGCGCAAGAGCACTTCGTTTCCCACGTACATGTAGGTGCGGCTTCCGAGCACTACCTGGCCGTGAAGATGACCACCCAGACTGCCTGGCAGAACCTGTTCGGTCGTTGCCTGTTCATCAACCCGGCCCAGTACAACCCGGCGGGTCGTGAAGAGTGGCAAGTACTCAACGTTGCCAACTTCGAATGCGTTCCAGAGCGTGACGGCACCAACTCCGACGGTTGCGTGATCATCAACTTCGCACAGAAGAAAGTGCTGATCGCAGGCATGCGTTATGCCGGTGAAATGAAGAAAGCCATGTTCTCGGTGCAGAACTTCCTGCTGCCGGCCGCCGACGTGCTGCCAATGCACTGCGCTGCCAACATCGGCGAAGAAGGCGACGTGACCCTGTTCTTCGGTCTGTCCGGTACCGGCAAGACCACCCTGTCCGCTGACGAAAGCCGTTACCTGATCGGTGACGACGAACACGGCTGGGGCGAAGGCGTTGTGTTCAACATCGAAGGCGGTTGCTATGCCAAGTGCATCGACCTGTCCGAGAAAAACGAGCCGGTCATCTGGAAAGCCATCAAGCACGGTGCGGTCCTGGAAAACGTCGTTATCGATGATGCCAAGCACGCCGACTACGCCGATGTCAGCCTGACCCAGAACAGCCGTGCCGCCTACCCGCTGGAGCACGTTGCCAAGCGTTCCGAGAAGAACCTGGGTGGCGAGCCGAATGCTGTCATCTTCCTGACTTGCGACCTGACCGGCGTACTGCCGCCAGTGTCGATCCTCAACGAAGAACAAGCGGCCTACCACTTCCTGTCCGGCTATACCGCTCTGGTGGGCTCGACTGAAATGGGTTCGGGCACCGGCATCAAGTCGACCTTCTCCACCTGCTTCGGCGCACCGTTCTTCCCGCGTCCGGCTGGCGAATACGCAGAGCTGCTGATCAAGCGCATCCGCGGCTTCGGCTCCAAGGTCTACCTGGTCAACACCGGCTGGACCGGTGGTGGCTACGGCGTCGGCAAGCGCTTCAACATCCCGACCACCCGTGCGGTGATCGCAGCGATTCAGAGCGGCGCACTGATCGGTACCGAAACCGAGCACCTGGACACCATCAACCTCGACGTGCCAGTGGCCGTGCCGGGCGTTGAGACTGGCCTGCTGAACCCACGCAACACCTGGGCTGATAAAGCCGCCTACGACGAAGCCGCCAAAGCACTGGCCGGCCTGTTCATCGAGAACTTCAAGAAGTTCGACGTGAGCGACGCGATCAAGGCTGCGGGTCCAAAGTTGTAAGTGTTGGTTTGAAGCCATGAAAAAGCCGCCCTTCGGGGCGGCTTTTTTGTGAGCGACGGTTCAGGTCTTCAGGTGTAGAACGAATGCGCCGACCAACACCAGCACTACTCCCAGTACCTGTACCTTCCCCAGCCGTTCCTTGAAAAAAACATACCCCAGGATCGCTGCGATCCCGCCTGACAATGTACTGATTACCGTTACTACCGAGACCGACCCGGCCACCGCCCCCCAGGCGAATGATGAAAAACCACCGAGGTTCATCAGGCTGGCGCCGGTCAGCGTCAGGCAGTTTTTCAGCGGCGGGATTTTCAAGCCATCGTCGATCCTGAGCACGATCACCACCAGCACCAACAGGCCCACCAGGTAAGCGAGCCAGAGCATCGTGACCGGCCCGAGGGACGGCAGGACGAAGCGACCTTGCAGCCAGAAACTGGTGCCGTAGAACAGCGCCGCCAACAGCGCATAAGTAATCGAGCTGCTCGCCTGTGTGGTGTGGGGCACCTTCGGGTCGGAATGAATACTGGAGAGAACGACGCCAAGGACGCACAGCGCAATGCATAGCAATTGCAGCAGACTGATCTGCTCACCACCGGCCCAGGACAGCAGCGTGGTCACCACCCCGTAGGACGTCACCAGCGGCGCGACGATGGAAGCCTTGCCGAGGGCGAAGGCCTTGGACAGGGCCAGCGCGCCAGATACCGTCAACACGGCAGCGGCGACGCCGATCAGCCAGGTTTCGAGCGGCGCGGCCATCGAGCGAAGTAAGAACACGGGGAAGACGATCAGCAGCAGGCTCATGATGGTAAAGCCCAGCGCCTGACCAAAATACACGGCACGTTTGACACCCACCGCGCGGGCATTCATACCCACCAGAAAATCCGTACCGCCCCACAGCAAGGCGGCCAGCAAGCCCATCAGAACGTCCATGTAAGGTCCTTATCGTTATGCGCCGGGGACGCTACAGGCCTTCAAGCTCATCCGTGTCCCAGCGTTGGGCTTTGATTGCCCGGTAGAGCATGCCAATGGTCAGTGGCACCTTGTCGCCGCGACCCTTGGCTTTGCGCTTGAGGAATACATCGTAGCCGTCAGGGTGGTAATAGCGATAACTGTCGTAGTCCACAAAATCGATGGCGAAGTGGTCTTCCAGGGTTTCGATCAGATGTTGTGCATCGGCGCCGTTGCAGCCGAGGTCGATATTGATCGAGATGTCGGCGGTCAGATCTTGTTGTTCATTTTTAGGGTAGATCATCAATAAAGCGATTTGCGATGCCGAGATAATGATAGTAAATCACTCGAGCTCCGCCTCGTTTACCCTGCCCCTTCGCTGCAACCCGCATTTTGTGGATCCCGCCTGTCCCTTCGATAACGTCGCCGGCTGAAGGGTTCGAGGGCGTTGCTGACGGACTTATCCACAGTGGACCGCGTTATCGTTCATCGCTGGCAAGCCAGCTCCTACAAGGGATCGTGGTGTCCTTCAGCCGGTGAGTTTCGGCAGGCGTTGCCGGGCGATGTCGAGCAGCTCGTTGCCATCCTGGGTCAGCAGGTACAGGGCATTGACGATGTTGGGGATATCGCTGGCGTCGGCCTGTTTGAAGCACAGGCAGTACAGGGTTTCCAGCAGGTCGCTGGCGGCGCGGATGCGTTGGCGGGCGGCGTCGAGAATTTCCAGGGGATCGGCCTCGGTGTCGATCACCAGTACCGGGGTTTCGCTGTTGCTGGATTTGAGCGGGCGATAGCGGTCGGTCAGTGGCTCGGGGCGGTTCATCGAGGTGGGTCCTGTGGGAAATCGGCAAATGCGCCCGGTCGGCCCAGACACTGTTTTCAGCCTTGCCGGAAACTATAGAAGGGCGTGGTGTCGTGCGACAAGACGGCTGAGATCGACAGGTTTTGTAAGGTTTTGCGCAGTTGTTGAGGAAAGGGACTACAGGCGCCTCAGAGGGTGTAGGTCATTTCGAATTTTGCTGCCCGCGAAGGCGATTTGCCAGGCGCCGCATTCCCAAAGCCATCCGCTGTATCATCCCGTATCTTTTTTACCCCTGACCTTTTCTCGACTCGCTGCGATCGCCGGCTAGGCTTTGCTCATCGCAGCAGTCAACGGAGTGACAGCTTATGCACAACACCCTGGAGCAGGTTTTCGGTTATCCACAGTTTCGGCCTGGCCAGGAGGCGGCGGTCAGCGCGGTACTGGCGGGGCGCTCGGCGGCGGCAATTTTCCCCACCGGTTCCGGCAAGTCCCTTTGTTATCAGCTGTCGGCCGTATTGCTGCCGCACCTGACGCTGGTGGTCTCGCCCTTGCTGGCGTTGATGCAGGATCAATTGGCGTTCCTGCAACGCCACGGCATTGCGGCGGGCAGTATCGATTCGGCGCAGAGCCGCGATGATGCCAGTGATGTCATGGCTCGCGCCAAGTCCGGCGAACTGAAAATCCTGATGATCTCCGTGGAGCGTCTGAAGAACGAACGTTTTCGTAACTTCCTGCAGCAGGTGCCGATCTCGCTGCTGGTGGTGGACGAGGCGCACTGCATCTCCGAATGGGGGCATAACTTTCGCCCGGATTACCTCAAGCTTCCGGACTATCAACGCCAGTTCAATATCCCCCAGGTGTTGTTGCTGACCGCCACCGCGACCCCGAAAGTGATCGCCGACATGCAGGCGAAATTCGCCATCGAACCTGACGATGTGGTGACCACCGGCTTCTATCGGCCCAACCTTAATCTGTGGGTTGAGCCGGTTCGTGGCCAGGACAAGCGTCGACGCCTGGTTGAATGGATGAGTCAGCGACCCGGTCAGCCGAGCATTGTCTACGTCACCCTGCAGAAAACCGCCGAGCACATAGCCGAACATCTGCAGCGCCATGGCATCCAGGCCGAGGCCTATCACGCCGGTTTGCCTCATGAGCAGCGTGAAGGCATCCAGAAGCGTTTCATGGGCGGGCAGTCCAATTGCATCGTCGCCACCATCGCCTTCGGCATGGGCATCGACAAGAGCGACATCCGTAACGTGGTGCATTTCGACCTGCCCAAATCCATCGAAAACTACAGCCAGGAAATCGGCCGCGCCGGGCGTGACGGGCAGCCATCGGACTGCCTGGTGCTGGCCAATCGCGACAGCCTCAACGTGCTGGAAAACTTCGTCTATGGCGATACGCCTGAACTGGACGGTATCCGCTGCGTGCTCGACGAGATGCAGGCCGCGGCGTCCGAGGGGCAATGGGAGTTTCTGCTGGGGCCATTGGCGGACCAGAGCAACATCCGCCAGCTGCCGCTCAAGACCTTGCTGGTGCAACTGGAGCTTCGTGGCCTGATCGCTCCGCGCTATGCCTACTACGCCGAGTACCGGTTCAAGTATCTGCAGGAGCCCGAGCAATTGCTGGCGCGCTTCGAGGGTGAACGCAGGGATTTCGTCGCGGCGATCATCCAGACGTCCCCGCGCGCGCGTACCTGGGCCACGGTGAATTTCGATGCGTTGTATGAACAGCATCAGGCCGAGCGCAGCCGGGTGGTCAAGGCGCTGGATTACTTCCAGGAAAAGGGCTGGGTCGAGCTTGAGAGCAAGCTGATGACCGAGGTCTACAGCCTGCTGCAAACCGAGTTCGACAGTGCCGCATTGAGTGAGGAGCTTCACGCGGGGTTCACTCGGCATGAACAGACCGAGGTTGCGCGGATTCACGCCATGCTCGATCTTTTCGCCACCGATCGCTGCCTTGGATATCGCCTGGCCGAGTATTTCGGCGACGAAAATGTGCCCCGCCAGTGCGGGCATTGCTCGGTTTGTCACGGTCAGGTGGCACGACTACCTGAGCCCCCGGCATTGCCTGCACTTGTGGATAAAAATTTCGAAGCCTTGTGCAGTGATTTTATCCACAGGCATGAACAGCATACCGGCAGTAAGCCATCCGCCGAGCGGGTCACACGGTTTCTGTGCGGGATCAGCGTGCCGTTGTTCACCAAACTCAAGGTGCGGACGATTTCCGGCTATGCGGTGTTGGAGGATTATCCGTATGCCGAGGTTCGCGGGTGGGCCGAGGCGCACCTCTAAGCCGTGTGGGCGCATCCATCTGCTGAATGTCGCTCATCACAGGAATAAATTTCAAAAACTCGCGGAGGCTGACTATGGTGGGGGCTGTCTTTGGATCGCCAACAAGAGATCAAAACATGAGCCAGACACCGTTCAAAATTCAGCGCGCAGCCGTGATCGGCGCGGGCACCATGGGCCGCGGCATTGTCATGTGCCTGGCCAACGCCGGGGTGGCGGTGCAATGGGTCGATAACAATCCGCAGATGCTTGAGCAGGCCCTGGTCACCGTGGCGGACACCTATGCCCATAGTGTTAGGCAAGAACGCATCGATCAGGCCGAGGCCGACACCCGCATTGCACGGGTCACGGCTGCCGCTGATTATGCGGCCATCCGCGATGTCGATCTGGTCATCGAGGCCGTCTACGAAAACCTGGAACTCAAGCAGGCCATCTTCCGCGAGCTGGACGGCCTGCTCAAACCTGAAGCCATTCTGGCAAGTAACACGTCGGCACTGGACATCGACGCCATCGCCGCGGTGACTGGCCGTCCGCAACAAGTCCTGGGCCTGCACTTCTTCAGCCCGGCGCACATCATGAAGCTGCTGGAAATCGTCCGTGGTGCCCAGACTGCACCGGCAGTCATCGATGCTGCACTGGCGCTGGGCAAGCGCATGGGCAAGGTCAGCGTGGTCTCGGGCAATTGCGACGGCTTCATTGGCAATCGCATGCTCAACACCTACGTGCTGGAGGCCCGCAAAATGCTGCTGGAGGGCGCTTACCCTTACCAGATCGATGCCGCGTTGCAAGGCTTCGGCTTTGCCATGGGGCCATTCCGTATGTTCGACGTGGTTGGCGTCGATCTGCAATGGCGTGCCCGGCAACTGTCCGGAGTTGGGCAGGATGCGCCAGAGGTGCAAGTGGATAACCGTCTGTGTGAGCGGGGCCGTTTCGGGCAGAAGAGCGGCGATGGCTATTACCATTATGAGCCGGGCAGTCGCCAGGCTGAACACGATCCGCAGGTCGACGCGCTGGTGCTGGAAGTCAGCGAGGGGCTGGGCTTTCATCGCCGCGAGATAAGCCAGGAGGAAATTCTGGAGCGCTGCCTGCTGGCATTGGTCAACGAGGGTGCGAAGATTCTTCAGGAAGGGGTCGCGGGATCGGCCCACGACATCGATCTGGTGTACCTCAACGGATACGGGTTCCCGGCAGATAAAGGCGGGCCGATGGCCTGGGCGGATCAGCAGGGGTTGGCGGATATTCATCAGCGGCTGTTGGCGCTGGAGACACGCCAGGGTGATCACTGGAGCCCGGCACGGTTGATTGGTGAATTGGCGGCGCAAGGTAGAGGGTTTGTTGATAGGTGATTGATTTGGTGCCTGCTCGCGAAGAGCGATAACGCGGTTTTCTCCTTAAACTGGTCATCCAACCCCAGGAACCAACACCGATGCCCCAGCGCTCCGACTACCCACACTTCCAACCCATCACCACACGCTGGCACGACAACGATGCCTATGGTCACGTCAACAACGTCACCTACTACAGCTTCTTCGATACGGCGGTGAACACCTACCTGATCGAAGTCGGCGGCCTGGATATCCATGAGGGCGAGGTGGTGGGTTTCGTGGTGAGTTCAGCCTGCGATTACTTTGCCTCCACCGCCTTCCCGGACCGGATCGAGGTCGGCCTGCGGGTCGGAAAGTTGGGCAATAGCTCGGTGCAGTACGAGTTGGCGGTATTCAAGCAAGGGGAAGATGAGGCCTGCGCAGCGGGGCGTTTCGTGCACGTGTTTGTCGATCGCGCCTCGAATCAGCCAGTGGCGATTCCGGCCGGGTTACGCAGTGCGATGGAGCGTCTGGTGGTTTAAAACAGCCAAAAAAAATCGCAGCCCTCGGGCTGCGATTTTTATCTGCCAGCGAAACCATTCCGGTTTCAATGACGGTGGCGGTAGTACTTCTTGTGATGCTTGCGATGGCCATAGGCATGACCACGACCTGGATGGCCGTCACGGTAGTAACGACGATCATCATGGCCACGATAACGACGATCGTCATCGTCGTCGTCATCGCTCTTGTTGCCCATGTAGTTACCCAGTGCGCCACCGGCACCGCCGCCTGCTGCGGAGCCGATCAGGCTGCCGGTGGTGCCGCCCACGCTGCGGCCGACCACGTTACCGCCTGCTGCGCCCAACGCACCACCGATGGCGGCTTCGCCACGGCTGCGTTTGTCTGCGCCGACTGCGCTACCACCCGCGCCGCCCAGGGCCGCGCCGATGGTGGAACCTGTATTACCGCCAATCGATTGGCCGACGACCGAGCCCAAAACCCCGCCCAATGCGCCGCCCACACCTGCTTCGGTGGTGCCGCCAGCAGAGGCAATGCCACTGACCAGGCCAAGGGACAACAAGAGAATCGAGGAGAACTTCATGGAGGAACCTCATGGGGATGACGACGCGATCCTGAGGCCGTGTCAGTGGTGTGACAATCGAAATCCGACGAGTAACACGACTTCAGCACATTTCTATAAGTTACTGTTTTTTGGGCGGAACTTAATGGTTTTTCGCCGGTCTTTAGTTACTTCGGATAGGCCGTTTTTGTGAAAAAACGGCCTTTTTTGTGGGCGTTTTAGGAGCTGCCGCAGGCTCGGACCGCGTTCGGACGATCTTTTGTTTTTGGTCAGGCAGACTTCGCCATGATCAACCCGGTCTCACTCGCCGCTTCCAACCGGATCGCCACAAACTTCGACGTTGGCGTATGGCTGCCATCCCCTGTGCTTTCCAGCGGCACCAGCGGGTTCACTTCCGGATAGTACGCCGCCGCTTGCCCTGCAGGAATATCAAACGCCAGCAATGTGAAGCCCTTCACTCGGCGTACAACGCCATCATCCCAGATCGACACGATGTCAGCCTTCTGCCCCGGCTTGAAGCCCAGGCGAATGATGTCGGCTTCGTTGACGAACAGCACATCACGTTGGCCTTTCACTCCGCGATAGCGGTCATTGAGACCATAGATCGTGGTGTTGTACTGATCGTGGGAGCGCATCGATTGCATGATCAGGTCCGGCAACACACCGGTGGCACGGGTGCGTTCGTGAACCAGGTCCTTGGGCAGTGCGTTCGGACGGAAGTTGGCCCGGCCGGATGCAGTGTTCCACTTGCGTGCGCCGGCGCTGTTGCCCAGGTAGAAGCCGCCTGGGTTCTTGACCCTTTCGTTGAAGTCCTTGAAGCCTGGAATGGTATCGGCAATCAGGTCGCGGATGCGCCCGTAGTCGGCCACCAGCCAGTTCCAGTCCACAGGCTGGTTGCCCAAGGTGGCGGCGGCTATGCCGGCCAGGATCGCCGGTTCCGAGCGCATCTGGTTCGACAGGGGCTGCAACTGTCCGTTGGAGGCGTGGACCATGCTGAACGAATCTTCGACAGTCACCGCTTGCGCGCCTTCAGTCTGGATATCGATGTCGGTCCGGCCCAGGCACGGCAGGATCAGGGCGTCTTTGCCGTGAGTCAGATGGCTGCGGTTAAGCTTGGTGCTGATCTGCACGGTCAGGTCGCAGTTGCGCAGGGCCTGGAAGGTACGCGGGCTGTCCGGGGTGGCTTGAGCGAAGTTGCCGCCCAGGCCAATGAAGACTTTGGCCCGACCTTCGGCCATGGCATGAATCGCTTCGACCACATTGTGGCCATTGTCACGCGGTACCTTGAGCTGGAAGCGTCGTTCCAGGGCATCGAGGAACGCCACCGGTGGCCGTTCGTTGATGCCCATGGTCCGGTCGCCCTGGACGTTGCTGTGGCCACGCACCGGGCACAGGCCGGCGCCTGGTCGACCGATGTTGCCGCGCAGCAGCATCAGGTTGGCGATTTCCTGGATGGTCGCTACCGAATGGCGATGCTGGGTGATGCCCATGGCCCAGCACATGATGACGTTCTTGCCCTTGGCGTACATGCGCGCCGCTCGCTCGATTTCCACCAGGGGCAGGCCAGACTGCTCGACGATCTGCTCCCATGGGGTTTCATCGATGGCGGCCAGGTACTCCAGCACATTGACGCTGTGCTCATTGAGGAAGGCGTGATCGAACACCGCAGGCGCACCGGCTTTCTGTGCGTCGCGTTCCCATTGCAGCAGGAACTTGGCCATGCCACGCATGATCGCCATGTCGCCGCCCAGCGCCGGACGGAAGTACGCGGTGTTGGTCGGCTTGTCGCCGTTGGTGAGCATTTCGATCGGGTGTTGCGGGTGCTGGAAGCGCTCCAGGCCGCGCTCTTTCAGCGGGTTGATGCACACCACTTGCGCGCCGCGTGTCACCGCCTCACGCAACGGTTCGAGCATCCGTGGATGGTTGGTGCCGGGGTTCTGGCCCCAGACGAAAATCGCATCGGCGTGTTCGAAGTCGTCGAACGTCACGGTGCCTTTGCCGACGCCGACACTTTGTGACAACGCCACGCCGCTGGCCTCGTGGCACATGTTCGAACAGTCGGGGAAATTGTTGGTGCCGTAGGCGCGCACGAACAGCTGGTATAAAAAAGCCGCTTCGTTACTGGCCCGGCCCGAAGTGTAGAACTCGGCCTGGTTCGGGCTCGACAAGCCGTTCAGATGCTTGGCGATCAGGGCAAAGGCCGCGTCCCAACTGATCGGCTTGTAGCGATCGGTCTCGGCGTCATAGCTCATCGGCTCGGTCAGACGGCCTTGATATTCGAGCCAATAGTCGCTTTGCTCCAGCAATGAAGTGACGCTGTGCCTGGCAAAAAACTTAGCGTCGACGCGGCGTTTGGTCGCTTCCCAGTTCACCGCTTTGGCGCCGTTCTCGCAGAACATCACCATGCCGCCTTCGTTGGAATCGCCCCAGGCGCAACCGGGACAGTCGAAGCCACCGTTCTTGTTGGTCTTGAGCATCATGCGCAGATTTTTCAGCGCGTTGTCACTGGTCAACCAGGCCTGTGCGACGCTGATCAGTGCGCCCCAACCTCCGGCCGGGCCTGTGTAGGGTTTGTAGCGAGGGACAGGTTTCTGGTCGGCTTGACGGTGTTGACTCACGCTTGGATCTCCAACGCTGGGCTGTAGACCCGCGGCGCATTCTTTTGTGGCAGATGGATGAGGTTGAGGTTGTGGCGACGGGCCCATTGCACGGCGAGGCCCGTTGGCGACGACAGGCTGACCAGGGTCTGGATGCCGGCGCGCAAGACTTTCTGGATCAATTCGAGGCTGCAGCGACTGGTGACAATCGCCAGCCCGCCCGCCGTTGGAATGTGTTGCCGGATCAAGCCGCCGATCAATTTGTCGAGGGCGTTATGCCGGCCGATGTCTTCTCGGCCCAGCAACAGTTCGCCCTGGTCGTTCATGAACACGGCCGCGTGCACCGCCCCGCAGTGCTGGCCAAGTGGCTGGAACGCGCCGATGCGCTGGCGCAGGCCGTCCAGCCATTCGGCCGGGGGCAGGGGCGCGCCGGGCAACACCTCGAGCTCGGGCAATGCCTGCTCGACCGCTTCCACGCCGCAGAGCCCGCATCCGCTGGTACCGGCCAGTTGCCGTCGCTGTTGCTTGAGGTTCCAGAACGCACGATTGGCGATGGTCACTTGCGCGTACTGAGCCGAGCCAGAGCCGCTGAGTTGCAGGTCATAGATGTCCGAGGCGTCCTGGATGATGCCGCTGCCCAGGCTGAAGCCGACGATGAAGTCTTCCAGGTCCGTGGGCGTGACCAGCATCACCGCCTGGCTGATGCCATTGAAGGCAATGGCTAGCGCGACTTCCTCGGCCAGCGCGGTGCTGGCGGATTCCGAGTGCTCAAGGTTGCTGTAGCTGTATGTCTGGCTGGCGGCGGGCGCGGGCGTTTCGAGGGCAGGCGCCGCGCAGGCTGGGCGCTTGGCGTTCATGGCATCACCGAGGGTTTGATCAGTCTTAAGACTAGGCGTGGCAACTGGTCGCGTCTAATCGCTATTTCTGATCTGCCGATAGATGCCGTCGATCAAAGCCCGTTCAGCGATTGTTGATAAATCGCAAAACAGGCTTCCGCCAAGGCTGAGCGTGGCGCGCTTCGGCGCATGATCAGTCCCAGCCGGCTGAGGGTCTGGGCGTTTTCGATCGGTTGCAGACGCAAATGATCGGTCAGTTCTTCCAGGCCTCCGTCCAACGGCATCACCGCGCAACACAAGCCACCGTGCACAGCTTGTAACAGTTGATGGACGGCATCGGTTTGCAACAAAGGCTGCGGGTTGAGGCCGCGGCTGTGGAAGTTGTGGTCGATGGACTGGCGAAAGTGCATGCCGCTGCTGAGCATGCCCAGCGGCAACTCGATCAACGACTCCCAGCTCAGGGGGGCTTCGCCGAAGGTAAAGAATCGCTGATCGTAGAGCAGGCCCATGCGGGTTTCACTGAAGGCCAGGGAGTCGAAGCGCTCGGCATCCAGGCGTTCTAGGTATGACACACCGAGATCCAGGCGATTGTTCGCCAGTTGTTCGAGGATTTGCTCGGAACTCAGCGCCGAGAGTTCGAAGCGCAGGTTCGGGTGCTCCGCGTGCAGGCGTTGCAGCAGCGGCAAGGGATCGAAGCTCGACAGCGGCACCACGCCCAGGCGCAAGGTGCCAACCAGATTGCCGCGACAGGCGGCCGCCTCGGCGTACAGGCCATCGTAGGCTGCCAGAACGGTGCGCGCCCAGGCCAGGACTCTCTCGCCGGGTGCGGTGAAGCCTTCGAAACGCTGGCCACGATTGACCAGCGGCAGATCGAGTTCTTCTTCGAGGCTGCGCAGGCGCATGGAGAGGGTCGGCTGGGTAATGTGGCAGCGTGCGGCGGCCTGGCCGAAATGGCGGGTTTCGTCCAGAGCGATGAGGAATTTCAGCTGCTTGATGTCCATCTTCGCTCCTGGGGTCGGGAAGGTGTGGATTCTATCGCAAGCGGGGTCATTGGTCGGCCTGGATTGGCAAATGTCGGCCGTGGTCTAGGCTTTTGCGTCTGGACCCCGAAACCCAAGGAGAGCGAAACGATGAGCCTGTTCAGTTTTCTAAAAGAAGCCGGTGAAAAAATCCTCGACGCATTGACGCCGGACAAGGCCGAAGCCAACAGCGAGGCGTTGACCAAGCATGTGCAGAGTGCGTTGACGGGGATCGACACTTCCAAGATTCAGGTCAAGGTCGAGGGCGATAAGGTGATCGCCAGCGGCGAAGCGAATACGCAGGAAGAGAAGGAGAAAATCCTCCTGGCCCTGGGTAATGTGGCAGGTGTCAGCGGTGTTGAAGACGAGATCACCGTTACCGGACCTGTGGTCGTGGCCGCGAAGTTTGTCGTGGTCGAGAAGGGCGACACCTTGAGCGCCATTTCCCTGCGCGTGTATGGCGATGCCAACCTGTACAACAAAATCTTCGAGGCCAACAAACCGATGCTCAAGGATATGAACAAAATCTATCCGGGGCAGTCGTTGCGGATTCCTGAGTAATATTCAGGACCGCCATCGCGAGCAGGCTCGCTCCCACATTTGATTTGTGGTGAACACAGCATGTGTGCACGACGCAGATCCAATGTGGGAGCGGGCCTGCTCGCGATGCAGGCGCCGCGGTCTATAGCCCTGCGATCAAATCCCGATAATCCCCGACCGCCGCAAACTCCGCCGTGTCCTTGGGTCCTTTGCGGCTGTCCGGCTCTTTCACCGCCAGCAAATGCCTGACACCAAAATCCCGCGCACTGCGCAGGATCGGCAAGGTGTCGTCAATGAACAGGCTGCGTGCCGGGTCGAAGTCGATGTCGGCTTGCAAGGCATCCCAGAACTGCGGGTTTTCCTTGGGAAAACCGTAATCATGAGAGCTGATCAAACGCTCGAAATAGGGTGCCAGTTCGATTCTTTCCAGCTTCAATGACAGCGAATCGCGGTGCGCATTGGTGATCAGCACTACGCGCTTGCCTGCACGCTTGATCGCTGCCAGAAAGGTGTCCGCATCCGGGCGCAGGGCGATCAGATGGGCGGTTTCCAGTTTCAGCTCACGCACGGGCAGTTTCAGTTCGGCACTCCAGAAATCCAGGCAATACCACTGCAGTTGACCGGCATTGCGTTCAAACAGGGGCTGCAGCTCCATATCGGCCATGGCCCGGCTCACTCCGTGCCATTGGGCATAGCGCTCGGGCAGGTGCTCCAGCCAGAAATGGTTGTCGAAGTGCAGGTCCAGCAGCGTACCGTCCATGTCCAGCAGAACGGTATCGATATCGCGCCAGGGCAGCAGGGACATAAAAACTTCTCCAGCGGTAAAAAAGGTATCCGGAAACAACAATCAGGATAGGCCGGGTATAGTAACCCGCTATCGTCCAGGAGCCGCTCATGCGCCAGAAACCTACCGTCCTCGCCCGCGAAATTGTCGCCACCAGCCGTTTGTTCTGTGTCGAGGAGCTGAAGTTGCGTTTTTCCAATGGCGTGGAGCGCACCTATGAACGGTTGGTCGGCAAGGGCGCGGGCTATGGCGCAGTGATGATTGTGGCGATGCTCGATGCGGACCATGCCGTCCTGGTCGAAGAGTATTGCGGCGGCACCGATGCGTACGAATTGTCGCTGCCCAAAGGTCTGATCGAGCCGGGCGAGGATGTTTTGGCGGCAGCAGAACGCGAGCTCAAGGAAGAGGCCGGTTTTGGCGCGCGACAGCTAGAGCATCTGACTGAGCTGTCGTTGTCCCCCGGTTACATGAGCCAGAAAATCCAGGTGGTGCTGGCCACTGACCTGTACGAAGAACGCCTGGAAGGTGACGAGCCAGAGCCGATGGGCATGGACAAGGTCAATCTGCGCGAGTTGTCGGCGCTGGCGCAGAACCCGAAATTCACCGAAGGCCGGGCCTTGGCCGCCTTGTACCTGGCCCGTGACCTGCTGACCCAGCGCGGAGTGTTCCAGCCATGAATTTTCCCCATCCGTTGATGGCGCCGGTGATCGAGCTCGCACTGCAGGCCGGCGAAGCGATCCTGCCGTTCTGGCGCACCGGCACGGCGGTCACCGCCAAGGCCGATGATTCACCTGTGACGGCCGCCGACCTGGCCGCTCATCATCTGATCCTGGCCGGGCTGACGGCGCTTGATCCGAGCATCCCGGTGCTGTCCGAGGAAGACGCCAACATCCCCCAGAGCGTGCGCGCCGGATGGCAGCGTTGGTGGCTGGTGGACCCGCTGGACGGCACCAAGGAGTTCATTTCCGGCAGCGAAGAGTTCACCGTCAACATCGCGCTGATCGAGCAGGGGCGCGTGGTATTTGGCGTGGTGTCGATGCCGACGAACGGCCGTTTCTACGTGGGCGGTGCCGGGTTCGGCGCGTGGCGCGGGGATCAAGGGGGGACGCCCGTGTCGATTCAGGTGCGTGATGTCCTGGCCCCCGGCCAATCGTTCACCGTGGTTGCCAGTCGTCGCCACTCCAGTCCAGAGCAGGAACGCTTATTGGCAGGGTTGAGCGCCAGCCTGGGTGAACTGGAGCTGGCCAATATCGGCAGCTCTCTGAAGTTCTGCCTGTTGGCCGAGGGGGCGGCGGATTGTTATCCGCGCCTGGCGCCGACTTCGCAGTGGGACACGGCGGCGGCCCAAGGCGTGCTGGAAGGCGCGGGTGGCGAGGTGCTGGATTTGCAGGGCGCGCCATTTTGTTACCCGGCGCGAGAATCGCTGCTGAACGAATTTTTCCTGGCATTGCCGGCCAAGGCGGCGTGGCGAGAACAGTTGTTGGCGTTGGCTAACCCGTAGGAGCCGGCTTGCTGGCGGACCATGCAACGCGGTATGTCAGACACACCGCGTCGTATGGATCGGCGCTTCAGCGGTGCAGCACATACTGCCCGGCGAACTTCACCGCATCTTCATCGCTACCCGCATTGACCACCCGCGTATGCAGGACCAACCGCGCCCGTCCGTACCGCTGATACATCGCCAGAAACTTCTTCCACACCACTGCACTCGGTGCCTGGCAAATGGCGTGTGCGTCGCCGGTCACCGGCAGCGGGTAGTTGATCTGCCCTTCCTGGATAACGATGTGCCCATCGGTTATTCCTTCTTCTTTCAGGCGTAGATGCAGCCAGCCCCAACCGGCCAGTACCGCGCCGCAATACAGGCTGCCGCCGAACATGGTGCTCTTGTGGTTGACGTTGGCATCCAGCGGCAAATACAGGCGCAGTTGCTGATCGTGCCAGTCGAGCACCTTCAGCCCCATGTCCCGGGTGAGGGGAATGTCGTGGTGGAGGACGGATTCCAGTTGACGACTGTCGCGGCTCATTCAGGGGCCTCTTGTTTGAAGTGGACGAGTGGGCGGCGGCTCAATCGAGGTCGTCGCCATGGGCGGAGGTGCCGCTGTCGGCAAAGCTCAGGCCGTGCTTGCGCAATTTGTCGTGCAAGGTCTTGCGCGGGATACCAAGCGCCTCGGCGACACTGCGCACCGAGCTGTGCGAGCGGGCCAGTTCGGCGGCAATCAGGGTTTTTTCGAAGTTTTCCACCTGCTCGCTCAAGCCGCCGCTGACCATGTCTACCGTCGTGCCACCCGAGCCTTGCACCTCGTTGTTGTCCAGCGCCAGTTCCAGGCCCAGGGCGAAGCGTTCGGCCGCATTTTGCAGCTCGCGCACGTTGCCGGGCCAGCTGTGGCGCAACAGCAGGGCGCGTTGTCCGGGCTGCAGTTCGTGGGGTGGCAAGCCGTGGCGGGCACTGGCTTCATCGGCGAAATGCTGGAACAGCATCAGCGCATCTTCACCGCGCTCGCGCAGTGGCGGAATGCGCAATGGCGCGACGTTCAGGCGATAGTACAAGTCGGCGCGGAACCGGCCCTGATCGGCGGCCTGACGCAGGTCTTCCTTGGTGGCGGCGATGATGCGGATGTCCAGCGGGATCAACTGATTACCGCCCAGGCGTTCGACCACGCGTTCCTGGAGCAAGCGCAGCAGTTTCACCTGGACGTCCAGGCTCATGCTTTCGATCTCATCGAGAAACAGCGTGCCGCCGTTGGCAAATTCGAACTTGCCGATGCGGCGTTTCTGCGCGCCCGTGAATGCGCCGGGCTCATGGCCGAACAATTCGCTTTCGACCACCGACTCCGCCAGCGCCCCGGCATTGATCGCCACGAACGGTCCATTGCGCCGACTCGACAGGTCGTGCAGCGCGCGTGCCACCACTTCTTTGCCGGCCCCGGTCTCACCGAGGATCAGCACGTCCGCCCGGGTCGCCGCCAAGGCGCCGATTTGCTCGCGCAGGCGCAGCATCGAGGGCGATTGCCCGACCAGGCGAGTGCTCAGTTCATTGCGATCGCTAAGGGCCAGGCGCAGGCTGCGGTTGTCCAGCACCAGTCGGCGCAAGGCCAGGGCGCGGCGTACGCTGTCGAGCAGGGCGTCGCTGGCGAAGGGTTTTTCCAGGAAATCATAGGCCCCGGCGCGCATGGCTTGCACCGCCAGCGGCACGTCGCCGTGGCCGGTGATCAGCAGCACCGGCAGTTCCGGGTCCTGGGCGTGGAGTTCGGTCAGCAGTTCGATGCCATCCATGCCTGGCATGCGGATATCGCTGACGACCACGCCCGGCCAGTCGCGCTCCAGTTGCGCCGCCAGGCCCTTGGCTTCGGCCAGCGGCAGAATCTTCAGGCCGGCCAGGTCCAGGGTCTGGCTCAAGGCCTGGCGCAGATGGGGATCGTCGTCGATCAACACGACCTGGATGCGGTTGTCGATGGTCATGCACTTCGGTCCTCGGACGGTTGCAGGCTCACACCCGGTGCGCCTGCGCGCAGTTTCAGGGTAATCAGGGCGCCGCCTTCCTTGTGGTTGGCGAACGACAGTTCACCGCCGAAGGCGCGCATCAGGGTCTCGCAGATCGCCAGCCCCAAGCCAAGGCCCTGGGTGCGGGTCTTGGTGGTGTAGAAGGGCTCGCTGGCGCGGCCGAGGGCCTCCAGGCAGAACCCGGGGCCGTTGTCGCGAATGTACAGGTTGACGCCTTCGGCGGTGGATTGGGCACTCAACCAGAGTTTACGTGGCGGGCCTTTTTCGGTCAGGGCATCCAGGGCATTGGCCAGCAGGTTGCCCAGCACCTGGCGCAGGCGGGTTTCTCCGGCTTCGACCCACAACGTGGCGGCGGGCAAGTCGCGGATCAGCTCGACTTCCATGCTGCGCCGTCGCTTGGCCAACAAGGCCAGGGCATCGTCCAGCGCCGGCTGCAGGGCAACGCTTTCCGGGGCGTGGCGATCGCGCCGGGCAAAGGCGCGCAGGTGGGCAATGATCGACGCCATGCGGCCGGTCAATTCGCTGATCAGCTTGAGGTTGCCGCGGGCATCGTCGGTGCGCTGATGGTCGAGTAACACTTCGGCGTTTTCGGCGTAGCTGCGGATGGCCGCCAAGGGTTGGTTGAGTTCGTGGCTGATGCTCGCCGACATCGTGCCCAGGGCCGACAGCTTGCCGGCCTGCACCAGGTCGTCCTGGGCGCGAACCAGCTCTTGCTGGGCCTGTTCGCGTTCCAGCACTTCCTGTTTGAGTCGTCGGTTCAGGCCCTCGAGATCGCTGGTACGCTCGGCCACCCGGCCTTCCAGTTCGCGCCGGGCCTTGGCTTCGAAGGCGATCCGTTCCAGGTAATGACGGCGGCGCTGCATCATCAGGCCGAGCAACAGCATCAACACCAGGAGCGTCGCGCCACCGATGGCGACGACGGTGCGCACGGGGCGATCGATCAGGGTGCGCGGGGCGAGGATGCTGACGTTCCAGCCGGTTTCCGCAATCGCCTGGGTCTGGGTCAACCAGGCGTTGGGGTTGAGCTTCAGTGGTTTGGGCTCACGGGTGGGGTAGGGCTGGATCGCGGCGATGGCCTTGCGTTCTTCTTCGCTCAATTCCCGGGTCGAACGAAAGCGCCATTCCGGTCGAGAGGTGAGGATGACCACGCCGTTATGATCGGTCAGCAGCAGTTGCTCCGGGGTTTTGCCCCACAGGCTTTCGGTGTGGTCGAGGTCGACCTTGACCACCAGCACACCGGTGATTTTCTCGCCCTCGCGCACGGCAGCGGCGAAGAAGTAGCCACGTTTGGCAGAGGTAGTGCCCAGCCCGAAAAACCGCCCGAGTCGACCCGCCATGGCTTCGCTGAAGTACGGCCGGAAGGCAAAGTTACGGCCAACGAAGCTGTCGTGCTTGTCCCAGTTGGAGGCGGCCAGGGTCTTGCCCGTGGTGTCCATCAGGTACATGACTTCAGCGCCAGTCTGGGTACTGATGTTTTTCAACAAGCGGTTGGCGTTGCCTTGGGTTACGCCATCGTCCGGCGCGCCAAGCACGGCGCGCAAGGCTGGCAGGTCGCCGAGGATCTGCGGCAATACTTCGTAGCGGTGCAGGGTGCCCAGCAGGTTGGCGACATAGAGATCGAGGGTCTGACGATTCTGCCCCGCCAGTTCGCTGCGGTAATAACGCTCGGCCAGATGCTCCAGCGGCCACAGCAAGGGTGCCAGGCACAGCGCGAGCAGGGCCAGGCTGCGCCAGCGGGGTCTGCGGGGAAGGGTTGGAGTCATGAGCATCGAGCGCCTGTGGGAACAGGTGCATTATGCCTAGGCTTTGTGGTGCAGTCTGCGCACCTTGGGCCGGGGGCTGCCCGGGGTGAATCCCGGGCCCGGTTTCAGGCGAAGACGTCAGCGTCCTTGATAAACACCCCGGCCTGATCCTTGGCCGACAGTTGCGGCGCCATGTCCAGCTGCCAGTCGATGGCCAGGTCCGGGTCGTCCCAACGGATGCTGCGTTCGGCCGACGGGGTGTAGTAGTTGGTGGTTTTGTAAAGAACCTCGGCGAAATCACTCAGCACCACGAAGCCGTGGGCGAAACCCTTGGGCACCCAGAGCTGGCGATTATTCTGCGCAGAAAGGCGCACAGCCACCCATTGGCCGAAATGCGGCGAGCTGCGCCGCACGTCGACAGCGACATCAAGAATTTCCCCTGCGCAGACCCGAACCAGTTTGTCCTGGGTATTTTCCAGTTGGTAGTGCAACCCGCGCAGCACCCCCTTTTGTGAGCGCGAATGGTTGTCCTGAACGAAATGCGGGTCCAGATCGGTGGCTTCCTTGAAAGCCTTCGCGTTGAAACTTTCGTAGAAAAAGCCGCGTTCGTCACCGAAAACCTTGGGCTCGATGAGCAAAACACCGGGCAGGTCGGTAGTTACAACATTCATGGCTTTCTCCAGAGGAGGGCGTTGGTGATTGTCATTCTTGCTTACAGTGTCGGTAAGGGCGAGCGTACAGGACATTAATTTCTCTTCATCTAGAGCGGTCAAGCCGCTTGGCAACTGGGAGGAGGGGGTTGCGTATCGCCCCGAGCAGTGGCGATATAGGCGCCTAATAAAATTACAGGGGTCGTTGTATGCCGCTCGCCACGTTGATTCATCGCGCCAGTTTGCCCAGTCCGCAAGTATCTTGCGAGCAAGCGCTTGAACTGTTGCAGACGCATTACGGGCTTAGCGCAAGATTACAGCCCCTCGGCAGCCAGCAGGACCTGAATTTTCGTGTCGACAGCGATCAGGGGCGGTTTGTCCTGAAAATTTGCCGGGGCGATTATTCGGCGCTCGAACTGCAAGCCCAGCATGCAGGGCTCAAGCACCTGGCCGGGCATCCTGACGTCCACGTTCCGCGGGTGATCGCGGCAAAAAACGGTGCCGACCTGTTGTCCCTGGAGGTCGCAGGCCAATCGGTGCATGTGCGTCTGCTGGATTACATCGAGGGCCAGTCCCTGACGCACCTGGAATATTTCAATCCCACCGTGGTGGCCGGTTTCGGGCGCCTGTGCGGTGAAATGGACCTGGCATTGACGGATTTTGACCATCCCGGGTTGGTGCGAACCCTGCAGTGGGACGCGCGCCACGCCCATGCGTTGATTGCGCATCTGTTGCCGGTCATCAAGGATGAAACCCAGCGCCGCCTGATCGTTGAAGCGTCCGAACAGGCCGAGCGCCATTTGTTGCCATTGCAAGACAAATTGCCCGTACAAGCCATTCACATGGACATCACCGACGACAACGTGGTGTGGCAGCGGGACGCACAACGCCGCTGGCAATTGCAGGGTGTGATCGATTTCGGCGACTTGATCCGCACCTGGCGCATTACCGATCTGTCGGTGACCTGTGCCGCGTTGCTGCATCACGGCGAAGGCGATCCCTTCTGCATTCTGCCAGCGGTGCAGGCGTATCACGCAGTCAATCCGTTGCAACACGAAGAACTGCTGGCGCTGTGGCCGCTGATCGTCGCCCGCGCGGCGGTATTGGTGCTCAGTGGCGAACAGCAGGTCAGCATCGATCCGGGCAACGCCTATAGCCGTGACAACCTGGTGCACGAGTGGGAGATCTTCCGTGTGGCCACATCGGTGCCCTTGGCGCTGATGGAAGCGGCCATTCTGTCGGCCGTCGGGCACAGCCTGCCGGACATTGGCGGCGAAGGCTTCGCACCGCTGCTGCCGAGCCTGGTGGGGCGTGAGTTCGCGTTGATCGACCTGGGCGTGCTCAGCCCGCATTTCGAAGCCGGTAACTGGGAGCAGGAAGGCATCGATCAGCGCCTGTTGGACGAAGCCGCCGCCGTCCACGGCCTGGCGGCCAGCCGTTATGGGCAATATCGACTGTCGCGCACGCGCCCGGACACTGCCGGTGAGCCGCAAACCTGTCCCCTGCACGTCGAGTTGCGCGTGCCCCATGGCACGGCAGTGGAAGCGCCGTTTGCCGGGGTGGTGCACCAGCCGATGCCTGGGGTGCTGCAACTGGACGGCCCGCAAATGAGCGTGCGGTTGTGGGGTGTCACGCCCTCGCTGCATAGTGGCGCGGCGTTGGTAAAAGGCCAGGTGCTGGGTTCGGTCAGCGGACCGTTGATCGTGCAACTGTGCCGAGGTGCTTCGTTCAGCGCGCCGCTGTTCTGCACCCCTTCGCGCGCCGCCGCCTGGCAAGCGTTATGCCCGTCACCTGCGGCGCTGCTGGGCCTGGCGTGCGATGCAGAAGCGGAACTTGACTCACAGACTTTGCTGGCCCGGCGGGACGCCAGCTTCGCCCGCACGCAAAAACACTATTACGTCGACCCGCCGCGCATCGAGCGTGGCTGGCGCAACCACCTGATCGACATGCAGGGTCGCTCTTACCTCGACATGCTCAACAACGTTGCGGTACTCGGCCACGGCCATCCGCGCATGGCGGCGGTGGCCAGCCGTCAGTGGTCGTTGCTCAACACCAACTCGCGGTTCAACTACGCGGCGGTGGCCGAGTTCTCAGAGCGCTTGCTGAAATTGTCACCAGAGGGCATGGATCGCGTGTTCCTGGTCAACAGCGGCAGCGAGGCCAACGACCTGGCCATTCGCCTGGCATGGGCCTACAGCGGCGGGCGCGACATGCTCAGCGTGCTGGAGGCCTATCACGGCTGGACGGTCGGCGCGGATGCGGTATCGACGTCGATCGCCGATAACCCCAAGGCCCTGAGCAGCCGCCCGGACTGGGTGCACCCGGTGACCGCACCGAATACCTATCGCGGCGAATTCCGTGGCCCGGACAGCGCGCCGGACTACGTGCGCAGCGTCGAACACAACCTGGCAAAAATCGCCGAGCAAAAACGCCAGTTAGCCGGGTTTATCTGCGAGCCGGTGTACGGCAATGCCGGTGGTATCTCGCTGCCACCCGGCTATTTGAAACAGGTCTATGCCATGGTCCGCGCCCAGGGCGGCGTGTGCATCGCCGACGAAGTGCAGGTGGGTTACGGGCGCATGGGCCATTTCTTCTGGGGTTTCGAAGAGCAGGGCGTGGTACCGGACATCATCACCATGGCCAAAGGCATGGGCAACGGCCAACCATTGGGCGCGGTGATCACCCGCCGGGAAATCGCCGAAGCGCTGGAGGCCGAGGGGTATTTCTTCTCGTCCGCCGGCGGCAGTCCGGTCAGTTGCCAGGTCGGCATGGCAGTGCTGGATGTGATGGAAGAGGAAAAACTCTGGGAAAACGCCCAGGTGGTCGGCGGGTACTTCAAGGAACGCCTTGAAGCGCTGATCGATATTCATCCATTGGTTGGCGCTGTGCATGGTTCCGGGTTTTATCTGGGGGTGGAGTTGATCCGCAACCGTGAAACCCTGGAGCCGGCCACCGAGGAAACCACCGCGCTGTGCGATCGCTTGCGCGAGCTGGGGATTTTCATGCAGCCGACTGGCGATTTCCTCAACGTGCTGAAGATCAAGCCGCCGATGGTCACTTCGCGCCAGAGCGTGGATTTCTTCGTGGACATGCTTTCGAAGGTGCTCGCGGAGGGACTGTAAACGCCTACCCCTGTGGGAGCGGGCTTGCTCGCGAATGCAGTGTGTCATTCAGTATTCATCCCGGCTGACACGCCGCCTTCGCGAGCAAGCCCGCTCCCACATGTGAATTGCGATGTTAATTCGATTGTTATCGGGTTTAAGTGATTAATTTTAGACGTGTGGCATATCTGTCGCTTCTAAAGCCGATATTTATCGGCTATAAAGTCGCCAATGCCAGGGCGTGGATGAACCATGCCCGACCGTCACGCACTTGCCCGGAGATGATTCATGAGCCGTAACGTTACCGTCGCCGCCACCCAGATGGCCTGTTCCTGGGACCTTGAAGGCAATATCGAGGTTGCAGAAAGGCTGGTCCGCGAAGCCGCCGCCAAGGGTGCGCAGATCATCCTGATCCAGGAACTGTTCGAAGCGCCGTACTTCTGCCAGAAACCGAATCCGGATTACCTGCAATTGGCGACGACGGTGGAAGACAACGTTGCCATCAAGCACTTCCAGAAAGTCGCCAGGGAACTGCAAGTCGTGCTGCCGATCAGCTTTTACGAACTGGCGGGCCGCGCGCGTTTCAACAGCATCGCGATCATCGATGCCGACGGCAGCAACCTCGGGATTTATCGTAAAAGCCACATTCCGGATGGCCCTGGCTACCACGAGAAGTACTACTTCAACCCGGGCGATACCGGCTTCAAGGTGTGGAACACCCGTTACGCGAAAATCGGCGTGGGCATCTGCTGGGACCAATGGTTTCCTGAGGCCGCGCGCAGCATGGCGCTGCAAGGCGCGGAGATCCTGTTCTACCCGACCGCCATCGGCAGCGAGCCGCACGACAAGACCATTTCGTCCCGCGATCACTGGCAACGCGTGCAACAGGGCCACGCCGGCGCTAACCTGATGCCGCTGATCGCCAGTAACCGCATCGGCAACGAGGAACAAGACGGCTACGACATTACGTTCTATGGTTCGTCGTTCATCGCCAACCAGTTCGGCGAGAAGGTGCAGGAGCTCAACGAAACCGAAGAAGGCATCCTGGTTCACACCTTCGACCTCGACCAACTGGAACATATCCGTAGCGCGTGGGGCTCGTTCCGTGACCGTCGTCCGAACCTGTACAGCGCGCTGAAAACCCTCGACGGTTCCCTGGAGTCCTGATCGACATGACCACTTTGAGCAGCACCCCTCGCGCAGACGGCTTCTACATGCCAGCCGAGTGGGCACCCCAAACCCAGACCTGGATGATCTGGCCCGAACGCCCCGACAACTGGCGCCTGGGTGGCAAGCCTGCGCAAGCCGCGCACGTAGCGGTGGCCAAGGCCATTGCCCGTTTTGAGCCGGTCACCGTGGCGGTGTCCGCCGGCCAATACGAAAACGCCCGTGCCCGCCTGGACGTACCGAATATCCGCGTGGTCGAGATGTCCAGCGACGACGCCTGGGTCCGGGACACCGGTCCGACATTCGTCATCAACAACAATGGTGAAGTCCGGGGCGTGAACTGGGACTTCAACGCGTGGGGCGGGTTTGACGGTGGCTTGTATTCGCCGTGGAACCGCGACTCGCAGGTGGGCGGCAAGATCCTCGAGATCGAGCGCAGCCCGCGCTATCGTACCCAAGGCTTCGTGCTCGAAGGCGGTTCGATCCATGTCGATGGCGAAGGCACGCTGATCACCACTGAAGAATGCCTGCTCAACCGCAATCGCAACCCGCACATGAACCGCGCGGAAATCGAAGCGGTGCTCAGCGCGCATCTGGCTGTGGATAAGATCATCTGGTTGCCGGACGGCTTGTTCAACGATGAAACCGACGGCCATGTGGATAACTTCTGCTGCTACGTGCGTCCGGGTGAAGTCCTGCTGGCCTGGACCGACGATCCACAGGATCCGAACTACTCGCGCTGTCAGGCGGCCATGAAAGTGCTGCAAAACAGCACCGACGCCAAGGGGCGCCCGTTCACGGTGCACAAGATGCCGATTCCGGGGCCGCTGTATGCGACTGAGGAAGAATGCGCGGGGGTTGATCCGGTTGACGGAACCCAGGAGCGTAACCCGACTGTCCGTCTGGCCGGTTCTTACGTGAATTTCCTGATCGTCAACGGCGGCATCATTGCCCCAAGTTTCGATGACCCGCTGGATGGTCCGGCAAAAGAGATTTTGCAGACACTGTTCCCACAGCACGAAGTGGTCATGGTGCCTGGCCGCGAACTGTTACTGGGAGGTGGCAACATTCACTGCCTTACCCAACAACAGCCAGCGCCGCACAAAGAGTGAGTGCAGTTGTAACAGCTTGAGTAGTGGCGAAATCAGACAGGCAAACGTTTTCGTCTGCAACTTTGTGCAAGGCCCGCAGCCCTTCAGGACTGCGGGCTTTTTTGTATCCGCTGGTCGACAGCGCGCATACCTTGGCATAGCTCTTGTATCTGGGATGGGGTAATGCCGGGAGGGGAGGACTTAGTTGTTCTGTCATAAACCTTGGATAAGTTAGGCCGCTCAAAAACCAGGAGAGAGCGTGGAAATGAACGCCGAAGTGAATGTAGCAAGCGAGCGGGCTTTGCATCCCCTGGCGGTAAACAGCGAATCGCTGCAGATCCTGGCGCACTGGTTCAAGTCCAATGGAACGCGTCAGATCGCCGAAAGCGATCCGCGCCGGACGATGATCGAGCGCTACCCCGCTGGCTTGTTCAGCGAAGCGGAGCTGGATGCGTTGTGGGATGTGATGGAAGGATAAGAAGAAAAACAACGGATTGATCAAAGAAAAGCGCTGCCGGGATGACAGCGCTTTTTTTATGGATAAGGGATTTTTCGCGTTATTCGATGACGACCTGGCTGTACGCCAATTGAATTTTCTGCCAGGTAAATTCGTTTCTTAGACGAATTTCGCCTGGTTATAGACGATTCATGAAATTGACACATCGTTAGGGCCGCGGCTACGATCCGGCCCAACGCCTGTGGCAGACCGCCATGACCGAAAAATAATTAAAAGGCCCGCCGCGAGTGATCGTGGGCGGGCTTTTTTGTTTGCGGGATGAAAAAAGAGCGCGATAGCGCCGTTTCGGCCGTTCGACACAGCGCGTTTCAACCCGTAATAAGGAAAACAACATGTTGAATAAGCGAATCAGCCTTATCGCTCTGGGGATTTTGAGCGCTACACAGGCCATGGCTAACGACCAGGCCGAATCCAAGGGTTTCGTTGAAGACAGCAGCCTCAAAGTGCTGCTGCGCAATGCCTACATGAACCGTGACTACAAAGACGGCAACCCGGATAAATCCGAGTGGGGCCAAGCGGCCATCGGTACATTCTCGTCCGGCTTTACCCAGGGCACCATCGGTGTGGGTGTGGATGCCTTTGGGCTGTACGCGCTCAATCTGGAGCGCAACGAAGACCGCAGCGGCGCCCAAGGCATCGATTTTTTCAAAAAGGGAGCCAGCGGCGAACCGGCTGACGACCTGGCCAAAGGTGGCGCGGCCGTAAAATTCCGCTTGTCCAGCACAACGCTGACCTACGGCGACCAAATGCCGGCCCTGCCGGTATTGAGCTACGACAACGGTCGTCTGCTGCCGGAAAGCTACACCGGTACCCTGATCACCTCCAAGGAAATCAAGGGTCTGGAATTGAACGCCGGTCGCTTCACCGCCGAATCGCGTAAAAGCGCCGAAGGCCGGGACAGCGGTGGCCTGAAGTCGATCAACGTGTTGGGCGGTAGCTACCAGTTCACCGAACAGTTCAAGGCCGCGCTATACGCGTCGGACGTTGAAGACGTGTTGAAGAAGCAATACGTCAACGCCAACTACGTGTTCCCGTTCGACAAGGATCAGTCCCTGACCCTGGACTTCAACGGCTACCGTACCAAACTGGACGACTCCTACGTCCGTGATAACGGCATTACCGGCGACGACAACAAGATCTGGAGCCTGGCAGCCACCTTCGCCACCGGCGCGCACTCGTTCACCCTCGCGCACCAACGCAGCACTGGCGACAGCAACCTGGGCTACGCCTACGGCGGCTACCAGAAAGATCAAAACCGCGTCGGTGACGGTGGCAACACCATCTACCTGGCCAACTCCTACTGGTCCGACTTCAACGCCGAAGACGAACGCAGCTGGCAACTGGGCTACGGCCTGGATTTCAGCACCTTCGGCGTCCCGGGCCTGAGCTACAACTTCGCCTACGTACGCGGTGACAACATCACCACCTCCACCAGCGAAGGCGGCACCGAGCGCGAGATCTTCAACCAGTTCAAATACGTCGTACAAAGCGGCCCGGCCAAAGACCTGAGCATCAAGCTGCGCAGCTCGGTCCTGCGCGTGTCGCAGAAGTCGAGCGAGTACAACGTCAGCGGTAACGAAGTGCGCGTGTTCGTGGATTACCCGATCAACGTTTTCTGATGACGGCTTGCGGTATCGAGGCCTGATTCAAGGCTGAGAAAGAAGAAGCCCCGACTGGTTCGGGGCTTTTTTGTACGTGCTTGGTGGCTCGTGTCGTCATAACGCGATTTCGAGAACACGTCTCGGGAACGTGTCGTGCGCGGCGACATGTTCAGCAGCTCCCTGGATTCATTTGATTAATTACCTCACGTAACTAATGATGTTCCCGTCCCCACCTTTATCCCCTCCCGCGAACTCCCTACATTGAGCTCCAACGCCTCTCCCATCATTCCGACGGGAAGGTCACTGGAGTTTCCCTCATGCCTTTTGTAAGCGTACGCATCACCCGCGATGGCGTTACCACTGAGCAGAAAGCTCAAGTGATTGCCGAGATCACTGAAACACTGGAACGCGTCCTCAATAAAAGCCCTGAGCTGACCCACATCGTGATCGAGGAAGTCGACACCGATAACTGGGGTTACGCCGGCATCACCACCACCCAGTACCGCAAGCAACTGGCGGAAGAGGGGAAGTCATGACGGCGCCGGTGACCATCGATTTCGTCTCCGATGTGGTGTGCCCATGGTGCGCACTGGGGGCGACGGCGCTGGAGCAGGCGATCGAGAACGTGGCGGGTGAGGTGGCGGTCGAGCTGACCTACAAGCCTTTCGAGCTGAACCCGGACATGCCGGCCGAAGGCGAAAAAGCCGTCGAGCACTTGATGCGCAAATACGGACGCACCGCCGAGGACGTCGCCTCTGGCAAGGCGATGCAGATCGCTCGCGGCGAGGCCATCGGCTTCAAGTTCGATCTGGAAAAGCGCACGCACTTCTACAACACCTTCGACGCTCACCGTTTGTTGCTCTGGGCGCTGGAAGAAGGACGCCAGGTGGCGTTGAAGAAGATCCTGCTTCGCGCTTACTTCAGCGAAGGCCAGAACCCGAGTGATCAGCAGACGCTGGTGCGGCTGGCGGGTGAAGCCGGGTTGGACGAGGCCCGTGCACGCAAGGTGCTGGCGTCGGGTGCCTTTGCCGAAGAGGTGCGTGAACTGGAAGAGTTTTACCGACAGCACGGCATCAATTCGGTCCCGGCCCTGGTACTCAACGGTCGTCACCTGGTGTCCGGCTCCCAGTCGGTCGAGTACTACGAACAGATGTTGAGACAGATGGCACAAGCCTCGGCCGAAGCCTGATCGCAAATTTTTTCAAATCATCATTTATCTGTGAGGTTCATCATGAGCAATTCGAAAAAAGTCGTTGTCATCACTGGCGCATCCCAAGGTCTCGGCGACGGCATGGTCAAGGCCTTCCGCGAGCTCGGTTACCAGATCGTCGCAACCTCCCGCTCGATCAAGCCATCCACCGATCCGGACATCCTCACCGTGGCCGGCGACATCGGCGAGCCAGAGACTGCACAGCGCGTGATTCGTGAAGCCATCGCCCGTTTCGGCCGAGTCGATACCCTGATCAACAACGCCGGGATCTTCATCGCCAAGCCCTTCACTGCGTACACCGCTGAAGACTATGCCAATGTGTTGTCGGTGAACGTCAACGGCTTCTTCTACATCACCCAACTGGCCATCGCCGAGATGGAAAAACAGGGCAGCGGTCACGTTGTCAACATCACCACCAGCTTGGTCGACCACGCCATCGACGGCGTGCCGTCGGTGCTGGCCTCACTGACCAAAGGTGGCCTGAACGCGGCAACCCGTTCCCTGGCCATCGAATACGCCAAGCGCGGCATTCGGGTGAACGCAGTATCGCCCGGCATCATCAAGACCCCAATGCACGGCGAAGAAACCCACGCCGCCCTGGGCGCACTGCACCCGGTCGGGCACATGGGCGAGATCGATGACATCGCCAACGCGGTCGTGTACCTGGACGGCGCCAAGTTCGTCACTGGCGAAATCCTCCACGTTGATGGTGGGCAGAGCGCGGGTCATTGAGACCTGGCTTTTCTTGGCAACAGAAACAACTAAGCCCTCGTACTGCTACGAGGGCTTTGTTTTTCGGACAGTATCAGGATGCAGTTTCTTTCACGACTTCGAACCAGTACGAATCAGGAAGTCTGCCGATCAATATCGCGTCGAAGCACGACAGCAGTGGTGATGTCTTCAACGGTTTCGTGGCTGGCTACTGCATCTCTGACCCGATTCAGATCATCGATGGTTCGCGATTCGATCTCGATGACCAGATCAAGCTGGCCACTGACCGAAGAGACGCGCCGTACCTGCGAGTTTTGGGCGAGCAGGTCCAGCAGGCTGATTGCGGGCGTGCGCTTGAGGCTAACGAGAAGGATCGCGCGAATCACATTGGCATCGATTTCGCCGATATCAGCCCGGTAGCCTCGGATCACACCATTGCGCTCAAGGTTGATGACGCGCTCGCTGGTGGCGCTTCTTGAAAGTCCGATTCTCGCGGCCAGGGCCTTCAGGGCAATGCGAGCCTCTCTGGACAGGATTTCGAGTATTTCGCGATCTTTCGTGTCCAGGTCGCGCATCAGAACTCCCTATATTTGCTACCGGATTTGTGCCGGTCGATTCCGACAATATGCAGGCCAAAGTCGACCGCATACCTACTGCCGTCCAAGGCTTCGCGTGCCAAGCTATCTGAAAAAAATGGCTTGGAAAACAATTACCATGACTAATCTTTCTCATCCCGCCCCCCAGTTCTCGACGGGGGATGCCGAAAAGCTCGGTGAACAGCTTTTCAACGTTATCGGTACGGCCACGCCACTGGACGGCGAACGAGACCGCAACTATCGGTTGAAGACAGGAACCGATGCGGGGTGGATCCTGAAAGTTGTCAACTCGACGGAACCGCGAATTGAAAGCGAGTTTCAGACGGCCATTCTCAGTCACCTTGCCAGTAACAGCCCCGAGCTTGCCGTGCCCTTTCTCAAGAAAAGCCGCGAGGGTGATTTTCTCGCCTCGGCGGTGGCAGCTTCTGGCGAAACCCATGCGGTTCGCCTGGTCAGCTGGTTGCACGGAACGCCGCTTGCCGAGGTCGAGCGTACGTTCGAATTGATGCGTAGCCTCGGTCAGTCTTTCGGTGATGTGGATCGTGCACTTCAGGGTTTCATGCACGCGGGCGCGGTACGTGATCTCGACTGGGATTTGCGTCACGCCGCACGTTCGCGCTCACGCCTGCATTTCGTGAAAGACGCTGGCAAAAGAGCAATTCTGCAACGGTTCATTGATACGTTCGAAAAAACGGTTCAGCCCAAGCTCGCGCGTTTGCGCACTCAAGTTATTCACAATGATGGCAATGACTGGAACATCCTCGTCGACTCCGGGAACCATCAGAAAGTCTCAGGCATCATCGATTTCGGGGATGCGGTCCATACGATCCTGATTGCCGAAGTTGCCATCACCTGTGCTTATTCCATTCTCGACATGGAAGATCCAATCGGCGCGGCCGCCGCCCTCACGGCCGGTTTCCATGAGAAATACCCTCTGCATCCGGAGGAGGTCGACGTCCTCTTCAATCTCATAGCGATGCGCCTGGTCACGAGCGTCACGTTGTCGGCATCGCGATACGGCCAGGCGCAAGACAATCCCTACCTTGCCATCAGCGAAGCGCCGGCCTGGCGCCTCCTGGAGAGGATGGATCGCATGAACCCTCGACTGGCGACGGCAATCTTGCGCAAAGCCTGTGGTTTTGACGCGATCGAAGGCGCTGGCGCGGTTCGCCGCTGGGTGGCGGAAAACAGCAAGTCTTTCGCGGATATCGTGCGTCCATCGGCTGCCACCATGAACAAGGCGATTGCTCCATTCGGCGATGCTTCGCACGTGATGACGATTGCCTCAGCCGAGCAGCGTCCAGCCCAGGCAACCCGGTGGTGGAATGAGTTTTCCACCGCGCACAAGGTGCCGCT
This sequence comes from Pseudomonas putida, assembly GCF_001976065.1. Lineage (GTDB taxonomy): Bacteria > Pseudomonadota > Gammaproteobacteria > Pseudomonadales > Pseudomonadaceae > Aquipseudomonas > Aquipseudomonas serbica. The sequence continues at coordinate 67,126 of NZ_MNAH01000012.1, read as the reverse complement.
TGGCATTGGACCATGGGGCGAGGAAAGAACCATCTACACCGACGCGGCATTCGAATCGCGTTTCATTGAAGGGCAGCGTCGGATCATTCACGTCGGTGTCGATTTGATTATGCCCGCCGGCACGCCTCTCTATACACCTGTTGCGGGTGTGGTGCAGAGCGTCGAGGTCGAGCGCGAGCCGCTTGGCTATGGTGGCTTGATCATGCTCAAGCACTCACCAGAAGGTTGCCCACCCTTCCTGACACTTTGGGGGCACATGGCTCATGAAGCGCTGGCGCGTCTCAAACCCGGCGACCACCTTGAGCCTGGCGCGCTTGTCGGATACATGGGCGCAGATGCGGAAAACGGTGGGTGGATTCCCCATGTGCATTTTCAGATGTCCACCGACACCGGATTGAAAGCCAGCGAGTTCATTGGCGTAGGTGAGCGGGCTTATCTAGATGTATGGGCCGACCTTTTTCCCGATGCATCGACTCTCGCGGGGATTCCTCCGGAAACCTACAGCCAGGAAGGCCGCACCAAGGCAGAGATCGTTGCCAAGCGTAAGGAACTGTTGCTTCCAAACTTGTCGATTTCCTATTCAGATCCGATCAAGTTCGTTCGCGGTGACGGGGTTTGGTTGATCGACAACTTTGGAAGAGCGTATCTGGATTGCTTCAATAACGTGTGCCATCTCGGCCACTCTCATCCAGATGTGGTGCAAGCGCTTTCACGGCAGGCTGCGCGCCTGAACACCAACACGCGATACCTGCACGATAATATCGTGGAGTACGCAGAGCGGCTCACCGCTACGTTACCTGAAGGTTTGGCGGTCGCTTCCTTCGGCTGTTCAGGCAGTGAAGCAAACAGCCTGATGCTTCGTATGGCGCGCAATCACACGGGGCGTAACGACGCCATTGTGCTGGATTGGGCGTACCACGGCACGACACAGGAGCTGATCGACCTCAGCCCTTACAAATATAAGCGCAAGGCCGGTAAAGGGCGTGCAGACCATGTGTTCGAGGCGGCTGTCCCGGATGCTTACCGAGCTGCGCAAGACTGGCCGTTCGAGGAACTTGGCAAGCGATTCGCTGAAAGTGTGGCGGATCAGATCGAGATCATGCGCAAGCAAGGCAGATCCCCAGCTTTCTTTTTGGCGGAGTCCATTCCAAGTGTCGCCGGGCAACTGTTCTTCCCGCAAAACTACTTGAAAGAAGTTTATGCAATGGTTCGGGCAGAGGGCGGTCTTTGCCTGGCTGACGAAGTCCAGGTCGGCTTTGGTCGAGTCGGTAGCCACTGGTGGGCATTTGAAACCCAAGGCGTCGTTCCCGATGCAGTTTCCATGGGCAAACCCATTGGTAACGGACATCCCATGTCCGCAGTCGTGACCACGCGTGAGATTGCCGACAGCTTCAATAATGGCATGGAGTATTTCAATACTTTTGCCGGCAGTCCGGTTTCCTGTGCGGTAGGGCTTTCTGTGCTCGATGTAATTGAGCGCGATAACTTGAAACTTAACGCACTAACCATGGGTAACTATCTGCTCGACGGCTTCCGAAAATTGCAGCAGCGATACGATGCAATTGGCGATGTGCGCGGGCTGGGTCTTTTTCTGGGGATAGAACTTGTCACCGATCGCAATACGAAAACTCCAGCCACTGCGCTGGCCAAAAAAGTAGCCGACGGTGCCAGGGAACGAGGTGTTTTGATCGGTACTGAAGGCCCCTATGACAATGTCCTGAAAATGCGTCCGTCGATGATTTTCAGTCAGAAGAATGCAGACTTTCTGCTTGAAGTCCTGGACGAAAGCTTCAAGACCGCACTCCAGTAAGTCGTTTAGGTCGATAGCGTGCGACCACGGTCACTTGCTCAGTCTCGTCGCACGCTGTCTTCCCGGCATAGTGTCGGTCAACTCCGGCAATGTGTCAGGCAAGCTGGCACCTTGCTGGGTGCTTTCCAGAATTGCCTGTGCAAAGCTTTTCCTGAAGGCTGGGTGAAGAGCCCTAAAAAAATAAATAATAATTCTTCCGAGGTGCAATCCAATGCTAATTAAAAAGCTCAAGGACTTTATTGTCACTTCCACCGTGTTGGCTGGGGCACTGGTTTTCACCTCCGCTGTTCACGCTGATGATTTGAAGTCGATTAAGGATGCCCAAGAGATTCGTATCGCGATGAGCGGCCAATACGTTCCTTTCAGCTTTGTTAACGAGAACAACAAGGTTGTCGGATTCGACGCCTCCATCAGCGAGGCACTGGCAGAGCGGATGGGGGTAAAAGTGACGATCATCACGACCCCGTTCGACGGAATCATTGCGGGTCTTCTTGCGAAAAAATACGACGCCATTATCGCGTCTATGACAATTACCCCGGAACGCCAGAGGGCCGTGGATTTCGTTGGGCCCTATTACCATGCTGGTCGTACGATCGTGGTGAAGGACAACTCTTCGATCAAAAGCTTTGATGATCTTAAAGATGTCACTGTTGGCGTTACGCTCGGAGATGCCCACGATAAATGGGCCAGGGCTCGCGGCAACTTGAAAGTGAGGTCGTATAAGGGGCTTCAGGAAATGCTCGTTGACCTGGATGCCGGTCGTATTGACGCGCTGGTGATGGACAGTGTTCCGGTGTTGGTCGCAGTCAAGGAGACCGGGCAGAAGGTCCGCATCATTACGCCGCCCGAGAGCGATGGTGGCATTGAAGGCATGGGTATTGCCCTGCGCAAAAATAATCCCGAGCTCAAGGCGACGATGCAGAAGGCGCTTGAAGAAATGCTCGCCGACGGCACCTACGAAAAGATCTCCATGAAGTGGATTGGCAACGATATCCGCTAATTCATCTTTAGCGTGGCCCGACTTTTCGTCGGGCCAGTCAATCGGCCTCTTCCGAGCGTTTCCATGGATCTGACACTCATACAGCGTACATTCCCGTTTTTCCTGGAAGCGTCCTGGATTACGGTGCAAATCTCGGTACTTGCACTCCTGCTGGGTTTCCTGGTCGCTATCGTGTTGGTTGCTGCGCGCTTGTCCACTTTTCTTATATTTCGCAGCCTCGCAAGAATCTACATCAGTGTTTTTCGCGGCACTCCCTGTCTGGTTCAGCTATTCATCATTTACTTTGGTGGTCCGCAGGTCGGACTTGAATTGGAGCCGTTTGCCGCCGGCGTGATCGGCTTGGGCCTGAACATCGCGGCCTACATGGCGGAATCGATCCGTGGCGCAATCATCAACGTTGATCCTGGTCAGGAAGAAGCCGCACGTTCAATTGGTTTTGGGCGCGGGCAAACTTTATGGCTTATCAAGCTGCCACAAGCGGCAAAACTGATGATAAGGCCGTTGGGCGTAAATGCTGTCGCGCTTATAAAAGGGTCTGCGTTGGTGTCGACGATCTCCGTTGTTGAACTGTCCTATACAGCGCAACGTTTTATCAGTTCAACGTACAAGCCTTTTGAGATTTTCATGGTGTCTGCATTGCTTTATATCGTGATGGTCTATTCGGTTAGATTTATTGTTGACTACCTCGATAATCGCTTCGCGGCAAGGTGAGAGCATTCAGATGCAAAACCTGGATCTTAGTATCGTTACTCCCTATTCCGAATTACTGGCGACGGGCCTTTGGTGGACGGTCGTGATGTTTCTAAGCTCAAGCGTATTGAGCTTGATCGCCGGGGTAGCCTTTGCACTGATCGTTCTTTATGCGCCTAAAATCCTGGCGCTACCCGTGCGCTTTATGACCTGGCTGCTCATGGGGACCCCACTCCTGCTTCAGTTGTATTTGATCTATTACGGCCTTGTGCAAGTGGGGATCGATATTCCTGCACTGGTGGCTGGCATCATAGGCCTTAGCCTGCACTTCGCCGTCTATAATGCCGACGTCATTCGTGCTGGTGTGATGTCAGTAGACCCTGGTCAAATTGAAGGTGCCCGGTCCATAGGCTTCAGTCGTGGACAGACTCAGCGCTACATCATCGTGCCGCAAGCGCTGCGCAGGACTATTGCGCCGCTTGGAAATAACATGATTGTCCTGCTCAAGGATACTTCACTGGTTTCTATCATCGGAATTGCCGAATTGGTATATAGCGCGCAACTTGCAGTAAGCGAGACCTATAGCCCGTTTGAGTTTTATCTGACGGTCGCGGTTATTTATTATGCAGCCAATCTTGTTCTCGAGGCTGGCTTGCATCTTCTCGAAAGTAAGGTAGAGATGTCACGATGACCAGAAATGAATTCATGGTTGAGGTGAAGGGCGCTCGTAAGGCCTACGGAGCACTTGAAGTACTCAAGGGAATCGATCTCTGCGTAACTCGCGGGCAAATCATCGCTATCATAGGCCCCAGTGGCTCTGGCAAAAGTACGCTCCTGCGGTCAATCAACCACCTGGAAGTTTTGAACGATGGCGAGATCTGGCTAGAGGGTGAGCAAGTCAATCGGGCGTTGAAAGGTCGTGCGTTTGAACAGCATATAAACGCTGTGCGCCAGCAGATGGGCATGGTATTCCAGCACTTCAATTTATTCCCGCATTTGACCGTGTATGAAAATATAGCCCTTGGCCCGATCAAGCTTAAAGGGCTTTCGAAGAAAGAAGCTCGTGAGTTGGCAATGGAATATTTGTCAAAAGTTGGGCTAGCCAACAAATTCGATGAGTATCCTTCTCGACTGTCAGGGGGGCAGAAGCAGCGCGTTGCCATCGCCAGGGCGCTGGCGATGCAGCCAAAAGTCATGCTGTTCGATGAGGCCACATCGGCACTGGACCCTGAACTCGTCGAAGAGGTCAATCAGGTCATGAAGCAGCTCGCGGCCGAGCATATGACAATGCTGATCGTCACCCATGAAATGCGTTTTGCAGGCGAAGTGGCAGACCGGATTGTCTTTATGGACGGTGGAGTTGTTGTAGAGGAAGGGGCGCCAGCAGAGATCTTGCAGAACCCAGTCCACGAACGAACCCGGTCGTTCTTGAAGAAGCATCTGCACGATAGATGAGGTGCGCTTTGCTTTATCGCAGATAAACAAAAGGCCCGCATCGCTGCGAGCCTTTGTTTTGTATGGTGCCGGCACCAGGAATCGAACCCGGGACCTACTGATTACAAGTCAGTTGCTCTACCATCTGAGCTATACCGGCGTGTCAGGGCGACGATTATAGCGAGTGGGAAGGTTCTGTAAACCCCTGAATTCAGACTATTTTTGACTGGGGCTTGATCGAGTGTTTCCAATGCTTGCCGAGCGTCATTGCGTGGTGCAAAACGAGGTGGCAGAACCGCTGCTTCATGCGTGTGTTGTTGTCCCTTCGTCACTCGGTTATGTCTTTTGCTCGAATGCTTATGCACAACGCGATTTTCGATTCACCCGGTTTACAGTGTTTTTGTGGATCCGTTCTCATTAGTTCGCAAATGCCTGTTTTTCGGGTTTTTTATTCAGTGTACGAATTTTGATCAGCGTTGTTTCAGGGCTGAAGCAGCTGTAAAGATTGGATCCATGAATATTTCATCAACAGAGTTATCCACAGGCTTTGCTGTGTTAGGAGCGTTCGGCCAGCAGCAGGATGTTGCGCGGTGTGAGCGAGGTTTCGCAGAAGGTGCCCAGGCGAACGGTGTAACCCTTTTCTTGCAGGAATAAGGCTCGATCCAGCACCAGCCATAACTCCAGCGGGCGTCGGAAAAGCCCGCGCAGAAGCTCTAGATTGCGCACCTGCGCCAGGCGCTGCCAACCGGCGGCTTCGAGTGCGGGCCAATTCTCGGTGCCGATTGTGGATAACTCCTTGAGATCGGCCAGGTGCTGGCAGTAATCGGCAAAGGGTTTTTCCAGCCAGGCGCTGGGCAGGGATGGGGTCGGCAGGTATTCGTCGACGCCGCGCAATTGTCTTTGCAGCAGGTCGAAGCCCAGGCGGCGGGCCATCGATGTGTCGCGTTGGCGTCGCACGCGTGCGCCGGCGGTGACGGTTTCACTCATCGGCAGGCCCAGGTCATCCAGGGACAGCTGCAGGTCAGAGCGTTGGGCGGCGGCGGACATCGGCGAGTACGGGGTCAGGCTGATTCGGTTGTAACAGCAAGGGGCAATGGCGAGTTGCTTGCAGCCGACTGCGCTGGCGAGTTGGATCAGTCGCACATGTAAATCGCCGCAGGCATGCAGGGCCACGGGAGTGTGCTGAGCTTCCAGCAGCGCTGCGGCATCGGCCGCCAGGACGTCCTGTTCGACATGTAGTGCGTTCAGTCGATGGCGCTGGCTGAGGGCCTGGCCACTGGCAACCAGCGCGGGATCGTATTCCAGGCAGGTCAGTTGTTGACCGGTTTGCAGCAGGCGTCGACCCAGGTGTCCTTTGCCCGAGCACCAGTCCAGCCAGTGCCTGGAGGCATCGGCAAATTGCAGTCGGCTGGCAAAAGCTTCGATTTGCTGCCACTTGCGCCCCGGTACATCCACATTCAGTCGATGGGCTGGCGCTTTCAGCGCATGGGCAGGCACTTCGTCCAGCGCACTCAACGCCAGGGACATGGCCGCCAACGAAGCAAATGGCTGCGGCGCATCCACAAGGGCAGGGTGGTTGTGAGCGCTTTCCGCCTCTTCCAGCGACCGCCCGCGTAACCAGGCGGCCAGTTCGGGGCAGGAGGTTTCCCAGGGCAGCTGCAGATGGGTGAACGGCCGTGGTTTCCACAGCGCTTGATGCACTGTCAGAAAAGTGTCCAGCGCGGTGAAGCGGGCGAGCAGTTCCTCGCCCGTCAGCACCTGGGGATCAACGCCCTTGGCAGGCATCGACGCGCAACCAGCGCTCCAGCAGCTTGAAGCCGCGTACCAGCACGTAAGCCATCAGCAGATAGAACATGCCGGCGGCGAAGAAGATCTCCACCGGCAAGTAGGTCCGGGCGATGATGGTGCGGGCCATGCCGGTCAATTCCAGCAGGGTCACGGTGCTGGCCAGGGCGCTGGCCTTGAGCATCAGGATCACTTCGTTGCTGTAGGCCGGCAGGCCGATACGCGCGGCACGGGGCAGCATGATGTAGATCAGCGCCTTGGTTTTGGACATGCCCAGCGCCCGTGCCGCTTCGATTTCACCCGGTGGAATTGCCTGGATGGCGCCGCGCAGGATTTCTGCGATGTAGGCGGCGGTGTGCAGGGTCATGGTCGCCGTTGCGCACCAGAACGGATCGCGCAGGTAAGGCCACATGGAGCTGTTACGGACCACGTCGAACTGCGCCAGCCCGTAATAGACCAGGAACAGCTGCACCAGCAATGGCGTACCACGGAAAAAGAAGATGTAGCCGTAGGGAAACGCCCGCACCCACCACAGCCGTGACGAGCGCGCGATACCCAATGGAATCGCCAGCAGCAGGCCGGCGATGACGGCAATGGCGACTAGCTCCAGAGTCAGGGTTGCGCCCTGGGCCAGTTTCGGCAGCCACTTGATGATGACTTCCCAGTTCATTGGGTGCTCCTCGCGAAGCCGCGAGCGGCGCGTTTTTCCAGGAAGTGCATGCCGGTCATGGCCAGGATGGTAAGGCTCAGGTACATGAACGCAGCGACCATATAGAAGGTGAACGGCTGTTTGGACACGGTCACGCCGATTTGCGCGTGACGCATGATTTCTTCCAGGCCGATCACCGAGACCAGTGCGGTGTCCTTCATCAGGATCATGAACAGGTTGCCCAGGCCCGGCAGGGCGATGCGCCACATCTGCGGCATGATCAACTTGGTGAAGATGCGAAATTTCGACAGGCCCAGCGCCACGCCGGCTTCTCGATGGCCTTTGGGGATCGCGAGGATCGCGCCACGAAACACTTCCGTGGCGTAGGCGCCAAAGCACAGGCCCAGTGCGATCACGCCGGCGGCGAAGGCATTGAGTTCAAGGTCCGGGTTACCGAAAAACTCGCCCAGGGCGCGCATCAAGTTGACCGTGCCGAAGTAGATCAACAACACCCAGAGCAATTCCGGGATGCCGCGCACCAGTGTCGAGTATGTACCGCCAAGCCATTGCAGCGGCTTGTACGGGGAAGTCTTGGCCAAGGCGCCCAGCAGACCGAGCACCAGCCCCAGGCACAAGGCCGAGAGTGCCAGTTTCACAGTCATCAGCGCGCCAGCGGCGAGCGCCGGGCCGAATCCGTAGAGGTCGATAATCATGGGTTTCTTTTCAAATTGCGGCAGGCAATACCGTGAACCGGCGCCTTCAGGCGCCGGCCAGGCAGGTCAGGATCAATAGATGCTGAAAGGGAAGTACTTGTCGTTGATCTTCTTGTAAGTGCCGTCAGCAACGATTTCTTTCAGCGCGACGTTCAGCTTTTCGCGGATCGGGTCGTTTTTACGGACAGCAATGCCGATCTTGTCGCTTTCTTCCACAGGGTCGCCTTTGAACTCGTAGGATTTGCCTGCATCGCTCTTGAGCCACTCGTAGTTGACGTACTTATCGGCCAGGATGCCGTCCAGACGGCCGGAAGTCAGGTCCAGGTAAGCGTTTTCCTGGGTGTCGTAGAGTTTGACCTCTACGCCTTCCATGTTGTCTTCCAGCCAGGTACCCGCCAGCGTCGCGCGCTGTGCGCCGATCACTTTGCCTTTCAGCGAGTCCTTGTCGGTCTTGAAGTCGACGCTTTTAGGCGCGATGAACTGCAGCTTGTTGGAGTAGTACGGGTCGGTGAAGTCCACCGCTTGCTTGCGCTCGTCGGTGATCGACATCGAGGAGATCAGGAAGTCGAACTTCTTGGCGTTCAGGGCCGGGATGATGCCGTCCCAGTCGGAGGTCACGACGGTGCACTCGACTTTCATCTTGGCGCACAGGGCGTCGCCGATTTCCTTGTCGAAGCCGACGACATTGCCGCTGGCATCTTTGTTGTTGAACGGCGGATAGGCCGCTTCGATGCCCATCTTCAGGGTTTCAGCCATGGCACCGGCGCTGAACGCCAGGGTAACGGCGGCGGCCAGGAAGACCTTCTTGAAATTCTGCATGCGGTTAGCTCCGTTAGCGGTTGCTGGACATGAATTGTTTGCAGCGCGCCGAAAGCGGGTTTTCGAACACCTGCTGTGGCGATCCTTGCTCTTCTACCAGGCCCTGGTGGAGGAACACCACTTCGCTGGAGACCTGACGGGCAAAGCCCATCTCATGGGTAACCAGCAGCATGGTGCGGCCTTCTTCGGCCAGTGCGCGGATGACATTAAGTACTTCCTGGACCATTTCCGGGTCAAGCGCGGAGGTGGGCTCGTCGAACAGGATGACCTTGGGCTGCATGGCCAGGGTGCGGGCGATGGCCGCGCGTTGTTGCTGGCCGCCGGACAATTGCGCCGGGTAGGCGTGGCGCTTGTCGGCGATGCCGACCTTGGCCAGCAGGGCTTCGGCGACTTCGATGGCTTCGGCCTTGCTCTGGCCGAGCACACGGCGCGGGGCCTCGATGATGTTGTCGAGCACGCTCATGTGCGGCCACAGGTTAAAGTTTTGAAACACAAAACCGATTTCGCTGCGCAGGCGATTGATCTGCTTGCCGTCGGCAGCGACCAGTTCGCCGTTCTTCGCGGCCTTGAGCTTGAGTTCTTCGCCGGCCACCAGGATCTGGCCCTGGTGCGGGTTTTCCAGCAGGTTGATACAACGCAGGAACGTGGACTTGCCGGAGCCGGATGAGCCGAGGATCGAGATCACGTCGCCGTCGCGGGCGGTCAGCGAGATGCCCTTGAGCACCTCCAGCGAGCCGTAGCGTTTGTGCAAGTTGCGGATTTCAAGCGCGGGCGTGGCCTCAGCCATGTGCGTTCCTCATTATGTATTCGCTCCTGCTGTTGGTGGCCTTCCTGGCGAGGCGGCCAAGCTAGCATAGCGTTTCAAAGGCAGCCAACAGCGCTACGGGCAGTAAACGGGTGGCATGTGGCAGGTTGTCGCATCGGCGCAGCAGACTGTCGCCCCATCAACAACCGAACAGCCGTTTGAACCCTGCTTTCAGACAAAAGCGCGGTGGCTGTCGCGTAAAAAAGGGCGCGATGTTGCCAGCTTTGGCGGGGGGTTGGAAGCGCTAACCGGCCAAAGGTGGCGGATCTGCCCTTTTATCGTGCATCGCAGGATTTCTGCGTGTGTTTCCGGTGCGCTGTTTCGTCCTTAAAGTGAGTCGCAGGGTAACGTTCTGGCAAAGTGCCATTAATATCAATGGCTTGCGATGACTGTCCGGTCCAGGCGAGATCACCGTGGTAGACGGTGTTGAAACATTTTGGCGCAAATATTGCGTGCAGATTCCGGAACGCCCCGTTTGTTTCTTTTTACAAGAGGGAACACGAGCGGGATGAACGCATTCGCTTTTCCTTACAAAGGTAGTTTCAATGAGCAGTACCCAAAGCTCTAACGGCCTCGAACAGGGGCTCAAACCGCGGCATGTCACCATGCTGTCGATTGCCGGGGTTATCGGCGCCGGCCTGTTCGTTGGTTCGGGCCACGCTATCGCTGCAGCAGGCCCGGCCGTGCTCCTGGCTTACGCCGCTGCCGGCATGCTGGTGGTGTTGGTGATGCGCATGCTTGGTGAAATGGCTGTTGCCTCGCCGGACACGGGCTCCTTCTCGACATACGCCGATCGCGCGATCGGTCACTGGGCCGGCTTCACCATCGGCTGGCTGTACTGGTGGTTCTGGGTGCTCGTCATCCCGTTGGAAGCCAACGCCGCCGCTACCATCCTGCATGCCTGGTTCCCTGGCGTAGACATCTGGGCCTTCGCCCTGGTGATCACGATGCTGCTGACCGTGACCAACCTCTTCAGCGTGAAGAACTACGGCGAGTTCGAGTTCTGGTTCGCCCTGATCAAGGTCCTGGCGATCATCGGTTTTATTGTGCTCGGCGTGATGGCGATCTTCGGCTTCCTGCCAAACAGTCAGGTCAGCGGCGTTTCACACCTGTTCGACACCCAGGGTTTCCTGCCTAACGGCATGGGCGCGGTGCTGGGTGCCATCCTGACCACCATGTTCTCCTTCATGGGTACCGAGATCGTGACCATCGCGGCCGCGGAATCGAAGAACCCAGGCAAGCAAATCTCCAAGGCCACCAATTCGGTGATCTGGCGGATCGGCTTGTTCTACCTCGTCTCGATCTTCATCGTCGTGGCCCTGGTGCCATGGAACGACCCGGTCCTGGCCAGCCTCGGCTCCTACCAGACTGTGCTTGAACGCATGGGTATCCCGAACGCCAAGATGATCGTCGACATCGTGGTATTGGTCGCCGTGACCAGCTGCCTGAACTCGGCGCTCTACACCTCGTCGCGCATGCTGTTTTCCCTGGGCAAGCGCGGTGACGCACCGGCCATGTCTACCCGCACCAACAAAAGTGGCACGCCTTACTGGGCAGTCATGCTGTCGACTGGCGCAGCGTTCCTGGCCACTTTCGCCAACTACGTGGCCCCGGCTGCGGTGTTCGAATTCCTGCTGGCCAGCTCCGGCGCCATTGCGCTGCTGGTGTACCTGGTGATTGCAATCTCGCAACTGCGCATGCGCAAGCAGCGCATGGCTCGCGGTGAGAAAATCGTGTTCAGCATGTGGTTGTTCCCGGGCCTGACCTACGCGGTGATCGTGTTCATCGTCGCGGCCCTGACCATCATGTTGTTCCAGGAGGCTCACCGCGTGGAGATCCTCGCGACTGGCTTGCTGGCCGTTCTGGTCGTTGCTGCCGGCTTGCTGGTAGCACGTCGTCGCAAACTGGAGCAGCGTGGCACGGTCGTGCTGAGCTGATTCGTAGCGCGTAATAAAAAACGGCCGCTGTCAGTGATGACGAGCGGCCGTTTTTGTTTGAGTCGATTGCTTTATGTTCATTCGGCATGAACCCAGTCTTCTACGCGTAACCCTGGAACACGCTCAAACTCCCGCAAGTTATTGGTGACCACGATAAACCCGCGTGAGCGTGCGTGACCGGCAATCATCTGGTCGTATGGACCTATGGGTTTGCCTGCCTTTGCCAGTTCGGATCGAATCATTCCAGTGTGTGCTGCTGCTTCGTTGTCGAAGGGAAGGACTTCAAGTCGGGCGGCGAAGCCTTCTATGACCGCCAGGTTTCTTTCGGGGGCTGCCGACTTTTCCGCTCCGTAAATCAGCTCCATCAACGTGACCGCACTGATGCACAGTTGGCCGTGATGACGGTTGAATGCCTCCCGTACCATTTGTGGTTTGTTCTTGATGGTGAAGGTGCAGATGTTGGTATCGAGCATGTACTTGATCATCAGAACGACTCGCGCTCCTGATCGGCGGGTTGCTCGCGATCGGCCATGAAATCTGGCGTGATGCTTTCGCCATCGAACCAACTATCCCAGGTCTCGCCGGCGGGCGTGATGATGCGGCTTCGACCGACGGCGACGACGTCGACTCGTTTCACGTCGTTCGGCATCGCTACAGCTTTCGGCAGGCGAACGGCCTGGCTTCGATTGCTCATGAAAAGAGTTGTCTGTTCCATAGGGGCCTCCTGCGCTTTTTTAGCGTGATGAGTCCAAAGGATAGGTTTTGTGTTGGATATGTCAATGGGATATACGTTGGGGCTGACGGAAGGAGTGCGCTCGATTCAGAGCCAAAAAAACGGCCGCTGTCAGTGATGACGAGCGGCCGTTTTTTGTTTGAGTCGTAACCCTTACTCGGCTTTTTCTTCCGGCGCTTCCAGCGACTCGCGGTAGACATCCAGTGCAGCGCTGAAATCGGCGATGAACTGTGGCTCGCTGAGCCATGCCTGGGCGGTTTCGCGGTCCATGCCGTCGGCCCACATGCGGTAGTCGATCAGCATGTCGGCGGCCAGGTGGGTAGCGGCCATGCCTTCGTCGTCGGCGTTTTCCATGTCCAGCAGTTCTGGATGGTCGATGATGATGAAGGCCAGGTTCGTCAGCAACACCGAGAGCATTTCGCTGCGGCTGACGGCTTCCGCGTCGCGCATTTTGCTGAACATCGCCAGGGTGTATTCCGGGATCGGCTCGGCGAGGTGGCCTAGGTCATCGTCCAGCGCGGCGGGCTTGCGGCCGTGGATATTGATCTGCTTGGCTTTGGCTTTTGCGCGTTTGGCGCGTTTCTGTTGCTTGTTCAGGGAGGCCATGGGAACTCAGTTCGGTTTCTGTTGGGTTTGCGCGGCAATAGCGTCGGACGCCGCCACGTAGTCAGCCTGGAAGGCTGGGGATTCGATCCACGCCAGGGCACCGGCTTCGTCGGTTTCGGTGGACCATTGGCGATATTCGATCAGGGCGGCGAGGATAAAGTCCATCGCGCCTTCTTCGCCTTCCTGCTCGTACACCAGCTCCAGCAGCGGGTCTTCGAGGAAGGCCGTGCACATGGCCTGCTGGCTGAGCTTCTCGGCGTCGATCATTTTCTTGAACAGTTCGGTCAGGTCCACCGACTCGAAGTCGATGCGATCGTCGTTCGGGTCCAGCTCGACCGGCGCAGCCGCCCTTTGGGTGCGGTTCTGCTTGGCCTTGGCCTTGGCGCGGGAGGCGCGTTTTTGCTGTTTGTTGGCAGAGGCCATGGGCGTCGTTCCGTAATTCGGTGAAAAGGGCAGGTGACTTAGCTGCGAGGTACTGTCCGCCCGGGTGCGTCGGGGGGCAGCTCGCCGTTTTGCAGCCAGGACAATGCGATGGGCCATAGTGTGGCTTGGTATGCGCTGCGAAAAAAGGCGAAATGTCCAACTTCTTGTTCGCCGATGTCTCCGGGGGTAATGCGCAGGTGGGTGTTTATGCCCGCGGTGAAGTAGCCGAGCAGGCGTTCGATGGCCGGGACAGTGCCGTAGGGATCGTCGCTGATACTGATAGCCAGGGTTCTCGCGGTGACGGCTGCGAAGTTTTTGACATGGATGTCCTGGCCGCTGGGGCGCTTCTCGTATCGCGGGGTGGGCGTGCTCCAGTCTCGGACCACACCGGCTGGCGTGTCTTCTAGCCAGCCGAGGCGTTTGCCGGGAAAGTAGCCGCACAGCATCGTCACCAGTGGCATCACTACATGCCACTTGGCAAACATCCGCCAGCGCTGAGCGGGCTCATAGTCGCGCCAGTAAGCGAATTGCGCACCGACTGTCACCAGGCGACGGATTAGCGCTCCGGACGATCCCAGGCCCGCTGCGCAACCTCCAAAACTGTGACCGACCACATCGATCGGTTGACCGGGAAATTCACGCTGTGCGCGCTTGAGCATCGCCTCGAAGTCCAGGGTCCCCCAATCGGACCAGGACGCCTCAAGTGTTTTCATCGATGCGGGCCGAGATTCGCCGATGCCACGGTAGTCATAGGTGATGACATCGAAGCCGTTGGCAAACAGGTAATCGGCGAAGCGCGAGTAGTGTCGGCAGCGCACCGAGGTGGCGGCGTTGATGATGACGACTGCTCGAGAAGAGTCCTGATCCGCCTGTCGCCAGGTGAAGCCGCCAAGGACGAAACCGTCGGAGGCGGGTTGCTTGAACGGTTCGCCCGAAGTGCCAGGCTTGAGCGGCAGCTCGATTTGACGGGGGGTGAGGGATGGAGTGTCCTGCAAATTCATCGGCGTCGGACCTTTGCGGGTAGCTGCCTAAGATAGTCCTCAGGTCGACGGCTTGACCAGTTTTGCTCAGCTGCATCGTCCATATACCACTTGCGTGCCTTTTCGTTGTCTACGCGTAGAAGCCTGCGGTAGAGCGTCCAGCTCAATTCGAGGCGCAGTGCGTCTCGAGCCGAACTCCACGGTCCGCACCTTCGCAAGTGTTGGGGAGCAAGCAGATAGATGTGAAGGTTGAGGGAGCGATCCCCGTAGTACGTTTCGTAGTGGCTGCAAGTTCAAATCGTTCTAAAACACGACGACCGTGCCGGAAATCCAAGTTGAGTAACGATTGGGTTCCATGGGACCCGGGAGTCGTCATCATGAAATCTGTGAAGTCACTGTTCCTGCCCCTTGTCGCTATCGGCGTGTTGATGTTGCCGGTTGCACCGCAGGCCGCCAGCCTCGAGCCGATCGACAATTCGGGTGTGCAGGTTCAACGGCAAGAACAAAACGGAATTACCTATTTGTCCGGAGGTATTGGCGAGGATGAGGCGAAGGCAATCCAGCAAACTTCGGGTTACAACTTGCATATGACGTTCTCCGTCGGCGTCGAGAATGAATATATTCCGGATGTCGATGTAGCCATTCATAACGCGCAGGGTCAAAGCGTGTTGAACCTGACGGGGGCGGGTCCGCTGGTGTACGTCCAACTGCCTCCTGGCAAGTACACGGTGGTTGCGACGCGTGCGGGTGAGACAAGGCGTGATACCGCGGATGTTGGGACAGGAACCGCGCGCAATCTGGTATTTCACTGGAATGGCGGTGTATAGCCTAGTCGCAGACGCGAGGCTTTTTCGTCAGCACTCAAATCCGCAAACAGCCGCTTTCACGGCCGTTTGCGGAACACCGCGCGCTAGAGTTTCGGTTTGCCAATGCGCGATGGATGGGTTGCTGAACAAACACCTGGGGGATGGAGTTAGCGGATGCTGCGGATGTTGCCTTTGTTGCCTTTTACCGTGACGGATACTTTCTTGAAGATGAAATAGTTTTCTTCGTTCACTTCATAGCGAGGGGCGACGATCAGGTCGGCACCGGAAGACTTGACCGCTTTGTAGGCCGCAGCAGATTTGACTGCGCTGACCGGATCAAGGCCCAGGCTGCTCAAGCCACCGCTCTGGCCGCCATAGCTGACGCCGTCGGCAAATTGCGAGTCGCCACCAAATTTAAGAAAGCCGAACAGAACGTTGACCGAAGACTGGCCGGAGATCGCGTCACCGACGGCGATGTCCGCTTTCAAGTCTGCTTTGACGGTGCTATCGATTGGCGAGGACGGCTGGCTATTGTTGTAACTGACGCAGCCGCTGGCGGCGACAATGATTGTCGATAGGGCGAGGAATTTCAAAAGCTTATTCAAGAGCTGCTTCCTTACGTTTGAACGTGAATGCATGCAGGCAGATTTGCTGCTGCCGTATTTTCGCCGCCTAAACTTTTGCGCTCTATGAGAGGGATCCTAAAACACTGTATGAAGAGCGGGCACAACTGGAAGGAAGGAGTGCTTGATAGGTGTAGGAATTTTCGTTTGCAGTGGATTTGTTAAATCCCGGACATACAAAACTGAGTCATACCTACTGCTCCTCACCCCCGGCACTACCGAGCTTTTTCTTGGGGACCGAGCATATTTTTACTATTTTTCCTCGCCGCCAGAGTCGAGCATGATCCTGCGAAACCAATAAAAACTGACCGTATCAGCGGTCGGCATGGGAGTAGCGTGTGCTCGATCTCAACTACTGGCAGCAGCGGGCTGCCCGCCAAACATTCATTGAAAATGCGTTGATCGGAGGGCAGCAGGTTGCGTGCGCCTCGGGTGCGACTTTCGAGGTGATCAATCCGGCGACCAACCAGCTGCTGGCATCTGTTACTGCATGCGGCGAGGACGAAGTGAACCTCGCCGTGCGTTCGGCGCGCCGGGCGTTCGAGGAGGGGCCGTGGGCGCGGATGGCGCCGGTGGAACGCAAGAAGATCCTGATCCGGCTCTGCGAACTGCTCCTGGCCAACCGCGAGGAGTTGGCACTGCTCGACTCGCTGAGCATGGGCAAGCCGGTCATGGATGCCTACAACATTGATGTACCTGGCGCGGCCCATGTGTTCGCCTGGTACGGTGAGGCCCTGGACAAGCTCTATGACCAGGTGGCGCCTACCGCGCGCAATGCCCTCGCCACCATCACCCGCGAGGCCCTTGGGGTGGTTGCCGCCGTGGTGCCATGGAATTTCCCCCTGGACATGGCGGCCTGGAAACTCGCCCCGGCATTGGCTGCCGGAAACAGCGTGGTCCTCAAGCCTGCCGAGCAGTCGCCATTTTCTGCCTTGCGCCTGGGTCAGTTGGCGCTCGAGGCCGGCATGCCGGAAGGGGTATTGAATGTTGTCCCGGGCCTGGGTGAAAGTGCCGGCAAGGCCCTGGGACTGCATCCTGATGTGGACTGCCTGGTGTTCACCGGTTCGACCCAGGTCGGCAAGTACTTCATGCAGTACTCGGCCCAGTCCAACCTCAAGCAGGTCTGGCTGGAGTGCGGCGGCAAGAGCCCGAACCTGGTCTTCGAAGACTGCCAGGACCTGGATCTGGCCGCGGAAAAGGCCGCGTTCGGCATCTTCTTCAACCAGGGCGAGGTCTGCTCGGCCAACTCCCGGCTCTACGTGCAACGATCTATCCATGATGAATTCGTCGAGCGCCTGATTGCCAAGGCTCGGACCTGGATGCCCGGTGATCCCCTCGACCCTCAGAGCAGGGCCGGTGCCATCGTCGATAGCGAGCAGGCCGACCGCATCATGAGGGCGATCGAGCAGGCTCAAGGCGAAGGCGCGAAGATCCTGGCAGGCGGTGAACGCCTGACGATCAATGGCTCTTCGAACTTTATCCAGCCGACGATTTTCGCTGGCGTGGGTCGAAACATGAGCCTGGCCCGTGATGAGGTTTTCGGTCCGGTGCTGGCCGTCAGTGCCTTCGACACCGAAGAAGAGGCGATTGAGTTGGCCAACGACAGCATCTACGGGCTCGCCGCGTCAGTCTGGAGTGATGACCTGAACCGTGCGCATCGTGTGGCCCGGGCCTTGAAGGCCGGGACCGTCTCGGTCAACACCATGGATGCACTGGATGTCGCCATTCCTTTTGGTGGCGGCAAACAGTCCGGTTTCGGGCGCGATCTTTCCCTTCATTCGTTCGACAAGTACACGCAACTCAAAACCACCTGGTTCCAGCTTCGTTAAGTCCGCGGCCCTCGGCCACGTCGCACGGCGTGGCAGGAAAAAACCATCTGCACGCACCTCTCGGGGTGGCGTGCTTTTCCTGCTGGCGGGGCAGCAGGGGCGCTCATTCTGCGCCCTTTGGTCGACTCACCCCAACGGGTGATATCGGCAGTTTTGCGAGCGTGGGAACATCATTTCAACCCCGGCACCAGTCAACTTGTGTCGCTCCCAACCGTTCTTTCGGCGAGTCTTTGAAGTGGAAAACGATCGGTTTTTTTCTGCGCAATGGTTCGAACAGATGGCCAAGGTGACCGAGAGTATCGGTCAACCGGGATTCACCGCGACGCTGTTCGAAACCCTGGGCTGTATCTGGCCTATTCAGGCGACGACGCTGTACCAGTATCCGCATGGTGGCATGCCCAGCGCGCTGTTCGAACTGGATGGCCCCTGGCTGCCGCAAGGCAATGTGCGCCAGTACCTGTCTGGGTTCTACCTGCTCGACCCGTTCTACGGTGCCTGTGTGGAAGGCGTCAGCTCCGGTTGCTATGACCTCGCCGAGGTCGCGCCCGACCACTTCGAACTCAGCGAGTACTACCAGTCGTTCTATCGGCACTCGCACCTGCAGGACGAGCTGAACTACATCCTGCAGTCTGCTCCCGGGCTGAGCCTGGCTGTTTCACTGGCGTTCACGGAAAAACTGGATGCAGCGACGACGCAGCAGTTCAAGCGCATTGCACCCTGGGTCCTGACCTTGCTGGGCAAGCACTTTGTCGGCCTGGATACGCGCGGCGCGCGCTTCGAAAACCAGCTGGAGCAGCGCATCCACTCGGCCCTGAATAACTTCGGTTCGTCGATCCTGACCGAGCGCGAATGCCGCATCGCCCAACTGATCCTGCGTGGCCATTCGACCCGCTCCCTGGCCGAACGCCTCGGGGTATCGGAGGACACCATCAAGTCCCATCGCAAGAACGTCTACTGCAAGCTCGATATCGGCACGCAATCGGAGTTGTTTTCACTGTTTATCGATTCGTTGGCCGAAGCCCAGGGCGTGCTCAGCAAAGACCCTCTTGAAAGCTACATGAGCAAGAGCCGCTGAGCGCACTTGCTACCCCTCGCGTGACTATCAACAAAAGAGAAAAAAGCCATGAATGCACCCTTCGAACCGAAACGGCAGACTGAGGATTACCAGAAGTCCGATGCCGCCCACCACATCCATGCGTTTGTGGATCAAAAGGCGCTCAATGCCGAAGGTCCTCGAGTGATGGTCCGCGGCGAGGGCCTGTATCTCTGGGACAACGATGACAAACGTTACCTGGACGGCATGTCGGGCCTGTGGTGCACCCAGCTCGGTTATGGTCGCAAGGACCTGAGCGCCGCGGCGGCTGCGCAGATGAACCAGTTGTCGTACTACAACATGTTCTTCCACACCACCCACCCAGCGGTGATCGAGTTGTCCGAGCTGCTGTTCAGCCTCCTGCCGGGCCACTACAGCCACGTCATCTACACGAACTCCGGCTCCGAAGCGAACGAGGTGCTGATCCGTACCGTTCGCCGTTACTGGCAGGTGGTCGGCAAGCCGCAGAAGAAGATCATGATCGGCCGCTGGAACGGTTATCACGGCTCGACCCTGGCGGCCACTGCGCTGGGCGGGATGAAGTTCATGCACGAGATGGGCGGCCTGATTCCGGACATCGCGCACATCGATGAGCCTTACTGGTACGCCCAGGGTGGCGAGCTGACCCCGGCCGAGTTCGGTCGTCGCTGCGCTTTGCAGCTGGAAGAGAAAATTCTTGAGCTGGGCGCCGAGAATATCGCGGGCTTTATCGCCGAGCCTTTCCAGGGCGCTGGCGGCATGATCTTCCCGCCCGAGAGCTACTGGTCGGAAATCCAGCGCATCTGCCGTCAATATGATGTGCTGCTGTGTGCCGATGAAGTGATCGGTGGCTTTGGCCGCACCGGCGAGTGGTTCGCCCACGAGCATTTCGGTTTCGAGCCGGACACCCTGTCGATCGCCAAGGGCCTGACTTCCGGTTATGTGCCGATGGGTGGTTTGGTGCTGGGCAAGCGCATTGCCGATGCGCTGGTGGAGCAGGGCGGTGTCTTCGCCCACGGCCTGACCTATTCCGGACACCCGGTCGCGGCCGCAGTGGCGCTCGCCAACCTCAAGGCGCTGCGTGATGAAGGTATCGTTCGCCAGGTGAAGGAGGATACCGGGCCGTACTTGCAGCAGATTCTGCGCGAAGTGTTCGGCAACCATCCAATGGTCGGCGAGATCCAGGGCGCGGGCCTCGTGGCGGCCTTGCAGTTCGCCGAGGACAAGGCCACGCGCAAACGCTTTGCCAACGAAAACGACCTGGCCTGGCAGTGCCGCACCTTCGGTTTTGAAGAGGGCGTGATCATTCGTTCTACCCTGGGCCGCATGATCATGGCGCCGGCACTCGTGGCAACGCGCACAGAACTGGACGAGCTGGTGGAAAAGACCCGCATCGCGGTAGACCGCACGGCACGGATCGCGGGAAAGCTTTGAGGTCATCTGTGAGCGGGGTGGTGATCGACAGCGTTACATCGCCCTGCGTGCCTATCGATTGAACAAGAGGCTGCCCGACATTGGGCAGCCCGCCCTTCAGCAGATCAATTCACTCACGGTATCCGTGCTTCGGATACCGCAGCGTCCTGCATTCAAATTTTCAGGAGTCAGCAATGAATACAATAAC
Source organism: Pseudomonas putida (assembly GCF_001976065.1). Classification (GTDB taxonomy): domain Bacteria; phylum Pseudomonadota; class Gammaproteobacteria; order Pseudomonadales; family Pseudomonadaceae; genus Aquipseudomonas; species Aquipseudomonas serbica. The sequence continues at coordinate 46,791 of NZ_MNAH01000012.1, read as the reverse complement.
AAGCGTGGCCGATACTCCTTCCCATCATTGCCCGTCGCAAGCAGATTCGCCCGGCAAGTTTCGACAATCCCTGGGGCTTGGCGCGCTGGTGCTCTTCGGCCTGGCTTATATGGTCCCGCTGGCGGTGTTCACCACCTATGGCCTGGTGACCCAGATGACCAAGGGGCACTTACCAACTGCGTATTTGCTGACCCTCGCCGCCATGCTGCTGACCGCTTACAGCTACGGGCGCATGGTGCAGGCGCATCCGTATTCGGGATCTGTGTATTCCTATACGCGCAAGGCCTTCGGTAGCTACTTTGGCTTCATGGCTGGGTGGACCTTGTTGCTGGACTACATCTTCCTGCCGCTGCTCAGTTATTTGCTGATCGGCATCTACATGTCCGAATACTTCCCCGCGGTCCCCGCTGCGGTGTGGGTGCTCGGCTCCATCGCCCTGGTGACCTTCCTCAACCTGATCGGTATCGAATCAATCACCCGGGTCAACTTGCTGCTGGTGGTTGTCCAGTTGGTCTTCATCGTGGTGTTCGTTGCGTTGTCGATCCACAACCTGGGGGATCAGGCAGAGCCCGTCTCGCTGCTCGCGCCCTTCCACCATGAGGGCTTCAGCGTGCCGCTGATCATGTCTGGCGCGGCGGTTCTCTGCCTGTCCTTTCTCGGTTTCGACGCGGTGTCGACCATGGCCGAGGAAACGCCCAACCCGCGGCGTCTGATCCCCCTCGCGATCATGGTGGTGAGCCTGCTCGGTGGCCTGCTGTTTGTCCTCGTCTCGTATTTCGCGCAAATGGTCTACCCGCAATGGAACACCTTTGCCGACCCGGACTCGGCGTCGCTGGACGTCATGCGTCGCGTGGGGGGAGAACTGCTGGTGACCGCGTTTACCGCCACCTATGTGGCCGGCTGTTTTGCCTCGGCGATGGTCTCCCAGGCCAGCGTCTCCCGGGTGCTGTTCGCCATGGGTCGCGACGGTGCGCTGCCCCGGGTGTTCGGCAGGCTGGTCTCGAAGAAACGGGTGCCGGCCACCGCGATCATGCTGGTCAGCCTGTTCTCGCTGATTGCCCTGTTCATCACCCTGGATACCGTGGCCAACATGATCAGCTTCGGTGCGCTCTTCGCGTTCTCGGCGGTGAACCTGGCGGTCATCAAGCATTACCTGGTCGACCAGAAGCTGCGCGGCACCCGCAACTGCCTGTTGTACGGCGCGGTACCGGCCTTGGGGTTCCTCAGCACCCTCTGGCTGTGGACCAGCCTGTCCAGCATGTCGTTCATGATCGGGCTGTGCTGGATGGGGTTGGGGCTCGTTTGTCTGCTGGGCGTCACGCGCGGGTTCCGGGTGCAACTGCCGGAGCTGCAGATGGCGGAGTGATCCGCTGAGGCCGGGCTGCTCCCGTCGCCCCTTGTGATCGCCTGCACCAGGCTTTCACGGGGGGTACGCAAGGGTACAAACCCTGGAAAGCAAAAAACCCGCACTAGGCGGGTTTTTTGTGTGTTTTCAGGTGTGCTTGGCATCACCTGAAAACGAAAGGTGGTGCCCAGAGACGGAATCGAACCGCCGACACGGGGATTTTCAATCCCCTGCTCTACCGACTGAGCTATCTGGGCAACGGGGCGCATTAAACTGGTTTTTCAGGGGGTCGTCAAGCAAGTTATCAAAAAATATTTAATTATTACCGTTGCTTACGATCCACCCCCCGACTCCACAGGCTTACTCCGCAGGCGGAACGTAGCCTTCGGCCTTGGCGTATTCCTCGCCGGAGAAGTACTTGTCCATCTCGCCCTGCAGATATTTGCGATCTTCGGCGTTCATCATGTTCAGGCGCTTTTCGTTGATCAGCAGGGTCTGGTGTTTTTGCCAGTCGGCCCAGGCCTTGGCCGAGACGTGGTCAAAAATGTCCTGGCCTTTGGCGCCCGGGAATGGAGCGCGCTCCAGGGCGGGCAATTCTTCTTTGTACTTGCGGCACATGATGGTGCGGGTCATGACGACTCTCCTGCGTTCAATACGACGGCCGCGCGTTCGAGCAAGGTCTTGACCGGGGCGGCAAGGCCCAGGCGCGGCGGGGTGGCGAGGTTATACCAGAGCCAGTCGGCCTCGGCCACGTGATGGCCGGCTTCCTGGACCTGGACCAGCCAGGGTTCGATGGATAACTGGAAATGGCTGAAGGTGTGCACCAGGCTCGGCAGTGCCTGCGGGTTGCCCAGGGCCAGCGAGTGTTGCGCGGCGAGGTGTTGCAGGTCGTCGAGGTCATCGAGTTCCGGCAGGCTCCATAAACCGCCCCACAGGCCCGTGGAGGGGCGGCGGTAAAGCAGGATCGCCCCTTCGGCATTGGCGAGCATCGGCATCAGCGTGCGTTTCTGCGGGATGGCTTTGCGTGGCTTGGGAATCGGGTAGCGGGTTTCCAGGCCGAGCATGTGCGCTTCACAACCCTTCTGCAGCGGGCAGAGCAGGCAGCTCGGCTTGCTGCGGGTGCAGAGCGTGGCGCCCAGGTCCATCATCGCCTGGGTGTAGGCGTTGACCCGATCGTGCGGCGTAAAGCGCTCAGCGTTGGCCCAGAGCTGTTTGGCGACCTTCGGCTCGCCTGGGTAACCCTCTTGTGCGGTAAAACGCGCCAGCACGCGCTTGACGTTGCCGTCGAGGATGGGCGCGCGCAGGCCCATGCTGATGCTGGCGATCGCGCCGGCCGTGGACAGGCCGATGCCCGGCAGGTCGGTGAGCTTTTCCACGTCCCGGGGAAACTCACCGCCGTACTGCTCGACGACGATCTTCGCGGTCTTCTGCAGATTGCGCGCACGGGTGTAGTACCCCAGGCCCGTCCACAGGTGCAGCACTTCGTCTTCGGGCGCCGCTGCAAGGGCTTCTACCGTCGGCAGCGACGCCATGAACCGGTCGAAGTAATTGAGCACAGTGCTGACCTGGGTTTGCTGCAACATGATTTCCGAGACCCACACCCGATACGGGGTGATGCCCTGTTGCCAAGGCAAATCGTGGCGGCCGTGGCGGTCGAACCATTCCAGTACCGCCGATGAAAACTGCTCGGCTCTCATCGCTTGAACAGCCCCTTGAGTGCGTCCTTGAGTTCCGGGCTGACCTTGTCGCCCAGTTTCTCGTCGATTTTGTCGCCGATGCGCTCGCCCGCCAGTTTGCTCGCGACCTGGCCCATGCGTTCGTTATCCAGGCGGCAGGCCTTGGCGCCGAGCTCCAGCGGGCCGCGGCAACGCAACGGCCACTGGATGCCGACAAATTTTTCGCCCACCTGGCAAGCCGGGTCCGGCATGTCGCTCTTGTCGCCTTCGACAATGATGCCCACGCGGTAATCCATGCCCAGGACGCGCAGGTCGACATCGCCGTCGCCGTTGACGGTCATGCCCGGGATGCGCACTTTCAGGTCCGGGTTGCTCGCGACGCCGTTGCGCAAGGTCAGGTTGCCCTTGAGCTCCTGGAAGGGTGTGTCCTTGCCCCGCGGCTCGCCGCTGAGGGTTTTGCGGTTGAGCGTGGCGATGCCTTTGCACAACTGCTGTTCCAGGTTGGCATTGAGCAGCACGCCATTGTTGATGACGAAACTGGCGTTGCCGTTGAGGGTTTCGATCAGCGCTTTCTGGCTGTTGCCGCTACCGGTGAGGGTGCTGTTGAGGGTTACAAGGCCCTTGACCGGTGGTTCCTTGCCCTGGCTTTCAAGGATTTTTTCCGCGGGCACCCGGCTGATCTGTGTCTGCATGCTAACCACAGGTGTCTGCTGGCGCACATCGAGGGTGCCTTTGGCGTCGAAGTTGCCCTCGTACAGGTCGCCGCGCAGGCTCGTCAGCGTCAACAGTCCGTCCTGGCCGCTGGCCTTGAGTACGGCGTTCTTGATCGGCAGTTTTTCCAGGGTCAGTTGGCCGAAGGTCAGGTCGGCGTCTACATCCAGCTTGGCCAGGCGCTCCACTGGCAACAGGCGTTCGTTGCTCCACGCCTCTTTGGTCGGCGATGGTGGCAGCGGTGTGCTGCCGGCCCCGGCCATGGCATCGGCTTCGGTGCTGGCGACTTCGGCCTGGCGCACTTGCTTGGCGCTGTTGGCTTCGGCCGACTTGGGCGGCAGGTAACGGTCGACGTTGAAGGTGTCGGCCTTGAGGGTTGCGCGCAGGGATTGTTTGGCAAAGTCCTCGACGGCGATGCGCCCAGTAAAGGTGCTGTCGTCGACTTTCAGATTGAGGTCATCCAGCGTAAGGCTGGAAGGCGTGCCGGCCAGGCGCGTGGCCACTTCGACTTTGCTCAGGCTGCCTTCGGCCATGGCCGGGAGTTTCTGGCCGATGCTGTCGACGAATTTCGCCAGGTCGAACTGGGCAATCGACAGTCCGCCGCTGACCTGCGGGGTCTTGTCCAGGTCATTGACTTTCAGCTCGCCCAGCGCTCGCAACTGGTTGGCGGAGACCTTGATCCCGGTCCATTCGGCGACGTTGGCGGCCTTGTCCAGCAGCAACTGCCCCTGGGCGGCGAAGGTCATGGTCTTGCCCTGCAACGGATCGCCGGCGACTTCACCGGACAACTTCATGTCTTCGAGCTTGTAGCGCTGCAGCGCGCGCTCGAAGCGCAACTCGCCGCTGAGCTCTGTACGCACCCGCAGAACCGGCTGGTTGGTGCCCAGGAATGCGGTGAGCTTGAGCGGGATATTGGTCGAGTCGTGCACCGGGCCGGTACTGAGCTGGATGCTTTCGGCGCTGAATTGCTTGCCGGTTTTTTCGTCGCTGTATTCAACGCGGGCGTTGTTGACGGTCAGGCTGTCGATGTCCAGGCGAATGGGCTGGGCCGGTTTCTCGGCCTGGGCGGTGGTTGGCGACTCGGGTTCGCCGCTGCTCTCGGCAGGCGTGGCCGTGGTTGCAGGCTTGGGCGCCTTGCCGATGTCTTCCCAGTTGCCGTGGCCATCCTTGTCACGGTTCAGGCGCAGGTTCAAGCCTTCGACGCGCACATCGCTCATCTGCACCTCACGGCGCAGCAACGGCAGCACGCGGACCGACAGGCCGAGCATCTGCAGGTCGGCGAACGGATCGGCAGGCTTGGCCAGGGTGGCGACCGCCGCATCGTGCAGTTCCAGGCCCAGCCACGGGAACAGGCTCCAGCCGATATCGCCATTGAGCGTCAGCTCGATGTGGGCCTTGTCGCGGGCTATCTGGCGTATCTCGTCTTTGTAGTCGTTGGGATCGAAGAGGTGGGTCAGGGCGAAGCCCAGCGCCACTACGATCAGCAACAGCCCGAGAAGTACCAGACCCAGGATTTTGCCGAACGCTTTCATGGGCGAGTCCTTGTAGTTAGTCGAATTCGAAATTTAGCCGGGGAGTATAGCGCTCCACCGCGAGCGACCGGGCAGATCACGAGGGCAGAGTGTCGAGCATCCAGGCAAAAAGTAATTTTTCCTACAATTTCGGCGCGGTACCGAAGAACTTGTTCAGCCGTTCGACCATGACCGGACGGGAGGTTCCTTCAGGGGTAGGAAATCGAAAACGTGATGTCACTTTGGTTTTTTGCTCATTGGCAAATGCTACCCTTCCTCTGTTCGTCCGTCCCTGCGCGGCATGATGTCGCATAAAACGAGCTTTCCCTGAATAAAACAGTCATGTCTGCGTGCATAAAGGCTGAGGGCGGAGAGTGGCTGGCGAACCTTATAATAATTGGGGGATACACAATGACCACGAGTATCACGGCGGACGGCCTTCAAGCCGACCAGACCGCGTTCCTTTCCAAGGAACGCATCATCGCCAAGCCCGGTTTCAACCGGTGGCTGGTGCCACCGGCCGCGCTGGCCATCCATCTGTGCATCGGCATGGCCTACGGCTTTTCGGTGTTCTGGTTGCCGCTGTCCAAAGCGCTGGGTATCACCGCCCCAGTGGCTTGTGCGCCGGACATGAGCTTCATCGCCCAGGTCTTTTCTTCGCAATGCGACTGGCCGATTTCGATGCTCGGCTGGATCTACACGCTGTTTTTCATCTTCCTGGGTTGCTCGGCAGCCATCTGGGGTGGCTGGCTGGAACACGCCGGACCACGCAAGGCGGGTGTCGTCTCGGCGTTGTGCTGGTGCGGCGGCCTGCTGATTTCCGCGCTGGGGGTCTATACCCACCAGATCTGGCTGATGTGGATCGGCTCCGGGGTCATTGGCGGTATCGGCCTGGGCCTGGGTTACATCTCGCCGGTGTCGACCCTGATCAAGTGGTTCCCGGACAAGCGCGGCATGGCGACCGGCATGGCGATCATGGGGTTCGGCGGGGGCGCGATGGTCGGTGCACCATTGGCGGCAGCGTTGATGAGTCACTTCGCTTCACCGACCAGTGTCGGCGTGTGGCAGAGCTTCCTGGTCATGGCGGCGATCTATTTCGTGTTCATGATCGGCGGCGCGCTGTCCTATCGTGTACCGCCTACCGGCTGGAAGCCTGAAGGCTGGACGGCACCGGCGAAAAAAGCCGCGAACGCGATGATCACCCATCGTCATGTGCATGTGAATGTGGCGTGGAAAACGCCACAGTTCCGCCTGGTATGGCTGGTGCTGTGCCTCAACGTATCGGCGGGCATCGGCATCCTCGGCATGGCTTCGCCGCTGTTGCAGGAGGTGTTTGCCGGCAAGTTGCTGGGCAACGATCTGACATTCGGCCAACTGGATGCTTCGCAACTGGCTTCGATTGCAGCAATCGCCGCCGGATTCACCGGTCTGCTGAGCCTGTTCAACATCGGTGGCCGGTTCTTCTGGGCATCGTTCTCCGATTACCTGGGCCGGAAAAACACCTATTTTGTGTTCTTTGCCTTGGGCTTCGCGCTGTATGCGTTGATCCCGAACCTTGGCCATCTGGGCAACATTGCGCTGTTCGTGGCGGCGTTCTGCATCATCCTGTCGATGTACGGTGGTGGTTTTGCGACTGTTCCGGCGTATCTCGCGGACCTGTTCGGTACGCAAATGGTCGGCGCGATCCATGGGCGTTTGCTGACGGCGTGGGCGGCGGCGGGCGTGTTGGGGCCGGTGCTGGTGAACTATCTGCGTGAGTATCAGCTGAGCATCGGTGTTGAGCGTGCTGCGGCTTATGACATCACCCTGTACATCCTCGCGGGCCTGCTGGTGCTGGGTTTCCTGTGCAACCTGCTGGTTCGTCCGGTGGCTGACAAGTACTTCATGACCGACGCGGAACTGGCCGCCGAACAGGCGCTGGGTCACGACAAAGGGGCTGACGCCAGCACGTCGCTGGAGTGGAAAGCGGCGCCGGGTACCAGGCCTCTGGCGATTGCTGCCTGGCTGGTGGTGGGTATTCCATTGGCATGGGGTGTCTGGGTGACGTTGCAGAAAACGGCGGTGCTCTTCCACTGATATCCAGCTCTCTGTAGGAGCCGGCTTGCTGGCGATCAATGTGACGCGGTCTGTTAGATAGGCCGCCTTCGCTGGCAAGCCAGCTCCTACAAAGGGTCGAACGCCGTGCATTGGCAATGAATGCCGGCTTGTATGGACATGTCTATCCCCGACGACTGGGGATTCTATCCGTCAGCGATATCACCTCTCGTGTTTCTGTTTCGCGCCCGCGCCCCTATAATGGTTGCCTTTTTCGCCCAATGATTTTGCGGAGCTGGTGATGGCCGAACGTATGGCGTCAGTCGAGCGCGACACTCTGGAAACCCAGATCAAAGCCTCGATCAACCTGGATGGCACCGGAAAGGCCCGATTTGATATCGGTGTCCCTTTTCTTGAGCACATGCTGGACCAGATCGCCCGTCACGGGCTGATCGACCTGGATATCGTCAGCAAAGGCGACCTGCATATCGATGACCACCACACCGTGGAAGACGTCGGTATCACCCTGGGCCAGGCATTCACCAAAGCCATCGGCGACAAGAAAGGCATCCGTCGCTACGGCCACGCCTACGTGCCGCTCGATGAAGCGCTGTCGCGCGTGGTGATCGACTTCTCTGGCCGCCCGGGCTTGCAGATGCATGTTCCGTACACCCGTGCCACCGTCGGCGGCTTTGACGTTGACCTGTTCCAGGAATTTTTCCAGGGCTTCGTCAACCACGCCAACGTCACCCTGCACATCGACAACCTGCGTGGCCACAACACCCACCACCAGATCGAAACCGTGTTCAAGGCTTTCGGCCGCGCGCTGCGCATGGCTGTGGAGCTCGATGACCGCATGGCCGGACAAATGCCTTCGACCAAGGGCGTCCTGTAATGCAGACAGTCGCGGTTATCGATTACGGCATGGGCAACCTGCACTCGGTGGCCAAGGCCCTCGAGCACGTCGGTGCCGGCAAGGTCCTGATCACCAGCGATGCCAACGTGATTCGCGAAGCCGACCGGGTGGTTTTCCCCGGTGTTGGCGCGATCCGCGATTGCATGGCGGAGATCCGTCGCCTGGGGTTCGATTCGCTGGTGCGTGAAGTCAGCCAGGACCGTCCGTTCCTCGGCATCTGCGTCGGCATGCAAGCCCTGCTCGAGCGCAGTGAAGAGAACGACGGCGTCGACTGCATCGGCCTGTTCCCGGGCCAGGTGAAGTTCTTCGGCAAGGATCTCGTCGAGGATGGCGAGCATCTGAAAGTCCCGCACATGGGCTGGAACGAAGTGAAGCAGAAGGTCAGTCATCCGCTGTGGCATGACATTCCGGACCTGGCGCGTTTCTACTTCGTGCACAGCTACTACATCGCCGCCGGCAATGCCCGGCAGGTGGTCGGTGGCGGTCACTACGGTGTCGATTTTGCCGCAGCGCTGGCCGAAGGCTCGCGTTTCGCCGTGCAGTTCCACCCGGAGAAAAGCCATACCCATGGCCTGCAGTTGCTGCAGAACTTCGCCGCGTGGGACGGTCGCTGGTAAATGGCCGTCAAGAAGAAGCCGCCGATCCTGACCCTCACTCCCGAGCAGGAGAACGAGGCCAACAGCAAGATCAAGCGTTTCATGGAAGATCGCTTCGAACTGGACCTGGGTTCGTTCGAGGCGGCTGAAATTCTTGAGCTGTTTACCCGTGAAATTGCTCCGCACTATTACAACAGGGCGATTTTCGATGTGCAGGCGCACCTCAAGGAGAGGTTCGAAAGCATCGAAAGCGACCTGTGGGCGCTCGAGAAAAACTGATTTCCGAGCCAAGCTAACATTCGAATTTGAAGGTTTGCCAGATGCTGATTATTCCCGCTATCGATCTTAAAAACGGTGCCTGTGTTCGTCTGCGCCAGGGCCGCATGGAAGATTCCACGGTGTTTTCCGATGATCCGGTGAGCATGGCTGCCAAGTGGGTGGAGGGCGGTTGCCGTCGTCTGCATCTGGTCGACCTGAACGGCGCGTTCGAAGGCCAGCCGGTCAACGGCGAAGTGGTCACCGCGATTGCCAAGCGCTACCCGAACCTGCCGATCCAGATCGGCGGCGGTATCCGCTCCCTGGAAACCATCGAGCACTACGTCAAGGCGGGTGTGAGCTACGTCATCATCGGCACCAAGGCTGTGAAAGATCCGGCCTTCGTTGCTGAAGCCTGCCGCGCGTTTCCAGGCAAGGTGATCGTGGGTCTCGACGCCAAGGACGGCTTTGTCGCCACCGACGGCTGGGCTGAAATCAGCACCATTCAAGTGATCGACCTGGCCAAGCAGTTCGAAGCCGATGGCGTGTCCGCGATCGTTTATACCGACATCGCCAAAGACGGCATGATGCAAGGTTGCAACGTACCTTTCACCGCTGCGCTGGCTGCTGCCACGAAGATCCCGGTGATCGCTTCCGGCGGCATCCACAACCTGGGTGATATCAAGACGCTGCTCGACGCCAAGGCGCCAGGCATCATCGGCGCCATTACCGGCCGTGCGATCTACGAAGGCACCCTCGACGTCGCTGAAGCGCAAGCTTTCTGCGATTCGTACAAAGGCTGAGGACTGACCATGGCGCTGGCCAAACGCATCATCCCTTGCCTGGACGTGGACAACGGCCGGGTCGTCAAAGGTGTGAAGTTCGAGAACATCCGCGATGCGGGCGACCCTGTTGAAATCGCCCGTCGCTACGACGAGCAAGGTGCCGACGAGATTACCTTTCTCGACATCACCGCCAGCGTCGACGGTCGCGATACCACCCTGCATACCGTCGAGCGCATGGCCAGCCAGGTGTTTATCCCGCTGACCGTGGGCGGTGGCGTGCGTACCGTGCAGGACATCCGCAACCTGCTCAATGCCGGTGCGGACAAGGTCTCGATCAATACCGCGGCCGTGTTCAACCCGGAATTCGTCGGCGAAGCGGCGCAGCATTTCGGTTCGCAATGCATCGTGGTCGCTATCGATGCGAAGAAGGTCTCGGGGCCGGGCGAAACCCCGCGCTGGGAGATTTTCACCCACGGTGGCCGCAAGCCAACCGGTCTCGACGCCGTTGAATGGGCGAAGAAGATGGAAGGCCTGGGTGCCGGTGAGATCCTGCTGACCAGCATGGACCAGGACGGCATGAAAAATGGTTTCGATCTGGGCGTTACCCGCGCCATCAGCGACGCGCTGGGTATTCCGGTGATTGCCTCCGGTGGTGTCGGCAACCTGCAGCACCTGGCCGATGGCATCATCGAAGGTCACGCCAGTGCGGTCTTGGCGGCGAGTATTTTCCACTTCGGCGAATACACCGTGCAGGAAGCCAAGGCGTACATGGCCCACCGCGGAATCGTGATGCGTTAAACAAACCGGTACAGGCCAGTGGACATCATGGCGGGCTCAGGGCACTCTTGAGTACGCCATGGATTTCGGTAGCCAGACATGTTTAAAAGCATTCTTCTTGTCCTCGCCAGCGCTTCCTTGTTGCTCATCAGTAGTGCACGCGCTGCAGGCAGCTCCACCACGGACCTGGTGCTGCTGACGGAAAACTTCCCGCCCTACAACATGGCCAAGAATGGCAAGAACTTCGCTCAAGATGAGAACATCAATGGCATTGCTGTGGACATCGTCCGCGAAATGTTCAAGCGTGCCGACGTCTCCTATAGCCTGACCCTGCGTTTTCCGTGGGAACGGGTCTACAAGCTGGCACTGGAAAATCCCGGTTACGGTGCATTCGTGATGGCGCGTCTGCCAGACCGTGAGCAGCTTTTCAAATGGGTCGGGCCAATTGGTCCGGACGACTGGATCATGCTGGCCAAGGCCGACAGCAAAATCACCCTCGAAACCCTGGAAGACGCGCGAAAGTACAGGATCGGCGCGTACAAGGGCGATGCGATTGCGCAAACACTCGCCAAGCAGGGCCTCAAGCCCATCGTGGTGCTGCGCGACCAGGATAATGCGAAGAAGCTGATCAATGGCCAGATTGACCTGTGGGCTACCGGTGACCCGGCCGGGCGCTATCTGGCGCGCCAGGACGGGGTCAACGGGTTAAAGACCGTGTTGCGTTTCAACAGCGCCGAACTGTACCTGGCGCTGAACAAGAACGTGCCAGAGACAACCGTCGCCAAATTACAGGCTGCGCTGGATCAGATGCGCAAGGACGGTGTGGTCGACGAGATCATGAGTCGGTATCTATAGCGGCGGGCAAGTTATCTGCTGCAATGTCTGGTGCGGGCGGATATTCCGCCAGGTACAGGCTGTTGCCATCGATGTAACTGACTTCGGCGGGCACTTGAGTGTTGTTTGCGCGAAGTAGTCTGTAGGTACTCTGCAACTCGTAAGCGGCAACAGTTTTGTTTTTCGCAACAATGGTGACCACCTCTGCTGCTGCTGGCCCATTCCAACTGTCGGAGGGTTCGGTGTGAGCAAAACGCGTGTTCAGCCGCGCCGAGAATAAGGATGGTTGTCGCGCTGGCCACTGGCCGTCGACCACGATCGAGGTGGCGCGGGAGAACCCTTCCAGACTCTCAGTGCTCTGTGGCCGGTTTGTTGACCACTTGAAGGTCTGGCTCACCGCGTATTGGTTGTTGGCGTATCCGATGAGTACATATTGGTCCGTTCTTTCCAGGCGGTAAAACGGTGATGTGTGTAATTGCTCCAGAGGTCTTAGTTGGGGATCTCTGACGGTAAACCAGGGCAGTTTGGCAATGTAGGTGATTTTGGCCGGTTCGGCAGTTAAGGGTTGTTCGTTCCCCAAGAGTACCGGAGCCACCGGTGGGGGACTTTCTTGCAGAGGGATCTGCATTCGCAATGAATAAGCAGTGATGTGTGTGGCGGGTTTGTTATAAGTGCCGACACCGACGAAAGTACCTGGCGCGAAGTAGATCTCGCCGGCCTGTGCGTTTGGAGGGTAGATGCCCCAGGCACTGAAGCTCTGTTTGGCGCCGCTGCCCTTATCGTTCCAGATCAAGTCACTGATGAATGATGGGACGACAAGATCTGCCCGGACGCAACGAACGCTGTTAAGCGAAGGTCTGTCTCGTCCATTCGAGCTAACCTGACCCAATGCAACATATCCATCGGGAGGAATCGGTCGCCATATCGAACAGTCCGCCTTGGCGCCTGAACCTGTATCTCTCCAGACTTGTTCAAAGTCGATGGGAGGCTTGAGTGCCAGTCCCTTGCTGCTATCGCCACTCTGCTGATCACCCTCGCAGACCACCATCACCACTCTTTTCTCGTTGATGTCCTGGTGTCCGGTGGCGGCCACATCGCCGAGGGGAAAATAGCCCGGCAACAACTCAGGGTTGGGTGTAGGGCGCCAAAAGGCTGCGGGGTTGGACCTGGAGCCGCTGCTGTCCCAGATACGGCGGAACTCCGTTGTATAGTTGATCAGCAGGTTGTCGCATTTTATCGATTCCGTTCGCCTCACGGCCAATGGAGCGTTGTCTTCGGGGTTCATAGTCATTCCTGATAGTTGAAAAGGCGACTCTGTGGAGTCACGACCTGTTGCAGGTTTCACTATCCGAAATGTGGCGACGCTTCTGGCGGTAATTATGTATAGGTCGAGACAGGGTATTACCGATAAACGCCGTCTTTGCCATGAGCGACCATGGCGCGATTGCTGCGCACGCTGATCATTTGCTTGAGATCAATCCACTCGATACCCAGCGTCTTGAGCTTGGGCAATTCTCTCTCCAGCACCGCCAGTGTTTGCGGATAAGGATGTCCGATCATCACCGCCGAGCCCTGCTTGCGCGCAAGGCTGATGGCCGTCTGCAGCTGGGCGAAGATCGCCGCTTCAGTGCGCTCATCATCCAGAAACACATCCCGCGAAACGCTCGCCAAGCCAATCTTCTGCGCCTCGGCGGCGGCAACGGTTTGAGCGCTGGTGCGGCTGTCCAGGAAGAATTTGTGTCGGTACTGCAAGTGCGCCATCAACCACGTCATGGCCGCCGGCTGGGCGGTCATGCGACTGCCCATATGGTTATTGATTCCGCTGGTATACGGCACCTTTTTGAACGCTGCGTCGAGGCGCCTTTCCAGCTCATCGATGGGCAGGTCGGGGCGCCAGGCGAACGGTCCGGTAGCCGGGTCCATGGGCATGTGCAGGATGACGATCTTGCCGGCGCGATGGGCTTCGCGGGCGAATTCGGTGGCGTGGGGCGTGTCGGGCATGATCGCCGCCGTCACTGGCCCCGGCAGGGCCAGCACTTGGCGATCCCGGGGCAGGTTCTGCCCCAGGTCATCGATGATCAGACTGATGTAGGCCTTTTGAGGGGTGGGCGCTGCATGAGCAATACCCGCCAGACAACACAACAGCCCCAAGGCTAACCGCAAAAGCATCTCAGCGGCCGGACGTGATGCTCAGGCCTTTGAGCAGGCTCAGGGCCTGGGCCAGTTGGTAATCATCGTCCTGCGGCATTGGCTTGGACTTGCCACCGGAACTGCTCGGCTTGTCGGCGCCGCCGTTGCCGTTGCCCAGATGACCCTGCAGATCGGCTTCCTTGAAGTAGTCGCCGTCTTGCTCGTTGGTGATCTTGGCTTTGCGCACTTCGATGTCCGGGATGATGCCCTGGGCCTGGATCGAGCGGCCGTTGGGCGTGTAGTACAGCGCTGTGGTGATCTTCAGGGCGCGATCGTTGTTCAGTGGCAGCACGGTTTGCACCGAGCCTTTGCCGAAACTCGGCGTCCCCATGATCACCGCGCGTTTCTGATCCTGCAGGGCGCCCGCTACGATTTCCGAGGCCGAGGCGCTGCCGCCGTTGATCAGCGCGACCAATGGTACGGCTTCGCTTTCGTCCTTGCCGGTGGCGGAGAAGCGCAGTTCGGAGTTGGCGATGCGGCCCTTGGTGTAGACGATCAGGCCCTTGGTGATGAAGTGGTCGACCACTTCCACCGCCGCTTGCAGCACGCCACCTGGGTTGTTGCGCAGGTCGAGGATGATGCCGTTGAGCTTCTTGCCGTTGTCTTTGCGCAGCTTGGCCAGGGCCTTGGACACCTCTTCGCCGGTCTTGACCTGGAATTGGGTGATGCGTATGTAGCCATAGCCCGACTCAAGCAACTGGCTCTTCACGCTCTTCACCTGAATGATGGCGCGGGCCAGGGTCACATCGAACGGCGTACCGCCGTCGCGTACCAGGGTCAGGGTGATTTTCTGGCCGATCTTGCCGCGCATCTTGTCCACGGCTTCGGTCATGCTCTGGCCGCGGGTGGGCTGGCCGTTGATCTTGACGATGAAGTCACCCGCCTGGATGCCAGCCTTGGAGGCAGGCGTGTCATCGATCGGCGACACCACTTTGATGAAGCCATCTTCGGCACCGACTTCGATGCCCAGGCCGCCGAATTCGCCGCTGGTGCTTTCCTGCAGTTCAGCGAAGTCTTCAGGTCCCAGGTAGGCAGAGTGCGGGTCAAGGTTGCTGAGCATGCCCTTGATCGCGTTTTCCAGCAGGGTCTTGTCGTCTACCGGTTCGACATACGCGGCCTTGATCCGATCCATGACCTCGGCAAAGGTGCGCAACTCCTCCAGCGGCAATGGCGCCTTGGTGGTCGCGGCAGTGCCCGCAGGCGCGATTGCCGGGGCCGGTTGAGCGGCAAACGCCAGAGGCGCGCCGATCACCAGGGCGATCGCCAGGGCCAGCGAGGTAAGGCGGGACAAATGCAGCATGTCGAACGAACTCCTAATGTAGGTGACTCAGCGCCTATCCTTGCGCGCGGCACCATTGCGCCGGATCACTCGGGTGACCCTGCTGACGAATCGCAAAATACAGCGCTGGCGAGTCCTGCCCGCCACTGTTACCGACAGTGGAGATGGACTCACCGGCCTTTACCACGTCACCCGCAGACTTGAGCAGCGTCTGGTTGTGACCATACAGACTCAAAAAACCGTTGCCGTGATCGAGAATCACCAGCAACCCGGCGCCGCGCAGCCAGTCGGCGAACACCACGCGACCGCCGTGCACAGCATGTACCGTACTGCCTGCAGAGGCGCTGATCATCACGCCGTCCCATTTGGTCCGGGCATCGTCGCCACGGCTTTCACCGAAGCGTGCCAACAGTCGACCATCGACCGGCCACGGAAGTTTGCCGCGGGTAGACGCAAATGGACCGCCAAAAGTTTCGCCTGAGCTTGAAACCAGTGCGCCGGGGGACGATTTAACGGGTTTGCGTGGGGCATCATCGCTGGCATCTGCCTGCGCCTGGGCCTCACGTAAACGCTTTTTTTCGGCTTCCTGCTGGGCAATCAGCGCTTTTTGTCGCGCCTCTTCTGCCTCACGAGCCTGGCGTGCCAGGGTTTCTTCAATGGTTTTAAGGACTTTAGACAGGTCTGCCTGATCCTGCTCACGGGCTGCCAGTTTCTGGTCGCGAGCCTTCACGTCGTCATTGAGCTTGGCCAGGACTTGCTGGCGCTCCTGGCGAACCTTCTCGAGTTCGCCACGCTGGCTTTCGAGGCTGCTTTGCTGGACCAGCAATTGCGCTTGCTGCAGGCCGATGTCTTTTTCGACATTGGCCAGCTGGCGCAGGGTCTCATTGAAATTCTTCAGCTGTTCCAGGCGGGCCTGGCTCAGGTAGTCGTAATAGGTGAGCGTGCGGGCGAATTTCTCGGGGTTCTGCTGGTTAAGCAGCAGTTTCAAGTACTCCTGGCGGCCGTTCTGATAAGCCGCGCGAGCCTGGATGGCGATCAGTCGCTGCTGTTCAGTGCGCGCGCTCTGGAGTTTTTTTTTCTCCGCATCGAGTCGCTGCAACTCGGTTTCGCTTTTCTTCAGCTCTTTCTGCAGGGCATCGACCTGCTTCTCGAGCTTGCCCATCTCGGTCTCGGTGCCCTTGAGGTCTTTCTGCACGCCGGACTTTTCTTCCTGCAACTTGCCCAGCAGTTTTTTCAGCTCGGCAATGTCCTGACGCGTAGCGTCCAACTGTTGCTGGGTTTGCGCGCGCTCATCGGCGAAGGCCGGTTGGAGCAGGCAAGTCAGGGCAAGGGCTATCAGGGTGCGAAGCATAGAGGCGGGCGACACCAGGGAAAGGGACGTCCTAGTATGCCCGCCATGGCCGGCAAAAAAAATGCCCATTTCTGACTGTGTGATGACTGGAGCAGAGTTGTATCCAAAAAGACCCCAAAACCAATGTGGGAGCGAGCCTGCTCGCGATGGCGTCCGATCATTCAACATAGATGTTGGTTGTCAGATTGCTATCGCGAGCGGGCTCGCTCCCACAGGGGTTATCTGGCGTTTCAGGGCTCGCGTCAGACCAGAATCGAAGTGCCGGTCATTTCCGCCGGTTGCTCCAGGTCCAGCAGTTTCAGCATGGTCGGTGCCACATCCGCCAGCACGCCGCCTTCGCGGACCTTGAGGTCGCGCTTGCCGACATAGATGAACGGCACCGGCTCGGTGGTGTGCGCGGTGTGCGCCTGGCCGGTGGTCTCGTCGGACATTTGCTCGACGTTGCCATGGTCGGCGGTGATCAGGGCTTCGCCACCGACCTTTTCCAGGGCGTCGACGATGCGGCCGACGCACTGGTCCAGGCATTCGACGGCCTTGACTGCCGCTGCAAACACGCCGCTGTGGCCGACCATGTCGCCGTTGGCGTAGTTGACCACGATCACGTCGTAGCGCTGGTTTTCGATGGCGTCGACGATGCGATCGGTGACTTCCGGTGCGCTCATTTCCGGCTGCAAGTCATAGGTGGCGACTTTTGGCGACGGGATCAGGATGCGCTCTTCACCCGGGAACGGTTCTTCGCGACCGCCGGAGAAGAAGAAGGTCACGTGGGCGTATTTTTCGGTTTCGGCGATGCGCAGCTGGGTCTTGCCGTTTTTCGCCAGGTAGTCACCCAGGACGTTTTCCAGGCTGCCGGCGGCGAAGGCCGAAGGTGCAGGAATGCTGGCGGCGTATTGGGTCAGCATGACGAAACCGGCCAGTTTTGGCTGGCGGGCACGTTGGAATTCACTGAAGTCGTCTTCGACGAACACGCGGGTCAATTCGCGGGCGCGGTCGGCGCGGAAGTTCATGAACACCACGGCATCGCCGTCTTCGACTTTCACCGGCTCGCCGATGGAGGTGGCCTTGACGAACTCATCGCTCTCACCACGCTCGTACGCGGCTTGCAGGCCTTCCTGGGCGGTGGCGGCGTTGAATTCGCCCTGGCCATCGACAATCAGGTTGTAAGCCTGGGACACGCGGTCCCAGCGGTTGTCGCGGTCCATGGCGAAATAACGCCCGATGAGGCTGGCGATCCGGCCTTTGCCCAAGGCCTGGAAGGTGGCATCCAACAGCTCGATCGATGATTGCGCGCTTTTCGGCGGGGTATCGCGGCCATCGAGGAAGGCGTGCAGGTAGATTTTTTCAGCGCCGCGCTTGGCAGCCAGCTCGGCCATGGCGACCAGGTGATCCTGGTGGCTGTGCACGCCGCCATCGGACAGCAGGCCCATGAAGTGCACGGCTTTGCCGGCGGCGACGGCTTTGTCCACGGCGGCGCAAATGGTCGGGTTCTCGAAGAACTCGCCGTCGCGGATCGATTTGGTCACGCGGGTGAAGTCCTGATAAACCACGCGACCGGCGCCCAGGTTCATGTGGCCGACTTCGGAGTTACCCATCTGGCCATCCGGCAGGCCGACGTCCATGCCGCTGCCCGAAATCAGGCCGTTGGGCACGGTGGCCCACAAACGGTCCAGTACGGGCTTCTTCGCCGCAAAGATGGCGTTGGATTCGGGGCTCTCACTGTGACCGAAGCCGTCGAGAATAATCAGGACCAAAGGTTTAGGCGTGGTAGTCATGGAGTCCGCTCGTGGCTGAGTTAAAAGAGGGCGATGGAAAAGGGAGTGGCAGTTTAAAGCGAAGTTCCGGCCACGTCACCGCCGGACGGGGTTTGGCCCACCATAGGGGCTGTGTATACTGGCCGACATTTTAACGCCCTGGAACCTCCTTCGATGGTTGCTCACCTGATTGAATTTGCCACTAACCACTACATCCTCGTCGGTATCTTCGTCGTACTGCTGGCGTTGCTGATTGCCTATCAGATGCAGGGCGGCGGCCGCAGCCTGAGCACTGGCGAACTGACCGGCCTGGTCAACAAGGACGCTGGCGTGGTGATCGACATTCGTCCCACCAAGGACTTCGCCGCCGGTCACATTGTAGGCGCGTTGAACATTCCTCACGACAAGTTGACCGCGCGCGTTGGCGAGCTGGAAAAACACAAGGCCAAGACCATCATCCTGGTCGACGCCATGGGCCAGACGGCCGGTACCCACGCCCGCGAGCTGGTGAAGGCAGGCTTCACCGCCGCCAAGCTGTCCGGCGGTGTTTCCAGCTGGAAAGCCGACAATCTGCCGCTGGTGAAGTGATATGAGCAACGTCGTCGTCTATTCCAGCGATTACTGCCCTTATTGCTCGCGAGCCAAGTACCTGCTCGAGAACAAAGGCGTGGCCTTCGAAGAGATCAAGGTCGATGGCAAGCCGCAGGTGCGCGCCGCAATGGCTCAGAAAGCCGGACGTACGTCCGTGCCACAGATCTGGATCGGCAGCACCCACGTTGGCGGTTGTGATGATTTGTTTGCCCTGGAGCGCGCCGGCAAGCTCGACGCGCTGCTCAAGGCCTGAATTCCATACCCTATAAAAGCCCAAGATCAGAAAGGATCTGAGATGACTGACCAACAGAACACTGCAGCCAGCGAAGAAGAAACCGCACCGCAATTCTCCTTGCAGCGCATCTACGTACGTGACTTGTCCTTTGAAGCCCCGAAAAGCCCGGCGATTTTCCGCCAGCAGTGGGAGCCGAGTGTCGGTCTGGATCTCAATACCCGTCAAAAGGCTCTGGAAGGCGACTTCCACGAAGTCGTGCTGACCCTGTCGGTCACCGTGAAGAACGGTGAAGAAGTGGCATTCATTGCTGAAGTGCAACAGGCCGGTATCTTCCTGATCAAGAACCTGGACGATGCATCGATGAGCCACACCCTGGGTGCATTCTGCCCGAACATCCTGTTCCCGTACGCTCGCGAAGCGCTGGACAGCCTGGTGACCCGCGGTTCGTTCCCGGCCCTGATGCTGGCTCCGGTGAACTTCGACGCCCTGTACGCGCAAGAGCTGCAACGCATGCAGGCGGCGGGCGAGACGCCAACCGTTCAATAAACGGTTTTGAAACACCCCTGTGGGAGCGAGCCTGCTCGCGAAGAGGGAGTGTCAGGTAACTTCAATGTTGTCTGACACACCGCTTTCGCGAGCAGGCTCGCTCCCACATTTGTTTCGGGGTGTTATTTGAAGTCGTTTTGGCGCCAGGCTTCGTAAACGGCCACCGCGACGGTGTTCGACAGGTTCAGGCTGCGGCAGCCTTCCCGCATCGGCAGGCGCAGGCGCTGTTCGGCGGGCAGGGCGTCGAGCACCTCGGCGGGCAGGCCACGGCTTTCCGGGCCGAACAGGAAGGCATCGCCCGGGACAAAACTGGCGTCGTGAAATGGTCGCGAACCCTTGGTGGTGAAGGCGAACACCCGTGGATGACCGAGGCTTTCCAGGCAGCTGGCCAGGTCCGCGTGGCGTTGCAGGGTGGCATACTCGTGGTAATCGAGGCCAGCCCGGCGCAGGCGCTTGTCGTCCATCTCGAAGCCCAGCGGTTCGATCAAATGCAGGTGGCAGCCACTGTTGGCGCACAGCCTGATAACGTTGCCGGTGTTCGGTGGAATTTCTGGTTGGAAAAGGATGACGTGAAACATGCACGGCTCCGAAGGTAAAGATGAGCGGCATTCTACGCCGCAAGCCGACCCTCGTTCGAAACTATTCCCACGTGTGATGGCTTCACTGGCGATTGTCGGAGTCATGGTGGGGCTGATGATCGGTCGCCTGACCACCCCCGAGCCCAGTCAATTGCAGCAGGTCGAGGTGACCGGCGACGGACTGGTGGTGTGGTTCAACAACGAACCCAAGACCCACGGCGAGATCGTCGAGGGTAGCGTAGCGTTGCTGTTCGAGGCTCAAGGCGCGGCACGGAAGGGCCAGCTAAAGCTCCACGACAAGGACGTGAACTGGCGCGTGCGTTTGAGTGATGGGGGGTTGTTGCTGACGCTGGTGGCAGCCCGGCCCCTGCAGGGGGAGTGGACCGGCAGCGAGGTCGATGACCGCTGGCGGCTGGAGATCCATCTCCGGGAGCAATAAAAGAGGGGAATCCCCGGCCTGCCTGTACCAAGGTCCCCAAAACGGGAGGGTTCACGCATCGCGCCTGAACCCGGTGTAAAGAGGGAATCCCCGGCCTGCCTGTACCAAGGACCCCAAAACTGGGGGGCTCGTCGCTATGCGGTGTGAGCCCGGTGTAAAGAGGGGAATCCCCGGCCTGCCTGTACCAAGGTCCCCGAAACTGGGTAGTGATCTGAATCACTGATGAGACTATTGCAGGGGGCGTGCCAGGTTTTAACAAGTTGAAACAGAAAGTCGTCTGCAGACGTTGAAAGCCCCGGAATCCGGGGCTTTCGTGTTTTTTCGATAGGGGTTCGATTGCGAACGTACGCGGAATTTGCGATCAGTCGCGGTGCGCGATTGCGGGTCACGGTGCATTGGTGCGGTGCACTCGGCCCTGAATATGGGAGCGGGCTTGCTCGCGAAAGCGGTGTCCCATTCAACATGGAGGTTGAATGTGATGGCCTCTTCGCGAGCAAGCCCGCTCCCACATTTTTCGGTGTGAATCATCTAAATCAGAAGAGTGATGTCCCGCTTAACCCTCATCCCCCTCATCATCATCCCCACCATCAACCTTCATTCCCAATTCCTTGATCTTGCGAGTCAGGGTATTACGCCCCCAGCCGAGCAAGACGGCGGCATCGCGGCGGCGGCCGGCGGTGTGCTTGAGAGCGGTTTCGATCATGATCCGCTCGAAGGTCGGCACCGCACTGTCCAGCAGGCTGGATTGACCGCGAGCCAGCGCCTGGTCGGCCCATTGGCGCAGCGCCTGTTCCCAGTTGGTCACCGGCGCCGAATCCTGCGGCAGGCTCAGCAGCTCCGGTGGCAGGTCACTGATATGCACTTCGCGACCCGAAGCCATCACGGTGATCCAGCGGCAGGTGTTCTCCAGCTGGCGCACGTTGCCCGGCCATGGCAGGTTTTTCAGGTATTCCTCGGTTTCGGTTTTCAGCAGCTTGGGCTCGACGGCCAGCTCCTGCGCGGCACGGCTGAGGAAGTGCTTGGCCAGGGTCGGGATATCTTCGCGACGGTCCGACAGGCGCGGTATGTGGATGCGAATGACGTTGAGGCGATGGAACAAGTCTTCACGGAATTTCCCGGCATGCACCAGGGTTTCCAGGTTCTGGTGCGTGGCGGCGATGATCCGCACATCGACTTTGACCGGGACGTGACCACCGACCCGGTAGAACTCGCCGTCGGCCAGGACTCGCAGCAAACGGGTCTGGGTGTCGGCCGGCATGTCGCCGATTTCATCAAGGAACAGCGTGCCGCGGTCTGCCTGCTCGAAACGCCCGCGACGCAGGTTGGCGGCACCGGTGAAGGCGCCTTTTTCGTGGCCGAACAGTTCGGATTCCATCAGGTCCTTGGGAATCGCTGCCATGTTCAGTGCGATGAACGGCGAAGCGGCCCGCGGGCTGTGGCGGTGCAGGGCGTGGGCCACCAGTTCTTTACCGGTGCCGGATTCGCCGTTGATCAGCACGGTGATGTTGGAGTGGCTCAAGCGCCCGATGGCGCGAAACACTTCCTGCATCGCCGGCGCTTCGCCGATGATTTCCGGGGTGCGGGTCAGTGCGACCGGGACTTCCAGGCCTTGCTGTTCCTGTGCGTGCTGGTTGGCGCGCTTGACCAGGGACACCGCCTCGTCGACATCGAACGGCTTGGGCAGGTATTCGAAGGCGCCGCCCTGATAGGACGCGACAGCGCTGTCCAGATCGGAGTGCGCGGTCATGATGATCACTGGCAGCCGTGGATGTTGCTCGCGAATCCGCGCCAGGAGGTCCAGGCCGCTGGCACCGGGCATGCGGATGTCGGAGATGATCACGTCCGGCTGCTGGCGCGCCAGGCGGCTCATCACGCCATCGGCGCTGTCGAAGCTTTGCGTGGTCATGCCTTCCTGCTGCAAGGCTTTTTCCAGGACCCAACGGATAGAACGGTCGTCATCGACGATCCACACGGTTTCACTACGGCTCATGTCGATGTGGCTCCTTGTTCCAGTGGCAGAAAGATCGAGAACGTGGTGTGGCCGGGGTGGCTGTCACATTCGATCAAGCCCTGGTGCTGGCTGATGATGTTCTGGGTAATGGCCAGGCCCAGCCCGGTACCATCCGGACGTCCGCTGACCATGGGGAAGAAGATGGTTTCCTGAAGATCCGCAGGAATGCCCGGGCCGTTGTCGATGATTTCGATCTTGGTCACCAGGCGATGGCGCACGTGGCCAATGGTGAACTGGCGCATGGCGCGGGTGCGCAGACTGATGCGGCCCAGGCGCAGCTCGTTCTGGCTGCTGATGGCCTGCATCGCGTTGCGCACGATATTCAACACGGCCTGGATCATTTGTTCGCGATCGATCAGGACGTCCGGAATGCTCGGGTCGTAGTCACGCACCAATGTGATGCAGCCCTGGCTTTCGGCCTCGACCAAGTGGCAGACACGCTCCAGCACTTCGTGGATGTTGCACATGGCCAGCGAGGGCAGCTTGTTCGAGCCGAGCATGCGGTCGACCAGGTTACGCAGGCGGTCGGCCTCTTCAATGATGACGTTGGTGTAGTCGCGCAGGCTTTCTTCCGGCAGCTCACGGGCCAGCAACTGCGCTGCGCCGCGGATACCGCCCAAGGGATTCTTGATTTCATGGGCCAGGCCGCGCACCAGCATCTTGCTGGTTTCCTGCTTCGACAACTGGGCCTCTTCCTTGGTGATGCGCAGCAGTCGGTCCCGGGGGTGCACTTCGAGCAGGAGCAGGGTGTCGCCATTGCTCAGGATCGGCGTTACCGCGTAATCAACCGTCAGGGTCTGGCCGGTGAGGGCGGTGAGCATGGCTTCGCGCTTGGTGAACGGATGTGCCTGCTGCACCGCCTGGCGCAATGAGTTGAGCGCCTCGGTGGATTCGGTGAACAACTCGCTGATGAATTGCCCATGGCTGCGCTGGCCGCTGATGGCCAGGAGCATTTCCGCCGCGGGGTTCATGTACTCAAGGCGCAAGTCGGCATTGAGCAGGATGGTGGCGGTGGTCAGGTTGTCGAGAAGCAAACGATGCAGTGCGTCACTGATGGTCATTCAGGACCTCTTTTGGAGCAGGGCGCGCGCATGGATAAAGCGCTGATGCGAGGAAAATGCAAAAAACAAACCAAGGCTCCGAAAAGAAGCGCTTAACCCCTGAAACAGGCGTTTGACGCTCGATTGCGTGGCGTTCTGCCAGCTTTTGCGGGTAGTTTCGAACCAAAATGGGCTGCAATGTGCGCATGGTGCAACCAATCGCACCAATATAGTGCGCAAAGCTGAACGGGGTAAGTAGTCCCTCAGCGCTTGTGCACCCGCTGCAACGTGAAGGTGACGGTAGGACTTTGTTGCACGACGGTGTCGCCGTTGACGACCTGCACGGCGAGGTGGTGCATGCCGCGGTCGATATTCACCAATTGCAGGATCGGCACGTTGCCGGGTTGGCCATAAGGCTGGCCGTCCAGCAGCAGTCGCAGCAGATGCGGGCCTTGCAGGCGCGGTTCGATCAGCACGCTGACGGTGAAGGTGCCGTTGTTGGCGCGCAGGGCTTCGCTGGTGGGCAGGCCGGTGAGTTCCAGTACGTTGTAGGCGACAGGGGGCTGGCCTTGTTCAGGGGTGGGTGTGGGAGGTGCTTGCGTGGGCGGGGGTTGGGTGCGGTTGAGCGGTGGCAGTTCGACGGGCTGCGCGGTGACGCCATCAGGGGGTTGATTGCTATACGCCGTGTTGCCTTGGGCATCGGTGTACTTGTAGATCTGCGCTGTGGCGGGCAGGGCGATCAGCAGCAGGATGAAGAGAAGACCACGACCCATGAAATCGACCGGAAACGAAAGCGATGGGGTGCAGCATAGGGCAGGAAAGGTGGCTGGCCCAGTCCGTTAACATTCGGGCATGAAAAAGGCCTCCCGAAGGAGGCCTCTCTTGTCACGCCGCTTGCGCAGGCGCTACCGGATCAGCAGCTGTAGTACAGCTCGTATTCCAGTGGGTGTACGAAGGTACGTACCTTGATTTCTTCTTCGCTTTTCAGGGCGATGTAAGCGTCGATGAAGTCGTCGCTGAAAACGCCGCCTTTGGTCAGGAACGCACGACCTTTGTCCAGCTCTTCCAGGGCTTCTTTCAGGCTGCCGCAAACTTGTGGGATCTCTTTCGCCTCTTCAGGCGGCAGGTCGTACAGGTTTTTGTCAGCTGCGTCGCCAGGGTGGATCTTGTTCTGGATGCCGTCCAGGCCAGCCATCAGCAGTGCGGCGAAGCACAGGTACGGGTTGGCAGCCGGATCCGGGAAACGTGCTTCGATACGGCGAGCTTTCGGGCTCGACACGTAAGGAATACGGATCGAAGCCGAACGGTTGCGAGCCGAGTAGGCCAGCATTACCGGTGCTTCAAAGCCTGGAACCAGACGCTTGTAGGAGTTGGTAGCCGGGTTGGTGAAGCCGTTCAGGGCCTTACCGTGCTTGATGATGCCGCCGATGAAGTACAGGGCGGTATCGGACAGGCCGGCATAACCTTCGCCAGCGAAGGTGTTCTTGCCTTCTTTCCAGATGGACATGTGCACGTGCATACCCGAACCGTTGTCGCCGTACAGCGGCTTAGGCATGAAGGTAGCGGTGCGGCCGTAGGCGTCGGCAACGTTGTGTACAACGTATTTCAGGGTTTGGGTTTCGTCGGCTTTCTTCACCAGGGTGTTGAACTTGACGCCGATTTCGTTCTGGCCGGCAGTTGCCACTTCGTGGTGGTGAACTTCGACGGTCAGGCCCATTTCTTCCAGTGCGTTGCACATGGAGGTACGGATTTCGTGGTCGTGGTCGAACGGTGGAACAGGGAAGTAGCCGCCTTTGACGCCTGGACGGTGGCCCTTGTTGCCGCCTTCGATGTCCTGGTCGGACATCCAGGAACCTTGTTCGGAGTAGATCTTGAACATGGAGCCGGAAATGTCGGACTTGAACTTCACCTGGTCGAAGATGAAGAATTCTGGCTCTGGACCGGCGAATACGGTGTCACCGATACCGGTGGCTTTGAGGTGCTCTTCAGCGCGCTTGGCGATCGCACGTGGGTCGCGGTCGTAGCCTTGCATGCTCGAAGGCTCGATGATGTCGCAGACCAGGATCAGGGTCGGCTCTTCGGTGAACGGGTCCAGAACAGCGGTGGAGTCGTCCGGCATCAGGATCATGTCGGAGGCTTCGATACCTTTCCAGCCAGCGATGGACGAACCGTCGAACATCTTGCCGACTTCGAAGAAGTCGTCATCCAGCGCATCGCGAGCCGGCATGGTCACGTGGTGCTGAGTGCCTTTGGTGTCCGTGAAGCGCAGATCAATCCACTTGACGTCATGATCTTTAATGAGTTGAACCGACTTCGACATAGTGTCCTCCGGGTGGCTTAGGGCTGGTAGTGGATGCCCTTAATAGTTGGTGATGCCGGCGCGAATACTCTGCCAAGGCAACCTGCCTCACAAGGGAGCAAATTGCATGCCAGTGCCCCACCATGGGTTTTTTGCCCCAATTTCACGCTTATAGAGGTGCAAAGCGTATAAAAGCGGAAAATAGCGCCCCTTAATGTAGCGTCCAAAACGGAAAATGACCTGTTTTAGTGCACGCAAAACCTTCTGCACATAAACTGGTTAAACCTTGAGCAATTTCCGCTATAATCCGCGCCCCCCTTTTTCGGCAGGCCCTGCGCGCGCTGTTTCCATGAAATTAATCGTAAAAGTCTTTCCCGAGATCACCATCAAGAGCCGCCCGGTCCGGATGCGTTTCATCCGCCAATTGGCCAAGAACATCCGTGCCGTGCTCCGTGACCTGGACCCGGCTGTGGTGGTGAACGGTGTGTGGGACAACCTCGAGCTGGAAACCCGCGTCAGCGAGCCCAAGGCCCTGAAGGAGATGGGCGAGCGCCTGAGCTGCATGCCGGGCATCGCGCATTTCCTGCAGATCGACGAGTACCCGTTGGGC
Source organism: Pseudomonas putida (assembly GCF_001976065.1). GTDB lineage: Bacteria > Pseudomonadota > Gammaproteobacteria > Pseudomonadales > Pseudomonadaceae > Aquipseudomonas > Aquipseudomonas serbica. Next base: position 20,431 of record NZ_MNAH01000012.1, on the reverse strand, counting down.
GACTTCGATGACATCGTCGAGAAGTGCAAGCAGCACTACGGCGATGCACTGGCCGGGAAGATTTTTTCGGTACGTTGCAAGCGTGCCGGCAAGCACCCGTTCAGCTCGATCGATATCGAGAAATATGTCGGCAGCCAGTTGCGCCGTCAGTGCGGTGCCGCCGGAATTGACCTGAAAAAGCCCGAAATCGAAGTCCGCATCGAAGTTCGCGACCAACGGTTGTTCGTAATCCACAGCCAGCACAATGGTATCGGCGGTTATCCGCTGGGTGCGCTGGAGCAGACGCTGGTTCTGATGTCCGGTGGCTTCGATTCCACCGTCGCGGCCTATCAGATCATGCGCCGCGGCCTGATGGCGCATTTTTGCTTCTTCAACCTGGGCGGACGTGCCCACGAATTGGGCGTCATGGAAGTCGCGCATTTCATCTGGAAGAAGTACGGCAGCTCGCAACGCGTGTTATTTGTCAGTGTGCCGTTCGAGGAAGTGCTGGGAGAAATTCTCGGCAAAGTCGATAACAGTCATATGGGCGTAGTATTGAAGCGTATGATGTTGCGCGCTTCGTCGCAAATTGCCGATCGACTGCACATCGACGCGCTGGTCACCGGTGAGGCGATCTCCCAGGTGTCGAGCCAGACGCTGCCGAACCTGTCCGTGATCGACTGCGTGACCGACAAGCTGGTCTTGCGTCCGCTGATCGCCAGTCACAAGCAGGACATCATCGACCTGGCCAACGAAATCGGCACCGCCGACTTCGCCAGGCACATGCCGGAGTACTGCGGGGTCATCTCGGTGAACCCAAAGACAGCTGCCAAGCGCCATCGCGTGGAGCACGAAGAGAAAGAATTCGACATGGCAGTCCTAGAGCGTGCGCTCGAGAACGCCAAACTGGTACCGATCGATCGTGTAATCGACGAATTGGGCCAGGATCTGCAAATTGAAGAAGTCAGCGAAGCGCTGGCCGGTCAGATCGTCATCGATATCCGTCACCCGGATGCCGCTGAAGACGACCCGCTGGACCTCGCTGGCATCGAGGTACAAACGATGCCGTTTTATGCACTGAACGCTCGTTTCAAGGAACTGGACCCTACTCGCCAGTACCTGCTTTATTGCGACAAAGGCGTGATGAGTCGCCTGCATGCCCACCATTTGCTCAGTGAGGGGCATGCCAATGTGCGCGTTTATCGACCGAGCTAAGTGCCCGGGGCTGTTTGCCTGTGGCTTGCGTCACCGGCCCCCCGACGCCGCCGTCAAGCTGTAACGGCAAGGCCTGACTCTACTGTAAATCGCTGCCAAGACTTGTCAGCGCACCGAATCCTCTGATCGAGATACACAAGTGATCGAAAATCTACGCAACATCGCCATCATTGCTCACGTTGACCATGGTAAAACCACCCTGGTAGACAAACTCCTGCGTCAATCCGGCACCCTGGAGCGCAACGAGCTCAACGACGAGCGCGTGATGGACTCCAACGACCAGGAAAAAGAGCGCGGTATTACCATCCTGGCGAAAAACACCGCCATCAACTGGAACGGCTACCACATCAACATCGTGGATACCCCGGGCCACGCCGACTTCGGCGGCGAAGTTGAACGCGTAATGTCGATGGTCGACTCCGTTCTGCTGCTGGTTGACGCCCAGGACGGCCCTATGCCGCAAACCCGTTTCGTGACCAAGAAGGCTTTCGAAGCCGGCCTGCGTCCGATCGTGTGCATCAACAAGGTTGACCGTCCAGGCGCGCGTCCGGACTGGGTTCTGGACCAGATCTTCGATCTGTTCGACAACCTGGGTGCCACCGAAGAACAGCTGGACTTCAAAGTCGTCTACGCCTCGGCCCTGAACGGTATTGCCGGTCTGGACCACAACGAAATGGCTGAAGACATGACCCCGCTGTACCAGTCGATCGTCGACAACGTACCGGCGCCGGCTGTTGACCGTGACGGTCCGTTCCAGATGCAGATCTCCGCACTGGACTACAACAGCTTCCTGGGTGTTATCGGTGTTGGCCGTATCGCTCGTGGTCGCATCAAGCCGAACTCCCCGGTTGTCGCTATCGGCGCCGACGGCAAGAAGCGTAACGGTCGTATCCTGAAGCTGATGGGTCACCACGGTCTGCACCGTGTAGACGTTGAAGAAGCTGCTGCAGGCGATATCGTGTGCATCAGCGGTATGGACTCGCTGTTCATCTCCGACACCCTGTGCCACCCGGACACCGTTGAAGCGATGAAGCCGTTGACCGTTGACGAGCCAACCGTTTCCATGACCTTCCAGGTAAACGACTCGCCATTCTGCGGTAAAGAAGGCAAGTTCGTGACTTCCCGTAACATCAAGGAACGTCTGGACAAAGAGCTGCTGTACAACGTTGCACTGCGCGTTGAAGAAGGCGACTCGGCTGACAAGTTCAAGGTTTCCGGCCGTGGTGAACTGCACCTTTCGGTACTGATCGAAACCATGCGTCGCGAAGGCTTCGAAATGGCTGTAGGCCGTCCGGAAGTGATCATCCGTCTGGTTGACGGCGTGAAGCACGAACCGTTCGAAAACGTCACCATCGACCTGCCGGAAGAATCCCAGGGCAAGGTGATGGAAGAGATGGGCCTGCGTAAGGGCGACCTGACCAACATGGTGCCGGATGGCAAGGGCCGTGTACGTCTGGAATACAACATCCCTGCTCGCGGTCTGATCGGTTTCCGTAACCAGTTCCTGACCCTGACCAACGGTGCTGGCATCCTGACCTCGATCTTCGACCGTTACGACGTGATGAAGTCCGGCGACATGTCCGGTCGTCAGAACGGCGTTCTGGTTTCGGTTGAAACCGGCAAGGCTCTGACCTACTCCCTGGAAACCCTGCAGGCGCGTGGCAAGCTGTTCGTTGAACACGGTCAGGAAATCTACAACGGTCAGATCGTTGGTCTGAACAGCCGTGACAACGACCTGGGCGTTAACCCTACCAAGGGCAAGAAGCTCGACAACATGCGTGCTTCGGGTAAAGACGAAACCATCGCTCTGGTTCCACCTGTTCGTTTCACCCTGGAACAGGCTCTGGAATTCATCCAGGACGACGAGCTGTGTGAAGTGACGCCTAAGTCCATCCGTCTTCGCAAGAAGATCCTGGACGAAAGCGAGCGTACCCGCGCTGCCAAGAAAGCCAAGGCATAAGATTTAGCCGAAGCTGAACAAAAACGCCCCCGGTCGAGAGACCGGGGGCGTTTTTATTTGTCTGCGATTTATTTGCTGTTTGTGCCGGCCTCTTCGCTGGCAAGCCAGCTCCTACAGGGTTTTGAGTTGTCGCCACTGTAGGCGCTGGCTTGCCAGCGAAGGCGGCCGGACAGCCGCCGCAGAATCAGGAAATATCAGAACCGCTCAATCGACCGCGAATTGGTTTCGCGCACCACTTCTTTCGGCTTATAAGCGCAATACCCCGGCCGCGGGCCGATTTTCGGGTGATTGCGGCAGGTATCCGGGCGCTTTTCATAAATAGTGCACAGACGGCTCTTACGATCCAGGTACAGGCAATCGTTGTTGCTCATGCGCTGGAGGGTGAAGATCTCGGACTTCTGGTTATAGCGCTCGACGATCCCTTCCTTTTGCAGGCGCTTGGCGATGTTCTTTGGCGGGTCGCCGCGTTCGAATTCATCGACGATGCCGATGCGGATCAGGTCCTTGATCTTGACCTCGACCGGCAGGGTGCAACAGCTCGATAGGCAGGAGCCGCACATTGGGGCAGAGTACTTGGCCCAGGTATCGAGTCGGTCGATCTCCGCGGCGGCGATCAGGTTGGGCTTCATCATCGGTTGTTACCAGCGTGTGCATCAGGGCGCGCGATCATACCGGGACTGGTGGATTTTTGAACAACCTTTCGCCAGTTTTTTTTCGCAGGCACCCGGCAACACCACTAATCCGGCACGGCCCCTGCATTGATTCGGGTACACGACAATGTATTGCCGGCTTGACGCGCATTAACAGGAAAAACCGCCGAACCAGAGTCTATACCGTCTGTCAGACCGTCTAGTCTCAGACAACTCCAAGCTCGCTCGAGGTCCTATCGATGACTCAAGAACCACTTGTTCGCGAAGCAGAGGTGGCCGCATTCCGCGACGCCGTCTTGACCAAACTCACCTACGCGGTGGGCAAAGACCCGGATCACGCCTTCGACCATGACTGGTTCGAAGCCATCGCCCTGGCCGCGCGTGATCACATGGTCGAGCACTGGATGGACCACACTCGGCAGATCTACCGCAAGGGACAGAAGCGGGTTTATTACCTCTCCCTGGAATTTCTAATCGGCCGCCTGCTCTACGACAGCCTGAGCAATCTGGGCCTGCTCGACGTGGCGCGCGAAGCCCTGACCGAACTCGGCGTCGACCTTGAACGCATCCGCTTGCTGGAGCCCGATGCCGCATTGGGTAATGGCGGTCTCGGGCGACTGGCGGCGTGCTTCATGGAAAGCATGTCGACCCTGGGTATCGCCGGTCACGGCTACGGCATTCGTTACGAGCACGGCTTGTTCCGTCAGGCCGTCGTCGACGGCTGGCAACAGGAGCAGACCGAGCACTGGCTGGATTTCGGTAACCCCTGGGAGTTCGAGCGGCCGGAAGTGGTTTACCCGATCGGCTTTGGTGGCAGTGTCGAGACCGTGACCGATGAAGCCGGCAAGTCCAAGCAGGTCTGGCACCCGGCGGAAACCGTACGGGCCATTGCCTACGACACGCCGGTGGTCGGTTGGCGCGGGGCGAGTGTGAACACCTTGCGATTGTGGCGCGCACGGGCCATGGAAGATTTGCACCTGGAACGCTTCAATGCCGGTGATCACTTGGGGGCGGTAGCAGAGGTGGCCCGGGCTGAATCTATCTCGCGGGTACTCTACCCGGCAGACAGCACCGAGGCCGGCCAGGAACTGCGGCTGCGCCAGGAATATTTCTTCGTCGCCGCGTCGCTGCAGGATTTGCTGCGTCGCCATCGCAACATGCACACCTCGGTGCTGACCCTGGGCGATCATGCGGCGATTCAGCTCAACGACACCCACCCCTCGATTGCCGTGGCCGAGTTGATGCGCCAACTGGTCGATGTCTACGACGTGGCATGGGATGCGGCTTGGCAGGTCACGGTCGACACGCTTTCCTACACCAACCACACCTTGCTGCCCGAGGCGCTGGAAACCTGGCCGGTGGGCTTGATGGAGCGCATGCTGCCAAGGCACATGCAGATCATTTACCTGATCAACGCGCAGCACATCGACTCGCTGCGGGCCAAAGGCATCCACGATTTCGATGTGCTGCGCGCGGTGTCGTTGATCGAAGAAGACAACGGCCGCCGCGTGCGTATGGGCAACCTGGCGTTCCTCGGCTCCCACAGTGTCAACGGCGTATCCGGATTGCACACGCAATTGATGCGCAAGACCGTGTTCTCCGAGTTGCACAAGCTCTATCCGCAACGGATCAACAACAAGACCAACGGCATCACGTTCCGCCGCTGGCTGTACCAGGCCAACCCGGAACTGACCTCGATGCTGGTCGATGCTCTTGGCCCGGACCTGCTGGACAAGCCCGAGGAGCGCTTGCTCGACCTGCAGCCGTTCGCCGACAAGCCGGCGTTCCGCAAGGCCTTCGCTGAACAGCGCCTGCACAGCAAAAAAGCCCTGGCCTACCTGATTCATGAGCGATTGGGGGTGGCGGTCAACCCGGCGGCGATGTTCGACGTGCAGGTCAAGAGGATCCACGAATACAAGCGCCAACTGCTCAACCTGATGCACACCGTGGCGTTGTACCAGGCGATTCGTGCGGAACCTGAAATCGACTGGGTGCCACGGGTGAAGATCTTCGCCGGCAAGGCGGCGGCCAGTTATCACCAGGCCAAGCTGATCATCAAGCTGACCAACGACATCGCCCGGGTGGTGAACAACGACCCGACCGTACGCGGGTTGCTGAAAGTCGTGTTCCTGCCCAACTACAACGTCAGCCTGGCGGAGAGCATCATTCCGGCAGCGGATCTGTCCGAGCAGATCTCCACCGCCGGCTTTGAAGCCTCGGGCACCAGCAACATGAAATTCGGCCTCAACGGTGCATTGACCATCGGCACGCTGGACGGTGCCAACGTGGAGATGTCCGAGCGCATCGGCGTGGAGAACATGTTCATCTTTGGTCTCAGCGCCCAGCAGGTTGAAGCGCGCAAGCTGAATCACGAGTTCAGCGCAGTACCGGACATTGCCGCGTCCCATCGACTCAATGACGTACTGCAAGCCATTCGCGGCGGGGTGTTCTCGCCGGATGATCCGTCTCGTTACACAGGGCTGATCGATTCGTTGGTGGACTACGACCGCTTCCTGGTTTGCGCCGATTTCGATTCGTACTGGAATGCGCAAATGCGCGTCGAAGCCCATTGGCACGATTCCGAGGAATGGTGGCGCTCGGCGGTGTTGAATACCTCGCGGATGGGCTGGTTTTCGTCTGACCGGACGATTCGCGAGTACGCCACGGAAATCTGGAAGGCGTTGGAGTAACGCTTCCAGCGGTTCGATATACTGGCGGCCGCAAAGATCGCAGCTTCCGGCAGCGCCTACAGGTAGGCGCTGCCGGGGCTGCGATCTTTTTTGGAGCTGGCTGCGCTAATCTTTCTGGATTGCGCTTAGGGATATCGACCATGCAATGGATGTTCATGCTTGTGGGCCTGGTGCTGGGCTGGACACTCGACGAGTCGTTCAGCGATGCGTTGCTGGGCGCGCTGCTCGGGCTGGGAGTCGGGCAGGCTGTTCGCATCGGCAGGCTGGGATCACAGGCCGATGAGCAGCGCCGTCTGCTTGAACAGGCGCAGCTTGCGCTGCAAACAGTCGAGCAACGCTTGGCCATGCTGGAACAGGCTGGAGTGAAGCCGCCTGAAGCCCGCGAAGTCGGTCCAGTTCCTGACATCGTTGTCGCGCAAACCCCTGCCGAAATCCCGGAACTGATCTGGGAGCTGCCGCCCGAACTTGAACCGGTCGCGGCAGCACAGCCCTTCGACGCCTGGAAATCAACGCCCGCCAAACCCTCTGAATCGAACCTCGTCGAGCGCGCCGTCAACGCGGCACGCGCGTGGCTGTTGGGCGGTAATGCCGTACTGCGGGTTGGTGTGCTGCTGTTGTTCCTTGGCCTGGCCTTCCTGCTGCGTTACGCCACCGAGGGCATGGTGGTTCCGATCGAGTTGCGCTACGCCAGCGTCGCGGCGGCGGCGTTGGGTCTGCTCGGCCTCGGCTGGTGGCTGCGAACACGTAACAGCGATTACGCCTTGATACTGCAAGGCGCCGGTATCGCCGTGTTGTACCTGACGGTATTTGCCGCCATGCGCCTGCATCCGTTGCTCGATCCCTCGGCGGCGTTTGGCCTGTTGGTGGCGGTGACGGTATTTTCGGCGATTCTCGCCATTTCCCAGGATGCACTGGGCCTGGCTGCCGCCGCAGCGCTGGGCGGATTCGCCGCGCCCCTGCTGGCGTCCACGGGGGCCGGCAGCCACGTCGCGCTGTTCAGCTACTTCGCCTTGCTCAATGCTGGCATCTTCGTCATCGCCTGGTTCAAGGCCTGGCGCTTGCTGAATGTCATCGGCTTTACCGGCACCTTCGGTATCGGGGTCGCCTGGGGCTTGCGCTCTTACACGCCGGATTTGCTGTGGAGCACCGAGCCGTTCCTGGTTCTGTTTTTCGTGATGTACCTGGCCATCGGCTTGTTGTTCGCCCGGCGTAAATTGCTGCAAACGAGCGAAGCACCCCAGGACGACAGCCGTGAGGCGTTGTTGCGCTGGTCCGCGCGAAAGGGTGACTACGTCGACGGCACGCTGCTGTTCGGACCGCCGCTGGTTGGCTTCGGGCTGCAGTTCGCCCTGGTTCAGCACCTGGAATTCGCTGCCGCATTCAGTGCGTTGGCCTTGGGCGTGATTTATCTGGGCCTGGCACGACTGCTGATGCATGGCCGTGCGTTGTTGCTGGGGGAAACCTGTCTGGCCTTGGGCGTAATCTTCACCAGCCTGGCGATTCCGTTGGGGCTCGATGCGCGCTGGACGAGCGCCGCGTGGGCCGTGGAAGGTGCAGGGATCTGCTGGCTCGGCCTACGTCAGCAACGGCCAGTGGCCCGGGCCTTTGCCTTGCTGCTGCAACTGGGTGCGGCGCTGGCATTTCTCAGCGAGTTGCGTGGCGCGCAAAACAGCCTGATCAGCGGCGTTCCGCTGGGTGCGTTGCTACTGGGCGGCGCACTGCTGTTCAGTTTCTATCAGTTGCGTAATGCGCCGCCCGGGCAAATAAAGCCTTGGGAGCGCCAGGGATTGCCGGTGCTCGCCTGTCTCGGCCTTGGGTTCCTGTATCTGCTGGCACCGCTGTTCTTCTTGATCCCTGGCACGACGATGAGTTGGGCATTGGCCGGATTAGCGACCTTGTTGGTGGGACTGCGCCTGCCATCGCGCACGTTCCTGGTCACCGCCTGTGCCGTGCAGTTGCTGGCGGGTGCGATGTTCCTGGTGGCCGGGTCACCCTCGGCTGAAGCGCTGCGGCCATTGGCCCATGGTGGATTCTGGGCGCCGCTGGTGTTGGGACTGTCTGCTTTGGTCGGCTCCTGGCGATTGCATCTCGGCAACGCCACTGTGGCGCTCGATGGATTGAATTTGCCGCGTTTGTCTCAGGCATGGCTGGCGTGGGGCGCGGCTTGGTGGACACTGGCCTGGCTCGGTGAAGTGCTGCGCTTTGCGCCATTGCCGCTGCAAGCGACATGGCTGCTGGCTGTCGCGACCGCGAGCGTTGCGTTGTGGACGGTGTTGGCACTGCGTCTGAAATGGCCGTCGCTCGGGCTTCTCTGCACCTCGCTGACACCCGCTGCTGCGCTAGTGCTGCTGGCGGCCTGGCACTCGCGGTATCACCCGGCGGCCCATTTCGGTTGGCTGGTGTGGACGGCGGTGTTCGTGGTGCATTTCATTTCTCTGCGCCGTCTGGCGCCGCTGCTGCCAGCGCTCGCGCTGGGTGCCGCGCATGTTTTCGGTTGCTGGCTGCTGATCGGTGTGCTGGCCCTGGAGTTGCGTTACGGCCTGTTGCTGTTGTCCGAGCAGTACAACGCCTGGCGCTGGTTGGGTTGGGCGATTCTGCCGGGCCTATATCTGGTGCTGATGGCGTCCCCGCGCGCCTGGCCTTGGCCGGTATTGGCCTATCCGCGTGAATACCGCTTGTATGCCGCCGCGCCATTGGCGGTGCTGATGCTCGGCTGGTTCTGGCTGGCTAATGGCATCAGTGACGGCAACGCCGAGCCTCTGCCTTACGTGCCGCTGATCAACCCGCTGGAATTGGGTTTGTTGTTTGCGTTGTTCGGCGTTTATGTGTGGTCGCGTAGCGCCGTGACGCAACTTGCGATCCGCAAGGACTACGCCGCAAACGCTTCGCAAGTGGTTACTGGTGTCTCGCTGTTCGCCTTTTTCACCGCACTGGTGATGCGCGCGGCTCACCATTGGGGCGATGTGCCGTTCGAGCTCGATGCGTTGCTCGAATCGATGCTGGTCCAGGCCGGCCTGTCCATCGTCTGGACCTTGATGGCCCTGGGTTTGATGATCGGTGGCCATTTGCGCCATCGCCGCGAAGTCTGGTTGATCGGTGCGGCACTGATCGGCGTGGTGGTGGCGAAACTGTTCTTCGTGGAACTGAGCAACCGTGGCGGGCTGGCGCGGATCGTGTCGTTTATCGGCGTTGGCGTGTTGCTGCTGGTGGTGGGCTATTTCGCCCCGTTGCCACCCAGGCGCGTCGAAACTATGGCACAGGCCGAGAAACCGGCGCCGCCTACCGAAGGAGTGTCGTCTTGAGTCAGAAGCTGAACCTGGTCTGGTTGGGGCTCGTTGCAATGGGCATGGCAATTACTGTCTCTGCCCAGGAAGCACCGGCGGACTTCGCCACGCATGTGCCATTGTCCGTGAGTGGCGAAGGTCCATGGTATCGCCTGGAGCTGCCCCTGGCCGTGCAACTGAGCGCACGCCAGGCCGACCTCAGCGATGTGCGCGTATTCAACGCCGCGGGCGAACCGCAAGCCTATGCCCTGTCACAGGGATCCACGCAAGCGGACGACAACCGCACGCTGACTGACGTCAAATGGTTCCCGCTCTACGACTCGGCGGACGCCACCGGGCATGCGCCGAGCGTGCGGGTGCAATCGAGCGCCAATGGCACCCTGGTCCAGGTGCAGCCTTCCACTGAGCTGGAGGTGGGCGAAGAAGCGTTACGTGGCTGGCTGTTGGATGCCAGCGCCATCAAGGCGCCGTTGCAACAGCTGATTCTTGACTGGACCAGTGAGCGTGATGGCTTCCAGCGGTTCAGCATCGAGGCCAGCGACGATTTGCAGCATTGGCAATCCTGGGGCGAGGGGCAACTGGCGCGACTGACGTTTGCCGATGAGCGGGTCGAGCAGCATGAGGTCAGCCTGCCGGGGCAGTCGGCACGCTATCTGCGTTTGCTGTGGGACACGCCGCAATCGGCGCCGATCCTGACCTCGGCGCAATTGCAAAGCGTGCGCAGCCTGCCGCTGCCGTTGGTCTGGTCCCACGCATTGGCCGGCAGCAGCCCGAAGGCGGGTGAGTACACCTGGCAGCTGCCGAGGTTGCTGAACGTCGAGCGTTTGCAGATCGAGTTGAGTCAGGCCAACAGCCTGGCGCCGGTCATCCTGTCCGGTCGTCGCGACAGCAGCTTGCCTTGGCAACCGTTGAGCAGTGGCTTGCTCTATCGCTTGAACCAGAATGGCGAGGACGTGGTGCAGAACGAATTGCAGTTGCCGGGGCAGGCCGTGCAGCAGTTGAAACTGACGGTGGATGAGCGCGGCGGTGGCCTGGGCGCAGAGGCGCCAACGGTGAAGTTCGCCGTGCGTGCGACGCAATTGGTGTTTCTGGCGCGCGGAGCCGGGCCCTATACGCTGGCACTGGGTAATGCGACGGTCAAGGCGGCGAGTCTGCCGTTGTCGACATTGATTCCCGATTACGTCCCGGCGAAGCTGGCGACATTGGGCCAGGCGTCGGTTGATGGTGGGGAACAGGTTGCCCCGATGGAGTCCACCGTGTCGGTATCGGGAGGCACCAACTGGAAGAAATTCGGCTTGTGGGCGGTACTGCTGCTCAGTGTTTTGTTTCTGGCGGCGATGGCGTTCAGTCTGCTGCGCCAGCCGCCAGCCGATACCTGAGAATGCGGTCGATCAGTCGATTAAATGCCGATATGACCACTGCTTTTCGAACTACGCTGAACCCCGCGCATGAACTCTCTTCGGCCGATCACGTCTGATAGGAGGAAATGCGCCCCGACTCGCGTTAAACTGCGCGGGTTTTTAGTCCCCCATTCCACCGGAGCCTTCCATGTCCCGCGTTACCTTGAGTCGCTATTTGATTGAGCAGACCCGCAGCAACAACACTCCTGCCGATCTGCGCTTCCTGATCGAAGTGGTGGCGCGTGCCTGCAAGGAGATCAACCACGCCGTATCCAAAGGCGCCCTGGGTGGCGTTCTGGGCAGCATGGGCACTGAAAACGTCCAGGGCGAAGTGCAGAAGAAACTCGACGTGATCTCCAACGAGATCCTGCTCGAAGCCAACGAATGGGGCGGCCACCTGGCCGGCATGGCGTCCGAAGAAATGGACAATGCCTACCAGATCCCGGGCAAATACCCGAAAGGTGCGTACCTGTTGGTATTCGATCCGCTGGACGGTTCCTCGAACATCGACATCAACGCCCCGGTCGGCACCATTTTCTCGGTACTGCGTTGCCCGAACGAATACCTGAGCCAGAACGAGCCTTTGAACGAAAAGGCCTTCCTGCAGCCAGGTACCCAGCAAGTGGCCGCCGGTTATGCGATCTACGGTCCACAGACCATGTTGATCCTGACCCTGGGCGACGGCGTTAAAGGTTTCACCCTGGACCGTGAAATGGGCAGTTTCGTACTGACCCACGAAAACATCACCATTCCTGAAGCCACCCAGGAATTTGCCATCAACGCGTCCAACCAGCGTCACTGGGAAGCCCCGGTACAGCGCTACGTCGGCGAATTGCTGGCAGGCGATGAAGGCCCGCTGAAAAAGAACTACAACATGCGTTGGGTTGCCGCGATGGTCGCCGATGTGCACCGCATCCTGACCCGTGGTGGCTTGTTCATGTACCCACGCGACAGCCGCGAGCCGTCGAAGCCGGGCAAACTGCGCCTGATGTATGAAGCCAACCCGATGTCGTTCCTGGTGGAACAGGCGGGCGGCGCCTCCACCGACGGCCACCAGCGCATTCTCGACATCCAGCCTGAAGGCCTGCACCAGCGCGTAGCGGTGTTCCTCGGCTCGAAAGAAGAAGTCGCACGCGTGACGGCTTACCACAAGGAATAAACCATGGACGCGCCTTGGCAGCCGTTGCTCGATTGGTGGTTCGGTACAGCCGAAACAGCCAGGGCAATCGCGGCTGACCGGGGCAAGTTGTGGTTCGGCAAGCGTGACAGCCAGGACCTCGAGGCGCGAGAGCGTTTCGGGGACCAGGTCGAGCAGGCACTGACCGGCGGATTGACCGAGTGGATGCAACGTCCCGAAGGTTGGCTGGCACTGGTGCTGTTACTCGATCAACTCCCGCGCATGATCTTTCGCGACACCCCCAAAGCCTTTTCCGGTGACTTGCGTGCCCAGAAGCTGGTCGCCCAGGGCATTGCCGCGGATTTCGATAGGCAACTATCCCCGATCCAGCAAGTGTTCATCTACCTGGTGTTCGAGCACAGCGAGAACCTCGCGGTGCAGAACGAAGGCGTCTCGCGTTACATCGAGCTGGTGGCGCAACAACCGGAGACTGATCGGCCGTTGTTTGCCGATTACCTGGATTTTGCCGAGCGGCATCAGAAAGTGATCGCGCAGTTTGGACGGTTTCCGCATCGCAATGCGGTGTTGGGGCGCGAGAGTACGGCTGAGGAATTGGTGTTTCTATGCAAACCCGGGTCGCGCTTTTAAGCGCTGCCTAAGGATTGCCTTGAAGCAACCGCTTCATCAGTAATGCTGGCAGGCTTTTTCGCGTATCGGCAATGATATGGACGAAGACTGTCTGTTCACGAACCTCATAAATGACTCTGTTCATTCCTGAAAGGATCTGTCGATACTGGCTGAGGTTCAGCTTTTCGATTTCTTCCGGTATGGACCCTGTATAGGGCTGCTCCCCCAAATGGCGGATGGCCGCCTTCAGGCTGGAGTAAGTGCTTTGCCAGGTTTGGTTTGAGAAATTTTTAATGAGACAGGAGCGAAGTTCTTTCAAGTCTGTTTCTGCGGACTGAAGAATGACGACCTTTGAACTCATGGGTGGTCAGCCCTGTCCATGTCAGCGAAAACATCCTCGGCATCGCGAAACTTGCCTTCCTCAATTTCACGATTGCCCATGGCAAGAAGCTTTAACAGAGCCATTGTATCTTCCAGCTCTTCAAAGCTTTTTACGTCCATGACCACAAGCTTCGCTTCACCGTTTTGAGTAATTACCAATGGCTCGCGGCTTTCTGTGAGTGTTTTGACGATTTCCGCGGTATGACTTTTCAAATAGCTGATTGGCTTGATTTGGGATGAAAGCTTCATGGCGGGGCTCCCGTCCGAATGAGTAAGACCGAGTTTAGTCTTTATTCAGTCTTATGTCAGTGTGGGCTGACCGATGATTCATCAGCGTTACGGATGCGGTCATCGCCAGCAGGCTCCTACAAGGATCTATGCGCGCCGCAGATCACTGTAGGAGCTGGCTTGCCAGCGAAGGGGCCGGTGAGAGCGCCTTAGATCCTGAAACTACCCACCAACTGCTTCAACCGCGCCGCCTGCTGCTCAAGATCGGCACACGCGCGCAAGGTCGACTGCAGGTTTTCCACGCCTTCCTGGTTCAACGTGTTGATCTCGGTGATGTCGACGTTGATCGATTCCACCACGGCCGTTTGTTCTTCCGTCGCCGTCGCCACGGACTGGTTCATGCCGTCGATTTCGCCGATGCGCTGGGTCACGCTGCCCAGGCGCTCGCCGGCCTGGTTGGCGATACCGACGCTGCTTTCGCTCTGGCGCTGGCTGTCGGTCATGATGGTGACCGCCTCCCGGGCGCCGACTTGCAGCTCCTCGATCATCTTCTGCACTTGCTGCGCCGAGTCCTGGGTGCGGTGGGCGAGGTTGCGCACTTCGTCGGCAACCACCGCAAAACCACGACCGGCTTCACCGGCCCGTGCGGCCTCGATCGCCGCATTGAGCGCCAGCAGGTTGGTCTGCTGGGAGATACTGGTGATTACCTCCAGGATCTGCCCGATGTTGACGGTGTTGCTGTTGAGTGTCTCGATGTTGCCGCACGAGTCGCTGATCTTTGCCGACAGCTGGTGCATTGCCGAAATGGTTTTATCCACAACCTGCTGACCTTCTTCGGCCAGCGTGCGCGCATCGCTCGAATGCTGCGACGCGAGGGCGGCGTTCTGGGCGATTTCCTGGGCGGCGGCACCGAGTTGGTTGATCGCCGCGGCCACACTGCTGGTGCGCGAGGCTTGCTGGTCGGAATTGAACATCGACGAGTTGGACGCGGCGACAACGCGCAGGGCTACTTCGTTGACCTGGCCCGTGGCCGAGGACACTTCGCTGATCGACGTGTGAATGCGTTCGACGAAACGGTTGAACGACAGCCCCAGTGCGCCGAACTCGTCATGGCCGTGGATGGTCAGGCGTTTGGTCAGGTCACCTTCGCCTTCGGCGATGTCGTGCATGGCTCGGCCCATGGTCAGCAGCGGCTGCATCAGGAAGCTGATCAACATGCCCAGCAACGTGATGATGATCACCACTGCAATCACCATGGCAATGATCGCCGAGGTGCGGAATTCGCTCAGCATCGAGAACGCGGTGTCTTGATCCAGCACCAGTGCAACGTACCAGTCTGCGGACGGCACGCCGTTGACGTGGGTGAAGGAGATGAACTGGTTTTTGCCGTCGATCTCGACTTCTTTCATGCCCGGGCTGACTTTCGGCGCGCCATTGGGGTAAGCGTCGGTCAGGTTTTTCAGCACCCATTTGCTGTCCGGGTGAATCAGGATCTTGCCGTCGGCGCCCACGATAAAGGCGTGGCCGTGGCCGCCGAAGTTCAGCGAGTTGATGATCGCACTGACGCTGGACAGGTCGATGTCAGCGCCGGCAACACCAATCATCTGGCCCTGGCGTTGAACCGGTGTGGCAACGGTGATCACCAGTTTGCCGGAGGAGGCGGCGATGTACGGTTCGGTGACGACGGTCTGTTGCGCGCTGTTGGCAGCCTTGTACCAACCGCGGGCACGGGGGTCGTAATCTGAAGCACGATTGCCCGCCGGGACCGAGAACATCACGCCATCGGCGCCACCGAAGTAACTCAGCTGGAAATTCCCGGTGTAGGCGGGCAGGTCGATGATCCGCTTCAGGCTGGCAGGGGCATTGCCGTCGGCGCTGACTTGCTGGGCCATTGACTGCAGCAACTGCATGCGGCTTTCCAGCCAGGTCTGGATGTTGCTGGTGGTCAGGCTGCCAAGCTCCTGCATCGAGGCTTCGGTGCTGCTACGCAAGGTCTGACGCTGGCGATAGTCGTTGAACAGGATGAAACAAGCGAATGCGACGGCCACCACGAGTGCGGCAGCCAACAGGATCTTGTGGCTGAATTTCATGTTTCTGGTCATTGGATGAGCTACCGCAGGAGATCGGGTCAACAAAAGGGGAGGCAAGTGCCACGGACGTGGCATTGCGTTGCATGTATGTCGACTGGACGGCGCCAAAGATTAGGCGCTTTGTGCAAAAAACGACGAAATACCCGATAGCCGAACAAGGTGCTTGATAATTTGCGCACAGGTAGACGAGCGGCCTGACAAATAGCCTGTCGGGCAGGGAACCAGACAGGGGTTTTCTCTTCTAAGGTTCAGCTTGGCAGTCATGCCAATCCCTTCGTCCGTGGAGTTTTACATGTCGCTGCGATCCATCGCCCTGCTGTCGTTTTGCGTGTTGTTGGCTGCGTGCAGCAAGGTCAACCAGGAAAACTACTCGAAGCTGTCGTCAGGAATGGCCAAGGCCGAGGTTGAGTCTCTGTTGGGCAAACCCGCCGATTGCTCAGGCGCGCTCGGCATGTCCAGTTGCACATGGGGCGACAAGAATAGCTTTATCAGCGTGCAGTTCGCCGGTGACAAAGTGTTGATGTTTTCCGGCCAAGGCCTGAAGTAAACCGGGGCCACGCGCCCACGGGAGAAAAACAATGAAGCGGTTATTGATCATGCTTTTTGCCGGCCTGGTATTGGCCGGCTGTGCCAGTTCTGGCCAGGATCCGTTGGCGCCCAAGACCGTCAACAGTGTCAATCTCAAGCGCTATCAAGGTACCTGGTACGAGTTGGCGCGCTTGCCGATGTATTTCCAGCGCGACTGCGCGCAATCCGAAGCCCATTACACGCTCAAGCCGGACGGTAACGTCGCGGTGTTGAATCGCTGCCTGACGGCGCAGTGGCAATGGGAAGAGGTCAAGGGCACGGCGTATCCGCAAGTGCCAGGCAAGAGCGACAAATTGTGGGTCGAATTCGATACCTGGTTTTCCAGGCTGATTCCAGGTGTGGCGAAGGGCGAATACTGGGTGTTGTACGTCAGCGATGATTACAAGACAGCCATCGTTGGCGATCCGAGCCGTCGTTACCTGTGGCTGTTGTCGCGCACCCCTACCGTCAATGGCGTAGTGCGTGAAGAATTGCTGAGCAAGGCGCGTCAGCAGGGGTATGACACCACGCGGCTGATCTGGCGGGCGTCGGATACGCAGATGGCCAAGACCTCGAACTAACGACTAGCGCATAACCAATGTGGGAGCGGGCTTGCTCGCGAAAGCGGTGTATCAGTCAACAAATCTATTGACTGACACGCCCTCTTCGCGAGCAAGCCCGCTCCCACATTGTGTTTTGGGTCAGCCCAGGAGTTCGCGCAGGACCTGCGTGAAGGCGCGATTGCTTTCCTCTTCCCCGGCATGCCGCCCGTCACGCACGACCCACTGGCCATTGACCAGCACATCGCGCACCTGACGATCGCCACCGGCGAACAACCAACGATTGAGAATCCCGTCACCACTGGCGGTCGCCAGGTACGGATCGTTGCCGTCCAGCACCAGCCAATCGGCACGCTTGCCAACTTCCAGTGCGCCGATCGGTTGCCCCAGGGCCTGGGCGCCGCCGTCCAGCGCCGCGTCAAACAGCGTGCGGCCGACCATCGGCTGGTCCGCGCCATACAGGCGATTGCGCCGTTGATCACGCAGACGCTGGCCGTATTCCAGCCAGCGCAACTCTTCCACCACGCTCAGTGATACATGGCTGTCGGAGCCGATGCCCATGCGCCCGCCCTGGGCGAGGAAGTCCACGGCCGGGAAAATCCCGTCGCCCAGGTTGGCCTCGGTGGTCAGGCACAAACCGGCGATGGCGCGGCTCTTGGCCATCGACGTGACTTCTTCCGGGTTGGCGTGGGTGGCGTGGACCAGGCACCAGCGTTGGTCGACGTCGACATTTTCGTACAGCCATTGCAGCGGGCGACGACCGCTCCAGCTCAGGCAGTCGTCCACTTCCTTCTGCTGTTCGGCAATGTGGATGTGCACGGGGCATTGCTTGTCGCTGGCCGCCAGCACCTCACTGATCTGTTGCGGCGTGACCGCGCGCAAAGAGTGGAAACACAAACCCAGGGACTGCGCCGGTTGCTGCGCCAGTATCGGCTGCAGGCGCGATTGCAGCTTGAGGTAGTTTTCAGTGCTGTTGATAAAACGGCGTTGACCGTCGTTCGGCGTTTGACCGCCGAAACCGGCGTGGCTGTAGAGCACCGGCAACAGGGTCAAGCCGATACCCGCGGAACTCGCTGCCTGGCTGATACGCAGGGCCAGTTCGGCTGGATCTGCGTAAGGCTGGCCAGTGGTGTCGTGATGCACATAATGAAATTCCGCAACCGAGGTGTAGCCGGCCTTGAGCATTTCGATGTACAGCTGACGGGCGATGACGCCCAGTTGCTCCGGACTGATTTTTCCGACGAGGCGATACATCAAATCGCGCCAGGTCCAGAAACTGTCGTTCGGGTTGCCCGCCACTTCGGCCAGCCCGGCCATGGCCCGCTGGAACGCGTGGGAGTGCAGGTTCGGCATGCCCGGCAGCAGTGGACCGCTCAACCGTTCGGCGCCATCTGCATGGGAATCGGCCTGGATATGAGTCAAGACGCCGTCGGCGTTGACCTCAAGACGTACATTGTTGGCCCATCCGTTAGGCAGCAGCGCGCGTTCGGCAAAGAAGGCGGACATGGTTCAGCACCCCATCGTGTGTTATTTGTATATACATATACAGACGTTTGCCTGCCCGGTAAACTCCGGCAAGCTAGCGATATTCACTTAACGACCAAGGAATAACCGTGCCGACTCCGCCTCCAGTCTCTCCGTTGGCCGCGAACATGGGCGACAGTCCGGCGCCCTTGTACGCCCGCGTCAAACAGATGATCACCCAGCAAATCGACAGTGGAAACTGGCCGCCGCATTACCGCGTTCCGTCGGAAAGCGAGCTGGTCAGCCAGCTGGGTTTCAGCCGCATGACCATCAACCGCGCCCTGCGCGAGATGACCGCCGACGGTCTGTTGGTGCGCATGCAAGGTGTCGGCACGTTCGTCGCCGAGCCAAAAAGCCAGTCCGCCCTGTTCGAAGTGCACAACATTGCCGACGAAATCGCCTCCCGTGGCCATCGCCACACCTGCAAGGTGATCACCCTTGAAGAAGAGGCCGCTGGCTCCGAGCGTGCCCTGGCGCTGGACATGCGCGAAGGCCAGAAAGTGTTCCACTCGCTGATCGTGCATTTCGAAAACGACATTCCGGTGCAAATCGAAGACCGTTTCGTCAACGCGCTGGTGGCGCCCGACTACCTCAAGCAGGACTTCACCCTGCAAACGCCGTACGCCTACCTGAACCAGGTCGCGCCGCTAACCGAAGGCGAGCACGTGGTGGAGGCGATCCTGGCCGAGCCGTCCGAATGCAAGTTGCTGCAGATTGAAAAAGGCGAGCCGTGCCTGCTGATCCGTCGCCGAACCTGGTCTGGCCGCCAGCCGGTGACCGCCGCTCGCTTGATCCACCCCGGTTCCCGTCATCGTCTGGAAGGTCGGTTCCATAAATAGAGAGCCATAAATGAGTGAGCTGAAAGTTTTACGCGCCAAGGATTACCCGCGCATGCCGTGGAAAAATGGCGGCGGCAGCACCGAAGAAATCACCCGCGATGCTGGCACCGGTCTGGATGGCTTTGGCTGGCGCCTGTCGATTGCCGACATCGGCGAGTCGGGTGGGTTTTCCACGTTTGCCGGTTACGAGCGAGTGATCACCGTTTTACAGGGCGACGGCATGACCCTGACAGTGGATGGCCAGGACGCTCGACCACTGTTACCGCTGGACCCGTTTGCCTTCAGTGGTGAAAGCCAGGTTTCCTGCACATTGCTGGGTGGGCCGATTCGCGATTTCAACCTGATCTATTCGCCGCAGCGTTACAGCGCGCGGTTGCAGTGGTTGTCGGGCGAGCAGCGGTTTTTCAGTTCGGCGGGCACGGTGCTGGTGTTCAGCATCAGCGATGCGCTGGAACTGAAGGTCGGTACCAGTGCTTCGCAACTCGGTCGTCATGATTGCCTGCAACTGGTCGGTAACATCGGGTTGCTGGAAGTCTCCAGCAATAGTGCCTGCTGCGTGATCGAACTGATCGCACGCTGATCCAAAACCCTTAAAAGATCGCAGCCTTAGGCAGCTCCTGCAGGATGTACCACATCCTAATGTAGGAGTTTCCGAAGGCTGCGATCTTTCGCTTTTAAACGTTCCCCATTGCGCACCACTTTGTTACCGAACGCCCCAGCGTGGCGCAAAACCACGCTCAAGTAACAAAACTCCCTCGCCACAAAAATCCTCCGGTAAATTTTCATCTGCGCCAGAACCCTTGTTCCAGGCGCCCTCCAGCCCTTTCAGGATTTTTCTTGAATGCCTATCCAAGAAGTTGGCCGCTTGATTGCATATGCTTGTATGTACAAGTAAAGACGTATGCGTATGAGTCACGAGGACTCGACCATCGTCCACTGATTCGCCGGTGTGCACTGATGCCCATTGGCTTGCTCGCCCACTGCCTGGGTTGGTTTTGGATTGATTGCTGAGGAGTTCTGTTCGTGACTAAATTTCGTGACGTTGAAATCCGCGCTGCCCGCGGTAACACGCTGACCGCCAAGAGCTGGCTGACCGAAGCGCCGCTGCGCATGCTGATGAACAACCTCGACCCTGAAGTCGCCGAGAACCCTAAGGAACTGGTGGTTTATGGCGGTATCGGTCGGGCGGCGCGTAACTGGGAGTGCTACGACAAGATCGTCGAGAGCCTGACCAACCTGAACGACGACGAGACCCTGCTGGTGCAATCCGGCAAGCCGGTCGGCGTGTTCAAGACCCACGCCAACGCCCCGCGCGTACTG
>NZ_MNAH01000009.1 GCF_001976065.1 Pseudomonas putida | reverse complement strand
TGATCAAACTCTTCAGTTCAAACATCTTTGGGTTTTGAGAAAACCCTAAACTTGGCTCAGCAATCGTTGGTTACATCTTTGATTTCTCGCGGAGTAACTTGTGATGCTGATAATCTGTTGACTAGCAGTCTGACTCCACAAGCACCCACACGAATTGCTTGATTCAGTTGTTAAAGAGCGGTTGGTTAAGATCTTTCGTCTCAACCGAGGCGCGCATTCTACAGCAGCCTCATTTGCTGTCAAGTGGTATTTTTCAGAAGTTTTCAAGGAATCCTTAACAACTTCAACCACTTGCGCTTCAGATCTCTCATCAGCGGGAGGCGAATTCTACAGCGTTACACGCTGCTGTCAACACCTCTTTTTCAACTCCCTGCCGGCTTCGATGAACTGAAGCAAGCCACTGTCAAAACTGCGTAACTCTTTGTTTACCAAGGAGTTTTCCGTTTCGACTGCGCCGGAAGTGGGGCGAATTATAGGCTTACAGAATCTGCCGTCAACCACTAATTAGGCCTTTTTGGCAGAAGAGCCCTTTTTAGCCACTAAACGCGGGATTCGCCGAGCAACCAGCGGCAACCTCATCATTAACAGCAACGCACCTATCGATGCATAGATAGCCCACTCCTTCAGATCGGCGCGCACTATCCAGAGCATATGCAGCAATCCGAGCACAAGAATCAAATAAGCCAGGCGATGCAGCTTCTTCCAGCGGGCTCCCAACCGCCGCTGACTGTATCGATTGGACGTGCACGCCAACGCCAGCAAACACAAGAAACCCAAGGCCCCAACAATGATATACGGACGTTTGCGCAACTCGACACCAAGCTGCGACCAGTCGAAGCCAAGGATAAATGCCAGATAAGCGCTCAAATGCAGGACCACATAAGCAAAACACCACAGCCCCAGTTGCCGCCGGACGGCAACCCACCCCGCCCAACCGGTGAGCTTTTGCAGCGGCGTCATGCTCAATGTGATGAGCAACAGTACAAGCGTCCCCAACCCCAACCGGTCTACCAACACCTTGCCAGGGTCAGGACCCAGTACAGCCTGCCAGGCCTGGTACAACCAAAGCAGCGGCCACACCATCGCAGAAACGAAAACCCCTGTACGCCAGAGCGGATATCGCATCAATAGTTCTTCCGCAGATCGAGCCCTGCATATAAAGAAGCGACTTCATCCGCATAGCCATTGAACATCAACGTGTCACGCACATTCGGCTTGAACAGGCCACTCGGCAATCGGCGCTCGCGGGCCTGGGTCCAGCGCGGGTGATCAACCTCAGGGTTCACGTTTGCGTAGAAGCCGTACTCATCCGAGGCAATACTCTGCCAGGTGGTTTTTGGCTGCTCACTCACCAGGCTTATCCGCACAATGGACTTGATGCTTTTAAACCCGTACTTCCATGGCACCACCAAACGCAGGGGCGCCCC
The DNA here is from genome assembly GCF_001976065.1 of Pseudomonas putida. GTDB lineage: Bacteria > Pseudomonadota > Gammaproteobacteria > Pseudomonadales > Pseudomonadaceae > Aquipseudomonas > Aquipseudomonas serbica. The sequence continues at coordinate 264,482 of NZ_MNAH01000009.1, read as the reverse complement.
GTTCTGATTTGGCAACTCACGCCCATACATCCCCACCGCCAGTATTGCCAGCGGATTCATTGCCTCGTCCAATCGCAGCCCTTCTACATAAGGCCAGTCGATCAAGGCAAACCCTGACCGTTGCCCTGGCATGCTCTTGGGATCTTGAAGGGTCTCAAAACGAATAAACCTGGCTTTTGACGTGGGCTCTACCTGGTTGAGCAACGCCGAAATGGGAAAGCCTATCCATGGAATCACCATCGACCATGCCTCCACGCAACGCAGACGGTAGATGCGTTCCTCCAGCTGATAAGGCTTCATGAAGTCTTCCAGTGCATACCGCCCCGGCTTGCCCACCTCCCCGTCCACGACCACGCTCCAGGGTTCGGTCTTCAGCGCACCGGCATTGGCAGCCGGGTCCCCCTTGTCGGCACCGAACTCATAAAAGTTGTTGTAGTGCGTTGCGTCTTTGAACGGTGTGATCGCTTCATCCTTCACGCTGACGGCTCCCCACCGGGTGGCAGGAAGCTTTTCGTCAAACCAGGAAGGTGCCTTGCCAGGCTCGACATCAGGGTAACGCGCCGCTTCAGCGGCCACAGCCCATCGAGGCAGGCTGTTCACAGCCAATCCGGCCACGGCAGCGCCCAATACATGGCGCCTGGAAAGATAGAAGGGTTCAGGCGTGACGTCCGACTCATGGCAGTCGGACGCTTTTGGGACTTTGATCAGCATGGCTACTCCGTAGCATTGGAGAACAGACGCACCAACGTACTGCGGAGTATGAGGGAAATTACATCACTCGGCGCTTTTGCGCCGACGAAGATGTAACAGGTATTGCACCGGCCCGGAGGCTGCGTAACCGAGGAAAACCAGGAGCAGGATACGCGGCGGATCACTGAACACGACGGCAAACACCAACACCACGGCCAGGATCGCCACGAAAGGTACGCGCCCTTTCAGGTCCAGCTCCTTGAAGCTGTTGTACTTGATGTTGCTGACCATCAGCATGCCGGCCGCCGCTACCATCAGAGCAACCAGGAAGGACATCTTGGAACCCTGGATGCCGTAATCGCTGAACGCCCACACAATCCCCGCCACCACCCCGGCGGCGGCCGGGCTGGCCAGGCCGATGAAATAGCGCTTGTCGGCGGTACCGACCTGGGTATTGAAACGCGCCAGGCGCAACGCCGCGCCCGCTACATAGATGAAGGCGACCATCCAGCCGACCTTGCCCATGTCGCCCAGGGCCCAGCCAAAGGCGAGCAATGCCGGCGCCACGCCAAAGGCGACCATGTCCGACAGCGAGTCGTACTCGGCACCAAAGGCACTCTGGGTATTGGTCATGCGGGCAACACGGCCGTCGAGGCCGTCGAGTACCATGGCCACGAAAATCGCAATGGCGGCAAACGCGAAGTACTTGCTCGCACCGATCGAGTCACCAGCGCTCAAGGCAGCCTGTGCACTCATCGAGTTGATGATGGAATAGAAACCTGCGAACAGGTTCGCAGTGGTAAACAGATTCGGCAGAAGATAGATACCACGATGCCGGACTTTACGGCCTTCAGCATCATGCCCTTCTTCGACATGCTCATCGATGGGCAGCAGGCTTTCGGCGTCAGAGGCCTGGTTTGGCTCTTCGGGACGTTCGCTCATGGACATTACCTTGCAACAGGGTGGAAAGTTTCGACAGGTGTCTGGGACGACGGTTCGACCGCAAACGATGCAGCTTTATACCAGAACCGGTCACCCAAACGAAAAAACGCGGCCTAAGCCGCGTTTTTCGTACAAGCGCTCGACTTAGTTTTTGGCTTTGTCGACGATCTTGTTGGCACCGATCCACGGCATCATGGAGCGCAGTTGCTCGCCGATGACTTCGATACCGTGCGCGGCGTTGTTACGACGCTTGGCGGTCATCGAAGGATAGCCGGTAGCGCCTTCGCTGATGAACATCTTGGCGTATTCGCCGTCCTGAATACGTTTCAGGGCGTTGCGCATCGCCTGACGGGACTCGGCGTTGATGACTTCCGGACCGGTCACGTACTCGCCGTATTCGGCGTTGTTGGAGATCGAGTAGTTCATGTTGGCGATACCGCCTTCGTACATGAGGTCAACGATCAGCTTCAGTTCGTGCAGGCACTCGAAGTAGGCCATTTCCGGCGCGTAGCCAGCTTCAACCAGCGTTTCGAAACCGGCCTTGACCAGTTCAACGGTACCGCCGCACAGAACGGCTTGTTCGCCGAACAGGTCGGTTTCAGTCTCGTCCTTGAAGGTGGTTTCGATGATGCCGGTACGACCGCCACCCACGCCAGCTGCGTAGGACAGTGCCACGTTTTTAGCGTTGCCCGAAGCGTCCTGGTAGATAGCGATCAGGTCAGGGATGCCGCCGCCTTTCACGAACTCGGAACGTACGGTGTGGCCTGGAGCCTTCGGTGCGATCATGATCACGTCGAGGTCAGCGCGCGGAACAACCTGGTTGTAGTGGATCGCGAAGCCGTGGGAGAAGGCCAGGGTGGCGCCTTTCTTGATGTTCGGCTCGATTTCGTTCTTGTACAGGGAAGACTGGAACTCGTCCGGGGTCAGGATCATGACCAGGTCGGCAGCAGCAACAGCGGAAGCAACGTCAGTCACTTTCAAGCCGTGGGCTTCAGCCTTGGCAACAGTGGCCGAGCCTTTGCGCAGGCCAACAGTCACGTCAACGCCGGAGTCTTTCAGGTTGCACGCTTGAGCGTGGCCCTGGGAACCGTAACCGATGATGGCAACTTTCTTGCCCTGGATGATCGACAGGTCGCAGTCTTTATCGTAGAAAACTTTCATGAATTTCCCCTCTATCAGGCCGTTCAGGCCATTCGCTAATTTGGTTTAGATGCTGAGTACTTTGTCGCCGCGGGCGATACCGGTGACGCCACTGCGGACGGTCTCCAGGATCGAGGCGGTGCCAATGGACTGGATGAAGCTGTCGAGCTTGTCGCTGGTACCGGTCAATTGAACGGTATATACGCTGGCACTGACATCGACGATCTGTCCACGGTAAATATCGGTGGTGCGCTTGATCTCGGCGCGCTGGGCGCCGGTGGCCTTGACCTTGACCAGCATCAGTTCGCGCTCGATGTGAGCACTTTCCGACAGGTCGACCAGTTTGACCACTTCGATCAGCTTGTTCAGGTTCTTGGTGATCTGCTCGATGACTTCATCGTGACCAACAGTGGTCAGCGTCAGACGCGACAGGGTCGGGTCTTCGGTTGGCGCCACGGTCAGGCTTTCAATGTTGTAGTTGCGCTGCGAGAACAGGCCGACTACACGAGACAAAGCGCCAGGTTCGTTTTCCAGAAGCAAGGAAATAATGTGCCGCATGATTAAGTACGCTCCGTCTTGCTCAGCCACATATCGCGCATGGAGCCGTCTTTGATCTGCATCGGGTAGACGTGCTCGCTGGTGTCGACCGAAATATCGATCACCACCAGGCGATCTTTCATGGCGAACGCCTCTTCCATCTTCGACTTCAAATCTTTCGAATCGGTGATGCGCACGCCAACGTGGCCGTAGGCCTCTGCCAGCTTGACGAAATCAGGCAGCGATTCCATGTAGGAATGAGAATGGCGGCTGCCGTAGCTCATGTCCTGCCATTGGCGAACCATGCCCAGTACACCGTTGTTCAGGATGACGATTTTTACCGGCAAACCGTATTGCAGGCAGGTCGACAATTCCTGAATGTTCATCTGGATGCTGCCCTCGCCCGTTACGCAGGCGACGTCGTCATCCGGAAAGCTCAACTTGATGCCCATGGCTGCTGGGAAACCGAAGCCCATGGTGCCCAAGCCACCGGAGTTGATCCAGCGGTTCGGCTTGTTGAACTTGTAGTATTGCGCCGCGAACATCTGATGCTGGCCCACGTCGGAAGCAACAAAAGCATCGCCCTTGGTCACTTCGCACAGGGTTTCGATCACGGCTTGCGGCTTGATCACACTGCCGTCGCCCTTGTCATAAGGGAACAGGCCGCGGTCGCCGCGCCACTCGTCAATCTGCTTCCACCAGCTGGCAACGGACTCCTTGTTCGGGGTCTCGCCGATTTCCTTGAGGATCGCGACCATTTCGGTCAGGACGCTCTCGACCGGACCCACGATAGGCACATCGGCCTTGATGGTCTTGGAGATCGAAGCCGGATCGATGTCGATGTGAATGATCTTGGCGTTCGGGCAGAACTTCGATGCGCCGTTGATGACGCGGTCGTCGAAACGTGCGCCGACGGCCAGGATCACGTCAGCATGGTGCATCGCCAGGTTGGCGGTGTAGCTGCCGTGCATGCCCAGCATGCCGATGAACTGACGGTCGGTGCCAGGGTAGCCACCCAGGCCCATCAGGGTGTTGGTCACTGGCAGGTTGAGCATTTTCGCCAACTCGGTGAGCGGCGCGGAGCCACCCCCCAGGATGACGCCACCGCCCGAATACAGCACAGGACGCTTGGCCGCCAGGAGCATTTCTGCCGCCTTGCGGATTTGTCCCGAGTGGCCGCGTACGGCCGGGCTGTAGGAGCGCAGCTTGGCTTTTTTCGGGAAGACGTATTCGAACTTCTCGGCCGGGTTGGTCATGTCTTTCGGGATATCGACAACGACAGGACCAGGACGACCGGATTGCGCCAGGTAGAAGGCTTTCTTCATGACTTCCGGGATTTCCGACGCGTGCTTGATCATGAAGCTGTGTTTCACGATCGGCCGGGAGATACCGATCATGTCGGTTTCCTGGAAGGCGTCGGTACCGACCATGGTGCTCGGCACCTGGCCGGAAATCACCACCATCGGAATGGAGTCCATGTAGGCCGTGGCGATACCGGTGATAGCGTTGGTTGCGCCCGGGCCGGAGGTCACCAGTACCACGCCGGCTTTACCGGTGGCACGGGCGTAGCCGTCAGCCATATGAGTCGCAGCCTGCTCATGACGAACCAGGATGTGGGTCACTTCCGGCTCTTTGAACAGGGCATCGTAGACATGAAGAAGAGCACCACCCGGGTACCCGTAGATATATTTGACGCCTTCGTCACGCAAAAAGCGGACGAGCATCTCACCGCCAGATAAAAGCTCCACGTTGTTCACCTCTAAAACGCCAGAATACCGCCCACAAAAGGACGGGTCTTAATAGGTTTACTTCTCAGCAGAGCATGAGCGACGGTGGTCGCCGACTACGTCAGCACTGACTGAGCAAGTATTGGGATCGTCCCAAGTGTTGCGGGCCTTTCCCACCCAGCGCGAGGTAACGCGTTGCGGGTGTAACAGGTCGGCGCGGATGTGCGCCTCATGATCTGCCGAGTGGGTCTGCTTCTGGCAGTCCCTCTACAGCGGACTTTGGATTCTTCTGTTTCGTCCCCTGCAAGTCAAGTCGTCTATGAGGTTTATTCTACTAACCACATGAGAACGCAAGAAAAAACCTGTAAACCCCCAGTGTGTTAGCTTCAATTGCGCAACTTTTGACTAGGAATTGGCATGCGTACGCACTTCTTCATCGCCGGCCTGATGGCCATCCTCAGCCCGCTGTCCATGGCCGCGCAGATTTATCAGTGGGTCGACGCCCAGGGCGTTACCCATTTCGATGCGCAACCACCCAGGGATCAGCCATCCACGACCATCGTCACGCCCGCCTCCCCCTCTGGCAAACCTGGCAACGCCGCGCACAGCGGCGCCATTGGCGACCAGCAGGCCATCGACAAGTCGGTGAAGCAGCAGGTGGCCGAGCAACAGAATCAGTTGAAGGTTTTTTGCGAACAGGCACGAACGAACCTGGCGCAGTTGCAGAATAATCCGCGCTTGAGGGAGGAAGTGGATGGTCAGATGCGGCGCCTGGATGACTCCCAACGCCAGGAACGCATCGGTGAAACGCAGAAACAGATTGCGAATAACTGCCGACGATGAGGGCACAACATTCAATGGATCCGTTGAATGTTACACCGCCATCGTGAGCAAGCTTGCCCCTATTAGGGGGCCGGCGTTCAGCGGGAGGCGGTAATCAGTTGATCGAACTCTTTGAGCAACACCTGCAGCTGACGATCCCTGCCCTGGACATTGCGCCCGGCAAAGACCATTTCTGCCATCTCCTGGATACCCGATGCGTTCGGCAATGGCAGATCCTGTTCGAGGATCATCTTCATGCGCGGCAGGAAGATCCATTGCAGCCACTGCTCGAAGTCCAGCGTATCGACCGAAAATGGCTCGACACTGGACAGCGCTTCAGCGGATGGCGGGACCTCGTCCCACCACCCTTGCACTCGCAACTCACGTTCGATCAACAGCAGCTGATCGGCGATTTGAAGAAAGCGTGCATCCATCACGAAGTAACCTTGGCTTTTTGACGAGCCAGTGCCGCGCCCGCGGAATCACCCTGCTTCTCACGCGCCTGGGCGATCAGCTCCCACAGGCTGGCTTGAAGTGCCGGCCGCCCGTTGGCGAAGGTCAGGCCACGGCGGGCAAATTGCTCGGCTTGCGGCGCATCGCCTTGAGCCATGCGAACTTGTGCCAGGCGATAAAGCACTTGCGGCTCACGCGGGGCCACACGCTGGGCGCGTTCAAGGCTGGAAGAGGCGCCATTGAGATCACCGCTGGACTGTTGCTGCTGAGCGGTGGTCAACAGGGCCAGTACCGGACCGTCCAGTTGCTCGTCGGCGGACAGGCCACCGGAACTGGCAGACGGAATCCCGCTCGGCGTCGAAGGCATGCTGTAGCTGCCCTGATTGACCGGCGCGGACTGAACCGGCGACGTGTCGATCGGCCCCGGGGTAATCGGACCCGGAGTGATAGGGCTGGTGCTGATCGGTGCCGACGTTACCGCACCACCGCCTGGCACCATCACGACTACACCGGTATCACCTTGTGGAATCGCCTGGGTCTGGGATTGCACAGGACGCTGTACCGTCGTCTGACGGTATCCGCCGTTCGCCGAAACGCGCTCGCTATTGGAAACCTTGGTGCCGGAGTCCACCACCGGAATCGAGCCGCGCTGGACCGTGGAGCAACCGCTGAGCAAAGCCACGGCGGTAACCGCTGGAATCAACCACTTGTTCACTTGAAACCCTCTTTGCTTAATTCATCCAGCCCTTGACCCAATCCATCACCGTTTCGCCGGAAGGGCTTTCGCCACCGCAAGCGGCACCGGGAGGCGGTTCGCTGCCGCGAATATACGGCATCTGCACGGCACCCGGGCAACCGGCGTCGGAACCTTGACCGGTTCGCGAGTCGACCCAGGCCTGAACGATATTATCCGGCTGCGGCATGTCCAGCGGCAACGGGTCGGCCTTGCGCATGAAGCTGGTCCAGACCTGCAATGCACCGGTGGCACCGGTGAACGGTGTCTTGCCGTTATCGTCGCGCCCCAGCCAGACCACCGCCAACAGGTCCTGACTGAACCCGGCGAACCAGCTGTCTCGCGAATCGTTACTGGTGCCGGTCTTGCCCGCCAGGTTCAAGGTCTTTGGTAACACGTTGTAAACCGAGCTGCCGGTACCCTCACGCATGACGCGCTGCATGGCACTCTGGATCAGGTAGATCGACGCCGGGTCGAAACGCTGCTGGATCTGGAACGGATAGCGCTTGAGCGGCTCGCCTTCGGCCGTCAATACGCTACGAATCCCACGCATTGGCGTATTGAAACCACCGTTGGCGAGCGTCTGGTACATGGTCGCCACTTCGATCGGGGTCATGCCGCCAGCGCCCAGCAACATCGACGGGAAGGCCGGGAACTCACGGCTGACACCCAGGCGTCCAACTGTCTTGAGCACGTTCGGCACGCCTACGGCCAGACCCAGGCGCGCCGTCGACAGGTTATAGGAATGCGCCAGCCCTTGATAAAGGAACACCGTGCCATGGGAACGGCGGTCATAGTTCTGCGGTTTCCACACCTGGCCGTCCGCGCCCTTGACCGAGAAAGACTCGTCTGACAGCCAACTGGTCAATGTGTACTGGCTCGGTTTTTCCAGCGCCGTCAGATACACCGCCGGCTTGATCAACGAGCCGATCGGTCGTACCGCGTCCAGTGCCCGGTTGAAACCGGCAAAGCTGGCCTGGCGACTGCCGATCATCGCCTGCACCTCGCCGGTTTCCGGGTTGGTCACGACCATGGCGGCCTCGACATCATCCGAACCCTTGCGACCGGACAGGCGCTTGAACGTGTCGTTGACCGAGGCCTCGGCTTTCATCTGCAGGATCGGATCGAAACTGGTAAAGATCCGCAGCCCCTCTTCGGTCAAGTCTTCGTCGCGGTAGTCTTCGCGCAACTGGCGCTTGACCAGATCAAGGAAGCCGGGGAACGAGCTGTCCGCCAGGCTGCCGCGCTTGGTCACGCCCAGCGGCATTTTCTTCGCTGCCTCGACCTGCTCGGCCGTGGCCACGCCCTGCTCCTGCAGCACATCGAGCACCAGGTTACGCCGTTCCAGTGCCCGCTCCGGATACCGGCGCGGGTTGTAGGAGGAAGGCCCCTTGACCATGCCCACCAGCAAGGCCACCTGATGCAGCTTGAGCTCGGCCAGTGGCTGACTGAAGAAGAACTGGCTGGCCAACCCGAAACCGTGCACCGCGCGCTGACCATCCTGGCCGACAAACACTTCGTTGAGGTAGGCCTCGAGGATCTCACGCTTGTCGTAGTGCAGTTCGAGCAGCAGCGCCATCATCGCTTCGGTCAGCTTGCGGCTCAGGCTACGCTCGTTGGTCAGGTAGAAGTTCTTGACCAGCTGTTGAGTCAGGGTACTACCGCCCTGGCGCATGCGGCCCGACGAACCGTTGACCCAGATCGCCCGGGCAATCGACTTCGGCGAGACGCCGAAGTGGTGATAGAAATCACGGTCCTCGACAGCGACCAACGTGTCGAGCAGATACGGCGGCACCTGGTCGATCTTGATCAGGATCCGGTCTTCGAGGTTTTTCGGGTACAGGCCGCCGATCAGCAGCGGCTCCAGGCGCACTACCGACAGCTTCGCGCCCTTGGTCGACGATAGTTCGGCCACATAGTCACCCGAGAAGCGCACACGCACGGGTTGCGCCTGCTCCATGCCCTCATAGAACTGGAAGCCACGGGTATTCAGATCGACGGTATTGCCGTTGACCGAAGCCGCGCCCGGACCATTGGCCACGCTTTCACGGCGATAGCCCAAGGCATCGAGTTCGGTGAGAAAATCGTCCCTGCTCAGCTTTTGTCCGACGAACAGCTCGAGCGGACGCGCGTAGACCTTGGCCGGAATGGTCCAGCGCTTGCCGGAGAACTTCTCCTGCACGATGGCATCGAGGTAAACGGCGAACCCGGCCAGCACCACAAGGCCGACCAGACTGAGTTTAAGGGCCCAGCCCATCCAGGGCCGCAGGCCTTTGGAGGGTGGTTTCTTTGGGGTACGGGGGGATCGAGTACGAGTCATGGCGGCGGATTATACGCACTTTATTCATACTCAACAGGAGGCCCGCGAGTTTGCGTTAGGCTGGCTAGACGCCATAATGACGACCTGAATTTTTTCCGACTCTTAAGGATCGCCTGTGAGCCAGTCCCTGATCGCCGCCCTGCAAAATCCGGCCCTCTACCCGCATCCTGTAGATGGATTCAAGGTCATCGAGACCCACATTTCCTGGGTCGTGCTTACCGGCCCCTTTGCATATAAAGTGAAGAAGCCGATGAACTTCGGCTTCCTCGACTTCACCACCCTTGAGGCTCGCGGGCATTTCTGCGCCGAAGAGCTGCGCCTGAACCAGCGCCTGACCCAGGATCTTTACCTCGAAGTGTTGCCGATCACCGGTAGCGCCGAAGCGCCGCAACTGGGCGGTGAGGGCCCGGTCATCGAGTACGCGCTGAAAATGCGCCAGTTTGGGCAGGACGGATTGCTCAGCACACTGCAAGCCAACGGCGAATTGACGCCTGCGCACATCGACCAGTTGGCTGACCAGATCGCCCGTTTCCACCTTGACGCACCACGAGTGCCGGCAGAGCACGAAGCCGGGACCCCGGACAGTGTCATGGCACCGGTGCGACAAAACTTCGAGCAGATTCGCCCCTTCCTCAGCGACAAGGCCGACCTGCTGCAGCTGGATGCGTTGCTGGCCTGGGCCGAAAGCAGCTTCGAACGCCTCAAGCCACTGTTCGCCCAACGCAAGGCCGAAGGGTTTATTCGCGAATGCCACGGTGACATCCACTTGGGCAACGCAACAGTGATCGACGGCCGTGTCGTGATCTTCGACTGCATCGAATTCAACGAACCGTTCCGCTTCACCGACGTATACGCCGACACCGCCTTCCTGGCGATGGACCTGGAAGACCGCGGCCTGAAGTGCCTGGCCCGTCGATTCATCAGCCAATACCTTGAGCTGACCGGCGATTACCAGGGCCTGGAGCTGCTGAACTTCTATAAAGCCTACCGCGCACTGGTTCGCGCCAAGGTCAGCCTGTTCAGCATGCCGGCCGAGGCGACCCCGGTACAGCGCGCCACGACACTGCGCCAATACCGCAACTACGCCAACCTGGCGGAAAGCTACAGCACCATCCCTTCGCGCTTCATGGCCATCACCCACGGTGTTTCCGCCGTTGGCAAAAGCCACGTAGCCATGCGCCTGGTGGAAGCCCTGGGAGCCATTCGCCTGCGCTCCGACGTGGAACGCAAACGCCTGTTCGGCGAGCAAACCGTCACCAACGACCTGCAGGCCGGCATTTACAGTGCTGATGCCAGCGCGGCAACCTACCAGCGCCTGCACGAAATTGCCGCGGTGATCCTGCACGCCGGGTTCCCGGTGGTGGTCGATGCCACTTACCTCAAGCATTCGCAGCGCGACAGCGCGGCGAAAGTGGCCGAGGCCACCGGCGCGCCGTTCCTGATCCTTGACTGCAATGCCCCGCAAGCGGTGATCGAGAGCTGGCTGGCCCTGCGCCAGGCCGACAAGAAGGATCCATCCGACGCCACTCTGGCCGTGATCGAAGCCCAGCAAGCCAGCCGCGAGGCATTGACGCCCGCAGAAATACTCTGCAGCAAACGCGTGCAGACCAACGAAAGCGGAACCCTTGACACAGTAGTGGAACAGATTCGCCAGCGCCTGCCCGGACTATAAGGAAGCATTTCAGCCGTGGAGCCTGCTCCGGCTTCACGGCTGTCAAATAGTGGCACTATACTGGCGTCATAAATCCAACAGGTGACACGCCATGAGCCAGCCGAAACTGCTCGATACCCCGCTTTATGCCTTGCTGCACAAAGACGACATCGCTGGCTTCAACAAAGAGCGCCCCGAGCAAGGACCTATCGACATGGTCGGTGGTGATTTTCGCGGGTTGGACCTGCGCGAGTTGAATGCCGACGGCATCGACTTCACAGACGCCTACTTTCGCTCAGCCGATTTGCGCGGCATTGATTTTCGCAACTCTTCGCTTGAAGGTGCGAGCCTCGCCCACGCTCAGATATCCGGCGCCTACTTTCCGGCGGAGCTGAGCGCCGATGAAATCCTGATGTCGATGAACTTCGGTACGCGCCTGCGTTATCGCACCCGCTGAGCACCCGTCTAAATTGACAAGTCCAGCGCCCTCGCCTCGCGCTTGACTACGGGCTTTTTCGCGCTGAAATTCGCATTTTTAATGGCTATACCCTTCCTTATCGGCGCTTTTCGAAGCACCCGTGCCTGCCGCCGCTTAGAAGCATTTGCGTCAAAAACGAGCAAAGAATCACGCTTTTCCTACTGATGGCTACACTCCTCAGAAGCTTGCCCACGCACCATTCGGCCATCGCAAGGAGGCTTGATGAATGATGAACTGCAACACCTGAAAAATCTTGGCAAGACGTCGGCGCAGTGGCTGCATGCCGTGGGCATCCACAGCGCCTCGGACTTGCGTCGCCTGGGGGCGGTGGATGCTTATCGGGCCGTGCGCACGCGCGGGTTTCGGGCGTCCAAGGTGTTGTTGTACGCGATCGAAGGCGCGCTGATGGACGTGCACTGGAACGACATTCCCGCCGAACGCAAGGAAGCCCTGAACAAACAACTCGAAGCCATCTCGTCCCGCCACAAGAATTGAACGAGTACCGCTCGCCATGTACTTACTTGGGGAACAACCGGCTTACGCCGAAACACTGATCAATCGACTGCAAAACATTCCCGCCCGACTGCTGCAGGGTTTGGCACCGAGTGGGCCCGCCATCGAGTTTCCCGCCATCGACGACCTCGCTGCCGCGCTGCCCAGCGACCAACTGTACATGCTGGATATCGGCCGGCTGCACGGCTGTATCGATGATCGCGCACTGTTCTACCTGCGCCAGGGCGACCTGATCGGCCTGCGTCAGGACGCTGGCCTGCCGCGCTGTCGCTTGTGCAGCAAGACGCCCCTGGCGCTGACGCCCTACCTTCGATCCCAGGTGTTCCAGCATATCTATGCCGACCCGGCCCGCTCGGAGCTGTTCCTGCAGTACATGGCGGGCCACACCGCCCTGCTGTCCGATGCCGTGGCACGACTCAAGCAGCCAGAGTTTCGCGCCACCAACGGCTTCCAGCGAGTCGCCAGCGGCGAAACGCTGATCCGTCAGGGCGATGAGGCGGACCACGTATTCGTGATCATTGAGGGTCACGCCGAAGCGTTCGTCGATGGATTCAAAGTGGGCGACGTGCCCAAGGACGAGATTTTCGGCGCCATGGCGGTGTTTACCGGCGAGAAACGCAATACCACGGTCATCACCGCCGAACCGAGCACCATCATGCGCATACCCAAGGATCAGTTTTTGAGCCTCACCCAGAGCAATCCGAAGATTGCCGGCAGCCTGATCGAGAGCATGGCCCGCAGAATCGACTTGCTGAATAAACAGGTAACACAACTGATGGCATTAAAAACGACAGGCAGAACCCAGTAAATACAAGGAATTGGAACGAGCGTGCGACACGAATCAAACAAATGGAAAATCACCTGTTGACTTGGTAATGAGAATCGATATGATTATCACAACTGGTCGCGAGACTGGTCGATTTTCTGGAAAGCCCTTGGTTCGGACTCTCAGATTATCTCCTCATCAGGCTAATCACGGTTATTTGACCCGGCTCTTGCCGGGTCTTTTTTTGCCTGTGCAAAAGTCATCCGGCGCTGCGCCAAGTATCCTGAGCACCTGAGTACTGCTCGCACCGGGCAAGGGCGTCATTTGAGGACCAGCATGAAATTTTTGTGTACCGGCATTGAACTGGCCGAGGCCAGCAGCCGCGGTTTCGACATCGACGGCCAGAAGCTTTTCGCCGTGCGCCGGCGCGGCCAGGTCTATGTCTACATCAACCGTTGCCCGCACCGAGGGGTCGGCCTGGAATGGAACCCTGACCAGTTCCTGGATCCCAGCAACAGCCTGATCCAGTGTGCGACCCATGGCGCCCTGTTCCTGATCGAGGACGGCGAATGTGTCGCCGGCCCGTGCGCGGGGCAATCGCTGAGCCGTGTCGATAGCCGCGAGGACGCCCAGGGAATCTGGATCAGCCTCTAGCCCCCGAGCAACACGTCCAGGCGCCGGTCCACCACCATCTCTTCATGGCTCAGGCTTACGCCGTAGGCCAGCACTTCCACTCCGCACGCCACGGCCTCGCGCAAGGCCTGGGCGTAGGCCGGATCGATTTCTTCAGCCGGACGCACGGCTTCGATGCCAGTGAGATTGACGCAATACAATTGCACCGCGCGAATCCCGTCCCGGGCCAGATGCGCCAATTCGCGCAAATGCTTGGCCCCACGCTGGGTCACCGCGTCGGGAAACGCCGCCACGAGCGTGCCGTCATAGCCCAGCGTGACACTTTTGACTTCCACGTACGCTGGCCCGCCCGGGTAATCGAGGCGAAAATCGATGCGACTGCTTTCCTGACCGTAAGCCACTTCGCGCTTAAGCTCGGTGAAGCCGTTCAACTCGCTGATGACGCCCGCCCGCAGCGCCTCTTCCACCAGGCCATTGGCCCGTCCGGTATTCACGCAGAACAAGCGCCCGTGCGGGGTCTCGCCGACTTCCCAAGTGCCGGGCAACTTGCGCTTGGGATCATTGGAGCGACTGAACCACACTTGCCCGCCTTCCACCTGGCAATTGAGCATCGAGCCCGTGTTCGGGCAGTGAATGGTCAGTAATTCGCCATCGACGGTTTCGATGTCGGCGAGAAAACGCTTGTAACGGCGAATCAGCCGACCTTCTTCGAGAGGGGGATGAAAACGCATCAGCCTTGCCAGCTCCGCAGGCCACGACCGATACGCTCCACCGCTTCCTGTAAGCGTTCGAGGTTTTGGGTGTAGGCAAACCGTACGTGGTGCCCGGCTTGATAGCGGCCGAAGTCCAACCCCGGGGTAATCGCGACATGTTCGGTTTCGAGGAAATGACGGCAGAACGCGAAGGCATCGCCGCCGAACTTGCTGATATCGGCGTACAAGTAGAACGCACCTTCCGGTTCGACGGCGATACCGAAACCGAGCTCTCTCAGGGCCGGCAGCAGGAAATCCCGACGACGACCGAATTCGGCGCGACGCTCTTCCAGGATCGCAATGGTGGCCGGCTCAAAACAGGCCAACGCCGCATGCTGGGCCATGCTGGGCGCGCTGATGTAAAGATTTTGAGCGAGCTTTTCCAACTCACTCACCGCCGCGTCCGGCGCTACCAGCCAGCCCAGACGCCAACCGGTCATGCCGAAATACTTGGAAAAACTATTCAGGACAAAGGCGCTGTCGTCGACTTCCAGCACGCTGGCCGCATCGGTGCCATAAGTCAGGCCATGGTAGATCTCGTCCACCACCAAGTGACCATGGCGCTGCTTGATGGCCTGGGAGAGACCCGCCAGTTCGTCGCGAGTGAGGATCGTACCGGTCGGGTTGGCCGGGGATGCCACCAGCGCACCCACGCTGTCGTGATCCCAATGCCGGGCGATCAGATCCGGCGTCAGCTGATAACGCACGTCGGGCCCAACTGGGACAAGCTGCGCGGCGCCTTCCACCAGCCGCAGGAAATGCCGGTTGCACGGGTAACCCGGGTCGGCCAGCAGCCAGTGTTTGCCAGGATCGACCAGCAAGGCGCTGGCCAGCAGCAACGCACCAGACCCCCCAGGCGTGATAAGGATGCGGCGCGGGTCGATGTTCAAGCCATAACGCTGCTGATAAAAGCCCGAAATGGCCTCACGCAGCTCGGGAATGCCGCGGGCAGCGGTGTAACGCGTCTTGCCCCCTTCCAGCGCAGCCTGCCCGGCACGGATGATCGGCTCGGCGGTGGTGAAGTCCGGTTCGCCGATTTCCAGGTGGATCACATCATGACCGGCAGCCTGCAACTCATTGGCCCGCGCCAGCAGCGCCATGACATGGAAAGGTTCGATCGCGCGGCTGCGGGCACTGTAGGACTGAGCCATTGGCCTTCCTTCAACAGGGAAAAGAACCGATTCTACCCAAGCGCAGGAACGAGCGAGAACCTAAAGCGGTCAGAGGCCATATGACCCAGGCCACAAACGAGCTGAGCGAGTGCCCCAGGTTTGACTAAAATCATTAATTGAGCAGGACTCCAGAGCCACCAGGCAACGCTTTGCCATCATTTGCAAGCACCGCGGGCTGCGCCCTCGACATCCGGGAGTAGCGCGGTCTGATTTGATCTGGTAAGTTCGCCCGCTTGCAGCCGCAGGGCCGGCAGGTGCCGGTGATGGAGCAATCCTGCGCAGATGGATTACAAGAGTAGAGGCGGTCTATTTCATGTCCACCCAAGCAAAGCAACAAGCGAATCAGACGATCAGCGGCTTCGAGCCCTATGTTCAGAAAGCTGGCGAAGAGTACATGGGCGAGCCCATGCGCAAGCACTTCACCAAGGTTCTGAATCAGTGGAAAAAAGAGCTGATGGAAGGTGTCGACAAGACTGTGGACCACATGAAGGACGAAGCGGCCAACTTCCCGGACCCGGCAGACCGTGCCAGCCAGGAAGAAGAGTTCGCTCTCGAGCTTCGCGCCCGCGATCGTGAACGCAAGTTGATCAAGAAGATCGACAAGACGCTTCAGCTGATCGAAGACGAAGAGTACGGCTGGTGTGAGTCCTGCGGCATCGAGATCGGCGTCAAGCGCCTCGAGGCACGTCCTACCGCTGACTTGTGCATCGACTGCAAGACACTGGCAGAAATCAAGGAAAAGCAAGTCGGCAAATAATCGCGACTTGAACGAAGAACGGGGCGTGCGAACGCTCCGTTTTTGTTTCTGATGTTTTTTTGGCTTTAAATGCATTCATGACCGCCATCACCTCCCCCGCCTATATCGGGCGTTTTGCCCCCACGCCCAGTGGCCACCTGCATTTCGGTTCGCTGGTCGCGGCACTGGCTTCGTACCTGGACGCCCGCTCAGTGGGTGGCCGCTGGCTGATGCGCATGGAAGACCTGGATCCGCCCCGTGAAGAACCCGGCGCCCAGGCGGCCATACTTAAGGCTTTGGAAAGCTACGGCTTCGAGTGGGATGGCGACCTGGTTCGCCAAAGCGATCGCCACGAGGCCTACGCCGAAGTGCTCAATCGCCTGTTCAATCAGGGCCTGGCCTACGCCTGTACCTGTTCGCGCAAACAGCTGGAGCCGTATCACGGGATTTATCCGGGGCTGTGCCGCAATGCCGGCCATGGCACTGATGGTGCGGCCATCCGCCTGCGCGTACCGGAACTGGAATATCACTTCCTCGACCGGGTGCAGGGTCAATACCGCCAACACCTGGGACGCGAAGTCGGCGATTTCGTGATCCGCCGCCGAGACGGGCTCTACGCCTATCAATTGGCCGTGGTCCTGGACGATGCCTGGCAGGGCATTACCGACATCGTTCGCGGTGCCGACCTGCTGGACTCCACACCCCGCCAACTCTACCTGCAAGAACTGCTCGGCCTGCCTCAACCCCGTTACCTGCATATCCCGCTGATTACCCAGCCAGACGGCAACAAACTCGGTAAATCCTACCGTTCGCCGCCGTTGACCGAAGATCAGGCAACGCCACTGTTGCTGCGGGCGTTACGCGCACTGGGACAGAAACCGGGAACCGAGCTGGCCTGCGCCACGCCACGGGAAGTGCTGGACTGGGGCATCGCCCACTGGGACGCCTTGTTGATCCCGCGCACACTGAGCCTGCCTGAGGCACAGCTACAGTGATCGTACTTGCAGTGGCGCGCCCATCCGTTACCATCGCCGCACGTTTTCGGGCACGGGCATAAAAAAGAGAGGCCGGGATGTACATCTATCGCTTGGTCCTGCTCCTGGTAGTGGGGATTTACCTGTTTTCCCCGGCCATCATGGATTGGTGGATCGACGCCACGGGCGCCTGGTATCGCCCTTATCTGCTCTGGCTGATCCTGATCGTCGTGACCTTCATCCTGCAGAGCCAAAAAGATGCCGATGAGCTTTAGCCTGACCCAGATGATCCTGATCAGCGCCGCCTACCTGGCGGTACTGTTCGGCGTGGCCTGGGTCAGCGAACGGGGCATGATCCCGCGGGCGATCATTCGCCACCCGCTGACCTACACCCTGTCGCTGGGGGTCTATGCCAGTGCCTGGGCCTTTTATGGCACCGTGGGCCTGGCCTATCAGTATGGCTACGGCTTCCTGTCCAGCTACCTGGGCGTTTCCGGCGCATTCCTGCTGGCGCCGGTGCTGCTGTATCCGATCCTGAAGATCACCCGCACCTATCAACTCTCGTCCCTGGCCGACCTGTTTGCGTTTCGCTTTCGCAGCACCTGGGCCGGCGCGCTGACCACGGTTTTCATGCTGGTCGGGGTTCTGCCCCTGCTGGCGCTGCAAATCCAGGCGGTCGCCGATTCCATCGGCATCCTCACCCGCGAGCCGGTACAGCATCGCGTGGCGCTGAGCTTCTGTGCCCTGATCACGTTGTTCACGATTTTCTTCGGCTCCCGGCACATCGCCACCCGGGAAAAACATGAAGGCCTGGTGTTTGCGATTGCCTTCGAGTCGGTGATCAAGTTGATCGCCCTGGGCGGCGTCGGCCTCTATGCGCTGTATGGTGTATTCGACGGCCCGCAACAGCTGGAGCTGTGGCTGCTGCAAAACCAGACCGCCCTCGCCGCGCTGCACACGCCATTGCAGGAAGGCCCTTGGCGCACGCTGCTGCTGGTGTTCTTCGCCTCGGCGATCGTCATGCCGCACATGTACCACATGACCTTCACCGAAAACCTCAATCCGCGCTCGCTGGTCAGCGCGAGCTGGGGCTTGCCGCTGTTCCTGTTGCTGATGAGCCTGGCGGTACCGCTGATTCTCTGGGCGGGCCTGAAACTCGGCGCCACCACCAACCCGGAATACTTCACCCTGGGTATCGGCATCGCTGCCAACAGCAAGGCCCTGGCATTGCTGGCCTATATCGGCGGCCTGTCCGCCGCCAGCGGCCTGATCATCGTCACCACCCTGGCCCTGTCCGGCATGGCCCTGAACCACCTGGTGCTGCCGCTCTACCAGCCACCGGCCGAAGGCAACATTTACCGCTGGTTGAAGTGGACCCGACGGGCCCTGATCGTCGCCATCATCATGGCTGGCTACGGCTTCTACCTGATGCTGGGTGCCGAGCAGGACCTGGCCAACCTCGGTATCGTCGCTTTCGTCGCCACCCTGCAGTTCCTGCCTGGCGTGCTGTCTGTACTGTATTGGCCGACCGCCAACCGTCGCGGCTTCATTGCCGGGCTGCTGGCGGGGATCCTGGTGTGGCTGGTGACCATGTTGTTACCGCTGGTCGGCAACCTGCAGGGCTTCTATATACCGTTGTTGAACATGATCTACGTGCTCGACGACACCAGTTGGCACATGGCCGCGATCGCCTCCCTGGCCGCCAACGTGCTGATGTTCACCCTGATTTCGCTGTTCACCAATGCCAGCACCGAAGAAGCCAGCGCCGCCGAAGCCTGCGCCGTGGACAACGTGCGCCGCCCGCAACGCCGGGAGCTGCATGCCGCCTCGCCCCAGGAGTTCGCCACCCAGCTGGCCAAACCGCTGGGTGCCAAGGCCGCGCAGAAGGAAGTCGAGCAGGCCCTGCGCGATCTCTACCTGCCCTTCGACGAACGGCGGCCGTACGCCCTGCGCCGCTTGCGCGACCGCATCGAAGCCAATCTCTCCGGCCTGATGGGACCGAGCGTGGCCCAGGACATGGTCGAGACGTTCCTGCCCTATAAGGCCGGCGGTGAAAACTATGTCACCGAAGACATCCACTTCATCGAAAGCCGCCTCGAGGACTACCACTCGCGCCTGACCGGCCTGGCCGCCGAACTCGATGCCCTGCGCCGTTATCATCGCCAGACCCTGCAGGAGTTGCCGATGGGCGTCTGCTCGCTGGCCAAGGACCAGGAAATCCTCATGTGGAACAAAGCCATGGAGGAACTGACCGGGATCGCCGCGCAGCGCGTGGTCGGTTCGCGCCTGAGCACCATTGCCGACCCGTGGAAAGCGCTGCTGCAAGGCTTCATCAACGTGCCGGATGAGCACTTGCACAAACAGCACCTGGCCCTCGACGGCCAGACCCGCTGGCTGAACCTGCACAAGGCGGCGATCGACGAGCCGCTCGCACCAGGCAACAGTGGCCTGGTACTACTGGTGGAAGACTTGACCGAAACCCAGATGCTCGAAGACAAACTGGTGCATTCCGAGCGCCTGGCCAGCATCGGTCGCCTGGCTGCGGGCGTGGCCCATGAAATCGGCAACCCGATCACCGGCATTGCCTGCCTGGCGCAGAACCTGCGCGAAGAGCGCGAGGAAGACGGCGAACTCAAGGAAATCAGCGGGCAGATCCTCGAACAGACCAAGCGCGTGTCGCGCATCGTGCAATCGTTGATGAGCTTCGCCCACGCCGGCAGCCACCAGCACAGCGACGAACCCGTTTGCCTGGCGGAAGTGGCGCAGGATGCCATCGGCCTGCTGGCCCTGAACCGGCGCAATTTCGAAGTGCAGTTCTACAACCTGTGCGATCCCGACCACTGGGTCGAAGGCGACCCGCAGCGGCTCGCCCAGGTATTGATCAACCTGCTCTCGAACGCCCGCGACGCCTCGCCCCCCGGCAGCGCGGTGCGGGTCAAAAGCGAAGCCGGCGAACACACGGTCGATCTGATCGTGGAAGACGAAGGCAGCGGAATTCCACAGAGCATCATGGACCGATTGTTCGAACCCTTCTTCACCACCAAGGACCCGGGTGAAGGTACCGGTCTGGGCCTTGCACTGGTCTATTCCATCGTTGAAGAGCATTATGGACAAATCACCATCGACAGCCCGGCTGATGTACAGAGCCAACGCGGCACCCGGATCCGGGTGACTTTACCGCGTCATGTCGAAGCGACGTCCGCTGTGAACTGAGACCGTCGAGAGTATCGAATCAATGCCGCACATTTTGATCGTCGAAGACGAAACCATTATCCGCTCCGCCTTGCGCCGCCTGCTGGAACGCAACCAGTACCAGGTCAGCGAAGCCGGTTCAGTGCAGGAAGCACAAGAACGCTTCACCATTCCCACGTTCGACCTGATCGTCAGTGACCTGCGCCTGCCGGGCGCGCCGGGCACCGAGTTGATCAAGCTGGGCCAGGGCACTCCGGTGCTGATCATGACCAGCTACGCCAGCCTGCGCTCGGCGGTGGACTCGATGAAGATGGGCGCGGTGGATTACATCGCCAAGCCTTTCGATCATGACGAAATGCTCCAGGCCGTCGCACGCATCCTGCGCGACCGGCAATCGGCGCAAGCCAGTGTCGAACCGGTTGCCGCCAAAGCCGGCAATGGCGCGGCAAAACCCGGTAGCGACAACAGCAACGGTGAAATCGGCATCATCGGCTCGTGCCCACCGATGCAGGACCTGTATGGCAAGATCCGCAAAGTTGCGCCGACCGACTCCAATGTCCTGATCCAGGGCGAATCAGGTACCGGTAAGGAACTGGTGGCGCGTGCCCTGCACAACCTCTCCAAGCGGGCCAAGGCGCCGATGATCTCGGTGAACTGCGCGGCCATTCCGGAAAGCCTGATCGAGTCGGAACTGTTCGGCCACGAGAAAGGCGCATTCACCGGCGCCAGCGCCGGCCGTGCCGGCCTGGTGGAAGCGGCGGATGGCGGCACCCTGTTCCTCGATGAAATCGGTGAGCTGCCACTGGAGGCCCAGGCGCGCCTGCTGCGCGTGTTGCAGGAAGGTGAAATTCGTCGAGTGGGCTCGGTCCAGTCGCAGAAAGTCGATGTGCGCCTGATCGCCGCGACCCACCGCGACCTCAAGAGCCTGGCGAAGATCGGCCAGTTCCGTGAAGACCTGTATTACCGACTCCACGTGATCGCCCTGAAACTGCCCGCCCTGCGCGAGCGCGGCGCGGACGTCAATGAAATCGCCAACGCCTTCCTGGCGCGCCAAAGCGCTCGGATCAACCGTACAGACCTGAGGTTCGCCACGGACGCCGAGCAAGCCATTCGTCACTACTCGTGGCCAGGCAACGTTCGCGAACTGGAAAACGCGGTCGAGCGGGCTGTCATCCTGAGCGAGAGCGCGGAAATTTCCGCCGAGCTGCTGGGCATCGACATCGAACTGGGTGACCTGGAAGACGACGAGTTCATCGGCCTGCCTCCGCAACAGGGCGGCGGCAATGCCGGCAACAACAATCATGAGCCGACCGAAGACCTGTCCCTGGAAGACTACTTCCAGCACTTCGTGCTTGAGCATCAGGATCACATGACCGAAACAGAGCTGGCGCGCAAACTCGGGGTCAGTCGCAAATGCCTGTGGGAACGCCGTCAGCGCCTGGGCATCCCACGGCGCAAAACCGGGGTGGCCAGCGAAAGCTGAACCCCACCTGTCTCATGTGCGGGTAACACATGATTTTGTGAAAAAACTGTTACCTCAGGTTTTTCACGTAACAGAAGCCGGGGCTTACGGTAACGAAGCCCCGGTTTTTTTTGGCCCTCATCTACCCCCTCCATCCGCCTAACCCCTTGTTTTACTGGGGTTCGCAAAAGTTGGCACGCACCCTGCTATATGTTTGGTACAAGAACAATAACAAGCAATGCACAAGACAATAAAAATAAGACGTATCGACTCACGCACAATAAAAACAAGACGGCGAGAGGCGCAGCTAACTGATTCTTTTGGAGAGGCGTTGTATTTGGGGCTTGCCCCACGACCAGGCCGAGAACAACAAAAAACTGTCTTAAGACAGAGCCTGAACTGGTTGGATCGCAAGATCACTGCAGCACAGCGACCAAAGCAATCCGTTTGCTCTTGGCTCCCGATTGGGAGGGTCATGAAGGAAAGCTTCATGGCGAGGGCACTCAACAAAAACAAGAAGCCCGAAACCAATAACAAAAATAGAGCATGCAACTACTTCTTGGGGAGCTTCGGCTCCCCTTGTAGTTTCTGTGATTTGCCTGCCCCGCCTCGCTCCTACAGCTCAAATCTGCTGTGTCCTACACCATCCCCCGACTAAATGCTAGAATCCCCGCCCATCATGCGGTCATTCTTCGTTTTTGGCCGAACATTCCTTCAAACAGTGCATCCCATGCTGAAGAAGCTGTTCCAGTCATTCCGTACTCCCGTGCGTCGTACGCAACACATTCGCAGCACGCCTGAAGTGCTCAACAGCGGTCAACATTCGCTGCAAAAGGGGCAATTCAGCCGTTACGCGGTGAACATCGTCGAACGCCTGCAGGGCGCCGGTTACCAGGCCTATCTGGTTGGCGGCTGTGTGCGTGACATGCTGCTCGGCATCACGCCGAAAGACTTCGACGTCGCCACCAGCGCCACCCCTGAACAGGTACGCGCCGAATTCCGTAACGCACGGATCATCGGCCGCCGGTTCAAACTGGTGCATATCCACTTTGGTCGCGAAATCATCGAAGTTGCGACCTTCCGCGCCAATCACCCGCAAAACGACGAAGAGGAAGATCAAAATCAATCCTCGCGAAACGAAAGCGGGCGCATCCTGCGCGATAACGTCTACGGGACCCTGGAAGAAGACGCGCAACGTCGCGACTTCACCATCAACGCCCTGTATTACGACCCGGTCAGCGAACGCATCCTCGATTACGCCAACGGCGTGCACGACATTCGCAACCAACTGATCCGCCTGATTGGCGACCCCAAGCAGCGCTACCAGGAAGATCCGGTGCGGATGCTGCGCGCCGTGCGGTTTGCCGCCAAGCTGAATTTCGGCATCGAAAAACACAGCGCCGCGCCTATCCGCGATCTCGCGCCCATGCTGCGCGAGATCCCGTCGGCCCGCCTGTTCGAAGAAGTGCTCAAGCTGTTCCTGTCCGGTCACGCGGCCGACACCTTTGAAATGCTGGTCGACCTGCAATTGTTCGATCCACTGTTCCCGGCCAGCGCCGAGGCCCTGGAATACAACCCGACCTACACCCACACCCTGATCAGCGAAGCCCTGATCAACACCGACCTGCGCATCAAGCAGAACAAACCGGTGACCCCGGCGTTCCTGTTTGCCGCCCTGCTCTGGCCTGCCCTGCCGGCACGCGTATTGCGTTTGCAGGACCGTGGCATGCCACCGATCCCGGCGATGCAGGAAGCTGCTCACGAACTGATTGCCGAGCAATGCCAGCGCATCGCGATCCCGAAACGCTTCACCCTGCCGATCCGCGAGATCTGGGACATGCAGGAGCGCCTGCCACGGCGCAGCGGCAAACGGGCCGACCTGCTGCTGGACAATCCACGATTCCGCGCTGGCTACGACTTCCTGCTGCTGCGCGAAAGCGCCGGCGAGCAGACCGATGGCCTGGGCGAATGGTGGACGGACTACCAGGATGCCAATGACAGCGAACGTCGCGACATGATTCGTGACCTCAGCGGCAAGGACGACGGCACCGGCGGCCCACGCAAACGTCGCCGCAGCGGCGGCTCCAAGCGCAAGCGCGCAGCGGACGCATCGAGTACCACGGGCGAGTAATCCATGGAACGCATCTACATCGGCATGGGCAGCAACCTGGCTGACCCCGCCGAACAACTGCGCAGCGCCGTAGAGGCGCTGGCACAGTTGCCGCACTCGGAGCTTGTCGGGGTTTCAGCCTTCTATCAAAGCGACTCGTTGCTGCCCGGCCAGCCGCGTTACACCAACGCAGTGGCCGCGCTCGACAGCACGCTGCCCCCCCTAGAGCTACTCGACGCCCTGCAGTCAATCGAGAACGGCCAGGGCCGCGAGCGCCTCGAGCGCTGGGGGCCGCGTACGCTGGATCTGGACATCCTGCTGTTCGGAGCCCGCCTGATCGACGAGCCTCGCCTGAGAGTCCCTCATTACCATATGCAGGAACGGGCATTCGTGCTGTATCCCCTGGCCGAACTGGCTCCCGCCGACTTGCGCCTTGCCGATGGCCGCACACTGGCCGACTTGCTCGCTTCGTGCCCGTTCGTCGGGCTGGAACGCCTCCCTTCGAGCTGACCAAGCCCCCCTGTGGGTGCGGGCTTGCTCCGGGCGGCGTTCCGACGAAAGCGGTGCATCAATCAACACAGATGTTGAATGTCAGGCCTCCTTCGCGAGCAAGCCCGCTCCCACATTGGATTGTGTTGCTCCTGCAGAATTTGCTGAAACGCATCAGTCAACCCGGTAACACCCCACGCGTAACAATGCGGTAACACACGCAATTGACTTCCCACGTTCTCCTCACGACTATAGGCGTCCCGCTGCCGTCACCGCGGCATCAAGGGCGCAATCCAGGCCTTAAAAGCACGACAAAAGACCGTGCGCCTGTATTCAACGAAGAATCACGCGCGTTACTCGCAGTAGTTTCCACAGCGCCTGAATGAGGAACTTTTCATGCCAGCCATCACCCTGACCACTCTGCAAGGTCTCAAGCAAAAAGGTGAAAAAATCACCATGCTGACCTGCTATGACGCGACCTTCGCCCACGCCTGCAACCAGGCCGGCGTCGAAGTGCTGCTGGTGGGCGACTCCCTCGGCATGGTTCTGCAAGGTCATGACAGCACCCTGCCGGTCACCACCGCCGAGATGGCTTACCACGTGGCCTGCGTCAAACGCGGTAACACCGACGCCCTGATCCTGGCCGACTTGCCGTTCATGGCCTACGCCACCACGGAACAGGCCATGACCAACAGTGCCCTGCTGATGCAGGCCGGCGCTCACATGGTCAAGATCGAAGGCGCGTTGTGGCTAGCGGACTCGATCCGCCTGCTGGCGGAACGAGGCATTCCGGTGTGTGCCCACATGGGCCTGACGCCGCAATCGGTGAACATCCTCGGCGGCTACAAAGTCCAGGGTCGCAACGAAAACCAGGCGCGGCAGATGCGTGCCGATGCGATTGCGTTGGAACAGGCCGGCGCGGCGATGCTGCTGCTCGAATGCGTACCCAGCGACCTGGCCGAAGAAATCACCCAGGCCGTGAGCATTCCGGTCATCGGGATTGGCGCCGGCCACCGCACCGACGGCCAGGTATTGGTCCTGCATGACATGCTGGGCCTGTCCATTACCGGACGCGTACCCAAGTTCGTGAAGAACTTCATGGCCGGCCAGGAAAGCATTCATGCGGCCTTGAGCGCTTACGTCACTGAAGTCAAAGCGGCGACTTTCCCAGGCATCGAACACGGATTCTCTGCATGAACACCGTCAAAACCGTACGCGAATTGCGGGCCGCCGTGGCCCGCGCCCGCAGTGAAGGCAAGCGCATCGGCTTTGTGCCGACCATGGGCAACCTGCACAGCGGTCATGTCGCGCTGATCACCAAGGCCACCCAACGGGTGGATTTCGTGGTCGCGAGCATTTTCGTCAACCCGCTGCAGTTCGGTGTTGGCGAAGACCTCGACAAATACCCGCGCACCCTCGCCGCCGATCAGGAAAAGCTGCTCGAGGCCGGTTGCGACCTGTTGTTCGCGCCAACCGTTGAAGAGATGTACCCCGACGGCATGGCCGGCCAGACCCGCGTCAGCGTCCCGCAGCTTTCCGAAGGCCTGTGCGGCGCCAGCCGTCCGGGGCATTTCGAAGGTGTGGCAACGGTGGTCAGCAAGCTGTTCAATATGGTCCAGCCGGACCTGGCGATCTTCGGCCAGAAGGACTATCAGCAACTGGCGGTGATTCGCGCGCTGGTGCATGACCTGAACATGCCGATCCAGATCATCGGCGAGCCGACGGTACGGGCGGCCGATGGCCTGGCTCTTTCGTCGCGCAATGGCTTCCTCGACGAGGATCAGCGCGCGGTGGCTCCAGTGGTGTATCGCACGCTGAGCGAGATCGCCGAATCGATCAAGCAAGGCGAGCGCGATTACCCGGCCCTGATCCGCACCAAGCTGCAACAGCTCGAAGCGGCGGGCCTGCGCCCCGACTACCTGGAAATTCGCCATGGGTTGAGCCTGCGCCCGGCAACCCCGGAAGATCGGGACCTGGTGATCCTGGTGGCGGCGTTCCTGGGGACGACGCGCCTGATCGACAACCTGCACCTGAACCTCGACACCCCCGCCTGACTCCCCCACGACCGCGCCGGTACAAAAAAGTACCGGTCGCAGGTCCGACAAAGCCAAGACAGATCGTCTCTCTGGGTTTACTGTTACCGGTCTGCGCTATTTAATCGTGTGCACGCAGGCTAACCGGGTTACCGCCAGTCAGTGGTCAGGACATTCCGGTATTTTCAGTGTCTTAAAGGCAGTTCAAGTAAAAGGAAACCCGCAGCGATGGCGTATTACCGCACCCCCCACGACGTGACCACCCTGCCCGCCTGGCAGGCGTTGAAAGACCACCGCCAGGCCATGCAGGATTTCAACATGCGCGAGGCCTTCAACGCCGACCCGCAGCGCTTCAACCAATTCACCCTGAGCAGCTGTGGCCTGTTTCTCGACTATTCGAAAAACCTGATCAACGCCCAGACCCGCGACCTGCTGGTGGGCCTGGCCGACGAAGTCGACCTCAAGGGCGCGATCAAATCGCTGTTCGATGGCGAAATCGTCAACGCCTCCGAAGGACGCCCCGCCCTGCACACCGCCTTGCGTCGCCCGGTCGGCGACAAGCTGTCGGTCAACGGCGTCAACGTGATGCCTGAAGTGCACAAGGTACTGAACCAGATCACCGACCTCGTGGGCCGTATCCACGACGGCCTGTGGCGCGGCTACTCCGAGAAGCCGATCACTGACGTGGTCAACATCGGCATCGGTGGTTCGTTCCTCGGTCCGGAACTGGTGTCCGAAGCCCTGCTGGCCTATGCCCAGAAAGGCGTGCGCTGCCACTACCTGGCAAACATCGATGGCAGCGAATTTCACGAACTGGCCATGAAGTTGCGCGCCGAGACCACGCTCTTCATCGTCTCGTCGAAATCCTTCAATACTCTCGAAACCCTGAAAAACGCTCAGGCCGCACGCGCCTGGTACCTGGCCCAGGGGGGCTCGGAAGCCGAGCTGCATCGCCACTTCATCGCGGTATCGAGCAACAACGCCGCCGCCGTGGCGTTTGGCATTCGCGAAGAGAACATCTTCCCGATGTGGGACTGGGTCGGCGGGCGTTACTCGCTGTGGTCGGCCATCGGCCTGCCGATTGCCTTGGCCATCGGCATGTCGAACTTCAAGGAATTGCTGTCCGGTGCCTACACCATGGACCAGCACTTCCTGAATACCCCGTTCGAACAGAACATGCCGGTGCTGCTCGCCTTGCTTGGTGTGTGGTACGGCAATTTCTGGGGCGCGCAAAGCCACGCGATCCTGCCGTACGATCACTACCTGCGTAACATCACCAAGCACTTGCAACAGCTGGACATGGAATCCAACGGCAAGAGCGTGCGCCAGGACGGTACGCCCGTCAGCACCGACACCGGCCCGGTGATCTGGGGTGGCGTGGGCTGCAACGGCCAGCACGCTTACCACCAGTTGCTGCACCAGGGCACCCAACTGATCCCGGCCGATTTCATCGTGCCGATCGTCAGCTTCAACCCGGTGGCCGACCATCACCAGTGGCTGTACGCCAACTGCCTGTCGCAAAGCCAGGCACTGATGCTCGGCAAGACCTTGGCCGAAGCGCAGGCCGAGCTGCGTGACAAAGGCATGAGCGAAGAGCAGGTGCAGAGCCTGGCGCCGCACAAGGTGATCCCGGGCAACCGTCCGAGCAACACCCTGGTGGTCGAGCGCATCAGCCCGCGGCGCCTGGGTGCGCTGGTGGCGATGTACGAACACAAAGTCTTCGTGCAAAGCGTGATCTGGGGCATCAATGCCTTCGACCAATGGGGCGTGGAGCTGGGCAAGGAACTGGGCAAAGGCGTCTACAACCGCCTGGTCGGCAGTGAGGAAACCCCGGCCGACGACGCATCCACCCAAGGCTTGATCAACTACTTCCGCGGGCGTCACCGCGGATGACTTGACGCTTGTACTAACCTTTGTAGGAGCTGGCTTGCCAGCGATTGCGGTGTGTCAGTCGACATAGGTATTGACTGATCCACCGCTTTCGCTGGCAAGCCAGCTCCTACGAGGGTCGCGCAGCTCCCCTCTTCGCCAAAACAAGAAGAAGGAACCGTCATGTTCGATATCAGCACGTTTCCCAAAGCCGATGCCGTGCGCCGGGCTGCTCAATTGAGTCAGGACGACTATCGCCGCCTGTACCGCGAATCCATCGAACACCCCAGCACCTTCTGGGCCGAACAAGCCACCCGCTTCCTCGACTGGAGCACACCGTGGCAGACCGTCCAGCGCTACGACCTGAAAACCGGTGAAGCCCACTGGTTTACCGGCGCAAAACTGAACGTCAGCTACAACTGCATTGACCGTCACCTGGCCACACGCGGCGATCAAACCGCGATCATCTGGGAAGGCGACGACCCCGCCGAATCCACCCAGATCACCTACAAGAAACTTCACCATTACGTCTGCCGCCTGGCCAACGTGCTCAAAAGCCGTGGCGTGAAAAAAGGCGACCGGGTGTGCATCTACATGCCGATGATCCCTGAAGCAGCCTATGCCATGCTCGCCTGTACGCGCATTGGCGCAGTGCATTCGGTGGTGTTCGGTGGATTCTCGCCGGATTCGCTGCGCGACCGGATCCTCGACGCCGACTGCCGCACAGTGATCACCGCCGATGAAGGCGTGCGCGGCGGCAAATTCGTACCGCTCAAGCACAATGTCGACAAGGCGCTGCAAAGCTGCCCGAATGTCAGCACCGTGGTCGTAGTCGAACGGACCCAGAACCCGGTGAACTGGGTCGAGGGCCGCGACCTCTGGTATCACCAGGCGCTGCGCGACGTCAGCGACGACTGCCCGCCCGAGCCGATGGACGCCGAAGACCCGCTGTTCATCCTCTACACCTCCGGCAGCACCGGTAAACCCAAGGGCGTGCTGCACACCACTGGCGGCTACCTGCTACAAGCGGCAATGACCTTCAAATATGTGCTGGACTACCGCGACGGTGAAGTTTTCTGGTGCACCGCCGATGTCGGCTGGGTCACCGGCCACAGCTACATCGTCTACGGTCCATTGGCCAATGGCGCCACCACCCTGATCTTCGAAGGCGTGCCGAGCTACCCGAGCACGTCGCGGTTCTGGCAGGTGATCGACAAGCACAAGGTGAACATCTTCTACACTGCCCCCACTGCGTTACGCGCGCTGATGCGCGAAGGTGCGCAGCCATTGAAGGAAACGTCCCGCGCCAGCTTGAGATTGCTCGGCACAGTCGGTGAGCCGATCAACCCGGAAGCCTGGGAGTGGTACTTCAATGTCGTCGGCGAACAACGCTGCCCTATCGTCGATACCTGGTGGCAGACCGAGACCGGCGGCATCATGCTCAGCCCGCTGGTCAGCGCGCAGCGGATCAAACCGGGCTGCGCGACACAACCGATGTTCGGCGTGCAACCGGTGTTGCTGGACGAGCATGGCAAGGAAATCAAAGGTGCCGGCAGCGGCGTGCTGGCGATCAAATCCAGCTGGCCGGCACAGATCCGCAGCGTCTACGGCGACCCGCAACGAATGGTCGACACCTACTTCAAACCCTACCCCGGCTACTACTTCACCGGCGATGGCGCTCGCCGCGACGAAGATGGCGACTACTGGATCACCGGGCGCATCGACGATGTCATCAACGTCTCCGGGCATCGTATCGGCACCGCCGAAGTGGAGAGCGCCCTGGTCGTGCATGACAACATCGCCGAAGCCGCCGTGGTCGGTTATCCCCATGACGTCAAGGGCCAGGGCATCTACGCCTTCGTCACCCCCATGAACGGCGTCGAGGCCAACGAAGAACTGAAAAAAGCCTTGCTAGCCCACGTCAGCAAGGAAATCGGCAGCTTCGCCAAGCCCGACCTGATCCAGTGGGCGCCGGCCTTGCCGAAAACCCGCTCAGGCAAGATCATGCGGCGCATCCTGCGCAAGATCGCCTGTAACGAACTGGACAGCCTGGGAGATACCTCGACCCTGGCTGACCCGAGCGTGGTCCAGGGCTTGATCGACAAGCGCTTGAACCAATAACGTACTGCTTCTGAAGTCAAAACCGGGACACCATGGAATACATTCGTACCCGCATCGAAACCCAGATCATGAGCCTGACCGGCCTGTCCCTGGGCAAGCTCGACCTGGAAAACCCCAAGGGCGACCCCGGGCTGTTCGGGCCGGATTCGGTGAGCTGGCAAGTCCACGGCGACTTCAGCAGCATGTTGATCGGCGGCATCAGCGCCCTGATGCTGCAGGCCCTGCACCCGCTTGCCCTGGCGGGTGTGTGGGACCATTCGAATTTTCGCGAGGACATGCTCGGTCGCCTGCGCCGCACCGGGCAATTCATCTCCGGCACCACCTTCGGTTCACGCCAGGACGCCGACTGGCTGATCGAGAAAGTGCGCACCATCCATCTGCAAGTGACCGGTACGGCACCGGACGGACGCCCCTATGCCGCCAGCGATCCCGAGCTGCTGACCTGGGTGCATGTGGCCGAGGTCAGCAACTTCCTCGCCGCCCACTTGCGCTACCGCAACCCTCGCTTGTCCCTGGCCGACCAGGATCGTTACTACGGCGAAATCGCTCTGGTAGCCGAACGCCTCGGCGCGCGCGAGGTGCCGCGTTCCCGTCAGGAAGTCTGCGATTACCTTGAACACATCCGCCCGCAACTGCTGTGCGACGAACGCAGTCGGGAAGTGCTGCGATTGTTGTTGAACGCCCCTTCCCCCAGCCGCCTGGCCAGACCATTCGGCGGTTTGATGATGCAGGCAGGAATCGATCTGCTGCCGGACTGGGCGAGTGACATGCTCGGCGTCCATCAAAGTCCGCTGCAACGCAAACTGATCCGCGCCAGCGTCAACCGCAGTGCGCCGATGCTGCGCTGGGCAGTGCGCAATGGCTCGGTGCAGCGTGCGAAAAGACGTATGGGCTTGTTGTAGGCGCGAGCCTGCTCGCGATGCTGTTAAACTCCCGCGCCCAATTCCACCTGCAAGGCGCCCGGCATGTCCTCCTTGAATCAGGCGCTGCGCGCCGCCCTTGAAAACCGCCAGGATCTGCTGGCCGAGTTGCACAGCCAGGGCACCGACTGCTATCGCCTGTTCCATGGCAGCCAGGAAGGCGCCGGCGGCCTGACGATCGACCGCTATGGCCCGCAACTGATGGTGCAGAGCTTCCACCAGTCGCTGGACCGCGAAGCGTTGCTGCAGTTGCACGAAATCGTCAATCAGCACTTGGGCTTTGAAACCCTGCTGGTCTACAACGACCGCTCCCGTGGCAACTCGCGCATCGACCGCGAAGACACCGTCTACCGCAACGACGACGCCGCGCTGCAAGACCTGGTGGGCCATGAATGGGGCCTCAATTACCGGGTGCGCGGGCGCCACGCCGGGCAAGACCCGCTGCTATTCCTCGACCTGCGCAACACCCGCGGCTGGGTCAAGGCCCACAGCCAGAACAAAAGCGTACTGAACCTGTTCGCCTACACCTGCGGGGTCGGCCTCAGCGCCGCCGCCGGTGGAGCCCGCGAGGTATGCAACCTGGACTTCGCCGAAGGCAACCTGGCGGTCGGTCGCGAGAATGGCCTGCTCAACCCGCAATTGCCGACCATGGAATTCATCCAGTCCGACTACTTCCCGGCCATTCGCCAGTTGGCCGGCCTGCCCATTAGCCAGCGTCGCGGGCAGAAACTGCCGAGCTATCAACGCCTGGAACAGCGTCAATACGACCTGGTGCTGCTCGATCCACCGGCCTGGGCCAAGAGTGCTTTCGGCACCGTCGACCTGCTGCGCGACTATCAGAGCCTGCTCAAGCCGGCGTTGCTGGCCACCGCCGACAATGGCGTGCTGATCTGCTGCAACAACCTGGCAAAAGTCAGCATGGACGACTGGCGTGAGCAGGTTTTGCGTTGCGCCGAGAAAGCCGGTCGGCCGGTACGGGAGTGGACCGTCATGAAACCAGGCGCCGACTTCCCGTCCATGGACCAGCAGCCACCGCTGAAAACCCTGATTTTGCAGTTCTGAAAGTCGCCGTTGTTTTCAGACAAATCCTGCAGGAAGTGACGACTTCGGAACCGAAATCGCGTGCCATACTCCAAGGCACTCCGATCCAGACAGATGAAGCCGCACATGTACAAAGGATTGATTCGCGCCATCGGCGCCTTGTTGACTGCTCTGGCCCTGTACAGTCTGCTGGGCTTTCTGATTTTGCCCGGCATCGCGTTGCGCGTTGCCAACCAACAACTGGCCAACTACGCCACGACGCCCGCCACCCTCCAGCGTATCGAACTCAACCCGTTCAGCCTTGAAGTGACCCTTTGGGGCCTGAACATCGGCGAGCCCGGCAAGGAACAGGTCGGCTTCCAACGCCTATACGCCAACCTGCAGCTCGACAGTCTCTGGACCAAGGCGCTGCACCTGTCCGACATCGAACTGGAAAAATCCACGACCGAAATCCTCTTCAGCAAGGACGGCAAGCTCAATCTGCGCGGGCTGTTCAAACTGCCAGCGAGTGAACCCACGCCGGCCGACCCGAATGCCAAGCCGTTCCCATTGCGCATCGACCGGATCAAACTGGCCGGCGGCGCCTTGCACTTCAAGGATGAGCGCCCCAGCGAACCGATCGAATTTCTCTACGACAAACTCGACTTCGAACTGAAAAATCTCAGCACCCTGCCCGAAGACAGCGCCGACATGGAGCTGGTCGCTATTGGCCCCAACGGTGGCCAGATCGACTGGACCGGCAACTTCAGCCTCATTCCGTTCGCCTCTGAAGGTAAGCTGAAAATTACCGACGGCAAGATGAAAGCCTTCTGGCCCTATGTTCGCGACGCCGTGCCCCTGGACCTCGAAAGCGGGGTGATGAGCCTCAGTACCGACTACAAACTCAGCCTGGCCAAGCAAACCGAACTGCTGCTAAACAACCTCTCTGTCAGCGTCGCGCCTTTCGCGATCAAGGCCCCGGACGGACGGCCGCTGGCGAAGCTCGAGCGTCTGGACATAAGCGAAACCACGGTGGACCTGGCCAAACAACAAGTGGTGGTCGGCAAGATCCGCAGCCACAAGCTGGAAACCTGGGCCGCACTGGAAGCCGATGGCCAACTCGACTGGCAGAAGCTGTTTGCCAGCCAACCGTCCAAGCCGGCGGCCAAGGCCAACGCCGAACCGCCGAGCACCCCGGCGGCGGCCGATTCGCCGAAACCTGAACCGGCAGTGCCGAGCAAACCCTGGCAAGTGCTGCTCACCGATGTGCAATTGCGCGATTACAAAGTGCATCTGGCGGACCGCAAGGCACAACCCCCCGTGGAAGTGGAACTGAGCCCGCTGAATCTCGACTTGCAGAAGTTCGACAGCCTCAATGGCTCGCCCTTCGCCCTCAAGCTCGACACCGGCGTGGGCAAACAAGGCAAGCTCACGGCCGATGGCGAGGTCAACCTGGCGCCGGTCAGCGCCAGGCTCAACGTACAGACCAAGGACATCGACTTGCGCGTCGCCCAGTCCTATATCAGTCCGTTCATTCGCCTGGAACTGCGCAGCGGCATGCTCGGCAGCGACCTGGCGGTCAATCTGAAAAGCACTGAGCCACTGGCCCTCAGCGTCACCGGCCGCGCCCAGGTCGATCAGTTGCACACCCTCGATACCCTCAAGACCCGCGACTTCCTCAAGTGGCAACAGTTGGTGGTCGAAGGCCTGAACTACCAGCACGGCGACAGCTTGTCGATCGACAAGATCAACCTGCTGCAACCCTATGCGCGCTTCATGATCAACGATGACCGGACCACCAACATCGATGATCTGCTGATCCCGCAACCGCCGGACGCCGGCGCCAAACCCGCCGCCAGCAAACCGGCCGCCAGCAAGGACAAGCCCCTGGGCATCCATATCGGCGGCATTGCCATCAACGACGGATCTGCGAACTTCGCCGACTTCAGCCTGACCCCTAACTTCGCCACTGCCATCCAGCAGCTCAACGGTTCGATCGGGACCATCGACAGCCGCCAGGCGAAACCGGCCAGTGTCGATATCAAGGGCAAGGTCGACCGTTACGCACCGGTGACCATCAAGGGCGCAGTCAACCCGTTCGACCCGATGGCCAGCCTCGACATCGCCACCAGTTTCAAACGCGTGGAACTGACCACGCTGACCCCCTACTCCGGCAAGTTCGCCGGTTATCGCATCCGCAAGGGCCGGCTCAACCTCGAACTGCATTACGTCATCGTCAAGGGCCAGCTCAAGGCTGAAAACAAAGTGGTGGTGGAGCAGTTGCAACTGGGCGAAAAAGTCGACAGCCCGGACGCCGTGAGCCTGCCACTGAAACTGGCGATTGCCCTGCTCAAGGACGTCGACGGCAAGATTTCCATCGAACTGCCGGTGAGCGGCGACCTGAACAATCCGCAGTTCAGCGTCATGCCGATTGTCTGGCAGACCCTGCGCAACCTGATCGTCAAGGCTGCCGCCGCACCGTTCAAACTCATCGGTGGCCTGGTGAGCGGAGGTGGTTCGCAAGACCTGGGTACCGTGTCATTCGCGCCGGGCTCGAGCGACCTGAGCAAGGACGCCGAAGCGGCACTGGTCAAACTGTCCCAGGCCCTCAAGGAACGCCCGGCCCTGCGCCTGGAAATCGAGGGCACCGCAGCCAAGAGCAGCGACGGCCCGCTGCTCGCCGAGCAACGCCTGGAACGGGAATACCAGTACAACTACTACAAAATGCTCCAGCGCCGTGGCGACAAGGTACCGGCGAAAGCGAGTCTGCTGGAGGTGCCCGACAGTGAGAAAGGTCCACTGCTGGAAGGGATCTACCGCACACGCCTGAAAGTCCAGCCACCCGTCGAATGGAAAGATCTGGGCAAAGAAGAACGCACCGCAAAAATGCGTGCGGACGTGATCCAGTTCTGGAGTACCAGCGAAGTACTGTTGCGTGAGCTGGGTCAGGAACGCGCCAGCAGCATCAAGGATTATCTGGTCGACAAGGGGCAGTTGGCCGATGATCGGGTGTACTTCATCGATGCCCAGTTGGGTGAAGCCGAGAAGGACGGCAAGGTCGTCACCCCAATGCACCTGGACGCTGAGTGAGGGTGTGGGAGCCAGCCTGCTGGCTCCCACAGTTGTTCCCCAGGCCCGAAATAGAACAGGCCCCGACACGAATGCCGGGGCCTGTAATGACCACATCCCTGTGGCCGGTCGCATGAACTTCATAAGTTGCGGCAGACGTATGGCTCAGCCCGCCTACCGCGCCTTCTCCCAGTCCAGGCGAGAAGTCTTGCCTTACTCGGCTTTCAGGCCGTCAGCGGAGACCGCCTTGACGCCTTTGATTTTCTTGGCGATGGCCACCGCGGTGGTTTTCTGAGCGTCGGTTACCGCAACGGTGGACGACAGGGACACAACACCTTTATTGGTTTCCACTTTGATATCGGTACCTGGAATGCCTTTCTCGGTAACCAGGTCAGCTTTGACTTTGGTAGTGATCCAGGTATCGGAAGTAGCTTCTTTTGCTTCAGTCACTTCACCGGCAGCCAGCACCATTGGCGACTGGGTAGCCTGGGTGGTTTGAGCAAACGCAGCGTTGGCCATGGCCAGGGTCAGCGTGGTAGCAGCAGCGGCAGCAATAGCGAACTTCTTCATACGAGTAACTCCTGTTTTTCTGGAAAATCTGCTGATTGTCTTGTCAGCAGGCTTACCGTAGATATTGCGAACGCTGTGCCAACTTTGAAACACGTATAAATAGCTTAAAAATCAATAACTTATAAAATCAGTCATTTTTCACAATCATGCAAATTGCATGAGTTGGAAATTATCTACATGCAAGTTGCGGGTTTTGAAGAAGGCCTAAGGCCATGAATTGTGGGAAGTTTTCTCAGACACCCGACACCGCTGAACATCGAGAAAAAAATACCCCGCATAAGCGGGGTATCCGGTAATAAGCGGATGTATCAGGCTTTCGGGACTACGCCCGTACAGCCTTTTGGCGCGTATTCCTGATCGACGGTGGTGGCACATGTCCAGCCTGTTGCCGTACGCGAAAGGGTGATGGTTTTGTTCAGCACCGGAGCCGGCGCATTAAGGATCGTGCAACCGATGGTCCCGCTACCATCAGTGGCTTTACCGCTGGCCGAGGTCGTGCAGTTGGACGTTGATGGCGTGCCGCCGACCTTGGCCAGATCAGGGTCGTCGCCCTGATTGATCACATCCTCGAACGCCACCTTCAACGCCGATATCTCGGCCAGCCCGGCCGTCACCTTGGCCCGCGCCTGGTACTTCGAGTAAGCCGGTATCGCAAACGTTGCCAGAATGCCGATGATCGCCACCACGATCAGCAACTCGATCAGGGTAAAACCTTTTTGATTGTTCAAGGACAGCCTCCGTGCATGAGTCGAATTCTCATGATCTGCACCTGCACAGCACAGCCCATGCCAAGCCCTGCGTCCCCTGTCCGCGGGGCGCGCGATCGCCACGAAGCCCCTTTTTTCCCCTCAGGAACCGCACTATCTGACACTTTTTGTCACCTCAACGGCGCTGGATTGGTTCTGCCGCTTGACTAGGCTATAAGTCGCTTCCCGAGGAACGCATCGGCACATTCACGATCTATGAGCCGATCGGCTGCGATCAACGCATCGGCGGTTACAAAGGGCTGAACATGGCAGTCAAGGCAGCAAGCACCAGCGTCTACAGCTGGGAAGGCACAGACCGGAAAGGCGCGAAGATAACGGGCGAGTTGAGCGGCCAGAACCCGGCGCTGATCAAGGCGCAATTGCGCAAACAAGGTATCAACCCCGGCAAGGTGCGCAGGAAGACCACATCGATTTTCAATCGGGGCAAGCGCATCAAGGCCCAGGACATTGCCCTTTTCACCCGGCAGATGGCGACCATGATGAAAGCCGGCGTGCCGTTGCTGCAATCCTTCGACATCATCGGTGAAGGCTTCGATAACCCGGCCATGCGCAAGCTGGTCGACGAAGTGAAACAGGATGTAGCGGCGGGCAACAGCTTCGCCGGCGCCTTGCGCAAGAAACCGCAATATTTCGACGAGTTGTACTGCAACCTGGTGGACGCCGGGGAACAGGCCGGCGCACTGGACACCTTGCTGGAGCGGGTGGCGACCTACAAGGAAAAAAGCGAGCGTCTCAAGGCGAAAATCAAGAAGGCCATGACCTACCCGCTGATCGTCGTGTGCGTCGCGATCATCGTGGCCGGCATCCTGCTGATCAAGGTGGTGCCGCAATTCGAATCCGTATTCAAGGGATTTGGCGCTGAGCTGCCGGCCTTCACCCTGATGGTCATCGACCTGTCGCAATTCATGCAGGCGTGCTGGTGGATGCTGCTGGGCGCGCTGACCGCAGGCATTTTCGCTGTGCGCCACGCCTTGAAAACCTCGCAAGGCTTTCGTGATCGAATGGACACCTGGCTGCTGAAACTGCCGCTGGCAGGTACCTTGATGTACAAGTCCGCCGTGGCCCGTTTCGCCCGCACGCTTTCGACCACTTTCGCCGCCGGTGTGCCGTTGGTAGAAGCCCTGGAGTCGGTGGCCGGCGCCACCGGCAACATCGTGTTCAAACGTGCGGTGCTGCGCGTTCGGCAGGACGTTGCTACGGGCATGCAGCTGAATTTTTCCATGCGTACGACCGGCGTTTTTCCCAACATGGCCATTCAGATGACCGCCATTGGCGAGGAGTCTGGCGCACTCGACGACATGCTCGACAAGCTCGCCGGCTTCTACGAGGACGAGGTCGACAATCTGGTCGACAATCTCACCAGCCTGATGGAACCGTTCATCATGGTGGTGCTGGGTGTTATTGTCGGCGGCCTGGTGGTTGCGATGTACCTGCCCATCTTCCAACTCGGCTCAGCGATCTGACATGCCCTTGAACGAAATTCTGATCCACTTCCCGCAGGCTTTCGTCGTCATCGCCGGGGTGGTCGGCCTGCTGGTCGGCAGCTTCCTCAATGTACTGGTCTGGCGGCTGCCGAAAATGCTCGAGCGCGAGTGGCGCATGCAAGCCCATGAGATCCTCGGGCTGCCCGGCGAAACACCGTTGCCTACTTTCAACCTGATGCTGCCCCACTCCCAATGCCCATACTGCGGCCACCGGATCCGTGCCTGGGAAAACATTCCGGTATTGAGCTTCCTGTTGCTGCGCGGGCGCTGTTCGGACTGTGCGACACCGATCAGCAAACGCTATCCATTGACCGAACTGGCCTGCGCGCTTCTGACCGCGTTCATTGCCTGGCACTTCGGTTTCGGTTGGCAAGCCGGCATGGCGATGCTCCTGACCTGGGGCCTGCTCGCCATGAGCCTGATCGACGCCGAGCATCAACTGCTGCCGGATGTACTGGTGCTACCGCTGATGTGGCTGGGGCTGATCATCAACAGCCTCGATCTGTTCGTGCCATTGCCTGAGGCGTTGTGGGGCGCCATTGCCGGCTACATGGCCCTGTGGGCGGTGTTCTGGGTGTTCAAGCTGATCACCGGCAAGGACGGCATGGGTCATGGCGATTTCAAGCTGCTGGCGATGTTTGGCGCCTGGGGCGGCTGGCAGATCCTGCCGCTGACGATCGTCCTGTCGTCCCTGCTGGGCGCGATCATCGGTGTGATTTACCTGCGCCTGCACAAGGCGCAAACATCGACGCCAATCCCTTTCGGCCCCTATCTGGCCATTGCCGGCTGGATTGCCCTGCTCTGGGGTGGTCAAATAACCGACTTCTATTGGCAGTTTGTCGGTCTGAAATGAATACCCCTGTGGAAAAACCCTGGATTCTCGGCTTGACCGGCGGCATCGGCAGCGGCAAAAGCGCGGCGGCCCAACACTTCATCGACCTGGGCGTGCACGCGGTCGATGCCGATCATGCCGCTCGCTGGGTGGTGGAACCCGGTCGGCCGGCGCTGGCGAAGATTGCCGAACACTTCGGCCCAGGCGTGTTGCTGGCCGACGGGCAACTGGACCGCGCCGCATTGCGCAAACTGATCTTCGAAGTACCAGAGCAACGCCTCTGGCTGGAAGCCTTGCTACATCCGCTGATCGCCGAAGAGATTGCCCATCACCTGGCGCTGGCAAAATCACCTTATGCGATCCTGGTTTCGCCGCTCCTGATCGAATCCGGCCAGTACGCCATGACCCAACGGGTCCTGGTGATCGATGCCCCCGAACAGTTGCAGATCGAACGCACCCTGCAGCGCGACCAGACCAGCGAGCAGCAGGTCCAGGCGATCCTCAAGGCCCAGTCCAGCCGCCAGGATCGCATAAGCCATGCCGACGACGTGGTGGTCAACGACCGCGATCTCGCCTGGCTGCACAGCGAGGTCGAACGCCTGCATCACTTTTACCTTACTTTGCGTGGAGGCCAGTCATGAGCCAACCAACAACCGTCGAATGCCCAACCTGTGGTGCCCCCGTGGAGTGGACAGCCGAGAGCAAATTCCGGCCATTCTGCTCTGATCGCTGCAAACTGATCGACCTGGGCGCCTGGGCGTCCGAAGAACACAAGATCCCAGTGGCTCCCGATGCCGAGGACGAGATGTTCAGCGGCGACTTCGACCCGCGTCACTGATTCACGATGGCGTCGACGATCTCAAGCATGCGCTGCATCAAGGCTTGGGATCGTCGTCTTTCCAGGGCGCCGACAGATAACGCGTACGGTTGAAGGTCTCCAGCCATTCCGGGCAGAACACCACCAACGCGCTGACGACCATGCCGTTGATGAACGCCTCGGGAAAAATGATCAGCCACAGGTAACCGACAAAATCCTCCAGCCAGTACGGCATGGCGAATCGTTCGTCGTACCACAACAACGTCAGCGCCAGCACCAGGCACAGCAACGCTGAAAGGGCTGCGGCAAAGAAACCGGAAACGAAGATGTACACGAAGAGATTTCGTGGCTGCGCGCGCTCCACCAGAATCGCACAGCATTCGGTGATCAACACTGGCAACAAAATGAACAGCGCGCCATTGACCCCCATGGCCATCAGGTCCTGACGGCCCAGCAGCACCAGGCCTGTTTGCGCCACCAGACCGCCGACGATCGCCAGCGGCCAGTCCAGCAACAGCGTCACCGCCGTCATGCCGATAAAGTGATAGGACACGCCGGTATCAAAGTCCCGACGCACCAGCCACAGCATGAACAGCGCAAACACCGTACCGAACAGCAGATGCTGGCGACGACTGTCGGTGAACAACTCGACCCAGGGTGCGCGCACAACGGCCCAGAGCAATACCGGTAGGTAGATCAACCACCCCACGTTCAGGGTCTGGGATGACAACAGCTCGACACCGATCATGGCTGGGCGCACTCCCTGTCTTGCCGAAAGAGAAAGAACCTCAGTCTACACCGCACTTCGCCGGCCCTTCGACCTCATGCCCAATGCCGTGGATCGTTCATCACCGCGTCATGTTCGGCAAACATTTTTGGAAGCTCTGCCTTGAGAAAATCCACCCAGGTACGCACCTTGGCATCGAGAAAACGCCGCGACGGATACAGCGCATAGACATTGCGCTCACGCAGGCGCCAGGCCGGCAGTACACGCAACAAGGTGCCATCGCTCAAGGGCCGAGTGGCGGTGTGGAACGGCAGCAGGCTGATGCCCATGCCAGCCTCCGAGGCCTTGACCATCGACTCGGCGACATTGCACTGGAAGGTCTTGGCCGGACTGATGGCATGTTCGCCGTGTTCGTCCTGGAATATCCACGGGTCGCCATACATGGGATCAAGCAGGCGCAGGCATTGATGCTCGTTCAGCGCCAGCGGCTGCTGCGGAATACCCCTGCGCCGCAGGTAATCCGCTGAGGCGCAAGGTACGCTGTAGATCTGCCCGATGGCCTGGGCGACCAATTGCGAGTCGGCCAGTTCGGGGGCGATCGAAATCACCACGTCGTGCCCTTCCTCCAGGGGATCGGGATTGCGCTGCGACAAAGTCAGTTCGAACACCACTTCGGGATAAAGCTCACTGTAGCGGGCGATCAGCGGCGTAATCAGCACGCCCAGGCCAGTCATGCTATGCACCCGCAGACGCCCGGCCGGGTTGATATGTGCGCCTCGGGCCTCGGCCGTCGCCTCGTCCATTTCTTCGACAATCTGCCGGCTGCGCAACAGGAAGCGCTCGCCCGCTTCCGTCAGGCTCAACCGTCGCGTGGTGCGTTGCAGCAGGCGTGCCTGTAGATGTACTTCCAGATCCGCGACCAATCGGGACACCTGTGCCGTCGACAGGTCCAGCGTGTCGGCCGCGGCGGTGAAACTGGCGCAGTCCACCACACGGATGAACACGCGCAAGTTGTTAAGCAAATCCATAATCCCCCCTCGGACTATTACATTATCCGTAACGCTGCATCAGCCGCTGGCCCCTTTATCCCCGGGTGGCGAAGACTAAAATCAATACATCAAAAACCACCCGGAGCACGCCAGCATGAAAACGTTGATCAGCCTGTTTCTGACCGTCATCGCCACCTCGGCGATGGCCGCTGACAACGAGCCGCTCGCTGTCTTGTACAACCCGGCGCAGCCGCTGGACATCGCCAAGGTGGTGTCTGTGTCGGACACCGCGACCGCCTGCGGGGTTGTGCCGGCGACCATGGTGTATGTGGATCATCAGGGCCAGACCCGCCGCGTGACGTACAACGTGATCGGCGATTGCACCAGCAACCTGTAATTGGCCGCTGCACTCACAGCAGGGTCCAGGTGTAACTGAGGATCAGGCGGTTTTCATCGATATCACTGCGGTAATTGGACCGCGCCATCGCGTTACGCACGCGGATGCCCAGGCCTTTGAGGCTGCCGCTTTGCAGCACATAGCCGATGTCCAGGTCACGCTCACGATCCTTGCCCTCATACCCCTTGCCGGTATCGACATTGTTGCCGCGGATGTAGCGCAGGGTACTGGTCAAGCCCGGTACACCCAGGGCCGCGAAGTCGTAGTCGTAACGCGCCTGCCAGGAACGCTCATCGGTGTAGGCGAACTCGTAGGTCGGCACCTCGTTACCCAGTGGTGAGATGTTGGCGAATACCCGCGGGAACGCGCTGTCGCCGAACATCCCCTGATAGCCGACATAAAAAGTGTGACCACCACGTTTGGCCGATAACAACGAATAGAACGCCTGGTTGTCGATGTTGCCCAGCAGTTTTTTGCCGTCTTCGCGCGAATCGAAGTACCCGAGGTTGGCGCCCAGGACCCAGTCACCCAAGGGTTCGCTGTGTTTAAGGCCCAGAAAGCGCTGGTTGTAGATGTCCTCCAGTTGCCCGTACCAGGCGCTGACCGAGGTGCGCTTGTCGTTGAAGGCATAATCGCCACCGGCAAAATTGAACCCGTCACTGCTGACCTGGCGCTGCGGCACATGCCCGAGCATGGCCTGCATTTTTTCGTCGCCAGCCTCGTTGCGCAGGCTGGTTGAACTCAAGTGTCCGCCCTGCAAGGTCAGGCCATTGATCTCGCTGGAGCTGATGCTCGCCCCCTGGTAACTCGGCGGCAGCAGGCGAATGTCACTGAACACCAGCACCGGCAGATTGGGTTGCAACTCGCCGACTTTCAGCTCGGTTTTCGAGTAACGCATCTTCAACGCGCCTTCCAGACGGCTGTAATTGTCCGCCGCGCGACCGTCATCCTGCACCGGCAGCAAACCGGTATTGACCCGGTCCGGGCTGCTGTCGAGCTTGAGGCCGAGCAAGCCGATGACATCCACACCAAAACCGACGGCACCCTGGGTGTAACCGGACTTCACGTTGAGGATGAAACCTTGGGCCCACTCCTGCGCCTTCGATTGTTGGTTGGCGCCGACGATGTCGGAATAGTCGCGGCTGAAGTAGTAATTGCGCGCCTGCAACGTCGCGGTGGTGTCTTCGATAAATCCACTCTCGGCGGCCATTGCGCCGGTGGAAAAACCCGAGACGACAGCCAGGGACAACGCCGAACCGGTTGTTGGAAGAATCTGTTTCATCGGTTTTTCTCTTATTGTTATTGATCGACAGGTTGAACAACTTCAGTCGCAGTGGATGTGTGAAGGGGAACGGGCCGACGCGCGTTTAACAGCACATGGGTGACCATGCCGAAAATCAGACCCCAGAAGGCAGCGGACAAGCCGAACAGCGACATGCCCGAAGCCGTGATCAGAAATGTCACCAGAGCGGCTTCACGGTCGCTCGGCACCGCCATCGCCCCCGTCAGCGCCCCGGCGATGGCGGCAAACAGCGCCAGCCCTGCCAACGCCGCAATCAGCTCCTTGGGGAATGCCGAAAACAGCGAAACCAGGGTGGCGCCGAAGATGCCCAGGACCAGGTAGCACAGGCCCCCTACCACGCCTGCGACGTAGCGTTTGCGCGGATCCTCGTGGGCTTCCCGACCGGTGCAGATGGCCGCC
Organism: Pseudomonas putida; assembly: GCF_001976065.1. Taxonomy (GTDB): domain Bacteria; phylum Pseudomonadota; class Gammaproteobacteria; order Pseudomonadales; family Pseudomonadaceae; genus Aquipseudomonas; species Aquipseudomonas serbica. Next base: position 220,873 of record NZ_MNAH01000009.1, on the reverse strand, counting down.
GTGATCGCGGCCAGGTTCAGCCCATGACAACCAAAGGGGGCCAGTAGCGCAGTGCCCAATGCACTGCTGGCGATGATCGGGCTCGCGGGCGTCGGGTAACCGCTGGCGCGCAGCACGGCCATGCCGGGCACGAACTGGCCGGTCAGCGCCACCATCACCAGTGGCAAGGCGATGTTCAGCGTCGCGCCCAGGCTGAACTCGGGCGTGATCCACACCGGAGTAGCCAGGCCGATCACCAATTCCTCGCGATGCAAATCACCGCTGAGTGCGGCAATCGAACAGCCCGTCAGCAGCACCAGCAACACCGCGTAACGCGGCATCAGCCGTTTGCCGATCAGATAGACAGCAAACATCGCCAGCACCAGCAACGGCTTGTGTTGCATGGAGACGAACAACCCGGTGCCGAAGCTGAACAGGATCCCGGCCAGCATCGCCGCCGCAATCGCGGCGGGAAGCTTGCTGATGATCCGGTCAAAAGCCCCCGAGACCCCAACCACAAAGATGATCAGGCTGCTGACCAGATAAGCCCCCACCGCTTCTGCCATGGAAATATCAGGCAACAACGCCACCAGCAACGCCGAGCCCGGTGCCGACCAGGCGATGATCACCGGTACCCGATAGCGCAGGCTCAAACCGATGCCCAGCACCGCGCTGCCGATGGAGATCGCCCAGATCCAGGACGACAGCAGTTCCCGCGGCAGATGGGCCGCTTGCGCCGCCTGAAAGATGATCACCAACGGCCCGGCATAGGAAATCACCGTGGCGATAAATCCGGCGACAGCGGCTGACAGGGAGAAGTCCTGGAAAAAAGCCCTCATGGCTCAGGCGCCCGTTGGCGACAGCGCCGGGCTGACGGCCATGGCGCTGCGTCGGTTGCTGATGGCGAACACCGTCATGGCGATGGCCGCTACGGCACCGGGCAAGGCGAATGCCATGAAGTTCAGTTGCAGCGGCAGGCTGATGCCAAGCAAGGCGCCGCCCAGCAGAGGACCGACGATGGCACCGTTGCGTCCGATGCCCGACGCCCAGCCAAGGCCAGTGGAGCGAATGGTCATGGAGTAGAACTGGGCGGCGCAGGCGTACAGCAGAATCTGCGAGCCGATGGTGGTGGCGCCAGCGATGGCAATCAGCAGGTACAGCACCGGCATCGGGCTGTTGAAGCCCAACAGGGTGATCGACACTGCCGCCATGGCGAAGAACACCGACAGCACACGCGGCAGGTTGAGCTTGTCACCCAGCACACCGCCGCCGACTGCACCGAAGATCGCCCCGAAGTTCAGCACCAGCAGGAACGACAGGCTGGAGCCCAGGCTGTAGCCGGCGTTGGCCATCAGTTTGGGCAACCAGGAACTCAAGGCGTAGACCATCAGCAGGCAGCAGAAAAACGCCAGCCACAACATCAGCGTGCGCAGTGCACGCCCCTCGCGAAACAACTGCAGCACCGGGGTGCCCGTGCCCTTCACTTCACTCATGTGCAACTGATCATCGGCCTGCGCGACATACACCGGGTCAATCCGCTGGAGAATGTTGCGGGCTTCTTCATTGCGCCCCTGGCGCAGCATGAAACCCACCGACTCGGGCAGGAAGTACATGATCAGCGGCAACAGCAGCAGTGGCAGGGCCGCCACGTAGAACACCGACTGCCAGCCGAAACTCGGAATCAGTACGATGCCCAGCCCGGCAGACAGCATGCCGCCCACCGAGTAGCCGCTGAACATGATTGCCACCAAGGTGCTGCGGATTTTTTTCGGCGCATATTCGTTCATCAACGCCACGACATTGGGCATCACACCACCAATGCCCAGGCCGGCAACGAAACGACAAAGACCAAATTCGGTGGGGTTGCGAGCGAAACCGTTGAGCACGGTGAAACCGCTGAAGAGCATCACGCAGATCGTGATGGCTTTCTTGCGTCCGATCTTGTCCGACAGCGGTCCGAAGAACAGTGCACCGAACATCATGCCGAACAGCGCATAGCTGCCCAGTGCTCCGGCTTGCAGAGGACTGAGCCCCCACTCTTTCATCAGCATCGGCAAGACCACGCCGTAGATCACCAGGTCGTAACCATCGAAAATGATGATCAGGGCACACCAGAACAGCACCATCCAGTGAAAGCGGTTGAACCGAGCGTTGTCGATAACCTCGTGTACGTCGATCTTGCGCATGGCATTCATCTCTTGTTGTTGTTTTTCCAGGAGCAGCGGTAGCACGGCTTACGTCCGTACAGCCGAGGGTAGAGTCACCAGGCGCGGGCCAATATCCGCATTGCGCAGACCACTATCCGTTTTGTGCAGCGCTCTGAATCGGGCTGGGGAGCGAGAGGTTTTGCCCCTCTCCGATAAACTGTCTTCTTTGCAATCACATTTGAGCGCTAAGCTTGGGCGTATGGATGATTCAGATTACTTACGCCTGCTGACCATTGCGGCCGAGCAAGCCAACGCGTTCCTTTCCAATGCCCGCAAATGGGAGCGGGAGCGTTGGGTTTGCCAACGCCTGCTGCAAGGCTTGAACATTCCCTACCGCGCCGACGAATTCGCCCCGGCCGGTGAGCCGCCGGACGTGTTGTTTCGCGACGCCAGTTTCGAGGTCTTCTTCGTGCTCGACGAAGGCCGCCGCCTCAATGATGAATGGCGCGACGAACTGCAGAGGCGGCGCAGCGCGTTTTCCTTGAGCCAGCTGGTACGGCGCGAGGCCAAGCCCCGGCGCATACCGGCCAACGAGTTCTTGCTGCGCCTGGCGCCGACCTTGCGTAAAAAAGCGCACAACTACAAAGAACGCGGCATGGATCTGGGCGAGCTGGACATCATTGCCTTCGCCAGCCTCAAGCGCGAAGTGCTGGACCTCAACAGTCATTTCCCGCCGCCCACCGAATACCTGCGCCAAGGCTGGCGCTCGCTGTCGCTGGTGGGCCCGACCTTCGCCCGCGTGCTGTTCGCGCATCCCGATGCACCGGACTTCCTGCGCAGTAACCTGGGACGCAGCATCGTGTTCGACGTCGGGATCAGCCTGTGAGCCCATTGCAGGAACTGATTGCCGAAGTCCCGCAAACCGGCCGCGTACGCTGGATCGGCGTGCGCCCGGAACGTCACGTGGCAATGATCGAACTGGATGCCGTGGAAGCGCGGCTCGAGGCCGGCCTGACGGGCGATCGTGCCCGACCCGGCATTCGCAATGCGCGTCAGGTAACACTGATTCAGTGGGAGCACCTGGCAGTGATCAGTTCGCTGATGGGCCGCCCGGACGATCAACCGGTCAAGCCTGAAGATTTGCGCCGCAATCTCGTTATCAGTGGGATCAATCTGTTCAGCCTCAAGGGCCGGCGCTTTCGCATCGGCAAGGCGATTTTCGAAACCACCGGCTGGTGCCAACCCTGCGCACGGCTGCAAGCCAACCTGGGTCCCGGAACGTTTCAGGCGGTGCGTGGACATGGCGGAATCACCGCCCGGGTGTTACAAAGTGGCATCATTCGCCTGGACGACACGGTGAGCGTCGAGCCCATTCCGGACAGCGGCTATGCTCCGTTCAACGTTCGTTGAATCAGCCTGTAGCTTCAACACCTTCAGCAACGTCTACCTGACGAGGCCTTTATGACCAGCCGCCTGAACCCCGACGACCAAAAGCATGTCGAAGAGTACCTGCAGTTGTCCCAGCACCGAGTCGAGCGCCGGCCTTTCCGGCCGTGGATGCTCCTGGTGCTGGTATTGGCAGTGACCATTGGTCTTGGCCTGTTGAGCCGACTTATCAGTTACCTGACGCTATGAGCTGCCTCGCGCTCGCTTGGGTAACCACATCGATTTCCTTTAGCCTTGCGAGTTATCCCCATGTCCCATCGTATTGTCATTGTCGGCGGCGGCGCCGGCGGTCTGGAGTTGGCTACCCGTCTGGGTAAGACTCTGGGCAAACGCGGCACGGCCAGCGTGATGTTGGTCGACGCTAACCTGACCCACATCTGGAAACCGCTGTTGCACGAAGTCGCTGCCGGGTCGTTGAACTCGTCCGAAGACGAACTCAACTATGTTGCCCAGGCCAAATGGAACCACTTCGAGTTCCAACTGGGACGCATGAGCGGGCTTGATCGCGCCAATAAAAAAATCCAGCTGGCCGCCACTTATGATGAAGCAGGCCTGGAACTGGTGCCCGCCCGGGAAGTGCCATACGACTCACTGGTGATTTCCGTCGGCAGCACCACCAACGATTTCGGCACCCTGGGCGCGGCGCAGCACTGCCTGTTCCTCGATACCCGCAAACAGGCCGAGCGCTTCCATCAGCAGTTGCTCAACCACTACTTGCGCGCGCACGCCGGGCAGACCGACAAGATCGAGCAGATCAGCGTCGCCATCGTCGGTGCCGGTGCCACCGGGGTCGAACTGGCCGCCGAGCTGCATAACGCCGCCCATGAACTGGCGGCCTACGGGCTGGACCGGATCAAACCGGAAAACATGCACATCACCCTGATCGAAGCCGGTCCACGGGTGCTGCCGGCCCTGCCGGAACGGATTGGCGGGCCTGTGCATAAAACCCTGGAAAAACTCGGGGTCAACGTCATGACCAATGCTGCGGTCAGCGAGGTGACCGCAGACAGCCTGATCACCGCGGATGGCAAAGTGATCAACGCCAGCCTGAAAGTCTGGGCTGCCGGGATTCGTGCACCGGCGTTCCTCAAGGACATCGATGGCCTGGAAACCAACCGCATCAATCAACTGCAAGTGCTGCCGACCCTGCAAACCACCCGTGACGAGAATATCTTCGCTTTCGGTGACTGCGCGGCCTGTCCGCAACCAGGCACTGACCGCAATGTGCCGCCGCGCGCCCAGGCTGCGCATCAGCAGGCGTCGTTGCTCGCAAAATCGCTGAAACTGCGGATCGAAGGCAAGGCGCTGCCGGAGTACAAGTACACCGACTACGGTTCGCTGATCTCGCTGTCGCGCTTTTCGGCTGTGGGTAACTTGATGGGTAACCTGACCGGGAGCGTCATGCTGGAAGGCTGGCTGGCGCGGATGTTCTATGTGTCGTTGTACCGGATGCACCAGATGGCCCTGTACGGGCCGTTTCGCACGGCGATGCTGATGCTGGGCAGCAAGATTGGTCGCGGCACCGAGCCGCGCCTGAAGCTGCACTGATGTAAAAACCTGTGGGAGCGGGCTTGCTCGCGAAAGCGGTGTGTCATTCAACTTTTATGTCGACTGACACACCGCTTTCGCGAGCAAGCCCGCTCCCACATTGGTTTTGCGCTATTGCAGGTTTCTCGCGGGCAAAAAAAATCCCCGTATCTTTCGACACGAGGATTTTTAATATGGTCGGGGTAAGGGGATTCGAACTCCTGACATCCTGCTCCCAAAGCAGGCGCGCTACCGGACTGCGCTATACCCCGGTAAAAAAAAGGCACCTTTTAAAGGCGCCTTCTGCGAACAGAGCTTTTGGCGTCTGATCTTAAGATTCGATTCCAGCGTTAACTGGTTTCAAAAATGGTGGGTCGTGTGGGATTCGAACCTACGACCAATTGGTTAAAAGCCAACTGCTCTACCAACTGAGCTAACGACCCAAAAATGGTCGGGGTAAGGGGATTCGAACTCCTGACATCCTGCTCCCAAAGCAGGCGCGCTACCGGACTGCGCTATACCCCGGCTTGAAATTGGCTCCGTGACCAGGACTCGAACCTGGGACCCAATGATTAACAGTCATTTGCTCTACCGACTGAGCTATCACGGAACTACACATTTCAATTTACAACTTTGTAGCTTTACTGCGTTCTCTTCGACCCGTTCGCATCGCTGCGTTCGTGTGTCTGAGGCGCGCTATTCTACAATTTCTACAACCTCTGTCAACCCCCTAATTTGCTTTCAAGTTAATGATTTGCAACTTATTTTAGATTCCTGCTTGTTAGCAGAAACCCTGGCGGGTGACTTACTGCGGGGCGCACTTTACAAGCCTTTTCCTTTGAGTTCAACAGCCTGAATGAAAAAAAGGCCTCGCAATGCGAGGCCTTTTCGATTTTGCTGTTGTTATGGCTCAGACGAAGACGATTTCGTCGTTCTCCACCACGCCATGAGCGGTGTCGCCCGGCATGAATCGACCCGAAAGGATCAACTGCGCCAACGGGTTCTCGATCCAGCGCTGTATGGCCCTCTTGAGCGGCCGTGCGCCGTATACCGGGTCGTAACCGACCGCGATCAGCTTGTCCATGGCCTCGGGGCTCAGTTCCAGCTTCAGTTCCCGCTCGGTCAGGCGACTGCGCAGGCGGCCCAACTGGATCTCGGTGATGCCAGCGATCTGATCCCGCGCCAATGGCTCGAAGATCACCACTTCGTCGACCCGGTTGATGAACTCCGGCCGGAAGTGGGTGGAGATCGCATCCATCACCGCCGCGCGCTGTGCCTCACGATCACCCACCAACTCCTGGATCTGCACCGACCCCAGGTTGGAGGTCATGACAATCACGGTATTCTTGAAGTCCACCGTGCGGCCGTGGCTGTCGGTCAGGCGACCGTCTTCCAGCACTTGCAGCAAGACGTTGAAGACATCCGGGTGCGCCTTTTCGACTTCGTCCATGAGGATCACCGAGTAAGGCTTGCGACGTACCGCCTCGGTCAGGTAACCGCCCTCTTCGTAACCGACGTAGCCTGGTGGTGCACCGATCAGGCGAGCCACGGAATGTTTCTCCATGAACTCGGACATGTCGATCCGCACCATCGCCTCTTCGGTATCGAAGAGGAATTCAGCCAGCGCCTTGCACAGCTCGGTTTTACCGACACCGGTCGGGCCGAGGAACATGAACGAGCCGCTCGGGCGATTCGGGTCGGACAAGCCGGCACGGGAGCGCCGTACCGCATTGGAAACGGCCACCACCGCTTCGTCCTGGCCGATCACACGCTGGTGCAACAGGCTTTCCATCTTCATCAATTTTTCGCGCTCGCCTTCGAGCATTTTCGACACTGGAATACCGGTCCACTTCGAAACGACTTCGGCGATCTCTTCTTCAGTCACCTTGCTGCGCAGCAACTGGTTTTCGGGTTTGCCATGCTGATCGACCATTTGCAGGCTGCGCTCCAGGTCCGGGATCACCCCGTACTGCAACTCGGCCATGCGGTTCAGGTCACCTTTGCGGCGAGCGGTTTCCAGCTCCTGGCGTGACTGCTCGATCTTCTGCTGGATTTGGGCAGAACCCTGCACCTCGGCTTTTTCCGAGTTCCAGATTTCTTCCAGGTCCGAGTACTCACGCTCAAGACGGGCGATTTCTTCCTGGAGTTTTTCCAGGCGTTTCTTCGCCGCGTCGTCGCTTTCTTTCTTCAGCGCCTGGGACTCAACCTTCAGTTGGATCAAGCGACGTTCCAGGCGGTCCAGTACTTCCGGCTTGGAGTCGATCTCCATACGGATGCGGCTGGCAGCCTCGTCGATCAGGTCGATGGCCTTGTCGGGCAACTGGCGGTCAGTGATATAGCGATGGCTGAGCTTGGCCGCCGCAATGATCGCGCCGTCGGTGATCGCCACTTTGTGGTGGACCTCGTAACGCTCTTTCAGGCCACGCAGAATGGCGATGGTGTCTTCTTCGCTCGGCTCGTCCACCAGGACTTTCTGGAAGCGTCGCTCAAGGGCGGCGTCCTTCTCAATGTATTGGCGGTACTCGTTGAGCGTAGTGGCACCGACGCAGTGCAGCTCGCCACGTGCCAAGGCCGGCTTGAGCATATTGCCCGCATCCATCGAGCCCTCGCCTTTACCGGCGCCGACCATGGTGTGCAGTTCGTCGATGAACAGAATGATCTGCCCTTCCTGCTTCGACAATTCATTGAGCAGGGATTTCAGGCGCTCCTCGAACTCGCCACGGTACTTGGCACCGGCAATCAACGCCCCCATGTCCAGGGAGAGCAAGCGCTTGCCCTTGAGGCCGTCCGGCACTTCGCCGTTGATGATGCGCTGGGCCAGGCCTTCGGCGATGGCGGTTTTACCAACGCCAGGCTCGCCGATCAGTACCGGGTTGTTCTTGGTGCGGCGTTGCAGCACCTGGATGGTCCGGCGAATTTCATCGTCGCGGCCGATCACCGGATCGAGCTTGCCGTCTTCGGCACGCTTGGTCAGGTCGACGGTGTATTTATCCAATGCCTGGCGCGCTTCCTCGTGGTTAGGGTCATTGACCGCCTCACCGCCACGCAGGTTGTTGATCGCGTTTTCCAGGGCTTTCTTGCTCACGCCCTGACCGAGCAACAGTTTGCCGAGCTTGCTGTTCTCGTCCATGGCGGCGAGCAGCACCAGTTCGCTGGAAATGAACTGGTCGCCCTTTTGCTGGGCCAGGCGATCGGCCTGGTTGAGCAGGCGCGCCAGATCCTGCGACATATTTACGTCGCCGGTCGGGTTCTGGATCTTCGGTAGCTGGTCAAGTTCTTTGGTCAGCTCTTTTCGCAGGCTGTTGACGTCGAAGCCCACCTGCATCAGCAGGGGCTTGATCGAGCCACCCTGTTGCTCGAGCAGGGCTTGCATCAAGTGCGCCGGTTCAATGGCCGGATGATCGAGACCGACGGCCAGGGATTGGGCATCGGACAACGCTAACTGCAATTTGCTGGTTAAACGGTCTATACGCATGGGTCACCTTCCTTTTGAGCAGGCCGGACCTATAAAACATCCTGAATGAAGAAACCTGCCAGATAGCACAATAGATGTGGTCGATTCTGGGAGTTTCAAGCGTCGAGAGGTTGATGCAGATCAGACAAGTCTAGCGTTCGAGCCAGATAAGGGAGGCAAATCGGCCAGTGCGGGAGGCACGGCGATAGGAAAAGAAGCGTGGATCGGAGACGGTGCAGAATCCGCCGCCATAAACAGCGGTTACACCCTGAGCTGCCAGACGCAAGCGCGCCAGCATATAAATGTCCGCCATGAACTTGCCGGGGTTTTGACTCGGCGCAAAAGCCTGAGCAGCTCCAGGCAGTTGCTCGACGAAGGTTTCCCGTACTTCGGGGCCCACTTCAAAGGCTTGCGGGCCAATCGCCGGGCCGAGCCAGACCAAAACCTCGGCAGGTGGCACCGCCAGGCTGTCAAGGGTTGCTTCCAGCACGCCCGCCGCCAACCCGCGCCAACCGGCATGGGCCGCCGCGACACGAGTACCGGCACGGTCGCAAAACAGCACAGGCAGGCAATCGGCAGTCATCGCCGCACAGGCAATGCCCGGCGTAGAAGTCCAACTGGCATCGGCAATGTCCACCCGGCTCGGGTCGGCATGCGCCACGACGATGCCGTGAACCTGCTGCAACCAGGCCGGCTGTATCGAAAAATGGTCAGTCAGACGCCGGCGATTCTCGGCGACGGCCTCAGGGCTGTCGTCGACGTGATCGCCAAGATTGAGGCTGTCGAACGGCGCCAGGCTGACGCCGCCCGCACGGGTGGTGACGCAGGCTTTGACCCCGGCCGGCGCGGGCCAGTCAGGAATCAGCCAGTCACTCATCCGACAAATGCCTCACGGTCTTGCTTGAGCAGGGTCAGCAACCAGACGAAGTCTTCCGGCAGCGGCGATTCCCAGCTCATGCGAACACCGGTGGTCGGATGATCCAGCTCGAGGAACCGCGCATGCAGTGCCTGGCGCGGGAAGTTCTTCAGCGATTCAACCATGGTCGGGTTGGCTGCCGGCGGAATCCGGAAACGACCACCATAGGCAGGATCTCCGACCAACGGGAAGTTGATGTGCGCCATGTGCACACGAATCTGGTGTGTACGACCGGTTTCCAGCTTCACCCGCACGTGGGTGTGGGAACGGAAACGCTCGAGCACGCGGTAGTGGCTGACGGCTTGCTTGCCACCTTCCATCACGGCCATGCGCTGGCGTTGCTGGCCGTGACGACCGATCGGCGCATTGATCTTGCCGCCAGCGGTTACCACGCCGATCACGATGCACTCGTAGATCCGGCTGACGCTGCGGCTCTGCAACTGAGTCACCAGCTGTGTCTGCGCCTGAATGGTCTTGGCCACCACCATCAGACCGGTGGTGTCCTTGTCCAGGCGATGCACGATGCCGGCGCGGGGCACATTGATGATGTCCGGCACGTGGTGCAGCAAGGCGTTGAGCAAAGTGCCATCAGCGTGGCCGGCAGCCGGGTGAACCACCAGGCCCGCGGGCTTGTTGATCACCAGGATGTCGTCGTCTTCATAGACGATGTCCAGGGCGATGTCTTGAGCGACCCATTCGCCCTGAGCTTCCTGCTCGGCAGTGAGTTCAAGAATGGCGCCACCGTGAACGATGTCTCGCGGGCGGACAACCGCCCCATCCACAGTCAGGCGGCCGTCTTTGATCCAGGCGGAAAGGCGCGAGCGCGAGTGCTCAGCGAATAATTGTGCGGCGACTTGATCGAGGCGTTGGCCGCCCAATTCGGACGGCACCTCTGCGCGGAGTTCAATTTTATCGGACATGCTCAGACTAGGCGTCGGCACAGCTTTTGGTTTCGGCTGCGCGCTTGTGGTTAAATACGGCGTCTTTTGCCCCGAGGCTATTCAACGGGGCGCTCATCATAACAGGACGGCCTCGCCCAAGACAGCGGCCGTCATAGGGACGCAAGCCGCCATGCAAGTGAAACACCTGCTGCTGATCGCCATCCTCGCATTGACCGCTGCTTGCTCTTCGAAGGAAGTCGTAGACGAAAACCTGAGCGAAGTCGAGTTGTACCAACAGGCTCAAGCCGATCTGGACAATAATAGCTACACCAGCGCCACTGCCAAGCTGAAGGCTCTGGAATCACGCTATCCGTTCGGCCGCTATGCCGATCAGGCCCAGTTGGAGCTGATCTACGCCAACTACAAGAACGCCGAACCGGAAGCCGCCAAGGCTGCTGCCGAGCGCTTCATTCGCCTGCACCCACAACACCCGAACGTCGACTACGCCTACTACCTCAAGGGCCTGACTTCTTTCGACCAGGACGTTGGCCTGCTGTCGCGTTTCCTGCCGCTGGACATGACCAAGCGTGACCCGGGTGCCGCTCGCGACTCCTACAACGAGTTCGCCCAGCTGACCAGCCGCTTCCCCAACAGCCGTTACGCGCCGGACGCCAAGCAGCGCATGATCTACTTGCGCAACCTGCTGGCGGCCTATGAAATCCATGTGGCCGACTATTACCTGACCCGTCAGGCCTACGTCGCCGCCGCGAACCGCGGTCGCTACGTGGTGGAAAACTTCCAGGAAACCCCTTCGGTCGGCGACGGCCTGGCGGTGATGACCGAGGCCTACCAGCGCCTGCACCTGGACGAACTGGCTGCCACCAGCCTCGAAACCCTGAAGCTCAACTACCCGAACCACCCAAGCCTGGTGGACGGTCAGTTCGAGCCATCGGTGGCTGAAGCCGACAACCGGTCGTGGCTGAGCAAGGCCACCCTGGGCCTGATCGAATCCCGTCCACCGCTGCCACCGGGAGAAACCCGCGCCAACCAGGACGTGCAGAAGCAGTTCCAGGAAGCCAAGGACGCGATTCCGAGCGAGCTCAAGCCTAAGGACAGCGACGGCGATGTGATCGAAGAAGAGGATCACGAGGCCGAAGGCAACAATGAAGACCGCTCGTGGTTCAGCTACATGACCTTCGGCGTGTTCGACTGATACGACCGTATTGCAGAAAGGGAGACGCTTGAGTCTCCCTTTTTTATTGCGCCATTTTTAAGCAGCGCGAATACGCTGTGCGGCTGTCATGTCCTTGGCTAAACTGGCGGCTCATCCGTCATAAAGCAGCCCGCCATGCTTCGTTTATTATTCTGGATCGCAGTGATTGCCGCCGCTGTTTGGTTATGGCGCAAGTACAAGGGCCAGGTTTCCGCACCCAAGTCCTCCGCCGAGCGGGAAGCGGCGCCCATGGTCCGCTGCGCCCATTGCGGCGTGCACCTGCCCCGCGATCGTGCGCTGAGCCTCCAACAACAGTGGTATTGCAGCCAGGCTCACCTTGAGCAAGGCCCAGGTTCCAGTGGTCGCTGAGACGTCCAGTCCCGGCGACAAACAGGCCCAGCGACTGCTGCGCCTCTATCACCTCTACCGTTTGAGCATCGGCATCACCCTGGTGCTGCTGATTTCCAGCAACCTGGACAACCGGTTGCTGACGTCCGCCAATGACGACCTGCTGCGCTACGGCAGCGGGTTGTACCTGGTGCTGAACATCCTGCTGGTGGTGTTCTTCCAGAACACCCGCCGCCCAGCCCAACTGTTCAGCCTGGCACTGGTCGACGTCGCGCTGCTTTGCGTGATGTTCTACGCAGGTGGCGGAGTGGCCAGCGCCATTGGCAACCTGCTGATCGTATCGGTGGCCATCAGCAATACCTTGCTGCGAAGACGCATCGGCCTGCTGATTGCTGCCATTAGCGTGCTGGGCATCCTGGGTTCGAGTTTCCTGCTGAATGTCAGCCATCCCGCCAGCCCCAATGATTACTTGCAGGTCGGCACGCTCGGCGTCCTGTGTTTCGCCGCCGCATTGCTGGTCCAGGTCCTGGTCAGACGACTGGAAGTCAGCCAGACCCTGGTGGAGCAGAAGGCCAGCGAAGTCATGGGCCTGGAAGCCCTCAACGCACTGATCCTGCAACGCATGCGCACCGGCATCCTGGTGCTTGACGACCAACGGCGTGTGCAACTGGCCAATCACAGCGCCTTGACCCTGCTCGGCTGCGAGCATCTCGAAGGCCGACGGATTGACGAACATGCCCCGGCCTTGGTCGAAGACCTGCAACTGTGGATCGAAAACCCGATGCGGCGCCCGCCAAGCCTGAGAATCGCCAGCAGCGGCCTAGAACTGCAGCCGAGCTTCATTGCCCTGGCCCCTGGCCCGCATCACCAGACCCTGGTTTTTCTCGAAGACCTCGCCCAGATCACCCAACAGGCTCAACAACTGAAACTTGCCGCCCTGGGCCGCTTGACCGCCGGTATTGCCCATGAAATCCGCAATCCATTGGGCGCCATCAGTCACGCAGCGCAGCTATTGCGAGAGTCGGAGGAACTGAATGCCGCGGACCGACGTCTGACGCAGATTATTCAAGACCACTCTCAGCGAATGAATCGGGTTATCGAAAACGTCCTGCAACTGTCCCGTCGCCAGCAAACCGCAACGCAACGTCTCGACCTGAAGCTGTGGCTGGAACAGTTTGTGACAGATATCCGCGAGCAGGCGACCGAGCGCCAAAAGATCCATCTGCGCATTGCTCCCGGTGACTACAGCACCTTGATGGACCCGAATCAGCTGGAGCAGATTCTCGACAACCTGATACGCAATGCATGGCGCCATAGCGCCCTTGACCACGACCAGGCACAGGTCTGGCTCGAGTTGTTCACCGATCCCGACAGTCAGCTACCGACCCTCGAGATCCTCGACGACGGCCCCGGCGTGGCCCCGGACCATCAAGCGCAATTGTTCGAGCCTTTCTTCACCACCAGCCACCAGGGCACTGGCCTGGGGCTCTACCTGTCCCGCGAGCTGTGCGAATGCAACCAGGCCCGCCTGGACTTCAGATCACGCCAGGGCGGCTGCTTTCGCATCACCTTTGCTCACGGACGAAAACAAGGTTGAACATGAGCCCACGGTCAAAAGTCCTGATCGTCGACGACGAGCCGGACATCCGCGAACTCCTGGAAATCACCCTGGGACGGATGAAGCTCGATACCTACTGCGCCCGCAACGCTGGCGAGGCCCTGGCCCTGCTCCAGCGCGAGCCATTCGACCTGTGCCTGACCGACATGCGCCTGCCGGACGGCAGCGGCCTGGAGCTGGTGCTACACATCCAGCAACACTACCCACAAGTCCCGGTAGCCATGATCACGGCTTTCGGCAGCCTCGACACAGCAATCAATGCGCTGAAGGCCGGTGCGTTCGATTTCCTGACCAAACCGGTGGACCTGACCCGATTGCGAGAACTGGTGACCAGCGCCTTGCTGCTACCCGTTCCTGGTAGCGCCATCGATCGTCGCTTGCTGGGCGAGTCACCGCCCATGCGCGATCTGCGCAAACAGATCGAAAAACTGGCTCGCAGCCAGGCACCTGTGTACATCAGTGGCGAGTCTGGCAGTGGCAAGGAGCTGGTCGCCCGCCTGATTCATGAGCGAGGACCACGGGCCAGCCAACCTTTTGTCCCGGTCAATTGCGGTGCGATTCCAACTGAACTGATGGAAAGCGAGTTTTTCGGCCATCGAAAGGGCAGCTTCAGCGGCGCCATCGAAGATAAACCCGGTTTGTTCCAGGCGGCGCACGGCGGCACCCTGTTTCTCGACGAAGTGGCAGACTTGCCTCTGCCGATGCAGGTCAAATTGCTGCGAGCCATCCAGGAGAAAGCGGTACGCAGCGTCGGTGGGCAACAGGAGGTGGTGGTCGATGTGCGGATACTCTGCGCCACCCACAAGGACCTTGGCGCCGAAGTCGCTGCCGAACGCTTTCGCCAGGATCTGTACTACCGCCTGAACGTGATCGAGCTGCGGGTTCCGCCGTTGCGCGAGCGCCGTGACGACATCGAGCCTCTGGCCAGCCACATGCTCAAGCGCCTGGCTGCAGACAGCGGGCAGCCCGCAGCAAAACTCCACCCGAATGCGCTCGACACCCTGAAAAACTACCGTTTCCCGGGCAATGTGCGCGAACTGGAGAACATGCTCGAACGGGCTCATACGTTATGCGAAAACAAGCTGATCGAGGCCAGCGACCTGCGCCTTGCCGAGGGTAACTGTGCTGCCGAAGGGGGCGCGCCGGACCTCACGCAGATCGATAACCTGGAGGCGTACCTGGAAAACGTTGAACGCCAACTGCTTCTCCAGGCACTGGAAGAGACCCGCTGGAACCGCACGGCAGCGGCTCAGCGGTTGAATCTTTCATTCCGGTCGATGCGTTATCGACTCAAGAAGCTGGGCCTGGATTGAGGAAACTGGTTTCAGATCCGCCCGGTTGGCGCATACGGCGCCGGATCGATGATCGGCGCCCTGCCCAGCATCACATCGGCAAACAACTGGCACGACGCAGGCGCCAGCACCAACCCATTACGGTAGTGCCCGCAGTTGAGCCAGAGCCCATCAAAACCTGGCACCGGCCCAATATAGGGAATGCCCTGCGGCGAGCCTGGCCGCAAACCGGCCCAATGCCCCACCACCTCGGCGTCGGCCAGCGCCGGAATCAACTCCACGGCCGAGGCCTTGAGGCTTTCCAGGGCCGAATCGGTAGGCGTCTTGTCGTAGCCTTCATGCTCCAGGGTACTGCCAATCAGGATGTGCCCATCGCGCCGCGGAATGGCATAACGCCCCTTGGCCAGGACCATGCTCGGCAGGAAGTCCGCTGCGCACTTGTAGAGGATCATCTGCCCCTTTACCGGTTCGACCGGCAACTCAAGGCCCAGGCTCTTGAGCAGATCACCGCTCCAGGCGCCGGCGGTCAGCACCACTTGATCGCCTTGGATCGCACCTGTGGAGGTCTGCACGCCGACTATTTTTTCGTCTTGCCGAATAAACCCGCTGACTTCGCACTGCTCATGAATCGTCACGTTCGCCAGCGCCTGCAATGCCGCCTTGAGCGACTTCACCAGACGCGGATTGCGCACGTTGGCCACGTCGGCCATGTAGATCGCCCGGGAAAAACCACCGCCCAGCACCGGCACCGCATCGTGGGCCGCCGAGATATCCACAGCCCGCAGCGGCCGGCCCTCGCGCGCGGCCCAGGCCAGCGCCTCGGCCTCATCGTCCAGGTCCAGCCAGTACAGGCCGGTGGTATGCACCTCGGGATCGATTCCGGTGGCCGCAAACAAGCGCTCGCCCAGCTGTGGATAAAAATCCTGGGACCAATGCGCCAGCGCGGTCACCGCCGGGCTGTAACGCCAGGGATAGAGCGGCGAAACGATGCCACCACCGGCCCAGGACGATTCCTGGCCGACGTTCGATCGATCCAGCAGCACCACACTCTGCACCTGGGACGCGAGATTGAATGCGGTCAGCAGCCCGATTACCCCACCACCGACGATCACCACTTGCTGTTGCCTGGTCATGTTCTGATCCAACCGTTCAATAGACAGGGGCGCAAAGGGCGCCCGAAAAGGAAACTCAGCGACCCCAGCAATCCTTGGTGGTCAGGCCGTCCGCCGCATTGACCATGCTTCTGACGCCGGTGTTGGTAAGGGTGAAATCACCACACTTGTCCGTGGCCATGCCCGTGCCAGGTTTGCGCACTGCCGTCAGCAGGAAGGTCTGATCCGTCAGGGTCGGGGAAATGCTGTAGTAATCATTGCCGGCACTCAGGTCGGTGGCATTGGTGTAGACGTTATTCTTTGAATAGAAGCGCTCGAGGATCTGCGCCTGTTCCGAGAGCAGACCGGCGACTTCAGTGCGACGCCCCTTGTTCACGTACTCGGTGAGGCTCGGATAGCCAATGGTGATGACGATCCCGATGATCGCAATCACGATCATGATTTCAATCAGGGTAAAACCGCGGTTGGATCTGCGCATGCCTAAACTCTCACTTACTGTATTTGTCGCCACATGATGCGACGGCTGCCGCCGCCGGATTTTTCCACCAGCGTGGAGATACCGCCACTGGAATCGTTCACGATCTTGCGTGTCGCGCCATTGACGATGGCGTTCAGGGTCGGCATCCCGCCGGTAAAGACCACGCCGCTGGACAGCGTGTCGGTGCTGTCGACCACGGCGTCGCCGTTGGTGTCGAGCACTGCGTAATTGAGCATCTTACCGCTGAACGCATCGAGTTCGACCAGTTTGCCGCTACCGAAGCCGGCGCAAGGGTCGGAGGTGTCCACGCTGGCCGTGGTAAACACGATCCGTCCGAGCACCAGGCTGGCCTGGCTGATCACCCGCTCACCGGTCAGCGCGTTGTTATACCGCAGTGGCAAATACCAACCCTTTTGCGTCGGGTAGGTCACCTCGTTCTGGCTGGTGGTGATGGACTGCCCCGATTCTCCCGAAACCACCCCGGTCACTGCCTGGGCCTGCAGGCTGGAGGGAGTGATCTGTCCGGAGCCACCCTCCGCGTCCCACACCGCGTAGAACGCTTGCAGCTCCTTGTTGGTCCTGTCCGTCGTCTCGTTGAATTTACCGGTGCCGAAAAACACCATCTTGCCACCCCGGGCGTTGTCTGCCAGCAATGGCTGTGCGGTGATGGGCTGGGTAGCGCCGCCGGCGGTGGTGAACAATGGCTGGCCGGAGAATGCGATGCCCCAGGCGTTCGGGGTGGCGCCACTGAGGTCAAACTTCCAGAGCCGCCCCTTGAGGTCGCCGCCATAGGCGGCCTGCACCACATTCTGCGAGTTCACCCTGAGCTTCACCGAAGACAAACCGTTAGTGGTTTCGCTGCTGTCGACCACGACTTTCTTGATCAGGCTGCCGTCGCGAATGTCCACCACGTACAACGCCGCCACCCCGGAGTAACTGCCATAGCCGTTGGCAATGAACGCAGCCCAGCGCCCATCCGCCAAGCGTGCCACCTCCGGACGGGCGTAGGCATAACCCAGGTCATTAAAAGCGTTCGCTGCACTGGCAGAGGCCGGCGCGCTGATTTCCCACAGGGCCTTCACAGCATTGCCCGCCGATGCGTCGAACAACTGCAGTGCATAGAAGGTTCGCCCGCCCGCCCCCGTTCCGCCCAGGGCGAGGGTCTTCCAGGCACTGTTCAGCTGGGCATCGAACACGCCCACCTGCCCATCCACCAGGAACTTGTGGCCGACGCCGTTGATGTACGCGGGATCGGCGATGTAATGCAAGGACGGCAGCACACTGGCAGGCATGTAGGCGTAGCGCCGGGCACCGTTGGCGGTATTGATGATGCTGACGAAACCGTCGTTGGCGTTGACCACGAGGCTGGCATGCATATTGGCTGCCTTGGTCGCCAGGTACGTGCTGTAGGAGGTATCCCCCGACAAATCCGCTGCGGTTTGATCCGAAGGCGCCGCCAGCACCAGCGGCGAGTTGACGATGTCGCCCAGCAATACAGGGCGCACTTTCAGGCCGGCCTTGTTGCTGCCCTTGCTCCACTCCAGCAAATCGCTGCCCGTAAGGCCGCTGGGCAAGCCCAGGCTGAGAACGCTTTGCTGGTCCGCAGACACGTTGGCGAAGGCCAATGTCACGGCGCTGTGGGTCTGGCTGTTCCATGATTGATAGGCCGGTGCCGTAGCGCCCAGCACGATCGCCGTATCGGTGGACCACAGCACCGAGGCGGTATCGACCGCGCCACTGGCGGTGAAGCCGTAAGCCTTGATGGTGCCACGCCAGTCCTTGGGGTCGTAGCTGGTCTGGAAATAACGCGTGGCGCTGGCGACACCACTGCCGCCGGAGCCGGACTTGGTGCACAACAAGGGCGAATCCGCAGGCGTGAAGGCATAGGCTGGAGCGGCCAGGAACAAGGTGCAAACGGCCCTGCTCAACAACCGCCAGCGCTGCGTGCGGCGTTCAATATTTCGCATAAATGCTCTCCACCACACTGCGCGAGCTGCCCGCAATGCCCACGGCGGTGATCCGGTACAAAGTCGCCGAGGTGTTGCTCGGCACGTTCACCGCTGCCACGCTGGTGCCAATGTTCTGCACGCCATAGAACCCGTTGCCGGATGCGATCCAGGTCACCCCTGAGTTGGAATTGAACCCGGCCGCCTTGAGGGTCGCCGATTCGGCAGGCGGGGCGCACCGGGCAGTGCCGCTGCACACGGGCAACGAATAACTATCGAGCTGCACCGCGCTTTCACCTACGCGCAACACCGCTTCGGCAAGCTGGAACGACTGATTGCGCAAACCCAGGCTACCGGCCATTTTTTCCTGCAGGGTGGCGTTTTGCATCGATGAAATGCCGATCAGCGTCAGCAGCAACAGGAACACCAGGCTGACCAGCAGCGCCATGCCGCGCTGGGCGCAAGGTGCAACGCTCATAGACCCACTTTTCATGGCAAGCGGTTGCGCAAAGCGGCAACCACATTGAAGGTCTGGTCGCTCACCCGATTGTTCGGGTCAGTGAGGCTCAGGCTCAGGCGTACGCTGCGGATGCGTGTCGGGTCCGACGGGTTGCTGCTGTAACTGGACACCGCCGAATCGGCAGCCGAGCTGGCGAGGCCGAAGCTGACGTCGAAAGCACTGACGTTATCCACCAGCACTTGCTCGAGCGGCTGATCCCTGCCGACACCCATCTTCAGCTCACCGTTCTTCAAGCTGTAGATCAAACGGCGGATGGGAAATGCCAGTTGCCCCGCAGCAGGTGCATGCCAGTCGGAATACGCCGTCGCGCTGCTTCGGCAATCGGACACCACTGTCCAGGCCGGCGTCCCGCCATTACTGCCGATGTCCGCCGTAACCAGGGTCAACTTGCGACCGGCGTTGTCCCAGCTGATCGGCGTTAGATGGCTGGCATTGAAGTCACCCGCTTTGCTGGCATCGGTGATAGGCCCCAGGCAGCCGAACATGCCGACCATGCGGATTTCCTGGATCATTTTGCTCAGCACGAAACGCGCGTCCTCCTGCATGGCTGCCGCGGCGTTCTGGCTGATGTAAGTATTTTTTGCGGCAATGAACACCTGCACCACCCCCAGCACCACGACCAGGCTCAAGGCCAGGGCGATCAGCAACTCGACCAGGCCGAAGCCGCGGTTGGAGCGGCTCATGGCCTCGCCACCGGGTCGACGGTCGCGCGGCTGGTGAGGACGAAACTGCGCCGTGAGTCTGCAGCGTTGGCGGCCCGCGAGTCGTCCCAGGTGATGGTGATGGTGTACACCCGCTGGTTCAGGGAGATGCTGCCGGTCGCCGTTTCGCCACCAAAACCGGCAATGTTACGGGTGAAATCGTAGAGGTCCTGGTCCCGGGCGACTTTCGGATTGCCCGAGGTAGGCGGTGTCACGGTGTAGTCGGCGGCAGCATTGGCGCGTATGCGATCCATCATGTCGTAGGCGATAAAACTGGCCTGGCTGGTCATGCGCGCACTGTCGGTGTACTTCAAGGCATTCAATTGAATCGCCGCCGCGCCCAATAGCGCCACGCCCAGGAGCAGCAACGCCACCAGTACCTCGATCAGCGTCATGCCCTCCTGGGCACGCTTGCTCCATGGTCTCATCCGCAACTTCCACCCAATAGAATTCGTCCGTTCAAACACACATTCAGCGTCCTGCTTTGTGTTCCGAGCACATAGCTGATCACCACTGCCGTGGAGGGTGACGACAGCCCGCCCAGGTTATTGAAATCGATGGCCGTCACTCCGGAGGGTAGCGTCAGAGTCGCCCCGCTGCTCATCGGTGGAACAACCCGCAACACATTGGCCGGGGTGTCCGTACCGTCATACACCGACAACTCCCCGGTCCACACACTCGCGCCCGCCGTGGGTCGCAGCCGCGTGGTCAGGCCTCGGTCGATGGCTTCCATTCGGGCATAGTTCAGGGCACGTCGCAGATCACCCATCTCGGTGTCGGCCCTGGTGCCTTGTGTCGATCGGATGAACGCCGGGACCGCCAGGGTGATCAGGACCAGGAAGATCGCCAACCCCACCAGCAACTCAATCAGCGTGAAACCTTTTGAACGATGATCCACCGTTGCCCTTCGTTGCCGTCGGCTATACCTGCTTCTACTGGCGCAGGGATCGCGCGAGGCAGCATATTCCAGGGAGGGAGATTTCATGCGTGAGCAAGGTTTCAGTCTGATCGAATTGCTTATGGGACTCGCGATTGTCGGGATTGTTCTGCTCCTGGTCAGTCCGGCCTATGCAGGACTTAAAGAATCGAACCATCGCGAGGAGTCAGCCAAGTCACTCGTCAGCGGTTTGCGCAGTGCAAGGAGTGAAGCGATAGCCCGCGGCCAGGTCGTGATCATTCACGCCATCGAGGACGACTGGAGCCAGGGCTGGCGGATCATTCTGGATGTCAGCGGCAAGGGCCATGAGGACCCCGACAATCCGCTGCTGATTGAGCGCCGTAGCAGCATGGGCGTGGCGATCATCGGCAATCTGTATGTCGGGACGGCCGTACGCTTCGGCCCACTGGGTGGGCCGGTGGCCGGTGGTTTTCAAGCAGGGACATTGCATGTGTGCGCGGCACGCGAAGCGCAGAGCCAGCACCAGGTGGTACTGGCTTCGAACGGTCGCATCAGCCTGCGCAGCAAACGGACCGCGCAGGCCTTATGCCCGGGGTGAAGGCTCAGAGCAGCGAACGGACCCGCAGTTCCTTGGGCATGGAGAACGTGATGTTCTCTTCACGACCGGCCAACTCATCGGCACCGGTAGCGCCCCAGGCCTGCAATTGCTGGATCACGCCACGCACCAGGACTTCCGGAGCGGAAGCGCCGGCGGTGATGCCGATGCGCTCGACGCCGTCGAACCAGCTTTTTTCCAGGTCTTCGGCACCATCGATCAGGTAGGCCGGGGTCGACATGCGTTCTGCCAGTTCGCGCAGGCGATTGGAGTTGGAGCTGTTCGGACTGCCCACCACCAGCACCACATCGCACTCGTCGGCCAGTTGCTTGACCGCGTCCTGGCGGTTTTGCGTGGCATAGCAGATGTCGTCCTTGCGCGGGCCACCGATGGCCGGGAAACGCGTACGCAAGGCGTCAATGACGCGACTGGTATCGTCCATGGACAAAGTGGTCTGAGTGACGAACGCCAGTTTTTCCGGGTTGTGCACCTGCAGTTCGGCGACATCCTTTTCGTCTTCGACCAGATAGATCGCACCACCGTTGCTGCCATCGTACTGGCCCATGGTGCCTTCGACTTCCGGGTGACCGGCGTGGCCAATGAGGATGCATTCGCGGCCGTCGCGGCTGTATCGGGCGACTTCGATGTGCACCTTGGTCACCAGCGGACAGGTGGCGTCGAACACTTTCAGGCCACGGCCGGCGGCTTCGGTACGTACGGCCTGGGACACACCGTGGGCACTGAAGATCACGATCACGTCGTCCGGCACCTGATCCAGTTCTTCGACGAAGATCGCCCCGCGGTTACGCAGGTCTTCGACGACGAATTTGTTGTGGACCACTTCGTGGCGGACATAGATCGGCGGCCCGAACACTTCCAGGGCGCGGTTGACGATTTCGATCGCCCGGTCCACACCGGCGCAGAAGCCACGGGGATTGGCGAGTTTAATTTGCATGCTGTGCCTCGTGTCTTGCGCGCGAAATTTCAGATCGTTACAACTCACTGTAGGAGCTGGCTTGCCAGCGATGAGGCACTTGGACTCACAGCAAGGCTTGAAGGCCTCTTCGCCGGCAAGCCGGCTCCTACAGAAAGGCGATTACAGCGCTTTGACTTCGATGATCTCTACGTCAAAGGTCAGCGTCTTGCCAGCCAGCGGATGGTTGAAGTCGATGGTCACTTGCGCATCATCGAACTCTTTGACCACACCCGGCAATTCAGTATTGGCCGCATCGTTGAAGATCACCAGCAAACCGGGCGACAGCTCCATGTCCTGGAACTGCGAACGCGGGATGATCTGCACGTTTTGCGGGTTTGGCTGGCCGAAAGCGTTTTCCGGCTCGATGCTCAGAGTACGCTTGTCGCCGGCCTTGAAACCGAACAGCGCCGCTTCGAAACCTGGCAACAGGTTGCCATCACCGACCTTGAAGGTCGCCGGGGCCTTGTCGAAGGTGCTGTCCACCGTGTCGCCGTTCTCCAGGCGCAATGCGAAATGCAAGGTGACTTCCGTGTTCTGGCCGATGCGTTGCTCAGCCAATACCTGTTCAGTCATGAACGGCTTCTCCGGTTTTTTTACTTTTGAACATATCCAGTGCCAGCATGACAGCGCCTACAGTGATTGCGCTGTCGGCAAAATTGAACGCCGGGAAGTGGTGGCGGTTCTGCCAGTGCACCAGGATGAAATCGATCACATGGCCCAGGGCAATGCGGTCATACAGGTTGCCCAGCGCGCCGCCGAGCACCAGTGCCAGCGCAACCGCCAGCCAGGTCTCGTTACGCCCCAGACGCTTGAGCCAGACCACCAGCACCGCGCTGACCACAATTGCAATCAGGGCAAACAACCAGCGCTGCCAGCCGGAGCTGTCAGCCAGGAAGCTGAATGCAGCGCCGGTGTTGTAGGCCAGGGTCCAGCTGAAGTAGTCGGGGATCACCACGATCTGCTGGTACATCTCGAGCTTGCCTTCGAAGTAGAACTTGCTGGCCTGGTCGATGACCAGAACCAGCAGGCTCAACCAGAGCCAGCCCAGCCGCCCGAAGCGGCCAACGGCATTAGGCATAGTGACGAACCTCGCCAGCGCCGCTGATGTTGTCGACGCAACGACCGCAGATTTCCGGATGCTCAGGGTTCACACCGACATCTTCACGGCAGTGCCAGCAACGGGCGCACTTGGCGTAGGCCGACTTGACGATCTTCAGCTTCAGGCCGCTGACTTCGGTAACTACCGCGTCGGCAGGAGCCTGTACAAACGGCGCAACGCTGGCGGTCGAAGTGATCAGCACGAAGCGCAGTTCGTTGCTCAGCTTGGCCAGGTCGGCGCTCAGGGCGTCTTCGGCGAACAGCGTCACTTCGGCTTGCAGGTTGCCACCGACGGCCTTGGCCGCGCGCTGGATTTCCATCTCCTTGTTGACCGCAACTTTCACTTCCATGATGCGATCCCAGTAGGCGCGACCCAGCTCGAAACCTTCCGGCAATTCGGTCAGGCCTTCGTACCAGGTGTTGAGCATGACGGATTCGTTACGCTCGCCCGGCAGGTACTGCCACAATTCGTCAGCGGTGAAGGCCAGGATCGGCGCGATCCAGCGCACCAGCGCCTCGGAGATGTGGAACAGCGCGGTCTGGCACGAACGGCGAGCCTTGCTGTCGGCGCCAGTGGTGTACTGGCGGTCCTTGATGATGTCGAGGTAGAAACCACCCAGCTCCTGCACGCAGAAGTTGTGGATCTTCGAGTAGACGTTCCAGAAGCGGTATTCACCGTAGTGCTCTTGCAGCTCGCGTTGCAGCAGCAGGGTGCGGTCTACAGCCCAACGGTCCAGTGCCAGCATTTCTTCGGCTGGCAGCAGGTCGGTGGCCGGGTTGAAGCCGGTCAGGTTCGAGAGCAGGAAGCGCGCGGTGTTACGGATACGCCGGTAGGCGTCCGCACTGCGTTGCAGGATCTGCTCGGACACCGCCATTTCGCCGGAGTAGTCGGTCGACGCGACCCACAGACGCATGATGTCGGCGCCCAGGGTGTCGTTGACTTTCTGCGGAGCAATGACGTTGCCCAGCGATTTGGACATCTTGCGGCCAGACTCGTCCACGGTGAAACCGTGGGTCAGGAGCTCGCGGTACGGCGCGTGGTTGTCGATGGCGCAACCGGTCAGCAGCGACGAGTGGAACCAGCCACGGTGCTGGTCGGAACCTTCCAGGTACAGGTCGGCACGCGGACCGCTCTCGTGGCCCATCGGGTGCGAACCGCGCAGGACGTGCCAGTGCGTGGTGCCCGAATCAAACCAGACGTCCAGGGTGTCACTGATCTTGTCGTACTGCGGCGCTTCAGCGCCAAGCAGTTCGGCCGCGTCCAGCTTGAACCAGGCTTCGATGCCTTCGACTTCGACGCGCTTGGCAACTTCTTCCATCAGTTCGACGGTACGCGGGTGCAGCTCGCCGCTTTCCTTGTTCAGGAAGAACGGGATCGGCACACCCCAGTTGCGCTGGCGGGAAATGCACCAGTCCGGACGGTTGGCGATCATCGAGTGCAGGCGTGCCTGGCCCCAGGCCGGAACGAACTTGGTGTCTTCGATGGCCTTGAGCGAGCGCACACGCAGGGTGTCACCCGTGGTCGGCTGCTTGTCCATGCCGATGAACCACTGCGCGGTGGCGCGGTAGATCAGCGGGGTCTTGTGGCGCCAGCAATGCATGTAGCTGTGTTCGATGACGGTGGTGTGCATCAGCGCACCGACTTCGGTCAGCTTGTCGACGATGGCCGGGTTGGCCTTCCAGATGAACTGGCCGCCGAAGAATTCCAGCGAAGTCGCGTAGACGCCGTTGCTTTGCACAGGATTGAGGATGTCGTCGTTGACCATGCCGTATTTCTTGCAGGTCACGAAGTCGTCCACGCCGTAGGCCGGGGCAGAGTGAACCACACCGGTGCCGGCGCCCAGCTCGACGTAGTCAGCCAGGTACACAGGCGACAGGCGATCGTAGAACGGGTGACGGAAGTTGATCAGTTCCAGTTCTTTACCGGTGGTAGTCGCGATGACCGAACCTTCAACGCCATAGCGCGTCAGGCAGGCTTCAACCAGCTCTTCAGCCAGCACCAGCAGCTTGTCGCCAATATCAACCAGGGCGTAGTTGAATTCCGGGTGGACGTTCAGCGCCTGGTTGGCCGGGATGGTCCACGGGGTGGTGGTCCAGATCACGATCGAGGCAGGCTTGCCCAGCGATGGCAGACCGAACGCGGCGGTCAGCTTGGCCTCGTCAGCGATCGGGAAGGCCACGTCGATGGTCGAGGACTTCTTGTTCTCGTACTCCACTTCCGCTTCGGCCAGGGCCGAACCGCAGTCGAAGCACCAGTTCACCGGCTTCAAGCCCTTGAACACGAAACCGCCCTTGACGATTTCGGCGAGCGCGCGGATTTCACCGGCCTCGTTCTTGAAATCCATGGTCTTGTACGGGTTGGCGAAGTCGCCCAGCACGCCCAGACGGATGAATTCGGACTTCTGCCCTTCGATCTGTTCGGTGGCGTAGGCTCGGCACAGTTCGCGGGTCTTGTCCGCGCCCAGGTTCTTGCCGTGGGTCACTTCGACTTTGTGTTCGATCGGCAGGCCATGGCAGTCCCAGCCCGGAACATAAGGCGCGTCGAAGCCCGACAGGGTCTTCGATCGGATGATCATGTCCTTGAGAATCTTGTTCAGTGCGTGACCGATGTGAATCGTGCCGTTGGCGTACGGAGGACCGTCGTGCAGGACGAACTTCGGACGATCCTTGCCAATTTCGCGCAACTTTCCGTACAGGCCAATGCTGTCCCAGCGCTGCAGAATCTGCGGTTCGCGCTGAGGCAGGCCGGCCTTCATTGGGAAGGCGGTGTCCGGAAGGTTTAGCGTGGCTTTATAGTCGGTCATTTAAGGCTCTTCATTAGCGATTGGCGCTAGGTGCGACAGGGCACGGGCGGCGGCGACATCCGCATTGATCGCCGTCTTAAGCGCCTCCAGAGAGGCGAAACGCTGCTCTTCACGCAGCTTGTGGTGGAAAACCACCGTCAAACGCCGGTCATACAGATCGCCGGCAAAATCTAAAAGATGGACTTCGAGGTGGGCTTTGCCATCTCCCTGGACCGTGGGGCGAACGCCGATATTGGCGACGCCTGGCCAGGTCTTGCCGTCGATGTCGACGTTGACCAGGTAAACCCCGGTCAGCGGCACGCGACGACGCTTGAGTTGAATGTTGGCGGTGGGCGTACCCAACTGCCGCGCCAGCTTCTGGCCGTGCAGCACGCGACCGGCGATCCGGTACGGGCGACCCAGCAGCCGCTCGGCGAGGGCAAAGTCAGCAGCGGCCAGCGCATTACGCACCTGGGTGCTGCTGACGCGAATGCCATCGAGCTCGACGGTCTGCGCCGCTTCCACGGTAAAGCCCTGCATCACGCCAGCCTGTTGCAGGAAATCGAAATCCCCTACCCGGTCACAGCCGAAACGGAAGTCGTCGCCGACTTCAAGGTGTTGCACGCCGAGCCCATCAACCAGGATGGTATCGACAAATTCACTGGCGCTGAGCTTGCTCAGGCGCTGGTTGAAGGCCAGGCAAAGGACCCGGTCGACCCCTTCGGCGGCCAACAGCTGCAATTTGTCACGCAACCGGGCCAGACGGGCCGGTGCCGTGTCCGGGGCGAAGAATTCCCGTGGCTGCGGCTCGAAAATCACCACGCAGCTGGGCACACCCAACTCGAGTGCACGCTCGCGCAGCCGCGCCAGGATAGCCTGGTGACCACGGTGCACACCGTCAAAGTTGCCAATAGTGGCGACACAGCCCCGATGCTGGGGGCGCAGATTGTGGAGGCCTCGAACCAGCTGCATAACGCGCTTCTTGCTCATAAAGTGGTCGATTATAACCACACCCGGCGGCCGACGACAGGCAACACCGTATCCCAAAGTCATCGAGCCGACAAAAACGCCGACTCGCCCGTGTTTATCACTGCCCCGGCCTCAGCCAAGCGTCCTGCGGTTAAAGTCGCGCAACCGAAAGCCCATCAACACTAACATGCCGAAATACGCCACCACACCGGCAATCACCAAAGCGCCCAGGCGCAGGAAACGCTCAAGCATCTGGCCATCGCCCCAAGCAGGCATGAAGTGCATCCCGGCCAGCAATACCGCGGACATCACCGCGACCGCGACCACCAACTTGGCGCCGAACTTCGCCCAGCCCGGTTGCGGCTGATACATCTGTTGCTTGCGCAGTTGATAGAAGAGCAGCCCGGCATTGAGGCAGGCCCCGGCACTGATGGCAAGCGCAAGGCCGGCATGGGCCAGCGGGCCGATCAAGAGCAAGTTGAACAACTGGGTGACCACCAGGGTAAAAATCGCAATCTTCACTGGCGTGCGGATGTTTTGTTGCGCATAAAAGCCCGGCGCCAGCACTTTGATCACGATAATCCCGAGCAAACCGACCGAATAGGCAATCAGAGCACGCTGGGTCATGGCCGCATCATGGGCATCGAATTGACCATACTGGAACAGTGAAACCGTCAGCGGCTCGGCCAGGATTCCCAACGCCAGGGCACAAGGCAATACCAGCACGAAACACAGGCGCAGGCCCCAATCGAGGATTCGCGAATATTCCTGGCGATCCTTGCTGGCGTAGGTCTTGGCCAGGGTCGGCAGCAAAATCGTGCCCAGGGCCACGCCCAGCACACCGGACGGCAACTCCATCAGGCGATCGGCGTAGTACATCCAGGACACCGAGCCGGCCACCAGGAACGAGGCAAAGATGGTGTTGATGATCAGCGAGATCTGACTCACCGACACCCCGAGAATCGCTGGCAGCATCTGTTTCATCACCCGCCAGACGCCGCTGTCGCGCAGATTCAGGCGCGGCAGAACCAGCATGCCGATTTTTTTCAGATGCGGCAGCTGGTAGAGCAATTGCGCCAGACCACCCGCCAATACCGCCCATCCCAGGGCCATCACCGGTGGATCGAAGTACGGCGTCAGGAACAGCGCAAAAATGATCATGCTGACGTTGAGCAGGGTCGGCACAAAGGCCGGCACCGAAAAGCGATTCCAGGTATTGAGGATCGCTCCAGCCAACGAAGACAGGGAAATCAGCAGGATGTAAGGAAAGGTCACGCGCAGCAGACTCGTGGTCAGCTCGAACTTTTCCGGTGTATCGGCGAAACCCGGTGCAGTCACCCAGATCACCCAAGGTGCGGCCAGGATGCCCAACGCCGTGACAAACGCCAGCACCAGCGTCAGCAGGCCAGAAACGTAGGCAATGAAGGTTCGCGTCGCCTCATCGCCCTTCTGACTCTTGTATTCGGCAAGAATCGGCACGAATGCCTGGGAAAACGCCCCCTCGGCAAAAATCCGCCGCAACAGATTGGGCAGTTTAAAGGCGATGAAGAAGGCGTCGGTCGCCATTCCCGCACCGAATGCACGCGCAATGAGGGTGTCACGAACAAACCCCAGAATCCGGGAAAGCATCGTGATAGAGCTGACGGCGGCCAACGATTTGAGCAGATTCATTGAAAGAGTTTGTGCCTGTCGATAAACAGCAGGCGAACTACGCGCCTACTTATGCGATACTCCGCGCCGCAACAGCACAGAGCCAAAGCTCGCGAGTTTACAGGTCGCACGCTGGAAAGAAATATCCAGAGGTGTAGTACCTACCACTTAGCGGAACGTCTCAACCGCCCTTGACAAGACCTCAACTCATCGGCATGATTCGCGGCCTATTTTGTTTGCTATTTCCTAAAAAGTCTTTCGAGGAGCTCGACGGTGGCCAACTCACCTTCCGCCAAAAAACGTGCAAAACAGGCTGAGAAGCGTCGCAGCCACAACGCCAGCCTGCGTTCCATGGTTCGTACCTACATCAAGAATGTAGTTAAGGCCATCGACGCAAAAGACGCTGAAAAAGCTCAAGCTGCATACGTTCTGGCTGTGCCAGTTATCGACCGTATGGCCGATAAAGGCATCATCCACAAGAACAAGGCTGCTCGCCATAAGAGCCGCCTGAATGGCCACGTAAAGGCCCTGAACGTTGCCGCTGCTGCCTAAGCGACTCGTTCATTAAAAAGCCGACCTCAGGGTCGGTTTTTTATTGCCCACGATTTGATGGGCACGCAAAAAAAACTGCGGGAGTGGGCTTGCTCGCGAATGCGCAGCGTCAGTCGACCTCAATATTGACCGACACGCCGCCTTCGCGAGCAAGCCCGCTCCCACAGTTCTGATTGTGTGAAATTACTGAGCGTGAGCCCACGGCAAGATTGGAATCGCCGTCACCGCGTTCTGCGGACTGCCCTCGATCAAGCGATCGCTGTAGACCAGATACACCAGCGTATTGCGCTTCTTGTCGAGGAACCGCACCACCTGCATGGTCTTGAATACCAGGGACGTACGCTCCTTGAACACCTCGTCGCCGTCCTTGAGCTCACCCTTGAAGCTGATGGGCCCGACCTGGCGACAGGCGATGGACGCCTCGGCGCGATCCTCGGCCAATCCAAGCCCACCCTTCACGCCACCGGTCTTGGCCCGCGACAGGTAGCACGTCACTCCCTCGACCTTGGGATCATCAAAGGCCTCGACCACGATGCGATCGTTCGGGCCGACAAACTTGAACACCGTCGACACCTGGCCAATTTCCTCGGCCGATACCAGCAACGGCATCGCCAACAGCAACCCCAATAATCCTTTTGCCACGCGCATCAGGTATTCCTTCAGACCAGGATCAGGTTATCGCGATGAACCAGTTCCGGCTCCGCCATATAACCCAAGAGACCGACAATCGCCTCAGACGACTGACCGATGATTTTTTGTGCTTCCAGCGCACTGTAGTTGGCCAGCCCACGGGCAATTTCACGACCGTCGGGCGCCACGCAGACCACCATTTCGCCGCGACGGAAGCTGCCTTGGACCAATTTGACCCCAACCGGCAGCAGGCTCTTGTTGCCCTGGGACAACGCCGTCACCGCCCCCGCA
Organism: Pseudomonas putida; assembly: GCF_001976065.1. Lineage (GTDB taxonomy): Bacteria > Pseudomonadota > Gammaproteobacteria > Pseudomonadales > Pseudomonadaceae > Aquipseudomonas > Aquipseudomonas serbica. The sequence continues at coordinate 190,853 of NZ_MNAH01000009.1, read as the reverse complement.
TCCAGCACCAGGGTGCCACGGGTTTGCAGATGCCCGGCCAGCCATTGTTTGCGCGCCGCCAGCATGCCGCGCTCAGGCGAGAGCAAGGTGCCGATGCGCTCACCCGCCTTGAGGCGATCCAGTACACGCTCCAGGCGACCACCGACGATGATCGTATGCGCACCGGACCGCGCCGCCAGGCGCGCCGCCCGCAGCTTGGTCTGCATGCCGCCACGCCCCAGCGCACCGCCGGTACCACCGGCCACCGCATCGAGCGCCGGATCATCGGCGCGCGCTTCGTAGATCAGCTGGGCATCAGGGTTATTGCGCGGATCAGCATCAAACATGCCATCGCGATCCGTCAGGATCACCAGCAGGTCAGCCTCGACCAGATTGGCCACCAGTGCCGCAAGCGTATCGTTGTCGCCGAAACGGATTTCGTCGGTAACCACGGTGTCGTTCTCGTTGATCACCGGGATGACCTTCAACTCGACCAGCGCGCGCAAGGTGCTGCGCGCATTCAGGTAGCGCTTGCGATCAGACAGGTCATCGTGGGTGAGGAGAATCTGCGCAGTGTGCCGGCCATGCTCGGCAAAGCTCGATTCCCAGGCCTGCACCAAGCCCATCTGGCCGATTGCAGCAGCGGCCTGGAGCTCGTGCATCGCACTGGGTCGAGCAGTCCAGCCCAGACGGCTCATGCCGGCCGCCACCGCCCCGGAGGACACCAGCACCAGCTCGACACCCGCCTCATGCAAGGCCACCATCTGTTCAACCCAGACACCCATTGCCGCGCGATCCAGGCCCTTGCCGTCCGCCGTCAGCAAAGCGCTGCCGATCTTCACGACCCAACGCTGCGCACCTGTCACCTTGCTCCGCATCATCTTCAACCTTAGCTTGAGGGCAGCGCGACCTGGCACTGCCCATGACGTTATTCGTGGTTATTCGTGACCAACGATCGATTTCCGGATACTAAAACGCCGCTCGATTGAGCGGCGCTTAAGTCTATCGCAACGAATCAGTCACGCACGTAAATGATTTCCGGACCGTCTTCGTCATCCACATCTTCTTCATCCCAATCATCGTCACCGATGTCGTGGACCGACTTCACGCCGCTGCGACGCAGTGCACGCTGATCGTCCAGCGCCTGCAACTGGGCACGGGCTTCATCCTCGATACGCTGATCGAGGTCAGCCAACTCTTCCTTGTAAGCCGGGTCGTTAGCCAGTCGATCAGCACGATCTTCCAGGTAACGCATGATGTCATGACACAGGCGCTCGGTGTTCTGCTTGGCGATGGCCGAGATCACATAGACTGGACCGGTCCACTCGAGGCGTTCGACGATTTCCTTGACGCGCTCGTCGTGCTCTTCCTCGAGGATCTGGTCGCACTTGTTCAGGATCAACCAACGATCGCGCTCAGCCAGGGACGGGCTGAACTTGGTCAGCTCGTTGACGATGACTTCGGCAGCGTCCGGAGCACTGGTATCGTCCAGCGGGGCCATGTCGACGAGGTGCAGCAGCAGGCGGGTACGCGACAAGTGCTTGAGGAAGCGAATCCCCAGGCCGGCGCCGTCGGAAGCGCCTTCGATCAACCCCGGAATGTCCGCGACCACGAAGCTTTTCCAGCGATCGACACTGACCACACCCAGGTTCGGCACCAGGGTGGTGAACGGATAATCGGCGACTTTCGGCTTGGCGGCCGAGACCGAACGAATGAAGGTGCTTTTACCCGCGTTCGGCAAGCCCAGCAGACCCACGTCCGCCAGCACTTTCATTTCCAGCTTGAGGTCACGCTGCTCGCCCGGCTTGCCCGGCGTGGTCTGGCGTGGCGCACGGTTGGTACTGGATTTGAAACGAGTGTTACCCAGACCGTGCCAGCCACCATGAGCCACCAGCAGTTTCTGGCCAGCCTTGGTCAGGTCGCCAATCACTTCCTGGGTGGCAGAGTCAATCACTGTGGTACCAACCGGCACACGCAGGATCAGATCCTCACCCTTCTTGCCGGTGCAGTCGGTGCTGCCGCCGTTGGAGCCACGCTCGGCATCGAAGTGCCGGGTGTAACGGTAGTCGACCAGGGTGTTGAGGTTCTCGTCGGCCATCATATAGATGGAACCGCCATCACCACCATCACCGCCGTTAGGACCACCGTTTTCGATGAATTTTTCGCGACGGAAGCTCATGCAACCGTTGCCGCCGTCACCGGCTTTTACTCGAATCGATACTTCATCAACAAACTTCATAACAAACGCCTCTCGCCATACGGACGAGCCGAAAAACAATCAAGACATAAGACTCTTGCAAAAATGAGCGCAGCGACCCCAAACCACGATACCTACATCGTACGCCGACAGCCCATACAAACAGCTTTGCAAGAGACTCACCCCACAAACGAAAAAGCCCCGTCGCGAGACAGGGCTTTTCCAGCGATCGCGCAATTAAGCCGCGACTACGCTCACGTAACGACGACCGAAGGCGCCTTTTACTTCGAACTTGATCACGCCTTCGACTTTAGCGAAGAGAGTGTGATCTTTACCCATGCCAACGCCGTAGCCAGCGTGGAATTGGGTGCCGCGCTGACGCACGATGATGTTGCCTGCTTTGATAGCCTGGCCGCCATACATCTTCACGCCAAGGCGTTTGGCTTCTGAGTCGCGACCGTTACGGGTACTACCACCAGCTTTTTTGTGTGCCATGAGTTCAATTCTCCTAGTGAGGAATTAGGCTGTAATTAAGCCTGAATACCGGTGATTTTGATCTCGGTGTACCACTGGCGGTGGCCCATACGCTTCATGTGGTGCTTACGGCGACGGAACTTGATGATGCGGACTTTATCGTGACGACCTTGGGAGATCACTTCAGCCACAACGGTAGCGCCAGCAACAACTGGAGCGCCGATATTCACGTCGTCGCCATTGGCAACCAACAGAACGCGATCAAAGGTAACGGATTCGCCGGTAGCGATTTCCAGTTTTTCGATCTTCAGGTATTCACCTGGGGCGACTTTGTACTGCTTGCCGCCAGTAACGATTACTGCATAAGACATGGTATTTCTCCGATAATCCTGCTCACCCAGCTCTTTATAAGAAGAGGTATTGGCTGGCATGGCTGCATGGGGCTGGAGGCCCACTTGCAATTGCGTAAGGCAGGTGCTGCCCAGGAAGTTCAGGGTGCGCGATTGTACGCAAGGCACGAGCGCCTTGCAATAGGCCGTCCATCGCGCCTTGACACCTGCAGGCGTGGGTCCTAGCATGCCGCGCAACCCTTCTGGAGCAACTGTCGCTGATGCAACCCCAAGCTTTCTACCGCGCGGTGGCGGACGATTTTAGCGCCGTCGACGGCATCATCAAGAAGCAGCTGACTTCCCGAGTGCCGCTGGTATCGAAAATCGGCGATTACATTACCTCGGCCGGCGGTAAACGCCTGCGTCCATTGTTAGTGCTGCTGTGTGGCAAGGCCCTTGGCCGTGAAGGCGACGACCTGCGCCTGTTGGCCGCGACCATCGAATTCCTGCACACCGCCACCCTGCTGCATGACGACGTGGTCGACATGTCCGGCATGCGCCGTGGCCGCTCGACCGCCAATGCCATGTGGGGCAATGCGCCGAGCGTGCTGGTGGGCGACTTCCTGTATTCGCGTTCCTTCGAAATGATGGTCGAGCTGGGCTCCATGCCGGTGATGAAAATCCTTTCGCAAGCCACGCGCATCATCGCCGAAGGCGAGGTATTGCAGCTGTCGAAGGTCCGCGACGCCAGCACCACCGAAGAAACCTACATGGAAGTCATCCGCGGCAAGACCGCGATGCTCTTCGAGGCCTCGACCCACAGTGCGGCCGCCCTGGCCGGTGCGACGCCTGAGCAGTGCGAAGCGTTGCGCACCTTCGGTGACCATCTGGGGGTGGCCTTCCAACTGGTCGACGACCTGCTGGACTACAAAGGCGATGCCGAGACCCTGGGCAAGAACGTCGGTGACGACCTGGCCGAAGGCAAGCCGACCCTGCCGCTGATCTACACCATGCGCGAAGGTACGTCGGAGCAGGCTGCACTGGTGCGCAAGGCAATCCAGAAAGGCGGCATCGAGGACCTGGAGAACATCCGCGAAGCCGTGGAAGCCTCCGGCTCGCTGGAATACACCGCGCAACTGGCCCGTGATTACGTGGCCCGTGCGATCAAATGCCTCGATGCGCTGCCTGCCAGCGAGTATCGCGATGCATTGGTCGAACTCAGCGAGTTCGCAGTAGCCCGCACCCACTGACAACGAACTTCCCCTGTGGGAGCGGGCTTGCTCGCTCCCACAGGTTTGTCAGCACTACGCCCTCTCCCGCCTAAAACCCTATATAATGTGCGCTTTTTAGCGATCCTGAATCCAAAGGAGCCTTAGTGAGCACGTTGCCACCCTGCCCGAAATGCAATTCCGAATACACCTACGAAGACGGCGCCCAACTGATCTGCCCCGAGTGCGCCCACGAATGGTCCGCCAGCGGTGAAGCCGAAGCCGTGGCCGATGACGCCGTGAAAAAGGATTCGGTCGGCAATGTCCTGCAGGACGGTGACACCATCACCGTGATCAAGGATCTCAAGGTCAAGGGCACGTCGCTGGTGGTCAAGGTCGGCACCAAGGTCAAGAACATCCGCCTGTGCGACGGCGATCACGACATCGACTGCAAGATCGACGGCATCGGCCCGATGAAGCTCAAATCCGAATTCGTCAGAAAAGTCTGATTCAGCTGTATGCCAGCCCACGCCTTGTCGCGGGCTGGCGCTACACCCTACCCCGCCTCCCCGGACACCTCCCCGCAATAGCCAAACGCCAGCCGTTTTGACCTTACGCAATCTTTACCCTGAAAAAAGCCCAAAGCGGTCATAGGCCCTTGCTATTTATTGAATAGGAATTATTCTCATCAATCTCAATCAACGGAGATGAGAACATGACTTATTTGATCGATGCCTGGCTGGACCGCCCACACCCCTACCTCAGGATCCTGCATCGGGAAACCGGGGAAGTCTGTGCCGTGCTGGAAGAGGAAGCCTTGAACGAACTGCAGGATCAAGGTGACCTGGACGTCAATGGGTTGAGTTCCAGCGAGCCGGTAGTGCTCAAGGAAGTGGTGCGCAACCTGTTCCTGTTCTGCTATGCCCGGGCGTTGCGCCCGACCAATGAGCTGCAGCACAAGATCGAAATATGAAAATCGTTAAACCTGCAGGAGCGGGCTTGCCAGCGAAAGCGGTGTGTCAGGCAACGTATTTGTCGACTGAACCAACGCCATCGCGAGCAAGCCCGCTCCCACATTAGCCCGAGGTCATATCGGGCCGGGCATTACAGAACGTCCAGCAGCTCGACGTCGAACACCAGTACGCTGTGCGGCGGAATGCTGCCAACGCCTTGAGCGCCGTAAGCCAGTTCGCTCGGCACGTACAGGCGCCATTTGCTGCCGGCATTCATCAGTTGCAGGGCTTCGGTCCAGCCAGCGATCACGCCACCAACCGGGAATTCCGCAGGCTGGCCACGCTCGTAGGAGCTGTCGAACACAGTGCCGTCGATCAGGGTGCCGTGGTAGTGGGTACGCACGGTGTCTTCAGGGGATGGCTTGGCGCCTTCACCGGCAGTCAGTACTTCGAACTGCAGGCCGGAAGCCAGGGTGGTGATGCCCTCACGCTTGGCATTTTCAGCCAGGAACGCCAGGCCTTCGCCAGCGGCCGCTTCAGCCTTGGCTGCAGCTTCGGCCTGCATGATTTCGCGAATTACCTTGAAGCTCGCGGACATTTCTTCCTGGCCAACACGGCTTGGCTGACCGGCAAACGCGTCGGTCAAGCCTGCCAGGATGGCGTCCAGGCTAACGCCCGGTGGCGGGTTGTCGCGCAGCTGGTCGCCCAGCTGACGGCCAATGCCGTAGCTGACGCGGGTTTCGTCGGTGGACAGATTTACTTCGGACATGACACTGCTCCGCTGTGCGGACGCCTCGAAACAGGCCGTGCGTGCACAGCGCGTCCCGGAGCGCCCGAAACCAAAAGGGCCAGCAGACTAGCACAGTTGTCGTGGCGTTGATCAGAGGCGTCAGGCGATCGGCACCTTCAGGTTTTCCTCAAGATCGGCAACCAACCCGCACATTTCGTCATGAACCACGGTATGCACCAGGTTGAAGTGCAACTTTGGAAAGGAACGCAGCACATCCCGGGCATGCTCCACGGAGCGCAGACTCATCGTTTGGCCATGCGCATCGTTCAATGGATACGCCGCGCCATGCATACGCGCCTCCAGCAGGTAGATCCCCCCCTCCATCGAGATCAGGTTCAGCTCATCGACCTTTCCGGCGACGGCATAGGCATTCAACTCTTGCAGGTTCATGAACGCACCTCACACAGTGGCGAGCCAACACCTTTACAGGGATATGCCTCGGCGCCTCAAAGCACAAGCCATAAACAACGCCGCCCGTCTGTTTTGCAACAGACGGGCGGCGTGCGAGGTACAGGTCAGCCGTGGCTTAGTGCTTGGTCAATTTATCCAGGTAACCCATGGCGAATGCCGACACTACAAAGGTCATGTGGATGATGACATACCACTGCAAATGCTCGGGATCGACGTTCTTGGCGTCCATGAAGATGCGCAGCAGGTGAATGGACGAGATCGCTACGATCGAGGCGGCCACCTTCATTTTCAGCGACGACGAGTCCATGGTGCCCAACCAGTTGAGCTTCTCCTTGTTGTCGTCGATGTCCAGTTGAGAAACGAAGTTCTCATAACCGGAAATCATCACCATCACCAGCAAACCGCCTACCAGCGCCATGTCAATGAGCGACAGCAGCACCAGGATCAGGTCCGATTCGGCCATCGAGAAGACGTTGGGAATGACGTGGAAGACTTCCTGGAAGAATTTCAGCGCCAGTGCCAACAGCCCCAGAGACAAGCCGAAGTAAATCGGCGCCAGCAGCCAGCGCGAGGCGTACATTGCATTTTCGATAAAGCGTTCCATTAAATCTCACATATGGACTGGAAATGGCCGCAAGTATAACAGCGGCTTGTAACACTCAGAAACCATCGGTAAATCCGCAACCTGCGCGTGTGTGTCAATTTTTTTCTGCTAGTGTCCAAACCATTGACAGCAAAATGACATCGGACAGGAAGACGGGAAATGGATGGGCGATTGCCTTTAACGAGTGCCGGGATTTGCCTGGCTTTGCTACTCAGCGCGTGCTCGCCCAGCGACGAGAAGCGTCAGGTCAGCCTTGAAGAAAAGACTGCGCAGTTCGAGAAGTCCCTGGACGCCATCGAGGACCCGAAGCTCAAGGATGCGGTAGCCCAGCTGGGTGGCTCGTTGCTGTTACTCGAGCGTGCACAACTCAAACTCGACAGCAAACCTGTGGAAACCGAATACGGCGAAGACGCCCTCGCCGTGCTCAAGCACTACCCAACGCCACAGGCCTTGGTCGACACCTACATCAATGGCCTGTTCGTCCTGCACAAGGAATCCAGCTCCGACTACCTGACTGACCTGCAGCCGGTGTTCCCCTTCAACTTCAGCATCCCGGCGGCGTTCCTGTTTCCCCATGGCCTGCAATGGCAGTCGGTTACCCTGAGCAACAAACGGGTCATCGCCTTCCAACCGGAATGGTCGGAAACCGACCCCGGCATTCAACTGAGCCCGTCGAGCTCAAACCTGACCAACCCTGACGACCTGACGGTGACCTATCCGTTCATCGAAGGCCTGGACGTCGATATCAAGAACCAGCCACGACCGGTGAGCCTGCAAGGCCAGGTGGAAGTCATTGCGCCGCGCCGGCTCTACAGCTTCGACCTAACGAAAAAGGACATCGGCCAAACCCGCACCAACGACAACCTGAGCGTCACCTTGGTGAATCTGGCGGAGAACTACGCCGAAATCGAGTTCAGCAACAGCGCGCCGCTGGCGCCCGAAATCGCAGAAACACCGCTAAACCCGCTGATTGTCCAGGCCAGGGACGCCACCGGGCAGTTTCTCTCGCGCTCAGGCTCGATCAATGAGACCGCCGCACAAATTGCCTTCTACCAGAAACAACTGGCGAAGATGCAGCAACAGAAGCTCTGGAGCGAGTCGCTGGAAAAACAGCTCGATGAAGAGCAACAAAACTTCGAGAAACAACAGAAACGCCACTACTCCAAGGTTTATTTCAACGGGCCGATCGAAACTCTTGAGGTCAGCCTGCTGGATTTCTCGAGCGTTACGGTAACCCGCAAGGACTTGAACCTGCCGGTCCTGCGCTTCGACCGACGCACCACGGCGAAAACCATCCAGCCGCTGAACTTGCCGGTGGTGGTCTATGACGACAACGCCCCGACCTGGCTCAAGGGTGCGACGCTGACAGAGGAACAGCTGAAAAAAGGCGTCAGGATCAATCAATCGGTCGAGGACCCAAGCGCTGCACGCGTCGAGTTCACTCACCTGCGCACCTTCAATGATGAACTGCTCGGCACCTCTTTCAACCCTGGCGACAGCCCGGTCAGCTTCTTCACCGAAGACAGTAGCGGCAAGCGCGATGAGCCGATCGAATTGCCACCAGAGGCTTATGAGGTCGACCCCCTGCGCGGCACCATCACCTACGATCTGAATCTGTTTCCACAAACGCCTGCCTTTGTGGTCGGTTCCATCCCATTGTTTCTGGCCACCGTCGACAAGCAGACAGTCGAAGCCCATCACTTGCCCAAAGGTCTTGAACTCAAGGGCAATGCACTGGTGGTGGATTCCAAAGTATTTCCCGATCAGGACTGGCGTTTCTTCGCCAAGGATGACAGCGGCAATTACCTGAAGGAAATTCTTGCGGTCAGCCATGACGCGAGCACAGAAGGCCCTGCGTTATTCGCCGTGCATTACTTCTACGGGCAACCCACGCGCCTGGAAACCTATCAACGAACAGACCTCGCCACCGTGCAATACGGTTTCGAGGTCAAACTCGACAAGGCAGACATGTCCAGCCAGCCCCAATAGCGTTGTCAGTGCTCAGGCCGGAACTCGAAGCCACCCACGTTACGACAACGGCCACCATTGATTTCCCGTAACTGGGCTTGCAGATGCAGGCACCAGATCTGCGGGTCATCGGCCAGTTCATAGCCATGCAGGGTCAGGCTTTCAACGATGGTATCGAGGATGGACTCGGCCACGAAAGGGCCATGAAACGGGCCTTGGGCTTTGATGGCTGAAGGCTGTTCACCGGCCATTCCGGCGGCGAAGAGCAAGGTCCACATGCCCGTATCGCCAGCCAACGGCTTGATGGCGCATTCGATACGGGTCACAAGACCCAGGCATTGACGGGTGAGACAGAGGTTGCGCGACATGGCGGCGACCCTCGGTAGATCCGGTATTCAGCCTCCACGGGAAGGCTGTCTCGATCCAGTGATACTGTCGATATCCTTGAGCAGAGAATAGAGGAAAAGTCTGACTAGCACGTCAAGTAAGACCAGAAGGCGCCGAATGGTCATAGTGTGAATATTGGCGCCAGAGTGATGGCACTTTATTGAAATTCACAGAAGCAAATGTGGGAGCGGGCGTGCTCGTGAAAGCGTCGTGCCAGACAACATCAATGTTGAATGTCAGACCGCCTTCGCGAGCAAGCCCGCTCCCACAGTGGATCGGGTGAAGCCTCAGTTTGGTGTCAGGCCGGCTTGGCCTCCACCAGCGCCTCGACCGCCATTTCCTTTTCGGCCTCTTTCAGATCCTCCTCGCTGATCATCTCCGCGATCACCCGCAGGCGCTCCACCACCCGTGCGTTGACGCTGCCTTCAGGGAACTCGCCATTCTCATCGGGTTCGCCCGCCGGCTCGCCCACCAAAAGGCTCAGCGCCTCGTCAGCCTGGCGCACGGCATAGACATGGAACTGACCGGCGCGCACCGCCGCCAGCACCTTCTCATCGAGCATCAGCGTGGCGACGTTGGCATGAGGAATGATCGCGCCCTGCTCGCCAGTCAACCCGCGGGCTTCACAGAGCCGGAAGAAGCCTTCGATCTTCTCGTTGACGCCACCCACGGCCTGCACTTCACCAAACTGGTTGATCGAGCCGGTAATTGCAAAACACTGCTTGAGCGGAGTTTTCGACAAGGCCGATATCAAAGTGCACGCCTCGCCCAGGGAAGCACTGTCACCATCGACGTAGCCGTAGGACTGCTCCAGCGCGATACTCGCGGAGATGGCCAGCGGAAACTCCTGGGCATAACGACTGCCCAGGTAACCGGTGAGGATCATCACCCCTTTGGAGTGGATCGGCTGGCCGAGGTTGACCTCACGCTCGATGTCGACGATGCCGCTGCCGCCCGGATACACCGTGGCGGAAATCCGCGCCGGTACACCGAAGGCCGAGTCGCCGACTTCCAGCACGGTCAGGCCGTTGCACTTGCCGACCGCCGCGCCTGCGGTGTCGATCAGGATGATCCCCGCCAGCATGTCGTCGAGAATCCGCGCCGACACGCGCCCGGTACGGGTGGCCTTGGCCTTGAGCGCACGCTCGATGTGACCGGCGTCGGTCATTTCATCCGAGGCCAGGTGACGAATGAAGTCCGCCTCGCTGACCAGCTGGAACAGATCGCCGATGCGCGCCGACAACCGTCCCTGGTGCTCGGCCAGGCGTGCGCTGTAGGTCGCCAGGCGTGCCACCGCATCGGCCGTCAACGGCGCCATGCCCTCCTCGGAAGTACGGGTCTTGAGCAACTGGGCGAACTGCTCCAGGCTCTCGTCGACCATCGGGATGTCTTCATCGAAATCCACCAGGACGCGAAACATTTCCTGGAAGTCCGGATCGAGGTCTTGCAGCGTGTAGTAGAGCTGGCGGGCACCGATGATGACGACCTTGACCTGCAAAGGAATGTGCTGCGGCGTCAGGGTGACGGTAGCAAAACGGCCCATCTCGCCCAGGGGCGATTCCATTTTCAGTTTGCGCGATTGCAGGGCGCGCTTCAGCGCATCCCACACGAACGGCTCGCTGAGCATTTTATCCGCTTCAAGGATCAGGAAGCCGCCGTTGGCCCGGTGCAACGCACCCGGTCGCAGTTGCCGATAGGTGGTGTAGAGCGCGCCCTGATCGGTGGTGTACTCGATACGACCAAACAGATTTTCGTAGGTCGGGTGCGGCTCAAAGACCACTGGCGCACCGCCGCTGAACGGATGACCGACCACCAGGCTCGGCGCGTATTGCTCCTCCAGCAGCTTGCGGGCGACAGCATCGGTCTTGCTGTCGTCGACCAGTTGCTCGACCACGGTCTTGAGCAAATACACTTGCATCGCTTGCAGGTAGCCGCACACCGCAGCGTTCTCGGCGTATTTCTCCGACAACGGCGACAGCAATGGCTGCAGGGCCAGGGTAATGGTTTCCTCGTTGAGATGGCGCAGTTGATTGCTCGACTCACGCTTCCATTGCGGCAGGCTGGCGAGCTCCTCGTTCAGACGCTCTTCGAGGTTGGATATATCCTCGTGAAAGCGCTCGCGCTCGGCTTCCGGCAACTGGGCGAATTCCGCCTCGTCCAGCGCCTTGCCTTCGAGCATCGGCGTGAAGGCAATGTTGCTGCTGTCGCGGTACAACGCGACCTCTTTTTCCAGCGCCAGCCGCTCGATCACGTCCAGCGCCTTGTCGTAGCGCTGGTTGAACGCTCGGTCGATGGCGCTTTTTTTCTGCTGGTAGGACGGGTGCTCGAACACCGCCGGAAAGGTCGCCAGCAGGTTGTCGATCAAACCGTTGATGTCGCCGATGAAGGCACCGGCGGTGCCCGATGGCAACTCCAGGGCGCGGGGTTCGCGCGGCTCATCGAAATTATTGACGTAGACCCAGTCCGCCGGGGTCTGCAGGCGCTTGCCTTCGGCCTTCAGGTAACGTTTGACGAACGAGAAGCGACCGGTGCCAGGCTCGCCCATGACGAATACGTTGTAACCGGGGCGTGGCATGGCCACACCGAACTGCAAGGCTTCGACCGCACGTTCCTGGCCAAGCACACCGCGAAAGGGCTCCAGATCATTGGTGGTAGAGAAGCTGAACTGTTCAGCGGAAAACGGACGGGTCAGCGCTTCAGGCGCTAGACGCAAGCTGGCAGCAACAGGATCAGGCATCGGGCTTCCTTAACAATCAGGCGGGGCAGATAGCGGCATTCTGGCGCTGCCCATACCTCACTTGCAAGGCGCGCCTCATGGCAAAGCATAGACAAACCATCTGAGCCAGGCGGGCCGGGGTCAAATCAAGGTTTGCACTGAATATTCAGCAAAAAATCACGGAACCCCGGGAACGTGCCTAAACTCCAAACTGCGCGGCTGGACTAATAACCGGCCCAACTGGCATCAGATAGGCGCCAGCACCCTTGTCCATTGGTATGCACACAAGAGAATAAAGCTATGAAACGGATTCTTCTCGGTACTCTCTTCACCGCTGTATCCATCAACGCCATGGCTCAGGCGCCAGGCGGCCCGGATTGCGGTTGGGGCAACATGCTGTTCGAAGGCCAGCGTGGCACCCCGGCTCACTTCCTGGCATCCACCACCAACGGCACCTCCGGCAACGCAACGTTCGGTATGACTTCTGGTACCAACGGTTGCTCGACCAACGCGTCGCTGACCTATGGCGGCAAATCCTGGTTTGCCATGAATGGCATGATGAACGAGCTGTCCGAAGACATGGCTAAAGGTCAGGGCGAAGCGCTGACCACCTACGCCGTGGTACTGGGCGTGGCGCCGGAAGACCGCGCGCACTTCGCCGCCGTCACTCACGAGCACTTCCAGCAGATCTTCAGCAAGGCTGACGTGACCGCGGAAGATGTGCATACCAACACTCTGGCCGTTCTGAAGAGCGATCCTCGTCTGGCCAAGTACGCCACTCAGGCATAAGCTCGACCCGCCCGCTTCTTTCGGGAAGCGGGTTTTTATTTTTTTGACCCCGCCCTGCCTTGGGTCTTTGTTTCTTTCGACTTAAGTTGCCACTTATGCTCAAACGCCTTTCCTGGCTGGCGCTCTGTGTCTGCGCCCCGCTGTCCGCCGCGCCTCATATCGATCCTCAACGTTTGCAGCAGCTGGCCAACGACCCCTTCTGGATTTCCCTGGGTCATTACGAAACCGCCAAGCTCGGTGGCTGGCGCAGCTATGTCAGCGACAAAAAATTCTTTCTCGCCGCCGATGGCAACGAACGTCCAGACCATGAACTGGCGGCCACCGTGCAGGCGTTGTATGCCCCGGCCAGTGCAGGTGAACAGCATGCACAGTGCGTCTACCCGGCACGAACCCGCTGGCTGAAATCGCAGCTCAACCTGACCGACCTGCCGGCGCTTCCCTGCGCCGAGTTCAAGCAATGGTTCAAGGACGTCTCGCCCCACAGCGCGGTGATGATCTTTCCGGCGGCCTACCTGAACAGCCCGTCATCGATGTTCGGCCACACCCTGCTGCGCATCGATCAGGCCGATGTACAGAGCGACAAGACCTCGCTGCTCAGTTACGCGATCAATTTCGGCGCCTACATCGAGGGCTCGGACAACAGCATCCTGTACGCCTGGAAAGGCTTGATGGGTGGCTATCCGGGACTGTTTGCGCTGGTGCCCTACCAGGAAAAACTCTCGGAATACCGCAGCCTCGAAAACCGCGACTTGTGGGAATACCGCCTGAACCTGACCCAGCAGGAAACGGCGCGCATGGTCGAGCATGTCTGGGAACTGAAGCAGATTCAGTTCGACTATTTCTTCTTCGACGAAAACTGCTCCTACCGCCTGCTGGAACTGCTGCAAGTGGCGCGCCCGAGCCTGCGCCTGACCGAGCAGTTCCCCCTGACCGCCATCCCCACTGACACTGTAAAAGCCGTGAAAGAAGCCGGGCTGGTGGAGTCCATCCAGTACCGTCCTTCGCGCGAACGCGAACTGCTAAGCCGTGCCGAGCCCCTGACCGATGAAGAACAGCAGTGGGTACTGAAAGTCAGCGCCGACCAGAAACAACTGCAAACAGCCGAGTTCAAGGCACAGCCCCGCGATCGCCAAGCACTGATCATCGATGCGGCCTATCGCCTGGAACGTTACCGCGCCAACGGTCAGGAGCGTGATCCGCAACGGGCGCAGCGCAGCTTTGAATTGCTTCGGGCGATCAACCAGAACCCCGCACCGGAACTGGACATCCCGCAGCCTGGCCTGCCCGAGGATGGCCACGAATCGCGGACCTGGCAGGCCGGTCTCGGCACCCGCGGCGACCGTGCCTTTGGCGAGTACGGCCTGCGCATGGCCTATCACGACCTCAACGATAACGCCGAAAGCTTTCCTCTCGGCGCACAGATCGAAATCCTGCAGCTGAAACTGCGCCAGTACGAAGGCAATGACTGGCAAGTGCAGCAATTGGACCTGGCGACGATACGTTCCCTGACCCCGCGCAACGAGCTGCTGCAACCGCTGTCCTGGCAGGTCACCGGTGGCCTGGAGCGGGTGCCGGGCAAGCATGACGATGAAACCCTGGTCAGCCACGTCAATGGCGGCGGCGGTGGCACCTGGCAACTGGCCGACGACACGCTCGGTTTTGCCTTGGGCACCGTGCGCGTGGAGCACAACAATGACTTCGCCGAGTTCATCTCGCCGGCGGCGGGTTTCAACACAGGCCTGCTGTGGAAAAACCCGCTGGGCAATTTGAGCCTGGAGGCAAAGGGCGACTTCTTCACCAACGGTGAAGTGCGCCGCAGCCTGAGCTTGAACCAGCAGTGGGAACTGTCGCGCAACCTCGGTCTGCGCCTGAGTGCCCAGCGCGAATTCAGCCACCTGGCCACGCCCGAAAATGAAGTGATGCTTGAGCTGAAGTGGTATCACTACTGACGCCTGTAGGAGCCGCGAGAGGCCTATCGCTCGCAATAGGTCGCTTCCAGACATCCAGTGAAACCAAATGCCTGCCAGCATGGCCAAAACCCTATTACGGGAGAAAACCATGAGCCGGGCATTCGTCAATGAAGATAACGCCGCTGCGCAAGCCGATCAGCCGGTCGAGCGGCAGGTCAGCACGCAGCCCAACTATGTCACTCCATCCGGCCTGAGCCAGTTGCAGGACAAAGTCGTCGAGTTGCAAACCCTGCATGCCGAGCAATTGGCCAAGGGCGACCAGGCAGACAAGCAGCGCCTGGCCGACCTCGAACGTGACTTGCGCTACTTCAAGCAGCGACTGAGCAGCGCCCAGGTGGTGCCCGCCGCCACTTCGACCGAGACCGTGCAGATCGGTAGCTGGGTGACTTTCGTCGATGAGAATGGCACCGAACACCGAGTGCAACTGGTGGGTGAGGATCAGGCCGATGCAGCCCGTGGCCTGATCAACTGGAGCTCACCGCTGGGTCGGGCATTGCTGGGCGCACATCGGCACGATGAAGTGCTCTGGCAACGCCCCGCCGGCAATCAACGGATAGAAGTGATGCGCATCGAAGCGGCTTAAACCACGCCCTGGGCAAGCATGGCGTCGGCAACCTTGACGAAACCGGCGATGTTGGCACCCTTGACGTAGTTGACCTGACCGTTTTCTTCCCCGTAGTGCACGCAAGCATGGTGGATCGACTGCATGATCGCGTGCAGCTTGCTGTCCACTTCACCACCGGTCCAAAGCAGGCGCATGGCGTTCTGCGACATCTCCAGGCCGCTGACGGCAACTCCACCGGCATTGGACGCCTTGCCCGGCGCGAACAGGATGCCGGCCTCGATGAACAGGTCGACGGCTTCGAGGGTGGTCGGCATGTTCGCGCCTTCCGCCACACAGATGCAGCCATTGCGCAGCAATGCCCGTGCGGCATCGGCATCCAGTTCGTTCTGCGTGGCGCACGGCAGCGCGATGTCGCAGCTCAGCCCCCAAGGGTGCTGGCCGGCCAGGAACTCCAGGCCAAAACGACCTGCCAGTTCACTGATGCGTCCGCGCTGGACGTTTTTCAGTTCCAGCACGGCCTGCCATTGCGCCTCGGTCAGCCCGCTTTCGCAATATAGCGTGCCTTCGGAGTCAGACAGCGAAATCACTTTACCGCCCAGGTCCATGACCTTGCGCGCGGCGTATTGCGCAACATTACCGGAACCGGAGATCGCCACGCGCTTGCCTTCGACGGTGGCACCGCGACGCTTGAGCATTTCCTCGGCGAAGTACACGCAACCGAAGCCGGTGGCCTCAGGACGAATCAGGCTGCCGCCGTAGCTCGGGCCCTTGCCGGTCAACACGCTGGTGAACTGGTTGCTCAGGCGCTTGTACTGACCGAACAGGAAGCCGATCTCACGGGCACCGACACCGATGTCGCCAGCCGGCACGTCGACATCGGCGCCGATGTGACGGTACAGCTCGCTCATGAAAGCCTGGCAGAAGCGCATGACTTCGGCGTCGCTCTTGCCTTTGGGGTCGAAATCCGAACCACCCTTGCCACCGCCCATGGGCAGGGACGTCAGCGAGTTCTTGAAGGTTTGCTCGAAGGCGAGGAACTTCAAGACTCCCAGATTCACCGACGGATGGAAACGCAGCCCACCCTTGTACGGGCCGATGGCGCTGTTCATCTGGATACGGAAACCGCGATTGACCTGGACCTTGCCGTGATCGTCGACCCAGGACACGCGGAACACGACGGCCCGCTCAGGCTCGCAGATGCGCTCAAGAATGCCGGAGCTCAGGTAATGCGGATTGGCTTCAAGAAAGGGCCACAGGCTACGCAGCACTTCTTCGACGGCCTGATGAAATTCAGGCTGGTCCGGGTCGCGTTTTTTCAGGCGGGCAAGGAAGGAGTCGACGGATTCGATCATGGAAAAAGTCTCGGCAAATTTATTGTCGTTGGAATAATTGAGCCGGACTTTAACAAACCAATCGCGCACAGGAACAGCGCAGAATGTCGCATTTGTGAAATTAAATGGTGCACAGGATATAAATCAACCCTGTTTTCGCGGTGTTTTTGCACCCAAACAGGGATGCCAAATTCGAGTTTTGCACCATCAGTTAGCCCGCTTCCACAGGGGAACGCATTTCAAATGTGGGAGCGGGCTTGCTCGCGAAGGACGCGACTCGGTGTCACTGAATAGACGCACACAAAAAACGGAGCCCGAAGGCTCCGCTTTTTCATGCAACCAACCTAAAATCAGGCCAGTTTCTTGTGGCGTACCCGGTGCGGCTGGGCAGCAGCTTCGCCAAGACGCTTTTTGCGATCGGCTTCGTACTCGGTGTAGTTACCTTCGAAGAACACCGCTTGCGAGTCGTCTTCGTACGCCAGGATGTGAGTCGCGACGCGGTCAAGGAACCACCGATCGTGGGAGATCACAATGGCGGCGCCCGGGAAGTCGAGCAGGGCTTCTTCCAGGGAACGCAAGGTTTCGACATCGAGGTCGTTGGACGGTTCGTCGAGCAGCAGGACGTTGCCGCCCTCTTTCAGGGTCAGGGCCAGGTGCAAGCGACCCCGCTCACCACCGGACAGGTCCTTGACGAACTTCTGCTGGTCGCCACCCTTGAAGTTGAAGCGACCCACGTAGGTGCGCGACGGAATCTCGTAGTTGCCGATGCGGATCTGGTCCGAACCGTCGGAGATCTGCTGGAATACGGTCTTGCTGCCGTCCAGGTCTTCGCGGCTCTGGTCGACGCAGGCCAACTGCACGGTTTCGCCGACTTCGATGCTGCCCGAATCCGGTGTTTCCTTGCCCATCAGCATGCGGAACAGGGTCGATTTACCCGCACCGTTACCGCCGATCACACCCACGATGGCGCCTTTAGGCATGGAGAACGACAGGTTGTCGATCAACACGCGATCGCCGTAGCCCTTGCTGACGTTCTTGAACTCGATGACCTTGTCGCCCAGGCGCGGACCGGCCGGGATGTAGATCTCGTTGGTTTCGCTGCGCTTCTGGAATTCCTGCGATTGCATTTCTTCGAAGCGTTGCAGACGTGCCTTGGATTTCGACTGGCGGGCCTTGGCGCCTTTGCGCACCCACTCCAGTTCTTCCTTCATGGCTTTTTCGTGGGCCGACTGCTGCTTGGATTCCTGGGCCAGACGATCGGACTTGGCTTCCAGCCAACCCGAGTAGTTGCCCTCGTAAGGAATGCCAGCGCCGCGGTCGAGTTCCAGGATCCAGCCAGCGACGTTGTCCAGGAAGTAACGGTCGTGCGTGATCGCTACCACGGTGCCCGGGAAGTCGTGCAGGAAGTGCTCCAGCCATGCAACGGAATCGGCGTCCAGGTGGTTGGTCGGCTCGTCGAGCAGCAGCATGTCGGGTGCGGACAGCAGCAGACGGCACAGGGCCACACGACGCTTTTCACCACCGGAGAGGTGTTCGACCTTGGCATCCCAGGCCGGCAGGCGCAGCGCGTCGGCGGCAACTTCCAGCTGACGCTCCAGGTTGTGGCCGTCGCTGGCTTGCAGGATGGCTTCGAGCTTGGCCTGTTCGGCCGCCAGCTTGTCGAAGTCGGCATCCGGGTCGGCGTAGGCCGCGTAGACCTCGTCCAGGCGCGCCTGGGCGTCCTTGATCACGCTGACCGCTTCCTCGACCACTTCACGCACGGTCTTGGTCGGGTCCAATTGTGGTTCTTGCGGCAGGTAGCCGATGTTCAGGTCCGGCATCGGACGGGCTTCACCGTCGAACTCGGTGTCGACGCCGGCCATGATTTTCAGCAGGGTGGACTTACCCGAACCGTTGAGGCCGAGCACGCCGATCTTGGCGCCCGGGAAGAACGACAAGGAGATGTTTTTCAGGATTTCCCGCTTCGGCGGAACAACTTTACCCAGCCGATGCATGGTGAATACGTATTGAGCCATGGAGAACCTAGGGTCAGTGACTGATGAATGATTAGGGTGCAGGCGATGCCTGGCCAGACTGTGCGCGTCGTCCGCTTGAATTGCTTCAATGCGTGCGCGCTGAAAAAGCCTGATTCTAGGAGCTGGAACGCTCCCGCGTAACCGGCAAAGCTACCTTAATGACAGATGGCAGTCCAGCCGAGCGGGACTGGCACTTTGCCACAACTCAAGGCATGCTAGCCGCCCTTCGGGCGTCCGGCTTATAGTGCACGTCGCGCCAGTCCAGCCAAACCGCAGGATTACAGTTTGTCCAGTGTCCCTCCGTCCCTGATCACCCGTGCACCGACTGTTGCACCTGGCTCGCCCATGCGCGGCACACTCAAGGGCGCGTTGGCGATGCTCGTGTTACTGCTATTGGCATTGCTGTTCTGGCAACTCCTGGATCAATTGCGCGAAACCCAGAAGAACCAGCGCCAGACCACCATCGACTACACCGCCGACCTCGCCGCGCAAGTCAGCCTGAACATGGCGCTCAACGCGCAGATCGCGCTCAACCTGCTACCGATTGTCGAGCAGCCGCAAAGCACCGACGAGCTGCAGGACCTGCAGCGCAAACTGCAAAAGTCCCTGCCCGACCTGCTGAGCCTGGCACTGCTCAGCCCCTCGGGAAGAATCCTCAGTGACACCGCCAGCGCCAGCGACGATGCCAACTATCTGGGGGAACTGGTCCGCCGCAGCCGCGCCCAGCCTCACTATTACAGCAACGCCATCGACGGCTCGCGGGTGGATCTGCTGTTGCATCAAACCAGCGGCAGCAACCGCGGCTATTGGGCTTTGCGCTTCAAGCCGACGTTCTTCGCATCGTTGACCCAGCTGAACGATTCAGGGAATGCTCCGCTGTGGCTGGTGGAAAATCGCATCAATCACCAGATCATCAGCCGCGATAAGGCGCTGCCGCAGGTCAACCCGGGCACCTTGACCCAGGACGATGTGGCCAACAGCGTGCTGACCGTTGCGCTGAGTGGCAGCGACTGGCAACTGCGCGGGTTGTTCGATCGCCAGCGAGTGCTCGAAGAACTGCTGCCGGCCTTCATCGGCAAATGCCTGCTGGGCCTGGCCTTCTCCATGCTGCCGTTCATCGTCCTACTGAACATGCGTCGTCGTCAGCGCCAGCTGCACGAGGGTCGCCGACGCTACCAGGAGATATTCGAAGGCACCGGCGTGGCCCTGTGCGTACTCGACATGTCGGGACTGCGCAGCCTGTTCGACAAGGCCCAGCTGCGGCACGACGAGCAACTGCAAGCATGCCTGACGAACCCGGAACAACGCCGGCAGTTATTGCAGGAGTTGCGCATCACCGAGATCAATCAGGTCGCCTTGCAACTGCTTAACGTCAATACCTGCGACCAAGTCTGGAACCTGCTGATCGATGGCAACCCGGTTGAGGGCAGCGCCATCGGCAATCAGGTACTCGAAGCAGTGCACAGGCAACAGCAACAGCTTGAGCTGGAAATCAAACTCCAGGACGCCAGTGGTCGTGACCAGCACCTGTGGCTGGTGTTGCGCCTGCCGCAAAACCCTGACGACTTCAAGGCAGTGATCCTGAGCATCACCGATATCACCAGCCGCAAGCTCATCGAGCTGTCGCTGCAGGAGCGCGAAAGCTTCTGGTCCGACGTCGTGCGGACCGTGCCCGATCACCTTTACGTGCAAGACGTGATCAGCCAGCGAATGATCTTCAGCAACCACCATCTGGGCCAGACACTGGGCTACAACCGTACCGAACTGCAGCAGATGGGCGAGTACTTCTGGGAAATCCTCCTGCACCCTGAAGATGCCGACTACTACCGCCGTTCACGCAAGAGCCAGCGGCAAGACGGCTACAGCCAGTTGATGCAGTGCCAGCTGCGCTTTCGCCACCGTGACGGCGAATGGCGGCGTTTCGACATTCGCGAGCAGGCACTGGCCAGGGACAAGCACGACCAGGTCACCCGCATCATCGGCGTGGCCAAGGACGTGACCGAGCAGATCGAAGCCAGTGAGTCGCTGCGCGATAGCGAGCAGCGCTACAGGATGCTCGCCGAAAGCATCAGCGATGTGATTTTCTCCACCGACAGTCGCATGGTGCTCAACTATGTCAGCCCTTCCGTGCAGTCGGTGCTGGGCTACGAAGTCGAGTGGATTTTCCAGAACGGCTGGCAATCGACCATCGCCAATCCGCAACAGTTGAGCGGCATTTACCTCCTGATGGATCGCGTCAGCAAGGCGCTCGATAAACCCGAACAACTGGCCCTGTTACGCAGCCAGGTGCAGACCCAACTGTTCCTGTTCGACTGCCTGCGGGCCGACGGACGCAAGATTCCTATCGAACTGCGACTGGTCTTGGTCTGGGACGAGCACGGCGCGTTCGAAGGCGTGTTGGGGGTAGGTCGCGACATCAGCCAGCAACGCCGGGCCGAGAAAGACCTGCGAATGGCCGCCACGGTATTCGAACACTCGACCTCGGCGATCCTGATCACCGACCCGGCCGGCTATATCGTCCAGGCCAACGAAGCCTTCAGCCGTGTCAGCGGTTATGCCGTGGAACAGGTACTCGACCAGTTGCCGAACATGCTCACCGTCGATGAGCAGCAGGAAGCCCACTTGCGCTACGTGCTCAAGCAGTTGAACCAGCACAGCACCTGGGAAGGCGAAGTATGGCTCAGGCGCCGCAACGGCGAGCATTATCCGGCCTGGGTCGGCATTACTGCGGTACTGGACGACGAAGGCGACCTGGCCAGTTACGTGTGTTTCTTCAGTGACATCAGCGAACGCAAGGCCAGTGAGCAACGGATCCACCGCCTGGCTTATTACGACGCCCTGACCCACCTGCCCAACCGCACGTTGTTCCAGGATCGCCTGCACACGGCGTTGCAAGCGGCCGAGCGACAGAAGTCCTGGGTGGTATTGATGTTCCTCGACCTGGACCGCTTCAAGCCGATCAACGATTCCCTGGGCCATGCCGCGGGTGATCGCATGCTCAAGGAAATGGCCACGCGCCTGCTCGGCTGCGTCGACGACGACGACACCGTGGCGCGCATGGGCGGCGATGAGTTCACCCTGCTCCTGCAACCGCGGGCCAACCGTGAAATCGCCCTGAACCGCGCCATTCACGTGGCTGAGCAGATTCTCGCCAGCCTGGTAAAACCCTTCGTGCTCGAAGGTCGCGAGTTCTTCGTCACGGCCAGTATCGGCATCGCGCTGAGCCCTCAGGATGGCAATGAACTGAGCCAGTTGATGAAAAATGCCGATACCGCGATGTACCACGCCAAGGAGCGCGGCAAGAACAACTTCCAGTTCTATCAGGCAGACATGAACGCCAGCGCCCTGGAGCGCCTGGAACTGGAAAGCGACTTGCGACATGCCCTGGAACAGAACGAATTCGTGCTGTATTACCAGCCGCAGTTCAGCGGCGATGGCAAACGCCTGACCGGCACCGAAGCCTTGCTGCGTTGGCGTCATCCGCGCCGCGGCCTGGTACCGCCGGGGGATTTCATCCCGGTGCTCGAAGAGCTCGGCCTGGTAGTGGATGTCGGCGACTGGGTGATCAGCGAGGCCTGCCGGCAGCTCAAGACCTGGCACCAGGCCAAGGTGCGCGTGCCGAAGGTATCGGTGAACATCTCCGCCCGGCAGTTTTCCGACGGCCAACTCGGCACACGGATCGCCACCATCCTCAAGGAAACCGGCCTGCCGCCGGCGTGCCTGGAACTGGAACTGACCGAAAGTATCCTGATGCGCGAAGTCAGCGAAGCCATGCAGATTCTCGCCGGGTTGAAAAACCTTGGCCTGAGCATCGCGGTCGATGACTTCGGCACGGGCTACTCATCGCTCAACTACCTCAAGCAATTCCCGATCGACGTCCTGAAGATCGACCGCACCTTCGTCGACGGTTTGCCGTCGGGTGAACAGGATGCGCAGATCGCCCGGGCGATCATCGCCATGGCCCACAGCCTCAACCTGGCGGTGATCGCCGAGGGTGTGGAAACCCAGGAGCAGCTGGATTTCCTGCGTGAACATGGTTGCGACGAGGTTCAGGGGTACCTGTTCGGTCGGCCGATGCCGGCCGACACCTTTGAAGCGCAGTTCAGCAATGATGCGTTGTTCATGTTTGACTGAAATCTTCAGGTGAAGCGAGCGACGCCTTCGCGAGCAAGCCCGCTCCCACAGGGGACCGTATTTCAAATGTGGGAGCCGGCTTGCTCGCGAAGGCGCCGGCACAATCACCGCTGATCCCGTCATGAAGCCCACTTGTCTGCGACATGATGTCGTTTCATATGCCTTCCAAAACCCATTGGGTTAGAATGCCCCCCTTTTCCGCCCCCGATCCTTGAGGACCGCCATGTTCAGCCGTGATTTGACTATTGCCAAGTACGACGCCGATCTCTTTGCCGCCATGGAGCAAGAAGCTCAGCGCCAGGAAGAGCACATTGAGCTGATCGCTTCGGAAAACTACACCAGCCCTGCGGTGATGGAAGCTCAAGGCTCGGTACTGACCAACAAGTACGCCGAAGGCTACCCGGGCAAGCGCTACTACGGTGGCTGCGAGTACGTTGACGTCGTTGAGCAGCTTGCAATTGATCGTGCAAAAGAACTGTTCGGCGCTGATTACGCCAACGTTCAGCCACACGCCGGTTCGCAAGCCAACAGCGCCGTTTACCTGGCCCTGCTGTCGGCTGGCGACACCATCCTGGGCATGAGCCTGGCCCACGGCGGTCACCTGACCCACGGCGCCAGCGTTTCGTCCTCGGGCAAGCTGTACAACGCCATCCAGTACGGCATCGACGCCAACGGCCTGATCGACTACGACGAAGTCGAACGCCTGGCCGTTGAGCACAAGCCAAAAATGATCGTGGCCGGTTTCTCTGCCTATTCGCAGATCCTCGACTTCCCGCGCTTCCGCGAAATCGCTGACAAGGTCGGCGCGTACCTGTTCGTCGACATGGCCCACGTGGCCGGTCTGGTCGCCGCTGGCGTCTACCCGAACCCGGTTCCATTCGCTGACGTGGTGACCACCACCACCCACAAGACCCTGCGTGGTCCACGTGGCGGCCTGATCCTGGCTCGCGCCAACGCCGACATCGAGAAGAAGCTGAACTCCGCAGTATTCCCTGGCGCCCAGGGTGGCCCGCTGGAGCACGTGATCGCCGCCAAAGCGATCTGCTTCAAGGAAGCGCTGCAGCCTGAGTTCAAGGCTTACCAGCAACAAGTGGTGAAAAACGCCAAGGCCATGGCCGGCGTATTCATCGAGCGCGGTTTTGACGTGGTTTCCGGCGGTACTGAAAACCACCTGTTCCTGCTGTCGCTGATCAAGCAGGAAATCTCCGGTAAAGATGCCGACGCCGCCCTGGGCAAGGCGTTCATCACCGTGAACAAGAACTCCGTGCCAAACGACCCACGCTCCCCGTTCGTCACTTCCGGCCTGCGCTTCGGCACCCCGGCTGTGACCACTCGCGGCTTCAAGGAAGCAGAGTGCAAGGAACTGGCCGGCTGGATCTGCGACATCCTGGCTGACCTGAACAACGAAGCGGTGATCGACGCCGTTCGCGAGAAGGTCAAGGCGATCTGCAAGAAGCTGCCGGTATACGGCGCTTAATCAGCCCGCTAAACCGTAGTTAAAAAACCGGCCAGCGATGGCCGGTTTTTTTTCGCCTGGATTAATTGCCCACTGCTACGCCCGCTCAAACTCTTGCAACACAGACAAACATCAACTAACCAAAAAATCACTTAACCTGAAGCCGACTCCATTGCGCGAGTTACTAAATAAATAAACGAAAAGGACTTCAGCGTGAACAGTGATATTGAAAAATCTTTTACCGCCACACTTCAAATGTTTGACCACAAACTCAATCTGCTTGAACTGCTCCACGAAAAACCGGCGATGGCCACCGTGGGCCTGTTCAGCGGCGGTTTCTTTACCGGCAGACCGCAAACCTTCGACCACTCACACCTGCTTGGCATCCGCCCCAATGCGCAGGCCGGCGTGGTCAAGCCCTTGAAACTGCACTTTCGGCACACGGCGGATGGTTATCTACTGTCAATCAAGAACCCCGGCGAATATTACAATCGCTTGATAAGTCAAAGTTGGCAGGAAGTGTTGGGGGCCATGAATTCAGGCATTGATGATCCGACAGTTTTTACCCTGATCAATCATCAGGGCAACCCGGTAACGCTCGCCGACATCGCCTCCCAACACTCGCCCATCTCGCTCATGACTGAAGACAAACGTTACTTGGGTGGACGTAAAGTAAAGAGCTCGCCTTATATCTATCTTGCGAAGACCGAAGAACGTTCAAAAATCACTTTCATCCTGAGTATTCTCGAACGGAAAGTTGCGCACACGACGAAATGATCCAAAAAGCGCGTCGGCTTGCTCATCGGAGCCGATGCGTTTTTTTCGATAACCCTCTAACCGCTCAAGATCGGGCCTCGCCCCTCAACTGGTATGACCGGTCATGCCAATTCTCAATTTTTTACTTGCGATCACCCAAAAACAGCGCCTAGACTGCGCCTGCACTGGACATACCGGTAAGACCACAATAATTAAGTCCTGAATCTGATGCGCGCAGCGCACGGCAGCCAGGACACCGACCAGGATTCCTCCCATGCTCAGATGGTGCTCGCGTTCAATCTTCCTCCAAGTGGTTCTCGGACTGGTGCTCGGCATCGTCTGCGGGCTGACCCTTCCCGAATACTCCGCTCAGCTCAAACCCCTCGGTGACGGGTTTATCAAGCTGATCAAAATGCTGATTGGCCTGATCGTGTTCTGCGTGGTGGTCAGCGGCATCAGCGGTGCCGGTGACCTGAAAAAGGTCGGTCGCATCGGTCTTAAATCAGTGATTTATTTCGAAATCCTGACCACCATCGCCCTGGTGATCGGCCTGGTGTTCGCCTTCAGCACCGGTATCGGCAGTGGCGCGAACATTCATCTGGAACAGCTTTCCGCAGCCGACATGGGCGATATCGCCCAGCGCGGCCAGCACATGCACACCACCACGCAGTTCCTGATGGATTTGATTCCGACCTCGGTGATCGGCGCATTTGCCGATAACAACATCCTGCAAGTCCTGCTGTTTTCGGTGCTGTTCGGCAGCGCCCTGAACCTGGTGGGTGAGGCGGCGTCGGGCATTTCCCGACTGATCAACGAACTCAGCCATGTGATCTTCCGCATCATGGGCATGATCGTGCGCCTGGCACCGATCGGGGTATTCGGCGCCATCGCCTTTACCACCAGCAAATACGGCCTCGACTCGCTGCAGCATCTGGGCAGTCTGGTCGGCCTGTTTTACCTGACCTGCGTAGCCTTCGTAGCGCTGATTCTCGGCCTGGTCATGCGTCTTTCGGGCCTGAAGATGTGGCCGTTGCTCAAGTACCTGCGCGAAGAACTGCTGATCGTCATGGGCACCGCCTCGTCCGACGCCGTGCTGCCACAAATCATGCGCAAGCTTGAGCATCTGGGCATCGGCAGCTCGACGGTCGGCTTGGTGATTCCCACCGGCTACTCGTTCAACCTCGACGGTTTCTCGATCTACCTGACCCTGGCCATCGTGTTCATCGCCAATGCCACCGGCACGCCGCTGGCCATGACCGATCTGCTGACGATTCTGTTGGTGTCGTTGATCACCTCCAAAGGCGCGCACGGCATCCCGGGATCGGCCCTGGTGATTCTGGCGGCCACCCTGACGGCGATCCCGGCGATTCCAGTGGTCGGCCTGGTGCTGGTGTTGGCCGTGGACTGGTTCATGGGAATCGGCCGGGCCCTGACCAACCTGATCGGCAACTGCGTGGCAACCGTGGCGATCGCTCGCTGGGAAAAAGACATCGATGTGGAGCGGGCGAACAAGGTGCTTTCCGGCCAGGTGGGTTATACCTTCCAGCCGAGAAAACCCGTGGCCCCGGCCCATCAGCAGGAATTTTGAATGAACGCCGTGCCTGCTCCCGGGCAGGCACGGCCAACAACGTTTAAAGCTCATGGAGCGAACAGTGATTACCTCGTCGACCGTTGTAAATTCAGTCGTAGAAAAACTTCGGGCCGCGCTGGCCCGCGGTCAGTGGCGTTCCGGCGACATGCTGCCGGGGCAACGCGAGCTGGCCGAACAATTGGGCATCAGCCGCCCCAGCCTGCGTGAAGCCGTCACCGTGCTCGAAACCCTCGGCCTGGTGCGTTCCATGCCCGGTAAGGGCGTGGTGGTGCTGGAGGCCAATCTTGCCGACAGCCAACAGCACGACAGCGCGGTGGCCGCGGCAAGCCTGGAAGATGTTCTGCAGCTGCGCTACACCCTTGAGCCGTTCATCGTGGGCTTGGTGGCGCAATCGATCAGCAGCAAGGAAGTCGGGCAACTGCGCCTGACCCTGATGGACATGCGCGAAGCCCTGGAGGCCAACGACAGTGAAGCCGGAGTGAGCGCCTACATCGCGTTCCACGAAGAACTCTTCACCCTGACCTCGAACCCGATCTTCCAGAGCGTGGTCCAGCAGACCAGCAATGCCCTCAAGCAAAGCGCCCAAGTGCTGCGCAACTCCCCGGAGCATCTGGCTGAACGCCTGGAAGAAAATGAAGCGGTGGTACGGGCGATCCGCAGCAAGAACAGCGCCCAGGCCAGTGCCGAGATGCGTCGGCACATTCTTCGCGAAGGCCAGCGGATGGGCATTGAACTGAACATCCCGGAAGACAACCTCGGCAGTTGAACCCTCTTTGAACCGGAGAAAGGCCATGAACAGCTTCGTTTCAGCGCAAACGCTTACCACCCTGCCCTTTCCACCGGCGGCGGATGATCTGTACTCGCGGGTCCTCGACGCCATTCTTGAACAGCGCATCCATGAAGCCAGTCGTTTTACCGAGGAAAGCCTGGCGCAAATGTTCGGTGCCCGACGCAGCGACATTCGCAACGTGCTGACGCGACTGTCCCATCAGCAGATCATTATTTTGCGGATCAATCATCGTCCCCGCGTCGCGGCGCTCGGTGTCGATCAGGTTCGGCAAACGCTGCATGCCCGGCGACTGACCGAACTCATGCTGGTGAGGCTGACCTGCCAGAGGCCCTGCACGCATGCCTTGAAGCGCCTGCGCACGCTGGTCGATAGTGAGCGTCAATGCGCCGAGCGTGGCCGGGCGATTCGTCTGTCGGGGGAGTTTCACCTGCAGCTGGCAGAAATGGCGGGCAACGCTCCGTTGGCGCATTTTCTCGGCAGTCTCGTGCCTCTGACCTCCTTGGCGATTGCGCAGTTTGATGCATGCGTAGAGAACAATTGCGGCTGGCAACTTCACGAGAAAATAGTGGACGCGATAACGCGCATGGATACCGCGATGGCCTTGGCACTACTGAATCGTCATCTGGACCATCTGGAGGCGGCGTTGCTGAGCGCTCGACCGCTACCCCGTCAGGATCGTATTGCCGGTTAGCTCGCTGCCACTCGGGCGAACCCCTGGCGAATCTTGTCCTGCGGCAAATCATCGGCAATGAACACAATCACGCTTTCACGGGTTTCATCGGCAGCCCACTCCGTGTCCCAGTCGAAACCGTAGAGCTTCAGCACCCCCTGGAACACCATGCGGCGCGGCTCGCCGAGAATGTTCAATACACCTTTGTAGCGCAACAGTTGCTTGCCGTGCTCCTCCAGCAGCTCGTTCATGAACTCGCTGAGCTTGTCGATATCCAGCGGTTTGTCGGTGCGCAGCACCAGGCTGGAAATACGGTCGATGGACGGGGCCTGGCTGACCGGGCGCAAACTCACGCCGCCGCCCAGGTCGGCGTTGAGATTGAAACCACGCACGTCGAGCAGTTCGGCCAGGTCGATCTTGCCGTGATCGACCACGCGGATGGGCGCTCGGCGATTGATACGGGTCAGGCGTTCGCTCAATGCCGTGAACGCAGGTTCGTCCACCAGATCACGCTTGCTCACCAGCAGCCGATCGGCAAAACCGATCTGCGCCTGGGCGATGGTCTGGGCCAGATGCTGTTCAGCGTGCGCCGCATCCACCAAGGTGATGATGCCGTCGAGGATGTAGCGCTCGCGCAGCTCCTCGTCGATGAAGAAGGTTTGCGCCACCGGAGCCGGGTCCGCCAGGCCGGTGCATTCGATCACCAGCCGGTCGAAGGCGATGTCTCCACTGTCGAGGCGCTCGAGCAACAGATACAGGGCCTTGGTCAGATCGGTGTGGATGGTGCAGCAGACGCAACCGTTGGACAGCGTCATGACCTGTACCGGTTCGTCACCCAACAGTTGGGTGTCGATGCCGGCGTCGCTGAATTCATTTTCGATCACGGCGATTTTCAGGCCGTGCTCGGCTTTGAGCAGGTGGCGCAACAGCGTGGTTTTGCCGGCACCGAGGAAGCCGCTGAGGATCGTTACGGGGATTGGGGCTGACAAAATAAGGTCTCCCGGACGCAAAAAAAATTGTAGGAGCCCGGCTTGCCGGCGAAGGCGTCCTGAAGATCGCTTCCGCCGGCAAACCGGCCTCCTACAGTGGTGTGTTGCCTAGGCGTGGTGCATCAACAACACTTCGGCCCACCCTTGCCACCGTAACGAGCCTCCTGGCGTTCCCGAAAGAACATCTCGTAGCTCATCACCGGTTTGTCAGGGTGCTTGCTTTGCATATGCTCGACGTAGTTGTCGTAGTCGGGCATGCCGACCATCAGGCGCGCGGCCTGGCCGAGGTATTTACCGAGGCGACTCAAGTCATTGAACATGCTGCAATCCTCTGGTTACGCATCCGGCAGCACCTGGAAAGGCGATTCTTTGTCCGTACGATCTTTTGTACCCCAGGCGGCAATACCGACCTTGAGTGCATAGAACAGGATGCTGAACACCACGAACAGGAACAGCGCAGTCAGCGTGGCGTTGGTGTAGGCATTGAAGATCACGTGCTGCATCTGGGTGATGTCCTTGGCCGGGGCGAGGATCTGGCCGTTGGCCAAGGCATCGCTGTATTTTTTCGCCAGCGACAGGAAGCCGATCGCCGGGTTGGCGTCGAACAGCTTGATGAAGCCCGCTGTCGTGGTGCAGATCAGCAGCCACAACGCCGGCAACAGGGTGACCCAGACATAACGCTGGCGTTTCATCTTGATCAGCACCACGGTGCCGAGCATCAGCGCGATACCGGCCAGCATCTGGTTGGAAATACCGAACAGCGGCCACAGGGTATTGATACCACCCAACGGATCGATCACACCCTGATACAGCAACCAGCCCCACATGGTCACGCAGCCGGCAGTGGCGATCAGGTTGGCGGTCCAGGATTCGGTGCGCTTGAGCGATGGCACGAACGAGCCGAGCAAGTCCTGCAGCATGAAACGCCCGGCACGGGTGCCGGCGTCCACCGCGGTCAGGATGAACAGCGCTTCGAAGAGGATCGCGAAGTGGTACCAGAACGCCATGGTGTTTTCACCCGGCAGCACACTGTGCAGGATCTGCGCGATACCGACCGCCAGGGTCGGTGCACCGCCGGCACGGGCCAGGATGGTGGTTTCACCGATGTCGTGGGCCACCGCCTGCAGCGCTTCCGGGGTGATTGCAAAGCCCCAGTTGCTGACTGCGGTCGCCACCGCCACCACATCACCGCCAACGACGGCGGCCGGGCTGTTCATCGCGAAGTACACGCCTGGCTCGATCACCGACGCCGCGACCATGGCCATGATCGCCACGAAGGACTCCATCAACATGGCGCCGTAACCGATGTAACGGGCATTGACCTCGTTATCCAGCAGTTTCGGCGTGGTGCCGGAGGAAATCAGTGCGTGGAAACCCGAGACCGCGCCACAGGCGATGGTGATGAACAGGAACGGAAACAGCCCGCCCTTCCACACGGGGCCAGTGCCGTCGACGAATTGGGTCAGCGCCGGCATTTTCAGCTCGGGCATGGTCACCAGGATGCCGATGGCCAGTGCGACGATGGTGCCGATCTTCAGGAAAGTCGAGAGGTAGTCACGGGGCGCCAGGATCAGCCACACCGGCAACACCGCGGCGACAAAGCCATAGCCGACCAGCATCCAGGTGATCTGGATACCGGTGAAGCTGAAGGCCTTGGCCCACACCGGATCAGCGGCAATTTGCCCGCCGAGCCAGATGGAACCCAGCAGCAACAGCACGCCGATCACCGAGATTTCACCGATGCGTCCCGGGCGGATGTAGCGCATGTAGATGCCCATGAACATCGCGATCGGGATGGTCGCCATCACCGTGAAGATCCCCCATGGACTCTCGGCCAGGGCCTTGACCACGATCAGCGCCAGCACCGCAAGGATGATGATCATGATCAGGAAGCAGCCGAACAGCGCGATGGTGCCGGGAATGCGGCCCATTTCCTCACGGACCATGTCGCCCAGCGAACGGCCGTTGCGGCGGGTGGACATGAACAGGACCATGAAGTCCTGCACGGCACCGGCCAGCACCACGCCGGCAATCAGCCACAGCGTGCCGGGCAGGTAGCCCATCTGCGCCGCCAGTACCGGACCGACCAGGGGCCCTGCGCCGGCGATGGCCGCGAAGTGGTGACCGAAGAGGATATGCTTGTTGGTCGGGACATAATCCAGACCGTCATTGTTGAGCACGGCGGGGGTAGCCCGTCGCGCATCGAGTTGCATGACATTATTGGCAATGAACAGACTGTAGTAACGATACGCAACGAGATAGATGGCCACGGCGGCGACCACAATCCACAACGCGTTGATCGCTTCACCTCGGCGCAGTGCCACGACGCCAAGGGCGCACGCCCCAACGATTGCCAGCAGCAGCCAGGGTAAGTGGCGTAGCGGGCTATTATTATTTTTCATTTTATTATTCCAGCCAGAGTGGACAAGAAAGACAACCACCTCGAGTTTAGCTCGCCTGACAGCAAAGGCCATACCCTGACAACGGTCTGGACGCCTGGCAGCGTTTCGCGATGGCGGTCTATAGTCAGCGTACATTTCCGAGGATCGTGCCAATGACCGAGCGCCCTGCCGAACGTCGCCGCTTCAAACGTATTGCGTTCGATGTCAGAACCGAGCTGGGCCAGGAGGCGTTCATCTGGCCGGTGAAACTGATCGACCTGTCGCTCAAGGGCTTGCTGATCGAGCGACCGGAACCCTGGCTGGGGGATCCGCAGAAGGATTTTTTTGTCCACATTCATCTGAGCGAAGGCGTCGATATCGACATGGATGTGCAGTTGGCCCACGAAGACAACGGGCAGCTCGGCTTCGAGTGCAGGCATATCAGCCTGGAATCCATTGAATGCCTGCGGCGATTGATTGAGTTGAACCTGGGAGATCCGCAGGAGCTTGAACGGGAGCTGGGCGCCCTCATCGAAATCTGAACCCGGAGTTATTCGAAGAGAGCGTCGAGGGCCTGTTCCAGGCGCGTCACCGCGATGATCTGCAACCCCGGCGGCGCCTCTTTCGGCGCATTACCCTTGGGCACGATCGCCCGCTTGAAGCCGTGCTTGGCCGCTTCTTTCAAGCGCTCCTGGCCGCTTGGCACCGGGCGCACCTCCCCGGACAGACCGACCTCTCCAAACACCAGCAGATCATGGGGCAGCGGCCGGTTACGCAAACTCGACATGACAGCCGCCATCAAGGCCAGGTCAGAGGCTGTTTCCAGTACTTTCACCCCACCAACCACGTTGAGAAACACGTCCTGATCGTGGGTGGGAATGCCCCCATGCCGGTGCAAGACAGCCAACAACATCGCCAGCCGGTTCTGGTCCAGCCCCAGCGTCACCCGGCGCGGATTGGCCAGGTGACTGTCATCCACCAGCGCCTGGACTTCCACCAGCATCGGCCGTGTGCCTTCCCATGTCGCCATGACCACGCTGCCGGGGACTTCTTCCTGTGCACGGGTCAGGAAAATGGCCGAAGGGTTGGAGACTTCTTTCAGGCCCTTGTCGGTCATGCCGAACACGCCCAGTTCGTTGACCGCGCCGAAACGATTCTTTACCGCCCGCAACAGGCGCAGGCGCCCGTCTGATTCGCCTTCGAAATACAATACGGTGTCGACCATGTGCTCCAGCACCCTAGGCCCCGCCAGCGCGCCTTCCTTGGTCACATGTCCCACAAGGAAAATCGCGGTGCCACTCTGCTTGGCGTATCGCACCAACAGTGCCGCGCTTTCGCGAACCTGGGACACGCCACCCGGCGCCGATTGCAGTTGCTCGGTGAAAATCGTCTGGATCGAGTCGATCACCATGACCCGGGGTTTTTCCAGCCGGGCGGTGGCAATGATGGTTTCTATGCAGGTCTCGGTCATGACCCGCAACTGATCCTGGGGCAGCCCCAGGCGTCGGGCACGCATGGCGACCTGTTGCTGCGACTCTTCACCCGTGACATACAGCGCCGGCATGCTCTTGGCGAGATTGCAAAGGGTTTGCAGCAGAATGGTGGATTTGCCGATACCGGGATCACCGCCAATCAGCACCACCGAGCCGTCCACCAGGCCGCCACCCAGCACCCGGTCAAGCTCACCGGAAGCCGTGGAGAAACGCGGGACTTCCTCGACACTGACCTCAGCCAGGGTCTTGATTTGCGCCTGCTGGCCGGTCCAGCCGGTGCGACCGCTGGGCGCCGCTGCGCCGCCGCTTTCCACCATGGTTTCAGTGAGCGTGTTCCAGGCGCCGCACTCGCCACATTGTCCGGCCCACTTGGGAAAGGTTGAGCCGCACTCGGTGCAGCCGTACATGCGCTTGGCCTTGGCCATCGGAACTCCCGGCAAAAACCGCGATGATAGCTCAGGTCAGCTGTCTTGGTACCTGGCGATTGATGCCATTAATCTGCAGTAACGAGTCACATCTGACACTTCAAACATCACCCAACAGAACTTAAACAAAAACTCACGAACTACCCATACAATATCCACCAGCACCTTGATAATTATTTGTACACCAATGGACCAACTACCCAACCATCGCAAACACCCATTGAAAAAAACCTATACGAAAATTAACCAACAACTCGCCATGCGTATAACAAAAGCCCTTTTCTAAAAAGTCATACAAATAAAAAACACCAATTCGCATGGCAACAGCGTTGAATGATAGATCGACAACACTGACCAAGAAAAATCCAGGACAACCTGCTGGAATGATTACTGGCCGACGGTGTAAACGCTCAAATCACAGCGTGCAATCCGTAGTGTTTTCTCGCCTGCCAATTGCTCCCTTGCCAAGGGTCAAGACGCCGCTGCGAGGCAAAGTTGTCGCCGAGAAGTGAGTCATTTTGTAAACTTTTCACCGCAGGATCAGTCGATTGCAAGCCAACCCCACACGCAGTCGTATCGGGCAGGATGCGATTTGCTGATTTACACTGCGTTCACCAACCTCATCTGTAACAAGGAAATGACCTATGGGCGTGATAAGCGAGTTCAAGGCCTTCGCCGTCAAAGGCAATGTGATCGACATGGCCGTCGGTATCATCATCGGCGCGGCTTTCGGCAAGATCGTGACGTCGTTTGTCGGCGATGTGATCATGCCCCCAATCGGCTTGCTGATCGGCGGGGTGGACTTCAGTGACCTGGCCATTACGCTCAAGGCCGCCCAGGGCGATGTCCCGGCGGTGGTCCTGGCGTACGGTAAATTCATTCAGACCCTGATTGATTTCGTCATCGTAGCGTTCGCGATTTTCATGGGCGTCAAGGCCATCAACCGCCTCAAGCGCGAAGAAGCCGCCGCACCGACCCTGCCGCCGGTTCCGACCAAGGAAGAGGTGTTGCTCGGTGAGATTCGCGACTTGCTCAAGGCCCAGAACACTCGACCCTGAATCAAACGGCGCCTCCATGGCGCCGTTTTTGTTTCACCAGAAGTTCTCCACAGCCACCTGACCGGGCCGCCGGCTGAGGCTCAAGTGCATGTCTCGCTGCTTGAGCAATTTGCGCGTGTCATCGATCATCTGCGGGTTTCCGCACAACATCACTCGCGAATGCTCAGGGGTCAGCGCCACGCCAGCCGCCCGCTCCAGCTCGCCATTTTCAATCAGGGTGGTGATCCGTCCGTTCAGCGCGCCGGGGTGCCGCTCGCGAGTCACGGTGTTGATGAGCTGCAACTTGTGGCCAAACGCCTGCAAATAGTCGCGCTGCGCCAATCCGGCAATCAGCGCCTGATAAGCCAGCTCCTTGGACTCGCGGACGCTATACACCAGTATGATCCGCTCGAATTTTTCCCAGACCTCGAAGTCCTGCAAAATCGATAGAAAAGGTGCCAGGCCTGTACCGGTGGATAACAGCCACAAATCACGGCCGTCGACGAAGCGGTCGAGTGTCAGGTAGCCATACGCCTGCCGATCGACCAGCAGCGTGTCGCCAACACCCAACCGGCTCAGCTCGCTGGTGAATTCGCCGCCAGGCACGACGATGGAAAAGAACTCGAGAAACTCGTCGTAGGGTGAAGACACCATGGAATAGGCACGCCACACCGTACTGCCGTCCGCCTTGACTACACCCAGCCGGGCGAATTGCCCTGCGCGAAAGCGAAAGCCTGCATCCCTCGTGGTGCGCAGGGTGAACAGGTTCGGCGTCAACGGTTCGACGTCGAGCAAGGTCTGGCGGGTAAATTTCTCTTCACTGGCGGTCATGGGGTGCTCCCTTCAACACATGACCGCAGTGTCTCGCAAAGCGAACCCCATAAACACCGGTGATTTGTAGTGTCTTTAGCGATCATAATCGAATGCATGACACTCCCAACCTTCTCACACCCTTTTAACTAATCAGTTACCCCGATAACAATACCGACAATCATATTAAAATCGACATTTAATACCTGCTTTTAACTCAATCACATTAGAACCATAAACCCGTTTTATAAATTCAAACAAAACAAAAAATTCTCACCCCCGTGTGTGAAACATCCTACAATCCGTGCGTACTGGACATTGGACCCATACACGTCGGAGCCAATATAAATTGGAGCTCAAAGATGGAAAGGTGGAAGGAATTACAACTCAGCCAGTTAGCCAGCGCCAAGGAGATTGATACCGCCTATCAGGTAGCGCTGCGTTTCGCGAAAAATATCGGATATAAATTTTTCGAATTTTCAGTCGCTTACAAAATCAGATCGGAGCAATTGAATACACTTAGACTCAACAATTACCCTGCAAGCTGGAACAACGAATATGAACAAAAAAAGTTCAGGGACATCGATCCGATAGTGGCACATTGCAATCAAACAATGCTGCCGGTGCTCTGGAGTGAAGAGCTCTTTTGCAAAGTCCCTTCGATGTGGGACGCGCTGGAAACACAGGGATTCCAGCATGGCTGGTCGCAATCGGTGCATGACGACGAAAGCGGTCTGTGCAGCATCCTGAGCCTGGCCAGGAGCCATTGTCCGATCAGCTCGTTCGAGCTGTACGAGAATCTCGGTTTCTCCGTCTTCATGGGACAGCACCTGCATGCACTGGCCGTACGATCACTGCCAAAACACCCGGCAAAATTGGCTTCGCCGCATCTGTCGCTGCGGGAAGTCGACGTGCTGAAACTCGCAGCCGATGGCAAGACGGCCTACGAGAGCGCCAGGATTCTCAATCTCAGTGCCCGCACCGTCAATTTCCATGTGCAGAGTGCGATCGAGAAACTGGGCGTCAACAACAAGATTTCGGCCGTCATTGCCGCGGTAAAAGGCGGTTATCTGGGGAGCGACGCGCTGCGCTGATCACAAAACCTGCGAGTAATCCAAAAGAAAAAATCGTACCATTTGCATCCCTCTCGAGTGATGACGTGTAAAACATCATGCCGCATTTCACTCGGACGGTCCCGCCCGCAACAACGCCCCAGGGCCGCGGAACATCCTCGTCCATCTATCAGAGCCTCCTGCCCGATGCCCTTGCTCGAAACCCCGTTCGCCCAGCTCGACCTGATCCGCCAGCCCGAACAGCAGAACGAACCGCTGCAAGCCTTTGACGCTGCAGATGAGTACCTGCTCAATCACCTGGCTGAACAGCGGCCCACGGTGGACACGCGGGTGCTGGTGCTCAACGACAGTTTTGGCGCATTGGCCGTCAGCCTGGCAGGCAAGGTCAATGTGACCAGCAGTGGCGATTCATTCCTGGCCTTGCAGGGGTTGGAAAAGAATCTGGTCCGCAATGGCCAGGCGTTTGACGCCGTGCCCTACGTACCGGCCAGCGAATCCTTCGCGGGGCCGTTCGACCGGGTGCTGATCCGGGTGCCAAAGACATTGGCATTGCTGGAAGAACAGCTGATCCGTCTGCAGGGCCAATTGGCTCCCGGTGCCCAGGTGATTGCCGGGGCAATGGTCAAGCATCTGCCGCGCGCTGCGGGCGATCTGCTTGAGCGTTATGTCGGCCCGGTGCAGGCCTCATTGGCGGTAAAAAAAGCCCGGTTGCTGATCGCCACGGCTCAAGCCAAGGCTGGCGTCGCGTCCCCCTACCCGACCCGCTATCGACTCGATGAACCGGCGATCGAGCTGCTCAATCACGCCAACGTGTTCTGCCGGGAAGGTCTGGACATCGGCACGCGAGCCTTCTTGCCGCACCTGCCCAAGAACCTCGGCAGCGCCAGGGTCGCCGATCTCGGTTGCGGTAACGGCGTGCTGGCGATTGCCAGTGCCCTGCAAAACCCCGAAGCCCGCTACACGCTGGTAGATGAGTCTTTCATGGCGGTGCAATCGGCCGCCGAAAACTGGCGCGCCACGCTGGGCGAGCGGGAGGTGATCGTACGGGCGGGCGATGGCCTGGCCGGGCAGGAACCGCAATCGCTGGATGTCGTGCTGTGCAATCCACCGTTTCACCAACAACAGGTGGTCGGCGACTTCCTCGCCTGGCGGATGTTCCAGCAAGCCCGGGAGGCGCTGGTGGTGGGCGGTGCGCTGTACATCGTCGGCAACCGTCATCTGGGCTATCACAGTAAGCTGGCGCGTTTGTTCCGCGGGGTCGAGCAAGTGGCGGCCACGCCTAAATTCGTGATTCTCAAAGCGCGTAAGTAACACGCAAGAAAAAACCCTCCAGATGGAGGGTTTTTTTATGCCAAAGGCTGGATATCGATTCTGTCAGTGAGTGGTAAGGCCTGCGGCATTCATGAACATCCGCATCAGGCTGGCCACGATGAACAGCGCACCGACGCTGCCAGCCCAGATCAAGGCCAACCAGCCGATCCGTTGCCACAGCGGTTTTTTCTCAGCTTCTTCAATGTCGTGCAGGGAGTGTTTGCCGGGCATGACACATCCTCCAATCAAGGTTGGATGGCGCCGGTAATGACGCCATCGTCGCAACGCCGCCCTTAGTCGGCTGGCGCCCACAGGAGTCCTAGTGATAACCATCCTCGTGGGTGACCTTGCCGCGGAACACGTAATAGCTCCAGAAGGTATAACCCAGGATGAACGGGATGATGAACAGCGTCCCTACCAGCATGAATCCTTGGCTTTGCGGGGGCGCGGCGGCGTCCCAGATCGAGATCGACGGCGGCACGATGTTCGGCCACAGGCTGATCCCCAGGCCGCTGTAACCGAGGAAGATCAGCACCAATGTCAGCAGGAATGGCGTGTAGTGCGCATTGCGGGCCACGGCACGCATCAAGCCATACAACGTCACCAACACCAGGATCGGCACCGGCAGGAACCAGAACAGGTTCGGCAAGGTGAACCAGCGGGCTGCGATCTCGGCGTGGGCCAGAGGTGTCCAGATGCTGACGATACCGATCACCGCCAACAACACGAACGCCAAGGGTCGCGCCAGGTCGTGCATCTGCTCCTGCAACTTGCCTTCGGTCTTCATGATCAGCCAGGTGCAACCGAGTAATGCGTACGCCACGACCAGCGCCGCGCCGCAGAACATTGTGAAGGGTGTCAGCCAATCCAGCGAGCCGCCGGCAAACTGCCGATCGACCACCGGCAAGCCATCGATGAACGCCCCCAGCGCCACGCCCTGGAAAAACGTTGCCGCAATCGAACCGCCGATGAAGGCCTTGTCCCACAAGTGACGCTTGTCATCCTTGGCCTTGAAGCGGAACTCGAACGCCACGCCGCGGAAAATCAGCCCGACGAGCATGAAAATCAGCGGCAGATACAAGGCTGAGAGCACCACCGAATAGGCCAGCGGGAAAGCCCCGAACAACGCCGCACCGCCCAGCACCAGCCACGTCTCGTTGCCGTCCCAGACCGGGGCCACGGTGTTCATCATCACATCGCGGTCGGTCTTGCCGGGAATGAACGGAAAGAGAATGCCGATACCGAGGTCGAAGCCATCCATGACCACGTACATCATGATGCCGAAGATGATGATCACGGCCCAGATCAGCGGAAGATCAATACCCATGATTCAAATCTCCTTGGTCACGATGTGGTCGGCATCCGCGGGTTCATCGTCGGCGGCGGACAAAGGACGCGCCGGGGTGCGTTTCTGGCCGGGGCCGCCTTCGTTGGTTTCCTTGCCTTCGTCGATCTTCGGCCCTTTGCGCACCAGGCGCATCATGTAGCCGAGGCCGGCACCGAAGAGTGCGAAGTACACCACCACGAACAGGATCAAGGTGATGCTCATCTGCATGAAGCTATGGTTGGAGGATGCATCCGCCGTGCGCATCAGGCCGTAGACCACCCAGGGCTGACGACCGATTTCTGTGGTGAACCAACCGGCGAGGATCGCGATCAGCCCGGACGGCCCCATCCACAATGCCAGGTAGAGGAAAGGCCGTGAGGTGTACAGCCCGTCGCGCTTGCGCAGCCACAGGCTCCACAGGCCGGTGAAGATCATCAGGAATCCGAGGCCGACCATGATCCGGAACGACCAGAACACAATGGTCGAGTTGGGCCGGTCCTCGGGCGGGAACTCCTTGAGCGCCGGCACTTGCTTGTCCAGCGAGTGGGTCAGGATCAGGCTGCCCAGGTACGGGATCTCGACGGCGAACCTGGTTTTCTCTTCTTTCATGTCCGGCCAGCCGAACAGGATCAGTGGCGTCGCCTCGTCGCCTTTGTTTTCCCAGTGGCCTTCGATCGCGGCGATCTTGGCCGGCTGGTGTTCCAGTGTATTGAGGCCATGGAAGTCGCCGATGACGGCTTGGATCGGCGCGACGATCAAGGCCATCCACATTGCCATCGACAGCATCTTGCGAATGGCCGGGTTATCCTTGCCGCGCAGCAGATGCCAGGCTGCCGAGGAGCCAACGAAGAACGCCGTGGCGACAAACGCCGCCGTCGCCATGTGCATCAGGCGGTACGGGAACGACGGGTTGAAGATCACCGCCAGCCAGTCGGTGGGAATGACCTGGCCGTTGATGATTTCAAAGCCCTGGGGCGTTTGCATCCAGCTGTTGGAGGCGAGGATCCAGAAGGTCGATATCAGCGTGCCAATGGCCACCATGACCGTGGAAAAGAAGTGCAGGCCGCGCCCAACCTTGTTCCAGCCGAACAGCATGACGCCGAGGAAGCCGGCTTCGAGGAAGAATGCCGTGAGCACTTCATAGGTCAGCAACGGACCGGTGACCGAGCCGGCGAAGTCCGAGAAGCGGCTCCAGTTGGTGCCGAACTGATAGGCCATGACCAGGCCTGAGACCACCCCCATGCCGAAGTTGACGGCAAAGATCTTCGACCAGAAATGGTAAAGGTCTCGGTAGGTGTCGTTATGGGTTTTCAGCCACAAGCCTTCGAGCACCGCCAGGTAACTCGCCAGGCCGATGGTGATGGCTGGAAACAGGATGTGGAACGAGATGGTAAACGCGAACTGAATTCGGGCGAGATCAAGTGCCTCTAAACCGAACATAAGTCTTCCTCTGTCAGGTAGTACGGCTGCGGGCTCGAAGCCTGCACCCACGGCCCCCACGGATATGGAGTGTGGCGAATCTCTGTTTGTTCTTTTTTTGTACGCATCACAACGCAGGGAGTCTGGCCTCACGGCCGCCGGATCAATTCCTTTTGCCGGTCTTGATCTGGATCAATCAACGATGAAAGAGTAGTCCCATTTGCGCGGATGAACCGCGTGGCCTTTTGCCGCGTGACAAGTTGCCTCACGGTTTCAGTCACAGGTTGAAACGGAATCACCGGAAGGAAGTGGGCCATCAGCCAGTGAAATCGATGCTTGGCTAACGAAATTTTCCCGCCTCGCAACTTCCTGTTACAGCTTGGTGATAATCTCGCCCTTTCCCTCCCCAGACTTGCCTTCAAATGCCCAGCCATGAGCCCTTGCTGTTACGTCACCATCGCCCTTTCATCGCTTTCTGGCTGGCCCGGGTCTTCACCGCCAGCGGTTTTCAGATGCTCACCGTGGCCATCGGCTGGAATCTCTACCAACTGACCGGCAACGTGCTCGACCTGGGCCTGGTCGGGCTCGTGGAGTTCGCGCCGCGCGTGCTGTTCATGCTGCACACCGGGCATGTCGCCGATCGCTACGACCGGCGCAAGGTCGCGGCCATCTGCCAGTCGCTGCAAGCGCTGATCGCCCTGTCGCTGGCCATCGGCAGCGCGACAGACCATGTCACCCGGGAAATGATCTTCATCCTCGCGTTCCTGCTCGGCGCCGCGCGCTCGTTCGAAATGCCCACCACTCAAGCCTTGCTGCCGAGCATCGTGCCCAGCGCACTGTTTCCCCGGGCCGTGGCCGCCGCACAATCGGCCCAGCAATCGGCGACCATCGTCGCCCCGGCCCTCGGTGGCTTGCTCTACGCCTTCGGCAGTGTCTGGGTGTATGGCCCGACGGTGATCCTGTACCTCATCGCCTGCGCATTGATGCTGAACCTGCCCGCCCGGCAAACGCCTCTGAACAAGGGCAAGGCCACGCTGGATTCACTCTTGGCGGGCATCCGTTTCATCCGCAGTCGCCCGGATATCCTCGGCGCCATTTCCCTCGACCTGTTCGCCGTCCTGCTGGGGGGTGCGACGGCGCTGCTGCCGGTGTTCGCCAAGGACATTCTGTTGACAGGCCCGTGGGGCCTGGGCCTGCTGCGTTCAGCACCAGCGGTGGGTGCGCTGCTGATGTCGCTATTCCTGGCGCGGTTCGCCGTGGAGCGCAATGTCGGGCGGGTCATGTTCACCGCCGTGGGTGTGTTCGGCGTGGCGACGATCGCCTTCGGCCTGTCGACCTCGTTCTGGTTTTCGTTGGCCGTGCTGGTGGTCCTGGGCGCGGCCGACATGATCAGCATGGTGATCCGCGCCTCTTTCGTGCAACTGGAAACCCCGGACGAAATGCGCGGGCGGGTCAGTGCCGTGAACGGTCTGTTCATTGGCGCGTCGAATCAACTGGGGGAATTCGAATCCGGCCTGACCGCCCACTGGTTCGGCACCGTGCCGGCAGTGGTCATGGGCGGTATCGGCACGCTGGTGGTTACCGGGACCTGGATCAAACTGTTCCCGACCCTGGCCAACCGCGACCGGATGCATGTGCCGGTGGAAGAGGTGAAGGCTTGAGGCCGCTGCCGATCACAAATTTGCCGACCAGGTGCAATACATAGTTAACGCATAGAGTGTAATGTATCGCCTTACACTTCCCCCATGATCAGATCCTTTCAGCACAAAGGCCTTCGTGGCTTCTATGAAACAGGCTCGACTCGGGGAATTCGCGCAGATCATGCGAAACGTCTGGGCCGTATGCTGCAATTCATGGATCGCGCAGCGGTACCCGGCGACCTCGACCTTCCAGGGTGGCGGTTACATCCACTCAAGGGAGAGTTGGCCGAGTACTGGTCACTGACCGTTTCCGGAAACTGGCGGATCATTTTTCGATTTACCGGATCGGATATCGAACTGGTCGACTATCTCGATTATCACTGACAGGAGGCAGGACATGCCCATGCACAACCCGCCGCACCCTGGTGAAACACTGTTGATGGATGTATTGCCTGAACTGGGTATCAGCGTCGCGGAACTCGCCCGGCACCTTGGGTTTGCGCGCCCGCATCTGTCGCGGGTGCTGCATGGACATGCACCAGTCAGTCCGGATTTGGCCGTGCGTTTGGAACGCGCAGGGATCGGCAAGGCCCGCATGTGGTTAGGGGTACAGACCGATTATGATCTGTGGCAAGCGGAGCACCGTGAGCAACCGCCCATCAAACCCATCGCCGCTCACGCCTGACGCCGTCTATACCAACAACTCCCCCGCCACCATCGCCCGCGTGGCTTTACCGCACAGCTGTTCCACCAGCGTCAGCGCAAATGCCAAGGCGCCACCCGAGCCTTGGGCGGTGATGCAATTGCCGTCGACCACCACCGGTTGATCGACGAAGTTGCAACCCGACAGTTGATGGCTGGCCGACGGCAGGCAAGTCATGCGTCGCTGGCGCAGCACGCC
Organism: Pseudomonas putida; assembly: GCF_001976065.1. Lineage (GTDB taxonomy): Bacteria > Pseudomonadota > Gammaproteobacteria > Pseudomonadales > Pseudomonadaceae > Aquipseudomonas > Aquipseudomonas serbica. The sequence goes on along the minus strand of NZ_MNAH01000009.1, from coordinate 147,964 downwards.
GAAGGTTTGCAGTGCTACCGCGGGCGCTTCGGCGATGCCGGCGAACAGGCGGCCCGCCGCGGCCTGGTCCTTGACCAGTTGTTGCAGGGGTTGATGAGCGGTCAGGTGCTGCGCCCCTGTGGCGCCGCCAGGCAGGACGATCAGATCGAACGGCTGGGCCAGTAGATCCACCAGCATCGCATCGCACGTCAAGCGCGTGCCTCGGGCACAGGTGAGCATGCGCCGCCCCTCGATGCTGGCGACCACGACCTCGACCTTGGCGCGGCGCAATACATCGATCAAGGTCACTGTCTGCAGGTCATCGGCGCCCTCGGCGAGGGTAATCAAGGCTCGAAAAGTCATGGGAACAATCCACAGAAGGGTCCTTAGAGCGTAGTCAGCTTTCCTGTCCCCTGTTCGAGCCGCCGTCGTTACTTGATGTAAAGCTGGGTCGACAGCGTGTTGCCCGGCGCGTTGATCGAAGTATTACTGAAGGTGAACGTACCTTCCTGCCTACCCGCCAGATTGAAAATGTACAGGTTGCCGACGACCTTGGTCCTTTGCGCGCAATCGGTCAGGTTGCCGTTCTCATAAGCGCACACCGGCGTGCGGGTGCCGTCCACTTCGAAGCCATCGAGCGTGACATGGGGCTGGCTGCGGCCGTAGCCCACTTCCAGCACATAGATCCTGATGTTCGGGCCCGCGTGGTCGCAGCGGGTCTGAGCCTGTCCTTCCTCAATCGTCTCAAAACCACAGCCTGGCGATTCGACCTTGAGCACTTTTACCTGGGTCAATGGGGGGGCCGATGCCGCTGAAGCGGATTGTGCCGCCAGCGCCAACGCCATCAAGACACCGGACATGATCGTCAGCCACTTTTTCATCCAAATTGCCACCGCAAAAAACCAGCGCGCAGTATGGCTGGTTTGGACTGAACACAAAACATCGACGACGATCACCGCCATAAGCAGCCATAACCCCACGCTGCTGGTATGATGCGCGGCTTTTTCCGGCCCACAGTAATTTCCCAGGCGCGTTCAGCGGTCTGTGCTTTGCTGTTGAGGTCGATACATTCACGGCGCCGGGCGCGCCACGGGGAGCAGACATGCTGGAAAGGCTGTTTCAACTCAAGGCACACAACACCAACGTGCGGACCGAGATTCTGGCGGGCGTCACGACTTTCTTGGCCATGGCCTACATTCTGTTCGTCAACCCGAGCATCCTCGGCGAGACCGGCATGGACAAGGGCGCGGTGTTCGTCGCCACCTGCCTGGCGGCGGCCATCGGCTCAACCACCATGGGCCTGATCGCCAACTACCCGATCGCGCTTGCGCCGGGCATGGGCCTGAACGCCTTCTTCACCTACACCGTGGTCCTGCACATGGGCCATACCTGGCAAGTGGCGCTGGGTGCGGTATTCATCTCGGCGGTGTGTTTCTTCCTGCTGTCGATCTTCCGCATCCGGGAATGGATCATCAACAGTATTCCGCTGCCGCTGCGCTCGGCGATTGCCGCCGGTATCGGTCTGTTCCTGGCGCTGATCGCCCTGCACAACGCCGGTATCGTGGTCAGCAACCCGGCGACCATGGTCGGCCTCGGTGACCTCAAGCAACCGGCACCGATCCTCGCCACCCTCGGTTTTGCCCTGATCGTCGCCCTGGAAGCCCTCGCCGTGCGTGGTGCGGTGCTGATCGGCATTCTGGTGGTGACCATCGCTTCTATCGTCATGGGCTTCACCCCGTTCGGTGGCGTGGTGTCGATGCCACCATCGCTGGCCCCGACCTTCCTGCAACTGGACATCAAGGGCGCACTGGACATCGGTCTGGTCAGCGTGATCTTCGCTTTCCTGTTCGTCGACCTGTTCGACAATTCCGGCACCCTGATCGGCGTCGCCAAGCGCGCCGGCTTGATGGGCAAGGACGGTCACATGCCAAAAATGGGCCGTGCGCTGATCGCCGACAGTACCGCCGCAATGGCCGGCTCCCTGTTGGGCACCTCGACCACGACCAGCTACATCGAATCCGCCGCAGGCGTGAGTGCGGGCGGCCGTACCGGCCTGACCGCTGTCGTCGTGGCGATCCTGTTCCTGTTGGCGCTGTTCTTCTCGCCGCTGGCCGCCAGTGTTCCCGCGTTCGCCACGGCCCCGGCACTGCTGTTCGTCGCCGTGCTGATGACATCCGGCCTGGCCGAAATAGACTGGGACGACATCACCGTCGCCGCACCGGTGGTAATCACCGCGCTGGCCATGCCGTTCACTTATTCCATCGCCAATGGCATCGCCTTCGGTTTCATTGCCTGGACCGCCATCAAGCTGATGTCCGGTCGTGGCCGTGAGCTGAACCCGGCGCTGGTGATCCTGTCGATTCTGTTCGTGATCAAGCTCGGTTGGTTCAACGCATGACTTTTGATTCCCAGGCCTACACCGTCCAGCTCGAAGACAAGGTCACGCGCCTGCGCGACCTGCTGGCCCCGTTCGACGCACCCGAGCCGGTGGTCTTCGACTCGCCGCTGCAGAACTTCCGCCTGCGTGCCGAATTCCGCCTGTGGCGCGAAGCCGGTGAGCGCCACTACGCGATGTTTTCCCAGGAAGACAAACGCACGCCGATCCTGATCGAAGAATTCCCGATCGCCAGCCTGCGCATCAATCAGTTGATGCCGCAGCTCAAGGCCGCCTGGCAAGCCAGTGCGCCCCTGAGTCACAAGCTGTTCCAGGTGGAGTTCCTGACCACCCTGGCCGGCGATGCGATGATCACCTTGTGTTATCACCGCCCGCTGGACGAGCATTGGCATGCAGCGGCGAGCAAACTGGCGGCCGACCTGAACGTCAGCATCATCGGCCGCTCCAAGGGCAAGCGCGAAGTCATCGGTCACGATTATGTGGTCGAGAAACTGGAAGTTGGCGGCCGCACGTTCAGCTATCGCCAGCCTGAAGGCGCATTCACCCAGCCCAACGGCACCGTGAACCAGAAGATGCTCAACTGGGCATACGATGCGCTTGGTGATCGCTCCGACGATTTGCTGGAGTTGTACTGCGGCAACGGCAACTTCACCCTGCCGCTCGCGACCCGCGTGCGCAAAGTGCTGGCCACCGAAATCAGCAAGACCTCGGTTAACGCGGCTTTGAGCAACCTCAGCGAAAACGCCGTGGATAACGTCACGCTGGTGCGCTTGTCCGCCGAAGAACTGACCGAAGCCTTGAACGAAGTGCGCCCGTTCCGTCGCCTGCAGGGCATCGACCTGAAAAGCTACGAATTCGGCAGCGTCTTCGTCGACCCGCCCCGCGCCGGCATGGACCCGGATACCTGCGAGTTGACCCGCCGCTTCGACAACATCCTCTACATTTCCTGCAACCCGCAAACCCTGGCGGCCAACATTGCCCAGCTGCACGACACCCACCACATCACCCAATGCGCGATGTTCGACCAGTTCCCGTGGACGCATCACATGGAATCCGGGGTGTTGTTGACCCGCCGGTGATTGCAGAGGCCACAAACAAATCAGCCGTCATCACGACGGCTTTTTTGTGGGCGTTGGCAGCGCTGCCGAGCCTTCGCAAGGACGGCTGTCTTGCAAGGGGGCCTGCCGCATGCCGGCGGCCAAAGGCAGGCTGCTTCCCCTGCTCGCTCGAAAAGTAAGGCTGACGGTATCTGTGTGCGGGCATTTGATAAATACTGACTTACAGACTTCATTTGATCCCCGGTGTAATCAATCATGCAGCGACAATTCGACGATCTTCAACTGGGCAGTATCGAACTGTTTTGCCTGGCCGCCGAAGCCGGCAGCTTCACTGCCGCCGCGCTGGTGGCGGGCGTCACTCCAGCCGCGGTGAGCCGCTCGGTGTCGCGCATGGAAGAACGTCTCGGCGTGCGCCTGTTTGCGCGCACCACCCGCAGCGTCAAGCTGACCGACAGCGGTCGGCGCTATTACGAAGAATGCCGCCAGGCACTGGCGCAATTGGTGGAAGCCCAGCGCGAGGTCATGGGCCAGCAACAGGTGCCTTCAGGAACCCTGCGCATCAGCATTCCCACCACTTATGCCCATCACCGCATCCTGCCGTTGCTGCCGGCCTTTCGCGCGCGCTTTCCGGCGGTTAAGGTCGAGTCGCATATCAGTAACCGCAACATCGATTTCGTCGGTGAAGGTTATGACATGGCCATCCGCGTGCGCGCCATTCCGGATTCCGGCCTGATCGCCCGGCAACTGGAAGACGCTGCGCTGGTAATGGTTGCCAGCCCCGACTACCTCAAGCGGGCCGGCACACCTCAGACCCTCGACGACCTGCAACAGCACGAATGCATTCAGTACGAACTGCCCAGCAGTGGCCGCCGCATTGCCTGGTTGTTCAACGACAATGGCGTGCAGTGCGAAATTCTCGCCGAGGGCAATTTCAGCTGCTCCGACGACGTATTGGGTGGCGTGACCCTGGCGAAACACGGTGCAGGGTTGTTCCAGACCTATCGATTCATCGTCGAGAAGGAACTGGCCGAAGGCTCGCTGGTGGAAGTGCTCAAACCTTATGGGGGACGCTCGCGACCGTTCACTCTTCTCTATCCGCAAAGTCGTCACATGCCCCTGCGATTGCGGGCGTTTATCGACTTCCTGGTGGAGCAGTTGCCGCGCTGAAACGAAACCGTCCGATCACCGCACACAAACGGACCGTAAGCGGGCGGCACAATTGACCAAATTAACTATCCGGTACATTTTATCTCCACAGGCTGAAACCTCGGCCAACGCCAAAAATAATAAGTGGAGAAACCTTGATGCCCCCTATCATTCTGGTGCTCAACGGCCCGAATCTGAACCTGCTTGGCACCCGTGAACCGGCGACCTACGGCCACGAAACCCTGGCTGATATTTCCGCCATGTGCGGTCGTGCCGGCGAAGAGTTCGGCCTGGCGGTGGAGTTTCGCCAGACCAACCATGAAGGCGAACTGCTCGACTGGATCCATGCAGCCCGCGGCCGCTGTGCCGGGATCGTGATCAACCCGGCCGCCTGGACGCACACCTCGGTGGCAATCCGCGATGCGCTGGTCGCCAGCGAACTGCCGGTGATCGAAGTGCACCTGTCCAACGTCCATGCCCGTGAAGCGTTTCGGCATCACTCCTTCGTCTCGGCCATTGCCACTGCGGTGATGGCGGGCTTTGGCAGCCATGGCTATCGCCTGGCACTGGAACATTTCGGTCAACGTCTGAAGGGGTGCGCGTGATGAGCAAGAATCAAACGGTACTGGCCGGCCTGATCGGCGCCGGCATCCAGGCTTCACGCACGCCTGCCCTGCACGAGCATGAAGGCGATGCCCAGGATTTGCGTTATCTGTATCGCCTGATCGATCTCGATCAACTGCAACTCGACAGCAACGCCCTGCCCGAACTGCTGCTGGCAGCCGAGCGAATGAACTTCACCGGCCTCAACATCACCTTTCCATGCAAGCAGGCGATCATCCCGCTGCTCGACGAATTGTCGCCAGAAGCCCGCGGCATTGGCGCGGTCAACACCGTGGTGCTGAAGGACGGCAAACGCATCGGCCACAACACCGATTGCCTGGGATTTGCCGAGGGCTTTCGACGTGGCTTGCAGGGCGTTGCCGTTGAGTGCGTGGTGCAAATGGGTGCCGGTGGCGCCGGTGCGGCGGTGGCTCACGCGTTATTGAGCGAAGGCGTACGGCAACTGAGCATTTTCGATGTGGAAATCAGCCGCGCCCAGAGCCTGGCGGACAATCTCAATCAACATTTCGGCAGTCACCGCGCGGTGGCCGGCCTCGATCTGGCATTGACCCTGGCCGAGGCGGATGGCCTGGTCAATACCACGCCCATGGGCATGAAAAAACTGCCCGGCATGCCGGTGCCGGTCGAGTTGCTTCGAGCCGAGCTGTGGGTGGCGGAGATCGTTTACTTCCCGCTGGAAACCGAACTGCTGCGCAATGCCCGCGCGCTGGGATGCCGGACGCTCGATGGCGGCAACATGGCGGTGTTCCAGGCGGTGAAGGCGTTCGAATTGTTCAGCGGCGTGGTGCCGGATGCCAAGCGAATGCTTGAGCACTTCCAAAGCATGAATACTTGATGCGACTTATTGGAGCCGGCCGGCTGGCTGGCTCCTACAAAGGCAATTCACACAGCTGGATTATGCCTGCAGGTATCGCAAGACCGACTCGCAAATCATCTCCCGATGACGCTGCTTGATGCTTTCATCCGGCAAGTCGATCTGAAAGATTTCGCCGAAGGTGTGGCGGTTCGACACGCGATAGAAGCAGAACGAACTGATCAGCAAATGCACATCCAGCGGGTCAAGGCCGGTACGGAACAAACCTTGCTCGGCACCGCGACGCAGGATCTCGCCCAGTGAATCGAGAATGGTGTTGTTCATGGCCTTGATCGCATCGGAGCGTTTCACGTATTCGGCGTTGTGAATGTTCTCGATGCTGACGATGCGCACGAAATCGACGTTGCGGTCATGGTGATCGAAGGTGAACTCCACCAGCCGCCGAATCGCCTCGACGGGCGGCAGTTCAGCCAGGTGCAGCCGGTTTTCGGTATTGCGGATATCGCCGTAGAGCTTCTCCAGCACCTCGACGTAGAGCTGTTCCTTACTGCCGAAGTAGTAATAGATCATGCGCTTGGACGTGTGGATGCGCTCGGCGATGGCATCGACGCGAGCCCCGGAAAGCCCTTGCTGAACGAACTCGACAATTGCCTCCTGCAGGATGTTCTCGCGGGTTTTTTCCGGATTGTTCTTGCGACTCTTGCGCGGTTCGGCAGCCGGTTGATCGGGTGCTGCTGCGGAGAGTTCTGAAGTCATTGTCATTGCGGGCTCACGGCCATCACTGCACAGGTGGGCGATTATGAGCCGCGCCGCACAGTGAAGGAAGCCGTGCGGCAGCGGTTTGTCAGCGTAGTTACGATTTTCCTACAACTTTGCCTGACGCACGGCACCGCTGCGGGATTTGGCCATGGCTGCCAGGCGCACCGCCACGTTGGCCGCACCGTAACCGGCATATCCATTCTTGCGCTGAATGATTTCGAAGAAGAACCGCCCCTCGAACGGTTCGGTGTACACATGGAACAGCTCACCACCCTGGGCATCACGGTCGTACAGCACGTTGTAATAAGCCAGTTCGCTGAGAAACTCGTCGTCGAAATCGAAGCGTGCTGCCAGGTCATCGTAGTAGTTGAGCGGAATATCCAGCAACGGGACGCCCGCCGCCTTGGCGCGACTGACTTCGGCAAAGATATCGTCGCAATCGAACGCGATGTGGTGCACGCCGGAGCCGCGATAACTCGACAAGGCGTGTGAGATCGCGGTGTTGCGATTCTCGGAAATATTCAGCGGCAGGCGGATCGAACTGTCACGGCTGCGCAGTGCACGGCTCTTCACCAAACCATAGGGATCAGGCAGGACCACTTCGTCATCGGCCTCGAAGTCCAGCAGGCTCTTGTAGAACAACACCCAACTGTCGAGGCTGTCGGCGGGCAGCGCCATGGCCATGTGGTCGATGCGCTTGAGGCCGCCACCGGTCACTGCGGCTGGCTGCAGGTTGAAGTCGGTACCGTAGACATCGGCATCCTCGTCAACGAGGTAAATCAGGCTGCCATCCGGCGCGCGCACGGCGGCCAGTTCCAGTTCATTGGGGCCAACCAATCCGCGATACGGCTGGCCTTTGTAGGCCACGGCCCGGGCCAGCGCACTGGCACTGTCCTTGACTCGCACGGCCGTGGCGCAAAGGGATGGACCGTGCGCCTCGAAGAAACTGTGGCCGAACGAGTACGGTTCGGAGTTGAGGATCAGGTTGATTTCGCCCTGGCGCAGCAGGCTGACGCTCTTGGAGCGATGCTGCCCGGCCTTGACGAAACCCAGCCGCTCCAGCCAATGGGAGAGCTTGGCGCCGAGGCTTTCGTCCACGGCGAATTCGAGAAACTCGATGCCGTTGTATTCGCTGGCCTTCGGCGTCTCGAACAGAATCTCGGGGTTGGCCGTTGGCTTGGCTTCCTGGGCCAGGCGCTCGCGGGTTTTCTCTTCCAGGTACAGCAACGAGCGCAGACCGTCAGCAGCGTTGGCCCGTGGCGGTGCGGCGCGGAAACCGTCGTTGAAGATTTCCAGCGACAGCGGCCCGGTGTAGCCACTCTTGATGATCGGCGCGAGGAAGCCCGGCAAATCGAATTCGCCCTGGCCCGGGAAGCAGCGGAAATGCCGGCTCCACTCCAGCACGTCCATGGCCAGGATCGGTGCATCGGCCATTTGCACGAAGAAAATTTTGTCGCCGGGAATCTCGGCGATGGCGCTCGGGTCACCCTTGAGCGACAAGGTGTGGAAACTGTCGAGCAGTACGCCGAGGCTCGGATGATCGGCCTGGCGGACAATGTTCCACACCTGCTGCCAGGTATTGACATGACGACCCCAGGCCAGCGCTTCGTAACCGATACGCAGGCCCCGCGCGCCGGCGCGTTCGGCCAGCAGGCGCAAATCGTCGACCAGAATCTGTTCATCACCGATGGAGTCGGCCGAGGCGTTGCTGCACACCAGCACCAGGTCGGTGCCGAGCTCCTGCATCAGGTCGAACTTGCGCTCGGCCCGCTCCAGATTGCGCGACAGACGGTCACGGCGGCAGCCTTCGAAGTCGCGGAATGGTTGAAACAGCGTAATGGCGATCCCGAGATCGGCGCACATCTGTTTAATTTCTCGCGGGCTGCCGTCGTAGTAGAGAAGGTCGTTCTCGAAGATCTCCACGCCGTCGAAACCGGCGGCGGCAATGGCTTCGAGTTTTTCCGGCAGGGTACCGCTCAAGGACACGGTGGCAATGGAACGCTGCATATTTCGACTCCCGGTGGTGGAGGCAATCTTGTTAGGACATCGCACGCTTGTTGCAGGGCCCGGCTGCCAGCGATGGCGATCTCGCGGACGCCATCGCCGGCAAGCCGGGCCTCTACAGGGATTGCGTTTAGCTTTGATTGAATTATTGGCCTGGTGATTCCTCACGGCAATTCAAAGTGTACTATCCAGTTAGTTTTTCGTGCGATTATCGAACAGAATGGCTGTTAGCGAATTGACGATTTTTCGTCCACTGCGCAACATCAACACCACATTGGGTCCGGTCATTAATCATCGGTTCCAGTTAACAAGACCCTGAACACCACATAAAAATTTCAAAAAACGGGTATACGCTCATGCGCTCCTTCAACGCCTTGCTCGATTACACCACTGTCATTACGCCTTGCCTGGCGTCCATCCGAACCCCGCGCACCCCTGGCACCCACGTGCCGCTTGCTGAATAGCTCGTCAGCCGACGAACACAGCCGATCAGTCCAACCGCGCCCGTCGCCCTCGATTGATCACGCGCCCTTGAAGCCTCGACGAGCTTCGCTTGTCAGTCATTGAACGGATGGCCCACATGAATCCTACACATAGCTCACGCATGGCTCCGGCCATGAGCGCTGCCACTGGCGGCATCGGCGACAAGATCCGCGGCGCCATGGCTGTCGGCAAAACCCGTTGGGGCATGCTGGCGCTGGTGTTTTTCGCCACCACCCTGAACTACATCGACCGCGCCGCCCTCGGCGTCATGCAGCCCATCCTGGCCAAGGAAATGAGCTGGACGGCGATGGACTACGCCAACATCAACTTCTGGTTCCAGGTCGGCTACGCCATCGGTTTCGTGCTGCAAGGCCGCCTGATCGACCGGGTCGGCGTCAAGCGCGTGTTCTTCTGCGCCGTTCTGCTCTGGAGCCTGGCGACCGGCGCCCACGGCCTGGCCACGTCGGCGGTCGGCTTCATGGTCTGCCGCTTCATTCTCGGCCTGACCGAGGCCGCCAACTACCCGGCCTGTGTGAAAACCACCCGCCTGTGGTTCCCGGCCGGCGAGCGTGCCGTGGCCACCGGTATCTTCAACGCCGGGACCAACGTCGGCGCGATGTTCACGCCGATGCTGCTGCCGCTGATTCTCCATGTGTGGGGCTGGCAGGCGGCGTTCCTGTGCATGGCGGCACTGGGCGGGATCTGGTTGGTGTTCTGGGGCCTGAAATACTTCAACCCGGAAGATCACCCACGCGTCAAACAGTCGGAACTGGACTACATCCAGAACGAAGTGGAGCCGGAACAAGCCCGCGTACCCTTCTCGAAAATCCTGCGCATGCGCGGCACATGGGCCTTCGCCCTCGCCTACTCGATCACAGCACCGGTGTTCTGGTTCTACCTGTACTGGCTGCCTCCGTTCCTCAATCAGCAGTACAACCTGGGCATCAACGTGACCCAGATGGGTATCCCGCTGATCATCATCTACCTCACCGCCGACTTCGGCAGTGTCGGTGGCGGGATCCTGTCCTCGTTCCTGATTGGCCGCGGCGTCAACCCGATCAAGGCGCGCCTGATGTCCATGTTCCTGTTCGCCTGCTGCATCATCGGCGTGATCATGGCAGCCGGCTCCAGCAACCTGTGGGTCGCGGTGGCCGCCATTTCCCTGGCCATTGGTGCACACCAGGCCTGGACCGCGAACATCTGGAGCCTGGTGATGGACTACACGCCCAAGTACATGATGAGTACGGTGTTTGGCTTCGGCGGCATGTGTGCGGCGATCGGCGGGATGTTCATGACCCAGTTGGTCGGCCACATCCTGACCGTTACCAATAACAACTACACCGTGCTGTTCACCCTGATCCCGGCGATGTACTTCATCGCGCTGATCTGGATGTACTTCATGGCACCGCGCAAGATTCCGAAAGTAGAAGACTGATGTTCCCTCGGCGCAGGTCCGGTTTACGGGCCTGCGCTTTTTTGTGCCTGCGTTTCATGAATCCGTGAATGTTCGCTCATTGCCAAGGAGGTCCCACCATGTCGCCAGGTCACCTGAGCATCGCCGCCGATGCAGGCCATGAGCGCCGATGCCGGCACGTCCCTGCAACAGGTGCAAAAACCCTGGCCGAGCAATACCGGGAAATCGGCAAGGTGCTGGACGTGATTCGCCATCGCCGAGCTGACCAACCTGCTGGCGCTCAATGCCGCGATCGACCCGGGAAATTGAACAGATGATCGGCCGCGTCCAGGGCGATACCGAGAGTGTGGTGCTGGCGATGCATGTCAACAGTCAGCGCGTCGCCCAAACCCTGTCGATTGCCGAACAGCCCGGGATTGCACTGGCAAAACCTGGTGCTGCGTTTCAGGTTCTGAGTGACTTCAGCGCCGGCTTTGTTGCCATGCCGCCGCCAGGCCACTGCAGCAAATCACGGCGATCCCGACGACGGTGGTCAGGGTCGGCGTGTGGGAAAACAGCAACCAGCCCAGTAGACCCGCAAACACAATCTGGCAATAACTGAAAGGCGCCAGCAAGGCTGGCGCCGCATGGCGGAAGGCCTGGGTCAGAAACAGGTGCGCCGTCATCCCGCAGGCGCCCAGCGCCAGCATCATTGCGCCATGCAGCAAGGTCGGCACCTGCCAGAAGAATGGCACCAGCGCACTCATGACCAGGGTGTTGCACAGCCCGGCGAAGAAGTTGCTGGTGGTCGGGCTGTCGATCTCACTGAGCTTGCGGGTCAGCAGTTGGTAGAAGCAGAAAAACAACGCCGAGCACAGCGGCAGCAACACCGCCGGGGTGAACAAATCCCCCCCGGGGTGAACGATGATCAGCACCCCGATAAAACCGCAAATCACCGCCAGCCATTGGCCACGGGTGACTTTCTCCCCCAGCAACGGTACCGACAGCGCGGTTACCAGCACCGGCGCCAGGAAGTTCACCGACGTCGCCTCCGCCAGCGGGATGTACATCAGACCCGTGGTAAAAAACAGGCTGGTGCCCAGCAGGCACAAGGCGCGAATCAGTTGCAGCAACGGCCGCTTGGTACGCAGCACCCGCAGCCCGGACTGCGGCAGGAATATCCCGGCCATGAGCAGGGTGTGCACCACATAACGCGCCCAGACCACCATGACAATCGGATAGAACCCGGAAAGGTACTTCGACAGGGCGTCATGGCTGGAAAACAGGAAGGTTGCGACAACGATCAGCAGGATCCCTTTGAAGGGCTGATTGACGCCGGAAAGCGGAGTGCTGACGGTCATGGGGTTCCTTTCTCATAGTCAAAAGCCTTGCGGGACCTATGTCAGCCGCGCCAGCAATTCACGGGTTTTGCTCAATGCCATCTGCGCCCGATCCAGCCCACTCACGCCCTGCTCCAGCAGTTGCACGGTGGGAATTTCCAGGCTCAATGGAATGTTAGCCGGCAAACATTGCAACAGCCCCGGCAGATCACAATCACCATCGCCGGGAAAACGCCGCTCATTACGCGCCTGCCGCAAGATCTCTGCCATGTCTGCAGGCCTGGCCCCCGCCACGTCGCACAACTGCGCATACCGTAACCGCGAGGGGTCGACCCTGGCCAGATCTTCCAGCCGCGAGCCGGAGCGATCGAAGTGAAAAGCGTCGACCAGCACCGCCGCGTTTGCACGCTCTGCCCGTTCAACGATGCGCACCGCTTGCTGCAGATCGCGTGCGTCGGTCCAGGGCATGAACTCCAGGTGCGGGTGTAGCCCGTATGGCGCCGCCAGATCACACAGCCTGGCGAAGTTTTCCGTCAGCCGCTGCTCGTCAGGATCGTTGCCGGCCACCAGCAATTCACTGGCACCGAACTCGGCTCCCACTGCCAGCACGTGCTCGAATTCGGCAACCACGGTGTCCGGTTTCAGCCGCAGGATTTCAACATCCAGGACACGTATGCCGGTATCACGCAGGCGCTCCAGGGTCTGGCGCCGCAAATCGGCATCCGCCACCAGCGCGAAATGGTGCTCCTGCGGCGTCGCTGGTATCAGGCGCAAACCGACATGACTGTAACCGGCCCGCGCAGCGACCTCGACCATGTCCGGCGGTGACAATTCCAGCACTGTCAGACTGGCCAGGGAAAAGATTCGTTCACTCATGCTCAATCCTCGATCAAGGCCGGTGCGCAGGCGCGACCGGTTTCAGCGGCCTGGCGAATCGCCTCGACCAGCGCCAGGGTGCGCGCTGCATCGGCGGCGCTCACCAGCGGTTCGACCTCCCCGCGCGCAACGCGCACGAAGTGCTGCAACTGCAAGCGCAGCGCGGGTTCGTCACTGAACGGTTCGTTGGTCACCGCCAGCGGTTGATGCCATCCGCCGTCCGCTTGCGTGTAGTGCCAGTGCTTGAGCTGCGGGATGCTGAGCGCCCCGGCGGTTCCCGCCAGCAAATAGCACGGTTGGTCGGCCTGGCGTGGATACACCGGGTTCTCCCCGGAGCCCAGTTCCCAACTCCAGGGTGCCGCCACCGCATCGGACCCGGTCAGACTGCCCAGCGCACCATTGTCGAATTGCAGCAACACGGCCGCGCAATCCTCGTTGGCAAACCCGCGCACGGCATTGCTGGTGATGGCCTGCACCTGGCGGACTTCACCGCACAGATGACGGAGCAGGTCGAGGTCGTGGATCAGGTTGGTCAACAACATGCCCGCACCGGGCTCGCGGCGCCAGGCCGTTTCGAAATAACTATCGGGTTTGCGCAGCTGCCAGAGCGCAGTGACGGTGCTCAACCGGCCCAACGCGCCGCTGTGGACCCGCTCATGGGCGCGGGCGATCAACGGGTTGTGGCGTCGATGATGACCGACCAACACCGCGACGCCGCTCGACTTCGAGGCAGCCACCAGCTCACGGGCCTCATCCAGGTGCACACCCACCGGCTTTTCCAGCAACACAGGCACACCGGCAGCCAGGCAATCGAGCGCAGTGCTTACATGCAGCGCATTGGGGTTGGCGATAATGACGGCCTCTGGCTTCGCCTGATCCAGCATCTGACGATGATCGGCGAAATATCCCACGCCCCATTCCTTGGCGAGGCTCGGCGCTTGCGGACCGGGGTCGGCCACAGCGCACAAGGTCGCTTCAGTCAGGGTTTTCAGATGCTGGTAGTGCTGCTGGCCCATGATGCCAGCACCGATCAGGGCTATACGCAGTGGTGAACTCAAGGTGCGGTCCTCTTGTGGTTATTGTTGGAAGGTGAATTTCAACAATTTAGAACCTGGTTCCAGATTCTTACACAGACGCGCATTGAAAGTGTTCGAACAGCGCACAGCTTTAGCAAGCTCACCACCAACTGATAGGTGGGAGCGGGCTTGCTCGCGAAAGCGGTGTGTCATGCAATTTCGATGTCGACTGACACGCCCTCTTCGCGAGCAAGCCCACTCCCACATGGGATTTAGGAGAATAACTCCGACGCCAGACTCGCCGCCGACAACTCATCGGTAAACGCCAACAGTAACGGCGCCAGTTCATGCAACCGCGCCCCCGGCATCCGCGCACTCGGCCCGGCGATGCTGAGCACGCCGATCACCCGGCCATCACCGGGATGGCGCACCACCGCAGCAATCGCCGAGGTGCCCACCGCCGAACTTTCCTCGACACAGGCATAGCCCTGCTCCCGCGCCAGGCGCAGGCGTTCCAGCAGTTCAATATTGGACCTCGGGGCATTCGGGCCCAGCTCCAATGGCCGGTCCGCCGCCTGGCGTTCCACTAGCGACAAGGCTTCGGCATCGCTCATGCTGGCCAGCCAGGCATGCCCCGAGGCGGTGTAGAACAGCGGCGCATCACGGCCCATGTCCGGGTCGTAACGCAGGCCGGAACGAGCTCCCTGGGACTTGGCGATCCAGGTCTGGCGCTCGCCTTCAATGACCCCCAGGCGCACCAGTTCGCCGGTTTCCTGCGCCAGCCGGTCGAGCACCGGCTGCACGATATCGGCACCGCTGCTCGACAGATAACGGAAACCCATCGCCACCAGGCGGGTCGACAAGTGATAACGCAAGTTCTCCGGATTCTGCCGCACATAGCCGAGCCGGATCAGCTCTGCAAGCAGGCGGTGGGTGGCACTCTTGGGGATACCCAATTGCTCCGCCAGCACCTGCATCGGCAGGCCACGAGGGTCGCTGGTGAGGCTTTCAAGCACACTGAAAACACGTTCGATCTGACTGCCGGCCATGGGGGTATCCACGCAAAATTTGCTCGATTCTAGAAGACAACCTGAGTAATGCGAAATCTGGAACTGATCGTCCGATAATCGCCCGTTTTGATCGGTATCGTCTTGCCGGCTCATACCAGGACTCTTATATTTTCTGGAATCAGATTCCAAAAAACCAATACCGGAGTTCACACATGCCTGCCCAAGCCCTTCCCGACATCGACTGTGATGTACTGATCGTCGGCTCCGGCGCGGCCGGGCTGGCAACCGCCGTGACAGCGGCATGGCATGGCCTGAAGGTGATAGTGGTAGAAAAAGACCCGGTGTTGGGCGGCGCCACCGCCTGGTCCGGTGGCTGGGCATGGGTACCGTGCAATCCCCTGGCCCGGCGGGCCGGCATCGTCGAAGACGTTGAACAACCACGCACTTACTTGAAACACGAATTGGGTGATCGGTATGACCCGGCGATGATCGATGCCTTCCTTGAGGCCGCTCCTCGCATGGTGGCGTTCTTCGAACAACACACCTCGCTGCAATTCGCCGACGGCAACGCAATTGCCGACATTCATGGCGACACGCCGGGCGCCGGTACGGGTGGGCGTTCAGTGATCGCCGCCCCCTATGACGCACGCAACGTGGGCAGGCTGCTCAAGCGCTTGCGCAAAACCATGCGCGAAACAGCCTTCATGGGCATGCCGATCATGGCGGGCGCCGACCTCACCGCGTTTCTCAACCTGACCCGCTCGTGGTCGGCAGCCTGGCACGTTACAAAACGCTTTACTCGCCATTTGCTCGACCTCGCCGTGCATGGTCGGGCGATGCAACTGGTCAACGGCGTGGCGCTGGTGGCACGCCTGGCGAAATCCGCCGACGATCTTGGCGTGTTGTTGTGGGAGTCGGCACCGGTCACTGAGTTGCTGCGCGAGAACAATCAGGTAAAGGGCGCGGTCGTTCACACCGCCAAAGGTTCGATTCGCATCAAGGCTCGCAGGGCGGTGGTGCTCGCGGCCGGCGGCTTCGCCAATGACATCGAACGACGCAAGGCCCTGTTCCCGCGCACACCGACCGGACACGAACACCTGGCACTTCCGCCCCTGGGCGTGTCCGGCGATGGTCTGCGGCTGGGCGAGAGTGTCGGGGCCCGAGTCGACACCAACCAGGCATCGCCTGTCGCCTGGGCGCCCGTTTCACGCGTGCCCTACCAGGATGGCAGCAGCGGCCACTTCCCGCACATCATCGAACGCGGCAAGCCGGGGATCATCGGCGTGCTGAGTAACGGCCAGCGCTTCGTCAACGAAGCCAACGGGTACTACGACTATGTGACGGCCATGGTCGCCAGCGCCCCGCCCGACGAAGAAGTGGCCTCCTGGCTGATCTGCAGCCATGGCTTTCAGCGACGATATGGCCTGGGTATTTCCCGGCCGTTTCCGGTACCGCTGTCATCCTTTATCCGCAGTGGTTACCTGAAAACCGGCAAGACCCTGGAGGAATTGGCACAGGCCTGCGGTATCGACCCTAACGGCTTGCGCACCACCGTGGCGGACTACAACCGACACGCTCGCAACGGCCAGGATCCTCAGTTCGGCCGTGGTTCAACGCCCTACAACCGCAAACAGGGTGATGCTCTCCACCAGCCCAATCCTTGCGTCGCACCGATTGAGCAGGGGCCGTTCTATGCCGTGAAAGTCGAACCGGGCTGTTTTGGCACCTTCGCCGGGCTCAAGGTCAATCACCATGCCCAAGTCCTCGACGACTCAGGGCAGGCCATCAGTGGCCTGTACGCGGCGGGAGGCGACATGGCCAGCATCATGGGCGGCCACTACCCCGCCGGCGGCATCAACCTTGGGCCGGCGCTGACGTTCGGCTACATCGCCGCACGCCATATCGCCGGCGTCACCGCTTATGAAAAGGAGATCGACCATGCAGCACATCGTTAATGCCCAGGGCTTGAACATGCCCAAGCTCGGCCTCGGCACCTGGCCAATGCTCGGTGAAGCATGCACCCGAGCCGTGGAACAAGCCTTGGCGCTGGGTTATCGACACATCGATACCGCGGCGGCCTACAACAACGAGGACGCTGTCGGTCAGGCACTGGTGAACAGTCATACACCCCGTGAACAGATCCACGTCACCAGCAAAGTCTGGTGGGACCAGCTGCAACCCGACGCCATGCGCTATTCCATGGACCGCAGCCTCAAGGCTTTGCACAGTGATTACATCGACCTCTTCATGATCCATTGGCCCAGCACCGATTGGGACTTGCCAAGGACGATCGAAACCCTGGTGTCATTCAAGGAACAGGGGTTGGCGCGCAACATCGGCGTGGCGAATTTTCCGCTGCCCCTGCTGCGTAAAGTCGTCGAGGAACTGGGCGCACCACTGTCAGCCATTCAGGTCGAGTACCACGTGCTGCTCGGACAAAATGCGCTGCTGGACTACGCCCGCCGGCACGACCTGGCACTGACGGCTTATTCGCCGCTGGCACGCAACAAGGTCTCGGACATTCCGGCTATCCAGCAAATCGCCGTCAAGCATGGGGTATTGCCGACCCAGGTCGCACTCAAGTGGCTGCTGGATCAACCGAACGTGGCCGCCATCCCCAAAGCCAGCAGCGAGGCCAACCAACTGGCCAACCTGGCAGCGTTCACTGTCAACCTGGATGATCAGGATCGGGCGCTGATTGCGGGCTTGTCCAAACGCGAGCGTCAAGTCAGTCCGGACTTTGCGCCCGTGTGGGACGCGTTCGATCGTTAACCGCGAAAAGGCCACTTTTCATGTACGACACCTGTCGCAATGACTGTGGCTTACCAAACCTTACACATTTCACCCACACGCCTTTGCCAGTGCGGTTATTCATAGACCCGGCGCTACACGCCCCATCAATCTATGAGAGACCGTCAACATGCAATGGACCAAGGCAAGACGCAGCAAAAACGTGAACGACACACGTGAGGGCAAGGACGCCCGCATGCTTACGGGGACAACACTGGCTGCCGGAATGGCCGCCGTCGCCCTGGCCAGTGCGGGACTTTATTCAACACTGGACACACCAACAGACGTCACTCCGATCGCCCCCTCGTACACCTTGAACCGTCCCCTTCCTCACCCATCGGTCGAGCCGCAGGAAGATCTGCAACTGATGTTTGTGCAGTCGGTGCTGGGCGACACCGAAGACACATGGCAGCAATTGTTTTCGCAAATGGGCCGACACTATCCGCAACCCACCCTGACGCTGTTCGACAACGGCGTCGTCTCGGGCTGTGGTTTCGCCAGTTCCAGCAGCGGCCCGTTCTATTGCCCGAGCAATCAGCAGGTGTATCTCGACCTCGAGTTTTTCAGCAAACTGGAACAGCAGTTTGCAGTGGTCGGTGACTTCGCGCGGGCCTACATCATTGCTCACGAAATCGGACATCATGTGCAGCTGGAACTGGGGCTTTCCGAATCCTTCGAAAAAGCCTTGCTCGAGCGCCAACCCGTCAGCGGCGACGGTGGACTGGAGGTTCGCGCAGAGTTGCAGGCCGATTGCCTGGCCGGCGTCTGGGCGCACCATGCACAACAACGCCTGGACTGGCTGGAGCCGGGTGATATTGATGCCGCCCTGCATGCCGCGGCAATGTTTGGTGACGACCATCTGCAAAGTTCGCGAAATGCCCAGGTTCGACCAGAGACCTTCAGCCACGGCACTTCCCGCCAGCGCGTGAACTGGTTCAAGACAGGATTTGCCACAGGCCTGCCGGAGTCCTGTGACACCTTCACCGCCGAGGCCCTGTGATACCCGCCCGTCAATGAGGCCTCCAATCTCGCGGCCTGGATAGAACCGCCGTCGCTCCCGGCTGTCTGACGACCGGACTGGCGCCGCTCCTACTCAGCAGCAACACTCATCGCACGGTTCTTTACCCGCAACATCAGAGGATTCCCACATGCTATGGAAAAAAGGCCGACGCAGCGACAACGTGGTCGATGCCCGTGGCGATGATGTCGGCGGCGGTGGCGGCGGGATGCGTTTTGGTGGCGGCAAGGGCCTGAGCCTGACGGCGATCCTGCTGATCGTAGGCATCGGCTGGATCACCGGCCAGGATCCGCTGCAGATTCTCGGACAATTGACCGGGCAGATGGGTGAACAATCGGCGCCGACCACGACCCAAACGCGCAAGGCGCCACCGGCCAATGATGAAGGGGCCGAGTTCGTCCGCTCGATTCTCGGCGATACCGAGGATACCTGGCGCCAGATTTTCCAGCAGGCGGACCGGCAATATAAGGATCCGACCCTGGTGCTGTTCAGCAACCGGGTCAATTCGGCCTGCGGACTGGCCACCTCGGCGACCGGTCCCTTCTATTGCCCCGCAGACCAGAAGGTTTACCTGGACATGGGCTTCTTCCAGGAAATGTCCCAACGCTTTGCTGCCGCGGGCGATTTCGCCCAGGCCTACGTGATCGCTCACGAAGTCGGACACCATGTACAAACCTTGCTCGGTGTTTCGGCGAAGATCCAGGCTGCCCGCCAGCAGGGCCGGCAGATGGAAGGCGATGGCGGCTTGCTGGTGCGCCAGGAGTTGCAAGCCGACTGCCTGGCCGGGGTCTGGGCCAACAATGCGCAGAAGCGTCTGAACTGGCTGGAACCCGGCGATATTGAAGAAGCGCTAAACGCGGCGAACGCCATTGGCGACGATCGCTTGCAGCAACAAGGCCAGGGCCGTGTGGTGCCTGACTCGTTTACCCATGGTACGTCAGCGCAACGAGTGCGCTGGTTCAAAACCGGATTCGCCCAGGGCCAGGTTGGCCAGTGCGATACCTTTGCGGCGAAAAATCTGTAGATGAAGAAGTGGTGGTTAGTCGTACTGTTCACATGCACAACGTCCCAGGCCGCCGAGCATGGGGTCAAGGAACTCAGTCCCGGGCGCCTGCTGTTGAAATCCGGAGAAATCGCGGTGGGCATCAGTCGGGCCCCGGCCAAAATCGAACGGGTATTGATCATCGTCCATGGTCGCTTGCGCAATGCACAAACCTATCTGCAGAGCGGCGAGCACGCCGTCGAACTGGCTGGGCAAGGCGCTACGACCCTGGTGATTGCCCCGCAGTTCCTCAATGAAACCGACGTTGCACAGCACCAGGTGGCAGACACCGTCCTGCGCTGGCAGGGCAATGAGTGGATGGCCGGCGGTGAATCCACAGCACCCTTTCGTATGAGTTCCTACGATGCGCTGGACGAAATCATCGCCCGCCTGGGCGATCGCCAGCAGTTTCCGGATGTGAAGCAAATCATCATCGCCGGTCACTCGGGAGGCGCTCAAGTGGTTCAGCGCTACGCCTTGCTGGGCAAGGATCAGACGGCCCTGGAAGCCGCCGGCGTGCAGCTGCGCTATGTGATCGCCAACCCCTCGTCCTACACCTACTTTGATGAGCGTCGGCCAGTGGCTTTCAGTCATGCCGGTTGTCCACAATTCAACCGCTGGAAGTACGGGCTGACAGATTTGCCGGCCTACGCGGAAGGACAGGCTGCCGCGCTGCTGCAGCAAAAGTACCTCAAGCGCGACATCGTTTATCTGCTGGGGCAGCAGGACGTGGATCCGAACCATCCGGCACTGGATAAAACCTGTGAGGCAAAGGCTCAGGGGCCGAATCGACTGGCCCGTGGGCGCTATTACTTCGCTTATCTGAAGCGGCTGCAACCCCAAGGGTTGCAGCAGCAACTGATTGAAGTACCCGGAGTCGGGCACAACGGGGAAGGGATGTTTACATCGCCCCAGGGGCAGCAGGCATTGTTTCCGTAACGAAGGGCGCTCAAGCCGACAGCATCTGCCGCAACTCGACACAATCCGCCGCATGCCAATCGGTCAACTCCGGCCACGGATTGTCCGGCAGGTTGACCAACACCGTCCGGGCTCCCGCCGCGCGACCGCAATCCAGGTCAAAACGGTAATCACCGACCATCACCATCTCGCTGGCCGACACCTTCCAGGCTTCGGCCAGCTTGAGCAAGCCGCCAGGATGCGGCTTGGGTGGCGCCTCATCGCGCCCCAGCACATCCTCCACCGCGAAGCAGTCGGCCAGGCCGATAGCTTCCAGCGTGACATGCGCCAGTTCGCGGGCATTGCGCGTGAGAATGCCCAGGCGATAACCACGACCAGCCAATTCACGCACCAGCTCCACCGCTCCCGGTGCCGGTTTCGAGCCCAGCGCCAGATCGCGCTCGTGTTCGAGCAGCCAGGCATGTTTGGCGTTCGCTTCTTCGGCCGGCAGTGCCGCCAGATGCGTCAGGATGTCGTCTTCAGGCGGGATCGCCAACGCTACACGGATCGCCGCGAAATCATGCACAGCCACCGTCAGGGTGCCGTCCATGTCGAACACCCAATGGCGTACGTCCGCCAGGCTCATGCCCAATCCTTGCGATAGCGAATCAGGCCTTCCTGAGTGACCGAGGCCACCAGTTGCCCGGCACGGTTGAACACGCTGCCGCGGGAGAAGCCGCGGGAATTGCCGGCCCATGGGCTGTCCATCGCATACAACAACCAGTCATCGGCGCGCAGGTCGGCGTGGAACCACAACGCGTGGTCAAGGCTGGCGACCTGCATGTCCTTGTGCCAGACCGATTTGCCGTGGGGCAGCATCGAGGTGGTCAGCAGACCGAAGTCCGAAGCATAGGCCAGCAGGTACTTGTGCAATGCCGGGGACTCGGCCAAGGCGCCGTCGGCGCGAAACCAGACGTATTTGACCGGATCGCTGGCTTTCGGGTTGTAGGGATCTTCCTCGGTAACCGGGCGAAATTCGATCGGTTTCGGGCACAGCAGTTTTTCACGCATGTGCTCGGGGATCAGGTGCGCGCGTTGCTGGGTCAGCTCCAGTTCCGATGGCAGGTTTTCCGGCCCGACCACTTGCGGCATTTCAGTCTGGTGCTGGAAACCTTCTTCGTCATACTGGAACGAAGCGCTGCAGGTGAAGATCGGCTGGCCCTTCTGGATCGCCGTCACCCGACGCGTGCTGAAACTGCCGCCGTCGCGCACCCGGTCAACGGAATAAACCACTGGCAACTTGGCATCGCCCGGACGCAAGAAATAGCCATGCATCGAATGCACATGACGCGCCTCTTCAACGGTCTGACTGGCCGCCGACAGGGACTGCCCGAGTACCTGGCCTCCGAACAGCTGACGAAAGCCCAGGTCCTGGCTGCGGCCACGGAACAGGTTTTCTTCGATCGGCTCCAGGCTCAGCAGGTCGACCAGATCATCCAACACTTGGCTCATTCAGACTCTCCTCACACAACGCAATGCCGCGCAGTCCTGGCTGCGTCGGTCGATTCAGTTTCTGGCCAGTGCCAACATTGGGATCATTGTAAACGTCCATGCTCGGTTATCCATGCAAGGTTTGCAGCCATTGTTCACGACTGATGCGATACAGCACGTGGCGGCGCAGGGGATGATCGGGGGCCAGCCGCGGATGATCGAAGTCATCGGCGGGATCGTGATGCATGCCGATCGCCTGCATGACCTTCTGCGATGGCAGGTTGCTGACTGAGGTAAAGGACACGACTTCGCTCAGCACCAGGCGGTCAAATCCGCAGCGCAGAGCGGTCCAGGCCGCTTCGCTGGCATAACCCAGGCCCCAGTGCTCGCGCGCCAGGCGCCAGCCGATTTCAATGGCCGGGCTGAACGGCGCATCGAAACCGACTACGCCCAGACCGGTAAAACCGATGAACTGGCCGGTATCCTTGCGCTCCAGCGCCCAGAGGCCAAAGCCATGCTCGGCAAAGTGGTCGCGAACCCTGCCGATCAACGCTGCACTTTCGGATCGGCTCAAGGGCGCCGGAAAATAACGCATAACCTGCGGATCGGCGCACATCGCGGCAAATTCCGCCAAGTCCCCATCACGCCATTGCCGCAACAGCAACCGCGCGCTCGCCAGTTCCAGTATCGGCTCCATCATCCCCCTCCCCCATTTCCATGCTGCCAGTCTACAACGCTGGTAGGATCCTTCACTCATTCCGAAACGAAAACACCATGCCGCTGCCGCTGATCTACCACGAAGACTACAGTCCCGAGTTCCCGGCGGATCACCGCTTCCCCATGGACAAGTTTCGCCTGCTGCGCGATCACCTGGTGGACAGCGGCCTGACTCGCGATGCCGACCTGCTGCGCCCGCAGTTGTGCCCGCCGCAGATTCTTGCCCTCGCCCATGACCCTTCGTATATCGAACGCTACATGAGTGGCGATTTGTCCCGCGAGGACCAGCGACGCCTCGGCCTGCCCTGGAGTGAAGCCCTGGCCCGGCGCACGGTACGGGCGGTCGGCGGTTCGCTGCTGGCGGCGGAGCAGGCGCTGGAGCATGGCCTGGCCTGCCATCTGGCTGGCGGTACGCATCATGCGCATTACGATTTCCCCGCTGGTTTTTGCATCTTCAATGACCTGGCGGTGATCAGCCATTTCCTGCTGGAAAGTGGTCGGGTGAATCGTGTGCTGATCTTCGACTGCGATGTACATCAGGGCGACGGGACTGCACGTATCCTGCACAACACACCGGAAGCGGTGACCGTTTCCCTGCACTGTGAGAAAAACTTCCCTGCACGCAAAGCCGAAAGTGACTGGGACATCCCGCTCCCCAACGGCATGGGCGATGCCGATTACCTGAAAGTGGTAGACGATGCGCTCAACTATTTGTTGCCGCTCTATCAACCAGACCTGGTGCTGTATGACGCCGGTGTCGATGTGCACAAGGACGACGCACTCGGTTACCTGAAGCTGACAGACCAAGGCGTCGCCGCCCGCGATGAAGCCGTCATGCGCCATTGCCTGGGTCGGGATATTCCCGTTGTCGGCGTGATCGGCGGCGGCTACAGCAAGGACCGCCGGGCCCTCGCCCGCCGTCACGGCATCCTCCATCACAGCGCGCAACGGGTCTGGCAGTCATCAGGCTGTCACTGAGTTGTGGATGCTTTACCCACAATGCCTGTGGAACTGCCTGTGGATAACCTGCGGGCAAGGGACTGCAGGCCATGCGCCGTCTAGGCTACAGCGCGGCGGTTGTTTTTTGATCAGTGCTTGAATACAGCGCTCCACAGGGTTTGGACTGTTAGAATGCCCGCCCTCTTCCGCAGATCCGCAGCGCACGCCATGACCCAGCACTCCGCCTCTTCCCCTTCTACTGTCGCCATCATCGGCGGCGGCCCCGCCGGTCTGATGGCGGCTGAGGTATTGAGCCAGGCCGGGATCAAGGTCGACCTGTACGACGGCATGCCTTCGGTGGGGCGCAAATTCCTCCTGGCCGGCGTCGGCGGCATGAACATCACCCACTCCGAAGCCTACCCGGCATTCCTCTCGCGATACGCCGAAAGGGCCCCGCAGATTGCGCCGCTGTTGCGCGCCTTCGGTGCCGATGCGTTATGCCGGTGGATACATGAGCTGGGCATCGACACCTTTGTCGGCAGCTCCGGGCGGGTCTTTCCCACCGACATGAAGGCCGCGCCCCTGCTGCGCGCCTGGCTCAAGCGCCTGCGCGACAGTGGTGTAGTTATCCACACCCGTCATCGATGGCTCGGTTGGGACGATCACGGCGGTTTGCGCATCGACAGCCCCGACGGCGAAAAAACCGTTCACGCCGATGCCACCCTGCTGGCCCTCGGCGGCGGCAGTTGGTCGCGCCTGGGTTCGGATGGCGCATGGATGCTGCCACTGGAGAATAAAGGTGTAGGACTGGCGCCGCTGCAACCGAGCAATTGCGGCTTCGAGGTGCAGGCCTGGAGCGACTTGATGATCAGCAAGTTCGCCGGCGCGCCGCTGAAAAACATCGCCATCGGCCTCAATGACGACGTGCCGAGGCTCGGTGAATGTGTGATTACCGCCACGGGGATTGAAGGCAGCTTGATCTACGCCTTGTCGGCACCGATCCGTGAAGCGATCAACCAGCACGGCTCGGCGACCATTCATCTGGACCTACTGCCGGGCCGACCTGTGGATAAAGTCCAGGCTGCATTGAGCAAGCCGCGCGGCTCACGCTCAATGGCTAAACATCTGCACAGCCAGTTAGGTATCGATGGGGTGAAAGCGGCGCTATTGCGTGAGCTGACATCTGCCGACACCTTTACCGACATGGCATTGCTGGCCAAGGCGATCAAGGCGTTGCCGATGACACTGGTGAAAACCCGTCCGCTGGACGAAGCCATCAGCAGCGCGGGCGGTGTGTTGTTCGAGGCGATGGATGAGCGATTGATGCTCAAGCAGATGCCCGGGGTTTTCTGCGCGGGCGAGATGCTGGATTGGGAGGCGCCGACGGGCGGCTATCTGCTGACCGCGTGTTTCGCCAGTGGGCGGGCGGCGGGGTTAGGAATTGTTGAGTGGTTGCAGCGTAAGCGCTGAAGAGCGAGGCGCGCCCTTCGCGAGCAAGCCCGCTCCCACAGGGGATTTGTGAACAACACAGATCCAGTGTGGGAGCGGGCTTGCTCGCGAAGGCGGTTTAACAGACGCCGCCGTTAATCAAGGTTTGCGCTTACGCGGCCCAGTGTTGAACACCGGCACCTTGCGCACAGGCTTGATCGAAGGCTCCGCCGGCGCCACTTCCCCGCTGTCCACCCACTTGCCCAGGTTGCGTTTACCACCGCCACCACCCGACGCCTTGGGTTTCTTCGGTTTCTTCGGCTTCTTGATCACCTGGCCACTGGCATCGGTGTCCGGCACGCGGTGCTCAGGTTCGAAGTCCGGCTCGCTCTGACGCTTGAGCGTCTGGCGGGTCAACATCTCGATGGCTGACAGCAGATTCACTTCATCGGCGCACACCAGGGAAATCGCCTCGCCGGTCGCGCCCGCACGCCCGGTACGACCGATGCGGTGGATGTAATCCTCGGCCACGATCGGCAAATCGAAGTTGACCACCAATGGCAGGTCTTCAATGTCCAGGCCCCGGGCCGCGACGTCGGTGGCAACCAGGATCTGCACTTCGCTGAGTTTGAAGCGGTCCAGCGCACGCTGACGGGTCGCCTGGGGCTTGTCGCCGTGGATGCCATCGGCGTTGATGCCAAGGCCCTGGAGTTTTTCCACCAGCGCATCCACGCCATTGCGGGTCTTGGCGAACACCAGCACTTGCTTCCACTTGCCCTTGCGCATCAAGTGCACGAACAGCTCCGGCTTGCGCTTCTTGTCCACGGTCACGATCCATTGCTTGACCGTATTGGCGGCGACGTTGCGCGGGCTGACTTCGATGCTCAGCGGGTCATTGAGCATCTGCCCGGCCAGCAGGCGGATGTCGTCGGAGAAGGTGGCAGAGAACAGCAGCGTCTGGCGCTTCTTTGGCAAGGCTTTGTAGATATTCGCCAGTTCCTCGGAGAAACCCAGGTCGAGCATGCGATCGGCTTCGTCCAGTACCAGGGTTTGCAGTTGATTGAACTTCAGGGCGTTCTGGCGGAACAGGTCGAGCAAGCGGCCCGGGGTCGCCACCAATAGGTCGACGCCGCTGCGCAGCTTCATCATTTGCGGGTTGATGCTGACGCCACCGTACACCGCGTAGGTGCGCAGTGGCAGGTTTTCGGCATATTGGCGCACCGCTTCGTGAACCTGCTCGGCCAGCTCCCGGGTCGGGACCAGAATCAGCGCACGCACCGAGTTGGCGGCGACTTTCGGCCCTTCCATGGCCAGCAACTGCAGGAGCGGCAGGGCGAAACCGGCGGTCTTACCGGTGCCGGTCTGGGCAGCGGCCATCAGGTCGCGACCGGCCAGCACTGCCGGAATGGCTTGCGCCTGAACCGGCGTCGGAGTCTGGTAGCCGAGCGTCTCGAGGGAGCGCAGCAAGGGTTCGATCAGGCCAAGGGTGGCGAAAGTCATGGGAATACCGTAGGAAAATTCAGCGCGGGTTGTTCAAAACAAGTGTGCAAAAGGAGATGCAATGCCGCGCAGTTTACCCTAATTCACACGGGATTCTGTTGGCACAGCCTTTACCACTGGCCGTTGCGGTGTACGGCGCCACTGCGGCAGGCCGATCAGCACCACGGCACTGATGATCACCAACATGGCCAGTGCCTCCTCGATGCCAATGGTTTCTCCGACAAACACGATCCCCAGCAACACGGCCACCGCCGGGTTGACGTAGGCATAACTGGTGGCGGCAGCCGGACGCACATGCTTAAGCAGGTACATGTAGGCGTTGAAGGCAATGATCGAACCGAACACGGTCAAGTACGCCAGCGCCGCCCAGCCCTCGATGGGCGGGACCTTCTCCAGGTGTTCACCGCTCACTGCGCTACCGATCAGCAACACCACGCCGCCCACCAGCATTTCCACGGCACTGGCCATGGCGCCTTGAGGCAACGGCAAATGTTTGCTCCACACCGAGCCGAACGCCCATGTCGCCGCGGCAAAGATCAGCAATGCCGCACCCAGCGGACTCGATTGCAGGTTGGAGCCGAGGTTGAGCATGGCAATGCCGATCATGCCGAGCGCAATCCCGGCCCATTCGAGACGGGTATTACGCGCGCCCCAGAAATATCCACAGAGCAGGGTGAACAGCGGCACCGTCGCCACGGCCAGTGCCGCGACACCGGAGGCCACCCCCGTGTGTTCGGCCAGGCTGACCCCGCCATTACCGCAAGCCAGCAGCAACACCCCGATGATGCCGGCGGCTTTCCATTGCGCCCAGGTCGGTGCCGGCGCCCCGCGCCAGCGCAGGAAGGCATACATCAAAGTCCCGGCGATCACGAAGCGAATTCCCGCCAGCAGCAATGGTGGCCAGTACTCCACGCCGATGCGGATCACCAGGTAGGTCGAGCCCCAAATCACGTACAACGCGAAAAAGGCAGCGATTAACGGCAAGGGAAAACGACGTAGACCAGGCATGGCGGGCAGCTCACAGGCAAGACAAGTGAACGGCTATTTTAGAAAGGCTGGTGCAGGAAAATAAGTTACAAAACCTGTTTAAAGCATCGGTACACTTTTCAAAACACGGAGTTCAGCGCTATAAACCATGTTTTCGAAAGTACGTGATTTTGAGGAGTTCGACCATGGACAAATACGACCGCATGCTGCTCAGCGCCCTGCTGGAAAACGGTCGCGCGTCCTACGCGGACCTGGCGCGCAAGGTCAACCTCTCTGCCCCGGCCGTGGCCGAACGCGTGGCCAAACTCGAATCCAGCGGGGTGATCACCGGTTACCAGGCGAAAGTCGACATGGCCAAGCTCGGCCTGCCGATCCAGTGCGTGATCGAATTGCGCCTGAACCAGCATGGCAATCAGAAAGCCTACGACGACCTGATCAAGATCCCGCAGCTGACCGAATGCCACCGAGTGACCGGTGACCCATGCGTGATCATGCAGGCGGCGGTGGGTTCGATGCCGGAGCTGGAAGAGCTGATCAACCGGATTGCCACGTTTGGCTTCAGCAAGACGTCGATTGTGCTGTCGAGCGCGATAGAGAAGCGCGTGCCGTTGGGGCATATCGAAGGGAATGGCAGGTAAATCCGAGGTTACAAAAGATCCAAATGTGGGAGCGGGCTTGCGCGCGAAAGCGCCAGTCCAGTCAACATCAATGTTGAATGACATACCGCTTTCGCGCGCAAGCCCGCTCCCACAGGGGATTCGTGCTGCTTTCAGAATCCGCGATAGCGCTTGAGGTGTTCGCCCACCTTCGCTGCCGGGACCTTCTGCAACGTGCACAGCAAGTCATGGGACAACTCGCGCAATCCGTGTTTCTGCCGTAACTCCCCGGCCAGGTGCGTCATCAGGTTGGCCGCCATCTCGGCATCGGCCATGGCCCGGTGAGCCTTGCCGGTGTGGGGCAGGTTGGCGAAGGCGGTCAGGGTGCCGAGCTTGTGGTTCGGTGCCGCGGGCATGAGGCGACGCGCCAGTAGCAGCGAGCAGGCAAAGTTCTGCAAGCGCGTACGCTTGATTCGCCCAAGCTCGAAATCCCAGAACTTCTGGTCAAACGCCGCGTTGTGCGCCAGCAGAGGCGTGGTGCCGACGAACTCGTTGACCTCGTTCATTACCTGCTCGGCCGAAGGCGCGGTGCGCAGCATGGCGTTGCTGATACCGGTCAGTTGTTCGATAAAACCCGGGACGCGCACGCCGGCGTTCATCAGGCTCTGGTAACGCTCGACGATGCGTCCTTGCTCAAGGATCACTACGGCAATTTCCGTGGCTCGGCAGCTGCTGCTCGGAGAGATCCCGGTGGTTTCAAAGTCGATGACTGCTATGCGTTCCAAACCTGTTTCAACTCCGTAAAAATCAATTCTTGAGCAGCAACGCGCCTTCGATCGGCACATAGCGGCTGGCGGCGCGGATCAGCGAGTTGGCCGTCAGGCCCGGCACCCCATAGGCCACCGCTTGCACGCCATGCTTGCTGATGATGCGCTCCAGCAGCATGTCGAAATCACCGTCGCCGGAGGCCAGTACCACTTCATCGACATGGTCGGCGGCGTCCATGATGTCGAGGGTGATGCCCACATCCCAGTCGCCCTTGGCCGAGCCATCGCTGCGCTGGATATAGGGCTTGAGCTTCACGGTGAAGCC
This sequence comes from Pseudomonas putida, assembly GCF_001976065.1. Classification (GTDB taxonomy): domain Bacteria; phylum Pseudomonadota; class Gammaproteobacteria; order Pseudomonadales; family Pseudomonadaceae; genus Aquipseudomonas; species Aquipseudomonas serbica. Next base: position 118,570 of record NZ_MNAH01000009.1, on the reverse strand, counting down.
GAGGTTGCGCAGGATCTGCTGGAACTGCTGCTGTTTACTGTCGCCACGATCGATCGCGTAGGCGTAGGCCTCGACGATCTCGCCTTGCTTGCTGATGTCGGCCCACAACGCGGCATAGTTGAAGTGGCAACCATAAGCCTGGCGCACGGTGTAGTAGAGGTTCTGGACATCGGCGAACACTGCGATTTTTTTCACCGGACACCTCATTAGCGCGCAGGCAGGATCAGGCACCAGGCCCGAAAAGTCGCCCAGTATGCCAGCCAAAAGGTGGGTTTCGCGAATAATCGGCCCGGAGCGCCGCAGCGCCCCGGACGAATGGCGTATCAGACGAAGGAGTCGTCGTCACCGCCGAAGAACGATGAGCTGTCATCGCTGTAGTCGGCGTCGGCAAAACCGCCTTGATCGTTGGCATAGCCATCATTGCCGGCCATGCGCTGATCATCGCCCCAGCCATTGTTACCCTGGTCGTTGACCTGGGCCGGTTCTTCCTTGATGACCTCGACGATTTCCTGCGCCGGCTGATTGTGGTGGAACAGACTGCTGATGCCTTGTGCCAGCATCACGCCACCGGCCACGCCGGCCGCTGTTTTCAGCGCTCCGCCGAGGAAGCCGCTGCCCGCCGCCGGGGCCTGTTGCTGGGGTGCATAGCCCTGCTGTGGAGGTGCACCGAAGTTCTGCTGCGGTGGTTGCGCGTTGAATGACGGACGCGCCGGCTCACGCCAGCCGCCACCACTCGAAGACGCCGGTTGCGCAGGCGCAGGCTGCGGATCACGGCTATTGCCACCAAAGATGCTCGACAGGAAGCCACCGCTGCTCGCTGCCGGCGCGGACGTTTGCGCCTTTGCCTGTTGCAGCTCGGCCTGCAATTGCTGGATTTGCGCAGTCAGTTGTTTGTTCTGTCCGTCGAGGCTCTTGATCGCTGCCTCTTGCACCAGAATGGCCTGGGTCATGAAATAACCTGCCGCCGGTTGGCGTGTCAGGTGCTCCTTGATCCGCGCCTCGGCCTGGGCGTCGCGCGGGGCTGAGTCCGTTTCGGCCTGTTGCAGCCGGGAAAACAGTCCATCGATCAGGGTTTGTTCTTCGCTGTTCATGGCGACCTCGTAGATTGCCGGGAAAATCGTGCCTGTATCCACAAAGGATAAGGTGCCCGACCTTAATGGAGGCTGAAACAAGTTGTTTCAATGAGCTTTACCCAACGTTTACGTTTGCGCCCTCCGGCACATCATCGGTTAAAGTGTGCCACTGCTTTCAACCTGCGATACCAACTGATGAATCCGTTCGATGTACTGCGCGACTCCTTGTACTTCTTCAAACGCAATCTGGGCCAGATCGTGCAGTTGTGCCTGCCGCTGGTGATCATCGAGGCCCTTTTGCAACAAGTGGTCGACCACTCCACCGAGCCGGACAGTTTCCCCGGCATCAGTGTGATCGTCGGCTTGCTGGTCTATCCGCTGTACACCGCCGCGCTGATCCTGTTCCTCGACGCCCGCAGCCGTGGCGAATCGCCAAGCAATCGCGAGCTACTGTCGAGGTCTGCCTATCTGTGGCCGCGTTTCGCCTTGTTGACCGCCCTGAACACCCTGCTGATCCTGCTTGGCCTGTCGCTGTACTTCCTGCCGGGCATCTGGCTGATGGTGACCCTGGCCTTCGGCGAGTACCTGCTGGTGCTGCGCGGCCTGGCGCCGCTTGCAGCCATGAAGGAAAGCCTGCGCCTGACCCGCGGTCATTTCATGCGCATCCTGGTGTGCATCCTGTGTGTGATGGCCCCTTTGTGGCTGCTCAAGGGCGCCACATTGGCGGCGTACCCCGAGCCGCAGAACCCAGTGATCTCGCTGCTGATCGACAGCGCCCACAGCTTCCTGCAGCTGTTCACCAGCGTGGTGCTGTTCCGCCTGTTCATGTTGATCAGCGAAGTGCCGGAAAAAATCGATGGTCCACGTTGACCGTGGGCGACCGCTCGTCAGTCGGGTATGCTCGGGGTCAACTTCCGTAACGCGATAAGCCGAGCCATGACCCGACTGCTGCGCTACACCTTGCTGGGTTTGTTGATCGTCATCGGCTTGGCCGGCGTGGCGGTCTACAGCCTGACCTGGCGACCCGAGGCCAGGGAAACAGCGCCAGTCAGCTGCACCCAGGCGCCCACCCTGGCACCGGGCCAGGCACTGAAGGTCATGACCTGGAACGTCCAGTACCTGGCGGGCAAGCGCTATGTGTTCTGGAATGACCTGGCCGCCGGCGCCGACGACTCCCCCACGCCGGAAGACATGGCCTTCAGCCTCGATGAAGTGGCGCGGGTGATCCGCGACGAGCAACCGGACGTCGTGCTGCTGCAGGAGCTCGATGACGGCGCCAAGGCCAGCGACTACCAGAACCAGCTCAAGCTGCTGAAGGAGCGGCTCGCCGACCTGTATCCGTGCAGTGCCCATGCCTTCGACTGGAAGGCTGACTTCGTGCCGAACCCGCACATTTTCGGCAGCGTCGGCCGGCAACTGGCGACCCTGAGCCGCTATCAGATCGAACACGCCGAGCGTCTGCAATTGCCGATCACATCGGCCAACCCGATCAGTCGCCAGTTCCAACCGAAAAACGCCTTGCTGGTGACGTACCTGCCCTTGAGCGACGGCGCCCAGCTCGCGGTCCTCAACACCCATCTGGATCGTGCGAGCCAACCCGACGAGACGCTGCAGGCGCAGGTCGCGGCCGTGGCCAAGGTCCTCGACAAGTTCGAAAGCCGCGGCACGCCCTGGCTGATCGGTGGCGACTTCAACCTGCTGCCGCTGGGCCAATACCAACGCCTGCCCGGCGAGCAGCGCACGCCCTACTCCGCCGACAGCGTCCTGCATCTGTTGTGGGACAAGTACCCGATGATCCCCACCAACAACGAATCCGGCGGGATCGACCGCGCGCGCTGGCTGACCCATTACCCGAACGATGCCGCTTTGAACGGCCCGGACCGGACCGTCGACTACCTGTTCTACAGCCCGCGGATCAAACGGGTCGAGGCGGTGGTCCGGCAGGACGATACCCTGCGCATCTCCGATCACCTGCCGGTAATAGCACGCTTTCTGCTGCCCGCCGCGCCCTAGCCTGGCGAGTCATGGCTTGCGCGGCTTGATCCGTGCCGTGGCTTCGGCCACCAGCGGGTCGTCCGGCCAGTAATGTTTCGGGTAGCGCCCCTTCAAGTCTTTCTTCACCTCGGCGTAGGTGCTGCGCCAGAAGTTCGCCAGGTCCTGGGTCACCTGCACCGGCCGCCGCGCCGGGGACAGCAAATGCAGCTTGACCACCTGCCGGCCACCGGCGATGCGCGGGGTTTCAGCCAGGCCGAACAGTTCCTGCAGGCGCACCGCCAGGATCGGCGGCTGTTCACTGTAGTCCAGGCGAATAGATGAACCCGACGGCACGCTCAAGTGGTGCGGAGCCAATTCGTCCAGGCGTTGCGGCAGTGGCCATGGCAACAGGTTGTGAACGATGCTCGAGAGGTCGAGGTTGGCGAAATGACTGAGCCGAGAGACTTTGCCCAGGTACGGCATCAGCCAGTGCTCAAGGTTATTAAGCAGCGCAGCGTCGCTGACATCCGGCCAATCGCTTTCACCCTTGCTGCCCAGGTCCAGCTGGCGCAACAACGCCACCCGCGCCTGCCACTGGCGCAACTCCGGGGTCCACGGCAACAGCTCCAGGCCTTTGCGGCGCACCAGATTGACCAATGCCTGGCTGCGGGCACTTTCATCAAGGCCGGTCAGCGGCTCGCGGCTGAGAATGAGCTCGCCGACCTTGCGCTGGCGCTCGGCCCGCAGCACACCTTCGCGCTCATCCCAATCCAGTTGATCGACGCATCGCACCTGCTCGGCCAGTACCGATTCGAACAGCGCCGGGTCGAAATCCGCCGCCAGGTAAATCCGCTCTTCACGCTGACCCTGACGGCTGCCGAGATCGGCGATGACCAGCCAAGGCTGCTTCATCAGGCTGTCGGCTTCGGCAAACAGCGCAGCACGACCGTTGGCCAGGCGATACTCGGCGCCGCCGGCACGGCGTTGTTGGGCGACGCGGTCGGGATAGGCCAACGCCAGAAGCGCGCCGAGCCAGCGCGGATGATCGACGTCGCTGACCGGCTCCGACGCCTTGCCGCGCAAATAGCCGCGATATTGCCGCGCCAGTTGACGGGCGCGTTGCACGCCGCCTTGGGCACCACGAGCGGCGCGCTCTTCCCCGGACAGCAGCGCCAAGCGGCTGTGCAAGTCGGCACCCGCGCCACGCAAGATGTCGCGCTCGCCAAGCAACGCCGCAACATCGCACGCCATGTCGGCCAGGCCGAGCGCCTGTCCTCGCAACAACAGATGCGCGATACGCGGATGCGCCGGCAGTTCGGCCATGGCCTGGCCGTGACGGGTCAGCGCTTCGCCATCCAATGCACCAAGGCGCACCAGCAAGTCCTGAGCCTGTGCATAAGCCGCTGCCGGTGGTACATCAAGCCAAACCAGCTGACCCGGTGTCACACCCCAACGACCAAGCTGCAGCGCCAAACCGGCCAGATCCGCCGAAAGAATTTCCGCGCTGCCATAAGCCGCCAATTGTTCGTGCTGATCCTGCGACCACAAGCGATAGCACACACCCGGCTCCAGTCGCCCTGCCCGGCCCGCACGCTGGGTGGCGCTGGCCTTGGAAATTCGCTGGGTGTCGAGGCGGGTCATGCCGCTGCCGGGATCGAAACGCGGCACCCGCGCCAACCCGGCATCGATCACCACGCGCACGCCGTCGATGGTCAGGCTGGTCTCGGCGATGTTGGTGGCCAGCACCACTTTGCGCTGGCCCGGCGGCGCCGGATCGATCGCCGCCCGTTGCGCGGCGAGGTCCAGCTCACCGTGCAACGGGCAGAGCAGGACCTGAGGGTTATCGCCCAGCGCATCCGCCAATTGTTGATGCACGCGACGAATCTCGGCTTGCCCAGGCAGGAACACCAGCACGCTGCCGGCTTCGTCGTTCAAGGCTTCGAGGATGGTCTGCACCAGCCGTGGCTCGATAAATTCACCGACCTGGAACGGCCGGCCCCAGCGCATCGCCACCGGGTACATACGGCCTTCGCTGCGCAGGATCGGCGCGTCGTCCAGCAACCCCGCCAGCCGTTCGCCTTCCAGGGTGGCCGACATCAGGAGGATCTTCAGCGGCTGATCGTCACGGAACAGCTCGCGGCCATTGAGGCTCAGGGCCAGCGCAAGATCGGCGTCGAGGCTGCGCTCGTGGAACTCATCGAAGATCAACAGGCCCACGCCCTCCAGCGCCGGATCGTCCTGCAAACGCCGGGTGAGAATGCCTTCGGTGACCACCTCGATACGGGTGTTGGGCCCCACCTTGCTGTCCAGGCGAATCCGATAGCCCACGGTTTCCCCGACCTTCTCGCCAAGCTCACTGGCCAGGCGCTCCGCCGCCGCCCGCGCAGCCAGCCGGCGCGGCTCGAGCATCAGGATGGTCTGCCCGGCCAGCCACGGTTCGTTGAGCAAGGCCAGGGGCACCCGGGTGGTCTTACCGGCGCCGGGCGGTGCTTCAAGCACGGCTTCGTGGCGTCTCGCCAGGGCTTCACGCAGGGCGGGTAAAACTTCATCAATCGGCAAAGAAATCATGCTGGCTCCCAAACAGAGGCGCGAGTATAACGGCGAACTGCCCAGTGTTCGTTGCGGTCCTAATTCATATCGACGACGCTTCGTTTTGAGATTACCCAGGAGATTTCATATGCGTGTTCCCTTTCGCCTGATCGGCGGTGTTCTGGTCGCGACCCTGCTGACCCAAGTGACTGCCTGCGGTTCGATCTTCTATCCCGATCGCCGCGGCCAGATCGATGGCAAGATCGACCCGGCCATTGCCGTGCTCGATGCCGTGGGCCTGCTGTTCTACATCATCCCCGGCCTGATCGCGTTTGCCGTGGACTTCGCCACGGGTGCGATCTACTTCGAACCGGGCAAGACCGCCCAGGTCGATCCGGAAAAACTCAAGGACGCCATTGGCGTCGACGGCCAGGTCGATAACCTCAAGTTACAGTCTATTCTGCAGCGTGAACTGGGCCGCAGCTTGCCGCTGGATGATCCACGCCTGATCCAGCACAAGGGCAGCGCCCAGCAACTGGCCATGTTCGGCCTGCAACCCGCCGCTTAATCGGGGCACGACAAGGAACATCCGCACCCATGATCTCAAGCGTCGAACACGCCCGCCTGCTGCGGCTGGCGACCCGTGCCTCGGTAGCGGTGGCCTGCACGCTGATCGTCGCCAAAGCCATCGCCTGGTGGTTGAGCGGTTCGGTGAGCATGCTCGCCGGGCTGACCGACTCGACACTCGACGGCGTGACCTCGCTGCTCAACCTGCTGGCGGTGCACTACGCCTTGCGCCCGGCCGACGACGATCATCGCTACGGACATGGCAAGGCCGAGTCACTGGCGGGCATGGCCCAGGCGCTATTCATTGGCGGCAGTGCGGTGTTGATTGCGCTACAGGCAGTGGACCGGCTCAAGCATCCGGAACCGGTGGGCGCGCCGTGGATCAGCATCGGCGTGATCGTGTTCTCGCTGGGCCTGACCCTGGCGCTGCTGATGGTGCAGCATCGGGTGGTCAAGGCCACCGGCTCTAACGCCGTGCACGCAGACTCCCTGCATTACCGTTCAGACCTGCTGCTCAATGGCAGCATCCTGGTGGCGCTGGTGCTCGCCGGGTTTGGCTGGCATCAGGTCGACCCCTGGTTCGGCCTGGGGATTGCTGCGTACATCCTCTGGAGCGCAATCACCATCGCCCGGGCAAGCTTTGCGGTGTTGATGGATGAAGAATTGCCGCCGGATGTCAGCCAGCACATGCTGGAACTGGCCTGCAGTGTACCGGGGGTGTTGGGCGCCCATGACTTGCGTACGCGGATTTCCGGCAACCAGTGGTTTGTGCAGTTGCACCTGGAATTGCCGGGGGAACTGACCCTGTCAGTCGCCCACGGCATCAGCGACCAGGCTGCCGATGCGATTCATGCCGCCTACCCGCGGGCTGAAGTGTTGGTGCACGCCGATCCGCAGGAAGTCGTCCAGGCCGCCAAGGCTCAGAACGTCACCTGATAACCGCGACTGCTCAGGCAACCACCCTGGGCCTGACGGTAGGTCTGCACCACCGTCGGGTCCGGCTGGTAAGTATCGACCCGCGGATCAAAACCACTCTGCTCGACCGCCCAGCGGTAGCAATCGTAGCCATCCTGGTTGACCTGCTCCGGTGACTGACCGTTGGCCGGATAAGCCTCCACGTCGTAGCCATTGCCGCTCGCCAGCGGTTGGCCGGGCGGCTCGACCACCACGTAATCCTGAGTGCTTTCCTGATAGGCGTAATAGGCACCAGCCGCCAGGAACAACAACGAACCACCGATCCAGACTTCACGGGCGTAATCGGGCAGGTACTGGATGCGAATCCCGCGCGGTGGCTGCACTACTACATAACGCGGGCCTTGCGGGCGATACCAGTAGCCGCCGGAGTAGTAATAGTCCCGGCCACCGTAGGGCACCCGGTAGTCTCGGTCGGGAAAGCGGTCGATCACATGACCTGGACGATACTGCGGGCCGGGGCCCCAGCCATTGCCGTGACCACTGGGGCGACCCTGCCAATGGTTATTGCCATTGGACGGCGCGCCTGTGTAGCCATTCCAGTGCTGGTTGGGATCGTTGCGCCGCGGCTCGTCCTGATAGTAACCACGACGTGGCGGCTGAGTCTGTTGTACCGTGTCCGGTCGAGGCTGGATGGGCAGGTCGTTGGCCGGCAGTTGCGGCGGTGGCGGCGGCGAACGCACCCGGCTGTTGTAATCCGGCGCTGGACGGCTTTGCCCGTGGCCATTGTTGTGCGGATTCTGATTCTGGCCATTGTCCTGCTGCTGGCCATTTTGCGGGCGCGGCGGGTTGTTGCCGCCATGGCCCTGATTGCTGCCCTGATGGCCGCCGTCCCCGTGTTGTCCACCCTCGGGGCCGTGGTTTTGCGGCTGGTCGGCCAGCGAATGCGCGCTGACACTGACACATAACACACCAACACCGGCTAAACGCCAGATGCGCGATCTCATGCTTTTCCTCAATGCGGGTCAGGGCCTGTACATAAGACTGGAATTGCCCAGGCCGGTTCTGCAACAGGTTATCAGTCGCGCGACTTATTTAATGAGGGCGGGAGGAAAATCGCGGGCAAGAAAAAGGGGAGACCCGTCGGCCTCCCCTTGAGAACTTCGTCCGTGCTCGACGCTTTTGACGTCGGCTCACCTCACGCCGTCTTCTGGACAGTGTGCAGCTCGGGGGCCAGCACATCCCCTGTGGGGGTGGCGACCGCGGCGGGCCTGATTCGGCGGGCCGCTGTGGACTGTTTGTCCGAGCAGTGATTCTGGTGATAAGAATAGGCCTGGGGCGGCGGCAGAGGATTGCGAAGATTGCTGAAATAAACATCACTTGCGCAATTTTTAACCCTGGATAGATAATCTGTCGCAATAGTTATGACAAGGGACCGTTTGATGAGCAAACTTGACCGATACGACCTGAGCATTCTGGCTGAATTGCAGCGCGATGCGCGCATCTCCAATCAGGAGCTGGCCGAACGCATCGGCCTGTCGCCTTCACCCTGCTCGCGGCGGGTCAAGCAGCTGGAAGACGATGGCTACATTACCCGCCAGGTCGCCCTGCTCGACCGCAAGATGCTCGGCCTGAGCCTGACGGCGTACGTACTGATCGGCATGGACCGACACACGCCGGAGCGCTTCGAAAACTTCGAAGCCGCCATCCGCACCTTGCCGCAGGTACTGGAATGCAGCCTGGTGACCGGGATGGATGCCGATTATCAGCTCAAGGTGGTGGTGCCGGACATGGACCATTATCAGAAATTGCTGTTGGGGCATCTGACGCGGATTGAAGGGGTGACCAGTGTGCGTTCGAGTTTTGTGTTGAACCAGGTGTTGAACAGCACTGAACTGCCTTTGACTCATCTGCGCAGTTAAAATCGCCTTCGCTGGCGAGCCAGCTCCTACAGGGGTTCATATACGCTGGAGATTCATTGTAGGAGCTGGCTTGCCAGCGAAGGGGCCAGCACAGGCGACGAATAGCTGCGACACGCTGCCGCAGGTCAACGCCCAGCCAATGTCCATTGGCGTATACTCCGCGCGCCCTTTCAGCCTCGCCCGCGCCGGAGATGTTCAATGGATCCTGCAGTTTTTGAAGAGTGGATGATGACCGGCCTGGTCAGCATCCTTATCATTTTCATGGGTTTCATCGTCTGGGATCTGGCGAAAAAGTCCAAGGCCGGGCGGTTCGGCTCGTTTATCCTGTTTTTCGTGCTGGGGCTTGGCGTGGCGGCATTCGTCATCAAGAGCGTGGTGATCGGCCTGATCGAAACCGGCACTTTATAAACGCGCCGGCACCTCTTTCCACTGGCCCTGATCGAGCCCCTCGATCGACCAGTCACCGATCCTGACCCGCACCAGCCGCAACGTCGGCAACCCAACCGCCGCGGTCATGCGGCGCACCTGCCGGTTGCGGCCTTCGCGAATCACCAGCTCCAGCCAATGGGTCGGCACGCTTTTACGAAAGCGTACCGGCGGGTTGCGCGGCCACAACTGCGGCTCATCCAGTTGCCGCGCCTCGGCAGGCAGGGTCATGCCATCGTTCAATTCGACACCGTCACGCAAGCGCTGCAACTGCTCGGCGCTCGGCTCGCCTTCGACCTGCACCCAGTAGGTCTTGGCCAGTTTGTGTTTCGGGTCGGCGATGCGCGCCTGCAACTGGCCGTCATTGGTCAGCAGCAGCAGGCCTTCGCTGTCGCGGTCCAGCCGTCCTGCGGGGTAGATCCCCGGAACATCGATGTAGTCCTTGAGGGTCGAGCGCCCTTCTGCGTCGCTGAATTGCGTCAGCACATCAAAAGGTTTGTTGAACAGGATCAACCTGGGCTCGGCCGGTGGCGCCTTGGCGACACGGCGCGGGGCTGCGGGGGATGGTTTTGCGCCAGGGCGGCGGGAAACAGGACGTGGCGGACGGGACATGGCGTACAAACATCTAACGGTCAGGGCTGCCAATGCTAGTAGCCCGACCGTTAAATAACCATCGGCAAATCAGCGGAACGGTGGCTCGTCGAAGCTGCGCAGCTTGCGCGAGTGCAACGAATTGAGCTCGGTGCGCAGCAGATCCACGGCTTCGATGCCGATTTTCAAGTGCTGGCTGACCGCGCGCTCATAGAAGGCGTTGGCTGACCCTGGCAACTTGATCTCGCTGTGCAGGGGTTTGTCCGACACACAGAGCAATGTGCCGTAAGGTACCCGCAAGCGATAACCCTGGGCCGCGATCGTGCCGCTTTCCATGTCCACCGCCACCGCGCGGGACAGGTTGATCAGCGGCCGCTCCTGGGCCCAGCGCAACTCCCAGTTGCGATCGTCGTAAGTCAGTACGGTGCCGGTACGCAGGCGTTTTTTCAGTTCGTCACCCTTCTCGCCGGTGATGTTGGCCGCCGCCTGTTGCAGTGCGAGCTGCACTTCGGCCAGGGCTGGAATCGGAATATTCGGTGGCACGACCCGGTCGAGAATTCCATCACGGCGCATATACGCGTGGGCCAGCACGTAGTCGCCAATGGTCTGCGATTGGCGCAGGCCACCGCAGTGGCCGATCATCAGCCAGCAATGCGGACGCAGTACCGCCAGATGGTCAGTGATGTTCTTGGCGTTGGACGGCCCGACGCCGATATTGACCAGGGTCACGCCGTGACCGTCGGTGGCGATCAGGTGGTAGGCCGGCATCTGGTAGCGATGCCAGACCACGCCCGCGGCGATCGCCGAGGCTTCGCCGTGATCCATGCTCTTTTCGATGATCACGTTGCCCGGCAGCACCATGCGCACGAAGCGCGGGTCTTTGCGCAGTTGCTCCAGGCCATGGACGATGAACTGGTCGACGTAGCGGTGATAGTTGGTCAGCAGGATCCATGGCTGCACATGCCGCCAGTCGCTGCCGGTGTAATGCACCAGGCGGCGCAGGGAAAAATCCACCCGGGCGGCATCGAACAATGCCAGTGGCAGCGGATCGGTGTTTTCCCAATCGTACAAACCATCGGCAATTCCGTCGGTCGCCGCCGACAGGTCGGTACTGGGGAATACCCGCGCCAGCACGGCGGCGGTGACACCGGAACCGGCCAACTCATCACCCTGCTCGACCACGTACGGATAAGGAATGTTCTGCTGGCTGACACCGACTTCTACAGTCACGGTGAAGTCGTGCATCAACGGCACGAGTTGCTCCAGCAGGTATTTACGGAAGGCGGAGGGATGGGTGACGGTGACGCTGTAGGTGCCCGGCAACTGGACCTTGGCGTAGGCGCGCGTGGTCTGCGGGACTTCGCCCTGGCAGAGATAAGTCAGGCGCAGTTCGGGATAACGAAACATCGCCCGTTGTTCGGCGTCCGGCTCGACACGATCCTTGAGATAACGCTTGAGCGCCTGGCTCAGCGCGGTGGTTGCACGATTGTGCAAGAGCGCAAGCCGGTCTACAGCTTGCTCGGCGGTTTGAACGACAATAAAAGCTTCGGTCACGATCAGCATCCTGTGTTCTGACTTGCAGGCCTTCATCTTGCCTGTAACGTCGCTTCACGGGAACAGTGGCCACTGCACAAATAGAATGTTCACCACCGATCAATGTGGGCGCGGGCTTGCTCGCCAAAGCAGTAGATCATTCAACATTGATGCCGACTGAAAACCGCTTTCGCGAGCAAGCCCGCCCCCACAGGGTTGAGTGGCGCTCATCCGATTGTGTTCAGAATCCCTGCGGGGTGGACCGGGCGACAATGGCTTGCACATCCACCCCGCGCGGCAGCCCACCGTAAACCCGGCCGCCGCCATTCAAACGACTGGCGATAAACCCGTCACTCACCGCCGCATTCCCCGCCTCCAGCAACAGCTTGGCCTGCAACCCGAGCGCAATGTCTTCGGTCAATTGCCGGGCGCGGTATTGAATGTCGCCGGTGTCCTTGAAAGCGCTGTGCAGCTGGCTGATGTGCGCGGCCAGACGCTTGTCGCCATGACCATCGCCCAACTCGCTGAACAGAGCATCGAGCACACCCGGCTCCTTGGACAGGGCTCGCAGCACATCGAGGCATTGCACGTTGCCGGAACCTTCCCAAGTCGAGTTCACCGGAGCCTCGCGGTACAGGCGTGGCAGGATGCTGTCTTCGACGTATCCCGCCCCACCCATGCATTCGGCGGCTTCGTTGATCATGGCCGGCGCGCGCTTGCAGATCCAGTACTTGCCCACGGCCGTCACCAGCCGGGCAAACTTCGCTTCCTGTGCGTCATCCAGATGATCCAGCGCCCGGCCCATGCGCAGGCTCAAGGCCAGGGCGGCTTCGCTTTCCAGTGCCAGGTCCGCCAGCACGTTCTGCATCAAGGGCTGTTCGCTGAGCAACTTGCCGCCCACCTGGCGGTGGGCGCAGTGATGGCTGGCCTGGGTCAGTGCCTGGCGCATCAACGAGCTTGAGCCGACCATGCAATCGAAGCGGGTCATGGCGACCATCTCGATGATCGTCGGCACCCCGCGCCCCTCTTCTCCGACCATCCACGCCAGGGCACCGCGAAACTCCACTTCACTGGACGCATTGGAGCAGTTGCCGAGTTTGTTTTTCAGGCGCTGGATGTAGAACTGATTGCGCGTGTCGTCCGGACGATGCCGCGGCAGCAGGAAACAGGTCAGGCCCTTGTCCGTTTGCGCCAGCGTCAGGAAGGCATCGCACATGGGCGCCGAACAGAACCACTTGTGCCCCACCAGCTCGTAAGCCTGGCCAGGACCGCTGGCGCCCACAGGATACGCCTTGGTGGTGTTGGCCCGGACGTCGGTACCGCCCTGCTTCTCGGTCATGGCCATACCGATGGTAACCCCGGCCTTGTGGGCCATGCCGACGTTGCGCGGATCGTATTTCGTGGCGAGGATCTTTGGCAGCCATTGCTCTGCCAGGTCCGGTTGCAGGCGCATCGCCGGAACACTGGCGAATGTCATGGTCAGCGGGCAGCCGCTGCCGGCCTCGGCCTGACTGTGCAAGTACGTCATGGAGGCGCGGGCGACATGGGCACCGTCCTGCGGATGAGCCCAGGGCAACGAGGTCAGGCCATGCTCGACCGCTGTGCGCATCAACTCGTGATAGGCCGGATGAAATTCCACCAGATCGATGCGATGACCGTAGCGATCATGGCTGCTGAACACAGGTTTGTTCTGATTGGCCAGAAATCCCGCCGCCATCAGCGGTCCGCCAGCGAGAGCGCCGTATGCATCGATCCGCGACTCGGCCCAACCGGCCCCGAAACGCCGCAACCACTCCTGCAGGGGCAAGTCGATGCGATACAGGTTGACGCCATCCAGCGAAGGCGGCTGGTTGGTGACGTCGTGGGTTTCGGCGAACTGATGCAGGTTCATGACGGGGCTCCTTTGGTCAGCCAAGGGATTTCAGTTAAGCACCGCCCATTGGCCGAACAAAGTGTCATATCTGCCTAACTGTCGGCGCTTTCGCCCTGCTCTGCACAGAGCACTCGTCGATGAAGCGCGGCCTGCAAGTCCTCGAACTTCACCGGCTTGCTCAAATGGTCGATCTGCGCGCCGGTCGGGCAGCGCTCCCGGTCGGTACCCAGGGCGATCATGAACACCGGCAGTTGCGAGCAACCAGGCAACGCCCGGACCTGGCAGCACAGGGAAACACCGTCCAGAGACTGCAACTGACAATCGACCAGCACCGCATCGAAGCTTTCGCGCTGCAGCAAATCGAGTGCGGCGAGGCCGCTGTCAGCCGTTCGCACGCGGAATCCGAGTTTAAGCAACATACCGCGCATCACCAACTGACTGACGTTGTTGTCATCCACCAGCAATACGCTGCAATCCTGTGGCAGGCGCATTTGTGACCCTTCCCGCGTCGCAAGTGGCACGGCAGGCCGCTCCGGTGCCGGCACGTCAAACTCGACGTCCAGCTGGAAACGGCTACCGCGCCCCGGCTCGGAGCGGTGTGTCAGGCGTCCGCCGAGCAGCTCCACCAGTTGCCGGCAGATGGCCAGGCCGACACCCAGGCCGCCGTACTCGCGCGTCATCGAACCGTCGAACTGGAAAAAGCGCTGATACATCGTCGCCTCGCCAAGATCGGTGAAGCCGATACCGGTGTCGATCACCGCAAAGGACAATGCCAGTCGCTCGGGGCTGAGCGTTTTCCCAGTGACCCGCAGCGCCAGGCCACCCACCCGGGTGAACTTGATGGCGTTATCGAGCAAGCACTCCAGGCATTGCGCCAACTTTACGCTATCGCCGTGCAAGCGATCCGGCACACCGGGAGCCACGTCGACCTTGAAGTCCAGCGACTTACTCGAAGCATTACCATCGAACTGTGCGCGCAATGTCTCCACCACCGCGCGCAAACTGAAGGTAGCCGGGGTCGCCGTGAGCTTGCCGGCCTGCAGCTCTGTCAGGGTGAGAATGCCGTTGACCATGCGCATCATGTCCCGCGCCGACCCCGCAGCCGTTTGCTGATATTGCTCCAGCTCAGGGTCCATCTCGACGGTCTGCATCAGTTCCAGAGAACCGATCACGCCGTTCATGGGCGTGCGCAACTCGTGGGTCAGGGTGGCGAGGAATTCGTCCTTGAGCTTGTTGCTGTGTGCCAGTTGCTGGTTGAGCACCTCAAGCTTTTGCCCCGCGTCGAGCAGGGTTTGCGCCTGCTGCTCACGCATGGCATTGATACGGTCGGCGAGGGCCATGGACAGCAGCGCCACTTCGATGGCCGAGCCGATCTGGCTGGAGTACATGGTCAGGAAGACGTTGGGCAGGTAACCCAGCACCATCAGGGTATTGATGATGCCGCCGAGCAGAAACGCCGACCAGGCAATGATGAAATAACGCGCGACCCGCAACCCCCGCAGCCAGGCAAAAATACCCGCGGCAAAGATTACCACCGTGAAGGTCAGCGCCAGGGTCGTGGCCAGGCGCAAGGCCAGGGCGTAACTGGTCATCAGGGAAAGCCCGACCACCAGCGCGCCGAAGGCCACCAACGCCAGCAGCAAGCGATCCATCCAGCGGCTGAGGGTGGCGGTCTGCAGGAAGCTGCGCGCGAACTGGCTGCCGAATAACCCGGCGCAACCAATGAAAAAGGGCGTAGAAGCGTTGGCCCACCAGGGATTGTCGGGCCAGAAGTACTGCACGGCGGCGCCGTTCACAGACAGCTGATACAAGCCGAACGAGGCGATGTAGAAGATGTAGTAGAGATAGCTGGTGTCGCGCACGCTGAGGTAGATGAACAGGTTGTAGACCAGCATCCCCAGCAATACACCGTAGATCAGCCCCAACACATAGAGGCGCACCGGCTGGTCTTCGAGATACGCCGTACTGGACCACAGCGTGACCGGGGCCTGGATCGACCCCTGGCTTTGCAGGCGCAAGTACAGGGTTTGCGCCTGGTCAGGGGCAAAATTCACAGTGAACAGGTAGTTGTTCTGGCGGATTTCGCGACTGGCGAACGGCAAGGCATCGCCGGTCTGCCTGGCCAACTCATAATTGCCGCTTGCATCAGGCAGATACAGGTCAAGGTGATCGAGCGGTGGGTACGCCAACTCCAGCAGCCAGGTCCGGTGCGCAGACGGGTGGGTCGGGCGATAATGCAAATCGATTTTCAGCCAGAACACCGATCGCGAATAACCGGCATTGAGGGTGTCTTTATCATGCGCCTTGAAGTTGCCGGCCGCCGCCTGCGCACGGACATCAGCGACGGTCGCCTGACCACCCACATCTTCAAACACTTGCAGGGTTCGCCCGAGGGGAAGGCTTTGGGTGAGTTCATTGAACTCAACGGCGTTCGCCAAGAGGGGCAAACACAACACAAACATCAGCAAATAGCGCATTTATGCCCCAGCGTGGCCTGTCCGGTCTTGTCAGGAAGCCCCCCATTCCTTTTGAGTAGACGTAAACCGGTGACACCCATTATTGGTTTGGATCCACTCTAGCATAGCCGTTGATGGCTAATGAGCACTACAGAAATTTTTCCTACAACAGCTCTAGCACGGGCGTTCCAGCGAAGATTATTGAGTTAGAGCGGTTCTATCGAACAGAAAAGGACAAGGGCTTGAAAGCAGGTGTCATTTCCCGCATCAACGTTCATTGGCCGACGCCCGGAAAAAGATGTTTGGTGGTAAGCTCGCGCACCATGAATATCTACAGCTCTCGCCCCGTTGTCCTCTGTCTCTCCGGCCACGACCCAAGTGGTGGCGCCGGCTTGCAGGCAGATATCGAAGCCTTGCTCGCCCAGGGTTGCCATGCGGCTCCGGCCGTTACCGCCCTGACCGTGCAAGACACTGTCAATGTCACTGACTTTCGCGTCCTCGACCGTGAGTGGGTGTTGGCCCAGGCCAATGCCGTGCTCAACGATTCCGAAGTCGCCGCCGTCAAGCTAGGCATGCTCGGTTCCCTGGAAATGGTCGACACCGTGGTCGAACTGCTCTCGGCGCACCCGCACTTGCCAGTAGTCTGCGACCCGGTCCTGCGCGCCGGTGGCGGTGGACGCCTGGGCAAGGACGAAGTCGGCTATGCCATGCGCGAACGCCTGCTGCCGCTTTCGATCATCGCCACCCCCAACCTTCCCGAGGCCCGTATCCTCGCGGAACTGCCCGAAGGCACCGCGGACCAGTGCGCTGAAAAACTCCTGCCATTCGTCAAGCACCTGCTGATCACCGGCGGCCATGGCGACGAAACCGAAATCCACAACCGCCTGTACAGCCGCGATGGCTTGCGCGAAACCTATACCTGTCAACGCCTGCCTGGCAGCTACCACGGCTCGGGCTGCACCCTGGCCAGTGCGCTTGCCGGCCGTCTGGCCCAAGGTGAAAACCTCGCCAGCGCCGTACAGACTGCACTTAACTACACGTGGCGCACCCTGCGCGATGCGGAGCAGCTGGGCAAAGGCCAATTCGTGCCACGCCGCCTGCCACTGGACTTCTGTTCGTAACGCCATGAGGCCTGCTTGATGAAACTACGTGGCCTGTACGCCATTACCGACAGCCAGTTGCTGGCCGGTAAATTTCTTTCGTACGTAGAGGCGGCGCTGGAAGGCGGCGTCACCCTGCTGCAGTATCGCGACAAAAGCAGCGATGAAGCCCGTCGACTGCGCGAGGCCGAAACCCTGCGCGATCTGTGCGAACGCTACAAGACCCGGTTGATCATCAACGACGACGCCGAGCTGGCGGCACGCCTGAACGTGGGCGTGCATCTGGGCCAGACCGATGGCCCGCTGTCGCCAACCCGCGCCCTGCTCGGCTCGAAGGCCATCATTGGCTCGACGTGCCACGCGCAACTCGAACTGGCCGAGCAAGCTGCCAAGGAAGGCGCCACGTATGTCGCGTTTGGCCGCTTCTTCAATTCCAACACCAAGCCCGGCGCACCGACCTGCAGCCTCGACCTGCTCGACCAGGCCCGCCAGCAGTTGCACCTGCCGATCTGCGCGATCGGCGGCATCACCCTGGACAACGCCGCTCCGCTGGTGGCCCACGGCGTCGATCTGCTGGCGGTGGTGCATGGCTTGTTCGGCGCCGAGAGCACGGCTGAAGTGACCCGTCGTGCCCGCGCCTTTAACGAATTACTGAAAATCTGATTTGAGAGCCCGATCATGTCTCGTTCCGAAACGCTGTTTGCCAATGCCCAGAAACACATTCCCGGTGGTGTGAACTCGCCGGTTCGCGCGTTCAAGAGCGTTGGCGGCACGCCGTTGTTCTTCAAGCACGCTGAAGGCGCCTACGTCACCGACGAAGACGACAAGCGTTATGTCGATTACGTCGGTTCGTGGGGCCCGATGATCCTCGGCCACAGCCACCCGGACGTCCTGGACGCGGTGCGCAAGCAGCTTGAACACGGCTTGTCCTACGGCGCGCCGACCGAGATGGAAACCCAGATGGCTGATCTGGTGTGCTCGCTCGTACCGTCGATGGAAATGGTACGCATGGTCAGCTCCGGCACCGAAGCGACCATGAGCGCCATTCGCCTGGCCCGTGGTTTCACCGGTCGCGACAGCATCATCAAGTTCGAAGGCTGCTACCACGGCCACTCCGACAGCCTGCTGGTCAAGGCCGGCTCCGGCGCCCTGACCCAGGGCGTGCCGAGCTCGGCGGGTGTGCCCGCGGCGTTCGCCAAGCACACCCTGACCCTGCCGTTCAACGACATCGACGCCGTCGAGGCCATGCTCGCCGAAGTCGGCCAGGACGTGGCGTGCATCATCGTCGAGCCGGTCGCCGGCAACATGAACTGCGTGCCGCCGGCCCCAGGTTTCCTCGAAGGCCTGCGGAGCCTGTGCGACAAGCACGGCGTGGTGCTGATTTTCGACGAAGTGATGACCGGTTTCCGTGTTGCCCTCGGCGGCGCCCAGGCTCACTACGGCGTGACGCCGGACCTGACCACCTTCGGCAAGATCATTGGCGGCGGCATGCCGGTGGGCTGCTTCGGCGGCAAGCGCGAAATCATGTCGCGCATCGCCCCGCTGGGTCCGGTCTACCAGGCCGGTACACTGTCGGGCAACCCACTGGCAATGGCGGCGGGCCTGACCACCTTGCGCCTGATCAGCCGTCCCGGCTTCCACGACGAACTGACCGACTACACCACTCGCCTGCTCGACGGCTTGCAAGTGCGTGCCGATGCGGCCGGCATTCCATTCGTGACCACCCAGGCCGGCGGCATGTTCGGCCTGTACTTCAGTGGCGCCGACGACATCGTGACCTTCGATGACGTGATGGCCAGCGACACAGCCTTGTTCGGCCGCTTCTTCCACCTGATGCTGGAAGGTGGCGTCTACCTGGCGCCGAGCGCTTTCGAAGCCGGCTTCACCTCGATCGCCCACGGCGACGCCGAGTTGAAACTCACCCTGGATGCCGCCGAGCGCGCATTTGCAGCACTGAAGTAACGCTGTTGCGCTGACGCCGGCCATTGCCGGCGTCAGCTTTTACTTACGCTCCTGCCCTTTTTTCTACTCATCTGCTAATAATCCCCTGCAAAGTGGGCGATATATTTCCCGCGCAGCAGAAAAACGAGTAAAGACTTTGTAAGGTTGGCCCTGCTTATTTCATAATGCGCGCTTATTGGATCCCCTCGATGGGTCCGCGCGCCCCTCAGAGGTAAGTCGATTCCCATGAACCGCACCGGCCGCGCCCTTTCACTGGGCTGCCTGTTGCTCCTTCAGCCCCTGCTCGCGCTCGCACAAGCAGGCGGTAACTCGTTGTTAATCCCAGCGATGGGTCGCTGCACCCTCAATACCGAGCCGCAAGACCTGGCCCAGGCACTCGCCGCCTGCCAGAAAGCGTCTGATGAAGGGGATGCTCAAGCGCAATACGAGTTGGGTGAGTTCTACTACGACGGTAAAAACGCGCCACGGGATCTCAATAAAGCCCTGAGCTACTTCGAAAAGGCCTCGCTGCAAGGCCACGCCCAGGCACAATTCAAACTCGGCACCATGTTCTTTCATGGCGAAGGCGTACCGGCCAATAACATTCAGGCGTATATCGTGCTGAAGATGGCCGCGGTCAATGGCGCAGAAGAAGCGCTGGACACCGCCGACGAAGTGGCCGAGAAAATGCCCCGCCAGGAACTGGAAGTCGCCACTCAGGTGCTTGGGCAGATTTTCCGCAAATACCTGATGGAATTGCAGAGCGCCGATGGGCGTACGCCGTTCGCGCCGCTTCCCTGATTTCTGTATTGATCTGTCTGGCCCCTTCGCGAGCAGGCTCGCTCCCACAGTTGATTTCTGGTGTTCACAAATATTGTGTTCGCAGAAGATCCATTGTGGGAGCGAGCCTGCTCGCGAAGAGTGCGTTGAGCCTTACTTCTCAGGCATCGGCACCGGAAACGGCATCACATTGCCGACCGTGCCGCGGGCTTCGCTGATTTTCGGTGTGCCCAGGCGCTCGACCTCGTCGATACGCACGATCGAATGCATCGGCACGAAACTGCGCACGACGCCTTCGAATTGCGCCTTGAGCTTCTCTTCGCTCGGGTCTACGACTACCTGTGTGCGCTCGCCAAAGACGAACTCTTCCACTTCCAGGAAGCCCCACAGATCGCTCTGATAGATCTGCTTGGCGTACATTTCGAACACCTGGCCCTGATTGAGGAAAATCACCTTGTAGATTGGAGCTTCACGTTTGGTCATGGTGGGCGAGCAACACATCGAGGGATAAAAATGAGGGCGCGAACTATAGCATAGCCGCCAGACGCGCAGCGGTAGGAACCTGAGTACATGTTCCCTATAATGCGCGGTTCTTTGAATCACGTGATGACTCTCTCCATGGCCAAGAAGCTTTACATCGAAACCCACGGTTGCCAGATGAACGAGTACGACAGCTCGCGCATGGTCGATCTGCTGGGCGAACACCAGGCCCTGGAAGTCACCGCGCGCGCTGAAGATGCCGACGTGATTCTGCTCAACACCTGCTCGATCCGCGAGCGCGCCCAGGATCGTGTCTATTCCCAACTGGGCCGCTGGCGCGAATTGAAGTTGGCCAACCCGGAGATGGTGATCGCCGTCGGTGGCTGCGTGGCCAGCCAGGAAGGCGCCGCCATTCGCGATCGCGCGCCCTATGTCGACGTAGTGTTCGGCCCGCAGACCCTGCACCGCCTGCCGGAAATGATCGACGCCGCACGCAGCAGCAAGCTGCCGCAAGTCGACGTCTCGTTCCCCGAAATCGAAAAATTCGACCATTTGCCAGAGCCGCGCATCGACGGCCCGAGCGCCTACGTGTCGGTGATGGAAGGTTGCAGCAAGTACTGCACGTTCTGCGTGGTGCCCTACACCCGCGGTGAAGAGGTCAGCCGCCCGTTCGATGACGTGATTGCCGAAATCATTCACCTGGCCGAACACGGCGTGCGAGAAGTGACGTTGCTCGGGCAAAACGTCAACGGCTATCGCGGCAAGACCCACGACGGTCGCCTGGCGGATCTGGCCGAACTGATCCGCGTGGTCGCCGCAGTCGATGGCATCGACCGCATCCGCTACACCACCTCGCACCCGCTGGAATTCTCCGACAGCCTGATCCAGGCCCATGCCGACGTTCCGGAACTGGTCAAACACCTGCACCTGCCGGTGCAATCAGGCTCGGACCGCATCCTCGCGGCGATGAAGCGCAACCACACGGCGCTGGAATACAAATCCAAGCTGCGCAAACTGCGCGCCGCCGTGCCGGGGATATGCATCAGTTCGGACTTCATCGTCGGCTTCCCCGGCGAGACCGAAAAAGACTTCGAACAGACCATGAAGCTGATCCAGGACGTCGGCTTCGACTTCTCCTACTCGTTCGTCTACAGCCAGCGCCCGGGCACGCCCGCCGCCGACCTGGCCGACGAGACGCCGGAAGAACTGAAGAAAGAGCGCCTGAACGCCCTGCAACATCGCCTTAACCAGCAGGGTTTCGAGATCAGCCGACAAATGGTCGGTTCGATTCAGCGGATTCTTGTTACCGATTATTCCAAGAAAGACCCCGGTGAGCTGCAAGGCCGGACCGAGAATAACCGTATCGTCAACTTCCGCTGCGATAATCCGACCCTGATCGGCCAGTTCGCCGATGTGCATATCGACGCCGCACAGCCACACTCGCTGCGGGGCTCACTGATCCAGTAACGCCGAAGATCCCTGTGGGAGCGGGCTTGCTCGCGAAGAGGGCGTGCCAGTCGACATTAACGGGGCTGACACACCGCATTCGCGAGCAGGCTTGCTCCCACAGGGGACGGTGTTTGAAGCTGGAATATTTAAGAGCTTTCGCACCCGCGCCACTGGCGCTATCCTTGAATCATCCCAATTGCCCCAGGGCGGCTAAATACGACCTTGAACGCACCCATCGAACCACATCGTTTCATCCTCGAGCCCTTTGAGGCTCGCCGCTTCGCCAATCTGTGCGGGCAATTCGACGAGCATCTGCGCTTGATCGAACAGCGCCTGACCATCGAGATCCGCAACCGCGGAAACCAGTTCGAGCTGATCGGCGAGCCAAAACACACCACCTCCGCGGAAAACCTCCTGCGCCGCCTGTACCGGGAAACCAAGGGTACCGAGCTGTCGCCGGACATGGTGCACCTGTTCCTGCAGGAATCCGCCGTCGAAGAGCTGGACAACCACTCCCCCGCCGAAGCCTCCGTCGCCCTGCGCACCAAAAAAGGCATGATTCGCCCTCGCGGCTTGAATCAGTTGCGCTACGTGAAGGAAATCCTCGGTAACGATATCAACTTCGGCATCGGCCCGGCCGGTACTGGCAAGACCTACCTGGCCGTCGCCTGTGCGGTAGATGCGCTGGAACGCGAACAGATCCGGCGCATCCTGCTGGTGCGTCCGGCGGTCGAAGCGGGTGAAAAACTCGGTTTCCTGCCCGGTGACCTGTCGCAGAAAATCGACCCGTACCTGCGTCCGCTCTACGACGCGCTTTATGAAATGCTCGGCTTCGAATACGTCGCCAAGCTGATCGAACGCCAAGTGATCGAAGTTGCGCCACTGGCCTACATGCGTGGCCGGACGTTGAACAACAGCTTCATCATCCTCGACGAAAGCCAGAACACCACGGTCGAACAGATGAAGATGTTCCTGACCCGGATCGGCTTCGGCTCCACGGCCGTCATCACCGGTGACATCACCCAGGTCGACCTGCCTCGCGGCACCAAGTCCGGGCTGCACCACGTGATCGAAGTCTTGAAGGACGTGCCGGGCATCAGTTTCACGCACTTCCAGCCCAAGGACGTTGTGCGCCATCCATTGGTGCAACGGATTGTCGAAGCCTACGAGCGCTTCGAAACCAAGGCGGCCGATGATGCTGCCGCCAGGGATAGCCGACGC
Source organism: Pseudomonas putida (assembly GCF_001976065.1). Lineage (GTDB taxonomy): Bacteria > Pseudomonadota > Gammaproteobacteria > Pseudomonadales > Pseudomonadaceae > Aquipseudomonas > Aquipseudomonas serbica. The sequence continues at coordinate 95,743 of NZ_MNAH01000009.1, read as the reverse complement.
GATGCTTGAGCTTGATCTGCAAATCGCGACCCAAGCGCCTGCCCCTGGCGAAGCCGAGTTCCGCCAATGGTGCGAGCTGGCCCTGCGCCAGCGCACCGCCGACTCCGAGATGACCATTCGCCTGGTCGACGAGGCCGAAGGTCGCGAGCTGAATAACACTTGGCGGCAAAAGGATTACGCCACCAACGTCTTGTCGTTTCCTGCAGATGTGCCTGACGAATTTCTCGACATCCCGCTGCTGGGCGACCTGGTGATCTGCGTGGCCGTGGTCGAGCGTGAAGCCGCCGAGCAAGGCAAGGCACCCCAGGCCCACTGGGCGCATCTGGTGATCCACGGCTGCTTGCATCTGCTTGGTTACGACCATATTGAAGATGACGAAGCCGAAGAGATGGAAGCACTGGAACGAACGTTGCTTGCAGAACTGGGCTATCCCGATCCGTACGCGGACGACGAAATCGAAACATCCCCTACCGAAACAACAAAGGATTCAGAGTAATCGCTATGAGCGAAGATCGATCGAGCAACGGGCAGAAGTCTTGGCTGGGTAAGCTCACCCAGGCTTTTGCCCACGAGCCGAAGAACCGCCAGGAGCTGCTGGAGCTGCTGCGCGATGCACACCAGAACAAACTGCTGGACAGCGAAGCGCTGGCCATCGTCGAAGGCGCTATCCAGGTTGCCGACCTGCAGGTACGGGACATCATGGTCCCGCGCTCACAGATGGTCAGCATCAAGGCGACCCAGACACCTCGCGAGTTCCTCCCCGCCGTGGTCGACTCGGCCCACTCCCGCTACCCGGTGATCGGCGAAAGCCACGATGACGTGATGGGCGTGTTGCTGGCCAAGGACTTGCTGCCGTTGATCCTCAGGGAGAACGGCGACAGTTTCAACATCAAGGACCTGCTGCGCCCGGCCACTTTCGTGCCGGAGTCCAAGCGCCTGAACGTACTGCTGCGTGAATTCCGCGCCAACCACAACCACATGGCCATCGTCATTGACGAATACGGCGGCGTGGCAGGCCTGGTGACCATCGAAGACGTACTGGAACAGATCGTCGGCGATATCGAAGACGAACACGACGTCGAAGAAGACAGCTACATCAAGCCACTGCCCAGCGGCGACTTCCTGATCAAGGCCCTGACCCCGATCGAGAACTTCAACGAGTTCTTCGACAGCGAGTTTTCCGACGATGAGTTCGACACCGTTGGCGGCCTGGTGATGAGCGCGTTCGGACACCTGCCAAAACGCAACGAAATCACTGAAATCGGCGCCTATCGCTTCCGCATCCTGAACGCCGACAGTCGGCGGATTCATTTGCTGCGACTGACGCCTATCGCCCGGTAAAAACCTAAGGATTGAAATGCGCTGGACAACCCGCCCCGGCTGGCCCGGTAACCTGCTGGCCGTGGCGGCCGGTGCAATCACCACCCTGGCCCTGGCGCCGTTCGATATCTGGCCACTGGCACTGCTGGCGGTCGGGCTTTTCTATGCCGGCTTGCGTGAACTGAATCCACGCCAGGCCCTGGGGCGAGGCTGGTGTTTCGGCTTCGGCCTGTTTGGCGCCGGCACCAGCTGGATCTACTACAGCATTCATCACTTCGGCGGTGCGTCAGTGCTGCTGGCCGGTTTCCTGATGCTGATCTTCACGGCGGCGATTGCCTGGTTCTTCGCCCTGCCCGCCTGGATTTGGGCGCGCTGGCTGCGGCGCAACGAAGCGCCGCTGGCGGACACCCTGGCATTCGCTGCGCTATGGGTCGGCCAGGAGGCATTTCGCGGCTGGTTCCTGACCGGTTTCCCATGGCTCTACTCCGGCTACAGCCAACTGGACGGCCCCTTGGCCGGGCTCGCGCCTGTCGGCGGAATGTGGCTGATATCCTTCACCCTGGCCCTGACTGCGGCATTGATCTACAACGCCATGCGCCTGGTACGCACGGGACGCAAAGGTTTCATCGCCGTGGGCGTGGTGCTGCTGGCAGGTCCGTGGGTAGCCGGCATGGCGCTCAAGCAGCACGCCTGGACCAGCCCCTCCGGTGCGCCGTTGAGCGTCGCGGCGATCCAGGGCAACGTCGAACAGAGCATGAAGTGGGACCCGGCGCAGCTCAACGCGCAATTGGAGCTGTACCGCGACATGAGCTTCAGTTCGAAACGGGTCGATTTGCTGATCTGGCCGGAAACTGCGGTCCCGGTGCTCAAGGAGTCGGCCCAGGGCTACCTGGACATGATGGGTAAATTCGCAGCCGAGCGGGATTCGGCCATGATTACCGGCGTGCCTATCCGCGAAGTCGTCCACCAGCAGAAACGCTTCTACAACGGCATTACCGTAGTCGGCGAAGGCGATGGCACCTACCTCAAGCAGAAGCTGGTGCCGTTCGGCGAATACGTGCCGTTGCAGGATGTGCTGCGAGGCCTGATCGCGTTCTTCGACCTGCCCATGTCGGACTTTGCACGGGGCCCTTCCGACCAGGCCATGTTGCAAGCCAAGGGTTACCAGATTGCACCATACATCTGCTACGAAGTGGTGTACCCAGAGTTCGCCGCCGGCCTTGCCGCCCAAAGCGACCTGCTGCTGACCATCAGTAACGACACCTGGTTCGGCACGTCCATCGGCCCGCTGCAGCACTTGCAGATGGCACAGATGCGTGCACTCGAGGCTGGACGATGGATGATTCGCGCCACCAACAATGGCGTGACCGGCCTGATCAACCCATTTGGCCAGATCACCGCGCAGATCCCGCAGTTCGAGCGCGGCATTCTGTATGGCGAAGTGGTCCCGATGCACAACCTGACGCCTTACCTGCAATGGCGGTCGTGGCCGTTGATCATTGTTTGTGTGCTGCTGTTTGGCTGGGCGTTGATTGCCAGCCGGATGGCCAAGACGGTCTAGACCGACGACGCATGAACCCTGTAGGAGCTGGCTTGTCGGGTCGCCGCATCGCAGCGAAGAACGCCTTCGCCGGCAAGCCGGCTCCTACAGAACGGGGTCAACGGTAAAACAACCAATAACCGATCTGTCCCGCCGCCTCATTCAACAACTGTCCGTTGCGCCAGATCGCCTTGAACTCCGGCATCCAGCCACCCAGTGGCTCGCCGTTGTTGACGCTCAGGAATCCCACTGGCGCTGGTACCACTTCAAAACCTGCCTTGTGGAAACTCCAGACCGCTCGAGGCATGTGCCAGGCCTGAGTGACCACCACCACGCGCTTGATGCCTTCAGGCAACAAGACCTCGGCGCTGAATGTCGCGTTCTCCCAGGTGGTTCGACTTTGGCCTTCCTGCCAACGCACCGCCACGCCAAAATCATCGCGCAACGACTCAGCCATCAATTTGGCTTCAGTTGGCGGTGTGCCGTAATGCAAACCGCCACTGGTCAATATCGGCAAGCCCGAAGCCTTGGCCAGGCGAGCGGCATAGCGCATTCGCTCAAGGGCCACTCCGGTGGGCTGGTCACTGCCCCAGGCCAGATCACCCCGTTCGCGTCCGGCCCCCAGCACCACGATCGCATCGGCGCGCTGGGCCAAGGTTGCCCATTCGTCACGAGCCAAGGGAGCTTCACGCTCAAGGAGCCCGGCGCCCCATTGCACCATCACCGGCAGGCTCATCAACCAGAAGCCACCCACACCCAGCGCAAAGCACCCACCGGCAAGGCGCGGCCTTGAGCGGCGCAGCCACCAGGCAAGCACCAACAACAGGATTAGAACGCCGGGCGGCATCAGAAGGTGTTTAACGAAATAGCGAAAAGGCATCGGGCATCTCCTCAAAGATGCCCGAAGCCTAAGTGGGTTGACGCATTGCGACAATAAATACGGAAGGACTATGCTTCAAAAAACCGTGGAGCATGGCTCTATGCCTTATTTGAACTGCAGGGACCGGACCTTTACCGCGTCTCTGCCAGGTATTTTGTCCTTGAGCCAGATGATCTTGGCCGAACGTGGTGCGTCGAGTTGCTTCACTGCCTCAGACAAGCATCCCTGCGTCTCACGCTCACTGCGATCGAGGTACGCCTTGACCAGTGCAAACTCTGCGGGGCTCAGGCCCCGCAACTCCAGTTCCAAAGGGCGTTCGTCGCGCAGCCGACCAGCTGTTTTGGCTGCATCAAGGGCCATGCCCAAACGATCGATCAGTCTTTCGTACAACTCCGGTTTTGTAACTTTCTGCCGTGACTCAACCATCCCTCACCTCATTGGAAGATAAGACCTACTCCCCAGTTAGAGCTTAGCTTCCATCGACAAACCGGCTGGACGCCGCGACCAACGGCCCTCGCAGCGGTTTTTGCGAGACGCACGGCAGTAATCAGGGTTTCCCTCGATAGAGTGCGGTCATGTATGCTACGGCGCTTCCTGTAACTCCACTTCCAGCTCCTCTGGACACCGAAACGCCGAATTGGCGCGATCACCGTCCAGCGTCGCATTGAAGAGGATTAGGCCACCCCTATTCAGTTCAAAAGTAGCCATGCACGAACAATATCAGCCCCGTGAAATCGAAGCCGCCGCCCAGTCATTCTGGGACGAGCAAAAGTCCTTTGAAGTCAGTGAACAGCCAGGCAAGGAGACCTACTACTGCCTGTCGATGTTCCCTTACCCCAGCGGCAAGCTACACATGGGGCACGTGCGCAACTACACCATCGGCGACGTGATCTCCCGCTACCAGCGCATGCAGGGCAAGAACGTGCTGCAACCCATGGGTTGGGACGCCTTCGGCATGCCGGCGGAAAACGCCGCGATGAAGAACAACGTAGCGCCCGCCAAGTGGACCTACGAGAACATCGCCTACATGAAGACCCAGCTGCGCAGCCTGGGCCTGGCGGTGGACTGGTCGCGCGAAGTGACCACCTGCAAGCCCGACTACTACCGTTGGGAACAATGGCTGTTCACCCGCCTGTTCGAAAAAGGTGTGATCTACAAAAAAAGCGGCACCGTGAACTGGGACCCGGTCGACCAGACTGTCCTGGCCAACGAGCAAGTGATCGACGGCCGTGGCTGGCGTTCCGGCGCGCTGATCGAAAAGCGCGAAATCCCGATGTACTACTTCAAGATCACCGCCTACGCGGATGAGCTGCTGGAAAGCCTCGACGACCTGCCGGGCTGGCCTGAACAGGTCAAGACCATGCAGCGCAACTGGATCGGCAAATCCCGCGGCATGGAAGTGCAGTTCCCGTACAACGTCGACTCCATCGGCGAAACCGGCGCACTGAAAGTCTTCACCACCCGTCCGGATACACTCATGGGAGCGACGTACGTCGCTGTGGCTGCCGAGCACCACCTGGCCACCCTCGCCGCCAAGAACAACCCTGAGCTGCAAGCGTTCATCGCCGAATGCAAAGGCGGCAGCGTCGCCGAAGCCGACGTCGCCACCCAGGAGAAAAAAGGCCTGCCAACCGGCCTGTTCGTCGAGCACCCGCTGACGGGTGAAAAACTGCCGGTATGGGTCGCCAACTACGTGCTGATGCACTACGGCGACGGCGCGGTCATGGCTGTTCCGGCCCACGACGAGCGCGATTTCGAGTTTGCCCACAAGTACAACCTGCCGGTTAAATCGGTAGTGCGCACCAGTTCCGGTGACATCAACCCGGCGCCATGGCAAGACGCCTACGGCGAGCACGGCACGCTGATCAATTCCGGCGAGTTCGACGGCCTGGACTTCGCCGGCGCGTTCGACGCCATTGAAGTCGCGCTGATCAAGAAAGAACTGGGCGCCTCGCGCACCCAATTCCGTCTGCGCGACTGGGGCATCAGCCGCCAGCGCTACTGGGGCTGCCCGATCCCGATCATCCACTGCACCACCTGCGGTGACGTGCCGGTGCCGGAAGATCAACTGCCTGTCGTACTGCCAGAAGACGTCGTACCCGATGGCGCCGGTTCGCCACTGGCACGCATGCCCGAGTTCTACGAGTGCAGCTGCCCGAAATGCGGCCAGCCTGCCAAGCGTGAAACCGACACGATGGACACCTTCGTCGAGTCCTCGTGGTACTACGCTCGTTACGCCTCGCCGCACTTTGAAGGCGGCCTGGTAGAAAAATCCGCGGCCGACCACTGGTTGCCGGTCGACCAGTACATCGGCGGCATCGAACACGCGATCCTGCACCTGCTCTATGCGCGCTTCTTCCACAAGCTGATGCGCGACGAAGGCCTGGTGAGCTCCAACGAGCCGTTCAAGAACCTGCTGACCCAAGGCATGGTGATCGCCGAGACTTATTACCGTCGTGAAGCCAACGGTGCCTACACCTGGTTCAACCCGGCGGACGTCGAGCTCGAACGCGACAGTAAAGCCAAGGTCATCAGCGCCAAGCTGATCGCGGACGGCCTGCCGGTGGAAATCGGTGGCACCGAGAAGATGGCCAAATCGAAGAACAACGGCGTTGACCCACAGTCGATGATCGACCAGTTCGGCGCCGACACCTGCCGGCTGTTCATGATGTTCGCCTCGCCGCCGGACATGAGCGCGGAATGGTCCGACTCGGGCGTCGAAGGTTCGCACCGCTTCCTCAAGCGCGTCTGGCGCCTGGCTCAAGCGCACGTCACCCAGGGCCTGCCGGGCAAACTGGACGTCGCCGGCCTGAACGACGAGCAGAAAGCCATTCGCCGTTCGATCCACCAGGCCATCAAGCAGGCCAGCCACGACGTCGGCCAGAACCACAAATTCAACACCGCCATCGCCCAGGTGATGACGCTGATGAACGTACTGGAAAAAGCCGCGCAAGACACCGAACAGGATCGTGCACTGGTCCAGGAAGGCCTGGAAACCGTGACCTTGTTGCTGGCGCCGATCACCCCGCACATCAGCCACGAACTGTGGAATCGACTGGGTCACGCCGATCCGGTGATCGACGCCGCCTGGCCGGTGCTGGACGAGAGCGCGCTGGTGCAGGACAGCCTGACGCTGGTCATCCAGGTCAACGGCAAGCTGCGCGGCCAGATCGAAATGCCGGCCAGTGCCAGTCGCGAAGAAGTCGAAGCCGCCGCACGGGCCAACGAGAACGTGCTGCGCTTCGTCGATGGTCTGACCATTCGCAAAGTGATCGTGGTGCCCGGCAAACTGGTCAACATCGTCGCCAGCTAATTGGATCAGGCGCCTGGCCATGCCAGGCGCCGAACAAAACCTTTCGGGCCGCTCGATTGGCCCACATGGTTTCAAGGGGAGCAACACAATGATCAAACGCAACTTGCTGGTGATAGGCCTCGCAGTCCTGTTGAGCGCCTGCGGCTTCCAGCTGCGTGGCACCGGCACCACCGAACTGGCGATCAAGGAACTCGACGTGAGCGCCCGCGACGCTTACGGCGAAACCGTGACGCAACTGCGCCAGATGCTGGTAAGCAGCGGCGTCAAGGTCTACAACGGCGCCCCTTACAAACTCATCCTGACCAACCAGCAGGAATCCCAGCGTATCCTCAGCTACGCCGGCGCCGGTCGTACGGGCGAGTATCAACTGAGCACAGTGCTCAACTATGACATTCGCGGCCAGGGCAACCTGCCCCTGCTGAGCGACAAACTCGAAGTGCAGAAGGTGTTCATCCATGACGGCAACAACCTGGTAGGTTCCGACCAGGAGGCCAGCGATGCTCGCCGTGAAATGCGTCGCGAGCTGGTTCAACGCATGATGTTGCGCCTGCAGCAATTCACGCCGTCCCAGCTCGACCAGTTGCAGCAGACAGCCGAAGCCAAGGCCAAGGCGGAAGCCGCGGCGCTGGAAGCGGCGCAAAAGGCTGAGGCGCAAACGCCTCGTCAGTCGCCTCTCGAACTGCCTCAGCAGTAAGACTTACGGGGCGCCCTGGCGCCCCGTTTGCCCGCTTATGAAGCTCGCTCCCGCCCAACTCGCCAAACACCTGCAAGGCGCCCTCGCGCCGGTCTACGTCATCAGTGGCGACGATCCCTTGCTGTGCCAGGAAGCCGCCGACGCCATCCGCACGGCCGCCCGCCAACAAGGCTTCGACGAACGCCAGGTGTTCGCCGCCGACGCCAGTTTCGACTGGGGTACCTTGCTGCAAGCTGGCGCCAGCATGTCGCTGTTCGCCGAAAAACGCCTGCTGGAATTGCGCCTGCCTTCCGGTAAACCCGGCGATAAAGGTGCCGCCGCACTCATCGAGTACTGCTCGCGACCGGCCGAAGACACCCTGCTATTGATCAGCCTGCCGAAGCTCGATGGCAGCGCGCAGAAAACCAAATGGGGCAAGGCGCTGGTCGAAGGCCAACAGACCCAATTCGTCCAGATCTGGCCGGTGGATGCCAACCAGTTGCCCAGCTGGATCCGTCAGCGCCTGTCCCAGGCCGGACTGTCCGCCAGCCCGGACGCCGTTGAGCTGATCGCTGCCCGGGTCGAGGGCAACTTGCTGGCTGCTGCCCAGGAAATCGAAAAACTCAAGCTGATGGCCGAAGGCGGCCAGATCACCATTGAAACCGTACAGGCTGCGGTGGCTGACAGTGCGCGCTTCGACGTTTTCGGCCTGACCGACGCCATTCTCAACGGCGAAGCCGCCCACGCACTGCGCATGCTCGAAGGGCTTCGCGGTGAAGGTGTCGAGCCTCCGGTGATTCTCTGGGCCCTGGCCCGGGAACTGCGCCTGCTGGCCAACATTTCGTTGCAGTACAGCCAAGGCACGCCACTGGACAAGGCCTTCAGCCAGGCCAGGCCGCCGGTCTGGGACAAACGTAAACCGCTGATGAGCAAAGCCCTGCAACGCTATTCGGCACAACGCTGGGCGCAACTGTTGCTCGAAGCCCAGCGCATCGACGCGCAGATCAAGGGCCAGGCGGCGGGTTCGCCGTGGATGAGTCTGAGTCGCCTGACATTGTTGATGGCCGGGCAGCGATTGTCGTTACCTGCCGAATAAGATTCTTCCTACAAAACACACGTGCATTTGCGCTATAGACAGCCGCCCAACTTCAGCCGATGATTTGTCCCGCAAAAACCCCTCACTTGCGAGAGCCCATCATGAGTAAAAAGCCGTCCAGACACGGCCCCAACAAGGCCAAATCCATCGTCGCCCAGCCATTGTTCCGTAGTCGCCAGGAGCGCCCCGGCAAGGGCAAAGGCAGTTACCGCCGCGAAGCCTTCCAGTCTGACAACTGGGAGGCTTCTTACTTTCTGGCGGCCTGAAAGGCAAGCATCCGCTCAACATGTTAAGGTCTGTATCTGATTCGTTTTCCCTGGACCCGTGCATGCCCCTTTGTCTTTCCCGTCGTTGGCACTTTCGCCAATTGATTGCTGCCTCCAGCCTCATTTTGCTCGTCGCCTGCGCGGAAAAACCCACCGCCGCCGACGCCCAGCCGATTCAGTCACTGCCTGTTGCCACCGCCCCAGCGGTTATTCCACCCGTGGTTCCGACTGGCGAAAGTCTCGACATCCAGCCAACCCAGACCTTCGCCGAATGGCAGGCGGGATTTCGCAAGGACGCCCTGGCCGCCGGGATCCGTGCCGACCTGTTCGACCGCGCCTTCGCCAATGTCAGCTTCGACCCGAGCGTAATCCGCGCCGACCGTAGCCAACCGGAATTCGCCAAACCGGTGTGGGAATACCTCGATGGCGCCCTGTCGCCACTGCGCGTTCGCAAAGGCCAGGCACTGGTCGACCAGTACAACGGCATCCTGCAAAGCATCGAGCAGCGCTATGGCGTCGACCGCCAGGCCCTGGTTGCGGTGTGGGGCATGGAAAGTAACTTCGGCCAGTTCCAGGGCAGCAAATCGGTGATCAACTCACTGGCCACCCTGGCCTACGAAGGGCGTCGCCCCGGTTTCGCTCACGCGCAATTGATCGCCGCCCTGCAAATCCTCCAGCAAGGCGATATCGAACCCGAGAAAATGCTTGGTTCCTGGGCGGGCGCCATGGGCCAGACCCAATTCATCCCGACCACCTACAACACCCACGCCGTGGACTTCGATGGCGACGGTCGCCGCGATATCTGGGGAAGCGCCACCGACGCCCTGGCGTCGACTGCCCACTACCTGCAAAGCTCCGGCTGGCAAAAAGGCCAGCCATGGGGCTTTGAAGTACAACTGCCAGGCAGTTTCGACTACGTCCTCGCCGATGGCTCGATTCGCAAGAGCGTCGCCGAATGGCGGCAACTGGGTGTGGTCCTGCCCAATGGCGGCCAGTTCCCGGCAGGCTCCGAACAATTGTCCGCAGCGCTGCTGTTGCCGGCAGGCTATCGCGGCCCGGCCTTCCTGGTGCTGGACAACTTCCGCGCGATTCTCAAGTACAACAACTCGTCGTCCTACGCCCTGGCGGTGAGCCTGCTGGCCGAGCGCTTCAATGGCGCAGGGTTGATCAGCGGCACGTGGCCCAAGGACGATCTGCCCCTGAGCCGCACCGAGCGGATCGAACTGCAAAATCTGTTGAGTGCCCAGAACTACGACGCGGGCACTGCCGACGGAATCATTGGCGCCAATACCCGCAAGGCGATCCGCAGCGCCCAGCAGTCGTTTGGCTGGCCGGCGGATGGTTACCCGACGCACAAGTTGCTGGAAGGATTGCGCAACCGCTAAGCGCCTTATCCACTGTAGGAGCGAGCTTGCTCGCGATGGACCCGAGATCGCTGCGTTTAACCGGTAAACACGCGCAATCGTTTTACGACCATCGCAAGCAAGCTTGCTCCTACCGCCTGACGACGTTTTGTTCCAGGATCAGTTGCTGGTCCCCTGCATCCAGCTTCACCAAGGCGCCCATTGGCAACGTCAGGTTCGGATTGCAGTGCCCGCTGCGCCACCCGGACAGCACCGGGATGCCAAAGGGTTCCAGGGTCTGCTTGAGCAATCGATCCAGAGCCTGCGGCTCTACCCCCGCTACATCACCCACCAGAACCCCGCGCAGCTTGCGTAATACGCCCGCCAGGCGCAGATGGGTCAGCAGCCGGTCGATGCGATACAGCGGCTCGTTGATGTCCTCGATAAACAGAATGACACCTGCAGCATCAATCTCGTAAGGCGTGCCCATGGTCGCGGCAATCATCGACAGGTTGCCACCTAGAAGGCGCCCAAAAGCGACACCCGGCACGATCGTGGTCAAAGGGCGGCCAACCGGGTGGGTAAGCACCATACCAGCCCTGCACTGCCCTCTGAGCATGTTGAAGAACGAGGACTCGGTCGGTGGCAGCCGTTCGCCCAGCAGATCGGCGTTGAGCAGCGGGCCATGGAAGGTCACGAAACCCGCGTAGCGGCTGATCGCCAGGTGCAGCGCGGTGATGTCGCTATAGCCAATGAATGGCTTGGCATTTTGGCGCAGCAGCTGGAAATCGATGCGATCCAGCAACCGAGGGGTACCGTATCCGCCGCGCAGGCAAATAATCGCATCGACCTCAGGGTCCATGAACGCGGCGTGCAGGTCGTTGAGTCGCACATCGTCGCTGCCGGCCAGGTAGCCATCCTTCTCGAACACCCCGGGAAATATCCGCAGTGAATGACCGCGAGCACGCATCCAGGCGATGGCTTTCTTGGTGTCCAGCGCGGCCGGACCTGCTGGCGCGATAACACCGATCAGCCCTTTCATCGGCAAGGCCGGTACAGGGGTGTGGGGAATGAGCGTCGGGTCAGGTCTTGCGTTCATCCATGGATCTCCCTGCGTGAAAGCATCAAACACACATTAGTCAGGAACGTAGATAAACAGAAGCGGATCAAGCATCGCGTAGTCGCAGGAAAAGACCGATGTCGTTGTGAGACACGCAAAAAAAGCCCGCAAGGCCGATTGAACGTTGCGGGCTGTGTTTTCATGGCCGAATCAGGACGACATCAACTCGGCCTTGACCAGCTTCGCCTGCTCGTCGGCGTGGTACGAGGAGCGTACCAGGGGGCCGGAAGCAACGTTCTTGAAGCCCATTTTGTAACCTTCCTCGGCGAACCAGGCGAAGGTGTCCGGGTGCACGAAACGCTGCACCGGCAAGTGGCTGCGTGACGGCTGCAGGTACTGGCCCAGGGTCAGCATGTCGATGTCGTGTTCGCGCATGCGCTTCATGACCTCGATGACTTCTTCGTCGGTTTCGCCCAGACCCAGCATCAGGCCGGATTTGGTCGGGATGTGCGGCATCATCTGCTTGAAGCGTTGCAGCAACGTCAGCGACCACTGGTAGTCCGAACCCGGACGCGCAGCCTTGTACAGGCGCGGCACGGTTTCCAAGTTGTGGTTGAAGACATCCGGTGGCTCGGCAGCGGTGATTTGCAGGGCGATGTCCATGCGGCCACGGTAGTCCGGGACCAGGGTTTCGAGCTGTACGTTCGGCGACAGTTTGCGGATTTCGCGGATGCAGTCGGCAAAATGCTGGGCACCGCCGTCGCGCAGGTCGTCGCGGTCGACCGAGGTGATCACCACGTACTTGAGTTTCAGGTCGGCGATGGCGATGGCCAGGCTTTCCGGCTCGTTGACGTCCAGTGGCTTCGGACGGCCGTGGCCGACGTCGCAGAACGGGCAACGACGGGTGCAGATGTCACCCATGATCATGAAGGTCGCGGTGCCGCCGGAGAAGCACTCGCCCAGGTTCGGGCAGGAAGCTTCTTCGCACACGCTGTGCAGCTTGTGTTTACGCAGCAGGGCCTTGATGCGGTCGACTTCCGGAGAGACCGGAATACGCACACGAATCCAGTCCGGTTTCTTCGGCAGTTCGGTGGTCGGAATGATCTTTACCGGGATGCGTGCAACCTTCTCGGCGCCGCGCAGCTTGACGCCGGCTTCAACCTTGGCACGCGGGGCCGGGCGCTCGGAGACATCGAGCGTCGGGATCATGGTTTGCACTGCATCAGTAGTCATATCAGTCGATTCCGCCCGTCAGGGTCGTCTGCTCAGCATAGTCGAGGTGTTTGACGAGCTGCGCGCGCAGCCGGGCACTAACCTCGGCAAATTCAATCGATCCTGCGTGATCGCTCAGCTGGGTCATCGCCAGCCCGGCGTAGCCGCAGGGATTAATCCGTCGAAACGGTTCCAGGTTCATGTCCACGTTCAGGGCCAGGCCGTGAAAGGAACAACCGTGGCGGATCCGCAGACCCAGGGAAGCGATTTTCGCTCCATCGACATACACACCCGGCGCATCCGGCTTGGCCGCGGCGGTCACGCCGTAACTGGCGAGCAGCTCGATCAGGCATGACTCCATGCGACTCACCAGGTCTCGTACGCCGAAACCCAGCTTGCGTACATCCAGCAACAGGTAGGCCACCAGTTGCCCGGGGCCGTGATACGTCACCTGGCCACCGCGGTCGACCTGCACCACCGGGATATCGCCCGGCAGCAGCAGGTGCTCGGCCTTGCCGGCCTGGCCCTGGGTGAAGACTGGCGGGTGCTCGACCAGCCAGATCTCGTCGGCAGCGTCGCTGCCCCGTTCGTTGGTGAAGCGCTGCATGGCATGCCAGACCGGCTCGTAAGCCATCTGGCCAAGCTCGCGAAAGCCCAGCGTGCCGGACATCACAGCACCATGTGCACGAAACCGGTTGCCCGCAGTTCGCTGTTGATGTTGTACAGCTGGTCCTGGTCGGTCGCAACGATGTGCAACTGGATCGTGGTGTACTTGCCGTTGGTGCTCTGGCGCTCATCCACGCGGTCATGGTTGATCGTCGCGTGTTTCTTGACGATCTCGATGATCTTGTCCTTGTTGCCCACACCGGTATCGCTGATCACCTTAACCGGGTAATCAACGTTGGGGAATTCGATCTTGGGCGCCTTTACTTCGGTATCGGTCATGGCGTAACGGCCTCGTAAGCGTAAGCCGTGGCGACGGCATGGCCCCACGCCGGGTCAGCGCGGGGCCATGCTGGTGCACACTATCAGTTGAACAAGCCGTAGAAGAATAGACGGATGCTATCCCACATGCGACGGAAGATACCACCCTCTTCTATGCCATCCAGGGCGATGAGGTCGGCGCTGTGCACCACCTTGTCTTCCAGTTTGACTTCGACTTTACCGATCACGTCGCCCTTGGCGATTGGCGCAATCAGTTGCGGGTTCATGGTCATGCTGGCGGCAAGCTTTTTCAGCTGGCCTTTTGGCAGGGTCATGGTCAGGTCTTCAGCCAGGCCAGCCTTGACCTGGTTGGTGGCGCCTTTCCAGACCGGAGCCTGGGCCAGCTCGGTGCCCTTCTGATAGAAGGTCTGCGTTTCGAAGAAGCGGAAACCGTAGGTCAGCAGCTTCTGGGTTTCGGCGGCGCGGGCCACTTCGCTGTTGGTGCCGAACACTACGGCGATCAGGCGCATGCCATCACGTACGGCCGAAGACACCATGCAGTAGCCGGCTTCGTCGGTGTGGCCGGTTTTCAGGCCATCGACGGTCTTGTCGCGCCACAGCAGCAGGTTGCGGTTTGGTTGCTTGATGCCGTTCCAGAAGAACTCTTTCTGCGAGTAGATCGCATAGTGAGCCGGGTCTTCGTGGATGATCGCGCGGGCCAGCACGGCCATGTCGTGAGCCGACGAGTAGTGCTCGGGGTTCGGCAGGCCGGTCGGGTTCATGAAGTGGCTGTTGGTCATGCCCAGGTCAGCCACGGTCTTGTTCATCATGTCGGCGAACGCGTCTTCGCTGCCGGCGATGTGCTCGGACAGCGCAACGCTGGCGTCGTTACCCGACTGGATGATGATGCCGTGCAGCAGGTCGCTGACGGTCACCTGCGAGCCGACCTTGATGAACATCCGGGAACCGCCGGTACGCCAGGCGTTTTCGCTGACGGTCACCGGATCGTTTTCACCGATCTGGCCACGACGGATTTCGAGGGTCGCGATGTACGCGGTCATCAGCTTGGTCAGGCTGGCTGGCGGCAGACGCTGGTCACCATTGTTTTCGACCAGCACGTTGCCGCTGCTGGCGTCCATGAGCACGTAGGCCTTGGCGGCCAATTGCGGTGGGGACGGCATCATCTCGACCGCGAATGCGGCAGGCGAGAGGAGCAGCGGGACTAGAAGGCACAGGCGTTTGGCAAAGGTGGTGATGTTCATCCGTCTCTCGAAATCGCTAATGGAAACTGCCCGAAGGCAAAACTAATCAAATAACCTTCTAACGGGTTATCGCGTGTTCAGTTGCTCACTCCAGCCACCCTTTGCCGGGCTTTTGTTCTTCGACGAGCCAACAACCTGGTTCACCCCCCAAAACCGCAGATGAACCGTCAATCAAGTTCTACGTATTACTCAGTCACGACACTTGGCGAACCGAGATTGGCCAGGCGCACGCTGTTCTGCACTTGCTGGATTTCACCCGGCGAACCGATCGGCCCCAAGCGTACCCGATGCAGGGTCTGTTGATTGCGCACGATCGAGCTGATGAACACCGGAGCGCTCACCATCCCGCTGAGCTTGGACCTCAGCAGTTCGGCAGCGTCCGGGTTGGCGAACGCGCCCACCTGCAGATACTGGCCAGACGCTGGTGCAGAAGCGTTTTTTTTTGCATCCAGTTGTACCGGGACAACGGCGGCGGCGTGTTGCTGCGGCGGTGGCGTCCATTGCTCGACGGTGCCGGCCGAGGCCGTGATCACCGGGGCGCTATTCTGCGCGACTTTCGGCTCATTGAGCATCAATGGCGCCGGACGGCCTTTGGCTGCCCACCATTGCTGCGGATCGATGCCTTCGACCTTGACCCGCGCGGTGCCGGTTTCGGCATACCCGAGCTTCTTGGCGGCGGCATAGGACAAGTCGATGATCCGGTCCGAGTAGAACGGACCGCGGTCGTTGACCCGCAGGATCACGGACTTGTTGTTGTCCAGGTTAGTCACCCGAACGTAACTCGGCAGCGGCAAGGTCTTGTGGGCGGCACTCATGCCATACAAGTCATACACTTCGCCGTTGGCAGTGTTCTGACCGTGGAATTTGGTGCCGTACCAGGACGCGGTACCCGACTGCACGTAGGTCTTGGACTCTTGCAGCGGGAAGTAAGTCTTGCCCAGCACCGTGTACGGGTTGGCCTTGTACGGGCCGGTGTGCAGGGTTGGCGTGGCGTCCGGGATACGCGAAACGTCGACGTCCCACCATGGCGCGCCATCCTTGTGCGCACGGTTGATGTCCAGCCCCGGCGCCGAGCGCACGGCGGTGGACGACTTCTGCGCCGGCGCGCGGCTGGTCGAACAACTGGCGACCAGCACTGCCAACGCGGCAAATGCCATCAGCTTCAGGGGTTTATTCATAGGCAATGCCCGCATTACTTGACGCCCCGTGCTTGGACCAGCTGTTCAGACAGTTGATGTACGGCCATGGCGTACATCACGCTGCGGTTATAACGCGTGATCGCGTAGAAATTCTTCAGGCCCATCCAGTATTCAGGGCCATTGTCGCCTTCCAGCCGGAATGCGGTAACCGGCATATCATCGCGCAGCGCATCATGACTTGACCAGCCCAGGGCCCGCAACTCTCCAACGGTTTTAGTCGGTTCGATACCGGTGGTCAAACCTTCGTCCACCTGCTCACCCCGCACATCGGCGCGACTGACCACCGGCTCGCCGGCCACCCAGCCATGGCGCTTGAAATAACTGGCGACGCTGCCGATGGCATCGTCCGGGTTGTTCCAGATATTGATGTGGCCGTCTCCGTCGAAGTCCACCGCGTAGGCGCGAAAGCTGCTGGGCATGAACTGCGGCAAGCCCATGGCGCCGGCGTACGAGCCCTTGAGGGTCAGCGGGTCGACCTGCTCTTCCCGGGCCAGCAGCAGGAACTCACGCAATTCCTTGCGGAAAAATTCGGCACGGGGAGGATAGTCGAAACCGAGGGTCGACAAGGCGTCAATTACCCGGAAATTACCGGTATTGCGGCCAAAAAAGGTCTCAACGCCGATAATCGAGACAATTACCTGCGCCGGCACGCCGTATTCCTGCTCGGCACGGGCCAGTACGGCCTCATGCTGGCGCCAGAAGTCGACGCCACGGGCAATACGCGCATCGGTGATGAACATCGGCCGGTATTCGTTCCACTGCTTGACCCGCTCGGCGGGTTTCGAAATGGCGTCCAGGATCGATTGTTTACGCTGCGCCTCGCGGAACACGCCCATCAGCTGCTCACCGGCGAAGCCATAGTCGCGGGTCATCTCGCCGACGAACTCGGCCACTTGGGGCGAGCCTTCGTAATCGCCGGCCGACGCTTGCGGCGCAGTGCCAAGGATGCTTACCAGGCCGACCCATGGCGCGTATCGAGTCGCCCAGCCACGCATTACTTGCATTGAACTCTTCACCTTATTCAAACCTGCGCGATCCACTTGCGATGGGTATGGATCGACATCAAAACCCCAAACGCTGACAGCAGCGTTACCAGCGAAGTTCCTCCGTAGCTAATGAACGGCAACGGCACCCCCACCACCGGCAACAGGCCGCTGACCATACCGATGTTGACGAAAACATACACAAAAAATGTCATGGTCAAGGCGCCCGCCAGCAATTTGCCGAACAGTGTCTGCGCCTGGGCGGTGATCACCAGCCCACGACCGATCAACAGCAGGTAGATCAGTAACAGGGCGCAAATGCCCACCAGGCCGAACTCTTCCCCCAGTACCGCAATGATGAAGTCGGTGTGGCTTTCCGGCAGGAAATCCAGGTGTGACTGGGTGCCCAGCAACCAACCCTTGCCGAACACACCGCCGGAACCGATGGCGGCTTTGGACTGGATGATGTTCCAGCCGGTGCCTAACGGGTCACTTTCCGGGTCGAGGAACGTGAGGACGCGCTGCTTCTGGTAATCGTGCATCACGAAATACCACATGGCCACGGACACCGGCACGGCGGCAGCGAGCACGCTGAGGATCCAGCGCCAGCGCAGGCCGCCCATGAACAGCACAAAGGCGCCCCCCGCCAGAATCAGCAATGAAGTGCCGAGGTCGGGCTGACGCACGATCAGGATGAATGGCAAGCCGATCAGAAACAGGCTCACACCCACATGCTTGAGTTGCGGCGGCAAGGTGCGCTTGGACAGGTACCAGGCGATGGTCGCCGGCATCAGGATCTTCATGAACTCCGAAGGTTGGAAGCGGATCACACCGGGAATGTTGATCCAGCGCGTGGCGCCCATGGCGTTGTGACCCATGATGTCGACCACTACCAGCAAAAGCACGCCGATCACGTAACCGACCGGTACCCAGCGAGCCATGAAACGCGGCTCTAACTGAGCGATAACGATCATCGACACCAAGCCGATGCCGAACGACGTGGCCTGCTTGGCCAGCAAATCCCAGCTCTTGCCACTGGCCGAATACAACACGAACAGGCTGCCGGCAGCCAGGGTCAGCAGCAGAATCAGGAGCGGACCGTCGATGTGCAGGCGTTGCAGCAGCGTCGCACGACGACGCATCACATCCTCGCTGGAGAGCATGCGATCAAAATTATTCATCACGGGGCGGTTGCCTCTGCACTGATAGGGGCGGCGTATTCGGGCTTCAAGCGGCCGTCCGGGCCCAGGAGCCAGGCGTCCATGACTTGACGCACCACCGGCGCGGCGACGCCAGAGCCGGATTCACCGTTCTCGACCATCACCGACACCACGATCTTCGGATCGTCCGCCGGGGCGAAACCAACGAACAGGGCGTGGTCGCGATGACGCTCCTGGACCTTGGAACGGTCGTACTTCTCGCCTTGCTTGATCGCAACCACCTGGGCGGTACCACTTTTGCCGGCAATCCGGTATTGCGCGCCGATCGAGGCCTTGCGCGCGGTACCCCGGGCGCCGTGCATGACCTGCTGCATGCCATGGTTGACCCGCGTCCAGTCCGACGGATCGCGCAGGACGATGTCCGGCATCGGGTTCTCGTCCACCGGCTTCTCGCCTTCGATGGTCTTGGCCAGGTGCGGACGGTTCCAGATGCCCTTGTTGGCCACCAGTGCCGTGGCCTGGGCCAGTTGCAATGGCGTCGACTGCATGTAGCCCTGGCCGATCCCGAGGATCAGTGTTTCACCCGGGAACCACGCCTGGCGACGGGTCGCCCGCTTCCATTCCCGGGTCGGCATCAACCCCGGCGACTCTTCGAACATGTCCAGGGAGACCTTCTGGCCAATGCCGAACTTGGTCATGTACGCCGACAACCGATCGATCCCCAGCTTGTGGGCCAGGTCATAGAAGTAGGTATCGTTGGAGCGCATGATCGCCGTATCGAGGTCGACAAAGCCGTCACCGGTACGGTTCCAGTTACGGTATTTGTGATCGTAGTTGGGCAGCATGTAGTAACCCGGGTCGAACACCCGGGATGAAGCGGTCACCACACCCGCATCCAGCCCGGCGATCGCTACCGCCGGCTTGATGGTCGAACCCGGCGGGTACAGGCCACGCAGGACTCGGTTGAACAGCGGCCGGTCGATGGAGTCGCGCAGCTCGGAATAGGCCTTGAAGCTGATGCCGGTGACGAACAGGTTCGGGTCGAAACTCGGCTGGCTGACCATCGCCAGTACTTCACCGGTTTTCGGGTCCAGGGCCACCACCGCGCCGCGACGCCCGCCGAGTGCGGCTTCGGCGGCTTCCTGCAGCTTGATGTCCATGCTCAGGACGATGTCCTTGCCGGAAATCGGTTCGGTACGCTTGAGCACCCGCAAGACGCGACCGCGGGCGTTGGTCTCGACTTCCTCGTAACCCACCTGGCCGTGCAGCTCCGGCTCGTAGAAACGCTCGATGCCGGTTTTGCCGATGTGGTGGGTGCCGCTGTAATTGACCGGATCGAGCGACTTCAGCTCTTTCTCGTTGATCCGCCCCATGTAACCCACCGAGTGGGCAAAATGCGCGCCCTGTGGATAGTGGCGGACCAGTTGCGCGACCACTTCCACCCCGGGCAGGCGGAACTGGTTCACGGCAATGCGGGCGATCTGCTCTTCGGTCAATTCAAACAGGATCGGTACCGGCTCGAACGGACGTCGCCCCTGGCGCATGCGCTTCTCGAAAATCACCCGGTCCTCGGGCGTCAACTCCAGCACTTCGACGATCACATCGAGCACTTGCTGCCAGTCACCGGAGCGCTCGCGGGTCATGCTCAAGCTGAAGCTGGGGCGGTTGTCGGCAATCACCACGCCGTTGCGGTCGAAAATCAAGCCGCGGGTCGGCGGAATCGGTTGCACATGGACGCGGTTGTTTTCCGACAGGGTCGAGTGATATTCGTATTGGATGACCTGCAGGAAATACAGGCGCGCGATCAGCACACCAATGAGCAGCACCACTGCAATGGCCCCGAACACGACGCGGCCACGCACCAGACGGGCGTCTTTTTCGTGGTCCTTGATGCGGATCGGTTGGGACATGAGGGCGCAACTACTTGTGGTAAGGGTGACCGGACAGCACTGTCCAGGCACGATACAGCTGCTCGCCGATGAGGATGCGCACCAGCGGGTGCGGCAACGTCAGCGGTGAAAGCGACCAGCGCTGATCGGCACGGGCGCAGACTTCCGGCGCCAGCCCTTCGGGGCCGCCAACCATGAAATTCACCGTGCGCGAGTCCAGCCGCCAGCGGTCGAGCTCGACCGCCAGCTGCTCGGTGCTCCAGGGCTTGCCGTGGACTTCGAGGGTGACAACGCGCTCGTTCGGCCCGACCTTGGCCAACATGGCTTCGCCTTCCTGACGGATGAAGCGCGCCACGTCGGCGTTCTTGCCACGGGTATTGAGCGGTATTTCCACCAGTTCAAGCGCCAATTCGGACGGAAGACGCTTGGCATATTCATGCCAGCCTTCTTCCACCCACTTGGGCATGCGTGAACCGACGGCGATCAGTCGCAGTCGCACAGCCGTTCCTTATTCCTGGTCTTTATTGAGCTTGGTGAAATGCTCATGACCGACTTCAGGGCTGTGGTGCTTGCCGTCAGCGGCACGGCTCTGCTCGGCACCTTTCCACAAGCGCTCCAGGTCGTAGAACTGGCG
Organism: Pseudomonas putida; assembly: GCF_001976065.1. Lineage (GTDB taxonomy): Bacteria > Pseudomonadota > Gammaproteobacteria > Pseudomonadales > Pseudomonadaceae > Aquipseudomonas > Aquipseudomonas serbica. Next base: position 74,989 of record NZ_MNAH01000009.1, on the reverse strand, counting down.
GGCATTGGAGGTCATCATGTGAACGATCACGTCGTCCATGTCCAGCAAGACCCAATCGCTGTCGCCCTTGCCTTCTTCACCCAGCGGCTTGATACCCAGGGCTTTGACGGCCTCGCGGACCTTGTCCAGCATCGCGCCGATCTGGCGGTTGGAAGTACCGGTGGCGATGATCATGTAGTCAGTGATGCTCTGCTTGTCGCGAACATCGATCACCAGCACGTCCTGGGCCTTGACGTCTTCCAGGGCGGCTACGGCGATCTTGACCAGCTCGTCGCCTTTTGGCGGCTCGGCAGCCAGGACTTTCTCAGGCAGCGGCGCGCTCTTGAAGGTGCCTTTGCGTTTTACTTTGCTTTCGTTGTTGCTCGTCATATAAAACTCGTTTTGCTCGTATGTTCGGGCGCTTCAATACACGTTGTTGCCACGTGCCTTGAGGCACCCCTATTCAGTTCGACGCACGGTAGAGCCCGTGCGCATCGATGTAGGCCAGGACCGCGTCGGGCACCAGGAAACGTACCGACTTACCGCTGGCCAGCAGTTGACGGATCTGGGTGGCGGATACCGCGAGCGGCGTCTGCCAGACGAATGCAATCTGTCCGCTCGACCCCTTGAGGGCCAGCGGGTCGCTCACCGAGCGCGCTGCCAGCAGGTTGCGCAAGGCATCCGGCGGTTCGCTGTCGGCATCCGGGCGTTGCAACACCAGGATATGGCAATGCTGGAGCAACTCTTCCCAGCGGTGCCAAGTGGGCAGGCCGCAAAATGCGTCCCAGCCCAAAAGCAGAAAAACCTGGGTCTCGGCGGCCAGCTCGGCACGCATCAGTTCCAGGGTATCAATGGTGTAGGACGGTTTGTCCCGCTGCAATTCGCGGGCGTCCACCACCAACGGCGCCACTCCGGCTACCGCGCACTCGACCATCGCCAGACGGTCTTTCGCCGACACCTGCGGCGTGCCCCGATGGGGCGGCCTGGCACTGGGTGTCAGGCGCAGCTCATCGAGCGCCAGCGACTCGGCGACTTCCAGCGCACCACGTAGATGGCCGATGTGCACCGGGTCGAAGGTCCCGCCCAGTACGCCGATGCGTCGAGGGGCTGGCACGCTGGCGGCTACCGGGGCTGACGGGTCGAGGTCGCCCAAGTCAGACCGGCTCCTGTCCGCGCAACTGGCCATCACCGACCACGACGTACTTCTCGCAGGTCAGGCCTTCGAGACCGACCGGGCCGCGGGCGTGCAGCTTATCAGTAGAAATGCCGATCTCGGCACCCAATCCGTATTCGAAGCCATCGGCGAAGCAGGTCGGGGTGTTGATCATCACCGACGAAGAATCGACTTCAGCCACGAAACGCCGGGTGTCGCCCTGATGTTCGCTGACAATCGAATCGGTGTGATGGGAGCCGTAATGGTTGATGTGCTCGATGGCCTGGTCAAGCCCGTCGACCACGCAGATCGACAGGATGGGCGCCAGGTACTCGGTGCTCCAGTCTTCTTGCGTGGCCGGCACGGCATCGATGATGGCCCGGGTGCGTTCGCAGCCACGCAGTTCGACGCCTTTTTCGCAGAACTGGGCCGCCATCGCAGGCAGGAAATCTTTCGCAACGGTTTTATCGACCAGCAACGTCTCCATCGCCCCGCAGATGCCGTAGCGGTAAGTCTTGGCGTTGAACGCGATGCGCTGGGCTTTCGCCAGGTCGGCGTGTTCGCTCACGTAAACGTGGCAGATACCGTCCAGGTGCTTGATCACCGGCACGCGGGCGTCACGACTGACACGTTCGATCAGGCCACGGCCACCACGGGGCACGATGACATCGACGTATTCGGGCATGGTGATCAGTGCGCCAACGGCAGCGCGATCAGTGGTTTCGACCACTTGGACCACGGCGGCCGGCAGATCGGCCTCGGCCAGGCCACGCTGGATGCAGGCGGCGATGGCACGGTTGGAATGAATGGCTTCGGAGCCGCCGCGCAGGATGGTCGCGTTGCCGGACTTCAGGCACAGGCTGGCCGCATCGATGGTCACATTCGGCCGGGACTCGTAGATGATCCCGATCACGCCCAGCGGCACGCGCATCTTGCCCACCTGGATACCTGACGGACGATAGCTCATGTCGCGGATCGCGCCGACCGGGTCGGGCAGCGCCGCGACCTGACGCAGGCCAACGATCATGCCATCGATACGCGCCGGGGTCAGCGCCAGACGCTCGAGCAGGGCCGGTTCCAGACCATTGGCGCGACCAGCCGCCAGGTCCAGCTCATTGGCAGCGGTCAATTCGCCGCGGGCGGCATCCAGCGCATTGGCAGCCGCCTGCAACGCGCGGTTTTTCTGCGCGGTGCTGGCACGGCCGATGACGCGGGAAGCCTCGCGGGCAGCGCGACCCAGGCGGGTCATGTAGTCAAGAACGGACTCAGTCATGGTCTGGAGTGGTCTTTGCTAAGGTCTTGGTAAAGAGTAAAGCGGCAGATTATAGCTGTCGCGTCCGCCGACTAACAGCGGTGACGGGCGGATGGTCGAAATCGAGGGCAATTTGCCGACGTTCAGCCGGGATTAAGCTGCAAATTGTTATCATCACGACTCAATCAGCCCTGATAAACGCCGTTCATCATGACCAACCTGACTGTCCGTGCGTCCGCCATGAGCCTGCCCAAGGGCCTCCCGGACGCGTTCTTCGACCGCGACGCCCAAGTTCTCGCCCGCGATTTACTCGGAAAAGTCATTCGCCACCGGGTCGACGACCTGTGGCTCAGCGCCCGGATCATCGAGACCGAAGCCTATTACTGCGCAGAAAAAGGCAGCCACGCCTCCCTCGGCTATACAGAAAAGCGTAAGGCTTTGTTTCTGGACGGTGGGCACATCTATATGTACTACGCCCGCGGTGGCGACTCGCTGAACTTCAGCGCCCAGGGTCCGGGTAACGCGGTACTGATCAAATCCGCCTACCCTTGGGTCGATGAACTGAGCGGGCCGGCGAGCCTGGCGCAAATGTTGATGAACAACCCTGACGCCCAGGGCCGCCCTCGCCCCTCGCAAAAGCTCTGTGCGGGGCAGACACTGCTCTGTAAGTCGTTAGGCCTTAAGGTTCCCGTCTGGGACGCCAAGCGCTTTGATCATGAAATATTACTGGTGGAAGATGTCGGCCAGACACCCGCCCACATCATCCAGGCTGCACGCTTGGGCATTCCCCATGGTCGCGACGAACACCTGATGTATCGCTTCGTCGACGCGGCCTATGCCGCGTATTGCACGCGGAACCCGCTGCGACGGGGTCAGGTCGAAGGTCGCGACTATATCCTGCTGACCTGACAATGCACGGAACATGAAACTGAAGGAATACCCTGTGGGAGCGAGCCTGCTCGCAATGAGGCCAGTACATTCAACATCATTACTGACTGAAGCTGCGCCATCGCGAGCAGGCTCGCTCCCACAAGGGCCAATTGAACATTCAATGGAGTTGTTTTTATGGGCCCATGGCTCGATAGCGTGACCGGCTGGTTGACGGTCAACCCGCAATGGCTGGCGGCGGCGGTATTCATCGTGGCCTTTGTCGAATGCCTGGCGATTGCCGGCCTTATCGTGCCTGGCACCGTGTTGCTGTTCGCCGTAGCGGTACTGGCCGGCAGCGGCGCACTGTCATTGAGTGAAACCCTGCTGCTGGGGTTTCTCGCCGGCGTGCTTGGCGACGTGATTTCGTATTTCCTCGGCCGGCATTTCCATCAGAACATCCGGCGCCTGCCAGGCTTGCGTCATCACCCGGAATGGATCGCCGGAGCTGAGGCATATTTCCAGCGCTACGGCATCGCCAGCCTGATGGTCGGGCGCTTCATCGGCCCCTTGCGCCCCATGCTGCCAATGGTCGCCGGGATGTTCGACATGCCATTCCCGCGATTCTTCGCCGTGAGCCTGCTGGCTGGCGCGGGCTGGTCGGTGGCGTATTTGTTGCCGGGTTGGGCAACGGGCGCGGCGATTCGCTTGCCACTGCCCGAAGGCTTCTGGCTTGAAGCCGGCATCGTCGCCGGCAGCATTGCGGTCATGGTCGGGCTGAGCGCAACCAGTAGCCTGCGCCGCCATCGCAAGGCCACGGTGTTCATTGCCGGCATGAGCCTGCTGATCCTGGCGGGGCTGTTTATCGGCTATCCGCACCTGAACGCCCTCGATCAGGGAGTGATGACCCTGGTGCAGGAACACCGCAGCTCGATGCTCGACGAAGTGGCAGTGGTCTTCACCCTCATAGGCGAATTTCGCAACATGCTGATCTTCAGCGCCTTGCTGGTGGTGCTGCTGCTGATTACCCGGCAATGGCGGCAGCTGTTCTTCGCCACCACCACCCTGCTCTGCACCGCGCTGGGCAATACCCTGACCAAACACTTTTTTGCCCGGGTGCGCCCGGAAGTCTTGAGCGACCCGCTGACCAGCTACAGCATGCCCAGCGGCCACGCATCCGGATCGTTTGCGCTGTTCCTGACCCTCGCCGTACTCGCCGGCCGCGGACAACCCCCGCGCATGCGCCTGACCTGGCTGTTGGTGGCGTGCCTTCCGGCACTGGCGATTTCCCTGTCCCGTGTCTACCTCGGCGCACACTGGCCGACGGATGTGCTGGCGGGTGCGATGCTCGCGTCCTGTGTTTGTGCGGCGAGCCTGTGGCTGAGTCAGCGCCAGACGTCGCTCAATGCCATGCCGCCCAAGGTATGGTGGCTGGTGCTGCCGTCGCTGGTGGCGCTGTTCGGATTCTTTGTGTTGCGGCATCTACCGCACACGATGTTGCGGTATTCCTATTAAATAAATATTGAGCCAACCTCAAGTCACCCCTTCCCCCCAAAAAAATCCCGCTCAAAATGAGCGGGATCGTTGTGACAAGTAATAACTCACCTTCAATATGGAAGGCAAACTACCAATTCGGAACAAGCAATGATTATTTGAAATCCGGGATAGTGTCTAAAGCGTCAGCAGCCCGTTTCTCAAGATATTTATCCAGACTCCCGTAATACTGCTTAAATACGGCAGTGAGCTCACTGTCTACCTTATCCCGGATTTCTACATACCCTGCAGCCGGATTGCGCTCAATCAACTCATCGGCGATTTGACGCCAAACATATGTCTGAATAAAAAATACTCATCCTTTTGCGAGGGATGAAATACATCCAAATCAGCAGGTTCAACAATTTTACTATCCATAATTAAATCTCTCCTTGTTATGCCGACCCAAAAAGTTGGGAGCACAAGGAGAAACCAAATAATAGAGCACCCCATTACAAGTATTTTAATCTTTAAATTAGGACAAAATAATTAAGCAAACAACTCGCCCTGCAACTCATCCAGCAACGCCTGAATTGCATCCAGCCGTTGCTGCGGATCATCGAGTTGCAGCAGGTCGATCTTGTCCACTTCGGCAAACGGCAACAGGTAAGCCAGCTGATTGGCCAGCGACTGCTGCCCGGTCGCCTCCGTGCCCATGTTCAGCGCTTCGACCATGGGATGTTCGGCCAGGGCCTTGAGCAGCGCCACCAGATCGGCGTCCTCATCCTGCAGCGGCTGCTCGGGTTCGTCTTCCAGCCATTCGACCTGGGCGAGGATCAGCTGGTCGCGCTGGACTTCGGTGGTCAACACGTTGAACCGTCGCCCTCCCTCAACCCGTATCCCCAGCAGGCCGTTGTCCTGCTGCTGAAAATCGGTGATACGCGCCTCACAACCGACCATGGCAAAGCCCTGCGGCGCGATACCGACTTCACTCCCCTCGAGGATGCACACCACGCCGAAGCCGCCGCCCTGTTTCATGCAGCGACCGATCATGTCCAGGTAACGCGCCTCGAAAATCTGCAGGTCGAGGATGCAACCCGGAAAAAGCACCGTGTTCAGCGGAAAAAGCGGCAGACTCATAGACATATTCCTTACACCACCATCGACACCGCCAACGGCAGGAATACCGCCGTGGCCACGCCCATCAAACTCATCGCCAACGCCGCGAAGGCGCCACATTCGTCACTTTCCTGCATCGCCACCGCAGTGCCGACCGCATGGGCAGTCATGCCCAGCGCCATGCCGCGCGCCTCGGGGCTGTGGACACCGAGCCGGGTCAACAGGCTCGGGCCGAAGATCGCCCCGATCACCCCGGTGATCAGCACGAACACCGCCGCCAGTGCGGCGACGCCGCCAATCTGCTCGGCCACCAGCATGGCGATGGGCGATGTCACCGATTTCGGCGCCATGGTCATCAGGATCATGTGCTCGGCCCCGAACCACCAGCCCAACAGCACCCCCATGCCCGTGGCGACCACGCCGCCTATCACCAGCGTAGTAAATATCGGCCAGAACAACTGCCGAATACGCCGCAGGTTGAGGTAAAGCGGCACGGCCAACGCGACCGTCGCGGGGCCGAGCAGAATGCTGAGGATCTCGGTGCTCTTGCGGTACTCGGCGTAGGTCAGGCCGCAACCCACCAGCACACCGATCACCAGCAACATGGAGACCAGCACTGGCTGCAAAAAGATCCAGCGGGTTTTCTCGAACGCCGCCAGCACCAGTTGATAGGCGCCGAGCGTGATGCCGATGCCGAACAAGGGATGATGAATCACCGACGTCCAGGCGCCGTGCCAGTCAAGGATCATTGGCCGTCCTCGGGATGAACATGGCGCTTGACCATGCGTTGCATGAGGACGCCGGCGAAGGCCATCGACAGCAGCAATGACAAAACCAGCGCACCGACAATGGCCCAGAAATCAGCAGCGATATCTGCCGCGTACACCATCACCCCCACGGCCGGCGGTACCAGCAGCAACGGCAGGTAACGCAGCAGGCTGCTGGCTGCGAGGTTCAGCGGTTCACCGACCTGGCCACGACAGATCAGAAAGATAAGCAACAGCAGCAGGCCGACAATCGGCCCCGGCAGGATGGGCAAAAACAAATGGTTGATCGCGGTGCCGAGCAATTGAAACAGCACCAGCCAGGTCAGGCCACGTAACAACATCAAAAATCTCCCGCAAAACCGTCACCCGCATTGGCCCACGCATTATAAGCACGCTTGCGCTATGGACCGGCATTCGCCATAAGCATGGTCTGTTGACCCCAGCCTATTGCCATGGTGATCTAAAGTGGTAAATCCGGGAGGTCAAATCCCCCCACCTAAAAACTATAAAATCGATGAACCCAAGGAGAGTCTCAATGCCCTATGTACCCGTTGCAGAGCTCAAAGATTATATCGGCAAGGAACTCGGACGTTCCGAATGGCTCACCATCGATCAGGAGCGCATCAACCTGTTCGCCGAAGCCACAGGGGACTTTCAGTTCATCCATGTCGACCCGGTCAAGGCCGCGCAAACGCCATTCGGCAGCACCATTGCCCACGGCTTCCTGTCGTTGTCGCTGATTCCAAAGCTGATGGAAGACATCCTCGTCATGCCGCAAGGCCTGAAGATGGTGGTCAACTATGGCCTGGACAGCGTGCGGTTCATTCAGCCGGTCAAGGTCGACTCGAAGGTGCGCCTCAAGGTCGAACTGTCCGAGGTCACCGAGAAAAAACCCGGCCAACTGCTGCTCAAGGCCATCGCCACATTGGAAATCGAAGGCACGGACAAACCGGCATACGTCGCCGAATCCCTGTCGCTCTGCTTCGTGTAAGCGCTTTCGGGTGCGAAGCAGCACAGGCTGTTTCGCACCTGCTGCTTTTCTCCCGGCTGTATATGGACAGATAGCTGCGGCATACTCGGTCGCCTAATTGCCCGGAACCCGCTATGCGCCCATTTGCACTCCTCGCCTTGACCCTGATGCTCACCGCTTGCGGCGACGGCGAATCGCTATTGCCCGCAGATGCCCGCCTGCCGGACGGTGGACGCTATCGCGGTGAACTGGTCAACGGATTGCTGCAAGGCCAGGGGCGCATCGACTACCCGAACGGCAGCTGGTATGCCGGCGAGTTCGACCAGGGCCAGTGGCATGGCCAGGGTGAATGGCATGGCAGCAATGGCGAAGTCTACCGCGGGCAATTCAAGCAAGGCCTGTTCGATGGCCTGGGCTCCCTGACCACCAGCGCCGGCAGCTACAACGGTGGTTTCAAGCTTGGCCGCCGCGACGGTGAAGGCACCCTTAAAGAACACGGCATGCTTTACCGTGGTGAATTCAAGGCCGATCAGTATTCAGGGCTCGGCCGCCTGGAGCTCGAAGATGGCAGCGCCTACCAGGGCCAGTTCGCCCATGGCAAGCCCAATGGCGATGGCCAACGCAGCGACGGCAACGGCAATCAATTCACCGGGCACTTTGTCGACGGTCAACTGGAAGGCAACGGAACCTTCAACAGCGCCGAAGGCGATATCTATGTCGGCGGGTTCAAAAACAACCAATTGCACGGCAAGGGTCGTTATGAAAACGCCGACGGCGACGTATGGCTGGGTCAATTCAAGGAAGGCTCGCTCAACGGCAAGGGCGAATTGATCGGCGCCGATGGCAGCCATTACATCGGCCACTTCAGCGACTGGCGCTTCACCGGCCAAGGCCGCTTGAACCTGGCCGACGGCAGCTTCTACACCGGCCAGTTCGACAACGACAGTTACTCCGGGCGCGGCACCCTGGTCCTCACCGACGGCACCGTGCTCGATGGCACCTGGATCAACGGCCAGCGCGTGCGCGACGCCGAGGGCAAATTGCTGCCCGACGCCCTCGAGCTTGGCTTGCTGGCCCAGGGGCGCTTGCTTGAGGAGGCGCTCACCAACGTGCCAGCCTCGACCCCGGTGGTGGAGCTGTACACCCTGACCCTTGGCGGCGACGGCAAGCAGAGTGTGTTCCTGCGCGAATCCGACTATGTCGCGAACATGCTCACCAGCCGCTTCGGCGCCTATGGCCAGATCCGCCTGGTGAACCATCGCGACCATCTCGGCGACCGCCCGATGGCGACCCGGGAAAACCTGCGCCGCGCCGCCCTGACCCTGGCCGAACGCAGTGGCCCGGAAGACCTGGTTTTCATCTACCTCACCAGCCATGGCACCAGCGAACACGAACTGGTGCTTGACCAGCCGCGCATGGAGCTGGCGGATCTGCCGGCCGACGAGCTTGCCGCCGTTCTTGCCCCGCTGAAAAACCGCGACAAGATCATCGTGATTTCGTCCTGCTACTCCGGCGGTTTCATCCCCGCCCTGAAGGACGAACGCACCCTGATCATGACCGCCGCGCGTGCTGACCGCGTGTCCTTCGGCTGTACCGAAGAAGCCAACTTCACCTACTTCGGCGACGCCCTGTTCGCCCAGGCGCTGAACCAGACTGATGATCTGGAGCAAGCCTTCAAACTGGCCAAGGCCACCGTCGCCGAACGCGAGCTGGCGGACAATTTCGAAGCCTCCGAACCGCAGATCTGGGCACCGAAAACCGTGCTCTCCCACTGGCAACTGTTACGTAGGCAGCAGGCACGAAAAGCCCTGCAAAGTGTCTCCATTGACAGCAAGGATGCAAAGAACAACTAAGCTGAACAGTATCAAGGGAGAAACACTATGTACTTGACGCCTCAGCACGTATTGCTCGCCGGAGCCACCGGCTTGACCGGTGAACACCTACTCGATCGCTTGCTCAACGAGCCAACGATATCGCGCGTATTGGCCCCCTCGCGCCGGCCGCTGGCCGAGCATCCGCACCTGGAAAACCCCGTGGGCGACCCCATTGAGTTTCTGCCGCAGCTGAACGGCCGCGTCGACATCGCCTACTGCTGCCTGGGCACCACCATCAAGCAGGCAGGCTCTGAGCAGGCGTTTCGCGCGGTGGATCTGGACATGGTGGTGGCATTCGCCAAACGTGCCCGGGAGATGGGTGCACGGCACCTGATCGTGATCAGCGCCCTGGGGGCCGACCGCAGATCCTCGATTTTCTACAACCGGGTCAAAGGCGAAATGGAATACGCATTGCGCGCGCAGAACTGGCCGCAACTGACCATCTGCCGTCCGTCGTTGCTGCTGGGCGAACGCACCGAGCCGCGCCTGGGCGAGCAGTTCGCCGGGCCCTTGTCGAAATTGATTCCCGGCAAATACCGAGGCATAGAAGCCTGCCAATTGGCCCGCGCGATGTGGCGCCTCGCGTTGGAGGAGCAGGATGGGGTGCGGATTGTCGAGTCGGATGAATTGAGGAAGTTAGGCAAATAAATGGCGGCGTCCGGGAGGACGCCTTCGCGAGCAGGCTCGCTCCCACATGGGCCTTGTGAACGACACAGATTCAATGTGGGAGCGAGCCTGCTCGGGCGAAGTGCTCTCCTACAATCCGCCGGTCGCCTGGAAGCTCACGCCGATCACCGTCAGCAACGACAACGGCAACAACAGCGTGTCGAGCAACGCACTGGCCGGCAAATCAACACCCGGATAACTCGGTGCCTCGGCGCCGAAACGATCCATCGCGCAACAACCGCCATTGAGCGCGTACAAATCCAGCCGCGTCCCGGAGTACACCACTGGCGCCCCCGGTTTGGCCGCATCCAGCGTACGTACTGTGGCACACCCACCCAGCTGTAGCGCCAGCACTACCACCAACCACTTATTCATCGCTGGTCAGATGGTATTCGCCCCAACGCGGCAGCATGTCCTGGGGAATGTTCAGCAAATTGAGGATCCGCGCTACGACGAAATCGATCAGATCGTCGATGGTTTGTGGCTGATGATAGAAACCTGGCGATGCCGGCAAAATCGTCACACCCATGTTCGACAACTTGAGCATGTGCTCCAGGTGAATGCTCGAGTATGGCGCTTCACGAGGCACCAGAATCATCTGCCGGCGCTCCTTGAGCGTGACATCGGCGGCACGTTCGATCAGGTTGTTGCAAGCGCCCGTCGCGATGGCGGACAGGGTCCCGGTGGAGCACGGCACCACCACCATCGCCGCTGGTGCGCCGGAGCCCGAGGCCACCGGCGACATCCAGTCTTCCTTGCCGTAGACCCGAATCTGCCCGGCGGCAGCTCCGGTATATTCGGTGAGGAAGGCTTGCATCATCTGTGGCTTGGCCGGCAGCGTGACGTCGGTTTCGGTGGCCATCACCAGTTGCGCCGCCTTGGAAATCAGGAAGTGCACTTCGCGCTCTTCGCGCACCAGGCAATCGAGCAGGCGCAAGCCGTACTGGGCACCAGAAGCGCCAGTCATCGCCAGCGTGATGCGGTCCGGGCCGTTACTCATTTGAGCGCCTCGGCCAGCTTGCCGTGCAGGCCGCCGAAGCCGCCGTTGCTCATGATCACCACATGGGTGCCCGGCTGGGCCTGACTCTTGACCCGTTCGATGATGCCTTCCAGCGAGTCGCTGACAATCGACGGTACTGTGCACAGCGCCGCGGTGCCTGCCAGATCCCAGCCGAGATTGGCCGGTGCATACCAGATCACCTGATCAGCATCGTTGACGCTCTCCGGCAAGCCGTCACGGTGCGCGCCAAGCTTCATGGAGTTGGAGCGCGGTTCGATGATCGCAATCAACGGCGCATCGCCAATGCGCTTGCGCAGGCCGTCGAGTGTGGTGGCGATGGCTGTCGGGTGGTGGGCGAAGTCATCGTAGATGGTGATGCCACGCACCTCTGCGACTTTTTCCATCCGTCGCTTCACGCTCTTGAAGGCGCTCAATGCAGCGATGCCCATGGCCGGCACCACGCCAACATGGCGCGCCGCGGCCAAGGTGGCCAATGCGTTGGCCACGTTATGCTGGCCGGTCATGTCCCAATCGACCACGCCTTGAGCGACGCCTTCGAACATCACTTCGAACTTCGAGCCATCTTCGCTGAGCAGCTTGACCTGCCACTGCCCGCTAGCACCTGTGGTTTGTACCGGGGTCCAGCAGCCCATCTCGATGACGCGCAGCAGGGCGGGTTCGGTGGTCGGATGAATCACCAGGCCCTCGCTCGGGATGGTCCGCACCAGATGGTGGAACTGTCGCTCGATCGCCGGCAGATCCGGGAAGATATCAGCGTGATCGAACTCCAGGTTGTTCAGGATCGCCGTGCGCGGGCGGTAATGAACGAACTTGGAGCGCTTGTCGAAGAACGCACTGTCGTACTCATCGGCTTCGATTACGAAAAATGGCGTATCGCCCAGGCGCGCCGAGACCGAGAAGTTCTGCGGCACACCGCCGATCAGGAAGCCCGGGCTCATGCCCGCGTGCTCCAGCACCCAGGCAAGCATGCTGCTGGTGGTGGTCTTGCCATGCGTACCGGCGACCGCCAATACCCAGCGGCCTTGCAGCACGTGGTCGGCCAGCCATTGCGGGCCGGAGACATACGGCAGGCCTTTGTTCAGCACGTATTCGACCGCCGGGTTGCCGCGCGACATGGCGTTGCCGATGACCACCAGATCGGGGGCCGGGTCCAGTTGCGCCGGGTCGTAGCCTTGGGTCAACTCAATGCCCTGCGCCTCGAGCTGAGTGCTCATCGGCGGGTAGACGTTGGCATCGGAGCCGGTCACGTGATGGCCGAGCTCTTTGGCCAAAACCGCCATCGAACCCATGAAAGTGCCGCAGATACCCAGAATATGAATGTGCATAGTCGACCTCGTAAAACATGGCCGCAGGTTAGCGTAGGGGGGAAAAAATCGCACCTTTGTTTCGTCCCCTAGGATGTCATCACCAGCAGGCTAGCTCCCACAGTAGATCTGCGGCAGTTTCAAAATTGCGAATTCAGCCCATAACCCTGCGGGAGCGAGCCTGCTCGCGATTGGGCGCGACACGACCTATCGGGCTATGCCGTGTTTACGCAGCTTTCGATACAGGGTATTGCGACTGACCCCCAACTGTTCAGCCGTATTCGTCATATGCCAGCGTGTGTGCTCCAGCGCATTCAACAGCGCCAGTTTCTCGGCATCTTCCAGGGGATGCTCGCAAGGCGCTTCAATGGTCGGCATAACCACCGGCCGCGCCTGGCGGATCATCGCTGGCAGATCCTCCAGGCCGATCCGTCCGCCGTCACACAACGCCGCCAACGTACGCAATACATTGCGCATTTGCCGCACGTTGCCTGGCCAGGCGAATCCCAACAACGCCTCGCGCGCCGCCCCGTCGATCCGCACGGATTCCCCGCGCGCCTCTTCGGCCAGCAAAAAGTCGAGCAACTGCGATTTGTCACTGCGCTCGCGCAACGCCGGCAACGCGACTTCCAGCCCATTGAGCCGGTAATACAGGTCCTCGCGGAAACTGCCGTCCTGCACCCGCTCCAGTAGATTGCGGTGCGTGGCACTGATGATCCGCACGTTGACCGATTCCGGCTCGCCACCGATTGGCACCACTTGCCGATCTTCCAGCACACGCAGCAAACGGGTCTGCAAGGCCAGGGGCATGTCGCCAATTTCGTCGAGGAACAAGGTCCCGCCATCGGCCTGCTGCAGCTTGCCGCGCATGCCCTCCTTGCGCGCGCCAGTGAAGCTGCCGCCGCGGTAACCAAACAGCTCGCTCTCGATCAGGCTTTCGGGGATCGCCGCGCAGTTGAGGGCGACGAAGGCTTTTTCCGCGCGCTGGCTGGCCTGGTGCACAGCCTTGGCGAAAGCTTCCTTGCCCGAACCGGTTTCGCCGTTGATCAGCAATGGCACGTCCCGCTCGTATACGCGCAGGGCCTTGCGGAAATCCGCCTGCAACGTGGGATCGCCCAGGCAGATGCCCGCCAAGCGCGGGCGTTCTTCAACCGCGGGAGCCGGCACCAGCGGCACTGGAACTGTACGGGATTGCCCGCGCAACACCGCGAACAACTTGCGTCCGTCACGGCTACGCAGTGGCCAGCTGGCACTGGCGTTGACGCTCGCGCGGCCGAGCAATTCGTCCAGTGAGCAGTCGAAAAACGCTTCCACCGGCTTGCCCAGCAAGCCGCCACGGATATGCCCCAACAGGTTCAGCGCACTTTGATTGACTGCACAGATCCGCCCTTCACCGTCGAACGCCAGCAGCCCTTCGCTGAACAAACCGACGGACTCGGCCTGCAAATGAAAACGCAGCAGCCATTGATTTTCGAAACAACGCAGGAAATAGCAGCTCTCGATCATCTTCGCCGAAAGATTGACCAAGGCCATGGTATGGAACTGACTCTGGCGCGACACCTCGTGCCGGGCAGATGACACATCAAGCACCGCCAACAACTCGCCGTGCGGATCGAATACCGGGCTAGCCGAGCAGGTCAGGCCCGTGTGTCGCCCACGGAAATGTTCGTCCTGGTGAATGGTCAGCGATTGGCGCTCCACCAGGCAGGTGCCGATACCATTGGTGCCTTCGCAGGCCTCGCTCCAGTCGGCTCCCAGCCAGAGGCCGGCACGCTCGAAAATCTTGCGTTCGGCCGGTGCCGTCACGCAATTGAGGATCACCCCGCGCGCATCGGTCAACAGCACGGCGTGGCCGGCACCGGAGAGCTGTTGATGAAGACTGGTCATTTCATTGCCGGCGATGTGCAGCACCTGTTGCAAGCGCTCGCGGCTTTCCAGGACGCGGCCATGCTCCAAAACCGTCGGCGCCATGTTCAGGGCCGGGTCGAGGTGATAGTCCTCAAGGCAGCGCAGCCAGGAACGAGCGATGGACGGGTCGCTGCCAGGCCCCTGCAGGTGCGCCTTACCCTGGGCTACGGTCAACACCTGCTGGGCATGGCGACTCAAATGGTTGTCGTGCATTTCTTATTATTCTCCCGGGGCTCGGCGACCCGTGCATGCGGTGATGCCGAGCATCCTCCAGCCCGGCCTGCTTTGCAATGCTGGCAAGACCGGCCAGTCACAGCCTGTGCCAGAAACGGTACAAAGTGTCACGGACGCTGTACCGAAAGCGTCACAAGCACTCCCCGCCCGTCCGACAAAAACCACGCAAGGCCTTGATTTACCTGAGCTGCAAGGCGGTGGCCCGGCCCTTGCTCTACGCTTAAAGCAAGCGCACATGCGCGTCTTCCTTATAAGCACAAGAACCAAGGAGAAACCATCATGCGTTACGCTCACCCCGGTACTGAAGGCGCAATCGTTTCGTTCAAGAGCAAATACGGAAATTACATCGGCGGCGAGTTCGTCGCGCCTGTCAAAGGTCAGTACTTCACCAATACCTCGCCAGTGAATGGCCAACCCATTGCCGAATTCCCACGCTCCACGGCCGAAGACATCGATAAGGCCCTGGATGCTGCCCACGCGGCGGCCGATGCCTGGGGCGCAACGTCCGCCCAGGCACGCTCGCTGGTGCTGCTGAAAATTGCCGACCGCATCGAACAGAATCTGGAATTGCTGGCGATCACCGAATCCTGGGACAACGGCAAGGCCGTGCGTGAAACCCTCAACGCCGACATCCCGCTGGCCGCCGACCATTTCCGCTACTTCGCCGGCTGCATCCGCGCCCAGGAAGGCAGTGCTGCTGAAATCGACGGCAACACCGTGGCCTATCACATCCATGAACCGCTGGGCGTGGTCGGGCAGATCATCCCGTGGAACTTCCCGATCCTGATGGCCGCGTGGAAACTCGCCCCGGCCCTGGCCGCCGGCAACTGCGTGGTGCTCAAGCCGGCCGAGCAAACCCCGCTGGGCATCACCGTACTGGTCGAGCTGATCGGCGACCTGCTGCCACCGGGCGTACTGAACATCGTCCAGGGTTACGGCAAAGAAGCCGGCGAAGCCCTGGCCACCAGCAAACGCATCGCCAAGATCGCCTTCACCGGCTCGACCCCGGTCGGCTCGCACATCATGAAATGCGCGGCGGAAAACATCATTCCGTCCACCGTGGAGCTGGGTGGCAAGTCGCCGAACATCTTCTTCGAGGACATCATGAAGGCCGAACCGTCCTTCATCGAAAAAGCCGCCGAAGGCCTGGTGCTGGCGTTCTTCAACCAGGGCGAAGTCTGCACCTGCCCTTCCCGCGCCCTGGTGCAGGAATCGATCTACGACGAGTTCATGGCCGTCGTGATGAAGAAAGTCCTGCAGATCAAACGTGGCGACCCGCTGGACACCGACACCATGGTCGGCGCCCAGGCGTCCGAACAGCAATTCGACAAGATCCTTTCGTACCTGGAAATCGCCAAGGGCGAAGGCGCCGAGCTGCTGACCGGCGGCAAGGTGGAAAAACTCGAGGGCAACCTGGCGAGCGGGTATTACATCCAGCCGACCCTGCTCAAGGGCACCAACAAGATGCGCGTGTTCCAGGAAGAAATCTTCGGCCCGGTGGTGAGCATCACCACCTTCAAGGACGAAGCCGAAGCCCTGGCCATCGCCAATGACACCGAGTTCGGCCTSGGCGCCGGCCTCTGGACCCGCGACATCAACCGCGCCTACCGCATGGGTCGCGCGATCAAGGCCGGGCGTGTCTGGACCAACTGCTACCACCTCTACCCGGCACACGCCGCRTTCGGTGGCTACAAGAAGTCCGGCGTCGGCCGTGAAACCCACAAGATGATGCTCGAYCACTATCAGCAGACCAAAAACCTGCTGGTGAGCTACGACATCAATCCGCTGGGCTTCTTCTAACCTGGCGCGACACCGCGTAACGGCTTTCGCTGGCAAGCCAGCTCCTACAGATCGTGCAATACCTGTCGGGGCTTGCCGCCAGCGAGGGCGTCTTCCGGGGCTGGATGCCCAATTTTCCAAGCTATGCTGATAAAACCTGTTTCTGCACTTGAGACCCGTAGCATGGCAACACCAGGCAAGCCTTCCTCGCTCACCTTCAAGGTCATGGCGTACCCGGCTGGAATTCTCCTCGTCACCTGGGCGGTCATGAAGCTGCTCGACAGCCAATTTGACCTGACGTTGTTGGCAGATACCAAGGTCTGGCTGTCAGGTTTTGCGGATTGGCTTGGGCTGCAAACGCCCATGCCAAACTGGTCGCTGCTGATGATTATCGCGATTCTGATCGGCACGCTGTCTGTGGCGATCTACTACGCCCGCATCACTGACGGCGCTTACGTTGAGCTTCACGAGATCGAGCGAAAAATTTACAAAAAGAACAACCCCCAGTTTCCACAACTGACCGATGACCAGACGCTGCTGATGGAAGCCTTGGCCTATCATGCGAACTTCAGGAAAATTGCCAACCTGAACTCGGTTTGCAAACTTGTCTCACTCAGCACGGCAGAAGTTGAAACCGGCCTGAAGCAACTCCAGGTCAAGGGACTGGTGCGGCAAAAAGTGACACGGGGCACGTTTGGCACCACCATTTATGAACTGACCCTGGCAGGCAAGGATTATGCGCTGGAGCGGCTTGCGCTCACGTAGTCCAGACGTACGCGGGGCTTGCCCCTCGGCCGAATTCGTATCACGCAGAGGCCGGCCATTCCCAATGCACGAAGCGAACGATCTGGACGCATTGTCAGGCGCATTCAACCTGCTGTGCCATTTAAAAATCTTCCGCCTCGGGCGCACGGAAGGCCTTGCTGTAGTAGCCGGACGGGTCGAAACAGCAAACGTGCTTTTTGCCGGATGCGAGCATATCGCAGGCATCGCCAATTCGTTTGGCGCGTGTCTTGAGTTGCTTGGCTGAAGTAATCCAGTGGATCCAGTCGACTCGTGCGAGGGTCGTTGCAGTGTTCCAGACTTTATGCGCCTCGGGGGTGGCAGCCAGTGCTTCCTGCAAGTCTGCCGGGATGTCAGGCTCGGGCTCCTTCTTCACCGGGGCCAGTTCCAGTGTGACGATGTCCCCAGGGGCCGCGCCCGCGGCTTCGAGTAACGCTCTGCTTACCCGCAGCCAATGACTCAGCTGACCATCCGGCTCAAGGGTTGCCTGGAAAGGGTGCCCGTCGATTGTGCCTTCAACGGTCGTCCTGCCTCGCCTCGGAAGCCGTTCACTCGCCTCTCTTGGCAGTACGACGTACACCCATGACCTATCATCACCCGGCTTTGCCGGACGGATAAGCTTCGCTTCGAATCGGGATTTCACATCGATTGTGGTCATTACACTCCTCCATCTGATACGCCTGACTCGGCATTCCTACAGCCGTTGACGGTTTCGCTGCTGTTTAACCTTGTACATCTCGCGCCAGGTCCGAGGGTCCGGAGGGGTATCGGAGAAAAGTGAAAGAAACCTGATCCATCTGGACGAGCCAATAGCTAAGGGGGGCTTCAAGTATCGACTAATCGGTGGATGACTGAACAGTGCAGGGTTTCACCCAGCTGAATCAGACTGCTGCGTCTCACGCCCGATGGTCGTTGCCTTTCGCCTGTCTCCGGCCTGTGGCTAAGCTTAATGAATCGGGGTGCATTGAAACCTGGGTGATTGCGACCAACTGCGGATCCGGGCAGGCGTCACCAGGGTGCGCCTGCAGGAGACGACCATGTACGCGGTGATAAGAACCTATCTGGGTAGCGGCGCAAAGCAGCTTTTCGAACGTTTGGAAGAACGCAGGACCGACGTTGAAGCGGCCCTGCGACAAGTGCCTGGCCTGGTCAGCTACACGCTGCTCAATACCGGTGATGGCGGTACGGCGGTGACTGTCTGCACGGACAAGGCCGGCAGCGATGCGAGCTTGAAAGTGGCGCGGGAGTGGATTCAGAACAATGCATCGGACATCCGCGCGCAGCCGCCGATCGTGACGGAAGGTCCGGTCATTGTGCAAATCACGTGATCACCCTGACGGTTACCCGGGCACGTGGTTCGTCCAGCATAACGAATCAAGCCCCGAGGAGTCGGGGCTTGATGGTCAGACGGTATCAGGACTTGCGTCCCCCGCCTCCGCTCATATCATCATCCTTGCGTCCCATTCCAGTGGACTTGTCGCGGTCATCGGCAGTGTTGCCGCCGCGTCCGCTGCCTTGCCCGCCGGTGGACGATTGGTCAGCCCTGTTGGACTGTTGCCCGCCTGAAGCCTGGCCACCTTTTTGGCCTGGTTTGTTCATGTTTTCCTTGTCGTCGGCCCATTCGCCTCCGCGGTTGGTTCCCTGCCCGCCTCCGGCCATGCGATCGCTGTCACGCGATGCTTGTCCGCCAGAAGCCTGACCGCCTTTTTTGCCGGCATCAGCCGCCTTGTCCCGATCAGTGGAAAGATTGCCGGGATTTTTATTTCCTGTATTGGCCATTTCTATTCACCTCTGCATCGTTGGTACGAGCGTGGGCTCGTATACGTCGGAGGACGGGTAAAACAGAAAGTTTGAAAGGAATTACAGCGCTCGCGACGAGTGGATCCGGCTGTTTGGTTCCATTAAAAACCCGCGCAGACGATGGACGGCCAGGGCCTGATGCTGGGGCGTTTTGCGAAGGTATCCAGACCAATCCCTCGATGTTAACTAGACTTGATGTGTCCTCCATGCCTCATACCCAGGTGGTCAATCGATGACTGAACACATCGTGCATTTTCACTGCCAGATCGATCAGGGCACCACCGAGCGCTTCCGCGACTGTTGTCTGGAAGCCATCGACCAGGGCGCCACCTCGTTGCTGCTCAACCTGTCCACGAGCGGGGGTAGCACCAACTTTGGCTTCACCCTCTATACCTTCCTCAAGTCTTTGCCGGTACCGCTCTGCGCGATCAACGCGGGCAACATCGAGTCCATGGGCATCATCATGTTCCTGGCGGCCGGCCGGCGTATCACCTCGCCCCACTCACGCTTCCTGATTCACCCGATGAACTGGTACTTCAGCCAGAAATCGGTGGACCACCAGCGCCTGCGTGAATACCTGTCGAGCCTGGACAACGACCTGGCGCGCTACGTGCAGATCTTCACCCTCGAAACGGCCGACGCCGAGACCAAGCTGGATATATTCCATTGCCTTTCGGCGGAAGAAAAAGTCATCGCGGCCCACGAATCCCTGGCCTATGGCATTGCCCATGAAATGAAGCAGATGATGTTTGCCGATGACGTCAAACACTGGAAAGTCAGCGGTGGATGAACAAGGCGCACTGCGGTTTCGGCTTTCTGTCATCCCGATGGAACATTGACAACAGCCCAGCCTCTATCGCAACACCAGCGAACCCGAGGATGGCATGATGATCGACTCATTGACCGGTATGAAGCCAGGCGAGCGCTACACCGTCGAGAGCCTTGAACGCACACGACATTTCCCCGGCTTCTTTCTCGACGGCAAGTATTACCTGGGACCCGAACTGATGACCGCTGTCGGGTGGCTGGAAGGTCAGCAATTTTTTTATGACGAACTTGATCCCACGGGCGAACCGGTATTCCCGGATCGGCTCGCTGGGCGCATCGAAGACCTGACGCTGGTTCTGGCTGATGGCGCTCGCCTGAAACTCAACAAGGTCCGATTCAACGCCCCGCTGGATTCACCTTCGCCAGCGGGTGGCCGGCGCGACAACGAGCGCAGACCTTCCCTGCTGGCTGCGGTATGCGCCTCGTTGTTGCTGGGTGGATGCCTGTATGCGCTCAGCCGTCGTGGACGGCGTGAGCGCTTGCGGCCGCCTACTCGGTGACCGCTGCAAGGTGGTCCGCCGCGGGCTCTGCACTGCCGATCGGCGCATTGAGCAGCAGGAAGTACGCCAGGGCCGAACACAGCGCCACCACCGCACTGATCATGAACGCTGTGTTGAACGATCCCGAGTACTGGATGCTGAAGCCGGTGACGATCGGCGCGACGGAGCCGGCGATGTAGCCGCCGAAGTTCTGGATCGAACCGAACGAGGCCACCCGGCGGCTGTCGACGATCGTGTTGACGATCATCCAGGCCGTGGCGCTGGCCATGTTGATGCTGAACAGCGCCAGGCACAGCAGGATGATGCAACCGGTCAGGCCCGTGACAATCGACAGCGGCAAGGTGAACAGCGCCGCCAGTACCAGCCCCGTGATCACGCCGAACTTGCGGCTGGCCAGGATGCTCATGCCACGGCGCACCAGCATGTCACAGAAGCGCCCGGCAACGATGGTGCCGACCGCGCCAAAACCATAGGCCAGCGACACCAGCCACGCGGTCTTGTACAGGTTCATGCCATGCTCGCGCTCGAAGTAACCGGGCAACCAGGTCAGGTGCAGCCACAGCATGTAGATCACGCCCATGAAGCCCAGGACCGCACCCCAGGTACTGCGGTGTTTGAACAGGTCGAGCCAGCCGGCGAAGTAGGAGACCTTCGGTGCCTGCGCATCGACTGCCTGCACGCGGGTCTGTTTCTCGGTGGGTAACGGCTTGCCTTCAGCCGCCAGCTCGGCCAGGTATTGCGCCTTGCTCTTGTAGAAGGCCAACCAGCACACGCCCAGGACGATTCCGATCGCCCCGGTAATGATGAACATGCCGCGCCAGCCGAAGTTGACCATGAACAGCGTCAGCAACGGTGGCGCCAGGCATGGGCCAAGGCAGGTCGACGACCAGACGATGCCCGTCGGGGTCCCGCGCTCATTGGCATCGAACCATTCGGACAGGGCCTTGGCCGCCGAGGGAAACATCGGTGCTTCGCCAATTCCCAGCAACACGCGCAGGCCCATGAAGCCGGCAAAGCTGTTGACCATGCCAAAAGTCGACTGCGCCACCGACCAGGCCAGCAGCGAGGCGCCCAGGGCGATCTTGCTGCCCAACCGATCGATGATCAGGCCCATTGGCAACTGCGCAAACGCGTAGGCGATGGAGAACGCCGACAACAGGATGCCCATTTGCGAGGGGCTGATCATCATGTCCTTCTGGATCGAGGTGTTGGCGATAGACAGCGCACTACGGTCCAGGTAGTTGACCATGCCGATCAATAGCAGGAAGACAACGGTGATGCGTTGATACTTCTTCAGTGGGTTCATCTGATGGCCTTTATTATTGTTATTGAAGCGATGTAGAAGCGAG
Source organism: Pseudomonas putida (assembly GCF_001976065.1). Lineage (GTDB taxonomy): Bacteria > Pseudomonadota > Gammaproteobacteria > Pseudomonadales > Pseudomonadaceae > Aquipseudomonas > Aquipseudomonas serbica. The sequence goes on along the minus strand of NZ_MNAH01000009.1, from coordinate 53,363 downwards.
CTTGCTCGCGAAACACTTGAGCACGACGCGTTTATTCAGAATGCACGCGTCATCGTTAACAACCTTCGCGAGCAAGCTCGCTCCTACAGAGGGAATCAGGTAAGCGCCGGCAGTTGCAACTGCGCGGCCGTCTGGTTGAGCTCGTCCACCACCTTCTGCGACAGGCTCAGGCCTTCGTCCAAGGCCTGCTCACGCAGCTTCAGGCCCGCCTGGCCCGGCAGGCGCACCGGGCGCTCGGGGTCGACCGCTCGACTGCCCAAAATCAACTTGCTGAGGAACGAGGTTTCGTCAGTGAACGCATCAAGCCCGCCGAAGAAGCGTGGGTCGATCACCACGGTCGTGGCCGAGGCGCCCCACTGCTCCGGGCCGTCCTTGCGCCCGTGACCGGCGAGGCCCGAGGTCAGGGCCTCGACCAGGATCGCCAGGGCAAAACCCTTGTGCCCGAAGGCCTGTCCACCCAAGGGGAGGATGCTGCCCGGCGGGGTGCTGAAAAAATCGGCCGGGGCGTCGCTCACCCGGCCTTCGTTGCTCATCAGCACCGGGTGCGGCAGTGGGCTGCCGGCGTCGCGACACTGGCCGACCAGCGCCAGGGTCACGGTTGACATGCTCACATCCAGCAGGATCGGCGCGCCCCGGGTCGGGATACCGGCGGCAATCGGGTTCGGCGTGTAGATCGGGTCGATCCCGCCGTGGGCGCACACCAGCCCGACCGACGGGTCCGAGGAATACACCATGGCGACGAGGCCACGGTCGGTGTAGGGCTTGAGGTAAGCAGCCAGGCAACCGATGTGCGCGGCACGGCGCACCACGGCGATACCGATGCCCTGCTCCGTGGCGCCCTTGGCCGCGCTGTCCAGCGCACGGCTGACACAGTAGGGACCGAGCACGTAGTGACCGTCGAACAGGCTGGAAATACCGCTGTCGGACACCCGTTCGAGGTTCTCGGCCCTGGCCTTGACTTGCCCGCTGAGCATGCCGCCGATATAGCGGCTGACCAGGTTGAGGCCGTGAGTGCGATGGCCCAGCAATTCCCCTTCGAGCAGCACCCGGGTCACCACCTGGGCGACCTCGGCATCGGCTCCGGCTTTTTCGAACAGTTGCTCGACGAACGCGGTCAGCGTTGGCGCGGCGTAGCGTTTAGCTTCAGTCATAGATGCTGCTCCCTGATCAATTCAACGCCGCTGTGGTGTGCTTGCCATCGACCAGGCGTTGCAGGCCCAGCGGGTTGGCGTTTTTCAAGGCATCGGGGAGCAATGCATCGGGTACGTTCTGGTAACACACCGGGCGCAGGAATCGATCGATCGCCAGGGTGCCGACCGACGTGCCGCGGGCATCGGAGGTGGCCGGGTAAGGCCCGCCGTGGACCATGGCGTCGCACACCTCGACACCGGTCGGGTAACCGTTGAGCAGCACCCGGCCGACCTTCATTTCCAGCGCGCCGAACAATTCACCGAAGGCAGCGAGATCATCGTCGTCGGCCAGCAGCGTGGCGGTGAGCTGGCCGCGCAAGGCAGCGACAGCGCGCATCAATTCAGCCTTGTCCGCGGCCTGGACGACCACCGTGCAAGGGCCGAACACCTCCTCCTGGAGCAATTCATCCTGATCCAGCAGCAAGCTGATATCGGCCTCGAACAGTTGCGGCTGCGCCTGGTTGCCCGCTTGCGACAGGCCGCTCAAATGTTTGATCCCAGGGTGCGACCGCAACGCCTGCAGGCCTTTGCCGTAACTGTTCAGGGTGCCTGGATTGAGCATGGTCTGCGGGGCCTGTTCGGCCATGTGCCCGGTCAGTTGCTCGATGAAGCTGCTGAACGCCGGTGAGCGAATACCCAGCACCAGCCCGGGGTTGGTGCAGAACTGGCCACAGCCCTGCACCACCGAGGCGGTCAGCTCCCGGGCCATTGCCGCGCTGCGGTTGGCCAGGGCCTGGGGCAGCACCAGCACCGGATTGATGCTCGACATCTCGGCGAACACCGGGATCGGTTGCGGCCTGGCGGCCGCCATGTCACACAGGGCGCGGCCACCCTTGAGCGAGCCGGTAAAGCCCACTGCCTGGATACCCGGATGCTTGACCAGCGCCTCGCCGACGCCGGCACCGAAGATCATGTTGAACACGCCGGCCGGCATGCCCGTGCGCTCGGCCGCCCGAATCAGCGCCTCGGCGACCCGCTCGGCGGTGGCCATGTGCCCGCTGTGGGCCTTGAACACCACCGGGCAACCAGCGGCCAGGGCGGCGGCGGTATCGCCTCCCGCCGTGGAGAACGCCAGGGGGAAGTTGCTGGCGCCGAATACCGCCACCGGGCCGACGCCGATGCGGTACTGGCGCAGGTCCGGACGCGGCAAAGGGTTGCGTGCCGGCAGCGCCTGGTCGATGCGTGCGCCATAAAAATCACCACGACGCAGCACTTGGGCAAACAAGCGCATCTGGCCACTGGTACGCCCGCGCTCACCCTGGATCCGCGCGCTCGGCAGCGCCGTCTCCTGACAGGTCAGGGCGATGAAATCCTCGCCCAGCGCGTCGAGTTCATCGGCAATGGCCTCAAGGAATTCGGCGCGGCGTACTGCCGGCAGCGTGCGAAACGAGGCAAAAGCTGCGCTCGCGGCCGCCACCGCGGTATCGACTTCCGCCAGGGTGGCCTGATGGAAAGCGCCAGGCAGACGTTCGCCAGTGTCGGCGTCGATGCTGTAGACCAGGGTGTCGCCCAGGGCACTGCGCTGGCCGGCAATGAAGTTGTATCCGGAAAATTGCATGGTGTTCGCCTTGTGAAAGTTGCGGGGCTGTCAGTCAGGTCACGGCGCCGATCTGCCAGGGCACGAATTCGTTTTGCCCATAGCCGTGTTGTTCGCTCTTGCTGCGTTCGCCGGAAGCGATTCGCAGCATCTGCGCGAAGATGTAGGCGCCGCGTTCTTCAATGCTGGTGGAACCGTCGGCGATGCCGCCGCAGTTCACGTCCATGTCTTCTTCCTGGTGCTCGAATACGCGGTTGTTGGTCGCCAGCTTGATCGAAGGCGCTGGTGCGCAGCCGTAGGCCGAGCCACGGCCAGTGGTGAAGGCGATCAGGTTGGCGCCACCGGCGACCTGTCCGGTGGCCGAGACCGGGTCGTAGCCTGGGGTGTCCATGAACACCAGGCCCTTGGCCCGGACCGCTTCGGCGTACTGGTAGACATCCACCAGGTTGCTGGAGCCGGCCTTGGCCACCGCGCCCAGGGATTTCTCGAGGATGGTGGTCAGCCCCCCGGCCTTGTTGCCGGCCGAAGGGTTGTTGTTCAGTTCGGCGTTCATGCGGCGGCAGTAGTCTTCCCACCAATGGATGCGCGCGATGAGCTTTTCCCCTACTTCGCGGCTTACGGCGCGGCGCGTCAGCAAATGTTCGGCGCCATAGATCTCCGGGGTCTCGGAAAGAATCGCGGTGCCACCGGCCGCCACCAGGCGATCCACCGCATTGCCCAGCGCCGGGTTGGCGGTGATGCCCGAGTAACCATCCGAGCCACCGCACTGCAAGCCGACGATCAGGTGGCGCGCACTGACCGGCTCGCGTTGCACCTGGTTCGCCTTGGCCAGCAAGGCCTTGACCTGCTCAATGCCACTGGCGATGGTTTTCGAGGTGCCGCCGATGCCCTGGATGGTAAACGCGCGCAATTGGTCGCTGGCCGTGAGCCCCTGGGTCTCGAGCAGGCTTTCGATCTGGTTGGTTTCACAGCCCAGGCCGATGATCAGCACCGCGGCAAAGTTGGGGTGAACGGCGTAGCCTCCGAGCGTGCGGCGCAACAGGCCCAGGGCTTCGCCGCTGGGGTCCACGGCGCAACCGGCGCCGTGGGTCAGCGCCACGACACCGTCGATGTTCGGGAAGGCGGCCAACGCCTCGGGATGGATGTCCCGACGAAAGTAATCGGCCACGGCCCGGGCCACGGTCGCCGAACAGTTCACCGACGTGAGAATGCCGACATAGTTGCGCGTCGCCACGCGGCCGTCGGCACGCACGATGCCCTGGAAGACGGCTTCGGTGACTGGCGATTCGTGGGTATCCACGCCAAAGGCGTAGTCCCGGGCAAAGTCGACCATCTCCACGTTGTGCACATGCACATGGTCACCCGCTTCGATGGGCTGTGACGCAAAGCCGATGATCTGCCCGTAACGACGCAGGGGCTGACCTTGCTCCACGCGCTGGGTAGCGACTTTATGCCCGGAGGGAATCGGCTGGCGCACGATGACTGCTTCGGCTTCCAGGCTCAAGCCTTCTGGCAGGACCTGGCGTGCAATCACTACGTTGTCCAAGGGGTTGAGGCGAATCACGGCAGGGTCGCCGGTCCGTGTACTGGCTATCAGTTGCATGGGACCTCTCAGGCTATAGCGGCCGACTTTTTGTTATGGCGTCACCCGTTGTGTGCAGGGTGAATCTGCGCCAACTGTAAGGAGCCAACCCAAGGATTCCCAATGAGATGATCCGATCAATTGATAACCCGTGGTTATCAAATCACCCTATTGCGCCCTGAAGTAGTCGAGCAGTGTACGAAGCGCCGCCGATTTAGGTCGGGAGCGCAAGGTCATCAGGCCAATGTGGGCCATGGAGATCGGCAGTTCGACCGGCAGGAGGGTGACCATGCCATAGCGCGCGTAATGCTCGGCCACGTCGTTGGGCACCACCGCGATCATGTCCGAAGCCTCGAGCATCGCCGTGGTGGCCAGGATCGAGGCGGTTTCGACGATATCCAGCGCCTGCACCATGCCGCCGGCTTGCAGTGCACTTTCCACCCGGCGGCGCATGGGGCTGCCCATCGGGTGCAGGATCCAGGTCTGGCCGATCAGGTCGGCCAACTGCAAGGGCAAAGAACCCGCCAGCGGGTGGCCAACACGGGCTACCACGCGCATCTGCTCGCCGTTTTCGAACGGTTCGATGTCCAGGCCCTGGCTGTCGCCCTGATCCGGCAACCGCCCCAGCACCACATCGAAATCTCCGCGCAGCAAGGCTGGTAGCAAAGTGTCGCTGGTCCCGACCTCGATGGAAATTCGCACCTTGGGGTGATCACGCTTGTACGCCAGCACCGCCTTGGTCAGCAGCGTCGGCACCGGCCCCATCACACTGCCGACCCGCACCAGCCCCGTGGCACCGCGCGCGAGTTCCGCGATCTGCTCCCGGGCATGCTCAAACTCATGCAGCGCGCCCTGGGCGTAACGGATCATCACCTCGCCATACAGGGTCGGCTGCATACCGCGCGGCAGTCGGTCGAACAGGCGCACGCCCAGTCGCGCCTCCAGTTGCTGCAGCAGCAGACTGGCTGCAGGTTGCGAGGTGTGCATCGCCGCGGCCGCCCGGCGCAGGTTGCCAAGCTCGCCCAAGGCATTGAGCAAGGTGATCTGCCGGCTGGAAATCTTCAGGGCAGCGACATTGCGCAGTTCGGGCGCCGTGGTTTCTGGCTCGATAGACATATCAAATTCGATATCGATAATTAGGAAATCGCGATTATGCCTGTATCGCCTGGCGATCTACAGTCGGGTCTTCCTATGGTCAGCAGAACAAGAATCCACCATGAGCATTCGAATCACTCACCTGAGCGTGCGCGACATCCGATTCCCCACTTCCCTGTCCCTGGACGGCTCCGATGCGATGAACAGCGCGCCGGACTACTCCGCCGCCTATGTCGTGCTGCACACCGACGCCCCTGGCGGCCTCGAAGGCCACGGCCTGACCTTCACCATCGGCCGTGGCAACGAAATCTGTGCCGCGGCCGTGCAATCCCTGGCCCCGCTGGTGGTGGGCCTGACGCTGGAAGAGATCGTCGCCGACATGGGCACCTTCTGGCACACCTTCACCGTGGGCGACAGTCAACTGCGCTGGCTGGGCCCGGAAAAAGGCGTGATCCACCTGGCCACCGCGGCCATCGTCAACGCCATCTGGGACCTGTGGGCCAAGCACGAAGGCAAACCGGTGTGGAAGTTGCTGGCCGACATGACCCCGGAGCAACTGGTACGCTGCCTGGACTTCAGCTACGTCACCGACGTGCTCACCCCCGAGGAGGCCATTGCCCTGCTGCGCCGCCAAGTGCCGGGCAAAGCCCGACGCGAGGCGCAAATGCTCAGTGACGGCTACCCCGGCTACACCACTGCACCGGGCTGGCTGGGCTACAGCGAAGAAAAGATGCGCCAACTGGCGCGCGCGGCGGTCGAGGATGGCTGGACCCACATCAAGCAGAAAATCGGCGCCAACCTGGAAGACGACATCCGCCGCGCCACCATCCTGCGCGAAGAAATCGGCTGGGAACGCAGCCTGATGATGGACGCCAACCAGGTCTGGGGCGTCGACGAGTCCGTCGCCAACATGCGCCGCCTGGCCGCATTCGATCCGCTGTGGATCGAAGAGCCGACCAGCCCCGACGACATCCTCGGCCACGCCAGCATCCGCCAGCGCATCGCACCGATCGGCGTGGCCACCGGCGAGCACTGCCACAACCGGGTGATGTTCAAGCAGATGTTCCAGGCCGGCGCCCTGGACTTCTGCCAGCTGGACGCCGCCCGGCTGGGTGGGCTCAATGAGGTGTTGATCGTGTTGCTGATGGCCGCCAAGTTCGACATCCCGGTCTGCCCCCACGGCGGTGGCGTCGGTCTGTGCGAGTACGTGCAGAACATCGCGTTGTTCGACTACATCGCCGTCTCGGCCTCGCTGCACAACCGGGTCCTGGAATACGTCGATCACTTGCACGAACACTTCCTCGACCCGGTGGTGATCCGCCGCGGCCGCTACATGCCGCCGCAACGTCCGGGCTACAGCATTGAAATGAGCGCTGAGACACTGGAGCGTTATCGGTTCCCGGATGGCGCGGTGTGGCTGGATATCGCTCGCGGTTGAGCAGGACGCACGCCTTCGACCCACGACCCGACACCGAAAGGATCTAATGCCCTTGAGGGGTCGGGTCTAAGCTCAACGGTGAGCCCCAAGCCAATCTATCAGGTTGATCCTATCAATCGCACCTTCGCGCAAGCCTCATCGAAGGGCTGCGCCAGGACCTGGAGCGTATAATTGATCGAAGGATCATGCACTCGGGTGGGTGTGGTAGATCTTGCTGACGATCGTCCACTTCCCTTCCACCTTCAGCAGGTTGAAGAAGTCGGTGAAGCGGTATCCTGATATGTCGTCGGTATCGACCCGGGCATTGGCGGCGGTGCCAACGATGTCGATGCGAACGATCGCGGCCTTGGCTTCCGGGGATGGGCGGAAAGCGTTGTCGATGACGTCATACAGATTCTGGATCGCACCGCCGACGAGCTTGTCTTTGTCGACCCCGAACAGGGTCGCCTGCTCGTTGAATGCAGGTTTCATCAAGGTGCTGTCAGCCTTGGCGCCGCCTTCGTTGTACTGACTAAGCACGTCGACGATTGCGTTGTATTCCTGGACGTATGTTGGATTGCTCATGATGTACTCCTGATTGCGTGTTTGCGGTTCTCATTGGCCAGTCGGCCAATCGTCATCATCCGGCGGTGTGTCACTGACGCCATGACGATACGATTGGCAATATCTATGCTTTTTGTGCGACCGAATTGCCCCGTGAAGGCTCAAGGGCCGCCCTCTCCCATTTGGCAATGACCAAGGGTGCGATGGCATTCCCCAATACGTTCAAGGTGGTGGTACCGCTGTCGATGATCCTGAAGATGCCCGCGATCAATGCCACCCCTTCCAGCGGAAGACCGGCTGAAGCCAATGTTGCAGACAGGATAATGATGGCAAAACCAGGTACGCCGGCAGCGCCTTTGGAGGTCAGCACCATCGTGACCACCAATAGAATCTGCTGGGAAAGCGACAGGTCGATACCATAGAGTTGGGCGACAAAAATCGTCGCCACGCCCAGGAAAATCGAAGCACCATCAAGATTGAACGCATACCCCACCGGCACGACAAAGCTGACGATACGGCGTGCAACGCCATAGCTCTCCAGCTTGCTCATCAGTTGCGGCATCACCGCTGCCGACGCGGCACTGGAGAACGCAAGGAGCAGCTCATTTCGAAAGTACTTGATCAGCTTGAAGATGTTCTCGCCGATGAGATAACAAATGCCGCCGAGGACCACCAAGGCAAAAACAATCAGTGCCAGGTAAACCACACCAATCAGCTTGAGCAAGGGCAATAGTGAGGCAAAGCCAAAGGTCGCAACGGTAGCGCCGATCATGCCAAATACACCGATCGGTGCGTAGGCCATGACGATTGAGACAACCTTGAACATTGCATCGGAAATACCCTGAACCACCGCGACCACTGGCGCACTCTTCTGCCTTGGCAGCGAGTTCAACGCCATGCCGAACAACACGGCGAAGAACAGCACCGACAGCAGCTTCGCTTGCGCCATGGCCACGAAGACGTTGTCGGGAACGATGTTCTGCACTATCACCAGAGCACCCTTCGAAGGTTCCATCGTGATGGCCGCAGCACTATGGGTAATGCCCGAAATATCGGTGCCCGTACCCGGCTCGAAGAGGTTTGCGAAACACAACCCCATCACGATAGCCAGGCCAGTGATCGCAAAGAAGTACCCCAGCGACTTTATGCCCATACGGCCAAACGACTTGTTATCGCCGCCGCCGGCGATGCCCAGGATCATGCAACAGAACACGATCGGCACGACCACCATCTTCATCATCTTGATGAAGATATCGCCAAGCGGTTTCAGGACCTCTGCGCTAACCCAGGATTGATACTGCGGATGGGTATTGAAATACCAACCGACGAGCACGCCAAGCACCAGCCCGGCAATGATTTGCCACACCAAGGGAATGCGTTTCATGTCTAGCCTTCTTGTTGGAGTGAAAGGACTGCATTAATTGGCAGTTGCTAGAGTCATGAGCTTCCAGCTCACTTGAGTTCAAATGGCACAACAGGGTTGTGCCAACAGGTTGTTATTTTGCGAAGAGCTGGCTCATATCCTTGAACGCCTTGAATTCAAGGGCATTACCACAAGGGTCAAACAAGAACATGGTGGCTTGCTCGCCGACTTGCCCTTTGAAACGAACGTAGGGTTCGATCACAAACTCCGTGCCGAAAGACTTCAAGCGCTCGGCCAGCGCTTCCCATTCTTCCCAGCCCAGGATGATGCCGAAGTGCGGAACAGGTACGTCGTGGCCATCTACCGGGTTGCTATGGACACTTTCCTGGGAAGCGGTTTTCGGGTGTTCGTGAATCACCAGTTGATGCCCATAAAAGTTGAAGTCAACCCACTGGTTGCTGGAGCGACCCTCTTCCAGGCCGAACACTTCGCCGTAAAAGGTGCGCGCGCCAGCCAGGTCGTAAACGGGGATTGCGAGGTGGAAAGGCGAGAGACTCATCAGAACTCCATTTTTATTGTCGGTGAAGGGACAGGCACATCGTAGAGCGGCTCACGCAGCAAAAAAATCAATATAATTTTCTTAGAAACACAATTAATATTTGTGAATGATCAAAGAACTGAAAACACTTATCGCCGTTGCTCGGGAAGGAACTTTTGCCGCTGCCGGCAACAAGATAGGCCTCACCCAGGCTGCGGTGAGCGCCCAGATCCAGCGTCTGGAGGCTGAGTTCGGCTTCGAGATATTCGACAGGAAGGGGCGCTCGGCCCACCTCAACAGGATGGGCCACCAAATACTCCTGCAAGCACAAGAGCTGCTTCGCCTCTACGACAATCTGGGCTCCACCACAGTCGGACTTGCGGCGAGTGTCCTGGTGAACATTGGCGCCATCGCTTCCGTGCAACGATCCCTGTTACCGAACGCATTGGCCAGGTTTCACCAACAATGCCCGCAGTGCCGTACCCGTGTAATCCCGGGGCTATCGATGGAGTTGGTCAACCTCGTGGATGCCGGTGAAATCGACATGGCGGCAATCATTCGTCCGCCTTTCTCGCTGCAAAGTGATCTGCGCTGGACGACCCTGGCGCTTGAGCCCTACCGTCTGGTCGTTCCGCGGGATGTGCCGGGAGAAGACTGGTCAGAACTGCTTTGCAGCCAACCGTTCATTCGTTACGACCGCTCATCATTCGGGGGCAGACAGGTGGATCGCTTCCTTCGTCAGATGCATTTCACCTTGCGTGAGGTTTGCGAGCTGGATGAACTGGAGGCGATCGTCAAGCTGGTTGAAAATGGTGTGGGCGTAGCTTTGGTGCCGCAGACAGCCAACCATCAGGATTGGCCCGCAGGTGTGCGAGCGCTCGATCTCGGACAGCACACTTTCCACCGTGATATCGGCCTCGTGCACAGGTCTCGCCAGAGCTTTACCGAGCCGGTGCGGATACTCGCCCAACTTATCAGTGAGCAAGTACAGATCAACGCTCAATAAAACCCTGACGGCAAAAGATTGCCGGTCGGCGCAAATGCCATCAATCGCATTGATCGACGACCTTGATCTGCGTCAGCCCTACCAGTCCAGCCTGCCAGAGCACCTCGTCTGGCGTTGCGTCCGCGTTGGGCATGATCAGGCTGTTCTCGCCATCCCCAAAATGCAGTTGCAGCAGGTGCATCGCCGCTTCGTGGATGGGCAGCCGAGGTTGCTCGAGTTCGAACACGTGGCTGCGAGGCTCGCCGTTGAACAGATATTCCACGGTGTAGTTATGCATGGGAATTCCTCGAGAGTGCCCTGCCCTTTGATGCCAGGCTTGTCCTTTAGCCAATGATCGGCGGCAAAGGTTCGATTCTTTGCTTGCGCGCCACATATGGATATCCGTAAATTTGATTATCCATATATTGGGCCTACCCAATGATCACGCCTCCCGAGGTATTCAAAAGCCTGGCTGACGAGACCCGTGCCCGCGCCACCTTGCTGATCGCCCACCAGGGCGAGCTGTGTGTCTGCGAGTTGATGTGCGCGCTGGACGACAGCCAGCCGAAGATCAGCCGCCATCTCGCGCAGCTGCGCAGCAGCGGGCTGCTGCTGGATCGCCGTCAGGGCCAGTGGGTTTATTACCGCCTCAATCCGGACCTGCCTGCCTGGGTGCACGAGATCCTGCAGGTGACGTTGCAGGGTAACGCCAATTGGTTGCACAACAACGCCTCCCGCCTGCAGAACATGACACGCTGTTCGACGGCACGCAGATCCCGAACCAGCCCACTGATCAAAAGCCGCGCATCCTGCTGCTGTACGGCTCGAACCGCGAGCGCTCGTTCAGCCGGCTGCTGGTCGAAGAAGCCGCTCGCCTGTTGGAGCACTTCGGCGCAGAGACGCGCATCTTCAATCCGTCCGGCCTGCCCCTGCCCGACGATGCGCCTGTCGCCCCACTCAGGGCAAAACGCTGGCGGTGATGCAAGTATGCGGCGGCTCCCAGTCATTCAACGTGGTCAATCAGCTGCGTGTGCTGGGACGCTGGATGCGCATGTTCACCATCCCCAATCAGTCTTCGGTGCCGAAGGCGTTCATGGAATTCGATGAGGCGAGCCGGATGAAACCGTCGACCTACTACGACCGGGTCGTCGACGTGATGGAAGAACTGGTGAAGTTCACCCTGCTGCTGCGCGACCGCCAGGCGTTCCTGGTGGATCGCTACTCTGAACGCAAAGAGAGCGCCGAACAGCTCATGGCCCGGGTCAATCAGCGTTCCATCTGAGGTTAATGCCAGCGTCACGCGCGACTGATCTCCAGCGTGGCGCGCAACCCTTTAGGGCTGCGATTCTCCAGCTTGACCTGGCCACCCAGGCGAACGGCAATGGCCTGGACGATGGTCAGTCCCAGGCCTGCCCCCTGGTCATTGCCGCGGCTGTAGAAACGCTCGAAAAGCCGATCGCGATCGTCCTCGTTGATACCCGGGCCCTCATCTTCAACGCAAAGTTCGTAACCGTTCTCCCTGGCGGCCAGCGTTACCTTGATGAGCCCATGCGGTGGAGAAAAATTCGCGGCATTGGTAACCAGGTTGTTCAGGGCAATATCGATCGCTGCGGGGTCGACCCTGACAAGGCCGATGTCGTCGCTGACGTCGAAAACCAGTTCCAGATCCTTGCTCAACAGCCAGGGAGTGAGCTGGATCAGGCTGCCGCGCACAGCGGCGGCCAGATCGACAGGTACAGGCAGTTGCGTACCGGGTTTCGGCTCGATACGCGCCATCGTCAGCAATTGATTGACCAGCCGGCTGGTACGGTCGACGCCGGCAATCAGGTGTTCAAGCGAAACCCGACGTTCCTCGTCATTGCCCGCTTGCATCAGGTTTTCGGCATGCACCCGGAGCACCGCCAGTGGCGTGCGCATTTCGTGGGCGGCGTCAGCGATGAAGCGCCGCTCACGCCCCATGACTTCCTGGATCTGCGCGAGCATGCGATTCAGGGCTGCCTGCATCGGCTCAAGCTCGGTGGGCAGCGGCGTCAGTTGCAAGGGCTCCAGTGAACCAGGCTGCCTGGCCCGCAGTGTGGCCGCCATATTGACCAGGGGTTTGAGCCCCCAACCGATGGCCAGCCAGATCATGGCGGCCAGCAGCAGACTCCCCAGGATGTTGGGCCACAGCGTGTGGCTGACGATCCGGTCTACCAGGTCCGCTCGAACGTCGTCGCGTTCGCCCACCCAGATGCGCAAATTGTTTTGTTTGTCTTCGAGCAGGAAGGCCCGCCAATGCCGGTTGTTCAGGTCGACGACATCACTGAAGCCTGGGGTAGCCGGTGGGGCACTGAAGGACGGTGAGCTCGCCGTGTGCACCAGCACCTCACCCTTGAAGTTCCAGACCTGAAAGGCAATCTTGGTTTCATAGGGATGGCCGTCGACCTTGGGTGCCGCCTCGCTCAAGGCCTGGTTGAAGGCCTGGTACAGATCGGAATGTTCCTTGCTCGCCAAGGGCATGCGCATGACGCCTTGCAAAAGACGCGCGTTCTGGGCCAATTGGGCATCGTAGACTTCGGCAATTTCGTGGTTGCTGTCGTACAGGTTGAGCAGGCTGATCACTGTCAGGCCAGCGAGCATCAAGCCAATGATCAAGGTCAGGGTGCGACGCCTGATCGAGGTCATCGACGCTCCTCCACCAGATAACCGATTCCGCGGATGGTGCGGATCAGGTCGGTAGAGAACTTTTTACGCAGGTGGTGAATGTGCACTTCCAACGTGTTGCTTTCGGCTTCTTCGTTCCAGCCGTAGAGCAACTGCATCAGATGATCGCGAGTCATCACCCGTCCCGGTGGCGAGAGCAGTTCATGGAGCAACTGGTATTCCTTGGGTGTCAGGGCGACGGGCTCGCCCTTGTAACTGACTTGCTGGGTGCCCGGGTTGAGGCTGATACCGGCGTGCTCGATCAGCGCTTGTGCGCGGCCGGCGCTGCGGCGCAGGAGCGCACGTATGCGCGCTTTCAGCTCGGCCAGGTCGAAAGGCTTGATCAGGTAATCATCGGCGCCGGCATCCAGCCCGGCAATGCGGTCTTCAGTGGCGTCCCGCGCCGTCAGGATCAGCACGGGCAGATTGGAGCCACTTTCACGCAAGCGCCGCAGCACCTGGAGGCCGTCCATGCGTGGCAGGCCAAGGTCGAGTACCGCCAGATCAAAGATTTCGCTGAGCAGCGAGTGCAAGGCACTGCTGCCGTCCTGCAACCAGTCGACGGTGTAGCCTTCACGGCTGAGGGCCTGGTGTATGCCCTCGCCGAGTGCCACGTCATCCTCTATCAGTAATAGGCGCACACGGACTCCTGTCAGCCAAGTTTCTTGTTCACTTCCACCAACAACGCTTCAATCTCTTTGCGGCGCCCGGCATCGGCGGATTCGCGGCCGGGACGAGGCGCGGCCAGCAAGGCTTTTTGCAGTGCGGCCTTGGCCTCGACATATCGCTTCTGACGGTAGAGGTGATCTCCCCAAAAGTACAGGCTGTCGATGCCATTGGGGTTCATTTGCAAGGCCACTTTGAGCAATTGTTCGGCCTTGTCCGAGTCGCCAAAACCGATGGGCCAACCTGGCACCCGGTCATACAGCGCACCGAGGCTGGTGTAGGCAGAGCCTTGCAGCGCCTTGGGGTCCAGGGCCAGGGCTTTTTCCAGGTCGGCCTTGGCATCCTTGACCTTGCTCAGCGCACCGAGGCCGCCCTGGGCACCGGCCCAACTGCTGGTGACGATACCGGACCAGATCCAGGCTTCCGCCACGGCCTGGCGCTCCTGGGTGAAGCTTGATGCTTGCGCGGCGAGTTTTTCGAAGGCCGCGGTGCGTTGTCCCTCCGGCAACTCGTACTGAATGTGCGCCCAGCTTTGCTGGATCCCGTTGAGGCGTTGCTGGTCGGCGGCATCCAGCGCCCAGGCACTCTGGCTCAATACACCGCACAGCAGGCAGGCAATGATCTTGTTCATGGCTTGAGATTCTCCTTGTCAGGTTTCTGGCTCAGGTGGCGGATCAGCGGCAGTTGCTTGCGCAAGCCGCGGTCCACCAGATGTGGTAGCAGGCTGTTGAGACGAACGAAAAAGCGTTCCGGCCAGCCCAGGTACAAGTCACGACGGTCACCGGCGATGGCGTGAATCACGGCGGCTGCCACGGCTCGCGGATCGTCGACGTTGGCCTTGAGCGCATCGTTGAGCGCCTGGGCAGCCGGGCTGTTCATGCTGGTGCGGGTGGCTCGAGGGGCGACGTAGAGCACGCTGACCCGGGTATCCGCCAGCTCCCGGCGCAGGGCTTCGGAGAACCCGCGCAGGGCAAACTTGGTCGCGCAGTAACTGGCATAACCAGGGTAGCCAATGGAGCCATAGGTCGAGCCGACGTTGACCACCATGGCACTGTCGGCCTGCTTGAGCAGTGGCAGCAGCAGTTTGGTCAGGCAGATCGGCGCGCTGATGTTCACCGCCAGCATCGCGTTGATCTCACTGTCGTCCAGCTGTTCGAGCATGGCGAAATGATTGACCCCGGCGGCATTGATCAGCAAGTTGATGCCGCCGATGCTTTCGGCTTCCGCCAGTACTTCTCGGCGCTCTGAGAGCAGCGTCAGGTCCGCCCCGATCCAGAACAGGTTGCGCGGGTACAGCTCGAGCAGCGGCACCAGCGGTTGCCGATTGCGTGCCACCGCCAAGACCCGGGCACCACTGGCGCACAGGGCCGTGGCGATGGCCAGGCCGATGCCGCCGCTGGCTCCGGTCAACACCACGCGGGCTTCAGACAGGCGCATGCAGATTCTCCCCGTCATGGGGCAGGCCGCGGAACATATCGGTGTACAGCCGGTAGACCACTGTGGAGGCGTGAATGACAGCGGCCTGATCGTCCGGGTCTTCCAGCTGGTTCATGAGTCGACGGTAGGTCTGCATGTGTTCGATATCCAGTGAACCGTGGGAACTGAGGTAGCTGAAGGCGCTTTGCGGCAGATCCAGGTGTTCGCGAATGCTGTCGGCGGCCTGGGTGGCCAGGGCGATGCTGGTGCCTTCGAGCACGTTGACCATGCCGAACAGCCCCACGGGGTTGCCCCGGGCAATCAGGTCGTAGAGGAAGCTGACCATCAACTCGATCGGCATGGACGGACGCCCGGTGCGTACAGCATCCTTGTCGCCGCCGCACGCCTCGATGTCATCAAGCACCCACTTCTCATGGCCATATTCATCCTCGATGTACTCACAGACTGCTTCTCGCAGCCATTCCAGGCGCGACGGCAGGCGCGCGCCGCAAGCCATCATCAAGGGGACGGTATGACGCACGTGGTAATAGGCCTGCGCGAGAAAGGCCTGGTAACTGTCCAGGCTGACCTTGCCCTCCACGGCATCCCGGATGATCGGCAAGTTGAACAGTTCGGCACGTTGTTGTTGCGTGGCTTCTTGCAGCCTGTCAAAAAAACTCATGGTGCGGTTTCCTCGGAAAATGCGGATTCGCTCAGTTGCTCCCGGTAGCGTTCGATAATGGCGTCACGCCGGGGCCGGCCATTGGCGGTGAGCAAACCATTGGCGGCGGTGAAAGGTTGATCGAGACGGGTCCAGCGATGGACCTGGGCATACCCGGGTAAAGCCTCGTTGGCCTGGCTGACGGCGGCGGCCAGTTGTTCCTCGGTGCAATCGGGGCGATGGGGCCACAGCAGCGCATGGTTGTGCGCCAGGGCCTCGCCATGGACGAAGGCCTGGGCGATCAGCCCGCGCTGGGTCAATTCGGCCTCCACCCACTCCGGATTCACATTGCGCCCGAAACTGGTGACGAACTGATGTTTCTTGCGGCCCTTGAGGTAGAGAAAACCCTCGGCGTCGAACTCGCCAAGATCGCCGCTGGGCCACCACTGCGCGGTGTGCGGCGCCTCCCCCAGATAGCCCAGCAAGGTTGATCCCTTGATCAGCACTTCGCCGTCCTGCGCCAGGCGAATCTGCACATGGGGCAAGGGCTGTCCAACACTGCCAGGGCGATGCGCTTGCGCACGATTGAGGCAGACCACCGATGCACATTCCGACAGTCCATACCCTTCGTAGACCGGCAAGCCCACCCGTTCGGCACGCCGCAGCAGGTCCCCGGACACCCGGGCGCCGCCCACGGCGGCAAAACGCAGGTGCCGTGGGTCGAAGGCTTTCTGCTCGGCAGCACTGACGAGCATCAGCAGCAACTGCGGCACCAGGATCAGGCTCTGGGGCGACCGGCTGGCCAGGCATCCCAGCAGTTGGGGCACATTCACACCGCTGGCCCCCTCGATCCCCAGGGTCTTCGCGCCAGGCAGGCTCAAAGTCGCACCGGCATACAGCGCCGCATAACAACCGATGTTCTCCAGCAAAATGGCGAGCGGCAGCAGCGCCAGATGGTGCTGCGGGTCGGTGGGCTTACTGGCCAGGTACAGCTCGCGACTGACCCGCAAGATGCTGTCTGCACCCAAGCACACCCCTTTGGGCGTACCCGTGGTACCGGAAGTGAAAGTCAACTTGGCCGTGCCTTCAGGCATCCGGTTCGGGCCGCTGAAGGTGCGGCGCCAGAACTCGCCGTCCTTGTGATAACCCGCCGCGAGCAGTTCGTCGTGCAGATGCGGCTCGGCAATGACCCGTTCGGCGCGGCTTTGCTCCAGGCAATGAGTACGTTGCGCCGGGCTGAAAAAGCCCGGCAAGGCCACACAGGTCAGGCCGGCGAACAGTGCAGCCAGATCCCAGAGCATGGCGTCAACGCCGTTGTCCAGCGCCAGGGCCACGACCTCGATCTGTTCATCGCGCAGTCGCTGCTGGCGGTCCATTACTTCGGCATACAGCGTGGCGTAGTCCAGTTTCAGCTGATCGCCCCACAACGCAGTGGCGTTTGCCCTACCCTCGGCATGCTTGCGCAGGGTCTGCATGAAACCTTCCACTTCAGGCGACATCGCAGCAACCCTCACTGGACGTTGGCAATCCCAGGCGGCTGAACATCCCGATATTGCGCAGATGAATGAATCCGGCGCGGATGTTGCCAACGTGAACCCAAGGCTTGCTCTCGTAGTAACTGCCCCAGGCGTGACGGTCCTCACCGAGTCGCGCAGGGTCGGCGGCGCACAGCGTGACAGGCTTCAAACCCAGGCGATGAAAGCTGTTGACCAACCCCAGGTTGCCGGTAAAAGCCACCCATTCCAGCCCCCCCATGGCCAGCAGATAGGTCATGGCGATGATGCTCAAGCGAGCGTTTGCGGTGTCGCTGGCGGCCAGATTGCCCACCTCGACGATGGCCGATCGGTCTACGCAATGGTCTGCCGTGGCACTGATCAGCGGATCGATCGCCTCGTCCAGGTAACACTCAAGA
Organism: Pseudomonas putida; assembly: GCF_001976065.1. Lineage (GTDB taxonomy): Bacteria > Pseudomonadota > Gammaproteobacteria > Pseudomonadales > Pseudomonadaceae > Aquipseudomonas > Aquipseudomonas serbica. Next base: position 35,755 of record NZ_MNAH01000009.1, on the reverse strand, counting down.
AACAGCGGTCCGTCGCTCGCCACGCGTACACCGACCACGGCACACAGTGCGTTGGACGCATCGCTCATGCCGAACAGTTGCGGCATGAAATGGCGAATGTCGGCCCCGTGGGCCTTGCGAAATCGTTGCTGGATAAAGATTTCGAAGGCGTTCCGTTGCGGGTCGCCAGGCAAGGCCTTGGCAAGGTGCAAACGCGGCGTTTCGGCCTGGCCAAATTGCAGCGGCAACTGAACATTCCAGTTGAAATCGGACATTGAAAAACACCTCCCCCGGATCTATTGGTGAGAAGTATCGAGGGCATTTCTTAACGAAGTCTGAAGGTGCCAAAAGGATGAGCAAAAGTGCTCTTCAGATTTGCTTAAGGCTCGGCCGGCAGTGTGGCCACCGCCGGTTCGATCTCGACCGGAACCAGGCTGCTCGAGTGAGTCGGCGGCCAACGACGTTCACGAGGCCCAAGATGACCCGCGAAAACACAGCGCCACGCTACGGAAAACTGTCGATCACCTTGCACTGGCTGATGCTGGCGCTATTTGTCGGCGTGTACGGCTGCATCGAAATCAAAGGGCTGTTGCCGCGTGGCAATACCTTCAAGGGCCTGTTTCTCGGGCTGCACGGCGTGTTCGGGCTGAGCATTTTTGCACTCGTCTGGATCCGTTTGCTCGCACGCCTCACCCCGCGCCCGCCCATCACACCGGCATTGCCTGCCTGGCAAACGGGTATGTCCCACCTGATGCATCTGGCCCTGTACGTCTTGATGATCGCCACACCGCTACTGGCCTGGCTGATGCTGGCGGCAGCGGGCAAACCGGTGCCCTACTTCGGCTTTTTCCTTCCGGCTCCGGTAATGGTCGATCCTGACCTGGCCAAGCAATTGAAGCATTGGCACGAACTGCTCGGCAGCACCGGCTACTGGTTGATCGGCCTGCATGCGGTGGTGGGTTTGTTCCATCATTACTACATGCGCGACAACACCTTGACCAGGATGTTACCCAAGCGCTGAGGGCGTTCTGCAGCGCAAGGTTTCGAGCATACTGACCCTGTCTTGCACAGCCATCGGCGGGAACCTTCCAGATGATCTCGATTGAACTGCACGCGGCCCGGCGCGACGAGCTGCAGACCATTGAAAACCTGATGCAGTTCTACACCTATGATTTTAGCGAGTGGTTGCCGCTTCCCCTGGGCGAGCAGGGTTTTTTCAGTATCCTGCCCCTCACCGACTACTGGCGCAAACCCACGACCCAGGCCTTTCTGATCAAGGTCGACGGGGAGCTGGCCGGCTTCGTGACCGTGGACGACGACACCCATGTGCCCGATGCTCGCCACAACATCGGGTACCTGTTTGTCAGTCGACGCTTTCGTGGCCAGGGTGTCGCCAGGTTTGTCGTGTCCACCCTGTTGAACCGGCTCCCCGGCCGATGGCAAATTTTCCATGTCGAGGCGAACCAGCCGGCACGGTTGTTCTGGGCAGCCGTGATACCCGGGCTCACGCAAAACCGGTTCAGCCTTCATCAGCTGTCGATCCAGGGGTTGCCGAGCAGCGTTTACTGCTTTGAAAACCCATAACCCCTGTAGGAACCGGCTTGCCGGCGAAGGCGTTTGAAAGACCAACACAGGCTCAAGGACGTCTTCGCTGGCAAGCCAGCTTCTTCAGGGTGCAGGCGCAGGTAGCCCCCTTTCTAATTCCAAATCATCTTTGTCGGACAATATGTAGTGACTATAAATATTCACTACAAAACCGTTGACGCCTTCGATTTGCCCTTGCATGATGCAGACATCTCCCCGATCGGGAGTACTGGCAACACGCTTGAGCAAGCTCGTCTGACCGCCGAGCTGTTTTTTCCGGATACACGCTGCCCACAAGGCAGATTGAAGAAGCTGACCTGGCCTGAACGTCCAGTACAAGGGCGAGAAGCGCTGGCGATCCATCCTCATGATGCTTGTGGCCGACCCTGAAAACGTCGGCAGGGGCCAAAGGTTATCGCCGCTTCTCTTCGTTGTGACGCTATTGCGTAGCAGTTATTCAACACGACTACATGCAACAGACGCGGGACCCTGTCGATTTTGGCGGACGACTGCTGACGTCCTGGTTTCGGTGCCAGGGATCAACTAACCGATGGGCTACATGTATTAGCGAATCAACTTTGAAAGATCACCAAATGGTCAAGGGGGCTTTATCATGAATCTGAACAATCAACCCACTATCGAAGAACTGGCTCGTATGTTCGCGGCTAAAAAAGACAGCCACGACAGCCATATTCTCTGGATCAGCAAATCGGGCCAGGTACATATCGACTGCCTGTCGCCGCATGCCCATGAAGCGGAGTTCGACCAGAACAACCAGAACCTGCTCGCCCGACTGAAAATGTACCGTCGCGGCCAGGGCTATGTCGGCAAGAAAGCCGCGGCCGACAAGGACTTCATCGGGAATGTTCTGCAAACGCTGAAACAGGCGTGGGACTCGTTGCAGAACCAGAACGAAGTTCGGGTGATTGATCGGTTCTACTGATTAACATTTAACTCTTTCAAAAAAGGGCCTGCTCCCAAAAAGAGCAGGCCCTTTTTATTTTCCTGTCTGCAAACTAACCACTGCAGGAAGGGCGCAGTGATCAGTAAAAATCGGTACCCGGTACCAGGTCCATAAACGCCAACGCTGCTGCACTGTGATAATTGTTCTTGCGCCGAAGCAGCGCGGCCCCGCGCCTGGGCCCCTCACCCAGCAATGGAATCCGGCGCAATGCACGCTCTGCAGTAGCGATGGGTTCCGGAAGGATCGTTGCCATGGCGGTGTGCTGAATGACTTCGGCGAGCTGTTCGTCATCCGTAACGCCGGCAACATCGTGCCCTCCTACAGCCCCCATCCAGGTGGTGTGTCGGCCACGGTGGAGTACGCGGTCGCGGTGCTCGGCGTGACCGACATCGTGATCTGCGGTCATTCCGACTGCGGCGCGATGACGGCAGTTGCCAAGTGCACATGCATGGACCACCTGCCCGCCGTCAGCGGCTGGTTGCAACACGCCGAATCGGCCAAGGTGATCAACCAATCCCGGCCCCACGCGGATGAGGCGGCCAAAGTCAGTTCGATGGTGCGCGAGAATGTCATCGCCCAGCTGGCGAACATCCAGACTCACCCGAGCGTACGCCTGGCTCAGGAGAAAGGCCTGCTGAACCTGCATGGCTGGGTGTACGACATCGAGACCGGCTCGATCGATGCCCTGGATGGCGGCAGCCGCACGTTCGTGTCGCTGGCCGATCACCCGAGGACTTGCGCCGTGTATGGCAAGGCCGTCGAAGCCGCCTGAGCTCGACCGCAGCGATCGCCCAGGCAGCCGCTGCGGATATTTTTTAGCGTTTGACCGACAGATCGACCTGGGTCATGCGACTGCGAATGGTGAAGACACCATCGCCCGAAAGAATCGCGCTGCGCGCAAACAGGCGCCCGCTCTCCCAGTTCGACAAGCCCAGTTCCGGCTTGTTGAGTGCGTACTGACCATCGACCCAACGGGTGATCCCGTTGCCGACAAAGGGCGCGTTGACCGCGTTGTAGAAGCGTTCCTGTGTCGCGGCATCTTCACTGAGCAGCGACACGGTGAATTGCGGGCTGTAGCGGTTGAACAAGGCGATGGCGCTGTCCAGGTCGTCAACGATCTTCAGGCTGACCTCCGGGGTCTCTTCCCACTCCCACTCGCGACCCAGTTGATCTTGCGGCAAAGGTTCGGCCTGTGCTTCGGTGCGGTAGCCTTCGGCGCGGTAGACCTCGACGCTCGCGGTTTGCCAACCCGCCGGCAGGAACGATTCGCTGCCTTCCACGATGTGCAACTTGCAGCCCTGGCCACGAGACTGGCCAGCCTGTTGCAGCGCATCGAGAAACAACGGCACCAGCTCAGCGGCGCGATCGCGGTGGATCAGGCAGACGTTCAGGGTGTTGCAGACCTTGCGGTCGAGGGAGTTGCGCACCACGGCGGCGAAGCGCGTGGCATCGGCATCCGTGTGGGCGATCAACCAGGCGCCACCGGTACCGTGCAGGCTGACGGCGGTGCCGGCCTGCTGCGCGATGCTGCCCAGTTGACTGACGGCGCGCCCCGAACCGCGGGCCACGGCCAAGGACAGGCGGCGGTCGGCGAACATTGCCCAACCGGCGGCGTGATTGACGCTTTCCACCAGCGACACCGCACCGGTCGGCAGGCCGGCGTCATTCAGCGCCGGGTCCAGTGCGTGGGTGACGATGGCCTGGGCCGTGCCCAACGCATCGCTACCAATGCGCAGCACCGCGGTGTTACCGGTGCGCAACACACCGGCGGCATCGGCGAAAACGTTCGGCCGACCTTCGAAGACGAATGCGACGATGCCCAGCGGCGAGACCACTTGCTCGACTTTCCAGCCGTCGTGTTCGACGCAGCTGATGACTTTGCCACGGGTGGCCGACGCATCGCGCCATGCGCGCAGGCCTTTGATCATGTCGCGGCGCATGCGCTCATCGGCCAGCAAACGCGTGGTCGAACGGCCACGGGCCTTGGCCCGTTCGATGTCGGCCTGGTTCGCAGCCTCGATCAAGGCCCAGCACTCAGGCGTCTCCAGACGTTGGGCGAACTCATCGAAGAAGGCGCTGATGGCCTGGTCCGACACCGTCGACAACGCCTTGAACGCCGCCTCGGCACGCTCGATCGCGACGGCCGCCGCTTGCTGGTCTGCCACCGGGATCAGCAACAGTTCACCGCTGACCTGCTCCACCAACAGGTGGTCACCGGGTTGAAAGCGAGCCGCCAGTTCGGGGCTGACCACGGTGACACGATTACCGGCGAAAGGGATCGGCGTGCCAGCGACTAGACGTTCGAGCGCAAGAGACATGAAGCGGTTACACCATGCAATGGGCGGGCGGAAAATGTATAGCAAAAGTCACTGAGCGTCACCCGCCCCCATATCCATAGAGCCAGCACCATTGCTGTGGGAGCGAGCCTGCTCGCGAAAGCGGTCTCACCGTTAACATTGATATCGACTGACAGCACCTCATCGTCGGAACGCTGCCCGGAGCCGGCTCGCTCCCACAGGGTTTGCGTTCAGGCCGGACGTTTTGCGCGAACTACGTATCAAAGTGTGTACAGCCCCGCCCCCGACACAACCCGCACTTAAATCCCCGCACAAACGACACAACGCAGATACACCCGGTTGATGAAATAAGCCTCAACGGGCAATCCCCCGCCCGACATCCCTGCCTCGAAGGAGATCAACCATGAGCGCCACTATTTCATCGGCCGTCAAAGGCCTGCACCTGAACCTTGACCGAGCCGGAAGCTGGATCGCGCCATTGACCCTGCGGGTGTTCCTTGCGTGGGAGTTCTTCGAGTCAGGCCTGGAGAAATTCAACGGCGAGAACTGGTTCGCCGACATCCAGGACCGCTTCCTGTTTCCGTTCAACCACCTGCCAGCCACCCTGAATTGGGAACTGTCGATGTGGGCAGAGCTGATCTGCGCCCTCGCCCTGCTGGTGGGCCTGGCCACGCGGTTCTCGGCAATCAGCCTGATCGTGGTGACCATTGTCGCGACCGCCGCGGTGCACTGGCCGGCCGACTGGTCGACCTTGAGCGAACTGGCCCAGGGTTACTCCATCAGCAACAAAGGTTTCGGCAACTTCAAGCTGCCGCTGATCTACCTCGCCGCCCTGGTGCCGCTGGTCCTGTCAGGCCCCGGCAAGTTCAGCCTCGATGCCTTGCTGGCCCGCTGTTTCTGGCGTCGCCATCAACACTGATACGTAACAGCATTGCATCTGCGGCTCGTTCTGCGCGCGAATGTCGCGGGCAGTGCTCGCCACCTGGTTGTACGTGGTGGTTACCCGTGCGTTGTTTGTCATCTGGCCCATGGAAGGCACGCCGGTGCGTTATGCAGACGATCCGTTGATCCGCTCACTGCTACTGTCCCTGACTGGCATCGGCGGCCCGGCGATTGTCGATGCGTTGAATGATGCGAAGTTTTGATCATTGCGCCTCTTCAGGGTCGCTTCGATGAAGCGACTGTCGCTTGCACCTGCGGGTCAGCCCAGGAAAACCGGTACACCGTCGCCGACACACCCGGATGACACTGCCCGTTATCGGCCTGCGCGCCGACAATCGACCATTGCGCCCGGGTGTTCTGCCCCAGTGCCCGTGCAGCCTCGGGCTTGAAGCAGCGGCCCAGCACGTCGGCCGGCACCAGGGCATAGGCCTGCGGGTGTTCGCGCAACCATTGCGCCGCCCTTTCCACGGTGGAGTCGAGCATGCCGAAGTGTACGATCGGCTGACGGGCGAACAGCCAGTGCCCTTCGCTCCAGTTGACCAATACGAGGTCGGCGCCCTGGGTCAGGGTGTTGGCCTGTGCCATGAGCACTTGATTGGGATTGGTCCCGTCCCTGATCGGCTCGACAAAACCCCGGGCGAACCACAGCACGAACCAGGTGGCGACCAATGCCGGGAACACTCGCCGAAATCGCCGGCGCTGCCTGAACCAACGCTGCAGCAACCAGGGCACCAGCGGCGCCGCCACCAGCACCAGCCCCGGCAACGCCGGGTAAATGTACAACTTGCGCTTGCCGCTGCTGATGCAGAAAAACAGCACCACCAGCGCCACCCAGCCGAGCAACACCAGCACCCGGCCATCGCGTTTTTGCAGCTGACGGCGCCAGGCGGGCACCAGCCACGGCAAGACCAATACCAGCGGCAGCCAATACTGGGGAATGACGTTGGTAAAGAAGTACCAGAAAGGTTCACGGTGATGCCAGGCGGCGGCATAGCGTCCGGCGGTCTGGCGCAGGAGGATTTCCCGCGCATAGGCGATTTCGTCAGCGCTGCCATTGAGCGTTATGGACAAGGCCAGGGGCAGCAGCCAGACCGCAATCGCGGCCAGCATGAAGCCAAATCCGAGCAGCCACTTGCGCGCCTGCCCCGGCATCGCCACCACCCCCGGCCAGCCCTTGCGTAGCGCGTAGGCATAGGGGATCAGCAGCAACGCCGGCAGAAAGCCGACGCCTTTGGTGATCACGCCGATGCCCATCGCCGCGCAGCCCACATGGAACCAGCGCCAGGCCGGTCCGAGCAGCAGATGACGCGCCAGGCCGTACAAGCCCAGGGTCGTGAACAGAATCAGGAAACTGTCGATCTGCCCAGTGCGCAGGATGCTGTAGGTCTGGTAGGTCGCCAGGTACAACAGCGCTGCGATGCGCCCGATGCGCTGGGTCCACAACCGACGGCCAAGGTCGTAGACCATTGCCGTCACCGTTACCGCCGAAAACAGCCCTGGAATATACAACGCGATGTTGGGCATGCCGGTGAGCCAGACGAAGAACGCCACCGTCCACATGAAGATGGGCGGCTTGTCGCCGTAGATCTCACCGGCACGGTGCGGGATCAGCCATGAGCCGTTGTGCAGCATCTCCAGGGCCACACCGAGGAAGCGTTCTTCGTCCACATTCTGCGCCTGACGCCAGCCCAGACCGGCGCCGATCAACAGCAGGGCAAACAGCATCAGGCCCAGGCACTCGACCCTGGGCGACAACGATCTGCGCATCGGTTATTCCTTCAGGCTTTTGCTTTTGGCAATCAGTTGCAGATTGCGCAAATAGACGATGGCGCCAAAGGCCTGGCCGACGATAAAAACCGGGTCCTGGCGATAGATCGCGTAGGCGAACAGCAGCGTGCTGCCGACGATGCTCAAATACCAGAAGCTCACCGGAATCACGCTGCGTTTTTTGTATTCGCTGTACAGCCACTGCAAGACAAAGCGGCCGGTGAAGGCGATCTGGCCGGCGAAACCAATCACCAGCCACAAGGTTTCACGAGTCAGCATCATCCTTCGAACTCCTGGGCATGGGTGTGCAACCGCGTGCGCTTGATCAGCCACCAGACGCCGATCAGGTCAAGTACGCCCACCAGCGCGCGGTCGAGATTGCCGTACTTGGACACCCCGGCCGTGCGCGCGCGATGGTTGACCGGATGGACTATCATTCGGCCGTTGTGGCGCTGGATCAACGCCGGGATGAATCGATGCATGTGGTCGAAATACGGCAGGCGCAGAAACGCCGCGCGCTCGATCAGCTTCAAGCCGCAGCCGGTGTCCGGTGTGGAATCCTTGAGCAAGCGACGGCGCAGGCCGTTGGCAAAACGCGAAGCCCAGCGCTTGCTTGCGGTGTCGCGGCGGTTGACCCGGTGACCGGCCACCAGTTGCACGTCGCCCCTGCCCCGCTCGCCGCGCACCAGCGCGAGCATGCCGGGAATATCCGCCGGATCATTCTGGCCGTCGCCGTCGAGGGTCGCCAGCCATTGCCCGCGCGCTTCCAGTGCCGCGTGATAGAGCGATGTGCTCTGCCCCAGCGAGCGTTGGTGATGGAGGATGCGCAAGGCGCTCAGGCCGTTGTTTTTGATTTGTCGCAGCTCGTGCAAGGTGGCGTCGGTACTGCCATCGTCGACGACAATGATTTCATACGCTTCGTTGGCCAGCGCCTCGCGCACCTCTTCAAGCAGCGGCTTGAGATTGTTCGCTTCGTTCTTCGCCGGAATCAGTACCGATACAAATATGTCTTGGCTCATGGAGTCCCCTCGCCCTTCTGGGTTTACCGTTTTCAGCGGCGAACGTTTCAAATCTGATAAAACTGCCGATACCACTGCACAAAGGCCCCGACACCGGTTTCAACCGACACCCGCGGGCGAAAGTCGATCCACGCTTGCAGCGCCGAGACATCGGCCCAGGTCTTGACCACATCACCGTCCTGCATCGGCATGAAATTGCGCCGGGCCTTTGTGCCCAATGCCGTTTCCAGGCACCTGATAAAATCCAGCAGCGCCATGGGCTCGCCGCGACCAATGTTGAACAGGCGGTTGCAACCCTGGCCAGGTACGTCCGCCACCGGCGGCCGTGTGCGCAGGCGGGCGATGCTTTCGACGATGTCGTCGATGTAGGTGAAGTCCCGCGCCATCTCGCCCTGGTTGTAGACGTCGATGGGCTGGCCGTTGAGGATCGCCTGGGTGAATTTGAACGGCGCCATGTCGGGCCGGCCCCAGGGCCCGTAGACGGTAAAGAAGCGCAGGCCACTGGCCTTCAAGCCGTACAGATGGCAGTAACTGTGGGCCAGCAGCTCATTGGCCCGTTTGGTGGCCGCGTACAACGAAACCGGGTAATCGACGGCATCTTCGACGCGAAAAGGCATGCTGCGGTTGCTGCCGTACACCGAACTGCTCGACGCATAGATCAGGTGTTCGGGGCGATGGTGCCGACAGGCTTCCAGCACATTGAGGAACCCCACCAGGTTCGACTGGCCATAGGCATCCGGTTGGTCCAGCGAATAACGCACGCCGGCCTGGGCTGCCAGGTGCACCACTTCGCTGAACCGCTGCTCGCGGAACAAATCCATCAAGGCCGGTTTGTCGACGATGTCCATTTTCAGGAAGCGAAAACCCGGCAGGGACTGCAGTTCCCTGAGGCGTGCCTGCTTGAGCGCGACATCGTAGTAGTCGTTGAGGTTGTCGATACCGACCACGTCATGACCGTCCTGGCACAAGCGCCTGGCCGTATGAAAGCCGATGAATCCGGCGGCGCCGGTGACGAGAACCGTCACGAGGCGTCCACTCGAGAGGAGGCACCGGGCGATGCCGTGTGACTGCTGATAAACCAGGCCTGCTTCATGTTCTGTTTCCGTTCATGACATTTCTAACGTGTTGCTCGGTCATGAAGCTTGTAAAACAGAAATATTGCAGTTTCGCTGGCGTCGATAAATTTCAGGGGTTTTCCTGCACAAACGCCACTACTTCGCATCCCCGCCATGGGGTTTGTAAAACTTGAACAAGCCGATGTTGGCGGTATTGGTGTACTCCCTGGCCCAATCCGGATTCACCGTGCGGTCATGAAAATACAGCGCCCCCTTGGTGCGATCCGGCAATTGCTTGTTCAGCGCCTTGCGTGCGATTTCCTTCGCCATCGCATAAGGCACCTCTTCCTGCACTGAGTCGGAACGACCGTCGCACCACCAGGAGAACTGGCAGTTCTTGCTCTGCGAACCCTGCTTGACCACACCGCACACGGTATCGGGAAAACCTTGGTGGCCAAGGCGGTTCATGACCACATTGGCCACCGCTTCCATGTCGATCGCGTTCTTGCCCTTGGCTTCCCAGTAGATCGAACGGGCGAGACAGGTGATGGCGTCATCCAGCGGCGCTTTCCCCACCGGGTCCACGGCCTGGACCTCGGGCTGGGTAATGGCTTCGGACCTGGGTGCCGACGCGGGGCTGCTGTTTTGCGCGGCCTTATGCTCCAGTACCTCGGCTTTGTCTTCAGCGACTTTCTGTTTGTTCTCCTGGTCGGCGGCGAATGCCGGGACAGCGAGCAGGGTCAGGGCGAGGAAGGTGGCTATCCAGTCTTGGCGCATGGTCGGGCACTACTCTCTAGGCAGTATCGCTTCAGTGTAGTATTGAAATGATTGCACACGGCAGGCCAGATCCCGGAAAAAGGCATTGCGCTCAAGGGGGGCACTTCGCGCATCATGGGTGCAGTCAGCTCAAGGAGGATTTCCATGCATTTCCTGTCGTCCACTCTTCGCCTTGCCGGGTTTTCACTGGGTCTTGTCTTTGCCACCACCGCACTGGCGAGCGAAGAGTCGCAACTGATCGAATCGATCAACCTCTTCCGTGGCCAACTGCAACGTTGCGCCGGCCAGGTGTCATCGGAACTTCCGCCGTTGTCGGCCGACCCACGGCTGGTGCTGTCCGCTGCCAGCGTCGGCAACCTGCAACAGGCCATGGCCAGCGCCGGTTATCCGATGAAGAACGTGCAGGCGATCAGCCTGAACGGGCCGCGGGACGCGCCCTCGGCCATGAAAGCGATCCAGGAGAGTTTTTGCCAGATCGTGCTCGACCCGCAGTTCGTCGACGTCGGCGTCAGCCGCCAGGACCGCGAGTGGCGCATCGTCCTGGCCCGTCCCTTGTTGAGCGCACGCTTGGGCGATTCGCAGGCCGAAGGGCAAAAACTGCTGGCCGAACTCAACATCGCGCGCAGCCGCCCCCGCCAGTGCGGGGCGCAATCCTTCAACGCCACTACGCCGTTGACCTGGGACGCTATCCTGGCGAGCGCCGCCGAAACCCAGTCGCGCAGCATGGCCAACAACAACTATTTCGACCACAAGGATCGCGACGGCCGCACCCCAGGCGACCGCGCGGAGCTCGCGGGCTACGACTTCCAGCAGATCGGCGAAAACATCGCCGCCGGCCAGGACAGCGTGCGCAAGGTGGTCGACGGCTGGCTGGCCAGCCCCGGCCATTGCGCCAACCTGATGAATCCGCAGTTCCGCGACCTGGGCGCGGCGTATGCGGTCGATCCGAAGAGTGATGCGGGGATTTACTGGACGGTGATGTTTGGGGCGAAGCAGTAGTCGCCGGCTCCCCAGCGACTTGAGATGGAATTCTCCGTGACCTGATCCAGGCCATTGATCGTTTCACGGAGAAGCCCATAGGCGTGCGCGTTGAATATTGGCTAATTGCTGTTGATGACTAAAAAACAGTTCATCATAGAGCCCGTCGATCAGCCGGTTACTCATAGTGATTGGACGCCCTCGCCCGTTGTTCTTAGTCTGCGCTCAACACATCCGTTGACAGCGGACCCTTCATTCAAGTGCGAGCGGCGCCAAGCGAGGATTTCATGACGGAGCGAGTCTTGATCGATGGGTTCTCCCGGCGCGTGGATTATCTGCGCCTGTCGGTCACCGACCGCTGCGATTTCCGCTGCGTGTATTGCATGGCCGAGGACATGCAGTTCCTGCCGCGCCAACGGGTGTTGACGTTGGAAGAGATCTATCAGGTGGCGCAGAGCTTCGTCGCACTGGGCACGCGCAAGATCCGCCTGACCGGGGGCGAGCCGCTGATCCGCCCGGGCGTGGTGCAGCTGTGCGAGAAGATCGCCGCCCTGCCCGGCCTGCGTGAACTATGCATGACCACCAATGGCTCGCAGTTGGCCAGGCTTGCCGACCCCCTGTTCGAGGCCGGGGTCAAGCGCCTCAATATCAGCCTCGACTGCCTGGACCCGCAACGCTTTCGCGAGCTGACCCGAACCGGCGACCTGGCGCAGGTGATCAAGGGCATCGACGCCGCCAACAAGGCCGGCTTTCGCAATACCAAGCTCAACTGCGTGGTGATGAAGGGTCGCAACGATCACGAGATCAACGATCTGGTGAGCTTCGCCATCGACCGCAACCTCGACATCTCCTTTATCGAAGAAATGCCCTTGGGCCTCATCGATGAGCACAGCCGCGCGCAGTCCTTCTATTCCAGTGCCCAGGTTCGAGAGCGGATCGCCGAGCGCTACACGTTGATTGACTCCGCCGAGTCGACCCAGGGCCCTTCGCGCTACTGGCGCCTGGCCGAGGCGCCGCAGATTCGCCTGGGGTTCATTTCCCCCCACAGCCACAACTTCTGCGGCACCTGCAATCGGGTGCGGCTGACCGTCGAGGGTCGACTGCTGCTGTGCCTGGGCAACGAGCACTCTGTCGATCTCAAGGCCGTGTTGCGCAGTCACCCCGGACAACCGGAACGTCTGGAACTAGCCATTATCGAGGCCATGAAGCTCAAGCCTTACCGGCACACTTTCGAAGTGAACGATGATGTCCAGGTCATTCGCTTCATGAACATGACAGGCGGCTGATAACCATGATCGTCAGGCCCAAGCCTAACCTGATCGGCGTCCTGACTTCGCTCAAGGGCTCGATCGCCAAGCGCATTGCCCTGCGCAGCCTCCAGTGGCGACTGGCTGCAACCGATGCCTAATGGCAACACCACCGATGTGAGTGGGCAGATTCTGCTGCAGGCAGGCCAGCAGTGCTCCTCACTCAACGAATCCGGGGCGATCAACGACTGGCGCTATCGTGCGCAATATCGAGCGCGACGTCCTCGCCGCACTGGGCGTGACGGAGCTGCCGCCAACGCTTGAGCCGGTGGATTTCGTGTTGAGTTGATACACAAAACCTGCAGGCTGCCGGTTCGAGCCCAGTACGCCGGTAGGCTCTACCCTGACAGGCGACTACCCAAAGCCCGGCGTCACGGCTAAAGTCACTGGCTCAAAGCGCCTCTGCAAGGAACATTCGCTTGAGCCCCACGCCCACCCCGAACACCCCGTCAGCGCACACAAAGCCTGCAGCAATCAGCCTGCAAGAAGCATTTCGCTTCTGGCTCAAGCTCGGCTTCATCAGTTTCGGCGGGCCGGCGGGGCAGATTTCGATCATGCACCAGGAACTGGTCGAACGCCGGCGCTGGATCTCCGAGCGGCGATTCCTGCATGCGCTCAACTATTGCATGTTGCTGCCTGGCCCCGAGGCCCAGCAACTGGCGACCTACATCGGCTGGCTGATGCACCGGACCTGGGGTGGCGTGATCGCCGGAGGGTTGTTCGTGCTGCCGTCACTGTTCATCCTGATTGCCCTGTCGTGGGTGTACATCGCCTTCGGTGAGGTGCCGGCGGTGGCCGGGTTGTTTTACGGGATCAAGCCTGCCGTGACCGCCATCGTGCTGCAGGCGGCACATCGGATCGGCTCCCGGGCATTGAAAAACGGCTGGATGTGGGGCATTGCCGCCGCATCATTCGTGGCTATTTTCGCGCTCAACGTGCCGTTTCCGCTGATCGTGCTGGGGGCGGCCATCATCGGGTATTTTGGCGGGCGTCTGGCACCCGAACAGTTCCGCACCGGTGGCCACGGCGCTGCGCAAAAATCCTTCGGCGCGGCGGTGATCGATGACGACACACCGACGCCTGAACACGCCCGCTTCAGTCGCTGGAAATCACTGCGCCTGGCCCTCATTGGCGCGGTGTTGTGGACGCTGCCGATGGCCACGCTCACCGCCCTGTTCGGCTGGGAAGGCACGTTGACGCAGATGAGCTGGTTCTTTACCAAGGCGGCGTTGCTGACCTTCGGCGGTGCGTACGCGGTGCTGCCCTATGTGTACCAGGGCGCGGTCGGCCACTATGGATGGCTGACGCCGACGCAGATGATCGATGGCCTGGCGCTCGGCGAAACCACCCCCGGGCCACTGATCATGGTCGTTGCCTTCGTCGGTTTTATCGGCGGCTACGTGCATCAGGTGTTCGGTCCCGATCAGGCCTTTTTCGCCGGTGCGGTTGCCGCCATGCTGGTGACCTGGTTCACCTTCCTGCCTTCGTTCCTGTTCATTCTCGCCGGCGGCCCCTTGGTGGAATCGACGCACAACGAACTCAAATTCACCGCGCCGCTGACAGCGATCACGGCCGCTGTGGTCGGGGTGATTGTCAATCTGGCGTGCTTCTTTGGCTATCACGTACTGTGGCCCAAAGGCTTCGACGGTCACCTGGATTGGCCTTCGCTGCTGATCGCGATCGCGGCGGCCGTTGCCTTGCTGCGGTTCAAGCGTGGGGTGATCGAAGTGTTGTCCGGTTGCGCCTTGATCGGATTGGGCGTGCACCTGCTTCGCTGAAAACAGACGTTTACAGCGTTCACTTTCACCCCTAGTATCCAGTCACTGCGGATAGCTCGTTATCCGCCACCGACGATTTCCCCTGCTGGAAACCTGAGTCATGAGTACCTCACCGTCAGAGCATCACTTGCTGGATGTCTCGATCCTGACCACACCTGTGTTGGTCGCGGACGGCATTGCCTCATGAAACGCATCGTCAACCTGCCCATGGCCCTTCGCCGCTCCAAACTGCGCCACTCCGCACGCCCGCCGGATAGCCCCCTGCTCGCCTGATCGCGTCCACGACGCGTCGAGCCCCCAGCTTTTCGCTATCGCTGCCAGCCCGCGGCGGGTCTTTATCCGTCGTCGTGCCCTGGCCTGAATCCGTGCGTCCGCGGGACGCCCACGTGAGTGACGAACAATGAAATTCGCAGCCCTTGAAGACGCCCAATCCTTTTTGGCGAACAACCCCGATATCGACATGATCGAGCTGTTCATTCTCGATGCCAACGGTGTGCCGCGCGGCAAGCTGTTGCACCGCGAGGAACTGCTGGCGGTGTATGAGAGCGGTCGCCCGCTGCCCAGCACCATTCTCGGCCTGACCCTGCAAGGCGATGACGTCGAGAACTCCGGGCTGGTCTGGGAGGTGGGCGACATCGACTGCCGCGCCTATCCGCTCGAAGGCAGCCTGGTGCGTTTGCCGTGGCGGCAGATTCCGACGGCGGCGGTGCAGGTCAGCATGCACCCGCAAGAAGGCATGCCGGCGAGCATCGCAGACCCGCGTCATCTGCTGATCAAGGTCATCGACCGCCTGCAAGCCGAGGGATACTACCCGGTGATGGCGTGCGAACTGGAGTTCTATCTGCTGGATGCCAAGCGCGACCACAACGGTCGTCCGCAACCGGCGCTGGACGCGGACGGCGGTCGACCGCGACACACTCAGGTCTATGGCCTGCGCGAACTGGAGCAGATCGAACCCTTCCTCGCCGACCTCTATGCCGCGTGCAAACTCCATGGCATCCCGGCGCGCACGGCGATTTCCGAGTACGCCCCGGGGCAAGTGGAAATCACCCTGGAACATGGCGATGCCTTGCAGGCGATGGATCAGGCGGTGCGTTACAAACGACTGGTGAAGGCCGTGGCCCACAAGCACGGCATGCAGGCGACGTTCATGGCCAAACCCTTCGATCACCTGGCGGGCACCGGCATGCACATGCACGTCAGCATCGCCGACGCCGAAGGCCGCAACCTGTTCGCCTCCGAGGACCCCGCCGGCACCCCGCTGCTGCGCACGGCCATCGGCGGCATG
The DNA here is from genome assembly GCF_001976065.1 of Pseudomonas putida. Classification (GTDB taxonomy): domain Bacteria; phylum Pseudomonadota; class Gammaproteobacteria; order Pseudomonadales; family Pseudomonadaceae; genus Aquipseudomonas; species Aquipseudomonas serbica. Next base: position 20,020 of record NZ_MNAH01000009.1, on the reverse strand, counting down.
CTCGCCAGCCTGCTCGATTCGCTGTTGCTGTTCTGCCCCAACGCCAACTCCTACCGGCGTTTCCAGGCCAACAGCTATGCGCCGCTGGCCCCGACCTGGGGCGTCGACAACCGCACCGTCAGCCTGCGTGTGCCCGGCGGCCCGGCCAACAGCCGGCACATCGAACACCGCATCTGCGGTGCCGACGCCAACCCGTACCTGGCCGCGGCGGCGATCCTGGCCGGCATCCATCGCGGCATCAGCGAGAACCTCGACCCGGGGGAACCGGTACAAGGCAACGGCTACGCGCAAGCCACGCAATTGCTGCCGACCGACTGGCTGACGTCACTGACGGCGCTGGAAAATTCGGTGTGGGCGCGGGACGCATTGGGCCAGGAATTCCTGGGGGTGTATCTGGCGGTCAAGCGTGCAGAGTATCGACAGTTCATGGCTGAAGTGGGTGAACAGGATTGGCGTTGGTATTTGACTGAGGCGTGAGCCTGTTAATCAGCCAACCCGCGCCCCTGTGGGAGCGAGCCTGCTCGCGAAAGCGGTGTATCAGTCACTACAAGTGCTGAATGTGCCGGCCTATTCGCGAGCAGGCTCGCTCCCACAAGGATCGCGCTGTCTGTCTACCTCTTTTCGCCTGGGCATGAACATGACTCAACCACGCTGCAATTCCTACTACACCGCCACCCTCAACCACGAAACCGACTACCCCACCCTGCAAGGCCAGCACCGCGTCGACGTCGTCATCATCGGCGGCGGCTTCACCGGCGTCGCCACGGCGATCGAACTGGCGGAAAAAGGCCTGAAGGTCGCCATCGTCGAAAGCCACAAGATCGGCTGGGGCGCCACCGGGCGCAACGGCGGCCAGGTCACCGGTAGCCTCTCGGGTGAAGAAGCGATGCGCAAACAGATGCGTCGCACCCTGGGCGAAGACGTCGATGACTTCATCTGGCACCTGCGCTGGCGCGGGCACCAGATCATCGAGCAACGGGTGGAGAAATACGGCATCGCCTGCGACCTCAAGCACGGTCACCTGCACGCCGCGTACAAACCGGTGCACATGGACGGTTTGCGCAAGGACTACGACGAAGCGCTGCGCCGTGGCATGGGCGACGACGTCAGCCTGCTCGACCGCAGCCAGGTGCGCGACCTGCTGCAAAGCGACCTTTACCACGGCGCGATCAAGAACACCCGCAACATGCACCTGCACCCGCTCAACCTGTGCATCGGCGAAGCCCGCGCAGCGCAAAGCCTCGGCGCGTTGATCTTCGAAAACAGCGAAGTGCTGGAGATCATTCACGGCGACAAGCCAGGCATACGCACCGCCCACGGCCGCATCGACGCCAACCAGGTGCTGTTGGCCGGCGACGTCTATCACAAACTGGAACCGGGCAAGCTCAAGGGCAAGATCTTCCCGGCCATGGGCGGCATCGTCACCACCGCGCCGCTGGGTGACCTGGCCCAACAGATCAACCGCGAAGACCTGGCCGTCTATGACTGCCGCTTCGTACTCGACTATTACCGCCTGACCGCCGACGGCCGCCTGTTGTTCGGCGGTGGCGCCAACTACAGCGGCAAGGATTCGCGCGACATCGCCGCCGAGTTGCGCCCGTGCATCGAACAAACATTCCCGGCACTCAAAGGCGTGGCCATCGATTACCAGTGGAGCTGCGCCATGGGGATCGTGATCAACCGCATCCCGCAACTGGGCAAACTCTCGGACAACGTCTGGTACTGTCAGGGCTACTCCGGCCACGGCATCGCCACCACCCACATCATGGGCGAAATCATGGGCCGCGCGATCACCGGGCAGCTTGAAAATTTTGATACCTTCGCCGCCTGCCAACACATCCGCGTGCCCATGGGCGACCTGCTCGGCAACCCGATGCTGGCGGCGGGGATGTGGTATTACCAGATGCTGGAGCGGTTGCGATAGGTCTGCACAGATAGCTGGAACAACAAAAATCCAACTGTGGGAGCAAGCTCGCTCCCACAGTTTGTGTTTCCGTGAGACATAACGCTCAAGCCTCCACCTGCACCACCTCGATCCCCAACTTGCGGTAATCCTCGACGTTGCCCGTCGCCACATGCCGCTCCGTGATCAGCGTGTGCAGGCGCTCGCAAGGCGCCACCACGAACGGCTCCACCGCGCCCAGCTTGTCCGCCGTGGTGACTGCGATGACCTGCCTCGCGCTGTCGAGCATCGCCTGTTTCACCGGCACTTCATCGAAATGCAGTGAGCTGATGCCGACTTGCGGATGAATCGCACAGACCCCGGTAAACAACAGGTCCGCCTTGATGCCTTCGAGCAAGCGCAGGGTTTCATGGCCGCTGGCCGACAGGGTCGCAGGGTTGAGTTGGCCCCCTGCCAGGATCACCTTGATGCCTTTGAATTCGGACAAGGTAATGGCCGTCATCGGCGACGCGGTCACCGCCGTGATGCAGATGTCCGAAGGCAACAACCGCGCGATCTGCAACGTGGTGGTGCCCGAGTCGAACATCACGATCTGGCCATTCTCGACCCGACTCGCCGCCAGCTGCGCCAGACGGGTTTTGACTTCGTCGGTTTCGCTGATCCGGGTGAAGTAGTCCTTGCCCGTGTCCTTGGGGCGCGGCAACGCCCCGCCATGCACCCGCTGCACCAGCCCGGCATTGTCCAGCTCCGCGAGATCCCGGCGAATGGTGTCCTCGGAAACCGCGAAATGCTGGCTCAATTCGGACGCCATGACCTTGCCGTCACGCTCCAGGATCAAGAGAATTTTCTGTCGGCGCAGATGAGGAAGCTCGGTTGCGGAATGCTGATCGTGCATGGTTTTGCCTGTTTATGCGTGAAGTTGCTGGTTTGCCGAGATTAGCCAAACAGTGCAGCAAACACAAACCCCAAGCCATGTATCAATTCTTTCGATCTTTCAAATCACCAAGGCGAATTTTTTATTTGCGTGCGACCTGTTCAAGATGAGCGCCATCACCCCTGTATCGGAAACAAACGTCATGAATATCAATTTCGCCTTTGCCTGCATGGTCGTCGTCTCGTTCACCATCGCCCTGGCGCACACCTGATCGCAAACAGCTCGCACTAAGTAATTGCCCCGTACAGAACGGTGCCTTCAGGCCCGTTCTCGCTTTTTTAACTCCATCGCTGTGATCGCTCGATGAGTTAAAACCACGCTTCTCAGAACAATGCCTATTGGCCACCGCTGGTCGACAAAACCCGCTGTAATTAAACCCTGCAAAATTTACTGATCTAGTCTGAGTGCAAGTTCGGCTGGAGCGCACTCCATGTCATTGACCGAAGAGCAAAAACCGCAGCGACGCAAGGAAATGCGCCTGTTTCTGTTTCTTGTCGTCTGCCTGTTTCCGCTACTTTCAGTCGCCATCGTCGGCGGTTACGGTTTCATCATTTGGTTTTTCCAGATGCTCTACGGCCCACCCGGACCACCCAACTAAAAGCCTTCCATCAGAGCCTGTTGGAGTCAGCCATGGACGAACCCCTGCACATAGCCAGCCTTGTGGTACTTGCCCGACCTGAACTGTTTGATGCCGTCAAAGCCAACCTGCGCCTATTGGACGGTGTGGAGTTACATCAGGAAAGTGCCGCCGGCAAACTGGTGGTAGTCCTCGAGGCCGTACACGAAAACCAGATCCTGCAACGCATCGATCAAATCAACAATTTGCCGGGCGTGCTCAACGCCGCGCTGATCTATCACGAAATTCTCGATCCCGCGGGAGACATCCAATGAACATGTCGCGCCGAGCATTCGTCAAGGCCCAGGCGGCCGCCATCGCAGCGTCCGCAGCCGGCCTGCCGATCTTCACCACGGCCAGCAACCTGGTGACCGAGGCGGACATGGTCACCCTGGACTGGAACAAGGCGCCCTGCCGTTTCTGTGGCACCGGGTGCAGTGTGATGGTCGCGACCCGGGACAACCGAGTGGTCGCCACCCATGGCGACGTCAAGGCCGAAGTGAATCGCGGGTTGAACTGCGTGAAGGGCTATTTCCTGTCCAAGATCATGTACGGCGTTGACCGCCTGACTCAGCCGCTGCTGCGCATGACCAACGGGAAGTACGACAAGCAGGGCGAGTTCCAGCCGATCAGCTGGGACAAGGCTTTCGACATCATGGAAGAAAAATTCAAGCAGGCCCTGAAAAACAAGGGACCCGAATCGATCGGCATGTTCGGTTCGGGGCAATGGACGGTGTGGGAAGGTTATGCCGCCAACAAGCTCATGAAGGCCGGCTTTCGCAGCAACAACATCGACCCCAATGCCCGTCATTGCATGGCCTCGGCGGTGATGGGATTCATGCGCACCTTTGGCATGGATGAGCCGATGGGTTGCTACGACGACATCGAGGCCACCGACGCCTTTGTGCTGTGGGGCTCGAACATGGCGGAGATGCACCCGATCCTGTGGAGTCGGGTCACCGACCGGCGCCTGAGCTATCCGCACGTGAAAGTCGCGGTGTTGTCGACCTTCGAACACCGCAGCTTCGAACTGGCCGACATCCCCATGGTGTTCAAGCCGCAAACCGACCTGTTGATTCTCAACTACATCGCCAACCACATCATTGAAAGCGGCGCGGTCAATCAGGATTTCATCAGCAAGCACACGCGCTTCGCCAAGGGCGCCGACGATATCGGCTACGGCTTGCGTGCCGATGATCCGCGGGAAAAACAGGCGAAGAATGCCGACAAGGCCAATACCTGGACGGACATGTCCTTCGAGCAGTTCGCCGCGTTCGTCAAACCCTACACCCTTGAACGCACTGCCAAAGAAACCGGGGTCGCACCCGAGCGCATCAAGGCCCTGGCCGATCTCTATGCCGATCCCAAGTGTAAAGTCGTGTCGTTCTGGACCATGGGCTTCAACCAGCACACCCGCGGGGTGTGGGCCAACAACCTGATCTACAACATTCATTTGCTCACGGGCAAGATCAGCGAACCGGGCAACAGCCCTTTCTCGTTGACCGGCCAACCGTCGGCCTGTGGCACCGCGCGCGAAGTCGGGACTTTCTCCCACCGCCTTCCCGCCGACATGGTGGTAACCAACCCGAAACACCGCGCCACCGCCGAAAAAATCTGGAAACTACCCACCGGCACCATTCAGGAGAAAGTCGGCTTTCATGCGGTACAACAAAGCCGCATGCTCAAGGACGGCGTACTTAACGTCTACTGGACCCAGGCCAGCAACAACATGCAGGCCGGGCCCAACATCATGCAGGAAGTCTTGCCGGGCTGGCGCAACCCGGAAAACTTCGTGATCGTCTCGGACGTCTACCCCACCGTTTCCGCCCAGGCCGCCGACCTGATCCTGCCCAGCGCCATGTGGGTGGAAAAAGAAGGCGCCTTTGGCAACGCCGAACGCCGCACGCAATTCTGGCATCAGTTGGTCAGCGCACCGGGGGACGCCAGGTCCGACCTATGGCAATTGGTGGAGTTTTCCAAGCGCTTCACCACCGATGAAACCTGGCCCGCCGAATTGCTGGCCAAGGCGCCGGAGTACAAGGGCAAAACCCTGTTCGAGGTGCTGTTCAAAAATGGCCAGGTGGACGAGTTTCCGGTGGAGCAGATCGAGTCCGGCTACAAGAACGATGAAGCCAAGGCCTTCGGTTTCTACCTGCAAAAGGGTCTGTTCGAAGAGTACGCCCAGTTTGGTCGCGGCCATGGCCACGACCTGGCGGCCTTCGATCGTTACCACACCGAGCGTGGCCTGCGCTGGCCTGTGGTTGACGGCAAGGAAACCCGCTGGCGTTACCGCGAGGGGCTCGACCCCTACGTGGAAACGGGCAGCGAAGTACAGTTCTACGGCTATCCGGACAAGAAGGCGATCATCTTCGCCCTGCCCTATGAGCCACCGGCCGAAGCTCCGGATGCCGACTACCCGTTCTGGCTGAGCACCGGCCGGGTCCTTGAACATTGGCACACGGGCACCATGACCCAACGGGTCGATGAACTCTACAAAGCCGTGCCGGACGCGCTGGTCTACATGCACCCCGAGGACGCCAGGGCCATGAAGGCACGCCGCGGCAGTGAAGTGAAACTGATCAGCCGGCGCGGCGAAATGCGTGCTCGCATCGAAACCCGCGGGCGCAACAAACCGCCACGCGGCCTGGTGTTCGTGCCGTTTTTCGATGCCAACAAGCTGATCAACAAGGTCACGCTCGACGCCACCGACCCGATCTCCAAGCAGACCGATTACAAGAAATGCGCCATCCGCATCGAGTTGATCAGCGTGGCTTGAGGAGAACCGCCATGACTTTTCGCATCCTGCCGTTGTTCCTGCTCGCCGTGATGGGCGCGGTGATCGCCGCCGAGGTCGACTACCCACTGGATGCACCGGGCCCGGACGGACGCCGGCCCGGCGGCACCCTGACGCAAAACGCGCCTGCGCCACCACTGGCCGAGGATGAAAACAAGGACCTCAAGCGCGAGCGCAATTATCCTGACCAACCGCCAACCATCCCCCACAGTATTCGCGGCTATCAGATCGACAGGAACGGCAATAAATGCCTGTCCTGCCACAGCCGGGCCAACAGCCCACGCAGCCAGGCGACGATGATCAGCATCACCCACTACATGGACCGCGACGGCCAGGCGCTGGCGGCCGTCTCACCGCGTCGCTACTTCTGCAACCAATGCCATGTGCCGCAAAAAGATGTGCTGCCGCTGGTGGGCAACAGCTTCGAGACCATCGACAAAATCCTGCAAGACGACGCCAACGCGGCGCAGAAACCTTGAGGAGGCGCCATGAAAGCACTGTTCGCCCTGCTTAAGGACTACTGGGGCATCCTGTGTCGGCCGAGTGTGTATTTCAGCCTGGGTTTTTTGACACTGGGCGGTTTTATCGCCGGGATCATTTTCTGGGGGGGATTCAACACGGCACTGGAACTGACGAACACCGAGAAATTCTGCATTTCCTGCCACGAGATGCGCGATAACGTGTTTGTCGAACTGCAGGACACCATCCACTACACCAACCGCTCGGGCGTGCGTGCGAGTTGCCCGGATTGTCACGTGCCCCATGAATGGACCCACAAGATCGCACGTAAGATGCAGGCATCGAAGGAGGTCTGGGGCAAACTGTTCGGCACCATCGACACCCGCGACAAGTTCCTCACCCTGCGCCGTGAACTGGCGGAACATGAATGGGCCAGGCTCAAGGCCAACGATTCGCGCGAATGCCGCAACTGCCACAACTTCGAGTTCATGGACTTTACCCGCCAGGGCAAACGTGCGGCGGCCATGCACTCGACCTCACTGGCCAAGGGAGAGGCAACCTGCATCGACTGCCACAAGGGCATTGCGCACAAGCTACCCGATATGAGCGGCGTCAAAGGCTGGTAGCTGTTCAGTTGCTCGCGACATGATCCACATGGTCGGCCGTCACCAGTGACTTCAACGACGCATCGAACTGTTTCAACGCATTCACCTGCAACACCGTTTGCTGATTGATCTGCGCGGCAATCTGCGGCGCGGCCTTGCCATGCACCCACACCGAGGGCATCTGCTTGGCACGTGAACCTGCAGCCTGGCCGATGTATTGCAGGTTCGCATCGTAGAACTTGGCCACGAACCGCGCTTCAACCTGATTGTTGCGTTTCGACACCAGGCGACTGTAGCTGTCGAGCATCACCACCACATCCGAATGCGCCTGCAGCGCCGCATCAAGGCTGTCGTATACCGTCACCGCCGCGAACTCTTTGTGCAACGATGCCAGCAACCATCCGATCGCCCGTTGCGGATCGGAACTGTCGACGAACGCCTGGCTGATCCGCGAATCCAGCCCGGGGTTCTGCGCCCCCTTCACCGCCACATCGTGGTAGCTCTCCAGGTATTGCTGGGTATTGAGGGTGTTTTGGCTGTAGAGCACCGCCACTGTTTGCGAGTGTTGCAAACGGGTGGCGCTGTCTGCAATCGACGGGAAGTGGCAGGTCGCATCGGCAGCAATGGCCGGTGCAGTGGCAGCGATGCCACCGCTGAATACGGCGACAAAAGCCAGCAGGGTCGAGAGTCTCATCGCGCTTATTCCTTCAATGGCGAGATCGGTATCACGCTATCTTCCTCCCTTGGTGGAAAAACTGAACTTGCATTGCTTGATGATGGGTATCGAGCAAATGAATGGTTGCTATGACGGCACCTGCTCGCCGGGTTTTCCGCAGGCACCGACCTGAGGCACCAGATGAATATCGACACGCCGGTTGGCCGCGCGCCCTGCTTCGCTGTCGTTGCTGGCGATTGGCTGGCTGTCGGCAAAACCCTGCACAGCGAAGCAACTGTCGGGAATATCTCCCATCCGCTGCATCCAGCTGCGCACCGCTGAAGCGCGAGCATGGGACAACTGCAAATTCTGCTCGGCATTGCCCTTGGCATCGCTGTGCCCGGCGATGACGATCAACCAGTCAGGTTGGGCCTTGATGTCGACCAGGGCACTGATCAAGACCTTGGTCGAGCCGGGCTTGAGCTCGGCACTCCCGGGGGCGAACAGGGACAGGCTGTCCAAACGTACGGGCTCGGGCACCACGGCTGGCGTCTGGAAGACACTGGTGAGGCGATTCACGCCCTCCTTGCCCGGGTTCGCCAGCCAGGTTGTCCATACGACACCCGCAGCCAAGGTAATTGTCGCGGCAGCCGCGAACAGCCAAGGGACAACATGATGCCTCCTTCTCTGCTGACCGCCCGCCAGCACCACAGGCATCGGTGGTGTCGGCAGGACCACCACCGGCATCACCTGGGGCGGTTGCGGCAGTCTCGTGGATAACGCCACCGCGTCGAACAGCCCATGGGATTGTCCATGGCTCTGGGCGTGGCTCTGCGCAAGTCGCTGCAGCAGGCTATCGACTTGCTGGCGCAGAGCGTGCAAGGAGCCCGGCGGGGGCTGCCCCTCTTGACCCAGTCGTGCATGCAGGCGCTCCAGCCCAGCGCCCAATTGGGCAATGGCAGGCAGACTCCAGTGTTGCAGCTCCAGGCTGCGCAACAGGGGCTGCAGGCGCGCGAACAGCCAAGCCAGGATGTCCAGGCGCGCCGGCTCCATCGCGGGCCACAGGGTCGGCCATTCGCAGACCAGCGCCTCGGTCAGCGCTATACCCTGAGTCATGCCCTCGAGGCCATGACGGTGACTACGGGCCAGTACGAAAGCCGCGGCTGTTTGCAACTCCGCACCGTTGTGCTGGAACAACGCCAGGCACAACTGCTCCACCTTGGCCCAATCCACATCCGGGCAGGCCGGATGACTCAGTCTGGCCAATTCCTCCCGCAGCACCTTGAACTCACTGAAGGCACTTGGATCACCGCCGAGCCTGATTCGCATTTCAAACAACGCTGTCATCGCGCATTCCTTTTGTTAACCAATTCCCGACATCGACAGGTAGTGCTGGCGCTTCAAGTGACGCACCAGGACATTGCCACCTGGCGTCAGGCTGGTGCCGAAGGTCACACGCCGCCCCCCTATGAGTTGCACCTCGAGGCTGTACTCCAGATGACCCGGTCGGGTCTGGGGCAAGAGCTCGATGCCAATCGTGGCCACCCGCGGCTCGTACTTGGCCAGGGTGTCGGCCATGGCACTCATCAGTCCATGCGCCGATCCGGGCAGGCCCTGGAGGATCTGACCCATGTCCGGCAAGCCATAATCGGGCAGATGCTCGAGCGCGCCGGCCCGGCTGTTGAGGATGCGGCGCAGGTTGTCCAGCACCGAGAGCGTGCACTGATCCTCTTCGGCGACCTGATGCAGGTCCAGTTCGCCGTCGAAGTTCTGCAGGAGTGTCTCGTACAGGGAGGGATTGAGATCGCCCATCCGTTACTCCTTGGCCAGCGGGCGCAGGGTAAGGCGGTTGCCCCCCAGCTCGATCACCCGCACCCGGTCCGGGTCGAGGTCATCGCGGGCCAGGGTCAGGCGCCAGCTATCGGTCCGGCTATCGAACTCCCGGAACAAGGCAACCACGGCAACGTAGCGTGCCTGCTTGTCCAAGGGGATGTTCAGTTGCGCGCCCTCGTCGGGCTTGATCACCAGGGTTCGCTTGTCCAGCAGGTCGACACTCAGCACGCGCTCATCATGGCTGAGCAAGCTGTCGTAGTTCGCCCTTTCCAGCGCCTTGCGGTCGCGCAGTTGATACACCCGCACCAGGGTCGGCACGGATAACGCATTCATGTCGATCCCGGCGGTGTTCAGTGCCGCGCGCCCGCTGAGGTCCAGGCGCAGTGTTTTCACTTGTTTGTAGAAAATCGCCTCGGTGGTCGAGGTCGTTGCGTCTGTCACGCTCTGGGTCACCCCGCATCCGCCGAGCACTACACCGAACGCGGCGATAGCCAATGATTTAGAAACGGTACGCGACATACTTTATCTCCCTTTCCCGGGGGTTGTCCTGCAGGCCTTGATAGCGGCCCAGGTTGATCGTGACGGTGGTGCTTTCGCCGGCCTGCCAGGCATCGCTGCCCAGGCCCAGCACCCCGGTCATGCCCAGCAAAATCTGCGCTCGTCCCAACAGCGGTGTCGGCAGGCTGTGCAGGGGCAACGACAGCTGCAGCTTTGCAGTGCAGCGCCAGCCCAGATACACGCGCAGCAATGCCCGCAGATCGTTGTACAACTGGCCACCCGGCAGCCAGCCACGTGCCTCGTGCCGGTCTTCGGTGAACAGCGCCAGGTGCAGTTGACTGTTTGCGTCGTAGGCGACACAGCCCAAGGGTGTGCCCTGGGACAGTCGCACCGGCTGTGTCGGGGACAGCCTCGCCGGTTGCGCCAATAGCACTTTGCGCGGCCAGTGGGGAGTCACCTGTGTACGGGTTTCGGGGGCCAGCAGCTTGACCAGCGCAGCGATGCCTTCGGCGTTGCGGGTGGGCAGGCGCATCACGCTGAGCAAGGCAAGGAAGCGCGATATCGGCGTGCCAACCTGCCTGGCCGTTCCGGGAATGCCCAGGCCAATCAGCCCCAACAGGCATTGCGAAGTCGCATCCGAGCCGCCGGCTTCGAAGGTTGCCGGATAGGAGTACTTGCGCCATATCCGGTAGAACTGGGTAAAGATCCGGTGGTTGAAAATGTCCAGGAAGGCTTCAAGCGCCTCGTGCCCCTCCCGTCGTTGGGCGATATCGTCCAGAAAAGCCGTCGGCAATGGCGAGTCCACACCGTACAGACCCAGCAGGCGCGTGCGCACTGTGGCCGGACGCCCAGGGTGTTTGTCGTCGGTTTCGATCGCCTTCAATTCACCGGCAGGGAAACCCATGCCGGGGTCTGGTCGAAAACGTACCGGGTCATCCGCCGGCGACGTTGTGCTGCCCAGTGGCGGGTGGTCGGGCAACGCCCGTTCGAGCAACTGGCAGAAGCGATACAGATCGGCTTCGGCCACCCGCCCCTGCAGTGCCTCGAGCAGACCGCCGGCTTTCAGCCGGGAATACGCTGACTGTGGTTCTCGTTCCATCGCAGGCACTTCCCAGAAGGTTGAAGGATCAGCGTGAGCTGGTTGTAGAGGTGGATGTCGGCGTAGAGGCCGAAGAACCGATTGAGCATTTCGCCGAACAGGCTGATGTCGCCCTCTGCGCTGAAGCCGTTGGCGTCCAGGGTGACTTCGATATCCACCCCGCGCAGCAGAAAGCCCTTTTCGAAGCGCTGCACCAGGTGGTGGCCGACCTCGACAATCGCGGCCAGGCGACGCCGGTTCAACTCACTGCCCGTCCAGTCGTACAACGCCAGCGTGCCGCGCAGCACTTCAGCGTTGTCGAGCATCGGCAGGAAATTCGAACCGAGATGGCTCAGCACCCGCCAGTGGAAGCGGTCGCGGTTGGGCGGATAGCACGGCAAGGTCGGCGCACACAGGTTGCGCACTCGCAAATCGACCTCGATCGATTGCACCGGCGTGTCGAGCAAGGTGCCTTGCAGAGCCTTGCGCGGCAGCTGGCCGTGGGTGCCAGTCAAGCGCAACGACAGGCTTTCGCTGGTGTCGAGTCGATCCTGATCGAAACCTTCGCCGCCCAGGATCAGCCAGGTGTCATGCAGGCCATTGGGGCCGCGCTTGAGTCGTGTATGGAAATAACGCTCGGGCGCTTCGTCACGCAACATGCCGCCCTTGTGACGAAAGCTGGTGAACGGCACGTATTCGTGGCGCACGGCACTCTTTGACGCAGTGACCCGATCCACCGAGTAGATTTCCGTATGACCGTCCTGCAAACGCATGGGACGAAGCAGGTAATCGGTTTGCAAGGGCGCCAAGGTCATGGGGTCGGACTCCAGCGTGAACAGGTTGATCACCGGCACGCAATTGAGGCGAATGTGCTCGGCGTTCGGCGTGAACGCTTGGGGCAACGGCTCGCTCAGCACCACCTCGAGTTCGAACCAGGGGGTATTCGGTGCCAGCTCCACCTGTTCGAGCCCGCAGAGGGTCACGAACATGAACTTCTCGCGAAAGGTGAAATACTCAAGCAGCAACTGATAGCCGCTGAAGGCACTGTCGCCTTTGGGCCACAATCGATCCTCATCGGCAAACCCCTTGGGCGAAAAATAACCCTCCAGCAGAGAGCGGCCCGCCTGGTCAGGCAGGCGTACATACAAGGCTTGAGCATTCAGGGTCAGCGCCTGATGCAGCGCACTGGCCAGTGCGGCATCGGCATTGAGGTACAACGGCAGGCGGCTCAGGTCGATCTCGCTGCAGTCGGCCATTGCCCCGCAAGTAAAGCGCAGTCGCAACAGCGAGCGACCGTCCGGTTCATAAGCCATCTGCACCGTTTCCAGCGCCAGCGGCTGTAATGTCAGGTCCTGAGTCGTGGTGTAGCGGCACCGGGTACGCAGCGGACCGATGGGTTGCGACAACACTTCGAAGCCGCTGGCGATCCGCTGGCTGCGCTTCATCTGTGCGAGCTCAGGCATCAGCTCGACAATCGAGAGCGATGGAATGGTGCGCAGGTAATGCGGCCAGAGCAGGCTGACCAGGCCTTCGGTCAGCTCCGGCAGGTCATCGTCGAGTTTTTCCCGCAGCCGCCCCATCAGGAAGGCAAAACCTTCAAACAGGCGCTCCACATAGGGGTCGCGCGCGCCCGACTTGTCCAGGTTCAGTTGGGCCGCCCGGTCCGGAAAGGCCTCCGCGAACTCCTTGCCGGCCTCGCGCAGGTAGCGCATCTCGGCGTCGAAATATTGCAGTGTCAGATTGTCGATGCTCACAGTAAGAATCCTGATAAAAGAGGTTTAGCCACAAAGTACTGCGGCACGTACCGGGTCGACCGCCACCAGCGCTGCCAGCAGCGCCTCCATCCGCCGGGCCAAGGTGGGCTTGTCCGCGTCATTGCGTTGAGCCTTCAAGCGCAACAGCTTGAGCAGGCGCGCCTTGACCTCGAAACTCAGTTCCGATTCCCATTCCGCCAGCCCATGGCGTTGCCCGCTGGCATCCAGTTCGCCCAGCAGGTGAATGGCCAGTTCGCTCTTGCCGTATTGCTCGGCCACCCGTGCCATCAGCAGGCGCAACAGCCAGCGCTGGCGACCGGTATGGATGCCCGGGCGTGCGGCCAGCCAGGCCAGTGAGTGTTCGACGCCGTCGCTGTCGGCCTGGGCCAGGGCTTCACCTTCGAGTGACAGGATCTCGGGGTCTGCGCCGGTCGCCGCAACGGGCGGCGCCGACAGCCATTGCTGAGGGCGATTGCCACAGACGTGCTGGCCGATCCACTCGCGGGTGGTCTCGTCCGCCAGGGGCGACCCGTCGCTCCAGCACAATGCCTCCAGCCCCGGCAATCGCTCGAGGAACATGCCCAGGTCGCGCTTGGCAATGTCGGCCCAGCTGTCCTGTGGCGCAGGCTGCTTGCTCAGTGCCTGGTAGTGGTACCACTGCAGATCCAGCCAGAAATGGTTCACGCCTTCGGCGAAAATCCGCTCCACCAGATCCAACAGTTCATTGAAGCTCTGTTGCAGATGCAGGCGCTTGAGTTGTGCCCGGTATTCGCCACGGGGTGGTGTCAGGCGAGTCTTGCCGCTGGCATCCTGGAGCGGAGCTTCATGCACGGTGTCCCAGCGCAGGCTTTTCATCAGTCGATGCGCCGCCAACCAACCCTGGGGCTGCTCGCGCAGATAACCGGCCAACGCCCGGCCGCTATCCAGCAGGTCGCGCCCTGACTTGATGGCCGTGGGGTCGGGGGCGGCCGTTCGGGTGTTCGTCTCAAAGCTGGCGCTGTTCTGCGGGACCAGCGCGTCGACCCCGCCGGACTGCGCCAGCCGCGCAGACAACGCGGCATACAGCGCACCGAGGGCGGGACGCTGATCCTGTGGCCAGGCAGCCAGCCCGTGCGCCAGCCAGGCCAGCGCCGCCACCGTACGCTCGGCCTCGTTCTTCACCACTTCGGGGTACCGCGACAGGGTGTCGAGCACTTTGCTGCTCGCCAGCCACTCCAGCGCCATCTTGCGGCTGTTGGGACGCGCAGGCAGCACCTGGACGGCGTAGCGTTCCAGCATTGCGGCCAACAGGTTCAGGCCGTCGGCCAAACCCGCTTCGCCATCCCTGTGCAAGCGTGCCCATATGTAATAAGTGACCACCCGCAGATCCTTGCAGGATCCGGCCAGCAGGGTCTGCGCCAGCTCGATGACCTGTTCGACATCGGCCCCGGACAGTTTGTTGACCTCCTCACGCATGCGCTGGAAATCATCATCGCAGGCCGGGTCTTCTCCTACGGGCAAGTCCGCGCCGATCGGCTGCAACCAGGATTGCCAGTGCCCTGCCTGCGCCCGGGCAAGGCCCAGGCCATCGCGCTCCCCCAGGCAACGTTCGATCAATCTGTCCAGGCTCATTCAAACCTTCCGTTCAGTGCATAGGGCACGGCTTTTTCGTCCTTGCCGAGAAAGATCTGCGCCGGCAACTTGAAGCCGCGCAGCTTGAGCAACGCCATCGGCCCCGCCCCCAGTTCGGTGCGTAGGTACCAGGTCAGGCCGATGCCATCGGGCGCCTTGAGCACCACGCGAAAACGGCTGTCGCCATCGTCCAGTGGCGTGACCAGGGCTTGCTCCAGCAGGCGGATCAGGCCCCAGGTGCCCGGGTAATCGCCAAACAGCCGTTCGTTGGCCTGCACGCTGGTCCAGGTCAGGCTCGCGCCGGGGTATTGGCTGCGACCCGGCCAGTTGAAGCGCTGCCAGCTTTCCTTCTGGTTGAAGTACTCGTGCTGTTCGCCGTTGAGGGTGAAGGTGGTCTGCACCACGTCGCGCACCGGTTTGCCTTGCAGTTCGAAACTCAAGCCCATGCCGCCGTCGGTAAACAGCACGTCGGCCAAATGGCTGAGCTGGTTGATCGCCTGGATGAACTGCGGGTTGAAGCGCAGGCCCTGGCTGTGTTGTGCGTCGGCCACCCAGCGGCTGCCTTCCTTGCGCAGCAAGCCACCGAGTTCACGCTGCAGAAATTGCTCGAGGCGCCCGGAGTCGGCGCGGATGATCTGCCCGAGCATCGGCAACGAGGCGTCGCTGGCAGTGGCCGCAAAGGGGTAGCGGCCGGTGAAGGCGTCGTCCCATTCACTGACGATCGCCCGTTGCCACTGGCGGTTGAGGCTGCTGGCCGAGGGTTGCAGGACGCGCTGCCAGGCCTGTTCCAGCGGCTGCACGAACAGGGTCTGGCCGATGCCGCCCCACTCCGCGCCGAGGCTGGCGGCGAGCTGGCTGCCGTAGGCGCGGGTGTCGGTGAGGTCGATGCTTTTGCCCTGGAACACGGTCTGCGCCAGGGTCTGGGTCATGTCCTGCGGGTCGGCGGCATGGTTCACCTGCTGCAGGGTCAGGCGCGTGCGTGTGACCTGGTTGAGGAAGGCTTGCAGGCTCAGGCGCTCACGCTCGTCCTGGCCCTCGGGGGTTTTGCCGAGCAGGGCCAGCAGCGGACCGAAGGTGGCGTCCAGGGGGCCTTTGGGTCCCTGCAGTGCCTGCTCGATCAGCGGCCCTGGGGCCTGGGCGATCAGCTTTTGCGCCGAGCTGATCAGCGAGTCGGCCAACGCCTGGGTGCGTGTGCCGGCCTGTCCTTGGTAGGCCAGGGTGTTCATCAGGGCGATCAGCGGCGACTGGCGCACGTCGCTCATCAGGGTCAACTGGTCGATCACCTCGCCCAGGCTGTTGGCCGGCTGCCAGCGCAGGCGGTTGAGAAACTTCAGCCAGGCGCTGGCGTAGTCCTGGAAGTAGCGCCGGGTCAGGCGTTCACGCAGCATGTCCGGGGTCAGCTCGGCGGCGATGTCACCGGGCTGGTCGCTGAGCACCCAATCGATCTCCTCGCGCCGCGCCTCGGCGATGGCGTCGATCGCCGGGCGCACCTGGCCTTCCCAGGCCTGGCGGGTGAACACCCCCGGCACGCTGGCCGTGTTGACGAACAGCGCCCGTGCCTCGGTGTCGCCGACCAACTGTTGCAGGTTCAACGCTGGGTAATGGTTGGCGGCCTCATCGAGGACGGTTTTATACAGGCTGGCTTCGGCATTGCGCTGGCCCAACTGGCCGAGCAGTAGCTGACGAACCTGGGCCACCCGCTTCGGGTCGGCCGCGATGCGCCAGTCCGGGTGCGCCGCCAGCTGCTCGCCATAAAATTGCCAGAGTGTTGGCGACAGGCCGTGCCACAGTCCCGGCGAAACCCCGGCGCCGCTCGGCTCGAGCGGGCCCAGGACCTTGACCAGAAAGGCCGCGTCGGCTTTTTCCGGGCGCGCCAGCATCAGGTAGGCTTTGAGGTATTCGTAGGCCTGCGGTGCGCGCTTGAGGCGTTCGGGGCTGTCGGCGGGGAGCTTGGTCAGGGCAGCGAGTTGTTGCTGCAGGCTGGCCACCGCCGGGTCGAGCAGCAGGCGCTGGTTGGCCTCGACGTAGGTGGGCCAGAGCATTTGCAGCAGTTGTGGGTTTTTGTTCAGGCCGAAGCGCTGGTACCAGGGCGTGCCGTGGGTGGCGCGGTATTCCAGGCGGCCCAGTTCGCGGGTCAGGTCATTCAGGGCGAGGAATTGTTCGTCAGGGGTTGATGAGTGTTGCAAGGTCGCCAGCGAAGTTTGCACCTGGGCGATGTGCACGCGGTTGGTGGCGAAGGACAGTAGCATGCCGGCGCTCCAGGCCAGTGCCAAGGCGAGCATCAGGGCCTGCGCAATGCGGATCGCGGGCCAGCCGAGTCGACGGGCGTGTGATTTTTTATCGCCGAGCACGCCTTGCCATACCGGCGCTATCGACCAGAAGTGACTGTGGTTATTGGGATCCGGCGACACCTCCGGTAACGGCAGGCTGAACCACAACCCGCGCAACGGCACGCTCCCGGCCAACTCGTCGAGCAACGGTGCCAGCGCCTGACGCCAACGGGCGATGCCCTCGCTCTGCAGATCGCGGGACAGGCGCAGCAAAAAGTCATGCTGCATCTGCCCACGCATCTGCTCCAGGCCCTCCTGGCGCAGGGGCTCGAGCAATTGCTCCAGGCGACTCTCCAGTTCGACGACAGTGAAACCGGCGGGCAACGCGCACCCCACCGGCTGCATCGGGCGCCCGTGCTGAAGCCAGCCACTGTCGCAGACCTGCCACAGGTGCAGCGGCAACTGCCAATGCAGCGCTCGCGCCAGATCGCACAGACGCCGCGCGTTTTCGCCGAGCGCCACGGCGTCGGTGGTCTGTTCCTTGTTCAAGGCCCAGACCACGCCATCGAAGGAACGCCAGCGGCTCAAACGCTGCCATTGGCTGAACAGCATTGGCGCCTGCACGCTACCGCCGAAAAGAAGCACGGTGTCCTGTGCATGCAGGAAGTACCGGGTGGTCAGACCGGGGACGATGGCTTCGATCTGTTCAGGTTCGCCGACGACCAGGAGCACGCGCACCTTGAGGTGCCAGAAGGGGCCGTAGTGCTTGCGCAAATCTGCGAGTGCATTGGCGCACTCGTCTGGTGGAGGTGCCTTGGTGTTCGGCAAGGGCAGTAGAGGCTGAGTGCCCATCACCAGCTTGTGAATTCCTTTCTTCAGGATCAACCAGATCGAACCTGCCAGGCTGAACAGCAGAGCCCAACACATCAGTCCTTTGAGCAGCAGATCCACCCACATGGCTTGGCTCACAGGACCGCGCCCTGTCCACAACCACCAGGTCACGCCACCCACCGTGACCACTACGGCCACGACCAGCGCCAGCAACAGCGCCGTCGGCCAGGACGATATTTTTGGAGCTTCAGCTATCTGCATGATCGGACTCCACAATGCCCAGGGCCAGGGTGTGTTGAGGGTCATTCGCCAACCAGGCACAAGGCACGCCATGCTGCTCGGCATACCAGGCAGCCAGGGTTTGCACGACCATGGCCTCGAGGTTCTGCAGCGCACCAAAGTTGGCGTCTTGCAGGTGTTGGCGGGTGTTCCAATCCATGACAGACAGCGGCGGCATGTCGGGTTGAGAGAACGACACGCATACCGGGGCCGAAGACTTCAGCTCGCTCTGTTGCGACGCCCGCTCGGCTACCGACGCCAGGCTCTCGGCATCCGCCGCGAACCACTCCCCGCGAGACAAGCGCACCCGACCTCGCGGGCCGAGCAACCACAACACGGCTGCCTCGCCCGCAGGCATGTGACTCTGTGCCTCGGGCGGCGAAGAGTGGCAACCGGCACAAAGAATGCGGATATCCCAGGCTGCCCCATGCAACCGATCAATGATCGAGTCAAGGCTCTGCATGCCTTGCCAGGGCTCGGGTTGTTCGGGCAACTGCATTTGCGGACAGCACTGCTTCATCTGTTCGACAAAGGCTTGCCAGGCGTCCAGTGAACCTTGCCAGTAACAACACACTGGCTGCACCACCTCGGGTTCCGTACGCTGCTCGACCCACTGCAGGGCCAGCAACGCTGCCAGTTGTCGTTCGCGCTCGGCGACATCGCGTCCAAGTACCTGGAGCAGTCGAATCGCCGGGCCCTCGGGCGTCGTCTCTGGCACTGGGGGTTGATGCTCAGGACTGAACAGGCTTTGTCGATGTTCGGGCGAACTGCAGGCGGCGCCCAACAGCACCGATTCGATCAACCCGACTTTCTGGCGATGGTGGGTCCACCAGGAGTGCTGAACCCGCGTGGCTGCATTGGCATGGTATCGCGCGACATGCCAGTTGAAACGGTAGTACAACACGCGCAACATCAGTGACAGCAACCACAACACTGCCACGCCAATCATCACACCCCAGACGGTGAAAATATAAAGTAAAGCTCGGAAGATATTCACAGAGTCACCCCGCCCAAGGTCGTACGTGTCCTCCAGAACGGCGCCACCAAACACCAAACTCAGCAGTGCTGCGCCGCTAACCAGCCATTGCTTGTAATTGGGGGGTTGCGCCTGCGGATAGGGGGCGTACTTGGGAGCCACTTTCATGGGGCCACCAACGTGTCGGCGCACTGCAACTGACGTAGCAGCGGCGATCCTTGTTTGGTGCATTGTGTTGTCAACTGACTGGCTGCAGTGCAGCCCATTCGCCCTTCGGCGTATTTCACTTCGGACATGACTGTGGCTCCGGTAAATGCAACGGGGTCTTGATCGGGTATTCGGGACTGCCGTAGGCGTAGCAGGAGGTGGTGACTTGCAGTTCTTCGCAGGGCAGGAAGTGCACGGTGAGGCCGCAGACTTTTTGGCCCGTGTAGTCAGGGACTGGGACGACTTTGCTGTGTTGGCGTTTTTGAGCTCGAATATTATTTCTCCAAACCAAGTAGTTCGCTTCATCCGCAAACCCAGGAAAGCCGTCTGAACTACCGACTCCTGTTTCCCAATCAATACGTACGGTCATACCCGGCTGCCAATGTGCCGGCGCGATATAGCAACAGCCGCCCCCGCCCCCCTGATAAGGCCCGATGATGTCGATACCCGAACGGCCATCGACACTGAAATGGTTGATTGCCCAGTGAGTGTGATTGATGGCGTCGAGCGTGCTGGCCTGAGCATGTTGTGCAAACAGGCTGCCGATCAAAGCGCCCACGACGACGGCCCGTTCGCACCATGGGCGGGCTTTGAACTCGGCCCTGCGGTCCTGTGCCACGCCTAGAAAAAAAAGTTCAGGCCGATGCATTTTTCACCTCATCAGCCTGGACATGGAACGCTTCCCACAGCGCTTCGATGTCTTGCATGGCCTGGGCC
>NZ_MNAH01000005.1 GCF_001976065.1 Pseudomonas putida | reverse complement strand
AGATGTGTATAATATGCAGGTTCCAGTGTGACTGTTCATCCTCTCAGACCAGTTACGGATCGTCGCCTTGGTGAGCCATTACCTCACCAACTAGCTAATCCGACCTAGGCTCATCTGATAGCGCAAGGCCCGAAGGTCCCCTGCTTTCTCCCGTAGGACGTATGCGGTATTAGCGTCCCTTTCGAGACGTTGTCCCCCACTACCAGGCAGATTCCTAGGCATTACTCACCCGTCCGCCGCTGAATCAGAGAGCAAGCTCTCTTCATCCGCTCGACTTGCATGTGTTAGGCCTGCCGCCAGCGTTCAATCTGAGCCATGATCAAACTCTTCAGTTCAAACATCTTTGGGTTTTGAGAAAACCCTAAACTTGGCTCAGCAATCGTTGGTTACATCTTTGATTTCTCGCGGAGTAACTTGTGATGCTGATAATCTGTTGACTAGCAGTCTGACTCCACAAGCACCCACACGAATTGCTTGATTCAGTTGTTAAAGAGCGGTTGGTTAAGATCTTTCGTCTCAACCGAGGCGCGCATTCTACAGCAGCCTCACTTGCTGTCAAGTGATATTTTTCAGAAGTTTTCAAGGAATCCTTAACAACTTCAACCACTTGCGCTTCAGATCTCTCATCAGCGGGAGGCGAATTCTACAGCGTTACACGCTGCTGTCAACACCTCTTTTTCAACTCCCTGCCGGCTTCGATGAACTGAAGCAAGTCACTGTCAAAACTGCGTAACTCTTTGTTTACCAAGGAGTTTTCCGTTTCGACTGCGCCGGAAGTGGGGCGAATTATAGGCTTCCAGAATCTGCCGTCAACCACTGATTTACTGTTTCTATCAAAAAGGCAATTTGAAGCGGGAAAAACCGCCCTTCTATATAGAAGAGAGCTCCAAACAATCACCCATTATGAAAAAGCCCCGCCAGATACCTATCTGAGCAGGGCTTTCATGCCTCAAGCAATCCGCTTGCACCTACCCGGCACTCACAAAGGCCAGGCGAGAGAATCATGAACTGCTGAAGGTTGAATACGTATGGTGTCCCAGGGCAGGTTCGAACTGCCAACCTTCCCCTTAGGAGGGGGATGCTCTATCCAATTGAGCTACTGAGACACAGATGCCGGCGGAAATACGCGCAGCGAGACGGCGTGCATGTTAACGGGCGAGCCTGCCTTTGTCATGTCATCCGTGGGCTTTTTAAGTGTAGGCAGATGTCACGCGAGGGCTCGGACTTTCGACGCGCAAGCAGACGACAACCCGCCCTCCCCCTCCCAGCAAGACACAGCTACATGAAATCAGCCTGCCACCCATCCTAAACGAGTCTCGCTACACGCTTGCCACTAGTAAATCGGCCAATTGCCACTATCCTGTACAGATAAGGATCAGTGATCGAATTCGCATGGGATGCCCCAGGTTTTTTTCAGAAGGACCAGAGGGTAAAGGACGCGACCAGAGAGACGGACCCGGCAGTTTTTCAAAACCAGTCCGCATTTCTGATAATTGGTGCTGGCATAACGCCTTTATCCAGCTCAATATTTGTCACAGAATTGGCGCCAATGATCTGGCGATTTTGAGGCATGATGTCTGCCTCTATCAATTCAGGTTGAACATTTGGCCAGAGCGCTTGTCCTATCAGACATCCTGCGGCCAATCCCGAGAACCGCTCCCCTGAACTAACCGGTTAAATATATGCGCCCATTGAAACAGGCAATTTATTCCAGCCGTACGGCTGACAAGTTCGTCGTACGTCTGCCAGACGGAATGCGTGAACGCATTGCCGAAGTGGCTCGCAATCATCACCGCAGCATGAACTCTGAAATCATTGCGCGCCTGGAGCAGAGTCTCATTCAGGAAGGCGCACTGGGCGAAGAGCTGAGCATGCGCCTGGACAGCCCGGAGTTGTCACTGCACGAGCGCGAGCTGCTGCAACGCTTCCGCCAACTCTCTCACCGTCAGCAGAATGCGCTTGTCTCACTGATCGCCCATGACGCCGAGATGGCTGCAGACGCTTCCTGACTCATCCCCGCAAGTTCAAGCCAGCGTGATCGCTGGCTTTTTTTTGCCTGAAATTCGGTCATAAAAAAGCCCGCCGTAGGGCGGGCTTTAAAACAGAGCGCTTCAGAGCAGGAAAATCGTTGCCAGCCCAAGGAAGATAAAGAAGCCACCACTGTCGGTCATGGCGGTAATCATCACACTGGCCCCCATCGCAGGGTCCCGCCCGAGTCGCGCCAGGGTCATCGGGATCAGGACCCCCATCAACGCCGCAAGCAACAGATTGAGGGTCATGGCCGCAGTCATCACGACACCGAGTGACCAGCTGCCATACAACAGGTAGGCGACAACGCCGATCACCCCACCCCAGATCACGCCGTTGATCAAGGCTACCGCCAGCTCCTTGCGCATCAGCCGCGAAGTATTGCCCGTACTCACCTGATCCAGCGCCATGGCCCGAACGATCATGGTGATGGTCTGGTTGCCGGAGTTACCGCCGATGCCTGCGACGATCGGCATCAACGCCGCCAGCGCCACCAGCTTCTCGATGGAGCCTTCGAACAGACCGATCACCCGGGAAGCGACAAATGCGGTGATCAGGTTCACTGCCAGCCAGGCCCAGCGGTTACGCAGGGACTTCCAGACTGACGCAAATATGTCCTCTTCTTCACGCAGACCTGCCATGTTGAGAACTTCGTTTTCGCTCTCCTCACGAATCAGGTCGACCATCTCATCGATGGTCAGACGGCCGATGAGCTTGCCGTTCTTGTCGACCACGGGCGCCGAAATCAGGTCGTAACGCTCGAATGCCTGGGCAGCGTCATAGGCTTCTTCATCCGGATGAAAGCTCACCGGGTCGCTGGCCATGACTTCGGAAACCTGCTTGTCCGGATCATTGACCAGCAAGCGCTTGATCGGCAGCACACCCTTGAGCACACCGTCGTAGTCAACCACGAACAGCTTGTCGGTATGGCCAGGCAGCTCCTTGAGGCGGCGCAGGTAACGCAGGACCACTTCGAGGCTGACATCCTCACGGATGGTGACCATCTCGAAGTCCATCAGCGCGCCGACCTGGTCCTCGTCATAGGACAACGCCGAGCGCACTCGCTCGCGCTGCTGGCCGTCAAGGGTTTCCATCAGCTCGTGGACGACGTCTCGCGGCAGCTCGGAAGCCAGGTCGGCAAGCTCGTCGGCATCCATGTCCTTCGCCGCAGCCAGGAGCTCGTGATCGTCCATGTCGGCGATCAGGGTTTCACGAACCGAATCGGATACTTCGAGCAGGATGTCGCCGTCGCGATCAGCCTTGACCAATTGCCACAGCGTCAGACGATCATCCAGCGGCAAGGCTTCAAGAATATAGGCGACGTCGGCGGAGTGCAGGTCATCGAGCTTGCGTTGCAGCTCGACCAGATTTTGCCGGTGAACCAGGTTTTCAACTCGATCCTGATGCGGACCTTCCTGGCGATGGGTCAGGTCTTCAACCACTCGCTGACGCTGCAACAGCTCAACAACTTGAGCCAGGCGGTCCTGCAAGCTTTCCTGCGTTTTCTTTACTTCAACTTCAGACATAGGCGAACTCCACTCCCAGCAGCGGGGCGCGCCGGAAGGATCAATCAGTCAATTCATGATTGGAAAATCGGGTTATTGAGTAACTACTGGGTAAGTCCATGGAAGTAATCCAAAAGCCCCGGCGGGGCTGACGGGGGCAATCATACACCGACTGACGGCTTAAAACGTTAAAAAATCATGGCTGAAACAAGCGCTTGCGAAACAATCTTGAGCGCGCACCTAACGCTACAAAGTGCGACGACTCATCTGGAAAAGAAAACACAATGGTGATGGAAAATGCGGGCGCTTACCTTGATCGGTAGCTGTCATGGCGAACGAACATCGAATTCGACGAGAGAGGATGCAGGAAGGAAAAAGCCAAAACCCAGACGGCAAAAAGCCCGCGTAAAACGCGGGCTTTTTGGTGTATGGTGCACTCGACAGGATTCGAACCTGTGACCGCTCGGTTCGTAGCCGAGTACTCTATCCAGCTGAGCTACGAGTGCATTTTGTGTTTTTAGACCAGATCACAACTGGTTGGAGCCAAGTCATTCACATCACTGCAAACAACTCTTAAATGGTGCACTCGACAGGATTCGAACCTGTGACCGCTCGGTTCGTAGCCGAGTACTCTATCCAGCTGAGCTACGAGTGCATTTGTTGCCGCGCATTATAGGCCGTCTAATCTCTATGTCAAGCACTTTTTCTAGTAATTTCAACAACTTACCGAAGAAGCCAGATTACAACGTACTACGCAAATAATGGCGGAGAACGGGGGATTCGAACCCCCGACACCCTTTTGAGGTGTACTCCCTTAGCAGGGGAGCGCCTTCGGCCACTCGGCCAGCTCTCCGCAACACGGGGCGTATCTTAACCAACCTTTTCCCCGTTTGCAAACATAAAAAACGATAAAAATTAATGGCTTGGTTCTTCGTCCTTCTCTTTCTTTATACGCAGGTAAATTTCCTCACGGTGGACCGCAACCTCTTTAGGGGCGTTGACACCGATACGCACTTGATTTCCTTTGACGCCGAGCACGGTCACGGTGATTTCGCCATCACCAATAATCAGGCTTTCTGCGCACCGACGAGTCAGAATCAGCATACCTTTCTCCTCACGCATTACATTTTCAGGGACAACAGTCTGCAAAAAAAAGGCACTCGACCTACAACCAGAATGGTCATCGGCCTACATGCCTGAGTATTGACCAGCGCGAGCAAAAGAACAGCCTTGGGGTCGCGCCTTGCAAAAAAACAAAAGGCGCGGTCAGACCGCGCCCCTTGGCAAACGCATCACTCGCCCTGGCGGACCGGTGCGTCCAGTTCGAAAGCCGTGTGCAAGGCGCGCACAGCCAGTTCCAGATACTTCTCTTCGATCACGACGGAGACTTTGATTTCCGATGTGGAGATCATCTGGATATTGATGGTTTCCTTGGCCAGTGCTTCGAACATGCGGCTGGCAACGCCTGCGTGGGAGCGCATGCCAACGCCGACGATCGAGACCTTGGCGATCTTGGTGTCACCGATGACTTCACGGGCACCCAGCTCGCTAGCGGTCTTTTCCAGCACGGTTTGCGCCGCCTGGTAGTCGTTGCGGTGCACGGTGAAGGTGAAGTCGGTGGTGTTATCGTGCGCAACGTTCTGCACGATCATGTCGACTTCGATGTTCGCGGCGCTGATAGGGCCGAGAATCTTGAAGGCAACGCCCGGGATGTCTGGCACGCCACGGATGGTCAGCTTGGCTTCATCGCGGTTGAAAGCGATACCGGAAATGATCGGCTGTTCCATGGTTTCCTCTTCATCAATAGTAATGAGGGTGCCCGGACCCTCCTTGAAGCTGTGCAATACGCGCAGCGGAACGTTGTACTTGCCGGCGAACTCCACCGCACGGATCTGTAGCACCTTGGAACCGAGGCTGGCCATTTCCAGCATCTCTTCGAAGGTGATCTTGTCCAGGCGCTGGGCCACGGACACGACGCGCGGGTCAGTGGTGTAGACGCCATCGACGTCGGTGTAGATCTGGCACTCGTCGGCCTTCAAGGCTGCTGCAAGGGCCACGCCGGTGGTGTCGGAGCCGCCACGACCAAGAGTGGTGATGTTGCCGTGCTCGTCGACACCCTGGAAACCGGCGACAACCACCACACGACCGGCCTTCAGGTCGCCGCGAATCTTCTGGTCGTCAATCTGCAGGATACGCGCTTTATTGTGCGCACTATCCGTCAGGATCCGTACCTGGTTGCCGGTGTAGGACACTGCCGGCACACCGCGCTTGATCAGCGCCATGGCCAACAGGGCAATCGTCACCTGCTCACCCGTGGAAACGATCACATCCAGCTCGCGAGGAACCGGTTGATCGCCGCCACTGATTTGCTTGGCCAGATCAATCAGACGGTTGGTTTCGCCGCTCATTGCAGACAGCACAACCACCAGGTCATCGCCGGCATCGCGGAATTTCTTAACCTTGTCGGCAACCTGCTCGATTCTCTCGACGGTGCCGACCGAGGTGCCTCCAAATTTCTGTACGATCAAAGCCATTTCAAAGCCGCCTCTGCCCATGAAGGGCGCCCAAATAATCACTCAAACAGCGTTGCGACCCGCCACTAGACTGCGGGCCGCAGGCACTGCCTTATAAACCCTGCTCTACAAACGGAACGGTCAGCGCGAGTGCCGCATCCAGGGCGCCAGCGTCGGTACCGCCGCCTTGCGCCATGTCTGGACGACCACCGCCCTTCCCGCCCACTGCCGCAGCGGCTTGCTTCATCAAATCACCGGCTTTGAGTTGGCCAGTCAGGTCTTTGGTTACGCCTGCAACCAGAACGACCTTCTCCTCATGGACACTGCCGAGCAGGATCACTGCGCGGCCGAGTTTGTTTTTCAGTTGATCGACCAGCGCCAGCAGCGCCTTGCCATCCTGCCCGTCCAGACGCACGGCCAGCACTTTCACGCCCTTGACGTCCAGGGCTTGCGCCGACAGATCGTCACCCGCGGCGCTCGCGGCCTTGGCTTGCAACTGCTCGAGTTGCTTCTCCAGCAGACGGTTGCGCTCCAGCACAGCCGACAGCTTGTCGATCAGGTTTTCGCGGCTGCCCTTGACCAGGCTGGCCGCTTCCTTGAGTTGTTCTTCCGCCGCGTTCAAGTAGGCCAGTGCTTGCGCACCGGTGACCGCCTCGATACGACGCACACCCGAAGCCACACCGCCTTCGCTGATGATTTTCAGCAGGCCGATGTCGCCGGTGCGGTTGGCGTGGATACCGCCACACAGCTCAACGGAGAAATTGCCCATGCTCAGCACGCGCACGTTGTCGCCGTATTTCTCGCCGAACAGCGCCATGGCGCCTTTCTGCTTGGCGGTTTCGATGTCGGTTTCTTCGGTTTCAACGGCGGAGTTCTTGCGAATCTCGGCGTTGACGATGTCTTCCAGTGCCTTCAGTTGCTCAGGCTTGATGGCTTCGAAGTGGCTGAAGTCAAAGCGCAGGCGCTGACTGTCGACCAACGAGCCTTTCTGCTGGACGTGATCGCCCAGCACCTGACGCAAGGCGGCGTGCAGCAAGTGAGTCGCGGAGTGGTTCAGCGAAGTGGCGTGACGTACGTCGGCATCCACCTGCGCCTGAACCGGCGAGCCAACGATCAGGCTGCCCGAATCCAGCACACCGTGGTGCAGGAACGCGCCGCCGGTCTTGGTGGTGTCGCGCACGTCGAAACGTGCAGCGCCAGCCTGGAGGAAGCCGCAATCACCAATCTGACCACCGGATTCTGCATAGAACGGCGTCTGGTCGAGAACGACCACGCCCTCTTCGCCTTCGCTCAACACGTCGACCGACTGCCCATCTTTATAGAGCGCAACAATCTTGGCGCTACCGCTGTGAGCGGTGTAACCGGTGAACTCGGTATCGACGTCAACCTTGACCAGGCTGTTGTAGTCCATGCCGAAGGAGCTGGCCGAACGCGCGCGAACGCGTTGGGCTTCCATCTCGCGCTCGAAACCGGCTTCGTCGATGGTCAGGCTGCGCTCGCGCGCGATGTCGCCCGTCAGGTCCATCGGGAAACCGTAGGTGTCGTAGAGCTTGAACACGACATCGCCCGGAACCACATCGCCCTTGAGCTCGGCCAGATCCTGCTCGAGGATTTTCAGGCCCTGCTCCAGGGTCTTGGCGAATTGTTCTTCTTCGGCTTTGAGCACGCGCTCGATGTGCGCCTGCTGGGATTTCAGTTCCGGGAAGGCTTCGCCCATCTCGGCGACCAGGGCCGCGACGATCTGGTAGAAGAAGCTGCCCTTGGCGCCCAGTTTGTTGCCGTGACGGCAGGCCCGACGAATGATCCGGCGCAGTACATAACCGCGACCTTCGTTGGATGGCAGCACGCCATCGGCAATCAGGAAACCGCAGGAACGAATATGGTCAGCCACGACTTTCAGGGAAGCCTGGGCGTCGTTGGTGCAACCGATGGCCTTGGCCGATGCGTTCAGCAGGCTCTGGAACAGGTCGATTTCATAGTTCGAGTGAACGTGCTGCAGCACGGCACTGATCCGCTCCAGGCCCATGCCGGTGTCGACCGACGGCGCTGGCAGCGGGTGCAACACGCCATCGGCGGTGCGGTTGAACTGCATGAACACGTTGTTCCAGATTTCGATGTAGCGGTCGCCGTCTTCTTCCGGTGAGCCCGGTGGGCCACCCCAGATGTCGGCGCCGTGATCGTAGAAGATCTCGGTGCAAGGACCGCACGGGCCGGTATCGCCCATGGTCCAGAAGTTGTCGGACGCGTACGGCGCGCCTTTGTTGTCGCCAATACGCACCATGCGCTCGGCCGGAACGCCGATTTCCTTCGTCCAGATGTCGTACGCCTCGTCATCGCTGGCGTAGACGGTGACCCAGAGCTTTTCCTTCGGCAGGTTCAGCCATTTGTCGGAGGTCAGGAAGTTCCAGGCGTAAGTGATCGCGTCACGCTTGAAGTAATCGCCGAAGCTGAAGTTACCCAGCATTTCGAAGAAGGTGTGGTGACGGGCGGTATAACCGACGTTTTCCAGGTCGTTGTGCTTGCCGCCGGCGCGTACGCATTTCTGGCTGCTGACGGCGCGGGTGTACGCGCGCTTTTCCTGGCCCAGGAAGCAGTCCTTGAACTGGTTCATCCCCGCGTTGGTGAACAGCAGGGTTGGGTCGTTGCCCGGAATCAAAGAGCTGGAGGCTACACGGGTGTGGCCTTGCTCTTCGAAGAAGCGAAGGAAGGCTTCACGGATTTCTGCGCTTTTCATTAGGTTCTTCCACGGAGGCTGCGGCCAAAGGCCTGTTCGAAACGTCAACAGACGAATCGACGGCAAAGGGCCGCATTATATCGGCCCTGCGCGCGGGGTACAGCGTGTTTATACGATAGAAACGTTCAATTGGAGCGCTAACGCTATCACTTACGGGAAAAGTCGACGAATGTCGCGACGACCTGCTCGATTTGCCCGCGACTGACGTCCATGTGCGTGACCATGCGCAGACGAGCGGCAGCACTGAGCATGATCCCGCGCCCGGCGGCGAACGACTTGAGTGCTTCCGCCTCGTCGCCCATCGCGACGTAAACCATATTGGTTTGCACCGGTTCGACCTCAAAACCTGCTTCACGCAGGCCTTCGGCGAGCAATTGGGCGTTGGCGTGATCGTCGGCCAGGCGCTGAACGTTATGTTCCAGCGCGTACAGGCCTGCCGCCGCGAGAATCCCGGCCTGGCGCATGCCGCCGCCGACCATCTTGCGCAGGCGCCGGGCCTTGCCAATCAACTCGACCGAGCCACACAGCACCGAACCTACCGGCGCGCCCAGCCCCTTGGACAGGCAGACCGAGACGGAATCGAAATGCCGGGTGATTTCCCGGGCATCGACGCCCAGCTTCACCGCCGCGTTGTACAGCCGCGCGCCGTCCAGGTGCAGTTGCAACCCGTGCTCACGGGTGAAGCTGCGGGCCCGGGCCAGGTATTCCAAGGGCAGGACCTTGCCCTGCATGGTGTTTTCCAGCGCCAGCAAACGGGTGCGAGCGAAATGGAAGTCGTCCGGCTTGATCGCCGCGGCGACCTGTAAAAGGTCCAGCGAGCCATCGGCCTGCACTTCCAGCGGCTGAGGCTGGATCGAACCGAGTACCGCCGCCCCGCCACCTTCGTACTTATAGGTGTGTGCCTGCTGGCCGACGATGTATTCGTCACCGCGCTCGCAATGGGCCATCAAAGCCAGCAGGTTGCTCATGGTGCCCGTCGGGACAAACAGGGCGGCAGCAAAACCCAGCCGTTCTGCCAGCTCGGCTTCCAGTCGGTTGACCGTCGGATCTTCGCCATACACATCGTCACCGGTGGCCGCAGTAGCCATCGCCTCGAGCATGCCGGGGGTGGGTTGGGTGACGGTGTCGCTGCGAAGATCAATCACACTCATGACTCGGGCCTCGTAAACAGGGGAAATCGTTGTAAGGAAAGGATTACTGCGGTCAAGCCGCTGAATAATCAACCCTTATACAACGGAAAACTCGATAACAATCATCCGAAAGGTCCGATGCGCGCGTAGGAAATATGTGATAAAAACGCTTCGCTGCCAAACAATCTGGTAGCAAAACGTTCTCAGGGCGGGGTGCAACTCCCCACCGGCGGTAATTGCGTGCAACACGCATAGCCCGCGAGCGCTTGGTGACAGACACGGGGTTTTGCCGTGTGTGGCGACAAGGTCAGCAGACCCGGTGTGATTCCGGGGCCGACGGTCATAGTCCGGATGAAGAGAGAACGGGATTGGCGCACCTGGCACCTATACCAAAGCGCCGTCCGTGGGCACTTGTGCCTGCGTACCCTTAAATCCCATTCGATTCATAAGCCCTGTTTTTCACACAAACAGGAATCAGAACATGCAACCCACCGCAATCGACAGCAAAAGCAAACACCATCACGGCGAGCGCGTAGCGTTCATCCAGGCCTGCTGGCACAAGGACATTGTCGACCAGAGCCGAAAAGGTTTCGTCGCCGAAATGATTGCCCAGGGTTATCAGGAGTCCGACATCGACTTCTTCGAAGTCGGCGGCGCCTTTGAAATGCCCCTGCACGCCAAGTTGCTGGCCAAGACCGGCCGTTATGCCGGCATTGTCGCCGCTGCCCTGGTAGTGGACGGCGGCATCTACCGCCACGAGTTCGTTGCCCAGTCGGTGGTCAGCGGCCTGATGCAGGTTCAGCTGGAAACAGAAGTGCCGGTGTTCTCGGTGTCCCTGACCCCGCACCACTTCCATGCCGGCGAAGAACTGCATCATAAGTTCTTCTTTGATCACTTCGTGCACAAAGGCCAGGAAGCGGCGAAGACGTGTGCGGATACGCTGCACAAGATTCGTGCACTGCGTCGCACCGAGCCGCGTGCCGTCGCGGTTTAACGCAGGACCTGTAGGAGCCTGGCTTGCCAGCGAAGACGGCGGCACATCCACATGAATGTGCCTGTTACACCGCTTTCGCCGGCAAGCCGGCTCCTACAAAGGGGGTAGTGTCAGGCGAGGTTTTCGTCGGTGGTCGGCACGATCAGGATGCCGGCCCGCAGACCATTCTTCACCTTGGGGTTCGGGAAGATGATCCGGGCGCCCTCCTCCTCGATGATCCAGCGGGTATTGGCGATGTCTTCCGCCAGCAGGTAACCCACTTCCAGCTCTGAAAAGTTCTCGATGTCCACTGGCAGGTTCAGGCGGAAGCTGTCGCTGTGCTTGATGATTTCCCGTGCCACGCTGAACAGCTGCAAACCGTCCAGTGCCTCTTCAGCCAACTCGGGCTCGGTGCCTTCGATGATCTGCTTGAGACGGGTTTCCAGGCGGGAGACGTTCACCCCGTCGTTCTGCCCGAACGGCCGCGCCTTGCCCAGTTCGAGGGTGAAGGCCTCGGCGCCGAGCTTGTCGTAGGTATAGGAACTGAAGACGATGGACGGCTTGTTCTGCAACAGCACCGCTTCCATGCCGGCGGCGCGCAGACGGGCCAGTTCCTGCCGCGAATGCTGGCGATCTTCCTTCCAGGGGTACAAGGCGAACTGTTCGATTTTCGAACCACGAATCGCCGTGTGCAGGTCGTAGTGCAGTCGCTGGCGATCCGGCAGGCTGAAGAAACTGGCCGCCAGGCGTTCCAGTTCACAGGCGCGCAGGGCTTCGCAGCCACTGCTTTGTTCGTGACGGCCGTTGAACAGCCGATTGACGTCCTGCTCGACAAAACGCTCGCCCTTGCGAATCGCGTCGGGGTTGCCGAACAGAAACAGAATACGGGCGCGCGGTTTCAGGTCGCCGCGGGCGATGTCATGCAACAGGCGATCGAGCAGTTCGATCGGCGCTGTTTCGTTACCGTGGATACCGGCCGACAGGAGGAGGTCCAGGCCGTTGTCGCGCACTTCGGGCGGCCGGACTTCCAGCGCACCTTCGCTCAACCAGCGCATGCGCACGCCTTCGACAGTCAGTTGAGTCTTCTCCGCCGGTTCGCGGCCGGCGAGGGTCAGTTCAAGCAGTTTGCCGAGGGCGAGCATAGGCGGTTTCCTTAATGGTCGTGATTGCAATCCGGGCCGTGAACGTGTTCCTCGTCGTCGCCCAGGTCAGCCGGTTCCATCTCCAGTTGCAGACTTACCAGATTAGTCGCCAATGGGCGCAACAGCAGGTTGGCGTATTCGGCGTCGCCTTCTTCGACGTCCACGCCGATCAGCAACTGGCCACGGCCATCCTGCTGGATCCACAGCTCTTTGCCTTGCCACATGACCGCGACGCGGGTGCAAGACGTTTCCAGTTGCGTGCCGTCGGTGTCTTCAAGGATCAGCTGCAGGGTATCGCTCATGTCTTTACGCTCTCGTTTGAGACTTTCAATTGATCTGGAATGGATAAACCGCGCCCAGTTTAAGGATTTGCGTCAGTTCATCCAGTGCCGTCCGGCACTCAAGCAGCAATTGCGGGTCCGCCAGATCGTTTTCGGTCATGCGGTCGCGGTAGTGCTTCTCGACCCATTCGGTCAGAGTGCCGTACAACGGTGCCGTCATGATAACCCCTGGGTTGACCGCCGCCAGTTCGGTTTCGTTGAGTGCGACACGCAACCTCAGGCAAGCAGGGCCACCGCCATTCTGCATGCTCTGCTTGAGATCGAAGACTTTCACTTCGCGGATCAGGCCGCCGGAGCTGGTCAAACCCTGCAGGTATTGCCATACGCGCTCGTTGCCACGGCATTCTTCCGGCACGATCAACAGCATGGAGCCGTCAGGACGCGACAGCAGCTGGCTATTGAACAGGTAGGAGCGAACCGCGTCTTCGACGGTGACCGCGGAACGCGGAACGCACACCGACTGAAATTTCCCACCGACCTTGGCGAGTTTGCCCTGCAATTCGGCGAGCATCTTGTCGGTCTCGAGGAAAGCGTCCTCGTGATAGAACAGCACTTCGCCATTGCCCACGGCGATCACGTCATTGTGGAACACGCCCTGGTCGATCACCGACGGGTTTTGCTGGCCATAGACCACGCCGTCATCGCTCAGGCCGTGCAGGCGAGCAACCGCCTGGGATGCTTCGAGGGTCTGGCGCGCCGGGTACTTCTGCGGAGCCGGGTAGCGGGTGTCGAAGGCACTGCGGCCGAACACGAAGAATTCGACGCCGGCTTCGCCGTACTCACGGCAGAAACGGGTGTGGTTGGCCGCGCCTTCGTCACCGAACTGCGCCACGGCCGGCAATGCGGCGTGGTGGGCGAAGTGCTTCTGGTCGGCGAACATGGCGCCCAGCACGCGGCTGGTGGTCGGGTGTTCGATGCTGCGGTGATACTTGCAGTTGAGGTTCGCGGCGGTGAAGTGCACGCGGCCATCCGCGGTGTCAGCACTCGGGCTGACGGTGGCGGCGTTGGCTACCCACATGCTCGATGCCGAGCAACTGGCGACGAGCAATGGCATGGCTTCCTTGGCGGCACGTTCGATCACTTGCGCGTCGGTGCCACTGAAACCCAGGCGGCGCAAGGCGGCCACGTCCGGGCGCTCCTGCGGGGCTAGAACGCCTTGCTGAAAGCCCATGTCCATCAACGCTTTCATTTTCGCCAGGCCTTGCAGCGCCGCTTCCTTCGGATTCGAAGACTGCTGGCTGTTGCTCTGGGACGCGACGTTGCCGTAGGACAGGCCGCCGTAGTTATGGGTCGGCCCCACTAGACCGTCAAAATTGACTTCATAGGATTTCATCGGCGAGGCTCCACGAGAATCTGTTGTTATAGACTTCAAGTAACAATTCAGTAAGACCGAGGCGTGGCCTTCGCGAGCAGGCTCGCTCCCACAGGGAAATGCATTCCAATGTGGGAGCGGGCTTGCTCGCGAATGGGCATCACGCCATTTTCACGCCTGGCGTCAGGGCCGCTGGCAAAGTCAGGCTCGGTGTTTCCAGCGACGCCACCGGGTACGCGCAGTAATCCGCCGCGTAGTAGGCACTGGCGCGATGGTTACCCGAGGCACCGACGCCACCGAACGGTGCGCTGCTCGCGGCGCCGGTCAGTTGCTTGTTCCAGTTGACGATGCCGGCGCGGCTTTCCAACCAGAACTGCTGGTAGCGCGCTTCGGAATCCGACAGCAGGCCAGCGGCCAGGCCGTACTCGGTGTCGTTGGCTTCAGCGATCGCCGCCTCAAAATCAGCGTAGCGGATCACTTGCAGCAGCGGGCCGAACAGCTCTTCGTCCGGACGATCAGCGACCGCCGTGACGTCGAGAATGCCTGGGGTCAGCAAGGCGGCCTGGGCCTGGGGCTGGGTCATTTCCAGCAACGCCACCGCACCGTTGGCCAACAGATGCTCCTGGGCATCCATCAACGCTTTCGCCGCGCCGAGGGAAATCACCGAGCCCATGAAGGGGGCCGGTTGCTGATCGAACGCACCGACTTCAATCGATGCACTGACCGCCACCAGGCGCGCCAGCAATGTGTCGCCCCAGGCGCCTTGCGGCACCAGCAAGCGACGGGCACACGTGCAGCGCTGGCCGGCAGAGATGAATGCCGACTGGATGATGGTGTACACCGCGGCATCGAGATCGGCGACCTGATCCACCACCAGCGGGTTGTTGCCGCCCATCTCCAGCGCCAGGATCTTGTCCGGGCGACCGGCAAATTGCTGGTGCAGGTGATTGCCCGTGCGGCTGGAACCGGTGAAGAACAGGCCGTCTATGCCCGGGTTCGCCGCCAGGGCGATACCGGTTTCGCGAGCGCCCTGCAGCAGGTTCAGCACGCCCGCTGGCAACCCGGCTTCGATCCAGCACTTGACCGTCAGCTCGGCAACTTTCGGCGTCAGCTCGCTCGGTTTGAACAGCACGCTGTTACCGGCCAGCAGTGCCGGCACGATATGCCCGTTGGGCAAGTGCCCCGGGAAATTGTAAGGGCCGAACACCGCTACCACGCCATGGGGCTTGTGGCGCAGCACCGCAGTGGCATCGCCCAGCGGGCCGCTTTTCTCGCCCGTGCGCTCGCGGTAGCTCTGTACCGAAATCGCAATCTTGTTGACCATGCTGGTGACTTCGGTGGCCGATTCCCACAGGGGCTTGCCGGTTTCCTCGCCGATGGCATGGGCCAGTTCGTCTGCATGACTTTTCAGGGCTGCGGCAAAGGCTTCCAGCACCGCGATACGCTCTTCCAGGGTGCGCCGGGCCCAGCCGGGGAACGCCTGGCGCGCAGCCTGCACGGCCGACTCGACCTGATCGGCGGTGGCACCGTTTCCGGACCACAGCACCTGCTGGGTCACCGGGTTCAGCGACTCGAAGACTTCGCCCTGACCGGCCAGCCATTCACCTGCAATGTATAGCGACTTCATTATTTCGACTCCCGAGCAGCGGACAACGCCACGGCGCGCACTTGATCGCCAGCGTTGAGTTGAAGACGTTTGGCGGTCAGCGGATCGACCACCAGCGTGCCGGCGGCAAGACGTGCCGGAGCGGCAGTGATGCGGCAGTCTTCGCGCTTGCGGTTATGAATGATGAACGGCGTGGCGTCGTCACCCGGCGTGCCGATGGCCAGCACCAGTGCCTGGCTATCACGCACGGCGCGGATCTTGCTGGTTTCGCATTCGATGGCCGGGCCGGCGTCGAAGATGTCGACGTAGCCCTGGTAACTGAAGCCTTCGCTCTTGAGCATCGACAACGCAGGCTCGGTGTCCGGGTGCACCTGGCCGATCACGTTGCGCGCATCTGGCGACAGGAAGCAGGTGTACAGCGGAAACTTCGGCATCAGCTCGGCGATAAAGGCTTTGTTGCCTACGCCGGTCAGGTAGTCCGCCTGGCTGAATTCCATCTTGAAGAAGTGCCGTCCCAGGCTTTCCCAGAATGGCGACCGCCCGGCTTCGTCGGACACACCGCGCATCTCGGCAATGATCTTGTTGCCGAACAGTTGCGGGAATTCGGCGATGAACAGCATCCGCGCCTTGGACAGCATGCGACCGTTGAGGCCACTGCGGTAATCGGCGTGCAGGAACAACGAGCACAACTCGGAATTGCCGGTCAGGTCGTTGGCCAGGAAAAGGGTCGGGATTTCCCGATAGATGTTCAGCTCCTGCGAAGCGCTGACCGTCAGACCGACACGGAAGTTGTACCAGGGCTCACGCAGGCCGACGGCGCCAGCAATGGCGGAAATACCCACCACGCGGCCGTTGTCGTCTTCGAGCACGAACAGGTAATCCGCATCGCCCCGTCCGGCTTCGCCGCGAAAGGTCTTCTCGGCCCAGCCAACCCGGTGGGCCAGACGCTCTTCGTTGGCCGGCAAGGTGGTCAGGCCGGTGCCGGTGCTGCGGGCCAGGTCGATCAGAGCGGGTAAATCGCTGCTGCGTACGGGACGAACGATCATGCTATCTCCTCAAACGGGCCGCTTGCGCCACCCGTGAAACTCGCTGCTTTCTAAGCATTCTTTTAAGCAGGTGTTAAACCGCCACCAGGCGCACGCTGGCACCTTCACCGACGCCCAGGGCTTCGGCCGTTTCCAGGTCCAGGGTCACCGGCTTGCCCGGCGCGTAGTCAAGCTCGAGCATGACCGCGCGGTAGTCCTGCAACTGGGCATTGGCCACCAGGTACTGACGACCGACGCCTTTGACCGGCTCGCCGATCTTCACTGGCACCACGCGGCTCTGGGCGATCGAACGGATCCCCGAGACACGGGCATGCAAGGTCGGACCGCCGTCGAAGATGTCGATGTAGTGATCGGTTTCGAAGCCTTCGCGCATCAGGATGTCGAAGGTGATCTGTGCCCGAGGGTGCACCTGGCCCATGGCTTCCTGGGCGGAGTCCGGCAGCAGCGGCACGTAGATCGGGTAGTGCGGCATCAGTTCGGCGAGGAAGGTCCGGCTCTTCAGGCCACACAGGCGTTCGGCCTCGGCGTAGTTGAGGTCGAAGAAGTTGCGACCGATGGCATCCCAGAACGGCGAGTCGCCATTTTCATCGCTGTAGCCGACGATCTCGGTCACCACCGAATCGGCGAAGCGTTCCGGGTGGCTGGCGACGAACAGCAAGCGGCCACGGGAATTGAGCTCGGCCCAAGGCGAGCCCACCAGCTCGCGCTGTACGTAGAAACTGGTCAGCAAGCTGTTGCCGGTCAGGTCGTGGCACTGCGAGAGCACGTGAATCTTGTTATGAATCTTCAGCTCGCGGGAGGCGTGCACAAAGGTTTCATTACGGAAACTGTAGAACGGCTCGGAATAACCCGCCGAGGCCACAATCGCCGAACAGCCCACCAACTTGCCGGTGGCCGTGTCTTCGAGCACGAAAAAATAACTCTCTTCACCGTTGAAGCTGACTTCGGCGGCGAACGAGGCTTCGCTCGCGGCAATCTTGTCGCTCAGGCGTTCAACGTCATCCGGCAAGGAAGTGACACCAATCGGGCTGTCCGCAGCCAGACGCTGTACCTCGCCCAGGTCAGCCATTTGCGCGGGGCGCATCACCAGCATGGTGTCACTCCTTAATCAAGAACAGGTCGACCCGATTGGTCGACGGAGAAAAAATACCTGGGCTGCCCTGCGACGTCCCTTGTAGGAGCTGGCTTGCCAGCGAAGAGGCCCTTAAGCCTTGTGGCGACTTATTGGCCGCCTTCGCTGGCAAGCCAGCGCCTACACAGGGGGGAGCGTCAGGACTGTCCGGCATAAAAATTGGGTTCGACGCCTGAAAAGCCAGGCGTCGAAGGGTCTATCAGGCTTGCGTCAGTTTTGCTGCAGCGCGTTCGAAACGGTCCAGGCCTTCGTCGATGTCCGCATCTTCCACCACCAGGCTTGGGGCGAAACGCACCACGTCCGGGCCGGCTTGCAGCACCATCAGGCCTTCACGCTCGGCGGCGTTGAAGATGTCCTTGGCCTTGCCTTTCCAGGCATCGCTCAGGACGCAACCGATCAACAGGCCCATGCCACGCACTTTAGTGAACAGGCCGTATTTCTCGCCGATCTGCTCCAGGCGCGCCTTGAACTTGTCGTGCTTGGCATTGACGCCGGCCAGCACTTCAGGGGTGTTGATCACGTCGATTACCGCTTCGGCGACCGCACATGCCAGCGGGTTGCCGCCGTAGGTGGTGCCGTGGGTGCCGACGACCAGGTGCTTGGCCAGGTCTTCGGTGGTCAGCATGGCCGCGATCGGGAAACCGCCGCCCAGGCTCTTGGCACTGGTCAGGATGTCCGGGGTCACGCCGTAATGCTGGTAGGCGAACAGATGGCCGGTGCGGCCCATGCCGGTTTGCACTTCGTCGAAAATCAGCAGCGCGTTGTGCGCGGTGCAGAGTTCGCGGGCACCTTGCAGGTATTCCAGTTCAGCCGGGATCACGCCGCTCTCGCCCTGGATCGGCTCCAGGACCACCGCGCAGGTCTTGTCGGAAATGGCGGCTTTCAGCGCGGCCAGATCGTTGTACGGCACGTGGGTAATACCGGTGATCTTCGGACCGAAGCCGTCGGAGTACTTCGACTGGCCACCGACGTTCACGGTGAACAGGGTACGGCCGTGGAAGCTGTTAAGCGCGGCGATGATTTCGTACTTCTCGCTGCCGAAGCGGTCGAAACCGACACGACGGGCCAGCTTGAAGGCTGCTTCGTTGGCTTCGGCGCCCGAGTTGCAGAAGAAGGCACGCTCGGCAAAGGTGGCATCGACCAGTTTGTGGGCCAGGCGCAGGGCCGGCTCATTGGTGAACACGTTGGACACGTGCCACAGCTTGTTGGCCTGCTCGGTCAAGGCACCGACCAGCGCCGGATGTGCGTGGCCCAATACGTTGACGGCAATACCGCCGGCGAAGTCGATCAGCTCGCGACCGGACTGATCCCAGACGCGGGAACCGGCGCCACGCACGGGAATGAAGGCGGCAGGCGCGTAGTTGGGAACCATAACCTGATCGAAATCGGCGCGTTGTACCGCAGCGTGCTCAACGGACATCGGAGTCTCCTGAAGAGAAAACACTCGCCTGAAACTGGCGAGCTTGGTGAGGATTGTAAGGACAGTTTTCAGCCCGGCCTTGCCGCCAAGCGACAACTTCTTATAGCGCAAACCCCGGTTTTTCCCGGGTTTACGGCAATGCGACATATAGGGTCGCAAAGGCGCAGTTTAAACTGTCGCGAGCGCTTGTAGGAGCTGGCTTGCCAGCGAAGGCGGCCCAGCGCCATGCACCGCCCCTGAGGACGCCTTCGCCGGCAAGCCGGCTCCTACAGGGGATGACGCAGGATGAACGGGCGCTGGAGTTAGCCGCGCTCGGAGGGTACCGAGGACAATTCGAACGGGCTGCTGCTGCGCCGCTGGTTGCGATCTTCGCGCGGCGTGGCGCCGAAGAAGTTGCGGTAGGCGCTGGAGAAATGCGGGCCGGAGGAGAAACCGCAGGACAGGCCGATCTGGATGATCGACTTGCTGGTCTGCATCAGCATCTGCCGGGCCTTGTTCAGGCGCAGTTCCAGGTAGTACTGGCTCGGCACGCGGTTGAGGTATTGCTTGAAGATCCGCTCCAGTTGTCGACGAGACACGCACACATGCTGGGCGATTTCGTCGGTGGTCAGCGGCTCTTCGATGTTGGCTTCCATCAGCAACACCGCCTGGGTGAGCTTGGGATGGCTGGAGCCGAGGCGGTTCTGCAACGGAATACGCTGGCGCTCGCCGCCCTCGCGAATCCGCTCGACCACCAGTTCTTCCGACACCGCGCCAGCCAGCTCGGCACCGTGATCGCGGGCCAGCACCGCCAGCAACAGGTCGAGCACCGACATACCGCCACACGCGGTCAGGCGATCGCGGTCCCAATCAAACAGATGACTGGTGGCGATGACTTTCGGAAAGCGTTCGGCGAAATCATCCTGCCAGCGCCAGTGCACCGCGGCGCGGTAACCGTCGAGCAAACCCAGTTGCGCCAGCGGATAAACACCGGCCGACAAGCCGCCGATCACGCAGCCGGCACGCACCAGTTGCTTGAGCGCACTGCTCAGCGCCGGCGCGAGGCTGGTCGGCGGCTCGTCGGCGAGCAGGAACAGTTTCTGGAAGTTTTCCAGCTTGCCGGCCCAGGCTTCACCCGGCAATTGCCAGGCGCTTTCGGTCGCCGGTTCGGCTTGCAGGAAGGACAGTTCATAGACCACGTCCGGATGCACACGCTGGGCAACGCGCAAGGCCTCCTCAGCCAGCGCAAGCGTCAGTGCTTTAGTGCTGGGCCAAATCAGGAAACCAATTCGATGGGCAGTCATGGGCGAGCAATCCGAAGCGAAGAACAGTGATGAAGGCATGGGCCAATGCTAGCCCGTAAATGAACGCAAATCTCAAAGCCTACACAGATCAACTGTAGGAGCTGGCTTGCCAGCGATGGCGGTCCAGAGTCATGCACCACCCTTGAGGACGCCTTCGCCGGCGAGCCGGCTCCTACAGGGATCGGAGCCAGCCTTCAGGTTGCGAAGCATGCACGATCCCGGTGCACAACGGCAGTCCTGATTATTTCAAGCTGCCGGACAGGAATTGCTGCAAGCGTTCGGACTGTGGATTGACCAGCACTTCACGCGGGTTGCCGCTTTCTTCGACCACACCTTTGTGCAGGAACACCAACTGGTTCGACACTTCACGGGCGAAGCCCATTTCGTGGGTCACCACGACCATGGTCCGGCCTTCCTGGGCCAGGGCCTGCATGACTTTGAGCACGTCGCCAACCAGTTCCGGATCCAGAGCCGAGGTCGGTTCGTCGAAGAGCATCACCTCAGGTTCCATCGCCAGCGCACGGGCAATCGCCACGCGCTGCTGTTCGCCGCCGGACATGTGGCCCGGGTAGGCATCCTTGCGATGCGCCACGCCCACCTTGTTCAGGTAGTGCTCGGCTTTCTCGCGGGCCTCGGCCTTGGACACGCCCAGTACATGCACCGGCGCCTCCATGATGTTTTCCAGCGCGGTCATGTGCGACCACAGGTTGAAATGCTGGAACACCATCGACAGGCGCGAACGCATGCGTTGCAGTTGTTTCGGATCGGCGGCCTTCATGGCGCCGTCCTTGCCTGCCACCAGTTTCAGCTCTTCGTTGTTGAGCAGGATCCTGCCCGCGTGCGGCTGCTCCAACAGGTTGATGCAGCGCAGGAAGGTACTTTTGCCGGAGCCACTGGAGCCGATGATGCTGATCACATCGCCAGCCGCCGCTTTCAGGGACACGCCCTTGAGCACTTCGTGACTGCCATAGCGTTTATGCAGGTCTTGGACTTCAAGCTTGTACATGCGGTCGGTTCTCACAAAAACAGTCAGTCAGTCGTTGAGCAAGCGCCCGTGACGCAGCGCTTCGCGCCCCGCCACCTTGGCCAGCCAGAAACCGGGTTGGGCGTAACGCAGCCGCTCAATGGCAAACAGCACCCCGGACGTACCAGCACACACCGTGCTGACCCGATCCGCCAGCGGATCGATCACTTCGAAAATCTCGTCGCCCGCCTCAACCCATTCACCAGGTTTACGCAGGAAACTCACCACACCGGGGTGCGGTGCGAACAGCAATTCGGTGCCTTCGAACGGCAGGCCTTCGCACGCTGGCTGGGCAGGTTGCGGCCAGTCTCCGCTGATCAATCCCTGCTCGGCGAGGAACGCCAGGATGCCCTCGGCGTAAGCCTCAGTCTCAGGGCGACCGGTATCAGCCTGACCACCCAGTTCAAGGGTCGTCGCCAGGCACGCCAGCGGAATCTGCGCGTCCGGGAACTGACGCGACAAGCGCAACCACGGCAACGAACAGGCTTCGTCGAAGGAACTGCCGCCGGAGTCTTCCGCCAGCAAGCCAACTCGAACATTCAAGTGCGCAGCCAGCGAACGCCACTGCGGCCAATGTTGCGGCAAGGCATACATGTGCAGCGCCGCTTCGGCATCGCAATGCAGGTCCAATACCACGTCGGCAGTGCAGGCATGGCTGAGCAGGATGCGCTGCATGCCCTGCAACTGGCTGCTGGCCGGTGGCAGTGCGGCCAGATGATCGCTCATGGCCTGGCGGATCAAGCGGATATTGGCGTGCGGGTCATCGCCCAGATGGCCATCGAGTCCTGCGGCCACCGGCGCGCTCAGCTCGACGAAATCGCGGTTGAAATTCTTACCGCTGCCGGCCTCGAAACGCCCTTGATGATTGCCCTGCAGCAACTGACCGAGGCCCAGTGGATTGGCCACCGGCACCAGTTCGATCACGCCGTTGAGCAAGCCTTGGGCTTCGAGCTCGGCCAGGCGCGTTTTCAGCGCCCAGGCGGTGCGCATGCCGGGC
The DNA here is from genome assembly GCF_001976065.1 of Pseudomonas putida. GTDB lineage: Bacteria > Pseudomonadota > Gammaproteobacteria > Pseudomonadales > Pseudomonadaceae > Aquipseudomonas > Aquipseudomonas serbica. The sequence goes on along the minus strand of NZ_MNAH01000005.1, from coordinate 377,568 downwards.
AATTCATCGGCGTGCAGGCTGGCCTGGATGTAGGCCTTGCGCTCACCGCTGCCGAAGCGGAACACCGAGATCTGGCGCTCGCTGCCCAGGTGGCTCCACGGCAAAACATGATCGATGCGTTCCATATCAGTGCTTCCGCGGGGCCAGGTAGCCCAGCCAGCGGCGCTCGGCCATCTTGAACAGCTTCACCAGGATGAAGGTCAGGCACAGGTAGAACACGCCGGCGGTGATGTAGGCCTCGAACGGCAGGTAGAACTGGGCGTTGACCGTGCGCGCGGCACCGGTGATATCGATCAGGGTCACGATGGACGCCAGGCTGGTGGTCTGCAGCATCATGATCACTTCGTTGCTGTACTGCGGCAGTGCGCGGCGCAGGGCCGACGGCAGCAGGATGCGCTTGTACATCTTGAAGCGCGACATACCCATGGCCTTGGCCGCTTCGATCTCGCCGTTCGGCGTGGCGCGCAGGCTGCCGGCGATGATTTCGGCAGTGTAGGCGCTGGTGTTGATGGCAAACGCGAGGCAGGCACAGAAGGTTGCGCTGGACAGCCACGGCCACAGGAAGCTTTCACGTACCGCTTCGAACTGCGCCAGACCGTAGTAGATCAGGAACAGCTGCACCAGCATCGGCGTGCCGCGGATCACGTAGGTGAAGAGCCAGGCCGTCATGTTGACGACTGCGTTCTTCGAGACGCGCATCAGGCCCAGCGGCAAGGCCGCCAGCAGACCGAAAAACAGCGACAGCGCGAGCAATTTGAGGGTGGTCACCAGGCCGCCGAAGTACAGCGGCAAGGCCTCCCAAATGACGTTGTAGTCGAAGATCATAGATCAGCCGCCCTTACGCCTACCGAGTAGCGCTTCTCAAGGTGACGCAATGCCAGCAACGAGACACTGGTGATCACCAGGTACATCGCCGCCACTGCGAGGAAGAAGGTGAAAGGCTCGCGGGTGGCATCTGCCGCCTGCTTGGCCTTGAACATCATGTCTTGCAGTCCCACCACCGAAATCAGCGCGGTGGCCTTGGTCAGCACCAGCCAGTTGTTGGTGAAACCCGGAATCGCCAGGCGAATCATCTGCGGCACCAACACCCGGAAGAACACCTGGAAACTGCTCATGCCGTAGGCCATGCCGGCTTCAGCCTGCCCCTTGGGAATCGCCATGAACGCACCACGGAAGGTTTCCGACAGGTAGGCACCGAAGATGAAGCCCAGGGTGCCGATACCGGCGGCCAAGGGGTTCAGGTCAATGTATTCGTCGAAACCGAGCAGCGGCGCGACACGGTTAAGCAGGTCCTGACCACCGTAGAAAATCAGCAGGATCAGCACCAGGTCGGGAATCCCGCGGATTACCGTGGAGTACAGGTCGCCCAGCCAGGCCAGCCAGCGCACCGGCGACAGACGCAGCGCCACGCCGATCAGGCCCAGGACAATGGCCAGGGCCATGGACGACAAGGCGAGCTGAAGCGTCAGCCAAGCGCCATCGAGGATGACAGCCCCGTAGCCTTTCAACATGATTCAGGTCCTCGAAAGTTGGGATGAAAAAATGGCGCAAACCTCAGAAAAACCTGTTGCTTGCGCCATTTCGGACGTGTCTGTTACTTGCCGTAGATATCGAAGGCGAAGTACTTGTCCTGGATTTGCTTGTACTTGCCGTTCTCGCGGATGGCCGTGATCGCGGTGTTGATCTTGTCTTTCAGCGCGTCACCCTTGCGAACCGCGATACCCACGCCGTCGCCGAAGTATTTGACGTCGGTGAACGCCGGGCCAACGAAGGCGAAACCTTTACCGGCGTCGGTTTTCAGGAAACCGTCATTGAGCAGCGTAGCGTCTGCCACGGTGCCGTCGAGGCGGCCGGCGGCCACGTCGAGGTAAATCTCGTTCTGCGAACCGTATGGCTTGATCTCGGCACCCAGTGGCGCCAGGACTTCGCGGGCGAAACGCTCGTGGATCGAACCACGCTGCACGCCGATGTTCTTGCCCTTGAGCTCGGTCAGACCTTCGCTGACCTGAGTGCCTTCCTTCATGACCAGGCGAGCTGGGGTGTTGTAGTACTTGTTGGTGAAGTCCACGGACTTCTTGCGGTCTTCAGTGATCGACATGGACGACAGGATTGCATCGATCTTGCGCACTTTCAGCGCCGGGATCAGGCCGTCGAACTCTTGCTCGACCCACACGCACTTGACCTTCATCTCTTCGCACAGGGCGTTACCGATGTCGTAGTCGAAACCCACGATGCTGCCGTCCGGCGCTTTGGAGGCGAACGGAGGGTAAGCCGCTTCGATACCGATCTTCAGGGGCTTTTCATCGGCGAAGGTTGGCAGGGACAGCACGCAGGACATTGCCAGGGCGCCAAGCAGCACGAGTTTCTTCATCTTGGGACTCCATCGGTAAAGGGCTAAAACGGCAGAGTGAGCGACAGCCCAATATGCGAATGAGTGAAACCGCAAAACGTTGCTGCGTCCTAGGATGCGGGCGTTGAAATTCAACACAGGCAATGACGAGCGAGTGATCGGCATTCTAACGACAGGCCCGGAGCCGATATTTCTTCAATGCGACAACTAGTTACAGATGCACCAAGAAAGCCGTTCGAGCACATTGACAGCCCTGCAAAATCATGCGAGAGCAAAAGACGGTAAACCGATCTGTATTGCAAGTTGCGGGCCTATTATTGGCAAACCCTTCTAATCCGGCAAGCGCAGCGTGGATTCTTATTTTTTGTGGAGGCATCCAACAGGGCTTCGCGTTTCCCAACGCCCCGAATTGGCGCAGCACGGTTACACATTCAGTAACCTGAAAGGTCGCAGGTAACAGTAGGAAAGATCCTACAGGGGAAGCCGATAATTATTGGCTGTTGTTTATGCGGAGCCTGTTCTGGCCCCTTCGCGGGCAAGCCCGCTCCCACAGGTTTCCATGGTGTGACACAGATCGCGCCCCCTCCATAGCCCCCTGTAGGAGCGGGCTTGCCCGCGAAGAGGCCAGCACTGCCAACACAAAACCCTCAGCCAACAAAAAGCCCCACCAGGCTCAACACCTGGCAGGGCTTCAATGACGCTGAACGCTACTTAAGCAACATTCATGGTCCGGTGCGTATCAATCAAATGCTGCACCACACCCGGGTCGGCCAGGGTGGAAATATCCCCCAGCCCATCGTACTCAGCCGTGGCAATCTTGCGCAGGATCCGGCGCATGATCTTGCCCGAACGAGTCTTCGGCAGCCCCGGCGCCCACTGGATCACATCCGGTGAAGCAATCGGGCCGATCTCCTTGCGCACCCAGTTTTTCAGCTCCAGGCGCAGCTGCTCGCTCGGCTCCTCACCATTTTTCAAGGTGACATAGACATAGATGCCCTGCCCCTTGATGTCGTGCGGCACACCAACCACCGCCGCTTCGGCGACTTTCGGGTGGGCGACCATCGCGCTTTCGATCTCGGCGGTGCCCATGCGGTGACCGGACACGTTGAGCACGTCGTCGACGCGACCGGTGATCCAGTAGTAACCATCGGCATCACGACGGGCGCCGTCACCGGTGAAGTACATGCCACGGAAGGTCTTGAAGTAGGTGTCGACGAAACGGTCGTGATCGCCGTACAGCGTACGTGCCTGGCCTGGCCACGAATCGAGAATCACCAGGTTACCCTCGGCCTCGCCTTCGATGATATTGCCCAGGTTGTCCACCAGTGCCGGCACTACGCCGAAGAACGGACGCGCCGCGGAACCCGGTTTCAGGCCATGAGCACCCGGCAGCGGGCTCATCAGGGTCGCGCCGGTTTCGGTCTGCCACCAGGTGTCGACGATCGGGCAACGGGATTGACCGACATTCTTGTAGTACCAGTCCCAGGCTTCCGGGTTGATCGGCTCACCCACCGAACCCAACAGGCGCAGACTGCTGCCATCGGCACCTTCTACGGCGGCCGTACCCGCGGCCATCATGGCGCGAATGGCGGTCGGGGCGGTGTAGAGGATATTGACCTTGTGCTTGTCGACGATCTTCGCCACCCGGGTGATGTCCGGATAGTTCGGTACGCCTTCGAACAGCAGCGTGGTCGCGCCGTTGGCCAGCGGGCCATAGACGATGTAGGTGTGGCCGGTGACCCAGCCGACGTCGGCGGTGCACCAGTAGACTTCACCCGGACGGTAGTCGAACACGCGCTCGTGGGTCATGGCCGCGTACAACAGGTAACCGCCGGTGGTGTGCTGCACGCCCTTGGGCTTACCGGTGGATCCGGAGGTGTAGAGGATGAACAGCGCTTCTTCGGCGCCCATCTCTTTAGGCGCGCAAACAGTGCCCGCCACTTTCATCAGGTCTTCGTACCAGATGTCCCGGTGCTGGTTCCACTTGATGTTGCCACCGGTACGCTGGCACACGATGACTTTCTGGATGCTGCTGGTTTCCGGGTTGGTCAGGGCGTCGTCGACGTTGGCCTTGAGCGGGATCTTCTTGCCGGCACGAATGCCTTCGTCTGCGGTGATTACCACTTTCGACTTGCAGTCGATGATGCGACCGGCCAGGGCCTCCGGCGAGAAACCGCCGAACACCACCGAGTGAATCGCGCCGATCCGGGTACAGGCCAGCATGGCGACCACGGCTTCGGGGATCATCGGCATATAGATAGTCACCACGTCGCCGCGGTGCACGTCCTGGCCACGCAGGGCGTTGGCGAACTTGCAGACCTGTTCGTGCAGTTCGCGGTAGGTGATGTTGCGGCTTTCGGCAGGGTCATCGCCCTCCCAGATGATCGCGACCTGATCGCCGCGCTCGGCCAGATGACGGTCCAGGCAGTTGTAGGAAACGTTGAGGGTGCCGTCGGCGAACCACTTGATGTCGACGTGGTGATCGTCGAAGGACGTCTGTTTCACCGTGGTGAAAGGCTTGATCCAGTCGAGGCGCTTGGCCTGTTCGCGCCAGAAGCCGTCCGGGTTGACGACCGACTGCTGGTACATGGCCTTGTAGGTCGCCTCGTCAGTCAGCGTGTTGGCCAGAACCTCGGGACGAACGGGATACAGGGAAGCCGCACTCATCTTTCTTACCTCGGTGGAATAGTTGTTTTTGTATGACCCTGTTGTAGCCCGGGCGGGGCCTATAGAACCATTCGACGATGGTAGTAACAAGCCCACACGAAATGTCCTGATACCCGCACGCATCCCACCCCCCCTGTGGGAGCGAGCCTGCTCGCGAAAAACCCGAGAACACCAAGGGGCATCAGACACAGCGCGTTATTGTTAACGATCATCGTCGGAACGCCGCCCGGAGCAAGCTCGCTCCTACAGAGGGTGCCCGGGGATTGTTACAAAATCCGCCAAAGGTGTTTATCAAAACCACGCCTATATGAATGCCACCCCCACGCCTAAAATTCGCTCCGCCAACCCGGCAAACTGAGTTAACCAAGTTACAGCCCCCACGAAGGCAGTTAACCCAAACCCAAGTAGTCCGATCCACACGCAACCCCAAAAAGGTTGCGTGACCCCACTCGACTTGAAAAAGGTAAACACTAGATGAAAGCTTTATTGGTTCTGGCCCTCAGCAGCCTGTGCGCAACCGCCATGGCAGACGAGGCCCAGACTGATGTCGCGCAGCAACAACCGGCTATCGAGGATTACACTTATTCGATGGACCTGGACATCGCCAAAGTTATTTCCATGAGCGAAGTCCCCAATGTGTGTGAAGTTGTGCCGATGAAAATGGAATATGACGACTCCAAAGGCCAGCGCCATATCCTGCGCTACAGCGTCATGGGTAACGGCTGCTCCAGCGGCTGATCTGACTGCGCCGAATCCGGCCGCTTCAGCGCTTAGCTGGAGGTCGATTCCAGCCCGGCTCGCGCCGGGCTCAGTTGTGTCTTAACTGGTCAAAAATCGCCCACAAACACAAGATGTAGTAAAAAAGGCGCTTTTCTGCTTACTTTTTGAGCAAAACCGATTCCCCGCCATTTGCGCAAAAAAAAATCTTCACCCGCCAAAGCCCTGTAAACCCTCGCTCCGACCGAAAAACCCGCCCTTTCCACCGCTCCATGCGCGGATTCGCCCCACCACGACCGTGAAAATTTCCCTATAATGCGGCCTTAAACGGGCCTGCAATATCCCCTTACAGGGATGAAAAGCCAGTCTGAAGCCCCGCAACGGCATTCGATGCCGATTGCGCCCATCAGTGGCTCTCGGAACCCCGTACAAAATTTATGTTTATTGCCTGCGTGTACCGCTGCAAAAAACGCTATCCAACGCGGCCAGCACCGCCGTGTGAAAAACCAACCCATCATTTTCACACGGGCACACTGGCCCTCACGCAGGAGACGACACGTCATGCTGAGCTGGGACGAATTCGACAAAGAAGACACGGAAGTAGCAGTCAAGAGCGCCAACGCTGGCCACGCCACCGAAGCCAACATGGACCGTCTCGACAGCGCCGGCGGTGCCGCCGCCCTCGAAGCGCGCGCCGTGACCGCCGCTGACTCTGCCGCCGTTGCCCGCGCCAAAGCCGCCCTGGACTCGCTCGACGTCGCCGAAGGCCTCGCCGAACTCGAAGGCGCCTCCGCCCGTGTCGCTGTCGATGAAAAGCGCATGATCAACTGCCGTGCCGACCTCAACCAGCTCGTACCTTTCAAGTACGACTGGGCCTGGCAGAAGTACCTGGACGGCTGCGCAAACCACTGGATGCCGCAAGAAGTCAACATGACCGCCGACATCGCCCTCTGGAAAAACCCGGAAGGCCTGACCGACGACGAGCGCCGCATCGTGATGCGCAACCTCGGCTTCTTCTCCACCGCCGACTCCCTGGTTGCCAACAACCTGGTGCTGGCCGTGTACCGCCTGATCACCAACCCGGAATGCCGCCAGTACATCCTGCGCCAGGCCTTCGAAGAGGCGATCCACACCCACGCCTACCAGTACTGCATCGAATCGTTGGCCATGGATGAAGGCGAAATCTTCAACATGTACCACGAGATCCCATCGGTCGCGAAAAAAGCCACCTGGGGCCTGAAGTACACCCGTTCGATCTCCGATCCAAAGTTCGAAACCGGCACCGTCGAAACCGACAAAGAGCTGCTGCGCAACCTGATCGCCTACTACTGCGTCCTGGAAGGCATCTTCTTCTACTGCGGCTTCACCCAGATCCTCTCCATGGGCCGCCGCAACAAAATGACCGGCGTCGCCGAGCAGTTCCAATACATCCTGCGCGACGAATCCATGCACCTGAACTTCGGCATCGACGTGATCAACCAGATCAAAATCGAAAACCCACATTTGTGGGATGCTGAAATGAAGGAAGAAGCTTCGCAGATGATTCTGCAAGGTACTCAGCTTGAGATCGAATACGCTCGTGACACCATGCCTCGTGGCGTGCTGGGCATGAACGCAGCGATGATGGAGGACTACCTCAAGTTCATCGCTAACCGTCGCCTGTCGCAGATCGGTTTGAAAGAAGAGTACCCAGGGACTACGAACCCGTTCCCTTGGATGAGCGAGATCATGGACTTGAAGAAAGAGAAAAATTTCTTTGAGACTCGCGTAATCGAATACCAAACCGGTGGTGCGCTTAGCTGGGATTGATTCCTTGGCAAGCCACGATTCAGCGATTTGAATCGCTAAATCGAACATCTAAAAGCCCCGATCTGATCGGGGCTTTTTTTGACAGCAGGAAAACCCCTACAGCATTTCCAGCTGCATCCGCATTGATGACCATTCAAAGCCATTCTAATCTCTGCTGCAGGTGCCTAAGAAACGCCCAACGTAGAAGCTAACCTCACACACAGAACGCATGCTGCTACCAGCAAGTAAGCGCATTCGTGTGTGGGCAAACAGCTTCGTTGGGATTCTTAGGTCCTCTACGTTGGGCTCCGGCCCTCTTCAAATTCAAACGTAGAGGTAATGGAAATGCCTGCACAAACTCCACACCGATCGGTAATGACCGATCCTCTCAGTTCGACAGTCTTCCACCGCCATAACCTCCCACTCCACGCCCTCCTCCTTGAAAACCAACCATGGTTCTGTGCCCACGATGTCGGTCGATTGATGGGTTTTCACTTGAGTGAGCGCATGCTCAACAAACTGGACAAAGACCAGCATCGCGCGTTGTGGATTGAGTATTACCGACAACCGAAAAAACAACTGATGCTCAGTGAGTCCGGCGTGTATGCGCTGTTGGTGTATCACTACGCACCCGGAAATCGGTTGTTGCGTGAATGGCTAACCCATCAGGTCGTACCGGCTTTACGAGATGCTGATCAACCGAAGAACTCGGATCGGCCGATGTTGAGTTTGTTGGATTGGCCGGAGATGTCCTTAAGTCTGTTGTGTTGGCAAGATGAAGGTTGGATTCGGCTGCGCGATATGCCTTACCTACTGCATGATCACACGCAGCGGAGAGCGCCTGTCGCTAGGCCTTGGTGGCGGAGAGTCGTGCAGGTGTTTCGGTCGTCGAAGCATTCGATGACGCGCTTGTAGGATCCTCTTCAAGATCTGTCGCTATTTCTTGTAGGAAATTTCGTAGACAGTCGTAGTGGCCACTCAGTATCGTCCGAGGGTTTTCAACTCTCGGCGATTGTATGAGCGAAAAGATAAAAGACGGCGACTGGAGCGTTTCTGAGATCAAGGCCGCGGTAGATGCCTATCTGAAGATGCTCGCGCTAGAGCTAAGCGGGCAAAAATTCGTGAAGACTAAAGTGAATCTGGCTCTACGCGAAACAGCCTTACCCACCCGCACCAAAGGCTCCGTCGAATTCCGGATGCAGAACATCTCTACGGTTCTGATGAAGATGGATCGGGAGTTCATCAAGGGATACAAGCCTGCCAAGAATGTTGGTTCGAATGTTGAGCAGTTAATTCAGGCCGCGCTCACCGAACGAGGCGTTCAGCCTGGCGACCCCACCGCTCCGACAGATGACGAACAAACCCTAGAGCGTCGTGCTGCTGCGCTTCAAAAGCTAAAGATCAAGAAGCCGCCAGAAGGCATTAAGAAACCGAAACGAGCGGCGAGCTCAAGCACAGTTTTTGTCCGTGACCCCGAGGTGCGAGCGTGGGTGCGAAATGAAGCCGAAGGTCATTGCGATGGCTGTGGCGAACCTGCCCCGTTTCAAAAACTTGGGTTGCCTTATCTAGAAGTTCACCACGTTAAGCCGCTCGCCGAAAAAGGCTCGGATCAAGTCACCAACGCCGTAGCGCTGTGCCCAAACTGCCATCGTCGCTGTCACCATTCGAGCGACAATGAGGAGTTCACCGCTTCGCTTTATAAGAAGGTCAGACGGTTGATTCCTGAGTAATCGAACTCTGTGTCGGGATCGCTTATCCGCTTTGCCGACTCAGCGAAGTCCAAAGCAACTGCATGACCAGAAAGTTTGATGCGGACCAGAGACAGATGATGCTCATTGACCTCTATGCTGCCGCGAAAGATCATCTGGGTAGTAATAGTCCTTGCGGCCTTTACTGCTTCGCGGCGTGTCGTTCATATCACTGTCGAAGCGACCAGCCACCAATTCATCCCGGGGCAACGTACCCCATTCGGCGGCGCAACCTTCGAAGATCCAGGCAATTTCATTGAGGTGTTTTTGCGCACCGCGATGCCCGCGTTTGTAAAACACGTACTCGCGGCAACTCTCCTAGAAGCGCTACATCATCGGCTCGTCATCGACCCAATGAAGGATGTCGTGGTGGCCCGCATGGCGGATCAGGCCATTTATCCAACGCTCGGCAAAACGATCGACGAAACCTTCAATATCCGCTTTGTTCGCGTCCGCGAATATCATGCAATACCGGGTTTGCACATGGATGACGAGCAGCACGTGCTTGCGTTGAACGGTAATAGTGTGGACCAGCCACTGCTCGGCTGACGCATCAGGCACATCGTCTTCAATAACGTACGATGGTGGTTTGTCCACCGGAGTAATTTTCTTCATGCTCAAGGAGTTGTCGACAGGAGGATCGCCAGTGCGGGCAGAATGGACGCTAGCCATCACCCTCAACTGAACATTCAACCGTCTATTAGCATTTTTTAATGAGTCACCTATAGTCAATATCATCGGCAAAGAAAATAGATATCCAGTATAAAAAAAGCCCGAAACACAGACTGCGCCTTATTATTCTCTCACATGCCTTTTCGTTAGAGTAGCGATAGAGATTAGCCGCAACGACAGTCAACAAACCAACTGCGAACATAATCAATGCCAGCGCAGGAACTGCAACCCCAAGACCGTTGAACGCCAACAACCTGGATCTCACACGCCCTCCCCCATAAGGCAATACGATATGATTGTAATAAATCGAATAACCAGCCAACAGCAAACAACACAGGGAAATAACACTGAGCAAGACCTTCAACCTTACAGAGGCCTGCTTCAGCATATTCACTCCTCTCGCATCATGCAGTGATTTTCTACACGTATAGCAGAGTCCACCCTTAATTCGCGCCATATTCACTTCGTTTGTCACGCTACAATGCTTGCATTTTTTTGCTAACAGCTTTACTTTTCCACGCACCATCAGACCGCCCCCCCGCCCACCAGCCACTCCTCCGCTAAAACTCCCCAACTCTGTTAGTCGGACTCGTTCACATGCGTCGATACTTCCTGCAACGCAAACCTTTTGAACCTTCATGGCAGATGCCCCGCCATCAATGGCGATACAGAGCCAACCGCCGTAATTAACGTACTTCGAAGCCTTCGCCACGCCTTCAAGATGGGTGGCGTAACCTGGAATTTGCCCCCCGGGACTGGCATTGATCGAGTGGTGGATCAGGCTTTGGCTGGAAATACCCAACATTTTTTCAAGTTAATGTGGTGTGGAAAACCGATCCCTTTTCGGGTCAGTGCCGTCATACGGACAAAAGGGGACAATTATTTCCATTCGAAAGCGTGAATAATAAATCATCCCCCTTTTTAGTCAGTCAAGTATTCCTGACCCTCTTATACAGACCAATAATGCCATGGAGATGAAAATAACTATAAACCCCCATTGCAGCGCTATAAGCTTTCGCCTGAGGTGCAAAGGGAAGTTTCTAATATCTTCAGCATCAAGGACGCCTTGCTTCAAAAAAAATCGAGGAAATGTCAAAACAAAAGATATCCCTCCTACTAACTGCATTTTACCGTAAGGGCCGGAGTGTTTGTGCGTAGCGCTAGTTATGCTTGATGAACTATTTTTGAAATGCTTAGTCATTTCTTCGCTTTGGGTATATCCCAAGTAAAGAGCGAGTGCAATACAAATGAACAGGCTAACAATCACGATGCAACTCAAGCTACCAACAACCAGTCCTGCGGTAGTCATTTCATCGCCTCATAAATTACTTCACCAGCCATTTCACCTAGCTGACCACCCAATGCACCACCCGCATAAGAGCCAACGCCAACCACGACGATACTGCATGCCAACGTCCCTATCCCGCCTGTAGGCACCCCCAACCCAATGCAAAGTGCACCGACAACGGGGGCACTTAACATCCAGCCAGCACCCATGCCACCGCCGATACCCACAACAAAGCTTCCTGTCTCGGTAAATCTAACACGCTCGCAAGCTTCGGAACTTCCCGCCGTACACACATCCTGCACCTTTAAGACAGATGCTCCTCCGCCGACGACCGTCCCGACCCAACCGCCGTATTTGACGTATTTAGAAGCCTTCGCCACACCTTCAAGATGGGTCGCATGACCCGGTATTTGCCCCCCGGGACTGGCATTGGTCCAGTGGTGGACCAGGCTTTGGCTGGAGATACCCAACATTTTTTTCAAGTTGATATGGTCAGGGAATCCAATGCCCTTGCGGGTCAGTGCCGTCATATGGCTGTTCAGCTGTGCGAGCAGACGCTGGCGCTCTGCAAAGAACGCTGGCGAGCGCAGGTGCCCATCTCTTTGAAGCGTATTCCGTTGCAACGCTTCGATATCACTCAAGGCATTGCCTACGTTATCCAGGTTGTTCTTGAAAACGCTCGCGCCAATGCCGATAGCGTTCGAGCCATAGGTCAGGAAGGTCTGGATGACATCACGGTGTTGCACCATGAAATCCGCTTCTTCAGGGCTAAGCGTTTCAATGATCTGGTTGGTCTTGGCTGCCACATCCATGAGCAGGGCTTCTTCACGGGTGCATTGGTAATTTTGGGGGTCGCTCAGCACGACCATCGAGCCGGCTTTGACGTCGCGCAGGTTAGGATTGAGCAACTTGAATTTGCCCATCACCGCCGGGTCACGCACGGTGAACAAGGAGGCTTCAATCTGCTCACGGGTGGTGCTTTTCGGCACGATGTAGAAGCCCGGTTCCTGGGCTGCTGTAGTGCCCAGGGGCACTGGCTTGGAAGTGCTCGACGCAGACGCGAAACCGGCTGGCCGTGGCGCTGCCGGATTGCTGGCGAGAGGTGTGGTGGGTTGGGCCACGGCCCTTGTGGTCTGGGGCGCAGCACTGCTACGCGACTCATAAGTGGCAGTAAAAACCGACGGGATCAACCTGGCTCTGCAAGGGCAGGTGCTGTAGCTGTCCAGCGAGCCCGCCACGATCCTGCCATGACTGTTGATGTAAGAGACGCCTCCCACGATGGTGTAGGTTTCGTCGTTTTTTCCGCAGGAAACGCGGTCGCCTTCACGCGCATGGGCGATACCAAACATCATGACGCGTGTATCGGCTTCCAAAACCTTGCCGCCGCAAGTGGTCTCGTCACCCAGGCGAATGAAATGTCCTTTGGCCATTGCTGATCTCCCTCTCTGCTGGCGCCCCATTTATGGAAAGCGCACCACTGTTCACGATCGATAAGCCGACTCAGGATGAGTGGCTTAACGCAAAGTACGTGGACAAAGAGGAAACTCAAGATGGTCTAGAAAATCAGGAAAGATCCCACAAGCCATGCAGAAAAAGCCGACGAAAATGGAGATAGGCGAAAATGATCTGTTCAACCAGCTCACTCAATCCGCTCGACTCAACGAAGTCCACAACAACTGCGCCGCATACCCCCGATACGGCCGCCACCCTTCAGCCCGCGCCAACAAATCCCGAGCCGTCACCGCCCCACCCTCCAATGCCGCCAGCGCATTGATCAACCCCACATCCCCATTCGGCAACCCATCCATCTCCCGTAATTGCCGCAGGGCAATGTACTGCGCCGTCCAGTCACCAACCCCATACAACCCCAGCAACCGCGTCACTCCGCCCTGCCGACCAGGCTCAAACAATAGAGGATCATCGAGCAAGGCCTGAGCCACACCCGACAGCGTACGGCCACGGCTTTTCGGCATCCCCAATGTCGACAGGTCCGCCGCCGCCAACACCGCAGCCTCAGGAAACACGTGGGTCAAGCCGTCGTGCGGCGAGGTCAGTGGCGCGCCGTATTGCGCCACCAGTTTGCCTGCCAGTTTGATGGCCGCGCCTACGCTGATCTGCTGCCCCAACACGGCGCGGATCGCCAGTTCCAGACCGTCCCACGTCCCTGGTACGCGCAGTCCCGGACGCTGTGCGATCAGGCGTGCCAGCAAGGGATCGGCCACCAGGTGACGTTGCATGGTGACCAGGTCGGCGTCCAGGTCAAACATCCGCCGCAGCCTGGCGACGATCTCGGGTACTGCGTTCGCATCGGGGAAGTCGAGGGTCAGTTCCAGTGAGTCTGCGGTCGCAGGCTTGATCGAGAGTGTGCCGTGAAGTCCGTTCAAGCCGATGCTGCGCGAGTAAACGCCGTCGACCACTGCTTCGATTCCGGTAATCGCCCGTGCCGACAGAAACCCCAGCATCGCCGGCCAGTCGTAGGGCGGCTGGAATGCCAGTAGCCGCTTCACAGCCGCAGCACCCCGCTGTACAGCGCATACGCGGCCAAGCCGGCTCCGCTGATGACGCAGGTAAAGATGCCCTTCTCGAGGGTGGTGAACACTGGCTTGCCCTGTTCGCGCCTGGCCTTGGCGAACAGGATCACGCCCGGCGCATAGAGCAAGGCGGAGAGCAGCAGGTATTTCAAGCCACCGGCGTACAGCAGCCACACCGCGTAGCACAGGGCGACGCCGCCGATCAGCAGGTCTTTGGTCCGCTCGGCGGAGGCGTGCTCGTAGGTTTCACCGCGTCCGCTCAACAACACGGCATAAGCCGCCGACCACAGGTAGGGCACCAGGATCATCGATGAAGCGAGGTAGATCAGGCTGGTGTAGGTGCCGGCGGAGAATAGCGTGATCAGCAAAAACAGCTGGATCATCACATTGGTCATCCACAGCGCATTGACCGGCACGTGGTTGGCGTTCTCCTTGGTCAGGAACGCCGGCATGGTCTTGTCCTTGGCGGTGGCAAAGAGGATTTCGGCGCACAGCAGCGCCCAGGACAGCAAGGCTCCCAGCAGTGAAATCCCCAGGCCGACGCTGATAAGCAATGCGCCCCAGGGGCCGACGATGTGCTCGAGCACCGCGGCCAGCGACGGGTTCTGCAAGGTGGCCAGTTCCGGCTGGCTCAGGATGCCCAGCGACAGCACGTTGACCAGCACCAGCAATGCCAGCACCCCGAGAAATCCGATGACCGTGGCCCGGCCCACGTCGGCACGTTTCTCGGCCCGCGCGGAATAGACGCTGGCGCCCTCAATGCCGATGAACACGAACACCGTGACCAGCATCATGTTGCGCACCTGGTCCATCACGCTGCCGAAACTCGGGTTGCTGCGCCCCCAGATGTCACGGGTAAAGACGTCAGCTTGAAAAGCCACGGCGGCGATGACGATGAACATGATCAGCGGCACAATCTTCGCCACCGTCGTCAGCAGGTTAATTAAGGCTGCCTCCTTGATCCCGCGCAGCACCACGAAATGCACCGTCCACAGCAGCACCGAGGCACAGGCGATGGCGATCGGGGTGTTGCCTTCGCCGAACACCGGGAAGAAAAACCCCAGGGTGCTGAACAGCAATACGAAGTAACCGACGTTACCGAGCCAGGCGCTGATCCAGTAGCCCCAGGCGGATGAGAAGCCCATGTAGTCGCCAAAACCGGCCTTGGCGTAGGCGTACACTCCTGAGTCCAGTTCCGGCTTGCGATTGGCCAGGGTCTGGAACACGAAGGCCAGGGTCAGCATGCCGATGGCAGTAATTCCCCAGCCAATCAATATCGCACCGGCGTCGGCCTTGGCCGCCATGTTCTGCGGCAGGGAAAAGATTCCTCCGCCAATCATCGACCCCACCACCAGCGCGATCAATGCGCTCAGGCGAAGCTTTTGCGTGGATTGCGACATTGGCTGCGTCTCCGTTCCCAGGGGCGGCAGTCGCCGCGAGATCGTCACAAAAACCTGCATTACTTAAATGAATGAAGCGTAATGACGTTTATTCGATAGCGCCAACCAACGCCCTTTGTTGCGAAATGTGACGAAATGCAATGCATATAATCATTCGCTTTATACAAGTTAGCTTATAAGCCATTTCCATTCTGACAAGACTTGAGGAAAATTTGCGGATTGGTAAAAACGAACTAGCTTCATAAATCGCAAGGAATGCGAAAAATTTCCAACAATCTCAACGAGGCGTCTGAAACGCGCATTGCCGGCAGTAGCCATGTGCAAGTCAATTATTCAGTTATTAAAAATGGAATGAAGACTTTCTCTGATCTAAGTCATCTGACTGCAAGGTCGACGCACTTAGTCTGTTGTCTCACTTCTCCTGCAATGGAGTCATGCAATGTCTGAAGCCCCCGGAAAACTGAAACTTGGCGCACTGGTTGCGTTGGTCGTCGGTTCGATGATTGGTGGCGGTATCTTTTCCTTGCCACAGAACATGGCGGCCAGTGCTGACGTCGGCGCCATCCTGATTGGCTGGGCGATTACCGCTGTCGGCATGCTCACCCTCGCCTTTGTGTTCCAGACGCTGGCCAACCGCAAACCTGACCTGGACGGCGGGGTGTACGCCTACGCCAAGGCCGGTTTCGGCGACTACATGGGTTTCTCGTCAGCCTGGGGTTACTGGATCAGTGCCTGGCTGGGCAACGTTGGCTACTTCGTGCTGTTGTTCAGCACCCTGGGCTACTTCTTCCCGGTGTTTGGCGAAGGCAACACCGTCGCCGCCGTGGTCGGCGCGTCCGTGTTGCTGTGGGCCGTGCATATGCTCGTGCTGCGGGGGATCAAGGAAGCGGCGTTCATCAACCTGGTGACCACGGTCGCCAAGATCGTACCGTTGATCCTGTTTGTGCTGATCGCGATTTTCGCCTTCAAGCTGGAGATCTTCACCGCCGACATCTGGGGCCTGAAGAACCCGGACCTGGGCAGCGTGATGAACCAGGTGCGCAACATGATGCTGGTCACCGTGTGGGTGTTCATCGGCATCGAAGGCGCGAGCATTTTCTCGGCACGTGCGGAAAAACGCAGCGATGTGGGTAAGGCCACGGTGATCGGCTTTATCACCGTGCTGCTGATTCTGGTGCTGGTGAACGTGCTGTCGCTGGGCATCCTGACCCAGCCGGAACTGGCCAAGCTGCAGAACCCTTCGATGGCCGCCGTGCTGGAACACGTGGTGGGCAAGTGGGGGGCGGTGCTGATCAGCGTCGGCCTGATCATCTCGTTGCTCGGTGCGCTGCTGTCCTGGGTGCTGCTGTGCGCGGAGATCATGTTCGCCGCCGCCAAGGACCACACCATGCCGGCGTTCCTGCGCAAGGAAAACGCCAACCAGGTACCGGTCAACGCCCTGTGGCTGACCAATGCCATGGTGCAGATATTCCTGATCATCACACTCTTCTCGGCCAGCACCTACCTGTCGCTGATCTATCTCGCCACCTCGATGATCCTGGTGCCGTACCTGTGGTCGGCGGCGTACGCCCTGTTGTTGGCCGTGCGCGGCGAAACCTACGAAGGCGCGGCGAGCGAGCGCCAGAAGGATCTGATCATTGGCGCGGTGGCGCTGATCTACGCGGTCTGGCTGCTGTACGCCGGGGGCGTCAAATACCTGCTGCTCTCGGCCCTGCTCTACGCGCCCGGCGTGATCCTGTTCGCCAAGGCCAAGCTGGAACTCAAGAAACCGGTTTTCACCAACGTCGAGAAGCTGATTTTCGCCCTGGTGATCGTCGGCGCCCTGGTGGCGGCCTACGGTCTCTACGACGGCTTCCTGACCCTGTAACACGACTGTCTTGCCCTCTGGAGGTTCACTGAAATGACCACGGAAAAAGTTAAGTACGGCGTCCATTCCGAAGCCGGCAAACTGCGCAAAGTCATGGTTTGCTCCCCCGGCCTGGCCCATCAGCGGCTGACCCCGAACAACTGCGACGAATTGCTGTTCGATGATGTGTTGTGGGTGGCCCAGGCCAAGCGCGACCATTTCGATTTCGTCACCAAAATGCGCGAACGCGGTGTCGATGTGCTGGAAATGCACAACCTGTTGACCGACATCGTCGCCATCCCCGAAGCCCTGGACTGGATTCTCGAACGCAAGATCACCGCCGATTCGGTGGGCCTGGGCCTGATCAATGAAACCAGTTCGTGGCTGCGCAGCCTGGAGCCGCGACACATCGCCGAGTTCTTGATTGGCGGTGTCTCTGCCGATGACCTGCCGGACAGTTTCGGCGGCAAGACCATCCAGATGTTCCGAGAATTCCTCGGCCACTCCAGCTTCATCCTGCCGCCACTGCCCAACACTCAGTTCACCCGCGACACCACCTGCTGGATCTATGGTGGCGTCACGCTCAACCCGATGTACTGGCCGGCGCGTCGCCAGGAAACCCTGCTGACCACCGCCATCTACAAGT
The DNA here is from genome assembly GCF_001976065.1 of Pseudomonas putida. Classification (GTDB taxonomy): domain Bacteria; phylum Pseudomonadota; class Gammaproteobacteria; order Pseudomonadales; family Pseudomonadaceae; genus Aquipseudomonas; species Aquipseudomonas serbica. The sequence goes on along the minus strand of NZ_MNAH01000005.1, from coordinate 359,915 downwards.
TCCACCCGCAGTTCACCAACGCCGAATTCGAAATCTGGTACGGCGACCCGGACAAGGACCACGGCAGCTCAACCCTTGAAGGCGGCGACGTGATGCCGATTGGCAACGGCGTGGTGTTGATTGGCATGGGCGAACGCTCCTCGCGCCAGGCCATCGGCCAACTGGCAGTCAGCCTGTTCAAGAACAAAGCAGTGGAGAAAGTCATTGTCGCCGGCCTGCCGAAATCCCGAGCGGCGATGCACCTGGACACCGTGTTCAGTTTCTGCGACCGCGATGTGGTGACCATCTTCCCGGAAGTGGTGAACCAGATCGTCGCCTTCACCCTGCGCCCCGATGAAAGCAAACCCGGTGGCATCGACATCCGCCGCGAAGAAACCAACTTCCTCGACACCGTGGCCCAGGCCCTCAACCTCAAGGCCCTGCGCGTCGTCGAAACCGGCGGCAACAGCTTCGCCGCCGAACGCGAGCAATGGGACGACGGCAACAACGTGGTCGCCGTAGAGCCCGGCGTGGTCATCGGCTACGACCGCAATACCTACACCAACACCCTGCTGCGCAAGGCCGGGGTGGAGGTCATCACTATCAGCGCCGGCGAACTCGGTCGCGGTCGCGGCGGCGGCCACTGCATGACCTGCCCGATCATCCGCGATCCGATCGACTACTAACCCATCAGCGTTGGCCCGCGCGAACCTGTGCGGGCCAACGGGATACCCGACACCTTAGGAGATCCAAAATGGCGTTCAATATCCATAACCGCAATCTGCTGAGCCTGGAACACCACACCCCTCGCGAATTGCGCTACCTGCTCGACCTGTCACGCGATCTCAAGCGCGCCAAATACACCGGCACCGAACAGCAACACCTCAAGGGCAACAACATCGCGCTGATCTTCGAAAAAACCTCGACCCGCACCCGCTGTGCGTTCGAAGTCGCGGCCTATGACCAGGGTGCCAACGTTACCTACATCGACCCGAACTCCTCGCAGATCGGCCACAAGGAAAGCATGAAGGACACCGCCCGGGTGCTGGGGCGCATGTACGACGCCATCGAGTACCGTGGCTTCAAGCAGGAAATCGTCGAGGAGCTGGCCAAGTTTGCCGGCGTGCCGGTGTTCAACGGCCTGACCGATGAATATCACCCGACGCAAATGATCGCCGACGTGCTGACCATGCGTGAAAACGCCGACAAACCGATCCACGAAATCAGCTACGCCTACCTTGGGGATGCGCGTAACAACATGGGTAATTCGCTGCTGCTGATCGGCGCCAAACTCGGGATGGACGTGCGCATCTGCGCGCCGAAAGCCCTGTGGCCGCTGGACGACCTGGTGGCCCGCTGCAAGAAGTACGGCGAAGAAAGCGGTGCGCGCATCACCCTCACCGAAGACCCGAAAGCGGCGGTCAAGGGCGTGGACTTCATCCACACCGACGTCTGGGTCTCCATGGGCGAACCGGTCGAAGCCTGGGCCGAGCGCATCCAGCAACTGCTGCCGTACCAGGTGAATGCCGAACTGATGAAAGCCACCGGCAACCCGCGCACCAAGTTCATGCACTGCCTGCCGGCGTTCCACAACAGCGACACCAAGGTCGGCAAGCAGATTGCCGAGCAGTACCCAAACCTGAAGAACGGCATCGAAGTGACCGATGACGTGTTCGAGTCGCCGGCCTGCATCGCCTTCGAGCAAGCGGAGAATCGCATGCACACGATCAAGGCGATTCTGGTGTCGACCTTGGCTGACCTCTAAAGACCGACCCGGCTCCCACTGAAGGAACAGGGTCAATGTGGGAGCGGGCTTGCTCGCGAAAGCGGTGTGTCAGTCGACATCATTGTTTCCTGATAAACCGCATTCGCGAGCAAGCCCGCTCCCACACTGGCCCGATTCCAACCGGGAGACCGCGTTGCTTGCAAACTCTTTGTTTAGAAGGACATGCACCATGCGTATCGTCGTTGCTCTGGGCGGTAACGCCCTGCTCCGCCGGGGTGAACCCATGACCGCGGATAACCAGCGCGCCAACATCCGGATCGCCACCGAGCAGATCGCCAAGATTCATGCCGGCAACCAACTGGTCATCGCCCATGGCAATGGCCCGCAAGTCGGCCTGCTGTCGCTGCAAGCGGCGGCCTACACCTCGGTGTCACCTTACCCGCTGGACGTGCTCGGCGCCGAAACCGAAGGCATGATCGGCTACATCATCGAACAGGAACTGGGCAATCTGCTGGACTTCGAAGTGCCCTTCGCCACCCTCCTGACCCAGGTCGAAGTCGATGCCAACGACCCGGCCTTCCAGAACCCGACCAAACCCATCGGCCCGGTCTACTCCAAGGCCGAAGCCGAAAAACTCGCCGCTGAAAAGGGCTGGGCGATTGCCCCCGATGGCGACAAATATCGCCGCGTGGTCGCCAGCCCCAAACCCAAGCGCATCTTCGAAATCCGTCCGATCAAGTGGCTGCTGGAAAAAGGCAGCATTGTGATCTGTGCTGGCGGTGGCGGCATCCCCACCATGTACACCGCACCCGGCAAGCTTGAAGGCGTCGAAGCGGTGATCGACAAGGACCTGTGCTCGGCGCTGCTGGCCGAACAGCTTGAAGCTGACCTGCTGGTGATCGCCACCGACGTCAGCGCTGCGTTCATCGACTTCGGCAAACCGACCCAGAAGAGCATCTCCCAGGCGCACCCGGACGAAATGGAAAAGCTCGGCTTTGCCGCCGGCTCCATGGGACCGAAAGTGCAGGCAGCCTGCGAATTCGCGCGCCATACTGGAAAGGTCGCGGTGATCGGCTCACTCGCGGATATCGAAGCGATCGTCCAGGGCACGGCCGGCACGCGCATCAGCACGGCGACACCTGGCATTACCTACTTGTAAGGAGAGACGCCCATGGCACAGTTTGAGCCAGGTCACTTGCACATTGAGCGTCATGCGCTGACACCGGACGATGTCAGCTACAACGTGCACCTCGACTATGAAGTCAGCAAGAATGACAAAGGTGAAAAAGGCATCCAGTTCACCATGCATGGCAGCATTCAGGGCAAGGACATGTCAGAGCCCTTCTTCCTGCCCAAGGAAGAGGCCTACAACTTTGCCAGGGATGTGACGAGAATTGCCGAGAAGTACGGAATCCCGAAAACCCACAGCCAGATCGGCTCGGTGCACAAGCATTACGACTTGATGTTCGAAGACATCCGGCAGCAGTTGAATATGAAGTCCGGCGACGCGGTGAATCCCGAGCACTTCGAATAACCCGAACAAACATTCTGGGGTCAATCCAAACCACTGTGGGAGCGAGCCTGCTCGCGAAAGCGGTGTGTCAGTCGCCATCCACGTTGCCTGACACGACGCCTTCGTCGGAACGCCGCCCGGAGCAGGCTCGCTCCCACAAGGGGACCTCGCCACGCTGAAATCCCGCGCAGGATTTCATCATTCGCTTGCTCCAAGGCATACTTGCCACCCTCCGCACGCCAGAACCCAAAACCGCCCCATGCGTATCCACGTCAGCTTCATCGATCGAGTCGGCATCACCCAGGAAGTCCTGGCCCTGCTCGGTGGACGCAACCTCAACCTGGATGCGGTGGAAATGGTCCCGCCCAACGTCTACATCGATGCGCCAACCCTGAGTCCGCAAGTGCTCGAGGAACTGCGCGATGCGCTGCTGAGCGTCCGTGGCGTGCAGGCGATGACCGTGGTCGATATTCTTCCCGGCCAGCGCCGGCACCTGCAGCTCGATGCGCTGCTCGCGGCGATGACCGACCCGGTGCTGGCGCTGGACAGCGCCGGCAAGGTACTGCTGGCCAACCCGGCATTGATCGCCCTGTATGGTCGCGAACCGGCCGGTGAAAGTGTCGCCGACCTGTTTGCCGACCCGGCGCTGCTCGATGCCTTGCTCGAACAGGGTTTTCGCCTGCCGCTGCGGGAAATTACCGTCAACGGCCAGACGTTGTTGCTGGACGCCACGCCGATCACCGACGCTGGCGCCCTGCTCACCCTGTATCAACCCAACCGCATCGGTGAACGCCTGTCGGCCCTGCACCACGATCACGCCGAAGGATTTGATGCGCTGCTCGGTGAATCACCCGTGATTCGCACGCTCAAGGTCCGAGCGCAACGGGTGGCGGCACTCGATGCGCCCCTGTTGATCCAGGGCGAAACCGGCACCGGCAAGGAACTGGTGGCGCGGGCTTGCCACGCCATCAGTGCACGGCACAGCTCACCATTTTTGGCCTTGAATTGCGCGGCATTGCCGGAGAACCTCGCCGAAAGCGAACTGTTCGGCTACGCCCCTGGTGCCTTCACCGGCGCGCAACGGGGCGGCAAGCCGGGGCTGATGGAACTGGCCAACCAGGGCACGGTGTTTCTCGACGAGATCGGCGAGATGTCACCCTACTTGCAGGCCAAGTTGCTGCGCTTCCTCAACGATGGCAGCTTCCGTCGGGTCGGCGGCGATCGTGAGGTCAAGGTCAATGTGCGGATCCTCAGCGCCACCCACCGTGACCTGGAAAAAATGGTCAGCGAAGGCTTGTTCCGCGAAGACCTGTTCTACCGCCTCAACGTGCTCAATGTCGAAGTCCCGCCCCTGCGTGAACGGGGCCAGGACATTCTGCTGCTGGCCCGCTACTTCATGCAGCAGGCCTGCGCACAGATCCAGCGCCCGGTCTGCCGCCTGGCGCCGGGCACTTATCCGGCGTTGTTGGGTAACCGCTGGCCGGGCAACGTGCGGCAACTGCAAAACGTGATCTTCCGTGCGGCAGCCATTTGCGAAAGCAGCCTGGTAGACATCGGCGACCTCGACATCGCCGGTACCTCGGTGGCGCGCCAGAGCGACCAGGAGGTCGACAGCCTGGAGCAGGCCATGGATGAGTTCGAGAAAACCCTGCTGGAAAAGCTCTACGTCAGCTACCCCTCGACCCGTCAACTGGCCAACCGCCTGCAAACCTCTCACACCGCCATCGCCCATCGACTGCGCAAGTACGGCATTCCTAATAAGCCCTGACCGCTCGGTCAAATGTGGGAGCGGGCTTGGTCCGGGCGGCGTTCCGACGAAGGCAGTGTGTCATTCACAGATGAATTGACTGGTCTGCCTTCGCGAGCAAGCCCGCTCCCACAGGTTTGAGTCCGGCCCGGAAATTTCACTCCAAAAACGACCTCCACCTGTACTGAAAGCGCTACAGCGGAACGATATCGCTACACCCCTCTTCTAACGGCCCTGCGCAAGGCTTTGATCCACTTCAGCTTTTTTCTTCTGCCGCCTCTGTAGCGATATCGCTACAGCCTGCGAATTCAGTTGCGCCGTGAATTATCGCAACCTGTTGATTTAAAACAATAAAACAACATTGGCCGCGTTCTTGCTTAGTAACCCTGCATAAACCAGGGCATTGCCCAAGCATTCAATCGCGTCCACCAGACGAGTCTGGCCCCTTAGGAGTTTCCATGAGCGAGTTGCGTTTTACTGAAGATCACGAATGGCTGCGCACCGAAGCTGACGGCAGCGTCACAGTCGGCATCACCGCTTTCGCGCAGAACGCCCTGGGTGACGTGGTTTTCGTACAACTGCCGGAGCTGCAGTCCTACGACAAAGGCGCTGAAGCCGCCACCGTGGAATCGGTAAAAGCCGCCAGCGGCGTGTACATGCCACTCGACGGCGAAGTGCTGGAAGTGAACCCGGCGCTGGACAGCAGCCCTGAGCTGGTCAACGAAGATCCGCTGGGCGAAGGCTGGTTCTTCCGCTTCAAGCCCGCTGACGCTGCCGCTGTCGGCCAACTGCTGGATCAGGACGCCTACGACCGCCTGATCAAAGCCCAAGCCGAAGCCTGAGGAACCCGCCATGACGATTAATCTCAGCACCGCCAACGAATTCATCGCCCGCCACATCGGCCCCCGCGCCGGTGACGAGCAGGCCATGCTCAACACCCTCGGTTTCGACTCCCTCCAGGATCTGAGCGCCAGCGTCATCCCCGACAGCATCAAGGGCACCAGCGTGCTCGGCCTGGAAGAYGGCCTGAGCGAAGCCGAYGCCCTGGCGATGATCAAAGGCATCGCCGGCAAGAACCAGCTGTTCAAGACCTTCATCGGCCAGGGCTACTACGGCACCCACACGCCGTCGCCGATCCTGCGCAACCTCTTGGAAAACCCAGCCTGGTAYACCGCCTACACCCCGTACCAGCCGGAAATTTCCCAAGGCCGTCTCGAAGCGCTGCTGAACTTCCAGACCCTGATCAGTGACCTCACCGGCCTGCCGATCGCCAACGCCTCCCTGCTCGACGAAGCCACCGCCGCCGCCGAAGCCATGACCTTCTGCAAGCGCCTGAGCAAGAACAAGGGCAGCYACCAGTTCTTCGCATCACGGCATTGCCACCCGCAGACCCTCGACGTGCTGCGCACCCGTGCCGAACCGCTGGGCATCGAGGTGGTGGTCGGTGACGAGCGCGAACTGAGCGACGTGACGCCGTTCTTCGGCGCCCTGCTGCAGTACCCGGCGAGCAACGGTGACGTGTTCGACTACCGCGAACTGACCGAGCGCCTGCACGCCGCCAACGCCCTGGTGGCCGTGGCCGCCGACCTGCTGGCCCTGACCCTGCTGACCCCGCCGGGCGAATTCGGTGCCGACGTGGCCATCGGCAGCGCGCAACGYTTCGGCGTGCCGCTGGGCTTCGGWGGCCCRCACGCGGCCTACTTCTCCACCAAGGACGCGTTCAAGCGCGACATGCCGGGSCGTCTGGTCGGCGTCTCCGTCGACCGTTTCGGYAAGCCGGCCCTGCGCCTGGCGATGCAGACCCGCGAGCAGCACATCCGCCGCGAAAARGCCACGTCGAACATCTGCACCGCGCAAGTGCTGCTGGCCAACATCGCCAGCATGTACGCCGTGTACCACGGTCCGAAAGGCCTGACGCAGATTGCCCAGCGTGTGCATCACCTGACTGCGATCCTGGCCCAAGGCCTGAAAGCGATCGGCCTGAACGTCGAGCAAGAAACCTTCTTCGACACCCTGACTCTGGCCACTGGCGCGCAAACCGCTGCGCTGCACGAACAGGCACACGCCCAACAGATCAACCTGCGTGTGGTCGATGGCGAGCGCCTGGGCCTGTCCCTGGATGAAACCAGCACCCAGGCCGATGTGGAAACCCTGTGGGCGCTGTTCGCCGCGGGCCAGGCCCTGCCGGATTTCGCCGCCCTCGCCGCGTCGACTCAAGCAACCATCCCGGCCGCATTGGTKCGCCAATCGCCGATCCTCAGCCACCCGGTGTTCAACCGCTACCACTCGGAAACCGAGCTGATGCGCTACCTGCGCAAGCTCGCCGACAAGGACCTGGCGCTGGACCGCACCATGATCCCGCTGGGCTCGTGCACCATGAAACTCAACGCCGCCAGCGAAATGATCCCGGTGACCTGGGCCGAATTCGGCGCCCTGCACCCGTTCGCCCCGGCCGAACAAAGCGCCGGTTACCAGCAGCTGACCGATGARCTGGAAGCGATGCTCTGCGCCGCCACCGGCTACGACTCGATCTCGCTGCAGCCCAACGCCGGGTCCCAGGGCGAGTACGCCGGCCTGCTGGCCATCCGCGCCTACCACCAGAGCCGTGGCGACGACCGCCGCGACATCTGCCTGATCCCGTCSTCGGCCCACGGCACCAACCCGGCCACCGCGCAGATGGCCGGCATGCGTGTRGTSGTSACCGCCTGCGACGCCCGCGGCAACGTCGACATCGAAGACCTGCGCGCCAAGGCCATCGAGCACCGCGACCACCTCGCYGCGCTGATGATCACCTACCCGTCGACCCACGGCGTGTTCGAGGAAGGCATCCGCGAAATCTGCGGCATCATCCAYGACCACGGCGGCCAGGTGTACATCGACGGCGCCAACATGAACGCCATGGTCGGCCTGTGCGCCCCGGGCAAGTTCGGCGGCGACGTCTCGCACCTGAACCTGCACAAGACCTTCTGCATYCCCCACGGCGGTGGYGGCCCGGGYGTCGGCCCGATCGGCGTCAAGTCGCACCTGGCGCCATTCCTGCCAGGCCACGCGCACATGGCGCGCAAGGAAGGCGCGGTGTGCGCCGCACCGTTCGGCAGCGCGAGCATTTTGCCGATCACCTGGATGTACATCCGCATGATGGGCGGTGCTGGCTTGAARCGCGCTTCGCAGCTGGCGATCCTCAACGCCAACTACATCTCCCGTCGCCTGGAAGAGCACTACCCGGTGCTGTACACCGGCAGCAACGGCCTGGTCGCGCACGAATGCATCCTCGACCTGCGCCCGCTCAAGGACAGCAGCGGCATCAGCGTCGATGACGTCGCCAAGCGCCTGATCGACTTCGGCTTCCACGCCCCGACCATGTCCTTCCCGGTGGCCGGCACCTTGATGATCGAGCCGACCGAAAGCGAATCCAAGGAAGAACTGGACCGCTTCTGCGACGCCATGATCCGCATCCGCGAAGAGATCCGCGCGGTGGAAAACGGCACGCTGGACAAGGACGACAACCCGCTGAAAAACGCCCCGCACACCGCGGCGGAATTGGTTGGCGAGTGGTCGCATCCGTACAGCCGCGAGCAGGCGGTGTATCCGGTAGCGTCGCTGATCGAAGGCAAATACTGGCCGCCGGTCGGTCGTGTCGACAACGTCTTCGGCGACCGCAACCTGGTTTGCGCCTGCCCGTCGATCGAAAGCTACGCTTAAACGAATGGGGGCAGGTTCGCCTGCCCCCACTTTCCAGAACACCGCTCCCCCCTGCAGGAGCTGGCTTGCCAGCGAAGACGGAATATCAGCCAACACAACTGTTGCCTGACACACCGCCTTCGCTGCGATGCGGCGACCCGACAAGCCAGCTCCTACAGGATCTCCACAAGATTTGCGCCAATTCCTATAACAAGAAACCGGAGAACAACCATGTCGTTAAGCGTGTTCGACCTGTTCAAGATTGGCATCGGCCCCTCCAGCTCCCACACCGTCGGTCCGATGCGTGCTGCTGCGCGTTTCGCCGAAGGTCTGCGCCGTGAAGGGCTGTTGGCTGCAACCACCTGCGTCAAGGTTGAGCTGTACGGCTCACTGGGCGCCACCGGCAAGGGCCACGGCAGCGACAAGGCTGTGTTGCTCGGCCTGGAAGGCGAACACCCGGACACCGTGGATACCGAAACCGTCGCCGCCCGCCTGCAAACGATACGCGGCAATGGTCGCTTGAACCTGCTCGGCGAACACAGCATTGCGTTCAATGAGAAAGAACACCTGGCGATGATTCGCAAACCGTTGGCCTATCACCCCAACGGCATGATTTTTCGCGCGTTCGATGCCGCCGGTCTGCAAATCCGCAGCCGCGAGTACTACTCGGTCGGAGGTGGTTTTGTCGTCGATGAGGACGCCGCTGGCGCCGACCGCATCGTCGAAGACGCCACCCCCCTGACCTTCCCGTTCAAAAGCGCCAAGGACCTGCTCGGTCACTGCACCACCTATGGCTTGTCCATCAGCCAAGTGATGCTGACCAACGAAAGTGCCTGGCGCCCGGAAGCGGAAACCCGCGCCGGCTTGCTGAAAATCTGGCAGGTGATGCAGGACTGTGTCGCCGCCGGTTGCCGCAACGAAGGCATCCTGCCCGGCGGCCTGAAGGTCAAGCGTCGGGCAGCCGCGCTGCATCGGCAATTGTGCAAGAACCCCGAATCAGCACTGCGCGACCCGCTGTCGGTACTGGACTGGGTCAACCTGTACGCCTTGGCGGTCAACGAAGAAAACGCCAACGGCGGGCGCGTGGTGACAGCCCCGACCAACGGCGCGGCCGGGATCATTCCGGCGGTGCTGCATTACTACATGCGCTTCATTCCCGGCGCGACCGACGACGGGGTGGTGCGCTTCCTGCTGACCGCCGCGGCCATCGGCATCCTGTACAAGGAAAACGCCTCGATCTCCGGCGCCGAAGTCGGCTGCCAAGGCGAAGTCGGCGTGGCTTGCTCCATGGCGGCGGGCGCCCTGTGCGAAGTGCTTGGCGGCACCGTGCAACAAGTGGAAAACGCTGCGGAAATCGGCATGGAACACAACCTCGGACTGACCTGCGACCCGATCGGCGGGCTGGTGCAAGTGCCTTGCATCGAGCGCAACGCCATGGGTTCGGTCAAGGCCATCAATGCCGTGCGCATGGCCATGCGCGGCGACGGGCAGCACTTCGTGTCCCTCGACAAGGTCATCCGCACCATGCGCCAGACCGGCGCCGACATGAAAAGCAAATACAAGGAAACCGCCCGAGGCGGTTTGGCGGTCAACATTATCGAGTGCTGATGCGCGCTCATCTGCACACTTCTCCAGGAGTTGAATATGTCCACCGAACAACTGTTGAAAACACCGTTGCACGCCCTGCACATCGAATTGGGTGCGCGCATGGTGCCGTTCGCCGGCTATGACATGCCGGTGCAATACCCACTGGGCGTGATGAAAGAACACCAGCACACCCGCGAGCAGGCTGGCCTGTTCGATGTTTCGCACATGGGCCAGATCCGCCTGACCGGCGCCAATGCCGCCAAGGCCCTGGAAACCCTGGTACCCGTCGACATCATCGACCTGCCGGTGGGCATGCAGCGCTACGCGATGTTCACCAACGAGAGCGGTGGCATCCTCGACGACCTGATGGTCGCCAACCTGGGTAACGACGAGCTGTTCCTGGTAGTGAATGCCGCGTGCAAGGACCAGGATCTGGCCCACCTGCGCAAGCACATCGGCGACCAGTGCACCATCGAGCCGCTGTTCGAAGAACGCGCCCTGCTCGCCCTGCAAGGCCCGGCTGCCGTGACCGTGCTGGCACGCCTGGCGCCAGAAGTGGCCAAGATGACTTTCATGCAGTTCGCCCGCGTGACTCTGCTGGGCGTGGATTGCTTTGTCAGCCGCTCGGGTTACACCGGTGAAGACGGTTACGAAATCTCGGTTCCGGCCGCCAGTGCCGAAGCCTTGGCCCGCGCCCTGCTGGCCGAGCCGGAAGTGGCGGCCATCGGCCTCGGCGCGCGCGACTCCCTGCGCCTGGAAGCCGGCCTGTGCCTGTACGGCCATGACATGAACACCGACACCACCCCGATCGAAGCCAGCCTGCTGTGGGCCATCTCCAAGCCGCGTCGTGCCGACGGTGCGCGTGCCGGCGGCTTTCCTGGTGCAGAAACAGTATTCGCCCAACAACAGGGCGGTGTTACCCGCAAGCGCGTTGGCCTGCTACCGCAGGAACGCACCCCGGTGCGCGAAGGCGCGGAAATCGTCAACGAAGCTGGCGAAATCATCGGCAGCGTTTGCAGCGGCGGCTTCGGACCGACCTTGGGCGGCCCTCTGGCCATGGGTTACCTCGACAGCGCCTACATCGCCCTCGAGACGCCGGTATGGGCCATTGTTCGTGGGAAAAAGGTGGCTTTGCTTGTAAGCAAAATGCCATTTGTTCCACAACGCTACTATCGCGGCTGATTAACTGTTCCTATAAGTAACGCGGTTGTGCTTACACTGCACTAATGTGTAACGCAACCGCCATAAAATAGTGCATCGTTTGGCTCTAAGCTTCGATTATGAACTTTGATTATAACGATCGAAAACATTTGAACACCGCCAGTGCATAAGGCCGGGCTAGTTGTCATCCATGCCAGGAACCTGAGCAAATCCGGGCCTTGCAGAGGGCTTGTTTTTTATCCCGTAGTTGGCGTAGAGTTTGTTCACTGTGTTTGCATGGGTCGCTTGGAATCGTGACCTGGGCAGTAGCCTACAAGTTAGCTACATCCCGTTCGACGTCTTCTTACTCTCCTGCAACCAGCCCCAGTACTCTTTCATGAGAGAGAGACTGTCATTAATTTTTTGCGTCAAAGGAAATAAGAAATGTCCCAACGTCAGAGCGGTACCGTCAAGTGGTTTAACGACGAGAAAGGTTTTGGTTTTATCACTCCTGAAAGCGGTCCGGATCTGTTCGTGCATTTCCGCGCCATCCAGGGCAACGGCTTCAAGAGCCTGAAAGAAGGCCAGAAAGTGACTTTCATCGCCGTGCAGGGCCAGAAAGGCATGCAGGCTGACGAAGTACAAGCAGAAGCCTAATCTTCTGTAACGAAAAAGCCCCTGATGCTGACATCAGGGGCTTTTTTGTGCGTGTAAATCCGTAAAATGGCTTCTTTTTGCGCCCAGAGGCTGCCATGTCGAAACACTTCCTCAAACCCCAGGGCGACTTCCCCGCCGTCGGCCTGGGTCGTCGCCTGGCAGCGATGTTCTATGACTTCCTGTTGTGCACCGCCCTGCTCATCGTCACCAGCGGCGTCTACAAGATGATCCAGATGGCGATCATCGGGGAAGAGAAAATGCGTACCCTCACCGAAGCCGGCGCGCTGGACGGCGATCCACTGCTGTCGACGGTGCTACTGTTCGTGCTGTTCGGCTTCTTTGCCAAGTTCTGGACCTACTCCGGCCAGACCCTGGGCATGCAGGTGTGGGGCGTGCGCGTACAGAATGCCGATGGCTCGTCCATCAGCCTGTGGCAGGCCCTGTTGCGCTTTGTGGTGTCGATCGCATCGTTGTTGTGCGTGGGCCTGGGGTTCTTCTGGTCGCTGTTCGACAAGCAGAAACGCAGCTGGCATGACATGTACTCCAATACCCAGCTCGTTCGCATTCCAAAGAAGACCAAATAATTTTCGGTAAACACAAACCAATGTGGGAGCGGGCTTGCTCGCGAAGAGGCGCGTCAGACAATATCACTGTCGACTGATACACCCTCTTCGCGAGCAAGCCCGCTCCCACAGTTTTATCGGGTTACCTGACAGACCTCAGGCGTTCCCGGCCAGCTTCATCCGCGCCGCCTGGGTAAAGTCCAACATCCGCTTCAACGGCCGAATAGCCTGCGGAATCAACGCCGGATCAACAAAGATCTCGTTCGTCCCCTCTTTCAAGCTCTTGAGCGTGCGCTCAAGGGTGTTCATCGCCATCCACGGGCAATGCGCGCAACTACGGCATGCCGCGCCGTTACCGGCCGTTGGCGCTTCGATAAAGACCTTGTCCGGACACAACTGCTGCATCTTGTAGAAGATACCGCGGTCGGTGGCGACAATCAGGGTCTTGTTCGGCAGGCTCTGTGCCGCCGCGATCAACTGACTGGTGGAGCCGACGGCATCCGCCAGCTCGATCACCGAGGTCGGCGACTCCGGATGCACCAGGATCGCCGCATCCGGATACAGCGCCTTCATATCTTCGAGCTGCTTGGACTTGAATTCTTCGTGAACGATGCAGGCACCGTCCCACAGCAGCATGTCGGCACCGGTCTGGCGCTGGATGTAGGTGCCCAGGTGCTTGTCCGGCCCCCAGATGATGGTTTCGCCGTTATCCATCAGGCTTTCGACGATTTCCAGCGCACAGCTGGACGTCACCACCCAATCCGCGCGGGCTTTGACCGCCGCCGAGGTATTGGCGTAAACCACCACCGTACGCTCCGGATGCTGGTCGCAGAATGCGGAAAACTCATCGACCGGACACCCCAGGTCCAGTGAGCACGTCGCCTCCAGGGTCGGCATCAGGATGCGTTTCTCGGGGTTGAGGATCTTGGCCGTCTCGCCCATGAATTTCACCCCGGCGACCACCACGGTCTTGGCCGGATGGGCATTGCCGAAGCGGGCCATTTCCAACGAGTCGGAGACACAGCCACCGGTTTCTTCGGCCAGGGCCTGAATAACCGGATCGCAATAGAAGTGCGCCACCAGCACCGCGTCCTGAGCCTTGAGCTCGGCGGCGATGGCGGCACGGTAATAAGCTTCCTCGTCGGCGGTCAGCGGCTTGGGCTGCTTGGCGTCGAGGTGGGCTTGAACCAGAAGGCGTTCGGAAATCTGCGTCATTTTCGCAAGACCTGCAGGCGCTTAAGCGCGAAAGTCGAGTATACACCCCGGCTCCGGACCCTTGAGGGTACCGCCGGGAGAGTGAGTCATCATCAGAGCTTTGAAGAGGCGCAAGGCTACAGAATATCCGCGGGATGCAAAAGATGATTCTGACCTGAGCCGTGCGGTGCTGATCGGGATCGGAATCAGGATCGGCGAAAGCACAAATCGCAGGCAAAAAAAAACCCGGAAATCCTCACTTGCGTGGGCCTTCCGGATTTTCTAAACCGCCAAAAATGGTGGGTCGTGTGGGATTCGAACCTACGACCAATTGGTTAAAAGCCAACTGCTCTACCAACTGAGCTAACGACCCGCTGTGTGGTGGCGCGTATAATACTGATTTTTAAGGACTATTCAACACCTATTTTAAAAATAATCAAAAATAAGGTGTTGGGTCGCTGATTCCGGCCGCCGCAAAGCCTTCTGCGCGCAGACGGCAGCTGTCGCACTTGCCGCAGGCACGGCCGTTATCGTCGGCCTGATAGCAGGAAACGGTCAGGCCGTAATTCACACCCAGCTTCACGCCAGCCTGGACGATTTGCGCCTTGCTCAGGTTTTGCAGTGGCGCCTGGATGCGGAAGCCATTGCCTTCTACGCCGGCCTTGGTCGCCAGGTTGGCCATACGCTCGAAAGACTCGATGAACTCGGGACGGCAGTCCGGGTAACCGGAGTAATCCACTGCGTTGACACCGATGAAGATGTCCCGTGCGCCGAGCACTTCCGCCCAGCCCAATGCCAGGGACAGGAACACCGTGTTACGCGCAGGCACGTAGGTCACCGGAATGCCCTCGCCCAGCTCTTCCGGGATATCGATGCTGCTGTCGGTCAGCGCCGAGCCACCCATGCCGTTCAGGTTCAGGCCGATGACCTTGTGCTCGACCACCCCCAGGTCGCGGGCGACCCGCTCGGCGGCGTACAGCTCGGCGTGGGAACGCTGACCGTAGTCGAAACTCATGGTGTAGCAGCTGTAGCCTTCGGCACGCGCCATGGCCACGACAGTTGCCGAGTCCAGGCCACCGGACAACAGGATGACCGCACGTTTTTCAGCAGTGTTGAGTGGTTCAGTCATTTCAGCGCCCCGGTTCGTCATTCCATAGATATTTATGCAGCTGCAACTGCAAACGCACTGGCAGGTTATCCGCCACCACCCAGTCCGCCAGGTCTCGTGCATTGAGATCATGGTGGCTTGGCGAGAACAGGACTTCACCAGCGCGCTTGTCCAGACCGTACTGGATCAGCTTGGACACGGACCAGTCATAGTCTTCCCGCGAGCAGATGACAAACTTCACCTGATCGTTGGGCGTCAACAGCTCGATGTTTTCGTAGCGGTTGCGATGCGCTTCCTTGGACCCTGGGGTTTTCAGGTCGACAACGCGACTGACCCGGGAATCTACCGCCGAGATATCGATCGAGCCACTGGTTTCCAGTGACACTTCGTAACCGGCATCACACAGGCGCTTGAGCAATGGAATGGCATTGGGCTGGGCCAGGGGCTCGCCGCCCGTGACACAGACGTAGCGCGGACGAAAACCGGCGACCTGCTCGAGGATATCGTCGAGGGTGCGCAGGGTTCCGCCAGTGAAGGCGTAGGCGCTGTCGCAGTATTGGCAACGCAGGGGGCAACCGGTCAGGCGCACAAAAACAGTGGGCAGGCCAGCAGTCCGCGTTTCACCCTGCAACGAGTAGAAAACTTCGGTAATTCTCAATGTGTCTTGCATAGTCGCCACGGGCGTAACAGCTAAACAGGCTGTCCGCCTCCGTCAGGCACTTCAAGGAGCCTCGGCAATGCGCAGGCCCCAAAAAGCGTGTTTCATAAAAAGGGCGTGAATTCTAACGAAAAAACCCGCGACAAGCGCGGGTTTCTTCGAAAGGGGTCAAGCAGCCCTTACATTTTTTGCAGGTCACGCTGGGCCAGCTGAGCGGCGGAAGTGCCCGGAAACTGGGACACAACCTGCTGCAGAATGCCTTTTACCTTGTCTGGATGACCGAGGCGGCGCTCTACGTCAGCAAGCTTGTACAGCGAGTCAGGCACTTTGGCGTGCTTGGGGTACAACTGCGAAACCTTGGCAAAGGCCTGACCCGCACCTTGCAGATCGCCTTTGGCCAGGTTCACTTCGCCCAACCAGTACTGGGCATTGCCGGCGTACTGGCTGTTCGGGTACTTGCGCAGGAAAGCGGCAAAAGCCTGGCTGGCCTTGTCGAAATCCTTGGCCTTGATCAGGTCGAAGGCAGCATCGTAATAGAGCTTTTCCTTCGCCGGATCCGCCGGCTCGCTACCCGCGGCGGGTGCTTGAGCGGCGGCCGCTCCCGCACCTGCAGCTGCGCCAGCGGCTGCACCGGGGGCGTTCAAGTCGCCACCGGTTGAAGAATTCTCAGGAGTCGCGGCTGGTGCAACGCCGGTTCCTATGCGCCGATCAAGATCCTGGTATCGCTCCAGGCTTTCCTGCTTCATGCGCGCTACATCATTTTGCAGCTCTTCGATCACACCCTGTTGGCGTGAGATCTGATCCTGCATTTGTTGCAGTTGGTTGAACAGCTGGCCCTGTGCCGAGACAGGGGCCGAAACCCCTCCCCCGGCATAGGCGCCGTTCGTACCGTAGCCTGCAGGCGGATAAGTGCTCCCGCTATTGTTATAGCCGGAGTCATTATCGACCACAGGAACCGCAGCCCACGCCGCAAGCGGCGCGAGGCTGAGAGCCAGAACAGTTACAGCACGACGGCACGTTCGCATGACGAATTACTTACGCAGTTCGACGCGACGGTTTTGAGCCCAGGACTGCTCGTCGTTGCCGGTAGCAACTGGACGCTCTTCGCCGTAGGAAACCAGTTCCAGCTGAGCTGGGGAAACGCCTTGCAGTACCAGGTAGCGCTGAACGGCTTTCGCACGACGCTCGCCCAGTGCCATGTTGTACTCACGAGTACCACGTTCGTCGGTGTTGCCTTCCAGAACAACGCGAGCGCCGTTTGCTTTCAGGTCTTTGGCGTGAACGTCCAGAGCGCGCATGGCTTCTGGCTTCAGGTCCGAACTGTCGTATTCGAAGTAGAAAGTGGTGATAGCGCGCAGTGCAGCTTCTTCGCTCAGGGAGCCGTCAACTGCACCAGTGTTTGCGCCGTAACCAGCGTTTGGATCTACCGCGCCTTCACCGGCATTGTCGCCGCCTTTGGACGAGCAACCTACAGCTACAGCCATGGCCAGTGCCAGCGCAGCAAATTTACCAAACTTCAGCATTTCCATCGTGAAACTCCTAATGAACCCCAGTGTGTTAAGTAAAACGTATAGCGCCGCGTCAGTTCAGGTAAGGGGACCAGGAAGGTTCTCTGACTTCGCCTTGAGCGGTAGGAAGCGGGAGCCTTACGCGTCCATTGATAGACACGAGCATCAAGACTCCCCGGCCCTGCTGGCGGGTGGCGTAGATTACCATGGTGCCGTTGGGCGCGACAGTGGGCGACTCGTCCAGAGTGCTATCAGTGAGGATTTTTACACTACCGCGTTGCAAATCCTGGGCCGCCACCTTGAAATTGGTGAAGCCATCCTGACGGTGAATCATGACAAGCGTCTTTTCATCAGCCGACAGTTTAGGGTTGGCGTTGTAGTTACCGACGAAAGTCACTCGTTCGGCACCGCCGCCGCCCACACTGGTCTTGTAGATCTGCGGCTTGCCACCACGATCGGAAGTGAAGTAGATGGTCGAGCCATCCTTGCCCCAGAACGGTTCGGTGTTGATGCCAGGACCGTTGGTGACACGGGTGATCTGACGCGAACCCAGGTTCATCACATAGATGTCCGGGTTGCCGTCTTTCGACAGTACGAACGCCAGGCGATTGCCATCCGGCGACCAGGCTGGCGCGCCGTTCAGGCCTTCGAAGTTGGTGATCTGCTCACGGCGACCGGTGTCGATGTTCTGCATGAAAATGCGCGGACGCTTCTGCTCGAACGAGACGTAGGCGATACGCTTGCCATCGGGTGCGAAACGCGGCGACAGGATCGGCTCGCGCGATTGCAGCAGGGTCACGGCACGGGCGCCGTCATAGTCCGAACGCTGCAGCGTGTAACGGGTGTTCTTTTCGGAGAAGCGCTCGGCCGTCACGTACAGCAGGCGAGTCGAGAACGCACCCTTGATACCGGTGAGCTTTTCGAACGACTGGTCAGCGATGTAGTGCGACATGTCGCGCAACTGATCGACGCTGCCCGACACGCTGCCGGTCAGCACTTGCTGCTCGGTGGCGACGTTGAACAGGGCGTATTGAACCTGCAGGCGACCGCCCGTTGGCGCAATGCTGCCGACCATCACGTACTGTGCGCCCAGCGCCTTGAAGTCGCGGAAGATGATTTCGCTGGCCTGGCTAGGCTGGCTGATCATGTTCTGCTTTGGAATCGGCGAGTAGTAACCCGAGTTGCGCAGGTCGTTACCGATGATTTCCGCCATGTCGTCCGGCAGCACGCTGCCGCCCTGGTTGCCAAACGGCACGACCGCGATCGGGGTGGCCCGATCGCTGCCGCTGGTGACCAGAATGTTTTTCTCATCTGCCATCGCGATCCCTGCCATGCAGCAGATCACGACGAGCATTCCTCGAAGGAGGTTTCTCACGGGGCTAGATCCTCAGGTGTGAATGTCATCTTGAATGAACGATACGGAGCAAAATCGCTCGGCTTCATTCCCTGCATTTCTGTCAAACGTCCAATATTCTTCACTGCCGCTACGGCTGAAGCGTCAAACGGACCGTCGCCACTGGACTTGAGCACCTTGACCGAAGTCACCGTACCGTCCGGCAACATGCCGATTTGCAGCTGAACCGTCATGCCTTTGCGGGCCGAAGGTGGACGAGCCCAGCCTTCCGCTGCACGCACTCGAATCAGGTCGTCGAAACTGCCGGCGACTTCGTCACCCTGCTCATCGGCCAAGGCCTGCTGACGCTGCGGCGTATCGGAAAGCAAATCTGCCAGGGCCTGGGCCTTTTTGTCTTCGGCGGATTTACGCGCCGCATCCTGCGATTTCTTCTTCGCAGCATCGGCAGCAGCTTTCTTCTTCGCTTCTTCGGCGACTTTCTTCTTCGCCTCTTCAGCTTCAGCTTTCTTCTTGGCGTCTTCGGCGGCTTTCTTTTTCGCGTCTTCGACGATCTTTTTCTTCGCTTCTTCAGCGGCCGCTTTCTTGGCCTCTTCTTCAGCAGCCTTCTTGGCTTCTTCTTCCGCTTTCTTCTTGGCTATATCAGCCAATTGTTTCTCTTCTGCCTTCTTGGCTTCGGCGGTCTTCTTCGCTTCATCGGCTTTCTTGGCTTCATCAGCCTTCTTGGCCTCATCAGCCTTTTTCGCCTCTTCCGCTTTCTTCGACTCGTCGGCCTTCTTGGCTTCCTCGGCCTTTTGAGCCGCGTCTTCTTTCTTTTGTTCCGCAGCCTTTATCGCTTCCTGCTCGACCTTCTTCTGTTCCAACTGCTCGACTTCGGTCTGGCGCGCGGCGGATTTCTTCGCCTCACCCGCAATCTTCTGATTGGTCTGGGTGGTCGCCTGACTTTTCGATTTCAGCTGGTACAGGGTCGCCTGGACGATCGGCTTGGCCGGCGGCAGCTCCGGGGTGAAGGCAAAACTGACGAACAGCATGCCGAACACCAGCACGTGCAAGCCAATCGCCCAGACACTAGGCCAGAAGTAGCTTTCCGAGGCGGACGGCTCTCGCTGTTGCTGCATCAGGGCGCCTCGGTAATCAAGCCAACATTACCGACGCCGGCTTTCTGCAACCCGCCCATGGCGCCCATGACGGAGCCGTAGTCGACACTCTTGTCACCGCGGATGAACACCTGGGTGCGCTTGCCGCTTTCGTTGCCTACGCGAATGATCTTGGTCACCGCATCAGTCATCTGCGGCAGGGTCATGGCCCTGTCCTGCTGCTTCTCGGTGTCGACTTCGCTGCCAAGGTTCCAGTAGTAGGTCTTGTCGGATTTGATCGAAATGGTCAGGACCTGGGTGTTGTTGTCTTGCGGCAAGGCTTCGCTGGAAACCTTGGGCAGATCAACTTTCACGCCCTGATTGAGCATTGGCGCGGTCACCATGAAGATGACCAGCAGCACCAACATCACGTCGATGTAGGGCACTACGTTCATCTCGGCGACCGGCTTGCGCTTTTTGCGAGCTCGAGCGATTAAAGCCATTGGAAATTACCTGCTTATTCTTCGCTGGTGTGCACTTTACGGTGCAGGATCGCCTGGAATTCATCGGCGAAGGTGTAGTAGCGGCCCAGCAAGGTTTCGCTGCGAGCAGCAAAACGGTTGTAAGCGATAACGGCTGGAATGGCAGCGAACAGACCGATCGCGGTGGCGATCAGGGCTTCAGCGATACCCGGGGCCACGGTGGCCAGGGTCGCTTGCTGGGCAGTCGCCAGGCCACGGAAGGAGTTCATGATGCCCCAGACCGTACCGAACAGACCGATATACGGGCTCACGGAACCGACAGTGGCAAGGAATGGCAGGCTCTGCTCGAGCTTTTCTTCTTCACGGGAAATGGCCACGCGCATGGCACGGGCCACACCTTCCATGACCGCCTCGGGATCGACTCCAGGCTGCTGGCGCAGACGGGAGAATTCCTTGAAGCCGGCGCGGAAGATCTGCTCGACACCTGAATCCGGGTCCGGGTTGCTACCCGCCTGACGGTAGAGCTTGGACAGGTCGATACCCGACCAGAAGCGCTCTTCGAAGCTCTCCAGGGCACGTCGACCGGCGCGCAGCAGGTTGCTGCGCTGAAAGATCATGATCCATGAGGTCACCGATGCGGCTACCAGGGTCAGCATTACCAGTTGCACCACGATGCTGGCATTGCTGACCAGGCTCCACATGGAGGAATGGTCGACGACGTTAGCTTCCACGCTTTATCTCCTGCTTTGAGTGTGTACCCGCGCCGCTCACGGCGGCAAAGGCCGCTCGTAGAGCTTCGGGAATGGCCCGGGGTTTCAAACTGTCGGTGCGCACACAGGCCACCAAAAACTGCCCTTCGCAGAGCAGCGCATCATCCGTCGCCCGCCTGACCTGCTGTTTGAAGCGCAGGCTGGCACGGTTCAATTCAATTACTTCAGCGCTTACCAGCAGCTCGTCGTCCAGTCGCGCCGGCGCGTGGTAGCGCGCTTCGCTGGAATGCACGACGAACAACAGGTCCTCCCCTGCCAGCTGCGATTGGGCAAAGCCCAGCTCTCGTAGCCGCTCGGTTCGAGCCCGTTCCATAAACTTGAGGTAATTAACGTAATACACGATGCCGCCCGCATCGGTGTCCTCGTAATAAACGCGACAACGATGTGCGAAAGGCTCAAGCCCGTTTTGCGCGCGCATACTCTAGTGCTTACTCCTCAGGTTGCCAATCCGGCCAGGCAACTGTTTTTCAAAGTTCTGCGGCTTTCGCGCAAAAGTACGGTCCTCGGACCACACATTGCCCGAAAAAATCAGCTCGCAACGTTAATTAATCGTCCACGGCATCAAGAAACTCGTCTACTACGGGCATTTCGCCCAATCGTGACGGAATGTTTAATCCGAAATGCAGGTACGCATGCCGAGTCACCACCCGGCCCCGCGGCGTGCGCATGATGTAGCCCTGTTGGATCAGGTATGGCTCCAGCACGTCTTCAATGGTGTGACGCTCTTCGCTGATGGCTGCGGCCAGGCTGTCCACCCCCACCGGGCCGCCATCGAACTTCTCGATCATGGTCAGCAACAGACGTCGGTCCTGGTGATCGAAGCCACGCTCGTCGACATCCAGCAGGTTCAGGGCCAGGTCGGCGATCGGCTTGGTGATGTGGCCTTTGGCGCGCACTTCGGCGAAATCCCGTACCCGGCGCAGCAGGCGGTTGGCGATCCGCGGTGTGCCACGGGCTCGACGAGCGATTTCGAAGGCGCCCTCCGGGTCCAGCGGCAGGCCGAGAATGTTCGCCGAACGGCTGACAATCGTCGACAAGTCGGCGGTGCTGTAGAACTCAAGACGCTGGACGATACCGAAACGATCACGCAACGGGTTGGTCAGCATCCCCGCCCGGGTGGTCGCCCCGACCAGGGTGAACGGTGGCAGATCGAGCTTGATCGACCGCGCAGCCGGACCTTCGCCGATCATGATGTCGAGCTGGAAATCCTCCATGGCCGGATAGAGCACTTCCTCGACAATCGGCGACAAGCGATGGATTTCATCGATGAACAGCACGTCGTGCGGCTCAAGGTTGGTCAGCAGCGCCGCCAGGTCACCAGGCCGCTCGAGGACCGGCCCCGAGGTGCTCTTGATCGACACGCCCATTTCCTGGGCGATGATATTGGCCAGGGTGGTCTTGCCCAGCCCCGGCGGGCCGAAGATCAACGTGTGGTCCAGGGACTCGTTGCGCCCGCGGGCAGCCTGGATGAACAACTCCATTTGCTCGCGAACGGTCGGCTGGCCAATGTACTCGGCCAGGCTGACGGGACGTATCGCCCGGTCCTGGACTTCCTCGCGATCACGGGGGGCGCCCGTGGCGGCGATCAGACGGTCGGCTTCAATCACTTAGATCATTCCCTTCAGGGCACGACGAATCAGGTCTTCGCTGCTCAAGCCTTTCTCCTTGATCGCGGAAATCGCCTTGCTGGCTTCCTGCGGCTTGTAGCCCAGGGAGATCAGCGCGCTGACCGCATCGTTTTCGGCGCTGTTGACCGGCGCTGGCCCGTCCGGCTGGTTCGGCACCAGGGCAAACATGGCCGGCACGGTTTCCCAGGCCTTGAAGCGATCCTTGAGCTCGACCAGCAGGCGTTCGGCGGTTTTCTTGCCGACGCCCGGCACCTTGGTCAGTGCCGAGGTGTCCTGGGACTGCACGCAACGGACCAGTTCGTCGACTTCCAGGCTCGACATCAGGGCCAGGGCCAGTTTCGGCCCCACACCATTGAGACGGATCAATTCGCGAAAAAAGTCTCGCTCACGCTTGCCGACGAAGCCATAGAGTAACTGCGCGTCCTCGCGCACGACCAGATGGGTGTGCAGCGTCAGCGGTTCACCGACCGACGGCAGGCGATAAAGCGTGGTCATGGGCACTTCAAGCTCATACCCCAGGCCATTTACATCCAGAATCAGGTGCGGCGGCTGTTTCTCAGCCAGTGTGCCGCGCAAGCGTCCAATCACGTTACAGATCCTTGAGCGTTGGCCAGCCCTGGGCCAGCGACTGAGAGAACGAGGATTTGGCGCCGACAACCCAGGCGCATCCCCCTCATTCCAGAAAAATAATTGCTGATGCTATCAGAGACGCAGGCGCCCGCCACGACTGCGTGCGGCGCCCAGGCCATGGGGCAACAGGCTGGAGCGGGTGTGCGCATGGCAAATGGCAATGGCCAGGGCGTCGGAGGCATCGATTTGCGGTTTGCTGGTCAGCTTGAGCATGTGCATGACCATCATCTGTACCTGTTCTTTATTGGCCGCGCCGGTGCCGACCACGGCCTGTTTGACCTGGGTTGCCGTGTATTCGGCGATCTCCAGGCTTTCCTCGGCGCCGGCGACGATGGCGGCGCCACGGGCCTGCCCCAGTTTCAGGGCGGAATCGGCATTGCGTGCCATGAACACCTTCTCGATGCCCATGGTGACCGGATGGTAGGTCTGAATGATCTCGCGCACCCCGCGATAGACAATCTGCAGACGCTCATGCAATTCGCCAGCTCCAGTGCGGATGCAACCGGAGGCCACGTACTCGCAGCCACGCCCGGTATCACGAACCACGCCATAACCGGTAATGCGCGAACCGGGGTCGATACCAAGAATTAAAGTCATAACGCCTGCAACGCTGAAGCAAATATCCAAGGGAATTGTAGGAGCTGGCTCGCCAGCGAAGGCGGCCTCAAGACTTGCACAAGTTCAAGGGCCTCTTCGCTGGCAAGCCAGCTCCTACAATGAAGGCGTAGCATTCAGCTTAGTTGTGCGGCGACCGATTCCGGGATTTCGGCGTTGGAGTAGACGTTCTGCACGTCATCCAGGTCTTCGAGCATGTCGATCAGCTTGAGGACTTTTTCGGCACCTTCCAGGTCGAGCTCGGCACTGGTGGTCGGCAACATGACGATTTCCGCGTCATCGCCTTTGAAACCGGCCGCTTCCAGCGCGTTGCGCACCGCGTAGAATCCGGTGAACGAGGTGAACACATCGACGGAGCCATCTTCGTTGCCGACCACGTCATCGGCATCGGCTTCCAACGCTGCTTCGGTCAAGGCATCTTCATCGACGCCTGGCGCAAAGCTGATTTGCCCCTTGCGCTCGAAAAGATAAGCCACCGAACCGTCGGTGCCGAGGTTGCCGCCGCACTTGCTGAATGCATGGCGAACAGCCGCTGCGGTCCGGTTGCGGTTGTCCGTCATGCACTCGACCATCACCGCCACGCCGCCAGGCCCGTATCCTTCGTAGGTCAGTTCTTCGACGTTGTCGGCTTCGGTCGCACCCGCGCCACGGGCAATGGCGCGATCGATGATGTCGCGACTCATGTTCGCCCCAAGCGCCTTGTCCAGGGCCAGGCGCAAGCGCGGATTCGAGCCCGGATCGCCACCACCCTGACGGGCCGCGACGGTCAGCTCACGAATCCATTTGGTGAAGATCTTGCCCCTCTTGGCATCCTGACGTTCTTTGCGGTGCTTGATGTTCGCCCACTTGGAATGACCTGCCATAACTCGCTCCGAATTCTCTTTGAAACATTGCCCGCCACGCTGCATCGCGCCGGCCGGCAAAACAAAAATCTTGAACTGCTTTATGTATAAAGAAAGGGCGCATCCGCAGATGCGCCCTCCTGGGCCTTACTCAGCCTTGGGCGTTTCGCGCAAGCGAATGTGCAGTTCGCGCAATGCCTTGGCATCGACCTGGCCCGGTGCCTGAGTCATGACGTCCGCCGCGCTCTGGGTTTTCGGGAAGGCGATCACTTCACGGATCGACTGGGCGCCGGTCATCAGCATCACCAGACGGTCCAGACCGAAGGCCAGGCCACCGTGCGGCGGCGCGCCGTATTTCAGGGCGTCGAGCAGGAAGCCGAATTTCTCTTCCTGTTCCGCTTCATTGATGCCCAACAGACGGAACACCGACTGCTGCATCTCTTTGCGGTGGATACGGATCGAACCGCCACCCAGCTCGGTGCCGTTCAAGACCATGTCGTAGGCACGGGACAGGGCGCCAGCCGGATTGGCTTCCAGCTCTGCCGGGGTGCACTTCGGCGCGGTGAACGGGTGGTGCAAGGCGGTGAAGCTGCCGTCTTCGTTCTCTTCGAACATCGGGAAGTCGACGACCCACATTGGTGCCCACTTGCAGGTCAGCAGGTCCAGGTCGTGGCCGAGCTTGATCCGCAGCGCGCCCAGGGCTTCGCTGACGATCTTGGCTTTGTCGGCCCCGAAGAACACGATATCGCCGTCGACCGCACCGACGCGATCGAGGATCACGTTCAGGTTGGCTTCCGGGATGTTTTTCACGATCGGCGATTGCAGACCTTCAACACCGGCAGCGCGCTCGTTGACCTTGATGTACGCCAGGCCCTTGGCACCGTAGATACCGACAAACTTGGTGTAGTCGTCGATCTGTTTGCGCGGCATGCTCGCCCCGCCTGGAACGCGCAGAGCGGCGATACGGCATTTAGGGTCGTTGGCCGGGCCGCTGAATACCTTGAAATCGACTTCCTTGAGCTGGTCGGCAACGTCAACCAATTCCAGCGGGTTACGCAGGTCCGGCTTGTCGGAACCGTAGCGACGCATGGCCTCTTCGAAGGTCATGTGCGGGAATTCACCGAACTCCAGACCCAGCACTTCCTTGAACAGGTTGCGGATCATTTGTTCGGTCAGGCCCATGATCTCTTTTTCATCGAGGAAACTGGTCTCGATGTCGATCTGGGTAAATTCCGGCTGACGGTCGGCGCGCAGGTCTTCGTCGCGGAAGCACTTGGCGATCTGGTAGTAACGGTCGAAGCCGGCCACCATCAGCAGTTGCTTGAACAGCTGCGGCGACTGCGGCAGGGCGAAGAACGAACCGGCGTGGGTACGGCTCGGCACCAGGTAATCGCGCGCACCTTCAGGGGTAGCACGGGTCAGGATCGGCGTCTCGACGTCAAGGAAGCCGTTCTCGTCGAGGAAACGACGGATGCTGGTGGTCATGCGCGAACGCAGGCGCAGCTTCTCGGCCATTTCCGGACGACGCAGGTCCAGGAAACGATAGCGCAGGCGGGTTTCCTCACCGACGTCGGAGAACTCGTTCAAGGGGAACGGCGGAGTTTCCGACTCGTTCAGCACTTCCAGCTCATAGCCCAGGACTTCGATCATGCCCGACGCCATGTTGGCGTTGGTGGCACCGGCCGGACGCAGGCGAACCTTGCCGGTGATTTTCACGACATACTCGCTGCGCACGCGATCGGCGGCGGCGAAGGTTTCAGCGCGGTCCGGGTCGAACACCACCTGGGCCAGACCGTCACGATCACGGATATCGAGGAAAATCACCCCACCGTGGTCACGACGACGGTGGACCCATCCGCAAAGGGTAATTTCCTGGCCGTCCAGGCTTTCGTTCAGTTGGCCGCAATAATGGCTGCGCATCATGGTAGTGGTTTCACTTCTCGTAATTCGACATTCGGTTGGAGTGCTTGCGTCGATCCGCTGACGGATGACGCAAGCACTCGCGCGTGTGGTTCAACTCAGGTCCGAAACCCTAGTCAGCTTTGTCACCGCCGGCCAGGTTCTTCTTGGAACCGGTCTTGAAATCGGTCTCGTACCAGCCCGTGCCGCTGAGGCGGAAGCCTGGCATGGATAGCATCTTCTTAAGCTCCGGTGCCTGGCACGCAGGGCAGTCGACCAACGGTGCATCGCTGATCTTTTGAATGGCTTCCAACTGATGACCACAGGAAGCACATTGGTAATCGTACATCGGCATGGGGGTTGTCTCGGCGATCAGATTGCTACCGCGCACGCTGGGTTTTGCGGCAAAGAGCGGGATTATATCCATTAAATGCAGCCTGTGCAGCCGTAAGACTGCACAGATCGACACGTTGCTCTTTGATTCATCCGGTTCATGCCATGGCCGGGCAACGCCCCTCCTTGAGGCTGTGGACAACACAGACCACCCGCACCAACCCGCTGAAATTTCGCACCCCACCATGACGCAAATGCACTTCGCGATCGAAATGGGACAGCAACGCACTGACCGAACAGCAATTGACCCTGGCCATGTCGGCCAAAATATCCCAATACACCTGCTCAAGCCGCAAGCAGGTGGCAAAGCCATTCAATCGCACCGATCGGGACTGCGGCCGGGCCAGCCCCATGTCGAACTCGCTGACAAATGGATCGATCCATCCATCCCTGGCCGAACTCACCCGCCCCTCGCCTCTCCTGCCTTCATATTCCATAACGCTGACACTCCTTTGCCATTTGCGGTTTCTATAAAAGCCATTGCATGCCTATAAAAACGTGAGGGCAAAGTTATAGCCAGATGACTTTATGACCATCCACGTAGGATAAGCCAACAACAGAAGGCGGATCAGGGAGAGCGTCCTAGTCCAGCACTTTTCCCACAGCAACAAGCGAAGAATCGTTCAGGCTACAGATCGCTAATCCGAAGAAACGCAGCGCGCAAACAACAGAGCCATCCGCGCGCCGGCGCATCATTGATCGAGCATTGCGCGGAGCATCCAAGCAGTTTTCTCGTGGACCTGCATGCGCTGGGTCAGCAGGTCAGCCGTAGGTTCATCGCTGACTTTGTCGAGCAGCGGGAAGATCCCTCGGGCAGTACGCGTGACAGCCTCCTGCCCCGCCACCAGTTGCCTGATCATGTCCTCAGCCGCAGGCACGCCCTCTTCTTCCTTGATGGAGGACAGGCGCGCATAAACAGAATAGGCACCCGGCGCCGGAAACCCGAGCGCACGAATACGCTCGGCAATTGAATCGACCGCCAAAGCCAACTCGTTATATTGCTCCTCGAACATCAAATGCAGGGTTCGGAACATCGGGCCTGTAACGTTCCAATGGAAGTTATGGGTTTTCAGGTAAAGCACATAGGTGTCCGACAGCAGGCGCGAAAGCCCTTCGACGATGGACTTGCGGTCCTCTTCACTGATACCGATATCGATTGCCATGTTTTTCCCCTAAAGGTGATGAAGTTCATCCAACAGGTGCAGGACCACTCTAGCAAGCCTGTCGCCAGGCTGCAGCCCGACCACCTCGCCAGGCGATGGCAAGATCACCCGATGCACCGCTGGACTCCTTGATTTGAGTAGGCTGCAGCTTTGCTGTTAAATAGGCAGCGTGTCGTCAGTGCCTATTTTTTCGGGCGCTACGCATAGGCTGATACCGGGCACGTGTCCAACGCCTCTTATTTATTCCGAAGCGAACCGTGCGCCATCAGCTCTTCCTTGTGAGCTGTCTTAACGTGAGTTAATCAAAATGTTGAAAATCGTCCACCTGCTGATAGGCGCAGCGGCTTTGCTGCTGTCCTTCATCCCTAGCCTGCGATCCGAAGCTTTACCGTACCTGCAACAACCCGATGCGCTGTACCTGGCCTTTTTCGGCCTGCTCAACCTGACGCTTGCCCCAGTTATTCCTTACTGGAACAAAGGCCCTCGCCATCAACTGCAAAACCTGGTCAGCATCCTGCTGGTTCTGGCGGTCGTCCTGCAAACCGTGACACTGATCGCGGAAATGCCGGTCATTGCCGGTCAGCCTGCCGTGCTGTTCAGCCTCATTGCAGCCTTTATCGCTGTTGCCCTGCACCTGGCCATCAGCTTCTACAAATCGTCACCGGCCGCCGCTTCGCCTAGCTATGACATGAGCAACCGCGATACCGGGACCGTCAAGTGGTTCAACACCTCCAAAGGCTTCGGCTTTATTTCCCGCGACTCAGGCGACGATATTTTCGTGCACTTCCGGGCCATTCGCGGCGAAGGCCATCGTGTCCTGGTCGAAGGCCAGCGCGTCGAGTTCTCCGTCATGAATCGTGACAAAGGCCTGCAAGCCGAAGACGTCATCGCCGCCCTGCCGCGACGCTGATACAAAGGCAAATAAAAAACCGCGAACATGTTCGCGGTTTTTTATTGCCTGCACTCTTTGTAATGGGGCCGCGGCGCTTAATAATGTGGCGGCGGCGCTTCTTCTTCGAAAGACTCGAACTGGCCGACCATTTCCTCTTGCCGCTTGAGCAGCGCGGCCATTTGCAGCTGCAGGCGTTCGACCACCCGCTGCTGCGCCACCAGGACATCATTCAACGCCTGGATGGTGTCATCCTGAAACGCCAGTCGGCTTTCAAGGTCGGTTACGCGTTCTTCGAGGCTCATGGCTCAACCCTCCACAAACTTGAAATCATCGGTCAACACCAGGCGCAGCCGTTCGCGAATCGCCGCGACCTGCTCTGCATTGTAAGGCTTGGCTGAAATTTTGCCCCAGATCGGCGCGGGCCAGGCCGCGTCTTCACGCTTGCGCACGATCACATGCATGTGCAACTGGCTGACCACGTTGCCCAGGGCAGCGACGTTCAGCTTGTCGGCATCGAACGAGTCCTTGAGCAACTCCGACAACGAGGTCGTTTCCTGCCAGAGTTGCTGCTGATCGGCGACACTCAACTGAAATATCTCGCTGATATCGTCCCTGCGTGGCACGAGGATGAACCAGGGGTAGTTCGAATCATTGGACAACAGTAACCGACAAAGCGGGAAATCACCGATCGGTAGTGTGTCTTGTTGAAGTCGTGGATCTAAAGTGAACACTGCGCATACTCCCGCCAGGTCATCATTTTTCAGCTTGGCGCCCATCCCGAGAGATCATACGCCACGCCACTTGACGGAAGCATACCCTGCTGGCTTCACGGCGAACCACTGCTTGCGCCGCCGGAGGATCAACAAATGGCGCGAACCCGCCCCGCGATGAGACATTTCCTGCGAAAACGCACCAACACCGAACCAAGCATCGACAAAATGCGCTGAAATGACCAGAAAACCACAACCTGTTCCCGATACGTCAAATGCCCGGCTGTGTGAATTCGGCACAGTCATAAAAATTTTTTGCACCAAAACCGCACAGTACGTCTACGCTGAGTGCTTCGCACATCCGCCAATTACTCACTGGCGGGGTGAACCGGTAACGCTTTTATCTGTCGCGCGACCAAACAGAAGGCTAAACCACGAGGCCAACCACGGCGTCAAGCCCGCAGCAAAGAGGTGTGATACCCCCGGTTTCATGAGGTTTTTACCGCATCAGGCAGCCAATCAGAAAAAAAATCCGTAGAGTTCTGATTTGTGCACGTTTGTTGCATTGTTACCCACATCGTCTATAAGGCACCGCGGGAAGCGGGCAGCCTTAAGACCAAGAAAAACAGTGGCAGGGTAGCCCGATGGAGATTCAAACGTTTCACCAGGGACTCTTTTTATCGATGCGCCAGTCCAGAAAAACAGCATTAAAGTTGTCAGTCCGGTTGCATCGGGGCTGTAAATTTGCGACATCTAGCTAGCCGTTTACGACAGGGTCGTAAAGAAGCTGAAAGGATAGATGCGCAAGTATCGCCAACATTGTCGGCGTGATATAAGTTTGCGCCGACACAAAAAGAAAGAGCCGCCCAGATAATAAAACAGGTGGAGCGGCAGTACTCTTCTAAAAACCAAAGGAGCAAATCACGATGCGCGTGATGAAGTGGAGCATGATCGCACTGGCTGTTGCAGCAGGCACCTCGCAGTTCGCAATGGCGTCTTCCCAGGACGAATCCAAGGGTTTCATCGACGATTCGAGCCTGAAACTCAAAACCCGTTTTGAGTACATGAACCGCGACTACAAGAATGGTGCAAGCAACCCTAGTTCCGGCACTGCCGGCTATCGTCAGGATTCCGGTCTGAGCCAATTGCTCACCTACGAGTCGGGCTTCACTCAAGGTATCGTTGGTTTCGGCCTCGACGCCATGGCCATGGGTTCGGTCAAGCTGGACGGCGGCTCGGGCAAGCGCGGTAACGGCCTGTTCGCCAACGACAGCGACGGCAACCCGGAAAAATCCCAGGGCAAGGTAGGCGGTGCAGTGAAACTGCGTCTGTCCGACACCACCCTGAAATACGGCCAGCAATTCGTTGCCAGCCCTGTATTCGCTACCGACGACAGCCGTCTGATCCCGGAAGTCGCTACCGGCACCCTGCTCACCTCCAAGGAAATCAAAGGCCTGGAACTGAGCGCTGGTCGCTTTACCGCGCTGAGCAAGCAAACCGGCATGGCCCGTGACAGCATCGGCGGCGTATCCGATGAAGATGGCAACCACGGCAAAGGCCTGAGCGGCGGCATCAACATCTTCGGTGCAAGCTATGCCTTCACCGACAACTTCACCGCTGCACTGGCTGCATCGGATGCCGAAGAGTACTTCAAGAAGTACTACGCCAACCTGAACCTGACCCTGCCGATCAACGACGAACAGTCGCTGAACTTCGACCTCAACGCTTACAAAACCAAAGGCGATAAGCGCGGCGACACCATCGACTTCCTCGGTGACGGCGTTCTGGGCGTGGACAACAACCTGTGGTCCCTGGCAGCAGCCTATAGCCTGGGCGCTCACAAGTTCACCCTGGCCTACCAGCAGTCGA
Organism: Pseudomonas putida; assembly: GCF_001976065.1. Lineage (GTDB taxonomy): Bacteria > Pseudomonadota > Gammaproteobacteria > Pseudomonadales > Pseudomonadaceae > Aquipseudomonas > Aquipseudomonas serbica. Next base: position 328,534 of record NZ_MNAH01000005.1, on the reverse strand, counting down.
GCGGCGACAACGCTTACTACTACGGCGTTGACGGCAACAGCACCATCTTCGTATCCAACTCCATTCAGATCTCCGACTTCGTGGGCCGCGAGGAGAAATCCTACCAAGCTCGCTATGACCTGAACATGGCGACCTACGGCGTACCTGGCCTGAGCTTCATGACCCGTTACGTAATGGGTGACAACATCAAGACCAACGGTCTGGGTGAAGGTAAGGAAAACGAGTGGAACCTGGAGTCCAAGTACGTAGTACAGGAAGGTCCAGCAAAAGACCTGTCGTTCCGTGCTCGTTTCGCCAACTACCGTTCGAACGGTGCGTACAGCGCCTATTCGGCTGACAACTACGACACCCGCCTGATCATCGAGTACCCGCTGAGCATCCTGTAATCAGGCTGTAAAACCGGAACTCTGTAGATCAAGAAACCGCCCACCTCTTAAGGTGGGCGGTTTTTTTATGCCTGCCACATACCCAACACTTGGGCAAGCAACTTGCGCGCATAACGTTAATACTTTTTTCAATGAACCGATCAATAGTCACAAAAAAACCCAAGAGACTATTAGCCTCTTGGGTTTATGCAGTAACAAACAGACTTACTGTACTGACGCTTCCTGAACCACGCGAACTACACGCTGGGGAAATGGAATGTCAATACCCGCCGTCTTCAATCGGTCACGCGACTGTTCGTTAAACATGAACATCACGTCCCAGTAATCCGCCGTTTTCACCCAGACCCGCAGGGAAACAGTGATGGAACTGTCACCCAGGGTCGAAATGACTGCCTGAGGCTCCGGATCGGTCAATACGCGCGGATCCTTGGCCAGTTCCAGCAAGACTTCACGGGCCTTTTGCAAGTCCGCTTCGTAATCGACACCCACATCGAATACTACCTTGCGGGTCGGTTGGCGGTTGGTGTTGGTGATGATGCCGTTCGACAGGTTGCCGTTAGGTACGATGATGGTCTTATTGTCGCCGGTACGCAGCACGGTGTGGAAGATCTGGATGCTGTCGACGGTGCCGGCAACCCCTTGGGCTTCGATCCAGTCACCGATACGGAACGGACGGAACAGCAAGATCAGCACGCCGCCGGCGAAGTTTGCCAGGCTGCCCTGCAACGCGAGGCCGATGGCCAGGCCCGCCGCACCGATCGCCGCGACGAACGAGGTGGTTTCAACACCGATCATCGACGCTACGCTGACGACCAGCAGGATCTTGAGAATGATGTTAGCCAGGCTGCTGATAAACCCTTGCAGTGCAAGGTCGGCGTTACGCAGGGCAAGCAGGCCGCCAAGCTTTTGCGTGACCTTGTTGATCAACCACCAGCCGACAGCCAGGGTGATCACCGCCAACAGCACACGGCTGCCATACTCCATGATCATTGGGATCCATGACTGGGACACCTTGACCAGGTTGTCTACTTCAGCATTCAAATCCATTGTCGTTCTCCTGATTTCCGGCTACCCGGTACACGAAAAATAAACGGCAGAAAAGACCGTACCCGTCAGAGTCAATCGTTTCTACCGTTGCTTGGGCCTCGGACGCCTAAAACGCCTTTAGGTTCCCGCCTTGCAGGTCAATCGCGGAAGTTGTTGAACTGCAGCGGCATGCCGAATTCCTTGGCCCGCAACACAGCAATGGCTTCCTGCAGGTCGTCACGCTTCTTGCCGGTGATGCGCACTTGCTCACCCTGGATGGCAGCCTGCACCTTCAGCTTGGCGTCCTTGACGTGAGCGACGATTTTCTTCGCCAGCTCTTTGTCGATACCTTCCTTGAGCACCGCTTCCTGCTTCATCAGCTTGCCCGATGCGAACGCATCCTTGACCTCAAGGCACTGCACATCGATCTTGCGCTTGACCAGGGCCAGCTTGAGAATCTCAATCATCGCTTCGAGCTGGAAATCCGCTTCAGCGGTCAGGTTGACGGTCAGGTCCTTTTCCTTGAATTCGAAGCTGCCTTTGCCTTTCAGGTCATAACGACGATCGAGTTCCTTGACGGCGTTCTCGACCGCGTTGGTGACTTCGTGTTTGTCCAGTTCGGATACCACGTCGAACGACGGCATGTAATCTCTCCAATAAATAGGGCACGCTCAATCAAGAGGGAGCACGCCTGGCTTGCGGTTAAAATCCGCGCTGATTATAACGGGTCTTTCCCATCATTCACTGCGAGCCTCCCATGCGCGCCTTAAACAGAGCAAAAAGCTGATGTCCACCACCTGGCATGTTCTAGGCGCCGGTAGCCTCGGCACATTGTGGGCCGCGCGTCTGGCGCGGGCCGCCGTGCCGGTGCGACTGATTCTGCGTGACGCGGCCCGGTTGCAGGCGTACGAGGCGGCAGGCGGCTTGACCCTGGTCGAACATGGCCAGGCTCAGTGCCATGCGGTAAGCGCCGAAACGGCCGACAGCCTCACCCCGATCAATCGCCTGCTGGTCGCCTGCAAGGCTTACGACGCGGAACAGGCCGTGGCACAACTGGCACCGCGCCTGGCGCCCGGGGCCGAACTGATCCTGTTGCAGAACGGCTTGGGCAGCCAGGACGCCGTGGCAGCGCAAGTACCGCAGGCGCGTTGCATTTATGCGTCAAGCACTGAAGGCGCCTTTCGCGATGGTGACTGGCGCGTGGTCTTCGCCGGGCACGGGTTCACCTGGCTGGGAGATGCCGGGCATCCCGTCGCACCGATCTGGCTGGACGACCTCGACGCCGCGGGCATTCCCCATGAGTGGAGTTCCGAAATCCTCACCCGGCTGTGGCGCAAACTGGCACTCAACTGTGCGATCAATCCGTTGACGGTGCTGCACGACTGCCGCAATGGCGGATTGCAGGAGCATCACTGTGAGGTTGCCACCCTGTGCGGTGAGCTGATCGAGCTGCTGGAGCGTTGCGGTCAGCCGGCAGCAGCGGAAAACCTGCAACAGGAGGTTGAACGGGTGATTCACGCGACCGCCGCCAACTACTCGTCGATGTATCAGGATGTCAGCAACCGGCGCCGCACCGAAATCAGCTACCTGCTCGGCCACGCCTGTAAAGTTGCCGCACGGCATCAACTGACCCTGCCGCACCTCAATCAGCTTGAATCGAGGTTGATCGCGCGCCTGCAAAGCCTTGGATTGCCCAGCGACTGAGCAGCGGCTACGCTGGCCACTTGTTCCTTTGCAGCGATTAACCTGATGCCATTGCGCCAGCGTCTTGAAAACCTCCCTGTCGGCCAGAAGCTGCTGGCCGCCCTGTTGGTGCTGTTGACCACTGTACTGCTGGTCGCCAACCTGACCTTCATCAGCGCCGCGTACTACATTTCCCAGGAAAGCATGGCGCCCCAGGCACTGCAGACCATCGGCCGCCTGGTCTCCAACCCGAGCCTGGTGTCCGAAGCCTTGCAGTCGCCGGAAAGCGCCCAACGCCTGCTCAATGAGCTCGACAGCTATTCGCCGCTACGGGCCGCAGCCCTGTATGACGGCAAGGGCGAGCGCCTGGCGCAGTTGCAGCATGGCGATCATCTGAGCCTGCCCAAGCGTTACCAGCACATCGAATCCTGGCAAGTCACCGAGTTTCGCAGCAACCAGGTCATCACCCTGCCCCGCCCCGGCACCGCACCCGGCCATCTGCTGCTGGTGGCCAGCAGTGAGTTGCCCATGGCGTTCTATACCGGGACACTGACCGCCAGCCTGGGCATCCTGATTTTCAGTGTGCTGCTATGGATGATCATCGCGCGGCAGATCAAACGCCTGATTACCCAGCCTATCCATCAGCTGGAGGAACTGTCCCGGCAGGTGACCCGGGAAGAGAACTACGCCCTGCGCGCCTCCCGGGGCAACCACGATGAAATCGGCAGCCTGGCCGAAGCATTCAACACCATGCTCTCGCGGATCGAGGCCCGAGAGCAGCAACTCAAGCGCGCCCGTGATGACTCCCAGGCCGCGTATGACCAGGCCCAAGGCCTGGCAGAGGAAACCCGCCACACCAATCGCAAGCTGGAACTGGAAGTCCAGGTCCGGAGCAAGATCGAGAAAAAGCTCACGGGATTTCAGAATTACCTCAACAGCATCATCGACTCCATGCCATCGGCACTGATCGCCCTCGACGAACAGCTCTACGTGACGCAGTGGAACCAGGAAGCCAGCGCCCTTTCCGGTACGCGCCTGGATGAAGCCTTGAACCAGCCGATCTTCCTCGCCTTCGAACCGCTCAAGCCCTTCCTCCCGCAGCTCAAGCAAACCGTAGAGCAGCACACGGTGGCCAAGATCGAGCGCGTGACCTGGGTCAAGGACGATGAACCGCGCCACTACGCCCTGACCTTTTATCCGCTGATGGGCGGTGCCGGGCGTGGCGTGGTGATCCGGATCGACGACATCACCCAGCGTCTCTCACTGGAAGAAATGATGGTGCAATCGGAGAAAATGCTTTCCGTCGGTGGCCTCGCCGCCGGCATGGCCCACGAAATCAACAACCCGCTCGGCGCGATCCTGCACAACGTGCAGAATATCCGCCGTCGCCTGTCCCCCGAACTGCCCAAGAACCTGGAGCAGGCCGAGCAGGTCGGCATCGAGCTGTCGACCGTCAACCAGTACCTGCAAGCGCGCGAAGTGCCGCAGCTGCTCGACGGTATCCAGCAGGCCGGCGCCCGGGCGGCGAAGATCGTCACGCACATGCTCAGTTTCAGTCGCCGCAGCACCCGGCAAATGGCCCCGTGCGATCTGCCGGCACTGATCGATCAAGCGGTGGAAATCGCCGGAAATGACTTCGACCTGGCCATTGGCTTCGACTTCAAGGGGCAGGCAATCATCCGCCAGTTCGACCCGGCGCTGGGGCCGGTACCCGGCACCGCCAACGAGCTGGAACAGGTGCTGCTCAACCTGCTGAAAAACGCCGCTCAAGCCATCCATTTACGTGAAGACGACAGTGAACCTGGCCGTATCATCCTGCGCACCCGTCTCAATCCACCCTGGGCGGAAATCCAGGTCGAGGACAACGGCATCGGCATGAGCGAAAGCGTGCGCAAGCGCACCTTCGAACCGTTTTTCACCACCAAGGAAATCGGCCAGGGCACCGGCCTTGGCCTGTCGGTCTCGTATTTCATCATTACCAACAACCACAAGGGCCAGATGGAAGTGCAATCCACCCTCGGCCAAGGCACCTGCTTCACCCTGCGCCTGCCATTGGCGAGCACCCCGCTCGTCTCTCAAGAACTCAACCAGCTATCGAGGTAATCATGGGCTTTCGCCTGTCGAAGATTTACACCCGCACCGGCGACAAAGGCGAAACCGGCCTGGGCGACGGTCGCCGCGTGCCCAAGGACCACCCACGGGTCGAGGCTATCGGCGAAGTGGATACGCTGAACAGTCAGGTCGGCGTATTACTGGCCGCACTGACGGCAGAAAGTGCCCTGCATCCGGGTTTGCAGGAAGTGATCGAGGTCTTGGCACCTTGTCAGCACAGGTTGTTTGACCTGGGCGGTGAGCTGGCGATGCCGGAGTATCAGGCGTTGAATGCCGGGGAAATCGAGCGCCTGGAAGTGGCGATTGATGTGTGGAATGAAGAGCTGGGGCCGTTGGAAAACTTCATCCTGCCCGGCGGCTCGATGCTGATTGCCCAGGCTCATGTCTGTCGCAGCCTGGCGCGCAGTGCCGAGCGCCGCTGTCAGCATCTGAATGCGATCGAGCCGCTGGCCGGGGTGGGTTTGGCATATATCAATCGGTTGTCGGATTTGTTGTTTGTGGTGGCACGGGTGATTGCCCGGCGCCAGGGGGTTGCGGAGATTCTTTGGCAGCCGGCGGCGAAACCTGAAGCTTAGTCGTCGCCCATTAGGCCCACTTCGCGGGCAAGCCCGCTGCCACAGTGATCGCGTCGAACACAAAACCTGTGTACACCGCTAAACCTGTGGGAGCGAGCTTGCCCGCGAAGAGGCCGGCAGCATCACAGCATAATCAGGCCTCAGGCCTCAGGCCAAAAAGCCCGAATCCCCGCCACGCCCTGGGCACCTGCCGCCCAAGCCTTCTGAACCTGCGCAGGGCCAACGCCGCCCAGCAAAAACACCGGTTTGCTGAAGCCCTCGATCAAGCTCGAAGCCTGCTCCCAACCCAGCGGTTGCGCCCCCGGATGCGTCAAAGTCGGTTGTACCGGCGACAAGGTCACGAAGTCGACGCCCATTTCTTCGGCCAGCGCCAGCTCCTCAGCGTTATGGCAGGACGCCGCCAACCAGCGCGATGCCGGCAGTGGCCGACCAGCGGCTGCGTATTTGCGCAATTGTGCCGAAGTGATGTGCCAACCAGCGGAAGGGAAATCCCCCAGCCACTCGAACGGCCCCTTGATCATCAATTGCGCCTTGCCGGCACACAGCCCTGCCGCATCCACGGCCAGATCGCGGTACTTGGGGTCGTAACCGTTTGGCGCGCGCAACTGGATCAACTTGATGCCGCCCGCGATGGCCTTCTGGATTCCCCGCAGCAGAGCCGGGGTTTCCAGATCTTCCGGGGTGATCAGGTATTGCTCGGGCAAGCGGGCAGCCGCGACGATCGGCCGGTTGGCCTCGGGGAACTCGTATCCCGACAGGTCCCGGGCGGTGACCCAAGCCAGGGGCTGGCCTTCGGCGCCATGAGGCTCGCCGGTGAACGCCGAGACTTCCCAGACGTCCAGCAACACCTGTTTGTCCGGGTAATCATGGTGGACCTTGATCAACGGGCGCGCCGCGCCGACCACGATACCCAGCTCTTCGTGCAGCTCTCGGGCCAGGGCGCTTTCGACCGACTCGTCGGCCTCGACCTTACCACCGGGAAACTCCCACAGGCCGCCCTGGTGCTGAGTGTCGGCACGGCGGGCGATGAGGATCTTGCCGCTGTCATCACGGATGACGGCGGCCGCTACGTGTACTCGTTTCACCGCTCGATTTCCTCCAGGCCAGCCTTCTGCCAGGCCTTGAAGGCTGGCCATTGGTAGATGGTTTGAACATAGGCTTCGTCAGCCTCGGGCAATTTCACCTGATAGGTGCGCAGGCGTACGGCAATCGGGGCGAAGAACGCATCGGCCAGGCTGATACGGCCAAACAGGTACGGACCACTTTCGGTGGCCGCAGCACGGCACTCGGCCCACAGGGCCGACATGCGCTCGATGTCGGCCTGCACGTCCGCCGGGAGCGGCGAGAGTGGCGCATCATGGCTCAGGTCGAAGGGCATGTTGCCGCGCATGGCGAAGAAACCGCTGTGCATCTGCGCGCACGCCGAACGTGCCTGGGCGCGAGCGCGCACATCTTTGGGCCAGAGGCCAGCGTCCGGAAACTGTTCCGCCAGGTATTCGGCAATCGCCAGGGAGTCGGCGATGGTGCCGTGCTCGGTCTTCAACAGCGGGACCTTGCCGGTTGGCGAGTGTTTGAGCAGGCGTTCGCGGGTGTCCGACTGGTTCAGCTTGATCAGTTCTTCGGTGTAAGACGCGCCGGCCAGATCAAGGGCCAAGGCGCCGCGCAGGGACCAGGAAGAAAGCAGTTTGTCGCCGATGATCAGGTGCAGGCTCATGTTCAAGCGTCCTTCAAGCTAAAGGGATACCTGTAGGAGCTGGCTTGCCAGCGATAACGGTAGCGGCCTCAACACATCTTTCGCTGCAGAGGACGCCTTCGCCGGCCAGCCGGCTCCTACAGTTTCTGCAGCGTTATGTACGGTACTCGGCGTTGATCTTCACGTATTCGTGGGACAGATCGGTGGTCCAGATGGTTTCGCTGCAGTCGCCACGACCCAGCTCGATACGGATGGTGATTTCTTCCTGTTGCATCACCGCTGCGCCCTGGGCTTCGGTGTAGGTGGCAGCGCGGGCGCCACGGCTGGCGATGCACACTTCACCAAGGAACACATCGATCTTGCTCACATCCAGGTTCGGTACGCCGGCACGACCGACCGCCGCGAGGATACGGCCCCAGTTCGGGTCGGAAGCGAACAGTGCGGTCTTGATCAATGGCGAGTGGGCCACGGTGTAGCCGACGTCCAGGCATTCCTGGTGATTGCCGCCGCCGTTGACTTCAACAGTAACGAATTTAGTCGCACCTTCGCCGTCGCGTACGATCGCCTGGGCCACGTCCATGCACACCTCGAACACCGCTTGCTTGAGCTTGGCGAACAACTCGCCTTCGGCGCGGGTGATTTCCGGCAGCGCCGCCTGACCGGTGGCGATCAGCATGCAGCAGTCGTTGGTCGAAGTGTCGCCGTCGATGGTGATGCGGTTGAACGACTTGTTCGCGCCGTCCAGCATCAGGTTTTGCAACACATCGCGGGCAACCTTGGCGTCAGTGGCGATATAGCCAAGCATGGTCGCCATGTTCGGACGAATCATGCCCGCGCCCTTGCTGATACCGGTGACCGTGATGGTCACGCCGTCATGCTGGAACTGGCGGCTGGCGCCCTTTGGCAGGGTATCGGTGGTCATGATGCCGGTGGCGGCAGCTTCCCAGTTGTTCTCCGACAGATCGTCGAGGGCGGCTTGCAATGCACCTTCGATTTTCTCGACCGGCAGTGGCTCGCCGATCACGCCGGTGGAATACGGCAGCACCTGGCTGGCATCGACACCGGTCAACTCGGCCAGTTTGGCGCAAGTACGCTCGGCCGCGGCCAGGCCTGGCTCACCGGTACCAGCGTTGGCATTGCCGGTATTGGTCAGCAGGTAACGCACCGGCCCCTGCACGCGCTGCTTGGCCAGGATTACCGGGGCTGCACAAAAGGCGTTCAGGGTGAACACGCCCGCCACCGTGGAGCCTTCGGCACAACGCATGACTACAACATCCTTGCGCCCCGGGCGCTTGATACCGGCCGAGGCGATACCGAGTTCAAAACCGGCAACCGGGTGCAACGTTGGCAAAGGACCAAGACCAACAGCCATGAATGCGCTCCTTTATAGATGATGTCTGCACCGCTTTAGCAAAAGCGGGGGGTTGAAATGGCAAAACGCCGCGACGGCATGAGCCGGTCGCGGCGCGGGTATTTCAGCGTATGGAACGGGTTTACTGGATCTGCCCGTGGCAATGCTTGAATTTCTTGCCCGAACCGCAGTAGCACAGCTCGTTACGGCCCAGCTTCTGCTCGTTGCGAACCGGGGCGGTAGCCAGGGCCACATCGACCTCTTCACCCAACTGCTCCGGCTGCTCCAAGCTCGGGGCCTCTTCATGCAGGAACTGCATGCGAGCGGCCAGCGCTTCGGCTTCCTGGCGCAGGCGCTGCTCTTCTTCGATCGGATCTTCGCGACGCACCTGAACGTGCGACAACACACGGATCGAGTCGCGCTTGATCGAATCCAGCAGCTCGGAGAACAGCGTGAACGACTCGCGCTTGTACTCTTGCTTCGGGTTCTTCTGCGCATAACCGCGCAGGTGGATGCCGTGACGCAGGTGGTCCATGGTCGACAGGTGGTCTTTCCACAGGTCGTCCAGTACGCGCAGTACGATTTGCTTCTCGAAGGTGCGCAGCGCTTCGGCGCCCGCCTGGTCTTCTTTCTCGTTGTACGCGGCGATCAACTCCTGCATCAGTTTCTCGCGCAGGGTTTCCTCGTACAGGTGATCGTCTTCGTCGAGCCATTGCTGGATCGGCAGTTTCACCCCGAAATCGCTTTCCAGTGCCGCTTCCAGACCCGCCACGTCCCACTGCTCTGGCAGCGATTGCGGAGGAATGTGCGCGCTGACGGTAGCGTTGAGTACGTCCTGACGGAAGTCGGCAATGGTTTCACCGATGTTGTCAGCGGCCAGCAACGTGTTACGCATGTGATAGATCACTTTACGCTGTTCGTTGTTGACGTCGTCGAACTCGAGCAGTTGCTTGCGAATATCGAAGTTGCGGCCTTCGACCTTGCGCTGGGCCTTTTCGATGGCGTTGGTCACCATGCGGTGCTCGATCGCTTCGCCAGGCTGCATGCCCAGGGCCTTCATGAAGTTCTTCACCCGGTCCGAGGCGAAGATGCGCATCAGGCTGTCTTCCAGCGACAGGTAGAAACGGCTCGAACCGGCGTCGCCCTGGCGACCGGCACGACCACGCAACTGGTTGTCGATACGGCGCGATTCGTGACGCTCGGACGCGATCACCTGCAAACCGCCCGACTCGAGCACTTGCTGGTGACGTTTCTGCCAGTCGGCCTTGATCTGGGCGATCTGCTCAGGGGTCGGGTTTTCCAGGGAGGCGACTTCAACTTCCCAGTTGCCACCCAAGAGGATGTCGGTACCACGACCGGCCATGTTGGTGGCGATGGTCAGTGCACCCGGACGACCGGCCTGGGCGATGATCTCGGCTTCCTTTTCGTGGAACTTGGCGTTCAGGACCTTGTGTTCGATGCCTTCCTTCACGAGCAGGCTGGACATGTGCTCGGAGGTTTCGATGGTCGCAGTACCCACCAGCACCGGACGGCCAGCGGCCATGCTTTCCTTGATGTCGGCGACGATGGCCGCGTATTTCTCGTCGGCGGTCAGGAACACCAGGTCGTTGTAGTCCTTACGGGCCAGCGGCTTGTTCGGCGGAATGACCATGACCTGCAGGCCGTAGATCTGGTGGAACTCGAACGCTTCGGTGTCGGCCGTACCGGTCATGCCGGACAGTTTGTTGTACAGACGGAAGTAGTTCTGGAACGTGGTCGACGCCAGGGTCTGGCTTTCGGCCTGGATGTTCAGGTTTTCCTTGGCTTCGATGGCCTGGTGCAGGCCTTCGGACAAGCGACGGCCCGGCATGGTACGACCGGTGTGTTCGTCGACCAGGACAACCTGGCCATCCTGCACGATGTATTCGATGTTGCGATGGAACAGCTTGTGCGCACGCAGGCCGGCATACACGTGAGTCAGCAGGCTCAGGTTATGCGCCGAGTACAGGCTCTCGCCTTCGGCCAGCAGGCCGATGCGAGTGAGGGTTTCCTCGACGAACTGGTGACCGGCTTCGTTGAGTTCGACCTGGCGGGTCTTCTCGTCAACGGTGTAGTGGCCGGCCTTGGTGACTTCGCCTTCAACTTCTTCAACGTGCAATTCCAGCTGCGGGATCAGTTTGTTGATCTCGATGTACAGCTTGGAGCTGTCCTCGGCCTGACCGGAAATGATCAGCGGGGTACGGGCTTCGTCGATGAGGATGGAGTCGACTTCGTCGATCACGGCAAAATTGAGTTCGCGCTGGAATTTTTCTTCCATGCTGAACGCCATGTTGTCGCGCAGGTAATCGAAACCGAATTCGTTGTTGGTGCCGTAGGTAATGTCGGCAGCGTAGGCCGCGCGCTTCTCTTCCGGCGGCTGGAACGGCGTGACCACGCCGACCGTCAGGCCGAGGAATTCGTAGAGCGGACGCATCCAGTTGGCGTCACGGCGGGCCAGGTAGTCGTTCACGGTCACAACGTGCACGCCCTTGCCGGACAACGCGTTGAGGTAAACGCCCAGTGTTGCCACCAGGGTCTTGCCTTCACCGGTACGCATCTCGGCGATCTTGCCTTCATGCAAGGTCATGCCGCCGATCAGCTGGACATCGAAGTGGCGCATGCCCATGACACGCTTGCCGGCTTCACGGGCGACCGCGAAGGCTTCCGGCAGCAGCTTGTCGAGGGTTTCCCCTTTGGCGAAGCGGGCCTTGAACTCATCTGTCTTGGCACGCAATTGATCGTCCGAAAGGGCCACCATTTGCTCTTCGAAGGCATTGACGAATTGCACCGTCTTGAGCATGCGTTTGACTTCACGCTCGTTCTTGCTTCCAAAAAGTTTCTTTAACAAAGGCGCAAACATATCGGCAGGATCTTCCACACTAAAGGGATGGAGGGCGGCCCCGTGAGTCGCCCGAGCAGCCCTCATGGCCGCATGCGAACGAGCATTCTACCCGGAAACGGTGGTGAGGAAAGTGGCGTTGTTCCACGATGCTGGCACTGCGTTGTAACGGGGCTCACTTAAAATAAGGGCAAATCGCTGAACTTCAAGCCATTCACGGCAGAAGTTACTTGTTGATTTAATGGGTAAAGCACGTGCAAAGCAATGGGTCGGGCGCATCCGCTGCTTTCTGCTACCATGGCGGCTCTGTTACTTCAGGTGTCTGATCATGGCATTTCGCCCTCTTACGGCCAGAGCACCCGCCGTTCTGCTTCGCGAAGCCAAGCCGCTCAAGGCCATTCTCGGTCACGCCCAACGCCTGGGGCATTTGCAACGTCTGCTCGAGAGCCAGCTGCAGCCCGCCGCGCGCGCCCATTGCCATGTGGCGTCCTGGCGCGAAGGCAGTTTGTTGCTGATTGTCACCGACGGTCATTGGGCCACTCGTCTGCGTTACCAACAAAAACGCCTGCTCCGGCAATTGCAGATGTTCGACGAATTCGCCAACCTGACGCGAATCCTGTTCAAGGTGCAGCCGCCGACCGTGCAGCAAGGTGCGGCCGGGCATACCATGGATTTATCCAATGATGCCGCCGCGACCATCCAGGCCACGGCTGACGGGATCAGCGATCCGAACCTGCGGGCGGCGCTGGAGCGGTTGGCGGCGCACGCCAGACCCAAAGCCTGACACAGACACCATGTGGGAGCAGGCAAGCCCGCTCCCACAAGGATTTAGCGGCTTTTCTTGCCACCTAATAATGAGCCCATCAAGCCGCGCACCAATTGTCGGCCCAACTGGTTGGCCGCCTGTCGCATCGCCGACTTCAGTGCCTGCCCCGCCGCCGTGCCGAGGAACTCCCCGGCCTGTTCGGTGAAGCTTGGCTCTTCGGCCGCCGGTTTATCCGGTGCCGCCTCAGGTTCCGGCGCCAGCCCCTTGCGCCCCATCAGCACCTCATATGCCGACTCCCGATCGATCGGTTTGTCATACCGCCCTTTGAACGGCGAGCCGCCGATCAGCACGGTGCGTTCGGTGTCACTCAATGGCCCGATTCGCGACTGTGGTGGCGCCACCAAGACACGCTGGACCCTCTCCGGCGTGCCCTTGTCCTGCAAGGTACCCACCAGCGCCTCGCCGATGCCCAGTTCGGTCAGCACCGACAGGGCGTCAAACGCCGGGTTCGGGCGAAAACCGTCCGCCACCGCCCGCAGGGATTTCTGCTCCTTGGCGGTGAACGCGCGCAAGCCGTGCTGGATGCGCAGGCCCAACTGTGCCAGCACGTCGTCGGGCAAGTCGCCGGGTGATTGGGTGACGAAATACACCCCCACCCCTTTGGAACGAATTAGCCGCACCACTTGCTCCAGGCGGTCCTGCAGCGCTTTGGGTGTGCCGGCGAACAACAAGTGCGCCTCGTCGAAAAACAGCGCGAGCAGTGGTTTGTCCGAATCGCCGCGTTCAGGCAGTTGCTCGAACAGCTCGGCCAGCAGCCACAACAGGAAAGTCGCATAGACCTTCGGCGCTTCATGCACCAGGCGACTGGCATCGAGCAAATGAATGCGGCCGCGGCCATCGGCAGTCGGTTGCAGAATGTCCTCCAGTTGCAGCGCCGGCTCACCGAATAGCGCTTCAGCGCCCTGCTGTTCCAGGGTTGCCAGGCGCCGTAGCAGGGCCTGGCTGGAGCCGGTGGTCATCAGCGCCGCGTCATCACCCAACAACTGTGGATTGTCCTTGAGGTGATTGAGCAGTGCCTTGAGGTCTTTTAGATCCAGCAGCAACAGGCCTTCGCGGTCGGCAACCTTGAACGCGGCATACAGCGTCGACTGCTGGCTGTCGGTCAGTTCCAGCAGGCTTCCCAGGAGTAACGGTCCCATTTCGCTCAAGGTCGTGCGCAGCGGATGACCGGACTGACCGTGAATGTCCCACAAGGTCACCGGATACGCCGCAGGCTTGTGGTTCAGCCATGGCATGCCGGCTATCCGCTCGGCGATCTTGCCCTGGGGGTTGCCGGCAGCGCCCAGGCCGCACAGGTCTCCCTTTATATCGGCGGCAAACACCGCCACGCCGGCATCGCTGAAGGCTTCGGCCATGCGTTGCAAGGTTACGGTCTTGCCGGTCCCCGTAGCACCCGCGATCAAACCGTGGCGGTTCGCCAGGCGCATGGCCTGGGCGATCGGCTGTCCCGCGAGGTCGGCGCCGATAACTAGCTGCAATGAATCAGGCATTTGGTCACCCATGGTTAATCTTTGGTCCTACACGGCCGATAGAAATAACGACAAAGCAGACAGACACAAATCTGTCGGACATTTCCCTTAAGGAGCGACGGAAATTTCACTTGCTTTCAACATTGCCCATCGTGCGTCCCTTTATAAAAGCACGCGCAGGACATTAAGACCTTAGCGGAACCCCAAGCCATGAACAAAAATCTACGCTTCAGCCATAAAATCCTGCTTGCCGCCGCCCTCATCGTCATTGCCACTTTCGCCTCATTCACCCTGTATAACGACTATTTACAGCGCAATGCCATCCGCGAAGACCTGGACAACTATCTGAACGAGATGGGCGACGTCACCGCCAGCAACATCCAGACCTGGCTGACCGGCCGTATCCTGCTGATCGAGAACCTGGCGCAAAACATTGCCATCAACCCGGAACAAACCAACGTCGCCGCCCTGCTGGAACAGAAAGCCCTGACGTCGACGTTCATGGCGTCCTACCTCGGTGACGCCACCGGGCACTTCACCATCCGTCCGGATGCGAAGATGCCAGACGGTTTCGACCCACGGGTTCGCCCTTGGTACAAGGGGGCGCAAAATAGCAGCACGCCGACCCTGACCGAACCCTATGTCGACGCGGCGACCGGTCAGACGATCATTTCCATCGCCATGGCCTCGACGAAAGCCGGGCAAGGCGTAGGCGTGGTGGGCGGCGACCTGAGTTTGCAAACCTTGATCGACACCCTGAGCGCCCGTGACTTCGACGGCATGGGCTACGCCTTCCTGGTCAGCGCCGACGGCAAAATCCTGGTCCACCCGGACAAGGCCTTGGTCATGAAGTCCCTGGGCGAGGCATACCCGCAAAATACCCCGCGCATCAGCCGCGACTTCAGTGAAATCGTGGTCGACGGCAAAACCCGCATCGTCACCTTTACCCCGATCAAGGGCCTGCCTTCTGTCAACTGGTACATCGGTCTGTCGGTGGACAAGGACAAAGCCTTCTCGATGCTCAGTGAGTTCCGCGCCTCGGCGGTGGTTGCCACAGTGATCGCCGTCGCCATCATCATCGCCCTGCTGGGCATGTTGATCCGCCTGCTGATCCAGCCACTGCACGTCATGACCCGGGCCATGGCCGACATCGCCGACGGTGAAGGCGACCTGACCAAGCGCCTGGTGATCCAGAACAACGACGAGTTCGGCAGCCTCGGTACCGCCTTCAACCGTTTTGTGGAACGTATCCACGGTTCGATCCGCGAAGTGTCCTCGGCCACGGGCCAGGTCAACGAAGTGGCGTTGCGCGTGGTCGCCGCCTCGAACTCGTCGATGTACAACTCCGACCAACAGGCATCACGCACCAGCAGCGTGGCAGCGGCGATCAACCAGCTCGGCGCTGCCGCCCAGGAGATCGCCCGCAATGCCGCGCAAGCGTCGAGCCAGGCCAGCGATGCCCGTAACCTGGCCGAAGATGGCCAGCAAGTGGTGGACCGTAGCATTGCCGCGATGAATCAACTGTCGAACATGCTCAGCGCGTCCAGCAGCAACATCGAATCGCTCAACAGCAAAACCGTGAACATCGGACAGATTCTCGAAGTGATCACCAGCATTTCCCAGCAAACCAACCTGCTGGCGCTCAACGCTGCCATCGAAGCGGCGCGGGCCGGGGAAGCCGGGCGTGGATTTGCCGTGGTGGCCGATGAAGTGCGCAACCTGGCACATCGCACCCAGGAATCGGCGCAGCAAGTACAGACCATGATCGAAGAACTGCAGGTCGGTGCCCGCGAGTCGGTCAGCACCATGAGCGACAGCCAGCGCCACAGTCAGGACAGCGTGGAAATTGCCAACCTGGCCGGCGAGCGCCTGAGCAGCGTCACGCAACGCATCGGCGAAATCGATGGCATGAACCAGTCCGTGGCGACCGCCACCGAGGAACAGACCGCGGTGGTCGAGTCGATCAACGTGGACATCACTGAAATCAACACGCTGAACCAGGAAGGCGTGGAAAACCTGCAATCTACCTTGCGTGCCTGTTCGGACCTGGAGCAACAGGCGGCGCGGTTGAAGCAGTTGGTGGGCAGCTTCCGCATCTAACCTTTTATCCAGCTTCTTCGCGGGCAACGCTCCAACTTGCCCGCGAAGTAGCTCTTCCAGGCACGCCACCCCTCCAAATCCCAACCGAACATCTATTCTTCATAAAGGTCAACCAAGGGAGAACAACGGACCGGAGGGATGTTCATCGTGCATATCGCTGACATAACCATGTTCTACGCCCCTGCCAGCGGTGGCGTGCGCACCTATCTGGATGCCAAGCATCATCGCCTGTGCACCAGGCCAGGCATTCGCCACAGTGTGCTGATACCAGGAGCAATCCTCAGCGAAAAGGATGGCATCTACACGGTTCCGGCGCCTGCCCTGCCCTTCGGCAAAGGTTATCGTTTCCCTCTGCGTCTCGCGCCCTGGCGCAATGTCCTGCAGGTTCTGCAACCCGATCTGATTGAAGTCGGCGACCCTTACCTCACCGCCTGGGCGGCCCTGGACGCGCGTCGCCAACTGGATGTGCCAGTCATCGGCTTTTATCATTCGGACCTGCCACTGCTGGCCAGCAATCGAATGGGCAACTGGGTCACGCCAAATGTCGAGGCCTATGTCAGCAAGCTCTATGGCAATTTCGATCGGGTACTGGCACCGAGCCAGGTCATGGCCGATAAACTGACCGCCCTGGGGGTGAAGAATGTTTTCGTGCAGCCCTTGGGGGTCGACCTCCAGGTGTTTCATCCCGACGCACGGGATACCGGCCTTCGGGCCGAGCTGGGACTGGACGAAAACACTTATCTATTGATCTTCGCCGGGCGCGGTTCCAAGGAGAAGAACCTGCCGGTACTGCTCGAATGCATGAAACGCCTGGGCCGACGCTATCACTTGCTGCTGGTCGGGTCGTCGATGCCAACCACGGTGCCGGACAATGTCACGGTTATCGACCAATTCTGCCCGGCTACGCAAGTCGCTCGCCTGATGGCCAGTGCCGACGCACTGCTGCATGCCGGTGACCAGGAAACTTTTGGCCTGGTGATCCTTGAAGCCATGGCCTGCGGTATCCCGGTAGTGGCGGTGGCAGCTGGCGCGTTTGAGGAAATCATCACCGAACAATGTGGCCTGTTGTGTGCCCCCAACGATCCGTTGGCCATGGCCTACGCGGTGCGCGAGCTGTTCAGCCAGGGCAGCGCAGCCCTGGGCCAGCAAGCCCGACGCCATGTCGAGCGGCACTATGCCTGGGACGCGGTAGTCAACAGTCTGCTCGGCCACTATCACGCCGTCCTCGGCAGCCAATGGCCGCGAGCCGCCAATGCTTGAAACCACGGATGCGCCCGGCTTGCTGTTGGTGCTGCACGATGTCGCGCCACCGACCTGGGCCGATTACCAACCCTTTGTCGAAGCCGTCGACGCACTGGGCCGTGTGCCGATCTCCTGGCTGGTGGTGCCGGATTTCCACAAACACAACGACCTGCAAGCCCATCCGCAATTTCGTCGTCAACTCGGCGCACGGCTCGAGCGCGGCGACGAACTGGTGCTGCACGGTTACTTTCACTGCGACGACGGTCCGAAGGCGAGCAATCCCCGCGACTGGTTCATGCGCCGGATCTACACCCACGAGGGCGAGTTCTACAGTCTGTCTCGCGAGGCAGCACTCACCCGCCTGCATGCCGGCATTGAAATGTTCCAGCGCTACAATTGGCCACTGCAGGGCTTCGTCGCGCCAGCCTGGTTGATGAGTGACGGCACGCGCCAGGCCTTGAGCCAATTACCGCTGAATTACACCAGCGACGCCCGACATCTGTATCGCCTGCCTGATTTCACCGCGATCGATGCCCCAGGACTGGTCTGGAGTGCGCGCAGTGCCTGGCGTCGTGGCGTGTCGAAACTGGTCAGCCAGCAACTCGAACAACGCTGGCGAACAGCGCCGGTGATTCGCTTGGGTCTGCACCCGGTGGACATGCGCCATGAGTTATCGCGCACGTACTGGCTGCAAACCCTCAAGCGCCTGCTCGATGAGGGCCGCGTGCCGATGACCAAGGCCCGTTGGCTGGCCTTGCACTGCCAGCGCATGGGGCTTGCGGCATGAGTCGCTCGATTCTGCTGTGCATCGGCCTGCTCGCCGCGCTGCTGATTCCCTGGCTGCTGGGTGGCAGCGAAACCTGGTCTCGGCTCAATGACTTTCCGCTGAGCAGCTTGATGGTCATGTTCGGCATGATCCTGCTGTGTTGGGTGGTCAATACGATGCGCTTGCGCCTTTTGCTGGGGGATCAGCGCGACAAGGTCCGCCCGCTAAAGAGCCTCGGCGTGGTGATGGCGGCCGAATTTGCCTATTGCGCCACACCAGGTGGCAGCGGCGGACCACTGACCATCATGGCGTTGCTGGCGCGCAACGGCGTGCGACCGGCCCGGGGCAGCGCCGTGTTTGCCATGGACCAACTGAGCGATTTGTTGTTTTTCCTCTGCGCATTGATCGGGATCCTGATTTACGCCCTGTTCCAGCATCTCAGCCAGCACATGGCGTGGTTGCTGATCGTCAGTGCCCTGTCGATGTTCGGTGGGCTGGTCGGTTGCGTGGTGGTGGCGCGCTATCACCGAATGCTGATTCGCATGGGGGGCCGACTGCTGGCACGCCTCAACGTCGAGCCCTCGACCCGTATGCGCTGGGCACGCAAGCTCCTGCACTTTCTGGCGGCGTTCACCGATACCCTGAAGCTGCCTGCGCACACGCTGATCACTGTGTTTGGCTTGACGTGCGTGCACTGGATCTTGCGTTACAGCGTGTTGTACCTGGCGCTGCGCGGGCTCGGCGCGGACTTGCAGTGGGCCTGGAGTTTTCTGATCCAGATGGTTTCACTGAGTGCGGGGCAGTTCAGCCTGTTGCCAGGCGGAGCGGGGGCGGCAGAATTGACTTCAGCGGCATTGTTGGCGCCCATGGTCGGCAAATCCACGGCGGCGGCGGCCATTCTGATCTGGCGGGCGGTGACTTATTACTTTTATTTGCTGGTGGGTGGACCGGTGTTTTTGTTGATGCTGGGGCGGCCGTTGCTCAAGAAACTCATGAAGAGCGTGTATTTGTAGGAGCCTGGCTCGCCAGCTCCTACATGCCATCTTCAGGGCTCATTTCATCGGGGTCGTAACGGCTCAAGCACCCCTCGCCCAAGGTCGCGGGTGCCCTGCAAGTGGCTTTGTCCCGCGGATCGGCCATGTTCAAATCCTCGGTGCAGAAACGGCGAAGGGCCTGCAGCGATTGAACGCCCAGGCCCTTCGAATTTCAACCGTTTAGTGCGGTGATCAGAACACCACGGTTTTGTTGCCGTGGACCAGCACCCGGTCTTCAAGGTGGTAGCGCAGACCACGGGCCAGCACCATTTTCTCGACATCACGGCCGAAACGCACCATGTCTTCGATACTGTCGCTGTGGCTGACGCGCACCACGTCCTGCTCGATGATCGGGCCGGCGTCCAGTTCTTCGGTTACATAGTGGCAGGTAGCACCGATCAGCTTCACACCACGCAGGGAAGCCTGGTGGTAGGGCTTGGCGCCGACGAACGACGGCAGGAAGCTGTGGTGGATGTTGATCACTTTGTGCGCATATTCACGGCACAGCTCAGGCGGCAGGATTTGCATGTAGCGGGCCAGTACGACCACTTCGGCATCGTGTTGCTTGACCAGGCGCGAAACCTCGGCGAATGCAGGCTCCTTGTCCTGGGGATTGACCGGTACGTGGTAGTACGCAATGCCGTGCCATTCGACCATGCTGCGCAGGTCGTCATGGTTGGAAATCACGCAGGCGATTTCGCAATCCAGTTCATCGCTGTGCCAGCGATGCAGCAAGTCGGCGAGGCAGTGAGATTCGCGGCTGGCCATCAGGACCACACGCTTCTTCTGCGCGGTATCGGTGATGCGCCAGTCCATCGAGAACTCTTCGGCAATCGGCGCAAAGGCTTCGCGCAAGGCGTCGATACCGAAAGGCAGCGAATCGGCACGAATTTCGTGACGCATGAAGAACCAACCACTGAGATTGTCCGAGTGGTGGCTCGCTTCGGTGATCCAGCCGTTATGGGACGCCAGAAAGTTACTGACTTTGGCAACGATGCCGACGCGGTCCGGGCAAGAAATCACCAGCCGAAAAGTGCGCATGAGGGGGAAACTCCAGAACTTCGCAAAGGCGGCCATTCTAGCGATTGCGCAGCAAAACTGCAGTATTGATGACGTATTGCCTCAGCCAACGGCTGGCGCCAAGGTTCTCGCGCCACCAGATTGGCACCGGGCACAGTGCACTAGACCCTCGACAAGCAGCAGTTTGTAAATATCTGTAGCACAAGCAGCGAACTATTTAACTGCGTATCCAATGTGCGCTGAATTCACAGGAATTAAATTAAATAAACTCAGGTTTAATGTTTACTTGATGAAACACCCTGACTATTATTGCCGCACTGTCACCTGCCATCCTGTGCCCTACATAAGGTAGTAATCATGTCCTTGATCAACGAATATCGCGCCACCGAAGAAGCTATCAAAGAGCTGCAAGCCCGTTTGAAGAACCTGTCCCAAGACGACAAACTGCAAACCGAGCTGGAATTCGAAGGCAAACTGCGCACCCTGATGGGCGAATATTCCAAGTCCCTGCGCGACATCATCGCGCTGTTGGATCCAGAAGCCAAAACCAAAGCCCCACGTGGCGGCGCAGTAAAAACTACTGGCACCAAGCGTGCTCGCAAAGTTAAACAATACAAAAACCCGCACAACGGCGAAGTCATCGAGACCAAAGGTGGCAACCACAAAACTCTGAAAGAGTGGAAAGCCAAGTGGGGCGGTGACGTGGTTGAAGGCTGGGCGACCCTGCTGGGCTAAGTCTGCTTGCCTGTCGCAGCTCGATTGCGACAAAAAAACGCCAGCACAAGCTGGCGTTTTTTATGCCCGGAGTTTTTTGCCGCCGGGCATTTTCGAATTCAAAGATTCAAACGTTTGCGCAGATCCTGAACATATTCCTGCCATTCATTCAGTACCGCCTGTTGCAACGATGTGGCGGTTGGGGCCAATTGGGCTGCGGCCTCTACGAAACTATCCAGGGTATGTGGCGCGCCGTATTCAGGCACTGACAAACGTTTCTGACAGAATATTCGCCAGCGTTCTTGCTCGTCGAGACTCAAGGTGTCGGGAAAGTTACGTGCTCGATATCGAAACAATAGCTCGGGCAATCGTTCATCATCGAAAGGCCATTGCTGTTGTGCCAATTGCAGTGGGTCGACTGTTCTGACTTGCTCGCATAGACGCCGATCACGGTCGCCGATAAATCCGTCGTATAACTGTTGTTCAGGATCCTCGCTGGGGGAAAAATCTTCACGGGCATAAATCGCCACAACTTTAGCTTGCCACTCTTGCTGCGCGTCACTTAGTCGCAGCGCTCGTTGTCGATAGAGGGCAACATCCGTCTCCAGGCGCAGCTGATCTTCAGGCCGAAGAACCGCTAACGGCGCCACCACGGGGCATTTGTTGATGTGGATAAGCTTGAGCGGTACTGGCAACTCACCGTCGGCCAGGTCTTCGCGACGGGTATACAGGCGCTGGCGCAAGGTTTCGGCATCGAGATCGAATAAACCCTGCGGGTCGAGGTGCAGGTCGCAGACGATCAAAGCATTCTTGTTGCGCGGGTGCCAGGCCAAGGGCAACACCACGCCGACATAGTTGCGCGCCGCAGAGAAACGCCCCGACACATGCACCATGGGCTGCAACAGACGAATCTGGTCCAGAACCTTTTGCTTGCTGCGAAGCTGAAACAACCAGTCATACAACTTCGGCTGTTTCTCCCGGATCAGGCGCGCCAGGGCGATGGTGGCGCGGACATCCGACAGCGCTTCGTGGGCATTGCCATGATCGATGCCGTTGGCGGCGGTCAGGCGTTCGAGCTTGAGCGTCACCCGCCCCTCATCGTCCGTCGGCCAGACAATGCCATCGGGGCGCAAGGCGTAGGCCGCGCGCACGACATCGATCAGGTCCCAGCGACTGTTGCCGCCCTGCCATTCCCGTGCATAAGGGTCGAAAAAATTGCGGTACAGGCTGTAGCGGGTCATCTCGTCGTCGAAGCGCAACGTGTTGTATCCCGCGCCACAAGTGCCCGGTGCCGCCAGCTGGGCATGGACCCGGGTCATGAAGTCGGCTTCGCTCAACCCGTCCTCGGCCAGTCGGGCAGGCGTGATGCCGGTGATTGCGCAGGCTGCGGGATGCGGCAGGATGTCGTCGCTGGGCCGGCAAAAGAGGTTGACCGGATCGTCGATTTCATTGAGCTCGAAGTCAGTACGCAACCCCGCCATTTGCAGGGGGCGGTCGCAACGGGGATTGATGCCCGTCGTTTCGTAGTCGTACCAGAAGATGGAGGTCACGGGCTATTCCTGAACTGAAGATTGGCGAAGTCTAGGCGTTCCCGTCCCGCTCCGGCCAGCAATCGCGCCATTCAATCATCCCTGGCTACGCAATGTGCAATACATAGTTATGTCGTTTTTCCCGGTGAGACTGCTAGCATCCCGTGAAGAGACAAACCGATCAGGCCACACCATCAGGTTGCCTATGCTCGACACTACAGCACTGCCACGGAAAGCAACGCTGTCCCCGCCACTGGACACGCGGTACCAGGTCGAAACGCCCGAAGGCATCGACTTGCCACTGCGCCCGGCCGGGTTGATGGTGCGCGCCCTGGCGTTTTCCATCGACCTGGCGTTGCGCGGGTTGATCCTGGGCCTGCTGTTCGTTGCCCTGGCGATGCTCGGAAAACTCGGTGCGGGGCTGGGATCGATCCTGCTCTTCGCCGTGAGCTGGTGGTACATGGTGCTGTTCGAAGTCTTCAACCAAGGCTGTTCACCGGGCAAACAATGGATGGGCCTGCGTGTCATCCAGGACGATGGCACGCCCGTTGGCTGGTCTGCATCACTGCTGCGCAACCTGTTGCGGTCTGTCGACATGCTGCCCTTCGGCTACTTCCTCGGCGCCATCAGTTGCCTGCAACATTCCAGCTTCAAGCGCCTCGGTGACCTGGCCGCCGGCACGCTGGTGGTCTACCGCGAACAGCCGCTCACCCGCCCGCAACTGCCACCTTCACCACCCCGCCGCCCACCTTTTGCACTGACATTGTCCGAGCAGCGCGCCATCCTAGGGTTCGCCGAACGCCAGGCCGGGCTTTCCGACGCCAGGGTCAACGAGCTCGCCTCGATCCTCGCGCGCCCCTTGCAGGTTCCGCCACCCCAAGCCGTGGCCGAACTCAACGGCATCGCCCATGGCTTGTTGGGGCCGGCATGAAACAAAGCCATTTCGAACACCGGCACATGGCCGAATGGGAGCAGTTTTCCCTGTTGCTGGACAGGCTGGAGCGGGACAGGCAAGCCGAGGGCGCCGCTCATTTCCCGGCCGATTATCGGCGCATGTGCCAACACCTTGCACTGGCTCGCGAGCGTGGTTACAGCAGCTTCCTGATCGACTCACTGCAGCAACAGGTGTTGCGTGGGCACCAGCAACTTTATCGGCATCGCAGCCAGCTGGGGGCCAATGCGCTGGGTTTCATCCTGGCCGGCTTCCCCCGTCTGGTACGCGAACAATGGCGCTTCGTACTCGCCGCCAGCCTGATGTTTTTCGGCAGCCTGATCGTGTTTGCAGGGCTGGTGTATCTGTTTCCGGAGCTGGTCTATAACCTGATTCCGGTCGAACAGGTCAGCGAGATACAAAGCATGTACGACCCCGATGCCGGTCACCTGGGGCGCTCCGTGGAGCGGGCAGCCAGTGAAGACTGGGCGATGTTCGGCTACTACATCACGCACAACATCGGGATCGCCTTCCAGACGTTCGCCAGCGGTTTGCTGTTTGGCTTGGGCAGCGCTTTTTTCCTGGTCTACAACGGCTTGATGATCGGTGCGGTGGCCGGGCACTTGACCCATATGGGCTATGGGCAAACCTTCTGGTCCTTCGTGGTGGGTCACAGTGCCTTTGAACTGACGGCCATTGCCCTGGCGGGTGCCGCCGGCCTGCAACTGGGTTGGGCGTTGATCGCACCGGGACGCCTGCCCCGTGCCGAATCCTTGCTCCTGATGGCCCGCAAGAGCGTGCTGCTGATTTGCGGAGTCATGATGTTTCTGCTGATTGCGGCATTTATCGAAGCCTACTGGTCGTCGCGGACAGCCCCGGCGCCCCTGGCCAAATACCTGGTCGGTGCAGCCCTCTGGGTGCTGGTGGCGGTTTACCTGCTATTCGCCGGAAGGAGCCGCCATGCGCCTGAGTGACACCACAGTGGTCATTCGCCCGAGAGCCTCCTGGGAAGCCATGGATCTCGGCGTGCTGTTGAGCCAGCGCCACCGGCGCCTGCTGATGACCAGTTGGGCGTTTGTCACCTTGCCGATTTTCGCCCTGCTCACCTGGTTGCTGTGGGATTCGCCGACCCTGGCCGTGTTCATCTTCTGGTGGCTGAAGCCGGCCTTCGAACGCTTACCGTTATACATCCTCTCCAAAGCCATCTTCGGTGAAACGCCCACCCTCAAACAGGCACTTTACCAATGGCCACGGTTGCTCAAGCCGCAACTGCTGGCCAGCCTGACCTGGCGACGCCTGAGCCTGAGTCGCAGCTTCCTGCTGCCCGTGTTACAGCTCGAAGGCCTGAGCGGTGAGGCGCGCCAACAGCGATTGCAGGTGTTGTTGCAGCGCGACGCTGGTGCGGCACGCTGGCTGACGGTGATCGGTGTGCACCTGGAAAGCGCGCTGTGGATCGGTTTGATGGTGCTGTTTTACCTGCTGTTGCCGCAACAGGTCGCACTCGACTGGAGCTGGCAGACGCTGATCAGCGCCGCGACACAGGACTGGCACTGGCTGGAACACCTGTCCAACGGGTTCTACGCCCTGGTGCTGGTGGTGTGGGAGCCGGTCTACGTGGCCGCAGGCTTCAGCCTGTATCTGAACCGGCGCACCGCGCTCGAAGCCTGGGATATCGAGCTGGTGTTTCGCCGCCTTTCCCAGCGCCTGAGCGGCGCAACCCTTGCCCTGTTGCTGGCGGCGACCTTGCTGGTGCCGATCGCATCCACCGTCTGGGCGGCGGGGCCAGCGCCTGCAGCACCCGACAGCCCGCGCTTGCTGGAGCAATCATTGACCAGCCAGGCATCCCGGGCCAGCATCAAGGCGATCCTCGATCAACCTCCGTTCAAGAACCGGGAAACCATCACCCGTTATCGCTTCGGCGAAAACCAGGCCGCCGACGAAAGCGCGGATGACGACACCACACCCCAATGGCTGAAAGCGTTGCTCCAGATGTTTGACAAGCAGCATTTCGGCGCCTTGGCCACGCTGATCGAAGCCATGCTGTGGGCAGCCGTGATCGGCGCCATTGGGGTCCTGGTCTGGCACTATCGTGAGTGGTTGCAGGCGTTCGTCAGCCGCCGCCCGCGCCTCGCTGAGAAAGCCCCACGTCCACTTCCAGCACAGGCCTTCGGCCTGGACCTCGACCGCGAAACCCTGCCCCCGGACATCGCTGCCAGTGCCGAAAACCTCTGGCAGAGCAACCCGCGCGCAGCGCTTGGCTTGCTCTATCGCGCCCTGCTCAGCCGCTTGTTGCACGACTTCGATATCCCGCTCAAGGCCGCCGACACCGAAGGCCAGGTCCTGGAACGCATCGAGCAACTGCAGCAACCGGCCCTGCTGGCCTTCAGCAAGGACCTGACCACCCACTGGCAAAACATGGCCTACGGGCACCAACTGCCGCCCGCCCATGTGCAGCGCCAACTGTGTGATGGCTGGCGTGGCGTATTTGACCCGGGAGGCGTCCGTTGAACCGACGCACCTGGCATATCGTCAGCGCGGTGAGCGCTGTGCTGCTCGGCACACTGATGATTTATCTGTACCTGAAGGCAACGCCCTATCCGGCCGAAATCGACCACGGCCCGGCGCCTGAAGCCCAGGCTAATCCCTACCTGGCCGCCGAGCATTTCCTGCGCAAACAAGGCCTGAGTGTCAGCCATGCCAACAGTCTCGACATCCTGCCCAGCCTGACGCCGAACCATCACAGCCTGTTGTTGTTCGGCGACCGCTACAACATGACGCCCAGGCAGATCGATCAAGTGCTGGAATGGACCCGGGCCGGCGGGCGCCTGCTGTTTGTTGCTCAATCGCTATGGGATGAGCAGACCGGGCAAAGCAATGACCTGTTGCTTGATCGGGTGCAACTGCAGCAATCGCTGAGCAAAGACCTCAAGGATCCGCCGTCCGACACCCCGGGCGATCCCTACCCGCAGCTGACCAAACTCTATCTGGAAAATGAAGACGCACCGGCCTACGCCGGCTTCGATACCGCGTTCCATCTCGAAGACCCGAAAAACCTCGCCCAGGCCTGGGCCAACAGTGGCAAGGCCACCCATATGATGCAACTCAACCACGGCCTCGGTTCGATCATTGTGGTGACCGATGCCGACCTGTGGAAAACCCCGGCCATCGATCAATACGACAATGCCTGGCTGCTCTGGTACCTGACTGTCGATACCGATGTGACCCTGTTGTTCAACGCCGAGCACGCTAGCCTGCTGACATTGCTGCTGCGGCATTTCCCCCAGGCGTTGGTCGCCTTGGTCGCCCTGATCGGGCTGGCTTTCTGGCACTTCGGCGTGCGCCATGGCCCATTGCAGCAACCGCAGCCCAAAGCTCGCCACCAGTGGCAGGACCACCTGCGCGCCAGCGCCGATTTCATGTTGCGACACAATGGCCAGGACAGCCTGCTGCAAGCCTTGCAGCAAGACGTACTGCGCCGTGTGAGACATCGCCATCCCGGCTACGAACAATTCGATGTTGCCGAACAATGGCGGGTACTCGCCCGCTTGAGCGGCCAACCCACGAGCGCGGTCAGCCAAGCCATGAGCCCGCGGCCGAGACAGCGGCTTTCCAGCGCTGAATTCAGCCGCCAAGTCGCCCGTCTGCAAAACCTGAGGAATGCGTTATGAGTCAACCGACCGAGCCCGATGCAATCAATCACGCCACTGCGCAACGCCAGCGCGCCAGCCAGTTGGCCCAGGCGGTGCGCCATGAATTGCAAAAAGCCTTGATCGGCCAGGACACGGTCATCGACGACGTGCTGACAGCATTGCTCGCCGGCGGCCACGTGTTGCTCGAAGGCGTACCGGGGCTGGGCAAGACGTTGCTGGTCAGGGCGCTGGCACGTTGTTTCGGCGGCGATTTTGCGCGCATCCAGTTCACCCCGGACCTGATGCCCAGCGATGTCACCGGGCATGCGGTGTACGACTTGCAGACCGAGCAATTCAAACTGCGCAAAGGTCCGTTGTTCACCAACCTGTTGCTGGCCGACGAGATCAACCGCGCCCCGGCAAAAACCCAGGCTGCACTGCTCGAAGCCATGCAGGAACGCCAGGTCACCCTCGAAGGCCGCGCCCTGCCGATCGCTCAGCCGTTCATGGTGCTCGCCACACAAAACCCCATCGAACAGGAAGGTACCTACCCCCTGCCAGAAGCCGAGCTGGATCGCTTCATGCTCAAGGTGCGCATGGACTACCCCGATGCCGAGCAGGAGTTGAACATGGTGCGTCAGGTCAGCCGCTCGACCCGGGCAGACATGCTCGACGTGCAACCGCTGCGCACCGTGCTGCAAGCCAAGGACGTGCTGGTCCTGCAACGCATTGCCAGCCAATTGCCAATGGATGAACAGGTCCTCGATTATGCCGTGCGCCTGGCCCGCACCACCCGCAGCTGGCCCGGCCTGACCCTCGGCGCCGGGCCTCGTGCGTCCATTGCGCTGGTGCGCTGCGCACGGGCCCGGGCCTTGTTGCGAGGCGGCGAGTTCGTGATTCCAGACGACATCAAAGGCTGCGCCCTGTCAGTGTTGCGCCATCGCGTGCGCATCGCGCCGGAGCTGGATATCGAAGGTCTGGACGTCGATCACGTGCTACGGCAACTGCTCGATCAAGTACCGGCGCCACGCCTTTGAAACCTTCGCGCCTGCTGCTGATCTGGCTTGCGATCCTGCTGCTGATCGGCATAGCACTGGGCACATTGCAGGCACTGGACATTGCCGTTCCATCAACGCTGTTCTCGATCAACTGGGGCTTGCTCCTGGCGCTATTGGCCCTGGCTATGCTCGACGCCCTGCGTCTCAAACGCCTGCCCTCCCCCCGCGTACAACGACAAATGCCCGGTAGCCTGGCCCTCGGCCGTTGGAGTGAAGTGCGACTTAAAGTCGAGCACGACTTTGCCCAGCCACTGAACATCCGGGTCCATGACCACGTACCCGACGGTCTGAGCTTCGAGAACCTGCCCCTGTCGATCGAACTGCTTCCCGGCCAGCACAGCCACGTCGGCTATCGCCTGCGCCCGCTCAAGCGTGGCCACTTCACCTTCGATCACTGTGAGATCAATCTGCCGAGTCCATTGGGCTTATGGTCCGGCAAACGCCTGCTGAACGTGACCGACAACACCCGGGTCTACCCGGACTTCGCCCGACTCTACGGCGGCCAACTACTGGCGGTAGACAACTGGCTCAACCAACTCGGTGTACGCCAGCGGCAACGACGTGGCCTGGGCCTGGAGTTTCATCAATTACGGGAATTTCGCGAAGGCGACAGCTTGCGCCAGATCGACTGGAAAGCCACCGCCCGTCAACGCACACCGATTGCCCGGGAGTACCAGGACGAACGCGACCAGCAGATCATCTTCATGCTCGATTGCGGTCGACGCATGCGCAGCCAGGACGGTGAATTAGCGCATTTCGATCACGCGCTCAATGCCTGCCTGCTGCTGAGCTACGTCGCATTGCGCCAAGGGGATGCGGTCGGCTTCAGCACTTTTGCCAGCGACCACCCGTGCCATCTCGCCCCCGTGAAAGGCGCCGGCCAGCTCAACGTCTTGCTCAACACGGTATACGACCTGAAGAGCACCCAACGCAGCGCCGACTATCAAGCGGCTACCACCCAACTGCTGGCTCGACAGAATCGCCGGGCGCTGGTGCTGCTGATGACCAACCTGCGCGACGAAGACGATGAAGAACTGCTGACCGCCGTCAGGCGATTGAGCAAAAAGCATCAGGTGCTGGTCGCAAGCTTGCGGGAAAATGTCCTGGATACAACACGACTATTGCCGGTGCAAACCCTGTCGGAGGCATTGGTCTATTGCGGGACCGTTCAATACCTGAATTCACGCGCAGCACTCCATGAGCGTTTGAACGCCCATGGAGTTCAGGTAGTGGACATGCAGCCTGAGGCGCTGGGCCCAGCATTGGTCTCGCGTTATCTGAACTGGAAAAAAGCAGGAACGATTTAGAGCCGCTCTTCTCCCGGCGCAACGCTTGCCAGATCAGGCCGAAGCCGGCAACGGCTGGAAACTGAAGTATTGCTTCAATGCCTCCACCAACTGCCCATACTCCGGCGGTGCCCGTTGCAGGCTGAACCCGGCGTCGTAATGGTGCGGTGTTTCGTCCTCGTGGCACCACAAGCAACACGCCTGCAAATCGATGACCTGCATACACCCGTCGCTCGCGGGGATTTTCAGGCGCAAACCGAAATCGGCACCGATCATCATCGGCAACTGACTGATGAGCATCAGCCCGTCTTCGGAGACGTTGCCCAGAAACCCAATCGGCTTGTCGGTGACACTGTTGAACACTTTCAGAAAGTACGGCAGTTGATGCCGCTCGATACGGCGGTCAGTGAACATGCGCAATTCGCCCAGCCAGGCCCTTAAGCAGGGCCGCACTAATGCTTCGGAACGTGCCTGCCTGCTGTTGCATAAGGCATGGGCGCGCTCTCCCCGATCCTGGTGCGACAGTCCATGAACCGCTGCCGCTTACTCCTGCCGATCACGGGTGTTACGTCGGTTTCGAGGCGAGGCTCCAAACCGCTTTATTCGACTATAGCTCACCGTCGCCGGTGAGCCAGCCACCCAATGATAATCACAATCAGAAGCGGGTAGGACGCACCGCCGCCGAACTGCGCAGCGGGTAGTGGCCCAGCGCTTGCAAGGTTTCCAGGCGCGCCTGGGCGCGGTAGGCGTATTCGCTTTGCGGGTATGACGCGATGATGAACTGGTAGGTTTGCGCCGCATCGACAAACAGTTTCTGCCGCTCCAGGCACAGACCGCGCAGCATCGACACTTCCGGCCACACATAAGGCCGCGCGCGACTGGCGCGTTCGACCTTGGACAGCTCGAGTGTCACTTGCTCGCAATTACCGCGGTCATAGGCACTGTAGGCAAGATTCAAATGATGGTTCATCGACCAACGGGTGCAGCCCACGACACTGAGGGCAAGGACGGCTATGAGCACGAATCGCATGGGAGTTCTCCTGACTTGAGTTCTGTATCGACCCATGGCTCAAAATCTTCAGGCTGCCGACAACCAAAAGTGTTCGGTTCAATAAACAAACGAATAAGTAGTGCACATGAACAATGACTACACCCCAAGAGCATAGTAGCCTCACTCAGCGCTTGAACTCAGGAGTCTTTGCATGTCCGTCCGTCGTACCAAAATCGTCGCCACCCTTGGCCCGGCCAGTAACTCGCCGGAAGTTCTCGAACAGCTGATCCTGGCTGGCCTGGACGTCGCCCGCCTGAACTTCTCCCACGGCACCCCCGACGAGCACAAGGCTCGCGCGAAGCTGGTGCGTGACCTGGCCGCCAAGCACGGCCGTTTCGTTGCATTGCTGGGTGACCTGCAAGGCCCGAAAATCCGTATCGCCAAATTTGCCAACAAAAAGATCGAGCTGAAGATCGGTGATCAATTCACCTTCTCCACCAGCCATCCCCTGACCGAAGGCAACCAGCAAGTGGTCGGCATCGACTACCCGGACCTGGTCAAGGACTGCGGCGTAGGCGACGAGCTGCTGCTCGACGACGGTCGCGTGGTGATGCGCGTCGATACCGCCACTGCCACCGAACTGAACTGCACCGTGACCATCGGCGGCCCGCTGTCGGACCACAAAGGCATCAACCGTCGTGGTGGCGGCCTGACCGCTCCGGCCCTGACTGAAAAAGACAAGGCTGACATCAAGCTCGCTGCGGAAATGGAAGTCGACTACCTCGCGGTTTCCTTCCCGCGCGATGCCGCCGACATGGAATACGCCCGTCAACTGCGCGACGAAGCCGGCGGTACTGCCTGGCTGGTGGCGAAGATCGAACGCGCCGAAGCCGTGGCCGATGACGATACCCTCGACGGCCTGATCAAAGCCTCCGACGCCGTGATGGTGGCCCGTGGCGACCTCGGTGTGGAAATCGGCGACGCCGAGCTGGTGGGCATCCAGAAGAAGATCATTCTGCACGCACGCCGCCACAACAAGGCCGTGATCGTGGCGACCCAGATGATGGAGTCGATGATCCAGAACCCGATGCCGACCCGCGCTGAAGTCTCTGACGTAGCCAACGCCGTGCTCGACTACACCGACGCCGTGATGCTTTCGGCCGAAAGTGCTGCCGGCCTGTATCCGCTGGAAGCCGTTCAGGCGATGGCGCGCATCTGTGTCGGCGCTGAAAAGCACCCGACCAGCAAGACCTCCAGCCACCGTATTGGCAAGGAATTCACGCGCTGTGACGAAAGCATTGCACTGGCGACCATGTACACCGCCAACCACTTCCCGGGCGTGAAGGCGATCATCGCCCTGACCGAAAGTGGCTACACCCCGCTGATCATGTCGCGCATCCGCTCCTCGGTGCCGATCTATGCGTTCACCCCGCACCGCGAAGCCCAGGCCCGCGCGGCCATGTTCCGTGGCGTGTACACCATCCCGTTCGACCCGGCGTCGCTGGCGCCGAACGAAGTCAGCCAGAAGGCGATCGACGAGCTGGTCAAGCGCGGCGTCGTACAGAAAGGCGACTGGGTCATCCTGACCAAGGGCGACAGCTACCACACCACCGGCGGCACCAACGGCATGAAAATCCTGCACGTTGGCGATCCAATGGTCTGAGTGATCGAGCGCTGAAAAGTAAAAGCCCTGCCATGTGAATGGCGGGGCTTTTTTTCGTTTGAAGGAGTCAGCTCTCTCTAATGGCCAAGCGCCAGCTGTCAACGTTGACAGTTCCTATTTTTCCTCCGCGGTTTTACTAATGAATAACTGCAGATATGCCTGCAGAACATTCCAGGGAGAGAGAAATGACCATTTCAGTTGCAGCACAAACGACAAAATTGTCATTGCCGGCCTATCAGAATTCAGGAGTGTGGTAATTCGCTACCACGGCTGACACGTTGCACCCGCAGATCGCCAACGGGATGGTCAGAGTGGCCGACCACTGGAATATCAGCGTTCAGCCACGGCTCAGGAACACGTCGGCCAACAGCTGATTGCGCGGCAGTCCCGCCAGATACAGGCGCCGGGCAAAGACGTCGACGCTGTCGGGGGCTCCGCAGACCAAGGCCAGGGTTTGTCGGGAAACAAGACGCAGTTGTGTCAAGGCCGCTGGTAACTCGGCCGGCGTCCAGAATTCAACCGTCAGGTTCGGGCGACTGGCCGCCAGGGCTTGCAGTGGTTTGGCCAGATAATGCTCGTTGGCATCGTGCGCCAGGTGAATGACGCGAATGGCGCCTCGATGATCCTGGCGTAACGCTTCTCGCAACACCCCAAACAAAGGTCCCAATCCGGTGCCGGCCGCCATCAGCCACAGCGGTCGGTCGTGCCAGTCCGGGTCGTATTGCAAGGCCCCGCCGCGCAACTCGCCGAGACGGATCGGGTCACCGATATTCAGCTGACGGGCCGCGTCGCAAAATTCCCCCGACTGGCGACAATCGAGGTGAAACTCGAGAAAGCGGTCCTCTTCCGGGAGGCTGGCAAGGGAGTACGGCCGCGCCACGTTACCCGCCCACAGCACCAGATGCTGGCCGGCCCTGTAGCGCAATGGCCGCAGTGCAGTCAGGCGCAAGCGCAATACGTTGGGGCTCAACCAATCGGCGGCGGCGACCTCGGCCGGACGACCGTCCTGTTGCGGGTCGAAGGTGTGCACTTGCAAGTCCTCGACCACCTGGCACTGGCAGGCCAGGCGCCAGCCTTGCTGACGCTGCTCCGCGCTCAGGGCATCGGGGCGGCTATCGCTCGGCAACCCCTGCACGCACTGCACCAGGCACGCATGACAACTGCCGGCGCGGCAGCTGTAGGGTACGGGCACACCGTTCTGATTCAGGGCATCGAGCAGGTTTGTGCCGGCTGTCACCGACCATTGGCGATCGCCCACGCGTAATTCAGGCATCGACATTTTCCCATGCCGCCGCGCAACGATTGCGGCCGTCACGCTTGGCGCGATAAAGCGCCTGGTCTGCCCGCTGCAAGGCTTCATCGAGATCATCGCCCATTTCCAGCAGGGTCATGCCGGCGCAAAGGCTGAGACTGCCCACCTTCAAGCCAATCAGCTGGACATCGGTAAAGGCGATGCGCAGCCGCTCGCAACAGGCGGTCAACCGTTCGGCATCGCAATCAGGCAGTAACACCACGAACTCTTCTCCGCCGTAGCGTGCCAGGACATCACCGTCACGCAGGCAGGCCGACGCCACGCCGGCAAAAGCCTGCAGCACCTGATCCCCAGCCGCATGGCCGTGAAGGTCATTGATGCGCTTGAAATGATCGAGATCGATCAGCGCAAGGCCATGCACGACGCCGGCGTCCATGGCTTCCAGTTCCCGTGAAGCCAGGCCCAGGAAATGCCGGCGATTGAACAGCCCGGTCAACTCGTCGGTAGCCACCAGGTCCTCGAGCTGGCGCATCATCCCGCGCAACGTGTCCTGGTGAGCCTGCAAGGCGAAGCGGCGCTGGCGCATGCGCAGGCGTGAAGACTGGACGTGACGGGCGTACACCTCAAGCCAGACCAGGACAATAAACAGCACGCACACCTGCAACACCGCCAGCGCCGGGTCGGCCAGCTGAAAGTGGTAGCCCTCCCACAGCGTGATCGCGCTGAAACTGAAGAACACCAGCAACGCGCACCGGGCAAACGCGCGGCGCGACAGATGAAACAGCCCGAACAACAGAATCAGCACGTAGAACACCAGGAACGCGCCGCGTGCCTCATCCAGATTGACAATCAGCCAGGTTTGCCAGCCCAGCCCCAGCAATACCTGCGCCTCGGTCAGGCTGGGGTCGGAAAAACGCAGGTTGCAGCCGCTGTAGAACACCACGAACAACGCCGCCTGGCTGATGACCACGAGTGCGCTGCCAACGGCGACATTGGCCAGCGGCTCATCGTAATGACCGGTAAAAAACGCCAGCCACAGCAGCAGCAAAGCCAAGGCATAGGTGCCGGCCGCGAGGGCAAAACGTTTGAGCAACAGGCGCTGGATGGCGTTATGGGTCAATCGTTGACTCACCCTATGAAAGGAGACTGACAGAGCGTCCTACTCTACAGACCGATTGCCACTTTAGTGGTGCGGCCGATAAATGACCATTCAATTTTCAGGGGTTGCAGGCACTTTGCCCATAGCGGGGATCGGCTACGACAATGAGACCAAGGTTTGACCACCGACGCGTGTACCCGCCAGCAAGGCGCGTTATACTGCCGCGCCTTTTTAGCGTCGCGCCAGCATGCCCGGCGTGCCTTGAAAGGTGCTTGCAACCGACCGATGCACCCAAGCTGCAAGCACCTTATTGAATGTTCCCGTCTTTTAGAGGAGCGCGACTCATGACCGTGATCAAGCAAGACGACCTGATTCAGAGCGTTGCCGACGCCCTGCAGTTCATTTCCTACTACCACCCCGTGGATTTCATCCAGGCGATGCACGAGGCCTACCTGCGTGAAGAATCGCCGGCAGCTCGCGATTCGATGGCGCAGATCCTGATCAACTCGCGCATGTGCGCCACCGGCCACCGCCCGATCTGCCAGGACACCGGCATCGTGACCGTGTTTGTCCGGGTGGGCATGGACGTTCGTTGGGATGGCGCCACCATGGGCCTGGACGACATGATCAACGAAGGCGTGCGTCGCGCCTACAACCTGCCGGAAAACGTCCTGCGTGCTTCGATCCTCGCCGACCCGGCGGGCGCTCGCAAGAACACCAAGGACAACACCCCGGCCGTTATCCATTACTCCATCGTCCCGGGTAATACCGTGGAAGTGGACGTGGCGGCCAAGGGCGGCGGTTCCGAGAACAAGTCGAAAATGGCCATGCTCAACCCGTCCGACTCGATCGTCGACTGGGTTCTGAAGACCGTTCCGACCATGGGCGCCGGCTGGTGCCCACCGGGCATGCTCGGCATCGGCATCGGCGGCACCGCCGAGAAAGCCGCGGTCATGGCCAAGGAAGTGTTGATGGAATCCATCGACATTCACGAGCTGAAGGCCCGTGGCCCGCAGAACCGCATTGAAGAAATGCGCCTGGAGCTGTTCGAGAAGGTCAACCAGCTGGGCATCGGCGCCCAGGGCCTCGGTGGCCTGACCACCGTGCTCGACGTGAAGATCATGGACTACCCGACCCACGCCGCTTCGTTGCCGGTGTGCATGATCCCGAACTGCGCCGCCACCCGTCACGCCCACTTCGTGCTCGACGGTTCCGGCCCGGCCTCGCTGGAAGCGCCACCGCTGGACGCCTACCCGGAAATCGTCTGGGAAGCCGGCCCGTCGGCCCGTCGCGTCAACCTCGACACCCTGACCCCGGAAGAAGTGCAGAGCTGGAAACCGGGCGAAACCGTCTTGCTCAACGGCAAGATGCTCACCGGTCGCGACGCTGCGCACAAGCGCATGGTCGAGATGCTGAACAAGGGTGAAACCCTGCCGGTGGACCTCAAGGGTCGCTTCATCTATTACGTCGGCCCGGTTGATCCGGTTCGCGAAGAAGTGGTTGGCCCGGCTGGCCCGACCACCGCGACGCGGATGGACAAGTTCACCCGCCAGATCCTCGAGCAAACCGGCCTGCTGGGCATGATCGGCAAATCCGAGCGCGGTCCTACCGCCATCGACGCGATCAAGGACCACAAGGCCGTTTACCTGATGGCAGTGGGCGGCGCGGCTTACCTGGTGGCGCAAGCGATCAAGAAATCCCGCGTTGTCGCTTTCGCCGAACTGGGCATGGAAGCGATCTACGAGTTCGACGTCAAGGACATGCCTGTGACCGTTGCGGTCGACAGCAAGGGCGAGTCCGTGCACATCACCGGTCCTGCCATCTGGCAGCAAAAGATCAGTGAAAGCCTGGCGGTAGAAGTGCAGTAAGCGCTTCGACCGGCACGAAAAAGGCGACAGGGGGATGCTCCTGTCGCCTTTTTTATTGCCTGCTTTTGCAAGAGCCGCTTTTATGGGATGACAGCAAAGCCCCATGGTATGGTGCGCCCCCGTACACCTGTGTAATGCCCAAGCATGTTTGAATCCTCTCGTCCTTTGCGCCTGGCGCTGTATACCCTGTTGATCATCGCTGGCGCCGCCCTCGCCGCGACCCTGGCCGTTCGTCAAACCGTGCGCCAGTCACTGGTCGATGACGCAGCCCGTGCCAATCAGCAATTGGCGCTGTATGCCACCTCCCTGCATACCCTGATCGAACGCTACCGCGCCCTGCCCTCCGTGCTGGCACTCGACCCGCAATTGCGCGACGCACTCAAAGGCCCGGTGAGCCCCGGGCAACAGGAGGTGCTCAACCGCAAACTGGAACAGATCAACGGCGCCGCCGAGTCTTCGACCCTGGAACTGCTCGATCGCACCGGCCTGGCCGTGGCAGCGAGCAACTGGCGTTTGCCCAGCAGCTACGTCGGCCACAACTACGGTTTTCGCCCCTACTTCAACCAGACCCGCACCCAAGGCACCGGGCGTTTTTACGCCGTGGGGGTGACCAGTGGAATTCCGGGCTACTTCCTCTCCAGCGCGGTGACTAACGACGATGGCCAGTTTCTCGGCGCCATGGTGGTGAAACTGGAGTTTCCCGAGCTGGAACGCGAATGGCGCCAGGGTAGCGACACCCTGCTGGTCAGCGACGCCCGCGGCATCATCTTCATCGCCAACCAGCCGGGCTGGCGGTATCGGCACCTGAAACCGCTGAGCGACATCGATCGCGCCGAACTCAAGACCACCCGCCAATACGACAAGCAGCCGCTGATGCCGCTTGAATACCGATCATTGCGCCGCTTCGACGAAAACAGCGACCTGGCACGGGTCGATGGCCCCGACGGCCCGGCCGATTACCTGTGGGAATCCCTGCCGCTGGCCGCCGAAGGCTGGACCCTGCACCTGCTGCGCCGCCCGCAGGTTGCCTTTGAAGACAGTCGTAACGCCGCACTCGCTGCAGCGGGTATTTGGCTGACGCTGGTGTTTCTGCTGCTGTTTCTCAACCAGCGCTGGCGCCTGGCCAAACTGCGCCAGCGCAGCCGCGAAGAACTCGAGCAACTGGTTGAAGAACGTACCCGCGACCTGCGCACCGCTCAGGAAGGCCTGGTGCAATCGGCCAAACTGGCCGCCCTCGGCCAGATGTCCGCCGCCCTCGCCCACGAGATCAACCAGCCGCTGACCGCCCAGCGCATGCAATTGGCGACCCTGCGGCTGCTGCTCGACCACGGCCGGGTCGACGAAGCCTACAAGGCGCTCAAGCCGCTGGATGAAATGCTCACGCGCATGGCCGCGCTCACCGGTCACCTGAAGACCTTCGCCCGCAAAAGCCCCAGTGGCTTGCGCGAACGCCTGGACCTGGCCTCGGTGGTGGACCAGGCGCTGCAACTGCTCGACACACGATTGCGCGACGAACAGGTCAGCACCGTGCTGCACCTGACGCGACCGGCCTGGGTGCGTGGCGATGCGATTCGCCTGGAGCAAGTGCTGATCAATCTGCTGCGCAATGCCCTGGATGCGATGCAGGACAAACCCTGCAAGCGTCTGGAGATTCGCCTCGAAGCCCAAGAGCAAGCGTGGCGCCTGAGCGTCATCGACAACGGCGGCGGGATTGCCGAAGAACATCTGTCGAAAGTGTTCGACCCGTTCTTCACCACCAAACCGGTGGGCGATGGCCTGGGTATCGGCCTGGCGGTGTCCTTCGCTATCGTTCATGAATCGGGTGGACGCCTGACGGCGGATAATCATGACAAAGGCGCGGTGTTCTCCCTGACCTTGCCGATCGACCTGGAGGCGCACGGTTCATGCTCAATTCAGTGATGGTGGTCGACGACGAAAGCAGCATTCGCAGCGCCGTCGAGCAGTGGCTGAGCCTGTCGGGTTTCGAAGTGCAGTTGTTCAGCCGCGCCGACGAGTGCCTGGCGCAGTTGCCCAGGCATTTTGCCGGGGTGATTCTGAGCGACGTGCGCATGCCCGGCATGAGCGGCCTGGAACTGCTGGCCGAAGTACAGCGCCGCGACGCCGATTTGCCGGTGATTCTGCTGACGGGCCACGGCGATGTGCCCATGGCGGTCGACGCGATGCGCGATGGCGCCTACGATTTCCTGGAAAAACCCTTCAGCCCCGAAACCCTCCTCGGCAGTTTGCGCCGGGCGCTGGACAAGCGCCGGCTGGTCCTGGAAAACCGTGCCCTGCATGAACAGGCGGACAACCGCGCCAAACTTGACGCCACCTTGCTCGGTGTTTCCCGTAGCTTGCAGACCTTGCGCCGGCAGGTGCTCGATCTGGCGGCGCTACCGGTCAACGTCTTGATCCGCGGCGAAACCGGCAGCGGCAAGGAGCTGGTTGCCCGTTGCCTGCACGACTTCGGCCCACGTGCCGATAAACCCTTCGTCGCCTTGAACTGCGCGGCCATCCCCGAACAACTGTTCGAGGCCGAGCTGTTCGGCCACGAAAGTGGCGCATTCACCGGCGCCCAGGGCAAGCGCATCGGCAAGCTTGAATACGCCGATGGCGGCACGCTGTTTCTCGATGAAATCGAAAGCATGCCCCTGGCGCAGCAGGTGAAATTGTTGCGGGTGTTGCAGGAGCAAAAGCTCGAGCGATTGGGTTCAAACCAAAGTATTCGCGTGGACTTGCGGATCATCGCCGCGACCAAACCGGACTTGCTCGAGGAAGCGCGGGCCGGACGTTTTCGCGAGGACCTGGCTTACCGTCTGAACGTCGCTGAGTTGCGCCTGCCACCCTTGCGCGACCGCCGCGAAGACATTCCGTTGTTGTACGAGGCCTTTGCCCGCAGTGCCGCCGAGCGCCTGGGCCGCACCTTTGCGCCGTTGAGCGGGCCGCAGCTGAGCCATCTGTTGAGTCACGACTGGCCGGGCAATGTGCGTGAACTGGCGAATGTTGCCGAGCGTCAGGTGTTGGGACTTGGCGAGCCTGTACCGGCGGGCATAGAGCCCGGGCAGTCACTGGCGGCGCAACAGGAAGCCTTTGAAGCGCAGTGCCTGCGCGCGGCGTTGACCCGGCACAAGGGTGATGTGAAAGCGGTGCTCGAAGAGCTGCAACTGCCGCGCCGGACATTCAATGAAAAAATGCAGCGGCATGGATTGAACCGGGAGATGTTCCTCGGTGAATGATCGTTCCCACGCTCCGCGTGGGAACGATCAGGCTCGGCGAATTTCCGCTCACAACCATTCCTTCATAAGCGGATTTCCGCTCATCCACTCTACCAAACCCCTCTAAACCGGCCTTCTCCCTGTTGGCACAGCTCCTGCTATAGCCCCCGCAGGCTGCGTTAACGCGCGCTCCACAAAAAATAATTAAACGAAGGATCCTTCAATGGATAACTCCAATACCCTGCCCCGTGGGTCGGCTGCCGTGCCGACAAAAGAACGAACCACCTCCAGCCGCATCAAATCGATCTTCAGCGGTTCCGTGGGCAACATGGTCGAGTGGTATGACTGGTACGTCTACGCCGCTTTCTCGCTGTACTTCGCCAAGACCTTTTTCCCCAAAGGCGACACCACCGCACAACTGCTGAATACCGCCGCGATCTTCGCCGTGGGTTTCCTGATGCGTCCGATCGGCGGCTGGTTGATGGGCCTGTACGCCGACAAGGTGGGCCGCAAAAAGGCGCTGATGGCCTCGGTCTACCTGATGTGCTTCGGCTCGCTGCTGATCGCCCTGAGCCCCGGCTATGAAATCATCGGCATCGGCGCGCCGATCCTGCTGGTGTTCGCCCGTCTGCTGCAGGGCCTGTCGGTCGGTGGCGAGTACGGCACCTCCGCCACCTACCTCAGCGAAATGGCGACCAAGGAACGTCGTGGTTTCTACTCCAGCTTCCAGTACGTGACCCTGATCTCCGGTCAGCTCATAGCGCTGGCCGTACTGATCATCCTGCAAAACGTACTGACCACCGAAGAACTGTATGCCTGGGGCTGGCGCATCCCTTTCGCCATCGGCGCGCTGTGTGCCGTGGTCGCGCTATACCTGCGTCGTGGCATGGAAGAAACCGAGTCCTTCACCAAGAAGGAAAAGGCCAAGGAAAGCGCGATGCGCACCTTGATGCGCCATCCAAAAGAACTGATGACCGTGGTCGGCTTGACCATGGGCGGTACGCTGGCGTTCTACACCTACACCACCTACATGCAGAAATACCTGGTAAACACTGTCGGCATGAGCATCTCCGACTCCACCACCATTTCTGCGGCCACGCTGTTCCTGTTCATGTGCCTGCAACCGATCATCGGCGGGCTCTCGGACAAAATCGGCCGCCGACCAATCCTGATTGCCTTCGGCATTCTGGGCACACTGTTCACCGTGCCGATCCTCACCACCCTGCACACCATCCAGACCTGGTGGGGCGCGTTCTTCCTGATCATGGCGGCGCTGATCATCGTCAGCGGCTACACCTCGATCAACGCGGTAGTGAAGGCCGAACTGTTCCCGACCGAAATTCGCGCCCTGGGCGTGGGCCTGCCGTATGCCCTGACCGTGTCGATCTTCGGCGGCACCGCTGAATACATCGCGCTATGGTTCAAGAGCATTGGCATGGAAACCGGTTACTACTGGTATGTCACTGCCTGCATCGCCGTGTCGTTGCTGGTCTACATCACCATGAAAGACACCCGCAAGCATTCGCGGATCCTCACCGACTAAGTCCAGGCGCGTCTTGGCAAAAGGGGGCAGTCCGTCGGGATCTGCCCCTTTTTTGTTTGTCCTGAGCGCTGTAGGAAAAATCTGTCATGCACAGCGTCAGACGGATTAATCACGAGTTAATGCCCGCCCGCCATCCTGAACACGTCCACTCGATTGACTGCGATTCGCTCATTCAGCTTCTGATAGCGAAAAAGCCTGACGGCCTTAACATCTAATTAATCGATTGTTCTTAGCATTATTTTGCGCTTTTTAATCAGTTTAATTGGCGTAGCATGAAACCCATACCCAAGACACAAAACGCCAAAGAACCTGGAGAAATGAACATGAAAACCAAACTGATCCTCGCCATCGCCCTGTCCGTATTGGCCGCCAACACCTTTGCCGCCGACGGATTCGACCGCACAGGCTCCGCCGTTGCCGCCGATGGTTATGACCGCACTGGCTCCGCCACAGTCGCCGCCGATGGCTACGACCGCACCGGCTCCGCGACCATCGCTGAAGATGGCTATGACCGTACTGGCGGCGCCACCGTCGCCGAAGATGGCTACGACCGTACTGGCGGCGCCACTGTCGCCGAAGATGGCTACGACCATACTGGCGGCGCTTCCGTCAGCTGATTCATTCAAGCGGCATCACAGCCCGGCTTCGGCCGGGCTTAGTCATTTCTGTGGCACCGAAAATCTGCGGGCAAACCATAGAACCTGTGGGAGCGGGCTTGCTCGCGAATGCGGTTTTACATTCAACATTTCTGTTGCATGACACACCGATTTCGCAAGCAAGCCCGCTCCCACATTGACTGATTCCGTACTGGAAAAATGTCGGCGGTCCTTGCACCATGTCCGCCTCCCGTAAGTGCCAGGAATTCCCGCCATGCCCGACGACATCCACTACTACGAACCCGTCAACGGCCACGGCCTGCCC
Organism: Pseudomonas putida; assembly: GCF_001976065.1. Lineage (GTDB taxonomy): Bacteria > Pseudomonadota > Gammaproteobacteria > Pseudomonadales > Pseudomonadaceae > Aquipseudomonas > Aquipseudomonas serbica. The sequence goes on along the minus strand of NZ_MNAH01000005.1, from coordinate 286,695 downwards.
CACGACCCGTTCAACGCGATCGTCGGGCCGCGTCCCATCGGCTGGATTTCTTCACAGGATGCCGAAGGCCGCTTGAACCTGGCGCCCTACAGCTTCTTCAACGCCTTCAACTACATTCCGCCGATCATTGGTTTTTCCAGCGTCGGACGCAAAGACAGCCTGAACAACATCGAACAGACCGGTGAGTTCGCCTGGAACCTGGCCACCCGGCCATTGGCTGAGCGAATGAACCAGAGCAGCGCCATGGTCGAGCCGCAGGTCAACGAATTCGAACTGGCGGGCCTGAGCACTGTTGCCTCGAAAGTCATTCAGGTGCCACGGGTCGCCGAAAGCCCGGTGTCTTTCGAGTGCAAGGTCACGCAGATCATTCAGTTGCAGCGGGCGGACGGCAATGTGGTGCCGAGTTGGCTGATTCTCGGCGAAGTGGTCGCCGTGCATATCGCCAAGTGGCTATTGAAGGATGGGGTGTACGACACCGCCGCGGCAGAACCGATTCTGCGCGGCGGCGGTCCGGCGGATTATTTCCAGTTGGGGCCCGAGGCGTTGTTCAAGATGTACCGCCCGGGGGCGGTGAAGTAATTACCAGATCAGCCCGCCGTCCTCACTGACCCCCTTGAGGTGGGTCAACTGCAGGGCTGCGGCTTCGTCCGCATCTTTGGCGGTCTTGAAAGTCTGTTCTTCCAGCAATTTGTTGAAGCGAGGCGCACCGGAGCCACCGATGGCTTTGGTGGCGATTGCCGCGTAATACCCGCCCTCACGGGGGACTACAGCCGATACGGCTTCGAAGGTTTCAAAGGCTTTACGTGCCATGTCGCGAATCCTGGCTGGTTGAGAATGCCGTCATTAAACCCTCAACCGGCCAGTTTGTGTATATCTGCCCCGGACTGACGCAAGGCCTGCGCCGCCGACACATCCTTGAAGGTGTGAAAATCCAGGCTATCGACCACCAGTTCCTGGACCAATTCGGCAAAAACCTCCATCGCCGGCGTGCTGAAATACGCGGTCATGGCTTGCTGGTTGGCCCAGAAACCGGACACCAGCCACAACTGCGGGTCGCATTGTGAATGCTGCAAGGCAAAATTCAGGCAACCGGGTGCGGCGCGGGACGGCTCGATCAGCGCACTCAGGCGCACACCCAGCTCTTGGGAACGCCCGGCGCGCGCTCGGACAAAGGCCATATGACTGACGGGGATCTGCTTGGACATGTTCAACCCTCCCGGGGAGTCGCGTGGCAGCCAGGGGACGGGCTGCGACAGGATCAAAGGTTAAAGGCCACGGCGCCTGTGTCGTTAGTCGATTCCTGCTGGCGCGTTGCACAATCCTGCGAACGTGCATGGGCGACCTGTAACAATGTGTGAAACCCAGGCAGGCTCGTGCCATACGTGTTTCAAGCAAGTTTTCCCGTCTGCGTCCTGCCTTGTCCGGATCCGCAAACAATCCCGTGCAGAATCAGGCAAGCATCAGGCAGGATGTGTCTACCGCTATTGCTTGCACAAACTTATGCTCTGCCCATCACCCATGCCTTGCCGAGGATGCCTTGCATGTCGTCGTTCGATCAATTCCAAGCCCCGCTTGACACCGACATGGAAAAGCAACGCGCGGAACTGGCGGCGATCATCCGTCGCAACACCGCCGAAGATGGCAGTTATGCCACTGCCATCGGCTCACTGTTCATGTCGCGCCACAGCCAGTCCCACGAGTTCGCCCCGGTGCTCGCGCAACCGGCGCTGTGCATCATGGCCCAGGGGCGCAAGGAAGTTCAGCTGGCTAACGAGTACTTCAATTACGACCCGCTGAACTATCTGGTGGTCTCGGTCTCGATGCCGCTGAGCGGGCGCGTGGTCGATGTCTCGGCCGAGGAGCCGATCCTGGCGTTGCGGCTGGACATCGACCCGACGGAAATCACCGCGCTGATCGCCGACGCCGGCCCTCTCGGCGTACCGACCCGGCCAACCGGGCGCGGGTTGTATGTCGAGCAGCTCGACAGCGCCATGCTCGACGCCGTGCTGCGCCTGGCACGGTTGCTCGACACTCCGAAAGACATCGCCATGCTCGCGCCGCTGATTCACCGGGAAATTCTCTACCGCCTGTTACGCAGCAAGCAGGGGCACAGGCTGTATGAAATCGCCATTGCCAACAGTCAGAGTCATCGCATCAGTCAGGCGATCAAGTGGCTCAACGGCAACTATGAGCAGCCGTTGCGCATCGATGAGCTGGCAAAGGAAGTGAACCTGAGCGTGTCGACCTTGCATCACCGCTTCAAGGCGATGACAGCGATGAGTCCGTTGCAGTATCAGAAGCAATTGCGCCTGCAGGAAGCACGGCGATTGATGCTGGCCGAAGGGCTGGAAGCTTCGGCGGCGGGTTATCGAGTGGGGTATGAAAGCCCCTCGCAATTCAGCCGGGAGTACAGCCGATTGTTCGGGGCTCCGCCGTTAAGGGATCTGGCGCGGTTGCGGTTGACGGTTTGATCCGGCGCCTTCGCTGGCAAGCCAGCTCCTACAAGGGATCGCTGTAACCTGTAGGAGCTGGCTTGCCAGCGAAGGGGGCCTGTCAGGCGCCGAGTACCCGGCAAGCCTCAGCTGGCAATGTCACCGACACCGGATGCCCAACGCTCAAGCCAAAGCCCTGGCACGGCGTACTCAGCGCCGTAAACGACACCCCGGAACACTCCACCGTGGTCTCGATGGTCGCGCCGATATCGCGCACGAACGTCACCTTGCCCAGCAAGCGGTTACCCGCCGTGGCCTGCGGTGCCGACAGTTGCAGGTCTTCCGGGCGAATCAGCATCTTCACTTTCTCCCCCACCACGATGCTGCTGCAGATCGGCACTTGCAGTGCATCGCCGCCCGGCAGGCTGATCTTGCCGTTGCCCAGCGCCGTGGCCGGGAAGATATTGCCCGAGCCAATGAAGTCGGCGACGAACTCGTTGGCCGGGTGCCGGTAGATCTCGATCGGGGTACCCACCTGCTGCACCTTGTGTTCGCCCAATACGACGACGATATCGGCCATGGTCATGGCCTCACGCTGGTCGTGGGTCACCATGATGGTGGTGATGTTCAGGCGCTGTTGCAGCTGACGGATCTCCACCTGCATCGACTCGCGCAACTTGGCATCCAGCGCCGACAGCGGTTCGTCGAGCAAGAGGATTTTGGGGTGCGAGGCAATCGCCCGGGCAATCGCCACGCGCTGACGCTGGCCGCCGGACAGTTTCGCCACCGGCCGATCGATCATGGGTTGCAGCTGGATCAATTCCAGCAACTCCACCACCCGCGCCTGCCGATCCGCCTTGCTGACCCCGCGCAGTTTCAGAGGATAAGCAATGTTTTCGCCCACGGTCATGTGCGGGAACAGCGCCAGCGACTGGAACACCATGCCGAAATTTCGCAGGTGCGCCGGGGTGTGACCGATGTCTTCGCCGTCCAGGCGAATTTCGCCACCGCTCAGGGTTTCCAGCCCGGCGATCATCCGTAGCAAAGTGGTTTTGCCGCAACCCGAGGGGCCGAGGAAACACACCAGTTTGCCTTCGGGCAAATGCAGGTTTACATCCTTTACCGCGCAGGCCGAGCCGTAATGTTTCTCGACGTTTTCCAGAATCAGACCAGTCATGTGAATCACCTCAAGAAATCAGAACGAAACGCCACCTTCACCGACCAGCTTCTCCAGCGCCCAGATCAGGACGAAGTCGATCAGCACGATCAGCACGGCAAACGAAAATACGGTTGGGTCGAGCGAAGACACGGTGCGGCTGTACATCCAGATCGGCACGGTCATGACGTCGATGGTGTAGAGGAAATAGGTCACGGTGAATTCGTTGAACGAAACGATGAACGCCAGCAGCATGCCCGCCAGGATCCCCGACTTCATCAACGGCACGACCACGTCGACAATCGCCCGCAGCGGCGAAGCGCCAAGCATTTGCGCAGCTTCCTCGACTTCGCTGCCGATCGAGAGCATGGCCGCCGTGCAGTTCTTCACCACGAACGGCAAGGCCAGGATCACGTGGGCAATCACCAGGCGCGAGGTGGTCATATGGAACGGCAGGCTGTCGAACACCAGCAGCAGCGCCAGGCCCAACACCACCATCGGGAACACCAGCGGCAACGACATCAGTTGCAGCGCCACGGCCTTGCCGCGGAACTCGCAACGGGTCAGCGCGTAGGCTGCCGGCACCGCGATGATCGTAGCGAAGATCATGGTCAGGCATGACACCAGCAAGCTGGTGGTCATGGCTTGGCCGAGACTCAGCACGTCACTGGAATCAGGTGACACAAAGGTGTGCCAGGCGGCCTTGTACCATTGCAGGCTGTAGCTGCTCGGCGGGAAGTCGAGGTTCGATGCGCCGCTGAACGACATGACGATCATGGTCAGGATCGGCAGTACCGCCAGCAGCAGGATGAAGCCCGAAAGGATGCCGGCAAACTTGCCGGTCTCGCCGGGCAACAGTCCATAACGCTTCTTGGTCAGGGTGCTCATTGGGAAGCCTCCAGCATGCGCCGACGACGGCCAGTGATGTATTCGGACAAGGTCATGATCGCGAGCGTGGTGACGATCAGCACCACGCCGGCAGCGGACGCGGCGGGCCAGTTCATCAGCGGGGCGATCTGGTCATGCACCATCACCGCCAGCATCGGCACGCGCCGGCCACCGAGCAGCAAGGGCACCACGAAGCTGCTGGCGTTGTAGGCGAACACCAGGGTCGCGCCGGTGATGATCCCCGGCATGCTCATCGGCAACACCACCTGGCGGAACACCTGGAAGCGACTGGCGCCGAGGGTGGCGGCCGCTTCTTCGTAACTGCGGGCGACGCCGCGCATGGCGCTGGCAATCGGCAACACGGCCAATGGGAAAGCGGTTTGCACCAGGCCCATCAACACGCCGTTCTGGTTGTAGAGCAGCATGATCGGGCGCTTGATCAGGCCCAGGCCCATCAGCGCCTGGTTGAGCATGCCACCGGGGCCGAGGATCACCAGCCAGCCGTAGCTTTGCAGCAGCAGGTTGACCAGCAATGGCAGCAACACCGCCGCCAGGAAGATCCGTCGCACGAACGGCGAGGTCAGGCGCGACATGGTGTAGGCCACCGGGATCGCCAGGATCACTGCGATCACCGCGCTGATCAGCGCCAGGCGCAGGGTCAGCATCAGCGACTTGAGGTAATAGGGTTCAAGCAACTGGGCGTAACTGGCCAGGCTGAAGCCGGACCATTCCGCGCCCTTGGTGCCCACGCTCATGCGCAGCACCAGCAGGCTGGCGGCAATCAGCACGCCCAGGAACAGCATCGACGGCGTGAGGAAAAACCAGGCGCGGGCGGTCGGCGAAACACCGAGGCGTGGGCGCGACTCAGCGGCGCTGACCGAATGGGTCAAAGGTTGGTGTTCCATAGCAAAGGTCTCGTCAATGGAAAGCAGCTGACAGACACAAGACTTCCAGACACATCGGCCCCCTTGTGGGAGCGAGCCTGCTCGCGAAAGCGGTGTGTCAGTCACATCAATATTGAATGTGCTGACGCATTCGCGAGCAGGCTCGCTCCCACAGGGGATCTTCAGTGTTTGAAGATCCTGTGTAGGTCACTCGATCAGGAAGAAAAGATTTCCGTGTAACGACGAATCCATTGGTCATGCACGGTGGCCAGGAAGGCGTTGTCGTGCATGATCGCCTTCTCGGCAATCTGCTCCGGCGTGAGGATGTACGGGCTCTTGCGCGCTTCGGCGGAGATGATCGCCTTGGCGTTGACCGGGCCGTTGTAGATGTCTTCCGCCATCTTGCCCTGCACCAACGGGTCCAGAGAGTGGTTGATGAACGCGTAGGTCAGGTCGGTATCGCCCGGACGATTCTTCGGCATCACCGAAAGCATCAGGTCGGTGTAGAAACCTTCCTTCATGCCGAAGGTGGCGCCCAGGCCGTAGTTCGGATCGCGGATCTGTTTCGGGAAAAACGCCGGGGCGTACAGGCCGCCCATGTCCAGGGAACCGGTGCGGAACAGTTCGGCGATCTGGTTCGGGTTTTCGCCCAGGGTCACCACACGGTCCTTGAGCTCGGCGAGTTTCTTGAAGCCCGGCTCGATATTGTGCTCGTCACCACCGGCCAGTTTGGCGGCAATGATGATCAGGTCCATGGCCTCGGTCCAGTTCGGCGGCGGCAGGAAGATGTTCGGCGACAGGTCGGCATCCCACAGGGCGGCGTAGCTGTTCGGCGCTTCCTTGATCGTACGGGTGCTGTAGACCAGGCTGTTGCACCAGAGCAAGTAGCCGATACCGTGGCCATTGGCGCCGGTGCGGTATTTCTCAGGTACGTCGACCAGGTTGGGAATGCGGTTGAGGTCGGGTTTTTCCAGCAGGTTGGCGGCGGCCAGGCCTTCGGCGCCGACGCCGGCCAGGGTGATGATGTCGTACTGCGGACGATCACCGCCAGCCTTGAGTTTGGCGACCATTTCCGAGGTACTGCCGGTGCGGTCGGCGATGACCTTGCAGCCGTACTTGTCTTCAAACGTCGCGGCGATGTTGCGCAGCGCAGCCAGACCGGTGTCGTCGGACCAGGTCAGCAGGCGCAGGGTCTTGCCTTGAAAGCGGGTGTCGCTGGCATTGGCCTTGACGAACGGAAGGCTCATGGCTGCCGCGGCAACCGAGGCTACGCCCACGGTCTTGATGAATTGACGTCTGTTCAGATCATGCTCGCCCATTACGGACTCCCTTTGTTTTTGTAGGTATAAGGCAGGTCGAAACTGTTGCTTCCGCGCGGCTGGACCAGCGTTACCCCTCGTATTTTCGGGGGTTTTACTGAGCCAGCGAGGTCATCCTGAGGTCGTGTAAAACAGCTGACTATCGATAAAAACTCATTGAAGCCATGACGCCGGCGCATGCCTCATCACATGGCACGCGCCGACCGTTTTCGTGCCGTCAGACGGCACGAATCACGTGCTTGATTTCCTGGAAAGCCTGCAAGCCCCACGGCCCCAATTCGCGGCCGATGCTGCTCTGCTTGTAGCCACCCCAAGCGGTCTGCGGGAAGATCACCTGCGGCGCGTTGATCCACACAAGCCCCGCCTGTAAGGCGTTGGCGACGCGGTCCGCAGTCTCGGCATTGCGCGTAACCACGCTGGCGACCAGGCCGAACTGGCTGTCGTTGGCCAGGGCAATCGCTTCGGCCTCGGAGGCGAAACGGCGCACGCAGATCACCGGGCCGAAAATCTCTTCACACCACAGCGCACTGTCCAGGGGCACGTCGGTGAAAACCGTCGGCTGCAAAAAATACCCGCGCGGCAGGTCGGCCGGACGATTGCCACCGCACACCAGCCTGGCGCCAGCGCTCAAGCCGCGATCGATGTGGCCGAGCACGCGCTGGTATTGCGCCTGATTGACCAGCGCGCCCATTTCCACGTTCGGGTCGAACGGGTCGGCCACGCGGATGGCTTCAGCGCGGGCTTTCACACGGGTGAGGAATTCATCGGCCAGTTCATCGGCGACCAGCACGCGGCTGGTGGCGGAGCACATTTGCCCGGCGTTGAAGAAACCACCACCGCAGGCCACCTCCACCGCCAGGTCGAGATCGGCATCGGCCAGCACCAGCAAGGAAGATTTGCCGCCCAGTTCCAGGCTCACGCCCTTGACGGTTTCCGCTGCACGCTGCATCACCTGCACGCCGACTGCGTTGCTGCCGGTGAACGACACCTTGGCGATACGCGGGTCCGCTGTCAGCGGTGCGCCAACGGACAGGCCCGTGCCGCACACCAGGTTGAACACACCAGCCGGCAAGCCGGCCTGGGCAATGATCGTCGCCAGTTCCAGCTCCGGCAGCGGCGTCACTTCCGACGGCTTGAGCACCACGCAGCAACCGGCGGCCAGGGCCGGGGCGAGCTTCCACGCGGTGGTGACCATCGGGAAGTTCCACGGCACGATCAGGCCGACCACACCGCAAGGTTCACGGCGCAGGCGCGCACTGAAGTCGCCAGTCGGCAGTTCGACCGGGCTGTCCTGTTTCGCATCCAGCCCCTCGGCCAGGCCTGCGTAATACTCGAACGTGGCGATCACGTCATCGACGTCGATGGCCGCCTCGAACAATGGCTTGCCGTTGTTGCTCGACTGCAGGTGCATGAGTTTTTCGCGACCGGCCTGCACGCCTGTCGCAATTGCGCGCAGGATTGCACCGCGCTCGGCACCGCTGGTGTGCGACCAGGCGGCGAAGGCCTTGGTTGCCGCGCCCACGGCCAGGTCGACGGCGCGTTCGTCGCCGCCGTTGACCGTGGTCAAAAGCGCTTCAGTGGCCGGGTTGATCACCCGCAAATGTTCGTCGCCCGCCGACCATTGACCGTTGATGTACAAGCCGTCCAGGGTGATTGGAAAACTCATTTCGACACCGCCTTGGTCCACTCGGCCTGATCGATTTCAATCAGGGTCGGGCCCTGGCGATCGGTGGCGACACGCAATGCCGTGCGCAGTTGCTCGACACCATTGACCGCCTCGGCCGCGCAGCCCAAAGCCTTGGCGACACCGATGAAGTCCGGGGTATAGATGTCCACGCCGACCGGCTCGATGGCGCGGTTGACCATGTACTTCTTGATCTCTTCGTAGCCCTGGTTATTCCACAGCAGCACGATCACCGGCGTGCGCGCTTCAACGGCGCTGGCCAGTTCCGGCAGGGTGAATTGCAGGCCACCGTCGCCGATCAGGCACACTACCGGAGGACGTGCGCCGCCTTCGACAGTGCCGCCCAACCAGGCGCCAATCGCCGCTGGCAAGGCGTAACCGAGGGTGCCGTATCCGGTGGACGAGTTGAACCAGCGACGCGGGCGCTCAGGGTTGAATGTCAGGTTGCCGGTGTACACCGGTTGGGTCGAATCGCCGACGAATACCGCGTTCGGCAGTTCGTGCAGGACGGTTTCCAGGAAACGGGTCTGGGCCAGGGTCGGCGCATCCCAGTTGGCGGCCAGCGCTTCACGCAAGCGGGCCGCGCGCACCTGGCCCCAATCGTTGCGGCGCTCGGCCAGTGGCTTGTGCGACAGTGCGCTGAGCAAGGCCTGGGCGGCGTTGCGCGAATCGGCCACCAGGGCCACGTGTGGCGGGTAATTGCGTACGGTCTGGTCCGGGTCGATGTCGATGCGCAGCAGTTTGCCGGGAATCTCGAAGCCACCGGCGAAGGTGACATCGTAGTCGGTCTCGGCCAGTTCGGTACCGATGGCCAGGACCACATCGGCCTCGGCGACCAGTGCGCGAGTGGCGACCAGGCTCTGGGTCGAACCGATCAGCAGCGGGTGAGCGGCGTGCAGCATGCCCTTGGCGTTGATGGTCAGCGCAACGGGCGCGTCCAGCAATTCAGCCAGCTCGGTCAGCTCGGCGGCTGCATCGATGGCGCCGCCACCGGCGAGGATCAATGGCCGCTTGGCGCCCGCCAGCAGTTCGGTCATGCGCGAAACGGCGGACGGCGAAGCGCCAGCGCGGTCGATGTGCACCGGCAGGCTGCCCAGCAGGTCGTCGGCGTCTTCAACCAGGACGTCCAGCGGAATCTCGATGTGCACCGGACGCGGACGACCCGCCTGGAACAGCGCGAAGGCGCGGGCCAAGACACCCGGCAACTCGGACGCCGACATCAGGGTATGGGAGAACGCCGCCACGCCGCCGACCAGTGCGCTCTGGTTCGGCAACTCGTGGAGCTTGCCGCGACCGCCGCCCAGTTGGTTGCGGGTCTGTACGCTGGAGATCACCAGCATCGGGATCGAATCGGCATAGGCCTGGCCCATCGCCGTGGTGATGTTGGTCATGCCGGGGCCGGTGATGATGAAGCACACACCTGGCTTGCCGCTGGTGCGGGCATAGCCGTCGGCCATGAATCCGGCGCCCTGTTCGTGACGAGGGGTGACGTGGTTGATGCTCGAACGGGCCAACCCGCGATACAGCTCCACGGTATGCACCCCGGGAATGCCGAACACCTGCTCGACCCCGTAACCTTCGAGTAACTTGACCAATACTTCGCCGCACGTCGCCATGTGATTGCCCTTCTTGTTCGTTTGAGACGCCGGGCCTGCGCAGTGTTTATGATGGATTCGCAGGTCCAGGGATGGCCTCATTGGAACGGGCGACACGTAGCCGCAACAATGGATAAAAAGTCATACTAGCCATGTCCTCACGTCATACCTTGGATCCCAATGAAACGATTGCCTCCCCTGCCGGCGCTGCACACTTTTCTGATTACCGCGCAGTGCTGCAACTTCACCCGGGCCGCCGAGCAACTGCACATCACCCAGGGCGCCGTGAGCCGGCAGATCGCCGGGCTGGAAGATCACCTGGGTTATGAACTGTTCATTCGCCAGGCCCGAGGCCTGGACCTGACCGCCGAGGGACGCGAGTGGCTGCCCCGGGTCCAGCAGATTTTCGGCCTGATCGACGAAGCCGTTGAGCAGATCGGCGAGAAGCGCGAAACCCTGCAACTCAAGGCCCCGACCTGCGTCATGCGCTGGCTGTTGCCTCGGTTGTTGCAGTGGCAAAAAGAACGCCCTGACGTGCCGGTCGAACTGACCACCACGGTCAAGCATGGGGTGGATTTTCACCTCGAACAATTCGATGCGGCGGTGATGTACGGTGCGTCGCCAGACCATTCGCTGGTGGCGCAAAAACTCTTCGATGAGCAACTGACGCCGGTGTGTTCCCGGCCCATGCTCGAAGGCCCCATGGCCCTGCAGACACCGACCGACCTGCAACAACACCTGCTGCTGCACCCGACTCGCGATGAACGGGACTGGAAGGCCTGGTTGAAAGCCGCTGATGTGCAATTGAGCAATGTCGGCAAGGGCCAGCATTTCGAGACCCTGGACCTGGCCATGTCGATGGCGTCCCAGGGGACCGGCGTGGCGATCGGTGACTGGTCGCTGATCGGCGACGACTTGAATGCCGGCCGATTGGTCATGCCGTTCGAATTGAAGGTGAAAACCGGACTGGCGTATTACCTGGTTTTCCCGGAAAAACCCGGGCCTTCGGCGAAGTTGCGTGAATTGATGGGGTGGTTGGTGGAACAGGCGCAGGCGCGTTGAAACGCCCCCGCGCCTTCATTTGATACCGTGGGTTACCACTTCATCTCGCCCTTGGCGACCTTCGCGCTCAACTGCAGTGAGCTCTCTTCACCCAGTGCCGGGTAGCGCTTTTTCATCGCCGCGATCAGGACCGCCGAATCCTTGGCCTTGGCGGTTTCCTCGTCAAAGGCCTTGATGTAATCGGCGGTGAATTGCACGGCGGCCAGGGAACGGGCGCTGTCGCCAAGGTAGTGACCCGGCACGATGGTGGTCGGCTTCAGGGTTTCGATCGAGTGCAATGTCGCCAGCCAGTCGGCGTGAGACTGCGGGGTTTGGGTGTCGGCCATCCACACGTGGATGTTGTCTGCCACGACCACGCCACCGACCACGGCCTTGATCGATGGAATCCACACGAAACTGCGATCCGGTTGCTTGCCCTCAAGGCCGACCACCTGCAGCTTCTGCCCTTCGAGCATCAGGCTGTCGCCCTTGAGCACGTCCGGCACGAGGGTTCTGGCCGGCACATCGGCGCCCATTTTCGGGCCCCAGAACGCCAGTTTGCCGTCGACGGTCTGCTTGATGTGATCCACGGTCGGCTGTGATGCGAGCACCTTGGCCTTGGGGAATGCAGCGGTGAGGGTATCGAGGCCGAAGTAGTAGTCCGGGTCGCCGTGGCTGATGTAGATGGTGGTCAGTTGCTTGCCGCTGGCGCGGATTTTTGCCACCACCTGTTCGGCCTGGGATTTGCCGAACTGGGCGTCCACCAGAATCGCCTCTTTCTCGCCGCTGACCAGCACCGACGTCACCGGGAATATCGCTTTTTCGCCGGGGTTGTACACGTCCAGGGTCAATGTCGTCGCCGCGGCGTGTGCGGCGAAACCGAAGGCGGTTGCCGCCAGCAAAACGCGCTTGAAGGTAGTTAAACCGGTCATCTGTTGCTCCGTTGTTTGAAGGCCTGGGTTGGCCGATAACTGGGAACAGAGCTTAGTTGCCTGGATCAGTACAAAAAATGCGATGCTTGAACATAGTTTGTTTCTGAAATCGGGCAAATCATGGATCGTCTACAAGCAATGCGGGTGTTCGTCACGGTGGTCGATCTGGGCAGCCAATCGGCCGCCGCCGATCATCTGGAGCTTTCAAGGCCGGTGGTTTCGCGTTACCTGGCGGAACTGGAAGACTGGGTCGGCGCACGCCTGATGCACCGCACCACGCGCAAATTGAGCCTGACCGCCGCTGGCAGCGAAATACTGCCGCGCTGCCGGCAGATGCTCGACTTGTCCACGGACATGCAGGCCGCCGTCAGCGTGCCGGATGATGCACCCCGTGGCCTGCTGCGCATCAGCGTCAGCACCTCGTTCGGCCAGGCGCAACTGGCCGATGCCATGGCGGCCTACGTCAAGCGCTATCCCGGTGTCAGCATCGACCTGCAGATGCTCGATCGCACGGTGAACCTGGTGGATGAGCGCATCGACCTGGCGATTCGTACCAGCAATGACCTGGACCCCAACCTGATTGCCCGTCGCTTGACGGTGTGTCGCTCGGTGATCTGCGCCGCCCCTGCCTACCTGCGCGAACACCCGGCACCCCAGCGGATCGAGGACCTGAGCGCACACAATTGCCTGACCCACTCCTACTTCGGCAAAAGCCTGTGGCACTTTGAATTGAAGGGCGAGCAAGTGTCGGTGCCCGTGCAAGGCAACATCAGCGCCAACGAAGCCAGCACGCTGCTGCGCGCCACCCTGGCCGGCGCCGGTGTGGCGATGCTCCCCACTTACCAGGCCGGTGTGCACATCCACAGCGGCGAACTGGTCCGCCTGCTGCCCCAGGCCGAACCGCGGCAGATGAACGTGTACGCGGTGTATGCCTCACGCAAGCACATGCCGGCGGCGCTGCGCAGCTTGCTGGATTTTCTGGTGGCGAGGTTTCCGGAAGAACCGGAGTGGGATGTTGGCCTGTAATCGGATCAAAAATGTGGGAGCGGGCTTGCTCGCGTAGAGGTCGGTACATCCGACGCAAATTTTGCGCGTGAACTACCGCTTTCGCGAGCAAGCCCGCTCCCACAAGGGGGTCATCAGTGTTCTGAATACCAGGTCAAATGCGACGCCCGTAACCCTGGCAACTCACCACCCCTGACCTATGCTCAAGGTAATACCCAAGGGTATCCGTTCAGAGGTCTACGCCATGAACATCAAGACAAGAAGGTACCTCGCCATCTTCATCACCTGCGCGGTCACGCTCGGGCTATACGGTGCTGCCGCGTGGCGCGTCGAGCAGCTGCGCAATCTGCCCCGGGAGTATGCCAGCTGCAATTTCGAGCGCTGCATTCCCCACAACGCGACCCTTAACGCCCTGCGCTAAGCCGGTGGGTCAGGCGTCGTTGTCCTGATCGGCCTTCAGGCGGTCGCGGAACGCCTTCGGCGAGATTCCCACTCGGCGTCGGAACAGGCGCGTGAAGTTGGTCGGATCAGAGAACCCCAACACGTCGGACATTTCATAGATGGTCATGCTGGTGTAGGTCAGCAGTCGCTTGGCCTCCAGCAACTGCCGCTCGTGCATGATCTGCAACGCCGGTTGTCCCGCCAGCTCTCGGCAGGTGCCGTTCAGGTGAGAGACCGAAATCCCCAGGCGATGGGCCAGGTCCTCGACCTTGACGTGCTGGCGATAGGTCTCTTCCACCAGCTGGATGTAGCCATTGAGGTATTCCCGCGCCCGCTGCGGCCGTTGACTGGCCGACCGGCGCTGGATCACCTGGCGGCTGACCCAGACCATGATCACGCTGACCAGCGAATGCATGAGCATTTCCCGCGCCGGTTGATGGCTGGTGTACTCGTTCTGCAACGCGCAAAACAGACTGTTCAGGTACTCGGCGTCCTGGCCTGCGGGGTAGCTCTCGGCCTGGGCCAGGGCATTCACCGAATGCCCCAGTTGCCCCTGAAGGTGCGCGATCAGGGGCGCCGCGAGGGTGACCACGAACCCCTCGACATCTTCGCTGAAGCGGAAGCCATGCACCGACAGCGGCGGCAGGATCTGGATCGCCGGCTCAGTCAGTTGCGTACGTTTGCCTTCGATTTCAAGCTCTGCCTGACCTTTGAATACGAAGAGCAACTGACATAAATCGGCGTGACGGTGGGGTTTGATTTCCCATTGATGTTCGCGACTGCGTTTGGAAATGGTTTCACAGTGCAGCAAGTCCGGAGTCGGCCAATCCAGGCTTTCCCCGTAGAGCTTGAACACCGGAATCGAAGGCAGGTCAGGCTTGTTCATCACTTCAATCCAGGTTTCGGAATGGACGGCGGGCGATAATCGCACCGATTGGCAGAATGTACAGCTATCCGCTCAGTTTTCACCTTCAATTGACAGACCCGCAAGTGAAAAATGCAAGCACTCGATCCATAAAAATCATTCACCGACCCCCGTCGCGTGTAGCTTGCGAGTCATAAAAACAATGAAAACACTGAAAACCCAAGTTGCCATTATCGGTGCCGGTCCGTCCGGTTTGCTGCTCGGCCAGTTGCTGCACAACGCCGGCATCGACACGGTCATTGTCGAACGACAGGCCCCGGATTACGTGCTCGGGCGAATCCGTGCCGGCGTACTTGAACAAGGCATGGTAGAGCTGTTGCGCCAGGCCGGTGTGAGTCAGCGCATGGACGCCGAAGGGCTGGTCCACGGTGGCTTCGAACTGGCGCTGGACGGCCGCCAGGTGCATATCGATCTGCAGGCGCTGACCGGTGGCAAAACGGTGATGATCTACGGTCAGACCGAAGTCACCCGTGACCTGATGGCCGCTCGTCAGGTCGCCGGCGCGCAGACGATTTACCAGGCAGCCAATGTCGTTCCCCACGGCATGAAAACCGATGAAGCGTTCGTGACGTTCGACAAGGACGGCGAAAGCTGGCGACTCGATTGTGACTATATTGCCGGTTGCGACGGGTTCCATGGCGTAGCGCGGCAGTCGATTCCCGCCGAATGCCTGAAGGTCTTCGAACGGGTCTACCCGTTCGGCTGGCTGGGGATTCTCGCCGATACTCCGCCGGTGCACGAAGAATTGGTGTACGCCCGCCATGCGCGGGGCTTTGCCTTGTGCAGCATGCGTTCGGCCACGCGCACCCGCTATTACCTGCAGGTGCCAGCGGACGAAAAGGTCGAGGCCTGGTCCGACCAACGCTTCTGGGATGAACTCAAGAGCCGCCTGCCCTCAGCCTTGGCGGACAATCTGGTGACCGGTCCATCCATCGAAAAGAGCATCGCGCCATTGCGCAGTTTCGTGGTCGAACCGATGCAGTATGGGCGCATGTTCCTGGTCGGCGACGCGGCGCACATTGTCCCGCCCACCGGCGCCAAGGGCCTGAACCTGGCGGCCAGCGATGTCAGCACTCTGTTCAATATCCTGCTCAAGGTTTACCGCGAAGGCCGTCTCGATCTGCTCGAGAAGTACTCCGAGGTCTGTCTGCGTCGGGTGTGGAAAGCCGAGCGGTTTTCCTGGTGGATGACCTCGATGCTGCACCGTTTCGATGATCACGACGCCTTCAGCCAGCGCATTGCCCAATCGGAGCTGGATTACTTCGTCGACTCCGAAGCGGGCCGCAAGACCATTGCGGAAAATTACGTCGGTCTTCCCTATGAGGCTATCGAATAGCTTGCTACCGACTTAAACTGGCGAGCATCCCGCTCGCCTTGCCTCTGGCGGGTCTATCACTGCCGCAGGTTTCCCCGTGACCACTCTCCACCAGCCTGAATTGCCCAAACCGGCCATCCGCAGCGTGCTGATCGCGCTGATGCTGGCCATTTTTCTCGGCGCACTGGACCAGACCATCGTTGCCGTGTCGATGCCGGCCATTTCCGCGCAGTTCAAGGACGTCAGCCTGCTGGCCTGGGTGATTTCCGGCTACATGGTGGCAATGACGGTGGCGGTGCCGATCTACGGCAAACTGGGTGACCTGTACGGCCGGCGCAAACTGATGCTGTTCGGCATGGGCCTGTTCACCCTCGCGTCGTTGTTCTGCGGCATGGCCCAGAGCATGGAACAGCTGGTGCTGGCGCGCATTCTCCAGGGGATCGGTGCCGGTGGCATGATCTCGGTCAGCCAGGCGATCATCGGCGACATCGTGCCGCCCCGCGAGCGCGGCCGCTATCAGGGCTACTTCAGCAGCATGTATGCGGTCGCCAGCGTGGCCGGTCCGGTGCTGGGCGGGTACATGACCGAATATCTGTCCTGGCACTGGGTCTTCCTGATCAATCTGCCGCTGGGCCTGGGGGCGTGGCTGGTGGCCAATCGCACCCTGGTGGGCTTGCCGATTCCACAACGCAAGCCGGTGATCGATTACCTCGGCACGCTGTTGATGATCATCGGGCTGACGGCCTTGCTGCTGGGCATCACCCAGTTCGGCCAGGGCCATTCCTGGCGCAGTGCCGAAGTCCTGGGTTTGCTGGCGTGTGCGGCAGCTGTGCTGGGCCTGTTCGTGCTGCATGAACGACGAGCGGCGGAGCCCTTGCTGCCGATGCACCTGTTTGCCAACCGTAATGCGATCCTGTGCTGGTGCACGATCTTCTTCACCAGCTTCCAGGCCATCTCGTTGATCGTGCTGATGCCGCTGCGTTTCCAGAGTGTCACCGGTGCCGGCGCAGACGCCGCCGCCCTGCACCTGTTGCCGCTGGCCATTGGCTTGCCGATCGGTGCGTATTTTGCCGGCCGCCGTACCTCCATCACCGGGCGCTATAAGCCGATGATCCTGGGCGGCGCTCTGCTGATGCCACTGGCGATTCTCGGCATGGCGTTCAGCCCGCCCCAAGCCTTTTTGCTCAGCAGCCTGTTCATGCTGCTCTGTGGGATCGCCTCGGGGATGCAGTTTCCAACCTCTCTGGTCGGCACGCAGAACTCGGTGCAACAGCGCGACATCGGCGTGGCCACCAGCACCACCAACCTGTTCCGCTCATTGGGTGGTGCGGTGGGCGTTGCATTGATGTCGGCGCTGTTGCTGGCGTTGTTGCAGGATTCGAGCTTCACCCACTTGGCCGGCGCTTCACTGCTGGGCGAGGGTCACTCGGGCAATGTCTTGCTGGACGGCCTGAATGCCGCGCCGGGAGATGCTCAAAACGCCTTGCGCGCTGAATTGCTGCTGACTTTCCGGCATTTGCTGATGATGAGCGCGGCTGTATCGCTTCTGGGTTTGGCGGCGGCGATTGCCATGCCGAACATGTTGTTGCGCGGGCGCGAAGATAAAGTCCTGTAGGAGCCCGGCTTGCCGGCGAACCAGACGCTGCGGTGTGTCTTCAATACCGCGTTATCGTTTTTCGCCGGCAAGCCGGGTTCCTGCAGGTCTGCGATCTCAAGGGCTGTAGTAACCCACCGCCACCAGGAAATGCCCGACCTTCTTCAGGTAGGCATGCTTGTTCTCGACCTTCCCGGTCACCGGGTTTTTCCAGCGGTACTCATACTCGCCGTAATCCTGTTTCGCGATGAGCGCCAGCATCGGCTCACCCACCGGTTTGCCATCCGGATCCTTGATCAGGCTGAAATCAGTGTTGATCAATCGCAGGTTGGTGCCATGGGCCACGTAGCGCCCGGTATCGAGGTCGACGACAAAGACATACAGGTCATCCTGCAGATAGCCGCCCTTGAGGGAGTTGATCGCTGCCAGGGTGCCCTTCTCGTCCTTGGCCAGGTCGGTTGCCGCCTTGTTCAGCAAGGCCATGGCCTGTTCCGCCGAGGCCCGGGGCAGGTAGTAGCCGACCGCGAGAATGCGCTGGCCGACGCGCTGATAGTAGACATGCTTGCGCTCGACCTTGCCGTCGGACCAGTTCTGCCACCGGTACTCCGCTTGCTGGATGCCATTGCCCTCGGGCGTTTTCAGCGCATCCTTGAAGGCCTTCTGCAGATCCGGCCCCAGCACATCCGACACATCCCGGCCAATCAGCGCCGCCGAAGGCCCGCCGCTGGCGAGCATCACACCCTTGGTATCGACAACGAAGACATACCGGTCCTGATCGACGAACTCGCCCTGGCGGCTGAACGCGGCAAAGGCCTTGTCGCCATTGTCGTGGTAGTAGGCCAAGGCCTTTTCCAGCAAGGCGATGGCGGCCTGGCTGTCAGCCTTTTGCGTTTGGGCCGCTTGAACCTGGCCCAGGCACATCAGCAGCATGCCGCATAACCAGGCCAACTTGTGCACAACTCCCATGGCGTGTCCCTCGTTCTTTTTTGATGTTTCAAGAGCGTAGACGGCAATGGCGTGGGTGCGGGAGGGATTCATTCCCGGCGAACCGGGAATGAAGCAGGGCTTACTGGCGAGTGCGCAACTGCTGTTGCAGGTGCTGGATCTGCGCTTGCAGGGAGTTGATGGTCCGGGTGACCTGGCTGCGGAACGCATCGAACTCCGCCAGGTTGGCGCTTTGAGAAGCGCCCGGACGGTTGTCCTGCTGGCTTTTGAGGACAACGATGTCCTGCTCCAGACGGTCGATGGCGGCGCTCGGATTCCCCTGTTTCTTCAGCGCCGTGATGTCAGCTCCCAGGCTTTTAAGCTGCGCATCGAATTTTTCGGTGTCCGCCGGGGTGTTTTTCAGGGTTGTCAGTTCAGCGCTCAAGGCTTTGACCTGCGCCTGCAGTTGCGTATCGGCATTCTGTTGTTCGGTGTACTGGGCCGCCATTTGGGCCAGGCGCTTGTCCAGATCGCTGGTTTGCGCGGTCATCTGCGCCAGGCGCTTGTCCAGGTCCGACGCTTGGCCGGCGACGCCCTGTTGTTGCTTGCCCTGATCCTGCAACTGGTTTTCCAGCTGTTTGATTTGCAGCTTCAGCGCTTCGCTGTCGGTGGTGACGTTAGTCTGGCTGGCGACCACCTTGCCGGAAATGTCCTGCAGGCGCCCCGCCGCTTCTTCACTGATTCGCGCAAAGCTTTCCTGGGTCGCCACCAACTGCTGCTCCATCAGCGAAATCTGCTGGAAGCTCCACCAGGCCAGGCCCGCGAAGGCAAAGAACAAGGCGCCGACCAGGGCCCACAATGGCCCGGTGCTCGCCGCCTTGACCTTGACCACGGGCGGCGTGCGCGAATGCATGGTGGTGCGGGTGTTCTTGGGGAAATCATCGTCATCGAGGATGTCTGCACGCAGGCTCGGTACATCGTCGAAGTCATCGTTGGCATCGTTACGCATGGACATTGAGTCAACCTTTGTGAAACGCGGTGATGGCTTGATGCGGCGCAGTATAACCTTCATGGCCGCATCGATTGACCCTGAACCCGAGCCCTTGTTCAGTGCAGCGGGTATCAGCGGATGTCCTGAGCCTTCCACCACGCGCAGAATTCATCGAGCGCGGTCCAGAGACTGACCTTGGGGTCGTAGTCCAGATAATGCCGGGCGCGGCTGATATCCAGGGTGAAATTCTTGTTCATGACCTGCATGCCCAGGCGCGACAGGGTCGGCTCCGGTCGTCCCGGCCACAGCTTGCAGAACCCCTCGTTGAGCGCCGCGACGCTGTAACCCAGGCCGTAGGAACGGTAGCGCGTCACTTGTGGGACTTCCATCCTGCGCATGACGTAATTGACTACGTCCCACAACGGGATCGGCGCTCCGTTACTGATGTTGTACACCTTGCCCAAGGCTGAACCGCTGGCCAGCAAGCTGCTGAGCAAGGCTTCATTGAGGTTTTGCACACTGGTGAAATCGACCTTGTTCAAACCGTTGCCAATGATCGCCAGACGTCCCTTGCGCTGCATGTTGAGCAACCGCGGGAAGATGCTCATGTCCCCCGCGCCGGTGACGAAACGCGGGCGAAGCGCTACGGTTTCAAGGCCAAACTCCTGGGCACCGAAGACTTTTTGCTCCGCCAGGTACTTGGTCGCGGCATAGGGGTGCTTGAAGCGTTTGGGCACTTGCTCTTCGGTCAGCCCCAGGTGATCGCGGCCATCGAAATAGATCGACGGCGACGACAGATGCACCAGGCGCCGCACCCGCTGTTTCAGGCAGGCTTCGACCACGTTTTCGGTGACCTGGACGTTGCCCAGATGAAAGTCCTGATAACGCCCCCACAGGCCAACGGCACCGGCGCAATGCACCACGGCCTCAACCTCTGAACACAAGTCGCGTGCCAGGAGCGGGTCGCTCAAGTCCCCCTGGATAAATTCGGCGCCGCGGCGCACCAGATGCTCGACACTTTCGGCCCGGCGACCGGTGACCCGCACGTCCAGGCCCTGCTCCAGGGCGAAACGCGCAAAGCGCCCGCCAATGAAGCCGCTTGCGCCGGTGACCAGAATCTTCATGTATTGCTCCGAATATTTCGTTTTGCGTTTTGCATATTGCGTAGGGCGTGAGGACTTGACGCTGCCCGTCAGTCCAACGGCACCAACCATTGCTTCGACGCCTGCACCAATTGCTCGGTCAGCAACCCCAGCAACTGCCCGCCATTGCGCCAATGATGCCAGTACAGCGGCACGTCGATCGGTTTATCTGGCAGAAGCTCCAGCAAAATGCCGCGCTCCAGTTGCTCGCGCACCTGCAATTCCGGCACCAGGCCCCAACCCAGTCCGGCTTCGGTGAGGCGGATAAAGCCTTCAGACGATGGGCACAGATGGTGTTCGAAACCGCCATCAACGCCCAGGGACGCCAGGTAGCGATGCTGCAGGAAGTCGTCCGGGCCGAACACCAGCGCCGGGGTTCGGGCCAACTGGTCGGCACGTACGCCTTGAGGAAAGTGCCGTGCAATGAACGCCGGACTGGCCAAGGCCCGGTAACGCATGGCGCCGAGCAACACGCTGCGCGCACCGGCTACCGGGCGCTCGCTGGCACAGAGGCACGCGGCGACTTCGCCGGCGCGCATGCGTTTGAGGCCAACGGTTTGATCCTCTACCACCAGATCCATCAACAGCTGTTGCTCTGCGCAAAAATCCCCCACTGCCTGGGCCCACCAAGTCGCCAGGCTGTCGGCATTCAGGGCGATCCGCAGGCGCTCCGGCAGGCCCTCTTCGTCCAGCGCCGGCACCAGCGTCTGCAAATCCCGCTCAAGCAGCCGCACCTGTTGCACGTGGTTGAGCAGGCGCCGGCCGATCTCGGTGGGTGACGGCGGCGTACCCCGCACCAATACTGGTTGGCCGACCCGTGCCTCGAGCAATTTGATGCGCTGGGAGATCGCCGATTGCGACAAACCCAACACTTGGGCGGCCCGTTCGAAACCGGCCTGCTCAACCACCGCAGCCAAGGCAGAAAGCAATTTATAGTCGAACATCAGTTTTCCTAATGAGCGATCAGCAATATTGGTTTTTCTTATACAGGCTCGTACCCGACAATGGCCAGCAAGAACTCTTCAAAAGGACCACTGATATGGCTGGCGAAACTTCATTGGCAACGCTGCTAAGCAGCATGAGCCCGCAACTCAACGCCGGCGAGTACGTGTTCTGCACCCTGGGCGACGGCCAGTTGCCTGCGGGCCTGGAAATCGTCGGCAGCTTTCGCGAGCAGGAAGGCCTGACCGTGATTGTCGAACGTTCCCGCGCCGAGCAGGCGGGCTTGAGCTTCGACTATGTCGCCGCGTGGATCACCCTGAACGTGCATTCGGCCCTTGAAGCCGTCGGCCTCACCGCTGCATTCGCCACGGCGCTGGGCCAGGCCCGGATCAGCTGCAATGTGATCGCCGGTTATTACCACGACCATTTGTTTGTCGGTCAGGCCGACGCCGAACGCGCCCTGCAAGTGTTGCGCGACCTGGCGACGAACGCGGAGTAACTACCATGTGGCAAAGCTATGTGAACGGCCTGTTGGTGGCCTTCGGACTGATCATGGCGATCGGCACGCAGAATGCGTTTGTGCTGGCGCAAAGCCTGCGCCGCGAACATCACCTGCCGGTGGCGGCACTCTGCGTTGCCTGTGATGCCTTGCTGGTGGCTGCCGGTGTATTTGGCCTGGCGACGGTGCTGGCACAGAACCCGACACTGCTGGCCATCGCCCGTTGGGGCGGCGCTGCGTTTCTGTTGTGGTACGGCAGTCAGGCGCTGCGCCGTGCCTGCTCGAAACAGAGCCTGCAACAGGGTGAAAACCAGACTGTGCGCTCGCTGCGCGCGGTAATGCTCAGCGCCTTGGCGGTAACGCTGCTCAATCCGCATGTCTATCTGGACACCGTATTGCTGATCGGCTCCCTCGGCGCACAGCAAACAGAACCCGGCGCTTATGTGGTGGGGGCGGCGAGTGCTTCGTTGTTGTGGTTTTTCACCCTGGCGCTCGGCGCGGCATGGCTGGCGCCGTGGCTGGCACGGCCAAGCACCTGGCGTATTCTTGACCTGCTGGTGGCCGTGATGATGTTCGCCGTAGCATTGCAACTGATCAGTGCTGGCTGATTTATTCCAAAAGGCTCTGGAACCTCTATTCCACACAGTTGTTGCGTGGTTATGCCGCACCCCCGGTGCTATGATCCGATCCCTGCGCCGCAAAGAGTACAAACTCCCGGCGCTTGTTTGGCCGCCCGTGATCGGCCTTGCGCTCACCGCAACAGACCTGATTAGGAGAATCATCATGGCTTTCGAATTGCCGCCACTGCCGTACGCACACGATGCCCTGCAGCCGCACATCTCCAAGGAAACCCTGGAGTTTCACCACGACAAGCACCACAACACCTATGTCGTGAACCTGAACAACCTGGTGCCAGGCACCGAGTTCGAAGGCAAGACCCTGGAAGAGATCGTCAAGACTTCCTCGGGCGGCATCTTCAACAACGCCGCTCAAGTGTGGAACCACACTTTCTACTGGAACTGCCTGGCTCCAAACGCTGGCGGTCAACCAACCGGCGCGCTGGCGGAAGCCATCAACGCAGCCTTCGGTTCGTTCGACAAGTTCAAGGAAGAGTTCAGCAAGACTTCCATCGGCACCTTCGGTTCCGGTTGGGGCTGGCTGGTGAAGAAAGCTGACGGCTCCCTGGGCCTGGCCAGCACCATCGGCGCCGGTAACCCGCTGACCAACGGCGACACCCCGCTGCTGACCTGCGACGTCTGGGAACACGCTTACTACATCGACTACCGCAACCTGCGTCCGAAGTACGTTGAAGCGTTCTGGAACCTGGTCAACTGGAAATTCGTGGCTGAGCAGTTCGAAGGCAAGACCTTCACCGCTTAAGCTCGACGCTCCTGAAAAACCCGGCTTTCTTGCCGGGTTTTTTTATGCCCGAAGAAACCGCAGGCAATAAAAAACCCGCTGATTCGTCAGCGGGTTTTTTATTGCGACGATCCAAGGATCAGAAATCCTCCAACCGCCACACTTCATAAGCCGGTGTCTCATAGGGATGGCTCTGCTTCAGAGCCTCCACTACCGGGCGAATCAACTCATCGGCCACCACAAGCTCGACCTTCCATTCCTCGACCTGTTCGACCTGCCCTGCCTCGCCAATGAACGGCTGGCTGCCGTCCAGTGGGCGAAACTGGCCCTGGCCCAATACCTGCCAGGCGCAGTGATCGTAAGCGCCGATCCGCCCGCCACCGGCAGCGAAAACGGCGCTCTTGACCGATTCGACATGACTGTCGGGAACGAAGAACGCAAGCTTGTACACGGCTATCAGTTCACCCACACACGCGCATTACGGAACATACGCATCCAAGGTGCGTCTTCATTCCAGTCTTCCGAACGCCACGAGTTCTGCACGGCACGGAACACACGCTCCGGGTGCGGCATCATGATGGTCACGCGACCGTCGCGGCTGGTCAAACCGGTGATCCCGCGCGGCGAGCCATTCGGGTTGGCCGGGTAGCTTTCGGTGACCTTGCCGTGGTTATCGACAAAACGCATCGCCACGCAACCGGACAGATCGGCTTCCAGCAACGCTTCTTCACTGGCGAACTCGGCATGGCCTTCACCGTGGGCGATGGCGATCGGCATGCGCGAACCGGCCATGCCCTGCAGGAAGATCGAGTTAGATTCCTGGATTTGCACCATGGCCACACGGGCTTCGAACTGCTCGGAACGGTTACGCACGAAGTGCGGCCAGAACTCGCTGCCCGGGATCAGCTCGTGCAGGTTGGACATCATCTGGCAACCGTTGCACACGCCTAGGGTGAAGCTGTCGTTACGCTCGAAGAAGCCCTGGAACGCATCGCGGGCACGGCTGTTGAACAGTGCCGACTTGGCCCAGCCCTCACCGGCACCCAGTACGTCGCCGTAGGAGAAACCGCCACAAGCCACCAGGCCCTTGAACTCGTTCAGGTCGACACGACCGGCCAGAATGTCGCTCATGTGCACGTCGATCGCATTGAAACCGGCGCGGTCGAAGGCAGCCGCCATTTCCACCTGACCGTTGACGCCCTGCTCACGCAGCACGGCAACCTGTGGGCGGATGCCTTTCTTGATGTAAGGCGCGGCGATGTCCTGGTTGACGTCGTAGCTCAGCTTGACGCTCAGGCCCGGGTTGTCTTCTTCCAGCAGCACGTCGAACTCTTGATCGGCGCAATCGGCGTTATCACGCAGACGCTGGATCTGGTAGCTGGTCTCGGCCCACTGGCGTTGCAGCAGACGACGCTGGCCTTCGAACACGGTGTCACCGTTGAAGGTGATGTTGATCTGGCCATTGTTGATTGGCTGACCGATCACCGACACGCATTCGCCTAGACCGGCAGCGCTGAACTGCGCGAGGATGTCTGCGGTAGCGTCCTGGCGAACCTGGATCACGGCGCCCAGTTCTTCGTTGAACAGGATCGCGGCGATGTCAGCGGAAGTTTCCGCCAGGCCGTCGAGATTCAGGCTCAGGCCGCAATGACCGGCAAACGCCATCTCGACCACGCTGGTCAGCAGACCACCGTCGGAACGGTCGTGGTAGGCCAGCAGGTGACCGTCGGCGTTGAGGCCCTGGATCACCGCGAAGAATGCCTTCAGGTCTTCAGCATCGTCAACGTCCGGCGCCTGCTTGCCGAGCTTGCCGTGAACCTGGGCCAGGATCGAGGCGCCCATGCGGTTCTGGCCACGGCCCAGGTCGATCAGGATCAGGTCGGTGGTGCCCTTGTCCATGCGCAGTTGCGGGGTCAGGGTCTGACGGATGTCAGTCACTGGCGCGAAACCGGTCACGATCAGGGACATCGGCGAAGTGACGGATTTGTCGACGCCTTCATCGTTCCAGCGCGTGGCCATGGACATCGAGTCCTTGCCCACCGGAATGGTGATGCCCAGCTCAGGGCACAGTTCCATGCCGACTGCCTTCACGGTGTCGTACAGACGCGCGTCTTCACCCGGGTGACCAGCGGCGGACATCCAGTTCGCCGACAACTTGATGTCGGAGATCTTGCCGATGCGCGAAGCGGCGATGTTGGTCAGGGTTTCGCCGATGGCCATGCGGCCCGACGCCGGAGCGTCCAGCAGTGCCAGCGGCGTACGCTCGCCCATGGCCATGGCTTCACCGGTGTAGACGTCGAAGCTGGTGGCGGTGACGGCAACGTCAGCCACCGGAACCTGCCACGGGCCGACCATCTGGTCACGGGCCACGAGGCCGGTGATGGTGCGGTCGCCGATAGTGATCAGGAAGCTCTTGCTCGCCACGGCCGGGTGATGCAGGACGCGCTCGACGCATTCGCCGATGTCCAGGGTCGACGGATCGAAATCGTCGCCCAGCTCGTTTTCACGCACCACCGAACGGTGCATGCGCGGGGCTTTGCCCAGCAGCACTTCGAGTGGCATGTCCACCGGGCTGTTGCCGAAATGGCTGTCGGTGACAGTCAGCTGCGGTTCGGCAGTGGCTTCGCCGACGACGGCAAACGGGCAACGCTCGCGTTCGCAGATCGCCTTGAAGCGCTCGAAGTCGGCCGGGCCGACTGCCAGCACGTAACGTTCCTGGGATTCGTTGGACCAGATTTCGTGCGGGGCCATGCCCGGCTCGTCGTTTGGAATGTTGCGCAGTTCGAAACGGCCACCGCGGTCGCCGTCGTTGACCAGTTCCGGGAAGGCGTTGGACAGGCCGCCCGCACCCACGTCGTGGATGAAGCTGATCGGGTTCTTGTCGCCCAGCTGCCAGCAACGGTCGATCACTTCCTGGCAACGACGCTCCATCTCAGGGTTTTCACGCTGTACGGAAGCGAAGTCCAGGTCGGCCGAGCTGGTGCCGGTGGCCATGGAGGAAGCCGCGCCGCCGCCCAGGCCGATCAGCATTGCCGGGCCGCCGAGCACGATCAGCTTGGAGCCAACGACGATCTCGCCTTTCTTGACGTGTTCTTCACGGATGTTGCCCATGCCGCCGGCCAGCATGATCGGCTTGTGGTAACCACGCACTTCGTCGCCGTGCGGGGTGCTGATCGACTGTTCGAAGGTACGGAAGTAGCCGGTCAGCGCCGGACGACCGAATTCGTTGTTGAACGCAGCGCCGCCCAGCGGGCCCTCGATCATGATGTCCAGTGCGGTCACGATTCGCTCGGGCTTGCCGTACGGCACTTCCCACGGCTGTTCGAAACCCGGGATCTGCAGGTTGGACACGGTGAAGCCGGTCAAGCCAGCCTTCGGCTTGGCGCCGCGACCGGTCGCGCCTTCGTCGCGGATCTCGCCACCGGAACCGGTGGAGGCGCCCGGGAACGGGGCAATCGCGGTCGGGTGGTTGTGGGTCTCGACTTTCATCAGGATGTGCACCGGCTCCTGCACCGCGCCGTACTGGCGGGTTTCAGGGTCCGGGAAGAACCGCCCGGCCACGGAGCCGACGATTACCGAAGCGTTGTCCTTGTAAGCCGACAGGACACCTTCGCTGTGCATCACGTAGGTGTTCTTGATCATGCCGAACAGGCTTTTTTCCTGGCTCTCGCCGTCGATGTCCCAACTGGCGTTGAAGATCTTGTGACGGCAGTGCTCGGAATTCGCCTGGGCGAACATCATCAGTTCGATGTCGTGCGGGTTGCGCTTCAAGCCGACGAAGGCGTTGACCAGGTAGTCGATCTCGTCTTCGGCCAGGGCCAGGCCCAGCTCGGTGTTGGCTTTTTCCAGCGCAGCGCGGCCGCCACCCAGCACGTCGATCGCGGTCAGGGGCTTGGGTTCGGCGTGGCTGAACAGGCCGGCGGCCTGCTCCAGGTTGCCCAGGACGATCTGGGTCATGCGGTCGTGCAGTGCATCGGCAATCAGCTGGGCGTCAGCATCGCTGAACTGGCCGGCGACGTAGAAGGCAATGCCGCGCTCCAGGCGCTGGATCTTGGTCAGGCCGCAGTTGCGAGCGATGTCGCTGGCCTTGCTCGACCAGGGCGAGATGGTGCCGAAACGCGGCAACACCAGGAACAGACGACCGGTCGGTTCCTGGACGGGAACGCTTGGACCGTACTTCAGAAGGCGCGCCAGCACCTGCTGTTCGTCGCCGGTCAGGACGCCGGTAACTTCGGCGAAGTGAGCGAATTCAGCATACAGGCCGCTGACAGCCGGAACCTTCTGGCTCAGTTGCTCAAGGAGCTTGCTGTGGCGAAAGGCAGAAAGGGCAGGAGCGCCGCGCAGGATCAACATCTTCGGGACAGCCTCGGGAAGGGGTGTGCTTTGAGGCCGTGCATTCTAGCCTAAACAGCCCGCGACAGCACCCGAAACGCTACGCACGGTTGCACCCGAGTGTCGATCTGTGTTTCTGCCCCGAAAGTCAGGTTAATCGGGCGTGTAGCCACAGCTTATTTTTACTGTATCAAAATGCACAAAAGGCCCATTCCTGCGGGGTTTCGCCCGTTTTTCCCATCGCTAGCAGATAGGCCCTTCGCTGTCGAGATATGGCGCCCGTGGTCCTTTGCGTATACTGCGCAGATGTTTTCCCCAATGGCTTTGCGTCCGCGGTACGCCAAATGGCTGATCGCAACCGGACTCTTCCTGATGCTCAGTGGCTGTGTTGATAAACCCAACACACTGGAGCGCGTAAAGGAGGATGGTGTGCTGCGGGTGGTTACCCGAAACAGCCCCGCCACCTACTTTCAGGATCGCAACGGTGAAACCGGCTTCGAATACGAGCTGGTGAAGCGCTTCGCCGACGATCTGGGGGTCGAGCTCAAGATCGAGACGGCCGACAACCTCGACGACCTGTTCGACCAGGTGGGCAAGCCCAATGGCCCGGTACTGGCGGCCGCCGGCCTGGTCAGCAGCGAAGCGCGCAAGAAGCAGGTGCGGTTTTCCCATTCCTACCTGGAAGTCACGCCGCAGGTCATCTATCGCAACGGCCAGTCGCGCCCCACCGACGCCAAGGATCTGGTCGGCAAGAAGATCATGGTGCTCAAGGGCAGCACCCACGCCGAGCAACTCGCACAACTGAAACAGAAGTTTCCTGGCATCGAATACGAAGAATCCGACGCGGTCGAGGTCGTGGATCTCCTGCGCATGGTCGACGAAGGTCAGATCGATCTGACACTGGTCGACTCCAATGAAGTCGCGATGAACCAGGTGTACTTCACCAACATCCGGGTCGCCTTCGACCTGGGGGATGCCAGCAACCAGAGCTGGGCCGTGGCGCCGGGCGACGACAACAGCCTGCTCAACGAGATCAACGAGTACCTCGACAAGGTCAAGAAGAACGGCACCCTGCAACGTCTCAAGGACCGTTACTACGGGCATGTCGATGTACTCGGCTACATGGGCGCCACCACCTTTGCCCAGCACTTGCAGCAACGCCTGCCCAAGTACGAACAGCACTTCAAGGCGTACGCCAAGAAAGAGAAAGTCGACTGGCGCCTGCTGGCGGCCGTCGGTTATCAGGAGTCGTTGTGGCAACCAGCCGTGACCTCCAAGACTGGCGTGCGTGGCCTGATGATGCTGACCCAGAACACCGCGCAAGCCATGGGCGTGTCCAACCGCCTCGATCCGAAGCAGAGCATCATGGGTGGCGCCAAGTACCTGGCCTACATGAAGGACCAACTGGATGACTCGATCCAGGAACCGGACCGCACCTGGTTTGCCCTGGCCGCCTACAACGTTGGCAGCGGGCACCTCGACGACGCCCGCAAGCTGGCGGCCAAGGAAGGGTTGAATCCGGACAAATGGCTGGATGTGAAAAAAATCCTGCCGCGCCTGTCCGAGAAGAAGTGGTACAGCAAGACCCGCTACGGTTACGCCCGCGGCGGCGAGCCGGTGCATTTCGTGGCGAACATCCGTCGCTACTACGACATCCTGACCTGGGTCACGCAGCCGCAGCTTGAAGGCGACCAGGTGGCCGAGGGCAACCTGCATGTGCCGGGGATCGACAAATCAAAACCGACGCAGGAACCTGCGCCGCTCTAACAGTCACCGCAAAGCAAATGTGGGAGCGGGCTTGCTCGCGAAAGCGGTGTCTCAGCCAACAAAGATGTTGAATGATAATCCGCATTCGCGAGCAGGCTCGCTCCCACAGTAGTTTTGGGTTGACCTTTAAGCCTTGGTAGCCGCCGCCAGAATCAGCGCCTTCATCTCCGAAACAGCCGACTTGAAACCAACGAACAACGCATGGGCCACCAGTGCATGGCCGATGTTCAGCTCGTTGATGCCCTTGATCGCCGCCACTGCCTCGACGTTGTGATAATGCAGGCCGTGGCCGGCATTGACGATCAGGCCTTGAGTCAGGCCGAACGCTACGCCGTCGGCAACACGCTTGAGTTCCTCAGCCACTTCGGTCGGCGTCTCGGCATCGGCATAACGTCCGGTGTGCAGTTCGATGGCTGGCGCACCGACGCGACGCGACGCTTCGATCTGTCGCTCGTCGGCATCGATGAACAGCGACACTTCCGAGCCGATCTTCGACAGGCGCTCTACGGCAGCCTTGATCCGCGCTTCCTGCCCCGCCACATCCAGTCCGCCTTCGGTCGTCAGCTCCTGACGGGTCTCCGGCACCAGGCAGATGTGCGCCGGGCGAATGCGCTCGGCGAACTGCATCATTTCTTCGGTGACGCCCATTTCGAAGTTCATGCGGGTTTGCAGCACGTCCTTGAGCAGCAGCACGTCGCGCTCCTGGATGTGCCGGCGGTCTTCGCGCAGGTGCACGGTGATGCCGTCAGCGCCCGCCTCTTCCGCATCCAGTGCCGCCTTGACCGGGTCCGGGTAGCGCGTGCCCCGGGCCTGACGCAGGGTGGCAACGTGGTCGATGTTTACGCCAAGAAGAATGCGGGTGCTGGTGGTCACGGAAGCGCTCCAGAATCAGAAAAAGTTCGGTACACAGCATACGGGGAGACTACGGCTTGCGAAACAGCTCGCGACTGACCAGGGGCCGACCACCCAGGTGAACGGCCAGCGCCTGGCGCATCAAACGCTTGGCCGCCGACAACGCACCCGGTGCGCTCCAGTCGGCGTCAGCCATGGCCAGCAGTTCGGCGCCATTGAACAACCCGGGTTGCAGCAGATAGACCCGCTCCAGTCCCGCATCGACCTGCAAACGGTAAAGACCGTCGGGCGCAATGGCTTCGTCATGGATATCGGCAGTCAGTGAAAAGCCGTAGCCCAGATCATCCAGCAGGCGCCATTCGAACGACCGCAGCAACGGCTCCAGCGCTCGACCTTCGGCCAGGGCCAGCAACGTCGCGGCATAGTGGTCGAACACCGAAGGGAAAGGGTCTTCGGCGGGCAGCAGGCGAATCAAAAGCTCATTGAGGTACAGCCCGCTGAACAGCGCCTCGCCGTTGAGCCAGGTGGCGATGCCGGCACTCTCCATGCGCCCGACGTTCTTCAGTTCGCCACGCCCGCGAAACTCGACCTCCAGCGGCACGAACGGCCGCGCCAGCGTCCCGGCCTTGCCCCGCGCACTGCGCAATACCGCCCGCAGCCGACCTTGCGGCGTCAGGAAGTCGACCAGGGCGCTGCTTTCGCGGTAGGCGCGGGAGTGGAGGACGTAGGCGGGTTGGGGGATGGGTTGGGACATGGAATTCTCAATGAAGGACTGCTGCTTTTCAGACACCCCAAAACCACTGTGGGAGCGGGCTTGCTCGCGATGGGGGACTAACATTCAACAGAGTTGTTGACTGACAGACCGCTATCGCGAGCAGGCTCGCTCCCACAGTTTTATCACCTGTGCTCAGGTATTACAGGTCGCCGTAACCCAGCGAACGCAAGGCGCGCTCGTCATCGGACCAGCCGCCCTTCACCTTGACCCACAGGTTGAGCATGATCTTGGAGTCGAACAGCAGCTCCATGTCCTTGCGCGCCTCGGTGCCGATGCGCTTGATGCGCTCGCCCTTGTCGCCAATGATGATCTTCTTCTGGCCATCACGCTCGACCAGGATCAGTGCATGGATGTGCAGCGTCTTGCCCTGCTGCTTGAACTCTTCGATTTCGACGGTGATCTGGTACGGCAGCTCGGCGCCCAGCTGGCGCATGATTTTTTCCCGTACCAGTTCGGCAGCAAGGAAACGGCTGCTGCGGTCGGTGATCTGGTCTTCCGGGAAGAAGTGATCGTTCTCCGGCAGATGGTCAGCGATGACCTTTTCCAGTGCGTCGAGGTTGTGCCCGTGCTGCGCGGAAATCGGGATGATCTGCGCGTTCGGCAGCTGCTCCTGCAACCAGCTCAGGTGCGGCATCAGCTCGGCCTTGTCTTCGATGCGATCGGTCTTGTTCAAGGCCACGATCAGCGGACCGGTCACGTACTGGACGCGTTCGAGGACCATCTGGTCTTCTTCGGTCCACTTGGTGCGATCAACCACGAAGATCACCACGTCGACGTCTTTCAACGCCGCCGAAGCGGTTTTGTTCATGTAGCGGTTCAGGGCCTTTTCGCCGCCCTTGTGCATACCGGGCGTATCGACGTAGATCGCCTGCACATCACCCTCGGTCTTGATGCCGAGCATGTTGTGACGGGTGGTTTGCGGCTTGCGCGAGGTGATCGCCAGCTTCTGGCCGAGGATGTGGTTCAGCAGCGTGGACTTGCCCACGTTCGGACGGCCGACGATGGCAACATAGCCACAGCGCGTTGCATTTGTATCAGTCATTGCCATTCTCCACACCCAGGGCAATCAGTGCTGCGGCGGCCGCTACCTGTTCGGCAATACGACGGCTCACACCTTGACCTCGGCTTTTTTCATTCAATAGGGTGATTTCACATTCGACGAAGAACGTCCGGCAATGCGGCTCACCCTGGATATCCACCACTTCGTAACGCGGCAGCTCGCAACCACGGGACTGCAGGAATTCCTGCAGGCGGGTCTTTGGATCTTTGTTGGTGTCGACCAGCGTCAGGCCTTCGAACTCTCCAGCCAGCCAGGCCAGCACGCGCTCGCGTGCCACTTCCATGCCCGCGTCCAGGTAGATCGCACCAATCAGCGCTTCCAGGGCATCGGCCAGAATTGACTCGCGACGGAAACCGCCGCTTTTCAATTCACCGGAGCCCAGGCGCAGGTATTCGCCCAGATCGAAACCACGGGCCAGTACAGCCAGGGTTTCACCTTTGACCAGGCGTGCGCGCAAACGCGACAGCTGGCCTTCGCGAGCCAGCGGGAAGCGATCGAACAAGGCTTCGCCAGCAACGAAATTGAGGATGGCATCACCCAGGAATTCCAGGCGCTCGTTGTTGCGCCCGGCAAAACTGCGGTGAGTCAGGGCCAGGACCATCAGTTCCTGATCCTTGAAGGTGTAGCCGAGCTGACGCTCGAGACGGCTTAAGGAGACGCTCACGGTTTACCCACGCTGAGTTCGTGGTTGGATTCCACCGCCATCGCCGTGAGTCGGCGCAGGCTTGGGACAATTAACGCTGTGTTCAAAAATAACGTCCTGAATATCGTTGTTTTCATGCTTCTTTCGCCGATTGTGCCGACTCCAGAAATGCATTCGGCGCTGTGTTCAACAGCGCCGTGTTTGATTACTGGATCAGGCCAACCCGCGAGAAATTCGGCAGGTGACTGAGTTTGGGTTCCGGCCAGCTCATCCAGACCGCGAAGGCCTTGCCGACGATATTCTTGTCGGGAACCATGCCCAGCAGATCCTTGGGAATAGCTGGATCATCCCAGTAGCGACTGTCGTTGGAGTTGTCGCGGTTGTCGCCCATCATGAAGTAGTGCCCGGCTGGCACGGTCCACGAACGGTCCGGCGTTGCGCGATAACGGCTCATTTCCTTGCGGATCAAGTGCTCGGCGGCACCGAGTTTTTCCTTGTAGAGCTCGGCGCTGCCCAGCGTGCCCGGCTCGGAGCCGATCAGCTTCTCGGCAATCGACTCGCCGTTGACGAACAGACGCTTGTCAGCGGTATACCGCACCGTGTCGCCCGGCAGCCCGACTACACGCTTGATGTAGTTGACGTTCGGATCGCTCGGGAAGCGGAATACCATCACATCGCCACGCTGTGGCTCACCGACTTCGATGATTTTCTTGTCGATCACCGGCAAGCGAATCCCGTAGGAAAACTTGCTCACCAGAATGAAGTCGCCGACGTCCAGGGTCGGTTTCATCGAGCCGGACGGGATCTGGAACGGTTCCACCAGGAACGAACGCAGTACCAGCACGATGAACAACACCGGGAAGAACGACTTGCCGTATTCGACCAGCAGCGGTTCCTTGCTCAGCTTCTCGACCACCACCCCATCAGGCTGGCTGACGCTGCCCTGATAAGAAGCGATGGCGGCACGCCGACGCGGTGCCAGGATCAACAGATCAAGCAACGCCAACAGGCCGCAGACGAACACGGCGATGACCAGCAACAGCGGGAAATTTAGTGACATAGGACCTAACTATCCAACCTGAGCACGGCAAGGAAGGCTTCTTGTGGAATTTCCACGTTGCCGACCTGCTTCATGCGTTTTTTACCGGCCTTTTGCTTTTCCAGCAGCTTTTTCTTACGGCTGACGTCACCGCCGTAGCATTTGGCCAATACGTTCTTTCTGAGCGCCTTGACGGTTGTACGCGCCACAATCTGCCCGCCAATGGCGGCCTGGATTGCCACGTCGAACATCTGCCGCGGAATCAGTTCTTTCATCTTCTCGGTCAACTGGCGACCTTTGTAGTGCGCATTGTCACGGTGCACGATCAACGCCAGGGCGTCGACCTTGTCGCCGTTGATCAGCACGTCCAGTTTCACCAGACTAGCCGATTGGTAACGATCGAAATGGTAATCCAGCGAAGCATAGCCGCGGCTGGTGGACTTCAGGCGATCGAAGAAGTCCAGCACCACTTCGTTCATCGGCAAGTCGTAGGTCACCTGGACCTGGGAGCCGAGGAACAGCATGTCGACCTGCACACCGCGTTTTTCGATGCACAGGGTAATGACGTTGCCCAGGTGCTCTTGCGGCACAAGGATGTTGGCGCGCACGATCGGCTCGCGCATGTCTTCGATCGACGACAGATCCGGCAACTTCGACGGGTTATCGACGTAGATCGTCTCACCGGTCTTGAGCAGCAGCTCGAAGATTACCGTAGGCGCCGTGGTGATCAGGTCCAGGTCGTACTCGCGCTCCAGGCGCTCCTGGATGATCTCCATGTGCAGCATGCCGAGGAAGCCGCAACGGAAGCCGAAGCCCAGGGCGTCGGAGCTTTCCGGCGTGTACTGCAGCGACGAGTCGTTCAGGGTGAGCTTTTGCAGGGCTTCACGGAAGTCTTCGAAGTCGTCGGAGCTGACCGGGAAAAGGCCGGCGTAGACCTGCGGCTGAATGCGCTTGAAGCCTGGCAGCACATCGACGTCCGGCGTCGAGCTCAAGGTCAGGGTGTCACCCACCGGTGCACCGTGAATGTCCTTGATACCGGCGATGATGAAACCTACTTCACCGGCCTTGAGGTCGACGGTAGCGGTGTGTTTCGGGTTGAACACGCCCACGCTGTCCACCAGGTGGATCTTGCCGGTGGACTTGACCAGGATCTTGTCGCCCTTCTTCACGCGACCGTGGCGCACGCGCACCAGGGACACGACGCCCAGATAGTTGTCGAACCAGGAGTCGATGATCAACGCCTGCAGCGGATCTTCGATGTTGCCGGTCGGAGCAGGAATGGTGGTGACCAGACGCTCCAGCACTTCATCGACGCCCAGGCCGGTCTTGGCACTGCAAGTGACCGCGTCGGTGGCATCGATGCCGATGATTTTTTCGATTTCTTCTTTTACGCGGTCCGGATCGGCCTGTGGCAGGTCGATCTTGTTCAGGACCGGCATCACTTCCAGGCCCTGCTCGATCGCCGTGTAGCAGTTGGCAACCGATTGCGCTTCAACGCCTTGACCGGCATCGACCACCAGCAGCGCGCCTTCACAGGCTGCCAGCGAACGGCTCACCTCATAGGTGAAGTCCACGTGACCGGGCGTATCGATGAAGTTCAGTTGGTAGGTGACGCCATCGCGAGCCTTGTAATACAGCGTGACGCTGTGCGCCTTGATGGTGATCCCGCGCTCACGCTCAAGATCCATGGAATCCAGTACCTGGGCTTCCATTTCACGCTCGGCCAGGCCGCCGCACATCTGGATGAAGCGATCGGCCAGCGTCGACTTGCCATGGTCAATGTGGGCGATGATGGAGAAATTGCGGATATGACTCAAATCACTCACGGATCAACACTCAAAAAGGCTGCAGGCATAGCCCGCCGAAAAATAGCCGGGAATTGTACCTGATCCACGGCGCAAGCGTCACGTTTGCAGGCCAGACGGCCCGTACAAAAACGCCCCGGTCTTGCGACAGGGGCGTTTTTATCACCAGTCAAGCGTCGTACAGACCGCCATCAACCAGCGCGACGCAACAACCAGAGCCCGGCCAGGGCACAGATACTGGCGGGCACAAGCACCGCAAACAGTGGCGAGAAACCGAAGACCAGGCTCGAAGGACCCAGCAAATCCTGGGCTATACGGAAGGTGAAACCCACCAGTACACCGGTAAACACCCGCTGACCGAGGGTCACTGAGCGCAACGGACCAAAGATGAAGGAAATCGCCATCAGTACCAGGGCAGCGGTGACCAGCGGCTGCAACACCTTGACCCAAAACGCCAGCCAGTAACGGCCATTGTTCAGCCCCTGGTCCGCCAGATAGTGGATGTAGCCCCACAGCCCCGAGATCGATAGCGATTCCGGCGCCATGACCACCGTACTCAACAGTTGCGGGCTCAACGCCACATCCCAGCGCTCGACCGGGGCGGTCACCACTTCGGTGTTCTTCTCATGAAAAACCGTGGTGGTGACATCGGACAGCTGCCAGTGATCCTTGTCGAACTCCGCGCGCTTGGCGAAGCTGGCCGACAGCATGTGGCGTTCCTTGTCGAAGTGATAGCGGGTCACGCCATACAGCAGGCCATTGGGTTGCACGGAGTTGACGTGGATGAATTCGTCACCCTGGCGATGCCACAGGCCGTGCTTGGCGCTTTGCGCGTCGCCACTGCCCTGGGCCAGCGAACGGTTGGCCTGGGCGGTACTTTCGGTCGCCGGCGCAACGTATTCGCCGATCAGCACGCCCACCACCATCAGCACCAGCATCGGCTTCATGACCGCCCAGACGATTCGCCCGATGGACACGCCAGCCGCACGCATGATGGTCAGCTCGCTGTTGCTGGCCAGGCTGCCGAGGCCGATCAGGCAACCGATCAGGGCTGCCATCGGCAACATGTCGTAGAGCCGGCGTGGCGCCGTCAACAATACGTAGCTCAGGACATCGAGCAAGGTATAGGTATCGCTGGCGTCGCCCATTTCGTCGATGAAGGCGAACAACGTGGCCAGGCCGAGAATGATCCCCAGTACCGCCAGGATCGCCACGAACACGCTGCTACCAATGTAGCGGTCGAGCTTAACCACGGGCCACCTCCAGCGCACTGCGGCGACTCGCCCTCTTCAACTGCAAGGGCTCCCAGTAGAGCAAGCCCAGGCCGATGACCAGGAAAATCCCGTGCACCCACCACAACCCCAACGCCGGCGGGATCTTGCCCTTTTCGAGGGCGCCGCGAGCAGCAATCAGGATGGTCAGGTAGGCCATATAAAGAAGGATTGCCGGCAACAGTTTGAGGAAACGGCCCTGGCGCGGATTGACCCGCGACAGCGGCACCGCCATCAAGGTCACGATGAACACCAGCAACGGCAGGGACAGGCGCCATTGCAGCTCGGTGCGGGAACGGAGGTCGTCGCTGCCCAGCAAGGAGCTCGTGGGCATGGCGTCCCGGTCGGTCACTTCGTCGCTCACGTCCGGCTTGGGCAGCAGCACGCCGTATTCGTCGTACTTGATTGCCCGGTAATCGGCCTGACCTGGATTACCGTCATAGCGGTAGCCATTGTCGAGGATCAGGTAGCGGTTGCCGTCAGGGCGGATTTCCTGCCGGCCTTTTTCCGCCACCAGCACCGAGATCCCGCGATCCTTCTTGTCGGAACTGACGTTCTTTTGCGAAATGAAGACCCCGGCCAGATTGATGCGGTCGTCCGACAACTTCTCGGTATAGGTTACCCGCGTGCCGTCGCGCAGGGCCTGGAAACGGCCAGGCTCAAGGGTGTCGAACTCGGTCAGGGCATCCTGCTTGTTCAGCAGCAACTGGAACTGATTGGCGCCCTGTGGCGCCAGGCTCAGACTCAACCAGGCAACGATCAGCGCAACCAGGGTCGCCGGGAACAGGGTCATGCGAAACAGGCGTTGCTGGCTCATGCCCGTGGCCGACAGCACGGTCATCTCGCTTTCCAGGTAAAGGCGGCCATAGGCCAGCAGGATCCCGAGAAACAGGCCCAGGGGCAGGATCAGCTGCAGGAACCCCGGCAGGCGAAAGCCCATGATGAGGAACAGCGAGCCCGGGTCCAGTTGACCCGATGCTGCCTGCGCGAGGTACTTGATGAAGCGTCCACTCATGATGATGACCAGCAACACCGCACTGACGGCACTCAAGGTCAACAGGACTTCGCGGGATAGATAACGGAAGACAATCAAACCAGACACTCCAGGGTTGTCAGGCTAAGGCGGCCAAACAAGCAAACACATCAGACAGCCCACAATGCAGAACTGCCGAAAAAAAAGATGGCGCATTATCCTGTGATTGGGTCCGCCTGTCACTGCGCAATGCATTGGGGGGACTGTAGGAGCGAGCCTGCTCGCGATGGTCGTCAACGATAACGCGGGAAGTCTGATGCCCCGCGGCGGCCTCAGGTTTTTCGCGAGCAGGCTCGCTCCCACAATCGTACAACCGAGGGTTGTCAGGCGCCGCTGGCGAGGTTCAAACTGCCGCCTTCGTCGCCGGTCGATCCTGGCGCCTTCCTATTTATAAGCAAGCGCTGCCCGTACCTTGTCCAGCGCTTGCGTATCGACCATCAATTCAGGGACCCGGACATGGAACTGGTTGTAAAAAGCGTCAACCCGCAAACGTTGAAGACCGCCACGCTGGTGGTTGCCGTCGGCGAAGGCCGCAAGCTCGGCGCTGTGGCCAAACAGCTCGACGAACTCAGCGCCGGCGTCATCAGTGCAGTGCTCAAGCGCGGCGACCTGGCCGGCAAGGTTGGCCAGAGCCTGTTGCTGCACAGCCTGCCAAACCTGAAAGCCGAACGGGTATTGCTGGTCGGCGTGGGCAAGGATGAAGAACTGGGCGACCGCCCGTTCCGCAAGATCATCGCCGGCATCCTCAACACGCTCAAGGGCCTGGGTGGCAGCGATGCAGTGCTGGCCCTGGATGAAATCGTGGTCAAGGGCCGCGACAGCTATGGCAAGACCCGCCTGCTGGCCGAAACCCTGGTGGATGGCGAGTACCAGTTCGATCAGTTCAAGAGCCAGAAAGCCGAGCCACGCGCCCTGAAGAAAGTCACTTTGGTGACCATCAAGGCCGCCGAGGCGGAAGTGCAACGCGCCGTGAACCACGCCACTGCCATTGCCAACGGCATGGCATTCACTCGCAACCTGGGCAACCTGCCGCCGAACATCTGCCACCCGACTTTCCTCGGCGAGCAAGCCAAGAACCTGGGCAAAGCGTTCAAGGACCTGAAAGTCGAAGTCCTCGACGAGAAGAAAATCAAGGCCCTGGGCATGGGTTCTTTCTATGCCGTCGGCCAGGGCAGCGCCCAGCCACCGCGCCTGATCGTCATGCAATACAACGGCGGCAAGAAATCCGAGAAGCCGTACGCGCTGGTCGGCAAGGGCATCACCTTCGACACCGGCGGCATCAGCCTCAAGCCGGGTGCCGGCATGGATGAAATGAAGTACGACATGGGCGGCGCCGCCAGCGTGTTCGGCACCCTGCGTGCCGTACTCGAACTGAAGCTGCCGATCAACCTGGTGTGCATCCTGGCCTGCGCCGAGAACATGCCGAGCGGCAACGCTTCGCGTCCGGGCGACATCGTCACCACCATGAGCGGCCAGACCGTGGAAATCCTCAACACCGACGCCGAAGGCCGCCTGGTGCTGTGCGACGCCCTGACCTACTCCGAGCGCTTCAAGCCGCAAGCGGTGATCGACATCGCGACCCTGACCGGCGCCTGCGTGGTTGCCCTGGGTTCCCACACCTCGGGCCTGTTGGGCAACAACGACGAACTGATCGACCAACTGCTGAGCGCCGGCAAGGCTGCCGACGACCGCGCCTGGCAACTGCCGCTGTTCGATGAATACCAGGAACAGCTGGACAGCCCGTTCGCCGACATCGCCAACATTGGCGGCCCGAAAGCCGGCACCATCACGGCGGCCTGCTTCCTGTCGCGCTTCACCAAGAACCTGAACTGGGCACACCTGGACATCGCCGGCACGGCCTGGACCAGCGGCGGCAAGGACAAGGGCGCCACTGGCCGTCCGGTTCCCCTGCTGACCCAGTACCTGCTGGATCGCGCCAAAGCCTGAAACCGTTGATGGGCGGCGGCGTCACTTTCCGGTGACGCCGCTAGCCGCTCTGGAACCGCCATGACCAAAGTCGACTTCTATATCCTGCCCAGCGCCGATCCTTCGGCACGCCTGGACTTTGCCTGCAAGCTCACCGAGAAAGCCTGGCGCATGGGCCACCGCATCTACCTGCATTGCAGTGATGCGGCCCAGCGCGATGATCTCGATGCACGCCTGTGGGCGTTCAAGGGCGAAAGCTTCGTGCCCCACGGCCCTGCCGACAGCGAACCTGACGGCTTGATTGTCCTGGGGTTGGGCGAAGACTGCGGTCAGCATCAGGATTTGCTGGTCAATCTCGACCTGAAAGTCCCGGCCTTCGCCAGCAAGTTCGCCCGTGTGGCGGAAGTGGTGGTGGAGGATCCGACGATCAGGGCTGCTGCGCGGGAGAGTTTCCGTTTCTACCGCGAACAGGGCTATCCTCTGCAAGATCACCGTTTACAGCGACTCTGAGCATTCCGATGGACACTCCAAAACCGCTGCAACAATCCGCGCACCTGCTGGACGACCTTGAGTCGATCCGCCAACTGCTCGGCGATGACAACCTGCAACCTCCCCTGCTGACCGATACGGTCGAAGAAGGTGACCAGGAACAGATTCCGATGTTGTTCGACACCGTGAACGAGCCTGCGCCGGTCGTCGAGCCACCCGCTCCCAAACCCGCCGAACCGGCACCGACGACCAGCAAAAGCGCTGACGCCCTGCTGTACCTCGACACCGAACTGCGCGCCGCCGCGCAATTGATCATGCAAGACGTGATCGACGACTTCGCACCGCACATCGAAACCGAAATCAAACGCCGCCTCAGTGCGCGCTTGGAGCGGCTTCTCAGCCAGTACAACGACTGAGCCCAAACACAGCTCCCCCTGTGGGAGCGGGCTTGCTCGCGAAAGCGTGTGCCAGCCACCATTCAAGTCGACTGACACACTGCCATCGCGAGCACGCTTGCTCCGACAAGGGGATTTGCATCAGTTTTGCGGACGCGCCCTGTCCGCACCTGCTCGCCCTACGCCCCATGCCCCGCTATACTTGCCGGCTTTTCCTGAATAAATGCCAATAGGGTCCCGCCGCGCATGGATAAGACCTACCAGCCGCACGCCATTGAAACTTCCTGGTACAACACTTGGGAGTCTGAGAATTACTTCGCCCCGCAAGGCGCGGGCGAGTCCTACACCATCATGATCCCGCCGCCGAACGTCACCGGCAGCCTGCACATGGGCCATGGCTTCAACAACGCGATCATGGACGCCTTGATCCGTTTCCGCCGCATGCAGGGTCGCAACACCCTGTGGCAACCGGGTACCGACCATGCCGGTATCGCCACGCAAATGCTGGTGGAGCGTCAACTCGAAGCCCAAGGCCAAAATCGCCACGATCTGGGCCGCGACAAATTCCTCGAAAAAGTCTGGGAATGGAAGGATCAGTCCGGCGGCAACATCAGCCGTCAGATCCGCCGCCTCGGCTCGTCCGTGGACTGGAGCCGCGAGCGCTTCACCATGGACGACGGCCTCTCGGAAGCCGTGAAGGAAGCCTTCGTGCGCCTGCACGAAGACGGCCTGATCTACCGCGGCAAGCGCCTGGTCAACTGGGACACCAAGCTGCACACGGCGATTTCCGACCTTGAAGTGGAAAACCACGACGAGAAAGGTTTCCTGTGGAACCTGAAATACCCGCTGGCCGACGGCGCCAAAACCGCTGAAGGCAACGACTTCCTGATCGTCGCGACGACTCGTCCGGAAACCATGCTCGGCGACTCCGCCGTCGCGGTTAACCCGAACGATGAACGCTACAAAGCCCTGATCGGAAAATTTGTCGAGCTGCCGCTGGTCGGCCGCCGCATCCCGATCATCGCCGATGATTACTGCGACCCTGAATTCGGCACCGGCTGCGTGAAAATCACCCCGGCCCACGATTTCAACGACTACGAAGTCGGCAAGCGTCACAACCTGCCGCTGCTGAACATCTTCGACAAGAACGCCAACGTCCTGCCAGCCGTTCAGGCGTTCAACCTCGACGGCAGCCTGAACGAAACGATCGACGGCAAGATCCCGGCTGAATATGCCGGCCTGGACCGCTTCGAAGCGCGCAAGCAGATCGTAGCGGCATTCGAAGCCGCAGGCCTGCTGGTCAGCGTCGACGATCACGCCCTGAAAGTGCCGAAAGGCGATCGCTCCGGCACCATCATCGAGCCGTGGCTGACCGACCAGTGGTACGTGTCCACCAAACCGCTGGCCGAACCTGCGATTGCCGCCGTTGAAGACGGTCGTATCCAGTTCGTGCCCAAGCAGTACGAGAACATGTACTTCTCATGGATGCGCGACATCCAGGACTGGTGCATCAGCCGTCAGCTGTGGTGGGGCCACCGGATTCCCGCCTGGTACGACGAGTCGGGCAAAGTCTACGTCGGTCGCGACGAAGCTGAAGTGCGCGCCAAGCACAACCTCGGCCCGGACGTGGCGTTGCAACAGGACAACGACGTACTCGACACCTGGTTCAGCTCGGGCCTGTGGACCTTCTCCACCCTCGGCTGGCCGGAACAGACCGAATTCCTGAAAAAATTCCATTCCACCGACGTGCTGGTCACCGGTTTCGACATCATTTTCTTCTGGGTTGCCCGGATGATCATGCTCACCATGCATTTGGTGAAGAACGAAGACGGCACGCCGCAGGTTCCGTTCAAGACCGTGTACGTGCACGGCCTGGTGCGTGATGGCCAGGGCCAGAAGATGTCCAAGTCCAAGGGCAA
Organism: Pseudomonas putida; assembly: GCF_001976065.1. Classification (GTDB taxonomy): domain Bacteria; phylum Pseudomonadota; class Gammaproteobacteria; order Pseudomonadales; family Pseudomonadaceae; genus Aquipseudomonas; species Aquipseudomonas serbica. The sequence continues at coordinate 244,321 of NZ_MNAH01000005.1, read as the reverse complement.
CGTCCTTGACCCGCTGGACATCATCGACGGCATCGAGCTGGAAGAGCTTGTTCAAAAGCGTACCTCCGGCATGATGCAGCCGAAACTGGCGAAGAAGATCGAGAAGCAGACCCGCGAAGAGTTCGCCGAAGGCATCGCCAGCTACGGCACCGACGCCCTGCGCTTCACTTTCTGCTCGCTGGCGTCCACCGGTCGCGACATCAAGTTCGACATGGGCCGCGTCGAAGGCTATCGCAACTTCTGCAACAAGATCTGGAACGCTGCGCGCTACGTGCTGGACAAAGGCGAAGACTGCGGTCAGAACGGCGAAGCCTACGAGCTTTCGCTGGCCGATCGCTGGATCATTTCGCAGCTGCAGCGCACCGAAGCCGAAGTGACCCGTCAGCTCGACCAGTTCCGTTTCGACCTGGCTGCGCAAGCCTTGTACGAGTTCATCTGGAACCAGTATTGCGACTGGTACCTGGAACTGTCCAAGCCCGTGCTGTGGGACGAAAACGCACCGGTCGAACGCCAGCGCGGTACGCGCCGCACCTTGGTTCGCGTGCTCGAAGTGGCCCTGCGCCTGGCGCATCCGTTCATGCCGTTCATCACCGAAGAAATCTGGCAGCGCCTCGCGCCGCTGGCCGGTATCGAAGGCAAGACGATCATGCTGCAACCTTGGCCTGTGGCCAACGAAGCACGCATCGACCAGGCCGCCGAAGACGACATCGAATGGCTCAAGGGCCTGATGCTCGGCACACGTAACATCCGTGGCGAAATGAACATCGGCCCGGGCAAACCGCTGCCGTTGTTCCTGAAGAACGTCAGCGCCGAGGACCAGCGTCGCCTGAGCGAAAACGAAGCCCTGCTGAAGAAACTGGCGCGCCTCGAATCGATCACCGTGCTGGCGGCTGGCGAAGAAGCGCCGCTGTCCGCCACCGCACTGGTCGGCGAGATGGAAGTGCTGGTGCCGATGGCCGGCCTGATCGACAAAGGTGCCGAGCTTGCGCGCCTGGACAAGGAAATCCAGCGCCTGCAAGGCGAAGTGCAGCGCGTCGGCGGCAAGCTGTCCAATGCCGGTTTCGTTGACAAGGCGCCTGCCGAAGTCATCGAGAAAGAACGCGCCAAACTGGCCGAAGCCGAACAGGCTCTGGGCAAGCTGGCGGAGCAACATGCGCGGATTGCCAGCCTGTAACGGCAAATCGCAATAAAAAAGGGAGGCCCGGGTGGCCTCCCTTTTTTATGCCCGCCACTTTTTTCCAAACACCCCTAAACACCTGTGGGACAATGCCAGCCACTTTCAGCCATACCCGAATCGACCACACCCATGACCGCCCCCCGCACACCCAGACCTGCGCGTAAAAAGCCCGAATCCGCGACCCCGGCCAAGGCCGTTGAACCGCGCGAAAAGGCCAGCCTGCACCCGCGCAATCGCCACCAGGGTCGCTACGACTTCCCGGCACTGATCAAGAGCACGCCGGAGCTGGCGAAGTTCGTGATCATCAACCCGTACGGCAAGGAAAGCATCGACTTCGCCAGCCCGGACGCGGTGCGGGTGTTCAACCGGGCGCTGCTCAAGTCGTTCTACGGCATCGCCCACTGGGACATTCCGGCCGATTACCTGTGCCCGCCGGTCCCGGGACGTGCGGACTACGTACACTTCCTCGCCGACCTGTTGGCCAGCGTCAATGACGGCGTCATTCCCCGCGGTGCGGCGGTGAAGGTGCTGGACGTGGGCATGGGCGCCAACTGCGTGTACCCGTTGATCGGCCACAGCGACTACCGCTGGCAGTTTCTCGGCTCGGAAATCGACACCACCGCCATTGCCGCCGCCAAGGCCATCATCCAGTCCAACGGCTTGAACAAGGCCATCCAGGTTCGTCAGCAGGGCAACCGCAAGCAAATCTTGCTGGGCCTGCTGGAGAGCGCCGAGCGCTTTGACCTGACGATGTGCAACCCACCGTTCCACGCCTCGCTGGAGGAAGCCACCCGGGGCAGCAGCCGTAAATGGCGCGCGCTGGGCAAGGCCGATCCGAAACGCAAACTGCCGGTGCTGAATTTCGGCGGTCAGGCGGCGGAGTTGTGGTGCGAGGGCGGCGAAGCGCGGTTCGTTACGCAACTGATCAGCGAGAGCGCGCAAGTGGGCCAGCAGGTGTTGTGGTTCAGCACCCTGGTGTCGAAAGCCTCGAACCTGCCGGCGATCCAGACCGCCCTGAAGAAGGCCGGCGCCCTGCAAAGTCAGGTGGTGGAAATGTCCCAGGGCCAGAAGCAGAGCCGTTTCGTGGCCTGGACCTTCCACACTCAAGAACAGCAGCAGGCCTGGCGCGAGCGTTGGACAAGCAAAAGCTGAACAAGTGATCGACGCAGATCAACTGTGGGAGCGGGCTTGCTCGCGAAGGCGGTGCATCAGTCGACTTCAATGGTGACGGATACACTGCCTTCGCGAGCAAGCCCGCTCCCACATTGGAAATAGGGTGTTCGTGGTAAATCGCAGATACAAAAAAACCGTGCGCGGATCGCTCCGGCGCACGGTTTTTTTTAACAAGTCTTACTTGTTAACAGCGTCGGTCAGGCCTTTGGCCACAACCAGCTTGATCACTTTCTTGGCAGCGATTTCGATGGCAGCGCCAGTCGAAGGGTTACGGCCAGTACGGGCAGGACGCTCAGTCACTTTCAGCTTGCCGATACCTGGCAGAGTGATTTCGCCGCCGTTTTCCAGCTGATCGGCAACGATTTGGCCCAGTTGGTCCAGAGCGTTACGCGCGGTGGTTTTCGGCGCGTCGATAGCTTCAGCGATGTCGGCGATCAGTTGGTCTTTAGTAAGAGCCATGTAGTGTTCCTTCCCTATCAAATTCATATGGATTGCAGAGTGCAGTGTCAGCCATCGAGCCCGATCTTCTGGATCTGGCACCCTCGGTCAAATAACCACGGGATCGGGGTTATAGATTCCGAAATCAGGGTTTGGTTCGACCTGACAAATGCTGAATGCACGCTTAACGCAGTGACTACGCGTAAGACCGGGCAAAACTAGCACAGAGACGGGGAAATATCCGCCTCTAGCTACCCAATTGGTCAGCTTTATTGCTCTAAATCGGGAAAAAACCGCATAAGCACCACCGGTCACCCCGCAATTGCCGTTCGCACCACGCCAAAACCAGTGGTTGCGGTACACTGGGCGCTTTTTCGGGGAGCGCGCACTCCCGTCTTCAATCAGCCGAGAAGCCCATGCCGATCCGTCATTGCATCGTCCACCTGATCGACAAAAAACCCGACGGCACACCTGCAGTTCTGCACGCTCGCGACTCCGAACTGGCCGAGTCGAGCGCCATCGAGAACATGCTTGCCGACCTCAACGAAAGCTATAACGCCAAACAAGGCAAGGCCTGGGGTTTCTTCCATGCCGAATCCGGGGCGCATCCGTTCAGCGGCTGGCTGAAGGAGTATTTCGAGGGCGGCAAGGACTTTACCGCCTTCAGTCGCGTGGCTGTCGAGCACCTGCAAAAACTGATGGAGGAGTCCAACCTCTCGGTCGGCGGCCACGTCCTGTTCGCCCACTATCAGCAAGGCATGACCGATTACCTGGCCATCGCCTTGCTGCACCACAGTGAAGGCGTCGCAGTGACTGACGAACTGGACGTGACCCCCTCCCGCCACCTGGACCTGGGCCAGTTGCACCTGGCGGCGCGGATCAACGTGTCCGAGTGGCAGAACAACAAGCAGTCCAAGCAGTACATCTCGTTCATCAAGGGCAAGAACGGGAAAAAAGTATCGGAGTATTTCCGCGACTTCATCGGCTGCCAGGAAGGCGTCGACGGCCCCGGGGAAACCCGCACCCTGCTCAAGGCCTTCAGTGACTTCGTCGAAAGCGAAGACCTGCCCGAAGACGACGCCCGCGAGAAAACCAAGACCCTGGTGGACTACGCCAGCAGCCAGGCCAAGCTCGGCGAGCCCATGGGCCTGGAAGAGTTGTCGGGGCTGATCGACGAAGAACGCCCGAAAGCCTTCTACGACCATATCCGCAACAAGGACTACGGCCTGTCGCCGGAGATCCCGGCCGATAAGCGCACCCTGAACCAGTTCCGCCGCTTCACCGGCCGCGCCGAAGGCCTGTCCATCAGCTTCGAAGCTCACCTGCTGGGTTCGAAAATCGAGTACGACGAAGAAGCCGGCACCTTGATCATCAAGGGCCTGCCGACCTCGCTCACTGACCAGCTCAAGCGCCGCAACTGATGCTGGGCAACGTACTGAAGAAATGCCTGCTGGTCCTGCTGGTGGTCGTGGTCTATCAGAACTGGGGCAAGATCGAGCGGGTATTCAACCCTTCACAGGTGGTGTCCGAGCAGACCCAGGCCAAGGCCAACGTCGTGCTCTACGCCACTGAGTGGTGTGGCTACTGCAAGCTGACCCAGCGCTTTCTTGATCAGAAGGGCATTGCGTACAAGGCGTTCGATATCGAGAAGGATGCCGAGGCTCGCAAGGCCTACCAGGCGTTGGGAGGCGGCGGGATTCCGATCATCGATGTGAACGGGACCTTGATTCGCGGGTATGAACCGGATGCGATTCTGGCGGCGTTGAAATGACTGGTAGGAGCTGGCTTGCCAGCGAATGCGGTGGTTCAGTCGGCACATTTGTCGACTGAGCCACCGTCTTCGCTGGCAAGCCAGCTCCTACAGGGTCGCGTAGGGCGAAGTTATTGCGCCTCGATACGGAAACCGAATCGCGGAACGTGTACATGCACCACGCCGCCACGCTCGTCTTCTCGACGCACAATCAACTCCTCCCTGCCGGCAAACACCAACTCCCCCGCCACCGGATCAACGCCATAGTCAGTGGCGGCAATCACCACTTGCTGACCCGCCTTGAAACCATTCGGATCTTCGAACGTTTCATCCGGCAATGCAGCAGGCGTCGCGTCACGGGCCACACTCAGCGCTTCTTCAGACGTCATTTCACTCGGCGCACCGTGGCCGAATCCCAGCACCCGCGCCAACCACGCCGAGATCGCCGGGTAGTTATCCACAAGCGGCGAAGTCACGGGTGTTGCCTTGAGGAACCACAGCGGATGAGCCATGGCGAAGTCGGCAATCGACGGCTCGCCAAACAGGTAATCCCCCTCCTCGCGCTGCAGCTGCTGCTCCAGGCGCGCCATGATCGTCGGCCATTGGTGCCGGGCCTGCTCGGCGGACAAGCGGGTCGCACTGCCGCCACTGAACAAACCGGTCCGGTCGGCGATGAAGGCCTTGATCGCTTCAGGGGACAAATTGCCGAAACGCACTGCTATCGATTCCGGCTGGAATACCAGGCTGACCGCATGCTGGAACACCACCGAATCGGCCCACGCCGCGAAGGACGCGGCGATCATTTCCTGTCCTTCGGGGAAGAACGCCGGCAGGGCTTTTTCCTGCTCGAGGCGACGGGCGATCAAGGCGGTGTCGCAATAGATATCCGCGCCGATCTGCAACACCGGGGTCTTGCGATAACCACCGGTCAACGCCGTCAAATCGGGCTTGGGCATTACCGGCGAAATTTTCACCGAGTGCCAGGACAGTCCTTTGAAACCTAACAGCAGCCGGGTTTTTTCGGCGAAGGGGGACGTCGGGTAATGATGCAGAATCAACTCGGACATGCTCGGCTCCGCCGCAAGAATCAGGAACCCGCAGCTTAGCGCGCAATCTGTTCGCAGCCTACAGATCGGCCTGATGGGAACTGATCAGTCAAATTGATAAGGCGGTATTCGCGCTCGCCACCAGGCACTCCTTGGCACTCTTCCTGAGTTTCTTTATCAGGCGCTCCTGGCGCAACGCGTCGCTCTTGTCGCGACAGGCTTCGGTGTAGACCAGCGCCATGGCCGGACTGGAGAGAAAGAAGCGTGCGCCCTTACCGCTTTGGTGCTTGGCGAAACGTTTTTGCGGATCGTCACTGATCCCACAATAAAGCGATCCATTGGCCGCGCGAACGAGGTAGACGAACCAGGTTCTACTGACGGGTGTGGGTTCGGCGGCAATGGCGCAGGATTCGCTTGGGCTGTTCACGTGACGATCGGGGCTTGGAGGGAAACAAGCCGCAATCTTATCAGCGACTGGCCTGGAATGCCTTCAGGCCCTTCAGCGCCTGTGCTCGAACGGCGTTGCGCACCAGTGGGCTCCAACCCAGCAGCAGGCCTTTGAGGCCCAGTGCCTGACGCGACCACTTCCACAAATCAAAGCGGTCGTGATGCTCGCAAATCTTGCCGTCGCGAAAGACGAAGCGCGCATGGATGTCGTTGATCACCGTGTTGCCCGTCTGGCTGAACAGGTACGTCGCCACCCAATGAGCAGTACCGGTGCGCTCGCCCGCTTGAACGTTATCGAAGGTCAGGGAAAAATCCTTGGCCCGGGTCGTGAGCATGCGCCACATGTCACCCGCATCGCGCCCGCGAAGCTCGCCGAACGCCGGATCACTGAACACCACGTCATCGGTATAGCAGGCACTCATGGCCTCGGCATCCAGCCGCTGGAAGGCTTGGTAGAACTGGGTGATCAATGCGCTATGGGCATCACTCATGGGCAGGCTCCGTACGGTTGATGAATTGCCTGCACGATAGTCTGCAAATACACCGAACACTATCGGCATTCGCAAGGCGAATACCGATAGTGGGCAGGGGTCAGACTTTTTCGCTTGCGACTTGCACGTACAGTGCCCGCCCGGCACCGAGCCCGGCGATGATCGCACCCAGGCCGATGACGCCGAAGATCCAGCCCACGGCGTTCCAGCCACCGGTCCAGTCATGCACGATGCCGACCGCGAACGGCCCCATGGACGCCAGGGTGTAACCGAAGCCCTGGGCCATGCTCGACAGGTTCGCGGCCACATGGGAGTCCCGTGAGCGCAGCACGATCAGGGTCAACGCCAGGCTGAACGTGGCGCCCTGCCCCAGTCCCAGCACAATCGCCCAGCCCCACAAGCCATCGATTGGCGCGTACAGGCAACCGAACAGGCCACCCAGGGTCAGCGCCATGACGATCACGATCGCCAGGCGCTGATCCTTGCCGCGTGTCGCCAGCCAGGGTGCCGCGAGGGAGCTGACCAACTGAACGATCACTGAACCCGACAGCACCAGGCCGGCCTGGGTCGGGGTGAGCCCGCGACCGATCAGGATCGACGGCAACCAACCGAACACGATGTAGGCCAGCGACGATTGCAAGCCCATGTACAAGGTCACCTGCCAGGCCAGCGGGTCGCGCAGCAGGCCACGCACTCGATAGGCCACGTTGTGCGCGCCGTGTTTGTGCCCGACCTGGGGCAACCAGAACAGCGCCGCGACCAGCGCCGGAATCACCCAGAAACCGAGGCCCATGGCCCAGCTTTTATCGAAATGTTCACTCAGCGGCACCGTCGCGCCCGCCGCCATGGCCGCACCGAGGCACAGGGCCATGGTGTAGACGCCGGTCATGGTCCCGGCCTGTTTGGCGAAGTCGCGCTTGACGATGCCAGGCAGCAACACGCCGATCACGCCGATGCTGGCGCCTGCCAGCACGCTGCCAGCGAACAGGCCGATCTCGCCAAAGGAACTGCGCAGGATGATCCCGCCCGCCAGGGTCAGGAGAATGCCCAGCACCACCCGCTCCGCGCCGAATCGACGCGCCAGCACCGGCGCCAGCGGCGCGAACAGGCCAAGACAAAGCACCGGCAAGGTGGTCAGCAACCCGGCCTGTGACGCCGACAGCCCGAGGCTTTTCGACACTTCACTCAGCATCGGCGCCATGCTCGACAACGCCGGGCGCAGGTTCAGTGCCACCAGGATCAAACCCAGCAGCAACAGCCACGGCCGAACCAGGATCGGTTGGGTTTGCTGGACCTGTTCGTCATCGGCCTCGGCATCGATCAGCAGCTCTTCCAGCTCTGCCGTGCGCTTGGGTGATGGGAGATCTCTGGACATGGGGTTCTCGGTTTCAAGGTTCATTGATCAACTGCCTCGACAGGGCTTTGGCCCGTTCCGGGTCGCGTTGCTCCACGGCATCGAGCAATTCGACGTGCAGGTCGAAGACCTCCTGGCGCCGTGGCGTGATGTTCAGGCAGTGGCGCAATTGTTCGCCGACGACGCTGGAGAAATAGCGATACAGCTCGCTGAGGGTCGGGTTGTGTGCGGCGTCCACCAAGCGGCGGTGGAACACCAGGTCACAGGCGATGTAGGTGTCGAGATCGCCGTGATAGTGGCTGCCGCTGACACCCAGGGCCTCGCGCAATGCCACCAGGTCTTCATCGGTACGGCGCAGGGCAGCAAGGCCGATGGCCTCGACTTCGAGGATGTGCCGGGTCTCGCGTGCCTGCTCGAGGGAACAGCGGGACAGCGCCTTGAGGGTGTCCAGCGGGTCGACCAAGGCTCGCAGGTAACTGCCGTCACCCTGGCGAATCTCGATCAACCCGGAAAACGCCAGCACACGCATGGCTTCGCGCACCGTGTTGCGACTGATGCCCAGTTCGGCGGACAGCTCGGGCTCGGTCGGCAGGCGTTGCCCCACCGTCCAGACGCCCTGGTTGATGCGCAAGCGCAATTGCTCCAGGGCCTGGTCGACCAGGGAGCGTTTTACTAGCGGAGAAATATCAGACATCGGATTCGCCCTGTCATCCAATCATAGGATGAATTTTCTGACATGTTAGTCAGCTTCATCCGGCAGGACAACCCCGATGATTTTTCCCGGGGCGAAAAAAAACCCTTCACGAATAACCGTGAAGGGTTTTTTTGATGCCCTGTATCAGGCTTCGGTCTTGGCTGCTGCAGCTTTGGCTGCCGCGTCCTTGATCAGGGACTGCAGCGAACCGTCAGCGGACATCTCGGTCATGATGTCGCTACCGCCGACCAGCTCGCCCGCTACCCACAGCTGCGGGAAGGTTGGCCAGTTGGCGTACTTTGGCAGGTTGGCGCGGATTTCCGGGTTCTGCAGGATATCCACGTACGCAAATTTTTCGCCACACGCCATCACGGCCTGCGCGGCTTTCGCGGAGAAGCCACACTGCGGGGCATTCGGCGAGCCTTTCATGTAAAGCAGAATGGTGTTGTTGGCAATCTGCTCTTTAATCGTTTCGATGATATCCATGGAGCACCTCGGCTGAACTTTCCGACTCATGGGTCGGCACGGTGGCGCATTGTAACGGAAAGCCGAGCGCCCTGCTCGGTCTCTCCGTCAGATGCGATCAGGCCGCTACCACGGTCACCGGCACACCGTTCAACGCCGCGTTACCCGACAACTCGTCGAGCTGACACTCGTCGGTCAGGTCATTGGCGCTGGAGCCCGGTTGGCCGCTGGCGATGGTCATCTGTACGCCTGGTCGCGCATGACCCCAACCGTGCGGAAGGCTGACCACACCTTTCATCATATCCAGGCTGGCCAACACTTCCACCTCGATCACCCCGACCCGCGAACTGACCCGTACCCGCTGCCCGTCGTTCAGCCCGCGACTGGCCAGATCCTGCGGATGCATCAACAACTGGTGGCGCGGCTTGCCCTTCACCAGCCGGTGATAGTTGTGCATCCACGAGTTGTTGCTGCGCACATGGCGCCGGCCGATCATTAGCAACTCATCGGCGGCGGGCGCCCGCAATGCCGCGAAGCGCGCCAGGTCGGCGAGGATGGCGACGGGGGCCGCCTGGACTCGCTGGTTGGCGGTTTTAAGACGCGGCGCCAGGTTGGGTTTCAGCGCGCCCAGGTCAACCCCATGGGGATGATCGAACAGGGTGGCCAGTGACAGCTTGTGCCGGGACGCGTCGCCGTAAAGTCCCAGGCGCAAACCGCGGTCGATCATCTGCGCCGGGGCGATGGTGGGCTTCAACTCCTTGCCCGTTTTTGCCGCGAACGCCTTGGCCAAGCCGACGAAAATCTCCCAGTCGTGCAAGGCACCTTCAGGCTTGGGCAGTATGGCGCGATTGAAGCGGCTGACGTTGCGCACCGCAAACATGTTGAAGGTGGTGTCGTAATGATCGTTTTCCAGCGCCGAGGTGGACGGCAGGATCAGGTCGGCATAACGCGTGGTTTCATTGATATACAGGTCGATGCTGACCATGAACTCCAGGCCATCCAGCGCCTGTTCCAGCTGACGACCGTTGGGCGTGGACAGCACCGGGTTGCCCGCTACGGTAATCAGCGCGCGAACCTGCCCTTCGCCTTCGGTCAGCATCTCTTCGGCCAACGCCGACACCGGCAGTTCGCCGCCGTACTCAGGGCGCCCTGACACCCGGCTCTGCCACAGATTGAAATGCCCGCCCGACGTCGAGGCCACCAGGTCAACCGCAGGCTCGGTGCACAACGCGCCGCCGACGCGGTCGAGGTTGCCGGTGACCAGGTTGATCAACTGCACCAGCCAATGGCACAGCGTGCCGAAGGCCTGGGTCGAGACGCCCATGCGGCCGTAGCAAACCGCCGTGGGTGCTGCGGCAAAATCCCGCGCCAACTGGCGGATCTGCTCCGCCGGCACCGCGCACAAGGGACTCATGGTTTCGGCGCTGAAACCTGCCACGGCTTCGCGCACGTCATCCAGGCCGTCCACCGGCAAATGACTGTCGCGGGTCAGGCCCTCGGCGAACAAAGTATTGAGCAGACCGAACAGCAGCGCCGCATCGCCACCGGGACGCACGAACAGATGCTGGTCGGCAATCGCCGCCGTTTCGCTGCGACGCGGATCGACCACCACCACTTTGCCGCCCCGGGCCTGGATGGCCTTCAAGCGTTTTTCCACGTCCGGCACGGTCATGATGCTGCCGTTGGAGGCCAGCGGATTGCCGCCGAGGATCAGCATGAAGTCGGTGTGATCGATGTCCGGTATCGGCAACAGCAAACCGTGGCCGTACATCAAGTGACTGGTCAGGTGATGGGGCAACTGGTCGACCGACGTCGCGGAAAACCGGTTGCGGGTTTTCAACAGGCCAAGGAAGTAATTGCTGTGGGTCATCAACCCATAGTTGTGCACGCTGGGGTTGCCCTGGTAAACCGCTACCGCGTTCTGCCCGTGGCGCGCCTGGATGGCCGCCAGGCGTTCGGCAACCAGGTCGAAGGCGGCGTCCCACTCGATCGGCTGCCATTCGCTGCCCACCCGCAGCATCGGTCGATGCAGGCGATCCGGATCGTTCTGGATGTCTTGCAGGGCCACCGCCTTGGGGCAGATGTGCCCGCGGCTGAAGCTGTCCTGGGGGTCGCCCTTGATCGAGGTGATCTGCAGGTTTCCGGCTTCGACTTCGGTGGTTTCGATGGTCAGGCCGCAGATGGCTTCACACAAATGGCACGCACGGTGATGGAGAGTCTTGGTCATGGCCAGTCTCTGTCTTGTTCTGGGCGGGCAATAGCGACCGCGGGAACAAAACTATGGCGCCAGCCCCGCCACCGCGCCAGCGACGTTCGTCTTGTGAATCGGTGGCCATCAGGCCTGCCGATAACCGCCGGCGATCATCGCGACGACAGCCTCGGTGGCGGCGACGGGTAACCGTGCGCAAAGCGACTGCCTGCGCACCATCCCCGCCCCCTCTGATTGCCAAGTTCCACGGCGCCGGTGTACAAATACCTGGCTGCAGTCAGGAAACAGGCTTCAAAAGCGCTATCGCGGTCATCCCGTAGCCCCTCCGAATCCCCTAAAAACCGTAGCCCTATTGGTAAGACGCGACATTTAATTATAAGATCGCGCCTTCCCCTATTTCGTCGCCCCGTGCGGCTTACGCCGCAGGTCTCGCCCGTTGTTCCGTTAAACAAGGCTTTGAGCATCTGCGGTTTGTAGCAAAAAGGTAGTCAATGATGAGCGCAAGGCACTTTCTCTCCCTGATGGATTGCACGCCCGAAGAGCTGGTCAGCGTGATCCGTCGAGGCGTTGAGCTCAAAGACCTGCGTAACCGCGGCGTACTGTTCGAGCCCTTGAAAAATCGCGTGCTCGGGATGATTTTCGAAAAGTCCTCGACCCGCACCCGCATTTCCTTCGAAGCCGGCATGATCCAGCTCGGTGGCCAGGCGATCTTCCTGTCGCCCCGCGATACCCAATTGGGCCGTGGAGAGCCGATCGGCGACTGCGCGATCGTCATGTCGAGCATGCTCGACGCCGTGATGATCCGTACCTTTGCCCACAGCAACCTGACCGAATTCGCCGCCAACTCCCGCGTGCCGGTGATCAACGGCCTGTCCGACGACCTGCACCCGTGCCAGTTGCTGGCCGACATGCAGACGTTCCTCGAACACCGTGGCTCGATCCAGGGCAAGACCGTGGCCTGGATCGGCGACGGCAACAACATGTGCAACAGCTATATAGAAGCGGCGATTCAGTTCGACTTCCAGTTGCGCGTGGCCTGCCCGGAAGGTTACGAACCCAACCCCGAATTCGTGGCCAAGGCCGGCGACCGGGTGACCATCGTGCGCGATCCAAAGGATGCCGTGCGTGGTGCGCACCTGGTGAGCACCGACGTCTGGACCTCGATGGGCCAGGAAGAGGAAACCGCCAAGCGCCTGCAACTGTTTGCGCCGTATCAGGTCAACCGCGCCCTGCTCGACCTGGCTGCTGAAGACGTGTTGTTCATGCACTGCCTGCCGGCTCACCGCGGCGAAGAAATCAGTGTCGACCTGCTCGACGATGCGCGTTCGGTGGCATGGGACCAGGCTGAAAACCGCCTGCACGCGCAAAAAGCCCTGCTCGAGTTCCTCGTCGAACCGGCGTACCACCACGCATGAGCCAGCCATTACTGCTTAACCTGCGTAACCTTGCCTGCGGCTACCAAGACCAGCGGGTGGTGCAAAACCTCAACCTGCATTTGAACGCCGGTGACATCGGTTGCCTGCTCGGCTCTTCAGGGTGCGGCAAGACCACCACCCTGCGTGCCATTGCCGGTTTCGAACCGGTGCACGAAGGGGATATCCAGCTGGCGGGCGAGACCATCTCCAGCGCCGGTTTCACCCTGGCGCCGGAGAAACGCCGGATCGGCATGGTGTTCCAGGATTACGCGCTGTTTCCGCATTTGAGCGTGGCCGACAACATCGCCTTCGGTATTCGCAAGCATCCGCACAAGGATCGCGTCGTCGAAGAGTTGCTGGAGCTGGTCAATTTGAAGAACCTCGGCAAGCGCTATCCCCACGAACTCTCCGGCGGCCAGCAGCAACGGGTCGCACTGGCGCGCGCACTGGCGCCGGAACCGCAATTGCTGCTGCTGGACGAACCCTTCTCCAATCTCGACGGTGAGTTGCGCCGCAAACTCAGCCACGAGGTGCGCGACATTCTCAAGGCCCGGGGTACAAGCGCGATCCTGGTGACCCACGACCAGGAAGAAGCCTTCGCGGTCAGCGATCACGTCGGTGTGTTCAAGGAAGGCCGGCTGGAGCAGTGGGATACGCCCTACAACCTCTATCACGAACCGCTGACGCCGTACGTGGCCAGCTTCATCGGCCAGGGGTATTTCATCCGCGGCCAGCTGAGCAGCCCGGAGTCGGTGCAAACGGAACTCGGGGAATTGCGCGGCAACCGCGCCTACACCTGGCCGGTTGGCGGTGCGGTGGATGTGCTGCTGCGTCCGGACGATATCGTTTATGCACCTAACAGTGCATTGAAGGCGCGGATCGTCGGCAAGTCTTTCCAGGGCGCCTCGACGCTTTATCGTTTGCAATTGCCTACCGGCGCGCAGCTGGAATCGATCTTCCCAAGCCATGTCGATCACATGATCGGCGCAGAAGTCGGTATTAGTGTCGCGGCGGAACACCTGGTGCTGTTCCAGGCGTCCGGCAGCATGGCGGCGCAGATTCCGACGGTTGATTCAGGGGTCCGGCGCTACAGTCCCGCCCACTGAAGAAGCAATTCGCTGTAGGAGCTGGCTCGCCAGCGAAGGCGTAGTCTCAGTCGACATCTTCGTTAACTGATCTGCCGCATTCGTCGGAACGCCGTCTGGGGCAAGCCCGCTCCTACAGTTCAAGCACGGCCAATCTCGGCAAATTTCCCCTGGGTGTGCTCCGCCAGCACCGCCGGTGCCAGTTCGACTTCCAGCCCCCGCCGGCCCGCACTGACAAAAATGCTCGCCAATGGTTGAGCCGAACTGTCGATAAAGGTGCGCAAGCGCTTCTTCTGCCCCAGCGGACTGATCCCCCCCAATAGATAACCGGTGGAGCGCTGGGCCGCCGCAGGGTCGGCCATTTCGACTTTCTTCACCCCGGCCGCGTGCGCCAAGGCCTTCAAGTCCAGACTTCCGCCAACCGGCACCACAGCCACCAGCAACTCGCCTTTCTCACTGGCCGCCAGCAAGGTCTTGAACACCTGCGCCGGATCCAGTCCGAGCTTCTCCGCGGCTTCCAACCCATAGGACGCCGCCTTCGGGTCATGTTCATAACTGTGCACACGGTGTTCGGCACGAACCTTTTTCAGCAAATCCAATGCGGGTGTCATGACGGCTCCAGACTGGGTGGCAGTAGAAAAATCCTGCGCCGGATTCTAGGACATTGATCCACAAAAGGCTCTATCGCCTCGCCGCTGCAATAAACGCCGCGCCCGCTCACTGACGCGATCATTCACACAACTAATAGATTATTTGTGACCAATGGTTCACTTTCGACCTTTGACATCAGCGTTTCTTGTCTATATTTTTTCGTTTCTGAATCTGTATGAAAAATCCTACCGCAGTACCCTGCTGTAAACCGGGAACAGTGGAATGAAAGCGCCAGACAAGAAAAACAATGAGGTTTCAATGACAACTGCTTTACAACAACCGTCACTCTCAAGCCAATGCATGGCCGAGTTCCTGGGGACTGCGCTGCTGATCTTCTTCGGCACCGGTTGCGTTGCCGCGCTCAAGGTCGCGGGTGCCAGCTTTGGCCTGTGGGAAATCAGCATCATCTGGGGGGTCGGCGTGAGCATGGCGATCTACTTGACCGCCGGAGTGTCCGGCGCTCATCTGAACCCTGCCGTGAGTATCGCACTGAGCATTTTTGCCGACTTCGAAAAGCGCAAACTGCCTTTCTATATCATCGCCCAAGTGGCGGGTGCCTTCTGCGGCGCCTTGTTGGTGTACACGCTGTACAGCAATCTATTCTTCGATTTCGAACAAACTCACCAAATGGTTCGCGGCACCGCTGCCAGCCTTGAACTGGCGTCGGTGTTTTCCACCTTCCCCAACCCAAGCCTGTCCACCGCCCAGGCGTTCCTGGTTGAAGTGATCATCACCGCCATCCTGATGGGCGTGATCATGTCGCTGACCGACGACAACAATGGCCTGCCCAATGGCCCGCTGGCACCGATCCTGATCGGCCTGCTGATTGCGGTGATTGGCAGTTCGATGGGGCCGCTGACCGGTTTCGCGATGAACCCGGCGCGCGACTTCGGTCCTAAACTGATGACTTTCTTCGCTGGCTGGGGTGAAATTTCCTTCACTGGCGGCCGAGTCATTCCGTACTTCCTGATTCCGGTGTTTGCACCGATTGTCGGTGCCTGCCTGGGTGCTGCCGCCTACCGCGGCTTGATTGCCCGTCACCTGCCGGGTACTGCACCTGCTACAAAGGATGCACAACCTGCCATTGACGGCAAGCCCAGAACCTCTTGATTCCGTTGGCGCGCGCCCCTGCCCGTTTGATCGCGCGCCAGACTTCACTCTCCCTTTTTCGTCCAAGGCAATCGACATGACCGACACTCAGAATAAGAACTACATCATTGCCCTCGATCAGGGTACGACCAGCTCGCGCGCGATCATTTTCGATCGCGACGCCAACGTGGTCTGCACCGCCCAGCGCGAGTTCGCGCAGCACTATCCGCAAGCCGGTTGGGTCGAACATGACCCAATGGAAATTTTCGCTACCCAGAGCGCAGTGATGGTCGAAGCCCTGGCGCAAGCTGGCCTGCATCATGACCAGGTCGCAGCCATCGGCATCACCAACCAGCGTGAAACCACCGTGGTCTGGGACAAGAACACCGGCCGCCCGATCTACAACGCGATCGTCTGGCAATGCCGGCGCAGCACCGAGATCTGCCAGCAGCTCAAGCGCGACGGCCACGAGCAATACATCAGCGACACCACGGGCCTGGTCACCGACCCATACTTCTCCGGTACCAAGCTCAAGTGGATCCTTGATAACGTCGAAGGCAGCCGCGAACGCGCGCGCAACGGTGAGCTGTTGTTCGGCACCGTCGACAGCTGGCTGATCTGGAAATTTACCGGCGGCAAGGTGCACGTCACCGACTACACCAATGCCTCGCGCACCATGCTCTTCAACATCCACACCCTGGAGTGGGATGCGAAGATGCTGGAAGTGCTGGATATCCCGCGGGAAATGCTGCCGCAAGTCAAATCGTCGTCGGAAATTTACGGCCGCACCAAAAGTGGCATTGCCATCGGCGGCATCGCCGGTGATCAGCAGGCCGCCCTGTTCGGTCAGATGTGTGTCGAAGCCGGTCAAGCGAAAAACACCTACGGCACCGGTTGCTTCCTGCTGATGAACACCGGTGACAAAGCCGTGAAATCCAACCACGGCATGCTCACCACCATCGCCTGCGGCCCCCGTGGCGAAGTGGCTTATGCGCTGGAAGGCGCGGTGTTCAACGGTGGCTCCACCGTCCAGTGGCTGCGCGACGAATTGAAGATCATCAACGACGCCCACGACACCGAATACTTCGCCAACAAGGTCAAGGACAGCAACGGCGTGTACCTGGTCCCGGCCTTCACCGGCCTGGGTGCTCCGTACTGGGATCCCTATGCCCGTGGCGCGTTGTTCGGCCTGACCCGTGGCGTGCGCGTCGATCACATCATTCGCGCCGCGCTGGAGTCGATTGCCTACCAGACCCGCGACGTGCTCGACGCCATGCAGCAGGACTCCGGCGAACGCCTCAAGGCCCTGCGCGTGGACGGTGGCGCCGTGGCGAACAACTTCCTGATGCAGTTCCAGGCCGACATTCTCGGCACCCAGGTCGAGCGTCCGCAGATGCGCGAAACCACGGCATTGGGCGCCGCTTACCTGGCGGGCCTGGCCTGCGGCTTCTGGGGCAGCCTGGACGAATTGCGCGGCAAGGCAGTGATCGAACGCAAGTTCGAGCCGACGCTGGATGAAACGGCGAAGGAAAAACTCTACGCCGGCTGGAAAAAAGCCGTCAGCCGCACCCGCGATTGGGAGCCACACGAAGGCGCTGAATAAGCCAGGTTGAGGGCTCGTATCGGGATGTAACTGGTAGGGAGCAGATTCCTGCGGCATCATGGGCAAATTTTGCACGGCAGCCCAAAGGACGCCCCATGAATCTGCCTCCCCGTCAGCAGCAAATCCTCGAACTGGTCCGCGAGCGCGGCTATGTCAGCATCGAGGAAATGGCCACGCTGTTCGTTGTTACCCCGCAGACCATCCGTCGCGATATCAATCAACTGGCAGAAGCCAATTTGTTGCGCCGCTACCACGGTGGCGCGGCTTACGATTCCAGTGTTGAAAACACCGCCTACGCCATGCGCGCCGATCAGATGCGCGACGAGAAACAGCGCATTGGCGAAGCCATCGCCGCGCAGATCCCAGACCACGCCTCGCTGTTCATCAATATCGGTACGACCACTGAATCCATTGCCCGTGCCCTGCTCAACCACAATCACCTGAAGATCATTACCAACAACCTGCATGTGGCCTCGATGCTCAGCGCCAAGGACGACTTCGACGTGCTGCTGACCGGGGGCAATGTGCGGCGTGACGGTGGCGTGGTCGGCCAGGCCAGCGTCGACTTCATCAACCAGTTCAAGGTCGACTTTGCCCTGGTCGGCATCAGCGGCATCGATGAAGACGGCAGCCTGCTGGATTTCGATTATCAGGAAGTGCGGGTATCCCAGGCCATCATCGCCAACGCCCGCAAGGTGATTCTCGCGGCCGACTCCAGCAAGTTCGGGCGCAACGCCATGATCCGCCTGGGGCCGATCAGCCTGATCGATTGCCTGGTCACCGACCAGCAGCCCGTGCCAGCGCTGACCCAGTTGTTGAATCAGCACAAGATTCGTCTGGAGGTCGTTTAACACCGAAGGTGCTTAAACAACCTGTAGGAGCCGGCTTGCCGGCGAAGGCGATCTCAGCAACGCCTTCGCCAGCAAGCCTGACTCCTACGGAACACACGCAATCCCTCCCGCCTTTTAAATGTTCGAATATTTTCCTTTAATCACCCTTCGATGAGTATTTTCAATCGAAGCCGACTGGCTGCGCGCGTCTTTATAGGCTAAGATTTTCGCAAATGAACATTAATGTTCGAATTCAAATACAGAAAATCAAAGAATTCCGAGGCCTTAGCCGATGCCCACTACTCATTTGCCAACGCCGCCTCTCGCCGAGGTCTACGATATCGCCGTCATCGGTGGCGGCATCAATGGCGTTGGGATCGCGGCAGATGCCGCCGGTCGCGGCCTGTCGGTGTTCCTTTGCGAAAAGGATGATCTGGCCAGCCACACCTCGTCGGCCAGTAGCAAGCTGATCCACGGTGGCCTGCGCTACCTCGAACATTACGAATTCCGTCTGGTGCGCGAAGCCCTGGCCGAGCGTGAAGTGTTGCTGGCCAAGGCTCCGCACATCGTCAAGCCCATGCGCTTCGTGCTGCCGCATCGCCCGCATCTGCGCCCGGCCTGGATGATCCGCGCCGGCCTGTTCCTTTATGACAACCTGGGCAAACGGGAAACGCTGGCCGGTTCAAAAAGCCTGAAGTTCGGCCCGGACAGCGCGCTGAAAAGCGAAATCACCAAAGGGTTCGAATACTCCGACTGCTGGGTCGACGATGCGCGCCTGGTGGTATTGAACGCCATGGCGGCCCGGGAAAAAGGCGCCCACGTCCACACCCAGACTCGCTGCGTGAGCGCGCGCCGCACCAAAGGCCTGTGGCACCTGCACCTGGAGCGCGCCGATGGCAGCCTGTTTTCGATCCGCGCCAAAGCGCTGGTGAATGCGGCCGGCCCGTGGGTCGCCAAGTTCATTCGCGACGACCTGAAGATGGAATCGCCGTATGGCATCCGCCTGATCCAGGGCAGCCACCTGATCGTGCCGAAATTGTACGAAGGCGATCACGCGCATATCTTGCAAAACGAAGATCAGCGCATCGTCTTTACCATTCCGTATCTCAATCACTTCACCCTGATCGGCACCACCGACCGTGAGTACACCGGCGATCCGGCAAAAGTGGCGATCACAGAGACCGAGACCGATTACCTGCTGCAAGTGGTCAACGCTCACTTCAAGAAGCAGAGCAGCCGTGACGATATCCTGCACAGCTATTCCGGCGTGCGTCCGCTGTGCAACGACGAGTCCGACAACCCGTCGGCCGTCACCCGCGACTACACCCTGGCGCTGTCGGGCAGCGGCGAGGAAGCGCCCCTGCTGTCGGTGTTCGGCGGCAAGCTGACCACCTACCGCAAGCTGGCCGAGTCGGCGCTGGCGCAACTGGCACCGCACTTTCCGCAGATCAAGCCAAGCTGGACCGCCACCGCGACCCTGCCGGGCGGCGAGGACATGAGCACACCGCAGGCGCTGAGCTCGCTGATCCGCGACAAGTACGACTGGATTCCCAGCGAAATCTCGCGCCGCTGGGCCACCACCTACGGCAGCCGGACCTGGCGCATGCTCGAAGGGGTACAGAATCTCGATGACATGGGCGAACACATTGGCGGCGGCCTGTACACCCGTGAGGTCGATTACCTGTGCAGCGAAGAGTGGGCAAGCAGCGCCCACGACATTCTATGGCGTCGCAGCAAGCTCGGTCTGTTCACCACCCCTGAACAACAGGAACGGCTCGCCGATTACTTGAGCAAGGTTGAGCAGAACCGCAGCAAGATCGAAGCAGCCTGATCCCCCCTCTGGTAGGAGCCCGGCTTGCCGGCGAAGGCGTCCTCAAGCCTTGCGCCAGTCTGTCGGGCGCCTTCGCCGGCAAGCCGGACGCCTATGGATTCGCATTCGGTTTTCCGAACGCGACTCGGCGGTCAATTCGGTAAACCGGATTTCTTCTGCCCGCCAACGCCCCCAATAAATATTTAATTTCCTTATAAATCAGTTAATTAGCCCATACAGCCTGGCCTGGCACGAGTCATGCTCTACACTCTTGGACGAATGCCTGTTGTGCCAACACTTCAGGAGCCGTCAGGCATTCGAAGCACAAAAGGGCCGAAGAACTGGCTCCATAAAAAAAACAATGTCGAGGAAAATTTGATGCGCATCGTTCCCCATATCCTGGGCGCAGCCATTGCTGCCGCTCTGATCAGCACGCCAGTTTTCGCCGCCGAACTCACCGGCACCCTGAAGAAGATTAAAGAGTCCGGTGTCATCACCCTCGGGCATCGTGACGCTTCCATTCCTTTCTCCTACATCGCGGACGCTTCCGGCAAACCGGTCGGCTACTCCCACGACATCCAGTTGAAAGTCGTCGAAGCCCTGAAAAAAGACCTGGACCTGCCGAACCTGCAGGTCAAGTACAACCTGGTCACCTCGCAAACCCGTATCCCGCTGGTGCAGAACGGCACCGTGGACTTGGAATGCGGCTCCACCACCAACAACGTCGAGCGTCAGCAGCAAGTTGACTTCTCCGTTGGCATCTTCGAAATCGGTACCCGCCTGTTGTCCAAAAAGGACTCCAAGTACAAGGATTTCGATGACCTCAAAGGCAAGAACGTCGTGACCACCGCCGGCACCACGTCCGAGCGCATCCTCAAGGCGATGAACGCCGACAAGCAGATGGGCATGAACGTGATCTCCGCCAAAGACCACGGCGAATCCTTCCAGATGCTGGAAACCGGCCGTGCAGTGGCCTTCATGATGGACGACGCCCTGCTGGCCGGTGAAGCCGCCAAGGCCAAGAAGGCTGATGACTGGGCCGTGACCGGCACTCCACAGTCCTACGAAATCTACGGCTGCATGGTGCGCAAAGGCGACGAGCCGTTCAAGAAGGCCGTGGATGACGCCATCAAGGCCACCTACGCGTCGGGCGAGATCAACAAGATCTACGAAAAATGGTTCATGCAGCCAATCCCGCCAAAAAACCTGAACCTGAACTTCCCGATGAGTGACGAACTCAAGGCCCTGATCGCCAATCCGACCGATAAAGCGGCTGACGACAAGAAGTCCTGATTTCTGACTAACCTTATCTCCTGAGAGGGCCCCGGCCCTTTCGGGGGGTTGTCACTCCCTGCTGGCATTTTTTGGAAACACTCGCACCGGTCGCTGTCGAGCCGATGTCGTGTGCCTGACCGTCAAGGTCGGGCGGGAACGGAGCTTCCCCCAAGCGGGTACCTGTACATCGATCGATCTGAGGGGAGACCCTAATGAATTACAACTGGGACTGGGGCGTGTTCTTCAAGTCCACCGGCGTTGGCAGCGAGACCTATCTCGACTGGTACATCACCGGCCTGGCCTGGACCATCGGCATCGCCATCGCGGCCTGGATCATTGCCCTGACACTGGGCTCGATCCTGGGTGTCATGCGTACCATGCCGAACCGCATCGTATCGGGCATCGCCACCTGCTACGTCGAACTCTTCCGTAACGTGCCGCTGCTGGTCCAGCTGTTCATCTGGTACTTCCTGGTACCCGACCTGCTGCCCGCAGACCTGCAAGAGTGGTACAAGCAGGACCTGAACCCGACCACATCGGCCTTCCTCAGCGTCGTCGTGTGCCTGGGCCTGTTCACCACCGCACGGGTTTGCGAACAGGTGCGCACCGGTATCCAGGCGCTGCCCCGCGGCCAGGAATCCGCGGCCCGCGCCATGGGCTTCAAGTTGCCGCAGATCTACTGGAACGTGCTGCTGCCCCAGGCCTACCGGATCATCATTCCGCCGCTCACCTCGGAATTCTTGAACGTCTTCAAGAACACTTCCGTGGCCTCGCTGATCGGCCTGATGGAGCTGCTGGCGCAGACCAAGCAGACCGCCGAGTTCTCGGCCAACCTGTTCGAAGCCTTCACCCTGGCCACGCTGATCTACTTCACCCTGAACATGAGCCTGATGTTGCTGATGCGCCTGGTCGAGAAGAAAGTCGCCGTACCAGGCCTGATTTCCGTAGGGGGTAAATGATGGAATTCGACTTCTCGGGCATCATCCCGTCCCTGCCGGGCCTGTGGAACGGCATGGTCATGACCCTCAAGCTGATGGCCATGGGCGTGATCGGCGGGATCATCCTCGGCACGATCCTGGCGCTGTGCCGTCTGTCGCACAACAAACTGCTGTCGAACCTGGCCGGCGCGTACGTCAACTACTTCCGCTCGATCCCGTTGCTGCTGGTGATCACCTGGTTCTACCTGGCGGTGCCGTTCGTGCTGCGCTGGATCACGGGCGAAGACACACCGATCGGTGCGTTCACCTCGTGCATCGTCGCGTTCATGATGTTCGAAGCGGCTTACTTCTGCGAAATCGTCCGCGCCGGGGTGCAGTCGATTCCCAAGGGCCAGATGGGCGCTGCCCAGGCGCTGGGCATGACCTATGGCCAGATGATGCGCCTGATCATCCTGCCGCAGGCGTTTCGCAAGATGACCCCGCTGTTGCTGCAGCAGAGCATCATCCTGTTCCAGGACACCTCGCTGGTGTACGCCGTCGGCCTGGTGGACTTCCTCAATGCTTCGCGCGCCAGTGGCGACATCATTGGCCGCTCCAATGAGTTCCTGATCTTCGCAGGTCTCGTGTACTTCATCATCAGCTTTTCCGCCTCGCTGCTGGTCAAGCGTCTGCAAAAAAGGTTCGCCGTATGATCTCTATCAAAAGCATCAACAAGTGGTATGGGGACTTCCAGGTACTGACTGATTGCAGCACCGAGGTCAAGAAAGGCGAAGTGATCGTGGTGTGCGGGCCGTCCGGTTCCGGCAAATCGACCCTGATCAAGTGCGTCAATGCTCTGGAACCGTTCCAGAAAGGCGACATCGTGGTCGACGGTACGTCCATCGCCGACCCGAAGACCAACCTGCCGAAACTGCGTTCGCGGGTGGGCATGGTGTTCCAGCATTTCGAACTGTTCCCGCACCTGACCATCACTGAAAACCTGACCATCGCGCAGATCAAGGTGTTGGGCCGCAGCAAGGAAGAGGCCACCAAGAAAGGCCTGCAGTTGCTGGAGCGTGTCGGCCTCTCGGCCCATGCGCACAAGCACCCGGGTCAACTGTCCGGCGGTCAGCAGCAGCGCGTGGCGATTGCCCGCGCGCTGGCGATGGACCCGATCGTCATGCTGTTCGACGAACCGACCTCGGCGCTGGACCCGGAAATGGTCAACGAAGTGCTGGACGTGATGGTGCAACTGGCCCACGAAGGCATGACCATGATGTGCGTGACCCACGAAATGGGCTTCGCCCGCAAAGTGGCCGACCGCGTGATCTTCATGGACGCTGGCAAGATTATCGAAGACTGCAAGAAAGAGGATTTCTTCGGCGACATCAGCCACCGTGCCGAACGTACGCAGCACTTCCTCAACAAGATCCTGCAACACTAAGAAAACACCGCTCCCCAAATGTGGGAGCGGGCTTGCTCGCGAAAGCGGTGTGTCAGTCGCACCTGTTTTGAATGTGCCGCCGTCTTCGCGAGCAAGCCCGCTCCCACATTGGGTCAGCGGTGATTTTAAGATTTGTGTTGTGGTTGACCCAAGGCATCTGTGATGAAATGCGACCCCAATCTTTATCGCGCCACGTCGCCATCACTCGCCGTGAAACCCCGCCTGATTCGCCATCTGTTCCTGCCGCCGCTGATCATCGCGCTGATGATCGGACTGGGTTATATCGGCTTCTGGACCAGTGAACACTATGGTATCCGCAGCCTCGGCGAAAACGGCCAGCGCCAGCTGGAACTGCACGCCCGTGCCGTCGAAAGCGAGATCAGCAAATACACCTACCTGCCCAGCCTGCTGGAACTCGAAACCAGTGTTTCCAAGCTTCTGGCCGACCCGACGCCGGAACACCGGCAGACCGTCAATGATTACCTCGAAGGCCTGAACCGACGCAGCCGCAGCCGGGCCATCTACGTGATGGACACCACTGGCCGCGTCATGGCCACCAGTAACTGGCGCGATGTCGACAGTTACCTGGGCGAAGACCTGTCCTTCCGTGCCTATTTCCAGAACGCCGTACGCGGTCAGCCCGGCCGTTTCTATGGCATCGGCAGCACCAACGGCGAACCCGGTTACTACCTGGCCCATGGCCTGGAAGAACACGGCAAGATCATCGGCGTCGCGGTGGTCAAGGTGCGCCTCGAAGCCATGGAAGAACGCTGGCAGAGGGCGCGCCTGGAAGCCTTCGTCAGCGACGAGAACGGCATCATCATTCTCTCCAGCGATCCGGCCCGACGCCTGAAGTCAGTGGTACCGCTGAGCGAAGAAACCAAGGAAAAGCTCGCCCGCAGTCTGCAGTACTACTGGTTTCCGCTGAACGAACTGCAACCGCTGGCCCGGGAAACCCTGTCCGAGGGCGTGGAAAAACTCACCTTCCCCGCCAACAGCGAACTGGTTTCCGATGACGAAAACATCAGCTACCTGTCGCAAACCCGGCCCTTGAGCGACACCCCCTGGAATTTCACCCTGCTTACGCCACTACAGGATTTGCGCCGCGAAGCGATCAACCAGGGGATTCTGGTGGCCGTGGCATTTGCCCTGGTCGCGTTCCTGCTGATTGCCTGGAACGAGCGGCGCAAGGTGATCGCCACCCGCCTCGCCGCCCGGGAAGCCTTGCAGGAAGCCAACAACCAACTCGAGCGTCGGATTACCGAACGCACCACCGACCTGCGCGCCAGCAACGAGCGGCTCAAGGGTCAGATCCGCGAACGCCGTCAGGCCGAAGAGACGCTGCGCCGTGCCCAGGATGAACTGGTGCAGGCCGGAAAACTCGCCGCGATCGGGCAGATGTCCACCAGCATCGCCCACGAATTGAACCAGCCATTGGCGGCGCTGCGCACCCTGTCCGGCAACACCGTGCGTTTCCTCGAGCGTGGTCAACTGGACGTGGCCAGCACCAACCTGAAGACCATCAACGAATTGATCGACCGCATGGGCCGGATTACCGCCAGCCTGCGCTCCTTTGCCCGGCGCGGTGACGACAAGGGCCAGGCCTGTCTCGGCAAAGCCGTGGACGCGGCCCTGCAATTACTCGGCGGACGCATGGAAAACGCCCATCTGCAATTGCATCGCCACTTCGAGGATGTGCAGGTGCGGATCGACCAGACCCGCCTTGAGCAAATCCTGGTCAACCTGATCGGCAATGCCCTGGACGCCATGCAGGCGCAACCGCAGCCAGAGTTGTGGCTCGAAGGCGAAGTATTCGATGGCAAACATCGTCTGCGAGTGAGGGACAATGGCCACGGCATCGATGCCGAAGCGCGCAAGCACCTGTTCGAACCGTTTTTCACCACCAAACCTGGCGAACAAGGCCTCGGCCTCGGCCTGACCCTTTCCGCGAGCCTGGCCGCTGCCACTGGCGGTCATCTGGGGGTCGAGCACCCGGCCAGTGGTGGTACCGCTTTCGTCCTCAGTTTACCGTTGGTAAGCCCCACTTCCGCTGAGCCAATATGAACAACGACCTTAGTGTATTGATCGTCGAAGACGACCCACATGTGCTCCTCGGCTGCCAGCAGGCGCTGACCCTGGAAGACATTCCCTGCATCGGTGTCGGCAGTGCCGAGGAAGCCTTGGAACGGGTGGGCGATAACTTTGCCGGCATCGTCATCAGTGACATTCGCCTGCCGGGCATCGATGGCCTGGAACTGCTGAACCGCCTCAAGGCCCGCGACCGCAGCCTGCCGGTGGTGCTGATTACCGGTCACGGCGACATTTCCATGGCCGTCGGCGCCATGCAGAAAGGCGCCTACGACTTCATGGAGAAACCCTTCTCGCCCGAACGCCTGGTGGACGTCGCCCGTCGAGCCCTGGAACAACGCAGCCTGGCACGGGAAGTCTCGTCGCTGCGCCGGCAACTGGCCGAGCGCGACTCCCTCGAAGGGCGGATCATTGGTCGTTCGCCGGCCATGCAGAACCTGCGCGAACTGATCGCCAATGTCGCCGATACTTCAGCCAACGTGCTGATCGAAGGCGAAACCGGCACTGGCAAGGAACTGGTCGCGCGCTGCCTGCACGACTTCAGTCGTCGGCACACCCGGCCATTCGTCGCGCTCAACTGCGGTGGCCTGCCGGAAAACCTGTTCGAAAGTGAAATTTTCGGCCACGAGGCCAACGCTTTCACCGGCGCCGGCAAACGGCGGATCGGCAAGATCGAGCACGCCGACGGCGGCACCCTTTTCCTCGACGAAGTGGAAAGCATGCCCCTGTCCCTGCAGATCAAACTGCTGCGGGTGTTGCAGGAACGCACCCTCGAACGCCTCGGCTCGAACCAGAGCGTGGCGGTCGACTGCCGGGTGATCGCGGCCACCAAATCCGATCTCGATGAATCGAGCAAGGCCGGTGAATTTCGCAGTGACCTGTATTACCGCCTCAATGTGGTGACCCTGGAACTGCCTCCCCTGCGCGAGCGCCGCGAAGACATCCTGCAACTGTTCGAGTATTTTTTGCAGCAGTCGTCCTTGCGCTTCGACCGCGTCGCACCGGAACTGGACAACCAGACCTTGTCAAACCTGATGAGCCACGACTGGCCAGGTAACGTGCGCGAACTGCGTAACGTCGCCGAACGATTTGCCCTGGGCCTGCCGGCGTTCAAGAAACCGGGTGCAGGCGGCGGCGCCCAAGGCCTGGCTTTCGCTGAAGCGGTGGAAGCCTTCGAGCGCAACCTGCTCAGCGACGCCTTGCAACGCAGTGGTGGCAACCTGACCCAGGCCAGCCTGGAACTGGGCATGGCCAAGACGACGCTGTTCGACAAAGTGAAAAAGTACGGCCTGAGCCATTAAGCGAGACCCGTGTGGACCTGATACTCAAAGCAACCCTGGGCGCGGCGGTGGTGGTGATCCTCGCCGCCCTGGCCAAGACCCGGAACTACTACATCGCCGGGCTCGTGCCGCTGTTTCCGACTTTTGCGCTCATCGCCCATTACATCGTCGGCAAGGGCCGTTCGCTGGATGACTTGAAGACCACCATCGTGTTTGGCATGTGGTCGATCATTCCGTACTTCATCTACCTGGCCACGCTGTATGTGATGGTCGACCGCCTGCGTCTTGAGGCATCGCTGGCCGTGGCGGCCGTGGCGTGGTTGATCGCGGCATCGGCATTGGTCAGTGTCTGGGTTCGCCTGCACGGTTGAGCACAATCTCCTGTTACAGCCTGGCACGAATACCTGCAGGTGCTGGCCCGCCCCTTGCATTTACCCTCTAAAGCCCCTCGGCCGGTCTTCATGTCAATGAA
The DNA here is from genome assembly GCF_001976065.1 of Pseudomonas putida. GTDB lineage: Bacteria > Pseudomonadota > Gammaproteobacteria > Pseudomonadales > Pseudomonadaceae > Aquipseudomonas > Aquipseudomonas serbica. The sequence continues at coordinate 217,118 of NZ_MNAH01000005.1, read as the reverse complement.
GCCGGTGTCCGGGAGGGGTCTGCCAAGGGTGAATACTGACCTTGAACATTCTAGATCTCGACCACAGCCTCACGGCCCAGGCACCGATCGCGCAGTTGCTCGACAGCGGCCGCGCCAAACGCCTGGACCTGCTCGACCTCGGCCCGAAACTGCGGCTTTGGTCCAGTGAACGCACCTGGCGCCGCTTTTGCGAGCGCTTGCAACAACGCCCCCGCCACAGCGGCCCACAGCCGGAAATATTCTTCGTCGGCTCCGGCGACTACCACCATTTGACCCCGGCTTTCCTCACCGACCTGCCGGAGCCCACCAGCCTGATCCACTTCGACAACCACCCCGACTGGGTTCGGTTCGCGCCGCGCAGGCATTGCGGTTCATGGGTCAACCAGGCACTGAAACTGCCGAACATCCAGCGCATCGTTACCCTCGGTCCCTGTAGCGACGACCTGCAAAATCCGCAGCTCAAGGGCGGCAACCTGCCAGCGCTCAAGCGCGGCGTGTTGCAACTGTTTCCCTGGCAGCACGCACCGTCGCGCATCTGGGGGCTGATCGGCGATGGTGCCGGGCATCGGCAACAGGAAAACCTGCTGCACTGGCACAACCTGGCTGGATTGGACTGGCCGGCGTTTCTCCAGCAACTGATCGCCAGCCTGCCTACGCAGGCGGTGTGGATCACGATCGACAAGGATGTGCTGGCCAGCGAGGACGCCGCGACCAACTGGGACCAGGGCGCCATGCGCCTGAGCCATCTGTTGCAGGCAATTCGCATGCTGGCAGCCGGCAAACGCATCCTCGGCATCGATGTCTGTGGCGACTACGCCAGGCCGGGCTTCAGTAATGTCCTGAAACGCTGGGAGGCCAGGTCTGACCAACCCCCGGCCGAGCGCTGGTGCGAAGCCGACCTGCTGCGCAATGCCGCGACCAACCAGGCTTTGATCGAGTTGCTGGAGGAGCTGTTCCCATGACCTTCACCGTGATCGTGCTGGTGGCGATTTCCATTGTGCTGGACGTCATCGGTCAACTCTGTTTCAAACTCGGCCTTGATCGCTTGCCGGAGCTCGAAGGCGGGTTTCGCCTGAATGCGTTCTGGGGCCAGGTATTCAGCGCGCCACTCCTGTGGTGCGGGGTCGGCGCCTACGTGATCGAGTTCTTCATCTGGCTCGAAGCCCTGTCCAGGGCACCGCTGAGCCTGTTGTTTCCAGCGGCGGCGCTGGCCTATTGCGGTGTGGTGTTGGCGGGCAAGGTCATTCTCGGCGAACACGTCAGCCGACGACGCTGGCTCGGTACGCTGGTGATTACGGCGGGCGTCATGCTCGTGTGTGCGGTCAATGCATGAAGATCGAGCGATGATCAGGAGCAAGGCCGACTGGCTGCACGAACGTCTGGGCACCGTTGTCCTGTGGGTCCTGTTGATCGGCCTGGAAAGCGCGGGCCAGATCGCTACAAAGGTCGGTGGCGATGAACTGGGGCAAATGGACTTCAACCTGCAGTGGCTGCTGGCAGTGGCGGCAAACACCGGGGTCTGGCTGGCAATTGCCTGCTACATCGCTGCGTTCTTCGTGTGGATGCTGATCCTGCGACGCAGCCATTTGTCCCTGGCCTTTCCCTTGAGCTCACTGGTGTTCGTTGGGGTATTGCTGGGATCCTGGCTTTGGTTGGGGGAGCACATCAGCGTGCTGCATTGGTTGGGAGTAGCCGTGATCATGGCAGGGATTGTGTTGTTGGCCGGGGGTGAAGAAACCTGACCCAGCCCATCCGCCATTTCCTCTTCAGGAGCTGGATTGCGCGAAAGCGCCGTGCCTGTCACATCGCGTCGTTTGGTTCGCCAGCAAGCCGGTTCCTACGGACGATACGGGAATCAGTCGAACTCATAGGCAAGCGCTGCCTGGAATTCTCTCTGACGCCCGTCACCAACGGCTTTGACGATACTGCTGTCGGCCGCAGAACCCGTCAGGTGAATCCAGCTGGCGCTACTCAGCAGCGACCAGTTCGGCGCCAAGGGAATCTCGAAGCTCAGGCTCAGCGCCACGTTCTGCAACCCTCCACTTGCGCTGTAGCGAGCAATCCCCGAGGCCTGTGATTCATCGGCACTGACGCCGAAGTAGGTCTGGGTTTGTCGGGCATCGGCGAAGTGCGCTGTCAGGTTGGTGCTGCCGATCACCCCGCCCCCCACCGGGTAACCCACCTCGCCAACTACCCGACCCAGCACGCCACCCTGCCCGTCGTGCCCGCCGACCGCTTGGCCAACAGAGGCAAATACCCGCCAGAAATCGGCCGGGGCGTATTGCACGAACCCGCCCACCTCGCCCATGTCCGGCACATCGCGCAGGCCCTGCAACTGACCGTTCGCGGTCCGGCCCGGCAGGTAATTCACGAAAGGCCCGGCGCTGAAACCGTTGACCTTGAATGCATTCCAGGTCAGCCCGTCATCAGTGCCCAGGCTGACATCGCCCCAGTCCAGATCGAGGTACGGCAAGGGCCGGGTTTCGTAACGACTGCCGGTCGGATCGTGGGGTTGATAGCTCAGGCCCAGCCCGGCTTCACCGCTGATGCCATCGGCGCGCACGTTGATTGAAAGGCAAGCAAGCGCACCAAGTAGCGCAACTGTAATCCTCGACATGAGGCAATTCCTTGAACGGGACATGCGCGCATCAATCCCCGGATTGCCCCGACCACGCAAGCACTCATGTTGATTGTAGAAACCTACAAAAATTGTAGCTCCGCCTCCGACAATATCTGCCAAACCCCCGGCCCCACGGGGCCAGCCACGATTGGCACAGTCCCTGCTCTGTCCCTTGGAAAGCGCACGGAGCGCATCCTGCCCAATAGGTACAAAACATGATTGACTGGCATATCGTGTGTGATTTCGACGGGACCATCACCCGCACCGACGTGATCGACAGCATCCTCCAGCGTTTCGCCGACCCAGGCTGGGAAGCGATCGAAAATGCATGGCTGGCGGGCGACATCGGCTCCCGAGAATGCCTCAGTCGCCAGCTTTCGCTGGTCAAGGCCACGCCTGCCGAACTGCTCGGCCTCTTCGACAGCATCGAAATCGATCCGCACTTTCCCGATTTCGTCGACCACGCCATCGGCCTCGGCGCGTCCTTCGAAGTGGTCAGCGATGGCATCGAACAAGCCATTGCAAGAATCCTGGCGCGCCACTACGTCAGCCTCCTGCCGATTCTCGCCAATCGCTTGCGCCAGGTCGAAGACAGCCGCTGGCGCATCGACTTCCCGCATGCCAGCGACGCCTGCCGCGGCGCTGCCGGCAATTGCAAGTGCAAGTCTGCACCGATGGCCCGTCGGGTCCTGGTGATCGGCGACGGCCAGTCCGACATGTGCGTAGCCTCCACCGCCGATTTCGTGTTCGCCAAGGATCGCCTGGCCGAACACTGCGAACGCAACAACATCGCTTACGCACGCTTTGACAGCTTCGCCGAACTTCCCGCCCTGCTGGCCCTGCTGCCAAGCGTCAGCGCCGCCAACACTTTCAAACGCGCCACACAGGAGTTTTTCCAGCATGTCTGATATTCGAATCGCCACCGCTGAAGACCAGCTTCTTTTGGAAAAAGAAGCCCGCTATTGCTCCTACGGCGACACCGTCCACTACATAGAACCACCCCGTATTTTCAGCCGCTGCAAAGGCTCGTATGTCTGGGACACCAGCGACCAGGCCTATCTCGACTTGCAGATGTGGTATTCGGCGGTCAACTTCGGCTACGCCAACCCCCGCCTGAACAATGCACTGAAACAGCAGATCGATGCGCTGCCGCAAATCGCCAGTCAGTATCTGCACAAGGGCAAGATCGAGCTCTCGGAGATGATAGCGGTCGATGCCAGGAACAAGTTCGGCCTGGACGGGCGCGTGCATTTCAACGTGGGCGGTTCACAGTCCATCGAGGACTCGTTGAAAGTCGTGCGCAACGCCTCCCAGGGCAAGAGCCTGATGTTCGCCTTCGAGGGTGGGTATCACGGGCGCACCCTAGGTGCTTCGTCGATCACGTCCAGTTACCGCTATCGACGCCGCTACGGCCATTTCGGCGAACGCGCCCACTTCATCCCGTTTCCGTACCACTTTCGCGGCCCCAAAGGCATGACCAAGGAAGAGTACGGCAGTCACTGCGTGAAGCAATTTGCCAGGCTGTTCGAGACTGAATACAACGGCGTCTGGGACCCGAAAGTCGGCCAGTGCGAATACGCTGCGTTTTACGTCGAACCGATCCAGGGAACCGGCGGCTATGTCATCCCACCGATGAACTTCTACAGCGAACTCAAGCATGTGCTCGACCAGCACGGCATTCTGCTGGTGGTCGACGAAATCCAGATGGGCTTCTACCGCACCGGCAAGCTGTGGTCGATCGAACACTTCGACGTCAAGCCGGACGTGATCGTCTTCGGCAAAGCCTTGACCAACGGCCTCAATCCCCTCGGTGGCCTCTGGGCCAGGGAAGAGCTGATCAACCCCGGGATCTTCCCGCCAGGGTCGACCCACTCGACCTTTGCATCCAACCCGCTGGGCACCGCCGTCGGCCTGGAGATGTTCAAGATGACCAGTGAATTCGATTACGGCGCGATGGTCATGAACAAAGGCAAGTATTTCCTCGAGGGCTTGAAAGACCTGCAGAAACGTTACCCGATCATTGGTGATGTCGACGGTCTCGGGCTGGCCCTGCGTTGCGAAATCTGCGCTCCGGACGGATTTACTCCAGACAAGGCAACCCTGGACTTCATGGTCGAAGAAGGCATGAAGGGCGACATCGAAATCGACGGCACCCGACTGGGCCTGATCCTGGATGTGGGCGGGTACTACAAGAACGTGATCACCCTGGCACCGTCGCTGGAAATCAGCTATCAGGAAATCGACCTTGCCATCGCCCTGCTCGATCGCCTGCTGCATCGGGCGATGCAACGATGAACGCTCGGCCTTCACCCGAAGCGGTCGACATTGGCGAAGGTGACGCCGGGTTCATTCTCGGCAGCGGGAATGTGGCGGTGTTGCTGATTCACGGCCTGACCGGCACGCCGACGGAGTTGCGTCGCGTGGCCATGGGCCTGGCCGCGGTGGGGTATACGGTCTACGTGCCAACCCTGGCCGGCCACTGTGGCAACAACGCCGACCTGCAAGCCACGCGATGGCGCGACTGGTACGAGAGCGCACGCAACACCTACCTCGGCGTACGGCGCAAACACCAACGCGTTTTCGTCGGCGGCTTGTCCATGGGTGCCGTGCTGTCGATGTACCTGGCGGCCGAGCACCCGGGACAGATCGAAGGCCTGCTGCTCTACTCGACCACCCTGCGCTACGACGGCTGGAACATACCCAAGGCAGCGATACTCACGCCGTTGCTGATGGCGATTCCGTTCGGCGTGCACCTGTGCCGCTTCAAGGAAAAATCACCTTTTGGCATCAAGGACGAACGCCTGCGGGCAATCGTCGAGCGACAGATGAAGGCAGGCGACAGCAGTAATGCCGGGCTGTTGAGCATGTCCGGGGTCTGTATTCGCGAACTGCACCGGTTAGTGGCGGCAGTGAAAAAACGCATGCCGCACATCACCACCCAGGCACTGGTGGTGCATTCACGCGAAGACGATATCACCAGCCGCTGGAATGCCGACTACGTGGAACGCAATCTCGGCGGACCGGTCGTGAAAATCCTGCTCGACGACTGCTACCACATGATCACCGTCGACCTGCAGTACCGGCAGGTGGTGGCGTTGAGCGTGGATTTTATCCAGCAACGTTTCAAGCAGCAGTCCAACACCCCGCTTTCCGTGCGCCAAACATATCGGCAATTGGCCTGAGACAAGGAAACCCCGTGATCACTGCCCTAGCCTTTTCGACCATCGAGGCCATCGACCGCGATGCCTGGAATGATTGCTTCCCTGCCGAGCTCGAGGATTGGGATTACTACCGGGCTGTTGAACGGGCGGGCATTGCCGGTTTTCAATGGCGCTATCTGGCTGTGTATGAGCAACAGGTTTTGATCGCCGCAGCCGTGGCGTTCACCACTGCCTATTCACTGGACACCACGGTTCAAGGCCTGGGCAAGCGTATCAGTCAACGGTTGCGCCGCTGGTGTCCGGGGCTGCTCGACATTCCGCTCTACGCCTTGGGCTCACCGGTGGCCGAGCGTTGCCATGCGGGCACGCTCCGGCATATCGAACCTGCCAGACGCCCCGCCTTGCTCGAGCAATTGTTGATCCTGGCCCGTAACGATGCGGACCAGGCCGGCATTGGCTTGATGGCTGTGAAGGACGCATCCGACCGGGACCCGCAGTGGTTGCAGGCGTGCCACGATGCCGGCCTGCAAAGCATGCCCGGCTTGCCCGGCGCCGAACTGCCCATCAGGTTCGCCAGCCTCGACGCCTATCTCGACACCCTCGGCAAATCCACCCGCAAGGACTTGCGCCGCACCTTGCGCACCCAGGGGCCGCGTATCGAGTGGCGACGGCAAGTGGAAGATCTGCTGCCGGTCATGATGCCGCTCTACGAATCCACATTGAACCGCAGTGACTTGACGTTCGAACGCTTGCCACCAGCCTACTTCAGCCAGGTGCTGGAACAACTCGATGAACGAGCCGCCTGTGTACTCTATTGGCTCGACGGCGAACTGGTCGCGTTCAACCTGGTATTGCTGGACGACCAGCAGATGGTCGACAAGTTTTTCGCCCACGACCTCGACCGCACCCGCGAACACAACCTGTACAGGCGCAGCTGGCTGGCCAATGTCGACTACTGCATTGAACATGGCCTTACGATCTATGCAAGCGGCCAGGCCGGCTATGCCGGTAAGCTGCGCCTGGGTTGCTCGTTTACCGCCAACACCGTGTTTTTCCGCCACCGCAACCGCTGGCTCAACGGCCTGTTGCGCGGGCTGAAAGTGTTTATCCGTCCGGACCGATCCGACCCTGCCATGGCTGCTGCGATAAGCGAAACCCGATGACTAAAGCCCCACGCCCCAACACCCGCCCCTTCGCCCTCTCCGGCTGGAGCCTGCAGCGCAAACTGGTGCTGGCCTTCTGGCTGGTCAGCGTGATTCCGACGATGATCGCCGCCGAACTGGCGGCCACCACCCTGTCGCAGATTTTCGACAGCAACGTGCGGATCTGGCTGCAGGAGTCGACCAGGATCGTCGAGGACGAAATCAGCGAAATCCTGCGCGACCATACTCGGGCCGTGCACCTGTTCCTACGCTATACGCGCCCGTCCACGGACCGGCTATCTACCCGAAATGACAAACTGACCACTGACATCGCCGACTCTATGGGCATCGATGTGGTGGCGCTGGTGCGCAGCAACGATCAAAAAGTGGTATTCAGCACCGTCGCCGACGATATCGTCCGCCAGATCAGCACGGCCCCCAAAGCCACGCTGCAAACCTTGCAAGTCGCCGGGGTGGCCACCGGCACTGTGGTTTCGACCTTCGAGACCGAGCAGGAAGGCCTCGCGTACAAACTGGTGATCGCCACTTATCTGGACAACAGTTTCCTCACCAGCGTGGCGGACGTTCATTCCCTGGACCTGCGCCTGTACCTGGCCAAGGCGGGCGACTTCTCGGAGATTTTCTCAACCCAGCGCTTCGAGAATCACCCCCTGCAGGTTCCAGCAAAAATCGAACAGTCCATGCGCCAGAGCAAACAACCCATTGAGCAATTCACCAGTCGCTACAGCGGCATCTACCAACCGATACTCAACGAAAACGGCGAGCTGCAAGGCGTGATCTACAGCGGGCTGCTGCGCCACAGCAGCCTGGTCGGGCTGGTGAACCAGAGCAACCTGTTCATCCTGATTTTCCTGCTCAGTTCGGCGGCCTCACTGGCGGTCGGCTGGATGGTTTCGCAACGGCTGACCAAACCCTTGCGCGGGCTCTCCAAGGGCGTGCAGGCCGTAATTGCCGGGGACTATCGCCAGCGCTTGCCCGTGACCGGCGGCGACGAACTGGCGGAATTGAGCAGCACCTTCAACCACATGAGCGAGCGCCTTGGCCAGTTGCAGCATTTGGAATCGCAGCTGCGTCGCCGCGACCGCCTGCTTGCCCTGGGCGAAGTCGCCATGGGCCTGGCCCATGAAATCCGTAACCCGCTGGGGATCATCAAGACCGCGACACAACTGCTGCATCGGCGCGCCGATCTGCCAGAGTCCGACAAGCGTCACCTGGAATACGTTGTCAGCGAAGTCAGCCGGATCAACGACCTGATCAGCGATTTTCTCGAATTCGCCAAGCCCAGTGCGCCCATGCGTTCTACGCAAACAGTCCGGTCGCTGGTAGAGGATTTGCTGGGCTTCTGCGCACCAGAGCTGGCCAGCCACCACATCGAGGCGCACATCGACGATCAGGCCCCCGGTGCCACCGTCCACGCCGACCCACGACAACTCAAGCAGGCCGGCCTGAACCTGATCGTCAACGCCATCGATGCCATGCCCGACGGTGGACAGCTTACCCTTGCGATCAGAAGCGATCCGCCATACACCGTGATCAGCATCCGCGACACCGGCCCGGGCATCGACCCGGACATGCTCGAACGCATTTTCACGCCGTTCGTCACCACCAAGGCCTCGGGCACCGGCCTGGGCTTGGCGAAGGTGTATTCGATCATGGAAAGCCATGAAGGGCGCATCGAGTGCACCAGTGGAAAAAATACCGGCGCCACATTCAGCCTTTACCTACCGGCCAAGGGTGATGGGTTCGACGAGGGTAGCGATGACACATAACGTACTGGTGGTCGACGACGAGCCCAAGCTCTGTGACCTGCTGGCGTCGGCGCTGAATCAGAATGGCATCACGGTGTTCACTGCGGGCAATGGCTTGCACGCCCTGAAAGTGCTGGAGACCGAAGACATCGACCTGGTCATCAGCGACTGGCGCATGCCCGGCATGGACGGTCCGCAGTTGCTGGCAGAAATCAAAAGCCGATTTGCGCACTTGCCGGTGATTGTCATGACGGCCTACAGCACCGTGAAAAACGCCGTGCAATCGATGCGCAACGGGGCGTTCGACTATATCGCCAAACCGTTCGACATTGATGAACTGGACATCACCGTCAGCAAGGCCCTGCAATTTCGCGACATCCTCAAAGACAACCAGCGCATGCGCGCCGAACTCGATGAACACCAGCAAATCGACAGCCTGATCGGGGACAGCCCGAGCTTCCGTCGGGTGTTGCAGGCGATCGATTCGGTACGTGAAAGCAATGCGACGATTTTGCTGACCGGCGAAAGCGGAACCGGCAAGGAAATGGTCGCCCGGGCCATCCACAAACATGGCAATCGCGCCGACAAGCCTTTCGTCGCGGTGAACTGTGCGGCCATCCCCGAAGGATTGCTTGAGAGCGAGATGTTCGGCCATCGCAAAGGCGCGTTTACCGGCGCCGTGGCCGACCGCGTCGGGCGCTTCCTGCAAGCGGACAAGGGCACGCTGTTCCTCGATGAAATCGGCGAAATGCCCTTGGCCTTGCAGGCGAAGATCCTGCGGGCGTTGCAGGAGCGTGTGATTGAGCCGGTGGGCGATCCCCGCGAGCGCAAGGTGGATGTGCGAGTGATTGCGGCCACCAACAAGAACCTGCTCGATGCGGTGGCCAACAAGGAGTTTCGCGAAGACCTCTACTACCGCCTCAACGTATTCCCGATCCCGCTGCCGGCCCTGCGCGAACGGGTCGAGGATATCGCCCCGCTGGCCCGGCATTTCGCCCATGTCCTGGGCGCAACAGCTGGCAAACGCATCAGTGGGTTCAGCCCGGCGGCGCTCCAGGCCATGGCCCGATATTCGTGGCCTGGCAACATTCGCGAACTGCAGAACTGTGTGGAACGTGCGACCATCGTCGCGTCAGGGACGGTCATCGACGACGACGATCTGCCAGCGTACCTGTTTGCTTCAGCCGCGGCCACCTGCAGTGCCATTCCCACCGAGGGCATGGGCGTGCCGTCGGACCTGGAAGCCGCACTGGCGCAGGTCGAGAAGAACTACATCCTGGCAGCCTTGGCCCAGAGCAACGGTGTACAGGCCGCGGCGGCGCAGTTGATCGGTATTTCCGAGCGCAGCTTCTGGTACCGGCTGAAGAAGCTGGGCATTCACGTGGACAAGATCGTGCGCTAAAGAAGGTTGTGTTCAACCACAGGCTCGATCTGCGCCCAATGCGAAGTGTCCTCTCGATGAGCGCGCAGGTACGGCAAGACTGCCGCCAGCAACGGCGCCTTGAACGCTTCCTGAAAACGATGGGCCAACCCCGGTATCAACTTCAACTGGCTGCCACGCAAATGCGCCGCCAGGTGCACGCCATGCATCACCGGCAACAACGGATCGGCCGTGCCATGCACGACCAGCGCCGGCACCCGTAACTGGTTGAGCAATGCCACTCGGCTCGGCTCGGCCAGGATCGCCAGGATCTGGCGCTTGGCCCCCTCGGGGTTGAAGGCCCGGTCATACGCCAGTGCCGCCTGCTGCAGCAAGGCCTGTCGATCATCAGTCACCGCCGGACTGCCCAGTGCCGCCAGCAGGTCCGCCTGCTGCTCCAATGCGACTTCACGATTGGGCGCCCCCCGACGCGCCAGCAACTGCAACAACGCCGCACTCGGCGCCGGCAATCCTTCGGCTCCGGAAGTGCTCATGATCAGGGTCAGGCTCTCGACCCGTCGTGGCGCCATCGCCGCCATGTGCTGGGCAATCATGCCGCCCATGCTGGCGCCCAGCACGTGAAATTGCTCGATGTGCAACGCATCCATCAGCCCCAGGGCATCGTCCGCCATATCGGTCAGGGTGTAAGGCGCCGACACCGGCAAGCCGAGCTTGTAGCGCAACACTTCGAAGGTCAGGTTGGTCTCGGCCGGCGCTTGCCGCCAGGTCGACAGGCCGACATCGCGATTGTCATAACGAATCACCCGAAAACCTTGCTGACACAGTGCGACCACCACTTCGTCGGGCCAGTGGATCAACTGCCCGCCCAGCCCCATCACCAGCAGCAGTGCCGGATCCGACGCACGGCCGATGCTCTGGTACGCCAGGCTTACCTGGGCCAGATCAACCCGTTGGGTGGCAACATCGACGTCACAGCGAGACGCCGCAAGAGACGGCAGACCGCACAACAGTGCGGCCAGGAATAGAACCCGTGAAAAAAACCAAGCACCCATGGAAAAACACCAAAACGCAGAACCCCAGTAGAGCGCGAGTCTGATGAAGTTTGTTCAATCGCGCTGCCACAGTTGCATGACAGTTTCATGAATGCTGCTCAATGGTCGATGCGATAACTATGTAGTGCCACGGGTCCGGAGGATTTTTTTTTAATGGCGCTTGATCAGGCGCGGATCCGCCGCTCCTCCTGGATGAGCTACATCACCATGACCGAAAGACTCTTCCCGACACTCCCCCTCTCCTCGCCAACGGCCGCAGACGAGTTTTCGACGCTGCCAGGCAATATCGACCAGAGCCTGCTGCAAAGCGCCTTGACGCGCTGGCAAGCCTGCCAGGAAGGTTTGCAGGCGCTGCTCACAAACGCACCGCCGGACGCAGGCGCGACGGCCTATTGGGAGGCTCGCGCCCCCGGTACGCCGCTGTCGCGCCGCGATCGGGCGGTTCAGCTATACCGCGGACACATTGAAGCTGCAGCGCAAATGGGATTCGCCCAGAGAACCCTGAGCGCCGAGCAATTGAAACCACTCTGGTTGATCCTGGACTCCGGGACAGAGGCAATGCACCTGGATGACCAGCCCATCCATTGCGAACAGCTGGCGCTGAAACTGAGCGACAACACCCTGGTAAAAATCCCGGCAGCCTGGGTGATCAGCGTGGGCAACCGGCAACCCGTCGAACAATTGCTGTACCTGCCCTCTCGACCGGTTCCCGTCCAGGCCTTCGACGAACGCAGCGACATGGAGCACTGGTTGTCCGGGCAATTACTTGTTCCGCCAGAGTTGACCACTCGATACATCAGTTTTGAATACACGGCCAAAAGCGGCCCATTGACGACAGGCCTCACGGCGCTGTTTGCCCCCGGACCTCAAGCCAGCCGCACCGGCGTATTTGCCCAGGCACCGACCCTCGAGAGCCTGGAGCTGATCGGAGCGTTTGACAATGTAGATCAATCATCGCCTTTCGACAGCCTGGCGGCCGATATTCCACTGGCCTTGCGTCAGTCCTCGCTGCGTAAACAGCTCGCAGCACTGGAAACACTGCTGGGAGATGATGGCGATAGCGACCGTCATCGGACATTCAACGACACCCTCAAGACTCTGGAAGTGGCAGAACAGGCTGCGGACAAGGCTGCATTCGCCCTGCTCTACCGATCCAGAGTCCTGGACCTTGAGACTTTCAACCGTGAGTTCGGCGCGCTGTATCAGGCCCGCAAAAACGGCTTGCAAGCCGAGGCCAGGCTGCAACGGTCCCTCGATCAGTTGGACAATTTGCAGTTGGACATGCTTCAGGCCATCCTGGACCCGGCTGACGAAACCGATAGCGATGTCATGGCGGCCAGCCTGTCGTTGGTCGACCAGAGCACTGGCAATAAAACCCAGGCACTGGACGGTCCGTTTGTCATCACCCGATCCCAGGCGCTGCTCGATCCTGCCGCACCTCACAGCCTGCTGCTCTACTGGCCCGGCACTGGCGGCGGCTTGCAGCGCTTCGCCAATCGCCGGGAGCTGGAAAGTCAGTTGTTCAAAATCCAGGAACAGGATCCGGAGCTGACGCTGAAACTGACGAAAATCAGTTCCGATCCGCTGCTTCACAGTCTGAATCAACAGACCAGCCACTTTGAAGAACAGGCCGCGCAAATACGCCAGCGCCATGCCGACCCGGCACAGGCGTCAGCACGCGAAGATGAACTGGCAAAGCTGCGACAAACAACCCTGGCCGCACTGCAGGTCCCGATGAACGCGGCCAGGCTTCTGGCTCTGGCGCATCGTCTGGAACAAAGCCGCAGTGCCGCCATTGCCTCCCGGCTGCCCGTCTGGCTGGCGACGCTGTCGGCGTCCGCCAGTGCTGGGCTCAAAAGCCTGGTCGAGGCCTATATCCAGGCCATGCATCGCAGTCACGAGCAACTGGAATCGGCGCTGGCGCCCCGCGACGCATTCACCCGTCGACATCTCCAGGCGCGGTTGCGCGAAGACTTCTCGCTAACGGGACACTTTGACGTCCAGCTGGACCTGCCGGATTCGGTCAAACTGCAAAAACAACTGGCCGACGGCGCGGCGCCAGGCACCCCGCAAAAACTCGTGCCGGTACCCAGTGCCAGCCGAAGCCGAATGTCACTCGAGGAGCTGGCTCAGCTCAATATCGATAACACCCCGTCCATGCAGCTGGAACCTCTTTCGCTGCGTCTAGGTTTCATGCGGGTGCACGTCAGCGCGGCCAACGAAAGCGAACGCCAGGCACTGGCGGCCGGCATCACATCCACCTACCTGCGCAGGGTCCTGCCCGAGCTTGACCTGCCCCAGCTCTACGAAGACCAGATTCGCAATACCTTCATGGGCTCCTCCAGCGAAACACTCTTTGTCAGAGAGCATCGCCGTGAATGCCTGATCGAGCCGTGGCGCCTGATGCTCAAATTGCAGGGTCAATGCGCGCACCTGCAAACGCAGATCAATCAGGATCAGCTACAGGTCTTGACCATTGCCATCGATGCCCAAACGCGTGAAGCCTGGCAAGCGCAGGGCAAACGTATCGTCCTGCTCCCGGTGCATCTGGCTGCTGGCGGCAAGGACACACCAAACGAAGGGCCGACCACCCTGTCCGGCGTGACTTTCATCGAAGAACAGGTCAGCAAGATGACATTGCTGTATCTGCCCGATAGCCCCGACGGCCAATTTCTGCGCAGCTATAGCGACCTGGAGACCGCTCGTCGGGCCCTGTTCAATCTTTGTCTGCGCAGCGAGATGGTCAGCTACCTGGCCGGGCGAGCTCTGTCAGGCAATGAGCAAGCCCATGCAAGCCGGATCAACCAGGCCGTATTGAAGCATTTCGACGCGATGATTGGCGTTGGCGTACCGTGGCCCTCGACGACGTCACTGGCCGAACATTTGCTCAATGCCCACATGGGCCGCCTGATCGAAGCCCATCGCGACACATCGCGCTCGCGCAATGCCTTGTACCTGGAGCGCTACGCGCTCAGCGGCTCGAAAGCGTTGAACTACATGAAGATGGCGTTGGGGCTCGTGCCCTTCGTCGGTACCGGGATTGCGCTTTATGATGCCTGGAGCAGTGCCAACAAGGCCGTCACCGCAATGATCAACGGCGAGGTGGGTGAGGGCCTGACAGAGATAGAGTCAGTGCTGCTGGCGTTGATCGATGCCGCCATGGACATCGCTCCCGGCACTTCTCTGCCTCCCCGCTCGACCACCACCGCCCGCTCGCTGACCCGTGCCCGCCAGTTGAAGGCGCTGGGCAAAGACGCTTCGGCGTTACAGCCGACGACAACGCGCCAGGCACGGCACGTCGCCCAGCGTTTCGCCGGTTACGAGTATGAACGTCCGATATCCCTCGCCGGGTTGCAACCGGTCGAGCACGGTGTCTATCGCAATGTCTATCGTCATGCCGATGGCGACTTCATCACTCGCCAGGGGCGCATTTTCCAGGTTGAACTGAGCAAGGACTCACGCGGCTTTAGGCTGAGCGGCACGCACAAGAAAACCTACAAGCAACCGATCGCCCTCGATGACGCAGGCCATTGGGACACCTGGTTCGGTGTTTACGGATCGACCTTCGAAGGCGGCGGGCTGGGCGGCGGAGGCGTGCTTGGGCATCTGGCGGACACCCTCGATCCGATCTGGCCACAAGCCATTCGTGCCCGCTTGCCAGAGTGGTGGCGCAACCGGGTGGTTCGTCGGCATGAGCAACTCACCGCAAAAGCGAACAGCCTTACCCAGCAAATGAATGATCGAATTCCGACAAGCAATGCCGCTATCAAAACCTACCATGCCAGCTCGCTCGACAAACGCAAGGCAATGCTGTCGTCCGTCGACGCAACGTGTATCGCCGACATCGAGTTGGGCATCCGGCAGTATCGGAACCTGGTTGAGTTGCTGCCCCTGGCCAGAGGCAATAAACTAAGTAGAGCACGCGTCATGCAAAGCAATGCCGCCCACCTGCTGGCAGACCGGTTCAAACTGCGCATTTACTATCTCAATCACCGGATGTCGCCATTGCTGGATGAGATAGATGACTTGATCGAGAAACTGGACAATTTGCCACAAGATTCGCTCAAGCAACGCCTGGCCACCCTGGAGCAGATCCGCAGTGTACGGGCGGCCGTGGTCCGGGACATCGATCAGATCGATGCGTTGATGGTCGACCTTAACACCTGGTACGCACGCATCACCAACAAGGGCGAAAAAGCGACACTCACACCCGAAGTCGAGGAAATGACCGGGCGCTTCAGCGATGCAAATCTGCTCTATCTGAAAACCGCCCATTTGATGGAAACCGTCAATCGCTTTGACGGCATCAAGGATGTGTCCTGGTTCTACCTGCAACAACAGTCAGGCAGCCTGCGGGCCAGGGTCGATCGGGCCTTGTATACCCAGCACATGCTATCGCATGGCAGTGGCATCCGGGGCCGCAACCAGGTATTGCAGAACGCCCTTGCGCTTTACACCCGATTCTTGCGGGAAATGAAAGTCTGGACCACCAGCTACCCGCAACACTTCCATATGGACTCGGTCGAGCAATTGATGGCGGGCATCGAGAAGATGGCGGAACGGGCTCGCAAGGGCATTGACCTTCCCGCACTGCCTGCACCGCCCGGGCAGGCCAGGAAAAAAGTCTTCACCACAGAAGATGAGCAGGTGCTTTTCGGCGTTGAAGAGTGGGTGGAGGCAACCCAGTCACACCGGTACCGTTTGACTGGAAAAGGCAACGTCGAGGAAGTCTGGGAACAAGGCAGTAACGGCAGGTTCCGCCAGTTGAACGCCCCGGTTGCGCCATCGACGACAGCGCCAACGGATCTGGCGATGCTGGTGGCCGACGCGCGCAAACGCTTGGACTTGCAGCCGACGTACCAGGCCAAGGTGCAGTCCTATGCCGAGCAAGACATGCTGCCAGTCGACCTGGAACACATGATGGTCAGCGAAGCAGACGAACTGACCCGACGCGCCCTGCACATCGAACAATTGGACGCGCAGAACACTATCATTCAAACCCTGCGTGACAAGGCCGGCGAACTCACCACCCTCGGACGTACCCTGCGAACCCGGCAGTCGCTGAGTAGCAAAAGGCCTACCGACGGCATGCTCGATGATCTTGTGCGCCAGAATGCAGTGGAGATCCGCAAACCCGACGTCATCAAGAACCTCGGCAAGCGCAAGGACGGTCGCGTTGATTACCTGCAGGAATACGAGATCTGGAACCTGAATGCGATACCCGCGAACGTCCTGTGGTACGCCCACTTTCACTACACCAATGCCACGCCGGTATTCAGGCAATTCGAGAAGGCCCATTTGAAATTACCCGAACACCGTTTTCTGACCCACGCTGACGACGCCAGCCTGCCCTATGCGGATATCGGCAAACGATCGGCCGCACTGGAACACTTCGAGAGCCTTTGAACATAAAGGGAGGGCGTGGGTTGCCCACACCCTCCCCAGTGGCTTCAAGCCAACTGACTGCGCAACTGTCGCGCTGCCGCCACCATGTTCACCAGCGCCGCCTCGGTCTCCGGCCACGCCCGAGTCTTCAACCCGCAATCGGGGTTGACCCACAAGCGCTCCGCCGGAATCCGTTTCACGGCCTTGCTGATCAACTTGACCATCTCGGCCGTGTCCGGCACCCGTGGCGAGTGGATGTCATAGACTCCCGGACCGATTTCGTTCGGGTAGTCGAACGCTTCGAAGGCTTGCAGCAACGCCATGTCCGAGCGTGAGGTTTCGATGGTGATCACATCGGCATCCATCGCCGCGATGGCCTCGATCACGTCGTTGAATTCGCTGTAGCACATGTGGGTGTGGATCTGCGTTTCATCACGCACACCGCTGGCGCTCAAGCGGAACGCCTGCACCGCCCAGTCCAGGTATTCCTGCCATTGCGCCCGACGCAGCGGCAGGCCTTCGCGGAACGCCGCTTCGTCGATCTGCACAATCTTGATGCCGGCGGCTTCCAGATCCAGCACTTCATCGCGCAGGGCCAGGGCCAGTTGCTGCGCCTGGACTTTGCGCGACACGTCTTCGCGGGGGAAGGACCACATCAACATGGTCACGGGACCGGTCAGCATGCCTTTCATGACCTTGTCGGTCTGGCTCTGTGCATAGGTGATCCAGTCGACCGTCATGGCTTTCGGGCGGCTCAGGTCGCCGTAGATGATCGCCGGTTTCACGCAGCGCGAGCCGTAGCTCTGCACCCAGCCGAAACGGGTGAAGGCATAACCATCAAGCTGCTCGGCGAAGTACTCGACCATGTCATTGCGTTCGGCCTCACCGTGCACCAGCACGTCCAGGCCCAGACGCTCCTGGATTTGCACGGCGTGGCGAATTTCGTGGTGCATGGCGTCGGTGTAGTCGTTGGCCGACAGCTTGCCCTGCTTGAACGCCTGACGCGCCAGGCGAATCGACCCGGTCTGCGGGAACGAGCCGATGGTGGTGGTCGGGAACGCAGGCAGTTTCAACCGTGCACGCTGTTGCTCGATGCGTTTGGCAAACGGCGAATGGCGCTGGCTGTCGGCAGCACCGATGGCGTTGATCCGCGCCTGCACCTGGGCCTTGTGGATACGCGGCGACTCGGCACGGCGGGTCGCAATGGCACGGCTTTCGGCCAGCGCGGCTTGTACCCTGGGCGCTTGCGGATCGTTCAGGGCATCGCGCAGTACAGCAATTTCACCGCATTTTTGCACCGCAAACGCCAGCCAGCTTTTCAGTTCCGGATCGAGTTTGTCTTCGCGCTCCAGGTCCACCGGGCTGTGCAGCAGCGAGCAGGAGCTGCTGACCCAGAGGTTGTCGCCAAAACGTTCCTGGGCAAATTGCAGTTGCGCCAGCACCGGTTCCAGCTCACAGCGCCAGACATTGCGCCCGTTAACCAGCCCCACCGAGAGAATCTTGTAGGTCGGCAGGCGATCGAGCACGTGCAGCAGTTGATCCGGCGCGCGCACCGCGTCGACGTGCAAGCCTTGCACCGGCAGGCCGACGGCCAGGCCGAGGTTGTCCTGCAGGCCGCTGAAGTAGGTGGCCAGGAGCTTTTTCAGCGGCGAGTACTGGAGGATGTGGTAGGCGCGTTCGAAGGCGTTTTTCCACGCCTGCGGCAGGTCGAGGGTGAGGATCGGCTCATCGATCTGTACCCACTCCACCCCTTGGGCCGCCAGGCGCACGAGGATTTCGTTGTAGACCGGCAGCAGGCGGTCCAACAGCTCGAGTTTGTCGAAGTCGTTGCCCTTGACCTTGCCCAGCCACAGGTAAGTCAGCGGGCCGATGATGACGGGCTTGACGGTGTGCCCCAGGGCCCGGGCTTCGTCGACTTCGTCGAACAGCTGTTCCCAGCCGAGTTTGAACGCCTGGTCGGCACTGAATTCCGGGACCAGGTAGTGATAGTTGGTGTCGAACCACTTGGTCAGCTCCTGGGCGTATTGCGCCTGGCCGTGCTCGCTGCCGCAGCAGCTCGCGGTGGCGCCGCGGGCCATGGCGAACAGAGTGTCGAGGCTGGGCAGGCCGCGCTCGTCCCGGGTGCTGTCGAACCGATCGGGGATCACACCGAACGCCAGGGAGTGGGTCAATACCTGGTCGTACCAGGCGAAGTCGCCGACCGGCAGCAGGTCGATGCCCGCGTCTTTCTGCAATTGCCAATGGGTGGCGCGCAATTGACGACCGACGTTTTGCAGCGACGGCTGGTCGAGGTCACCCTTCCAGTAGGCTTCGAGGGCTTTTTTCAGTTCGCGGTCGGCACCGATGCGGGGAAAACCAAGGGTGTGGGCTACGGCCATGTCGAATTGCTCCTGTAAAAGATGGCGCTATTGTCGACAGCCGAGGCATCATGAGACAAACTCAACCTTTTCGTGTTGATCACAAGTTTTCCTCATGGAGCCGCCCGGTGCTTGAAATCCGTCACCTGAAGACCCTGCACGCCTTGCGCGAAGCCGATAGCCTGGTGGACGCGGCCGACCGCCTGCACCTGACCCAGTCGGCGCTGTCCCATCAGTTCAAGGAGCTCGAGGAACGCATGGGCATGCCGTTGTTCGTGCGCAAGACCAAGCCGGTGCGGTTCACCAGCGCCGGTTTGCGCCTGCTGCAACTGGCCGATGCCACGTTGCCGCTGCTGCGCGCCGCCGAGCGCGACATCGCGCGGTTGGCCGGTGGCACCGCCGGGCGCCTGCACATGGCCATCGAATGTCACAGTTGCTTCCAGTGGCTGATGCCGACCATCGACCAGTTCCGCGATGCCTGGCCAGAAGTCGAGCTCGACCTGGCGTCGGGTTTTTCCTTCGCCCCCCTGCCCGCCCTGGCCCGTGGCGACCTGGACCTGGTAGTAACGTCCGACCCGGTGGAGCTGGTGGGGATCACCTATGTGCCGCTATTTACCTATGAAGCGATGCTCGCCGTAGCGAACCAGCACCGCCTGGCCAGCAAAGCCTACATCGTCCCGCAGGATCTGCTCACCGAAACCCTGATCACCTACCCGGTGGAACGCGACCGCCTGGATATCTTCACGCGCTTCCTGGAACCGGCCGACGTCGAACCGGCCCAGGTCCGCACTTCTGAATTGACGGTGATGATGATGCAGCTGGTGGCCAGCGGGCGCGGCGTGTGCGGCATGCCCCATTGGGCGCTGCATGAATACAGCTCACGGGGCTACGTGAAGGCCAAGCGCCTGGGCGAGAAAGGCTTGTTTGCAACGCTGTATGCGGCGATCCGGGCCGACATGCTCGATGCGCCCTATATGCGCGACTTTTTGCTGACGGCCAAGGACACGTCGTTTTCGACATTGGATGGGGTGAGTGCGGTTCGTTGAAATGCGATCAAATGTGGGAGCGGGCTTGCTCGCGAATACGGTTCAACATTCAGCATTGAAGCTGACTGATACACCGCTTTCGCAAGCAAGCCCGCTCGCACAATTTTTGATCGGGGTGGCTTCAGAGTTCGCGCCACAAGTGGATCTTGTCGAAGTACTCCTCCCCCACCCGCACCGCCATCGGCTCCAGGCCAAACTGGACGAAGCCGCAGCGCCGATAGAGGTTTAACGCGGCATCGTTGCCGGCGGTGACGGTCAGCTTGACCAGTCGCAGATGCGCGTGGGTTTGCGCCTCGGCCAGCACCGCCTGCACCAGCTGCAAGCCGAACCCGCGCTGGCGTACGTCGGCGGATACGTACATGCCAAACAGCGTCGCCTTGTGCCAGGCTTTTTCCCGGGGCTCGAAGGCCAGCCCGGCGATGCCCGCCAACCGGCTGTCGTCGAAGGCACCGAGCACCACATCCAGCTTGCCGGTCAGGCGCGATTCCCACCAGCTCAAGGGCATTGAGGCACGCTCGCGCACGCTGGAGGTGAATGCCTGCGGATGCCGGTCGTAAGCTTCGAGCGTCATCGTCCGATAGTCCAGCGCGTGGCTGGCATCGAGTCGCTGAATCCACATGTTCAGGCCATCCGTTTTTGCTCGAGCATCAGGCGCAACGCCAGTGCCGACAAGACAAAGCCCATGAAATAGCGCTGCATCGCCAGCCAGGTCGGATTGCTGACAAACCATGAGGCGATACCCGCCGCGAACAGGGCGATCATCAGGTTCACGCAGAAACTGACGCTGATCTGGGTCAGGCCCAGGACGATGCTTTGAGTAAACACCGATCCGTGCTCGGGGCTGATGAATTGCGGGAACACCGACAGGTAGAACACCGCAATCTTCGGGTTCAGGGCGCTGGTCAGAAAGCCCATGGTGATCAGCTTGCGCGACGAGTCCGGTGGCAACTGCTGCGCTTCGAACGGCGAACGGGCACCCGGCTTGACCGCCTGCCAGGCCAGCCACAACAGGTACAACGCGCCGGCCCACTTCAACACTTCATAGGCCATCGGCACCGCCAAAAACACTGCGGTCAACCCGGCCGCGGCGGCGAACAGATGCACGAAGAATCCCGCGACCACGCCGAGCAAAGAGGTCACCCCGGCCTTGCGTCCCTGGCAGATCGAACGGGAGATCAGGTAGATCATGTTTGGCCCCGGTGTCAGCACCATCAACAATGCGGCAGCGGCGAAAATCAGCAGGTCTTGAAGCGGGATCATAGGCGAAGTCCCTGGCGTGAATGATCAGGCGGTCGCGATCAGCGAAGCTCGATAAAACGGCAGGATCAGGTCCCGTGTCAATGGCGCCAGAACGACGCCACCGTCGGTGGCCGGATCCATCCAGATCACCTCTTCGATCTCGGCGGCCGGGTTGACATCGGCATCGATGGCCAGCAGAAACAGTTCGGCCTGCACGACAAAACCCGGCTCATTGGCGGCGGGTGCCGAGAACTGCCCGAGGAAGGTGGCGTGCGTCGGATCGATGACCAGGCCCAGCTCTTCTTCCAGCTCCCGGGCCAGCGCATGGGCAGGTTTTTCATGGGCCTCGATTTTGCCACCCGGTTGCATGAACGCCTGGGTGCCGCACTTGCGCACCAACAGGGTTCGGCCGTCGGGACCGATCAACAGGGCGGCGGCAATGTGAATAAGTCCGCAGGGTTGGGTAGCAAAAGTCGACATGAAAAAGGCCTTTTGACTCAAAAAGGTCATTATATTCAACATTGATGCTGGCTGACCCACCGCTTTCGCGAGCAAGCTCGATCCACAGTGGTTTTTGCATCGCAAATTTTTTCAGTCCGAACCCAAGGAAACCGTATGAGCCTGTCACTCCTGAGCCGCTACGCCTTCTTTGCCGTCTGCGTGATCTTCACCCTCGCCAGCCTGCCCTTCCTCGAACACGACTGGCTCTGGCCAATCACCGCCGTCACCGGGGTGCTCAGCCTGATCGGCCTGATTGATCTGCTGCAAAGCCCCCATGCGGTGCGCCGTAATTATCCGATCCTGGGCAATATTCGCTATCTGGTCGAAGCCATTCGCCCGGAAATCCGCCAATACCTGCTCGAATCCGACAGCGACGCGCTGCCCTTTTCCAGGGCCCAGCGCTCGCTGGTTTACTCCCGGGCCAAGAATGAAAGCGCCGACAAACCGTTCGGCACCTTGATCGACGTGTATCAGTCGGGTTTCGAATTCATCGGCCACTCGATGCGCCCGGCGCCCTTGAGCGACCCGAGCGGTTTCCGGGTCACGGTTGGTGGCCCGCAGTGCACCCAGCCGTATAGCGCGTCAGTGTTCAACATCTCGGCCATGAGCTTCGGCTCGCTCAGCGCCAACGCCATCCGCGCGTTGAACCAGGGCGCCAGGCTCGGCAACTTCGCCCATGACACCGGCGAAGGCAGCATCAGCCCCTATCACCGCGAACACGGTGGCGACCTGACCTGGGAGCTGGGCAGTGGCTACTTCGGCTGTCGCACCAGCGATGGCCGCTTCGACCCGGAGCGTTTCGCCGCGCAGGCCCGAACGCCTCAGGTGCGGATGATCGAAATCAAGATGAGCCAGGGCGCAAAGCCAGGTCACGGAGGGATCCTGCCCAAGCACAAGGTCACCCAGGAAATTGCCGATACACGGGGCATCCTGATGGGCGAAGACTGCATCTCGCCGTCACGCCACAGCGCGTTTTCAACGCCGATCGAGATGATGCATTTCATCCAGCAATTGCGTGAGTTGTCCGGCGGCAAACCGGTGGGCTTCAAGTTTTGCCTGGGGCATCCGTGGGAGTTCATGGGCATCGCCAAGGCCATGCTGGAAACCGGCATTTTGCCGGACTTCATCGTTGTAGACGGCAAGGAAGGCGGCACCGGCGCCGCGCCCGTGGAGTTCACCGACCACATCGGCGTGCCGATGCGCGAAGGCCTGTTGTTCGTGCACAACACCCTGATTGGATTGAACCTGCGGGACAAGATCAAGCTCGGCGCCAGCGGCAAGATCGTCAGCGCGTTCGATATCGCCAGCGTGCTGGCCATCGGTGCCGACTGGGCCAACTCGGCGCGCGGTTTCATGTTCGCCATCGGTTGCATCCAGTCGCAAAGTTGCCACACCAACAAATGCCCGACCGGCGTCGCCACTCAGGACACCCTGCGCCAGCGCGCGCTGGTGGTGCCGGACAAGGCCCAGCGCGTCTACAACTTCCACCGCAACACCCTCAAGGGCCTGGCCGAGATGCTCGCCGCCGCGGGCCTTGAACACCCATCGCAGCTATCGGCCAAACACCTGGTGCGACGCATGTCGGCGACCGAGATCAAGTTGTTCTCGCAGCTGCATGTGTTTCTCAAGCCGGGGGAATTGCTGACCGGTGAGATCAATGGCGAGTTCTACTCGCGGATGTGGCAGATGGCGCGGGCCGACAGTTTCGAGCCCAATGAAATCGCCGCCGCCTGACCCGAACCTACTCTTGCAGGAGCTGCCGCAGGCAGCGATCTTTTAGGCTTCAAAGCGCCCCCTTCAATGCGTTTTCACCAACGCAACGATTTGATCGGGGCGGGTTCCTTCATGACAATGAACCCATAATCGCCAATCAGGTAAATCCGGTAGAACTGGCTCTCCACCAACGGCGGGTAGCCTTGATAACCCACCCGCGTCGCGTTGCGTCGCTCCTTCTCCGCCACCACGTTGGTGATGCCTACCTTCGGCAGATTTTCCGCCAGCATGTAGAAGTCGATGTTCAGCAGATAATGCAACACCGGCATCTGTTTGAACGAACCCGCCGCCCCCAGCAGCCAGTGATCGGAATAAGTCACCGACATGTAGATACGCTTGGCGTCACGCAAGGGTTGCTGGCTGGCGATGTCGCGTTCAAGGCTGTTCAGCGCACTGGTGGCGAAGGATTTCTGCACCGTCAGGACCCGGCCATAGGCGAAGGACAACGACAACATGGCCAGCAGCGGTATCAGCAACAGCAGCGGCAAGCGTTCGTGCAGCGTTGCCAGCGCCAGATGACTCAAATAGAACAGCAGCACCAGCAACACCGCGAAGCCCATCAAGGTCCTGGCGCCTTCGTTGAAGTCGCGGAAGAACAGCGCGACACCGGACACCAACAACACCACCACCGGTACGGTCAGCAAACACAGCAGGCCGATCAACAGTCTCTTTGGCCCGCTGTCCTTGCGCTTGACAACCTTCAATCCCAAACACCCGGCGCCGGCAATGGCACATAGCAACAATCCGGCGGCCAGCCAGGTAAATCCGCCATGGAACAGCAGCACGACTTTTTCCAGTACTCGCGCGATGTTGATGTGGATCTGCAGCAAAGGCTGCGCTGCCCAGTTCAGCAACACCGTGCGACGCTGCCCCATGAAGGGGTAGGCACTGACAAGGTAAATCAGCCCACCGAGAAACAATTGGGAGATTCTCCAGCCGATCAGACTGCCCCACTGCGGCCACGCCACTTTGTCATTGACCGCCCTGAGCACTTCAAGACAGCACAGGCCGAGAAACACATTGATGCTGATTTGATACAGGCCCAGCGCCAGCGCAATCAGGAAGGACGGCACCAGCCATTGCAGACTGCGCGAGGGGTGACGAAAGGTGATGGCGTAAATCACCGCCACCACACTCAAGATCATGACCGGCCCGTCGTATTGATAGGTCAGGTTCTGCAGAAAAAACGGGCTGTACCAGAGCGGCAACAGCACCAGGCAGCAGCCGATGGTCGGTTGGCGGAAGTGGTGAAAGGTCAGGCTGGTCAGTGCCCAGGACATGGCCAGGGTGGCGATCAATAACGGCAGTGGATAGATGTTCGGCGCACCGTTGCTGAAAGTCAGGGCCTTGTAGAACAACTCGGCGAACAGGCGCCCTTCCTTTGCCCAGGCCATGCCGGCCGCCAGCGCGCGCCAGTTGTCATCGATGTAGGGATAATCCGCCAGGATCAGCGGCAGGACATACACCAGGGTCGCGAGCAGAAAAAACAGCCAGGCCTGACGTCGCGTGAGTTCCTTGATGAAGAAATCGCTGAACCTGCTCATGCTAGGGTTTGCGCCTGTCTTTGCCGCCGACGATATCCTTGACCACATAGCGCGGCCGGTGCTTGGCTTCGATGTAGATCCGACCGACATACTCACCGAGAATGCCGATGCCAATCAGCTGCACGCCGCCGAGAAACAGGATAGCGGTCATCAGCGAAGGGTAACCGGGCACGTTGTTACCGAAGAACATCTTGTCCAGCACCATGTACACCGCATAGAGCACGGCGAAGATCGACACACACCCCCCGACGTACGTCCATAACCGCAATGGCACCGTGCTGAACGAGGTCACGCCTTCCAGCGCCAGGTTCCACAGTTTCCAGCCGTTGAACTTGCTGTCCCCCACTACCCGCCTGGCCCGTTCGTATTCCACCACCACGGTATTGAAACCCGCCCAGGACAGCACGCCCTTCATGAACAACTGATGCTCAGGCAAGGTGCGAATCACGTCCACCACCTTGCGATCCATAAGCCTGAAGTCACCGACGTTCTCTTCGATCCGGGTGTAGGAAATTCGATTCAACAGGTGGTAGAACAGCGCTGCACTGTGGCGTTTCAAATAACCGTCGGCGGTGCGGTCGCGGCGCTTGGCCAACACCACGTCCGCGCCTTTTTGCCATTGTTCGATCAATAACGGAATGACGCTGATCGGGTCCTGCAGGTCGACATCCATCGGAATCACCGCATCGCCGCTGGCATATTCCAGGCCGGCAAACAGCGCCGGCTCCTTGCCGAAATTGCGCGAAAAATTGATCAGCACGACCTGTTCGTCCACCTGCGCCAGGGCTGACGCCCGTTCGGCTGTGCCATCGGAACTGCCGTCATTGATAAACACGATCTCGACTTCGATGGCGTCGAGTTTCAACTCACGTCTTACCGCCTGGTAAAACAGATCGATTGCCTGTTCTTCGTTGAACACCGGGACGATGAGCGAAACCTTCATACATCACGCTCACGAAACACCACGTACTTGGAAAACAGGAAGCCGAACACCAGGCTCAACGCAGAAAACAGTGCCACGGTCAGCAAGCCATGCAGCCGCCAGACATCGCCGGCATGGCCCACACCCAGGCTGAGCGCACCCATCGCCAGCATGAACAACAGATAGCCGCCGACTGACGCCTTGGCATCGAAGGTATAGAGCGCATTCATATAAAAGGAAAACGAGGCTGCCACACAAAAGGCTGCCAGGTTGCTGGTCGCTTGCGTGAAGCCGAACGCCACGCTCAAGAGAAAAAAGATCTGCCAGTGAATCAGCGTATTGGCGACGCCAATCACGCTGTAGCTGGACAAGCCCTTGCATGAAAGTCTCACATGACGCTCCTGCAATAGAACGCTGCCTACATAGGTATTTGAGCTTGTCTACTGTCAGAAATCGCAGGTATGACGACCTTTCAGACCAGCGGTCAGGGTCTGCGCCAACGTCAGGAGACATCCAGCAATATCCCGCCTTTGCAATTGCCGGCGAATCAGTCCACCCTGCGCGCCGCCAATAGTTAGCGCGCAACTTTTTGCGCTTTCGGCCAATCCTTTGTTCAATACCTGTTTACCAACGAGCCTGCCGTCATGACGCTAGCGCGCGATCACCGGATCGATTTTTTTCGCGGTCTGGCACTGATCTTCATTTTCTGGGATCACGTGCCACACAATCCTCTGGGTCAAATTACCCTGCGCAATTTCGGCTTCAGCGATGCCGCCGAAGTCTTCGTGTTCCTGGCAGGTTTCGCGGCCGTCCTGGCCTACGGCAAAGTCCTTGCCCGGGAAGGTTTGCTGATCGCCTGTGTGAAAATCCTGCGCCGCGCCTGGGTGCTCTATGTGGTGCACATCTTCCTGTTGGCGATGCTGATGGGCATTGTGTTCTTCGCCAACAGCCACGTGGAAACCCGCGACCTGGTGGAAGAAATGGGCATGCACCACTTCATCAGCGATCCCCAGCAGGCCTTGATCGATGAACTGTTGCTGCGCTTCAAACCAAACCTGATGGACCCGCTGCCGCTGTACATCGTGTTACTGGCGGGCTTGCCGCTGGTGTTGCCGATACTGGTGCGCAAGGTCTGGCCGGTGGTGGCGGTATCGTTTGCGCTGTACCTGACCGTGCCGCTGTTTGGCTGGAACCTGGCTGCGATCAAGGATGGCGTCTGGTACTTCAACCCTGTGGCCTGGCAACTGCTGTTTATCCTTGGCGGCGCGGCGGCGATTCATGCTCAACGTCCACGTGTGCCCGACACCCGGCCGCTGGTGCGCCAGCCGCTGTTCATGACGGCGGCGGTGTATGCGGTACTCGCCGCGGTGCTGACGGTCGCCTGGCGCTGGCCACAGGTCCACGACGCCCTGATGCCGGCGAGCCTGAGCAACCTGCTGTACCCGATCAGCAAGACCAACCTGTCGCCGGTGCGCTTGCTGCACTTCCTGGCGCTGGCCTACGTCACCGCGAAACTGGTGCCCGACACCGGCTGGACGCAAAACTGGCTGGCCCAGCAAAGCTGCCGCATGGGGCGTTTTTCCCTGGAGATCTTCTGCCTGGGGGTGTTGCTGGCGCCCCTGGCGGACATGCTCAATGCGCTGACGGACGATGCATTCGCCATGCAGATCTTCACCGCGTTGGTGGGGGCCGGGTTGATGGCGTTGCTGGGGGCGTGGCTGGAATTCAACAAGCGCTTGAATCGACCGTTGTCGGCGGTCACCGCCGTGTAGGTGAAAAAAAGCCCCGATCAACTGACCGGGGCATTGCATTTCAGGCGTTACGGCTTACGAAGCCGAACTCACTGCACCTTGCGAAACATTGGTCGGTTGCAGCTTGAACATGTAGAACAGCACCGTCAGCAGCACCAGGAACGCCGGGCCGACATACAGCGCCACGCGGGTGTCCGGGAAGTACGCCATCAGGCCGACCACCAGCACCAGGAATGCCAGCGCCAGGTAAGAGCTGATCGGGAACAACCACATGCGGTACTTGAGGCCGGCACGCTCGCTGGCGCTCAGGCCTTTGCGGAACTTGAGCTGGGCCAGCAGGATCATTACCCAGGTCCAGATCGCGCCGAAGGTGGCAATGGCCGTCACCCAGACAAACACCTTCTCAGGCACCAGGTAGTTGAGCAGTACGCCCAATAGCAGGGCACCAATGGACAGCAGCAAGGCGCGACGCGGCACGCCGTTGCTGGAGGTCTTGGCGAAACCGGCCGGGGCCTGGCCGTTCTGCGCCAGGCTGTAGAGCATGCGCCCGGTGCTGAAGATGCCGCCGTTGCAGGACGACAACGCCGCCGTGATCACCACGAAGTTGATGATGCCGGCGGCGGTCTTGATGCCCAGACGCTCGAAGGTCATCACGAACGGGCTGCCCTGGGTGCCGATTTCGTTCCACGGGTAGATCGACAGGATCACGAACAGCGCGCCAACGTAGAACAGCAGGATGCGCCAGAACACCGAGCCGATGGCGCTGGGAATGGTCTTTTGCGGGTTTTTCGCTTCACCGGCGGTCAGGCCGATCATCTCCACGCCGAGGTAGGCGAACATGACCATTTGCAGGGACATCAACACGCCCTGCACGCCGTTCGGCATGAAGCCACCGTGGGTCCAGAGATTGGCAATGCCGAGGGCCACACCGTCGTTGCCAAAGCCGAAGGCGATGATGCCGATACCACCGAGCACCATCGCAATGATGGTGACGATCTTGATCAGGGCGAACCAGAATTCGAATTCACCGAAGGCTTTCACCGCGATCAGGTTGATCGAACCCATGCTGACCAATGCCGCCAGCGCCCAGATCCAGCGCGGCACATCGGGGAACCACACGCCCATGTACACCGCCACGGCAGTGATTTCCGCGACACAGGTCACCAGCCACAGGAACCAGTAGTTCCAACCGGTGAGGAAGCCCGCCAGCGGGCCGAGGTAGTCTTGGGCGTAGCGGCTGAACGAGCCGGCGACCGGGTTGTGCACGGCCATTTCGCCCAGTGCACGCATGATCACCAG
Organism: Pseudomonas putida; assembly: GCF_001976065.1. Taxonomy (GTDB): domain Bacteria; phylum Pseudomonadota; class Gammaproteobacteria; order Pseudomonadales; family Pseudomonadaceae; genus Aquipseudomonas; species Aquipseudomonas serbica. The sequence continues at coordinate 188,176 of NZ_MNAH01000005.1, read as the reverse complement.
GATGGCCAGGCCACCGATGATGTAGGACAGCATGATGGCCGGGCCGGCCATTTCGATGGCTTTGGCCGAACCAAGGAACAGACCGACGCCGATACAGGCACCGAGCGCCATCAAGCGAATATGCCGTTCGCCGAGTTCGCGTTTGAGCGGGCCGCCTTGAGCGGTCTCGCCGTGGGGCAACTGATTGCCTACGGACATGGGGTACAACCTCGTCTTGTTATTGGATATATCCACCGAGTGGCGAAGCGCTGACCGATAAGCCAGTGCCTCCCGTAACCGGCCCTGCTTCATGGGCAGTACCGTCTGGCAGGGCAGAACCTGCGAGATCAGCGGGGGGTGCAGTATAAAAAGCTTGTGTCAGAGATTTTCACTCTATAAACCACAAAAATCAGGCGTAAATCTCGGAGAAACCGCTATTCACGGAGATGGATTATCTGATATTCACACGATTTTATCGATCCCTATAGGAGCCGGCTTGCTGGCTCCTACAGTCCTCACAATTTTTTCACCAACGCCAACCACCGACTAAGCTTCAAACAAGTCCGATAAATCTGCGCGTGAATGGATCAATCGACTATGGGCGCTTTAGAACAAACTGATTCGAGTAAAACCGTGGTCCAGACTGAACCTGTGGATGAAGCGCCAACACCTGAAAAACCACCTCGCAGTCGCGTCAAGCACGGCTGGAAAGCGTTCTGGCTGTTGCTGGTGATCATTGCGATCGTCCTGGGCCTGGCGGCGTCCAAGGAAATGCGCACGTCGCGGTTTCAAGCCCGGGAAGCCAGCAAGTTCGCCAAGACCCTGAGCTATGAGCTCAAACCCGGCCCCACCGATTCGATTCGCTACCCAGGCGCCGGGCCTTTCGACCTGCGCCTGGGCTACAGCTCGCTGGGCGAGTTCCTGCCGCGCCTGCTCAAGCGCGATTACGTGATTTCCGCCCAGACCCGGTTTTCCCCCGCCTTGATGGACTACACCAGCAAGGGCCTGTTCGTGCCCTATGCGGAGAAAATCCAGGCGGGATTGTCGATCACCGATTGCCGCGCCAACCCTCTGTACCAATACAAGTATCCGCAACAGCTCTACTCCAGCTTCGAGGCGATACCGCCGGTGGTGGTCAACAGCTTGCTGTTCATCGAAAACCGCTTTTTGCTCGACCCTCGCCAACCCCTGGCCAACCCGGCTGTGGACTGGCCGCGGTTCGGCATGGCGGCCTATACCCAGGTCGCCAAGATGCTGCACCTGCCCGGTCAATCGGCGGGGGGCAGTACCCTGGCCACGCAACTCGAGAAGTATCGGCACTCACCCGACGGGCTGACCGTGTCGGGCGGGGAAAAGATTCGCCAGATGGTTTCCGCCACCGTGCGCGCCTACCAGGATGGGCCGCAAACGCTCAAGGCCCGGCAAAACGTGGTGCGCGACTACCTCAATAGCGTGCCGCTGTCGGCGGTGCCGGGCCACGGTGAAGTCCATGGCATGGCAGAGGGATTGCGCGTGTGGTACGGCGCCGACTTCAACAAGGCCAACGAAACCCTGGCGAGCAATGCCACGGATCCCAAGAGCCTGGCGGACAAAGGCCTGGCCCTGCGCGAAATGCTGTCCTTGATGATTGCCCAGCGCCGCCCTTCCCATTACCTGACCAAGGGTCGCGATGAACTGGCCGACCTCACCGACAGCCACATTCGCCTGCTGGCACAAAATGGCGTGATCGATGCGCCCTTTGCCGCCGCGGCACTGGCCAGCAAAGTGACCTATCGCGACTGGGCGACCCAACCGACCATCCAGCCGATCGAAACCAACAAGGGCATCAGCGTGGCGCGCAGCCGCCTGGCCGGGCTGCTCAATCGTCCGCTGTACGATCTGGACCGGCTCGACCTCTCGGCCACCAGCACCCTGCAGGGCGAACTGCAAACCCAGGCCACCGCCTACCTCAAGCGCCTGGCCGACCCGGTCTATGCCGCTGAAATCGGCCTGATGGGCGAACGCTTGCTGACCCCCACCAGCACCACCCAGGTGCGCTACAGCTTCACGCTGTTCGAACTGACACCGGATGGTTCGCGGGTGCGGGTACAAACCGACAGCACCGACCAGCCGTTCGATATCAATGAAGGCAGCAAACTGGAACTGGGCTCCACGGCAAAAATGCGCGTGCTCACCACTTACCTGCAAATCATTGCCGAGTTGCACGAAAAATATGCCGATATGAGCGTCCCGGAACTGAAGAAAATCGAGGTGCCGGAGCAGGATCGCCTGAGCCGCTGGGTCGTCGATTACCTGATCCAGAACAAGGACCACAGCCTGCAACCCATGCTCGGCGCCGCACTGGATCGCAAGTACTCCGCCAGCCCCGGCGAAGCGTTTTTCACCGGCGGCGGTTTGCACACGTTCAATAACTTCCGCAAGGAAGACAACGGCCGCAACCCGACCCTGCGCGATGCCCTGCGTGAGTCGATCAACCTGCCGTTCATTCGCCTGATGCGCGACCTGGTGCGCTACACCACGTATTCCGGCGTCAACAACCGGGCCGAATTGCTCAAGGACGACCGTGACCCCCGACGCCAGGAATACCTGGCGTCCTTTGCCGACCGCGAAGGCACGTCGTTCCTGCTCAAGTTCTGGAAGAAATACAAGAACAAGGACACCCAGGAGCGGCTCGAGACTTTCCTCGACAGCATGCGCCCGACCCCCATCCGCTTGGCCGCCGTGCACCGTTACCTGTTGCCGAACGCCAGCCAGCAAAGTTTCAACAACTTTGTGCGTTCGCACCTCAATGGCGAAAAGGTCACCGACAAAGAGAAGCTCACCGACGAGCGCCTCGAACGCCTGTACCTCGCCTATGGGCCCGGCACCTACGACCTGCCCGACCAGGGCTTCATCGCCAAGGTCCACCCGCTGGACCTGTGGATGATGGGCTACTTGCTGACCCACCCGGACGCCACGTTCAAGGACATCGTCAAAGCCAGCCAGTTCGAACGCCAGGAAGTCTACAGCTGGCTGTTCAAGAGCCGTCACAAGGGCGCCCGGGACAACCGTATTCGCACCATCCTGGAGATCGAAGCCTTCCTCGACATCCACCAGCGCTGGCAGAAAGTCGGCTATCCGTTCGATCACCTGGTGCCATCGCTGGCCACTGCCATCGGCAGTTCCGGTGACCGGCCGGCGGCGTTGGCAGAGCTGATCGGCACCATCCTCAACGACGGCGTGCGCATGCCGACGCTGCGCATCGACAGCCTGCACTTCGCCGCGAACACGCCCTACGAAACCAAACTGATCAACGACCCGGATGTCGGCAAACGGGTGATGCCTTCCGAAGTCGCCACGGCCATGCGCGAAGCCTTGTCGCAAGTGGTGGACGCCGGTACAGCCAAACGCGTCGCCGGCAGTTTCATCACCCCCGATGGCAAGCCGTTGGCCATGGGCGGCAAGACCGGCACCGGCGACAACCGCATCGAAGCCATCGGTTCAGGCGGACGGATCCTGAGTTCGAAGTCGATCAACCGCACGGCGACCTTCGTGTTCTACATCGGTGACACCCATTTCGGCACCCTGACCGCCTTCGTGCCGGGACGCACGGCCGAGGCCTTCAAGTTCACTTCCGCACTGCCGGTGCAAGTGCTCAAAGGCATGGCGCCGATTCTTACCCCCTATTTGCAACCAGGGAGCAATACACAGTGCCTGCCCGTAGAGGTGGCACGGCGTTGAGCAACGAAGGTAGTAATTAATAATTTTCGGCATGGAAAATTCCGCTGTTTCGTCCAGACGAACAGCGGTTTAACCACAAGAATTCAGACTTTTACTTTGGGCGATGGAAGATAGGCTGGTGACTTCCATCATTGCTCAAGGATTGAAAGCACGATGTCTGATTTACAAGGAAGTGCCGCCGAGAACAAAGGCCACCACTACGACTTTATAAAAAGCCGTATTCCCGACACCTTCAAAAAAGCCTCAGTGCGCAGAGTCAAGGAACTCAGTGCCCGCCGAACAGGGCCAAATCAATGGCTATTCACTGCCTCCAACACGAGTCACAACTTACTGCGAGACGCTAACCTGAAACTTTGGGAATCACAAAGCCAGGTGGATACAACGCTTGATGGGCTACAGGATGTCTATACCTTCGCCGAACCCTTGCTAAGCGCCGCCCTGAAAGAACAGTACGGCGTCGACGATGATGTTAGAACAACTTACTTGCATCTTTACCTCCCCAAGGAAAGACCCTGGTATGCCGCCAACCTATCCAAGGGGGTGGTGACCCGCAAGGTTTCACTGCTTGATGCTGCACTGCATAACTTCGCCGAATCGGAAACCTGCGAAGCGGATTCCGACTTCATCAGCCAGCCCGATGAACGCGGCCACTTCGATATCAAGCCGATCAAGAAAAAAATGTCCATCGCCCAGTTCCAGACCCTGTGTCGCGAACTGGACATTGGCTCGCGTTATACCGAACACCTTGAAAGTTATTTGCTGTCCGATAATCCGGTTGCCCAGGCTTGGCTGCAAATCAAAGTGATCGAGAGTCAGAAGGCCGCACTCACAGCGGCGACGCATCTGGCGCAGATGACTGGCGACATTACGCACGATACCCGCGAGCTGATGCTGTCCATGATCGATGGCCAGCGCACGCTCACCCTCAAGGGCAAGATCGTGCAATTCGGCGAGCTGTCTCTTCTGGACACGCCCTTGACCGGCATCGTGCTGATATCAGCGGATCTGAACAAGACCGAGGATACCGTCCCGGTGATCGCCTACGTTCCCCAGGATCCCGAGCATCCGCTCAAGGAATACCCCTCGGTCACCGCCTTCATGAATGAGCTGGCTCGCCAATTTCGCGACAACGACTTCATCGAATCATCACAAATGACCTATTGCCAGTTCTTCAGCCAGTTCGTCGCCCAGCCACAGCGCGGGCACTTCTTTGCCGAACTCCAGCAACGCCTGTTCACGGTCACGCAACACGAAAAACAGGCACTGGACCAACGCCCGGTGTGGCGACAGGAGCCGGCGGATAACCCCAGGCTGCAATTGAGCGTCACTGCGATGACAGGCGATGTCTGGACCCACCTCTACCAGCAGAAACTCAACAAGATTCTCAATGACGCCAGGCACATTGCCGTCTCCACCGCCGACACGGATAGCGATGCCCGCTGGGCCTGGTGGGACAACTTCAAGAAAATCGTCTCGGACATCTTCAACTTCGCCCTGATGATCGTCACCCCGTTCGTCCCCGGCCTGGGCGAAGTGATGATGGTGTACACCGCGTACCAGATCACCAGCGACGTCATCACCTCCATCGTCGACCTCGCCGAAGGGCAGTGGATCGAAGCCGCCGAGCATGTCATGGGGGTGGTCACCGACATCATCCAGCTGGCAGCCTTCGCCGCAGGCGCCGAGATCGGCAAACTCGCGCGCCTGAAACTCTCGACCTTGATCGAGGGCATGAAGCAAGTGCAACTGCCCGATGGCCAACCGCGGCTGTGGCACCCCGACCTCAAGCCCTACGAACAGCCGGATCTCCAGTTGCCCGTCACTTCCCTTCCCGATGAGCAAGGCCTGCATACCCACGAGGACCAGAAAATCCTGGCGCTGGAGGACAAACATTACGCCGTGCAACAGGAACCGCTCACGGGCAACTACCGCGTCAAGCATCCAGGCCGCGCCGACGCCTATCAACCCGAGTTGAAACACAACGGCCAGGGCGCCTGGACCCACGAAGCCGAGAACCCCCGAGACTGGGAAGGCTCGACGTTGATGCGGCGCCTGGGGCACAGCGTGGCGGATCTGAGCGACATCGAACTCGAACAAGTCCGGACGACCAGCGGCACCGAGGACAACGCCCTGCGCAAGATGCACATGGACAATGCGCCGCCACCGCCGCTGCTGACCGACAGCCTCAATCGTTTCAAGATCCACAAGGACGTCGCCGGGATCGGCGAACGCATCCGCAACGGCCAGCCGCTTGACCCATCCTCCTACTGGTTCGAAAACCTCCCGACTTCGCTCGAAGGCTGGCCTGCCGACAAGGCGCTGAAGGTGTATGCCGATGCCAGCCAGACCGGAAGCTTTCGACAGTATGGAAACCCCGACGCGAGCCCCGGGCAGACACTCGCCACCGATCTCTCCCAGGTCATGGGCGCAAAGCTGCCAGAGAGCATTCTGGCCTTTCTTGATGAGGACGAACTCGGGCACTTGTTCGGCCGCCGAGTCCCCAAGGATGAACAGCTGCAAGCGCTGCGCAATCTATTGGCCGATGAAGCGGAGTCGCTGAAAACCGAGATTTTCAATCAGCGGTACCAGGCCAGTGAACGGTCGGATAACCCGCAGGTGCAGCAGCTCGTACAAAGCGCTCCGACGCTGCCGCGCAGTGCGGCGCAAAAGCTCTTGGGCCAAGCTGGCCAAGCTGATCTTACGCGCATGAAACAGGAACAACGCGTGCCCCTGGACTTGAAAAGCCAGGCCCGTGAAGCGGCATTCGAAGCGCGCACCAGCCATGCCTATGAAGGTTTCCATGACGATGCCCTGCTGACACCCGACACTGAAAGTCTGGCGCTCAATGCGCTTAGAATCCACTCCGACACCTTCAGCGATTTACGCGTCGAAGTGCGTGACGCTACGTTTGACGGGGCATTGCGGTGCAGCGTTGGCAGCGACGAGGCCACAACCCTTCGGACCCTGATCAGGGATGAACATGGTAAGTACGAGGTGCACGACGGCACTAACAAAACCTTGCACGAAAGCGACGACTTCTACGACTCGGTGCTCTACGCCTTGCCGGCGGAAAAACGCACGCAACTGGGCTATCGGACGGGTCAGGGCAGGCAGTTCAAACAATGGGTGATGGCAAAAACCGAAGCACCCAGCGAGCGCCGCACAGCACTACTTGAACCACCGATTCGCCCGGTCGCAGCCCCGGAAACAGTCACCCTTCTTCGGGGGCCCATGATCTCCAGGATGCCAGCGACCTTGAAAGAACGCGTGCAGGATCTTTATCCCCGATTGACCGAACAGGAGGTCGATACGTTTGTTCAATCTCTTGGCGACTCGCACGACCAGGCGCTTGAGACGGTCCGGCGGCTTGAGCGTGAACTGGACACGCTTCGCCAAACGCTTGACCAATGGAGTTTCGGTCAAGTCGACGCCTGGCACCCGACTCGACAAGATTTCATTTCCCGCGGAGGAAAGCACATTGCAGACCGGATCCTGGAATGCTTCGAAAGAAAACCAAGCGTCTTTGGCGAACGCAGCGCCACCGTTGATGGGGGTTATGCACTGGATTTGTCGACAGAGCTCAGCCGTTACGATCTGGAGTACTGGTGGAAAAAACTGCCCGACATCAAGTACTACCTCGACCAGATAACCACCCTGAGCCTGGACCGTACAAGGTTTGCGACGGACGCCGGTGGCTTGTTGAAAGACTTTCCTCGTCTTTCTCAGCTCAGCGCTGCGCACTGCGAACTGACCGAACTCCCGGAAGGGATTGGCAAGATGCACTCGCTGCAAACACTGCGCCTGACAGATAACCAGATTACATTGACACCCACGGCGGTGGAGCAGCTGAGGAACCTGACTCGCATGGAAACGATCAGGCTCGATGACAACCCTCAGCTAGGGCTGCAGCCAAACGTCGAGCGCATGCCCAGACTGAAAACCCTGGGTTTGAGCAATACCGGTGCGACCACATGGCCTGAAGGCCTGTTCAAGAAACGCCGGCCGAGGGACTTCTTTCTCAACCTGCTGGAAAACCCACTGAGTGAAATACCCAGCGTGATCCCGGGCTCCGATGACGCCTACGTCGTCGCACGCGCGCGACTGGATGCACCTCGCCTTTCGGACGCCAATCGTAGTGCCTACGAAAGCTATCGCCGATCAGTCGGACTGAGTGCCACCCAGGCCTATTCCGCCGCGGCTGAGCGCGCGATCGAACAATGGCCGATACCAGAGGACTCCAGATGGTGGGGCGAAAACACCACAGGGCTGCACGGATTCCGAGTGGAAGCCTGGCATGACTTGATGGCTGAACCGGGAAGCCAAGGTTTTTTCGAACTGATTCAGAAACAGACCCTCTGCGCCGATTACCAGGCAGGGGGGGCGTTGCGCAAGCAACTATCGAATCGCGTGTGGCGCATGATCGAGGCGATGAACCTGGACAGCAGGCTGCGCAAGGAGCTGTTCGAAATAGCCACGGCCCCCACCACTTGCGCCGACGCCGGTGCGCAGGTGTTCAACCACATGGGAATCAAGGTGCTCGTCAGCGAAGCGTATGCCCTGTCCGCATCGCCTGCGAAACTTGAAAGCAGGCTGGTGCTCCTGGCAAAGGGCGCTGCCCGCCTGGCACGTGTGGATGACATTGCACGGGCGGATTTCGGCAGCAGGTCCGGCAATCCCGATGAGGTCGAGGTGTACCTGGCGTACGAAACCGGCCTGGCTCAGCGCCTCGGTTTACCCTGGCAATCCGCAGCGATGCTGCATCGAGATATTGCCGGTGTCTCCCCCCGCACGCTTGAGTCAGCCTTTAACACCATCGTATCCATGGAAGAAGGCGACGGCCTGGTCAACGACATGCTCGAGCAACCGTTCTGGGAAAAATACTTGCGCGACACCTACCCAGACGAGTTTCGCCGCAATGCCCGACGCTTCCAGACCAGGTCCGACTTGCTCGATCAGCTGCGCGACGCTCAGCATGCCTGGGTCGATTCAAGTGGATCGGAGCCCGCGCAACGGGAGCCGTTGGAAAAACGAGTGAAAGACCTCTGTGGACAACTTGGCATCGCGCAAGGTATCGCACTCACCGATGAACCCATGACCGATGAGGTGTATGACGGTTTGCTCAACGACATCGGTTACGAGGAAAAGCAATTGAGCAGAAACTTGACCCGCGCGGCGCTGCAAAAAGCCGGGCAGTCATGATCGAGTAACCAGCCCCTGAAGGCGCGATGAATCGCCCTCAGGGGCCCCCGCCTCAACCGACTTCCGAATCCCAGATAACCGTGACGCGTCCTGAATACTGACGCTGTTGCCCGGGGCGAATCATCTCGCCGACTACACTTGCAGGGATATCGAAATGCAGGGTTCCTGGCTTGCGATCCACATAGAACCCTGGCAAAAAGATCTGCATGACACCACCGTTGCGCCGTAATGGCAGGCGATTGACAGGTTGTCCTGCGATGTTCGTCAAGCCAGCAGGCAGGCTCACGCTGACATTCAGTGGTGCGACATGACCGCTCAGAGGATCGCTCACCGCGCAGGTCTGACCGTCCAGGCTGTATTCACACTCCATCTGCATCTTGAAACGCGAACTGGCGGAAATATTGAAGGTCTGGTCGCGGAACAGGCGCGTCGGTTTTCGACCCTGTGTGAGCCAGGATTGCCAGCCGCCTTCGGGCACCAGTTCCACGCGATTACCGCCCGGTGGTACATCGACCTTGAGGGTGTGCAGCACGCTCAACTCGAAATTCAATGCCAGGAAATTACTGCTGGGCAGCATGACGTCGCCCATGTCGAAATCCGCCCCAGGGCCGAGGGTGTAGGTCAGCTGTCCAATGTATTTTCCCGAGGACATGCCCAACGGGTTAGGCGTTACCAGTTCATAGGCAAAATCCAGGTACTGGTAGCGCAGCCAAGGCACATTGAACCTGGCCTGTTTTACGCAAGCGCCTTCTCTAGGCGTTCTCCAGAAAAAGCGATACCGGGTCGGACTGAAAAAACCCATACCGCTGTAACCGCAGGGAGCGGGTGCGTAGACCCAACTGCTGCCCCACAGTTGATTGTGGGCAAGCCGATAGTCATTACCCCCACCCACCAGCTTGATCACGTCATCAGATTCGGCGGCGGAGCCAAAACCGGCGATACGCACTTGTACGTCTTCCTGTTCACCCGTGGCCTCGTGAATGACGGTTAACGTTCTCCACTGCGCCGGAACCTTTATGTACGCTCCCTGACGTGGATTCTCATGGTTGGCCATGATCGGCCTGCTGGAATTGAACTGAATCGGGACCTGCAAGCTAAACATCGCATTTTCTTGACATTGCGCTGGGTAGCTGCCGCAGTAACCACTTGACGGCGTATCGTTTTTGAATTTATTGCGCTGCGGGTTCGCCGAGTCCGGCTTGAACGAGGCCTGAATCGACACCTCCGCAGCCCCTGCCGATGTCAGCCACAGCGACACAAAAACACCCACGCTCGCCCATCGCTTGAACAACTGAAAACGCTTCATCCCTTTAGCCTCATTCCTTTTCGTTTCTACAAAAGGCTACTAAACCTCCGAATCCCAGATGACGGTCACGCTTCCGGAATACTGTCGCTGTTGCCCGGGGCGAATCATCTCGCCCACGTCACTTGCAGGAATTTCGAAATGTAGCGTTCCCGGTTTCCGATCCACATAAAGCGCTGGCTGGAACAACTGCGTGCCACTGCCATCGAGTCGTAGCGGCCTGCGATCGACCGATTGCCCGTCTGTATCCGCCAATCCATGGGGCAGGCTCACGCTCACGTTCAGTGGCACGACGTGACCTGACAGCGGTTCTCGTAACGAACAGGTCTTGCCGTCCTGGGTGTATTCACACTCCATCTGCATCTTGAAACGCGAACTGGCGGAAATGTTGAAGGTCTGGTCGCGGAACAGGCGCGTCGGTTTTCGACCCTGCGTGAGCCACGATTGCCAGCCGCCTTCGGGCATCAGTTCCACGCGATTACCGCCCGGTGGTACATCGACCTTGAGGGTGTGCAACACGCTCAACTCGAAATTCAATGCCAGGAAATTACTGCTGGGCAGCATGACGTCGCCCATGTCGAAATCCGCCCCAGGGCCGAGGGTGTAGGTCAGCTGTCCTATGTATTTTCCCGAGGACATGCCCAACGGGTTGGGCGTTACCAGTTCATAGGCAAAATCCAGGTACTGGTAGCGCATCCAGGGCACATTGAACCTGGCCTGTTTTACGCAAGCGCCTTCTCTAGGGGTTCTCCAGAAAAAGCGATACGACGTCGGAGTGAAATAACCCATACCACTGTAACCGCAGGGAGCGGGTGCGTTGACCCAACGGCTACCCCACAGTTGATCGTAGGCAAGTCGATAGTCATTACCCCCACCCACCAGCTTGATCACGTCATCAGATTCGACGTTGGAGCCAAAACCGGCGATACGCACTTGTACGTCTTCCTGTTCACCCGTGGTCTCGTGAATGACGGTTAACGTTTTCCACTGCGCCGGAACCTTTATGTACGCTCCCTGACGTGGATTCTCATGGTTGGCCATGATCGGCCTGCTGGAATTGAATTGAATCGGGACCTGCAAGCTAAACATGGCATTTTCTTGACATTGCGCTGGGTAGCTGCCGCAGTAACCACTTGACGGCGTATCGTTCTTGAATTTATTGCGCTGCGGGTTCGCCGAGTCCGGCTTGAACGAGGCCTGAATCGACACCTCCGCAGCTCCCGCCGAAGACAGCCACAGCGAAAACAAAATAGTCACGCCCACATATCGCTGGAACACTTGAAAACGGTTCATCCCTTTAGCCTCATGGAATCGGGGCTCAAGCCCCTGGCATGACCGCGTTGAAGATCATGTTGACGTTGCCAAAATAATTGCCGGGCTTGTAAACCCCATCGGCCGGCGGCATCGGCAGGATTTCCAGCAGCACGCGTTTGCCGGAAGCGGCGTCGCTCAGGGAAACCACTTCGCTGCTTTGCTGCTCGCTCAACAGCTTGCCGTTGAACAGCACCCGCATATCAATGTCGTGGGCGGCGGTGCCGTTGGACAGGTAGGGACGGCCTTCAAGCCGGGCTTCGATCGAACCGGCTTCGTTCCTCACATCGAAATACTTGCGCAAACCGCCCAGGGTCGACGACGTGAGATTCCACGGCAATTGCTGCTCGCGGTGGATCCAGCCGGGGTCGGCCGGGATCACATAGAACGCCAGGGAGGGGATGGTCACGACCACGTCGAAACGATGTTCCTCACGGGCAGAAAAAACCGGTGTGGACGTCCCCGCGGCGATGGCCGAGACAAACACCAGAAGCAGCGATTTGCACATAGTCATCAGCCTTTAACGTCCAGTTTCTTGATGCTTTCACCCTCAACCAGCGTGAAACGGTACTCACGACCCGCCTGCTTCTCGAACTCGAACGTTCGCCCGGCGAGGATGTGATGCTTGGTCGTCGGCTGGCAGTCCTGCTCGTTCTTGACCGAGCAATCCTTGAACTCATCGATCACCACGACGGTGTTGCCGTTGTTGCGGATTCGATAGGTGCCCGCCGCGTTTTCTATCGCGCTTTCGAAGCGTGTGGCCTTGGGCCGTACGAAAAACACCGCGCCGTAACCCGCCAATACGTTGACCCCGGCAGAGAGGGTTTTCTTATAGTCCTCACGCTCCTCGCTGGAGACGGCGAATTCGTCTTCCTTTTCGGGCACCACCGGGACGAAACGCACGCGGAAATAGCGTTCCTTGTCGCGCTCGCCCATGAACAGCAATCGCGTGCCCTGCATGCCGTTGGCCGGCACGATCAAGCGCGCCGGGCTGGCCATCAAGCCGTCGCGGGATTTGCCGTCGGCCTGGGGCTTGAGGGGCACTTCCTGTGATTTTCCGTCGGCGTCATAGAGGATCTCGAGGATGTTGACCTTGACGAACGCGGTGCTGTCGCCACCGTTGAAAACCCGTTTCAGGTAGGTACTTTTGTCGCCGTCCAGATAGTCGTAGACGGTGCCGATATTGATGCTCGGTGTGGCGTGAGCAGTCTGGGTGAACAAACAAAAACCAAATAATGCCAACAGGCGTTTCATCGTCCTGTACCTCGTTGATTAATCACGTTCTGCCGGGCTATCAACCCGCTGTCCGATCGATAGGATTCACGTCCGCCAACGTATCCGGCGTGCAGCGCAGGTCACCAATCATCAACACGTTGTTTTCAGTGCGGCCATTGCGCGTGTCGAGGCGGAACTGGCACAGCAACTGGTTGCCGTGACGCACTTCCAGGGTCGGTGAGCCGGCGTTCATTTCCATGGAGAAGAAGCCGTCCACTTCGCTCACGCCGCGACTGGCGTGGTTGATGATGTGGTGGCCCTTGAGCGGGTTGCCCTGGGGGTCGATCAGGCGGCCGAGCACGGTCAGGGTTCGCATCACTTTCACCTGGCGATACTCCACGCCGCCCTTGTTCAAGTGATAACTGGAACGGGCCGGCTGGATGGTCGCGGCGGGCACATGATTGCCTTCGAAGTCGAAGCTGACCGAGCTGCTTTTGTAGGCGGTGATCGGCACGAAGTTGCGCCCCGGCCGCAGTACCGCGCTGCCGCCGCTCAAGTCGTCGGCGCGCAGGGCGATGCCATCGATATCCGATTCGACATCGATGATCATGCCGGCACCATCGCGGTGATACTGGCTGGTCATGACTATTTTTTGACCGCCCACGGCCACGGTGCTGTCCAGGTTCAAGCCACCGGTGAGGTCGTTGTTGAAGGACGAACGCTGGATGAAACCGTCGCCACTGACCAGGTCCGATTGCATGCTCGCCATGGCGTTCAACCCGACGCCGTAGGTGTCGGTGATGGCGGTGGCCGAGACGCTTTGCAACAGGTGATCCTGCAGGCTTTTGCGGTAGGTGACCGAGGCGTTGTTATCCCGGCCGCCCTCTCGGGCTGTGCGCGTGCCAATGCTGCCGGAGATCTGCTCACCCGGGCCGCCCAAGGCAATGTTGACGCTCAGGTCGACGCCACGATTGCGGTCGTCACCCGAGCTGAAACTGCCGGGTCGGTCGAACAGGGCCAGGCGCCAGTTGGCATCGCTGCCAAACAGTCGGGTGCGCTGGGTCCAGCCCAGGTCCACGCCCGTGCCTTCGGTATTGCCTTCGCTGTGGGACACCCGGGCATTGATCGAGCTTTTGTTGGTGATTCGATGATTCACCGAAAGCGACGAGTTGCTGGTCTGACCGACAAATACATTGCGCTGGCGCACTCGCGTGCCGTCCGGCAGGGTGTCATAGAGCCGGGTGGTGTCGAGCCAGCTGCGGTTGTGACTGGCAACGATTCTGCCACCGCCGTAGGAATACAGCCCCTGCACATCCAGACCGGTGCCGTAGTCTTCAGTCTGGTAGACGTTGGCAAAGAGACTGGCATTGTTGACGATCGACCAATCGACCGAGGTGCCGTACTGAAACGAGTCGCGCACCTGGCGCCCGCTCAACCCCAGGATGACCCGTGGATGCAGCAGGTAGTTGAACGCCGCACCCGCGGTCATGTCGCCATCGTCCTGCTCGTCCCAGTTGCTGAACACTTTGGACTCACGGCCGGCGAACAGGTTGTAGCGCCAGCGTTCTTCGTGATCGCGCCAGTTGCTCGGCTTGTAGACCAACTCCTGGGTGCTGGAGGTGATCTGGCCGTCTTCGATCAGGCGCACTTCCACCTCATAGATGCCACCCGGTAGCGGGCGAGTATCGAGGGTCTGCAACCCGGCGGGCATCGCCTGGGTATTGATCAGCAAACCGTCGCGGTAGATTTCCACCGAGCCCTGGCGATTGGCCGTGACATAAATCGGATACACCGCCGGTTTGGGGTTGTTGATAGCCAGGCTGTCGGAGCTGCCATACATCATGCCCACTGCGGTGTCGGGGCTGGCGCCGAAAGCACGCGGTTGTCGGGTCAGCCCTTCGGACGAGGGCGTGAACAAACCCAGGCGCAGGAAACTGCCTTGCAGTTCGCGCTGGGTGTAGAGCTCGTTCACCGAGTGATAAAGCTGGTTATCCAGACCACCCAGGCGAGACAGTTGAATGTTGACCGCTTGAGTCCAGTTGCCCAGGCTGCTGCTGGCCTCAAGGCCATAGCGCCCACCCAGGTCCTGGTTCTGACCGCCGTTGAGGTTCAACTGATTACGCACGATCAAGCCGGTACTGCCGCCTTCGGGCAAGCTGTAGTAACGCTGTACCTGGTCGTCGCGCTCGGCGTTTTCGGTAAGGATCGAAACCAGTGAGTTTTCCAGGCTGTAGTGCACCGCCACCAGTTGCTCCGGGCAGTTGGCCTGACAGCCGCCCAGCGCTACACCTTGTTTCAGATAGTTCGACCAGGTGTCGCGCTCACTGGGTTTAATCGTACTGTCGCTGATATCCGTGAAATCAACGAGGGTGACGCGATCGTCGCGCGATAACACGACCATCGCCTCACCGAGAAATTGTTGGTCAAGCTCCACGCGCACAGCCAAGGGCACATCAAAAAAATGCTCTTCGAACTCGCTGGGCAAACCCTTGGCTTGTGCCAGCAAACTTCGAGGCGTATTAGCGTTATCCGCTGGCGCGGCCAAGGCCGTTGCGCAGAAAAAAAGGGCAAGCGCCGTCGCGATGGGAGTCATCGGGAACATGGACGAGATTCTCTGGAGATATGTGCGTTAAAACCCGATCGACAGGCAGAAGCAACCTATCGACCGGTAAGTTAACGAATCAGGACAAGTCTTGAATCAGGGCTGTATTACTGGATGCGCGGGATGGCATCAAAGATCACAACCGGAGTGGCGGTGTACAGGCCCGTTTGCGCTGCAGTGGGTTTGGCCGCGGCAATCACCAGGTCAGCCCGCATGCCACCGTTGGACTCGGTATCGCCAACCACTTCCTGAGAAGCGCCGGTCAAGGTAATGCCGTTGAAACTATAGGTCAGAGCAATGTTGCTGCTACCGTTGAACAGGGGTTGTGGCCCGCCTTCCACATAAGCACCGACCGAACCATTGGTGTGTCGAATATCGTAAGTCGCACGCACCGGGTCCAAGGTACCGGACGCCAGGTTGTAGAACATTTTTTCATCTTTACCAAAGTCAGGGTTGACCGGTTGGGCATGGAACACCTGGGTTGGAATGTTGGCGCTGATATTGATGGAGGTGCGCGCTTCTTCCGCAGCGAACGCCATCGAAGAGCTGAGGGCCAGGAGGGTCATCGGGACGGCGATTGCAAACTTCTTGAACATTGTCGAGTACCTGTTTTTTCAAAGGATTGGTCTGTAGAAAGTTCAAATTAACCGTGCCAACAAGCAGAGTGATGGCATTTCGGTTCAACTTTCGACAGGGAGGATGATCAACCAATTGCCTAAGAAAGTAAGTACGAAAACTCTGCGCAACATGTAGTAAAAGTGACTCACGCAGCTGTAGAAAAAGCAGGCAAAACAGCAAACTACGTTATTTACCCATCAGCCATATCCTACACACAGTTTTAACTGAAAAAGCATGCAGATATAAATTAAAACAACTTCTGTAAGAAGCATACTACTTTGCCCGCAACTAACGGCCAACAACAGTTGCAACACTGATGATTAGTTTAATTACTCTAAAATTACCAGCACTCCCGGCCCCCGCCTGACCGGCGGAGAGCCGTTGCCCTCCCGACCGTCGGTCAAAAAAGCTTGCACGCACTATAAGATATATCTTACGTTGTATCTAGACACGACAGGAGAAGGAAAAAATGAGAGACCATCATTCCCCGCACCGCGAACATGGCGACGGTCGCGACGGCTTCGAAAAACGCCCCGGCCGCGAACGCGGCGGTCGCGGTCCACGGGTATTCGCCCCCGGCGACCTGAAATTGCTGTTGCTGGCCCTGATCGCCGAACAGCCCTGCCACGGCTATGACCTGATCCGCCAGATCGAAGGCATGTTCGACGGCGCCTACAGCCCCAGCCCCGGCGTGATCTACCCCACCCTGACCTTTCTGGAAGAAAGCGAAATGATCCAGGGCGATGCCCAAGGTGGAAAAAAGCGCTACAGCGTGACTGACGCCGGTCGCCAGTCCCTGAGCGAGCAGGCGGTCGCCCTTGAAGGCGTGCGGGTGCGCATCGATGTGAGCAAACGCTCGCTGCGCGGCCATGATCGCCCCCCGGAAATCCACGAGGCAGTGCATAACCTGCGCCATGCCCTGCAACTGCACCATGGCCGCTGGAGTGCGCAAGAAATCCAGCGCGTTGCCACCCTGCTCAACAACACCGCCAAAGCCATTGTCGACGGCCCTGCCGTTCAGGCTCGCCAGGAGATCGCCGAGTGACCACAGTCGATACCTCAACCATTCACCGTGTCATGCACGAAATCAAACGTCGCCGCCTTGAAGTCTTGCGCGTCGTCGACCTGACCCCGCGCATGCGCCGCATTACCCTGGGCGGGCCTGAGCTGGCCGGCTTCATCAGCCTCGGCACGGATGACCACGTCAAGCTGCTGTTCCCGCAGAACGCGGCACAACAGGCGGCGCTGGACACCCTGGTGCTCGGCGCCGGCAAGGACAACGGCGCGATGCCGGCCATGCGCGACTACACCCCGCGCCGCTATGATCTGGATACTCTGGAGCTGGACATCGATTTCGTCCTGCACGGCGACGGCCCTGCCTCGACCTGGGCCGAACAGGCTCAACCCGGGCAGTTCCTGCACATCGGCGGGCCACGGGGTTCAATGATCGTGCCGGATATCTTCGACAGCTACCTGCTGATCGGCGACGAGACCGCCCTGCCCGCCATCGCCCGACGCCTTGAAGGCCTGGCCGCCAATCGGCGCGCACTGGTAATTGTCGAAGTGGAAAACGGCAAGGAACAGCAAGTGCTGCACAGCCCTGCCGAGGTCAATGTGATCTGGGTGCTGCGCGAAGGGGGTAAAGATCACTTGTTGAGCACCGTGCGCCAGATCCAGGTGCCCACGGGCAATCTGTATGCGTGGGTGGCGACCGAGAGCAAAGTGTCGCGGCAGATTCGTCGGGTGTTGCTTGATGAGCATGGGCTGGATGAGCAGTTCGTCAAAGCCGTGGGTTACTGGCGGCTGGATGACACTGACCAGGAGTGACCGGCTTCAGGCCCTATCGCCGGCAGGCTGGCTCCCACATTGGATCTGTGTACACCACACCCTTGTAGGAGCCTGCTACAAATCCAGGCCTTTGGCACGACGCCCCAGCCACCGATCCCACCCGATCAGCAGCAACGCAATCAAGACAAACCCTGCCAACAATCCACCGGCATTGATGAACACCTGTGGATAACCCAGTTTCTCGACATCAATGAACGGGTAGGGATACACCGCCAGCACATGCCCTCGCAGCAGCGAATAGGCGAAGTAGACCAACGGATAGATCACCCACAACCCGATGTGCTCCGGCCGCAGCCGACCCTTGGGCACGCAACGCCACCAATACAGCAGAAACAGCAACGGCATCACATCGTGCAACAGCTCATCGGCCAGCCACTGCCAGCCTTCTGGATGCCACAAGTGCCGCAACAACAGGTTGTAGGCCAGGCTGACCAGAGCGATGCTCACGGCAACGCCACTGCTGACCCACGGCTGCAGGAACCAGCGCCGCGCCGCCGACTCGCGGGACGTCGCTGCACAGGTCAGCACGGTCGCCACCAGGGTGTTGCTCAGCACGGTGAAATAGCTGAAGAAACTCACCAGGCCACCCAGCAGACTGGCGCCGATATTCCAGCGTGCAAAAAAAATCAGGTACAGCTGAATACTCAGTCCGGCCCAGCCAAGCACGGCCGCCAGCGTGAACAAGCGTCGCTGCATGCCTTGCGCAGGGGGCATGTCAGACCGGGCGCTTGGTGCGCATCAGTTTCACGTACAAGCGCTCGACCTTCTCCCGCGCCCACGGGGTTTTACGCAGGAACGTCAGGCTCGACTTGATGCTCGGATCGCTCTTGAAGCAACGGATATCGACGCGCTCGGCCAACCCTGACCATTCGTAATGGGTCACCAGTGCATTGAGGATCTGTTCCAGGGTCACGCCGTGCAGCGGATCGGGGTTGTGTTCGTTCATGCCGGGCCTTCGAGCAGAGTGGGAATTGGAAGCCGCGCACCTTACGTTAAATGTAGGTGAAACGGAAAAGATCGCAGCCTTCAGCAGCTCCTGCAGGACTGTTACCGAATTCGAAAGGATGCATGTCAGTAAAAGCCCTTTCTCTATTTGTAACAGAACATTATCCTTACGCCCGCCATAGCTGAAACGCTTCTGCCATGCGCTTTACTTGCGCCGTTTACGTTCATCCTCCAAAAAAAGATCAAGAATTTCTTCCCTATGCCTGATTTTCCATTTTCTAAAGACAGCGCTGTCTTCACGCCTGCTGCGCGCCTGAAAGCCCTGAGCCTGTTCACAGGCCTGGGCGCTTTCAGCCTCGCTACCTGTACCCCGGCGGCACCGGCCTTTGACAGCGACTCACCCTGGATGCTCGGTGACTGGAACGGCACCCGCAGTGAACTGTCGGCAAAGGGTTACGATTTCAAGCTCGACTACACCGGCGAAATGGGCAGCAACCTGCAGGGCGGCTACGACCATGATCGCACCGCTCGCTACAGCGACCAGTTCGCGCTGGGCACACACCTGGACCTGCAGAAAATCCTCGGCTGGAACGACGCCGAGTTCCAGCTGACCATCACCAAGCGCAGCGGCAACAACATCAGCAACGACCGGATCAACGACCCACGGGTCGGCGGTTTCACCTCGGCACAGGAAGTCTGGGGCCGTGGCCAGACTACGCGCCTGACGCAGATGTGGTACCAGCAGAAGTTCCTCGACCAGACACTCGACATCAAGGTCGGCCGCTTCGGCGAAGGCGAAGATTTCAACAGTTTTCCCTGCGACTTCCAGAACCTTGCGTTCTGTGGCTCCCAGGTCGGCAACTGGGTGGGCGACATCTGGTACAACTGGCCGGTCAGCCAGTGGGCGATGCGGGTCAAATATCACCTGACGCCCGAGTTGTACGCGCAGGTCGGCGCCTATGAGCAGAATCCGTCGAACCTCGACCGCGACAATGGCTTCAAGCTCAGCGGCAGCGGCACCCAAGGCGCCATCCTGCCGGTGGAACTGGTGTGGACGCCAAAGCTCAACGGTCTGCCGGGTGAATACCGTGCCGGCTACTACTACAGCAACGCCAACGCCACCGATGTCTACAAGGACAGCCACGGCCAGCCTGCCGCCCTGAGTGGCGAGGCGTACCGCAGTGCATCGAGCAAGCACGGTGTGTGGCTGGGCATTCAACAGCAGGTCACCAGCATCGCCAGCGACCATTCCCG
Organism: Pseudomonas putida; assembly: GCF_001976065.1. Lineage (GTDB taxonomy): Bacteria > Pseudomonadota > Gammaproteobacteria > Pseudomonadales > Pseudomonadaceae > Aquipseudomonas > Aquipseudomonas serbica. Next base: position 168,182 of record NZ_MNAH01000005.1, on the reverse strand, counting down.
CGGCCTGAGCCTGTTCGCCAACGGCACGATGCACGACAAGAAAACCAACGCCATCGACAACTATGTCCAGGCCGGCCTCGTCTACAAAGGCCTGTTCGACGCCCGCGCCCGGGATGACATCGGCTTTGCCATGGCCCGCGTGCACGTCAACCCGGCGTATCGCAAGAATGCCGAGGCGAGCAATCAGGCCAAGGCGGTCTTCGACTACGACGACCCAGCCTTCCTGCCGCCGCAGGACACCGAGTACAGCGCCGAACTCTATTACGGCGTGCACGTCACGAACTGGCTGACCGTGCGCCCGAACCTGCAATACATCCGCCACCCCGGTGGCGTGAACGACGTCGATGACGCCTTGATTGGCGGGATCAAGATCCAGTCGTCGTTCTGACCCACACCACTCCCCCTTGGAGGAGCTGGCTTGCCAGCGAAGGCGGCGTATCAGTCGACACCTATGCCAACAGACACACCGCTTTCGCTGGCAAGCCAGCTCCTACAAGGACTGCGTGAACCCAATAGATTTATCTGAACCATGCCCACGCGGGATCGTCATCTACAGTGAACCTGCGCGGGACCACTTGAAACGTTACGGAGAACCACACTATGAGCACTGAGGGTGCTTTGAGTCGAAGCCGTCTATTGCCGACCCTGCTCGGCATACTGCTTCTGCTAATGGGCCTGGCCATGCTGGCCGGCGGGATCAAGCTGAGCATGCTTGGCGGCTCACTGTACTACCTGCTGGCCGGTATCGGCCTGGCGCTGAGCGGCATCCTGCTGATCGCCGCGCGTCGTGCCGCACTGGGCCTTTATGCACTGGTGCTGTTCGCCAGCACCGTTTGGGCACTGTGGGAAGTCGGCCTCGACTGGTGGCAGCTGGTGCCGCGCCTGGCGATGCTGTTCGCGCTGGGCCTGGTCATGTTGCTGCCGTGGTTCCGTCGTCCACTGCTGCGTGATGGCGCCGCCCCCCTGGGCACCGGCGCCCTGAGCGTGGCCGTGGTGATCGCCGGCGCAACCGCCCTGGCCAGCCAGTTCACCCACCCGGGTGAAATCAAGGGTCAACTGGACCGCGACAGCGTGCCAGGCATGACCAACACCGCCCCGGCCATGCCCGACGGTGACTGGAACTCCTATGGCCGCAGCGCCCATGGTGACCGTTACTCGCCGCTGGCGCAGATCACCCCACAAAACGTCAACAAGCTGGTACCGGCCTGGACCTACCGCACCGGTGACCTGCCTGGGCCGAACGACCCGGGCGAAACCACCGCCGAAAACACCCCGCTGAAAGTCAACGGCATGCTCTACGTGTGCACGCCGCACAGCCAGGTGATCGCGCTGGACCCGGACACCGGCAAGGAAATCTGGCGTTTCGATCCGAAGCTGTCGACGCAGAATGCGGCGAACTTCAAGGGTTGGGCGCACATGACCTGCCGTGGCGTGACCTATCACGATGACGCAGTGTATGCCTCCGAGCAGAGCCCGACCGGTTCGGCCAGCCCGGCCCCGGCCAGCGCTTGCCCGCGCAAGATCTTCCTGCCGACTGCCGACACGCGCCTGATCGCACTGAACGCCGACACCGGCAAGATGTGCGAAGACTTCGGCGACAAGGGCCAGGTCGACCTGCGCGCCAACATCGGGGGCTTCACGGCCGGTGGCTACTACTCCACCTCGCCACCCGCGGTCACCAAGGACCTGGTGGTGATTGGCGGCCACGTCACCGACAACGTCTCCACCGACGAGCCAAGCGGCGTGATCCGCGCGTTCGACGTGCACACCGGCAAACTGGTGTGGAACTGGGACAGCGGCAACCCGGACGACACCACGCCGATTGCCGAAGGCAAGACCTACACGCGCAACTCGCCGAACATGTGGTCCATGTTCGCGGTCGATGAAAAACTCGGCATGCTGTACCTGCCGATGGGCAACCAGACCCCGGACCAGTTCGGCGGCGCGCGTACGCCTGAATCTGAACTGCATGCGGCCGGCCTGACCGCCTTGGACATCGCCACCGGCAAAGTACGCTGGCACTTCCAGTTCACCCACCATGACCTGTGGGACATGGACGTCGGCGGCCAGCCGACCCTGATGGACCTGAAAACCGCTGACGGCGTGAAGCAGGCCGTCCTGGCGTCGACCAAGCAAGGCAGCATCTACGTGCTGGACCGCAGCACCGGCCAGGCCATCGTGCCAATCAACGAAGTGCCGGTGCCGCAAGGCGCGGTGGAAGGCGATCACACCTCGCCAACGCAACCGAAATCCGACCTGAACCTGATGCCGCCGCCGCTGCAAGAGCGCGACATGTGGGGCGTGACGCCGTTCGACCAGCTGATCTGCCGGATCGACTTCAAATCCATGCGCTACGACGGCCCGTTCACCCCGCCGTCGCTGCAGGGTTCGATCGTCTATCCCGGTAACTTCGGTGTGTTCGACTGGGGCGGAATCTCGGTTGACCCGGTGCGCCAGATCGCTTTCGTGAACCCGAGCTACATGGCGTTCAAATCGAAGATGATCCCGGCCGCCGAAATCGCCGCCCAAGGCCCGCGCAAAAGCGAAACCGAAGGCGTGCAGCCAAACAAAGGCGCGCCGTACGGCGTGGTCCTCGAAGCCTTGCTGTCGCCAATGGGCCTGCCGTGCCAGGCGCCGGCGTGGGGCTACGTGGCCGCGATCGACCTGACCACCCATGAAAAAATCTGGATGCACAAAAACGGTACCGTGCGTGACAGCTCGCCGGTTCCGATTCCACTGAGCATGGGCGTACCGAGCCTGGGCGGCACCTTCACCACCGCCAGTGGCGTCGGTTTCCTCAGCGGCACCCTCGACCAGTACCTGCGTGCCTACGACGTGAAAAACGGCAAGCAACTGTGGGAAGGCCGCCTGCCGGCAGGCGCGCAAACCACGCCGATGACCTACACCGGCAAGGATGGCAAGCAATACGTGCTGGTCGTGGCGGGTGGTCACGGCTCGCTGGGCACCAAACAGGGTGACTATGTGATTGCGTACAAACTGTCGGAGTAAGCAATATCCGTAGTTAACGCCAAGGCGACTCTCGCAAGGGGGTCGCCTTTTTTGTGCCTTGAGACCGGCGCTCGGCACCTTGCCTCAACGCCACAGCCGTCTAACATCAAACAAAAGGAAATTTTGTCCCAATCCCCTCAAGTTGAAGGACTCGACTACCGACACAGTACTCATCGGGCAATTGCCCAGACCACAGCAAATCGGCCAAGCTGCAGGCAAAATCCCGCAGGGTGGATTGTCCCTTTGACTGACATCACGGGATTGCCAATACTCATGGCAACTTGATGCTACCCGCACGGAACAAGGAATAACCCTTTGAAGCTGGAACTCAAGAACAGCTTGTCGGTGAAGTTGCTCCGGGTCGTGCTCCTGTCGGCATTGATCGTCGGCGTGGTCTTGAGCTGCGCGCAGATCGTTTTCGATGCCTATAAAACGCGCCAGGCCGTCGCCGGCGATGCCGAACGCATCCTCGACATGTTCCGCGACCCCTCGACCCAGGCCGTCTACAGCCTGGACCGGGAAATGGGCATGCAGGTAATCGAAGGCCTGTTTCAGGATGATGCCGTGCGCCAGGCGTCCATAGGCCATCCCAACGAAGCCATGCTGGCGCAGAAATCCCGTGAGTTGCAGCACTCCAGCAGTCGTTGGCTGACCGACCTGATCCTGGGCAAGGAACGCACCTTCACCACCCAGTTGGTCGGACGCGGCCCCTACAGCGAGTATTACGGCGACCTGAGCATCACCCTCGACACCGCCACCTACGGCAAGGGCTTCATCGTCAGTTCGGTGATCATCTTCATATCCGGGGTATTGCGTGCCCTGGCGATGGGGCTGGTGCTGTACCTGGTCTATCACTGGCTATTGACCAAACCCCTGTCGCGCATCATCGAGCACCTGACCGAAATCAATCCCGACCGTCCCAGTGAGCACAAGATTCCGCTGCTCAAGGGCCACGAGAAAAACGAACTGGGGCTGTGGATCAACACCGCCAATCAGTTGCTGGAATCCATCGAGCGCAACACTCACCTGCGCCATGAAGCGGAAAACAGCCTGTTGCGCATGGCCCAGTACGATTTCCTCACCGGCCTGCCGAACCGCCAGCAATTGCAAACGCAACTGGACAAGATCCTGGTCGATGCCGGCAAGCTGCAACGCCGGGTCGCGGTGCTGTGTGTCGGGCTCGATGACTTCAAAGGCATCAACGAACAGTTCAGCTATCAGACCGGTGACCAGTTGCTGCTGGCCCTGGCCGATCGCCTGCGTGCGCACAGCGGGCGCCTTGGCGCCCTCGCCCGCCTGGGTGGCGACCAGTTCGCACTGGTGCAGGCCGATATCGAGCAACCCTACGAAGCCGCCGAACTGGCGCAAAGCATTCTCGATGACCTGGAAGCGCCGTTTGCCCTGGATCATCAGCAGATCCGCCTGCGCGCCACCATCGGCATCACCTTGTTCCCGGAAGATGGCGACAGTACCGAGAAACTGCTGCAAAAAGCCGAGCAGACCATGACCCTGGCCAAGACTCGCTCGCGCAACCGCTATCAGTTCTATATCGCCAGCGTCGATACCGAAATGCGTCGGCGTCGCGAACTGGAAAAAGACCTGCGCGACGCACTGACGCGCGACCAGTTCTACCTGGTCTACCAACCGCAGATCAGCTATCGCGATCACCGGGTAGTCGGCGTCGAAGCGTTGATTCGCTGGCAGCATCCCGAACACGGGATGGTACCCCCGGACCTGTTCATCCCGCTGGCCGAACAAAACGGCACCATCATCGCCATCGGTGAATGGGTGCTGGACCAGGCCTGCAAACAGTTGCGCGACTGGCACGACCAGGGCTTCAGCGACCTGCGCATGGCGGTGAACCTGTCCACCGTGCAGCTGCACCACGCCGAGTTGCCACGGGTGGTCAACAACCTGTTGCAGATGTATCGCCTGCCCCCGCGCAGCCTGGAGCTGGAAGTCACCGAGACCGGCCTGATGGAGGACATCAGCACCGCCGCCCAGCATTTGCTCAGCCTGCGCCGCTCCGGCGCGCTGATCGCGATCGATGACTTCGGTACGGGTTATTCGTCGCTGAGCTATCTGAAAAGCCTGCCACTGGACAAGATCAAGATCGACAAGAGCTTCGTTCAGGACCTGCTCGATGACGACGACGACGCGACCATCGTTCGCGCCATCATTCAACTGGGCAAGAGCCTGGGCATGCAGGTGATTGCCGAAGGCGTGGAAACCTTGGAGCAGGAGGCCTACATCATTTCCGAAGGCTGCCACGAGGGTCAGGGCTACTTCTACAGCAAGCCCCTGCCAGCGCGGGAACTGAGCGCTTACCTGAGGCAGGCCCAGCGCAGCAACGCCGCCATCCTGTAATCCCTGCAGGAGCGAGCCTGTTCGCTATGGACGTCAGGGCGGCGCGTTTATCTAGACAGCACGCGTTATCGTTAACGTCCATTGCGAGCAGGCTCGCCCCTAGGGTGAATAAGAAATATTTCCAACCACAACCCTTTACACATAATGCGAAAGATTTGCATTATGTCGTCGTTTTGCGCGCTGGTCGCGTTATACCACCCCCTCTCGAAGCAGGATGTTCGCCATGATTCGTATGCCTCTGGCTACCGCCAGTCTGTTGGCCATCGCAATTTCCCTCGCCGGTTGCGGTGAAGGCAAAGACAAAGAAAAAGCTGCCGCTCCTGCGCCAGCGGCCAGCACTGCCGCAGCACCGGCTGCTCCAGCGGCTGCACCTGCCGCTGCCAGCAAGGTCGACGAAGCCGCTGCCAAAGCCGTTGTCGCGCATTACGCCGACATGGTTTTCGCCGTTTACAGCGATGCCGAATCCACCGCGAAAACCCTGCAAACCGCCGTCGATGCCTTCCTCGCCAAGCCGAACGCCGACACCCTCAAAGCCGCCAAGGCTGCCTGGATCGCTGCCCGCGTTCCTTACCTGCAGAGCGAAGTGTTCCGCTTCGGCAACACCATCATCGACGACTGGGAAGGTCAGGTGAACGCCTGGCCACTGGACGAAGGCCTGATCGACTACGTCGACAAATCCTACGAGCACGCCTTGGGTAACCCTGGCGCCACTGCCAACATCATCGCCAATACTGAAGTCCAGGTCGGCGAAGACAAGGTCGACGTGAAGGACATCACCCCGGAAAAACTCGCCAGCCTGAACGAGCTGGGCGGTTCCGAGGCCAACGTCGCCACTGGCTACCACGCCATCGAATTCCTGCTCTGGGGCCAGGACCTGAACGGCACCGGCCCTGGCGCCGGCAACCGCCCAGCTTCGGACTACCTGGAAGGCAAAGGCGCCACTGGCGGTCACAACGATCGTCGCCGTGCTTACCTGAAATCCGTGACCCAATTGCTGGTCAGCGACCTGGAAGAAATGGTCGGTAACTGGAAGCCGAACGTGGCCGACAACTACCGCGCCACCCTGGAAGCGGAACCGGCTGAAAGCGGCCTGCGCAAAATGCTGTTCGGCATGGGCAGCCTGTCCCTGGGCGAACTGGCGGGCGAGCGCATGAAGGTTTCCCTGGAGGCCAACTCCCCGGAAGACGAACACGACTGCTTCAGCGACAACACCCACAACTCGCAGTTCTACGATGCCAAGGGCATCCGTAACGTGTACCTGGGCGAATACACCCGTGTCGATGGCACCAAAATGACCGGCGCCAGCCTGTCGTCCCTGGTCGCCAAGGCCGACCCTGCAGCCGACACCGCGCTCAAGGCCGACCTGGCCGCCACCGAAGCCAAGATGCAGGTGATCGTCGATCACGCCAACAAGGGCGAGCACTACGACCAGCTGATCGCTGCTGGCAACACCGCCGGCAACCAGATCGTCCGTGACGCCATCGCATCGCTGGTCAAGCAGACCGGTTCGATCGAAGCCGCCGCTGGCAAACTGGGTATCAGCGACCTGAACCCGGACAACGCCGATCACGAGTTCTGATCAACGCAGGCTAGCCTGTCCAATAAAAATGCCCCGACACGTTCGGGGCATTTTTTTGCCGCTTCGCCAGCCTCAGATGCGGAGAATGAAAATATTGACCGCGCCACCACCCACTGGCCGCTGGATACCGCCGATCAATGTGACCAGGTTGTTGGTGGCTTGCGCTTGAATGAACAACGCACGGGTCGCCGAATCCATCAGGTCAGTCCTTGGACCGACATAGTGGCGGCCTTCGACCACGTCCCCCGCGACGCGTCGTAATGTCAGCCAATACAGCGCCTCACGCCCCGGACGCCTGAAAATCAGTTCGGACACGGCACCGCCAGCGACCAACTCGTAGCGACTGCCGGTCAATCGCTCGATCATCAATGCCCTTAGCGTGCTTCCCGACCTGCTGCTCAGCGCGTCATGCAACAGTAATGGAATCCCGTCAGTGCTGAAATTCAGCCGACTGTAATAACCCGGCAGACTATTGAGCGGCCAAGTCCCATCGTGCGCCCTCGGCGTTCTCGGCAGCATGGACAACGGATCGCCCAGTGAAACACGGTTTCCCGCCGGCCAGAAACGCCAGTTCTGCAGGGTTCGTCGCAGAGCCGCGATCCCCCAGCCGGTCAGTCCCGCTGGATTGGCCCGATTGAACAGCACGTTGGCCACCTGCAACTGCGTCGCCGCGGTGAATGTCGGGAACCCGTCTCCCACGTACGCGGCGATACTTTTCTCGAAAGGCAAATCAAGCGGATGGACCCACCGGGACAGTGCGCCATTGAACGTCGCCACTCGTGGCTGGCTAAACCGATCAGTCCCAAGCAAGTGCTCGAATTGGGCAAAGGTATTGATCTCAATGGCCGGGTCGTACATGAACACGACACCACTTCTCATGGTTGTCCCTTGCGGCAGGATCGGAAAATAGCGCTCATCGATCTTCACATAGTCGCGCCCGACCAACGCCGGGGCGCCCGCCGTTCGTCGATAGATCCCCATTTCAGCGTTTTGCACCTGAAGTTCGGCGGAATCGATGGTTTGCCCCCAATCGGCAAATTTCTCGTTGGGTGGACGGACTGGGCGCGCCGGAGCGGTAGTCGCTCGACTCGGCCCCGGTGTCGGTTCGATGGGAGCCGGTCGACTGGCGTCGACAACACTCCCGCCGCTCCACGAGCGCGGCAAATCCAGTCCCCTGAGGCGTAGACGCAAACGTTCAGGAGAAACCGTCAGATACGGGTCGAAGACATTCAGGGTCGAACCTGAGCGCAAGTAATGAACCAGGTTCAACTCAAACTCGCTTTCACGTCCTCGCGGAAAAACGAACGAATCGAATACGCGCCTGGCCTGAGTTTCGTCAAGAAACGGATAGAGATCCCTGAGTGCTCTTTCCGTGAACCCGCCGCCCAACCCGGGCGCATCGCGATGAGTGCCGATTTCCCAGTGCCCTGCCGAATCCCGGCGAATCGGTGAGTAATGCCACTGGATCGGTTTGCGAGCATCCCTGACTCGCCAGGCTTCCTCGAAACCTTCATCCAGGATCGCGTACCAATGGTTTTGGTCACTGAGGAAATAATGCTTTGAACCATCGGGTTTCGACGTCCTGTAGTAGATGCCCTTGCCCTCCCACCCTGGCAAAGGCAACAGACCCTCGGGTTTTTTCCGGAGGGCCATTTCCGGGTTCAACCCTCGAGCGCCGGGAGCGCTTTTCAGTCCGCCACTGACAGAGCGCATGCCGATCACGCCATCGGCCAGCGCCCCGACAAACTCGCCCAATGCCCGGACTACGTGGTGGGCCGCACCGGCCCGATCCCCCAGGTTCGCCGCCTCTACCGCGCTGAAGACAGAAAACAGGCTCCTGGCCAGGCCGATCGGCAGCGTCACCCGCACCGGCAACACCATCGTCAGGACATCGACCGCCGTGGTGGCAATGACAAGCCCGGTCTCGACATTGGTTTGTTCGGTGGTGGTCACTTGTGCCGCGGCATCGTTGATCGCGAAGTTGACCTCAGTCTCGTAGGCGTCTTCAAAAACGTTGTTCGCGATCCTGGACATGTGAACCATCGAGAAATCGCCCCGGCCTTTCAACGTGGCCAGGACCTGAGGCTGGAACGCCCGCTCTACCCGCCCGACCAGGTATTCACGCCAGTGACTGTTGTGGGTGAAATCTGGCACGAAGCGCTCACCGACAAACTCATGGAACACCCGGCCGCCAGGAGCCTGCGGCGTATACACCACAATCGAGCCGCCAGCCACGGAGGTACGGAACAACAACACCCCGCGCACCCGTTGACCGCGCAGTTTCAAATGCTCTACCACTACCCGATGCCCCTCGACCTCGCGACGCCGATGGTCGTCGACCGGCACATCGAGCACCGCCTGGACCCAGGCGAAACCGCGCGCCAACCTGTCCGGGTAAAAATCGCCATTGATCTTGGCTTCAATGGCGTCCAGGCGCAGCTGCCGCTCCATGGTCCGGACATAATTGCGCTTGCGAAGCGCCGCCCCCGGGGACGTGATCAAGGCGTCCTTCAAAAACGCGTTATGGCTTTGACCGACGTTGAGCCTGCGCACCAGTTCCTTGACCTGCTCGAGACTCAAGCCGGCAAAAGTCTCGGCCGCTTGCGCTGCAAGCATATCCTCGGGCCGTAAGGCTTCATCGGGCTTGTCGCTGCCCTCGGTCTTCAAGGTCAGCCTGGAGAATTCGGTGAAGTTGAAATCCAGTCCACCGATGTTTTCCAGAGCCAGTTCGGTCAACGTCCGCCGACGGTGCTGGAACTGCGGCTTGCCGGGGTTCTGGATGCTGGAACCAGGGGCACCGGGAGCGATGATAATCGCAGGGACTGATGGATCCCGACTGTGGACGATGAGGTCATCCGGATTTACCGTCAGGCCGTATTCGGACTCAAGTACCGCGCGCAGTCGGCGATTGCTGTAGGCCAACAGGTCGCGGCGATCGCTGAACTGGGCTAATGAGGGAAACCCTTCGGGCTCGGACAGGTTGGCCAGCTCCTCGCCATAACTGGCAATCGCAGCGGCCCAGGCATTTCTGTCGGTCTCGTCTGCATCCTGCAGGAAGACCGCCAACCGGGCCTGGCAACGTTTCTTGATCCTCGCCCACAACACCGGTTCGATATCAAAGGCACGGTGTAGATCGGTCACCCGGTCACAGCCGCGGGGCAAGTCCGCCTTATCGATGTGCGCCCCCGAGGCCTGGTACCTGGCGAGGGTCGAGGCGAGGTTTTCCCGAATCATCAGGCATTGTGATTCGACGCCATGACTGAAGGGGGAGTCCAGACGCTCAAGGTAGTGCAGCCGATCGCGCACAGGGGCAGCGCGATGCAGCGCCAGGCCGCGTGCCTGGTCCTTGTCGGCCACCCAGGCCAACAGCGAGGCGAACTCGGCGCCATGACCCAAGCGTCGATGCAGTTCATGGTCAAGACTGGCCAACGATTCGAACGCCTCAAGGCCAGCGTCCGGGATAAACAACAACACCCGGCCCACATTCGCTGTCGGCGCCACGGGACGAGCCGTCAGGGGGACGTCCTTGGTGTCCCACTTCACCTCCGCGTCTTGCGGATCCCGAGCGGTCAGGATGAAAGCTCCATGCAAGGGGATCGGGGCAGCCTCATCGTCCTTGAGCGCCACGCCATACACACAAGGACGATAGGTGTTCAAAAACTGTCGGGCCTGGGCATTCGGGTAACGCAACACCTTGGCAAACAGCGCCTCATCGGTGGCGTCGAGCAGGCCATCGCTTTTAAGCAGGGCGACCTCGTTTTTCAGCGCCTCGGTGCGAATATCAATCAACCATTGCTTGCGGGTTCGCGAATCGGTCGAGCTCACGGCGCCAGCCCAGTAGGCATCCAGGTACTGTCCATAGTGCGACAGCAGGTTGCCGGCCAGACCATCGAGGAACGTGTCGAACGCAGCGGGCGTTAACGCGGTAAAGAGCGTTGGCTCCCCGCCCGCTTCGGGTACACGATAAAAGCGGGCCTGCCGACCGGCAAAGCCTGCGGCTTGCCCAGTGACGATACGTTGCACCACCGCATCCATCAGGCTGGACAACAATGCCTGGATATCGGATGTATCGTCCGGCTCGCCACCGGTGGATGTGTCGTCATTTTCGCGACACTTGATAAAGCTGCGCAGCAGATCCAGGCGCGGCGTCACGTCGGGGAACGCCTGATCGAAGCGCTGTTGCACGAAAGCATGGAAAGCAGGCTGGTTCTGGAACAGCTCTGCGGTCTGGATATCCAGTGCCGACAGTTTCCTCCCCAGGAGGATCTGTAAAGGGTTGTCCCGCATGGCAGGCAGTGTTGAATGTTCATGCAGCATGGCGCATCTCTTCTGTGGGTGAACTACCCTCATCGTGCCCCTGCGCCATCCCACCGGTGCGTTACATATGTATGGCGTGCGTAACGCCTCGGGTCGTTGTCCCAAATCAGGCAAACGATAATTCCTCTTATTTAAAACCCCCTGCCCTGTTAGACTTTGCGCCCTTGTTTTGCTCGTCTTGCAGGATGTCTGATGCCCTCGCTGCCTCTTCGCTTGTCCGCACTGCTGCTGGCCCTGGGCCTGAGTGCCTGCGATGACGCCCCGAAGTTCACCCAGGCCGAACCCGGTGAAGCCCGCTCCGGCGGCGGCACGACGGTGCGCAAGACCGATCAGAACGCCTTTTCGCTGCCCTCCGCCAACCTGCCGCCGTCGCGGCGCGTGGACTTCAGCGTCGGCAACAGTTTCTTTCGCAGCCCCTGGGTGATCGCGCCGTCGACCACCACCGCCCGCGACGGCCTCGGCCCGCTGTTCAACACCAATGCCTGCCAGGGCTGCCATATCAAGGACGGCCGCGGCCACCCGCCGCCTACCGATGCGTCGAATGCCGTGTCGATGCTGGTACGCCTGTCGATTCCCGACACCCCGGCCTATGCCAACGTCATCGAGCAACAGGGTGTCGTGCCGGAGCCGGTCTATGGCGGGCAGTTCCAGGACATGGCCGTGCCCGGGGTCACGCCGGAAGGCAAGGTGCGGGTCGACTACACGCCCGTCACGGTTCGTTTCAAGGACGGTACCCAAGTCGAGCTGCGCAAGCCGAGCCTGAACATCACCCAGCTGAACTACGGCCCGATGCACCCCGACACGCGATTCTCGGCACGGGTGGCGCCACCGATGATTGGCCTGGGCTTGCTGGAGGCCATCCCGGAAGAGGCGATCCTGGCCAACGCCCAAGCCCAGGCGAAGGACGACAACGGCATCGCCGGACGTCCTAATCGGGTTTGGGATGATGCGCAGCAGAAGACCGTGATGGGGCGATTTGGCTGGAAAGCCGGGCAACCGAACCTCAATCAACAAAATGTCCACGCGTTTTCCGGTGACATGGGCCTCACGACCCACCTGCGACCCTTTGACGACTGCTCCGACGCGCAAACGGCCTGCAAACAGGCGCCGAGCGGCAACGGCCCCGATGGCGAGCCGGAAGTCAGCGACAACATCCTGCGCCTGGTGCTGTTCTATACCCGCAACCTCGCTGTGCCGGCACGCCGCGATGTCGCCACGCCCGAGGTGCTGGCCGGCAAGACCCTGTTCTACCAGGCTGGGTGCCAGTCCTGTCACACCCCCAAGTACACCACCGCCGCCAACGCCGCCGAACCTGAGCTGGCCAATCAAGTGATTCGCCCGTACAGCGATCTGCTGCTGCATGACATGGGCGACGGCCTGGCCGACCACCGCACCGAGTTCCAGGCCAGTGGCCGCGACTGGCGGACCCCGCCGTTGTGGGGCATCGGTTTGACCCAAGCGGTCAGTGGCCACACCCAGTTCCTGCATGACGGCCGCGCCCGCAACCTGCTTGAAGCCGTGCTCTGGCATGGCGGCGAGGCAAAGGCGGCGCAGCAACAGGTTTTGTCTTTCAATGCCGAGCAGCGTGCTGCGCTGCTGGCGTTTTTGAATTCCCTTTAATACCCATCTTCCAGCGGGAGCCCGACATGTTTCGTCCCAAATTGTTGTTCACCAGCCTTGCCGCGCTAGCCCTGGGCGCCTGTTCGCCGCAGGATCCGCAAGCCGTCACCTCGGCGGCGATCGCCAAGTCAGTGATTCTGCCCACCTACACTCGCTGGGTTGAAGCAGACCGCCAGTTGGCTGTCAGCGCTCTCGCCTACTGCGAAGGCAAGGAAACCCTGGATACCGCCAGGGCTGACTTCCTGCACGCGCAAAAAGCCTGGGCCGAGCTGCAACCCCTGCTGATCGGTCCACTGGCCGAGGGCAACCGTGCCTGGCAGGTGCAATTCTGGCCGGACAAAAAGAACCTGGTGGGTCGTCAGGTCGAACAACTGGTCACCGCGCAACCGCAGATCGACGCCGCTGCACTGGCCAAGTCCAGCGTGGTGGTGCAAGGCCTGTCGGCCTACGAATACATCCTGTTCGACAGCAAGCCTGATGTGGCCAACGCCGAGCAGAAAGCCAAGTACTGCCCACTGCTGATCGCCATTGGCGAGCGCCAGAAACAGCTGGCCGAAGAGATTCTCAAGAGCTGGAACAACACCGACGGCATGCTCGCGCAGATGAGCAAGTTCCCGAACCAGCGTTACGCCGACTCCCACGAAGCAATCGCCGATCTGCTGCGCGTGCAGGTCACCGCCCTCGATAGCTTGAAGAAGAAGCTCGGCACCCCGATGGGCCGCCAGAGCAAGGGTGTGCCGCAGCCGTTCCAGGCCGATGCCTGGCGCAGCCAGTCGTCCCTGACCAGTCTCGAAGCCAGCCTCGCCGCCGCCAAAACAGTGTGGGAAGGTGTCGACAACAAAGGCCTGCGCGGCCTGTTGCCGAGCGAACAGAAACCCTTGGTCGACAAGATCGACGCGGCCTACGCCGCTTCGTTGAAACTGTTCGCCAGCAGCCAGCGCTCGTTGACCGAAATGCTCAGCGACGACGCCGGTCGCCAGCAGCTCAACGATCTCTACGACAGCCTCAACGTCGTCCATCGCCTGCACGAAGGCGAGCTGGCCAAGGCGCTGGGCATTCAACTGGGCTTCAATGCCAACGACGGTGACTGATGAGGGCTAGTTCCATGCTGCGACGCCAGGCGCTGAAGTTAGGGAGTTTGCTGCTGGGTGCGGTGACACTGGGCGGCTGGACGCTGTCCAGGCACAAGGATCAAAGCCCGCTGCTGCTCTCCGCGCGGGACGATACCGACGGCAAGCATTACGCCGTCGGTTACCGGCTGGACGGCACCCGGGTGTTTGCCACCCAGGTCGACCAGCGCTGCCATGACATCATCAACCACCCTGCGTTGCCGATCGCGCTGTTCGTTGCCCGCCGTCCCGGCACCGAGAGCTACCTGATCGACTTGCGCGACGGCACGCTGCTGCAAACCCTGAAGTCGCAGGCGAACCGGCACTTCTACGGCCATGCGGTGATTCACCACAGCGGCAACTGGCTGTATGCCACCGAAAACGACACCAGCGATCCGGGTCGCGGCCTGCTCGGTGTGTACACGTTCGAAGGCGAACGGCTGGTGCACAGCGGCGAGATTTCCACCCATGGCATCGGCCCGCATCAAGTGTCGTGGATGCCCGATGGCGAAACCCTGGTGGTGGCCAACGGCGGCATCCGCACCGAAGCCGAAAGCCGGGTCGAGATGAACCTCAATGCGATGGAGCCGAGCCTGGTCCTGATGCAGCGCGACGGCACCCTGCTGAGCAAGGAAACCCTCGGCCAGCAAATGAACAGCGTGCGTCACCTGGGCATTGCCAGCGACGGCACCATCGTCGCCGGCCAACAATTCATGGGGGCGGCTCACGAGCACTCGGAGCTGCTGGCGATCAAGCGTCCCGGCCAGCCGTTCGTGGCGTTCCCAGTGCCTGAGCATCAACTGCAGGCCATGGGGCATTACACCGCCAGCGTTGCGGTGCACAGTGAATTGCGCCTGGTCGCATTGACCGCGCCTCGAGGCAATCGCTTCTTCATCTGGGACCTGGACAGCGGCGAAGTGCGTCTGGACGCGCCCCTGCCCGATTGCGCCGGCGTAGGCGCGGTGGCCGATGGTTTTGTCGTGACCTCGGGCCAGGGGCGCTGCCGGTACTACGATTGCCGCCAGGCAAACCTCGTTGCAAAACCCCTGGAGCTGCCGGCGGGGCTCTGGGACAACCATTTGTACCTGATGGCTTGATGGAGATCCTGTAGGAGCTGGCTTGTCGGGTCGCCGCATCGCAGCGAAGAGGTCCGAAAGATCGCTGCAAATCCAGCGGCCCCTTCGCCGGCAAGCCGGCTCCTGCAGGTAGGGGGAAGCCCCAAAAACATCCATTGGAATCACCCGCGGAGTCGGGGTAAGGTTCCCAACTGTCTCACCTGATTTTCTCCAAGGAACTGGAATTATGCTGCGTCGCCGCATGCTGATCATGTTGGGTGTTGTTCTGTTGATCGTGCTGGTCCTGGCCGGTTACAAAGCCTTCTCCATCTACACGATGATCCAAGGCTTCTCCGCGCCAAAACCGCCGATCAGCGTCGCCGTTGCCACGGCAACCGAACGTCCGTGGCAAGCCCGCCTGCCCACGGTCGGCACACTCAAGGCGCTGCAAGGCGTGGACCTGAGCCTGGAGACCGACGGCACGGTCGTCGATCTGCAGTTCGAGTCCGGGCAGAAAGTCAAAGCCGGTCAACCGCTGTTACGCCTGGACAGCGCCGTAGAAAGCGCCCTGCTCGAAACTGCCCAGGCCGATCTCGGGCTGGCCCAACTTGATTACGGTCGCGGTAGCCAGCTGGTGGGCAGCCAGGCCATTTCCAAAGGCGAGTTCGATCGACTGTCGGCGGTACTGAAAAAGAGCAAGGCCACGGTCAATCAACTGAAGGCAGCGCTCGGCAAAAAAAGTATCGTCGCCCCCTTCAGCGGAACCATCGGCATTCGTCAGGTGGACGTTGGCGACTACCTGGCCAGTGGCACCATGATTGCCACCCTGCAGGACCTCAGCAGTCTCTACGTCGATTTTTTCGTGCCAGAGCAGTCGGTACCGAAGGTCGCCATCGGCCAGCCGGTTGAAATCGTCGTCGCGGCCTACCCGTCCCGGACCTTCCCCGGCACCATCAGTGCAATCAACCCGAAGCTGGAGAACAGCACGCGCAACATGCAGGTCCGCGCGACCCTGGCCAACCCCGATGGCCAGCTGCTGCCTGGCATGTTCGCCAGCCTGCAAGTGATGTTGCCCGACCCGCAACCGAGCATCGTCGTGCCGGAAAGCGCGATCACCTACACGCTCTACGGCAATTCCCTTTACGTAGTCGCAGAGAAAAAAGCCGAAGACGGCAGCCTCGAAAAAGACGACAAGGGCCAGCCGGTCCTGATCGCTGAACGGCGGTTCATTGAAACCGGTGAACGCCGCGACGGCCTGGTGGTGATCAGCAAAGGTGTAAAAAGCGGCGAGAAAGTGGTCACGGCCGGCCAGATCAAACTGGACAGCGGTGCGCACATCGCCATCAGCGACGACAAGACCCTGGCCGAGAAGAACAGTCAGCCTCGCGCTGATTGATCAAGGAACCCCCAATGGCTTTTACCGACCCGTTCATCCGTCGCCCGGTGCTCGCCACCGTGGTCAGCCTGTTGATTGTGCTGCTGGGCTTTCAGGCATGGAGCAAATTGCCGCTGCGCCAATACCCGCAAATGGAAAATGCGCTGATCACGGTCACCACCGCGTACCCCGGGGCCAACGCCGAAACCATCCAGGGCTACATCACCCAACCGCTGCAACAGAGTCTGGCCAGCGCCGAGGGTATCGACTACATGACCTCGGTCAGTCGCCAGAACTTCTCGGTGATCTCGATCTACGCCCGTATCGGCTCCAACAGCGACCGCCTGTTCACCGAGCTGCTGGCCAAGGCCAATGAGGTCAAGAACCAGCTGCCCCAGGACGCCGAAGACCCGGTGCTGAGCAAGGAAGCTGCCGACGCGTCTGCGCTGATGTACATCAGTTTCTTCAGCAAGGAACTGAGCAACCCGCAGATTACCGACTACCTGTCGCGAGTCATCCAGCCGAAACTGGCGACGCTGCCGGGCATGGCCGAAGCCGAGATTCTCGGCAACCAGGTATTCGCCATGCGCCTGTGGCTGGATCCGGCGAAGCTGGCCGGTTTCGGCCTCAGTGCCAGCGACGTGACCAACGCGGTACGCCAGTACAACTTCCTTTCCGCCGCCGGCGAATTGAAAGGCGAGTATGTGGTCACCAGCATCAACGCCAACACCGAACTCAAATCCGCCGAAGCCTTCGCCGCGATCCCGCTCAAGGTCGACGGTGACAGTCGCGTGTTGCTGCGCGATGTCGCGCGGGTCGAGATGGGGGCGGAGAACTACGACAGCATCAGCTCGTTCGGCGGTACGCCCTCGGTGTACATCGGCATCAAGGCCACGCCCGCGGCCAACCCGCTGGACGTGATCAAGGAAGTGCGCAAGCTCATGCCGGAGCTGCAGGACCAGCTGCCGCCCAACCTCAAGGGCGAGATTGCCTACGACGCCACGCTGTTCATCCAGGCGTCGATCAACGAAGTGATCAAGACCCTGTTCGAAGCGGTGTTGATCGTGATCGTCGTGGTGTTCCTGTTCCTCGGTGCGTTGCGCTCGGTGGTGATCCCGGTGGTCACCATTCCGCTGTCGATGATCGGCGTGATGTTCTTCATGCAGATGATGGGTTATTCCCTGAACCTGCTGACCCTGTTGGCCATGGTGCTGGCCATCGGCCTGGTGGTGGACGACGCCATCGTGGTGGTGGAAAACATCCACCGTCACATCGAGGAAGGCAAGACACCGCTGGACGCCGCCATCGAGGGCGCCCGGGAAATCGCCATGCCGGTGGTCTCGATGACCATCACCCTGGCGGCGGTGTATGCGCCGATCGGCTTCCTGACCGGCCTTACGGGGGCGTTGTTCAAGGAGTTCGCCCTGACCCTGGCCGGTGCGGTGGTGATTTCCGGCATCGTCGCCCTGACCCTGTCGCCGATGATGTGCGCCCTGCTGCTGCGCCATGACGAAAACCCCACGGGCCTGGCCCATCGCCTGGACACGATTTTCGAAAGCCTCAAGCGCCGTTACCAGAGCATGCTGCACGGCACCCTCAACACCCGGCCGGTGGTGCTGGTGTTCGCGGTGATCGTGTTGTGCCTGATTCCGGTGCTGCTCAAGTTCACCAAGTCGGAACTGGCACCGGATGAGGACCAGGGCATCATTTTCATGCTGGCCAACGCCCCCCAACCGACCAACCTCGACTACCTGAATACCTACACCGACGAGTTCATCACGATCTTCAAGGCGTTTCCCGAGTACTACTCGTCGTTCCAGATCAACGGTTTCAATGGCGTGCAATCGGGCATCGGCGGTTTCCTGCTCAAGCCCTGGAACGACCGCAGCCGCACGCAAATGGAAATCCTGCCCGAAGTCCAGGCCAAGCTGGCGAGCATTTCCGGGTTGCAGGTGTTCGGCTTCAACCTGCCTTCCCTGCCCGGCACCGGCGAGGGGTTGCCGTTCCAGTTCGTCATCAACACCGCCAACGATTACGAGTTGCTGCTGCAGGTGATCGACCGGGTGAAAAAACGCGCGATGGAGTCCGGCAAATTCGCCTTCGTCGACGTCGACCTGGCCTTCGACAAGCCGGAAGTGGTGGTGGATATCGATCGTGCCAAGGCCGCCCAGATGGGTGTGTCGATGCAGGACCTGGGCGGGACGCTGGCGACATTGCTGGGCGAGGCGGAAATCAACCGTTTCACCGTTGATGGGCGCAGCTACAAGGTCATTGCCCAGGTCGAACGTCCCTTCCGCGACAACCCCGACTGGCTGAACAATTACTACGTGAAAAACACCCAGGGTGAACTGCTCGCCCTGTCGACCCTGATCAGCGTGACCGACCGGGCGCGGCCGCGACAACTGAACCAGTTCCAGCAACTCAACTCGGCGATCCTGTCCGGGGTGCCGCTGGTGAGCATGGGGGAAGCCATCGACGCCGTGCGTCAGATCGCCCGGGAAGAAGCTCCGGCAGGCTTTGCCTTCGACTATGCCGGCGCATCCCGGCAATACGTCCAGGAAGGCAGTGCGCTGTGGGTCACCTTCGCCCTGGCATTGGCGATCATTTTCCTGGTGCTGGCAGCACAGTTCGAAAGCTTTCGCGACCCGCTGGTGATCCTGGTGACCGTACCGCTGTCGATTTGCGGCGCTTTGCTGCCGTTGTTCCTCGGCTGGTCAAGCATGAACATCTATACCCAGGTGGGGTTGGTGACGTTGATCGGCCTGATCAGCAAGCACGGGATCCTGATCGTCCAGTTCGCCAACCAGTTGCGCAAGGACAAAGGCCTGACGCCCCGGGAGGCGGTGGAGGAAGCTGCGGCCATTCGTCTGCGCCCGGTATTGATGACCACGGCGGCGATGGTGTTCGGCATGGTGCCCTTGATCGTCGCCACGGGGGCGGGCGCGGTGAGCCGGTTTGACATCGGTACGGTCATCGCCACCGGGATGTCGATCGGTACGCTGTTCACGCTGTTCGTGTTGCCCTGCGTGTACACGCTGCTGGCCAGATCCGATAAACCCTCACGCTAAGATCGTTCCCACGCAGAGCGTCGGAACGATCAACGCCAACAAAAAAGGCCTCGCATGAGCGAGGCCTTTTATTTTGGCTTTGATCTGTTCAACTTTGCGGCCTCAGTCCTTGAGAAAGCCCGAACATGAACAGCAACAAATCATGATCGGGTTGAGTGGCCACGGATGCCTTGGCAACCCGTGGCAACGGACAGTGCGCGTCACCCTGCACTGAACTGAGGACTTGCGTGCGGGGCTGCTCCCATGCCGCCACCGCGAGTGAAGCAACTGCCAAGGCTCCTACGAGAAACAAACCTCGCGCAACTTCAAGTTTCATTGCTATAAACCTTTGATAGCGCTGCCAAACGCCGTCTCATAAAAATAGACGAGTTTCTTCCAGTCCGTCGAGCTGAATGACGAGTGGCGGCGCAGCTGCTTCATGTCATGGGCAGCCGCCTGCCGAGCGGTCAATCGCTGTCGGCACTTCTCCAGATCGATCAAGGCAACTTCCACTTTGGCAGCCTCGCCCTCACCGGTGACGCGAACAAAGACATGCTTGATATAGATGCAGCTGTGTTGCCAGCGCCCCTTGTGCATGCGCGCCAGGTTCTCGGCCAGGTCCTTGAGCACACGATCGTGCACAGCCTCGCCATGGCGCTCGCGTCCACCACCCTCGTACCACTTCTCGATTTCCTCGAAGCCGTCCAGGGACTTGGTCACCAGCAATGCGCGCCATTTATGCACGGGATCGCGTTGCGCTTCGCAGAAAACGATTTCCGGAACTCGCACATTGAGTAGGCGAAGGCCGGTGAGTGCATCACGCTCGCGCAACACCGTCGGCCGTCCGAAGGGGTGCAATAGACCCCGATGGATATGGCCGGTCTGGCGTTTTACGTAGAGCAGTTGTCCATCACTGCCCATCAGGCGCTGCACACCACTCTCACCGCCACGCCGGACATTGGGCTCTTCCACCCACTCTCCGCGCTGACTCCAGAAATAATCGAATCGATCCTGGGAAGCGACATCCGATGCTGCTGCACACTGCTCTGCCATCTGTTACCTCTTGCGTAATACGTAAACTCGCCACATGGCATAGAGCGGCAAAAAGTCGAGTCGTTCCTGAATACGGAAACCTGCCTGCTCAAATTCTTTTTCTACAACAGCCGCCGGTAACACAAATCGGTTTTGGTAACCTTCCTGCCCACGGGTTTTTTCCGCGCGCTTGCGTTTCCAGGCCTTGAAGTTGCCATCGACCCATAGCGAGAGGATGACGCTGTCACGGCTGACGCGCTCGAATTCGCGCAGGATCGCCAGTCTATGCTGGGCTTCACCGATGTGGTGGAGCAAACGCATGCAGAAAATACTGTCGACAGCGTTATCCGGCAGGGCGATGTCGAACGCAGACGTCTGCAAGGGTTGTACCCGTTTCACCACTTCAGCCGGTTGCGACTGTGTAGCGATCTTGATCATGGACTCGGAGTTGTCGGCACCGATGATCACGCGGTTAGGTTTTTCCGCCAGCATTGGCCAGAAACGCCCCGCACCGCACGGCAGATCGAGGACCAGGCCCGGCTCGCCGACCAACGTCAGCGCCTTGCGCGCCATTTGTACGTCACGCCAGTGGGACAGGCGGCGACCCACGCCATCCTTATGCTTTTGCAGGTAACGTTGGGCGTGTTGATCGTCGTACTTGTTGGAAAAATCCAGTTTGATCGGTCCATCCACCATCTTTAATGTCTCCTGAGCTTCTGATCCGACCACCTTAGGTAGCAATGTGTCGGTTTCAAGTCATGCAATTGTGAAAAATTCGTGACAGCAAACCCAGAATCGTTTCGAAATCTTACAAGACGACGAAACCGATCAACTCACATTGGCTGGATGGAACTGCACCTGAAAACGACAGCCATTGGGTTCCATGGTCGTCAGGGTGACGCTCCAGCCCTGGTTTTCACAAATCCGTTGTACTAACGATAGTCCAAGCCCGAGGCCTTCTCCGCGCTTCTCGTTACCTCTCACGAAAGGTTCGAACATCGCTTCGCGTTTTTCCTCCGGAATGCCCACGCCACTGTCCTCGACCATGAACCCCATGGGCAGCAGTGTGAGTCGGATAAACCCCCGGTCGGTGTAATGCAGCGCATTACGCAGCAAGTTGCCCATGACGGCATGCAGAAGTGTCGCGTTGTAACGTGTATCGCTTGGGTTTCCCCAGTCGACGACCAGCTTGAGACCTTTGGCCTCGATCGGCTGGCGCCACAGGCTGATCAACCCATCGGCCACTTCGCCCAAGGTCTGCTGCGCAGACATGCTGGCATCTTCGCGCTGGGCGCGGGCCAGCATCAGGAAGGTTTGTACCAACTCGCGCATTTCTTCGCTCGCGCGGGCAATTCGCTCGACCTGAGCACGGCCGCGCTGATCGATGCCGGGGTTTTCCAGCAGCAGCTCGCAGGAACTGGCCAGCACCATCAAGGGCGTGCGCAGTTCATGACTGACGTCACTGGTGAACATGCGTTCACGGGTCAGTGCCTGGCGCAAACGGCCGAGGGTAGCGTCGAAGGCCACGGCCAGCTCACCCACTTCATCGGCCGCGTAGTCGGGCGCCAGCGGCGGCGCCAGGCCCAGCAACTGATCACGATGACGAACCTGCCGGGCCAGCCTGACCACCGGCGCCATTACCTTGCGTGCCAGCACCCAGCCGAGGAAGACCGCCAGCGCCAGACTCAGCACGAACCCCACCAGCACCACGGCAAACAGCACTCGCTCGCGTTCTTCGAAATCACTCTGGTCCTGCAACAGCACATACCGCCGGCCGTCGACTACTTCGACCATCGCGTGATACGACAACTGCTCGCGAAAAACCTCATGAAAACCCGGATCCAGGTGCCGCAGATCCTTGGGCAGGTCGAAATCGCCCGGCCCGCCGCTGAAATAGAACAGCTGGTCCGGTTCCGGGCGATGGCTCCAGTCCGAGACGTTATCCATCAGCAACAGGCGCTGCAAATCACCGCCCAGGCCCGCCGAGATCAGCTTTTCTTCCACCAGGTGCACGGTGGCGACGATGCCCATGGCGAAAGCGCCCGCCACCAGCGCGCTCATCAGCGCAAAGGCAATGATGATCCGTTGCGAAAGGCTCTGTTTAAACTCCATCACGCCCCTCGGCCAGGCGGTAACCCACACCGTGCACGGTTTGCAGCAACGGTTTGGCAAACGGCTTGTCGATCACCTGGCGCAATTGATGGACGTGGCTGCGCAGGCTGTCGCTGTCCGGGCAGTCATCGCCCCACAGGGCTTCTTCGAGAATTTCCCGGCGCAGTACATGCGGGCTCTTCTGCATCAGGACCGCCAGCAACTTCAGGCCCACCGGGTTGAGTTTGAGCAATCGGCCTTCGCGGGTGACTTCCAGGGTGTCGAGGTCATAACTCAGGTCGCCGACTTGCAAGGTCCGGCGACCGCCCCCTTGGGTGCGCCGCATGACCGCTTCGATTCGCGCCGCCAACTCAGACAAGGCGAAGGGTTTGATCAGGTAATCGTCGGCACCGGACTTGAAGCCTTGCAGCCGGTCGTCCAGCTGATCGCGAGCGGTGAGCATGATCACCGGGGTATCGCGTCGGGCATCTTCGCGCAGGCGCTTGCACAGCGTGTAGCCGTCGATGCCGGGCAGCATGATATCGAGCACGATCAAGTCGTAATGCTCGGTGGCCGCCAGGTGCAGGCCCGACAAACCGTCCTGTGCGCAATCCACGGTGTAGCCCTTGAGTCCCAGGTAATCGGCCAGGTTGGCCAGGATATCGCGGTTGTCTTCAACCAATAAAATTCGCATGGGCATCTCCTCCGTAAACAGTTACGGCCGTCTTGGCCCGCGCAGCTTAAGGCCAAGTGTGGCTCAGGGCCAGGGTTGCGTGCAGTCGTTTATTTGGCGAAATGGCCGACTCGCGCCTCAACGGTTTTTTCACTATCGGTTCACGGCTTGACGACACGAGAGAGCGCATGCTCCGCGCGGCTGCGCATTCAAGAACATTTCACTGACCAAGGATCCGCCATGGTTTCGATCTCTGCACGCCCCGCTTCTCGCCCGCTCAACTTCTGGGTGTGCGTGGGTGTTCCCGCCGTTGCAGCAATCATTCTGGTATTGCTCGAACTGACGACCCTGGACATGGACCTGGCCAGGCTGTTCTACGACCCGGTCGCCGGGGGATTCATCGGGCGGCACAGTTACTTCCTGGAAACCGTCCTGCATGACCGGGCCAAGCAGATGGTCATCGCATTCTCGGTGCTGGCTATCCTCGGCTTTGCCGGTTCGTTCTTCATGGCCCGGCTCCAACCGTTCAAGCGCGAATTGGGTTGTCTGGTGCTGTCCCTGGGGCTGGCGACGTCTTTCGTCACCCCGATGAAAGCGGTAACGGCGGTGCAATGCCCATGGAGCCTTGAGCAGTTCGGCGGTCACGAGACCTACAGCGAGTTGTTGAGCCCGCGTCCGGCCACGGAAAAACCGGGTCGGTGCTGGCCTGGCGGTCATGCCGCGACGGGTTTCACCCTGTTTGCGCTGTTCTTCGTGTTGCGTGATCGCCGTCCCCGCATGGCACGCGCTGCGCTGGTTTTCGCCTTCGCCCTGGGTTCGGTGTTTTCCATCGGCCGGATGCTGCAGGGGGCACACTTTTTCTCGCATAACGTGTGGACGGCGGTGTTCTGCTGGCTGATCTGCCTGGGGTCGTATTATTGGGTGCTGTACCGGCCGGCGGTGAAGGCTGAGCCGGCGGTTGAAGCGCGACCTGCCAGCGCCTGACAGCGGTCTTTTAGTCTCGAATTGAAGCCAATAAAAAACCCCGCCAGCTTTCGCCGGCGGGGTTTTTCAATACAGGGGTAAGGCTGGCTTACATCATGCCGCCCATGCCGCCCATACCGCCCATGTCTGGCATGCCGCCGCCAGCACCGCTGTCTTTCTTCGGTGCATCAGCTACCGCAGCTTCGGTGGTCAGGATCAGACCGCCGATCGAGGCTGCAGCTTGCAGAGCCGAACGGGTGACCTTGGTTGGGTCCAGGATGCCCATTTCGATCATGTCGCCGTATTCGCCAGTCGCAGCGTTGTAGCCGAAGCTGCCTTCGCCGTTCTTGACCTTGTCGACCACTACGCTTGGCTCGTCGCCGGAGTTGGCAACGATCTGACGCAGTGGCGCTTCTACAGCGCGACGCAGTACAGCGATACCCACGTCCTGATCGGCGTTGTCGCCTTTCAGTTGAGTCAGTGCTTCCAGAGCACGGATCAGGGCTACGCCACCGCCAGGTACCACGCCTTCTTCAACGGCTGCACGAGTAGCGTGCAGGGCGTCTTCAACGCGGGCTTTCTTCTCTTTCATTTCGACTTCGGAGCCAGCGCCAACCTTGATCACTGCAACGCCGCCGGACAGCTTGGCCAGACGCTCTTGCAGTTTTTCACGGTCGTAGTCCGAGGAAGTCTCGGCCACCTGGGCACGGATCTGGTTGATGCGTGCTTCGATGTCGCCTTGAACGCCAGCACCGTCAACGATGATGGTGTTTTCCTTGGACAGGGTTACGCGCTTGGCGTTACCCAGGTGCTCCAGGGTGGTGCTTTCCAGGCTCAGGCCGATCTCTTCGGAGATAACGGTACCGCCGGTCAGAACGGCGATGTCCTGCAGCATGGCCTTGCGACGGTCGCCGAAGCCTGGAGCCTTGACGGCTGCGACTTTGACGATGCCACGCATGTTGTTCACAACCAGAGTCGCCAGGGCTTCGCCTTCAACGTCTTCGGCCACGATCAGCAGTGGACGGCCGGCTTTGGCAACGGCTTCCAGCACTGGCAGCATTTCGCGGATGTTCGAGATCTTCTTGTCGACCAGCAGGATCAGCGGGCCGTCCAGCTCAGCGACCATGGTCTCTGGCTTGTTGACGAAGTACGGGGACAGGTAGCCACGGTCGAACTGCATGCCTTCAACAACCGACAGTTCGTTTTCCAGGCCCGAGCCTTCTTCAACGGTGATCACGCCTTCTTTACCGACTTTTTCCATGGCTTCGGCAATGATGTCGCCGATGGAGTTGTCGGAGTTGGCGGAGATGGTACCTACCTGAGCGATAGCCTTGGTGTCAGCGCATGGCTTGGACAGGGCCTTCAGCTCTTTGACGATCGCGATGGTCGCTTTGTCGATACCGCGCTTGAGGTCCATCGGGTTCATGCCGGCAGCGACGGCTTTCAGGCCTTCGTTGACGATCGACTGAGCCAGAACGGTAGCGGTGGTGGTGCCGTCGCCTGCGTCATCGTTGGCACGGGAGGCAACGTCTTTGACCAGCTGCGCGCCCATGTTCTCGAAACGGTCTTCCAGTTCGATTTCCTTGGCTACGGAAACGCCGTCCTTGGTGATGGTCGGAGCGCCGAAGCTCTTCTCGATGATCACGTTACGGCCTTTCGGGCCCAGGGTCGCTTTTACTGCGTCAGCCAGGACGTTGACACCGGTGAGCATTTTCTTGCGGGCGGAATCGCCGAATTTAACTTCTTTAGCAGCCATGATCGATATTCCTTAAATACTTTGTAGTAACGGGAAAATGAGCGGGTAATCAGCCTTCGACAACAGCGAGGATTTCGTTCTCGCTCATTACCAGCAGGTCTTCGCCGTCGACTTTCACAGTGTTGCTGCCGGAGTAAGGACCGAACACAACCTTGTCGCCCACTTTCACGGACAGTGCACGCACTTCACCGTTTTCCAGTACGCGGCCGGTGCCGACAGCGAGGATCTCGCCGCTGTTGGCTTTCTCAGCAGCCGAACCTGGCAGGACGATACCGCCAGCGGTTTTCTTTTCTTCTTCGCTGCGACGGATGACGACGCGGTCATGCAGAGGACGAAGCTTCATTGTCGATCTCTCCTAATTGTGGTTTTCATCGGCCGGTGTAGTCCCGGCGGGTTTAACAAAGTCCGGCGGTGCCGGGTGCGGTTCGTCGAGCGAACCGCGGAAGTCTGTCTGGCGTGTTCGCCAGAAACCTTGCGGTGACCGTTACATAAGGGCGTACAAGCTGATTACAAGGGCGGGGATCGAAAATTTTTTACGTCGATCTGCCGAAAACGAACACGGCACCCGAAGGTGCCGTGTGCAGGTGACGTATCACTTGGTATCGCGGTGTTCAAACTCGCCTTCGATCACATTGGGCTCGCGACCGAGCGGCTCGCGGGGTGCCGGGCCGCCACGGGGCTGGAGATCATCGGCGAAGGCACGCTGGCGGATCGCTTGTTCCTCGGCACGCTGGCGCATTTTGTTGGCCAGCAGGCGACGGCTGATCGGCAGCAGCATGATCAGGCCGATCACATCGCTGATGAAGCCTGGAAGGATCAACAGACCACCGGCCAATGCCAGCATCAGGCCCTCGAGCGTGGTCTGGGCGGGCAGCTCGCCGCGGTTCAGGCTTTCACGGGCACGCAGCGCCGTCGCCAAGCCGGCGATGCGTAGCACGAACACACCGAACATCGAGCCGAGAATGATCAGCAGCAGGGCCGGGAAAAACCCGATCGCCCCTGCCACCTTGACGAATACGAACAGCTCCAACACCGGGAACAGCAGAAAGAGCAACAAAAAAGGGCGCATCAAATGTTTCCTCAACGCAAGAATGCCTTGCCAGTAATCCTTAGATGACGTCGCCGTTTCGTGAATTCAAGCGTCGGCCACTGCATTTTTCGGCCAATGCTCGGCGTGAGCCAGGAAAACCAAGGCTTCGCGAACTTGTGTCGGCGTATTACAAGGCGCTTGAAACGGCAACCAGTGCAACCCCTGGCCGATGAGCAGGTGCATGCCTTCGCTGTCGATGCCCACCAGCCTGGCCGGCGAGGTTTTCGGCAGGCCGGCCAGCTCGACGTAATGGGCGATGGCCTTGGCGTGATCGGCGTTCATGTGCTCGACCATGCTCAGCTCAGCCTTGCCGGCAAAGGGGTTGGCCAAGGTCAACTCGTTGACCCAGTGGATCGCGCCAAACCCGCCGATGTAGCGATGGCGCACCGGCTTGAGCACCCAGAAATCGAAATCGTGGGCCTTGTGATAGCTCTGCGAATCCGGGAAGTAGCGGTAGTAACGTTCGGCGGCGGCTTCGATGGCAGCCTCGTCTTCGATCTGTTGCGCCTCGGCCAGGTAGGTCAGGCGACCAACGGCCTGGACGTCTTCGGCCCCACGCTCGCCTACGAACAGCGAGCATTTTGGATCCTTTTGCAGGTTGTGGGTGTGCTGGGCGATGCGGCTGATAAGGATCAGCGGCCGGCCGAGCGCGTCCAGGCAGTACGGAACCACGGAGCCAAACGGAAAACCGGGCATCGATTTTGAGTGTGTCGAGAGCACCCCACGGTATTCCTTGAGGAGCAATTCTCGTGCATGCTTAGCCGCTTCAACGCTCAATTTATGACTCCTTATTAAGAATCCGTCGGGAAAACGGACAGGCTGCTGATGGAAGTTTCAGCAAGCCATCGGGGCAGTTCTCATGTGCAGCCGGGCCACTTCAGGCGCAGATCGAGAGGCTCTCTAAAGGAAACCAACCAGACCTGCCTTCGGGGGCCATGCGAAATGCAACTCACTGACAAAGTAATCATTATCACTGGCGGTTGCCAGGGTCTAGGGCGCTCCATGGCCGAGTATTTCGCCGCCAAGGGCGTGAAGCTGGCGCTGGTGGACCTCAACCAGGAAAAGCTCGACGACACCGTCGCCGCCTGCACGGCCATGGGCGTCGAAGCCCGCGCCTACCTGTGCAACGTCGCCAATGAAGAGCAAGTGAGCCACATGGTCGCCCAGGTCGCCGACGACTTCGGTGCGATCCATGGCCTGATCAACAACGCCGGGATCTTGCGTGACGGCTTGCTGCTCAAGGTCAAGGATGGCGAAATGACCAAGATGAGCCTGGCCCAGTGGCAGGCGGTCATCGACGTCAACCTGACTGGCGTATTCCTGTGCACCCGTGAAGTCGCGGCGAAAATGGTCGAGCTGAACAACAGCGGCGCGATCATCAATATCTCTTCGATTTCCCGTGCCGGCAACGTCGGCCAGACCAACTATTCCGCCGCCAAGGCCGGTGTCGCCGCCGCGACCGTGACCTGGGCCAAAGAGCTGGCGCGCTACGGCATTCGCGTGGCCGGCATTGCACCAGGCTTCATCGAAACCGAAATGACCCTGGGCATGAAGCCTGAAGCGCTGGAGAAGATGACGTCGGGGATTCCGCTCAAGCGTATGGGCAAGCCGGTAGAAATCGCCCAATCGGCGGCTTACATCTTCGAAAACGACTACTACACCGGTCGGATCCTGGAGCTGGATGGCGGGTTGCGTATCTAAGGGCACCACAAGACAACTGTGGGAGCGGGCTTGCTCGCGAAGGCGTTAGGTCAGTCAACTTATGTATTGATGACACACCGCAATCGCGAGCAAGCGCGCTCCCATCATTGGATCGCGTTTCTTCAGCCAATCAATCGTCGCTGATGGTGATATTCGGCATTGCCGGCGATACCGCTTCCTGCAACACGATCCGCGCGCCGACATGACGGGCCAGTTCCTGGTAGACCAGGGCGATCGGGCTGTCAGGCTCGGCGATCACCGTTGGCTTGCCGCCATCGGCCTGTTCGCGGATGGCCATCGCCAGCGGCAACGAAGCCAGCAGCTCGACGCCGTACTGATTGGCCAGCTTCACCCCGCCGCCCTCGCCGAACAGATGCTCGGCATGCCCGCAGTTCGAGCAGATGTGCACGGCCATGTTTTCCACCACGCCCAGCACCGGGATGTTGACCTTGCGGAACATTTCCACGCCCTTGCGTGCGTCCAGCAGTGCCAGGTCCTGTGGCGTGGTCACAATCACCGCTCCGGCCACCGGGACTTTCTGCGCCAGGGTCAGCTGGATATCGCCGGTGCCTGGCGGCATGTCGATGACCAGGTAGTCCAGGTCGCCCCACGCGGTTTGCGTCACCAGCTGCAGCAATGCACCGGAAACCATCGGCCCGCGCCAGACCATCGGCGTGTTGTCGTCGGTCAGGAACGCCATGGACATCACTTCGACGCCGTGGGACTGAATCGGCACGAACCATTTCTGGTCCTTGATCTGCGGCCGGGTGCCTTCGGCAATGCCGAACATGATGCCCTGGCTCGGACCGTAGATGTCCGCATCGAGAATCCCGACCTTGGCGCCTTCGCGGGCCAGGGCCAGCGCGAGGTTGGCGGCGGTGGTGGATTTGCCCACGCCGCCCTTGCCGGACGCCACGGCCACGACGTTCTTGACGTTGGCCAGGCCCGGGATCTGGGCCTGGGCCTTGTGCGCGGCGATGACACTGGTGATCTCGACGCGGGCAGCGCTGACACCGTCAAGGCCTTCAATAGCCATTTGCAGCATCTGCGACCAGCCACTCTTGAACAAACCGGCGGCATAACCCAGTTCCAGCTGCACGCTGACGCGGTCGCCCTGGATCTCGATGTTGCGCACGCAACCGGCGCTGACCGGATCCTGGTTCAGATAGGGGTCGGTGTATTGGCGAAGGACGGCTTCCACCGCTGCACGATTGACGGCGCTCATGGGCAACTCCGAAACAAGACTGGGAAAAGATGGCGGGTATCCTACCCCTTCTGTCTTCCGGACGGCATGCCCGGCAACGATTTGCAGGGGTGAAATATCTTTGCCGGCGCTTTATAGTGGCCGACCTCCGTTTCATCAAGTAGCCGAGCCCCATGTCCGAGCCACGCAAGATCCTCGTCACCAGCGCCCTGCCCTATGCCAATGGTTCGATTCACCTCGGCCATATGCTGGAGTACATCCAGACCGATATGTGGGTGCGCTTCCAGAAACACCGCGGCCACCAATGCATTTATGTCTGCGCCGACGACGCTCACGGTTCGGCCATCATGCTGCGCGCGGAAAAGGAAGGCATCACCCCGGAACAACTGATCGCCAACGTCCAGGCTGAACACAGCGCCGACTTTGCCGAGTTCCTGGTGGACTTCGACAACTTCCACTCCACTCACGCCGAAGAAAACCGTGAGCTGTCGAGCCAGATCTACCTCAAGCTGCGCGACGCCGGGCACATCGCCCAACGCTCGATCACGCAGTACTTCGACCCGGAAAAGAAAATGTTCCTGGCCGACCGCTTCATCAAGGGCACCTGCCCGAAATGCGGTACCGAAGACCAATACGGCGACAACTGCGAAAAATGCGGCGCGACCTACGCACCGACCGACCTTAAGGATCCAAAGTCGGCAATCTCCGGCGCCACCCCGGTGCTCAAGGATTCCCAGCACTTCTTCTTCAAGCTGCCGGACTTCCAGGAAATGCTGCAGACCTGGACCCGCAGTGGCACGCTGCAGGACGCCGTGGCGAACAAGATCGCCGAATGGCTGGATGCCGGCCTGCAACAGTGGGACATCTCCCGCGATGCGCCGTACTTCGGCTTCGAAATCCCTGACGAGCCGGGCAAATACTTCTACGTGTGGCTGGATGCGCCGATCGGCTACATGGCCAGCTTCAAGAACCTGTGCGACCGCACGCCGGAGCTGGACTTCGACGCGTTCTGGGGCAAAGACTCCACTGCCGAGCTGTACCACTTCATCGGCAAGGACATCGTCAACTTCCACGCCCTGTTCTGGCCAGCGATGCTCGAAGGCGCGGGTTACCGCAAGCCGACCGGCATCAACGTGCACGGCTACCTGACCGTCAACGGCCAGAAAATGTCCAAGTCCCGCGGCACTTTCATCAAGGCCCGGACCTACCTCGACCACCTGTCGCCGGAATACCTGCGCTACTACTACGCAGCCAAGCTGAGCCGTGGCGTCGATGACCTGGACCTGAACCTCGAAGACTTCGTGCAGAAGGTCAACTCCGACCTGGTGGGCAAAGTCGTCAACATCGCCAGCCGTTGCGCCGGGTTCATCAACAAGGGCAATGCCGGCGTGATGGTCGAGACCAACGCCGCGCCGGAGCTGACCGAAGCTTTCCTGGCCGCCGCGCCAAGCATCGCCGACGCCTATGAAGCCCGCGACTTCGCCCGGGCCATGCGTGAGATCATGGGCCTGGCCGACCGTGCCAACGCCTGGATCGCCGACAAGGCACCGTGGTCGCTGAACAAGCAGGAAGGCAAGCAGGATGAAGTCCAGGCGATCTGCGCCACCGGCGTCAACCTGTTCCGTCAGCTGGTGATCTTCCTCAAGCCGGTACTGCCGCTGTTGGCCGCCGATGCCGAGGCGTTCCTGAACGTCGCGCCGCTGACCTGGAACGACCACGCAACCTTGCTCGCCAACCATCAGTTGAACGAGTTCAAGCCGTTGATGACCCGCATCGACCCGGTAAAAGTGCAAGCCATGACCGACGCCTCGAAAGAAGACCTGACCGCCAGCCAGACCGACACCGGCGAAGCGGCCCCGGCCGGCAACGGCGAGCTGGCGAAAGATCCGCTGTCGCCGGAAATCGAGTTCGACACCTTTGCCGCGGTTGACCTGCGCGTCGCCCTGATCGTCAAGGCCGAACACGTGGAAGGTGCCGACAAGCTGCTGCGCCTGACCCTGGACATCGGTGACGAGCAACGCAACGTATTCTCCGGTATCAAGAGCGCCTACCCGGACCCGTCCAAGCTCGATGGTCGCCTGACCATGATGATCGCCAACCTCAAGCCACGGAAAATGAAGTTCGGCATTTCCGAAGGCATGGTGATGGCCGCAGGCCCCGGCGGTGAAGAAATCTACCTGCTCAGCCCTGACAGCGGCGCCAAGCCTGGCCAGCGGATCAAGTAAGGTATTGCGGTAAACCGATCCCACAGTCGTGCCTGGCGCGACTGTGGGATTTTCATGTCTGGCCCAACCCTCCGTCCTTGCCGGATAATGCCTAAGCTTTTTAGACCGCTGCGGTAAAAAAGCCCCGTTCCTGCCGGCACGATCATGACCGAAACCTTGCTTACGCTTATCAGCACCGCCCTGCTCAACAACCTCGTGTTGCACTGGCCGCTGGGTGTCGATCCGCTGTTGTCCAGCGAACGTCGCCAGGTCCATGCCCTGGGCATCGCGACGACCTGCCTGATGCTGATCACAGGGGTGCTCGGCTATGCGCTCTATCACTGGCTGCTGGTGCCGCTGGAGTTGACGGCGCTGCACCTGTTCGTGTTCCTGCCATTGAGTGCGCTGCTGATCGGCCCGTTGTTGCAGCTGCTTGCACGGGTGTTTTCAACACTGTCCTTCGAACACCTGTGGCCGCTGCTGCTGTGCAATGCCGGGGTACTTGGCGTTGCATTACTCAATGCCCGGGAGGACAAGGGTTTTTTTCACGCCACAGCCTTGAGCTTCGGCGCCGGGCTGGGCTTCTGGCTGGTACTGAGCCTGTTCAACGACCTTCGCCAGCGCACACTCGATAACGATGTGCCCATGCCCTTTCGCGGCTTGCCGATCGACCTGATCGGTGCCGGCTTGATCGCAGTGGCCTTTCTCGGATTCAGCGGACTGATCAAAACATGAGTCTGATTCAACGCATCGACGCCCTCTTGCCGCAGACCCAGTGCGGCAAATGCGGCCATCCCGGATGCAAGCCGTACGCCGCAGGCATCGCCAGCGGCGAGCCGATCAACAAGTGCCCGCCCGGCGGCAGTGAAACCATCAACGCGCTGGCCGAACTGTTGCACGTGCCAGTGCTGGAACTGGACGTCAGTCGCGGTTCGGCCCCGGCGCAGATTGCCTATATCCGTGAGGCCGAATGCATTGGTTGCACGAAATGCATTCAGGCCTGCCCGGTGGACGCCATCGTCGGCGCGGCCAAGTTGATGCACACGGTCATCATCGATGAATGCACCGGGTGCGACCTTTGCGTGGCGCCTTGCCCGGTGGACTGCATCGAAATGCATCCGCTGCCCTTGAACACCGTATTGCCGATTGTCGGTGGCCTGGCCTTCAGCCTGGAAGAGCAACGGGCCCGCGCGGCAAAACGCAATCATTCGCGGCGCCGTTTCGAGCAGCGCAACGCCCGCTTGCAGCGTGAAGAACAACAAAAAAACGCCGAGCGAGAGGCCCGTGCGCAACGGGCTGCCCAACCCAGCACACAGGCACAGGCGGACACAGCGCTCGATCCGGTACAGGCAGCCCTGGAGCGTGTCCGCGCGCAGAAGGCCGCGAATGCCGATGCGGCGCTGAAAAAAGCCAAGATCGACCTGGCGATGAGCCGGGCGCAGTTGAACAAGTCCCTCAAGGCCTTCGGCCATCCGCCGACCTTCGAACAGCAATCGCAGTTGATCGTCCTGCAACAGCAGTTCGAAGCCGCCGAGCAAGCCTTGGCCCACCTGGAACGCGTTGCGCCACCGCCCCCGCCACCCGTCGCGGCCCCGGTGCAGGACGCCGAACTGAAACGCGCAAAAATCCAGCTGGCCATGCGCCGCGCCGAACTGAAAAAAGCCCAAGCCAGCGCAGCACCCGCCGAGCAGATCGAAGCCCTGGAGCGAGCCCTGAGCGAAGCCGAACGCCAGGTGGATGCCCATGCCGCCCCTTGAGCCGGTCGACGAGCGCCTGCAACAGGCGATGAAACTGGTTCTGCTGGCGACGCTGCCAGGGCTGCTGGCGCTGTTCTGGTTCTACGGTTGGGGAGTGTTGCTCAACCTGATCCTGGCAGGCCTCAGTGCGTTGGCCGCTGAAGCGGCAGTGCTGCGATTGCGCAAGCGTGCGCTCAAGCCAACCTTGAGCGACGGCAGCGCCCTGGTCAGTGCAACGCTACTGGCCCTGGCCTTGCCACCCTATTGCCCCTGGTGGCTGACGGTCAGTGCTGCCGCGTGCGCCATGTTGTTCGGCAAGCACCTGTATGGCGGGGTCGGCAGCAACCCGTTCAACCCGGCTATGCTCGGTTTTGCCTTGGTGATGGTGACGTTTCCACAACAGATGACCCACTGGCCCGCCTCCCACGGCATGGACCTGTGGGGTGGTGTGCAGCAAGTGTTCGGTTTCGACCAAAGCC
Organism: Pseudomonas putida; assembly: GCF_001976065.1. GTDB lineage: Bacteria > Pseudomonadota > Gammaproteobacteria > Pseudomonadales > Pseudomonadaceae > Aquipseudomonas > Aquipseudomonas serbica. The sequence goes on along the minus strand of NZ_MNAH01000005.1, from coordinate 133,775 downwards.
CGGACGCCTGGGTCCGGGCCACGGCACTGGACAGCCTGCGAATAAACAAGAGCCTGACCATGGACGAACTGTTTTCGGCGAATCCGGCCTTTGGTCGTTTCGGCGGCAGCGGCGTGGAATGGGTCAACCTGGCCTTTCTCGCCGGCGGCGCGTTTTTGCTGCAACGCCGCGTGTTCAGCTGGCATGCGCCAGTGGGCATGCTCGCCAGCCTGTTCGTCATCAGCCTGTTGTGCTGGAACGGTTCGGGCTCGGACTCCCATGGTTCGCCGCTGTTTCACCTGCTCAGCGGCGCCAGCATGCTGGGCGCATTCTTCATCGTCACGGAACCGGTATCCGGCGCCAAAAGCCCCGGGGCGCGATTGCTGTTTGGTGCGGGCGTCGGGGTGCTGACCTATCTGATTCGCACCTGGGGCGGCTACCCGGACGGCGTGGCCTTTGCCGTGCTGTTGATGAACCTCAGCGTACCGGCGCTGGAGCGGCTCGTCGCGGCCAGGCAGGAGCGGATCGCACCATGAGCCGAGCGTCGAGCGCCGCCATCCTCGTCTTACTGGCAGCCCTGGGGGCAGGCCTGACCTATCTCGCACAGCACGGCAGCGCGCCACGAATAGCGGCTGAGCAGCGCCTGATCGACAGTCGTTACCTGCTGGACCTGCTACCGCCCGGCAGCTACGACAACCAACCGCTGGACCAACCGCTCACGCTCGAAAACACCGCGCTGGGCAACAGCACGCTGCTGGCGGGTTACCGCGCGACCAACGCCGGCCGAGCCTGTGCCGTGCTGTTACGTAGCCAGGCCTTGGGTTACGCCGGCACCATCGACTTATTGATCGCTATCGATCTCGACGGCAGACTGCTGGGGGTCAAAACCCTCAAGCAAACGGAAACCCCGGGGCTCGGCGCACGCATCGCCGACTGGCCCAATGCCTGGCTTGGTGCATTTTCCGGCAAGTCCCGAACCGATCCGGGTGACAATGGTTGGGCCTTGAAAAAGGACCAGGGACATTTCGACCAGATCGCGGGGGCGACGATCACCTCAAGAGCGGTGATCAACGCCACCCACGACGCCTTGCGCTATTTCGATGAGCACCGGCACTCACTGCTTGGGGGCCCTTCCGATGAGTAACCCGTTGCAGTTGCAGAACACCTTGATGCTCGCACCGTTGATTGGCGCCACCGACTCACTGGTGAATGCCCTGGGGCTGTGGCTGATGTTCATTGTCGTGACCAGTGCCTTCGGCCTGGGCATGAACGCCTTGCGCTCGCGCCTGCTCCCGGCGGCCCATTTGCCGGCCAGCGTACTGCTTGCCGCCACGTTGACCAGTTGTGCAGAAATTGGCGCGCAGGCCTGGTCGCTGCAATGGCACCAGCATGCCGGGATCTATGCCGGCTTGATCGCCTTGCAATGCGTCGTGCTGGAGCGCTCCGATTTCTTCCAGAGCCCTTGGCGAGAGCGCTGGCGCCTGTGTGGCCTGTTCGGCGCAATGATGGTGGCTTTGGGTCTGCTGCGCGAAATCATCGGTTACGGGACACTCGGCAATCATCTACCGTGGCTGGCTGCTGTCACGCACGCGGACTGGCAAGGCTGGGTGCTGTCCGCTGACGGTGGCATGCGACTGGCCACGCTGGCCCCTGGCGGCTTCATACTGCTGGGATTGCTGATCGCCGCCTGGCAAGCCTGGCACCGCACCACACGCTCACACTGACTGCCTTCGAGGAAACGCATCGCCCATGAATGCTGCAAAACGTCTGGAAATTTTCCGCAGGCTGCATGAAGACAATCCGGAACCGAAGACCGAACTGGCCTACTCCTCACCCTTTGAATTGCTGATTGCGGTGATTCTTTCCGCGCAATCCACCGATGTCGGCGTGAACAAGGCCACGGCAAAACTGTTTCCGGTCGCCAATACCCCCGCGGCGATGCATGCCTTGGGGGTTGAAGGATTGTCGGAATACATCAAGACCATCGGCCTGTACAACAGCAAGGCAAAAAACGTGATCGAGACCTGCCGCCTGCTGGTTGAGCGTCATGCCGGTGAAGTGCCGCAGACCCGCGAAGAACTGGAAGCCTTGCCTGGCGTTGGTCGCAAGACCGCCAACGTTGTGCTCAATACTGCATTCCGCCAGTTGACGATGGCCGTGGACACCCACATTTTTCGAGTCAGTAACCGCACCGGCATCGCGCCGGGCAAAAATGTGGTGGAAGTCGAGAAAAAATTGATGAAGTTTGTGCCCAAGGAGTACCTGCTCGACTCCCATCACTGGCTGATTCTTCATGGACGTTATGTCTGCCTGGCCCGCAAGCCTCGCTGCGGCAGTTGCCGGATCGAAGACCTGTGCGAATACAAGCACAAGACCTCGGACGATTGAGCCGCTATTGGGTTTATCGATTTATCGATTGAAAAAATCTTTTTTACCCATCGCAGGATTGTCGATATAAGGAGCCCCAAAGGCCTTCTTCGCCTGGAGTAACTAAATGAGCACTGGCAAAGAGCAATTGGACGTAGATGACGACTTCACCCCCGTAGAGGCTGATGACGCCGAGCCGGTGGTTGAAGTAGCGAAAACCAACCTGAGCAAGCGCCGGACCATCGACAATCTGCTGGAGGAGCGCCGACTGCAAAAGCAATTGGCCGATTACGATTTTGACTTGTAAAACCTAAAAGCCTCCCGAAACGGAGGCTTTTTACCAAGTGCCGAACCGCGATAGGTACTCGCCTGGCGCACTTCGTCAGACGCAGGCTCATCATGCCAGGCCGTTACGCTGGGCCAGTTCGATCAGATCCACCAGGGAGCGCGCATTGAGCTTCAACAGCAATCGGGTCTTGTAGGTACTGACGGTCTTGTTGCTGAGAAACATTCCATCGGCAATCTCTTTATTGGTCTTGCCCCGGGCCAACTGTTGCAACACCATCATTTCCCGTCCTGACAAACGATCCACCATGTCGGCTTCACTGGCGTTACCAAGACTGGCACGCACTGTATGCAAGGCCTGGTTGGGAAAGTAACTGTAGCCTGACAAGACCGCTTTTATTGCACTGAGCAACTCCGTGAGGTCCTGTTGTTTGCAGACATAGCCGGCGGCTCCCGACTGCATGCAGCGCATGGAAAAATGCCCAGGGGACTGGGAAGTCAATATCAGCACTTTCATCGGCATCGCGGCCGATGTCAGTCGTGCAATTACTTCCAGCCCATCCAGTTTCGGTATTCCAATATCCAGGATGACAATATCCGGCAGGTATTCGCGGGCTAGTTGTAATGCGTCCACACCATTATCTGTTTCTGCAATGACTTCGTAGCCATGACGCTCCATCAGCATTCGTACCGCAAGACGAATGACGGGGTGATCATCCACAATCAGCACTTTATTCATGGGCAAGTCCAATTTCGCTGTTCGAATTTTTAGAGCCCGCACAATAGCCTAGTCGTTTCCTCCCTGGCATGTCGCTCCCCCCAACCACTCGCACCGAGAGACATTCCCTACAAAAATTCAGGAATTTTCTTACAAGAAATCCAATAAATCAGAGGAAAGAAAACTTTTTTTGAAGACTTGACTTTCCGATTGTGATTATTTTTTTGTTTCGACCTGCAACAAAAAAATAAGGGGAATTTGACTTCCAGACAGCGATCAGACATGTATCAAACCTGCCCGCATTTCCAAAGACAGCCGGGATCATCCAATATCAACGCGCACTAAAGAAATATCACACACAACTTATCCACTCGTTCTTACAGCAAAAATCATCACATCATCGATTATAAGATAAACACAAACAGGATAGCGCACACCCGACACTGAATAAATGTTAATCCTGAATATTCAATATCCGCTAGATACACAAAATCAAAAGCAGACACGCACCTGCCAAGGAGACTTGAAATGAACAAGATAAGAAAAAGAATAAGCAACCCCATGACAGTGATCGCGATATTCGCAACTTTGTCTGAAACATCAGCCGCCGTTTCGCTGCCCTTTCTTGATGACGAGGATAGGGACGTCTACGTCTGGTTCCTGATCAGCTTTCCCTTTTATTTGCTGTTGCTATTCTTCGCCACACTCAACTTTAACTATCGATCGCTCTATGCCCCGTCCGACTTTGAAAAGGGAAAGCATTTCATAAAAGCCATGGACGGCGCCGAGCAAGCCGAGAACAGGAAGAGCAGAAAGCCCGCCGGCAGGACATCAGTCACTGACGGCCGATACACTCGTCGCCCGTCCAAGGCACAAGACCCACCGCCAGAAATGGTTGCCCTTTCGGCACTCCACCATCATGTGCGTCTGCCTGAACGGTTGAAGGACCTGTATGTAATTGATGCGCGCGAGATGACAGGACAGACCGGATTCAGCCATGTGTTGGAGAGTTTGCAGATCAAGCCGGGAAAAGCTGCACGTGCAGTCGTATTTCTCACCTGTACCGAATCGGATTCAAGATTGAAGCAAGATGCAGCGCGCCCTTCAAAACACGTGAGAAAACACTGCCGCACGACGTTCTGTGCTGCCTACAATTTGAATTCGCAGGATTTGACGGTCATTGACGAACACTTGCCAATCGACGCACGGCAGTCCGTTGCGATTGACGATCATTCAGAAGGGAATCGAGAGGGGCAATAGCAAAAACGGAAAAGGACACTGATGCGGGCATTTAGCAACTCACCCCCTTTCAAATGTGTGGCCCTGTCGATGACCGGGCCACACATTGCATTACGTCAAAGATCTCAGAAAAGCTTGCGACCTTTGTTCGCCGCGATGCGCATGCGCAAGGCGTTGAGCTTGATGAAGCCCGCTGCGTCGGCCTGGTTGTACGCGCCGCCATCTTCTTCGAAAGTGGCAATATTGGCGTCGAACAGCGACTCGTCGGACTTGCGACCGGTGACGATCACGTTGCCCTTGTACAGCTTCAGGCGAACAACGCCGTTCACGTGGGCCTGGGAAGCGTCGATCATCTGTTGCAGCATCAGACGCTCAGGGCTCCACCAGTAACCGGTGTAGATCAGGCTGGCATACTTTGGCATCAACTCGTCTTTGAGGTGAGCCACTTCGCGGTCCAGGGTGATCGATTCGATCGCACGGTGGGCACGCAGCATGATGGTGCCGCCAGGGGTTTCGTAGCAGCCACGGGACTTCATGCCCACGTAACGGTTCTCGACGATGTCCAGGCGGCCGATACCATGCTCGCCACCGATGCGGTTCAGGGTCGCCAGCACGGTGGCCGGGGTCATTTCGACGCCGTCCAGTGCCACGATGTCGCCGTTGCGGTAGGTCAGTTCCAGGTACTGCGGCTTGTCGGGAGCCTTCTCCGGGGAGACGGTCCAGCGCCACATGTCTTCTTCGTGCTCGGTCCAGGTGTCTTCCAGCACGCCGCCTTCATAGGAGATGTGCAGCAGGTTGGCATCCATCGAGTACGGGGATTTCTTCTTGCCGTGACGCTCGATCGGGATCGCGTGCTTTTCAGCGTAATCCATCAGCTTTTCACGGGACAGCAGGTCCCATTCGCGCCAAGGTGCGATCACTTTTACGCCTGGCTTCAAGGCGTAGGCGCCCAGTTCGAAACGAACCTGGTCGTTACCCTTGCCGGTGGCGCCGTGGGAAATGGCATCGGCGCCGGTTTCGTTGGCGATTTCGATCAGGCGTTTGGCGATCAACGGACGAGCGATGGAAGTACCCAGCAGGTACTCGCCTTCGTAAACGGTGTTGGCGCGGAACATCGGGAAAACGAAATCGCGCACGAACTCTTCGCGCAAGTCGTCGATGTAGATCTCTTTCACGCCCATGGCTTGAGCCTTGGCGCGTGCAGGTTCGACCTCTTCGCCCTGACCCAGGTCAGCGGTGAAGGTCACCACTTCACAGTTATAAGTATCCTGCAGCCACTTGAGGATCACCGAAGTGTCCAGGCCGCCGGAATACGCCAGAACGACCTTGTTTACGTCCGCCATGCCATCACTCCACGGGGTTCTACGGAAAGCCGTCAAGTCTACCGCCCATACAAGATAATTTACAGTGGCGCGACAGCTTATGACGACGAAGCGACAGATTATGTCGAGAGCGCGACGATGACAAAAAGGTCAGGAAGTTGCCGACGTGGCCGGCTTCGTCCCTTGAGGGGCCACCTGCTCGGCAGGAGTTCCCCGCTCCAGGCGTATCGCTACCCGACGGTTTTTCGCGCGGTTGGCGTTGCTGGTATTGGGTGCCAAGGGATAACGCTCGCCATGGAAACGCAGGGTGATTTGCGACTCCTGGATGCCGTTGGCCTTGAAGAACTCCATCACCGCCAGCGCCCGACGCCGTGACAGGTCGCGGTTGGTCAGGCGGTTGCCGCTGTTGTCGGAGTGGCCGTCAAGCTCGATGCGGTTGACCGTCGGATCGGCTTTCATGTACTCCAGCATGACCTGCAGCCTGGCCTTGGCGGCCGCATCCAGATCGATACCGCCACCTGGGAAGCCGATCTGCGATTGCTTGACCTGATCGAAGTTCTGCGGCAGCAACTTGGCCACGCACCCCTGATAATCGGCAAAGGCCTTGGTAAACCTGACCGGCAACAAACGCACCTCCGATACCCGGCCATCGCCCGAGGCGTGCCGGACCACAGGACTGCGCCCGTCCATCAGGCCGCTGATCAAGCGTCCGGCCTGTGCCTGCGAACTGTTGAACAGGATGTTGCCGCTGCCGATTCTCACCGTACCCAGGTCGATATCACCGCGTCCCGGCTGCCAAGGCGCAGCGGCGGCCAGCAAGGTCGCAGAACCTCCGCCCATCATTGCGTTGTAGGCATTCAAGCGAAATGTCGCCTGCTCCCCGGCGCGCCGCACGAATTCACCCGAGCCGAAATCGGTGATCGGCTGACTCAGACGGCACTCGAATTTATCGCCTTCGACCGTCCACTCAATACTCTCCAGGCGAGTCTGGAACGTGAGCGCCAACGCAGGAAGGCTGGCAAACACACTGAGCAAGGCAAAATAACGCTGGCGCACGGGAGGCTCCACTGGCTTCTTACGACAAAAGACCGACACACAGATGTCTACGGCATACCTGTTGGATATCGGAAGCTTCCCGTAAAACTTGATAGCGGGTGCCTGCAAGAGTCTTTTCCGGTAGCATTCCCCTCAGTTTGACCCGCCTGGAATCCCCTCATGTCCGACCGCCTGACCCTGCTGCGCCCCGACGACTGGCACATTCATCTTCGCGATGGTGCCGTGTTGACCAATACCGTCGCGGATGTCGCGCGCACCTTTGGTCGCGCCATCATCATGCCCAACCTGGTACCACCGGTGCGCAATGCGGCTGAAGCCGACGGCTATCGCCAGCGGATTCTCGCTGCCCGTCCGGCCGGCAGCCCGTTTGAGCCGCTGATGGTCCTCTACCTCACCGACCGCACCCAGCCTGAAGAGATTCGCGAGGCCAAGGCCAGCGGTTTCGTGCACGCCGCCAAGCTGTACCCGGCCGGGGCGACCACCAACTCGGACTCGGGCGTCACCAGCATCGACAAGATCTTCCCTGCGCTGGAGGCCATGGCCGAAGTCGGGATGCCCTTGTTGATCCACGGTGAAGTCACCCGCGGCGATGTCGACGTGTTCGACCGCGAAAAAATCTTCATCGATGAACACATGCGTCGTGTAGTCGAGCGTTTCCCGACCCTCAAGGTGGTGTTCGAACACATCACCACCGCTGACGCCGTGCAGTTCGTCAACTCGGCTGGGGCCAACGTTGGCGCGACCATCACCGCGCATCACCTGCTGTACAACCGCAACCACATGCTGGTGGGCGGGATTCGGCCGCACTTCTACTGCCTGCCGATCCTCAAGCGCAATACCCACCAGGAAGCCTTGCTCGACGCCGCCACCAGCGGCAGCGAAAAATTCTTTCTCGGCACCGACTCGGCGCCCCACGCCCAGCACGCCAAGGAAGCTGCCTGTGGCTGTGCCGGTTGCTACACCGCTTATGCGGCGATCGAGATGTACGCCGAAGCCTTCGAACAGCGCAACGCGCTGGACAAGCTCGAAGCCTTCGCCAGCCTCAACGGCCCGCGCTTCTATGGCCTGCCGGCAAACACCGATCGTATTACCCTGGTCCGCGAAGAATGGACCGCCCCGACCAGCCTTCCATTTGGCGAGCTGACCGTTATCCCGCTGCGCGCCGGTGAAAAACTGCGCTGGCGCCTGCTGGAGGAACACGCGTGAGTGAAGACCATTTCGACGACGAACAGGAAGGTCAAGGCGGTGGCGGCGGTTCCCGTCATCCAATGGCCGCCCGGTTCCGTGGCTACCTGCCGGTTGTCGTCGACGTAGAAACCGGTGGTTTCAACTCGGCCACCGACGCCCTGCTGGAAATCGCCGCGACGACGATCGCGATGGATGAAAAGGGTTTTGTGTACCCGGATCACACCTACTTCTTCCGGGTCGAGCCCTTTGAAGGTGCGAACATCGAAGCGGCAGCCCTGGAGTTCACCGGGATCAAGCTCGATCACCCGCTGCGCATGGCGGTGAGTGAAGAAGCAGCGCTGAACGATATCTTCCGCGGCGTGCGCAAGGCACTCAAGGCCAACGGTTGCAAACGGGCGATCCTGGTTGGGCACAACAGCAGCTTCGACCTGGGCTTCCTCAATGCCGCGGTCGCGCGCCTGGACATGAAACGCAACCCGTTCCATCCATTCTCCAGTTTCGATACCGCGACACTCGCCGGTCTGGCCTATGGTCAAACCGTGCTGGCCAAGGCTTGCCAGGCCGCCGATATCGACTTCGACGGTCGCGAGGCCCACTCGGCTCGCTACGACACCGAGAAGACGGCCGAGCTGTTCTGCGGCATCGTCAATCGCTGGAAACAGATGGGCGGCTGGGAAGACTTCGGCGACTGATCCGGGTGCGCACCTGCTCCCACAGGGTTCCAGACATATCCCACCCATAAAAAAACCGGCCCTGAGGCCGGTTTTTTTGTATCTGGTACCTTACAGCGCAGCAGCGTGCTCGGTCAGGTAAGCAGCAACGCCTTCTGGCGAAGCGTTCATGCCTTTGTCGCCTTTTTTCCAGTTGGCAGGGCAAACTTCACCGTGCTCTTCGTGGAATTGCAGGGCGTCGACAAGACGCAGCAGCTCTTCCATGTTACGGCCCAGCGGCAGGTCGTTGATGATCTGCGAGCGGACAACACCTTTGTCGTCGATCAGGAATGCGCCACGGAACGCCACGCCGTCAGCGGACTGAACGTCGTAGGCCTTCATGATTTCCTGCTTGATGTCGGCAGCCATGGTGTAACGAACTGCGCCGATACCACCATCGTTTACCGGGGTGTTGCGCCATGCGTTGTGGGTGAAGTGCGAGTCGATCGACACAGCGACCACTTCAACGTTACGTGCCTTGAACTCGGACATGCGGTTGTCCAGAGCGATCAGCTCCGACGGGCAAACGAAGGTGAAGTCCAGCGGGTAGAAGAACACCAGGCCGTATTTGCCTTTGATGGCCGACGACAGGGTGAAGCTGTCCACGATTTCGCCATTGCCGAGTACGGCCGGTACGGTGAAGTCAGGGGCTTGTTTGCCTACGAGTACGCTCATTGGATATCTCCTGGTGTAGAAGCGTTAAGAACTGGGTTTGCATCAGCCTGCCACCCTCAGGCGACAGCCCTGTGACACCAACCCGTTTCGAAAAGACCGGTCATCATACACTGCGTTTTTGGCCTGTCCGTAACGGTTTCTCCCATGGGCGTAAAAAAGGACGAAGGGTATTTCCGTTTACAGCGCATCGTTGGCCAACCGTTCGTCAGGCCTGTCAAAAAGCCCTTCCAAAGCACTTTGACAATCATTCTCGTTAACATTAAGATCCATCGCATTCGAGACATAAACAGCGACGGTTTTCACTTATGTATGTTTGCCTCTGCACTGGCGTCACCGACGGCCAAATCCGCGATGCGATCTATGAAGGATGCTGCAGCTACAAGGAAGTGCGCCAGGCCACCGGCGTTGCCAGTCAATGCGGTAAATGTGCCTGTCTCGCCAAGGAAGTGGTCCGCGAGACCCTGACCAAATTGCAAACCGCCCAGGCGACGATACCTTTTCCTGTCGAATTTACTGCTGCATAAATACCGTATTTCAAAGAACCGGACACGTGTCCGGTTTTTTTATGTCTGAAAATCAACTGCTTAGACTCAAGACGCGGAACACAAACATTCTTATTCCGATTAATTTTCATATATGATTCAATAACTTAGGTTTGACACTCTTAGTTGTGCGGCTCAAACTCTGCCTTTATAGACAGCTAATACAGGGCAGGACCCCATCATGAAAGGCGACGTTACAGTCATCCAGCATCTCAACAAGATCCTTGCCAATGAGCTGGTCGCGATCAATCAATACTTCCTGCATGCACGCATGTACGAAGATTGGGGTTTGAACAAGCTCGGCAAGCACGAGTACCACGAATCCATCGACGAGATGAAGCACGCGGACAAGCTGATCAAGCGCATCCTGTTCCTTGAAGGCCTGCCGAACGTCCAGGACCTGGGCAAGCTGCAAATCGGCGAGCACACCCAGGAAATGATTGAGTGTGACCTGCGCATCGAGAAGACCGGCCATGCTGATCTGAAAGTGGCGATCGCGCATTGCGAAACAGTGGGCGACTTCGGTAGCCGTGAACTGCTTGAAGAGATTCTTGAGTCCGAAGAAGAACATATCGATTGGCTGGAAACCCAACTGGGTCTTATCGACAAGATCGGTATCGAGAACTACCTGCAGTCGCAGATGGGCGACGACGAGTAAGTTCTACACCAACCGCCTCGATGCAAGACAAAGCCCCGCTCTCTTTTGAAGAGGCGGGGCTTTTTCGTTTCATTTTGAAAGGACCTGAAACGGCCCCGGGGATTTTTCCTAAAGCCTGCTCCCGACAAGTCGATAAGCTGGTATCGATAGCTGTGGCTGATCCACTGATCGCCTCACCACCTTTTTCCACAGAAGGTTTTTATGTCCTCCACCAAAGCCCGCGCAGATTCACTTTCGCTTCTGCTGTTTACCTTGCGCAGTGGCAAGCTGATGGCGATCAACCTGCTCAAAGTCAGTGAAATCATCCCTTGCCCGCCACTGACCAAACTTCCCGAATCGCATCCCCACGTCAAAGGCATCGCCACCCTGCGCGGCAACTCGTTATCGGTGATCGACCTCAGCCGCGCCATCGGTGAGCGCCCGCTGGAAGATCCCGACGGTGGGTGCCTGATCGTCACGGACGTCAGCCGCTCCAAGCAAGGTTTGCATGTGCAGGCGGTGAGCAAGATCGTGCACTGCCTGACTACCGACATCCGTCCGCCCCCCTTCGGCTCGGGCGGCTCACGCTCGTACATCACGGGTGTCACCTCGGTCGACGGCACCCTGGTGCAGGTGCTGGACATCGAAAAGGTCATCCATGGCATTGCCCCGGTACCAATCGACATGGCGCCAACCGAGCTCAGCATGGAAGATGCCGAGATCCTGGGCAGCGCTCGCATTCTGGTGGTCGATGACAGTCAGGTCGCGCTACAGCAATCGGTGCATACGTTGCGCAACCTGGGCCTGCAATGCCACACGGCCCGCAGCGCCAAGGAAGCCATCGATTGCCTGCTGGATCTGCAAGGCACCGCCCAGCAGATCAACCTGATCGTCTCCGATATCGAAATGTCCGAAATGGACGGTTACGCCTTCACCCGCACCCTGCGTGAAACCCCGGACTTCGCGCACCTTTACGTACTGCTGCATACGTCCCTGGACAGCGCCATGAATAGCGAAAAGGCACGGCTTGCCGGCGCGAATGCGGTGCTGACCAAGTTCTCTTCACCGGAACTGACCAAGTGCCTGATCGACGCGGCCAAGGCCGTTGCCGAACAAGGTCATTGAGTCGTGGCCGAGCAATTCTGCCTTCTCATGCGGCGCAGTCTCGCTGAAGCCGTGCCCGCCATCACCTGGCCCCAGGGGATCGTGCTGACCGGGTATCGTCCCGAACGGGCGGAGGAAGTTCATCGCTTGATGGAACAGGGTCACTCGCAAGGCGGCGGCCGCGTCCCGGGCCTGGACGTATGGCAACAGCGATTTGAAACCGATCCTGAGTATGATCCGACACTGTGTTTCATCGCTCTGGATGCCCAGGGTATCGTGGGCGTCTGTCAGTGCTGGACCAGCGCCTACATCAAGAGTCTGGTGGTGCATCCACGGGCTCAAGGCCGCGGTTTGGGGCGAGCCTTGCTGCTCAATGCCTTCACCGAATTTCAACGGCGGCACGAAGGCTACGTCGACCTGAAAGTGCTGGAAGACAACCTTCGCGCACAGCGGTTGTATGAAAGCGCCGGGATGTATGTGGTGCGCCGGGAACCGGTTCCGGTCTGACCCGTCCCTCGCCGAGCCCCGCGTTCGCCCCTCCAAGCCTTCAGGCATACTCACACCTTGGCTAACCCCGCCCAAGGATCCCTGAACCATGAAAGCTGTCACCCTGACCTTCGCCTGCCTCACAGCCCTCGCCACCCAGGCCCACGCCTCCAGTCCCGAGGCCTGGGCCGCCTTCGACAAGGCCGTGCTCGCCAGTTGCACCAAGGCCAGCGGTCTGGCGAACGCCAAACCCGTCGGCAACGCCGCACAGTTCGATGACCGGGTCGGCTACACCGCCCTGCTGCTGCAAGGCCAGTACCCGCAAAAGCACATGAAAGGCCAGCAAGGTACCGAACTGTGCCTCTACAACAAGAAAAGCAAAACGGCCTATGTGACCGAGTGGGACTCCATACGAGCAAACTGACACCGCTGTCAGTTAACAGTCACTTTCCTGACCGGGTCATGGGGCTATAACGTAGAAAGACAAAGCTGCGAACACTTCCATTTCCCGACCCGGCGCCCCTCTCGCATGCGAACCCAGAAAAAAACCGTTCTTCTAGCAGCCTTTCTGATCGTGCTGGTGGCGCTGGGCGCGGGGTACCTGATGAAACCATCCACGGTTAAAGTCGCCGCACCGACCGCCATCCCGGTGCGCGTGGTCAACGTGGTCGAAAAAGACGTGCCCCGCTACGTCACCGGCATAGGCTCGGTGTTGTCGCTGCACAGTGTGGTGGTCCGCCCGCAGATCGACGGGATCCTCACCAGGGTACTGGTCAAGGAAGGCCAACTGGTAAGCAAAGGCGACCTGCTGGCGACCATCGACGACCGGTCGATCCGCGCCAGCCTGGACCAGGCCAGGGCGCAACTGGGCGAAAGTCAGGCGCAACTGCAAGTGGCCCAGGTCAACCTCAAGCGCTACAAGCTGTTGAGCGTCGACGACGGTGTTTCCAAACAGACCTACGACCAGCAACAGGCGTTGGTCAACCAGCTCAAGGCCACCGCCCAGGGCAACCAGGCTTCGATCGACGCGGCCCAGGTGCAGTTGTCGTACACGCAAATTCGCTCCCCGGTCAGTGGCCGCGTCGGAATTCGTACAGTGGATGAAGGAAACTTCCTGCGCATGACTGACACCCAGGGACTGTTCACGGTGACCCAGATCGACCCGATCGCCGTGGAGTTCTCCCTGCCGCAGCAGATGCTGCCGACCCTGCAAGGCCTGATCAGCGATCCACAACGCGCCCAGGTCAAGGCCTACATCGGAGCCGACACCGACGGCGAAACCGGGAACCTGCTGGGCGAAGGCCACTTGACCCTGATCGACAACCAGATCAACGCCAACACTGGCACCATCCGCGCCAAGGCCGAATTCAACAACGCCGGGCAAAAACTCTGGCCAGGCCTGTTGGTGACGGTAAAAATCCAGACTGCGCTGGATAAAGATGCATTGGTGGTACCTCCCACCGTCGTACAACGTGGCCTCGACCAACACTTCGTCTATCGGGTAAACGGCGACAAGGTTGAAACCGTGCCAGTGCAGATGGTTTACCAGGGCAGCGGCCAGAGCATCATCAAGGGGGTGAAAGCGGGTGACGTGCTGGTCAGCGACGGTCAGTCGCGACTCAAGCCCGGTGCCACCGTACAAGTGCTGACCGAACCGCCGCAGGTCGTGCAATCGGAGACGGCGCCATGAAAGGCCACGGTTCGATCTCCGCCTGGTGCATCGACCACCCGGTGGCCACGATTCTGCTGACGTTCGCCCTGGTGCTGCTGGGGGCCATCGCGTTTCCGCGCCTGCCCATCGCGCCGCTGCCGGAAGCAGAGTTTCCGACGATCCAGGTGGCAGCCCAACTGCCCGGTGCCAGCCCGGAAACCATGGCGTCATCGGTGGCCACGCCCCTTGAAGTGCAATTCAGCGCCATTCCCGGTGTAACCCAGATGACCTCGAGCAGCGCCCTGGGCTCGACCAACCTGACCCTGCAATTCACCCTCGACAAAAGCATCGATACTGCAGCCCAGGAAGTCCAGGCCGCTATCAACACCGCGGCAGGCAAATTGCCCAAGGACATGCCGAACCTGCCAACGTGGCGCAAGGTCAATCCGGCCGACAGTCCGGTGCTGATCCTCAGCGTCAACTCGTCGCTGATGCCAGGCCCTGAACTCAGCGACCTGACGGAAACCCTGCTGTCCCGTCAACTCAGTCAGGTCGACGGTGTCGGCCAGGTGTCCATCACTGGCCAGCAACGTCCAGCGATCCGTGTCCAGGTGTCCGCCGATAAGCTCGCCGCCATCGGCCTGACCCTGGCGGACATTCGCCTGGCGATCCAGCAGACCAGCCTCAACCTGGCCAAAGGCGCGCTGTACGGCGAATCGAGCATTTCAACGCTTTCGACCAATGATCAACTGTTCCACCCCGACGAATACAGTCAGTTGATCGTTTCCTACAAGGACGGTGCACCGGTTCACCTCAAGGATGTCGCGAAAGTCGTCAACGGTTCGCAAGATGCTTACGTCCAGGCCTGGGCGGGTTCGCAACCGGGCGTAAACCTGGTGATTTTCCGTCAGCCAGGCGCCAACATCGTCGAGACCGTGGATCGCATTCAGGCCGCGCTGCCGGCGCTGCAAGCGATGTTGCCAGCCTCGGTGCAGGTCAAGGTGCTGATCGACCGCACCCAGACCATCCGCGCGTCGCTGCACGAGGTTGAAATCACACTGATGATCGCCGTGATGCTGGTGGTGGCGGTGATGGCGCTGTTCCTGCGCCAACTGTCGGCCACATTGATCGTCTCGGCAGTACTCGGTGTGTCGCTGATTGCCAGCTTTGCGCTGATGTACGTGATGGGCTTCAGCCTGAACAACCTGACGCTGGTGGCGATCGTGGTGGCCGTGGGGTTTGTGGTCGACGATGCGATCGTGGTGGTGGAGAACATCCACCGACATCTCGAGGCCGGTGACGGCATGCGCGAGGCGGCGATCAAGGGCGCCGGCGAGATCGGATTTACCGTGGTCTCGATCAGTTTCTCGCTGGTGGCGGCGTTCATTCCACTGCTGTTCATGGGCGGCGTGGTTGGCCGGCTGTTCAAGGAATTTGCCCTGACCGCCACCTCCACCATCATGATTTCGGTGGTGGTTTCCCTGACGTTGGCGCCCACCCTGGCAGCGCTGTTCATGCGCGCGCCTGAGCATCACGCCCAGGGTAAACCCGGCTTCGGCGAGCGCCTGCTGGCGTGGTACGAAAAAGGCCTGCGCCGTGCCCTCGCCCACCAGACATTGATGATCGGCGTGTTCGGTTTGTCGCTGGGGTTGGCGGTGGCCGGCTACATCTTTATCCCTAAAGGCTTCTTCCCGGTCCAGGATACTGGCTTCGTCCTCGGTACCACCGAAGCGGCGGCCGATATTTCCTACGGCGACATGGTAAAAAAACACCTGGCGATGGCCGAAATCGTCGCCGCTGATCCTGCGGTTCAAGCGTTCTCTCACTCGGTGGGCGTGTCGGGCAGCAACCAGACCATCGCCAACGGCCGCTTCTGGATCGCCCTGAAAAAACGCGGCGACCGCGATGTTTCAGCCAGCGAGTTCATCGACCGTATCCGCCCCCAATTGATGAAGGTGCCGGGCATCGTCCTGTACCTGCGCGCCGGGCAAGACATCAACCTCAGCTCCGGCCCGAGCCGGGCCCAGTACCAATACGTGCTCAAGAGCAACGACGGGGCGGTGCTGAGCACCTGGACCCAGCGCCTGACGGAAAAACTGCGCGGCAACCCGGCCTTCCGCGACATTTCCAACGACCTGCAACTGGGCGGCAGCATCACCCATATCACCATTGACCGCAGTGCCGCCGCACGCTTTGGCCTGACCGCCAGCGATGTGGATGAAGCGCTGTACGACGCTTTCGGCCAGCGCCAGATCAACGAATTCCAGACCCAGATCAACCAGTACAACGTGATCCTGGAGCTGGACACCCGGCAACGCGGCAAGGCCGAAAGCCTCAATTATTTCTACCTGCGCTCGCCCCTGAGCGGGGAAATGGTGCCGCTGTCGGCCCTGGCGAAATTCGATGCGCCCACGGTGGGGCCGCTGTCCATCGCCCATGACGGCATGTTCCCGGCCGCCAACCTGTCGTTCAACCTGGCACCCGGCGTGGCGCTCGGCGATGCGGTGATCATGCTCAACCAGGCCAAGGTCGACATCGGCATGCCCGCGGCCATCAACGGTAACTTCCAGGGTGCGGCCCAGGCGTTCCAGAGTTCGCTGGCCAGCCAGCCATGGTTGATCCTCGCGGCGCTGTTGGCGGTGTACATCATTCTCGGCGTGCTCTACGAGAGCTTCGTCCACCCGCTGACGATCATCTCGACGCTGCCCTCGGCCGGGCTGGGTGCGGTGATCATGCTGTGGATCTGCGGCCAGGACTTTTCGATCATGGCACTGATCGGGCTGGTGCTGCTGATCGGTATCGTCAAGAAAAACGGCATCCTGATGATCGACTTCGCCCTGGAAGCGCAGCGCAAGGGCGGCTTGTCACCGGAAGAAGCGATCTTCCAGGCGTGCATCACGCGGTTCCGGCCGATCATCATGACCACCCTCGCCGCCTTGCTCGGCGCCCTGCCGTTGATGCTCGGCTACGGCACCGGCGCCGAACTGCGCCAACCCCTGGGCATCGCCGTGGTCGGTGGCTTGCTGGTGAGCCAGGCACTGACGCTGTTCACCACGCCGGTCATATACTTGTGGCTGGAGCGTTTATTTCATAGGCCCAAACCTTCGCCAGTGGCAAAGCTGGCGACCACAGACTGAGGCGGGGTCATGCGCGTCCTGATTATCGAAGACGAGGAAAAAACCGCGGATTATCTGCACCGCGGCCTGACGGAACAGGGTTACACCGTTGACCTGGCGCGGGATGGGGTCGAAGGCCTGCACCTGGCGCTGGAGAGCGACTACGCGGTGATCGTCCTCGACGTGATGTTGCCGGGCCTGGACGGCTTCGGCGTATTGCGCGCCTTGCGTGCGCGCAAGCAGACCCCGGTGATCATGCTCACCGCCCGCGAACGTGTGGAAGACCGCATCAAGGGCCTGCGCGACGGCGCTGACGATTACCTGGGTAAACCGTTTTCCTTCCTTGAGCTGGTGGCACGCCTGCAGGCACTGACCCGGCGCAGCGGTGGCCACGAACCGGTGCAGGTGAGCATCGCCGACCTGTGGATAGATCTGATCAGCCGCAAGGCGACCCGCGGTGGCACACGGCTGGACCTGACGGCCAAGGAGTTCTCGCTGCTGAGCGTGCTGGCCCGGCGCCAAGGTGAAATCCTCTCGAAAACCGCCATTGCCGAGATGGTCTGGGACATCAATTTCGACAGCGACGCCAACGTCGTCGAGGTCGCGATCAAACGCCTGCGGGCCAAGCTCGACGGGCCATTCGAAGAGAAATTGCTGCACACCATCCGCGGCATGGGTTATGTGCTGGAGAGCCGTGGTGTCCAGTAATTCAATTGCTCTGCGCCTGAGCGGGATGTTCACGCTGGTAGCGCTTCTGGTGTTCTTGTTGATCGGTTGGGCGCTCTACCAACAGGTCGACAAAGGCCTGGGATTGTTGCCCGAAGCCGAACTGGACGCGCGCTACAGCGTGCTCGAATCCACCGTCGGCCGCTACGGCACGCCTGAGCACTGGGTGAAGATCAACAACAAGCTCAAGCTGCTCGGCGAAGAAGACAAGCGCATCAGTTTCTGGATCATCAGCGGCGATCCGAACTACGAATACGGCAAACCGACACCGAGCATCCGTGCGTTTGCCAAAGGGCCGCTGGGCATGCGCGACATGCAACTGGCAGATCACCCCTACCCGCTGAAAGTGCTGGTCAGCGAATTCCCGGCCAAGGATCAGCGCCCGCCCCTGCGCTTCATGATCGGCATCGACACCGAGACGTTTTTCCATACCCAGCACCAGTTGCTGATCGCCCTGGTCAGCCTGGCAGTTATCGGCGTACTGATGGCCTCGGCGCTGGGTTACTGGGTGGCGCGAATCGGGCTCAAGCCACTGATCAAGCTGTCTCAGGAAGCCCAGCGCCTGGCCCCGCCGTTGCGTTCTGGCCGCTTGCGGCTATCGTCGCTGCCCCCGGAACTGAACCAGTTCGTCGACTCGTTCAACTCGACGCTGGAGCGGGTCGAACAGGCCTACTCGCGACTGGAATCGTTCAACGCCGATGTCGCCCATGAACTGCGCTCGCCACTGACCAACCTGATCGGCCAGACCCAGGTTGCCCTGACTCGCGGGCGCTCGGCAGAGCATTATTTCGAGGTGCTGCAATCGAACCTTGAAGAGCTCGAGCGACTGCGCTCCATCATCAATGACATGCTGTTCCTTGCCAGCGCCGACCAAGGCAGCAAGGCGACCAAACTGACGTCCACCTCGCTGGCCGAGGAAGTGGCCACGACCCTGGAATACCTGGATTTCATTCTCGAGGATGCGCAGGTACGGGTCCAGGTCAGCGGCGATGCCATGGTGCGAATCGAAATCGCCCACCTGCGCCGGGCCTTGATCAACCTGCTGAACAACGCCGTGCAGCACACCGGCCCCGGACAAGTCATCGAGGTGCGCATCGAAGCCGGCGAGCACCAGGTCAGCATCGGCGTGGCCAACCCGGGCATACCGATTTCCAACGAACATCTGCCGCGCCTGTTCGAGCGCTTCTACCGGGTCGATGCCTCGCGCAGCAACAGTGGCAACAATCACGGGCTGGGGCTGGCCATCGTCAAGGCGATTGCCCTGATGCATGGCGGGGATGTGTTCGTGCGCAGTGACCATGGGATGAATACCTTTGGTATGCATTTGCCGGTCTGAGGCCGCAAAAGACCGCTACCTTCGCCCCGGCATCAGGCCAGCCGGTAGGCCGCTATCGCCGGCAGGCCCCACCGTAGATCGGGTTTGGCCGCGAGCGATCTTTGCTCTTTGCGTAACAGTCCTTTCATGAATCCGCTCTTTTTCCTTTCGCCCAAGCGCCTTATCTTTGCCCGCACCAAACAGCACTTGCCAAGCAAGAAGGTTTAAAAGATGTCCAACAGTATGGGTATTGCCAGCGCTTTCGTTCTGTCTTCTCTGTTCCTGTCTCCGTTCGCCATGGCCGAAGAGTCGCACGCCTTCGTCGCGCAGAATTCCGCCCGAGCCGCCGCCTACGAAGAGCACCAGATCGAGATGACCGCCAAAGCCCAGGAGGCCACCCAAGCCCCGCAAGCGTCGAGCACTCAAGCCAAACAGGCTGAAAAAGACAGCTGATTTTGCGCGCATCACTCCTGTTTCCCTCGACACTTTTCATCGGCTCTTCCCAATGAAAAGTTGTCTTCAAAGCCGCTGCCATCAGCGGCTTTTTTTCGTTGTGGTTTTACAACCCGCTGCGCCCTCCTCGCCAACCCGAAATCTTTGCGACTGCAAGAACAGTGATGTTCCCCGCTGACCCAGGAGCTTTACCCCACGTGCGTTTCCCAATCAGTCCCCCTGCGCTGTTCGTTGCAATCGCTGCAACGATGGCCTGCAATACTCACGCTGCCGATGCTGCCCAAGGTTTCACCGAAGACGCCAGCCTCACCATCAACGCACGCAACTACTACATGAACCGCAATCGCCTGCAGCAGGCAGACGACAACATTGAATGGGGTCAGGGTTTTCTGGGCATCTTCGAGTCGGGCTTCACCGAAGGCTCGGTCGGCTTCGGCATCGATGCCCATGCCATGCTCGGGCTCAAGCTCGACGGAGGCGGCGGCACGGACAATTCGAGCATCCTGCCGGCCAGCGACGGCAGCGGCAAAGCACCGGGCTCGTTCTCCACCGCAGGTGCCACCCTGAAGATGCGAGCCTTCAATAGCGAATTGAAGGCCGGCGACCTGTTTCTCGCCAACCCGGTGATTGCCGGCGGTGAAACCCGCATGCTGCCCCAGACCTTTCGCGGCGTCAGCCTGACCAACCACAGCTTCGACGGCTGGCTGATCGAAGGGGGTCAAGCGAGCTTCACCAAACCGTACAACCAGAGCGGTCATGTTCGCATCGGTACGTCCTACGGCAGTCTGGCCGAGGGTGAAGAAAGCCAGCATCTCAATTGGGCCGGCGTGGCCTGGAGCGGTGTGCCAGGCTTGACCAGCAGCCTGTATGCCGCCGAGCTCAAGGACATCTGGAACCAGTACTACTACGACCTCGACTACACCTATGCGCTCAACGAGGTGGTCAGCCTCAACCCGGGCCTGCACTTCTATCACACGCAGGACACCGGTGATGCGCTGCTCGGCCACATCGACAACAACACCTTCAGCCTGCATTTCACTGTCGGCGTCGGTAATCACAGCATCACCACCGCTTACCAGCGGGTCAACGGCAACACCCCGTTCGACTACATCAGCCAGGGCGACAGCGTCTTCCTCGACAACTCCCAGCAATACTCGGACTTCAACGGTCCGAACGAGCGGTCCTGGAAACTCAAGTACGCCTATGACTTTGTCGGCCTTGGCCTGCCGGGACTGACTTCGGCGCTGTCCTGGTCCAGGGGCAAACTGGATCTGACCAAGGTCGACCCAGATAGCCCCGGGTATAGCGCGTGGTACAGCGCTGAGGGCATAAACGCCCGGCACTGGGAACGCGACATCGAGCTCAAGTACGTGGTCCAGGACGGCCAGGCCAGGGACCTGGCAGTGCGCCTGCAATGGGCTACCAACCGGGGCGGCAACGGTTATGGAGTACTTGATCAGGACACCGACGAGTACCGAGTGATTTTCGACTACCCGCTCAATGTCTTCTAAGCTTCAATAAACAAAAGGCCGGCACGTTTTGCTGGCCTTTTTTATCCGCAGTCTGTTGGGAATGCTGCGGATACAACGGGTGTCCGGGACGCTGCCCGATTCTTGCAAAAGAATGTCTCCGACGCCTAGACGACAGAAGCCAGAATAATGAGCGAGCGCACCACATCTCACCAATCAACGCGATCCGAGCGATCCGAGCGGCTGGTGATTCTCGGCAGCGTATTACTGGTGATTGCCATCCTGAGTATCGTGGCGTTTCTGCTGGTGCGTGAACGCGTCAATGCCGAACTGTCAGCCAGCCGCTCCGCCTCCAATATCGTGCAATTGATCGAAGCCGATGTCCTGCGTAACGTCGAACTCTACGACGTGTCGTTGCTTGGCCTGATCGCGGCCTCCCGCCGTGATGACCTCATGCAGGTTTCCCCGCAGATACGTCATCTGGCCTTGTTCGATCGTGCCACCGCCGCCCCCTACAAGGGTGACATCCTGTTGCTCGACCAACAGGGCAACGTGCTCGCCGACTCGGCTTCGCGAGAACCCAGGACAGGCAACTTTGCCGACCGCGAGTACTTCCTGTCCCACGTGAACAACAGCGACCCGGGCATGTTCATCAGTCGGCCTTTTCGCTCCCGAATGGCTAACAACGAATGGCGCATCAGCTTCAGTCGCCGGATCAGTGGCGCACAAGGCGAGTTTCTAGGGGTCGCCGAGGCGGCGATGCGCCTGAGCTACTTCGAACAGCTGTTCAACAGCCTGAACATCGGTCCCGGCAGTTCGATCAGCCTGATCAACAAGGATGGAATCCTGCTGGCCCAGGTCCCTCGCCTGAGCGAAGACCTGACCGGTACGGACTTCAGCCAGCTCCCCAACTTCCAGCGTATCGTCAACGAAGGCGACGGCAGTTTCAGCAGCGTTTCGAATCGTTATCAGGACCAGCGGCTCTACACCTTTTCCCAGGTTGGCAACTTGCCGCTGATTGTCATCGTGGCCTTGTCGGGTGAAGAAGTGTTTTCTTCATGGCAACGCACAGCGTTGGTGGTCAGCCTGGCAACGATCGCCCTGTGTGCGTGCCTGCTGTGGCTGACCTGGCTGCTCTGCCGCGAACTGCGCCTGCGTCACGATGCCGAACTGGAGCTGGCACAACTGGCCGCCACCGACGCACTGACCGGACTGGCCAACCGCCGGACGCTGGACCAGACGTTGCGTCATGAATGGTTTCGCGCCCAGCGTTCCGGCAAGCCATTGTCGTTACTGATGATCGATGCCGATCACTTCAAGGCCTTCAACGACCGCCATGGCCATCAAGCCGGTGATGAGGCCTTGCGCGCGGTTGCCCAGGTGTTACGCACCCACGTACGGCGGCCGGCCGACCTGGTTGCGCGCTACGGTGGCGAAGAGTTCTCGGTGGTCCTGGCGGAAACCGACATGGCGGGCGCACAACTGATCGCCGAGCACATTCGAGAGGCCGTCGAACAGCTACCGCCGATTGACGGCACCGACTCGCCGATTACCGTGAGCATTGGTATCAGTACCTGGAACGCCAGCTCCGACATCAACCTGGAGGTGCTGATGTTTGCCGCGGACAAGGCGCTGTATCAAGCCAAGGAGACGGGACGTAATCGGGTGGTGGCGCTCTAGCGACCACCAAGCAAAATCCGCACACATAAAAAAAGGCCACCCGAAGGCAGCCCTTAAAAAACTAGAGAGGTTTTTTACTTACACGGCCGCGACAGGACGCATGTAAGAGATCGGTGCGGTGCTGGCATCTTCGAACGTCACGACTTCCCAGGCATCTGTCTGCTCAATCAACTTGCGCAGCAGCTGGTTGTTCAGTGCGTGGCCGGACTTGAAGCCCTTGAACTCACCAATCAGGCTGTTGCCCAGCAGGTAGAGGTCACCAATTGCATCGAGGATCTTGTGCTTCACGAATTCGTCTTCGTAGCGAAGGCCGTCTTCGTTCAGTACACCATCGGCGTCGACCACAATGGCGTTTTCAACGCTGCCGCCGAGTGCGAGGTTGTGCTTGCGCAGGTACTCGATGTCACTCATGAAACCAAAGGTACGGGCGCGGCTCACTTCTTTTACGAACGAAGTGCTGGAAAAATCCACGCTTGCACTTTGTGTGCGGTCACGGAAAACCGGGTGATCGAAGTCGATCTCGAAGCTCACCTTGAAACCTTCGAAAGGGACGAAAGTGGCGCGCTTGTCGCCGTCTTCCACAGTCACTTCCCGCAGGATGCGGATGAACTTCTTCGCGGCGTCCTGTTCTTCCAGGCCAGCCGACTGAATCAGGAATACGAAAGGTCCAGCGCTACCATCCATGATTGGCACTTCGGACGCGGAGAGCTCGACGTAGGCGTTATCGATGCCCAGGCCAGCCATGGCCGAGAGCAAGTGCTCCACCGTGTCCACTTTGACGTCACCGTTGACCAGCGTGGTCGACATGGTGGTTTCGCCAACGTTTTCCGCGCGTGCAGGGATCTGCACCACAGGATCGAGGTCGGCACGACAAAACACAATGCCGGTGTCGATCGGCGCAGGCTTGAGGGTCAGGTATACCTTCTCCCCGGAGTGCAGACCTACACCTGTGGCACGGATAATATTTTTCAGTGTGCGTTGTTTAATCATGGCTTGGGCCGCTTCAGCGCAAATTGCGAACTGGTATCAACAAAGGCTGGCGATGATAGCAGACCACGCCTTTGCTGAACACCAATCAACTTCATAGCCCTGATACATTTCATCAATCGGCCTGACGACGCAGGAAGGCCGGGATGTCCAGGTAGTCCAGGTCATCTTGCGGATTCATCTTCGCGGCAGTGGCAGCACCGGCCTGGGCCTGGTTGCGCATGACGGTCGGACGGTCCAGGTCACGGTAGTTCACCGCTGGCGCTTCCTGACGAACAGGGGCTTGTTGTTGCGGCTGGGAAGCCATCGACGTGTGCACGGTATTGTCGATGATCTTCACCGGCTTCTCGATTTTAGCGCCCAGACCGGTAGCAACGACAGTTACGTGCAGCTCGTCGCGCATGTCCGGATCGATAACGGTACCGACCTTGACCATGGCGTGCTCGGAAGCGAAGGCCTCGATGATGCTACCCACGTCGGAGTACTCACCCAGGGACAGGTCAGGACCGGCGGTGATGTTCACCAGGATGCCGCGTGCACCTTGCAGGTTCACGTCTTCGAGCAACGGGTTGCGAATGGCCGCTTCGGTGGCCTCGCGTGCACGGTTCGGACCGCTGGCGCAGCCAGTGCCCATCATCGCCATGCCCATTTCGCTCATCACGGTACGTACGTCGGCAAAGTCGACGTTGATCATGCCCGGACGCTTGATGATGTCGGAGATACCACGAACGGCACCGGCCAGTACATCGTCAGCCTTGGCGAAAGCCGACAGCAGGCTGGCGTCCTTACCGAGGATGGTCAGCAGTTTCTCGTTGGGAATGGTGATCAACGAGTCGACGCTTTCCGACAGCAGGCGAATGCCTTCATCGGCGATCTGCATGCGCTTGCGGCCTTCGAACGGGAACGGACGAGTCACCACCGCAACGGTGAGAATCCCCATTTCCTTGGCCACTTCGGCAATGATCGGCGCAGCACCGGTACCGGTACCGCCGCCCATGCCAGTGGTGATGAACACCATGTTGGTGCCCTGCAGGACTTCGGCAATGCGCTCACGATCTTCGAGAGCGGCCTGACGACCTACTTCAGGGTTGGCACCAGCGCCCAGACCTTTGGTCACGCCGGTACCCAGTTGCAGGATGGTCCGCGCGCCAATGCTCTTGAGCGCCTGGGCATCAGTGTTGGCGCAGATGAATTCGACGCCTTCAATGTTGCTCTTGACCATGTGATTCACGGCGTTGCCGCCGCCACCGCCTACACCGATAACTTTAATAACCGGGCTTGCGGGGATGTTGTCTACGAGTTCGAACATTTTCCCTCTCCTTTACGTTCTCTAGTTTTTTCGCCTACTGCCTGTATCTACAACGGTGTCGCGGTGTTGCGGTAAATCTTAGAAATTGCCCTGGACCCAGCTCTTGATGCGATCGAGCAAGGCGCCTTTGGGTTCTTCGTTGCTGTAGCTGTCGCGGCTGCCGATACCCGAGAACGAGATGCCGTCGGATTGCTTCTGCAGGCCGTACATCAACAGGCCAACGCCGGTGGAATAAATCGGGTTGCGCACCACGTCATCCAGGCCTTTCACGCCGTGAGGCACGCCCAGGCGAACCGGCATGTGGAAGATTTCCTCAGCCAGCTCGGTAGCACCTTCCATCTTCGCCGTACCGCCGGTCAGCACGATGCCGGCCGGGATCAGGTCTTCGTAGCCGCTGCGACGCAGCTCGGCCTGGATCAGCGTGAACAGCTCGTCGTAACGTGGCTCGACCACTTCGGCCAGGGCCTGGCGCGACAGCTCGCGTGGTGGACGATCGCCAACGCTTGGGACCTTGATGGTTTCACCGGCGCCTGCCAGTTTGGCCAGGGCACAGGCGTAGCGAATCTTGATTTCTTCGGCGTACTGGGTCGGGGTACGCAACGCCATGGCGATGTCGTTGGTCACCTGGTCACCCGCGATCGGGATCACCGCGGTGTGGCGGATTGCGCCTTCAGTGAAGATCGCGATATCGGTGGTGCCGCCACCAATGTCCACCAGGCACACGCCCAGTTCTTTCTCGTCGTCGGTCAGCACCGAGTACGCGGACGCCAGTTGCTCAAGGATGATGTCGTCGATTTCCAGGCCGCAGCGACGCACGCATTTTTCAATGTTCTGTGCGGCGTTGACGGCGCACGTGACCACGTGGACCTTGGCCTCCAGGCGCACGCCGGACATGCCCAGTGGCTCGCGGACGCCTTCCTGGTTATCGATCACGTAGTCCTGCGGCAGGGTGTGCAGCACGCGCTGGTCAGCCGGGATCGCCACGGCCTGGGCGGCGTCGAGTACGCGTTCAAGGTCGGCGGAGCTGACTTCGCGATCACGAATCGCCACGATGCCGTGGGAGTTCAGGCTGCGGATATGGTTGCCGGCCACGCCGACAAACGCCGAGTGGATGCGGCAGCCAGCCATCAGCTGCGCTTCTTCGATGGCGCGCTGGATCGACTGCACGGTGGACTCGATGTTCACCACCACGCCCTTCTTCAGGCCACGGGACGGATGGGTGCCGATCCCGACGATTTCCAGCGTGCCGTCGTCCGCGACCTCGCCGACCAGCGCCACCACCTTGGAGGTGCCGATATCGAGACCGACGATCATTTTGCCGCTTTGCACGTTTGCCATGGGTCCTGCCTCTTCTTAATTCTTTGCGACAGCGGGTTGGGCTGTCGTCGGCGCTACTGGTTCCCGCCAGCCAACAGCGAGGCCGTTGGCATAGCGCAGATCGATGCGCGCAATGTTCGTAATCTGTTCTTTTAGCGTCTTGTCATAGATGGCAATGAAACGGCGCATCTTTTCCACCAGGTTGCCGCGTCCCAGCAGCAGTTCGATCCCGGGCCCGGCACTGCCAGGGCCGGTCGTCAGGAACCAGCTGCCTCGTTCGCGCAACTCCAGGCGCGCAATCGAGAAGCCCAATGGCCTGAGCAACTGGCTCAGTACCTGGTATTGCTGCATCACTTGCTGCTGGGCCCGCTGCGGACCGAACAACTGCGGCAAGTGTTCGTAATTGGCCAGCTCGCGTGGGGTAAACGCCTGCCCCTGGTTGTTCAGCAGCGATTCGTCACCCCAACGGGCCACCGGCAGTTGTTCTTCCAGGCGAATTACCACCTGGTCCGGCCACACCCTGCGCACTTCGGCGTGGGCAATCCATGGCATGGTTTCAAGCTCGGTGCGCATGCTCGCCAGGTCGATGGTGAAGAAGCTCGACGCCACGTACGGGGCGATTCGCTGCTGCACCGCCTGCTGGCTGATGTAGCTCAGGTCACCCTGCACCGCGATCTTGGTGATCGGCCGGTCGGCGTAAGGCAACAAACGCTGCGCGCCTTCGTAAGTACCGAACCCCAACGCGACCAGCAGCACCGGCCAGAACAGGGCTTTGAGAAAACCGAAGTTGGCTTTCGGCAGGCGCGCGGACATCGGCTCTTTGGCCACCATTCGGCTGGCACCCCGCGGCACCGGCTTGCGGCCGGGTGCGGGTGGCTGATGTCTCAACTGTGCGCCTTGCATGGTCTTAACCTCGCGGCTCTTCGTTGCCGGCAGCTGAAACGCTGTCGGCCAGAATGGCCAGAACCAGTTGCTGGAAATCCAGGCCGGCAGCACGGGCCGCCATCGGCACCAGGCTGTGATCGGTCATGCCCGGTGCCGTGTTGACTTCCAGGAACCAGAATTGCCCCTCGGCGTCCTGCATCACATCCGCCCTGCCCCAACCGGCGATACCCAGCGCTTCACAGGCTTTCGCCGTGAGGTCCATGAGTTCCTTTTCCTTGGCGCTGTCCAGGCCGCACGGAATGCGGTACTGGGTATCGTTGGCGATGTACTTGGCGTCGTAGTCGTAGAAACTGTGCGTCGTGCCCAGGGCGATTGGAGGCAACACCTGGTCACGCAGGGTGGCGATGGTGAACTCCGGACCTTGAATCCATTGCTCGACCAACACTTGCGAATCGTAGGTACTGGCCGCTTTCCAGGCGTCGATCAATTCAGACGCGGAACTCACTTTGGCCATCCCGATACTTGAACCTTCATGGGCCGGTTTGACGATCAAAGGGAAGCCCAGTTCCGTCGCCGCCGAAATACAATCGGCTTCGCTGCTGAGCACCGCGTGACGTGGCGTCGGAATGCCCAGGCTGTGCCAGACCTGCTTGGTGCGCAGCTTGTCCATGGCCAGCGCCGAGGCGAGGATGCCGCTGCCGGTGTAGGGAATCCCCAGGCACTCGAGCAGGCCCTGCATGCTGCCGTCTTCACCACCACGGCCGTGGAGGATGATGAAGGCGCGGTCGATCTTTTCGTTCAGCAGACGCTGCAGCAGGTCATCGCCGACGTCGAGGCCGAACGCGTCCACGCCTGCGCTTTGCAGCGCATCGAGGACGGCATTGCCCGACTTCAGGGACACTTCGCGTTCGGCACTCTTGCCGCCGAACAGCACGGCAACACGGCCGAAGTCTTTCGGCGCGAGGGTGCTGACGAGGTTGGCATAGGCAGCAGTCATTTCAACTTCCCCTTCTCCGGCGCGGCAACGGCACCGGCGAACAACTCACTTTTCAACAGTTTTGGTGCAAGGCCGCCGATATCGCCGGCACCCTGGCACAGCAGGATGTCGCCAGCGCGCAACAGCGGCTTGACCAGCGGCGCGAGGTCGACACCACGCTCGATGTAGATCGGATCGAGCTGGCCACGCTGGCGGATGCTGTTGCACAGCTTGCGGCTGTCGGCGCCCGGGATTGGTTCTTCACCGGCCGGGTAGACTTCCATCAGCAGCAGGACGTTGGCGTCGGCCAGTACATTGACGAAGTCGTCGTACAGGTCGCGGGTACGGCTGTAACGGTGCGGCTGGTAGACCATCACCAGGCGGCGCTCCGGCCAGCCACCGCGTACGGCCTTGATCACAGCCGCGACTTCGGTCGGGTGGTGACCGTAATCATCGACCAGCATCACATTGCCGCCGTCCACCGGCAGTTCGCCGTAGACCTGGAAGCGTCGGCCGACACCCTGGAACCCGGACAGGCCCTGGACGATGGCTTCATCGCTGACGCCTTCGTCGGTGGCGATGCAAATGGTCGCCAGCGAGTTCAGCACGTTGTGGTTGCCCGGCATGTTCACCGAGACATCCAGCGGCTCGCGGTCAGGGCGCAGTACCGTGAAGAAGGTCTGCATGCCTTGCTGGCGCACATTGATGGCGCGCACGTCGCAGTCTTCGCCGAAGCCGTAGGTGACGGTCGGACGCTTGACCAGCGGCAGGATTTCACGCACCACCGGATCGTCCAGGCACACCACGGCCAGGCCGTAGAAAGGCAGGTTGTGGAGGAACTCGACGAAGGTTTTCTTCAGTTTGTTGAAGTCACCGTCGTAGGTCGCCATGTGATCGGCGTCGATGTTGGTGACCACGGCCACCAGCGGCTGCAGGTGCAGGAAACTGGCGTCGCTTTCGTCGGCTTCGGCGATCAGGTAGCGGCTGGTGCCGAGTTGGGCATTGGTGCCCGCGGCATTCAGGCGGCCACCGATGACGAACGTCGGGTCCAGGCCACCGGCGGCGAACACCGAGGCGATCAGGCTGGTGGTGGTGGTTTTGCCGTGGGTACCGGCAACGGCGATGCCGTGGCGGTAGCGCATCAGCTCAGCCAGCATTTCTGCACGGGGCACCACTGGAATACGACGTTCCAGCGCGGTGGCGACTTCCGGGTTGGAGGTGTTCACGGCACTCGACACCACCAGCACGTCGGCGGCGGCAGCGTTCTCGGCGCGGTGGCCGATGAAAATCTGTGCGCCGAAGGATTCCAGGCGCTCGGTGACAGGCGAAGCCTTCAGGTCGGAACCGGACACTTCATAGCCCAGGTTCAGCAACACTTCGGCAATCCCGCACATGCCCACGCCGCCGATCCCGACGAAGTGGATGCGCCGGATGCGGCGCATTTCCGGTTGCGGCATGGCTTTCTGATTCTCAACCATGGGCCACCTCCAGGCAGGTATCGACCACGTTACGGGTGGCATCGGGTTTGGCCAGGCGGCGGGCCGCAGTGGCCATATCGTTGAGTCGTTGTGGTTGCATCAGGACCTCTGTCAGGCGCGCGGCAAGATCCGCTGCGCCGGTCGTTCTTTGCGGCATCAGGAAGGCAGCGCCTTCACGGGCCAAATAATCGGCGTTGCGGGTCTGGTGATCGTCGATCGCGTGGGGCAACGGCACCAGCATCGAGGGCAGACCGGCGGCAGCCAGTTCACTGATGGTCAGCGCACCTGCGCGACATACCACCAGGTCGGCCCAGCCATAGGCTTGGGCCATGTCTTTGATGAACGGCTGCACTTGCGCCTCGACGCCAGCCGCGAGGTAGCGCTGCGCAGTCACTTCATCGTGGTTTTTGCCGGCCTGATGGAACACGTCCGGACGCAGGTCGACGGCGACTTGCGACAGGGCTTCAGGCAGCAGCTTGTTCAACGGTTCTGCGCCCAGGCTTCCGCCCAGGATCAGCAAACGCGCCTTGCGACCGGCCAGGGCCGGGCGCGGTGTTTCCAGGAACAGCTCGGTGCGCACCGGGTTACCGGTGGTCCGTCGGCTGCTCGACAGGGTAAAGGTGTCGGGGAACGCTTCACAGACTCGGGCGGCCAACGGCACCAGCAACCGATTGGCGGTACCGGCAACGGCGTTCTGTTCGTGAACGATCACCGGCACACCGGCCAGTTTGGCTGCGACACCACCAGGCCCGGTCACATAACCGCCAAAACCCACCACGCAAGCCGGCTGCAAACGACGAATGATCGCCCGCGCCTGCCAGACGGATTTGAGCAACATGAACGGCGCCTTGAGCAGCGACAGCTTGCCCTTGCCACGCAAACCGCTGGCGTTGATCCGATGCAGTTCGATACCGGCGGCCGGGACCAGCTCGTTCTCGATGCCACGCGGCGTGCCCAGCCAGTGCACGGTGTAGCCGCGGGCCTGGAATTCTCGGGCACAGGCCAACGCCGGGAACACATGGCCCCCGGTGCCGCCAGCCATGATCAATACATTAGCGCCCATGGTTCGGCTCCTCGGCGAAGTCGCTCTCATGGAACTCCATCTCTTCGCTGCCCAGGTGGGTTCGACTCTCCCACTCGATGCGCAGCAACAAGCCGAGACAGGCGCAGCAGATCACCAACGAACTGCCGCCATAGCTTAGAAACGGTAAAGTCAGGCCCTTGGTCGGCAGCAGGCCGACGTTCACACCGATGTTGATCAGGAATTGACCGATCCACAGGAACGACAAACCGTAGGCGACATAGGCGGCGAAGAACTGCTTGGCCTTCTCGGCCCACAAGCCGATGTACATGCCGCGAATACAGACGAATACGAACAGGGCCACCGTGCACAACGAGCCCACGGCACCCAGCTCTTCGGCCAGGACCGAGAACACGAAGTCGGTGTGGGCTTCCGGCAGGTAAAACTGTTTCTGCACGCTGTTGCCCAGGCCGACGCCCAGCCATTCACCGCGCCCGAAAGCAATCAACGCCTGGGACAACTGGTAGCCGGCACCGAACTGGTCGGCCCATGGATCGGCAAAGTTGGTCAGACGCGCCATTCGATACGGCTGCATCTGAATCAGCAACACCACCGCCCCGACCGCCAGCACTACCATCAGGGAAAACCGGAACAGTCCGACCCCACCAAGGAACAGCATTGCCGCCGCGGCGCCCATCATCACGACGGTGGCACCGAAGTCCGGCTCCATCAGGAGCAGGCCCGCCATCGGCAGCAGCACGATGAACGGCTTGAAGAAACCCATCCAGCTTTCACGCACTTCTTTCTGGCGACGCACCAGATAACCGGCGAGGTAGATCACCACGAATACCTTGGCGATCTCGGAAGGCTGTACGTTGAAGAAACTGAAGCCGATCCAGCGCATCGAACCGTTCACCTCACGGCCGATCCCCGGAATGATCACCATCACCAGCAAACCGAATGCCCCCAGCAGCATCAACCAGCCCAGGCGTTGCCAGGTGGCGATCGGGATCATCATGGTGACGATGCAGGCACCCAGGCCCAGCACCACGTAGATCAGGTGGCGAATCATGTAGTACAGGGCGCTGCCCGATTGCACGGCCGCCACTTCGGTCGAGGCCGAGGCGATCATGATCAGGCCCAGGCCGAGCAACGCCAGGCAACCGGCGAGCATCGGGAAGTCGAGGTCGATACCGCGGCCGGTGATGAGCGGCGATGGATAGGGCTTGATGATGCCTTTGAGGCTCATGCCAGATCCTCCACGGCTTGGACGAACTGGTGACCACGGTCTTCGTAGTTCTTGAACATGTCGAAACTGGCGCAGGCCGGCGACAGCAGTACCACGTCGCCCGGTTGCGCAGCGGCACGGCATTGCTCGACGGCTTCGACCAGGGAGCTTGCACGAATCAACGGAACGGCATCGCCGATAGCCTGGCCGATCTTGTCGGAGTCACGTCCCATGAGGATCACGGCGCGGCAGTTGGCCGCCACCGGGTCACGCAGGTCCTTGAATTCGGCACCCTTGCCGTCGCCACCGGCGATCAGCACGATCTTGCCGTCAATGTCCGCACCCAGGCCTTCGATGGCCGCCAGCGCGGCTCCGACGTTGGTGGCTTTGGAGTCGTTGTAGTACCCCACGCCATCGAGGTCGCGGACCCACTGGCAACGATGCTCGAGCCCGGCGAAGCTGCGCAGGGCCGAGAGCATGGCGTCGAACGGCAAGCCGACGGCGTGACCAAGTGCCAATGCCGCCAGGGCGTTGGACTGGTTATGGGCGCCGCGAACTTTCAATTCACGTACCGGCATGAGGTTCTGGAATTCGAAGGCCAGGTACTTCTCGCCGCCTTCTTCGCGGATACCAAAGGACTTGAAGTCCGGCTTGGTCAGGCCAAAGGTCCAGCACGGCTGGCCCTCGCCCATCAGTGGCCGGCTCAGGGCGTCCTGGCGATTGACCACGAACTGTTTTGCCCCACGGAAGATCCGGTGCTTGGCCAGGTGATAGGCCGGCAGGCCGCTGTAGCGGTCCATGTGGTCTTCGCTGATGTTGAGCACGGTCGCCACTTCGGCGTTGAGCTGATCGGTGGTTTCCAGCTGGAAACTCGACAGCTCCATCACGTACAGCTCGACGTCGTCGCGGAGCAGGTCAAGCGCCGGCGTACCGAGATTGCCGCCAACAGCGACACGCTTGCCCGCCGCCGCCGCCATCTCGCCGACCAGGGTGGTCACGGTGCTCTTCGCGTTGGAACCGCTGATGGCCACGATCGGCGCCTTCGCGTTACGCGCGAACAGCTCGATGTCGCCGGACAATTTCACGCCACGGGCGGCGGCAGCCTGCAGGCCCGGGGTCGCCAGCGCCAGGCCGGGGCTCACGTAGAGCTCGTCGGCACGGCACAGGAACTCGACGTCCAGTTCGCCGCAACGCACTTCCACCTGCGGGTAGTCACGCTTGAGCGTGGCCAGTTCCGGCGGGTTTTCCCGCGTATCGGCCACCGCAAAGGCCACGCCCCGGTTCGCCAGGAAGCGAACCAGGGACATGCCGCTCTTGCCGAGGCCGACAACGATGCGGAAGTGGTCAGACGCGATCAGGGACACGAGTTTCTACCTCAGTTTCAGGGTGGCAAGGCCGATCAGCACGAGAATCACGGTGATGATCCAGAAGCGGACAATCACGCGTGGCTCGGGCCAGCCCTTGAGTTCAAAGTGGTGGTGAATCGGTGCCATGCGGAACACACGGCGACCGGTCAGCTTAAAGGACGCAACCTGAATGACGACAGACAGTGTTTCCATCACGAACACGCCGCCCATGATGAACAGGACGATTTCCTGACGGACGATCACCGCGATGGTGCCCAGGGCCGCGCCCAGCGCCAGCGCGCCGACGTCACCCATGAAGACTTGCGCCGGGTAGGTGTTGAACCAGAGGAAGCCCAGGCCCGCACCAATCAGCGCGCCGCAGAACACGATCAGCTCACCCGCGCCCGGTACATAAGGGATCAGCAGGTATTCGGCGAATTTCACGTTACCCGACAGGTAGCAGAAGATCCCCAGGCCACCACCGACCATCACGGTCGGCATGATCGCCAGGCCGTCGAGGCCATCGGTCAGGTTGACCGCGTTGCTCGAACCGACGATCACGAAGTACGTCAGGACGATGAAGCCCGCGCCCAGCGGGATGCTGTAGTCCTTGAGCATCGGCAGGATCAGGGTGGTTTCCACCGGGGTCGCGGCAGTCATATAAAGGAAGATCGCCGCGCCGAGGCCGAACACCGACTGCCAGAAGTACTTCCAGCGGCTCGGCAAGCCACGGGAGTTCTTCTCGATCACCTTGCGGTAATCGTCGACCCAGCCGATGGCGCCGAACAACAGGGTCACCAACAGGACGACCCAGACATAGCGGTTGGTCAGGTCAGCCCACAGTAGGGTGCTGACGCCGATCGACGACAGAATCAGCGCGCCACCCATCGTCGGGGTGCCGGACTTGGACAGGTGCGATTGCGGGCCATCATTGCGAACGGACTGGCCGATCTGACGGTTCTGCAGGGTGCGGATCATCCACGGGCCATAGCACAGCGACAAGACCAGCGCGGTCAGCACACCGAGGATCCCGCGCAGGGTCAGGTACTGGAAGACCGCGAAGCCTTTGTAGAACTGTTGCAGATACTCCGCTAGCAGCAGCAGCATTAATGTTTCTCCAGGCTGGTCCCGCACAAGGCGGCAACGATGTTTTCCATCGCGGCGCTGCGCGAGCCCTTGATCAAAATGGTGGTGTTTGTGTCTTGCTCGGCCCCCAGGGCCTTGATCAGCTCAGCCTGCGTGCTGAAGTGAAAGCCTTGTGGACCGAAGGCATTGACGGCGTGAACCATCATCGGCCCGACGGCGTACAGCGCAGAAACCTTGCCGCGGGCGTATTCGCCCACGTCGTGGTGCCCCTGCTGCGCCCAGTCGCCCAACTCGCCGATATCCCCGAGCACCAGAACGGTGCGACCGGAAAAGCCGGCCAGTATATCAATGGCGGCGCACATGGAGGTGGGGTTCGCGTTGTAAGTGTCATCGATCACGCGCATGCCATTGCTGGCCAGTTGCGCAACGGTACGACCCTTGACCGGTTGTACCGCGCCGAGGCCGGTGGCGATGCCGAACAGCGACACCCCCAGGGCATGGGCGCCAGCCGCGGCAGCCATGGCATTGGCGACGTTATGGGTGCCGAGCAGGTTCAGCTGAACGCGCTCCTCACCTTCAGGACTGTGCAGGTTGAACGCCGGGCAACCACGGGCATCGGTGGACAGGTCGCTGGCGTAGAAATCGGCACTGACATTGCTCAGGGCGAAGGTCAGCACCTTGCGCTCGCCAGCGCGGGTCTTCCAGATGTCGAACGCCTTGTCGTCGAGATTGAGCACGGCGACGCCATTGGCATCCAGCCCGTCAATGATTTCGCCCTTGGCCTCGACGATTTTTTCCGGCCCGCCGAACTCGCCGACATGGGCGGTTCCGGCATTGTTGAGAATGGCCACATGGGGCTTGGTGAGGCCCACGGTGTAGGCGATTTCACCCAGGCGCGAAGCGCCGAGCTCGATCACGGCGGCGGTGTGTTCCGGTGCCAGCTCGAGCAGGGTCAACGGCGCGCCGAGGTCGTTGTTCAGATTGCCGCGGGTGGCCAGCACCGGACCGCGGGTGCGCAGGATGCTAGCGAGCATCTCCTTGACCGTGGTCTTGCCGCTGGAACCGGTGATGGCGGCGACGGGCTGGGTGAACGCCGCGCGATTGAGCGCCCCCAGTTGCCCCAAGGCATGACGGGTATCGGCGACCAGCAATTGCGGCAGCGTGCTGTCGGGAACTTCGCGCTCGACCAACGCCGCCACGGCACCTTTGGCCGCGACTTCATTGAGGTAGTCATGACCATCGAAACGCGGACCGACCAGGGCAATGAACAGCTGGCCCGGCTTGATGGCGCGACTGTCGATGCTGACGCCGTCGAAGCTCGCATCTGCAGCGATCAAGCGCGCATTCAGCGCGCCGGTCAGTTCGCTTAGCTTCAAGGCTTTAAGCATGGGCCACCTCCCACGCGGTCAAGGCATGATCGGCCTCGACCAGATCGGAAAAGGCATGGCGCTCGCCGTTGATTTCCTGATAGTCCTCATGACCCTTACCGGCCAGGACGATCACGTCATCCGCCGACGCACCCGCGATCAACTGGGCAATCGCCTGGCCACGGCCGGCAACGAAAGTCACTTTATCCACAGCGGTGAAACCGGCACGGATGTCATCGAAAATCACTGATGGGTCTTCGGTACGCGGGTTGTCGTCGGTGACCAGCACGCCATCAGCCAGACGCTCGACCACTTCGGCCATCAGCGGACGCTTGCCGCGATCGCGATCGCCGCCACAGCCAAACAGGCATAGCAGCCGGCCTTTGACGTGGGGGCGCAGGGCCGTCAGGACTTTTTCCAGGGCGTCCGGGGTGTGGGCGTAATCGACCACAACCAATGGCTGGGTACCACCGCCCAGGCGCTGCATGCGTCCGGCCGGGCCTTCGAGTTTGGGCAGTACCTTGAGAATTTCGTCGAGGGCGTAATCCAGGCCGAGCAAGGCGCCCACCGCCGCCAATACGTTGCTCAAGTTGAAACGACCCAGCAAGGTGCTGCGCAGGTGGTGTTCACCCTGCGGCGTGACCAAGGTGGCGCGCACGCCTTCGTCGTCGAACTGCGCTTCGCGGCAATAGAGGTAAGCACTGCTGTCGAGCAGGCTGTAGGTAATCAGCCGCGATTCACGCTTGTCGGCAGCCAGTTGCCGGCCGAACTCGTCGTCGAGGTTGACCACCCGGCATTTCAGTTCGTTCCAGGCGAACAGCCTGGCCTTGGCTTCGCCGTAGGCCTGCATGGTGCCGTGGTAGTCCAGGTGGTCACGGGACAGATTGGTCATCACGGCCACATCGAATGCCAGCGCGGTGACCCGGCCCTGGTCCAGGCCATGGGACGAAACTTCCATGGCAACCGCCTTGGCACCGGCCTTTTTCAGGTCGCCCAAGGTCGCTTGCACGGCAATAGGGTTTGGCGTGGTGTGCAGGCCGCTTTCGAGCGCGCCATAAAAGCCGCAGCCGAGGGTGCCGACAATGCCGCAGTGCTGACCGAGCAGATCCAGCGCCTGGGCCACCAATTGGGTCACGCTGGTCTTGCCGTTGGTACCGGTCACGCCCACCAGTTTCAGGTGATGGCTCGGCTCGCCGTAAAAACGCCCGGCGATTTCCGACAGCTGCGCCGCCAGGCCCTTGACCGGAATCAGCGGCACGTCAGTGATCGGCAGCACAGTGGCGCCTTCCACTTCATACGCCACGGCTGCGGCGCCACGCGCAAGCGCATCGGCAATGTGCGCACGGCCATCGAATTTGCCGCCCGGCACCGCGAGGAACAAATCGCCCGCGCGTACGTTGCGACTGTCCAGTGCCAATTCACGGATCAACAGATCGTGGCCGGCGTGGGGGAAAATCTTGTTCAGGCTCAGAGACATCAGCCGCGCCCTCCATTGGCTTTCAGTGGAACGACCGGCGCTGCGTTCGCTTGTTGGGTAGGTGGCAGGTTGTCCGGGGTGACGTTCATCAGGCGCAGAGTGCCGGACATCACGCGGCTGAACACCGGTGCAGATACCAGGCCGCCGAAGTAACCGGCCTTGGTCGGCTCGTCGATGACGACCACGATGGCGTAACGCGGATCGCTCATCGGGCCGAAACCGGCGAACAGAGAGCGGTAGGAGTTCTCGGCATAACCTTTGGTGCCGACCGAAGTCTTACGTGCAGTACCGGACTTGCCGCCCACGTGATAGGCCGGCACCTGCGCGCGGAACACGCCGCGCGGGGCCTCGATCACTTGCTGCAGCATGCCCTGCATGGTTTTCGCAACAGCTTCCGGCAGCACCTGGGTGGTCTGTGGCGCCTTGTCGGTTTTGATCAGTGTCAGGGGCGCAAGGCGTCCGTTGTTGGCCAGGGCCGAGAAGGCGTGCACCAACTGGATCGCCGTCACGGAAACACCGTAGCCGTAGGACAGGGTTGCGGTTTCAGCCTTGCGCCATTCGCGGTAGTTCGGCAGGTTGCCGACGCGTTCGC
The DNA here is from genome assembly GCF_001976065.1 of Pseudomonas putida. Classification (GTDB taxonomy): domain Bacteria; phylum Pseudomonadota; class Gammaproteobacteria; order Pseudomonadales; family Pseudomonadaceae; genus Aquipseudomonas; species Aquipseudomonas serbica. Next base: position 95,988 of record NZ_MNAH01000005.1, on the reverse strand, counting down.
CCGGGAAGCCGAGGCCGGTATCCTGGCCGAGACCCACTTTCTGGGCGAGACGGAAAATCGTCTCACCACCGATATCGAAGGCGATCTTGCTCATGCCGACGTTACTGGAATTGATCAGGATACCGGCAAGGTCAAGCACCGGACCTTCGCTCTTGGAGACGTCCTTGATGGTGTACTTGCCGATCTGCAGGGAGCCCGGGTACACCTCGACGGTGTCGCTCGGCTTCCAGCGTCCGGTTTCGATGGCGGCGCTCATCGAGATCGCCTTCATGGTCGAACCCGGTTCGAACACGTCGATCATCGCGCGGTTACGCATCATCGCCGGTTGCAGGTTGCGGCGGTTGTTCGGGTTGTAGGTCGGCTGGTTGACCATGGCGAGGATTTCGCCGGTCTTCACGTCCATGATCACCAGGCTGCCGGCCTTGGCGCCGTTCTCGATGATCGCGTTGCGCAATTCGCGGTTGGCGAGGTATTGCAGGCGCAGGTCAATGGACAACGCCAAGGGCTTTCCGGCCTTGGCGTTTTTGGTGACCTGGACATCCTTGATCAACCGGCCGCGCCGGTCCTTGATCACTTGCCGTTTGCCGGGGACCCCGGCCAGCCATTCATCGTAGGCGAGTTCGACGCCTTCTCGACCGTGGTCATCGATGTCGGTAAAGCCGACCATATGGGCGGTGACCTCACCGGCCGGGTAGAAACGGCGGAACTCTTCGATGCCGTAGACACCCGGCACTTTCAGGTCGAGTACGGCCTGGCCCTGCTCAGGCGTCAGCCCGCGCACCAGATAAATGAATTCCTTGTTGGCTTGTGCTTCAAGGCGCTCGGCCAGTGCCTTGGGGTCCTGCCCCAGCGCAGCAGCCAGTGCTGGCCACTTTTCCTTGGCCAGTTGCATTTCCTTGGCATTGGCCCACAAGGTGGTGACCGGGGTGCTGACGGCCAGGGGCTCGCCATTACGGTCGGTGATCAGGCCACGGTGAGCCGGAATCGGAATATGCCGAACACTGCGCGCGTCGCCCTGGCCTTTGAGAAAGGCACGGTCGACCACTTGCAGGTCAATGATGCGCCAGGCGATCGCCGCCACCATGACGCCGAGCAAACCCAGCACCAGGCGGAAGCGCCATGGAAAAAGAGCGCCTTCGAGTTTCATCATGGCGCCACCATCTGCACTTCGGCGGCGCCGGGAATGCGCATTTTCAGTTGTTCGGTGGCCAGCACTTCGATACGGCTGTGGGCGGTCCAGGTGCTTTGTTCAAGAATCAGGCGACCCCATTCGGCCTGCGCCTTGTCGCGCACGCTCAACTCGCCGTAGAGCGTGTTCAGCAACTGGCGGTTCCAGTGGGCGCTGTAGGACACGCCAATGGCTGACACGAGCACGCCAACGTACAACAACAGCATGAAAAAGCTTCCGCCGGGCAGTGGCTTGGCAAAAAGCTTGCTCACCGCAGTTTCTCCGCCACGCGCATGACAGCACTACGGGAACGTGGGTTGGCCTTCAGCTCGGCATCGGAGGCCGTCTGTGCTTTGCCATGGATTTTGATTTTCGGTTCGAAGGCGACGTGCCGAACCGGCAGGTTGCGTGGCAGGTTGTCGGCTTCACCTTTGACCAGCTTGCGCATGAACAGCTTGACGATGCGATCCTCAAGCGAATGGAAGCTGATGACCACCAGGCGACCGCCCACTTCCAGGCTCTCCAGCGCCGCTTCGAGACCGGCTTCCAGATCGCCCAGCTCGTTGTTGACGTGAATGCGCAGCCCCTGGAACGCACGGGTTGCCGGATTCTTGCCCTTCTCCCAGGCCGGGTTCGCGACTTTCAAGACTTCAGCCAGATCGGCGGTGCGCTCGAACGGCTTGATATCGCGGCGTTCGGCTACGGCACGGGCCATGCGCCCGGAAAAACGCTCTTCGCCGTATTCCTTGAACACCCGGGCAATTTCTTCCACGGGCGCAGTGTTGACGAATTCGGCAGCGCTGATCCCGCGGGACGGGTCCATGCGCATGTCCAATGGACCATCGTTGAGGAAGCTGAAACCGCGCTCAGGGTCGTCCAGCTGCGGCGAAGAGACGCCCAGGTCGAGCAGGACACCGCTGACCTTGCCGTTCATGCCGCGCGCAGCAACTTCCGCACCCAGCTCGGCAAAGCTGCGCTGCACAACGACAAAGCGGCCGTCTTCGGCCGCTAGCGTCTGCCCAGTGGCAATCGCTTGAGGGTCTTTGTCGAACCCGAGCAACCGACCATCGGGACCGAGCTGGCTGAGGATCAACCGGCTGTGTCCGCCGCGTCCGAACGTTCCGTCCAGATAGCAGCCATCAGGACGTACAGCGAGAGCCTCGACGGCTTCGTCAAGCAGTACGGTGATGTGGTTAAAGCCGCTATCTATAGTCACAGGATCAATTCACGCAGTTCGTCAGGCATCGCGCCCGGTTCTTGAATAGCAGCCAGGTCAGCGGCAGCAACCGCATCCCAGGCATCTTCGTCCCACAATTGGAACTTGTTCAGTTGGCCTACCAGCATCGCGCGCTTATCCAACTTGGCATATTCACGAAGACGCGGTGGAACCAGAAAACGACCACTGCCATCGAGCTCAAGGTCGACGGCATTACCAATCAATAAGCGTTGCAGACGGCGGTTCGCTTCGTGAAGCGAAGGAAGTGCACGCAGTTTGGTTTCAATAATTTCCCACTCATCGAGGGGGTAAACGCACAAACACGGATCAACGGCATCAATGGTGACGATCAACTGACCGGAACTGCGCGAAACCAGCTCGTCACGGTACCGGCTCGGCATAGCGAGACGGCCCTTTGCATCGAGACTGATAGCGTTGGCTCCGCGAAACACGTCAGCGTTTCTCCAAATTCTAGCGTTTTTTGCTCAGAAAACCCACTTCATGCCACTTTCCGCCACTTGCGCACACTATAGGAATGCGCCCACCACACCGTCAAGGCGCGGATTAAAGGAAAACCCTTACAGAACTGAGATTTAGGAACATTAGGAGAGGAGCAACCAGAATCAGGCGGATGAAACCGCCCAACAACTTGAATCAGCACAAGCGGCTGCGTTCAGAAGTTAAAGTGATTTATTAAGAGTAAGATTTTTTCGATATTACGAAAGTGATAATGAAGACGATTCTGAAAGGAGGGAAATTGCCATCATCGAACCCCTGCTCAATGATTTAAGCAGAGGGGAGAAAAAAGGTGGAGAGTCGATCTGTAAGCCGGGTTCTGTCTTGAACAGTCATTCGTCTACGATGGCCATCACTGGACATCTTTAGCAACCTACCCGGTCCCAGCGCGGGCCACGCCTTGGGACCCTATTTGGTCTTGCTCCAAGTGGGGTTTACCTAGCCACGAACTGTTGCCAGACGTGCGGTGCGCTCTTACCGCACCTTTTCACCCTTACCGGCGCCGAAGCGCTTAGGCGGTTATTTTCTGTGGCACTTTCCGTAGGCTCACGCCTCCCAGGCATTACCTGGCACTTCGCCCTATGGAGCCCGGACTTTCCTCCCCCCCCTAATTTTCATAGAGGGCAGCGACTGTCCGATCGACTCTCCGCCGCGAAGGTTACCGGCAGAGCGCCCGAAGAACAAGCGCTAAGCGCCGTTGTGCACGCCTGCGCGTCGGGTTTTCACTCACCCTTCTGTTTATCCAGCGCGATCTGATACAGCACATTCTTTCGTTCGCCGGTAATTTGCGCAGCCAGCGCGGCGGCACGCTTGAGCGGCATTTCTTCGAGCAACAGATCGAGGATACGCATCGCCTCACTGCTGACAGCGCCCTCCTCCTCGGGAGCCGTCCAGCCCGCCACCAGCACCACGCACTCCCCGCGCTGCTGATTACTGTCCGACTCGACGAACCCGCGCAACTCGGCCAGCGGCAAGCCCTTGAGCGTTTCAAACGTCTTGGTCAGTTCCCGCGCCAGCAATGCCGGGCGCTCGGCGCCGAACACCAGCTCCATGTCCTGCAGGCATTCGAGGATACGGTGCGGCGCCTCATAGAAAATCAGCGTACGCGGCTCCTCCTTCACGAGCTCCAGACGCGCACGTCGTCCTACCGCCTTGGCTGGCAGAAAGCCTTCGAAGATGAAACGGTCCGAAGGCAAACCCGCCGCCGACAGGGCCGCAATCAATGCACAGGCCCCTGGCACCGGCACCACATTGATGCCTGCTGCACGTGCCTGGCGGACCAGGTGATAGCCCGGATCGGAAATCAGTGGCGTGCCGGCATCGGAGATCAATGCGACATCATCGCCCGCGAGCAGGCGGGTAATAAAACGGCTACCTTCGTCACGCTCGTTGTGTTCATGACAGGCCGCCAAAGGCGTGGGAATGCCGAAATGCTGCATCAGGCGCTGGGAGTGGCGGGTGTCTTCAGCGGCAATCAAGGCCACCTCACGCAGAATCTTCAGCGCCCGGGCACTGATATCGTCCAGGTTGCCGATGGGCGTCGCCACCACATATAGCGAGCCAGCAGCGGAATTCAAAGCACCTGGAGCAGTCAAAGCGCACACCTCATGTTCGATAAAACGGGCATTGTAGCGCGTAGCGACACTCGCGATACGAGCAAGCAGCACACGCTTTTGCAGGCTTTTGTGCCGCACGGCAACATTTACACCAGCTAAATTGATCGTTTCGCACCACCAACATCGCGCCCCGGCCAGCGCTTGGGTACAATTCCACGCTAATTTGATCGAGTATCAGGAACACTACATGATCGCTTGCCTGCGGCTGTTCTCTGCCCTATGCCTCGCTGCCTTGCTGGCGGCTTGCGCCAGCTCGCCCTCCTCCAGCCTTGGCGAACTTCCACGGACCCCGGATGCCAGCATCGAGCAACTGCTCGAAAAGGCTGCCCAAAGCAAAACGCCGGAAGATGCGGCGCTGTTGCGACTGAGTGCAGCCGACCTGGCCTATCGCCAGGGCAATGCCGGCCAATCCGCCCAGATCCTGCAACAGGTTCCGGTTGAAACACTCAAGCCCGGCCAGCAGATCTTCGCCAACACCCTGGCGGCTGAACTGGCCATGACCCGCAACCAGCCGAAAGCCGCGCTGACCGCCTTGAGTCACCCAAGCTTCCAGCGCCTCGGCGAAATGCCGGAAGAGCAACAGGTTCGCACCGGCACCGTCCGCGCCCGCGCCCTTGAAGCCGATGGCCAGACCTTGGCCGCGGCAAAAGAACGCATCTTCATCGCGCCCATGCTGAGCGGTGAAGCGGCGAGCAAAAACCACGAGGCGATCTGGACCCTGATCGCTTCGCTGCCGACCGAGCAATTGCAGCCGACCACCACCGACGACCTTGGCGGTTGGATGGCCCTGGCGCTGGCCGTGAAGTCTGCTGGCACCCTCGAACAGCAGCAGGCGGCAATCGACAACTGGCGCGCCCAGAACCCGAAACACCCGGCCGCCCGCCAACTGCCGCTGCCACTGACCAACCTCAAGGAGCTGGCCAGTCAACCCCTGAGCAAAATCGCCCTGCTGCTACCACAGGACGGCCCACTGGCGTCGGTCGGCAAAGCATTGCGCGAAGGCTTCATGGCCGCGCATTACCAGGCGCAACAAGCCGGGCAGAAACCGCCAGCCATCGAATTCTACGACAGCTCGCGCCTGACCTCGCTCGACGAGTTCTATCGCAAAGCCCAGGCTGACGGCGTGCAACTGGTGGTAGGCCCACTGGAAAAACCGCTGGTCAAACAGCTCAGCGCCCTCCCGCAACTGCCGATCACCACGCTGGCCCTGAACTACAGCGAAGGCGCCCAAGGTCCAGCCCAGCTGTTCCAGTTTGGCCTGGCCGCTGAAGACGAAGCCCGCGAAGTATCCCGCCGCGCACGCGCTGACGGCCTGCATCGCGCCGCTATCATGGTACCGAAAGGCGAATGGGGCGACCGCGTACTCAAGGCGTTCAGCCAGGACTGGCAAGCCAATGGCGGCAGCATCGTCGCCACCGAGCGTGTCGACCAGCCAGTGCAACTGGCCCAGCAGATTGCCGACATGTTCCAGCTGCGCCAGAGCGAAGGTCGCGCCAAGAGCCTGCAAAGCACCGTTGGCTCGCAGGTAGCCGCCCAGCCGTCGCGTCGCCAGGACATCGAGTTCATCTTCCTCGCTGCCACGCCACAGCAGGCCCAGCAGATCAAACCGACCCTGAACTTCCAGTACGCCGGTGACGTTCCGGTCTATGCCACGTCCCACGTCTTCAGTGCCAGCGGCGACGTCAACCAGTACAACGACATGAACGGCGTGCGCTTCTGCGAAACCCCATGGCTGCTGGATGCCAATGACCCGTTGCGCCGCCAGGTCACCGCGCAGTGGCCGCAAGCGGGCGGCAGCCTGGGCCGCCTGTACGCCATGGGCGTGGACGCCTACAGCCTGGCGCCACGCCTTGGCCAGTTGAAAGCCCTGCCGGACAGCCGCATCGAAGGTCAATCGGGCAGCCTGAGCATGACCCAGAACCAGCGCGTCGTGCGCGAGCTGCCATGGGCGGAGTTCGTCAATGGCCAGGTTCAACGCCTGCCGAACACCCCACGCTGATGCCCGAAAGGTCACGCCAGCAATGCGGTAAAGATGCCGAGCGCCATGCGCTCGAGCATCTTCAGCAACAAGGCCTGCAACTTCTGGCGCAGAACTGGTTGTGTAAACGCGGCGAGCTTGATCTGGTCATGCTGGAGGGCGATACAGTAGTATTCGTTGAAGTTCGCTACAGAAAAAACACTCAATGGGGTGGCGCGCTCGATAGTATCGATGAGCGCAAACGGCAAAAACTGATTTTTGCCGCGCAGTATTTTCTTCAGCGGGAGTCGCGCTGGGCCAACTCCCCTTGCCGCTTCGACGTGGTTGCGATCGACAGCCACCTCGATCAGTTGAACTGGTTGCAAAATGCCTTCGACAGCTGATTGCCTGCGCCCCGAACCGGACACTACCACTCAACACTTTTGCTCTTTGCTTTGCGGGCTGCACATTCACGTGCCGGACAGCCGCGCTCATTAAGGTCACACAGATGGACATGCAATCCCGAATTCGCCAGCTTTTTCAGGCCAGTATCGACACCAAGCAACAGGCGATGGAAGTACTTGCACCGCACATCGAGCAAGCCAGCCAGGTGATGGTCAACGCCTTGCTCAATGAGGGCAAGATGCTTTCCTGCGGCAACGGCGGCTCTGCTGGCGACGCACAGCATTTCTCGTCCGAGCTGCTCAATCGCTTCGAGCGCGAGCGCCCGAGCCTGCCAGCCATTGCGCTGACCACCGACACCTCGACGATCACCTCGATCGCCAACGACTACAGCTACAACGAAATCTTCTCCAAACAGATCCGCGCGCTCGGCCAGCCGGGCGATGTACTGCTGGCGATTTCCACCAGTGGTAACTCGGCAAACATAATTCAAGCGATCCAGGCCGCACATGATCGCGAAATGATTGTCGTAGCATTGACCGGTCGCGATGGCGGCGGCATGGCGTCACTGCTTTTGCCCGAGGACGTCGAGATTCGCGTACCGGCCAACGTCACCGCACGTATCCAGGAAGTCCACCTGCTGGCGATCCATTGCCTTTGCGACTTGATCGACAGCCAACTGTTCGGGAGTGAAGAATGACCCCTAATCGCCTCGGCCTACTGGCCCTGACCCTGTGCCTCGGCATCAGCGGCTGCACCTCGGTGGTTAATGCCAGCCGCGAAGCACCGATCGAAGATGACCGCGGCACCCGCACTTTCGGCAGCAAGATCGACGACTCATTGATCGACACCAAGGTTGGCGTGAACATTGCCAAGGCCGATCCGGCCCTGGACAACGACTCGCACATTGTCGTCACCAGCTTCAACGGCGTCGTACTGCTCGCCGGGCAAACCCCGCGCGCCGACCTCAAGGCCAAGGCCGAACAGGCCGCTGCGGCTGTTCAGCGGGTGAAGACGGTGCATAACGAACTGCAGGTGCTGCCACCTTCCGGTTTCCTTGCCCGCCAGAACGACACCTGGCTGACCTCCAAGATCAAGACCCAGATGCTCACCGACCCGAACATTCCGGGCTCGCGCATCAAGGTGGTCACCGAGAACGGCATCGTCTACCTGCTGGGCTTGCTGACCAAGCAGGAAGCCGCCCAGGCGACCAACCTGGTACAAGGGGTGTCCGGGGTGCAGAAGATCGTGAAGCTGTTTGAATACATCGACTGATCCTTGTTTGGCGGGGATGGCGACCTTGGAACGCCATCGACCGACGGAAATAAAAAAGGGCGATCCTTGCGGATCGCCCTTTTTTATTTCACCACCTTCAAGCTCGGCCTTCCGCTTGGTCGCGGTGGCTCGCTGTCCGGAGGCGGAATATCATCATCCGGCTCGATCTCTTCCTCGTCCTCCAGGGGCGACTCCAGATCGAACACCATACCCTGGCCATTCTCACGGGCGTAAATGCCCAGGATCGATGCAATAGGCACGTACAGGGTATGCGGCACCCCACCAAAGCGGCCTTCGAAGCTCACCGCCTCGTTGTCCATGTGCAAATGACGCACGGCCTGTGGCGACACGTTCAGGACGATCTGGCCATCACTGGCAAAACCTTGCGGCACCTGCACCGAGGGATACTCGGAATTGACCAGCATGTGCGGGGTGCAATCGTTATCCACAATCCACTCGTAGAGCGCACGGACCAGATAAGGTCGACTGGAGTTCATAGCGGCTCCTTAAGCCTTAGCGCATGTCGCGTTCGACACCAGACAGACTCGCCTGGAAAGCCTCACGCGCAAACTGGCGCTCCATGTAATCAAGCAGCGGCTTGGCTGGCCGCGGCAGTTCTATACCCAGAATCGGCAATCGCCAGAGTATTGGCAATAGGCAGCAATCCACCAGGCTTTGTTCCTCACTGAGGAAAAACGGCTTGTCGGCAAACAGCGGCGACACGCCTGTGAGGCTCTCGCGCAGCTCCTTACGCGCCACCGCACGCGCTGCTTCCTTGGTCCGCGAATCCAGGATCAGATCCACCAGACCACACCAGTCTCGCTGAATACGATGAATCAGCAAACGACTGTTGGCCCGCGCCACCGGATAGACCGGCAACAACGGCGGATGTGGGTAACGCTCATCCAGATATTCCATCACCACCGTAGACTCCCACAACGCCAGGTCACGGTCGACCAGCGTCGGCAAGCTGCCGTAAGGGTTCACTTCGATCAGTTTAGGCGGCTGGCGACCAGCCTCAACGTAAATGATCTCGGCGCTGACACCCTTCTCTGCCAGTACGATTCGCACTCGGTGGGAATAGTGGTCGGCGGGGTCGGAGTAACAGGCCAACCGATTGGTCACGCCCATGGCGATCCTCCTCGCTTGTTGAAATTATCGGAAGCGGAAAAACGAGCGCGCCCAGAGGGCGCCTCCCGTAACGCCTGGTTCACCAGGCTCGTTACACCTTCAGAGGCGCCCTTGGGCGCGCGCGATTAACAGCAATTGCTTGAAGCTTTATCAGTGCACATCTTTCCAGTATTCGCGCTTGAGCAAATAAGCGAATACGAAGAAGAACGCCAGGTACAGCAATACGTACGTACCGATGCGCTGATGTTGCAGCTTAACCGGGTTAGCCGAGTAAGCCAGGAAGGTTACCAGATTCTTGACCTTCTCATCGAACTGCTCTTCGGTCAGGGCGCCACTCTTCGGCACGATGGTCAACTGATCGCACGCCTCATGGGTCAGCGGCGTACCGGTCAGCGGATCATATTGCTTCTTGCCGTCCTCGACGATCTGAACCTGTTTGCACCCGACGACCTGACGACCTTGCAGGCCGACCAGCACGTTAGGCATGCCCACGTTCGGGAAGACCTTGTTGTTCACACCCCATGGGCGCGACGGGTCTTCATAGAACGACTTCAGGTAACCGTAGAGCCAATCGGTGCCACGAACACGAGCGACCAGGGTCAGGTCGGGCGGGGCCGCACCGAACCAGGTCTTGGCGTCAGCCGGCTGCATGCCGATGTTCATGTGATCGCCGATCTTGGCACCGGTGAATACCAGCTTGTCGAGCATCAACTCGTGCGGGATGCCGAGGTCATCGGCAACACGCTCATAACGCTGGAACTTGGCGCTGTGGCAGCCCATGCAATAGTTGGCGAACGTACGCGCGCCATCCTGCATCGCAGCCTTGTCAGCAACGTCGATGTCGACTTTTTCCAGCTCGGGACCACCGTGTGGTGCCGCAAAGGACAACACTGGCAGGGCAGCAAGCATCAATACAGCAAATAGTTTTTTCATCAGCCAGTCACCCTTTCCGGAACCGGTTTGGTCTTCTCGAGCCTGGTGTAGAACGGCATCAGGATGAAGTAGGCGAAATACAGGAAGGTACACACCTGCGACAGCAACGTCCGGCCTGGAGTCGGAGCCAGAACACCCAAAACGCCCAGGATCACGAAGGAGATGCAGAACACCCAGAGCCAGATCTTGCTCAGCCAGCCCTTGTAGCGCATCGACTTGACCGGGCTACGGTCCAGCCACGGCAGGACGAACAGCACGGCGATGGCCGCACCCATGGCGATAACACCGAGAAGCTTGTCGGGAACCGCACGCAAGATCGCGTAGAACGGCGTGAAGTACCAGACCGGAGCGATGTGCTCTGGGGTCTTGAAGGCGTTCGCCACTTCAAAGTTCGGCTTCTCGAGGAAGTAGCCACCCATTTCCGGGAAGAAGAACACGATCGAACAGAAGATGAACAGGAACACCACCACGCCGACGATATCTTTCACGGTGTAGTAAGGGTGGAACGCGATACCGTCCAGCGGCACGCCGTTTTCATCCTTGTGTTTCTTGATGTCGACGCCGTCCGGGTTGTTCGAACCGACTTCGTGCAGCGCCAGGACGTGCAGCACCACCAGGCCGAGAATCACGATCGGCAAGGCGACCACGTGCAGGGCGAAGAAGCGGTTCAGGGTGATGCCGGAGATCAGGTAGTCACCACGAATCCACTGGGTCAGGTCGTTGCCGATGACCGGGATCGCACCGAACAGCGAGATGATCACCTGGGCACCCCAGTAGGACATCTGGCCCCACGGCAGCAGGTAGCCCATGAAGGCCTCGGCCATCAGCGCCAGGTAGATCAGCATGCCGAAGACCCACACCAACTCGCGCGGCTTCTGGTACGAACCGTAGAGCAAACCACGGAACATGTGCAGATAGACCACGATGAAGAACGCCGAAGCGCCGGTGGAGTGCAGCAGGCGCAGGATCGAGCCGTACTCGACGTCGCGCATGATGTACTCGACGGAAGCAAAGGCTTCTTCTGCCGACGGGGTGTAGCTCATGGTCAGCCAGACACCGGTTACGATCTGGTTGACCAGGACGAGCAGCGCCAGGGAGCCAAAGAAATAGAAGAAGTTGAAGTTTTTCGGAGCGTAGTACTTGCTGAGATGGTCTTCCCACATCTTGGTGGCAGGAAAGCGCGCATCAACCCAATCCATGAACTTGCTCATCACGCTTTCTCCGTATCGACGCCAACGACGATGATGTCATCGGTCTCATAGGAATGCGGGGGAACTGGCAGGTTCAAAGGCGCAGGTTGCGACTTGTAGACGCGGCCAGCCAGGTCGTAGTGGGAGCCGTGGCAAGGACAGAAATAGCCACCTACCCAGTCCTTGCCCAAGTCAGCGGGAGCGACTTCGGGACGGAAGGTCGGCGAGCAACCCAGGTGCGTGCAGATACCGATCAGCAGCAGGACCTCAGGCTTGATCGAACGTGTTTCCGGATCAACATAGGTTGGTTGAGTCGAGTTCTTGGAGGTCGGGTCAGACAACTGGCCCTCGATCTTCTTCAGATTCCCCAGGATTTCCTGCGTACGGCGGACGATGAACACCGGCTGGCCGCGCCACTCAGCAATCATCTGCTGGCCTGGCTCGATTTTGCTGACATTCACTTTCACCGGTGCACCTGCGGCTTTCGCCTTGGCACTGGGAAACCATGACCCCACGAACGGGACCGCAGCCCCCACCGCTCCTGCAGCACCCACCACGGATGTGGCTGCTACCAAGAAGCGACGCCGGCCTGCATTCACGCCGTCATTGCTCATTCAGTCCTCTCCCATCAGCTTTGTGGCCTGTTAAATCAGGCATCTACTAAGTAAAACTCTGTACTTATAAAAATTTTGCCGAATGGTAATGAAAAGCCCCAATTCTGACAAGGTAATTACCCCGAGGCACCACTGCCAAGCCTTGTAGTATAGGGCGTCTGCCGATGTGGCAAGTTGTCACAGCGCAATTCTTTGAGAAAATCACGAGCACAAAAAAACGCCCAGCTCCGTGAGGAAACTGGGCGTTCTTTTTTGAACGTGGAAGCGAATTAACGCTTCGAGTACTGCGGACGCTTACGCGCTTTACGCAGACCAACTTTCTTACGTTCAACTTCACGTGCATCGCGGGTTACGAAGCCGGCTTTACGCAGGGCGCTGCGCAGAGTTTCGTCGTAGTCCATCAGAGCGCGGGTGATGCCGTGGCGGATTGCGCCAGCTTGACCACTCACACCACCGCCGATCACGGTGACGTAGATGTCGAACTTCTCGACAGTCTCAGTCAATTCCAGCGGCTGACGAACTACCATGCGGGCAGTTTCGCGGCCGAAGAAATTATCCAGCGAACGGTTGTTGATGGAGATGTTACCAGTACCCGGACGCAGGAAAACGCGTGCGGTTGCGGTCTTGCGACGGCCAGTGCCGTAATTTTGAGTCGCCGACATAATGAACTATTCCGTTAAATCTTCAGTTCTTGGGGCTGCTGAGCAGTATGAGGGTGTGCAGCGCCCGCATAGACTTTCAGCTTACGGTACATGTCGCGACCCAGCGGGTTCTTAGGCAGCATGCCTTTGACCGCGGTCTCGATCACGCGCTCAGGGGCCTTGGCGATCAGCTTTTCAAAGTTGATCGACTTGATGCCGCCCGGGAAACCGGAGTGGGAGTAGTACATTTTGTCAGTGGTTTTAGCGCCGGTAACACGGATCTGCTCGGCGTTGATTACGACGATGTAGTCGCCGGTGTCAACGTGAGGAGTGTACTCAGGCTTGTGCTTGCCACGCAGACGGCTCGCGATTTCGGTGGCCAGACGACCCAGGGTCTGACCAGCAGCGTCGACGACAAACCAGTCGCGCTTTACTGTTTCCGGTTTAGCAGTAAAAGTTTTCATTCTTTATAGCCTCAGGGGCCGCCCTGTAAATTAGACGGCGGATCTTACTGAATAGTGCGTACTTTGACAAGTCAAAGGCAGCCGGATACAGACGCTTTCGGGGGCTCGGGTCGGCGCGTCCGTTCAACGGCAAGATTCTTCGGCGGCGGCGCATCACTTCCACTGCAGAAAGAGGTGCGCAATTATGCAGATTGCGAAAAATAATTCAACCTGCTTTTATGATTGTTTTGCCCAGGGGAGCACCCGATGGACTATCGCCAGCTAGGCCGAACCAATCTGAATGTGAGCGCAATCTGCCTCGGCACCATGACCTGGGGCGAGCAAAACAGCGAGGCAGACGCCTTCGCCCAGATCGAGCGAGCCAAGGGCGCCGGGATCAACTTCATCGATACCGCCGAAATGTACCCGGTGCCGCCCAAGGCCGAAACCTATGCCACCACCGAGCGCTACATCGGCAATTACTTCAAAAGTCGCGGTGACCGTGCCGACTGGATCCTCGCCAGCAAGATCGCCGGCCCCGGCAACACCATCGACTACATCCGCGACAAAAACCTGCGGCACAATCGCCAGCACATCACCGCGGCGGTGGACGCCAGCCTCCAGCGCCTGCAGACCGACTACATCGACCTGTACCAGCTGCACTGGCCTGAGCGCAGCACCAACTTCTTCGGGCAGCTGGGCTACAAGCACCAGACCGAGGCCAACCTGACGCCCCTGGAAGACACCCTCGAAGCGCTGGAGGAACAGGTCAGGGCCGGCAAGATCCGCCACATCGGCCTGTCCAACGAAACGCCGTGGGGCACCATGCGCTTCCTGGCCCTGGCCGAGCAACGCGGCTGGCCGCGCGCGGTGTCGATCCAGAACCCCTACAACCTGCTCAACCGCAGCTTCGAGGTCGGCCTGGCGGAAATCGCCATTCGCGAACAGTGCGGCCTGCTCGCCTATTCGCCGCTGGCGTTCGGTTTCCTGTCAGGCAAGTACGAAGGTGGGGCGCGCCCGCCAAAAGGTCGCCTGAGCCTCTACAGCCGCTTCAGCCGCTATTTCAACCCGCAGTCGGAAGCGGCCTGCAGCCGTTACGTCGCCCTGGCCCGTGAGCACGGCCTCGACCCAGCGCAAATGGCCCTGGCCTTCGTCACGCAACAGCCGTTCGTGACCAGCAACATCATTGGCGCCACGACACTGGAACAACTGGACAGCAACATTGCCAGTTTTGATCTGAAACTGTCGGAGGAAGTGCTGGAAGGGATCGAGGCGATCCACAAGGACCACCCGAACCCTGCACCTTGATCGAATGATCGTTCCCACGCTCTGTGTGGGAACGATCAACACTGCATTACAGTGACCGCGCAATAATCTCCTTCATGATTTCATTGGTCCCGGCATAGATCCGCTGCACCCGCGCATCCGCCCACGCCCGGGCAATCGGGTATTCCCACATGAATCCATAGCCGCCATGCAACTGCACGCACTCGTCGAGCACTTTGCATTGCAGGTCCGTGCCCCAATACTTGGCCATCGCCGCCGTCGGCACGTCGAGCTTGCCTTGCAGGTGCAACTCCAGGCAGCGATCGACGAAGACCCGGCCGATCTGGATCTCGGTCGCCATCTCGGCGAGTTTGAACCGGGTGTTCTGGAAGTCGGCAATCGCCTTGCCAAAGGCCTTGCGCTCGCGCGTGTAGTCCAGGGTCCATTGCAACGCCGCTTCGGCTGAAGCCAGGCCGCCGATGGCCACGGTGAGGCGCTCCTGCGGCAACTCCTGCATCAGATACGCGAACCCCATGCCTGCCTGGCCCAGCAGGTTTTCCTTGGGCACCCGCACGTCCTGGAAGAACAGCTCCGAAGTGTCCTGGGCCTTCATGCCGACCTTTTCCAGGCGCTTGCCCTTGTCGAAGCCGGGCGTATCGGCCTCCACCAGAAACAGACTGGTGCCCTTCGCACCCGCCTTCGGATCGGTCTTGGCGACGACGATCACCAGGTCGGCGAGAAAGCCATTGGTGATGAAAGTCTTCGAACCATTGATCACATACTCGTCGCCATCGAGCACCGCGGTGGTCTTCACCCCTTGCAGGTCGGAACCGGCGCCGGGCTCGGTCATGGCGATGGCACTGACCATCTCGCCAGACACCAGTTTCGGCAGGTATTTGTGTTTCAGCATTTCACTGCCGTAATGCAGGATATAGGGTGCAACAATGTCCGAATGCAGGGAAAAACCGATACCGGTCAACCCCAGGCGCCCCACCTCTTCGATGACCACCGCGCTGTACAGGAAGTCCGCCCCCAGCCCGCCATATTGCTCCGGCAGATGCGAGCACAACATCCCCGCCTCCCCTGCCTTGTTCCAGAGTTGACGGTCGATATAGCCCTGCTTTTCCCATTGCCCATGGAACGGCACAGCCTCTTTTTCGAGGAACGTCCGCACACTGTCGCGAAAAAGTTCGTGCTCGGAACTGAACAAGGTTCTGGGAATCATGCGGCACCTTATCTTTGTTTTTAAAGGACTGGACCTTCAGAGACTATGCCTCGCGTCCGATACAGGACACTGGACACATCCGACAAAAAATAAGACGATCCAGCCGTCTGGTGACCACTTTCCCCTATAAGAATAAAGTTGAATTATGTCTAACCAAGCCTCCACGCCCTTGCGGCGCGTCAGCATCCTGGCCATTGACCGGGTTTTCGCTTCCACTCTCATGCAGGCCAAGGATTTCTTCCACCTCGCCAGCCTGCGCTACGGAAAACAACTGGGTCACGGCCTGACTCCCGCCTTCGAAACCCGGCTCGTCAGCCCCGATGGCAAACCGGTCAACACCTTCAGCGATGTGACAATACCGGTGGATGGCGGCCTGGAAAATGCCGACATCATCGTCATCCCCGCCTTCTGGGACGATTTCGATACCCTGAGCAAACGTTACCCACAGGTCCTGCCCTGGCTGCGCCAGCAACATGCGCGGGGCGCCGTATTGTGCGGCGAGGCCACCGGCGTGTTCTGGCTCGCCGAAGCCGGTCTGCTCGATGGCAAGGAGGCCACCACCTATTGGCGCTTCTTCAATGCCTTTGCCGAGCGTTTCCCGAGGGTCCAGCTCAATCAGGACAAGCACCTGACCGACGCCGACAACCTGTACTGCGCGGGCGGCACTACCTCGGCATGCGACCTGTACATCTACCTGATCGAGCGCTTCTGCGGCGCCAACGTGTCCCAGGCCGTAGCGCGGGACATCCTCTATGAAGTGCAACGCAGCTATTCACCGGGAAGAATCGGTTTCGGCGGGCAAAAACTGCACCAGGACGTGATCATCCTGCAGATCCAGCACTGGCTCGAAGAACACTTCGCCGACAAATTCCGCTTCGAAGACGTCGCCCGCGAACACGGCATGAGCATCCGCAACTTCATGCGCCGCTTCCAGACCGCCACCGGCGACAAGCCACTGCACTACCTGCAGAGACTGCGCATCGAAACCGCCAAGGGCCTGCTGTCCGGCAGCCGCAAGAGCATCAAGACCATCAGCTACGAAGTTGGCTACGACGACGCCAGCTTCTTCGCACGCCTGTTCCGCCAGCACACGGAGTTGTCGCCGAACCAGTATCGACAGCAGTTTCAGCAAGCAGCCTGATACAACAGAGATCCAATGTGGGAGCGAGCCTGCTCGCGATGGCGTCGGCATATTCAGCAAATGATGTCGCTGACACACCGCTGTCGCGAGCAGGCTCGCTCCCACAAGGGATTGCGGTGACTTCGAGGTTTCTTCAGCGCAAAAAAAGGGCCTGCAAATGCAGGCCCTTTTTTTCGATTTCGAATCGTCTTACGGCTTATGCGCCCGGGACAGGAATTCGTGGGATTGCATTTCCAGCAGGCGGCTCAGGGTTCTCTGGAACTCGAAGTTCAGGCGACCGCCGGTGTAGAGGTCCTTGAGTTCGACTTCGGCAGAAATGATCAGCTTGACGTTGCGATCGTAGAATTCGTCGACCATGTTGATGAAGCGTCGGGCGATGTCGTCGGTGGTGACGCTCATCTGCTCGACACCGCTGAGCAGCACGGCGTGGAAGATCTTGCCCAGTTCGATGTAGTCGTTCTGGCTGCGCGGGCCATCGCACAGTTCGCGGAAGTCGAACCAGGCCACGTCGTCGCAGGTACGCAGGGCACGAATTTCGCGGTTCTCGATCATCAGCACGTCGTTTTCGATCGCAGCGGTGCATTCCGGCGTCAGCGCGCGGAAGCTTTTGCGCAGGCTTTCGTGGGAGGCTTCGTCGAGCGGGAAGTGGAACAGCTCCGCTTGTTCCAGGTGACGCAGGCGATAGTCGACGCCGCTGTCGACGTTGACGATCTCGGTGTTCTGCTTGATCAGCGCGATGGCCGGCAGGAAGCGCGCGCGTTGCAGGCCGTCCTTGTACAGGCCGTCCGGCACGATGTTCGAGGTTGCCACCAGGGTCACGCCGTTCTTGAACAGCTCTTCCATCAGGGTGCCGAGGATCATGGCGTCGGTGATGTCGGAGACGAAGAATTCATCGAAGCAGATCACCCGGGCTTCGGTGGCGAAACGCTTGGCAATGATGGTCAGCGGATTTTTCTCGCCGCCCAGGGTCTTCATCTCTTCGTGCACGCGCTTCATGAAGCGGTGGAAGTGAGTGCGGGACTTTTCCTTGAACGGCAGCGCTTCGAAGAAGGTGTCGACCAGGTAAGTCTTGCCGCGACCCACGCCGCCCCAGAAGTACAGGCCCTTGACCGGTGCCTGATCCTTCTTGCCAAACAGTTTGCCCAGCAGGCCCGGCTTGTTCTGCTCGGCCGCGACCAGATCGTCGTACAGGCGCTGCAGATGACGCACGGCAGTTTCCTGCGCGGCATCATGGAAGAATTCCGGGCGTTTCAGATCAGCTTGATATCGTTCTAGGGGCGTCATAATTCGTTAGCAAGGCAACAAAAACGGGCCGTCACTGTAGCGATGGCCCGGGGGAATGGCAATCAGCCCTTGGTCGGGCCGAGCCGTTGATTATTCCTGAACGGGCGTCAGGGCGATCCGCAAAGCCTCGATGGCAGCATCGCGCGCGGCACTGTCAGCGAACGCCGGGCTGTCACCCACGCACTGACCTTCAAGCCAGACGCTGAAGGCCAGGTCTTCGCTGCGCACGTCCAAAGGCTGGCCCGATTGCAGTTGCTTGGTCACCTGACCGGCGGTTTTACCGTCGGCAAAGTTACGCGACAGCAACAGTTGCTCGCCATCGGCCGCCAGCAGACGGAAGCGGAAACTGCCGTCGTCTTCGCGGAAGCTGACAAAACGTGCAGCCTTCACGGCTTTCTTCTTGGTGGTCGCCGCCACTTGGGTCTGGGCAACGAACGAACGCAGGCCCACCGCTTCACGCAACTCGTTGAGGAAAGGGGTCGCGACCGCACGAGCCTTTTTCGCACCGTGTTGCAGGATGTCTTCAAGGTCCGCCGGACGCTCGATCAACTGGTTGTACCGCTCACGGGATTCGCCCAGTTCACTGTCCAGCAGCTGGAACAGGCGATTCTTCGCCTCGCCCCAACCCAGGCCCTGCAGCAGATCGCTGCGGAACTCGTCGGCTTGCGCTGGAGTGGCGAACGCCTGGAACAGGGTGAACAGGTGCGAGTTGTCCGGATCCTTTGCCTCACCCGGTGCACGGGAGTCGGTGACGATACGGGAAATCGCGTCCTTCATTTCCTTGGCGCTGCTGAACAACGGGATGGTGTTGTCGTAGCTCTTCGACATCTTGCGGCCGTCCAGGCCCGGCAGCGTGGCCACGCTTTCCTCGATCAGCGCTTCGGGCATGGTGAAGAATTCCTTGCCCTGGCCGAACAGGTGATTGAAGCGCTGACCGATGTCCCGGGCCATTTCCACGTGCTGGATCTGGTCGCGACCGACCGGCACCTTGTGTGCGTTGAACATCAGGATGTCCGCGGCCATCAGCACCGGATAGCTGTACAGGCCCATGGTGATGCCGGCGTCCGGGTCTTCACCGGTCTCGACGTTCTTGTCCACCGAGGCCTTGTAGGCGTGGGCACGGTTGAGCAGGCCCTTGGCGGCGACGCAGGTGAGCAGCCAGGTCAGTTCAGGGATTTCCGGGATGTCGGACTGGCGATAGAAGGTCACGCGCTCCACATCCAGGCCACCGGCCAGCCAGGTCGCGGCGATTTCCAGACGCGAGCGCTGGATGCGCAGCGGGTCATCGCATTTGATCAGGGCGTGGTAGTCAGCCAGGAAGTAGAACGAATCGGCATTGCTGTCACGGCTGGCAAGGATCGCCGGGCGAATGGCGCCGGCGTAGTTGCCCAGGTGCGGCGTGCCGGTGGTGGTAATGCCGGTGAGGATACGGGTACGAGTCGTCATGGGTAATCGCTTGTCAGACTGCAATCAATTCGAAAGACGCGGCAGGATCAGATCCTTGAGATCAGTCAGCTTGCCATGAAAAAAGTGTCCGCATTCTGCCACTTTCAGCAGCTCATGGGGACGTTCGAGCTTGTCGGACCATTGGTACACCAGCTGCGGATCGATGACTTCGTCGGTTTCCGGCTGGATCAAGGTCAATTCGCCGCGCTGTGGCAGTTGATCCTGGGCGCCCAGGCGCATGACGGCCGGTGCGACCATGAACAGATGCTTGAGCTGCTCGCCCTGCGCTTCCAGGCGGCCGCCGAGACTTGCTGCAACAAATCCGCCAAAGGAAAAACCGAACAGCGTGAGCGGTAGATCCGGGTGCCTGGCGCGAAACCATTGGGCTACGGCCTGGGCATCATCGACTTCGCCGGTGCCCATATCGTGGGAGCCTGCGCTGGCACCGACGCCGCGGTAGTTGAAACGCAAGGTAATCAAACCGGCGTCGCGCGCAGTGCGCTGCAGCGTCGAGACCACTTTGTTGAGCATGGTGCCGCCCTGCACCGGGTTCGGATGGCAGATGAGCGCCAGGCCTCGCGGCTGCTCGTTATCCAGGTAAAGTGCTTCAAGTTGCCCGACCGGGCCATCAATCACTACGGGGGTTTCACGCATAAGCAAGGAAGGAACTCCGTGACCTCGAATCGGGTCGACTCGTCTAGCAAATTGTCTGTGGCTGTCTATTACGAGTGAATCGCGGTATACAGCGCAGGTTCGAGCCGTTAACGTAAAGCAAAGCCGTTTATAGAGGAAGGACTCGTGGAACACTCGCTCTTAGTTTGGTTGTTGCCGACTCTTGCCCTGGTTGTGGGTGTCGCCATTGGTTTCCTGATCGCTCGCCTGGCGCCTAATGCCGCGCCTAGCAGCACGCAACGTCAGCTGGACGATATTCAGGAACGTTTCGACAATTATCAGAATGAGGTGGTGACCCACTTCAACAGCACTGCAACACTGGTCAAGAAACTGACTCAGAGCTATCAGGAAGTGCAGGATCATCTCGCCGAGGGTGCCAATCGCCTGGCCCTGGACGAACAGACCCGCCAACGCTTGCTGGCCTCCCTGCACGCCGATGCGGCGCAGGCTCCACGGGAACGCCTGACGCCGCCGCGCAATCAGGAGCCGCCGCGCGACTACGCACCGAAAGCCCCGAACGCACCGGGCATGCTGGACGAGCATTACGGCCTGAAGAAGTAATCAGGTTTAAGGTGTGAAAAAGCCCTCGGACGTTTGATTGCCCGGGGGCTTTTTCATTTATGACATTTTCTTTGCCTGTTGCGGCCCCATCGCGGGCAAGCCCGCGATGGGGCCGGCACCGACACAAAAAAACGCCCGATCTGTCGAGGATCGGGCGTTTTTTATGCCTGGTGTTCAGTCAGTGCCGAACGGTGCCTTACTGCTGGGCACCATACTGCTGGCCTGGAATCGCCTTCAGGTTGACTTCTACCCGGCGGTTCTGCGCCCGACCATTGGCGTCGGCGTTGCTGGCCACCGGATTATCCGGGCCGGCGCCACGGGCGCTGAGGTTGGTACCGCTCACGCCTTGCGAGGTCAGGTAGGTCGCCACGCTCTGGGCGCGACGCTGGGACAGGTCCATGTTGTGCTGGCGAGCGCCGGTGCTGTCGGTGTAGCCAACGATTTCGATCTGGTTCTGATTGAACTCTTTCAGCGAGCCGGCCAGGTTGTTCAGCGGCTGATAGAAGCTCGGTGCGATGTTCGCCGAATCGGTGGCGAACGTGATGTTGCCAGGCATGATCAGCTTGATCTGATCACCTTGACGCTGCACTTCGACACCGGTGTTGGCCATGCTGGCACGCAGTTTTTTCTCCTGCTGGTCAGCGTAGTAACCGTAACCGGCGGCGGAAGCACCCACGACAGCGGCACCAATCAGCGCGCCCTTACCACGGTTGTCGTGGTTGATGGCAGCACCGGCCAGTGCCCCGGCCAGAGCCCCAAGACCACCGTACTTGGCGGTTTTGCTCATGCCCGTGGAGCCGCTATCGGCCTGGCCCTGGCCCTGGCTGTCGTAGGGGTTGGGCGATGCGCAACCGGCCAACAGTGCCACGGCAGTAGCGACGATAATCAAACGAGGCGTGGTGAACATGTAGAGCTCCTACTTTTTTGCATTCTGTGGTGCAACGGACTTAGCATCGGACCCTTGCGGGCGTTGGATCATTTCGACCCGTGAAAATTCCACTTGTTACACATCAGGCCCGAACAAAAGGGTTCTCGCGCATTTCATCGCCCAACCGGGTGTCCGGACCATGTCCGGCCACGACCGTCGCCCCTTCGTCGAGGGTATACAGGCGCTGCTTGATCGAACGCACGATGGTCGCCTGATCGCCTCCCCACAGGTCCGTGCGCCCTACCCCGCGCCTGAACAAGGTGTCCCCGGCAATCAGCAACTTCGCATCGGCAAACCAGAAGCTCATGGAGCCCGGCGTATGACCTGGTGTGTGCAAGGCCACGCCACAGCCACACGCCAGTTCTTCATCGTCGGCCAGCCAGCGGTCCGGCGACGGTACCGGCGTGTAGGGCACACCGAACATCTGGCACTGCATCTCCAGGTTGTCCCAAAGAAATTGATCTTCCTTGTGCAAATGCAGGGTCGCGCCGGTTTTTTCCTTCAACTGGCCCGAGGCCAGGAAGTGATCGAGGTGCGCATGGGTGTGAATGATGCTGACCACCTTCAGGCCCAGGGCATCGAGCCGAGCGAGGATCAGTTCGTGATTGCCACCCGGGTCGACCACGATGGCCTTTTTGGTGATCGGGTCGCCGATGATCGTGCAGTTGCACTGCAACGGGCCGACAGGGAAGGTTTCGCGGATCAGCGCAGGTTTGGCAGCGTCCATGGGTGTTCCTGGAAAAAATGGATAACCTATTCTCGCACAGCTCGACGACATCGCCGATGCCGTCCACTGCCCCTCCCCCTTCCAGATTGCGGAGCAGGACTACAGCAAACAAGGAAACGTCTGATTTACGCCTGACAGCCTCGTATAGAACCCTTGCGCTGCACTTTGCCCTGCCTCCAATCCTTCGGAGGCAGGCGCAATTTGCTCGTCAACGGACAAGGAGTTGCAGCCATGGCAAAGGGATATTTCATTCGCAAGGGCGACAAGACCAGTTGCGGTGGCGAGGTGCTCGAGGCCGATACCCGCGTGATGATGTTTGGCATCGCCCACGCTCGCGCAGGGGATCGGGTTTCCTGTGGCAAAAACGACGAAACCTACCAAATCGTCGGYGGCATCTCGTACATGGACAGTCACGGCAGACTGGTAGCTGGCTCGCTGGATAGCCGCAGCAGCTGCCCCTGCAAGGCCAGTCTCCTCCACTCCTTCACCAACGCCACCTATGAGTCCAAACAAAGTGSTGCGCCGCAAKCCGTGAGGAGTGTCCCTCAACAGGAAGCGGCGCCAGTTGCCCCCAGCAACCCCGTCGCACCGCGACAATCCRGYTTCACTTCAGCACGGGCGCCCACACCSACGCTCAGCGAACGGCCAGGGACRGTCTGTGAAAACCTTTGGCGCGGRTACCAGCAAAGGGTTGAAAACGTCGTGGCACCGGGCGGCAAGTTGATYGCCGACCCRAAGGCGCGCAACAAGGCRATCAATGCTGCCTACGCCCAGCTATGGCGCCACGACCCGCGTTTTCAGTGGGCCGGGCTGGCGGCSTTCGCTTCGAAACAGGTGGGTTGTGGTCTGCTGCACGCGGCGGATTCGGTCGAGAAGATTCAGGCGGAAGAAGAGGCGATACAGCAATTGAGGGACAGTGCCAGACAAGGACTGAGAGGCTTGCTCAGTCCCAGTGAGCGGGAAAAGCGCGCGACCATTCGGGCGTTTGAGCAGCGCCAACGCGAGTACGAGGAGACCAACCGGGACAACCCGGTGTGGGGCTTCACCCATTGGGGGGCCGAGAGTCCGTTGTATTACTCGCAACGGATGTACCGGTTTGTGTACGAGATGCTGGCGATGGGTAATACCACGCTATTCCTGGATGTGTATCCGTTGCATGTGTTCTATCAGGAACGGGGGCTAGAAGCGCTGAAGGATTGCCTGGCTTCACGCAGCAGCATTTACGGGCATGGCCAACATCCGGTGCTGTGGCCGGTTGGGCAAAAAACGCTGGAATTCGGAACTGACCACAAGGAAATCCTATTGGCTTTCGAGGCGATTGAGGCGGGTAACATTGCCAAAAGTGTTGAGCATCTAGCCAGACACGAACAGGTCAACATCCTGCAACCGGCGATGTACGACGACAGCGGTCTGAAATGGTTATTACGCGGTAACCATGCCTCCTACGTCACCAACATCCCCTCCGGTGCCGCTCAGGCCATCGAGCTGACGCTGGCCAGCCAGTGCCGTCCAATTGAGGACGGACGCACCATTGGTTTTGGCAGCAATCCCTTTGCCAACTTGGCTGACATCGAACGCCGCATGACCTTTGTGCTCAAAGCCGCGGCGCAGTTTGACGATTTGCTGCATAGCGACCAACGTGACCAGATTGAGCAATCGATTCGGGATATCGCCTGGGGTGGAGGCGTGCGATGAGCCTGCTGCAGCGCGTGGGCTGGCGACGTGGTGCGTTGGCACTGGCAGTCGCAGCCCTCCTGATAGTGGTGGCGACTCAAACACTGTCGGATGAGCCCGAAATCGCCTTGTTGATTGGTGAGCCTTGGGAGGATATGCGAGGTCGCTCCAGTGCGGCCATTGATCCAGCCATTCCCGGACACTATTGGGGGCGGTTACCCAAGTCCGATGCTCGCCTGCGCTTTGCAGACCCCAAATACGGCTTCGTAACCCCATTGGCCCGCTTCTTCAGTGTGAGCTTCGAAGATGAGCGGGTCAGCAATGTCCGTATGTCCCCGCAAATCGAGCCACTGTTGCTCGACGACACCCTCAAGGTCGTGCTGGATCTGCAGGAGCAATGGCGCAACGCTGGTTGGGTACCCATCCGGGTCAAAGATTTCCCATCGTTCGCCGACACCCCGCAATGGCGAGCCCAATTGCGGGATGAGAATAAGGGCGGCAAAGCATACTGGCACGCGGGCACCCAGTATCAAGTGATGCTGGTGGTCAATCGCTTCACGGATTACAGGCACCCCACCGAGGAGCGCTACCTCATCAAGCTGTCACTGGCCACGCCATGGACGAACCCTTGACCATACGTCATAAAGACCTGGCGAAGCGGCCAAGGCTGGTTCTTGGCCGCGCCAGCGAGAAAATCCGTCCAACGCTACACCAACACCCCCAACTCCTTCGCCCTGGCCACTGCCTGAGTACGCCGCTCTACCCCCAGCTTGCTGTTGATATGGCTGGCATGGGTTTTCACCGTGTGCAGGGAAATGAACAGCTGGTCGCTGATCTCCTGATTCGAGCAGCCTTGGGCAATCAGGCGCAGGACGGCCATTTCCCGGGTGCTGAGTTGCTCCGACGCCGGCGTCGACTCCGGTGCCGGGCGGGCGGCCGCGGCGGGAAGTTTTTCGGCAAGGTCCTGGGAAATCGTGGTCGATGCACAGAGTTGCAGCTGTGCCCGCAGCCAGTCCGGATGCTCGGCCAACAACCCTTCAAAGGGTTGCAACACGCCCCCGGCGGCGGCATCCAAGGCCTGGACCAGCGCCTTGCGGGCCTCGGGCTCGCGTCCGCTGCCCAGCAACAACGAAACCTTTTGCGTCAGCGCCATTGCGCTGAGCATCTGCCGACCGGTTTGCTGGCCATTTTCGAGTAGCGTATTCAAACGCCCTTCGGCCAGCATCGGCTGGAGCTGGATGACCTCCAGCAAGGCTTGCTGCAATTCGATATGCAGCGGCAGTTGCGGGTGGAATTCCGGTGGTGCGGCCGGCTGCTCACCGTTGTAGGTCTGGCCCAATCGCGTCAACCAGGCTTGCGCCAGATCGATACGCCCCTGGGCCAGCCAGAGTTCGCATTTAACCAGGGTAATCATTGCCAGGTAGTAGATCGGCGGCACGTCCCAGATGTGCATCAGCCGTTCGGCTTCGGCGAGTTCGGCGAAGGCCTTGGCGAACTCGCCACTGCTGCCTTCAAGCCGGGCGATCACGCAATGGCCGATCAGCACACTGATGTCGCGACAGGCGCGGGCCTCGCTCAAGCCGGCCTGCAAGCGCAACCGCGCCGCTTGGGGTTGCAGGCGCACCGCCAACAGAAAACCCTCGTACAACGTCAGTCGTGCACGTACGGCAAAGAGCCGCTGCGCCGATAGTCCATGCAAGCGTTGCAGCCCTTGCCGGACTTCATCCAGCGAACGCAGCACTTCGCCCCGGGCCTGCAATACTCGAGCGCGGTCGTAGTGGGCCAACGCCTCGAACAGCGGGTTGCCCACCCGTTGCGCCAGCTCCAGGGAGTCGCGGTTCAATTCCCTGGCACGCCACATGTTGCCATCGGCAATCGCCAGGTTGGACAGGGTCGAGAGGCACATCAACCGCTGGCCATAACGCTTGCACGGAAGGCTCTCCAGCGCTTCGGTGCAATAACGTATGGTCAGTTCGCGGTTACCGCGCCCGCGCGCGATGATCCCGCTCAGGGCCAGCCATTGCGCTAGCATCGACTTTTGCGCGGTGGCCGACGGTGCCGGCAGGAAGCGGCTCAGGTGACTGGCCAGCTCCTCGGCGGCGTCCAGCTGGCAGGCCAGGCCCAACGCCCAGCTGTAGAGCACAATCAAGCGCGGCGTGCTGATCAACAGGCTATCGGGCAAGTCCATTTTCCAGCGCAGCAACATGCCGACGTTCTGTTCGGCCAGCAGTTGTTCTTCGGAAAGGTTTTGCACCAGGTTGGCCGCAACGTCCAAATGACCGGCCCGCAACGCCTGCTCTACCGCCTCATCGAGCAGGCCCTGGGCATTGAACCAGCGGCAGGCGCGCAAGTGCAGGCTGGCGGCCGGCACCATCGATTGCGCGCCAGGCCGGGTACGCAGCAGATCGGAAAACAGATGGTGATAGCGATACCAATGGCCGTGTTCGTCCAGCGGCACCAGGAACACCTGGTGGGCAGCCAGGAAACTGAGGATGGCGGCGCTGTCATGGGCGTCGCGTACGGCGTCGCACAGCTCGCTGCAAAAGCGTTCCTGGGGAGCGGTGTCGTAGAGAAAGGCTTGTACTTCGGCGGGCAGGCAATCAATCACCTCTTCGAGCAGGTAATCGCGGATCAGCCCTTCTCCGCCATGCAGCGCCTGCGGCAACGCGCCCTGGGTGCCTGCCTCGGAGGCGGCGAGCAACCAGAAGCGCAACCCGGCCACCCAGCCTTCGCTACGCTGGATCAGGTTTTCCATCGCCTCGCCACGCAAGGAACTGCTGTGCCGATCGAGCAGGCTCAAGGCTTCATCGTGGGTCAGGCGCAGGTCCTGCTCATGCAGTTCCAGCAACTGGCGCGACAGGCGCAATCGCGCCAGGTGCCAGTCCGGACGCTGGCGACTGGTGACCATCACCAGCAAGCCATCGGGGAGGTGATTGAGGAAAAATTGCAGGCAGCGATCGAGCACCGGCCCCTGGGCCAGATGATAGTCATCGAGCACCAGCAGGAGCGGGGTCGCTGTCGACAGGTGCACGGCCAGCTCGTCGAGCAGTCCGTCCAGCCATTCTTCGAAGGCAAACGGCTGATGCCGCTGGCGCATCTTCAGCAAGCCGAGGGACTGCCTGCCCAGTTGCGGAAAAAAATCCTGCAGGCCTTCGAGCAAGCGCTCGAGAAACCGGCCAGGGTCGCTGTCTCGCGGGCTCAACCCCAGCCACAGGCTTTGCCAGTGAGCCGGCAGCGCCTGACAGAACTCCACCGCCAGCGAACTCTTGCCGAACCCGGCCGGTGCGCTGACCAGCAGCAACCGCCCCCCTAAACCTGCGCTCAAGCGCTCGCACAGGCGTGGGCGCAGCACATGGCCGTCGGGCAATGGCGGTCGGAAAAAGCGCCCCAGCGCAGCGACAGCGACGCTTGCAGGACCTGGTGGTGGGGACAGATCAGTCATGGCCGGCTCTTGTTTGAATTGCGGGTGGCGGCGTTGCAGATGTCCGCAGACTAGCGGTAAACGAGGAGGGAATGAAGGTTATTGCTACAAATGGCTACAAAAAGTCTACGCACATGAAAACGCCCCGAACCAGTCGGGGCGTTTGCAGAGGATGCGGCCTCTATTTCCGTGCCGGTTAGCGAACACCCTCCTGGCGCAATGCCGCCGGAGTGAAGTCGCTGGTGGTGGCGGTGAAGCCGAAGTCATACGCCGACTTCTCTTCGTTCTTCATGCCCAGCGCCAGGTAACGACCCGATTGCAGGTCATACAGGGTTTCCAGGGCGTACCACGGTACTTGCTTGTCGTAGTAGTTCTCGGCATGCGCCTCGGCAACGCGCCACAGTTGATTGCGACCGTCGTAATGGTCGATCACTGCCGCCTGCCAGGTGTCTTCATCGATGTAGAAGTCACGTTTGGCGTAGATATGACGCTGGCCTTCCTTCAGGGTTGCAACCACATGCCAGACCCGGCGCAGCTCGTAGCGAGCCAGGTCCTGGTTGATGTGGCCGGCCTTGATGATGTCGGTGTACTTGAGCTTCGGATCGTCGAGCTTGTAGGCATCGGAGGCGATGTACATCTCTTTCTTGCCTTCGAGCTTCCAGTCGTAACGATCCGGCGCACCGTTGTACATGTCCAGGTTGTCGGAGGTACGCAGGCCGTCGGCAGCGGTACCCGGGCCGTCATAGGACACTTGTGGCGCACGACGCACACGACGCTGGCCGGCGTTGTAGACCCACGCCGAACGCGGCTCCTTGACCTGGTCGAGGGTTTCGTGGACCAGCAGCACACCACCGGCCAGACGCGCTGGCGCGGTCACTTTCTGCTTGAAGTAGAACAGGATGTTGCCCGGGTTCGCCGGATCGTAGTCCTTCATCTTGTCGCGGAACACGAACTGGTCCTGGAAGTACACCAGGCTGAACGAGCCATTCGGTTGTGGCGTGGCCTGGGTCACCAGACGGGTCACACTGCCGCCACGATAGCGGGTGATGTGGTTCCAGATGACTTCAACACCGCTTTTCGGAATCGGGAACGGAATGGCGGTTTCGAAGTTTTCCAGGCCGTTGCCGCCGGACACCAGCTTGGTATTGGTGGCGTTCTTCTTGATGGCGGCGAACACGTCATCCGGCACGGTAGCGCCGCGATGGGACGGATAAACCGGCATCTTGAAGGTTTCCGGATAGCGCTTGAACATCGCGTACTGACCCGGGGCGAGCTTTTCCTTGTACTGGTCGACGTTCTGCGCCGTGATGGTGAACAGCGGCTTTTCACCCGGATACGGATCGGACAGGAAGCCCTTGCTGTCGACGCTGCCGGCATTTTTCGGCAGTGGTTTCCAGGCAGGGATCGAGCCGTCGGCATTGCCGGCCATTTCGGCGCCCATCGGGGTCAGGCTCTTGCCCAGCTTGTCCGCTTCGGCCGCAGGAACTGCAGCCATTACACCGGTCGCCAGCAGCGAAAGCCCCAGGACACCGGCATGGAACAGATTCTTGGTTATTTTCATGTGTGTGCTCGTCCTGAAAATACAGTGCTTAGAAGTTCACGCCGAAGCTGAGCGCAACGAAGTCGCGGTCATCCACGGTGGTGTACTTGCCGTCGAAGAAGTTGGTGTACGCCAGGCTTGCGGTGTAGGTGTTCTGGTACTCGGCGTCGACACCCAGGCTGACCGCTTTGCGACCTTCCTCGAAGTTGGCGCCAGGGCCAGGGGAGTAACCTTCCACGTCGTGGGACCAGGCCACGTTGGGCTTGAGGTTCACGCCGGCGAATACGTCGTTGTATTCCCAGATGGCACGACCGCGATAACCCCAGGAGTTGGCCGTGGTGAAGCCGTCGTTTTCGCAATAGCGACTGACGTTGTTTTGCGGCCCGCCTGCCAAAGTGCCGGTGTTCAAGGTCACGCACTGGTTGTTTGGCAATGGGCCAGGGCCATAGCTCGGGTCACGGCCGTAACGTGCCTTGGAATTGCTTTCCAGGCCGCCAACGTGGGTCCAGCCAACCTCACCCACCAGGGTCAGACGCTCGGCGCCCATTACCTGGTCGAAGAAGTGGGTCAAGGTCGTTTGCAGCTGGCTCACTTCCTTGCGGCGATAACCTTGCTGATCCTGCCCTGGCGTGCCCTGGAGCACAGACACGTTAGGGTTCAGCGGCGTCAGGCCGGAAAACAGGATGTCGGTGGTATTGAGCTGCACCGGAGCGTTCGGCCGGTAGCTGAGTTCACCGCTCCACGCGGTGCCTGTCGGCAAGGTGGTGGAGAAGCTCAAGCCATACAGGCGGATATCTTCAGGGTACTCGACGTAGTAGCTGGAGTTGCCCGCCACCACCAACGGCAGCAAGGTCGGGGCCAGGCCCGCCGCGACACCCAGGGGTACCCCGTTGCCTACCAGACCGCCCACCAGGCCCGCACCACTGTAGGCGCTCGCCGGGGCGCCATGGCCGCTGAAAATCGGTGCACGGCTGTGGTAGTTCATGAAGTAGGCACCGAATTCGGTGTCCAGCGGATCGAACATGTACTTGAAGGACACACCGAACTGGCCGCTGTCACGGGCGTCGCGGTCCGGGCCACGACGAACGATCACGCCTTCGTCCGGGTTACCCCAGGTCACGCCCCTCGCGCCAAGTGTATTGATCGCGGCATTACGCAGTCCGGCCGGCAGCCCCGCCGCCGCCAGGGCGTTGTTGAGCCCGTTCTGGGTGCGCAATACTGCCAGGTTGTTGTCGCAACCATCGCTGATCACGTCTGGCTGCGAGAAGAAAGTGCCGCAGTTGTCGGCAACCGTCTGGTCCCATTCGATCTGATAGAAGGCTTCGGTGGAGAGATTTTCGGTCAGGCTCTGGGACACATAAAACATGTTGACCGGAATCAGGCCTTCCTTGATCTCGGCACCGGGACGACGGAATGCGGACACATCGATCGGGTTGATCGAGTTGATGCCGCCGCCGATGAAGGTACTTTCACCCCAGCTCACTACCTGCTTACCCAAGCGTACCGAGCCCGGCTGATCGGCAATGGCGTAGTTGTGATAGACGAAGGCGTCGAGGATCTGGCCGCCAGCGGATTTGGCGCCTTCCTTGCGATTGTCGTCGCTGATGTCCTTGAACGGGCGGCTCTCGTCCTCGAGCTCGAAGTCGTACCAGTATTTGCCACGGACGAAGATGCCGGTGTCACCATACTTCAACTCAAGGTCATGGATACCCTTGAAGATCTTCGAGAAGGTTTCACCGCTTTTGAAGTTCAGGTGACCGTCATCGGAAGTCTGGGACAGGCCGCGACCGCCGTTGTTGACGCCGATGAGGTTCTTGTTGGCGCTTTCAGTAGACCAACTCGCGCCGATCGACAGGGAAGAGTCGA
Source organism: Pseudomonas putida (assembly GCF_001976065.1). GTDB lineage: Bacteria > Pseudomonadota > Gammaproteobacteria > Pseudomonadales > Pseudomonadaceae > Aquipseudomonas > Aquipseudomonas serbica. The sequence goes on along the minus strand of NZ_MNAH01000005.1, from coordinate 65,135 downwards.
ACTGACCTTCGATTTCACCGATGTTGAAACTGACGCCGAATGCAGGCCCGGCGAGCGTAGAGGCAAGGCTGACGGCCAGAGGCAGTTTAGCCCGGCGCCAGAACTGGTTTACTGATGTCATCGACGCTACTCCATGTGCATTTTATTGTTATGGCAAATAGCACTTCTAAAAACGCTTGGATAACAGGGAGCCATGGCTTCCCAAAGTCATTCCAAAGTTGCATCGCCCCGGTTTGTGCGTTTGCTCCGTTCTTAAAAATCCTTGAGCGGACTATAGCCAGCAGGTAGTACTGCTTGATCCCTCTAAAGTGTGATTTGCGCCTGCCGACCACTCTGGAACAGTCCTTTGCCATGCCGACACCTGTCGGCACGGCAAGGATGGCTGAAAATACGGATTTGACAAGCCAAGCGCTTGCTTGGTGGGGCTGGCGTGCCCTTTTGGGCACGCCAGGGAACGCTTAAAGCGTCGAGAGGAAGGTACTGTTGTTGGCCTGCCATTCGGTGATGTCGACGCGAATTCGCTTCTTGTCGAGCTTACCGACACTGGTCTTGGGAATTTCAGTAACAAGGGCGATCTGACTCGGAATGGCCCACTTGCTCAAGTGCCCCAGCTCCACGAACGGCTTGAGATGCTCCTTGAGTTCGCGGGCACCAATGGCATGGCCCTCGCGCAGTACCAGCAAGGCAAACGGCCGCTCGCCCCACTGCGGATCGGCAATCCCCACCACTGCTACTTCGCGTACCGCCACGTGGCGACTGATCAGGTCTTCGAGGTCCAGGGAGGAGATCCACTCGCCGCCGGTCTTGATCACGTCCTTGATCCGGTCGCGAATGTCGATCACCCCCATGCTGTCCAGGGTCGCCACGTCCCCCGTGTGCAGCCAGCCACCGGCCCAGAGTTCGGCGCCCTTCTGCGGCTCGTTGAAATAACCCTCGGTCAGCCATGGCGCGCGCAACACCAGCTCGCCCTGGGTTTCGCCATCGGCGGGCAGGAAGTTGCCTTCGGTATCGACGATCGCCGCCTCCACCAATGGCCCAGGCACACCGGCCTTGATCCGGTAGGTGGTGCGCTCGTCCTCGGAACCGGCCATCAGTTCGTCATTGAGGTGCGCGCAGGACACCAGCGGCCCGGTCTCCGACATGCCGTAGGCGGCGGTCAACTGGATGCCCTTGGCCTTCGCGGCTTCGTACAGCGTGCGGTTGAGCGCACTGCCGCCGATGACGATTTTCCAGCCACCGAAGTCGATGTCCTGGGCCGCCTTGGCGTTGAGGACCATCTGCAGGATGGTCGGCACGCAGTGCGAGAACGTGACCTTTTCCTTGCGCCACAACTCCACCAGGTACTCCGGATCGTAGCGCCCCGGATACACCTGCTTGAGCCCAAGCATGGTCGCCACATAGGGCAAGCCCCAGGCATGCACGTGGAACATCGGCGTGATGGGCATGTACACGTCGTTGGTGCCCAGCAGCCGCACGCTGTCGATCGCGCCCATGATCGTGGATACGCCCATGGTGTGCAGCACCAGCTGCCGATGGGTGAAGTACACGCCCTTGGGGTTGCCGGTGGTGCCCGTGGTGTAGAACGTGGTTGCCACCGAGTTTTCGTCGAAGTCCTGGAAGTCGTACTGCGGGCTTGCCGCGGCGAGCAATTGCTCGTACTCACCGATGAGGTTCGGCAGGTCGGCGGTCTTTTCCGGCAGGTCGGTCAACAGCAGGGTTTTCTCGACCGTGGTCAGGTGCCCGGCGATCGCGTTGTACAGTCCGACGAATTCACTGTTGACCAGGACAAAGCGGTCCACGGCGTGATTCATGGTGTAGAGGATCTGCTCTGGCGACAGGCGCACGTTGATGGTGTGGATCACCGCACCGATCATCGGAATGGCAAACATGCATTCCAGGTAGCGGTGGCTGTCCCAATCCATTACCGCCACGGTATCCCCGGGCTTGACCCCGGCAGCCGTCAGCACATTGGCCAAGCGTGCGACCCGTTCGATCAGGGTCGGATAGCTATAGCGCAACTGGTCGCGGTAAACGATCTCGCGGGTTTTCTCATAACGCGCGCCGGACATCAGCAGCCGTTTGATCAGCAGCGGAAACTGGTAAGCGCCTTCGGCTGGGGGGATAACGCGAGTCTGCAACATAAGAATCCCTTTTCTGACTACTCGGTCGTGGCTGTTGAGTAAGCACTGTAGTGCCCCTGATCGCCAGCCAAATCAGCCAAAGGGATGATTTGCAGTGCCGCACGAATACCGGCATTGCGCCAGCATTCGTGGGTCATTATGGCCTGTTACAGTCAATGCATTTCGGTAAACGCGAGTTTCACGCCAATGGCGATCAACACTGCGCCCATGGTTCGGTCGAACCAATGCCCCATGCGGGCGAAACCGGCGCGCACACGCTGCTGGCTGAACAGCATGGCCACCAGGCAGAACCAGATCGCCGTTGCCACTGCCAGGTAAACGCCGTAACCGGCCTGCACCGCCAGCGGTGTATGCGGATTGATCACCACAGTGAATAGCGAAAGGAAAAACAGCGTGGCCTTCGGATTCAGCCCGTTGGTCACGAACCCCGACGTGAAGGCGCCGCGCGCGGTGCGCTCGCCGGCTTCCTTGTGCAGATCGTCCGTCACGGCCTTGGCCGGTTGCGCCCGCAGCGCCTTGAAGCCGATGTACAGCAGATAAGCGGCGGCAGCCCACTTCAAGGCGTTGAACAGCACGATCGACTGGGACACGATCAGGCCGATGCCCAGCAACGAGTAGCCAACGTGGAGGAAAATCGCCGTACCGACGCCAAGGGCTGTCCAGGTGCCGGCGCGACGACCATGGGTCACGCTTTCCCGCACCACCACGGCAAAGTCCGGGCCGGGGCTGGCCACGGCCAGCAGGTGAATCAGCGCAACGGTCAAGAACTCGGTCCAGTACATTGGGGCTCCTTAAGGTCAAGCGTAACTATTTATTTCATCTGGTAGGCTCGGCAGATTACGCCTTCAGTTCAATGCACAAAAGGTACAGTTGATGACGAACATTCACCGCGCCGTTTTCCTCGACCACCCCTCCCTGGACCTGGGCGATCTCGACCTCAGCCCACTGCGCGATTGTTTCAGCGAACTGCAGCTGTTCGCCCAGACCCTGCCCGGCCAGGTGATCGAACACCTCAAGGGCGCCACCGTCGCCATCACCAATAAAATCCAGATCGACGCGGCCGCCATCGCTGCCAGTCCCGAGCTGAAACTGATCCTGATCACCGCCACCGGTACCAACAATGTCGATATCGCGGCCGCCCGCGCCCATGGAATTACCGTGTGCAACTGCCAGGGTTACGGCACGCCATCGGTAGCGCAGCACACGATCATGCTGCTGCTCAACCTGGCAACGCGCCTGGCCGATTATCAGAAAGCTGTCGGTCAAGGCCGCTGGCAACAGGCCAAGCAGTTCTGCCTGCTGGATTACCCGATCGTCGAACTGCAGGGCAAAACCCTGGGCCTGCTCGGCCACGGCGAATTGGGCAGCGCGGTCGCGCGCCTAGCCGAAGCGTTTGGCATGCGCGTGCTGCTGGGCCAGATTCCGGGGCGCCCGGCCCGGCCAGACCGCTTGCCGCTGGAACAACTGCTGCCGCAAATCGACGCACTGACCCTGCACTGCCCGCTCAACGAACACACGCGCCACTTCATCGGCGCTCGTGAACTGGCCTCGATGAAACCCGGCGCCTTCGTGGTCAATACCGCCCGTGGCGGCCTGATCGACGAGCAGGCCTTGGCCGATGCCCTGCGCAATGGTCACCTGGGCGGTGCCGCCACCGACGTGCTGAGCGTGGAGCCTCCAGTCAACGGCAATCCACTGCTGGCCCAGGACATCCCACGCCTGATCGTCACCCCGCACAACGCCTGGGGCAGTCGCGAAGCGCGGCAACGAATTGTTGGCCAAGTGACCGAAAACGCCCAGGGATACTTCAGCGGTAAGGCGCTGCGGGTCGTCAGTTGATAAACTGCGGCACTTTTTTTCACAGGAGCAGTTATGGATCCGCGCAGTGAAGTACTGCTTCGTCAGGCTGAGTTATTCCAGGGCTCGGTATTGTTGGCCGGATTGCCCGCCGATGACCTGTTGGGTCGCCTGCCCCACGCCCATGGCTGGAGCTGGCACGCCGGCGATCAGGCGGCGCTGGATGCACGCTTCGCCGAGCGCAGCCATTTTGGCGTGGACGCGCCTGAGCGCGCGTTCGATAGCGCCGTGGTGTTTCTGCCCAAATCCAAGGACCTGACCGATTACATCCTCAACGCCCTCGCCTCTCGGCTGGCCGGCCGCGAGTTGTACCTGGTCGGTGAGAAAAAAAGCGGCATCGAAGGCGCCGCCAAGCAGCTGAACCCATTCGGCAAACCGCGCAAGCTCGACAGTGCGCGGCATTGCCAGTTGTGGCTGGTCACCGTGGCCAACGCGCCCGCGGCAAAACCTCTGGAAACCCTGGCCCAGACGTACGAATTGCCGCTGGCCGAAGGCCCATTGAAGGTCATCAGCCTGCCTGGCGTATTCAGCCACGGTCGACTGGATCGCGGCAGTGCGCTGTTGCTGGAACACCTGGACAAATTGCCAAGCGGCCACTTGCTGGACTTCGGTTGCGGTGCAGGTGTATTGGGCGCGGCGGTGAAACGTCGTTATCCGCACAACCAGGTCACCTTGCTGGATGTCGACGCCTTCGCCGCTGCCAGCAGTCGCCTGACCCTGGCGGCCAATGGCCTGGAAGCCGATGTCATTACCGGTGACGGAATCGACGCGGCTCCGATGGGATTGAGCGCCATCCTGAGCAACCCTCCGTTCCATGTCGGCGTGCATACCGATTACTACGCCACGGAAAACCTGCTGCGAAAAGCAGCCAAACATCTGAAAAACGGCGGCGAACTTCGGCTGGTAGCCAATAGCTTCCTGAAGTACCAACCGCTGATCGAAGAGCATCTCGGGGTGTGCACCATCAAGGCCGAAGGACAGGGTTTCCGCATCTACCGCGCCAAACGCGGATAGAAATTTGTACTTGCCGAATGGATTTTGCCTAGGCAGAATCCGCTCCGTCCTAGGGGAGTAGTCTCCCACGAGCGCCATGCTCGTCCGGCATGCGTCAACATACTTGGTCAACAGGCCATGGCGCATGCGACCCCAGCCTCCGCATCAGACGGAACGCAGGGTTTGACAAGACCTATGACACGAACACCTTACCCGGGGCGGGAAGGCTGTACGTGTCATAGCCGTGTCGACCCGCCCCTTAGGAAAACCCCTGATGCTGGATTCACTACTGGTACCTACCGCAATCGTTGCCTTGGCCGAAATCGGCGACAAGACGCAACTGCTCGCGCTCATTCTCGCCGCCCGCTTTCGCAAACCCTGGCCAATCATCGCCGGCATCATCGCCGCAACCCTGGCCAACCACGCGGCAGCCGGTGCGGTAGGCGCCTGGGTGGGCAGTTTCTTCTCGGATACGATGCTGCACTGGATCCTCGCGGCGAGCTTTGCCGCCACTGCACTGTGGACCCTGGTGCCGGACAAGATGGATGACGACGAGGCCAGTACTGCCCGCAAGTTCGGCCCCTTCCTGACCACATTGATCGCGTTCTTCCTTGCGGAAATCGGCGACAAGACCCAGATCGCGACCGTGATGCTCGCCGCGCAATACCCCGAGCTGTGGCTGGTGATCATCGGCACCACCCTCGGCATGCTGATTGCCAACGTGCCCGTGGTTCTGGCAGGTAACTTTGCGGCGGACAAACTGCCATTGACGCTGATCCGTCGACTGGCGGCGTCGGCGTTCTTCATCCTGGCGATTGTCGCGGTGTACAAGGCGATGCAGAGCAGCGGGTGGGTTTGACGGCGTAGGTCGAGAGACCGCGTTATCGTTCTTCGCGAGCAGGGCTCGCTCCCACATTGGATCGAGTTCAAATGTGGGAGCGAGCCTGCTCGCGAAGGGGCCGTCAGCAGCGCCGCAGGGACATCAGTGCTTCCTGGTCTGCTCGTAAAGCGGCATGACTTTCGGAATCGCCGCCTGCAACGAAGCGATCCGGCTCGATGACGCCGGGTGAGTACTCATGAACTCCGGCGGCGAACCTTCCGACGCCTTGGCCATCTTGTTCCACAAGGTGATCGCGGCGTTCGGGTTGTAGCCGGCACGTGCGGCCAGCTCAAGCCCAATCAGGTCGGCCTCGTTTTCATTGGACCGGCTGTTTGGCAAGGTCATGCCGTAGTTGGCCACGGTATCCGCCAGCGCCAGGGTGTCCGAGCCAAGGCCGAACAAGGCACCGGCCCCCTGCTTGGCCATCTCGATGCCATAGGCCTTGGACATTGCCTCACGACCGTGCTCGCGCAGGGCGTGGGCGATTTCATGGCCGAGGATGGCGGCGATCTCGTCGTCGGTCAGCTTCAGGCTGTCCATCAGGCCGGTATAGAAAATGATCTTGCCGCCAGGCCCGCAGTTGGCGTTGAGCTCATCGCTCTTGATCAGATTGACTTCCCACTTCCACTGGGCCGAATCGGGACGAAAAACCGGCGCCTGGGCAATCAGCCGATCGGAAATCACCTGGATGCGCTTAGCATCGTTACTGGTCTTGTCCAGCACACCCTGGCCGCTCGCCTCGCCCACGGTCTTTTGATAGGACTGGGCGTACATCTGATTGACCTGATCAGTGGACAGCATGCTGAACATGTATTGTTTGCGCTCGACACCTATGGCGCCACCGCTGGTGGTGTTGACCGACTGACAGCCGGCGAGCAGCAGCGCTGCGCCCAGTGCACCTACAACCCAAATCTTGCTCATCGAACAACTCCGTGAAAACTGCCACCTATCCTAGGCGTGGAAATGTATCGACACCAGATACACAGGAAATAAGACGCTTTTTTCAGGCAAAGCTCTCACCGACACAGGAAAAATTAAAAGATCGCAGGCTGTGATCTTTTCAACCTGGAGTAAGGCACTCCGGCCCATTGAGCTTCGGGTCATTGACCATGTTGGCCAGCACCCGCTCGCGCAACGCCGCCGGTTCGCTGGCGAGCAGGGCTTGCAGGGCATGCAGCGGCGTCTCGGGGTCAAGCCACGCGGCCTGCCCTGCCTCGTCAAGAATCAACGGTCGGCGCTGACTGGCGGCCGGTTGCGTGATCACCGCCGTGCTCAGCCACACCTGCTCCTGCACCGGATACGCCTCCCAGATGGCGGCGAAAAACAGCGATGAGCCCTCACCCGGCGTCAGCCAGTACGGCCGCTTGCGTGTGGTGCCGCGCCATTCGTAGAAACCGTTGGCCGGCAGCAGGCAGCGGCGCTGACGCAGGGCCTCGCGAAACATCGGCTGTTCGGCAACGGTTTCGGCCCGGGCATGGGCCGGGGTGCGGGACAGATCGGTCAGCCACGGCGGTGTCAGCCCCCAGCGGGCACGGGCCAGCTCACGCTGGCCGTCCTGGCCTGCGCGCAGCATCAGCACCGAATCGTTGGGGGAAATGTTCCACTGGGCCTGTTGATCGGCCGGAAAACCTGGCAGGGTCGCGAAGTCGCGATTCCAGCGAAACAGGGCATAACGTCCACACATGGGGCAGCACGACTCTTGATCAAACGAACGCCAGCCTAACAGACCAGCGTGCCGGGAAAGCTTTCCGGTTCATCGCCGGACAGCGGCAGCGCAGCATTGTACGCGGTGATCAGCTCCCGGGCGTATTCGGCCTGGTCATTATCCACCGCCAGGCCCAGCAGGCCGTAGATCGGCAATTCTCCCGTGGCGCCCACCAGGTCGCGGCCCACCAGATGCGCCTCGACGCCTTCGCTGGCGAGCATGCCTTGCAGCAACTCGCCTTCCATCAGGTTTTCCGGTTCGTAGATGCGCTGCATGGGTGCCCCTCACTCATTTTCGCTGAAGACTTCCAGAAACCAGTCCTCTCCATGAACCTGCAACACGAATGTGATCGGCCGACAACACACCTGACAGTCTTCGATATAGGTCTGATCGCCGCCGGACAAGTCCACCGTCGTTTCGACTGTTTCACCACAATACGGGCATTCATAAAGCGCAGTTTCCAGCATCGCGGTCTCCCAGGTGACTTGTGCGTATAATCGCCGGTCTATTTGCAGGGCTATTTTTGCCTGACTACTTTTTCAGACCGTGCCCTGCTGGTTTTCGATCAAAACCTTTACTTACCCTAGCCGTTTCTAACAAGAGAGCATGATGGGCGAATTCGATGCCATCCGACCTTACGACGATAGCGAAGTCCCAGCGGTGCTGGCGCGACTGCTCGGCGACAAGGCGTTTCTAGATATCCTCACCCACTTCCGCTTCCCGCGTTTTGCCGGCGCCTTGGGCTGGGCGCTCAAACCCCTTATAGCTCATCGACTGCGCCGCGAGTTCGCCGGCATCACGTCGGTGGCAACCTTGCAGGACAAAGTCGAGTACTACGTCGACCACACCATCGAACGCGCCACGGACGGAGTGACATACACCGGTGTGGAGCAGTTCAAGACCGGCAGCGCCTATCTGTTCATCGCCAACCACCGTGACATCGTGATGGACCCGGCCTTCGTCAATTACGCCGTGTACCACGCCGGCCTGCCGACCCCGCGCATCGCCATCGGAGACAATCTGCTGCAGAAGCCCTTTGTCAGTGACCTCATGCGCCTGAACAAGAGCTTCATCGTGCACCGTTCGATCACCGGTCGGCGCGAGAAGATGGCGGCGTACCAATTGCTGTCGGCGTACATCAACCATTCGATCCGCAACGATTGCGCCTCGATCTGGATCGCCCAGGCAGAAGGCCGGGCCAAGGACGGCGACGACCGTACCGAGTCGGCGATCCTCAAGATGTTCCACATGAGCCGCAAGGACGAGCCGTTCGGTGAAGTCATCCGTTCGCTCAACCTGACCCCCGTGTCGATCAGCTACGAGTACGATCCGTGCGACCAGGCCAAGGCCCGCGAACTCTACATCCGCGCCACCACCGGCAGCTACACCAAGGCCCCCGGCGAGGATGACGTGAGCATCGCCAAGGGCATCACCGGCTACAAGGGTCGGGTGCACGTGAACTTTGCGGCGCCCATCACCGAGCTGTTCGAAGACACCAAGCAATTGGCGATCGAGATGGACAAGCAGATCCTCGGCGGTTATCGCCTGTTCCCGGTGCACTACCTGGCCTACGCCCAATGGCAGGATGTCGACCCGCAACTGCAGGTACCGCGCGCCAGCGAGATTTTCCCGGCCGACGAACTGGCCAAGGCCCAGGACCAATGGCAGCAACGCCTGGATGCCTGCCCCGAGGAACATCGTCCGTTCCTGGTGCTGCAATACGCCACCCCGGTGCGCAATCAGTACCGGGTCAAGGCTGGATTGCCGCTTTAACCGCGGATTCGACAACGGCGCCCTCGGGCGCCGTTTTTATTGGTTTGACCTGTAGGCGCTGCCGCAGGCTGCGATCTTTTGCTTCTAGACCTGGGTGCTGATCCACGACACCAGCAACGCCAGCGCCATGCAGGCAAAGCCAAAGCGGTAGAAAAACCGATTCATGCGCAGGGTTGCCCAATCCAGCGTCGGCTCCTGGCTTGGGCTGCTCTGGCGTTGCGATTGCAGACTGGCCATTGCGCGCTGTTCGCGGCGACGGGTGGCGTGCAGCAACCAACCGCCCGGGAAGGCCAGCAGCAGGGCCAGCAGATTGATCAATTTGGCGGGATGGGCGGTAAACAGCGTCATCAAATGCAGCGACATCACAAACCTCAAACGAAACCGGGGGCGGCAGGCACCTCACCGGTGACCGCGGGCGAATTCTACCGAAAGCCTGCGTCCCTGCCCTGCCTTTCCGACAATTAACGATTCAAATGACCAGTGGCCATGAAAAAAGCCCGGGGCCATTGCTGGCGCCGGGCTTGGGGGCATCTGGCGAATGTTTTACTCGCCGAGGACCTGACCCACGGTCGGGTCCTTGAACAAGCGGGTCAACGCATCGCTCAACACGTCGCTGACCAGCTTGGTGTTGGTTTCCTGATTCGGCGCCATGCCGAAACGCTGGTCCAGGGACGCGCCATAACGACCGCTGTAGCGACGGTTGGCATTCTGCACATCGGAGCGGAAAGTCGCGCCAATGGTTGCCTCGGTCACGTACATGCCTTCTTTGGGCGACTGGTACTTCAATTCGGCCAGCGTCACGGTGATCTGCGGCGCGTTCGCCGCATTGGCCGTCGGGGTGAAGCCCAGCAACCGCACGGCCGCTTCGGCCTGCGCCTGCAGTTTCGGCAAGATCTGCGCGCCCTGCACGGTAATCGCGCTGGTCTCCGGGTACAGGCCGCCACGGGTGCCCAGGGTTGGCGACGGACGACCGTCGACCACGCGCACCACCACCGGCTGGCCGCGGCCGACCGGCGCCAGTTGGGCCGTCAGCTTGGGTTCCGGGTTCAGTTGTTGCGGGCTGTGGGCGCAGCCGACCAACGTCAAGCTGGTCACAGTGATCAAACCGAACAACAGGCGTTGCAACATACTCTTCTCTCCAGAATCAGGCACTAACAGGCTCGCAGTATAGCGGTGCGCCGCTGCAGCGAACCAGCGCAACAATTGAGGAAAGTTCTGACAAATCTTTCAGAATCCGCTGCCTGTCACGCACCTGTCATCGCCCATACACTTGTGCGTCACGGCTCGCTGGCACTCTTCTCAGCAGTCCCCCACAAGGTACTTCGCCATGCGCTTTCTCGTCTCGCTGTTCGCCCCACGCCCACGGCACCGCAGCTTTGCCCTGCTCGACAGCAACGGCCTTTGCCAGGCATTCAAGCAGTGCAGCCTCCAGCCCATGGGCGATGGTTGGGTCGAAATCGAAGAAATTCGCCTCAACTGGCTGCAGCAACCCCTGCCCGCCAGTGCCCGCGTGGGCCAGCATCCACCTCGTTCACAGGCTCGGCAACTGATGGCGACCTGACCAGACGCCTAATAAAAGTCATTAAACACGACCAATTCCCTGCGTTTCTTCGCTACAATCTCCCCCCGATTATAAGGACGTCTCCTGATCGGGCCTCGCAGCATCGTCATTGCTTCGGTTTTGGCACCCCGCACCGCCCACAGAGAGCCGCCCACACAGATCGAGTGAAGCTGGCGCGCTTGCTGTTCCTCAAGCACAACACCACTTTGCGCGAATCTGCAGAGCTGTCATTACGCTCGGTCACTGAGCTGTTTGCCCGTATCGCCTGCCTGGAATTTCCTGGCGGCGGACCATTCGGGCACGGTGCCAGGCTGGGACAGCCCTTTTTTGAGGTTCACGTCTTCAAAAGAGCGTGAAAAAAACGGGTTTTCACAACTTCACAAGAGTGTGGCGAGCAAATGAATAGTTTTGCGTCTGAATATGCACCATTAGCGTCCAGTACAGCCCAACGACACAGGACCGAGTACACCTCGAATACCGGAGCCTGAAGCCTGTCCGCTACGGATTTGGTTGCACAAGCGGGTGTATCGACCATAAGTCGAATTGCCAGTCGCACGTTGAAATGAGTTCATAGGGCTCTTAGTAAACCCGGCCGGTAGCATCCGTCGAAGTTGCGAAAAATTGCGAAGATTCGGACATGGCGATACTGCCATGAGTTCGAGGGGCATCACTGACTCGCCCCGGAACGCCTGGCAGCCATGCCGACAATTTGGTGCTGCAGATTTTGGAGACGCGTTAAATGGCGCATAACGAAGCAGTCGACGTAGTACTGGTTGGGGCCGGCATCATGAGTGCCACCCTCGCAGTACTGCTCAAAGAGCTCGACCCCGCGATCAAGCTGGAAGTCGTCGAGCTGATGGATTCCGGTGCCGCGGAGAGTTCCAACCCGTGGAACAACGCCGGTACCGGTCACGCCGGCCTGTGCGAGCTGAACTACACGCCGCAGGCTGCCGATGGCACCGTCGACATCAAGAAAGCCGTGCATATCAACACCCAGTTCGAGGTGTCGAAGCAGTTCTGGTCGTACCTGACCAAGAAAGGCACGTTCGGCTCGTGCAAATCGTTTATCAGCCCGGTGCCACACCTGAGTTTCGTGCAGGGCGAAAGCGGCGTGTCCTTCCTCAAGGAACGCTTCAACGTGCTGAGCAAGCACCACGCCTTCGCCGACATGGAATACACCGAAGACAAGGCCAAGATGGCCGAGTGGATGCCGCTGATGATGCCGGGGCGCGATCCTGGCGAAACCCTGGCAGCCACTCGCGTGATCAACGGTACCGATGTCAACTTTGGCGCCCTGACCAACCAACTGCTCAAGCACCTGACCAGCGCTCCCGATGCCCAGGTCAAGTACTGCAAGCGCGTGACCGGTCTCAAGCGCAACAACGGTGGCTGGACCGTCAGCATCAAGGACGTCAACAGCGGCAACACCCGTGAAGTCGACGCCAAGTTCGTCTTCCTCGGCGCGGGCGGCGCGGCCTTGCCGCTGCTGCAGGCTTCGGGCATCGAAGAGAGCAAAGGCTTCGGCGGCTTCCCGATCAGCGGCCAATGGCTGCGTTGCGACAACCCGGAAGTGGTCAAGCACCATCAGGCCAAAGTCTACAGCCAGGCTGCCGTGGGCTCGCCACCGATGTCCGTGCCGCACCTCGATACCCGTGTCGTCGACGGCAAGAAATCCCTACTGTTCGGACCTTACGCCGGCTTCACCACCAAGTTCCTCAAGCACGGCTCCTTCATGGACCTGCCGATGTCGGTTCGCGCCGGCAACATCGGCCCGATGCTGGCGGTGGCGAAAAACAACATGGACCTGACCAAGTACCTGGTCAGCGAAGTGATGCAGTCGATGGAGCAGCGCCTGGAATCCCTGCGTCGCTTCTACCCTGAAGCAAAAGCCGAAGACTGGCGCCTGGAAGTCGCCGGCCAACGGGTGCAGATCATCAAGAAAGACCCGAAAAAAGGCGGCGTCCTGCAATTCGGTACCGAACTGGTCGCGGCCAAGGACGGCTCCCTTGCCGCCCTGCTCGGCGCCTCGCCAGGTGCCTCGGTGACGGTTTCGATCATGCTGGAACTGATCGAAAAATGCTTCCCGGGCAAAGCCAAGGGCCAATGGGCTGCCAAACTGGCAGAGATCTTCCCGGCCCGGGAGAAAGTCCTGGAAACCGACGCTGCGCTGTATCGCAAGATCAATGTGCAGAACAACGTTGCCCTGGAACTGGTTGAAGAAAGCAGCGAGACCCCAAGCTTCGCTTGATTCGGTTGCATAAAAAACGCCCCGTCCATCAATGATGGCGGGGCGTTTTTTTATGCCGCCTGAATGATCTTAGCCGCGAGCCTTCTCGATCAACTCGATGTAATCCGGGGCATTGCGTTGATCCTTGATCAGGGCAACGAAGTCATTGCCGTGCTCGTCCTTGCCGTTCACGTCATAACCTGCCTCGACGAAGAACGTCAGGAAACGCTCGAAATCGTCGATCCGCAGGCCACGATAGGCCTTGACCAGCTTGTGCAGGGACGGGGAAGTCGCGTCGACCGGCTCGAAATCGAGGAACAACTTGATCTGCTCATCGCCGATCTCGTCACCAATCACTTGTTTCTTATCTTTACGCATTGCCGACTCCAGCTCGCAGACATTTCACGGGGCGGGCAGTTTACCCCTGCGCGGGCGCCGGGCTCAACGCGGACGAACAGCCCCGGTGTGCAGATCGGCCCAGATGTGGCCGTTGGCGTAGCTCAGGAACTGGCAATACACCGTATCGTTGCGCAACAAGTCGATAATCACCCGATATTGAGCCAGCGGGTAATAAAGCGTCAGGGTTTTGCTCTTGTCGTCGTAGAGCGGCTTTTTCAGGCTTTTGCTTTCGCCATCGAAATTGACCAGCACCTGACTGATGGTGGCGCCCTTGTTCAAGGATTTGCCCTTGAGGCGAATCATCAGCGGCGAAGTAATGGGGATCGGCTGCTGGCTGGACTGGCGCTGATTGCCGACCACCACCGAATATTCGGTGACTTGCAGCAGCTGTTGTTGCTCGGGTTCGGCATCACGCAGGGTCAGGTCGTCCGGCGGCAGGAACTGTGCGTGCATGGGGGCCGGGGCGGCGGCCAGGGGCAGGCTGAGGGTCAGCAACAGGGCGGCACAGCTGCGGATCAGAAAGCTCATGACAGGCTCCGGAATCGGGGCTGAGCACTCTAGCATGGGATCTGTGAACACGATCCATTGTGGAAGCGAGCCTGCTCGCGAAAGCATCGGCACATTCAGCATGAATGTGTCAGTGAAACCGCTATCGCGAGCAGGCTCGCTCCCACAGGAAGAACATCACTCGAACTGCGCGCGCATCCAGGCTTGATACTCGGCAACACCAGGTTCGCCTTCACGCGGCGCCCAGTGCGCCAGCTCGCCTTCGCCCACCGGACGATACGGACCCGCCTTGCACTCGAACATCAGGCTGTCGGCTTCGAGCACAACTAGGCCATGGAACACACCGGTCGGCAAGTCCACGCCGACACAATCGCCGCCAGCCTGCAGCACCTGCTTTTTCACCACCGCGCCGGTCTCGTCGAAAATCAACAGCCCGAGCCGGCCCTTAAGGACCAGCAAGGTCTCGGCCTTGTTGTCACCCAGGTGGCGGTGCGGCGGTATATAGGTGTTCGGTTGCAGCCCTACCGCCATCCGGTGGCAGGCATCTTCCATCTGGTGGAAGTTATGATGCTGGCGTCCACGGGGATTGGCCACGGCTTTCTCGGCCAATTCAGTGAACAGCGTTTGATCAAGAAAGCTCGGTGTGGCCATTGCTTACATTCCTTTAACGGCAAAAATCCCGTTGGCGTTACGCCAGTAGCCTTTGTAGTCCATGCCGTAGCCAAAGATGTAACGATCGATGCACGGCAAACCGACGAAATCGGCCTTCAGGTCCGGGCGAGCCTTGCGGTCGTGGTCCTTGTCGATCAGCACGGCGGTGTGCACTTTACGCGCGCCGGCGTGCTTGCAGAAGTCGATGATAGCGCCGAGGGTATGACCTTCGTCGAGGATGTCGTCGATGATCAGCACGTCACGGTCGATGAACGACACTTCCGGCTTGGCTTTCCAGAACAGCTCGCCGCCGCTGGTTTCGTTGCGATAACGGGTGGCGTGCAGGTAGGACGCTTCCAGCGGAAACTGCAAGTGGGTGAGCAGTTTGCCGGCGAAAATCAGGCCGCCGTTCATCACGCAGAAAACCACCGGGTTGCTGTCCGCCAGTTGATCGTTGATGTGCGCACCGACGCGGGCGATGGCCGCCTCGACTTCAGCTTCGGTGTACAGGCAGTCAGCCTCTCGCATGATTTGACGGATATGCTCGAGATCAGCGGACATGGCGCTCTCCTGGGAGGGGTGGCAGTTTCGGAAAAGCGGGCAAAGGTACGCATCAAGTGAGGCCAGATCAAGCGTTTGTGGACTAACGTACTCTATGTCTATAGGACATCACCCTCGGATAGATTAATCTAGGCCGGTTTTTTTGCCCGCCGCCGGAGCCTTTCCCATGCCCATCCTCGAGATCCGCCACCCGCTGATCCGTCATAAACTTGGCCTGATGCGCCGCGCAGACATCAGCACCAAGAATTTCCGTGAACTCGCTCAGGAAGTCGGCGCACTGCTGACCTATGAAGCCACCAAAGACCTGCCGCTGGAAACCTACGATATCGAAGGTTGGTGCGGCACCGTGTCGGTGGAGAAAATCGCCGGCAAGAAAATTACCGTAGTACCGATCCTGCGCGCCGGTATCGGCATGCTCGAAGGCGTACTCAGCCTGATCCCGGGTGCCAAGGTCAGCGCCGTGGGCGTGGCCCGCAACGAGGAAACCCTCGAAGCCCACACCTACCTCGAGAAACTGGTACCGGAAATCGACGAACGCCTGGCCATGATCATCGACCCGATGCTCGCCACCGGCGGCTCGATGGTTGCCACCATCGACCTGCTGAAAAAAGCCGGCTGCAAGGACATCCGCGCCATGGTGCTGGTCGCTGCACCCGAAGGTATCGCCGTGGTCGAGAAAGCTCACCCGGACGTGATCATCTACACCGCTTCCATCGACCAGAAACTCAACGAACACGGTTACATCATCCCGGGCCTGGGCGATGCTGGCGACAAGATCTTCGGCACCAAGCAGAAGGACGCGTGAGCATGCAGCAAGAGTTCAACGATCCGCTCTGGCGCACAGTGCTGTCTGGCGCCCAGATGCTGTTCGTGGCCTTCGGTGCCCTGGTGTTGATGCCGCTGATCACGGGTCTGGACCCGAACGTGGCACTGTTCACCGCAGGCCTGGGGACAATTCTGTTCCAGGTCGTTACCGGGCGTCAGGTGCCGGTGTTCCTGGCGTCGAGCTTCGCCTTCATCACCCCGATCATTCTCGCCAAGGGCCAGTTCGGCCTTGCCGCGACCATGGGCGGGGTGATGGCGGCCGGTTTTGTCTACACCTTCCTCGGCCTGGCGGTGAAAATCAAAGGCACCGGCTTCATTGATCGCCTGCTGCCGCCGGTGGTGATCGGCCCTGTGATCATCTCCATTGGCCTGGCCATGGCGCCGATCGCCGCCAACATGGCGATGGGCAAGGCCGGTGACGGCAGTGAGCTGATTCATTACCAGACGGCGATGCTGATCTCGATGCCAGCACTGCTGACCACCCTGATCGTCGCGGTGTTCGGCAAAGGCATTTTCCGCCTGGTGCCGATCATTTCCGGCGTGCTGGTGGGGTTTGCCATGGCGTTCTACTTTGGCGTAGTCGATACCGCGAAGATTGCCGCCGCCCCCTGGTTCGCCATTCCGCACTTCACTGCGCCGGAATTCAACTGGCAGGCGATTCTGTTCATCGTTCCGGTGGCCCTGGCCCCGGCCATCGAGCACATCGGCGGCGTGATTGCCGTAGGTAGCGTGACCGGTCGCGATTACCTGAAGAAGCCTGGGTTGCATCGCACCCTGCTCGGCGATGGCATTGCCACCACCGCCGCCGGCCTGTTCGGCGGTCCACCCAACACCACGTACGCCGAAGTCACCGGCGCGGTGATGCTGACCAAGAACTACAACCCGAAAATCATGACCTGGGCGGCGATCTTCGCCATCAGCCTGGCGTTCATCGGCAAGTTCGGTGCGCTGCTGCAAAGCATTCCGGTGCCAGTGATGGGCGGGATTCTCTGCCTGTTGTTCGGCTCGATTGCGGCCGTGGGGATGAACACGCTGATTCGCCACAAGATCGACCTGGGCGAAGCACGCAACCTGGTGATCGTCTCGGTGACCCTGGTGTTCGGCATTGGTGGCGTGCTGGTCGGTACCGGCACAGGTCCGGACGACTTCGGCCTCAAAGGCATCGCGCTGTGCGCGGTGGTGGCGATTGCGCTGAACCTGATCCTGCCGGGCAATGACAGCTGGAAGCACAAGAAGGCTGAAGAGCCGCTGATCTAAGCCAGCCTTGAGGACGCCTTCGCGGGCAAGCCCGCTCCCACAGGGTCAGTGCAAAACCTGTGGGAGCGGGCTTGCTCGCGAAGGCGTTCCGACGATGCTTTTAGAGCACCAACGGTGCCCTTTCGCACAACGCACTCAACGCCTTCGCCCACTGCGGGTCATCGTTGAGGCACGGCACCAGCACCAACTCCTCCCCCCCCGCTTCGCGGAACTGCTCCAGCCCGCGATCGCCTATTTCTTCCAGCGTCTCGATGCAATCGGCGACGAAGGCCGGGCACATCACCAGCAATCTCTTGACCCCACTCTTGCCGAGCTCATCAAGGCGCGCCTCGGTGTAGGGCTCGATCCATTTTGCGCGACCCAAACGCGACTGGAACGACACCGACCACTTGTCCTCCGGCAGCCCCAGGCGCTTGGCAAACTCGGATGCCGTGCGCAGGCATTGGGCGCGGTAGCAGGTCGCCAATACTTCTGGCGAGGCGTTCAGACAGCAATTATCGCTTTTGAAGCAATGGTGGCCGGTAGGGTCGATCTTGGTCAGGTGCCGCTCCGGCAAACCGTGGAAGCTCAACAACAGGTGATCGTAATCCTGCTGCAGATACGGCTTGGCGCTGGCAACCAGCGCGTCGAGATACTCCGGTTGATCGTAGAATGGCTGGAGAATCGAAAACTGCACATCCAGCCGTTTTTCGCGCACCACCCGTTTGGCTTCCTCGATCACCGTGGTCACGGTGCTGTCGGCGAACTGCGGATAGAGCGGTGCGAGAGTGACCTTCTTGTGCCCCTGGGCCGCCAGTCGTACCAGCATCGACTCAATCGATGGCTCGCCATAACGCATCGCCAACTCCACCGGACCGTGGGTCCACCGGGCAGCCATGGCGTGTTGCAGCCGGCGACTGAGCACCACCAACGGCGAGCCCTCCTCCCACCAGATCGACGCGTAGGCGTGAGCTGACTGTTCCGGGCGCTTGAACAGAATCAGAGACACCAGCATGCGTCGCACCGGCCACGGCAAATCGATCACATACGGGTCCATCAAAAATTGATTGAGGTAACTGCGCACATCCGCCACCGAAGTGGAGGCCGGCGAGCCCAGGTTGACCAGAAGCAACGCGTGATCGGTCATGCAACGTCCTATTTCAAAGGCGGCTGGACAAGTCGTCCAGGGCCGCGCGCAAATCAGTGAACTGGAAAGTGAAACCCGCTTCCAGCAAGCGAGCCGGCACGGCCTTCTGGCCGCCCAGCAACAGCAAAGACAACTCACCCAGGCACACCTTCAAGACCAGGGTCGGCACGGGCATGAACGACGGGCGATTCAGTACGCTGCCCAGCGTCTTGGCAAACTCTCGGTTGCGCACCGGGCTGGGCGCGCACGCATTATAAGGACCACTGGCACTTTCCCGATGCAGAAGAAAATCAATCAGGGCGATTTGATCCTTGATATGAATCCACGGCATCCACTGCCGGCCACTGCCGATAGGCCCGCCCAGCCCCAGTTTGAAGGGCAGCAACAGGCGCGACAAAAAGCCGCCCTCTGCCGATAACACCAGGCCGGTGCGAATGAAGATCACACGAATGCCCAAGGCTTCGGCACGCTGGGCGGTTTCCTCCCAGGCGATGCATAACTGGCTGGCGAAATCATCGATGACCGGTGGCGAATCCTCGGTCAGTTCACGCTCACCACCATCGCCGTACCAGCCGACCGCGGACCCCGAAATCATTACCTGCGGTTTCTGTTCTCGGCTTTCAAGCCAGGCCAGCAGGGTTTCGGTCAGGGTGATACGGCTGCTCCACAACAGCGCCTTGCGCTTGTGGGTCCACGGGCGATCGGCAATCGGCGCGCCGGCCAGATTGACGATGGCGTCCACCTGGTCTTGCCCGAGCTCGTCAAGTCGCGCGATACCACGCACCTGGGCACCGCAGATTTTCGCGACTTTTGCAGGCGTCCGGCTCCAGACTGTAAGGCGATGCCCCTGGCTCAACCAGTGCCGGCAGAGCTGACGTCCTATCAAACCAGTACCGCCGGTCAGCAATATGTGCATGACTTCTTCCTCGCGTGGCGTTTTACCCTGATCACTAGTCTATTTTTATAAGCAAGGGATCTTTTGGTATCGGGCAGGCTCTGTGTTTAACAATAGGCCAAGCTGTCAGAACGAGAACGCTGAAAGTTATACCAAAAAACAATATTGTACAGGTTTCAACCCCGGCGTAGTCTGTACAGACAGGTAAACGAGGCCCTTATGACTGTACCTATCGCAATCATCGGCACCGGCATTGCCGGACTCTCAGCCGCACAAGCCCTGACCGAGTTGGGGCATGTCGTGCATCTTTTCGATAAAAGCCGCGGCAGTGGCGGACGCATGTCGAGCAAGCGCAGCGATGCGGGTGCCCTGGACATGGGCGCGCAATATTTCACTGCCCGCGACCGGCGCTTTGTCACCGAAGTCCAGCGTTGGCAAACCAATGGCTGGGTCGCGGAGTGGACGCCACAGCTGTATACCTACCATGGCGGCCGGCTCGATCTGTCGCCGGACGAACAGACGCGCTGGGTCGGCACCCCGCGAATGAGCGCGATCACCCGTGCCCTGCTTGGCGACCTGGAAGTGCACTTCGCCTGCCGGATCACCGAGGTGTATCGCGGCGAAGAACACTGGCATCTGCAGGATGCCGAAGGCTTCACCCACGGTCCGTTCAGTCATGTGGTCATCGCCACCCCGGCCCCCCAGGCGACCGCGCTGCTGGCCTCCGCGCCGAAGCTCGCTGGCGCTGCCGCCGGCGTCAAGATGGACCCCACCTGGGCCGTTGCGCTGGCCTTCGATACCCCCCTGGAAACGCCCATCGAGGGCTGCTTCGTGCAGGACAGTCCGCTGGACTGGCTGGCTCGCAACCGCAGCAAACCGGGGCGCGACAATACTCTCGACACGTGGGTATTGCACGCCACCAGCGCCTGGAGCCGCCAGCATATCGACCTGCCGAAAGAAGCGGTGATCGAACAGTTGCACGGCGCGTTTGCCGAGCTGTTGCACGATGCCATGCCTGCGCCCAGCTTCAGCCTGGCCCACCGCTGGCTCTACGCGCGCCCCGCCAGCAGCCATGAATGGGGGACTTTGGCCGATGCAGACCTGGGCCTGTATGCGTGTGGCGACTGGTGCCTGTCCGGACGCGTAGAAGGTGCCTGGCTCAGCGGCCAGGAAGCCGCCCGCCGTCTGCATGCACACTTGCAGTAAACGCAATATCGCGACACTGGCTTGCCAGCGATGAACGATACGGGGTGGAAACACCACGGTGTCTGGATCGCTGGCAACATCGCCCAGGCGAATCGTCCTCCACTAAAAAACTTATACAAGAAATTTGACTTGTACACCTTTGAATCTATGATGAAGCTATGTTGTACAGACTTACGGGGCTGTACAGGTTTTGATTCCGAGGTGCTCGATGCCCATATCCCCTGCCAAGCCAAAAATCGCCATCAGCGCCTGTCTATTGGGATTTGATGTGCGCTTCAACGGCGGCCACAAAGCTTCGCAGCTGTGCCGCCAAGTCCTCAGCGATTACTTCGAGTTTGTCCCGGTCTGCCCGGAAGTCGCCATCGGCCTCGGCGTTCCGCGCCAACCTATCCGGCTGGTGGGGGACGCGGACACTCCCCAGGCCCTCGGCACGGTCGACCGCGACCTAAATGTCACCCAGCCGCTGGCGGACTATGGCCGCCACATGGCGGCGGAGCTTGGCGATATCTGCGGTTACATTTTCATGCAGCAATCCCCTTCCTGCGGCCTGGAGCGGGTCAAGGTCTACCACGCCAACGGCGCACCGGTGATGGGCGGTGGCCGGGGCATCTACGCCGGTGCGTTCTGTGCCCAGCAAACGGACTTGCCGGTAGAAGAAGACGGCCGGCTCAACGACCCGGTGCTGCGGGAAAACTTTCTTGTCCGTGTATTTGCCTACAGCGCCTGGCAACAGTTGCTGCAGGAAGGCCTGAGCCGTCGCGGCCTGACAGCGTTCCACTCGCGCTACAAGTACCTGCTGATGGCTCACAACCCGATGCAATATAAAATCCTCGGCAACTTGCTTGGCAACATGGGCCAGACAGACCCGCAAGAACTCGGACCGCGCTACTTCACCCAGTTGATGGCCGCCCTGAAGAAATGTGCAACCCGCCGCACCCACAGCAATGTATTGCAGCACCTGAGCGGTTACCTGAAAAAGACCATCAGCGCCGAGGACAAGCAGGAAATGCAACGCCTCATCGGCCAATACCGCCAAGGCATTGTGCCGCTGGTGGTGCCGCTGACGTTGCTCAAGCACCACTTTCGGCAACATCCGGACCCCTACATCGATCAGCAGGTGTACCTGCAACCCCATCCGGAAAATCTCAGCCTGCGAAACGCAATCTGATGAAAGCCCTAGCCGACAGCAGCGCCAGCGAAGACCTCGGTGCCGACTTCAAGAAGGCGCTGGACGAAGGCTGGCTGCCGATCCGCGAAGTCGCCCGGCAAACCGGGGTGAATGCCGTGACGCTGAGGGCCTGGGAACGCCGTTATGGCCTGATCGTGCCGCAACGCACCCCCAAGGGTCACCGGCTGTTCTCGGCTGAACACGTACAACGTATCTTATCGATCCTCACCTGGATCAACCGCGGCGTGGCCGTCAGCCAGGTCAAGCAACTGCTCGACACCCCGCAAGCCTTCAGCGAGCTCGTTGAAAACGACTGGCAGGTGTTGCGCCACAAGTCACTGCAAGCCGTCACGCAGTTGTCCGAGCGCGCCCTCGACGACACCGTCAACCAGGCCATGGCGCTCTACCCGCCGCGCACCTTGTGCGAGCAGCTACTCCTGCCCCTGCTGGCGGAGCTTGAACAACGCTGGCAAGGCCAGTTCGGCACGCAGATGGAACGGGTATTTTTTTATTCCTGGCTACGCAGCAAGTTTGGCGCGCGCATCTACCATGACAATCGTCAGTTGCACAGCGCGCCACTGCTATTGATCAACCACTCGGACCTGCCCCTTGAACCTCACCTGTGGCTCACCGCGTGGTTGATCAGCAGCGTCGATTGCCCGGTGCAAGTGTTTGACTGGCCACTCCCGGCCAGCGAACTGGCATTGGCGGTCGAACTACTGAAACCACGGGGCGTCTTGCTGTATTCCAGCAAAGCCCTAAACCTTTCACAGCTGACGAAACTTTTGAACGGCGTCAGTTGCCCAAAAATGATCGTCGGGCCAACGGTGTGCATTCACCACACCGAGTTGTCCGCAATAACGTCAGAGATCGCTGATCTGTACCTGGCCGATAACCCGTTGGCGGCGCATCAGGTACTGGTTCAACGCGGGCTCATTTAATGGCACTTCAATGAATGATGCGAACGTCCACATGCAATTGATCTGGCTGCGCAGCGACCTGCGCCTGCTCGACAATACCGCCCTTTCGGCCGCGGCAGCGCGGGGCCCGACCGTGGCGGTGTTTCTACTAAGCCCGCAGCAATGGCGCGAACATGACGACGCCCCCTGCAAAGTGGACTTCTGGCTGCGCAACCTGGAGGTTTTAAGTCGGGCGCTGGGCCAATTGAACATTCCCCTGCTGATCCGCAACGCCCCCCACTGGGATGACGCACCGGCCGTGTTGCTCGAGCTGTGCCGGCAATTGCAGGTCGACACGGTGCATCTCAACGAGGAATACGGCATCCATGAAACCCGCCGCGATGCAGCGGTGGCCCGGACCCTCAAGGCCGAAGGCATCGAAGTACGTCGCTATCTCGATCAATTGCTGTTCAAGCCCGGCAGTGTGCTGACCAAGACCGGTACGTACTTTCAGGTCTTCAGCCAGTTCCGCAAGGTCTGTTATGAACGACTGCATCATTCGCTGCCCGGTCTGGTACGCACACCGGCGCCGCAAGCGCCGTTGAACATCGCCAGCGACGCCATCGCGACGCAGGTCGAAGGCTTCGAGGTGCCTCCTCAAAGCCTGCGCGACCTGTGGCCGGCTGGTGAAGAGGAAGCCCGGCGCCGTCTCGACAGCTTCACCGACGTGCAGATCGACTACTACCAGAGCGAGCGCGACTTCCCGGCAAAACCCGGCACCAGCCAACTCTCGGCCTATCTGGCCGCCGGGGTGATTTCTCCTCGCCAGTGCCTGCACGCCGCCCTGCAATGTAACCAGGGTGAGTTCGAAAGCGGCAAGATTGGCGCCGTGACCTGGATCAATGAATTGCTGTGGCGAGAGTTCTATAAACACATTCTGGTGGGCTACCCGCGGGTTTCCCGTCACCGTGCCTTTCGTCCGGAAACCGAAGCCCTGGCGTGGCGCAACGCACCCGAAGAACTCGCCGCCTGGCAGCAAGGCCGTACCGGCTTGCCGATCATCGACGCGGCCATGCGCCAATTGCTCGAAACCGGCTGGATGCACAACCGGCTGCGCATGGTAGTGGCGATGTTCCTGACCAAGAACCTGTTGATCGACTGGCGCGAGGGCGAACGTTTTTTCATGCGCCACTTGATCGATGGCGACCTGGCCGCGAACAACGGCGGCTGGCAGTGGAGTTCGTCCACCGGCACCGACTCGGCGCCTTACTTCAGGATTTTCAACCCGCTGAGCCAGTCGGTAAAATTCGACGCCGATGGCCTGTTCATCAAGCACTGGCTGCCACAACTGTCGGGGCTTGATAAAAAGGCTGTGCACGACCCGGCACATCTTGGCGGTCTGTTCGGCGTGGCAGATTATCCGGCACCGATTGTCGACCTGAACACGTCCCGCGCCCGCGCCTTGGCCGCATTCAAGAATCTGCCGCCGCGGCAAACTGCCGGGAGCCACCATGAATAGCAAAATGCTGCGTCTACATGAATATCTAACGGCATTGGGCCAGGCATGTGCCTGGCAGCGAAGGAGAACGCAATGGGCCTGATACCTCCACGACGGTATTGGTTGACCGGTGCAAGCAGCGGCATTGGCGCCGCACTGGCCGAAGAAATACTCAAGACTGGCGCCCAGCTGGCCGTCAGCTCCCGTTCGCTGGCGCCACTGAGAGTCCTGTCCCTGCGCTATCCCGGGCAGGTACTGGTGTTGGCAGGGGACTTGACCAACAGCCAGACAGTACGTGAAATCGGCGAACAGATTGCCCGGGACTGGGGTTCCCTGGACACTGTGATCCTCAATGCCGGCACCTGCGAATTTGTGGATGCCAAGCAGTTCGATGCCTCGATCATCGAGCATGTGGTGCGCACCAATCTGCTCGCCAGCAGCTACTGCATCGAAGCCGCATTGCCACTGCTGCGCTCTGGCACGGCGCCACACCTGGTGGGCCTGGCCAGTTCGGCAACCTACCTGCCACTGCCCCGCGCCGAAGCCTATGGTGCCTCGAAAGCCGGGATGCGCTACCTGTTCGAATCCCTGCGCAATGACGTGGCACCGGAAGGGATCGCCGTCACGGTGGTCAGCCCTGGGTTCGTCGAGACGCCAGTGACCGCGAACAACGATGCCCCAATACCACGCGCCTCGCCGGCAGGAAAAGCCGCGCAGCACATTTTCCACCAATTGAGTAACCAGCCAGTGGATATCGCTTTGTCGGGGATGTTGATGGCAACCCTGTGGCCGCTGTCGAAACTGCCTGACCGGACCCGGCTGGCGATTGGCAAGCGCATGGTTCGCAGCAGCCCGCCGATCCTGGATCAGTTGTGATGAACAGACGTGCCAGCGACCGAGCGTCCGTCCGAGCTTTCACACTGTAACGGCTGACTGCCTTACACTGCGCGCCATGAAAACCATCCCTCACACGCAAATCGCCACACCGGCGGTGACCTGCTCGACCTGTGCAGCCTGCTGCTGTCAGCTCGAAGTCATGCTGATCACCGATACCGGCGTGCCCGAGCGATTCATCGATACTGACGACTGGGGTGGGGAGGTCATGCTGCGCCTGGATGACGGCTGGTGCGCCGCGCTGGATCGCAACACGATGATGTGCACCATCTACGAGAAACGCCCGCTGATCTGCCGGGAGTTCGAGATGGGTGCACCAGAGTGCATTGAAGAACGCCAGGGAATTTCGACGGCGTATCGCTGAAACTCAATGCGAGAGCCAGCAGGCTGACTCCCACAAGGGTATGTTGCTAAAGCAGTAATCCTTACAACGGCATCGTGTAATGCAACGCGTAACTTTCTACACCGTCGTTGGGAGTGGTGATCCCGGCATTGGAATAGTGCGTCGCGCGAATTCCCACTTCATGCCCGCCGTTAAAGCGCAGGCCGGCACCGAAGCGGTCCTCGAACTGGAATGCGCTGCCCAGGTCGTTGTTTTCAACTTCGGTACTGGCGAACACCGCTACGCCAAACCCGAGTTCGACGTAGGGTTTGATGTTCTGGCCGGAAAACTCATAAACAAACACGGGCGAGAATGAAAGGCTGTGGTTGCTGGATTTCTCGTCACCCTCCCAGTAGGTGTAGGCGCCGCTCCAGTAACCGGTCAAGCGACCCACATCGCTCTGCCACCAACTCTTGTCCCAATCGAATTGCATGCCCAATCGATAAGTCATGGTCGATTCGCCGGTCTGGCCGACCCCGAACTCCACGCCCGCCGCCTGTGCAGTGAAACTATGCCCCATCAATGCAGCCGCAATCGCGGCCAAGCAAAATAGTCGCTTCATAGAAACATCCTTTTCCGAACGATTACGTCTGGTTTTTTTTGCTCTAACTACACAGCTATAGAAGTCGACGGTTATTCAGAAGTTCACCCAAATTGTGCCCCTGTGCCACAACTTGTTTACCCTTCAAAGCTTCGCACAACCCCGGCGTTATTCCACAGTATCGGCAATATATTTGTGAAATGAACCGGATCGGCACTCGTCCAGAACTGCGCGGCACGCGCAGGCCCGGCGGCGAGTAATTCGCGCTCGGCCAGCAGTCGCTGAAGCTGGCGCGCGACCGCCGCACCGGTGTCGATCAGACTGATGTCATCGGGGATCATTTGCTTGAGCAGCGGCTTGAGAAACGGGTAATGGGTGCAGCCCAGGATGATGGTGTCGGCGCCTGCGGCAAGCAGCGGCGCGACGTACCCCTGCAGCAACTGACGCAGGGCAGGACTGTGCAGATCGCCTTGTTCGATCAAATCGACCAACCCGGGGCAGGGTTGGGTGATCACTCGAACATCGGTGGCGAATCGGTCGAGCAGCGCGGCGAACTTGGCGCTTTGCAGGGTGCCCGTGGTGGCCAGCACGCCAACCACACCACTGCGGGTAGCGGCGGCGGCCGGCTTGACCGCGGGCTCCATGCCGACGATGGGCCATTGCGGATAATCGCGACGCAGGTCGGCAACCCCCGCGACCGTGGCGGTGTTGCAGGCCAATACCAGAGCCTTGGCGCCTTGGCCTTGAAAAAACTCGGCCATGACGCTGCAACGCTGGCGGATGAATTCCGGGGTTTTCTCGCCGTAGGGAATGTTCCCGCAATCGCCGAAATACAAGAGAGATTCGTCTGGCAACAAACGCTGGATCTCGGCCAGCACCGAAAGCCCACCGACGCCGGAGTCGAACACGCCGATCGGCGCTTCACGCATGCTTGGGCCCACAGACGCTGCAACCCGGATCACGCTTGACCCGCAACTCACGGAAGCGCGTGCCCAAGGCGTCGATCAGCAACAGGCGCCCCACCAGCGGCTCGCCAAAACCGGCCAGCAACTTCAGCGTTTCAAGGGCTTGCAGGCTGCCGACCAGCCCCACCAGCGGACCGACCACCCCGGCTTCGCTGCAGGTCAATTCGGCTTCACTGCCGTGCCCATACAAACAGTGGTAGCACGGGCTTTCCGGGCGACGCGGGTCGAACACCGACAATTGCCCTTCCAAGCGAATTGCCGCACCGCTGACCAGCGGCTTGCCGGCGTTCACGCACGCTGCGTTGACCGCTTCACGGGTGGAGAAATTATCAGAGCAGTCGAGGACCAGATCCACCCCGGCCACGACAGCAGCCAGCGAGTCTTCATCCAGCGCCGCGCGATGGGCGACCAGCCGGATTTGCGGGTTGATTGCCGTCAGGCGCTTGATCGCCGAGTCGACCTTGCTCATGCCGACGCTGTCGGTGTCGTGAATGATCTGGCGTTGCAGGTTGGTCAAGTCGACCGTATCGAAGTCCGCCAGGTGCAACTCACCCACGCCCGCCGCTGCCAGGTACAGCGCCACCGGCGCGCCAAGCCCGCCGAGGCCAACGATCAGCACACGGCTGTCCTTGAGTCGCAACTGACCGTCGATATCAATGTGCTGCAACAGAATCTGCCGGCTGTAACGCAGCAATTCCTGATCATTCAGCATGGCAGGCACCCCAGGCTGATGCGTTGATGACCGCCCAGGTCGGTACGGCTGTGAATCTGTTCAAAACCACGGGTCAGCAGCAAATCGCGCACCGCCTCGGCCTGATCGTAACCGTGCTCGAGCATCAGCCAGCCGCCCGCGTCGAGATGGTCCGGCGCCTGGTCAATGATCAAGCGCAAATCGTCAAGGCCATCGACCCCGGCTACCAAGGCGCTGGCTGGTTCGAAACGCACGTCGCCTTCCACCAGGTGGGGATCGGCGGACGCTATATAGGGCGGATTGCTGATGATCAACTGAAAACGCTGACCTTCCAGGGCGCTGAACCAATGACTGCTCAGCACCGTGGCATTGTTCAGGTGCAAGCGCTGGCGATTGCGTTCGGCCAGGGCCACGGCTTCCAGCACGCGATCCACGGCAGTGACTTGCCATGCCGGCCGCTCGCTGGCC
The DNA here is from genome assembly GCF_001976065.1 of Pseudomonas putida. Taxonomy (GTDB): domain Bacteria; phylum Pseudomonadota; class Gammaproteobacteria; order Pseudomonadales; family Pseudomonadaceae; genus Aquipseudomonas; species Aquipseudomonas serbica. The sequence goes on along the minus strand of NZ_MNAH01000005.1, from coordinate 37,065 downwards.
AGGGCCAGGGCAATCGCGCCGCTGCCAGTGCCCAGGTCGAGGACCTTGGCGGGAGTGGCTGGCAACAGCTCCAGCGCAGCTTCCACCAGCAACTCGGTGTCCGGGCGCGGGATCAGCGTGTGCGGTGCGACTTCCAGGTCGAGCTTCCAGAAACCTTGCTGGCCAAGGATGTAAGCCACTGGCTCACCACTTCGGCGGCGCTGCAAATATTCGGTGAAGGTCACCACCGCTTCGCTCGGCACAATACGTTCCGGCCAGGTGTGCAAGAAGCTGCGGGACTTGCCCAACGCGGCCGCCAGCAACAACTCGGCATCCAGGCGCGCCGTGGGCGAGTCGGGCAGCTCGGCGGCGCGCAACAAACTGGCAATGATCGTCATTTATTCACCTATCGCTGCCAGTTGATCGGCCTGGTACTCGGCCAGCAACGGCTCGATCACCGCATCGACACCCCCGGCGAGGATTTCGTCGAGCGAGTACAGCGTCAGGTTGACCCGGTGGTCGGTGACCCGGCCCTGGGCAAAGTTGTAGGTACGGATACGTTCGGAGCGATCCCCCGAGCCCACCAGCAATTTACGCTCACTGGCGATGGCATTGGCCGCGGCACTGGTTTGCTGGTCGTTGAGCTTGGCCGACAGCCAGGACATGGCCCGGGCGCGGTTCTTGTGCTGCGAACGTTCTTCCTGGCACTCGACCACGATGCCAGACGGCAAGTGCGTGATGCGGATCGCCGAATCGGTCTTGTTCACGTGCTGACCACCCGCACCGGAAGAACGATAGGTATCGATGCGCAAGTCTGCCGGATTGATCTCGATCGCTTCCTGTTCGTCCGGCTCGGGCAATACTGCCACGGTGCAGGCCGACGTGTGGATGCGGCCCTGGGACTCGGTCGCGGGCACACGTTGCACGCGGTGAGCACCGGACTCGAACTTCAGCTTGCCGTAGACGTTGTCGCCCTCGACTCGCGCGATGACTTCCTTGTAGCCGCCGTGCTCACCCTCGTTTTCCGAAAGGATCTCCACCCGCCAGCCGCGCCGCTCGGCATAACGCGAATACATGCGGAACAGGTCGCCGGAGAAAATCGCCGCTTCGTCGCCGCCGGTGCCCGCGCGGATTTCGAGGAACACGTTGCGCCCGTCGTTCGGGTCCTTGGGCAGCAACATGCGTTGCAGACTGGCTTCCAGTTCGACCAGGCGCTCCTTGGCTTCGCGGACTTCTTCCACGGCCATTTCGCGCATGTCCGGGTCGCTGTCCTTGAGCAAGGCCTGGGCGCCTTCGAGGTCTCCCTGCACTTTAAGCAGCTGTTTATAGGTTTCGACGATCGGCTCGACTTCCGCGTACTCCTTGGAATAGGCGCGGAATTTGTTCTGATCGGAAATGACCTCGCCATCGCCAAGCAAGGCGGTCAATTCCTCGAAACGGTCCTGGAGGATGTCCAGCTTATTGAGCAGTGACGCTTTCATTGCGGTTTCTTATCCGAAAAGCTATCCGATGAGCCCTCACCGAGGGCAAAGAGTTCCTGGGCCATCGCCAGCGCATCGAGGCGACCTTCGGCAGAGAGCTTTTTCAACTGCACGCTCGGTGCGTGCAAGAGTTTATTGGTCAGGCCACGCGCCAATTGCACCAGCACCTCTTCGGCGCTGCTACCGTTGGCCAACATGCGCTGGGCTTTTTGCAATTCTTCGTCGCGCAAGCGTTCGCTCTGTTGACGATAGGCCTTGAGCACATCCACCGCCGCCAGTTCGCGAAGGCGCACCATGAAATCTTCAGCGCCGATCGAGACCATCTCTTCCGCCGCCTGGGCTGCCCCCTGGCGACTCTTGAGGTTCTCGGCGACCACTTCGTGGAGATCGTCGACGCTGTACAGGTAGACGTCGTCCAACTCGCCGACTTCTGGCTCGATATCACGCGGGACGGCGATATCGACCATGAAGATCGGTTTGTGCTTGCGCAGTTTCAGAGCGCTTTCAACAGCACCCTTGCCAAGGATCGGCAACTGGCTGGCGGTGGAGCTGATGACGATGTCGCTGCGCACCAGCTCCGCGGGAATGTCCGACAGCAGCACGGCATGGGCGCCGAACTGCTCGGCCAGGATGCTCGCGCGCTCCAGCGTGCGGTTGGCGACCACGATACGCTTCACGCCCAGGTCATGCAGGTGGCGGGCGACCAGGGTAATGGTTTCGCCAGCGCCGATCAGCAACGCCTGACTGCGTTGCAGGTCACTGAAAATCTGTTTGGCCAGGCTCACCGCGGCAAAGGCCACCGACACCGGGTTCTCGCCAATGGCGGTGTCGGTGCGCACTTGCTTGGCAGAATTGAATGTCGCCTGGAACAGCCTGCCGAGCAGCGGACCGATGGTGCCGGCTTCGCGAGCCACGGCATAGGCCGATTTCATCTGGCCGAGGATCTGCGGTTCGCCCAACACCAGCGAATCGAGCCCGGAGGCGACTCGCATCATGTGACGAACTGCCGCATCGTCTTCGTACACATAAGCACTCGCGCGCAGCTCATCGAAGCTCAAATGATGATATTCGGCCAGCCAGCGCAGCACGGTATCCGCCGACAGGTGATCCTGTTCTATATAGAGTTCACTGCGATTGCAGGTGGAGAGGATCGCAGCTTCGCGGCTGTCGGTGAGTCGGCAGAGCTGCTGCAAGGCCTCAACCAGCTGCTCAGGGGTAAAGGCCACGCGCTCGCGGACGTCTACTGAAGCAGTCTTGTGGTTAATACCGAGTGCAAGGAAGGCCATTCAAGGTCGCTGGTGGTGACGTGAAGCCGGCAATTGTCCTACTTCGACACATCGAGGACAACTACTCGATATCTATTGACCTGGTAGGCGATGTCGCGGATTGCGAGCGATTCTCGTTTAGTGCAGGAACTGGCTTGCCAGCGAAGGCGTCCTGACGCCTTGCGTTGGCCTTCAGGGCGTCTTCGCTGGCAAGCCAGCGCCTACAACGACCTGCGTCCACGGGAAAATGCCTGCCCGGTTATGTTTGGCCGAACGCTTGTGTCATGATGATCCGACCGCAGGTTAGTCGTCCTTTTCCTATATGAATAGATCCTCCGCGTTGCTCCTCGCCCTTGTCTTTCTCAGCGGCTGCCAGGCCCTGGGCCCCGCTTCGACGGACGACCCGTCGCCGGTCGAAGACACCACTGCGGCCCCTGAAAAGCCCAAGGTCTACAGCTCATTCAGCGAAGACACCGTCTTCAGCCTGCTGAGTGCGGAACTGGCTGGCCAGCGCAATCGTTTCGATATCGCCCTGGACAACTACGTGACCCAGGCCATCAACACCCAGGATCCGGGCATTTCCGAGCGGGCATTCCGCATTGCCGAGTACCTGGGCGCCGACCAGGCCGCCCTGGATACGGCACTGATCTGGGCCAGGAACGCTCCGGACGACCTTGAGGCCCAGCGGGCCGCCGCCGTGCAACTGGCGCGCGCCGGGCGCTATGACGACTCCATGGTCTATATGGAAAAAGTGCTGCAAGGCAAGGGCGATACCCATTTCGACTTCCTCGCACTGTCTGCGGCCGATACCGACCAGGACACGCGCAACGGCCTGATGAAAAGTTTCGACCGTCTGTTGCAGCGCCACCCGAACAACGGCCAGCTGATTTTTGGCAAGGCCTTGCTGCTGCAGCAAGATGGCGACACCAAAGGTGCGCTGACCCTGTTGGAAGACAATCCGCCGGACGACGGCGAAATCGCCCCGATCCTGCTGCGCGCGCGCCTGCTGCAATCGCTGGATCGCGGTGACGAAGCCTTGCCGCTGCTGCAAAAAAGCATCCGCAAATACCCGGAAGACAAGCGCCTGCGCCTGACCTATGCGCGCATGCTGGTCGAACAGGACCGCATGGACGACGCCAAGGCCGAGTTCTCAAGCCTGGTGCAGCAATACCCGGAAGACGACGACCTGCGATATTCACTGGCGCTCGTCTGCCTGGAGGCCAAGGCCTGGGACGAGGCCAAGGGTTACCTCGAAGACCTGATCGCCCGTGACAGCCACGTCGACTCGGCCCACCTGAACCTGGGGCGCATCGCCGAAGAACGCAACGATCCACAAGGCGCGCTGATCGAGTACGCCAAGGTCGGGCCGGGCAACGATTACCTGCCGGCGCAACTGCGCCAGGCCGATATCCTGATGAGCAACGGCAGGACCGCCGAAGCGCAAAAACGACTCGCGGCCCAACGCGACGAGCAGCCGGACTACGTGATCCAGTTGTACCTGATCGAAGCCGAAACCCTGTCTGCCAACAAACAGGGGGACAAGGCCTGGAAAGTCCTGGAGCAAGCACTGCAACAATACCCGGACGATTTGAACCTGCTGTACACCCGCGCCATGCAGGCAGAAAAACGCAACGACCTGGCCCAGATGGAAAAAGACCTGCGCCTGATCATCAAGCGCGACCCGGACAATGCCATGGCACTGAACGCCCTCGGCTATACCCTGTCTGACCGGACGACGCGTTACGCCGAAGCCAAGGCCCTGATCGAGCAAGCGCACCAAATCAGTCCGGAAGACCCGGCGGTTCTCGACAGCCTCGGCTGGGTGAATTACCGCATGGGCAATCTCGACGAAGCCGAGCGCCTGCTGCGCCAGGCCCTGGAGCGTTTCCCCGACCAGGAAGTCGCCGCTCATCTAGGCGAAGTCCTGTGGGCCAATGGCAAGCAAAGCGAAGCTCGGCAAATCTGGGGCAAATTCCTCAAGGAACAACCCGACAGCCCAACCCTGCGCGGCACCATCAAGCGCCTGACCGGATCAGAGACTCTTTAAGATTATGTTTTTGCGCCACCTTATCGTTTTCAGTTTCATCACCCTGCTCGCCGGTTGCGCGGGCTTCGGTGCCCGCGAATCGGTCGAGGGCCACGGAGATCCGACCCAATGGCGCGAGCACAAACAGCAGCTCGCGAGCCTTGATGGCTGGCAGATCGACGGCAAGATCGGTATCCGTGCGCCAAAAGATTCCGGCAGCGGCACGCTGTTCTGGCTGCAACGTCAGGATTACTACGACATTCGCCTTTCCGGTCCCTTGGGTCGCGGCGCGGCTCGCCTGACCGGGCGCCCGGGCAAGGTTTCCCTGGAGGTCGCCAACCAGGGTCGCTACGAAGCGACCTCCCCGGATGCCCTGCTCGAAGAGCAGCTTGGCTGGAAGCTGCCGGTTTCCAACCTGGCCTGGTGGGTCCGCGGACTCCCGGCTCCAGACAGCAAAAGCCGTTTGACCCTCGATGGCGACAGTCGCCTGGCCAGCCTCGAACAGGACGGCTGGCAGGTCCAATACACGGCCTACACCGAGCAAAACGGCTACTGGCTACCCGAGCGGATCAAACTGCACGGCACCGACCTGGATGTCACGCTGGTCATCAAGGCCTGGCAACCGCGAAAGTTGGGACAGTGACATGCCAGCCAATCGCCTGACCCTGCCTTCGCCGGCCAAACTCAATTTGATGCTGCACATTCTGGGTCGCCGTGAAGACGGCTACCACGAGTTGCAAACGCTGTTTCAGTTTCTCGACTACGGCGACGAAATCACCTTCGCCGTGCGCGACGACGGCGTCATTTGCCTGCACACCGAGTTCGACGGTGTCCCCCACGACAGCAACCTGATCGTCAAGGCCGCGAAAAAACTTCAGGAGCAATCCGGCTGTTCGCTCGGTATTGATATCTGGATCGACAAAGTCCTGCCCATGGGCGGCGGCATTGGCGGCGGCAGTTCGAATGCCGCCACCACCCTGCTCGGCCTCAACCACCTCTGGCAACTGGGTTGGGATGAGGATCGGCTGGCCGCGCTGGGCCTGTCACTGGGAGCCGACGTTCCGGTTTTCGTGCGCGGGCATGCGGCTTTCGCCGAGGGCGTGGGGGAAAAACTGACCCCTGTCGACCCTGAAGAACCCTGGTATCTGGTGCTGGTGCCGCAAGTCTCTGTAAGTACGGCAGAAATTTTTTCTGATCCGTTGTTGACACGTAACACGCCGCCCATTAAAGTGCGCCCCGTTCCCAAGGGAAACAGTCGAAATGACTGCTTGCCGGTGGTAGCAAGGCGTTATCCAGAGGTACGTAACGCATTGAATTTGTTAGGTAAATTTACCGAAGCAAAACTCACCGGAACTGGAAGTTGTGTGTTTGGGGGCTTCCCAAGCAAAGCTGAAGCTGATAAAGTCTCGGCCCTTCTTACAGAGACCCTTACAGGGTTTGTAGCCAAAGGAAGCAACATTTCGATGTTGCATCGCAAGCTGCAAAGTCTGCTCTAAAGGAACCGATTACTGGGTAATCGTTGCAACAGATACAGGGGCGTCGCCAAGCGGTAAGGCAGCAGGTTTTGATCCTGCCATGCGTTGGTTCGAATCCAGCCGCCCCTGCCATTTTCTATACTCATCCAGGTTACCCTCAGCCTCTAGGTACTGCGCGTGTCCAAGATGATGGTCTTTACGGGGAATGCTAACCCCGATCTGGCTCGGCGTGTCGTACGTCAGCTGCATATCCCTCTCGGTGACATCTCTGTCGGTAAATTCTCCGACGGCGAAATTACAGCCGAGATCAATGAAAACGTCCGCGGTAAAGATGTCTTCATTATTCAGCCGACTTGCGCCCCGACCAACGATAACCTCATGGAACTGGTAGTGATGGCTGATGCCTTCCGCCGCTCCTCGGCTACTCGTATCACTGCTGTTATTCCTTACTTTGGTTATGCCCGTCAGGATCGCCGTCCGCGTTCCGCACGTGTGGCTATCAGCGCGAAAGTCGTCGCTGACATGCTTACCGTAGTCGGCATCGACCGTGTTCTCACGGTTGATCTGCATGCTGACCAAATCCAGGGTTTCTTCGATATTCCGGTAGATAACATCTACGGCTCCCCGGTTCTGGTGGATGACATTGAAGATCAGCGCTTCGAAAACCTGATGATCGTGTCCCCGGACATTGGTGGCGTCGTGCGTGCACGTGCCGTTGCCAAATCCCTGGGCGTGGACCTCGGGATCATCGACAAACGCCGTGAGAAAGCCAATCACTCTGAAGTGATGCATATCATCGGTGATGTCGAAGGGCGTACCTGTATTCTGGTCGATGACATGGTCGATACCGCCGGCACCCTGTGCCACGCGGCCAAGGCCTTGAAAGAGCATGGCGCTGCCAAGGTTTTCGCCTACTGCACGCACCCTGTGCTGTCGGGTCGGGCGATCGAAAACATTGAAAATTCCGTGCTGGACGAGCTGGTGGTGACCAACACCATCCCGCTGTCCGCTGCAGCACAAGCCTGTGCGCGTATCCGTCAACTGGATATCGCACCGGTTGTTGCCGAGGCGGTCCGCCGCATCAGCAATGAAGAATCGATCAGCGCGATGTTCCGCTAAGGGCCCTGCCCTTCTCGAAATGTCTCGTTGACGAAAAGCGCCCCGCCCCGGCATTCCTGTCGGGGCGGGGCTTTTTTGCCCATATCGCCTTTAGCGCTGGTCGCAAACGCTGGGGCGAGTGTGGTTATTTTGGAGATACAACATGAACGATTTTACTCTGAATGCTGAAGTGCGTTCCGACCTGGGGAAAGGTGCGAGCCGCCGCCTGCGTCGTCTCGCAAGCCTGGTTCCAGCTGTAGTTTACGGTGGCGACAAAGCCCCTGAATCCATCAGCATGCTGGCCAAAGAAGTTGCCAAACTGCTCGAAAACGAAGCGGCTTACAGCCACATCATCGAGCTGAACGTTGGTGGCACCAAGCAGAACGTCGTGATCAAAGCCCTGCAGCGTCACCCGGCCAAAGGCCACGTGATGCACGCTGACTTCGTACGCGTAGTAGCTGGCCAGAAACTGACCGCTATCGTTCCAGTGCACTTCATCAACGAAGAAGCACCGACCAAGAAAGGCGGCGAAATCTCGCACGTTGTTGCCGAGATCGAAGTTTCCTGCCTGCCAAAAGATCTGCCTGAGTTCATCGAAGTCGACCTGGCTAACGCTGAAATCGGCACCATCGTTCACCTGTCGGACCTCAAAGCTCCTAAAGGTGTCGAGTTCGTAGCCCTGGCACACGGCGATGACAAGGCTGTTGCCAACGTCCACGCTCCACGTGTTGCTCCAGAAGCTACCGAAGAAGGCGCAGCAGAGTAATCACTCTGTGAAGCCGGAGTGATCAAGTAACATCGCGGACTGGAACGTAGCGAGAAAGCGGGCGAGAACGCGGAGTTTACATCATGGTAAATGAGCAATTTTCGTCCACTTTCGCCGCTTTCCCTGATTGCGGCGATGTTATCCACCACTCCAAGGAAGGGCCCCTATCGTGACTGCCATTAAACTGATCGTTGGCTTGGGTAATCCAGGCGCTGAATACGAACAGACCCGGCATAACGCAGGGGCCCTTTTTGTTGAGCGCATCGCGAACGCACAAGGTGTGAACCTTGTGGCGGACCGCAAATATTTCGGCCTGACCGGGCGCTTCTCGCACCAGGGTCAGGATGTTCGTCTGCTGATTCCCACCACGTACATGAACCGCAGCGGCCAGGCCGTAGCGGCCCTTGCCGGTTTCTTCCGTATCAAGCCTGAAGAAATCCTCGTGGCGCATGACGAACTCGACCTGCCACCCGGCGTTGCCAAGCTCAAGCAGGGCGGCGGCCATGGCGGTCACAACGGGTTGCGCGACATCATTGCGCAACTGGGTAATCAGAATACTTTCTACCGCCTGCGGCTTGGCATCGGCCACCCGGGCGTCGCCAGTATGGTTTCAAATTTCGTCCTGGGTCGTGCGCCACGCGCCGAACAGGAAAAACTCGATGCCAGCATCGACTTTGCCCTCGGCGTGCTGCCGGATATCCTCGCCGGTGAATGGAACCGCGCGATGAAAAACCTGCACAGCCAGAAGGCCTGACTTTTACCCGAGGGGAAACACCATGGGATTCAATTGCGGCATCGTCGGCCTGCCTAACGTCGGCAAGTCCACCCTGTTCAACGCCCTGACCAAATCCGGTATCGCGGCCGAGAACTTCCCCTTCTGCACCATCGAACCCAACAGCGGTATCGTGCCGATGCCGGATCCGCGCCTGCAAGCCCTGGCGGAAATCGTCAACCCAAAGCGCATCCTGCCGACCACCATGGAATTCGTCGACATCGCGGGCCTCGTGGCCGGCGCCTCGAAAGGTGAAGGCCTGGGCAACAAGTTTTTGGCCAACATCCGTGAAACCGATGCCATCGCCCACGTGGTCCGCTGCTTCGAAGACGAGAACGTGATCCACGTCTCCAACAGCGTCGACCCGAAACGCGACATCGAGATCATCGACCTGGAACTGATCTTCGCCGACCTCGACAGCTGCGAGAAACAACTGCAGAAAGTCGCGCGTAACGCCAAGGGTGGTGACAAGGACGCCGTCGTCCAGAAAGGCCTGCTGGAGCAACTGATCGCCCACTTCACCGAAGGCAAGCCAGCGCGCAGCCTGATGAAGAACATGGGTACCGACGAAAAAGCGGTGATCAAGGGCTTCCACCTGCTGACCACCAAGCCGGTGATGTACATCGCCAACGTCGCTGAAGACGGTTTCGAGAACAACCCGCACCTGGACGTGGTCAGGGCCATCGCCGAAGAAGAAGGCGCCATGGTTGTTCCGGTCTGCAACAAGATCGAAGCGGAAATCGCCGAGCTCGATGACGGCGAAGAGAAAGACATGTTCCTCGAAGCCTTAGGGCTAGAAGAGCCTGGCCTGAACCGCGTGATCCGCGCCGGCTACGAAATGCTGCACCTGCAGACCTACTTCACCGCCGGTGTCGAAGAAGTCCGCGCCTGGACCGTACGCGTCGGTGCCACCGCACCACAAGCCGCTGGCGTGATCCACACCGACTTCGAAAAAGGCTTCATCCGCGCCGAAGTAATCGCCTACAACGACTTCATCCAGTACAAGGGCGAAGCCGGTACCAAGGAAGCCGGTAAATGGCGCCTGGAAGGCAAGGACTACATCGTCAAGGACGGCGACGTGATGCACTTCCGTTTCAACGTCTGACACTCAAGGCCTTCAACAAAAAAAGCACCCTCGCGGGTGCTTTTTTTGTGGCCGCTATATAACCGCTTACCTGGCCACTTTCGCGCGGGCCGAGTGCAGTTTCTTGTAGCTGTCGATCAGGCGCAGGTGCCGGTCGAGCCCTTCCAGCTTCATGCTGGTTGGCGTCAAGCCGAAGAAGCGCACGCTGCCGTTCACGGAGCCGATCGCGGCGTCCATGCGCTCGTTGCCGAACATCCGGCGGAAGTTGGCCTCGTAATCGACCAGTTCCAGGTCCTCGTCCAGCTGCATTTCCAGCACCACGTTCACGGCCTGGTAGAACAAGCCGCGCTCGACGGTGTTGTCGTTGTACTGCAGGAACATTTCCACCAGCTCTTTCGCCTCTTCAAACTTCTGCAAGGCGAGATTGATCAGCAACTTCAACTCCAGGATCGTCAACTGACCCCAGGCGGTGTTGTCGTCGAATTCGATGCCGATCAAGGTGGTGATGTCGGTGTAGTCGTCCAGTTCGCTGTCTTCCAGACGCTTGACCAGCGACTTCAGGCCGGCCTTGTCGAGGCTGTGCAGGTTGAGGATGTCCTCGCGGAAAAACAGCGCCTTGTTGGTGTTGTCCCAGATCAGGTCGTCCACCGGATAAATTTCCGAGTAGTCCGGTACCAGGATGCGGCAGGCCGTTGCACCGATGTGCTCGTACACCGCCATGTACACTTCCTTGCCCATGCCTTCGAGAATGCCGAACAAGGTCGCGGCTTCCTCGGCATTGGAGTCTTCACCCTGGCCGGAGAAGTCCCACTCGACGAATTCGTAGTCCGACTGGGCACTGAAGAAGCGCCACGACACCACGCCGCTCGAATCGATAAAGTGCTCGACGAAGTTATTCGGTTCGGTCACCGCATGACCTTCAAAGGTCGGCAGCGGCAGGTCATTGAGGCCTTCGAAGCTGCGGCCCTGCAACAATTCCGTCAGGCTGCGCTCCAGCGCCACTTCCAGGCTCGGGTGCGCGCCGAACGAGGCGAACACACCACCGGTACGCGGGTTCATCAAGGTGACGCACATCACCGGGAATTCGCCGCCCAGGGATGCATCCTTGACCAGCACAGGGAAGCCCTGCTCTTCCAGCGCCTGGATACCCGCGAGAATTCCGGGGTACTTCGCCAGCACCTCGGCCGGTACATCCGGCAGGGCAAATTCGCCCTCGATGATTTCGCGCTTGACCGCGCGCTCGAAGATTTCCGACAGGCACTGCACCTGCGCTTCGGCCAGGGTATTGCCGGCACTCATGCCGTTGCTCAGGTACAGGTTTTCGATCAGGTTGGATGGGAAATACACCACCTCGCCGTCCGACTGGCGCACGTACGGCAGCGAGCAGATGCCGCGTTCTTCATTGCCCGAGTTGGTATCGAACAGATGCGAGCCACGCAGTTCGCCATCGCGATTGAAGATTCGCAGGCAATACTCGTCGAGAATCTCCGCCGGCAGTTCATCCTTGGGACCAGGCTGGAACCAGCGCTCGTTCGGGTAATGCACAAACGCCGCATTGGCGATGTCTTCTCCCCAGAACTGATCGTTGTAGAAAAAGTTACAGTTCAGCCGCTCGATAAACTCGCCCAGCGCCGATGCCAGCGCGCCTTCCTTGGTGGCGCCCTTGCCATTGGTGAAACACATCGGCGAGTGCGCATCGCGGATATGCAGCGACCACACGTTGGGCACGATATTGCGCCACGAGGCGATTTCAATCTTCATGCCCAGGCCGGCCAGGATGCCCGACATGTTGGCGATGGTCTGTTCCAGCGGCAGGTCCTTGCCGACGATGTAGGTGCCCGCTTCTGAACCTGACGTGGAAGCTGGCATCAGCAATGCCTGGGCATCGGCATCGAGGTTTTCCACCTCCTCAATCACAAACTCAGGCCCGGCCTGCACCACTTTTTTCACGGTGCAGCGGTCGATGGAACGCAAGATGCCCTGGCGGTCCTTGTCGGAGATATCGGCCGGCAACTCAACCTGAATCTTGAAAATCTGGTTGTAGCGATTTTCCGGGTCGACAATGTTGTTCTGCGACAGGCGGATGTTATCGGTGGGAATGTTGCGGGTGTCGCAGTACAACTTCACGAAATACGCCGCACACAACGCCGACGAAGCCAGGAAGTAGTCGAACGGACCGGGGGCCGAACCATCGCCCTTGTAGCGGATAGGTTGATCGGCCACCACGGTGAAGTCATCGAACTTGGCTTCAAGTCGAAGGTTGTCGAGAAAATTGACCTTGATTTCCATGCGGGGTACCAGAATAACGAGCAAACGAATGGCCGCCATTATCCGGCTTTTCAGCCGGAAGTCTTGTCCAAGCTCACCCTTGCGGCTACGCGGGGTGTAATCAGGCCTTTTTGGTACGCGGCAGGAAAATCGCCAATACGCCCAGCAACGGCAGGAACGAACAGAGGAAGTACACGTATTCGATGCCGTGGATGTCCGCCAGGTGCCCCAGCAGGGCCGCGCCAATCCCGCCGAAACCGAACATCAGGCCGAAGAACACCCCGGCAATCATCCCGACGTTACCCGGCACCAGCTCCTGGGCGTACACCACGATGGCCGAGAAGGCCGAGGCGAGGATGAAGCCGATGACCACGCTGAGGACAGTGGTCCAGAAGAGGTCCACATGGGGCAGTAGCAAGGTGAAGGGTGCAACCCCGAGGATCGAGAACCAGATCACCGCCTTACGCCCGATCTTGTCGCCGATGGGCCCGCCAAAGAATGTCCCTGCGGCCACCGCACCGAGAAACAGGAACAGGTGCAGTTGCGAGCTGGCCACCGACAGGTCGAACTTCTCGATCAGGTAGAACGTGAAGTAACTGGTGAGGCTGGACATGTAGAAGTACTTGGAGAACACCAGCAGCCCGAGCACCACCAGTGCGCTGGTCACCCGCCCCTTGGACAGGCCGTGGGTCGCAGCCTGGCCCTGCTTGAGCTTGAACAGGTTCAAGTGGTTGGCGTACCAGCGGCTGATCCGGTACAGCACGAACAGTGCAAACACCGCGAACAAACCGAACCAGGCGACGTTACCCTGGCCGTAGGGGATGATGATCGCTGCCGCCAGTAACGGACCAAAAGCCGAGCCCGCGTTACCGCCGACCTGAAAGGTCGATTGCGCCAGGCCAAATCGCCCACCCGAGGCCAGTCGGGCCACACGGGAAGCTTCCGGATGGAAGGTCGAGGAGCCAATGCCGATCAAGCCCGCCGCCAGCAGGATCAGCGGGAAGCTGCCGACCACCGACATCATCACGATGCCGATCAAGGTGCAGACCGTACCAGCCGGCAACAGCCAGGGCTTGGGATGGCGGTCGGTGTGGTAGCCGACCCAGGGTTGCAGCAGCGAAGCGGTGAGCTGGAAGGTCAGGGTGATCAGGCCGACCTGGGTGAACGTCAGGCCATAGTTGGCCTTGAGCATCGGGTAGATCGACGGCAGCACCGATTGGATCAAGTCGTTGATCAGGTGCGCCAGTGCCACTGCGCCAATGATGCGCATGACCAGAGGGCTTCCTTGCGAGGTCGCGGGCGCCGCCGCAGTGGCGGACTGAACGTTGCTGATTGCCATGAAAATTCCGAAAAACAAAGAGGTGCACAGGGGCAGATGCACCAATGTGCCATTTTTCGCTGCGGCAGCGCCATCCCCTTAGCCTGCTAACGACCTCGGTATTCGGAAGATTTCAGGTCGATCAATGCCCTCCTCCGCCCCGACTTTTCGGCTCGGGAAGATAAGCGGTTGAAAGTGTAGAGAAATATTTTAAATTTACGCTTGACGCATCTCCGATACCGGTGAATAATGCGCGCCATCTTGGCTACATAGCTCAGTTGGTTAGAGCATAGCATTCATAATGCTGGGGTCCGGGGTTCAAGTCCCTGTGTAGCCACCAAGTGCTAAAAACGGCTTACCGAAAGGTAGGCCGTTTTTTTATGCCTCAAGAAAATGCACTGCGGTCGAGCCCTTCCCTCAACCGCATCGCCTCAGGCCGCCAGCGTCGGCAAGGCGTTCAACGCCCGCTCCCAGATTTGCCAGGTGCGCAACCAGACCATGGCCTGCCAATCGCTGTCGGCGGGATAGAACTGTTCAAGCAGGTTCAACTTGATCTCTCGCCCTACGCCATCGTGGACATCACCGTGCAGATGCAGCCAATGGTCATCGCGCAAATGCCGATGCACGTCCGGTCCCGGATAAGTCCCGCACTCGATGACAAAGGGCATCAACCGTACCTGCGGCAGCGCATCGATCAAGGCTTGCGAGGTGTAGCCGGTGGCCGTCGCCGCCACGCCGGTTTCGCTCAGGGTATCGGCACCGGTGTGCAGGGTGTAGAGCCACGGGCCATAGATCGCCTGGGCATCGGCCAACGCCGGGTACGGCGCCTGGGTGATCGTCAGCAACATCGGATGACCGTACTCCCCGGCACCGGTGTGCAAGTCGAAACACAGCGCAACGTCCGCATGGGCCACGTGTCTTTGCACAATCTGCTGCAAGGTGCGGTTCGACCAGCTGGGGCCCACTCCGCCGTAGAACAATCCATCCGCATGCGCATGCTGGCCACCTTCGACAACCGACATGACCGCGGGCCAGCCATGCAGGCGGATCTGCTCGTCGAGCAAGGCATCGACGCGGTCACGCTCGGGCCCGCGCAACTGGCTGCAGGCATAGATCTCATGCAGCGCGTCATAAGCCTGGTTGTCCGGTAATGCACCGGCGAAATCCAGGTGATTGCGATTGAGGTCGATGTTGTCTTCGTTGACCCGGCGCAGCCACGCCATGCCCCAGGGATTGATCGCATGAATCATCACCACCGCGACATCGGCCGGCAACGAGCGCTTGCCGAGTTCCTGCAGCCACTTTATCTGGCAACCCGAGCCATAGAAGCCCTCTACCCCGTGAGTGCCACTCAGCGTGATCAGCAGGCGTTTGGCGCCAGGATCACCAAGCACCGCCACATCGGTGGCCAGGGCTTCGCCTGAGGGTCCCTTGAGTGGATGGAGGTACTCGCTCAGCGTCGCGCCGGCCGCGGTTGCCGCCGCCAGGAATTGTTCGCGCTGGGAACGGTAGCTCGGCTGGGTTGGAAACTCGCTCTGCATGTCTGCCTCTTGTAGGTCTTCTGGCCTGATCGCTGGCAACGACCCTACCGAAATTCCGTCGATTGATGAAGGGCAACCGCGCCTTCTTGTTTGCGTCACTACAAGGTCGCCGATACAGTCGCCGGTACATTTATCCAACGGACGGAGTGCCCCATGTTCTCAGCCTCCCACACGAGTCGCATTCGCCTGCCAGCCCTCGCGCTGATCTTTACCGCGCTGACCCTTGGCGCCTGCCACAACGCGTCGGCACCGACGCTGCCGGCCGCACCGGAAAGCGCCTCCGGATATCGCACCGACCTGCAGACCCGACACGCCTCCAGGCACATGGCGGCCGCCGCCAACCCCTTGGCGGCCGAAGCCGGTCGGGAGATGCTGCGACGGGGCGGTTCGGCCATCGATGCCGCAATTGCGATGCAAGCGGTACTGACGCTCGTCGAGCCGCAGTCTTCAGGCATTGGTGGTGGCGCGTTGATCGTGCTCTGGGATGGCCAGTCGGTGCGCACTTACGACGGGCGTGAAACCGCCCCGGCCGGCGCCACCGAGAGGCTATTCCTGCAGGCCGATGGCCAACCGATGACGTTTACCCAGGCAGTGATTGGCGGGCGCTCAGTGGGGACCCCGGGGGTATTGCGAGCCCTGGAACTGGCCCATCAAAAACACGGTCGCCTGCCGTGGGCGCAGCTCTTCGAACCCGCCATCGAGCTCGCGGAAAAAGGCTTTGTCATCTCGCCCCGCCTGCATCGGCTGATCGCCGCGGATTCGTCTCTGAGGCGCTCTGCTGAGATGTCAGCATATTTCCTCAATGCCGATGGCAGCCCGAAAGCCAGCGGCACGCTGTTGAAAAATCCGCCCCTGGCCGCGGTGTTGCGACGCATTGCCAGGGAAGGACCGGATGCCTTGTACAAAGGGCCCGTTGCGCAAGAGATCGTGGCCAAGGTCCAGGGCCACGCCAACCCTGGCAGCCTGTCGCTGAGCGACCTGGCCAACTACAGCGCCAAGGAACGCGCGCCCTTGTGTACCGACTACAAGCGCTGGCAAGTCTGTGGCATGCCGCCACCGTCGTCGGGCGGGATCGCCATGGCGCAGATCCTCGGCACCCTGCAAGCGCTGGAGACGCGCGATAAGCGCTGGGCCCTGGCGCCGATGCAACCGGTGAAAACCGGCACCACTGCCGGCTTCGAACCGACCGCCGAGGCCGTGCACCTGATCAGCGAGGCCGAGCGCCTGGCCTATGCCGATCGTGCGCAGTACGTGGCCGACTCGGACTTCGTCCCGGTGCCCGTCAAGGGCCTGGTTGACCCGGCCTACCTGGCCAGCCGGGCTGCGCTGGTCGGCGAGCGCAGCATGGGCACGGCGAAACCCGGTACGCCACCGGGCATCCAGGTCGCCTACGCGCCAGACCGCTCGCCCCTGCGAATTTCCACCTCACAAGTGGTGGCGGTCGATGACGAAGGCGGTGCGGTGTCCATGACCACCACCATCGAATCCGCGTTCGGCTCGCACCTGATGGTCCAGGGTTTCCTGCTCAACAACGAAATGACCGACTTCTCGTTCATTCCCGAAGAGAACGGACGGAAAG
The DNA here is from genome assembly GCF_001976065.1 of Pseudomonas putida. Classification (GTDB taxonomy): domain Bacteria; phylum Pseudomonadota; class Gammaproteobacteria; order Pseudomonadales; family Pseudomonadaceae; genus Aquipseudomonas; species Aquipseudomonas serbica. Next base: position 20,413 of record NZ_MNAH01000005.1, on the reverse strand, counting down.
TCGCCAACCGCGTCGAACCCGGCAAGCGTCCGCGCTCCTCCATGGCCCCCACGCTGATCTTCGATCGCCACAGCGGTGAATTCCTCGCCAGCATCGGATCGCCCGGTGGTTCGCAGATCATCGAGTACGTGGCCAAATCCACCATCGGCCTGCTCGACTGGCAACTCGATCCGCAGGCGGCGATCAACCTGCCCAACTTCGGCAGTCGAAATGGCCCGACCGAACTGGAAACCGGGCAGTTCAGCGCGACGCTGATCCAGGCACTCAAGGACAAGGGCCACACCGTCAATGAAATCGACATGACCAGCGGCACCCAGGCGATCGTCCGGGTCAAGGATGCACAGGGGAAGGCGTCGCTGGCCGGTGGCGCCGATCCTCGGCGTGAAGGGGAAGCCTTGGGGGATTGAGTCGCCTGCTGCGGGAAAGGGCCTGCCTGGGTGCAGGCAGGCCCTGCCCACTCAACGACTGATTTTCAACGCCTGCCGAGCCTGGTGTTTCGCCAGGGCCAGGTCTATCAGGCGCGTGACCAGTTCGCTGTAGCTCATGCCGGCGGCCTGCCACAGCTTCGGGTACATGCTGATCCGGGTGAACCCCGGCAGCGAATTGATCTCGTTGATCAGCACTTCGCCGCTCTCGGTCAAGAACACATCGACCCGCGCCAGCCCGGAGCAGCCCAGCACCTGGAACGCCTCAACGGCCATGGCGCGAATGCGCTCGCTGGCTTCGACGCTGATCTGGGCCGGAACCACCACCTGCGCGGCCTTTTCGTCGATGTACTTGCTGTCGTAAGAGTAAAATCCGCTGTGCACCACGATCTCGCCACAACCGCTGGCGATGGCCTCTTCGTTGCCCAGTACCGCGCATTCGATCTCACGTCCCTTGACCGCCGACTCGATCAGCACCTTTTCATCGAAGCCCAATGCCAGCTCGACCGCCGCCACGTATTCGGCTTCGTCGGCCACCTTGCTCACACCGACGGAAGAACCCTGGTTGGCCGGCTTGACGAACAGCGGCAGGCCGAGCTTGCCGCTGACCTCGGCGAAACCCGTGCGCGCGGCGCTGGCGCGGGTCAGGGTGACAAACGGCGTGACGGCCAGGCCGGCATCGCGCAACAGGCGCTTGCTGATGTCCTTGTCCATGCAGACCGCCGAACCGAGCACATCGGAACCGACAAACGGCAAGTCGGCCATGCGCAGCAGGCCCTGCAGGCAACCGTCTTCGCCCAGGGTGCCGTGCACGATCGGGAAAATCACATCGACATGGCCCAGCAGCTCGGGCCCGGTGGTTTCCACCAGTTGCTGGCGGGCCTTGCCCGGAACCACGGCCAATTCGCGATTGGATTGATTAAGCGCGATCAGGGCCGGGTTCTCCTGGTTCAGCAGGAAATTCGAGGGATCGTTGAGGTGCCAGTGGCCTTGCTTGTCGATGCCGATCAGTACTGGCTCGAAGCGTGAGCGATCCAGTGCATCGACAATGTTCTTTGCCGACTGCAGCGACACCTCGTGCTCGGCCGAACGACCGCCAAAAATAACGCCCACACGCAGTTTACTCATTGCCTGACCTCATGATGGATGTGCATGCAACCCGGATAGCCGCCACGTTACGGCTGCAAGGTCTTGCCGTCCAGCGGCTCGCCAATGGTCAGGAAATGCCCACCAGCGACGTGGTGCAAGGTGCGCAACGCGTCCTGGCCCTCGAAATGCCAGCGACCGTCGCTGAACACGCGCTCGTCGGCCTGGGCGGCAATCACTTCGGCCAGGAACAGATCGTATTGCTGATGATTGTCGGGTTCCGGCAACAGCCGGCATTCCAGCCAGGCGACACAGCCGTCGAGCATCGGCGCATCGATCAACTCAGCGTCGAAGGTCGGCAGGCCATAGACCTGGAACTTGTCGCGCCCCTGATCCCGGGTCAGTTCCAGGCCAGAGGTCGAGCCGACGGTCTGCACGATATCGGCCTGGGCTGCACAGGGAACGTTCAGCACGAAGGTGGCCGAGGCTTCCAGCAGCTGACGGGTCCAGGTGGACTTGTCCAGGACCACGGCGATTTTTGGCGGCTCGAAATCCAGCGGCATCGCCCAGGCTGCCGCCATGATATTGCGCTGTCCACCATGGGCCGCGCTGACCAGTACGGTCGGGCCGTGATTGAGCAGGCGATAGGCCTTGGGCAACGGGACCGGACGGCGATGGGAAGCACTCATGGGTGTCTGCTCCTGGGGAAAAGAGCCGATTGTAGCCGGATAGAAACCCCTACACTCAGGTTGCCAACTGATTGGCAAACTGCCCCACTGCATTGACCACTTTCTGCGCCCCGTCCTGGATCTCGACGATCACCGAGCCCGCTTCCGCCGCCAGCGCCAGGCCTTGTTCCGCCTGGAGCTTGCCGTCGGCCATCAGGGCCACGGCGTTACGGGCCATGTCCTGGTTTTGCCGCACCACCAGGACAATTTCGTCGGTGGCCTGGCTGGTGCGCGAAGCCAGTTGCCGAACCTCGTCCGCCACCACCGCGAACCCCCTGCCCTGCTCACCGGCACGGGCCGCTTCGATCGCCGCGTTGAGCGCCAGCAGGTTGGTTTGTTCGGCAATCCCGCTGATCGTCTTGACGATGCTGCCGATCACCAGCGATTGCTCATTCAAGGCCTCGATGCCATCGCCAGCGGTTTGCATGTGTTTGGCCAGGTCGCGCATCACATCCACCGCCTGAGTCACCACGGCGTTGCCGCGCTGGGCGCTTTGATCGGTTTGCTGCGAGGTGCTGTAGGCAATGTTGGCCGCTTCCGACACCGCCTGCTCCTGATTGACCTGATCGGTGATCACCGTGGCGAATTTCACCACTTTGTAGAGTTTGTTGTTGGCATCGGTCACGGGGTTGTAGGACGCCTCCAGCCAGACTGTACGACCATGGCTGTCGACGCGCTTGAAACGGTCGGCCACGTACTCGCCTGCGTTCAGACGGCGCCAGAAGTTCTGGTACTCGGCGCTGTTGTACTCCTCCGGCAAGCAAAAGGTGCGGTGATGTTTGCCTTTGATCTGCGCCAGGCTGTAGCCCATGCCGCTGAGAAAGCGGTCGTTGGCGGCCAGCACGTTGCCGCTCAGGTCGAATTCGATCACCGCCGTCGAGCGCACCAGCGCACCAATCAGGTTTTCATGTTCGCGGGAGGCCTCGATGGTGCGGGTCAGGTCGCTGGAAAACATCGAGATATGTTTGATCCGGCCGTCTGCCGTGCGCACGGGCTGCACGATCGAACGTAACCAGGCTTCCTGGCCAGTGCCGCGCAACAGGCGCACGGCCCCGGCAAAGTGCTCGCCACGGCTGAGCGCGGCCTTGAAACGCAGCTGGAATTCGTCGTTTTTCAGGTGATCCGGAACGATCTCCTCAATGTGCCGGCCGATCAGCTCGTTGCTCTTGTAATGCATCTCGCTGAGGAAGTTCTGGTTGACCGATTGCACCCGCCCATCGATATCGAGGGTCAGCACCAGCATCTCGCTTTCCAGGCTTTCCTTGACTTGCTGAAGGCTGGAGAGTTCTTCGCGAAGAGCCGACAGCTCTTGCTTCAAGCGTTTATTGAACATGAGGGTGCACCGATGGGCTGGGTTAGAAAGCGACTTGCAGCCTAGCCATCGGCCTTGCGGGAGTTTTCTGAAGAGCGCGCGAGGATTGTCCTACAAAAATAAACTCGCCGCGCCCCCCCCTGCCTGTCACGCCGCACCGGCAGCCGGGCAACTGGCGATTCTCGGCATCCGCGTGCCGAAATATGCCGCACTGCCCACGCCCACCGCGCCCATCACCGCGCTGAAGATCACACAGATCCAAGGGCTCCACGGCATCAGGCCGATCAACAGCAAGGGCGTGATGCTCGCCCAGGCGGCGTAGGCAATGTTGTAGGTGAAGGAAATGCCCGAGACGCGAATCCGTGCCGGGAACAGGCTGACCATCACCGACGGCACGGCGCCCACCACCCCGCAACTCAGCCCCGCCACCGCGTAAGCCAGGCCGACCCAGCTGCCGCCGCTGATCAGGCAGGCATAGAGCACGCCGATGCCCAGCGGCAGCAACAGGCTGTAGAGCATGACGGTGCGCCAGGCACCAATGCGGTCGACCAGCAAACCGGCGAGCACGCAGCCGATGTTCAGGAACACGATGCCCAGTGCGCTCAGGGCGAAGGTGTGGCTGGCGGTCATGCCGAAGGTTTTCTGCATCATGGTCGGGGTGATGACCACGAACACCACCACCGCCGACGTCAGCACGCAGGTGAGAATCATCGCTGGCAGCAGGGCCAGGCGATGTTCGCGCAGGACTGCCCGCAGCGGCATCTCGACGGCCGCCTCGCGCCGCGCCTGCATGGCCATGAACACCGGGGTTTCGCTGAGCCAGCGCCGCAGCCAGACGCCAATCACGCCAAACACCCCGCCCAGCAGGAACGGATAACGCCAGGCGTAATCGAGGATTTCGGCCGGGGTGAAGGCCTGCGCCAGGAACGTTGCCGTCAGGGCACCGAGTAAATAACCGAAGGTCAGCCCCGCCTGCAGGAAGCCCAGGGCGTAGCCGCGATGGCCAACCGGCGCGTGCTCGGCCACGAACACCCAGGCACTCGGCACTTCGCCACCCACCGCCGCGCCCTGGAGCACGCGCAGGGCCAACAGCAGCAGCGGCGCGAAATAGCCGATCTGCGCGTAGGTCGGCATGATCCCGATCAGCAGGCACGGCAGCGCCATCATCAGGATGCTCAGGCTGAACACCTTCTTGCGGCCCAGGCTATCGGCGAAATGCGCCATCAGGATCCCACCCAGGGGCCGCGCCAGGTACCCGGTGACGAAAATGCCGAAGCTTTGCAGCAGCCGCAGCCACTCGGGCATTTCCGGCGGAAAAAACAGCTGGCTCAGGGTCAGGGCGAAAAATACGAAGATGATGAAGTCGTAGATTTCCAGCGCGCCGCCGAGGGCCGCGAGCCCCAGGGTCTTGTAGTCCGAGCGGCTGAACGGCAGCGGACGTGGATCGGTATTGGCAGTCATGAAAAGAACTCTGGCACAGGCAAAAACCAAGGCGCTCATGGTCTACGCAAACGCGCCTTCGGACAACCCGTTAGACCAAAGTCCCATAGGCGCAAAAACTGCGCCGCAAAATACATGCGCATGAATTAATGTTGGCGTCTGTCCAGAAGGGCCCCTGTTGCCCCGAAGACCACAACAAACATAAAAATCCGAGGTAGTCCCGTGGCCGCTGATATCGAAGATACCCGCTCCGCCCGCTTTGCCCTGCGCTGTTCAAGTTTTGCCGAACGCTGGTTCCCCGACTCCTGGGTATTTGCCGCCCTGGCGGTAATCATCGTCACCGTGGCCACCCTGTTCATGGGCGCCAAGCCGACCGACGCGGCCATGGCCTTTGGTGACGGCTTCTGGAGCCTGATCCCGTTCACCATGCAAATGGCGTTCGTGGTGATCGGCGGTTATGTGGTGGCCAGTTCGCCACCGGCGGTAAAGCTGATCGACCGCCTGGCGAAGCTGCCGAAAAACGGTCGCTCCGCCGTGGCCTGGGTAGCGTTGATCTCCATGGTCGCGTCGCTGCTCAACTGGGGTCTGTCGCTGGTGTTCGGCGGTCTGCTGGTGCGTGCGCTTGCCCGCCGTACAGACCTGAAGATGGACTACCGCGCCGCAGGGGCGGCGGCGTATCTGGGACTGGGCGCGGTGTGGGCCCTGGGCCTGTCTTCGTCTGCTGCGCAGTTGCAGGCCAACCCGGCCAGCCTGCCGCCGTCGATCCTGTCGATTACCGGGGTGATTCCTTTCACTCAAACGATCTTTCTCTGGCAATCGGGCGTCATGTTGCTGGCCTTGATCGTCATCTCGCTGATCATCGCCTACGCCACCGCGCCCGGCCCGAACACGGCGCGAGACGCCAAGGCCTGTGGCGTCGACCCGAGCTTCAACCTGCCACCACTGCAGCCGCGTACACGTCCCGGCGAATGGCTGGAACACAGCCCGTTGCTGACGATTCTGCTGGTGCTGCTGGCGGCTGGATGGTTGTTCCATGAGTTTTCCACCAAGCCTGCGATCAGTGCGATCTCCGGCCTGAACACCTACAACTTCCTGTTCATCATGCTCGGCGCGCTCCTGCACTGGCGCCCACGCAGCTTCCTCGACGCGGTGTCCCGTGCGGTGCCGACCACCACCGGCGTGCTGATCCAGTTCCCGCTGTACGGCTCGATCGCCGCACTGATGACCACGGTCAAGGGCGCCGACGCACAGACCCTGGCCCACCACATCTCGACCTTCTTCGTCAGCATTGCCTCCCACGACACCTATGCCCTGCTGATGGGCGTGTACTCGGCGATCCTGGGGTTCTTCATTCCGTCCGGCGGCGGCAAGTGGATCATCGAAGCGCCGTATGTGATGCAAGTGGCCAACGACCTGAACTACCACCTGGGCTGGGCCGTGCAGATCTACAACGCCGCCGAAGCCCTGCCCAACCTGATCAACCCGTTCTACATGCTGCCACTGCTGGGCGTGCTGGGATTGAAAGCGCGGGACCTGATTGGATTCTCCTTCGTGCAACTGCTGGTGCACACACCGCTGGTGCTGCTGTTGCTGTGGGCATTGGGGACGACGCTGGCGTACACGCCGCCGGTGATGCCGTAACACTTGAATGACTGCACCTGCAGCAAGGCAGGTGCAGTCAGGATTGGCCGGCGGGTAGAGCTTTCAGCAAATCAGGTAATGCTGCTTGCACGGTTTCCCGCACCACCTCAAGGTTGATATCAAAATAACCATGGGCTATTCGGTTGCGCATAGCTCGCATACTGGGCCATGGCACTTGCGGATTTGCCAGGGTGAATTGCGCGTAGCGATCCATGATGTTGGTTGCCCCTTGTTGGGGACCCGGGGGTTGGACGTCCTGAAGCGGCCTACAGCCTCCCGAACGGCCGCTCGTTGCAAATCAAGCGCGGCAGAGGGCTTCATGATTCACCTTTGAGGAGTGCAATATTGGCCGGTCTAGCAGTGCCCGGGAGTGACAAACACTGCGTGACTGACGCTACGTTTGCTACACCGTATGTATGGCCCGTCCAAGGCCCCAACGCTGAAAAGGATCTGAGCATGCTGAAACTCGCAGGCCTAACCCTCGCGGCCCTCACCCTGAGTACCGCTGCCTACGCCGATGTCGCCCTGAAACTGGGCAGTACCGAACGCGTTACCCGCCTCTTCGCCTACCCCAACAACTGCAACGTGATCTGCTTTCGCAACTGGACACTGGAGCAGACCGTCGAGCATTACCTGAACCAAAGCGTGCAGCGCGATGGCTATGGCGAGGCGAAGGTGCTGGTGAAAACCGATAACGGTCAACTGCATGCCGAAATCACGGGGGTTCCCAATGGCTATGAAAAGCCCTTGGCGGCACTGCTCGACGCCGGCGACCTGGCGTACAACGGCGCCAGCAAACTGAACGCCGACGGCAAGTGGGGCTATAGCTGGCATTTTTTCCTGCCGTTGGGCATGGCGCTGGAGAACCGCAGAAGCGTCGAACTGCTGCACTTTCCGCCTGACTATTCGCTGACCCAAGCCCAGGACTACCTGAAATCGGCCACCTCGGATCGCTGGGCCACGCTGCTGACCATCAATGGCATCCCGGCCGAGCAGACGCCGGGCTACCAGACGATCATCGATATCGCCCCGATTGCCGCGCCGTCGAACGCCGGCAAGGACCTGGCGGGCGTCTACGACTACTTCACGGACTACCAGACCGCCATGGTCAAACAGGTCACCCGGCACGCCAGCGGCATGGCCTTGCCCATGGTTGCCTTCGGGGTACCGGTGCGTAACTGGGTCAAGCAGCAATACGGGCCCACCATCAACGTCTTGAGCCTGGTGACGATCAGCCCGGTCGATGGGGTAAAGGTGCCGGTGTTGGGCGCCAACCATCCGAGCTACATCTGGCACGTCGCCGATCCGGCCAGCTACATAGGTAAAGATGCCCAGACCCAGGCCGATACCGCGGGCCTGAAAACCATGGCCCAGGATTTGAGTGTCGCGTGCTGGCAGGCCGCCATGGGCCGTGAACCGGACAGCAATCCTGACGTCGAGCTGAAAAGCTGCACCCAGACCTGGCAAGTGGCCCAGGCCGATAAAACCTGTGAGCTGTTCTACTCCTCGATCCGCAAGCTGACGTCCGCACAAGCCGTGGGCAAATGTGCAAGCGCATCGATCAAGCCCCAGCTCAAACTGCTCAAGGCGCCAGCGCCAGCCCCGGCGATACCCGCGCCGCCGCTGTAAACCGATGAACGGCGGTCGCCGACGCCGGTGTTTTGCAACACCGGCGTCGGCGCAGGGCTTTATTTTGTCTCGACCGGACGCAACCGGTACTGCGGCGGCAATTGCTCGAAACCGCTGATGGTGGTGTTCAGGCTCTTCCAGCGACCGTCCTTGATGCCATAGATGCAGCCGTGGATCGACAGGCTCTGCCCGCGATGCCAGGCATTTTGCACAATGCTGGTATGGGCGACGTTGGCCACCTGCTGGATCACGTTGAGCTCACAGAGGCGGTCGACCTGCTCCTCTTCGGTGGCCAGCTTGGCCAGCTCTTCACGTTTCTCGTAATAGAGATCGCGAATCGAACGCAGCCAACCGTCGATCAGGCCGAACTGGCGATCCTGCATCGAGGCGCGCACACCGCCACAACCATAGTGACCGGTCACGAGGATGTGCTTGACCTTGAGCACGTCCACCGCGTACTGGATCACCGACAGGCAGTTGAGGTCTGTGTGCAGCACCACGTTGGCCACGTTACGGTGCACGAACAGGTCGCCCGGCAGCATGCCGACGATCTCGTTGGCCGGCACCCGCGCATCGGAGCAGCCGATCCACAGGTACTCTGGGGTTTGTTGACGAGCCAGCTTGGCGAAGAAGTCAGGATCTTCTTTGGTGATCGCGTCGGCCCAGCGCTCGTTGTTATCAATCAGATCTTGTAATTCGTTCATGCAATGAAGCCTCGGTAATGGTGCGCTGCTTTGACAGACAACCGCCCGTCGGGGTCACGCGCGTTATGCAGTTGCCACGCTGATACCTGCCTTTGGCGCTCCATGCCGGTTGAATTCTCTGCAACCCAGTGGGTCCACCCTAGTAAGGCTAACAGTATGAGGAATTGCCATGACTGATTCACGACGTCCGTACGATGCGGTGCAACCGGAACCCATCGATGATAACGAAGACCGCATGGGCTCGGTACATGAACTGGATTTTGATGCGGACGAACCCAGCGCAAAAATCGGCGATGAATTGCCGCAAAGGGAACGCGAGAAGCTGATGCCTGACGAGCGCGTGCGTGAGGCCGGCATGACGGGCGCATCGACCGATGACCATGAGCCCACCGACGACGACATGAGCCCGGAAACGCTGATTCGTGAAGACGGTGCCCGGGATGCCCAGGAAGCTGGTGACGGTGATCAGGCCGATTGGGACTTGAGCATTGTCGATGAAGACGACATTGGCGGTGGCAATGGACTGGATGAAGCGGAGATGGCGCAGCGTGATCCGCTGGATAAAAAGCGTTGATCTCCAGCGCCTGGAATCCTGGAATATTGCCTTCGCGAGCAGGCTCGCTCCCATAATGGAGGAGTAAGCCAGCTCGCGATGTTCAATCGACCAGGGTGCAGGCCATGACTACCGCGTCTTCGCGCCCGCCCACTGCCGGGTAGTAATCCCGTCGCCGGCCGATCTCATTGAAGCCATAACGCTCATACAACTTGAACGCCGCGGTATTACTGTCGCGCACTTCCAGGAAGCATTCCCGGGCGTCGGCCTTATAGGCAATCGACATCAAATGCTCAAGCAACGTCAAACCCAGGCCTCGGCCCTGGTTTTCCGGCTTGACGGTGATGTTGAGCAGATGCGCCTCGTCAAGAATGATCTGCACCACTCCATGGCCCACCTGCTGCTGACCTTCGAACATCAGCCAGATCTGGTACTTGCCCAGGCCATCGAGAAAGATCCCGCGGGTCCAAGGGTGGCTGTAGGCCGCGTATTCGATCTTCAGAACAGTTTCCAGGTCCGCCTCGGTCATCGGGCGGAACGATACAGCGTCACTCATTCGATTCATTCCAGCGCGCCATCAGCCGACGCATGGCTTGCCACACGGCGGCCTTGCGCTGTGGCTCTTCCATTAACAATTCCAGGCCCGGTATTGCCCAGGCCGAGCCCAGACCTTCGATCTGCAGTTCGCGGTTGAACGCATCGGCGTCAGCCTCACCGGCAAATCGCACGGCGGGCAGACCGATCAGCCAGAGGCAGGCACATGGCGCCTCTTCCATGCGCACCGAAAGGAAACCTTGCACGAAATCACGGGCCGCATCCGGTCCCTGGTCCATGGTCCCGCGCACCAGCAGCGGCCAGCGTACCGGCTCACCGACGATCTGTGGGCTGTCCGGCAGACCGGCGGCACGCAGCATGTCCTTGAGCAGCAGATAAGCGGGGTCGCGGGCCTGGAACGATTCACCTGTGGGTAACTCCACCAGCAGCAGGCAGCGGCCGGCGCGCAGCAGTTGCAGGGCAAAGCGCGGTGGCGGCACCGGCGCGACCCTGGCGACGACCGGCACCTCCTCGGCCGCCGGTGTAGCGCCGTTGCGCGTGCTCGCCAGCGATGGCCGCGGCACCTCGATTTTCACCCGTTCGGCTGGCTTCACCGCAGGCGTAGCGAGCGTGGTGGGCGCTTCGACCACCGGCACCGGTGCCACGGACGCAACGACCAGCGCCTCGGGTGGCTCCAGCAGCTCGGGCCGCGAAGGAGCGGCAAAGGGCAATTCGGTGCGCGGCAGCCAATTGACCACCTGCATGGCGTTCAAATAAGCGCGACGACGGGACTCGATAAGCAAAGGTCGGCCACTTGTGGATAACTAAAGTGCGCCGATTCTACCGCCCTTCGCTGAAGATCGCCCGCTTTGATCAATTGACTTCACCGATAGTGTTTCCACCTATGAAAAAAGGTAACAGCCCGTCCCGCAAGTGATTCGATACGCCCTCGATGCAGTACAATCGCCGCTTTTAATCGCCAACCAGCTGGCCATTCCGATGATCGAACCCAAGCGCGTCTTGCGCGCCCTCGCTGAACACTGGGCACTTCTGGAGCCTCTGTGTGAGCATTTCGACCAAGGCACACTGAGCCTCAACGAATTGCGCACGCAACTGGCCGCCCAGCAACTCGACAGTACGCCGCAGGACATCACCAGCCTGCTGGATGTGTGGATTCGCCTCGATATCCTGGTTCCTGTGGCGAAAAGCCCGAACCGATTCGAGCTCAACGCGCAAATTCACGACTTCCTCGCCTACCTGCGCCGTGAACACCGTTTGGGCCTGTGCCTGGAAATCGAAGCCTACCTGCGCCATCTCGAGCGCCTGGCAGGCTATATCCAGGACGCCTTCGACATCCGCGACGGCAACGACCTGGCCCGCCAGCTACGCCTGCTCGACATGCGGGTTCGCGATGTACTGAAAAAACTCGATAACGACGAACAGGCACTGGTGGCCGTCGCCGAAAGGGCGAAAACCAGCGACCGACAGATTCCCTTGCGCCAGCGTTACGCCGAGGTGCTGGCGACCTGGGACGAATACGTCGAGCCGATGATCGATCTGGTGAACGCCGACGGCGCCTTCGAGCAAGGCGTGCGCAAGGTCGAAACGGTACTGTTGAAGATGCTCTCCGAGCAGCAACGCCTCGGCCATCTGGTCGACGACGACATGCTGCTGCGCACCCACGCGCGCATCCTCGAAATGCAGACCAGCGCGCAGTTGACCCTGCGTCACGCGCGCGAACTGCTGTTGCCGCTGCGCGAAGAAGCCCGTCGCCACAACGCCGTCACCCGTGGCGCGGCACTGGCGTTGGCGGCCATCCGTCGCAAAGGCATCGATGCCGTACCCCAGGCGGCGATGCCTTTGTTCACGCGGCCGCAGAGCACCTTCCTCGGCAGCGCCAGTCAGGTCGAGGCCTACGTCTATGCCCTGGCCCGCTTCGAACCGAAACCGGCGCGCTTCCCCAAGGCCCACAAGACTCAGAAGGGCGAAGCGCCGCGCGCGCCCCGCACGGTTCGCGAAATGCTCGAACGCTGCGAAGACGCCCTGCCGATGCCGGACCTGATGACCTGGCTGCTGGAGCAGGAGCCGGACGGTGCCACCGACGAATTGCTGTACTGGTTCTCGCGCCTGTCCCGGGAAAAACGCTTCAAGCGCGAGCGCCTGGAACGACGCGATTACCACACACATGAGCATCAGGTCAGCCTGCGCTCCTTCGCCCTGCTCTCGATCGGTGATGACGCCGTCGAGAATTCTGCGAGCACCCCTTATGCATCTTGATCTTTCCGAACTGTCCCAGCTGGCACCGATCTTTCGCGAGCTGTTCAAGGGCTACCACGTCAGCCGCCGCGATCCGGAGCTGTACGCACAGTTGTCGAACTTCCAGGACCAGTACCGCACGCTGTTCAAGGCCCTGGGCTTTGAACTGGTTTGCGACACCCGTGGTTTCTACTACTTCGTGCCGGACGGGGCCGCCGCGGCGGTGAACAAGACCGCCCAGCGCCTGGCGCTGTTCACCTTCATCCTCGTCGAGCACCTGGCTGACCAGGGCCGCGATCCGATCGCCGTGCTCGACGGTGGCAGCCTCGGACGCGATGAACTGCCATCGCTGTTGGAAAAGTACCGCGACCTGTTCATCCAGGCCGAAGTGCAGACCCAGGACGAGCTGGAAGAAAAGATCATGCGGCGCATGACCCAGCTCGGCTTCGCCGGCGAAGAAAACGGCGTATACCGCTTCCTGCCGCCGATGCACCGCTTCCTCGATGTGTGCCTGTCGGTGCAGCAGGACCGTGACCTGGCGGCCAGCCTGCACAGTGTATTGCCGCTGCCGGTCCCGGTGCTGATCGACGAAGACAGCGACGAAAAACTGCTGCAGACCGACGACCCGCTTGACCTCGCCGAATTTGTAGACGAAAGCGAAGAAGACGCCCTGGCCCGCGCCATTGCCGAAGAACAGGAGCTCGACGCATGAGCAAGGAACGCTACGGCATCCGCCGCTTTGCCCTTTTGAACACCGCCGGCTACAGCCTCGGCCTGTTTCCGCTGGAAGAGCCACTGTCAGTCTACGGCGCGAACAACCTCGGTAAATCCGCTTCGATCAACGCGTTGCAGTTCCCGATCCTGGCGCGCATGTCGGACATGAGCTTCGGCAAGTACAGCCTGGAGCAGTCCCGGCGCTTTTACTTCGCCTCCGACACCAGCTACATCCTGGTAGAGGTGAACCTGCCCCACGGTCCTCACGTGATCGGCGTGGTCGGGCGCGGCCCGGGTGGCGGCTTCGGTCACCAGTTCTTCGCCTATGCCGGCCAACTGGACCTGGCGCACTACCAGAAAAACGACACCTGCCTGCGCCAGAAAGAACTGTTCAGCAACCTTGAGCGCGAAGGCCTGAAAGCCTACGAACTCAAGCCCGATGAACTGCGGCGCCTGCTGGTCGGTGGCCACACCTCGATCCCGCTAGACCTCACGCTGATCCCGCTGCGCTCCACCAGCGAACAGAGCCTGAAGACCTTCCGCGCCCTGTTCATCAACCTGCTGCACATGCGTGAAATCACCGCGGCCAAGCTCAAGCAACTGTTCCTCGATGCCTTCGAGCACAGCTTGCGCTCCGGTAGCGTCGATTATATCGCCGCGTGCGAAGAAGCCTTCCGTGATGTACGACGCATGGAACAGGACTACAACTCGCTGGTGGCCGCCGGCCCATTGGTCGAAGCCCTGGCCAACGGCGTGAAACAGCGCGACATCCTGCGCGGCAAGCTGCACCGGATCTCACCGTTGCTCGACTCCTTGCTGGGCACCTGGTCGGACTACGCCAGTGCGCGCAAGGAAGAGCTGACCATTCAGGCCGAGCACTACCGCAACGAGCAGGACGCCCTGCAGAACGATCAACGTGGCGGCACCCAGGAACTGATGCGTCTGGAGCGGGAAATCACCGGCATCCAACGCTGGCTCGGCGAGCTGTCGATGCTCAAGCATCGCTTCGCGCTGATCGATGACGTCAAGGTGCTGGAGCAACAACTGCTGGCCGCCAAGGACGCCCACGACGAACTGGCCGGTGCGCTGGCACAGTCCCGACAGTTCAGCGCCGAAGACCTCGAAGAGCGTCTGCGCGATCTGGAAAAACGCCTGAAGTCGGTCAAGCAGCAACTCGATCACGCCGACAACAACAGCTACGCCCGCCTGCGTGAAGAGTTCTCGCAACAGGACGTCGAACGCCTGATGCGCTTGTTCAACAGTGCGCTATTCAGCCTGCCATTGGGCGAACACGGCATCACCCTCGACGAGAACGGCGACTGGGTGAAGTCCGTGGAGCTGATCCTCGACGGCTTCAAAGGCGAACGCTTCGAAGTGCCGGGCCTTTCCATCGACATCTCGCACATCGAACCACCGGCGTTGCAGGCCCTGGCTGACCGCGCCGCGCTGCGCGACCAGAAAGAGCGCCTGGACAAAGAACTCAAGCAACTGAAAACCCAGCAAGCCGTGGCCGCCGACCGCGCGGCGAGCAAGACCCAGACCGAAGCGCTGTACCAGCAAGTGCTGGATGCGCAGAAAGCCCTGGAAGATTTCCGTCGCGCGCAAACCCTGACCGCCGAGGAAGGCGACAAGCTCGAACAGCTGGCGCAGATGGAAGCCGCACAAGACGAATTGAAGCGCTCCAGCGATGCCTTCACCGAACGTGTCCAGCAACTGTCGGCGAAGCTGCAATTGGTCGGCCGCCAGATCGGTGACATGGAAGCCAAGCAACGCACCCTCGACGACGCTCTGCGCCGCCGTCAGTTGTTGCCGGCGGATCTGCCATTCGGCACGCCGTTCATGGATCCGGTCGACGATTCGATGGATAACCTCCTGCCGCTGTTCAACGACTATCAGGACAGCTGGCAGGGCCTGCTGCGCGCCGATGGCCAAATCGAGGCGCTGTACGCCCAGGTGCGTCTCAAGGGCGTCGCCAAGTTCGACAGCGAAGACGATATGGAGCGTCGTCTGTCACTGCTGATCAACGCTTATGCGCACCGTACCGACGAAGCCCTGACCCTGGGCAAGGCCCGTCGTGCGGCGGTGACCGACATCGCCCGGACCCTGCGCAACATCCGCAGCGACTACGACAGCCTCGAGCACCAGCTGGCGCTGTTCAACCGCGAGATCAACAAGCGCCAGGTGTCCAACCTGCAAAGCTTCCGTATCGTGCTGGCGCCGAACAAGGAAGCACTCAAGCACATCGATCAGATCATCCACAGCGCCGGCCAGTACGAAGAGGGCGAGACCCTGTCGGTCTTCGACCTCAGCCAGAGCGCCGAGCAGGACAACAAGAACGAAGAGGCCAAGGAATACCTGGCGCGGCTGGTGGCGGCAAACCACAACCAGCTCGGCCTCAAGGACTTGTTCGAACTGGCGTTCGAGATCACCAAGGTCAACGGTCAACCGGTTATCCACACCGACATCGACGGCGCGGCCTCGAACGGCACCACCATGACCATCAAGGCGCTGACCAACATGTATTTGTTGCTGCACTTGATGGACCGCGACCTGGCCGGGCGTGTGCGCTTGCCGTACTACCTCGACGAGGCAGCGGATATCGACGAGAAGAACCAGGCGGCGCTGCTGGAGACCAGTCTGCAACTGGGCTTCGTGCCTATCCTGGCGAGTGTGAAACCGCAGGTCTGCGCCAGTGTCGCCATCGACCTGGAAGGTGGCAGCGGCCCGGCTGGCATCTATATCGACGAAGAGGACTGGAAGTACATCCGCCGTCACGAATCGGTGAAGACGCCTGTGAATGTTGAAGCGGATCAGCCGGAGCTGGATGCGGTTTGAGTTGACCCGCTAGATACGAAAAAGGCCGCGATCCAATGGATAGCGGCCTTTTTTGTGGGGCTTTCAGTGCTCTTAGGGCCCCTTCGTCGGAACGCCGCGCGGAGCAAGCCCGCTCCCACAATGGATTTATGTACACCGGTCCATTGTGGGAGCGGGCTTGCCCGCGAAGGCGTCATCACAGACGCCTGATCAGCTCAGGGTTATTTACCGAGCGGAATCTTCGGCGCCCAGGTCAGCCATTCTTCTTCGAACTTGTCGAACAGCGCAAACGTCTGCTCTGGCCGTGCCGGGCTGCCCATGCGCTCACCGTCTGGCGTAGCGAAGGCCACACCGCCCTGGATCATGGTTTCCAGCGACTCGGTGCGCACCGTCGCCCCTCGGAACAGACCAACATCAAAATCAAAACCGCTGGTGTTCCAGAAGCGCGTGCCGCTGCGCACCAATGGCGCGTACTTCGGCTCGATCAGGATGCGGATCAGCACACGATCGGCTGTCTGGCCCAGCTCGTAACCCGTGACCTTGCCCACGGTGATTTCGCGATACGTCACCGGTACCCCAGCCTTCAGCGAACCACGGCGAGGGGCGCTCAATACCAGGCTCAAACCGGTTTCCTGCCTGGCCGCTTCCGGCGGACTGGCCAGCGCCACGAAGTTTTTCTGCGGCCCCAGATTCTTCGCTGCCGGTTGCACCTCGATGTATTGCCCGGTCACCAGCGTTTCCAGGTTCGAGGTCTTGATCAACCCGAGCTCCGGCTTGACCACCCAGAACTGACTGCCGACGCGAGCGATGCGCTCCGGGACTTCATCGATCCGGGCGGTCAGCAGGACCGACTGCAGATCGTCACTCAGGTCAACGTCTTCGATCTTGCCGACATCCAGGCCCTTGAAGCGGACCGGTGTGCCGGCGCGCAGGCCATCGGCACGGTCGACCTTGATCGTGATCACCGTGCCTTTCTGGTTGGCTTGCTCATGGTTGGCGAACAGGCGGAAGCGCGGGATGCGCTTCTGCAATGGCGCATTGGCCTCCGGTGTTTCAAAGGCGATGCCACCGGCCATCAGGCTTTGCAGCGATTCGCTCTTGACCTGGATCCCGCCGGTCAGCCCGCCCGTCAGCGTGATGCCGCTGGCATTCCAGAAGCGCGTCGAGGCGTTGACCAGATCTTCGTATTCCTTCTCGATATGGACGCCAATCACCAGCTGTTTCTTTTTGCGCGAAAACTGATAACTCTGTACCGAGCCCACCTTGACCTGCTTGTAGAGAATCGGGCTTCCCACTTCCAGCGAGCCGAGGTTATCGGTGAACAACACCAGGTGCAGGCCCGGTGAACGCAGATCCAGCGGCGGCGCCTTCGGCCGAGCGACAAACTCGCGTTGCGGCGCGGCGCCTTTGTCCCCCGGACGCACGGCAATGTAGTTACCCTTGACCAATGCTTCAAGACCGGTAATGCCCGCCAGGGAGATCGACGGCTTGACCACCCAGAACTGGGTGCCATCGACCAGGTAATCCTCGGCGAGCGGGTCAAGCGTCAACTCGGCGCTGGCACCAGACAAATCGGCATCGACCTTGAGCGCCTTGAGGGTGCCGACCTGAATGCCTTTGTACATCACCGGCGTGCGGCCAGCCTGCAAGCCTTCGAAGTCGGTCAGCTTGACCTTGACCTTGATCCCGGCGGCAGCGGCGTCGAAGTCTTCATACAGACGGAACGGCAGGCTCGGATCGGTCGGCGGGCTGTCCTTGCGGTTTTCAGGCGTTGCAAACGCAATACCGCCAGCGACAATACTGGCCAAGGACTCACTGCGTACTTTCACACCGGACAGGTTGGCATCGATGCTGATGCCGCTGGCGTTCCAGAAGCGTGTATGTTTGCGCACCAGCTTGGCGTAGGTCGGCTCGATGAAGACCTTGAGTTCAACCGTACTCTGATCTTCGGAAAGCACGTAGCTCTTGATCTGCCCGACCTTGATCTGCTTGTAGAACACCGGGCTGCCACGGTTCAGCGAGCCCAGGCGATCGGCCTTGATCGTCAGGTGCAGGCCTGGCTGGGCGTCGGATAGCGGCGGCTCCTCGGCCAGGGCCTTGAACTTGCGGGTAGGCTCACCCTCTCCCGGACTGATCGCAACATAGTTGCCCGAGACCAGCGTCTCCAGCCCGGTGATACCGGCCAGCGTCACGCTCGGCTTGACCAGCCAGAAGCGCGTGCTGGTGCGCAGGTATTGCTCTACGTCCTTGTTCATCTCGACGCTCGCGATCACCCCTTTGGAGCTGCCTTCATCATCAAGCTTGAGGGTCTTCACCTTGCCGACCGACATGCCTTTGTAGACGACTTCAGTCTTGTTGGCCTGGATGCCTTCACCGCTTTCGAAACGTACCTGAATCTCGATGCCGGTTTCGTTGTAGGCACGCCAGCCAAGCCAGCCGCCAATGATCAAGGCGATCAGGGGCAATATCCAGATGGCGGACCAGTTCGAGGCCGGTCGGGTTTTCGCTACAGGCAAATCAGTCATGGTCGTCGTCCGACTCCGTGTTATCCCAAATCAGTCGGGGATCGAAAGTTACTGCGGCAAGCATCGTCAGAATCACCACGCTGGCGAACGCGATGGCGCCAAGATTGGCCTCGATGGTGGCTAGCCGTCCAAAATTCACGAGCGCCACCAGGATGGCGATCACAAAGATATCGAGCATCGACCAGCGGCCGATGAACTCGATAAAGCGGTACATCCATATTCGCTGGCGAGCAGAGAGTGGCTGGTGGCGCTGCACGGAAAACAGCAACAGTGCGATACCCACCAGCTTGAACGTGGGCACCATGATGCTGGCGATAAACACCACCGCAGCGATAGGAATCATGCCGTGCTGAACCAACTCGATCACCCCGGACATGATGGTGCTCGGATCCCCCTTGCCCAGGGAACTCACGGTCATGATCGGCAGCAGATTGGCCGGTATGTAAAGAATGGCGGCGGTGATCAGCAACGCCCAGGTCCGCGCCACACTGTTCGGACGGCGGGCATGCACCAGCGCGCCGCAGCGAGTGCAGATCTGTTCGTCGGTATCAGCTTCCTGCTTGTTCAATTCATGGCATTCCGCGCAAATCAGAATGCCAGCATCAATCGCCCGCATGGGCATCCTCTCCTGATAAAGCCTGCCAGATCTGGTGAGGAGACATCACGACCTCCAGCCAGACCTGAACCAACAACAATCCAATGAAGCACGCCAGGCCCAGGCCGATGGTCATTGCTGCCATATCTGCCAGCTTGACGATCGCAACCAGTACGCCCATGAGGTAAACCTCGAGCATCCCCCAGTCCCGCAAATGATGGTAAATCCTGTAGAGCAGCAAGCCATAGCTGCGTCCGATGTCAAAACGGATACTCAGCAACACGATCAGTTGGCACAGCAACTTGAGCAGCGGAATCGCCATGCTGCACAGGAACACAATGACTGAAACGCTTTGCATGCCTGTATCGAAAAGCGCGACAACCCCGCTCCAGACAGTGTCTTGCGACGATTGCCCAAGCAGATTGAGTTGCATGATGGGTAAAAAGTTCGCCGGGATATACAGCAGCAGTGCTGCAATCACCAGGGCGAGACTACGCTGAACAACGTTGTATCGATGGGCATAGAGCTCGTATCCACATCGCGGGCACAGGGCTTTCTCGCCATGGTCAAGCTCGGGCTTGCGCATCAGCAAGTCGCACTCGTGGCATGCCACCAAATCGTTCAGCGGTAATTCTGACAGCCTTGAGGCGTCAACCGGATCTGGCATATAACGCTCTGACTCCGAAAAAGTTGGCTCTATTCTAGTGCCCCGAATCAAAAATAACTGTGCCAATTTGTGCGCGAGTCATCGAGATTTTCCTACAGGCAAAAACAAAACCCCTATCTGCATGCGCAGATAGGGGTTTTGGAATTTAATCTTGACGATGACCTACTCTCACATGGGGAAACCCCACACTACCATCGGCGATGCATCGTTTCACTTCTGAGTTCGGGATGGGATCAGGTGGTTCCAACGCTCTATGGTCGTCAAGAAATTCGGGTACTGAGTCGTGGCCGGTTGGCCTCGCTTCAGCAAATTGGGTATGTGACAGCTTGGTGTTTTGTGAGCATCTCGAACTTTCGGTTCGTTTCGTCTTCACACACCGCAATCTGGTCTCTCTCGAGTTCGCAAATTGCTTGGGTGTTATATGGTCAAGCCTCACGGGCAATTAGTATTGGTTAGCTCAACGCCTCACAGCGCTTACACACCCAACCTATCAACGTCGTAGTCTTCGACGGCCCTTCAGGGGACTCAAGGTCCCAGTGAGATCTCATCTTGAGGCTAGTTTCCCGCTTAGATGCTTTCAGCGGTTATCTATTCCGAACATAGCTACCCGGCAATGCCACTGGCGTGACAACCGGAACACCAGAGGTTCGTCCACTCCGGTCCTCTCGTACTAGGAGCAGCCCCTCTCAAATCTCAAACGTCCACGGCAGATAGGGACCGAACTGTCTCACGACGTTCTAAACCCAGCTCGCGTACCACTTTAAATGGCGAACAGCCATACCCTTGGGAC
>NZ_MNAH01000006.1 GCF_001976065.1 Pseudomonas putida | reverse complement strand
TCCAGGGGCTGCCGGCCCGTATCTGCTGGGTGGGCCTGGGCCTGCGCGCCAAGCTGGGCCTGGCGTTCAACGAAATGGTGCGCAGCGGTGAGCTGTCGGCGCCGATCGTGATCGGTCGCGACCACCTGGACTCCGGTTCCGTAGCAAGCCCGAACCGCGAAACCGAATCGATGCAGGACGGTTCCGATGCCGTGTCCGACTGGCCACTGCTCAACGCCCTGCTCAACACCGCGAGCGGCGCGACCTGGGTGTCGCTGCACCACGGCGGCGGCGTCGGCATGGGCTTCTCCCAGCACTCGGGCATGGTGATTGTCTGCGACGGTACCGATGAAGCGGCCGAGCGAATCGCTCGCGTGCTGCACAACGACCCGGCGACCGGCGTGATGCGTCATGCCGATGCCGGTTACCAGATCGCCATCGACTGCGCCAGGGAGCAGGGGCTGAACCTGCCGATGATCACCGGCAAATAACGCATTAGCCCACCCTGTAGGAGCTGGCTTGCCAGCGAATGACGCACCCAGGTGTGTCAGGAAAGACGCCTTCGCGAGCAAGCTCGCTCCTACAAGGGACCACCAACCCAGAATAACAATCCACAGAGGTTGAACCATGGCTGTCAGCAGCGAACGTGCAGGCAACAAACCGTTGATCGAGAAGCGCTCGATCGACTACATCCCGGAGGCGGAAAGACACGGTCGTCTGTTTAGCCAGTTCACCTTGTGGATGGGTGCCAACCTGCAAATCACCGCGATTGTCACCGGGGCCCTGGCCGTGGTGTTGGGCGGTGACGTGTTCTGGTCGTTGATCGGTCTGTTGATCGGCCAACTGATCGGCGGTGGGGTAATGGCGCTGCATGCCGCGCAAGGGCCCAAGCTCGGCCTGCCGCAGATGATCTCCAGTCGCGTGCAATTCGGCGTATATGGCGCGGCCATCCCGATCGTGCTGGTGTGCCTGATGTACCTGGGCTTCACCGCAACGGGAACCGTGCTGTCCGGCCAGGCGCTGGGCCAGTTGTTTGGCGTCAGCGACAGCGTTGGCATCCTCATCTTCGCCAGTGTCATCGTGCTGGTGACGGTGCTCGGTTATCGGGTGATCCATTGGATCGGCCGTGTGGCCAGTGTCATTGGCGTGATTGCCTTTGTTTATCTGTTCAGCCGCTTGATGAGCCAGGTTGACGTTGGCGCACTGTTGCAAATCCGTCACTTCAGCTGGAGCAGCTTCCTGCTCGCGGTGTCGCTCGCGGCGTCCTGGCAGATCGCCTTCGGCCCTTATGTGGCTGACTACTCCCGCTACCTGCCGAGCAAGGTTTCCTCGGTGAAGACCTTTTTCGCCGCAGGCGCAGGTTCGGTGATTGGCGCACAGGTGGCGATGATCCTCGGCGTGTTTGCCGCCGCATCGGCCAACGGCCAGTTCGCCGGCCACGAAGTGGCCTACATCGTTGGTCTGGGCGGAACCGGTGCCACCGCTGCACTGCTGTACTTCAGCATCGCATTCGGCAAGGTGACCATTTCCACGCTCAATTCCTACGGCAGCTTCATGTGCATTGCGACCATCATCAGCGGTTTCCGTGGTGACCTGAAGGTATCGCGCTTTCAGCGTCTGCTCTTCGTGCTGGCCATCGTTGGTGCCGCGACCTTGATGGCGTTGCTCGGCCAGCACTCGTTCCTCGGTGCGTTCAAGTCCTTCATTTTGTTCCTGCTGGCGTTCTTCACGCCATGGAGCGCGATCAACCTGGTGGATTACTACTGCATCACTCGCGAGCGCTATGACGTACCGGCGCTGTCCGATCCGAACGGACGCTACGGCCGTTGGAATGCCCTCGGTATCAGCGTCTATGTTTTCGGTGTGCTGGTGCAGCTGCCGTTCATCTCCAGCAAGTTCTACACCGGCCCGCTGGTGGCAGTTCTGGGCGATGTGGATATTTCCTGGATCATTGGTCTGGTGATTCCCGCAGCCCTGTATTACGTGTGTGCGAAAAAATGGCACGGCTCAGTGCCTGATCAACTGATCCTGCCGGTCGAGCAGGGCGTGGTCACCGAACAAACGCTGACTGTCGGTCGCGCTGCGGCGCAGGCCTGACTGGACGTGGACAGGGCTGGATGCCTCTTGACTGCCGTAAGCCAATTCATGATTAGGAGCGTCACTACAATGAAATCGAACAAGACCCTGCTGACCACATTGCTTTCCATGGGCCTGCTGGCCAGCGCCGGCGCCACTCAGGCAGCGGGCTGGTGCGAGTCGGGCAAACCGGTGAAATTCGCCGGCCTTAACTGGGAAAGCGCCATGTTGCTGACCGACGTGATGCAACTGGTTTTGGAAAAAGGCTACGACTGCAAGACCGACAGCTTGCCAGGCAACTCCATCACCATGGAAAACGCCCTGAGCAGCAACGACATCCAGGTGTTTGCCGAAGAATGGGTCGGCCGCAGCGAGGTCTGGAACAAGGCCGAGAAGGCCGGCAAGGTCGTCGGTGTCGGCGCGCCGGTGGTTGGTGCGATCGAAGGCTGGTACGTGCCGCGCTACGTGATCGAAGGCGATGCCAAGCGCAAGCTGGAAGCCAAGGCTCCGGATCTGAAAAACATCGCCGACCTGGGCAAATACTCGGCGGTGTTCAAGGATGCCGAAGAACCCTCCAAAGGGCGCTTCTACAACTGCCCGGCCGGCTGGACCTGTGAGCTGGACAACAGCGAAATGCTGAAAAGCTACGGCCTGGAAAGCAGCTACACCAACTTCCGCCCAGGCACCGGCCCGGCACTCGATGCCGCCGTGCTGTCGAGCTACAAGCGTGGCGAACCGATCCTGTTCTACTACTGGTCGCCAACCCCGCTGATGGGCCAGGTCGACGTAGTGAAACTCGAAGAAAAACCCGGCGTGAACAAGACCGTGGATATCAAGGTTGGCCTGTCCAAGACCTTCCACGACGAAGCGCCGGAACTGGTCGCCGTGCTGGAAAAGGTCAACGTTCCGATCGACCTGCTCAACCAGAACCTGGGCCGCATGACCAAAGAGCGGATCGAGTCGCCAAAACTGGCCAAGATCTTCTTGAAGGAACATCCTGAAGTCTGGCATGCATGGGTGAGTGAAGACGCAGCCAAGAAAATCGACGCGGCCTTGTAGGTCGGGCTTCTCCGGCTGCCGCCAACGGCAGTCGGATGCTTGATCGCAACCCCTTGATTGAGAGCCTCTTATGTTTCCCGAAAGCTTTACCTTTTCCATCGCCGACTGGGTCAACGGTTGGGTCGATTCGCTGGTCACCAACTACGGCGACGTTTTCCGCAGCATCTCTGACACCCTGCTGTGGGCCATCGTCAATCTTGAAGGCCTGCTGCGTGCCGCACCCTGGTGGCTGATGCTGGCGATCGTGGCAGGCGTGGCCTGGCACGCGACCCGCAAGGTCGTGACCACTGCCGTCATCGTTGGTTTGCTGTTCCTGGTGGGTGCGGTAGGCCTCTGGGACAAGCTGATGCAGACCCTGGCGCTGATGATGGTGGCGACGGTCATCTCTGTACTGATCGGCGTCCCGTTGGGCATCCTCTCGGCCCGCAGCAATCGCTTGCGTTCGGTGCTGATGCCGTTGCTGGACATCATGCAGACCATGCCGAGCTTCGTGTACCTGATCCCGGTGCTGATGCTGTTCGGCCTGGGCAAGGTGCCGGCGATCTTCGCCACCGTGATCTACGCCGCGCCACCGCTGATCCGCCTGACCGACTTGGGGATTCGCCAGGTTGACGGCGAGGTGATGGAGGCGATCAACGCCTTCGGGGCCAACCGTTGGCAGCAACTGTTCGGCGTGCAACTGCCGCTGGCCCTGCCGAGCATCATGGCCGGGATCAACCAGACCACCATGATGGCCCTGTCGATGGTGGTGATCGCCTCGATGATCGGCGCCCGTGGCCTGGGCGAAGATGTGCTGGTGGGGATCCAGACCCTCAACGTCGGACGCGGCCTCGAAGCCGGTCTGGCGATCGTGATTCTGGCCGTGGTGATCGACCGCATTACACAGGCGTACGGTCGTGCACGGCATGAGGTGAGCAAATGAACAACGCAACCGTGAGCAAGATCGAAGTCAAGAACGTCTTCAAGATTTTCGGCAACCGTTCCAAGGAAGCGCTGGCCATGGTCGGCCAGGGCAAGACCAAGGACCAGGTGCTGGCCGAAACCGGCTGCGTGGTCGGCGTGAACGATTTGTCCCTGAGCATCGGCAGCGGCGAGATCTTCGTGATCATGGGCCTGTCCGGTTCCGGCAAATCCACCCTGGTGCGCCACTTCAATCGCCTGATCGACCCGACCAGCGGCGCGATCCTGGTGGACGGTGTGGACATCCTGCAATACGACATGGAAGCCCTGCGCGAATTTCGCCGGCGCAAGATCAGCATGGTGTTCCAGAGCTTCGGCCTGCTGCCGCACAAGAGCGTGCTGGACAACGTCGCCTACGGCCTGAAGATCCGTGGCGAGAGCAAGCAAATGTGTGCCGAGCGCGCGCTGCACTGGATCAACACCGTGGGCCTCAAGGGCTACGAAAACAAGTACCCGCACCAGCTCTCCGGTGGCATGCGTCAGCGTGTGGGCCTGGCCCGGGCCTTGGCGGCGGACACTGACATCATCCTGATGGACGAAGCCTTCAGTGCCCTCGACCCGCTGATCCGCGCCGAGATGCAGGACCAGTTGCTGGAACTGCAAAAGACCCTGCACAAGACCATCGTCTTCATCACCCACGACCTCGACGAGGCCGTGCGCATCGGCAACCGTATCGCGATCCTCAAGGATGGCCGCCTGATCCAGGTCGGCACGCCGAGGGAGATCCTGCATTCGCCGGCGGATGAGTATGTCGACCGCTTTGTGCAGCGCCGGGCGGCGGTGGTTTAAGAGATTTTCGGTGTGTTTGCCGGCCTCTTCGCTGGCAAGCCAGCTCCTACAAGGTGTACGCAATCCCCTGTGGGAGCGGGCTTGCTCGCGAAGGCGGCGGTGAAGCTGCATCAATATTTGGATGAGGTTGAAGATGTCCCAGGCTGAAAAAATCGTTATCACCGAGGCGCAGGTTACTTGGCAGGACGTGGTCGCCGTCGCCCGTCATGGCGCGCAGCTCGAGCTGTCGGCACCGATCTGGGCACGGATTGAAAACGCCCAGGCCATCGTCCAGCGCATCGTCACCAGCGGCGAGCGTGCCTACGGCATCAACACCGGGCTGGGCGCGTTGTGCAACGTCTCACTGCAGGACGAACAACTCAGCCAGTTGTCACGCAACACCTTGCTCAGCCACGCTTGTGGCGTCGGCGCGCCGCTGTCCAACGAGCAGGCGCGCTCGATCATGTGCGCAGCCGTCGTCAACTACAGCCACGGCAAATCCGGCCTGCACCGGCAGGTGGTCGAAGCGCTGCTGGCGTTGCTCAACCGTGGCATCACCCCGCAAGTGCCATCCCAGGGATCCGTGGGCTACCTGACCCACATGGCCCACATCGGCATCGCGTTGCTGGGCGTCGGCAATGTCAGCTATCGCGGGCAGATCGTATCCGCGCACCAGGCCTTGGCTGAAGAAGGCTTGCAACCGGTCAAGCTGGGCGCCAAGGACGGTCTATGCCTGGTCAATGGCACACCCTGCATGACCGGCCTGAGCTGCCTGGCGATCGCCGACGCTGCCCATCTGTTGCATTGGGCCGACGTGATCGGTGCCATGAGCTTCGAGGCCCAGCGCGGGCAGATCGACGCGTTCGATGCCGAAATCATCGCGCTCAAGCCGCACCCGGGCATGCAGCAGGTGGGCATCAACCTGCGCGCGTTGCTTGACGGCAGCGAAGTGATTGCCCAGAGCAAGGGCATTCGCACCCAGGATGCCTTGAGCATTCGCTCGATTCCGCAGGTGCACGGTGCCGCTCGCGACCAACTGCTGCACGCGACCAAACAGATCGAAACCGAACTCAACAGCGCCACCGACAACCCGCTGGTGCTGGGCACCGCAGACAACTACCGCGTGGTGTCCCAGGCCAACCCGCACGGCCAGTCCGTGGCATTGGCGGCGGACCTGCTGGCCATCGCCATGGCCGAAATCGGCTCCATCGCCGAGCGTCGTCTCGACCGATTGATCAACCCGCACGTCAGTGGCTTGCCGGCGTTTCTGGTGGCCAACCCCGGGGTGAACTCCGGGATGATGATCGTGCAATACGTGGCCGCTTCGCTGTGCGCGGAAAACCGCCAGCTGGCGCAACCGGCAGTGCTTGATAACTACGTCACCTCGGGCCTGCAGGAAGATCACCTGAGCCTGGGCACTAACGCCGCGCTCAAGCTGCATCGCGCCCTGGAAAACTGCACGCAGATCCTCGCCATCGAGTACCTGCTGGCGGCCCAGGCGTTTGAGTTCCTCAAGGAGCAACGCTTCGGCGCCGGTACCGATGCCGCCTGGCGCCTGCTGCGCGAGCGGGTTGCGGCCTACGATCAGGACCGTTGGCTGGCGCCGGATATCGCGGCCGCTGCCAGTGTTCTGAAAGACCCTGTCTTTCTGCACATAGCCTTACCGAATTTGAACTGATCTCACTACAAAACCAGCGTGCCAAGGCGCCAGCCCCCTCAAGAAGGGGGAAGCGACGGACAACGGATATCTCCGGAGCGTCTGGTAGTTAATAACAACTCTCACAAGGAGCATGAAATGACTGCGCTTAATTTGATCCCTGGCCAGCTGACCCTCGCCCAACTGCGTGACGTGTATCAGCAACCGGTGACACTGACCCTCGACAACAGCGCCTCGGCCCAGATCGAAGCCAGCGTTGCCTGCGTGGAACAGATCCTCGCCGAGAACCGCACCGCCTATGGCATCAACACCGGCTTCGGCCTGTTGGCTTCGACCCGCATCGCCAGCGAAGACCTGGAAAACCTCCAGCGCTCGCTGGTGTTGTCCCACGCCGCCGGTGTCGGCCAGCCGATCAGCGACGATCTGGTGCGGTTGATCATGGTGCTCAAGGTCAACAGCCTGAGCCGTGGTTTCTCCGGCATCCGCCGGGTAGTGATCGACGCGCTGATCGCCCTGATCAACGCCGAGGTCTACCCGCACATTCCGCTCAAAGGTTCGGTCGGTGCATCCGGCGACCTGGCGCCGTTGGCACATATGTCACTGGTACTGCTGGGTGAAGGCAAGGCGCGTTACAAAGGCGAGTGGATGGAAGCGACCGAAGCGCTGAAAGTCGCCGGCCTGACTCCGCTGACCCTGGCGGCGAAAGAAGGCTTGGCGCTGCTCAACGGTACCCAGGTGTCCACCGCGTTTGCTTTGCGTGGCCTGTTCGAAGGCGAAGACCTGTTCGCCGCAGCCTTGGCGCTCGGTGGCCTGACCGTTGAAGCGGTGTTGGGCTCGCGTTCGCCGTTCGATGTGCGAATCCACGCCGCTCGTGGCCAGAAAGGCCAGATCGACGCCGCTGCCGCTTACCGTGATTTGCTGGGCGAGCGCAGCGAAGTTTCCGATTCCCACGAAAACTGCGAAAAAGTACAGGACCCGTACTCCCTGCGCTGCCAGCCACAAGTCATGGGCGCCTGCCTGACCCAGTTCCGTCAGGCCGCTGAAGTGCTGGCCATCGAAGCCAACGCCGTGTCCGACAACCCGCTGGTGTTTGCCGCTGAAGGCGACGTGATTTCCGGCGGTAACTTCCACGCCGAACCGGTGGCCATGGCCGCTGACAACATGGCGCTGGCTATCGCTGAAATCGGCTCCCTGAGCGAGCGCCGCATCTCGCTGATGATGGACAAGCACATGTCGCAGCTGCCGCCGTTCCTGGTGGCCAATGGTGGCGTGAACTCCGGCTTCATGATCGCCCAAGTGACTGCAGCCGCACTGGCCAGCGAAAACAAGGCGCTGTCCCATCCGCATTCGGTGGACAGCCTGCCGACCTCCGCCAACCAGGAAGACCACGTGTCCATGGCCCCGGCTGCGGGCAAGCGACTGTGGGAAATGGCCGAGAACACCCGTGGGATTCTCGCTGTTGAATGGCTGGCGGCGGTGCAGGGCCTGGACTTGCGCAATGGCCTGAAGAGCTCGCCGAAACTGGAAAAGGCTCGGGCGATTCTGCGTAACGAAGTGCCGTTCTATGAGAAGGACCGTTTTTTCGCCCCGGACATCAATGCGGCGACCGAGTTGTTGGCTTCGCGTTGCCTGAACGAGCTGGTGTCGGCGAAGTTGCTTCCTAGCCTGTAAGGGCCTCTTCGCGAGCAAGCCCGCTCCCACAGGAGAACGCATTCCAATGTGGGAGCGAGCCTGCTCGCGAATCGATTTTGAATAACACGAGGACTTGGGATGAAAACCCTCTGGCAACACTGCCACGTCGCAACCATGACGCAAGGCGTCTACTCGATCATCGAGGATGCGGCCATCGTGACGTCCGGTGCGCACATCGAGTGGGTCGGCCCGCGCAGTGAACTGCCGTCTGGCGAGTACCCGGCGGTCAATGATTTGAACGGGGCCTGGGTCACTCCAGGCCTGATCGACTGCCACACCCACACGGTGTTCGGCGGAAATCGCAGTGGCGAATTCGAGAAACGACTGCAAGGTGTCAGTTATGCGGAAATCGCCGCAAGCGGCGGCGGCATCGCCAGCACCGTGCGGGCCACTCGCGCGGCCAGTGAAGACGAACTGTTCGCCAGCGCCGCCAGGCGCCTGAAAAGCCTGATGCGCGATGGCGTCACCAGCATTGAGATCAAATCCGGCTACGGCCTCGACCTGGCCAACGAACGCAAGATGCTGCGGGTAGCCCGGCGTCTAGGCGCCGAGCTGCCGGTCAGCGTACGCAGCACCTGCCTGGCGGCTCACGCCTTGCCGCCGGAATACGCCGATCGCGCTGACGATTACATCGATCACATCTGCAGCGAAATGCTCCCGGCACTGGCCGCCGAAGGGCTGGTGGACGCGGTGGATGCGTTTTGCGAATACCTGGCGTTTTCCCCTGCCCAGGTCGAGCGCGTGTTCATCACCGCCCAGGCACTGGGCCTGCCGGTGAAGCTGCACGCCGAGCAACTCTCGTCCCTGCACGGTTCGAGCCTGGCGGCGCGTTACCACGCACTCTCGGCCGATCACCTGGAATTCATGACCGAGGACGACGCCATCGCCATGGCCAAATCCGGCACAGTGGCCGTTTTGCTGCCTGGCGCCTTTTACTTCCTGCGCGAGACCCAGTTGCCGCCGATGGAGGCCTTGCGCAAGCATGGCGTGAAAATCGCCATTGCCAGCGACCTCAACCCCGGCACCTCGCCAGCGCTGTCGTTGCGCCTGATGTTGAACATGGCCTGCACCTGTTTCCGCATGACCCCGGAAGAGGCCCTGGCTGGCGCGACCATCCATGCGGCGACCGCGTTGGGCATGGCCCAGACGCACGGTTCGCTGGAGGCGGGCAAGGTTGCAGATTTCGTTGCCTGGCAAATCGATCGCCCGGCCGACCTGTGCTACTGGCTGGGCGGAGACCTGGAAAAACGCGTCGTGCGTCACGGCGTCGAAACGAGCGTTTAGGAGAACAGTTGTGGATAAGGTTCTGAATTTCAAACAAGGCCGTGTGCCGCTGCTGATCAGCATGCCTCACGCCGGCCTGCGCCTGACCCCGGCGGTCGAGGCGGGGTTGATTCCCGACGCGAAAAGCCTGCCGGACACCGATTGGCACATCCCCCAGCTTTACGATTTTGCTGCAGAACTGGGTGCCAGCACCTTGGCCGCCGAGTATTCGCGATTCGTCATCGACCTGAACCGGCCGTCCGACGACAAGCCTTTGTATGTCGGCGCGACCACCGGCCTGTACCCGGCGACACTGTTCGATGGCATTCCGTTGTTCCGCGAAGGGCACGAGCCTTCGAAAGAAGAGCGTGCGACCTATCTGGAGCAAATCTGGACGCCGTATCACAGCACGCTGCAGAACGAGCTGGCGCGACTCAAAGCCGAGTTCGGCTATGCGCTGCTGTTCGATGCGCACTCGATTCGCTCGATCATCCCGCACCTGTTCGACGGCAAGCTGCCGGACTTCAACCTCGGCACCTTCAATGGCGCCAGTTGCGATCCGCAGCTGGCGAGTCAGCTGGAAGCCATCTGCGCCGCTCATCCGGATTACAGCCATGTGTTGAACGGGCGCTTCAAGGGCGGCCACATCACCCGGCATTACGGCAATCCGGCAGAAAATATCCATGCCGTGCAACTGGAGTTGGGCCAGTGCACCTACATGGAAGAGTTCGAGCCGTTCCGTTATCGCCCGGACCTGGCGGAGCCGACGCGGGTGGTATTGAAAGCGTTGTTACAGGGTTTGCTCGCGTGGGGTGAGGAACGCTACAAACGCTGAATCCCGGCGCAGGCTGTGATCTTTTGATCCTGAAAAATCAAACTCAAAAGATCGCAGTCTGCGGCAGCCCTACAGGGGACATGCTCATTGACGTAATTCGGGTTTATGATGCCCAACGGCAGAATAATAGAAGTCCCCCCAGGGATGACCTCGACCCCCTTACGGAGTGCGCAATGCAGACTTTGTACCCGCAGATCAAACCCCACGCCCGGCACGATCTGGCCGTCGACGAGACCCACACGCTGTATGTCGACGAAAGCGGTTCACCGCAAGGTTTGCCGGTGGTGTTCATTCACGGCGGCCCCGGTGCCGGCTGCGATGCCGCGAGTCGGTGCTACTTCGACCCCAACCTGTACCGCATTGTCACTTTCGACCAGCGCGGTTGCGGTCGCTCCACCCCCCACGCGAGCCTGGAAAACAACACCACCTGGGACCTGGTCGCCGACCTCGAGCGGATCCGCCAGCACCTGGGCATCGACAAATGGGTGCTGTTCGGCGGCTCCTGGGGTTCGACCCTAGCGCTGGCCTACGCGCAAACCCACCCGGAGCGTGTGCACGGGCTGATCCTGCGCGGGATATTTCTCTGCCGTCCGCAGGAAATCGAATGGTTCTATCAAGCGGGCGCCAGCCGCCTGTTCCCGGATTACTGGCAAGACTACATTGCGCCGATCCCGTTGGACGAGCGCCATGACCTGCTCAACGCCTTCCACAAACGCCTGACCGGCAATGACCAGATCGCCCAGATGCACGCGGCCAAAGCCTGGTCCACCTGGGAAGGTCGCACCGCCACCCTGCGTCCGAATCCGCTGGTGGTCGACCGCTTCTCCGAGCCTCAGCGCGCGTTGTCCATCGCCCGTATCGAATGCCACTACTTCACCAACAATGCTTTCCTTGAGCCGAACCAGCTGATTCGCGACATGGGCAAGATCGCCCATTTGCCAGGCGTCATCGTCCACGGTCGCTATGACGTGATCTGCCCGCTGGATAACGCCTGGGAACTTCACCAGGCTTGGCCCAATAGCGAGCTGCAAATAATCCGTGACGCGGGCCATGCGGCTGCCGAACCGGGGATTACCGATGCATTGGTGCGTGCGGCCGATCGAATGGCCCGGCGTCTGCTCGACCTCGCCCCCGAAGAAGCATGAAGGGCCTGTTGCAACGCGTGCGCGGCGCGCGAGTCGAGGTAGCAGGTGAGGTGGTGGGTGCGATCGACCAGGGTTTGCTCGTGCTGGTAGCCGTCGAGCCGGGCGACACGCGGGCCAGCGCCGACAAACTTCTCAATAAGCTGCTTAACTATCGAGTGTTCAGCGACGCTGAGGGCAAGATGAACCTGTCCCTGGCGGATGTGAGTGGCGGGTTGCTGCTGGTCTCGCAGTTCACCCTGGCCGCCGATACCAAGAGCGGGTTGCGTCCGAGTTTCTCGACTGCTGCCCCTCCAGCCTTGGGCGAGGAGCTTTTCGACTATCTATTAGGCAAAGCGAAACAGGTGCATGGCACTGTGGCATCAGGTAGATTCGGCGCGGATATGCAGGTGCACTTGGTCAATGACGGCCCTGTGACCTTCCTGTTACAGACCTGAAAGCGCTTGAAACATCTTTTTTGAGCGCATTTCGACTGAAAACAGGCGTTTTTCCCAATAAATACTTTGTTACCCCTGATGCGTTGTAACGCGGCCTACTAGATAATCGCGCGCTACGGGGATCAGCGTTCGTTGGTCCATTTTGACTTAGGTAGAGACTTGTCCGGATCCGATTGGGGAATCATTTTGCCCCAGCGGAGTCGGAACAATGCTCGCCAACTTGGCAAGAGTGGTCTGCAGGACCGGTTTTTTTATGCCGGATGCCTACAGGCCCTTTAACTGGCCGTTGGTTTTTTGATCTGTTTTCGGCGAGGGTTGCTCGTGATTGTTAGTCCCTGTAACGCACCAAAATTGACTGCCAAACGGTTTCGTAGCGCATTGGTAGCGGGTTCGGCACTGTTGTGCCTGCTCAGCGCCGGCCAGCTTTGGGCATTCAGTCTGGATGATGTATCGGTCAAGGCAAAAGAGCTGGCCGGGCAAAAGTACGAAGCTCCGCGCAGTAACCTGCCGAACGAATTTCGCGAGATGAAATTCGCCGATTATCAGAAAATTCGCTTCCTGACTGAAAAAGCCGAATGGGCCGATCAGAAGACCCCGTTCAAGCTTTCCTTCTATCACCAGGGTATGCATTTCGATACGCCGGTGAAAATCAACGAAATCACGGCGAACACCGTCGAAGAGATCAAGTACGACCCAAGTCGTTTCGATTTCGGTGACGTCAAGTTCGATCCAAAGGCCACCGAACAACTCGGTTATGCCGGTTTCCGCGTCCTGTACCCAATCAACAAGGCTGACAAGCAAGACGAAATCATGACCATGCTCGGCGCGAGTTATTTCCGCGTGGTCGGCAAGGGTCACGTCTACGGTTTGTCTGCTCGCGGCATGGCGATCGATACTGCTTTGCCCTCCGGTGAAGAATTCCCGCGTTTTCGCGAGTTCTGGATTCAGCAACCGAAACCCGGCGACAAGCACCTGGTGATCTTCGCCCTGCTGGATTCGCCACGGGCGACCGGAGCCTATCGCCTGACGCTGCGTCCGGGCAGCGACACCATTGTCGACGTCAAGGCGCAGATGTTCCTGCGTGACAAGGTCGGCAAACTGGGTATCGCGCCGTTGACCAGCATGTACCTGTTCGGCGCCAACCAGCCGTCGAAAGTGCTGAACTATCGCCGCGAGTTGCACGATTCCAGCGGTCTGGCCATCCATGCCGGTAACGGCGAGTGGATCTGGCGTCCGCTGAACAATCCGAAACACCTGGCGGTGAGCAACTTCTCGGTTGAGAACCCGCGTGGCTTTGGCTTGCTGCAACGTGGCCGTGACTTCAGCCACTACGAAGATCTCGACGACCGCTACGACAAGCGCCCAAGCGCCTGGATCGAACCGAAGGGCGACTGGGGCAAGGGCTCCGTCGATCTGGTAGAGATTCCGACTGCCGACGAAACCAACGACAATATCGTGGCTTTCTGGAGCCCGGAAACGATGCCGGAACCTGGCCAGCCGCTGGACTTCGCCTATCGCATGCACTGGACCATGGACGAAGCCTCGATTCATGCCCCGGACAGCGCCTGGGTCAAGCAGACCCTGCGTTCCACCGGTGACGTCAAACAGTCCAACCTGATTCGTCAGCCGGACGGTAGCGTTGCCTATCTGGTGGACTTCGAAGGCCCCTCCCTGGCGGCGTTGCCGGCAGATGCGGACGTTCGCAGCCAGGTCAGCGTCGGTGAGAACGCCGAGCTGGTGGAAAACAGCGTGCGCTACAACCCTGAGACCAAGGGCTGGCGCCTGACCCTGCGCATGAAGATCAAGGACGCGAGCAAGGCCACCGAGATGCGTGCTGCGCTGGTGCAGAGCATCGTGCCAGCCGATTTGGCCAAGACTTCTCTGCCCGTGTCGAACTCTTCCGTTGCCAAGGCCGACAAGGTCGCCGCCAAGCAGCAGGAAAAAGCCGACAAGGAAGCGAAGGCAGCCGAAGCCAAGCAGGCCGAGGCCAAGCCGGTCGCAGATGCCAAGGACGCGGCAAACAACAAAGACGCCACGCAGCCTGCTGCTGCCGACGCGGCCCCAGCCACACCGGAATCGGCACCGACTGAAGAAGTCCTGACCGAGACCTGGAGTTATCAGTTGCCTGCCGATGAGTAATTCTCAAGTACAGCCAGAGACGCTTTCCGAGTATCTGGCACATCTGCCAATGACCGACCAGCAGCGCGCGGAACTCGCGGGCTGCCAGTCCTTCAGCGAATTGCACGAGCGTTTGTCGTCTTCGACATTTGACGCCCCGACCGACGCTGCCCAGGCTTCGGTTGGCAAGCGCCTGACCCTGAGCACTGCCGAAGAATTGCAGGACGCCGAAATGCTGGCGCTTGACGTCAGTGGCCGGGTCGTCCTCAAGGCGACCCCGCCGATTCGTCGGACCAAGGTCGTGCCGGAGCCATGGCGTACCAATATCCTGGTGCGTGGCTGGCGTCGCCTGACCGGGCGTACCAACCCGCCGAAGCCGCCGAAGGACGAGAATGTCTTGCCAGCGGCGCGCTGGCGCACGGTCGGTTCGATCCGTCGCTACATTCTGCTGGTACTGATGCTCGGCCAGACCATCGTCGCCGGCTGGTACATGAAAGGCATCATGCCGTATCAGGGCTGGTCGTTCGTCGACCTGGAAGAAGTCCTGCATCAACCGCTGCTGCAAACGGCCACGCAAGTGCTGCCGTACGCCTTGCAGACCAGCATCCTGATCCTGTTCGGGATTCTGTTCTGTTGGGTCTCGGCCGGGTTCTGGACTGCACTGATGGGCTTCCTCGAGTTGCTCACCGGTCATGATAAATACCGCATCTCCGGCAAAAGCGCTGGCAACGAGCCGATTCCGAAGGACGCGCGCACCGCATTGGTGATGCCGATCTGCAACGAAGACGTGCCACGAGTATTTGCCGGTCTGCGTGCAACGTTCGAGTCGGTAGCAGCCACGGGTGACCTGGATCGCTTCGACTTCTTCGTCCTCAGCGACAGTAACGACGCGGATATCTGCGTCGCCGAGCAACAGGCCTGGCTGGACGTCTGCCGCGAAGCCAAGGGTTTCGGCAAGATTTTCTATCGCCGCCGCCGTCGTCGTGTGAAGCGTAAAAGCGGCAACCTCGACGACTTCTGCCGTCGCTGGGGGGGTGACTACAAGTACATGGTCGTGCTCGACGCCGACTCGGTGATGAGCGGTGAGTGCCTGACCAGCCTGGTCCGCCTGATGGAAGCCACGCCGGACGCCGGGATCATCCAGACCGCGCCACGGGCGTCGGGCATGGACACCCTGTATGCGCGCATGCAGCAGTTCGCGACCCGCGTGTACGGTCCGCTGTTCACCGCCGGCCTGCACTTCTGGCAGCTGGGCGAATCGCACTACTGGGGCCACAACGCGATCATCCGCATGAAGCCGTTCATCGAGCACTGCGCCCTGGCGCCGTTGCCGGGTAAGGGCGCGTTTGCCGGTGCGATCCTGTCTCACGACTTCGTCGAAGCCGCGTTGATGCGCCGTGCCGGTTGGGGTGTGTGGATTGCCTACGACTTGCCGGGCAGCTACGAAGAGCTGCCGCCGAACCTGCTGGACGAACTCAAGCGTGATCGCCGCTGGTGCCACGGCAACCTGATGAACTTCCGCCTGTTCCTCGTGAAAGGCATGCACCCGGTGCACCGCGCAGTGTTCCTGACCGGCGTGATGTCCTACCTGTCGGCGCCCTTGTGGTTCTTCTTCCTGGTGCTGTCTACGGCGCTGCTGGCAGTCAACACGCTGATGGAGCCGCAGTACTTCCTCGAACCGCGCCAGCTTTATCCATTGTGGCCACAATGGCATCCGGACAAGGCAATCGCGCTGTTCTCGACCACGGTCGTGCTGCTGTTCCTGCCAAAACTGTTGAGCGTCATCCTGATCTGGGCCAAGGGCGCGAAAGAGTTCGGCGGCAAGCTCAAGGTGACCTTGTCGATGCTGCTGGAGATGCTGTTTTCCATGCTGCTGGCGCCGGTGCGGATGATTTTCCACACCCGTTTCGTGCTCGCCGCGTTCCTCGGCTGGGCCGCGACCTGGAACTCGCCTCAGCGTGACGACGACTCCACGCCATGGAGCGAGGCGGTCAAGCGCCACGGCCCGCAGACCTTGCTGGGCTTCTTCTGGGCACTGCTGGTGATCTGGCTGAACCCGAGCTTCCTGTGGTGGCTGGTGCCGATTGTCGGGTCTCTGATGCTGTCGATCCCGGTGTCGGTGATTTCCAGTCGTGTCGGCCTGGGCCTGAAGTCCCGCGACGAGAGCCTGTTCCTGATTCCGGAGGAATACAATCCACCGCAGGCACTGCTGGCCACCGACCAATACACCCACGAAAACCGCTGGCATGCGCTGAATGACGGCTTTATCCGTGCGGTGGTCGATCCGCAGCAGAATGCCCTGGCGTGCTCGCTGGCGACCTCGCGTCACCGTGAGGCCGAGCCGATCGAATGGCTGCGGGTCGAGCGGGTGCGCCACGCCATGAAAGTCGGGCCTGAAGGCCTGACCAACAATGAGCGTGTGCAACTGCTGAGCGATCCGGTGGCATTGGCTCGTTTGCATGAGCAGATCTGGAGCGAAGGTCACCCCGAGTGGCTGGGTGCGTGGCGCAAGTCGGTCCAGGCCGATCCGCACGCTCCGCTGTTACCGCTCCAACCGCTGATCGTTCAAGCCCAACCGGCCTGATGAAAAGCCCCGCTTGATAGCGGGGCTTGATCGCTCCCACGCAGAGCGTGGGAACGATCATGATCACCAACAATTCCCACGCAAACCCTTGTCGAGTGCGTTAGCATCCGTCCCCGAATTGGTGCGCCCGGACCGTTTTGTGTCCGTATCTGCCTGTTTTCCTTGGGAAACTGTCGATTTCGCGCCGCAAACGTCATGGTTTTGGGGGATTAAGATGAAGAAGTATCTGTCGATGCTGCTGGTCGGCGTCACAGCACTGGTTGCAGTCAGCGCGGCGCAGGCCGGTGCCATTGATGACGCGGTCAAGCGCGGCACCTTGAAAGTCGGTATGGACCCGACCTACATGCCGTTCGAAATGACCAACAAACGTGGCGAGATTATCGGATTCGAAGTCGATATCCTCAAAGCCATGACCAAGGCCATGGGCGTCAAGCTGGAGCTGGTGTCCACCGGCTATGACGGCATCATCCCGGCTTTGCTGACCGACAAGTTCGACATGATCGGCAGCGGCATGACCCTGACTCAGGAACGCAACCTG
Organism: Pseudomonas putida; assembly: GCF_001976065.1. Classification (GTDB taxonomy): domain Bacteria; phylum Pseudomonadota; class Gammaproteobacteria; order Pseudomonadales; family Pseudomonadaceae; genus Aquipseudomonas; species Aquipseudomonas serbica. The sequence continues at coordinate 359,659 of NZ_MNAH01000006.1, read as the reverse complement.
CGCCTGAATTTCAGCGAACCCTTCATCGTCGTCGGCCAGACCCTGCTGATCCGCAAGGAACTGGAAGGCACCATCAAGTCCTACAAAGACCTGAACACCGCCGACTATCGCATCACCTCCAAGCTGGGCACCACCGGCGAAATGGTCGCCAAAAAACTGATTGCCAAGGCCAAGTACCACGGCTACGACAATGAGCAGGAAGCGGTGCTCGACGTGGTCAACGGCAAGGCCGACGCCTTCATCTACGACGCGCCGTACAACGTTGTCGCCGTGAACAAGGTCGGCAACGGCAAACTGGTGTTCCTCGACAAGCCGTTCACTTACGAGCCGCTGGCGTTCGGGCTGAAGAAGGGTGACTACGACAGCATCAACTTCATCAACAACTTCCTGCACCAGATCCACGAAGACGGCACCTACGATCGTATCCATGACAAGTGGTTCAAAGACACCGCCTGGCAGAAGGACATGGAGTAACACCTCTACTTGATCGTTCCCACGCTCTGCGTGGGAATGCCGCCCGGGACGCAGAGCGTCCCTTCGCAAGCGTGACGCAGAGCGTCACAGGATGCATTCCCACGCAGAGCGTGGGAACGAGCGAATCAGAGAAGCGTTCATGAAACAGAAAAAAGCCCAATGGCCCTGGCACGTGCTGACCGTGCTGGTGTTGATCGGCCTTGCCGGCGCGTTGTATTACGCCACCTCGCTGATGTCCTACGAATGGCGCTGGAATCGCGTACCCCAGTACTTTGCCTACCACGCCGAAGAGTCCCAGCGCGCGGCCGACATCTCCACCGTCAGCGAACTGGTGCGCAAGGGCGACAAGGCTGAAGTCACCCTGCGCAATGACGCGGGCGACGAGCAGCACATGACCGTCGACGACAATAGCCTGCAAGTCGCCCAGGGCGATGACGTGGCCGAAGGCGATGTGATTGGCGTCACCCGTCATTGGGCCGCCGGACCGTTGTTGTGGGGGCTCTGGACCACGTTGTGGCTGTCGGTGGTCTCCGGTGTGCTCGGGCTGTTGATCGGCCTGGCGACGGGCCTGTGCCGGCTGTCGAACAACCCGACCCTGCGCGATCTCTCGACCATCTACGTCGAACTGGTACGCGGTACGCCGCTGCTGGTGCAGATCTTCATTTTCTACTTCTTCATCGGCACCGTGATGAACCTGTCCCGGGAGTTCGCCGGGATCGCCGCGCTGTCGCTGTTCACTGGCGCCTACGTCGCAGAGATCATCCGCTCCGGTGTGCAGTCGATTGCCCGTGGCCAGAACGAAGCCGCACGTTCCCTGGGCTTGAGTGCGGGGCAGTCGATGCGCCATGTGGTGTTGCCGCAAGCGTTCAAGCGCGTGTTGCCACCGTTGGCCGGGCAGTTCATCAGCCTGGTGAAAGACACATCGCTGGTGTCGGTGATTGCGATTACCGAACTGCTCAAAAGTGGTCGTGAAGTCATCACCACCTCGTTCTCGCCGTTCGAAATCCTGTTCTGCGTTGCTGGCCTGTACCTGTTGATCAACCTGCCGCTGTCGAAAATCGCCAGTCGGCTTGAGCGGAGGCTCGCGCAAAGTGATTGAAGTCCGCGATCTGGTAAAAGTCTATGACACCCGTGGTCAGGTGGTGCGCGCGGTGGACAACGTCAGTACGAACGTCGCCAAGGGCGAGGTGCTGGTGGTGATCGGTCCGTCCGGCTCCGGCAAGTCGACCTTCTTGCGCTGCCTCAATGGCCTGGAAGAATTCGATTCGGGTTCGGTGAGCATCGATGGCCTGCAACTGGCCGACCCTAAAACCGATGTGAACGCCTATCGTCGCGAAGTCGGCATGGTGTTCCAGCATTTCAACCTGTTCCCGCACATGACCGTGTTGGAAAACCTCTGCCTGGCGCAGAAGGTCGTGCGCAAGCGCGGCAAGAAAGAGCGCGAGGCCAAGGCCATGGTGCTGCTGGAGAAGGTCGGGATCGCGCAGAAGGCCAACGAATTTCCATCGCGATTGTCCGGCGGCCAGCAACAGCGGGTGGCGATTGCCCGCGCGCTGGCGATGGAGCCGAAGGTCATGCTCTTCGATGAGCCGACCTCGGCGCTGGACCCGGAAATGGTCGGTGAAGTGCTGGACGTGATGAAAAACCTGGCCGTGGAAGGCATGACCATGGTCTGCGTCACCCACGAAATGGGCTTTGCCCGGGAAGTAGCCGATCGGGTGCTGTTCTTCGATCACGGCAAGCTGCTGGAAGACGCCTCGCCCGCGCAGTTCTTCGATGCGCCGAAGGATCCGCGGGCGCAGGCCTTCCTTCGTCAGGTCCTTTAATTTCACCGGCCTCTTGGCCGCCTTCGCGAGCAGGCTCGCTCCCACAGTAGTTCGGGTGAACACAGAGTATGTGTCTACTACAAAGTCTGTGGGGGCGAGCCTGCTCGCGATAGCATCACCTCTATGAATCTCTTCAAACCCTGAACCGGCCCACCAGCATCTGCAAATGCGTCCCCAGCCGCGCCAGCTCAATGCTGGACGCCGCCGTCTCTTCACTCGCTGCGGACGTCTGGTCCGACACATCGCGCACATTCAGCACGCTGCGGTTGATCTCTTCGGCCACGGCGCTCTGCTGTTCTGCAGCGGCGGCAATCTGCTGGTTCATTGCCTGGATCGCCGACACCGTGCGGGTGATGTTCTCCAGTGAGCCGCCGGCGCGACGGGTCAATTCCACGCTGCTGTCGGTGAGGGCGCGACTGTTGTCCATGATGTTCGCGACATGCTGCGTGCCGTTTTGCAGGCCGACGATCAGCTCTTCGATCTCTTCGGTGGACTTCTGGGTGCGTTGCGCCAGGCTGCGAACTTCGTCGGCGACGACCGCAAAACCGCGTCCGGCCTCGCCGGCGCGGGCCGCTTCGATGGCTGCGTTGAGCGCCAGCAGGTTGGTTTGCTGGGCGACGGACTTGATCACGTCGAGCACACTGCCGATCTTGTCGCTTTCGCGCTTGAGCTCGCCCATGGCCTCGGTGGAGTGACCCACTTCCAGGGCCAGGCGCTCGATCTGGGCGATGGCTTCGCCTACCACCTTGTCGCCTTCGCGGGCCTGTTGATCGGCAGCGACGGCGGCCTCGGAGGCTTCCTCGGCGTTGCGCGCGACTTCCTGCACCGTGGCGGTCATTTCATTCATGGCGGTGGCCACCTGGTCTGTCTCGACCTTCTGGCTGGTGACACCGGCGCTGGTTTGCTCGGTGACGGCGGACAGTTCTTCCGCGGCGCTGGCAATTTGCGTAACGCCATCGCTGATCCCGCCGATCAGTTCACGCAAGCCCAGGGTCATGCTCTGGATGGCCCGTTGCAGTTGGCCAAGTTCGTCCTGACGCTGGGACAGCAGGTTGTGGGTCAGGTCGCCGGCGGCAATGCGCTCGGCCGCCTTGAGGGTCTGGTTCAGCGGAATGACGATCTGCCGGGTGATGGCCCAGGCGGCAAACAGGCCAAAGACCAGGGCCAGGACGGTGGCCAGCAACAGCATGTTCTTGGCGTGCGCTACGTCGGTATCGCGCACCAGGGTTTGCGAGACGGTGAGCTTGTTGCTGACATCGAGCAGAATTTCGCCCTGGGCAGCCATGTGCTTGAAGGCGTCGGCGCTGGCGGTCTGGGAATCATGATACTGGCTGACCGCGGCGCGGTAGGCCTTGAGGGAGTCGGTCGCTTGCTGCAGGTTACCGATGTGTTGTTCCGGCAGTTGCGACGGCAGGCTTTGCAGATATTTCAGGGCGTTGTCGATGGCGTCCAGCGCCGGCTGTTCGGCCTCGGCCTTGCCGCTATAGGTGTAGCCACGCACCTGGAAGCGCGCCTGCTGGATCAGTTTGCTCAGGTCGATCACGCTGTTGAACTGCGCCACGCTGTCGCCTTGCAGCATGGATTTTTCCACTTCGGCGACTTTGGCCACGGCATTGTCGGCGGTGGCGCCCAGTTTGCTGCGGGCGTCTTCGCGGCTGGCGCTGACCTGGGTCAGGGTGGCGAAGGCTTGCTTGTATTGGCTGACGGCGGCCAGTTGCTGGTCGATCATGGCCACGTCGGCGGGTTGCTCGATCATCTTGCGAGCCGCTTGCAGGCTGGTATCGAGCTTGCCCAGTATATCAGTGACGGCACCGGGGCCCTGTTCGCCGCGGCGCATTTCGTAATCCAGGCGGGCGATGCGCAGGTCCTTGGTCATTCCGTTGATCTCGGAGATGAACCCCAGCGTATCACCGCGGCGGGTCACGTCGCTCAGGCCGGTCCAGCCGGTGAAGGTGATCAGCATCGTCAACAGCAGCACAAGACCGAAGCCGACGCCCAGCTTGCGGTTTACGCTAACGTTTCCCAGTTTATCGGCCAGCCATTGGTACATGCTGTAACTCCCTTGGACCACATATTGGTTTCATGGGCGTTATATCGGCTGCAGGCCGGCAATCTATAGGCGCTATCTGACAAGCGGGAGCAGCTGTTAGAAGAGGCGGGCCAGCAACGCCGTGACGGCGGTTTCCACGCGCAGGATGCGCTCGCCCAGTTGCACCGGCTGCAGGCCGGATTTGCCCAGCAAGTCGATCTCGTAGGGGATCCACCCCCCTTCCGGGCCAATGGCCAGGGTCACCGGCTCGGTCAGCGCGCGGGGGCAGGGCGGGTATTGACCGGGATGACCAACCAGGCCGAGGGTGCCCTCGGTGATGGCCGGCAGGCGATCTTCGACGAACGGCTTGAAGCGCTTCTCGATCACGACTTGCGGCAACACGCTGTCCCTGGCCTGTTCAAGGCCGAGGATCAATTGCTCGCGAATGGCCTCGGGCTCCAGGAACGGGGTCTGCCAGAAGCTCTTCTCGACGCGATAGCTGTTCACCAGCACGACACGGGGCACACCCATGGCCGCGACGGTCTGGAACACCCTGCGCAGCATCTTGGGGCGTGGTAGGGCCAGGACCAGGGTCAACGGCAGCTTGGCGGGAGGAGGCTGGTCGAGGGTGACGCGCAGTTCCGCCTCGTTGGCGTCCAGGCGCAGGACCTCGGCCGAGCCCATCAGGCCGCCGATGCGTCCGACACGCATGCTGTCCCCGACTTCACAGCGATGGACTTCCTGCATGTGGGTCAAACGGCGATCGCGCAGCACCACCCGGTCGACCGCAATGAAGTCGGCCTCTTCAAGGAGCAGCAGGTTCACGGTTGGGTCGCTGGCGGCTGGTCGTTGTGATCGTCGGCAGGCTGGTCGTCCGGATGTTCACCACGCTTGCTGATCAGGCTGCCAAACAGGATGCCGATCTCGAACAGCAGCCACATCGGTACGGCCAGCAGGGTCTGCGAGAAAATGTCGGGCGGGGTCAGGATCATGCCGACCACGAAGCAGCCGATGATCACGTACGGGCGGATTTTCTTCAGGTACTTGACGTCGACCACGCCGATCCACACCAGCAGCACCACGGCCACCGGTATCTCGAATGCCACGCCGAAGGCGAAGAACAGCGTCATGACGAAATCGAGGTAGCTGGTGATGTCGGTCATCATTTCCACACCGGCCGGGGTGGCGGCGGCGAAGAATTTGAAGATCAGCGGGAACACCAGGAAATAGGCGAACGCCATGCCGGCGTAAAACAGCACGATGCTCGAGCACAGCAAGGGCACGGCGATGCGCTTCTCGTGCTTGTACAGGCCCGGTGCGATGAAGCCCCAGATCTGGTGCAGGATCACCGGGATGGCCAGGAACAGCGACACCATCATGGTCAACTTCAGTGGCGTCAGGAACGGCGACGACACATCGGTGGCAATCATCGTCGCGCCAGCGGGCAGGTACGCCCTCAGCGGTGTCGAGACGAAGGTGTAGATCTGCTGGGTAAAGGCGAACAGCCCGGCAAAGATGATGAAAATTGCCGCTACGCAGCGCAGCAGGCGGGTACGCAACTCGGTGAGGTGCGAAACCAGCGGCATGTGCTGGTCGTTTTCAGGAAGATCGCTCATGGGGCTCGCGGCGGCAGTGTTGGGTCATGTGGGGCCGGCGCAACGGGCGCAGCCGCAGGTGCAACGGGAGAGATCGGCGTCGCTGCAGCAGGCGCTGCTTCGACAGGCGCGGCTGCGACAGGTGCAGATTCAACGACAGGTGCATCGATCGTCTGCGTCGCCACAGGCTCGACTGGCGTCGGCTGCTGCTGGGTCGGCGAGAAGATCTTGCGGGCCTCCTGTTCAAGCGACAGGATGTGCTCGTTGTGCAGTTGCCGACGAATCTCGTCGGCACCGATTTCACGTTCAACTTCCTGTTTGATCGCATTGAAGCTGCGCTTGAGGCGCCCGACCCACAGGCCGGCGGTGCGCGCAGCGCCCGGCAGGCGCTCGGGGCCCAGCACCAGCAGGGCGACGAGGCCGACGAGCAGCAGTTCAGAGAAGCTGATACCAAACATTAGTCAGTGCTCACACGTCTTTGCGGATCGGCTCTTCGACTTTCTGTGCCTGCACGTCGATGGTGTGCGGCTGGTTCACCGAAGCCTGGGGCTGTACCGGCGGCACCGGTTGGGCCGGAGTCACGGTGGGCTCGGCGGGTTTTTCGTCGTCGTTCATGGCTTTCTTGAAGCCCTTGATCGATTCGCCGACGTCGGTGCCGAGGTTTTTCAGTTTCTTGGTGCCGAATACCAGTACCACGACAACCAGGATGACGACCCAGTGTTTCCAGTCAAAAATGCCCATGCTGCTGCTCCTCTCTAATAGTTATTCAGGCGGACGGGCGCGAGGCTTTCTCGGCGTGTCCGGACAGACCGAAGCGACGGTCCAGTTCATCGAGTACAGCTTGGGGATGCTGCCCCAATTGGGCGAGCATGACCATGCTGTGGAACCACAGATCGGCGGTTTCGTAGATCACATCGCTGCAGTCGCCGCTGACGGCGGCGTCCTTGGCGGCAATGATGGTCTCGACCGACTCTTCGCCGACTTTTTCCAGAATCTTGTTCAAGCCCTTGTGGTACAGGCTGGCGACATACGAGCTATCGGCGGCGGCGCCTTTGCGCTCTTCCAGTACCTGGGCCAGACGGGTCAGAGTGTCACTCATGTTTGTGTCCTGCGGAATAGATGGCGTGCGGATCTTTCAGGACCGGGTCGACGGTTGTCCAGTCGCCGTTCTCAAAGACGCGGTAGAAGCAGCTCTGGCGGCCGGTATGACAGGCGATATCGCCGATCTGCTCGACCATCAGGATGATCACGTCGGCGTCACAGTCCAGGCGCATCTCATGCAGGGTCTGCACGTGGCCGGATTCTTCGCCCTTGCGCCACAGCTTGCCACGCGAGCGCGACCAGTAGATGGCGCGGTTCTCGGCGGCCGTCAGTTCCAGTGCTTCGCGGTTCATCCAGGCCATCATCAGGACGCGCCCGGTCTTGTGGTCCTGGGCAATCGCCGGCACGAGGCCGTCGGCATCCCATTTGATCTCGTCCAGCCAGTTTTTCATCTTCGACTCCGACAGCGAGCCCGACACTTCATGAGTCAGGCTCAACGTTGAAACAGTGTGCCAGTGCGCAGCACAACTGGCTATCGGCGAACGACCAGATACAAGCCGACGGCCATCATGATGCCCGCCGGCCAGTAGGCCAGGTCGTTCAACGGACCACCCGCGGCGAGGATCGCGCCACCGGCCAGGTGCGCCGTACCGAGCAGGCGCAGGAACCAGTCGTCACGGCGGCGGTGCCACGGTGGCGGCGGGTCGTAGGCGTGCGGCTGGGACATGCGTTCGAGCAGGTCGCGAGCCATGTTGGCCAGGTGCGGGAGCTGCTCGAACTGGCTCTGCACGTTGCCGAGCAGGGCTTTGGGACTGACGCGCTCACGCATCCAGCGTTCGAGGAAAGGTTGTGCGGTGTTCCACAGGTCGAGATCCGGGTACAGCTGGCGGCCCAGGCCTTCGATGTTCAACAGGGTTTTCTGCAGCAGCACAAGTTGCGGCTGCACTTCCATGTTGAAGCGACGAGCTGTCTGGAACAGGCGCATCAGCACCTGGCCGAAGGAAATATCTTTTAACGGTTTTTCAAAGATTGGCTCGCAAACCGTCCGGATCGCCGCTTCGAATTCGTTGAGCTTGGTTTCCGCCGGCACCCAGCCCGAATCGATGTGCAGCTGTGCCACACGCCGGTAATCACGCTTGAAGAACGCAAACAGGTTGCGAGCCAGGTAATCCTGGTCTTCCGGGGTCAGGCTGCCGACGATGCCGCAGTCGATCGCAATGTACTGCGGGCTCCACGGGTTCACGGTGCTGACGAAGATGTTGCCGGGGTGCATGTCGGCGTGGAAGAAACTGTCGCGGAACACCTGGGTGAAGAAGATTTCCACGCCGCGTTCGGCGAGCATTTTCATGTCGGTGCGCTGGTCGGCCAGGGTCGCGAGGTCAGTGACCTGGATGCCGTATATGCGCTCCATCACCAGCACTTTCGGCCGGCACCAGTCCCAATAGACTTGTGGCACGTACAGCAGCGGCGAACCGTCGAAGTTGCGCTTCAACTGGCTGGCGTTGGCCGCTTCACGCAGCAGGTCGAGTTCGTCGTAGATGGTTTTTTCGTAGTCCTGGACCACGTCCACCGGGTGCAGCAGGCGCGCATCGGCCGAGAGCTTTTCGGCGGCCCGGGCAAGGATGAACAGCCACGCCAGGTCCTGGGCAATCACCGGCTTGAGGCCCGGCCGGATCACCTTGACCACGACTTCTTCGCCGGTTTTCAGCTGCGCGGCGTGCACTTGGGCCACCGACGCCGAGGCCAGCGGTTCGACGTCGAAGCGGCTGAACACTTCACTAATTTTCTTGCCCAGCTGCTCTTCGATCAGCTTGACCGACACCTGCGAGTCGAACGGTGGCACGCGGTCCTGCAGCTTCATCAGCTCATCGGCGATGTCTTCCGGCAGCAGGTCGCGGCGGGTGGACAGGATCTGCCCGAACTTGATGAAGATCGGCCCCAGGTCCTGCAGCGCCAGGCGCAAGCGCGCGCCACGGCTGAGGTCCAGGGTCTTGCGCGGAAACCAGCGCCACGGCAGGGCGTAACGCAGCACCAGGAGGAACCAGGGCAGCGGCAGGGCGAACAGCAGGTCATCGAGGCGGTAGCGGATCACGACGCGCTGGATGCGCAACAAACGGCGGACGGCAAGCAGCTTCATGCGTTATCGCTTGGGTCGAGGGATCGGGAAAGGCGCTCGAAACGCGCCTCGAGACGTTCCAGATCGAGCTTGATCTGGTCCAGTTCAGTGAATCGGGCTTCGGCCTCGCGCTGACCGACGAGGGTGCGCGATTCTTCGGCCAGGTATTCGCCCAGGTTCTGGCCCAGGCTGGTGAACCCTTGCTGATACCAGCGGGCGCGGCTGCGCAGGTGACCGCCGACCAGTTGCGTGGCAACCGGGCCAAGCCAGCGTGAGAGTTCGTACTCCCAGTCCAGTTCCAGGTCCTGAAGGATCGCCGCCAGTTCCAGCAGTACACCGCTGTCACCATCGAGCTCGACTTGCGGCGCGTGCAGCACCGCGGTCTTGTCCTTGCTCGTGGCCAGTTTCAGCAGGCTCGAGGCCGGTGCGCGAAGAGTGCAGTCGGCGCCGGTTTCCCACTGCGAAGCAAGCATCAGGCCTTCGTCGCTGGGCAGGATGAACAGTTGCAACGCCGGGCTGCGGCAATCGACGGCAATCACCTTGCCGCTCAAATGCGCCAGCCGCGGCAGCGCCGTGCTGTCGAGACGCAGCACCCGGTTCAGGCCGAGTTCAACGCTGGCGAGCAGGCCGGCGAGCAACATCAGGGCTTGATGCCGCGGTGCAGGGCGACGATGCCTGCGGTCATGTTGTGATAGGTCACGCGGTCGAAACCGGCCTCGACCATCATCGACTTCAGGGTTTCCTGGTTCGGGTGCATGCGGATCGATTCAGCCAGGTAGCGATAGCTTTCCGAATCATTGGTGATCAGCTTGCCCATCAGTGGCATGAAGGCGAACGAGTAGGCGTCGTAGGCTTTGGACATCAATGCGTTGGTCGGTTTGGAGAACTCCAACACCAGCAGGCGACCGCCAGGCTTGAGTACACGCAGCATCGAACGCAGGGCGTCTTCCTTGTGCGTGACGTTGCGCAAGCCGAAGGCGATGGTCACGCAGTCGAAATGGTTGTCCGGGAACGGCAGCTTTTCCGCGTCGGCCTGGACGAATTCAACGTTGCCGGCCACACCCAGATCCAGCAGGCGATCGCGACCGACCTTGAGCATGGATTCGTTGATATCGGCCAACACCACCTGGCCGGTCGGGCCAACGAGGTGCGAGAACTTGCGGGTCAGGTCGCCTGTGCCGCCGGCGATGTCCAGTACCCGGTTACCGGTGCGCACGCCCGACAGTTCGATCGCGAAACGCTTCCACAGACGGTGCATGCCGCCCGACAGGAGGTCGTTCATCAGGTCGTACTTGGCAGCTACCGAGTGGAAAACCTCAGCGACTTTTTCCGCTTTCTGGCTTTCCGGAACGTTTTTGAAGCCGAAGTGAGTGGTGGGTTCGGCGTCGTTGCCTTTGCGCTGATCAGTCATATCGCTGTCACCAAAAGAGAATGCGCGACATTCTAATCCCCAAGGCATGCTTTGTCTTGGCAAGGCTGAAGGTAAGATGGGCAACCATCGGGCGTTTTGACGCAGCAGAGGTCAAGATGTCTCGCGAAAGCATTCATAAAGCAGGAGTCATTCGATGGCCCATATTAGTGTTGAACGGGCCCACGGCCTGGGTAAGGAAGCGGCGCGCGAGAAGGCCGACAAGCTGGCGCAGAAACTACACGATCAATATGGCCTGGAGCCGCAGTGGTCCGGCGACACCCTGAACCTCAAGCGTTCGGGTGTGAAAGGTGCGGTGCATGTCAGTGACGATTCGATCAAGGTCGATGTGGAATTGGGCCTGATGATGTCGGCCATGAGCGGCATGATCAAAGCCGAGATCGAGAAGGCGCTGGACAAGGCGCTGGCATAAGGCGCGCGATCTTGTAGGAGCAAGCTTGCTCGCGATGGCATCTACGCGGTGTAACTGGAAAACCGAGGTGCCTGCATCGCGAGCAAGCTTGCTCCTACAGTGAGCGGTGAGGGCACCATCGATTCATGTCAGTTGTTAGGGTGCCGTTTCTAATTTTTCTCCCTACTTTGTGCCTGAGCCCGACACTTTCGCGGGCAGTTCCTCAAACCTTCTGCGCGTGAGGTGCACCATGGCCAAAGTTATTTTGAAGAAAAAAATCGACGCATCGACGACCGCTCTGCATGACGTCAAATCGTATGCCCGCAGGATCTGGCTGGCAGGCCTGGGTGCCTATACCAAGGTCGGCCAAGAGGGTAGCGAGTACTTTCAAGAGTTGATCAAGGCTGGGCAAGCAGTTGAAACCAAAGGCAAAAAAGTAGTTGCCGAAAAGCTTGAAGCGGCGAATGCCGAGATCGATGAAGCCAAGAGCGAAGTGAGCACTTTCAAAGGCAAGGTCGAAGTTCAGCTCGACAAAGTCGAGAAGGTGTTCGACACGCGTGTCGCAAGTACCTTGAATCGTATCGGCATTCCGTCTAAACATGACGTTGAGACACTCTCTGCCAAGCTCGATGAGCTGACGGCACTGCTCGAACGCGTCGCGCGTAAATCTTAAGGAGAACGGGATGGCTGGTAAAAAGAACACCGAAAAAGAAGGCAGCTCGTGGATTGGGAAAGTCGAAGACTACTCCCGCAAAATCTGGCTGGCTGGTTTAGGCGTGTACTCGAAGATCGACACTGACGGCAGCAAACTCTTCGACTCACTGGTTAAAGACGGCGAGAAAGCCGAGAAGCTGACCAAGAACGCTGTTGGCAAAACTGTCGACGCCGCCAAAGACTCTGCTTCTTCTGCCAAGTCGCGCATCAGCGGCGTGAAGGATCGTGCACTGGGCAAGTGGGATGAGCTGGAAGGGGCTTTCGACAAGCGCCTGAACAGCGCCATTTCGCGCCTGGGCGTACCTAGCCGCAATGAGGTCAAGGCACTGCACAGCAAGGTCGATACCCTGACCAAGCAAATCGAAAAACTCACCGGTGCCAAGGTTGCGCCTGTTGCGGCGAAAACTGCGGCAGCCAAGCCGGCAGCCAAAACCGCAGCCAAGCCATTGGCAAAAGCGGCAGCCAAACCTGCTGCCAAACCGGCTGCAAAAACTGCCGCCGCCAAGCCAGCCGCAGCCAAGCCAGCGGCTAAACCTGCAGCCGCCAAAACCGCCGCCAAGCCTGCAGCGAAAACCGCTGCTGCCAAACCGGCCGCCAAGCCTGCGGCAAAACCTGCTGCTGCGAAGAAGCCAGCAGTGAAAAAACCGGCCGCTCCAAAAGCTGCCGCACCCAAACCAGCAGTGGCTGCCGCCAAACCGGCAACCCCGGTAACGCCGGCGAGCACCTCGAACTCCGCCTCTGCGCCGACCCCTGCTGTAACCTCGACTGCCGCGCCAGCTCCATCGACGCCAACCAGTCAGTCCTGATTCCAGGGCTCAAAAAAACGCCCGGCCTGCCAAGGTCGGGCGTTTTTGTTTGTGGCGCTTAATGCTCTTGCAGGTACTGCATCGCCATTTGCTCCGTCGCCGCCTTGATCGGGGGCAACAAGTGCGGCGCCACCAGCATCATGATCTGGTAAACCACCAATCGCACTTCGCCTTCGCGGCCAAGAATCCGCTGATAGTCCAGTGAGAACAGCAGCGTCAGCGTGATCTGCTCCACCAGTTGCCCCAGCGCCTGGGTGTCGCTGACCAGTTGCCCCAGGGCCTTCAAGCGGGCCAGCAATGACGCCAGTGTACGCTTGAGTGCATTGAGCAGGTTGCGAATGCCCTTGGCCAGTTTCGGCAGGCGCCCAGCCAGGTTCGACAGGTCCTGGAAAAGAAAGCGATAGTGGGACAGGCGTTCGACGATCAGGTGCAGGAACAGCCAGTAATCCTCGGGAGCCAGTTCGACGTCGGCCGGTGGATCGAGCAGCGGCGCCAGTTCGGCCTGGAAACGTTCGAACAGGCCGAGAATCAGCGGCTCCTTGCCGTGGAAGTGGTAGTAGAGATTGCCCGGGCTGATGCCCATTTCGTTGGCGACTTCCATGGTGGAAACATTCGGTTCGCCCTTTTCATTGAACAATTGCAGGGCACATTCGAGAATCCGGTCGCGGGTTTTCATCCAGTCTTCTTATGATCGAGTCATGCCACGGCCGGCAGGGGCCGTGGTCGTTGAACATCAGCGTACGCGCACGTAAGTGCCGGGCGCCGCCTCCATCGGTGGATAATTCTGATTGCCGAGGGCCATGTGGGTTTCTTTCTGTGCGCCCGAGCGCTCCTGAATCCAGCTCAGCCATTGCGTCCACCAGCTACCGTCGACGGGCTTGGCGTCGTAGTACCAGGCCCTGGGGTCGCTGCTCAGTTTGGAGCCTTCGACGTAGTTGGCTTTCGGGTTGTTCGGCGGGTTGAGAATGCTCTGTATATGACCGCTGTTGGACAGGACGAAGCGGCGTTCGCCACCGAGCAACAGGGTCGAGCGATACACCGCGTCCCACGGTGTGATGTGGTCGTTGATGCCGGCCACGCTGAAGCTGTCGACGGTGACCTTCTGCAAATCGATCGGGGTGCCGCACACTTCCAGGCCCCCAGGATGGCTCAGCGGGTTGTGCTTGAAGAAGTCCAGCAAGTCGCCATGCAGGGCGGCCGGAAGGCGTGTGTTGTCGTTGTTCCAGTAGAGAATGTCGAACGCCGGCGGCTCCTTGCCCATCAGGTAGTTGTTGACGAAGTAACTCCAGATCAAGTCGTTGGGGCGCATCCAGGCGAAGACCTTGGCCATGTCGCGGCCATCCAGTACGCCTTTCTGGTAGGAGCGGCGCTTGGCGGCTTCCAGCGTCTGTTCATCGGCGAAGAGCGTGGCCGGACTGTCCAGTTGGCTGTCGAGCAGGCTCACCAGGTAGGTCGCGCTGGAGACGCGGCGCAGCTGTCGCTTGGCTTGCAGGTGACCCTGCAAGGCGGCAATGGTCAGCCCGCCAGCGCAGGCGCCCATCAGGTTGACCTCGCGCGCGCCGGTGATTGCCCGGCACACGTTCATGGCTTCTTCCACCGCCTCAACGTAAGTCGACAGGCCCCATTCGCGGTGCCGCACATCCGGATTGCGCCAGCTGATCACGAAGGTCTGCAGGCCGTTCTTGAGCGCGTACTGGACGAAACTGTTGTGCGGGCTGAGGTCGAAAATGTAGTACTTGTTGATCTGAGGGGGTACCACCAGCAACGGTTTGGAATACTGCTTTTCGCTCATCGGCTTGTACTGGATCAGCTCCAGCAGTTCGTTGCGAAACACCACGGCGCCGGTGGTGGTGGCGACGGTCTTGCCGAACTCGAATGCGTGCTTGGTGACCTGCCTGGGCAGGCCTTCGTTGTGCAGGAGGTCATCGACCAGATGGCCGATCCCGCGTACCAGGCTGTTGCCGCCTGAGTTGAAGATTTCCTTGATCGCCAGAGGATTGAGCAGGCTGTTGGACGGCGACACGGCATCGTTGAGCAGGGCGAACGCGAAGTGCGCGCGGGCGCGGTCGTCGGGGTTCATGTTGCTGTCGTCGATCCAGCTTTTGACCTGCTTCTGCCAGCTCAGGTAGGCCTGCAGGCTGCGACGATAAAAGGGGTTGAGGCTCCACGCAGGATCGTCAAAACGACGGTCCTGGGGATTGGTCGGATGCAGGGTGTCGCCCAGCAACACGCGGCCCAGTTGACCACCCAGTTTCAAGGCGTGTCGAGCGGTGTGTACGGGGTTGCGCAGGCCATGGGCGGCCACACTGCGCAAAGTCGAAATCAGATCCCGACCGCGCAGGCCGGTAATCGCACTTTGTGCGTTGATGAACGCGGCGGGAGTGGGTAATGACTCCCTCGCAGGTTTATCGCGCATGACTCAACACTCCTTCGTCTTCAGGCCAAATACAAAACACCGAACCAGAACACCATAGACGCTGTAACGGGTTGTTGCGCGGTGCGATGTCGGCCGCTCCCTCTTTCCCATACAAAAAATGGGCCGATCAACCGCCCAGTGGCGCCGGATGCGGGTGCATCACAGCACGCTGACGCTCCTCCTCGAGGAACTTCATGATGATTGGCGCCACCGCTTCGGCCCGGGTAATCAGGAACAGATGGCCGTCGTCGATGATGTGCAACTGGGAATTGGGGATCCGCCAGGCCAGCAGGCGCATGTTGATCAGCGGGATCAGCGGGTCGTCGTCACCCGCCAGGACCAGGGTCGGCTGATTGATCTTGTGCAGCCAGTGGATGCTGGTCCAGCCGAAACCGGCGAACAGTTGCCAGTAATAACCGAGCTTGCCCGCCGAGCGGACTTTCGCTGCATGGCTCGCGGCGAGCGTCGGGTCGCGTCGGAATGAGCCGCCGTAGATCATCGGCGCAATGCGGATCACATGGGAGGGCTGGATGTAACGTCGTGGGCTGGCCATCATCCACAAGACCTTTGGCTTGCCCGGCACCATCACCGTACCCGCTGCCGTCGCCGCCAGGACAAGTTTCTTGCAACGCTCCGGATAGTCATAGGCGAATTGCTGTGCAAGAGCGCCACCCCATGACACGCCGATCACATTGACTTGCCCGTAATCGAGATAGTCGAGCATGCGTGCCGTGAGTTTCGCCAGGCCCGGAAAGCGGTACGGGCGCCTCGGCGTCGACGAACCGCCGACACCGGGTACGTCGAAGGCGATGACTTCGAGGTCCGGGTCCAGCGCCGCGACGAACGGGAACACCAGCTCCAGGTTGGCGCCGATGCCGTTGAAAATCAGCAAGGGCGTCAAGTGAGGCTTGCCGGGGCGCACCGCCGTGCGGAGGGTCTGGCCATCCAGGTCGACGGTGCGGAATATGAACGGTTGCGGCATGCTTCTGGCCCTGTGGGTGGATCGTAATTCCTGACACACATCCTGTAGGAGCCGGTTTGCTGGCGATGCGTTCAGCGCGGTTTGCCAGTCTCACCGTGATGAGGCAATCGCCAGCAAGCCGGCTCCTACAAGTCTGTGGGTCTAGCGCTCGTGTACGTAAGTGCCGGGAGCCGCCTCGCCTGCCGGGTAAGCCTTGTTGCCCAGTTTTACCGGGGACTTTTTCAGTTCGCCGGAGCGCTGAGCCTGCCAGGCCTGCCAGTGCAGCCACCAGGAATCGGTGTGCTTGGTGGCGTTCTGTTGCCATTCATCGGCACTGCTCGCCGGTTCGGTGCTGGTCATGTAGCGGGATTTCGGATTGCCCGGTGGATTCAGGATGCTCTGGATATGCCCGCTGCTCGACAGCACGAATTCAACGTTGCCGCCGAACAGTTGCGCCGACTTGTAGCAGGACTTCCACGGGGTGATGTGGTCGTTGGTGCCGGCCAGGGAAAAGATGTCGGCCGTCACTTGCTTGAGGTCGATGGCGGTGCCGCACACTTCCAGTGCATTCGAGCGAATCAGTGGGTTGTTTTTGAACAGCTCGATCAGGTCGCCGTGGAATGCGGCGGGCAACCGGGTAGTGTCGTTGTTCCAGAACAGGATGTCGAACACCGGCGGTTCGTTGCCCAGCAGGTAATTGTTGACCCAGTAGTTCCAGATCAGGTCGTTGGGACGCATCCAGGCGAAGACTTTCGCCATGTCGCGGCCTTCCAGTACACCGGCCTGGTACGAGTGGCGCTTGGCGGCTTCGAGGGTCTGTTCGTTGACGAAGAGGGCGACGTCGCTGTCCAGGGTGGTATCGAGCACGCTCACCAGCAAGGTCAGGGCATTGACCTTGTTCTCGCCGATCGCCGCATAGTGGCCCAGCAGCGCGGTGCAGGTGATGCCGCCGGAGCAGGCCCCGAGCATGTTCACGTCTTTGCTGCCGGTGATCGCGGTGACCACGTCAACCGCTTCCTTGAGGGCTTCGATGTAAGTCGACAGGCCCCACTCGCGCTGTTCCTTGGTCGGGTTGCGCCAGCTGACAATGAAGGTCTGCACGTTGTTGCGCAGGCAGAACCGCGCCAGGCTCTTGTCCGGGCTCAGGTCGAATACGTAGAACTTGTTTATCTGCGGCGGCACCACCAGCAATGGTCGCTCGTGGACCTGCTCGGTGATCGGCTTGTACTGGATCAGTTCCAGTACATCGTTGCGGAATACGACCGCGCCTTCGGTCACGCCCAGGCTCTTGCCGACCTCGAACGCGCCCATGTTGACCTGGCTCGGCATGCCGCCGTTGTGTACAAGGTCCTTGGCCAGGTGCGAAAGGCCATCAAGCAGGCTTTTGCCGCCGGTTTCGAAAAAGCGTTTGACTGCCGCCGGGTTGGCTGCGGTGTTGGTCGGCGCCATGGCTTCGGTCATGAGGTTGATCACGAAGTGCCCGCGTGCCACATCCTTGGGGGTGAGGTTACTTTCGTCGATCCAGTCGTGGAGTTCCTTGCGCCACGCCAGGTAGGTTTGCAAATAACGTTTATAGAGCGGGTTCTGGCTCCAGGCCGGATCGGCGAACCGACGATCATCGCTGGTCGGTTGCAGCCCGGATTTACCAAACAGCACGTTCTTGAGTTCGAGGCCAAAATGCGCAACGTGCTTGACGCTGTGCACCGGTTGCCTGATGGCCTGCCTGAGCACCATTCGAGCAGAAGCCAGTAGATCCTTTCCACGCAGCCCAACGACAGGATTGAGCCCCAAGGTGTTTTCTGAGGCTTGATACTTCAACTCATCGTTACTCTTGTTACTCATCTACGACGCTCCATTGCCCTGAGACGAGTACCTTGATCCTGCTGTGTAGTCACACAACAACGGCAAGGTACTACTGCTTGGGTGACTTTAATTCTGCATCACTGCTTTTTAGTTCAGAGAGCACTGCAGGGAACTTGCCAATCCATTGGTTACCCGAGTTTAATTTTTTTCGCAAGCGGGCCAAGCGTCGGCCCTGAAGCCGAGCATTCAAACAGATGAAATTAGAAAATGCCCTCTAAAGAGCAAGAGGCTCGGGCTAGAGCATCAGCTTGACGACAGATTCGTTCGGGTCGCGGGTTTTCCCTGCGGCTTTGAGCTCGGCAAGATAATCCTCCCAGAGTGCGTCATGACGTCGCCCCAGTTCGTAGAGGTATTCCCAGGTGAACAGGCCGCTGTCGTGGCCATCGTCGAAGGTCAGCTTCAATGCGTACTGACCGGCAGGTTCTATCTTGCTCAGCCCTACGTTGATCTTGCCAAATTGCAGGATGGGTTTGCCGTGGCCCTGGACCTCGGCGGAGGGAGAGTGCACGCGCAGGAACTCGGCGGGCAGGGTGTATTCCTCGCCGGACGCGTATTTGAGCGTCAGGGTTTTCGAGGCTTTGTGCAGCTTGATGTCGGTGGGGAGCTGGGTCATGGCCGGATGTCCGATTAGGTGTGGGACCCCGATTCAAATGTGGGAGCGGGCTTGCTCGCGAAGGGGCCTTAACATTCAACATGGATGTTGATTGTCAGACCGCTTTCGCGAGCAAGCCCGCTCCCACAGGGTCCGTCATCGCTGTAAGTATGGCTTACAGGATATAACGGGACAGGTCTTCGTTCTGCGCCAATTCACCCAGGTGGCTGTTGACGTAGTCGGCGTCGATCTGGATCACCTTGTCGTCATGGACGCTGGCCAGGTCGCCGGCACTGAAAGACACTTCTTCCAGCAGGCGCTCAAGCAAAGTGTGCAGGCGACGGGCACCGATGTTTTCGGTTTTTTCGTTGACCTGCCAGGCGATCTCGGCAATGCGCTTGATGCCGCTCGGCAGGAACTCGATACCCAGGCCTTCGGTTTTCAGCAGTGCGCAGTATTGCTCGGTGAGCGAGGCGTGAGGTTCGCTGAGGATACGCTCGAAGTCTTCCGGGCTCAGGGCCTTGAGTTCGACACGGATCGGCAGACGACCTTGCAGCTCGGGCACCAAGTCGCTTGGCTTGCTCAGGTGGAACGCACCCGAAGCAATGAACAGGATGTGGTCGGTCTTGACCATGCCCAGCTTGGTGTTGACGGTGCAGCCTTCGATGAGCGGCAGCAAGTCACGCTGCACGCCTTCGCGGGACACATCGACGCCGCCGGAGTTGCCGCGTTTGGCGACCTTGTCGATTTCGTCGATGAACACGATGCCGTGCTGTTCGACCGCTTCCAGTGCCTTGGCTTTCAACTCATCATCGTTGACCAGGCGACCGGCTTCTTCGTCGCGCACCATCTTCAGCGCTTCTTTGACCTTGAGCTTGCGAGCTTTTTTCTTGCCCTTACCCATGTTGGCAAACAGGCTTTGAAGCTGGTTGGTCATTTCTTCCATGCCCGGTGGCGCAGAGATGTCGACGCCGGCCATTTCGGCGACTTCGATCTCGATCTCCTTGTCGTCCAGTTGACCTTCGCGCAGGCGCTTGCGGAACAGTTGGCGTGTGTTGGAATCAGCAGTCGGGGCATCGTCGTTGCTGAAACCCATGCGTGCCGGTGGCAGCAGGGCGTCGAGGATGCGCTCTTCTGCTGCGTCTTCGGCACGGTGGCGAACCTTGACGATTTCCTGTTCGCGCAGCAGCTTGATCGCGGCATCGGCCAGGTCACGAATGATCGATTCGACGTCGCGGCCGACATAGCCGACTTCAGTGAACTTGGTCGCTTCGACCTTGATGAAAGGTGCGTTGGCCAGTTTCGCCAGGCGACGGGCGATCTCGGTTTTACCGACACCGGTCGGGCCGATCATCAGAATGTTCTTGGGTGTTACTTCAACGCGCAGCTCTTCAGGCAGCTGCATGCGACGCCAGCGATTGCGCAGGGCAATGGCGACGGCGCGTTTGGCATCGTCCTGGCCGATGATGTGGCGATTGAGTTCGTGGACGATTTCACGGGGAGTCATGGACATAATATTCAAAGGACCTCAAGCAAGAATGAGCCGTGGCACAGGGCCAAGTCAGGCTTTACTCGGCGCAGTCCTGCTCCTCAATGGTCTGGGTGTGGTTGGTGAATACACAGATGTCGCCGGCAATACCGAGGGCGGTTTCAACGATTTCCCGGGCCGACAGGTCGGTTTTTTTCAGCAGTGCGCTGGCTGCCGCTTGTGCATAGGCGCCGCCGGACCCCATGGCGATCAGGCCGTCTTCAGGCTCGACCACGTCGCCGTTGCCGGTGATGATCAGGGAGGCGTCTTTGTTGGCGACCGCGAGCATGGCTTCGAGGCGGCTCAGGGAGCGGTCGGTACGCCATTCTTTAGCGAGTTCGACAGCGGCGCGTACCAGGTGACCCTGGTGCTTTTCAAGTTGGCCTTCGAAGCGTTCGAACAGGGTAAAGGCGTCAGCGGTGGCACCGGCAAAACCTGCAATGACCTGGCCGTGGTACAGGCGACGAACTTTTTTCGCGTTGCCTTTCATCACGGTATTGCCAAGAGAAACCTGGCCGTCGCCGCCCATGACGACTTTGCCGTGGCGGCGAACTGAAACGATGGTGGTCAAGGGAAGAGTCTCCACGCTGCGGGGCGAAAATGCCTTATGCCCATTCATATGGGGGTGGTGGAGAGGATTTCAACTGTTGGGCGGGAGAGGGGACGGGCGGTGGGAGACAGAAATGGCTTTGGTGATAATGAGGACGCCTTCGCGAGCAGGCTCGCTCCCACAGGATTTACGCTAACCCTGTGGGAGCGAGCCTGCTCGCGAAGAACGATGACGCGGTCTCAGCGGCTCTGGCGTTGTTGTAACAACAAATTGCTGAAGCCTGCGCCCGCCAATTGTTTCTGCGCCGTGGTCAGTTGCTCACGGTTGCTGAACGGACCGACCAGAACCCGGTACCAGGTCTCGTCTTTCACGGTGCCGGACTCAACCGCCACAGCCTGGCCGAGCAGGATGATCTGCGCGCGAACCTTATCCGCATCAGTCTCCTTGCGGAACGAACCGGCCTGCAGGAAAAACTTCGTCACAGGCGCCGCCTTGACCGGCGGTGCAGGAGGCGGAGTAATCCCGGACAAGGCAGCCTGGGCGCGCGCGGTGTCGATCTTCGCCGCTTCAGCCGGTGTCACCGGCGTGGTCGGAATGGCCGGTACCTGTGGCGTCGGCAGGGTTTTTTCCGGTACGGCATCCGGTGGCACTATGACTTCCGATTCCGGCAGCAGGGTGTAGAAGTCGTATTTCGGCTTCACCGGTTGCGTCGGGCTCGGCGGCGTCTTGTTAGCCTCGGCGATCTTGGTGGCTTTCTGTTGTTGCTCCACCTTCTCGCGCTTGACCGTGTCGCTGCCTTTGCCCGGCTCCAGCTTCATCAGGAAAACGATGAATGCGCCAACCGTCAGGCCAATGGCCATCCACAGCCAACCCGGGATCGGTTGTTTCGCTGGAGCTTGGTAACGGCTGGCGCCACGCTTGGGTGCAGGTTTTTTCTTGGCAGCCAACTTACATACGCTCCAGAGTTTCCAGGCCCAAGAGCTCCAGGCCTTGCTTGAGGGTGCGACCGGTCAGTGCGGCGAGGCGCAGGCGGCTCTGCATCTGTGCCGGGGTGTCGGCGGCGAGGATCGGGCAGTTCTCGTAGAAGCTGGAGAACAGGCCGGCGACGTCGTACAGGTAAGTGCAGAGAATGTGCGGCGTGCCTTTCTCGGCCACGTTGTTCAGCACTTCGCCAAACTGTGCGAGCTTTGCCGCCAGTTCGTGTTCGTGGGTGGCTTCGAGCACGATCTGGCCTTCGACTTCGCTGAAGTCCTTGCCGAGTTTGCGGAACACGCCTGCCACACGGGTGTAGGCGTACAGCAGGTAGGGCGCGGTGTTGCCTTCGAAGTTCAGCATCAGGTCGAAGTTGAAGCTGTAGTCGCTGGTGCGGTGCTTGGACAGGTCGGCGTATTTCACCGCGCCGATGCCCACGACCTTGGCGATGTTGCGCAGGTCGGCTTCGGCCAGCTCAGGGTTCTTCTCTTTCACGAGGGTGTAGGCGCGTTCCTGGGCTTCGGTCAGCAGGTCGATCAGCTTCACGGTGCCGCCATCACGGGTCTTGAACGGGCGGCCGTCAGCGCCGTTCATGGTGCCGAAGCCCATGTGTTCCATTTCCATTGGATGGGTCACGAAACCGGCCTTGCGCGCCACGGCAAACACCTGCTGGAAGTGCAGGGCCTGACGCTGGTCGACGAAGTACAGCGCGCGATCAGCCTTGAGCTTGCCGCTGCGGTAGCGTACGGCGGCCAGGTCGGTGGTGGCGTAGAGGTAGCCGCCATCGGCCTTGACGATGATCACCGGCAGCGGGTCGCCGTCGGCGTTCTTGAACTCGTCGAGGAACACGCACTGGGCGCCGTTGCTCTCGACCAGCATGCCAGCGGCCTTGAGGTCGTTGACCACGTTGATCAGGTCGTCGTTATAGGCGCTTTCGCCCATCACGTCGGCCATGGTCAGCTTGACGTTCAGCAGTTCGTAGATTTTCTGGCAGTGGGACAGCGAGATGTCCTTGAACTTGGTCCACAGCGCCAGGCAATCGGCATCGCCGGCCTGCAGCTTGACCACCAGGCCACGGGCGCGGTCGGCGAACTCTTCGGATTCGTCGAAGCGTTGCTTGGCGGCGCGGTAGAAATTTTCCAGGTCCGACAGCTCGTCGCTGGTAATCGGGTTTTCCTGCAGGTACGCCATCAACATGCCGAACTGGGTGCCCCAGTCGCCGACGTGGTTCTGGCGGATCACTTCATCGCCGAGGAACTCGAGTACGCGGGCCACGCCGTCGCCAATGATGGTCGAGCGCAAGTGGCCGACGTGCATCTCCTTGGCCAGGTTCGGGGCGGACAGGTCGACCACGGTGCGCTGCACTGGGCCGGCCTTGCGCACTCCGATGTTGGCGTCGGCCAGGGCGGCGTCCAGGCGCGAAGCCAGGGCATCGGTGTTCTGGAAGAAGTTCAGGAAGCCAGGGCCGGCGATTTCGGCCTTGGAGACGTTTTCGTCGGTGGGCAGCGCGGCGATGATTTTTTCCGCCAGGTCGCGCGGCTTCATGCCGGCCGGTTTCGCCAGCATCATGGCGATGTTGCTGGCGAAGTCGCCGTTCTTCTTGTCGCGGGAGTTTTCCACCTGGATCGCCGGCGACAGGCCTTCAGGCAACACACCTTCGTTGACGAGTTGGGTGATGGCTTGTTGGATCAGCTGACGAATGGTGTCTTTCATGGTCTTCTCTTTCGACCGCAAGCGCGGCGGCGCATCGTGCGCTGGTGGAAAAACTGGGCATTATCCGTTGCCCGGGCAAGCTTGCCAACTATAGCGGGCAGGTTATGGATATGTGGTGACAAATCGGCCGGCCCGTTCAATACAAATCGACGGGATCAACATCCAATGACCAACGCACCGCCCGCCCGCTCGGCATCTGTTCCAAAACCAGCAGCCAGCTGGCAAGCAACCGATGCAGCGGCGCCCGTGCGGTAGCCTGCAGCAACAACTGCGCACGATAACGCCCGGCCCGCCGCTCCATCGGCGCCGGCACCGGCCCGAGCAGTTCGATTCCGGTCAGATTCTGATCGGCGAGCAAACGCTCGGCCTCGCTGCACGCTTCATCAAGAAAGCCTTCGGCCTGACCCGGCTTGTGCGCTTCGGCCCGCAGCAGCGCCAAATGCGCAAACGGTGGCAATCCCGCCGCGCGCCGCTCGCTCAAGGCCTGTTCGGCAAAGGCGAAGTAACCCTGTTCAGTCAGTTGCACCAGCAACGGATGGTCGGCCAGGTGCGTCTGGATGATCACCTTGCCCGGCTCTTCCGCCCGGCCCGCGCGACCGGCGACCTGGACAATCAGTTGCGCCATGCGCTCGCTGGCGCGGAAATCACCGGAGAACAGCCCGCCGTCGGCATCCAGGATCGAGACCAGGGTGACCCGTGGAAAGTGGTGTCCCTTGGCGAGCATCTGCGTGCCGACCAGGATGCAGGGGTGACCTTTCTGGATAGTGGCGAACAACTGGTTCATTGCGTCCTTGCGCGATGTACTGTCGCGGTCGACCCGCAGCACAGGAAAGTCCGGGAACAGGATCCCCAGGCGTTCCTCGGCCCGTTCGGTACCGGCTCCCACGGGGCGCAAGTCGACCTTGCTGCACTTGGGGCACTGGCGCGGCACGCGTTCGACATAGCCGCAATGATGGCAGCGCAGTTCGCCGTAGCGCTGGTGCACGGTCATGCGCGCATCGCAGCGTTGGCACTCGGACATCCAGCCGCAGTCGTGGCACAACAGCGTCGGGGCAAAGCCGCGGCGGTTGAGGAATACCAGCACCTGTTGGCCGGCGGCAAGTGTCTGGCCGATGGCTTGTTGCATGGGGCCGGAAATGCCGCTGTCCAGCGGACGGCTTTTCACATCCAGGCGCAGGAATCGTGGTTGCTTGGCACCACCCGCGCGCTCGTTCAGCCGCAACAGTCCATAGCGGCCGGTGTAGGCGTTGTGCAGGCTTTCCAGCGAGGGCGTGGCGGAGCCCAGGACAATCGGGATGTTTTCCTGGCGCGCCCGTACCAGCGCCAGGTCGCGCGCGTGGTAGCGCAAGCCTTCCTGCTGCTTGTAAGAGCCGTCGTGTTCTTCGTCGATGATGATCAGTCCCGGGTTTTTCATCGGCGTGAACAGCGCCGAGCGGGTGCCGATAATGATGTCGGCTTCGCCGTCGCGGGCGGCGAGCCAGGCGTCGAGACGTTCGCGATCATTGACCGCCGAGTGAATCAGCGCGATGCGCGCATTGAAGCGCTGCTCGAAGCGCGCCAGGGTTTGCGGCCCGAGGTTGATTTCCGGGATCAGTACCAGCGCTTGCTTGCCGGCCTCCAGGGTTTCGCGGATCAGTTGCAGATAAACTTCGGTTTTGCCGCTGCCGGTAACTCCGGCGAGAAGGAACGCGTGATAACTGTCGAACCCGGCGCGAATGGCTTCATAGGCTGCCCGCTGTTCCGGGTTGAGTGGCAGTTCGGGTTGGGCCAGCCAGTGTTCGTGGCGGGCGCCAGGAGCGTGCCTGCGGATCTCGACCTGGACCAGTTCCTTGGCCAGCAACAGATCGAGGCTGTCCTTGCTCAGCATCAGCTTGCTCAGCAACTGATGGGCGACGCCGTGAGGGTGCTGGGCCAATGTTGCCAAGGCTTCGCGCTGGCGCGGGGCTCGGGCGATACGCGGGTCATCGAGGCTGGCGCCTGGCGCAGCGGACCAGAAGCGCTCCTGGCGCGCCTCGGCCAGTTCACCCTGGCGCAGCAACACCGGCAGTGCCCAGTTCAAGGTGTCGCCGAGGCTGTGCTGGTAGTACTGGGATGTCCACAGGCACAGCTTGAACAGCGCGGGCGGCAGCGGCGGCGTGGCATCCAGCAGTGCGAGGGCAGGTTTGAGTTTCTCCACCGGTACTTCACTGGTGTCGGTAACTTCCACCAGGATCCCGATCATCTCCCGTCGACCGAACGGCACCCGCAAGCGCATGCCGGGGTGCAACTGCGCACGCATCACGCCGGCCGGCGCCCGGTAGTCGAACAGGCGGCGCAGGGGCGAAGGCAGGGCGAGGCGCAAAATGGCGTCGGGCACGCGGGGGAGTCTCGATCAACAGGCAATGAAGGGTATGACACATAACCTAAGGGAGCGGGCTTGCTCGCGAAAGCGGTGTGTCAGACGCCTTGAATGCTGGCCGGCACACCGCTTTCGCGAGCAAGCCCGCTCCCACAAGGATCGCGCTTTGGATCGGGAGCCTAGCAGACGGTCGGTCTCAGGGACAGCTTGCGTGATTGGCATTGTCTGGTAGAATCCGCGGCCTAATTACGTGCGGTATTCAACAATAGTGTTGGGTGGCGGCACGCTAGCCAGAGGAAGACACCATGAAAGCTGATATCCATCCAGAATACCCAGCAGTTGCTGTTACCTGCAGCTGCGGCAACAAGTTCGAAACCCGTTCGACCTTCGGCAAAGCCCTGGCGATCGACGTTTGCAACGAATGCCACCCGTTCTACACCGGTAAGCAGAAGACTCTGGACACTGGCGGCCGCGTTCAGCGCTTCGCAGACCGTTTCGGTGCTTTCGGTGCGAAAAAGGCCTAAGGCCGATCAACCTGGGAAAGCGTTGCCGTTTTTCCATGCTGATAAAAAAGGCGTCCCCTGGGGCGCCTTTTTTGTGTCTGGGATTTGGCTGCAATGGCCATTTTTAAATAATTGTAGACATTTTTAATGTGGATTGTGAACAGTCTATCCCTTGTGTTCCGTGGCTCTTGGGCCAAAGTCGTAGGGACGGGTGCTTGACAGGGGTGACCGGTCAGTCTTGTGGGGATTTTGCGAGGCGCGTATCCTCGCTGACCAGTCTGTCCAACAGTAAAAGCGGAATGCCAAAATGTCTGATCTGAAAACTGCCGCTCTCGAATATCATGCCAATCCTCGTCCAGGGAAGCTGAGTGTCGAGCTCACCAAGGCCACCGCTACCGCCCGCGACCTGTCGCTGGCCTACAGCCCCGGCGTAGCTGAACCAGTACGCGAGATCGCCCGCGATCCTGAGCTGGCCTACAAATACACCGGCAAAGGCAACCTGGTTGCAGTCATTTCCGATGGCACCGCGATTCTGGGCCTGGGTAACCTCGGCCCATTGGCCTCCAAGCCAGTGATGGAAGGTAAAGGCGTGCTGTTCAAGCGCTTCGCCGGTATCGACGTATTCGACATCGAAGTCGACTCCGAAAGCCCGCAAGCCTTCATCGACACCGTCAAGCGCATCTCCATCACCTTCGGTGGCATCAACCTGGAAGACATCAAGGCACCTGAGTGCTTTGAGATCGAACGTGCCCTGATCGAGCAGTGCGACATCCCGGTATTCCACGACGACCAGCACGGCACCGCGATCGTGACGGCTGCCGGCATGATCAACGCCCTGGAAATCGCTGGCAAAACCCTGCCGCAAGCCAAGATCGTGTGCCTGGGTGCCGGCGCTGCCGCCATCTCCTGCATGAAATTGCTGGTGAGCATGGGTGCCAACATCGAAAACATCTACATGGTTGACCGTACCGGTGTGATTCACTCCGGCCGTGACGACCTGAACCAGTACAAGGCTGTTTTCGCTCACGCGACCGACAAGCGCACCCTGGCAGACGCCCTGCAAGGCGCAGACGTGTTCGTCGGCCTGTCCGGCCCGAACCTGCTGAGCCCTGAAGGCCTGCTGTCGATGGCGCCTAACCCGATCGTGTTCGCTTGTTCGAACCCGGATCCGGAAATTTCCCCGGAGCTGGCGCATGCCACCCGCAACGACGTGATCATGGCCACCGGCCGTTCGGACTACCCGAACCAGATCAACAACGTACTGGGCTTCCCGTTCATCTTCCGTGGTGCCCTGGACGTTCGCGCCAAGCGCATCAACGAAGAAATGAAAGTGGCTGCGGCCAACGCCCTGCGCGAATTGGCCAAGTTGCCAGTACCTCAGGAAGTGTGCGACGCCTACGGCGGCATCGCGCTGGAATTCGGTCGTGAGTACATCATTCCGAAACCAATGGACGCCCGCCTGATCACCGTGATCTCCGATGCCGTGGCCAAGGCTGCGATCGAGACCGGCGTGGCAACCCTGCCGTATCCGAAGAACTACCCGCTGAAAAGCGTGGATGACGTGTTCAACGGCTAAGTCGTTGTAGCGCTTCAACCAAAAGCCCCGGCTCATTTTGAGTCGGGGCTTTTTCGTATCTGTGAGTTTTGCGTCGAGGGTGCGGGCGCCGCTAATCCCAGTGGGAGCGGGCTTGCCCGCCAATACGGCAGCTCAATCAATGCAAGGCTGGCAGGCAATAAAAAGCCCCGCGCTTCACTCGAAGGCGGGGCTTTTTGCGCTGCTATACGGGATCAGAACAAATCAATCGGTGCCGCTTCATCCGCCGGCAGTGGGCTGCCTGGCGCAGTGCCGTTGCCCAGCTCATTGCCCGTCGGCGGCGTATCCTCGACCTTGAACAGTTCGAAGTAAGCCCCTGGCGTGCCTGGAGTGGCCGCACGACCACTGACAGGGTCTACCCGCAGGCTCAGGATGCCTTCCGGCTCCGGCTGGGTGTGTGGCGGCAGTCCTTCGAGCGCAGCCCCCATGTAGTTCATCCAGATCGGCAAGGCGACGGTGCCGCCGAACTCCTTGCGACCCAGGCTCTCAGGCTGGTCGAAGCCGGTCCAGACGGTGGTGACGTAATCGGCGTTGTAGCCGGAGAACCAGGCGTCCTTGGACTCGTTGGTGGTGCCGGTCTTGCCCGCGATGTCGCCGCGTCCCAGGGCCAGCGCGCGACGGCC
Organism: Pseudomonas putida; assembly: GCF_001976065.1. Classification (GTDB taxonomy): domain Bacteria; phylum Pseudomonadota; class Gammaproteobacteria; order Pseudomonadales; family Pseudomonadaceae; genus Aquipseudomonas; species Aquipseudomonas serbica. Next base: position 331,585 of record NZ_MNAH01000006.1, on the reverse strand, counting down.
AGTACCGAGCTTGATCACGTCTTCGAGCATGCTGTTGAGGATGTAGGTTGTGCGTCCGTCGACAATGCGCTCAGCCACGGCGGGTGCTTGCGCGGCTGGTGCCTCGCCCGGTACTTGGCCAGGTGTTGCATTGACCGTAAAGGCTTCGGCGGCAGGTGCGGCGATACCGTCGGTCGCGACAGCGCCTTTTGGCACGCTTGGCGGGTTGGCGACGAACAGCGTATCGCCGTTGCGGCTCTCGATCTTGTCAATGATGTACGGGGTGATCTTGTAGCCGCCATTGGCGAAGGTAGCCCAGCCCGTGGCAATTTCCATTGGTGTCAGGGTCGCGGTGCCCAGGGCCAGGGAAAGGTTGGGCGGCAGATCCTGCTTGTTGAAGCCAAAGCGGCTGATGTAGTCGATGGTTTTACCTACCCCCATTGCTTGCAGCAGGCGGATCGAAACCAGGTTGCGCGACTTGTAGAGCGCTTCGCGCAGGCGGATCGGGCCGAGGAAGGTGTTGGTATCGTTTTTCGGGCGCCAGACCTTGTCCAGGTACTCGTCGACAAACACGATCGGTGCGTCGTTCACCAGGCTGGAGGCGGTGTAGCCGTTATCCAGGGCGGCGCTGTAGACGAACGGCTTGAAGCTCGAGCCCGGCTGGCGCTTGGCCTGAAGGGCGCGGTTGTAGTTACTCTGCTCGAAGGCGAAACCGCCGACCAGAGAGCGGATGGCGCCATTTTGCGGGTCAAGGGAGACCAGTGCGCCCTGGGCTTGCGGGATCTGGCTGAACTTCAGCGTATTGTCCGCCTGGCGCTGCACGCGTATCAGGTCGCCGACCTGGGCTACGTCCGAGGGTTGTTTCGGATTGGGCCCCATGCTGTTGGTGTTCAGGAATGGGCGAGCCCATTTCATGCTGTCCCAGCCAACGTGCTCGCTGCCGGTGCGGGTCAGCACTTGCAGGCCGTTCTTGTCGACCTGGGTGACGATGGCCGGCTCGAGACTGCTGACGGTGCGTTGCTTGGTCAGTTCGGTCGCCCACGCCTCGCGCGTCTTGCCCGGCAGGCGCGACTCGGGGCCCCGGTAGCCGTGACGCTGGTCATAGGTCATCAAGCCTTCGTGGAGGGCGGTGTTGGCCATCTCTTGAAGGTTGCTCGGCACCGTGGTGGTGACGCGGAAACCTTCGGTGTACGCATCGCTGCCATATCGACCAACCATTTCGGCGCGAGCCATCTCGGCGATGTAGGGCGCGTTCACTTCTGGCGTTGGTACGTGATAGCTGGCGTTCAGTGGTTCGTTGATGGCGGCCGTGTAGTCGGCTTCGCTGATTTTGCCCAGCTTGTACATGCGCCCCAGGATCCAGTCGCGACGCTCCTTGCTGCGGGCCGGGTTGGCCAGCGGGTTGAATCGCGAAGGGGCCTTGGGCAGGCCGGCGATCATCGCCATCTGCGCCAGGCTGATGTCGCGAATCGACTTGCCGTAATACACCTGCGCCGCCGCTTCGATGCCGTAGGCACGATTGCCCAGATAGATCTTGTTGACGTAAAGCTCAAGGATTTCGTCCTTGGTCAGTTGTCGTTCGATCTGCAGGGCCAGGAGAATCTCGGTGGTTTTGCGCGAGAAGCTGCGTTCGCTGGTCAGGAAGAAGTTCTTCGCCACCTGCATGGTGATGGTGCTGCCGCCGGACTGGATATGGCCGCTTTTCACCAGCTGAGTGGCGGCGCGCATCAGGCTGCTGGGATCGACACCGTAGTGGTTGGCGAAGTTGTCGTCTTCAGCACTTAGTAACGCATTAATGAAATTGGGGGGAATGTCGGCGAAACGGATCGGTGTACGGCGCATTTCGCCGAATTCTGCGATCAACTTGTTATCGCTGCTGTAGACCCGCAAAGGGATCTGCAACTGGATGCTTCTCAGTGCCTCTACGGACGGTAATCCGGGACTAAGGTAAAGAAACGCCCCACTCAGACCCAGAAGCAGTCCGCAGAATACGGCGACGATGGACCAACCGAAAAATTTCAGCAGACGAATCAAGGCTTTTGGACATCCAGGGTAAAAAATGAATTTGGCATCAGGGTTCAGGCTAAGGAGAACGACCCGCGCTTGAGAAAAAGCGGAAAAAAACGCTGGGCATTATAAGCATTTTTCCGTCCATGGCGTTATTTGCGCTGCTGTCAAGACGGGTGGTTTGAACGCAACCCCCGTTATGGAGTCCGTAACACACGGAAAGTCATAGGGAATTGGTAGTGCTAGGACTCTTCAATAAAAAAGCCAGGTCGCTTCTGGGGATCGATATCAGCTCCACATCGGTGAAGCTGCTGGAGCTGAGCCGCCAGGGCAGTGGCTATCGGGTCGAAACTTACGCGGTCGAGCCGTTACCCCCCGGTGCGGTCATCGAAAAAAACATCACCGAGCTCGATGGCGTGGGCCAGGCCGTGGCGCGTGCGCTGGTCAAGGCCCGGACCAGCCTCAAGAACGTAGCCGTGGCTGTGGCCGGTTCGGCGGTGATCACCAAGACTATCGAGATGGAGGCCGGTCTTTCCGATGACGAGATGGAAGATCAGCTGAAGATTGAGGCCGATCAGTACATTCCTTATCCGTTGGACGAAGTTGCCATCGATTTCGAGGTCCAGGGCGCGTCAGCGCGCAATCCTGAGCGGGTCAACGTATTGCTCGCCGCCTGTCGCAAGGAGAACGTCGAGATCCGAGAGGCCGCCTTGGGCCTGGCGGGCTTGACTGCGCGCGTGGTCGATGTCGAGGCCTATGCCCTGGAACGATCTTGCAGTCTGCTGAAGAACCCGCGAGGGGGCTTCCAAGGGCGACTGGTGGCGGTGGTCGACGTCGGCGCAACCATGACCACCCTGAGCGTGCTGCATGACGGAAGGATCATCTACAGCCGCGAACAGTTGTTTGGTGGCCGCCAGCTCACCGAGGAAATTCAGCGCCGATATGGTCTGACCGTCGAGCAAGCGGGCCTGGCGAAGAAGCAGGGTGGTTTGCCTGACGATTATGCCAGTGAAGTCTTGCAGCCATTTCGTGAGGCGCTGGTGCAGCAAGTGTCGCGTTCGTTGCAGTTCTTCTTTGCTTCGGGCCACTACAAAACGGTCGACCACATTCTGCTGGCAGGGGGAACTGCGTCGGTCTCCGGCCTGGAGCAGTTGATCGAGCAGCAACTGGGTACGCCGACACAGGTGGCCAATCCGTTTTGCGACATGACCCTGAGCAGCAAGGTCAACGCCGCGGCGCTGACCAGCGATGCGCCCGCACTGATGATCGCCTGCGGGCTGGCCCTCAGGAGTTTCGACTGATGGCGCGGATCAATCTATTGCCCTGGCGCGAAGAGCGGCGCGAACAGCGGCGCAAGCGCTTTCTACTGATGCTGGTCGGTGTACTGGTGGGCTCGACGGGTGCGCTGTTCTTCGCCAACCAGGTCATCAGCAGCGCCATCGAGCGGCAGCTTGCGCGTAATGATTACATCGGCAGACAAATCGCCGTGGTCGACGAGCGGATCAAGCAGATCAGTGATCTCAAGGCCCGTCGCGAGCAATTGGTCGAGCGCATGCGCATCATCCAGGACTTGCAGGGCAATCGTCCGATCAGCGGGCGAATGTTTGATCAATTGGCGCGCACCTTGCCCGATGGGGTGTTTTTCACTGAAGTCAAAATGGCGGGCAAGACCTTGTCCATTACCGGGGCGGCGCAATCGAATAATCGCGTTTCAGACTTGATGCGCAACCTTGATGCGTCCGACTGGTTTGATGCGCCCAGCCTCACTGAAGTCAAGGCGACGACCGCTGGTCAGCTGGACCAGGCTAACGTTTTTCAGTTGACCGTTCGTCAGACCCAGCCTGCGGCCACGGAGGTCGACAAGTGAGTCCGTCCGAGTGGTTCGTAGGGCTTCGCCGGATCGACATCAACGATCTGGACACCAATAACATCGGTACCTGGCCACCCGCGATCAAGGTCCTGACGGGCATTGTGGTCGCAATCCTGGTGCTTTCGATCGGCTACAGCTTTTCCACGAGCGAGCTTGAAAGCCAGCTCGAACTCAAGCGCAAGGAGGAGTCGACCCTCAAGGAGCAATTTGCCAGCAAATCCCATTTAGCGGCGAATCTGGAGCTCTACACCCAGCAGATGAAGGAGATGGAGAACTCCTTTGGCGTGCTGCTCCGGCAACTGCCCAGCGACACCGAAGTCCCCGGCTTGCTGGAGGACATCACGCGAACGGGGCTGGGCAGCGGCCTGGAGTTCGAAGAGATCAAGCTGCTGCCGGAGGTCACCCAGCCTTTCTATATCGAATTGCCGATCCAGATCACGGTTACCGGCGCCTATCACGACCTGGCCACTTTCGTCAGTGGCGTGGCCGGGTTGCCGCGTATCGTCACCCTGCATGATTTCGACCTGGCGCCGGTCAATCCCGACGGCGGGCCGAAGTTGCGCATGAGCATCCTGGCCAAGACCTACCGCTACAACGACAAGGGGCTGCATCGATGAGCCCGCTTCGTGGTTATTCGCTGATGGTGTTGATGGCCATATTGGCTGGCTGTGGCGGCAGCGATGATTTCAGTGATCTGGACGCTTACATGAACGAAATGCGCCTGCGGGCACCGGGCCAGATTGAACCAACGCCGACATTCCGGTCTTACCCGACATTCACCTATAACGCCGCCAACCTGCGCAGCCCGTTTTCCCGGCAGGTCAAGGTCGATCTCGCACTCAAGCAGGGGGCGCGCAATGTCCAGCCGGACCCCAACCGGGTCAAGCAGTACCTTGAGGGTTTCAATATCGAGCAGTTTGAAATGGTCGGCACAATCTCCAATGCAGCGGGCTCCTTTGCCTTGTTGCGCGGCGCCGGTGGGGTGCATCGGCTGAAAGTCGGTGATTACCTGGGGCGTAACGACGGTCGGATAGTCGCCATCAGTGGCTCGCAAGTCGATGTGGTCGAAATCGTTCCCGACGGTGAAGGGGCTTGGCTGGAGCGGCCGCGGACCCTTCCTTTGAAAGAGCATTCATAGTGGAACTCGAACAATGAACAGGATTCTCTCCGCCCTCGGCGTATCGCTATGGATAGCGTTGCTGGCGCCGATGGTACAAGCGGCCAAACTCAAGGCGCTGGATGTCGCCGCTTTACCGGGAGATCGCGTCGAGTTGAAACTGGTGTTCGACGAGCCACCTCCGACGCCCCGTGGCTACACCACGGAATCCCCCGCCAGGATTGCCCTGGATCTGCCCGGTGTCGTCAGTCAATTGGCGAGCAAGACGCGGGACCTGGGCAATGGCAATGCCCGTAGCGCGACTGTGGTGGAGGCCAAGGATCGTGCGCGGCTGATCATCAATCTGACCCAGTTGAGCCCCTACGACTTCCGGGTCGAAGGCAATAATCTGTTTGTGGTGATCGGGCAGGGTGGCAAAGGCATGGCCCCGCGAGCGGCCCCTACCGCCGTTCCCGTCCAGGCCTCGAAACGTGCGGCTGCGCCGGCTGGCAAGGCCATTCGTGCGGTGGATTTCCAGCGTGGCACTCAGGGGGAAGGCAATGTCGTGATCGATTTGTCGGATCCGTCCATTGCCCCGGACATTCAGGAACGCGAAGGCAAAATCATTCTCGGTTTTGCCAAGACCCGATTGCCCGAGCCATTGCGCGTGCGCCTGGACGTCAAGGATTTCGCCACCCCAGTGCAGTTCGTCAATGCCAGTGTCATAGGGGATAGGGCGACGATCACGATCGAGCCCGGTGGTGCCTTCGATTATTCGACCTATCAGACCGACAACAAGCTGACCGTCAGCGTCCGTCCGATGACTGTCGACGACCTGCAAAAGCGCAACGCGGACCGTAATGCCTACAGCGGTGAAAAGCTCTCGCTGAATTTCCAGGACATCGATGTGCGCTCGGTGCTGCAACTGATCGCCGATTTCACCAACCTCAATCTGGTCGCCAGTGACACGGTGCAGGGGGGCATTACCTTGCGCCTGCAAAATGTACCCTGGGACCAGGCGCTGGACCTGGTGCTGAAAACCAAGGGCCTGGACAAACGCAAGGTGGGTAATGTGCTGCTCGTTGCGCCGGCCGACGAAATTGCGGCCCGTGAGCGTCAGGAGCTTGAATCACAGAAGCAGATTGCCGACCTGGCGCCGCTGCGTCGGGAACTGTTGCAGGTCAATTACGCCAAGGCGGCCGATATCGCCAAACTGTTCCAGTCGGTGACCAGTGCCGAGGCGAAAGCCGACGAGCGGGGGTCGATCACCGTCGATGAGCGCACGAACAACATCATTGCCTACCAGACCCAGGACCGGCTCGACGAACTGCGGCGAATCGTTGCGCAACTGGATATCCCGGTGCGTCAGGTGATGATCGAGGCGCGCATCGTGGAAGCCAACGTTGATTATGACAAAAGCCTCGGCGTGCGCTGGGGTGGCTCGATACAGAACAAAGGCAACTGGAATGTTTCCGGGGTCGGTAGCGGCGCCGACGCCAGTAGCGGTTCGCCGTTCGTCGACTTGGGTGCCGCCAACAACTCGTCGGGCATCGGCATTGCCTTCATCACGGACAACGTATTGCTGGACCTCGAATTGACGGCCATGGAAAAGACCGGCAATGGTGAAATCGTCTCGCAACCCAAGGTAGTCACCTCTGACAAGGAAACCGCGAAGATCCTCAAGGGCACCGAGATTCCCTATCAGGAAGCCAGCTCCAGCGGTGCTACGTCGGTCTCCTTCAAGGAAGCTTCGCTGTCGCTGGAGGTGACGCCGCAGATCACCCCGGACAACCGGATCATCATGGAGGTCAAGGTCACCAAGGACGAGCCGGACTACCTGAACAAGGTCCAGGATGTGCCGCCGATCAAGAAAAACGAAGTCAACGCCAAGGTCCTGGTGAACGATGGCGAGACCATCGTCATTGGCGGTGTTTTCTCAAATACTCAAAGCAAGGTTGTAGATAAGGTGCCATTTCTTGGCGATGTGCCGTATCTTGGCCGCCTTTTCCGGCGCGACGTGGTTTCGGAGAAAAAATCCGAGCTGTTGGTGTTTCTCACTCCGCGTATCATGAATAACCAGGCGATTGCTGTGAGTCGTTGATTCTGTGCGAAATTTGATACTTGTAGGACCGATGGGGGCTGGCAAAAGCACCATCGGCCGATTGCTGGCCAAAGAGCTGCGCTTGCCATTCAAAGATTCCGACAAGGAAATTGAATTACGCACGGGCGCCAATATCCCATGGATCTTCGACAAGGAAGGCGAACCGGGCTTTCGTGAGCGCGAGCAGGCAATGATTGCCGAGCTGTGCGATTACGATGGCGTGGTGCTAGCGACCGGCGGCGGGGCAGTCATGCGCGAAGCCAATCGTCGGGCGCTGCGCGCTGGCGGGCGGGTGGTCTATCTGCATGCCTCTGTCGAGCAACAGGTCGGTCGCACGTCCCGCGATCGCAATCGGCCCTTGCTGCGCACCGCCGATCCGGCCAAGACCCTGCGGGATCTGCTGGCGATCCGTGATCCCCTTTATCGGGAAATCGCCGATCTGGTGGTGGAAACCGATGAGCGACCACCGCGAATGGTCGTGCTCGATATCCTGGAGCGTCTGCAGCAATTGCCGCCCCGTTAAAGCGCTGCACGAAATGCGCTATCCTCGGCGTCCGGCCATGACCGCTCCAGGTTGTGGCGAACGGCCGACGAACGGCGTCACACCAGCAGTGGCCGTAGACATTCGTTAACTCAAGGCAGGTTGCCTGATTCCATCTTCACTGTGGGGACACATGCAGACACTCAAGGTCGATCTAGGCGAGCGCAGCTACCCGATTCATATTGGCGAAGGTTTGTTGGACCAGCCTGAGCTGCTGGCCCCCCATATTCGTGGACGGCAAGTGGCAATCATTTCCAATGAAACCGTCGCGCCGCTCTATCTCGAACGTCTGACCCGCAGTCTTGCGCAGTTCTCGGTAATTTCCGTGGTGCTGCCTGACGGTGAGGCCTTCAAGACCTGGGAAACCCTGCAACTGATATTTGATGGCTTGCTGACCGCGCGGCATGATCGACGCACCACGGTGATCGCCCTGGGGGGCGGTGTGATTGGCGACATGGCCGGTTTCGCGGCGGCCTGCTACCAGCGCGGTGTCGATTTCATCCAGGTGCCGACCACGCTGCTGTCGCAGGTCGACTCTTCGGTGGGTGGCAAGACCGGTATCAACCATCCGCTGGGCAAGAACATGGTCGGTGCCTTCTATCAGCCGAACGTCGTGCTGATCGACACCACTTCTCTCAATACCTTGCCGGCCCGCGAGCTGTCCGCCGGCCTGGCCGAAGTCATCAAGTACGGGCTGATCTGCGATGAGCCGTTCCTGACCTGGCTCGAAGACAACGTCGACCGCCTGCGCAGCCTGGATCAGCAAGCCCTGACCTATGCCATCGAGCGCTCCTGTGCGGCCAAGGCGGCCGTGGTCGGCGCCGACGAGAAGGAAACCGGTGTGCGGGCAACGCTCAACCTGGGTCACACCTTCGGTCACGCGATCGAGACTCATATGGGCTATGGTGTCTGGCTGCATGGTGAAGCGGTGGCTGCTGGCACGGTAATGGCTCTGGAAATGTCCGCGCGCCTGGGCTGGATCAGCGAGCAGGACCGCGACCGTGGCATCCGACTGTTCCAGCGTGCCGGCCTGCCGGTCATTCCGCCTGAAGAAATGACGGAAGCCGATTTTCTCGAGCACATGGCAATTGACAAGAAAGTGATCGACGGTCGTTTGCGCCTGGTGCTGCTGCGCCACATGGGCGAAGCGGTGGTGACCGACGATTATCCGAAAGAGGTTCTACAGGCCACGCTGGGAGCGGATTACCGCGCCCTGGCTCAGCTTAAAGGTTAATAAGAACGCGATGACTAGTTTGCATGCCGACGAGGCTTTCCTCGGCCACTACCAGTTGAGTCATGACCCTTTTGCTCCACGGGTCCCTGGCTTCAAGTTTTTCCCTGCCCAGCGCAAGCCGGTGCTGGGGCAGTTGCACCATCTGGCGCGTTACAGCCAGTTGCTATTGGTGGTCACTGGTCCCCAAGGCAGTGGCAAGACCCTGCTGCGTCAGGCCCTGGTGGCCAGCACCAACAAGCAAACGGTGCAGAGCGTGGTGGTTTCCGCCCGTGGCGCCGGTGATTCGGCTGGCTTGTTGCAGCAGGTCGCCCAGGCATTGAACGTTGGCCAGGCCGAGATCGGTGCAATCCTGAAACAGGTGGTTCAACTTGCTCTTACGGGGCAGGAGGTCTATCTGCTGGTCGATGATGCCGAGCAGCTTGACGAGTCTGCGCTCGAGGCCTTGATGGCCCTGGCCGCCGGTGCACCGGAAGGCCGTCCGCATGTGTTCCTGTTCGGCGAGTCGTCGATGATCGCTCAGCTCGATCAGTTGAGTCTCGAGGAAGAGCGCTTCCATGTCATCGAACTGCAGCCTTACACCGAAGAGGAAACTCGCGAATACCTGGAGCAGCGGCTCGAAGGCGCCGGCCGGGGTATCGAACTTTTCACTGCAAATCAGATCTCTGATATTCACGAAAGCTCCGAGGGTTGGCCTGGCAATATCAACCAGGTTGCCCGCGATGCGATGATCGAAGCCATGATTGCCAGCCGCTCCGCGGTGAAGCGTCCAAGTATGGGGTTCAATATGCCGAAGAAACACGTATTGGCGATTTCCGCCGTCGTTGTGGTCGCGGTAGCTGCCGCCTGGTTGATGCCGGGTCGCAGCAAGACACCGACCACGGGGGCGCCTGCCAACGAACAGGCGCAACTACCGCTCGGGCAGGGGTCGCCACAGTCTGGCGGTGCGCCGGCCGTTGAATTCGCCGGCAATACGCAGCCAATGCCATTGCCGTTGGTCGGCAATTCGCAACCGGTCATGCGCGAGCCATTGGCCGAAGCGGCAGGCGGTATTACCGAAGGCGATGACGGCGTACCGGTCGAGGGTTCCAGCGCGACCCCGCCAACCGTGACCACCATTGCACCGCCGACAGGCGTTCCGGCTGGCCCTGCGCCAACGCCGGCAGCCAAACCGACGCCTGCACCGACCCAGGTCGCTACCGCCAAACCGGCGCCTGCCCCGGTTGCCAAGCCTGCACCGGCTCCAGCGCCGGCCAAGCCTGCCGCCGTTGCCGCCAAACCGGCCGAAAAACCGGCGACCGGCGCCAAGGCTGCCGGTGGCACCTGGTACGCGGGCCAGGCGCCGGGGAACTACGTGGTGCAGATCCTCGGCACCAGCTCGGAAACGGCCGCGCAAAGCTTCGTCAAGGAGCAGGGCGGCGAGTACCGTTATTTCAAGAAAGTCCTCAACGGCAAACCGCTCTACGTGATCACCTACGGCAGTTTCGCCAATCGTGATGCAGCCGTTTCCGCCATCAAGGCCTTGCCAGCGAAGGTTCAGGCTGGTAAACCTTGGCCACGCTCTGTCGCCAGCGTCCAACAGGAACTGGCAACAGCTCGCTGAAGATTCGGCGGCCTTACCCAGGCCGCCTCTCCAAGCACCTCAAAATTTCTGCACGGCATGCCGCCTCTACAGGCCGCGTGCCTTGTGGTGTCTGCGTCACAGTAGTCTTTGAGTCGTTGCGGTCAAAATTAAAAAAGTTTTGACTAGCACAGCAGATCGCTTTAAACCTTTCACAAATGCGACATAGATTTGCGACATTTCGTCGCCAAATTTGTGAGGCCAAGTGTCGGTGTGTACAATGACCTCCCTTTTGCCCCCGCAAAGCTGGCGTACGTTCGGCGCGGAAGGTAAGTGGTTGAATTGAAAAGAAATTTGCCTCGATAAGAGGCAGCCTGGTGAGAAAGTGTCTATGAAAGCAGGTCTGTACCAACCAGATGAATTCAAGGATAACTGCGGTTTCGGCCTGATTGCCCATATGCAAGGCGAGCCCAGTCATACCCTTTTGCAAACGGCCATCGAGGCCCTGACCTGCATGACCCACCGCGGTGGGATTAATGCTGACGGCAAGACCGGCGACGGTTGCGGTCTGCTGATTCAAAAGCCGGACGTGTTCCTGCGAGCCATCGCCCAGGAAACCTTCGGTGCCGAACTGCCCAAGCAATACGCCGTGGGCATGGTCTTCTTCAACCAGGACCCGGTCAAAGCCGAAGCGGCTCGCGAGAACATGAATCGCGAGATCCTGGCGGCCGGCCTGCAGTTGGTCGGCTGGCGCAAAGTGCCGATCGATACCAGCGTCCTCGGCCGCCTGGCCCTTGAGCGCCTGCCACAGATCGAGCAGGTGTTCATCGGTGGCGAAGGCCTGAGCGACCAGGACATGGCCGTCAAGCTGTTCACTTCCCGTCGTCGCTCGTCGGTGGCCAACGCCGCTGATACCGACCACTACGTCTGCAGCTTTTCGCACAAGACCATTATCTATAAAGGCCTGATGATGCCGGCGGACTTGACCGCCTTCTATCCGGACCTGAGCGATGAGCGCCTGCAAACTTCGATTTGCGTGTTCCACCAGCGCTTCTCCACCAACACCCTGCCGAAATGGCCGCTGGCTCAACCGTTCCGCTTCCTGGCGCACAACGGCGAGATCAACACCATCACCGGCAACCGCAACTGGGCCGTGGCCCGTCGTACCAAGTTCAGCAACGACCTGATGGACCTGGAAGAACTCGGCCCGCTGGTCAACCGCGTCGGTTCCGACTCCTCGAGCATGGACAACATGCTGGAGCTGATGGTTACCGGTGGCATCGACCTGTTCCGTGGCGTGCGGATGATCATTCCGCCTGCGTGGCAGAACGTCGAGACCATGGACCCGGACCTGCGGGCGTTCTACGAATACAACTCGATGCACATGGAGCCGTGGGACGGCCCGGCTGGCGTGGTAATGACCGACGGTCGCTACGCGGTGTGCCTGCTCGACCGTAACGGTCTGCGTCCGGCGCGTTGGGTCACCACCAAGAACGGTTTCATCACCCTGGCATCCGAAATCGGTGTCTGGAACTACCAGCCGGAAGACGTGATCGCCAAGGGCCGTGTTGGCCCGGGCCAGATCTTTGCCGTGGACACCGAAACCGGTCAGATCCTCGACACCGATGCCATCGACAACCGCCTGAAGTCCCGTCATCCGTACAAGCAATGGCTGCGCAAGAATGCCCTGCGCATCCAGGCGACCATGGAAGACAACGACCATGGTTCGGCGTTCTACGACGTCGATCAGCTCAAGCAATACATGAAGATGTATCAGGTAACGTTCGAAGAGCGCGACCAGGTGCTGCGTCCGCTCGGCGAACAAGGTTACGAGGCCGTCGGCTCGATGGGCGACGATACGCCGATGGCCGTGCTGTCCCAGCGCGTGCGCACGCCGTACGACTATTTCCGCCAGCAGTTCGCGCAAGTCACCAACCCGCCGATCGACCCGCTGCGTGAAGCCATCGTCATGTCGCTGGAGATCTGCCTCGGTGCCGAGCGCAACATCTTCCAGGAGTCGCCGGAACACGCCTCGCGCGTGATCCTCAGCTCGCCGGTCATTTCCCCGGCCAAGTGGCGCTCGCTGATGAACCTCGATCGTCCGGGCTTCGAACGCCAGAAAATCGACCTCAACTACGACGAAAGCATCGGCCTGGAAGCCGCGATCCGCAACGTTGCCGATCAGGCTGAAGAAGCCGTGCGCGCCGGTCGTACCCAGATCGTCCTGAGTGACCGTCACATTGCCCCGGGCAAGTTGCCGATCCACGCCTCCCTGGCCACCGGTGCGGTACACCACCGCCTGACCGAGAAGGGCCTGCGTTGCGACTCCAACATCCTGGTGGAAACCGCGACCGCACGTGACCCGCATCACTTCGCCGTGTTGATCGGTTTCGGCGCCTCTGCCGTCTATCCGTTCCTGGCTTATGAAGTGCTGGGCGACCTGATCCGTACCGGTGAAGTTCTGGGCGACCTCTACGAGGTGTTCAAGAACTACCGTAAAGGCATCACCAAGGGCCTGCTCAAGATCCTGTCGAAGATGGGTATCTCGACCATCACTTCGTACCGCGGTGCGCAGTTGTTCGAGGCTATCGGCCTGTCCGAGGAAGTCTGCAACCTGAGCTTCAAGGGCGTACCGAGCCGCATCAAGGGTGCGCGCTTTGTCGACATCGAAGCCGAGCAGAAAGCCCTGGCTACTGAAGCCTGGAGCCCGCGCAAGCCGATCCAGCAAGGTGGCCTGCTGAAGTTCGTCCACGGTGGCGAATATCACGCCTACAACCCGGACGTGGTCAACACCCTGCAAGCCGCTGTGCAGCAGGGCGACTACAGCAAGTTCAAGGAATACACGTCGCTGGTGGACAACCGCCCGGTGTCGATGATCCGCGACCTGCTGAAAGTCAAAACCCTCGACACTCCATTGGACATCAGCGAGATCGAACCACTGGAATCGGTGCTCAAGCGCTTCGACTCCGCCGGTATCTCCCTGGGCGCCCTGTCGCCGGAAGCCCACGAAGCCCTCGCCGAAGCCATGAACCGCCTCGGTGCGCGTTCCAACTCCGGTGAAGGCGGCGAAGACCCGGCGCGCTACGGCACCATCAAGAGCTCGAAGATCAAGCAGGTTGCCACCGGCCGTTTCGGTGTGACCCCGGAATACCTGGTCAATGCTGAAGTGCTGCAGATCAAGGTTGCCCAAGGCGCCAAGCCGGGCGAAGGCGGTCAACTGCCAGGCGGCAAGGTCAACGGTCTGATCGCCAAGCTGCGTTACGCAGTGCCGGGCGTGACCCTGATTTCGCCACCGCCGCACCACGACATCTATTCGATCGAAGACTTGTCACAGCTGATTTTCGACCTCAAACAAGTCAACCCGAAGGCGCTGGTTTCGGTGAAGCTGGTCGCAGAAGCGGGTGTCGGCACTATTGCTGCCGGTGTGGCCAAGGCTTATGCGGACCTGATCACCATCTCCGGCTACGACGGCGGTACCGGTGCATCGCCGCTGACCTCGATCAAATACGCGGGCGCTCCGTGGGAACTCGGCTTGGCCGAAACCCACCAGACCCTGCGCGGCAACGACCTGCGCGGCAAAGTGCGGGTACAAACCGACGGCGGCCTGAAAACCGGCCTCGACGTGATCAAGGCAGCCATCCTTGGCGCTGAAAGCTTCGGCTTCGGCACCGCGCCGATGATCGCCCTGGGCTGCAAATACCTGCGCATCTGCCACCTGAACAACTGCGCCACCGGCGTCGCAACCCAGAACGAGAAGCTGCGCAAGGATCACTACATCGGTACCGTCGACATGGTGGTGAACTTCTTCACCTACGTCGCTGAAGAAACCCGTGAGTGGCTGGCCAAGCTGGGCGTGCGCTCCCTCGAAGAGCTGATCGGTCGTACTGATCTGCTGGAAGTCCTCGAAGGCCAGACCGCCAAGCAACATCACCTGGACCTGACCCCGTTGCTGGGCAGCGACCACGTCCCGGCGGACAAGCCACAGTTCTGCGGTGTTGAGCGTAACCCGCCGTTCGACAAGGGCCTGCTGGCCGAGAAAATGGTCGACATGGCCACTTCGGCGATCAACGACAAGAGCGGCGCCGAATTCGCCCTGGATATCTGCAACTGCGACCGTTCCATCGGCGCGCGGATCTCCGGTGACATCGCGCGCAAGCACGGCAACCAGGGCATGGCCAACGCGCCGATCACCTTCCGCTTCAAAGGTACGGCCGGTCAGAGCTTTGGTGTATGGAACGCCGGCGGTCTGAACATGTACCTGGAAGGCGATGCCAACGACTATGTCGGCAAAGGCATGACCGGCGGCAAGCTGGTCATCGTTCCGCCGAAGGGCAGCATCTACAAGACCCAGGACAGTGCCATCATCGGCAACACCTGCCTGTACGGCGCCACTGGCGGCAAGCTGTTCGCCGCCGGTACCGCGGGCGAGCGTTTCGCCGTGCGTAACTCCGGTGCCCACACCGTCGTGGAAGGCACTGGCGATCACTGCTGTGAGTACATGACCGGTGGTTTTGTCTGCGTCCTGGGCAAGACCGGTTACAACTTCGGCTCTGGCATGACCGGCGGTTTCGCCTACGTGCTCGATCAGGACAACACCTTCGTTGACCGGGTCAACCACGAACTGGTGGAAATCCAGCGGATCAGCGGCGAGGCGATGGAAGCCTACCGTAGCCATTTGCAACGCGTGCTGAACGAGTACGTCGAGGAAACCGACAGCGAGTGGGGTCGTGAACTCGCCGAGAACCTCGATGACTATGTGCGTCGTTTCTGGCTGGTCAAGCCCAAGGCTGCCAACCTGAAATCGTTGCTTTCCAGCACCCGTGCCAACCCGCAGTGATATGCGCCTGAAGAGTTTGATGAGGTTTTAACAATGGCTGAACGTCTGAATAACGACTTCCAGTTCATCGATGTCGGGCGCAAGGATCCGAAGAAGAAACTGTTGCGTCAACGCAAGAAAGAGTTCGTGGAAATCTACGAACCCTTCAAACCCCAGCAGTCGGCCGACCAGGCCCACCGCTGCCTGGGTTGCGGTAACCCGTATTGCGAATGGAAGTGCCCGGTGCACAACTTCATTCCCAACTGGCTCAAGCTGGTGGCCGAGGGCAACATCCTCCAGGCTGCCGAGCTGTCGCACCAGACCAACACCCTGCCGGAAGTCTGCGGCCGGGTGTGCCCGCAGGACCGTCTGTGCGAGGGTGCCTGCACCCTCAACGACGGCTTCGGCGCGGTGACCATCGGTTCGGTGGAGAAGTACATCACCGATACCGCGTTCGCCATGGGCTGGCGCCCGGACATGTCCAAGGTCAAGCCGACCGGCAAGCGTGTCGCGATTATCGGCGCCGGCCCGGCGGGCCTCGGTTGTGCCGACGTGCTGGTGCGCGGTGGCGTGACCCCGGTAGTGTTCGACAAGAACCCGGAAATTGGCGGTCTGCTGACCTTCGGTATCCCCGAGTTCAAGCTGGAAAAGACCGTGCTGAGCAATCGCCGCGAAGTCTTCACCGGCATGGGCATCCAGTTCCGCCTCAACACCGAGGTGGGCAAGGACGTGACCATGGAGCAACTGCTCGAAGAATACGATGCGGTATTCATGGGCATGGGCACCTACACCTACATGAAGGGCGGCTTCGCCGGTGAGGATCTGCCAGGCGTCTATGATGCCCTGGACTTCCTGATCGCCAACGTCAACCGCAACCTGGGCTTTGAAAAGTCGCCGGAAGATTTCGTCGACATGAAAGGCAAGAAGGTCGTGGTCCTGGGTGGCGGCGACACGGCGATGGACTGCAACCGTACTTCGATCCGCCAGGGCGCCAAGTCGGTGACCTGCGCCTATCGTCGTGACGAGGCGAACATGCCGGGCTCGCGCAAAGAGGTGAAGAACGCCAAGGAAGAAGGCGTGAAGTTCCTCTACAACCGCCAGCCGATCGCCATCGTTGGCGAAGACAAGGTCGAAGGCGTGAAGGTGGTCGAGACCCGTCTCGGCGAACCGGACGCCCGTGGCCGTCGCAGCCCCGAGCCGATCCCGGGCTCCGAAGAGATCATCCCGGCCGACGCCGTGGTCATCGCCTTCGGTTTCCGCCCAAGCCCGGCACCGTGGTTCGATCAGTTCGCCATCCAGACCGACAGCCAGGGCCGTGTCGTGGCCCCGGAACAAGGCCAGTACAAGCACCAGACCAGCAACCCGAAAATCTTCGCCGGTGGCGATATGGTTCGCGGTTCTGACCTGGTGGTGACGGCGATCTTCGAAGGCCGCAATGCCGCCGAAGGGATCCTGGATTACCTGGGCGTCTAACCCCGGCGCCTGAGCCAAACGCAATAACCCTGTGGGAGCGAGCCTGCTCGCGAAAGCGGTCTGCCAGCCAACTTCAATGTTGGATGTGCCGGCTTCTTCGCGAGCAGGCTCGCTCCCACAGTTGTTTTAGGGCGTTGCGGAAAATCGTGTTCCAGCGCGACAAATTGACCCGATAGACAAAAGGCTGACCTGCATTCGTGCCTTTTGCGTCGCGCTCTGAGAAAATGCCCGCACTTTTTTTCCGGATGCCGACATGACTGCCCTGAAGAACGACCGTTTCCTGCGCGCCCTGCTCAAGCAACCCGTAGACGTCACCCCTGTGTGGATGATGCGTCAGGCGGGTCGCTACCTGCCTGAATACCGCGCCAGCCGTGCCAAGGCCGGCGATTTCATGAGCCTGTGCATGAACCCGGCGTTCGCTTGCGAAGTCACGATGCAGCCGCTGGACCGTTATCCACAACTGGACGCGGCGATCCTTTTCTCCGACATCCTGACCATCCCCGATGCCATGGGCCAAGGCCTGTACTTCGAAACCGGAGAAGGTCCGCGCTTCAGGAAAGTCGTCAGCACCCTGGCCGACATCGAAGCCCTGCCGATTCCTGATCCGCACAAAGACCTGGGTTACGTGATGGATGCGGTCAGCACCATCCGCCGTGAACTGAACGGCCGCGTGCCGCTGATCGGTTTCTCCGGCAGCCCTTGGACCCTGGCCACCTACATGGTCGAAGGCGGCTCGTCGAAAGACTTCCGCAAGACCAAGGCCATGCTCTACGACAACCCCCAAGCCATGCACTTGCTGTTGGATAAACTCGCGCAGTCGGTCACCAGCTACCTCAACGGCCAGATCATGGCCGGTGCGCAAGCCGTGCAGATCTTTGATACCTGGGGCGGCAACCTGTCGGCGGCGGCGTACCAGGAGTTTTCCCTGGCGTATATGCGCAAGATCGTCAGCGGTCTGATTCGCGAGCACGAAGGTCGCAAGGTTCCGGTCATCCTGTTCACCAAGAATGGTGGCCTGTGGCTGGAAAGCATTGCTGACGCTGGCGCGGATGCCCTGGGCCTGGACTGGACCTGCGACATCGGCAACGCCCGTGAGCGTGTCGGCAGCAAAGTTGCCCTGCAAGGCAACATGGACCCGACGGTGCTCTACGCCAAGCCGGAAGCGATTCGTGCCGAAGTCGGGCGTATTCTCGCCAGTTACGGCAAGGGCAGCGGCCACGTGTTCAACCTTGGCCATGGCATCACCCCGGAAGTCGATCCGGAACACGCTGGCGCCTTCCTGCGCGCGGTGCATGAGTTGTCGGCGCAGTATCACGAATAATTACGTCAAAGTTGATTAAAGCCCGTCTGGCCTGGCGCCAGGCGGGTTTTTTTATATGTTTTATTTTGTCTCTGGTTTAATTGTTGCCTCTTGTAAGATTTATTTTCTTTCTTTGTCAGATATCGGGCCGGAAAGAAATATCCTCATGTAATTGGCGATTTTTCCTACATATTAAGCTCTTTCATCCGAGTATATTTGCGAATCCGTGCTCACCAGCGTTGAGCTCAATTGCAATTAATGGTGCCTGCAATGCGCGCCTTAATTCTCGATAAGCAGTCTGGAATTTATTGGATGAAAAATACTTATTGCAAGGGAAGTGCGTTGGCCGCCTGCACTTCTTCTATGATCCTGTTATCGGCAATGTTGGCATCACAAAGTGTTTCCGCGCATGGCTATCTGGAAGTGCCGCCTTCGCGCGCGCTGGCTTGCCAGAAAGGCTTGAATACCAAATGTGGTGGTGCCCAATACGAACCTCAAAGTGTCGGTGAAACCTTCAAGGGCTTCCCGGCGGGTATTGGCGGCGCGCCTCTGCAAGGGCCAGTCGATGGCAAGATCGCGAGTGGCGGCCACTCGTTGTTCTCCGCCCTGGACGCCCAGTCGGCCGCCCGTTGGCACCTGACGGAAATCAAGGATCGCAACATCGATTTCCAATGGCAGTACACCGCTGTGCATCCGGCCACCAAGCATGAATATTTCATCACCCGCAACGGCTGGAACCCCAACGAAGCACTCAAGCGTGCCACGTTCGAAAGCACGCCGTTCTGCACTATCGATGGCGGTAACCAGAAGCCGGTGACGGGTGCCAAACATAACTGCAACATCCCCACGGACAAGTCCGGCCAGCACGTCATCCTGGCGATCTGGACGGTTGGTGATACCGATGCAGCGTTCTATAACGCGGCGGATGTGAACATTCTTGCAGAACCAGAACTACCGGGCGGTTGGTCCTCCGTGGGCAGCATCTCGCCGTCGACCTCGTTGCTGGTCGGAGACAAGGTCAAGGCGCGCGCGTTCTCCGCCAATGGTGAAAACCCCGACTATAGCGTTGAAATCTCCATCGACAGTGCCGAGGAAGGTTCGCCAAACAACTGGTCGTTCAAATTGGCAGAAGCCATCAACAAGGCTCACGCGCTCATCCGTGCAGGTGTTCGTGATGAAAGCGGCACGATCGAACCAGTCAAGGGCAACAACAGCGTATATGCGCAAAAAGACAGCGGCGTAACCCGTTACGAATTGCAACTGGACATGAAGGAAGATGCAGCGGCGAAGCTGTCAGTCGGCGCCATGCAGCCGCAGTATGTTTTGGTAAAAGGTCAGGCCAAGGTCGATTTTGGAATGATCTCCAATCGCAAGATGAACGTCGAAGCAATTCTGTTCGACCAGAACAACAAGCCGGTGGGCTCGACATCGACACAGGCGGACAGTGGTTCCAACTGGCTGGCCATCGATATCCGCAGCAATCCCGGGGCACATACCCTGACACTGGTTGGCACCACTCTGGATGGCCGGACCACCCGACAGGACACCCAAACTATCAACGTGACCGGTGAAGGTGCCGGTGCCGACTACGACTTCGTGTTCCCGGAAGGCATCAGCGAGTACACCGCCGGCACCAAGGTACTGCAACCGAAGACCAATGAAGTATTCGAGTGCAAGCCATTCCCTGAATCGGGTTATTGCAAGCAGTACAGCCCGTCTGCCAATGGTTTTGAACCCGGTGTCGGTGCGCACTCGCACATGGCCTGGAACAAAATCTAAGTTCTTTGGCAGTACTTCAGGTGACCTGTGAAAGGTTGCCTGAAGGTTCATTTTTTTATCGAGATGCAAATGACGGTTTCCGGTTATTCCAGACAACGCGTGCTGCTGCACTGGATATCGGCAGCGATCATCTTGTGGACTCTGGCTTCCGGGTTCTATGTATCTGTCGTAAATGTATCCGTCCCGGTTAAGCAGTCGGTGGCATTCATCAATGTTTCGCTGACCACAGTATTCATACCGTTTTTTATCTGGCGAGTTTGTATTTTTGTCTATCACACTTTGCATGCAAGGAAGGTGGCGGCATCGACGGGGCAAAGGCTCGTGGGACTTGCTCACGTACTGATCTACCTTACGGTGAGCATTGTTTTAGTGACCGGTGTGCTGATGATGGATCGCCCCATCAATGTGTTCGGCCTGGTCGAGATCCCTCAACCTTTAGGCAATTCCTTCCTCATCGCGCAGTTCACCACGGTTCATGTATGGGCGTGTGGGGTTCTTTCGGCACTGATTGCACTGCATGTCGGTGCCGTGATCGTGCACGAGATTTGCGGCCGCCGGGTACTGCGGCGGATGTCGTTATGAGGATGCGGCAATTATTCGATCGAGCGCCTCCCTGGTGAAGAACTCGTTGAAGCTGATGAGCCGTTTTAGCCTGCTGGTCATGCCGTTGGGTTATGCCGTGCTGCTGATCTGGCAGGAGTGGCACTTTCGTGAGCGCCTGGCCTCGCCGCCACTACCGGTATGGGCACCCACCGCTGTTCCCGTGCACATACCGCTGGATGCTACGGCGGTCGCATCGGTGCTGGGCCTGACACAAGGAACCTCATTGCTTGCCAGTGCCGAGCCGCTGACCTTGCAGGCCAGCTTTGTGCTCAGCAACGGTTTGTCCAGAGCGTTGCTCGCCGACGCCCAAGGCTCGCGCATCTACCAGGTGGGCGAACGCTTGCCCGGTGGCAGCGTTCTGCGTCGCGTCGAGGCCAATCAAGTGGTGCTGTGGAACAAGGGGCGGGAGGAGCGGTTAGCGCTGCAACCGTCTGCCGCCAGCTTCCTGCGTCGATTCGAGTCGCCGGGTGACACACAGTCTTCCGCGGTTTCCACGCGTTATCTACGCCCGGTTTCCGGGCTGTCAGAGTGATCTACATCATGAACAGTTTCGTTGGCGTGCAGGCCTTGCGCTCCATGTTTTTACTTGTCGTTTTGGCGAGCCTGGCCTTGCCGGGCACGGTGCGGGCTGCGCAAGAAAAGTGGCAGCTGGCGATGAATTACGCCGAGCTGCGCGACATCGTTGAAGAGATCTCCGGCATTCTGGGGACCACCGTGGTGCTTGATCCCAGGGTCTCCGGTCGCATCACCGTGATGTCTCGGCAAGCCCTTGATCGCGAAGGCGTCCGCCGTTTGTTCTACTCGGTGCTCGACGCCCACAATTTCACGGTGATCGATGAAGGTGACCGGATCCTGATCACGCCAGTGACCGAAGCCAAGACGCGCGCCGGCACCAGTCCTGCAAAAAACGCTACGCCCTCGCAATTTGTCACCCGGGTGATCGAGCTTAACAACAGCAGTGCCGCCGACATCGCCGGGCTGGTCCGACCCCTGGTCTCGGCCAACGGTTATGTCGGGCCGTCTGTGTCGACCAATGCGGTGGTGATCACGGAAACGGCTGCCAATGCGCAACGCATCGGCCAGGTCATCCGCCAGTTGGACTCCGGACAAGGCAATATGCACGCGGTGGTGCAATTGCGCCACGCCAGGGCCAGCGACGTGGCCCCCGTGATGGAAGCGTCCCTGGGCAAGCGCACTGCCGAGAGCGCGATCCAGGTATTGGCCGACACCAGGACCAACCGCCTGATCCTGATTGGCCCGTCAGCCGTTCGCCAACGCTTGGCCGAGCTGGCGCGCGGTCTCGATATTCCTGCCACCGAGACGCCGGACAACGCCCGGGTGATCCGCCTGCGTCACAGCGATGCCAAGCAGCTCGCAGAGATTCTGGAAAGCATGGGGCAAGGCCGAAAGGCGACTCCCACCCTTGGCAACAGCAAGGATGTAACGCCTGGCACGGCCTTCATGATCAAGGCCGACGAAAGCCAGAACGCGCTGGTGCTGATCGCCGAGCCAGAGCAGGTCAGGACCATCGAAAGTATCGTGCGTCAGTTGGACCAGCCGCGCGCCCAAGTGCTGATCCATGCCGCCATCGTCGAGATTTCCGGGGACATCGCCGAGGCGGTTGGCGTGCAGTGGGGCATCAGCACGGGGGATGCGAAGGGCTTCATCAACTTCCCCGGCACGGATATCCCCATTGTTGGCGGCCTGGATTTCGACGAGAAAAAATCCGCACCCGAAGGCGCGCTGTTGCGCCTGGGCAGTGATCGTTTTGGCGCATTGATTTCGGCACTGGCCAGCAACACCAACAGCAACCTGCTCTCCACGCCAAGCCTGTTGACCCTGGACAATCAGGAGGCGCACATCATCGTTGGCCAGAATGTCCCGTTCAAGACCGGCTCTTACGCCACCAACAGCAATGGTGCGGACAATCCGTTTACCACTGTCGAACGCAAGGACGTGGGCATCAGCCTGAAGATCAAGCCGTACATCAACGAAGGCTCGACGCTGAGGCTGGAGGTCGAGCAGGAAGTGTCGGACATCGCGCCCTCGGTATCGGGCATCGACTCTTCGGACCTGATCACCAACAAGCGCGCCCTCAAGAGCACCATCCTGGCCGACGATGGCGAGATCATCGTGATCGGCGGCTTGATCAGAGACAGCGTCAGGACCCAGAAAAGCGGGGTGCCGTTACTGCGGGATATTCCTTATCTGGGCGCGCTGTTTCGCTGGAACCGCGATACCCAGAGCAAAAGCAATCTCATGGTGTTCCTGCGACCAACGATCGTGCGCAGCAAGGAAGACCTGAGCGGCATCAGCCAGCAGCGTTACAACGCCCTGCGTGACTTGAGCCAGTCAGGGGCGCTGGATAACAACTCATTGCTGTTGCCGGCGGATTCGCGCCAGCTGTTCGAACCGGCTTCCGGTGCCCCGGTGTTCGACCTGCGCAAGCCGGCGTCGCCTGCGCCATGACCCAACTGCCCTTCGGTTTTGCCCGTCGATTCGGTGTGCTGCTGGAGTGCGAAGACGGCGAGTCGAGCCTTGCAGTGCGGGCCGATACGCCACTGACCGCCCTGGCGGAAGCTCGCCGGGCATGTGCTCGCGAGCTGCCGCTTCGAGTGCTGGAGCCCGCGATATTTGCCACACGCCTGGCAGCCGCCTACCGCGAAGGCCAAAGCGCCGCCGAGCAGGTTGCCCAAGGGCTGGACGAAGAACTGGACCTGCTCAGCCTGGTGGACAAGGTGCCGCAAACTGCCGATTTACTCGAGCAGCAGGGCGATGCGCCGATCATCCGCCTGATCAATGCGCTACTCAGTGAGGCCATGCGCGAGCAGGCCTCGGATGTGCATCTGGAAACCTTCGAGCAGTACCTGTCGGTGCGCATGCGAGTCGATGGGCAATTGCGTGAAATGCTCCGGCCTCGACGTGAATTGGCGACGCTGCTGGTGTCACGCATCAAAGTCATGGCGCGCCTGGATATCGCTGAAAAACGCGTGCCCCAGGATGGGCGGATGGCCTTGCGCCTGGCCGGGCATGAAGTGGATGTGCGGGTCTCGACCCTGCCCTCGGCACACGGTGAACGGGTGGTACTGCGCTTGCTCGACAAACAGGCCGGGCGCCTTGAGTTGTCGCGCCTGGGCATGCCGGACGACATCCTGCGCGACCTGCGCCACCTGCTGGGTAAACCCCACGGCATTCTGCTGGTGACCGGGCCCACCGGTTCCGGCAAGACCACCAGCCTGTACGCGGCGCTCAACAGTCTGAACGACCAGACCCGCAACATCCTCACGGTTGAAGACCCCATCGAATACCACCTGCCGGGTGTCGGGCAGATGCCGGTCAATCCGAAAGTGGACATGACCTTTGCCCGGGGCTTGCGCGCGATCCTGCGCCAGGATCCGGACGTGGTGATGGTCGGCGAAATCCGTGACTGCGAAACCGCTGAAATCGCCGTGCAGGCTTCCCTGACCGGTCACCTGGTGCTCTCCACGCTGCACACCAACAGCGCGGTCGGCGCGATGACGCGCCTGGCAGACATGGGGGTCGATAGCTACCTGCTGGCGTCGTCGCTGGTGGGTGTCCTGGCGCAGAGATTACTGCGCACGTTATGCCCGCATTGCAAGGCGCCCTACAGCGCGGATGCGGCCGCCTGCCAGCGTCTGGGACTGGGCGTGGCATCGTTGCAACTGTTCCGGGCCGTGGGGTGCGAGCAGTGTCAGCACGGCTATCGCGGGCGCGTCGGCATTTATGAACTGATCAGCGTGACACCGGCATTGGCAGCGCTGATTCACCAGGGGGCGAGTGAGCAGGCCTTGGCCATCGAAGCACGCCTGACGTCGCGCAGTCTGTTCCAGGACGGTCGCCAGCGGGTGCTGGATGGATTGACCAGTCTCGACGAGCTGCTACGCGTGACTCGGGAGGACTAGGTCATGCCGACATTCGATTATCGGGCTGATGACGATCAGGGGCACCGGCGCAAGGGGCGGCTGGAGGCCGACACTCCCCGTCATGCGCGACAGCTGTTGCGTGAGCGCGGGTTGTGGCCGCGGGACATCAAGGAAATCCGGGTCAGTGGAGGCGCAAACAAGCAAGGTAACGCAGGGCGGTTAAGTGCCGCCGACCTGGCGCTGCTGACCCTGCAATTGTCCACGCTGGTTCAGGCCGGTTTGCCTCTGGAGGAATCTCTCGAGGCAGTGGCGAAACAGACTGCCAAGCGCCGGGTTGCCAGTTTGCTGTCGGCGGTCCGGAGCCGGGTCATGGAAGGCCATGCCCTGGCCGCTGCGTTGGCGCAGTTTCCCAAGGCGTTCCCGGAACTGTTTCGTGCCACCGTGGCCGCCGGCGAACGTTCCGGTCATCTGGGTCATGTGCTGGAGCAATTGGCCGCGTATACCCAGGCCCGCCAGGCCTCGCGGCAAAAAATCCAGATGGCGCTGGTGTACCCGTTGATCCTGATGTTGGCCAGCCTGGTCATCGTTGGCTTTCTGCTCGGTTACGTGGTGCCGGACGTGGTGAAGATTTTCGTCGACAGCGGCCAACCATTGCCGTGGTTGACTCGCGTGTTGATCCGTTCCAGTGACGGGTTGCGCAACCATGGCCTGTTGTTGCTGGCCGCGCTGGTGCTGCTGATCGCCTTCTGGCGCTGGAGTTTGAGTCAACGGGCCTGGCGCCTGCGCTGGCATCGTCTGGCGCTGAAACTGCCTGTCTGTGGCGACGTGCTGCGCGCCATGGAAGCCGCACGATTTGCCAGCACCCTGGCCATCCTCGGCAAGAGCGCCGTGCCCCTGGTCGATGCCCTGGAAATCGCCGCGGCGGTGATCGGCAACCTGACCATCCGTGCGCGAATGACCGACGTCGCCCGCTCGGTCCGCGAAGGTGGAACCCTGACCCATGGCCTGGAACTGAGCGGCGACATCCCGCCGATGATGCTGCACATGATTGCCAGCGGCGAGCGTGCGGGCGAACTCGATCGCATGCTGGCCCGTGCCGCCGAGCAACAGGAAAACAGCCTGGCGGCACGTATTGCCCTGGTGGTGAGCCTATTCGAGCCGGCCATGCTCGTGCTGATGGGCGGCGTCGTGCTGCTGATTGTCCTGGCCATCCTGCTACCGATTCTCAGCCTCAACCAATTGGTGAATTGATCCATGAACGATTTACGTCACAGAGCTTCCCAGCACGGTTTCACCCTGATCGAGATCATGGTGGTGGTGGTCATCATCGGCATCCTGGGGGCCATCGTGGTGCCGCAGTTCATGAGCCGTCCCGATCAGGCCAAAGTCACCGCCGCCAAAGTCGATCTCCAGGCCATCGGCACCGCCCTGGAAATGTATCGCCTCGACAACTTCCACTACCCCTCCACGCAGCAAGGGCTGGAGGCCTTGAGCAAGCGGCCTTCCGGGTTGCCCGCGGCGCGCAGCTGGAACCCTCAGGGTTACCTGAAAAGCTTGCCCGTTGACCCGTGGGGCACGCCCTATCAGTACCTCAATCCCGGTGTGAAGTCGGCTGATGGCGGCTACGACTTGTATTCCCTCGGCTCCGATGGCGTCGCGGGCGGCGAAGGGCACGCGGCGGAAATCGGCAACTGGGGTGGTTGAAGCATGCCACGCCGTTGCCGGGGATTTACCTTGCTGGAAATGATGATCGTGATCGTCCTGATCGGCGTGCTGGTGGGTATGGTGAGTCTGGCCGCTGGCGATAACCCGGTTCAGCAGGCCAGGCAGGAAGCGCGCACCCTGGCGGGTGTCATTGGCCAACTGCGGGAACAGGCCGTGCTCGAGGGGCGGGAATACGGTCTGCGACTGAGTGTCGAAGGGTATCGGTCAATGCGCCTCGAAGGGCGTGGCTGGGAGCCGCTGCAAGCCTTCTACCGCTGGCCCGATGGCGTGCGATTGAGCCTTGAGCAGGAAGGGTATTCCCTAAGCCTGGGCGCTGACGCCGGCCCGCCTCAGGTTCTGCTGTTGAGCAGCGATGAAACCAGCAGCTTCACACTGCAGTTCGCTGGCAGGGACAAAGTCTGGGCGAGCCTGTCCAGCGATGGCATCGGCGAGGTCGTGATCGATGACTGAGCCGTCGTCCATACCGCGCATGGGTGGATTCACCTTGCTTGAAGTCATGGTGGCCCTGGCGATTTTCGCGACCCTGGCAACGGCCGTGCTGTCCGCCAGCCAGTACGTTGTGAGGCAGGCTGGCGGCGCCGAAGAACGCCTTCTCGCAGGCTGGGTGGCGGACAACCGACTGAACGAGTTGCGCCTGCAATCGTCCCCCGTGATTGAGCAGCCACAACGGCAGGTGAGCATGGGGGATCGCGACTGGGTCGTGCGTCAATTCGTCGGCATGGCGAACGATCCGCATGGGGTGGTGGTGGAGGTCGAGGTCGGCCTGGCCGGTCGCAACCAGACCCTGTTCCGCGCCATCGGCTGGATAGCTAATCGTCATGAATAATCAAGGCGGCTTCACCCTGCTCGAACTGGTCATTGCCATTGCGATTTTCGCATTGCTGGGGCTGGCCAGCTGGACGCTGTTCGACGGTGTGGTGCGCGTGCAACAGGGCACCCTGAGCCACGAACGTGAACTCAAAAACCTGCAACGCGCCGTGGCATTGATCGAGCGCGACCTGCTGCACATCGCGCAACAGCCTGTCCTACTTGACCCGACGCAGTTACAACTGGTGCGCAGCAATTGGCGTAACCCGCTGGACCTGCCGCGCAGTGAGCGACAGGTGCTGACCTACCGACTCGACAGCGGCGTGTTATGGCGTGATAGCCGGGCAGAAGGGGCTCTGAGCGTGCAGCGTCAAAAACTGCTCGACAATGTTCGAGACGTGCGTTGGCGTCTGTACGACAGGCAGGTCGGTTGGCTCGGCGATTGGCCATCCGGACAGGCCCCGAAGGCACCGTTGGCTGTGGAAATGCAGCTGTCGGCCGGACGATTCGAGGCGATTCGCCGGGTGCTGTTATTGCCGGGAGCGTTGCCATGAGGTCGGGTCAACGCGGTGTTGCGTTGATCAGTGTGTTGTTGGTCATGAGCCTGGCGCTAGTGATCATCGGCGGCATGCTGCGCAGCCATCGCACGTTACTGCAAGGCATCGGGCAACAGTTACAGCAGATGCACCTGCGACAACTGGCCGTAGCCGGGGAAACCAGAGGCCTCGGTTTGCTCAAGGCCCAGCAGAAAGACAGCGACCTGATTGCTCAGCCGTCCAGCGCTTTCGCCATGGAAGATGCGCAGATACGTGTCGAAATCGAAGACCTGGCCGGGCGCTTCAACCTCAATGCCCTGTTGATTCAGGGCCAGGTCGATCAAGTCACGCTCAATCGCTGGGCGCGTTTGCTGGCGCTGCTCGAGCTACCGCCGGTGCAACTGGAGCAAGTGGGGGCGCTGCGCGAGCTCAGCCAACTGCGGTTGCTTCCCGGTGTCGACGCCGAGCTGTTGCGGCACCTGGCGCCCTGGGTCGCACTGTTACCGGCAGAGGCCGCGACGAACGTCAACACGGCGCCGGCCCTGGTGTTGCGCACGCTCGACGGCATCGAGAGTTCAACGGCCGAAGCCCTGGTGCGCCAGCGTTCTACGGCAGGTTGGCCAAGTGTTCAAGCCTTTACCCAGGATCCGCTGTTATCCGGTTTGGGCTTGAGCAGCCATGGCCTGGGCGTTGACAGCCGCTGGTACCGGATCACCGTGCTAGTGACCCAGGGACAGGGCCATCTGCGGCTGGCCACCGATGTCGAGCGCGACCCGAAGACGCGTCACCTGAACGTCCTGCAACGGCGTGTTCTACCCTCGAACCCCAACGAGATACCGCAATGAAAACCTGGCTTTACCTGACAGCCGACGGCTTGACCCATTCCACGGTCGCTTGGCCGTGTTGTCGTTGGACGTCGACCGGCAAGCGGCAACTCCTGCCCTTGAGCCAAGCGGCACAAGTACTGGCTGGACAGGCGGTCGATCTGCTGTTGCCCATGGAATTGTGCAGCTGGATGCTCAGCGATCCGTGGCCGTCCAGGCGCCAGCCGGATGCCCGGGCCATTGCGTTCGCCGTCGAAGAGCAATTGAGCGAAGTCCTGGAAAGGCTGCACCTGAGCACCGGTGCGCGCGATTCACAGGGCCGCTATCCGGTGCTGGTGATCGACCGCGAACGATTTACCGCCGTGCTCGCGCTGCTGGCTGAAGTGGGTCTTGAAGTGCGCTCCGTGTTTGTCGATGCCGATGTGTTGCCCTGTGACCAGGCGCTGGGTATCCGCTGGTTTGGCCGCTGGTTGCTCGGAGGCGGCTTGCCCGCTCGTCTGGCCGTGTCGGATGACGGGTTGCTGGCGCTCAAGCCAGGTTTGCCCATGGACGTGCAGTGGCGCGACGAGCGTCAGGACTGCACAGATATCGATCAATGGCTGACCTCGGTAAATGGCCAGGCGATCAATCTGTTGCACGGTGATTTCGCGGCACCCCGCAAGCGCCTGCCCTGGCGGCTCGGCGGGCTGGTCGTGCTGGCGCTGTTGCTGCTCGACTGGGGCGCCAGCCAGGCACGTATCGGATTTCTCGAAAGCCAGAGCCACCAGCTCTACAGCCGCAACGAACAGCAATTCAAGACGCTTTACCCGGACCAGACCCGCATCGTTGACCTGGCGTTACAGCTCAATGCCTTGCAAAGCCCGAATGCGGCCCCCCAGGACGGCCAGATCGCCGGGCTGGTCAAACTCGTCGAGCAAGTCATCGGTGCCAGCAACGCCGATGTCCAGCGTATTGAGTTTCGCGAAGGCGACGGCTGGAAAGTCCGGCTGACGGCCAATAGCTTTACCGAGCTGGAGTTATTGCGTGAACGTGGCCGACAGCAAGGCCTGCCGGTGCGACTCGACAGCGCGAGCAAGGAAGGCGATCGGGTGCAGGCGACCCTGACCCTGGAGCAAGGCACATGAAACTGAGCGGATTGATTACATGGCCGGAGAGGGTGCCGCGCTGGCAACGTCTGTCGCTGCGCGAGCGATGGTTGTTGCTGATGTTGGGTGCGTTTGCCTTGGGCGTCGCGGCATTCAGCCTGGTCTGGCAACCGACCCAGCAGCGACTTGCGACTGCCGAGCGGCAACATCATCAGCAACTGGCACTGGCCGCACAACTGCAACTGGCGCGTCCGCGCAGCGCGCGCAAAGCAGTCGCCCAGCCGCTGTCGCTGCACGTCAGCGAAAGCGCCACCGAGGCGGGGCTGGAACTGCATCAGGTCAATACCGACGGCGATCAGTTGCGCCTCAGTCTCAGCGGCGACGCCAAGGTATTGCTGGCCTGGCTGGACCGCATCGAACGCAATGGCACCGTGCTGCAATCCTTGACCCTGGAAAAGCGCAACGCGGTGCTGGAGGCGCGGGTGGTGCTCAGATAGTCGCGCCGGCGCCCGGCAGGGGCGGCAACTTCGCCAGCTTCAAGGCGGCCAGTAATGCCACGATCAGCAAGGCGCCGATGAACAAGCCGATGCCGTTCCAGCCGCCCAAGTGCCAGAACACGCCGCCCGCCGTACCAGCGATGCTCCCCCCGGCGTAGTAGCAGAACAGGTACAAGGACGATGCCTGGCCCTTGGCCTTGGTGGCACGGCGGCCGATCCAGCTGCTGGCGACCGAGTGGGCACCGAAAAAGCCGAACGTGAAGACCAGCATGCCGAAGATGACCAGCGGCAATGGCGTAAACATGGTCAGGGCGAGGCCGCAGATCATCAGCGCGATCGTACTCCAGAGCACTTTGCGGCGGCCTATCTTGTCGGCCAGCGAGCCGATCTTCGCCGAGCTGTAGATACCCGAGAGGTACACCACCGAGAGCAGTCCGACGAAGGCCTGTTCCATGTGATACGGCTCGGCCAGCAGGCGGTAGCCGATGTAGTTGAACAAGGTGACGAACGCACCCATCAGCACGAAGGCTTCGAGGAACAGCAGCGGCAGGCCGGCGTCGCGAAAGTGCATGGTGAAACCGTCAACCAGGCTACGCGGGTGCAGCGAGCGGGGGCTGAAGTTGCGCGACTCGGGAAGAATTTTCCAGAACAGCGCTGCCGCAATCAGCGCCAGGCCGCCGATCACCAGCATTGCCGTGTGCCAGCTGACGAAGTCGATCAATACGCCGGTAATAAGACGCCCGCTCATCCCGCCGATGGCGTTGCCGCCAATGTACAAACCCATCGCGAGGCCGATGTGCTGCGGGTGAATCTCTTCGCTCAAATAGGTCATCGCAACCGCTGCCAGGCCGCTCAATGACAAGCCGATCAGTGCACGCATCGCCAGGACACCATGCCAGCTCGGCATCATCGCACTGGCCATGGTGCACAGTGCGGCGGCGAACAACGCCGCCACCATCACCTGTTTACGCCCGACGCGGTCGGAGATCGGGCCGGTGATCAGCAGGCCGATGGCAAGCATGCCCGTGGCCACCGACAGGATCAGGCTGCTCTGCGCCGCGTTGATGGAGTATTCGTGGGACAACAACGGCATCATCGGTTGCACGCAGTAGAGCAGGGCGAAGGTAGCGAAGCCACCGCAGAACAGCGCCAGCACGGTGCGCATGAATGCCGGGGTGCCTTTTTCGATGTAGATCTGCGCGAGCTCGGCGGCGACTTCGCCTTGGGCGGCGGGTGGAATTTCATGAGCGAGTGGAGCGACAGCAGTTTTCACGTTGGACCTCGGAGGAGCGCAGCCGGTCAGGCAATGAAAAAAGCATATAGCTGGCTAATGATTCAATCCAATATATTGTTCGACCTGTTTGATAGCTTTAACGACCTAATGGGGTGTTCATGGAATTTCGTCATCTGCGCTACTTCATCGCCGTCGCCGAAGAACT
The DNA here is from genome assembly GCF_001976065.1 of Pseudomonas putida. GTDB lineage: Bacteria > Pseudomonadota > Gammaproteobacteria > Pseudomonadales > Pseudomonadaceae > Aquipseudomonas > Aquipseudomonas serbica. The sequence goes on along the minus strand of NZ_MNAH01000006.1, from coordinate 300,431 downwards.
GCACTTCGGCCGCGCCGCACAGGTGCTGGGCATCTCGCAGCCGCCGCTGAGCCAGCAGATCCAGGCGCTGGAGCAGGAGCTCGGCGCGCGTTTGTTCGAGCGTACCAATCGTCGGGTCGAGCTGAGCGAGGCCGGTCGACTGTTCCTGGAAGAGGCGCGGCTGGTGCTGGCGCAGGTCGACAAGGCGGCGGATGTTGCGCGGCGGGCACAGCTGGGCGAGCTGGGCGAACTGAAAATCGGCTTCACCTCGTCGGCACCGTTCAACTCAACGATTCCCCAGGCGATTTTCTCTTTTCGCCAGCGTTTTCCGGCAGTGCACCTGAACCTGCGGGAAATGAGCAGCACCCAGGTGGCCGATGCGCTGGTGGATGAGTCGATTGAAGTCGGCATCATGCGCCCGCTTGGGCTGCCCGATTCGCTCAGTGTGGTCGAGCTGATGCGCGAGCCGCTGGTCGCCGTTCTCAGCGCCAAGCATCCTTTGGCCAATGGCAGTGAAGAAGGCTTGTTTCTGTCAGCGCTGGCCCTCGAGCCGTTCGTTTTTTTTCCGCGCAGCTACGGCAGTGGCCTGTACGCGCAACTGCTCAGTTTGGCCCGTGACGCCGGCTTCAGCCCGCACTTTGCCCAGGAGGCTGGCGAGGCGATGACCATCATTGGCCTGGTGGCTGCGGGGCTGGGTGTGTCGGTGCTGCCGGCGTCTTACCAGCGAATGCGCATTGATGGCGTGGTTTATCGACCGCTGCTCGATCCAGCGGCGGTGTCGGCGGTATGGCTGGTGCAGCGCAAGGACCAGAAGTCGCCGATGGCGCGGGCGTTTGTGGAACTGCTCACACGCAAGGTTGAACCGCTGTAGGAGCGAGCCTGCCCGCGATGGTCGTTAACGATGACGTGGGGTTTCTGGGTGCACACAGTGTTCTTTGGTTCATCGCGAGCAAGCTCGCTCCTACAGGCTCAGATTTTTCGCCGCTGCTCGTGGGACATTTCTGAACTATCCCGAAGGGGCTACAGCGCCTTGCGGCGTTGCCTACAACTACTCCAGAATCCGCCGGCTTGTGCGCTTTGAGGGCCATCGGTAGCTTGAACCGGGTCACTGATTGTCAGTGATCGGGTTTAGTAGCCCGTTGTTATACGAAGCGCATTGGCGCTCCCGATAGGCAGGTATGCCAATACCTGCCCTTGACGGTAGCTGTGCGCAGGGCGCCTTTGGGCGCGCCGGTTCGTGTAACCCGGTCTACTAACCTGCGTACAGCTGCCACCCTTTTGATCAGTAGCGATTCGGTGTGGCCCCCACTGTCAGGACGCTGAATCATGACCAATAGCTCAAACCCACCGGATACCGACCCAGATATTCCACACCAAGCCAGCCATATCTTCCTCATCGCCCCCGAAATCGACAACCACACCCTTCTGGAATACGCCTGCGTTTCACTGGCATCAGCCAATGTCATGGCGAGCGATTTCGCGAGGAGCCTGAACGCCACGCAGAGCCACACACTGCTGGGGATTCAGCAATCGATCATGCTGGGGGAACTGGCGGTGAATCGGGTCCTGGATAACCTCGATCCACCTTGATCATGTTGTTCGGGTGTTCCCGAAAGGGGCTTGCGAGACTCTGAGGATCCTGGGCAACCAGCCATCGCAGAGCCAGGCAGGTAAAGGGCGATGACAAGCCGACCTGTCTGTGAAGGGGCGCCGAAAGGCGCCCTTTGTCGTTTCTGGCCCTACGCCCAGCGCTTGAAAATCAACGAAGTATTCACCCCGCCAAACGCAAAATTGTTGTTCATCACATACTGGTTGCTCATCTGCCGGAACTCGCCACGCAGATAGTCCAGCTTGCCGCAGTGCGGGTCGACTTCATCCAGGTTCAGGGTGTGGGCGTACAGGTCGCGGTTCATCATTTCGATGCTGAACCAGGACTCCAGCGCGCCACAGGCGCCCAGGGTGTGGCCGAGGAAACTTTTTTGCGAGCTGATTGGCATGTGTTCGCCGAACAGGCTGCTGGTCGCGAGGGTTTCGGCGATGTCGCCCTGTTCAGTCGCCGTGCCATGACCGTTGACGTAGCCGATGTCGGCCGGACTCAAGCCTGCGTCTTCCAGGGCCAACTCCATGGCGCGGCGCATGGTGACTTGCTCAGGGCGGGTGGTGTGCTGCCCGTCGGCATTGCTGCCGAAACCGACGAGTTCGGCATGGATGCGGGCACCCCGGGCCAGGGCGTGCTCCAGTTCTTCGAGCACCAGCATGCCGCCGCCTTCTCCGATCACCAGGCCGTCGCGGCCTTTGTCGTAGGGGCGTGGGGTGGTGTGCGGGGCGCTGTTTTTCAGGCTGGTGGCGTAGAGCGCGTCGAAGACCATGGCTTCGGTCGGGCACAGTTCTTCGGCGCCGCCAGCGAGCATCAGCGGCAGGCGGCCGAACTTGATGGCCTCATAGGCATAGCCGATCCCTTGGCTGCCGCTGGTGCAAGCGCTGGAGGTGGGGATCAGGCGGCCGGTAAGACCGAAGAAGATGCTGATGTTGGCGGCCGTGGTGTGCGGCATCATGCGCACGTAGGAGTTGGCGTTCAGGCCTTCGGCCACCGAATTGAGCAGCATGTTGCCGAACGCCTTGATTTCGTCGGTGCTGCCGGTGGAGGAACCGCAGGCGACGCCCATGCGTCCGTCCTTGATCGATTCGTCACCGAGCAATCCGGCGTCGGCCAGTGCCTGTTCCGCCGCGCCGACGGCCAGCCGTGAAACGCGACCCATGCTGCGCAGTTGTTTGCGCGTCCAGTGGCTCGGCACCTTGAAGTCATCGATGGGGCCGGCCAGGCGCGTATTGAGTTCGGTGAAGCGGTCCCATTCATCCATTCGACGAATGCCACTGCGGTTGGCCGCGAAATGGCCGGCGATGGTTTCCCAGTCGCTGCCCAGGGAGGTGATGCCGGCCATGCCGGTGACGACGACGCGCTTCATCAGCACAGGCCTCCGTTGACGGCCAGAACCTGCCGGGTGATGTACGAGGCTTCCGCCGACATCAAAAAGTTCACCGCGCCGGCCACCTCTTCAGGGGTGCCCATGCGCCCAGCGGGGATCATTTTCATCAATTCGTCCACCGGCACGTTTTCATCGAGCATGGCTGTGTCGATAAGGCCGGGCGCGACACAGTTGACGGTGATCTTGCGCTTGCCCAACTCGATCGCCAACGCCTTTGCCGCGCCGATCAAGCCGGCCTTGGAGGCGCTGTAGTTGACCTGGCCGCGATTGCCGATCAAGCCGGACACCGAGGTGATGCAGACAATTCGCCCGGCGGCGCGACGACGGATCATCGGCATCATCACCGGGTGCAGCACGTTGTAGAAACCGTCGAGGTTGGTGCGCATCACCACATCCCAATCATCCTCGCTCAGCGCCGGAAAAGCACCATCACGCGTCAGGCCGGCGTTTAGCACCACGCCGTAATAGGCGCCATGGGTTTCGACGTCCGCCTCGAGAATGGCTTTGCAACCGGCGCGGTCCGACACGTCGAATTGCAGGACGCGCGCAGTGCGACCCAGTGCCTCGATTTCACCTTGTACGGCTTGGGCATCCGCCAGGCCACTGCGGCAATGCAGCACGATGTCATGCCCGGCCCGGGCCAGGCGCAAGGCGATGGCGCGGCCGATGCCACGGCTGGAACCGGTGACCAGTACGGATTCAGTCATGACTGGACTCCTTCGGATTCATGAAGATATTGGGCCGCTTGAGGCGGGCGATACACGTTCAGTCGGGCGCTGGCGTGAATACCGGGTGCGGTGATGTGGCACTCGAACACGCCCATGCCGTTGTCGTCTTCCAGGGAGCGCATGCCGTGCAGGGTCAGCTCGGTGCCGGCCGGGAAACGATCGACGTTGCATTCGAACTTGCGAGAACCGAGCAAAAAGCCCAGTTCCACGGCATCGCCGCGCTGGCGCGCATGGCAGCCGGCGAAGGCCGCGACGCTCTGGGCCATCAGTTCAATACCGACCCAGGCGGGCAGGCTGCCGTCGGGGAGGTTGAACAGGCCGTCGGGCTTGACGCTGAGGCGGGTATGAATCTGTTCTTCATCGAATGCCAGGATCTGCTCGATGAGGATCATGTCGCCAGCATGGGGCAACAGTTCGGCGAGCGGCCAGTCAATCATGGGGCGTCTCCGATAATCAGGCTGACGTTGTTGCCACCGAAGGCGAAGGAATTGCTCATCAGGTAGCGAGGTCCAGTGGACGCCAGGCGATCGGCGGGAGTCACCCATTTCAGGGCCGGCAGTTGCGGGTCGGGCTGGCCGTCCCAAACGTGCGGCGCCAGGCGGTGCTCGTGGTTGTCGCTGCTCAGGCTCAACCAGCAGAACGCAGCCTCCAGCGCCCCGGCCGCGCCAAGGGTATGACCGGTCATGGGCTTGGTCGAAGAACAGGGCACACCGGCCGGGAACAACGCGGCTACCGCGTGGCTTTCCATGGCGTCATTGTGTTGGGTGGCGGTGCCATGCAGGTTCAGGTAGGCGATCTGCCCGGGTTGCAGTCCGGCTCGGCTCAAGGCCTTGCGCATCGCCTGTTGGGCGCCACGGCCGGAGGGTTCCGGGGCGGAAATGTGGTGCGCATCGGAACTGGCGCCACTGCCCAGCAGGGCAATCGGCTGGCTGTCGCCAGGCTGTTTGCTCATCAGGAACAGCACGGCCGCTTCGCCGATATTGATGCCATTGCGGTTAACCGAAAACGGATTGCAACGTTGTCCGGACACCGCTTCGAGTGCCGAGAAGCCGTTGAGGGTCAGCTTGCACAGTGTGTCGACACCACCGCACAGCACCACGTCGCATATCCCCAGGTCGAGCAGGCGCTGGGCACTCATCAAAGCGCGGGCGCTGGAGGTGCAGGCGGTGGAGATCACGTAGGCCGGGCCGCTCAATTGCAGCCAGTCGGCGAGAAAGTTCGCCGGCGCGCCGAGTTCCTGTTGCTGGTAGTCGTAGTCGGCCGGGAACTGCTGTTCGCGCACGTAGAGGGCCAGGCCCTGGCTGGCTTCATCGATGCCCGAAGTGCTGGTGCCCAGCACGATCCCGATACGGTCGCGGCCATAGCGCCGGATGGCCTGATCGATGTCGGGGCGAATCTGCAGCGCGGCCTCCATCAGCAGTTGATTGTTGCGGCTGCGTTGGCAGGTCAGTTCGACGGGAATCGGCACGAGTTCACCCGTGACCGCACCCACCGGCAATGATCGCTCTGCCACCCAGCCGGTCTCGCTACGCATGCCGGAGCAATCGCCGGCAAACAGGTTGCGGGCGACTTCCTCCTTGTCGCGACCGAGGGCACAGACGACCCCCAAGGCATTGAGGTAGACCGTCATGGCGTGTCACCGCTCAGGGGCGTGATTTGATATTTCGGGCCTTTGGGCAGGTTCAATTCGAAGCTCAATGGTTGTGAGTAACGGACATCCCAGCGCTCTGGCAGCGAGCGTTGTGCCCCGTGTTGCCATGCGCCCGGATAGTTGCCAGACAGTTCATCCCTGGGGGTCAGCGCAAACAGCAGCGCGGCGAACAGCTCCCGGGCTTCCGGGTTCGGCGGCAACAGGCCATCGGCGTGCCAATGGCCATCGATCAGTTTCTGGCGTGCCTGCGGAATACCCAGCAAGTCCATCATCGACCAGCGGATGGCAGGGCCTTCACGCTGGATGACCAACACCCAGTCCAGGCGCTGATCAGCCTGCAAGCGCTGGATGTGCAATTGCAGCGGCAACGCCATACTCGGGGTCTGCTCGGGCAGTGGCGCCTGGCTGGCGCAGGCACTCAAAAGCAGGATGCAACCGAGCAGCAGGCATCGCATCATCAGGCACACCCTTCAACGGGTTGGCAAACCACGTTGTCCAAGTCGCTCATGTCGCATCCCTTGCACAGAGTTCTGACAACATTCGCAGTCGACGTTTCGGTTCGGCGACGAACGGATTGCGCTCGTCCCAGGCATACCCGGCGAGGATCGAGCTGATCATGCGGCGGATTTCCGCAGCGCCATCCGGGTAATAGATCACGTCCTGGAAAGTCCCGGCGTACCAGCCCTCGACGTAGCAGCGGAATGTATCGACCCCGCGCTTGAGCGGTTCGGCAAATTCACGCTGCCAGTCCACGGACTCGCCTTGCAGCTGGCGGTGCAGGACGCCTGCGGCCATGCTCGCCGAGCGCATGGCGATGGTCACGCCGGAGGAAAACACCGGGTCGAGAAATTCCGCGGCATTGCCCAGCAAGGCGAAACCTCGTCCGTGCAGGGTTTTGACGTTGGCCGAATAACCGCCGATGGAGCGGGCCGGCGTATCCCATACGGCTTTTTCCAGTACCCCGGCCAGGCTGGGGGTCTCGGCGATGAAACCACGCAGGCATTCATCAAGATTATCACTGCGGCCTTCGAAGTGTTCGGCTGCTGCGACCACACCGACCGAGCAGCGGCCATTGCTGAACGGAATGGTCCAGAACCAGACGTCACGCTGGGTGGGATGGGTGGTGATGAGGATCTTGGTACGGTCGAAGTTCGGGTGGTCGATATGGTCTTCGACATGGGTGAACACCGCCTGGCGTACCGGGAAATTCGACGGTGCTTCAAGGTCGAGCAAGCGCGGGAGGACGCGGCCGTAACCACTGGCGTCGAGCATGAAGTCAGCTTCGATGCGGTACTCGCTGCCGTCTTCGCGGCGAACGCCGAGCAGCGGGTTGGCCTGCTCGATATCGACGCTGACGATGGTTTCGCCATAGCGGATTTCCACGCCTTGCAGCGCGGCCTGATCAGCCAGCAGTTTGTCGAAATCGGCGCGCTGCACCTGGAAAGTCGTTGGCTTGCCTTGCGTGAATGTGTCGCCGAAATCGAAGGTGCTGTAGCGCTCGCCCCAGGCAAACGCGGCCCCGGTTTTCAGCTGGAAACCCGCCGCATTGACGGCGTCGAGCATGCCCGCTTCTTCGACGAAATCCAGGCAGTGGGATAACAGGCTCTCGCCGATGGAAAACCGCGGGAAATGCTGGCGCTCGATCACCAGCACGTCATGCCCCTTGCGCTTGAGCAGCGCGGCGGCGATGGCCCCTGAGGGACCCGCGCCGATGACCACGATCTGACGACGTTGCATTTCAACGGTTGGCATGGGGGCTCCTTGCCTGGGCGGCAGCTATCAAAGGGATCCGGTGCATGCCGGCCAGTGCCGGCAGCAGGGTCGCGATCAGGCCCATCAGCATCAACGCAAAGTACAGCGCCGGGCTGATGAGCTGTTGTTGCAGCAGCAGATTGAGGAAGACGATCTCGCTCAGGCCGCGAATGTTCAGCAGCACACTTTCCCGCCAGCGGCTGGCGCCCTGGAACGAAGCGCCGGCCCAGCCAAGGCCGAGCCAGTTGCCCAGCAGCTTGCTGGCAATCGGCAACAGCAGCAGGGCCGCCAATTGCATCCAGCCGAGGCTGTCCATCGCGCTGTGCACGTTGATCTGCACGATACCGAACGTGAGTATCAATGGAATGGCGATGTACGTCTGCAAGCGGTTCATCCATATTGCCGGCAACGGCAGCACCAGCGGTGCCTTGAGCGCCGCCATGATCAGTACGTAACCGATGCCGAAAATCAGCGCATTGAGCTTGTAGTGTTCGGCCACCACCAGCAACGCGAAAAAACCCAGGCTGTACAGCCAGGTTTGCCGTAGGCCCAACAACCGCAGCAGCACGGGCAGGCACGCGCCGGCCAAGGGTAGCAACAGGCTGCTCAGGTGCAGGCTGCCTTGGCCCAGGGCGAACAGGGTCCAGCAGGCCAGGTCGATGATGATCGCGGTCTGCACCAGTCGCCGGGTGGCGCTGTGCGGGTAATTGATGTGCCGCAGGTACAGGTACAACACCGGGATCGCGGTGATCGCGAACAGCAGGCCGACCGCCAGCGAGCTTATCCAGGGTTGCGGCGGCAACAGCCAGATGGCCGTGGCCAGGCCGCAGGCGAACGGGATGGAGAAACTCGGCAGGGCGATTTTCAGGCTCTGGCGGTCCAGTTGCAGGTCGATCACATCGCTGAGGATATACCCCAGCAGCAGTGCGAAACTCAGGCTGTAGAGGTTCTTCAACCAGCCTGGTGACACCAGCGCCGCGCCGCTCAGTTGCCATTGCGGTTCGATCCAGAAGTACATCAGCAACGGCAAGCCGAGGGTCGCCAGCAGCAACTGGCTGACAATGGGAATCAGGCCGAAATGGCGCCCGACCCGGGTCGCCACGGCGAACAGTACCAGGGCCATCGCCCAGAACAGCCCGATCATCATGCGGTTGGCTCCGTGAGGCTGGCGGCGTGAACCTGGCGACCGGCCCAGGGCGCGAGCAGGAAGCTGAAGATCAGGCCCAGGCTCACCGACAGGCCGAAATTGCTCACCGCGGGTGTGCTCGATACCGCCAGCAGGCCGAACGACAGCCAGGTGGTCAATGCGGCCAGCAAGGTGCCCAGCAGGCTCACGGCGGCGCCGCCGACCTGTTCGCGCATGAGGATGGCGTAATCGACGCTGATCGCCGTCACCAGCAGCAGTCCGAACAGGCTGAACAGGGTCAGCGGCTGCCCCAACCAGCCAAGGCTGGCCAGGCTGCACAAGGCCGCCAGCAACGGCAGGGAGACGATGCGCAGCGCGCCGCCAAGCCCGAACGGCAGGATCAGCACCAGTACGATCAGCACGCAGGAGGCGAGTTTCAGTTCGGCGGCGCTGATCTGGGTGGCGGCGAACACGCTGTTCAGCTCGCCCAGCCGATCCACCAGCTTCACGCCAGGCAAATCCTCAGCCTGTACCCGTAACAGGGCAGGATTGTTCAGGCCCTGCAAGCTGACCATCGCTGCCACGCCGTCGGCGGTCGGTCCCAGCCATAACAGGCGATAGGGCTCGGCCAATGGGCCGGCCAGCGCGCTGTCGATGTCTTCGACGGGCAGTGCCTGCAATTGGCTCAACTCCGCCTGCAACGCCTGCGCCGGTACGCCGACATCGAGCAACGGTTGCCAGTACGATGGCAGTTTGCTCAATGCCTCGCGAACCTTGCGCTGTTCGCTGGGCGGGCTGACCAGTTGATTGAGCGACAGGTAACCCTGGAGTTTCTCCAGGCCAACCAGCTGATCCAGGCGTTCACTCAGGGCGCTATGGCGTTCGAGCAATTGCTGCTGGTCGGCGGCCTGCACCAGGAAGAACTGGCTGGTGGGTTGATAACCCGTGATTCGCGCAATGGTCTGCGCTTCGTCGGTCAACTGCTGCGGCGCACCCACCCACTGGCGGATGTCGTTACGGGTCTGGAGTTGCACCAGGCCGCCGACACAAAAAGCGATCAGCAGCGCCAGCAATACCGGCGTGCTCAAATGCCGAAGCAACGCTTCGCGGCACAGCAGTAGATATTCGCAAAGGCGTAGCGGCCATTGCGCCGGACGCAGTTCGGCACCCTTGAGCAGCGCCGGTAGCAGGCACACCGCGGACAAATAGGCACCCAGCAGGCCCGCTGCCGAGAACACGGCAATCTGGGTCAAGGCCGGGAAGGGTGTCCAGGCCAGGGCCAGGTAGCCGATGGCGCTGGTGACCAGGCTCAGGGTCAGCCCCGGCAAGGTCAGGCGCAACGCCGGCCAGCTATGCCAGGGTTTCAGGCTCCAGCTCTTGGACAGGTAATGCAGCGGGTAATCGACGGCCACGCCGATCAGGCTCGAACCCAGTACCAGCGTCATCACATGCATGTGGCCGAACAGTGCCACGCAGGCTACCGCGCCAAACAGCATGCCCACCAGCACCGGAACAAATGCCAGCAGGACACGCCAGCGGCGAAAGGCCAGCAATAGCAACAACAGGATGCCGACAGTGGCACCGCCACCGACCCAGGTCATTTCCCGGGACGCCTGGCGCTGGCCGTTGGCCGCGTACAACAAGCCACTCGCGGCGAGCAGTTGCACGTCGGCCCTGGCGGCCTCCTCGCGACTGTACTGGAGCAGGTCGGCCACTTGCAGCGGCAGGTTCATGTCGAAGGCGTTGCCGGTGGCCCGCGCCCGCAGCAGCACCCAGTGCTTGCCATCGGCCTCGGCGATCAAGGCGCCACTGCCAATGTCCAGTTGCACGGCACCGTGCTGTGGCTGGCTGTTCTGGATGCGTCCGGTCAGGCCCAGCCAGTCATCCTGGCTGGGCACCAGGCTGAAGCCGGTGAAGGGGTCAAACAGCGCCTGCACCCGTTGCTGGATAAAGGCATCGGGGTGCTCGATCAGTTGCTCGCGATCGTCTGCCGCGAGCATGGCCAATCGGCCTTGCAGCAGTTGCGTGCGTAACGCCGGCAAGTCGGCCTGCAGGTTCCATTGGACCTTTTCGAACAGGCCGCTGGCCTGCCACTGATCCCCCAGTGTTTGCGCCATGGCAATGGCTTTTTGGCGATCGCCGTGGCCGACCAGCACCAGCATTTCGCGGTTCAATGGTTCCTGCATGCGTTGCTCGGCGCGCAGTTCCAGCGCATCCGGTGCGGTGCCGGGCACCAGTTCCATCAGGTTGGCCGACAGCGGGGCGCCGTCGCGCCATTGCCAGCCGGCGAGCGCCAGCACTGCCAGCAGCAGGATCAGGAACAGCCACGGCAGCCTGCGTTCACTCGGCAAAGTCATGCTGCTCCGTGTCGCTCAACGGTTGCGCGCTGGTGCTGTCCTGCATGCGCAACAGCGTGCTATCGCCCTGGGTTTCCAGCAACTCGATGCTCTGGACCAGTTCGCCGCCGGTGATGTTGATCTGGTTGAATACCTGCTTGAGCAGCATCGAGCGCGGCATCAACGTCAGTGTCCAGTTCTGTGCATCGCCACCGAGCGACAGCTCGAAGTCCCGTTGCAGTCCACTGCTGTCGCCTTGCAGGACAGCCAGGAACAAGCGGTTCTGCTCGGCACCGGCACTCTTGGCGGGCAACATCTGCCAGCCACTGGCATCACGCCGGGCAATGCCTGCGGAGGTGATGCGGTAGTCCTGTTGCAATGGCGTTTTCAGCAGCCACAACAAGCCGTGATTCTTCGCCAGGACGAAGGTGCCCTTGCTGGTCAGTGGCTGGGGCAGGGCCCGCAGGCGTTTTTCCTGGATAAAATTGCCGTGGATGACATCGGGCCTGGCCAACTGCTCGCTGAGCTGTTGCAGGTCGAACGCATTGGCCAGCCCTGGAATGCCGAGTAACACGCAGAACACTGTAGGAGCGAGCTTGCTCGCAAAAAACCTGAGAGCGCCGCGGGGTGTCAGGTGCCCAGCGTCACCGTTAACGGCCGTCGCGGGCAAGCCTGCTGCTACAGAGGAACGGCGCAAGCAGAAAATCATGGCAGGACCCTCTCCACGGCGTCGGTGAACACCTTCGGCGAGGCCAACTGCATTTCGCGATTGCTCATGTCGACGGCGACCTGAACGGACACGGCGCGGGTCAGGCGTTCGCCGGTGTCCAGGTCACTGATCAGGTAGTTGATCTTCAACCGGTTCTCCCATTCCACCAGATTGGCGCGCACGTTGAGTTTCTGGCCGAACGCCGCGCCGCGTACATAGCGCAATTGCAGGTCGATCACCGGCCACGCATAGCCCGACTCGGACATCGCCGTGTAGTTGTGGCCGATCCTGTCCAGCAAGGCGCAACGGGCGATTTCCAGGTATTTGACGTAATGGCCGTGCCAGACGACGTTCATCTGGTCGACGTCGAAGAACGGCACGACGATTTGTGTATCGGTGTGAAGCACTCCCTTGCTACGCATGCAGCCTCCAGTGTTGTGTGGCGATTCGTTGCAGGCACAGGCGCAACTCACCTTCCAGCGCGCGGTCTTCGATGACCGGCGGAAAATCCTCGGCCAAGGCTTCGTGCATGGCGGCCAACGCGGGCGGCAGCGGCCGCGCGTCTTCGGCCTGGGCGCGCAGCCAGACGCCCTGGTTGGCCGCCAGCAAGGTGGCGGCGGCGACCTGCTCGGTCAACTCCAGCACGCGGATCGCATCGCGGGCCGCGATGGTGCCCATGCTCACCTTGTCCTGGTTGTGGCATTCGGTGGAACGCGAGAAAACGCTGGCAGGCATGGTGTTTTTCAGCGCTTCGGCGGTCCAGGCGCTGGTGCCGATCTGCACGGCCTTGAAGCCATGGTTGAGCATGGCGCGGTCGGCCGTGGCACCGGACAGGTTGCTTGGCAAGCCGTGGTTGTAGCGTTCGTCCACCAACAGGGCGAGTTGTCGATCGAGCAGGTCGGCGACGTTGGCCACGAGGTTTTTCAGGCTGTCCATGGCGAACGCGATGTGCCCACCGTAAAAGTGCCCGCCGTGCAGCACGCGCTCGGCCTCGGCATCGATGATCGGGTTGTCATTGGCACTGTTGAGTTCGATTTCAATGAACGAGCGCAGCCAGTTCAGGCTGTCGGCCAGCACGCCGAGGACATGCGGCGCGCAACGCAGCGAGTAGCGATCCTGCAGCCGATGCAGCGGCGCGGTCGGCGCGTCGATGGCCAGGTCCTTGCGCAGCCACGCGGCGACTTGCATCTGTCCCGGGTGCGGTTTGGCGGCGAACAGGCGCTCGTCGAAATGCTCCGGGTTGCCTTGCAGCGCCACCACGTTCAGCGCGGTGATGCGTGTGGCCAGTTGCAGCAGGTAATCGGCGCGGGCGTAGGCCAGGCAGGCCAGCCCGGTCATCACGGCAGTGCCGTTCATCAGTGCCAGGGCTTCCTTGGGCCGCAGCACCAGCGGCTGCCAGCCGAGTTCTCGGTGCACGTCGGCAGCTTGCCGGCGTTCGCCGCGATACATCACTTCACGCTCGCCGGACAGCGTGGCAGCGACATACGACAGCGGCGTCAGATCACCACTGGCGCCCACCGAACCTTCTTCCGGAATCAGCGGCAGGATGTCGTGTTCAAGAAACGCTTGCAGGCGTTCCAGCAACTCCACGCGAACCCCCGACACGCCCTGGCAGAGCGACTGCAAGCGTGCCGCCAATACCGCGCGGGTGGCCTGCGCGTCCAGTAGCTTGCCCAGGCCGCAGCCGTGGAACGTGTACAGATGACGCGGCAATGCCTCGACATGATGCAGCGGCACCGCCACCACGCAGGAGTCGCCGTAGCCGGTGGTCACGCCGTAGATCACGCCTTCCTTGTCCAGCAGGGAATCGAGGAACTGCGCGCCCTTGGCGATGCGTTGGCGGAACGGCGGGTCGCCCTGCAACTGCGTCGGCGCCTGGCGGTTGGCCAGGGCCAGCACATCGTCGATGCGCAAAGGGCGTTCGCCGAAGATTACAGGCTCAAGCGTTGGCGTCGTCATCGGTCTTCCAGAAAGGGTAAAAGTTGAACCATTGTTGAGGCGCTTCGAGGCAATAGTGACTCAGGCGTTCGGCATAGCGGGAGGCCCACTGATGAATGACCTGTTCGCGGTCGTTGCGTTTCCAGGTGATCGCTTCAGCAAAAGGTTCGAGGGTCAGTCGATAGTTGCCATCGGGTTTCTTCAGGCACAACAGCAGGTTGACCGGGCATTTCAGCAGTCCGGCCAAAAGCCACGGCCCTTGCGGGAATTTTGCCGGGTGACCGAGGAAGTCCACCGTCACGCTACGCCCGCCGTGCAGCGGAACGCGGTCGCCAGCAATGGCCAGCCATTCGCCGCGCTCCAGGCGTTCGTGCAGTTGCAGCATGATCACCGGGTCCAGTTCACTGACCTGGATCAGACGCAGATTGGTCGCACCGGCTTCACCCAGCAAGCGGTTGAAGCGCTCGGCGTGCTTGGTGTGCACCAACACGTTCATGGTGACTTTCTCGCCGATTTCCGCCAATGCGCGGCAGACTTCGAGGTTGCCCAGGTGGGCGCCCACCAGCATTTGCCCGCGAGTGCCGCGTAACTGTTTGCGCAGCAGCGCCGGGTCGATGATTTCGATCTGTTCGATGCTCAGCTTGCCGTTCCATACGTCGAGCTTGTCGAGCAGGGAGTCGGCGAAGGCCATGAACTGGCCGAACACTCGCCAATGGCTCGGGCGAAGTTCGTCGCGACCGCTCCAGTCGGCGAGTCGTTGCTGGTACTGCCAGGCACTGAGGCGGGCGCTGCGGCCGAACAGGAAAAAGTACAGGACGATGCCATACAGCAGCGGGCTCAGCAGTCGACGACCCAGCAGTCTGGCGGCGACGGCGGTGAATTTCATCAGCCAGAAGCTGCCGCGCTCCTCGCGGTCGGCCCAGTGTTGCTTGTGGGTGTTCATGACCGCCACCGTCGCCACAGGAGCACCGGCGAGCGCAACAGCATGCCGAAGAACAATCGGGTGTGCATGCTCGAAATCAGCACGTTGTCGTGGAACATGCGGAAATGCGAAACACCGTCCAGCGGGTAATGAACCCTGGTTTGCAGCCATTGCATCGGCTGCCCGCGCCAGGCCAGGCGGACCAGGATGTCCGAGTCGAAGTCCATGCGCTTGCCGATCTTCGCCGATTCGATCAGCGCCAGCACCGCAGGCAGGGGATAGAGGCGATAGCCGCACATGGAATCGCGAATTTGCAGCGACAGGGTATTGATCCAGACCATGACGTGGGTCAGATAGCGTGCATACAAACGACCCTTCGGCACGCTGTCATCGTAGAGCGGGTAGCCACAGATCACGGCTTCAGGATGGGCACGCGAGCATTCGACAAAACGTGGAATGTCCTGCAAGTCGTGCTGGCCGTCGGCGTCTACCTGCAAGGCATGACTGAAACCCAGGCGCGATGCTTCGCGAAAGCCGGTCATCACTGCACCGCCCTTGCCCTGGTTGGCGGCGAGGCGGATCAGATGCACGTTGTCGCGCAGCGCCAGTTGATCGAGCACCCTGGCACAGGCCGGGCTGCTGGCATCGTCCACCAGAATGCACGGCAGCTGGTTGGCGAGCAGCGCATCGACCACCGTGGTGATCGCGGTTTCGTGGTTGTAGACCGGAACGACGGCGCAGGGGTTATGCATGCGCCGCCTCCAGCAAGATTCGTCCACTGGAGCAAGTGGCGGTTTCGTTGCGGTAGGCGAAATACAGTTTGCCGCGAGCCGGGTCAAAGCGCAGGTGCAGCTGGACTTCATCGCCGGGACGGATCAATTGCTGGAACTTGAGTACTTCCATGCCGGCGAACTTTTCCGGCAGGTTCATCAATTGCAGGCCCAGGTGCATGGCCCACTCCACCTGCACCACACCGGGCAATACCGGGGCGGTTGGGAAGTGCCCACTGAAATAGGCAAGGTCTGGCGGCACGGCCAGCTGCAGGCTCCATTCACCGTTGGCCTCGACCTGTTCGAGCACTTGCGGCGCCTTGGGGCGCGGTGCCAGCAGCAGGGCTTCGACGTCGGCCTGGGGCAGTTTGCCCTGGGCGTTCAACGGCAGCTGTTGCAGCAGGCGCCAGCGCCTTGGCAAGGCCAGGGCCTCACAATGCAGGCTCAAGTGCTGGCGCAGTTGTTCGGTGAGCGTGCGTCGACCCTGATTGCGCAGTACATGCAGGCCCGCGTCAGTCAGGACCAGCAACGCGCCCAACGAGGCGCGGTTTTCCTGGACCACACCCAGGCGCGCCTCGGCCACCCAGTCGTGGGCCATCAACGCCTGCTCAAGCATCGGCAGGGAGATCCGTTTCTCTTCCAGCTTGACGATCCTGTCCAGTCGCCGGAGCAGTTCGAATCGGCCGTCAGCTGTGATTCGCGCGGCATCGGCCGTGTGCTCGACATGGCCGACAGGCAAGTAGGGCGAGGCAATGAGCAAGGCCCCCTGGTTGTCCTGGCTCAACTGGACGTCAGCAAAGGGTTGCCACAGTGATTCACCCTGACGCCAGGCAATGCCGCCCGTTTCCGAACTGCCAAAAATTTCCGTCGGCCATTGGTGCAGGCGTTGCTGCAGGCGCTGTGCCGCCTCGGCCGGCAGCGCGCCCCCGGAAGAAAATACCCGCCGCACGGCACTCAGCGCCGACCAGTCGAGGTTGTCACCCATGCGCTTGAGCAGGGCCGGGCTGGCCACCCAGGCGTAGGCCGGGTGCTCACGGCTGGCACGCTGCAAGTCCTCCGGAAAGGCCAGCTGCCTGCGAACGAACGGTCGCCCCGCGCACAGTGGCCACAGCACTCGAAACAGCAGGCCATAGATGTGCTGGGTGGCGACGCTGCCAATGATGCAAGCCGGGCCCAGGTCGGCCCCCCACAGCTGTTCCAGGGCTTCAACTTCATTGGCCAGTTGGCGCAGGGTTTTTTCGATGCGCTTGGGTTCGCCACTGGAACCGGACGTGCACAGGCTCAGCGAGCAGCGCTCAAGGTCGAGGGCGGCGGCGCCAAGGGGGGAGTCCTGGAAGTCGCCCAAGTGTGCATCGTCGGGCTGATCGGTGAGCCACGCATCCACTTCACCAGACCAGCGCTGGCGGGTCTGCGGTTGCAGGTCGGCAGGCAGCAGCACGCTGACCCCGGCGCGCCAGGCGCCCAGCAGGGCAATCGCCAGGTCGGCGGCGTCTTCAAGATGCACGGCAATGCGCCGCACTCCACGGCTTTGCAGGCCGGCGGCCAGGCGCAGGGCTTGCTCGCACAATTGTGCATGATCGAGCTGCGGTGCGGCCGTCACGGCACGCTCCGGCTCGGCCTTGAGCAGCAGATGCTCAAGTTTTATCCAGTTCATGGGCGGCCTCGTACCCGTTGTCGTATCAGCCATTCAATGGCAAACATCAGGCCTATCAATCCGTAGGAGATCAGGCCGGTGTACAGCATCCACCAGCTCAGTGGCGCCCACAGTGTCAGGGCTGCAGCGCAGATCCCGTTGCACAGGAAAAACACGCACCAGGCGATGGTCACCTGGCGGGTATAGCGGATGGCCTTGACCGGCAAATGCGCTTCGCGCGAGCGGGCCAGGCGTTCGACCATTGGCGGGCCGTATTTCAGGCTCAACCCGAACAGCCCCAGCATGAATCCGCTGATCAGTACCGGGTACCAGCGCAGCAGCACAGGACTGTCGAACAGCGCGAGCAACAGGCAAAACAGGATGGCCACGCAAGCCATCCACGAACTGCCTGGCCGTCGCTTTCCGGTCAGCGCGCGGGCCAGCCACAGGCTGCCCAGCAGGAGCCCGAACTGCCACGGCGCGAAATGCTCCATGCCGAAATACACCGCAAAAGGGTATAGCAGGCCCGCCAGGAGCAGGCCGAGGCCAATCAGTCGGCTCATGCGGCCGGTTGAACCAGACGGTAGACCGCCTCGACCACGTCGCTGACGGTACGCACCGACTTGAATTCTTCGGCCGCGATTTTCTTGCCGGTCTGGCGCTTGATGTGGTCGATCAGGTCGACCGCATCGATGCTGTCGATTTCCAGATCCTGGTACAGGTTGGATTCGAGGCTCACCCGTTCCGGGTCCAGTTCGAACAGCTCGACCAAGGCATCGCGCAGGGTTATGAAAATGTCGTCACGAGTTTGCATGGTCCGGTCTCAAGCTGCCTGTTTTGCAGTGACGAAGGCCGCAAGGCTCGCCACGTTACTGAAGTGATTGCGCGTGTCCTTGGCGTCGGCATCGATCTTGATGCCGTATTTTTTCTGGATGGCCAGGCCGAGTTCCAGGGCGTCCACCGAGTCCAGGCCCAGGCCTTCGCCGAACAGCGTCTGGTTGTCGCCGATGTCGTCGGGGCTGATGTCTTCGAGGCCCAGGGCGTCGATGATCAGCTGTTTTATGTCATGCAGCAGGCTAGCGGTCTTCAGATCGCTCATCTTCGGCGAGCTCCTTAATGAAATAGGCATGCAAATAGTCGTTGAGCTTGCGCGAGGCCTGGGGGGCCGGGCCTAGCGCGGCAAAGGCTTGTGGGTCTATGTCGGCCCCGACGCGGAAACTGAAGTGTACGCGGCGCTTGGGTATCCGATACCACGGCTCGGCCTTGGTCAATGTGGTCGGGCTGACCTTGATCACCACAGGGGTGAGGATTTTCGCACCACGCACGGCTATTGCCGCTCCACCCCGATGAAAGGCAGGTGCCTGGCCAGGCTGGGTGCGAGTACCTTCGGGAAAGATGATCAGCGACTGGCCTTGCTTGAGCGCATCGGCGGCGGCATCGAGCATGTCCATGTTGCCGTCGTTGCTGATGTACTCGGTGCGACGCAGGGGGGTGCGAGTGAACGGGTTATCCCAAAGGCTTTGCTTGACCACGCAGTTGGCGTGCGGGACCAGACCGATCAGGAACACCACATCGATCAGCGATGGATGATTGGCAACGATCATCTGGCCCGGTCGCCCGAGTTTGTCCGCACCTTGAATCTCATAGGTCAGCACGCCGGTTCGGGCCATGAAGCGCACGAAAAGCCAGAAGCAGCGACTGACGGTTTGTCGCGCCCGCAACCGGTGGGTCCGGGCATCACCCGGAAGGCACGCAAGCAGCGGGAAAATCACCAGGCGCAGGCACAGGCCACCCAACCCGAAAAGGGCAAAGCTCGCGGCAGTGGCCAGCAGACGCCAGTAATAGGCATCGCGGTTTTTTTCAATCACGGTTTGCGTTGCCAGGTCCATACACGATTTTTCCAGGCATGTTGGCAGGTGGTCTGCGGGCCGAGCAGCGTGCACAACAGATTCAGTGCGTGAGGCCAGCGAGCTTTGGACAACGCATCCGTGGCGCTGTTCAGGGACAGCTGCCAGTCATTTCCCGGGGTAATCAGCAGGCCGACGGCATAGGGGAAGGGCACATCGTCGATCCAGGTCGAATAGGCCTGGGGCGGCTGCTCTTCGGTGACTACCAGCAATACTGCGGGCGAGCCTTCAGCCAACAGGGCCGCGGCCTCCAGCATGCCGTACTCAAGGCCATCGCCGGCGGCGGCCAGGGCGGTCATTTCACTGGTTTCACCGCGCATGATCGACCACAGGCCGATGATCGCGTTATGCACCGACAGGCTGAACTGGGTCGGCGACAGCGGCTGGTCGACGGCCAGATCGCTGAGTATGTCGAAAGTGCGTGGGGTTTCGCCGTGACGGGAAACAAAAACCAATGGCAGGTCCTGACGACCTTCGGCCAATGGCCAGCCGACACTGAACGCCATCCGCGCCAGACGGCTGAGCCGCCGACGCTGCATGGCCGGCAGGAACGAGACATCGGGTGCGGCATCGCTGTCCGGCAACATCGAGGGTTGCCGGCACCAGTCCTGCCAGTCATCCACGCTTTCAAGCCCCGGGGCCCAAGCGCGCCACTGGGCGATGTTGAAGTTGATCACAGACATTCAATCCCGCCCTTGCAGGCTTCCTGACGCGGTGAGTGGCGCATTGGCACGGCACACCCTACGTGGCGCTTGGCGCCGAGTGGTGCGCATTATCCCGGTGCGACGAACCGGTAGCAAATACTGGTTCCATTTTGCCCGGCGGTCAGTTCGCAAAAACTGAACGATTGGCAATCATTCACAATTTGGTGGGCCGTCTGTCGGCTTTGCTCCCGGCTCATCGAGGCGTCATCAGCTTTTTCCCAAAGAAAAGGCCGATGACCGGGTAGTCCATGTGTCTGTGAGCTAGCGAAGCCATGCCGAGGACCACTACACTCGATCATTCTTTGATACACGGAGGTTTTGCAATGCGGCGCGTGGTGTTCAATCAGAAAGGTGGCGTGGGCAAATCCAGTATTGCCTGCAATCTGGCGGCAGTCAGCGCCAGCGAGGGCTATCGGACCCTGTTGGTCGATCTCGACGCCCAGGCCAACTCCACTCAGTACCTGACGGGACTCACCGGTGACGATATCCCGATGGGTATTGCCGATTTCTTCAAGCAGACCCTGTCTTCCGGGCCTTTTTCCAGGAAGAACCAGGTCGATATCTATGAAACGCCGTTCGACAACCTCCATGTCGTGACCGCTACCGCCGAATTGGCGGACCTGCAGCCCAAGCTCGAGGCCAAGCACAAGATCAACAAACTGCGTAAATTGCTTGAGGAGCTAAGCGAGGACTACGACCGGATTTATCTCGATACACCTCCCGCTTTGAATTTTTATGCCATTTCGGCACTAATTGCCGCCGATCGTGTGCTCATTCCCTTTGATTGCGACAGTTTCTCGCGGCAGGCGCTTTACGGCGTACTGGCGGAAATCGAGGAGCTCAAGGAAGACCATAACGAAGGGCTGGAAGTCGAAGGCATCGTCGTCAACCAGTTCCAGGCCCGTGCCAGCCTGCCCCAGCAAATCCTCGATGAACTGATCGCCGAAGGGCTGCCGGTACTGCCGGTGTACCTGGCCAGCTCGGTGCGCATGCGCGAATCCCACCAGGCGAATACGCCGCTGATTCATTTCGACCCACGGCACAAGCTGACGCAGCAGTTTGTCGAATTGCACAACTTGCTGGAAAACTCCTGATTCCCAAGGGCAAAACGAAAACACTGTGGGAGCGAGCCTGCTCGCGAAGGCGGGAGTTCAGTCAACAGAGACGTTGGATGTGACTCCCTCTTCGCGAGCAGGCTCGCTCCCACATTTGGTTTTCGGGTGGCCTTTAGATACCTTGGCTACGCAACCAGCTCATCAACTGCGGTAACGGGAAGGCTCCGTTCTGGCGGGCAACTTCCCGGCCGTTCTTGAACAGAATCAGGCTCGGAATCGAGCGAATGCCCAATTGCGCCGACAGTTGCTGGTTCGCCTCGCTGTCCAGCTTGGCCAGCCGGCATTTGCCCACCAATTGAGCCGCCGCCTGCTCGAACACCGGCGCAAACGACTTGCACGGCCCGCACCAGTCCGCCCACACATCCACCAGCAGCGGCAGATCGCCCTTGATCTGGCTGGAGTAATCGCCTTGCTTGAGTTCGAAAGGCTTGTTCAGCAGGACCTCGGCCTTGCAGCGTCCGCATTTCGGATGGTCGCCCAGGCGCTCGGCGGGAATACGGTTGAGGCCGTTACAGTGGGGGCAGGGGATGAGGAGTGGTTCAGTCATGAGGTATATCCAGTGAGAAGCGAGTAATCCTTATCTGGAGCCACCCGCTCGGATTTTCAATCGCGTGGCACCTCACGACGAACAACTGATCTCCAGATGCTTGCCCCACTCCGGTGGCCGTTCGGCGTAGCTTTCCATCCCCGGTTGTTCCTCGAACGGCTTGCTCAGCACGGCGTGCAGTCGGCGAACTTCCGAGTAGTCGCCACTTTGCGCCGCATCGATGGCCTTCTGCGCCAGGTAGTTGCGCAGGATGTACAGCGGATTCACGGCATGCATCCGCTTGCGACGCTCCTCCTGATCCACCTCGCCTTCACGGGCCACGCGGGCGACATAGAGCTCGCCCCAGGCATCGAAGCCCTTGAGGTCGACGAAGTCATCGCGCAAACGAGCGATAGCCGCTTGGGGTGAGTCTTCGCCCAGGCGGCGGAAGAACAGGCTGTAGTCGACGCCGCTGTTCTGCATCAGTTGCAGCAGATGCTCCAGCAGCTTCTGGTCGTCGTCCTCGGCGGTAGTCAGGCCCAGGCGCCGGCGCATCAGGTCCAGGTAATGGGCCTGGAATAGCGGCAGGTATAGCCCGAGGGTTTCACGCAGCGCCTCGACGCTGATGAACGGCGTCAGGGCTTGGGCCAGGGCGCTGAGGTTCCATTGGCCGATCGGCACCTGGTTGCTGAAGGAATAGCGACCCTGGTCATCGGAGTGGTTGCAGATGAAGTTGGCGTCGAAGTCGTCAAGGAAGGCGAACGGGCCGAAGTCGAAAGTGATGCCGAGGATCGACATGTTGTCGGTGTTCATCACCCCGTGGCAGAACCCGTAGGCCTGCCACTTGGCGATCAGTTCGGCGTTGCGCTCGACGATTTCACGGAACATCGCCAGGTACGGTTCCGGTTGTTCCAGGCACTCGGGAAAGTGCATGGCCAGCACATGCTCACCCAGCACTTTCTGCTGCTCGGGGCGCTTGGTGTAGTAGAAATATTCGAAATGCCCAAAGCGCACATGGCTCGGAGCCAGGCGCAGGACCATGGCCGCGCGTTCCTGTTTTTCACGCCAGACCGGGGTGTCGGAGCCGATCACGCACAGCGCCCGGGTCGTCGGGATGTTCAGGGCGTGCAGGGCTTCGGAGGCGAGGAACTCGCGGATCGAGGAGCGCAGCACCGCGCGGCCATCGCCCATGCGCGAAAAGGGTGTTTGGCCCGCGCCCTTGAGGTGCAGGTCCCAGTGTTCGCCGGCCTCGTTGTACACCTCGCCCAGCAACAGGCCGCGACCGTCGCCCAGTTGCGGGTTGTAGGAGCCGAACTGATGACCGGAATAGACCATCGCCCTGGGGATCGCGTCGGCCCAGAGTTTGTGGCCGCTGAACAGCTCGGCGAACTCTGGGGTTTCGGCCACGGCGGGGTCGAGGTCGAGTAACGCCATGGCAGCCGGGCTTGCGACTACCAAGCGTGGGTTATCGATAGGTTCGGGCAGCACGTGGGCAGAAAATGCATCGCCCAGGCGGTCGAAGCGGTTGTCGAAGGTCAGTTCGTCGAGGGCTTTCAAGGGCCGGCTCCAGCAGAATGTCCGAGCATTCTGCTGGGGAATGGCCAGTTAGTCGAGTTTGGCGGCGGGCGGCTCTTGCGCCGGTTTGCCATCGACCAGTGGAACGATGGTTTTCGCTTCCGGCTCGATCGGCACCATCTTGTATTCCTGGCCGTGGAGATTCTTGAGGTAGACCTCCATCTGGCGGAACGAGATGTTGATGTGCTGCTTCTTGAACTCTCGGTTGATAAAGCGGTTGACCTCATCAAGCACCGGGTTGCGGTCACCCAGGTCGCGCACATGCATGCGCAGTTCGTGGTCAAGGGTGCTCTCACCGAAGTTCAGGAAATACACGTGCGGCTCGGGTTCCTTGAGCACCCGCGGGTTTTCCCGCGCGGCTTTCAACAGCAGTTCTTTCACCAGGTCCAGGTCCGAGCCGTAGTCGACCCCGAGCTTGAGCGTCACTCGAGTGATGGTGTCGGTCAGCGACCAGTTGATCAGTTGCCCGGTAATGAATGTCTTGTTCGGGACAATGATGTCCTTGCGGTCGAAGTCGGTGATGGTGGTGGCGCGGATGCGTATCTTGCTCACCGTACCGGACAGGTTGCCGATGGTGATGGTGTCGCCAATCCGCACTGGGCGTTCGAACAGGATCATGATGCCGGAGATGAAGTTGGCGAAGATCTCCTGCATGCCGAAACCAAGGCCAACCGACAGCGCCGCGACCAGCCATTGCAACTTGTCCCAGCTCACACCGAGAGTCGACAGGGTCGAGACGAAACCGACACCGGCGATCACATAGGACAGCAGCGTGGTGGTGGCGTAGGCGCTGCCCTGGGCCAGGTTCAGCTTCGACAGCACGAACACTTCCAGCAAGCCCGGAAGGTTGCGCGCCAGGGCGAAGGTGATGCCGATGATGATCAGCGCGCCGAGCATGTCGCCAATGCTGATCGGCACCATGCTCATGTTGGCGCCGGTACCGCTGGTGTATTCGTAGAGCGTGACGTTGTCCAGGTACGAGAACACCGTGATCAGGTCGGCCCAGACCCAGTACAGTGCGGCGATGAAACCGCCCAGCAGCGCCAGGCGGATCAGGCGCAGGGATTGTTCGTTGACCTTCTCGATGTCCATCGTCGGTTCTTCGATGACCGCTTCGCCCTCGCCGGCCTCTTTCGCTGCCTGGCGTTTGGCCAGGGCGCGCTGGTAAGCCAGGCGGCGTGCCGCCACGCTCAGGCCGCGCACGAAGGTCGCTTCGATCACCAGCCAGAACATCAGCAGGTAGAGGGTATTGATCAGTCGGTCACTGAGCTTGAGCGCGGTGTAGTAGTAGCCAAAGCACACGGCCACGAACAGCGCGATGGGCAACGCGGTAAACCCAATGCCCAGGACCTTGCGGAACAGCGAGGCGTTTTCGTGGGTCGGGCTGCTGATCAACAGGCGGCTGAGCAGCCAGGTCATCAAGGCGTAGCAGATCAGCACCACCGGCATGCCGAGCACGTCATCGGCCAATGCCGCCGGTTGCAGTTCCGCCACCGCCACTACGGTGACCAAAGCCATCACCACCATGCCAAGGCGGCGGACCCAGCCGCGGAGGAATTCGACCTGGGGCTTTTCCCAGCGGAAATGCAGTTCCGCTACGCCACCGGGCGCGAGGATGCGGTAGGCGGTGTAGAACACCAGCCAGGCTCCGGCCATCTGCAGCAGTGCCGCGCCCATGCTCGCGTTCTGCCCGCGGGCGTCGATTTGCAGGGCCAGGCCACACAGCGCGAGGCCCAGCGACACCGGCATCGCCAACAGGATATTGATCAAAATAGCCTGGGGGGTGTGCCACTGGCTGTCACGCTTGAAGTGGCCGATGTCCTGGTGGACCTTGTTCAGGCGGGCATACAGCTGCTTGCGGCGCCACAGCAGTGCACCAATCAGCAAGGCCAGCGGCAGGAACAGCAGGGGGCGCTGGGTCAGGCCGTCGACCAGTTCACTCAGGCTCGAGGCCCAGGGCAGGGTGTCGACCTGGCGGTTCAGGCGTTCCGGTACAGCGCGCATCCACTCCAGATCCAGCGGCTTGTTGCTGGGAATCCAGAACATCTGCTCATCGAGTGTCGCCCGCAGGCTTTGCGCAGTGCTGAGCAGTTGCTTCTGATTGAGTTGCAGGGTGATGGATTCGTTGAGCACCGCGCTCAGTTCGCGGTTCAGCCGTTCCAGCAGGTCGGCGCGGGTGGTGGCCAGCTCCAGCAGGCTTTTGCGCAGCTGCGGTGTAACTTGCTCCGGCGGCTGGGTCGACAGTAGGTTGTCGACGTAGGTGGCCGGGTTGCTGAGCAGCTCCCGTTGCTGGCTGACTTCGAACTGATACAGGCGAATGTCGGCGATCTGGTCGGCCAGGTCACGGTCGACCCGAAGGCGTGGCAAGGCCTGTTTCTGTTTGTAGAGAATCTTGGAGAGCAGCAGGCTGCCCTTGAGCACGTTGATCTGTTCATCCAGGGCTGAATCGCTCTGGGTCAGGCTGTCCAGTTGTTGCTTGGTCTGCAGGTTTTTCTGGGTGACTTCGTTGAGGCGGTCGGTGCTTTTGAGCAGGTAGTCCGAGAGCTTCAGGTTGGCCGTGCTTTCGATGGCCAGCAGGCTGCTGCCGCCGGCCTTCTGTGCTTCGATCGATTGCTGGGTGACCGTTTCCTGAGACTGCGCGAGGCGTTTCTGGTTGATCAGGTTTTGCAGCTCCTGGATTTCCTGATCCAGGCGATCGGATTTTTCCGATAACAGATCATGCTGGCTGTTACCCAGGTCTTGCAGTTGGGTGTTGCCGGCCAGTTCCTGGCGGCGCAGCGGGATCAAGGCGTTCAATGCCGAGAGCTCGGCATTGAGCTGGTCGCGCTGCTCGGCGCTCAGGGCCTTGCCGGCGTCCTTGCCGGCCTTGAGGATGTTGTTGATCTGCTGGATGCGCGTCTGGCTGGCGGAAATTTCCGCCTGGGCGCGTTCGGGACGAGTCTGGGCGGTAATGATCAGGCTGTTGGCATCGCCCAGGGCTTTTTGCAGATCGCTTTGCTGGGTCGCACGCTCGGTGAGCAATTGCTCAAGTTGCTGAATCGACTCTTTGGCAAAGCGTTGCGCCACCGGTACCACGCTGCTGGCCTTGAGGCGGGCCAGTTCACGCTGGTTCTCGATGGTCAGTTTGGGAGCGGTCGCCAGTTGTTGCTTGAGGTCGACCAGCTTCTGCTCATAATCGCGCTGGTTGTTGAGCTGTGTCAGCGTGCTTTGCAGGACCGACTGCAGGGCCTTTTGATCGGCTTCCGGCAGTTTGCGATCGGCGATCTTGTCCAGGCTCGCCTGTACGGATTCGCGGGTGGGCGGTTCGGCTGCTTGTAATGTACCGACAGAGAGGCTCAGGCCCAAAAGGACCATGACGAAAAAGGTGCGCAGGCTTGACATAGTGACCGATCGAAAACGAGACGAAGAATGGAGTTTAGAGGAAGAGTCCCGGACCCGGGCGACTTCCTTCGGGGAATCTGACGCCCACTTTGCCGATCTTGTTCCCGTCCATGACCGCGACGGTCCAGATGGTGTTGTTCCATTCCACCTGGTCACCGACCACGGGTGCACCGCCTACCTTCTGGGCAATGAAGTGCCCCAGCGACATGCTCGGATCGATACCTTCGACCTTCAACCCGTACAGGGCAGCAACCGCGGCCAGCTGGGCGTCTCCCTCGAGTACGAAGTCGCCGAAGAAACGCAAATCGAGGCCGCGCTGAGGTGCCTGGCTGAACAGTTTTCCGAGGGCCGCCAGGTTGTGTTCATGGCCGATGACACACAGCAAATCATCGACTTCGAGCACCGTACTACCCGACGGATGGAGCAGTTGCTGGCCACGAAACAGGGCGGCGATGCGCGTGCCTTCCGGCATTTTCAGTTCGCGAAGGGGCGAGCCGATGCACCATTTTTCGGCGCCGAGACGATAAACGAACAGTTCCCACTCGCTGGTGACGTGCACTTCCAGGGCCGAGCGGGAGATCGGAGCCGGCTCGGGCGGCACGGTCACCTTCAATAACTTGGCGATCCACGGCAGGCTTGTGCCTTGCACCAGCAGCGACACCAGCACGATGAAGAAGGCGAGGTTGAAGTACAGTTGGGCATTGGGCAGGCCCGCCATCAGCGGGAACACCGCCAGAATGATCGGAACCGCACCGCGCAGCCCAACCCAGGAAATGAACGCCTTCTCGCGCCCGTGAAACGCCTTGAACGGCAGCAGGCCCACCATCACCGACAACGGCCGGGCAAACAGGATCATCCACAGCGCCAGGCCCAGCGCCGGCAACGCAATCGGCAACAGGTCGTGGGGCGTGACCAGCAGCCCCAGCACCAGGAACATGCCGATCTGCGCCAGCCAGGCCATGCCGTCGAGCATGTGCAAAATGCCATGGCGGCTGCGCACCGGCCGGTTACCGATGACCAGGCCGCACAGGTACACGGCCAGGAAGCCGCTGCCATGCAGGGCGTTGGTCAGGGCGAATACCACCAGGCCGCCGGCAATGACCAATATCGGATAGAGACCGGTGGCCAGGTTGATCCGGTTGACCAGTTGCAACATCAGCCAGCCACCGCCGAGGCCGATCACACCGCCGATGCCGAACTCGCGCAGCAGGTGAGTCAGCAGGCTCCAGTGCAGGCCGGTCTGGCCACTGGCAAGCATGTCGATCAGGGTCACAGTGAGGAACACCGCCATCGGGTCGTTGCTGCCGGATTCGATCTCCAGGCTGGCCGTCACCCGTTCGTTCAGGCCTTTGCCACCCAGCAGCGAAAACACCGCCGCGGCGTCGGTGGAACCGACGATGGCGCCGATCAGCAGGCCCTGGATCAGGTTCAGGTCGAACAGCCAGGCCGCGGCCATGCCGGTCAGCCCGGTGGTGATCAACACCCCGACCGTGGCCAGCGAAAGCGCCGGCCATAACGCCACGCGGAAACTCGACACGCGGGTACGCAGGCCGCCGTCCAGCAGGATCACTGCCAGTGCCAGGTTGCCGACCAGATAGGCGGTGGGGTAGTTGTCGAAGATAATGCCGCCGCCATCGACGCCGGCCGCCATGCCCACGGCCAGGATGATCACCAGGATCGGGATGCCGAGGCGGGACGAAAGTGAACTCACCAGAATGCTTGCACCTACCAGCAACGCGCCGATCAAGAACAGGCTGTTGATGGTCGTCGCATTCAAAGGCAGTACTCCGGAAGGCTGGAAAGCGGGCACAAACTGACCATGCAGTCTGCGTGCCAGTGATTCTAACCTGTTGAAATGTGATGCTGTCAAAAAGCTTTGCAGGGTTACCCGGCTGACGCTCGGTGATTTCCACCAGGGCGACGAAGTGCAGGAACCAGATTGTCCAATCACAGTCTCTACAGTTCGCGAGAATGGTCACTGGTCAGGAAAATCAAGGCCTTGCGCCTGTATAACCCTGGCATCCACGGTGACTTTTCTTTATCGTACGCGCCCTTTGAAAACGCCCGGAAAATCAAAATGTTGGAAGCATCCCTAAGCCAATTGGAACAACTGGTCAGCGATCTGGTGCAACAGAACCAAGCGTTGGTCGGTACCAACCAGGCCCTGAGCGCCGAACTGGCCCAGGCCAAGGACGAAAACGAAAGCCTGCAACTGAGCCTGATGGAACAGGAAGAGAAACAAGGCGCCACGGTGGCACGCATCCAGGCTTTGGTTGAGCGCGTCAGCGCTGGCCCTGTCAACGCATGAGTTACGGCCCAGGTGTGAAAGTCGTCTCGATCCTGGGGGAAGACTATTCGATCAAGGCACCGGCCGGGGAAGAACAGACCCTGTTGGACGCTGCGTTGATGTTGAAGGCTGCCCTGGCCGACACCAAAAAGAAGTACCCGACCCTGATCGGTGACCGACTGCTGGTGCTGGCGGCGATGAATCTGTGTTCCCAGCAGATCGAAATGCAAAAGCAGCACAAGCAGGAACTCGACCGTTACCAAGAGCAAGTCAGCGCCACGGTTGAAGTGATCTCCAAGACGATCAATCAGGCCTGATCGGCTTTGCGCACAACCAAAGAATAAATTGTCGGTTTAGTTGTATACAATCGGCACGGCTGTTGCAGTGTTTCAGCCTCTTATTCTTTGGGGGTGCTCCATGCAGTTCTGGCGACGCAGTATTCAGTGGCAGTTGATCCTGAGCATGGGCACCGCCCTGCTGGTCAGCATTGTGATCGTGGTTGGCGTGTATACCCTGGTAGTCAACCGCCTGGCCCAGCGCTATCTGGTCGAACAGGCACTGCCGTCGAGCATCGAAGCGATGCGCAACGACATCGAACGCATCCTCGTTCAACCCCTCACCGCCGCCAAGGACATCGCCAGCAACAGCATGGTGCGCGACTGGCTGGCCGCGGGTGAAGACAGTGCCCAGGCTGGCACCTTCACCACTTACCTTGAAGGCGTGCGCGCCGAACACAAAGCCTTTACCGCGTTGATGGTCGGAACGGCGTCCAACCACTATTTCAACGAAAAAGGCCTGGACCGGACCCTCAGTCGTTCCAATCCCAAAGACGCCTGGTTCTATGCGTTCCTCGACAGCGACCAGCCGCGTACCCTCAATATCGACAATGACTCGGCCACCGGAGAATTGGCGCTGTTCATCGACCTTAAAGTCGAGAAGGCCGGGAAAGTCGTGGGCGTTGCCGGGCTGGGCCTGAGCATGAAAGAGCTGTCGGAGCTGATTCACAACTTCAGCTTCGGTGAGCGTGGCAAGGTCTATCTCGTGCGTTCCGACGGTTTGATCCAGGTACACCCCGAGGCGCAATTCAGTGGCAAGCGCACGTTGGCGGAGCAGGTTGGTGCCACGGCAGCCCAAGCGGTGATGGGTCAAAATAACGCCACCCACAGTAGTTTTGTGCGTGAGGGCGAAGATTATCTGGCGTTGAGCTTGCCGCTGCGCGATCTTGGCTGGACCCTGGTGGCCGAAGTGCCACAATCGCAAATCTACGCCGAGGCCCGTCGCGCCATGTGGATGAGCGGCGGTATCGGCCTGGCGGTGGCACTGGTGTGCCTGTTGCTGGTGGTATTGCTGGCCCGTGGGTTGGTACGGCCGATTCGTCAAGTAACAGCGGCGCTGGTGGCCATCGGTAGCGGTGGTGGAGATTTGACCCATCGGCTGGATTCCAGCCGCGCCGACGAGCTGGGCGATCTGGCTCGCGGGTTCAATCGGTTCCTTGAAAGCCAGCGCGAAATGATCAGTGAAGTGCTGGCCACCAGCGACCGTTTGCGTACCGCTGTCGGCCAGGTAGCGCGGGTGGTGGACAACACCGCCGAGCGTTCCGGGCGCCAGCAGGAGATGACTGACATGGTCGCCACCGCTGTCCACGAAATGGGCCTGACCGTGCAGGAAATTGCGCAAAACGCCGGCAACGCGGCCGTCGCTTCGCAAAACGCTCGGGACGAAGCCATGCAGGCGCGGGAAGTGGTTGGCGGTTCGATCCGCCACATTGAAAGCATGTCCGACGAAATCGGTGTCGCCGCCAGCGCCGTGGGCGAGTTGGCCAATCAGGTGGCATCGATCGATCAGGTGTTGGCGGTGATTCGCGGGATTTCCGAACAGACCAACCTGCTGGCGCTCAACGCCGCCATCGAGGCCGCGAGGGCCGGGGATATGGGACGCGGGTTTGCGGTGGTGGCCGATGAAGTGCGCACCTTGGCTCGACGTACCCAGGCGTCCACCGATGAGATTCAGCAGATGATCGGCAGCCTCAAGCAGGGAGCGGAAAATGCGGTGTCGTCGATGCATTCCGGGCAAGCAGCTACAGGCACGGGCGTTGAGTCGAGCCAGCGTACCGGAGCATCTTTGACGGCGATTACGGGGCAGGTGGAACGCATCAGCGACATGAACCACCAAGTGGCGACGGCCACGGAAGAGCAGTCGGCGGTGACCGAGGAGATCAATCGCAACGTGCAGGGAATTTCCGATCTGGCGCGGGCGACGGCGGGGGAGGTCAGGGCATGTCGGGAGGATTGCCAGACGTTGCAGCGGTTGGCGGATGACCTGGCTCGGCAGATGGGTGGGTTTCGTCTGAGCTGATGGGTTGTCGGTGCGGGCCTCTTCGCGAGCAAGCCCGCTCCCACAGTGGATCGCATTTCAACTGTGGGAGCGGGCTTGCTCGCGAATGGATTTCAGCTGCACCTCAAGACTTGGATCAGAACCACTCATCCTGCATGCCCAGGCAAACATCATCCCGCGCCTCAAGAATCGCCAGCTCATGATGGCAACCCGGCACTTCCCACGTCAGGAAGTAGCGCGCCGCCTGCAGCTTGCCTTTATAGAAGCTCACATCCGCCGTATTGCCCTTGGCCAGCCCTTCCTCGGCGCGAATCGCCTGTTCCAGCCAGCGCCAGCCAATCACCATGTGGCCGAACACTTTCAGGTACAGCGCCGAATTCGCCAGGCTAGTGTTGACCTTGCCCTGGGCCAGATCGGTCAGCAAGCCAATGGTCACGGTATGCAGGCGCGCCACCAGCTTCTCCAGTGGTTCTCGCAATGGGGTCAGCGATTCATACGCCTGCGCGCGTTCGGCGGTGTTGGCGATCAGGCGGGTCAGTTGCTTGAGTCCCGCACCGCCGTTCTGTGCCAGTTTGCGACCCAGCAGGTCCAGCGACTGGATGCCGTGGGTACCTTCGTGGATCGGGTTGAGGCGGTTGTCGCGGTAGTACTGTTCCACCGGATATTCGCGGGTATAGCCGTGGCCGCCGAGGATCTGGATCGCCAGCTCGTTGGCCTTCAGGCAAAACTCCGACGGCCAGGATTTGGCGATGGGCGTCAGCAGGTCCAGCAGCTCATGGGCCTGCTTGCGTTCGGTTTCGGTCTCGAGGGTGGTGGTGTCGTCGAACAGGCGGGCGGTGTACAAACCCAGGTCGAACGAGCCTTCGACGTAAGCCTTCTGGGTCAGCAGCATGCGTTTGACGTCGGCGTGCTGGATGATCGCCACCGGCGCGGTATTTGGGTCCTTGCTGTCCGGCACGCGACCCTGCGGACGCTCGCGGGCGTACTCCAGCGAATACAGGTAGCCGGCGTAGCCAAGCATCACCGCGCCCATGCCAACGCCGATCCGCGCTTCGTTCATCATCTGGAACATGTAGCTCAGGCCGTGGTGCGGCTTGCCCACCAGATAGCCGACGCACTCACCGTTATCGCCGAAGTTCAGCGCGGTGGACGTGGTGCCACGCCAGCCCATCTTGTGAAACAACCCTGCCAGCAGCACGTCATTGCGTTTGCCGAGGCTGCCATCATCGTTGACCAGGAACTTGGGCACGATGAACAGCGAAATGCCTTTCACCCCGGCGGGTGCATCCGGCAGCTTGGCCAGGACCATGTGCACGATGTTTTCCGACAGCGGATGATCGCCGCCGGAAATGAAGATCTTGTTGCCCTTGAGTCGATAAGTGCCGTCCGGCGCAGGCTCGGCCCGTGTACGAATGTCCGACAGCGATGAACCTGCATGGGGCTCGGTCAGGGCCATGGTGCCGAAGAAACGCCCGTCGATCATCGGTTGCAGGAAGCGGCGCTTCTGCTCTTCGGTGCCGAAACTTTCGATCAGGTTCGCCGCGCCCATGGTCAGGAAGGGGTAGGAAGTCGTCGCCGCGTTGGCTGATTGAAAGTGTGCGAAGCAGGCCTGTGACACTAATGTCGGCAGTTGCATGCCCCCGACATCGAAACTGCGCGCGGCATTGAGAAAGCCGGCTTCGAGGAAGGCATCCACCGCCGGTTTCACTTCCGGAATCAGGATCGCCTTGCCGTCCTCATAGCGCGGCTCGTTCTCGTCGCCCTTGCGGTTGTGCGGCGCGAAGAACTTCTCGGCAATGTTTCGGGCGGTGCCGAGTGCGGCATCGAAGGTTTCGCGATTGTGTTCGGCGAAACGCTCACGCTGGGTCAGGCCCTCGGCATCGAGGACTTCATACAGCTCGAAAGCCAGATTGCGGGAACTGAGCAGCGTCTCGGACATGGCGGCCTACCTTTTTATTGGGATGGGCCGAGTCTAGTTCGGTGAATTAACGCTGAATAGCATGATTGATGAGCGTGATAGTCGGGCAGCGCAGCGACTTAGCCAACACCACAAACCAAATGTGGGAGCGGGCTTGCTCGCGAAAGCGGTGTGTCAGAAACATTGAAGTCGACTGACACTCCGTCTTCGCGAGCAGGCTCGCTCCCACAGGGATTGTTGCTGAGCCAGGCAGTTATTACAGGTGCCTGGCCTCGGTTTTAACCGATCGTCATCAGACTGGCATTGCCCCCCGCCGCCGCGGTATTGACGCTCAACGCCCGCTCGATCACCAGGCGCTCCAACGCAATGTTGGTCTCACCCTGCGACAGACCCTGAACCCCAACGATGGCGCCGGCACGCTTGGCAACCTGCTGGCACACCGCGCGCAACTGGTCGGAATGGCCGTGATGCAGAACCGCATCAATCACCACTTCGTCTTTGTTCCAGTCGGACACCAGCTTGATGCGTGCCTGAATGTCTTTCGGCAGACGGGCGAACAAGGCCTTGGTCAGCTCGGCTTCCGGCCATACCGCTGAACCGCCGACAGCCAATACCGCCGCCAGTTGCGTCAGCAGGTCGCCTTCGACTTCCGCCAGGCACAGCACGTGCTCGCGCGGCAGGATCGCATAGCTGTTGCGCTCGCCGGTCGGGCCGGCCAACACGCGGGTGATACCGCTTTGCGATTGTGCGGCGAACTGCACGCACAGGGTGCTCAGGTCGGCGAACTTGTTGCTGTCGGCCCAGGCTTTCAGGGCCGTCAGCGGTTTGCTCATGGCGTCGCGCAGACGAACGTCCGGTGCGGCAATCGCGTCGCCACGGGCGAAGGATTGTTCGATCGCATCGGTAGGACGGGTCGACAGCAGGCGGTACAGGTACAGCGGGCCACCGGCTTTCGGGCCAGTACCCGACAGGCCTTCGCCGCCGAACGGTTGTACGCCGACCACGGCACCCACGATGTTGCGGTTCACGTAGACGTTACCGGCATTGACGTTGTCGATCACCTTGGCGATGGTCTCGTCGATGCGGGTGTGTACGCCCAGCGTCAGACCGTAGCCGGAGGCGTTGATCTGGGCGATCAGTTGATCGATGTCCTTGCGCTTGTAGCGCACCACGTGCAGCACCGGGCCGAAGATCTCCCGTTGCAGTTCGTCGAAGCTTTCCAGTTCGATCAGCGTCGGC
Source organism: Pseudomonas putida (assembly GCF_001976065.1). Classification (GTDB taxonomy): domain Bacteria; phylum Pseudomonadota; class Gammaproteobacteria; order Pseudomonadales; family Pseudomonadaceae; genus Aquipseudomonas; species Aquipseudomonas serbica. Next base: position 266,914 of record NZ_MNAH01000006.1, on the reverse strand, counting down.
ATCACGAAGGTGCCGCGTTTGACTTCTTCGGCGTCGGCGATGGCCACCTGGTACACGCTGCGACCTTTGTCGCGCATGGCCTGGATGTGCTTCTCGATGCCAGCCTTGGCTTCGGCGTCGATCACCGGGCCGATGTCCACGGACAGGCGCTCAGGGTTGCCGAGGCGGCTTTCAGCCATTGCGCCCTTGAGCATTTCGATCACGCGGTCGGCGGAATCTTCCTGCAGGCACAGCACGCGCAGGGCCGAGCAACGTTGGCCGGCGCTGTCGAAGGCCGACGACACCACGTCGATCACCACCTGTTCGGTCAGTGCCGAAGAGTCGACGATCATCGCGTTCTGGCCACCGGTTTCGGCGATCAGCGGAATCGGACGACCCTGACTGTCGAGGCGACCGACAATGTTGCGTTGCAGCAGGCGCGCCACTTCGGTGGAGCCGGTGAACATCACGCCTTTGACGCGATCGTCGCCTACCAGGCCGGCACCGACGGTTTCACCGCGACCCGGCAGCAGTTGCAGCACGCCTTCCGGAATGCCGGCTTCGAGCAGCAGACGCACGGCTTGCGCCGCGACCAGCGGCGTTTGTTCCGCAGGCTTGGCCAATACAGGGTTACCGGCGGCCAGCGCAGCAGCCACTTGGCCACTGAAGATCGCCAGCGGGAAGTTCCACGGGCTGATACACACCACCGGACCCAGCGGGCGGTGAGCGTCATTGGTGAAATCGTTGCGTGCCTGCACCGCGTAATAACGCAGGAAGTCCACGGCTTCACGCACTTCGGCGATGGCGTTGGCGAAGGTCTTGCCGGCTTCGCGAGCCAGCAGGCCCATCAGCGGCTGGATCTCACCTTCCATCAGGTCGGCGGCGCGTTCCAGGATTGCGGCGCGTTCGGCCGGCGGGGTGGCCTGCCAGATCGGTGCGGCGTTCAAGGCGCACTGAATCGCGTTGTCGACGTCTTCGACGGTCGCTTCCTGTACATGGCCGACCACGTCACGCAGGTCGGACGGGTTCAGGACGGGTGCCGGGGTTTCGCTGCTGGAGGCGCAACCGAGCATCGGCGCCGCTTTCCAGTGGTTGTGCGCAGTGGCCAACAAGGCGCAGGACAGGGACGCCAGGCGATGTTCGTTGGCCATGTCGATGCCGCTGGAGTTGGCGCGCTCGGAACCGTACAGGTCACGCGGCAGCGGAATGCGCGGGTGCGGCAGGCCGAAGCCACCTTCCACGGTCGCCATCTGCTCGATGCTGGCTACCGGATCGGCCACCAGTTCCTGGATCGAAATCGACTGGTCGGCAATACGGTTGACGAACGAAGTGTTCGCGCCGTTTTCCAGCAGGCGACGTACCAGGTACGCCAGCAGGGTTTCGTGGGTGCCGACCGGAGCGTACACGCGGCACGGACGGTTCAGCTTGCCTTCGGAGACTTTGCCTACAACCTGTTCGTACAGCGGTTCACCCATGCCGTGCAGGCACTGGAACTCGTACTGGCCCGGGTAATAGTTCTGACCGGCGATGTGATAAATGGCCGACAGGGTGTGGGCGTTGTGCGTGGCGAACTGTGGGTAGATGACTTCCGGTACCGACAGCAGTTTGCGCGCGCAAGCGATGTAGGAAACGTCGGTGTACACCTTGCGGGTGTAGACCGGATAGCCTTCCAGGCCTTCGACCTGGGCGCGCTTGATCTCGCTGTCCCAGTACGCGCCTTTTACCAGGCGGATCATCAGGCGATGACGGCTGCGGCGAGCCAAGTCGATCACGTAGTCGATCACATACGGGCAACGCTTCTGATAAGCCTGGATGACGAAACCGATGCCGTTCCAGCCAGTCAGTTGTGGCTCGAAGCACAGGCGCTCGAGCAGATCCAGCGACAACTCCAGGCGGTCGGCTTCTTCGGCGTCGATGTTCAGGCCGATGTCGTAGTGCTTGGCCAGCAGGGTCAGCGACAGCAGGCGCGGGTACAGTTCGTCCATCACGCGCTCGTACTGCGCACGGCTGTAGCGTGGGTGCAGGGCGGACAGCTTGATCGAGATGCCAGGGCCTTCATAAATCCCACGGCCGTGGGAGGCTTTGCCGATCGAATGGATGGCTTGTTCGTACGAGGCCAGGTACTTCTGTGCATCGTGCTCGGTCAGTGCCGCTTCACCGAGCATGTCGTAGGAGTAGCGGAAACCCTTGGCTTCGAACTTGCTGGCGTTGGCCAGGGCTTCGGCAATGGTTTCGCCGGTGACGAACTGCTCGCCCATCAGGCGCATGGCCATGTCGACGCCCTTGCGGATCATCGGCTCGCCGCTCTTGCCGATGATGCGGCTCAGGGAAGACGTCAGGCCGGCTTCATTGTGCGTGGACACCAGCTTGCCGGTCAGCAGCAGGCCCCAGGTCGCCGCGTTGACGAACAGCGACGGGCTGTTGCCCAAGTGCGGGTGCCAGTTGCCGGTGCTGATCTTGTCGCGGATCAGGGCATCACGGGTGCCTTTGTCCGGGATGCGCAGCAGCGCTTCGGCCAGGCACATCAGTGCCACGCCTTCCTGGGACGACAGGGAGAATTCCTGCAAGAGGCCTTGGACGATCCCGGCACGTCCGCCAGCGCTCTTCTGGTTGCGCAGTTTTTCAGCAATCGAGGCGGCGAGCTTGTTAGTGGCTTCGGCCATCGGCGCCGGCAGGCGTGCCTGCTCGATCAGCATCGGTACCACTTCCGGCTCGGGGCGACGGTAGGCGGCGGTGATCGATGCGCGCAGGACCGATTGCGGCAGGATGCTTTCGGCGAATTCGAGGAAGCACTGGTGGGCGTGATCCAGAGGCGCGTCGACGCTGTCGTCGGAATCCTTGGTCAAACCGTTCAGCTCGGACAGGGTTGCACCACCCTCGAGTTTTTCCAGGTAATTGAAGATTGCCTGCTTGATCAGCCAGTGCGGCGTGCGATCAATCGAGGTCGCGGCAGCCTTGAGGCGTTCGCGGGTCGGGTCGTCAAGTTTGACCCCAAGGGTGGTGGTAGCCATGTTTTTATCCTCATGTTTGCCACGACTGCGTGGCATCAGCTGGCGGCAAGATTAGCCGCGCACTGAGAGAGGTGCAACCGGGTGCAACCCTTTTTTTGTCGGAATGTTACGCAGCTCGTCAGGAAAAAATTTCTGGTACGCAAGTGCCGCTTCTGCTTGGTGCTTTTTGAGTTGGCTGAGCGTCGCCCTTGCTCCGAAAAGGAGCAAAAAACCGGGTTTCAAACTTTTTTCCGACTGGGTGCAACTTATTCTGGAGAAACTGGTTGCACCTTATTTGCTTTGTTGAATAGCATTCGCGCCCTAGGTGCAACCCGAACTTTGGTTCAGGTGCTCCGGCTGATGGCTTTCCTGGGGAAACATCAGTCATAAATGCGCGGGAATCCGGATCGTCTGTCAAACGTATGCGTTTGCGAGCGGTTCACCAGCCGCCGCTACATAAAAACAAAGCCAGGGCGTCACTTAAATGAGCGTAAGCAATCCAACCCTGATCACGTTCGTGATCTACATCGCAGCAATGGTGCTGATCGGCTTGATGGCCTATCGCTCCACCAACAACCTTTCCGACTACATCCTGGGCGGCCGTAGCCTGGGTAGCGTGGTGACCGCACTGTCCGCCGGTGCCTCCGACATGAGCGGCTGGTTGCTGATGGGTTTGCCCGGCGCTATCTATATGTCCGGTCTATCCGAAAGCTGGATCGCCATCGGCCTGATCGTCGGCGCTTACCTGAACTGGCTGTTCGTCGCCGGCCGTCTGCGCGTGCAAACCGAGCACAACGGTGATGCACTGACCCTGCCGGACTACTTTGCCAGCCGTTTCGAAGACAAAAGCGGCTTGCTGCGGATCATTTCCGCCGTTGTGATCCTGGTGTTCTTCACCATCTATTGCGCTTCCGGCATCGTGGCCGGCGCCCGTCTGTTCGAAAGCACCTTCGGCATGTCCTACGAGACTGCGCTGTGGGCCGGTGCTGCGGCGACGATTGCCTACACCTTCGTCGGCGGTTTCCTGGCGGTCAGCTGGACTGACACCGTACAAGCGACCCTGATGATCTTCGCCCTGTTGCTGACACCGATCATCGTGCTCTTGGCCACCGGTGGCGTCGACACCACGTTCCTGGCCATCGAAGCGCAAGACGCCAGCAACTTCGACATGCTGAAAAACACCACGTTCATCGGCATTATTTCGCTGATGGGCTGGGGCCTGGGCTACTTCGGCCAGCCGCACATCCTGGCGCGTTTCATGGCGGCCGATTCGGTGAAGTCGATCGCCAACGCCCGTCGCATCTCCATGACCTGGATGATCCTGTGCCTGGGCGGTACCGTGGCGGTAGGCTTCTTCGGGATCGCTTACTTCTCGGCACACCCTGACGTGGCCGGTCCTGTGACCGAAAACCACGAGCGCGTGTTCATCGAGCTGGCGAAAATCCTGTTCAATCCGTGGATCGCCGGTGTCCTGCTGTCGGCCATCCTCGCGGCGGTCATGAGCACCCTGAGCTGCCAATTGCTGGTGTGCTCGAGCGCCCTGACCGAAGACTTCTACAAGACCTTCCTGCGTAAAACCGCTTCCCAGGTTGAACTGGTCTGGGTTGGCCGTGCCATGGTGCTGCTGGTTGCCCTGGTGGCCATCGCTCTGGCGTCTAACCCGGAAAACCGCGTACTGGGCCTGGTGAGCTACGCCTGGGCTGGCTTTGGTGCTGCATTCGGCCCGGTCGTACTGATCTCCGTGATCTGGAAAGACATGACCCGCAACGGCGCACTGGCCGGTATCCTGGTCGGCGCGATCACCGTGATCGTCTGGAAGCACTTCGAACTGCTGGGCCTGTACGAAATCATCCCTGGCTTCATCTTCGCCAGCCTGGCGATCTACATCGTCAGCAAGCTGGGCACGCCGACTGCCGGCATGCTGCAGCGCTTTGCTGCGGCCGAGGCGGATTTCCGTCTGAACAAGTGATGGGGATGAGCTGAGGCTCTGACCTGCCGCAAAAAACGGCCCGTCTCCTGCAGGAGACGGGCCGTTTTTTTTAGGGGCGTCAGGCTTACGAAATTTCCGGGCAAGGTCCTAGGACGTTTCCTTCAAGACGTAGCGGTTTCCATGAACTGGTGGTGCTGGGGTTTCATGGATAGTCTTTGGTAGTCACTGACAATTCAGTGGTGGGGTGTAGGAACCCGTTAAGACCAAGAAACGCTTTGGCGTCGACACTGATTTGCGGCCACTAACGTGCACCCGTAAGATCTGTTGCGGCGGCTGTGCGCGGGCACGCTTCGGCGTGGTCGAGTTCTCTGGTCTCGATATTCCTACCCCGCGTATGGCTGCCACCCAAGCCCGTAGGAAGGCCGATGGTAGCCCCGCTTCTACCAGAGGATAAAATATGAAAGCCATTCATCCCGATCCACCCTACGAAAAGCCGATCCCCCATCCCGACAACCGCTTCATGGCATTGACCAGCAACTGCACCGACATGCCCACGCTGTTCGTCGACACCCACGCGCCACTCGATATCCTCACCGACGCCGCAAACTACAGAATCCGCGCAGTAACCCAAGTCCTTGAAAACCTGTCCATGCGCGGCTCCATCGAGTGCGAGTCTTTTATCCTCAGCGACTTTGCCTTGCTCTGCGCCATTCCGTTGCGCGATGGCTGCGATGTGCTGGATGTTGTTGGACGGCGGTTGCGGGCGCGGCCTTCGACGGGAGCGTAGGTATTCAACAAGTTCAAGATCAAAAGATCGCCGCCTTCGGCAGCTCCACAGGGGGGAAGTGGGGTGGGTTGGCCACTCAGCCGCGAGCCCCTGACTTGCCGCCCAGTAAAAGGTAAACTTGCCGGCCTTCGCAGGAGCAACCATGAATTATCGCCACGCCTTCCATGCCGGCAATCACGCCGATGTGTTCAAACACCTGACCTTGACCCGCCTCATCGCCCTGATGTCGCGCAAGGAGCAGCCGTTTGCCTATCTCGATACGCACGCCGGCATTGGTCTGTACGACCTTCAAGGCGATCAGGCCAGCCGTACCGGTGAGTACCTGGAGGGCATCGCGCGTTTGTGGGATCAGCCGGATCTGCCGATCCTGACCGCTGATTACATGCAGGTGCTGCACGAGATGAACCCGGATGGCCAATTGCGCTATTACCCGGGGTCGCCGGAGTTGGCGCGGCGCCTGACTCGTCCGCAGGACCGTGTGTTGCTCAACGAGAAGCATCCGGAAGATGGCTTGTTGCTCAAGGACAACATGGCCGGTGATCGGCGGGTCAAGGTGCATCTTGGCGAAGGCTGGCATGTGCCGCGGGCGTTGCTGCCGGTGCCGGAGAAGCGGGCGGTGATGTTGATCGATCCGCCGTTTGAAAAGCTCGACGAGATGCAGCGCTGCGCGGCGTCCTTGAAAGAGGCGGTTGGGCGGATGCGCCAGACTGTGGCGGCGATCTGGTACCCGGTGAAGGATCAGCGCGCGTTGCGTCGCTTCTATCAAGATTTGGCTGGTACCGGTGCGCCGAAGTTGTTGCGCGTGGAGTTGCTGGTGCATCCGCTGGATACGCCGAACAGCCTGAACGGTTCTGGCCTGGCGATTGCCAATCCGCCGTGGGGGCTGGAGGAAGAGTTGCGTGAGCTGCTGCCGTGGTTGTCCGAGAAGCTTGTGCAGACCCAGGGCGGGTGGCGGATGGATTGGTTGATTGCCGAATAAGGCGATGATCGTTCCCACGCTCCGCGTGGGAATGCCTCATGTGACGCTCTGCGTCACGCTTTTGGGACGCGGAGCGTCCCTGGCTGCATTCCCACGCGGAGCGTGGGAACGATCAAGCGGTTAGATCGGGCAGGTCACGCCAGTACCGCCAATCCCGCAATAGCCTTCCGGGTTTTTCGCCAGGTACTGCTGGTGATACGCCTCGGCGAAGAAGAACGTCGGTGCTTCGTCGATTTCGGTGGTGATGATGCCTTTACCCGCCTTGGTCAGTTCGACCTGGAACACCTGCGCGCTTTTTTTCGCGGCTTCCAGCTGGGTCGGGTTGGTGGCGTAGATCACCGAGCGGTACTGGGTGCCGAGGTCATTGCCCTGGCGCATGCCCTGAGTCGGGTTGTGCAGTTCCCAGAACATCTTCAGCAGCGCTTCGTAGCTGACCTTTGCCGGCTCGTAGACCACCAGCACGACTTCGCTATGACCGGTCAAGCCAGAGCAGACTTCTTCGTAAGTCGGGTTCGGGGTGAAGCCGCCAGCGTAACCCACGGCCGTACTGACCACGCCTTCACGCTGCCAGAACCTGCGTTCCGCGCCCCAGAAGCAGCCAAGGCCGAAGATCGCGAAATCCACGTCCATCGAGAACGGGCCCAGCAGTGGGGCGTCGTGGACGAAGTGTTTTTCCGGCACGGTCATGGGAGTTTCGCGGCCAGGCAGAGCTTGTTCTTTAGTAGGGAGCACGTTTTTGTTCACCAGAATTTCCGAGCGCAGAACCATCTTCAGTCCTCTCAGTCATTGAAATAGTTAGAGATGCAGTGTGCCCGAGTGTTGCCTCGCTGTCAGGCGATCGGGCCGCGCGGATAGCGTTTGAGCCTGTCGATCAGGTCGAGGCCCGGGATCGGTTTGTCGAACAGGTAGCCCTGGCCAACGTCGCAACGGTGGCGACGCAGGAAGGCTAGCTGTTCGGCTGTCTCGATGCCTTCAGCCACGACCTTGAGTTTCAGGTTGTGGGCCATGGCGATCACTGCGGAGGTGATTTCCATGTCGTCCTGGTTATCCGGGATTTCATGAATGAAGCTGCGATCGATCTTGATGATGTCGATGGGGAATTTTTTCAAGTAGCTGAGCGATGAGTAACCGGTGCCGAAGTCGTCCATCGCCAGGGTCAGGCCCAGGCGCTTGAGCTGGTCGAGTTGCAGGTGAGTGTCTTCGGTGGCTTCCAGCAGCAGGCCTTCGGTCAGTTCCAGCTCCAGCAGGCGCGACGGCAGCGCTTCTTCCTTGAGGATGTTGGCAATGGACGCCACCAGGTCCGGGTCGGAGAACTGTTTGGGTGACAGGTTGATGGCCACTTGCAGGTTGCCCAGGCCGGCGGCGGTCAGCGCCTTGCTCATGCGGCAGGCCTGGCGGGCGATCCATTTGCCAATCGGAATGATCAGACCGGTTTCTTCCGCGACGCTGATGAACTGGTCCGGGCGGATCATGCCTTTTTCCGGGTGATTCCAGCGCAGCAGCGCTTCCATCCCCAGCAGGCGTCCGCTGCGCAGGCAGAGCTTGGGTTGGTAGAACACGTCCAGTTCGTTCTGGGTCAGGGCGCGACGCAGGTTGTTCTCGACGAACAGTTTGTAACTGGCCTCGGCGTTCAGGGCTTCGGTGAAGACCTGCACCTGATGTTTGCCGTTGGCCTTGGCCTTGTGCAGGGCCAGCCCGGCGTTGCGCATCAGGGTTTGCGGGTCACGGCCATGCAAGGGCGCACAGGCCAGGCCGACCGAGCCGGTCACGCTGATCAACTGGTTGTCGACGAACATCGGTTTGTCGAGGGTCGTGAGCAGTTGGTTGGCGACCTGCTGCCCGAGTTCAAGGCCCGTGTTGTCGAGCAAGACCGCGAATTCGTTACTGGCGAATCGCGCCAGGCTGCCCCCCGGGTTGAGGCTGTTACGCAGGCGCCGGGCCAGGCTGATCAGCAGTTTGTCGCCGGTCTGATGGCCGAGGCTGTCGTTGATCCGCTTGAAGTTGTCGATGTCCACCAGCAACAGGCTGATCGGTGCGTCGCTGTCGCGGGCGAAGCGTTCGTCGAGGTTGCGGATGAAGGCCGGGCGGTTGCCGAGATTGGTCAAGTTGTCGGTGTAAGCCAAGCGCTCGATGCGCTGCTGGGCAAGCTTGGTCTGGGTGATGTCTTCGTAGATGCCGATGTAATGGGTCAACTCGCGGTTGTCGCCATAGACCTTGGATATCGACAATTGGCCCCAGTAGGGTTCGAGGTTTTTCCGGCGGCTCTTGAATTCGCCTTGCCAACTGTTGCTTTTGGCCAGCGCGGAGGGCGCGTCGAACAGCAGTTCACTGAGGTTTTCCAGGGCCGGCAGTTCCGCCAGGCGCTGGCCGTGCACTTCTTCGGTGGTGTACTGGGTAATCGCCGTGAAGCTCGGGTTGACGTACTCCACGATGCCGTCGCAATTGACCAGCAAAAAGGCATTGGCGCTTTGCTCGACCGCCCGCTGGAACAGATGCAGGGCGCTGGTGGCGGTGCGACGGTTGTGATTGCTGATGACCTGGGCGAACTGATCCGCCAGTTCGCCGGCGAAAGCGATTTCGTCCGACTGCCAGGCGCGGGTCGCACCGGTTTGTTCCAGGCACAGCACGCCAACCACCTGGCCGTCGACGCGGATGCTGGCATCGAGCATCGCGTTGACATCCCGCGGACGCAGGCTTTCGGCCATATCCCGGGTACGCGGGTCGCGCATGGCATTGTGGGCGTCGATGGCGCGGCCGGTATGCAAAGCGTCGAGGTAATCGGGAAAAATGCTGACGTCGATTGGCGCCGGCAACAGGTATTCCTGGGTCGAGCGATGGTAGGCCGAGATGGGCGCAAGCATCGAGCCTTCCAGATGCCATAGGCTGGCGCAGTCGATCTGGTAAATCTCGCAGGCACTGCGGGTGATCAGTTCGGCGGCTTCCTGCAGGGAGTTGTTGCTGCTGTAGCGCTGGCGGGTCAGCAGCAGGATCAGGTCCTGTTGGGCGCGCACCCGGTCCAGATGCTGCAGTTGTTCCTGCTGGGCGCGCTGATTGAGCTCCAGGGCGATTTGCAGGCGCGAGTTCTGGGTTTCGAGGTCCAGCGCCGGCAGCAACGGGTCATCTTCGAACAGGCCGTCGATGACCAGCAGGTATCCGCGCAGCAGGTGGCGATTGTGTTGTTTGTAGGCTTCGCCCATTTCCAGCAGGTTCAGCGAGCCAGAGGCGGTGTGCAAGGTGTAGCGGATCAGGTAGTGAGTGCTCTCGCTCAACTGCGCCTGAATCGCATCATGCAGCTGATAGCGAGCTTGCGGCTCCATCAGGCTGGCGTAGGGCGAGCCGACCAGGGCGCACAGTTCCACGGCCGGCAGGCCAAACTGGCGTTCGCAGTTGGGGTCGAGAAACAGCAGCGCCCAGCTTGGTTCGTTCAGCCGTTCGAAACGCAGCATGCCGAGCCGCGAGGGCACAGGCAACTGCGTCACTACCTCGGCCACCATACGGCTGGCGGCATCGGGTTGGCTTTTCATGGAGGGAAACTCGCTTCGAATATGCTGATCGCGCCGGGCTCTCGCCCTCTTTACTATTGCGTGCGGCAAGGTTGCATCATTGCGACACTGACTGACAAGAGACATGAAGGCCAAGTGCTATAAGAATATGTCGGCAGCAGGGACGATTTCTCCAGCACTCGACTGAAAGATTGTATTGAGGCGAAAAGATCGCAGCCTGCGGCAGCCTCTACAGGGGTTGATGCACACCCGCAGGAGGCTGCCGCAGGCTGCGATCTTTGCTTTTAATGCAGCGTGATGGCGATCGATTGCAAAAGGTTGCCATCCCTGTCGTGATAACGCACATGAACACGTTCCGAATCGACGACCAGGTGCGCGAAGTTATCCTGGCTGATCACCTCGCTGGTCAATTCGTGTCGGTAATCCCCCGCCGCGGTTCGGGCCAGGGGTTGATCGAGGATGAAGGTGGAGGCCTTGGCATAGGGCAACAGTTTACTGTTGCACAGGGGCGAGGAGACGATGGTATGCACGTCGAATCTCGGGTCCATGCTGTGGCTCAGCCGGCTGGTCATTGAGCCGTGCACGTCGCCTGAAACGAAGAAGACATTCTTGACCGCGTGTGCGCGAATCGTTTCCAGCAGCCGTAGCCGTTGTTCGGGAAAGCCCTGCCAGGCGTCATTGTCCGGGCGTTTGCTGTCGGGGTAGAACATCACGCTGGTGACCACGAATTTAACCCGCGCCGAACTGTTGATCAGCCATGTGCACAGGGCCTGTTCCTGTTCGATATCGAGGATGCGTCGGTCGCTGGGCGCAAGATTGCGTCGGGTGCGGGTGTCGCTGACAAACCACTCGATATCGCCGTCGGTGAACAGGTACCAGTATTTGTCGAGCTTCCTGTTGATTTGCCCATCGGCGCTGAGTTCGTGCGCCGGGCCATGGCTGGCCTGGTACAACTCATAAGCATTTATCGCATTAGCATATAGACAGTCATCGGACTTGCTTCTGTTGGCCGGCCAATTGTCTTCGATCTCATGATCATCGAGGATCATATAAGTTGGCAGGGCTGACATTAACTTGGCAATGTGTGGCTGTGAAAAGGCCACGCGATACTTGTGAAGAATATCCTTGAGTTCGCGGTCCGGGGCAATGAGGTTCAAATCATCGACATAGATCTGGTCACCGGTCATCAACATGGCGCTGACAGGTGGATCGGCCTGTTCGACCAGTCTTGATATTGTCGCGAACATCCTGTCGCCCAGATGCGGGTCTGCCGCTATGCCAGCGGTGAGTCGCAGATACCGGCAAGAGCCCACGACATAGGCCTTCGGTTGTGTCGCCTGGCTTGAGCGGGTGCGCAGGCGATGGATCTGTCCCGGCCACTGCAAGGGCAGCGCCTGGGGTGTATCGACAAAGTGCACAGGGTTCATCGGATTGAACCAGCCGGCCTGATATTCATGCACGGTGTCGGCCGCAAGGTCATTGAGAACCAGGACGGCAGACATGTCACGGGCTCTCTCAAGTTCAGCAAAAATTCCGGTTGACCAGTCCTCTTCACCCAGTCGCCGATAGCGAATGCCGGCAAATGCACGGGCGTCTTTGTTGGCTTCTCCTCGCAAAAAGATACGTGCATGGTTAGTTGTGGTGTGGCCAATGATCGGCCCGACTGTTGGTTTGAACATGTTCGAATCCATTCGGTTTGTATTAAGGCGCAATCGGCTTTGAACGGCCGTGCAAGCAGGCTAGTTATTTGGCCTTGAAAAATACCGGGCAGAAACGGATTCGACTTGTGGGGGATATCAGCCACAAATGTAGGAAGTGATCTATTGGGGTAAAACGCCGGGCAAAAAAAGCCCCGCCAAATTGGCGGGGTTGAGGTACGAGCGTGGCGCTCGGAAAACGTGAAACGCGACAGGCCCTCCAGTGAAGGAGGGCCGGCCGGTGTTACAGCAGGATGGTGCGGATGTCCGCCAGCAGGTCGCTCAGGCGCTTGGTGAAGCGTGCAGCAGCGGCGCCATTGATCACGCGGTGATCGTAGGACAGCGACAGTGGCAGCATCAGTTTCGGCTGGAAGGCTTTGCCGTCCCAGACTGGCTGGATGGTTGCCTTGGAAACACCGAGGATCGCCACTTCCGGCGCGTTGACGATCGGCGTGAAGCCGGTGCCGCCAATGTGGCCGAGGCTGGAAATGGTGAAGCAGGCGCCTTGCATCTCGTCCGACGAGAGCTTTTTGGTCCGGGCTTTTTCAGCCAGGGAAGCCGCTTCGGCAGCCAGTTGCAGCAGGCTCTTCTGGTCGACGTTCTTGATGACCGGTACCAGCAGGCCATCCGGAGTGTCGACGGCGAAGCCGATGTTCACGTATTTCTTGCGGATGATCGCCTTGCCGCTTGGTGCCAGCGAGCTGTTGAAGTCCGGCAGTTCCTTGAGCAGGTGCGCGCAGGACTTGAGCAACAACGGCAGGATGGTCAGCTTGACGCCGGCCTTCTCTGCAACGGCTTTCTGGGCGGTACGGAACGCTTCCAGCTCGGTGATATCCGCCGAGTCGAATTGCGTCACGTGCGGCACGTTCAGCCAGCTGCGGTGCAGGTTGGCGGCGCCGACCTGCATCAGGCGGGTCATCGGCACTTCTTCGATTTCACCGAAGCGGCTGAAGTCCACGACCGGAATCGGCGGGATGCCCGCGCCACCGGTGGCGCCAGCAGCAGCGGCCGGTGCTTCCTTGGCCTTCTGCATCATGGCTTTGACGTAAACCTGCACGTCTTCTTTCAGGATGCGACCGTGCGGACCGCTGGCGCCAACGGCGCTCAGCTCGACACCGAATTCGCGGGCCAGTTGACGCACGGCAGGGCCGGCGTGAACCTTGGCGCCAGGCCGGGCTGGAGCGGCAACCGGTGCGGCAGCCGCAGGAGCGGCGGCAGCAGGAGCAGCAGCGGCTGGCGCAGCAGCGCTCGGCGCGGCAGCGGCAGCGGCTGGTGCCGGAGCAGCGGCCGGGGCAGCACCTTTGACTTTCAGCTTGAGGATCAGGTCGCCGGTACCGACTTCGTCGTCCAGCTTGACGGAGATGCTTTCCACCACGCCAGCGGCAGGCGATGGAATCTCCATGCTTGCCTTGTCGGATTCCAGGGTGATCAGCGACTGGTCGGCTTCAACGCTGTCGCCGGCCTTGACCAGGACTTCGATGATCTTGGCCTTGCCCGCCGAACCGATGTCCGGTACGTGGATGTCCTGGACGCTGTCGGCTACCGGTGCAGCAGGCGCAGCGGCCTGTGCCGGAGCAGCGGCGGCAGGAGCAGCAGCTTGAGCAGGCGCAGCGGCAGCAGCCGGTGCCGCAGCACCTGCTACTTCCAGGTCCAGGATCAGGTCGCCGGTGCCGACTTCGTCGTTGAGCTTGACGCTGATGGCCTTGACCACGCCAGCGGCAGGCGACGGGATTTCCATGCTGGCCTTGTCGGATTCCAGGGTGATCAGCGACTGGTCAGCCGTGACGGTGTCGCCGACCTTGACCTGGATCTCGATGATCTGGGCCTTGCCCGACGAACCGATGTCCGGCACGTGCACTTGCTGAACCGAAGCGGCAGCAGGCGCAGCAGCAGGAGCGGCCGGCGCTGGGGCAGCGGCCGGTTTCTCTTCTGCTTTTGCAGCAGGCGCAGCGGCAGCCGCGGGCGCCGCAGCAGCGGCACCTTCGACTTCCAGCTCCAGCAACTCGTCGCCTTCTTTCAGGCGATCGCCCAGCTTCACTTTCAGGCTCTTGACGATACCGGCCTTCGGCGCAGGCACTTCCATGCTCGCCTTGTCCGATTCCAGCGTCAGGATGCTCTGCTCGGCTTCGATGCGGTCGCCGACCTTCACAAACAGTTCAATTACTTCACCTTCACCGCTGCCGATGTCAGGTACGCGAATGAGTTCGCTCACAGAATCTCTCCTCAGCAGTCCAGTGGGTTGAGTTTTTCCGGGTTGATACCGAACTTGGCAATGGCTTCAGCCACGACCTTAGGTTCGATGTCACCACGGTCAGCCAGTGCTTCCAGGGCTGCCAACACCACGAAATGACGGTCGACTTCGAAGAAATGACGCAGTTTCTTGCGGCTGTCGCTGCGGCCAAAACCGTCGGTGCCCAGGACTTTGAATTCCTTGGACGGTACCCACTGACGGATCTGCTCGGCGAACAGTTTCATGTAGTCGGTAGAGGCGATGACCGGACCTTTACGGCCGTTCAGGCACTCTTCCACATAGCTCAGCTTAGGCTTCTGGCCCGGGTGCAGACGGTTGGTGCGCTCAACGGCCAGGCCGTCGCGACGCAGTTCGTTGAAGCTGGTAACGCTCCACACGTCGGCGCCGACGTTGAACTCTTCACGCAGGATCTTCGCTGCTTCACGGACTTCACGCAGGATGGTGCCGGAGCCCATCAGCTGGACGTGGTGCGCCGCTTCGCGGTTGTCTTCTTCCAGCAGGTACATGCCCTTCTTGATGCCTTCTTCGGCACCGGCTGGCATGGCTGGCTGCTGGTACGATTCGTTCATCACGGTGATGTAGTAGAAGACGTCCTGTTGCTCTTCGGTCATCTTCTTCATGCCGTCCTGAATGATCACCGCCAGCTCGTAGCCGTAGGTTGGATCGTAGGTGCGGCAGTTCGGGATGGTCGCGGCCAGCAGGTGGCTGTGACCGTCTTCGTGTTGCAGGCCTTCACCGTTCAGGGTGGTACGGCCGGCGGTGCCGCCGATCAGGAAGCCACGGGTACGGCTGTCGCCAGCGGCCCAGGCCAGGTCGCCGATACGCTGGAAGCCGAACATCGAGTAGAAGATGTAGAACGGCAGCATTGGCTGGTTGTGGCTGGAGTACGAAGTACCGGCAGCGATGAAGGAGCTCATGGCGCCCGCTTCGTTGATGCCTTCTTCGAGGATCTGGCCCTTCTTGTCTTCCTTGTAGAACATCACCTGGTCTTTATCGACTGGCTCGTAGAGCTGGCCGACGGACGAGTAGATGCCCAACTGACGGAACATGCCTTCCATACCGAAGGTACGGGCTTCGTCCGGGATGATCGGCACGATGCGCGGACCGATTTCCTTGTCCTTGACCAGTTGCGCGAGGATGCGCACGAACGCCATGGTGGTGGAGATTTCACGATCGCCCGAACCGTCGAGGATGGCCTTGAGGGTATCCAGTGGCGGAGTCGGAACGCTGAAGCTTTGTGCGCGGCGCTGTGGCACGAAACCGCCCAGTGCAGTGCGGCGCTCGCTCAGGTAGCGGGCTTCGGCGCTGTTTGGCTCCGGCTTGAAGAACGGCAGGTTTTCCAGTTCTTCGTCTTTTACAGGGATGTCGAAACGATCACGGAACAACTTCAGGCTGTCGACATCGACTTTCTTGGTGTTGTGCGCAGTGTTTTTCGCTTCGCCGGCACCGGTGCCATAACCCTTGATGGTCTTGGCCAGGATGACAGTCGGCTGTTCTTTGTGGTTGACCGCTTCGTGGTAAGCCGCATAGACCTTGTACGGGTCATGGCCGCCACGGTTGAGTTTCCAGATTTCGTCGTCGGACAGGTCTTCGACCATCGCCTTGAGTTCTGGCGTGTTGAAGAAGTGTTCACGCACGAACGCGCCGTCTTTGGCTTTGTAGTTCTGGTACTCGCCGTCGATGACTTCGTCCATGCGGCGTTGCAGGATGCCGTCGACGTCCTTGGCCAGCAGTGGGTCCCAGAAACGGCCCCAGATAACTTTGGTCACGTTCCACTGGGCACCGCGGAATACGCCTTCGAGTTCCTGGATGATCTTGCCGTTGCCGCGAACCGGGCCATCGAGGCGCTGCAGGTTGCAGTTGATGACGAAGATCAGGTTGTCCAGCTTCTCGCGGCCAGCCAGGGAGATCGCGCCCAGGGATTCCGGCTCGTCGCACTCGCCGTCGCCCAGGAAGCACCAGACTTTCTGCTTGCCGGCAGGAATGAAGCCACGGGCTTCCAGGTACTTCATGAAGCGCGCCTGGTAGATCGCCTGGATCGGGCCCAGACCCATGGATACCGTCGGGAACTGCCAGAAGTCAGGCATCAGCCAAGGGTGCGGATAGGACGACAAGCCCTGGCCGTCGACTTCCTGGCGGAAGTTGTTCATCTGTTCTTCGCTGATGCGGCCTTCCATGAACGCACGGGCATAAACGCCTGGCGAGGTGTGGCCCTGGAAGTAGATCAGGTCACCGCCGTGTTCGTCGGTCGGGGCCTGGAAGAAGTAGTTGAAGCCGATGTCATACAGGGTCGCACTGGAAGCGAAGCTGGAGATGTGACCGCCGAGGTCAGAATCTTTCAGGTTCGTACGCATTACCATGGCCATCGCGTTCCAGCGTACCAGCGAGCGAATGCGGCGTTCCATGAACAGGTCGCCAGGCATGCGTGCTTCGTGGGTTACCGGGATGGTGTTGCGGTAAGGCGTGGTGATGGCGTAAGGCAACTGCGAACCGCTGCGGGTCGCGAGTTCACCCATACGGGTCATCAGATAGTGAGCACGGTCTTCGCCTTCTTTGTCGAGAACCGATTCCAGGGCGTCCAGCCATTCCTGGGTTTCGACGGGATCGAGGTCTTGCATGGCTTGCTCCAGGGCGGAAAGGCTACCAGAATCGGTTGCCTGAGTTAGCGACTGGCCTTGTGGGCAGACGTTATGAATTCTTGGATTGCCGATAGGTTGTTCCGGCGGTGTGTAGTTTTACTACAAATCATCCGGCATTTCAGCCTTGCTAATGTATATACGAGTAGTAAAACTACAGATGAGCGGCTTGTGGCCCCCGGCTGCGTTGTGAGAATAATCGTTAAGGTTGGTCTTTTGCCAACCGAAAAAGGTGAAAGCTTGATGCTGGCTGCCAATAAAAAAGAATTTTCAGCTATTTCTAACTTTTGTTCGACACTCCTTCAGGTAGTGGGTTTGCGAGATTCACTACATGCAGCCCGTCACACGCCGATCAAGGATAGACCATGAGCCTGCCTCCGCTTGCCGACCTGCCCGCCATTCTCTTGCCGTTTGTCACCCGTGCCGAGCAGTCGTTCCGTACCGCGGTCAGCGCCCTGGACGATGACCATGGGCTGAGCGCCTGGCCCCCTGAACGCTGGGCGCAATTCGCTCGCGTCACCGCTGCCAGCGACTTCGTCACCGAACAAAGTGTGCGTGACCCCCTTCTGTTGCTGGCGCTGGTGCAGTCCGGTGAACTCGACCGCAGCTTCGCCCCTGGCGAGATGCGCGCGCAGATTGGCGCCGCCGTGGACGCCGCCGAAACAGACGATCAACTCGCACGGGCGTTGCGTCGTCAACGTGCGCGTCATCAGGTGCGGATCATCTGGCGCGACCTAACCCGCCAAGCCGATCTGGTGCAGACTTGTCGCGACCTCTCGGACATGGCCGATGCGAGCATCGACCTGGCCTATCAGTGGCTGTACGCCCGGCATTGCCAGCAGTTCGGCGTACCCACCGGCCGGCGCAGCGGCGAGCCGCAGCAGATGGTGGTGCTCGGCATGGGCAAGCTGGGTGCGGTGGAACTGAATCTGTCGTCGGACATCGACTTGATCTTTGCCTACCCCGAAGGCGGTGAAACCGTCGGGGTCAAGCGCCCACTGGATAACCAGGAGTTTTTCATTCGTCTCGGCCAGCGCCTGATCAAGGCCCTGGACCCGATGACCGTCGACGGCTTCGTGTTTCGCGTCGACATGCGCCTGCGCCCTTATGGTTCGTCGGGTGCGCTGGTACTGAGTTTCAATGCGCTGGAGCAGTACTACCAGGACCAGGGGCGCGACTGGGAGCGCTACGCGATGATCAAGTCACGAGTGGTGGCTGGCGATCAAGTGGCCGGTGCGCAACTGCAAGAGATGTTGCGACCCTTCGTATACCGACGCTATCTGGACTTTTCCGCCATCGAAGCGCTGCGCACCATGAAGCAGCTCATCCAGCAGGAAGTGCGGCGCAAGGGCATGGCGGACAATATCAAGCTTGGCTCCGGCGGCATCCGCGAGGTGGAGTTCATTGCCCAGGCCTTCCAGCTGATTCATGGCGGTCGAGACCTGAGCCTGCAGCAGCGCCCACTATTAAAAGTGCTGAGTACGCTGGAAGGTCAAGGGTACCTGCCGCCAGCGGTGATCAATGAACTGCGCGAAGGTTACGAGTTCCTGAGATACACCGAGCATGCGATCCAGGCGATTGCCGATCGCCAGACGCAAATGCTGCCCGACGGCGCCCAGGACCAGGCGCGCATCGCCTTCATGCTGGGCTTTGCCGACTGGTCGGCGTTCCATGAGCAATTGATGTACTGGCGTGGCCGGGTGGCCTGGCATTTCGGCCAGGTGATCGCCGATCCCGACGAGGAGCAGGGTGCCGAAAGCGAAGTCGTGGTGGGCGGTGAATGGCTGCCGTTGTGGGAGGAAGCCCAGGATGAAGAAGCCGCCTGCCGTCAGTTGCAGGAGGGCGGCTTCGCCGATGCCAGTAAAGCGTTGAAGGCGTTGGCCAGCTTGCGCGGCAGCCCGCAGTTGCGCGCCATGCAGCGTCTGGGGCGTGAACGCCTCGATGCCTTTATCCCGCGCTTGCTGGCTCAGGCTGTAGAGCATGCCAACCCGGATCTGGTGCTGGAGCGGGTATTGCCACTGGTTGAAGCCGTGGCGCGCCGTTCTGCCTATCTGGTGCTGTTGACGGAAAATCCCGGCGCACTGCGACGCTTGCTGACCTTGTGCGCGGCGAGCCCGTGGATTGCCGAACAGATCACCCGCTTTCCGTTGCTGCTCGATGAGTTGCTCAACGAGGGCCGGCTGTTCAAGCCGCCGTTGGCACCGGAGCTGGCCGCCGAGTTGCGCGAACGCCTGACGCGGATTCCCGAGGACGACCTCGAGCAGCAAATGGAAGCCTTGCGGCATTTCAAGCTGGCGCACCGCTTGCGGGTCGCCGCTTCGGAAATCGCCGGCAGCCTGCCATTGATGAAAGTCAGCGATTACCTGACCTGGCTCGCCGAAGCGATCCTGGAGCAAGTGTTGGCCCTGGCCTGGCGGCAAACGGTCGCCAAGTACGGCACACCGCTGCGCACCGACGGTACGTTGTGCGATCCCGGCTTCATCATTGTCGGTTATGGGAAAGTCGGTGGCCTGGAATTGGGGCATGGTTCGGACCTGGACCTGGTGTTCATCCATGATGGCGATCCACAGGCAGAAACCGACGGGCCGAAGTCGATCGATGGCGCGCAGTTTTTCACCCGGCTGGGGCAGCGGATCATTCACCTGCTGACGGCGCAGACCAACTCCGGTCAGCTGTATGAAGTCGACATGCGTCTGCGGCCGTCAGGTGCATCCGGGCTGCTGGTGAGTTCGCTGGGGGCATTTGCCCGCTATCAGGAAAATGAAGCCTGGACCTGGGAACATCAGGCGCTGGTAAGGGCGCGGGTGCTGGTCGGCAGCGAGGATGTCGGTCGGGCGTTCGAGCAGGTTCGCGCCTCGATCCTGGGCAAGGCACGCGATCTGCCGACCCTGCGCCAGGAGGTCAGCGAGATGCGTGCCAAGATGCGCGATAACCTGGGCAGCAAGAGTACCGCGGCCGGCACCGGGGCAAATGCCTTCGAAGTCTCGGCGCCCTTCGACCTCAAGCAGGACGCCGGAGGTATCGTCGATATTGAATTTATGGTGCAATACGCGGCCCTGGCGTGGTCCGAAACACACCCGCCATTGCTGCGCTGGACGGACAACATCCGCATTCTGGAAGAGCTGGAGAAGGCCGGGCTGATGCCAGTCGAGGACGCCAGCCTGTTGCGTGAGGCTTATAAATCCTATCGCTCCGCCGCCCACCGGCAGGCCTTGCAGAAGGATGCCGGAGTGATACCGGGTGACCAGTTCGCGGACGAACGGCGACAGGTGATGCGGATCTGGCGTGAGCTGGGGCTAAGCTGAAATACGGTATTTGCAACACCGAATACCCAATGTGGGAGCGAGCCTGCTCGCGATGAGGCCGTCACATCCAGCATCTATGCTGATGGTCATGCCGCTTTCGCGAGCAGGCTCGCTCCCACAGTAGATTTGCAGTGTTTTGTAGAATTCACGAGGCGGGGAGGCGTAGGCCTCCCCGGTTCGTTTATGGAAACCACATGAAAATTCTGATCGTTGGGCCCAGTTGGGTCGGTGACATGGTGATGGCGCAGACACTGTTTCAGTGCCTCAAGCAACGCCACCCGCAATGCGAAATCGACGTGCTGGCCCCCGAGTGGAGCCGGCCGATTCTTGAGCGCATGCCCGAAGTTCGCCAGGCCTTGAGCTTCCCGCTCGGCCACGGCGCACTGGAGTTGGCGACGCGTCGGCGCATCGGCAAATCCCTGGCTGGCCAGTACGACCAGGCGATCCTGCTGCCGAATTCCCTGAAGTCAGCGCTGGTGCCGTTCTTTGCCGGCATCCCCAAGCGCACCGGCTGGCGCGGCGAGTTCCGCTACGGCCTGCTCAACGACGTGCGTACGCTGGACAAAGAACGTTACCCGCTGATGATCGAGCGCTTCATGGCCCTGGCCTACGAGCCGGGCGTTGAACTGCCCAAGCCATACCCGCGCCCGAGCCTGCGGATCGATCCGGTGACTCGCGAAGCGGCATTGGCCAAGTTTGGCCTGGCCCTGGATCGCCCGGTGTTGGCCCTGTGCCCCGGTGCCGAGTTCGGCGAGTCCAAGCGCTGGCCGTCCGAGCACTACGCCAAGGTCGCTGAAGCGAAGATTCGCGAGGGCTGGCAAGTCTGGCTGTTCGGCTCGAAAAACGATCATGCCGTGGGTGAAGACATCCGTTCGCGGCTGATTCCCGGCTTGCGTGAAGAGTCGGTGAACCTCAGTGGCGGTACCTCGTTGGCCGAGGCCATCGACTTGCTGTCCTGCGCCGATTCGGTGGTGTCCAACGACTCTGGCCTGATGCACGTTGCCGCCGCGCTGAACCGCCCGCTGGTGGCGGTCTACGGTTCGACGTCACCGGGCTTCACGCCGCCGCTGGCCGAACATGTCGAGATCGTGCGCCTGGGCATCGAATGCAGCCCATGCTTCGACCGCACCTGCCGATTCGGCCATTACAACTGCCTGCGCCAGCTCATGCCGCAAGCGGTGAACGAAGCCTTGCAGCGGTTGCAAGGCACTGTGGTCGAGGTCAAATAGTTTGCGGGTACTGCTGATCAAGACTTCATCGCTGGGCGACGTGATTCATGCGCTGCCCGCGTTGACCGACGCCTCGCGGGCCATCCCCGGCATCACGTTCGACTGGGTGGTGGAAGAAGGCTTTGCCGAAATTCCGACCTGGCACCCGGCGGTGGGCAAGGTGATTCCGGTGGCGATCCGTCGCTGGCGCAAGAACATCTGGCAGACCATCAAGAGTGGCGAGTGGAAGCGCTTCAAACAGAGCGTTCGCGCCACGAAATACGATTTGGTCATCGATGCCCAGGGCCTGTTGAAAAGCGCTTTGCTCACCCGGTATGTGAAAGCACCGGTGGCCGGACTCGATAAAAGTTCGGCGCGCGAGCCCCTCGCCGCACGGTTCTATAACCGGCGCCTGGCGGTTGCCCGCGGCCAGCACGCGGTAGAGCGGGTGCGTCAGTTGTTCGCCATCGCCCTGGGGTATGACTTGCCCAAGGGCCTGGGCGACTACGGCCTGAGCGTCGAGCGCCTGGTGGAACTGCCGCGCAAGAATCCGTATGTGCTGTTCCTGCATGGCACCACCTGGGACACCAAGCACTGGCCCGAAGCCTACTGGCGCGAGCTGACCGAACGGGTCGGTTATCTCGGAGTGGGCGTCAAGCTGCCGTGGGGCAACGCGGTGGAAAAGGCCCGCGCCGAGCGCATCGCTGCCGGCTTCAAGCACGCCGAGGTATTGCCGAAGCTGAACCTGGCCGGGGTCGGCAAGGTGCTGGCCGGCGCGCAAGCCTGTGTAGCGGTGGATACCGGCCTCGGTCACCTGGCCGCGGCGCTGGATGTGCCGACGCTGTCGCTGTTCGGCCCGACCAACCCGGGCCTGACCGGGGCCTACGGCAAGTCGCAGATTCACCTGGCCAGCGACTTCCCCTGCGCGCCGTGCTTGCAAAAGAAATGCACTTATCAACCGACGGCCGAAGATGCCAGTCGTTTTGACTTGAAGCGCGAGTGGCCATTGTGCTTCACGCGTCTGAATCCCGAGCGTGTCGCGAGCCGACTGAGCACGTTATTACTGGCTGAGGAGCTGCGCTGATGCAATTGGCATTTGTCCTGTACAAATACTTTCCCTTTGGTGGCCTGCAGCGCGATTTCATGCGCATCGCCCTGGAGTGCCAGAAGCGCGGCCACCAGATCCGCGTCTATACGCTGATCTGGGAAGGCGAGGTGCCACCGGGTTTCGAAGTGCTGGTGGCGCCGGTCAAGGCCTTCTTCAACCATCGACGCAACGAAAAGCTCACCGAGTGGATGGAAGCGGACCTGGCCAAGCGGCCGGTGGACCGCTTGATCGGCTTCAACAAGATGCCGGGCCTGGATGTCTACTACGCTGCCGACGGCTGCTTCGAAGACAAGGCGCAGAACCTGCGCAACTCGCTGTACCGCCGTTGGGGTCGCTATCGCCACTTCGCCGAATACGAGCGGGCGGTGTTCGCCAAAGAGGCGAAGACTGAAGTGCTGATGATCTCCGAGGTCCAGCAACCGCTGTTCATCAAGCATTACGATACGCCGCTGGAGCGCTTCCACCTGCTGCCGCCAGGCATTGCCCAGGACCGTCGTCGGCCGGCGGATGCGGACGAAATTCGCGCCGGGTTCCGCGCCGAATTCAATCTTGAGGACGATGACTTGCTGCTGGTGCAGATCGGCTCCGGGTTCAAGACCAAGGGCGTGGATCGCAGCCTCAAGGCCCTGGCCGCTTTGCCCGCTGATCTGAAGAAACGCACCCGGCTGTTTGTAATTGGCCAGGACGACCCCAAATTGTTCCAGATGCAGAGCGCCACGCTGGGGCTCGGCGACAACGTGACGTTCCTCAAGGGCCGCAGCGATATTCCGCGCTTCCTGTTGGGCGCCGATCTGTTGATCCACCCGGCCTACAACGAAAACACCGGCACCGTGCTGCTCGAAGCGCTGGTGGCCGGGTTGCCGGTGCTGGTGAGCGCGGTCTGCGGCTACGCCCATTACATTGCCGAAGCCGACGCTGGCCTGGTATTGGACGAGCCGTTTGATCAAGCCCAGCTGACACAGTACCTGACCGGTATGTTGAACGACGCTCAAGCAAGGGCGGCCTGGAGCCGCAACGGTGTGGCCTTCGCCGAGACGGCCGACCTCTACAGCATGCCGCAGCATGCGGCCGATGTGATTCTGGCGGAGCACGCTTAAATGAAGTTGATGCTGGCTGAACCGTTCAAGAGCCTTTGGGCCGGACGCGACCCGTTCGCCGAAGTCGAAGGCTTGCAGGGCGAGGTGTACCGCGAGCTCGAAGCTCGCCGTACCCTGCGTACCGAGGTGAACGGCAATGGGTTTTTCGTGAAGATTCACCGTGGCATCGGCTGGGGTGAGATTTTCAAGAACCTGCTCACCGCCAAGCTGCCGGTGCTGGGAGCCGGCCAGGAATGGAAGGCCATCCAGCGCCTGCAGGAAGTCGGCGTACCGACCATGACCGCCGTCGCTTATGGCGAAAAGGGCAGCAACCCGGCCGACCAGCATTCATTTATCGTCACCGAAGAGCTGGCGCCAACCGTCAGCCTCGAAGACTTCAGCATCAACTGGATCAAGCAGCCGCCCGAGCCAACGCTCAAGCGTGCGCTGATTGCTGAAGTGGCACGCATGACCGGCATGATGCACCGTGCCGGGGTCAACCATCGCGACTGTTACATCTGCCACTTCCTGCTGCACACCGACAAGCCGGTGACCGCGGACGATTTCAAACTCTCGGTGATCGACCTGCACCGCGCCCAGACCCGCCCGGCGATCACCTCGCGCTGGCGTAACAAGGATCTGGCGGCGCTGTATTTTTCCGCCCTGGACATCGGCCTGACCCGGCGCGACAAACTGCGTTTCCTCAAAGGCTATTTCCAGCAACCGCTGCGACAGATCCTGAGCGAAGAAGCAGGGCTTTTGAGCTGGCTCGAAGGCAAGGCCAACAAGCTTTACGAGCGTAAACAGCGATACGGAGACGCGCTCTGATGGCAGGTTGGAGACTGGAGCCTGATTACTGCGATCTGGCTGACGACTTCGGCAGCCTTGAAGCTGTGTTTGCGTTGCAAGGTGAGCGCCTGACCCGCGATCCGCTGTCGGAGGTCATTCGCGTCCAGCGCAATGGCGTCAACTATTACGTCAAGCGCTACGTGGGGGCCGGCAAAGGTTTGCGCCGTTACCTGGGCAAGCCTCGCGTTAAAATGGAGTGGCAGAACCTCAAGCGCTTTGCCAAGTGGGGCATTCCCACTGCCGAGGTGGTGGCCTGGGGCCTGGAACGTCGCGGTGCGGCCTATGACCGCGGGGCGATGATCACTCGCGAACTGCCGAATACAGAAGATCTGTCGGCGCTGGCCGAGCGTCATGATGCGAAGCTGGCGGACCGGGCCTGGGTCGACAACATCAGCCAGCAACTGGCCAGTTACACCCGGACGATGCATGAACATCACTTTACCCATAATGATCTGAAGTGGCGCAACCTGCTGGTCGACGATCAGGCCCGGTTGTTCCTGATCGACTGCCCCAACGGTGACTTTTGGCGCGGTTTCTGGCTCAAGTACCGAATCACCAAGGACCTGGCCTGCCTGGACAAAGTCGCCAAGTATCAACTGTCGGCTACCCAGCGCCTGCGCTTTTACCTGCAATACCGCCAACGGACCCGGCTCAATGCAGCCGACAAGAAGCGTATCCGGCACGTGGTGAGATTTTTCGAGGGACGCGAATGACTGATTTCCTGGCCGCTGAAGACCGTGCGCTGCTTGAGCGCCACGATCTCGGCACTTTCGATGCGCTCTGGGCCCGGCAGCTCGATGCCGTGGACGAACCCAACACCCAACGCGGTGGATGGAGCAGCGTGTTTCGACTGGATCTGGAAGGTCGTGGCTTTTACCTCAAGCGCCAGAGCAACTACCAGATGCATACCTTGCATGCGCCATTTGGCGAGCCAAGTTTTGCCCGGGAGTTTCGCAATATCAGCCGCTACGAAAAGCTCGGCATACCGGCGCTCAAGGCGGTGTTCTTCGGTGAGCGCAAGGTGGAGGGCGAAACCCGGGCGATTCTCCTGACGCGCGCCCTCGACGGCTGGGATGATCTGGACTCACTGTTGCAGCGCTGGTCGGACCTCGGCGAGGCGCAACAGGTGGCCATTCTGCAAGCTTGCGGGCATCTGGCGCAGCAGCTGCACCGCATGCGCCAGGTGCATGGCTGCTTCTACCCCAAGCATATTTTCCTGCGGGCAACCGGTGACGGCTATCAGGCTCAACTGATCGACCTGGAAAAGACCCGGCACTTGTTGTTCGGAATGCGTGACCGGGTCAAGGACCTGGAGCCATTGCTGCGTCGGGCACCCGAGTGGAGCGAAAGGCAATTGCGAGAGCTGCTGGCCGCCTATCTGGATCAACCCCGGGACAGCTCGCTGATCGATACTTGGCTGGTGCGCCTGACCGCGCGGCGCAGCCATAAGGAGAAGCGCTGATGCGTTTGTCCGAACTGAAAAATGCTGGCCGTCACCCGAGCCTGCCGTTAAGTCTTTCGCTGGCCGATGCGGCCGGGCCGGCGCAGTTACAGTTGCTGACCCTGTTGCGGGTTTTGCCCGGACAGCGTTATGTCGGTGCGGGTGTATGGCGCGGCCGACCGGTGCTGGCCAAGTTGCTGGTGGGCAGCAAGGCGGCGCGACATTTCCAGCGCGAGCTGGACGGTGTGCGGCTGCTGGCTGCCCAAGGCCTGACCACGCCGCTGCTGTTGGCTGACGGCCTGAAAGACGGCGAGGGTGGCTGGCTGCTGTTTGAGTTCCTTGAAGGTGCCCAAAGCCTGGGTGATGCCTGGCAGCAGGTGGAAGGCCTGCCGGTGCTGGCCGATGAGCAATCAGCCGTTCTGGCGCAAGCCTTGGGTGCGATCGGTCAAATGCACCGCAAAGGCTTGTGGCAGGAAGACCTGCACCTGGACAACCTGCTGCGCCAGGGCAATCGGTTGTATTTGATCGATGGCGCCGGGATCTGCAGCGAAACCGCGGGTCAGCCACTCTCTCGGCAGAAAGTCCTGGAAAACCTCGGGGTATTTTTCGCCCAGTTACCCAAGTCGCTGGAGCCGTTCACCGAGGAGTTGCTGGTGTACTACCTGCTGAGCAACGGCGAGCATGCCCTGCCCATGGAGGCGTTGCAGAAGCAGGTCGACAAGGTTCGCAGTTGGCGCCTCAAGGATTTTCTGATCAAGGTCGGTCGTGAATGTACGTTGTTCAGCGTCCAGCGCGGAGCGTTCGGCTTGCGCGCGATTCGTCGCGAGGAAGAAGCGGCGATGCTGCCGGTACTGGCCCGGGCCGATGCCTTGCTGGATCAGGGTTACCTGTACAAGACCGGCGGCGCGGCGAGCGTCGGCAAGGTCGAAGTGGACGGTCGTGCGCTGGTGATCAAACGCTACAACATCAAGGGTTTCGCCCACTGGCTCAAGCGTTTCTGGCGCCCGAGCCGTGCCTGGCACTCCTGGCGCGAAGGTAACCGCCTGGCCTTTCTCGGCATCGCCACGCCCAAGCCCCTGGCGGTGCTGGAGAAACGTTTTCTCTGGTTGCGCAGCCGTGCCTATCTGATCACCGAGCATCTGTCGGGCCCGGACATCATCGAGCGTTTCGCACCGTACATGGATAGTGGCGATGCGCCGGAAGCCGAGTTGCAGGCGCTGGATCACCTGTTCGCCGAATTGATTCGAGAACGAATCAGCCATGGCGACTTCAAGGGCCACAACCTGTTCTGGCAGCAGGATCGCTGGGCGCTGATCGATCTGGATTCGATGTGCCAGCACCACTCGCTCCAAAGCTTCGCCCCGGCGTATGCGCGGGATCGGGCGCGGTTCATGCGCAACTGGCCTGAGAGTAGTGCGCTTTATCAGGTCATCGATCAGCGTCTTCCGAAAGATATCTCCAGCGCAGTCTGAATCTCTTCGCGAGCAAGCCCGCTCCCACATCCAATGTGGGAGCGGGCTTGCTCGCGAAGAGGTCGGAACAGCCGCCCGAGAATAGGGGGACAAGTTCTTGTGAACGGTCCTACACGATCTTGGGAAGCCATGAACTGTGGCCCGAATGACCACGATGCTAATTTGCCTGACGTTCACGGAGGGCAAACTCAGATGATCAAAACGGCAGTCGCATCAGGTGTCATTTCATTGGCTTTGACGGGGTGCGGGACCGCCGTAACGGTCTTGCAGGATGATGCCGACGCGGCCCAGGCGCTTCGACGTCACAAAACCTACTGTCAGTCCATCCCGCGGGTCTACAGCGGCCTGGCCTACGATTTTTGCGTATTGAATGCGCCTCCCGATCCAACGGGTATCCTCGTTCCACTGGTTTTGATCGACCTGGCGCTGTCTGGCACGCTGGATACCGTTGTCTTGCCCTACACCCTTTACAGGCAGGGCGTAGACGGCAATATCCAGATCTACTGGCGGCCCGCGCGCGGATAACCACGGGCGAGGGGCCTGGCCGAACTCCCTTGGCGCTTCCCGCTAGAGGCTTGCTGCCGCTTTTAAGCTATAATCCCGCCCTTTAGCTGTCTCTCGCCCGTTGCGAGGGCACATTAATTTTTGAGGCGCATTGCGCCTGCACGCAGACTAAAGAGGCTAGACCCCTGTGGCATTGACGATTCTTGGCCTGTCCGGCGCCCTTAGCCATGATCCTTCCGCAGCCTTGTATATCGACGGCAAGCTGGTCGCGGCGGCGGAAGAAGAGCGCTTCGTACGCGATAAACATGCAAAGAACCGCATGCCCTACGAATCGGCGAAATTCTGCCTGGAGCAGGCCGGCATCAAGCCTTCCGACGTTGACGTGGTAGCGATTCCGTTCGCGCCGATCAGCCTGTTCGGCAAGGCCCGCTGGCAGTATGCCAAGCGTTACTGGTACGCACCGGACCGTGCACTCGACGCGATCCTGATGGGCAACCGTCGCTACAAGCGCTATCGCAACAAGATCGTCTGGTGCCTCGAGCAACTGGGCTTCGATCCGAAGAAGATCAAGATCGAGCCGGTCGAACACCACCTGGCCCACGCCTCCAGTGCCTACCACTGCTCCGGTTTCAAAGAGAAAACCGCGATCCTCGGGATCGACGGCAAGGGCGAGTACGCCACGACCTTCTTCGGTTATGGCGAAAACGGCAAGATCCACAAGATCAAGGAATTCTTCGATCCGGACTCCCTCGGCGGCCTGTACGGTGCGATCACCGAGTTCCTCGGTTTCGACATGCTCGACGGTGAGTTCAAGGTCATGGGCATGGCGCCGTACGGCGACGCCAGCAAATACGATTTCTCGCGCCTGGCTTCGTTCGAAAACGGCGAGTTGGTCATCAACACCGACTACGCCAACGTCATCGGCCTGCGTCGTTACAAAGAGAAGGGCAAGGGTTACTACTTCTCGCCGAAACTGATCGAGTGGCTGGGTCCCAAGCGCGAAGGCGACATCGCCGACGAACCGTACATCCACTACGCCGCGAGCATCCAGGCGCTGTTCGAAAAAATTGCGCTGCAGATGATCGACCACTACCTGGGCGACGTGCTCAAGGAAACCGGCAAACTGGCCTACGCCGGTGGCTGTGCGTTGAACGTCAAGCTGAACCAGAAAATCATCGCCCGCGACGACGTCAAGGAACTGTTCGTCCAGCCTGCATCCGGCGACGCCGGTACCGCGGTGGGCGCGGCAGCCTATGTGTCCCATGCCCGTGGCGTACCGGTCGAGAAGATGGAGCACGTCTACCTCGGGCCGTCGTACAGCAACGAAGACGTGATCGCGGCCTGTGCCCGTCACGAGAACAAGCCAACGTGGCGCAAGCTCGACAACATGCCTGAGCAGATCGCCAGGATCATGGTCGACGGCAACCCGGTGGCCTGGTTCCAGGGCCGCATGGAGTTCGGTCCACGCGCACTGGGTGGTCGCTCGATCATCGGATGCCCGAGCGTGGCCGGCGTGGCCGATCGCATCAACCACCAGATCAAGTTCCGCGAGCGCTGGAGGCCTTTCTGCCCGTCGATGCTCGACACCGTGGCGCCACAGATGATCAAGATCGATCACCCGGCTCCGTTCATGACCTTCACCTTCGAAGTGGCGGAAGAGTGGAAAACCCGCGTGCCGGAAGTCGTCCACGAAGACGGCACCTCTCGCGCCCAGGTACTCAAGCGCGAATACAACCCGCGCTACTACGACATGATGAAGGCGCTGGAGGTGCTTACCGGCAACGGTGTGTCGTTGAACACCTCGCTCAACCGTCGTGGCGAGCCGATGATCTGCTCGCCGACCGACGCCCTGAACATGTTCTTCGGTTCCGATCTACAGTATCTGATCATGGAAGACATCCTGGTGGTCAAAGAGGGCGCGGACACCTATGACACGCTCGGCTGAACGCCATGTGCTGCAGTTCTGTCACGGCTATGACGGGCCGTTCCTGGACTGCGCGCGGCAGTACGCCAGCCTGTTCGCGGGGACCGGTTACCGGGTGACCACGGTGTTCCTGACCGGGGTCGCCGATGCCGAGGTCGCCGCCGGTTGCGCCAGCGATGAAGTGTTGTTCATGGAGTACAGCTCCAAGGCCATTCGTGGCCTGAAGCTGGGCGCCATCGGCGATCTGCGCAAGATCGCCGCTTCGCGCAATTTCAGTTTCTGCATCGCCCATCGCTTCAAGCCGATCTACATCGCCTTGCTCGGCACCTCGTTGCCGGTGATTGGCGTGCACCACGCGTTTGACGACTACAAACGCGGGACGCGCAAACTCTTCGCGCATGTTTTCCGCAAGCGCCTGAGCCTGCTCGGGGTGTCCGATGCCGTGCGCGATGACATGCGCCAATGCCTGCCGAAGTGGCCGGCGGCGAGGATCCAGACCCTGTACAACCGGATTGATGTACCGGCTTTGCAGGCTAGCCAGGTGTCGGCTCGCGAGGCACGGGAGACCCTGGGCCTGGCGACGGATGCCTGGATCGTCGGCAACGTCGGTCGCCTGCATCCGGATAAAGACCAAGCCACGTTGCTGGAGGGTTTTGCCATGGCGCTGCCCGGTTTGCCGGCCAACAGCCAGCTGGTGATTCTCGGTAGCGGTCGTCTGGAGCAGGATCTCAAGGCCCAGGCTCGCGAATTGGGGATTGGCAACCGGGTGCTGTTCCTCGGCCAGGTCCCTGAGGCCCGGCGATATTTCAGCGCTTTCGATGTGTTCGCCCTCAGTTCCGATCATGAACCATTCGGCATGGTGCTGCTCGAAGCCATGGCGGCGGGCGTGCCGTTGCTTGCCACGGCGTGTGGTGGAGCGAAGGAGGTGGTCGAAGGCGTGGGCATCCTGTTCCCGCTGGGCGATGCCGAGCACCTTGCGCAAGGCCTGCAACACCTGGCCGCCATGGACGAGCAACAACGTCGCCAGTGCGCCGAGCTGATGCTCGAGCGCCTGCGTGAACGCTTCTCCGACCGCGCAGTGCGCGAGGCTTTCTGGCACTTGCCGCACGTAACCGAACTGGCACAGAGGGGCTGATGCTCAACCGATTTCAAGGCTGGCGCGAACGTGGCTGGTCGCTATCCGATGCCCAGACCTATGCCGAGACCTGGCAGCGTTATGGCGGCAGTGTCGCCACTCACCCGCTGGTAGTCGAGCGCCTGGCGCAGCTGGCCGGCATTCCCGTGCGATACCTGGCCTGGGAGCAGGGCGGCGAAATCAAGGCCGCGATCCCGACCTGGGGGCGAGACCTCGCCTTGTCCAAGGACGTGCTCAAGCGTAATGGCAAGAAGGGCTTGTTCGACCTTGGCAACGCCGAGATCATCCTGCCGGCTGCAGCCGATGCCCGGGCACCTCTGCGTCATCGCGGGCGTTACTTGTCGGCGCTCAATGAAAACCGTTTCACCGGTATCAGGCTGCAGGCCGAACAACTGGCCATGGCCCGCACGCCCGAAGAGTTGTCGAAAAAGTTTCGCTATAACCAGCGCCGCGAACTCAGGTTGCTGGAAGAGGCGGGTGGCGTAGTGCGACCGGTTTCCGAGTTTTCCAGCCAGGAGCTGGGGGCTATCTATTGCGATTTGTTCCGGCGCCGCTGGGGCTTTGCGGCGACCGGTGCCGAGCGCATGGCCGAAGTCATCGAGTTGTTGCGCGAGTTGCTGATCGGCTCGGTGATTTTCCTCAATGATGCACCTATTGCCATTCAACTGGTGTACCGCGTCGAGACGCCGCAATGGATCAGCGTCGAATACATCAATGGCGGTGTCGACCCCGAAACTCGCGAGTTCAGCCCCGGTAGCGTGCTGAGTTTTCTCAACACCCAAAGCGCCTGGGAGCACGCCAGGGCACAGGACAAGCCTTTGCGTTTTTCCTTTGGTCGTGCCGACCGGGAATACAAGGACCGCTGGTGCAATCCTGTGCCGGTCTACACCGTATGAGTCAAGCCATGAACCGCAAACAGCAATTGCTCAAGCGCCATCGGCGCAACAAACGCATCGGTCTGTTGGTCGCACTGGTGCTGTTGATCCTCTGCGGCATCCTGGTGGCGTGGTGGTTGCCGCTGGTGTTGGCGGTGGTGGGCTGGGTGGTCCACGAAGCCTGGTTTGCCGATCACCTGTTCTATTCGCCGAAGGACGACTACCAGTACACCTTTGCACCCTATACCCCGCAGCCCAAGGTACACCTGAGCGGGGAGCATCTGCGCCTGGACGAGGGTGTCATGCTGGTCGACGACGCGACGCTTGTGTTGGCCTTGAAGGTAAAAAGCACGTGGCTGGGGCGCTTCTTCGATCCTGTGGTCGAATTGGCGGGTGGCGACAACCCGGACCGGCAGACCTTCGAGCGGGGTGTGAACGGCCTGCGTTATCTCAACCTCAGTGGCCAGGCCCAGGTGCTGTCACGCGGTGAATTGCGTCTGCGCGGGCGTTTCTGCCGGCTGCTGGGCGAGCCTGTCTTGTGGGCCTTCGAGCACCCGGACTTTCGCCGTCAACGGGTGATGGTCATCGCCCCGCATGCCGATGATGCCGAGCTGGCGGCCTACGGCTTGTACAGCCAGGCGGACGAGGCCTGGATCGTTACGCTCACCGCCGGTGAAATCGAAGCCGAACATTATCAGCGCATGGGCATGAACAAGGTCGAGGCGTCGCGACTGAAAGGCCGTTTGCGCGCCTGGGACAGCATTGCCGTGCCGCGCTGGGCCGGCGTACCGCAAGCCCATTGCGTGCAGTTGGGCTATTTCTGCCTGCAACTGGCGACCATGCAGGCGTCGCCCGCCAAACCGATTGGCTCGCGGGAAGCGGATTTGAATGACACCCGGTTGTTTCGCCAGTTGAATCCGTTTGGCCTGCCGGGCGATGTCGACGGCGCGCCCACTTGGAACAACCTGCTGGCGGATCTGCAAGCCCTGCTGCTGCGGGCTCGACCTGAGGTGATCGTGTTGCCGCACCCGACCCTCGATCCCCATCCCGATCACATTTGCGCGCAGGCCGCGGTGCTCGAAGCGCTCAAGGGTCTTGATTGGCAACCGACCCTGTTGGGGTACGCCAACCACCTGCACGACAACGATCGCTGGCCCATGGGCGATTCCGGTGCCGGTATTGGCCTTCCTCCCGTGTTCGATCTCGGCCAGCAGATGCATCCCTACTGCCTCCAGCTTTCCCTGGCGCAGCAGTGTGACAAGGCCATGGCATTGGCAATGATGCACGACCTGCAACCACCGGCTCCCTTCAAGCGTCGCCTACGGCGTGGGTTACAGAGGCTGCTGGCGGGGCGGGCCGGCTCGAGATACGGCGAAAATGAATTTTTTCGCAAGGCTGTGCGGCGTCAGGAACTGTTCTGGCGCTTGTAAGGTGTCATGGGCCTGAAGCTCGACTGTCTGAGGGCAAGTTCGGATTCAGGCGTTGTTCCATTTGCCTGTTGTGGCAAGGAAGACGATGAAAGTTCTATTTCTGGTGCAGAAAGATCAGCGGGCCATCCTGGACCGTCTGTACGATGGCGTGGCGGCTCATTGCGAGTGCGACTTGCGCTGGTTGAGCAGCGAGGAACAGCGCAACCTGCGCAGTTATTTCCGGCGTGAAGTCGATGTGTCCCGGTACGACCGGATCGTGTTTTTCCTGCGGTTCAAGCAGGAAATCCGCCAGGTCGGATTTATCCGTACGATTCCCAACCTGGTCATTCTCGAACACGATGCCTACCAGAACTACATTCCTTGCAAGTACACCGGCAAGTTCAGCGCGCACTACCGTCGCCTGCCGTGGGCGCGAGTCATCAGTTCCGGCTTCGTTGTCACCGAACGCCTGCGTGCAGAGGGTTTCGATGCGGTGTTCGTGCCCAAGGGCTACGACCAGACGCAGCTTGCGGATCAGGGGCGCGAGCGCGATATCGAGCTGGCGTTCGTCGGCAGTACCAACAGTGTTGCCTACAGCGGTCGAAAAGCCCTGCTCGATGAGCTGGGTCGCGTCGAGCCCCTGGTAGTGACTCGCACCAAATCCGGCGAGGAGTACCGCGATACGCTCAACCGCATTCGCTTTTTCGTCAGTGCCGACGTCGGCATGGGCGAGTTCATGATCAAGAATTTCGAGGCCATGGCCTGTGGCTGTGTATTGCTGGCCTATGACCAGGGCGCGGCGGAAAACCAGGCGCTGGGTTTGCAGGATATGCACAACGTGGTGTTCTACCAGGACATCGCACAGCTCCAGGAGAAGCTGGCCAGATTACGCAGCGACCCGCAACTGGCGCAGCGCATCGCTCACAATGGTCGGGAGCTGGCGGTCAGCCAATTCAGCTTTGCACGCATCGGCCAGCGTATCGTCGAAGAACTTGAGCCTGCACTGCGTCCTAGAGCGCCTTTGAGTCTGTTGGAAAGAATTCGACTCAATTTGGGTGTTTGACAAGCGTTGGCCAGCCATTGATATTGCTGGCCACTTCTAATTTGTCGAGACAACCGTGCATTTTTCCCCCGAGAGTGACATCACGCTAGTGGTCACAAGCTGTGGTCGCCTTGATCTGCTCAAGACCACACTCGAGAGCTTCGATCGATTCAATACGGCGCCCATCCGCGAAGTTTTCATTACCGAGGATGCAGGTGACGAAGGGGTTCATGCGGTCATTCCAGCCCACTGGAAGGATCACTGCACGGTGTTCGTCAATCGTCCAAAGCTGGGTCAGCTGGCGTCCATCGATCTGGCGTACGAACACGTCAGCACGAGCTACATCTTCCACTGCGAGGATGACTGGGAATTCTATCGCCCGGGGTTTGTGGAAGACTCCATGACCATTCTCCAATTCCGCCCGGAAATCCTGCAAGTGTGGTTGCGTAGCTATACTCATGACCTGCGGGTTCACAGTCCCTATATTCATCTGGGGCCACAGGAAGTCGTCGGTGGGGTGGCTTGCTATCCATTGATCTCCGACAAGCCGGAATGGCAGGGGTTCTCGCTGAACCCGGGCTTGCGCCGGGTCAAGGAATATCGATTGTGCGCACCATTTTCGGGGCACGCTGGCGAGAAAGCGCTGTCACAGCGATACGCACAGTTGAATCTGACTGCACTCACGCTTGAAGCGGACGCAGTCATGCACACCGGGTTTGGCCTGCACGTGCAAACGCCTGTCGAGCGACAGCGCAAGGCGCGTCGCAGCCGGCGCGAACAGGTCAAGTTCGTATTGTTTTTGTTGTTGGGAGTCTGCATTGGTTGGTCCATCAAGTAGCTACACCGCAGCTTATCCCCATAACCTTCTGTATTGGCTGCTTGCCCTATGAGTATTCTCAACGTGATGTGGGCCGGCGGTGCTCCGTTTGCTTCGATCCACAAGGTGCATCAGCAGATACTGTCGCAGGCCTTGCCATCAGCTCCGGTGAAAACCTGGTTGCTTCAGGGGGGCGCCTCCGAATGTGGAGTGAACGTTGGTGAGATCCGCGAATGGGGGCTGTCTTCTGCTCGTTTGAAAGGGCGGCATTTCTGGCGATTGACCAAGCCCTGGATGCGAGCCCGGTTTCACCGTGCCCTCCAGGAGAGCGACGCGCGTCTGCTGTTGCTTGACGGGTTGGGAGTAGCGCGCACGCTGTTGCCGATACTCAAGGCGTTGCCGCATATCCGCGTCGTGGTCATTTTTCATGGATCGACCCGACTGCATGCGGGTGATCGCGCGCTCTTCCAGCAGCTCCCGTCTTCACAACTGGCCTTGGCCGCCGTGTCGAACACCCTCGCAACCTCGCTGAGTCGTGACTTGCAGGTACCGGTCGTGACATTGCGCAGTGCCTTTGAGCCTACCGCCTTCCGGCGTGCTTTGCTTTCTCGGGAGGAGGCGCTGATGCGGTTGGGCCTGTCTGCTAACGGTGGGCCAGTATTGGGGGCCGTGGGACGCCTGGTTTCCGAAAAGGGCTTCAATTGCCTGCTCGATGCCTTTGCGGCGGCATTGCAGGAGCGTGCTGACCTGAGGCTGGTCATCATCGGGGAGGGAAGCACTCGTGCCGTGCTGGAAGCACGTATCGATGAGTTGGGGCTGCGCGAGCAAGTCTTGCTGCCGGGCCATCTCGATGACGCAGCGCGTCTTTATCGTGCGTTCGACTGGGTTGCAATCCCATCGCGGGAGGAAGGTCTGGGGCTCATTATGCAGGAAGCTGTCATGGCCGGCATTCCGGTGCTGTCCAGTGATCTGGCGGTATTTCGTGAGCAGTTGGCCGATAGCGGCCGGTACGCCCCGGTCGATGACGTGAACGCCTGGCGCGACGCGATCCTGCGCGCGTTCAGCGTCTCTGCCGAAGCGGTCGCTGCTGATCAATTCCAGGCGTTAGGGCCGGATCAAGCCTGGCTGAGCTTCAGCCAGACCGCCCGTGCGCTACTCTCATGAGGGCAGCACTGCCTGCTCCAATGCTTGCATCGGAAAGGTGTCGTTCAGGTTCTCGCGCGCAATATAGCGTGCGAAGTGCTGCAGGTTGCGTTTGATCAGATGCCGAGGCAAGGGTGCTCGCAGGAAGCGCATGTCAGCCACATCAATCAGGCCCATTTGATTGTCAGGCGTGATCACGATGTTGCCCAGATGCAGCGACCGGAAGTAGATCCCCGATTGATGAAGGCGGCGTATCAGTCCGGCCAGTTCGGGCAAGGCTTGTGGCCAGTTGAAGCCTTCCTTGTTAGCGATCTGGCGCAGGGTCTCGCCTGGTAGTGGCTGGTACAGCACGGCTGTCATGCCGGGCGCCTGCAGTCGGTAATACTGCAGAACCTGCAAGGTCGGTACACCGAGTTTTTGCAGCTCGACTGCATTGTCGATGAAGCGTTTCGAATAGGGCCGAAACAAGGCGGATGAGAAAATACGCTTGCGACGAAACAGTTTGAGGATATTCCCATCTTGCAACAGGTAGACTTTTGGCCCGTAACTGTCGGCCTCCAGTACTTTGGCACCGTCAATCATTTGATTTAGGGCGGCTTGAGGGAGCCGGGAACATTGCATCGTAGAAAGCCTTGTTGGAAGAACGGGGCGCCGTGGCGGGCAATGATGCCGAAAAAATTCAGCTTTAACCATGTCGGGTTGGGTGAGCGAACGCTTACAGGAGCAATTTGATGCAAGAAACTCGTTGGGCGCAAGCATGGATGACAGTAGGTCTTTTGTGGTTTTTGTTGGCCATCGCCATTGCGCCTACCAACAAGCTCTATCAGCAAGGCTTGGTGGTGTTTCTCTGGTTGCCTGCAATCATGCTCTGCTGGTCCGCACGGGTCCGGCTTCGGGAATTGTTCCATGACCAGCGCTGGATCTACCTGCCGTTGCTGGGGTTGGTGATCTGGTCACTGCTCAGTCTTTCATGGTCGAACACGCCTGATCCTGACCGCGCAGCCAAGCGCGTGCTGTACATCGTGGTGTTCCTGTTGTTCTTTCCGGTTTTCGCCAATGCCCGACCCGAGCGCGTGATCCGCGTCATGCAATGGGGAGGTATAGGGCTGGCTGTCACGGCGCTGGTGGCGATCGTCAAATTTTATGGAATGCATGGCAACGTATGGGTTTCACGCGTGGAAGGGCTGGGCGAATTGTCCCATCCGATCCTGGGCGGCTACGTCATCGGGCTGGCAGCCGTGTGGCTGGTACTCTGGACACCGCGTACGGGCTTGATGCAGGTAGTCTGTGCCCTTGCTTTGGGCGTTCTGGGGATATTTGTCCTGCTCAGCCAGAGTCGCGGCGCGGCCCTGGCACTGTTTCTCACGATACTGGCCATGCCGATCTGGTGCCGTGACCGACGCAGTCGTCTCGTCGCGGCGCTCGCACTGATCATCGCGATGCTGGCGTTCTGGCTTTTCGAATCCCTGGTCCTGTCGCGCGGTGTTTCCTATCGCCCGCAGATCATGATGGCCAGTTTGCAAATGATCGCTGAACATCCATGGCGGGGCCTGGGCCTCGGTAGTCACTACAGGGTGTTCGCCGATGGGCAGTCTTTTGACCACGCCCATAACCTGTTCACCCACGTGGCCATCGAATTGGGCCTGCCAGGTTTATTGTTGTGGGCGGCGACCTGGATCGCAGTTCTGCGCGAGGCCTGGAAGGTTCGGGAAACGCTCTATGCCAAGGGAATCATCGGCATCTGGTTGTTCTCTACCCTGGCGATGCAATTCGATGCCGCCAGCCTGAACGGTACACCGAGGGCCGAATGGTTCATCAGTTGGTTACCCATTGGCCTGGCCAGTGTTTTGGTATGGGCTCGGGCCAATCCCGACGCTTGTGATAAAATTTCGCGTTCTTCCTAACCAGTGAGCTCTACGATGAGTGACGCACCGCCCAAAGCGGGACAGGACTCCAGCCTGAAAATCTATTTTCGGCTGCTGGGGTATGTAAAACCTTATCTCGGCCTTTTCTTGCTGAGTATCGTAGGCTTCGTGATTTTTGCCTCCACACAGCCGATGCTGGCGGGGATTCTCAAGTATTTCGTCGATGGCCTGAGCAATCCTGAAGCGGTGCTCTTCCCCGACGTCCCGTATCTCAAGGACTTGCAGCTGTTGATGGCCGTGCCATTGCTGATCATCCTGATCGCGGCGTGGCAAGGCCTGGGCTCTTTCCTCGGCAACTATTACCTGGCGAAGGTTTCGCTGGGGCTGGTGCACGACCTGCGGGTCGAGTTGTTCAACAAATTGCTGGTTCTGCCAAACCGCTATTTCGATACCCATAATTCCGGGCATCTGATCTCGCGCATCACGTTCAACGTGACCATGGTGACCGGTGCCGCTACCGATGCTATCAAGGTGGTGATCCGCGAAGGCCTGACCGTGGTCTTCCTGTTTGCCTACCTGCTGTGGATGAACTGGAAACTGACCATCGTGATGCTGGCCATCCTTCCGCTGATTGCGCTCATGGTGGGTAATACCAGCAAGAAATTCCGCAAGCAGAGCAAGAAGATCCAGGTGGCCATGGGCGACGTGACCCATGTGGCGTCCGAAACCATCCAGGGGTATCGCGTAGTGCGCAGCTTCGGTGGCGAGAGCTACGAAGAACGGCGTTTCGCCGAGGCCAGCCAGGGCAATACCGACAAGCAACTGCGCATGACCAAGACCGGTGCGGTCTACACGCCGATGTTGCAGCTGGTGATCTACACCGCCATGGCCGTGTTGATGTTCCTGGTGCTGTTCCTGCGCGGCGATGCAACCGCCGGTGACCTGGTGGCCTACATCACTGCGGCGGGTCTGCTGCCCAAGCCGATCCGTCAGCTGTCGGAAGTCAGTTCGACCATTCAGAAAGGTGTCGCCGGTGCCGAAAGCATTTTCGAGCAACTGGACGTTGAGCCGGAAGTCGACCACGGTACCGTTGAGCGCGACCGCGTCAAAGGCTACCTGGAAGTGCGTAATCTGAGCTTTACCTATCCAGGCACAGAGCGTGAGGTGCTGAAGAACATCAGCTTCACCGCGGCGCCAGGCCAGATGATCGCGTTGGTTGGTCGCTCTGGCAGCGGCAAATCGACACTCGCCAGCCTGATACCGCGCTTCTACCATCATGAAGTCGGCGAAATCCTGCTCGATGATGTCGAAATCGAAGACTACCGTTTGCGCAATCTGCGTCGGCACGTAGCGCAAGTCACACAGCATGTGACCCTGTTCAACGACACCATTGCCAACAATATCGCCTACGGTGACCTGGCTGGCGCACCTCGCGCCGACATTGAGAAGGCTGCCGCGGACGCGTACGCAATGGACTTCATCGCGCAGATGCCGCAAGGCCTGGATACCCAGGTCGGGGAAAACGGCGTACTGCTGTCCGGCGGTCAGCGCCAGCGCCTGGCGATTGCCCGTGCCTTGCTGAAAAATGCTCCGTTGTTGATTCTCGACGAAGCCACCTCGGCGCTCGATACCGAGTCCGAGCGTCACATTCAAGCAGCGCTGGATCAGGTCATGAAGGGGCGTACCACGCTGGTCATCGCTCACCGGTTGTCGACCATCGAAAAGGCCGACCTGATTCTGGTAATGGATCAGGGCGAAATCGTCGAGCGTGGCACGCACACGCAATTGCTGGCACAAAATGGCTACTATTCGCGCCTGCATGCGATGGGGCTCGATACCCCGGCGGAAGACATCGCCTGATACCGACATCAGGGTGAGCCTGGCTCACCCTGATGCCCTGCCGGCGTGCAATGCGCCACGTGAGTGTATCCACGGTTTTTGCTCAATAATTGATCAAAAAGCCTTGCCGCAAGATCCCGTTGCAGCCGTCTCACAAGCCTGTGCCCACCCTGTGTTAATATCGCGCCCCTGTTCATTTTGTATGTGGGTTGCTCCATGAAGTTGTCCATGCCGCGATTCGATCAAGCCCCTGTCTTGGTGGTCGGCGATGTCATGCTCGACCGTTACTGGCATGGTGGTACCTCACGGATTTCCCCTGAGGCGCCAGTACCGGTAGTCAAGGTCGAAC
This sequence comes from Pseudomonas putida, assembly GCF_001976065.1. Taxonomy (GTDB): domain Bacteria; phylum Pseudomonadota; class Gammaproteobacteria; order Pseudomonadales; family Pseudomonadaceae; genus Aquipseudomonas; species Aquipseudomonas serbica. The sequence goes on along the minus strand of NZ_MNAH01000006.1, from coordinate 226,801 downwards.
ACATCGAGGACCGCCCGGGCGGTGCCGCCAACGTTGCGTTGAACATTGCCGCCCTCGGCGCCCCGGCCTCTCTGGTGGGTGTGACTGGCGACGATGAAGCCGCCGACAGCCTGGTCAATAGCCTCAAGGGTGCCGGTGTGCGTGCGTTGTTCCAGCGCATTGCCCACCAGCCGACCATCGTCAAGCTGCGGGTCATGAGTCGTCACCAGCAACTGCTGCGGATCGATTTCGAAGAACCGTTCGCCACTGATTCCCTGGCGTTGTCCGTGCAGGTCGACGAGCTGCTCGAAGGCATCAAGGTGCTGGTGCTGTCCGACTACGGCAAAGGCGCGCTGAAAAACCATCAGGTGTTGATCCAGGCCGCCCGTGCCCGTGGCATTCCGGTGCTTGCCGATCCCAAGGGCAAGGACTTCTCCATTTATCGCGGTGCGAGCCTGATCACGCCGAACCTCAGCGAATTCGAAACCATCGTCGGTGGTTGCGCCGATGAGCACGAATTGGTGAGCAAGGGCGCGCAGCTGATGCACGACCTGGACCTTGGCGCCTTGCTGGTGACCCGTGGTGAGCACGGCATGACCCTGCTGCGCCCGGATCATCCGGCATTGCACCTGCCGGCACGCGCCCGTGAAGTGTTCGACGTGACCGGTGCTGGCGATACGGTTATTTCCACCTTGGCAGCGGCGATTGCCGCGGGTGAGGAACTGCCGCATGCGGTGGGCCTGGCCAACCTGGCGGCCGGCATCGTGGTTGGCAAGCTTGGTACGGCGGCTATCAGTGCGCCGGAACTGCGTCGGGCTATCCAGCGTGAAGAAGGTTCCGAGCGCGGTGTGCTGGGCCTGGAACAGCTGTTGCTGGCAGTCGACGATGCGCGTGCGCATAACGAGAAAATCGTCTTCACCAACGGCTGCTTCGACATCCTGCATGCCGGGCATGTGACGTACCTGGAGCAGGCGCGGGCGCAAGGCGATCGCCTGATCGTTGCGGTCAACGACGATGCGTCGGTCAGCCGCCTGAAAGGGCCTGGCCGGCCGATCAACAGTGTCGACCGGCGAATGGCGGTGCTCGCAGGTCTGGGCGCAGTCGATTGGGTGATCAGCTTCGCTGAGGGCACACCGGAGAACCTGCTGCGTGAGGTCAAGCCGGACGTGCTGGTCAAAGGTGGAGACTACGGGATAGACCAAGTGGTTGGTGCCGACATCGTGACCGCCTACGGCGGGACCGTGAAAGTGCTGGGGTTGGTGGAAAACAGCTCCACGACCGCCATTGTCGAGAAGATCCGCAAGTCAGAATAAAGCCCTTGTAGGAGCGAGCTCGCTCGCGATGGACGTTAACGATAACGCGGGCTACCTGATTCAACGCGGTGCCCCTACTTCCATCGCGAGCAAGCTCGCTCCTACAGGGTACGCGGGACGATCTTCTTCAGCAGTTGCCGGGCCTTCCCTCGCAATCGCGCCAATCCAGAAGCCTTATCCGGTGGCGTCAAACCTTGCTGGCGCACCCAGTCCTTCCAGCGAATTCGCTCATCTTTCACCAGCCAGCCTTCCTGCCGGGCAAAGCTTTCCGCCAGGTACAATCCGCGCGTGCTTGCCGGGTGCAACTGATCCTTTTTCAAGGTGTAGAGCTCGGCCAAGGGGTGGCCGTCCTGTAATGGCATCAGGTACAGGTCGGGACGCTTGCGATCCAGGCGGGCCACCAGTTGATCGCCTTCCAGGCGTTCGTCGACGTGAAACAGGCTCAGGGACTTCGCTTCCTTGGGCACCTCCAGGCGCAAGTCATAGATCAATTGCAGCGAGGCGGTCGGCAAGTGCACGTAGGCCCGTGGCCGTTCGATCAATGGCAGGTTGGCGCAGCGCACCGGACGTGCCGAGCCGGACAGCGGCGACAGGCGAAATGGCAGGGCTTCGCGATAGTGCAGGGCGCTCGAGTAGGGCGCGGGTAGCCAGGTGTCGTTGAAGCGTCCGCCGAGCCAGCCTTCCGGGGTTTCCAGCAGGCATTCCTCGGCAATTTCCTGGATGGCCGTGTGCAGCGGCAGGTTCAGCTCATGGGCTGGCACGTAGCCGGAAATCAGCTTGAGCACCACGTCGCCGCGGTCCTGCCGCCGTTGGCGCACCAGCACCCAGTAATCGCGATTCTGCCAATGCAGTGTCAGGCGTACCGAAACCCCGAGATTGGCCAGTTCAACGGAAAACCGATCCTTGTCGGCGACGGTCACCGGACGCCGACGTTGGAGGATCTGGGAAAAATTCAACGGCCTCCCGACGCTCTGATAACTCAGGCCTTCGGGAGTCGCTTCGACGAATAACGGCAGGGTCTTGAAGTTGCTCGGGTTCTTTCTAATGAGCGTACGCGGCATGTCGGCTCCTGCTTTAGGCCGCGTGGGGCGGCATCAGTTGCTACGTAGGACCTGGGCAACGGTCGCCACGTTATGGGCGAGGTGCAGCGGATTGATCGTTCCGACAATAGCACTGGCCACGCCGGGATGTTCGAACAACAACTCGAAACTGGCGCGCACCGGGTCCACGCCTGGACTCAGGCACACATGACCGCTGGCGAGGGCTTTTTTGACCAGAATGGCTTTGCCGTGAGCAGCAGCATAGTCAATGACGGCCTTTTCGGTTTGCTCGTTCAGATTGTAGGTGACCATCGCGCAATCACCTTGCTCCAGCGCCTTCAAGCCGCCTTCAACGGTTTTACCGGAAAACCCGAAGCCGCGAATCTTGCCTTCGGCCTTGAGCGCGGCAAGCGTTGCATAGACTTCGCAGTCGTTGAGGATGGCCAGGTCGTTGCCGTCGGAGTGCACCAGCACCAGGTCGATAAAATCGGTTTCAAGACGTTGCAGGCTGCGTTCCACCGAGAGGCGGGTGTGCCCGGCACTGAAATCGTGCCGGGACAACCCGTCGGCAAACTCTTCGCCGACCTTGCTGACGATTACCCAATCCTGACGCTGACCCCGCAGCAGCGGGCCGAGGCGCTCTTCGCTGCGACCATAGGCCGGAGCGGTGTCGATCAGGTTGATGCCCATATCACGCGCGAGTTTGAGCAGCATGCGCGCTTCGTCATCATCGGGGATCTGGAAACCGTTAGGGTATTTCACCCCTTGATCGCGGCCGAGTTTTACCGTGCCCAGGCCCAGGGGCGACACCAGCAAGCCGGTGCTGCCCAGGGGCCGATGCAGGTCGTGCAAAGTGGGTTGGCTCATGGCAGCAGTTGCTCCCAGGCTGGCACGCCCATTGGCGGTTTTGGCAGCGCCGGCAACGCGCTGGCCGGACCCGGTTGAATACCATCGCGGGCGAGGCTGGCGAACACCCGGTCGGCGAAGTCCGGCGCCAGTGCCAGTTTGGTTGGCCAGCCCACCAACAGGCGACCTTCCTCGGCAACAAAGGCGTTGTCGGGACGGGTCAGCCCCGATTGCAATGGCTCCGCGCGGTCCACGCGCAAGGTTGCCCACTGCACGGTGCTGAGGTCGATCCATGGCAATAACTGACCCAGTTCTTTCTGTGCGGTGGCGATCTGTTCGGCGGGCTCGCGGGCCACGCCTTCGGCTTCGGCGATGTCGCCGCCCAGGTACCACACCCACTGGCCATCGGCCGCCGGGTGCGTGGTCACGGTAATCCGCGGTTTGGTTCCGCCACCCAGGCAATGGGCGTACAGCGGCTTGAGGCTCGGGCCCTTGGCGATGATCATGTGCAGCGGGCGGCGTTGCATGGCGGGCTGGGTCAACCCCAGCGCTTCGAGCAGCGCCGCGGTTCCGCCGCCAGCGCTCAAGACGATGCGTTGGGCGCGGATCTCGCGTTCGTCCACCTTCAGGCCAACCAGCACGCCGCCCTCCAGCAGCGGCTCGATCTTCTGTCCGGCGAGCAGACCGTCACCCGCGAGATCAGCCAGGCGCTGGATCAGGCTTGGCACATCGATCACCAGTTCCGCCAGGCGATAGACTTTGCCCTTGAAACGTTTGTCTTGCAGGGCCGGTGGCAATTGGTCGCCCTTGACCTGATCGACGCGACCGCGCACGGCTTTGCTGGCGAAGAAGCTGGTGAGGTTGCCGGCAATCGTCCCGGGGGACCAGAGGTAGTGGGCTTCGGAGAGTAGGCGCACACCCGACAGGTCCAGTTCGCCGTTCCCGGCCAGGGCTTCGCGCCAGCGACGGGGCATGTCGGCGATGGCTTCGGAGGCGCCGGTCAGGGCGCCATGCAGTGCGTACTTGGCGCCGCCATGGATGATGCCCTGGGACTTCACACTCTGCCCGCCGCCGAGGCTGGCGCTTTCCACCAGCACGGTCGAGAAACCCTGGCGGCGCAGGCGCGCGTTCAGCCAGAGGCCGGCGACACCAGCGCCGACAATGAGAACGTCGGTGGAAATAACGGATGGCATGCAGCGACCTCAGTGTTCAAGACGAAGGCGCAGTATACAGACTCGAAGAAGCGTGGATTTGTTGGTGATCAATTGTGGGAGCGGGCTTGCTCGCTCCCACAAAAGATTGTGCGCGTGTTTTAGTGCCCGGCAGTCTTGGAGAACAACTGGATGACCACAACCCCCAGCACGATCAGCGCCATCCCCAGCATCGCCGGTACGTCCAGCTTCTGCCCGTAGATAAACAGCGCCGCGACGCTGACCATCACGATGCCCATGCCGGCCCATACCGCGTAAGCCACGCCCACCGGCACGCTGCGCACCACCAGGGTCAGCATCCAGAAGGCGATGCCGTAGCCGACGATCACCAGCAACAGCGGCAACGGGGTGCTGAAGCCCTTGACCGCTTTCATCGAAACAGTGGCAATCACTTCGGCGCAGATGGCAATGGCCAGGTAGTAGTAAGCGGTCATGGGTCAATCCTCGTATGAAGTGTTGCTTGCTGAGTTCGGCATTCTAGAGGTTCTCCAGATGCGGTAAAGTCATTACCTATCTGTCCTGAAGATGGGTTTGCCAATGCAATGGGATCTGGAACAACTGCGCTTGTTTGTCGGTGTGGCGGAGCAGCGTTCGTTTTCTGCCGTGGCGCGGGACCAGCGCAAGGCCCAGTCGGCGGTCAGCAGTGCGATTGCCCTGCTGGAGGAAGATCTCGGCGTGAGCCTGTTCGACCGCAGCAGCGGCCGCCAGCCGAAACTCACCGAAGCTGGCAACGCCTTGTTGGAAGAGGCACGGGAAGTGCTGCGCCAATGCGAGCGCCTCAACGGCAGGGCGCTGGCAATGATGCGCGGCCAGGAGGCTCGCCTGCGTCTGGCCCAGGACGAGGCGATGCCTTACCAACCCGTCATTGAAAGCTTTGAAGCCCTGGCGGAAAAATTCCCCAGCCTTGAAGTGCAACTGACCAGCGCTGCCCAGGGCGATGTGGCGCGCAAGCTGGTGGAGCGTCGAGCCGATCTGGGCTTGCTGTTTTACCACGATCAAATTCCCGAAGCCCTTGAGCGGCGGGTGCTGGGCAGCGTCGAGATGGTCACGGTGTGCGGTGTCGGGCATCCGTTGGCGGTAAAGGCTGAAGTGAACTGCCAGGAACTGGCGCAGCATCGCCAGTTGCTGATGTCCACGCAGTCCAGCGTCTACCCCGGCAGCGAGCCGGCCAGCCCGCAAGTCTGGCGGGCCGACAGTTTTTACGTGATGGCCGAATGGCTGGTCCGTGGCCTCGGCTGGGCGTGGCTGCCGCGGCACGTCGTGCAGTACTCGGCGTACCAGGGTTTGATGGTCGAACTGGCCAGCGAATGGACTCCGCCAGCGCTGGTGGTGGAATTGGTCTGGCGCCGCGACGAACCCCTGGGCCCGGCCGCTCGCTGGCTGGCGGAACGTTTTGCCGTGCACTTGCAGGCGATCGGCGAAAAACCCGATAAACTCCGCCGCCATGAATAGAACTCTCTACACCGCGCTGTTTTACCTGGGGCTGCCATTGGTGGCGATTCGGCTGTGGCTGCGTTCGCGCAAGGCCCCGGCCTATGCCAAGCGCATCGGTGAGCGTTTTTCCTACGCGATGCCGACAATGAAGCCCGGTGGAATTTGGGTGCACGCGGTGTCTGTGGGCGAAAGCATTGCCGCCGCGCCGATGATTCGCGCCTTGCTGCAACGTTATCCACAGCTGCCGATCACCGTGACCTGCATGACTCCCACCGGTTCGGAGCGCATCCAGGCGTTGTTCGCCAATGAGCCGCGCATCCAGCACTGCTATTTGCCGTACGATTTGCCGTGCGCCGCCAAGCGTTTTCTTGATCGGGTCCAGCCGAGACTGGCGGTGATCATGGAAACCGAACTCTGGCCCAACCATATCCATCAATGTGCCAAGCGCGGGATTCCCGTGGCCCTGGCCAATGCGCGACTGTCCGAGCGTTCGGCCAGGGGCTACGGCCGCTTCGGTAAACTGACCGGGCCGATGCTCGCCGAGATGAGCCTGTTTGCGGTGCAGACCGAAGCCGAGGCCCAGCGTTTTCGTCAGTTGGGCGCGCGAACGGATACCGTCGAAGTCACCGGCTCGATCAAGTTCGACCTGACCATCGACCCGCAACTGTTGCAACGTGCCGCCGATTTGCGCGGGCAATGGCAGGCGCACGAACGCCCGGTGTGGATTGCCGCCAGCACCCATGATGGCGAAGACGAGGTGGTACTGGCAGCCCATCGCCAGCTGCTCGCGAGCCATCCAGATGCCTTGCTGATACTGGTGCCGCGCCACCCTGAGCGTTTCAATTCGGTATTCGAGTTGTGTCGCCAGCAGGGCTTTGCCACGGTTCGGCGCTCCAGCGCCGAAGCGGTCACCGCCGGCACGTCGGTGTTGTTGGGTGACACCATGGGCGAGTTGCTGTTTCTCTACGCCTTGGCCGATACCGCATTCGTCGGCGGCAGCCTGGTGCCAAATGGCGGGCATAACCTGCTTGAGCCGGCAGCGTTGGCCAAGCCGGTGCTCAGTGGCCCGCACCTGTTCAACTTCCTTGAAATCGCCGCGCAGTTGCGCAGCGCCGGGGCGTTGCAGGAAGTGGAAGATGCCCAAGGGCTGGCGTTGGCGGTGCAGCGCCTGTTCGAATTGCCGCGCGATGCGCAGCGGATGGCCGAGGCGGGGTTGAAGGTGATGCGGGCCAATCAGGGGGCGCTGCAGCGCTTGCTGGATGGGCTGGGGCGGTTGATCGACCGCTGACCTGTAGGAGCCGGCTTGCTGCGGGCGGCTCCTACAGGAACTGTGTCAAGGCCTGGCTTTGAGTTGTTCAGCCGCAGCCTTCGCCAGGTCCGGCGGCAGGAAGTCCTTGTCCGGGTTGTAGTTGGGATTGAGCCAACGCGCCAGGTCCTGCAAATCCCCCGGGTTCAACGTACCGGCCTGCTGCTTCAAGCGCAGGTTGTCGAGGATGTAGTCGTAGCGGGTGTTGTTGTAGTCGCGTACCGAGGTGTAGAGCGAGCGCTGCGCATCCAGCACGTCGACGATGTTTCGCGTACCCACCTGATAACCGATTTCGGTCGCTTCCACCGCACTCTGGTTGGAGATGATCGACTGCTTGCGCGCCTGTACCTGCTCGACATCGGTATTCACCGCACGGTGCAGGTCGCGGGTGTTTTCGACGATCTGCCGGCGCAGGGATTCGCGTTGCTGCTCGGTCTGGTCCAGTTGCGCATAGGATTGGCGCACCTGGGAGTTGATCAGGCCGCCGCTGTAGATCGGGATGTTGAGTTGCAGGCCCACAGTCGTTTGCTCGACGTTACCGCCATACGCCTGGGGAAAGCCGTTCGGGTTGCTGAAGCCCAACGCATCGTTGTCGCCTTTTTCGTATTGCGCCACGGCGTCGAGGGTCGGTGCATGGCCGGCCTTGCGCTGCTTGAGGGTTTGCTCGGCAGCGCTGACGGCGTAGTTGCTGGCCAGCAGGTTGAGGTTCTGCTTGGCCGCCGTTTCCACCCAGGCCTTGGCGTCGTTCGGCGCGGGGGGCAGGATCGGCAGGTTGTGGCTGATGCCCTGGATCGACTTGTACTGACGGTTGGTCAGGGTGATCAGGGCTTCGAAGGCATCGTCCACCTGGCGCTGGGCAACGATGCGATTGGCGCGTGCCGTGTCGTAGCTGGCTTGCGAGTTCAGCACGTCAGTCTTGTCCGAAAGGCCGACATCGAAGCGCTCGTTGGACTGATCCAGTTGACGCTTGAACGCGGCTTCCTCGGCCTTGGTCGAGGCCAGGTTATCCTGGCTGCGCAGTACGTTGAAGTAACTGTCGGCCGTCTGCAGGATCAGGTTTTGCTGGGTCGCGGAGAGCTGCAGCGCAGCCTGTTCGTTGACGTCCTTGGCGGCCTGGAACTGGAACCAGCGGTCGGCGCGGAACAGCGGTTGCGCCAGGGTCGCCTGGTACGAATGGGCATTGCGGTTGGTCGTGGCCGAAGGCTGGTCGATTGCCGTGCGCACGTTGGCAACATTGGCACCGCCCGACAGGTTGGGCAGCAACCCGGCGCGGGCCTGGGGTACGACTTCTTTCTGGGCGCCATATTGGGCGATGGCGGCGGCGAGGTCGGCGTTGTTGTTCACCGCTTCCTGATAAACGCTGACCAGGTCGGTCCTGGTCGATAAGGGCGCTTCTGCTGCCCAGGCCATTCCATTGGACGCACAAGACACGGCAAGGGCCAGTGAGAGTTTGCGCAGCATAGGCGTTCCCTAGTAAAAATATTACACAAGTAATTTGAGCGCCAAGGCTAAGGCGCTGCCTGTGCAACGTCAATGCGCAGCTTGGCGTAGCGAGTGTAGTTGTGCATTGGAGCGGCAACAATCCTGCCGCTCCCGGTAATTGCGCCATTCATCATGGTGTTTGCAACGGGGTTGGCGTTCTTTGCCAGTTGTGTCTAGACTGGCCGGGTTCTTGTCGGGGTGCCTTGCTATGAGGCTGAGATCGAATAATTTCGGATCCCGTTGAACCTGATCAGGTTAGCGCCTGCGTAGGGAACAAGATTTCTCGTCACCCGGCGAGTCCTCTTGTGCTTCGTCCGGGATGTTGTTCGACAATCGAACACCCCTCGAGCACTGAGCACAGCACCAACAGCGTTGTCATGGCTGATTGGTCGCGTCCATTCGTTACAGGTTCGCTCCGACAAAATTCCACTGCCTGGATGCTGTCTGGAGAGCCCGTGATGACTACAAAAGCAAAAATCGCCACCAACCTGAGTGACTCGGCCAAGGTCGATCAACAATCGGTGCAGCCGTTTACCCGCTCGCAAAAAATCTATGTCCAGGGCACTCGCCCGGACATCCTCGTGCCAATGCGTGAAATCAGCCTCGACGTGACGCCGACCGACTTCGGTGGTGAGGTCAACGCGCCGGTTGTGGTGTACGACACCTCGGGCCCGTACACCGACCCCAACGTCATCATCGACGTGCGCAAAGGCCTGGCCGATGTGCGTTCGCCATGGATCGAATCCCGTGGCGACACCGAGCGCCTGAGCGGCCTGAGCTCCAACTTCGGCCAGGAACGCCTTGCCGATCCGGAGCTGACCAAGCTGCGTTTTGCCCACGTGAACAACCCGCGTCGCGCCAAGCCGGGCGCCAACGTCAGCCAGATGCACTACGCGCGCAAAGGCATCATCACCGCCGAGATGGAATACGTCGCCATCCGCGAAAACATGAAGCTGGAAGTGGCCCGCGCCGCCGGCCTGCTGGACCAGCAACACGCCGGTCACAGCTTCGGCGCCAGCGTACCGAAAATCATCACCCCTGAATTTGTCCGTGACGAAATCGCCCGCGGTCGCGCGATCATTCCGGCCAACATCAACCACACCGAACTGGAACCGATGATCATCGGCCGTAACTTCCTGGTGAAGATCAACGGCAATATCGGCAACAGCGCCCTGGGTTCGTCCATCGAAGAAGAAGTGGCGAAATTGACCTGGGGCATTCGCTGGGGTTCGGACACGGTCATGGACCTGTCCACCGGTAAACACATTCACGAAACCCGCGAGTGGATCATCCGTAACTCGCCGGTACCGATCGGTACGGTGCCGATCTACCAGGCCCTGGAAAAAGTCGGCGGCGTGGCCGAAGACCTGACCTGGGAGCTGTTCCGTGACACGCTGATCGAGCAAGCTGAGCAGGGCGTCGACTACTTCACCATCCACGCCGGCGTATTGCTGCGCTACGTGCCGATGACCGCCAAGCGCGTGACCGGCATCGTTTCCCGTGGCGGTTCGATCATGGCCAAGTGGTGCCTGGCGCACCACAAGGAAAACTTCCTCTACACCCACTTCGAAGACATCTGCGAAATCATGAAGGCCTACGACGTCAGCTTCTCGCTGGGCGATGGCCTGCGTCCGGGCTCGATTGCCGACGCCAACGACGAAGCGCAGTTCGGCGAACTGGAAACCCTCGGCGAGCTGACCAAGATCGCCTGGAAACACGACGTGCAGTGCATGATCGAAGGCCCGGGCCACGTGCCGATGCAGTTGATCAAGGAGAACATGGACAAGCAGCTGGAGTGCTGCGACGAGGCGCCGTTCTACACCCTCGGCCCGCTGACCACCGACATCGCGCCGGGCTACGACCACATCACCTCCGGTATCGGTGCGGCGATGATCGGCTGGTTCGGTTGCGCCATGCTCTGCTACGTCACGCCCAAGGAACACCTGGGCCTGCCGAACAAGGATGACGTGAAGACCGGGATCATCACCTACAAGATCGCCGCTCACGCCGCCGATCTGGCGAAGGGGCACCCGGGCGCACAGATCCGTGACAACGCCTTGAGCAAGGCGCGTTTCGAGTTCCGCTGGGAAGATCAGTTCAACCTGGGCCTTGATCCGGACACCGCGCGTTCGTATCACGATGAGACGCTGCCGAAGGATTCGGCCAAGGTCGCGCACTTCTGCTCCATGTGCGGACCGAAATTCTGCTCGATGAAAATCACCCAGGAAGTCCGCGAGTATGCGGCCAACCAGCGGATCGAAGCGGTTGACGTGGATGTCGCCCAGGGCATGGCCGAACAGGCTGAGCGCTTCAAGCAGGAAGGCAGTCAGCTGTATCAGAAAGTTTGATCCCGCACTGATCGTTCCCACGCGGAGCGTGGGAACGATCACAACACAACAACAAATGTCCCTCTGAGATAACACCCCTTGAGCATTCAACCCAGCACTTACTCACCCGACATCGCGGTGCCAACCGACAGGCGTGTCTTCGGCGGCCGCGATCTGTTTTCCCTGTGGTTTTCCCTCGGCATCGGCCTGATGGTCCTGCAGACCGGCGCGCTGCTTGCGCCAGGCCTGGGCCTGTCCGGCTCGCTGCTGGCGATTTTCCTCGGCACACTGGTCGGTGTCCTGCTGCTGGCTGCGGTCGGCGTGATCGGCAGCGACACAGGCCTGTCATCGATGGCTGCGCTCAAGCTCAGCCTCGGCAGCAAAGGCGCGAGCCTGCCGGCGGTACTGAACCTGTTGCAACTGATCGGTTGGGGCTCATTCGAAATCATCGTCATGCGCGATGCCGCCAGCCTGTTGGGCGCCAAAGCCTTCAGCGATGGCAGCCTGATGTCCAATCCTGTGCTGTGGACCCTGTTCTTCGGCGCCCTGGCGACCCTGTTGGCCGTCAGTGGCCCGTTGACCTTTGTACGCCAGATCCTGCGCAAATGGGGCATCTGGCTGCTGCTGGCCGCGTGCATCTGGCTGACCTGGAACCTGTTCGCCAAAGCTGATCTGGCCGCCTTGTGGGCACAGGCAGGTGACGGTTCGATGCCGTTCGCGGTGGGCTTCGACATTGCTATCGCGATGCCGCTGTCATGGCTGCCACTGATTGCCGACTACTCGCGTTTCGGCAAGCGTGCGAAGAATGTCTTCGGCGGTACGGCGATCGGCTTCTTTATCGGTAATTTCTGGCTGATGAGCCTGGGCGTGGCCTACACCCTGGCATTCGCGCCGAGTGGCGAAGTCAATGCCTTGCTGTTGGCATTGGCAGGCGCGGGCCTCGGGATTCCGCTGCTGCTGATCCTGCTGGATGAATCGGAAAACGCCTTCGCCGATATTCACTCGGCAGCGGTTTCCAGCGGGATTCTGTTGCGCCTGAAAGTCGAGCACCTGGCCTTGGCCATCGGCGTGATCTGTACCCTGATCGCCTTGCTGGCGCCCCTGGCCCAGTACCAGAACTTCCTGCTGTTGATCGGTTCGGTGTTCGCGCCGCTGTTCGGCGTGGTGCTGGTGGATCACTTCATCCTGCGCAAACGCAGCGGCAAGGTGGCGTCAGCTGCATTGCGCTGGCCAGCGCTGCTCGCCTGGCTGGGTGGGGTCAGCACCTATCACTTGCTGGCCAATCTGTATCCGGACATCGGCGCAACCCTGCCGGCGTTGATCCTGGCAGGGCTGTTGCAGCTGGTGCTGGGCCGGGCCTTCAGTTACGGCCGGGAAACAGCTCGGGCTTGATGATGCCATTCAGGCGGGGGTAGGGGATCTTCAGTTCGACATGGCCCAGCGCGTAAGGCGCAATGCTGCTGGTTTCGTACTTGAGGATCACCCCGCCATAGGTCAGTGCCACGTTCTGGGTTTTCTGGAACGGCCAACTCTTGACGAACTCCGGTTCCTGATCGAGCTTGGTGCTGATCAACCAGCTGTTGTGGGCCACCTGTGCGGCTTTCCAGAACGCCTCTTCCTGCCCGGGTACCAGCATGTCCGACAGTGTCAGCACCTTTTGCTGCTGGCGCGAATAGTTGATGAAACCTCGACCCGGCGTGCCATGGGCACCGCCGGTGTCCAGGTAGCTGGACAACTCGATGATCACCAAGCCGTCATGCTGCTCACGTATCTTGGCCTGCAGGTAAATGCTGTTGCGCGGACCTGCAGTGCGCAAAAACTGTTCGCGATAGGCCGCCAGCGTCGGTGCCACCGGGGCGTCGGGCGAGGTGCGGGTCATTTGCAGCAGGCGTTTTTCGATGATGCCGTCCAGAGCAGGTTCGGCGGGGAAATGCAGGGTGTCGATGTTCACCAGCGGACAGTCCTGGTCCGTACAGCCTGGCTTGAGTTGCTCGGTGGCGTCGCGGGTGGTTTCCAGCGGCGCGCGATAATTGGGCTGGAACAGGCTCTGGCAAGCGCCCAGGATCAGGGCGAGAGCAGCCACGGAGGCAATTTTAAAAAGCGACATGGGCGTCCTTCATAAAACAGGGAAAGGCAAAAAGTTACCCGCTTCGACTATCAACGGAGCAGTCAGTTCGCCACTAAGCTAATTAGAGTGGGTTTCGACCTCACCGTCCATCCCGCTGAAGGTAAAGGGGCTGCATCAAACCTCATGGGCGCGTTAGGATGGCGCGAAGTCGAGGCTGGAGCCTCGGTGTCAGATACGAGGATTGTCATGACTGATTTTGCCAAAGCCATTCCGACCGCCGTGGATATCGTTCGGCGCGAAAAGTGCTTCGAGGGTTTCTACAAGCTCGATCGCGTGCACTTGCGCCACGAATTGTTCGCCGGCGGCATGAGCCGCGAAATCAGCCGTGAACTGTTCGTGCGCCACGATGCGGTGTGCATGCTGCCCTACGACCCCCTGCGCGATGAAGTGGTGCTGATCGAGCAGTTTCGTGTCGGTGCCCTGGGCAAGACCGACAATCCGTGGCTGGTCGAACTGGTCGCTGGTCTGATCGACAAGGATGAGCAACCGGAAGAAGTTGCTCACCGCGAAGCGCAGGAGGAAGCTGGGCTTGTCATCGGTGCACTGTGGCCGATGACCCGGTATTTTCCATCGCCGGGCGGCAGCAACGAATTCGTGCATTTGTACTTGGGACGTTGCGATAGTAGTGGGGTAGGCGGCCTGCATGGGCTGGAGGAAGAGGCTGAAGATATTCGCGTCACGGTGTGGGCTTTCGAAGATGCCCTGCAAGCCGTACGCGACGGACGTATTGCCAACGCGCCCAGCATCATTGCCTTGCAATGGCTGGCACTGAACCGCGTTGAAGTGAGGGGGCTATGGTCGTAAACAAGCTGCGCGATCGCTATCGGGTGGACCTCGTGGGGCTGCAGGCGTCCTGCGAGGCGAACTACGCGCGCCTGATGCGACTGTTGCCGGACATGCGCAATGAGCCCGCGGCGCGGCGTATCGCCGTGACCCATGGCGACCAGATGCTCGGCGTGCTGGCGCTGGAAGTGCTGCAGGTCTGTCCCTACACCACGACCCTGCAGGTGCGCCAGGAGCACAGCCTGCCCTGGCTGCCGGTGCCGCAACTGGAAGTGCAGGTCTACCACGACGCGTGTATGGCCGAAGTGGTCAGCGCCGAACATGCGCGGCGCTTTCGCGGCATCTATCCTTACCCGAACGCCTCGATGCACCAGCCCGACGAAAAGGCCCAGTTGAACATGTTCCTGGGCGAGTGGCTGAGCCATTGCCTGGCGTTGGGGCACGAGTACGAAGTGGTCCGTTGATGTTCTTGTGAACTGCGTCAGGTTCGCGGATTCCCCTTTTTCATCATCCCCCAGCATAATTGCGCCATTATCCAATCCCGCGATCACGCCCTGGGAGAACGCCTTGCCGAGCGTATCCAACTTGACCACAGCCGATACGGCGATGCTGGTGCAACTCTCCGACAGTCACCTGTTCGCCGAAGCGGACGGCTCGCTGCTGGGCATGAATACCCGAGACAGCCTGCAAAAAGTCATCGAATTGGTGCGCGTGCAGCAGCCTCGGATCGATCTGGTCCTGGCCACCGGCGATTTGTCCCAGGACGGCACGCTCGAGTCCTACCAGCAGTTTCGTGAGCTGAGCCGACAGCTCGACGCGTCGGCGCGCTGGATTCCCGGCAATCACGACGAGCCACGGATCATGGCCGAGGCGGCGGTGCAGAGTGCCTTGCTGGAGCCCGTAGTGGACATCGGCAACTGGCGGGTCACGCTGCTCGATTCGGCAGTGCCAGGCTCGGTGCCGGGGTATTTGCAGGACGAACAGTTGCAACTGCTGGCCCGCTCTGTGAGTGAAGCGCCAGAACGGCACCACCTGGTGTGCCTGCACCATCACCCCGTGTCGATCGGCTGTGCGTGGATGGAACCGATCGGGCTGCGCAATCCCGAAGCTTTTTTTGAAGTTCTGGATCGTTTTCCACAGGTGCGTGCCGTGCTGTGGGGGCATGTGCATCAGGAAATCGATCAATTGCGTAACGGCGTGCGTCTGATCGCCTCGCCATCGACCTGCATTCAGTTCGAGCCGGGCAGCGAAGACTTCAAGGTCGGGGAGCAGGCGCCGGGGTATCGCTGGTTGCGGCTGTTGCCGGATGGGCGGCTGGAAACCGGCGTGGAGCGCGTCACTGGCTTTGATTTTCAGCCCGACTACGGCTCCAACGGCTACTGACGCATCCCTTGTAGGAGCTGGCTTGCCAGCGAAGAGGCCGTCACGATCAATATCATTGTTGCTTGAGAATCCGCTTTCGCTGGCAAGCCAGCTCCTACAGGGATCGCATTTCATCGCCACCCAACGCGCCAAAGTCCCTGTAAACTGCGCCTCTTTACCCGACGCACAGGGAACTCGAATGTCCGGCTCGATCCTTTATATCCACGGCTTCAACAGCGCGCCTGCGTCGAAAAAGGCCACTCAGTTAAGTGAAGTGATGGAACGCCTGGGCTTGATCGACCAGTTGCGTGTGCCAGCCTTGCATCACCATCCCCGCGAGGCCATCGGTCAGCTGGAGCAGGCGATTGGAGCGCTCGGGCGGCCATTGCTGGTCGGCAGCTCGCTCGGCGGCTACTATGCGACGCACCTGGCCGAGCGCCATGGCTTGAAAGCCCTGTTGATCAACCCCGCTGTCAGTCCACACCGGATGTTCGATGGATTCCTGGGGACACAGAAGAACCTGTATACCGACGAGACCTGGGAAATGACCCACGACCACGTGACGGCCCTCGCCGAGCTGGAAGTGCCGGCACCCCAGGATCCGCAACGCTATCAGGTATGGTTGCAAACCGGTGACGAAACGCTGGACTATCGCCTCGCCCAGCAGTATTACCGGGCCTGTGCCTTGCGCATCCAGGCTGGTGGCGACCATGGTTTCCAGGGTTTTGCCGAGCAGCTTCCGGCGATGCTGAGTTTTGCCGGCATTGGCGCAGATTTGTATCAGGCGATTGATTTCACCGCGCTGTGAAACCTTGCCCCTATTTTCAATGAAAGACTGACGACGAGACCCCATGGCCACTCCCAGCGCTAGCTCTTATAACGCCGACGCCATCGAAGTCCTCTCGGGCCTCGACCCGGTGCGCAAACGCCCCGGCATGTACACCGACACCAGTCGGCCGAACCACCTCGCCCAGGAAGTCATCGACAACAGCGTCGACGAAGCCTTGGCCGGGCATGCCAAATCGGTGCAGGTCATCCTCCACGCCGATCACTCGCTGGAAGTCAGCGACGACGGCCGTGGCATGCCGGTGGACATTCACCCCGAAGAAGGTGTTTCCGGGGTCGAGCTGATCCTCACCAAGCTTCATGCGGGTGGCAAGTTTTCCAACAAGAACTACCAGTTCTCCGGCGGTCTGCACGGGGTGGGTATTTCGGTGGTCAACGCCTTGTCGACCGAAGTGCGGGTGCGTGTAAAGCGTGACGGCAACGAATACCAGATGACCTTCGCTGACGGTTTCAAGAAAACCGAGCTGGAAATCATCGGTACGGTCGGCAAGCGCAACACCGGGACCAGCGTGTTCTTCGCGCCGGACCCGAAATACTTCGACTCACCGAAGTTTTCCATCAGCCGCCTCAAGCACGTGCTCAAGGCCAAGGCCGTTCTGTGCCCGGGGCTGCTGGTCAGTTTTGAAGACAAGGCCACCGGCGAAAAAGTCGAATGGCATTACGAAGATGGCCTGCGTTCCTACCTGGTCGACGCGGTCAGCGAGTTCGAGCGCCTGCCGGACGAGCCGTTCTGCGGCAGCCTGGCCGGCAACAAGGAAGCCGTTGACTGGGCACTGCTGTGGCTGCCGGAAGGTGGCGACGCGGTGCAGGAAAGCTACGTCAATCTGATCCCGACTGCCCAGGGCGGTACCCACGTCAATGGCCTGCGCCAGGGCCTGCTCGACGCCATGCGCGAGTTCTGCGAGTTCCGCAGCCTGTTGCCACGCGGCGTGAAGCTGGCGCCGGAAGACGTCTGGGAGCGCATCGCTTTTGTGCTGTCGATGAAGATGCAGGAGCCGCAATTCTCCGGCCAGACCAAGGAGCGTCTGTCGTCCCGCGAAGCCGCGGCGTTCGTCTCCGGGGTGGTCAAGGACGCGTTCAGCCTGTGGCTTAATGCGCACCCGGAAACCGGTCTGGCGCTGGCGGAGCTGGCGATCAACAACGCCGGTCGTCGCCTGAAGGCCAGCAAGAAGGTCGAGCGCAAGCGCATCACCCAGGGGCCGGCGTTGCCGGGCAAGCTCGCTGACTGCGCCGGGCAGGACCCGATGCGGTCCGAGCTGTTCCTGGTGGAAGGTGACTCCGCCGGCGGTTCGGCCAAACAGGCGCGGGACAAAGAGTTCCAGGCGATTCTGCCGTTGCGCGGCAAGATCCTCAACACTTGGGAAGTCGACGGCAGCGAAGTGCTGGCCAGCCAGGAAGTGCACAACATCGCCGTGGCCATCGGTGTCGATCCGGGCGCCGCGGACATGAGCCAGCTGCGTTACGGCAAGATCTGCATCCTCGCCGACGCCGACTCCGACGGTCTGCACATTGCCACGTTGCTGTGTGCATTGTTCGTCCAGCATTTCCGCCCGTTGGTGGATGCCGGTCACGTCTATGTCGCCATGCCGCCGCTGTACCGCATCGACCTGGGCAAAGAGATCTACTACGCCCTCGACGAAGCCGAGCGCGATGGCATTCTCGATCGCCTGGTGGCCGAGAAGAAGCGCGGCAAGCCGCAGGTCACCCGATTCAAGGGCCTGGGCGAAATGAACCCGCCGCAGCTGCGCGAAACCACCATGGACCCGAACACCCGGCGCCTGGTGCAACTGACCTTGGGCGATAATTTCGACGCGACCTCGGAAATGATGGACATGCTGCTGGCGAAAAAACGCGCTGGCGATCGCAAGACCTGGCTGGAGTCCAAGGGCAACCTGGCGGAGGTGCTGGGCTGATGCGGCTGGGCTTTGCCCTGGCGTGTGCGTTGCTGCTGACCTCGATCACGGTGTCTGCCAAGCCGACACCGCAGCTGCGTCTGTTGTCCGAGCATGCCGTGGACGGCATGCGTGGCGGCAACCTGTCCGGGCTGGCCCAGTGCGGCACGGAGTTGTGGACGGTCTCCGACCGCGACGACGATCAGATCTATCGTCTCGAGACGGGCGACGGCGCCTGGCGTGCGGAAGCGGTAGGCATCGGCGTCCCGCCTGTGCCGGACAGCGGCTTGCCATGGGGTCTGCGGTCACGGGCCTGGGTGTCGTCGTTCGTGCGTGGCGGTGATCTGGATTTCGAAGGAATCACGTGCGACAGCGCCGGAAATCGCTATGTGGTCAGCGAGTCCCATGCGGCGGTGCTGCAAATTCCGCCAACCGGGCCGACCTCCTGGCTGAAGATTTCGCCGATCATGGTGCGCGAGGCGCGGGCCAGCGGTATGTTGCTGCGTTTCAATGCGTTGTTCGAAGGCCTGGCGATCAATCCGCAAGGTGACCAATTGTGGTTGGCTGCCGAGCGCGAGAGCCGCGGGTTGCTGCTGGTCAAGCGCAAGCAGACTGTCTGGGACTGCGACGGCGGCTGTGTGCTGCTGAGCGAAGGCGCAAAGGAAATGCAACCGGCACAATTTCCCAACGCCAGGGCGATGCCCCGGGATTTTGCCGATCTGTCATGGTTCGACGGCAAGCTGTTTACCCTCGAGCGCAACGCGTATGAGATTTGCCGTCGTGATGCGGTGACGGCCAAGGTCGAACGCTGCTGGTCGTTTGCCGATGAGGCGTTGCAGGAAAACCGTCGTTATCCCCAGGACTTTGCACTGACGGAGGCCTTGATCGTGGACGCCGAGGGTGCCTGGATCGGTATCGACAACAACACCGGTGCCCGCGCCGATGGCGAGGTCCGTCCGATCGTCTGGCGCTTCGCGGCGCCTGAAGGTGGCTGGAGCGCCCAGCCATGAGCCAGCAGCCCCCTGGCAAACGTGCCGGCCGGGTATTGATGGTACTGGCCTGGTGCGCCGCGCTGTTTCTGGCGACGCGGTTTTTCGGCCAGTGGGAAGAGCGCCAACAGAATCCGAATGTGGTCGTCAGTTCGGAGCGCGGTGAGGGATTCGTCGAAGTGAAACTGGTCAGCAACGGTCAGGGACATTTCGTTGCCAGCGGCCATATCAATGGCCAGCCGGTGAATTTCATGCTCGATACCGGGGCGACCGATGTGGCGATCCCGGCGCAAATGGCCGAACGGCTGAAACTGGAACAAGGCTTCGGGGTGACCCTGAGCACCGCCAACGGTCGCACCGAGGGTTATCGAACCCGCGTCGACCGCCTGCAACTGGGCGATATTGTGCTGCGTGATGTGCGCGCCATCGTCGTGCCGGGCCTGGATGGCGAACAAGTGCTGCTCGGTATGAGCGCGCTGAACAAACTTGAATTTACCCAGCGCGGTGGCACCATGCTGCTGCGCCAGACAACGAACCGATGAGGCCCGCATGAGCGACTCCCTTGATCTCAGCCTGGACGGTGTAGAACGCCGGTCACTGGCTGACTTCACCGAAAATGCCTACCTCAACTACTCCATGTACGTGATCATGGACCGTGCCTTGCCGCATATCGGCGACGGCCTGAAGCCGGTACAGCGGCGTATCATTTACGCCATGAGCGAGCTGGGGCTGGACGCCGATTCCAAGCACAAGAAATCGGCGCGTACCGTCGGTGACGTGCTCGGTAAATTCCACCCCCATGGTGACTCGGCCTGCTACGAAGCCATGGTCCTGATGGCTCAGCCGTTCAGCTATCGCTATACGCTGGTGGACGGCCAGGGCAACTGGGGTGCACCGGACGATCCCAAGTCCTTCGCCGCCATGCGCTACACCGAAGCACGGCTGTCGCGCTACTCCGAAGTGCTGCTCAGCGAACTGGGCCAGGGCACGGCGGACTGGGGCCCGAACTTCGACGGCACCCTCGACGAACCGCTGGTGTTGCCAGCACGGTTGCCTAATATCCTGCTCAACGGCACCACCGGTATCGCCGTGGGCATGGCCACCGACGTTCCGCCGCACAACCTGCGCGAAGTCGCCAGTGCCTGCGTGCGTTTGCTCGATGAGCCCAAGGCCACCGTCGAGCAGCTTTGCGAGCACATCCAGGGCCCGGACTACCCGACTGAGGCGGAGATCATCACGCCGCGTGCCGACCTGCTGAAAATCTACGAGACCGGGCGCGGTTCGGTGCGCATGCGCGCCGTTTACCACATTGAAGACGGCGACATCATCGTCACCGCGCTACCGCATCAGGTTTCTGGTGCCAAGGTGCTGGAACAGATTGCGGCCATGATGCAGGCCAAACCGTCGAAGGCCCCGCAAATCGCGGACTTGCGCGACGAGTCGGACCACGAGAACCCATGCCGGATCGTGATCATTCCTGGCGCCCGGAAAAACTTTGACCACGATGCGCTGATGCAGCATCTGTTCGCCAGCACCGAGCTGGAGTCGAGCTACCGGGTCAACATCAACATCATCGGGCTGGATGGCAAGCCGCAGCTGAAAAACCTGCGGGCCCTGCTGGTCGAGTGGCTGGAGTTCCGGGTTCGGACCGTACGTCGCCGCCTGCAATTCCGCCTGGACAAGGTCGAGCGTCGTCTGCACCTGTTGGATGGTTTGTTGATCGCCTACCTCAACCTGGATGAAGTGATCCACATCATCCGCACTGAGGAGCAGCCCAAAGCCGCGCTGATCGAGCGTTTCGCCCTGAGCGAAATCCAGGCCGACTACATTCTCGACACGCGCTTGCGTCAATTGGCGCGACTGGAAGAAATGAAGCTGCGTTCCGAGCAGGATGAACTGCTCAAGGAACAAGCCAAGCTGCAAGCCCTGCTGAGCAGCGAAGCCAAGCTGAAGAAGCTGGTGCGCACCGAGCTGATCAAGGACGCCGAGACCTATGGCGACGACCGTCGCTCGCCTATCGTCGAGCGCGCTGAAGCGAAGGCGCTGACCGAGCACGATCTGCTGCCGAACGAAAAAGTCACCGTCGTGCTGTCGGAAAAAGGCTGGGTGCGCTCCGCCAAAGGCCACGACATCGACGCCACCGGACTTTCCTACAAGGCCGGGGACGGTTTCAAGGCCTTGGCGGCGGGGCGTTCCAACCAGTTTGCGGTGTTCATCGATTCCACCGGGCGCAGTTATTCGGTGGCGGCACACACCTTGCCATCGGCCCGTGGCCAGGGCGAGCCGCTGACCGGTCGTCTGACACCGCCGCCAGGGGCGAGTTTCGAATGCGTGCTGATGCCTGAAGACGATGCGCTGTACGTCATTGCGTCGGACGCCGGTTACGGTTTCGTGGTCAAGGGTGAAGACCTGCAGGCCAAGAACAAGGCAGGCAAGGCCCTGTTGAGCCTGCCGAACAACGCCAAGGTGATCCTGCCGCGTCCAGTGGCCGATCGTGAGCACAACTGGCTGGCGTCGGTGACCACCGAAGGTCGCCTGCTGATCTTCAAGATCAGCGATCTGCCACAATTAGGTAAGGGCAAAGGCAACAAGATCATCGGGATTTCCGGTGAGCGTGTGGCCAGCCGCGAAGAATATGTCACGGACATCGCCGTTGTGCCGGACGGTGCCACTTTGGTGCTGCAGGCCGGAAAACGTACCTTGTCACTGAAAGCAGACGACCTCGAACACTACAAGGGTGAGCGTGGGCGTCGTGGTAACAAATTGCCACGTGGCTTCCAGAGGGTGGATGCGCTGCTCGTCGAAAACCTCAATTAAGCGTCCTAGAGCGCTCGATCTACGATTTAACGCGTAGATCGACGCTTTGGCGCTGGAGTCGGAACGCATATTCACGGATGATATGGCCTTTCAAGCGCCGGCGTGGCCGAGCGTTCTTCATATTTATTGAGTATTTTCACTGTGGTCAGCCTTGTGGCGGCCACCTGGATGGGACGATGACTGCTCTGCGCCTTCCTTTTATTTTGATGCTCGCCGGCGTTCTTGGCCTGGCGGGTTGCAGCGTTCACCAACCGGTGTCGCTGTATCAACTGGACAGCGGAAGTCCGGTTGCGCCTGCGCAAAGCGCGGGCATGGCGGTTTTGTTGGGCCCGGTCACCGTGGCGGACTACCTGCAGCGCGAAACCCTGTTGCAGCGTCAGCCTGATGGCAGCCTGCAAGCCTCGTCCGACGGACGTTGGGCTGGCAGCCTGTCTTCCGACATCGATCAGCTGTTGCTGCGTCAGGTGGCGGGTCATTTGGACAGCCAGCGTGTAGTGCTGGCGCCTGCGACAACAGGGTTCACACCGGATGTCCAGGTCCTGTTGACCATCACGCGCCTGGATTCGGGGAAGACGCAACCGGCGATCCTCGATGCCCAGTGGCGTTTGATCGACCGTCGTGGCCAGGTGCGCGATAACCGCATCATTCACCTGCAGGAACAGCACGCCGGTAATACGGCGGCTCAGGTTCAGGCACAGGGTGTGTTGCTGCAGAAGCTTGCTGAACAGCTGTCGGTAGCGCTCAAGCCGCTGGCCAACCAGCCTCCGATTGCCGAAGCACCGCGCAAGCCGGCAGCCAAGCCTGCAGCGCCTGCGGCGGAACAGGAAAAACAGCCGAAGATCCCGATGGCTGCACCGATTCGCACGGATATGGAAGTGTTTCGCTTCTAAAGCTCGATGGATTGGAAACAAGGCCCGCTTTGATGCGGGCCTTGTTGTTTCTGCAGGTTGGAGATCTCTAGTGCCTGTCCCGGCCTCTTCGCGGGCAAGCCCGCTCCTACAGAGTTAGTGGAATCCATACGAGCCCTGTAGGAGCTGGCTTGCCAGCGAAGGCCTCAGGACAGGCAACAAAAAAGCCCGCAGACGATCAACTCATCTGCGGGCTTCTTGATAACAGGGCTATTACGCCCGGCGTTCGTGCATCCGCGCCAGCTGGCGTTCCAGCATCGACGGATACGGCTCCATCAGCCGCTCCACGCAGCAGGCGCCTTCAGGGCTGGCTATCGGGCGGATCCGTGCGCGCTGGCGAATCAGGGCGTCGTCACTGATCTTGCGCTCAACCAGCAGCAGGTTGCGGCTGTGCTGCGACAGGGCCAGGGCATCCTGTGCGGCGTCGGTCAGCAACAGGTCGATCTGGCTCAGGCCAAACAGTTCCTCGCCCAGGGTCAGGCCAAGCTGCAATTGCAAGGTGATGCCACTGTCGGCGACTTCGATTTGCAGCTGATGACCCAACGCCCGCAGCAGCTCGCCGCAACAGATGGCGTTGGTCAGGTAATCGTCGCCGCTGTCTTCGGAGTGGAACAGCATCAGGGTGCTGCCATCGTTCAGGGTGTGCAGTTCGCTCTGGTAAAGCGAGGCCGCCTGGTCGAGGCAGTCGCGGTAGCGTTTGAGCAGATCTTCCAGGCGTGTCCGGGGCAGGCGTCGCAGCTGTTCCTGTGAGCCCAGCTGTACGGCCAGCACGGCGCTGTGCTGCGGTACATTGGAGGCTACAGGTTTGGCCGACGGTTTCACCACACTGTCTGGTGCATCATCGAGCAAGTCGGCGAACGCATCGTCGTCATCGTCTTCAACAGTGCTGACGACACGCCGTGGCGCGGCTTTCATCGCGGCCATGGGGCGACTTTCATCGAATCTCGGATCACGCAGGTTACGCACTTCGAAATCCGGCTCGCCGTCCTCGTCATCGTTGTCTTCGAATTCGGGTTCCGGCTCAGGTTCCGGTTCGACGGGTTCTGGCGCAAAGTCGGCGTGCAGCTGGCGCGCCAGGTCGCCGATCTCGTCATTGCGTTCGGTGGCCGGGGTGTGTTCGTCGATATTGCGCAGCCAGACCCGCAATTGCAGCAACGGCGTGGAGAGGTATCGCCCCATGCGCAGGCTCAAGGCCAGCGACAGGGCCAGCAGGATCGCACTCAAGATGCCCATGCTTTGCAGGCTGATGGTCATCGGCTGCTGGAACTGGTCCATGTCCAGGCTGATGCGCAGCTGACCGGCGGTCACGTCCTGGAACGTGATCTTGCTCTGGTACATGCCCTCGGCTTCGCCCAACAGGCCATGCTTGGGACGCTGGCCGGCTTCGGCGAGGATGCGGTTGTCCACGCTGTAGATGGCGGCGTGGGCCACCAGCTTGTTCTTGGTCAGGTTGTTGAGCAGGACGTTGAGGCTGAGGATGTCGTTGGACACCAGCAGCTCAGTAGCCGAGGTGGCCGTCTGCATGGTCAGGCTTTCACCCAGCGCATCCGCTTGCTCGTGCATGGCCTGCTTGAACTGCAAACCCATCACGCAGGCGTAGATCACCAGGGCCAGAGCGACCAGGATCACGTTATGGCTGGCAATGCGTAATGCAATCGGTACACGGCGGTGGCGCAGTGCACGGAAGATCAGCAGGAAGAAGTTATCGGTTTTTACTGGCGTAGGCCGGTTCACTTGAGCTCGGCTCTTTTGTCCGTGAAGTTGACGCGCAGTATAGCGACAGGCCCTAGGCCGTCAAAGCGCTCACGGTGCCCGATGGTCACTGAATGTGGGTAGAATGCGGTTTTTTTCCACCTGCGGGGGTGCGCCTTGCGCGAAATCGTCCTGATAAACATCACGGGAGTCGACCGTCCGGGTCTGACTGCGGCCATTACCGGCGTTCTGGCCCAGGGTGGTGTGAACATTCTCGACATCGGTCAGGCGGTGATC
Organism: Pseudomonas putida; assembly: GCF_001976065.1. Classification (GTDB taxonomy): domain Bacteria; phylum Pseudomonadota; class Gammaproteobacteria; order Pseudomonadales; family Pseudomonadaceae; genus Aquipseudomonas; species Aquipseudomonas serbica. The sequence continues at coordinate 202,149 of NZ_MNAH01000006.1, read as the reverse complement.
CACGACACCCTGTCGTTCGGCATCCTGGTTGAAATTCCTGATACCGAACAAGGCAAGTCGGTGCTCAAGGACATCCTGTTCAAGGGCTATGAGCTTGATCAACAGGTGCGTTTCACGCCGGTATCCGAAGAGGATTACCAGCAGTGGGTCGGCAACCAGGGCAAAAAACGCCACATCGTGACCCTGCTGACACGCAAGGTCACCGCCGGGCAATTGCAGGCCGTGAGTTCGATCACCGCCAAATATGGCCTGAACATCGACCATATCGATCGCCTGTCCGGGCGCATGCCGCTGGACACCCCGGCTGATAAAGGCAAGGGTTGCATCGAGTTTTCCGTGCGCGGCGAAGCGGCTGATCCGCAGTCACTGCGGGCGGAATTCCTCAGCGTCGCCCAGGAGCTGAACGTCGACATCGCCTTCCAGGAAGATTCGCTGTTCCGTCGCAACCGCCGCCTGGCGGTGTTCGACATGGACTCGACCCTGATCGAGGCCGAAGTCATCGACGAGTTGGCCAAGGCGGCCGGCGTGGGCGACAAGGTGTCGGAAATTACCGAGCGGGCGATGGCCGGTGAACTGGACTTCCGCGCCAGCTTCAAGGAACGCCTGGCGTTGCTCAAGGGGCTGGACGTTGGCGTGCTGGACTCGATCGGCGCCTCTCTTCGCCTGACCGAAGGTGCTGAAACCCTGTTCGCCGAACTCAAGCGCCTGGGTTACAAGACCGCCATCCTGTCGGGCGGGTTTACCTACTTCGCCAAGCAATTACAGGCCAAGCTGGGTATCGACTACGTGTTCGCCAACGAACTGGAAGTGGTTGATGGCAAGGTGACGGGCGTGGCGATCGAGCCGATTGTCGATGCCCAGCGCAAAGCGGATCTGCTGAAAGAACTGGCACACAAGGAAGGCTTGCGACTGGAGCAGACCATTGCGGTCGGCGACGGTGCCAATGACCTGCCGATGCTGGCAATTGCCGGATTGGGCGTGGCGTTCCGGGCCAAGCCGCTGGTCAAGCAGTCGGCTAGACAGGCGATTTCCACCCTTGGGCTGGATGGCGTGCTGTATCTGCTGGGCTTCCGCGATCGCGACGGCCAGCTCTGATACACCCGAAACAAATGTGGGAGCGGGCTTGCTCGCGAAGGCGTCATCACATTCAACGTTAATGTTGACTGTAAGTCCGCTTTCGCGAGCAAGCCCGCTCCCACAGGAATGCAGCTCGGTCTTTAGGCTTTCGGTGAGCCCATACCCTGACCCATCCGCACTGGCGAACCGGCCAGCAGCTCCGCATCCCACTGCACTTGGTCCGGCCCGAACAGCACGACAGCGGTCGAACCCAGTTTGAAGCGACCCAGCTCCGCACCTTTTTCCAGGTGGATCGGCGCGCGCGCGGCTTCGTCGTAGCGGAAAGTTTTCAGTTCGCGCTTTGGCGGCGTTACCAGCCCGGCCCACACGGTTTCGATCGATGCCACGATCATCGCGCCCACCAGCACCACGGCCATCGGCCCGCGCTCGGTGTCGAAAATGCACGCCACGCGCTCGTTGCGGGCAAACAGCTCCGGCACGTTTTCAGCGGTGGTCTGGTTGACCGAGAACAGGCGACCCGGGATGTAGACCATCTCGCGCAGGGTGCCGGCCAGTGGCATGTGCACGCGGTGATAGTCCTTCGGCGACAGGTAGATGGTCGCGAAGTCACCGCCCATGAACGGCGCGGCATTCGCCGCATCGCCACCCAGCAGTTCCAGCACGCTGAAGCTGTGGCCCTTGGCCTGGAACACACGGCCGTGCTCGATCGGGCCAAGTTGGCTGACCGCGCCGTCGGCCGGGCTGAGGATGGCGCCCGGGGTTTCGTCGAGAGGGCGGGCACCCTCTTTCAGTGCGCGGGTAAAGAATGCGTTGAAGTGCTCGTAGGCGGTCAGGTCTTCGACCAGTGCCTCGGACATGTTCACCTGGTAACGCTTGGCGAACCAGGCGGTAAAGGCATTCTTGAACCAGCGCACACGGCATTCGGCAATGCAGCCGGCCAGTCGCGAGAGCAGATTGTGGGGCAGCAGGTATTGGCTGACGATAAACAGACGCTTGTTCATTAACTGTCCTTAAAAACCTTAAATCTCTACGGGCGTGTCGGGATGGTTACCCCATTCGCCCCAGGAGCCAGCGTAGCCCTTGACCCGCGGATAACCGAGAGCCTTGGCCACCAGATAGGTGAAGCCAGATCGATGGTGCGTCTGGCAGTGGGTAATGACTTCTTTGTCTTTGGTGATGCCGAGTTGTTCCAGGATTTTCGGCATGTCGGTGCGGATGCGCAGGTGGCGCGCCCGATCCATGCCCGCGGTCCACTCGAAATTGACTGCGCCTGGGATGTGGCCGCCCTTGGCCGCCAGCACTTTCTCCCCGGAATACTCCAGCGGCCCGCGCGCATCCCAGATAGCCAGGTCAGCAGCGCCGAGGCGGCTTTGCAGGTACTCGCGCGTGGCTGTGGGTTCGTCGTGCAGGGTCAGCGCAACCGGGCCACCTGCGGGAGGGGGAACCTGGATTGACATGGGCATGCCTTCTGCCAGCCAGGCCGTCAGGCCGCCATCGAGATAGTGGTACTTGTTGTGGCCAATGACATCCAGAAGCCAGATAAAGCGCCCGGCCCAGCCACCACCTTCGTCGTCGTAGACGACATAAACGGCATCGGGGTTGTGCCCCAGCTCACCGAACAATGCTTCGAGCGCCGCTTGCGGCGGCATGAGCCCTGGCGCGGGTGCCTGGCCGAGTTGTGTGCGTTTGGGGTCGACGAAGCGCGCACCGGGAATATGCCCTTCGGTGTAGCGGACGTTGCTGGTCAGGTCCACCAGGATCAGTTGGCGGGCTTCGAGGCGAGGGAGCAAGTCGCTCGACTCGATCACCAGCGGCAAGCCAGAGAAGTCAGACATGTGAGGTCTCCAGGGCACAAAAAGGGAGGATTGTAGCGCAGCCTTATTGGCCGCGCTGACTAAAGCTGTGCAGCGCTTTTTCGATGCATTGCGCGGTTTTGCCGAAGGCTTGCACGGTGATGTCCGAGAATGGCCCACCACCCTGGTCTGCCACGATAATCATGATTACCCGCCCATTGTTGAGCAGCGAACGCAGCAACAGGTGTTCACCGCTGAACTGGCTGCGCAGGTTGTTGGGCAACAAGGCGGAAAACTGCGCGTTGTTGAGCGGCGTCAGGCGTACCTGGGCCTGTTGCGAGAGCAGGCGTTGCAGTACCGCGCTTTGACTGACGACAAAATTCAAGCCGGCCACTTCGTCGGGCAGGCCGGCCGTCTGGTGCACACGCAGAGTGGTGTGGGTGCGGTCGGCCATCAGGATCATCACCCGACGCATGCCGCAGGCAACCAGCGCGTCACGGGCAGAGGTGGTGAGGTGGATGGCGTTGGTGAAGCGACTCGGCTCCACCAGCAACTCGGCGCATTGTTTGCGCCACTTTGCCAGGTCTTCGGCGGTGGGTGCCGGGGCTGGCTGCAAACCGGCAGGCACAGGGTTCATGCCCCATGGCCAGATCAGCGCGACCGCGGGATGCCAGAGGTCGGGCATGGCGTGATAGCGCGCGCTGTTGGCGGCTTGCTGGTGCAATTGCTGTTGCACCTCGTCCATCGGTATTTGCAGGTAAAGGCTGGTCAGGTACTGCCAGCGCTCACTGTGCGGACTGTCCCAAGCCTGCTGCGCCGAGAGTGCCAGGCCATTGGCCAGCAGCACCGTGTTGGCCGGTTGGTTGAGCCAGCGGCGCAGGGTCGGGTCGTCGTCCAGACGATTCTGCTGGCGTAGCGGATGTTCGCTGTCGCGGGCAATGCGCAGGACTTTCACCAGTTCCCGTTGCTCGGTGAGCAGCAGTCGATAGCCCTGTTGCACCCAGATCGGCAGGTGCCAGAGATCCACCAGGGCCTGGCCGATTTCCAGCAGGCGCGCGCCAAACAGTTGCTGTTCGACGGTGCGCGCCGACTCGCCTTTATGAATCACCCGCTGCTCCCATGCTTCGAGCAGGTGCGAATGGGTCAGGGCCAGCGGCCACAGCGGTGACAGGAACAGCAGGCTACCCCAATGGATGTCCTGCCACAGGCGCGCCAGGCGGCTGGCAAAAAAGCCATTGGCCTGTTGGCTGGCGTGTTGGCTGATCATCTGCAGCTGGCGCAGGGCTTTCGGAATCTCGACCTCGGGCATGACAGGCAGGCGTGCGAGCAGTTCCTCGGTGCGCTTCAAGCCGAGGCGGTTGATGGCCACCTCAAGGTTTTCCGCAGGCTCGCTCATGGCGCCATGGCTGTGCCGGTTGGCCTCGCGAATTACGCTCAAGGCCAGGGCCGGACTGCCTTGCATCAGGTCGGCGATATTGCGCAGCGAGCTGCGACTGTCGCGCAGTGCCCGGCAGACACGGTCGTGACTGGCCTGCGGAACCGGCAGGCGCACGCCGTCGAGAAGCTTGACCCAGCCTTCGAGCGTGGTTGGTGTTGGCGTCGTGGCGTTCGTTTGTCTAGCCATGTCTGGAGGCGATCATCGTCAACAATACCTGGGCCCGGAGGGGGTCAAATTGGCTTTTCGCCTGAACTGGCTATAGTCTGGCGCAGTTTTGCCGATAAGTAGAAGAAGAGATTTTTTAACTTCCGAATATGACCTTGAACCCGACTCAGTAAGTGCTCTCCTACCTATGGCTAAAATTATCGGCATCATCGTCGTATTCGCGAGCGTGCTCGGCGGATACGTGCTCTCCCATGGCAAGATTGCCGCCCTGATCCAGCCTTTCGAGGTCATGATCATCGGTGGTGCGGCCCTCGGTGCGTTCCTGCAGGCCAACCCTGGTTATATGACCATGCACGTGCTCAAGAAGTCCCTGAGCATGTTCGGGTCGCGTTTCAGCCATGCCTTCTACCTGGAAGTGCTGGGCCTGATCTACGAGATTCTCAACAAGAGCCGCCGCGAAGGCATGATGGCCATCGAAGCGGACATCGAAGATGCCGCGGCGAGCCCGATCTTCGCCAAGTACCCGACGGTCCTCAAGGATGAGCGCATGACCGCGTTTATCTGTGATTACCTGCGCATCATGTCCTCCGGCAACATGGCGCCCCATGAGCTGGAGGGCCTGTTCGACATGGAGCTCTACAGCCTCAAGGAAGACCTGGAGCACCCGTCCCACGCAGTGAACGGTATCGCCGACGCCATGCCCGGTTTCGGTATCGTCGCGGCGGTCCTGGGTATCGTGGTGACCATGGCCTCGCTGGGTGAGGGCGATCAGAAATCCATCGGCCTGCACGTCGGTGCGGCACTGGTCGGTACCTTCTTCGGTATTCTCGCCGCCTATGGTTTCTTCGGCCCGCTGGCGCACTCCCTGGCCCACGATGCCAAGGAAGAGTTGAATGTCTACGAAGCCATCAAGGCCTCGCTGGTTGCTTCCGCCTCGGGCATGCCGCCATCGCTGGCCGTGGAGTTCGGGCGCAAGGTCCTGTACCCGGCGCACCGTCCAAGCTTCGCTGAGCTGGAACAAGCGGTTCGCGGTCGTTAAGCCATGGAGAACAATCAGCCGATAATCATCAAGCGCGTCAAGCGCATCGCCGGCGGGCATCACGGGGGCGCCTGGAAAATCGCCTTCGCCGACTTCGCCACGGCGATGATGGCGTTCTTTCTGGTGTTGTGGCTGTTGTCCACCGCCACCCCGGAACAGAAAATCGCCATCGCCGGCTACTTCAAGGACCCCATCGGCTTTTCCGAAAGTGGCACGCCATACATCATCGACCTGGGCGGCACGCCAACCATGGCGCCGGAAAATACCCTCAACCCCGAGATAAAGACCCAGCCGCAGCCGGACAAGGTAACCGTCGATGTCGATCAGGTTGAAGGCATGGCCGAGATGGTTGAGAAAGAACGCCTGGAACTGCTGCTGCAAGAACTGCAGAACAAGGTCGAAGAGAATCCGCAACTGCAGAAATTCAAAGACCAGATCCTGTTCGAGATCACCCCGGACGGTTTGCGTATCCAGATCGTGGACGCCGAGAACCGGCCGATGTTCGATTCAGGCTCGGCGCGCCTGAAACCCTATTTCGAAGACATCCTGCTGGCCATGGCCGACACCATCAAGGCCGTGCCGAACAAGATCAGCATCAGCGGCCACACCGATGCCAAGCCATACACCGGCAGCGGTGATTTCGGTAACTGGGAACTCTCGGCCAACCGTGCCAACGCCGCACGGCGTGCGCTGGTGGCGGGCAGCTATCCGGATGCCCAGGTGGCGCGTGTGGTCGGTTACGCCTCGTCGGCCCTGTTCGACCGCGAGCATCCGTTCAACCCGGTGAACCGTCGTATCGACATTGTCGTGCTGACGAAAAAAGCCCAGCGTGCGATCGAAGGGGCGCAGGGCGCAGAGCCGGCACCTGATGCGCCGCAAGGTTCGACCGCGCCGGGCACCGCACCGGTTGCACCGGTCGACCCGAACGCGTTGCCAGCGGACAAGCAACCGCTGCCGGCCCACGAGCTGCGCGAGCGTCTGAACCTGTTCGATGATCCGGCACCGGCGCCGGGCGAACCACCCAAGCAATGAGCCACAAAAAAGCCGACAGATGTCGGCTTTTTTGTGGGTGCTTCCGGCCTTAAAACCCACGGATGATTCTGGATTTAAGATCCGTGTGGAATCGATCGGCGTTACTCCTGTTGACGCTGCGTGCCGATTCGTTGCCATTCACGGATTCCAGTGACATGGAACGCTTGAGCGTCGACTCGTTGCGATACGCATCGATAAAGAACTCGATATCCCGCTCGCTGGTCAGCTTCGGCCATTTGTCCAGATACAGCGGCAGCGCTGTCGGGCCGGTCTTGAACGAGCAGATACGCCGATTGGTGATGGTCGCCTCGCCGATTTCGAACGGTACCCACCAGGACAGCGCGGTTTTCTCTGACACCACTGCCAGCAGATGTGTGCATTCGCTGATGTTGCGGGTGATCACCCCGGTGATGTCATCGGTGGTCTGGGATTCGGCATCCAGTACATCAAGGTAAGTCTTGATATTGGCTTGCATCAGGCGCGTGTTGATATTGATCGCATAGGCACGATCCATGTGGCGGTAGCTGATAAATACAGGCATCAGAAATGTCCCTTGATCGCGAGTTCGCGGTAGTAGGCGCCGAGGGCGGTGAGGCGGCAGCCGGTGGCATGGATGGCGGCGTAGTACATGTGTTCGGCGTCCACCGGTTCGATAAGACTGTGGCGGTTGCACTTTTGCAGTTGGGCAAAGACTTCGCCCTGTTCCGGGTTGAACTCAGCTTCGGTGGGCTCAAAGCTTGGGGCGAGGGGGTACACCGACTCCGCTTCGGCAAACCATTCGGGGAGTTTGCGCAGGATTTCCTTGGGGATCAGCGGCGAAACTTCGCGCAGGGAAATGAACTGCGACACGTTGGTCTTGAACACCGGACGCTGCTCCCAGGCATCCAGGGCGTTGTCGACAAACGAATAAAGGCTGCCGGGGGTGATCTTGCCCAGGATGTTCGCCGCGCCGCCGTGCAGGGCCTGGAGCAACAGTCCGGTGAACACACCGTGCTGTGCGCCCTCCATCGCCGGCTCAGCTTTTTTGCAGGCGGTCAGAATGGTCATGCCTTCGCCGATCACGGCGCACTCGCTGCGCAAGGCGCGCAGTTCGCCGGCCGAGCCGCTCTGGCAGCAATCGAGAATGATCACTTTGTTCTTGATCTTGGTGGCCTTGGTGGCCCAGTTGAGGATGTCGCTCAGGCGAATCCCGTCCTTGGCGCTCTTGTAATCCTGCGGGATCAACATGCCTTCGTCGGTGTCGGTGTCGAAGCTGCCGTGGCCGGCGAAGTACAGCAGGGCGACATTGCAGTCCCCGGAAAACAGCTCGCGGATCTGGTCTTCGAGTTTTTCCCGGCAGAGGTAGTCCTCGGCGGAGGTCAGGACGATGTTCTTGAAGTTCGGATCGCCGTTGGCGTCGGTCTTCAGCACGGAGGCCATGGCCATGGCGTCATTGCAGCAGCCGCTCAGGCGCGAAACGTGGGTGTAGTCGTTGATGCCGATAAACAGTCCCTTGCGCATGGTTACACCGCCGTGTGCTGGCGAATGGCGCTGATGATGCTGTTGGTGTTCCACGCACATTCGCTGTGCGCCGCGTCACGCACCACCTTGGAAATGCGTTCGGCGCCGAACGGCTTGATCGCAATGATGACCTTGCCCATGCGTTTGGCGATCTCGATTTCCTTGTTGATCCACTTGCTGTAGGTGGAATACATCCCGGCCATGATCAACACCGCCGAGCACGGGCGGATCTTGTCTTCGATGGCCTCCTCAAGTTGTTTGTCGGTTTTCGCGCCCACAATCGGCTTGTCGGGTGGCACCGAAAAGTTCTTGTACGTGAAATCGGGCCGCGCGTTGAGCAAGCGCACGAGATTGTCGTGGGCGTGGGGGTAATTCCACGAGTGGCTGATGAATAGATGATAGGTCTGCATGGGTATCCCTCGGTCTCGCTTTAGTGCGAAGAGGGTTTGAACCTAGGCGATTGCCGAGCGGCCACAAGGGACTGACGCGAAAAGAGAAATGCCCTACAAGCGAGCGTGCGCAGGCCTTACAGAAAAGTCTGACGTTTAAATCGAGGGGAAAGATCCAGCTGCCGACCGCCCCGCTGAAGTCAGGGCGGCCGGCACGTCTGTTTAGTAGCCGTTTTCCGGCAGGCTGGCGATGATCGAGCGGTAGCTGTTCATCCGTTGTTGCTGCACGCGGCCATCTTCCAGGGCCTTGAGCAGGGCGCAGCCCGGTTCGCGGTCGTGCTTGCAGTCGCGGAAGCGGCAAGTGCCGAGCAAGTCGTTGAACTCGATGAAACCGGCTTCGACGTCGGCACGGCTGACGTGGCCCAGGCCGAATTCGCGGATACCCGGGGAGTCGATCAACTCACCGCCGCCGGGGAAGTGGAACAGGCGCGCGGTGGTGGTGGTATGGGTGCCCTGGCCGGACAGCTCGGACAGCGGGCCGACACGGGTTTCGACCTCTGGCAGCAAGCTGTTGACCAACGACGACTTGCCGACGCCGGACTGGCCGACGAACACGCTGATGCGCCCGTCCAGTTGCTTCTGAAGTTGTTCCATGCCGTTGCCGTGGTGGGCCGACACTTCCAGCACCGGGTAACCCAGGGTACGGTAGACCGCCAGCAAGGCATTCAGCGCCGGGGCGTTGTGTTCGTCAATCAGGTCGAACTTGTTCAGCAACAGCAGCGGCTTGATGCCCGCGTGTTCGGCGGCCACGAGGTAGCGGTCGATCAGGTTGGCATGGGGCTCAGGCAGCGGCGCAAACACGATGACAATCATGTCGACGTTCGCCGCTACAGGCTTGAGCTGGCCACGGCTGTCCGGGCGGCAGAGTTCGGTGTTGCGTGGCAGTTGCGCCACGATCACGCCAATGCCCTGGTTGCCGGCACGCCAGACCACCTGGTCGCCGGTCACCAGCGCGGGCAGGTTGGCGCGCAGGTGGCAACGGAACACCTGGCCGGCCAGTTCGCCGTCGCGGGCCTCGACTTCGACCTGCACCCCGAAGTGGGCGATCACCAGGCCGTGCTGTTCCGGGCCCAGGTCGCCACCCTCAAGTGCCTCGACAGCCGAGGACTCGCGTTTGGCGGCGCGGGCAGCGCGTTCGCCCTGAATCTTTTCGATGCGCCAGTTTTGACGACGATTGAGTTGGCGTTTGGCCATGGGTGTTCCGTATCAAGAATGCAGCGATTAGGTAAAACGGCCGCGAGTTTAGCACGCCCAGCCACCGGCCTAGGCTAAACTGCGCAGCATTGCCTAGGAGCCGACACATGCAAAACTCGCAGAACCTGATCTGGATCGACCTGGAAATGACCGGTCTGAACCCGGATACCGATGTCATCATCGAAATGGCCACCATTGTCACCGATAGCGACCTGAACACCCTGGCCGAAGGTCCGGTGATCGCGATTCACCATAGCGACGAGATCCTTGCCGGCATGGACGAGTGGAACACCCGTCAACACGGCGGTTCGGGCCTGACCCAGCGCGTGCGCGACAGTCGCATCAGCATGGCTGAAGCCGAAGCCCAAACCATCGCCTTCCTGGAGAAGTGGGTGCCAAAGGGCAAATCGCCGATCTGCGGCAACAGCATCTGCCAGGATCGTCGCTTCCTTTATACGCACATGAAATCCCTGGAAAGCTATTTCCACTACCGCAACCTCGACGTTTCGACCCTCAAGGAACTGGCCGCTCGGTGGGCACCGGACGTACGCGACAGTTTCAAGAAGGGCAGCACTCACCTGGCACTGGACGACATCCGCGAGTCGATCGCCGAGCTGCAGCATTACCGCCAGCACTTCATCAAGGCCTGACAGGGTAGCGTCTGTTCCGGCCCCTTCGCTGGCAAGCCAGCTCCTACAGATGGCGGCGCCCTCTTTTGGTGCCTGGGCGAAGTGCGTAGACTGCGCGCCTTTTTGCAAGGATCGCCACCATGCTGTTGATGCTCTACCTGATCGCCATCACCGCCGAGGCCATGACCGGCGCCCTGTCTGCGGGTCGTCGCGGCATGGACTGGTTCGGCGTGGTGCTGATCGCGTGCGTTACGGCGCTGGGCGGCGGTTCGGTGCGCGACGTGCTACTCGGCCACTACCCGCTCACCTGGGTCAAACACCCGGAATACCTGGTGCTGACCAGCATTGCAGCGATGTTCACGGTGTTCACTGCGCGCTGGATGCGCCATTTGCGGTCATTGTTTCTGGTGCTGGACGCCGTCGGCCTGGTGGCGTTCACGCTGATTGGCTGCATGACCGCTCTGGAAATGGGACATGGCATGTTGGTCGCGTCGGTCAGCGGCGTGATCACTGGCGTTTTCGGTGGAATCCTGCGCGATATCTTCTGCAACGATATTCCGCTGATCTTTCGGCGCGAGTTGTACGCCAGCGTCTCGTTCGCGGCGGCGTGGTGCTACATGTTTTGCCTTTACCTGAACTTGCCGGGAGAGCAGGCGATCTTGATCACCCTGTTCGGCGGCTTCCTGCTGCGGCTGTTGGCGATCCGCTTCCATTGGGAAATGCCCAAGTTCGTCTACAACGACGAAGCCTGACGTTCGGCGTGCTGCTGCAATGCCCATTCGACGTGTTCGCGGACCAATTCGGACGGGTGTTCCCGTCGCGCCTTCAATGCCTCCAGCACTGGAATGGTTGAAGGCGCATTGCCGAGGCCGACGGCCAGGTTGCGCAGCCAGTTTTCGTACCCGGTCCGGCGGAGCGGCGAGCCTTCGGTGCTGCTCAAGAACTTGTCCTCGTCCCACATGAACAGCTCGGCCAGTCCGGCGTTGTCCAGGTTGTGCCGTGGCTTGAAGTCGCTTTCGCCGGATGGGCGGGCGAAGCGGTTCCACGGGCAGACGATCTGGCAGTCGTCGCAACCGAACACCCGATTGCCGATCAGCGGGCGCAGATCTTCAGGGATGGCGCCCTTGAGTTCGATGGTCAGGTAGGAAATACAGCGCCGGGCGTCCAGTACATAGGGGCCAACGAAGGCATTGGTCGGGCAGATGTCGAGACAGGCAGTGCAGCGGCCGCAGTGTTCGCTGGCATGGGGCGGGTCCACTGGCAGCGGCAGGTCGACGAACAGTTCGGCGAGAAAGAAATAACTGCCGGCCTTGCGATTCAAGACCAGGGTGTTTTTACCGATCCAGCCCAGGCCCGCTTGCTCTGCAATGGCTTTTTCCAGGACGGGAGCGCTGTCGACGAACGCGCGATAGCCGAACGGGCCAATTTCGGCCTGAATTTTTTCCGCCAGGTGTTGCACGCGTTTACGGATCAATTTGTGGTAATCGCGGCCCAAGGCATAACGCGAGACGTAGGCTTTTTCCGGTTGGGCAAGCAGTTGCGCCATTCTGGTATCGCCCGACAGGTAGTCCATGCGCAACGACACCACGCGCAAAGTGCCCGGCACCAGTTCTTCGGGGTGTGAGCGTTTGCTGCCATGTGCGCCCATGTATTCCATTTCGCCGTGGTAGCCGGCGGCGAGCCAGCGCTCCAGGTGCTGCTCATGCTCGGCCAGATCGAGGCCGCTGATGCCGACTTGCTGGAAACCCAGCTCGCGGCCCCAGTCCTTGATGGATTGGGCGAGGGCGGGCAGATCTGTGGTAATTGCGGGCATGAGGCGAGAGAAACCGGAGCTGAGGTGCGTATAATTCTGCCAGACATCGGAGCCTATAGACGCATGCCGCACGCTAAAGATGATTTACCCGACGCGCTGTACAGCGCCGCACAGGTCCGAGGACTCGATGCGAGCCTGATCGCGGCCGGCACCCCGGGCTTCGAACTGATGCAGCGCGCCGCACGGGCCACCTGGCGGGCGCTGGTCCGGCAATGGCCGGCGGGCAGCGAGCTGACCGTGGTCACCGGTCACGGCAATAACGCTGGCGACGGTTACCTGGTTGCCGTGCTGGCCAAGCGTGGCGGGTGGACGGTACGGGTGCTGGCGGCCGGCGATCCGCAGCAGCTGCGCGGTGATGCGGCTACGGCCCATGCCGAAGCCATGTCAGAAAACGTTGTGATCGAAGCGTGGAGCGCGCCATCGGACTTGCGTGGCATCGTTGTCGATGCCTTGCTCGGTACAGGCCTGACCGGTGAGGTGCGCGAGCCGTACGCCAGTGTCATCGCCGCAATCAACGCCAGCGGCCTTGCCGTGGCGGCAGTGGATATCCCCTCGGGGCTGTGCGCCGATACCGGGCGCATCCTCGGTTGCGCGGTGCGCGCCGATCTGACGGTGACCTTTATCGGGCTGAAACTGGGCTTGTTCACCGGTGATGCGGCGGATGTCGTGGGTGAGCTGGTGTTCAACGACCTGCACGCCGATCCGCAGCTGCTGGAGGGCGCGCCGGCGACTGCTCGCCGCCTCATGGCTGGCAATCTGCCGCCTCTGAACCCGCGAGCCCTTGCTTCCCATAAAGGCCGCTTCGGCCATGTCCTGCTGATCGGTGGCGATCGCGGGCTGGGCGGGGCGATCCTGTTGAGCGCGCAAAGTGCGCTGCGCAGCGGGGCGGGCATGGTGTCGGTAGCGACCCGCCCCGAACATGTGCCCGCGGCGCTGGCACGGATCCCCGAGGCGATGGTGTTGGGCACTGTGTCAGCCAATCAGTTGATGGATTTGCTTCAGAAGGTGTCCGTATTGGTGATCGGCCCTGGACTGGGTAAGGGCGCCTGGGGGCGAAGCCTGTTATCGGCGGCCGCCAACGCACCCCAGCCGCAAGTCTGGGACGCCGATGCGCTGAACCTGCTGGCGGAGGGCCGTGTGAGCTTGCCCCAAAGGAGTGTGATCACGCCGCACCCGGGGGAGGCCGCGCGGTTGCTGGGGCTCAGTACGGCCGAGGTTCAGGCGGATCGGCCGGCGGCGGTTCACGCGCTGAGCAAAAAATACAACGCCGTCGCCGTGCTCAAGGGCGCCGGTAGCCTGATCGCCAGTCCTGACGGGCGGCTTGCCGTGTGTCATCAGGGCCATCCGGCAATGGCCACCGCGGGTCTGGGTGACGTACTGGCGGGGCTGGTCGGTGCATTGCTGGCTCAGGGCATGGCGACGTTCGACGCGACTTGCCTGGCGGTCTGGCTGCACGCCAATGCCGGTGAGCGCCAGGGTAAATTCGGCCGCGGGCTGGCGGCCAGTGATCTGATACCAGCCATTCGTCAGTTGTTGGAGGAGCAAGCACCGTGTCTGAAGTAACCCTGTACCTGGCCGACGAGCAGGCCATGAGCGACTTTGGCGCACGTATCGCCCGTATCACCGGGGGGCATGGCCTGATCTTCCTTGAAGGTAATCTTGGAATGGGAAAAACCACGTTGTCTCGGGGTATCATCCGTGGCCTTGGGCATGTCGGTGCGGTCAAAAGCCCGACCTTCACCCTGGTCGAGCCCTACGAGATCGGCGACATCCGCGCCTTCCATTTCGACCTGTATCGCCTGGTCGATCCGGAGGAGCTGGAGTTTCTCGGCATTCGCGACTACTTCGAAGACGATGCCCTGTGCCTGATCGAGTGGCCCGATAAAGGTGCAGGCTTTTTGCCAAAGCCCGACCTGACCATTACCATTAGCCCGCAAGACAGCGGGCGTTCGCTGAAAATTTTATCCCAGGGCTCGCGTGGCGAGGCCTGGTGTGCCGCTTTGGCATTGGAATCCAAATAGATGATGGGGTTAGGTATGCGCTTTCGCGCGTTGGTTGCTGCCGTAGGGGTGTTGTTTCTGGCGGTAACCGTCGACGCTGTGGCCGAGACGAAGGTCAACAGTGTTCGCCTGTGGCGGGCGCCGGATAACACGCGGCTGGTGTTTGACCTGACTGGCCCCGTGCAGCACAGCGTCTTTACGCTGACGTCCCCGGATCGCCTGGTCATCGACATCAATGGCGCGACCCTTGGTGCGCCGTTGAACGTCAATAGCGCGAACACCCCGATCACCGCCATGCGTTCGGCCCAGCGTACGCCGACCGACCTGCGGGTGGTCATCGACCTGAAAAAGGCCGTGACGCCGAAAAGCTTCTCCCTGGCGCCCAACGCCCAGTATGGCAATCGCCTGGTGGTCGATCTGTTCGATAACCCGGCCGATGCCGCGCCGCCGCCAGCGCCGACTCCTTCGGTGGCCACAGTACCGGCCGTGCCGGTCACGCCTTCGGAGCCGGCGATCAAGTTGCCGCCAGCACCGGCTGGCAAGCGCGACATCATTGTGGTGATCGATGCCGGTCACGGCGGTGAAGACCCGGGCGCCTCCGGCTCTCGCGGTCAGCGCGAGAAAGACGTGGTACTGGCGATCGCCCGTGAACTGCAGCGCCAGGTCAGTGGCATGAAGGGTTTCCGCGCTGAACTGACTCGCACCGGCGACTATTTCATTCCGTTGCGTGGCCGTACGGAAATTGCCCGCAAGAAAGGCGCCGACCTGTTCGTCTCGATTCACGCCGACGCCGCGCCTTCCGCCGCAGCCTTCGGTGCCTCGGTGTTTGCCCTGTCCGATCGCGGCGCCACTTCGGAGACCGCGCGCTGGCTGGCCGACAGCGAAAACCGTTCTGACCTGATCGGTGGTGCAGGCAACGTCAGCCTCGACGACAAGGACCGTATGCTTGCCGGTGTGTTGCTCGACCTGTCGATGACCGCGTCCCTGACTTCCAGCCTGAACGTCGGCCAGAAAGTCCTGAGCAACATCGGCCGGGTCACGCCCCTGCACAAGCAGCGGGTCGAGCAGGCCGGGTTCATGGTGCTGAAGTCGCCGGACATCCCGTCGATCCTGGTCGAAACCGGGTTCATTTCCAACGCCAACGAAGCCTCGAAACTCGCAGCCGCGAGCCATCAGCAGGCGCTGGCTCGCTCCATCAGCAGCGGCGTGCGCCAGTTCTTCCAGCAGAACCCGCCACCGGGCACTTACATTGCCTGGCTGCGTGATTCCGGAAAAATCGCCCAAGGCCCTCGTGATCATCGGGTAAACCCGGGCGAGACGCTGGCGATGATCGCGGTACGCTATCAGGTGTCGCCGGCTACCCTGCGCAGCGCCAACAACCTGTCGAGCGATGAGCTCAAGATCGGTCAGCACCTGACCATCCCGGGCACCGAACTGGCGGCCAAGGAATGAATCAGGTCGTGAACAACGGCGCTCGTATCGAGCTGCTCAGCCCGCGACTGGCGAACCAGATTGCTGCGGGTGAGGTGGTCGAGCGCCCGGCCTCGGTGATCAAGGAGCTGCTGGAAAACAGCCTCGACTCCGGCGCCAGGCGCATCGACGTCGACGTGGAGCAGGGCGGCGTCAAGTTGCTGCGGGTGCGCGACGATGGCAGCGGCATTTCTGCCGATGACCTGCCGCTGGCCCTGGCGCGACATGCCACCAGCAAGATCCGCAATCTTGAGGATCTTGAACAGGTCATGAGCCTGGGCTTTCGTGGCGAGGCCCTGGCATCGATCAGTTCGGTGGCGCGCCTGACCCTGACTTCCCGCACCCGTGACGCCGATCAGGCCTGGCAGGTCGAAACCGAAGGCCGTGACATGGCGCCCCGGGTACAGCCCGCAGCCCACCCGGTGGGCACTTCGGTTGAAGTGCGCGACCTGTTCTTCAATACCCCGGCGCGGCGTAAATTTCTCAAGACCGAAAAAACCGAATTCGATCACCTGCAGGAGGTGATCAGGCGCCTGGCCCTGGCGCGCTTCGACGTGGCCTTTCATCTGCGCCACAACGGCAAGACCATCCTCAGCCTGCATGAGGCCCACGATGATGCGGCCCGTGCCCGGCGCGTGGCGGCGATCTGCGGCCCAGGTTTCCTGGAACAGGCGCTGCCGATCGAAATAGAACGCAACGGCCTGCATCTCTGGGGCTGGGTCGGCTTGCCGACCTTCAACCGCAGCCAGGCCGATTTGCAGTACTTCTTCGTCAATGGCCGTGCCGTGCGCGACAAACTGGTGGCGCACGCCGTGCGCCAGGCTTATCGCGACGTGCTGTTCAATGGCCGGCATCCGACCTTCGTGCTGTTTTTCGAAGTCGATCCAACGGGCGTCGACGTCAACGTGCACCCCACCAAGCACGAAGTGCGCTTCCGTGAAGGGCGCATGGTTCACGATTTCCTCTATGGCACCTTGCACCGTGCCTTGGGCGATGTGCGGCCGGAAGATCATCTGGCGGCACCAGTTGCGACAGCCGTAGTGCGGCCTACCGGCCTTGAAGCCGGTGAGTTTGGCCCGCAGGGGGAAATGCGCCTGGCCGCCAACGCGCTGCTGGAGCAGCCTCAGGCCCAGCCTTCGTTCAATGCGCCAGCCGGTTCGGGTTCTGGCGCCGGGTATCAGTATCAATACACCCCGCGCCCGCAGTCAGCGGTTCCGGTTGCAGAAGCGCAGGCCGCCTATCGCGAGTTCTTCGCGCCGTTGCCCGAGGCCAACGCGGTCGCGCTGCCAGCCGGTCAGGATGACATTCCGCCGCTGGGCTATGCGCTGGCGCAGCTCAAAGGCATCTACATCCTTTCGGAAAACGCCCAGGGGCTGGTGCTGGTGGACATGCATGCCGCTCACGAGCGGATCATGTACGAACGCCTGAAAGTCGCCATGGCCAGTGAAGGCTTGAGCGGGCAACCATTGCTGGTGCCGGAAACCCTGGCGGTCAGTCAGCGTGAAGCCGATTGCGCCGAAGAGCACTCTGCCTGGTTCCAGCGCCTGGGCTTCGAACTGCAGCGCCTCGGCCCGGAAACCCTGGCCATTCGGCAGATACCGGCCTTGCTCAAGCAGGCCGAGGCCAATCGACTGGTGGGTGACGTACTGGCCGACCTGATGGAATATGGCACCAGCGACCGGATTCAGGCGCACCTGAACGAACTGCTCGGGACCATGGCCTGCCACGGCGCGGTCCGCGCCAATCGGCGCCTGGCCCTGCCGGAAATGAACGGTCTGCTGCGCGACATGGAAAACACCGAGCGCAGCGGTCAATGCAACCATGGCCGACCGACCTGGACCCAACTGGGGCTGGACGATCTGGACAAACTGTTCTTGCGCGGTCGTTGATGAGCCAGCTCCCTCCTGCGATTTTCCTGATGGGTCCAACCGCCGCCGGCAAGACCGACCTGGCCATCGAACTCACCAAAGTCCTGCCCTGCGAACTGATCAGCGTCGATTCGGCACTGGTCTACCGTGGCATGGACATTGGTACCGCCAAGCCATCGAAAGAGCTGTTGGCCGAATTTCCGCACCGCTTGATCGATATTCTCGACCCGGCCGAGGCTTATTCGGCAGCGGATTTTCGTCGCGATGCCCTGCAAGCCATGGCCGAGATTACCGCGCGGGGTAAAATTCCGCTGTTGGTGGGCGGAACGATGCTCTATTACAAGGCGTTGGTCGAAGGGCTCGCGGATATGCCGGCCGCCGATCCGGAAATCCGCGCGCAGATCGAAGAAGAGGCCGCCCGCCTTGGGTGGCAGGCGTTGCACGAGCAGTTGGCGGTCATTGACCCGGTTTCCGCGGCACGTATTCATCCGAACGATCCTCAGCGCCTGAGTCGAGCATTGGAAGTTTTTCGTGTCAGTGGTCAGAGCATGACTGAGCTGCGCTTGCAACAATCTGCGCAAAGTACTGAAGCAGCCGCTTCAGGACGGCAACAATTGCCCTATACTGTCGCGAACTTGGCCATTGCTCCGGCGAATCGCCAGGTATTGCACGAGCGAATTAAACAAAGATTCACTTTAATGTTGGAACAGGGATTCATCGACGAGGTCGTAGCCCTGCGTAATAGAAGTGACCTGCATACCGGGTTGCCGTCTATACGTGCGGTAGGCTACCGCCAAGTCTGGGATTACCTGGATGGCAAGCTGACGTCAGCCGAGATGCAGGAGCGTGGAATCATTGCCACGCGCCAATTGGCGAAACGCCAGTTCACCTGGCTTCGCAGTTGGGCTGATTTACACTGGCTGGACAGCCTCGATTGCGACAATCTGCCGCGCGCCTTGAAATACCTTGGGACCATCTCCATATTGAGCTGAGTCCTTGCAATTGCCGTCTATCCTTGGGGGTGGGGCGGCCAAAGCCATCTGTTTACCTATTTTTTTATTTTGAATCCTTAAAGGAGTGCGGCACATGTCAAAAGGGCATTCGCTACAAGACCCTTACTTGAATACTTTACGTAAAGAGAAAGTTGGGGTGTCCATCTACCTGGTCAACGGTATCAAACTGCAAGGTACGATCGAGTCTTTCGACCAGTTCGTTATCCTGCTGAAAAACACCGTCAGCCAAATGGTCTACAAACACGCTATCTCTACAGTAGTGCCGGTTCGTCCAATTCGTCTGCCTAGCGCAACCGAATCGGAAGCGGGTGATGCTGAGCCAGGTAACGCCTGATAGGAGTCTCCTTTGTTCTTTGAGCGCCACGGTGGTGGTGAGCGAGTCATACTCGTTCACTTGGATGGACAGGACCCTGAGGCGCGCGAAGACCCGCAGGAGTTTCAGGAACTGGCTAATTCGGCTGGCGCCGAGACCGTTGCGTTTTTTAACGTGCCGCGTCATCGGCCAACCGCCAAATTCCTGATTGGCAGCGGCAAGGTCGAGGAACTGCGCGACCTGGTCAAAGCCGAAGAAGCCGATCTGGTGATTTTCAATCACGTCCTCACGCCCAGTCAGGAACGTAACCTCGAACGTGTTTTCGAGTGTCGCGTGATCGACCGTACCGGCCTGATCCTCGATATTTTCGCCCAGCGCGCCCGTACCCATGAAGGCAAGCTCCAGGTAGAACTGGCCCAGCTTGACCACATGAGCACCCGGCTGGTTCGCGGGTGGACTCACCTTGAGCGCCAGGGTGGCGGTATTGGCATGCGTGGCCCTGGTGAAACCCAGCTGGAAACTGACCGCCGCTTGCTGCGGGTTCGCCTGCGCCAGATCAAGGGCCGGCTGGAGAAAGTGCGCAGCCAGCGCGAGCAGTCGCGACGTGGCCGTTCACGTGCGGATATCCCTACCGTGTCGCTGGTGGGATATACCAACGCCGGTAAATCCACGCTGTTCAATAATGTGACGAAATCCGACGTCTACGCGGCTGACCAATTGTTTGCCACACTGGACCCGACCCTTCGCCGTCTGGATCTGGACGATCTTGGGCCGATTGTCCTGGCGGACACGGTAGGTTTCATTCGCCACTTGCCCCACAAGCTGGTCGAGGCATTTCGGTCTACCCTCGAAGAGTCGAGCAACTCCGACCTGTTGTTGCACGTGATCGATGCGGCGGAACCGGATCGCATGTTGCAGATCGAGCAGGTGATGGTGGTGCTGGGCGAGATTGGTGCCCAGGACTTGCCGATCCTCGAGGTCTATAACAAACTCGATTTGCTTGAAGGCGTTGAGCCACAAATCCAGCGCGACGAAAACGGCAAGCCCCAGCGGGTCTGGCTGTCGGCGCGTGATGGCACTGGTCTGGAATTGCTTGAGCAAGCCATTGCCGAATTACTTGGCAGTGATTTGTTTATCGGTACTCTGCGCTTGCCGCAACGATTCGCCCGACTGCGTGCGCAGTTTTTCGAACTCGGTGCGGTGCAAAAAGAAGAACACGACGAAGAAGGCATCAGTTTGCTGGCCGTTCGTTTGCCCCGGGTCGAGTTGAATCGACTGGTAAGCCGCGAAGGATTGCAGCCGATGGAATTCATCGAGCAACACACTTTGCAATAAAAGCCTGAGAAAGCGGTTGTGCCGTGGTGACAGGCATTCTGTAGCATTGGTCGGCGCGCCGTGGGTGCGTCTTTGCTTTATCAGATGGAGAGCGCTATGGCTTGGAATGAGCCGGGTGGCAACTCGAATAATCAGGATCCTTGGGGTGGCAAGCGTCGCAATAACGGCGACCGCAAGGGACCGCCAGATCTCGACGAGGCCTTCCGAAAGCTGCAGGAAAGCCTGAACGGGTTGTTCGGTGGTGGTAAGAAACGTGGTGATGACGGCGGTGGTTCGGGCAAGAGTGGCGGCTTCGGCGGTCTGCTCGGCATCGGCCTGGTCGTGTTGGCGGCCGTATGGCTGTACAGCGCGGTCTATGTCGTCGACGAGCAGGAGCAAGCCGTGGTGCTGCGCTTCGGCAAGTACTACGAAACCGTCGGACCTGGCCTGAATATCTACTTCCCGCCAATCGACAAGAAGTACATGGAAAACGTCACGCGTGAGCGGGCGTATACCAAGCAAGGTCAAATGCTGACTGAAGACGAAAACATCGTCGAAGTGCCGCTGACCGTGCAGTACAAGATCAGCAACCTGCAGGACTTCGTGCTGAGCGTCGATCAGCCGGAAATCAGCCTGCAGCACGCGACCGACAGCGCCCTGCGTCATGTGGTGGGTTCCACTGCAATGGACCAGGTGCTGACCGAAGGTCGTGAATTGATGGCCAGCGAAATCAAGGAGCGCCTGCAACGCTTCATGGATACCTATCGCACCGGTATCACCGTCACCCAGGTCAACGTACAGAGCGCAGCTGCACCGCGTGAAGTGCAAGAAGCCTTCGATGACGTGATCCGCGCCCGTGAAGACGAGCAGCGTTCGCGCAACCAGGCTGAAACCTATGCCAACGGCGTCGTGCCGGAAGCCCGTGGCCAGGCCCAGCGTATCCTTGAAGATGCCAATGGCTACCGTGACGAAACCGTCTCGCGCGCCAAGGGTGAGGCCGATCGTTTCACCAAGCTGGTTGCCGAGTATCGCAAGGCACCTGAAGTCACCCGCCAGCGTCTGTACCTGGACACCATGCAGGAAGTCTTCAGCAACACCAGCAAGGTTCTCGTGACCGGCAACAAGAATGGCCAGAGCAACCTGCTGTACCTGCCTCTGGACAAGATGGTCGAAAGTGGTCGCGGCACCAGCACCCAGGTGACCGGCGCGGCAGCCACCAGCAATGAAGCGAATGCGCGTGCGGCAGCTGATCTGCAGCAACAGCAAGCACGTACCAGGGAGAGTCGCTGATGAGCAATAAATCGCTGATCGCCCTTATTGTCGGCGTCGTCGTGGCGATCGCTGCCTGGAACTGCTTCTACATCGTGGCTCAGACCGAGCGCGCGGTGTTGCTGCAGTTCGGTCGCGTGGTCCAGACCGATGTTCAGCCAGGCCTGCATGTGAAAGTGCCCTACGTTAACCAGGTGCGTAAATTTGACGCACGCCTGATGACGCTGGATGCACCGACACAACGCTTCCTGACACTGGAAAAGAAAGCCGTGATGGTCGATGCCTACGCCAAGTGGCGGGTGAAGGATGCCGAGCGTTTCTACACCGCGACTTCCGGACTGAAGCAGATTGCCGACGAGCGTCTGTCCCGTCGTCTCGAGTCTGGCCTGCGTGACCAGTTCGGTAAGCGCACCTTGCACGAAGTGGTGTCCGGTGAGCGCGATGCGCTGATGGCGGATATCACCGCTTCGCTGAACAAGATGGCCGAAAAAGAGCTGGGCATCGAGGTTGTCGATGTTCGGGTCAAGACCATCGACCTGCCGAAGGAAGTGAACCGCAGCGTGTTCGAACGTATGAGCACCGAGCGTGAGCGTGAAGCTCGCGAGCACCGCGCCAAGGGTAACGAGCTGGCTGAAGGCATCCGTGCCGACGCCGATCGTCAACGCCGCGTGCTGCTGGCCGAAGCCTATCGTGAATCTGAAGAGATTCGCGGTGACGGTGACGCACAGGCCGCTTCGATCTACTCCAAGGCATACGGTCAGGATCAGGAGTTCTACGCGTTCTACCGTAGCCTGCGTGCCTACCGTGAAAGCTTCGCGAACAAATCCGACGTCCTGGTCCTGGACCCAAGCAGTGACTTCTTCCACTACCTGGAAAAAGCCAAGCCTTGATACGACGTTGACCTGATGCATCCCGCCGGGCGGCTAATACCTCTGGCGGGGTGATCCTTTGGGAAAACGAGTGTATGATGCGGCAGCCGGGAAATTCCCGGCTTTTTTGCGTCTGCACGTTTGATTGCTGTTTTGTGCAGGTGCCCGAGCTGAATGCTCGACAGGTTTTTCGAGGAAAGTGATTGGCGAAGCCGGTAACAGGCGTTTCGCTTCGTTGCTCCTGCGCCTGATTTATGCACATGGGCTGATCATTTTCTGCTTCACTCAAGGCTCGGCCAAAGGCTGACCGCCCGGATACAGGGGAAGGCGTAATGGCAACGGTAGACCGCTGGCTTCTGCCAGATGGCATCGAAGAAGTACTGCCACCTGAAGCGGCGCGCATTGAAGTCGCGCGTCGCCAGGTGTTGGATCTGTTCCAGAGCTGGGGTTACGAGTTTGTCGTGACTCCCCATATCGAGTACCTGGAATCCCTGCTGACCGGCGCGGGCCAGGACCTGGACCTGCGGACCTTCAAGGTCATCGACCCGCAATCGGGCCGGCAGATGGGTTTCCGTGCCGACATCACGCCGCAAGTAGCGCGCATCGATGCGCATACCTTGCGTCGCGAAGGTCCGAGCCGCCTGTGTTATGCCGGTAGCGTGCTGCATGCCCAGCCGCGTGCCTTGTCGTCCTCGCGCAGCCCGATCCAGCTAGGCGCCGAGTTGTATGGCGATGCCAGTCCCGGCAGCGACGTGGAAGTCATCAGCCTGATGCTCGCCATGCTGCAACTGGCCGATGTGCCGGATGTGCACATGGACCTGGGGCATGTCGGTATCTACCGCGGCCTGGCTCGTGCCGCCGGTTTGTCCGGGGAAGTTGAACAACAGTTGTTCGACGCGTTGCAACGTAAGGCCATCGACGAGGTCATTACCTTGACCGAAGGCTTGCCGGCTGACTTGTCGGGCATGCTGCGCGCGTTGGTCGACCTGTGTGGCGGCCGTGAAGTGCTGGCGGCTGCGCGTGAGCGCCTGGCCAAGGCCCCGGCCCCGGTACTGGCGGCGCTGGATGACCTGCTGGCGATTGCCGAGCGTCTGTCCGTGCGGTTCCCGGAGTTGCCGCTGTACTTCGACCTGGGCGAGCTGCGTGGTTACCACTATCACACCGGTGTGGTGTTCGCCGTGTTCGTGCCGGGTGTTGGCCAGTCCATCGCCCAGGGCGGTCGCTACGACGACATCGGTGCCGACTTCGGTCGTGCCCGTCCGGCCACCGGCTTCTCCACTGATTTGAAAACCCTGGTGACCCTGGGGCGTGCTGAGATCGAGCTACCGTCTGGCGGTATCTGGATGCCTGACAGTACGGATGCGGCACTCTGGCAGACGGTTTGCCAGTTGCGCAGTGAGGGTCAGCGTGTCGTCCAGGCTTTGCCTGGGCAGCCATTGGCCGCCGCCCGTGAAGCGGACTGCGACCGGCAATTGATCCAGCAGAACGGGCTTTGGCAAGTATCGCCACTGGCTTCTTGAGTTTTCCCGCCGGCTGCCGCCGGCACCAAGTTTGCGCGAATGAGGACAAGTGTTATGGGTAAGAATGTCGTAGTCCTGGGCACCCAGTGGGGTGATGAGGGCAAAGGCAAGATCGTTGATCTGCTAACCGAACATGCTGCCGCCGTAGTGCGCTACCAGGGTGGCCACAACGCTGGCCACACCCTGGTGATCGACGGTGAAAAGACCGTCTTGCACCTGATCCCCTCGGGCGTGCTGCGCGAAGGCGTGCAGTGCCTGATCGGCAACGGCGTGGTCGTTGCACCTGACGCCCTGCTGCGCGAGATCACCAAGCTGGAAGAAAAAGGCGTACCGGTGCGTGAGCGCCTGCGTATCAGCCCGTCCTGCCCACTGATCCTGTCCTTCCACGTAGCGCTGGACCAGGCCCGTGAAAAGGCCCGCGGCGAGCTGAAGATCGGCACCACCGGTCGCGGCATCGGCCCGGCCTACGAAGACAAGGTTGCACGTCGTGGCCTGCGTGTGGGCGACCTGCTCAACATGCCGCGCTTTGAAGACAAACTGCGTGAACTGGTGGATTACCACAACTTCATGCTGGTGGGTTACTACAAAGAGCCAGCCATCGAATTCGACAAGACCCTGGCAGAATGCAAGGAATACGCGGAGCTGCTCAAGCCGCTGATGCTGGACGTGACTGCCGAGTTGCACGACCTGCGTCGCGCTGGCAAAGACATCATGTTCGAAGGCGCCCAAGGCTCCCTGCTGGACATCGACCACGGTACCTACCCGTACGTGACCAGCTCTAACACCACCGCTGGCGGCGTAGCTACCGGTTCGGGTGTTGGCCCTATGTTCCTGGACTACATCCTCGGTATCACCAAGGCTTACACCACGCGTGTAGGTTCGGGCCCATTCCCGACTGAGCTGTTCGACGAAGTCGGTGCGCACCTGGCTAAACAAGGTCACGAGTTCGGCGCGACTACCGGCCGTGCTCGTCGTTGCGGCTGGTTCGACGCCGTTATCCTGCGTCGCGCTATCGATGTGAACAGCATCTCGGGCATCTGCCTGACCAAGCTGGACGTGCTCGACGGTCTGGAAACCATCAACATCTGCGTCGGTTATAAAGATGCAGAAGGCAACGCCGTTGCCCCGACTGATGCAGACAGCTACGTGGGCTTGCAGCCTGTGTACGAAGAAGTGCCGGGCTGGACCGAGTCAACCGTGGGTGCCAAGACCCTGGAAGAGCTGCCAGCTAACGCCCGTGCTTACATCAAACGCGTCGAAGAGCTGATCGGTGCGCCGATCGACATTATTTCGACGGGTCCGGACCGTAACGAAACCATCGTTCTGCGCCATCCGTTCGCTTGATAAGCTGTTGATGTAAAACACAAAGGCCCCTTTATAGGGGCCTTTGTCGTTTATGCCTGTCGAACGGCATGACCTTTGCTATTAGCTTTGCCTGAAGCGTCATTTCGGGCGTGCCATCAATTTAATGGCGCTCATGCAGAGGGATTTCAAGTGTCGGCCGTTCTCTCATTGTTACAAAGCCGTTTGTTGCGGCCCGTATTCGTTACCCTCGGTATCGCCCTTTTGGTGCAGGTACTGGTGGCGGTCGCGCTGACCCGGAGCACCGTGACCGCGCTGGAAGCCGATCTCGGTCAGCGCCTGGGCGCGGACAGTCAAAAACTCTCCGGTGAACTTGAGCAGGCTGGGCGTGAAGTCACGTCGAGCCTCGACAGCCTGTCCGCCAGTACGCGTCAGCGCCTTACCGCTGGCTTGTCTGCGCGGCTGAAGGACGAGCAGGCACAGTTGCGTTCGACCCTGGAAAAAGACCTGAAGGACTCTGCCAGCGACATGGCGCAGCTCCTGGCCTCGGTGGCTCCGCGCGCCATGTGGGACAACGACGTTCCGACCTTGTCCGAATTTGCCCGTCGGGCCCAGCGCAACCCCAACGTCCTGTTTGTGGTGTACGACGACGCCACGGGCCAGCATCTGACGCGCTACCTCAACCGGGAAAACCCGATCAACAAGGCCCTGCTGGAAAAAGGCCAGGGCGACCGCGCGCTGGACAAGGTGCTGGACGCCGCGAAGAACGATCCGTCGGTCTTCTACATCGAGGCCACGATCAACCCTAATGGCGTGGAAATCGGCAAGGTCCTGATGGGCGTTTCGACGGCCTCGGTGGAGGCCGATCTGGCGGCGCTGGACAAGCGCTTTGCGGCCTTGATCGCCAGTGGCGACCAACTGGTAGGCGACAGCCTGAAAGGCGCAGCGGCCGACAGCGCTGCCGCCATGCGTGCGCGTCTGCAATCGGCCCAGTCCACGGCCGCTGAAATGAAAGCCAACACCACCGGCACCGTGCAGGAGGCCGCGGCAACCTTGCGCTGGCGTATCGGCTTGAGCCTGGCGGTGGTGGGTTTTGGTGTCCTGCTGTTGCTGGCGGTCGTGCTCGGGCGTCGAGTGGTCAATCGCCTGAAGATGTTGATTGTCGCCATGGACGACCTGGCGGCGGGCGAGGGCGATCTGACCAAGCGCGTGCAGATCAGCAGCAAGGATGAAATCGGTGACATGGCTTCGGCGGTCAATCGTTTTGTCGACAAGTTGCAGCCGATCGTGCGCGAGGCGGGTGATGTCGCTCAGCGTACCGGTGTGGAAATCGGCGCCATGACGCTGCGTAACGCGGGGGCCGATGCGGCGGCAGGCATGCAGCGCGATGAGGTAGCTGAAAGCCTGCGGGCCTTGTCGCGCATGGCGGATGAGGCGCAGTCCGAAAGCCAGGCCATGCAAGCGGCGCTGAAGCAGGTGGTGGATATTCGTCAGGCCACCGACGAAAACACCCGGACCTCGGCGAAAGTCGGCAACCTGATTGAAGCGTTGGCCGGCCAGGTCGAAACCGGGGCGCAAGTGATCGAGCGCCTGGCGCAGCAGAGTGAGCAGATCGAAGTGGTACTGACGGTGATCCACGGTATTGCCGAGCAGACCAACCTGCTGGCGCTGAACGCGGCCATTGAGGCGGCGCGTGCGGGCGAAACCGGGCGCGGGTTTGCGGTGGTGGCTGATGAGGTGCGTGCGTTGGCGAGCAAGACGCAAAGCTCCACCGGCGATATCCAGGCGCATATCGTGGCGTTGCAGCAAGGCGCACGTGAAGCCGTGGCGGCCATCGGCCAGGCCGGGCGTCAGGCCAGTGAGGGCCTTCTGGTCCTGCGTGACAGTGCGCGGTTGCAGCAATCGGTGCAGGCTTCGGTCGAGCAGGTGCACACGGCGATCGGTCTGGCGACCCAGGCCGCCGAGCACCAGGCCCGCGGAGCCCAGGCGGTACGCGGTCGGGTCGAGACCATTCATGTGCAGGCCGAGAAGGCGGCCCAGGCGGTGGTGGAAACCACGGCCAGCGGCAAGGTGCTCGATGGCCTGGCGGCGCAGTTGAAAGCGAGCCTGGGGCAGTTCAGGGCTTGATGGGTTGTCCGGGCGGGCCTCATCGCGAGCAGGCTCGCTCCCACTGTTGATCTACCGAGACCTGTGGCAGCGATCCTGCTCGCGATGACGGACTCAACGACTCAAATACATCCGGGTCGTAAGCAAATAAACCGGCAACCCCGATACCAGAATCAACAACGCCGCATAAGGCGCCGCCGCCGCAAACTCCACATTCGCGGTATGCGCCCAGACCTCCGTGGCCAGGGTATTGAGCCCGGTCGGGCTCAACAGCAAGGTCGCCGTCAGCTCCTTCATCGCATCCAGGAACACCAGTGCAAACGCCGCTCCCAGCGCCGGAAAGATGATCGGCAACGTCACCCGGCAAAACGCACTGAACGAAGATGCGCCCAAGGTGCGTGCCGCTTCTTCCAGTTGCGGAGCGGCCTTGTTCAGTGCTGTGCGTATTGGCGCCTGGGCCAGCGGCAAGAACAGTAGCGCGTAAGCGATCAGCAACAGCATCGACGTCTGGTACAGCGCTGGCACATAGTGCAACGCGAAGTACACCAGGGTCAGCGCGATCACCAGTCCTGGTAGCGCGTGCAGCAGATAGGGCAGGCGTTCGGCCCAAATCGCCAACGGGCCTTTGTAGCGCACCACCAGCAGTCCCACCGGCAACGCCAGAACAAGGCATAGCCCCGCGCCGCCCAACGACAGTGCCAGGGATGAAAGCAGCGCCTCGCCGATGGCCGCCACCGGAAATGCCGCCGACGAGCCCACGGCCAGCCAGTACGCCAGCATCCCCAGTGGAATGCCACTGCCGATGATCGCCAGCAACAGGCAATACAGTTGCCCGGCCACCATCCAGGGGCCCAACCGAACCTGTTCCGCCTGGCGCGCCGCACCCTGGCCTGTGCGCACGTGCCGGCCCTTGCCGCGAACGCGAAGCTCCAGCCACAGCAACATCAGGCACAGCGCCAGCAGCACCGCCGAGAGCATCGCGGCGTTGGCGTTACTGAACTCCAGTTCGAACTGTTGATAGATCGCGGTGGTGAAGGTCTGCAGGCCAATAATCGACAGCGCGCCGAATTCCACCAGCATGTGCAGGGCAATCAGCAGCGACCCCGCCAGCAGCGAAGGCCAGAGCAGCGGCAGGGTGACACGGAAAAATACCCCCCAGCGATTCTGCCCCAGGGTGCGGGCCGACTCTTCCAGGGAGGGGTCGAGATTGCGCAGGGTGGCTGCGACCGGCAGAAAAATCAGCGGGTATTTGGACAGGCTCATCACCAGGATCGCCCCGCCAAGCCCTTCGAAATGAGCGCTCAGCGACACCCAGGTAAAACTGCTGACAAACGCCGGCACGGCGAACGGCAAGCACAGGATCACGCCCCACAAGCGCCGCCCCGGCAAATTGCTGCGTTCCAGCAGCCAGGCCAGCGACAGGCCGATCACGCCGCAGGCCAGCGTAACGCCAACCATCAGCGCCAAGGTATTGCGCAACAGGCCGAACACATATGGCCGCCACAGCAGGTGCAGCGCTTCGGCCCAGCCCGCTTGCCAGGCCTTCAGGCCGACGTAAGCCAGGGGCAGCAAGCTGAGCACGACCAGTAGCAGAACCGGCAGTACCAGCCAGATGGACGGCCGCTTGCGCCTTGGCACGTACTGGCCATAAGAGGCAGGGGCGGTTAGCGATGCGCTCATCAGTTCAGGCCAACCTCGCGTTCAAGGTCCAGGGCTTCTTCGGCATTGCCGAGGTCGGCAGGTGTGACTTTCGGTGCTTGCAGTTCGCTGAACGGCTTGAGGCCACGATCCGATTGCATGCCTTTATGCAGCGGGTATTCGGCGGTGGTCTGGGTGATCACGCGCTGGCCTTCTTCGCTGGCCATGTAGGCGAGCAGTTGCTGGGCTTCTTTTGGATGTTTGCTGGATTTCAGCACGGCCGCACTCGATACGGTAATCAGGCCGCCGACGTCGCCGCCGGTGAAGTAATGCAGTTTCGAATCGAGCTGGCCTTTTTCACGTTGCAAGGCGAACCAGTAGTAGTTGTTCACCAGTACCGTCGCCACTTCGCCGTTTTCCACGGCTTTGAGTGCAACCATGTTGTTACTGTAGGTCTTGCCGAAGGCGCGCAGGCCGGTCAGCCATTCTTCGGCCGCCTCCATGCCATGCACCTTGATGATTGCCACGGCTTGTTCCTGGAACGCACCGCTGGTGGGTACGAAGCCGACCTTGCCTTGCCATTTTGGATCGGAGAATTCCATCACTGACTTCGGCAGGTCTTTCTCGTCGATCAGTTTCGGGTTGAACGCGACGACGCGCACCCGGGCAGTGACGCCAATCCAGGTGCCGTTGCCGGCAACATAGTCCTTGGGCAGCACTGCCAGCGTGGCGTCATCGGCCTTGGCCAGCAGGCCTTGCTCGCCGAGCTTGTTCAGCGGCGGCGACTCTTCGGTGTAGATCACGTCGGCAGGGGAGCGATCACCTTCTTCGACCACCTGGCTGGCGAGCTGGTTGCTGCTGCCCTTGCGCACATTGACGTGAATGCCGGTCTTGGCTTCGAAGGCTTTGGCGACAGCATCGCCGACTTCCTTGTGCTGGCCGTTATAGAGCGTCAGGGAAACAGGATCGGCGGCCTGAATGAGGGGAGTGGCGAGCGCCAGGCCGAGCAGGGTGGTGGTCAAGCCGCGGCGCAGGGTATTTCGAAACATCATTCGCAGGGTTCCTCACTGTCGCATTGCAAAAACTTGCAACAATGATAAACGATATTGTTTCTCAAATGGGCTCTGTGCGGGCAGGTTTTCAAACCCCGGAAACGCAAAAACCCGCTGTCGCGGGTTTCTGTGAAATTCAAGGCCGTAACCTTGAATTTGAATTGGTGCCCAGAAGAAGACTCGAACTTCCACGACCTTGCGGTCACCAGCACCTGAAGCTGGCGTGTCTACCAATTTCACCATCTGGGCATTTCATCACTAGCGTTGCCGCTGTTGATGTGGCGCACTATACGGAGAGCAATTTGATCTGTAAACCCCTGATTTAAAATTATTAAATCAGATCTCCAAAATGCAAAAACCCGCTTTCGCGGGTTTTTGTGTGAGCCTTGAAATTGAACTAATCTCAAGCTCGAAATTGGTGCCCAGAAGAAGACTCGAACTTCCACGACCTTGCGGTCACCAGCACCTGAAGCTGGCGTGTCTACCAATTTCACCATCTGGGCAGTATCGGCAACGTTGTCCGTCGTCGATGGCGCGCACTATACGGAGCGTCTTTTTAACTGTAAACCCCCGACACCAAAAAAACCTGAAAAATTTCACCAGTGGTATTCAAATCAACCTTCTGGTGTCGATAAAGGGCTTTAGATAAGGCGTCTTAGCCTGAAATTTCCCGTTTCATTACGCCTATGCCAAACTAACCCGTATATAGACAAGGTGAAAACTCTCTAATGGCCGATTGGCAGTCCCTCGATCCCGAGGCCGCTCGTGAAGCGGAAAAATATGAAAACCCCATTCCTAGCCGCGAACTGATCCTTCAGCACCTTGCTGATCGGGGTTCGCCTGCTAACCGCGAGCAACTGGTCGAAGAGTTTGGTCTGACCACGGAAGACCAGATCGAAGCCCTGCGCCGCCGCCTGCGCGCCATGGAGCGCGATGCACAACTCATTTACACCCGTCGCGGCACTTATGCGCCGGTGGACAAGCTCGACCTGATCCTGGGCCGCATCAGCGGTCACCGTGATGGCTTCGGCTTCCTGGTGCCGGACGACGGCAGTGACGACCTGTTCATGAGCCCGGCACAAATGCGCCTGGTGTTCGACGGCGACCGTGCACTGGCACGAGTTTCCGGACTGGATCGTCGCGGTCGCCGCGAAGGCATGATCGTCGAGGTGGTGTCCCGTGCTCACGAGACCATCGTCGGCCGCTACTTCGAAGAAGGCGGTATCGGTTTCGTCGTCGCGGATAACCCGAAGATCCAGCAGGAAGTGCTGGTGACGCCGGGCCGTAACGCGAACGCCCAGATCGGGCAGTTCGTCGAAGTGAAGATCACTCACTGGCCAACGCCACGCTTCCAGCCGCAAGGCGATGTGGTTGAAGTAGTGGGCAACTACATGGCGCCGGGCATGGAGATCGACGTTGCCCTGCGTACCTACGACATTCCTCACGTTTGGCCTGACGCCGTGCTCAAGGAAGCCGGCAAGCTCAAGCCGGAAGTCGAAGAGAAAGACAAAGAGAAGCGCATCGACCTGCGTCATCTGCCGTTCGTCACCATCGACGGCGAAGATGCCCGCGACTTCGATGACGCGGTCTACTGCGAAGCCCGTCCGGGCAAGCTGCGCCTGTTCTCCGGTGGCTGGAAGTTGTACGTGGCGATTGCCGACGTATCCAGCTACGTGAAACTCGGTTCGGCACTCGATGCCGAAGCCCAGGTTCGCGGCAACTCGGTGTACTTCCCCGAGCGCGTGATTCCGATGCTGCCTGAGCAGCTGTCCAACGGTTTGTGCTCGCTGAACCCGCAAGTCGATCGCCTGGCCATGGTTTGCGAGATGACCATCTCCAAGTCTGGCGAAATGACCGATTACTGCTTCTACGAAGCGGTGATCCATTCCCATGCCCGCCTGACCTACAACAAGGTCAGCGCGATGCTGGAAACGCCGAAAGCCACCGAAGGGCGCAAGCTGCGTGGCGAATACACCGACGTGGTGCCGCACCTCAAGCAGCTGTACTCGCTGTACAAGGTGTTGCTGGCGGCCCGTCACGTGCGTGGTGCGATCGATTTTGAAACCCAGGAAACTCGGATCATCTTCGGTTCCGAGCGCAAGATCGCCGAAATCCGTCCGACCGTGCGTAACGACGCGCACAAACTGATCGAGGAATGCATGCTGGCGGCCAACGTGGCCACCGCCGAATTCCTCAAGAAGCACGAAATTCCTGCGTTGTACCGCGTGCACGACGGCCCGCCGCCGGAGCGCCTGGAAAAACTGCGTGCGTTCCTCGGCGAGCTCGGCCTGTCCCTGCACAAAGGCAAGGACGGCCCGTCGCCGAAGGATTACCAGGCGCTGCTGGCCGGTATCAAGGATCGTCCGGATTTCCACCTGATCCAGACCGTGATGCTGCGCTCGTTGAGCCAGGCGGTGTACAGCGCCGATAACCAGGGCCACTTCGGCCTCAATTATGAGGCGTACACCCACTTCACCTCGCCGATCCGCCGCTACCCGGACTTGCTCACGCACCGGGCGATTCGCAGCGTGATCCATTCGAAGCAGAACACCCCGCACGTTCGCCGTGCCGGTGCGATGACCATTCCGAAGGCGCGCATCTACCCGTACGACGAAGCGGCCCTGGAGCAGCTTGGCGAGCAGTGCTCGATGAGCGAGCGCCGTGCCGACGAAGCGACCCGCGACGTAGTGAACTGGCTCAAGTGCGAGTTCATGAAAGATCGCGTGGGCGAGTCGTTCCCGGGCGTGATCACGGCCGTCACCGGCTTTGGCCTGTTCGTCGAACTGACCGACATCTACGTCGAAGGCCTGGTGCACGTCACCGCGCTGCCGGGTGACTACTACCACTTCGATCCTGTGCACCACCGCTTGGCCGGTGAGCGTACCGGTCGCAGCTTCCGCCTGGGCGACACCGTGGAAGTGCGGGTCATGCGCGTCGACCTCGACGAGCGCAAGATCGACTTCGAGATGGCTGAAAAAACCATCAGCGCGCCGATCGGCCGCAAAAAACGCGGTGCCGAAACCGCAGCGCCTGCTGCCAAGGCCGAAGCAGAACCGGCCCCGGCGAAAGCCGGTCGTCGTCCTGCCAAGGAAAAGGCTGTCGAGGCCTATCGTCCGAGTGATGCTGCGGCGAAAAACGCCGAAGTGCGCAAAAGCCGTGAAATGAAGCAGGCGTTGCTCGCCGGCGCGAAAAGCGGCGGTAAAGCGGCGTCTACGGGAAAGACCGGACGGTCGGCGCCTGAAAAGGCCGTCGGCGGCAAGCCAGCCAAACCGAGCAAACATCGTAAAGGCCCGCCGAAAGCGGGCTCGGCCCCAGCCAAAAGCGGTGGGGCGCGTAAACCTAAGGCCAAGTCATGAGTCAGTTGGAGAAAATCTACGGCGTGCATGCTGTAGAAGCGTTGCTGCGTCACCACCCCAAGCGCGTCAAGCAGATCTGGTTGGCCGAAGGTCGCAACGACCCTCGGGTCCAGACGCTGATAGAGCTGGCGAACGAAAACCGGGTCCAGGTCGGCCAGGCCGAGCGCCGCGAAATGGACGCCTGGGTTGAAGGCGTGCACCAGGGCGTGGTTGCGGACGTGAGTCCGAGTCAGGTCTGGGGCGAGGCGATGCTCGACGAATTGCTCGATCGCACTGACGGCGCGCCGTTGTTGCTGGTGCTCGACGGCGTGACCGATCCGCACAACCTTGGCGCCTGCCTGCGTTCCGCGGATGCCGCCGGTGCGCTGGCCGTGATCGTGCCGAAGGACAAGTCGGCGACCCTGACTCCGGTTGTACGAAAAATCGCCTGCGGTGCAGCGGAAGTGATTCCGCTGGTTGCCGTGACCAACCTGGCGCGCACGCTGGAAAAACTCCAGCAGCGCGGCTTGTGGGTTGTCGGCACGGCCGGTGAAGCCGAGGTCAGCCTGTATGACCAGGACCTGACCGGCCCGACCATCCTGATCATGGGTGCTGAAGGTAAAGGCATGCGTCGCCTGACCCGCGAGCATTGCGACTATCTGGTGAACCTGCCGATGGCCGGTAGCGTCAGCAGCCTCAACGTGTCCGTGGCGACCGGTGTGTGCCTGTTCGAAGCGCAGCGTCAGCGTAGCGTCAAAGCCAAGGCTGCTGCCAAGAAGTCTTAAGCTCGACGCAATCAAAATGTGGGAGCGGGCTTGCTCGCGAAAGCGGAGTAACATTCAGCAAAAATGTTGGATGTGCTGCCGCATTCGCGAGCAAGCCCGCTCCCACAGTGTTTGTGGGGTGGCATGAGTTGGTGGCTGTTCAAATAATCACCAATTCCCTTGCGCCTCCCACGCCCCTTCTCTACAATTGCGCCCCTTGCTGTGATGGCAGGCACCCACGTGTCTAGCGTCCTCAAGTCCATAAGTGTCATTCACTCCTTGTCTGACCGCTTTTGAGCGGCAGGCTACAACCCGTAAGGAGCATTCATGCGTCATTACGAAATCATCTTTTTGGTCCACCCGGATCAAAGCGAGCAAGTCGGCGGCATGGTTGAGCGTTACACCAAGCTGATCGAAGAAGACGGCGGCAAAATCCACCGTCTGGAAGATTGGGGCCGTCGTCAACTGGCCTACGCAATCAACAATGTTCACAAGGCTCACTACGTGATGCTGAACGTTGAGTGCACTGGCAAGGCCCTGGCCGAGCTGGAAGACAACTTCCGCTACAACGATGCAGTGATCCGTAACCTGGTCATCCGTCGCGAAGAAGCCGTTACCGGCCAATCCGAGATGCTCAAGGCTGAAGAAAACCGCAGTGAGCGCCGTGAGCGTCGCGACCGTCCTGAGCACGAAGGCGCTGAAAGCGCTGATAGTGATGACAGCGACAACAGCGATAACGCTGACGAGTAATCCACGGACCTTTTAAGGAGCCTATCAAATGGCACGTTTCTTCCGTCGTCGTAAATTCTGCCGCTTCACCGCTGAAGACGTGAAAGAGATCGATTACAAAGATCTCAACACTCTGAAAGCCTACGTATCCGAGACCGGCAAAATCGTTCCAAGCCGCATCACCGGTACCAAAGCACGTTATCAGCGTCAGCTGGCCACCGCTATCAAGCGCGCCCGCTTCCTGGCCCTGCTGGCCTACACCGACAGCCACGGCCGCTGAGACCGGGCAGTCGACACGTAGCAAAGGATTGAATGTATGCGTGCCTTAGCTGAGTTCATCATGCGGGGCCGTATGCAGGCCACTCTCGTAGTGGCTGGATGCGCGGCATTGCCGTTGTTGTATTGGTTGGGTGCTGCCGCTGGATGCCTCGTGCTCCTGCGGCGCGGATTGAAGGACGCCCTGGGCGTTCTTGCTCTGGGACTGCTGCCGGCATTGATCTGGTGGCTTTACTCCGACGACCCACGGGCACTTCTGGTGCTGCTGGGGTCTGCGAGCCTTGCGTTGGTTTTGCGCGCAAGCGAGTCCTGGAACCGCGTGCTGCTGGTCAGCATAGCGATGGGAGTGGTGTTTTCAGTGGTGTTGGGGATGGCTTTTGGTCCCCAGATCGAGATGCTGGCGCAGGCTTTGATAAAAGTCATGCCGTCGCTACTCGGTGATGTCTACCAGCAGATGTCGGTAGACGAGCAAGCGCGTTTCGCGTCCCTGATTACACCGATCCTGACCGGCCTGATTGCGGCCCTGTTGCAAATCGTCAGTGTGCTGAGCCTGATTGTCGGGCGCTACTGGCAGGCGTTGTTGTACAACCCCGGTGGTTTTGGTCGCGAGTTTCGCGCCGTCCGAATCCCGCTGGGTCCCGCGATGTTGCTGCTGGCGGGCATGGTTGTGTCACCGAATCTCGGTGTCCAGATGTCCATGCTTGTACCGCTGTGCAGCGTACCGCTGGTTTTCGCCGGGCTGGCCCTGATTCACGGGCTGGTGGCGCAAAAGCGACTGGCCAAGTTCTGGCTGGTGGGGTTGTACGTCACGCTGTTGCTGTTCATGCAGCTGATCTATCCGTTGCTGGTGGTCCTGGCCATCGTCGACAGCCTGATTGATTTTCGCGGTCGTCTGGCGCCGAAAGACGCCGATGATGCGAACGGTGAAGGTTAAAAGTTAAGAGGATTTTCACATGCAACTGATCCTTCTGGAAAAAGTCACCAACCTGGGCAACCTGGGTGACAAAGTGAACGTTAAGGCTGGTTACGGTCGTAACTACCTGCTGCCTTACGGCAAAGCTACCGCTGCGACCCCAGCCAACCTGGCTGCGTTCGAAGAGCGTCGTGCCGAGCTGGAAAAAGCAGCAGCAGATCGCAAATCGTCGGCTGAAAGCCGCGCTGCCCAACTGGCCGAGCTGGAAGTGACCATCACTGCCACCGCTGGCGACGAAGGCAAGCTGTTCGGTTCGATCGGTACTCACGACATCGCTGACGCACTGACCGCCTCTGGCGTTGAAGTAGCGAAAAGCGAAGTTCGTCTGCCGAACGGCACCATCCGCAACGTAGGTGAATTCGACGTAGCCGTGCACCTGCACGCCGAAGTTGAAGCCACCGTACGCGTTGTCGTGGTAGCAGCTTAAGCGGTACTTGTCGGCTGGCACCCTCGGGTGCTTGCCGGTAACATCGGGCACGATCCTGTTTACAGGTCGTGCCCTTTGTCTTTCTGGTAACACCCGTTTTCAAACCCCTGCTTTTCTTAAAAAACCAAGTGGCCATGAACGAAATCTCCGCTCCTGAGCAATACGATCTGCAAACCGCCGCGCTGAAGGTGCCGCCGCATTCCATCGAAGCCGAACAGGCTGTCCTCGGTGGTCTGATGCTGGACAACAACGCCTGGGAGCGCGTGCTCGATCAAGTCTCCGACGGTGATTTCTATCGACATGACCACCGTCTGATCTTCCGTGCGATCGCCAAGCTGGCCGATCAGAACATGCCGATCGACGTCGTGACCCTGTCCGAGCAACTGGACAAGGAAGGTCAGACGTCACAGGTCGGCGGCCTTGGTTACCTGGGCGAACTGGCTAAAAACACGCCATCGGTCGCCAACATCAAGGCCTATGCGCAGATCGTTCGTGAGCGGGCAACCTTGCGCCAACTGATCGGTATCAGCACCGAAATCGCAGACAGCGCTTTCAACCCGGAAGGTCGTACCGCCGCCGAGATTCTCGACGAAGCCGAGCGGCAGATCTTCCAGATCGCCGAGGCCCGGCCGAAAACCGGTGGGCCGGTGGGGGTGAATGACCTGCTGACCAAGGCCATCGACCGCATCGACACCTTGTTCAACACCGACAACGCCATCACCGGACTGTCCACCGGCTACACCGACCTCGACGAGAAGACCAGCGGCCTGCAACCGGCCGACCTGATCATCGTCGCCGGCCGTCCGTCCATGGGTAAGACCACCTTTGCCATGAACCTGGTGGAAAACGCCGTGTTGCGCAGCGAGAAGGCGGTTCTGGTTTACTCCCTGGAGATGCCAGGTGAATCGCTGATCATGCGTATGTTGTCGTCGCTCGGGCGCATCGACCAGACCAAGGTCCGTTCCGGTCAGTTGGAAGATGACGATTGGCCACGCCTGACCTCGGCGGTCAATCTGCTCAACGATCGCAAGCTGTTCATCGACGATACCGCCGGTATCAGCCCGTCGGAAATGCGTGCCCGGACCCGCCGCCTGGTGCGTGAGCATGGTGAAGTCGGCCTGATCATGATCGACTACCTGCAGCTGATGCAGATCCCGGGCTCCAGTGGTGACAACCGGACCAACGAGATTTCCGAGATATCCCGATCCCTGAAAGCCCTGGCCAAGGAATTCAACTGCCCGGTAGTGGCCTTGTCCCAGCTCAACCGTTCCCTGGAACAACGCCCGAACAAGCGCCCGGTGAACTCCGACTTGCGCGAATCCGGAGCGATCGAGCAGGACGCCGACGTGATCATGTTCGTGTATCGCGACGAGGTGTATCACCCCGAGACCGAGCACAAAGGCATTGCCGAGATCATCATCGGCAAGCAGCGTAACGGGCCGATCGGCTTCATCCGCCTGGCCTTTATCGGCAAGTACACGCGATTCGAGAACCTGGCGCCGGGCAGTTATAACTTCGACGACGACGAGTAAGTCATAGCGTCTGATATGGCCTCTTCGCGAGCAGGCTCGCTCCCACAGGCTTAGTGTGATCTCTGTGGGAGCGAGCCTGCTCGCGAAAGGGGTGCCACCAATTTCCGACCACAGCCGTCGGAATTGGTCAAAATTTGTGCTATATTCCGCGCCCGCGAAATTCAATGAAAGCCAACACCGGTTATCGACATGCAAGCAGCCAAGCCGTTATTTGACTATCCCAAGTACTGGGCCGAATGTTTCGGACCAGCGCCATTCCTGCCCATGAGCAGGGAGGAGATGGATCAGCTCGGCTGGGATTCCTGTGACATCATCATCGTCACCGGTGATGCCTACGTCGATCACCCGTCGTTCGGCATGGCGATCATCGGCCGGCTGCTGGAATCCCAGGGCTTCCGTGTCGGCATCATTGCCCAGCCAAACTGGCAGTCCAAAGACGACTTCATGAAGCTCGGCGAGCCGAACCTGTTCTTCGGTGTCGCGGCCGGCAACATGGACTCGATGATCAACCGCTACACCGCCGACAAGAAAATCCGTTCCGACGATGCCTACACGCCGGGTGGCCTGGCGGGCAAACGCCCGGACCGCGCGAGCCTGGTCTACAGCCAGCGCTGCAAGGAAGCCTACAAAAACGTGCCGATCGTGCTTGGCGGCATCGAAGCGTCCCTGCGCCGGATCGCCCACTACGATTACTGGCAGGACCGGGTACGCAACTCGATCCTGATCGACGCCTGCGCCGACATCCTGCTCTATGGCAACGCCGAGCGTGCGATCGTCGAAGTCGCCCAGCGCCTGTCCTACGGTCACAAGATCGAAGACATCACCGATGTTCGCGGCACCGCCTTCATCCGTCGCGACACGCCCAAAGACTGGTACGAAGTCGACTCCACGCGCATCGACCGTCCGGGCAAGATCGACAAGATCATCAACCCGTACGTGAACACCCAGGATACCCAGGCTTGCGCCATCGAGCAGGAGAAGGGACCGGTCGAGGATCCGCAGGAAGCCAAGGTCGTACAGATCCTGGCCAGCCCGCGCATGACTCGCGACAAGACCGTGATTCGCCTGCCGTCAGTGGAAAAAGTCCGCAACGACGCGGTGCTCTACGCCCACGCCAACCGCGTGCTGCACCTGGAAACCAACCCGGGCAACGCCCGTGCGCTGGTGCAGAAGCATGGCGAAGTGGACGTTTGGTTCAACCCGCCACCGATTCCGATGACCACCGAAGAGATGGACTACGTGTTCGGCATGCCTTACGCCCGTGTTCCGCATCCGGCGTATGGCAAGGAGAAAATCCCGGCCTACGACATGATCCGCTTCTCGGTGAACATCATGCGTGGCTGCTTCGGCGGTTGCACCTTCTGCTCGATCACCGAGCACGAAGGCCGGATCATCCAGAACCGCTCCCATGAATCGATCATTCGCGAAATCGAAGAGATTCGTGACAAGGTCCCGGGCTTTACCGGCGTGATCTCCGACCTGGGCGGCCCGACCGCGAACATGTATCGCATCGCCTGCAAGACCCCGGAAATCGAATCCGCGTGCCGCAAGCCATCCTGCGTGTTCCCTGGCATCTGCCCGAACCTGAACACCGACCACTCGGCGCTGATCCAGCTGTACCGCAGTGCCCGTGAATTGCCGGGTGTGAAAAAAATCCTCATCGCTTCCGGCCTGCGCTACGACCTCGCGGTCGAGTCGCCGGAATACGTTAAAGAGCTGGT
This sequence comes from Pseudomonas putida, assembly GCF_001976065.1. Lineage (GTDB taxonomy): Bacteria > Pseudomonadota > Gammaproteobacteria > Pseudomonadales > Pseudomonadaceae > Aquipseudomonas > Aquipseudomonas serbica. The sequence continues at coordinate 162,529 of NZ_MNAH01000006.1, read as the reverse complement.
GACCCACCACGTCGGTGGCTACCTGAAGATCGCCCCGGAACACACCGAGGAAGGTCCGCTCAACCAGATGATGAAACCGGGCATTGGCAGCTATGACAAGTTCAAGCGCATGTTCGAGAAGTACTCCAAGGAAGCGGGCAAGGAGCAGTACCTGATTCCGTACTTCATCGCCGCCCACCCGGGCACCACCGACGAAGACATGATGAACCTGGCGCTGTGGCTCAAGGGCAACGGTTTCCGTGCCGACCAGGTGCAGGCGTTCTACCCGTCGCCGATGGCCACCGCCACCGCGATGTACCACTCAGGCAAGAACCCGCTGCGCAAGGTCACCTACAAGAGTGACGCGGTGACCATCGTCAAGAGCGAAGAACAGCGCCGACTGCACAAGGCATTCTTGCGTTATCACGACCCTAAGGGCTGGCCGATGCTGCGTGAAGCATTGACCCGCATGGGCCGCGCCGACCTGATCGGGCCGGGGAAGAACCAGTTGATCCCGCTGCACCAACCGTCCACCGACAGCTACCAGAGCGCCCGTCGCAAGAACTCGACGCCGGCTGGCAGCCACAAGGTTGCTGGGGAAAAGACCACCAAGATCCTGACCCAGCACACCGGCCTGCCACCGCGCGCCAGCGATGGCGGCAACCCGTGGGACAAACGCGAGCAGGCTAAGGCGGCGGCGTTCGCCCGCAACCAGCAGGCGGCCAAGGAGCGCAAGGAAGCGGCCAAAGGCAAAGGGCCCAAGCCTGCGCGCAAGCCGGTCGTGCCGCGCTAAGCTGCGCTTGAGCTGAACAAAACGCCAACCTTCGGGTTGGCGTTTTGCGTTTCAGGGTTTAACCATTTGTGCTGGAGCCTCTGGCCTCTTGGCGGGCAAGCCCGCTCCCACAGTGTTCGAGGTTGCACGCGATTATGTGTTCGCAGCAGATCCCTGTGGGAGCGGGCTTGCCCGCGAAGAGGCCAGCGTGGGCGACGACTATGCAACTGGCCGCCACAAATACGTGCAACTCTCTCCAACCAATTTCCCGCATCGCCCGATTTTGGTGCTGTACTGCCTCCTGCAACCGGAGAAAGCGCCAGCACTGCTGGATGGCATAAGTCTTGCGCGCTTTCCAATACGCTTAGGGCTCGCAGGAGGCACGCCGTGTCGATTCATGTCGCATTGCACCACGTCACACATTACCGCTATGACCGCGCTGTCGAGCTGGGTCCACAGATTGTTCGTCTGCGTCCGGCTGCCCACAGTCGCACGCGGATACTCTCCTATGCGCTGAAAGTCTCGCCCGAGCAGCATTTCATCAACTGGCAGCAGGACCCCCAGGGTAATTATCTGGCGCGGCTGGTGTTCCCGGAAAAAACCGACGAGCTGCGAATCGAAGTCGATCTGCTGGCGGAAATGGCGGTGTTCAATCCGTTCGATTTTTTCCTCGAGCCCTACGCCGAAAAGATTCCATTCGCCTACGCCACCGATGAGCGCAAGGAACTGGCGCCGTACCTGGAAACCCTGCCCCTGACGCCGAAGTTCCAGGCCTATCTGGACGGCATCGATCGCACGCCCCTGCCGGCGGTGGATTTCCTCGTAGCGCTCAACCAGCGTCTGAGCGACGACATCAACTACCTGATCCGCATGGAGCCGGGGGTGCAAACGCCCGAACACACCCTGGAGCAGGGCTCCGGTTCCTGCCGCGATTCGGCGTGGCTGCTGGTGCAACTGCTGCGCAACCTGGGACTGGCCGCGCGTTTCGTGTCGGGCTACCTGATTCAATTGACCGCCGACCTGAAAAGCCTGGATGGTCCTTCGGGCACCGACGTGGACTTCACCGACCTGCACGCCTGGTGCGAGGTGTACCTGCCCGGTGCCGGCTGGATCGGCCTGGATGCGACCTCCGGGCTGTTTGCCGGAGAAGGACACATTCCGTTGGCCTGTAGTCCCGATCCATCCTCTGCGGCACCGATCAGTGGCTTGGTGGAACCGTGCGAGTGCGAATTCAGCCATGAAATGTCGGTGGAGCGGATTTGGGAAGCCCCGCGGGTCACCAAACCCTACACCGAAGAGCAGTGGCAAGCGATCCAGGCCCTCGGTCATAAGATCGACGCCGACCTGCTGGCGGGCGATGTGCGCCTGACCATGGGCGGTGAACCGACGTTCGTGTCCATCGATGACCCGGACGGCGCCGAGTGGAACACTGCGGCGCTGGGCCCAACCAAGCGTCGACTGTCCGCCGAATTGTTCCAGCGCATGCGTAAACGTTATGCCCCGCAAGGCCTGGTGCATTTTGGCCAGGGCAAATGGTACCCGGGCGAACAACTGCCACGCTGGTCGCTCAATTGTTATTGGCGCCGCGACGGCGTGCCGATCTGGCACAACAGCGCGCTGATCGCCGACGAGCAGGCCGATTACGGCGCCGATGGCGCGCTGGCCGGGCGTTTCCTGGCGAGTGTCGCCGAGCGATTGAACATTGCGCCACGCTTTGTGTTTCCAGCGTACGAAGACAATTTCTATTACCTCTGGCGCGAAGGCGCATTGCCGCAAAACGTCAGCGCCGAAGACTCGCGACTCGAGGAGCCTCTGGAGCGCGCGCGTTTGCGCAAAGTCTTCAGTCAGGGCCTGGACAAGGTCATCGGCCAGGTCCTGCCGCTCGCACGCACCGCCAAGGGCGATCAATGGCAAAGCGGCCGCTGGTATCTGCGTGACGAGCACTGCCGCCTGGTGCCGGGGGACTCGCCGCTGGGGTATCGACTGCCACTGGCTTCGCAACCGTGGGTGAAGGCGGCGGAGTATCCGTTCATTCACCCCAACGATCCTAACCAGGATTTCCCGCCGCTGCCTGACGTCGGGCAACTACAGCGCCAGGGCGCGGCGGCACTGACTGAAGATCGGGTGCCGAAGGTCGATGAGTCCGCCGACTGGCTGACGCGCACCGCGTTCTGCGCCGAAGCGCGGGAAGGCCGGTTGTACCTGTTCATGCCACCGCTGGAGCGGGTCGAAGACTATCTGGAGCTGGTGGCCGCCATCGAAGCTACCGCCGAGGAACTGCATTGCCCGGTGTTGCTGGAAGGCTACGAGCCACCGAGCGATCCGCGTTTGAGCAACTTTCGCATCACCCCTGATCCGGGTGTGATCGAAGTCAACGTGCAACCTTCGGCGACCTGGGATGAACTGGTTGAACGCACCGAGTTTCTTTACGAAGAAGCGCGCCAGACCCGACTCACCACAGAGAAATTCCTGATAGACGGGCGGCATACCGGCACCGGTGGGGGTAACCATTTCGTACTGGGGGGCGCGACACCGGCTGACTCACCGTTTCTGCGGCGTCCGGATTTGCTGCGCAGCCTGATCAGCTACTGGCATAACCACCCTTCGCTGTCCTACCTGTTTTCCGGACTGTTCATCGGCCCGACATCCCAGGCCCCGCGCATTGATGAAGCGCGCAATGACGCCTTGTATGAGCTGGAGATTGCCTTCGCCCAGATGCCTGCGCCTGGCGAGGAGTGCGCGCCGTGGCTGGTGGACCGACTGCTGCGCAACCTGTTGATCGACGTGACCGGCAACACTCACCGCGCCGAGTTCTGCATCGACAAACTGTATTCGCCGGATGGTGCGACCGGTCGCCTGGGCTTGCTGGAGTTGCGCGCGTTTGAAATGCCGCCCCATGCGCGCATGAGCCTGGCCCAGCAGCTATTGCTGCGGGCGTTGGTCGCACGGTTCTGGCGCGAGCCTTATGCGCCGCCGAAATTGGCGCGCTGGGGCACGGAGCTGCACGACCGGTTCCTGTTGCCGCATTTTATCGAACAGGATTTCGCCGACGTTATCGACGACCTTGATGCCGCCGGCTATCCGGTGCGGGCCGAGTGGTTCGCGGCGCACCTGCAATTCCGCTTTCCCAAGGTTGGCGACTACGCGGTCAATGGCATCGAGCTGGAATTGCGCCAGGCACTTGAGCCATGGCATGTGCTGGGCGAGGAGGGCGCGGTCGGTGGCACGGTGCGCTACGTCGACTCGTCTCTGGAGCGCCTGCAGGTCAAGCTCAGCGGATTGGCGCCGCAACGCTATCTGCTGACCTGCAACGGCATACCTGTGCCGTTGCAGCCCACCGGACGGGTCGGTGAGTTCGTCGCCGGGGTGCGCTTCCGTGCCTGGCAACCGGCCAACTGTCTGCAGCCGACCATCCCGGTCCATGCGCCGCTGGTGTTCGACCTGCTCGACACCTGGATGGGGCGTTCGCTGGGCGGTTGCCAGTACCACGTCGCCCATCCGGGCGGGCGCAACTACGAGACCTTGCCAGTGAACGCCAATGAAGCCGAGAGCCGGCGCATGGCGCGTTTTTTCCGTATCGGACACACGCCGGGGAAACTTCCGATACCGAATATGGAAATTAACGACGAGCTGCCGATGACGCTCGATTTACGACGTTTCTAATTCGTACGCGACGCCCGGATTTTTCGTCTATCCGGGTGTCATGAGCGTGCGTTAGTCTGACCGATCATTGCTGTCTGCCGAGCTTTCCATGCCTGACCTGCTAGACCGCTACCCGCTGACGGCGGGCACCTATCACGAACTGCTCGACGACAGCGGTGCCGTACGGCCGCACTGGCGTCGGCTGTTCGATCAGTTGCAGCGCAGCACACCCGCGCAGTTGGTGCAGCGTCAGGCGCTGCTGGCCCGGCAGATCCAGGAAAACGGCGTCACCTATAACGTCTATGCCGATCCCAAGGGCGCCGATAGGCCCTGGGAGCTGGACTTGCTGCCCCATGTGATTGCCGCCGATGAGTGGGAGCGATTGTCCGCCGGCATCGCCCAGCGTGCGCGCTTGCTCAATGCCGTGCTGGCCGATCTCTATGGCCCGCAACGCTTGATCGCCGAAGGGCTGCTGCCGGCCGAGCTGGTATTTGGCCACAACAATTTCCTCTGGCCCTGTCAGGGCATCCAGCCGCCTGACGGCGCCTTCCTGCATCTGTACGCCGTGGATCTTGCGCGCACCCCCGATGGCCGCTGGTGGGTAACGGCGGACCGCACCCAGGCGCCGTCCGGGGCTGGCTACGCCCTGGAAAACCGCACCATCGTGTCCCGGGCCTTTCCCGAGTTGTACCGTGACTTGAAGGTGCAGCACCTGGCCGGATTTTTCCGCACCCTCCAGGAAACCCTGGCCCGCCAGGCGCCAAGCGACGAAGAGGCCCCCTTGGTGGTCCTGCTGACGCCGGGGCGTTTCAACGAAAGCTATTTCGAGCATCTTTACCTGGCGCGCCAGCTCGGCTATCCGCTGGTGGAGGGCGGCGACCTGACGGTTCGCGATGCCACGGTCTACCTGAAGACCCTCAGCGGCCTGCGTCGGGTCCATGCGATCATGCGCCGGCTCGATGACGACTTCTGCGATCCGCTCGAATTGCGCACCGACTCGGCCCTGGGCGTACCGGGCCTGCTTGAAGCCGTGCGGCAAGGACGGGTGCTGGTAGCCAACGCCCTCGGCAGCGGCGTGCTGGAGTCGCCGGGCTTGCTGGGCTTTCTGCCGAAGATCAATCAATTCCTGTTTGGCGAAGAGCTGATACTGCCGTCCATTGCCACTTGGTGGTGCGGGGAAGCACCGGTTCTGGCCCAGGCCCTGGAAAAACTGCCGGAACTACTGATCAAACCTGCGTTTCCTTCCCAGAGCTTTGCCCCGGTATTCGGTCGGGATTTGAGTGAAAAACAGCGCGATGAACTCACCGAGCGCATGCAGGCGCGTCCATATGCCTATGTAGCGCAAGAACTTGCCCAGCTGTCCCAGGCGCCTGTCTGGCAGGCCGAGGATGGTCTATTGCAACCCCGGGCCATCGGCATGCGAATGTATGCGGTAGCCAGTCGTGAAGGCTATCGGGTGTTGCCAGGTGGTTTGACGCGTGTGGCTGCGGAGGCGGATGCCGAAGTGGTGTCGATGCAGCGGGGCGGCGCAAGCAAAGACACCTGGGTGCTGGGGAATCGCCCACCCAGCGGCGAACAATGGAAAACCCAGCGTAACATCGGCGTACATGATCTGGTGCGGCGCGATCCGTATCTGCCATCGCGGGTAGTGGAAAACCTGTTCTGGTTTGGTCGGTACTGTGAACGCTGCGATGACAGTGCGCGATTACTACGCATCATGCTGGCACGGTATGTCGACGGCGATGACCCGCAGGCACTGGACGCTGCGGTCGATCTCGGCGAACGACTGAACCTGCTACCCGATGAAGGTGAACTGCCCGAGCGGTTGCTGGCCGCAATACTCGGCACCGACTGGCCATTCAGCCTGCGTTCCAACCTGCAGCGTTTGCAATGGGCGGCCTCGCAGGTGCGCGGCAAGCTCTCGCGGGAAAACTGGCAGGCGCTGGTCGAGTTGCAACGTGAAGCGATGGAGCTTGAGACCGACGAGCCGGACTTCGGTGAATTGCTGGATTTCCTCAACCGCCTGGTGATGTCTCTGGCAGCGCTGTCCGGTTTTGCGCTGGACGACATGACCCGGGACGAAGGCTGGCGATTCCTGATGATCGGACGGCGCATTGAGCGTCTGCAATTCCTCAGCGGCAGTCTGGCGGCGTTCCTGCGGGGCGCCGGCGCGTTCGATCAGGCGGGGCTGGAGTGGTTGCTGGAGCTGGGCAACAGCAGCATCACTTATCGTTCGCGGTATCTCGCAGTGGCGCAATTGATCCCGGTGCTCGACCTGTTGTTGCTTGACGAGCAGAACCCGCACGCGGTGCTTTTCCAGTTGAAACTGGTGACCCGCACGCTCAAACGCCTGTGCGACGACTTCGGCACGCCACGCGAAGCGGGGTTGCCGCAGTTGGTGGAGCGTTTGGCATGCTTCGACCTGGCCTGCCTGGAAAACCCTTTGTTTGGCACCGCCAGCGTCCGCGCGGCCATCGAAGGACTGGCCGATCTGCTGCAAGAGATCGCCGATGCCAGCGGGCAGGTCTCGGATCGCCTGGCCTTGCGTCATTTTGCCCATGTCGATGATGTCAGCCAGCGCACGGTGTCCGTCTGATGAGCGCTCACTACCAGATTTTCCACGATACCCATTATCACTACGACAGCCCGGTGTCCCTGGCCCAGCAACTGGCACATCTGTGGCCCAGGCCCTGTGCGTGGCAGCGTTGCTCCGATCAGCAACTGCAAATCAGCCCGGACCCGACTTCGCGCCGCGATGAACTGGATGTGTTCGGCAACCCGTTGACCCGCCTGGCGTTCGAACGTCCCCATGATGAACTGCTGGTCAATGCCAGCCTGACAATCGAGGTGCTGCCCCGAGCCTTGGTCGACTTCAATCAGTCTCCAGCGTGGGAGGCCACCCGCAGCGCGCTAACCTACAGCAGCCAGCCGCTTGCGCCTGAACTGCTCGAAGCCTGCCGATACCGGTTCGAATCCCCTTATGTGCATTTAAAGCGCAACTTCGTCGAGTTTTCCGAGAGCTGCTTTCCGGCAGGAAGGCCGCTGCTGCTCGGCGTCCAGGCCTTGATGGAGAAAATCTTCAGCGAATTCACTTTCGATGCCGAAGCGACGCAGGTAGCCACTCCGTTGGTGGAAGTACTGGAACGCCGGCGCGGGGTTTGTCAGGACTTTGCCCACTTGATGCTCGCTTGCGTGCGTTCCCGTGGATTGGCCGCGCGTTACATCAGCGGTTACTTGCTGACCCAGCCACCGCCCGGCCAGCCGCGCTTGATCGGCGCCGATGCGTCCCATGCCTGGGTGTCGGTGTATTGCCCGGTGTCGGGCTGGGTGGATTTCGATCCGACCAACAATGTGCAGCCGGCACTGGAGCACATCACCCTGGCCTGGGGCCGGGACTTCTCCGATGTGTCGCCGCTGCGTGGGGTCATTCTGGGGGGCGGCAACCATGACCCCGAAGTTCGCGTCACAGTGATGCCATTGCAGGAGCGGGGGTCAACAGCGAAGCTGCCAACCCCGGTCACAGATCCGTGGGCCTGATCAAATCATCCGGCCCGGAGGGACTCAGGCGTCGGGCGCCTGATCTTTCGGTGCATCAACATCGTCATCTGCCGCAACTTCACCGTCAGGGTTCAGTGCCGCTTCGTCAGCCATTGCTTTCTTGCGCTGAAGTTTTTCCTCTTTCTTCTGTTCCTTGGCCAGGTCTCTCTGACGTTTGGCGAAGGAGTAATTGGGTTTGGCCATGGGCGATCCTCTGGGGTCGAAGGTGAGGTTTGAGCGGCGCGTATTCTGCCCTGTATCGGTGCCAAGTCGTTAGTCGGGTTTTTGCTCGACCCACTTGGGCGCAACTGTCGGCTTCCAAAGATCGAGGGCGTTGAGCAGCGTCTGCGGCGATTCGCTCACCTGCAGCATGTCACGGTGTGCCGCGCGAACGAAGCCTTCGCCGACGATGTGATCAAGAAAACCGGTAAGTTTGCTGTAGAAACCATTCACTTCCAGCAAGCCCAGCGGTTTGCCATGGTAGCCCAATTGGCCCCAGGTCCAGACTTCGAACAATTCTTCCAGGGTACCCAGGCCGCCGGGCAGAGCGATGAAGGCATCGCTGAGTTCGGCCATCCGCGCCTTGCGCGCATGCATGCCGTCGACCACTTCCAGGCGGGTCAGGCCGCTGTGGCCGATTTCCTTGTCCTTGAGGCTCTGCGGGATGATGCCGATCACTTCGCCGCCCGCCGCCAATGCCGCGTCGGCAACAATACCCATCAGGCCCACGGCCCCGCCGCCGTAGACCAGGGTCAGCTTGCGTTCAGCCAATGCCTGGCCAAGGGCCACGGCTGCTTCACGATAAGCCGGGTTGGTGCCAGTGCTGGCGCCGCAGAATACACAAACGGATGTTAAAGACATGCCTTGCTCCAGGGTCGATCAGGGCCACAGAGTAAAGGCAGGCGCGCTACGCTCCAAGGGCTAAACTTCGCGCTTGGGCGTTTCGCAGGTACCGCTGGCACCGCAGGCGTACGCGGCGAGCAGGCTGCACAACAGGCTGTTGATGAACATGACAGACGCTCCAGAAAATGAGGACGGTCTGATGATAGGGCCGGGACAGACACCTGGCTGGTAGATTGTCTTGATCGGTCTCATAGCCCGAAAGTTGTATACAATTTTTGCTTCAGGTCATAGGAACTTGCGAAGTTTTCAGGCAGTCTTCTGTCCATTCGCATCATTCATTCACCCTGCCTTGGAGATTCACCATGTTTGCCAAACTTGTTGCGGTATCCCTGTTGACACTGGCCAGCAGCCAACTGATGGCTGCCGAGTGCAAGACGACCATCGATTCCACCGATCAGATGTCCTTCAACACCAAGGCCATCGAGATCGACAAGAGCTGCAAGACCTTCACCGTTGAACTGACCCACTCCGGCAACCTGCCGAAGAACGTCATGGGTCATAACTGGGTGCTGAGTAAAGAAGCCGACATGCAGCCGATCGCCACCGACGGCCTGAGCGCCGGCATCGACAAGAACTACCTGAAGGAAGGCGATGCCCGCGTTATCGCTCACACCAAGGTGATCGGCGCCAAGGAAACCGACTCGGTGACCTTCGACGTGTCGAAGCTCGACGCGGCTGAAAAATACGGCTTCTTCTGCTCGTTCCCGGGCCACATCTCGATGATGAAAGGCACGGTTACCCTGAAGTAATCGAATCACGCACATAAAAAAAGCGTCCACATGGGACGCTTTTTTTGTACCTCCTACAGATTTGTGTCGATCCCGTCATCGGGCAACGACAGATACCCCTGTAGGAGCTGGCTTGCCAGCGCTGGCGTCGGTCCAGACGCCACGTTACTCAAGGCGCAAACGGCATCACCCGCTTGTGATGGGTCTTGTTGTACGTATTGACGATGATCTTGAACGCTTCCTCACGCACCGGCTCGCCGTGCAGGAAGGCGTCGATCTCGGCGTAGGTCACGCCATGGGACGCTTCGTCTGGTTTGCCCGGTGACAGGTCTTCCAGGTCGGCCGTCGGGACTTTCTCTACCAGCGATTCCGGTGCACCGAAGCTGCGGGCGATGGCGCGGACCTGGTTTTTTACCAGTCCGCTGAGCGGTGCCAGGTCGCAGGCGCCGTCACCGAACTTGGTGAAGAAACCCATCACCGCTTCCGCTGCATGATCGGTGCCGATCACCAGGCCATGGGCTGCGCCAGCGATGGTGTACTGGGCGACCATGCGCATGCGCGCCTTGGTGTTGCCGAGGACGAAATCCACCGATACCGCATGCTTGCCTTCGAACGCTGCGACTTCGTTGGCCAGGGATTTGACCGCCGGGCCGATGTTCACCGTGTGGCGCTCGTCCGGATTGATGAAGTCCACCGAGGCCTGGGCGTCGTGTTCATCGAACTGGGTTTCGTACGGCAGGCGTACGGCAATGAACTTGTAACCGGCGTCACCACTGCGCTCGCGCAGTTCACGCATGGCGCGCTGGGCCAGCAGGCCGGCGGTCAGGGAGTCGACACCGCCACTGATGCCCAGCACCAGGGTCTTGAGCCCGGAATTGACCAGGCAATCCTGGATGAAGGTAATCCGCCGGGCGACTTCAGCTTCGAGGGCGGCTTCGTCGGCGAACGGTGGTTGTACCTTGAGCTGTTCAGCAATCTCACGCTGTACGGCTTGCATGAATTCACTCCTTGCTAGAGGGGGCAGGAACTTGGAAAACGTGTCGCAAATAGGCGACGAAATTCGGGTCTTTGCAGTGAGTCTTGCCGGGCTCGTCGGAGATTTTTGCCACCGGCGCGCCGTTGCAGGCAGTCATTTTAAGCACGATGCTCATGGGTTCGACACCTGGAATGTCACAGGTCAGGTTGGTGCCGATGCCGAAGCTGACATTGATACGACCTCGTAGCGCGCGGAATATGTCCAGTGCCTTGGGCAGCGTCAGGCTGTCGGAGAAGGTCAGGGTCTTGCTCATCGGGTCGATGCCGAGCTTGTGATAGTGCGCGATGGCCTTTTCTGCCCAGAGCACCGGGTCACCGGAATCGTGGCGCAAACCGTCGAAGAGCTTGGCGAAAAACAGGTCGAAGTCGCCGAGGAAGGCATCAATGGTAATGCAGTCGGTCAGGGCGATGCCAAGCAGGCCGCGGTATTCGCGAACCCAGCAATCGAGGGCGGCAATCTGGCTATCGATCAGCCGTGGGCCAAGTTGCTGGTGCGCCATGATCCATTCGTGGGCCATGGTGCCCAGCGGTTTCATATCCAGCTCCCGGGACAGGTGCACGTTGCTGGTGCCGACGAAACGTCCGGGGAAGTCGTGCTTGAGCACGTTCACCACTTCTTCCTGCACCCGGTACGAAAAGCGCCGGCGCGTGCCGAAATCGGCTACCTGCAATTGGGACAATTCATCGCTGCTGGCGTTGGCGGTCAGCCAGTCGAACTTGCGATACAGCTGCTCGCGCGCCTGTTCCAGGACGATTTCCCGATAGCGATAGCGATTACGCACTTCGCTGACGATCGCCAATATTGGCACCTCGAACAGGATCACATGCAACCACGGCCCACGCAGGCGGATGAACAGTTCACCGTTTTCGATGCCAGTGTGGATGTAGCGCAGGTTGAAGCGAAATAGCCCGAGAAAGCGCAGGAAATCCGGCTTCAGGAAGCTGATACGCTCCAGGAAACTCAATTGGTCGGCGCTCAGGCTCAGCTCGGCCAGCCGTTCGATCTGGAAACGGATCTCCGCCAGATAGGGGCGCAAATCCTCGCTGTTACGGCAACGAAACTCCCATTCGACTTCTACGTTGGGGTAGTTGTGCAGCACCGCCTGCATCATCGTCAGCTTGTAGAAGTCGGTGTCGAGCAGGTTCTGCACGATGCGATCGGCAAATACACTCTCGCTCATAACGGGGGTTCTCCACATGGAATAAGGCTAGTGGCGCATATCGGTGGTGGTTATTGCCAGTGATTTTTGAATAGGCCCTACACCTGCTCCAGCATCCACTTCACGAAATCGCGCACCTTGGGCACCTCCGCCGAGTGTTCGGGGTACGCCAGGTAATAGGCGTCGGTGCTGGGCATTGCATGCTGCCAGGGAATGACCAGTTTGCCGTCGGCCAGTTCCTCTTCCACCAGGAACCGTGGCAGCAGCGCCACGCCGCAGCCGACCTGCGCCGCGCGGATACACATATAGAAGGTTTCGAAGCGCGGGCCGTGGTAGCTGTGTTCGGTGTGGTAGCCCTGACTGTCGAACCAGTCGTGCCAGGCTTGGGGGCGGGAGGCGTTTTGCAGCAGGACCAGGTCGGTGAGTTGCGTCGGGTCGGTGAACGGCGTGTCGGGGAGGCTGCCTGGTGCACACACCGGCACAAGCTCTTCACTGAATAGCTTCAGGCATTCGGTACCAGGCCTTGAACCCTGGCCGAAGTAGAACGCCAGGTCGCTGCGACCTTGCAGCAGATCGTCGGCTTCCTGTTCATTGCACAGGTCCAGATGGATCGACGGATGGCGCAGGCGCCAGCCCTTGAGGCGTGGCACCAGCCAGCGCGCGCCGAAGGTCGAAGGTGTCGAAACGCGCAGGACTTCGGTTTCACCACCGTAGGAACGCAGGTAATGGGTCGACATCTCGACCTGGGTTAGGATTTTTCGTACTTCCACAAGGTACAAATCGCCCGCTGGCGTCATCTGCAGGCGCCGGCGAACCCGGCGAAACAGCAGGTGCTGCAGCAGCTCTTCCAGTTGCGCCACTTGTTTACTGACGGCGCTCTGGGTCAGGTTCAGCTCTTCCGCGGCCCGGGTGAAGCTCAGGTGGCGGGTCACGGCTTCGAAACACTGCAGCGCAGCGATCGAGGGCAAATAGCGTTTGTTCAGCATGGGCGATCCTTTTTGTACTTGTTTCTGTATTGCCAGCAATGCACAGCATGAATAAACGGAATGATATCTCTCTTAATGGTCGTTTGTTGAGTAACCTCGGGAGCGCTAAAACTACAGGTCTGATCAGTCGTGATCCGGCGACTGCACACGTTCCGTTTTTTGCTTGAGGAGTGACCCATGGTTGCCGCATTGCTTGATCGTCTTGGTGTGAACCCGGCCCTGTACCAGAACGGCAAGGTGCCGGTGCATTCGCCGATCGATGGCAGCACGATTGCCACCGTCAACTGGGAAGGTGCCGCTGAAGTCGAGCAGCACATCAGTCGTGCAGATCATGCATTTGAACTGTGGCGCAAGGTTCCGGCACCGCGTCGTGGCGAACTGGTGCGTCAACTGGGTGACATCCTGCGCGAATACAAGGCCGATCTGGGCGAGCTGGTGTCCTGGGAAGCGGGCAAGATCACTCAGGAAGGCCTGGGTGAAGTTCAGGAAATGATCGACATCTGCGACTTCGCCGTCGGCCTGTCGCGTCAACTGTATGGCTTGACCATCGCCTCCGAGCGTCCTGGCCACCACATGCGCGAGACCTGGCACCCGCTGGGCGTCGTCGGCGTGATCAGCGCCTTTAACTTCCCGGTCGCGGTCTGGGCCTGGAACGCGGCGCTGGCGCTGGTCTGCGGCAACCCGGTGATCTGGAAGCCGTCGGAAAAAACGCCATTGACCGCACTGGCCTGCCAGGCGCTGTTCGACCGCGTCCTGAAAAACTTCAGCGATGCGCCACCGCACCTGAGCCAGGTCGTCATTGGCGGGCGCGATGCCGGCGAAGCCTTGGTTGATGACCCGCGAGTCGCGCTGGTCAGCGCCACGGGCAGCACCCGCATGGGCCGTGAAGTGGCGCCGAAAATCGCCGCGCGTTTCGCCCGCAGCATCCTCGAGCTGGGCGGCAACAACGCGATGATCCTCGGCCCAAGCGCCGATCTGGACATGGCCGTTCGCGCGATCCTGTTCAGCGCCGTCGGCACTGCCGGTCAGCGCTGCACCACCCTGCGTCGCCTGATCGCCCATGAGTCGGTGAAAGAAGAAATCGTCACCCGCCTCAAGGCTGCCTACTCCAAAGTGCGCATCGGCCATCCGCTGGAAGGCAACCTGGTCGGCCCGCTGATCGACAAGCAAAGCTTCGACAACATGCAGGACGCGCTGGAACAGGCACTGAGCGAAGGCGGCCGGGTTTTCGGCGGCAAGCGTCAGCTGGAAGACAAATTCCCGAACGCCTACTACGTTTCGCCGGCCATCGTCGAAATGCCGGAACAGAGTGACGTGGTCTGCCATGAAACCTTCGCGCCGATCCTGTACGTGGTTGGCTATAGCGATTTCAACGAAGCCTTGCGCTTGAACAACGCCGTGCCACAAGGCCTGTCCTCCTGCATCTTCACCACCGACGTGCGTGAAGCCGAGCAATTCATGTCGGCGGTGGGCAGCGACTGCGGCATCGCCAACGTCAACATCGGGCCGAGCGGTGCGGAAATCGGTGGTGCGTTTGGGGGTGAGAAGGAGACTGGGGGTGGTCGTGAGTCGGGCTCCGATGCATGGCGCGGGTACATGCGCCGTCAGACCAATACCGTGAACTATTCGCTGGAGTTGCCGTTGGCGCAGGGAATTACGTTTGACTAAATCTCGAGTCAAACAGTGATCCCCTGTGGGAGCGGGCTTGCTCGCGAATGCAATCTGACAGTCGACATTATTGGTGGCTGACATACCGCTTTCGCGAGCACGCCTGCTCCCACACTGATTTGTGTGTTGGTTAGGTTTCTGTTGGAGTCTGGCAATGCCGTTACGCGAAGAGTGTCTGTGGGAAAAATTGACGCCACAAAGGCCCGACAATGCGGCGCTCAAGGGTGAAGTGAAGGTTGATGTCTGCGTCATTGGCGCCGGTTTTACCGGGCTGTCGGCGGCGGTGCATCTGCTGGAGCAGGGCAAGACGGTTTGTGTGCTGGAAGCCCATCGTGCAGGGCATGGCGGCTCGGGGCGCAACGTCGGGCTGGTCAATGCCGGGATGTGGATTCCACCGGACGAAATCGAAGCCGGGTTTGGAACGGCGGTGGGCAGTCAGCTCAACCGCATGCTTGGCGCAGCACCTTCCCTGGTGTTCAGCCTTGTGGACAAATACAACATCGATTGCCAGTTGCGCCGCGAAGGCACGCTGCACATGGCGCACAACGCCCGTGGCGAAGCGGATCTGCGCAGTCGTGAAGAGCAGTGGAAGCGCCGTGGCGCGCCAGTCGAGCTGCTGACGGGGCAAGCTTGCGAGCAAGCGACGGGCACCAAAAAAATCGCCGCCGCATTGCTCGATCGCCGTGCTGGCACGCTCAACCCGATGGCCTACACCACTGGGTTGGCCAAGGCGGCCGTTAGCCTGGGCGGTCAGTTGTTCGATCATTCCCCGGTCACCCGTCTTGAGCGTCAAGGTCAGCGCTGGTCAGTACAAACCGCGCAGGGTTCGGTGCTGGCCGAGCAAGTGGTGATCGCGTCCAACGCCTACACCGAAGGCGATTGGACCGAGCTGCGACGCAATTTCTTTCCCGGTTATTACTACCAGGTGGCTTCAGTCCCTCTGACCGAAGACGCCGCACAGCAAATCCTGCCCGGCGGCCAGGGCTCCTGGGACACCCGCCAGGTGCTCAGCAGCATTCGCCGGGACAAGGACGGGCGCCTGCTGCTCGGTAGCCTCGGCAATGGCAACCAGAAGCCGGCCTGGTTTCTCAAGGCCTGGGCCGATCGGGTCCAGCAGCATTACTTTCCCTATCTCAAACCGGTGGAATGGGAGTGCACCTGGACCGGGTGCATCGCCTTCACCCCCGATCATTTGATGCGCCTGTTCGAGCCTGCGCCCGGTTTAGTGGCAGTCACCGGTTATAACGGCCGGGGCGTGACCACGGGGACGGTGGTCGGCAAGGCTTTTGCCGATTACTTGTGTAACAAAAATCCTCAGGCGCTACCGATTCCCTTCGCACCCATGCAGCCATTGGCCGGCGTGGGGTTGCGCAGCTGTTTATACGAGGCGGGATTTTCGCTGTATCACGCGGGCCAGTGCTTGCGGATCGTGATTTGAATGTTGATTTTCGTAGTGGGAAGCGGCGCTTTTTCGATCAGCAGCTAGCCTGTAATGGTGCGGGTTGTAGCAGTCCCCGCACCAGCAGTGTGCACTTCGGTGACGCACGTTGTTACAGGCTGGTTGCACGTCGTTTGGTGCCGCGGTTGCAATGATGGCGCAGGCGGGTTGCGCCTCAAAAAAATAATGGTTTCACCTTCCGCGGTTTAGACGGTTGCACGCCCAATGAAAATGGGCCCGAGACAGTCGAAATAATAATAAAGCAGCGACTTTTTTAAGAATAAAAAACCGATGGCACGGCCCTTGCTCTGAGCAGTCAGTGAAGTCGCAGTGCCAATTAAAAAAACCATGGAGCACCACCTCATGTCCCAGACGTTTTACAAGAAAGGCTTTCTGGCCCTCGCAGTGGCAGCTGCGTTGGGTGTTTCTGCGTTTGCCCAGGCCGACATCAAGATCGGCGTAGCGGGTCCAATGACGGGCGCCAATGCGGCATTTGGCGAGCAGTACATGAAGGGTGCACAGGCAGCAGCCGATGCGGTCAACGCAGCGGGCGGCGTCAACGGGGAAAAAATCGTACTGGTCAAGGGCGATGACGCCTGCGAACCGAAACAGGCTGTAACGGTCGCCAAGGACCTGACGAACCAGAAAGTTGCCGGCGTGGTCGGTCACTTCTGCTCCTCGTCGACCATCCCGGCCTCCGAGATCTACGACGAAGCGGGCATCATCGCCATCACTCCAGGTTCCACCAACCCACAGGTTACCGAACGCGGCCTGAGCGCCATGTTCCGCATGTGCGGTCGTGACGACCAGCAAGGCATCGTGGCCGGCGACTACATCGTCGACGTGCTCAAGGGCAAGAAGGTTGTTGTCCTGCATGACAAGGACACCTACGGCCAAGGCCTGGCTGACGCTACGAAGGCCCAGTTGGTCAAGCGCGGCGTAACGCCTGTGCTGTACGAAGGCCTGACCCGTGGTGAGAAAGACTTCAGCACTATCGTAACCAAGATCCGCGGTGCCGGCGCCGACGTAGTCTACTTCGGTGGCCTGCACCCGGAAGCCGGTCCTCTGGTTCGCCAACTGCGTGAACAAGGCCTGAAGGACGTCAAGTTCATGTCTGACGACGGCATCGTGACCGACGAACTGGTAACCACCGCTGGCGGTCCGCAATTCGTCGACGGCGTGCTGATGACCTTCGGTGCAGACCCACGCCTGCTGCCAGACAGCAAGACCGTGGTAGACGCCTTCCGCAAGGCCGGTACCGAGCCTGAAGGCTATACCCTGTACGCCTACGCTTCGGTCCAGACCCTGGCGGCGGCTTTCAACGGCGCCAAATCCAACAAGGGCGAAGAAGCGGCTGCGTGGCTGAAGAAAAACCCGGTCAAGACCGTCATGGGCGAGAAGACCTGGGACAGCAAGGGCGACCTGAAGGTCTCCGACTACGTGGTTTACCAGTGGGACAAGGATGGCAAATACCACCAGCTGGAAAAACAGAAGTAAGGGCTGACCCGATCAGCTGAACCCCACTGATCCTTTGTGGGAGCGGGCTTGCCCGCGAAGGCGCCAGACCAGTCGACAGCGTGTTGACTGATGCACCGCTTTCGCTGGCAAGCCAGCTCCTACAGGGGCGGTGTGGGACCCTGACTGACATTGCTCCGACGTAAATCTGTATTTTCCTTAGAAGAACCGCGCAGCCACCTGTGCAGGTTCTCATTGCGTGAGATTGCGTTATGGATGGTATTTTCCTGCAGCAACTGGTCAACGGCCTGACCCTCGGGTCGGTCTATGGCCTGATCGCCATCGGCTACACAATGGTCTATGGCATCATCGGCATGATCAACTTCGCCCACGGCGAGGTTTACATGATTTCCGCTTACCTCGCGGCGATCAGTCTGGCTCTGCTGGCATACTTCGGTATTGAATCCTTCCCTCTGCTGATGCTCGGCACCCTGATCTTCACCATCGTCGTCACGGCGGTGTACGGCTGGGTCATCGAGCGCGTCGCCTACAAACCCCTGCGTAACTCCACCCGACTGGCACCGCTGATCAGCGCCATCGGTATCTCGCTGATCCTGCAAAACTATGCGCAGATCGCCCAGGGTGCCAAGCAACAGGGCGTCCCGACGTTGCTCACGGGGGCCTGGCGTGTCGAGGTCGGAACAGGTTTCGTGCAGTTGACCTACACCAAGGTGTTCATCCTGGTCGCCGCGTTTGTCGGCATGGCCGCGCTGACCTACATCATCAAGTACACCAAGCTCGGCCGCATGTGCCGCGCGACCCAGCAAGACCGCAAGATGGCTTCGATCCTGGGGATCAACACCGACCGGGTGATTTCCTATGTGTTCATCATCGGTGCAGCGATGGCGGCCCTGGCCGGCGTGCTGATCACCATGAACTACGGCACGTTCGACTTCTATGCCGGCTTCATCATCGGCATCAAGGCCTTCACTGCCGCGGTGCTCGGCGGGATCGGCTCACTGCCAGGCGCCATGCTGGGCGGGATCATCCTCGGGATTTCCGAGTCGCTGTTCTCTGGCCTGGTGAACTCGGACTACAAAGACGTTTTCAGCTTCTCGCTGCTGGTTCTCGTTCTGGTCTTTCGGCCCCAAGGCCTGCTCGGCCGTCCTCTTGTGTCGAAGGTGTAAGCGATGTCCTCAACCACTAAAAAAACCATTGATCTCAAAAAAAGTCTGGTTGACGCGATTCTTGCCGGCCTCATCGCCCTGATCGTGTTCGGGCCGATTGTCGGCGTTGTCCTCGAAGGCTACGGATTCAACCTGGAAACCACTCGCGTGGCGTGGATCGTCGCTATCGTCATGGCCGGTCGCTTTGCCTTGAGCATGTTCCTGCAAACCCCCAAGGGTTTGAGCATCCTCGAAGGCTTTGAAAGCACCGGTTCCGGAGTTCATGTACTGGCACCTGACTACAAGTCGCGCCTGCGCTGGATCATCCCGTTGATGATCGTCATCGCCGTGGTGTTCCCGTTTTTCTCCAACTCCTACCTGCTGGGCGTGGTCATCCTCGGGTTGATCTACGTGTTGCTGGGCCTGGGGCTGAACATCGTGGTCGGCCTGGCCGGCCTGCTTGACCTGGGTTACGTGGCGTTCTACGCCATCGGTGCCTACGGCCTTGCACTCGGTTATCAGTACCTGGGGCTGGGTTTCTGGACGGTGCTGCCGCTGGCGGCGATCACCGCCGGGCTGGCCGGTTGCATCCTCGGGTTCCCGGTGCTGCGCCTGCACGGTGACTACCTGGCGATCGTGACCCTGGGCTTTGGTGAAATCATCCGGCTGATCCTCAACAACTGGCTGTCCCTGACCGGCGGCCCGAACGGCATGCCGGCACCACTGCCGACCTTCTTCGGCCTGGAATTCGGCAAGCGCGCGAAGGACGGCGGCGTGCCGTTCCACGAGTTCTTCGGCATCGCCTACAACCCGGATGTGAAGTACTACTTCATCTACGCGGTGTTGTTCCTGGTGGTTCTGGCCGTGTTGTACGTCAAGCATCGTCTGGTCAAGATGCCTGTCGGCCGCGCCTGGGAAGCCCTGCGTGAAGACGAAATCGCCTGCCGCTCCATGGGCTTGAACCACGTGCTGGTCAAGCTCTCGGCATTCACCATCGGCGCATCGACGGCCGGTCTGGCCGGCGTGTTCTTCGCCACCTACCAAGGGTTCGTCAACCCGACCTCGTTCACCTTCTTCGAATCGGCCCTGATCCTCGCCATCGTGGTCCTTGGTGGCATGGGCTCGACCATCGGCGTGGTGATTGCCGCCTTCGTCCTGACCGTGGCCCCGGAACTGCTGCGTGGCTTCGCCGAATACCGCGTGCTGCTGTTCGGCATCCTGATGGTGTTGATGATGATCTGGCGACCGCGCGGCCTGATTCGGATCAGCCGTACCGGTGTGACCCCGCGTAAAGGAGTAGCGCCATGAGCGAAGTCGTACTCTCCGTAGAGAAGCTGATGATGCACTTTGGCGGCATCAAGGCGTTGAATGATGTCAGCCTGAAGGTCAAGCGCAACTCGATCTTCGCCCTGATCGGCCCCAACGGCGCCGGCAAGACTACCGTGTTCAACTGCCTGACGGGGTTCTACAAGGCCTCCGGCGGCAAGATCGAACTCAATGTGCGCGGGCAGCAGACCAACGTCATCAAGCTGCTCGGCGAATCGTTCAAGGCGACCGATTTCGTCTCGCCCAAAAGCTTCATCACCCGGCTGCGCTACAAGATGTTCGGCGGCACCCACCTGGTGAACCGTGCTGGCCTGGCGCGGACGTTCCAGAACATTCGCCTGTTCAAGGAAATGTCGGTGCTGGAAAACCTGCTGGTGGCCCAGCACATGTGGGTCAACCGCAACATGCTGGCCGGTATCCTTAATACCAAGGGCTACCGCAAGGCCGAAAGCGATGCACTGGACCACGCCTTCTACTGGCTGGAAGTGGTGGACCTGGTGGACTGTGCCAACCGTCTGGCGGGCGAACTGTCCTACGGCCAGCAACGCCGTCTGGAAATTGCCCGGGCCATGTGCACCCGTCCGCAGATCATCTGCCTGGACGAGCCGGCCGCCGGCCTCAACCCTCAGGAAACCGAAGCGCTGAGCGCGATGATCCGTCTGCTGCGCGACGAGCACGATCTGACCGTGGTGCTGATCGAACACGACATGGGCATGGTAATGAGTATTTCCGACCACATCGTGGTACTGGACCACGGCGTCGTCATCGCCGAGGGAGGTCCCAACGAAATTCGCAACGATCCGAAAGTGATTGCCGCCTATCTGGGCGCGGATGAAGAGGAGCTCGTATGACTAACGGAGCCATCCTCGAACTCAAGGATCTGGATGTGTTCTACGGGCCGATCCAGGCGCTGAAGAACGTCTCGCTGCACATCAACGAAGGGGAAACCGTCAGCCTGATCGGCTCCAACGGTGCCGGCAAGTCGACCCTGCTGATGTCGATCTTCGGTCAGCCGCGGGCGGCAGGCGGGCAGATCCTCTACCAGGGCGTGGACATCACCCACAAGTCGTCGCACTACATCGCCTCCAACGGCATTGCACAGTCGCCGGAAGGGCGGCGGGTGTTCCCCGACATGACCGTCGAGGAAAACCTGCTGATGGGCACCATCCCCATTGGCGACAAATACGCCAAGGAAGACATGCAGCGCATGTTCCAGCTGTTCCCGCGGCTCGAAGAGCGGCGCACCCAGCGCGCAATGACCATGTCCGGTGGCGAGCAGCAGATGCTGGCCATCGCCCGGGCCCTGATGAGCCGGCCAAAGTTGCTCTTGCTCGATGAGCCGAGCCTTGGGCTGGCGCCCATCGTGGTCAAGCAGATCTTCGCGACCCTGCGGGAACTGGCCAAGACCGGCATGACCATTTTCCTGGTCGAGCAGAACGCCAACCATGCACTTCGGTTGTCGGACCGGGCATACGTGATGGTCAATGGCGAGATTCGCATGACCGGTACTGGCAAGGAGCTGCTGGTCAACGAGGATGTGCGTAACGCGTATCTCGGCGGGCACTAAACCTTAGCGTCCAATGAAAACGCCCTGAGAAATCAGGGCGTTTTTTTTCGTCCGTTTGTGGTAACGGAAATTGTGGAAAACAAAATTGGCGACCTCCCAAACCGCGACATAAAGCCGCTGCAAATGGTTGTTTTGTCACGGTTTTGACTTGTCCCCGTTTACTGTGGAACTGGCTGTGAATAACGTGGGAGTAGCTGGCTGAAAGCCTTTGAATCCGTGGCCTGCAGAGCTGTGGTTGTTTTTTGATCAGGCTTTTTTTCGGGCCTTCAAGGTGGCTTTGTCAACCTTTTTATTAAGGAGGAAAGCGCAGTGAAATACAGTGGGCAAGCCTGTGGATAAGTCTGTGATTAAACTCTGGAAAGACTCGGCTGAGGGCCGTGGTTACTGGCTTGGCGCCACTGCAGGCTTGACCGCCCGGTCGGGAAATTGACCCCCGGCTACACAGCAGGCCGATGCGGGTCAAGCAAAAAAGTTTCAAATCTGCCCGCAAAGCCTTGTGGATAGCGGCTTTCAGCTTTTCCACTTGCCCCCGGAAAGTGTGGATGGGGCTGTGGATAACGTGCGCGCACATGTCTGCAAGCCACGGTCTGCAAGGTGTTGCAAGCTTTGCTCGTTTTTTGTACAGATAGCGCGCCGGTTGCCGCTGTGCGCAAGGCCGGGCATGCTGCCTGCTGATTTTCTATTCCAATGGCTGGCGAATCAGCCGTAGCAAGGAGAACACCATGTCCAACACCCTGTTTATCACCGGCGCGACTTCCGGTTTTGGTGAAGCCTGTGCCCGTCGTTTTGCCGAGGCCGGCTGGAAACTGGTGCTGACGGGGCGTCGTGAAGAGCGCCTCAATGCCCTGTGCGCCGAGTTGTCGAAGCAGACCGAAGTGCATGGCCTGGTGCTCGATGTGCGTGACCGCAAGGCTATGGAAGAAGCCATTGCCAACCTGCCGCCGTCCTTCGCCAAGCTGCGCGGACTTATCAACAACGCAGGCCTGGCCCTGGGTGTCGACCCTGCGCCCAAGTGCGACCTGGACGATTGGGATACCATGGTCGATACCAACGTCAAAGGCCTGATGTACAGCACCCGCTTGCTGTTGCCGCGCCTGATCGCCCATGGCCGTGGCGCCGGTATCGTCAACCTGGGATCCATCGCGGGCAACTATCCGTACCCGGGCAGCCACGTGTATGGCGCCACCAAGGCGTTCGTCAAACAGTTCTCCCTGAACCTGCGTTGCGACCTTCAGGGAACCGGCGTGCGGGTCAGCAACATCGAACCGGGCCTGTGCGAAAGCGAGTTCTCCCTGGTACGTTTCGCCGGTGACCAGGAGCGTTACAACGCAACCTACGCCGGTGCCGAGCCGATCCAGCCGCAAGACATCGCCGACACCATTTTCTGGGTCCTCAATGCGCCGGCGCATATCAACATCAACAGCCTGGAGCTGATGCCGGTGAGCCAGACCTGGGCCGGGTTTGCGATTGATCGCAGTGGTGGCAAGGCTTAAGACCGCGTTATGGCCATTCGCGAGCAGGTTCAGCGCGATCCTCGTGGGAGCGAGCCTGCTCGCGAAGAGGCCGGAACAGACAGCGCCTGACATCAGCTAGACTCCTCACCCAACAAACCGTCTTAAGGTTCGGGGAGATCCTGTGAGCAATCGAGGCGAGCAGTCGCTGCTCAAGCAATCGACCTTCCTGATGCTGGCCGTGGCGATCGCCGGGATCGTCACCGGCGTTGTCTCAGGCGCCCAATCCATCCTGTTCGATGGCTTCTTCTCGCTGATCGCGACCTTCATCAAGGTGCTGATGCTCATCACCGCGAAGTTGATCGCCAAGGAAAGCAACCAGCGCTTCCAGTTTGGCTTCTGGCACCTGGAACCCATGGTGTTGCTTATCGAAGGCAGCTTCCTGTTCCTGATCGCCATCTACGCGTTTCTCAACGGTGTGTTCGGCATCATCAATGGTGGTCGCGAGATCGAGCTTGGGCTGGTGATCGTCTACGCCGCGGTGTTTACCGTCGTTGAGTTCGCCTATTTCTTCTACGTGCGCCATCGCAACCGCAAGCTGAAATCAACGCTGCTGCAATTCGACAACATCAGCTGGCTGGTGGATGCGATGCTGTCAGCAGGCTTGCTGGTGAGCTTCCTCGCCGCACTGTTGCTGAAGACCCAGGGTTACGCCCAGTGGGCGATTTATGTCGATCCGCTGATCCTGATTCTGCTGGCCCTGAGCATGCTCGCGCCGGCCTTCAAGATTCTTGGCCCGGCATTGCGCGATGTGCTGGGAATCGCCCCGGATCAATTGGATGAGAAAGTGAATCAGGTACTGGCGGCGGCGAAGATCGAGCATGGTTTCGACGACTACATTTCCTACGTGCAGAAACACGGCCGGGCCTGTTTTATCGAGATTCACATCGTATTGCCGACCAATTATCGGCTTAACAGCGTGGTGCAGCTGGATGCGCTGCGAGAGGAAATTTCCGCGAAGCTCGGCAAGCCCGATGCGGCGAGATGGCTGACCATCAGCTTTACCGGGGATCGCAAGTGGATTGCGTAAAGTGATCGTTCAGTCAGCGAAGATACTCAGCCAATCCACGATAACAAGTCGCCAAGTGATAAGGCGTAGTCGACGGCATGTCCAGACGGCTCACTTCACCTTGCTCATCGCGGCACTCATACCAGCCCCCCGCATGCAGTGATCGCTGCTGCAAGGCCTGCAACTGGCGCAGTACCGCAGCCTCGCTGCCCGGCCGCAGCGTCAATGCGCGCAAGTACTCGGCCTGGGCCCAGATGCGCTGCGTTGCGTCCCGAGAAGCGCCATCCGGCCCCAGATCAAGCATGGCCCGCACGGCACCGGTCTGTTGATCGACGCCCAGTTGTTCGGTAAAGGCGAAGGCGCGCTCCAGCGAGGCATGCAAGGGTGACCCGCGTAGCAACTCGGACGACTCCAGCAGGAAATACCATTCGAACTGATGCCCCGGTTCGAACCAGTTATCCACAGTACCCAGCGGTTTTTCCATCAGCACGCCGTGTTGCGGATCGATAAAACGCTGCTGCATCCCTGTGCATAAGTCGACAAGCGCCTGTTGCACTGCGCAGTCTTCACGCACCGACAGCGTGGCGAGGAAGGCTTCAGCCAGGTGCATCAACGGATTCTGCAGCGGACCGCTGTTCAACGACGACCAGTCACGATCGAGGCTCGCTTCGTAGAGGCCGTCACCGCTGGCAAAACGTTGCGCGATCACTTCCAGGGCGGCGTTGAGCACCGATTCCACCAGCGGCTCGCGGACTTTGTCCCAGTAATGGGCACAGGCGAACAGAATAAATGCGTGGGTGTAGAGGTCTTTACGCTGATCCAGCGGCGCGCCCTGTGGGTCGATGCTGTAGAACCAGCCGCCGTGCTCGGCATCGTGGAAGTGCCGCTGCAAGGAACGGAACAACGCCGCCGCACGCTCCCGGGCACCTGGCACTTGGTCGATCAGGCTGGCAAACAGATACAACTGCCGCGCGCAGGCCATGGCCCGGTAGCGTTGCGGGGGCAGCGGAGTGTGCTCGGCGTCCAGCGCCTCGTAGGGGAGCGCCATGTCGGCATTCCAGCCGGGACCTTGCCAGAGCGGCACGATCACGTCCTGGAAGTGCTGTTGCACCGAGGCAAACAGGGCGGTCAGTTCAGGCTGGGAGGCGGAGCGGGAAACAGGCGGCATTGGCTGGCGTCGTCACGGCAGGGTTGATTGCGCGACATGTTAGCAGGCCTGAGCAGTGTGTTGTCTGTCAGGCCGCCTTCGCGAGCAAGCCCGCTCCCACATTTGTCCTGCGTACACAGTTCCACTGTGGGAGCGGGCTTGCTCACGAAGAGGCCATTACAATCGATAGAGAGCTAGGCCGCCAACAACCAGACTCCGGTCGCCGCCGAAGCCACGCCTGCGAGTCGAATCAACGGCGCAGCGGCGCGCGGCAACACCCGCACCACCGCATAACCCGCTGCATGCAACGCTGCGGTCGCCGCCACAAACCCTGCCGCATATGTCCAAGGACTCGACAGGTCCGGCAATTCCAAGCCATGCGCCACGCCATGGAAGAGCGCAAACATCGCCGTTGCACCCATCGCCAGACTCAACGGCGGACGCACCGCCAGTGCAACCACCAGGCCCAGCGCCAACACAGACGCGGCGATCCCGCTTTCCATTGCCGGCAGGCTCAACCCTGCGAAACCCAGCAGCCCGCCGATCAGCAGGGTGCCAACGAAGGTGCACGGCAGCACCCAGCGCGCAGCACCCTTCTGCTGCGCCGCCCACAAGCCGACCGCGAGCATCGCCAACAAATGGTCGAGGCCACCGATCGGGTGGCTGATGCCGGCGAGCAAGCCATTGTCACCATGTCCCGGGTGAGCGAACGCGATGGCCGGTGTCAACAGCAGGGCCATGGCGCCCAGAATGCGTTTCAGTGTCATGCAGAAGCTTCCTTGTGGATAAGTCATGCTCAGGCTGCTGTCAGCAGGCCCTGGCGTTCGATGAAGGCGATGATGGCGTCCAGGCCCTGGCCGGTTTTCTGGTTGCTGAACACGAACGGCTTGCCGTTGCGCATGCGCGTTGTGTCGCTGTCCATCAGGGTCAGCGACGCCCCCACCAGCGGCGCCAGATCGATTTTGTTGATCACCAGCAGATCGGATTTGCAGATCCCCGGCCCGCCTTTGCGTGGCAACTTGTCGCCCGCGGAAACGTCGATCACGTAGATGGTCAGGTCGGACAGCTCCGGGCTGAAGGTGGCCGAGAGATTGTCGCCGCCGGACTCCACCAGGATCAGGTCCAGCCCCGGGAAACGGCGATTCAGTTGATCCACGGCCTCGAGGTTGATCGAGGCGTCTTCACGTATCGCCGTATGCGGGCAGCCGCCGGTTTCCACGCCAATAATGCGTTCCGGCGCCAGCGCTTCATTGCGCACCAGGAAATCGGCGTCTTCGCGGGTGTAGATGTCGTTGGTCACCACGGCCAGGTTGTAGCGTTCGCGCAGGGCCAGGCACAGGGCCAGGGTCAGGGCGGTTTTACCGGAGCCGACCGGGCCGCCGATGCCGACGCGCAAAGGTTGTGTGTTCATGTGGTTCTCCAAAATAAAAGGCCCTAGGACCGGAACAGACGGCTGTACTGGCGCTCGTGGGCCATACACGCCAGGGACAGGCCAAACGCGGCGCTGCCATAGTGGTCGGGGTTGATTCGGGTAGCGTCGTGTTGGGCCTGTTGCAGCAGCGGCAGCAGTTCGCTGGTCAAGCGCTGCGCGGCCTGCTGGCCCAGTGGCAGGGTTTTCATCAGGACCGCCAATTGGTTTTCCAGCCAGCTCCACAGCCACGCGGCCAGTGCATCCTGCGGGCTGATCTGCCAGGCGCGAGCAGCCAGCGCCCAGCACAAGGCCAGGTGGGGTTCGGGTCGGTGTTCGAGAAAGGCGCGGGCCTGGGAGTCCAGTTCCGGCAGGCCGTTGAGCAGTTGCTGCAAGGAGTAGCCCATTTGCCGGCTTTCCTGATACAGCTCACGGGTTTCCCGGCTGGCACGGTGTTCTTCGCAGCGCTGCAGCAGTTCGCTCCAGTTTTCCTCGGTCGCCGCCACGCAGTGGGCGAGCAGCAGCGGTGCCTCGAAGCGGGCGAGATTGAGCAGCATTTGATCGCTGATCCAGTGTCGCGCGCTGGTGGAATCGTGCACACGGCCATTGTCCACCGCCATTTCCAGGCCTTGGGAATAGCTGTAGCCGCCTATCGGCAACTGCGGACTGGCCAGGCGCAGCAAGGCCCATGCAGGGTTCATGGGCGCACGCCGAACTGGTGCAGTTTTGGCGGGTAATTGAAATTGTCGTCACCGTGACGGGAGTGGTGATGACCGCCGCCGTAGGCGCCATGTTCAGGTTGAAACCCGGCTTCAATGGGCTCGACGTCAGCGCCGAGTTGTTCGAGCATGGCCTTGAGCACATAGTCGTCGAGCAGGCGCAACCAGCCGTCGCCCACTTGCAGTGCGACATGACGATTACCCAGGTGAAAGGCGGCACGGGTCAGTTCGAAGGCATTGGCGCAGGTGACATGCAGCAATTGTTCGGGTCGGGCACAGACACGCACGACGCGGCCATCTTCGGCCTGCAGACATTCGCCGTCATACAATGGCGATTGACCCCGCTCCAAAAACAACCCGACGTCTTCGCCCTCGGCACTGAAACAGCGCAAACGGCTTTTACTCCGGGCTTCGAAGGTCAGGTGCAGCTCGGCGGCCCAGTCGGGTTGAGGGTCGATTCTGCGATGAATCACCAGCATCGGAAAGCTTCCAGCAATGGACAATGCTCAGGCAAGAGCAAGGGGCTTGCCAATCCGCTGATGCGTAGGAAATACCTGTAGGAGCTGTAGGAAAAGTTTCTGGGCGCAAAGGATTTTGGGTGAAATTGGTGCGCAGTTTTTCCCTGTGCACCAAGTTGAAGCCGGGCGGGTGTACTTTCGCGGTGCTTACTCGGTACTGCCCAGCCCCTGCCAGTGCTTGAGGCCGATAAAGATGAACCGCAGCTGTTGGGTGATCTTTGCCTGGGGCGTCAAGTGCTCGGGCAATGCCTCGACGGGAGGGTCGATGATGTCCGGCAGGGTGGCGAACACGCTTTTGACGATCAGGTCGGCCATGACGCTCAGGCCGGCGATGTCAAGGTGCTGCAGTTTCGGCATCAGGGACAGGTCGGCGGCGAGGTCCGAACTGATGTCCTCGCGCAAGCGACCGATGGCCAGGCGTACCGGCAATGAGCCGCCGTACTGCTCCCTGGCCAGAAACAGGAATTGCGAACGGTTGGCCGACACCACATCGAGGAAGATCCGCACGGACGCATCGATGATGCCGCCCATGACGAACTCGTTATGACGCACCAGGCGAATGGTTTCCCGGAAGGTCTGGCCGACCTCGCTCACCAGCACCAGGCCGAGCTCATCCATATCGGCGAAATGCCGGTAGAAACCGGTAGGCACGATGCCGGCGGTCTTAGCGACTTCGCGCAGGCTCAGGCTGCCGAAACCTCGGCCGCCCTCCATCAAATGGCGGGCCGCGTCCATCAAGGCGTTGCGGGTTTGTTGTTTCTGTTCGGCGCGGGGCAGCATCGCAAGGGCGTTTTCTGAAAAGGACTGCGGCGCACTCTAGCAAATCGGCTTTGCCGGCGTCGAACGACGTAAGGGGAGATCAGGCGGGGAGGTGCAACTTCTACAAAGGTTATGGCCAGAAAGTCAAAAGCCCAATCCGGTGATTGGGCTTTTTTTCAGGGCCGCCATGGGCTCAGCTCATAGCGCTGTTGCGTTCGATAACACGGTCACCACCACCTTCGGCAACGGTTTGACCTGGCGTGCGGTCGGAACCATCGGCGGCCAGGGTTTGGCCAAGGGTGCGGTCCGAACCGTCAGCGGCAACCGTCTGACCTTGTGGAGTCTGGTCGTAGCCGTCTTCAGCAACTGTTTGACCTTGTGGGGTTTGATCGTAACCGTCTTCAGTGATCAGGCCTTTTTCTTTCAGGCGATCGTTTCCACCTTCGGCAATGGTTTGACCTGGGGTGCGGTCGGAGCCATCAGCGGCGACGGTTTGGCTGAACACCGAGTGAGTGTCTTTCACTTGCGGGGTGGCCTGGTCGGCGGCTGGCAGTGCAAAGGCGGTGCTGGCCAGCATTGAAAGTGTAAGGCTAAGCAGAAGTTGACGTTTCATGATGGGGTGCTCCGTGGGAGGGCGATAAATTGGGTACGAAGGCAATGCTACTCTCGATAAGTCGATATAAAAGTTCATAAACGCAATGTTAATAATCAATGGAATTGATTGTTCTCTACAGCCCTTGTAAACCGGGCCTTCGCGGTGCACCCAGGTGGGTATTTTCGACCCAGTCGTGCCACGCAAAAGTGCGAAGTCGGTAACGCGGCCGGGAAGAGAGCGTCACGCTTAAGCGGTCAATTGCGGCAAAATCGGCTTTTCGATTAAACCTGCGGGCTATTTACCAGTCGTAGATTCCATGACGGGCCGGTTCTGGCCCTGCGTTTCTCCTGAGCATCGTGATCGTGACGCTCAGCCGTATCAGGAGCTCTGTGCAATGATGCGCACCCGTAGGATTCTCGCCTGGACCCTGACCACCTTCGTTGTGTTGTTGGCCGTGCTGGTGCTGATCATCGTGTTCTTCGACTGGAACCGGATCAAACCACCCCTCAATGCCAAGGTGTCCGAGGAACTGCATCGCCCGTTTGCCATCAATGGCAATCTGGCAGTGGTCTGGCAGCGCGAGCCCGAGGAGGGCGGCTGGCGTGCCTGGGTGCCCTGGCCGCACGTGGTGGCAGAAGATCTGAGCCTGGGCAACCCGGACTGGTCGAAGGCGCCGCGCATGGCCAGCCTCAAGCGCGTAGAGTTGCGTATTTCGCCGCTGGCCTTGTTGGCGCAGCGTGTGGTGATCCCGCGCATCGACCTCACCGAACCCAATGCCGAGTTGCAACGCCTGGCCGACGGGCGTGCCAACTGGACGTTCAAGTTCGACCCGAAAGACCCGAACGCCGAGCCCTCGCCCTGGGTGGTGGATATCGGCGCGATCGGATTCGACAAGGGACATGTCACTCTCGACGACCAGAGCCTGAAGACTCAGCTGGATCTACTGATCGACCCTTTGGGCAAGCCGATTCCCTTCAGCGAAATCGTCGGCGACAAAGCCGCGAAAACGGCGTCCGAGCAGGGCGGCGCACCCCAGGACTACGCGTTTGCCCTGAAGGTCAAAGGCCAATACCACGGCCAGAAACTCACGGGCCAAGGCAAAATCGGCGGCCTGCTGGCGTTGCAGGACGCGGGGCGGCCATTTCCGCTGCAGGCGCAAGCGAAGATCGGCGACACCAGCGTCGAACTGGCCGGCACGCTGACCGATCCGATGAATCTGGGCGCGCTGGATTTACGCCTGAAACTGGCCGGTACCAGCCTGGGCAACCTCTATCCCCTGACCGGTGTGACCCTGCCGGATACGCCGCCCTATGCCACCGACGGCCATCTGATCGCCAAGTTGCATGAGCCAGGCGGGGCGGTTTTTAGATATGAAGGGTTCAACGGCACGATCGGCTCGAGTGACATCCATGGCAGCCTGGCCTACGTCGCGGGCCAGCCACGCCCCAAACTCAGCGGTTCGCTGTTATCCAATCAATTGTTGTTTGCCGACCTGGCCCCGTTGATCGGCGCTGACTCCAACGCCAATCAGAAAGCCCGCGGCGGCGAAAGCAAGCAGCCACCGGACAAGGTATTGCCGGTCGAGGAGTTCAAGACGGATCGCTGGCGCGACATGGACGCGGATGTGGAATTTACCGGCAAGCGCATCGTCCATAGCGAAAAGTTGCCGTTCAACGATCTTTACACGCATCTGGTGCTTACCGATGGCGTACTCAGTCTCGAGCCGCTGCGATTCGGCGTAGCCGGTGGCAAGCTGGATGCGCAGATTCGCCTGAACGGGCACACGGAACCCTTGGAAGGCCGGGCAAAACTGACGGCCCGGGGCTTCAAGCTCAAGCAGTTGTTCCCGACCTTCGAACCGATGAAAACCAGCTTCGGCGAGCTCAATGGCGATGCCGACATTACCGGGCGCGGCAACTCGGTGGCCAAGCTGCTGGGCGGTGCCAACGGCAATCTGAAAATGCTCATCAACGACGGTGCCATCAGCCGCGAGTTGATGGAACTGGCCGGGTTGAACGTCGGCAACTACGTAGTCGGCAAGATCTTTGGCGACAAGGAAGTGAAGATCAACTGTGCCGCTGCCGATTTCGACATCAAGAGCGGTCTGGCCACTACGCGGTTGTTCGTCTTCGATACCGAGAACGCGATCATCTATATCGATGGCACGGCGAACATGGCGACTGAGCAGTTGGACCTGACCATCACGCCGGAATCCAAAGGCTGGCGGCTGATCTCGCTGCGATCGCCGCTGTATGTGCGCGGCAAGTTCATCAAGCCCGACGCCGGTGTTAAAGCTGTTCCCTTGATGTTGCGTGGGGCCGGGATGGTTGCACTGGGTGTGATCGCCGCACCGGCGGCAGGGCTGTTGGCGCTGGTGGCGCCGAGCGGCGGAGAACCCAATCAGTGTGCGCCGTTGCTGGAGCAGATGAAGGCGGGGAAGGCGCCGAAGACCGTTAAAAACTAAAAGAAATGAAGATTACTCTCCCATATAAATCAGTTCCCTGTGTGGCTGTATTGATATAACGGGTGGTCAAGCAAACAATGCTTCGTGGCTTGGAGTTCAGGGTAATAATGTGTCACGTATGGGATTTGGTAAGAAAGGATTAGGCTGATAAGTTGTCATTGTCAGCCAGTTGGCTGTCATAAATTCTCCACATGGATTTGGATTTTATATGACTATTTTAGTTCCGAGCATCGAAGAGAGTCGTGTGTTTTTCGCCAGTGCGCAACTTGAGCCATTGGTTGCCAAGGCAAAAGTCATCAGGTCCTTTGCCGATTTGAATAATCAGGCGGTGGCTAAATCGGATCTTCTGTTGGGTGAGAATGTTCCGACGGCGATCGGATTTACAGATAATCTCGACGAAGACAAAAAACAGGCAGCGGCGGACAGTATTCATTTTGCCGAGCGTTATGCAGATACCTATTCGGATAAAATCAAGGCGGCCATTGAGTGGCACTTAAAATACGCTGAAGCATTGAAGCATTGTGGTTGGACGCTGACAAATAACAAATACAAAGAGGATGTGAGTAAGCAAGCGCAAGTCACAATGGATTCCATCGTTCTTGATATTGTTAAGGCGACTGCGGGCAGGAATGGTCCAGCACTTGTCCAAATGTTGAACAGCGGCTTTAACAGGATTCAGTCAGATGAGCAACTTGTAACTGTATTTGACAAGAATAGCAAAAAGGGTAAAGACGCAGATTTCAGGATCATACCGTGCCTACAAACTCCTGGGGGTACAGCAATTGCCACTTTTGTATCGGTGGATTGTGAACTGTCGACGTCACAAGGAGGGGCTTGGTTTTGGAAGTGGAAGTTTTCCAATTTGAGAATGAAGCGAGTGGCGTCTGTGATGGAACTGAATATGGGACAGCATGATCGTCGGCGCAGTCAAATCATGGAACTTCTTGATCAAAATTCGGACGATTTTTTCAAGGGCGTCAAACTGAAGTGATTCATTCGTCATCGGGATGCTTGCTGGGCTTCTCGACGCGGGGGTGCAGCAAGGAGAGTAGTATGGTCAAGGATGATGTTTTATTAGTTGCTGGTAATTTTACCTCTGTTTCAATCGATCTTTTTGAAGTTTTGAAAAAAGATGTGGTTGATTCTATCTTGTTCTCTCAATTATATGCGAGTTCAAAGGTTGTAAAGTTCTCCGGTTCGCGAAAGTGGTATGAAAGTTATACTGAAGCGTTGTCGAAATCGAAGTGGAAGACTGGAGGTCATAAATATAGTCGTGTCGAACTGGGTGAGGGAGTGTCCGTTGTTTTGAATTCCCTTATTCATAAGAGATTGGCCTCGGTTGCGGGTTTTCCTCAGGTGGAACAATTTGAACGTCTTATGAATAGCATTCAAAGTGATGTTGCCGCGGAGGCGATCGCTTCAACAACTGAAGAGCATGCGATGGTGTGCAAGGTTGAGGGAAAAGCTTCAGCGGTTTCGAACGTCGTTCTCAATGTGAATTTGGTAGGGCAGGGGCCGGTTATATATTCGGTGTTTGTCTGCTTTAACACTGAGCAAAAGGTCGAAAGTGATTTTTTTCATCAGGAATTTAAAAGTGAGCTTGTTGTGGGTGAGATTGATATTGGGATCTCGCAATTTGTACTCGATAAGTATGCCTATGAAAAAAGTCGAATGCGGGAGAAAATTCTTTGCAGTCTTCCCGATGACACGGCTTCATTAGTGCTTGATATCACCGCTAATAGCGTTGTCCAAGTGCGATAATTCCTTCGTGCCTGTGATCGCAGCTTGAGGCTGCGATCCAGGCATTAGCCCCGATGATTTTGCTTCCTCTTGCAACCATGTAAAAAACGCCCGAACCGGAGGATGTCGCTCACGCCCCGGTACGCACAGTGCGCTGTAACCGGCGCCATCGACCTGGAGTTCGCCCCGATACGCCATTAATAATCCACTGGCCACGCTTTCTGAAACCAAGATATTGCTGGCCAGCACCAAACCCTGTCCGGCAATGGCCGCTTGCAGGGCGTAATGCTCTTCATCGTATTCGCGCACGGTGGGCTGACCCTCTAGCCAAGCCTCACCAGACTGTGCACACCAGGCTTCCCAGCCATGGGCGTAAAGCTTGGAATTGTGCCAGTGCACACTAATCAAGGTAGGCCTGTGACGGGCAGCCAAGGCCACTTGTTCCGGCGAGCCGTAAACGCCGAAAGACTCGTCGAACAGGCATAGGCCATACAGGTTCGGATAATCATCGAGGCTGTAGCGCACCACCAGGTCGACACTGGCGTCCTGATGCAAGTCGATGACCTCGCAATGGGTGTCCAGGCGGACACTGATGTTTGGGTGTCGAGCATAGAAACGACCCAGGCGCGGCACCAGCCAGAGGGCGGCGAAGGCGGCGGTGGTGGAGATTGTCAGGTTCGTGCGGCTGCGGTGCGGGCGCAGGGTGTCGACGCTCTGTGCCACTTCCAGCAAGGCACCGTGCAGGCTATGGAACAGCCGTTCGCCACCCTCGGTCAGGCGCACCTGGCGCGGCAAGCGTTCGAACAGGGCCACACCCAGCCAGCTCTCGAGGGAGCGGATCTGGTGTGACACCGCAGTCGGGGTCACTGAAAGTTCTTCGGCGGCGGCCTTGAAGCTCAGCAGGCGCGAGGCGGATTCGAAAGCGCGCAGGGCGGTCAATGGCAAGGAGGCAAACATGACATCTCCATGGATGAAATGAATTCATCCTGACTGATTTTTGTTCAGTTGTAGCAGGGCGGCTATGAGCTCCAAGCTGCAAGCCACCAGCCGTTTGAGTTTAGTCCCAAGGAGATTCAGATGAACACAGTTCTTGCGATTCATGCCAGTCCACGGGGTGATCGGTCGCACTCCCGACGTTTGGCGGAAGTGTTTCTGTCGGCCTGGCAGGCCCTTCACCCGCAATCGAAACTGACTCGCCGCGAAGTCGGCCGGGCGTTGATCCCGCCGGTCAACGAAGCCTTCGTGGCCGCCGCGTTTTACCCCGAACCCGATGCGCGTCCGCTGTCGATGCAGGCAGATCTGGCGTTCAGCGATACGTTGGTGGGCGAGTTGCTCGGCCATGACGTATTGGTGATTTCCACACCGATGCACAACTTCAGCGTGCCAAGCGGCTTGAAAGCCTGGATCGACCAGATCGTGCGGCTTGGGCTGACCTTCAATCACACCCTGGATAACGGTATCGCGCAGTACGAGCCGCTGGTGCAGGGCAAAAAGGCCTTGATCGTCACCAGTCGCGGCGGCTTCGGCTTCGGTCCGGGCGGTGAGTTGGAGGCGTTGAACCATGCCGATACGCTGCTACGCACGGCGCTGGGATTCATCGGCATCACCGATGTCACCGTAGTCGCCGCTGAAGGCGAAGAGTCCGAGGCGCGCACATTCGAAGTCTCGGCCGCCGAAGCAGAGCAGCGCTTGCTGGCACTGGCCAGGGAGTTCTAGATGGCCTGGCTGTTTTTGCTGATCGCCGCCGGGTTCGAAGTTACCTTCGCCATGGGCATGAAGTACGCCGAGGGCTTTACCCGGCTCTGGCCCTCGCTGATGACCATCGTGGCCGCGGTGGGCGGGATTTACTTCCTGACCCTGGCCATGCGTGAGTTGCCGGTGAGCATCGCCTACCCGATCTGGACCGCCATCGGTTCCCTGGGCACGGTGTTCCTCGGCTTTGCCTTGCTCGGTGAGAGCCTGACCGCGGTCAAGCTGTTGTCGGTCGGGCTGATCGTGGCGGGTGTGGTGGGGCTGAAGTAGGGTGGATGGCCTAGACTGGTCGTCGATTTGTCATGTTCGCTGGCGAAGCTTGGCGGATGTCTTGCATCCGCCAGCCGTCACCCACCGATCACAAGGATGTTTCGCCCATGTCGCAAGGTTCGGCAACGCGTTACCCGCTAGTGCTGGTCCCGGGAATGCTCGGGTTTATCCGTTTGGTGCTCTATCCGTACTGGTACGGGATCGCCGAGGCATTGCGCCGTGGTGGTGCGGTGGTGTTTGCAGTGCAGGTCTCGCCGCTCAACTCCAGTGAAGTGCGCGGCGAGCAACTGCTGGCGCGGATCGAAGAGATCCTGCGCGAGAGCGGCGCCGAGAAGGTCAACCTGATCGGCCACAGCCAGGGCTCGCTGACTGCTCGCTATGCGGCGGCCAAACGCCCGGATCTGGTCGCTTCGGTGACCTCGGTGGCGGGGCCTAATCATGGTTCGGAACTCGCCGATTATCTGCACCGGCACTATCCGCATGACAGTGCGATGGGCCGGCTGGTGACCTTTTTGTTACGGTGCATCGCGGCGCTGATGAGCCTGCTGGAGACCGGCTATCGCGGACCGAAGTTGCCGGTCGACATCCATGCCTCCCATCACTCACTCACCACCGCAGGCGTGACCCTGTTCAATCAGCGTTATCCACAGGGGCTGCCGGAAACCTGGGGCGGGCCAGGGCCGGAACAGGTTAACGGCGTGCGTTATTACTCCTGGTCCGGGACCTTGCAGCCGGGCAAGACCGATCGCGGGCGCAACCTGTTCGATGGCACCAATCGCAGTTGCCGATTGTTTGCCAAAACCTTCGTTCGCGAGGCCGGGCATTGCGACGGCATGGTGGGGCGGTACAGTTCGCACCTCGGGACAGTGATTGGCGATGAGTATCCGCTGGACCATTTCGACATCGTCAATCAGTCGTTGGGGCTGGTGGGGAAAGGGGCGGAGCCGATCCGCTTGTTTGTCGAGCATGCGGCTCGGCTCAAGGCTGCAGGCCTTTAGGATTTTTGCTCAGGTAACGCTGACCTTGCGCCCAACACGGTGGTCCAGCGCTCGGAAAGAATCACCCCGCCCAACGTCAACAGGCCGCCCACCAGGTGGTACATCGCCAACTGCTCGTGCAGCACCACCGCCGCAATCAGCGCGGTGATCAACGGCAGCAGATTGAAGAACAGCGTGGTCCGGCTCGGCCCCAGACGCACCACGGCCTGCATCCACGCCAGCGGTGCGACCATCGAGGCCAGCAGGCAGGCGTAAAGCACCAACGGAATATTCTGCACAGTCAGCCCGGTTTTCGCTGAGGCGAGAAACAACGGGAACAACACCACCACCGCTACCAGCACCTGCAGGTACAACAACACCAATGGCGGCAAGCGCAGTTGCCATTTTTTCAGCAAGGTGCTGTAGATCGCATAGGCCAGGGTGGCGATCAACATCATCGCGTCACCCAGGTTCACCCCGTGCTCCAGTAGCGCGCCCAGGCTGCCTGACGAGACGACTACCAATACCCCGGCAAACGACAGCACCGCACCGGCCAGGGCGCCGATGGTCAGGCGTTGGCCGAGGCTGATGATCGCCATGGCCAGCGACATCAATGGCATCAAGGACAGGATGATGCCCATGTTGGTGGCGGAGGTCAGGCTCGCGGCGAAGTACGCCAGGCTCTGGTAAACCGCCATGCCGAGTACGCCGAGGACGAAGATCTTACCCAGGTTCGGGCGAATCGACGGCCAGTGGGCCATCACCGGTTTGAGCATGAAGGGTGTGAATAACAAGCCGGCCAGCAGCCAGCGGTAAAAACCGATCTCGGCGGGGTAGATCGCCCCGGCGGACATTTTGGTGATCACGGTGTTGCCGGCCCAGATGAAAATGGCCAGCAGGGGATAAGCGTATTGCATGGGAAAAACCAGAACGTTGATAAGGGGTAATTATCCCTTGTCCGGTTACAGGCCTATACTTCGATCCAGACAACCAACCGTCGATTCCGGACAGCATGACCAGTAAACACATCGACCTGTTGGATTTCAGCGAACTACCCGCCCCGGTGTACTTCCGCTACGCCGATTTCGATGCGCATCGCTTTGCCTCGGCGCATCGGCACCCGTGGGGCACGCTGGAGTATTCGGCCCATGGCGTATTGCACATGGAAATCGGTGGCAGCCGTTTCATGTCGCCACCGCAATACGCGGTATAGGTGCCCCCTGAGACCGAGCACAGCTTCTACAGCAACCAGCCGATCAATTATCGCGCGGTCTGCCTGGCGCCCACGCTTTGCCGTGAACTGCCACACGAGGCCTGCACGCTGGCCATCAACGACATCCTCAAGGCGATCCTCAAGGACTTTGCCGCCCGGGACGTGAAGATCCCCGAACAGGCGGCGGACCAGCGCCTGGCCCAGGTATTGGTGGATCAACTGCAGCAAGCGCCAGTGCATGAGTGTTACCTGCCCTATGCCAGCAGTCACCGACTGCTTGAAATCCTTGAGGCCCTGCAGGCCGAGCCCGGGGATAACCGGCCGCTGGCAGACTGGGCCGCGCAGATTCATGTCAGCGAACGCACCTTGGCGCGGCAGTTTGTCCGTGAGTTGGGCATGAGTTTCGGTGAATGGCGCCAACGCCTGCGCTTCCTGACGGCGATCGAGGCGCTGGACAGCCATCGCAGCATTCAGGACGTCGCCTTTGACATGGGTTACAGCACCGGCTCGGCGTTCATTGCCATGTTCCAGCGCCAGGCCGGGTGTACGCCGGAGCAGTATCGGCGCAGCCACCTGGAGACAAGATGAAGGTGTATCAAGTGTTGTCTACACTCCAGATCAAGGCCGTTCCCCTCGATGCGGTAACAATGAGAGAACTCCATGAAAATGTTGCGTGCCACTTTGCTGATGATGGGTTTACTCCTGTGTTCCCAAGGCTTTGCCACCACTGACCAACAGAACAAGATGACCACCTGCAACGCCGATGCCACGGCCAAAGGCCTCAAGGGCGATGAGCGCAAACTCTTTATGAGCAATTGCCTCAAGGCGGCACCGCCGGCCACTGAAGCCGTACCGGCCTTGACGCCGCAGCAGGAGAAAATGAAAACATGCAATGCCGACGCCACGACCAAAGACCTCAAGGGCGATGAGCGCAAGGCGTTCATGAGTGATTGCCTGAAGAAAAAATAAGCATTGGGCCGGGCTGTGAATTCATCTTCGCGAGCAGCGCAAAAAAACGATCGCCCTCCGACCAGGGTCGAGCCACACATTCCCTAGTGCTGCCATCGGATCGCTGGCAGACTGCCAATCCTTTTACGCCGTTCGTTTTGAGGCTGTATGCCAACGTTTTCTCAACGTCATGTGTTGCTGGTCATAAGCTGGGTCATCATTTTTGGCGGACTGCTGCTGGTGATCCCGCTACGGTTGTTGCCCAGCCTGCTGGCCGGGTTGCTGGTTTTCGAACTGGTCAACATGCTTACCCCGCAATTGCAGCGGCTGATCGAAGGCCGGCGCGCGCGGTGGTTGGCGGTGGCGTTGTTGGGCACTTTGGTGGTCAGCGCGTTGACGCTGATCTTTGCCGGTGCCATCAGCTTTCTGCTGCATGAAGCGGAAAACCCCGGTGCGTCGCTCGACAAGTTCATGGGGGTGGTCGATCGTGCGCGCGGGCAATTGCCGCCGTTCATCGATGCCTATCTGCCCGCCAGTGCCGCCGAGTTCCGCGTGGCGATCGGCGAGTGGATGAGCAAGCACCTCAGCGACTTGCAACTGGTGGGCAAGGATGCGGCGCACATGTTTGTGACGCTGCTGATCGGCATGGTGCTGGGGGCGATCATTGCCCTGCAACGCATACCGGACCTGACCAAACGCAAACCGCTGGCGGCAGCGCTGTTCGACCGTCTGCATTTGCTGGTGCAGGCGTTTCGCAACATCGTGTTCGCCCAGATCAAGATTTCCCTGCTCAACACCTTCTTTACCGGGATATTCCTGGCGGTGGTGCTGCCAATGTTCGGCATCAAGCTGCCCCTGACCAAGACCTTGATCGTGCTGACCTTCCTGCTCGGTCTGTTGCCGGTGATTGGCAACCTGATTTCGAACACCCTGATCACGATCGTCGGTCTGTCGCTGTCGATCTGGGTGGCGCTGGCCGCATTGGGCTACCTGATTGTCATCCACAAGCTCGAGTACTTTCTCAACGCGCGGATCGTCGGTGGGCAGATCAGTGCCAAGTCGTGGGAGTTGCTCTTGGCGATGCTGGTGTTCGAGGCCGCGTTCGGCCTGCCGGGGGTGGTGGCAGGGCCGATTTATTACGCGTACCTGAAGAGCGAGTTGAAGCAGGTGGGGATGGTTTGATCCGAAAGATGTATTGCCTGAGCTGGCCTCTTCGCGAGCAAGCCCGCTCCCACATTTCAATCGTATTCCGTCTGGAGGAACTCGGTCGAATGTGGGAGCGGGCTTGCTAGCGAAGGGCGTACCAAAGATTTCGGATCAGCCCATCGAACCGTAACGCTTCGCCGCTTCAATCGCCAACCCGCTGCCGATGCTGCCAAAGATATTCCCTTCCACATGCCGTGCATTCGGCAACATCGCCGAAACGCTGTTGCGCAGAGCCGGAATGCCACTCGAGCCACCGGTGAAAAACACCGTGTCCACCTGATCGACCCGCACATCGGCCTGGGTCAGCAGCTGGGTGACGCTATTGCGTACGCGCTCGAGCAGGTTGTCGATGGCCGATTCGAACAGGGCACGGCTCAGCTCAACGCTCAAGCCGGCTTCGATGCGATCCAGCGGAACATGGCGGTGGTCGGCGTGGGTCAGCTGAATCTTGGTCTCTTCGACTTCCATGGCCAGCCAGTGCCCGGCGCGCTGTTCGATCAGCTTGAACAGGCGGTCGATGCCACCGGTGTCTTCGATGTCGTAGCGCATGCTGCCCAGGGCCAGTTGGGACTTCTGCGAATACACCGAGTTGATGGTGTGCCAGGTCGCCAGGTTCATGTGATGGCTCGTCGGCATGTAGGCACCGCTCTTCATCCGGCTGCCGTAGCCGAACAGCGGCATCAGGCCCTGCAGGCTCAGTTGCTTGTCGAAATCGGTCCCGCCGATGTGCACGCCGCCGGTGGCAAGGATGTCATCCTGGCGATTGTCGAGCCCCCGACGCTGTGGCGACAGGCGCACCAGCGAAAAGTCGGAAGTACCACCACCGATGTCGACGATCAGTACCAGCTCTTCCTTCTCGATGGTCGACTCGTAGTCGAACGCGGCGGCAATCGGTTCGTACTGGAAGGAGACTTCCTTGAAACCGATCTTGCGCGCGACGTCCACCAGGGTGTCCTCGGCCTCTTTGTCGGCCATCGGATCATCGTCGACAAAGAACACCGGGCGGCCCAGCACCACTTCTTCGAATTCCCGACCGGCGGCGGCTTCGGCACGGCTCTTGAGCTGGCCGATGAACAGGCCGAGCAGGTCCTTGAATGGCATGGCCGTGCCAAGCACGCTGGTGTCGTGCTTGATCAGCTTGGAGCCCAGCAGGCTCTTGAGCGAACGCATCAACCGGCCTTCATACCCTTCCAGGTACTCGTGCAGCGCCAGCCGGCCGTACACCGGGCGGCGTTCTTCGATGTTGAAGAAGACCACCGAAGGCAGGGTGATCTTGTCGTCCTCCAGCGCGATCAGCGTTTCCATGCCGGGGCGCAGCCAACCGACGGTGGAGTTTGACGTGCCAAAGTCGATGCCCACGGCACGGGCTGGAGATGCGTTGTTCATGTCTTGGGGGTTCCGGTTAAAAAACGGCCGCGCAGTGTATGTCAGTGCGCGACAGATTCGAAGGCCGACTATCTGCTAATTCTCGCAAACCCACGTCTTGAAAGATGGCTCAAGACCCCCAAACTACCCTGCATCAAGCTGGTAGCCGCGGAGCAACCGAAAGTCGCACCGCCCGCTGCCGATAAACTTCTTACGCGCCGCCCGGTCACAACCTTGAGATCGGTCTAACCTTGTTCTGCTGACAAGTGCATGATGAGGCAACTGGCGCGATTTCGATAACGGATGGTGATTCCCGCGATGGACTTCAAAGACTATTACAAGATTCTCGGTGTGGAGCCGACCGCAGACGACAAGGCGATCAAGGCTGCCTATCGCAAGCTGGCGCGCAAATACCACCCCGATGTCAGCAAGGAAAAGGACGCCGAAGCCAAGTTCAAGGACGCCTCTGAAGCCTATGAGGCGCTGAAAAGCGCTGACAAACGCGCCGAATACGACGAATTGCGCCGCTATGGCCAGCATGGCCAACCCTTCCAGGGACCACCGGGCTGGCAGAGCCGCGGCGGTTTTGGCGGCGGTGGCCAGGACACCGGTGACTTTTCCGATTTCTTCAGCTCGATCTTTGGTAATCGTGGCCCTGGCTTCGGCGGGGCAGAATCACGTCGCAGCACCGGACGTCGAGGGCAGGACGTGGAAATGGAACTGGGTGTATTCCTCGAAGAAACCCTGTCGACCGAGTCGAAGAAGGTCACCTTCCAGGTGCCGCAGTACAACGCTGCCGGCCAGCATGTGAGCAACACCAGCAAAAGCCTGAACGTGAAGATCCCGGCGGGGGTGACCGATGGTGAGCGCATTCGCCTCAAGGGCCAGGGCGCTCCGGGTGTCGGTGGCGGTGCCAATGGCGACCTGTACCTGACCATTCGCTTTGCGCCACACCCGAAATTCGACGTCGAAGGCGAGAACCTGATCATCACCTTGCCCTTGGCACCGTGGGAGCTGGCGCTGGGCACCGAAGTCGCGGTGCCGACCCTGACCGGCAAGATCAACCTCAAGGTCCCGGCGGGCAGCCAGAACGGCCAACGCATGCGCGCCAAGGGCCATGGCCTGATGAACAAGGCCGGCGAACGCGGTTACCTGTTCATCCAGTTCAAGGCCGTAATGCCCAAGGCCGCGGACGATGACGTCAAGGCACTGTGGCAGGAACTGGCAAAGAAAGCCGCTTTCAACCCGCGAGAAAACTTCTGAACCCAGCGACGGAGTAGCCCATCATGAGCAGCCCCCTGATCGTTCAACTGGACATGGCAGAATTCTGTGAGGCGACCGACCTGTCGGACGTCTACGTGATCGAAATCGTCGAGCACGGCATCCTCGAACCTCAGGGCGGACAGCCCAAGGATTGGCGCTTCACCGATTACGAACTGACCCTGGCCAAACGCGCCGCCAAGTTGCGGCGCGACCTGGAGCTGGAATGGGAAGGGGTGGCGCTGGCGCTGGACCTGCTTGAAGAGGTCCAGCAGCTAAGGGCGGAGAATCGGATGTTGAGGCAGCGGTTGGGGCGGTTGGTGGTGGAATGACAAGATTTGAAGTGCGAGCAACCCAAGGGATTCCGATAGCTGCCCCACGCGCTGTTATTGTTTGTTGCCTTAATTTTTTCTTCTTCGAGCTTGGGTGAACACTTGCAAGTTCACCCGTACCTCACCCATTGAATCTATACTCAAGCCTTGGTGAATGTCATCGGGGGTAAGGGGTAAAGGGCGTGTGGCTGGATTCAAATTGGCATTCCGACCTTGAACATGACTGGGAATATTCCGCCTAGCCGGGTTGGTCGGCTTGTTGGATCTATTTACAGGTGGGCCAGGAGGTGATGCGCTTGCCGAGGCTAGCGTCGAGCTTCTTCCAGCTGAGCTCTGTTGTTGAGACAATTCCCTGAAAGTCTTCATCTCCGCAGGCGCGGCGGTGGCAGACGGTGGAGTCCAGTTTCGTCGCCCAACAGGCAAATGTCCGTTGATGTGTTCACCAGTAATTGGGTCCAGTGGAGCTCCAGCGTTGGGTAGAACCATCTGTTTGGGTATCGAAGGGAGGGGCTCCGTGCGCCTTGTTGCTGCAGGTGAGGTGGAAGGGATGAGCGGATCTAGGCTCGAGGTACTGGATGTTCTAGTTACGGTGTTGCGCGAGAAAAAATTTCTAATCCATTGTTTAAAACCTATATGCCCCGTCGGATCAGAAGCATTCACCGGATCCCCCACGCAATACATATACGCATTCAAGCCGCCTCCGCCAAACGGGCTCCAACTGTCCGGGCTATGAAAGCGCATCAACACCGGGTTGTAAGCGCGATAGCCGTTGCCCAGCAAATACCAGCCAATCTGTGCCTCGCGCATTTGGCCGTTGAACCCCAAGCCCGTCGCAACCTCCTGCCGTGCTGATTGCTGACCGTAGGCGCTATAAGCGATGGAATTCGCCTTGCCCACCGCGCTTTCGACAAGGACTGAATTTTTATTGTCGGTCGCCAGCAGCACGGTGCGTGCCTGAGTGACATGTATGTTGGCAGGTGAGCGCATGACAGGGGCTTCCTTGTTGAGAGGATCAACCATGATCGACCTCCCGAGTCTGACGTAGGGGCCCAGCGTTGTGAACTATCAGATCTGATAGTGAACAGGC
The DNA here is from genome assembly GCF_001976065.1 of Pseudomonas putida. Taxonomy (GTDB): domain Bacteria; phylum Pseudomonadota; class Gammaproteobacteria; order Pseudomonadales; family Pseudomonadaceae; genus Aquipseudomonas; species Aquipseudomonas serbica. The sequence goes on along the minus strand of NZ_MNAH01000006.1, from coordinate 118,887 downwards.
TCGCTCCCACAAGGGATTGTGCTGGGTCGTAATAGTACGAACGCCACCAGACCAATGTGGGAGCGAGCCTGCTCGCGAAGAACCATAACGCGATCTTTCGACGTCAGACGGTCCTGGGCAACACCACCGTAAACAAAGTGCCATCGACCTCGTTGGAACTGACCTCAATCGTTCCGTGGTGCGCTTCCACCACTTCCTTGACGATGAACAATCCCAGGCCAAGACTGGTGGAGGGCTGGCCAAGCTCTTCATCGGCGCTGCGCACCAATGGATCGAAGATGGTGCCGATCGCGTTGGCGGGAATCGGCGTTCCGTAGTTATGGACCGTTATGCGAACCGTGTCGGGCTCGCCGTTGAGCGTGACCCTCACATCGCGTTTGTTCAAACCGTGCTGCAACGCATTGCCGATCAGGTTTTGCAGCAATTGACCCAACCTCCCGGCATCCCACACACCTCGAGTATCGCCCTCTACCCTGACCGTTGGATCGCATTCAGGGTTGCCGGCGCAGGCTTCGGCAATCGCTGCATGTGCGGCATCGGCAAGGTCCATGGGCTTGGGTTCGATCGGCAGGCTCTTGCCCAGGCGACTGCGCACCAGCTCCAGTAAATCGCTGACCATCACCGCCATGTGACGGGCACTGCGCTTGATGTTGTTCGCGCAAGCCAGCGCATCGCCTTCCAGGGTTGTTTTACGCATCAGCAATTCAGTGGACATGCTCATCGCTTGCAACGGCGCGCGCAGGTCGTGGCCGAGTATCGCCAGGAAGATATCCCGCGAGTGATTCACCTGTTCGGCGTAGGCCGCGGTGGATTCTGCGAGTGCTTCATCAATGGCTTCGTTGAAGCGAATCATGTCCTGGAAATAGGTCAGGTCCGGTGATTCCAGGCTGTCGACCCACAAGCGAATCACACAGGCACGCAGGTGACGGAATTCGCTGGTCATCTGCACCAGATCGAAACCCACGGTATGCCGCAGCTCGCCATGGCTGGCGCCGGCTTCGTCCAGGCTCGGGGTTTTCTCGGGGCCTTCACCCTTGGCCTTGGCCAGCTGTTCGCTGGCGGTTTGCGCGGTGGCCATGTCGCGCGCGGCGGCCAGCAGAATCGCCTTGGCATGGTCGCGCAAGGCTTCACGGTCCATGTTTTCGGCCGCCGGCATGATCGTTCTAGCGAACTGTTCCCATTCATCAACGATACGGTCCACGTGTTGCCTGATGAAGTCGGGGAGGCGCATGACCGGTTTCCTGCTTGGAATGTAGGGGGATCTTAGCCTCTTTAGCGCCGGGCAAAAACTACCGCTGGGGGGCGGATCATGCCTGGGGTCGTCCAGGTGGTATTTATCTATATTTCCGGTTCTTAAAATCAATCTTGTCCTGTGTCTTTTCGGGGGTGTTTCAGCAGGATTTTAATCTTTTGTTTTAGTGGCTGTTGAATAAGCTGGAGTACTACTCATCGCATAGGGATTTGCGAAAATGACTGTACTGCAAGAAGACTCCACGTCGGAAAATTCGCCGGAAGTCGTGCGTTTATACGATAACGTTCATTCGGATTATTTTACCGAGAAAGTTCCAGTCCTGATAAAGACTGCCCCGGTCTCAAGGCTGGCATCCATAACGCAACTCACTACCGGTTTACCCGATTGGTACATCAAGGCGCCGGATATTGCTCGTCAATACTTGCAACAACTGATACAGGAGCGCTGTCGTTTACAGGATGCTGTCTCTGACGCGGTCGGTAATCTGCAAACCGACATCCGTGAGTTTGCCAAGCCGTTGCTGGTTGAAGCCATCAGCGACGAGTTGAACTTCGAACTGGATGTCAGCACGGCGTCATTACGCCTCTATGTCCCCGCCCCGCTTGGCTTTGGCATCGATACCCAAGCCAGCCGGCTCAGGCAATCGTCATTGCTGGACGCTGCCTTGCATAACTTCGAGTTGTCTGAAACCCTTGAAGGCGCCTTTCGCGAAGGCTCAGGCATCTTCATCAGAGACGCTGAGGGGGAACTCCAGCGTCACGAATGCAGCATCGAAAAGTTCACAACCTTGTGTCGCAAACTCGATATCGGGACGCAGTATCAACGACACATCAAGTCTCTGTTGAATCCTGCTGTCAATGCTGGCCGAGAGTTACTTGAGCAGCAGTTCATGGCCCATGAGAAGGCTGCCTTCAGTGAGTCCATGGCTATTGCGATACTGAAAAACGATATAGAGCCCTATACCTTCGGAAAGCTGAAAAGCGTGCGCGATGGCCAGAAAGGCATCCACTACCGCGGCCGGCCATTGCACTGTCACCGCCTCTCGTTGTTAGGCACGAGGCTGACGGGCATCGTGCTGTTCAGTGCGGTAGCCGAGCCCTCGAAAATAAAAAAAGCCATCGACGAACTGGTGCCCGAGCATTTGCAACGCCTGCTGGAGTGGTCTCGTCGCCTGGCGGTTTTGCCAGGGCAGGAATTTGACCAGTTCAAGACTCTCCAGGCCTTTTTTGCCAATGGCCCGACCGCGGTGGCGGAGGAAATGGTTCGCCAAAACGATATCCATGAACAAAGTCGCCTGGACGGCACACTGATCGCCTACATCCCCGGCGACCCGGATCATCCGCTCAAGCAATACGCCTCTTTCACCGATTTCATGAAGGAACTGACGGGCCAGCTGCGTTCTGCGCATTACCAGGAATTCTTCAGCCGGTTCGTGCCTCACAAGGAGAAGGGGCGCTTCTTCGCACGGGTCAATGAGCGCTTTACGACCTTCACCTGGATTCAGCGCGAACCTCTGGACATGGGCCCGTGGTGGCGCGAGACCGCGGTCGAGAATCCTGATGCGCAACCCATCACCAACTTTATCGAGGGTGATTTCTGGGCGCAATTCTGTCTCTGGCGCAGAGACAAGGCGATTGCCGATGCTCGGCAGATTGCCGTGCCGACTGGCGATGAAGACGCCACCGCTCGCTGGAAGCGCCTGACCAGCTACCTGGACATCGGCTGGAACGTGTTCAACTTCGGCGCCATGCTGGTTCCGGGATTAGGGGAGGCCGTGCTGGCGGTGATGGTGGGCCAAATGATGCTTGAGACCCTGGAGGGCATCGAAGACTGGAACAAGGGCGATAAGGAAGAGGCCTCATCTCATCTCACCGGGGTACTGATCAATTTCGCCCAGTTGGCACTCATGAGCGCCGGGCATGTATTACCAGGCGGCAAGCTTGTGGCAGTCAAGGCGTCACCTTTTATCGACCAACTGAAAAAGGTCGAGCTGCCCGATGGCAAGACGCGCCTGTGGAATCCAGACCTGAGTCCCTACGATCACAAAGTGTCTTTGCCCAAAGACTCGGAACCCAACGAACGGGGACTGCATCGACATAACGACCGGGACATCCTGGCGCTGGACGGCAAGCATCTGGAGGTAAAGGAAGATCCACAGACAGGTCAACCGCGACTCAGGCATCCGAACCGGCCGACGGCCTATCAGCCAAGGGTGGAGCATAACGGCGCCGGTGCCTGGCACACCGAGCTCGACCGCCCGATCGAGTGGAACAAGACCGAACTGATGCGGCGCCTCGGCCCTTCTGTCGATGCATTTTCCGATGAGACGCTGGAACAGATCCGTATCGCCAGCGGTGTCCAGGAAGATGTACTGCGCAAGCTGCAGGTGAAAACAGAGCCGCCACCGGCATTGTTGGCCGACACCCTCAAGCGCTTCAAGGCTGTTGCCGATGTGAACACATTGGTGGATCAGATACGGCTCAATCAGGTTGCGCCACAATGGGCGGAGCACCTGCCACCCTTGTTGACAGAGTTGCCGCAATGGCCCGAGGACAAAGCGATCGAGCTTTTCCGCGGGCCGGAGTTGTGGGGTGATTCCATTGTGCACGGCAACCGGGGCGCTGAGCCTGCACACCGGGTGAAGGTGACCCTTGCTGAACTGACGGCCGGCAAGTTATCTGATCGCGTGCTGGACGCGTTCAGCGAGGAGGAGATCAAGCAGATACTCGGTCGCAACATCGGCGAAGACAGGCAAGTAAGAATCGACGCCTTGCAGGAACGCCTGGCCATTTATGCAGAGGCGCAGAAGAAGCGCCTCTTCGAGTCGTTCTACAAGCACGCACAGGTCGACACCGAGCCTAACGCGGTCTGGCTTCAGGACGCGTTCCCGGAGCTGCCGAGCAGTGTCGCCAGGGAACTGCTGGCGGGCGCCTCGCCAGAGGAGCTGTCGGTGATGGCCGAGCGCAAGCGCGTTCCATTGCGTCTCAAGCAGCAGGCCCGGGCGGCGTTGCTGGAGGTACGGCTGAACCGTGCCTATGAGGGCATTTTTCTCGATGAGCTGCACACCCCGGACACTGAACGACTGCTCCTGCGAACGCTGGAGTCGCTGCCGGGCTGGTCTGAAGATGTGCGTATCGAAGTGCGCAACGGAACAATGACAGGCACGCTTGAGGGCAGTATCGGCTCGGCTGACGCGTCCATCCGCAAGGTGTTGATCAAGAACGAAGATGGCTTGTATGAAGCGCGCGACGAACACGACCATGAGCTTCATGTCCCCGATAATCTTTTCGCCGCTGTCCTGCATGCCTTGCCCGATGCAGAGCGCGACGCGCTGGGTTATCAGATCAATCAATGGGAAACCCTCGGGCAATCCGTTCATCGTTCGCCACTGAGTCACGACAGGTTCAGGACGACCCTGGCGGACAATCCTTTGCGCAAACCGAAGTACGATCCCGAAACCATGAAGCTGCGGGGGGGCATGCAAGGGTTCACCCAGCACCTTCGTCGAGTCGACGAGCCACTGGCCACGCAAGAGCGGGTCCGCTCGCTTCGCCCCGGCTGGAGCGAGACCGACATTCAAACCTTTCTCGAGCATAACGACAGCGGGAGCACGCCCCAGGAGCGGGTGAGGGCCCTCGAAGCCGAGTTCAACCAACTCAACAGCAGCTTTCGACGCTGGCTGGATTCGCCGCTCGACTCGTTCAGCCTGAGCGCGGATGGCATTTCACAATGGCAGTCGCGCAACAATGTCTACCGGGCTATCAGAAGCTGCTGGCAACGCAGCGGCCCCCGCGATCTCGATGCCCAGGGCAACCCGAGTGGATGGAGCCTTGATCTGAGCAACATGCCTATGGGGCGGCACCTGGAAACCATGCCCAGGCTGGAGGCAAATTTCGAGCATGTCACCCGGCTGAAGTTGCCCGATACCGGATTGACCGATGCCAACGCCGGGTTTCTCGATCATTTTCCAAGACTGCGCTCCTTGAACATGAACAACAATGGGCTGACCCGACTGCCCACCGCTGTAGGCCGCATGCAATCGCTGACCGAGCTGTACCTGGCCAACAACCGGGTTGTGTTGACTGCAGAGGCCGTGGACAAGCTGCGCGATCTCATCCGTCTCGAATCCATTGACCTGCGCGGCAATCCTCTGGGCCAGGTTCCAGACATCGGTCGCATGCCTGTGCTGCACACGTTGATCCTGGGAGACACCGGCATCAACACCTGGCCCAGGGGCTTGTTTTCCTTGCCCCGGTTTAGGCACTTCTATCTGAGTCTGCAGCGCAATGTCATTGATTTTGTGCCTCAGGTGGTGCCCGGTTCCGTGGAAGCCGAGTTGCTGGCCAGAACGATCCTGAGCCGCGAGCCGCAGTGGATATCGGAAGAAAACCTGAATCAGCTCAGAGACTACATCCACTCCGTGGGCCTGGACCCTGATCGACCTTATCCATCCCGTGGCGTGCGCGACAGTCTCGACTGGGAGGAAGGCATGACGCGAGCGCAGTGGGTTGACCGACAGCCAATATGGAATCAGGTGGAGGATGAGATCGGTTCAGTGCCGTTTTTCGATCACATCAGATTGCTCACCAGATCCAGTCACTTCAAAAATGATCGGGCCTTCCGGGTGGATCTGACGGCCAAACTCTGGCGAATGCTGGAGGCCATGGAAAAGAACAGCGCACTGCGCAAGCAGATTTTCAGTATGGCGCGGGAACCGGTCAACTGCGTCGATGCCGGGGCGGCGCTGTTCAATGCCATGGGCCTTGAAGTATTGATTCACGAAGCCTACGAGTTGGCCAACCCGAGCCTGGTCGAAGCCGAACTGGTGTTGCTGGCCAGGGGAAAATCCCGTCTGGATGAGTTGAGCCGGATCGCCCATAGGGAAATTGCCCGGCGACTGGAGAACGGCGAGAGTTTCATGCGGATCGATGGGCAGGGTGAGGCCACTGGCAGCATCGACGAAGTCGAGACTCATCTGGCGTATATGACGGATCTCGCCAGCCGGCTGGATTTGCCGTGGCAGTCGCGGGACTTGCAATTCAGAGCGCTGTCGGGGGTCACCCAGGCGATGATCGATGACGCCTGCACCCGTGTGCTCGCGCTGGAGGAGGGCGATCTGCTGCGCGATTCGATCGTCGAACAGCCCTTCTGGGAGTCCTACATCCAGGGCTCCAATCGCACTGCGTTCAAGGCCATCAGGCGTCGGCTCGATGCGACGACAGAGTTTTACATGGCGCTGGAGAGACGGGCGACCGAGTCCCTTTCCGTGCAGGAAAAAGCGCAGTTGAAAGAAGAACTCAGGGTGCTCGCTGCGGAACTTGGCAAGCCGGAAAGCGAGATCGCCCCCGGACGCGTCATGACGACCGATGCGTATGAAATCGAGATGAATCTGCTCAATGCCCAAAAACTGACGTTGCTCAAGACGCTGACCCAACAGGCGATGGATCGGGCAAAACTGCAACGGGTCGAAATCCCCTTTACCCTGAAACCTTGACCGTTATCCCGGCATGAAGACTGACGATCTTCGTGTCGGCCCAATAACTCGTACATAAGGATATGTACCTTGCGAAATCAAAACGAAAGCCCTGAAAAAACGGCAGCGCCGTCACCGACTGCCGAACAACCAAGTGTTCACGCCGAGTTCATTGCCAAGGCCATCCCGGCCTGGCTTGTGAATGCCTCGCCCGCACGACGAGAAGCCGTGAAAAAGGCCCCGGTCGTTCTTCCCGATTGGTACCTGGCAGCCTCCCAGGGGCAGCGTCTGGTCTTGAACGCGCGGTTCGAGGCCAGTATCAAGTCCCAGAGCCTGCTTGATAAAACCATGTTGAATATGCAAGACATCAACGCCTTCGCCGAACCCTTGCTGGTCAGCGCGCTAAAGGACCGGTTCGCGGTGGAACTGGATGTCAACAAGACGTTTGTGCAACTGAAAAAGCCCCTGGAACTGGGCGTTTTCAAATACGAGGCCGGTACGTTCGAGGTGTTGACACTGCCGCTGCTGCAAGCGGCGATGCACAACTTCGAAGAGGATGAGTGTGGGGCCGGGCACTTTCACTCCTCTTCTGGTTTTGTTTCTGAATTGACGCCGGGCGTACTCGGCAAAGTGACCACCTCCCTGACGGTGGCGCAGTTTTTGACGCTGTGTCGGGAGCTGGATATCGGAGCGAAATACCAGGCTTACCTGAAGGACTTTCTGCAATCGCCAAATCCGGTGGCAGTGGCATTTCTGCGGCAACTGTTTGTGACCAGCCAAAAAGACGCGATGAGGGCTGCTGCCGAGATGGCCTTGCTGAAAAAGGACATCGAACCCAAGGATTACACAATGATCCTGTCGGTCATCGGCGGGGAGATGACCCCCCAAGTGGATGGCAAGCCGGTGTGGTTTCGTGACCTGGGACTGATGAAGAAAAAGATGACCGGCTGTGTGCTTTTTCTGATTGGTGAAAAATACAAATACTCCGATGAAATGATTCTCTACGTGCCCCACGATCCGGAGCATCCGTTGAAGCGCTACAAGGATCGTGAGATGGATGCGGAGCTCAAGCGCCAGTTCACGGCCAGGGATGCTGCACAGTCTCGGGACGACGGCTTGACCGAGTATCAACGATTTTTCAGCCAGTTCGTGGCTTATGCTGATCGCCCCTATTACTTCAGTCAGTTCACCCAGAAGGCTAAAGACGCACTGGCGGATCCGCTGGCCGCGCTGCGATCTCCCTGGCTGAAAGGGTTTGATGCGATCAATCCATTTTCTGTGCTTTACGCGCCCAGGGAACTGCCTCCGGAACAAGTGCCCAGACAGGAGCCGATTGAAGACCCCTACACACGTACCTCGAGTTTTGCCGAGCGAGGGTTGTGGGGCCCCAATGCTGATCTATGGGTGGACCTCTTTGATAAGAGCCGTGACAAGATCATGGCTGATGCCCGTCACTACGCTGTGCCTACCGCGCAAGTGGACGCCAATGTACGGGCACAGAAAATGGCGGTATTGCTGGAGGTCGGCATGCTGCTGTTGAACGGGGTATCCATGTTCGTCCCGGTGCAGGGTGAAGTCATGATGGGTGTCATGGCTGCTCAGCTCATGAGCGAGACGTTTGAAGGGGTGATCGAGTGGAGCGAGGGTGATCATCGCGCCGCCCTGGCGCACCTGGCCGACGTCGCAGAGAACCTTGCACTGATTGTCGCGATGCATGGCGCGAGCAAGGGCGTTGGCAAGCTCACAGCCGTCAAGCCCGAGCCTTTTGTCGAGGGTTTGCAGCCGGTGACATCGGCAACTGGCAAGCCACGTCTGTGGAAGCCTGACCTCGGGCCATACAGAGCCCCCCTCAAGCTGCCGGCGGGTTCAACGCCAAACGAGCTGGGCCTGCATCGTTACAAGGGGCAGGACATCCTGCCGCTGGGCGATGATCATTTTGTCGTCAAGCGGGATCAGGGCGTCGGGCAATTTCGTATCCGGCATCCGAACCGTACGGATGCCTATGCACCACGACTGGAACATAACGGTGCTGGTGCCTGGACCCACGAAGCCGAAGAACCCTTGAGCTGGGACGGGCCGATCCTGATGCGGCGCCTGGGCTATCGCGCGCAAGCGTTCACCGATGCGCAGCTGGAACAGATACGGGTCACCAGTGGTGTGGAGCCCGATCAACTGCGCCAGCTGCATGTCGAGCAAGGGCGGCCAGCGGCACAGCTGTCCGACACCCTCACACGTTTTCGAATCGACCGGGACATCGAAGTATTCAGGGAGCAGATCGCCAGCGAAAACCCCCAGGTATACGCCAAGGCCGATTTGGCCATGCAGTTCAGGGTCATGCGCAGTCAGGAACTATTGCCCGCTTCACCTGCGATCAAAGTCCTGGACAGTCAGTCACAGCTCATCTGGGAGGACCCGATAGCGCAGCGCGAAGGGGCGCGCAGGTTAACGTTCGTCGTGGGGGACCAGGAGGCAGCGAACGGCACCGTACTGACCTCGCTGCTGGACATGTTGAAGGCGCAGAGGGTCGACATCAAAAACGTTTCAGGGACATCGGATCTGACGCTGGATCAACGGGCCGTTGAGCTGCGCAAGGAAATCGCTCGCGCGGTACAGAATAAAAAACGCTCATTGTTCGAGTCTTTGTACCGCGCGCAGCAGGCGAGCGCGAGCAGTTCCGTGGCGCGGATCAAGGTCTTTTTCCCGCAGTTGCCCACTGTCGTCGTGGAACAGATTGTGGAGGAGGCGACTGAGGAAGATCTGCTGGCCTTGGGCAATTCAGGTCCCCTGCCTCGGCGTATTTATGAACAAGCCGAATGGGCCCGCCAGGATCTGCGTCTGGCCCATGCGTATGAGGGCCTCTACCTCGAGACTTCATCCGGTGTCGACAGCGAGCGCCTGGCGCTGCGCAGTCTTGAAGCGCTGCCGGGCTGGCCGAAGGGCGTGCGCTTCGAACTGCGCGAGTATGGTCCGCAAGGGACGTTACTGGACGTGATCGGTGCACCGCAAATACCGACACGCGCGGTACTGGTGGTTGATGAAAACACCCGGTTCGCCCAATCATCCTCTGCCAACCTTTATTCGTCTGTTTTGCAGGCCCTGACGGCAGAGGAGCGGCAGGCATTGGGCTACACGCTGGAGGAGGCCGAGCGATTGAAGCGGGCTGTGCAGCAGGCACCGCTGCCGCGGGAACAGTTCAGGGTGGTTCTTCAGAAGCGTCCATTGTTCAAACCGAGCGTCGAACCGGGCATGAAGTTGCTCGGTGGCGTAGGTCCGTTACTGCCTTCCGGGCAACAAGTGGCCAGCTTTTTCCGAACGCCGCGCGCGCGCGCGCTGAAGCTGTATCCCGATTTCAACGAAGCCGAGGTTGAGGCCTTCCTGCGCTCACTGGGGGACGACGTGCGAGGCGGTCTGACTCGACGTGAAGCCGAATACGCGACACTCAAGCAAGAGCTGAATAGCTGGGTTCAAGCCCGTGTCACGGCACAAAGCAATCCCGCTGTCGAGGGGCGAATCCCGGGTGGGCGAGAGCGTCAGGTCGCCAGCACTATCAAGCGCTGCTGGCGGCGACAGAGCGGAGCGGCGTTGACCATCGACTCCGCTGTAGAGCTGCCGCCCTTGAATGCCCAATTCAGTCATGTCGAGACACTGGCGCTGGCGAGTACAGGTGCAGGCAACCTCAATGCCTTTCTCAAGGGGTTCACCGGGCTCAAGACGCTAAAGCTGGAGCGAATGGCCCTGCTCAAAGACCTCCCCGAGGCGATCGGTGATATGAAAGGCCTGACCCGCCTGAGCCTCAGGGGCAGCCGGGTTCGATTCAATGAACACAATGCGGCAGTGCTCGGAAAATTGAGTGCACTTGAAGAGCTCGATTTGTTGAAAAACCCGTTGGGTCTCCCGCCGGACTTGAGCACGATGCCTCGACTGAGGAAGATCAGCCTCAATGGCACGGGCATCGATCTATGGCCGGAGGGAGCGCAAAGCCTGCCCGACCTGCAGGAGCTGGACCTGCGAAATAACCAGCTCACTGAAGTACCCCGGGCGATGCTCTCCATGGTGGGGGAGCCGCTTGAGGCGAACGCGAGAGTCAATCGTGTCACGCTTCTTGAGGGTAACCCGTTTACGCGTCAAGGCTGGGAGCAGCTCAAGGATTATCGGGAGCAGCTGCAAGCGCTGAGGCCTGACCTGTTGGAGGGCAGTCTTCCCGGTGCATTCAAAGTGCTCGACTCGATGAGCGCCAGAATTCGTCAACTGTACCCTGACTTCAACGAATTCGAGATTGCCGAATTTCTGCAAACCCATGGGAGCGAGGCAAGCTCCGAGCTGGCTCGCCTTGAGAGTGAGTATGAAACCTTGAATCGGCAGTTGTCGGCCTGGTCGTTTTCGGGAGGTGGCGCCCGTCAACGTTACATTCGCGCCGGTCAGGCTCCTGCCGGGCTGTCCGAGCGGGCAGACCGATACACCGCTGCTGACCGGATTCGCCGCTGCTGGAGGCGGCAAGCCCCGCAAAAGAATGCCAACGACGGAACCCCGATCGGTTTTGAACTTGATCTGAGTCGCCAGACACTTGATAGCGTTCCAGATATCGAGGCCGATTTCAGCCATGTGGGTTCGCTCAAACTCAACAACATGGGCTTGAGTGTGTCTCCAGAGGGCTTTCTTGCGCATTTCAGAGGCGTGCGTTGGCTGGATCTGTCGAATAACCGGCTGACCGCGATACCCCCGGCGCTGGATGAAATGCATGGGCTGACGCGCTTGTTTCTCCAGGACAACCGTATTCGGTTGACCCCCGAGACCGCCCAGTTGCTGGCGAGGCGCAGCACGCTCCGGTCGTTGAACCTGTCTCGGAACCCTTTGGGCATGCTGCCGGATTTCAGCGCGATAACGGACATGCGCTCGCTGGCGTTGAACACGATCGGCGTTGATAGCTGGCCAGTCGGCTTGGGTGAGCAGCCGTTGCTGGATGTTATCGATCTGAGAAACAACCAGATCACGACGATTCCGCAATCGGTCATTGCCCCGCCGGACGCGCAACTTGAGGAGGCGGCACGAATCAACAACTTCACTTACATTGGTGGCAATCCATTGTCGGAAGTCAGCCGGCGACAGCTTCGTGACTACTGGACGCGTCTTGAGCGAGAACGACCCGATGTTTCAGCGTTACGGCGACCGGGAGTCTTTGAGTACCAGGCCCGTGTGGCACCCGTGGATCGAGGTAGCGTCGGAGGGCGAAATCCGACAGCCCTGCAGCGCTGGACCACCGGCCTGGCCGCCGAGCGGATTCCGGCCAGACAAGCGCAATGGCAGACGCTGCTCGCGCAGGAGGGTTCCAACGGCTTCTTCCAGGTACTCAACGACCTTACCCCTGCCGCTTCCGGCCTCGCAGACCTTCAGCGGCGCGTGTGGGAGGTCATCGACGCCATTACCGAAGCCAACCCTGAATCCGAAGCCCTTCGTGATCAGATGTTCGAGTGGGCCGGGCGACCAGCCTGCTGTGACCGTGCAGCGTTGTCATTCAGCAATCTGGAAATCATGGCAATGGTGTACCGGGCCCGGACACTGGCCTTGGATGGGGATCAGGCTGCGACGCTCCTGAAATTGTCCCGAGGGCTGTTCCGCCTGGACGAGGTTGAGAAAATCGCCCTGGCGGATATCCAGCAACGCACCACCGCGATCAATGACATGCCGGGTTTGACGGCTGCCGAAAAGCTACGGCGGATCAGTGCTCTGGAAGAGGTCGAGATAAAACTGGCCTACCGTTTCGGCCTCAAGGACCGGCTCGAATTGCCGGGCCAGCCGCAGCAAGTCAGGTTCACAGGCCTTGGCAACGTTACCCCGGTGATGCTGGACAGGGCATACAACCAGGTCGTGGCACTGGACAGTTCACCTGAAGAGTTTCAGTCGCTGGTGGCGAAAGACTTCTGGAAGGACTTTGTGACGAACAAATACCGGGCGCAATTCGAAGCGCAACGCGAGCCCTATCAGGATCGCCTGGCCAATTTGCGAGAAAACCTGCAGGCAGGGGAATTATCAGAAGCGCAGTACAAGACGCAATCCGACGAACTGGACGCTCAACTCCAGATCGAAGAGGCGTCGCTGATCGAGAAATGCACTCGCGAGGAGTTGGCCAAGCACCCGCTCTGATGCCGTCATTAAACGAAGAACAAAGGCCTGGGTCTGCGCAAGCATCCAGGCCTTTTCCTTGCGTTGCTCAGTCGATCAGAACAGGAAGTAACGCTGGGCCATCGGCAACACATCCGCCGGCTCGCACCACAGCAAAATGCCGTCAGCCTTGACCTGATAAGTCTGCGGATCGACCTCGATGTCTGGCAGGTAATCGTTGTGGATCAAATCGGTTTTCTGCACCTTGCGACAACCTTTGACCACGGCGATTTTCTTCTTCAAGCCCAGGGCTTCAGCAAGCCCGGCCTCCTGCGCCGCCTGGCTGATAAAGGTCAGGCTGGTGGCGTGCAGGGATCCGCCATAACTGGCGAACATCGGCCGGTAGTGCACCGGTTGCGGCGTTGGAATCGAGGCGTTGGCATCACCCATCAGGCTGGCCGCGATAGCACCGCCCTTGAGGATCAGCGTGGGTTTGACCCCGAAGAACGCTGGACGCCAGAGCACCAGGTCGGCCCATTTACCCACTTCGATCGAGCCCACTTCATGGCTGATGCCATGGGTGATCGCCGGGTTGATGGTGTACTTGGCGATGTAGCGTTTGGCGCGGAAGTTGTCGTTGCCTTCGCCGTCCAGGGGCAGCGGGCCGCGCTGCTTTTTCATCTTGTCGGCAGTTTGCCAGGTGCGGGTGATCACCTCACCGACACGGCCCATGGCCTGGCTGTCGGAGCTGATCATCGAGAACGCGCCGAGGTCGTGGAGGATGTCTTCGGCGGCGATGGTTTCGCGGCGAATGCGGCTTTCGGCGAAGGCCACGTCTTCGGCAATGCTCGGGTCCAGGTGGTGACAGACCATCAGCATGTCGAGGTGTTCGTCGATAGTGTTGCGGGTGAACGGCCGGGTCGGGTTGGTAGAGCTCGGCAGCACGTTCGCGAAGCCGCAGGCCTTGATGATGTCCGGGGCATGGCCACCGCCCGCTCCTTCGGTGTGATAGGTGTGGATGGTACGACCCTTGAAAGCGGCGAGGGTGGTTTCCACGAAGCCCGACTCGTTGAGGGTGTCGGTGTGGATCGCCACCTGCACGTCGTACTGGTCGGCGACACTCAGGCAGTTGTCGATGCTTGCCGGGGTGGTGCCCCAGTCTTCGTGGAGCTTGAGGCCGATGGCGCCGGCCTTGACCTGTTCTATCAGCGGCTCGGGCAGGCTGGCGTTGCCCTTGCCGGTCAGGCCGATGTTCATCGGGAAGGCGTCGGCGGCCTGGAGCATGCGCGCCAGATGCCATGGCCCGGAGGTGCAGGTGGTGGCGTTGGTGCCGGTGGCAGGCCCGGTGCCGCCGCCGATCATGGTGGTGACACCGCTCATCAGCGCTTCTTCGATCTGCTGCGGGCAGATGAAGTGGATGTGCGTGTCGATGCCGCCGGCGGTGAGGATCATGCCTTCGCCGGCGATCACTTCGGTGCTGGCGCCGATGGCGATGTTGACGTCGGGCTGGATGTCCGGGTTGCCGGCTTTGCCGATGGCGGCGATGCGACCGTCCTTAAGGCCGACGTCCGCCTTGACGATGCCCCAGTGGTCGATGATCAGCGCGTTGGTGATCAGGGTATCGACGACTTCAGCGGCCAGTAACTGGCTCTGGCCCTGGCCGTCACGGATAACCTTGCCACCGCCGAACTTCACTTCTTCGCCGTAGGTGGTGAAGTCTTTTTCCACTTCGACCCATAGCTCGGTGTCGGCCAGGCGGACCTTGTCACCGACGGTGGGGCCGAACATGTCGGCGTAGGCTTGTTTTGAAATTTTCATGCGCTTGCCTTGGGATTCAATGGTTTTCGAGACCGCTCGCGTAGCTCGCTATCGCTGGCAAGCCAGCTCCTACAATTTCCGTTGAAATACGATCCCCTGTAGGAGCTGGCTTGCCAGCGAAGGGGCCGGTACAGGCTGCACATCACTTAAAGGTCGCCCATGATCCGTCCGGCAAAGCCGAACACCCGGCGATGCCCGGCCAGATCGACAAGCTCGACCTCGCGGCTCTGGCCCGGTTCAAAACGCACGGCGGTGCCGGCGGGGATGTTCAGGCGCATGCCGCGACTGCTGGCGCGGTCGAAGGTCAGGGCGTCGTTTGTTTCGAAAAAGTGGTAGTGCGAGCCAACCTGGATCGGCCGGTCGCCGCTGTTGGCCACTTTCAAGCTGACAGTACGGCGGCCGACGTTGAGTTCGATGTCGCCGGGCTGGATCTGGTATTCACCGGGAATCATCAATGGGCTCCCTGGAGAATCTTGTAATAGAGGGCGGTGGGCTTGTAGAGGCCGCTCGGATCGCAGGCGTAGTCGGGGATTTCGCCGGCGCGGGTGTAACCCAGTGCCTTGTAGAAATCCTCGGCAGGTGAGCCGGCCTCGGTATCAAGGTAGAGCATGCCGCGTTTGTGCTGCAGGGCCGCCTGTTCCAGTGCGCTCATCAATTGTTGGCCCAGGCCGCGGCGCCTGGCGTCCTCGCGCACCAGCAGTTTCTGCACCTCAGCGCGGTTCAGGCCATTGGCTTTCTGGCACAGGGTCAGCTGTACACTGGCCTGGACCTGCTCGTCCTTGACCACCACCCACAGCAGTACATTGCCCTTGTTCAGGTTCTCCTGGACTTCATCGAAATAGGCGCGGGCCTGCGTCGCGTCCAGATTCGCCATGAACCCGACACTGGCGCCATAGCCGACGGCGTCGAGGAGCAAATCGATCAAACCCTGACGATAGTGCGCAAAGCTTTCAATGTTGACGCGTCGCAGTTGGGCGGCGTTCATCAGGTGTTACTCCTTGTTGGCGGGCGGCGGTTCGGCGCCAGGATTGAGTGTCAGTTGCATGAAGGTCAGGTCCAGCCAGCGACCGAACTTGGTGCCGACTTGCGGCATCTGGCCGGTGGTCACGAAACCGACGCGTTCATGCAGACGAATGGAAGCGGCATTGCCGCTTTCGATGGCGGCGACCATCACATGTTTGTTGCAGTCTTTGGCGCGCTCGATCAGCACGTCCATCAATCGTGGGCCCAGGCCATTGCCGCGCTGGTCGCTGCGCACGTAGACCGAATGCTCGACGGTGTGGCGGAAACCATCGAACGGTCGCCAATCACCAAACGAAGCGTAGCCCAGCACGCTGTTCTCGCCGTCGACGATCACCAGGATCGGATAACCCTGGGATTGCCGGGCGCTGAACCAGGCCTGGCGGTTGCCGAGGTCCACGGCCTGTTCGTTCCAGATCGCCGTGGTGTTGAGCACCGCGTCGTTGTAGATGTCACGGATCGCCGGCAGGTCGGCATGCACCGCATCGCGGATGTGATAAGTCATGGCGCGTCCTCAGGCGATGGGTTGGTGAACGGTGACCAGCTTGGTGCCGTCGGGGAAGGTGGCTTCCACCTGGATCTCCGGGATCATTTCCGGGATGCCTTCCATCACTTGTTCGCGGCTGAGCAGGGTCGTGCCGAAGTGCATCAGCTCGGCCACGGTCTGGCCGTCACGGGCACCTTCGAGCAGCGCCGCGGAAATGTAGGCCATGGCCTCCGGATAATTGAGCTTCACGCCGCGGGCCAAACGCCGTTCGGCGACGAGGCCGGCGGTGAAGATCAGCAGCTTGTCTTTTTCGCGTGGGGTCAGGTCCATCGTTGGAGTCCATCTGGGCAGATAAAAATTCGGATCTGTAAATACATCACCTGTAGGAGCTGGCTTGCCAGCGAAGCTTTTGGCGACATTGAGTACGCCTTCGCTGGCAAGCCAGCTCCTGCAGGGGGAGCGGTGTTCAGGTGCTCCATATTCTGGGGGGGAGGGCTTCTCGGCCGAGCAGTGCAGGGCGCAATAACCGCCACAAATCAATCAGCCAGCCTCGCGCCAGCAGCGCTTCGCTGGCCAGGCAACGAGCAACCAGAAGCCCCGGCAACTGGGTCAAATCCCCGCGCACATCGTTGGGCAATGAACGGCATTGCTCCAGCAGATCGCTGTCAATTTCCCCGGTCACCAGCAGGGTGGCAAACACCGGTTGCCCATCCAGCCCGATCGGCGAGTCGAGCAAGCCATCACCACCGACAATGCGCTGGCGTTCGTGCCAGAGCAACTGGCCGTCGCGGCGGATATCCAGTTGCCCCTGGAAATGGCCGAGATCGAAACGCTCGCCACTGGCCGGGCGACCCAGCGCCACCACATCCCAATAAAACAGCCGCGCATCACCTTGCAGATCAATGGTCGTGCTGAGTTCGGCCCGGGCATCGCTGAAGATGATCGTCTCTTGTGGCAGCCATTCCAGTGTCGCGCCCTGGGCCACTTTCAGGTCAAGTTTCTGATAAGCCGGGCCTGCCGCGCGATACCACTTGGCCGCGCCGGGGCTGGTGATTTGCGCCCACGCCTCACGGCCGACACTGGCGCTGATGTCCAAGCGGTCGCCGCCGGCGATCCCGCCCGGCGGATGCACGATGATGTGCTGGCACACTTCGGGCCCTTCGGCATACAGGTGCTTCTGCACCCGCAGCGGGCCTTTGTGCCGTCGCTGGACCGGGCGTGTGCTGTCGCCGAAGCGGGCGTAGCCCAGCTCCAGCTCGGCATGCCAGCTCGGGGTAAACAGGGCAGTAGGTAGTGGTAGATTCATAGTTTCTGATTATCGTCAGGACGCCACAGATTAGATCGTAACCAGGCCGCGGACACCTTCGGCTTCCATGTTTTCGCCGCGGCCCTGCTGCACGATCTCGCCGCGGGACATCACCAGGTACTGATCGGCCAGTTCGGCGGCAAAGTCGTAGAACTGCTCCACCAGCAAAATCGCCATGTCACCGCGCGCCGCAAGTTTCTTGATCACTGCGCCGATTTCCTTGATCACCGACGGCTGGATGCCTTCGGTGGGCTCGTCGAGAATCAACAGGCGTGGGCGGCTGGCCAACGCCCGGCCAATCGCCAATTGCTGCTGTTGGCCGCCGGACAAGTCACCGCCGCGCCGTTGCTTCATCTGCAGCAGTACCGGAAACAGTTCGTAGATGAACGCCGGGACTTCCTTGGCCTCACCGCCGGGAAAGCGCGACAACCCCATCAGCAGGTTTTCCTCCACGGTCAGGCGGCCGAAGATCTCCCGGCCCTGGGGCACGTAGGCGATGCCGGCATGCACCCGCTGGTGCGGCTTGAACGCGGTGATCGGTTTGCCCTCCCAATTCACCGCGCCTTCCTTGGCCGGCAGCAGGCCCATCAGGCACTTGAGCAGGGTGGTCTTGCCCACGCCGTTACGGCCGAGCAGGCAGGTGACTTCGCCGACCTTCACGTCAAACGTCAGGCCGCGCAGGATGTGGCTACCGCCGTAGTATTGGTGCAGCTTGTCAACTTGCAGCATGTTCAAACTCTCCTCAAATCCCTGTAGGAGCTGGCTTGCCAGCGAAGGCGTACTGAATGACGCCAAAAGCTTCGCTGGCAAGCCAGCTCCTACAGGTTCGGTGTTCGCAAATCTCAGCGGCCGAGATACACGTCGATCACCCGTTCGTTGTCCTGCACCTGCTCCAGCGATCCCTCGGCCAGCACGCTGCCCTGGTGCAACACGGTGACGTGGTCGGCGATCGAGCCGACGAAGCCCATGTCGTGCTCCACCACCATCAGCGAGTGCTTGCCGGCCAGGGTCTTGAACAGTTCGGCGGTGAATTCGGTTTCGGCGTCGGTCATGCCGGCCACCGGTTCGTCGAGCAGCAGCAGTTGCGGGTCTTGCATCAACAGCATGCCGATTTCCAGGAACTGCTTCTGGCCGTGGGACAGCAAGCCAGCGGGACGATTGACCGAAGCGGTCAGGCGAATGGTGTCGAGCACCTCGGCGATCCGGTCTTTCTGTTCGCCACTCAAGCGCGCCCGCAGACTGGCCCACACCGACTTGTCGGTTTTCTGCGCCAGCTCCAGGTTCTCGAACACACTCAGGGCTTCGAACACGGTCGGTTTCTGGAATTTGCGGCCAATGCCGGCCTGGGCAATCTGCACTTCGCTCATCTGCGTCAGGTCCAGGGTTTCGCCGAACCAGGCCTTGCCGTGGCTGGGGCGGGTCTTGCCGGTGATCACGTCCATCAGCGTGGTCTTGCCCGCGCCGTTGGGGCCGATGATGCAGCGCAGTTCGCCGACGCCGATGTACAGGTTCAAGTCGTTCAGCGCCTTGAAACCATCGAAGCTGACGCTGATGTCTTCCAGGGTCAGGATGGTGCCATGGCGGGTGTTCAGGCCTTTGCCTGCACGCTGGCCGAGGCCGATGACATCGCGGCTGGTGCCGGCGTCCTTGT
Source organism: Pseudomonas putida (assembly GCF_001976065.1). Lineage (GTDB taxonomy): Bacteria > Pseudomonadota > Gammaproteobacteria > Pseudomonadales > Pseudomonadaceae > Aquipseudomonas > Aquipseudomonas serbica. Next base: position 99,781 of record NZ_MNAH01000006.1, on the reverse strand, counting down.
TCGGCTCCACGGGAAAAAACGCCGGTTCGAGCATGAATTCAGCGGTCGCAGTGACTCTCATTGTTCACCTCTTTTCTTCAGCAAACCGATCACGCCCTTGGGCAGGTACAGGGTCACGACGATGAACAGCGCGCCGAGGAAGAACAGCCAGTATTCCGGGAAGGCCACGGTGAACCAGCTCTTCATGCCGTTGACCACGCCGGCGCCGAGCAATGGACCAATCAAGGTGCCGCGACCGCCGAGGGCGACCCATACCGCTGCTTCAATCGAGTTGGTCGGCGACATTTCACTCGGGTTGATGATGCCCACTTGCGGCACGTACAACGCACCCGCCAGGCCGCACAACACCGCGCTCAACACCCACACGAACAGCTTGAATCCGCGCGGGTCGTAGCCGCAGAACATCAAGCGGTTTTCTGCGTCGCGCAATGCGGTCAGCACTCGACCAAACTTGCTCTGGGCCAGGCGCCAACCGATGTACAGGCTCGCCACCAGCAATAGCACCGTGGCGAAAAACAGTACTGCACGGGTGCCAGGTTCAGTAATGCCAAAGCCGAGAATCGTGCGGAAGTTGGTGAAGCCGTTATTGCCGCCAAACCCGGTTTCGTTGCGGAAAAACAGGAGCATGCCGGCGAAGGTCAGGGCCTGGGTCATGATCGAGAAATACACGCCCTTGATCCGCGAGCGGAAGGCGAAGAAACCGAACACCAGCGCGAGCAATCCCGGCGCCAATACGACAAGACACATGGCCCAGAGAAAGCTGCTGGTGCCGGTCCAGTACCAGGGCAATTCGCTCCACGACAGGAACGTCATGAAGGCCGGCAAGCCATCGCCGGAGGCCTGGCGCATCAGGTACATGCCCATGGCATAACCGCCGAGGGCGAAAAACAGCCCGTGACCCAGGGATAGCAAGCCGGCATACCCCCAGACCAGGTCCAGCGCCAGGGCAACGATGGCGTAGCAAAGGATCTTGCCCACCAGGGTCAGGGTGTAGGCGGAGACGTGCAGCGCACTGTCGGCGGGCAACAATGAGAGCAGCGGCAACGCCAGGAGCAAAACGAGGATCACCGCGCCAACGGCAATCGTGACTTTCGGGCCGGCTTTTTGTGTCGCGGTAACGAGCAGGGGCTGGTTCATCAGTCGATCACCCGTCCTTTGAGTGCGAAGAGGCCTTGCGGACGTTTCTGGATGAACAAAATGATCAGCGCGAGGATGAGGATCTTGCCGAGCACGGCACCGATTTGCGGTTCGAGAATCTTGTTGGCGATCCCCAGGCCGAATGCGGCAAACACGCTACCGGCCAGTTGCCCGACACCACCGAGCACCACTACCAGGAACGAGTCGATGATGTAGCTCTGGCCGAGGTCCGGGCCGACGTTGCCGATCTGGCTGAGCGCCACGCCGCCGAGGCCGGCAATGCCCGAGCCGAGGCCGAAGGCGAGCATATCCACGCGCCCGGTGGGCACGCCACAGCAGGCCGCCATGTTGCGATTCTGAGTGACGGCGCGCACGTTCAGGCCCAGGCGCGTCTTGTTCAGCAGCAGCCAGGTCAGCACCACCACAAACAGCGCGAACGCGATGATCACGATGCGGTTGTACGGCAGCACCAGGTTGGGCAGCACTTGAATCCCGCCCGACAACCACGCCGGGTTGGCCACCTCGACGTTTTGCGCGCCGAACACCAGGCGCACCAACTGGATCAACATCAGGCTGATGCCCCAGGTGGCGAGCAGGGTTTCCAGTGGACGGCCGTAGAGGTGGCGAATCACCGTGCGTTCCAGCGCCATGCCGATCCCGGCGGTGACGAAAAACGCCACCGGCAGCGCGATCAGCGGATAGAACTCGATGGCCTGCGGGGCGAAGCGCTGGAACATCAGCTGCACCACGTAGGTCGAGTAGGCGCCGAGCATCAGCATCTCGCCATGGGCCATGTTGATCACGCCGAGGAGGCCGAAGGTGATCGCCAGTCCCAGGGCGGCGAGCAACAGGATCGAGCCCAGGGACATGCCGCTGAAGGCCTGGCCAAGGAGTTCACCCACCAGCAATTTACGTTTGACCTGGGCGAGACTGGTTTCGGCGGCGGTGCGTACATTTGCGTCGGTTTCAACGCCCGGCGCCAGCAGATTTTCGAGGCGGGTGCGGGCCAGTGGGTCGCCGGTTTCGCCGAGCAGGCGGATGGCGGCGAGTCGCACTGCCGGGTCGGCGTCGACCAATTGCAGATTGGCCAGGGCCAGGCTGAGGGCGGCGTGAACGCTCTCGTCCTGTTCTCCCGCCAGTTGTTGGTCAAGGAATTTCAGCTGCGCGGGTTTGGCGCTTTTCTGCAACTGCTGTGCGGCGTCCAGACGGATTTTGGCGTCGGCGGCAAGCAATTGGTGGCTGGCCAATGCGGTGTCGATCAGACCCCGCAGGCGGTTATTCAGGCGCAAGGTTTTCGGCTGGCCGTCGATGGTCAATTCGCCTTGTTGCAGGGCGTTGATCAGCTCGATACGGGCCGGATCGGGCTGCGCGGCCCAGGTTTCCAGCAATTTGGCTTGCTGCACGGGATTGGCGGCGACGAAGTCTTCAGCGTCACCGGCGTGGGCCAGCATGGGCAGCAGGAGTGCGACGGCGAGAAATAAACGGTAAAGGGCAATGGGCATAAAAAGTCGCCTTGCTCGGACTAATTGTGGGAGCGGGCTTGCTCGCGAAAGCGGTGGGTCAGCTTGCATCCAGGTTGAATGACATACCGCTTTCGCGAGCAAGCCCGCTCCCACAGGGGGGTTGTGTCGGGTCGGAAATGCTCATCAGCCCGACATCCAGTGGCTTAGTTGCTCTTCACCGCATACTCCGGCTTCTTGTCGTTGCCCGGGATGAACGGGCTCCACGGCTGGGCACGGATCGGTCCTTCGGTCTGCCACACCACGTTGAACTGACCGTCGGCCTGGATCTCGCCGATCATCACCGGCTTGTGCAGGTGGTGGTTGGTCTTGTCCATGGTCAGGGTGTAGCCGGACGGTGCGGCGAAGGTCTGGCCACCCAGGGCTTCGCGGACTTTGTCGACGTCGGTGGACTTGGCTTTTTCAGCCGCTTGCGCCCACATATGGATGCCGACGTAGGTCGCTTCCATCGGGTCGTTGGTCACGGCTTTGTCGGCACCCGGCAGGTTGTGTTTCTTCGCGTAGGCTTTCCAGTCGGCGACGAATTTCTTGTTCGCCGGGTTCTCCACCGACTCGAAGTAGTTCCAGGCCGCGAGGTTGCCCACCAGCGGCTTGGTGTCGATGCCGCGCAGTTCTTCTTCGCCCACCGAGAACGCCACGACCGGCACGTCGGTGGCTTTCAGGCCCTGGTTGGCCAGTTCTTTGTAGAACGGCACGTTGGAATCGCCGTTGACGGTGGAGATGACCGCCGTCTTTCCGCCGGTCGAGAACTTCTTGATGTTGGCAACGATGGTCTGGTAGTCGCTGTGACCGAAGGGGGTGTAGACCTCTTCGATGTCTTTGTCGGCTACGCCTTTGGAGTGCAGGAACGAACGCAGGATCTTGTTGGTGGTTCGCGGGTAGACGTAGTCGGTGCCCAGCAGGAAATAGCGTTTGGCACCGCCCCCTTCTTCGCTCATCAGGTATTCAACGGCGGGGATCGCTTGCTGGTTCGGCGCAGCGCCGGTGTAGAACACGTTCGGCGACATCTCTTCGCCTTCGTACTGCACCGGGTAGAACAGCAGGCCATTGAGTTCTTCGAACACCGGCAGTACCGATTTGCGCGACACCGAGGTCCAGCACCCGAACACCACGGCAACCTTGTCCTGGGTCAGCAGCTGCCGGCCTTTCTCGGCGAACAGAGGCCAGTTCGACGCCGGGTCCACTACTACCGCTTCGAGCATCTTGCCGTTCACGCCGCCCTTGGCGTTGATCTCGTCAATGGTCATCAGTGCCATGTCCTTGAGCGACGTCTCGGAGATCGCCATGGTGCCGGACAACGAATGCAGGATACCGACCTTGATGGTCTCGGCGGCCTGGACAGTCCAGGTCATGCCCATCGCGGCAATGCTTGCCGTGAGTGTGAAAGCCTTGATCAAACTGCGACGCTTCATTGTGCGATCTCCATGAACATTGGATATTTTTCTTGGTTGGCAGATGCGGACTACTGAAGGGTCGTTAGCAAGGGCTGTGCCTGGTCGTACAAAGGCAGGGGAATGTCGTGTTAGAGCGGTTGCACGGATATTTTGCGCACCATCAAGGCACGCAGTGGACGCACTGGTGCGTTGAGGTGCGCCAGATTGGGGCGTAATGAGGGATGACGGGCAAGCACGATTCGCTGCTTGCCCAGGTATCGCTCAAGCTGCCGAATCGGGCTCAGCTTGCCGGTTGAGGCGAGCCAGCAGCAGCTTGTCCAGTACCCACACCACCACCAGTGACGCACCCACCAACGGGAAGGCTACCGCCAGGGCGAACATGATCACCATCGCGGTTTTCCATTTCGGCAGGTCGTGGCGCAGCGGTGGGACACCGAACTTGCCTTGCGGACGACGTTTCCACCAGATCACCACGCCGCTGACCGCGCTGAGCAAAATCATCAGGCAGATGAGCAGGACGATGATCTGGTTGAGCGTGCCGAACATCTTGCCTTCGTGCAGCATCACGCCGATTTCCGTGGCGCGGGCGACGGCGCCGTAGTGCTCGTAACGTACGTCGGCGAGGACGTTGCCGGTGTATTGATCGACATGCAGGGTGGCGTCGTTGCGTGGGTCATCGGCGAACACGGCGATGGTGAACACACCGGTGGCCGTGCTCGGGAAGGTGATGCTGTAGCCTGGCTCGACCTTGCGTTGCACGGCGATGTCCTGCACGTCCTGCAGGCTGATGGTGGGTGCAGCCGGACCGGCTGGCGCACCACCGTGGGCCATGTGTTCGGCGTGGCCGCCGGACATCGGCATCGGCGTATTTTCCATGGCCCACGGCACGGTCTGGCGAGTCGCACTGTTGAGGCTGCGCGCTTCGACATCGGATTGGGGCACGTTGTCCCACATCGCCGCCGGAAACACGTTCCAGACGGCAGCGTACTGCTTGCCCCAGAACCCGGTCCAGGTCATGCCGCTGAGCAGCATCACCAGCAACAACGAGGCACCCCAGAAGCCGATGACGGCGTGCAGGTCGCGCCACAACACCCGGCCTCGACTGCTCAGGCGCGGCCAGAGAATGCCCGCCGCCTGACCGCGCGGCCACCACAGGAACACCCCGGATACCACCAGCACCACCCCCCAGCCAGCAGCCAGTTCCACCAGTCGGTCACCGACGGTGCCGATCATCAGCTCGCCGTGAATCGCGCGCGCGACCGCTTGCAGGTTCTTCTTGGCGTCTTGCTCGCCAAGGATGTCGCCGTGGTAAGGGTCGACGAACACATTCAGCTCGGTACCGCCGTTGAGCACGACATACTGGGCACTGCGCTCGGCGTTGATCGGCGGCAGGTACTGTTTGATGGTTGCTTGTGGATAGGCGCTTTTCACCCGGTCGAGCAGGTCATCGGCCGGCACCGTGTGGTGACCGGCCGGGACGTTGAGCAGACTGCTGTACATCAGCGAGTCGAGTTGCGGTTTGAACAGATAAATCGTGCCGGTCAGGGCCAGCATCACCATGAATGGCGCAACGAACAGTCCGGCATAGAAATGCCAGCGCCAGGCCAGGTTGTAGAAATTCACTTTGGGCTGTTTCATCACGTGTGCTCCGCTTGGCTTGGATCTTTTGGTTGTGTGTTGGCGGTTGCTGCGCAACCGATCGCGAGCAGGCTCGCCCCTACAGTGGAGCGGGCTTGCCGCGGTGCTCTTAGAAGCTCATATCCACCTTGGTCCAGAGCGTACGCCCCGGTTCCTTGATGGCTTGCGGGTCATTGGCCGGGTAACCGAAGCCGGCGTTGCCGGCCAGGTTCAAGTGCTCGGCATAGGCTTTGCCGAACAGGTTGTCGATGCCGCTGCTGACCGTCCAGTGCGGGTTGATCCGATAGGCACCGTTGAGCGAGAACACGCCAAAACCCGGGGTCTTGTCGAAGTCCTTGCCGACCACGTTGCCTTTGTTCTGGTCGATACGGTTTTGTGCGGCAACCACTCTCCACAGTGCGCCGGCGCTCCAGTTGTCTTCGCTGTAGGTCAGGCCGAGGCGGGCATCCAGCGGTGGCATTTGCGGCAATGCGCTGCCATCACTGCTGTTCTTGCCCCAGGCGTAGGCCAGGGTGGCGTCGGCTTTCCATTGCTTGGTGAGTTTGTAAGCGGCGCCCAGTTCGCCACCCATGATTCGCGCGTCGATGTTTTCGGCTTGCGAGGTCATGCCCATCATCGCTGGCGTGTAGTTGAACAGGATGTAATCGCGCACCTGGCCGAGGTAAGCCGAGGCCCAGGCATCAAGTTCTTCGGTCTTGTATTGCAGGCCGACGTCGAGCTGGGTGGTTTTCTCCGGCTTGATCGAGTCGAAGGCGTTCACTGATCCCGCGGGGCCGGAATTGGCCGAAAACAGTTCCCAGTAATCCGGGAAACGCTGGGTGTGACCGAGCCCCGCATACAGCGTGGTCGGGCTATTGGCCAGGTCGTGTTCGTAGCGGATGAAACCGCTGGGCAGCGTGTCGGCGCGGGTGTCGTCTGCGGTTGGGTTGGGTCGGGTCATCATTCCCGAACCGATGGTTTGCCGGTAATCCTTGGCCGAAGCACGGTCCAGGCGTGCGCCGCTGATAAGTCGATCGCGCTCGGCGGCGTACCAGGTCAATTCGCCGAATGCCCCGTAGTTGTGGAAGTCGGCGTCCTTGGTGTACGGCAGGTCCTTATAGGTGTCGATGCCCATGGCGCTGCGCTGGCGGTGTTCGTTGGTCTGCGCGTCGATGCCGCCGATCAACTGCACGTCGGCCCAGCGCCAGGTGGCCTTGACCCGCGCGCCGAGTGTGCGACGGTCGACGTTGGACGCCATGGGGCCGGCCATCATCCCGGTGCCGGACGGCGTGCGCAGCGTGTAGTTGTCCATGACATGGTCGGCGTAGTTGTAGTAGACCTGCGCCTCGAGCGTTTCCAGCACGTCGCTGATGTTGGACTTCTCGAAGCGCAGGCCGAGGCTCTCGCGCTTGAACTGCGAACCGTCCATGCTGCGTCCTGCGTAGCGCGCCTCACCGTCACCCTTGCCAGCGGTCAGCTCCAGCAGGGTATCTTCGTCCGGGGTCCAGCCGAGCGCGACGTCGCCGTTCCATTTGTCATAACGCGATGCCACGGTGTCGTTGTTGCCATCCTTGTAGTCATCGGCCTGGGCGGTGTTGCCGATCACTCGCACGTAGCCCAATGGGCCGCCAGCCGCCGCGTCCACCACTTTGTCGAAACGGCCGTTGGAGCCGGCCAGCACACTGGCGTTTACGCGCGTGCCGAACTCGCCGAAGCTCTGCGGTTCGCGGTCGAAGAGGATGGTGCCGGCCGAGGCCCCCGGCCCCCAGAGCACGGTCTGCGGACCCTTGATGACGGTCAGTTTGTCGTACGTCTGCGCAGAGATGTATGAAGTCGGTGCGTCCATCCGGCCAGGACAGGCACCGAGCATCATGCCGCCGTTGGTGAGGATGTTCAGGCGCGAACCGAACATGCCACGCAGCACCGGGTCGCCGTTGGTGCCGCCATTGCGCACTTGGGCGAACCCCGGAATGGTTTTCAGATAATCCGAACCGTCGCTGGCCGGCACAGGTTGGCGCGGGTCCCTGGGGTCGGTGACGATGGTCAGTGGCGAGCTCGGGGCAATGGCGGTGATCACTGTCGGGCTCAATTCTTCGTTATGGCCTGCGTGTTCATCGGCCAGCGCGGAGGGCGCCAGCAAGGCACCGCACAGGATGGCGGTGGCGTGCCTGAAACGAATGCCGGATTCGTTCAGGGCTAGGGGGGCTTGGGCAGCGCTCAAGCAGGGGGCAGCAGAAAACCTGGACATGACAATTTCCATCGAACAGTCGTAAACGACACGGCCGACAGCCTTAAGCTGCCTGCTCAACCGTGTGAAATCAGCGGTGAGTGTTTACGTGACGACGGGCGGGGCGCGGGTGCGGGCGCCGGGGAAGAAGGTTTGCCGGGCATGGCCCAAGCGAGGGGAGGGTGCGGTGAAAGTGCTGGCGGGCGGGGTGTCGAATGCTGTGAATGAACCGCCACCCGTGAGTGCCGGGCAGTTGAACAGCAGGCTGCAATAACCGCATTTTTCCCAGATTGCATGGTGCCCGGATGCTGGCGGGCAATGCTCGGCAGCCGGTTGCGCGCCGTGATCCGCGTGCTCCATCGCCGACATGTCCATGCTCATGTCCATCGACATGTTCATGGACGTTGAAGCGTGCTGATCCATCGGCATCGACTGAGAAATCAGTGGACCGATAAAGATCATCAGCATGGCGAACAGGCTGATCCAGCTGCCGCGTGTCAGGCCCAATGGCTGACGACGGGGGGTGGGTGACCTGGTGCCTGGCGGGCGCATGGGCGGCGTCGCGATAGCGGATTACTGAGCGTGCGCGTGCTTTTGCGTGGACTCGGGCGCCTGCTTCTGCACCGCCACTTCCACTGTCACGTCTCCGGACTTCTCGAAATGCAGGGTCATCGGGAAGCGCTTGCCATCGCTGAGCAGGCTGCGGTCCTTCAACCCCAGCAGCATGACGTGGTAGGCCATCGGTGCGAACGTGACATCGCCGCCGGCGGGGATTGCCACGTTGGCTACTTGCTGCATTTTCATCAAGTCGTTTTGCATCACATGCTCATGCAACTGCGCTTCAGCCGAGATCGGCGAGTCGACACTAAGCAGGCGGTCAGCTGTGTTGCCCGAGTTGTGGATCACGAAATACGCGGCGACGTTGGGTGCATTGGGCGGCAGTTCCTGCGACCACGGGTGAGCGATTTCCAGTGCGCCGATCTTGTATTCGTGGGCATTGGCAAAGCAGGCAGGCAGCAGCAACGCGGCCAGAACGATAAGTCTGTTCAACATGGCAGTTCTCCAGAGCGATTCGAAACGCAGGTCAATTGCGAGCAGGAATCACACCAGAGGGGAAGCACGGGGGTTGAGGCTTGGCCATTGCTGGCGCGGTGTCGGGGTGCTGAGAGAGGCGGGGGGTAAGGCTCGATTGGCTTCGAAGCTTGCGAAATACAGGTGCGGTTCATGCCCGGGCAAGGCCACCAGTGGCGCAGAGCCAGAGCAGCACCAGCAATGCTGCATGTTGGAGTGATCGTCGCTTTGCGTTTTTTTCTGCTCGATGTCGCCCAGGGAAATCGCCACCATCCTGGTGCCGCTGGACGAGCAAAAACTACCCCACAACAATTGTTCGGCGGGTGCCGTCTGCGCCATCGCTCCGGACATCGGCATGGCGAGCATGTTGAACAGCACTGCGAAGCAGGCTATCCAGGCAATTGCGAGCCGTTGTCGGGACATGGGACAAATCCGTTGGGTGGGCGATCAGGCGCTGGCTATTTAGCCTGATCAGGGCCGATAAGTAAAAAGACTGCGTGCGGTGTGGTGTCGCAGCGCAATCAGATAGCAATGGCATGCAAACGCAGGCCCAAGGCTTTCATAACCTTCATGATAGTCGCGAATTCCGGATTGCCACTACTGCTCAGCGCTTTGTAGAGACTCTCGCGTCCCAGGCCAGCATCGCGGGCAATTTGTGTCATACCTTCGCACGGGCTATGTCGTTCAGCGCTGCGCGTATCAGCACATCGTCGCCAGCATCCTCTTCGAAGCAGGCGTCCGATAAGCCGCCATTTCTTCCGGCGTTTTGAGAAACTCGGCGGCGTCAAAACGGGTGAATCGTTCGGCCATGACTTACTCCTCATTACCGATGTTTTGTGCCATTTGAACAGCACGCTTGATATCTCTTTTTTGAGTCGATTTGTCGCCACCGATCAACAGCAAGTAGATCACTTCATCTTTGCGAGTGAAGTACAGCCTGTAGCCAGGACCGTAATGAACGCGCATTTCATGAACAGCAGCGCCCACGGATTCACAATCACCAAAATTTCCGTGCTCTCTGTAAATAGGGGGCGCTTGATAGAATCAGAAGGAAGAGGACTATAGGATTAGAGTCCTGGTGGGGTAAGTCAGATCTGTCCGAGAGTATTGCCAGCAAAATCGCAGGGTTCAGTAGGACTCAGCAATGGCCTGACTTCGATAGGGCAGCCAATGTCTCTGCCACCGACTCAAACTCCCGCGCTACCATCGGCAACTCCGGCCGCTTCAACACCAGCACCGGCACCCCGCGCTCCCGCGCCACTTCAAGCTTCGGCTCGGTCGCCGCACTGCCACTGTTCTTGCTGATCAGCACATCGATCTGCCGACGCTCGAACAGCTCGCGCTCGTCGTCGATCATGAACGGTCCACGTGCGCCGATCACTTCGCAGCGATCATTACCGGGATAAACGTCCAGCGCACGCAAGGTCCAGAATTGCTCCGGGGGAATCTCGTCCAGATGTTGCAAAGGCTCGCGGCCCAAGGTGAACAGCGGTCGCCGAAAAAGCTTGAGGGCCTGGATCAGTTCGGCCCAATCACGGACCTCACGCCAGTCATCGCCGGCCTGTGGTTGCCACGCCGGACGGCGCAGCGCCCAGCAGGCGATGCCGTTTAACCGAGCTGCGGTCGCGGCGTTCTGACTGATTTGGGCGGCGTAGGGATGAGTCGCATCCAGCAACAGATCAATCCTTTCATCGCGGATGAATTGCGCCAGGCCTTCGGCACCGCCATAGCCACCCACACGAACCTGGCAGTTCAAATCCGTCGGCACCCGACCGATACCGGCCAGGCTATAGATGTGTTGCGGTCCCAGGGTTCGCGCAATCGCCAGGGCCTCGGTCACGCCGCCCAGCAACAGAATACGTTTCATTGAGAAGCTCCCGCATGGCCGACGATCCCGCCTTGGCGATCGATGGCGAACACTTCGACCTGAACCTGCGCCGGTACCACGCTGCGGGCAAAATCCAAAGCGTGCTGGCACACCGCATCGCCGAGGGCGACTCCCGCGGCGCTGGCCATTGCCAGCGCTTGTTGACTGGTGTTGGCTTCGCGGATGCCTTGCTGCAACGCCGTATCGGCGCCCACTGCGGCTGCCCATTCAGCCAGTTGCGGCAGATCGATGCTCGAGTGCCGACTGTGCAAATCCATGTGGCCGGCTGCCAGTTTGCTGATCTTGCCGAAGCCGCCGCAAATGCTCAGTTTAGCCACTGGCACTTTACGCAGGTGTTTGAGCACCGCACCGACGAAGTCGCCCATTTCGATCAGGGCGATTTCCGGCAGGTTGTAGACCCTGCGCATGGTGTCCTCGCTGGCGTTGCCGGTACAGGCGGCGATGTGCAGGTATCCGTTGGTTTTGGCGACGTCGATGCCCTGGTGTATCGAAGCGATGTAGGCCGCGCAGGAGAATGGCCGGACGATGCCGCTGGTGCCCAGGATCGACAGCCCGCCGAGAATGCCCAGGCGCGGATTCATGGTTTTCAGCGCCAGGGCCTCGCCGTCCTCGACGTTCACCGTGACCTCGAAACCGCCGCTGTAGCCGAGTTCCGTGGCGAGCAGCGTCAGGTGATCACTGATCATCCGGCGCGGTACCGGATTGATCGCCGGCTCGCCAACGCCTAGCACCAGCCCTGGCCGGGTGACCGTTCCGACACCGCGTCCGGCACAAAAGCGAATACCTGGCTCGCCCAACAGACGCACCTGGCTATAGAGCAACGCACCGTGGGTCACATCGGGATCGTCCCCGGCATCCTTGATCGTCCCGGCCTCTGCACCGTCCTGGGTAAGGCGGCAGAACTCCAGGCGCATCTGTACCTGCTTGCCTTTGGGCAGGACGATTTGCACGGCATCCGAGCTCATGCCGCCGAGCAGCAGGCGGGCCGCCGCCAGGCTGGTCGCGGTGGCGCAGCTGCCCGTGGTCAGGCCGCTGCGCAGCGGGGCGGGTTGTTCGGCGGTTTCGTCACGCATCGAAAGGTTTCATCACATCCAGCAGGGTAATCGGCAGTGCCTGGCGCCAGGTGTCGAAGTCACCCAGCGGTTGCGCCTGGGCAACATGAATACGCGTCAGCTCGCCGCCGTATTGGTCGCGCCAGGCCATCAGGGTCAGTTCACTTTGCAACGTGACCGCGTTGGCAATCAGTCGGCCGCCGGGTTTGAGCGCTGCCCAGCAAGTGTCCAGCACGCCTTCGCGGGTGACCCCGCCCCCGATGAAAATCGCATCCGGACGTTCAAGCCCTGCCAATGCTTGCGGCGCACTGCCGCGGATCAGTTGCAAGCCGGGCACGCCGAGGGCGTCACGGTTGTGCTCGATCAACTGCTGGCGGCCGTCATCGGCTTCGATGGCAAGCGCCCGGCAACTGGGGTGGGCACGCATCCATTCGATACCGATCGAACCGGAGCCGGCGCCGACGTCCCACAAGAGTTCCCCCGGGGTCGGGGCGAGGCGGGCGAGGGTGATGGCGCGCACGTCGCGTTTGGTCAGCTGGCCGTCGTGCTTGAAGGCCGAGTCGGGCAGGCCGGCCAGGCGTGACAGGCGTGGCGTACCGGGTTCGGCGATGCATTCGATGGCGATCAGGTTCAAGTCGGCGATCACAGGATCGGGCCAGTCGTTGGCGATGCCGTCGATGCGGCGTTCGGCTTCGCCGCCCAGATGTTCCAGCACGCTCAGGCGGCTCGGACCGAACCCACGTTCGCGTAAAAGTGCAGCGACCGCAGCAGGGCTTTGGCCGTCGTTACTGAGTACCAGCAAACGAACGCCGCTGAATAACTGTGCGTTAAGTGTGGCGATGGGGCGGGCGACTATCGACAGGGTGATCAGATCCTGCAGCGGCCAGCCCATTCGCGCGGCGGCGAGTGAGCATGAGGAGGGCGTCGGTAACACCAGCATCTGCTCAATGGGAAGCAGGCGAGCGAGGCTGGCGCCCACACCAAAAAACATCGGGTCGCCGCTCGCCAAGACACACATCGGCGTGCCGCGCATGGCTAGTAACGGCTCCAGGGAGAACGGGCTGGGCCAGAGAACGCGCTCACCGCCAATACACTCTGGAAGCAGATCCAATTGACGTCGGGCGCCGACGATTCGAGACGCACCGAGCAAGGCATGTCGAGCCGTTTTTCCCAGGCCTTTGAAACCCTCTTCACCGATGCCTACTACTGTCAGCCAGGGCGTCATGCCGTTCCTCTGCTCAAAAGCGGTCTATAGGAGCGCGATGATAACTCAGCTTGGTTGTCGTGATGGCCCAGACGTTTTTGTTGTACCTCCGGTGATGCAGATGTGCACGGCAACAGATCCAATCAGGTGCCCGGAAGGGACATGGACACCTGTTGTTAATAATGCGCGGTTGTGTGGCTAAATGGAGGTGACTAGTTTTAAGCCTGGAGAAAAAAATATTATTCCTGGAAAAATAGATAGCGGTTAATGGAATCAAGGATGAAATTTAATGATAAAACCGGACGATAAAACAAGCAGCGCGACGATAATCGATAATGCACTTATTACTTTCGTAGGAGGGCTTTCCCGGGATGAACGACGCGATGCCAAATTCAGTATACGGTTGGCCCGCTGGGCGGCTGACAGCAAATATCAATTCGCTACCCACCTTGATGACTGGTTTTTGCATTTCGCTGCCACGTTGAAGTTTTTAGGATGGATTCCCTTTGGTGACGTCATTACTGAAATCCGTCACCCGATCTTCCATGGCGCTGTTGCCAACGCCTATTTAAGTCACCTTGTCTCGCATGAGAGTCCGCAACAGATAAAGATTACTCAGTCGGCTTTCAACGCCTTGCAAGCTGATGATGCCGCGCTTTCAATGTTTTCCCTGGAGGGCCAGGGGGGGAACTTTCAAATACTTCCAGTGGAGCGAAACGCTCGACAGCAGCTGAAGTTAACAGTCAATAACTTCAGGCTTTATTCGAGGTCCGCAGTGGAGGATTTTCTTTTCTTCGAGTCGGAGGAAACAGAGACAAAATTGATTCAGCATTATTGTCGATTTCTTTTGGATCGAACGGTCTTCGAGGATAAAAGGGCATTTTTGGAGAGGCGTATCAAGGAGATCAGTCTTTCCGAAATCGAGCTCAAGCTCCAGTAGAGGATTCGGCATGGCCGAGCAAGGGGGCTATTCGTCGACTCTGAGAGCAGGCATTTTCATGCCATCGAACAAAGCAGGCATAATACGGCCCCTCCGTCCGCGAAGGACTATTAACCCTTGATGGTCACCTCTTTGAACGAAATCCCGATGTCTTGTGCCTTACGCCCCTCGGCCTGTCCGGGGTTGCTACGTATTGTGCAGGCGCTGGATGGCGGTATCTGCCGGATCAAACTGGACGGTGGCTCGATCAGTAGTTCGCAGGCAGAAGCCGTTGCGCAGGCGGCCGAATCTTTTGCCAGCGGGGCGATTGAAGCCACCAATCGGGCGAATCTGCAGGTCCGCGGGATTGCTGGTGAGCAACTCGAATTGATCGACAGTCTGATGGCCGCAGGTTTGGGGCCACGCACTGCAGGGGGCGATGATGTACGCAACGTGATGCTCAGTCCTGGCGCAGGGATTGATCGCCAGATGCTTTTCGACACGCGTTCACTGGCGCACCGGATACTCTCCACCCTGCAGAGTCACCAGCCTTTTCATGACCTCAGTGCCAAATTCGCCGTGCAACTCGATGGCGGCGAAGCCCTGGCAATGCTCGAACATCCCCATGACTTATGGCTTTCGGCATTTGAGCAGGACGGCGAACGACGGTTGGCTTTTGGTCTGGCGGGCTGCCCGCCGGACATGCCCTCCGGTTCGGTCGCCCTCGACGACGGCCACTCACTGGTGGTCGCGGTTCTTGAGTTGTTCCTGGAGCTTGCACGCCCCGAGCAAACGCGGATGCGTCATCTACTGAATGAATGTCCGGTCGAGGATTTCATGGCTCGACTGGCGGAGCGGGTGCCGATGCAGGCCGTCGTCGATTGGCAGCGAGGGGCGGGTGCAAGTGCGCTGCACATTGGCGCTCATCCCCAGATAGAAGCGGATTTCGTCTACGTCGGCGCTGTGCCGCCATTGGGTCGGCTCGATCCTGTGATGTTGCGCGGCGTAGCACAATTGGCACGTGAGTTCGGAGACGGCCATCTGCGTTTCACCCCTTGGCAAAGTCTGCTGCTACCTAATGTACGCATTGCCGACAGCGCAGAAGTGATCCGGCAATTGCAGTGGCTTGGACTCATATGTGAGTCCGGACCGCCGTTATCCCGAATGATCGCCTGTACTGGTTCGACCGGCTGTGGGAAAGGATTGGCCGATACCAAGGGCGATGCCCTCCAACTGGCCGCGCTGCTGCAACGTCACAGGCATTCGCTCAACGTGCACTTGAGCGGGTGCTCACGTTCCTGTGCCGCCGCGCATATCGCACCGGTCACACTGCTGGCCGTTTCACCCGGTCAATACGACCTCTATTTTCGCGAAGCAGGGCAGCCGGGTTTCGGCGCGCTGCACGCACGCAACCTTACTATTGAAGCGGTTAGCGTCCTGCTTGACGCCCGCTTACGGAGCCCCCTTGATGCTTGATTACATCCGCGACGGTCAGGAGATCTATCGCAACTCTTTCGCGATCATTCGCGCCGAGGCCAATCTCGACCGAATCCCGGCGGACCTGGAAAAACTCGCGGTTCGTGTCATTCATGCCTGTGGCATGGTCGAGGCCATCGATGGTTTGCAGTTTTCCGAAGGCGCGGGCAAGGCCGGACGCGATGCCCTGGCCCGTGGTGCGCCGATTCTGTGTGATGCACGTATGGTGTCCGAGGGCGTGACCCGGGCGCGGCTGCCGGCGAACAACCCGGTCATATGCACCCTGCGTGATGAAAGCGTTCCGGACCTTGCGCGTGAACTGGGCAACACCCGATCCGCCGCCGCACTGGAGTTGTGGCGCCCGCACCTGGAGGGCAGCGTAGTGGTCATCGGTAATGCACCGACGGCGCTGTTCTATTTGCTGGAGATGCTTGACGCCGGAGCACCGAAACCGGCACTGATCCTTGGCTTTCCGGTGGGCTTCGTCGGTGCGGCCGAGTCCAAGGCAATGCTCGCAGCGGACAGTCGCGGCGTGCCCTTCGTCATCATGCAAGGCCGGTTGGGCGGTAGCGCCATGGCCGCCGCTGCCGTTAATGCCCTCGCCACGGAGATCGAATGATGCAGAAACCTGGACGTTTGATTGGCCTCGGCGTCGGCCCTGGTGATCCTGAGCTTATTACCGTCAAAGCCTTACGCCTGCTGCGCGAATCGCCGGTGGTGGCGTACTTCGTCGCCAAGGGCAAAAAGGGCAACGCTTTTGGTATCATCGAGGCCCATTTGCAGGACGCACAAACCCTGCTGCCGCTGGTTTACCCGGTGACTACCGAGGCACTGCCGGCGCCTCTGTCCTATGAGCAAGTGATCAGCGATTTCTACGATGCGGCTGGCGAACAACTGGCTGCACATCTGGACGCCGGCCGTGATGTGGCGGTGATCTGTGAAGGCGATCCGTTCTTCTACGGTTCCTACATGTACCTGCATGATCGTCTGGCCGAGCGTTATGACGCCGAAGTAGTGCCAGGTGTCTGCTCGATGCTCGGCGGTGCGTCGGTGCTGGGAGCGCCGCTGGTGTATCGCAATCAGAGTTTGTCGGTGCTGTCCGGTGTGCTGCCGCACGACGAACTCAAGCGCCGTCTGGCTGATGCCGACGCGGCGGTTATCATGAAGCTGGGCCGCAACTTCCCCAAAGTTCGCCAGGTTCTGGAAGAACTCGGTTTGGGCGAGCGCGCCCTGTACGTCGAACGCGCGACCATGGCCAATCAGAAAATCGTGCCCCTGGATGAAGTCGAACCGATGTCCTCACCGTACTTCTCGCTGATCATCGTTCCCGGCGAAAGGTGGCAAGGCTGATGCTCCGTCCAATTCCGGCAATTGTCATTCTCGGCAATGGCAGCCTCGCGACCGCGCGAAAAATTCAACAGATCTACCCGGATGCGCTGATCCATGGCTTGGCCGAGCGGGTTGAAGGCGCGGATCGCCTCTATCGCGAGTTCGGTGCAACGTTGCGCGAACTCTATCTGCAAGATACGCCGATCATTGCGCTATGCGCGGCCGGGATCGTGATCCGCACGCTTGCGCCATTGCTGCTTGAAAAGGGCGCTGAGCCGCCAGTGCTTGCTGTCGCCGAAGACGGCAGCGCTGTGGTGCCGCTGCTCGGTGGTCTGGGTGGCGTGAACGTCCTGGCACGAGAGATTGCGGCTCATCTCGACGTGGCGCCCGCCATCACCACCAGTGGTGAGCTGCGTTTCGGCACCTGCCTGCTCAATCCACCGGCTGGCTATACCTTGGGCGATCTTGAGCTGGGCAAGCGCTTCGTTTCCGATTTGCTGGCGGGAGAAACGGTACGCATCGAAGGTTCTGCGCCGTGGTTGGCGCAAGCGCAGTTGCCACAAGACAAGGAGGCGCGGCTGACCGTTCATGTAGGTCATGCCGAGCGAATGGCTTGTGCCGATGAACTGTTGATCTATCCACGCAATGTGCTGATTGCGGTGGCGGCCGGCACGGACGATTTGTCAGGAGCCATTCGCCAGGCGTTGCATCAGGCCGGAATCGCCGTGCAGTCTGTGGCGTGTCTTTTGGCCGTCGACACTGACATGGCCAACGTGACGTTGCGTGAAACATCGCTTGAGCTGGGCGTGCCATTACGCTTTGCCGATGCGGTTGCTGATGTCGGAGAGTTGGTTCGCGGCGTGATTGCTCATCCTGTCTGCCTTTTTGGTAACGACGCCATTGCGATTGCAGTCGCCGAGGAGCCTCTGGACCCGTTGCAGATTGGCCGACCTCGCGGGCGCCTGGCGGTTATTGGTCTGGGGCCGGGGGCTTGCGAGTTGATGGTGCCGGCGGTGAAGGCGGAACTGGCGCGTGCCAATGATGTGCTGGGCTATGAAACCTATGTGCGCATGGCCGGGCCATTTCGCGCGGATCAAGTCATGCATTGCACCGACAATCGCGAAGAAATGCAGCGCGCCCGTCACGCCTTCCAACTGGCTGCTCAAGGACGTTCGGTGGTCGTGGTGTCGTCTGGCGATCCGGGTGTTTTTGCCATGGCCGCAGCTGTGCTGGAAGCACTTCACGAGTCCACTGATCCCGCGTGGCACAGTGTCGATCTCGAAATATTGCCGGGTGTCTCCGCTTCTCTGGCGACTGCCGCCCAGGCCGGAGCGCCGTTGGGCCATGACTTCTGTGTGCTTTCGCTTTCCGACAACCTCAAGCCCTGGTCGATCATCGAGAAGCGCCTGGATCTGGCGGCGCAAGCTGACCTGGCGCTGGCGTTCTATAACCCGATTTCGCGTTCGCGCCCGTGGCAACTGGGACAGGCGCTGGACATTGTTGCCCGACATCGGGTGCCTGAGACACCTGTGGTACTGGGGCGGGATATCGGCCGCCCCGGGCAGACACTGCGGGTTACGACTCTGAGGCAGTTGACAGTGGATCAAGTGGATATGCGCACCATGGTATTGATCGGTTCATCCACAACCTGTGTGTTCCCGCGTTCCGATGGCGGACAATGGGTGTACACGCCTCGCTGGTACGGCAGCAAACCAGAATAGTTTTTCTGGCGGCCCTGATGGGCCGCTTTTGTATGAGGTTGGTTAAACAATCCGGTTTTTCTGAAATCAATTGAATCTCTTGATACTTGATTCGCATAAGTGCAGGCGTTAGGTTCTTGTTACGCCAAGGTGGCGTTAACCCTATTGAAAGGAATCAATAAATGACTGGATTGAATGATCATAAAATATCTGCTGTCGAGCGCGTTGCTATTATTGAAGAGAGCAACAAGTTTATTACTCAGCATTTGGCATCTCGCCGGATTGCAGGATTTTCCTCTGCTCAGCTACCCGTCGATAAGGATGAGCTGAATGCAGCCATCATGGGGGCGGGCATTGCCGGGTTTCATGAAAGCATGTCCAAACGAAGCAAGCGTATTGTAAAAAATACCTATATGTATGCCGACCTTTTCGCGCTACTTAAATATCCGTCATCCAGGGATAAACAGAAGCGCTACGCCGAATTCATGAGGATCATGAAAATAGCGGGATGGTTTGCATTCAATGAGCCTTACAATCGCTACAAGGCAACCTCGCAAAAGCTGAGCATGGACAATGTTGCTCTCGGTATTATTCATACGGCGATCGGTACTGCCGTTAGTAACGGTGCGGCAGCGGCAAAAGTACTTTCCAGTGTGGCCGATGCGACGATGGAAGCGCTAAAAAATGAACCCGAAGCGTTGAAGCTGTTTGAGGATAACTCCAAAAAAGCAGATGGTGGCAACTTTTGCATGTCGAGTTCCATGCAGGGCAAGGACGATGACATCACCATGGCAATCGCAGCTGTACAATACTTTGCCCACGCTCAACCCACCAAAGTGCTGTTTGTTGACTGGAGCACTTCTAGCATCGAGATCTATAACGGTGCTGCCACCATGCACATGGATGAAGAGGACTACTTGGCGGTTGAGCCAAAGATTGAAAAAATATTGAGCGAGCATCGTCAAAGGGCACTCACTTACGAGTTCGGCAAAGCCTGAGCACTACTGAGACGCGGAGGAGCAAGTTAAATATTGGTGCCATTACGGCACCAGATACCCCTTCACACCCGTGAAGATAATTTGCGCCGCCAACGCACACACGAACAACCCCATCAATCGGCTGACAATCTGCAAGCCTTGGTCTCCGAGAATGCGTTCGATACGGTTGGACAGGTACAGCACGACCCCCACGGTGAAGCTGGCCAGGGCAATACTGACGATGGCCGTGAGTTTGTCGTCCCAGTGTGGCTGACTCACGCCCATCACCAGCAAGGCACCAATGGTGCCCGGGCCGACGGTCAGCGGGATGGTCAGGGGGACAATGGTCACGTCCTGTTGCACGTTGTCGGTCTGCACCGCCGACTTGCCTTGGGCCATGCCCAGCGCCGAGATGAACAGCACGCTGCCGGCGCCGATGCGGAAGGCATCGACGGTGATGCCGAACACGCTGAAAATCACCCGCCCGAACAGGTACAGCAAGACGCTGGAGACCAGCGTGGCGATGGCCACTTTCCAGGCCAGTCGGCGTTGTTCCCTACGCGAATAACCGCGGGTCAGGCTGATGAAGCAGGACAACACGAAGAACGGGCTGTAGAGCACCAGCATCTTCAGGTAAACGCTGAACAACACGTGGAGCATGGGTCAAGCTCACTGGCGAGGGAAGTCGTGGGGAGTCTAACAGGCGCCGTGGAGTCTGTCGGCTCAGGACGTTGGCGTCGTCGTGCGGTTTTGATCGCGCTGGGCAACCCAGTGTTCGATCAACTCGCGCAACTGCGAGAGCTCGACCGGTTTTGCCATGTGCCCATCCATGCCGGCTTGGCGTGCACGTTCCTTATGCTCGGCGAGGATGTGCGCGGTCAACGCCACCACCGGGGTGCGGGTCCGCTGGTTGCCGACTTCCCAGGCGCGCAATTGCTGGGTCGCCGAAAAACCGTCGAGGATCGGCATTTCGCAGTCCATCAGCACCAGGTCGTAACGTTGCGCTTTCATTGCCACCAAGGCTTCTTCGCCATTGCTGGCGGTGTCCGGTTGCAGATTGAGCTTGCCCAGCATGCCGCGGATGACCTTGGTCGAAATGCTGTTGTCTTCGGCGACCAGAATGCGGAAATCGCTGGGAACCTTGATCGGCGGAGGCGGGCCTGAAGGCAGATGCTGCGGAGCCGCGAGCCCTTTGTTGCGCTGGGTCAGTTCGTCGGCCAGGGTGGTCTTGAGGGTATAGCCGGCCACCGGTTTGGCAAGGATGCGCTTGATCCCCGAGTTGCGCGCGATGATCTTGCTCGGCGCATTGCTGATGCCTGTCAGCATGATCAGCAGGATGTCGTGGTTCAGGCTCGGGTCTTCCTTGATCTTGGCCGCCAGTTGCATGCCGGTCATGCCGGGCATGTTCTGGTCCAGCAGGACCACATCGAAGTAATCACGCAGGTGTGCCTTGGTGCGCAACAGCGCCAACGCCTCCTTGCCCGAGGGCACGGCGCTCACGTTCAGGCCCCAGGCGCTGCACTGCTGCACCAGCACCTTGCGACAGGTGTCGTTGTCATCCACCACCAGCACCCGTGCGCCCTGCAGCGGGCCATCGAGGTCCGATGTCGGGTGCTCCAGGCGGTCAGGATCCAGCGGCAAGGTCAGCCACAAGGTACTGCCCTGGTTGTTACCACTCTTGATGCCGAATTCGCCTTGCATCAGGCGAATCAGTTGACGGGCGATCACCAGTCCCAGATTACCGCCCAAATGGTTGGTCGAGAGGAAATGCTTGCTGTGCAGCTCGGCGTGCATCAGTGCGTCGCGCTCTTCGGCGTCCATCGGTTCGCCGCTGTCTTGCACGGCGATGCGCAGGCGCGGATGGCTGCTGCGTTCGTCGAGGGCGACGACGATCAGGATCTCGCCTTCGTCGGTTTTCTTCAGGGCGTTTTCCAGTAGGCTCAGCAATGTCTGGCGCAAGCGCGTCGGGTCGCCACTGATGACGCGCGGTACTTGTGGCTGGATGAAGCTGATCAGCTCGACGTTCTGCTGCTCGGCCTTGGCGCGGAAGATGCTCAGGCAGTCGTCGATCAGAGCGTTGAGATCGAATTGCACATCGTCCAGTTCGATCTGTCCGGACTCGAGTTTGGAAATGTCGAGAATTTCGTTGATCAAGGTCAGCAGTTCGTTGCCGGCGCTGTGGATGGTCTGCACATAGTCTCGCTGCTTGACCGACAGTGGCGTGCCCAGCAGCAACTCGGTCATGCCCAGTACGCCGTTCATCGGGGTGCGGATCTCATGGCTGATCTTCGCCAGGAACTCGGCCTTGGCATTGATCTCGGCGTTGCTGGCCGCCAGGTCGCGACTGATGCTGAAACGAGCTTCGGTGATGCTGCGCTGGCGTTCGCTCAGGGCAATGCTCATCAACAGGCCACTGATGCAGATGAACGCCAGCAGGGTGGTGATCAGGTCATGGGGTTCGATCAGGGTCAGTCCCAGCAAGGCGGGCAGGATGATCAGGGTGCCCAGGTTGAACACCACCATGGCCGCCACGAATAGCCGTGCCGGGCGATAACCTTTTTGCCAGTGATAGCAGCTGACGAACAACATGCTCAGGCCGGCCAGGGCAACCAGCGCATAGGTGATGATATTCAGCGGCAGCGTGTTGACGAACAACAGCAGCAGGCTGCAGATCATGATGAACAGGATGTCGCCCACGATCAGCTTGTTCAGCGGATGCGGTCCGAGGGGCTTGAAGAAACGATAGGTAAACATCAGGCCGCTGGGGGCCGTCAGCAATAAGGCCAGGTAGGCGCCAGGCGTTTGCACGGCCTGCCAGTCCGGGATCCAGGGCCCCGCCAGGTTCAACAACAACACCAGGCTGAGCATCAGCAAGGCTTCGCACACCGCTAGCCAGACACTGCTGGTCGAACGGGTATAGGCGTAGCGGATGAGGTTGTGCAGGATCAGCATGGCAATGCAGCCCAACAGCAGTCCATAGATCAGCGTCTGGTTCTGATTGGCTGCGGTGACGACCGCCGATTGCAAGGTGATGTAGGGCCTCAACTGGTGTTCGGAAACCAGTCGCAGGTAGACGTCCAGGGTCTTGTCGCTTTGCGGCAGCGGGAGCATGAAGTCGCTGCTGGGCAATGGTCGGTCTGCCAGGGGTTGCTCATTGCCGGTATGGGACTGCTCGATCAGCTTGTCGCCGTCCAGCACATACAGGTTGAAGTGCACCAGATCGGGTGCGAACACCCGCAGCAGTTGCTCATGCCTGCCCGGCGCAAGCCGGAAACGCAGCCATAGCGCGCCGTCGGGCTCGGCCGCCGTGAGGTGGTCGAGTTCGATCGGGCTGAATTGATTGGTGTAGCGAGCGGAGCGGATGTCGCTCAGCTGCAGGTCACCCTGTTCGTCGAGCAATACAGCCCAGCCACTGCCTTGTGCGGCCTGGGCCGGGAGCATGCAGAGCAAGGTCAGCACTGTGACGGTTAGAGTTATGGCAATCCTGAGCCAGCGCACGGCGAAATCCCTTCGTAGGTTAATGCCAGAATATAACTATGCGCGGCGCCGCAATAGCCAGGCAAGGGCTGCAAGCCCCTGCCTGTCGCAATGTTGCTTATTCCTGTTCGCCACGCTCGCGGGCAATGGCGCGGTAGCCAATGTCCTTGCGATAGAAACAGCCTTGCCAATCGATCTTTGCCGCCAGTTTGTAAGCCTGCTGTTGGGCGGCATCGACGCTGGCACCCATGGCCGTGGCGCAGAGCACCCGGCCACCGGCGGTCACGACTTGACCGTCCTTGAGCGCGGTACCTGCGTGGAAGACTTTGCCTTCCAGTGCCGCGGCTGCATCCAGGCCAGTGATGGCCACACCCTTGGTGTAGTCACCAGGATAGCCGCCTGCCGCCAGGACGATACCGACGCTCGGACGTGGATCCCATTGCGCTTCGACCTTGTCCAGCGCCTGCGCCAGGGCTGCTTCGACCAGCAGTACCAGGCTCGACTGCAAGCGCAGCATCACGGGCTGGGTCTCCGGGTCACCGAAACGGCAGTTGAATTCGATGACTTTTGGATTGCCAGCCTTGTCGATCATCAGGCCGGCATACAGGAAGCCCGTGTAGACATTGCCTTCCTCGGCCATGCCGCGCACGGTCGGCCAGATCACCAGGTCCATGACGCGTTGGTGTACTTCGCTGGTCACCACCGGGGCAGGGGAGTAGGCACCCATGCCGCCTGTGTTCGGGCCAGTGTCGCCGTCGCCGACGCGCTTGTGGTCCTGGCTGGTGGCCATTGGCAAGACGTTCTTGCCGTCGACCATGACGATGAAGCTGGCTTCTTCGCCATCGAGGAACTCTTCGATAACCACGCGCGAACCGGCATCGCCGAACGCATTGCCGGCGAGCATGTCGCGCACCGCGTCCTCGGCTTCGGCCAGGGTCATGGCAACGATCACGCCTTTACCGGCAGCCAGGCCGTCGGCCTTGATCACGATCGGTGCGCCTTTTTCACGCAGATAAGCCAGGGCTGGCTCGATCTCGGTGAAGTTCTGGTAGTCGGCGGTCGGGATCTTGTGGCGAGCCAGGAAGTCCTTGGTGAAGGCTTTCGAACCTTCAAGCTGAGCGGCGCCGGCGGTCGGACCGAAGCAGTCCAGGCCACGGGAGCGGAACAGGTCGACCACGCCGGCGACCAGCGGCACTTCCGGGCCAACAATGGTCAGGGAAACGTTTTTCTCGGCAAAGTCTGCGAGCTGCTCAAGGGCCAGCACGTCGATGGCGACGTTCTCGCACTTGGCTTCGATGGCGGTGCCGGCGTTGCCCGGTGCCACGAACACTTTCTGCACGCGTGGATCCTGGGCTACTTTCCAGGCCAGGGCGTGTTCACGGCCACCGCTGCCAATGATCAAGACATTCATTTCAAAAACCTCGGATGACGCTAATTCTGTGGGGACTGATCGTTCCCACGCTCTGCGCGGGAATGCCTCAGCGGACGCTCCGCGTCCGAGGGACGCGGAGCGTCCCGGGCTGCGTGCCCACGCAGAGCGTGGGTACGATCAAGCAAAGAAATCAGTGACGGAAGTGGCGCATGCCAGTAAAGACCATGGCGATGCCGGCTTCATCCGCCGCAGCAATCACTTCAGCATCACGCATCGAGCCGCCTGGCTGGATCACCGCGGTGATGCCAACCTTGGCCGCATTGTCCAGACCGTCGCGGAACGGGAAGAAAGCGTCGGATGCCATCACCGAGCCGGCTACCTGCAAGCCAGCATGCTCGGCCTTGATCGCGGCGATACGCGCGGAGTTCACGCG
This sequence comes from Pseudomonas putida, assembly GCF_001976065.1. Lineage (GTDB taxonomy): Bacteria > Pseudomonadota > Gammaproteobacteria > Pseudomonadales > Pseudomonadaceae > Aquipseudomonas > Aquipseudomonas serbica. The sequence continues at coordinate 74,988 of NZ_MNAH01000006.1, read as the reverse complement.
GCTCATCTGGCCCGCGCCGACACCGATGGTCTGACGGTTCTTGGCGTAGACGATGGCGTTGGACTTCACGTACTTGGCGACTTTCCAGGCGAAGATCAGGTCGTTGATTTCCTGCTCGGTCGGTGCGCGCTTGGTCACGACCTTCAGGTCATCGGCGCCGATCATGCCGATATCGCGGCTCTGCACCAGCAGGCCACCGTTGACGCGCTTGTAATCCCAGGCAGCGGCGCGATCCGCCGACCACTCGCCGCAAGCCAGCAGGCGTACGTTGGCCTTGGCCGCGACAATGGCGCGGGCTTCTTCGCTGACCGACGGGGCAATGATCACTTCGACGAACTGACGCTCGACGATGGCCTTGGCGGTCTCGGCGTCCAGTTCGCGGTTGAAGGCAATGATGCCGCCGAACGCGGATTCGGTGTCAGTGGCGTAGGCCAGGTCGTAGGCCTTGCGGATGCCGCCTTCGGCGTCCGGGCTAACGGCCACGCCGCACGGGTTGGCGTGCTTGACGATCACGCAGGCCGGCTTGACGAAGCTCTTCACGCATTCCAGCGCGGCATCGGTGTCGGCCACGTTGTTGTACGACAGTTCCTTGCCTTGCAGCTGGGTCGCGGTGGCGATGCCGACTTCGGCAGGCTTGGCTTCCACGTAGAACGCCGCGCTCTGGTGCGGGTTCTCGCCGTAGCGCATTTCCTGGGCCTTGATGAACTGGCTGTTGAAGGTGCGCGGGAATTCGCTGCGACCTTCTGTGCTGAGGGTCTCGGCAGCCTGGTTCACGGTGCCCATGTAGTTGGCGATCATGCCGTCGTAGGCGGCAGTGTGTTCGAAGGCCTTGAGCATCAGGTCGAAACGCTGGGCGTAGGTCAGGCCGCCGGCCTTGAGGTTTTCCAGGACGCTGGCGTAGTCGCTGGCGTTGACCACGATGGCCACGTCCTTGTGGTTCTTGGCTGCCGAACGAACCATGGTCGGGCCGCCGATGTCGATGTTCTCGATGGCGGTCGGCAGGTCGCAGCCAGGCTTGTTGATGGTGGCTTCGAACGGGTACAGGTTGACCGCTACCAGGTCGATCGGCTTGATGCCGTGCTCGTTCATGATGGCGTCGTCGATACCGCGACGACCGAGGATCCCGCCGTGGATTTTCGGGTGCAGGGTTTTTACCCGACCGTCCATCATTTCGGCGAAGCCGGTGTAATCCGCGACTTCCACTGCGGCAACGCCGTTGTCCCGCAGCAGCTTGAACGTTCCGCCGGTGGAGAGGATCTCGACACCCAGGGCTTCAAGCTCCTTGGCGAATTCGAGGATCCCGGTCTTGTCGGAAACGCTGATCAAGGCGCGGCGGATCGGCAGGCGGGTAGTCTGGTCGGTCATCTCAATTTCCATCAAAAGCAAAGGAAGTCAGCAAAAAAGGCGACCGGTGTTACGCGGGCGCCTTTCTGGTTTGATTGAATGCTTACAGCAAATCGTACTGCTTGAGTTTCTTGCGCAGCGTGCCCCGGTTCAGTCCGAGCATCTCGCTGGCCTTGGTCTGGTTGCCCTTGACGTAGTTCATCACGCACTCGAGCAGGGGAGCCTCGACTTCGGAGAGCACCAGGTTGTACACGTCCGTGACGGCAGCGCCCTCTAGGTGGGCGAAATAATTGTGCAGCGCCTTCTCGACACTCCCGCGAAGGGTCTGGCCTTCTTCGCTTGGCGTATTGAGGTGCTGTTTCAAATTCACGTTGTCGCTCACGGGTGCAGTTCCACTCACTAAAGTCTCGGTCATCATCGTCATGCGGCCACCCCTTTTGCGTCCCCTGTCAGGCTCTTGAAACGTCCGGCAAAGAATCCCTGGACGTTGGCGCATTGTGCTTCCGTATCTTCCAAACGATTGAAGTGGGCGCGAAACTCCCTGGCGCCCGGCAAGGTTGCGAGATACCAGCCCACATGCTTTCGAGCGATGCGTACGCCCATCACGTCTCCATAGAAGGCGTGCAGTGCAGCAAGATGCTCTAGCAGGATGCGTTCCACCTCGATCAGGTCCAGCGCCGGGAGCTTCTCGCCGGTGCGCAGGAAATGGTCGATCTCGCGAAAAATCCATGGCCGCCCCTGGGCAGCCCGGCCCACCAACAGGCCGTCGGCACCGGTCGCGTCGAGCACGTACCGGGCCTTTTCTGGTGAATCGATATCGCCGTTGGCAAAGACCGGCATCGACACCGCCTGCTTGATCGCGGCGATGGTGTCGTACTCGGCTTCGCCGGTGTACAGGTCGGCACGGGTGCGGCCATGTACTGCCAGCGCCGTTATGCCTGCCTGCTCGGCGATTTTCGCCACCGTCAGGCCGTTCTTGTTGTCCCGGTCCCAGCCGGTACGGATCTTCAGGGTAACCGGCACATCGACCGCAGCCACGACGGCCTGCAGGATCTCGGTTACCAATGCTTCATCCTTCAACAGTGCGGAGCCGGCGGCTTTGTTGCAGACCTTCTTGGCCGGGCAGCCCATGTTGATATCAATAATCTGTGCACCCAGTTCGACGTTGGCCCGGGCCGCATCCGCCAGCATCTGTGCGTCACCACCGGCGATCTGCACCGAGCGTGGCTCGGGATCACCTTCGTGGATCATGCGCATGCGTGACTTGCGGGTGTTCCACAAACTCATGTCGCTGGTGACCATTTCCGAGACTACTAGCCCCGCGCCCAATCGCTTGCACAGCTGACGAAAGGGTTGGTCGGTGACGCCCGCCATCGGGGCGAGAATCAAGCCGTTGTGTAATGTGTATGGACCGATGCGTACCGCCGACATAGGACTTCCCTGTTGTGGGGCCGGATCATGAGAGTTCGAAAAAGGGTTGGCATGATACCCGCTCTCGATGACTGGATAAAGGCTGAATTGAACAAAATCTGAACAGTTATTCTGTTATCGCCAGCGGTTTGGTCCGGGCAGGCAAAGTCAGGAAGCTGTCGTCAATTACCGAACAGTGAATCGATTCATTCGGGCGAGTGGAAGCTCAGGCTGTAGTTCACCGCCTTGGCGCCAGGGTCGAGGATGTCCAGGGCGATGTGGATGGGCGTTTGCGGAGGCATTTCCACCCGGCCTTCGAGATCGCCGTTGAGGTACTCGCCGGGTTTGAAGCGGCGGCTGGCGATCAGGTGGCCGTTGAGGTCGGCAAAGCGCAGCTCCAGCAGCGGGAAGGGCTGCGAGAACGTGGCGCGGTTGTAGATGATCGCATCGACGACCAGGGCGCCGCTGAACTCCGGGTGACTGCGAACCACCAGGTTGCTGCTCTTGATTTTTGCGATGTCGACCTTGGAAGGCACCGTGCAGCCGATTTGCGGGCACAGTTGCTGGAACCAGGGGCGGTACTGGTCCTGGCGCGCCAGTTCGTCGAAATGATAGGCGACGTACTGCCCGACGAGTGCGCCTGCACCCAGCAGGATCAACAACAGCCAGAACAGGCGACGACCCCATGGCGAACGACGTTTTTGCCAATCCAGTTGCAATGGGTCGTCGGTCAGGTCCTGCAGCACTTCTGCGCGGACCCCAGGCTCGCTGCGTTCGCGACGCTTGCGCGGCGGCTCGATCGAAGGCAGTTCGTCGTCGATCTCTTCAGTCGCCGTCAGGCGTGGGTGATGCGTCGGGGTATCGAGCGGATCGTTCAAGCGCAGCTGCGGGGGCTGCGGTTCATCATCCAGGTCCACCGGTTCCAGAGATAGCGACGGTTCGGTGCGCGAGGGTTTGCTTGGCTCGCTCGGTGGCTCCGGTGGCTCTGGAGTATCGAGCGCGTCGAGTGCTTCCAGCGTTTCCAGTGTGTCGGCCGCCTGGGCGCGATCGGCAGCCGATTCGCTGAACAGGCTGTCGGGCCAGGGAGCTTCGTCGTGCTCGGCGTTATCGCGACGAGCGCTGAGCGTGTCTTCGCGGTGCCGGCCGAACTCGGTGGTCGGCTGGATCTCCCGCTGTTCAAGCCGGGCAAGCTCTTCGTCCAGGTCGAGGCTGTCCAGGTCCAGCTCGGCGGCGCTCCATTGCTTTTGGCTGATGGCGCGCGGCGGAGGCGGTTCGACGGTCTCCCGGGGTGCCGGCGTCGGCACGGGTGCTTCCTTGCCGGCCTGCTCCAGCAGCTGCTTGGCGGCGTTGAACACCTGCAGGCAGGAACCACAGCGAACAACCCCGCGGGCCACGCTCAATTGGGCATGGCTGACGCGAAAGCTGGTTTGGCAATGTGGGCACTGGGTGACGAAGCTGTCGGTCATGCGGCGATCCGGTAGATGCAGGCGCTCATTCTAGCGCCGACGGCCAGTGATGCGCACCCAGCCATCGCGATTGGCGATCGGATCCAGATCGAAGTCCTTGGCGTAGGCCGCGGCCACTTCGTCGCCTTGCTCGGCGAGGATCCCCGACAGCGCCAGGCGACCGCCCGGCTTGACCAGGCCCGACAGCTGCGGCGCCAGGGAAACCAGCGGGCCGGCGAGAATGTTGGCCACCAGCACATCGGCCTGAACCTGCGGCAGGTCTTGCGGCAGATACAACGGGAACAGGTGCTCGGCGATGTTATTGCGCCCGGCGTTATCACGGGAGGCTTCCAGCGCCTGCACGTCGATATCGGTGCCCACGGCTTCCTTGGCGCCCAGCAGCAGGGCGGCAATGGCCAGAATCCCCGAGCCGCAGCCGAAATCCAGCACATTGCAGTCCTTGAGGTCCTGGCCGTCGAGCCATTCCAGGCACAGTGCGGTGGTCGGGTGGGTGCCGGTGCCGAACGCCAGGCCCGGATCCAGCAACAGGTTCACTGCATCTGGCTCGGGAGCTGCGTGCCAGCTCGGCACGATCCACAGGCGCTGACCGAAGCGCATAGGCTGGAAATTGTCCATCCAGCTGCGTTCCCAGTCCTGGTCTTCGATCACTTCGCTGTGATGTTCGGGCAGCGGGCTTCCAGTCAGCAGTTCAAGGTGGGCCAGTACCGGGCCGGGCTCGGTGCCTCCTTCGAACAGTGCCAGCAGGTGGGTGTGCGACCACAGCGGCGTGGTGTTGAGTTCCGGCTCGAAGATCGGCTGATCTTCGGCGTCCATGAAGGTCACCGACACGGCGCCCACTTCAAGGAAAGCGTCTTCGTAGGTTTCGGCTTGTTCTGGGCTGATGGCGAGGCGTACTTGCAGCCAAGGCATGGCGGGCACCTTTGAAAAATATTGATTGCAGCCTAGCGGGCTGCGAGAAGCGCGCAAGTTTACGCGAGCGCGAAGGGTTTGTGGGAGTGGCTTGGTTTGAGCATCAGTGCATACCCGGTGGGAGCGGGCTTGCTCGCGAATGCGGTGGCACATCCAAAATGGATGCCGACTGACCCACCGCTTTCGCGAGCAAGCCCGCTCCCACAGGGGGGGGGCTGTGGTTCGGGTGAAATGTCCAGAAACAACAAAGCCGCCCGAAGGCGGCTTTGTCAGGCAGGGTCGAAGCTTAGTGCTTCTCGCCAGCCAGCTTGTGCTCGAGGTAGTGAATGTTCACGCCCCCTTTGCAGAAGCCTTCGTCGCGGGTCAGGTCGCGGTGCAGCGGGATGTTGGTCTTGATCCCGTCGACCACGATCTCGTCCAGCGCATTGCGCATGCGCGCCATGGCTTCGTCACGGGTTGCCCCGTAGGTGATCAGCTTGCCGATCAGCGAGTCGTAGTTCGGCGGAACGGCATAACCACTGTACAGGTGCGAATCGACGCGAACGCCGTTGCCGCCTGGAGCGTGGAAGTGCTTGACCGTGCCCGGGCTTGGCATGAAGGTCTTCGGGTCTTCAGCGTTGATCCGGCATTCCAGCGCGTGACCGCGGATGACTACGTCATCCTGGGTGAACGACAGCTTGTTGCCGGCGGCGATGCTGAGCATCTCCTTGACGATGTCGATGCCAGTGACCATTTCCGAAACCGGGTGCTCTACCTGGACACGAGTGTTCATCTCGATGAAGTAGAAGCGACCGTTCTCGTACAGGAACTCGAAAGTACCTGCACCACGGTAACCGATGTCGATACACGCCTTGACGCAGCGTGCCAGAACTTCCTGGCGAGCCTCTTCGTCGATGCCGGGTGCCGGCGCTTCTTCAAGAACCTTCTGGTGGCGACGTTGCAGCGAGCAGTCGCGGTCACCCAGATGGATGGCTTGGCCCTGGCCGTCGGAAAGCACCTGGACTTCCACGTGGCGCGGGTTGGTCAGGAATTTTTCCAGATAGACCATCGGGTTGCCGAACGCTGCGCCCGCTTCGGAGCGGGTCAGTTTCGCCGAGGAAATCAGGTCTTCTTCCTTGTGCACGACGCGCATGCCGCGACCACCACCGCCGCCAGCGGCCTTGATGATCACCGGGTAGCCCACTTCGCGACCGATGCGCAGAGCGGTTTCTTCGTCTTCCGGCAGCGGGCCGTCGGAACCCGGAACGGTTGGAACGCCAGCGGCGATCATCGCGTGCTTGGCCGAAACCTTGTCGCCCATCAGGCGGATGGTTTCAGCTTTCGGGCCGATGAAGGCGAAGCCGGAGTTCTCGACCTGTTCGGCGAAGTCGGCGTTTTCCGCGAGGAAACCGTAGCCTGGGTGAATGGCGGTAGCGCCCGTCACTTCGGCCGCGGCGATGATGGCCGGGATGTGCAGGTAAGAGTGGGCGGCCGATGCCGGACCGATGCAGACGGACTCGTCTGCCAGGCCCAAGTGCATCAGTTCCTTGTCAGCCTTGGAATAAACGGCGACGGTCTTGATGCCCATCTCTTTGCAGGCGCGCAGAATCCGCAGTGCGATCTCACCGCGGTTGGCGATCAGAACTTTTTCCAACTTCGCAGTCATCAAAGGCTCTCCGCGGTTCAAACGATGGTGAACAGCGGTTGGTCGTACTCAACCGGCTGGCCGTCTTCGACGAGGATGGATTCGATCACACCGCTGGTTTCAGCTTCGATGTGGTTCATCATCTTCATGGCTTCAACGATGCACAGGGTGTCGCCTTTCTTCACGGTCTGGCCGACTTCCACGAAGGACGGCGAGGTTGGCGAAGACTTGCGGTAGAACGTACCGACCATTGGCGAACGGGCAACGGTGCCGTTCAACACTGGAGCGGCCGGAGCTGCAGGAGCGGCAGCGGCAGCCGGAGCGGCGGCAGCGACAGGCGCGGCAGCCGGAGCAGGCATAGGAGCCGGTGCGTAGTACTGCTGGGCCGGGGTCTTGCTATGACGGCTGATGCGTACGGACTCTTCGCCTTCCTTGATCTCGAGCTCGTCGATGCCGGACTCTTCCAGCAATTCGATCAGTTTCTTAACTTTACGGATATCCATGAATCATCAACTCCCAAGGGTCGGTCAGGGGCGTTTAACGCTTGTTGTTCAAGCTGTTGCCGGTCTTTCAAGCTGCTCTAGGGCGGCCTCCAGGGCCAGTCGGTAACCGCTGGCGCCAAGGCCGCAGATCACTCCCACCGCTACATCGGAGAAGTAAGAGTGATGGCGGAAAGGTTCGCGTTTGTGCACGTTAGACAAATGCACTTCGATGAATGGGATGCTCACCGCCAGCAGCGCGTCACGTAATGCGACACTTGTATGCGTAAAAGCTGCTGGGTTGATCAGAATGAAGTCCACGCCTTCGCTGCGGGCGGCATGGATGCGGTCGATCAATTCGTACTCGGCATTGCTTTGCAGGTGCAGCAAATGGTGGCCGGCTTCACGGGCGCGGCGTTCCAGGTCCTGGTTGATCTGCGCCAGCGTCGTGGCGCCATAGGTGCCCGGTTCGCGGGTACCGAGCAAGTTCAGGTTGGGTCCGTGCAGTACGAGTAGCGTGGCCATCGGCTGTTCCTTGGTTATCCGTGTGCATTTGTCAGAACCCGGCGACTATGCCGCAAAGCCTTTGTGACTGTCCAGTTCTCTGCAATAGCCAGCACGATGACCGATGTTTGCGCGAAATATATGACCGCGTGATTAAATCCGGTCATTCGCCCTGGCGACACGTTCGGCGAAGTCCGCCGCCTTGATTTCGCCGATCACCCGAAGATCGACACGTTCGACTCCGTCCGTGCCGAAAAACATCAGCGCCGGAGGGCCGAACAGTTGGTAACGATCTAGCAGGGCGCGTTGTTCGGCATTACTGGCAGTGATGTCGAAGCGGATCAACCGATAGCCTTTCAGGCGTTCGACGACGATCGCATCCTTGAGCACCTGGTGTTCGATGACTTTGCAGCTGATGCACCAATCGGCGTACCAGTCGAGCAGCAGCGGGGTGCCGGACGCCCGGGCTTCGGCGAGCACACGGTCGAGGTCGGCCGGGGTGCTGACGGTTTGCCAGGCGCCGGTGTTTTGCGTGGGCTCGTTGCCAGCCACCGTGCGCGGCTGGCCGATCGGGTTGAACGGATCGGTCTGGCCGCTGAAAGCGCCGTACCAGCAGGCCAGCGCATAAAACAGCAGGAACATCCCGAGCAATTGGCCCAGGCGTTTGCGCGGCGGTTTGTAGACGAACTCCAGTGCCCCCATGAACAACCCGACGCCAGCAGCCAGCAGGCCGATCAGCAGCAAGGTGATCTGTCCCGGCAGGACCCGGCTGAGCAGGCCGATCGCCAGCCCCAGCAACAGGACGCCAATCGCATTTTTCACGTAGATCAGCCACGGTCCGCTTTTCGGCAGCCAGGCGGCACCGCCGGTGGCCACCAGCAACAGCGGTGCCCCCATGCCCAGGCCGAGCATGAACAGTTTCAGGCCACCGCCCAGTGCGTCGCCGCTGGCGCTGATGTAAAGCAGCGCACCGGCCAGCGGCGCCGAGACGCAAGGCGAAACCAGCAGGCTGGAGACCACGCCCAATACCGCAGCGCCCCATAGCGAACCGCCTTCGGTGCGGCCGGCAATGCGGTCCAGTCGGCTGCTGATGGCGTGCGGCAACTTGAGCTCGAACACGCCGAACATCGCCAGGGCAAACAACGCAAAAAACATCGCGAACGGCACCAGCACCCAGGCCGATTGCAGGCGTGCCTGCAGATTGAGCTGCGCGCCGAACAATCCCATGAGCGCACCCAGCAAAGCGAAACAGGCGGCCATCGGCAGCACATAGGCCAGCGACAGATTGAAACCACGCCAACCCCCGACCTGGCCACGCAATACTACGCCGGAAAGGATCGGCAGCATGGGCAGTACGCACGGGGTGAAGGTCAGGCCCACGCCAGCAAGGAAAAACAGCGCCAGTTCGCGCCAGCTCCAGGCCTGTGCTGTGGTCGGGCCGTTGCCGTCAATGCTCAGTCGCTCGGTTTCCGGTGGATAGCACAGGCCTTTGTCGGCGCAGCCCTGGTAGGTCACGACCAGCGTGAAGGCACGCTGGTCGGTGCGCGGCAGCTCTACATCGAGTACGCCGTGGTAGACCTCGACATCGCCGAAGTACTCATCGTGCTTCTGTTCGCCCGTGGGCAATTGCGCCGGGCCCAGGCTGACATCGGCCGGGTCTGCGCGGAACTGGAAGCGGTGCCGGTAAAGGTAATAGCCCTCGGTGGCGACGAAGCGCAGTTTGATCGACTGCGGCGTGCTGTCTACCAGGCTCAACTGAAAGGCTTCGCGCACCGGCAGGAAGTCGGCGCTGTTGTTGATCGAGCCCAGGGTCGAACTGGGGCGACTCTCCAGCAACCCGGCGGCGGAGGCCGGCAGGGCGAGCACTAACAGCAGCAGGCAAAGCAAACGGCGCATGACGATCTCGCGTATCGGAATTGGGGGGATGATAGCGGACAGTGATGCGGTGTGCAGAACCTGGGATGTGTGGTGATTGAACTGACGCCATCGCGAGCAGGCTCGCTCCCACATTTGATTTGCGCACGACGCAATCCACTGTGGGAGCGAGCCTGCTCGCGATGGCGGCCTGTCAGACGCGGAAAGCCTGGACGGCTGTATGCAATCTTCCACCCAATACCAACAGATTCTCCCCTTGCTCGCGCCCCTGGCCGATACGCAGCAAGTTATCCCCACCCAATTGATGGATTCGCTCACTGTGATCGCGGATTTCGCTGACAGCACCGCTCTGCTGGGCGGTAACATCGGCGATACGCACCGCGGTGTCGGAAATGGTCTGGATCGCCCCGACGATTTTATCCAGCGCCCCATCCGCCGCCTGCGCCTGGTTGGCGGTGGCTTCGGCGTGTTCGACCTGGGCGCGCATGCCTTCCACCGATTGGCGCGCCGCGGTCTGCAGGCCGGCGATCAGGGTCTGGATCTCGGCCGTGGCCCCGGCGGTGCGTTGTGCCAGCGAGCGTACCTCTTCGGCCACTACGGCAAAGCCGCGGCCCATTTCCCCGGCTCGGGCCGCTTCGATGGCAGCGTTCAAGGCCAGCAGGTTGGTCTGGTCGGCGATCGAGCGGATCACCGTCAGCACACCACCGATGGTCGCGGACTCTTCGGCCAGGTGCTCGATCATCTGCGCATTGCCCTGTACTTCTCCCACCAGCGCATGCAGGCCGGTGAGGCTCAGGCCAATGACTCTCTGGCCGTGTTCGACCGCCTGGCCGGCATGGCGACTGGCGTCGGCGGCCTGGCTGGCATCGCCGGCAACTTGCTGGATGGTCGCTTCCAGTTCGCCGAGGGAATCGCGGATCATTGCCGTGTCGCCGGCCTGATGCTCGGCGCCACTGTGCAGGTCGTTGCTCAGTTCGGCCAGGGTTCGACTGCTGCCGGCGACCTGCTCGGCATTGAGGCGAATGGTCCCCACCAGATCCACCAGATAGGCGCGCAGACGATTGAGCGAGGCTTCAATGTCATGCAGTTCGCGGTTGGTATTGCCCAACTCAATGTCACGGCTGAAGTCGCCTTCGGCCCAGGTCGACAGCGCCGGGGAGAGTCTGGTCAGGGTGCGCGCGAGTTTGCGTTGCAGGGTGTCGATCAGCAGGGCGATCAGCAGAATCAGACCGATCATCACCCCTTGCATCAACCGCACTTCACTCTGGATCTGCCCGTGCTGGGCGCGTACCACCGGTTCCAGGCCGGCGATAGACTGTTGCACGGCGGCGATTTTCAGGTGCGTCGCGGCGCTCAGTTCGGCGCGTTTCTGGATTTGCTCGCGAGTGCGGGCCAGTTCCGCCGGGTAGCGGCCGAGCAGGCTGTTGAGCTCACGCTTGAAACCCACGCCGGCATCTTCGGCCGCGGCTTTCTCGGTGTTCTCCAGGCCCATCATCGCGGCGAAATCATCAGTGTTCGATTCGCTGCTGGCTGCCACGCCCAACAATGGCAGGGCGTCCAGTTGTTCGGCCTGGCTGCGGATGTTGGTGACTTCGCGCTCGGCATCGGCGGCCAGTTCGCTGCGGCCGCTGCTGACCAGTTTGTCCCGGGCCAGCGACAGCTTGCCCAGGTGCTGGGAGGCCATCAGAAGGGGCGTCAGGTAGCTCGCATTGCCACTGGCGTACTGGCTGAGTTGATCAAGGCTGGCGCCCAGCTCTCGTTCGGCTTGCACGAGCAGGGCCTGTGGGTCGCCCGCGAGCTTGCCGGCGGCCAGCAGATCGGTTTTGCTGAATTCGTCCAGGTTGTTCAGGCTCGGGCGCAAGGTTTCAGCCAGGGCGGGTGGCAACTCGGCGAGTTCCCCGTGCAGGTTGTCGATGGCCTGGCTGGCGCTGCTCAAGCGCAACGCATCGCCGCTGGCGAGGTATTCCACGATGTTGCGCGCCACTTCATTCTGGAACTGCTGGGACAACCCCAGATAACGCTCCATTAACAGGTACGGGCGTTCGAGGGCTTTTTGCGACCACCAGAGTGTGGCGCCCAAGGCTACGCACACGGCAACTAAAAGAAGGGTGTTGAGATTGGTCAGCAGCTTCAGGCGCATCAGGGACTACCAACGGCAGAAATGGTAAGTGCCTGAAGTTATTGCGTTTGTGTTACAGGGTTATGACCGTATCGGTCTCTTCCGATGAAATAGTGGCATTTTGCCTTGGCGCCCTGGCGGCTTGTACACGGTTGCGTCCCGCGCCTTTGGCACGGTACAGCGCCTCGTCCGCCTGGCTGGCCATCAGCAGGCTGTCGGAGTGTTCGCTCAGGTCCACCACCCCGGCGCTGAACGTGCACCATAGATCCTGGGGTTGAGCGGGGTAGTGAATCTCGGCAAAGCGCTGACGGATTTCGTCGAGTACCTTGACGGCCGATTCGAGGTCGGTGTCGGGCATGACGATGGCGAACTCTTCGCCACCGTAGCGGCCGATAAAATCGGTCTTGCGCAAGCGTTGCTTGAGAAACAGCGCCAGGCTCTTGATCACCCGGTCGCCCATGGGGTGACCGTGGCTATCATTGACGCGCTTGAAGTGGTCGATGTCGAGCATCGCAAAACTCAGCGGCTTGCCCTCGCGGCGCGCGCGAAAGCTGCAGTCTTCGAGCAATTGCAGGATGTGCGTGTGGTTGTACAGGCCAGTGAGGCTGTCGCGCACCATCCGCGCCTTGAGGTTGCGTGCTCGCGCCGCACGGTTGCGCACGGTGGTGATCAGGTGCCGGGGCTTGATGGGTTTGGTCAGGAAGTCGTCGCCGCCCTCGCTCATGGCGTCGAGTTGCTTGTCGAGGTCGTCCTCGGCCGACAGGTAGATGATCGGCACGCTGACATAGCGGTCGTTATGGCGGATCACCTTGGCCAGTTCCGTGCCGGTGCAGGCCGGCATGTACATGTCGAGGATGATCAGGTCCGGTTGAAAGTCCGCCAGTTCGGCCATGGCCTGGATCGGCTCGATCAGGGTCCGGGTGATGATCCCCGCGCTGTTGAGCAGGCGCTCGGTGTGCAGGGCTTGGGCGCGCGAGTCGTCGATGATCAGCACTTTATAGGGCTCGTACTGGGCAACGCAGGTCAGGACCTCGATTTTTTCCAGCAGGCTCGACGCTTCCAGGGTGCCGGTGAGGAACTCCTGGCCGCCGGCGCGCACGGCGGCGAGGCGGGTCGGGGTGTCGGTTTCATGCAGGCTGAAAAATAGCAGCGGCAAACGCTGATCGAGACCTTCCTGGGCTTCGGCCGCCAGTTTCAGGCCGACGCCTTGGCCACTGAAGTCGACGTCCATGACGATTGCTGCGGGCAGGCGCTCGACCATCGAAGAGCGGAAGGCCGACACGCTCTCCAGGGACTGGGCGCTGAGCCCGAAAAACTCCAGCTGCTTGGCCAGTCGCTCGGCCCGGTCATGATCCTGCAGCATCACGTAGATGGGTTTGCGCAAGGGCGGCAGGAATGTCTGGTCGAGCTGATCGCCTTGGCGCAGGCCAGTGCGGGACAGGCGTTGCATCAACCGGTTGAGGTCGCTGATCAGGCCGCTGCTCAGGCGTCCGCGATTGGCGTCGACAGCCTCCAGGGACTGGCCGATCTGACGCGCCAGCTGGCTGTGTTCCGGTTGTTCGAAGCGTTCGGCGAAACGCAGCAAGCGCAGGTTGGCCTCACTCAGTTCCGCCAGTTCTCGGGTCGACCATTCACTGCGCTGCAGGCGCTGCCAGATCTCAAGAACCTGACGTGCTTGATGAATTACCCGCTGGGCAAAATGGAGCTTGAGGCGCTCGCGGCTGGGCTCTTCGGGCTCGGTCATATCCTGACTACTGGTTAGGGGGCAAGCTGAGGTCGACTGGTGGCTCTATGCTAGCATCTCTTTTCCGTTACATGACTCTTGTACGTTAATAATCTTTGGCATCACTCTGTCCGGCTTCTGACCGGGCGGTCGCCAATTGCCTGCCAATTCCTGCGAGAGTCCCGCCAGCCGTGGCATCGGCCCGTTTCGAGTGGAGTCCCGAGGTCGTTGGCGTCAGGTACGCAGGGTTGCCGCGCCCGGTTGTCCATGGCCACAAAGCGGGCGCCTTTTCGGCCTTGTCGGGCTAGGGGATTCCCTTAGAAGCCATTGAATAAATTTCGCTGTAGAGCCCACGGCGGGTGCCGGGCAAAGGCACGTTGTTGTATGGTTGTGGTCGAATCGATGAACTCAAGTAATTGAAAGGATATCGCCATGCTGGACTGGAAGAACCGCGCCGGTAGCGCGCCTGAACGTGCCGCTGAACCGAAGTCGGCTACCCGCAGTTATCTGGGCGGCCTGTTTTTCAGCCGGGCGCTGGCCACACTGATTGGCCTCTACCTGCTGGTGACGATTGCTCTGGGTTGGTACTGGAGCGCGGAACCTGACCTGTTTCCGGTGCAGCAGAATGCGCAGTTGGCCGCCGAACGGGACGGCAAGCAGATGGTGGTCGGCTATACCACGGTGGAAACCCTCAAGAGCGTCGCCGGTACCCTGCTGAACAAGCCCGGCGGCTACATCTCCAACGACCGCCTGCCGCCGGGCCTTTGGATGGACAACATGCCGAGCTGGGAGTACGGCGTGCTGGTGCAGGTGCGCGACCTGAGCCGTGCGCTGCGTAAAGACTTCGCCCGTTCGCAGTCGCAGTCCACCGAAGACGCCGACCTGGCCAAGGCCGAGCCGCGTTTCAACTTCGACAATAAAAGCTGGGTGCTGCCTTCCAGTGAGTCCGAGTTCCAGGAAGGCATCAACTCCCTGACCCGCTACCAGACTCGGCTGTCCGATCCGAACCAGAAGAGCGCGCTGTTCTATGCCCGTGCCGACAACCTGAACAATTGGTTGGGCGATGTCGGTACCCGTCTGGGTTCGCTGTCGCAACGCCTGTCGGCCAGCGTTGGCCGGGTCAAGCTCAACACCGCGCTGAAAACCGAAGTCGTCGCGCCAGGGCAGGTGCCGCAGGTCGACGAAGAAATCGTCGAAACCCCATGGCTGCAGATCGACAACGTGTTCTACGAAGCTCGTGGCCAGGCCTGGGCCTTGTCCCACCTGCTGCGCGCCATCGAAGTGGACTTCGCCGATGTGCTGGCCAAGAAGAACGCCACGGTCAGCGTGCGCCAGATCATTCGTGAACTGGAAGCGTCGCAGGAAGCGGTCTGGAGCCCGATGATCCTCAATGGCAGCGGCTTCGGCGTGCTGGCCAACCACTCGCTGGTGATGGCCAACTACATTTCCCGGGCCAACGCCGCCGTGATCGATTTGCGTCAACTGCTGAATCAGGGCTGAGCCATGGCCGATAGCCCCATCGATAGCCTGCGCGAAGCCGCCCATCGGGCGGCCTCGGATGCCGAGCAGATCGCCTGGGTCGACGAGCAGGACAATCTGCTCGGCGCCTTGGTACGTTCCGACCTGCGCGAGCGCGGGCTGATCGGGCGCGGCACCTACATCATGTTGTTCAACTCCGCCGGTGAGCTGTGCGTCCACCGGCGCACCCTGAGCAAGGCGATCTATCCGGGCTATTGGGACGTGGCGGCGGGTGGCATGGTGCTGGCCAGCGAAACCTATGCCGAGTCGGCGGCCCGGGAGCTTGAAGAGGAACTGGGTGTGAGCGGGGTGGAGTTGTCCGTTCATGACCACTTTTTCTTCGAGGACACCGGCAATCGCCTCTGGTGTTCGGCGTTTTCGGCAGTGTGGGATGGTCCGCTGGTGTTGCAACCGGAAGAGGTGCTGGAAGCGCGCTTCATGCCCATCGAAGAAGTGCTGCGCGATATCGAGCAAAAGCCTTACTGCCCGGACTCTTTGGCCGCCTTAAAGCGCTATCTGCGTGCCCGCGGCGAAGACGTCGCAAAAGAGGCATAAATTGGCGCCGATTGGCTCTTAGCAATCGGCGTTTTTGCCGTTACACTGCGCGACCTTTTCAAACTGAACCGGTATTGCTCTTTTGTAGGAGCTTGCTCGCTCCTACACAGGTTGTACCGTTTCAGTAGCGCTGCCCCTGCCTGAGTGGGGCTTCGCGGTCGATGGCACCTGCCCAGGTTGCCGCGACCAGTCTTTGTCCTCCCAAGAGGATTGCCGGTGGCCAAAAAAGCCGCATCCTTCGCCGCCCTTGGTGGCCTGGTATTTTCCACCGACGCAGGTCGTCATTGCCCGGAATGCAGTAAACCGGTGGACGCCTGCATCTGCAAACAGACCGTTATCCCGGCCGGCGACGGCATCGCTCGCGTGCGTCGCGAAAGCAAGGGCCGTGGCGGCAAGACGGTGACCACCATCACCGGCGTGCCCTTGGCTGAAGACGCGCTCAAGGAACTGGCCACGACGTTGAAAAAGCGCTGTGGCACCGGTGGAGCGTTGAAAGACGGGATCATTGAAATCCAGGGCGATCATGTCGAGCTACTCTTGGCTGAACTGATCAAGCACGGTTTCAAGGCGAAGAAGTCCGGCGGCTAGCAGCCTCTGTGAAAACCACCCGCGGCTTGATCCAGACCTGCCTGACAGCAGACCTGGCGTCGTCTCCATGGTTTTCACAGAGCCTGTTCATGACCGGTTTCTAAACTCACTGCGGTCAGCGAGGTCTATCCCTTCGTTGACGAACCGTCATTTTCATTCTTTAGACTGCGCCGGCCTGAATCCAGGCGACGCACTATGACTTCTTTATAGGGGACTTCAATGTCCGTACGACGCACACGCAAAGACGATGGCAGCCAATGGACAGTTGCGGACAGCCGCAGTGTTTACGGAATTCGCCATTGGGGGGCCGGGTATTTCGCGATCAATGACGCCGGTCGCGTCGAAGTTCGTCCCAACGGTCCGAGCAGCTCACCCATCGATCTGTTCGAGCAAGTCGACCAGTTGCGCAAGAGCGGCCTGTCCTTGCCATTGCTGGTACGTTTCCCGGACATCCTGCAAGACCGCGTGCGTCAGCTGACCGGTGCGTTCGACGCCAACATCGAGCGTCTGGAATACCAGAGCAAGTACACCGCGCTGTACCCGATCAAGGTGAACCAGCAAGAAGCGGTGATCGAGAACATCATCGCCACCCAGAACGTCTCCATTGGCCTGGAAGCCGGCTCCAAGCCCGAGCTGCTGGCGGTGCTGGCGCTGGCGCCCAAAGGCGGCACCATCGTCTGCAACGGCTACAAGGACCGCGAGTTCATTCGTTTGGCATTGATGGGCCAGAAGCTTGGCCACAACGTGTTCATCGTGATCGAGAAAGAGTCCGAAGTTGGCCTGGTGATCGAAGAAGCCGCCTCGCTCAAGGTCAAGCCACAGGTCGGCCTGCGGGTGCGCCTGTCGTCCCTGGCTTCGTCCAAGTGGGCGGACACCGGTGGTGAGAAATCCAAGTTCGGCCTGTCGGCGGCACAACTGCTGTCGGTGGTCGAGCGCTTCCGCGCGGCCGGCCTGGACCAGGGCATTCGCCTGTTGCACTTCCACATGGGCTCGCAGATCGCCAACCTCGCCGACTACCAGCATGGCTTCAAGGAAGCGATCCGTTACTACGGCGAGTTGCGCAACCTCGGCCTGCCGGTCGATCACATCGACGTCGGTGGTGGCCTGGGCGTGGACTACGACGGTACGCACTCGCGTAACGCCAGCTCGATCAACTACGACATGGACGACTACGCCGGTGTCGTGGTCGGGATGCTCAAGGAGTTCTGCGACGCGCAGAGCCTGCCGCACCCGAACATCTTCTCCGAAAGCGGCCGCTCCCTGACCGCTCACCACGCCATGCTGGTGATCCAGGTGACCGACGTCGAGAAACACAACGACGACGTGCCACAGATCGAGAACAAGGAAGCGCTGCCGGAAACCGTGCAGTGGCTGGTGGACCTGCTTGGCCCGACCGACATCGAGATGGTCACCGAAACCTACTGGCGCGCCACGCACTACATGAGCGACGTGGCCGCCCAGTACGCCGATGGCAAACTGACCCTGGCTGAAAAAGCCCTGGCCGAGCAATGCTACTTCGCTGTATGCCGTCGCCTGCACAACTCGTTGAAGGCGCGTCAGCGTTCCCACCGCCAGGTGCTGGACGAACTCAACGACAAGCTGGCCGACAAGTACATCTGCAACTTCTCGGTGTTCCAGAGCCTGCCGGACACCTGGGCCATCGACCAGGTACTGCCGATCATCCCGCTGCACCGCCTGGACGAAGAGCCTCTGCGCCGCGCGGTGCTGCAGGACCTGACCTGCGACTCCGACGGCAAGATCAACCAGTACGTCGACGAGCAGAGCATCGAGACCAGCCTGCCGGTGCACGCCTTGAACGAGGGCGAGGACTACCTGCTGGGCGTGTTCCTGGTCGGTGCCTACCAGGAAATTCTCGGCGACATGCACAACCTGTTCGGTGACACCGACTCGGTGAACATCTACCAGAATGCCGACGGCAGCATTTATCACGCCGGTATCGAGACCCACGACACCATCGAAGACATGCTGCGCTATGTGCACTTGTCGCCGGAAGAACTGATGACCCACTACCGCGACAAGTGCGCCAGTGCCCGCATCAGTGCCAGCGAGCGCACCCAGTTCCTCGATGCCCTGCGCCTGGGCCTGACCCGTTCGTCTTACCTGTCTTCCTGAGGTAAGCACTGCTCTCATCAGGTTGTCTGAAAATTTACCGTTTGCGTCGGAAATTTCAGATGACCTGGTGCGACATTTCTCTTTTTTTCAGCGAAATGGACCGCTTCTCGGCTATCCAAGTTATTTCGTCCTCTTTTCGCGTAGGCCTTTTCCTAAGTTGTATTTCGCCTCTCTACTCGGCCATGTCTCTCGGCGAGAATCCCCGGCTGTCCCTCCTGTAGAGAAAAGCCCATGGTCGATCCAGTCAACGAGCCGTCATTTCGTCTGGACGTAGCAGGTCTGTCCAACGCCTTCGAGGTTCTGTCCTTTGCCGGTAGAGAATCCATCAGCGAGCCTTTCGTGTTCGACGTGGACCTGCTGATCGACGACCCGTCGCTCGACCTCGCCAGCTTATTGTACCGTTCGGCATCCTTGCTTTTCGGGCCGGCGGGAAACGCCATTCATGGACAGTTGCATGAACTGGTCCAGCGCGATCACGGCCTGGGAATCAGGCTTTGCCAGGTGCGGCTGGGGCCGAAGTTCGCCTGCCTTGCCCAACGCTTCAGCCAGCGCATTTTCAGCGGCCGCTCAGTGCCGCAAATGCTTGAGCAGGTACTCAGGGAGCATGGCATCGTCGATCAGGATCGGCGTTTTGAACTGGCTGGCGATTACCCGCCCCGTGATTTCTGTACGCAATACCAGGAATCGGACCTGCAGTTTGTTCAGCGCTTGTGTGCCCAGGAGCGGCTGCACTATTACTTTGAACACCAGGCTGGCAGGCATTGCGTGGTGTTCGGCGAGGGCCTGGGGAATTTTCAGATCGCTGAAGCGGCGTTCTTCCGTGCGGCGGGAGGGCAACCGGCCGTGCGTCGATTCGAGTTCAAGCGCAGCACCGACGGCGCGGCGCAACGCGTGGAGTGTGGCACTGACCTGACAACGCTGCGCAGCGGCCAGTGCATGCCGCTGTGCGGACATCCGGTTGCCGAATGGAATCAGCTGTGGCTGTTGACCCATATCGAGCATCAAGGCGCCCAAGGTGCAAGCCAGGTCTACAGCAACAAGGTGCGGGCCGAGCACTGGGTAATGCCCTTTGAAACACCGATCATGGCGGTGAAGCCAAGGATGCACGGCCTGCAGCGGGCGTGGGTGGTAGAGGTTGATGAGCCGCAACCTGATCCATCGAGGCCGGTGGCGGTGCAGTTTGACTGGCTTTATCAGGGGGAAGGCGCAGCGCCCAGCCATTGCTGGTTACCCTTGGCTGCGCCATTGAAGGTTGCAAGCAGCGCGCAGTTGGTTGAAGGCACGGAGGTGGTGGTGAGCTTTACCGAAGGTGATCCGGACCAACCGCTGATCACCGGTGTTCTGCATGGCCTCGCAGCTGTCGAAGCCGTCGAGGCGCCGGATGCGGTGTCCGCCACTTCGGATTTCGAAGATTGCCCGCTTGAAGGCGTGCAACAGTGGCTGGGGTCGGGCGAGCCCCTGATGTTGTTGTGTCTGCTGCCCGGTGGCGGCAGTTTTAATCATTGCGTGCAGACGCCCTGCATCTGCCGCACGGCGACACGCCTTGGCCAGAGCGGTGCGGCATGACTGTGGTACAGGCGTCCGAGGCGAGCCCGCAATGGTTGTTACTGGACATGCCAGGCGCGCCGCAGGCGGGTGTGACCCTGCACGACACGTTTGCCCACGCCCGTCGGTTCCGACTGTTCGAAGACACGGAATGGCAGGCATTGCAGGCGCTGGGGCCGATACTCATTGATCTGCGGACCTGCCCCGCCCTGGTCGATCTGTACCGCGTCGACGGGCAATACTGGCACGGCTTGCTGGTGTTCAGCGAAGCGTCGGCGTCGACCTTGCTGGCGCATCTGCGGCGCATGCTCAGCGTCTCCTTCAACCTGCATCACCGCGCCTTGTTGAGTTACTACAACCCGAACACCGCCAGTTATTTTTTTGATGCCTGCGATGCCGAGGAACTCAGTCGCTGGTTGGGGCCGATCAGCCAGTTGCGCTGGTTCGGTGGGACCTGGGCGGACCGTGCGCTCGGCTGTCAGGGCTGGCAGCAGTTGCTCAACCCGGGGCTTGCCGTGCGCCCTCTGGCAGTCGAGGAAGATCTCAGCCCCCGGCAACGGGAAAAACTGCAGACCTGCCTGCTCGAGCAGCATGCCTGGCGCTGGAGTCAATCCACGGGGACGGATTTCATGCGTGTGTGGGGCCATCTGGAAGAGGGCCTGGGGTTGGGTTTCAGCGAGCGCCCGGTGCTTGATGGCTGGATGTGGCTGCGCTTGCAATACCCCGATGCCTGGCTGGTGCAGCCACTATCGGGGGATACCCAACAGGAACGCCTCGAAAGCCTGCGCCATCTGTGGCAGAACGACGCCCCCTGAGCCGGCGCTTTATACCACCAGGGCTTTCAGTGAGCGCGGGCGAACCAGCCATCATTCTGGCGCAGGCGCCAGGCAATCAGGCCGAGCGTCAGGCTGCGCAGCAACATGAACAGCAGGAAGGTGATCCACAGGCCATGATTGCCATATCCCTGCAACACCCAGGCGAATGGCACCAGCAAGGCCACCGTCAACAGCATGCCGTTACGCATTTCCCTGGCGCGGGTGGCGCCGATGAACAGCCCGTCGAGCAGGTAGCTCCAGACCGCGATCAGCGGCAACACGGCAAGGTAAGGCAGGTACAGGAACGCGGTGTCGCGCACGCTGCTGATGTCGGTCTGCATCTCGATGAACAGGTGCCCGGCAAACAGGAACAAGCCGGCGAAACCCAGGCTCGCCAACAACGACCAGCCGCAGGCCACGACCAGGGAGCGGCGCAGGGCATCCCGGTCGCGCGCGCCGATGGCGTGGCCGCACAGGGCTTCCACGGCATGGGCCAGGCCGTCGAGCGCGTGGGCGGTCAGCAGCAGGCCGTTGAGCAGCAGGGCATTGGCAGCAACGGTCGCATCACCCAGGCGGGCGCCTTGCACGGTGATCAGGAAAAACACCGATTGCAGCGCCAGGCTGCGGATGAAAATGTCGCGGTTGACCGCCAGCAGCGGTCGCCAACTCTGCCAGAGCGCCAGGGCGGCCCAGGCGATATGCCCGGGATAGGCGCGCAGGGCATGACGGGTCAGCAACAGGCCGATCAGCGCACCGGTCCATTCGGCGATCACCGAGGCCCGGGCCGCACCCACCACCCCCCATTCCAGGCCAAGGACAAACCACAGGTTAAGGGCGATGTTGACCAGGTTGGTGCTCAGCAGGATCACCAGCGGCGCCCGAGCGTTCTGCGTGCCCAGGAACCAGCCGACCAGCGCGTAGCTGGCCAGCGCCGCCGGCAGGCCGAACAACCGCGTGTGGAAAAACTCGCGGGTCATCTGGTCCAGTTCCGCCGACGGTTGCATGAAGTGCAGCGTCGCCCCGCTCAGCGGCACGCCCAGCGCACCCAGCACCAGCGCCAGCCCCATGGCGAGCAGCAGGCCCTGCAACAGGATCTGCCGCAGTGCCGCGCCATCTCCGCGCCCCGCGGCCTGGGCGGCAAAACCGGTGGAGCCCATGCGCAGAAAGCCCATGGCCCAGGCGAGGAAGGTATAGAGACTGGCCCCGACCGCCACGGCTCCCAACTGATGGGCGTGGGGCAAGTGTCCAATGACGGTGCTGTCGACCAGCGCCACCAGCGGTACGGAAATGTTCGAGAGAATCATTGGCGCGGCCAGCGCCCAGACCCGACGATGGGTTGGACGGTCGCGCCAATCGGCGATCAGGTTGGACATGCAGGCTCCTTGGGGAGCAGGCATTGTAGCGAGCCCTGCAGAATCTGCAGCGCTCCATTGCAGGGGGTGTCAGTGCATGATCCAGCTGAGCAGCCACAACCCCAGCATCAACCAGATGATCCCCATGATGATCGAGGCGTTCATGAACGCGCGGATCGCCGACCACAACAGCATCAACCCGAGGATCAGGGTGATGATGCTGATGATCGATGTGTCCATGCCCAGCGCCTCGGACAAGCCTTCGACAAAATGGCTGCTGGCACGACTCACCAGCTGGAACAGACCGCTGAGGGCATCAACGATGAAACGGATGGCTGTCCCCAGGATCTGGCCAAGCCATTCGAAAAAACCTTCTACCTGCATGGAATGAACGTCCTGTCTGTTGGAGCTGCGGTGCGGCGACCCGACTTGCCGCGCATTTTTTTCAGGCGCCATGAAGCACGCCATCGAATGATTATGGAGCAAAGACCGACAACGCTGCCAGGCACTTGCCTTCCCCCGTCATCCCCCCGAAGCTATACGCCTTCAGGAGAGCCCGATGAACCTTGTTGAACTGACCGAACGCCTGCACGCCATCCGTGATCGCAATGACTGGCAGCAATTTCACAGCCCGAAAAACCTGGCCATGGCCGCGAGTGTCGAAATGGCCGAGCTGGTGGAGATTTTCCAGTGGCTGACCGAGGACCAGTCGCGGCAGCTGCCGGCCGAAAAGCTGGCCCATGCCGGGCAGGAAGTTGGCGATATCGTGCTCTATCTGCTGTTGCTGTGCAGCGAATTGGGCCTGGACATGAATGAGGTTGTGCGCAGCAAGCTGGCGGACAGCGAGCGGAGGTTCGGCTGATGAGTGACCGTCATTTCGATCAACTGGCGACACGCTTCGCCGAAAAAATCTACGGCGGTGCCAAAGGCGCGATTCGCCTGGCGGTGCTGCAGGCCGATCTGGCCGAAGCCCTGCCGGATCGCCCGTTGCGGGTCCTGGATATCGGCGCCGGCCTTGGCCACATGTCGTTGTGGCTGGCCCAGCGTGGACACCAGGTGACCCTGGCCGAGCCCGCCGAACCCATGCTCGAAGGCGCCCGCCAGCGCTTTGCCGACGCGGGACAGAGTGCGACCTTTATCCAGGCGCCCTGGCAGGAACTGCTCGGCCAACTCACCGAGCCCTACGACCTGGTGCTGTGTCATGCCGTGCTGGAATGGCTGGCCGAACCGCACGCGATCCTGCCGGTGCTGCATCAGCTGACCAAGGCCGACGGCTGGCTATCCCTGGCCTTCTACAACCGCGATGCGCTGATTTACCGCAACTTGCTCAAGGGCCATTTCCGCAAGATGCGCAAGAACGACATGGCCGGCGAGAAGCAGAGCCTGACCCCGCAACAGCCGCTGGACCCACGGGAACTGGCGGCGCAACTTGAGGGGCTGTGGCAGGTCGAAAGCCAGAGTGGCGTGCGAGTTTTTCACGATTACATGCCGGTGGAGTTCCAGGCCCGCGCCGAACTGTCGGACCTGCTCGAGATGGAGCTGGCCCACCGTCGCCATCCAGCCTTTGCCGGGCTTGGACGTTATTTGCACTGGATGTGTCGGCCGGTCTGATCGGAGTTCGAAATGAAAAGTCGTTCAGGGTTGCTGGTGATCTGCCTGGGCCTGGCTGCCTGCGAGGGCAGCAATCCGTACGTGGCAAGTTCCAGGCCCTTGCCGCCAGCGCCGCCTCAGGCGGCCCACACCTTTGACCGCAGCGCCTACCCGGCGCCACCGCGAGACTACGGGCGTTATCGCAGCTGGGCCTGGCTCAACAGGCAACTCCCGCCGGGCACCACGTGGGCGGATTCGGCGCAGGTCGCCGAAGCGGTCAGCAGTGCGCTGGATCAGCGCGGCCTGCGGCCCCTGCATGACAATCGGCCGGCGGACCTGTTCGTGAGCGCAGACCTGCGTCTGGAAACCCGCTTGCGTCAGGTCCAGGACGATTACGGGTACTACGGCGGTTACGGCGGCTACAACCGCTACGGCTATGGGCCGGGTTACGGCATGTACGGCAGCGCGCCGATCGTGCGCACTTATCAGGAACAGGTGGTGGTGGTTCACGTCGAACTGTACGACGCGCAAAACGGTGAACCAGTCTGGAGTTCCAGCGCCGAAACCAGCAACCGGGGGAGCGGGGGCGAGCAAGTCGATGCCATACGGGAGGCTGTAGAAAAGGCAATGTCGGCGTATCCTCCCAGTTAGCTTCCTGTGGTCAAGAAGCATTTCGCAGGTTCATGTCTTCTACCGGAGAATCATCATGTTCCGCCGTCTCGCTTTACTGGCAGTGGCCGTATTGCTCAGTGCCTGCGCCGCCAACCAGGTCAATCATGACTTCGATGCCAGCCGTGATTTCGCCGCGTATCACAGCTGGAGCTGGAAAGAACCTGCGCTGCAATACCGTCCCGATGACCCCAGGATCAAGAGCGACCTGACCGAACAGCGCGTGCGCGAATCGATGGTCGAACAGCTCGAACAGCGTGGCCTGCGCCAGGCCGGCCCTGGCGCCAAGGGCGACTTGAGTGTGCAGACCTACCTGATTGTCGAGGATCGCCAGCAACAGGTGACAACCAACTACGGCGGCGGTTGGGGTAACCCCTGGTACGGCTACTACGGCGCGCCGATGTACAACGAAACCCGCCTGATCTCCTACAAGGTCGCGACGATCCAGATCGATCTGCTCGACGGCAAGGACGGCAAGCTGGTGTGGCGCGGCAGTGACGAGCAGATACTCAGCCGCACACCCAACCCGGCGGACCGCAGCAATGCGATACACGAGACGGTCACGCGGATTTTGGCCAACTATCCCCCTCTCCGATAAAAATCTGTAACCCCTCCCTGTAGGAGCTGGCTTGCCAGCGAAGACGGCCTCCAGAACACCGTAAATCCTGAGGGCCTCTTCGCTGGCAAGCCAGCTCCTACAGGGGATTTGTTGTTGCGGGGAGTGGCGAGTTGCCAGCAATCGCGCCATCCCTTGTCTACACTGCCTTACACCCACGGAGGCCACGTTCGGCAGTGTGCCGGCAAAGGAGTGCGTGATGTCGCCCCGCATGCAGTTTCGCGGCCCGGCCCGGCAAAGGGGGGCGATTGGCTTGATGGCGGCGGTGACGCTGGCACTGGCGCTGGCGTTCACGCTGCTGGTCATCGACAGCGGTCGTCTGTACCTGGAAAAACGCAACCTGCAGCGCATCGCCGACATGGCCGCACTGGAAGCCGCCACCCGGGGCGGTGATTGTGCCAGCGGTGCCACCGCCACCAGCTATGCCACCGCCAGCGCCCAGCGCAACGGCTTCACCCTGCCTGGCGACGGGCGCGCACTGGCGGTGAGCTGCGGCGGGTTGAGCCTGGATGGCAACAACCTGCGGGTGTTTGCCGTCGACCCTGCGAAAAGCGAAGCCATCCAGGTCATCGCCAGCCATGTCGTGACGCAAAGTCTTGTCGGCGGCATTGGCGCCCTGTTTGGCGGTGCACCGGCGGGCGCGACCCTGACCCTCAAGGCAACGGCGGTCGCCGCGCTGCCGCCGCCGCTGGCCGCACTGACCATCCGCAGCACTGTGCTGACCTTCGATACCAGCAAGGCCGCCATCACCAGCTTGCTGTTCGGCGGCTTGCTGGGCGGCGACGTGATGATCAATGCCGCCGGCTGGAATGGCCTGGTCAACAGCAACATCAGCCTGCTCGCCTACCTCAATCGCCTGAAAGTCGACCTCGGTCTGACCGCCGCGGGTTATGACCAAGTGCTGGGCAACAGCGTCAACGTCAGCCAGTTGATCCAGGGCGCCATCAATGTCCTGGATCCCAATGGCACCCTGAGCGCGAGTGCCACGATCATCGGCCTGCAGGCGCTGAAAGTGGCGGCCGGCACCACCCGCGTGGTGCTGGGCGATTTGTTGCACGTCGAAAGTGGCAGCGACATCTCGGCCCTGGCGGTGAACCTGAAAGTCTTCGACCTGATTGAAGGCGTGGTGCAGTTGGCCAACAAACAAAACGGCCTGGTGGCGACCCTGCCGATCAACCTCGCGGGCCTGGCGCAGATCACCGCGCGGGTGCAGGTCATGCAGCCGCCGCAACTGTCGGCCGTGGGCAATCCGAAAAACGCCGCACTGGCGCCCCTGGGGCCTAACCGCATCTATGTTCGAACGGCCCAGGTCAAGACGTTATTGTCGATCAACCTGCCGGTGCTGGACGCCATCACCCCCCTGGCCAATGCCGTACTGGACCTTGCGACGTCGCTGACCAGCTTCCTCCAGGACCTGTTGGGACTGCGTGTGGACAAGTTGCTGACCTGCGGCTTGGGCGCCCCCTGTGACACGCCGGAAACCAAGCTCTTGCCACCGCCGATACGGCTCGATGTCGCTTTGGAGGCGGGCGGTGCCTGGAGTTATGTCACGGCCTACAGTTGCATCAGCGCGACCAGCAAAAGCCTGACGACCAACACCACGACCACGCTGATCGGATTGAAAATCGGGCAGATCGACCCCGCCGATGTATTTGGCTCCGCCACCGTCCCGCCGACCAATGTCGTGAACCCGCTACAGCTCATCTATGTCGGGGTGCAGACCTGCCAACGTCTGCTGTTTTTACCGGCGGTCTGCTACAACCATCGGCCCACCGGCGGCATCGCCATCCGGGTCAACACCTCGGTGGCGCAAAACCCCAACATGCCCCACGTGTATTCCGCGCCAGCCGCCGCCAACCTGCCGGAAATCAACCAGCCGCCGTTTTTCTATGCCTATACCACCACCAACATCGTCAACAGCCTGAGCACCACCGTCAGCAACCTCGGGGTGAACATGTATGGGACGTCGGGCAGCATCATCGGAGGACTGGGCAGCCTCTTGAACGACGTTACCACCGCGTTGGTGAATGCGATCAACAGCGTGCTCAGCCCGCTGCTGGACACGCTGATCAACACTTTGCTGGCGAGCCTGGGCATCGACTTGAACAAGGTCGAAGTCGGCGCCAACCTCAGCTGTCACGCCGGTCGAGCGTCGCTGGTGATCTGATCGTCGGGCACGATCGGCAGCTCGATGCAAAACCGCGCGCCCTCGGTGGAGTTGCGGGCGCTGAGCTTGCCGCCCATGTTCTGCACGATGCCGTAGCTCACGGACAACCCCAGCCCGGTGCCGACGCCCACCGGCTTGGTGGTGAAGAAGGGTTCGAAGATCCGCTCCAGCAGACGCGGATCGATGCCGCCGCCGTTGTCCTCAACCCACAGGCGCACCGCGTGTTCATCGCGCTCGGCATACAGTGCTATCCACGGCTGGAATTGCCCGTCGGCCTCACGCCTGCCGAGCAGTGCGTCGCGGGCGTTGACCATCAGGTTGATCAGCACCTGTTCCAGCTGATCGACATGCCCGCGCACCTGCACCGTAAACCCGCTTTCGCTGACCCGCAGGTCTACCCCTTTGCCGCGCATGCCCTCGGCCAACAGCGACAACGTGCCTTCGATGGCCAGCGCCGGATTGAACGGCTGCTGTTCGATCTCCGAGCGCCGGCCGAACACACGCATATGGTCCACCACCCGCGCGGCGCGCTGGACCTGGGCGTCGATGCGGTTGAGCTTGTCGGTCAGGTAATCGATCTGCAGGCTGCCATTTTCCAGGCGCTTGAGCACATTGACGATCGCCATGCGCATCACGTTCAGCGGCTGGTTGATTTCATGGGCCAGGCCGGTGGCCATCTCGCCCAGCGTGGCCATTTTCGCGCTTTGGGTCAGTTGTTGCTGGGCGCGTCGAACTTCGGTGTTGTCGCGGCCCACGGCCTGGATTTCCAGCAGGCGGCCTTGGGCATCGAACACCCCGCGATCCGACCAGACCCACCAGGCATGCTCCCGGCCGGGCAACTGCAGGTTGATTTCCGCTGTGCTCACGGGGAACTCCGGGCTCAACTGGCTCAGGCGCTGGAGGAAGGCCTCGCGCTGCTGCGCCGACATCCAGCTGCCCAGGTTCACCCCCGGCAAGCCCTCGGGCGAACATTCCAGGTACGTTGCCAACGGCCGGTTGCCGAAGGTCAGGGTCAGGTCCGGACGGTAGCGGCAGATCATCGCCGGCGAGTCCTCCACCAGCATCCGGTAACGCTCCTCGCTCTGCTTGACGTGCTCGGCCGCCAGCGTCGCTTCGGTCACATCCAGCCACAGGCCCACGGCTTCCACCGGCATTCCCAGGTCATCGCGCAGCAACCTGGCTTCGTCGAGCAACCAGTGGTAATCGCCACGACTGTCGCGCAGCCGATACCGTGCGCGCACCGAACCTTCGCGCAGCAGCAGGCGGGTGCGTTCGAAGTAGCGGTCGCGATCCTCTGGGTGAACACGCTCGACCAGCGCCGCCCCGCCGCAATCGGCGAGCGTCCAGCCCAGCAACGGTTGCAGGCTGTCGCTGAAAAAGGTCGGTTGCAGCGCACCTTCCACATAACGCTGTACGTAAATCACCGCGGGCGAACTGGCGATCAGATTGTCCAGTCGCGCATGGGCGGCAGCGGCCAGTTGCTCCTGGTTCTTGATGTCACTGATGTCGAGCATGAATCCGACTAGACGCTGCTGATTACCCACGCCCAGGGCTTGGCCCTGCACGCGATACCAGACCTCCGGGGCGTTGCTGTCGGCGCGGTGCAGGCGCACGCACAACAGCAAAGGTGTGCCTTCGTGCTGCAAATCCTGCAGGCGGCTGCGCAATTCGTCGCGATCAGCGGGGTGCACTTGCTCGAGCCATTCACTCAGCGGCAATCGCTCTTGCTCAAGATTCAGGGCGCGGGTCAACGAGGGGGCCAATTGCACCTCGGCGCTGTTGCTGAACACCTCCCACCAGCCGGTGCCGAGCAACGCCTGCAAGGAGTCCAGGCGCTCCAACTGCAGATGGTGTCGGTGTTCGCGCAAGCGTTCCAGCAAGGGGCCGGCCAAGGCGGCGGCGAACTGCAACCAGTCGCGCTTGCTGACGTCCGGGGCCTGTTGATGGGCCGGGTAACAGCCACAGAGCAACCAGGCCACCACGCCCTGGGCATCGTGGTAGGGCACGGCGAAACCCTCGGTGCTGGCAAAGGTGTCTTGCAGGCGTGGGTGCTCGGCCAGGTTCAGGTGACACGGCGTGGAGCCGTTCAAGCTGTCCAGGCCGGTGCCCAGGCGCTGTCCGTTGTGCCACAGGCTGGGTGCGTCGAAGCCGCAATAGTGCTGGTGAATCTGCCAGCCCTGCTCCTGCTCATCGAGCAAGGCCAGGGCGATGCAGGGAATGTGCAAGCGTTGGGCCAGCGCTTGCAGTTGGTCGATCAATACGTCGGGCAAGCGCGTCAGGCTGCACAGTCGCAACTGCTCGCCGATCTGTGCCGCAAGCAACTGGCACTGCTCACGCAGGCGCGCTTGCCGGCGTTCAAGCAGCAAATCGCCAATGTCCAGCAATTGCAGCAGCCAGGCGTCAGCCATCGGCTGAACCCAGCCACGCAGGTGCAGGGGCTGGCCGCTGAGGCTGTAGAAATCCAGGTCGAGGAGCTGGCCCTGCCAATCGGCGGGAGCCCCCTCAAGGATGAGGCTGCAGTGGGGCAAGAGAAAATCCAGCAGGTGCGGCAGCTTTGCCGAAGGGACCTGCTGGGCCAACTGATGGCGCAACGGCCCGGTCAGGTGTAACACGCGTCCTTCGACATTCAGTTGCATCTGTAAGCCGACGCCGAGCACGCTCAAAGGCTCCAGGATTTCCTGCTGCGCGGGCGGGTGGCGATTGAGTAAACGCCCGAAGAGTTTATCCCCGGCACTCAAAATTGCAGACTCGAACTGGCGGTGAGCGTCGCCGGTAAACTCGGTACCTGGCCAATCCCTGGCAGGCTCAGAAATGGAATCACCGCGTTCAACTTTTGCGTGGGATAGTGGATGGCGACCTGCAACACGCCGCCCGTGTAGGTGGTGGTCGTGTCGGTGGTGACATCGAAATTCAGCCCGGCGGGAATCCAGGCCAACTGACGGGTCAGCTCCAGTTTCACGACGTTTTTCAGCGCGGCCTCGTAACCGGGTGTGTTCGGGTCCAGGGCCACGCTACGACGCACGGCTTCGGCCGTCGACTGGTTGAACGACTGCATCAACAGCAGCGGCAGGCTGTAAGCGACGATTGCGTAGAACACGGCAAAAAAGATCACGAACACCAAGGCAAATTCGATCGCGACGGCACCTTTTTGCTTGCGTGGGAGGTTGCTTTTCATGAGTGCGTCTACCCTGACATCACGAGGTAATATCAGCATAGAATCATTCAGCCAAAACGGACGTTTTTTACCGGATGCAGAGCTTTGTCCTACTGATCTGGCTGGCGCTGTGCGCAGCGCAGGATGCCCGGGAACGGCACATCGCCAATCACCTGACCCTGGGCGTCGGGGCGCTGGCCCTGGCGTATCTGCTATACAGCGGCACCACCTGGATCGGCGCGTCAGCCGAGCAGGGCGGCTGGGCTGCGTTACTGGCATTGGCTTTTACCTTGCCCGGCTATGCGATGCGTCGCCTGGGCGCCGGGGACGTCAAACTCATGACCGCCTTGGGGCTGGCGACCGATGGTCGGCATGTGCTCGGCGTATTTATTGGCGCCGGCTTGGCCAGTGTGTGTTGGCTGCTGCTGGCGCCAAGAGTCTGGCTTCATATCGGACAAGGGCTTAGAAGTCATCTGGTTTGCCTGGAGCCCGGTCTGTCAAAGAAACAACCCTTTGCGCCCTTCCTGTTGGTGGGGCTGGTGCTGACATTTGCCTGGCTCGGCTAGCCATTCGTTTTTGTACAGCAGCCAAAAGAGCGACTACTTTCATTCAGAGGTTGTACAGCCTCAGGCTGTCGATAAAGGGACGGTCAGTCCTTGGCCTTGCAGGGAGTTGCACGTGAACAAGCGTACTTCGGCAGTAAAAGTCCTTGTGGTCGACGATCAGCCCATGGTCGTTGCAGAACTTTGCGAATTTCTTGAGAACAGCGGCTACCGTTGCGTTCCCTGCGAATCCGGCCAGCAGGCGATCGAACGTTTTCAACAAGACACGGACATCGGCCTGGTGCTCTGCGATTTGCACATGCCTGGCCTGGACGGCATTCAGATGGTCCAGGAGCTGCAGCGCCTGTCCGGCAAACATCGGGCGTTCGAAGCGATCATGCTCACCGGGCAGGCGGACAAGCAGGATGTGATCAAGGCGCTGCGCGCCGGTGTTGCCGATTACTACCAGAAGCCGATCGACCTGACTGAATTGCTCGAAGGCGTGCAACGCCAGGAAGTGGTACTGCAGGAGCGGCACAAGGCGTTGCAGTTGGGGCATCTGAATCAGAAGCTGCAGTACCTGTCCGAATCGCTTGATGATCTGTACGAGGATCTCGACAGGGTGCGACGCACACCGTCTGCACCGGGTGCGGATGACAGCACTGCAAGCGATAAAGAACGGGTCGAGATCCCGGCCATTTTCAGTCAGCTGTCGCCACGTCAGCTCGATGTGGCTCGCTTGGTGGGCAAGGGCCAGACCAATTATCAGATTGCCTGCGAGTTGGGCATTACCGAGAACACGGTGAAGTTGTACGTGTCGCAGGTGCTGCGCTTGACCCATATGCACAACCGCACGCAACTGGCGTTGGCGTTGACGCCGAGTAACTCGGGCGGGCGGCATCGGTTAACTGCGAACTGATCACCGCCAGCCAGCCGACATGAATCTGGCGGATGTACTGGATCCCCTGTAGGAGCGGGCTTGCCCGCGAACGCGGCCTGACAGCCGACCAATCTTGTGCAGGATCCCTCAAGTCTTTGGGAAACATCCGACACGCTTTTCAGGTTGCCTGTCGGAAGCCGGCTTGCTGGCGATGGCGTCGGTGAAATCGGCGCAGGGCTAGAGGGCCAATCGCTGGCAAGCCAGCGCCTACGGGGGCGATGGTGGCGCCACTTATTCCTGCGATCCGCTACTCACCTTCCCCCCCACATCCTGGTCAAAGAACTGCGGAATCTCATGCTGGTAACTTTTCAGCCAGCGCTGCATCGCCAGTTCGCGCTCGGTTGCGCTGGCGGTTTGCTGTTTGGTGGAGGCGGCTGCATTGCTGCTTTGCAGTTGCAGCCAGCCTTCGGTTTCCTGTTGTTGTGGCGAGGCGGGGCCTGCGTCGATGGCGTGGGCGGCAAGGGGCAGGGCCAGCAGGCCGAGGCAGTACAGGGTGGTCGGTTTCATCGGGGTGCTCCCTACTGGACGGCGACGACTTGTGCGGCGACGGTCGGGCCGGATTTACCGGGTGACTTGAGTTTCTCGGCGCGGGCCTGGGCCTGGGTGACTTGTGCCGGGTTCAGGCCAAGACGGCTGACCAGCTCGGCGGCGCGGTTCCAGTCGTCCTGGTAGATCAACAGGGTCACCAGGTTCACGGCGGCCAGTTTGTCGCTTTGCTTGAGCTCGATGGCCGTGAGGAATTCGAACTTGGCGTCCTCAATGCGCAACTGATTGAGGTACACAACGCCCAGGTCGTTGCGGATTTTTTCATCGGTAGGGGCCAGTCGGGCGGCCCGTTGCAGGTGCGCCTGAGCCAGGCCATTGTCGCCCTGGGCGGCGGCGAGTTGGCCCAGGCCGTGTTCGGCTTCGGCGGCCATGCAGCCGCCTAGCAGGCTACGGTACAGCGGCTCGGCTTCACGGCGGTCCAGCAGTCGATAAACCTTGGCCTTGCGCAGGCGCACGTCGGCCTGGTTGTCGGGCAGGCTCTGCAGGTTGGCGAGGCTGGCGTGCAGCTTGCCGTCATTGGCCATGTCATCGGCCAGGTTCAGCGACAGCTGTTGTTCGGCGTTCAACTTGGCGCAACTGGCGGTGTTGGTCAGGGCACTCCAGGGTGCCTGCCCGTTGCTCGCGCAACCCCCCAGCAACAGCAGGCTCAAACCGGCAATCATTGCTTTCATCACGAATCCCCTAAGAAGCAAAAGCCCGGGCGAGGGCGGTGAAACCCGGGCCGGCCAGTACGATCAATAACGCCGGGAAGAGGAACAGCATCATCACGACGGACATTTTTGCGGACATCTTGGAGATGTATTCCTGCAGCCTCGCCAGGCGCTTGTCATCGAGTAACAGTTTGAGCGCCAGCAGGGATTTCATCGCACCGCCGCCCTGATGGAGCAGCTGTTGCAGGATCACGCAGGTGTCAGTGAATTCGTCGACCGCCAGCAAGCGAGTGGCCTTGTTCAGTTCATCGCCCAGTTCCAGGCCTGAATCGACGCGGGCCAGCACCAGGCGCAGCTCGTGGGTCAGCGTGGGCATCAACAACTTGCCTTCATTACTCAATACGCGCAGCGATTGCTCCACGGCCATGCCCGATTCGAACAGGATGCGCAGCAATGGAATGAAGGTAGAGATCTCGACCGCCAGTTTCTTTTGCCGATGGTGCGCTGCGGCGGCCAGCAGGCGCTTGGGCAGCAGATAGCCGATTCCTAAGGCGAAGGCCGGGACCAGCCACGCACGAGTGACCTCGGGGAAAAACAGGCCCTGCACCAGCGCACTCAACGCCAGCGCCAGTACCGGGGTGCCAACCTGGAAGGCGGCGAACAAAGCCCGCTGCCGCGCGGTACGCCAGCCCAGGCAGTTGAGCAGCGTCTGGGTTTCGTTATCGAGCTTGACCGACTGCTGGCCGACTCGGCTGGTACCCAGCGCATGCAGCCATTGGCTGAAGCGGTTTTCGCTTGGCGCTTTGCCGTCCAGGCGCTGCACCACCTGGCGGGCACGCCGACGCATTTGCACGATGACGCCGACAAACAATCCAGATGCCAGCAGGAACAGCAGCGAGCTCAGCAGCATGGACAGGTTCATAGGCTGCGCAACATCCGCCACAGCGCCACGCAGCCGAACACCTGGAGGGCGAGCGCTCCCACCAGCATCGATTGCCCCGAACTGTCGTTCCACATGCCCATCAGGTACTTGGGATTGGACACCAGGATGTAGCCGGCGAGTACCACCGGCATCAACGCCAGGACCACCGCCGTGACCCGGGTTTCGCCGGTCATGGCGCTCAACTGGCGAGCGGCCTGTTCACGTTCGCGGATGATCTTGATCAGGTTCTCCAGCAGTTCACTGGCGTTACCACCGTAGCGATGGTTGACCTTCAAGCCGAGGGCAAACAAGCGCAGTTCGTCCTTGTCATAGAGTTCGGCGAAGTCCGAGGCGGCGTCCGGCAGGCTGATGCCCATGTGCACCTGGCGTTGCACGCGGCCCAAGGCATTTTTCAGCGGGTCTTCAGCGGCGTCGATGGCGCCCAGTACTGCATCGGCCAGGGTGCGTCCGGATTTCAGGCTGCGCACGCTGTGATCCAGCAGCGCTGGCAATTGTTCGATCATGCGCTTGAGCCGGCGCTGGTAACGCCAGTCGACATACAGGCGCAGCAGCAGGGGCGGCAACAGCAACAGAGCGATCAAACCCGGCCAGCCGCCACCGATGAAGCCGAGCAGACTACCCAGGCCCCACAGCGTCAGCCACGCACCCAGGCGTTCCGTGGGGCGGCCGAGACCGGCGCGTAAAAAGGCCCGGTCGAGCCCTGTCCAGGAGGATTTTTGCACCAGCCGTTCCGGTTGCCCCTGACTCAGGCGCTCCAGCACGCGGCGGGTGCCGGGCTCGCGCAAGCCGCGGCTGAGCAAGCGGGCCGACAGCCACAGCAACGCCAGGCAAACGAGGATGAGCAGCAGCGGTTTGAGCATACCGTGGCCTTCAATACACCGAGGGAGAGAGCACCGACTCGCGGCGCAGTTTGTCACCGGCGGGGTTGAGCGCCTCGCGCATGAAACCGAAGCCGCTGCGGCGGTCGAGGCGAAACAGCGTATTGGTGACGTACACGTCTTCGCGGATGCCGATCACCTCCACCACTTCACTCACGCAGCGCCGGCCATCGGGCATGCGCGTCAACTGGATCACCACGTCCAGCGCCGCACAGATCATCTGGCGCAGGGTGCGTTCGGCAATGCTGCGCCCGGTCAGGCCGACCAGGGTTTCCAGGCGCAACAAGGCATCCTGGGCGTTGTTGGCGTGCACGGTGCTCATGGAACCGTCGTGACCGGTGTTCATGGCGGTCAATACGTCGACCACTTCGACGCCCCGGATCTCGCCGAGGATGATCCGGTCCGGGCGCATCCGCAGCGCGTTGCGAATCAGGTCGCTGGCTTTCACCTCGCCATGGCCTTCGGCATTTGGCGGCCGGGTTTCCAGGCGCACCACGTGGGGGTGGCCCAGTTGCAGTTCGGCGACGTCTTCGATGGTCACCAGGCGTTGGTGGGGGTCGATCAACTGGCTGAGGATGTTCAGCAGCGTGGTCTTGCCGGTGCCGGTGCCGCCGCTGATCAGGATATTGCAGCGCTTGCCCACGGCCTCTTGCAGGAACTCGTAGATCGACTGGTCGATGGTTTGCATGGCCATCAGGTCAGTGCTGTTGAGCATGTCCTGGCGGAATTTTCGGATCGACAGGCACGGCCCGTCGAGTGCAATCGGCGGAATGATCGCGTTGACCCGGCTGCCGTCCGGCAGGCGCGCATCGACCATCGGCGAAGACTCATCGAGCCGCCGGCCGAGGGGCGCGAGGATGCGCTGGATGACGCGCTCGACATGGTGCGCATCGATGAACCGCAGGTCGCTCAGGTGCAATACACCATCGCGCTCGATGAACACGCGGTGCGGGCCGTTGACCAGGATTTCGGTGACTGCCGAATCACGCAGCAGCACTTCCAGCGGGCCGAAACCTGTGAGCTCGTCGACGATCTCTTCGGCCAGGCGCTCCATCTCGTAGCGCGAGATCGCCAGGTGCAGGCGCGCGATGTATTCGGCCACTTTATCGATGACGAACTGCGCCAGCACCTGGCGCGAGCCTTCGAGCAGGTTTTTCCCGGACTCTTCGATGGCATCGATGATGTAGCGGTGCAACACCAGTTTCAGGCCTTCGTGGTCGGTATTGCCGGCCACTCCACGGTGTGTCGCGCCGAACAGTTTTTCGCCGCTCATGGCGTACCTCTCAGACGGCTGAACCAGGACTTGGGTTTGGCCAGGCTCTCGGAACGCTTGGCCAGGCATTCGCCGAGATTGCGCAGGCTTTGGGTAAGCACTTCCCGGGGCGCCAGTTCGAACAGGGTCACGCCCTGGTTCTTGGCGTTCAAGCGCACTTCGGGGCTATAGGCGAGGGTGGCGATGACCTCCATGCCGAAGCTTTTGCCCAAGGCCACGGCGTCCGGCGCGACGCTGCGCAGGTAGCGGTCCACCAGCAGCTTGGCGTGATCGAGCTTCATGCCTTTTTCGCGCCACAGATTCAGTACCGCCAGGTTGCGGCGGCAGTCGAGCACATTCTGGTCGGTGTACCACAGCAGCTTGTCGCAATGGCTGACGAAGGTGCGCAGCGCTTCGCTGTCTGGCTGGCCGGTGAGGTTCACCACGATGTGCTGGAAGTGCTGGCGCAGGGCGCTGAGCAGCATGTACAACTCGGCGGCGCTGGTGTGTTCCAGCGGTTCATCCTGAGTGGCGTAGGCGAGAATCCGTAGCCCGGCTTCGCAACGGGTGAAGGCGCTGTCGATCAGCGTGGCGTCGAGGCGGCGCAGGTTGCGCAGTGCATCGCCGAAATGAAACGAACTTTCCAGGCCCAGCAGGGCCAGGCTGTCACCGTGCGGCAGGCCGAGGTCGAGCAGCAGTGTTTGCTGACCGCTCTTTTGCACCACCTGCGCCATGTGGTTGGCCAGCAGCGCGCCGTCGGCATTGCTCTGCACGCCGTACAGCACCGTCAGGCCGCCCAGGTGCGTGTTCGGCACCACAGGGGGCAGGCGTTTGCTTTGGCGCCGCACCAGCCCGGCGACCTCGCTGGAGCGCGAACCGTAGGCGACGAAGTCCCGGGCCCCGGCGCGCATGGCGTTGAGCACGAGTTGATTGTCCATGCCGTCGCCCAGCGCGACGATGGCCAGCCGCGGCTTGGCTTCCAGGGCGCCTTCAATCAGGGCGCACTGGGCCACCACGTGTTCACGGTCCAGACCCACGAACACCAGGCTGGCCAGGGTCACGTCCACCAGCGCCAAGAGTTCGTCGAGGCTGCCGCCGCCGGCGCTGACCACCTGGCCCAAGGGGGCGAGCGCGCCTTGCAGCCATTCCAGGTCCGTGCTGTTGCGGGTGATCGCCAGGAAGGTCTGGCTCAGGTTCTGGCTCATTGCGATAACCCGCTGCGTTTATCGAAGTCGCCGTTTTCGAGGAAGTACAGGCGATACCAATTGGGGTCGTAATTGCGCAGTTTTTCCCCCGGCAGCGACGGCAGTTGTGCATTGGCGGCCAACGGCTGCACCAGGTGCGGCGTGACGATCATCAGCAGTTCGCGCTCTTCGCGATTGATCGAAGAGCTGCGAAAGAACGCGCCGAGGATCGGGATGTCTCCCAGCCCCGGAAACTTGTCCACCTGCGAGGTGTTTTGCGTGCTGATCAGGCCACTGATGACGAAGCTTTCGCCATCGGCCAGGGAGATGCTGGTGTCTGTGCGGCGAATGGTGAACGCCGGCACGGTGGTGCCGCCGATGGTCACGGCGTTGTTGTAATCCAGTTCGCTGACCTCCGGCGCGACCTTGAGGGCGATCTGGTCATTGCTGACCACCGTAGGCGTGAGCGTCAGGCGGATGCCGAATTCCTTGTATTCGATGGAGTAGCTGTTGCTGTTGGCGCTGGGGATCGGGATCGGGATTTCTCCGCCCGCCAGGAAGCTTGCGCTCTGTCCGCTGATTGCCACCAGGCTCGGTCGCGCCAGGGTGTAGGCAAAGCCACTGCTCTCCATGGCATTGATGATGGCCAGGAAGTTGCCGCCGCCGGCGACGATGTTGAACATGTCGTTGGCCAACGGAATGCTCGGCACGGCGATCCGTGGATCAAGGTTGCGCAATGGAAACACCCTGGGCGTCACCGCCGTGTTCGGGACGGTACCGGGGGAACCAAAGAGGAAGTTCGAGTTTTTGCCATAGATCGAGGTACTGGCTTCCTTGAGCTTGGTGCGACTGACTTCGACGAAGCGAATGTCGGTCTGCACTTGTGATGGCAGCAGTTGATCATCGGACGGTGACTGCCTGGCGCTGGTCATGGCCGCCGTCGCGCGGCCCTGGACGAACACCATGCTATGGCGCGGTGCGCTGGAACAGGCGGTCCAGACCATCAGGCTGGTGGCGCCGGCGCCCATTCCGGTGAGCAGGAACGCCTGGTTGCCATTGACGCGCACGTCGGCGATCTTCGGGTCGCCCACCGCGATCCGGGTGATCGCCACCGGCGATTGCACTTCCTGTTGCAGGCCTTCGCCCACTTCCAATACCGCTGGCAAGGGGGCCAGCGTGGCACAACTACCGCTAGCTGCCAGTGCTGCCGCTACCGGCATGCCGTTCAGCAAGGTGGCCCAGATCAAGCCGTTGAACAACGGCGTAATACGTCTGCGCATTCAAGCGTTTCCTTGCACGATTCAGGGGGTCTTTTGCGATTCGTTGCCGCGGATGACTTCCACGCCGGAGCGGCGCGGTGCGCCTGCGCCACTGGCGAGCAGCGGTTTGGGCGGTGGGGTCATGGCCAACTGGTTGAACTGGATCAATTCGCGATTGGCGTTGGCGATGTTCGCCGCAGCATCTTTTTCACCGGCCCAGTAACGCGCCAGGCGCTTTTCCTCGGCGCTGCGCACGGCCAGGCGCAACACGCCGGCCTGGGCGGCGAGCATCAGGCGACTCAATAGTTGTTCGGGGACGGCGAGCAGCACGGTGCGGGCGCTGGCGCGGGTTTGCTCCTGACGGAGTTTTTCATCGTTGCCATGGGGCGGGCTGGAAGGCTGGCCATCGTTGGTCAGGCCCAATTGCTCGCCCACCCCCAGTACGCGCAAGGCCGGGACTACAAGTTGAGCCGAAGGCTGAAGATTGTGGGTGTCCATGCGCAGGAACAGCAGCACATCGACATAGTCGCCCGGGGTCAATTGCCCGCCGGCATTGATCACTTCATCCACGGCCACGGCCAGCGCGCGCTCATCGGGACGAATCATCCGCGCCAGCTTGCCCCCGCCTTCAAAACTCTCGTCGTTGAGCCAGCTGCCAGCGGCCAGGGCGCGCCAGGGTGTGCGGCCAATGGCTTGATCAAGTCGGGTCAGGCTGCCAGCCGGAACGGTGCGCAACTTTTCCAGGGTCACATCGGCGGCGGTGATCTGCACAAACGGTGGGATGTCATGCAACAACACCACGATCGGTTGGCGGGTGTCTTCTTCTGGCTGGGGAACAGGTGCAGGAGTTGTGGATGTCGCCGGTGTTATCTCGGTTTGTGCAACAGGGGCGGCGGCCGGCTGACGGGTCAAGGTGAAGCCCCAGTAACCGGCGATGACAGCGCCCGCGAGGGACAGGCCGGCTAGGCCAAGGATGACACGACTGTTCATGACGGCGCTTCCTTTCCTGATGCATCTTTCCTGCTGCACAAAGAACCCGTTTCCGCAACGAGACAACTTCGCAATCAGGTAGCTATGAACATGGAACTATTTGGCTATTTGAAGGTAGCGCAGCTAGAGCAAAACGCCATTACCACGGGGTAAAAATCCACTAAAAGATAATGGCTCAGGGCAAATGCAAGGTTTTTTGACGTCAAGCAAACGATTAATACTTTCGGGTTAATGCGTTCTTACAGTTGTTTGCCGGTGAAATGCCGACAATGCTGATGCTGGCACAGGGAAATCATGTTGCGTTGGTGCAACACCTGGAGCGCTCAGGAGAACAACATGTCTTTCGCCAAGTTGGTTCAGAAGGTCAAATCCGAAATCGCTTTTTACAAGGGACTGGCCAGGGATACGGAGGGGGCGTCGGGTATCGAGTACGCCATCGTCGCTGCGATGGTCGCGGTGGTGATTGCCGGGCTCAGCGGCGGCATCGGGACAGATCTGACTACGATGTTCACCAGCATCAAAAACGCCTTGTGAGTGACTGTCAGAGGTCGCACCGGCCATTTGCCAATGCAACGAGTGGGCTCTAATGTCAGCGCTTAGTCTATTCCAGGTGTTGCCTATGAACGCTCCAGCACTGCCGCGACAACAACTGCTCCTGGTCGATGACGAGGAAGATGCGTTGCTTGAGTTGGCGGAGTTGCTGGAGGGTGAGGGCTTTAATTGTTTCACCGCGACCTCGGTCAAGCTGGCGCTGCAGCATCTGACACGCCATCCGGATATCGCGCTGGTCATCACCGACCTGCGCATGCCGGAGGAGAGTGGCATGTCGTTGATCAAGCGCTTGCGCGAACACACCGCGCGCCAGCATTTGCCGGTGATCGTGATGTCCGGGCATGCGGAAATGGAGGATGTCAGTGACATGTTGCGGTTGCAGGTGCTGGACCTGTTTCGCAAGCCGATCTATCACGTGCGCTTGCTGGAGACGTTGAACAACCTGTTCCCGCAGCCGTTGGCGGCGTTGGCCAAACGCTGAACCCTGTTCTGCGGCGGACCTTGTAGGAGCCCGGCGTGCCGGCGAAGGCGCCCGAAAGACCGACGCAAGGTTCCAGGACGCCTTCGCCGGCAAGCCGGCTCCTACAAGGTGTATCTCATCCGATTCGCCTCAGGCGATGGGCCGCCAATGGCCCACCATGTGCTCCAGGTCGCCAGCCCCGATCAGTTGCAGATCCCCGCTGGAACCGGCGGCGCTGGCCAGCAATGTCACCTCGCTGGGCAGTCGCACCGGTTTCTTGAATTGCACCGCGATCTCGATGTTCGCCGCCGGCAGGTGCTCGGCCAGTGCCGCCAGTGTGCGTGCCTTGTTCCACAGCCCATGGGCAATCGCCGAGGGAAAACCGAACATTTTCGCGCTGAGCGCACTCAGGTGAATCGGGTTGTAGTCGCCGGAGACCTTGGCGTATCGGCGGCCGATGTCGGCGGGCGCTTTCCACTGGGCGACTTGCGTCAGCGGCAGCGTCGGCGCCAACACTTCCTCAACGGGCTCGCCCTCAAGTTTCATCCCGCGGCACAGCATCTGGCTTTGCGCCTCCCAGAGCGGTCCCAGTTGATCATCCAGAATCGTCACCAGATCGAACGTTGCCCCCTTCGCATGGGGTTGCAGGTTCTCCACGCACACGCTGGCCCGCACCCGATGGACCCCGCCCATGGGGCGCAGCACGCGGATGCGATTGCTCAGGTGAATCAGCCCCAGCAGCGGGAACGGAAAGTCCCGGGCAGTGAGCAGTTGCATCTGTAAGGCGAAGGCGAGGATGTGCGGGTAGGTGGGTGGCAGCAGGCCGTTGTCGGCGAAGCCGCAGACCTGGCGATAGGCCGCCAGGCGCTGTGGGTCGACATCCAGCCAGCAACGCAAACCCGAATGGGGCAGGGTGCTGCCGGTGATTTTGCGCCGCATCGCGGCATGCGTGTATAGCCCCGGCAGGCTGGGTTCGCGATTGAGTGTGTGCCAGTCGATGATCATGACTAAGCCCCCAGAACGCTTTGCCCGCAGACACGCAAGGCCTGGCCGGTGAACGCACCCGTGCCCGGTTGCGCGAGCCAGGCCACCGCTTCGGCGACGTCCTGCGGCAGGCCGCCCTGGCCCAACGAGCTCATGCGGCGCCCGGCTTCGCGCAGGCCGAATGGAATGTGCGCGGTCATCTGGGTTTCGATAAACCCCGGTGCAACGGCATTGATGCTGATGCCGCGCTCATGCAGCAGCGGCGCCCAGGCTTGTGCCAGACCGATCAGGCCAGCCTTGCTCGCCGCGTAGTTGGTTTGCCCGCGATTGCCTGCGATGCCGCTGATCGATGCCAGCAGGATCACCCGGCCATTGTCGCTCAGGGTACCGCTGTCGAGCAGTGCCTTGGTCAGCACTTGTGGGGCGTTGAGGTTGACGGCGAGTACCGCGTCCCAGAATTCCGGGGTCATGTTGGCTAGGGTCTTGTCCCGGGTGATGCCGGCGTTGTGCACCACGATGTCGATGCCGTCGGGCAACTGTTCGACCAGCTCCGTGGCAGCGTTCTCGGCGCAGATGTCGAGGGTGATGCCACGTCCGCCGAGGCGTGCGGCGAGGGCGTCAAGGTCGGTCCTGGCTGGCGGAACGTCGAGCAGGATGACCTCGGCGCCGTCACGGGCCAAGGTCTCGGCGATGGCGGCGCCAATACCGCGCGCAGCGCCGGTGACCAGCGCCTTGCGTCCGGCCAGGGGGCGCGTCCAGTCCGTCACCTGGGTGTCGCAGGCATCCAGGCCAATTACTTGCCCGGACACGAAAGCGCTTTTCGGTGAGAGGAAAAACCGCAGCGGTCCTTCCAGTTGATCCTCGGCACCTTCGCCAACATGGATCAGCTGCAAGGTGCCACCGCTGCGCAGTTCCTTGGCCAGCGAGCGGCTGAAGCCTTCGAGGGCGCGCTGGGTACTGGCGGCAAACGGATCGCTCAAGGTCCGCGGGTCACGGCCCAGAATCACCAGGTGAGCACTGTGGTCGAGATTTTTCATCAATGGCTGGAAGAACTCGCGCAGCTGCTTGAGCTGATCGACCTGCACCAGGTCACTGGCATCGAACACCACGGCCTTGAGTTTCGGCCCGTGCCCGGGTATCCACGCGGTCGCCATCGAGGGCTCGGTGCCGTAGGTGTAGATCGCGTCCGTCAGGCGGTTGGCGAAGGCGTTGACCTTTTCCGCCAGCGGTCCGCCGCCAATCAGCAAAGCGCCTTCCACGGGGCGCAGTCGGCCCGCTTGCCAGCGTTCCAGGCGTACCGGTGAAGGCAGGCCCAAGGCCCCGACCAGACGATGGCCGATGGACGAGTTGGCGAAGTCGATATAGCGGTCGGACATGGAACGCGCTCCAGCAGATGAGGTTCAAAGTGTGGACCATGAATGGCAATCAGTCGTTCGATTTGCCAGATACGGCCTACGCTTGCGGGTAATGGCCTTCACAGAATAGGAAGTTTTTCATGACTCAGCTGCGTCGCGTCGCGATCATCGGTGGTAACCGGATACCCTTCGCCCGCTCCAACGGACCGTATTCCACCGCCAGTAACCAGGCCATGCTCACGGCTGCGCTCGAAGGCCTGATCGAACGCTACAACCTGCATGGACTGCGCCTTGGCGAAGTGGTGACCGGGGCCGTGCTCAAGTTGCCAAGGGACATGGCCCTGACACGCGAGTGTGTGCTCGGCTCCAGACTGGCGCCCGCTACCCCGGCCTACGACATCCAGCAAGCTTGCGGCACCGGGCTGGAAGCGGCGCTGCTGGTAGCAAACAAGATTGCCCTGGGCCAGATCGACTGCGGCATTGCCGGTGGCGTCGATACCACCTCGGATGCGCCGATCAGTGTCAACGAAGGCTTGCGCAAGATTCTGCTGCAGGCTTATCGCGCCAGCACCACCGCAGAAAAACTCAAACCCTTCTTGCAGTTGCGCCCCCGGCACCTGATCCCCGAGTTCCCGCGCAATGGCGAGCCGCGAACCGGTATGTCCATGGGCGAGCATTGCG
Organism: Pseudomonas putida; assembly: GCF_001976065.1. Classification (GTDB taxonomy): domain Bacteria; phylum Pseudomonadota; class Gammaproteobacteria; order Pseudomonadales; family Pseudomonadaceae; genus Aquipseudomonas; species Aquipseudomonas serbica. The sequence continues at coordinate 31,617 of NZ_MNAH01000006.1, read as the reverse complement.
AATTGATGGCGCAGGCCTGGAACATTCCCCGTGAAGAGCAGGATCAGCTGACGCTGTTGAGCCATCAGAACCTGAACGCGTCCTACGCCGAAGGTTGGCAAAACGATTTGATGACGCCGTTTCTGGGCCTCACCCGCGACAACAATTTGCGCCCGGACCTGACCCTGGAAAAGCTCGCCTCGCTCAAGACCGTTTTCGAAAAAAGCGCGAAAGGCACCCTGACCGCCGGCAACTCCACGCCGCTGACCGATGGCGCATCCTTGGTGCTGCTGGGCACGGAGGCATGGGCGAAGGAACGTGGTCTACCGATTCTCGCCTACTTGCGCGACGGCGAAACCGCCGCGGTGGATTTTGTCCATGGCGCCGAGGGCCTGTTGATGGCTCCGGTGTATGCCGTGCCGCGCCTGCTGGCGCGCAATGGCCTGACCCTGCAGGACTTCGATTACTACGAGATCCATGAAGCCTTCGCCGCTCAGGTGCTCTGTACCCTGAAGGCCTGGGAAGACCCTGAATATTGCAAAAGTCGCCTGGGCCTCGAAGCACCGCTGGGGTCCATCGACCGCAGCAAGCTCAATGTCAAAGGCAGCTCGCTGGCGGCCGGCCACCCGTTTGCGGCCACGGGCGGGCGTATCCTCGCCAATATGGCGAAGTTGCTCGATGCCGCGGGGAAGGGGCGGGGGCTTATCTCGATCTGCGCCGCAGGTGGCCAAGGCGTTACCGCAATCATCGAACGTTAATGATTACTGTAGGAGCTGGCTCGCCAGCGAAAGCGGTGTGTCAGCCAAAGAGATGTTGAATGTGCTGGCCCCTTCGCTGGCAAGCCAGCGCCTACAGATATGTTCGGTGTTGAATAGATCCGAGGCATGGCCTAACGTCGCCTGATCAGCCGTCTCGCAACACAAGGCCAGGTTATGCCGACTAACGGACAGGTTTCCCTCGAGCGCAGCATTCCGCCCCTCATCACGCTGCCGCGTCCGCTGTATGCCCGGGTGGAAAGCCTCAATGCCGGGTCGTGGACGCCGTCCCATCGTCACGACTGGGTGCAATTTTCCTATGCCATCAGCGGTGTACTCGGTGTGCATACCGCCGAGGGCAGTTTTTTCGCGCCACCGCAGTGGGGGATCTGGATTCCGGCGGACCTTGATCACCAGGTCGTGACCTCGATGCGCGCCGAGATGCGCAGCCTGTACGTGCGTCGTGAGGATTGCCAGTGGGCGGACGGGCGTTGCCGGGTGCTGGAAGTGACGCCGCTGGCCAGGGAGCTGATCAAGAGTTTCTGCCTGCTGCCAGTGGAGTATCCCCTGGGCGACAGCCCGCAAGCGCGGCTGGTGAGTGTGTTGCTCGATCAGTTGGCGATCTTGCCGGAAGTCGGGTTTTCCCTGCCGCTGCCCCGTCATGAGCGGTTGCTGGGGTTGTGCAACGAGTTGATCGAAAACCCCGAGTGTAACGTGACCCTGCACGAATGGGCCGAACGCTTGGGCACGTCGGAGAAAACCCTGATGCGTTTGTTCCAGCGTGAAACCGGGTTGAGTTTTCGCGGCTGGCGCCAGCGTATGCGCTTGTTGTCGTCGCTGAGTCTGCTGGAGGAGGGGGACAGCGTGACCAATGCCGCGCTGGCCTGTGGGTATGACTCGACGTCGGCGTTTATTGCGGCGTTCAAGAGCCTGTTCGGGTTTACCCCGGGAGAATTGTTCCGGCAGTGACGGCCTCTTCGCGAGCAGGCTCGTTCCCACATTTGATCTTCAGTGGCCGCAGATTTAGTGCATGCCGAGATCCCTGTGGGAGTGAGCCCGCTCGCGAATGGCCGCGAAGCGGCCACCGGGGATTTTGGATCAGGTACGGAATCGGCGCACCAACCCATCCAGCTCATTCGACAACCCGGCCAGGCTCTGGGAATCCAGGCGCGCCGAGTTCGCCAGTTCGGCCACCAATTGCGCATCGCCATGGATCTGGCTGATGTGCCGGTTGATGTCTTCGGCCACCTGATGCTGTTGTTCCGCTGCCGTGGCAATCTGGGTGTTCATGTCGCGGATCACGTCGACCGACTCGCGGATCTGCCCGAAGCTGTTGCGCGCTTCGCCGATGCGCGTCACCGATTGTTGGGACACCTCCAGGCTCGCATGCATCTGCTGGGTCACCTGGCTGGTGCGCTTGGCCAGGTTGCCCAGCAGCCCGTCGATTTCCGCCGTGGAGTCGGCCGTGCGCTTGGCCAGCGCCCGCACTTCATCGGCCACCACCGCAAAACCACGACCTTGCTCGCCGGCCCGCGCCGCTTCGATGGCGGCGTTCAGCGCCAGCAGGTTGGTCTGTTCGGCGATCGAACGAATGGTCCCCAGGATCGACTGGATATCATTGCTGTCGCGTTCCAGCTGTTGCATCGACTGGGCCGACTGTTCGATCTCCTGGCTCAGGCGATCGACGCTGCTGACCGCCGCGTCAATCTGTTGCTGCCCTTCGCGGGCCTGGCGCTGGCCGCTGTCGGCGGACTCGGCGGCCTGGCTGCAAGAGCGCGCCACTTCGTTGGCGGTAGCAACCATTTCGTGGAATGCCGTGGACACCATGTCCACCGCTTCGCGCTGGCGTCCAGCAGCTTCGGCCATGTCGCTGGAGACCTGGGTCGAGCTCCTGGAGGTGGCCAGGATCTTGGTCGCGGCGCCACCAATGCTCTGGATCAGGTTGCGAATCGCGGTCAGAAACTGGTTGAACCAGTTGGCCAGTTGCGCGGTTTCGTCGCTGCCGCGGATTTGCAGGCTCTTGGTCAGGTCGCCTTCACCCTGGGCGATGCCTTCCAGGCCGTCGGCCACGCTACGAATCGGGCGCACGATGACACTGGCGAAACTGGCGCCGACGATGGCGAAGATCAGCGCCAGTACCGCAGCGATGATCGCGATCAACCAGGTCAGTTGGGTCGCGGTGCTCATCACGTCGCTCTGCTTGATCAGGCCGATGAAGGTCCAGCCCAGTTGCTCGGACGGCCAGACGTTGGCCATGTAGCGTTCGCCGTTCAGTTCGACTTCAACCACGCCTTTGCCGGCCTTGGCCAGTTGCGCATAGCCATCGCCGAGGCTGCTCAGGGCCTTGAAATTGTGCTCGGGCTGCTTTGGGTCGACCAGTACGGTGCCGGTTTTTTCCAGCAGCATCAGGTAGCCGGTTTCGCCAAGCTTGATCTGTTTGACCAGCTCGGTGAGCTGCTTGAGCGACACGTCGATGCTGACCACGCCACCGTTGCTGCCCAGCTTGTTGTCGATGGTGCGTACGGTGCTGACGTAGGACGTATCGTTTTCCGCCCAGTAATAGGCTTCGGTACGGAACGGCTTGCCCGGTTTGGCCTGGGCGGCCTTATACCAGGGGCGCTGGCGTGGGTCGTAGTTGCTCAGCTTGGCGTCATCCGGCCACGACACATAACCACCGGCGGCGGTGCCGAGGATGGCGTACGCATAGGACGGATGGGTGTTGCCCAGGTCCTGCAGGAGGCCAAAGACTTTTTTGTCCATCTCGCCCTGTGGAATGCTGGCGGCGTTGGCGTCCATGTAGGTCTTGAGGCTGTCGTCGGAGTTCTTGATCAGCGGTTGATTGGCCAGGTACTCGACGTTCTGGCTGATGCCGTCGAAGAACAGCTGCATGGCGTTGCTGACCTGACGGATTTCGCGACCACTGCTGTCGACGAATCCCTCCCTGGCTTCACTGCGCAGGTTCAGCACGACGAGGGTGGCGACCAGTACCACCGGCAAGCAGGCGATGATTGCAAACGCCCAGGTCAGTTTCTGTTTGATGTTCATCCGCGCTCCAGATTTTCTTGTAGGCCCACGCAGTGCAGATGACTCGCGGTTTATTGGCAGCCGTAAACGTTGTCGATCAACCCGGGTCCGTGAGTGCGGTATCGTTGTTGTCAGGGAAACGATTGTCGGACAAATCACTTTGTCACTAAGGACTTCGGCTGTTGCCCCCGGAAATTGAGGATTGTTTGGAAAAATCCTGCGAACGGTCGTGCGGGGTGTCGGTTTCTGTCACAAATGCCCATGCAGCCGCAGACAACAAGCGCTTCAGGCTCGACTATGATCCAGAATGGCCGGTGATGGACTGCCGGTTTCCGTGATGAAACCGGCACATTGTGTGCTTCTTCAAGGTTCATAGGTCGGCACCCCCTCCCCCGAATGGGTGGATTGCCGTATAACGAATGACTTTCGCGTGTTTGGTAATAAAGGACCCACAATAAAAGCTGATGAAGACTCCAAAACGCATTGAACCCCTGATCGAGGACGGTCTGGTCGACGAAGTGCTGCGCCCACTCATGAGTGGTAAAGAAGCAGCTGTTTATGTGGTGCGCTGCGGCAACCAGCTACGTTGCGCGAAAGTCTACAAGGAGGCGAATAAACGCAGTTTTCGGCAGGCGGCCGAGTATCAGGAAGGCCGTAAGGTGCGCAACAGCCGACAGGCCCGGGCCATGGCCAAGGGCTCCAAGTTTGGCCGCAAGGAAACCGAAGACGCTTGGCAGAACGCCGAGGTAGCGGCACTGTTCCGCCTGGCCAATGCCGGTGTACGGGTGCCCAAGCCGTTCGACTTCCTCGAAGGCGTACTGCTCATGGAGCTGGTGGCCGACGAGTACGGTGATGCAGCACCGCGTCTGAACGATGTGGTACTGGAACCGGACCAGGCGCGCGAATATCACGCGTTCCTGATTTCGCAGATCGTGCTGATGTTGTGTACCGGCCTGGTGCACGGTGACCTGTCCGAGTTCAACGTGCTGTTGACCCCGACCGGTCCGGTGATCATCGACTTGCCGCAAGCGGTTGACGCGGCGGGCAACAATCACGCGTTCAGCATGCTGGAGCGGGACGTGGGCAACATGGCGTCCTATTTCGGACGCTTTGCCCCAGAGTTGAAAAAGACCCGGTACGCCAAGGAAATGTGGGCCTTGTACGAGGCCGGCACTTTGCACCCGGCCAGCGTCCTGACCGGCGAATTCGACGAGCCGGAAGAGCTGGCCGATGTCGGCGGCATCATGCGCGAGATCGAGGCCGCGCGCCTGGATGAAGAGCGCAAGCAAGCCGCGCGTGCGGCTGACGATGCGCCGGCCAAGCCAGCCGAAGAGCCGCCTCCACCGTGGATGCAGTGATCGGCTAAAGAAAAAACCCGGCTTCGGCCGGGTTTTTTGTGGGTGCCGCCATCAAATGCTTCAGGCAGAAACGGGTTTGGCGCAGCACCCCGATTCAAGATTTTTCAGAATCGGACAATCCGGCCGATCATCCCCCTGACAGTGCTCGACCAGATCCTGCAAGGTATCGCGCAACTGCCCCAGCTCACGGATCTTCTGGTTCAACTCATCGATATGCTGGCGGGCCAACGCTTTCACATCGGCACTGGCGCGCTGGCGATCCTGCCAGAGGGTCAACAGCTTGCCGACTTCCTCCAGGGAAAACCCCAGGTCCCGTGAGCGTTTGATGAACGCCAGCGTGTGCAGGTCGTCATCGCCGTACACCCGATAGCCGCTGTCGGTGCGATGAGCCGCCTTGAGCAAGCCGATGGACTCATAGTAACGGATCATCTTTGCGCTCAGGCCGCTGTGGCGGGCCGCTTGGCCGATGTTCATCGCTTGTCCTCCAGATCCTCGGGTTTCCAGGTTTTCAACAGTAGCGCATTGCTCACCACGCTGACGCTCGACAACGCCATGGCCGCGCCGGCCAGTACCGGATTGAGGAAGCCGAAGGCGGCCAATGGAATGCCGATCAGGTTATAGACAAAGGCCCAGAACAGGTTCTGCCGGATCTTCGCGTAGGTTTTGCGGCAAATCTCCAGCGCCGCCGGCACCCGCCGTGGGTCGCCCTGCATCAACGTGATGCCGGCCGCATGCATGGCCACATCGGTGCCGCCACCCATGGCGATGCCGATGTCGGCCGCGGCCAGTGCAGGCGCATCGTTGATGCCGTCGCCGACCATCGCCACCACGCCGTTTTGCTTCAGCGCGGCGACAGTGGCGGCCTTGTCCGCCGGCAGGACTTCGGCGTGCACATCCTGGATACCCAGCGCCTTGGCGACCACGTTGGCGCTGCCTTGGTTGTCACCGGTCAGCAGGTGACTGCTGATGTTGCGCGCGCTCAGTTGCTGCACCGCTTGCAGCGCTCCAGGCTTGAGCGTGTCACCGAAGGCGAACAGGCCCAGCACCTTCGGCTCGGGGCTTTGCTCGATCAACCAGGACAAGGTCCGGCCTTCGGTTTCCCACGCGCTTGCCGAACTCGCCAGGTCGCCAGCGGCCAGGCCGCTTTCTTCCAGCAGGCGCCGATTGCCCAGCGCCAGGCGCCGCCCCTCAAGAGTTCCGGCAATGCCTCGACCGGTCAGGGATTGACTGTCGGTGACGTCGGCCACGGTTAGGCCGCGCTCGGCGCAGGCATCCAGCACGGCCTTGGCCAGTGGATGCTCGCTGCCCCGTTGCAGGGCGCCGGCCCATTGCAGCAGGCTGGCTTCGTCGCCATCGAGGGCGCTCAGGTGGGCTATACGTGGCGTGCCAGAGGTCAGCGTGCCGGTCTTGTCGAACACCACGGCGTTGACGTCATGGGCTCGCTCCAGCACCTGGGCATCCTTGATCAGAATGCCGTAGCGCGCTGCGACCCCGGTGCCAGCCATGATCGCCGTTGGCGTGGCCAGGCCCAGGGCGCAAGGGCAGGCGATCACCAGCACCGCCACGGCGTTGATCAATGCGGTCTCCAGTGGAGCGCCATACAGCCACCAGCCGATCAAGGTCGCCAACGCCAGCAGCAAGACCACCGGGACGAACACCTGACTGACCCTGTCCACCAGTTTCTGGATCGGCGCTTTCGCCGCCTGGGCGTCCTCCACCAGGCGAATGATCCGCGCCAGCACGGTTTCCGCGCCAAGGGCCTGGGTGCGCACCAGCAACCGGCCTTCGCCATTGATCGCGCCGCCCGTGACCTTGTCCCCGGGCTGCTTGGGCACCGGCAGGCTTTCACCGCTGATCAGGGCTTCGTCGGCATGGCTCTGGCCCTCAACCACTTCACCGTCCACCGGAAAGCGTTCGCCGGGCTTGATCATGACCAGGTCATCGAGACGCAGAGCGCTGATCGCCACTTCCTGCTCGCGACCATCGATCACCTGGATCGCCCGCTCCGGGCGTAGCGCTTCCAGGGCGCGAATGGCGCTGGCGGTCTGGCGTTTGGCGCGGCTTTCCAGGTATTTGCCCAACAGCACCAAAGCAATCACCACGGCCGAGGCTTCGAAGTACAGATGCGGCATGCCCCCGGCGGCGGTCGCCCATTCGTAGAGGCTCAAGCCATAACCGGCGCTGGTGCCCAGCGCGACCAGCAAGTCCATATTGCCGGCGCCGGCACGCACGGCTTTCCAGGCGGCCACATAAAAGCGCGCGCCGAAGATGAACTGCACCGGTGTGGCCAGGGCGAACTGCACCCAGGCCGGGAGCATCCAGTGCACCCCGAACGGTTGCAGCAACATCGGCAAGACCAGCGGCAAGGCGAGGGCAATGGCGGCGATCAAGGCCCAGCGCTCGCGTTGCAATCGGCTTTGTTGAGTGTCGATATGCGGCTGATCGTCTTGCCAGACGCTGGCGGCGTAACCGGCTTTGCTCACGGCCGCGATCAATGTTTGTGGGTCGACCTGCCCGAGCAGCTCCAGATGAGCGCGTTCGTTGGCCAGGTTGACGCTGACGCTCTTGACCCCCGGCACTTTGCTCAGCGCCCGTTCGACCCGGCCCACGCAGGAGGCGCAGGTCATGCCGTCGATGCTCAATTCCAGGCGCTGCTGCGGCACGCTGTAGCCAGCCTTTTCCACCGCATCCATCAAGGCCGGCAGGCTGTCGACCGGTGCCTGGACCCGTGCCTGCTCGGTGGCCAGGTTGACGCTGACGGCACTGGCGCCGATGACTTTGCTCAAGGCGCGCTCGACACGCCCGGCGCAGCTGGCGCAGGTCATGCCGGTAATCGGCAGATCGAAAGTAGTGGATTCGGACATCGGTCACGCTCCCTGTAGAAGATACCTACAGGATCAACCTTGCCATGCTGGCAAGGTCAAGCGCAAAGATCGATGGGTGACCCGGCTCCTACAGAAGGCGATCTTGAGTACGCCTTCGCCGGCAAGCCGGCTCCTACAGGATCGGTGGTAATCAGTAGCCAAGCCCCGCACGCTTGAGATACATCCCATCCTGCGTCATCGCAATCCGGTACTTCACGACGTCCCCGGCCCTCAACTGAATGTCTTGCGAACCCGGCGCCAGCATCCCCGGGTTACACCCAGGCGCCTGGCCCGGCAGCAGCTTGAGGCGCAGGGAGACATTGCCCGGCGGCAGGTTGAACGAGGTGCTTTGCTCCTGGAACAGCCGTGCCGCCAACTGGTCCTGGATGTACACGCCAATCTCGCAGCTGGTCGCGACTTCCAGGCGCTCACGGGAAATGATCAGCACGCCATAATCCTCCCCCGCGGCATTGACCGAGGAGGTGGCGGCGAAAAGGCCAAGCAGGCCAAACAGGCTGAAAGCTGACCAGCGCATGGCTGAATCTCCTGAAGTCAAATCGTAGATGAACGCAGCTTGGCCGAGCGCGCAGCCGATTGCCAGCCCGGCCGTTCACGGCAGAACTTGACCTTGCCATGGTGGCAAGCTCGAGACTGCAGGTCAGCCCATTCAAACGCCACATTAAAGGAGTCATCCATGCAAGTGTTCAACGTTGAAGGCATGTCCTGCGGTCACTGCGTCAAGGCGATCACCCAGGCGGTACAGGCCAGGGATCCGGCGGCGAGTGTGCGCGTCGATCTGGCAGCCCGGGAGGTCGGGGTCGAGAGCACATTGACCACCGATCAAGTGATCGAGCTCATCAGTGAAGAAGGCTACAGCGTCAAGCTGGCCTGAATTTTTAATAGTTAGCGAGCTAACTTAATGTTCAAGGCGTCCATGCCCGGCTAGACTGTCGGGCTGCCGACTTCTGCCCCATGGATGCCTGATGAATTTTCGCACAATCCTGATTCTTGGCGCCTTGAGCGCTTTTGGTCCGCTGGCGATCGATTTCTACCTGCCGGCGTTCCCGGCGATGGCGCTCGCCTTCGGCACGGACGAAAAACACGTCCAGCTGACGTTGGCCGCTTATTTCCTTGGCCTGTCCATCGGCCAGCTGGCCTACGGCCCGGTGGCGGATCGTTTCGGTCGACGCATTCCCCTGTTGATCGGCGTCGGGCTGTTTACCGCCGCTTCATTGGCGTGCGCCTATGCGCCGAACCTGGAGTGGCTGATCGGCGCACGGTTCGTCCAGGCACTGGGCGGTTGCGCGGGAATGGTGATCTCGCGGGCGGTGGTCAGCGATAAATGCGATGCGGTGGGTTCGGCGAAAGTCTTTTCGCAGCTGATGCTGGTGATGGGCCTGGCGCCGATCCTTGCGCCGATGCTTGGCGGATTGCTGGTCAACACGACGGGCTGGCAGTCGATCTTCCTGGCGCTGACCGGTTTCAGCGCGATGGCAGGCTTGGCTGTGGCCCTGGGTTTGCCGGAAAGCATGCCCGCCCATTTGCCACGCCAGCCCCTGGCTGGAGCGTTGCGTCAGTACACACGCCTGCTGAAGGATCCGGTGTACCTCGGCCATGCCATGACCGGCGGTATCGCCATCGCCGGCATGTTCTCCTACATCGCCGGGTCGCCATTCATCTTCATCAAACTCTATGGCGTCCCGGCCGAACACTTTGGCTGGTTCTTCGGTGCCAACGCGGCGGGGTTCATTCTGGTGGCCCAGGTCAACGCGCGGCTGTTGGCCAAGCGTGGCCCGGCATTCCTGCTGACACGCACAGTGTGGATTTACCTCGGTGCCGGCCTGGCGTTGCTCGCCGTCAGTGCACTGCACACCGCACAGCTCTGGCCGTTGCTGATTCCGTTGTTTTTCTGCATCGCCAGCCTGGGCTGCATCCTGCCCAATGCCTCGGCCTGCGCGATGAACGGCCAGGGCGCCCGCGCCGGCAGCGCTTCGGCAATGCTCGGATGCCTGCAATTCAGTGTCGCGGCAGGCGCCGCGGCGCTGGTGGGTGTTTTGCACGACGGCAGCGCCATGCCGATGGCCATGGTCATCAGCCTGTGCGGGATTCTGGTGGTGAGCGCGGCGATGCTCACCCGGCGTCTGCAAAATGCCCGGGCACTGGTGCAGGCCCAGGTCGAGGGCTGACTCAGCCAGCAGTGCGCTGTTGGCGGTCGGGTATCTGGTGAGGGGCGTGCAATCGCGCTTCAAGGGTGTTGGTGAAGGCGCGCGCTTCGGCTTCGCTGCGGAAGGTAACGGCGTGTTGATCCAGGCGGACCTGCCACTGGGACTTTGCCAATTCTTTTATCAGGATCTTCATTACTGACCTCCTCAAGTAAAAGATTGTCTCGCAGAGGCTTCGATTGTAGTCCTGAATAGCATCGCAATTGTGACAACCGCCAACCTTCAGACTGACGGTTTGAAGATCGAAAGATCGCAGATTGCGATCTTTCGATTTCGCTCCCTTAGAACCCTTCCAGCACGATCTTGCCCTTGGACTTGCCGCTCTCCAGCAGTGCATGGGCACGCCGCAGGTTGGTTGCATTGATGCTGCCGAAGTGCTCGCCCACCGTGGTTTTCAGGGTCCCGGCATCGATCAGTTGGGCGACCCGGTTGAGCAGTTTGTGCTGTTCGATCATGTCCGCGGTCTCGAACAGTGAGCGGGTGTACATGAACTCCCAGTGCAGCGACAGGCTCTTGCGCTTGAGCTTGGTCACGTCGAGGCTTTTCGGGTCGTCGATCAGCGCCAGTTTGCCTTGCGGTGCCAACGCCTCGACCAGTTGATCGAGGTGATGGTCGGTCTGGGTCAGGCTGGCGACATGGGTCACCTGATCGATGCCGGCTCGCTTGAGTGCTTCGCTCAACGGCTGGCTGTGGTCGATCACCTGGTCGGCGCCCAGTGCAGTCACCCAGCTTTGGGTTTGCGGGCGCGAAGCGGTACCGATCACGTTCAACCCCGTAAGCTGTTTGGCCAGTTGCGTAAGGATCGAGCCGACGCCACCGGCCGCACCGACGATCAGCAGGCTCTGTCCTTCATCGGTCTTGCCTTCGCGCACTTGCAAGCGCTCGAAGAGCAACTCCCACGCGGTAATGGCCGTCAACGGCAGGGCAGCGGCTTCGGCGAATCCGAGGGTTTTCGGCATATGGCCGACGATTCGCTCATCCACCACGTGCAGCTCGCTATTCCCACCGGCGCGGGCGATGGAGCCCGCATAGAAGACCTTGTCGCCCGCCTTGAACAAGGTCACTTCATTGCCAACCGACTTGACCACGCCGGCCACGTCCCAGCCCAGCACTTTGGCCGCGCCCGCTTCAGGCTGGACGTTTTGGCGGACTTTGGTATCGACCGGATTGACCGAGATGGCTTTGACTTCCACCAGCAAGTCACGGGGGCCAGCGACCGGCTCCGGCAGTTCGATGTCTTGCAGGGCATTTTCATCGCTGATCGGCAACGAGGCGTAATAGGCAACGGCTTTCATGGAAGACTCCCAGGTAGCTATATGAGAAATGGAGTTGATGGGGCGGATGATTGGCTATTTCTCTGGAAGATAAAACCCGCTAAAACAGCAGTCTCTTTCAATATTTTTTTGATAATAAAGGCTTCATATGCTGCGATTCGATGATTTGCAGTTGTTCGTACGGGCGGCGGACCTGGGCAGCCTGTCCGCGGCAGCACGCGGCATGGACATGTCGCCGGCAGTGGCGAGCGCAGCGTTGAAACGCATCGAACAGCAGTTGGGCGCCCGACTGCTCGCACGTTCGACTCGCAGCCTGCGCCTGACCGCCGAAGGCGAAGGTTTTCTCGAGTACGCCCGGGCGGCCTTGAGCCATCTCGACGAAGGCCGGCGGTTGTTGGCCAGCGGCCAGGATCAGGTCAGCGGAGTCTTGCAGCTGTCGGCACCGTCGGACTTCGGTCGCAACCTGTTGCTGCCCTGGCTGGACGAGTTCCAGCGCGAACACCCGAAGCTGACCGTGCGACTACTACTGGGCGATCGCATCGCCGATCTGTTTCGCCAGCCGGTGGACATCGCCCTGCGCTACGGCGAGCCCGAAGATTCCAGCCTGGTGGCGCTGCCCATCGCTCCACACAATCGTCGTGTGTTGTGTGCCGCGCCCGAATACCTCGCCCGGCATGGCGAACCGCGCCAACTGGAACAACTGGCCCAGCACAATTGCCTGCTGTTCATGCTGGGCGGCCGGGTCCACGATCACTGGCGTTTTCATGACGGCAAGCGCGAGGTCGGCTTGACCGTCAGTGGCGATCGCTTCACTGACGATGCCGATGTCGTTCGCCTGTGGGCGGTGGCCGGAGCAGGGATCGCGTACAAATCGTGGCTCGATGTGGCAGCCGATGTGCTCGCCGGGCGCTTGAGAGTGCTGATGCCGGAGCTGCTCTGTGAGCGCGCTCCGCTGAATCTGCTGTGCGCCCATCGCGCACAATTGAGTAAGCCGGTGAACCTTTTGCGGGAAATGCTTGCCAGCCGATGCACCCGTTTGAGCAGTCATTTTCCAGGGGTATCGGGCATCGATCATTAGTCGCAGGCAAAAAGCGAAATTTCCCTCAGGAACTATCACCATCAACGGTTGGCCTGGAGCAGGATCTGGCGCTCAACCCGCCTATACTGACGCTCACCGCGTGTACGCACCGTCGATCGCAATGGCGAACCCGGTTAAGGCAGTTTCCACGTTTGGCCGACGGCCCATGACTGGTCAAGATAGCTCTTTGCAGCAGGACGAAACGATTCAACAGGGAGTGAATACATGGAACATGCACCTTGCATCAGCCAGATAGCCACATTGCTGGCTGACCCCAAGCGCAGCGCAATGATGTGGGCCTTGATGGATGGCTCGGCACGACATACCGAAGAACTGGCATTGATGACCGGCCTGTCACCTTCTTCGGCCAGTGCGCACCTGGGGCGGTTGTCCGCCGGCGGTCTGCTGAAAGTGGAGGCCCGTGGGCGAAAGCGCTTCTTCCGTCTCACGGCTCCCGAAGTCGGTGCCGCGATCGAAGCACTGGCCAGCGCCACGCTGGCCAGCGCACCGCAAGATATCCCGGATATTTTCAAACGCACCGCCCCCATGGCCAAACCTCGGCCAAGCGGTTCGTCGCTGTTGCGCGCGCGTCTGTGCGAGGATCATTTGGGCGGCACGCTGGCCGCCGATCTGTACCAGCGCCTGCTGGACGCAGACTGGATCGAACAGTTCGATCAGCGGGTCACGATCACGCTCAAGGGTGCGACGCAGTTGGCGGCGCGCGGTGTCTTCATTCAGGCGTTGGCCCACCGTCACGGCAAGGTCGCCTGTGCGTGCCCCGATTGGAGCGAAAGACGCCCGCACCTGGGCGGCGCCCTGGGTGCGGCGTTGTTGCAGCTGTTCATGCAGTCCGGATGGTTGAGCCTGCCGATGGATTCACGTGCCTTGCAGCTCACCGCCGCCGGACAGCGAGAATTTCACCGGTTCGCCAAACAGACCGAGCTGGAAGTGGCCCTGTAGGTGCAAGCTTGCTCGCGATGACGCAGTGTCAGTCAACATCAATGTTGAATGCCAAACCGCTATCGCGAGCAAGCTTGCTCCTACAGAAGAATCCGGTAGATCTCAGGGTTTTACCAACCGGGCATCCAGGCTGTTCTGTGCCAGGCGCTTGGCCTGGTCCTGGGTCATGCCCAGATCGGTATACAGGGCATGGAAGTTTTCGGTGACGTAACCGCCGAAGTACGCCGGGTCATCCGAGTTCACGGTCACTTTCACGCCACGCTCGAGCATCTCGAGAATATTGTGCTGCGACATGTGATCGAACACGCAGAGCTTGGTGTTGGACAGGGGGCACACGGTCAGCGGGATCTGCTCGTCGATGATGCGCTGCATCAGGCGCTCGTCTTCGATGGCGCGTACGCCATGGTCGATACGCTGGATCTTCAGCAGATCGAGGGCTTCCCAGATGTACTCGGGCGGGCCTTCTTCACCGGCGTGAGCGACGGTCAGGAAACCTTCGCCGCGGGCGCGGTCGAACACCCGCTGGAATTTGCTCGGTGGGTGCCCCATTTCGGAGCTGTCCAGGCCCACGGCGACAAACGCATCGCGGAACGGCAGCGCCTGGTCGAGGGTTTTCTGCGCCTGCTCTTCGCTCAAGTGGCGCAGGAAGCTCAGGATCAAGCCGCTGGTGATGCCCAGTTGCTGCTCACCGTCTTTCAACGCGGCGGCGATACCGTTGAGCACCACTTCGAATGGAATGCCGCGGTCAGTGTGGGTCTGCGGGTCGAAGAACGGTTCGGTGTGAATCACGTTCTGCGCCTTGCAGCGCAACAGATAGGCCCAAGTCAGGTCGTAGAAATCCTGGGAGGTACGCAGTACGTCGGCGCCCTGGTAGTACAGGTCGAGGAACTCCTGCAAGTTATTGAAGGCGTAGGCCTTGCGCAGGCTTTCGACATCGCTCCATGGCAGGGCGATCTTGTTGCGTTCGGCCAGGGCAAACAGCAGCTCGGGCTCCAGCGAGCCTTCCAGGTGCAGGTGCAGTTCTGCCTTGGGCAGGGCATTCAGCCAGTCGTACATAATTCTTTTCTCATCAGGTGCAATGGCGCCATTCTACAGATGCCCGCTGCATTAATTGGTAAAACCTGACCAGCCGGTTCATTCCAGCGCCTCCTGTTCCCGTCGATAAGCGTAGGTATCGGCGAAGCGTGAGAGCAGGAATTGGGCGCACGTGGTGGCCGGGTATTTCGCCGCCTGCTGCTCGTCCTGGCACCCGGGCAGGCATTCGATGCGGGTGTCGGGGTGCGGTTCGGCAAAGAATGGCATCGAATAACGATCCACGCCCGACGGGCTGATCACCCGGTGTGGCGTCGACAAGTAACGGTCGTTGCTCCAGCGCGCCATCATGTCCCCGAGGTTGACCACGAACGTCCCTTCGATCGGCGGGGCATCGATCCATTCGCCTTGTACGTTCCTGACTTGCAGGCCACCGGCGGCATCCTGGTAGAGCAGGGTGATGCAGCCGTAATCGGTGTGGGCGCCTGCGCCTTGCTGCTCGACGGAGCTGGCGGTGTGGCGCGGCGGGTAGTGAATCATCCGCAATACGCTGACCGGCTCGACAAAGCGTGTGTCGAAAAAGTCCCGCTCGATGCCGAGCGCCAACGTCATGGCCCGCAAAAGGGTTTGCGCGAGCGCCTGCATGTCGACGTAATGCTGCTCCATCAGCGCTTCCCAGCCCGGCACCGCTGGATGGCGGTTGGGGCCGCGCAACGGTTTCTCCGCCAGGACGTCGGGATGGTCGAGCGGCAGGTGCAGGCCCATGTCGAAGGTTTCTTTCAGGTCGCTGGGTTTGCCCGGGTCCAGTTGCTCGGTGGCGATGGCGCCGTAACCGCGATGGTGGCGGGTCTGGGTGATGTCGATCTTGAGCTTTTCGGCGGTGGGCAGGGCGAAAAATTGCTTGGCGCTGTCGAGCACGGCATCGATGCGTGCCGCGCTGATTGGGTGACCCTTGATGTAGAAGAAGCCCCATTCGCGGCAGGCGAGGTCGATTTGAGTGGCGATGGATTGCCAGGCGAATGAGTCATCACGGTAGAGCGGGGCGATGTCTATGATCGGAAGCTGGTTCATGTCTCTGACCTGTTGAGGACGAAATGCCCTTGTAGGATCTGGCTTGCCAGCGAAGGCGGATTTCCATTCAACAGAGATGTTGGATGTGATTGCCTCTTCGCTGGCAGCCAGCTCCTACAGGGGGGGGGGCGGTGTATTATTTCGGCATGTCGGCCTTCATGCCTTCCACGTAATAATTCATCGACGCCAGCTCCGTATTCGTCGCGCTGACCCCCGCAGGTATTTTCTCGACCCCGGCCTGGTCCTTGATCGGCCCGGTAAACGGCTGCAGCGCGCCGCTCTTGATGTCGGCGATGATCTGCTCGGCTTCGATCTTCACCGGCGCCGGCACCAGGTCGCTGATCGGCAGTTCAACGGTGCCTTCCTTCAGGCCACCCCAGTAATCCTGGGTATTCCAGGTGTGGTCGATCACGCTCTGGGTCGCTTGCAGGTAATGCGGCGCCCAGTCGTTGACGATGGAGGTCAGCACCGCCTTGGGGCCGAAGTGCGCCATGTCCGAAGCGTAGCCCACGGCATACACGCCGCGACGTTCAGCAGCCTGGATCGGCGCCGGGCTGTCGGTGTGCTGGAACACCACATCCACACCCTGGTCGATCAGCGCGTTGGCGGCATCGGCTTCCTTGCCCGGATCGAACCAGGAGTTGACCCACACCACCTTGATCTCGGTGCCAGGGTTGTACTTGTTCAGGGCCAGTTGAATGGCGTTGATGTCGCGGATCACCTCCGGGATGGGGAACGAGGCGACGTAGCCGATCTTTTTGCTCTTGGTCATCTTCGCCGCGAGGAAACCGCCGACGTAGCGACCTTCATAGGTGCGTGCCAGGTAGGTGCCCAGGTTCTTGTCCTGCTTGTAGCCAGTGGCGTGTTCGAAGGTCACGTTGGGAAACTGCTTGGCGACCTTGAGTGTCGGGTTCATGTAGCCGAACGAGGTGGTGAAGATCAGGTCGTACTTGTCCTTGGCCATGTTGCGGATCACTCGCTCGGCGTCGGCGCCTTCGGCAACGTTTTCCACATAGTTGGTGGTGATCCGGTCGCCGAGTTTTTCCGCCAGTGCCTTGCGCCCCTGTTCATGCTGATACGTCCAGCCGTGGTCACCGATCGGGCCGATATAGACGAAGCCGACTTTCAACGGGTCGGCGGCACTGGCGGTCAGGCTGATTCCCAGGCCGATGGCGGCGCACAGCAGCTTATGCAGCGGACGTATTTGCATGAATTCGAACCCCATTTTGTTGTGTGTGGGCAGGGCCAATGCAAATTGCTGACCAACAAGACAACATCGGCGTTAGACCGAAGGGAGGCCTTCGCGGGCAAGCCCGCTCCTACAAGGCTTGCGTAAATCCTGCAGGAGCGGGCTTGCCCGCGCAGAGGCTGGGAAGACCGATAAAAGTGCAGCGCCTGGCACAGCTGCCATCCACTGGTGCGCTAAGGTGAAACGAACGTTAGCGCCGCACCGCAGTCAGTCGCATATTGCTACTCCACGGCAAAAGGCCCGCCATGCTCACGATTCTCAAGCAAGAAACCTTTCTGCTGCTGGCCCTGATCGCCGCCATTGTTGCGTTCTCGCTGGAGCACTGGTTGCTGCACAGCGGCCAGGCGGTGGCGCTATCTGCAGGACTGGTGCTGATCGTGTTTATCGTCGCCGCCTCCATGCGCGTCGCCCATCAGGCCGAACTGCTCGCGGAAAAGGTCGGCGACCCCTACGGCACGATGATCCTGACCCTGGCCGCCGTGCTGGTGGAAGTGGTGATCCTGGCGATCATGATGAGCAACGAAGCCTCGGCCACGCTGGTGCGCGATACGATTTACTCAGCCGTCATGCTCGACATCAACGGCATTCTCGGCCTGGCGGCGTTGATGGGCGGGCTCAAGCATGGCGAACAGTCCTACAACGATGATTCGGCGCGCAGCTACAGCGTGATGATCCTGACTGCCATGGGCGTGTCGATGGTGGTGCCCGAGTTCATTCCCGAAGCCGACTGGAAGCTCTATTCGGCGTTCACCATTGGCGCGATGGTGGTGCTCTACACCCTGTTCTTGCGGATGCAGGTCGGGCCGCACAGTTACTTTTTCAGCTACAGCTACCCGGATAAACGTCGCAAGAAGGAACCGCAGGAACAGGAGCCCGCACCGATCCGCCTGACGTTATCGATCGGCATCCTGGTGTTCGGAGTGGTGGTGATCGGCGCCTTGGCCGAAGTGATGTCCAAGACCCTCGATCTCGGGCTGGAAGGGACGGGCGCACCGCCAGTGATCACGGCGATCCTGGTGGCGGCCATCTCGGCCGCGCCGGAGATTCTGACGGCCTTGCGCGCGGCCTTGGCCAACCGCATGCAGTCGGTGGTCAACATCGCCCTGGGGGCCTCACTGTCGACGGTGATCCTGACGGTGCCCGTGATGGAGGCAATGGCGCTCTACACCGGCCAGCCGTTCCAGATGGCCATGACGCCGGTGCAGACCGTGATGATTTTCATCACCCTGATCGTCAGCGCGATCAACCTCAACGATGGTGAAACCAACGCCATCGAAGGGATGACCCACTTCGTGCTGTTTGCGACGTTTATCATGTTGTCGCTGCTGGGCCTCTAACAACACCACAAAACCATTGTGGGAGCGAGCTTGCTCGCGATGAGGTCGTATCAGTCAACATAGATGTTGAATGTTGGTCCGCCATCGCGAGCAGGCTCGCTCCCACAGTTTTTATCGGTGTTGAATCAGGTGCCCGCGATCAACTGCCGCGCCGCCTGGCTGTGATCGGCAATCAGTCCCTTCAGGTCCAGCCCTTCGACCTGCCCGTCGATCACTCGCCATTTGCCGCCGATCATCACTCGGTCCGCGCGGTCTGCGCCGCACAGCAACAAGGCGGAAACCGGATCATGGCTGCCGGAGAAACGCAGTTCATCAAGCTTGAACAACGCCAGGTCCGCCTGCTTGCCCACCGCGATTTCACCAATGTCGCTGCGACCAAGCAATTGTGCAGAGCCCTTGGTGGCCCAGCCCAATACGCGTTCCGGGGTGATCTTCTCGGCACCGTAGCGCAGGCGCTGGATGTACAACGCCTGGCGTGCTTCGAGGATCATGTTCGAGGCGTCGTTGGAAGCTGAACCGTCCACGCCCAGGCCCAGCGGAGCACCGGCTTCGGTCAACTCGATGCTCGGGCAGATGCCGGACGCCAGCCGCATGTTCGAGCTCGGGCAATGGCAGATGCCGGTGCCGGCCGCGCCGAGGCGGGCAATCTCGTCCGGGTTGAAGTGGATGCCATGGGCCAGCCAGGTACGCGGGCCGAGCCAGCCGACACTGTCCAGGTAATCCACGGTGCGCAGGCCGAAACGCTGCAGGCAGAAATCTTCTTCGTCGAGAGTTTCGGCCAGGTGCGTGTGCAGGCGCACGTCGAGTTTGTTTGCCAGTTCGGCGCTGGCGGACATGATTTGCGGGGTCACGGAGAAGGGCGAGCAGGGCGCCAGGGCAATCTGGATTTGCGCGCCGTCACCGCGTTCGTGGTACTCGGCGATCAAGCGCTGGCTATCAGCCAGGATCACTTCACCTTCCTGTACGGTTTGCTGCGGCGGCAGGCCTCCGTCCTTTTCACCCAGGCTCATGGAGCCACGCGTGAGCATGGCGCGCATGCCCAGTTCGCGAACGCTCTCGACCTGTACGTCGATCGCATTTTCCAGGCCTTCGGGGAACAGGTAATGGTGGTCGGCGGCTGTGGTGCAACCGGACAACAGTAGTTCTGCCAACGCGACTTTGCTCGCCAGGGCGAGTTTTTCCGGCGTCAGGCGTGCCCAGACCGGATACAGCGTTTTCAGCCACGGAAACAACGGTTGGTTGACCACGGGCGCCCAGGCGCGGGTCAGGGTTTGATAGAAGTGATGATGGGTGTTGATCAGTCCCGGCAGGATTACATGCTCGCGTGCGTCGAACACTTCATTGCATGGCGTCGCCGGCTGTTGGCCGAGGCCAAGCACTTCGACGATCACGCCGTCTTGCAGCACCAGGCCGCCACGGGCATCGAGACCGTTGGCCGTGAAAATGGCGAGGGGATTTTTTAACCAGGTACGGGTCGCAGGCATGTTGGCCGGCTCCTCTGAAAGTTGGGTTCAGGGTTGCCAGCTCAGTGTTGCCCTGTCTGCTGATCCAGGGGCGCCGGGGAGGCGCGGTGCGAAGTGTCGAGCAAAATGCCGTTATCGGCAAGCCCGGCCCGACCAGACAACGCAAATCCCCCCTGTAGAGCTGGCAAGCCAGCTCTACAGGGGACGGTGGTTTTACCAGGGAATGGTTTCCCCCCGGTAATTGATGAAGTAATGCCCGCCCTTGCCCACATACGCATTCACCTGATCCACCAGCCCGCGCGTGCTGGTGTCCACATCGATGTCCGCGCCTTCACCGCCCATGTCGGTTTTCACCCAGCCCGGATGCAACGACAGCACGGTCAGTTTCTGTTCGCCCAGTTGAGTGACGAAGCTGTTGGTCATTGAATTGAGTGCCGCCTTGCTGGCCTTGTACAGCGCCAATTCCGGCGCGTCGGGCATGGTCACGCTGCCCAGTACCGAGCTCATGAAGGCCAGCACGCCGCTGTCCGGGCGGATTTGTCCGGCGAAGCGTTGGGCCAGGTTGATCGGCGCCACCGCGTTGGTGAAGAACAGTTGGCCGACTTCGGCCAGGGTCGCGCCACCGTTTGGCGTCTGCACCTCGGGACCTTTGACGCCGGCGTTGACGAACAGCAGGTCGAAGACTTCGTCCTTGAGTTGCTGGCTCAGCTGGATCACCGCTTGCTGATCGTCCATGTCGAGTTTCTCGATCCGCACATTGCCCAACGCCTTGAGGGCCTCGGCGTTTTGCGGATTGCGCACGGTGGCGGTGACTTGCCAGCCGTCGGCAAGCAAGGTTCTCACCAGGCCGAGGCCAAGGCCCCGGGAGGCGCCGATGATCAGTGCAGTTCTGGACATGTGTGGCTTCCTTGAAAGTTCAGGGGCGTGGATTCAATGGACAAGCTTGTCCGAGCCGTTGGTGCAACTCATCACACAGGAGTTTAAGGCTGCAGGGTTCCGATGCACCATGGAATCTCCCAAAAAATCCTGCTGTGTGAAATCGATTGATGCCGCGCCAGGAACCCCTGTGGGAGCGAGCCTGCACGCGATGAGGCCCACCCAAACAACCACTAATGCCCAGCCCGCCACGGCTGCCCCAATGAAACCGGCGCATACAATCGCGTGCGTATCCTGTCCCGGGACAGCAGCACCAGCACCACGATGGTCGCGACATACGGCAGCATCGCCAGCAAACTCGATGGAATCGCCAGCCCCAGCCCCTGGGCCACCAGGTGCAGGATGCTGGCGAGCCCGAACAGATACGCACCGAGCAGCAAACGCCATACCCGCCAACTGGCGAACACCACCAGGGCCAGGGCGATCCAGCCGCGGCCGGCGCTCATGTTTTCCGCCCACATGGGTGTGTAGGCCAGCGACAGGTACGCGCCGGCCAACCCGGCCATCGCGCCGCCGAACAACACCGCCAATGCCCGCACCGCCAATACCGGCAAGCCCATGGCACTGGCAGCATCCGGGTTCTCGCCGACCGCCTGGATGATCAGCCCTACGCGGCTTTTCAGCGTTACCCAGGTCACCAGCGCAAACAGCGTGAATGACAGGTACACCAGCAAGTCCTGGGCAAACAGCATCCGCCCGATCAGCGGAATCTGGCTCAAGTAAGGGATCGCCAGCGGCTCGAAGCCTGCCAACGGTTTGCCGACCCACGCCGCGCCGACGAAGCTCGACAGCCCCACGCCGAAAATCGTCAGGGCCAGCCCGGTGGCCACCTGGTTGGCGTTGAAGACCAGCGCCACCAGGGCAAACAATGAGGACAACAGCATCCCGGCGAGCATCGCCAGCAAGACGCCAAGCCACAGGTTGCCGGTACTGAACGCGATGATGAAACCAATCACCGCGCCAAACAGCATCATGCCTTCCTGGCCCAGATTGAGTACGCCACTCTTCTCGCACACCAGTTCGCCCAGCGCCACCAGCAGCAACGGCGTACCGCAGCGAACCATGGCGTAGAAAATGTTGCTCAGCAGATCGATATCCATCACAGCGCTCCAGCCTGTACGGCGGTGGCGGGCGCACGGCGTGCCCAGTTCAGGTTCAAGCGGGGTCGGTAAAGAATCAGCACATCACTGGCCAGCAGGAAAAACAGCATCATTCCCTGAAACAATTGGGTGATCGCTTGCGGCAGGTTCAAGCTCATCTGCGCGTTCTCTCCACCGATGTACAGCAGTGCCATCAACAGGCTGGAGAACAGAATGCCGAGGGGGTTCAGCCGACCGAGAAACGCCACGGTGATCGCCGCGTAGCCGTAGCCCGGTGAAACTTGAGGTACCAATTGCCCGATTGGCCCGGTCACTTCACACGCACCCGCCAGGCCCGCGAGGCCACCGCTGATCAACAGCGCCAGCCAGATCAGGCGCTTTTCGCGAAAGCCGACAAAACCGGCCGCGCGCTTGTCCAGTCCCAGCACTTTGATCTGGAATCCGACAAAGCTTTTTTGCAGCAGCACCCACACCGCTACCAGCGCGAGCAGGGCGAAATACACGCCGGCGTGAACCCGACCGTCCTCCATCAACAGCGGTAAGCGGCTGGCGTCACCGAACATCGCCGATTGCGGAAAATTGAACCCTTGCGGATCTTTCAGCGGGCCGTGAACGCAGAAAAGCAGCAGGTTCAGGGCGATGTAATTGAGCATGATGCTGGTGAGGATTTCATTGGCGTTGAAGTGCGTGCGCAACCATGCCGTCAACCCTGCCCACGCGGCACCGGCCAGGGTCCCGGTCAGCAGGATCAAGGCCAGCGCCCAGCGGCTTTGCAGCTCGATGATGTTCACCGCCAACGCACTGCCGGCCAAGGCGCCGAGCAGCAGCTGGCCTTCGGCGCCGATGTTCCAGATTCGCGCCTGGTAGGCAACGGCCAGGCCCAGTGCGCAGAGCAGAATCGGCAGTGTTTTTACCAGCCATTCGGAGAGACCATAAAGGTCGCTGATGGGCGCGATCAACAGCGTATGCAACGTCAGCAACGGATCGTGGCCCAATGCGATAAACAGCAACGAGCCACAGCCCAGGGTCAGGATCGCCGCCAACAGCGGCGAGCACCACAGCATCAGGCTCGATTGCTCGCCACGGGGTTCAAGAGAAAGCAGCATGTGAGACTCCGTTAACGTGTTGCGCACGCGGATAATTGAGGGGCGTCGAACTGGCCGGCCATCCAGCCACCGACATCGGTCAGACGGGTGTCGACGGTGGCCTTGAGCGGCGATAGCTGTCCGCCGCACAAGGCCCCAAGGCGGTCGCTGATCTGGAACAATTCGTCGAGGTCTTCGGAGATCACCAGGATCGCCGCGCCGGCATCACGCAGAACAATCAACGCACGGTGAATGGTCGCGGCCGCGCCGACATCCACGCCCCAGGTCGGGTGCGCGGCCACCAGCAACTTCGGCTGTTGAAGAATTTCCCGACCCAGGATGAATTTCTGCAAGTTACCGCCGGAAAGGCTGCGGGCCAGTGCCTGCGTACCGGCTGTCTTGACCCCGAAGCGGCGGATGATGTCTTGCGCCAGCGCCTGGACCTTGCCGCGCTGGATCAGGCCCTTGCTCACCAGCCCTTGCTGGAAGGCGGTCAGCAAGGCGTTGTCCGCCAGACTCAGGTCCGGTACGGCGCCATGCCCCAGGCGTTCGGCGGGGACGAAGGCCAGTCCGCGCTGGCGTCGGGCATCGGGACGTAAATGCGCGACCGGTTCGCCGCCGAAACGGATGGTTGCACCGTTATTGCGCCCCAGCCGTTCTTCACCGCTGAGCAGTGCCAGCAGCTCATCCTGACCATTGCCGGCGACACCGGCGATACCGACTATTTCACCACTGTGCACGGCAAGGTTGATGGCTGTGAGCGAACAGCCGAACGGGTCCGGGTTGTGCCAGGACAAGCCTTGTATGTGCAAAAAGACATCGGATCCCGCCACTTTCGGGTAATCGGTGATCAGCTCCGCCGCATCGCCAACCATCAGGCGCGCCAATTGCCGGTCCGAGTATTCGGCCGGCGTGCAATGCCCGGCCACTCGCCCGCCGCGCAACACGGTGGCGCTGTGGCACAACGCGCGTACTTCGGCGAGTTTGTGACTGATAAACAGAATGCTGCAACCCTCGGCGGCCAGTCGGCGCAAGGTCACGAACAAGTCGTCGGCCTCCTGAGGCGTCAACACCGAGGTCGGTTCGTCGAGAATCAACAGGCGAATGTCCTGCATCAGGCAACGAATGATTTCCACCCGTTGCCGCTCGCCAATGGACAGGCTGTGGACAAGTCGCTGCGGCTCCAACGCCATGCCGTAGCGTTGCGACACTTCACGAATTCTGCGTTCAAGCTGATGGGGCGTGCCTGCCGTCGGGCCCATGGCCAGTGCGATGTTTTGCGTCACGCTCAAGGTTTCGAACAGCGAGAAGTGCTGGAACACCATGCCGATGCCCAAGTCGCGAGCCTGGGCCGGGTTACGCAGGGTTACCGGCTGTCCATGCCAGAACATCTCGCCCGCGTCGGCGTGCACGACGCCGTAGATGATCTTCATCAGGGTACTTTTGCCCGCGCCGTTTTCGCCGAGCAGGGCGTGGATTTCACCCGGTGCGATGGTCAGGTCGATGGCATCGTTGGCCAGGCAGCCGGGGTAGCGTTTAGTGATCCTGCTCAGTTGCAGGCGGGGCGTCGGATCGGCAATGGGCATGACAGGCTCGGTTCGATTGAGTGCATGCCTGTGGATAAAGCAATTTTCTGGCCATCAGGTCAGGAAATTTGCCTGGCCCCCATGCGCCAGGCCGCTGTGCGAGCTACGAGGCTGAAAGCCCTTGTTAACCGGGCACCACATAAGTGCAGGGCGGTTGAGCCGGCTCCGATTTTGCGCGCGGGCTCTTGATCAAAAAATGAGCACTGGACGGCAAGCCATGCCGGATAGGCTGCCGCGCCAGCCATGAACGGGTTATCCACAGATTGCTCCACAGTATTTGTGCGCAAGCTCAAGGGACTGGCATAAGGGCAGGGCGGCTATCTCCTAATAGTGCTAAACCGCTCTAACTGATTGTTTTTAATTGGATTTAACGGATTGAAGGGCGAAATGGACGAAAAATGAGCAAACCCCGCAAAGCCGCATGACAGAAGGGTTACAGCGTTATGTGCTCAGGTTATCCACAGCCGGGTGCACAGCGGATGTGGGCAACTATGGAATATGCAAAAAAAGCGCATGCCCCAAATGATCGCAGCCTGCTTTTTCAACGCTGCAACAAAATCCGCCCGCGACTCAAATCGGCCAAATGCTTTTGCAATGTGTCGATCTGCCCGGCACCCACCGCCAATTGCAAGTCAACGCCATTGGCCGTGAAATCCTCTTGCACCACCAGGCCACCGAGTTCCGCGACCCGAAGCTTGACCAGCGCCAACTCACCGAACGCACAGGCGCACCGCACCGGCACCCGGCTGATCAACTCAACCTTCGGCGCCGCTTGCAGGCATTTGTTGGCCCCGCCGCCATAGGCCCGGGCCAGTCCGCCGGTGCCCAGTTGAATGCCGCCATACCAGCGAATCACCAGCACGGCGACCTGGTCACAGTCCTGTGCATCGATGGCCGCCAGGATCGGCCGGCCGGCCGTGCCGCCTGGCTCACCGTCGTCGGTACTGCGGTATTGATCGCCAAGCTTCCACGCCCAGCAATTGTGCGTAGCGTTCGGATCGCTGTGTTGGGCGATGAAGGCCTGGGCTTCGGCGGCACTGCCGATCGGCGCGGCCAAGGTGATGAAGCGGCTTTTGCGAATCTCTTCGCGGTATTCGCAAAAGTCGCTGAGGGTAAAAGGCATAGTGGTCTTAGAGAGAGGGTGTCAGGCCGCAGCCTTTGAGAATGATACGGATCAGGTTGTTGCCGGCGTCTTCCATGTCCTGCTTGGTCAGTTTGCTGCGTCCGCTGACCCGGCAGATCTGCGTGGCGAAGTCGGCGTAATGCTGGGTGCTGCCCCACAACAGGAAAATCAGGTGCACCGGGTCGACCGGGTCCATTTTGCCAGCGTCAATCCACGCCTGAAACACCGCGGCACGGCCCTGGAACCAGGTGCGGTAGTCCTGGTTGAAATATTCGGTCAGGCATTCGCCGCCGCTGATGACTTCCATGGCGAAGATTCGGGAGGCTTGCGGCTGGCGCCGGGAAAACTCCATCTTGGCGCGGATGTAGCGGGTCAGGGCTTCGGCTGGGTCGTCTTCAGCGGTGAGGGTATTGAAGGTGCTGTCCCACAACTCGATGATGTTGCTCAGCACTGCCACGTACAAACCCAGTTTGTTGGTGAAGTAATAGTGCAGGTTCGCTTTCGGCAAGCCGGCATTCAAGGCGATGGTGTTCATGCTGGTGCCCTTGAACCCGTGACGGGCGAACTCGTCCTCGGCGGCTTTGATGATGGTCTCTTCGTTCTTCTGACGAATGCGGCTGGCGGGTTTGCCGCTGTGAGCTGGGACTTCAAAGGTCATGGGCACTTCCGATCAAGTGAGGGATTGCAGGGCATGACGTTGATAGCGCACCCACTGGCTCCAGACAAGTCCCGATGGGATAAAACAACGGTCAACGCGTCGCGGCCAGGCTCTCCAGGAAGCTTTCCAGTACCAGATGAGGACGACGTCCCTTGCGGGTCACCGATGCCAGGCTGAGATCATAGAAGCGGGTTTTAGATTTCAGCGCGCGCAACCGGCCTTGCTGCACCCAAAGACTGGCGTAATGGTCCGGCAGGTAACCGATGTAGCGCCCGGTCAGGATCAGGAACGCCATGCCTTCGCGGTCCGATGCACTGGCGGTGCAGTTGAGCGCCTGATAATGCGCCTGGATGTCTGCCGGTAATCGGAAGGTCGGGGCGATGGCGTCCTGGCTGTTCAGGCGCTCGTCGTCCAGTTGCTTGTCATCGACATAAAACAGCGGGTGGCCCACTGCGCAATACAGCAGCGAGCGCTCGCTATACAGCGGTTGATACTCCAGCCCCGACAGCGCACTGGCCTGCGGCACCACGCCGACATGCAGGCGACCGTCGAGCACGCCCTGTTCCACTTCGTTGGGCGCGATCATGCGGATCTGGATCTGCACGTCCGGACCTCGTTCCTTCAATTGCGCCAGGGCGTGAGTGATGCGCATGTGCGGCAGGGTGACCAGGTTGTCCGTCAGGCCGATGGTCAGCTCACCGCGCAAGTGCTGGTGCAGGCCGTTGACCTCGGTGCGGAAACTCTCCAGTGCACTCAACAGCTGCAACGCCGATTGATAAACCTCACGACCTTCTTCGGTCAGGGAAAAACCGGCCCGGCCACGTTGGCACAGACGCAAGCCCAGGCGCTGTTCGAGATCGCTCATTTGCTGACTGATGGCTGAGCGACCGATACCAAGGACAGTTTCTGCCGCGGAGAAGCCGCCGCATTCGACCACGCTGCGGAAGATCCGCAGCAGGCGAATATCAAAGTCGCTGACTTGCGCCAGTGGATCGGGGCGACGGCTGGACATGCGCTTACTCTATAGTTTAGTCAGGGGCTGACTGAAGGTTAGAAAAGTTGGATTTCACCGACTTTATCCCCGTGGCAATTTAGCTGCAACAACGGTTTTCAATCCCTAAGCCGCTTATCGCCTTGCGAGGTTTGCCCCCATGAACTTGCCTGAAAACGCCCCGACATCCCTGGCCAGCCAGCTCAAGCTCGATGCCCACTGGATGCCGTACACCGCCAACCGCAACTTTCAGCGCGATCCGCGCCTGATCGTCGGGGCTGAGGGCAGTTGGCTGATCGACGACAAGGGCCGCAGGGTCTATGACTCGCTGTCCGGTCTGTGGACTTGCGGCGCAGGGCACACGCGCAAGGAAATCCAGGAAGCGGTCGCCAAGCAATTGGGCACCCTCGATTACTCGCCAGGCTTCCAGTACGGTCACCCGCTGTCATTCCAGCTGGCCGAGAAAATCACCGACCTGACCCCGGGTAACCTGAACCACGTGTTCTTCACCGACTCGGGTTCCGAATGCGCCGACACCGCGGTAAAAATGGTGCGTGCCTACTGGCGACTGAAAGGCCAGTCGACCAAGACCAAAATGATCGGCCGTGCCCGTGGCTACCATGGTGTGAACATCGCCGGTACCAGCCTCGGTGGCGTGAACGGTAACCGCAAGCTGTTCGGCCAGGCGATGATGGACGTCGATCACCTGCCACACACCTTGCTGGCGAGCAACGCGTTCTCCCGTGGCATGCCGGAGCAGGGCGGTATCGCCTTGGCTGACGAACTGCTCAAGCTGATCGAACTGCACGATGCTTCGAACATCGCTGCGGTGTTCGTTGAACCTATGGCCGGCTCCGCTGGTGTACTGGTTCCGCCGCAGGGTTACCTCAAGCGCCTGCGCGAGATCTGCGATCAGCACAGCATCCTGCTGGTATTCGACGAAGTGATTACCGGTTTCGGCCGTACTGGCAACATGTTCGGGGCGGACACCTTCGGCGTGACACCAGACCTGATGTGCATCGCCAAGCAAGTCACCAACGGCGCGATCCCGATGGGCGCGGTGATTGCCAGCTCCGAGATCTACCAGACGTTCATGAATCAGCCGACTCCTGAATACGCGGTGGAATTCCCCCACGGCTACACCTATTCCGCACACCCGGTGGCGTGCGCCGCCGGCCTGGCAGCACTCGACCTGCTGCAGAAGGAAAACCTGGTACAGAGCGTCGCCGAAGTCGCACCGCATTTCGAAAACGCGCTGCATGGCCTGAAGGGCACCAAGAACATCATCGATATTCGTAACTTTGGCCTGGCGGGTGCGATCCAGATCGCGCCACGTGACGGCGACGCCATCGTGCGTCCGTTCGAAGCGGGCATGGCCTTGTGGAAAGCAGGTTTCTACGTGCGTTTCGGCGGCGACACCCTGCAGTTCGGCCCAACGTTCAACAGCAAGCCGCAGGACCTGGATCGTCTGTTCGATGCGGTCGGCGAAGTGCTGGGCAAGATCGACTGATTCTCCCTCTATACATATGAACAACGGGCGCGCCAATCAGAGCGCGCCTGTGGACAACTTTCCAGGAGCTTCCATGAGCGTTATTCCGCATTTGATCAATGGCGAACTGGTGACCGAAAACGGTCGCGCGGTCGATGTGTTCAACCCGTCCACCGGCCAGGCTATTCACAAATTGCCGCTGGCGACCCGCGAAACCATCCAGAGCGCCATCGACGCCGCCAAGGCTGCATTCCCGGCCTGGCGCAATACGCCACCGGCCAAACGTGCCCAGGTCATGTTCCGCTTCAAGCAATTGCTGGAGCAGAACGAAGCGCGCATCTCGCAATTGATCAGCGAAGAACACGGCAAGACCCTTGAAGATGCTGCCGGTGAACTGAAGCGCGGTATCGAGAACGTCGAGTTCGCTTGCGCGGCGCCGGAAATCCTCAAGGGCGAATACAGCCGTAACGTCGGCCCGAACATCGATGCATGGTCCGACTTCCAACCCTTGGGCGTAGTGGCCGGCATCACGCCGTTCAACTTCCCGGCCATGGTGCCGCTGTGGATGTACCCGCTGGCCATCGTTTGCGGCAACTGCTTCATCCTCAAGCCCTCCGAGCGTGACCCGAGCTCGACTTTGCTGATCGCCCAATTATTGCTCGAAGCCGGCTTGCCGAAGGGCGTACTCAGCGTGGTGCACGGTGACAAGACGGCGGTGGACGCACTGATCGAAGCGCCGGAAGTCAAGGCACTGAGCTTCGTGGGTTCGACGCCGATCGCCGAGTACATCTATAGCGAAGGCACCAAGCGCGGCAAGCGCGTCCAGGCCCTGGGTGGTGCGAAGAACCACGCGGTGCTGATGCCGGATGCGGATCTGGACAACGCTGTTAGTGCACTGATGGGCGCGGCTTACGGTTCTTGCGGTGAGCGCTGCATGGCCATTTCGGTAGCCGTGTGTGTCGGTGACCAGGTCGCAGATGCGCTGGTAGCCAAATTGGTTCCACAGATCCAGGCGCTGAAAATCGGTGCTGGCACGTCCTGCGGTCTGGACATGGGCCCGCTGGTCACCGGTCAAGCGCGAGACAAGGTCAGCGGTTATGTGGAAGACGGCGTAGCAGCCGGTGCGACCCTGGTAGTGGACGGTCGTGGTCTGACCGTGGCCGGTCATGAGGAAGGATTCTTCCTGGGTGGCTGCCTGTTCGACAATGTCACCCCAGAAATGCGCATCTATAAAGAAGAGATCTTCGGGCCGGTGTTGTGCGTTGTTCGGGTCAATAGCCTGGAAGAGGCGATGCAACTGATCAACGATCACGAGTATGGCAACGGTACCTGCATCTTTACTCGTGACGGTGAAGCGGCGCGCTTGTTCTGCGACGAGATCGAAGTCGGCATGGTCGGCGTCAACGTACCGCTGCCGGTGCCGGTGGCTTACCACAGCTTTGGTGGCTGGAAGCGTTCGCTGTTCGGCGACCTGCATGCCTACGGTCCGGATGGTGTGCGTTTCTACACCCGCCGCAAGGCGATCACCCAGCGCTGGCCGCAGCGTGCGAGCCACGAAGCTTCGCAGTTCGCTTTCCCTAGCTTGTAAGTAGAAGGGAAAAGAAGGCCGACCCAACGGGTCGGCCTTTTGTTTTTTGGGGCTTTGATAGCTCTATGACAGTTTTGTGAAAAATAGGTGTTGACGGCAGATTCTGGAAGCCTATAATTCGCCCCACTTCCGGCGCAGTCGAAACGGAAAACTCCTTGGTAAACAACGAGTTACGCAGTTTTCGACAGTGGCTTGCTTCAGTTCATCGAAGCCGGCAGGGAGTTGAAAAAGAGGTGTTGACAGCAGCGTGTAACGCTGTAGAATTCGCCTCCCGCTGATGAGAGATCTGAGGCGCAAGTGGTTGAAGTTATTAAGGATTCCTTGAAAACTTCTGAAAAATATCACTTGACAGCAAATGAGGCTGCTGTAGAATGCGCGCCTCGGTTGAGACGAAAGATCTTAACCAACCGCTCTTTAACAACTGAATCAAGCAATTCGTGTGGGTGCTTGTGGAGTCAGACTGCTAGTCAACAGATTATCAGCATCACAAGTTACTCCGCGAGAAATCAAAGATGTAACCAACGATTGCTGAGCCAAGTTTAGGGTTTTCTCAAAACCCAAAGATGTTTGAACTGAAGAGTTTGATCATGGCTCAGATTGAACGCTGGCGGCAGGCCTAACACATGCAAGTCGAGCGGATGAAGAGAGCTTGCTCTCTGATTCAGCGGCGGACGGGTGAGTAATGCCTAGGAATCTGCCTGGTAGTGGGGGACAACGTCTCGAAAGGGACGCTAATACCGCATACGTCCTACGGGAGAAAGCAGGGGACCTTCGGGCCTTGCGCTATCAGATGAGCCTAGGTCGGATTAGCTAGTTGGTGAGGTAATGGCTCACCAAGGCGACGATCCGTAACTGGTCTGAGAGGATGATCAGTCACACTGGAACTGAGACACGGTCCAGACTCCTACGGGAGGCAGCAGTGGGGAATATTGGACAATGGGCGAAAGCCTGATCCAGCCATGCCGCGTGTGTGAAGAAGGTCTTCGGATTGTAAAGCACTTTAAGTTGGGAGGAAGGGCAGTAACTTAATACGTTGCTGTTTTGACGTTACCGACAGAATAAGCACCGGCTAACTCTGTGCCAGCAGCCGCGGTAATACAGAGGGTGCAAGCGTTAATCGGAATTACTGGGCGTAAAGCGCGCGTAGGTGGTTTGTTAAGTTGGATGTGAAAGCCCCGGGCTCAACCTGGGAACTGCATTCAAAACTGACAAGCTAGAGTATGGTAGAGGGTGGTGGAATTTCCTGTGTAGCGGTGAAATGCGTAGATATAGGAAGGAACACCAGTGGCGAAGGCGACCACCTGGACTGATACTGACACTGAGGTGCGAAAGCGTGGGGAGCAAACAGGATTAGATACCCTGGTAGTCCACGCCGTAAACGATGTCAACTAGCCG
>NZ_MNAH01000013.1 GCF_001976065.1 Pseudomonas putida | reverse complement strand
AACCAACTCCAGCTCCCGCATCAGGCCACGCACCTTGAACCGCCCGATTTGCTCACCGTCTTCCTGCATCATCGACACGATGCTGCGGCTACCGGCGGCACTTCGACTTTGCGTAAACAGTTCGTTGACCCGACTGCGCAACCGACGCCGATCCAACGTCCGGAGTTCGGCGCCTGAGGCGGTGGGCGTAGTAACACGAACGAGTGACATCAAAGACTGCGCAAAGCCAATCAACCGGCTCTTGGGGGCTCAGTTGATCAATCAGCGCGTGCGCTCGTGCTCTTCCGACATCAAGAGCGCGGTAGCCTTTTTTAAAATGGATTTCTCCCGCTCAAGGCGAGCGATTCGAGCTTCCAATTCCTGGATTTTCTGTTGCTCTGGCGTCAGCGCCTTGCTCTGCGGAGTCAAGCCGTTGCGCTCCTGCTGGAGTTGGTTAACCCAGCGACGCAACGCGGACTCGACCACCCCAAGCGAGCGGCTGGCTTCGATATGACTATAGCCTTGATCGAGCACGAGGCCTGCGGCCTCGCGTTTGAATTCAGCGGAAAAGGAACGACGTTGTTTGGTCATCAGACACCTCTATCTGGCGAGCATTCTCGCCTAAATGGGTGTCCGGTTTCATTAGACCACTACATGGCAGGTCTAGGCCGAAGGCCTACATAGCAGACCCTATGACGCTAGCACTGAAGTCTGGACGCCACTTATGCAGGGCCCGAGTATCATGGACGGCACATCATGCTCGGGTATCCTGATCAAAACCACCTGCTTGCAGGCTCTACCATTCGTGCCACCGCTAACTCATCAAGAAGGCTGCCACGCCTTCATTCAATCAGCCTTCTTGGGCTTGATTACGAAACCGGTGTAAAGCGTTGCAGCAGGTGGATGAAAATATTTTCCCCAACTGTTGAGGATCGGGGTAGCCCCGTGCAAGAAAATATGAACGTCTTTTCTACCATCCTTAAGTAGGTTGAAATCAGGATTACTTGAGAGAACTCTCGCTTTGATTGGCAGCATCTGCTCTCCGTTTTTAAACTTACTTCGAGTTGTCACGTAAAAATCGCCATGCTCATTCACCGAAGCAGAACCGACGACTACAGTTTCTGCGCATCCTAGTGACGAGATGTCTCCACCCGAATTCAAGAAAGCAAACGCATCGTAATAGGTCATTTGAGTACCGCTCACAGTCAGGAGGTATTCTTTACGTTCGCTCATAGTCATCGTGAACCAAGCATCCACAACTTCTCGTAGGGTTCCTGGATGAAGAATAACGCATGGCTGAATGCTTTCTGCCAATGCCTGACGCTCTGACATCGACGGTTTCTTTTGCTTACGGCGTTTAGGTAACTCGCCTAGGTGACTTGGAATGATAGTTTCAGGATTCGCCGAGGGCTGCTTAGCAGGATCACCAGCTAGGGTAGACTTGCTTTGACGCTTCTCATTGTCGCAACCTGGCTTGTGCAGTGTAGGAGCTTTGAAAAAGAAATTCTGTTTTTTGGAGATTGATGCTGCAACATCAACAAGGCAGTCAGGGCAAAAAAACAGGAGACCATCCGTCTTAGGCGCCGCATGCGCAAAACTGGCGGACACTGCGGCGTCCATTTCCCAGCAAATCGCCGAAACCATCAATTCATCGTTCATTAAATCCGAAGCCTCAATCGCTTATATTTTTCAAGAAAGCACCCTACTCCATGAACGCTAAAAAGTGCAGACAGCGCCTCCGTTGAATGAATAATTTTCTTTATCTTACAACCCTTTGCTCTGGCGAGTGCTGCAAGTTGCCAAGTAATCATAGGCAGTCAAAATATCTGAAGTGGCGAGAGCATACGAACATCACCTCTACGTTTGAAACCTGACTAGCTGTCAACCTAGAATAATGGAATCATGGTGCAAGGCATCGCTGCCAAGATTCGCTTCTACAAAGAAGCATTCCGCCCCCAGTACTTTATGCGCTGACGTCGTCTACCCCCTGATTATCAGTAGCGTTGGCTACCCTGATAGGCGCATCGATTTAGGTGAGTTTGAGTGCCGGGAAGATGCGTGTTTTCTTTGCTGTGGGCATCCTGCTCGGCAGGAGAGGCTGAGAACACGATTGCTAATTCGCGGTTTAGAGTCGCTGCTTAACCACCGCTAGACCAGCCCTAGTTTTGCGCAGATATAAGCCCCAAACCCCGTCTGGGAAAGCGAACAACGGATCACTTATAAAATCTCTTCCTGGATTTTCAACCATCAGATCCTTTGTAGCCTCGCGCAGCGAATCAAGGGTAAGGCCGGATTCAAATAGATGCGTGTTCAAAGCTACAGAAGTGTCGAATTTGTCGGCCAAATCATAGGCAAATCTTACCCTCGCACAGAGTTCAGCAGCAGCTTGCAATCTGTGAGGTTGAGCTCTCATTTCAATATGAAAAATGCCTGAGTGCAGATTGTTTTCCCTCGGGTAGTCAGTCGGCCGCAAGCCAATTTGGCCCACTGGCGTGAACCCTTCCACCAGTGCATCAATCCAGCCAGCGTAGCCTTCAAATTCCTGCCGAGACTGGTTAAGACCGTCCGTAATCGTCGGCAGCGTGAACCTCTCCAATGTCAGCTGGCTGCTGACATGAGCGTCCCCCGGTTTGGTGATCAATCCGAACTTCCATTCGGCGCCGCAGCGAGAAGCTACGTGCAGAAAAATCTCGTCTCCCTCACGAAGAAACGGATTGTGCTTACAACGAATGTCCGCTTGGGCATGATAGGTCGCATCTGAAAGCTGTCCCGTTTTCGGGCAGCGTGCACGAAGGCAAACCTGGCCATTGCTCCAATGGAAAGCGTCGTAATTCCCTGCATCATAAAAATCTTTGTTGAACTCACGTGCAATTTCGATCGCCCAGCGATGCTCAATCCCAATATTTGGAATTGAAGGCCCACGCCATATCTCATGCTCTGCTTCCTTGATCATTTCTAGCAGCGCTGACTTCGTGAATTCGCTTGATGGCGCCAGCAGCAGCGCCCCATCAGTCACTAGATTATCGCCAACAAATTTCTTTCCCATTTTTAGGATGGCCAGCCTGATTTTCTCTGGGTCTAAATCCGGTAAATGAGCTCGGATGATAAGATCAAGGCGCTTCACGCCCATCCAACCAACAAGGTATGCGGCGTCACTTTGAGTGGCTGACGTGACCTGCGCGAACTCACGCACGCGCTTCATTTCCAAGACCCGCTCTGGAGGGTAGTTCCAGCGGAAATCGTCAATTTGTGTACTGCACTGTTTACACATCCAAGTCCCGTTGGACAAAGCTTTGATCTGAGCCTCTGTCATGCCCACTGGTGGGCGTGGCCCCAACTCAGACGCAGCATAGATATGAGCTGCTACACCGGTGCCAACGGCACCATCCTCCCCCTTTTGGTTTTTCGCTGGAGCGATCGTCGGCCGTAAGCAGTCATAATGCGAACACAGATACCCCGCGCGCTGCGCCAACAGCTTCTTTGTCTTCATGTTGAACTCAACGCGCATTTATTATTTTATGCTCCGCAATTAACGATCATCAGGCTGCGTCTGTGCATCACCCTCCGGAGTTACTTCCGGCCAGCCCTTACATAGCCCTGCCACTCTTCAACAGTATGTCGGATGTGGGGTGCCTGGCTACGCCGCTACCTGAGTCGTGCAAGGTGACTTCGGCGGACGCTTACACTGCGACTTACAAGCAGCTAGTTCGAGCGTCCAATCTCCCAATCTGGTTTTCGATCTGGTTATTATCGATGGGTGTCGCACCGGCTTCCAGGTATCGCGCCAGCACTGCTCAGCGTTTAAGGCCGCTTCCATCGCTAAACGTCATCTTCTGGCGCGGGCATGCATTACTGAATAATCCCGGGTTTCGTAGACACCTCTATGCCTTAAAATGAGGCCAATCAGGAGGTGCGATGAGCAACCCTCGTTATCCCGAAGAATTCAAAATCCAAGCGGTCAAACAAGTGACCGAACAGAAGCTGCCTGTCGCTGATGTAGCTGCACATCTTCGCTTGCTAGAAGCCGTTCTTCGAACTGCTATGCGCAATTCTTACCTCTTTCAACAATTGCAGCCACAGATTGGGAGGTATTGGTAACCGATGGTGTCGACATGCCATGACAAGAATTGGCCAATGACCGAGGCTAATTGCAGACAGAGCATGGAAGTGATCGTCCTGAGCGTTCTCAGCTTCCAGAACTTCAATGGCTGCATTGCCGTTTGCCGTTATGGGGATGTCTGTCAGAGCCATGCCGTGACCAGAATGGCCAAGGTAAACCTCACCCTCACTGTCAGCACCAGGAACCCAAAGCTGCATGTTGCAATGCGCGAGTTTCTCCTTGGCGAACTCAGCTAAGGCCTGAGTATTTTCTGTCGTCCCTTGCGATGATGCCCAGAGAGCCAAAAGAGGTATTAGGGTGCTGCCCTTGGTTTGGTCTTTTCGATACTCATCGGTCTGGTCACGAGGGTGGTTGATCAGTTCTCGATAGCTCCCGTGAATTGTGGGATAACGGTCATGGGTACTGAAGGTGAACAGGAAGCTGTTTATTAGCTCGTCTGCGTAACTTTGAGCCCAAGGCTGCCATTCTTTTATCATTGATAAAAAGATAAGTGCGACACAGATATCGATGGACTGCTCGTCTGCAATCGGGCTTAAAAGGCTGCGGTTGTTTTCTATTAGATCCCGAATCTGTGCAGCGAGATTTTTCGCAGGAGTGAGATCGCCTTCGTTGCAAACACCGGGGATGTCATCGGTGCTTTCGCTCCAAAGGAACCACAAACCACGAAGTGACAATCTTCCCAACGTCTCAAATAGTTTGAGGTTCACATCGACCGCTGCTCCAGAGTTTACAGCTGCTGAGACTGCATGTTTGTACTGCACGAGGGGCAGTACTTTCTTGCCAAGTAGCTCGTCCCAAACCTGGAAATGCAAATCGACCATCTCAGAAAAAGTGATGCTGATTTCTTCCGAGATTTTTAACCTGTTTCCCACATCGCCATTAATGAGCTGCCATCCTTGGAGGATTGCGAGTTCGCTAGCTCTGTAAGGCGCTTCCAGATTGCCTGAGTCACGAGCCCAAACAAAAATCACCCAAAGACAGATGTAAATTTGCCTAATGGTCGTCAGCCGCGCCTGAGGCGTTTCGTTTGTGCTGGAAATCAAGCCCGAGACTAATTGAGAAAAGTGCGTAAAGGCGATTTCAGGTTCATCTAGCATCGCAACGGATTTTTGAAAACTGTTACGCAGGCTTTTATCGACTAGCTGCTGCCTGAGAACTCCTTCGCTCAGAAGCCCGGCCAGGTAATCGCCGTTCCATTCTTGGAAGGATACTCGGTCAGTTGAATGCTTTCTGGTGAACTGTGTCAGATTGTCTCGCACGGCCTCTTGAACATCGCCGCCGAAGCACAGGCAAATAACGATCTTCAGGTGCTCATGCTGCGGGGGTATCCGAGAAGGGATATAGAAGTCGAGAATCTCGTTTATTGAGCTTCGGAGCGCTTGTAGCGATCCATCCCAATCGGCTCGTGTCAGATCGCCCTGCTTGATGGAGAACAGAAATATTTTTTCCTCATCATCGGCCATTCCTATTGCCGCAACGTCTACACCATACTGACGTGTCCCCACGGATGGTCGTGAGATCACGTTGTAGCCGAGTTCGCTTAGTAAGTCGGGTAGGACGACGTCCAACTCGCGGCGTTCACGTAGCGAAGCGAGGTACTGTCGAAAGACGAGTTTCATTTTGGGAGCTTCTCAAGTTTAAAACTCATGAGTTTGATGTGAAGGCTTGTCCGATCTAGCACTTCTTCTCGTGGCAGCTCAAATTGATGGCTGAAGCCCGTTAATTCCATCTCTATTCGTCGAGGTGGGGTTGTTGGTATTTCACCTTGTCGAGCTGATTCAGGAGCTCCCCCCACCCAGCTGACCATCCCATTTCCGTATAGCAAAATTCGCTGAGGAAAGAGATCCATAAGAAAGGATTGTTTAGATCCCTTCTGCATGGCATCGGTCATGCTGTCAGAGTGACGTTGCCATTCGATCTGGCGCTCCCTCTCGGATGGATGGAGTTCTGGAACGCATCCTATTTGATCTATTCCGTGCCGATAGTCCTCCAGCCTAGCAAGAGCGTATTTCACCATCGGACGAGCCACGTCCTCTTCATCTTCGGCTACTGATCTGAGATATTTTTCGGCCAGGCTCGGATAATTAATAAGCAGCGGGTCAAACAAGAGGTCTTGCAGCTCCTCCGTCTGCGGGGGTGTAGCAGTACGACCTAACGAGGTTAGAAACGTGGCTATGGTCACGGGCTTTAGAAAAAACGCAGCGATGGCTTTGCGTGCAACAAAACAGTATTCGAATTCGGTGAGTCGAAACCGCGCAAAATCGATCTGAAATCGATGTTCATCCTTTCCATCGAACAATCCCTCGTCAAGCTCTTGGCAAAGTCTGTAACTTCCCGAATTGAGCCAGGCAACGACCCACTCATCCAACCCCTCAGGCTGGCCTTCATGTAGTTTTCGGATGACAGAGTCAAAATTGCTGAAAGAGAATTGTCGACCCTCTCGCAATATTAATGTCTCTAAATAATTTCGGGCACGCTCCCCATCACCAATCTCGATGAAATGGGCGAGTCCTAGATCAACCAGGTTCAACGTGTCGACGTCTGGGTCAATGGGATACAGAGCAGTCAACAACGACTCCCTCACTGTGGAGGCCAAATCTTTGAAGCTGAAAGCCAGGGCGTAGGCCATTTCGCGTGCGACGGTGGCAGTGGTCGGGGTGGAAGCGTGGATGACTAAGCTGTGTATGGCCTCGGCGAGTGCGGGCGGAGCTGATTGGAACCAAGAGAGAACAGTTTTTAAAATTGCACCTCTAATCTCCTCCGAGGTCTCGCGTGCCAAAGCAGTTTGGAAGACACCTAACAGCTTGCGCCATTCCGCCTCCTCAACGAGCGGCGCAGCTAGAAACGCTCTTACTACGTCAACTCTTTGCGAATTTTCACCAGAGCTCAAGAACTCATAGGCACGGCCTGAAAAATGGGCCGTATCCACCTTGAGTCCGTATTGGATTGATATGGCAAGGCAGTGATAGCTCGCGGCACCAGGGAATTGGCCATCTATGAGATTGAGTAGTTCTAGCGGCCTTGATTGTGAGGCTGCGCACCAGGTAGCTAATGCATCTGTTGCTGTATAGGATTCAGCGCCGTCAGCCTTGAAGAGCACGCCAAGCGCATGCAGGAATGGTTCAGCTGGCGTGTTCAGTTTACCGAGGAGTCTTCCGTAAATTTGCAACCCGTAATCGCGCACATGATTCTGAAATGAGTCCAGGCAATGCGGTCGCAATAATTTGAGTAGATCTACTTCTCCGCTGTTGTGACAAGCCGCTAGAGTCTCTGCAAGCCCCTCATATTCATCGTAGCGACAGCCCCAAGGGTTCTGAAATATTGAGTCAAGCAACGTGCCATGCTCATTCCCTGCAACTATGTCGGCACGAGTAGGTACGGTCATCCTTGAGCTCCTGGCGTTTGGTCTTACTGCCTACAGGCGCGTAACCGAGGCAGTAGGTTCATCGAGTCGAATCGACTCGCACTGAATCACACGTCGACCGAGCCCATAGAAAAAGTGGTTTAAGTTGACTCTGCGCAACGACTGATGCAATTAAATCAGAGTTTTAAAGCTTGTGCTCAAGCATAGCCAGAAGCCCGATTGCACAATGCCGATGCTCATGCCAAACACTCCTAGCTCTTAAAGCATCGACCGAAAAACTTAACAATGGGCCTGATTGCTCCTTGAGCAAGTCGAGCTTAGTTCTTGAGAGCCTTGAAGCGGAGAGTGGGGCTCGTAATTCTCGATCTACAGTTCGGTGGGTAATTGCGCTGACTAAGCCACCCATTTGCATTCGGCCTGCATCGGTCAATAGCCGGTGTTGGCGCATCAACTGATTCGCAGACCAGTTGGGTGAGGCAAGGGCTCCATACAAGAACCCCTGGGCACACACCTTACAAAAGCTGATCACGCTCATTAGGAGCAAATGTGAGCTACTGGCGCCTAACGGCAATCGGTAGCGGTCATAACGCATTCAACGGACAACATGCTCAAACGGTTGCAGCTTCACTAGCAGGTCAGTCAGCAAGGGATCGTGGGGAAGTGACATAGCGATCGAGGAAAGAGAAATCACTTACGTCGGCGTCGTTGAACCAGAGCTTGCGCCCTTCAGGTGTGCTACCGCTTCCCCGACCTGAGCCGTAGAGCGACGACGCCAAGGCAGCCCGAGTAAATTCCACCATCTTTCGCAGCTTCGCTTCAGACTGAGTCACAAACCCCAAGGGCACATTGTACCGGTCGGCACTCGGCACCACCCATTGGTATGTTGCCGCGCCGAAGAACCCTGGGATCAATAAAATTTCGAAGCATTCCTGCTTGGGCTGGTATGGTCCTAGGAACACACGGCTGAAACCCGCATCGAGCAGATGGCGTGCACGCTTGACGAGCCCATCCCTGTTCTCGTCTTGGCGACAGGGCGCTATGGCGACGACCTCCAGCGTTGTACCCAAGCCCTCCTTGAGCTCGGCCTGGATATCGTCGATGAGGTCACGAACCAGGCTAGTGCGCCCCCATAGTTCGGAGTCCGGGATCACCCAGAAGATGGCCGCTGGCCGCTCGGTGTTCGTCGTCCTCTTGAATGCCGCGAGCGCCTTACTCAGCCCATTCAAAAGGCGCGACCGGCATTTTGGCATATAGGGAGCGCCAAGAAGCGCCTGGCTCTTGCCGGCGTCGTACACTTCGCCGTTCACCTGTCCATGCACATCGTGTACATACCGCCCGAAGTCGATTACTTGGTCTTTGCGCAGGCCCATTTGCCCATTGGGCTTAATCAATACGCTCCTCTCCCCACTAATCGGCGGTGTCAGCAGATACCGCGTGAGCAGCTCATCGTCGAAGAGCTCGATGAAGGCACGCAGGTGGTTGGTCCGGGTTGAGAGGGCGGCGATCCGGTCGGATGTCAGGGTCCGCACCTGCGAGCGCAGAGACTCAGGAAGAAGTTCAAGCTGGGTGTCGATTTCAAACGCGACGTTGCCCTCGACATCGACTTCGAAGTGGACAGGAAGTGGCACACTGAATGGGCGCCCGGCGCGAATCTCGTCCACTTTGTAGCAAGCGTAAGCCCGCCGGTTTTCATCTTCCTGTTCGAAGCGTTCGATGTCGTGGAAGTGTTTGTGAAACGCTGCCTCCGCCCTATCAATGGTTTTGCCTACAGCGGGATCATCGGTGTTCCACTTCAGTTCCAAAGCGTTGTCCCAGTAGCTGCTCGATAGCGCCTTGGGCAGTGGCGTGTAACTCAATAGCTCAAAGACGGGGCGGCTTTGCCGCTCGGCGATTCTTGTGAAACGCGGCATTCCGTCTGATGACCCCGCGAAGCGCGACTCGGCATAGGAGGTCAACGAGATGCGGCCGTTGATCTCGCCGACGAGGCCTTCTTCTCGTAAGAGTTCAAGCAGATTCCGTACCTCGCCCGCGGAGAGGCCGAAGTACTCCCGTAGTGCGCCGACCTCCAAGGGACCGCTCAGGTGCAGTAAGCGCACCGCGAAGTCCGTCATGACTGGCACCTGACGGTCGACGGAGACATGACAGCGTACGTTGAAAAGCTGCGCAGGAATCGCAACTGCGATGGTATTGAAACGCTCACGCATTGGACAGGCTCCGCTTCAGTTCCTTGGATGGCACAAACAGGGCCAGGTGTCTCTCTGCGAGGCGTTCGACTTCATCGAGCACGCTTTTCATCGGCGTGGCCGCCCGAGTCCGCCACATCGAGGAGGAGCTGACGATCACCAGTCGGTCCTTCGATCGAGACATGGCCACGTTGATGCGCTCCGGATCGCTCAAAAAGCCAATGTTCTCGCTGGTGTCGTTGCGCACCACCGAGAGTATGATGATGCGGTTTTCCTTGCCTTGGTAGCTGTCCACTGTACCGACTGAGAAGCAGTGACGAAGCCCGGACGCCCATTCAGCCTGCTCGAGCTTATTTCGGATTAGGTCCCGCTGAGCGGAGTACATGGCGATGACCCCGATGATGGGCTCATGGTCACCGTCCTTCTTCTGAACCTGTTCCAGGAACCTAGCAGACGTAAGGATTGCCCGAATCACTTCCACGACGGCCAAGGCTTCCTGCTCGTTCATGAGCGCACCTTCATGGGTGCCAGCCGAGCGGTGGAAGGCCTCGCGTCCCTGATCTTGGGTGTCGACCCACACTACCTGCGAGGCGAGGAATGCTGGCAGCTTCTCGTACTCTGCTCCCGGAGGAGCACGTCCAACCTCAAGTGCATCTCCGTAGAAGCAATGCGACACGAGTCGGTTGATGTGCTCCGCCATACGGTACTGCACACGCAATGTTCTTCCCACCGACTGGCCGTAATTCGATGAGAACGCACGTTGGAAATTGTTCATCCGCCGGAAGTCTTTGCGCGGCATTCCCAGTAGGGCCGACGCTTGGTCCTCAACAGCGCGGGGGTACGAAGGCGGCAATTGTAGGTGATCGCCCACCAGTAGCACGCGCTTTCCCGCCTGCATCGCGACGACGAGCTCCATTGGCGATGCCCGCGCGGCCTCGTCGACGATTACCCAGTCGTAAGGAACTTCCGTAATACCCAGCGCCTGCTTTCCAACGCCTACGCAGGTGCCCGCCACAATGCTGGAGCTGCGAGCGAGAAACGCGGTGTAGTTAGAGCGCGGGCTACGTAGCACCTGGGAGAATTCCGTAGATAGGAGAGCAATCTGTTCCAGGCGAGCGCACTTAGCCGGGCTCGGCGAACCGTGCTGGTGAGCCAAGGACTCAAGTTTCTGGCCCAGCAGATCGCGTAAATTGGCTGCGTCGTCGCTGGTCGATGCGTGGATGCCGAACTGGCGCTCCGCGACCTCGACGAACACTTGCCTGAGCCGCCGCAGATGCTCCTTAGCCGAGGGGTCCTTACCATCGGCCTCGTCTATGGTGCATATGAGGCGGTCAATACTTTGGAGCAACGGGCCCAGTGTGATGTGAAGCTTCGTCGCGGAACGCACGTAGCCTTCCGGAAGCCCCATGGCCACGCCCACCGCTCGGACACGATCCATGCTTTCCGCGTCAAAGCTCTCGCGGTAGCGCTGACGTAACGAATCCTCTTGGACATTACGGAGTCCGGGCGAAACCATCGATTGCAGACCGACGCGCACCATGGGCACATCCATACTCGACGCACGCAGCGAACCAGCCACCTTGTCCATGACATTGTTCACGGCCTCATGCGATTGGCTGACCAGCAAGATGTTATGAGCCAGCCCTCGCGACAGCAGAAGGTGTACAAACGACGCGATGAACTTGGTCTTCCCTGTTCCTGGCGGTCCCTGCAACAGTGAAACCGGGCCATAAGACAGAGCGATCCGTAAGGCCTCTTCCTGGGAGGAGTTAAGGTCGTAGTTGCTGAGGTCACCCAGATCAACCGCGACATTGCGCTTCGGCATTCGCTCAGTGTCTGGATCGAAGTAGTCAACAAGCGAAGGTATGAGGCCACCGCCCGCAAGTACCCGCTTCATCGCCGCGACCCGCCGTTCAGACGCCACCTTTTCGAAGGTACCGCGCACGTGCATGACGTCTCCCGTTTTCGGCGAGAACCGCATGTTTTTGGCACGCACTCGCATCACGTCGCGTCCGAGGTCGGGTGAGACCCAGCCAACAGTAAACCAGCGCTCGCTGCCGTCAGTAGCGTCCACGCCGCGCTCCAGTAGTTCGATTTCTTCGCCCTCAGAGAAATCGAGCACGCCCCCCTCGCAGTCGAAGGGGATGAACCACTCGTCGCTATCCGGCGAGAATTGCTTCGCCCCATTCCGCACCGTGATCTTAGTGACGTTCATTTCATCGGTGTCGGATAGTGCGGTCCAGAGTGCTGTTGCCGATACCCTTTGATAGGGTGCACGCTCGGACTGACGGGCGTAAGGGTCGGCACCGAGAGCAACTGCTTCGTTACCTTCCAGATCATCCGGAACGTTCGCGCAGTAGAGCTGGTACAACCAATCGGCCAGCAATGCGACGTTAACCTCTTCCGCAAAGGAGACATGAATCTCACCATTTAGCGAGAACATCTTGCGCCGGTGGGCATTGACGAACTCGATGTGGTCGATTTCCTTAACTGCGCAGTCAAGTACAGCGTCCTCTTCCGGGTCGTACTTGATGTAAAGTTCTTGCCGCATCCCTACGACGTTGAATCGAACGTGTCCAGTCTCGGTATGCCGGGTCGCGCGCACCGAGTACTCGCCATTGTTGGAGACCAGGTCCAACGACGAAGTATCACTGCGGCCGCGAGGCCTTAAGACTGCCTGGAAAGTCGAGATTGAGCGCTGTTTCGGGTGAAGTTCGTCCTGCAGTGTCTCGGCCAGCAGATCTAGCGGCGGCAGTGTATCCACCAGTTCGATGGCTCGATTCACGTCGT
This sequence comes from Pseudomonas putida, assembly GCF_001976065.1. Classification (GTDB taxonomy): domain Bacteria; phylum Pseudomonadota; class Gammaproteobacteria; order Pseudomonadales; family Pseudomonadaceae; genus Aquipseudomonas; species Aquipseudomonas serbica. The sequence goes on along the minus strand of NZ_MNAH01000013.1, from coordinate 182,737 downwards.
TTCGCGTGCCCGCGAAATCCTCAGGCAACAGTGTCAGTACAAGCGTACACACGGCAAACGCGTCACGGTAAAGCGGGGATGCGCTCTCCAGAGCCGGCGGCACCGTACCAAGCGTTACTCCTTCATCACCATCGGCGCTTAGGTCTGGAATGTCCACCAACACGATCTGTGGCAGCTGCGCCTCTGCCGTCTGCGAAACGATGATGTTGTCCGCTTTTACGTCGCCGTGGGACAGTCCCAAGATGTGGAGGCGCTGCACAGCGTTGAGCACAGCGTGCGCGACGAGCGCGCGATGACGCCCCTCCGGGTTACTTGCCAGCCAATCGGTGAGCGTCTGACCCTCAGTCCATCGCGTAACGAGCATCAGGCCAAACATGCTCAAGCCAAAATCCAAAACTTCTGGGGCGGCGTCGAACCCTGACTGACGCATGGACCTAGCTTGCTGGAGGAACGCAAGCAACCTTAGATTGCGCGCTAGATACTTTGGGTCGTACTTGAGCTGTGGCCAGCACTTGACCAGTACTCGGTCACCGTTCTGCTCTGACTCATAAACCATCTTGGAAGGCGTAGACGAGATCATTTGCTTAGGCGTGAGGGTAATCGGGCTGGCATCGGTCTCGTAGCCCTCGAAGTCTTCGGCGCAGACGTCCGGCCCAGCATCGACGGCCAAACAGGCATTCAACGCGTCGAGTGCCTCGGAAGCGTTGCGGTATCGCGTTTTAGGATCCAGGTCCATAGCTTTGGCGTACCAAGGTGCCAGCGCTGGTACGCCGAGAGTGACTGTGTCGTCGTAGACCGGCACATTGTCGAGACGCTCTAGTTCGTGGCCCTCCAGCATCTCATAGACCAGTACCCCCAGCAGGAACATGTCGCGAGCGAAGGGATCAGCAGAACGAGCCTGCGCAGCGACGCCATCATCCTCCGGCAGTTCGATGGATCCGGTCTCTAGCTCGAGGCGATGAACGCCCACGGTCTGGGCTTGCGGGACGCGTGCGGCAGCGAACGTCGATAGGATCACACGGGCCGGTTCGAGCACCCACAGCGTGCGTTTGGTAATGTCGCGATGAGCAATTCCCAATGCGTGTAGTTTCGAGAAGCGTGCCAGGATACTTTTTGCCAACAAGCGTCGGTCTTGCTCGTTGTTGCTGTTGCGGTCTAGGTGCTCGGAGAGACGCGCAATGCCAGTGGGAAGACGGTACGCCTCGACGAAGTTGGTGGTGATGTCGTCTGCCGTCGCGGACCCGATCGGTTCTAGCAGGTCTTCATGCAGCTCGGGTGCTTGGACGCGCAGCGTCTCGTTCAAGCGCAGCTCGCGAAGGCCGATGGTCTGTCGCTCGATGGTAGACGTGCCGCCGCCGGCGAGCTCTTCGAAATTCCACTTTCGCAGCAACGCTTTTGAGCTTCGGCTCTCTTGGTGCTCAGCCAAAAACTCCGACCAGATTTTTCGGGGATGGATGTAGTCAGCCTGGTCATCGATCTGCTCAAAGCCATGCAGCACGGTGCGACGTTTGAGCACCGCCGGGTTGGAAGTGGAAAAGATGGCGTTGTACTGCTGCCGCTGCGGCAAGGGGTCCGCGGACCGATAGCTCCACGTCGGCGGGATGTCGGGGAAGCGTTTGTTGTAGCGTGTCGCGTCGGAGGCCGCATGCACGAAGTCCGGGAGCATTGCAACGAAGCGGCGCTGCTCGTCCGGGAAGTTGATTAACCGGCACTTGGGGTGGCACAGCACCACCAGCGACTCAATGAAGGGCAGCTTCAGGGAGGAATTCTTCGCCTGAATGAACTGCCTTAAGGCGCGGGCTTTATTGTCTGTGGTATCGACCGGTGAGGGCATGGGATCGCCGCGATGGAGCCACTGACCGGACGAATACGAGATGTCGCCGGACCAGTTCTTCAACTCGACCACGAGGATTCGATTGGTTGTCAGCAGCAGCAGATCAATATCCAGCGGCTGCTTGGAGCCTCGCGTTACCAACCGAAATGCTGCGTACGCACCCCATTCGCGGGGTAACTTCGCTTCGAGCTCGCGCAAGGCGGCATGCTCGACCTCCAGGACACCCTTGGGGCTGAGATAGTTGATGCGCAAAGTTGAGATCTCCCTATCCTGATTTATTCGCCAGCCGTCTACATTGGACGGTTCACCCGACTCTCGAATTGTGCCATCACGAACTCGAAAATACTTAAGCAATCGGCGGACAGCCTAACTGCTCCTTTTGCACACTCAGTGATCCCACACGCGCCGGGCGACTGGTCACTTTACGCCGTTTTCAGCCGGTCTCCACAAGCAGAAAGCGGTCATATACGGACGTTTGATCTATCAACGAAACGAGGGTGATTCAAAGGTTGGCGTGGAACTGCATCGCGAAGTATGCGGAGTCGTTTGTCGAACGCTGAGCCATTAATTGAGGAACGCGTCAGTCGTGTTGCGGATTTGCATTCGACGTCCGTGACCTCGTACAGCGTCTTGAACATGGTTGCTGGCAGGAATCTAGCCGGTGCAGCGGCCTACCAGGAAGACTACAACGACCAACAACGCCCAAAGCACATACCTATTGGCCGGGCGACCAGTCTGGGGTGGGGTGTCAGGGGCATGCCGGCCAGTTGCATAGTGCCGCACCCTCTCCCGTACCGCATACTCGGTTTTCCCCTTGGCATGCCCACTTTGCATCGCCAATTGCTCCCTCAGTTGAGCGTTCTCCCGAGTCAGCATATCTGCGTTTTCGCTCAGGGTGCGTGTGCGCTCGACCAACGCCTCCCGCTCAGTAACCGTGCGAATCGCGTCGGCCAATGTCTGCCCCAACACCGATGGTGTGGCGAACGCTTGGTCTGCGTGTTTGTCCAGTAACAGCACATCTTTGTCGTGGCCGAGTGCGGTATAGAAAGCTCGACCACTCGCCAGTAGCGCGGCTGCCACTTCATACGAGTCACCAATGGCTGTCAGTCCGCCGCCTCCGCCGCGGGAAATGACCAAAACCTTGATGGCAGGATTACGGCAGACCTCGAGTAAGTCCTCAATGAAGCAGCCAGGCTTCATGAAGTTCGTTACCACGTGCCGACAATTGACAATCGCTGGCACGGCTGAAGCTGCATTAGTCAGGTCCTGCCAGGCGGTATCCGTGGTGAGGAATGCCACCGCGCTTGGGCCATGCCTGGCGACCGCCGCCTCAAGCGTCAAGCGCGGCTGATGCCGGTCGAGCGGGGCGAGAGCCTCTTTGGTCCGTCCATCGTCCTGCGAAGCGTCTTCAGGCAACCAGTTGCCGACCTTGTCGCCCACCAAAATCACCTCATGGGTGGTGCGTAAGGCTTCTGAGTGTTTGATGCGCAAGGTGCCATGCAGAATCACCGGCTCGTTGTTTTGGATGCTGACATACGGCTGCAGCTCAAATCGGATGGAGGCATCACCGAGCCCGCCTAGGCGCCCATAAATTTTCGAAGCCCGAATGCCTCCTGGCTTTTTCCAATAATGCACTTCGGTGGCAATCCCTTTCACAGTGACCGAGCCAGTAGGCGCTGTGATCTTCAACAGGTTGTTGAGGGATTCGGATGTAAGCGCAGGGGCCGCCATGGCGACGGCATCGGATGACATTTCAGTAACGTTATTCATTGCAAAAAGCCCAAAATTTACGATGTGAACGGTGAGCTGAGGGCTGATCGGCAGCGCTAGCCAGCCCGCACCAGAGCCAAATGTTTTTGAACGACTCACCGCAGCGGCTGCTTGGCGCTTCGCGGTGAGCTTTTGGTCAACGATTACTGGGGGGGCACAGAGATCGATTCGACAAACAGATTAATGCTGCCCTTTCGGAATGCACTCGGATCGAACACGGTGCTCGAAAAGGCCTCCTTGAGTGCCGTGATTTGCTCCGGACTAAAGTTCTCCTCGATGTATTTGGGACCGTAGGCAGAGTTCTCGGCGTAGTTGAGCAGGATGTTGGAAAGACCAATTCTAAGAGATCCATTATCCAGTTTGAGCAGGCGCTCAATCGCATCCTTGAAGGTTTGGTTTCCCTTGGAGAATGTAAAGATGAAATGCGTCCTGCCAGCTTCTGGAAAAACATTGAGCATTACGTTTTTCATTTCCAGGCATCTTGTCGCGCGCGACAGAGCTATCCGCCGTTCATCCTGCTCGGAGATGATGCGATTACCATCGTGGTCGAAGTACGGGATATACGACGTGCAGCAAGCTACTGGGCAGGCTCCCTCGAGAGAGTGATAAACATGTTCGAATTTCGATGGGTGATCATGGTCTATCGCACCCGTCAGGTCATCGCAAATCTGGCGCAGCTCCGCGATGTTGTGTTCGCACTGCTTGTGCCTAATCTTAATTTGCTGCTTTGCCGCGCCCTCCAGCATCGCTTTCTTAATGGAGGGTGGCACCTCCACGAGGCCTTCCAGGATCAGCGGAAGCATCGCCTGGAGGTGGGGTGGGAAATCTTCTACGCCAAGCTTGTCTCCCAGTTGGATCTCACAAAGTCTCTTCGACTCAAGATTGGCATGAAGCTCCTTGGCCGCAGCGCGGTAAGCGTAGATATCCTTTTGCTTAGCCGTTGCGGTGAACACCACATCCTCAATGGGCTGAAATATTGATTTGTCGTGCCACCCGCAGAAGCCACTGAAGGTACTGAATTTCTTGATTCCTTCCAGCTTGAACTCTGGAATCATTGATGTCATGTCGTCTGCGGGAGCGAGACCAAGGTAATAAACCTTCCCTGAACCGCCATCCGCGATAGATGCGAGAATTTTCCCTCGCTGAATGGAATGGGCCTGCACAATTTTACCGGCGCATCCCGCTTGCTCATCTCCACCGCGTAAGCACCCTTTGACACTAGCCTCTTTCTGCTTCTGGCCCAAAGTCTTGTTGAATTCGATCTGATCCTGATTCACTTATCCCCCTCACTCCATGTCGGCAGACGTCAACCTTATTAAAATCCGACGCGACGATGCGGCTGCGCAAATATGTGTTGTTGTGCAATTAAGCCCTGAGCGGCGCAATACGTTGCAGATCCTCGCTCAACGCAATGCCATAGGCATATGAGAGGTTGGCAATCTGCAGTCCGATGGCATTCCTAAGCGTTGCCAGTGCATCGCTGAACTGAAGCCATTCAGGATCACCCCCATTACAGCGCAATGTCCTCAGGTCTGATGACTCAACCACATTGAAGAATGCCAAGATGGTTTTGGTCAGTGACAGCAAAATTCCATCAAGTGGTGTTCCATCCAGCAGTTCGGAGCGAATGGTAGTGAATCGCGAGCGAAGATCGTCCAACGATTGTCTGACGCGGTCGGGAAATTCGGCGTCGAAAGTGACCCACAGCGACCGGCGATCCTCCATGGAAGTGATGATTTTCTTCGCAATTTGCGGCTCCATGCGACCGCTCTGGAGCAATGCGAGACTGCGCGAATACCCTTCGGTGCGAATTTCCGAAACCATGGTTTCGTGGTCTGTCTTCCATTTTCTAAGCTGGTTGTCAGTGTGTCCGAGTTCATCGCTGTCTACGATGACTCCGCATTCCCTGCACAGCCAAATGCCGTTTTCAATCGATACACGCTCTTCAGGGGTTTGCGTTGCCATGTAGCGGGGGCCTAGCTTGGAAGCCGCATGAATATGCGCAGCATGGCCCGTGGTCAGAGCTTTGGTCGGCACCGAAGACGGTCCGACGGTGAGCTTGAGGCAACGCGGATTGGAACAAAAGTGCGCTGCCCGGAGGGCAAGCGCTGTCTTAGTGGCGGCGGTAAAATTGTCTCTCGTGGTCACTACCAAACTCCCTGTGCAGTAAATGGCGATTTTGGGCGTCTTCTTCACGCAATGATATCGCTTTGACATCGCCAATCTCCAGTGATTGACTCGGGATGTGATCGAGCCGATCAATGGGCCGTGCTGGCCAGCGGGATGCCCGGTGATGAACGCGCGTTGCCCATCCGCGCCGACGCCCGCGTGCGGGGCGCGACGCTAAAAGCCGGTCAGAGCTTGAGCACCGTTTGCGCTATGGCTCGCCACGCCTATTTGGTGCCGACGCTCGGGGCAGTGAGGGCCAACGGCGAAAGGGTCGAAGCAGGCAGCGGCGTGGCCATGACCGACGAGGCGTTGCTGGTGGTAGAGGCCATCGACGATACCGAAGTGGTAATGGTCGAGGTGTTTTGAACATGAATACGATCACCATGACCGGCGGGACTTTTGGACTCGGTGCGGCGGCCGCGCAGCGTTTGAGCGCGTCCCCTGACACCCGGCTGATCATTGGTGGCAGAGAAACCCATATACAGCTCGACCTCGCCAGTCAGAGCAGTATCAGGCGATTCGCCCGGCAAGTGCTCGACACACTGGGCAAGAGCAGGATCAACGCCTTGGTCCTAAATGCCGGGCTGAGTTTCCCGACCGTAGCGCGCACGGAAGACGGCTACGAAACCACGTTCGCGGTCAATCACCTGGGGCACTATCTACTACTGCGTCTACTAGCACCGTTACTGGCGCGCCATGCAATCGTGGTGCTAACCACCAGCAATACTCATGATCCGCGGTACAGCCCGGTCGCGCCGTTTGCGTTTGTTGATGCACAACAACTCGCGCATCAGGACCTCGGCAAAGGCCCGCGTGGCGAGGTGGCATTCGAGTCCGGCTTCCGCGCCTATGCTACGTCCAAGCTGTGCAACCTGCTGACGGCCTTAACCTTCGCCAACTCAAACGAGGCCAAGGCTCGGCGCTTGCGGATTATCGCGTACAACCCAGGCTATACCCCCGGCACCGGCCTGGGACGCAATTTGCCGAACGGCACGCTACCGGAACCGGCCATGGCATTAAGCCCCTACTTCGCCGAGAACATGCGTATTCAGGCTGGAGAGGTCCTGGCCGACCTGGCGCTGGGGCGAATCGTTCCGCCCATAGGGTATTTTTGTGCGTCGTTGGTTAGAGGTCAACTGACATGGCCAGAGGCATCAGAACTGGCTTGTCGTGACGATGTTGCTCAGCAACTATGGGGCGACAGTGCTGTGTTGACGGCGATGGACTGTGATTAGTTGTAGGGCACCCACCCTCGCCTATCGGGCACTGGCATCGTTTAAAGTCCTGGATACTCAGTTGAACAAAGGTGACTGGATTCTCACCAATGCTCCATTACGTCGACTGTCGGAGCTGGCATTCGATCAACCAAGCCCCTTCCCCGCCAAGAGCGTCTGGCTACTCCTCGCTACTCGAATTATGATGCTGGCAGCTTGGCATTGCGCGCGCCGTCGACAGAAGCGTTTCTAGGCTGCGTAGCTATCCAAACGCGAGATGGATCTTGAGAGCCACATTTCACTGTATCGTCCTCAAGGGCTAACGTCCGCAAGGAAAGCGCGCTATCCACACAATGCCAGTCACTCAACGCTAGGAGCGAAAATTGGCCGTAGAAGAAGTGTCATTCGTCACCTCAGAGGAAGAAACCGCGATAAGAGAGGACAGGACAAACGCTCCCGAACTGTTCACTTTTGACTGCGGGCAGCTTCCTTTCGAACGCATGGGTGATGCTCATTTCGAGCTTTTGGTAGCCGATATCTACAGAGCCGAGCATGAGGATGGCACTCAAAACTGGTATGACACTGTAAGCCGCCTGAATGATGGCGCCGACCAAGGTCGAGACGTTGTCATGTACAAACGGGGAATCCCGACAGGAGTAATACAGTGCAAACGTCTTAAGAAAAATCTTGATTTGGCCTCGGTCACTTACGAGATCTGCAAGTTTTTTCTGTATGCACACATCAGACCCCAAATTGCCCCTCAGGCTGGAACTGCCTTTAGATACTTCTTCGCAGTCGCCGATAGTGTTACCAAGGACGCTTTCGAGTTCTTGCAGGAATCGGGGCAGAAGCGTTTCGACGACAAACTTTCCTCATTTCAAGAGCAATGCGGAAAAATTCTCGAAAACTCCAAAACGCTTCAAAAAAATCCAACTCTCAAAGGCCTTTCTCCCGCAAAGCTATGCGAGATTGTGTGGCAGTGGATACCCCTTTTAGAAACGAAAATCCTGAAAAAAGATAGCCTCTCCAGTTTGGTGGGCAAGCACCCAAAGGTGAGGAGTACCTATTTCAAACTGGATTCAGATGCTACCGAGATAATCGAGGTCATTCGTCAGTATCTAGCATCCCAAGGTGGAACACTTTCTGGAGCTGATGAGGCCTATCTTCAGAAGATTCGTACAGAATACGTCGATCAAGAGTTACGTGAGGGAGACCAGCTCAATATTGGCCTCATCCAAGGCACCGATTTGATACCCTTCCTGCAAGGCATGCTTGCTCCAGAAGAGGGAGCCTTTGAACAGAATTTCGGCAATCGCCCTGTGGTACTGACAGCGGGATCAGCGGCTGCAACTCACACACAATGGAACGACATAAACGAATTGGTGAAAGCCTATCCGAACCCCCTCGTGTTCATGGTCGGATGCGGAGAAGTCACCGGCTCCGTGCTTCTCAGTTGGAAAACTGCCGATGGGATGTCTTGGATAGATCCTTCCTGGAAACCAGCTGCAGCACAGAAATTCAAAGCGGGATGGTGCTGGGTTACCGACCCTGCCGAAGGAATCATCAACTGCTATATCTTGGTCGAAAACGAGCCTAAAAATGCGAGCTTTGGTCGCGGTAGTGTTTCTCTACGACTGGCCTTCAAAGACGTTATCGTCTGGCCAACATTAGGAAATGACTTTACCAACTCAGTCCTGAGCAAAAACTCCCAATTGCGCAGAATCATCGCAAGCCAAGCCGAAGACAGACTCAAACGTCCAAATTTGATTCTGGCATCTCAGCACATCTCTGACCTAACAGATGTCGTGAAATCTCTTTTGGACTACCACGCACGTCGATTAGCGTCCCCAATTGCGGTTGCGGCCGCTAACAGTGAGCGGCTACGTGATTGCCAGTTGAAGCTTCACAGCGCCACAGGCGTATTTCCTTCTACAGACAGCGAATACAATACCCGTTCGAGCCCACCTGCAATGCAGCCACCAAGTCGTGTGATGCGCAGGAGCACCAGCGGTGGTCTGACTCTTACATTAACGTGGGATGCGAATCTCACGCTGGAATGTGCGAAGGGTCATAGATTACAAGGAGGCGTCGTCCAAGATGATCTAGTACCGGCAACGCTGGAATTTCACGAACTCTTCGATCGACATCCGCCTGACGCTGATTGCCTCGACGTGGTTAAGAAGGAACTCGCACAGCTCAATAACCTCATCCAAGCGGAAGGTATCAAGGACTCAAAGGACTTTGCCTATCAGACCCGGTATGGGGTGACATCAGCGAAAGAGTTCACATTGGAGGATTTGGCGTGCGCCGGAAGATATGTGATGAAGGCGGTGCAAGCTCTGAGCTACCTCAAATCCCACAAGGATTCGGCATGGATTACTGAGCCAGGGACAAAGGGCCATCTGCAGTTCAGTGACCCCAATGAGGGTGATTACAACGTACTGGCGTGGACAAACGATGAGTATCGTGTAAGGCATATGGCGAACGATCTTTATCGATGGGCGAGAGATACTTCTAACCATCCACAGCTCGTCGTATTCGCTAATGGTGTTGGGAAGGTTAAAGATGAAAAGCCCAGTGAGCGCAGTGACTCAAACGAATCTAGCCGAGAGCGTTTCGACATCGCGACTGCGCCTAGTGTGAAAGGCTCCTTCACCGACGTCGCAATGGTAAACAGAGTCTACTTTTTTGCCCTCAATGAGATTGAGTCAATGTACGACGAGGCTGATGCCATATCGGCTGAAGATTTCATGGATGACATATCATCTCGCAGGAAACACCTAGATGCTTAGTGAACTGATAAAGCTCTTGGATGAGCGCGCGATCGACGCGGGCTTCACGTCCCCCGAAGACGATATTCTGGTATTCGCTGATGACCCGCACTGGCCTGGCCCTCCTTTGACGACACAAGTGAAGTATTGGTCGACAAAATTCGCGTCGGTTCTGCTTATACAAATCGACTGCAAAACGCCCGAAGAGGCTTGGATACAAACGAGGCATGCGGAAGCATTTCTGGATGCTGCACTCCTACGACTCGAAAGAAAGGGGTCAGTGGTTGATGGTTATCTTGTCCTGGCGTTGACAACGTTGACTGACGAACTCAAGCAGTTCATCAATGATGTGGAGAGGGATACACGCTTCGTAAGGAAACACGTCGTCTTCCAGAATGCTAATGGCTGGCAGCGTTGCCAACGTATCACACCGTTGGGGCTGGTAGGCCCAACGGAGCAGGCCGAATATTCTGGGTTTGTGCCTGAAAATAAACAAATGACTGATCTTTTGGCATCCCTTGCGACATCAAAAGGGAAGGAGCTAGCGCGCCATCATGGAAAGAAGTGGGATCTGAATGAGTAACTTACCTATCAAATTTCTTTCAGTGGAGATCAGGAATTTTCGCGGCGTTCCTGATTTTCTGCAGATCCCACTCAACGCACCGTTGACCATTATTCATGCAGCGAACGGCACAGGTAAAAGCACCATTTGCTATGCACTAGAGTGGCTGCTCACCAACAAAGTGGACGACCTTCCAACAACCACAGATTTTTCCTGTCAGTGGGGGTTAGGTGAAACGTCGGTCAGTGCTGACTGCGAGATAAATGGCGAGCTATATCATCTGGAGCGAGTCAACGGGAAAGCCTCAATCAAAAAGCATGGGGAACGTAGAAAAAAGCAGATTAAGGATGCCGCCCTACTTGAAATGCTCACACCGTCCTCAGTTTTGGGTAGTAGCACTAAAGCCACGACCAAGGCGCGTCGCGACTGGCTCCGCAATTGCCGGTGGTTGTATGCAAATTCATTGGCCCTGCTTGTTGACAACAGCAAATCGGAACTCCGGCAGCAAATTTTTGCTGACATACTTGGGTTGGGCCACCTTGCGAGCACGCTTAGCAATCTGAAGGAATACCGAGGTGACCTCCCCAGAGTTCACGGACTGGAAACGAAGCTGCAGAATCTCATTGCTGAAATTCATGCGCTTGAAGAAAAGCTGAAAGCAAGCCAATCCGGGCGCGAGCAAGTCGCTTTCAAGTTGAGCACGATACTAGAAGGGTTTCCTGGTACTCCGGTGACAGGCAATCTTCTAGATGATTTCAAAACAGCGCAATTGGAAGTCGCCAAGCTTCTGCAGGCCGCTCAGCGCCAAAAGAACATACTGAGCGAACTGCTGGAGGGATGGTCAGGGTACGAATCTAGCCTGCAACAGCTCGAAAGTAGTCGAAGTTCGCTAGCAAACATTACCCAGACCAGCACCACCTTGACCAATGACCATCGTCGACTAGCTGAACAACTCGCCACTGTCGAAACCAATAGAGCACAAGGTAAGATAGGCGTTGATTGGGCAAGAAAAAACACTGATGCGCTCAAGGCCTGGGAAGCCATCACTTCGGAGCCAGCCTTCGCTCGTGCATTCCCTCAAACTGACCTAAGTTTCCAGCTCTTGGAGCAAAACTTCGTTGAGTATGCCTGGGACAGTGACAAACAGCAGCGTTGGTTGAATTCGATTGAATACCTGATCAGCAATGGGGATGTTTTGTTAGATCTCCTTAAGGTCAAACGAGATCTATCCAGCAATATCGTCCAGCCGCCGGTCAATATGGTGGAGCTATCGAAATCTGCCGATGAGGCTAAGCAGGCGAGGATTACAGCGCAGGGGGAGTTCGACGCTCTTTCAAATGTGATAAATCGTTTGAGGGCATTGGGGTACGAAGCGGCACATTCCCTTACGAGCGGCCACTGCCCTCTATGCGACCATGACTGGAAATCGGCTGATGCACTACGGGGGCAGCTTTCCACTGCCAACCTCACCCCCGAGTTGCAGACAGCAAGCCGCAAGCTAGTGGATGCTCAGTCGAATGAACAGCTCTGGGTAACGACAGTACACAACGCCAACCTGCAGCAATCCTCATTTGAGAATTACACCGCTCGTGTTAAATCTGCGAACGATAAACTGAAGCACATTGAGGAAAGAACAAGCTATCTGAGCATCATGGGTAAGCCTGATTTTTCAGACTCTGATATTAATGATTTTCCACACCTTCTGGCGCGTATCAAGTGCGCGATTGGTGCGAAGAAAATCGCTGAAGTTATGACCCAAGTTGAGGATTTCTTTCAGATTCCGTCCTCACCGAACGCAAACACTGGCATTGCCGAAGCGCGTCAGATGCTTGAGAGATACACCCAGCACTTCCAGCAACAACTTGATTCAGCCAGTTCTGAGCAGCCAAGCCTCGCCCGATCAGTGATGGAGAAGCTCGAAAGTATTCAGGCCAAAACCCGAGAGGCGCACCAGGTCAACTCTAGCATTGCAGCAATTTCTCAAGTGGTGAATCGCTTTCAAAGTCAATGGAACGAAGTCATTGGTATTCTCCCTATCTCTAAGGACTTGCACACTGCCACCCATGCAAATGTGGAAGTAGAACTCCGAAGAGCAGAGGGGTACGAATCAGAGCTCCGTGAATGTCAGATCTCACTGAATATCGATTCTGACTCTGAGCGGTTGATCAGGCTTCAGAGAGAAAAATCAGTGGTCGCTGAAAAGCTCCAGACGGGCCTGAGCCACATACTGGTAGCAGACAATGCGATTACTCAATATGGCGATCATGTTCGTAATGCGACCGTGTCTAGCCTTGCCCCTCTCCTGGTGCCAGCGACTGAATTGTTCTCCCGGATGCACGCGAATGAGGTGTATCACCAACTGAGTGTTTCTGGGAACGACCTGAACTGGATGGTGTTTGCTGAAGGTCATGAGGCACCGTTGGAGGCAGAGGAAAAACTCAGCCAAGGGCAGCGGCAAGATTTGGCGTTATCTCTCTATCTTGCCAGAGCAAAAAATACCGGTGGCAGCTTCCTCTTGGATGAGCCAATCGCTCATTTGGATGACCTCAATCGTGTAGCCATGTTGGATATTTTCAGGCTCGTCGCAACCTCAATGCCGAACATGAATCTGATCCTGACGACTGCAAGCGACAGTTTGGCCCGTCATCTGGCGCAAAAATTTTCCAGTCTCCCAGATGTCCACCTGCTGAACACAATCTACCTAGAAGGAAATCCCCGTACAGGCGTCAAAGCAACTGTGACTAGAAATTCAACAGGTACAGCCGCGTGACCCTTACATACCGTCGTGTGTAACTCATTTTTATGCGCTGTTAACTGCGGTGGTTAACAGCGCATAAAATAGGTTTACCAGGTGGTGAATTGGCCACATGGAGTACCCACGTCGAGAGGGCAGCCTGCAAACCGTGGAATTACCTTCCAGGCCCCGAAGGACTGAATGCGGGGGTGGGTACTGGTGGCGGAAGCAGTACCGGTCCAGGGAAAAGCGTTGGTGCATACTCATGCAGTGAAATTGCACCTACCATCTGCCCGTCAGCTGAAACACCGATTACCGCAGACATTGCCTGCGCCGTTACGTGCCCTAACCCTCGACCACGGCCATCCTCTTCCTTATGCTCAGCCAAAGCATGTAGATACTCATCAAAAACGAGCTTGCTCACCCCATGCTGTAAAACTGTTATCCCGTCAAAATAGACACCAGCTACAAAATATCGCTGGGCCAAAAGCTCCAAATTCGTATGACTATCCATGGCGAGCTCACCAAACACGATGAAATGATGCTTGTATTGACTTAAAGCAGCTTGAGCATCCCCATAGTTTTCGAAGAGAGTTTCTTCAGTTGGGACGTCTGAAAGGCTGCGCTTAAACTCCACAAGTACTAGCCCACTGCCCTTGCCAAAAATTGCATCACCAGCAGTCCTTTCATGGCGTCCTGACAGAGGTGCCGCAAAGTCGCACATCCCATTTGCCACGACATCGGCAACAAACCTGTACTCGACAGTTTTTTCCCACCACATGTAATTACTCCTATCTCAGCTGATCCTAAATTCAAGTGCAGTGCTTTCAAACATCAACATGTCTGACGTTAAAACCCCGATCAAAAGGTAGCGCAATGGCGCCTACCCCTTTACTTTGATGCACACCAACAGATGTTCACCTCTGGCTGATTGCTGCCGGTTAGGACGGGCAGCAATCAGCTAATGGAGCCGTCGGGCTAGCCTATTCGAAGCTACCAGTACGCTCGCGCTCTTCTTCGTCCTCGCGAAGCTCTTCCGCTGCAATTCTTCGTTCGAGGCTCGCTCTAGCTGTCGCCAATACTGGCTTCAGCTCTTCCGCGTTGCCGAGATTCAGTGCATCGAGAAGCGGAATCCGTTTCTTCAGGATTTCGGCCAAAGAACCGGACCAGCCTGAAGGCGTAAATCGCATTAAATAGCACTCGACTACAGCCTTCTTATCAGGAGCATTAGCGAGCACTGCGAGCGCGGCCTCCGAAATAACCAACTCAGAATCGTCCACTGAGTCGATGTTGGCATGCTCTTCACTCGCTCGATTTCGAGTATCGAACAGCTTACAGCTCTGTGCCGCGAACACGTAACGATCAGACGGCGAGGTATTACACCAATCGATCAATACATCCACTGGGACTACGCTGAGTGCTGTCTCTTTCCGATTACTGTGAGGGTGCCCAATCACCGGCGACATCTGACCGAAGTGAGCTTCCTCACCGGGAACATAGATTGCGTCGAGCGCTCGTCGCGGCATGTGCCTGAGGAACGGCGAGATGGCGTCTTTGATGGCATCCCTATCGAAATAACTACATTCCGTCGTGCGCGCAAAGGCAACTAGACCGTTCAATACCTCCAGCGCTGCTTCGGAAGAAGCTAATCGCTTCAGCGAAAACTCCAATATGCTTTCAAGGCGGTAACCGCTATTGGCACGATCCCCCAGAGCCTTTCCCCATTCGGCTGCGCCCAGAAGATTTAGGCAGGTTGCCGCCAAGGACTCCTTATATGCATCATCGTGATCTACCGCGCAGTGGACGACCATGGAAAGGACGTCGAGAAAAACGACACCACCATCAGGCAGCAGTGCTATCGCAGAAAGCAGCTCGCCAATCTCTGCAACAGAAAATGAACCAGTTTGTCTGCCCATCCCGAGATAGGAGTATTGCCAGGCAGGAGTATTTCCAGCCATGATTGATTGGTGGATTCGAGCGTAAGCCGCTTGGTTCATCGGTATGCTGCAATGCAGGTCCATGATCCACTTGACCCAAATTGCATCACTCACCGCGCTGTCGAGGAACTTCTCGGCAGAAGCGGGAGATGCGTGATGCCAGCCGTTGAGCAAGCCGCGAAGGAACAATACACCGACTGTTCCGGGCGTGGCAGTGGCGATATGTTCCTTGGTCGCATTCAAAATCCAGCTCGGGTCCGCAATCTGCTTTCCAACCCCAACCCCCAAATGAAATGCACTGGCTCCTGACTTGGTTGAGATCAATTGCGGGAGTAGCTCCAGGAGAAGGCCTTCAATGGTGGCAGCAGCCTCCCCAAGCTCCTCCACGGCCTGGTTTGATCTGCGGATGCGCTCACCAGTCGTTTCAGCGCGCTGATCTGCATCATCGTCATCAAGATCTAGGTCGAATTGATTCGATTCTAGAAGTCGAGCTCGAATCATGTCGGGTATAGCCTTCGGCTTGAGAAGATTCTCCAGCTCGCGCAGCTCGTTCTGAATTGACTCATCGCATCTGCCCAAGTCAAAGCGAAGGATGCTTTTGACTCCAAACCAACCTTGAGGCCAGCTCACGACTGAAGCCAGCTCTTTTACGGCTGCACATACTTCTGGCCACAAATTCGTGCCAACCCAAAGTCCTCTTAAGCGGCGACCCAAAATAGACCTGCAATTTTCAGCAAGGTCGGACTTCTGCTTACCAATGTCGAGCGCCATGCGGATGAATGGCATAAACCACACCTCAACGTCTGAGCGGGATACCGGAGCCCATCCCTCGCTCCGCTTTCGAGCTCCGAAATCGAATCTGCTCACGGAGGTAAAATGCCCTGCCTCAAGCGCCGCATCGAGCGCCAACAGCCCCAACTGCTCTCGCTTGGCATCGCCGGATTCAAGCAATCTCCTGACGAACTCTGCTCTTTGATTGGGGGGGGCATTCGTACCGGATAGCACGCAGAAAAACAGAGACTTCAGAATTTCCACAATAGATTCTTGTCCCCTATTTCCCTGGGGATTTTCCAAGGCGAACCGGACAAGAATATCGGCGGCGATATCGAAATCTTCTTCTTCGAATGCGATGGCTTTCAACGTATGCGCATACTGAGCACGCTTGCTGTTTTCGTCCGAAAGGAAGCTAGGAATATTGGCAGCCCGTCCAATCGCCGCTAAGGCGACCCTCGGAGATACAGGTGCAATGTTGTGAAAGACCTCATGGCCAATGTCATTGAGAGCCGTTAGGTCGCCAAAACGCCCGGATGGCGAGAGCCAGTCCCGTATGAGCTCGGCGGCTTTTGCGCTTTCATGTAGGTAACCAAGTCGCCGCGAGAACGACCGGACAACACGGTCGGTAGCGGTATCGACAAAGATATTCACGATTTGCGATTTGGGTATCACTTCTAGTGCCTGGGCTGCGAGTCGATTGGCAATCGCGTGTGGCAAAACAGCACGCCATTTGCTACGCGCCTGTACGAGACCTCTTCGCTGTAGATCAACCACTTTCCTCTGTAGGGTGATCAATGAAACGTCAGCAACAGCGGCAATTTTGTTGAGTTCCGACCCAGGGCTATCGTCCTCGCCGTCGAACGAGTACAGGATACTGGCCGCTTCCGCGCATCTGAGGAGATCTTCATTCTCGACGTTCTTCTGATGAAACAGGCGCTTAAACAGCTCGGAGTCTCGCAACCGTGCAAGTTCACCAGTCGTCGTTACCGTCGCTGCCAACGCAAACGCGACGCGAGCGTTACCGTCTGAGAATGCTGTGATGGTATCAACATCACTGATTGATAGGACCGGATAGCGCCGCTGAAGAAGCTGCCTGACTACCTCATCGGAGGAGCCTTCGAGACGGTAGCACCTCGTGGCGTCTGGTAAGTCGTCTCGAACGTCGTACTCAACCGTAGCCAGGCCAATCTTGTTGCCAGACGTCTTAAGCAGATCGGTGAGCTTCAGATGAGTGTCAGCTCCGCAATTGTCCACGACGAGAACACACTGACTTCCGTCTTCAATCAGAGCTTCGAGCATCGCTGAAGGTTGAGGTGAAGGTCCATCTGAAAGGTCCGTGTACAGCACGTCATCAGCACTCAGCGCAGCCTGATTCCCCTTTACACGCGGATCGAAGAGCGCCTGTACTAATCTCGTTTTGCCGACGCCAGATAAACCGACAATGCGTACGCTTGCCCCCTTCGACAGGTCGATACGCAGGCGATCAATGGTGGCCGAGACATTAATGCCCTTCTCTGCGTCGGGCGTGAACACTTTGACTCGATCATCGAGCAGATATTCTGAGTCGACGTTCGTCTCCTGGTAGGCCCAACCCGAGTATGGGCGCCAACCCAACAGTGGTTTGCCTAGCTGGTGTTTGACCCAAGCGACGATCGCTGGGTGTTGCTCGACCCAGTCTGCAATCTTTCTTGCGTCATAGAAGGCAACATGCGGCGAGGAGCCGAGGCAGTTGGCCGACAAGCAATCTCTCATCGCATTAAGTCGTAGATCGAGAGCGGACTCGGAGGTGTCGTCTCGCGTCGCGGCAATGACGTAACTTCCTTTGGTCGTAGCGAGGTCGCGTATTGCTTGTCTTAGCACTCCCTTGGGCGCCATTTCCCCAGGTATCTTGCAGGGGGGGAACACTTCGGCTTTTACCTGAAAGGCTGTGTGGTCATTGGGCAGATAGCCAGATATCCCCAGTGGCGGATTTATCTCTACCCTGACATCCACCCCTCCATCTTTTGCTCTTTGATCGCCACCCCAGGTGACGGCCGACTCTGAGCCCCCGTGCTTACGAATCTCAGCCCGACACAATCTTGCGATCAGTGCGCGCGCTTGCTTGTCGTTCAGGGCTTTTATATCCGCTGTATCTACGTGAAATAGTGTATGCATTTTGGGGGCGTCAAGCTGACTGAAGCCTTAGTTTATAGCCTGAAGGCGCTTTTGACGCAGCAAGGATTGGAGAGACGTGATAGCCGAGGGTTGCTTCCACCCGGCTAGCATGGTTGCCAACAAAACCGGGAAATCCAGAATCCTCCGGGTATTCACCTCTGGCCGGTAGGACCCTTCTCGTGGTGAGGTTTGGCGTCTTCGGTGTAACTGCTTGGCAGCCTCGATGACTGCTATGGGGCCGATAGGTGCCTTCAGCCCTCGGCAACACGAACTGAAGATGCTACGACACCTGCAAGGTCCGCACAGACGGAAAAAAACCAGCCGAAGCTGGTTCATTTTTTTCGAAAATTTCAAAGGTTTTTGTCAACAAAACTGAAAACCTCATGAAGCAGTCCTGTCAAAATAAGTGCGCATCTTATTGATTTTATAAACCATGAAGACTCATATTTTTTGAAGGCCCACAGCCGAACGGTCGATTACCGTCTACCGCCCGCCAGCCTTGGCACCGCGAGATCCCGGCAGTTCCACACGCGCCACCAGTCCCGCGCCGCTGCGATTGCGCAGCGTCAGCTCACCCCCCTGCTCGCGGACGATTGCCCGCGCAGCGGACAGTCCCAGGCCCACGCCACCAGTATCGCGATTGCGCGAAGTCTCCAGGCGGTAGAAGGGATCGAATACTCGCTCGAGGGCGGACTCGGGTATGCCGGGGCCCTGGTCACTGACTTCGATGCAGACCATACGCCCGTCACTCATCAGTTCGACGCCCGGTTTCTGGCCATACTTCACAGCGTTTTCCAGCAGGTTGACGATCACTCGCTTGATCCCCAGCGGACGGCCGTCGTACACCAGGTGGGCAGGACCGCTGAAGTCGACGACGATGTCCTGGTCGCGAAAATCGTCGACGATCGTTTGCAGCAATTCCGAAAGGTCGAATGCCGTGTTGTGCTCGCCGTGGCTTTCATCACGGAAAAAACCCAGCGCCGCGTTGATCATCGTCTGCATTTCCTCGATGTCGCGGACCATTTTGCGCTGTTGTTCAAGGTCTTCCATGAATTCGCTGCGCAGGCGCATCCGTGTCAGGGGCGCGCGCAGGTCGTGGGAGATGGCCGCGAGCATCTGCGTACGCTCGCTGAGAAAGTGGCGGATCTGCGCCTGCATGGTGTTGAAGGCAATGATCGCCTGGCGTATCTCATGCGGGCCTTCAATCTTTATCGGCGGTGCGCGCAGGTCATCACCGAAGCGCCGTGCAGCGCTGGCAAAACGTTGCAGCGGGCTGGCCAGTTGCCGCGTGGCAATCCAGGCGACCAGCAGGGTTGCCACCAGCCCGAGGGCGATGATGATCGGGATCCGTACATTGGCGTCGAGCCCCCAGCTGCGTTCCGGGGGCGTGAACGACAGCCAGCTGCCGTCGCGTAGCTGAACCAGCGCCACGTAATGCGCCTGGGGGCTTTCGTGCGGCCAGTCGCCGGGGTTGAAGACCTGGATGTCACGGGGCACATCACCCAGCAACTCGTGCAGCGGCGAATGTTCAGTCCCTACCTGCGTACCGCCCGAGGGCAGATGGAAGTCGGCCCGCCGTTCGTGCCAGGTCACTTCAAGCAGCGGATGGCTCGCTGCGCCAGCCAATGATGAGCGCAATGGAACAGGCGCTGCCTCGATCACCCGGACATTCGCGGCGATCTGCTCCAGGAGGCCGGTGCGGTCGATCGGCGGACGGCCCCAGGTGCCCGCCAGTTGCACGAACAGGCCATTGAGGGCCAGCGAAGCGAGCATGGCGGCGACGATGGTCAGCGCAATCCGCGACCTGAGGGTATCGCGCGGGACTATTCGCGCGACGATGCGACGAATCATGCGCCGGATCACGAGCGGGTCACCCTGGCGCAGAACATATACCCGCCGTTACGCACCGTGCGAATGAGATCCGGGCGCTTGCTGTCCGGCTCGATCTTGCGGCGCAGACGACTGACCTGCACATCGATGCTGCGGTCAAAGGCCTCGTGGCCCTGGCCGCGAGCCAGGTCGATCAGCTGTTCCCGGGTCAGAATGCGCTGCGGATGCTCAAGGAACACCCGCAGCAGATCGAACTCGCCAGCGGACAACGGAATCATCACGCCCTCGGGCGAGCGCAATTCACGGCAGGTGATATCCAGGTGCCAATCGGCGAAGGTGATGATCGGCCGCGTCGGCTCCCGCCCCGGGCTTTTTTCGCCGGCGCGGCGCTGCACCGCGCGCAATCGGGCGAGCAACTCGCGGGGGTCGAAAGGTTTGGTCAGGTAATCGTCGGCGCCCAGTTCCAGGCCGATGATGCGGTCGCTCAGTTCACCCATCGCGGTCAGCATGACGATCGCGATGTCGGTCTGCGCGCGCAATTTCTGGCACAGGCTCAGGCCACCTTCGCCGGGCAGCATCAGGTCAAGGATGATGATGTCGGGGCGGTTTTTTTCGATCATCGCCCACATGGCCCCGCCGTGGGTGGCCAGGTCGACCTCGTAGGCATGCTGGACAAAGAACTGCTTCAGCAGGGAGAGGATTTCCACATCGTCGTCGACGATCAGCAGTCTGCTCACGTTCAAAGGATCCACGGTCAAAAAAAGAGCGTATCTAAAACCATTCCGGGGCCAGGGTCATATATTTCAATCCAGCAACATTTCTACCCGCCTGACATCAACCGGACATACGGTCGTTACCGCCCTGCTGCACCCTGCGCGCATTCCAATTCATGAGGTCTTCCATGCAGGGCTCGAACTACGCGACCGAGACAACCGATAGCGCTCATACGGTGATCCTCAACCAGCGCACCAGCGCGCCAGGGCAGGACGAGCCGATTCTATTCCAGCAGGCGTGCCTGGGACTGACCGACGATCGGACCCATGTCGTGCTGCGCCGGTATTTCGAGCGCTACAGCCCTACTACCGGCACTTGGGTGGAATACATCCACCGCGTTCCGATTGCCGAGTTCACCCAGTGGATCATGGCCAACGGCGATCTGCGTATCGAATGCTCGGAAGACTCGCCAGACTCCACCACCCACCCAGGAACTCCTTGATGAGAAAGTACTTCTCTCTACCGCTAGTGGCCTTAGCAACCATCGCCCTCTCGGCGTGCAGCAGCAAAACCGTCGCTCCGGACAACTATTCAGGCTTCTTGAACGACTACAGCGCCTTGACCGAACACCAGTCCCCCTCGGGACAACCGGTGCTGAGCTGGGTAAACCCCAAGCTTGAGCTCGACCGTTACACCCAGGTTTACTTCGAACCGAGCCGGTATTACCCGCAGCCCGTGCCGAGCGAGCGCCTGCCACAGACCACCCTTGGCGACACCACCCGGTATTACGATGCGGTGCTCAAGCATGAGCTGGGCAAAGTCTTGACCGTGGTCAACACTCCGGGTCCCAAAACCCTGATCGTGCGGCCGGCAATCACTCGAGTGACCGCCAGCACCCAGGGCCTGCGCTTTTACGAATGGCTACCGATCACCCTGGTTGCCGCAGGCGTCAGTACCGCCACCGGAATCCGTGACCAGGACAGCGAAATCGCCACCGAGGTCGCCTTTCTCGATGGCGGCACCAGGACCCTGGTCGCCACAGTCGTTCGCAAGGGCACGGGAATACCCCTGGAAAACGACAAGCAGGTCATCACCACGGCCAACGTCAAGGGCGTGCTCGATGGCTGGGCCAATGACCTGCGCAATTCGTATGTAGCGATGCGCAAATAAGGACGCTTCTATTACTGTAGGAGCCGGCTCCTACAGGTTTGGCACACAGTCAAAGCAATCTGGCAGGAATCCCAATGCAGGCATCGACTGGCTGTAGCAAAGTGCAAGAATGCCAGTCACCGGCTTTTCTCCAGGAATGCACCCATGTCCAGCGCCAAAGCATCGCCCAAAAGATCACCGCTTGCCCGGCTCGCCCTGGCCATCTCCCTGAGCGTCCTCGGCCTGCCGTTGTCCATGGGCAACGCCCAGGCCCATGGCGGCAAGGCCGAAATGGTGCCGTTGCAAGCGGGCCTTGAGGAGTTTGGTGCCAGCGTCAAGTGGGACGACTACTCGAACCTGTTCACCATTGCCAAGGACGGTGTCTACCTCAAGGTCAAGCCCGACAGCAAAGTGGCCATGCTCAACGGCAAGCGCTTGGAGCTGACGGTGCCTGTGGTGTTCAAGGGCAAGACGGCGTACATGTCCAGGGACTTCATCAACCAGGTCTTCCAGTCCGGCCTGGACACGACCTTCGTCGTCGAGACCCGCCCCAGCCCGCTCAACCCCCTGAGCGCGGCTGAAATCACCACGGCCGTGGACATCATCAAGCAATCGGAACACTACAAGCCAGGTTTTCGCTTCACCGAGGTATCGGTCAAGGAACCGCCGAAGGATCAGGTGTGGAACTTCGTCTTCACCGGGCAAAACGTCACCCAGTCGCGCCAGGCCAATATCGTGGTGCTGGATGGCAAACATGTAATCGAAGCGCTGGTGGATCTCGACAGCAAGACGCTCAACGCCTGGAAGCCGATCGAAGGCGCCCACGGCATGGTGTTGCTGGATGATTTCGCCACGGTGCAGACCGCAGTCGAGACCAGTCCCGAATACGCCCAGGCCTTGGCCAAGCGCGGCATCAACGATGTAAAGAAGGTCGTGGCAACGCCGCTGACCGTCGGTTATTTCGACGGCAAGGACGGGCTGGCCCAGGACAAGCGCCTGCTGAAGATCGTCAGCTACCTCAATGTCGACGACGGCAACTATTGGGCGCACCCGATCGAGGGCCTGGTGGCGATTGTCGATCTGGAGCAGAAAAAGCTCATCAAGATCGAAGACGAAGCGCTGATCCCGGTGCCGATGAAACCCACGCCCTACGACGGCCGCGGGCGCAAGGGCGTGGCGGTCAAGCCGCTGGAAATCATCGAACCCGAGGGCAAGAACTACACCATCACCGGCAACAGCATTCACTGGCAGAACTGGGATTTCCACGTTCGCCTCGATTCGCGGGTCGGCCCTATCCTGTCCACGGTCACCTATGACGACAAGGGCAAGAAACGCAAGATCATGTACGAAGGCTCCCTGGGCGGCATGATCGTGCCCTACGGCGACCCGGATGTCGGCTGGTACTTCAAGGCCTACCTCGATTCCGGTGACTACGGCATGGGTACCCTGACCTCGCCAATCGCGCGCGGCAAGGACGCCCCTGAAAACGCCGTGCTGCTGGACGCTACCATCGCCGACTACACCGGCGCACCGACCGCGATCCCGCGGGCCATGGCGGTGTTCGAGCGCTACGCCGGGCCGGAATACAAACACCAGGAAATGGGCCAGCCCAACCTCAGCACCGAGCGACGAGAACTGGTGGTGCGCTGGATCAGCACCGTCGGCAACTATGACTACATCTTCGACTGGGTCTTCCAGCAGAACGGCACCCTCGGCATCGACGCCGGCGCCACCGGCATCGAAGCGGTCAAGGGCGTCAAGTCCAGGACCATGCACGAAGACACTGCCAAGGAAGACACGCGCTACGGCACCCTGCTGGACCACAACATCGTCGGTACCACGCACCAGCACATCTACAACTTCCGTCTCGATATGGACGTGGACGGCGAGCAAAACTCCCTGGTGGAAGTGAACCCGGTGGTGCTGCCGAACGACCGTGGCGGCCCGCGCACGAGCACCATGCAGACCGAAACCCGCGTGGTCAGCACCGAACAGCAGGCGGCGCAGAAATTCGACCCGTCGACCGTGCGCCTGCTGACCAACTTCAGCAAGGAAAACAAGGTCGGCAACCCGGTGTCCTACCAGTTGATTCCCTATGCCGGTGGCACGCACCCGGTGGCCAAGGGCGCCAACTTCGGCAACGATGAATGGCTGTACCACCGCCTGAGCTTCATGGATAAACAGCTGTGGGTGACGCAATACAATCCGCAGGAAAAATACCCGGAAGGCAAGTACCCGAACCGCTCGGCCAAAGACTCGGGACTGGGGCAATTCACCCAGGATAACCATTCGATCGAGAACACCGACGACGTGGTCTGGCTGACCACCGGCACCACCCACATCGCCCGGGCCGAAGAATGGCCGATCATGCCGACCGAATGGGTGCATGTGTTGCTCAAGCCGTGGAACTTCTTCGATGAAACCCCGACGCTGAACCTCAACGCCCCGAAATAACGGGCTGGAACGCAAAATTGCAGGAGCCCGGCTTGCCGGCGAAGGCGTCCGTAAGTACGCCTTCGCCGGCAAGCCGGGCTCCTACAAAATGCGATCAAGCGTATTGCTTGCGATACTCCCCCGGCGCAATGCCGAAGCGTGATTTGAACGCCGTGGAAAAGTAGCTCGAATCGGAAAACCCCCAGGAATACCCCAGCACCGACAATTTCTCTTCCTTGCGCGATTGACGCAGGGACTCGGCGCACAGGTCCAGCCGGCGGTTCTTGATGTAGCGCGCCACCACCAAACCCTTCTTGGCGAACATGCGGTACAGGCCGCGGGTCGACATGCCGACTTCCCGCGCCAGCCATTCCGGGCACAACTCTTCGCAGCGGATGTGCTGGTCGATGAAGCTCAGGGTCTTGCGGAAGGTACGCTCGTGCGGATCCGTGCAATCGTCGGTCTGGCTGATGGCCGGACGCAACAGACTGACGATCGCCTCCAGGGTCGCTTCGCTTTCCTGCCGGGTCAGGTGCTGTTGGCGGGTGGCGTCGAGAATCAGACGATGCGAGAGCATGGCGATCGGCGACGACGCGGCAATCCGATGGCCGCACTTGACCTGGTTGAAGCGCAGGGTCTGCTCGACCAGTTGAGACGGCAGGATCAGCGACAACTGTCGGGAGTTTTCGCTGTAAGTGAAATCGCTGGGCCGCGCAGCATCGATCAAGGTGATTTCCCCGGCGGACAATAAAACCCTGTCGTCGCCCTGGGCCATGCCCGCGGTGCCATCGAGCTGGAACACCGCAAAGTACTTGCCACCCTCGCCCGCCGCCACTTCCTGCGGCGTGCGGTACAGCCGCGCCTGGCAGGCGTCAACGAAGCTGAGCTTGAGGGCATCGCTGCGGTATTCACGGATCTGGCCAGCAAAGTCGCTGCCCAGGGGCTGTGCGTTGAAGGCGCCACAGATCTGGTTGATCTGATGGATCCACTGATCGAACCCATCCTGGCGCTGTGCGGTTGTTGAAATCATGTCAGGCCTCACGCAGGCTTATTTTTATTGTCTACGTCAATTAGCAGGTTCTCCTGAACAGCGACTCTCCCTGACCGTCGACGGGTTATTTCAACCCGCCAAAGCGTCGATAAAAACTCTCGCCCACATCCGGCAACGGGCCGTCGGCGGTTTCCAGTGCGCTGTTCAGCCATTCCTCGGCCTTGGCGTAGATCAAACGGTAAATGTTGCGGCACAACTGCCGGGCCGCACGACCTTCCCAATCACCGGGCAGCAACTCGTCTGGTAGTTGCGGGTCACGCAGCAGCAGCTTGCGGTATTCGTGAATAAGCAGGATCCGCGCCAGGAAGCAGTCGGACGGCTGCAGGTTTTCCTGCTCGCGAAGCGCTTGCCAGAGCGGCCGGAACAGCTGGATGAACTCGCTGTAATGGGTCGCCAGCTCTTCGATGTTCCAGCTCTCGCGCACCTGCAGGCGCAGGGCCTTGGAGGCGAGCACGTCCTGGGCGGTGGTTTCGAAGACGATGGTTTCTTCCTGCGCGCCGAGGTCGAGCAGCGTCGCGTTGACGTCGGTGCGGTCGCTGCGCGGACAGGCCAGCACCACCGGCGAAATCGCACCAAAACCTTGCCATTCCAGCTCTTCGCGCACTTGTTTGCGCTTGTCCTGAGTCAGCTGCGACAGCATCACCAGGCACCAGGAGCCATCCCAAGCCGGCATGCTGGTGCTGTAGACCCGCTTGAACGCCTTGTCGAAACGTCGGCGGCCGGTACCGGTCAGGCTGTAATAACTGCGCCGGCCGACCTTCTCGGCGGTCAGCCAGCCTTCCTTGGTCAGGCGGAAAATCGAGGTGCGGATCAGCCGCTCGTTGATGCCGATCGGTTCGAGCAACTGGATCAGGCTGCCCAACCAGACAGTTCCGCCGTGGGGTTCGATGGCATCACCGTAGAGGGTGATGATCAGGGAACTGGCGCGGATCGGCGTCTGCTCTTGAAAGCGGGTAATCAGATGGTTCAAGGGTGTCAGGGACGACATGGGCGTACCGAGCAAAAAAAGAAAAGGAATATACCGAAAGCCATGGGGTTAATCCCAACCCCTTGTGGGAGCGAGCCTGCTCGCGAATCGGTCTGACATCCAACATCTGTGGTGACTAACCCGCCGCTTTCGCGAGCAGGCTCGCTCCCACAGGGAAGTTTTGCATTCACTGGCCGCTGCCCTTGGGCCGCAACCCACTGTCACTGATCCGCGGCCGACCCGGCTCCGGCTCTGCCAACGGTTCACACACCTGCATCTGCTCCAGGCACCGCCTGGCCAGTTGCTGATACTCGCGGGTGCCCGCTTGTTTCCACGCCACTTCCTGATCGCTGAGGGTGCGCTTGACGCTGGCCGGCGCGCCCATCACCAGAGACTGCTCGGGGCATTCGAAACCGGCCTTGACGAAGGCCGCCGCCGACACGAAGGACCTTGGTCCGATGCGCGCGTTGTCCATCACCACCGCATTCATGCCCACCAGCGCGTCGGCGCCGATCCGGCAACCGTGCAACACCGCGCCGTGGCCGATGTGACCGTTGCGCTCCACCACCGTGTCGCTGTCGGGGAAGCCGTGCATCACGCAGGTGTCCTGAATGTTGGCGCCCTCCTCCAGCACGATCCGCCCGAAATCACCGCGCAGGCTGGCCAGCGGCCCTACATAACAGTGGGGGCCGATGATCACGTCGCCGATCAACACGGCGGACGGATGCACATAGGCACTCGGGTCAACCACCGGGGTCAGGCCATCAAGGCTGTAGCAGGTCATGGCAGCTTCCTTCACAAAGCGATGCAGATATTGACTTGTTTTGTATCATATCGCTTTTACATTCACAAAGACAAAAAAGCGTATCACTTGAATGAGGGTTTTCCGACGACCTGCGCCGCGCTGTAAAAACCGCCGTAAAACCCAATGAAATAGGGGATAAACCCACCACACACGACGATACGGCATTACAGGATCACAGCTGACCGCACAAAAATAAGACACATTAAATCTATTTTGTTATTGCATTTGCGTATCACGTTGTAGGTATACTCCGGCAAAACCGGCCCCTTGCAGCCGATCCAATAACAAGCCGGCATCACCGCCGAGCGCTCCGTGAGGGCATCCGCCATGCCTCAAACCCTTGCCGTCGAATTCATCGAGCCAGGTGTTCGCCTGATTACCCTGCAGCGCCCGCAAGCGCTGAACGCCCTCAATACCCAGCTGCTGGGCGAACTGGCTGACGAATTGAGCGTTGCCCAAGCCGACCCCGAGACCCGTGCCGTGGTCCTGACCGGCAGTCGCAAAGCCTTCGCCGCCGGTGCCGACATCAAGGAAATGGCCGAGCGCGACCTGGTCGGCATCCTTGACGACCCGCGCCAGGCCTCATGGCAGGCCATTACTCGCTTCAACAAACCATTGATCGCCGCTGTCAACGGCTTCGCCCTTGGCGGTGGCTGCGAACTGGCGATGCACGCCGACATCATCGTGGCCGGTGAAGACGCCCGCTTCGGCCAGCCGGAAATCAATCTCGGGATCATGCCCGGCGCGGGTGGCACCCAACGCCTGCTGCGCGCCGTCGGCAAATCCATGGCCATGCAGATGGTCCTGACCGGCGAGCCGATCGACGCCCGCCAGGCCCAGCGCGCCGGCCTGGTCAGCGAAGTCACCCAGCCGGAATTCACCGTCGATCGCGCCCTGCAGATCGCTCGCAACATCGCCGCCAAGGCACCGCTGGCGGTACGCCTGGCCAAGGAAGCGCTGCTCAAGGCCATGGACACCGACCTGGCCAGCGGCCTGCGTTTCGAGCGTCACGCCTTCACCGTGCTGGCCGGCACCCGCGATCGCGACGAGGGCATCGCCGCCTTCCAGGAAAAACGCACGCCGACCTTCGCCGGCCAGTAATCACTGAATTCGAGATCCGCCAAGAGAGCGCCAAGACCATGAACTTCGAACACATCCTGTTTTCCATCGAGGCCGGCGTCGCCCTGCTCAGCCTCAATCGCCCGGACCAGCTCAACAGCTTCAACACCCAGATGCATGGCGAAGTGAAGGAAGCGCTCAAGCAAGTGCGGCAGAACCCCGACGTGCGCGTGCTGCTGCTGACCGGCGAAGGTCGTGGTTTCTGCGCCGGCCAGGATCTGAGCGACCGCAATGTCGCGCCGGGCAGCGCCGTGCCGGACCTGGGCGAGTCCATCGAAAAGTTCTACAACCCGCTGATCCGCCAGTTGCGCGACCTGCCGATGCCGGTGATCTGCGCGGTCAATGGCGTGGCCGCCGGTGCCGGCGCGAACATTCCGCTGGCCTGCGACCTGGTGCTGGCAGCGCGTTCGGCCAGCTTCATCCAGGCATTCTGCAAGATCGGCCTGATCCCTGACTCCGGCGGCACCTGGACCCTGCCGCGCCTGGTCGGTATGGCCCGCGCCAAGGCCCTGACCCTGCTCGGCAATCGCCTGACGGCCGAACAGGCCGAGCAATGGGGCTTGATCTATCGCTGCGTGGAAGACGCCGAACTGCGCGCTGAAGCCCTGAAACTGGCGCAACACCTGGCCACCCAGCCAACCTACGGCCTGGCGCTGATCAAGCGCAGCCTGAACGCCAGCATGAGCAACAGTTTTGATGAACAGCTGGAACTGGAGCGTGACCTGCAACGCCTGGCCGGGCGCAGCGACGACTATCGCGAGGGCGTCGGCGCCTTCATGGAAAAACGCAACCCAAGCTTCAAGGGACGCTGAGTCATGAGCGCACTGAACACTTCTGCACGCATCGCCGTGATCGGCGCCGGCGCCATGGGCGCCGGCATTGCCCAGGTCGCAGCGCAGGCCGGGCATCCGGTGCTTCTGCTGGACAATCGTCCCGGCGCGGCCGCCCAGGCCATTGCCGGCATCGACCGGCAACTGGGCAAACGGGTCGAGAACGGCAAGCTGTCCGCCGAATCGCGCAGTGCGACGATTGCCCGCCTGCACGCCGTGGAAGCGATCGAAGCCCTGGCCGATTGCGCGCTGATCATCGAAGCCATCGTCGAAAACCTCGAGGTCAAGCGCGCACTGTTCCGCCAACTGGAAGAGATCTGCGGCGAGCACTGCATCCTCGCCAGCAATACCTCGTCGCTGTCGATCACCCGCATCGCCGCGCAGCTCGATCACCCACAACGCCTGCTCGGCCTGCACTTCTTCAACCCGGCGCCGGTGATGCCGCTGGTGGAAGTGGTCTGCGGCCTGGCCAGCGATCCGGCCTTGGCCGAGTGCCTGTACGACACCGCCAAAGCCTGGGGGAAAAAACCGGTGCACACCCGCTCCACCCCGGGTTTCATCGTCAACCGCGTGGCCCGGCCTTTCTATGCCGAGAGCCTGCGCATGCTCCAGGAAGGCGCCGCGGATTGCGCGACGCTGGATGCGCTGATGCGCGAGGCCGGCGGCTTTGCCATGGGTGCGTTCGAGCTGACCGACCTGATCGGCCATGACGTCAACTATGCCGTGACCTGCTCGGTGTTCGACGCTTATTACCAGGACACGCGCTTCCTGCCTTCGCTGATCCAGAAAGAGCTGGTGGACGGCGGGCGCCTGGGGCGCAAAAGCGGCCAAGGTTTCTACAGCTATGCCCAAGGGGCCGAGCGTCCGCCAGCCGCCGAGATCGGCAGCGATGCGAATGTCCAGGTGTGCATTGCCGAAGGCGACCTGGGCATCGCCCGAGGTTTGCTGGTTCGTCTGCGCGAGCAAGGCCTCGACGTCATCCAGCGCGATGGCCGCGGCTTGTTGCGGGTTGGTGACGCAGTGCTGGCCTTGAGCGACGGGCGCATGGCGTGTCAGCGCGCCAGGGAAGACGGCCTGCGCAACCTGATCCTGCTGGACCTGACCCTCGATTACACCCAGGCCCAACGCATCGCCATCAGTTACGCGGCGGGCATTGATCCCCTGGCCTTGGAACAAGGTATCGCCCTGCTGCAACGCGCCGGCCTCAAGGTCAGCCTGCTCAGCGACAGCCCTGCCCTCGCCGTCCTGCGCACCGTGGCGATGCTGGCCAACGAAGCGGCCGATGCCCTGCTGCAAGGCGTGGCCTCGGCGGCCGACATCGATCTGGCCATGCGCGCCGGAGTCAACTACCCCCAAGGCCCGTTGGCCTGGGCCGACGCCATAGGGCTCAAGCAGATCCTGACCGTGCTGGAAAACCTGCAAGCCACCTATGGCGAAGAACGCTACCGGCCGTCGCTGCTGCTGCGCCGACGCGTCGCCGAAGGGAGAATATTCCATGACTAACCATGAAGCGATGAACCTGGCCGTCAACTGTGCACAAACGCTGCTCCAGCGCGACGCCGCCAGCCAGGCGATGGGCATACGCCTGCTGTCCGCGGCCCCCGGTTGCGCCCGTGTGGGCATGACCGTGCGTGCCGACATGGTGCAGGGCCACGGCACCTGCCACGGCGGCTTTCTGTTTGCCCTTGCAGATTCAGCATTCGCCTTTGCCTGCAACAGCTACAACGAAGCCACAGTCGCCATCGGCTGCAGCATCGACTACATCGCCCCGGCACGCCTGGGCGACACGCTGACTGCCGATTGCATCGAGCAGAGCCGCTCCGGGCGCACCGGCAACTACGACGTACGCATCGAAAACCAGCAGGGCCAGTTGATCGCCCTGTTCCACGGCAAATCCTACAAAGTGCGCGGCTCGGTGCTGGTGCAGGAGACCCCCAATGAATGACGCCCTGATCATCGACGCAGTTCGCACGCCGATCGGTCGCTACGCCGGAGTCCTGAGCAGCGTGCGCGCCGACGACCTCGGTGCGGTGCCGTTGCGCGAGCTGCTGCGCCGTCACCCGCAAGTCGACTGGAGCACTGTCGATGATGTGATCTACGGCTGCGCCAACCAGGCCGGCGAAGACAACCGCAACGTCGCACGCATGTCGGCACTGCTGGCTGGGTTGCCGGTCAGCGTACCGGGCACCACCCTCAATCGCCTGTGCGGTTCCGGACTGGACGCCATCGGCACTGCCGCCCGGGCGATTCGCAGCGGCGAAACCGGCTTGATGCTGGTCGGTGGCGTCGAATCGATGTCCCGCGCACCAATGGTGATGGGCAAGGCCGAGCAGGCATTTTCTCGAGCCGCCGAGATTTTCGACACCACCATCGGCTGGCGCTTCGTCAATCCGCTGATGAAAAAAACCTACGGCATCGACTCCATGCCGGAAACGGCGGAGAACGTCGCCGAACAGTTCAACATCTCCCGGGCCGACCAGGACGCTTTCGCCCTGCGCAGCCAGCAGCGCGCTGCTGCCGCCCAGGCCAATGGGCGGCTGGCCAGGGAAATCGTCGCGGTGCAAATACCCCAGCGCAAAGGCCCGGCCAAAGTGGTCGAGCACGACGAGCATCCGCGCGGCGACACCACCCTTGAGCAACTGGCCAAACTGGGCACGCCGTTCCGCGAAGGCGGCAGCGTCACCGCCGGCAACGCCTCGGGGGTCAACGACGGCGCCTGCGCGCTGCTGCTGGCCAGCCCGGAAGCCGCCAAACGCCACGGCCTGACCGCCCGTGGCCGGGTCGTGGCGATGGCCACCGCCGGTGTCGAGCCACGCATCATGGGCATCGGCCCGGTACCGGCCACGCGCAAGGTGTTGGAAGTGGCCAACCTGAGCCTGGCGGACATGGACATCATCGAGCTCAACGAAGCCTTTGCCGCCCAGGGCCTGGCGGTATTGCGCGAACTGGGCTTGAGCGACACCGACCCACGGGTCAACCCCAACGGCGGCGCCATCGCCCTGGGTCATCCGTTGGGCATGAGCGGCGCACGCCTGGTCACCACCGCCCTGCATGAACTAGAGGAACGCAATGGCCGCTACGCCCTGTGCACCATGTGCATCGGTGTCGGCCAGGGGATCGCGCTGATCATCGAGCGTCTACCCCACTAAAGAATCGCGATTCCCGGGGAGCCGAGAGGTATCCTTGGGGCATGCACTCAAAGTCCCTGCATGCAGGGGCTGGAACACAAAAACAATTCGAGTGAACACATGAACATGCCAATTGCCCAAGCCGTGCTGGATCCCGTGCTGGACCCGCTGGAAACCGCCAGCATCGACGAGCTGCGCCAGCATCAGCTGGAACGCCTGCGCTGGAGCCTGAACCACGCCTACAACAATGTGCCGCTGTACCGTCAGCGCTTCGATGCGCTGGGCGTGCACCCGGACGACATCAAGTCCCTCGACGACCTGGCGAAATTCCCCTTCACCACCAAGTCCGACCTGCGCGACAACTACCCCTACGGCATGTTTGCCGTGCCGATGCATGACGTGGTGCGCCTGCACGCGTCCAGCGGCACCACCGGCAAACCGACCGTGGTCGGCTACACCCAGAACGACATCGACACCTGGGCCAACGTGGTGGCGCGCTCGATCCGCGCGGCGGGTGGCCGACGTGGCGACAAGGTGCACATCTCCTACGGCTACGGCCTGTTCACCGGCGGCCTCGGCGCGCACTACGGCGCCGAACGCCTGGGTTGCACGGTGATCCCGATGTCCGGCGGCCAGACCGAAAAACAAGTGCAGCTGATCAAGGATTTCCAGCCGGACATCATCATGGTCACGCCGTCCTACATGCTCAACATCGCCGACGAAATCGAGCGCCAGGGCATCGACCCGCACAAGCTGGCCCTGCGCCTGGGCATCTTCGGCGCCGAGCCATGGACCGCCGAACTGCGCAGCGCCATCGAGGCGCGCATGGGCATCACCGCCCTGGACATCTACGGCCTCTCGGAAATCATGGGCCCGGGCGTAGCAATGGAATGCGCCGAAACCAAGGACGGCCCGACGATCTGGGAAGACCACTTCTACCCGGAAATCATCGACCCGATCACTGGCGAAGTGCTGCCGGACGGGCAAATGGGCGAACTGGTGTTCACTTCCCTGAGCAAAGAAGCCCTGCCGATGATCCGCTACCGCACCCGCGACCTGACGCGCCTGCTGCCAGGCACTGCGCGGCCGATGCGGCGTATCGACAAGATCACCGGGCGCAGCGATGACATGCTGATCATCCGCGGGGTCAACGTGTTCCCGACGCAGATCGAGGAGCAGGTGCTGAAAGTCAAACAACTTGCCGAGTGCTACGAGATCCATCTGTATCGCAATGGCAACCTGGACAGCGTGGATGTACATGTCGAGTTGAAGGCAGAGCATCAGCACCTGAGCGATGAACAGCAGAAGGCGGTTTGCGGGGAGCTGAGCAAGCACATCAAGACGTATATCGGCATCAGTTCGCGGATCGTCTTGCAGCCGTTCCATTCGATCAAGCGTTCCGAGGGCAAGGCTTGCCACGTCATGGACAAACGCCCTAAAGCATGACTGCTGCACCCCTTACGGCCCCGCTTTTGCGGGGCTTTTTTTTGGCTTTTTTCATGAAAACAGACACCCCCTCTCTGTAGGAGCTGGCTTGCCAGCGAAGGCATCCGTCCAGTCGATACATTTGCCGACTGCCCCACCGCTTTCGCTGGCAAGCCAGCTCCTACAGGGGAACGGTGCTTCATGAAGGACCGCTCAACCCAAAAGCGATACAAAAATTAAATACGACACGTCATTTTGTGTTTGATATAAATTTCTGTATCGCTTATAAAGTTCTCCATGCCTTCAACAGAATCACGGCGGGAGACCCCCCATGTACGCACAGCTCGTAGAAACAGGCGTCAAGCGCATCAAAGACCTCTCGGAGATGTCCGATGAGGAACGCGCCTTCCAGGAGAAAATCGATTCAGAAATCAAGATCGAAGCGAAGAACTGGATGCCAGATGCCTACCGCCAGACCCTGATCCGGCAGATCTCCCAGCACGCCCACTCGGAAATCGTCGGCATGCTCCCGGAAGGCAACTGGGTTACCCGCGCGCCAACGCTCAAACGCAAACTGCAGTTGATGGCCAAGATCCAGGACGAAGCCGGGCACGGCCTGTACCTGTACAGCGCCATGGAAACCCTGGGCGCCGACCGTGATGAAGAAATCGCCAAGCTGCATAGCGGCAAGGCCAAGTACTCGAGCATCTTCAACTACCCGACGCTGAACTGGGCCGACATGGGCGCCGTGGGCTGGCTGGTGGATGGCGCGGCGATCGTCAACCAGGTGGTGCTGCAGCGCACCTCCTATGGCCCCTACTCCCGGGCCATGGTGCGCATCTGCAAGGAAGAGAGCTTCCACCAGCGCCAGGGCTACGAAATCCTCCTGACCATGATGCGTCACGGTACCCAGGCGCAAAAAGACATGGTCCAGGATGCGATCAACCGCCTGTGGTGGCCGTCGCTGATGATGTTCGGCCCGAGCGACGAACACTCACCGAACAGCGCGCAATCCATGGCCTGGAAAATCAAGCGCCAGAGCAATGACGAACTGCGCCAGCGCTTCATCGACCAGACCATCCCGCAGCTGGAACTGCTGGGCTGCACCTGCCCCGACCCGGACCTTGCGTGGAACGCCGAACGCGGCCACTACGACTTCGGCGAAATCCAGTGGAGCGAATTCTACGAAGTGCTCAAGGGCAACGGCCCGTGCAACACCGAACGCGTCGCCACCCGCCGCAAGGCGATTGAAGACGGTGCCTGGGTTCGTGAAGCCGCCGTCGCCCACGCCCGCAAAAAACAAAACAAGAACGCCGCCTGATTCGGCCACCTGATCTGGAGACACCGCCATGTCCGAATGGACCCTCTTCGAAGTCTTCGTGCGCAGCAAGCACGGCCTCAACCACAAACACGTCGGCAGCGTGCATGCCGCCGACACCACCATGGCCATCGAGAACGCTCGCGAGCTCTATACCCGTCGCAGCGAAGGCGTAAGCCTGTGGGTGGTGCCCTCAAAGCTGATCACCGCCTCCTCCCCGGATGAAAAAGACCCGCTGTTCGATCCGTCGGACGACAAGGTCTACCGCCATGCCAGCTTCTACGAGCTGCCGGCCGAAGTCGGGCACATGTGAGGTCAACCATGAACAACAAGACTGATCTGATCGAATACCTGCTGCGCCTCGGTGACAGCGCCCTGATCCAGGGCCAGCGCCTGTGCCAGTGGTGCGGCAAGGCGCCGGCCCTGGAAGAAGAGCTGGCGCTGATGAACGTCGGCCTCGACCTGGTGGGCCAGGCGCGCAACTGGCTGGACTACGCCGGCGAACTGCTGGACGACGGCCGCGATGCCGATCACCTGGCGTTCCGTCGTGACGAGCGCGCTTATCGCAACCTGTTGCTGGTGGAACAACCCAACGGTGACTTCGCGGTGACCATGCTCAAGCAGTTCCTCTATGACGCCTGGCATCTGCCGGTGCTGCAGGGCCTGAGCCAGTCCAGCGACGAACGCATTGCCGGGATCGCTGCCAAGGCGGTGAAGGAAGTCACCTACCACCTGCGCCGCTCCGGCGAATGGATCGAGCGCATGGGTGACGGCACCGAGGAAAGCCACCAGCGCATGCTCGCGGCCATCCCCGAAGTCTGGCGCTTCACCGTGGAACTGATCGCTGCCGATGACAGCGAACAACGCCTGTGCGAAGCCGGCATCACCCCGGGCATCGCCAGCGTCGCCGCGCAGTGGCAGGCCAAGGTCAACCAGATCTTCACCAGCGCCACCCTGCCCGTGCCGTCCGCGCCGAGCTATTTCTACCTGAATGCGCGCAAGGGCCTGCACAGCGAACACCTGGGCATCCTGCTGGCCGAAATGCAGTTCCTGCCCCGAGCGTACCCCGATGCAACCTGGTGAGCTGATCGCCAGCGACCTCGGCGCCCGGCCGGCTCAACCGTCCGACCTGGCCGCCGCGTGGGCGATCCTGTCCGAAGTCATGGACCCGGAAGTGCCGGTGGTCAGCGTGGTCGACCTCGGCATCGTCCGCGACCTGGACTGGCAGGCGGGTCACTTGCACGTGGTGGTCACGCCGACCTACTCCGGCTGCCCGGCCACCGAAGTGATCGAGGGCGATATCCGCCAGGCCCTGGAACTCGGCGGATTCAAGGCGCCGCAACTGGAGCGCAAATTGACCCCGGCCTGGACCACCGACTGGATCAGCGCCAGCGGCCGCGAACGCCTGCGCGCCTACGGCATCGCACCGCCCGAAGGCAGTACCAGCAAACGCAGCCTGCTCGGTGAGAGCCCGCGGGTCGTCTGCCCGCAATGCGGCAGCGTCCACACCGAGGTGCTCAGCGAATTCGGTTCAACCGCGTGCAAGGCGCTGTATCGCTGCGTCGATTGTCGAGAACCGTTCGACTATTTCAAGTGCATCTGAGCGGCGAATCGGCCGACCCAGCTGGAGAACAACAATGAGCAAATTTCACAGCCTGACCATCAAGGACGTGCGCACCGAGACCCGTGACGCGGTGTCCATCGCCTTCGAGATTCCGCAGCACCTGCAAGACAGCTTTCATTACACCCAGGGCCAACACCTGGTGATGCGCACCCAACTGGACGGCGAAGAAGTGCGCCGCTCCTATTCGATCTGCACCGGGGTCAACGACGGTGAACTGCGGGTCGCCATCAAGCGTGTGGCCGGCGGGCGTTTTTCCGCCTTTGCCAACGAACAGCTCAAGGCCGGACACAGCCTGGAGGTGATGCCGCCCGCCGGGCATTTCAGCGTGGAACTCGACCCCGCTCGCCACGGTAATTACCTGGCCGTCGCGGCCGGCAGCGGCATCACGCCGATCCTGTCGATCATCAAGACCACCCTGCAAACCGAGCCCAACAGCCGCGTCACCCTGCTGTACGGCAACCGCTCCAGCTCCGGCGCACTGTTCCGCGAACAGCTGGAAGACCTGAAGAACCGCTACCTGCAACGCCTGAACCTGATCTTCGTGTTCAGCCGCGAGCAGCAGGATGTGGACTTGTACAACGGCCGGATCAACGCCGAGAAATGCGAGCAGCTGTTCAGCCGTTGGCTCGACGTCAAGGCCCTCGACGCCGCCTTCATCTGCGGCCCGCAGGAAATGACCGAGACCGTGCGCGACAGCCTCAAGGCCAAGGGCATGCAACCTGGGCGCATCCATTTCGAACTGTTCGCCGCCGCCGGCAGCCAGCAGAAACGTGAAGCCCGCGAGGCGGCGCGCCAGGTGGATGCGGCGGTCAGCCAGATCACCGTAATCAGCGACGGCCGTGCCTTGGCCTTCGACCTGCCGCGCAACAGCCAGAGCATTCTCGACGCTGGCAACGCCCAGGGCGCCGAACTGCCCTACTCGTGCAAGGCCGGCGTGTGCTCGACCTGCAAGTGCAAGGTCATCGAAGGCGAAGTGGAAATGGACAGCAACCACGCCCTGGAAGACTACGAGGTGGCCGCGGGCTATGTGCTGTCGTGCCAGGCCTTCCCGATCAGCGACAAGGTCGTTCTGGATTTCGACCAGCTCTAAAGAGCAACACCCCCCCCTGTAGGAGCTGGCTTGCCAGCGAAGAGGCCCTTGAGATCACCGTTTGTTTTCAGGCCGCCTTCGCTGGCAAGCCAGCTCCTACAGGGGGTCCGGTGATCCACCCGAAAACTCTGTTTCACTCAAAACAAAAACAACAAAGGAGCGCGCCTCATGACACCCCAGGAAATAGAACTCATCCGCCAGCACCCGGATTTCATCCAGCTGGTTCGCCGCAAGCAGAAGCTGTACTGGTCACTGAGCCTGGCCATGCTGGTGATCTATTACGGCTTCGTGCTGCTGGTGGCTTTCTCCCCTTCTACCCTCGGCCAGTCCCTCAGCGGCGGCGTGACCACCGTTGGCATGCTGGTGGGTGTGGTGATCGTGGTACTGGCCTTTGCGCTGACCGGTTTCTATGTCTATCGCGCCAACAACGTGATCGACCCGCTGAATGAAAAACTCAAGCAGGAGTGCGCCCGATGAGCCGCCTTCTCGCGCTGTTCCTGCTGCCGTTGGCGGTGGTCACCGATTTTGCGGTGGCCGCCGACGGCGCTTCGCGACCACTGAACTGGAACGCCATCGGCATGTTCCTGGTGTTCGTCCTGTTCACCCTCGGCGTGACACGCTGGGCTGCCTTGCGCACCCGCTCTGCCAGCGACTTCTACACCGCCGGTGGTGGCATGACCGGCTTCCAGAATGGTCTGGCGATCGCCGGCGACATGATCTCGGCAGCCTCGTTCCTCGGCATTTCCGCGATGATGTTCCTCAATGGCTACGACGGTCTGCTCTACGCACTGGGCGTATTGGCCGGCTGGCCGATCATCCTGTTCCTGATTGCCGAACGCCTGCGCAACCTCGGCAAATACACCTTTGCCGACGTGGTCTCTTACCGCCTGGAGCAAACCCCGGTGCGCCTGACCTCGGCCTTCGGCACCTTGACCGTGGCGCTGATGTACCTGGTGGCGCAGATGGTCGGCGCCGGCAAGCTGATCGAATTGCTGTTCGGCATCGACTACCTCTACGCCGTCATGCTGGTCGGTGTATTGATGGTGTTCTACGTGACCTTCGGCGGCATGCTTGCCACCACCTGGGTGCAGATCATCAAGGCAGTGATGCTGTTGTTCGGCACCAGTTTCATGGCGTTCATGGTGCTCAAGCATTTCGGCTTCAGCACTGAGGCGATGTTTGCCGGCGCCACCGCCGTGCATGCCAAGGGCGACGCGATCATGGCGCCCGGCGGCTTGCTGTCCAATCCGGTCGACGCAATTTCCCTGGGGCTGGGCATGATGTTCGGCACCGCCGGCCTGCCGCACATCCTGATGCGTTTCTTCACCGTCAGCGATGCCAAGGAAGCGCGTAAAAGCGTGTTCTACGCCACCGGTTTCATCGGCTACTTCTACCTGCTGCTAATCATTGTCGGCTTCGGCGCCATCGTCATGGTCGGCACCGATCCTGCGTTCCGTGACGCCAGCGGCGCAATCATCGGCGGCGGCAACATGGTCGCCGTGCACCTGGCCCACGCGGTAGGCGGCAACCTGTTCCTTGGTTTCATCTCGGCGGTCGCCTTCGCCACGATTCTGGCGGTAGTCGCCGGGCTCGCGTTGTCCGGCGCCTCGGCGGTGTCCCATGACCTGTATGCCTGCGTGATGCGCAAGGGGCAGGCCAGCGAGGCGCAGGAAATGCGCGTGTCGCGAATCGCCACCCTGTGCATCGGTGTGCTGGCGATCATCCTCGGCCTGTTGTTCGAATCGCAAAACATCGCCTTCCTGTCCGGTCTGGTACTGGCCATCGCCGCGTCGGTGAATTTCCCGGTGCTGTTCCTTTCGATGTACTGGAAAGGCCTGACCACCCGCGGCGCCGTCATCGGCAGCCTGTCCGGGCTTGTCTCAGCGATTGTCCTGCTGGTGCTCAGCCCGGCGGTGTGGGTCAACGTGATGCATCACGACAAGGCACTGTTCCCCTACTCCAACCCGGCGCTGTTCTCCATGAGCCTGGCGTTCTTCAGTGCATGGCTGTTTTCCGTCACCGACACCTCGCCCCGCGCAGCCCTTGAACGCGGCCGTTATCTGGCGCAGTTCATCCGCTCGATGACCGGTATCGGTGCCTCCGGCGCCAGCAATCACTGACTATTGGCAGGGAATAAAAATAATGAAGCCCGCACGTAACGCATCTTGTGAATCACTGTTTTCGCTCGCCGCCGCATTGAGTCTGCCCCTGTTCGCGCCCAGCGCCATGGCCGACTTCATCGGCGACAGCAAGGCCCGTATTGAAATGCGCAACCTCTACCTCAATCGCGATTTCCGTCAGGACAACGCGCCGCAATCCAAGGCCGAAGAATGGGCCCAGGGGTTCACTGCGCGTGTCGAATCCGGATTCACAAATGGCACCTTCGGTTTTGGCCTCGACGCACTGGGGGAACTGGGGATCAAGCTCGACTCCAGCCCGGATCGCCGTGGCACCGGGCTGCTGCCCTTTGGCCCGCAGAGCCATGAACCCGATGACAACTACAGTGAGCTAGGCCTGACCGGCAAGATGCGGGTGTCCAAAAGCCTTCTGAAACTCGGCACCCTGCAACCCTTGCTGCCGGTGGTGAGCTACAACGACACCCGCCTGCTCAGTTCGACCTTTGAAGGCGGCTTGCTGACCAGCCAGGAAATCGACGGCCTGACGCTCAATGCCGGACGCCTGACCAAGGCCAACCTGCGCGACTCGTCGAGCAACGACGACATCGGCTACGCCGCCGCCAGCAGCGATCACTTCGACTTCGGCGGCGGCAGCTACGCGTTCAGTCCGCAACTGAACCTGAGCTATTACTACGGCAAGCTCGAGCAGATATACCGCCAGCAATTCGTCGGGCTGGTGCATACCCAGCCCCTGGGCAACGGTTTCAACCTGCGCAGCGACCTGCGTTATTTCGACAGCCGCGGCGACGGCGCGGAAAAGGCCGGACGCATCGACAACCGCAACTTCAACAGCATGTTCACCCTGTCCCAGGGCGCCCACAAGGTCAGTGCCGCCTACCAGCAGTTGTCCGGCGACAGCGCCTTTCCGTTCCTCAACGGCGGCGATCCCTACGTGGTCAACCTGGTGACCTTCAACACCTTTACCCGCGCCGAAGAAGATTCCTGGCAGTTGCGCTACGACTATGACTTCGCCGCACAAGGCATTCCCGGCCTGACCTTCATGACCCGCTACACCGACGGGCGCCACGTCAAGGCAGGCACCGTCGACAACGGGCGCGAATGGGAGCGCGACAGCGATATCAGCTACGTCATCCAGAGCGGTGTGTTGAAGAACGTCAGCCTGCGCTGGCGCAACGTGACCTTCCGCTCCGGCAATGGCTTGACGACCGCCCTCGATGAGAACCGATTGATCGTCGGTTACACCCTGGCGCTTTGGTAATTCCGCAAGGGGGCGGTTGTGGCCGCGCCCAGACTTTTCACACTCAGGAGCAATCGTGATGTCCTCCTCACCTACACTGCATGCCCCTACCCTGCAGAGTTTCATCGCCGGTCGCTGGATCGGCCAACAAGGCGCACAAGTCCTGCGCAGCGCCCTCGATGGCCATGAAATCTTCCGTACCCACGAAGAGCGCCCGGACTTTGCCGAAGCCATCGAGCACGGTCGTCGCCAAGGCGTCAGCGGCCTGATGGCGCTGGACTTCCAGCAACGCGCCCAGCGCCTCAAGGCCCTGGCCTTGTACCTGAGCGAACGCAAGGAACAGCTCTACGCGATTTCCCACCACAGCGGCGCGACCCGTGCCGACAGCTGGATCGACATCGAGGGCGGCAACAGCACCCTGTTCACCTACGCCAGCCTCGGCGCCCGTGAATTGCCGTCGGGTAACGTCGTCCACGAAGGCCCGGCGCTGCAACTGAGCAAAATGGGCACCTTCGCCGGCACCCACATCCTGGTGCCGCGCGGCGGCGTGGCGGTGCACATCAATGCCTTCAACTTCCCGATCTGGGGCATGCTGGAAAAATTCGCCCCGAGCTTCCTCGCCGGCATGCCATGCATCGTCAAACCGGCCAGCGCCACCAGCTACCTGACTGAAGCCGTGGTACGCCTGATGGACGAGTCCGGCCTTCTCCCGGCGGGCAGCCTGCAACTGATCATCGGCGGCACCGGCGACCTGCTCGACCGCCTGCAAGGCCAGGACGTGGTGACCTTCACCGGTTCCGCCGACACCGCGGCCAAGCTGCGGGTCAACCCGAACCTGATCCGCAATTCAGTGCCGTTCACCGCCGAAGCCGACTCGCTGAACTGTGCGATCCTCGCCCCGGACGTCACCCCGGACGATGAAGAATTCGAGTTGTTCATCAAGGAAGTCGCCCGGGAAATGACCACCAAGGCCGGGCAGAAATGCACCGCCATCCGGCGCGCCATCGTCCCGGCCAAGCACATCGACGCCGTGGCTACCCGCTTGCGTGATCGCCTGGCCAAAGTGGTTGTTGGCGATCCTTCCGTGGAAGGCGTGCGCATGGGTGCACTGGCTTCCCACGACCAGCAGAAAGACGTGGCCGAACGCCTGGAAGCCCTGTTGCAGAGCAGCGACATGCTGTTCGGCGCCCGCGACGGCTTCGAACCCCGTGGTGAAAATGTCGACAAGGGCGCGTTCTTCGCCCCGACCCTGTTGCAAGCCCGCGATCCGCACGCCGAGGGCGGTGCCCATGACATCGAAGCGTTCGGCCCGGTCAGCACCCTGATGGCCTACGACGATCTGGATGAAGCCCTGGCCTTGGCCGCGCGCGGCAAAGGCAGCCTGGTGGCCAGCCTGGTGACCAAGGACCCGCAAATCGCCGCCAAAGCCATTCCGGTCGCGGCCGCCTTGCACGGGCGTTTGCTGGTACTGGATCGCCACTGCGCCGGTGAATCCACCGGCCACGGCTCGCCGCTGCCACAACTCAAGCACGGTGGCCCGGGTCGTGCCGGCGGCGGTGAAGAACTCGGCGGCCTGCGTGCGGTGAAACACTACCTGCAACGCGCAGCGGTGCAGGGTTCGCCGACCATGCTGGCAGCGGTCACCGGCGAATACGTGCGCGGGGCCAAGGTCATCGAAACCGAGGTGCACCCGTTCCGTCGCCACTTCCAGGACCTGCAGATCGGCGAATCGCTGCTGACCCACCGTCGCACCGTCACCGAGGCGGACCTGGTGAACTTCGGCTGCCTGTCGGGCGACCACTTCTACATGCACTTCGATGACATCGCGGCCAAGGAATCGCAGTTCGGCAAACGCATCGCCCACGGTTACTTCGTGCTGTCGGCGGCGGCCGGGCTGTTCGTATCCCCTGGCGTCGGCCCGGTCCTGGCCAACTACGGCCTGGACACCCTGCGCTTCATCAACCCGGTGGGCATCGGCGACACCATCCAGGCGCGCCTGACCTGCAAACGCAAGATCGACCAGGGCAAGAAGAGCCCGCAGGGCATCCCGCAAGGGGTGGTGGCGTGGGATGTGGAAGTCACCAACCAGCTGGGTGAGCTGGTGGCCAGCTATGACATTCTGACGCTGGTGGTAAAGCGCGAGGATTGATCAACGATCAAGGTTGACCACAGATTTTGTGGTCAACCAAAAACAAATGTGGGAGCGGGCTTGCTCGCGAAAGCGGTGTGCCAGTTAACGATATTGTCGACTGACACACCGCTTCGCGAGCAAGCCCGCTCCCACAGTTGGTTTTGTGTTTGACCGCCATTCTCAGTGCCCGCGCAACCACTCGATAAACAACGCAAACAACTCAGACTGCGACCCCACCTCCAGCTTCAAATACAGATTCTTGCGATGCATGCGCACGGTTTCCGGAGAGATGTTCATCTGGCTGGCCGTGGATTTCACCGAATGCCCCCTGAGCACCATGTGCGCCACTTCCCGCTCGCGTTCGGTGAGCAGGCCACTACCGAAATGCTCGAACGCCGATTGCACCCGATGCTTGAGATCGTCGCGCAGGCCTTGATCGTCATTGCCCTGGATCTCGCTACTGCGCTGCAGGCCACGCCGGCTGAATTCGCCGATGAATTCGCGCACCAGCGGCTCGACGGCGCGCAGCAGGTTCAACTGTTCGACGCCCAGGCAATCGCCGCCGAAACCCTGGAAGAGGCTCACGGAAATTTTCGTGTCATTGCCCGTATCGACAATGTAGTAGCTGTCTTCCGAACAGTTGGCCTTCAGGTAATAGGTCTTGTAATAGTCACTGTCGAAGAAGTTGTCCGGCGCAATGTCTTCCAAGTGATAGAAGCCCTGCGCCAGGCCCTGCTCCACCGCCAGGCAGAACGGATCAAGCAGATAGCCACCGGCGAAATAGCGCTCGAGAATCGACACCTGGTACTCCTGGGCAATGCCGCGCTGATGCAGCAACTGCGGCGCGCGGTCCTTGCGCTCCAGGCTGATCATCACCGATTCGATGGACACCAGTTGCCCCAACGCCGAGACCAGGTATTGCAGTGCGTCAGGCTCATCGACATGGGCGAATGCCTCGCGCATGCCCCCATGCCATCTATGCAATGCCCCGAAAGGCACCGCGATCAGCGTATCGTCGTTTGGTCTGCTCATGCCCCGCAGTCTAGCGGCTGAACAACCCCTTGGTAACAGCCTGGCAGACGAAATCATTGGCCGGTGTACTGTCCGCTC
Source organism: Pseudomonas putida (assembly GCF_001976065.1). Lineage (GTDB taxonomy): Bacteria > Pseudomonadota > Gammaproteobacteria > Pseudomonadales > Pseudomonadaceae > Aquipseudomonas > Aquipseudomonas serbica. Next base: position 138,719 of record NZ_MNAH01000013.1, on the reverse strand, counting down.
GCCTCAAGCTCGGCTGCCACTTCGAGAATGCACAGGCGCAGGATCTCGACAATCTCATCGACCTGGGCATAGGTCAGGATCAGCGGCGGCGACATCACGTTCAGGTGCATGATCGGCCGCACCAACAGGCCCCGGGCCTGGGCGCGCACATGGATTTTCTCGCCGATGTTGATCTCCTCGGCGAACAGCGCCTTGGTGCGTTTGTCGGCGACGAACTCCACGCACGCCATCAGTTTCAGGCAGCGCACATCACCCACCAGGGGCAGATCGCGCAAGGTGGCCAGGCGCTGCTCGAGGTAGCCGCCGACATCGTCGACGTGGGCCAGCAGGTTTTCCCGTTCGATGATCTCGATGTTCTTCAGCGCCGCCGTGCAGCACACCGGATGGCCGCTGTAGGTGAAACCGTGGGTGAAGCAACGGCCCTTGCCCGGCTCGGCGATGACCTTCCAGATGCGGTCGGAAAAGATGCATGCCCCCAGCGGCAGGTACGCCGAGGTCAAGCCCTTGGCGGTGGTGATGATGTCGGGTTGCACGTCGAACACATCGAGGGAGGCGAAAAACTTGCCCAGGCGCCCGAACGACGTCACCACCTCGTCGGCGACAAAGAGAATGTCGTAGCGCTGGCAGACTTCCCACATGCGCTTGAGGTAACCCTTCGGCGGAATAATCACCCCGCCCGAGCCCATCACCGGCTCGGCGAAGAAGCCTGCGACCTTGTCTGCGCCGATCGAGTGGATCTTGTCTTCGAACTCCTTGACCAGGAATTCGAGGAACTGCGCCTCGTCCATGCCCTCCGGCGCGCGGTAAGGGTTGGGGTTGGACACGTGGTGGATCAGCGGGTTGTCGTAATCGAACTCGGGCACCCGGTCGGCGGCCTTGTTGCCGATCGACATGGTCAGGGTGGTGGAGCCGTGGTACGCGTTGAAACGGGCGATGACGTGCTTCTTTTCAGGCAGGCCGCGGCAGTTCTGGTAGTACTGGATCAGTCGATACGCGGTGTCCACGGCGGTGGAGCCACCGGTGGTCAGGAACACGTGGTCGAGGTCACCGGGGGCCAGGCTGGCGAGTTTTTCGCACAGCTCGATGGCGACGTTATTGGACATGTCGGAAAACGGGTTGGAATAGGCCAGTTGGCGCACCTGATCGGCGATGGCCTCGGCCATTTCCTCGCGACCCAGGCCGATGTTGGTGCACCACATGCCGCCCACGGCGTCGAGAAAGCGGTTGCCCTGGGTGTCGTAGATATAGGCGCCGTCTCCGGCGACGATGTTCAGGGAACCTTGTTCGGCGTGTTCGTCGAACACGTGATAGCCGTGCATATGATGGGCCTTGTCGGCCTTGACCAGCCGGGACTCGTCCGCTGGGGAGAAAACGCTGCGTGTTGGCGTCGCCATGAATAAAAACCTCTAACCGGTTTGACTAACGATCGAATGAATCAGATGCCGCTTTTCACCGTGCTCCAGACCCGGGTCATGGCCCGCATGTCCTTGGCGTCCTGGGTCTTCTGCGGGAACAGGCGCTCGCGGGTGGCTTCATCGGGGTAGATCGCCGGGTTGTTGCGCACATCGGCGTTCAACAACGGCGTGGCCGCCGCGTTGCTGTTGGCGTAATGGATGTAGTCAGTGACGTCCGCCATCACCTGCGGCTGCATCAGGTATTCAAGGAACTTGTGCGCATTGGCGACATGGGGCGCATCGGCCGGGATGTACATGTTGTCGAACCAGATCAACGAGCCTTCCTTGGGAATGAAATAGGACAGGTTGATGTTCAACTTGGCTTCTTCGGCGCGGGCCATGGCCGTCGCGTAGTCGCCCGACCAGGTCATGGCCATGCACACGTCGCCGTTGGGCAGGCTGGTCAGGTAATTGACCGAGTCGAATTTGCGGATGTACGGGCGCACCGACAGCAGCAACTCCTGCGCTGCCTTCAAATCTTCAGGCTTGGCGCTGCGTGGATCGCGGCCCAGGTATTTGAGGGCCAGGGGGATGACTTCCGTGGGCGCATCGACCAGGGTCACGCCACAGTCGGCGAAGCGCGAGACAATCTTCGGATCGAAAATCATCGCCAGCGAGCCGATTGGCGCATCCGGCATGCGCTCCTTGATCTTGTCGACGTTGTAGGTGATGCCGTTGCTGCCCCAGGTATAGGGCGCCGAGTAAGTCGGGCCCGGGTCGAATCCTTGCAGGTCGTGCAAGACTTTGGGGTCCAGGTTGCTCCAGCCCGGCAGCAGTTTCTTGTCCAGTGGCTGGAACACCTTGGCCTGGATCAGCGGCGGCGCGAGGGACGCATTGAGCACGATCAGGTCGTAGCCGGAGTGGCCGGTGAGCAACTTGGCCTGCACCGTTTCATAGGCGTCGAAGGTGTCGTAGATGACCTTGATGCCGGTGGCCTTTTCGAAATCGGCCAGGGTCTTCTCACCGATGTAGTCCGCCCAGTTATAGAGCCGCAGCGTATTGCTGTCGTTCACCTCGCCGGCGTGGGCACTCAGGGTCAGGGGTATAACAAACAGACTGGAAATCACCTTAAGCAGGGTCTTGCCCATAGCAAATGCACCTTATCAAGCGAGTTCGGCTCTGGATGAGCGGATGAACCTACTATTGGTGGATTCGCCGGACGGCACCATACCCCGAATGGGTGTGTAGCCGTTTCGACGGTGCGATATGGCAAAAAGCATCAGGTCGGTTGACCCGTTTTGTCATAGCTGTTGGGCTAACCTGACGCTTAAAGTGGCCGTCGAACCGACTCTGCAAGAGCCAGCAATGACCGACCTGATCAAACAAGAGCATCGCGATGGCGTGCTGACGCTGACCATCGATCGCCCCGACAAGCTCAACGCACTGACCAACGGCATGTACACGCGCTTGGCCGACCTGCTGTTTGCGGCTGAGGAGAATGACGAAATCCGCGTGGTCATCGTGACCGGTGGCCCTAACTGCTTTACCAGTGGCAACGACCTGGTGGACTTCCTGCAAGAGCCGCCGACGCATTTGGACAGCCCGGCTTTCCGCCTGATGCGCGCCGTAACTCACCTGCAGAAGCCGTTGATTGCGGCGGTGTGCGGGGCGGCCATCGGCATCGGCACCACCCTGCTGCTGCATTGCGACCAGGTGCTGGTGACGCGCAACGCCAAGCTACGCACGCCGTTCGTCAACCTGGGCCTGTGCCCCGAGTTCGGCGCCAGCCTGCTGTTGCCACGCCGGCTGGGCCAGGCCCGCGCCGCGAGTTTGCTACTGCTGGGCGACAGCCTTGATGGCAGCGAGGCTGTCGCCTGGGGCCTGGCCAACGCCGCCTTCGATGACGGCGAGCAATGCCTGGCCGCGGCGGCGAAGATCGCCCAGCGCTTTCTGGCGATGCCCGCGCAAGCTCTGCGCCAGTCCCGCCAATTGATGACGCAGGCCGGCATGGCCGAACTGCAAGCCACCCTGCGCGAAGAAAACCTGCTGTTCATCCAGCGCCTCAACAGCATCGAGGCGAAAACGGCCTTGAACGCCCTGCTCAATCGCAGTACAGATAAGAATCCACCGAAAGGAACACAGCCATGAACACCCCGGAAATCTACGTCGTCAGCGCCGCCCGTACCGCCATTGGCACCTTCGGCGGATCCCTCAAGGACGTGCCACCGGCCGAGCTCGCGGCCACCGCCGTGAAAGCCGCCCTGGAACGGGCCGCTGTAGACCCGGCGCTCGTCGGTCACCTGGTGATGGGCCACGTGATCCCGACCGAAACCCGCGACGCCTACATCTCCCGGGTTGCCGCGATGAACGCCGGCATTCCGAAAGAAACCCCGGCCTACAACGTCAACCGCCTCTGCGGCTCAGGCCTGCAAGCGATCGTCAGCGCAGCGCAGACCCTGATGCTGGGCGATGCCGACATCGCCATCGGCGCCGGTGCCGAGTCCATGAGCCGCGGGCCGTACCTGCTGCCATCCGCCCGTTGGGGCGCGCGCATGGGCAACGTCCAGGCCGTCGACTACATGCTGGGTATCCTGCATGACCCGTTCCACAACATTCACATGGGTATCACCGCCGAGAACGTCGCCGAGCGTAACGGCATCACCCGTGAAATGCAGGATGCCCTGGCGCTGGAAGACCAGAAGCGCGCAGCCCATGCGATTGCCAACGGCTACTTCACCGAGCAGATCGCGACCGTAGAGATTGCGGATCGCAAGGGCACTAAACTGTTCAGCGTCGACGAGCACCCACGCGCCACCTCCCTGGAACAGCTGGCGGCGATGAAGCCGGCGTTCAAGAAGGACGGCTCGGTCACCGCCGGCAACGCCTCCGGCCTGAACGACGGTGCGGCCGCCCTGGTCATGGCCACCGGCGCTGCCGTACAGGTCAACAACCTGCGCCCACTCGCCCGCCTGGTCAGCTACGCCCATGCCGGCGTCGAACCAACACTGATGGGCCTGGGCCCAATCCCGGCCACCCGCCTGGCACTCAAGCGTGCCGGCCTGACCGTCGCTGACATGGACGTGATCGAAGCCAACATCGCTTTCGCGGCGCAAGCCTGTGCCGTCAGCCAGGAACTGGATCTGGACCCGGCCAAGGTCAACCCGAACGGCTCGGGCATCGCCCTGGGTCACCCGGTCGGCGCGACCGGCGCCATTATCGCCACCAAGGCCATCCACGAACTGCACCGCACCGGCGGCCGTTACGCGCTGGTGACCATGTGCATCGGCGGCGGCCAGGGCATCGCGGCGATCTTCGAACGCGCCTGATCCCGCTACACCTGTAGGAGCTGCCGAAGGCTGCGATCTTTTGATCTTAGATCGCAGCCTTCAGCAGTTCCTACCGTGCACCCGTCAACGTTGCGGTTGATGCTTGTCAACAAATGACACATTCGGAAAACGGCGACAATCATCTCGGAAACTTCCCACAGCCAGAATCTGATCTTCCCGGTAGGGTCAATGCCCGAATACACATTGATCCCCTCCAAGGAAGAAAAGAGCATGACTAAAAAGGCAGTTATCGTTTTCAGTGGCGGGCAAGACTCAACAACCTGCTTGATCCATGCGCTACCGTTCTACGATGAAATCCACTGTATTACCTTCGATTATGGTCAGCGCCATCTCGCGGAAATTGAAGTCGCGCAAAAACTTGCCAAACAGCTTGGTGTGAAAGTGCACAAGGTGTTAGACGTTTCATTGCTTAATCAGCTCGCTATCAGCAGCCTGACGCGCGACAACATCCCGCTACCAAGCACAAGTAACGCAGGAGACAATCTGCCGAGCACCTTCGTACCCGGTAGAAATATTCTGTTCTTAACCTTGGCGGCTATTTACGCCTATCAAGTGCAAGCCCGTACCGTGATCACCGGCGTTTGTGAAACAGACTACTCCGGCTACCCTGACTGCCGGCATGAGTTCGTCAAGGCACTGAACAACGCCATCGCGCTGGGAATGGAATACAAACTACAGTTTGAAACCCCGTTGATGTGGTTAACCAAGGCGGAAACCTGGGCGCTGGCCGACCACCATAACAAACTGGACGTTGTCCGAGACCACACGCTGACTTGTTATAACGGAATCAAAGGCTTCGGCTTCGGCTGCAGCAACTGCGCTGCTTGCACGCTTCGTGCTACAGGGTTACAAAATTTTTTGGAAAACAAGCTGGAAACCATGAAAACCCTTAAGAGCAAAATCAATTTGAAATATTGATTTTGTGGGAAGGGTATAAACTCCAGACAATCAGTTTATACCCCATCACTCATGCCACCTGAGCTCCAGCCACATACTTCCTGAATAACGATCTCGCACCATAAGCAGGCAACACATTAAATACAGCAAAGCACAGTTTGATGGCTATCTGAACATAAACTATATTCAAAATATCACTATTATCCATGGCACCATAGAATGCAATAAAGCAAAAAATAAAACTGTCAATTATCACCGCAAAAAAGGTACTGAAGAACACCCGCAAAAATAGAAACCTTGAGCTAGTAAGCTTTTTTATTTTACAGAGCAAATATGAGTTCACATACTCAGAAAAGAGAAAAGATACAGACGATGCTAACAACGCAGATGAGACATGACTGATAACCTCGCTGTATGACTCATCAAGCTTCCAGGTAGGCAAACCAGGAAGGTGCCCCGTGACAGTTAGTAGCACCAGAATAAAAGCATTGCTCGCAAAGGCGAAGAGTATTGCCCTCCTTGCGAGCCTAAGCCCATATGACTCATTCAAAAGATCAACTATTAAAAACGTCAACGGATACAGAAAAACCCCCGGCGTAACGACAACCTCGAAGTACTCCAGATAAACAAGCTTAGCCGCAGAAACATTGGTAAAAATATAAATAGCAAATAACGCAAGATTGAGAGCAACATAGGTCATCCAAGACCTTTCATGCCGATCGCTTATTTCATATGCAGTCAACGCCTGTCCGCCCGAGTAAAACTTCCTGTAAACATCCTTCACTTCAATTTTATTAAAATCATCCATTACCTCGCTTTTGATCAGGTCTCCGAGTTTTATTTTAACAACCTTCCCTGTTGAAACGACCATGACAACAGCAAGGTTATTACTTTTTTCAAACCCAAGCAGCCTATACCTGCTATTCGCCATGTCTTCAACCATTAAACCTTTCCTCTATTATTTCCCCTATAACACCAATCGCATCAGAGTCTAAAAGTGGCGCACTGGTGACAAACAGCTTTTTTGTTGACTTGTCATAGACGAGCTTCTCCTTATCACCACAAGACAATCCTTTTTTTACTATTAGAAGATCTCCGGATTCGTTCACACCGTGAATCTCCTTCTCCAAGAGCACAGCAATCAGATTGCAAGCCGTGCCAAAATAATAAGTGAGAGGATGAGTCGCAGCCAGCTCGCCGACTCGCTTGTCGAGGCTTTTAAACAGCAGGCTTTCCTTAATGATTGGGACTGCAGCTGGATTCATGTTTCCCTGCAGAGAGATACTGCTTTCTATCGTTTCTTTCTCTTCAAAATCAACAGTTTCTATTTCCTTGTAAGACACACCGAAAAAATCAGAAATCTTACGAATCGTGGACTGTTGAACATTGACAACTTTTCCTTCCAGAATGTTGTAAATCGTCGTCCTGGTCAAACCACTTGAATTGCACAACGACAACCGTGTCTCTCCGCGACTCTTGATCAGATACTTAATATTCCTCTTCAATTTTTCTGTTTTTTCTTTCTTGTACATTTAATAGCTACCACCTCAATAAACTATAAAAATAACCACACAGATGTCTTTGTATGAAACCGGATTACTGCACCTACCCTTTGGGCAAAAAAGCAATACTGCAACCACGACTTTCATCCGTCAAACTATGTTTCATATCATCTTGTTCAGCGTCGTTTCCTACATACCTACCCCACATGCATCGAGGACATTTCTTACAGAGACCAGAATGACTCTAGCGAACAAACCTACAGAAACAAGAAAGCAACAATAAACACAACCAAACATGAATCATTTAATTACATAGATGTTCATTTTTTTGATTAATTAGTTTGAATTTTCTGGTAATAAATCTAGCGGCCCGCCAACTAAAGCATTGCCGCTAATCAATTTTGACTGGCAGAATGGGACTGGCTCTTCAACCTTGCATGGAGCTCCAATATGAAAAAGAACGCCCCCAACTCCCCGGCCCCATCAACCTCCGAGGCTGTCGATATATCCAGGCTCTGCGAAGTCACCGAACCTCTTGTCAGCGCGCGCCTGCGTAATCCGAATCGCCCCGACCCTGTCAGCCATGTGTTCACCATCATTCCGAACGTCGACACCGAGTCCTTGCTCTGTCACGCCTGCGAAACCCTCGCGTCCCTGAATGTCATGGCCACCGACCTTGCGTGTGAAGTGGAAGGTTCGCGCCGCAATGTCATGTTGGCGATTCAACAGCTGGCCGTGCTGGGTGAGCTGTTGGTCAATCGAGCGCTGGACAACCTCGACCCGCCGGGCGGTTTTCCCGAGGCCGCGCCAAACAAATAGCTTCGCGGCCACGATGTCGCTGACCAATGATCGCAGGTACAGCTTGCGGCGCAGGACAACAGAGACAAAGAGGGGCGCCTGTTGGCGCCCATTCACAATCAGCTCAGCGGCCAGACAACAGCTGCCGTTTCCCGATTCAATCAGGCACCTGACAGCCGGCAGCAAAAATCATTTGCGAGCAAATATTACATGCGTCATATTACGCACGTAATTAAATGGCTTTCCCCACAGGTATTCTTCCATGACCAGCATGCCCACCGTAGAGCCCGACCTTGCCGTCCCGGCGAACACTCGCAAGCCGCTGCTCAAACGCCTGCTCCTGCCGACCCTGGGCATCGCCGCGCTGGTACTGGCCGGTGTGTATGCTGCGCACTGGTGGACCAGCGGGCGGTTCATCGAGGCGACCGACGATGCCTACATCGGCGGCGACGTGACGGTGATCGGGCCGAAAGTGGCGGGTTACATTGAAGAAGTGCTGGTGACCGACAACCAGAAGGTCAAGGCCGGCGATGTGCTTATCCGTCTCGATTCGCGCGACTACCGCGCCAACCTGGCCAAGGCCGAGGGCGCGGTGGCGGCTGAAGAAGCCCTGCTCGCCAATCTCGACGCCACCGAACAACTGCAACAGGCCGTGATCGGCCAGGCCCGCGCCGGCATTGATGCCGCCGGTGCCGAAACTACCCGCTCGCGTGATGACGATGCGCGCTACAAAAAGCTTGTCAGCACCAACGCGGTCTCGGTGGAAAGCGCACAACGAGCCAACGCCACGTTCAAGACGGCCCAGGCACAAAGCAACCGCGCCCAGGCCGAACTGCTGGCCGCACAGCGGCAATTGAATGTGATCGCCACCCAGAAACAGCAGGCCCGCGCGGCTTTGATTCAAGCAATAGCCGAACGCGACCTGGCGCAGCTGAACGTGGGGTATACCGAACTGAAAGCCCCTGTGGATGGCGTGATCGGCAACCGCCGCGCACGGACAGGCGCGTATGCCCAGGCCGGTTCGCAACTGTTGTCGGTGGTGCCGTCCAGCGGCCTGTGGGTCGACGCCAACTTCAAGGAAGACCAACTGGCACACATGGCCCCCGGGCAACGGGTCACCATCCGCGCCGACGTGCTCTCGGGCCAGGTATTACATGGTCATCTGGACAGCCTGGCGCCGGCCAGTGGTTCGCAGTTCAGCGTGTTGCCACCGGAAAATGCCACCGGCAACTTCACCAAGATCGTCCAGCGGGTACCGGTGCGCATCCATCTCGACCCGGCCGACAGCGTGCTCGGTCACCTGCGCCCTGGCCTGTCGGTCACCGCCGAAGTGGACACGCGCAAGGCGCCTGAAACGCCAGCCGTGGCCAGCGCGCCATGAGCCGCGCCCTCGCCGCCCCGGCACCAGCGTTCGATGCCGCGAGCATGGCGACGGCGACCAAGGTTTTCGCCTTCGCCAGCATGTGCATCGGCATGTTCATTGCGCTGCTGGATATCCAGATCGTCTCGGCATCGCTGCGGGACATCGGTGGCGGGCTCTCCGCCGGCACCGATGAAACCGCCTGGGTGCAAACCAGTTACCTGATCGCCGAAATCATCGTGATCCCCCTCTCCGGCTGGCTGTCCCGGGTATTCTCGACACGCTGGTTGTTCTGCGCCTCAGCCGTGGGTTTTACCCTGACCAGCCTGCTCTGCGGCGCGGCCTGGAACATCCAGAGCATGATCGCCTTCCGCGCCTTGCAAGGCTTCCTCGGCGGTTCGATGATCCCCCTGGTGTTCACCACCGCGTTCGTGTTCTTCACCGGCAAGCAGCGGGTGATCGCGGCGGCAACCATTGGCGCGGTCGCGTCATTGGCCCCTACCCTGGGTCCGGTGATCGGCGGCTGGATCACCGACATATCGTCCTGGCACTGGCTGTTCTACATAAACCTGGTGCCGGGGATTTTCGTCGCCGTGGCGGTGCCGATGCTGGTGAAGATCGACCAACCGGAACTGTCGCTGCTCAAGGGCGCCGACTACCTGAGCATGGTGTTCCTGGCGCTGTTCCTCGGCTGCCTGGAATACACCCTCGAAGAAGGTCCGCGCTGGAACTGGTTCAGCGACCGCACCATCCTGACCACGGCGTGGATCAGCGGCCTGGCCGGCCTGGCCTTTATCGGCCGCACCCTGCACGTGGCCAACCCGATCGTCGACCTGCGAGCCCTGAAAGACCGCAACTTCGCCCTCGGCTGTTTTTTCTCATTCGTCACCGGCATCGGCCTGTTCGCCACCATTTACCTGACACCGCTATTTCTTGGCCGGGTCCGCGGCTATGGCGCATTGGACATTGGCCTGGCGGTTTTCTCCACTGGCGTGTTCCAGATCATGGCGATTCCGCTCTACGCCTTCCTGGCCAACCGCGTCGACCTGCGCTGGATCATGATGACCGGCCTTGGCCTGTTCGCCTTGTCAATGTGGGATTTCAGCCCGATCACCCATGACTGGGGGGCCAAGGAATTGATGCTGCCACAAGCACTGCGCGGGATCGCCCAGCAACTGGCTGTGCCGCCCGCGGTGACATTGACCCTTGGCGGACTGGCACCGGCTCGGTTGAAACACGCTTCGGGGCTGTTCAACCTGATGCGCAACCTCGGCGGCGCCATCGGCATCGCCGCCTGCGCAACCATCCTCAATGACCGCACGAACCTGCATTTCACCAGGTTGGCGGAGAACCTCAACAGCACCAACGAAGCGCTCAACCAGTGGCTGTCACAGGTCGGCAACAACTTCGCCGCCCTGGGCCAGAGCGGCGATATAGGAGTAACGGCCAGCCTGCGTCAGCTCTGGCTGCTGACCTACCGCGAAGCGCAGACACAAACTTATGGCGATGCGTTCTTGATGATCATGGTGTGCTTCATTGTCGCCACGGCGATGGTGCCCTTGATGCGCAAGGTGCAACCACCTGCTGCGCCGAGTGCCGATGCCCATTGAGCCTCGGCACTGGGCCAGGACGAAAAATCAGGCCTGAGGCGTCTTGCGAAAGCCCACCGCCAGACGGTTCCAGCCGTTGATGGTGTTGATCGCCATGGTCAGGTCAACCATTTCCTTGGGCGTGAACTGGGCGCTGACCACTTCGTAGTCTTCGTCCGGGGCATGGGTCAGGCTGAGTTGGGTCAGGGATTCGGTCCAGAGCAGCGCGGCGCGTTCGCGCTCGGTGAAGAATGGCGCCTCGCGCCATGCGGTCACGGCGAACAGGCGGCGTGGGGTTTCGCCGCCCTTGATGGCGTCGGCGGTGTGCATGTCGATGCAGAAGGCGCAGCCATTGATTTGCGAAGAGCGCAGCTTGACCAGCTCCAGCAGGTTCTTTTCCAACCCCAGTTTGGAAACCGCAGTTTCCAGGGCACTCATGGCTTTGAGGGCATCAGGGGAAGCGGTGTAGAAATCGATACGCTGTTGCATGGATGACTCCAGGGCAAGTGTGTGTGTGGCACTAAGTTAGTCCCAGGGTCGGTGCACACAAATAGCCAATCTTGCAGAAGTCGAGGAGGCCAATGGCGCCCTCGTGCCCCTCACACCCGACTGCGCAACCATTGCAGAAACCCTTTCTTCGGCACAACCACGGGTATATCCGCGATCAGCGACTGTGCCTTGTTCAGGCGGAAATCCATCAAGGATTTCATCGCATCGTTGATGTCCTGGCGGGCATCCAGGCAGGGCTTGAGGTACTGCTTTTCGATGCGATAAAGCGTGCAAGGGGTTTTCGCGGCGAACTGGGCAGGCAGCGCGCTGTCGGTCAGGATACCGGCCTCGCCGATCACCTCCCCCGGCCCCATGCGTCCGGATTCGATAGGCGTACCGTTACGGTTCAGCGTGACCGACACCACACCGGACTCGATGATGAACAAGTGATCGCTGACCTCCCCTGCATCCAGGATCGTCTCGCCGGAGCGGAAGGTCTGCAGGGCCATGTTCTGGCTGAAGGTTTCTTTCTCTTCCTGGCGCAGGGTGGAGAACAGCGGAGAGCTATCGAGCAGCGCCCGTGGCCGCGTGAGGTCGCTCGACGGACTGGGTTCGATGCTCGACAGCAGGTGGATCCCGGAGGCCCGCAAATGTCGGTACGCCAGGTCGAACAGCTGATTGCGTACCGAGCGCTTTTCGCTCATCGAGGCGACAAAGCCGCTGATTTCGTATTCGTTGCCGGCAGCGCTGGAGCTTTTAAGCGCAACTTTGGCCCCGGGTGAAGTCAACAAGGTCCGGCAGCCCTGCATCGCTCGCTCAAGGGCATCGATCACGGTTTGCGGACGGACATGGGGGCTGACCTGCAGGCTGATCGAAAGGCCGAACATATCGCTGGGCCGGCTGAAGTTGGTGATCTTGGCCTTGGCGGCCAGCGAGTTGGGTATCACGATCATGCTGCCCTGGGAGGTCTGCAGGCGCGTGGCCCGCCAATCGATATCGATGACCCGGCCTTCGGTGCCGTCGATGGCGATCCAGTCATCCAGTTGATAGGGTTTGGTGGTGTTCAGCACGATCCCGGAAAACACGTCGCTGAGGGTACTTTGCAAGGCCAGGCCGACGATGATCGCCAGGGCGCCTGACGTGGCCAGTACGCCCTTGACCGGCAGATTGAGCACGTAGGCCAAGGCTGCGATGACCGCGACAAGGAAAATCACAGCACCCAGCAGGTCCTGCAGCAGTCGCCCGGTATGTCCCACCCGTTGCATCAGTCCCGCACCGATCAGCACAGTCAGGGTGCGCGCAGCGAACAGCCACCAGCCGATCTGCAACCCCGTGGCCGCCAGATGCAACGGTACATTGTCGACCCAGGGCGCGGGTTCCAACGGGTTCATGCCTTCGTTGAACAGCACCAGGCTGAACAACGTGAAAATCACCGGCCGAACCAGAAGTTTCACGTTGTGGCCACGGGTACCGATCAAGCGCCACAACAACAGATCGATCAGGATCAGGACGAAAGCGCAGATCAGTGGGTGTTCGGTGAGCAATGACAGCATCAAGCAGCTCCGGCACAGGACAGTGAGCAAAAGATCTCATGGGTTGGCCAGAGTGTAGGAGCAATTGGTGGCTTCGGAACACTACAAACTACTGTGGGAGCGGGCGTGCTCGCGAATGCAGTGCGTCAGGCGATATTGATGTGCCTGACACACCGCCTTCGCGAGCAAGCCCGCTCCCACAGGGGTATGAGTGTTGCCCGGTTTATTTGCTGTTGGTCAGGGTGCTGTAGCTGGTCATCAGGTTACGGTAGTCCGGGATGTGATTGGAGAACAGCGTGCCCAGGCCCTCGATGTCGTTGCGCCAGTCGCGGTGCAGTTCACAGGCCAGGCCGAACCAGGTCATCAGCTGCGCGCCGGCGCTGGACATGCGGTTCCACGCCGATTCACGGGTCAGCTCGTTGAACGTGCCGGACGCGTCGGTGACGACAAAGACATCGAATCCTTCGGCCAGCGCCGAGAGTGCCGGAAACGCCACGCACACCTCGGTCACCACGCCGGCAATGATCAATTGCTTCTTGCCGGTGGCCTTGATCGCCTTGACGAAGTCTTCGTTGTCCCAGGCATTGATCTGGCCGGGACGCGCGACATAGGGCGCGTCCGGAAACAATGCCTTGAGCTCGGGCACCAGGGGGCCGTTGGGACCGGTTTCGAAACTGGTGGTGAGGATGGTCGGCAGCTTGAAGTACTTGGCCAGGTCGGCCAGGGCCAGCACGTTGTTCTTGAACCGGTCCGGGTCGATGTCGCGCACCAGCGACAGCAGGCCTGTCTGATGATCCACCAACAGAACGGCGGCGTTGTCCTTGTCGAGACGCTTGTAGGAAGTTGTCATGGCAGTAGTCCTCGCGTGTTATCGATGCCGAAAAAAATCGGCGTGGGTGTCCCGGTTAGCGCTGGGAATCCAGCGTTTCATGTTCGTTCGCCACTTGTTGAGCCTTGAGGTAGCTCTCGATCAACAATTGATAATGCGGCATTGCCTGGGCATAGACCGCGGCCCACTGCTCGGCGTCCGGTCGGTTCCACGAGCCTTGCAGCTCAGAGAGCGTAGCCATGATGTCGATCGGCACCACCCCGGCCTGGGCCAGACGGGCAATTGTCAGATCAGTGGCCAATTTGGAGTGGTTGCCCGAGGCATCGACCACGGCAAACACCTTGTAGCCTTCATGCACCGCGGCAATGGACGGAAACGCCAGGCATACGCTGGTCAGGGTGCCGGCGATCACCAGGGTTTTCTTGCCAGTGGCTTTGACCGCCGCGTGAAACTCCGGGTTGTCCCAGGCATTGATTTCGCCCTTGCGCGCCACGTATTGGGCATGTGGTGCCGCCTCATGGATTTCCGGAATCAGCGGCCCGTTCGGCCCTTGGGGCACGGACGCGGTGGTGATCACCGGCATCTTCAGCAAGGTGGCCGCCTTGGCCAGGGCAATCGCGTTGGCGCGCAGCTGCGGTACATCCATGTCCTTGACGATCTGGAACAGCCCGCTCTGGTGATCGATCAACAGCATGGCGCTGTCATTGGCGTCGATTGTCGGTTTCTGGCCATTGAAGTTGGCCGCAGTGACGGTATTCATCAGTGTTTCCTCTTTTAGCAGACAACAGCCATCCCTGGCCTGGGAACCGGCCTACTCATCCTGTGTAGAGCGGGTTGTTGAAGCGAAACGGATTAACCGTGCATCTGGCCGAAGCGGCCTGACTGGAAGTCGGCGAACGCCTGGTGAATTTCCTGCTCGGTATTCATCACGAACGGGCCGTGACCGACGATCGGCTCATCGATCGGTTCGCCGCTGAGCAGCAGCACCACCGCGTCCTCGCTGGCTTCGAGGGTCATCTGGTCGCCCTTGCGGTCGAACAAGGCCAACTGACCTTGACGTACCGACTCCAGACCGTTGACTTCAATCGTGCCGCGCAACACCACCAGTGCGGTGTTGCGGCCCTCATGCAAGTCCAGCGTGAGCAACTTGCCGGCATTCAGGCGCAGGTCCCAGACGTCGATGGGGGTAAAGGTGCGCGACGGCCCCTTGTGGCCTGCAAACTCACCCGCGATCAAGCGCAAGCTGCCGGCGTTGTTCTGCAAGGCAATGCTCGGGATGTCGCCATCGAGAATGGTCTGGTAACCGGCGTCGGCCATCTTGTCCTTGGCCGGCAGGTTGACCCACAACTGGACCATTTCCAGGGTGCCACCGCTCTTGGCGAAACCTTCGGAATGAAACTCTTCATGGAGAATCCCCGAGGCGGCGGTCATCCATTGCACGTCGCCGGGGCCGATCTTGCCGCCACTGCCGGTGGAGTCGCGGTGTTCCAGTTCGCCCTTGTAAACGATAGTCACGGTTTCGAAACCCCGGTGCGGATGCTGACCAACGCCTCGTCGAGCCGTGGTGGGGGTGAATTCAGCGGGGCCGGCGTGATCGAGCAGCAGGAACGGGCTGATGTGCTTGCCCAGGTTGTCGTAGGAAAACAGCGTGCGAACCGGAAAACCGTCGCCGACCCAATGGGCCCGTGGGCTGGTGTAGATACCGATGATGTTTTTCATGGTGTCTCCTGATGAGGTGAGTGAAGCCATGGACAGAGCTTAAAACTGCGACCTTTGTTGCGCTAGACTGCAAAAATCAGCTTTAGCGTTCTATTTGGAGAACGATGGTGGAAGACCTCAACACCCTCTATTACTTCACCCAAGTGGTGGAGCATCAGGGTTTCGCGGCGGCTGGGCGGGCCCTGGACATGCCCAAGTCCAAGCTCAGCCGACGCATTGCCGAACTCGAGGAACGCCTCGGCGTACGCTTGCTGCACCGCAGCAGTCGGCATTGTTCGCTGACGGAAATCGGCCAGGCGTATTACCAGCGTTGCCTGGCGATGCGGGTGGAGGCGGAAAGCGCCGCCGAGCTGATCGAACGTAACCGCTCCGAGCCCCAGGGTGTGGTGCGCATCAGTTGTCCGACGGCGCTGCTCAACTCCTGGGTCGGGCCGATGCTGACCCGCTACTTGCTCAAATATCCGCTGGTGGAGTTGTTCATCGAGAGCACCAACCGCCGGGTCGACCTGATCCACGAAGGTTTCGACATCGCCTTGCGTGTGCGTTTTCCGCCGCTGGAAGACACCGACATGGTGATGAAGGTGCTGGGCAACAGTACCCAGAGCGTGGTGGGCAGCCCGACCTTTTTGCCGCGCCTGTCGACCCCCGCCTCCCCGGCCGACCTCAGTGGTTTGCCGAGCCTGCACTGGGGGTCGGCACAACGCGAGTACCAGTGGGAATTGTTCGCAGGCGATGGCAGCAGTGCGTTGATCAGGCACGCGCCGCGAATGGTCACCGATGACCTGTTGGCCTTGCGTCACGCGGCGGTGGCCGGCATCGGGATCGTCCACCTGCCCAGTGTGGTGGTGCGCGATGAGATTGCCGCTGGCCAGTTGGTCGAACTGGTGCCGGGCTGGGCGCCAAGGAGTGGCGTCATCCACGCGATCTTTCCGTCGCGCCGAGGCCTGCTGCCGTCGGTGCGCAGCTTGATCGACTTTCTTGGCGAGGAGTTCAGCCGTAGTGATATTGCCTGAAAGCAGCGGAATCTGAAAAACGAAGCCGACGTCGGCCAGGCCATCGCCTGACCAGTCCCAATGGCCTGGCGCCGACCTGGGATTAAGCCGCCGGGCTCAAGCCTCGGCCCGGCTCAAGACAGTGTCCAGCCGCGCCATGGCTTGGTGCAACTGATCGACGGCGGCGTCGATCAGTGAGGGATCGCCCTCGCCACAGGCGCGCTCCAGTTGTTCGCAACTCGCCACCAGCGCCTGCGCCCTGACCATCTGCGCGCCTCCCTTGATACGGTGCGCCAGGTCCTTCAAGCCATAGTAGTTACCACTGGCATGTTCTTGCCGCAGGCGTTCGCTATCCTCGCGGTTGCTCACGGCCAGGTCATGCAACAATTGAATGATGAGTTCACTGTCGGCCCCTGTGTAGCGTTGCAACCCGCTTACATCGATTTCGGCACCGGAAGGCGCTTCGCTCGCACCTGGCGATTCGCTGGAAAAACGCGTGGCCAACCAGGCGCTCAGGTCGACCAGTCGAATGGGCTTGAACAGACAATCGTCCATGCCCGCTTCGATACAACGGATTTTTTCCTCAGGTTGCGCGTTGGCGGTGAAGCCCAGGATCACCGTCGGCTGTCCCACCTGGAAGCGCTCCTCATCGCGGATCGCACCCGCCAGTTCATAGCCGCTGACCACCGGCATGTTGCAGTCGGTGACGACCAGATCGCAGGCATGTTCCCGCCATTGCTCGAAACCTTGCTGGCCATCTTCTGCGAGCAAAACCCGGTGCCCCAGGTAACTCAGTTGCCGCGACAGCAGCAACCGGTTGGCCGGGTAATCGTCCACCACCAGAATCGTCAAGGGCCGGGTCCTTGCCGGCGATTCGCCCGACACCATTTCAGTGGCGGGCAACGTACGCAAAGCCACCAGTTCAAGGTCGATGTCCAACCGGGTGCCGCGCCCCAGGACGCTGACGAGTTGCAAGCGCCCACCCATCATTTCGCACAGCGTGCGGCTGATCACCAGCCCCAGGCCGGAACCCTGTCGGCCTGACGCCTGATGATGACCGGCCTGCACGAACGGGCTGAACAGGCGTTGCTGGTCAAAGGCGCTGATGCCGCTGCCGCTGTCCTCGATACACACACTCACCGCAAGACGGTCCGCCGAAGCGGGCACGACCTGCAACCTCAGGCTGACCTCGCCTTTGTGGGTGAACTTGATGGCGTTGCTCAACAGGTTGGACAGCACCTGCTTGAACCGCGTGGGATCGATCAACACATCGCGGTCGCTGTGTTCGTCCAGTTCGACCCGCCACTGCAGGTTCTTCTGCCGGGCCAGGCCTTCGAAGACCCGGCACACCGATACCACCAGCGCCTGCAGATTGGCCCGCTCCGGCGTCAACGACAACTGCCCGGACTCGATACGGGCAATGTCCAGGATATCGCCGATCAGGGCCAGCAACTGTTGCCCGGCATTTGACGCGACCTCGATGGCCGCGCGATCGGTTATGCCCTCATCGGCGCTTTTGAGCGCCAGTTCAAGCATGCCGATCAAGGCATTCATCGGCGTGCGGATCTCATGGCTCATGGTGGCCAGGAAGGTGGTCTTGGCCCGGTTGGCATCGTCGGCAGCATCCTTGGCCTCCTGCAGTCGGGCCAGCCATTGCTGGCGCTGGCGAATCTGCCAGCGCTGCCAGGCGATCCAGGCCAGGGCAAGCAGCAGCAAGGCGCCGGCCGCCGCGAACGCCTGGAAAATGCTCTGGCGATGCCGTAGCCAATAGCTCTGCTCCACCATCAGGTCATTACGCCAAGGCATGATCAGCTCGTCGATTTCTTCCGGGGGGATGCTGAGCAAGGCCTTGTCCAGGATCGAATGCAACTCGGTGGCCTCGCGACCGGTCGCCAGGGTGCTGCGCGCGGGATCGGTGCCCACCGTGCTGGTGACCTGGAGGCGATCACGGTACTGCCGGGATATCAGGTAACGGGCGCTGATCAACGAGTTGATGGCGCCTTGTGCCTTCCCTTGGGCGACCATTTCCATGGCATCGGCCGACAGGGGCGCATCCACACAACGGATCAGCGGAAAGTGTTGGCGAATGAACTCGCCGGCAATATTGCCCTGGGTCAGCGCCAGGGTTTCTCCGGCCAGGTCATCCAGGGTCCGGGGGCTGTCCGGCGCCAGGCGCGTCACCAGAACCGAAGGGCTGGTCAGGAACGCCCGGGTAAACAGCAAGTCATCCTCACGCAGGGAACTCAGGCCGATACCGGCCAGCACATCGACCTCGCCGCTCTTGATCGCTTGCACCATCTGCGCCACTGACGGCATGGCGCGGATGTCGAATTGCAAGCCGGTGCGCAGGCTGATTTTCGCCAACACGTCGACACCGATACCGCGAAACCTGCCCTCACTGTCCATGAAGGTGATGGGCGGAATGTTCTCGTTGATGGCCACGCTCACGCGCGGGTGCCGGT
Organism: Pseudomonas putida; assembly: GCF_001976065.1. GTDB lineage: Bacteria > Pseudomonadota > Gammaproteobacteria > Pseudomonadales > Pseudomonadaceae > Aquipseudomonas > Aquipseudomonas serbica. The sequence continues at coordinate 119,809 of NZ_MNAH01000013.1, read as the reverse complement.
CGAGCCAACGCTGCTCGGCCTCACTCAATTGCAGTGACTGCGCGCCCGGCATGGACACCCCGCTCGCCCCCCAGCGGCGCTGGATGTTCATCTGCTCATTGGCCGTTATCGCTGCCAGGGACTTGTTGACGATACGCAGCAGCGCCGGGTTGTCGCGGGCCATGGCAAAGGCGAAACGCCCGGACTCCATGGGCGAGAAGTCAGCCAGCTGAACGTTGTTCAGGTAGTTTTTGCTGATCAGGTAATGGGCGCTGATCGCATCACCCAGGTAGACGTCCGCCTGGCCGAAGGCGACAGCCCCGACCGCCGCCAGTGTCGAAGGGAAAAGCTGCACCTGGGCCTCGGGATAGAACCGCTGCACGCTGTGTTCAGGCAAGTAGTGGTAGAGCATGGCCAGGCGCTTGCCGGCCAGCGCAGGGTCCAGCACCTGGGGCGAATCAACGCGCGTCACCAATACCGGCTGATCCACCGCATAGGCGCGGGACATCTGTAATTGCGGGTCCTGGGACTCGTAGCTGTTGGACGTTCCCAGCAGGTCCGCCACCCCTTGTTTGACGGCCCGAACGGCGTCTTCGCGTGATGAATAACGCCGGACTTCGATCTCCACTTGCAGTAGCTGCCGGAGCAGATCGGCGTAGTCGGCTGTTACCCCCTCGAGCGTGTGATCGGTGGTGATGTCGAAAGGCGGATAATCCGGGGCTGAAACGGCGAGCACCAAACGGCCTTTTTGCTGCAACCAACGCGCGTCGGCTGACGACAACCGCAGCACTTGACCTTCCACGCTGGAACGGCCCAGCAAGGTCAATGTTTGCGGTTGCGCACAGACACTCGATACCCCCAGGCAAAGGGCCAACAGCAGGTATCGAAGGGCGTTCATTCAGATCAAGTGATGACGTTGGGCAAGATCCCTCAGATGCACCGACGACTCCACGTTGAGTTTCTCAGTCAACCGGGTTTTGTAGGTACTGACGGTCTTGTGGCTCAGGTGCATGATTTCGGCGATTGCCTTGTTGCTCGTGCCCCGGGCCAGATGCTGGAAAATCGACAGTTCGCGATCCGAAAGCCTGTCGATCATCTGTTTTTCAGTGCGTTGCGCCTGGCTCAAGGACACTGAGCTGGAGGACAATCGGGTGAAATAGGTGTAACCGGCCATCACGGCGTGCACGGCCTTGTGCAAATGCTGCAGATCGTTGGTCTTGGCGACGTAGGCCACGGCACCGGCACGCATGCAACGATCCTGGAAAAATGCCGGTTCCTGCGCCGTAAACACCACCACGCGGCAATGCACCTCCTCCATCTGGATCCGTGCCAGGACATCCAGGCCATCGAGCGACGGCAAGTTGAGGTCCAGCACCACCAGTTCAGGTTGATGCTCGCGGATCATCGGCAACACTTCGTTACCGCAGGCCGCCTCGTGGATGCGCTTGTATCCTTCCAGCTTGAGTACGATTTTGACTGCACCGCGAATCACCGGATGATCGTCCACAACCAACGCTGCCTTCATGGCAACTCCCTATGCATTAACACGACTTTCGGACACTGACGGCCCTTGGGCAAAACCCGGACTGGACACAGTAGCTGCGCATAGACTCTTGCACGCAAAATCCGATCGTACTACCTGACAGAAATGACAGTTGCGACGAGCGGTAGCGATCGATCGATGTGCGCCATCAACCTCTGGATCGTTGCCAGGTCCGGCAGCATGGCGTGGCTGACCTGTACCTTGTGCCTTTCACTTGCCGCAATGGCGGGGAGTTGCGCGCACTGACCGTCGAATATCAGCGCGCGCGCCACCTGCCTGTTGTCGAGACAGAAATCCAGCAGGTTGAGCTTGCCGTCGGCCATGCTGGCATTGATGACCAGCAGGTCGAATGGCTCACAACCATACTCGACCAGGTTCAGCAGCTCTTCGAGACTGTGCACCGGCGCCACCCGAAAATAACCGAGCTGGTTGAACAGCCGCTCGATTTTCATCCGGTTGAAGTGTTGTTTGTCAGCGATCAGGATGCGTAAGGACTTGTTGGGCAACGTGGCCCCCCGGGTCAGATTAGTGAGGGGGGAAGGCTACGGAAGTCCCGGATCGCGTTCTGTAGGAAAAATCCGAAATACTGCCCGCTTAGTCCGACGCTGGTGATACGTTGCGGCAATTGCGCGGTTCTTCGGGAAGGGTTCGGGATTTAAGAGTCGTGGTGGTCTTCAGCGCCTCATCGCCAGCAGGCTGGCTCCCACAGTAGCCCTGCGATCACAGATCAAATGTGGGAGCCAGCCTGCTGGCGATGGCGGCCTCACCGCCGCCGAAGATCTTAGCTGGCAGCTGCCAGCAACAGATCCACCATCGAACGATGTCCACGATTGCTGCCATGGTCATACAGCGATCCGGCGATCTCGTCCGCACGAATCGGCAGGATCGACAGCAAGGTATCGCTCAAGCCATGGCTGGCCTGGCAGAAGCCCTGCATGTAGATGCCGGCCTTGCAGCGCTCATCGGTGATCAACTTGTAGTTGCGATCCACCTCGAAATCACCCAGGTACTGTTCCAGCGGGGCCAGCAGCTTGCGGTGCATCTGCCGCTCGTAACCGGTGGCCAGCACCACGGCGTCGTAGTGACGGACCGTGACAACGCCTGTGGCATTGTTGCGCACCGCCAGTTCGATGCCACGCTCGGTGGCGCTGGCTTTTTCAATAGTGGTCAGGGTCCGGAACGCATGGCGAGCGATGCCCGAGACTTTCTGCCGGTAGAAAATCCCGTAGATGCGTTCGATCAGGTCGATGTCCACCACCGAATAGTTGGTGTTGTGGTATTCGTTGACCAGGCGCTCACGTTCGCTGCTCGCCTGCTGGAACACCAGGTCGGTGAACTCCGGCGAGAACACTTCGTTGACGAACGGGCTGTCGTCCGCCGGCTTCAGGGCCGAGCCGCGCAGGATCATGTCGACCTGCACCGACGGGAAGCTGTCATTGAGATCGATGAAAGCTTCCGCCGCGCTCTGCCCGCCACCGATGATCGCGATGCTCATCGGCTGGTTGTTCACGCATGGCTGCTTGGCCATTTGCGCCAGGTACTGCGAATGGTGGAACACGCGAGGGTCGCCCTTGAGCGCCTTGAACGCCTCGGGAATACGCGGCGTGCCGCCGGTGCTGACCACCACCGAACGGGTGGTGCGCACATGTTGATGGCCCGCGCTGTCGCGGGAAATCACCCGCAGTGCTTCAACCTGCTGGTTGTGCAGCACCGGTTCGATGGTCAGCACCTCTTCGCCGTAACGGCTCTGATTCTCGAATTGCGCGGCGACCCAGCGCAGGTAGTCGTTGTACTCCATGCGGCACGGATAAAAAGTGCCCAGGTTGATGAAATCCACCAGGCGCCCGTGGGCCTTGAGGTAATTGACGAACGAATAAGGGCTGGTCGGGTTGCGCAGGGTCACCAGGTCCTTGAGGAAGGAAATCTGCAGCTCGCTCTGGGTCGACAGGGTGTTGCCATGCCAGCTGTAGCTGGCCTGCTTGTCGAGAAACAGTACATCCAGCTCGCCCTGGGTCGGCCCGCGCTCCTGCAGGGCGATGGCCAACGCCAGGTTCGAAGGGCCGAAACCAACGCCGATCAGGTCGTGAACGATGGGCGATGCAATTGCCTGTGTCATTTCCAGTGTCCTCTGGATGAGCCCCGAGCGGCGGGGAAATAAGCCTAAGTGACCTGACCGGCCTTGAGCAGGACAGCAGGTCGTCTGTTGATTAGGAACGAGGACAGTGAAATAAAATTTAACAAGAACGGATTTACGCAAAGATCAATGGGCATCCCATTGGCGCATCCGCAGCCGGCAATGCTTCATGGCATTGACGATGTGCTTTTCGACCAATGCCTTGGAAATGCCCAGGTGTTCGGCGATCTGCGGGTGCGACAGGCCTTCGATCTTGCGCAGCAGGAAACTCTCGCGGCACAGTCGCGGCAATTCCGCCAGGGCGCGCTGGAGCATGTCCAGGCGCTGGCCGTGATCGAGGCTGCTGAGGGGCGATGGGCTGAAATAGCGCTCTTCGTTGTCGAGCACCTCCAGCGATTCGACCTGGCGCAACGCATTGCGCCGGTGATCGTCAATCACCAGGTTCAAGGCGGTGCGATAGAGAAATGCCCGGGGCTGCTCGATCGGCGTGTCGCTGGAGCGCTCCAGCACTCGCAGATAAGCGTCATGCACCACATCTTCGGCGACCTGGCGGTTGCCGAGCTTGGCGTTGAGGAAACACACCAGCTCTCGATAGTAGTTTTCCAACATGACTCCCGTCCGCACGGGTGCGGTTTCTGTCCTTGAGCCCGCTACTCGACCACAAAAACAGGCAGTGGCACGATAGTGGCAGTTTGAGATGTGTAATTTATAGTAATTCTCATATAGATTTAAAGTAATGCTTTGTCTTGCCCGACAAATAGTCAGGGTCCAGCGCTTTGAATTCAGCTGTTACGGCGCGTGTCCGGAACTAAATTCCCTGCTGCGGCCTTCGTCTACAAGGACAGCTCCATGTCCCTGCCGGCTCCACGGCAATGTTCAACCGCTTTGGAACCCTGCATGAAACGTCCCCGTCACACCCGACGCGCCCTGCTTGCAGCACTCAGCCTGATCCCCGTTATCGCCGTCGCGGCCTGGCAGCTCATTCCCCCCGGGCGCGACCAGTTCACCACCGTGCAGGTCACCCGCGCCGACATCGAAAGCAGTGTCACGGCCTTGGGCACCCTGCAACCCAGGCGCTATGTCGACGTCGGCGCCCAGGCGTCCGGGCAGATTCAAAAGATCCATGTGGAAGTCGGTGACGTAGTCAAGGAAGGCCAGTTGCTGGTGGAAATCGACCCTTCCACGCAACAGGCCAAACTCGACGCCGGGCGCTTCTCCATCGAAAACCTCAAGGCGCAGCTCCAGGAGCAACGCGCGCAACACGACCTTGCCCAGCAGAAATACCAGCGCCAGCAACACCTCAAGGCCGGCAACGCTACCCGTGAAGAAGACGTGCAGACCGCCCGGGCCGAACTGCGCGCCACCCAGGCGCGCATCGACATGTTCCAGGCGCAGATTCGCCAGGCCCAGGCCAGCCTGCGCAGCGATCAGGCCGAGCTCGGCTACACGCGGATCTATGCGCCGATGTCCGGCACCGTGGTCGCACTGGATGCCCGCGAAGGCCAGACCCTCAATGCCCAGCAGCAGACCCCGCTGATCCTGCGCATTGCCAAGCTGTCGCCGATGACCGTATGGGCCGAGGTCTCCGAAGCCGACATCGGCCACGTCAAACCCGGCATGAACGCCTGGTTCACCACCCTCAGCGGCGGCACAAGGCGCTGGCAAAGCACCGTGCGGCAGATTCTGCCGGTGCCGCCCAAGCCCCTGGACCAGACCAGCCTGGGCGGCGGCAGCCCCGCCAGTTCGAGCAAAAGCGGCAGCGCGCGGGTGGTGCTGTACACCGTGCTGCTGGACGTCGACAACGCCGACAACGCGCTGATGGCAGAAATGACCACCCAGGTATTTTTCGTCGCCGATCAGGCGCAGAACGTCCTCACCGTGCCGATCGCCGCCCTGCAGGCCGGTATGCAAGCCGACAGCCAGACCGCGCAAGTGGTGGCCAGGAACGGCAGCATCGAACAGCGCAACGTGCGCACCGGCATCAGTGATCGCCTGCGGGTGCAGATCCTCGACGGCCTGCAGGAAGGCGATCACCTGTTGATCGGCCCGGCCGACGGGAGTGGCGGTTGAATGCACACGCCCCTGATCGAACTGTCGGACATCCGCAAAGCCTACGGCGGTGGCGACGCCCCTGAAGTCCATGTGTTGCGCGGCATTGACCTGTCGATCCATGCCGGCGAGTTCGTCGCGATCGTCGGCGCCTCCGGGTCCGGCAAGTCGACCCTGATGAACATCCTCGGCTGCCTCGACCGCCCGACCTCGGGCGAGTACCGATTCGCCGGAGAGAACGTCGCCGCCCTGGACAGCGACGAACTGGCCTGGTTGCGCCGCGAAGCCTTTGGCTTCGTGTTCCAGGGTTACCACCTGATCCCGTCCGGCTCGGCCCAGGAAAACGTCGAGATGCCGGCGATCTATGCAGGCTTGCCGGCCGCCGAACGCCATGCCCGCGCCGCCGCCCTGCTCGAACGCCTGGGCCTCGCCACGCGTACCGGCAACCGGCCGCACCAGTTGTCCGGCGGCCAGCAGCAGCGGGTGTCCATCGCCCGCGCCTTGATGAACGGCGGCCATATCATCCTCGCCGACGAACCCACCGGCGCCCTCGACAGCCACAGCGGCCAGGAAGTCATGGCGCTGCTCGACGAACTGGCGAGCCAGGGCCACGTGGTCATCCTCATCACCCACGACCGCGAAGTGGCGGCGCGAGCCAAGCGCATCATCGAAATCCGCGACGGCCTGATCATCAGCGACAGCGCCCGGGACAATCGCGCCGCGCAAACCTCGGCCAATCCCGGTGCGTTGCAAGCCGTGGACCTGCGCAAGCGCCTGGCTGAAGGCGCGCAAGCCAACGGCGCCTGGAAAGGCGAAATGGTCGACGCGGTCCAAGCCGCCTGGCGGGTGATGTGGATCAACAAGTTCCGCACCGCGCTGACCCTGCTGGGAATCATCATCGGCGTGGCCTCGGTGGTGGTGATGCTGGCCGTCGGCGAAGGCAGCAAGCGCCAGGTGATGGCGCAGATGGGCGCGTTCGGCTCCAACATCATTTACCTCAGCGGCTCGTCGCCCAACCCGCGAACGCCGCTGGGCATCGTCACCCTGGACGAAGTCAAGGCGGTGGCGAGCCTGCCGCAGGTGATGCGCATCATGCCGGTCAACGGCCAGGAAGCCGGGGTTCGTTTCGGCAACCTCGACCACCTGAGCTACGTCGGCGGCAACGACACCAACTTCCCGGCGATCTTCAACTGGCCGGTGGTCGAAGGCAGTTACTTCACCGAAGCCGACGAACAGAACGCCGCGGCAGTCGCGGTGATCGGCCACAAGGTGCGGACCAAACTGCTCAAGGACGTGGCCAACCCCATCGGCCAGTACATCCTGATCGAAAACGTGCCGTTCCAGGTGGTTGGCGTCCTGGCGGAAAAAGGCGCCAGCTCCGGCGACTCCGACAGCGACGACCGCATCGCCATCCCCTACTCCGCCGCCAGCGTGCGGCTGTTCGGCACCCACAACCCCGAGTACATCGCAATTGCCGCGGCCGATGCGCGCAAGGTCAAGGAGACCGAACACGCCATCGAACAGCTGATGCTGCGCCTGCACAACGGCAAGAAGGATTTCGAGCTGACCAACAACGCGGCGATGATCCAGGCCGAAGCGCGCACTCAAAACACCCTGTCGCTGATGCTCGGTTCGATCGCCGCGATATCGCTGCTGGTGGGTGGCATCGGCGTGATGAACATCATGCTCATGACGGTGCGCGAACGGACCCGCGAGATCGGTATCCGCATGGCCACCGGCGCCCGCCAGCGGGACATCCTGCGCCAGTTCCTCACCGAAGCGGTGATGCTCTCGGTGGTCGGCGGCCTGGCCGGAATCGCCCTGGCGCTGATCGTCGGCGGCGTGCTGATCCTCAGCGAAGTCGCCGTGGCGTTCTCCCTGATAGCGGTGCTGGGCGCCTTCGGCTGCGCCCTGATCACCGGTGTTGTCTTCGGCTTCATGCCGGCCCGCAAAGCTGCCCGACTCGACCCGGTCACGGCCCTTACCAGTGAATGATCTCCCGATGAAGCCGCAACTGAGTTTGTTGACCCTCTGCCTGCTGCTCGGCGCCTGTGGGAGCCCCGCCCAGCGCCCGGACAGCGGCATAACGCCGCCCGCCGCCTGGCAATCGCCACACACCGCGGGCGCCACACGCGACAGCCAGCAATGGTGGAACCGCTTTGGCAGCCCGCAGCTGGGTCGCCTGATCGAACAGGCCCGGGTTGGCAGCTACGACCTGGCTGCTGCCATTGCGCGAGTGCACCAGGCACAGGCGCAAACGGTGGTCGCCGCGGGCTCGCAGCTGCCGGAGGTCAAGGCCGCGCTCAACGCCAACCGGCAGAAACTGCTGCGCGGCGATGGCTACAGCCAACTGGATGCGGACAGCGACAACAGCGCCGTCGATTACTTCAACGCCAGCCTCAGTGCCAGCTACGAAATCGATTTCTGGGGTGGCCAGCGCGCCTCCCGTGATAGCGCGCAATTCGCCTTGCAGGCCAGCGAGTTTGATCAGGCTACGGTGGAGCTGACGCTGCTCAGCGGGGTGGCCAACACCTATGCGCAGACCCTGTCGTTGCAGGAGCAAAGTCGCATTGCCGAGCTGAACCTGGCCAATGCGCGGAACGTCTTGAACCTGGTGCAGACCCGCTACGACTCAGGTTCCGCGACCGCCCTGGAACTGGCCCAGCAAAAAAGCCTGGTGGCGGCGCAGCAACGGCAATTGCCGCTGGTGCAACAACAGGCCAAAGATGCGCAGATCAGCCTCGCCACCCTGCTCGGCCGCCCGGTGCAAGAACTGGCGCTGGGCCAGGAACACTTCGATCAATTGTCCTGGCCCGCCATCGACGCTGGCGTGCCCAGTCAATTGCTCAGCCGGCGCCCGGACATCGCCCGGGCCGAAGCGCAACTGGCCGCCGCCCAGGCCGACGTCACCGTCGCCCGCGCCGCGATGTTGCCGACCGTGACCCTGAGCGCGGAAGTCGGCTCCGGAGCTGACCGTGCCGGCGATATCCTGCGCAGCCCTTTCTACAACCTCACCGCCGGGCTGCTCGCGCCAGTGTTCAACAACGGCCGCCTGGGCGCCCAACGCGACAAGGCCACGGCCCGCCAAGAGGAGCTGCTGGAGACCTATCGCGGGGCGATCATCAACGGTTTTGCCGACGTGGAAAAAGCCCTCAACAGCATCCGCGGTCTGGACGGACAGCGGCAGTGGCAAAGCGAGGAACTGAGCCAGGCACAGACCGCGTTCAACATTGCGCAAAGCCGTTATGAAGCGGGGGCCGAGGATTTGCTGACGGTGCTGGAGACGCAACGCACGCTGTACGCGGCGCAGGATTTGAATGTGCAGCTGCGGCTGGCGCGGATGCAGGCGAGTATTGCGTTGTACAAGGCGCTTGGGGGTGGGTGGCAGGCCTTGTGATCGTGATATTGCCGCAATACCTGTAGGAGCTGGCTTGCCAGCGAAGAGGCCGGCACATCCAATATCAATATCTCCTGTCTGGCCGCCTTCGCTGGCAAGCCAGCTCCTACAGGTTTTTTGTGTGCCGCATGGTTGGGGTGCGGTTAACTCGAAACCGTCTTGGCCTTCAGATTCCGCGCATACCAAGGCCGCTGCGGCACCTTGCGGAACAGATCCGCGAGCTTCTTTTCATCCTCGCCAAAGGTAATGCGCAACGCCAGCTTCATGGTCTCCGGGTCCATCTCCACCGATTTCCCCGCCTGCAACCCCGGCGTGGTGTTGCAACCATGAGTACCCGGACCCAGCCACGGATCATCGATTTCCACCCAACGCCCCGGCGCGAACCATTGCACGCCATTGACCTCAAGCCGGCTCACCTGCCCCGGATGAAAACGCTCATGAGCGCGGAACCAGTCTTCCAGGCGATCGTCGATCCAGCCGTGGAAATGCCAGAACACCGGGTTCACATGGGACGAGAACGGATCGCCGAGGAAGTCGTTTTCCGGCGCATACCAGCGTGCGGAAAAGTCCGCCGGATCGCGGGCGAAAGGCACCGGTTGGCCGTTGGACGGATCGCGCGGCACCGAGGCCCAACGCATGTGCAGCCAGTCATGCAGGCCTAACTCGACCTCTGAACCGAACTGCCCCAGGGTCAACTTCGACAGGTAACGCGGGTCGCGGTACTGCGACTCCCAGACCTGGAAATTGCTGTGGTAGGTCTCGGCGGTCTTGATGTCGCTGACCCATTGCGAATACTCGTCATCCTCTTCGGCCAGCCAGGTCGGCGGCAGCGCCGTACCGTCGTGGTTGTCGAAATAGTTGGCGAAGCCGATGCGGTCCCGGGCCAGCTCCGGTTGCGGCAAGGGGAACTGCGTCCACGACGGCAAGTCCTGCATCGTGCGCGCCGTGCCGAGCATGTGCCGGTGCATGAAGAAAAAATCCACGCCAGAGCCGTTGCGATCCTTGCGCTTGCCTCGGGCGTCACGCTCCTTGTCCCGTGGTCCGGGTTGCCAGCCAATGCCGCGCAGGGCGTTGCGCTTGTCTTCGGGCAAGGTGTGCCATTTGTCCCGGGATGCATGCCAGAGCTGGTGAAACAGGCGATGCTCCTGGGACGTCAGCCAGGCCAACAATGGCGGATTCAGACCGGTTCGCTCGCGGGCTTCGGGGAACACTTTCTTGACCGCGACGAAGCGATTGTCCTGGGCCGTCAACATCAAGGGACGATCCAGATCCAGCACGCGACCACTGAGGCTGCCGCTGCCGGCATTGCCGAACCCGGCCCACACTTCGTCCAACGCCATGCTGAATTCGTAGTCACAGCTGCCACCGGCGCTGAGCAAGCGCCAACTCAACTGCGCCGGCTTGACCCCGGCCAGGTCACCGAGCACTCGATAACGTGGCACTTCGCTGGAACGCAAACGCTCGGCGGTGTCGAGATAACCGATCAGGCCACGGCCCTTGTGGGCGATGTCGAGAAACAGCTCCAGCCCGTCCGGTGGCAAGCCTTCAAGCCCGGCGTCGCGACCTTCGAAACGGATCTGCCAGACACCCCGCAGGGTGTCCGCCAGGCGTTGGCCAGCGACATCCGCCACATCGAACGATGCTTCACCCGGTGTGATCGTCGGGTCCGGCTTCGTCCATTCACGATGCCCATAAAATGCCGCGGGCACGGCAGCGCCGGTCAGCGCCAGGCCTGCCATGAACCCTCGTCGAGAAATCGTCATTGCCCTACCTGTGTCAGCCATGAAGCAGGCTTTATCCAAGCTAGAACGTTTGTTCCCTCCATAAATTTAGAAGCTTCGCGAGCAAGCCCGCTCCCACATGAGGACGCATTCCAATGTGGGAGCGGGCTTGCTCGCGAAGAGGCCAGCACAAACACTAAATTACTCACCCGGTCACTCGTTCCCCCCAGATAGCAAAGGCGAACCTGACTGAGACGGCAATGACAAAACCACGTTCGAAAAAGGCTCTTTTCATCGGCCTGCCACTGGCCCTGGCGATCGGCGCAGGTCTTGGCTTTGCGGCCTGGGATTATTGGTTCAAGGACAATCCCGGCTACCCGGTCAAGGTGATGAAACAGGCCGATGAACTGCACGAGCGCCTTCTCTCGTTCGACAGCCACATCACCCTCCCCATGGACTTCGGCACCGCCGGCAATGAAGCCGACAAGGACGGCAGCGGCCAGTTCGACCTGGTCAAGAGCGGACGCGGACGCCTGTCCGGCGCAGCCCTGACGATTTTCGGCTGGCCGGAAATCTGGAACGGCGCCAACGCACCGCACCGCCCCACCGCCGGGTTCATCGAAGAGGCACGTTTCGAACAGGAGACCCGCTACAAAATCATCAGCACCCTGGTGCGGGATTTCCCCAACCAGGCCGCCATCGCCTACACCCCCGACGATTTCCGCCGCCTGCATGGCGAAGGCAAGTTCGCGATCTTCATGAGCATGCTCAACGCCTACCCGCTGGGCAATGACCTCAATGCCCTGGACAAATGGGCGGCGCGGGGCATGCGCATGTTCGGCTTCAGTTATGTGGGCAACAACGCCTGGGCCGATTCGTCCAGGCCGCTGCCGTTCTTCAACGATTCGCGGGACGCCCTCGGCGGTCTCTCGGACATCGGCAAGCAGGCCGTACACCGCCTCAACGACCTCGGCGTGATCATCGACGTGTCGCAGATGTCGACCAAGGCCCTGGAACAAGTGGCCCGCCTGAGCCGCACACCGATGGTGGCCTCGCACTCCGCCCCCCGCGCCCTGGTGGACATCCCGCGCAACCTCAGCGACCACGAAATGCAGTTGATCAAGGACAGCGGCGGCGTGGTGCAGATTGTCGGTTTTCCCACCTACATCCGCCCGCTGAGCCAGGCCACCCAGGACAAACTCAACGCCCTGCGCGCGCGTTTCGACCTGCAGCCGCTGCAAGGCCTGGAGATGGCGTTGATGCCGGGCGATCCGATCATCACCGTGTGGTCTGAACAACGCTTCGGCGAATACGCCAGCCAGCTCTACGCAATCGTCGACGAAGAACCCAAGGCCACCCTCAAGGACTACGGCGACGCGATCGACTACGCGGTGAAGAAAATCGGCATCGATCACGTCGGCATCAGTTCCGACTTCAACGATGGCGGCGGCCTGGATGGCTGGAAGGACGTCAGCGAGACGCGCAACGTGACCGCCGAGCTGATCAGCCGCGATTACAGCGAGGCCGATATCGCCAAGCTCTGGGGCGGCAACTTCCTGCGGGTCTGGGACCAGGTGGAGAAATCCGCCCGGCCCATTGCGAAAAATTGATGCCACTTTTGCCAAGCGAAGCCCAAGCCATGACCAACCGTCGTTCCTTCCTCAAGCAGGCCGGCATTCTCGCCGCCGGCCTGCCCCTGGCTGCTGGCGTGAACCTGCCAGCGCTGGCCGGCCATCTACAAGAGCAGTCTCAGCCCCTGCCCAAGGGCAAATGGGCGCAACTGCGCCAGCTGTTCAATCAGGACCCGGACTACCTGCATTTCGCCAACTTCCTCGTCACCTCGCACCCCACGCCAGTGCGCAACGCGATCGACCTGCACCGCGCCAACATCGACCGCAACCCTGGCCACGCGATGGATTGGGACCTGCAGGAAACCGAAAAGCGCGAGCACAACGTGCGGGTCTGGGCCGGGCGTTACCTCAATGCCAAACCCGAACAGATCGCGCTCACCGGCAGCACCACCGAAGGCCTGGCGATGATCTACGGCGGAATTCATGTGCGCCCGGACCAGGAAATCCTGGTCAGCGAACACGAGCATTACTCCACCCACTACACCCTGGAATTTCGTCAGCAGCGCCAGGGCACCAAGGTGCGCAAGCTCAAGCTGTTCGACAACAGCCGCGACATTTCCGTGGATGAAGTGCTGGATTCGATTACCAAAGGCATCCGCCCGCAGACTCGCGTACTGGGCATGACCTGGGTGCAATCGGGCAGCGGCGTGAAACTGCCGATCGGCGAAATCGGCAAGCTGGTCGAAGAGCAGAACCGTCAGCGCGACGAGAAGGACCACATCCTGTACGTGGTCGACGGGGTGCACGGTTTTGGCGTCGAAGACCTCGCCTTTCCCGACATGCACTGCGACTTCTTCATCGCCGGCACTCACAAATGGATGTTCGGCCCCCGGGGCACCGGGATCATCTGTGCCCGCTCCGCCGAGGTCAGGGACGTCACGCCGATCATTCCGACCTTCAGCGAATCCACCGACTTTGCGACCATCATGACTCCCGGCGGTTACCACAGCTTCGAACATCGCTGGGCCGTGGACGAAGCGTTCAAGCTGCACCTGGACCTGGGCAAGGCCGAGGTCCAGGCGCGCATCCATGAACTCAACAGCTATGCCAAGGATCGCCTGCTGGAACAGCCGCGGGTCGAACTGGTCACGCCAAAGAGCCCGCAACTGTCCGCCGGCTTCACCTTCTTCCGGATCAAGGACCAGGACTGCGAAAAAATCGCCAGCCAACTGATGCAAAGCCGCGTGGTCTGCGACTCGGTGGACCGCGACGTCGGCCCGGTAATCCGCATCGCCCCCGGCCTGCTCAACAACGAACACGAAATCGACCGCGTCGTTGCGCTGCTGAACAAAACAGCCTGACGGCACGCCGCGCAACCCTGTGGGAGCGGGCTTGCTCGCGAATGCGGTGTGTTAGTCGACACGCATGTTGCCTGACACACCGCATTCGCGAGCAAGCCCGCTCCCACATTGGACATCACACGCCACCCGTTTTTTCTTTGATCGAGATGAGTCATGAACCGAAATCTGCTGACCGTTGGATTGGCTGCCCTCCTCGCCAGCCTGCTGCCGTCTGCCGTACAGGCCACCACTGCCCCAACAGCAGGCAAAGTATTCAAGGACTGCAAGAACTGCCCGGAAATGGTCGTGCTGCCCGCCGGGACCTTCACCATGGGCACGCCGGATGACGAAGTCGGCCGCGAGCCCGATGAAGGTCCGATGCATGACGTCACCTTCGCCAAGCCATTCGCCATGAGTCGCTTCCAGGTGACCGCCGGCGAGTGGGACAGCTATGTGAAGGAAAGCGGCGTGACGATCGCCAACGGCGATACCCGCCCAGGTCGCGAATGCATCGCCAGCAAGCCGCGCTACCCGCAGAGCCCGCGCCAGCCGGCGGTGTGCATGAATTTCGACGACGTGAAAAACTACGTCGCCTGGCTGTCGAAAAAGACCGGGCAGAAGTACGGCATGGTCAGCGAGGCCCAGCGTGAATACGCCGCACGCGGCGGCACCCAGGGACCATTCCCCTTCCCGTTCGATGAAGGCAAGGGCTACAGCATCGCCAAGCACGCCAACACCTACGGCCCGGCCGACGGCTACAGCTACAGCTCGCCGGTGGGCAGCTACCCGCCGAACGCCTTCGGCATGTATGACATGCACGGCAACGTCTATGAATGGGTCGAGGATTGCGAACACCCTAACTACGTCGGCGCCCCCACCGACGGCAGCGCCTGGCTGGAGCCGAACTGCCAAGCCGTGCGCATCCGCGGCAACGACTGGGGCGAAGCGCCAGTGTTCTCCCGCTCGGGCAACCGCAACAGCCAGTACCCGCAGGAACGAGGCGACTGGATGGGCTTTCGCGTAGTGCGCGAGCTCTAAGCCAAAACCCTGATCATCTTCTGAATCAATGAAATCCCCTTGTGGGAGCGAGCCTGCTCGCGATAGCGGACTATCAGTCAACACCATTATCGAATGGAAGACAGCTATCGCGAGCAGGCTCGCTCCCACAGGGTTCAGGTGTACAGGCCATCAGTCGGTGGTCGCTAAATTAAGCCTTTCACCAGACGTTCTACTGGGTATCTGCCTTCCGACCCAAGGAACCGTCTTCCATGACCCAGCCCACCCGCGGCGCCATCGGCGAACTGTTCGCCCTGCTCAAACCCTTTCGACTCATTGTCGCCGCGTCCATTTTCCTGGGCATGGTCGGCGGCCTGAGCGTCACGGTGTTGCTGGCGACGATCAACAATGCCCTGCATTCGGACAGCGGCCTGACCCAGGGCGTGGTCGCGCTGTTCGCCGGCCTGTGCCTGCTGGCGCTGGCCAGTTCCATTTGCTCGGACATCGGCACCAACTACGTCGGCCAGCACATCATCGCCAAGCTGCGCAAACAGCTGGGCGAGAAGGTGCTGTCGGCACCGATCGAACAGATCGAGCGTTATCGCAGCCATCGCCTGATCCCGGTGCTGACCCACGACGTCGACACCATCAGCGACTTCGCCTTCGCCTTCGCCCCGCTGGCGATTTCCGTCACCGTGACCCTGGGTTGCATGGGTTACCTGGCGATCCTGTCGTGGCCGATGTTCCTGATCATGGTCGCCGCGATCCTCATCGGCACCGCCATCCAGGCCTACGCCCAGAGCAAGGGCGTGCAGGGTTTCATGGCCGCCCGCGCGGCGGAAGATGAGCTGCAGAAGCACTACAACGCGATTGCCGAAGGCGCCAAGGAACTGCGCATTCACCGCCCGCGCCGCCAACGCATGTTCACCGCGGGCATCAAGGGCACCGCCGATTTCATCTGCGACACCCAGGTGCGCTCGATCAACACCTTCGTCATCGCCAAGACCTTCGGCTCGATGCTGTTCTTCGTGGTCATCGGCCTGGCCCTGGCCCTGCAAACCTCCTGGCCGAGCGCCGACAAGACCGTGATGAGCGGCTTCGTGCTGGTGCTGCTGTACATGAAAGGCCCGCTGGAGCACTTGATCAGCACCCTGCCGATCGTCAGCCGCGCGCAGATCGCTTTCCGCCGCATCGCCGAACTGTCCGAACAGTTTTCCACCCCGGAACCGCACCTGCTGCTCAGCAACCAAGTCAACGTCAAACAGGCCGTGGACGAACTGCAACTGGCGGACGTGCGCTACACCTTCCCGGCGGTCGAGGGCGCGGCGCCGTTCCAGCTGGGCCCGGTCAACCTGTCGATCAAGCAGGGCGACATCACCTTCATCGTCGGCGAAAACGGCTGCGGCAAGACCACCCTGATCAAGTTGCTGCTGGGCCTGTACACACCGCAACAGGGGCAGATCCGGGTCAACGGCGAGGCCATCGACGCGCACAACCGCGACGACTACCGCCAACTGTTCACCACCATCTTTGCCGACTACTACTTGTTCGACGACGTGGTCCAGGGTGACACGCAGATCCCCGCAGACGCCAACAAGTACCTGCAACGCCTGGAGATCGCGCACAAGGTCAGCGTCAAGGACGGCAACTTCACCACCACCGACCTGTCCACCGGCCAGCGCAAGCGCCTGGCACTGGTCAATGCCTGGCTGGAAGAGCGCCCGGTGCTGGTGTTCGACGAGTGGGCGGCCGACCAGGACCCGACCTTCCGGCGGATTTTCTACACCGAGCTGCTGCCGGACCTCAAGCGCCTGGGCAAGACCATCGTCGTGATCTCCCACGATGACCGTTACTTCGATGTCGCCGACCAACTGGTGCGCATGGAAAACGGGCGGGTCGTGACCGAGCTGACAACCGCCTGATCACCCTTCTCATAAACGCCACACAAACCTGTGGGAGCGAGCCTGCTCGCGATAGCGGTGGATCAGTCGCCTTCCATGTTGAAAGTGACGCACCCATCGCGAGCAGGCTCGCTCCCACAGGTTTTTCTTTTTTTTTCCGGTTTCTTTTCCGGTTTCCTGTCAGTGCTCCGTCTTAATAATCATTCCCATTAACAATAAATTCACACAACACTTTTTCAGGAGCACAGGCAAGTAATGCGATCTCTTCCACGCCGTACACCTCTCGCGCTGGCCGTACAGCGCCCGTCATTGCATAAGACCCTGTTGACCAGCGTGCTGCTGACCGCCACCTTGCTGGGGAGCTCGATGGCCAATGCGGCACCTGTGAAAGTCAGTATTTCGGTTCAGCCGCTGGCCAGCGCCCTGACCCAGCTGGGCATGCAGACCAACCTGCAGATCCTCTACAGCCCGGACCAGGTCGCCGGCATCAAGTCCCGTGCGGTGTCCGGCTCGCTGGAGCCTTACGCGGCCCTGGCCGAGATGCTCAAGGGCACCGGCATTTCCTTCCAGATCAACGGCAACAGCGTGACGCTGGTGTCTGGCGGCTCGTCGAGCCTGCAACTGGGCGCCACCACCATTTCCGGCCAGGCCCTGGGCCTGACCACTGAAGGCACCGACTCCTACACCACGGGCGCGACCACCACCGCCACCAAGCTGCCGCTGACCATTCGCGAAACCCCGCAATCGGTGACAGTGGTCACCCGCCAGCAGATGGACGACCGCGGCGTGACGAGCGTCGCCGATGCGCTGCGCAACACCCCGGGTATCACCACCCAGAAGTACGACAGCGACCGTACCGAGTTTTCCGCCCGAGGCTTTGCCATCACCAACTTTCAGTACGATGGCGTCAACATTCCCTACGACGGCGTCTACGGTGAAAACCCCAACAACAGCGATGACGCTGCCAGCCTCGATCACATCGAAGTCATCAAGGGCGCGACGGGCCTGATGACCGGCGCCGGCGACCCGGCGGCCACGGTCAACCTGATCCGCAAGAAACCCACCAAGGAATTCAAGGCCTCGGTCAGCGCCACTGCCGGCTACTGGGACAACTACCGCACCGAAGGCGATGTTTCCGGCTCGCTGACCGAATCCGGTAACGTGCGCGGTCGCGTGGTGGGCGCCTTGCAGGACAAGGATTCGTACATCGACCACTACAGCCAGAAGAAAGACCTGTTCTACGGTGTGCTCGAAGCCGACCTGACTGAAGACACCCTGCTGACCCTGGGCGTCGACAACTCCAGCGCCACCCCCCGCGGCAGCTCCTGGACCGGCAACGCGCCGTACTATGCCGACGGCGGTCGTACCGAGTTTTCCCGCGGTTTCAACCCGGGCGCCGACTGGAGCCGTCGTGACTTCGACAGCACCACCTACTTCGCGACCCTCGAGCAAGCCCTGGCCAACGACTGGAAACTCAAGGCCAGCTTCGACCAGAAGACCACCGATCACGATACCCAACTGGCCTCGGCCAGCGGCGGTTACCCGGACCGCGACACCGGCGAGGGCATGTTCTTTTACCAGGGGCATTGGGAAGGCCATCGCGTGCAGAACACCGCTGACGTGAACGTCTCCGGCCCTTTTTCTCTGGGCGGTCGCGAACATGAACTGGTGGCAGGTTTCATGACCTCCCACTCCCGTCAGACCGGCGCAACCTATGGAACCCCCACCGACTCCGATGGACGGGTACCGGGCAATATCTTTGACTGGACGGGCCATATCGCGAAACCGGACTTCCCGAAAAACGGCAAGTACGAACGCACCCAGAGCCAGAACGGCGCTTACCTGGCCACCCGCCTGCGCCCGACCGACGACCTGTCGTTCATCCTCGGCGGCCGCGTCAGCACCTACAAGTACAACGAGGACTACACCTACTACCCCGGTGCCGGCCTGGCCGACACCCACGCCAGCTACAAGGAACACGGCGTCGTCACGCCTTACGCCGGTGTGGTCTATGACCTCAACGATACCTACTCGGCCTACGCCAGCTACACCAGTATCTACCAGCCGCAAATCTACAAGGACGCCAGCGGCAAGACCCTGGATCCGGTTGAAGGCGACAGCTACGAAACCGGCCTGAAAGCGGCCTACTTCGAAGGCAAGCTGAACACTTCCCTGGCCTTCTTCCGCATCGAGCAGGACAACGTCGCCCAGTACGTCACCACCGACACCACCACCGGCCAGGACGTCTACAAAGCCACTTCCGGCGCCACCACCAACGGCGTGGAACTGGAAATGGCCGGCGAACTGGCCCAGGACTGGAACGTATCGGCCGGCTACACCTATGCCCGCACCCGCGACAAGGATCACCAGCGCATCTACGGTTTCCCGCTGGCCACCAGCAAACCGGAACACGTCATCCGCACCTTCACCACCTACCGCCTGCCCGGCGCGCTGGACCAGTTCACCGTCGGTGGCGGCGTCAGCTGGCAGAGCGCATTTTACGGCCAGAGCTTCAGCCCTACCGACGGCAGCACCTCGCTCAAGCAAGGTGGCTACACCCTCGTCGACCTGATGACCCGGTATAAGTACGACGACCACCTGAGCTTCACCGTCAACGCCAACAACGTCTTCGACAAACGCTACCTGACCGGCCTTGGCAACTTCGGCACCACCTTCTACGGCGAGCCGCGCAACATGCAGGTCACCGCGAAGTACGACTTCTGAGGTTGAGCTGAAACGAAAAATGCCCGCGTCGAGAGATGCGGGCATTTTTCATGGGCGATCATTTGATCTTCTATTCAACCGGAGCAATCCGATCCAACGCCCGATTCACCGCCAGTTCCCCCAGCATGATCACCAGGGCAATCTGTGGGAAACCGACAGCTCACAACCACGACCGCACCCACCCCGCCACTTCCACGTGAATCCCCTCCACCTCCCCCAGCAACCCCGCCATCCGCAAAAAGTCATGGGTCATGCCCGGCTGCTCCAACAACGTCACCTCATTCCCCGCCGCCCGCAAACGCTCGGCATACGCCCCCCCTTCATCGCGCAACGGGTCAAAGCCGGCCAGGTACACCAGTGCCGGGGCCAAGCCCGACAGATCCTCGGCCAGCAGCGGCGAGCAGCGCCAGTCGGCCAGGTCCTGGGGGGCGCTCGCGTAGTGGGCGTAGAACCAGTCGAGGGTCGGGGTTTCCAGCAGGTAACCTTCGGCAAAATCCCGGTGCGAGGCGCGGTGGGTGGTGGCGTCGGTCACTGGGTACACCAGCAGCTGCGCCTTGGGTTTCAACGCCAGTTCCTCTGGCTCGCGAACGGCGATGATCGACAACACCGTGGCCAGAGTGGCGCCGACGCTGTCACCGGCCAATGCCACTCGCGTGGCATCCAGGCCACGGGTCGCGCCTTCGTGCACCAGCCAGTTGCCGGCATCGCAGGCGTCCTGTACAGGGGTCGGGAAACGCCATTCTGGCGCCAGGCGATAATCCACGGTCAGCACGGCGAAACCACCCTGGGCCGCCAGGCGCCGGCACAGGGCGTCGTGGGAGTCGAGGCTGCCGACCACGTAGCCGCCGCCGTGGAAGTAGAGCATCACCGGTTGCAAGCCGTCGGCGGGTTGGCTGTCGCGATACAGGCGTGCGGCAAGGCTGTGGCCGTCGCGGGCGGGGATGGTGAAGTTGTCGCAGGCGATGTTGTCCAGCGGCGTATCGAGAAAGCCAGAGGAGGCTTCGAAGTCGATGCGCGCCTGTTGCGGGGTCTGTTCGTGCATGGGGCGACTTTTGCCGGTCAGGCGGCCGAACTCGGCGAGTTCGAGGAAAGCTTCAAGTTCTGGGAGTAGGGCCATGGGGGCGAATCCTTTGCACAATGAGGTAGATGTAATCAACCCGGCCCCCTGTAGGAGCTGGCTTGCCAGCGAAGGACTCGAGAGCGCCGCTTTTTACCAATCAAAAAGCGTCATCGTTAACGACCTTCGCTGGCAAGCCAGCTCCTACAGTGGATCGTGTTGTCAGGCGGTGGTTGGGGTGCGCTCCAATAGGTGTTCGAGGGCGTCTAGTAATTCGTCGCTGCGCAACAGCTCGTAGTGACCGCCCGCCAATAAACGATCGGTGCCGTGATGGCCGACCTGGGCTTCGAACACCCGGCGTTCATCCTCGCGCCCGGCCACCCACCAGCGATGGGCCGCGACATGAATTTTCGGCAGTTGCCGCTGCAACAGCGCGAGCTGTTTGAGCGACGAACCGGTGGCGAAGATCTGCGTCAGTTCACTGGCGCCCAATGCCGCGTGGCCATTGGCGCCGTGCATGGCTGCTTCGATCACCACGGCGGCGCCTTCGCGTTCGTTCAGGCCTGTGGTTTTCGAGGCAATCAAGGCCTGTGCTTCTACAGACGGTTGACCGAGGACAAACTTCAGGAAGTCCGCCAGATCTTCGCGCCAGTCCCCCGCTTGCGCCGTACCCGCCACATAACTGTCGACCAGCCCGGCGAACGCCACCGTCTGCCCTTGGGATTCCAGTTCATGGGCAACCAGTTGCGTCAACGCGCCACCCAACGACCAGCCAAGCAGGTAGTACGGCCCTTGCGGCTGTTGCGTGCGGATTCGCTGAGCATAGGCCTGGGCCATGGCCGCTAGCGATAGGTCCTGCCACTGCGGGTCGAGGAGCATGCGACATTGCAGGCCGTACACCGTGCGCCGGCCTTCGAGGCGACGGGCCAGTGGCTCGTAGTCGAACACCGTGCCGAAACCGGCGTGCAGGCAGAACAGCGCCGGCACCTTGTTGACTCGGCCATTCAAGGCCAGCAGCGGGTCCGGCACTGGCGCCGGTTCCGCGACCTGATACCCGCTGAGTTCGGCGATGCAGGGTTTCTGCATCAGGTCGCGCAGTTTCAGTTCGAAGCCCAGCTGCGGCTGGCTGCGCACCCGCGAGATGACTTTGAGCACTTGCAAGGAGTCGCCACCGAGTTCAAAGAAGTTGTCGTCGATGCCCACTTGCGGCACGCCCAACACCTCTTGCCAGATCGTCGCCAATGCGCGTTCCAGCGCATTGCGCGGTGCGCGGTAACCGCCCAGCGCCCATTCAGGCACTGGCAGTGCGCGACGGTCGAGCTTGCCGTTGGCCGACAGCGGGAAGCGCTCCAGCACCAGGATCCGCGCCGGCACCATGTAGTCCGGCAACTGCGCTTGCAGATCGGCCTTCAAGCGTCGATCCAGCCCGGTAGCGGCCGCGGCCACCACATAACCGACCAGCTGTTTGCCGGTCGGCGTGACGTGCACCACTACGGCGGCATCCTGCACTCCAGCGCAGTCACGCAGACGGGCTTCGATTTCGCCCAACTCGATACGGAAACCGCGGATCTTCACTTGCTGGTCGAGCCGGCCGAGATAGTCGATCAAGCCGCACTCGCGCTGGCGCACCAGGTCTCCGGTGCGGTACATGCGCCCACCGGCTTTGAACGGATCGGCAATGAAGCGCTCGGCGCTCAAGCCCGGCCGCTGGTGATAACCCCGCGCCAGGCATTCACCGCCCAGGTACAACTCGCCGCTGACACCCACCGGCAACGGGTTGAGGTCAGCGTCGAGGATGTACAAGCCACGGCCCGCCACGCCACGACCAATCGGCGCATAGGCCGCCTCGCAGGTTTCGCTGGCTTCGGCACGCCACAGCAACGGCGTGACCACGGTTTCGGTCGGGCCGTAACCGTTGACCAGGCGCTGCGGGCGCAAGGTGCGCTTGACCTGTTCGAAGCTGGCATCCGGCACCGCATCGCCGCCAAAGCAATACACCTCAACCGCCGGCGGATTGCCCAGGCGCTCGGCCACTTCGGCCATCTGTTGCAGGTACGCCGGCGGGAAGCAGGCGACAGTGACGCCGTGGCGATGCAGCATTTCCAGGGTGTGTTCCGGGGTCCACAGGTTGTCTTCGCGGATCACCAGGCTGCCACCGGCCAACAGCACACTCAGCCAGCGTTCCTGGGCACCGTCGAAGGCGAACGACATGAAGTGCAGTTCGCGGCTGCGGGGCGCCAGTTCGTAGAGGTCGATGATGCCGCGGCAATGCCGGGCAATCGGTCCACGTTCCACCGCCACGCCCTTGGGAAGGCCGGTGGAGCCGGAGGTGTAGATGAGGTACGCCAGATGTCCCGGTAACGGATTGATAACCGGGCACTCGGTGCTGCCGGCAACGCTCAGTTGATCGAGCAACAGACGTGGCGGGCTGTCAGCCAGGGTCAAGCGATCACCCAGGTCGCTGTCGCACAGCAACAGGTTGGCGGCCGAATCGCTGAGCATGTAGGCCAGGCGCTCGGCCGGGTAGGACAGGTCCAGCGGCAGATACGCCGCCCCAGCCTTGAGCACGGCGAGGAACGCGACGATGGTGCGTTCCGAGCGAGGCAAGGCCACCGCGACCATGCTTTCCGGACCCACGCCACGACCGATCAATTGCTGCGCCAGCGCATTCGCCTGGGCTTCAAGATCGGCATAACTGAGTTCGCGATCCTCGCAGAACAAGGCGACTTTCTGCGGCTGGCTGCGCACATGCTGATGGAAGCTAAGCAGCAGATCGCCGTCGTCGTTGCAGGCTTGCGGCAGGCTTAAACGCGCGTCCGCAAGGCCGATATTGCCGAGCAGGCAGTCAGCATCCTCCGGTAATGCCCGCAGCAAACCTTCCATCTGCGCGCGAATCCGCTGCACCTCCTGTTCACTGAAGCGATCGCGCAGGTAGAGGTATTCGACTTCCAGGCCTTCGTCGTTGGCGCTGACCATCAGGTCCATCGGGAAGTTGGTGACGCCGCCGCTGCCGACTTCGGCAAAGCGCAGCTCGCCTTCCTCACCACCACGCAACGCACGGTCCACCGGATGGTTTTCGAACACGATGATGCTGTCGAACAGCCCCTGGCCACCCTGCCCGGCCCAGCGCTGGACGTCGGACAAAGGGGTGTGTTCGTAGTCGCGCACCGCCAGGTTGTAATCCTGCAGGTCGCGCAGCCACTCGCCCAGTGGCTGTTGCGGGTCGAGGGTCTGGATCACCGGCAAGGTGTTGATGAACAGGCCGAGCATGTCCTGGGCACCGGCCAGCCCCGTCGGCCGCCCCGCCACCGTGGCACCGAAGGCCACGCTGCGTTGGCCAGTATGACGTTGCAGCAGCAACAGCCACGCGCCTTGAACCAGAGTGTTGAGGGTGACGCGCTGACGCTTGGCGAAGCTGTGCAACTTGCGCGTCGCCTGGGCGTCGAGGTCGCTGTACATCACGCCATGGCCGGAGCCTGTGGCACCCGATGCCGTGGCCAGGATGGTCGGCGCTTCGAGGGACGCCAGGCGCTCACGCCAGAAGCCTTCCGCCTGTGCCTCGTCCTGGTGTTGCAGCCAGGCGATGTAGTCGGCGTAACGCCCGGTCAGCGCCGGCAGGCTGTCGTGGTGGTACAGGCGCAGCATCTCGCCCAGCAAGCGCGAAGCACTCCAGCCGTCCAACAGCAGGTGATGGTAGATCCAGATCATCTGGTAGCGGTCTTCGCCCAGGCGCACCAGCACAAAGCGCATCAGCGGCGGGCAGCTCAGGTCGAAACCCTTGGCCTGTTCGGCGGCCGCCAGTTCACTCAGCGCCTGTTCGGTGTCGCTGCGCTCACGCCAGTCGAGTTCTTCGATCGGCAACTCGACACTGGCGAACACCGCCTGCAGCGGATCGGCCAGGCCGTCGCGCCAGCGGAACGCGGCGCGCAGCACTTCATGGCGCTCGATCAGCGTTTGCCAGGCCGCACGGAATCTCGGCACCTGCAAACCGTCCACCGCCACGCTCAACTGGTTGACGTAGGGGTTGAGCTGCGGCGATTCGAGGCAATGGAACAGCATGCCCTGCTGCATCGGCGACAGCGGATACAAGTCTTGCAGCCCCTCACGGGCGGCCACTTCGATCTGTGGCACCAGCGCAAATGCCTCGACGGCCGGTGCTTCGACCAACGCGGCTTCACGAGAGCTCGCCACCGCGGCCAGTGCACGAATGGTCTGCTGCTCGAACAACTGCTTGGGACTGAACACCAGCCCACGTTGCCCGGCACGGCTCACCGCCTGCAGCGAGATGATCGAGTCACCACCCAGTTCGAAGAAGTTTTCAGTCACGCCCACCGATTCCAGGCCCAGCAGCTCCTGCCAGATCTCCACCAGCAGGGCTTCGGCCGGCGACGCGGCGGCCACCTGATCCTGATGCTGCCGAGTGGCCTCGGGTGCCGGCAGGCCCTGTCGGTCGAGCTTGCCGTTCGGCGTCAGCGGCAATGCCGCCAGGCACACCAGGTGCGCCGGCAACATGTGCGCCGGCAGACGGCTGCGCAGGTGCGCGGTCAGTGCCTCATGCAGGCCCTGCTCGTCGGCCAGCGGATCGCGCGGCACCACGTAGCCGACCAGTTGACGGCTCACCGGGCCTTCGCGGTCGATGACGAAGGCTTCACGCACACCTTCGTGTTCCATCAGGCAGGCTTCGATTTCGCCGAGTTCGATGCGGAAGCCGCGAATCTTCACTTGCTGGTCGATACGGCCGAGGTATTCGACCACTCCGTCGGCACGGAAGCGTGCCAGGTCGCCACTGCGGTACAGGCGCGCCCCCGGCACGAACGGGTCCGGCACGAAACGCTCGGCGGTGAGGTCCGGACGCTGGTGATAACCCCGGGCAACGCCCTCGCCGCCCAGGTACAACTCACCCGCCACGCCGACCGGCAACGGCTGCAGGCCGCCGTCGAGGATGTAGGCGCTGCGGTTACCCACCGGGCGGCCGATCGGCATGAACGCCGAGTCGAATTCGGTATCCGGATAAGCCAGCCAGATCAGCGGCGTGATCACCGTTTCGGTCGGGCCATAGCCGTTGATCAGGCGCTTGGGTTGCAGGACTTGCTGCACCTCGTCGAAGGCATGCTTGGCCATCCCCTCACCGCACGGGGTGTAGGAACGGATCGGCAGATTGCGCCCGGCTTCGCCCATGTAATCGGCGATCTGCGCCAGGTAACTCGGGGTGAAACAGGCGATGGTGATGCCGTGCTTTTCGATTTCGGCACAGGTGCGCTCCACGCTCCACAACTCGTCGTCGCGGGGCATCACCGCCGAACCGAACACCAGCGGCGTCAGCCAGCGCTCGTGGGCGCCGTCGAAGCTGATCGAGGCGAATTGCAGTTCGCGGTCGTCCGGGGTCATGCCGTACAGCTCGCCAATCGACAGGCAATGCATGGCCAACGGACCGTGGGCCACGCTGACGCCTTTCGGCCGGCCGGTGGAGCCCGAGGTGTAGATCAGGTAGGCGAGGTTTTCGCCGCAGGTCAGGTTGACCGGGTTGCTGTCCGCCATGAATTCCAGCGGCTCGCGGTCGATGTCCAGCACCGCCAGGTCTTCGGGCAATGGCAGTTTTTCCCGCAGCCAGGACTGGCTGATCAGCAGGGAAATGCCGCTGTCGTCCATCAGGTAACGCAGGCGCTCCGCCGGGTAGGCCGGGTCCAGCGGCACGTAGGCGCCGCCGGCCTTGAGGATCGCCAGCAGGCCGATGATCATCTCTGGCGAACGTTGCATGGCCAGGCCGACCCGCGCTTCCGGGCCGATACCGCGCCCGCGCAAGTGGTGGGCCAGGCGGTTGGCGCGGCGGTTGAGCTGGTCGAAAGTCAATTCCAGGTCGTTGAAGATCAACGCCGTGGCGTCTGGCCGGATAACGGCCTGGGCCTCGATCAGTTGATGCACGCACAGCGGGTTTTCCTGCGCGGTGAACGGCGGGTTCCACGTCAGCAATTGCTGGGTGCGTTCTGGCGCGGTGAGCATGTCCAGCTCACTCAAGGCCGCCTGCGGCGCCGCCACCATGGCCGCCAGCAATGCCGCCAGGTGCTCACTCATGCGCACAATCGCCGCATGGCTGAAATGACTGCACTGGTAGCTCCAGTTCAGGCTCAGCTGATTTTCGGCGGTGGCCGCCAGGGTCAGCGGGAAGTTGGTGCGCTCGTGGTTCTGCGGGATCGAGAAGCTCAACCCGGCCGGTGCGCCTTGCTGCAAGGCTTCAGCCACCGGGAAGTTTTCGAACACCAGCAGGCTGTCGAACAGCGGCTCGCCGGCACGCCCGGCCCAACGCTGAATGTCGCCCAGGGCGGTGAACTCGTGCTCGCGCAGTTCCAGGTTTTGCGTCTGCAAGCGCATCAGCCATTGCTCGACGCTTTCGAGGGCGTCCGGGCTGCTGATCACTGGCAAGGTGTTGATGAACAGGCCGAGCTGGCTTTCCGCCCCCGGCAGATCCACCGGGCGACCGGCCACGGTGGCGCCGAACGCCACGCTGCATTGGCCGCTGTAGCGTTGCAACAGCAGCGCCCAGGCCCCTTGCACCAGGGTGTTGAGGGTCACTTTCTGCTGACGGGCAAAGTCGCTGAAGCGCTGGCTGATGGCGACGTCGAAGGTCTGGCGGTGGTCGGCAAAGCCTGCGTCCGCCTTGCTGTCGACATTAGCGAGGCTCTGGGCCAACAGCGTCGGATTGTCGAGGCTCGCCAACTGCCCGCGCCAGAACAGTTCGTCCGTTTGCGCATCCTGGCGTTGCAACCAGCCGATGTAGTCGGCGAATCGCCCGGTCGGCGCCTGGACCGCTTGCCCCGCATAACGCTGCAGCACTTCGCTCAACAGCAGCGAGTTGCTCCAGCCATCGAGCAACAGGTGATGGTGGGTGTAGATCAGTTGCTGACGCTCGTCGTCCAGGCGCACCAGGGTCAGGCGCATCAGCGGCGCCCGGGTCGAATCCAGTTGCAGGCGCTCGCTGTCGATCAGTTGCACCAGCGCCTCGGCCTGATCATCGCGGCCGCGCCAGTCGAGGCAGGTCAGTGGCAATTGCAGATGACGATGCACCAGTTGCACCGGCGCCTCGAAACCTTCGGGGAAATGGAAGCTGCTGCGCAGGATCGCGTGGCTGTCGAGCACCGCTTGCCAGGCACAACCCAGGCGTTCGCCATCGAGACCGCGAGCCTCGACGCTGAGCTGGTTCACGTAGGCGCCGCAATCCGACTCGTACAGGCTGTGGAATAACAAACCCGCCTGCATCGGCGACAACGGATACACGTCTTCGATCTGCGCCGGCGGCACTGGCAGGCCATCGAGTTGCGCCTGGGTCAGTCGGGCCAACGGGAAATCCGCCGGGGTCACGCCGCCCGCGCCAGGGCTCAGGCAATGCTCGATCAGGGCCAGCAGTTCAGCACGGAAATCGTTCGCCAGGGCTTCGATGTCGCGCAGGTCGAAGCATTCGCGGCTGAAGGTCCAGTCGAGTTTGAGTTCGCCGCCATACACCTGACCGTCCACCGACAGCCAGTTGGGCAACGGCGCATCGGCCGATTGCGCAGCACCGCTGGATTCGCCAGCCGGGGTGAACAGCGCGTCCTCGGCAAAGCTCTGGTCGAACTGGCCGAGGTAATTGAAAGTCACTCGCGCCTGGGGTAATGCGGCCAGAGTCGATTGCGTCACCGAATCGCTCATGTAGCGCAACAGACCGTAGCCCAGGCCTTTGCCGGGAATCTCGCGCAGTTGCTGCTTGATCGCCTTGATCGAACCACCGAGGTCGGCCGTCGGCGTCAGGCGCACCGGGAACAGGCTGGAGAACCAGCCGACGGTGCGAGTCAGGTCGATGTCGTCGAACAGCTCTTCGCGGCCATGGCCTTCGAGCTGGATCAGCGCTGACTCGTAGCCGGTCCAGCGACTGAGGGTGCGGGCCAGTGCGGTGAGCAGCAGGTCGTTGACCTGGGTGCGGTAGATCGCCGGGGCCTGTTGCAGCAGTTGGGCGGTTTGCACGCGGTCCAGGCCAATACTCACGCCCTGGCGCAGATGCCCGGCCTGGCTTGCTTGCGTGTTGGCCGCTGGCAACGAATCGCTG
This sequence comes from Pseudomonas putida, assembly GCF_001976065.1. GTDB lineage: Bacteria > Pseudomonadota > Gammaproteobacteria > Pseudomonadales > Pseudomonadaceae > Aquipseudomonas > Aquipseudomonas serbica. Next base: position 91,320 of record NZ_MNAH01000013.1, on the reverse strand, counting down.
GCCCCGGCCAGTTGCGCTTGCCACCAGGTGAGTTCGTCGGTGGCGGTTTTGGAGCGTGCGTAGCTATCGAGTTTCTCCGCCCAGGCCTGGAAGGCGCTGGTCTTCGGCGGCAGCTCTTCACCTTGATACGCAGCCTGCAAATCTTCCAGCAGCACGCGCCAGGAAACACCGTCCACCGCCAAATGGTGGATCACCAACAATAAGCGCTGGGAACCATCGGCCTGGGCGATCAGCGCCACGCGCAACAGCGGCCCGTCTGGCAGGCTGAGGCTGCGCTGGGCTTCATCGCACACCGACTCGAGCGACGCATCGCTGGCGACGCGGGCGGTCCAGAGCATGTCGATGACATCGGCACTGTCGGCGCCGACATAGCGCGCCGACCATTGGCCGTCGACCTGGCTGAAACGCAAGCGCAGGGCATCGTGCTGCTTGAGCACACGTTGCAGGGCACCTTGCAGGCGCGACAGTTCGAGGGTTTCCCGCGGCGACAGCAATATCGCCTGGTTCCAGTGGGCGCGCTGGGGGATCGGTTCTTCGAAGAACCAGCGCTGGATCGGCGTGAGGATTTGCCCGCCGTCCACCGGTCCTTGATGCGCCATGGGGGCGGTCTGTTCTTTCACCACCGCCGCCAGCGCTTGCAATGTCTGCTGCTGGAACAGGTCGCGCGGCTGCAGGCTCAGGCCGGCACGGCGGGCGCGGCTGACCACCTGGATGGAAATGATCGAGTCACCGCCCAGTTCGAAGAAATTGTCCTGACGCCCGACCTGCTCCACCCCCAGCACGTCCTGCCAGATCTGCGCGAGCACGCGCTCGTGTTCGCTGCACGGCGCTTCGAACGCGCGCTGGCTGACCTGCGTGGTCGGTGCCGGCAGGCGCTTGCGCTCGAGTTTGCCGTTGGGGCTCAGGGGCATCTGCTCGATCAGCACGGTCTGCGCCGGCACCATGTAGTCCGGCAGGCTGCCGAGCAAATGGCTTTTCAGGGTTTCGCGCCAGGCACCTTGCCGGGCCGCATCAGCGTCAAGCAACCCGCGATCCTGGGGCACGATGTAGGCCACCAGTTGTTTGCCACTCGGGCCGTCGAGGGCCAGCACCACGGCTTCCTGCACGTCGACATGTTCTTGCAGGCGCGCTTCGATCTCACCCAGTTCGATGCGCAGGCCGCGAATCTTCACCTGGTGGTCGATCCGCCCGCAGTAGTCGATGGCACCATCGGCGCGGTAGCGCGCCAGGTCACCGGTGCGGTACAAGCGCTCGCCGCTGCCGAACGGGTCGACCACAAAACGTTCGGCGGTCAGTGCGCCACGACGGTGATAACCGCGGGCCAGGCCGACGCCACCGAGGTACAACTCACCCACCGCGCCCAGCGGCAGGGGTTGCAGTTCGCTGTCGAGGATAAAGGTACGCAGGTTGGCGATCGGTCGGCCGATCGGCACGCTGTCGCGGCCCTCTTCCACACAGGTCCAGTGGGTCACGTCGATGGCCGCTTCGGTCGGGCCATACAGGTTGTACAGGTTGGCTTGCGGCAGGCACCGCAGGGTCTGGCGTTGCAGCTCCATCGGCAGCGCTTCGCCGCTGCAGATGATGCGAGTCAGGGTCGTGCAGGCCAGGGCTTCGTCGGCAGCGATGAACGCCGCGAGCATCGACGGCACGAAATGCAGCGTGGTGATCGCCTGCTCGACGATCAGCGCGGCCAGGCGTTGCGGATCGCGATGCTCACCGGGCGCGGCGATCACCAGGGTGGCGCCTTTCATCAGCGGCCAGAAAAACTCCCACACCGACACGTCGAAACTGAACGGGGTTTTCTGCAGCACACGGTCCGTGGGCTGCAAGTTATAGGCGGCCTGCATCCATTCGATACGGTTGTGCAGCGCCACGTGGCGGTTACCGGCGCCCTTGGGTTTGCCGGTGGAACCGGAGGTGTAGATCATGTACGCGAGGTTTTCCGCCACGGCCAGGTTGGGCAGATCGCTGCCCGGCAACTCGCTCAACCAATCGGCATCGCCGTGCAGGCACAGGGTGCGCACGTGGTCCGGGGTCGGCAATTGCGCCAGCAGATGCTCCTGGGTCAGCAGCAGTGTGATGCCGCTGTCTTCGATCATGTAGCTCAGGCGATCGAGGGGGTATTCCGGGTCCAGCGGCACGTAGGCAGCGCCGGCCTTGAGGATCGCCAGCAGGCCGACGACCATTTCCAGCGAACGGTCGCAGGCGATGCCGACGATCACTTCCGGGCCGACACCCTGGGCGCGCAAGTGGTGGGCCAGGCGGTTGGCGCGCAGGTTCAGCTCGGCGTAGCTCAAGGACTGGCCCTGAAACACCAGCGCCGTCGCCTGGGGATTGTCCAGCACCCGTGCTTCGAAATGCCGCTGCACACAGACTTCGCCCGGATAGGCCTGAGCAGTGTCGTTGAGGTCGTCGAGGATGCGCAGGCGCTCGTCGGCCTCCAGCAACGGCAATTCGGCCAGCGGCGTTTGCGGGTTGGCCAGTACCCCGGCCAGCAGGTTGCGCCAGTGCCGGGCCAGGTGCTCGATGCGCTCGGCGTCGAACAGGTCGGTGGCGTAGGTCAGGCTGGCGAACAGTTGGTCGCCCTGTTCCTGGGTGTCCAGTTGCAGGTCGAATTGCGTGGTGTGCGCCGTGGCGTTCAACGCCTCGACCCGCAGGCCGGCGAGTAAGCCGCTGACGGCGGCGGGCTTGGCCTGTTGGTGGTTGAACATCACCTGGAACAACGGGCTGTGGCTCAGGCTGCGTTCGCCTTGCAGGGCCTGCACCAGGCGTTCGAACGGCAAGTCCTGGTAATCCTGTGCATCCAGGGCAAAGGCGCGGGTCTGGTCGAGCAACTCGGTGAACGGCAGTCGCCCGTCGAGTTCGGCACGCATCACCTGGGTGTTGACGAAGAAGCCGATCAGGCCACGGGTCTCGGCGCGATTGCGGTTGCCGATCGGCACGCCGATGCGCAGGTCGGCCTGGCCGCTGTAGCGATAGAGCAAGGCCTGGAAACTGGCGAGCAACAGCATGAACGGGGTGACGCTGCGCTGTTTGGCCAGACTCATCAAACCGCTGGCCAAATCCGCATCCAGGGCGAAATCCAGACGCGCACCGCGCTGGCTCGGTTGTGCAGGACGCGGGCGATCGGTCGGCAATTCCAGCAGCGGCTGCTCGCTGCCGAGCTTGCCACGCCACCAATCGAGTTGACGCTCAAGCTCGCCGGCTTCCATCCAGCGTCGCTGCCATGCAGCGTAGTCCGAATACTCGATCGGCAGCGCTTGCAGCTGCGCGCTGCGGCCCAGGCAATGGGCGGCATACAGCTGGGAAAACTCCTCCACCAATACGCCCATCGACCAACCATCGGTGACGATGTGGTGCAGGGTCAGCACCAGCACATGGTCCTCGGCATCCAGCTGCAACAGGTTGACGCGCAGAAGCGGGCCCTGTTGCAGATCGAACGGGCGGGCGATTTCCTGCTCGACCTTTTTCATTGCTGATGCGAAGCGCTGGGCCTCGGGCTCGCCGCGCAGGTCGTGCTGCTCGATGGGGAGCGTGGTGAACGTGGCCAAGGTCTGCAGTACCTGGCCGTCATTCTCGACAAATCGGCTGCGCAGGCTCTGATGCCGCTCCAGCAAGACATCGAAACTCTGCTGCAACGCCGCGACATTCAGCGGCCCCTGTAAACGCAAGGCCGCGGGAATGTTGTAGGCGCTGCCCTGCGGGTCGAGCTGCCAGAGGAACCACTGGCGCTGCTGCGCATAGGACAGTTCGAAGCTCGCTTGTAGCCCGGCGGTGGACGGGATCGGCAGTTGGCCGAAGCTCACGCCCTGCTCCTGCATCTTTGTCAGAAACTCGCGGCGCTTGTCGGCCGGCAGGCCAGCGAAGCGGGTGGCGATACGCGAGGCGGTGCTGTGTTCCATCAGTTGATCTCCATCTCGTCCAGCAGCGACTCAAGCGCATCCAGACGGGCATCGTTGTCAGTCGGGGCTTGTTGCCCTGCGTTGGCGGCATAAGCCTGAAGGTCGTTGCTTTCGAACAGCGCGCGCAGCGGCAGCTCGATGCCCAGCTCCAGTTCCACACGGGCACTGGCCTGGGCGGCGAGCAGCGAATGCCCGCCCAATTCAAAGAAGTTGTCGCGCCGGCCGATCTGCGCCACGCCCAGCACCTCGGCCCAGATCACCGCCAGTTGCCGTTCGAGCTTGCCCTCGGGGGCCTCGAAAGTTCGCTGCCAGTGCTCGGCAGCCGGCAGCGGCAAGGCCTTGCGATCGAGCTTGCCGTTGCTGGTCAGCGGCAAGGCATCAAGCAACAGCCAGTGGCTGGGCACCATGTAGTCCGGCAGGTCGACCTTGAGCGCGGCGCGCAGGTGGTCGCGCCAGGCGATGGGGTCGTGCGGGGTTTGGTCGGCGACGACATAGGCGCACAGCTGTGGTCCTGCGTCAGTGGCCTGCACGCTCAACACCGCCTGGCGCACGCCCGGTTGCGCCAGCAGCGCGGCTTCGATCTCGCCCAGTTCGATGCGGAAGCCACGGATCTTCACTTGCTGGTCGATGCGCCCCAGGTAGTCGATGCTGCCGTCGGCGCGCTGGCGCGCCAGGTCGCCGCTGCGATACAGGCGCTGGGCCGCATCGAACGGGCTCGGCACAAAACGCTCGGCGGTGAGGCCGAAACGCCCGTGGTAACCGCGCGCCAGGCCGGCGCCGGCGATGTACAACTCCCCCGCCACGCCCACCGGCACCGGTTGCAATTGGCTGTCGAGCAGGTACCAGCGCAGGTCGCGGATCGGCAGGCCGATCGGGCTCTGGGCCTTGCCGTCGAGGTCGGCCAGGCGGATCGCGCGGTAGGTCACGTGCACCGTGGTTTCGGTGATGCCGTACATGTTCACCAGGGTCGGCTGCCGGTCGCCGAAGCGTTCGAACCAGGGACGCAGGCTGGCCACTTCCAGGGCTTCGCCGCCGAAAATCACCTGGCGCAACGCCATTTGGCGTGGGCTGGCGCAGGCGATCGGCAACAACTGGCGGAAGGCCGATGGGGTTTGGTTCAACACCGTCACCCCTTCATCGCAGAGCAGGCGGTGGAACGCCTGGGGCTCGCGGCTGATGTAATACGGCACGATCACCAGGCGCCCACCGGTGCACAGTGAACCGAACAGCTCCCACACCGAGAAATCGAAGGCATAGGAGTGGAACAGGGTCCAGACATCGTCGGCGCCGAAACTGAATTCGGCCGCGGTGGCCGTAAGCAGGCGCCCGACGTTGCCATGGCTGAGCAAGGCGCCCTTTGGCCGGCCGGTGGAGCCGGAGGTGTAGATCACGTAGGCGAGATTGTCCGGTATCGCCAACGGCGCCAGGTTGTCGGCGCTGCAGGCGTCCAGTTGCAGCGCCGCCAGGTCGAGGACCTGCACGCCTTCCCGGGCGGGCAAGCCATCGATCAGGTGAGCCTGGGTCAACAACAACGTGATGCCGCTGTCTTCGATCATGTAGCTCAGGCGCTCGGCCGGGTATTGCGGATCGAGCGGCACGTAGGCGCCACCGGCCTTGAGAATCGCCAGCAAGCCGACCACCAGCGGCATCGCCCGCTCGGTGGCGATACCCACCCGCACTTCCGGACCAACGCCCTGCTCACGCAGGTGGCGCGCCAGGCGGTTGGCCTGGGCGTTGAGTGCGGCATAGGTGAGTTGTTCGCCTTCGCAGGACAATGCGATAGCGTCCGGGCGTTGCGCAGCCTGGGCTTCGAACAGCTGATGCAAGGTTGGCGATGGCGCTTGCGCTTCGAACGCCGGGTTCCAGTGCTGGATCAAGCCGTCGTAATGCGGCGCTTGCAGCAACGGCAGTTCAGCGACGCGCTGCTGCGGATCGGCAACCACCGCGCGCAACAGGTTCAGCCACTGCTCGCCGAAGCGCTGCATCGAGGCCGCGTCGTACAGGTCGGTGGCGTAGCTCAGGCTGGCGGTGAGTGTGTCGCCCTGCTCCTGGGTATCGAGCACCAGGTCGAATTGCGCGCTGTGTTGCTGCCAGTGCAGGCGCTCGACCAGCAGGCCGGCGACCTCGCGCTCGACACTCGCGCCCATTTGTTGCTGGTGGTTGTAGAGCACCTGGAACAAGGGGCTGTGATTGAGGCTGCGATCCGGCTGCAGGGCCTCCACCAGTTGCTCGAACGGCACGTCCTGATGCGCCTGGGCATCCAGTGCGAGCTGCTTGACCTGTTGCAGCAAGGTGCTGAACGGTTGCTGCCCGTCGATCTCGGCACGCAGCACCTGGGTATTGATGAAGAAGCCGATCAGGCCTTCGGTTTCCAGGCGCGAACGGCCGGCACTCGGCACGCCGACGCTGATGCCCGACTGCCCGCTCTGGCGGTGCAGCAAGGTCTGGAAACTGGCCAGCAACAGCATGAACAGCGTCACGTGCTGTTGCTGCGCTCGCTCGCGCAAACCGGCCAGCAGTGGGCGATCAACGTTCAGCGTCAGGCTGGCGCCGCGCTCACTGCGCCGGGCCGGGCGCGTCAGTTCGCTCGGCAATTCCAGTGGCGCCTGGCTGCCATCCAGCTGCTCGCGCCACCACGCCAGTTGCCGCGCGCCCTCGCCGGCCTCCAGCCAGTCGCGCTGCCAGCGGGCATAGTCGCTGTAGTGCACCGGCAGACTCGCCAGGCTGGCCGCACGCCCTTGCACAGCCGCCTGATACAAGGCGCTGAACTCGTCGACCATGACCTGCATCGACCAGCCGTCGGCAGCGATGTGGTGCACGGTGAGCACCAGCACATGCTCCTCGGCGCCGACCTGCAACAGCAACGCGCGCCACAGCGGACCGTTGCGCAGGTCGAACGGGCGGGCGATTTCTTCGGCCACGGCGGCGTCGACCGACGACTCGTCCAGCTGCCGTTCACTCAGTTGCAACGCCAGTTCCGTGTGCAGCAACGCTCGCGCCTGCTGGCCGTCCTGTTCGAAGGTGGTGCGCAGGGTCTGGTGACGGGCCTGCAATTGCAGGAAGGCCTGGCGCAGGGCCTGGCGGTTCAGCACGCCCCTGAGGCGCAGGGCCGCCGGAATGTTGTAGGCGCTGCCCTGTGGCTCCAGTTGCCAGAGAATCCACTGGCGCTGTTGGGCGTAGGACAGTATCCGTGGTTGGTCATTCGCAGCACGTTGCAGTTGTGGCTGGGCGCTGGTGTCGGCAAGTGCCGCGCGCTCGGCGAACGACGCCAGGTTCGTGGCGGAAAACAGGCTGCTCACCGACAGTTCGAGGTTCAGTTGCTGGCGCACCCGCGAGATCACTTGCAGCACCAGCAACGAATGGCCGCCCAGCTCGAAGAAGTTGTCGTCGCGGCCCACCTGTTCGACCTGCAACACGTCCCGCCAGATCTGCGCCAGTTGCATTTGCAGGCCTGCGGCCGGGGCAACGAAGGCCCGTTGTGCAGCGCCGAATTCAGCACGTGGCAAGGCCTTGCGGTCGAGCTTGCCGTTGTTGTTGAGCGGCAATTTGTCCAGCAGGACCATGTGGCTGGGCACCATGTATTCCGGCAGCGACTGTTGCAGGACAGTCTTGAGCCCCTGCAGGTACTCGACCTGGGAAACCACCGGAGCACTGGCCACGACGTAGGCCACCAATTGCGTGCCGTCCTGGGCAATGACGGCGGCTTCACGCACTTCTTCCCGGGCTTGCAGACACGCCTCGATCTCGCCCATCTCGATGCGCAAACCGCGAATTTTCACCTGATGGTCGATACGCCCGACGTATTCCAGATCGCCCCTGGCGTTGTAGCGCGCCAGGTCGCCGCTGCGGTACAGGCGCGCGCCCGGCTTACGGGCAAACGGGTCCGGCAGGAAACGTTCGGCAGTCAACGCCGGACGGTCGAAATAACTTTGCGCCAGGCAGGCCGGCGCGCCGATGCATAACTCGCCGACGCCATCGGCCGGCAGCAACTGTCCGGCCGCGTCCAGCACATAGAGCGCTCGACCGGCGATGGCGCGACCGATCGGGATGCCGAATGCATCACTGGCATCGTCCAGGCGGCACTCATGCACGCTGGACACCACCGTCGCTTCGGTCGGCCCGTAGGTATTGAGCAGGCGCACGTGGCCAAGACCGGCCTGGTGCCACAGGCGCAGGCCTTCCACCGACATCGCTTCGCCGCCGACGTGCATCTGGCGCAAGGCGCCGAGGGTGCGCACCGCACCGCTGGCACATTCACCGGCCAGCAGGAACCAGTAGGCGGCGGGCAGGTCGGCCAGGGTTACGCCCTGATCGACGATTTCGCTGGCCAGTCGGCCAGCGTCCCACAGCTCATCGCCGCGCATGATCAACGCCGCGCCGACGCACAGCGCCGGGAAGCACTGCTCGACGAAACCGTCGAAGCTGAAGGTGGCGAATTGCAGTACGCGGTCCGCTTTCGTCAACCTCGAGTAATAGGCAGCGGTTTGGCAGAACTCGCGTAATGCGTCGTGGGCGATGGCCACGCCTTTGGGTTGGCCGGTGGAGCCGGAGGTGTAGATGATGTAGGCCAGGTCTGCGGCGATCGCGCAGTTCTGCGGATTGCCATGTGGATAACTGGCGCTGTCATCGAAGCACAGGCGTGCCAGCCCCACCGGCAACGCCAGGTCTTCCAGCAGACCGGTCTCGCACAGCAGCAGGTCGAGACGGCTGTCCTCAACCATGTACGCCAGGCGCTCGCTCGGGAGTTTGGGGTCCAGCGGCACATAGGCCGCGCCGCTTTTCAGCACCGCCAGCAAGCTGACGATCAACTGCGGACCGCGACGCAACGCCAGGCCGACACGCTTGCCGAGACCGGCGCCGTTGTCAATCAGGCGATGAGCCAGGCGGTTGGCCTGGGCATTGAGCTGGCTGTAGCTGAGGGTCTGGCCGTCGGCCTGCAACGCCAGTGAATCAGGGGCAGCGGCGGCCTGGAGGGCGATCTGTTCGTGGACCAGCAGCGTTGTGGATAACTCGACCGCCGTCGGTTGACTGATGGCGAGTACCGCGCTTTTGCCGTCGGCATCGAGCAGTTCCAGCGCACCCAGCGCCGCGTCCGGCGAGGCCACCAATTGCGTCAGCAGGTGTTGCAAATTGGCCGACAGTTGGGCGACTTGAGTGGCGCTGAAACGCGCCGCGTCGTAGCTGAAATCCAGGCTCAGGGCTTCGCCCATTTCGATGCCCAGGGTCAGCGGATAATGGGTGCGTTCGTGGTTATGCAAATTGCCGAACGACAACCCTGCCGGTGCGCCCTGCTTCAGCGCTTGGGCGACCGGGAAGTTTTCGAACACCAGCAAACTGTCGAACAGCGCCGAGCCCTGCTGCCCCGCCCAGCCCTGAATGTCGTACAGCGGCACATGCTCGAACTCGCGCATGGCTAGGTTCAGGCCTTGCAACTCGCCGAGCCACTGGCTGACGCTCTGCTCCGGTGCCATCGCGCACACCAGCGGCAGCGTGTTGATGAACAGCCCGAGTTGCTCTTCGATGCCCGGCAACGGTGCCGAACGCCCGGCCACTGTGGCGCCGAACACCACGCAATCCTGGCCGGTGTAGCGCTGCAGCAACAGGCTCCACGCCGCTTGCAGCACGGTGTTGAGGGTGACTTTCTGCTGCCGGGCGAACTCGGCCAGGCGCTGGGTCGCACAGCTGTCGAGGGCTACGCGATGCTCCCCGCTGCCCTCGCCGCCGACCGGTGGACGCAAGGCTTCGGCCAGCAGCGTCGGTGCTTCAAGTGGTGCCAGGGCAGCCTTCCAGAACTGCTCGCCAGCGACGGTCGATTGCTGCTGCAACCAGCCCAGGTAATCGCGGTACTGCCCCATTGGCGCCGGCAGCGATTGCCCGGCGGCGTAGCGCTGGATGACTTCGGCGAGCAACTGCGCGTTGCTCCAGCCGTCCATCAGGATATGGTGGCTGGTGTAGATCAGGTGCCAGGCGTCCGTGCCGATACGCACCAGTTTCAAGCGAAACAGCGGTGCCGTGCCCAGCTCGAAACCTTGCGCACGTTCGGCATCGGCCAGGGCGTCGGTATCGGTTGCTTCCAGCACTTGCAGCGGCAACGTCACCTGACGGGTTATCGCCTGATGTGCAACGTCCAGGCCTTGCCAGTGGAAGCTGCTGCGCAGGATGTCGTGACGCTCGAGCGCCGCCTGCCAGGAGCGAGCGAAGCGCTCGCTGTCCAGGCCGCCGATGTCCAGGCGCAGCTGGCTGATGTAGGCGCCGACCTGCGGCTCGTACAGGGTGTGAAAGAGCATGCCCTGCTGCATCGGCGACAGCGGGTAGAGGTCTTCGAGGGCCGCGACATTCATCGGCAATGCATCGAGCTGCGCCTGATCGATCCGCGCCAACGGGAAGTCCGAAGGTGTGGCCTGCGGTGCCGGCAGCGTGCAGCAGTGCTCGATCAAGGCGTTGAGCTGCAGCGCGTAATCGTCAGCCAGCCGCTGGATGGTCGCGGTGTCGAACATCTCGCGGCTGAAGCCCCAGCTCAGGGACAGCTCACCGCCATAGACCCGGCCTTCGACCACCAGCCAGTTGCCCAGGGGTGCCGTCGGGTCCTGGGCGATGCCGTTGCCTTCGGTGGACGGGGTGAACAACGCGCCTTCATCGAACTGCCGGTCGAACTGCCCCAGGTAATTGAAGGTGATACGCGGTTGCGCCAGTGCCGCCAGTTCGGCGCGTACTTCAGGCGTACCGAGGTAGCGCAGAGCGCCGTAGCCCAGGCCTTTGTCCGAGACGTTGCGCAATTGCTCCTTGATGGATTTGATCGATGCGCCGAGCTCAAAGGCGGGTGTCAGGTTGACCGGGAACAGGCTGGTGAACCAGCCGACGCTGCGGGTCAGGTCGACGTCGTCGAACAGGTCTTCGCGGCCATGGCCTTCGAGCTGGATCAGCGTGCTGCCCTGCCCGCTCCAGCGGCAAACGGTGCGGGCCAGCGTGGTCAGCAGCAGGTCGTTGACCTGGGTGCGGTAAGCCGCCGGGGCCTGTTGCAGCAGCTTGCGGGTTTGCTCGGTGTCGAACTTGAGTTCGAGTTTGTGCTCGAAGCGGTTTTCCAGGGCGCCGTCCGGGCGCTCGCAGGGCAGGTCTTTTGGTGCGTGTTGCAGTTGGGCGTGCCAGTGGCCGCGGCTGTGTTCGAAGGCTGGCAGATGATCCTGCAAGCGCGCGACCCAGCGCTGATAGCTGCTGGTTTTCGCCGGTGCGGCACCGCCGTTGTAGAAGTGCTGCAGGTCTTCGAGCAGCACGCGCCAGGACACGCCGTCCACCGCCAGGTGGTGGATCACCAGCAGCAAACGTTCAGAGCCATCAGCCATCGCCACCCACAGCGCGCGCAGCAAGGGGCCATTTTGCAGGTCGAGACTGCGCTGGGCTTCGTCGCACAGGGCGTTGAGCTGCTCGACCGATTGCGCCTGACGTTGCCACAGCACTGACTCCGCGGTCGGGGCTGAGTAGGTTTGCTGCCACCCGCTTTCTACCTGTGCATAACGCAGGCGCAGGCTGTCGTGTTGGGTGAGCAATTGTTCCAGGGCGCGATCCAGCACCTCGACGTTCAACGGCTCGCGCGCAATCAGCAACAGCGACTGGTTCCAATGCTGGCGCTCGGGGATGTCTTGTTCGAAGAACCATTGTTGCACCGGCGCCAGCGCCACGGCGCCACCCGCCGGGCCTTGATCGACCTGCGATTGCTCACCAGTGCGTGCCGCTTGGGCGAGGCTGCGGATGGTCTGGTGCTGGAATAGATCCTTGGGGCTGAGCAGGATGCCGGCCTGGCGCGCGCGGCTGACCACTTGCATCGAGACGATGGAGTCGCCGCCCAGTTCGAAGAAATTGTCTTCCAGGCCGACGTTGTCGATGGCCAACACGTCCTGCCAGATCGCGGCGAGGAGCTTTTCCAGGGCACTGCGTGGCGCGACGTGTTCGCGTTGCTGCTGGCTGCCGTCCACCGCTGGCAACGCCTTGCGGTCGAGCTTGCCGTTGGGGGTCAACGGCAGTTGCCCGAGGAACAGCAGGAACGCCGGGACCATGTAGTCCGGCAGGTGCTGGCGCAGTGCGGCTTTCAGGGATTCACGCAGGGTCGCTTGCCCATCGCTGTCGCCGAGCACTGCCGAATCGTTGGGCACGATGTAGGCCACCAGGTGCTGACCGCTGGCGCCGTCCTGGGCCAGCACCGCGAGTTCGCGCACCGCCTCCTGCTGCAACAGCCGCGCTTCGATTTCCCCCAGCTCGATACGGAAGCCACGGACCTTGACCTGATGGTCGACACGGCCGACGTATTGCAGGGTGCCCTCGGCCTGATAGCGGGTCAGGTCGCCGGTGCGGTACAGGCGTTCGCCGGTGCTGGAAAACGGGTTGGGGACATACTTTTCTGCGGTCAGGCCCGGCCGTGCGAGGTAACCACGGGTGATGCCCGCGCCACTCAGGTACAGCTCGGCGGACACGCCCTGGGGCACCGGTTGCAGGTCGGCGTCGAGCAGATAACTGGCGGTGTGCTTGAGCGGGCGGCCGATGCTGGCGCAGCCACCGGCTTCGCGACGGGTCCAGGTGGAATAGGTGGTGTCTTCCGACGGGCCGTACAGATCGTAGACATGCTCGACGGTCGGCTGTTGATACAGCGCCTCCACCAGGCTCTGCTTCAACGGCTCACCGGCCAGGTTGATGATGCGCACGCTCGGCGGGATCTGCCCGTCGCGTTGCAGCGCGTTGATCGCCGACGGCACGGTGTTGATCAGGCGCACGTGATCCCGGGCCGGCAGGTGCGGCAATTCCAGGGCGTTGCGGGCGATGATCAGCGACCCACCGTTGGCCAGGGTGACGAACAGCTCCCAGACCGACAGGTCGAAACACACCGACGTCGAGGCCAGCACGCCCTGGATGTCGTCGCGGCAGTACACCGATCCGGACCAGTCGATCAGCGCCAGGACGTTGCGATGGGCAATCGCCACGCCCTTGGGTTTTCCGGTGGAGCCGGAGGTGTAGATCACGTAGGCCAGGTTGTCCGGGGTGACGCGGGTGACCGGGGCGCTTTGCGGGTAGGCGGCTAGCGACTGGATCTCGTCCATCAGCAGGACTTGAGTGTCTGCGCTCACGCTCAACGATTCGGCGACGGCCCGCTGCGTGACCAGCACCCGCGCGCGGCTGTCTTCGAGCATGTAGGCGACCCGCTCGGCCGGATAATCCGGATCCAGCGGCACGTAGGCGCCACCAGCCTTGAGCACCGCGAGCAAGGCGACCAGCAGTTGCTCGGAACGCTGCATGGCCACGCCGACCCGCACTTCCGGGCCGATGCCGAGTTCGATCAGCTTGTGGGCCAGGCGATTGGCTTGCTGGTCGAGTTGGTTGTAGGTCAGTTGCTTGTCCGCAAAGGTCACGGCCAATTCATCAGGACTTGCAGCCACTTGCTGGCTGATCAGCTGATGAATGCACAGATCCTGCGCAAAGCTTTCATCAGCGCGGTTCCAGTCGTGGACGATGCGCTGGTATTCGGCCTGCTCCAGCAGAGGCAAATCACTGATGCACTGTTGCGAATCGCTGACCATGCCTTGCAGCAAGCGCGTCCAGTGTTGCGCCATGCGCGCAATGGTCGCGGCGTCGAACAGGTCGTTGGCGTAGGTCAGCGCGGCGTGCAGCTTGCCGCCTTTCTCGTAGGTGTCGAGGGTCAGGTCGAACTGCGTGGTACGCCCTTGCCACTCGATCATGCCCAGTGCCAGGCCGGACGCCGTGGTCACCGTGGAGATATCCGCGACCTGCGGCTGATGGTTGTACATCACCTGGAACAGCGGCGTGTGGCTGAGGCTGCGTTCCAGTTTCAGCGCTTCGACCAGGCGCTCGAATGGCAGGTCCTGGTGAGCCTGGGCGCCCAGCGCGGTTTCCTTGATGCGCCGCAGCAGTTCGTCGACCCGGGTTTGCCCGTCCAGTTGCGTGCGCAGCACCTGGGTGTTGACGAAGAAACCGATCAGCCCTTCGATTTCGGCGCGGTTGCGGTTGGCGATCGGCACGCCGACTCGCAGGTCGGTCTGCCCGGTGTAGCGGTGCAGCAGCACGTTAAAGGCGCCAAGCAGCAGCATGAACAAAGTGATGTTGTGCTTCTGCGCGGTGGCCCGCAGTTGTTCGGCCAGTTGCCCGTCGACGGCGAATTCGTAGCGGGTGCCGCGATAGCTCGGCATCGCCGGGCGCGGGTGATCGAGGGGCAGTTCCAGCACCGGATGCTCGTCGCCCAGCTGCGCTTGCCAATAGTCGAGTTGGCGCGCCTGCTCGCCAGCCTCCAGCCAGCGGCGTTGCCACAGGGCGTAGTCGCTGTACTGGATCGGCAAGGGTGCCAGTTGTGGTTGTTTGCCGACATCGAAGGCGTCATAGCAGCGGACGAACTCGTCGATCAGCACGTTCATCGACCAGCCGTCGGACACGATGTGGTGCAGGGTCAGCAGCAGGACGTGTTCCTGTTCGGCCAGCTTGAGCACTGTGACGCGCAGCAGCGGGCCAGTGCCCAGGTCGAATGGCAGCACCGATTGCTGCGCGGCGGCCTCGGCCACGGCCTTCTCGCGCTCGCTGGCTGGCAAGGCGCTGAAGTCGTCCTGGGCGATCACCAGCGGCGCCGTGGCTGGCACTTGCAGCAGGCTATCGTCGGCCTGGGGGGCGAACAGCGTGCGCAAGGTTTCATGGCGCGCCACCAGGCTGGCGAATGCCTGTTCCAGCGCCGCCAGGTTCAGACGACCGCTCAGGCGCACCGCACCCGGCAAGTTGTAGGCGCCGCTTTGCGGGTCCAGCCGCCAGAGAAACCACATGCGTTGCTGGGCGCACGACAGCGCCTGGCGATCCTCGGCCTCTACTCCGGCAGGAATCGGAAACCGGGCGAAATCCACGCCCTCCTTGTGCAAGGCCGCAAGGAACAGCTGGCGCTTTTCCAGGGGCAACCCGATAAACCGGCGAGCAAGTTTCAAGGAGTCTTCAGCATTCATTTCTCAGCATCCGGATCAGTAGGCAGGAAGCACAAAGGCGCGTCGTCCCTATAAAACGAATGCAGGCGGGAAAAATTAGCGAATGAGAATAACTATCAGGATGGAGGTAACCGAGGAGTTAGAGGCGCTGCAAGTCGAATGTGGGAGCGGGCTTGCTCGCGAAAGCGGTGGTTCAGCCAACATCATTGTTGAATGACACACCATATTGGCGGGCAAGCCCGCTCCCACAGGGGGGTGGGTGATGTTTGAGATTGGGTTAAACCACAGCGGCCATCGCGTGCCGCCGATGGTGAACTTCAAGCTGATCCTTGATCACCTTGAGCACCTTGGCCTCATGCTCATGAATGAAAAAATGCCCGCCCGCCAACATGTCCACGGAAAAGCTGCCGTGGGTTTCCTTGCGCCAGCCGATCAATTGTTCGGTGGTGGCGCGGTCGGCCTTGCCGCCGAACACGTGCACCGGGCACTTGAGCAAGGGGCGCTGCACTGGCTCGAAGCGCCCGCACAACTGGAAGTCGGCGCGCAGGATCGGCAGTGTCAGGCTCATCAGCTCTTCATTGGCCAGGACTTCTTCGCGGGTGCCATTGAGACTGCGCAGTTGTTCGATCAGCTCGGCATCGGATTTGGGTTCGGCAAAACCCCGGTCGTAATCCTCACGCAGGGTTGGCGCGGCCGTGCCAGAAGCAAACAACGCCACCGGTTCCGGGCAACCAAGTGCACGCAAGGCGTGGGCCATTTCACAAGCGAGCAGTGCGCCCAGACTATGGCCGAATAGGGCATACGGCGCCTTGAGCGTGGTTTTTTGTTCCTGTGCGAGTTGCAGCGCCAGGCGACGCATGTCGGTATGCAGTGGTTCGCCGAAGCGAGCACCCCGCCCCGGCAGTTCCACCGGTTGCAGCTTGATCCACTCCGGCAGCTTGCGCCGCCAGCGGCTGTAGACCATGGCGCTCGCGCCGGAATAAGGCAGGCACAGCAATGTCAGCGGGGTCACCGGGCTTACCTCGAAATGTTGTCTGTAAAGAGAACGAATGAGCGCCGAAAAGAATTAGCCGGATGAGTATCCCTGTAGGAGCGAGTTTGCTCGCGAAGGTGTGTCAGGCGACATCACTGTGTCTGCCACTCCTTCGCGAGCAAGCCCGCTCCCACAGTTGAAAGATCATTTCAGATGGCGATAGCTTTGGATCGCGGAACCGAGGACGACGCCCCCCGCCACGATCGCCAGCCAGAACCCGCTCCTCGCCCCGAACGCATCCACCAGCCACCCCGACCCCGCCGCGCCGATCGCCACGCCGATGCTCAGCCCGGTCACCAGCCAGGTCAGGCCTTCGGTGAGTTTGGCCGGTGGAACGATCTGTTCCACCAGGGCCATGGCGACAATCAGGGTCGGGGCAAAAAACAGTCCGGCGACGAACACCGCCAGGGATAAGCCGAGAATGTTCATCGCCAGCAGCAACGGCAAGGTCGTCACCGCCGTTGCCACCCCGCCGTAGAGAAACAGGCGCGGCAGCGGCACTTTCGAACGCAACGCACCGAATGCCAATCCGGCCAGGCATGAGCCGATCGCATACACCGACAACACGATACTCGCCGCGGCCGGTTGGCCCTGCTGCTGGGCGAAGGCCACGCTGACCACGTCCACCACCCCGACGATGGTGCCCATGGCGACCATCAACAGCATCAGCAACTGGATGTCCAGGGAGCGGATGATCGATGCAGCGTGATGTTCTTCATGGGCATGCACCGGCGGCTCGGTGCTGCGTTGCAATACGAACGCCGTGACCCCGATCGCCAGCATCAGCAACGCCGCCAACGGCCCAGCCTCGGGGAACGCCACCACGCATAACCCCACCGACAAGGGTGGCCCGACGATGAAGCAGACTTCATCCAGCACCGACTCCAGGGCATAGGCGGTTTGCAACTGCGGTTGGCCGCGATAGAGCTCGGTCCAGCGCGCCCGGACCATCGCCGACATGCTCGGCATGCAGCCGGCGATCGCGGCGAACACGAACAACGTCCACTGGGGTGCCTGCAGACGGGTACAGAGCAGCACCATCAACAGTGCCCCGCCCCCGACCAGCGCCGACACCGGCAAGATCCGGCGCTGACCAAAACGGTCCACCAGCCGCGACACCTGCGGTGCACAAAACGCTGTGGCCAGCGCGAACGTCGCCGCCACGGCACCGGCCAAACCGTACCCCCCCTGCAACTGCGAGAGCATGGTGATCAGGCCGATGCCGGTCATGGAAATCGGCATGCGCGCGATCATTCCGGCCAGCACGAAGGCGCCGCTGCCAGGGGCATTGAACAGCTCGCGGTAGGGGTTTGCCATGGGCGTGTGGTCTCGACAAGGGCCTGCAAATTGCCATAAACGCTGGTTGAGGGGAAAGCAGCCAATTGTTGCTTGAATGTGAAGGCCCCATCGCCAGCAGGCTGGCGATGGGGCCAGAGCAGTCAGCGCAAAATGAACTCCCGCCCGCGAAAACCAGTCAGCTATTTAGTTAGGCCCTCAGCTCTCGGAGCCCCAATGCCCGATCACGAACACCAAAGCCCCATCGACGCCCACGGCATCATCGGCGACATGCGCAGCGCCGCGCTGGTCAACGACAAAGGCAGCGTGGATTTTTTCTGCTGGCCGGAATTCGACAGCCCGTCGATCTTCTGTTCGCTGCTGGACACGCCCGAGGCCGGGATTTTCCAGCTATCCCCGGACTTGCCGGACGCTCGCCGCGAGCAAATCTACCTGCCCGATACCAACGTGCTGCAAACCCGCTGGCTCAGTGATCGCGCCGTGGTGGAAATCACCGACCTGCTGCCCATTGGGGACACCGAAGACAACCTGCCCGTGCTGATGCGCCGAGTTCGGGTAGTCAGCGGCCAAGCGACGTTTCACCTGCGCTGCGCCGTGCGCCATGACTACGCGCGTGCCCGCACCCTCGCCCGCCTGGATCAACGGGACGTGATCTTCGAAGCCGCCGACCAGCCATCCCTGCGCCTGGCGACGGATCAGGTTTTGCACATCGAAGACCAGGCAGCGGTTGCCGAATTCACCCTCAAACAGGACCAGAGTGCCGAGTTCCTGCTGGGCGCCATCGACGATCCGCGCTTCAAGGAAGGAGGCGCCACGCTGTGCCTGGAGCGCACCCTGAAGTTCTGGCGTGACTGGATCGGCCAGTCCAACTATCGCGGCCGCTGGCGGGAAGTGGTCAACCGCTCGGCCCTGGCGATGAAGCTGCTGACTTCGCGCAAACACGGCGCGATCCTCGCCGCAGCGACCTTTGGCCTGCCGGAAGTCACTGGCGGCGAGCGTAACTGGGATTACCGCTACACCTGGATCCGCGACGCCTCGTTCACCGTCTACGCCTTCATGCGCCTGGGTTTCACCGAAGAAGCCAACGCGTATATGCGCTGGTTGCGTGGACGGGTCAGCGATTGCCGAGGCAAACCGATGAAACTCAATATCCTGTATGGCATCGACGGCCGCCAGGAACTGCCGGAAGTCGAACTCACGCACCTGTCCGGGCACGGCGGCGCGACGCCGGTGCGCATCGGCAACCTGGCCTACGCCCAGGTCCAGCTCGACATTTTCGGCGAGCTGATGGACGCGGTTTACCTGGTCAACAAATACGGCGAAGCGATTTCCCACGAGGGCTGGAAGCACACCGTGAAAGTGGTCGACCAGGTTTGCGAAACCTGGCAGCAGGAGGACGTCGGGATCTGGGAAATGCGCGGCGAACAGCACCACTTCCTGCACTCGCGACTGATGTGCTGGGTCGCCCTGGACCGGGCGATCCGTCTCGCCTCGAAACGCTCGTTGCCCGCACCCTTCGCCCGCTGGGACCAGACGCGCCAGGCCATCTACTCGGACATCTGGGACAACTTCTGGAATGAAGAACGCGGGCACTTCGTGCAGCACATCGGCGGCACCGGCCTCGACGGTTCGATGCTGCTGATGCCGCTGGTGCGTTTCGTCAGCGCCAAGGACCCGCGCTGGCTCGCGACCCTCGACGCCATCGAGAAAAACCTGGTGCGCGACGGCATGGTCTACCGCTACCACAATGACGATAACCACATCGACGGCCTGCCCGGCACCGAAGGCGCATTCGCCGCATGCTCCTTCTGGTACGTCGAATGCCTGGCCCGCGCCGGCCGGGTGGAAAAGGCTCACCTGGAGTTCGAACAACTGCTCAGGTACGCCAACCCGCTGGGGCTGTACGCCGAAGAATTCGACAGCCACGCGCGGCACATGGGTAACACCCCGCAGGCGCTGACGCACTTGGCGTTGATCAGCGCGGCGTGTTTTCTGGACAGGAAATTGAGTGGGGAGAAGAGCGTTTGGCAGCCTTGAGACCTGGCGCCCAGCCTTAATGTAGGAGCCGGCTTGCCGGCGAAGGCATTCTCAAGTGCGCCTTCGCCGGCAAGCCGGCTCCTACAGGTCCGATGTCCGGCGAGGTTTTTGTGTAAGCCAGCGTCCTACTTTTCATAAACAAAATACGCGTCCGCCCCCCGGAAATACCCGGTTGCAAGCCACTACATCCCCACCTAACATCGATGCTCAACGGGCACAGCGGAGCTGTCCAACACACCCCGAATTCAAGGATCCAGAATGTCCCAACGCATCTATCGCAGCATCGACCTGCCCCTTCGAACCGGCCTCAACCGCGACGAACTGTGGGAAGGCCACGACAAGGGCCTGATCAAATGCTGGGAAGTCGGCCACCAGCGCGCCGCCCGTTTCCCCGACCTCGCCCGGCAATGCCTCGCTGGCGAGCTGCCGGTGCTGGGCTGGAAAGGTGGCGTCAGCCGCAGCCTGAAAAAACTCGAAAAATACGGTTCCCTAAAGTACCTCGCCCAATGGCAAGGCTTGCGCGGTGAGGATCTGGATGTGGATCTGGACGAAGAACGGGTGCAGACCTGTGCGCGGACCGGGATGGTGGTGACGTTTACCCCGGACAGGGCGAAATACTTTAATCAGGTGACGGAAGTGGAAGTCTAACGACAGGACACCCACGCTCAAGGCATGACTGGATCTTCTTGCGCGCTGACTGAAAACCGCTCGCGATACGCCTGCGGGGTCACCCCCATGGCCCGCAGGAAGCTGCGGCGCAGGGTTTCTTCGCTGCCGAATCCGCATTGCACGGCCACCCGCTTGATTGGCACGCCGGTGTCGCTGAGCAGGCGTCGCGCCGTCTCGACCCGGATCAGCTCGATGGCTCGGGCCGGGGTCTGGCCGGTGTCGGCGCGGTAGTGGCGCACGAAGCTGCGTTCGCTCATGCCAGCCTGCTGGGCCAGGGTCGGGATGCCGAGGTCTTTGCTGAGGTTTTCGCTGATCCAGGCGTGAAGTTCGTCGAAGCGATTGCCTTCTTTCTGTAAAGACAAAGTCACGCTGAATTGCGACTGGCCGCCCGGGCGTTTCAGGAATACCACCAGTTGCCGGGCGACTTCCAAGGCCATGGTGCGACCGAGGTCGGCTTCGACCATTGCCAACGCCAGGTCGATGCCGGCGGTGACGCCGGCCGAGGTCCAGACTGGACCGTCGTTGATGAAGATCGGGTTGGGTTCGACCTGCAATCGCGGGTGTTGCTGCGCCAACTGCTCGCAACGGGTCCAGTGGGTGACCACGCGCCGGCCGTCGAGCCAGCCACTGGCCGCCAGCAGGAACGCGCCGGTGCACACCGATGCCACCCGCCGGCACTTTGCCGAGTGCTCGCGCACCCAACCGACCAGTGCCGGGTCCTGCGCCGCCGTATAGACGCCCCAGCCCCCGGCGATGATCAGGGTGTCGCTGCCCTGCTCGGGCAAGATTTCGGCCAGCAACGCCAAGCCCGCCGATGACATCACCGCCCCGCCGCCGCTGGCAATTACCGACGGCGCATAAGGTGGGGGCGAACCTTGCTGACGGGCGATGTCGTTGGCCGAGGCGAACACCTGCAACGGCCCGGTGACATCGAGCACTTGCACGTTGGCGAAGGCGAGTACGTGAATGGTTTTCGGCATGTTGGCGTAATTCGTGGGGTGATTGGCGTATACGCCAAATCCTAGGCGTCTACAGTGAGGGCGTCCACCCACTTCAGGAGAAAAAACACCATGACCTTGCAGATCGGTTTTCTGTTGTTTCCACAGGTGCAGCAACTCGACCTCACCGGCCCCTATGACGTGCTGGCCTCGCTGCCGGACGTGAAGGTGCATCTGATCTGGAAGGACCTGATGCCCGTCACCGCCAGCACCGGTCTGATGCTCAAGCCGACCGTAACCTTCGATGATTGCCCGGCGCTGGATGTGATCTGCGTGCCCGGTGGCAGTGGAGTCGGGCCGTTGATGGAGGATGAGCAAACCCTGGCGTTTATCAAGACCCAGGCCGCCAACGCGCGGTACGTGACGTCGGTCTGCACCGGTGCGCTGGTGCTGGGTGCGGCGGGACTGCTCAAGGGCAAGCGCGCCACCACCCATTGGGCGTATCACGAACTGCTGACGCCGTTGGGAGCGATTGCGGTGAAGGATCGGGTGGTGCGCGACGGCAACCTGCTGACCGGTGGCGGGATTACCGCAGGCATCGATTTTGCCCTGACCCTGGCAGCCGAGCTGTTCGGCCAGGACACCGCTGAGCTGGTGCAATTGCAACTGGAATACGCACCTGCGCCGCCCTTTCAGGCCGGTAGCCCGGAAACGGCGCCCAACAGGGTGCTGGAGGAAGCGCGCAACCGTGCCGCCAGTTCATTGAAACTGCGAGCGCAAATCACCGAGCGTGCGGCAGCAAAACTCGACCGGCAATGAAAGACTGGCTGCGTGAACCCTTGTTCACGCAGACAGTGTTTTTCAGACGCATAAAAAAACCCGCCGAAGCGGGTTCTTCCAAGACCATTACAACTCCCTGTCGTCAGCATCCGTGCAATGGCCGATCATCCATGATCCTGAGCACTCCCTGTGCCTCAGTGGATGGGGCCAGAATACGCATCGGATCCAATTTGTAACAGACGACATAGTTGTTACCGCGTGTAAGACATTCGCTATAGCGACCTTCCGTAAACCCTTAGACGCGTTTTAATCATTCACCTTCACGCTCCCGGGCTTTGGCGTTTTCAGCGAGGAATTGTTCGAGACGGCTCAATTGCTCCTCCCAGCCACGGCTGTCCATGTAATACGCCTCCTTCTGGCGTACGTCGGGAATGTGCGCGAATCCAGACTCGGACACCTTGAGCAAGGTGCCGCCTTCATAGTCCTGCAATTCGAACTTGACCAGCGTGGTGGGCTCCTGGGAGTAGTCGATCTTCGGGTTCACCGCGTAGGGGTGCCAACGAAAGGAAAACAACTGTTGCGGCTCGACCCGCTCGACCAGCACATTCCACAACACGTGTTCATAACCGGGATACGTAACCTGCCCCTGCGTCCATTCGCCGGCAATGAAGCGCCTGCCTTCGAGCGCAACGCCAAACCACTGACCGAACGCCTCGGCGTCGACCAAGGCGCGCCAGACATGGGAGCGCGGCGACTTGAGCATGATTTTGCGTTCAAAACTGTTGGGTACTGGTTTCATACGTCACCTCCTGTAATGAACAACAGTAGGCCTGTAAGACCACATGTCCAGCCCGAAAGTTGTATCAATCAGGCGTCAGTTGTCGAAATGGCCGTCCTGGCCTCGCTACACTGGGGCAAATTTCCCTGTTACAGCGAGCCTATGCCATGCACTCACGCTTTCTCCTGGCGCTCACGCCATTGCTGTTAATCCCCCAGGCCCAGGCCGTGGACTGCGACAACGCCAGCGACCAGGTCACGATGAACCAGTGCGCCGCGCAGCAGCATGCGGCGGTGGACAAGGAGCTGAATGCGCTTTACCAGCAGATCACCACGCGCTTGAAGGGCGACCCTGACGGGAAGAAATTGCTGGTGGGGGCGCAGCGCTCGTGGATCGCGTTTCGTGATGCCGAGTGCAAGTTTTCGGCGTCCGGGGTGGAAGGCGGGAGTGTTTATCCGCTGGTCTACAGCAATTGCGTAACGGAGTTGACCAAGGCGCGGGTGGAGACGTTCAAGACTTACCTGAAGTGCCAGGAGGGGGATTTGGGTTGCCCGGTGCCTGGGGTTTGATTTTGTAGTGTTTTTGAGGGCCTATTCGCGAGCAAGCCCGCTCCCACATTTGATCGCGTTCTTTCTGGAAGAACTCGGTCCAGTGTGGGAGCGGGCTTGCTCGCGAAGGCGTCAGTTCAGGCGCCGCAATTACCGCATAAAAATCTGCGCCGTGGTAATCGCCATGTCCCCACCCGGCAACTTGATGCTGCCCACCTGTTTCATGCTGTCGGCATCGAAAATCGCCACATCGTTGAACGTCCCGGCCAGGTAGATCTTGCTGCCGTCCTTATTGAAGGAAATGCAGTAGTAGGAGTGATCGAGCGTCGCCGCCTGGAGCATTTTCTTCTCCTTGATGTCGTACTTGGCCAGCCGATTGAGCACGCCGAACATCAGGTTCGGGTCTTTCGGCGAGCGCATGCCGCTGAAGTAGATTTCCGTCAGGGGCCCGAAGTCGGTGGTTTCGGTCTTGCCGGTCTTCAGGTCGACACTGAACAGGCCGTAAAGGTATTCGGCGGTCGCCGGGTCCTGCTTCTTGTCCTTGAATTTCGCCGCGGTGTAGAGCAGCGAGAAGTCATGCCGGTAGGTTTGCTGGTTCCACACGTAGAGCACGTCCGGCGCGCTGTAGTTCGCGCGTTTCCAGTGCCGGCTGGGGATCAGCACGTCGAACTTGCCGGTCTGCACATTGACCTTGTAGACATCCGCCCCGGCCACGTACAGCGTGCCGTCGTCACCGCTCTGCATGATGGTCAGCTGGCGTGGCGCGGGGAAACTGCGCACCGGTTTGGCGTCCATGCCGGCGTCGGTCTTGTACACGTCTAACCGAGGCTGCTGCACTTCGTAGCGGTCGTTCATCATCAGCGTCGGGTTGGCGACGGTGTACAGTTCCTTGCCGTCGTGGCTGACCGTGAAGGCGAACATGGACTTGGCCTTCTCACCCGGCTTCTGGGTGATGCTGGCGTGGAACACCTGCTTGCAGTTGTCCAGCTCGACGCCGTAGACGTCCGCATAGTGATTGTTCAGCACGTAGGCGGTCTTGCGGTCCGGCGACAATTGCACGGTACCGGGGCCGAAGGCGTCCGGCAGTTTGCAGGTCTTGTACAGGGTGTCGCTGGCCAGGTCGATCACGTGCAGGTTGTTCGGGTAATTGGTGGTCAACATGTACTCGTGACCGTCTTGCAACGCAGTGTTTTCATCGGCCATGACCGTGAGCGAAGCGGCGCTCAGGACGGCGAAAGCGGCCAGGCCGCAGGCTTTGATGCTGTGCATGCTGGAATCCTTCTTCTTATACGCGGCTTTCAAGGGCATCACTTGTCCTTCGGGAAGACAGTGCCGAGGTTGCGCCAGTTGTCGTTGGACGCCTGGGCATCCTTGTTCCAGTCCGGGTAGGTGCTCATCATGTCCGGCACCTGGGCCGGCCACCAGCAAGGGTCGGAGCAGCCATAAAGGTCGGCCTCCATCGGCTGGCACAACGACGACACACCGCCAAACGCATCGATCTCCCAACCCGGGTCGGTGGTCGAGGCGCAACCCGCCACCGAGCTCATCGCCACCACTTCTTCGATGCGGTTTTCATCCGCGGCCTGATCCAGCTTCAACGCTTTGTTATTGATTGCCTTGAGATGTTTCATATCAGTGAGCCTTGCGCGGAGTGATGTAGCTGCTGATGAACGCAGGGTTGTGAGCCATGATCCGGGTGTAGACCTCGATGCCGAAGTCGACCCAGTCACGCATCAGTTCGCAGTAGTGATAGGTCGGGTGCGTCGGGTCGCCGTACCGGGCGTAGCTCTCGTGGTAGCAGCCGCCGGAGCACAGGTTGCGGATTTGGCAGTCTTCGCAGCCGGTGTTGCTGCGGTCCAGGCGCTGCGAGAGGAAGTCGTTCAACTCCACCTGTTTCACGCCGCTGTGGACGTTGCCGAAGGTTGGCAGGCTCGAACCGGTAAAGCGGTGGCACAGGTTCAGCTCGCCCTTGTGATCCACCGCCAGCATCTTCAAGCCCGCGCCACACGGCAGGGCTTTCTTGTGGCCTTCGTGGATGTCGGTGATCAGCTGATGCAGGTTGGAGAAACCGATGTTGCGGTGCTCCAGCGCCGCTTCCAGGTAACGCCGCCCGAGGCGTTTCATGCTGGCGAAGACTTCGATCAGCTCGTCGCTGGTGAGGTTGAAGCTGCTGATATCACCCGACGTCACCGGGGCAAAGCCGACTTCGGCGAAACCCAGTTCGTTGAACAGGTGATCCCAGATGGTTTCGACGTCGGTGACGCCGGTGGTGAGCGTTACGCGAGCACCGACCGGACGGCTGTTATAGCGCGACAGCAGCATCTCGGCCTTGCGCCGCACCACGTCGTAGGTGCCCTGCCCGCCCACGGTGATGCGGTTGCGGTCGTGCACGGTTTTCGGCCCGTCAATGCTGACCGACAGCCCGAAACGGTGGGCATTGAGGTAGTCCACGGTGTCTTCGGTGAGCAGCGTGGCATTGGTGGTCATGACGAACTCGACGAACTTGCCCGCCTCGGCAAACCGCTTTTCACAATAGTCGACCATGTACTCGATCAGCTTGCGATTGCTCAGCGGCTCTCCACCAAAAAACACAACCGTAAACCGCTCTTCGTCCGGGGATTCGCGCAGCAGCATTTCCACCGAGGCGATCGCCGTTTCCACGTCCATTTTCTTGCCGGCCGAGGGCTTGTCGAGGTCTTCCTTGTAGCAGTAGGTGCAACTCAGGTTGCAGCCGGTGTTGACGTTGAGCACCACGGTGTTGATCGCAGTGCGCTCGACGCGCTTGGTGGCGATGTCCGGGGTCAGTGGCGAGCCGTCGCTGACCAGTTCCAGGGCCATCAGCTCGCGCAGGGTCTCGGTAATTTCCTCGCCGTTAAAGCGCGCGGCGAGGCGCTGGATCAGGTCGTCCGAGGAACAGCCCGGGCCGCGCAAGGTATCGATGATGGTGCCCGTCAGTTCATCGCTGGCGAACAGCGAACTGCTGGGGATGTGAAACAGCATGCGATCGGCGTCGACGTGCACTTCGTGCAGGTTGCGTTCGACCAGATTCAAGATAGCGCCCATTGCAAACCTCCTGTGCAAGCCCCGGTTGCGGGGCCTGCGATCATTCCGAAAAAGTGTCTGAAGCCTTTGCGTTCAGTGCACTCAAGGAATGGGTGGATTGTTCCAACGTTGCACGGTGACGATCATGTGGCCCTCGCCGGTCAGGGATTTCCCTGCGTCGTCGACGGCGGCGATCACCTTGAGGTTGCCGGCATTGTTGGTGGACATTTTGCGCGCCGGGTTCGGCCCGGCATCGCCCGGGGTGAACACGCCAGTGTCGGCTTGCATGGTGCCGGCGAACTTGACGTCTTCGTCTTCCTTGGCACGGTCGTCAAAGGCCTCGACCTTCCACTGCGCCGGGAACACGCCGATGCGATACGGCTTGCCGTCAGCGCCCTTGCCCCAGGCTTCGGCGTCGAAACGGCCCTGGACTTTCGGCGTTGAACCGCCGCCCTCGCCGATCCGCGCGACCGAAAATTCCGGTATGACTTTGACCGAGGCGATCTTGTTGTACACCGACAGGCTCGGGCCTTTCAGCGTGCCGACACTGACCGCGCGCAAGCCCGGCTGGGCATTGGCGGCGGCCTTGAGCTTGACTTTGATCTGCTCCGGGCTCTGCGAGACGACCTCAACCACTTCCACGCCTTTGCCAAAATTCGGCTTGCCGGTCAGGCCGCTGCCGATCAGGGTGACTTCGGTTTCGCTGCCGGCCTTCACATAACCTGGCTGCACCGCCAGCAAACGCTGGGAGCCCTGCTTGGCGGCGACGAAGTCCAGGCCGCGTTCATCGTGCTCGGCCTCGAACATCCGGCCCTGCATCGCATTGCCCTGGGCGGCGAACACTTGGCGCATGGTCACGCCGTCGATGGTGACGTTGCCGCGCCATTCGTAGCCGGTGTAGAGAATCGCGCTGCCGTCACCGTTGAACGGCGTACCGTCGGCATATTGGCCCTTGACGCTGACCTTGAAGGTGTCGCTGCCGTCGGCAGTCACGCTCATCACACCGGCCAGTTCGCCTTTGCCCGGCAGATGACCGCTGAAGCTCCAGTCACCCACCAGCGCCTCGCTTTTCGGCGCGGTGCTCAGCCATTTTTTCCAGGCCGGGTTGTCCAGCGGATAGCGCTTGGCCAACAGCGGCACCATCTCTTTACGGGCAATATCGAACCAGTCGCGGTCGCGGGACAGCGCCTGATACTCCAGCGACGGCCACTGGCCGAGGTGGAAGTTCACCAGGCGCTCCCATTCCTGGGCCGGACGCCGTTGCAGTGCCACCCGTGCACCGGAGTGGCAGCGGCCGCACATCTGGCTGGTCTGGTCGTCGAACTGCTCGACCGTGTTGAGCCGGCGCTCCATGGCATAACGCACGCCGTCGGTTTCGCTCGGCGCCAGGCCCTGGGTGTCGGCCAGGTACTTGACCAGCGTCCGACGGTCTTCATCACTGATCTGCAGACCGTGCATGACCTGCATCCTCGCGATGCTCATCAGCCAGCCTTCCGGCGTCTTGCGCTGATGGCTGATGCGGCTCAGGGCGTTATCGGCTTCAGGGGTGTGACAGCCCTGGCAGGTTTCCTTGAGGATGGTCTGGGCGTCGCGGGCTGCCAGGCTGTGAGGCGAATGCAGGGCTAAACAAGCCGCTACGGCCAGCAGGCTGGCGCTCATGCCTGAACGGAGTTTTCTCTTCATCAACGTCGAACCTCGCACGGTGCTTTCTTATTTTTGTGGCTTATCGTTTTTTGGGTTTCTGCCGCCGGCGGCAAGCCGCTGACGGAGGCAGGAGAAACGTCTGCGATGAGCAATACATGGAGCGTGCCAGCTTGTGAATATCCAGCTAAATCAATTACTTGTTGACAAAGGCCAGGGTTTTTCCAGGGGCGTCATCCGCGTTACACGTTTAAATTCGCGACAACTGTTTCACTCTGAGACAAGCATAGCCCTCTGTAGGAGCTGGCTTGCCAGCGAAGGCGGCCTGAAAATGAAAGGTGATCTCAAGGGCCTCTTCGCTGGCAAGCCAGCTCCTACAGGGGTGTTTCTGGTGTCTCACGCAGTCGCAATCTGCGACGATTGTCGACGTCATGGCGATCCGGGAATCAGCTGCCGAACCCGTCAAATCAAGCGCTAGCTGCGAAAAACCACAACTGGCACAGCCATTGCGAAAGACCTCGCCACACGAACAAGACGAGGTTTCATCATGTCGCTTCCCAACCTGCTTCCCGCCACTTCGGCCTTCATCCAGCGCGCTCCACGCATGCTCATCAAGGGCGACTGGGTCGAGGCCGCCGATGGCCAGACCATGCCCCTGCATAACCCGGCCACCGGCGAAGTGCTGTGCGTGGTGCCGCGCGCCACGCCGGAAGATGTCGACCGGGCCGTCCTCGCCGCCCGCCAGGCGTTCGATGATTCGGCCTGGACCCGCACCCGCCCCCGGGAGCGGCAGAACCTGTTGTGGAAACTGGCCGACCTGATGCAGCGCGATGCCGAGCTGCTGGCGCAACTGGAATGCCTGAACAACGGCAAAAGCGCAGCTGTGGCGCAGGTGATGGATGTGCAGTTGGCCATCGACTTCCTGCGCTACATGGCCGGTTGGGCGACCAAGATCGAGGGTTCCACGGTCGATGTGTCGGCGCCGCTGATGCCCAACGACCAGTTCCACAGTTTCATCCGTCGCGAAGCGGTGGGCGTGGTCGGCGCCATCGTCGCCTGGAACTTCCCGTTGCTGCTGGCCTGCTGGAAACTCGGCCCGGCCCTGGCCACCGGCTGCACCGTGGTGCTCAAACCCGCCGACGAAACCCCGCTCACCGCACTGAAACTCGCCGAGCTGGTACTGGAAGCCGGTTACCCCGAGGGTGTGTTCAACGTGGTCACCGGCACCGGCATCACCGCCGGCTCCGCCCTGACCCACAACCCGCTGGTGGACAAGCTGACCTTCACCGGCTCGACCGCCGTGGGCAAGCAGATCGGCAAGATCGCCATGGATTCCATGACCCGGGTGACCCTGGAACTGGGCGGCAAATCGCCGACCATCGTGATGGCCGACGCCGACCTGAAAACCGCCGCGGCCGGGGCCGCCAGCGCGATCTTCTTCAACCAGGGCCAGGTCTGCTGCGCAGGCTCCAGGCTGTATGTGCAGCGCAAGCATTTCGACAATGTGGTGGCGGACATCGCCGGCATCGCCAACGCCATGAAACTGGGCAATGGCCTGGACCCGAGCGTCGACATGGGCCCGTTGATCTCGGCCCGTCAGCAGGAGCGCGTCTACGGCTACATCGAAAAGGGCCGCGAAAGCGGGGCGACCATCGCCTGCGGTGGCGAGCAGTTCGGCCCTGGCTTTTTCGTCAAGCCGACGGTGATCGTCGACGTCGATCAGAAACACTCGCTGGTGCAGGAAGAAATCTTCGGCCCGGTGCTGGTGGCGATTCCCTTCGACGACGAAGCCGATGCGCTGCGCATGGCCAATGACAGCCCTTACGGGCTGGGCGCGAGCATCTGGTCCAATGACCTGGCGGCGGTGCACCGGATGATCCCGCGGATCAAGTCCGGTTCAGTGTGGGTCAACTGCCACAGTGCCCTGGACCCGGCGCTGCCCTTTGGCGGCTACAAGATGTCGGGGGTCGGGCGCGAAATGGGGTATGCGGCGATCGAGCATTACACTGAGTTGAAGTCGGTGTTGATCAAGTTGTAAGCCTGTCAGGCCGCCTTCGCGAGCAAGCCCGCTGCCACAGTTGGAATGCATTCCAACTGTGGCAGCGGGCTTGCTCGCGAAAAGGCCGGCCCTGCCAATGCAAAGGTCAGGGTTTGTACCCCTGCCCCAACAACCAACTCCTGACCATCCGCCCCTGCTCCACCGTCAATCCTCCCAGCGCCTTCTCAGCCGGTTCACTCCGCAACCGCCGCACCAACGGCGCCAACTCCACCCCCTGCACATGCCAGATCCCCAAGGGCTGATCCGCCGTGATCACTACCTCGGCCTCATCGACAAAGCCATCCCGCAACACCGGCGCCCGCTCGATCCGCAACGCACTGAAATCCGCTTCGGCATGGGCCACCTCGGCATCCGGCCATTGCCGCCGCGCCTGCCAGAACGGCTGCTCAAGCCAGCGCTGCTCATCGGCGTAAAAATCCCGGCCAATGCGCGCGAACCGCAAAAACAACTGCTCCACCCGCTGCTGATGAAAGCGCTGGGCCAGCGCCGCCCGTTCGGGTTTGCGCAACAAGGTGTTGATCACCGCCGACGCCTGCAGCGCCGAGGACAAAGATTGAAAGACACCGTTGCCCGACAGCGGGTCCACCGCCATCGCCGCGTCGCCGACCCGAATCCATTTATCTGCACACACCTGCGGGCTGAGGATTGCCGTACTGCTACGAGCGTGCAACTGCAGATCCGCTTCCACTTCTCCAGCGAAAAATGCCTGGGCGACCGCCGATGCCCGACGCCGCTGCCGACAGTATTCGAGTAACTGCGCCTTACCCGGCAACCCGACACTGGCCACGTCCACCGTCCATTGCCAGTAGCACTGACCGTCGTCCCGTCGCGCCATCCAGGCCCAGCCATCTTCGAGGCTTTCCACAGCGCTTGCAGTGATGCCCGGCGTGCCTTGCCAGCGATTGAGCAGGCTGACCGTCTCCGGCCCGCGCAGGCCTTTGCCCAAGGCCGGCGCCTGACGCCCGCGGGCTTCCACCAGAAAATCCGCGGTCAGCACTTCCCGGCCTTCGATCTGGACCTGATGCCCGCCTGATGACGATTGAACGCCCAGCACCCGGCCTTCGATCAGCGTCACGCCGGCCGCACGCAAGTCTTCGCGCAGGCCCCGGTCAAAGGTCGGGCGGTCCAGCAGGAATTCAACGTTTTGCGCGTGTTGCTGGCCGTTCCAGTGCACCTGCCGCTGGGAAGGCAACGTCGCATCTGCCAGGGCCTGATGCAGCCCAGCACCACGCATCGCCTCCAGCACCCGCACGGAGACGCCTTCCAGCGCAGCAAACCGGCGCCATTCGCTGACCAGCGTGACGGCGTAACCCAAGCGTCGCAGTCCCAGCGCCACCGCCGAGCCCGCCGGGCCTGCGCCCAGAATCACAATCATGGTCCGATGCGCCTTTCAGGGCCGCGATAGCGGGCGTTCTGCCGCAGATAGTCGAGGACTTGCTCATTGTTCGCATCAGGTTGTGCCACGAGAAACGCCGCGATGTGCCCGCTCAACGCCGCGCAGCCGAGGCTGGCCCCCGATTGCCCGGGATAGGTGCCGTGCACACAGGCACCGAAATCCGCCTGGGCACTGTCGAGCCACGACCATTCGAGTTCAGCGCAGCGCGCATCGCCGGTCACCCGCAGTACCTGGGGATAATTGGCCGGAAACACACCTTCGCCCTGGGCCGGGCTGGACGCGCAAAGCAGCACGCCCCGCGCCACCGCCGCCGCGCAGGCGTTGCGCAACAGGCTGCGATCCTGGCGCAAGCCCAGGCTCAGGTTGATCACGCGCACGTCTTGCGCCACCAGCCAGTCGATGGCCGTGGCGATCTGCAAGGCGCTGGTCACCCCGCGCTGGTCGAACACCTGCGCCACGCAAAACAGCGCCGCGGGCGCGCGCCGACCGATGGCTTCGATCACCGCGCTGCCATGGCCCAGGGGATCGTCACGCAGGTCGCTTTCGGTAAGCCCGTCTTCCACCAGCGAAAAACGCCGGCCGGCGACCACCTGCACCCGTTGCGCCGTCGAGTGACCGCTGTCCACTACACCTATGAGCAGCTCAGGCTTCATGCAGCACCGTTTTCGACACCAGCACGCCATCGAGCAATTCAAAGCGCAGGTCGGCATCGGCCAGGGTCGAGGGGCGATGGCTGATGAGGATGCGCGTACGCCCGGCAAACAGCCGGTCGATGGCTTCGATCACTTCGCGCTCGGTGGCTTCGTCCACCGCCGAGGTGGCTTCGTCGAGCACCAGGATCAACGGATCCTGCAACAAGGCGCGAGCAATGGCGATGCGTTGTTTCTGCCCGCCGGACAACTGCTGGCCGCGCTCCCCCAACGGGCTGTCGAGGCCCTCGGGCAAGGTCGCGATCAGGCTGTCGAGTTGCGCCAGCCGCACCACTTCGGCAATCGCCTCACGGCTGGCATCCGGCACGGCGTAGGCCAGGTTGTCGGCCAGGCTGCCGCGAAACAGCACGATGTCCTGGCTGACCACGGCGATGCGTCGACGCAACTGGAACAGGTCCAGCTCGCGCAGATCGACTTCACCGAGCAACACCCGCCCGGACTGTGGATCGTGGTGGCGTTGCAGCAGGTCGATCAGCGTGGATTTACCGACGCCAGAGCCGCCGCTCAGGGCGACTTTCAGCCCATAGGGAATGCATGCCTCGATGCCGCGCAAGGTGGTCGTCCGACCGGGATGACTGAAGTGCACATCGTCGAATCGCAGATCGCCCGAGATCGGCATCGGCTGTGGCGTGGTGGGCGTGAACACGGTCGGTTGTTCGCCGCGCAATTCCATCACACGCCCGAGGCTGACGGTCATCCGCTGCACCGCCACATAGAGCCCGAGCAAACTCTGCACCGGCCCCACAGCCATGCCCAGGTAAGTGGAAAACGCGATCAAGGCACCCAGCTGCCAGGTGCCCTGCACCACCCAATAACCACCAATCAGGAACGCACAGGCCCGCGACAGCGACGTCAGCGTGCCCGGCACGGCCTGGGTGAAAAACTCGGTGACCTGCAGGCGCAGCAACTGGCTCATGTAGCCCTGGCCCAGACTTTCCAGACGTCGCGCTTCGCGCTGTTGCTGGCCGGCGGACTGGATGAACTTCATCACCGGCAGCGTCTCGACCATGAACGACGACATGTCCGCCGAGCGTTCGCGCAACTGCCGCACATCGCGCTCGACCTTGCGCCGCATCCAGCGCAGCCAGAGCACGTCGAGGGGAATCAGCACCAACGCCAGCAGCGACAGTTTCCACGACAGGGTCAGCAGCATCGCCACGGCCACCACCAGGCCGATCACGCTCGACACCGCCGAGAACAACGAATCCACGGCAAAGCGCTGGATCTCCGCCACGTCGCCATCCAGGCGCGACATCAGGTCGCCGATGCGCCGCTGGCCGTAGAAGCTCGGTGACAGGGTCTGCAGGTGCCGATACAGGTCATCGCGCAGGGCAAACAGCATGCGCCCGGACAGGCGCGTGTGCAGGTAGCGGTTGATCCCGGACAACGCCGTGCCCAGCAAGCCGGCGACAATCATCAACCCGGCAATCAGCACCAGCATCGGGAAGTTGCGCGCCAGCAGGCCATCGTCGATCAACAGCTTGGTCAGCCACGGCTGCACCAGCACCAGCGCCGAAGCGCAAACCGACAGGCCCAGCAGCCCGGCAATCGCCAAGCGATGTGGCCGCACAAAGCTGTACAGCCAGCGCAACGCCGCTTGCAGGGCTTCAGGGTTCTGGCTGTCGATCAGCCGCACGATCAGGCGCTGCATCACGAGCGCAACTGTTTGAGCTTGCGATACAGGGTCGCGCGGCTGATGCCCAGGGCGTCGGCCGCCGCCGAGACGTTGCCCTGGTGGCTGTCCAGGGATTGACGGATCATCTCCAGTTCGTTTTCGCGAATGCTGCCGGCCTGGGGCCGCTCGCTGGCGTTGAGCTCGTCGAGCATGCTGTCGGGCAAATGATCGAGGGTCAGCACGCTGTCCCCCGGTTCGCGCATGGCCAGCGCGGTACGCAGGACCATCTCCAGCTGGCGGATGTTGCCCGGCCAGTGATAGCCCTCGAGCAAGCGGTTCAAGTCGTCGTGCAGGACCACGTTCGGCGCGTCGAGCCTGGCCAGCAGACGGCCGACCAGTGCGCTGAAATCCTCGCGTTCACGCAGTGCCGGGAGCATCACGCTGATGCCGTTGACGCGGTAGAACAGGTCCTCGCGAAAGTGCTTGTCTTCCACCAGGCGCTTGAGGTCGCGGTGGGTGGCGCAGATCAGCGCGACGTCGATGTCCTGCTCTTCGCCGGCACCCAGTGGCGCCACCTTGCGGTCCTGCAGCACGCGCAGCAATCGGGCCTGCAAGGCCAGCGGCATGTCGCCGATTTCATCGAGGAACAAGGTGCCGCCGTGGGCCTGTTGCAGGCGCCCGACCATGCCGCCCCGGCGCGAACCGGTGAACGCGCCTTCGCGGTAGCCGAACAGTTCCGACTCGATCAGGCCTTCGGGGATCGCCGCGCAATTGACCGCGACGAAAGGTTTGTCGCAACGGCTGCCAGCCATGTGCAAGGCGCGGGCGATGACTTCCTTGCCGGTACCGGTTTCACCCAGCAGCAACACCGGCAACTGGTTGGCCAGGCCTTGGCGGGCCATGCGCAGGGCGCGGGCATAACGGGCATTGCTGCCGGCCAGGGATTCCAGGTCGGGCTGGTTTTTCGACGGTTTCGCGACGGTGCGTGGCGGGCTGCCGACGTTGATCGAGCGTTGCGGCGCACGCAGGGTCTTGTAGAAGAATTCGCCCTTGGCGGTCTGCAGGCTGCCGACGCCGCCCTGATGCAGGCGTGCCAGCAATTGCAGGCCATCGACCCCGAGAAACTCTTCGCAGCGCCGACCGACCAGCGCCGCACGTTCGGCATGCAACAGCTGACAGGCCTGGGCGCTGACCGCGAGAATCTGCCCGCCCAGGCTCACCGCCAACAGGCCCTGCCACGGCGATTCGAGGTACTGGCGGCGACTGTGGAAGGCCAGGACGATTTCGTCCGGATAGCTTGCGTTGAAGACGCGGCTTTCGATCTGGCTGACAGCCATGGCCAGCAGCGCGGTGCTGTCGTGGGCACGGCCCAGCGGGCCTTCGCGAGTCAGGTCGAGCACGCCGAGGATGTCGCCCTGGGGGCAATGGATCGGCACCGAGGTGCAGGAAAAATCACTGAGGCGATCCAGGTAGTGTTCGCCGCAATCGATCAGGGTTGGCCGGGCTTCGACCAGGGCGGTGCCGAGGGCGTTGGTGCCGCGCACCGCTTCGCTCCAGCAGGCGCCGAGGGTGATGTCTTGCAGGCCACTGCCCTTGAGGCGGTCGGCGCGGCCTTCGACGGCGAGGATGGTGGCGTCGGAGTTGGCGAGGATGATCAGCCCTTCCTTGCCCTGGCGTTCGGCCAGGTAATCGATCGCCGGCAACGCCGCATCGATCAGCAGACGATTGCTCGCCAGCAACACCTCGACGCTGGCACTCGATTCCAGCGCCAACTCATGCTTGGCATTGAAATGCACGCCATGGCTGAGGCTGCGCCGCCAGGAAGCATCGATTTCCGCACGCAGGACGCCGTCCGGGACTTCGCCTTCCAGATGCAGTTTTTCCCGGGCCAGCCGGGCTTCGCGATGCAGTTTGGGGGAGTTTGTTTTTATTAGCGTCATCAAGCGCTCCGGGTCGTCCGCCCTTGCGCCTTTTATACGTCGGCGCCCTGCCGCAATCTTTACGTTAACGTAAGGGCGATGGCAAGTGCCGTAGGGCGCTTGTGTTCCGGCAGATGGGACCGCGTTATCGTTCATCGCTGGCAAGCCAGCGCCTACAGGTTCAGCGTCGTACACAAATTTGCGGTTTAGCGCGGACACTGTGGGAGCGGGCTTGCCCGCGATAACGATAGACCAGACACCAAAAATCGCAGATCTGTTAACCCTCTGGACTCACAAAAAACGCCCGCGCGCTATCTTCCGTCAACTCAACAGGCGAGCACGAACAACTGCTCCAACACCCGCAACAATCGATCATCCTCTCCCGCGGCACCCATCACCTGCAGCCCCACCGGCATCCCCCTCACCTGCCCCACCGGCAGGCTGATCGCAGGCAGGCCGGTGAGGTTCCAGGCACTGGTGTAGCTGAGCACCGCGGCGCGCACGTCGATGTCCTGCCCGCCGACCCGGACCTCGCGGGCATCCACCGCTGTCGCGGTGATCGGCACGCTGGGCGAGACCAGCAAGTCATAGCGCTCGAACAGGTTCGCCATCGCCGCTTTGAACCGGGCTTGGGCAGCCTGTGCGCGAATGTATTGCCAGCCCCTGACTTCACGGGACACTTCGAGGCGCTCGCGTACCTCCTGCTCGAACGTGTGCGGTGCATCCCGCATGCGTTCGGCATGCACCTCGAAGGCCTCGGCGCGTTGCAGCACCAACAAGGTGTCTTTCATGGCGGCCGCCAGCGGCTGCAGTTCGGCTGTCTCCTCCAGGGCCTCGCCGAACAGCTGCTGCGCGGCCTGGTAGACCTGCCGATCCAGTTCGGCGTCGACCGGGCCGAAGCTGCCGCTGGTGATCCAGCCGACCCGCAGCGGCCGAGAATATGTCCCCGGCGCACAGGCCCGCCCCGCCACCACTTCGAACAGCAGGCGCGCGTCCTCGATGTGGTTGGCGATCGGGCCTACGTGGTCGAGGCTCGACGCCAGCGGGAACACGCCGTCCAGCGGCACGCTGGCAAACGAGGGCTTGAACCCGACCGCCCCGCACAACGCCGCCGGAATCCGGATCGAGCCGCCGGTGTCGGTGCCCAGCGCCAGCGGCACCATGCCGCTGGCCACTGCCGCGGCGCTGCCGGCGCTGGAGCCGCCGGTGATGCAGGCGGCATCCCACGGGTTGCGCGCCGCGCCCTGCAGCGAACGGTCGCCGGTCGGGCCGTAGGCGAATTCGTGGGTCAGGGTCTTGCCGACAATCACCGCCCCGGCCTCACGCAGTCGTTGCACGCACAGCGCATCGCAGCTCGGCTGGAAGCCTTCGAAATGCGCCGAGCCATAGGTGGTGATGTAGTCGACCGTGTCGATGTTGTCTTTGACCGCCACCGGTATGCCGTGGAGCGGGCCCAGGTCCAGGCCCTGGGCGAACTGTTCGTCGGCCTTGCGCGCCTGGGCCAGTGCCACCGGCGCATCGACCTGGACGAAGGCGTTCAGGGTCGGGTTCAACCGCTCGATGCTGTCCAGGGCCGCTTGCGTCAGCTCGACGCAGGTCAAGCTGCCAGCGCGCAGGCCCTCGGCCAGCGCGACGACCGATTGCGCATAAAAATATCCAAGGTGAGTGGGCTTAGCCAGGCTCATACAAACGACTCCATCAAACCGCTGCGGGTATAGGGGAAGGGGCAACCTGGCGGCCGCCCGGGCGTACCATCAGCATCGCGCTCATGCCGACGGCCGTGGCCACCGCCGCCGCCACGAACATCGACGAGTAGCCGTAGCGCATGGTCAGGTAGCCGGTCAGCATTGGCGCGATGAACGACGCAGTGTTGGCGATGAAATGGGTCATGCCGCTATAGGCGCCAACCCGATTGGACGGCGCGGTGTCGATCACCACGGCCCAGTAGACCGAGTTGGGCAGCGCGTTGAGGGCGTTGGCCAGGGTCATCAGGGCGATCACGCCCCACACCGTCTCGGCCTGCGAGACCAGGATGAAGCACAGCGTGGTCAACAACAGGCTGGTCGCGGCCAGCCAGCTGCGCGCCACCTTGAGGTTGCCGGTGCGGCGCAGCAGCAGGTCGGAGATCTTGCCGCCCAGCAGCACGGTGAAGCAGGCGCCGGTCCACGGAATCATGCCCATGTACCACAGCGACGACAGGTTGTAGTGGAACTCGTCCTGCAGGTACTTGGGGGTCCAGGTCAGCAGCAGGAACGTCACGTAGACGAACGAGAAGTAACCGACCGCGTTGAGCAGCAGGTCCTTGTTCTTGAAGAAATGCCACACCGGCGCAACGCTGCTGGTTGGCGTCGAGGCATTGGCGGCCGCGGCGCGTTCCTGGCGCAGGAAGTCGCGCTCGGCCTTGGACACCCGTGGGTTCTCGTCCGGGGTGTTGGTGAAACGCGTCATGAAGAAAATCAACAGCGCCAGGCTGACCACGCCGAGCACCACGAACATGCTGCGCCAGTCGCCGGTCAGGGTTTGCAGGCCGACCGCCACCGGGGCCGTCAGCAGCGCGCCCAGCGGTGTGCTGAGCAGCCCCACCGAGACTACGAAGCCACGCTCCTTGGGCGTGGCCCAGTTGGCCACGCTCTTGTTGATCACCGAGTAGGCCGGGCCTTCGGCAAAGCCGAACAGCACGCGGATAGTGGCGAAACCGGCCATGGCCGAGCCGCCCATGAAGGCCAGCCCGAGGTCACCGGCAAACGCGGTGGCGATCTCGAAGATCGACCAGGTGGCCCCCGCAATCAACCAGATGCGCTTGGCGCCAAAACGGTCGGCCAGGATGCCGCCGATCAACGCACCGAGGATGTAGCCGTAACCGAAGTAACCCAGCACCTTGCCCCAGTCGGCCTTGTCGAAACCGTACTCGGGAAGAATGCTGGCCGAGGCATAGGAAATCGCGCCGCGATCAATGTAATTGAG
Organism: Pseudomonas putida; assembly: GCF_001976065.1. Classification (GTDB taxonomy): domain Bacteria; phylum Pseudomonadota; class Gammaproteobacteria; order Pseudomonadales; family Pseudomonadaceae; genus Aquipseudomonas; species Aquipseudomonas serbica. Next base: position 53,032 of record NZ_MNAH01000013.1, on the reverse strand, counting down.
CAGCGCCATCAGCATGATCAGGAAGAAAATCTGGTAGCGGAAAGACGGAATAGCGGGGCTGTTCATAGGATCTGACTCTTCAAAAATGATTGGCAGAAGTCAAAAAGTCGGCCGCGTCCGGCGTATTTTTATTGTCTTACCCAAACGTTTGGGTTGACGAAATGTAGTCATGGGAAAAGTTTTAGTCAATCGTTTGGGTAAAGGTTTATTTCCGGGGCGACGCTTCGATTGAGGTAGAATCGCGCGCTGAATAATGGACGGTTGGAAGCCCCCCAGACATGCCGAATCAATCTCGCCCCGCCACCCTGAAGTCCATGGCGACTGCACTGGGGTTGCACGTTTCCACGGTGTCACGGGTGCTCAATGGCGACCCGACCGGGGTTGAGCGAGCGGCATCGGCCGAGGTGGTGGCGCGCATCCGCGCCTTGGCCAAGGAGCTGGACTATCGGCCGAACACCCAGGCCTCCAACCTGAAATTGCGCAAGAGCCAGGAAATCTGCGTGCTCATGCCGCGCCTTACTGACCTGGTGATGGCGACCATTTATGACAGCATCGACAGCGCCGCCGAACAGGCCGGCTACCTCACCTTCGTGTCCAATACCGACGACCAGCAGCCACGCCAGATGGCCCGTGCCGAACACGCCTTGCGCCGCTCGGTGGCCGGGCTGATCGTCGGTGACTCCCACGTCGGTGAAACCCAGCCCCTGCTCGACCTGCTGGCGCGCAAGCACATCCCCTACGTGCTGGTCAGCCGGCAAATTGCCGGACACCTGACGGCGGCCAGCGACGACGAACTGGGCGGCTGGCTGGCGGCCGAGCACCTGTATCGACTGGGCTGTCGCGACGTGGCGATTCTCGCGGGCGAACGGCATGCGTCCACCGGCGCTGATCGCACCCGCGGCTTCATCCGCTACTACCGCGAGCAAGGCCTCAGCCTGCGCCCGGAGTGGATCCTCAATGGTCCTTTTGACAGCCACACCGGCCACCAGCAAGGCGAATACCTGCTGGGACTCAACCCGCGCCCGCAAGCATTTTTTGCGGTCAACGACTTCCTCGCCATTGGCCTGATGGGCGCCGCCCGCGACAAAGGCCTGCAGCCGGGCAAGGACATAGCCGTGGTCGGCTACAACGACATCCCCCTGGCCAACGAACTGATCGTGCCCCTGACCAGCGTGCGCCTGCCGCTGGCACAGATGGGCCGGCATGCGGTTGAGCTGCTGCTCAAGCGCATCAATGGTGAGAGCGTCGAGTCGATCATCCTGACGCCGCAGTTGCAGGTGCGGGCGAGTTCCTCGTTGTCACAGCCTGCGATCTTTTAAGGCGGATCAATCTGATCCAGCACCCGATTCGCCGTGATCTCCGCCAGCATGATGCTGTTGCTGATACCCAGCAGCGCATGGCGCGACCCACCGTCCAGTTGGTCCACTGCATGACAGATGCGCGCACAATCGGAGTTTTTCGCCGGGCTGCTAAACCCGATCACTGATGGGCAGTGACACGAATCAAGTTACCGAGCGACCCCCAAGGCGCACAAGCCGGCGGACTCTGGAGTAACCGTAGGCAACGACGCAAGACGCTGTGGCTTTCGGGACGTAACCTGGTGGGCGTTCAAACATGCTGCAAATTGCTCGCGAAAACCCTGCCAATAGCGACGGAACGCACATCCAACAGCATTCTGTCAGATTCCTGAAAGCTTGAGGGCATCACCAAGACTCCCGAAGCTGAGACCCTCAACGACCTCAATCACTCAGCAAAACTCAACCCCTCCCCCACCCACCCCTCTGCATCACCTCAACAATAATCGGCACCGGCGTCATCAAATGGCTACGCATCATGCTGCTCGCCCGAACGGCATCCCGAGCCAAAATCGCCTCAACCAACGCCGCATGCTCCTGACGCTTCAACGCCAGCGCTTCCTCGGAGAACACCGTTTGCGTCAACCACAAGTGCCGATAGCGCTCAGCCTGGTCGAACAGGTAGGTGCGCGCCTGCAGTAGATGCCGGGAGCCGCAGCCTGCGGCGATGGCGCTGTGGAAGGCCTTGTGGCGTTCGTCCCAGACGTCGAGCACTTTCTCGCGAGTGGTTACGTCCATGACTTTGGACAGGGTGTGGGACTGGGCGAGGATCTGGGCTTCCCAGGCGTCGTCGCCGCGTTCGATGGCCAGCCCGACGATCATGGCTTCGAGGTTGGCGCGGGCGTCGTAGATGTCCTGCATTTCGGCCAGTGACATGGGGGCGACCCGGTAGCCTTTCTGGCTGATGACCACCACCAGGTGTTCGGCCACCAGTTGTGACAGCGCTTCGCGCAGCGGGCCGACCCCCAGGTCGTAACGCTCCTTGAGCCCGCTCATAAGCAGTTTTTCACCGGGCTTGAAGGTGCCGCGGATGATGTCCAGTTTGAGCCGCTCATACCCACTGAACGCGGAGTTGAGCCTGGGGGTGGGGCTGTCCAAGGTGCTGCTCCAAACGTGCCAAACCCCCATCATACCCAAACATCTATCGATCGAAAAACAATCGACGAATATCTACTTTGTCGCTTATTTATTAAAATGTAGACATTTTTATCTTATGCCGATATTTTCCCTCTTGCCAGATCCAGACACACCGCTGGAAGGCGCCCTTCATTCCCTGCTGCCCCGGAGTTGCCATGAACGCCTTTACGCAAATTCAGGACCTTGTGCTGCCATTGCCATCGGAAACCAAGGGTTTCACCCTGTCCCCTTCCAGCCAGTCGCCACGCCTGCTTGAGCTGAAATTCCCCAGGGAAACGGTCGATGCGTTCATCGAGGCGGTGGCGCAATGGCCGGTGCAGGCTTTGGAGTACAAGTCGTTTCTGCGCTTCCGGGTCGCTCAGATCCTTGACGAGTTGTGTGAAGGCACCCTGCGCCCGGTGTTGATCAACACCATCCTCGATCGCGCCACTGGCGGCATGCTGATCACCCCTGAAGGGCTCGACGACGTGTCCCAGGCCGATGACATGGTCAAGTTCTCCTCGGCGGTGGCCCACCTGATCGGCCGCTCCAACTTCGATGCCATGAGCGGCCAGTTCTACGCGCGTTTTGTGGTGGTCAACACGGACAGCTCCGACAGCTACCTGCGCCAGCCCCACCGGGTGATGGAGTTGCACAACGACGGCACCTTCGTCCAGGAGCGTACCGACTACGTGATGATGATGAAGATCGACGAGCAGAACATGGAGGGCGGCAACTCCCTGCTGCTGCACCTGGATGACTGGGAAGACCTGCAGCATTACTACCGCCACCCACTGGCCCGCCGTGAAATGCGCTTCACCGCACCACCGAGCAAGAACGTGCGTGAAGACGTGTTCCACGCCGTGTTCGACAACGATGCGCAAGGCCGCCCGACCATGCGCTACATCGACCAGTTCGTGCAGCCGAGGGATTTCGAGGAAGGCATCTGGCTGAACGCGATGAGCGAATCCCTGGAAGGCAGTTCGCGCAAACTCTCGGTACCGGTACCGGTCGGCAGCTTCGTGCTGGTCAACAACATGTTCTGGCTGCACGGCCGTGACCGCTTCATCGCCCACCAAGGCCTGCGTCGCGAGCTGATGCGCCAGCGTGGTTACATCAGTTACCAGAAAACCTTGTACCAGCGCGGCCAGTAAGGTCTGCCAAGCGTGACGGTGCTACCTATAAAAACCTAATCCAGGCGGTGCAAGCGAATGGCTGTGTACGACTTCATCATCATCGGCGGCGGCATCGTGGGCATGTCCACGGCCATGCAACTGGCGCAGGTTTACCCGGAGGCCAAGATCCTCCTGCTGGAGAAAGAGTCCGGCCTGGCCCGGCACCAGACCGGCCACAACAGTGGCGTGATCCACGCCGGCGTCTACTACACCCCGGGCAGCCTGAAGGCGCGTTTCTGCCTGGAAGGCAACAAGGCCACCAAGGCCTTCTGCAACAAACACGGCATCCCGTACGACGAGTGCGGCAAGCTGCTGGTGGCCACCAACGAGCTGGAAATGGAGCGCATGCGCGCACTGTGGGAGCGCACCGCCGCCAATGGCATCAAGCGTGACTGGCTGACGGCCGCCGAACTACGTGAGCGTGAGCCGAACATCGTCGGCCTGGGCGGTATCTTCGTGCCTTCCAGCGGCATCGTGAACTACGCCAAGGTCACTGAGGCCATGGGCCGCGAGTTCGAGGCTGCCGGGGGTGAGATCCGCTACAACAGCGAAGTGGTCGCCATCGACGAGCGTGCGGACGAGGTGGTGGTGCGCAGCAAAGACCAGCAGCACCGCGGGCGTTTCCTCATCACCTGCTCGGGGCTGATGGCCGACCGTGTGGTGCGCATGCTCGGGGTCACGCCGAACTTCATCATCTGCCCGTTCCGGGGCGAGTATTACCTGCTGCCCAAGCAGCACAACCAGATCGTCAACCACCTGATCTATCCGATCCCGGACCCGTCCATGCCGTTCCTCGGCGTACACCTGACGCGCATGATCGACGGCACCGTCACCGTCGGCCCCAACGCGGTGCTGGCGATGAAGCGCGAAGGCTATCGCAAGACCGATTTCTCGCTGTCGGACATGGTCGAGACCCTAACCACCCCGGGCATTCTCAAGGTGCTGAAGAACAACCTGCGCCCGGGCCTGATCGAGATGAAAAATTCGCTGTTCAAGGGCGGCTACCTCAAGCAGGTGCAGAAGTATTGCCCGGGCATCGACAAGCGCGACCTCACTCCCTACCCCGCCGGTGTGCGCGCCCAGGCGGTGTCGCTGGACGGCAAATTGATCGACGACTTCCTGTTCGTCAACACCGCCCGCAGCGTCAGCGTCTGCAATGCCCCGTCGCCTGCCGCGACCTCCGCCATCCCGATCGGCGCCTACATCGTCGACAAGGTCCGCGAACAGCTGGCCAGCACCGGCGCCAGTTTCGTCAAACCCGCCAACCCGACCCGGTCCGCCACTGGAGCGGCCTGCGTCGCCACCCGATAAGAGGAATCAAGCGTGCAACTCAAGGATCCGCAACTGTTCCGCCAGCAAGCCTATATCGACGGTGCCTGGGTCGATGCCGACAACGGCCAGACCCTCAAGGTCAACAACCCGGCCACCGGTGAGATCATCGGCAGCGTGCCGAAGATGGGCGCCAGCGAGACCCGCCGAGCCATCGAAGCCGCCGACAAGGCGTTGCCGGCCTGGCGAGCCCTGACCGCCAAGGAGCGCGCCAACAAGCTGCGCAAGTGGTTCGACCTGATGCTGGCCAACCAGGAGGACCTGGCCCGCCTGATGACCCTCGAACAGGGCAAGCCGCTGAGCGAATCCCGTGGCGAAATCGCTTACGCCGCCTCCTTCCTGGAGTGGTTCGGTGAAGAAGCCAAACGCGTCTATGGCGACATGATTCCCGGTCACCAGGCCGACAAGCGCCTGATGGTGCTCAAGCAACCGATCGGTGTCACCGCGGCCATCACACCGTGGAACTTCCCGTCGGCGATGATCACCCGCAAGGCCGGCCCGGCCCTGGCCGCCGGTTGCACCATGGTCCTCAAGCCGGCCTCGCAAACCCCCTACTCGGCCCTCGCCCTGGCGGAACTGGCCGAGCGCGCCGGCATTCCCAAAGGCGTGTTCAGCGTGGTCACCGGCAGTGCCGGCGAAGTCGGCGCCGAGCTGACCGGCAACCCGCTGGTGCGCAAACTGAGCTTCACCGGCTCCACCGAGATCGGTCGCCAGCTGATGGTCGAGTGCGCAAAAGACATCAAGAAAGTCTCCCTGGAACTGGGCGGCAACGCGCCCTTCATCGTCTTCGATGACGCCGACCTGGACGCCGCGGTCGAGGGCGCGCTCGTCTCCAAGTATCGCAACAACGGCCAAACCTGTGTCTGCGCCAACCGCCTGTACATCCAAGACGGTGTCTACGACGCCTTCGTCGATAAGCTCACCGCGGCCGTGGCCCGGTTGAACATCGGCAACGGCCTGGAAAACGGCGTCACCACTGGCCCCCTGATCGACGCCAAGGCCATGGCCAAGGTCCAGGAACACATCGACGATGCCGTCAGCAAAGGTGCGCGCGTGGTCGCAGGCGGCAAGCCGCACGCCTTGGGCGGGACCTTCTTCGAGCCGACAGTGCTGGTGGATGTGCCGCGCAACGCCGCCGTCGCCCGGGAAGAAACCTTCGGCCCGCTGGCACCGCTGTTCCGCTTCAAGGACGAAGCCGATGTGATCGCCATGGCCAACGACACCGAGTTCGGCCTGGCGTCCTATTTCTACGCCCGCGACCTGAGCCGAGTGTTCCGGGTCGGTGAAGCGCTGGAGTACGGCATCGTCGGCGTCAACACCGGGATCATCTCCAACGAAGTGGCGCCGTTCGGTGGCATCAAGGCTTCGGGCCTGGGCCGCGAAGGGTCGAAATACGGCATCGAGGACTACCTGGAAATCAAGTACCTGTGCATCGGCCTCTGAGTAACCTGGCCGGGTAACACCTGACGCCCCGCTTGCGGGGCGTCGCTGTTTTCACGGGTTCGGCTCGGTCAACAGCGCGTGGAGCATGCGCGCCATCATCCTCGGCGTGTCCTCCTCGGTGAGGTAGCCGGGTTTTTCCAGGAGTATGGCCCGTGGCAGTACCGACCAGGTCTGGTACACCAGAAACTCGGCCTTTTCCCGGTTCTTCACCTTGATTTCATCGGCGAAGCGTTTCATCAAGGCCGAACTGGCCGTGGCAGTCCAGAGTTGTTTGGCCTTGACCACATCCAGCCGCACCAGCTCGTCATAGTGGGTGGAGCGCACGCTGAAGGCCGGGTCGTAGAGGGTTTTCTTGTGGTGGGCGGCCAGCACGGCGCGCAAGGCCAGCAGAATCCCGTCCATCAGGCTGGTGCCCGGTGGCAGCGCCATGATGTCGGCGTACAGGCCGATGCGCGCTTCAGTGCGGTAGTCATCGAATATCGCCGCGATCAACGACTCCATGGTCGGGAAATACTCATAGATCGAGCTGATCGCCACCCCCGAGTCTTCGGCCAGGCGCATCGCGCTCAAGGCATCGCGCCCCTCGCTTTCGAGAATCTGCCGACCAGCCTGCTTCACGGCCGTGACCAGGGCGATCGAGCGCGCCTGGCGCGGTTCCTTGCGGGGCTGGGCCGGGATATCGACCTGCACGCCCGGCTTGTCAGAGGTGGGTTTGATCATGCTGTGCGCTCCAGAATGCTGCTCAACGCCACTGCGGCAGAACCACAAGCAGCACTCTGGAGTATGACCGAGCCGGCGCGCTTAGTCAGCGAGCCTGGCGAGTGCACGACGCACCGTGGGTGGGATGGGCACCGAGCGGTTGCTGGCGCGGTCGACGTACACATAGACGACATGGGTCGCGGCCGACGCCAGCTGTTCATCGTTGCGAAACAGCGCCAGCTCGTAGCGGGCGCTGCTGGTGCCCAGGCGGGATATTTTCATGCCGACCGTGATCACGTCAGGGAAGCCCATGGACGCAAAATAGTCGCACCCGGAATTGACGATCAAGCCGATCACCGGGCTCCTGGCGATGTCTAGGGTGCCCTGCTCGACCAGGAACGCCGTGATCGCTGACTCGCAATAGGAGTAATAGACCACGTTGTTCACATGCCCATAGGCGTCATTGTCACCGAAGCGCGTCGGCACCTGGCTGAAATGGCGGAACTCGTCCCGGCACGGGCGCCTGGTCTTGTGGCTCATAGGATCTCCCGGTAGATCGCGCGCACATCGGCCAGGCTCAGTTCCCGGGGATTATTGCCTAGCAGGCGCTGTTGTTTCATCGCATCGGTTGCCAGCGCCTCGATGTCGGACTCGACGATGCCCAGGTCACGCAAGCGGGTCGCCAGGCCCATTTCACCAGCAAGGGAGCCGAGGTAGTTGGCCAGGGTCGAGGCTTTTTCCCTATCGTGACCCTGGATGCCAGGCAGGACGATATCGGCCAGTTGCGCATACAGCGGCGCCACCGTCTCGAGGTTGAAGCGCATCACCGGCCCCAGTACCAGGGCGTTGGACAGGCCGTGGGGGATATGGAAACGGGCGCCGAGGGGATACGCCAGGGCGTGCACCGCCGCCACCGGCGCGTTGGCGAAAGCCATGCCCGCCAGGCAGGCACCAAGCAACATGTTCTCCCGCGCCTGCAGGTTGGTACCGTCGACGCAGGCCTGGAACAGGCTGCCGGACAACAGGCGCAGCGCCTCCCGAGCCAGGCAATCGGAGATTGGGTTCTTCAGGTTTTTGGTGGTATAGGCCTCGATGGCATGGACCACGGCATCGATACCGGTCGCCGCCGTGACGTGCGCGGGCAGACCAAGGGTCAGCCCGGCGTCGAGCACCGCCAGGTCAGGCAACAGCATCGGCGAGTAGACCACGTTCTTCTCACCGGCACCGGTGGTCACCACCGACACCGAGGTCACTTCCGAACCGGTCCCCGCAGTGGTCGGCACCAGGATCAGTGGGAGGCGCGGGCCCTTGGCCTGGTCGATGCCATACACCTGGGTCAGGGACTCGCCACTGCGCGCCAGCAGCGCGGCCAGCTTGGCGGCATCCAGCGAACTGCCACCACCGAGCCCCACCACGCAGTCAGCGTTACAGGCTTTGGCCGCATCCACCGCGGCGAGGATCACCGACTCTGGCGGGTCGGCCTGGACCTGGGAAAACACGCTGACAGCGATCTCTTGGCTTTCGAGGCCTTTGAGCACCGCCTCCAGCAGTCCGGCGGCGATAACCCCGGCATCGGTCACCAGCAGCACCGACTTGCAACCCCTGGCACGAACATGCTCGGCGAGCCGGGTCGAGGCACCGCGTTCGATGATCATTGATGGCGTGGTCTGAAATACCATTTTCAACATGGAAGCCTCACGAATAGGTGAAATGCACCGGGTTTTTCTGGCGATTGCAAAGCACTGGTTGCCTCATAAACAGCGGTCTGAGTGGCAGCCCAGTGCCCCGTCGACAGGGCTGAGAGAGACCGAGTGTATGCCAGCAAACCGGCTGTTCCCGACTGAAATCCGCTGCCCCGTGCCGAATCCGGAATGACCTCCACCGGCATCACAAAAGTTCATTTTTTTACTATATATTTCAATAACTTAAGCCATATCCGCAAATACCAGAATCCGGAACAAAACCCGACTCGGCCTCCCCATACTTGAGCCACACCCTCCCCCCGGCCTCGCCGGTTCCCCACTAGTCGAGTAGCGAGCCAGACAATGCCCACTGCACAACTGTCGATAGAACAAAAAACCCAGCAGCTGCTGAACAACCCGGCAGAGTTGGTCAACTATTCCCAGCACGCCTGGAACCATTTGCCCCGCGCGGAAATCGACGCGCTGCAGCTCAATGCCCTCAAGCAACGCTTCGCCGAACTGCGCGAGCGCATCCCGGTCCTCAAGAAACTCGCCGACGCCCAGGGCGTGGACAAGATCGAGCAACTCGACGACGTGGTGCCGCTGCTGTTCGAACACACCGTCTACAAGTCCTACCCGCCATCGTTGCTGGAAAAACGCAGCTTCGCCCAGATCAACAAGTGGCTGGGCAAGCTGGTGACGCCGGAGGTGGCAGAGGCCATCGCCGCGGTCAATGTCAGCGATTGCCAGGGCCTGGACGACTGGTTCGAAACCATGGACGAAGGCGTGCCGCAACTGCGCATCAGCCACACCTCGGGCACGTCCGGCACCCTGTCGTTCCTGCCCCAGGGCGTGCACGAGTGGGACAAGTTCGCGCAACTGCGCAAGATGATGGTGTGGAACATGGACGGCCCGGACACCCCGGAACCCAACCTGCACACCATCTACCCCTACTACCGCAAGGGTTACCTGAGCCATGTGCGCGTCCACGCGGCGATGATTCCGGCGCTGTTGCCCCACGAATCGCATTTCCATGCGGCGTACCCGACCACCCTCAGCACCGACGTGCTGCACCTGGGCGCCAAGCTGCGCGCGGCACAGGCCAAGGGCACCCTCGATCGCCTGGTGATCAGCCCGGAACTGCTGGAAAAGAAAAAGGCGTTCGACCAGTTGCAGGCCGAGATGCCCCAGCACCTGGCCACCTTCTTCGATCACATGTCGACCCAGCTCAAGGGCCAGCGCGTGTACATCGGCGCCACCTGGAACCTGCTCCACAGCATGGCCAAGGCCGGCCTTGAGCGCGGCCTGGAAGGCGTCTTTCACCCTGAGTCGTTCGTGCACACCGCCGGTGGCGGCAAGGGCGTGGTGCAACCCGAAGGCTGGCGCGAAGACGTGCTGCGCTTTACCGGTGCCAAGACCCTCAACGAATCCTATGCCATGTCCGAGATCGTCGGCGGTGCCCATGCCGTTTGCGAAGAGGGCCATTTCCACTTCGCCCCCACCGTCATCCCTTACCTGCTCGACCCGCAGACCAGCAAGCCGCTGCCGCGCCATGGTCGCGTGACGGGCCGTGCGGCGTTCTTCGACCTCGGCGCGGAAATCCGTTGGGGCGGTTTCATCACCGGCGACGAGATCACCGTCGAATGGGACAAGCCCTGCGCCTGTGGTCGGCCGAGTTGCTACGTAGTCGGGCCGATCCAGCGTTACAGCGAACTCAATGGCGGCGACGACAAGATCACCTGCGCCGCCACCGAAGACTCCCATCGCCAGGCGATGGATTTCCTGAACACATTAGAGGGTTAACCCAATGAGCAAACCCATTGCGCCAATGATCATCCGTGGCAAAGTCATCACCGACAACCTGATCGACGTCGGCGGTCGTGGCGGCGACCTGATCTTCCAGACCCCGGATGCGCACAAGTACATCGACCAACTGCCGCTGGGTAACCCGGCGAAGCTGGCCGACCTGTACACGCTCACGTTCAAGGACATCCTCGACTATTGCGAAGCCCTCGGTGAACGCCTGGAATTCCACCAGAACCCCTACCTGCAGGAAGCCTGCGAGCTGTCGTACCTGACGGCGCCGGTCACCCCGAGCATGGTCAAGGGCAGCTACATGGGGCTGCGCCACATGCTCACCCGTGAGTCCGTCACCGAACAGGTGGAGAACTCGGTAGGCGTCAAATACCTGGAAGGCTGGGTCAAGCAGCGCTTGATCGACGGCACCGAGCTGGACGTGCGCTGCTTCGGCGCCCGCACCCTGCATATCGTCGCCGGCAACGCGACCGGCCTGTCGCTGCTGACCATCCTGCGCAACATGGTGCTGCGCAGCGATGCGATCATCAAGGCGCCGTCCAACGACCCGTTCACCGCCCTGGCCATCGCCCGCACCATGGTCGAGATGGCGCCGGACCACCCGCTGACCAAACACCTCAGCGTCGCCTACTGGAAAGGGGGCGACCAGGCCTTCGAAGAACGCCTGTACCAGCCGCAGAACCTGGAGAAAATCGTTGCCTGGGGCGGCTTCAATTCGATGAAGCACGTCACCCGCTACATCCAGCCGGGTCTTGAGCTGATCTCTCTCGACCCGAAACGCAGCGCCAGCATCATCGGCAAGGGCGCTTTCGACAGTGAAGAAACCATGCGCGAGGCCGCCCTGCGCCTAGCCAGCGACATCGGTGCACTGAACCAGAAAGCCTGCGTGTGCGCCCGGGTGGTCTACGTGCAAAGCGGCACCGACGAAGCCGGCCTGGCCAACCTCAACACCTTTGGCCGTTATGTCTACGACGCCATGCAAACCCTGCCCAACACCCTCAGCACCGTGCCCAAGCGCTACGACCAGGGGCTCAAGGCCGAAGTTGACGCCCTGCGCCTGGATGACGAGTGGTACCAGGTGATCGGTGGCCAGGACGGCGAAGGCGCGGTGATCTGCTCGCAGATTCCGGAGTCGGTGTCCTTCGCCGCCCGGCTCGACGACCGCACCGCCAACCTGGTGCCGGTCGACGACCTGCACGAGATGATGGACGCCGTGGACGCCTACACCCAGACCGTCGGCGTCTACCCGGAAAGCATCAAGGACGACCTCAAGGACATCCTGCCGCTGTATGGCGCGCAGCGCATCGTTTCCCTGGGCTACGCGGCAGGGCTGAAATGGGCCGGTCCCCAGGATTCCATCGAGCCACTGCGGCGCATGGGCAAGTGGATCGTCAACCAGATCGCAACGCCGGAAATGACCCCGGCGCCGTGGTTGCGCCCTTCCATCTGACGTCTCCTGTCCCCCGGGCTCTGGCCGGGGGGACGCATCGATTTCTACAGGACCAATCCATGACTACTTGCCTGGGATTTGCCGCCCATGAGGCCCACTCCGCCCTCGCGCCGTTTCGTTTCGAACGCCGGGCCCTGCGCGACGATGACGTCGCCATCGATATCGCCTATTGCGGTGTCTGCCATTCCGATGCCCATCAGGTGCACAACGACTGGAACAACACCGTCTATCCCATCGTGCCCGGCCACGAGATCGTTGGGCATGTGACGGCCGTGGGCCGTAACGTCAGCCGCTTCAAGGTCGGCGACCGGGTCGCCGTCGGTTGCCAGGTCGACAGCTGCCTGCAATGCGCCCCTTGCGCAGAACACCAGGAACAACTCTGCGTCCAGGGTCCGACGCCGACCTATAACGGCAAGGACCGTCACACCGGCGAGGTCACCTACGGTGGATATTCCGAGCACATTGTCGTGCGTGAGCAGTTCGTCCTGCGCATGCCCGAAAGCCTCGACCCGCGCTTCGCCGCGCCACTGCTGTGCGCCGGCATTACCGTATGGAACCCGATGCGCCGCTACGGCGTGGGCCAGGGTTCGAAAGTCGCGGTGGTGGGCCTTGGCGGGCTGGGGCATATGGCGGTGAAGCTGGCGGTGGCCCTCGGTGCCGAGGTGACCGTGATCACCACTTCACCGGGCAAGGCCGACGACGCCCGCGCCCTGGGTGCCACTCACGTACTGCTGTCCAACGATGCGCCAGCGATGTCGGCGGCGGCCAATGGCTTCGAGTTCATCATCGACACCATTCCCAGCCGGCACAACGTCAACCCCTACCTGATGCTGCTGGGGCGCAACGGCGTGCTGGTGCTGGTCGGGGCCATCGAACCCCTGGAACCGATCCACGGTGGCCTGCTGATCCGCAACAACCGCAGCATCGCCGGCTCGCTGATCGGTGGCATCCAGGCGATCCAGGAACTGCTGGATTTCTGCGCCGAACACCAGGTGCTGCCGAGCTGCGAAATGATCGACATCAAGGACATCAACAGGGCCTTCGACCGTCTGCAGAACAACGACGTGAAGTACCGCTTCGTGATCGACATGACCAGCCTGCGCGACGTCGTCCTGTAATGCAGCCCCACGCTGCGGTGCGCATCACCGCAGCGTCTTATTGAGGCAATATACTCGTGGTGGGCGCGGCCATCGTTGACCAACAATCTGCGCCTCTACCGTCACACGGACTGACTCGAGGATCCTCATGAAAGCCATTCAACTCCTGCATCCTGCTGGCCTGGACAACCTGCGCCTGGTCGACATGCCCGCCCCCGGCGCCCCCGCCGCCGGCGAGATCCAAGTGCGCATCCATGCCAGTTCGCTGAATTATCACGACCTCGGCGTCGTCACCGGCCACGCCCGCGCAGCAGACGGTCGCATCCCCATGTCCGACGGCGCCGGCGTGGTCACTGCCGTGGGCGAAGGCGTGACGGAATTCGCCGTGGGCGACCACGTGGTGTCGTGCTTTTTCCCACACTGGCAATCGGGTCGCGACGTGCCCACCACCTTCCAGACCGTACCGGGCGATGGCGTAGACGGCTTTGCCCGCGAGCTGGTCAACCTGCCCACCGAGGCCTTCACGCTGGCGCCCAAGGGCTACAGCCATGAAGAAGCCGCCACGCTGACCACCGCCGGCCTCACGGCCTGGCGGGCACTGGTGGTGGATGGGCGCATCCAGGCCGGCGACACCGTGCTGGTGCTGGGTACCGGTGGCGTGTCGATCGCGGCCCTGCAGATGGCCAGGTCCATGGGCGCGCGGGTGATTGCCACGACCTCGTCAGAGGCCAAGAAAGCGCACCTGCTGGAGCTGGGGGCCGATCAGGTCATCAACTACAAGGACCAACCGGAATGGGGTGATGCAGTGCTGGCCGCCACGGACGGGCGCGGTGCCGACATCGTGGTCGAAGTGGGTGGCCCCGGCACCCTGCCGCAATCAATCCGCGCCTGCGCGGCCGGCGGCCACATTGCGCTGATCGGCGTGCTCACCGGCATCAGCGGCAGCGTTCCAACCCTGGAGTTGATGCGCAAGCAGCAGACCCTGCGCGGCCTGATCGTCGGCAGCCGCGAGCATCAGCGGGACATGGTACGCGCGCTGGAAAACTTCGACTGGCGCCCGGTCATCGACAGCCGCTATCCGCTGGAGCAGATTGCCGAGGCCTTTGCGCACCAGATCAGCGCCAGCCACTTTGGCAAGATCTGCCTGCAGTATTGAAGGGAGATTATTCCGCAGCTGCACCCGATCTACTGTAGGAGTTGGCTTGCCAGCGAAGGCGGCCTACCGGCCGACCTGATTGGGAACCGTACGCATCTCCCCCGCAGGAGCTGCCATTCTGTATGGGACAGGCCATGAGGTTTCAGCGTGAAGTCTTGCGCGGGCTGCGCTCCTCGAGAATGTCTGCCATGCGCTGCTCGATCAGGCCCTTGATCTTTTGATGGGGCAGGATGTAGAAACGCTTTTGCTTGACTGCATCGAGGGTGATCTGCGCGATGTCGGTGGCGCTGAGCTTACCGGCCTGGGTGGCCTTGCGGGTCTGCTCTTGGTACTTTTCTTTCAGCGGATTGGCGGCCGCCAGTTCCGCCGGGCGGTTGCGGCCGGCATCGGCGATGCCCGTCGAGACGAAGGCCGGGCACAGCACCGACACGCCGATCGATGCGTTTTCCTCCTGCAGTTCAAGCTGCAGGCATTCAGACATGGTCACCACGGCGTGCTTGGTTGCGCAATAAATGCCGTTGCCCGGAACCGACAGCAAACCAGCCACCGAGGCTGTATTGACGATGTGGCACTCATCCCCTTGCGCCAGCATGCGCGGCACAAAACTGCGAATGCCATGGGCAACGCCCATCACGTTGATGCCGATCATCCACGCCCAATCCTGCACGGTGGTGGTCCACATCGGGCCACCGACCAAGACTCCGGCGTTGTTGAACAGCAGGTGCGCGGCGCCAAAACGCTCGTAGGTCGTCGCCGCCAGTTGCTCGACCTGGTCAGCCTGGGCGACGTCACAGGTCTTGACCAACACTGGCGTGGCCGAGGGCAGCAACGCGAGGGTGCCCTGCAGGTTCTTCTCATCGATGTCGCTCAACACCAGGCGCATGCCTTCGTTGGCGCAGGCGATCGCCAGTTCGCGACCGAAGCCGCTGGCGGCGCCGGTGATCACGGCGACTTTGTCATGCAGTGCTTTCATGGGGATCTGACCGTCCTGTGGGTTCGAAAAAAGCGCGCGGCATTCGAAGAAATCCATCTACAGCGTGCTGCACAAGTGACCGGCATCCACGACGATCTCACTGCCGGTCATGCCGCGACCGGCGTGCGAGGCGAGCAGCAGCAAGGCGCCGTCCAGATCGGCCGGCGTACAGAAGCGCCGGGTGGGGATACGCGCGCGTAACTTCTCGCCCGCCTCACTGCGCAGGAAATCACTGTTGAGCTCGGTCATCACATAGCCGGGCGCGATAGAGTTGACCCGAATCTCATGCCGCGCCAGTTCCAGGGCCAGGGAGCGGGTCAAGTGGCTCAGGCCAGCCTTCGCCGCAATATAGGGGGTCAGGCTGCCGGCCACGCGGCTGGCGAGGATCGACGTGACGTTGATCAGGCTGCCGCCGCGCTGAACCTCGACCATGCGCCGCGCCACTTCCTGGGCGACGATCCAGGCGCCCTTGAGGTTAGTGTCCACCACCCGGTCCCAATCATCGTCGGTGTACGCCAGCACCGGCAGGCTGTCGCTGACGCCGGCGTTGTTGACCAGGATGTCCAGCGCGCCCATTTCTTCGCCGATCCGCCCCAGGCATTTGATGACCGATGCACGGTCGGTGACGTCCAGGGCGAAGGCCCGGGCGCGACCGCCCTCGCCTTCGATTTGCGCGACCAGGGTGTGCAGTTGCTCGACGCGTCGCGCCGCCACCGCCACTTCGGCGCCGGCCGCCGCCAGGGTGCGGGCGAAATGCCGGCCGAGGCCGCTGGAGGCACCAGTGACCAGGGCGCGCCGGCCGGTGAGATCAAACAGCTGAGTGATTGCAGCTTGCATCAGGAAAACTCCTTGTGTCCTTCGAGGATTTTTTTCGCCAGGCTCATGCGGTGCACCTCGCTTGGGCCGTCGTAGATACGGAACGGCCGGATGTCGCGGAAGATGCGCTCGACCACGGTTTCCCCGGTCACCCCGCGACCACCGAGAATCTGTACGCAGCGATCGACCACGTTCCACAAGGCTTCGGCACTCAGCACCTTGGTCATGCTCGACTCGACATTGCCGCGACCGCCTTCGTCCAACACCCAGGCGCAATGCCAGACGGCCAGGCGGGTGCTGTGCAGCGCCATCTGGTTGTCCGCCAGCATGAAGCCGACGCCCTGGTGCTCGCCCAGGGTCTTGCCAAACGAATCGCGGGTTCTCGCATAGTCGCAGGCGATATCGTGGGCCCGCCGGGCAGCGCCCAACCAACGCATGCAGTGAGTCAGCCGCGCGGGCGCCAGGCGCACTTGTGCATAACGAAAACCCTTGCCGATTTCGCCCAGCACATCGCTGGCGGGAATGCGCACATTCTCGAAACGCAGGACGGAATGACCGCCGGAGAAACAGCTGTCGAGGGTCTTGAGTTGCCGTTCGAGGATGATCCCGGGGGTGTTCATGTCCGCCAGGAACATGGTCGCCGAGCCGTCCTCCATGCGCGCCATTATGATTGCGAAGCCGGCACCGTCAGCCCCGGTGATCAGCCATTTGCGACCGCTGATGAGGTAGTCGTCGCCGTCACGCACGGCGACGGTCTGCAGCATCGACGGATCGGAACCGGCACCCGGCGCCGGCTCGGTCATGGCGAAGCAGGAGCGGATCCGGCCACTGACCAGGGGACGCAGCCAGCGATCTTTCTGCGCCGCGGTGGCCACCTCGTCCATCAGGTGGATGTTGCCTTCGTCCGGTGCGTGGATATTCAATGCGATGGGGCCCAGCGGCGAATAACCCGCCTCCTCGAAGACGATCGCCTTGGCGACGTGGCTCAGGCCTGCGCCGCCCATTTCGCGACTGGCGTGGGGGCACAACAGACCGGCCAGACGGGCCTTTTCCAGCAGCTCCTGGCGCAGGTCTTCGCTGGGGCCGTGAGACGTGTATCGCTCATCGGTTTCCATGGGGATCACCTGCTCGGCGATAAAGGCGCGGGTCTTTGCGCGCAGGTCCAGCAACTCTTGGGGAATGGTGAAGTTCATGGTGGTCCTGGGTTCTATTCAGTTAGGGGCGCTGTTCGGCGAGGGGCGCGAGCTGGGCGTGGATGCGCTCCATTACGGTTTGCCGCTGGCTTGCCTTGGGGAGATCGTAGGGGGTCAGGTTCACGACCCGGACGAACCGGCGCAGGATGCGACCGCCCTGCATGTCGACATCAATGATGTTCAGGCAGGCGTTGTCCTGCTCGAGGGCGGCGGCACAGCCGCGCGCGCCACCCAGGGCCCAGCCCAGCAACAGGCGGTTGACCGCGTCATGGCTGACCAGCATCAAGTGCTGCCAGTCGGGCTCGGAGAGGACTTGCTCGAAGCGGGCGAGGATGCGACTGTCAAAATCGCTCCAGCGTTCGCCGCCCATGAAGCAGCCTTCTGAGTCGGCGAAACTGTCGTAGGCGTAGCTGACCTGCTGCTGCAATTGCCCGGGGGCAATGTCGCGCAGGCGGCCGGCGCGCACTTCCCGCAACTGCGCGCACGCCTGCAGCTCGAGCGGGCGATCGCCCAGCAATAATTCGGCGGTCTGTCGGGCGCGCGGGTAATCGGAACACAGCGCACGGTCGAAACCGATGGGCGCCAGCACCTGCGCCAGCTGGCGCACCTGATCGACTCCAAGCCCGGAGAGCGGCACGCTGCGCGGGTCCAGCGGCTGGCCGTCGGGAGCGAAATAATCGACATGCCCATGACGGACCAGATAGCAACGCCGACGATGTAGGGTTGCTGTGCTCATTCGGCGAGCCCCTTCGGATTGCTGATCGACAGCCGCGCCCGGGTGATCGCCGAGAGCGCCGCGAACAGCTGCTCCTGATCACTCCCCGGCGCATCGAATCGTCCTTGGCGAATGGCCTGGCACAGGGCTTGGCGAGCCTCATCAAGGGATGCCCCGCCAACGTCCGGCAGCGCTGCCAGCAGCAGAGTCTCGGCGGCATCCGCCGCCTCGCCGTCACTGCATTCGCGCCGGGCAATCGCCATGGCATTGGCCACCATCAGCGCCTGATAGCGCAGGTTGGAAGGTAACTGCGGCAATAATTCATCGAGCAGGGTCTGTCGGGCAATCGCCAGCAGCTCTGTGGCATCGGGGCGGATGTTCATCGGCGCAGCCCTCCGGTCAAACGCAACAGGTCCTGTTCCAGTTCAGGAATCAGCCTTCCGGTCAGGGCCAGTTCCAGCGAAGGCTCCTCACCGGACAGATGACGCTGGGCCTGCTGCTGGGCGATGACTGCCCAACGCAAGGTGGCCATGACCTGCCAGAACACCAGCTCGTCACGCTCGATTACGAGCGGCGAGACTTCGCGGTAGCCGCGCAGGAAATGCTCCAGGGTGCCGATACCCCCACCCTCCAGGTCAGGCCGGGCGAAGCGCCAGCAACGGGCGGTGAACCAGCCGATGTCCTGGCGCGGATCGCCCCAACCGGTGAATTCCCAATCCAGTACCGCCTGCAGCCTGCCGGCCTCGGCCAGGTAATTGCCGGTGCGAAAGTCGCCGTGCAGCAGACACAGGTCGGTACTGTCCGGCGAGTGCGATTCACACCAGCGCAGCGCCCACTCCAGCACGGGCTCGTTTACCTCGAGGCGGTCGAGTACGCCACGCTGGGCATCGATGGTGGCTTGCACCGAGACCTGCCGGGGATCGCCCAGGAACTCAAGCCGCGCCTGGGCAGGCGCGATGCGATGGATTCGCGCCAGGTTGGCACCCAGTTCCGCCACCAACTGCGGATCGCCTTCAGCACCCAGCTGACCGGTGAGCCTGTGGCCGGCCGTGATGCCGGACACCCACTGCATGATGAAAAATGCGCGGCCGTGCATCGCGGTGTCATCGCACAGCCAGAGTGGCCGAGGCACCTTGACGCCGGCCTGGTGGACTGCGCTCAACACAGCGAATTCCTCAGCGCGGCTCAGGCTCCCTTGCACCACCGATTGCGCGTCGCTGCGCAGCACCCAGCGCTGGCGTCCGGCATGGGCGCCGCCCTCCACGTTGACGTCGAGCAACCAGTTCTCCTGTATAGCACCGCCAGACAGGCGCTGCTGATGCTCAACGCTGACTCGCTGCGCGCCAGCCTGGCGGCAAAGGAAGGCTTCAAGCCGATTTTTCTTTAGCTGTTCTTCGGCCTGCGGCTTTGTCGCCGCGGCTGCATTCGGTCCACTCATGTGTCGCCGCACCTGATTTTTGTTGGATGTGTAGATAACAGTCATGGAGCAATTGCCGGGCCAGTTTCCCCGTGCATCGCTCTCCCCCTTATGCAGTGGGGCCTGCAGCCATTCTTGGCAGAGTCGCAAGACCTGCTTGCGAGCACCGAACTTGCAATATTGAAACAACTGAATTCATATATGACACCCAACTGAAACATACGAGCCCAGTCGCCATGCCGCCTCGCCTCCCCCGGATCATCGTGCTGATCAGCCACCTGCAGCGACCCCTGCAGCAGAGCCGCCTGGCCCGCGTGGTGACCAGCGTGCTGCCTGACTACTCAGGCGAAACCAACATCCGCGTGCTCGACACCACCGTCGAGGAGTCGCTGCAACTGGCCCGCGAGCTGGAGCAGAACGGCGAAGTCGAGGTGTTCGTCTGCGCTGGCGCCACCGCCGCCTACCTGCGCCGGCACCTGACCCGACCGGTGCTATCGATGCGCGTGGGCGGCGCCGATCTACTGTGGGCTTTGGAACAGGCGCGACTGCATTCACCGCAGATCGCCGTCATCAGCCATGCGCGAATCAACGCCGACCTCGACTCGCTGGCGGCGCTGTTCACCGTGCAGATCCACCAGGGGTGCTACATCACCCTCGACGAGGCCAGGCAGGCAGTAGAGCGCGCTCGCCACCTGGGTTGCCAGACAGTGATCGGCTCATCCACCGTGGTTGAACTGGCGGAGCAGGTCGGTTTGCACGGTGTGCTTTCAATCAGCCAGACCACCGTGCGCAAAGCCCTGGAAGAAGCCCTTGGCATCCTGCACAGCCAGCGCAGCGAACTGGCCAAGCGCCGGCACCTGGACGCCGTGTTGCAGCACATTCCCTCCGGCGTTGCAGCCGTGGACAACCAGGGCATCGTGCAAGCGCTGAACCCCGCATTCGAAGCGTTGTTGGGCATGCCCGCCAGCCGCCTGCTCGGGCGTCCCCTGCAAGAGTTCTGCCCGCAACTGGCACTGGACGAAGTGCTGCGCAGCGGCGTCGGAGAAGAGAACTCGGTCATTCAACTGGGTCAGAATCTGCTGGTCTGCAATATCCTGCCCATCCTCGAAGACGGCCAGCGCACCGGGCTGGTGTTGACGTGCCAGGACACCTCGGCGGTCCAACGCGCCGACCAGCGCATCCGCTCGACCCATCGCCCCGGCGGGTTTTCGGCCAGGTACCGCCTCGAGCAGATCAGCGGCAAAAGCCCGGCCACCCGCCAATTGCTCAAGCTGGCGCAACGGTATGGGGCCACCTCATCGACGGTGCTGATCACCGGTGAAAGCGGTACCGGCAAGGAGTTGCTGGCCCAAGGCATGCACAATGTCAGCAACCGCCAGGGCGGCCCGTTCGTGGCGATCAATTGCGCGGCCTTTCCCGAATCGCTGCTGGAAAGTGAGCTGTTCGGCTACCAGGAAGGCGCCTTCAGCGGATCGCGCAAAGGCGGTAAACCCGGCCTGATCGAAGCGGCCCATGGCGGCACGATGTTCCTCGACGAAATTGGCGACATGCCGGTGTCCTTGCAGACCCGCCTGCTGCGCGTCCTGCAGGAGCGCGAAGTGCTGCGCCTGGGCGCCACCGAGCCGATCAGCATTGACATCCGCATCATCGCCGCCACCCATCAAGACCTGCCGCAAGCTATCGAAGCCGGACGTTTTCGCAGCGACCTCTACTATCGCCTGAACATCCTGCGCCTGCAGACGGTGCCGCTACGCGAGCGCAGCGAAGACATCGGCGACATCGCCCGGGCCATCTTGCGCCGCCTGAATGGCGAGCATCGTGTGCCACCCTTGCAGGAGCGCCTGCTGGAATCGCTGCTGCCCCACCTCATGGCGTATCACTGGCCCGGCAATATCCGCGAACTGGAAAACATCCTGGAACGTGCCGCGCTGTCGGCCGAGGATCTGTTGCGCGGCACGGCGATCGAGGGAGCGAGCCTGGCTCTGGTGATTCCCGAACTGCGCAACAGCCGGGCACTGCCCCCAACGGTGCCCGTCACCGACCTGAAAAGCATCGCCAAGGAAAAGGAAAGGCAATACGTCCTCGACATGCTCCAGGCCTGTGACGGCAACCTGGCGCAAACTGCCAGTCGCCTGGGCATCAGTCGCTCCACGCTGTGGCGGCGTCTGCAATAGACGCTGCCCGGGTTACTGGAACACTTCGAAGAGCCCGGCAGCGCCCATGCCGCCGCCGACGCACATGGTCACCACCACATACTTCACCCCGCGGCGCCGGCCTTCCAGCAGAGCATGCCCGACCATCCGCGCGCCACTCATGCCGTACGGGTGGCCGATGGCGATGGAGCCGCCATTGACGTTCAGCCGGCCGTCGTCGATGCCCAGGGTGTCGCGGCAGTACAGGACCTGGCAGGCAAAGGCCTCATTGAGCTCCCACAGGCCGATGTCGTCGACCTTCAGGCCGTGTTGCTTGAGCAGCTTGGGCACCGCCAGCACCGGGCCGATGCCCATTTCTTCCGGGGCCAGGCCGGCCACGGCAATCCCGCGATACAGGCCCAACGGCTTGAGGTTGCGCTGCTCGGCGAGGCGCGCATCCATCAACACGCAGGCGCTGGCGCCGTCGGACAATTGGCTGGCGTTGCCGGCGGTGATGCACCCGCCGTCGATCACCGGCTTGAGGTTGACCAGGTCTTCCAGGCGGGTTTGAGGACGGTTGCCTTCATCGGCCTTGAGGGTGACTTCTTGCAGCGTCGTCTCGCCGGTGACTTTGTCGATTACCTGGCGAAGGCTGGTGACCGGGATGATTTCACTGTCGAACCGCCCGGCCTGCTGCGCCGCCGCGGTGCGCATCTGCGATTGCAGGGCGTAGGCATCCTGGGCCTCGCGGCTGATCCCGTAGCGCCTGGCGACCAGTTCAGCGGTTTGCAACATGGGCATGTAGGCGTGCAGCGCGTTGCGTTCCACCCGCGGATCGCGCTCCTCAAAGGCCCACGCCATGTGGCGATTCTGTACGGCGCTGATGTTTTCCTGGCCGGCACCGATCGCAGCCGGCATGCCGTCGACCATGATCTGCTTGGCGGCGGTGGCGATGGCCATCAGGCCCGAGGCGCACTGGCGGTCCAGGGTCTGCCCGCTGACTGACAGCGGCAAGCCCGCGGCCAGGGCGGCCATGCGCGCGAGGTTCTGGCCCGCCGTGCCGCTGGTCAGTGCGGTGCCGAGCACCAGGTCTTCGATCTCCTGGGCTTCGATTCCCGCGCGCACCACAGCCTCGCGGATCGCGTGACCGGCCAAGGTGGGCGACTTGATGGTGTTGTACGCGCCACGGAACGCCTTGGCGATCGGCGTACGGGCCGTGGAGAGAATGACGGCTTCTTTCATGCTTGAGGTCCTCAGCTATCAGTTGCGGCGGCCACCCTGAAGTGGCCGCCAAAGGTCAGTTGCGTTCGATGCGGGCCTGGTCGCTGGCAACCAGGCGCTCCAGCAATGGCGCTGGCTGGAACCACATTTCGCCGTAGGTACCGAGTGCCTCTCGGTAATGGCGAATGCGCTCGAGTACATGGGCCAGCCCCAGCCCTTGCGCGTAGTGCAGCGGGCCACCGCGCCAGGCCGGAAAGCCGTAGCCGTTGATCCAGACCAGGTCGATGTCGCTGCTGCGCTGGGCGATGCCTTCGTCGAGCAGCTGGATGCCTTCGTTGACCAGCATCAACAGGCAGCGGTCGTGGATTTCCTGATCGCTGATGGCGCGGCGCTGGATGCCCAGTTCGCCGGCGATCTGCTCGGCCAATGCCAGCACTTGCGGGTCTTCCTTGCGCTCGCGGCCTTCGTAGAGGTAATAGCCGCTGCGGGTCTTCTGGCCAAAACGGCCGAGGCCGTAGAGCGCGTCGGCGAGCTTGCAATAACCCGGGTCGTGGGCGATGAGCTCACGGCGCGATTCACGCACCAGAAAGCTGACATCGATGCCGGCCAGGTCGTGCATGGCCAACACGCCCATGGCCAGGCCAAGGTCGGTGAGCACCTTGTCGATCTGCGCAGGCGATGCACCTTCGAGCAGCAGGCGGTGCGCTTCGCGGGAATAGGGTTCGAGCATGCGGTTGCCGATGAAGCCGAAGCACACCCCGGAGACCACCGGGATCTTGCCGATGCGCTTGGCGATTTTCAGTGTGGTGGCCAGGACGTCTGGGGCCGTGGCGGTGCCGCGTACTACTTCGAGCAACCGCATGACGTTGGCCGGGCTGAAGAAGTGCAGGCCGACCACGTCCTCGGGCCTGCGGGTGACGGCGGCAATGGCGTCGACATCCAGGGTCGAGGTATTGCTCGCCAGGATCGCGCCGGCCTTGCACACCTCGTCCAGGGTGCGAAACACCTGCTGCTTGATCGACAGGTTCTCGAACACCGCTTCGATCACGAGGTCAGCGTCGGCGATATCTGCGTAGTCGAGGGTGCCGTGGATCAGCGCCAAGCGCTGATCCATCTGCGCTGCGGTGAGCTTGCCGCGCTGCACGCTGGTTTCGTAGTTTTTGCCAATCAGCTCAAGACCACGTGCCAGGGCATCGGCCTTGAGCTCCAGAAGGGTTACCGCCATGCCCGCATTGGCAAAGTTCATCGCGATCCCGCCACCCATGGTGCCGGCGCCGATCACTGCGACCCGGTTGATCGGCCGGATCGGCGTTCCCGCGTCCAGCCCCGGCAGCTTGCCGATTTCACGCTCGGCGAAAAACACATGGCGCAGCGCCTCGGATTCGCTGGACGCCTCGGCCTCCTTGAACAGTTCGCTCTCCCTGGCCAGGCCTTCGGCCAAGGGCAGGCGGCAGGCCGCCTCGATCGCCGCCACGACGCGTTGTGGCGCGCTCTGGCCCTTCCAACGACTCTGGTTCGCTGTGCGGTAGTCGGCAAAATAGTTCACCGGCAGGGTTGCTCCCGGATTCGCGTGCGGCCAGCCCGGACGCGCCGGCGCCTGCCGGGCAATCAAGTCATTGGCAAGGCTGCGCGCGGTATCGAGCAGGCTGTCAGCGTCTGGTGCCACGCGCTCGATCAGGCCAAGCGCCAGAGCCTTGGCCGCCGTGATCGGCTGGCCCGAAACGATCATCTCCAGCGCGGCCTCGGCGCCGATCAGACGCGGCAGCCGCTGGGTGCCACCGGCGCCGGGCAGCAAGCCGAGCTTGATTTCCGGTAGGCCCAGGCGTGCCCCGGCCTCCGCCACGCGGTAGCCGCAGGCCAAGGCGAGTTCCAGCCCGCCCCCCAACGCCAGTCCTCCGATGGCGGCGATCAAAGGCTTGTCCAGTTCGGTGAGGCGCACCAGCAGGCTCGACAGGTCCGGCCGG
This sequence comes from Pseudomonas putida, assembly GCF_001976065.1. Taxonomy (GTDB): domain Bacteria; phylum Pseudomonadota; class Gammaproteobacteria; order Pseudomonadales; family Pseudomonadaceae; genus Aquipseudomonas; species Aquipseudomonas serbica. Next base: position 28,284 of record NZ_MNAH01000013.1, on the reverse strand, counting down.
GCAAACGACGCGGCGCTGCCAAACTCGGAAATGTCGGCGCCCGCGCTGAACACCAGCCCCTCGCCGTGGAGGACAATCGCTCTCACGCTGGCGTCCGCGGCGGCACGTTCGCAAGCTTCAAGCAGTTGCTCGCGCAGGGCTTGGCCGAGGGCGTTGACCGGGGCACTGGTGAGGCCGATCAGGGCCAGGGAATCTTCACGACGGTAATGGATCAGGTTTTTCATGGATATTTTCTCAATCGGATAAAGCAGTGGAAAACGCAAGACAGGGCGGTCTCCCTTAGCTCAACGCGCTTTCCCGAATCAGCTTCTTGTTGATCTTGCCGACGCTGGTCTTGGGGATCTCGGCGACGAACTTGAACTGCTTGGGGATCGCCCATTTGTTGATGCGGCCGCGCTCGACAAACCCTTGCAGGTGCGTCTCGAGGATCTTGCGATCCAGGTAGTGGCCGGGCTCACACACCACCAGGGCCAGGGGCCGTTCGCCCCATTGCTCGTCGGCGATGCCGACCACTGCGACGGACGTGACCGAGGCGTGTTCGCTGATCAGGTTCTCCAGCTCCAGGGAACTGATCCACTCGCCGCCCGTCTTGATCACGTCCTTGATCCGGTCCTTGATCTCCACCCCGCCCTGAGGGTCGATGGACGCCAGGTCGCCGGTGTGCAGCCAACCGCCCTGCCACAGCTCGGCGCCCTTTTGCGGGTCCTTCAGATAGCCCTGGGTCAGCCAGGGTGCACGCACCACGATCTCGCCCAAGGACTCGCCATCGTGGGGCACGCTGTTGCTGCTGGCATCGACGATTTTCAAGTCGACCATCGCGATCGGCATGCCGGTCTTGATGCGCGCGGGCAGTTGCGCTGGCATCGGTTGCTCGAGCGCCTGCGCCCGCAGGTAGGTCGAGCAGAGCATCGGGCAGGTCTCGGACATGCCGTAGCCGCTGTGCACGCCCATGCCTCGGGCGGACGCCTGGGCAGCGATGGCCAGGGTCAGCGCACTGCCACCCAGGAGCATTTTCCAGCCCTCGAAGTCGGTCTGCGCCGCTTCCTCGCAGCCGAGGATCATCTGCAGGATGGTCGGCACGCAGTGGGAAAAGGTCACCTTCTCTTCGCGAAACAACCGCACCAGGCTGTTGGGCTCGTAACGTCCGGGGTAGACCTGCTTGATGCCCAACAGGGTCGCGACATAGGGCACGCCCCAGGCATGCACGTGGAACATCGGCGTGATCGGCATGTAAACGTCGTCGGAACGCAGCAGAGCGAAGCTTTGGTTGGCGCCCAAGGTGCCCACGGCATTCAGGGTATGCAGGACCAGTTGGCGATGGGTGAAATACACGCCCTTGGGGTCGCCGGTGGTGCCCGTGGTGTAGAACAGAGTCGCTACCGAGTTCTCATCGAAGTCAGGGAAGTCGTAATGGCAGGCGGCCTGGGCGAGCAGGCTTTCGTACTCCCCCAGTACAGGCAGCTCGGTGCCGGTCGCCGCGTCGTCAGTCAGCCTGATAAAGCCTTTCACGGTGTTCAGGCCGCCCTGGATCTGCTCGATCATCGGCAGGAAGTCGTCATGCACCAGCACCAGGTCGTCCTCGGCGTGGTTCATGGTGTAGAGCACCTGCTCTGGCGACAGGCGAATGTTCACCGTGTGCAGCACCGCGCCGATCATCGGCACGGCAAAGAAACTTTCCAGGTAGCGGTGGCTGTCCCAGTCGAGCATGGCCACGGTGTCCCCGGCCTTGACCCCGGCCGCCGTCAGCGCATTGGCCAGGCGATGGATGCGCTCGATCAGGGTCTTGTAGCTGTAGCGCAGCTTGTCGGCGTAGACAATCTCGTTGTCGGGTTGGTAGCGCTCACCCGACAGCAACAGTCGCTTGATCAACAGCGGGTAGCTGTAGGCGCCATCTGCCGGGGGAATTATTTTTGTCTTGAGCATGGTCGTGAATTCCTGGTTCAAAACTGCGCCGCATCCAGCAGGTAAAGGCTTTCGCTACCGGCCTTGACCGAAGCGCTCAACGAGTGGATTCGCGGCAGCAGCCGGGCGAAGTAGAAACGTGCGGTGCCGAGCTTGCCGGCATAAAAATCGTCTTCACCCTGCTGGCCCATGGCGGCCTTGGCCATCAATGCCCACATGTAGGCGTAGGCGGTGTAGCCGAACACTTGCAGGTACTCGACCGAGGCGGCGCCGATTTCATTCGGGTTGCCCTGGGCGCGATCGAGCAGCCAGGCGGTCAATTCGTCGAGGGTGTCTACCGCGGCGTTCAGCGGTTGGGTGAACTCGCCGAGATCAGCGCTGGCGTTGGCGGTGAAGTTGCGAACTTCCGATGCGAACAGGCGGTAGAGCGCCCCGCCGCTGCCGACGATCTTGCGCCCGGCCAGGTCCAGGGACTGGATGCCGTTGGTGCCTTCGTAGATCTGCGTGATGCGCACGTCGCGCACCAGCTGTTCCTGGCCCCACTCGCGGATGTAGCCATGGCCGCCGAAAATCATCTGCCCGTGCAGGGTGGTTTCCAGCGCCATGTCGGTGAGAAAGGACTTGGCGATCGGCGTCAGCAAGGCCACCAGTTCCTGGGCGCGGGTGCGGGCGGTCGGGTCTTCGCTGTACTTGGCGATGTCCAGTTGCAGGGCCACGTAGCTGGAGAATGCGCGACCGCCTTCGTTCAGGGCTTTCATGGTCAACAGCATGCGGCGCACATCGGGGTGCACGATGATCGGGTCGGCGGCCTTTTCCGTACCTGGGGCGCCGCCCGGTGCACGGCTTTGCAGGCGCTCGCGGGCATACTCGACGGCGCTCTGGTAGGAACGTTCGCCTTGGGCCAGGCCCTGGATACCCACGCCCAGGCGCTCGTAGTTCATCATGGTGAACATCGCCGCCAGGCCCTTGTTCGGTGCGTCGACGATCCAGCCGGTGGCGCCGTCGAAATTCATCACGCAAGTGGCGGAAGCCTTGATGCCCATCTTGTGTTCGATGGAACCGCAGGACAGTGAATTGCGTTCGCCCAGGGCGCCGTCGGCATTGACCAGCACTTTCGGCACCAGGAACAGCGAGATGCCTTTCGGCCCGGCGGGTGCATCGGGCAATCTCGCCAGCACCAGGTGAATGATGTTTTCGGTCAGGTCGTGTTCGCCGCCGGAGATGAAGATCTTGCTGCCGCTGACCTTGTAGCTGCCGTCGGCCTGGGGTTCGGCCTTGGTACGAATAAGGCCCAGGTCGGTGCCGGCGTGGGCCTCGGTCAGGCACATCGAACCGCTCCAGGTGCCGGCGTACATGTTCGGCAGGTAGCGTTCCTTGAGTTCCTCGCTGGCGTGGGCCTTGATCGACAGGCAGGCACCGGCGGTCAGCATCGGGTAGGTGCCGAACGACAGGTTGGCCGAGGCCACCATCTCTTCGACCTGGGCGGAAATCGCCTTGGGCATGCCCATGCCACCGTATTGCGCTTCACCGCCGACACCGACCCAACCGCCTTCGGCGAAGACCTGGTAGGCCTGGGCAAAACCCTCAGGGGCGGTCACCGATCCGTTGTTCCAGGAACAACCCTGTTCGTCGCCACTGCGGCGCAATGGGGCGATGTCGTTCGCGCTGATCTTGCCGGCCTCCTCAAGGATGGCGGCGGCGGTTTCTTCATCGATCGCCTCGGCCAGGCCAGGTAATCCGGCCCAGAGCCGGGACACCTGGAAAACCTCGTTGAGTACGAAGCGCATGTCGCGCAGGGGAGCTTTGTAGTCAGCCATAGTGCTTACTCGGAAGTGGCCAGGGCATGGGGCATGCCCGGGCGTTCAGGGGATGGGGATAAAGCGGCTTGCGTGGCACGGGCGTGCGCGACCGGCACCCGCTCACGCAGCAGGAAGTACGACAGGGCAGGAATCAGGATCAGCGCGCCGAGCATGTTCCACAGGAACATGAAGGTCAGCAGGATGCCCATGTCGGCCTGGAACTTGATCGGCGACCAGACCCAGCACACCACGCCGGCCGCCAGGGTGATACCGACCAGCCCGACCACCCGGCCGGTGAACGACACGGCGTTGCGGTAGGCCTGGGACAGCGGCAGGCCTTGGCGCTGGTGGTGCAGCTGGACGCTGAGCAGGTACAGGGCGTAGTCGACGCCGATGCCCACGCCGAGGGCGATCACCGGCAAGGTCGCGACTTTCACGCCGATGCCCATGACCACCATCAAGGCCTCACAGAGGATCGAGGTCAGCACCAGCGGCAGCAGCGCCACCAGCGTGGCGCGCCAACTGCGGAAGGTGATCAGGCAAAACAGCGTCACCGCCGCATAGACGTAGAACAGCATGGTGCGGTTGGCCTCGCGCACCACGATGTTGGTCGCCGCTTCGATCCCGGCACTGCCGGCCGCCAGCAGGAACTGGCGATCCGGGCTGCTGTTTTCCTTGGCAAACTTGTCAGCAATCGCCACCACGGCGTCGAGGGTCTCGGCCTTGTGATCCTTGAGGAAGGCAATCACCGGCATCAACGAGCAGTTGTTGTTGAACAGCTCCGGCGAGTTGACCGAGGCCTGCTGCGCGGCGTAGTTGAGCACGTCCTGGTTGCGCTGGATGCTGTTGAGCTTGGGGTTGCCTTCATAGGTGCCGGCGGTGATCTGGCGTACCGCGTTGACCAGCGAAGACGTCGCCTGCACCCCCGGTGATTGCTGCAGCTCCCAGGCCAGGCGGTCGGCGAGGACCAGGGTCTGGTAACTCAGGCAGCCTTCCGCCGGGGTCTTGATCATCACCGCGAACAGGTCGCTGGACAGTGCGTAGTGGCTGGTGATGTAGGCGTTGTCGCGGTTGTAGCGCGAGTCGGCACGTAACTCCGGTGCGCCGCTGTCGAGGTCGCCGATTTTCAGTTGCAGGCTAACCATGAAACCGCCGATGCCCATCAGCGCCGCGACCAACACCGCGCCGGTCGCCCACTTGCGGGTGGTGAAGCGGTCGAGCCAATCCCAGAGTTTGCCAAAGCCCTTGTGGCCGTCGGCACGGGTGTCGATTTTCAGCGCGCGCTCGGCGGCCTTGCGCCCTACCCCGATGTAGGACAGCGCCACCGGCATCAGCAACAAGGAGGTGAAAATCAGCACGGCGACACCGATGCTGGCGGTAATCGCCAGGTCCTGGATCACCGGAATGTCGATCAGCATCAGCACGGCGAAACCTACCGCGTCAGCCAGCAACGCAGTAACGCCAGCGATGAACAGACGACGGAAGGTGTAGCGCGCGGCGATCAGCTTGTGCGTGCCACGGGCGATGTCCTGCATGATGCCGTTCATCTTCTGCGCCGCGTGGGACACGCCGATGGCGAAGATCAAAAACGGCACCAGCACCGAATACGGGTCGATGGCATAACCCAGCCAGGCAACGATGCCCAGCTGCCAGACCACCGCAATCAGCGAACAGCCGACCACCAGCAGGGTGCTGCGCACGCAACGGGTGTAGGCGTAGATGATGACCAGGGAAGTGACCACGGCCAGGCCGAAGAACATCATCACCTGGAGCAGGCCATCGATCAGGTCGCCCATCAACTTGGCGAAACCGATCACCCGGACCTTGTACGGGCCCTTGCCCTCGGCGCCGGATTTGCGTGCGGCGCTGTCGCCGGCGTATTCGATCTTGTCGCGCAATTGCTCTTCGAGCATCTGCGAAAACTGGTGGTAGTTGATGCTCTGGCCGGTGGCCGAGGCCTTGTCCAGCAGCGGCACGATCAGCATGCTTGACTTGAAATCGCTGGCCACCAGGCTGCCGACGATGCCGGCCCGACCGATGTTCTGGCGCAGACGCTCGATGTCCCCGGGCGAGCCGCGGTAGGTATCGGGCATCACCGGCCCACCCTGGAAACCTTCCTGGGTGACTTCCGTCCAGCGCACTCCGGGACTCCACAGCGACTTCATCCAGGAGCGGTCGACGCCTTCGGTGAGGAACAACTGGTCGTTGACCTGCTTGAGCACCTCCAGGTAACCGGGGTCGAAGATATCGCCCTGGGTGTTCTCCACCACCACCCGCACCGAGTTGCCCAATCCACGCAGCGACTGGCGATTCTCCAGGTAATTCTGGATGTATGGCTGGCTCTGGGGAATCATCTTCTCGAAGCTGGGGCGCAGCTCCAGGCGGGTCACGGCCATGTAGCCCAGCATCACCGTGGCCATGGCCATCAGCAGCATGAACAGCGGCCGATAGTTGAACACCAGCCTTTCCAGCAGGTTGCCGGAGCGGCGGTCGAAATCACGCAGTTCGCGGATCACCGGCATGGCGTCTTGTTTGATATTGCCCATGTCTGGGTTCTCGCTCTTAGGGTTCGAGGGCTGGATCGGCGGCCAGCGTCTGGGCGCCACGGCTGCCCACCACCACCAGCGAACCATTGGCGGCCAGGGTGGCCCCGGCTACGGGTGGCAAATCCTGGTGCGGCATTAACTGCAGCCGGTCGCCCGTCTGGCTGGCCAGCGCGTGTCCGGCCTGAGTGAACAGGTGGTATTGGCCATGGCCGTCGACGAGTGCGGCGGTGATGCTGACGTGCAGGCCACTGTCCAGTGCGGTCCAGTGCTGCCCGCCATCGGTACTGCGCAGCACGTTGCCGCGCAGGCCGTAGACCAGCACCTCGTCAGGCTTGCCGACCACACCGAAGAAGCTGCCCTGGTAAGGCGTCGGCACGGCGGCGAAGCGCTGAGAGTGGTCATTCCATTTGAGCAACAGGCCCTGTTCGCCGGCGATGTACAGCGCATCCCCGGTGGAGGCGATGGCATTGAGGTGGAAGCCTTTCGGGTTGTCGGTGCGATCCTGGAACGGCGTCCAGCTCTGGCCACCGTCCTCGGTGCGCAGGATCAGGTTGAACACACCGACCACATAGCCGACTTTGTCATTGGCGAACCAGACGTCGAGCAGCGGTTTGTCCGCGCCCTGCTCCACCAGGCGCTGGCCTTCGGCGACCAGCAGCGGCCATTGCACGTTGCCCGGTTCGGCACTGGCCAACGCCGAGTAATGCCTGACCAGCAATTCACCGATCTGGCGGCCGTCGAGCTGTTTGCTCCACGTCGCGCCGGCATCGCTGCTGTGCAACACGACGCCGTCGTTACCCACCGCCCAACCCTGACTGGCGGTCGGAAAAAACACCGCGGTCAGATCGCTGCTCAGCGGCACGCCCGCCTGCAACCAGTGCTGACCGGCGTCATCGGAATAAAGAATATGGCCACGCTGGCCAACGGTGACCAGGCGCTCACCGGCCCGGGCGATGTCGATCAAGGGGCTGCGCACGGCCAGGGCACTGGGCTTGGCGGGCAGGTCCAGCACATCGACATAAGCGCCCGCCCGGGCGACACCCTGCACCAGAGCCAACAGCGTACACAGCAGCGCCAGCACTAAATTTCTCATGGAACCCATACCGCACCTTCAAGGTAAACGACGCCGCGATGCACTCAAGGTGCAGCCCGGCGTCGGAGTCGGTAACCCCAGACGAACGGCACTCAAGCCGCCCGGACTCTTGTTGCCTGACGCTTAGCGGATACCTGACCCTGCCAGCGCATCCGGCGCCCACTGCGCCTTCGATAGAGGCTCGATGTACTTGATGCCGCCGTAGGTGCCCGTGATGCCGTTGATGTTGTAGGAGCCACCCACCAGGTCGTAGATCATGAACGGCGAGACATCGGGGATCTTCTTGTCGTAGCTCTGGCTGAGGAAGGCGAAGGAACCCCGGTAGAGCTTGCCGCTCGAGTCGTACTGGTCAGAGGCCAGAGCGATCCAGCTGTCTTCATCCAGGTAGATGCGGCGCTTCTGGTAGATGTGCCGGGCACCGGACTTGAGCGTGCCCTCCACCACCCACACGCGGTGTTTCTCCCAACGCACGAAGTCAGATGCGATGTGGTTGGGGGTGGTCAGCTGCTTGACGTCCACGGCGTAGGTCAGCTTGTAGGTGTTGTAGGGCACGAGCATTTCCTGCTTGCCCACCAGTTTCCAGTCGAAGCGATCCAGCGCACCGTTGAAGACGAACACATCGTCGTAAGTGCCCGCACCACCCGTACCCGGGTTGGGCGTGTCATAGGCCAGGTCGGGCGCCAGCTTGACTCGACGCTGGCCCGGCAGGTACTGCCAGCTGCGGCGCGGCTGCTCCAATGGGTTGGCGGTATCCTTGAGCATGATCGCCTCGCCCGCCCGGCGCGCGGGGCCGGTGTAGTACAGCTTCATCTGAAAGAAAACGTCCGTGCTCTTGAACGGCTTCGACATTTCGTCGTAGATCGGATAGCTGGAGAACGATAGCGCGGTGGTGGACAGGCTCGGCACACCCGCCGAGTCGACGTTCCAGGAGTCGTACTTGACGTTGCGATTGCCGCCGACGCGCAGCAGGTGGTTCCACATCGCCTCGCTGCCCGAGGTCGGGATCGGGAACGGCACGCCGGGCAACAGGTTATCGATGGACAAGCCGCCGTTGATGGACTGGGTGCCGGTGGCATTTTTTACGCTGTTGTCCAGCACCGCCTGCGGCAGGGCGACGGTGCGGTGGGTCGGGTATACGTTGATGTGATAGGTGGAATAACGCTTGGCCAGCTCGGCCGTGGTGGCCGTCAGCAGGTCCTTGTATTTGTCGACGTTCTTGCCATCGATGACCAGCAGCGGCTTCTCGTCGGCAAATGGATCCGGGCGCATGCCATCGCCCGCCTTGAAGCCGGCTGGCGCGGTGGTCAGCCCGCCTGTGTAGGCCGGAATCGAGCCATCGGCATTGGCCGCCATCTCGGCGCCGACAGGGGTCAGGCTGGTGCCCAACTTCGCCGCTTCCTTGGTCGATACGGCCGCCTGGGCCTGACCGGCAATGACCGCCGCCAGGGATGCTGCCAGCACGCTGTTTAGCATTCTCATCTGAATTCTCTCCACTTGTTGTTGTATTTCGAGCGTCAATCAGAAGGTGGTCTTGAACGAGGCCGTGACCATCCCGCGGTCTTTCAGCAGCGGCGCCAGGCCGGACTGCGAAGTGATCTGGCCGGGAATGCAGCGGTACTGCCCACCGCTGCCGGGGGTGTTGTTGTCGAAGCCGGTTTCACAGGTATTGAAGGGGCCAAAGGAGTCCACGTACTTGAGGTCGAACTTGTACTTTTGATACACGTCCGCGGCGACGCCGATGGCGTAGCTGCCAGCGTCCTCGCTGCCACCGAGCTGCACGGCCGAGTTGCCCTTGAGGCCGACGTTGTAGGACATGGGCATGGACATATCGACACCCGGGAACACCTGGAACCAGGTCGGAGTGAAGTTGGTGGAGATGGAGTAGGCATTGGTGTCGACCTTGTCGACCCCCTGGTAGCTGGAGTTGCCCTTGAACGACTGCTTGCCCTTGTCGACGCTGACCAGATGGGTCATCGCGCCTTCGACAGCCAGCGAGGACGAGTCCCACAACGGGGTACTGCCAAAGCTCACCAGGCCGTTGAGTACCACGTGGAAAGTCTTGCCGCGGGCGGTGCCGGTGTCGCCTCGGGTTGGCACGGCACTGATCAGGTTGTCGCCGTTGACCAGGCCCTGTTCCGCCTGCGCACTCAAGGTCGGGTTGATGGTGGTGAAGTTGCTCAGCAGCGGCATGTTCTCGCGGTAGTTCACATCAAGGCCGACGCTGACCGGGCCCACGGCCTTGGACAGGCTGATGCCGTAGATGTCGATGTCATCGGCGTACGCAGCCAGGTATTCAGCGCCGTCGAGACCCGGCAGGCCTGGCGTCTGCAGGTTGGGCGCATTGATCAGCACCACCGGCATCGGGTCCGAGGTCTTGCGGTAGTAGAAGCCCAGGGTGCCATCCAGCCACTGCGGGCTCCACTTGGCCATCAGCCCGAAGTCACCAGTGTTGTGCGGCTTGAGGTCATGCCCGCGCGGCGTACCGTAGAACGCCCCGGCCCCGTTCAACGCCGTCGGCACCGGCAGCCAGAACACTTCCCCGCCTTCGCCGAACATGTCGTAGCCGCCCATGTAGGTGCCACCCTCGGGCAGACGGGTGTTGCGGAACTCCAGGAAGTATTGCGCGCCCAAGGTCAGCTCAGGGTTGACTGTGAACGACATGGACAGCTGGTTGCGCGGCAGGAACAGCTCTTTGGTCTCGGTGCCGGGCACGTTGTACAACTTGGCCAGGTCCAGGGCCGACTGACCGTAGTTGATGCCGTTGGCCGCGTTGAACAGGGTCTCGCCCCAGTACATGTTGTGCCGCCCGAGCTTGGCGCTGAACATCGACTCCTCGCCGACCTCGGTGCTGTAGAACACAAAGGCATCGAGAATCTCGCCGGAGGGACCGTTGTAATAACGATCTGTGTAGCCGCTCAGGCCATGCTTGCGGGCCGTGTGGCCGTTCAGCGAATCGCCGGGCTGGATCGCCCCGGACTGCCGCGCCGCGACCAGGTTGCCAGCATTGTCCGCCTGCCCTGGAAAAGGGTTGGAATTGGAGCCGACATTGTCATAGGCATGGTCGTACCAGCTCGCGGTACTGACCCGAAAACCCATCTGGCGTTGATAGACCACGTCCAGCTCGGTCAGCAGGTCGACCCGCTGGGTCACCGCACTGCCGACACTGAAATTCTTGTCACCGTCGTTGTAGTTGGAGGCGCTGGCAATCTTCGAATTCTCGCCTTCCACCCGTTGACCGTAACTGGTCTTCAGGGTGTTATCGAAACGCACGGCCCAATTCTCACTATCACCGAATTCAAAGGCCTGGGCAGCCGGCATGGACGCGAACAATGTGGCGCTGGCCAGCAGGCTCAGATGCAGCGGACAGGGTCTTGTCGTGGTGTGCATTGCGTTGTCTCCGTTTTTTGTTGTTTTTGTTTTTTGGCGCTAACAACGGGCTCGCATCCGGTCCTGGTGCCGCTGCGAGTTTTCTTCAGGCGGTTTGATTCAGGCGTTTTCGACTAGCGATCGAGCGTGCGGATAAAGTCTTCGGCCTGCGGCCACTCGCCGTATCCGGCGGCAGGATTGAGATGGCCGACGGCACCGAGGTTGACCAGTTGACCGCCCCATTGCGCGGCCATCCGGGTCACGGCTTCGAGGCTTGCAAGGTGGTCGTTGGTACTGGCCGCGACGATCGCCGGGAACGGCAGAGGTCCGTTTGGCAACGGGTCCCAGCCATTGGCCCGCAGGTTCTCCGGGGTTGGATAACCGGCTGGCCAGTTGGCCTCGAGGTCCGGCGGCGCGGCCAGCAAGGCGCCCTTGATCGGACGGTCATGACGGGCGGCCCAGTGCACCACCATCAGCACACCGGCGCTGTGGGCCACCAGGATCACCGGGCCGGAAATTTTCTCCAGTTCGCTCTGGATCGCTTCCACCCGAGCCGCCAGGCTGAGCTTGTTGTCTTCCAGTGGCGGCACCGAGCGGACGTTGTCCAGCTTCGCTTCAAGCAAGGTTTGCCAATGCGCTGGCACGTGTTCGCGCAGGCCGGGAACTATCAAAATCGTGGTGTCATTCATCGCGTTTTTTACCCTCGAACAATCCATCGAGCGGGTCCGCCAACATTCCGAACCCTGCCAGCAGCACAGTAGGATTCGCCTTGTCGGCGCGCGTTACATTTGGCGTCAGCCACTTCCCTTTTGGTGACAGCGCCGCAGAATCGCCCCGGGAGATTTACCGCGCCCGGAGCTTTTCATTTCGCGATCAAGTCTCTATAACTGGCAGGGAACCGCGACAGCGAGAGCGCATTTGTCACCACCTGGAATGTAGTCACGCCATGCCCGTACAAGCACGAACCGCCGTACTGACCAACTATCTGGACGTCGCTCGCCACCTACGGCTGAACGCGGTCGCCCTGTTGGCCGAAGTCGGCTTGAGCCCCGCGATGCTGAGCGATCAGAGCCAACGTATCCCGGCCACCGCCAGCATCATCCTGCTGGAAAAATCGGCGCGCCTGAGCGGTTGCGAAACCCTCGGCCTACGCATGGCCGAGCTGCGTCAACTGGCGGATTTTGGCGAAGTGAGCCTGCTGCTCAGTCATCAGAGCACCCTGCGCGATGCGCTGGATGTGATCGTGCATTACCGGCGGCTGATCAACGAGTCACTGGCGATCTACATCGAGGAAACCGGCAACACGGTGATCATTCGCGAAGAGCTGGTGACCGACATGGGCACTAACAACCGCCAGTCCATCGAACTGGCCATCGCCGTGATGCACCGCTTCTGCGCCGCCCTGCTCGGCACACACTGGCACCCGATCACGGTCTGTTTCACCCATGACGCGCCGGCGGACCTCTCGGTGCATCGCCGCATCTTCGGCTGCAAGCTGGAGTTCGGCTGCGAGTTCAACGGCATCGTCTGTCCCGCCGCCAACCTCGACACCACCATCCCCCTGGCCAATGCGGCCATGGCCCGCCATGCGCAACGCTACATGGATTCGCTGCTGGGCAAGGACGATCACTCCGTGGCGTTCGAGGTGCGCAAATCCATTTACCTTCTGCTCCCCATGGGCCGCGCGACCATCGCGCAGATTGCCCAGAGCCAGGGCATGAACGTACGCACCCTGCAGCGCCGCCTGGGCGAAGAAGACGCCAGTTTCAGCGAGTTGATCAGCAGCGTGCGCCGCGACCTGGTGGTGCGCTACCTGGAGAACCCCGGCTACTCGTTGGGACGGATCGCCGACATGCTCGGCTACTCCATGCCCAACTCCTTCACGCGCTGGTTCATCTCCCAGTTCAACATGCCGCCGGCTGCGTGGCGCAGTGAACGCAAGATTGTGCCGCGCAAGGAGGCTTGATACCTGGCCTGGTGTTTGTCAACGGAGTACATATCCGTTGCTGCGGTAACGGCCGCTTATGGTTCCGCTCTTACAGCGGGTCACCTCGCTCCGGTCCTGCTCCGTGGGGGCAAGAAAATCAAAAGCCAGAGCAACGGCCAAAGTGAGGCGCCCTATGGGCCGACCTGATCTCAAGTGAACGCATTCCCCTGTAGGAGCTGGCTTGCCAGCGAAGGTCGTCAACGATGACGCGCTCTGTCTGAGTGACCGCGTTGTCCAGACGCTTTTCGCGAGCAAGCTCGCTCCTACAAGTAGCTCCTACAGTGGATCGGGTACGGCCGCGAGAGATGGACCGTACAAAAAAAACGGTCATCTGCTGGAAAGACGACCGCAAAAAGGAGCAAATCCCGGGACGTTCGCCTACAAGCCCCAACGCATCAACAACAGCACCAACACGACGAGAAAGACCGTCTCCCCCACCATCAGCAAAATGGGCTTGATCCCCACCGCCGCAAGCTCCCTGAGCTGAGTCTTCATACCCAGCGCGCTGATGGCAATGACCAGGCACCAGCGCGAAAGATCATTGGTCAAACCCTGCACAGCCGGAGCAATCCAGCCAGTACTGTTGAGGCACGCAAGCATCAAAAAGCCCACCGCAAACCAAGGCAACAACGGCGGTCGTTTACCCGTCGGATCAACACCCTGCCTGCGGGCAATCATCGCCGCGCAAACGATCACCGGCAGCAGCATGGCCACTCGCATCAACTTGACCACAGTGGCCGTATCGCCGGTCTCGGTCGACAGGCTGTAGCCGGCGCCCACCACCTGGGCCACATCGTGAATGGTGGCGCCAAGAAACACCCCGGCCGACTGCGGATCGAGCTCAAGCCAGTTGGCGATCATCGGGTAAAGAATCATGGCCAGGGTCGACAGCGCCGACACACCGATCACCGTGAACAGCGTGGCCCGCTCTTTCTGCGGATGATGGGGAAAGGACGCCGCCAATGCCAAGGCCGCGGAGGCGCCGCAAATGGCCGTGGCGCCGCCGGTGAGCATGCCAAACAGGCGCTGGAAGCCCATGGCCCTGGCCGCCACCATCGACACGAGGATGGTCACCACCACTGAGATCACCACCAGGGCCGCCGGTTTCCAGCCCAGCGCGGCGATCTGTTCGAGGGTGATGCGCATGCCTAGCAACGCCACGCCGATGCGCAGCACCGTGCGTGAGGTGAACTCGATACCGATCTTGCACTTGCCGTCGGCGGCGAGAAAATTCACCGCCATGCCGAGCAGCAACGCGAACAGCATCACCGGCGCGCCATAGTGCTCGGAAAGGAAACTCGCCGCCGCGGCAACGATCAGGCTGACGATGAAACCGGGGATCAGTTCCTGCACACGGCTTTGAACATCAGCCAGGGCAATGGCACTCATGAGGCGGGTTCCTTGCAAGCGATGACGATGAACACCTGGCCGTCGACCACCTCGACCGGGTAGCTGCCGACCTTCACGCTGCTCGAATTCAGCAGGTAGCCGCTCGCCAGGTCGAAGCGCAGGCCGTGGGCAAGGCACTGGATGACCCGGCCCTCCAGCCGACCACCACAGAGTGATGCCCCCTGATGCGGACAGCTGTCGTCGATGGCGTAGAGTTGGCCGGCGACATTGAACAGCGCCAGGCTGCGGCCCTCAGGCTCGAACAGCGTGCGCAGGCCTGGTGCCGGGACTTTCTCAGGCGGTACCGCGATGCGCCGACTCATGCCGATTGACTCCCGGCCGCGTCCTGCTCAAGGGTCTGCTCCATCGCCCGCAACAGCACCTCGGCCGGCTGTGCACCGGACAGCGCCTGGCGACGGTTGAAGATGAAATACGGCACGCCCCTGGCGCTCATACCGCCATCGTTGTAGGGGAAGCGAGCGCCCTCCAGACAGTCGGCCAGGGCCGCACGCGAGTAACCACAGGACTCGGCGATCGACAGCAGGGTGGCACTGTTCCCGAGGTCCTCGCCTTGATGAAAATAGGCGGAGAACAGCCGCTCCAGCAAGGCATCGCGCTGCGCCACGCTGCCCAGTTCAGCGGCACGCTCCAGCAGACGATGGGCATCGGCGGTGTTGGGCATGGTGCTGATGCCATTGAAGTCGATGCTCACGCCGACGCTGGCCGCGGCCTGGCGGACTTGCGCCTGGCGCGCTTGCACCGCCTCGGCACTGCCCAGTCGCTGGCGGTAGAACTCGACAAAAGGCACGCCCTGCGCCGGCAGGTGCGGCAGCAGCTGTACGCCATGCCAGGCCAGCTCCACCTCGACTTGCGGGTGGCGGGCACGCAACTGCGTGAGTGCGCGTTCAAGTTGGCGCTTGCCTATCAGGCACCAGGGGCAAATGAAGTCGAAGAACACATTGATGCGCAATGTCCCCGTCACGACGACACCTCCATCGCGGCTTTGCCCGGCGCCTCTGCGACCTTCCCGCCCTGAACGCTTGCAATGTCGTCGAGATAGTGACAACGGATATAGAAAAAAACCGCCGCTGCCGCGATGCTCATCAGCGGTATCAACTGGAAGGCGCCATGCAGGCCGATCAGGTCAGACACCCGGCCGGTGAGGAAAGGCCCCGGGGCCAGGCCGATCAGATTGTTGACCAGGGTCAGGGTGGCAAACGCGGTGCCATGCACTTTGTAGTGGGTCAGGTTGGCGATCGTGGCAATGGTCGGGCCGTTGATGCCCGTCACCAACAGCATCGCCAGGCCGATCAGCACCAACTGCAGCGTGCCAACGGGCTGCATCAGGGCCAGCGACATCAACAGGCAACTGCCCAGGCAGAACACCATGGACATCTCGATCTTGCGCAACGGCGATTGCCGGCTCAGGCGATCACTGAGCATGCCGCACAGAATCGCTCCGACACCGCAGCACAACACCATGACGCCCGCCATGACGCCCGCCTTGCCCTCGCCCATCGCGTAATAGCGGTTGAAATAGCTCGGCATCCACACAATCATGCTGCCGACCACGAATGTCTGCAGGCCGCTGGCGATGTAGGCAGCGATCACCGAACGCGTTCCGTACAGGGTGCGCAGAGGGCGCTCGGCTGTGGCCTTGTTGGCGATCGTGGCCAGACGCTGCGGGGCAATACGCGCTTCCTTGACGATGATCGGGTACAGCGCCGCCAGCACCAGGCCGAACAGCGCCATGCTGGCGAACGACCAACGCCAGCCCAGCTTCACCGCGATTGCCCCGCCGATGGAGATGCCCAGCACCGAGCCGAACATGGCGCCCGCCATGAAGGCACTGGCGAGGGTCGCCCGCATGCTCTTGGGAAAGACCGACACCACCACGGCGACGCCGACGCTGCCGTAGGCCGCCTCGCCGACGCCGACCAAGAAGCGCGCAAACAGCATTTCCGGGTAGTTCTGGGCCAGTGCACAGCCCAGGGTTGCCAGGCTCCACAGGCCAGCCATCAACGCCAGGCTCTTGACCCGGCCAAAGCGGTCGGCCAGCAGCGACAGGGGAATCGTCAGCAGGCCGACCATCAGCGCGACGATGCCGCTGAGCAGGCCGAGCTGGCCGTCGCTCAGGGTCCACTCGTTCTTGAGAATCGGGAACACGGCATTGAGTACCTGCCGTGACATGTAATCGGAAATCAACAGGCCAAAGGTCAGCACAAACACAATCCAGGCGTACCGACGTGGAATGCCAATCGAAGTATCCATTTCATCGGCCACAGTACTGTGATGAAACGCCATGCTGCCTCCTCGGTGTCTAGCACCCGTTTTGTTATTGTTTTTTGGTCTTGCTCACGCACTCAGCCGAACCGAGGCAGGCCGCCATTGGCCGCCTGCCCCGCACAGCGGATCAGCCGCGTTGTGGTACGCCCTTCTGCCCCTGCTTGCGGTTCGGTGCCATGCCGTTGGCCAACAGGGTTTCTTCAACGGTCTCGTACTGCACGCCGATACGGTAGATGTCGCGCGCCTCTTTGCCAGTGGCGATTTCACGACCCAGCTCGTGGGCGATGCGCACCGTCTGCTTGACCTGCTCGACGGAAGAGAAGCGCTTGCCGTGCTGGTCGATGATGGTGTCTTCGTTGCCCAGGCGTGGGTGCAAGCCCATGGCCATGGCGATGGTGTTGAGTGGCAGCACGTTCTTGAGCAACGACTCGGCCGTCAGGGTGCAACGGTCCGGCACACGGTTGATGAAGTTCATCAGGTTCATCGGGTTCGGGCCATCGAAACCGCCACCGATGCCGATCCAGGTCAGGTTCAGCGGGCCCTTGTAGATGCCCTTGCGCACCAGGCGCTCCAGGGTTTCATAGGCATGAATACCGGTCAGCTGGAAGTGCGGCTGGATATTGCTCGCCTGCAGGCGCTTGAGGTGCTCGGCGACAAAGGCAGGCCCGGCCGGCACGGTCATTTCGCTGTAGGCGGCATAGGTGGCCGGCTCCAGCAGCGAGGTGCCTTCGATGCCTTCCGGGAACAACAGCTCGGTGATGGTCATCTGGATGGTGTTGATGGCGATGGTGACCTGGTCCGGCTTGGGCATCAGGTCCGCGAGCATGTGCCGGGTGTCGTCGGACAGCCACAGGGCTTCGGCACCGTCACCTTCAGGGGCAAAGGAAATCGAGCCGCCGACCTGGATGATCATGTCCGGCACGGCTTCACGCACACCGGCGATCAACTCGTTGAACTTGGACAGGCGCTTGGAGCCTTTGCCGTCCAGCTCGCGGACATGCAAGTGCAACACGGTGGCGCCGGCTTCATAGCAGTCGACTGCCGCCTGCACGTGCTCGTCCATGGTCAGCGGAATGTCTTCCGGGAAGTCGCCAGGCATCCATTGTGGAGCGTAAGGGGCGACGGTAATCACCACTTTTTCCATGGTGTCCGGGTGCAGGGAATCGTCGAAAAACTGCATGGTTATCTCCTGTTTTTGTTTTTGCCTGCCCGACAGGCTGTACGGAGCAGGCCTTGGCGTGGGTGCAGGTGGAGTGGCTCAGTAGGTCTTTTCGCCAATGATCCCGGCGCGTTCCATCTTGCGATGACAGGGCGGGTAATCCATCACGGCGTAATGCTGGGTGCTGCGGTTGTCCCAGATCGCGATGCTGTTAGGCTTCCAACGCCAGCGCACCTGGTACTCCGGAATGCTGGCTTGGCTGGTCAGGTAGCGCAGCAGCTCGGAGGAACCCTGGCTGAAATCCTGGCCGACACGCACCCGCTCGGCGGTGTGGAAGTTGGTGAAGTGGGTGGTGAACGAATTGACGAACAGCACCTGTTCACCAGTTTCGGGATGGATGCGCACCACCGGGTGCTCGGCGTCCGGGTACCTGGCCTTGAGCGCGAGGCGTTTTTCGATCGGCATCGCCGCGCCAAAGGTCGCCTCGATGCTGTGCCGGGCGCGCAGGCCTTCGATCCTGGCTTTCACGTCGTTGGGCAGATGCTTGTAGGCCTCGACCATGTTGGCCCACATGGTGTCGCCACCCACCGGCGGGCACTCCAGGCAGCGCAGCACGGCCCCCAGCGGCGGCGCCTCGCGCCAGGTGGCGTCGGTGTGCCAGGAGTTCTCGTAGCGGTCGACCGGGCTGTCCGGATTCTTGTAGACCTGCACCAGCCCGGGATACTCGGGGTGGCTGCCGACCACCGGGTGGTCCTCCAGTTCGCCAAAGCGCTGGGCAAAGGCCACATGCTCGGCCCGACTGATGTCCTGGTCACGCAGGAACAGCACGCGGTGCTTGAGCAACTGCGCGCGGATCTCGGCGAACAGGCCGTCGTCATGGACGGCATCGGCGAGGTTCACGCCGATCAGTTCGGCGCCAATGCTGCAGGTGAGTTGTTCGACTTGCATGGCGGCAGACCTCCTTAGATGACGAAGATCGATGAACCGGTGGTCTTGCGCGACTCCAGATCACGGTGCGCCTGCACGGCGTCGAGCAAACCGTAATGCTGGTTGATCTCGATCTTGATCTTGCCGCTGCCGACCAGACCGAAGATCTCACCGGCCAGCTCAGCCTTCTCGGCCGGGTCGGCGATGTAGTCGGCCAGTGCCGGACGGGTCATGAACAGTGAGCCTTTCATCGCTAACTGTGCCGGGCTGAAGGGCGGAATCGGGCCGGATGCGGTACCGACGCAAACCATCAGGCCGCGACGTTTGAGGGAGTCCAGCGAGCCCTCGAAGGTGCTCTTGCCGACGCTGTCGAACACTACGTTGACGCCGACGCCGTCGGTCAATTCACGCACGCGCCTGGCCACATCTTCATGGCTGTAATTGATCACGTGATCGCAACCATGAGCCCGGGCGAGCTCTGCCTTGGCCTCGCTGGACACGGTGCCGATCACGTTCAGGCCGAGCAATTTTGCCCACTGCGAAACGATCAGGCCGACACCACCGGCGGCCGCGTGCAGCAGGATGCTGTCACCGGCCTTGAAGTCATAGATGCGCCGCATCAGGTAGGCCGAGGTCAGCCCGCGCATGGTCATGGCCGCGGCGTTCTCGAAGGAAATACTTTCCGGCAGTTTGATCAGTGGCGCAGCCGGGATCAGACGTTCGGTGCTGTAGGCGCCAAGGGTATTGGTGAAGCCGGTATAGGTTACCCGGTCCCCGACCACCACATTGCTCACGCCCTCGCCCACGGCTTCCACTACACCGGAGGCTTCAACGCCGATGCCATTGGGCATCGGGATCGGATAGGTGCCATTGCGAAAGTAGGTGTCGGCATAGTTGAGGCCGACCGCCACGTGGCGCAGTCGAACCTCACCGGGACCTGGATCACCGACCTCGACCTCTTCAAAACGAAGAACCTCGGGACCACCGGTTTCGTAAAATCGTACGACTTGAGCCATGCTTTTTTTCTCCAATCAGCGTTCTGGGTGCACTGCGGCGATTACGTGATTGGAATGTAAGCTTCAGGCTGCCTGAACGCATCTCATCGAACGACAGCGCCGTCACATTTGGTGACAGGCGCTGGTGCTCGACTGGTAGCCACGTAAATTTGGCAAACGGTATACCATAATACAAGGCATCTAAAGGGTCTCGCTGGGGTCGCCTCTGTCATCGATTGCTAAATCACTGACGCTCAATGAGAAGCAGACACCCCGCACCTGGGGATACTGGTTGGCTCATCGAACAGTCTCGCGACACGTCTAGACCGATGCCTTTGCGCCCTGATGGGGGCTATCGGTTGCATCTCAGAAAAACAATCAAAGAGAGCGCAGCATGAAGTTCAGTTTTATCGATACCGGCAAGCCCACCCGACGGCGCGTTTTGCGCGATGCCTTGGCCCTGGTCGTGGCCGCCTCCCCCTTGGCCAGCCTCGCCCGGGCAGCCGACGAAAACGCCGAGGACGTGACATTCGCGGCGGGTCCACGGCCGCTGGTGCAGTATCCGCAAAAACGCCCCTTGACCCTGGTAACCACTCGCCCGCCGCACCTGGAAACGCCCTTCACGGTGTTCAACGAAGGGCCGATCACGCCCAACGACGCCTTTTTCGTGCGTTACCACCTGGCCAATTTCCCCACCAGCATCGATCCAGACAGCTACCGGCTGACGGTCAAGGGCGCGGTCGACACTCCGTTGTCACTGTCCCTGGTCGAGCTCAAGGCGCTGGCGGAGCCGGTGGAAGTGGTGGCGGTCAATCAATGTTCGGGCAACAGCCGCGGCTTCTCGATGCCCCGGGTGTTCGGCGCGCAGTTGGGCAACGGCTCGATGGGCAATGCACGCTGGGTGGGCGTGCCGCTCAAGGCCGTACTGGAGAAAGCGGGGGTGAAGGCCGACGCCAGACAAGTGACCTTCCGCGGCCTCGACAAGCCGGTGCTGCCAAGCACCCCGGAGTTCATCAAGGCCCTGGACATCGGCCACGCCATGGACGGTGAGCCGATGATCGCCTGGTCGATGAACGGCACCGACCTGCCCTTCCTCAACGGCTACCCGATACGCCTGGTGGTGCCCGGTTATTTCGGCACCTACTGGGTCAAGCACCTGAGCGAGATCGAAGTCGTCGACCATACCTACGACGGTTTTTTCATGGCCAAGGGTTACCGGGTGCCGGACAACGATTGTTTCTGCATCGCCCCCGGCACCACGCCGGCGCAAACCAAACCGATTTCCAAACTGCCGGTACGCAGCTTCATCACCAGCGTCAAACACGGCGATGTGTTGCCGTTGAAAAAAAGCGTGTTGCTCAAGGGCATCGCGTTCGACGGCGGTGCCGGGGTCAACAAGGTCGAACTGTCCATCGACGGTGGAAAAAACTGGCGTGAAGCCACGCTTGGCCAGGACCTCGGCCGTTACTCCTTCCGCGAGTGGACGCTGGCGATCACCTTTACCCGCAAGGGCGCCACCCAACTGATGGTGCGCGCCAGCAACAGCGCGGGCGAGCTCCAACCGCTGCAAGCCGACTGGAACCCAGCCGGCTATCGCCGGCACGTCGTCGAAACCAGCCACGTGACCGTCGCCTGAGGAGAGCCGGATGAAATCCATGAAACTCATGAGCCGCTGGCTGTGCGCGGCGCAAATCTGCCTGGCGGGCATCGCCTGCGCAGCGCCCCTGTCGATCACCCTGCCGCCGGAAACGGCAGCGCTGAAGCCCAGTACCCTGCCGGGCTACCCGCTGGCCCAGCAGAAGTGTTCCACCTGCCATTCCGCCGACTACATCAACTTCCAGCCACCGGGCATGAGCCTGGCGCAGTGGACGGCGGAAGCGGGCAAGATGCAGCACGTGTACGGTGCGCCGATCAGCGATCAGGACGTGACCATTATCGGCGCCTACCTGGCGGCCACCTACGGCAGTGCCAAGGCGAGCGATGCCGATGTGCTGGCCGCCTCGAACCCGGCGGCGGGCCAACCTGCCCCAGCCCCGGTGGCAAAAGTCGACGCCACGACCTTGCTTGAGAACAACGCGTGCCTGTCCTGCCACGCCATCGATCACAAGGTAGTCGGCCCGGCTTATCACGATGTGGCGGCCAAATACGCCAATGACCCCCAGGCCCTGACCAAGCTGACGTCGAGCATCCAGCACGGCGGCAGCGGCAAATGGGGGGACATCCCGATGCCGCCCTTCGCGCAGTTGAGCAACGACGAGCTGAACAGCCTGGCGACCTTCATCCTGCAGCAGTAAACCGGCGCTTGAGCAAGCAGGGCCAAGTCGGCCTGGCCCTGCCTGCGCTCAGTTGATGCCCTGCCCCAGCGTCACGCCATTAACGACTTCGCCATACAGGTTGACCCCATCGCCCTGGTGGTATTTCTCCCGGGTCTTTTCCACGGAGCCATCGACCAGGCGCGGATCCTGGGGGCGCTCGTGACTGTTGATCCAGGCCGCCACATGCCAGGCCTCGTCATCCGACAGCGAACCGCCCTTGCCCAGCGGCATGTTCTGCTTGATGAAGCCCGCCGCCGTGTTGATACGGTGCATGCCAGCACCCCAGTTGTAGGAGTCCTTGCCCCAAAGCGGTGGAAACACGAATGTGCCTGCGGCCTGTTGGCCCTGCCCTTGCGCGCCATGGCAAATGGCGCATTGCTCGGCATAGATTTGTTTCCCTTTCACCAGGTCGAAGCCTTTTTCCGGGGCCGGGATAACCGGATAGAGGCGCCCCGGCAGTTCCTCACCCACAGGCGCCTTGGTTGCGAGCCAATAGGCGTAGGTGCCGAGTGCTTTCATCACATGGCTGTCACTGGCGGGTGCCTTGCCGTTCATGCTGAATTCGAAGCAGCCCTGCATGCGCTCGGTGAACGTATTGACCTTGTTGTTCTTTTTTCGATAGGCGGGGTACATGCCATAGGCCCCCCACAGCGGCGCTGAATCCGCCTTGCGACCTTGATCGAGGTGGCAGTTGCTGCAGTTGAGTCCGTTACCCACGAACTCGGCGGCATTTTTCCGGGTGTCGACAAAGATGTCCCGACCTTCGCGCACCAGCTCGCCAAAGGCGTTGTCGGGCAGTTGCGCTTCCTGGGGCGGCGTAAAAACCCCGGGCCTGACTGGCTCAGCCGGCTCGGCCGCCGCCACAGGTACCTTCGCGACCGTCACCCCGTCGCGTTCTTCGTAGTACGTTTTGGCGGCCAGAAGCGGTACCGCAATCACGATGCCAAGGCAGACCTTCAGTGCATTGTTCATGGCTTGCCCTCCCCGCCCAGGCCGGCGAAATAGGCTGACAGATCCCTGATTTCAGTATCACTGAGGGAGCGCGCGATATGCCCCATCAAATCATTGGGATCATTCTTGCGCGTGCCACTGCGCCAGGCATTGAGCTGTGCCGCGATGTACACGCCCGACTGGTCTAACAGTGGCGGAAAACTTTCTCCCACGCCGCTGTTGCCCACCCCGTGGCAGGCGACACAAGCCGGAATATTGCGACTCCAGTCGCCTTGTTTCACCAACTTCTCAGCGGCGCTGCCCACACTTCCCGTGGGGGCCAAATCAGCACTGGAAGCCGCGATAGCCAAGGCACCGAGATAGCTCGCCACCGCCTTGCCTTCGGGATCGGTCAGCGCCGCTGCGATCGGTTGCATCACGGCATTGCTGCGTTTGCCTGAGCGGAAATCCTCGAGCTGCTTCACCAGGTATCCCGGGGACAAACCCGCCAGCCGGGGAAACCCGGCGCTACCGACGCCCATCCCGTCGGGCCCATGACAGGTGGCGCAAGCCAGGGCGGCGGGTGACTCACCGCCCTGGGTGTAGATTTTCTGTCCCTGGGGATCGGCCTGTGCTGCTGTCGCCAGCAAGAAGACACACAGGCCAACGCGGGTCTTGCGACCGGATCTCTGGGCAAATTTCATGGTTTTCGACTCCTTTCTGCGGCCAATTCAAGTTAATCCTTAACAGGTACGCAGGCCTTCCTCAGCGTACTTCCTCGTTCTCGTCCTGAGGTGATGATTGCAGCGCACATTCCCCTAGCCAGTTCATGAACACCAGCAGTCGCTTGGGCACCGTTCCCAGCGGCGGCTGTACCAGATGATAGTCGTAGTGGCCAGAACAGCCGAAGCCGGCGAGGGGCAGGACCAGCTCGCCGCTGTCCACCCATGACGTGGGGGTCATCTGTGCGGGAGGAGCCTTCCTGCGCGGTCAGGCGAACGGTGTCAGGATCTGGCCCATTGTGGGCTGACCTGACCTTAACTGTTTCCACTTGGAACCGCGAACAGCGCATGAGCCGTGCCGAGACGATCTTTCTCGAAAGCCTGCACCAACGGCTGACCGTTTGAGCCGATGATTTTCTGCGGATAATAGAACGCTTATACGTGAGGATCGCCCGCTGCCTTGCTCGGCACGGCGTATTGCGGTTTGAGATGGCCGTCTTGATCGAGTAGCCAGGCGTCCATGATCTGCCGCACCACGGGACCGGCGACACGACCACCCGCCTCGCCGTTTTCGATCATCACCGAAATCACGATCTGCGGATGTTCGGCCGGGGCGAAACCGACGAACAAGGCGTTGTCTCGATTGCGTTCGCGGGTTTTCGCGCGGTTGTAGCGCTCGCCTTGCTTGATCGCCACCACTTGCGCGGTGCCGCTCTTGCCGGCGATACGGTACTGGGCGCCCGCCGCTGCCGCCCGGGCAATCCCGCGGGCATCGTGCATTACCATCTGCATGCCGTGGTTGACCTGCTCCCAGTCGCGCGGGTCCTTGAGGAGGATGTTCGGCATCGGATGCTCGTCCACCGGCGCCACACCGTCTACGGTCTTGGCCAGGTGCGGGCGGTTCCACACGCCTTTATTGGCAATCAGCGCCGTGGCCTGGGCCAGTTGCAGCGGCGTGACCTGCATATAGCCCTGGCCGATGCCGAGGATCACGGTTTCCCCCGGGAACCATGGCTGACGCCGCGTGGCGCGCTTCCAGGCCTGGGAAGGCATCAAGCCGGGAGACTCTTCGAACATGTCCAGCGAGACCTTTTCCCCGAGGCCGAACATGGCCATGTAGTCATGCAGCCGATCGATGCCCAGCTTGTGCGCCAGGTCGTAGAAGTAGGTGTCGTTGGAGCGCATGATCGCCGCGTCCATGTCCACCCAACCGTCGCCGCTGTGGTTCCAGTTGCGGTACTTGTGGTCGAAGTCCGGGAGTTGGTAATACCCCGGATCGAAGACCCGGGTCTGCGGCGTGACGATGCCGGCGTCGAGCCCGGCAATGGCGACTTCCGGCTTGATGGTCGAGCCCGGCGCGTAGAGCCCGCGCAGCACGCGGTTGAACAGCGGCCGGTCGATGGAATCGCGCAGCGCCGAGTATTCCTTGGAGCTGATACCGGTGACGAACAGGTTCGGATCGAAACTCGGGTTGCTGACCATGGCCAACACTTCCCCGGTGGACGGATCGAGCGCAACCACGGAGCCACGACGATCGCCCAAGGCGTGCTCGGCGGCCTCCTGCAGCTTGACGTCCAGGCTCAGGACGATGCTTTCACCGGGCACCGGATCCGTGTGCTTGAGCACACGCAATACGCGGCCCTGGGCATTGGTCTCGACTTCCTCGTAACCGACGTGGCCGTGCAGTTGCGACTCGTAGAATTTTTCGACCCCGGTCTTGCCGATGGATTGGGTACCTCGATACTCGACGGTATCCAGGACCTTGGACTCTTTCTCGTTGATCCGTCCGACGTAGCCGACCGAATGAGCAAAGTGCTCGCCCAACGGATAATGACGCACGAACTGCGGCTCGACATCGATGCCCGGCAAGCGGAACTCGTTGACCGCCAGTACCGCGATCTGCTCCTCGCTCAGTTCATAGAACAACGTCACCGGCACGAACGGGTGCCGTGCCTGTTTCATCGCCTTGTCGAACTGCGTGCGGTCTTCAGCAGGCAGGTGCAGCAAGCTGACCACTTCGTCCAACTCTTGACTGACATCGGACGCTCGCTCGCGGGTGATGGTCAGGTTGTAGCTGGGCCGGTTGTCCGCCAGGACCACGCCATTACGGTCATAGATCAAGCCCCGGGTAGGGGTGATCGGCAGCACGTGGACGCGGTTGTTTTCGGAAATCGTCGAGTGATAGTCGAATTCCACCACCTGCAGGATGTACAGGCGAACCACCAGCGCGCAGGTGATGGCGACGACGAACAAGGCGCAGGCCATCAGTCTCTTGTTGACCAGACGCGTCTCTTTTTCGTGGTCTTTGATCGGAATCGGTTGGGGCATTTCTATAGCAGCTCTTTGAAAAGAAAACGCCGATCCCTGGGCTTGAAACAGTCCGTTAAAAAAACGAGCTGCACCATAGCAAAAACCGCCGGGTCACTTTCATGTCATTTTCTTTACGTAGGAGCGAGCTTGCTCGCTCCCGCAGAAAAAATGGCCACAAAAACAAAACCCCTACCTGCATACGCAGATAGGGGTTTTGGAATTTAATCTTGACGATGACCTACTCTCACATGGGGAAACCCCACACTACCATCGGCGATGCATCGTTTCACTTCTGAGTTCGGGATGGGATCAGGTGGTTCCAACGCTCTATGGTCGTCAAGAAATTCGGGTACTGAGTCGTGGCCGGTTGGCCTCGCTTCAGCAAATTGGGTATGTGACAGCTTGGTGTTTTGTGAGYATCTCGAACTTTCGGTTCGTTTCGTCTTCACACACCGCAATCTGGYCTCTCTCGAGTTCGCAAATTGCTTGGGTGTTATATGGTCAAGCCTCACGGGCAATTAGTATTGGTTAGCTCAACGCCTCACAGCGCTTACACACCCAACCTATCAACGTCGTAGTCTTCGACGGCCCTTCAGGGGACTCAAGGTCCCAGTGAGATCTCATCTTGAGGCTAGTTTCCCGCTTAGATGCTTTCAGCGGTTATCTATTCCGAACATAGCTACCCGGCAATGCCACTGGCGTGACAACCGGAACACCAGAGGTTCGTCCACTCCGGTCCTCTCGTACTAGGAGCAGCCCCTCTCAAATCTCAAACGTCCACGGCAGATAGGGACCGAACTGTCTCACGACGTTCTAAACCCAGCTCGCGTACCACTTTAAATGGCGAACAGCCATACCCTTGGGACCGGCTTCAGCCCCAGGATGTGATGAGCCGACATCGAGGTGCCAAACACCGCCGTCGATATGAACTCTTGGGCGGTATCAGCCTGTTATCCCCGGAGTACCTTTTATCCGTTGAGCGATGGCCCTTCCATACAGAACCACCGGATCACTAAGACCTACTTTCGTACCTGCTCGACGTGTCTGTCTCGCAGTCAAGCGCGCTTTTGCCTTTATACTCTACGACCGATTTCCGACCGGTCTGAGCGCACCTTCGTACTCCTCCGTTACTCTTTAGGAGGAGACCGCCCCAGTCAAACTACCCACCATACACTGTCCTCGATCCGGATAACGGACCTGAGTTAGAACCTCAAAGTTGCCAGGGTGGTATTTCAAGGATGGCTCCACGCGAACTGGCGTCCACGCTTCAAAGCCTCCCACCTATCCTACACAAGCAAATTCAAAGTCCAGTGCAAAGCTATAGTAAAGGTTCACGGGGTCTTTCCGTCTAGCCGCGGATACACTGCATCTTCACAGCGATTTCAATTTCACTGAGTCTCGGGTGGAGACAGCGCCGCCATCGTTACGCCATTCGTGCAGGTCGGAACTTACCCGACAAGGAATTTCGCTACCTTAGGACCGTTATAGTTACGGCCGCCGTTTACCGGGGCTTCGATCAAGAGCTTCGCGTTAGCTAACCCCATCAATTAACCTTCCGGCACCGGGCAGGCGTCACACCCTATACGTCCACTTTCGTGTTTGCAGAGTGCTGTGTTTTTAATAAACAGTCGCAGCGGCCTGGTATCTTCGACCGGCGTGGGCTTACGGAGCAAGTCCTTCACCCTCACCGGCGCACCTTCTCCCGAAGTTACGGTGCCATTTTGCCTAGTTCCTTCACCCGAGTTCTCTCAAGCGCCTTGGTATTCTCTACCCAACCACCTGTGTCGGTTTGGGGTACGGTTCCTGGTTACCTGAAGCTTAGAAGCTTTTCTTGGAAGCATGGCATCAACCACTTCGTGTTCTAAAAGAACACTCGTCATCAGCTCTCGGCCTTRRAATCCCGGATTTACCTAAGATTCCAGCCTACCACCTTAAACTTGGACAACCAACGCCAAGCTGGCCTAGCCTTCTCCGTCCCTCCATCGCAATAACCAGAAGTACAGGAATATTAACCTGTTTTCCATCGACTACGCTTTTCAGCCTCGCCTTAGGGACCGACTAACCCTGCGTCGATTAACGTTGCGCAGGAAACCTTGGTCTTTCGGCGTGGGTGTTTTTCACACCCATTGTCGTTACTCATGTCAGCATTCGCACTTCTGATACCTCCAGCAAGCTTCTCAACTCACCTTCACAGGCTTACAGAACGCTCCTCTACCGCATCAYCCGAAGRTGATACCCGTAGCTTCGGTGTATGGTTTGAGCCCCGTTACATCTTCCGCGCAGGCCGACTCGACTAGTGAGCTATTACGCTTTCTTTAAAGGGTGGCTGCTTCTAAGCCAACCTCCTAGCTGTCTAAGCCTTCCCACATCGTTTCCCACTTAACCATAACTTTGGGACCTTAGCTGACGGTCTGGGTTGTTTCCCTTTTCACGACGGACGTTAGCACCCGCCGTGTGTCTCCCATGCTCGGCACTTGTAGGTATTCGGAGTTTGCATCGGTTTGGTAAGTCGGGATGACCCCCTAGCCGAAACAGTGCTCTACCCCCTACAGTCTCTT
>NZ_MNAH01000001.1 GCF_001976065.1 Pseudomonas putida | reverse complement strand
GCCGCGCAGTTTGTCGAGGGTGCGGGTCAGTTCGCCGGCCGGGTCGTACTGGTGACGGCGGTGAATCGGGTTGTAGGCATGCTCGACCAGCAGGTCGGGCTGGATGCCGGGGTTGTGCAGGCGCGAGAGTTTTTCCGCCGGCAGACGCGAGGCGAACTGCCAGCTCTTGCGGCCCATGGCGTCGTAGCCGAAGCAGCTGGTGAGCGTGCCCTGGGTGCGCAGGACTTCGCGGTGCAGGTCGTCGCGCTCGATGTCGCTGATCAGTTGGCCGTCGAGGTTGAGTTGGTGCAGGTGGCCGCTGCCGTAGTACAGGTGATTGAGGTGTTGGCCGGTGGGCAACGTCAGGGTGGTGAGGTTGCTCAGTGGGTCGTATTCGTAGGACAAGGCGCCTTGCGCCGTGGTCTCCTGGATCAGGCGACCAAGCAGGTCGTAGGAAAATTCGAGGGTTTCATCACTGACACCCATCTGCTTGCCCTGCGCGGTGGGCAGGCGCTGGATCGACAGCAAGCGATCGCCGTCGTCATACACATAATCCTGACGGGCATCGGCATTGAGCTTGGCCAGCAACCGGCCAATGCTGTCGCGCTCGAATTCGGTGCGCCGTTGTGGCCGCTCGCCGCGTTCGCCGTAGCCGGTTTCATCGACCTGGGTCAGATGCCCGCCGAGGTTGTAGCTGAAGCGCCGGGTCAGGTTGTCGATGCGCTTTTCTTCGATCAGACGGTCGGATGCATCGTAGGCGAACTGGTACGCCGCGTTGTTTTCGTTGATCAGCGCGGTCAGGCGAATCGCCGGGTCGTATTCGTAGCGGATGCGCTGGCCCTTGGCGTCCTGGCGACTGCTCGGCAGGCCCCGGGCGGTGCGCAGCAGTCGGGTGGTCTGGCCCTTGCCGTCGGTGTGCGTCAGCACCTGGCCGAGAGCGTTGTAGGTGAACGACTCGGCGCTGCCATCCGGGTGATGGATGCGCAGCACTTCGCCGTCCGGCTTGCGCTCCAGCGTGGTGGTCTGGCCCAGCGCGTCGGTGACGGCGACCAGATGGTGGCGCTCGTCGAAGCGGTAGGAGGTGTTTTTACCGGAGCAATCCTGGAAGCGCTCGACTTGGGCCAGGGTGTTCCACCACAGGTAGGTGTGGCTTGCGGCGGGCGTCGATTATTACTATAGAGAAAGTGGCTGAGACAATGTTGACAGCCACTTATTTCGATGAATTTTGAAAGAGCGAGCGACAGATGGCGTTAGCTCACCTCACGTCCCGCCCCTATATCTGGTGGCCTATCAGGTCGTGGGTGAATTATTTTTTCTTAGACATTGCCAGATTGTTGTTAACCGGTTGATTTTCAGCAGCCGATTCGTATCGCCAAAAGCTAACAGGGAAATTCACCTTTGCGGTACAAATCAAGTAACCTCGCTACCCATTCACTCACATGTCCTTTTGCTATGGCCTCCCCAATCATTCCGATATCATCAGACACATAGCTTGCGGCTTCGGAATTTTGCGTTAGACGGAACACTTTCTTGAAAGAAAACTCTCTTAACGCTGAAATTTCCTTTTCATCAGTAGAGGTTTTATAGTCTAGTTTTTTCAAATACTCATTACTTTCAACCCACGACGCATCAAACTCCCCCCTATCTCTTTGGTCTAACGCCTCGTCCCAGTCTTTAACAGCCAAAGCAACCACTTCAAAAAAATCTTCTTCATGGATTAAAATCGATAGCTCTTTTATAGATTCACTAGTCATCTCAAGCCACTCTCTCTCAGCCAGTTCTCAATAAGGTCTACTGCCGTACGCGGTGTCACGTTTTCACCTAAGACATGCGTTCCATTAGGTGAAACCACATCAACCTTTATATGATCCATATTTTCATATGCTTTTCTGTAAGCCGCAAACAATTCATCATCTGTTCCTGAAAAATCACCTTGGCGGGGCCCGATATGAGGTCGCTCAGCTTCATGCAAAAGCCAATGTGAATGCTCTGGATTTTTTCCACGTGGAAATATGGTTGGTCTAGTCTTATCAGATCTTGCAATCTCAAATGGTCGACCTACTGACTTTCGCACAGCGGGGACATGGTGCCCCGATTTACTGACTCCCATACCCTTTGTTTCACACCACCCCCACGGGTCGATCCTAGAAAAAGGATTCGACAAATAACCATAAAGATTGTGCCCACCCAACAACCCAATCGGATCCTGCGTAACAAACCGCCCCACCTCCGGATCGTAATACCGAAACGTGTTGTAGTGCAGCCCCGTCTCATCGTCAAAATACTGCCCCTGAAACCGCAGGTTCTGCTCGACATCATTGACCGCCAGCCTTTCAACCGAACCCCACGCCTTGTACGTCGCCTGCCAGACTATGCTCCCGTGCGCGTCGGTCATCTCCAACGGCGTACCAATCTGGTCGGTATGGAAGTAGTAAAGCTCCTGCTCTTCACCTTCTGCCTGATCCACCCGAGCCAACGGCGCATAACTCCCCGGCTCGTAGAGATACAGACTGCTCTGCCCCGGACGCTCTTCGCGCAACATCCGCAGGCCTTGCCACAAAAAGTGCTTCTGCTCGGTCTTGCCGTTGACCTCTGAAACCTTGCCAACCCGCCGCCCCARGCTGTCATACCGATAMGMACCGGTACTCTCCAGCCTGCCATTCACCAACGTCTCAGCCCGCACCAACCGATTTTCACAGTCATAMACAAACGTCTGCAGCKTGCCCATCCCACTGCGTTTTTCAATCAGGTTGCCCCACGCATCGTAGGCATATTCCTGATCCCGCCAGCGCTTCAGGCGGTTGTCTTTGACGTGGTCAAACTGGCTGGTGTTGAAGTTCAGCCGGTTCGCTGCGGCGTCGTAGCGGAATTCTTCGCTGTCGATCAACTGACCGGTGTCGCGGCTGTGCAGCTGGCCGTTGGCTTCGTATTCGTACTTGATCTCGCCGCGCAGTTTGTCGAGGGTGCGGGTCAGTTCGCCGGCCGGGTCGTACTGGTGACGGCGGTGAATCGGGTTGTAGGCATGCTCGACCAGCAGGTCGGGCTGGATGCCGGGGTTGTGCAGGCGCGAGAGTTTTTCCGCCGGCAGACGCGAGGCGAACTGCCAGCTCTTGCGGCCCATGGCGTCGTAGCCGAAGCAGCTGGTGAGCGTGCCCTGGGTGCGCAGGACTTCGCGGTGCAGGTCGTCGCGCTCGATGTCGCTGATCAGTTGGCCGTCGAGGTTGAGTTGGTGCAGGTGGCCGCTGCCGTAGTACAGGTGATTGAGGTGTTGGCCGGTGGGCAACGTCAGGGTGGTGAGGTTGCTCAGTGGGTCGTATTCGTAGGACAAGGCGCCTTGCGCCGTGGTCTCCTGGATCAGCCTTCCGAGCAGGTCGTAGGCGAATTCCAGCGTTTCTTCGCTGACACCCAGTTGCTTGCCCTGCGCGGTCGGCAGGCGCTGGATCGACAGCAGGCGATCGCCGTCGTCGTACACATAATCCTGACTGGCATCGGCATTGAGTTTGGCCAGTAACCGGCCAATGCTGTCGCGCTCGAACTCGGTGCGGCGCTGTGGCCGTTCACCGCGTTCACCGTAGCCGGTTTCGTCGACCTGGGTCAGATGCCCGCCCAGGTTGTAGCTGAAACGCCGGGTCAGGTTGTCGATGCGCTTTTCTTCGATCAGACGGTCGGATGCATCGTAGGCGAACTGGTAGGCCGCGTTGTTTTCGTTGATCAGCGCGGTCAGGCGAATCGCCGGGTCGTATTCGTAGCGGATGCGCTGGCCCTTGGCGTCCTGGCGACTGCTCGGCAGGCCCCGGGCGGTGCGCAGCAGTCGGGTGGTCTGGCCCTTGCCGTCGGTGTGCGTCAGCACCTGGCCGAGAGCGTTGTAGGTGAACGACTCGGCGCTGCCATCCGGGTGATGGATGCGCAGCACTTCGCCGTCCGGCTTGCGCTCCAGCGTGGTGGTCTGGCCCAGCGCGTCGGTGACGGCGACCAGATGGTGGCGCTCGTCGAAGCGGTAGGTGGTGTTTTTACCCGAGCAATCCTGGAAGCGTTCGACCTGGGCCAGGGAGTTCCACCACAGGTATTTGGACTTGCCGGTGGCATCGATGATGGTGTGTGGCAGGCCGTCGTCGCCATTGAGGTATTCGGTGACATGCCCGAGGGCGTCAACTTCGGCGATGAGGTTGCCCTTGTCGTCGTAGCGGGCTCGCCAGGTGCTGCCGTCGGGGTAGTCCACCTGCGTGACCAGCGGGGTCAGGTGGTGATAGCGGTATTTGATCGAGCGCCCGAGCGGGTCGGTCTCTTCGAGCAGGCGCGAGTATTCGTCGTACTTGAGGGTGATCCTGTTGCCGTCAGGTAACGTCAGGCCGGTCATGTTGCCGATGTCATCGATGTCGATGACGTAGTGCTCGCCACCGAAGTCGCGACTGGCGATCACGCGGTGATCGGCGTTGTAGTGAATCTCGGCTTCGCGCCCGAGCACGTCGGTAACCCGCGTAGTGCGCGCCTTGATGTCGTAGCGGAAGTGGAAACGCTCGCCATCGCTGGTCCAGTGCTCCACTACCCGTTGCTGGCCGTCGAGCTGTTCCCAGCGGTAGTTGCAGGTCAGGCCCAGGGCGTTGCTGTGGCTGGCCATTACCCCGTCGATGTAGCTGAAACGGCGCAGTGAATCGCCGTTGCGGTTGATCACCTCGGCGAGTTGGCCGTTGTCGTCATAGCGATACTGCACCAGGGTTTCGACGGCTTCGTTGTCGACCACGCGCCTGACGTCGGTCAGGCGGCCCAGCGGGTTGTCGTAATGCAGGTGCACGCGCACGCCACCGGTGGCGCTGATGTCGGTGAGCGAACCTTGGGCGGTGCGGGTGAAATGCAGGAAGTGGCCCAGGGCGTTTTCGATGCGTTGCAGCGGCACCGGGTTGTTGTCGTCCGCGACTTCGCCGAAGTAGAAAAAAGTATTGTCGAGGGTTTGCAGCAGGTAGTGGCCGCCCTCGGTGCAGACCAGATAGACCTGTTCATGGGGGTTGTAGATGCGCTCCCCCGGTTGCACGTCCACGAACGGAACGCTGCGCCCCTGATTGTCGGTGAGATAAACGAAGGCGCCACTGCGCCGCAGGCTTTGCTCCCAGGGCAGGACCCAGCCCTTGCCGAGCACGCTGTCGACGCTCAGGTCGCAGGCATAAAAGCGCGACCATTGGATCGGCATCAGGCCCGGCAAGCTGAAGTCGGTTTCGTCGGTTATGACCTTGCGGCCGGTGGTGGCGTCGACGGGGTTGCCGATCAGGCCACCCACCGCTCGCTCGATGGCCGGCCCCACGACATAACGTGAGGCCACCTCACCGGCGACAAACCCGGCGGTGAATTTCAGTGCGCAGGGCATGATGGCTTTCATGCCGGCCTGGGTCCCGGCCTTGATCAATTGGGCGATACCACCCGCTGCGCCGGCGACCGCCATGAGGATGTCGACCGTGGTCCGCAACCAACCCGGGATCTCGTCGTCCACCGGCAGGTAGCGATGGGTACCGCCACCGATGAAGACATTGTCCGAGCCGCTGGAGAGTGTCGCGCCGCAAGTCATCTTGTCGCCCTTGCGGGCGGCCGCCGTGCCGTTGATGAAGACGTTGGTCGAGCCTTCGGCGACCTTCACCGGGCCGGGATGCTTGTCGCAGGCTCCCGTGCTTTTTTCGACATGGGCGGCCTTGCGGCTATTGATGAACACGTTGGGCGACGCGGTGACGATGGTCCCCGCGGGTGAAGAAAACATACTGCCGATTTTCTCCCCGGCCGCGGTGAGCAGGCTACCTCCGACGCCTGCGACCAAACCCGCCAACAAAGCCACGCCAAACCCACAGGTGAACGTCGCGATCGCCACTGTGGCGACCAGCGCAATGCCGAGCGCTGCGCCGATGAGAAACCCACCCAGGGCGCTGGTGTGCGACAGTTCATCGCCAAACCTTGCGGCTTCAAACATGACCGTTACTCCTGTGTGCTGGAGTCGGTCTTGGTGCCGCCGGGCTGGCGAGGCTGAAAGCTGGCCAGCAGGTCATTCCAGTTCTGATTCTGCTCGATGCTGAAATCAGCCTGGGCTGTGGTGGAAAAAATCAGCGCGCGTCCAGGCTCGATCAGGAACGCCGCCTGGCGCTGATAGAAGGGTCGGCCATCGGTCATGTAATACGCATCGATCTGCACGCCGTCGATCGGTGCCGACGTCGACAGCGCAACGGCCTTCTTGCCCAACAGCGTATAGCCGCGCAGCTTGGACGCGAGCATCTTGACCTGACGCTCGACGTAGGCCTTGAGCGCCTCACCGGGCAGCAATGTGTCTCGGGAAACGGTGATGCTCAACGGTGCCGGAATGCTTGCCCCCAGCACGAACATGTTCACCGTGCGGTCCTGGAACCCTTGCGGCAGCGCGATGCTGCCTTCCTGCAACTCATAATCCATTCTGGGTAACTTCCTTGAATCAAAAAAAATGTGGCGTTCAGCGCACGGCAAGGCCGTCGAGCATGCCGTCAAAATCAACCAGCCAGAGACTGAGCGCGGGCCGGGCCGGATCGATCTCGCAAGCGATACTCAGCCACTGGCCATCGTCACGCCCGGCGACGGGCACCAGGGCACCCACCAGGCGCGCGTGACGATCGGCATGACCGCACTTGAAATGCAGATCCACCGATTTCGCTGCATTGCCGGCCACGCTGACATCGCGCTGACGGATGATGCGCACGTCCGGATGCTCCCGGCGAAACGCCTGCACCGAGGCTTCGAATAATTGATCCAGCGTCTGTCCCTGTTGCACGTCACGACGCTTGATCGTCAGGCTGATCGGCTCGCCCTGGTGCTCGAGGGTGGTCTGGACCTCACGGAAATTGAAGCCCGCCGGAAAAGCCAGGTTGAAACCCCCGAAGGAGAAACTGCTGGGCGTGTCTTGCAGCGCCAACACAGGCTCGGGCTCGAGTTCCGGCTCGGGCTCAGGCTGCACGAGGAGCGCGTTCTGTTGAGCCAGGCGTTCGGCTTCCTCCCGCGCAATACGCTTTTCGGAAATGCGATCGTAGAGACTGACCCTGGTCATGACACCGTTACCTCAGTCATTGACCCTGACCTCGGAACCGGTGATCTGGGTCGTGCCGGTGCTGGTGGTGGTGATCGCCTTGCCTTTGATCTCGATGCCGTCCGGCGTGAGGGTGATGCTGCTGTCCCCCACCTGGAGAATGATGTGCTGGTTGGCGCTGACCTGAATGAACTGGTTGTCGACCTGAATCGTCAGCGAGCCTTCCTGGATATTCATCACCGTGTCTTTCTTGATGGTTTCGGTGTGCGTGCCACCGACCGTGATCGTGCGGTTGCTGCCGACACTGTGGGTCTCGTCGACCTCGATCTCGGTGTCCATGTTGCGCTCGGCATGCATGATGATCTGCTCGGCGCCGGACTTGTCTTCGAAGCGGAAGAAGTTCGCCGTACCGCCGTCGCCCTTCATCGACCGCGTCAGGAACCCGCTCTGGGTCTTGTTTGCCGGCAACGACCACGGCGGGGTGTTCTGGCTGTTGTAGAGGCTGCCCATGACCAATGGGCGGTCGGGGTTGCCATCGAGGAACACCACCACGACTTCATCGCCCACACGGGGAATCTGGATGCTGCCGAAACCGCCGCTGGCGCCGGCCTGGGCAACGCGGACCCAGCAGGAGCTCTTGTCGTTGTGCTCGCCCTTGCGGTCCCAGTGGAACTGCACCTTCACGCGGCCGAGTTCGTCGGTGAATATTTCCTCCCCCGGCGGGCCGACGATGATCGCGGTTTGCGGGCCGGAGATGGTCGGTCGCGGGGTGGTGAGTTGAGGGCGGAAGACGATCTTTTTGCGCACGCAGGAGAAGGTGTTGTAGTAGCTCGCCTGCTGCCCGCTAAGGTAGTTGTTGTGGCCTTCGCTCTCGACGCTCATCAGCAGGAACTGACGATCATCGGCGGGGCCTTGATCGTGATCGTAATGCTGCAGCAGTTCGAAGGTGTAGCCGGGTTTCATCGCGCGGCAGTTGCTGGCGCCATGAAAACTCTTGCCCTTGAGTTCAAGCGCTTCGACCCGCAACCGCAGCAGCGCTTCACCTTCGTCGTAGGTGCCGTGGGTGTATTGGCCGGGGAAGTCGTAGATTTCAAACTCGTCGACATCGCCCTGCTTGTTCAGGCTCTTCATGGCGACCGGCAAACGATTGGACGGCTGACGATAATCGAAGGTCTGGACCGCGATTTTCCCCGACTGCAACTGACGGTTTCCGCTCCATTGGGTAATGGAGTCGGCGGTCTCGGTGACCGATGCCGTGTGGAAGCGGATCTGCGGTTGTTCAGGCAACGGCACCAGCGTGCTGGAGTCGTCGCAGATGATCATGGTGTGGCCTTCGGCGGTGTGCTCGAAGTAGTAGAACATCCCCTCTTCTTCCAGCAGGCGCTGGACAAAGTTGAAGTCCGATTCGCGGTACTGGGTGATGTAGGTGTAATGCTTGAGCGGCTTGCTCAGATGGAATTCGTGCCGGGAAAACGCGGTGCACAGCGCAAACACCTGGGTGACGACATCCTCGACTGTGCAACCCTGGAAAATGCGCGTGTCGAAGCGGTTCTTCAGCATGGAGAACCAGGGGTTCAGCGTCGCCGTATAGCGGGCCATGCCGCCGTCGCTGCCGATGCTGGCAAACCGCGTCAGGTAGCCTGCCAGGTAGCGAGGCGTGGCGTCTGCCAGTTCGATTTCCAGGACCACGTGCTGGCCCATCATCGACTTCAACTCGACGCCGGAGTCCTGGCACACCAGCAGCAATTCAAAGTTGTACGCGCGGGACAGACCTTCGGTCCCCTTGAAGGACTCAAGCAACAATTGCTGTTCGGGGTTGGCGAAGTTCTTGAACTTGAACAGGCGCCGATTCTGCGGGGAAAGCATTGCGGCAAGGTCCATCAACATGTGTATCTCCTTGAAAACAGTGGAAAGCTACCGCCCTCTCTCAACCACTGCGCACGAATCAGATAAAAGGGTCAAAACCCTGTTTGCCGCAACTATGAATTCTTGATTTTCATCGATTTTTTAAACACCGAATGAAATCCATTACACACCATTGTGCGTCAGGAACTGCGACCGCAAGGCAGTATGAAAGTGCCATTACCCGGCTAAATAATTGAGAAATTTGTCACACTTTTACGAATATCACAGGTACTCGAACGCGGGAAGGAGACACGCATGTTATGCGCCCTGTCAAGTCGCAGGCAGTGCATGCGGGCGCTTCCACGCGCTTCGAACTCAGCTCCGGATAATCCTGAAAAATAATTATCGCCACGCTGGCCAACCAGAAACGCCGATATATCAAGGACAAACGGGAAGTTAAACGCTGTCAATTAGCGGCTAATGCCTTATTGCCATCATTGCCGAATGTAACGCGAATAACAAAAAATGGGATCCATGTTGAAACTTTCAACTCGCCCCGCAGTCGGAAGTGCGGCCCATTGCCATCACTCAGGCAATGCTGTGAAGTCGGATAATCGACAGTTTCACTGCAGCAACAAGGAAGCGCCTTTCCCCCAAGGACAGTGATGAGTAAATGGATCTTTTAGCCAACGTGCCCAGCTGGGCCGATGTCGAACGCAACCTCGACCAGAAATTCAGCGAGCTGAACCAGGGCGTCAACGACGGCCTGCAGAGCGTTCACGACAACTGGAACGGCTTCACCCGGCGTGTCAGCAATGGCGCGAGCCAGGCCTATGGCTACATGGGCGGTCATCGCATCGATGCGGTGCATCAGGCGATGACCCTCTCCTACCCGATCATCCAGATGGACCTCAAGCGCAAGTGGGCCTCGATTGAAATCGAGCAGATCCTGCCGGTGCTGCTGCAACTGGTCAAAGAAGTCTCGATGATTCTCGGCGGCAGCGTGGCGATCGGCACCGTGGCCGGCGGCGCAGCGGGGGCCTTCGCATTTGGCGTCGGCGCTGGCCCTGGAGCAATGGTGGGTGGCGGAATCGGGTTACAAGTCGGCAACCTGATTCTCATGGCCCTGGGCCTGTCCGCCATCGCCGAATATTTTTACCAGGGCCTGCCCGCCTGCCTCTCGACCTTGCAGGAAGGCATCGCCACGGCCTGGCACGCCGAAGAAGGCCTCAAGCCGTCCGGCCTCGACCCCAGCGGCGGCTCCGCTGCACTGGTACAGGAGCGCGTCGAACGCGCGGCACGACAACTGGCTCGCGGGCAGGAGCAGCTTGTACTCCTGCTGCTCACCGCCATCGTCACCTACCTGACCCGGGGCCAGATGAAAGCCGGTGTGATGAACAGCATGGAAAGCATCGCGACCCGTAGCGCGAAGCTACAGGCGGAGATATCGAACAAGCAGTTGGCGGGTTGGCTGGCAAGGAATGAGCAGAAGTTGCTGGCTCGGGATGAGTTGCGGGTGAAGGAACCGGCGCCTCTTCAGAAGGCCGAGCCGGAGACAATGCGTGAGTATTACGCCAAGCAGGACCCTGACTTCGTTTCGGTGGAGGATCAGGTCAAGAAGGTCAAAACCTTCCAGACCAAGGGCTTGTCGAACGAGCAAATCGAAGGCTTCCTGAATACGCCTGACGGGGAAAAACTGCTGGGCAAACTGCAAGCGGCTGCCCCTGACGCTGATGCAACAACCATCTACTCACGGGCGTTCGACCAGGTAGCTTCCGGCTCCACCATCCCCGAAGTAAGGTTAATGGATTCGCCCCTTGTGAAAATCGTGCCCGAAGGCCAAGGCGTTTCACCTTACTCGCCGTTCTTTACCACTCATGAGGAGCTACAGGCA
Source organism: Pseudomonas putida (assembly GCF_001976065.1). Classification (GTDB taxonomy): domain Bacteria; phylum Pseudomonadota; class Gammaproteobacteria; order Pseudomonadales; family Pseudomonadaceae; genus Aquipseudomonas; species Aquipseudomonas serbica. The sequence continues at coordinate 1,441,611 of NZ_MNAH01000001.1, read as the reverse complement.
GCCGCGAACTCCGGGAGGACACTGGCTGATTCGTTCGGATTGCCGTTGAGCAGCGAATCAACCACCTATTCGATCTACGAGATGGCACCATTGAAGCCAACCGAGGTTTTTGTCAGTAAAGTCGCCCCTACATCAGAATTGAGCGGTGCAATCCAGAGAACCGGTGAATCATTCCAATATCTGACACCTGACCGTGCCGAGTGGGGAACACCAAAATTGATCGGAACCACAGCTAACTAGAGCCTCCTATGGATATCGAAAAACTTAAAGAAAAGACCCTGAAGCTACGGGCAGCCATCGATGCATTAAAGGCAAAAGACCCTGCTGCAGCTAAATTGGATCTAGAACTGGCCCCTCTGATGGATTTGGCCGAGCGTGGTCAAATCCGCACACCTATGGAATGGCGGGATATCCCTGGACGCTATCTGTTCACTGAGGAGGGGTTGCAGCAATATGCAGAGCTTGAGCACGCTTTGGCGGAGTTTAAAATCGAACTGATCGGAGGAGAATCCCCGACGCTACGTCGACTGAAAGCCCAGATGGAAGAAAAGAAGAACAGTAATCCGAAACCTACATAAGCACATAAAATGCCGTAGCCCCTTGACTCAAGCAAGGCGTACTGCAACGCGGTAAGGATTGAATGGCTATTCAGAAAGGCGAGCGTTTCGCCAACGAAGACATTATTCCTGGCCACCGCCTTTTCGACGAAACAAATCTGAGAATGCTGGGTGATCTGAACGGCGCTTACGCGAACTTTTACATTGAGCTGATTGGTGGTCGCGACTGGTCATCGTACAAACTCATTAAATCCAGAATGCGCGAAGATAAAAACCGCCAACCACCAGATCAAGGACACGATGAAATTCAGTGACGTTTTCAAAAGCCGTGAACATATGTTTGCCTTAGGCGTCGAGGAGACTACAGGTCGCCTTTACCTGTCGATTCCAGTCAGCAACGGCATGGTCGACTACGAGGAGTATTACCAAATTGACCGGGCAAACTTCGATCTCTTCCAAACGGATTTTGATACGGCCCTGGCGTTTGCCATGAGCTGTCGCCGCAGAGAGCTGGATGACCTGCTGATTGTGCAGCCGGGGGCCAATAGAGGAACGGCTATCTAAGGCAAGCTCGTCACTCCGGACCAATGGACCGCTGTCCTCGAAATCAAAATCCTTGAACGGCTACCTCCATGTCAAAACTACTGAAGCGCTTGAAAACCTTTTTCAGACAAAAGCCCGCTCCTCCACCCGCCCCCACCGAGCAGGTTGTCGATGCAGCCACCTTGACCGAAGTGGACAAGCAACCTTCCCGAGTGGAAAGGAACCTGTCGTGGCTGCCGAGCAATCGTGAGCCAGAGGTTTTTGTACCGTTGATGCCCCCTGCCTGCCCGGACCTGACGCTAGTGGATGCCCTCCTGTTGCAGCGTTATCGGGTATTCGTCATCGCAAATGACCGGGCCGGATGGACATCAGAGACGACGATAAACCGCGATAAAGCCAGCCAACTGGCTCGTGACTTGTACGGCAAGGGGACAGATATTGGTTATTGTCGAGGTACCGAATCCTCGTTCGAAATCTATTGGCTCATACAATGTGCGGCCATTGTTTCGCTGTTGGCCCATGGACCACAATCGGAACAATTCCTTACCTATAGAAAACATGTTGATTCCAATCGAGACTCTGCCCGGATTGGAGAGCAGGTCCGAATGTTTGATCAATACGTGGCGTCGCGCAGCAATCAAGACGTTGGTACCGAGAGGGACCGCCTCTTGAAAACGCCGACAACTGCCCTCGACTACATTGACAATGCGATCACCATCACCGCCCTGAGATACAACGGCTGTCCAGAATTCCAGATTTATTCAAGCTCGTTAATCCAGTTGCAATTCATCAAGAACGTGTTGCTGGGCGTTGAAAAAGATAAAGCCCGGTTGCACCAATTGACCATCGGCGTTTGGGCCAGCAAAGAGTTTGAAGCCGACGATCCTGAACTTGCTGGCGTACTGGGGGATGCCTTCTACATAGGCATTCAGATCTCACGCGGTCTGAAGATTCAGCTGCCTAACGGGTTGCCACCGGAAAGTCTTCCTCGCACATGAAATTGCTGCGACTTCAGGGATAACACTAGAGGTAACGTCATGACCGAAACCTGGTACCACGTTGACAACGGCACCCTTTGGATAGCAGATCAATCCATTCACCTGCCTCACCCGGTCAAAGTCGCCTTGCAGCATGACGACAGGCTCGCGGTCCTGATCGAGTCCCCTTCAAATGTCATTTTCAACAAAAACATCCTTGCACTATCGAGGCATGGAAAGGTGGTTTGGTTCATCCAGGAAAGTCCCCACGGCACGCAAGCAGACAAGCCATACATGAGTCTTCAGTGCGACAAAAACGGGGCGTTGATCGTTAGTAACTGGAATGGCCTCAGTTACTCGGTCGATTGGCACAATGGTTCCGTCAGCGTTGTGAACTTTGATAAATGATTCGCTCAGGACTGGCGCCATGAAAGACATCTGCAAGATCTCCTCGAACCTTGCCCGAACAGCAGAACTACTGAGGAGATTCGGTCACCCGCAATGGGCCGACAGACTTGAGGAGTGCAGCCTTGCGCTGCCTCAGGATACGGCGTACGCGTTGTCTCGATTGATGTCGCTGTACGGCGGCATGGGCTCGATCAACGACGTTGTTCTGTATGAAGACGCAACGCCCTTGCTGGCCGAAAATAACGAACTTCAGACGCTGCTATCAGACCTCCATCAGCTCTGCGCACGGTGCCATTGAACTTCGCACCCCACGCTTGCAGGCCAAAATCGGCGATGTGCCGGATCGGCAATGGCGCCTTTAGGTTCGCAGATACCAAGTGCTCGGGCATCCGCAACAACGCCGTCTTGTTCGCCCGCTTGAGCATGCGCAACGAGAATGGCAGCAGGCACGCCATCAATACGACCAGCCCCTCCGCCAGCAACCAGTATCATCGATTTGCCGATGCAGTGGCCGGCGCTGGTGATTGCGGTTGTCTGCGCAGTGGTTGCCTTGCTGAAATAAGCTTACCGACCGCTCGGCAAGGGCGGTCGCGTTTCGACTTGCTCAAGGCTTACACGGTAGGTGGTGTAAGTGTCGCCGTCTTCAAGGTAAAGGTTGCTCTGGTAATTCGAGACTGCGCCTTTGAGCTTGATGTGCAGGCCGTTGGAGACACGCTGGATTACCACGTCCTTCAAGTCAGTGTCCGAGACCAGGAAGGCCGGGGTCTTGCCGAGGAGCACCTTCATCGTCTCATTATTCCTGCCGTCGCCATTGTTGACGTAGAACCTCAGGTTTTTGGGCTCATCTGGATCCCTGGCATCTTGAACGATGTAGATCGACTGCCCCGGAATGAAGTCTTGCTTCAGGACTACCTCGGAAGGAAATTCCGGTTTCTGCAGGTACGCATAGATGAAAACGCCTGCAAGGCAGAGCAAAAAGATAATCAAGAGATACTTTTTAACCCTGACTACAAGAGTTTGCAGTTCGGTCTTGTTCATGGGATTCAACTGTAATCGAAGGTGAATAGCACCAAGCCTTCAATCGGCTCTGTTTGCGCCGGCCGTCCGGTAATGGTAGCCATGGCACCCGTCCCGCTCGTTCAGCTCGCCGACAAAGCCCTCGTACGGTTCCAACGGGCTGAGCATGTGCAGCACGCCCGACCACTCGGGGTTTACGGTGCTGATATCTAAGCTGAACAAAGGGTGCAGATGGTTGGCCAGTTCCAGTTGATCGGCGACAAACACGTCTTCAACAGGTGGGAACGGCAGCATGCCGGTGGGGACTTTGGTGAAGTCGGGGGTGTGATCGTCGGTCATCAGAGATTCTTCCTTGTGGGGAGCCTCGGATTGAGCACTTTGGGTATCAATGGCTGTCTTGGTAAGCGCCCAGCGTGGCGCAGTGGCGACATTTGAACAGGTAGGCGGTAGGCCCATGATCCTTATCCAGGGCATTGAAGAACGCTCGCCACTGCGGGCCGTCCTCCAATCCTGTTGAGTCCTGAACGGCGGCGATGGCCGCTGGGCCCAGTTCAAGCAACTCTGCATGGCCGGCCTTACCGACAAACTCGGCTGCGTCGTCGCAGTGAGTCAGCCAGCACTCTTGCTGCCAGCCATTAAAACCAGGCGTGCGCTGGCTGACTTCGGCGATCTGCGCCTCGCTCAGCGTGTCTTCGCCGTCCAGGCCGATACTCTCGTCATCGACAAACGTCGCGCCCAGGCGCTGGTGCGCACTCCCGTCGGCAATGCACCAAGGGCAGATGCAGTTTTCGTATTCATCAATGGCGTATACCGGGCCCACATAAATGTAGCCTCGCGCCTGATTGCAGCTCACGCAAGTGGCGTAAGAGGCTTGCACCGAACCGCTACCGACGGGATCGGGATGATAAATAAAGTGGGGCAGTGTCATGTACGCATCCTTGTTAAGTGCATGCCTTTCATTGCTCGACCTGCTCTAACCATGTCTTGAATTCGAGGGCTTGCTCGGGGGTATTGAGTTGCGTAATCCAGGCGATTTCTTCCGGCACGCTTTGAGAGTCAGAGACTGCGAATACATAAATAGCGTTCTCAAACGTGCACGTCGTCAGCGACCTCAAGGCCGCAACACAGTGTTCGAAGACGAGTGCGCGGTGACGTTCAAAATCTTCATCGGGAATCGAATCAGCCAAGTCCCACAACAGGCTCGACAGGACGTTGAAGTGATCGCCACCGAAGGTTTCGTGGCTCCATTCAGCGGGTGACCATTTGAAATACGCCTGCTCAGCAGGTTCTTCAGCCTGCACGCGCGCCAAGTGATCAGCCGTGTTGAACGACGGCACCAGAGTCCGCGCATCAGCGTCTGAGTACAGCGCAAACCCACAGACATCGGCAGTGGGGTGCGCTTGGCGAAATTGCTCGATAGCCCTCTTGCACGCTACCTGAATATCTCGCTGAAAATGGTCGTTGATCTGGCCCGAGTCGCTCATTCAAAAAAGAACCTCATGAAACCATCCATATCCGTGCCCTCAACATCGCCGACCACTTCCCTGGCCCTGAACAGAAAGGCGGGCGTGCGCTGCCCCAGGATACGGCGTACGCGTTGGCATGGGCTCGATCAACGACGTTGTCCTGTATGAAAACGCAACACCCTTGCTGGACGAAAACAACGAACTGCAAAGGCTGCTATCAGACCTCCATCAGCTTTGCGCAGGGAGCCTTTGAACCCGGCGCCCCACGTTTGCCAATGCTGAAAGCCTTCAGGCCTGCTCGAATCGCTGCTGCAGCAAGTGCCGTGCAGTGCCTGCATTCAGGTAGGTGCCAATCAGGTCCGCCAACTCCTGGTCCTTGAGTTTTTTGTCGTCGCGGCAGATTTGCAGCAAGTGCAGCTGGACCCAGCGCTTTTTCCTGTTGAGTTTCGCATCCGGCGAAAAGAACGAACGCGAGGCCAACTCAGGCATCGGGGCGTCGTCTTCCAGCAATAGATTCAAGTGCACCCCTTGGCCCACTTGCAGACCAAAATCGGCGACATGCTGTATCGGCAATGGCGCCTTGAAGTTGGCGAAAACGAAGTGCTCGGGCGTCAGCAACAACGCGGTCTTGTTCGCCCGCGTGAGCATGCGCAAGGAGAGCGGCAGCAGGAACGCCATGCAGATCAAGAGCAGAATGCCAACCAACTTCATTGTGGAATTCGCGTCCACGAAAACCTGCGGCAGAAGGTACGGCAAGACCAGCAGGCCCAGACCCAACAGCATGAAGAACGAGAAGCAACCCAAGGTAATCCACCCGCGCAATCGTGCGCCTTCATGCAGTCGGACTTCCTCCGTGGCATTGCCGGCATGGCTACGCAACTCCTGCACAATCGCCGCATCCTGCTCCACGTAATGGCCGAGAAAGTCCTCGGTAATGCGCGCACGCAATGCCTGGGGATCGGCGAAGTAGTTATCCATCGCGGCGCAGGCTTGTGCCGCGTTGATCGGACGGGTGCCGCGGCTGACGGCCTCTTCGACCGTGACTTGCAGGGACGCCAGCCGCTCGCGATTGGAGGGGTGAGTGTCCGACGGATGAGGCAGGCTGGTTGCCATTTCCTCCTCGGGCAGGGTCAGCGGCTGCACGGCCAGCTCCTGCACCAGGCTGCCAGGCAAATCGCCGGTACGCACGTGTTCGGCGCTGGGGTTGGTCGCGCGGGCTACATGGGTCGATACACCCTGCTGCAACAAGGGGTCGATGGCAGCGATGCGCACCAACGCCGACGCGATGGCGATATTCCCCGTCAACTTCGCGCCCGCCGCGTCCGCCGCCAGCTCCCGCACGCGACTCCAATGGTTCACCGCGTGATCGAAACGCTCAATGAAATACTCACCGAGCATGAACGCCGGCCACAGCGTCGTGCGTTGCAGCACATCGCTTTGCAGCATGGTTTCGGCAATCACGCCGAGACTGCGGCCGATACCCTCGTAGATCGGTACGAAACGCAGGCTGTACTCGGTATCGGCACCGGCGAAGTGGGCCAGTTCGTGACCGATGACCGCGCCGGTTTCCGCCGAATCGAGCAGGCCCAGGTACAGCATCGGCACGTGCAGGGTGCGGCCCTTGAGCGCGGTGCCTGACGGCAGCAGGTTGACGTCGCTGGAGGTGACGTAAAAGCCTTCGGTCATGCCCAACACTATGTGCTCGGGTGCCAGCGCACCGAGTTGATCCGCCAGCTCGCGAACACGGGCCCACAGCGCAGGCGCCTGCTCCGGTGTGACAACTTGGCCGAGAACGCTCATCGGCGTGGACTGGAACATGTGCAGCATGACCGGCAGCTGTTTGCCCATCTGCCAGATCGAATACAGGAAACCGAGCATCAGCATTAGCACGACGAGCATCAGCTTGAATTCACCGGTGCTCATGTTCCCCATGTGCCACAGCCCCAGGCCTTCGAAACCGAGGATGGCCGCCACCGCTGCGCCCATGGCGACGATGTGCCCCACCAGCAGGTACGGCAACAGACGGCTCACCCGGCTGAAGGTGTGCAGCAATCGTTCACGGGAATGACTCGCGCGGGCGCCGGCCCAACGCAAACCCAGCAGCCCCAGCACGCCGACCAGCGAGGCCAGCAGGCCGAGGGCGATGGCGCCCTTGGCCAGGTTGTTCATCACGCCAGCCACCGGTTGCACGATGGTCAGTTCGTGTTCGGCCTGGGTAACCCGCGATAACGCCTCGTGGACACCCATGCGTTCGCCGTTGATATCGACCTTGGCCGAGCGTGAGAACGGCTTGGCAACCATCGCTTCGATTTCGACATGCATCTCGCTCAGTTCGGCCTTGATATCAGCGAACTCCTTGATGCTCTCGGTGCTGCGGTGTAACTCCCAGACAGCAAACAAGCCAAGGAAAAGCGGCAGGAGAATCAGCACGGCAATGAGTTTCAACGTTCTCATGAGACAGGGCCTCAATAGTCGCGTCGCCTTGTATCCGTGGCGAGCATAAATTCCATTTAACGAAGGCCCGAAAGCCCTCACGCTAATGCACGGCCGACACATGAAAGTTGTGAGACGCAGTCGTACCTGGCGCGTTATACAGAAATAACGGCGATATGTAACTCCGTATTGCCCGAACACTCGTTCAACAGCGCAAGGTCGCCTTGTATATCCACGGATATCTCGGGATGCCATCACTTCGTGCCAGTAATATGACACTTATCCTTCAATTTTTTCCTTACCGGATAATCAAGCGGGCATTAGGTGAACCGGTTCACCTTTTTTCAATTTTTTTTAGTTAAAAATTGGATCCATTTTCTTCCGGAAACCATTGAATCCATTGGGTTTCAGGCACTTGAGCCATGGACATCCGGCAAATAGTGGCAAGCAGACATCATTGCGGCAGGTCACAAAAAAAAGAAAAAATCCGCGCCTCGTAGGAACTTTCCTACACATCCCGTTGCCATACACGACGTTACTGGCAACTCGATATCCATATGCCAGCATCGCACTCCCAATGATTCCTGGCAGTGTGATTTCTTGATGTCAAACATCAACGATCACAACTGTGAACTGGTCGAGAAATTAGTCACTGCGCCCGTACTCCCCTGTATATCCGGGTAGTCGTCGCGAAGTGTTCAAGGACGAAGTTACCGATGACTCAGACGTTTTTTGATGTTGAAGCATTGATCAAGCTGCGAAGCCAGACCCGGGCCATTTCTGACGCGCTCAAGGCGCAGGCTTCGGACTACCTGGCGACCCTGGCTTTGCTGATTCGTCCGCAGACGTTTTTCGGTGAATACCTGCAGGGCGCGCAACGCAGCAGCGGCCGCGAGACCCAGCACCATTTCAAGGAACTCAAGGCGCTCTACGACCGCATCGGCTCGGCCGCTCCGTTCCAGCTGGTCAACGAACTCGAAGTGCCCCTCAACCTGCTCAGTACCACCCCGCAACTGTTTGCGCTGGAGTACGACAAGGTGCTGTCCCAAAGTGGCCAGTCCATTCGCATCACCAGCCCCGTGCGCTGGGTGGTCGGGTTCAGTTCGTTCGACCTGGCCCGTTTTCGCACCGTCATCAACGACCCCAATCGCAGCAGCGCCGAGCTGTACCGCTTCGTGGTGCATTACCTGGTGCTGTTCTACTGCCTGAGCAAGTCCCCCGGCATCAGCCGCTTGCTTGAAGGCCTGCGTTTTCCCGTCACCTTCGAACGCTTGAAAGACTTCGGCGACCTGCCCTTTTGCGTCATCAGTTCGCCGGTGCGCTCACAGTTGCCCGACGAATCGGTGATCCGCAGCAGCACCCAGATCGCCGGCAACACCAGCTTCGAAGAATTGGTGGGCTTGGAAAACATCATGGAAATGAACGATGAAATTCGTCAGCGCCTGCTGCTGACGATCGAAGGAATGTAACGCGCTCGGTCACCCATTGAACCGACTCGCAAACGACTTGCAGCGAATTGTTCGCACAGGAGATCACGATGGCGAAGAAGGAAAGTACCCAGCACAAACTCGACCGCGTTCGCGCGCCTCGGGTCCATATCACCTACGACGTGGATATCGGTGACGCTCAGGAAAAGAAAGAGCTGCCCTTTGTCGTCGGTGTGCTGGGCGATTTCTCCGGTAACCCGCTGGAGCCGCTGCCGAAGCTCAAGGACCGCAAGTTCATTTTCATCGACCGCGACAACTTCAACGGCGTGCTCAAGGGCATCAAGCCGCGCCTGACCTACCGCGTCGACAACACCCTGGCCAAGAACGGCACGCAGCTGGGTGTGGAGCTCAACTTCAACGCCCTCGAAGACTTCGAACCGCAGAACGTGGTCAAGCAGGTGGAACCGCTGCGCAAGCTGCTGGAAGTGCGCAACAAGCTGGCGGACCTGCGCAACAAGATGGGCGGCAACGACAAGCTCGAAGAGCTGCTGATGGACGTGTTGCAGAACACCGAGAAGCTGAAAACCCTGGGCAAGGAATTCGGCCGCGAAGCCGCCGTGCCAGCCACCGACGACAAAGCGTAGGAGCCTGACGATGAACGACAAGCAAACCGTGACTCAACAGGACAGCACGCTGGTTGAAGTGGACAGCTTCACCGCGCAATCCTCGTTGCTCGACAGCATCATTTCGCAAAGCCGCGTGGCCCGTTCCGAGACCGAGCGCACCCGCACCCGCGACCTGATCGGTGAATTGGTCAACCAGATCCTGGAAGGCGAAATGACGCCAAGCAAGGACCTGATCGCCGTGCTCGATGCGCGCATCGCCGAGATCGACGCGATGCTCTCCGAGCAAATGAACGAGATCATGCACGCCAGCGAGTTCCAGCAGCTGGAAGCGTCCTGGCGCGGCCTTAAGTATCAGGTCGACCAGACCGAGACCAGCACCACGCTGAAGATCCACCTGCTCAATGCGTCGAAGAAGGACCTGGTGCGCGATCTCAAGTCCGCTTCCGAATTCGACCAGAGCGCGCTGTTCAAGAAGATCTACGAAGAAGAGTACGGCACCTTCGGTGGTGCACCGTTCGGCATGCTGCTGGGTGACTACGAGTTCAACCGCAGCCCGGAAGACATGTACCTGCTCGAAGAGATTTCCCACGTTGCAGCGGCTGCCCACGCTCCGTTCATTTCGGCGGCCTCGCCTGAGCTGTTCGGCTGGGATTCGTTTACCGACATGTCCGGCCCACGGGACCTGGCGAAGATTTTCGACACCGTCGAATACGCCAAGTGGAAGTCGTTCCGCGCCAGCGAAGACTCGCGTTACGTCGGCCTGACCCTGCCCCACGTGCTCGGTCGCCTACCTTACGGCCCGGATACCACGCCGGTCGAGGAATTCAACTTCGTCGAAAGCGTCGATGGCCGCGACCACAACAAGTACCTGTGGATGAACGCCGCCTACGCACTGGGCACCCGGGTCACCGATGCGTTTTCCCGCTACGGCTGGTGCGTGGCGATCCGTGGCGTCGAGGGTGGCGGTCTGGTGGAAGGCCTTCCAACCCACACGTTCAAGACCGATGACGGTGAAATCGCCCTCAAGTGTCCGACCGAAATCGCCATCACCGATCGCCGCGAGAAAGAGCTGTCGGACCTGGGCTTCATTCCGCTGGTGCATTGCAAAGGCACCGACTACGCGGCGTTCTTCGGCACCCAGTCGACGCAGAAGCAGAAGCAGTACAACACCGACATCGCCAACGCCAACGCCCGGCTTTCCGCGCAGTTGCAGTACATCTTCGCCACCTCGCGCATCGCCCACTACATGAAGGCGATCATGCGCGACAAGATCGGCAGCTTCGCCTCGCGCAAGGACGTCGAGCTGTTCCTCAACAAGTGGCTGTCGAGCTACGTGTTGCTGGACGACACCGCCAGCCAGGAAGCCAAGGCCAAGTTCCCGCTGCGCGAAGCGCGCGCCGAGGTGTTCGAGGTGCCAGGCAAGCCAGGGGTGTACAAGGCCGTGACCTACCTGCGCCCGCACTACCAACTGGACGAACTGACCGCTTCGTTGCGCCTGGTCGCCGAACTGCCGCAATCGACCCGCGCCTGATCGCCAACATTGCCAGGGAGGCAAGATGACCCGTCAACACAAGCTGTTGCCATCGCTGCTGGACCGATTGCTGGACGATCGTCCGCATCAGTCCATCGAAGCGTCATCGCAACGCTTGTGTTCGCTGGCCGATTACAAGGCCAGCATCGTTCGCGACCTGGAAGTGCTGGTAAACACCCGCCAGTCCCTGATCGCCAACGAGCTGGACGGTTTCGCCAACCTGAACGGCAGCATCCTCGACTATGGCATGCCGGACTTCACCAGTCGCAGCGTGCTTGATCCGAAGGATCGCCTGCTGATCCAGCGGCAACTGGAGAAGGCCATCACGGTCGGCGACCGGCGCTTTCGCAGCGTCAAGGTGCAACTGCTCGCCCAACAGACCGGCCAACGCATGCTGACCTTTCGCGTGGACGCGGTCCTGCGCCTGCAAGACGTCACCCGCCAGGTGTCCTTCGACGCGGTGCTGCAGGTCAATACCCAGGAATACAAAGTGCAGAACCTCAACTGATGCTCGACGATCTGCTGCCCTATTACGAAAAGGAACTGTCGCACCTGCGCTTTTTGGGCCAGGAGTTCGCCAGCCAGTATCCGAAAATCGCGTCGCGGTTGCTCATCGAGGGCGATAACTGTGAAGACCCGCACACCGAGCGCCTGATCGAAGCGTTCTCGTTCCTGTCGGCGCGGGTGCATAAAAAACTCGACGACGAGCTGCCGGAAATCGTCGAGTCGTTTCTCGAGGTGCTGTACCCGCATTACCTGCGCCCTACCCCGTCGATGTCGATCGTCGAGTTCAACCTGGGCAAGCAGGAGAAAGTCACCGAGGCTTTCCGTGTGCCCCGGCATACCGAACTCAGTGCCAATCCGATCGATGGCGTGGTGTGTAAATTCCGCACCTGCTACCCGGTCGAGCTGTGGCCGGTGGCGGTGCAACAGGCCTCATTCATCGAGATGGAGCGCTCGGCGTTCAACGGCCACAGCGCTGACCTGGTCGCGCGCTTGCGCATCGGCCTGGTGGCGAACTCCGACGTGATGTTCGGCAAGCTGGAACTGGACAGCCTGCGGTTCTTCCTCGACGGCGAAAGCACGCTGATGCTGCAACTGTACGAGCTGCTGTTCAACAACCTGGCCAAGGCCACGCTGACCTTCGACGATCAGGGCCGCAGCCGAGAGGTCGTGTTACCGGCCAACGCGTTGAAAGCCGTCGGCTACAGCCTGGACGAAGGCCTGGTGGACTACTCCGAGCGCTCGTTCCTCGGCTATCGCCTGCTGCACGAATACTTCACCTTCCCCGACAAGTTCATGTTCTTCGACCTGTCGGGCTTTGCACGGATTCTGGCGGGCAAGGAGATCGAGAAAGTCGAGGTCAACTTCTACTTTTCCGACTACGACCTGAGCGACCGCCTCGCGCGCCTGACGCAGAACATCGGGCGCAATAACTTCAAGCTCAACTGCACGCCGATCATCAACCTGTTCCGCCAGCAGGCCGAGCCGATCAAGTTGACCCACGCCCAGCACGAGTACGCGGTGACGCCGGATGTGCGCCTGCAAGGCTCGGCCGAGGTGGTGTCCATCGACCGCGTACGACGGGTTCGCAAGGTCGGCGGTATCGATCAGGTCGGCACCTGTCATCCGTTTTTCGAACCCCGCGGCGATCAGGGCCCGGGGCAAAGTTTCTGGATGGCCCGGCGCCGTGCGGCACAGGGCGGCCAGCGCGATGGCTCGAACGTGTTTATCCGAATCGTGGATCGCGAGCTGGGCCTGATGGAGGCCAACAACGATGCGTTGAGCATCCGCCTGACCTGCAGCAACCGTGACCTGCCCCTGCTGTTGCCGTTCGGGGGTGAGCGCGGCGATTTCAATATCCCGGGCAACTCGGTGATCAAGGACATCCGCTGCCTGCGCAAGCCCACCGCCACCGCGCGCGTGCCCCTGGGCAACGGCGTGATCTGGCGGCTGATTTCGCACCTGTCGCTCAACCACATGTCGTTGGTGTCCCGTGGTCGCGAGGTGCTGCTGGAGCTGTTGTCGCTCTACAACTACCGCAACGTGTCGGCGATCCGCAAACAGATCAACGGCATCGTCTCGGTGAGCAGCGAGCCTGTGGTCGCGCGCATTGGCCACCCGCGCCCGAACTTCGTCCGTGGTGTTGGCATCACCCTCAACTTCGATGAAAGCCAATACACCGGCAGCGGTGTGTTTCTGTTCGGCATGGTGCTCGATCACTTCTTTGGTCAGTACTGCTCCATGAACAGCTTTACCCAATTAACCCTTCGCACCTTGCAGCGCGAAAAGAGAGTCGTCCAATGGCCACCGCGAACCGGCGATCAACCCCTGGTCTGATCGACCAGGCACGGGCTGAGCCGCACCGATTCGAGTTTTTCCAGTTGGTGCGCTTGCTTCGCCTGCATTACAGCAGGACCGGGCGCATGGACCTGCAGACCCGACCGCACGAAGACCCTTTGCGTTTTCGCTCGCAGCTGTCGCTCAACTTCCCGGCCAGTGAAGTCAGCGATCTGCAGTTCGAGCGTGAAGGCAAGGTGTCCGTGGCCGGCCTGCCGCTGTCCGAGATGCAAGTGACCTTCATGGGGCTGGTCGGGCCGTCGGGCGTATTGCCGCGCCCGTACACCGAGCTGTTGATCGAGCGGCACATCCAGTACCGGGATGACGCGGCCCACGCGTTCCTCGACATCTTTTCGCACCGCATGACCACGCTGTTCTACGAGGCCTGGCAAAAGTACAAGTTCTACATCGAGTACGAACGCAACGGCACCTCGGATTTCGATCGCTACCTGCTCAACCTGGTGGGTTTCGGCCCCGAGGCGCAGAAGCAGAAATTCGACAGACAAGGCTCGCCCCTGCGCCGGGAATTGTTCAGCTATTTCTCCGGACTGTTCGCGCAGAAACCGCGCAACGCGCTGAACCTGGAAGCGATGCTGTCTTTCTATTTTTCGCTGCCGTTCAAGGTCAAGCCGTTTGCCGGTCGCTGGCTGAAACTCGACGCCAGCCAGTGCACGCAGCTGGGGCGCAAGAACGCCGTGCTCGGGCAAAGCGCCGTCGCCGGCAACCGGGTCTGGGACTACCAGTCGTGCGTGCGCATCGAGATCGGTCCACTGGAACTGGCCGACTATCAACGCTTCCAGCCCGGCACCGAGGACTACCAGAAACTGCTGGAACTGGTGCGTTTCTATGTCGGTGCGGAACTCGACTTTCAGTTGGCACCCAAGCTCAAACCCAAGGCCGTACCGGTCGCCCGCCTGGGCAACGTGTCCCTGGGCCGGCTCGGCTGGCTCAAGCGACCAGGCGTCGACGTGGAGCCCTCCCGCTGCGCCCTCTTCCACATTCCTTTTGATGGGGTCTCCCTGTGAACCTGAAGTCCCTGTTTGCCAAGCTCAACGACACCAGCCGCGCCGCCACCGAAAGCGCCGCAGCCCTGTGCCTGTCGGAACACCACTACGATGTCGAGATCGAGCACCTGTTGTTGCAGTTGCTCGACGGCCACGACAACGACCTGCCAGCCATCCTGCGTCATTACGACGTGGTGCCTGAGCGCTTGCAGGCGCAATTGGTCACGGCACTGGGGACGTTCAAGAAAGGCAATACGCGCACCCCGGCGCTGTCGCCGCACCTGACCCGCCTGATCGAACAGGCGTGGGTGCTGGCCTCCATCGAGTTCGGCCAGGCCCAGATCCGCACCGGTCATCTATTACAGGCCTTGCTCGATGACGATGAGCTGCGCCGGGTGGTGATCGCGGGGGCGGCCGAGCTTGAGAAAATCAACGCCGACGATTTGCGCGTGAACCTCAACGCGCTGGTGGAAGGCAGCGCCGAGTCAGCGCTGGGCAAACCGCTGGGCGCTGCCGACGTCGCCAGCACGGTCAAGGGCAATGGCAAGACTCCGGCCCTCGATCAATACACCATCAACCTCACGCACAGCGCTCGCGAAGGCCGGATCGATCCGGTGCTCGGTCGCGAGTTCGAGGTGCGGCAGATGGTCGACATCTTGACCCGCCGCCGCCAGAACAACCCGATCCTCACCGGTGAAGCCGGCGTCGGCAAAACCGCCGTGGTCGAAGGCCTGGCCCTGCGCATCATCCAGGGTGACGTGCCGTCGGTACTCAAGGGCGTGGCCATCCACACCCTCGACCTGGGTTTGTTGCAGGCCGGTGCCGGTGTGAAAGGCGAGTTCGAAAACCGCCTCAAGTCGGTGATCGAAGAAACCAAGCGCAGCCTGCACCCGATCATCCTGTTCATCGACGAAGCGCACACCCTGATCGGTTCGGGCGGCCAGGCCGGGCAGAACGATGCCGCCAACCTGCTCAAGCCAGCCCTGGCCCGGGGCGAGCTGCGCACCATCGCAGCGACCACCTGGGCCGAGTACAAGAAGTACTTCGAGAAGGACGCCGCCCTGGCCCGCCGCTTCCAGGTGGTGAAGGTCGAAGAGCCGGACGAAGACAAGGCGATCCACATGCTGCGCGGCCTGCTGGCCAAGATGCAGGAACACCACAAGGTCACGGTGATGGACGAAGCGCTGGTGCAGGCCGTGCGCCTGTCCAATCGCTACATCACCGGGCGCCAACTGCCGGACAAGGCCGTCAGCGTGCTGGACACCGCCTGCGCCCGGGTCGCCCTCGGGCAATCGGCGCAACCGGGGCCGCTGGAAGACTGCAAGCGCCAGATCGACAACCTGCAGGCGGAAATCTCGGTACTGCAGCAGGAGGCCGCCAAAGGCAGCGACCATGCCCGACGCCTGACCACCCTGAACGCCGAGCTGCTGAGCGAGCAGCAGACCCGTGATGCCCTCGAACAGCAGTGGCAACGCGAGCTGCAACTGGTGAAAAAACTTGGCGCCCTCAGCCACCCCGAGAATCAGGCACCGGATACCCAGGAGATTGCCGCGGTGCGCGCCGAACTGGCCAGCGTCCAGGGTGAGCAACCGCTGGTGCATGCCCTGGTGGATGGCGGCACCATCGGCGAAGTGATTTCCGGCTGGACCGGCATCCCGCTGGGCAAGATGCTGCGCGACGAAATCGACACTGTGCAGCGCCTGCCGGCGCTGCTGGGTGAGCGGGTGCTCGGCCAGGACCACGCCCTGCAGGAAATCGGCAAGCGCATCAAGATTTCCCGCGCCCGCATGGAAGATCCGAACAAACCGATCGGCGTGTTCCTGTTGCTCGGCCCGAGCGGCGTGGGCAAGACCGAAACCGCACTGGCCCTGGCCGACACCCTGTATGGCGGCGAGCGCAACCTGATCACCATCAACATGTCCGAGTACCAGGAAGCCCACACGGTCTCCAGCCTCAAGGGCTCGCCGCCGGGTTACGTCGGCTATGGCGAGGGCGGCGTGCTGACCGAAGCGGTGCGACGCAAGCCGTACAGCGTGGTGCTGCTCGATGAGGTGGAAAAGGCCCACCCGGACGTGCTCGAACTGTTTTTCCAGGTGTTCGACAAAGGCGTGCTGGACGACGGCGAAGGTCGCGAGATCAACTTCCGCAACACCGTGATCATCCTCACGTCCAACACCGGGACCGAGCGCATCATGCAGTGGTGCCTCAATGCACAGCCGCAACCTACACCGGAAGCCATCGTCGAAGGGCTGCGTGAGGAGTTGAACCAGGTGTTCAAGCCGGCCTTCCTCGGTCGCCTGACCATCATCCCCTATTACCCGGTCCAGGACGCGATTCTTGAGCGCATTGTCGCGCTCAAGCTCGCGCGCATTCGCCAGCGCTTCGAGCGCAATCATCAGGCCGTCCTCGGTTATGACGAGGCGCTGGTCAAAGCCATTGCCTCGCGCTGCACCGAGGTCGACAGCGGCGCCCGCAACATCGACAACATTTTGTCCAAGACCCTGATGCCGGAACTGGCGCAGCGGGTCCTTGAGCGCATGGCGCAGGACAAACCGATCCAGAGTTTGAACATCGAGTTGGGCAGCGATGGCGATTTCGCCTATCGCCTGTGCTGATCGGGCATTTACAGGTAGTGGTCATGGACAAGAGAAATTCAGGGACGCGTGGAGCAAGACCGGCATTGGCAAAATGCCTGGTCGCGGCGGCAATGATGATGGCGCTGACGGCCTGTGGCGTCACCGACCGGGTCGGCAAGCGGGTCGACGACACCTGGGCGGGCGACATGCTGTTCGACGATCAGGAGAAGGTCATCCTCACCTCCGACGGCGGCAACCAGCTCAACCCCGATGCGTCCGGCCAACCGCTGTCGGTGGTGCTGCGCGTGTACCAGCTGACCTCGCTGGAGCGCTTTGCCTCGGTCGACGCCGACACACTGTGGGACGACCCGCAAAAGGCCCTCGGCAATACCCTGATCGAGAACCGCGAAATCACCTTGCTGCCGGGCATGGGCCAGGTCGACAAATGGCCGCTGAACAAGGCCACCGGCTATGTCGGCGTCGCCGCGTTTTTCCGCACCGACGAGAACAGCCGCTGGAAGGTTGCGTTTGACGCCAACTCCCTGCGCAAGGACGGCATCTGGTTCTCCTCCGACGGCCTGCGGGTACTGGTGGACAACAACAGGGTGTCCGCCGTCAGTGGCGTCGATGTCCTGGACAAACCCAAGACCCAGGAGCAGCTGGCCAAAGCCGCCACCCTGCCCGAGCAGCCGGCCAAACCCTCGCTGACCGAGCGCGTGCAGGACGCCGTGGTGCAGAAGGCCCAGGACCAGACGAGTGCCTCCGCGCAAAAAGCCGTGGACTCGAAATTGAATTCATTTTTGGAAGGCGCTCAATGAGTAAGCAAAGCCGGGTGATGTGGTCCGAAGGCATGTTCCTTTTGCCCCAGCATTTCCAGTATCAGGATGAGTTCCACCAGCATCAGCTGGCGCAGGCGACCCTGCGCAACACGCCTTTTCACTGGGGCGTGCAGTTGCTCGAAGTGGACGAGGAAGCCCTCGCCACCGGCTCCCTGCAGCTCAAGCGGCTGAAGCTGGTGTTTCCCGACGGCAGCCTGTACGACGCGCCGCAGCACGACCCGCTGCCGGCCGCCCGCGACTTGAAGGACCTGCTCAAGGGCAACGACCTGAAGGTCTACGCCGCGCTGAAACTGCCGGAGCCCTTCGGCCTGAACTACGTCGAAGACGGCCAGGAACAGAAGACCGGGCGGCGCTATCGCAAGCAGTTCGACACCTTGCCAGACCTCAACGAAGGCGACCTGGAAAACGAAATCACCAGCCTGCGCCTGAACGTGGTGATGCTCATCGACGGCGACAACCTCGATGGCTACACCTGGTGCCCGATCGCCCGGTTGTCACGCAACAACATCGGCGGCTTCAACCTCGACGGGCATTTCGTGCACCCGACGCTGCACCTGGGCACCCATGACACCCTGATCGGGCTGGGCAAGCGTTTGCTCGGTGCCCTGCAATCGAAGAGCAAGGCGCTGTCGGGGCGGCGTCGCGAGCGCGCGGACCAGATTGCCGAGTTCGGCTCAAGCGACGTCACCCTGTTCTGGCTGTTGAACACGGTGAACCGTGCGCACCCGGCCCTGGCGCACCTGCTCGCGCATCCACGCCTGCACCCCGAGCGCCTGTATCTGTTCCTGGCCGAACTGGCCGGCGGCTTGCTGACGTTCTCGCTGGACACCCAGCTCAACGACATCCCCGAGTACGACCACCACGACCCGGCGGCCTCGCTGGTCAGGCTCGACGAAATGATTCGCGTGCTGCTCGACAACGTAGTGCCCAATCAGTGCGTGGTGATCAACCTGACCCAGACCAAACCCTCGTACTGGCAAGGGCAGTTGCACGATCCACGGCTGGCGGAGGCGGATTTCTACATCTCCGTGCACGCCGACATGCCGGGCGCGAGCCTGCTGGAACTGGTGCCACGGGCGTTCAAGGTCGGCTCGCCGGAAGACATCGAAGTGGTGGTCAACAGCGCCATGCCGGGGGTCACCCTCAATCATTCGACCCGCCTGCCCAATGCGATTCCGGTGCGACTGGACAATCACTACTTCTCCATCGAACCCCATGGCCGGGTCTACGAGCGAATGATGAGTGCCCAGGCCATCTCTTTCTATGCGCCCAGCGCGTTCACCAACCTCAAGCTTGAACTGATGGCGGTACTCAAATGACCGAAGCCGTACTGCAAGGCGCCGTGGCGCCCGCCCGTGAAAAACCGACCCTCAAGGACCTGGTGCAAGACTTCATCAGCATGGCGCTGATCGTGCGCAAGGGCCGCCAGGTGACGTCGGTCAGCGCCTTCGAGGCCAGCGTCGACAGCTTCTTCAAGGCGCTGGAGCTCGACGCCCGTGGCGCCAACTACAGCGTTGAACAGGTCAAGGACACCCAGTACGCCCTCTGTGCCTTCCTCGATGAAAGCGTGTTGCGCTCCGGGGACAACGAATTGCGTCGGCACTTTGAATTGCAGCCGTTGCAGTTCCGCTATTTCGGCGTGCACCTGGCCGGTGAAGGCTTCTTCGAAAAGATCGATGCACTGCGTGGCGACGTCAAACAGAACCTCGACGTGCTCGAGGTCTACCACCTGTGCCTGGCCCTGGGGTTCGAAGGCAAGTTCAGCCTCGGGCAAAAGGACCAGTTGCGTTACCTGGCCAATACCCTGGGCCAAGACATCGCGCGTTTTCGCAAGACCCCCAAGGCCCTCTCGCCTGACTGGGCCTTGCCCGACCAAGTCTCGCAGATGCTGCGCCATGAAGTGCCCCTGTGGCTCTACCTGGCGCTGATTGCGCTGGTCTGCGCGGGTGTCTACCTGACGCTGGACTGGCTGCTGGGCAAAGACGTAGCCGCGTTGTCCGAACAAATCAGCCAGCTGTTCAGTGCCTGAGCACAGGTCAGGTAACCGAGTCAGGAAGACATGAAGACATTATTGCGTTCGTTGAAAAGTTTTTGGTTCCTCGTCCCCGTCCTGTGGCTGGCGAGCCTGGCGGTCTGCTGGTTCGTGGCCCCGCGCGTGGGTTGGCTGCGCGGGTATGCGCTGGAAGCGATGGCGCTCGTCAGTGCCTTCTACCTGCTGATCATTGTGCTGCGTCAGTACAAGCGCATCCGCGCCGAGCACAACCTTGAAAACCTGGTGCAGATCGAAGTCGATCGTTCGCTCAAGTCTTCTGGTGAGTTCCGCGATCAGCACGTGCTGCGCGAACGCCTCAAGCACGCCATCGCGATGTTGCGCACCGATCGCTCGGCCGGTGGCGGCGGCTCGTCGGCGCTTTACGATCTGCCGTGGTACCTGGTCATCGGCATGTCCGCGGCCGGCAAGACTTCGTTGCTGACCCGCTCGGGCCTGTCCGCCAGCATTGCCAGCAGCGCCAACGACACCGAAAGCGGTACCCAGCATTGCGATTGGTATTTCAGCCCCGAGGCCGTGATGATCGACACGGCTGGCCGTTACCTGCGCGACGACCCGTCGGCCAGTGAATTTGCCGCCTTCCTGCGCCTGCTGAAAAAGCAACGCAGCAAGGCCGCGGTCAATGGCCTGGTGCTGGTGGTGAGCCTGCCTGAACTGCTGGCGTGCAGCGCAACCGAGCGCAACGAACTCGCCGCACAACTGGTGTCGCGCATCGAGGAATACAACGATTGCCTGGACGCCAACCCTCCGATCTACCTGATGCTGAGCAAGACCGATCAACTGCCGGGCTTCAGCCAGGCGTTTGAAGGCCTGGACCTCAACGAGCGCCAACAACCCCTGGGCATGACCTTCGGTTTGTCCGAGATCCGTAACCAGGGCCTGCGCCCGGTGCTGGATGCCAAGCTGGCAAACCTGCACGGTCATATACGTCGCCACGTCGACGCCCAGATGATTGCCTTGGGTGCCGATGCCGACAGCGCGTTGCTGAACTTCCCGAACTATTTCGCCGAGCTGTCCGGGGTGCTGGAACAGTTTCTCCAGCACTTCGCCGAAACCCGTCGCAGCGGTGCGCCGCTGTTGCTGCGCGGGCTGTATTTCACCAGTGCCTTGCAGACCGACCAGCAGCTGAGCCAGGTGTATGAAGACGACCTGGCCGAGTCGTTCGCCTTGCAGACTGCCGCCGAGCAACCGGAGCACGGCAGCGGCAAGAAAATCAGCGACCGCAGCTACTTCATCACTGATACGTTCCGTCGGGTGATCTTCCCCGATCGCGACCTGACCCTCTATCAGTCGCGCATTGGCAAGAACACCTCCGCCAGCCCTGCCCTGCTGGGCCTGGCAGTATTGGCCGGGGTTGCGTTCATTGGCTGGCAAGCCCTGTCGTTCCAGAACAACCGGCAGTGGCTGGCCACCTTGCGCGAACAACTGAGTGAGCTGCAACAGTCCTCGGACCGTGCCGGGCTACTCGCCTCGGGCCAGGGCCTGGAGCTGTTGCGTGAGCAACTCCACGTCATCGAGAAGCACCGTGCCAACGGCGTGCCGCTGCAACTGGGTGCCGGTCTCTATCGTGGTGACGACATCTACCGCGTTGCGCAGACTGCCTACTGGCAACAACTGCGCACCCAGGCGCTGGAGCCTGTCACCTTGCAACTGCAATTGCAGATGCGCGCCTTCAATGAGTTCGCCAGGACCATGGATGCGCAGAACAGCTTTGCGCCTGCACCCAACAAGGCCGACTCAGGCAAATCCCGCGCGTCGGGCCAGAAACTGCCGACCCGCTTGAACAACCTGCCGCGCAGCAGCGGTGATGTCGCCAATCGCCTGACCGGTGCCGCCAAGGGTGCTGCGAACAAGGCCCGGGGCGAAGCGCTGACGGCGCTGCGCAACCCTGCCACGGCGAGCGATGCCGCTGACTTGTCGGCGACCACCGGCGGGCTGTCGTTGTCCGAAGAAATGCTCGGCCGGCTGGATGAGCGCCAAGTCGCCTCCATCATCGAGTCCTATAACGCACTGAAGCTCTACCTGATGCTCACGCAACCGGGCACCCACCCGGACGCGGAATTCGTCGGCGCTGCATTGCCGGTGGCCTGGGCCAATACCGCCAGTGCCGAGCACCCTGTCAGCATCGCGGTGATCGAGGACAACTCACCGGTCTACGTGCAGTTGCTCAAGAATGGCCAGGCACCCGCCTTGTCGCGTAACGAGCAGCTCATCAGCGAAACCCGCAACAGCCTGAAGTCCTTCATGATTTCCAGCTCGCTGGTAGACCGTGAATACCTGCACCTGCAACTGGAATCCAGCCGTCAGTTCCCGGCTGTCGGCTTGAGCGACCTGGTGCCGCTGCCTGGTCGGCAGTTGTTGTACGGCTCCGAAGCGGTCCCGGCGATTTTCACCCGCCAGGGCTGGGAACACTTCGTCAAGCCTGAGCTGATCAAGCTGGTGTCGGGCAACCTGCAAAACGAAACGGACTGGGTACTCGATGGCGAAGGCGGCGACAGCATCGTGCAGAAAGCCAACTTCATTCGCGAGTTCATGACGCGCTACAAGCGTGACTACACCCAGGCCTGGTACAGCTTCGTCGACAGCGTTGGCGTTCGTCATTTCACCGACATGGCCAATGCCACCCAGCAACTGTCGCTGCTCAGCGACGTGCAGAACTCGCCGGTGAAAACCCTGCTGGCGGCGGTCAACGACAACACCCAGTGGGACGTCCCTGCCCCGCGCGAAACCCCGCAGGCGGGCGTCAAGCCCGATGACGGATTCTGGAGCAGCGTCAGCGGGATCTTCGATGGCAAGAACACCGCGCCCGGTGCGCTGGTATCGCCGCTGCCGGCGGTTGACGATGGCAGCCTGGCGAAGCGCTTCGAACCGGTATCGCGGGTGTTCGCCGTGCAAAACGCCGAAGGCGCCGACAGCACGATCATGGACCGCTACCTCGCAGCCCTGCGCAAACTCAAGGTGCGGATGAACAACATCCAGCGCTCCCAGGACGTCGGCAAGAGCAGCAAGCTGCTGATCAGTGAAACCCTCGAAGGGTTGCCAAGCGAAGTGACCAGCGTGCGCAACTATGTCGAGACCACCGTCGACACCAGCCAGGGCAGCCTGTCCGATTCGTTGCAGAGCCTGTTCAGCCTGCCGATCCAGTTTGCCTGGGAAACCCTGCGCGACCCGGCTGGCCAACAGATTGCCAAGGCCTGGGCGCAGCAGATCGCCAAGCCCTGGGAGCAGGTCATGGCGCACCGTTACCCGATTGCGCCCGGCAGCCGCAATGAAGCCTCGGTCAAGGATCTGCAGCGTTTCGTCGACCCGGAATCCGGGCTGCTGCCGAACTTCAAGCGCAACGAAATCGGCAACCTGTCCGGTGGCGAGGGCCTGGGGATGAGCAGCAACAGCAAGGCCACGCCGCTGGTCAATCCGAACATGGTCAACAGCATCGACAAGGCCAGTTCGTTGGGCCAGGTGATCGCCAGCCTGTCGGACCGCGACAACGGCTTCGAGATCATGCTCGAGCCCTCCGCCAACCTCACCGACATCATTTTCACCCTCGACGGCCAGGTGCAGCACTACCGTAATGGCAGGACCAGCTGGAGCCGTTTCTCCTGGCCGGGCACGACCACCACGCCGGGCGCACGCCTGGATGTGGTGACCCTGAGCGGCGAGCGCATCACGGTGTTCGACTACCCGGGCCGCTGGGGCCTGCTGCGCATGAACGACAGTGCACGGGTGAGTGATCTGGACGGCATCCAGCAACGCTTCAGCTGGAACACCGGCAGTGGCCCGGTCAGTCTTGCCGTGCGCAACTATGGCGGCGTCAAGCTGACCGACCTGGCCAACGTCAAGGCCTTGAGTGCGCTCAATGGCGCAGAGGGTCGCCCGCTGTGAGCCAGCAGAACTTGAACCCGGGAACCGGCCAATGATCGGTTGCTTCGGCAAGGTCCCCGCGAGCCCGGACTTCGTCAGCCTGCAAGGTGCGGGTGACGACGTCTGCGAGTTCGACGGCTGGCTGCAAGGCGCACTGGCCGCCCTGCAGCACCGCGACGACTGGCGCACGCTGTTCGACGGGTTGCCGCTGTGCTTTTTCAGTTACCGCGCACGCAGCGGCAACTGGTTGCTGGGCGGGCTGATCAGCTCGAGGGATTCGAGTGGGCGGCGCTATCCGTTTTTCATTTTCCAGTCCCTCAAGGCCAGCGAAGCCGAGCCTCTGGTCAATCCGTTCACCCTGGGTGAATTGTTCAGCGGTCAGATCCGTCCGCTGCTGCACATGGCCGTCCAGGGCGAAAGCACGTCGGCGCTGTTCGAGCGCATCAAGGCCCTGCGCCCGTTGCAAGGCCAGGACTTCGAATTGTTCCGGCGCGTGCATGACAAGTTCCTGATGAATTTCAACCTGCGCGATATCAGTACCGCACTCGAAGGCGCCTACCCGGAGTTCGTCACCAACGCCGTGCTGACCCGGCTGCGGGCCCTGGAAAAGCACCTCGACCAGGCAACGCCAATCGGCATCGCCCTGCCCTTGCCGGCGGAAAGAGGCTTGAAAAACCCCACCGCCGATCTGTGGGTCACCTGGCTGACGCACATGACCGCGGCGCGCGCCGTGCCGCAGGTCAGCCTGCTGGCGGACGACTTCATGCGCCCCCGACTGATCTGTTTTGCCTCACGCAATACCTGCGATGCCTATCGCCTGTTGACCGGTATCGGTGAGCGCTCGCAGAGCTATGACGTGCTGGCGTCTTTCGATGCCTTTGACGAGCACCACCGTAATCACGCCTTTGCCGAAATCGACCGCCCGTTGGGTGACGTTATCGACCGTTTTGTCGATGCCCTGGATTCGAAGCCCGTATGAACAAGATCAAGTATTACTTCTTGCGCTATCAACCCTACATCCTGGGGGTGTGCTTTTTCCTCACGATCTTCGTGGTGTGGGGCATCGGGCGTGGGTTCGGCTTCAGTTCGCTCAACAGCCTGCTGACCGGCATCGGCGTGTTCCTGGTGCTGTCCGCCGGGTATGTGCTGCTGCTTTATCGGGGCGTGTCCCGGCATCACAACCTCGAAGGGCTGCTGCGTGAGGATGCCGACCAGGCCGTGTTGAACGCGAGCCCGGCGGATCGTGAGGAAGTCAGCCTGTTGCGCGAGCGGTTGTTGCAGAGCATCGAGCGCTTGCACAGCAACAAGCCACGGGGCAGCAATCCAAAGGATGCGCTGTATGCCCTGCCCTGGTACCTGGTGGTCGGCCAGCCGGCGGCAGGCAAGAGCACCATGCTTTACCAGTCGGGCCTCAATTTCCCTTACGCCGAGCGCGAAGGTGTGCGAGTCGCAGGCCTGGGTGGCACGCGCAATTGCGACTGGTTCTTCAGCTCCGAGGCCGTCCTGCTGGACACCGCCGGGCGCTACATGAACAACCAGGAAGAGGCCGGCAAATGGCGCGCGTTCCTGCAGCTGCTGCGCCAGCACCGTCAGCGCCGGCCACTCAACGGCCTGATCGTCACCGTCAGCATCCACGACATCCTGCAGACCTCGCTGGAAGATCAGGAGCGCATCGCCAAGCGTCTGCGCGAACGCATCCAGGAAACCCATGCCCTGCTGGAAGTGCGCCTGCCGGTCTACCTGGTGTTCACCAAGTGCGACCTGGTGCCCGGTTTCACCCCCTTCTATCGCCAACTGGACGAGACCGCCCGCGGCGAAGTGATGGGCAAGACCTTCTCCCACAAAAGTTATGAGCAGGCCGACTGGGGGCAGCGCTTCGGCGCCGCGATGGACGAATTGGTCAGCTATTGGCAACAGGTGGCAAGCCAGCAACTGGTCACGCAGGACATCCAGATCACCCGGCAGGATTCGGCGGTGTATCGCTTCCCGCTGGAGCTGGCGGCCCTCAAACCACGGCTGCAACTGTTCGTCGATGCCCTGCTGCGCGCCAACCCTTATCAACATGCGGAACTGCTGCGCGGCTTCTATTTCACCAGCGCGCTCGATGCCGACCAGCCGGAATCGGGTGGGCATGCACGGCAGGTGACCGAGCGCTTCTCGCTGGAAGGTGAGCGAGAGATCGCCAACGGCAACGCACAACCGCGCCCGCTGTTCATCAACAGTCTGTTCCGCAAAGTCATCATTCCCGACCAGCACCTGGTGGCGCTGTACACCACCAACCACCGCGAACGTCGGCGCAAAGCCACCTGGATCGGCGCTGCCACACTGGTCGCGGTGCTGCTGTGCAGTCTGTTGGGCTGGTCGTACGTTAACAACAGGGACACGTTGCACAGCCTTTCGGCGGAACTGACCCAGGCGGCGGCCGATGACCGTTCCGCTACCGCGCAATACACCGCGTGGCAAACCCTGGATCGACTGCGCTTCTGGACCGCGCATTACTACGCGCAGCACCACGACGAAGGCGTGCCGCTGCGCATGCGCCTGGGGCTTTATCAAGGCCACAAGGTAGAGCCACTGGTGCGCAGCCGCTATTTCGACCGGCTGGAAAGCGTGATGCTCAAGCCCACGGCCGACAACCTGACCCGCTCGTTGTACTTGCTGACCACCCTCAAGGTCTATCAGCGCAATGCCAAGGAGTTGATGCCGGTAACCGGCGTGGACAGCGTCGAACCCAAGGCGCTGCCCAACGACAACCGGGCGCAATCCATTGCGCAGTTTGGCAAGGCGACGCTGGACACCTACGTGATGCTCTCGCGTGCCCAGCGTGAAAAGGCCGACCCTGCTTTCCTGAAAGCGAAGATCCCGGATTACTGGTACCCGGCGATTGCCCGCCAGGTCGGTAACGCCGGTGTCGCCGCCGCGGACTATGAGTTCGCCAGCCGCCAGATCAACTTCTACAGCGACCAGATTCACGAGCCCGACGTGCCGCGAATCCTCGACAACGCGTTCCTGGTCTCCAGCTCGCGCAACTACATCAACAGCCTGCTGACGCAGTCATTGCGCTCGATCGAAACCATCACGCTGGAGTCGGACACCTTGTTCGCCTTTGGCCGAGCCGACTTCCAGAGCCTGAAGAATGAAGGCCAAGGCCAGCTAAGCGCGATCGCCGGCAAGCTGCTCAGCACCCCCAACGTCGGGAAAATCATCATCGCCGGGCACGCCGATCAACTCGGCGATCCCCAGGGCAACCTGCAGGTTTCCCGGCAGCGGGCACAAACCATCAAGACCTACCTGGTGGGCAAAGGCGTACCGGGCGAACTGGTCGAGGCCGTCGGCGAAGGCAGCACCCGGCCCCTGGTCAAGTGCGACATGCAACAGCCGAGGGCCCAGCTGATCCGGTGCCTGGAGCCTAACCGACGGGTCGAAATCGAAGTGCGGGCGCTCAACTGACACGCCGCGCTCTATGAAGAAAAACCGCTGCCCGGGCCGATTCCGGGTTGGCGCAACAAGCCTCTGTTGATCGATTCAAAGAGGTTAAAGCGAAGGGCTGTGATCTGTTTGCAGGTGACATCCTTTTTAATGAAGGTAAGGAGAAAGTAAAAATGGCATTTGACGCATACATCCAGATCGACGGCATTCCAGGCGAAGTACTGGACGACAAGCACAAGGATTGGATCGAAGTGCTGGGCTACGAGTATGGCGCCACCCAGGCGACTTCCGCGACAGCCAGCTCTTCGGGCGGTGCTTCGTCGGAGCGTGTGGCATTGAGCGACTTCAGCATCCGCAAAGCCGTGGACAAGGCTTCCGCCAAGCTGTTCGAAGCCTGCTGCAAAGGCACGCACATCGCCAAGATCCAGTTGAACGTAAACCGCGCCGGTGGCGACAAGGTGACCTACCTGACCATCAACCTGGAAGAAGTCGTGGTGTCTTCCGTCAAGGCGGTCGCTGGCGGTAGCCAGGGCGGCGAAGACAAAGCGGTGGGCGACCTGCCGATCGAAGAGATCAGCTTCAACTTCGCGCGCATCAAGACCACCTACACCCAGCAGAGCCGTGCCGACGGCCAGGGCGGCGGTAACGTCACCGGTGGTTGGGATCGCACTGCCAACAAGGTATTCGCGTAAACCCCGGGCAATAACGGGCCGCGAGAGCGGTCCGGTTTCAGCACTGCGCCCGCGAAAGCGGGCACGGTGTTCTTTTATTCCGATCCGAGTTGCCTATGTCTGAATTTCTCAACGACCTTTCGCTGGCCGAACTGACAGCGCCCATCAACGGGGGGAGCGGCGAAGACCTGAGCTTTTCCACCCTGTTCGATCAGGTGAAAGAAGCGCGGCGAGCAGACCCCGATTATCTGACCCAGGGTGACTGGCAAACCGACCTGAAGTCTTCCGACTGGGACCTGACCCTTACCCTGGCTGCCCAAGGCCTGGCTCGACAGAGCAAGGACCTGATGCTCGTCGCATGGCTCAGCGAAGCCCTGGCGCACAAGTACCATTTCACCGGTATCACCTTTGGCCTGACCCTGGCCGAACGCCTGCTGGACACTTTCTGGGCCGACCTCTTCCCTTCCCTCGAAGAGGGGGCCGATGAACGCGCTGCCCGCCTGGCGTGGATGAAAACAACCCTGGCCGATGTGGTGGGCGCACTGCCCATCACCCAGGGCCAAGCGTACGGCCTGCTGCGCTATGACGAATCCCGGCACGTGGAGAACCTGGCGTTGCAGAACCCCCAGGCCATGCGCGCGGCCCTCGACGAAGGCAAGATCAACGCCGAGGTGTTCCAGCGTTCGGTGGTGTTGACCGACTCCGACCACCTGCGCCAGAAAGCCTTCGAAATCGCCGCCAGCCTCAATGCCTGCCAACAACTCCAGGGCACCGCCGACAGGCTGTTCGGCCAGGATGCGCCGAGTTTTGCCGGGCTGCATGACGTGTTGTCCCGCGCCGGCCAACTGGCCGAGAAACTGCTCAAGGATCGCGGTATCGACCTACACCCCGCCCCTGTCGCGCCCACACCGGTCGTCGGCGATAGCGCTGGCGCACAACCTGAAGGTGCAGCAATGACCCAGACCCAGCAAGACATTCCCGTCACGCCGCTGCGCACCACACCGCAAACCCGCGACGAGGCATTCACCCTGCTGGCAGGTATCGCGCAGTACTTCAAGCAGACCGAGCCCCAGAGCCCTGTCCCCTATCTGATCGAACGCGCGATCAAATGGGGCAACATGCCGCTGGAGGGATGGCTGAGCGATGTGATCAAGGACAGCAACGTGGTGGACAACATCCGCGACGTGCTGGGGACGAAGTCCTGATGGCACTGAAAAAACTGCAGGCAAAAAAAATCCCGGGCAGCTGATGGACGCCCGGGATTCAAAAATGCATAAACCGTGGTGGTGAACGCGGGGCGTATACTACGCAATGTTTCGCCCTGTAACAAGATATTTTAGTTAACCGTTTAGTTACTAAAATCTATAAGCCGTTATATATCCTGATATTATTTACGGTTAACCTCGAAACCACCTTAACTACAGGAACCAGCGATACTCACGGGCACTGATGTCATTGAGGAATGCCAGGTGGTCCTGGCGCTTGTTCTCGCAATACACATGGACGAATTCCGCGCCCAAACCTTCACGCAGTTTTTGATGGCTTTGCATGGACTGCACCGCCTCGAGCATCTCCAGCGGGAAGTCGATGCCACTGTCGCGGTCTTCGTTGAGCGGGGCGATCGGTTCGCGGCCCTGTTCAAGGCCTTGTTCCATCCCCACCAGGATGGCGGCCAGTACCAGGTACGGGTTGGCATCGGCGCCGGCCAGGCGATGTTCGACCCGCAGGTTCCTGGCGTCCGACTCCGGCACCCGCAGGCACGCGTCCCGATCCTCGAAGCCCCAACTCGCGCGCGAAGCGACGTTCACCGTGGCGCTCAAGCGCCGCATCGCGTTGTGGTTCGGCGCGAAGATCGGCATGCAGTGCGGCAACACATCCAGGCAACCGGCCACCGCATGGCGCAACGCTTGTTGCCCGTTCGCCGCCATCAGGTTGTTGCCCGCTTCGTCGTACAGGCTCACGTGCACATGCATGCCGCTGCCGGGGTGCTGCAGGTAAGGCTTGGCCATGAAACTGGCGCGGTAGTCGTGCTTGAGGGCCACGCCTCGCGTACTGCGGCAGAACAAAGCGGCCCAGTCGGCGGCGCGCAGGCCGTCGTCCAGGTGACCGAAGTTGATTTCGAACTGACCGGGGCCCAATTCGGCGGTGATCACCGTGGCGTCGATGCCTTGGGCACGCGCGGTCTCGACCATTTCATCGAGCACCGGGGCAAAGCGCGACAGTCGTTCGATGTGCATGTTCGGCTGGTCATCGGCATCACCGGTCAGCGGGTCGCGGGCAAACTGCGGCAAGCCATCGCGCAACTGGCTATCGAACAGATAGAACTCCAGCTCGAACGCCACCACCGGAAAAATCCCCTTGCGACCCAGCCGCGCCAACACCTGGGCGAGGACTTCACGGGGTTCAAATTCGATCGGTTTTTCCGTGCCGTCGGAGGTGATCAGCATCTGCCCCAGCGGTTGCTTCTCCCAGCTCACCAACTTCAGCGTGCCTGGCACCAGGCGCCGCAGGGCATCCGGATCGCCGTCGTTGAAACAGTAGTCGCCGATCTTGAACAGCCCGCCCTGGGTGCCGAGCAACACGCAGTTTTGCGGTAACTTGAGGGCGCTGCCGGCGGCGACTTTTTCGAGCATTTCGATCGGGTAGCGCTTGCCGTAGAAATGCCCGGGGATGTCCAGGGAGATCAGGTCGACGTAACGCACCTCGGGGTAGCGCTGACGAAACCCACGCACTTCAGCCAGCAGATCAGAGCACACAGCATCCATCGTTTTGTTCCTTGCTTGTTTTTATCAGGTGTAGACCCAGAGCACTCGGGTCAGTTGGGCCGAGAGGTTGCCGTAGCGGCAGTGGGCATGACTGGCCAGTTGAAAGCTGTCGCCGGCGCGCAGGGTCACCGGGTCGTCATCATCGAGCCACAGGGTCAGCTCGCCTTCCAGGACGTAACCGCCCTGCTCCGAGCTGTCCTTCATGTGCCGGTCGCCGCTGCTGGCACCGGGTTCCAGCTGGCTTTCGAGCATGGAAAAGGACGCGCGCATTTTTGGCGAGACCAGGATGTCGGTGATGCCGTCGGCGTAATACAGGGTGCGGCGTTCGTCCGGCCGGGTGACCCAGGGCAACGCCATGGGTTTGGGCAGGCTGTAGAAATAGGTGGTCGGCACGCCGAGGGTCTCGCTGATGGCGGTCAAGTCCGCCACCGTCGGGCGGGACAAGCCGCGCTCCACTTGCGATAGAAAACCCACGGAGCGGCCGATCTTGTCGGCCAGGTCCTTCAAGGTGTACTTCTTGTGCTTGCGCAGGTCCTGGATCAGGATCGCCAGCGCCGAAATCTCTTCTTGCATGTCCATCTAATGGCTTCCAGAAATGGCCGATTCAAATGCTGTCGCGCAGCCGGTACCAGGCTTTGCCGATGGCTTCCAGCGGCGCTGCCATGTATTTCCCGCCGGGAAAGCTGGCGTTGCTCAAACCCTGATACAACGCCAACTCATCCGGCTGGCCGAGAATGGCGTCGGACGCCGCCCGTGCCCCGGCCAGGGTTGGCAGCACGCCGTGCCCGGAGTAGCCCTGCAACCAGTAGAGGTCGCCGCGTCGGCCGATGTCGGGCGTGCGCTTGAGCGTCAGGTCGATGTGCCCGCCCCAGGCGAACTCCAGTTCAATCCCTTTCAATTGTGGAAACACCCGTTCCAGGCATGGCCGGGTGGCGCCGGCGATGTCCTTGGGCATGCCACCCAGGTAGGTGCAGCCGCCGCCGAACAGCAGCCGGTTGTCCGGCGTGCGGCGAAAATAATCGAGCACGAACTGGTTGTCGGTGACACAGACATTGCTCGGTAGCAGCGCGGTGGCCTGGGCCTCGGACATCGGTGCCGTGGCCACTTGATAGGTGCCAACGGGCAGTACGCAACTCGATAGCTGCGGGTCGAGCCGGTCCAGGTAGGCATTGCAGGCCAGGACCAGGACATCGGCGCGGATGCGACCGCGGTTGGTGGTCACCACGAAGCCGTTTTTGTCCTCGTGATAATTCAACGCCTTGCTTTGTTCATGAATCACACCACCCGCCCGCTCAATCGCGGCGGCCAGCCCCAAGGCCAGTTTCAGCGGGTTCAAGTGCCCGCCTTCGGGGTCGAACAGGCCGGCCTGATAGCGCTCGCTGGCCACCCACTCGGGCAACTGGGCGCGCTCGATGAAACGCAATCCGTCATGCCCCCATTTGTGGCTGGCCTCGTGTTGCCATTCGGTCAACAGGCTGACCCGCCGTGGCATCACCGAGGTCCAGAGGTGGCCGGGGCGGTAGTCGCAATCGAAACCATGGCGTGCGGGCAATTCGCGCAATTCCCCTGCGGCCCAGCGCATGCCGTCCCACAGGCGCCGTGCGCGTTCATGACCCAGGGCGGCTTCCAGTGGCGGCATGTCACAGGACCAACCGAGAATGGCCTGGCCGCCATTGCGTCCCGATGCGGCCCAGGCGACCCGGCTGGCCTCCAGCAAGGTCACGCGCTTGCCGGCCAGGGCCAGGCGCAGCGCCGTGTGCAAGCCGCTGAAGCCGGCGCCGACGATCAGCACGTCGGTGTTTTGCTCGCCCTCCAATGCCGCGCGGTTGACCAGGCGATCGGCGCAGGTGTGGGCGTAGTAGCTGGCGACATGCTGGGTGGATTGCTGAAACATTTACCGGTTCCATGAAATTTTATAGTTGTAATTTCATGAAAAAATACAGGTTTAATTTCATGCGTGCAAGGTTGGTATCTTCGTTGGGGATGACTTGGCGGCCTGACAGATAACCCCTCTCCCGCGGCCGCCCCCGATCCACTGAAGGAGCTGGCTTGCCAGCGATGGAGGCCAACGATGACGCGGGGAGCCTGACGCCCTGCGGCGCTCTCAGGTTTTTCGCGAGCAGGCTCGCTCCCACAGGTATCGCGTACAGCCGCAAAATTCCGGTTGGCTGTCAGGCCGGCATTGCCAGCATGCCGGCTCCTTCAAACTAGTGCCTACAGGCATTTCAACTACACGTTGCTCAGCCAATAAATTTCCCACCAGTTAAAAAACTTTCACAAAAACCTCTGGACGCACCCCCACCCTTTCCCCTATAAAGCCACCTACAGGAATATTTTATTCCCACCAAGAAAATGCGCTCAAGGAATGAGCCTCGCTGTCCGCTGACATTTTTTCGCTATGCGATGAGCTGCCGCCATCATCCCGAGGACGTGTCATGCAACACGAGAAAAACCATTTCATCATCAAGATCACCTGTCCCGCGGTGTCGGGCATTGTCGCGGCCGTCACCACTTATCTCGCGGACAACGGTTGCTACATCGGGGAGATGGCGCAATTCGACGACGATTTCAGCGGGCGCTTTTTCATGCGCGCGGTGTTCCGTTTCAACGATGGCCACGCCGGGGATATCCAGCAGATCAAGGCCGGTTTCAGCGACGTCGCCCAGGCCTTCGACATGCAGTGGGAACTGCATGACACCCGCGAACCCATGCGCGTGCTGCTGATGGTGAGCAAGTTCGACCATTGCCTGACCGACCTGCTCTACCGCTACCACAAGGGCGAGATGGACATGACCATCACCGCCATCGTCTCCAACCACCTCGACCTGCGGCCCATGGCCGAGCGCGAGGGCATCCGGTTCATCTACCTGCCGGTGACCAAGGACACCAAGGCCCGCCAGGAAGCCGAACTAATGAAGGTGGTCGACGACACCGGCACCGAACTGGTGGTGCTGGCGCGCTACATGCAAATTCTCTCCGACGACCTGTGCAAGCAACTGTCCGGGCGAGCGATCAACATTCACCATTCCTTCCTCCCCGGTTTCAAGGGCGCCAAGCCCTATCACCAGGCGTACCAGCGCGGCGTGAAGCTGATCGGCGCCACCGCCCACTACGTCACCAGCGATCTCGATGAGGGTCCGATCATCGAGCAGGAAGTGCAGCGGGTCGATCACGTCTACCTGCCGGACGACCTCGTGGCCACCGGCCGCGACACCGAGACCGTGGCCCTGTCGAAGGCGGTCAAGTACCACCTGGAGCACCGGGTCTTCCTCAACCAGGACCGAACGGTGATCTTCCGGTGAACACTCCCCGACTGATTGACGGCAAAGCCGCCGCCGCCCGGGTGTTGATCGAGGTCCGCAAGGACGTCGACCGCCTGCGTGCGCGAGACATCCAGCCGGCCCTGGCGGTGATCCTGGTCGGCAGCGACCCGGCCAGCCAGGTGTATGTGCGCAACAAGATCCTGCGCGCCGAAGAGGTCGGCATCCGCTCCCTGGAACATCGCCTGCCCAGCGACACCCGCACCGAACAGCTGCTCGAGCTGATCGCCCGCCTGAATGCCGATCCCTCGATCCACGGCATTCTCCTGCAACTGCCCTTGCCTGCCCATGTCGATGAACTGCGGGCACTGCAAGCCATCGATCCGGGCAAGGACGTCGACGGTTTCCACAGTGAAAACGTCGGAGGCCTCAGCCAGGGCCGCCCGGTGCTCGCGCCTTGCACGCCTAGCGGTTGCCTGTATCTGCTGGAGCAAACCTGCGGCGATCTGCGCGGCAAGCACGCGGTGGTGATCGGCCGTTCGAACATCGTCGGCAAGCCCATGGTCGCCCTGTTGCTCAAGGCCGACTGCTCGGTGACCGTGCTGCACTCGCGCAGCCCGGCCCCACAAGTCCTGTGCCGCCAGGCCGACATCGTCATCGCCGCGGTGGGTCGTCCGCGCCTGATCGACGCCAGTTGGCTCAAGCCTGGCGCGGTGGTGATCGACGTCGGCATCAATCGCATCGACGACGCCGGTCGCAGCCGCCTGGTCGGCGATGTCGACTTCGACAGCGCCCTGCTCCAGGTCGCGGCCATCACCCCGGTACCCGGGGGTGTCGGGCCGATGACCATTGCCTTCCTGATGAAAAACACCGTGACCGCGGCCCTTATGCAACACCATAGCCAATCGGAGGCCGTATGCCCTTCAATCTCCTGAAGTACGGATTGAGTTCCGAATACCCGGTCGAAGTGGACCTGCCGCCACCGCGCGAGCTGAAATCAAGCTATGACGTGGTGATCATCGGTGCCGGTGGCCACGGCCTGGCCACCGCGTATTACCTGTCCAGGTACCACGGCATCAGCAACATCGCGGTGCTGGAAAAATCCTATCTGGGCGGCGGTAACACCGCGCGCAACACGGCGGTGATCCGCTCCAATTACCTGACCAGCGAAGGCGTGCGTTTCTATGCCGAATCGGTGCGGATGTTCCAGGGCCTGTCCAACGAATTCGATTTCAACATCATGTACTCCGAGCGCGGCCAACTGACCCTGGCCCACACCGATGCCACCGTGCGCTCGTTCCGCCAGCGCGCCGAGGTCAACAAGCACTTCGGCGGGCGCACCGAAATGATCGACCGCCAGCAGATCCGCGAACTGGTGCCCAGCCTCAACCTCGACCCCGGCCACCTGCCGGTGATCGCCGGCCTCTGGCACATCGACGGCGCCACCGCACGCCACGATGCCGTGGCCTGGGGCTACGCCAAGCAGGCGGCCAAGCGCGGCGTGGAAATCCACCAGCTCACCGAAGTGCAGGACCTGATCATCGAGAACGGTGCGATCACCGCCGTGAAGACCAATCGCGGCACGATCAAGTGCGGCTGCGCGGTGCAGGCGATTGCCGGGCACAGCTCGCTGCTGATGGCCAAGGCCGGGATTCGCTCGCCGATCCAGACCTTCCCGCTGCAAGCCATGGTCACCCAGCCGTTCAAGCCCTTTCTCGATCCACTGGTGAGCTCATCGGCGCTGCACTGTTATGTGCAACAGACCAGCCGCGGCGAGGTGGTGTTCGGCGGTGGCTCCGATCCGTACCCGCTGTTCAACACCCGTTCCACGCTCGATTTGAAGGAAAGCCTGCTGGCCCACGCCATCGAGATGTTCCCGTTCCTGGCCAACGCCAAGCTGATGCGCCAGTGGGCCGGGATCACCGACATGACCCCCGACTACAGCCCGATCATGGGCCTGTCGCCGGTGAAAAATTATTACCTGGACGCCGGTTGGGGTACCTGGGGCTTCAAGGCCACGCCCATCTGCGGCAAGACCATGGCCGAACTGGTGGCCAGCGGCGGCAAGGTCCCGGAGCTGATCAAGCCGTTCGGCCTGGAGCGCTTCTCGACCTTCCGGCAAGTCAACGAAATGGGCGCCACGGCGGCCAGTCACTGAGGGAGAGCGGACCATGAAAATCATCCATTGCCCGCTTAACGGGCCACGCAACATCAGTGAGTTCACCTATGGCGGTGAGTTCAAGCCCATGCCCGATCCAGTGACGTGCAGCGATGCCGAGTGGGCTGACTACGTGTTCAACACCGACAACCTCGCCGGCGTGGTGCGCGAATGGTGGATGCACACGCCTTCGAGCTACTGGTTTCTCGCGGAACGTCACACGGTGACCGACGAAATCCTGCGCACCTTCGACCCCAAAGAACTTTTCACCGCTCGCGTCGACACCCAGGAGATCGCCGGATGAACCGCCTACCCGCCCCGATGGGCCTGCTGATCGACCGTGACCAGCCCCTTGATTTCAGCTTCGATGGCCAACCGTTCCAAGGCCTGCAAGGCGACAGCATCGCCAGCGCCCTGCTCGCCAACGGCCGCTTCCTGATTTCCCGCTCGTTCAAATACCATCGCCCGCGTGGCCCGCTGACCATGGCCGGGCAGGACGCCAACAGCCTGGTGCAACTGCCCCAGGAACCCAACGTCCTGGCCGATGCCCACGCGCTGGCGGCTGGTTTGCAGGTGACGGCGCAGAACGTCAATGGCTCGCTGGACAACGACCGCGATGCGTACCTGGGCAAGTTCTCAAAATTCATGCCGGTGGGCTTCTACTACCGCTCGTTCTACAAGCCCAAGGGCATGTGGAAAGTCTGGGAACCGATCATTCGCAAGAAGGCCGGCCTGGGCGTACTGGACCTGAAATTCCAGCCCGAATACTACGACAAGGCCTACCTGTTCACCGACCTCGCCGTGATCGGCGCCGGTCCCGCCGGACTGCACGCGGCACTGACCGCGGCCAACGCCGGGGCCAAGGTGCTGCTCGTCGAGCAACAGCCGGTTCTCGGCGGGTCGCTGACCTATGCGCGCTTCGACATCGCCGGTACCCGCGCCGACGCCTTGCGCCGCGAACTGCTGGCGGCGGTGCAGCAGCACGCCAATATCCGCATCCTTACCGAGGCGACCTGCAACGCCTGGTTCACCGACAATTACCTGCCGGTGATCCAGGGTAAACGGATGTACAAGGTGCGCGCCCGCCAGTGCCTGGTGTGCAGCGGTGCGTTCGACCAGCCGGTGGTGTTTCGCAACAACGACTTGCCCGGCGTGATGCTGACCAGCGCCGCACAGCGCCTGATGAAGCTGTACGCGGTCAAGCCGGGCAAGCGCGCGGTGGTGCTGACTGGTAACGATGACGGTTATCTCGCCGCGCTGGACCTGTTTGACCAGGGCGTGGAAGTCGCCGCGGTGGTGGACCTGCGCCATGGCCCGGGCGATGAAGCCCTGCTCGCCGCGCTGGCGCAACGCAAGATCCCCTGCCAGCGCAACAGCACCGTGTACGAAGCCCTGCACGAAAAAGGCCTGCGCCACGTCAACGGCGTCGACGTGCGCAAGATCACCGCCCAGGGCCAGGTCGCCGAGAGCGGGCAGCACCTGGCCTGCGACCTGCTGTGCATGTCCGCTGGCTACATGCCGGTCTATCAACTGCTGTGCCAGGCCGGTGGCAAGCTGGCCTACGACGATCAACGCGCTGAATTCACCCTCAGCGGGCTGCCGCAGAACCTCACGGTCGCAGGCTCGGTCAATGGCCGTCACCGTCTCGACAACGTCATCGCCGACGGCGTCAATGCCGGGGCCGACGCCGCCGCTGCGCTCGGGCTTGCGGTCGGCGCGCAACGGGCGCCCTTGGGCAGCGAGCTGCGGGTCAACTTCAATTGGCCGATCTTCCCCCACCCCAAGGGCAAGGACTTCGTCGATTTCGACGAGGACCTGCAAGTAGCGGACATCGTCAATGCCACGCGCATCGGCTATCGCGACGTGCAACTGGTCAAGCGTTATTCCACTGTGGGCATGGGCCCCTCGCAAGGCCGTCACTCGGCGCTGCCGACCGCGCGCCTGGTCGCCTGGGCCACCCAGCGCAACGTCAGCGAAACCGGGGTGACCACCGCACGCCCGCCCTTTGTCGCGGAAAAACTCGCCCACGTCGCCGGTCGCGCCTTCGACCCGTATCGGCAAACCCCCATGCACGCCCGGCACCTGCAAGCGGGCGCGAAGATGATGCCAGCGGGCATCTGGCAGCGCCCGGCCTACTACGGCCATGCCCGGGACCGCGAGGCGTGCATGCAGGCCGAAGCGCTGCATGTGCGCAACAAGGTCGGCATCATCGACGTCTCGACCCTGGGCGGGCTGGATGTGCGCGGCCCGGACGCCGCCGAACTGCTCAACCGGATGTACACCTTTGCCTTCCTCAAGCAGCCGATCGGGCGATCCCGTTATGCGCTGATGACCAATGAACACGGGGTGGTGATCGACGACGGCGTCTGCGCGCGGTTCGCCGAAAATCACTTCTACGTCACCGCCACCACCAGCGGCGTGGATCGTATCTATCAGCAGATGCTCAAGTGGAACGCGCAATGGCGACTGGACGTGGACGTCGCCAACGTCACGGCTGCGATCTGCGCGGTCAACGTCGCCGGCCCCGACTCGCGCAAAGTGCTGGAGAAGGTTTGCAGTGACCTCGACCTCAGTGCTGCCGCGTTCCCCTACCTCGGCGTGCGCCAGGGCACCGTGGCCGGCATCAAGGCGCGGCTGTTGCGGGTCGGGTTCGTCGGCGAACTGGGTTATGAAATCCACGTACCGGCACGCCATGGCCTCACGCTGTGGGACGCGCTGATGAACGCCGGCAAGGCCCATGACATCCGCCCTTTCGGCGTGGAGACCCAGCGTTTGCTGCGCCTGGAAAAAGGCCATGTGATCATCAGCCAGGACACCGATGGCATGACCCACCCGGCGGAAATCGACATGGGCTGGGCCGTCAGTCGCAACAAGCCGTTCTTCGTCGGGCGCCGCTCGGTGGACATCCTCGAAGCCCAACCACAAACCCGCAAACTGGTGGGCTTCACCTTGCCCAGGGACAGCCTGCAACCGCTTGAAGGTCATCTGGTACTGAACGGCCCGGACATCAGCGGCAACGTCACGTCCTGCGAGTACTCGGCGAGCCTGGGCAAGATCATCGGCCTGGCGTACGCCGGCATCGACCAGAGCACAGCCGGGCAACGGATCCTGATCCGCGTCGAAGGTGGCCGCGTGGTCCAGGCCGAAGTCGTTTCGTTACCCTTTTTCGATCCCGCCAACCTGCGCCAGGAGCTTTGAGCCATGACCAGCCTGACACACCAACACAGCGCCGGTCAGCCGGCCCTCGCCCTCCTGCCCCGCTGTGCGCTGACTGACCTGACCGACCTGCCCCGGGTCGGCTTTCGCGGCGCCGGCAGCGCGGCCTATTTGCAGGGTCGGCACTTCGTGCTGCCAGACGCGCCCAACCACGCCGTCAGCCAGGTTGACGGAAGCTGGGTAGCGCGCCTGTCCCAGACCGAATACCTGCTGCTGGGCAGTACCCAGGACCAGGGCGAACGCGTCGCCGACGAAGAGGCTCGCTGGGAGTTGGACCATCAAGCCAACTACCTGCTGCCGCGCCAGGACAGCCATGCGTGGTTCCAGCTCAGTGGCGAGCATTTGTCCGAGGTCATGGCCAAACTCTGCGGCGTGGATCTGAGTACCCAGGTGTTCGGCCCCGGGGCCGTGGCGCAGACATCGGCTGCGCGGATCAATGTGATTGTGATCAATGCCATGTCTGCGCAACAGCCGAGGTTTTATATCCTCTGTGACCGGGCATCGATGGCTTATTTTCAGGAGGCGTTGCTGGATGCGATGGAGGAGTTTTCGGGCATGGCATAAAAGATTAATACCTACGTTCACGATCAGGCGGCCGGGCGGCGGCCCCCTGTGGGAGCGAGCTTGCTCGCGCAAAACCTGAGAGCACCGCGGGGTGTCAGGCTTCACGCGTCAGCGTTGACCTCCATCGCTGGCAAGCCAGCTCCTACAGTGTGATTTGTGGCCATACGCAGCTTTCGTGTGCGCTGTAGAACCTGTAGGAGCTGGCTTGCCAGCGAAGAGGCCGGCGCATCCAACATCACGGGTGACTGACACACCGCCTTCGCTGGCAAGCCAGCTCCTACAAGGGATTTGTGGCCATACGCAGCTTTCGTGTGCGCTGTGGAACCTGTAGGAGCTGGCTTGCCAGCGAAGAGGTCGGCGCATCCAACATCACGGGTGACTGACACACCGCCTTCGCTGGCAAGCCAGCTCCTACAAGGGATTTGTGGCCATACGCAGCTTTCGTGTGCGCTGTGGAACCTGTAGGAGCTGGCTTGCCAGCGAAGAGGCCGGCGCATCCAACATCACGGGTGACTGACACACCGCCTTCGCTGGCAAGCCAGCTCCTACAGTGGATCGGGTACGGCCGTGGGAGTTGGGTTGGCTGTAAGGTCGCCTTCGCGAGCAGGCGCGCAGTTACCTGAAGAAATGACTGGGGGTCTTGCCGAACTGTTTCTTGAACATGCTGGTGAACGCACTGGGGCTGTCGTAGCCCAGCTCCCCGGCAATGTCGATGATCTTCTCGCCGACGGCAATACGCTCCAGGGCCAGCAGCAAACGCGCCTGCTGACGCCATTGGCCAAAGGTCATCCCGGTTTCCTTGCGGAACAGGCGCTGGATGGTTTTCTCGTCGAGGTCCAGGCGTGCGCTCCAGTGCGCCAGGGTCGAGCCATCGCCGGGATCTCGCTGCAACGCTGAACACACCGCCTTGATCCGCGGGTCCGTAGGCTGAGGCAGGTGCAGAGGCAGGGTCGGCAAGATCCTCAGTTCATCGAGGATCAGGCGCATCACCCGGCCTTCGCGCGAATCCGCTTCGTAGGGCGCAGTGATCTGCACCGAAACCTTGATCAACTCACTGAGCAACGCCGAAATACTCACCGCCCTGGGTTCCGCTGGCATGTCCGCAGCCGCCTCGGGACGTACGAACAGGCTGCGCATTTTCAACGGCCCGACGCAGCGGATCGAGTGAATGTGCCGGCTCGGCATCCAGATCCCACGGCTGGGCGGCACCGTCCACTGGCTCAATCCCGAGTGCACCACCATCACGCCTTCGATGGCGTAGATCAGTTGGTGGGCTTGATGCGAGTGCGCTTCGATCACCCAGTTTTCCGGGTAGTCGGTGGCGCTGCTGCTCACGGCGCAGGCGCGCCCGTCGATCTCCCTGAGGAATTCATCCAGCGACTTGATCATGATGCCCTTTTTGCGATAGTCGATTCCCGAATTGCGCGAGACAGGCAATCGGACGCCCCCTAGGATAGCGCTGAACCCTGAAATGGCCAGCGCTTTTACCCAGTGCCCGCCGGTGCTTTTTTCTCTGGAAGGATCCCATGTCCATCAGTACCACCGCCTCCGCCACTACCTCCAAGAAGGCCACCGCCTCGGTGGCCAGCCAGGCCAGCCCGTTGGTGATGCGCGTCATCGGTGCCTGTGCCCTGGCGCACCTGATCAACGACCTGATCCAGGCCGTGCTGCCGTCAATCTACCCGATGCTCAAGGCCACCTATGGCCTGACCTTCACCCAGGTCGGCCTGATCACCCTGACCTTTCAACTGACCGCTTCGCTGCTGCAACCCTGGGTCGGCTACTACACCGACCGCCACCCCAAGCCGTGGCTGCTGCCGGCCGGCATGGTCTGCACCCTGATCGGCATTCTGATGCTGGCCATGGTCGGCAGCTTCGGGGCGATCCTGGTGGCTTCAGCCCTGGTGGGCATTGGCTCCTCGACCTTCCACCCGGAAACGTCCCGCGTCGCACGCCTGGCCTCGGGTGGACGCTATGGCCTGGCCCAGTCGACCTTCCAGGTCGGGGGCAACGCCGGCAGCGCCTTCGGCCCGTTGCTGGCAGCGGCCATCGTCATCCCCTACGGCCAGGGTAACGTCGCCTGGTTCGGCCTGTTCGCGGTCTTCGCCATCCTCGTGCAATACGGCCTGAGCCGCTGGTATCGCAACCACCTGAACCTGTTCAAGCTCAAGCAAGGCACCCAGGCCACCCATGGCCTGTCCAGGCAGCGGGTGAGTTTCGCCCTGGTGGTCCTGGCCTTGCTGGTGTTCTCCAAGTATTTCTACATGGCCAGCTTCACCAGCTACTTCACCTTCTACCTGATCGAGAAGTTCGACCTGTCGGTGGCCAGTTCGCAGCTGTACCTGTTCCTGTTCCTCGGCGCCGTAGCGGCCGGCACCTTCTTCGGCGGCCCGATCGGCGACCGGATCGGGCGCAAGCAGGTGATCTGGTTCTCGATCCTCGGTGCCGCGCCCTTCACCCTCGCCCTGCCCTATGTCGACCTGTTCTGGACGGGCGTACTGAGCATGATCATCGGCTTCATCCTCGCCTCGGCCTTCTCGGCCATCGTGGTCTTTGCCCAGGAACTGGTGCCCGGCAACGTCGGCATGATCGCCGGGGTGTTCTTCGGCCTGATGTTCGGTTTCGGCGGCATCGGCGCCGCGCTGCTCGGGCACCTGGCGGATATCCACGGCATCGAGTACGTGTACACACTGTGCTCGTTCCTGCCGTTGCTGGGGATCCTCACGATCCTGTTGCCGTCTACCAAAGGCGTTTAGCGGCCAGGTTATGCGCCAGCGTCAAGGCATTGCCCAGGGCCGCGCCGCTGGCGGTGTTGTCGAAGATGCACCAGGCAGCCAGTCCGTCGGCGGCGGCTGCCTGCATCTCGCCTGCCAGGCGTTCCAGCCGCGGCAGGTCATAGGGGCTGTGATAGATGCGCGGCGAGCCGTGCAGCCGCCAGTATCGGAACCCCGGCCAGCCCCGAGGCGTCGAGTCGGTGCTGATGCGCGAAGGATCCACCGCAGCCTGCGCAATGCGATAGTGCACCAACAGGGCCTCGGCTTGCGTCCAGGATTCGTGTCGGGGTTCAAGCACCACATCCCCTGCAAAACACCGCCTGAGACTGATGAAAAACGCTTCGGTCACCGCCGGGGCAAACTCCAGGGACGGCGGCAATTGCACAAGCAGGCAGCCCAGGCGATCGCCCAACCCGGAACACTGCAGCACAAATTCCTCGAGCGCCTGGTCACAGTCCTGCAGACGCTGCACGTGTGTGATCTGCTTGGGCACCTTGACGCTGAAGCGAAAGCCGGCCGGCACGCAGGCGCCCCAGCGCTGGTAGGTTTGGACGCGATGCGGGCGATAAAACGAGCTGTTGATCTCAACGCAGTTCAGTCGCGCCGCATAACGCTGCAAGTGGGTGCCCTCTGCCGTGAAGGCGGCTGAATATTCCCGGCCCAGGCTCCATCCGGCGCACCCTGTGAAAATTGACTGAACATTCACATCCATCTACCTCTCCCCTGCTTATGTCTAAGGGCACAAAGCGGCTGCGGCGGTTCCTTTTTTCATGCACGACAGCGGATCAATGGTCGAGCGCCATAAGTGATC
This sequence comes from Pseudomonas putida, assembly GCF_001976065.1. Classification (GTDB taxonomy): domain Bacteria; phylum Pseudomonadota; class Gammaproteobacteria; order Pseudomonadales; family Pseudomonadaceae; genus Aquipseudomonas; species Aquipseudomonas serbica. The sequence continues at coordinate 1,398,308 of NZ_MNAH01000001.1, read as the reverse complement.
GCCTTCGCGTGAAAACAGTTGCAACCAATGGTCATCAACCCCGGTCGACATCGAAAAGCCAGCCATGGGGATTTGCAGATGATAGGAGTGATTGTGCCGGTGCATAACGAGGAGCAGCGCCTTGAAGAATGCATCGAGTCGCTGCTGGCAGCGTCTTTCCACCGAGAACTGGACGATGAGGAAGTGAGGATCCTGATCGTCCTGGACGACTGCACGGACGCTTCACTCGACATCGCCCAGGCCTATGACGTGTGGACGCTGAGCTGCAACCACCGCAACGTTGGCAAGACCCGGGCCCAAGGTGCCGAACACCTGCTGGCGAGGGATGCACGCTGGCTGGCCTTCACCGACGCCGACAGCGTCGTTCCCGATACCTGGCTGGCAGAGCAGATCAGCTTCAACGCGGATGCGGTTTGCGGCCTGGTCGAAGTCGCCGACTGGTCCGAACATCCGGAACGGGTGCGCGAGCGCTATCGCGCCAGTTACCACACCGTTGATGGTCACCGGCATATCCATGGCGCCAACCTCGGCGTCTCTTCGGCGGCTTACCGCAAGGCGGGCGGATTCCAAGCCCTGCCCGCCCACGAGGACGTGCAGCTGGTGGCCGATCTGGAGCGCAGCGGCGCGCGCATCATGTGGACGGCGAGGAACCGGGTCACCACCAGCGCCCGCCAGCACTGCCGGTGCCGGGAAGGTTTTGGCGACTACCTGAAGTCGTTGGCCTTTTGACTATTGGCAGGTCTCGGCAAGGTCGATCGAGGTCGCGTCACGGCTCCAGTATTCAAGGAGGAAATCCGCTTCTTCATGACGCATCAGACGATGCAGATTCAGACGCTCCGCAAGCGCTGCATGGACGTCGGGACCGTCCTGGGAACAGCCTTCGATCGGATGCAACCAGTGGCAGGCCAGCACGCTGCCCGCCGGGCCCAGGCTGCGCAAGGTCTGCTCGATGACCTGATGCCATTCGCCTGCATCGAGGAAGTAGCCCACTTCGCTCAGCACGATGAGGTCAAACTCGCCGTCCGGCCAATCCCGGGGAATACGGGCCTGCTCGACGCGGACATGTTGCAGGCCACTCAAGCGCTGGCGCGCCAGTGCCACCGCCTTCGCGTTGATGTCCTGGCACAGCAACGCGTCACTGCGCTCGGCCAGCTGCGCGCTGAGTTCACCGTTGGCGCAGGCCGGCTCGAACACCCGTTGATAACGCTGGCGCGGCAAGCTGGCCACCGTCAGTTCGCGTTTGCGCTTTTCATACCAGCGGGTACGAAAGGACCAGGGGTCATCGCTGGCCCTGAACATTTGTTCGAAGTAGTCGGGCGGCAGGCTCATAGAAACACCAGTTCAAAAGGTTGCATCAGGCGTTCGAGGGTTTCTCGACTCAACACCGCCGGTGGGCTGACCTGCGAGACATGGGCGGCAATGGCCTGGCGCTTTTGCGCCAACACCTGGGGATCCAGCAGGTATTTGTGCGCCCGTGCCCAAGGGATTCGGGCATCGTCCGGTCGCGCCCAATGCCACGCCCAGACCGGCACTTCGATCAGACAGGCCCTTTGCCGGGCGACCGCGCTGGCGGTCGCCCGGCCAGTCGCCTCGTGATCGCAGTGGCCGTCTAGGCGCCAGGTGGTGATCACCCGATCCTGCGGGCGAATCAAGGCCGCCAGCCGCTCGATCAATAACCCCTCCTGGCCCGCTACGCCGCTGTCGGGCAGACCCAGGCGTTGCCAATCCAGGGCAGTGACATCGAGCCCCATGCGGGCGAGCGCGCGCGTGCTTTCCAGCGGGCGCTCGCGGCGCAGACGCGTCGGGGTCCAGTGGTGCGACTGCGGATGGCTGGCTTCGCCATCGGTGACTGCGATCATCAGGACGTCGGCCTCCCTGCCCTGCATCCCGGCGAGGATGCCGGCGCAACCGAGCACTTCATCGTCAGGGTGCGGAGCGACCACCACCAGGCGCTGGCCCGCAGGCACGAGTTCACGGTGGGTGATGGTGGGCACCCGCGCCAGCCAGTCACTGGCCTGCCATTGGGCCAGCGATGTGCCGGGACCCTGGATGAGATTCTCCCCTTGAGATACCGACTCGGCGCTCACAGCTCCCAGCCCTCAAGCGGTTGCGCGGCGACCTGCTGTCCAAGCTGCGCCAGGTCCTTTTCGGCATGGCTCTGGCGCACGAATACCGGCAGGTCGGCGGCGAGCCTGGCGAAGTGACTGTCACGACAGAACGGCGTGGCCCCCAACCCGCGCCCGACATGGGCCAGCACGCTGTCGACCGCGACTTCGACCTGGGCGCGCAGGCGCCGGACCGGAAGTTGCGGTGAGCTTTGGGGGTTGTCATCGATCCAGCGAGCCGTTTCCCGCAGCGCCGCCCTGGCCATGCACAACGCCGCATCGACAGCCCCCAGATGCGCCTCGGCATGGGCGTCGTGATACGGCTGCGTGCAGTGCTGGCGAAGGTAACCGGCGAGCGCACAGGCGGCGCCGTACCAGCACGCGGCTATTCCACCCCCACCCTGCCAGAAGCCGGGTCGGTCGACATACTGTCCGGGCAACCCGACACAACGGCCAAGGGCACCTTCGAACAGCAGGTCGATGCTGGCCGTACTGCCCATGCCGACCGCCTGCCAGCCATCCTCGAGTAGCCTGATCGTGGGCTGGCGCAACGTGACCGCTACCAACTGCGGCCGCTGCTGTTCATCCCACGCCGTCACGAGCGCCTGATCGAGCATGGCGGCGCCGGAACACCAGGCCTTGCGACCCTGCAGGTAAACATTGCCTGCATGGCGATCGACAATCTCGAGCCGGGCAAAGGGAGGCTCGGCCGCCCAGGTTCCCCAACTGCCCGCGGCCGCAGGCGAGTCGGGCTCGAGCTCGGCCATGATTGCCAGCGCGTCGGTATGGCCTTCGAACAACTTGGCCAGCCGCAGGTCGCTGGCGGAGACGGCGGCCAGCGTGCGCCAGCGTTCCAGCGTACGGCCCTGCCCGGGCAATGGCAGATCAGCAAATCCAGCCCTGATCAGTTGCTGCATCAGCGGTTGCAACGCAGCGTCCGCGGTGCTTATCGCCGGTCGGCAGGCAAACGGCCGCAGCAGACTTTCGAGGGTTGCCGCATTGCTCATGGCCCATTCTCCCTTCTGAGTGCTCTTGAAATTCATGACTTGAAGTTGAGAGGCAGGCAGCCTGCAGGAGTTCATTGCATCTGTACGTGTATCGCTGAGCCCGTTTTTAGAACCACCCGGGCCAAGGCAATGTCTCTGCTTTATAGACACCCTTCACAATGGAGGAGAGCTCGAATGAGCAACTCACAAGCGCATGCTCCCGCGCAAAAACTGATGTTCGAACGCAATGGCTGGGTGCCGAACAACCCGCGTCTGCCGGTGCTGATCTATCCCAAAGCCATCGCTGTCCAGGGCAACGATCCAGCGGCGCTGTTCGAAAAAACCTTCAGTGCCAACGGCTGGCCGCCGCAATGGCGCTATGGGGTATATGACTATCACCACTACCACACCGAAGGCCATGAAGTGCTTGGGGTGGCCAGCGGGCATGCACGCCTGATGCTGGGCGGGCCCGATGGCCTGGTGCTGGAAGTCGGTGCCGGGGATGTGCTGCTGTTGCCTGCCGGCACCGGTCACTGCAACCTGGATTCGAGCGACGACTTCCTGGTGGTCGGCGCCTACCCGCCGGGCCAGCACGCCGACATTTGCCGTGAAGCGCCGAGCGCTGCGCAACAGCAAAGCATCGACACCCTGCCGTTTCCCGAGCAGGACCCGGTGCAGGGTTCCCATGGCGCGGTGAGCGAACATTGGTCAAAAGGTCAGCCGAGAAATATCTAGAACTCGTAGCCCGGGCTTCGATCCAATGTATACCCACTGGAGGCCAGCGCCATGAACAACGATGACCGCATCACCCCTGCCGACACGCCGACCGAGGAGGATGAAAGCCTTGAACCTTCTCCCCCCGAAACCACCGAGGAGCAAGCCGAAGACCTGCGGCGCAAAGTTGACGAGATACAACGCAAGGTGGCGGACGGCAACTGATCCGGCGCTGCATCAATGCCGCCGGGTCACGGTCAACGCCACCACGGCGATGCGCTCCACCCGTTCATAACCGGGTTTGAGCAGTTCCTCGCCGAACACGTCGGGGTCCAGCTCTCGATAGGTCCAATCGTACTTGTCGTCGCTCAGCAGCGGCTGTACGGACTCCAGGAAGGGGTCCGTCCCGGCGACCATCGCCACCCCGGTGTACAACACCAGGCTGCCGGCCTTTTCCAGGCGCGGCAGCGATTCGCGGACGATGCGCACAGACAAGGCTTCGCCCAGCGTGCCACCGCCATGGCGATAGGCGCGTTGCTGGCTGTCGTTCATGTAGGGCGGGTTGGCGATGATCAGGTCGAACTGCCCTTCGACACTGCCCAGCACATCGCTGTGGTAGGCGCTGACATTACTGGCCTGGGCCAGCTCGGCATTCACCGCCGACAGGCGCAGCGCCCGTGGATTGATATCCACCGCCAGCACTTCGGCGTCCGGCCGGGCAAGGGCGATAACCAGAGCGCCAATGCCGGACCCGCAGCCTATGTCCACCGCTCGCCGCACGGGTTCCGCGCGCTGCTGCAGATGGGCTTCGATCAATTGCGCAAAACGATAGCTGTCGGGTCCGAAGAACACCGAGTCGCTCTGCGTGGTCGGATACGCCGAATGGGCAATCAGCAAGCGCCCAAGGCTTGACCAGCGCACCGTAGCGCGCCAAAGCGATCCCTCCTTTTCGACGATGCCCGCCTGTTCCAATTCAGCCAGTTGCTGCGGTGAAAACAGCCCGTGCTCGAAAGGCATCGACCAGCCGAACACATCACGCAGGTCCTTGGCCAAGAGCGGCACAAAGCGCTGGCACACCCGTTCGTGGGTCAAGGGCGTCGGGGTGATGAAACGGTAGTCCTCGGCAGCGAGAAGCCTGCCCAGCTCCAGCAATGTGCGATCGGCTATCTGTTGTCCTGACATGCATGACTCTCCTGAAATCAGCGCAAACGGGCCACGCATTCAATGAAACGTCGGGTGGCGTAAAGTCCGGCGGGTCGACAATGGCGCTGTGCCGAAAGCCACGGGATCAGCAATTGCAGTTGTTGCCGCGGTGACTGGTCGCGCAGGGAATCCTGCAACGCCTTGAGCTCAGGGTCGTTCGCAAAGGCTTCATCGGCGAAGGCATCGTCGGATGGCGCCCGGCGTGGCACTGGCTGGCGTTGCGGGTCTTGCCAGTCACCGGCGATCCAGTCGTGCAGCAGTTGTTTTTCATAGCCACTGAACACGCCGAACATGGCCGCCGTATCGCCCTCGATCAATTGCCAGAATCGGCTCTCCTTGGGCGGGCCATGGCGTTTGATCCAGCCCTTGCGTTGCAGCGCGCCGAGAAACTCTTCGATCTGGCCCGGCGTCGCCAGCCACTGGTTGACGGTCTGGCCTTCGACCTTGCAGTAATCGGAATGCATGTGCTGGCCGAAGCTGCGTTTGCGCTCGAGCATGGCGATCACTTCCTGCTGCAGGTCGAAGCCTGCAATCACCGCCGTCGAGCCCGGCCCCAGGTCATTGAGTCGATAGCCGGCGGCGACCCGCCGATAGAATTCTTCGCGCCCCTGCTCCATCGGCATCAGGTCGAGCAGCGCTTCGATCGCCTTGCGCCCGTGACCGCTGCTGACGTTGTCGATGGTCACATGCAGGGTGAAGTAGTACGGGTCGATCCCCAGCTCCCGCAGTTCATAGGCGCTGATCAGCAGGTGCAGCGGCAATTGCTCATAGCCGAGGTTGTAGCCGATCACCTCGGGCATGAACATCTCGCTGCACTGCCCCAATGCGAGTTGAATCGCACCCTGGCGAAAGTGTTCGTCGAGCAGCCCCTGCCGGTCGCCACAGTCGTGCGCAGCCAGCAACTTGCGGTAGATCACCACGTGATTCTGCCGGGGATCGCCGTTGCCCAGCTCTTCCAGATAAGTGCTCAGCAGCCCGTCATACCGCAGGTCCTGCCAGTGCTCAAGCACACCGGTCAGCCAAGCGCCATCGACCTCCTTGGTCGGGGCCACCCGCTGCAGGAAAAACAGGGCATGGGCTTTGTTCGAGAAATACCGACGTGGCCCGCCCTGCTTGCGCGCTTCGAGGTAGAGGGCATAGTCGCGCGCGACATCGGCGCAATGTTGTTCCGACCATGCCGCCAACTGTCCTGGCGCTTCGGGCAGATCCCAGGGGAGCTCGGCGGCCTCGGCCAGTTGCTCGCGCAGGAACTGTTCGCCCAGGGTTCCGGCTTGCGGGTCGTTGCTGTACAGCAAATCGTAGAGTTCGCGGTACTGGCCACCGGCTTCCGCGAGCGTCGAAGGCGAACCCGACAGGGCTGTTAATAGGGTCATTGGCAGTTCTCCTGGGCAGTACTTCGGGTTAACACCGGGCGCTTTTTTCTATCGCCTGTCATCGGACAAAGGTGTTTGCTCATCTGCTTCGGGAAGCTTCCTGTCGCGCTCACTCCAATCCCGCGCGTCCTCGTCATCGTCGAGGTCGGGCTGTTTCAGGGGATCGTATTTGCCCGGATCTTCCGACGCGGGGAGCGTCTTGTCCGGGTCTTGGCTGTTGCCCTGGAAAGTCGACTCGCTGGACATGTCTCACCTCACAAACCGGGCCCGGGTTTTCCGGGTCGTACAGCTTTGAAGGCGTCCAGGGGATTGCGTGCGTTCGAGTAGACGAGCGGCATACACCCTTGCAGGAGATCGACATGCCAGCGAAGGCGCCCTCCCGGTCAACCAGTCTCTCGCGGCTGTACCCGACCTACTGTAGGAGCCGGCTTGCCGGCGAAGGCTCCCTCCCAGTCAACCAGTCTCTCGCGACTGTACCCGATCTACTGTAGGAGCCGGCTTGCCGGCGAAGGCGCCCTCCCAGTCAACCACTCTCTCGCGGCTGTACCCGACCTACTGTAGGAGCCGGCTTGCCGGCGAAGGCTCCCTCCCAGTCAACCACTCTCTCGCGGCTGTACCCGATCTATTGTGGGGCCTGCCGACGATGGCGGCCTGACAGCCGACCTGTTCCCAAGTGAACGCATCCCCCTGTAGAAGCTGCCGAAGGCTGCGATCTTTTGATCTTCTATTCAGCCCGATCAATCCGATCCAGCGCCCGACTCACCGCCAGCTCGCCGAGCATGATGACCTGGGCTATCCCCAACAGGGTATTGCGACTCGTCCCTTCCATATGATCCGCCAGATCCAGCGTCATCACATTGGCCGAAGCCAGCGACTCACAGGCATGGGCCAGCAGGGTTTCGGTATCGAGTTCCGGGTTGACGATGAACATGGTGCAAAGCTTGCGCGGAGTGGCCTGGATATCGGCGGCTGAGGGGATGCGTTCGGAGGGTGTTACCGGATCGGTGTCCGGCGGGTTTGGGGTCGGCTTGATCATATGCTGTGTTCTCTAGTTGAGTGCCGCCCTTCTGCTACTAAACGAAAAGGGAGGCAACTGTACGCAGGTTAGTAGACCGGGGAACTCAGCTAAGCCGGCGCGCCCGAAAGCGCCCTACGTACAGCCACCATCAAAATACAGGTATGGAAATACCTGTCAGACGGATGCACGTGCAGCCAAATTACCGCGGGCTACTAAACCCGATCACTGACCATCAGTGACGCGAACCAAGTTACCGAGCAGCTCCAAGGCGCACAAGCCGGCGGATTCTGGCGTAACCGTAGGCAACGGCGCAAGGCGCTGTGGCTTTCGGGAAGTAACCCGGGTAGCTTTTAAACACGTTGCACATTGCTCGCAAAAGCGCTGCCAATAGAGGCAGGACAACCCTCGCGCCAAACGCTTGAATGCCGTGGGATACCGCCGCGCCCCTCCCTTCCTCAAACCCGCAAAAAAATCCTACAGATCCGGCGCACCGGCATCTCGGACGCATCCTACGCGCGCATCAGAAGCATCCGATTCCAACCTTTGTCAGATTCTCGAAAGCTGTCGGGTGCCTGAACGAGGGTGGAAAACCAAGCCTCCCCGTATGCCCAGCCAGCCCAGGGAGGACTGATTTTGTCCAACACACCGCGCATTTTCTTCAACCACACTCGCCACACATTCACCATCCACCGGCTCGACGCCGTCTTCGATGTCCTGGCCTTCGAAGGCCAGGAACACCTCAGCCAGCCCTTCAGCTACCGCATCGAATTCACCTGCGCCGAACAGGACCTCAGCGCCGAACAAATACTCAACAAGGACGCCCGYTTCAGTCTGTATCCGTTGCCGCCAAAGCCGCCTTACCCCGGCCTGCCAGYGCCCGAGTACAAGCCGTTGCGCAGCCTGTATGGCGTGGTCAACACCTTCCAGCGCCTGTCCAGCTCCCGCGACGAAGCYCGCTACGAAATCACCCTGCAACCGCGCCTGGCCCTGCTCGATCGCGGCCGTCAGTACCGCCTGTACCAGCAMCAGTCGGTGCCGGAGATCGTCGAGCACATCCTGCGCAGCCGCCACGRTTTCCTCGGCCAGCATTTCCTGTTCCAGCTGGTGCGCGAATACCCCCGYCGCGAGCAGGTCATGCAATACGGCGAAAGCGACCTCAAGTTCATCGAGCGCCTGCTGGCCGAGGTCGGCATCTGGTACCGCTTCAGCCACGACGACCGCCTGCAGATCGACGTCGTCGAGTTCCACGACGACCAGCGCCACTACCAGTTCGGCGTGCAGCTGCCGTTGCGTGCGCCGGCCGGCTTCGCCAGTGGCGAGGACGGCGTGTGGGGCCTGCAGACCCGCCACCAGGTGGTGGAGAAATCCATCAACTTCCGCGCCTATCACCACCGCGATGCAAGGGCCCGGCTCGATGGCGAAGTCGACCAGACCCGCGGCACCACGACCACCACCTACGGCGAGGCCTACCACTACGCCGAACCCTACCGCGTGCTCGGCGATCGCCTCGACCAGGACGAAGATCTGCAAAGCGAAAGCGGTTTTTTCTACGCCCGCCTGCGTCACGAACGTTACCTCAACAGCCAGACCCACCTCAGCGGCGCCAGCAGCAGCGCCACCCTGGCGCCGGGCCAGGTGCTGAAAATCGCCGGCGCGCCCCAGGCCTTTACCCCCGGCGCAGTGATCACCGGCCTGCACACCTGCGCGGCCCGCGACCGCAGCATCGAAGTAAATTTCGAGGCCATCCCCTACGCGGAAATGGTCTGCTTCCGCCCGCAAGTCCCGCCCAAACCGATCATCGCCGGCACCCTGCCGGCCCGCGTCACCAGCGGCAAAGCCAACGATCCCTACGCCGAAATCGACCTCGAAGGCCGCTACAAGGTCAACTTCCTGTTCGATCGCGACCCSTGGAAGCTCGGCCAGGAAAGCATGTGGCTSCGCCAGGCACGCCCCTACGCCGGCGACACCCAYGGCCTGCACCTGCCGCTGATCTGCGGCACCGAAGTGGCCATCGCCTTCGAACARGGCGACCCSGACCGCCCCTACATCGCCCACGCCCTGCACGACAGCGACCACCCGGACCACGTGACCCTGCGCAACTACAAACGCAACGTGCTGCGCACYCCGGCGAACAACAAGCTGCGCATGGAGGACAACCGCGGCGAGGAGCACATCAAGCTCAGTACTGAGCACAGTGGCAAGAGCCAGCTGAACCTGGGGCATCTGGTGGATGCGCAGAAGAAAAAACGCGGGGAAGGGTTTGAGCTGAGGACGGATGGGCATGGCGCCATTCGTGGCGGCAAGGGCTTGTTCATCAGCGCCGATGTGCAGGCCAAGGCCCAGGGCGTGGTGCTGGAAATGGCCGCTGCGCTGGGTCGTTTGCAACAGGCAGGGGAGCAGATGCAAGGCCTGTCCAGCGATGCCCAGGCGGCCCACGCCGATTCCGCCGATGTGCAGGCCCAAATATCACTGATGCGCGAGCAACTCGATGCACTCAAGGCTCAGGTGATCCTGCTCAGCGCGCCCCAAGGCATCGCCTTGAGCAGTGGCGAGCACCTGCAACTGGCGGCGCAGGACAACCTGATGCTCAACGCCGGTGGCCAAGCCGACTTCAGCGTGGTCAAGCGCCTGTTCATGGGTGTGGGCCAGGGATTTAGCCTGTTTGTGCGCAAGCTGGGGATCAAGCTGATCGCCAATCATGGCCCGGTCAGCGTGCAAGCGCAGAACGACTCCTTGGAACTGCTGGCTCGCCACGGGCTGTCAATTACCAGCACCGAAGACGAAATCCATATCACCGCGAAAAAGAAAATCGCCCTCAATGGCGGGGGCAGCTATCTCAGCCTCGATGCAGGCGGCATCGAATCGGGGACGGCGGGCGACCACAAGGTCAAGTCTGCGCACTTCGCCTTTAGCGGTCCGGCCAGCATGACCGCCGCGCATCCGGATTATCCGCAAAGCCTGTCCAAACAAGTTCTGCGGCTCAACGTGCCGCAAGCCCCAAACGCTTCCAGCGAAGGCTGGGCAGGCATGCCCTACACCCTGTACGCCGACGGCGCGCTACTCAAGCGAGGTGTGTTGGACAAGACCGGGCAACTGTTGATTGACCATCAGGTTGTGACTCAAACCTATCGGCTGGTGATGGCCAACAGTGTTGCCTACCAGATTCCGGTTCCCACCGACTACCGCAATCCCGAACAGGCGCACTTAGCCAATCGCGGCTTGCAAAACCACCCCTCGCGAACCAATGCCGAGGTGAGTGAGCCCACCTCGCACACCGATCACCGCGCCCTGTACGCCGCAGTGATGGAAGGACCTACTGACCAGGAAGGAAAAACACCATGAGATCAACCGACATCGTTACGCCGGTCGCACTCCAGCAAACCCAAGAGGCCACCTGCTGTTCACCCTGGTATGTGTGCAACACCGAGTATCACCCCGCAATGGCTACCTATAAGCCGTTGGTCAACGGCGAAGAGACCTTCAAGGCTGTTCATCTTGCCATCGCCCAGGCCACGAAAACTGTCGACATCATCTGCTGGGGTTTTCAGCCATCGATGTTTTTCATTCGCGAACGAGACCTCGAGGTGCCGTGCATCGGCGATTTATTGAAGGCCAAGGCGAAAGAGGGCGTCAAGGTTCGGATATTGGGCTGGGAGATATTGTTTAACAGCGCGGGTTGGGCGGGTGAAGCCAATCTACCCGGGAAAGGCCCGTACCGAATCTACAACCGCGCGATGCAACCTTCCACGGATATCCAATATGCCTATGATCGGCAGTGGTTTGCCGATTGCGCAGCTGCCCAACGAAGTACGAGTGGCCTGTCGCTGTTTGTCAGCCGCGGCTTCAGTTGGCAAGAGCGAGCTGAAATTTCCCACTGGGTGAAATATGAAAGTCTCGACCCACAGATCAGCGCCAACATGCGCCAAGCGTTGCGGTTTACAGCGTCACACCACCAAAAGACGGTGCTGGTCGATTATGAGCTGCCAGACAGTGCCGTCGGTTTCGTCATGGGCCACAACATGCTCGACGAGTATTGGGACACTGACAGGCATTCCGCGCTAAATCGATCCAGGAACAGCAAGCCCAGACCCGATCATGGCCCGCGTGGTGATACGCCACGTCAGGATATTTCCAGCCAGGTCAGCGGGCCGATTCTGGAACACCTGCACCACAACTTCGCCAGCGCCTGGCGCAAGGAAACCGGCGAGGACCTGCTCGCTCTACGGCAAGCCAAGCAGGTGGGGCCACAACTTCAATGCTTGCCCGGCGCCACCCGGCAGTTGGCTCAACTGCTGCGCACCCAACCCCAGGAAGGCAAGCGGGATATCGAGAAGCTTTACCTGCAAGCCGTCAACAACGCGACCCAATTTATCTACATCGAGAACCAGTATTTCCGCTGGCCACCCCTGGCTAACCTGATCAAGGACGTCGCCGCCAGCCAGGCCAGAGCCGGACGTGATCCTGTGGAGCATGGCAGCCTGCATCTGTTCGTTGTCACCAATGACACAGAACAAGGCCTCGGCCCTGGCGCAGTCAATACCCAACGCATGCTCGAAAGCCTCGGGCGCGCCGACACCATTCCCCAAGTCACGAAGTTACAACGCATTGAAAAGGTCAAAGCCGACGCACCACCCCGGCCACGGCCCGAGCCAAGCGATCGCGTCGGGCATCAGGAGCTTGCCCAGTGGCAGGAAAAACTCGATTGGCACATCCGGCAAATCAAGGACAGCACCCTTGTTCCGGAGAACATTCCCAACCTGAAAGTTCATGTGTGCTCGTTGGTCGCCAACGACTTGAAGGCGGGCGACAAATGGATGCCGGTGTACATCCACTCCAAGCTGATGATCGTCAACGACGTGTTCACCACCCACGGCTCGGCCAACATCAACACCCGCAGCATGCAGGTTGATAGCGAGCTGAACATTGCCCATGAGTGGGCGAGCGTGACCCAGGCGTTGCGGCGGCGGTTGTGGGATATGCATACGAATGGGATGGGGGCGCAGGATGATGCGGATGAGGCGTTCAAGGCCTGGCAGACGATCGTCAATGACAATAAAAAGTTTCAGGAAAAGAAGGATGCGCCCTGTGCTTCGCTCGTCGAATTTTATTACGACAAAGCCACCCTGAAGGATCTCGACTGATGCGTCTCGTGCTCTTGCTGTTGTGCCTGCTGTTGGCCGCTTGTGATAGCCGCAGCGCCTTTACCTATATGAAGAAGGACCCTCATGTGAATCCGCTCACCGACATCAAGGCCAATTTCGCCTTTGCCTGCGCCCACGAAAAAATTCCTGCCCCCTCAGCCGAAACAGATGTGCTGTTCCAATACGCCCGCTGGTTGCAGAGGAACAATCAGCTAAAGCAAGACAAGAGCGTCGACGTCGAGATCGAACGGCTGTACCGCATCGCCGCCGAAAACGGCCATTACAAAGCCAACATCAACCTTCAGAACGGAGCGATGCGTCAGCATTTCAAGCTTCACGGCCATGAACACTTGCGCCTGAGCCAACAACTGATCGAAGCCAGTGTTGCCACGGGATATTACTTCGTGGGGATCTTCTTGCAGCAGGGTTCGGCTGGGTTGAAGCAGGATTCGGAAATGGCGTTACGTTATTACCGCAAGGCCGCCGATCAGGGAAGTGCCCAAGCCCAGGCATATGTAGGCGACAAGCTGGCGCCGAGCGATATCGCGCCAGACGTAGCCCGTCAGATGCGCCGTTGCGCCGCTGAACAAGGCAATGGGAACGCAGCCGTCATGCTGTCGATTTACCTAAGGGATGAGGGGAAATACACCGAAGCAATCGAAGTTTTGCAGATGGGTGTAGCCGGCGGGGATGAACATGCTGCCGGCCGCTTGGACGATGCATTTCGAGGTCATCCTTCCACGAATAAGATGTACTACCTAGGGCAACAAGAAGACCTTGAACGCGCCGAACGCTATAAAAAAATATGGCGAATACTCGCGAGAGCTTCCTACGCGAACCCCACAGTCCCCGAAATCAACGAAATCGTCCCTTTACCCCCGGCGAAGCTCCCAGCCTGGGACGGCAAGCTCCAATGGCTYGAAGCACGCCGGGCCAATGTCCCACCGGAAAAGCCCAGCCAAGCGCTGATCAACCAGCTGTCCAAGGCCAAACTCCTGGACCCGGCCACCGGCCGAGGACTTCCGGGTTCACCYGCATTCAGCCAGGCTCATTTATCCGCRCCGTACTGCTATAGCGGTCAAGTCTGCCCGGTAAGTGGGTACTGGCAGGTTGGCTGGCTTCCTCGCCACCATTCAGTTAAGGACGGCAACGGYATTCGGTATTTCGAGCAGGGCGTGATCTTGCCCAAGCAACTGGTCGAACGTTACCACCCACGCATCTGGCCCTTCTCCGACAAGATCACAAGATCTGAGCAAGCGGTTGAATGGTGCCTGCTCGGATGAGAGATCCAGCTCAAWCAGGACAGTAACGCACTGCGTCCCGCTGTCGACACCTGCGCAATGGTGACGCGGAGCCYCACGGGATGCATTCCCACGCAGAGCGTGGGAACGATCAGTAAAAGAAGAATGCGCCCTGTGCTTCGCTCGTCAATTTTTATTACGACAAAGCCACCCGAAGGATCTCGACTGATGCGTCTCGTGCTCTTGCTTTTTTGCCTGCTGCTGGTTGCCTGCGACACCAGTAACCCTACTTCTACTTCGACCGAGAAAATGCCCTTGAACCCTTTAACTGAAGCCAAGGCCAGGATGGCTTTTAACTGTGTGCACGAGCAGATACCTGAGGCTCCCGCGGAGGCCGATGTGCTATTCCGCTACGCGCGCTGGTTGCAAAAGAATAACCAACTCAAGCAGGACAAGACTGTTGATGGAGAGATCGAACGTCTATACCGCATCGCCAGTGAGAACGGACACTACAAGGCCAATATCAATCTACAGAACGGTGCGATGCGCGGTTTCTTCAAACTCCGTGGTGAAGAGCATTTGCGCATGAGTGAGCAACTGATCGACGCGGGCGTGGCAGCGGGATATTACTTTGTCGGCATTTTTCTGCAGCATGGTTCGGCCGGGTTGCAGCAGGATCACGAAATGGCGTTGCGTTACTACCGCAAGTCCGCCGATCAAGGGAATGCACAAGGCCAGACATATATCGCCGACAAGTTAGCGCCGATCAACATTGCCCCGGACGTTGCCCGGCTAATGCGCCGTTGTGCTGGGGCGCAAGGAAACGGTAAAGCTGCAAGAGCACTCGGTGTTGATTTGTCGATAGATGGGCATTTTCAAGAGGCACTCGAAGCATTCCAACTTGGGGCAGCTGCCGGTGATAGTACTTCGGCTTCTTTTTTGACCGAGGGCTTCCGTGGTCCGGAGCCGAATGATCGGTTGTACTACCTGTGCCAACAAGAAGACCTCGAACGCGCCGATCGCTACAAAAAAATCTGGAAAATCCTCTCGGACTACTCCTACGCCAATCCCAAAGTCCCCGAGATCAACGAGATCGTCCCGCTGCCACCCGCCGAGTTGCCCGCCTGGGAAGGCAAGCTGCAATGGCTGGAAGAACGCCTGGCAAACATCCCACCAGAAAAACCCAGTGAAGCGCTGATTCTTAGTTTGGCCAAGGGCAAAGCCCTCGATCCCGCCACCGGCCGACCGCTGCCGGATTCTCCCGGCTTCATCCAGGCTACTTCCCCCAGGCCGACCTGCAACAGCGGCTAAGCCTGCCCGCAGTCTGGCTACTGGAAAGCAGATATAGGTAGCCAGTTTTTCTCGCGCCTCGAAGGTGCACAAATTCGCCGTTTCGAGAAGGGCGAAATCCTGTCAACACTAAGAATCCAAAGGCGCCACAGCCGCTTCTTGCTCGCCGACCGAGTGATCGTCGAAGAGGAAAATATCAAATGGATACTGTTCGGAGAAGCCTGAGTATTTCCTGATGGGCAGGGTGCAACTGGTAACACGCACGACTCACACCTTAGAAACAACACCGCCAATTCCGGCAACTAAAAAGGAGCAGCATAATGAGGCGATCAAAGCTATGAAAGACCGCCTGAAGGCCAACGGCAAGGCCCCCAAGCAGATCATCTGTGCGGCGATGCGCAAGCTGCTGCACTTCGTTTACGGCGTGCTCAAGTCGGGCCAACCCTATGACCCGAAACTTGCGCTTGCCCGGTGAGGTTCAAGACGGTATCTACAGAGTGAATATCAGAAGGCGATTTCCTACGCCTTAGCTGAAGGAGCGAGCGGGCAGCGGACAGCCGCACCGCTGGCTCCAACAGATTTCAAGTGTGATGAATCTCCCGATCCTTCGTCTCCGGCAGGAAGAACGTACCCAGGATCGCCGTCATCACCGCGATCACGATCGGGTACCACAGCCCATAGTAGATATCGCCCGTGGCCGCGACCATGGCGAAAGCCACTGTTGGCAGGAATCCGCCGAACCAACCGTTGCCGATGTGGTATGGCAGTGACATCGAGGTGTAGCGGATGCGCGCCGGGAAGAGTTCCACCAGCCAGGCGGCGATCGGGCCGTAGACCATGGTCACGTAGATCACCAGGATGGTCAGGAGCAGCAGCACCATCGGGTAGTTGGTCTTGGCCGGGTCGGCTTTCTCGGGGTAGCCGGCGTCCTTGAGGGCGGTGCCCAGGGTTGCGATGAAGGCGTCGTTGCGGGTCTTGAAGTCGGCGGCCGGCATGCCGGTGCCTTCGAAGCTGGGGATCACTTTGTCGCCGATACGAACCTGCGCGACAGTTCCCGGCTCGGCCTTCTCGTTCTTGTAGGGGATGGCCCGTTTGGCCAACACGGTCTTGGCCAGGTCGCAGGAGCTGGTGAATTTGGCCTTGCCCACCGGGTCGAACTGAAACGAACACTGGTCGGGATCGGCGATCACCGTGACCGGGTTCTTCTCCTGTGCGATGAACACGTCGGGGTTACCGTACTGGGTCAACGCATTGAAGATCGGGAAGTAGGTCAGCGCCGCGAGGATGCAACCGGCCATGATGATGCCCTTGCGCCCGATGCGGTCGGACAGGCTGCCGAAGATGACGAAGAACGGCGTACCGATCAGCAGCGAACCGGCAATCAGCAGGTTGGCGGTCTGCGCGTCGATCTTGAGGGTCTGCAGCAGGAAGAACAACGCGTAGAACTGCCCGGTGTACCAGACGACGGCCTGGCCGGCGGTACCGCCGAGCAGCGCCATGATCACGATCTTGAGGTTTTCCCAACGGGCGAAGGATTCGGTCAGCGGCGCCTTGGAGGCCTTGCCCTCGGCCTTCATCTTCACGAACACCGGCGATTCGCTGAGTTGCAGGCGGATGTAGACGGAGACGATCAGCAGCAGGATCGACAGCAGGAAGGGAATCCGCCAGCCCCAGGCTTCGAACGCCTCGGTGCCAAGCACGGTGCGGCAGGCAAGGATCACCAGCAGCGAAAGGAACAGGCCGAGGGTGGCGGTGGTCTGGATCCACGAGGTGAAGTAGCCGCGCTTGCCCTTGGGTGCGTGTTCGGCCACGTAGGTCGCCGCCCCGCCGTACTCGCCACCCAGGGCCAGGCCTTGCAACAGGCGCAGGGTAATCAGGATGATCGGGGCGGCCACGCCAATGGTCGCGTAACCGGGCAGGAAACCAACGATGGCCGTGGAGACACCCATGATTACGATGGTGATCAGGAAGGTGTGCTTGCGCCCGATCATGTCGCCCAGTCGGCCGAACACGATGGCGCCGAAGGGGCGCACGGCGAAGCCTGCAGCGAACGCGAGCAAGGCAAAGATGAAGGACGTGGTCTCGTTGACGCCGGCGAAGAAGTGCTTGGCAATGATCGCGGCGAGGGAGCCGTAGAGGTAGAAGTCGTACCATTCGAACACGGTGCCCAAGGACGAGGCGAAGATGACCTTGCGCTCCTCCTTGGTGATCCCGTGCTGGGGCGCGTTACCCGCGGTGGTGTTGTCGATTGCGGCCATGAGTCGTCTCCGTCTTTCTCTTGTTATAGGCCGGAGTACCCCACTATCTTCTTGTTGCCGCACCCTGGCCCTGGGGCTGATGTCATCGGATTACGGATTGCGCAAAGCATGCACACAGGCTGACGGCCTCGCATCGCTGCAAGGTTTCATTGAGCATAATCGGCTTCTTGCAGATATCCACTCGCCATCACGGGCAAACGGAATCAAGCGAATGAGCCTGCAACCGAGACTTTGTGCCGTTGGAAGATATTTTGTTGCGAGGGGGGATGTACAGAATGCAATAACCCCCACTCGCGCAGTGCGTGAGTGGGGGTTATCAGAAATATGGCAGGGGCGGCTGGATTCGAACCAACGCATGGCAGGATCAAAACCTGCTGCCTTACCGCTTGGCGACGCCCCTGTAGCTACTGCCTGGAGAGCCGGGGAAGGCCCTCAGCAGGAATGGGCGGCAATTTACCAACATTCTTGCCGCCTGGGAACCCCCTCGCCCAATTATTTTATTTTAAAACAGCGACTTACCATCAAGGATCGACCTGTCCCATCAGTTCGGGCACCGATTCAGGGCGATTGGCGAAGCGCTGGGCAAGCACTGCGCAGACCATCAGCTGGATCTGGTGGAACAGCATCAGCGGCAGGATCAACACGCCAATGGTGCTGCCGGCGAACAGCACCTGAGCCATCGGCACGCCCGTGGCCAGGCTTTTTTTCGAGCCACAGAAAAGAATGGTGATGCGGTCTTGCTGGTTGAAACCCAGGGCCTTGCCCAGCACCGTGGAGGCCACCAACACCAGCCCCAGCACCACGCAGCAGGCGACCACCAGCCCGGCCAGGTCACGCAACGGGATCTGGTGCCAGATGCCTTCGATCACCGCTTCGCTGAAAGCACCGTACACCACCAGCAGGATCGAGCCCTGATCGACAAATTTCAGCCAGTTCTTGTTGCGCGCCACCCAGGCGCCGATCCAGCGGCGAGCGATCTGCCCGGCAATGAACGGCAGCAACAACTGCAGGCTGATCTTCAGGATCGCGTCCAGGGTCGAGCCACCCTCGCCGTGCACGTCCAACAGCAAGGTCACCAGCAAGGGCGTGAGAAAGATCCCGAACAGACTGGACGCTGCCGCGCTGCAAATCGCCGCCGGGATGTTGCCTCGTGCCAGGGAGGTAAAGGCGATCGCCGACTGCACCGTGGCCGGCAGCGCGCAGAGGTAAAGCATGCCCATGTACAGGTCGGCGCCGATCAGCGGTGACAGCAATGGCTTGAGCGCCAGGCCGAGCAGCGGGAACAGGACGAAGGTCAGGCCGAACACCAGCAAGTGCAGGCGCCAGTGACCGGCACCGGCAATGATCGATTCCCGGGAGAGCTTTGCCCCGTGGAGGAAAAACAGCAGCGCAATGGCGCCGTTGGTCAACCAGCCAAAGCCCACGGCCACCTGGCCACTGGCGGGCAACAGGCTGGCGAGCAGGACCACGCCGACCAGGGTCAGGGTGAAGTTGTCGGGCAAGAAACGGGGGCGGGTCATCAGGGGCATCCAGGCGGCCGGGAACGTTGCGACCACTCTAGCGCGCCCCCAAATTGCCGGCTAACGCTAAAAAGCCAGGAGATAGCGCCTAACGGACACCTCTCAAAATCACGGGTGACTGGTACGCCGCTTTCGCTGGCAAGCCAGCTCCTACGGGGGATTTGTGCCATACACAGCTTTTGTATGCGCTGCAGGCACCTGTAGGAGCTGGCTTGCCAGCGATGAGGCCGGCACATCCAACATCACGGGTGATTGATACGCCGCTTTCGCTGGCAAGCCAGCTCCTACAGACGACCGTTGCCTTCTCGATCACGCTCATAGTGCCGAGCGAGCGCAAACGCCGGCAACCAGGCCTCACGCCGCACCGTCCAGCTTTCGTAGGTAGGCGTGAACTGGTCAGGCGCATCGAATGAACCCAGGTTCACTTCGACCTCGTCATTGCTGCGGGCAAACACCGACGAGCCACAGCGAGGACAGAAATGGCGCCCGGCATAGTCCCGGGTTTCGCCCTCGATCGTCACCGCGTCCTCAGGGAATATCGCCGAAGCGTGAAAGAGCGCCCCATGGTGCTTGCGACAATCGAGGCAGTGACAAAGACCGACCCGGTACGGTTGCCCCACCGCCACAAGCCGGACATCGCCGCACAGGCATCCACCCGTAAATCGTTGCATGTCTGCCCTCCTCTCCAAGGGTTTGAAAGTAGCCACTCAACGACTGTAGAGGCTAACAAAGCCTTCACAGCAAAAACTTGCGAAAAGCGACAGTAGGCTAAGCTTACGTCAGCTTATTGCCCTTGATGCTCGCGGCGGCAGTTGTTGGTTTTTCTGGAGAGCGTCTGCAACAGCTATCTCAGACAGGCCCAGACAATTTGCGCAGGATTGCCGTGATGACCGAGCCGTTACTCAGTTTTGACCAACTCAAGCGTGCTGCCGCCTCAGGCGAAATCGATACCGTTCTGGTGTGCATGGTCGACATGCAGGGCCGCCTGGTGGGCAAACGCTTCCAGGTCGAGTTTTTCATCGACAGCGGCCATGAAGAAACCCACTGCTGCAATTACCTGCTGGCCGACGACATCGACATGGAGCCGGTGCCGGGTTACGCCGCTGCCAGCTGGAGCAAAGGTTACGGCGACTTCGTGCTCAAGCCCGACATGCGCACCTTGCGCAAGGTGCCCTGGCTCGAGTGCACGGCGCTGGTGCTGTGCGATGTGCTGGACCATCACCATCGCCAGGACTTGCCCCACAGCCCGCGGGCGATCCTGAAAAAACAGGTCGAGCGCCTGCGTGAACGCGGCTACACCGGCATGTTCGCCTCGGAACTGGAGTTCTACCTGTTCGACGAGAGCTACGAGGCCATCCACAAGCGCAACTACCTCAAGCCAAAAACCGCCGGGCACTACATCGAGGATTACAACATCCTGCAGACCACCCGCGAAGAGCCGGTGCTGCGGGCGATCCGCAAGCACCTCCAGGCCAGCGGCATCCCGGTGGAAAATTCCAAGGGCGAATGGGGCCCGGGCCAGGAAGAAATCAATATCCGTTACGCCGATGCCATGACCATGGCCGACCATCACGTCATCATCAAGCACGCTTGCAAGGAGATCGCTCAACTCCAGGGCAAGGCGATCACCTTCATGGCCAAGTGGCGCTATGACGCCGCCGGTTCCAGCAGCCACATCCACAATTCGCTGTGGGACAAGAACGCCAAAAAGCCGTTGTTCTTCGACGCCAAGGCCGAGTTCGGCATGTCCAAACTGATGCGTTCGTGGGTGGCCGGGCAGCTCAAGTACGCCAACGACATCACCTGTTTCCTTGCGCCCTATATCAATTCCTACAAGCGTTTTCAGGCCGGCACCTTTGCCCCTACCCGAGCGGTGTGGAGCCGGGACAATCGCACCGCCGGCTTTCGCCTGTGCGCCGAGGCCAGCAAATCGATCCGCATCGAATGCCGCATCGGCGGCGCCGATCTGAACCCTTACCTGGCCTTCGCCGCCCTGATCGCCGCCGGGCTGGCGGGCATCGATGAAAAACTTGAGCTCGCTGCGCCCTTCGAGGGCGATGCCTACGTTGACGAGCATCTGCCTGAGGTCTCCAAGACTTTGCGTGAGGCCTGTGCCGCACTGCAGGAGTCCAGCATGTTGCGCGAGGCCTTCGGCGACGAGGTGATCGACCATTACGTGCACACCGCCGAATGGGAACAGAAAGAGTACGACCGGCGCATCACCGACTGGGAACTGCAGCGCGGCTTCGAGCGCTACTGAGAGCATCATGACCAACACTGTTCAACTCATCTCGCCGGTCGATGGCCGGGTCTTCGCCGAGCGTCAGTACGCCGATATCGTACAGATCGAGCAGGCACTGGCGGCGGCCACCTGCGCCCAGGCGCAATGGAAGCGCCGGCCATTGAGCGAACGCGCAGCTTTTTGCAGCGCCGCGGTGGACGCGATGCTGGCCATGAAGGATGAGATCGTCCCCGAACTGGCCTGGCAAATGGGCCGTCCGGTGCGCTATGGCGCCGGCGAACTGCGCGGCTTCGAAGAGCGAGCCCGGTACATGATCACCATTGCGCCGCAAGCCCTGGCGGCGCTCGAAGTCGAACCCGTCGCGGGCTTTCGCCGGTACATCAAGCGTGAGCCAATGGGCACCGTGCTGGTGGTCGCTCCGTGGAATTACCCCTACCTGACAGCGGTCAATACGATCATTCCGGCACTGATGGCCGGCAACAGCGTGATCCTCAAGCACGCTTCGCAAACGCTGCTGGTGGGCGAGCGATTTGCCGAAGCCATGCGCCGCGCCAACCTGCCAGAAGGGTTGTTCCAGAACCTGCTGCTCAGTCACATCCATACCGGCGTGGTCATCGGCTCCAGACAGGTGCAACAGGTGAACTTTACCGGCTCGGTGGCAGCCGGCATGGAAATGCAACGCGCTGCGGTCGAGGGTTTCCTGCGGGTCGGCCTGGAGCTCGGCGGCAAAGACCCGGCCTACGTGCGGGCCGACGCCGACCTCGAACATGCCGTGGAAAACCTGGTGGACGGCAGTTTCTTCAATGGCGGGCAGAGCTGCTGCGCCGTGGAACGTATCTACGTCGACCAGAACATCTACCCGGCGTTTGTCGAACGCTTCGCCGATTTGACCCGTCAATACGTGCTGGGCAACCCGCTGGACGAAGCCACTACCCTCGGACCGCTGGTGAGTCCGGGGGCGGCGGATTTCGTCCGCGGGCAGATTGCCGATGCGCAGGCCTTGGGCGCGAAGGCACTGATCGACCCGCGGGCGTTTGCCGCCGACGTGCCGGGCAGCGCCTACCTCGCCCCGCAAGTGTTGGTCGACGTCAATCATCAAATGTCGGTCATGCGCGATGAAAGCTTCGGCCCGGTGGTCGGCATCATGCCGGTGGACAGCGACGAGCAAGCCATCGCCTTGATGAACGACAGCGAATTCGGCCTCAGCGCTTCAATCTGGACCCGCGACCTGGCCGCCGCCGAACGCCTGGGCGACGAGATCGACACCGGCACCCTGTTCATGAATCGCTGCGATTACCTGGCCCCGGCCCTGGCCTGGACCGGGGTGAAAAACAGTGGACGCGGCGTCACCCTGTCATCCATGGGTTATGAACACCTCACCCGCGCCAAATCCTTCCATCTGCGCCACGAGACCTGAACCATGAGCCTGACTGGAAACTGGAACTACCCTACGAGCATCCGCTTCGGTGTCGGCCGCATCGCGGAACTGGCCGAGACCTGTTGTAGCCAGGGGATCCAGCGCCCGCTGCTGGTCACTGACAGTGGCCTGGGACGCGCGTCGATCACCACGGCTGCGCTCGACGCTCTGCGCGATGCCGGGCTGGGCGCTGCGCTGTTCTGCGACCTCAAGCCCAATCCGGTCGAAGCCAACCTGGCCGGCGGGCTCGAAGCCTGGCGCGCAGGCAACCACGATGGTGTGGTGGCCTTTGGCGGTGGCAGTGGCCTGGACATGGGCAAGCTCATCGCCTTCATGAGTGGCCAGACCCGGCCGGTCTGGGATTTCGAAGACATCGGCGACTACTGGACCCGCGCCGATGAAAGCCGCATCGCCCCGGTCATTGCAGTACCGACCACCGCGGGTACGGGCTCTGAAGTGGGCCGTGCGGCGGTGATCATCGATGATCGCACCCACACTAAACGCATCATCTTCCATCCGAAAATGATGCCACGGGTGGTCATCAGCGACCCGGCCCTGACCGTCGGCATGCCGGCCAAAGTCACCGCCGGCACGGGCATGGACGCCTTGGCGCACTGCCTGGAGTCCTACTGCGCCCCGGGTTTCCACCCCATGGCCGATGGCATCGCGGTCGAAGGCATGCGCCTGGTGAGCAATGCCCTGGTGCGCGCCGTGCACACCCCTTCGGACCTCGATGCCCGCGGGCAGATGCTGGCGGCGGCGGCGATGGGCGCCACTGCTTTCCAGAAAGGCCTGGGCGGGATGCACGCCCTCGCGCATCCGATCGGCGCGCTGTACGACACCCACCACGGCATGACCAACGCCACCCTGATGCCCTATGTGCTCAAATTCAATCGCCCGGCCATCGAGGAACGCATCACACGCCTGGCCGCGTACCTGCACCTGCCCTCCCCGGGCTTCGACAGCTTCCTGGCCTTCGTCCTCAAATTGCGCAAGGACATCGCCGTGCCCCATACGCTGTTCGAACTGGGCGTGGATGATCAACGGGCTGACCTGATCGCGGACATGGCAATAGTTGACCCCAGTGCCGGCGGCAATCCGTTGCCGTTGACAAAGGCCGGCGTGACGGAAATTTTCCAGGCGGCTTTCCATGGCCGTCTCTGACTCGATCGAGGGTCCATGATCGAAACAGCAACAGGTTAGCGGTTGTAAACAGGAGCAGTACGACAAGGGGTTGAAAACCAACCCATCCGGAACCCCGGATGGCTGCGTATCAAACCTGAAGGGGCACACAACGATGAACCCAGCAAGCCAGCCCGGCACCGACGCGCCGCACGACGATGACGTCAAGGTGCTGCACAGCATGGGCTATGCCCAGCAGTTGTCGCGACGAATGGGGGTTTTCTCCAACTTCGCGATTTCCTTTTCGATCATCTGCATCCTCTCCGGCGGCATCAACTCACTGGCCCAGGGCACCTCGGGTGCGGGCGGCGCCTCGATCGGCATCGGCTGGCCGATCGGTTGCCTGATTTCCGGGGTGTTCGCCCTGGCCATGGCGCAGATTTCCTCGGCCTACCCCACCGCAGGCGGCCTGTATCACTGGGGCTCGATCCTTGGCAACCGCTTCACTGGCTGGCTCACGGCCTGGTTCAACCTGCTGGGGCTGGTCACGGTGCTCGGTGCGATCAACGTCGGCACCTACTACTTTTTCTTCGGTGCCTTCGGCCCGGCACTGGGCATGGAGGACACCACCACGACCCGGGTGATTTTCCTGGCCATCCTCACCGGGCTCCAGGCTTTGTGTAATCACCTGGGCATCGGCCTGACCGCCAGGCTGACGGACTTTTCCGGCTACCTGATTTTCGCCACCGCACTGGCGCTGACCATTGTCTGCCTGATCTCGGCCCCCAGTTTCGAGTTCTCCCGGCTGGTGACCTTCGGCAACTATTCCGGCGAAGCCGGCGGCAGCGTCTGGCCACAGGTGTCCAACGGCTGGATCTTCATGCTCGGCCTGCTGCTGCCGATCTACACCATCACCGGTTATGACGCTTCCGCGCACACCTCCGAGGAAACCCGCAATGCCGCCATGTCGGTGCCTCGGGGCATGGTCATGTCGGTGGTCTGGTCGCTGCTGTTCGGCTGGGTGATGCTCAGCGCCTTCGTGCTGATGCTGCCGAGCATGGACGAGGCGGCCAAGCAAGGCTGGAACGTGTTCTTCTGGGCGATGAACACCCAGGTCAATCCGCTGCTCAAGGACGCGCTGTACGTGGCGATTTTCATCTCCCAGGTGCTCTGCGGGTTGGCCACTGTCACCTCGGTTTCGCGCATGATCTTCGCGTTTTCCCGTGACGGCGGCCTGCCCTGCTCGAAAGCCCTGTCCTCGGTCTCGCCGACCTTTCGCAGCCCGGTGGCGGCAATCTGGACCGGCGCTACCCTCGCCGTGCTGTTCGACTGGGGCTCATCGGTGATCTCGGTCGGTGAGACACCGGTCTACACCATCGTGGTCTCCTGCACGGTGATCTTCCTGTTCTTCTCCTTCATCATTCCCATCGTGCTGGGCCTGTTCGCCTACGGGACCTCGAGGTGGCCGACCATGGGGCCGTGGAACATCGGGCGCTTCTGGTACACGGTGTTTGCCCTGCTCTCGGTCCTGTCGATGGTGATCATCTTCGTCATCGGCATCCAGCCACCGAACGACTGGGCGTTGTACATCACCATCGGCTTCCTGGTGTTGACGGCCATCGTCTGGTTCGGCTTCGAAGCGCGCCGCTTCCAGGGCCCGCCGGTGGGCGACATGATCGTCAAGCGCCAGGCCGAAATTGCGGCGGCTGAAGCGGCGTTGAATAAACGCTGAAGTCCTGGAGGAGTTGACTTGTCGGGCCGCCGCATCGCAGCGAAGGCGGCCTTGAGACTTGCGCTGCTCTTTCAGGCCCCAGCGCTGGCAAGCCAGCTCCTGCAGTAGTCAGGTGCATCCGCGCAAAAGCCCCTTCCTCGACATCGGCGGTCGCCATTCACGGCAGGCTCGCCCCTGCCGATGACCCTGTCCCTGGCAATAAAACAAAATCGCCATGTGCTCCCTTCGTTCCTTCATGCGTCGCATGACTTCACTGCCCGTTCCCCCGTCTGGAGTTTCTCAATGCCCTCGCCCCATTCCCTGTCCGCCGCATTGCTCGGCCTGGCCCTCGTCTGTCCGGCGCTGGCCGAGGCCCAGGGCCTTGAGTTGGGACAAGTGCTGATCGGGGCCGAGGACCAGAGCGACGAAGACCAGGGCATCGAGGAGGCCAAGGCCCGGCTCGAGCAGGTGCCCGGCGGCACCAACCTGGTCGACATGCGCCGCCCCCTGCAGGGCCGGGTGGCGAGCAATCAGGATGTGCTGGCCTATCAGCCGGGGGTCTATGCCCAGTCGGCGGGCAACGAAGGGGTGAAGATCTCGATCCGCGGTTCGGGGATCAACCGGGCGCCGGGCGCCCACGCCTCGGGGCTGTACGCCATGCTCGACGGCCTGCCGCTGACCGGCCCCGGCGGCACGCCCTACGAACTGCTGGAGCCGCTGTGGCTTGACCACGTCGAAGTCCTGCGCGGCGCCAACGGTTTCGACCGCGGTGCCCTGGCCCTGGGCGGGGCCATCGACTACGTCAGCCACACCGGCTACAACGCCCCCAAGCTTCAGGTGCGCTACGCGACGGGCAGCCACGGTTATCAGCAGCGCCAAGTCAGTTCCGGGCAGGTGCTGGGCGACTTCGACTACTACATGGCCCTGACCGATGCCCGCGCCGACGGCTATCAGGATCACACCGCCAGCGACAGCCAGGGCGTCATCGCCAACTTCGGTTATCGCTTCAACCCGAACCTGGAAACGCGCTTCTACCTGCGCCACCGCCAGACCGACAACGACCTCGCCGGCCGGGTGACCAAGCACTCCATCGAGCACGACCCGCGGGCGGCCAACCCCGCCTACGTGGCGCGGGACGATCGCCGTGAACAACCGGGCAGCACCTTTATCGGCAACAAGACCACCTACTACATCGATGACGACTCAAGCATCCAGGCCGGCCTTGCCTACCATGACTACCCCATGGACCTGCGCGAGGGCCCCAATCGCCTGAAGGTGGCGTACACCGATGTCAGCGGCACGTTCGACTACAAGCGTCGCGACACCCTCTGGGGCCTGCAGAGCCAAAGCACCCTGGGCCTGCGCGTGACCAGGCACCTGCCCAATGCCGGTGCCAGCGAGGAAGTACGCATCCCCAGCGGCAACACTGCCGGTTATGCGCCGGGCACCGCCATGCGCAACTTCACCTACCAGGGTTCGGACAGCGTCCTGCATGCGGGCAATGACCTGGAGATCGCCGACGACCTGTGGCTGACCACTGGCCTGGCGGCCATCTACACCCGCCGGGAAAGCGCGGTGACTTACCCGCCAGGGGGTGGCAAGACCAGTATGGGCGACTGGGACTACGCTCCGCGCCTGGGCCTGCGCTACCAACTGACCCCCGACCTGCAACTTTTCGGCAATCTCAGCCGCTCGGTCGAGGCACCGCACCCCTGGTCGCTGATCTACAGCTCGAACGTTCGCTTCCCGGCAGACAGCGGCCCGGCTACCGGCACCCAGCGCGATCCGATCGAGCTGCAGAACCAGACCGCGACCACCCTGGAACTCGGCGGTCGCGGCGACAGCGCGATGGGCCAATGGAGCCTGGCCTGGTATTACGCCCAGGTACGCCACGAACTGCTCTCGGTGTTGCCGGACGCCAACGCCACCACACCCTACGAGCTCAACGCCAGTCCGACCGTGCACCAGGGCGTGGAAGCCAGCCTGCTGAGCAACCTGTGGTCGGGCAACGATGGCGCAGAATTGAGCCTGCGCCAGAGCTATACCTTCAGCGACTTCCACTACCAGGACGACGAACGCTTCGGCGACAACCGCCTTCCGGGCCTGCCGATGCACTACTACCAGGGCGAACTGCGCTACGACTGGCCCCAGGGTTTCTTCGCCGCGCTGAACACGCAATGGGTGTCCAAGGTGGCGGTCGATTACGCCAATAGCTACTACGCCGATCCCTATGCGCTGTTCGGCGCGACACTGGGCTACAACGCGCCCAAGGGTGACTGGCAGACGTGGGTAGACATGCGCAACCTGACCGACAAGCACTACGCCGCCACCGTCACGCCGGGCTACGACGACAAAGGTCAGGACGCGGCGCGCTCGACGCCGGGCGAAGGCATGGCGGTGTATGTCGGGGTGTCGTGGAGCCTGTTGTGAGGTCCTGACTTGCGGCCAAGGCTCCACGCCCAACACAAAACATTGTAGGAGCTGGCTTGCCAGCGAAGAGGCCCAAAAGATCACCGCAACATTCAAGGCCGCCTTCGCCGGCAAGCCGGGCTCCTACAGGTCCGCGGTGCCCACGCCATCAAGCCCAACACAAAACATTGTAGGAGCTGGCTTGCCAGCGAAGAGGCCCAAAAGATCACCGCAACATTCAAGGCCACCATCGCCGGCAAGCCGGGCTCCTACAGGTCCGCGGTGCCCACGCCTCCACGCCCACACAAAACATTGTAGGAGCTGGCTTGCCAGCGAAGAGGCCCAAAAGATCACCGCAACATTCAAGGCCACCATCGCCGGCAAGCCGGCTCCTACAGGTCCGCGGTGCCCACGCCTCCACGCCCAACACAAAACATTGTAGGAGCTGGCTTGCCAGCGAAGAGGCCCTAAAGACCACCGCAACATTCAAGGCCACCATCGCCGGCAAGCCGGGCTCCTACAGGTCCGCGGCGAACACGCCTCCACGCCCAACACAAAACATTGTAGGAGCTGGCTTGCCAGCGAAGAAGCCCAAAAGACCACCGCAACATCCAAGGCCGCCTTCGCCGGCAAGCCGGGCTCCTACAGGTCCGCGGTGAACGCGCGCGGAGCTACGAGGTTCGCGCCCCCGGGTTCTGCCAGAACGCGGGATCGGCACTCTTGAGCCGCTCGACCGCGTTATTGATATGGTTGAGCGCAGCGTGGCGCGCGCCTTCAGGGTCGCGTGCGGCGATGGCGGCGTACACGGCAAAGTGTTCGACCCGCACCGTCTTGGCCAGGTCGCGGCGGCGCTCCTCGTTGGAACGGGTGATGCGGATCGCTTCCTTGATGTACTGGGCGATGAATTCGTGCAGTGATGGGTACAGCGGATTGCCCGTTGCCCTGGAAATCGAGTGATGGAACCCCAGGTCTTCCTCGACGCCATCGCGCCCCGCCTGCTCGGCGGCATCGATGGCCTTCAGCGCCTGGTGGATAGCCTCCAGCTGCGCTGGCGAATGCCGCTGTGCCGCCAGTGCCGCCGCCTCCCCTTCGATACCGCGGCGCAGCTCGGTAACCCGCAATACGGCCTCGATAGACCCACTGACATCCAGGTCAATGGTGAACGCCTTGATGTGCGCACCTTCGCTGACGACAGTGCCGCTGCCCTGGCGAACCTCGACCAGACCGGCAGATTTCAGTCGCGAAATCGCCTCGCGGATGACCGTCCTGCTGACCCCGAAACGCTCCGATAGCACGGGCTCCGTGGGCAGGCGGGCACCTGGCAGCACCTCGCCATTGGCGATATAGGCCTTCAGGGCCGCCGTCACCTGGTCGGACAGCGTGCCCTTGGCGGAGTCCTTCAGAACGGCCAGCGCCTCGGCGGAACAGGGAGTTTTGTCAGGAGTGGGCATAGGCATCTCTGGGCTCAAATCGGTGAACGGTACTGCATTTTAGACCCGTCGTCCTCCCTGACTTCTGCTTCTTGAATTCGTATGACGTATTATGATAAAAAACCGACCTTCATGTTAATCCGATAAAAACAAACGTCACCCACTACAAAAATAAGGATGGGGGAAACACATGACTGAATCAGTGATTCAAACCGGTGCCATCGCGCCCGCCGATCGCTTCGAGGACCTGGCGTATCGCAAGGTCGCATGGCGAATTCTGCCGCTGTTGTTGCTGTGCTACCTCGTCGCCTATCTGGACCGGGTGAACGTGGGTTTCGCCAAATTGCAGATGTCCGACGATCTGCAATTTTCCGAAGCCGTCTATGGTCTTGGCGCAGGGATTTTCTTCATTGCCTACTTCCTCGTGGAAATTCCCAGCAACCTGATCCTGCATCGCGTCGGCGCGCGGTTGTGGATCGCGCGCATCATGATCACCTGGGGCATCATTTCCTCGGCCATGGCCCTGGTCAGCACGCCCATGTCCTTCTACATCATGCGCTTCCTGCTGGGGATCGCCGAAGCCGGGTTCTACCCGGGTGTCATCCTCTATCTGTCCTACTGGTTCCCGACCCATCGCCGCGGCAAGATGTACGCCCTGTTCGCGACGGCAGTGCCGCTGTCCGGGCTGATTGGTGCGCCCCTGTCCGGCTGGATCATGAGTGCGTTCAACGGTGACCATGGGTTTGCCGGCTGGCAATGGCTGTTCTTTCTCGAAGGGCTGCCTTCGATCGCCGTCGGCATCCTGGTGATCTTCTGCCTCAGCGACCGGATCTCCAAGGCGAGCTGGCTGACCAGCGAAGAGAAACACCTGCTGCAGACCCGCATCGACGCCGAAACCGCTGGCCATCAAACCCACAGCCTGAAAGAGGTGTTCCTGCAGCCGCGTATCTGGCTGCTGACAGCTATCTACTTCTGCATGATCGCCGGCTTCTACACCGTGGGTTTCTGGTTGCCGACGCTGATTCGCCAGGCCGGCGTCAGCGATGTATTGCAGGTAGGAATGCTCACCGCCATCCCTTATGCCGCCGCGGCCATGACCATGATCCTGGTGTCGCGCAGCGCCGACCGGTTGCGCGAGCGTCGCTGGCACCTGGCGCTGACCGCGGTGCTGGGCGGTATCGGCCTGTTCATCTCCGCCACCTGGAGCGACAACTTCACGGTATCCATGATCGGCCTGACCCTGGGCTCCATGGGCGCCATGAGCACCCTGCCGCTGTTCTGGAGCCTGCCGACCGCGTTCCTCGGCGGTACCGCAGCAGCTGCCGGCATTGCCCTGATCAACTCCTGGGGCAACCTGGCGGGCTTCGTCTCGCCGTACCTGATGGGCTTCCTCAAAGACACCACCCACAGCACCACGATCGGCATGTATGTGATGGCAAGCGCGCTGTTCCTCGGTGCCCTGCTGGTCTTCAGAATTCCCGGAAAACTCGTCAACCGTTGACGTTTGGAGTAACTCATGAAAATTCTCGTGACCGGTGCCGCCGGCTTCCTTGGCCGCCGCCTGATCCAGGCCCTGCTGTCGCGTGGTTCGCTCACCGACCGCGCCGGCCAGTCCCAACCCATCAGGCAAATCGTCGCCTTCGACATGGTTGCACTCCAGGGCATCGATGATCCGCGGGTAACCGTGGTGTGTGGCGATATCGCCGACCCTGAAGTGCTGGACAGCCTGATCGATGCCAGCACTGACAGCATCTTCCATCTGGCTGCGGTGGTTTCCAGCCAGGCGGAGGCCGACTTCGAACTGGGCATGCGCATCAACTTCACCGCGACCCAGGATATGCTCGAACGCATTCGCCTGCTCGGCACCTGCCCGAAATGGGTGATGACCAGCTCCGTCGCGGTGTTCGGCGGGCAACTGCCTGAAAAGGTCCGCGACGATCAGGTCTGGGCTCCTCAGAGTTCCTATGGCACGCAGAAAGCCATGAACGACCTGCTGCTCGCCGACTACAGCCGACGCGGTTTCGTCGACGGCCGCAGCCTGCGCATGCCGACCATCGTTGTGCGCCCGGGCAAACCCAACCTGGCCGCTTCGAGCTTCGCCAGCGGCATCATCCGCGAACCACTCAACGGCCAGCCCAGCGTGTGTCCGGTGGCCCTCGATACGCGGCTCTGGCTGATGTCGCCAGCGCTGGCCATTGAAAACCTGATCCATGGTCATGAGCTCTCAAGCGAGCGATTGACCGAGGGCCGGGTGATCAACATGCCAGGCCTGTCGATTACCGTCGAACGGATGATCGATGCCCTGCGCCAGATCGCCGGCGAGGAAGTGGCCGCACGGATTCGCCTGGAGCGCAATCCGGCGATCGAGCGCATCGTCGGTTCATGGCCCGGGTCCTTCTGCGCCACCTATTCCCGGGACCTGGGGTTCACGGCGGATGAGGATTTCAGCGCCGTGATCGAGCAGTTCATGACTGAATATCTGCCCGGATGAACCCCAAGAAGGAGCTCGACATGTTGAATGCCCCTGCCCGCCCTCTGCTGGGCTGCATCGCTGACGATTTCACCGGTGCCACCGACCTTGCCAACATGCTGGTGCGCGGCGGCATGCGCACCGTGCAAAGCATCGGCATACCCGCTGCCGAGGTCGCCGGGCACCTCGATGCCGACGCGATCGTCATCGCCCTCAAATCCAGGACCCTACCCGCCGCCGATGCCGTGAAGGAGTCGCTCGAAGCCCTGCGCTGGTTGCGTGAGCGTGGCTGCGAACAGATTTTCTTCAAGTACTGCTCGACGTTCGACTCGACCGCCGTCGGCAACATCGGCCCGGTCAGCGAAGCCCTGCTGGAGGCACTGGACAGTGATTTCACGCTCGCCTGCCCGGCTTTCCCGGAAAACGGCCGCACGGTGTTTCGCGGGCATTTGTTCGTCCAGGACCAGTTGCTCAACGAGTCGGGCATGCAGCATCACCCGCTGACACCGATGACTGACGCGAATCTGGTGCGGGTGCTGCAATCGCAGAGCCAAGGCAAAGTCGGCCTGCTGCGGTATGACACCCTGACCCAGGGCGTCGAGAGCATCCGCGCCCGCATGACCCAACTGCGCGCCGAAGGTGTGCGCCTGGCGGTCGCCGATGCCGTGTCCGATGCGGACCTGCACCTGCTGGGCGAAGCCTGCGCAGGCCTTGCACTGCTGACGGGGGGCTCGGGGCTGGCGCTGGGCTTGCCGGATAATTTCCGCCGTGCCGGTAAACTGCGCGACCTGGACGCTGCTCAAGTGCCGACAGTCGAAGGCAGCGAAGTGGTGCTCGCGGGCAGCGCTTCGCAAGCCACCAATGGACAAGTGGCAAGCTGGCTGCAGGCAGGTCGCCCGGCCTTTCGGATCGACCCGTTGGCATTGGCAGCGGGAGAGCCGGTCATCGAGCAGGCACTGGCCTTCGCCGGTGACCATACCGAAACGGTACTGATCTACGCCACCAGCGCGCCGGAGCAGGTCAAGGCGGTGCAACGCGAACTGGGCAGCGAACGCGCGGGGCACCTGGTCGAGCAGGCCATCGGCAGGATAGCCAGCGGGCTGCACCAGGCCGGCGTGCGGCGCTTTGTGGTCGCCGGCGGGGAAACCTCCGGGGCCGTGGTACAAGCCCTGGATATCCAACTGTTGCAGATCGGTGGGCAAATTGACCCGGGGGTGCCCGCCTGCGTGAGCACGCCCGGAGAACCCATGGCCCTGGCGCTCAAGTCCGGCAACTTCGGTGGCCCTGACTTCTTCGCCAAGGCACTCCAGCACCTGGCGGGAGTTCAAGCATGACCAATGAAAACGCCCTGCGCGAAGAAATCTGTGACGTCGGCGGCCTGTTGTACAGCCGCGGCTACACGGTCGGCAGTGCCGGCAACATCAGCGCCCGCCTCGACGATGGCTGGCTGATCACGCCCACGGACGCTTGCCTGGGCCGCCTGGACCCGGCGACGATATCCAAGGTCAACCTGGCAGGGGAATGGGTCAGCGGTGACAAACCGTCAAAGACCCTGGCCCTGCACCGTCAGGTCTATGATCGCAACCCGAGTGTCGGCGGCGTGGTCCACACCCACTCGACGCACCTGGTGGCGCTGACGCTGGCCGGGGTCTGGCAGCAGGATGACATCTTGCCGCCGCTGACCCCCTACCAGGTGATGAAGGTCGGGCACATCCCGTTGATCAACTATGAACGTCCCGGCTCGCCTAAAGTGGCCGAGCGTGTCGCGCAACTGGCCACCAGCGTGCGCGGGGTCATGCTCGAACGGCTGGGGCCGGTCGTCTGGGAAAGCTCGGTGTCGAGGGCCAGTTATGCCCTGGAGGAGCTGGAAGAAACGGCGCGCCTCTGGTTGATGAGTAACCCCAAACCGGCCCCGCTCGACCAGGCGGCATTGAATGAGCTGCATGAGGTTTTTGGCGTGCAGTGGTAACCCCCTTTGCCTTACGCTTGTATTTTTGCTTTCAGGAGTCTCCATGCCTCGTTTCGCTGCCAACCTCAGCATGCTCTACCCGGAACATGAATTTCTGGACCGCTTCGCCGCGGCCGCCGCCGATGGTTTCCAGGCGGTGGAATACATGTTCCCCTACGACTACAGCGCGCAACAATTGAAACAGCGTCTGGACGACAATGGCCTGGTCCAGGCCCTGTTCAACGCGCCACCGGGCAATATGGCGGCAGGCGAAAAAGGCACCGTGTCCTTGCCTGGCCGTGAAGCGGAGTTTCGCGCCGGCTTCGACCAGGCCCTGGAATATGCCGCGATCCTGGGCAATGACCGTATCCACGTCATGGCCGGGCTGCTGGCGTGCGAAGCAGACCGTGCCCGACACCACGAGACCTACCTGGAAAACCTCAGCCACGCGGCAACAGAAGCGGCCAAAGTCGGCGTCACCGTGTTGCTGGAGCCGATCAATACCCGTGATATTCCGGGCTTTTTCCTCAACCACCAGCATCAGGCACAGGCTATCTGCCAAGCCGTGGGCAAGGCCAATCTCAAGGTCCAGTTCGACATCTACCACTGCCAGATCGTCGAGGGTGACGTGGCGACGAAGCTGCGTCGGGATTTCGCCGGCATCGGTCATATCCAGATCGCCGGAGTGCCGGATCGCCACGAACCGGACATGCACAACGAGTTGAATTATCCCTACCTGTTCGAGCTGATCGATAAGCTGGGCTACAGCGGTTGGGTGGGTTGCGAGTATCGGCCGCGCGGCAACACCAGCGAAGGTTTGCAATGGCTGCGCGATTGGCAGGCCCGCTGAATCACTGACAGGCAGCCCCCTTTTTCCAAAGCGCCAGGATCTGCGAAAAACCGGCTCAAACATCTACAATCACGCCTTTCACCGCAGATCAGAAAGGTTTTACAGGTTATGGCGCTCGATCCTCCCACGATGTTGACACTCTCGATCGCCCTCGCAGCGGCCGCCGCGCTGTACCTGGCGATCGAATGGCGCAGCATTCGCGAGCCCTCGCTGCTGTTCTGGAGTGCGGGTTTTGCAACGATCAGCCTGGGGTCGACACTCGCCTTGCTGCGCGGGATCGGCCTTTTGCTGGTCGGTATCTGGTTCGCCAATGGCCTGCTGGTGGTGGCCCACTGGTGTTTCCTGCTGGGTGTCGCGCGCTTCACGCAAACGCGCCTGTCACGTGCCTGGTACCTGATCTTCGTGGTCTGGATGGCCTTGCTGTTGTTGCCGGACGAGCCGTCGTGGTCGAAGGTCATGCTGCTGGCCAATTCGCTGCTGGTCGCGGTGGTGACCCTCAGGGCCAGTTTCCTCCTGCGCCCCCATGGCAAGTCGTTGAGCGTGGGCGCGGTGCAACTGCGTTATGTGCTGCTGGTCCATGGGCTGTTCTATCTGGCCAAGTCGATAACGGCGATCGTTCCCGGCACACTGATCGATCTTGCCGCCTTTCGTGGCGAGATCATTCAGATTTCACTGGTCGAGGGCACGATGGCGATCATGCTGATTGCCTTGTCCATGACCGGTACCGAACGCTACAGGCGCGAAAAGCGCATCGCCCGGCTGGCCGCGCGCGATCCGTTGACCGCCCTGTACAACCGCCGCGCCCTCGAAGTACGGGCAGCGCGTCTGCTCGAAGACATCTCGCCAGCGCGCCCCGGCGCCTTGCTGTTGATCGATATCGACAATTTCAAACAGGTCAACGACCTGTACGGCCATACGGCGGGCGATCGACTGCTGGTCACGCTGAGCGACATGATTCGTTCGGTCCTGCCCGACCGTGCACTGGCGCCGCGGCTGGGCGGTGACGAGTTCGTGATCCTGCTGCGCAACGCCTCGAATGAGCAAATCGTCGGGCTGGGCAGCGCGCTGCGTGAGCAGTTTCAGCACGCTGCCGCACAGACATTCGCCACCCCCGCAGCGGTGACCCTGAGCATCGGCGCCAACCTGTTCGACCATCCGCCAGCCAGCCTGGCGGCATTGATCGAGCAATGTGATGCGGCGCTCTACCAGTCCAAGCGTGGTGGGCGCGACAGCATGCGCTTGTTCGAACACACCTGACCCCTACCCTGCAGAAGCTGTCGAACGAAACGAGGCTACAAGCTTTTGATCCAGAAAAATCAAGGTCAAAAGATCGCAGCCTGCGGCAGTTCCTACAGGATCGTCGCTTACCTCATCGACTTGAATCCGGCCCGCACTTCCCGCGAGAATAGCGCCGGCTGCTCCCACGCGGCAAAGTGCCCGCCCTTTGGCACTTCGTTGTAGTGCACGAGCTTGGGATAAGCCTGCTGCGACCAGCTTTTCGGCGCCGCATACAGTTCATCGGGGAACACGCTGACCGCCACCGGGATCTTGACGCCCTTGACCGCGAAGAAGGTCGAGCGGTTTTCCCAGTACAACCGGGCGGAGGAAATGGCCGTGTTGGTCAGCCAGAACAGCGTGATGTTGTCGAGGACGTCATCAGGTGTAAGGCCCTCCGGTTGCCCGTCGATGGAGCGCGCGATCATGTCGTAGCTTTTGGGGTCGTGATCGAGCATGAAGGCCGCCAGGCCAACGGGTGAATCCGCAAGGCCTGTCAGCGACTGCGGCCTGTCCCCCATCATGATCGCGTAGCCGATGTGCTTGTAGGTGAAGGCAAGTTGATCCGCCGCACGCGTCTCCTCCTGGGAAAGACCCGCGGGTACCGGTTCGCCGCGAAACAGCGCCGCATCGAGTTCAGGCGGGATGACCCCGGGCATGTTCGAGTGAATGCCGATCAATCCAGCTGGCGCCCTGACAGCCATCAGGTCGACGACAATCGAACCCCAGTCACCGCCTTGAGCCCCATACCGGGTGTAGCCCAGACGCTGCATCAGCTCGATGTAGGCATCGGCGATGCGCTCGGGATTCCAGCCCGCCTCGGTAGGCTTCTGCGAAAAACCGTAACCAGGCATCGATGGAATGACCAGGCTGAACGCATCGTCGGCACTGCCACCGTGGGCCGTCGGGTCGGTAAGTGGCCCGATGACTTTCATTAACTCGATCACCGAGCCGGGCCATCCGTGCGCCATCAGCAGTGGCAAGGCGTTTTCATGTTTCGAGCGGACATGGATGAAATGGATATCCAGGCCATCGATATGGGTGATGAAGTTTGGAACGGCGTTTATTTTCGATTCAATGGCTCGCCAGTCATAGCGGGTTGCCCAGTGGCTGGCCAGTTTCTGGATCGTCGCCAGTTGAACGCCTTGGGAAGCGTCATTGACTGTTTCCTGGTCCGGCCAGCGGGTGGCGGCAATACGCCTGCGCAACTCCGCGAGTTCGGCTTCCGGGGCGTAAAAATGGAAGGGGTGTATGTCTGTTTTTATTGGAGTGTTGCTCATAACGTCAAGATTCCTGGGCGCGAAGTGATTCGCAGAGCCAACTTTTGACTGGCTGCTGTTAATGGATTTTTTGAGATTCAGGTTTAACGAAGTCAGCTATCTAACTGACAGGATTGATTTTATAGGGACGCCCCCAGTGCGAATAGAACGGAAAAAACGATCACCTTCGCCTTTTCCGTCCACCTCCGCTGGTCGCCAGATCAACACATTGGCTTTGACTTCATCGCATCTTTGCTTGAGTATTAATCGCGTACGATCTAATCGCTAACGTCATTTATCCCTTGAGATTTGGCCATGAGTAACCACCACAAAATGTTTAGTCCTACCGATCACGCTTGCCATGGCCACAACGGTAACAACTGGATCACTGGAAGCTGTGCCGCATGAAACTGGTCCAGCTTCGAGCCTTCTGCTCAGTGGTCGACAGGGGCAGCTTGCGTTCGGCGGCACGGGAACTGGACATTGCCCAAAGCACGTTGACGGAGTCGATTCAAAGCCTGGAAAGAGAACTGGGCGCCACCTTGCTGGTACGCTCCAATCAAGGCATCAGCCTGACCCCGGCTGGCAAGGTTTTGCTGACCCGGGCGCGCTCGATCGTCGTCGATTGCGATCGCGCGGTGCAAGACGTGCGACAGTGCAATGGCCAGCACGAAGGCCAGATCGCATTGGGCGTTACCGCAGAGCCCCTGGCGGCGTGCCTGATGCCGGTCTTCAGCAGTTTTACCCGCCGCTTTCCCCAGGTGCATCTGCACGTCGCCAGTGGCAAGACCAGGACGCTGATCGAGATGATTCGCGCTGGCCGACTCGACTTCGTGATGTGCCCTCTTACACCCAACGTCTGCGACATCGACCTGCACATCGAGCGGCTCTATCAATCCAAGGCCAGCGTCATTGCGCGCAAGGGGCATCCCCTGGCGAATGCGCGCTCGGTGCACGACCTGGTCGATTGCCAGTGGGTCAGCGTGCGCCCGGCCGGGGTTGCAGGCAGCACGGAGAAGCATCTGCTCGAGTTGTTCCGCGCCCAGGGCTTGCCACCGCCGAAGATCGCGATCACCACCGAATCGCTCCTGGAAATCCTGCAAATCATCTGCGAGACGGATTACCTGACCATCGAGCCCGGCATACTTGCCGACACGAAGCTGTTTTCCTCGGCGCTGGTCTGCATCGAGATTGGCGAGCCCCTGGAGTCCCGTGAGGTGTGCCTGATCAGCCGTCGAGTGTCGCCCTTCACCCAAATGACCCAGGAACTGACCAGCATGCTGATTTCATACTCGCGCTTGCGGCACCGGGCCAGAGGGTGAGGCTTGCATCGGCGCAGAAAGACCAACGGATTGGAAATCACAAGGAAGATCGGCATCTGGATAAAGAAGCGTAAAAGGATCTCTGACGGGCACGCACTTCATCGCCTGGGCACAACGCTGGATCCAAAAGACTTGCGAGTCACCCGGCCTGTTCTACACTGCGAAAGATTCGCAAATACTACTGAGGGCCACAGCGGACGTGGCCTAACGCATTGCCCGGGTCGTTCCTCGCCAAGTCACCGAAGGTCGCGATCATGCCCAGAGCTTTCAGCGTCCGTTTCCTTGCACTCTGCGCGAGCGCAGTCGCTTTGGCATTGAGCGGTTGTGCGACCTGGCACTCCGCTGGACCGGCGTCCCCTGCTCTGCGACAGAACCCCGAATTCACCTACGATGCCCGCGGCGTAACCCACGCCACGCTGACCGCGGCCGAGCAGCAGGTCAATGTGGGCAATGAACGTTACGTGTCCTTGGTGTTCAACGGCGATTACGATTCGCCACTGATTCGCACGCGCCCCGGCGGCACCATGGCGATCCGCCTGGACAACCGCATGGACGAGATCACCAACCTGCATTTCCATGGCATGCAGGTGTCGCCCCTGGACCAGGGGGACAACATTTTCCGCGTGACCCCGCCGCATCAGGTCGCTGAGTACAACGTCAAGCTGCCGCTCGAACATAGCCCTGGCGCCTATTGGTATCACAGCCATTTCCACGGCGGTTCACAGCGCCAGGTGTCGGCCGGGATTGCCGGGCCGATCCTGGTCGATGGCATGCTCGATCCGTTTCCCGAGCTCAAGGGCATCAAGGAACAGGTGCTGGTCCTGCGCAACTTCCAGAAGACCCTGACCGGCAAAGTGGCCAGCGATATCATCACCAGCGCTCCTTCGATTCGCACGATCAACGGCCAGGAAGTGCCTGTCATTGACATCAGGCCCGGTGAGACCCAGCTCTGGCATTTCATCAACATTGCCGCCAACCAGTACTTCCGCATCCGCATCAATGGCCAGTCGATGCAGGTGTTGTCCCGCGACGGCAATACCGTGACCCGCCGGGTCGACGCCGACCAGGTGCTGATCGGGCCGTCGGCACGTTTCAGTGTGTTGGTGGTCGGGCCGCCGGCCGGTTCCTACGAAGTCGAAACGGGTTCCGGAAACACAGGCCCCGCGGGCGATGATTACCCGGCGGCCAAGCTTGCCGTGCTACGTTCCAGCGGCGAACGGGTCGCGACCCGGCAGATCACCAGCGCCTATCCGCCAGCCGAAGACTTCAGCAAGATCGCGGTGAACAAGACGCGCCAGTTCGCCTTTCAGGACTCGGACACCGACCCCAATGCGTTCCTAATCAATGGCACGCGCTTCGAGCTGGACCGGGTCAACACCACGGTCAAGCTCGGTGACGTCGAGGAGTGGCGGCTGTTCAATCCGTCTCAGGAACTGCACCAGTTTCATATTCACCAGGTGGATTTCCAGGTCACCGAGATCAATGGCAAACCAGTGCAATTCAGCGGCTACCGGGACAACGTGTTCATCCCCGCCACGGGCTCGATCACCGTGCGCATCCCGTTTCGCGACCCGGTGATCCTCGGCAAGTTCGTCTACCACTGCCACATCCTCGAGCACGAGGACGGCGGCATGATGCAGGCGATCCAGGTGGTCAAGCCCGAGGACTACGAGCAGGCGGTCAAGCTCGAACCCCTGGGCGGCCTGTACGGTGAAAACAACCAGTTGTGCTCCTACCTGCGCAACACCGGACAGGGCACGAAAGCGTCCAGCCCGCTCATCAAGTAAAGGGGGGGCCGCCATGAGCAACTATCGCTTGGCTGTGTTGTTGCTGGGATCGGTGTGTGGCGTCGAGGCGACGCTGGCCGATGACGGGCAGTACCCCAATGTCGGCATGGATTACGACGCGACCTTCCAGTATGACCATGTGCATGCCGACGTGCCCCAGGGGGGCAATCGCAACAGCACGGACGCCTACCCGGACATCAACAGCACCTTCTACTTTCGCTTCACCCATGACCAGCAGATCCAGCTGTCCACCGAGATCAATCCCGTCGACGGACCGGAGCCCGGGCAGAAGCGCTTTTTCGAAGACGTAGGCCTGGTGATCAACGACCTCAACTACTACCAGAACAATGCCAACTCGGCGTTTTCGGTCGGCAAGTACCACGTGCCATTCGGTCGTGCCCAGGACCAGGCACCGGGTCTGTACACTAACGATTACGTCGCCACCTACGATCTCGACGGCATGCTCGGCGGCACCGTGGCGTATCGGTTCTTCGATCAGCAACTGGGCATGATCGAGCCGAACCTGAGTGTCTATACCGCAGACAATTCGTTCCTCGGCCGGCCGTACCTACGCCATGGCGAGAAACTGCAGCGCAGCGACGGCGGCCCGTCGAACACCGGCAAGCTCGATTCCTACGCCGTGACGGTGAACTGGATCGCCATTCCAGCGGTGCCTTATCTGGAAATGCAGGCGGGCTACATGTTCAACAAACAGGCCGAGGATCAGACGCAGCCCGATCCACCTGGCGAAGACGATGAAACCATCAAGATCGCTTCTGCCCGCTACATCTGGGCCTATGCGCCGAGTACCGATCTGGAGCCGACGCTGGCCGGGCGCTACTTCGATATCGTGCCCTTCGTCGAGTTCGCCGATGTCGACAACGAAGACGGCATCAAAGGCAATGACACCCGCTACCTGACCACCTCGCTGACCTTCGATTTCGGCGACTGGGCCCTGGGCGCGACCCGCACTGACAAGCATCGCCAATCGACGGGGGGCGCGGATCGTCAGGATTACCTCAACGAGTTGAGCCTGACCTACAACATCACCGGGCAGATCAAGCTCGGGCTGTCCGCCGGCACCCAGAAAGAGGATGGCCAGATGTCCGAACTGGTCGGGCTGGCGCTGACTTATTCCGGAGGATACTGATCGATGAGGTGGTTACGCGCGGCAGCAGCACTGCTGTTGATGGCACTGGCAGGCATTACCGGCGCCGCCACCCGCAGCGACATTGGCGGGCCCTTCCAGCTGACCAACCAGAATGGCCAGCGGGTCAACGAGCGAAGTTTCGGCGAACCGGTATTGCTCTACTTCGGCTTCATGACCTGCCCCGCCATCTGCCCCACTGACCTGGCGAAAATGGCCCGCATCAGCCGGCAACTGCAACAACAGCAAGGCATCAAGGTGCGGCCGGTCTTCGTCACCATCGACCCGGAGCGTGACACCCCCGGGAAGCTCAAGGCCTACGTGAAATACTTCGCCAGCGATTTCGTCGGCTTGACCGGCTCTGCGCAAGAGATCACTCGCATCACCGATGCCTA
Source organism: Pseudomonas putida (assembly GCF_001976065.1). Taxonomy (GTDB): domain Bacteria; phylum Pseudomonadota; class Gammaproteobacteria; order Pseudomonadales; family Pseudomonadaceae; genus Aquipseudomonas; species Aquipseudomonas serbica. The sequence goes on along the minus strand of NZ_MNAH01000001.1, from coordinate 1,356,675 downwards.
CCACGTCTATTACAAGAAAGTGTCGACCGGCGATAAACCGGACCAGTACATGATGGACCACTCTACCCTCCTGTTTTTACTCGACAGCCAGGGTCGCTACCTCAAGCACTTCGGGCGAGGGCTGGACGAGAAGGAAATAGAGAAACAGGTGGTGACTGCGCTGGTTGACGGGACATGAGTTGGACGAAAAGAAGTCGCCGGTCAGTTTGAATGAAGATATCTGCACTCATGTCTTGACCTGTACGACGGCCATTGCAGGGTTTATCACCTGGGCGATCACCGTGCATTCAGTGCCTGGAGTAACTGCAAGGACAAATCTGCATTCGGCTTCTTCGTTACCGGGGGATCGTTCACAAACGAATCCGCAGCGCTCCAGTACTTTTCTCGACCCCACGTTTTCCTTGAATACGTAAGCCACCAGTTGCGTCAGTTGCCAACGGTGCTGCGCCTGCTCGATCAGATGCCTGAGCGCCTGTGTCGCCAGGCCCCGGCCGCAAGCGTCGCGATCGATCCGATAGCCAACTTCGGCGCAACCCTTCGCCGGGTCGATGCTCTTGAGGTTGGCTCGACCGACAATCCTTTCACTGGCGTCTTCGATTACCAACGGATGCCAGGCGCCGACGGCGAAACCGGATAGATAGCCTTGGATATGCTCGGCGACGCCCTGCAATGAGTAAAAAGAAGAATCGCGGGCATCGATATGGGATTCGAACCATTCACGGTTGCGGACTTCGAATGCGAGCAACGCTTCGGTGTCGTTGCTTTTCAGCTCGCGAATCTTGAATGTCTTCATTCATCAACACTCCTGTGTTTCAGGCCGAAAGCGTGGCTGTCAGGTGCCGTAGTGCCCGGCGGAAGACCGGATGACAATCGGCAATCGGCAACTTATCAAGCGGGGCCCAGAAAAAGCTGAAGGCGTGGCCATGGTCATCGAGTGTTTGGTAGGTCCATTGTTCCGGCAGCGGCGCCTGCGCGTGGCACAGTTGAAACGACCATACCTGCTCGAGATGTTCGGCGTTCCAGCAACCCAGATCACTGACAACCGAGGCGTCGTCTATTCCAGACTCCTCGCTCAATTCACGAAGAGCGGCTTCTGCGGGTGTTTCTCCTGGCTCGATTGTGCCTTTGACCAGTTGCACGCCTGCCAGGGGATGGCGGAACAGAAGGATGCGCGGGTCAGCAATGCTGGAGAGAATGACGGGGCACGCCTTGTTCGGCGACATGGCGATCTCCTTATCGACGATGAAGCTAACATCATACGGTCTTTGACCCATATTTGTAGGAGCCGGCTTGCTGGCGATGGCGGCGTGACAGCGGACGGAGTACATATCCATTCCTGCGGTAACGGCCACTTAGGGTTCCGCTCTTACAGCGGGTCACTTTGAAAAGCGCAAAGTAACCAAACGCTCTTGCCCCTGGCGTTCGGTGCCTCGCTGTGGCTCGGCCTCTCGATGGGGCAAGAAAAATCAAAAGCCAAATCAAAAGCCAAATCAAAAGCCATATCAAAAGCCAAAGCGAGGCGGCCTACCGGCCGGCCTTACCGGAAGCCGTACCCTACAGGTGACGGGGTTATCGCTGCGGATCGAGGTTATCCAGCGCGCGATTTACCGCGAGGTCGGCGAGCATGATCACCTGTTGGATGCCCAGCAACATGCTGCGCTGTGGTCCATCCACGAATGTCGCGAAATCGGTGGCCATGACGCTGGCGGATGCCAGGGATTCACAGGTGTGGGCCAGGAGTGTTTCGGTGTCGATGTTTGGGCCGATGAGGAACATCGTACTGGGGTTGTGAGGGGCGGAGGATTTCAGGATGGCGGGTTTGAGGTGAAGCTCGCGGGAAGTTGCGGATTCGGGGGGATTGGGGGTGGGTTTGGGCATGGTGAAACTCCGTTTATACCTTGTGAAGCCACCGCAACCTGTCGCTAAACAAGTAAGGGTGGCAGCTGTGCGCAGGTTAGCGAACCGAGAGGTATAAGACCCGGCAGACCCGAGAGTCTCCCGTGCACAGCCACCATATCGAAAATCGCATGCATAAAAACGCATGCGATTAAGACAAGTGTCTTATTGCGCTTATACCTTGTCGGATCGCTAAATCCGGTCACTGATTGGCAGCGACCCGAAAACGATAAAGACAAGGTACAAGGCGCACAAGCCGGCGGATTCTGGCGTAGTTGTAGGCAACGGCGCAAGGCAATGTAGCCTCGTATTTTTCCTACAGATGTTGCCTGGGTCGGGTACAAGCGTGAGAGATTGGTCGAGTGTCAGGCCGCCTTCGCTGGCAAGCCAGCTCCTACAGGGGAATGCGTTCGCCTGAAATCCGGTCGGCTCGTAGGCCGCCTCGCTTTGGCTTTGGCTTTTCTTGCCCCATCGAGAGGCCGAGTGGAGGTTCTGCGCAGTGGGCCCACGGAGCAGGACCGGAGCGAGGGCATGCCGAGCCTAGGCGAGGCACCGAACGCCAGGGGCAAGAGCGCTTGGTTACTTGGCGCTTTTCCAAGTAACCCGCTGTAAGAGCGGAACCCTAGGTGGCCGTTACCAAAGGAATGGATATGTACCCGGTCAACAAATAACAGGTCGGCTGTCAGGCCGCCTTCGCGAGCAGGCTCGCTCCCACAATTGATCGGGTATGGCCGTGGGAGATGGGTCGCCTGTTAGGCCGCCATCGCAGCGATGCGATACCAGTAGTGGACGGCGGATTCAGTGCAGGCTAAAAAGAAACGTTACCGATGCTGCGTCGGGAACATTTCCCGGCTCTCCAGATCACCCGGCAAAAAAGGGAGTTTGCAACGTGACTGAAGATACCAAAACCAAAGGACCCGCCTCGTACTTTCCTTCAATCGAAAAAAAGTACGGGCAGCCGGTCAGCCACTGGCTTGACCTGCTCAAGACCCTCAACAACAAGAAGCACATGGAAATGGTCGCCTGGCTCAAGACCGAGCACGGCCTCGGTCATGGCCATGCCAATGCTCTGGTCGCCTACTACCTGGCCCACGCAGGTTGAAGCAAGCTCGTCACGCAAGCTTGATAGCGCCACCCTGGATCTCGTCACGGGCGATGCGCAAATCGATGGCGTCCTGGTTGAGCCGATGGATCAGGTTGAGCAGGCGCTGGCGCAGCACCTCGTCCTTGAGCTGTTCAGCGGCGCGCATCACATCAAGCGCCGCGCCCTCGTTGTTGGAGGCCACGGAGTCGAGCAGTTTGCGGATGCTTCTTGATGGCCGGTTCATGGGTCGCTCCCTCGGTTTTGGTTGAGGCGGATCATAGGCGCGTTATGTTTCGTCCATGTTGCAGCCACCAAAGGTTTGCACGGCTTTTCAACAGGGTTGCGATGGCATGGGCTAATCTGCCCTCAGGCTCGACAGGCATGACCGTCCCCCATCAGCTCAAGGCATTGGCAATATGATCATTTCGTCCGCATCCGACTATCGCGAAGCAGCCCGTCGCAAGCTCCCGCGTTTTTTGTTCGACTACATCGATGGCGGAGCCTATGCCGAGCATACGCTGAGGGCCAACAGCGCCGATCTGGCGGACGTCAGCCTGCGCCAGCGCATCCTCAAGAACGTCGAAGCGTTGAGCCTGGAGACCACCCTGTTCGATCAGCGACTGTCCATGCCCATCGTGTTGGCGCCGGTCGGCCTGACCGGCATGTTCGCCCGCCGTGGCGAGGTGCAGGCGGTCAAGGCGGCCGAAAACAAGGGCATCCCGCTGTGCCTGTCCACCGTGTCGGTGTGCTCGATCGAAGAAGTCCGCGCCAATACCCGACAGCCCATCTGGTTTCAGCTGTATGTGCTCAAGGACCGGGGCTTCATGAGAAACGCGCTGGAGCGCGCCAAGGCTGCCGGCGTGCAGAACCTGGTGTTCACGGTCGATATGCCGACGCCCGGCGCGCGCTATCGCGATACCCATTCGGGCATGTCCGGTCCCTATGCATCGTCGCGGCGTATGTTGCAGGCCATCACCCGGCCCGACTGGGCCTTCAACGTCGGCCTGATGGGTCGCCCCCATGACCTGGGCAATGTCTCGAAGTATCTGGGCAAGGCCGTGACCCTCGAAGATTACATCGGCTGGCTGGCCAACAACTTCGACCCGTCGATCAGCTGGAGCGACCTGGAGTGGATTCGCGACTTCTGGAAGGGCCCGATGATCATCAAGGGGATTCTCGACCCCGAGGACGCCAGGGATGCGATCAGTTTTGGCGCGGACGGCATTATTGTCTCCAACCACGGCGGGCGGCAGCTGGATGGCGTGCTCTCCACGGCCCAAGCGCTGCCGCCGATCATGCAAGCGGTCGGCAATGACCTCAAGGTGCTGGTCGATTCGGGGATCCGCTCGGGGCTGGATGTGGTGCGCATGTTGGCACTGGGGGCCAAAGGGGTACTGCTGGGACGCTCCATGGCCTATGCCCTGGCGGCTGACGGTCAACGCGGGGTGGAAAACATGCTGGATATCTTCGCCAAGGAAATGCGCGTGGCCATGACCTTGACGGGGGTCACCTCCATCGACCAGATCGACGAATCCATTCTGGTACGTCATCCCCTCAAGTAAAGACACTCACGGCCAGGAACCGCCCCATGCGCATCGCCCTGCTTTCCGATATCCATCTGTCCGTCGAGGCCCTGCCGTTCCCGGCGGTTGAAGCCGACATCGTGGTCCTGGCCGGAGACATCTCCCGGCCGGCCGCGGCCATCGAGTGGGCCAGGGCATGCCCGACACCGGTGCTGTACGTGGCCGGCAACCACGAATTCTACGGCAGCGACCTGATCTCGACCTACGAGCAGTTGCACAGCTTGTCCCAAGGCACATCGATCCACGTGCTCGAACGCACGGCGCACATTCACGACGGGGTACGGTTCCTCGGCTGTACGCTGTGGTCCGACTACCGCCTGTTTGATCGAGAAGAAGATCGGGCGCAGGGTATCGACATGGCCACCAGACTCATGCGCGACTTCAGCCGCATCAAGGTTGCGCCTGATTTTCCAGACCTGTTTACCCCGGCCATTTCCCAGCTGATTTTCCTGCAGACAGTCGCCTGGCTCGAAGAGTGTTTTGCCGCCGACCGCAGCATTCCCACGGTGGTGATCTCGCATTTCGCACCGACCCGCTCGAGCATCAGCCCGGCGTTCGCCGATTCGCCGATCAACGCGAGTTTCGTGTCAGACCTCGAAGCGCGGATCAAGCAGTGGCAGCCCGCACTCTGGCTGCATGGCCATACCCACGGCAGCTTCGACTACCGGATCGGCAACACCCGGGTCATTTGCAACGCCCGGGGCTATGCCAAAAATGGCATCAATGAAAACGCTCAGTTCGAGGCCGCCCATGTGATTGATCTGAACCTCTGAACCCCCAGCTTTCATACCAAAGCGTTACCCTGCTACACCCAGGTCTGGTGGTCGGCGGCAGGATTTGCCCCTACATTGCCCGCGCCCATGGCCCCGGCGCAAAAAGCGTATCGCACGGAGCATTGCTGGATTTAGAATCAGTCGAGGCCAACCCACCCGCCCCTATTGGCAGTTTCGCCGACGGACATTGACCCATGGACATCGCACCCCGTTTCATCATCCATGAAACCGCCCACTGGATCCTCAACCACCATATGTCTTCGGCGCTCCCCGGCTATCTGGTCCTGGGCACCCGGTACAACGTCAATTCACTGTCCGACCTCCCCGAGCAGGCCCTGGCCGAGATGGGCGTTCTGCTCGCCAAGGTCCAGAAAACACTGCAAGCGGAGCTGCAGCCCAAGTGGCTCTACATCAGCCGGTTCGGCCATGATCCGCGTTTCCCCATCCATTTCCACTACATCCCGGTGTACCCCTGGGTCGAAGACCTGTTCTGGCAGGATGAGCGCTACCGCCTGCTGGAAAACTTCGGCGACAGCGCCAGCGCGCACACCTTGACCGACGGCGCGGAAATGACCCTGTTCATCTGGCGCGAATTCGGCGAGAGCCCGCAACCACCGGCCATCGAGGGCCCTTCGATCGACCAGGTCATCGAGCGCTTGCGCACCTGCTTCAGCCCGGCGAGCCAACGCCTGCTCGTTCAAGCCGGCAGCTGACATCGGCGAACGCGGTGCTAACATGACGGGCGTACCCGGATGCCTCACCAGCGCATCCCTCACCCACTGTCGGCAGTCACCGCATGATCGAAGTCACCGAAGTTTCCATTGCCCAACTGCGCGCTGCGCTCGAATCCGGCCAGACAACCGCCGTCGAGCTGGTCCAGGCCTATCTCGCCAGGATCGATGCCTACGACACGCCCCAGACGCCCACCGCGCTCAACGCGGTAGTGGTACGCAACCCCGATGCGTTGCAAGAGGCACAGGCCAGTGATACCCGTCGCGCCAAGGGCCTGGCCCTGGGCCCGCTCGATGGCATTCCCTATACGGCCAAGGACAGTTATCTGGTCAAGGGGCTCACCGCCGCCTCCGGCAGTCCGGCCTTCAAGGACCTGGTCGCCTATCGCGATGCCTTTACCATCGAACGGCTGCGCGCCGCCGGCGCCATCTGCCTGGGCAAGACCAATATGCCGCCGATGGCCAACGGCGGCATGCAGCGTGGCGTCTACGGTCGCGCAGAAAGCCCGTACAACGCCGACTATCTCACCGCCCCCTTCGCCTCGGGCTCGTCTAACGGTGCCGGGACGGCCACCGCCGCCAGCTTTGCCGCCTTCGGCCTGGCGGAAGAAACCTGGTCGAGCGGTCGTGGCCCGGCCTCCAACAATGGCTTGTGTGCCTACACGCCTTCGCGCGGGGTGATCTCGGTGCGCGGTAACTGGCCGCTGACGCCGACCATGGACGTGGTCGTGCCATTTGCCAGAACCATGGCCGACCTGCTCGAAGTGCTCGACGTGGTGGTCGCCGAAGACCCCGACACCCGCGGCGACCTGTGGCGCCTGCAACCCTGGGTACCGATTCCATCAGTCGCCTCGGTGCGCCCCGCGTCTTACCAGGACCTGGCCGCCAACCCCGCGGCATTGGCTGGCAAACGCCTGGGCGTGCCGCGCATGTACATCAATGCCGACCCTGAAGCCGGCACCAGCGAGGCCCCTGGCATCGGCGGCCCGACAGGGCAGCGCATCCACACCCGGCCTTCGGTGATCGGTCTGTGGGAACAGGCACGCCAGGCCTTGCAAGCCGCTGGCGCCGAAGTCGTCGAAGTGGATTTCCCCCTGGTCTCCAACTGCGAGGGCGATCGTCCCGGGGCGCCGACGGTGTTCAATCGCGGAATCGTGTCCAAGGAATTTCTCCATCACGAATTGTGGGACCTGACGGCCTGGGCGTTCGACGATTTCCTCCAGGCCAACGGCGATCCGCAATTGAACCGCCTGGTGGATGTCGACGGGCCGCTGATTTTCCCCCATGACCCGGGCACCCTACCCAACCGCGAAGGCGACCTTACCGCCGGCATGGACGAGTACGTGCGCATGGCCGAGCGTGGCATCACGCCGTGGGACCAGATCCCAACAGTGCCGGACGGCCTGCGCGGCCTTGAACAGACGCGCAAGATCGATCTTGAGCAGTGGATGGATCGGTTGGGCCTCGATGCGGTGCTCTTCCCGACCGTCGCAGACGTCGGCCCGGCCAATGCCGACGTCGACCCGGCAGCGGCGGACATCGCCTGGAGCAACGGCGTCTGGGTGGCCAACGGCAACCTCGCGATACGCCATCTGGGGGTTCCGACGGTCACCGTACCAATGGGCGTCATGCCGGACATCGGCATGCCCGTGGGGCTGACCTTTGCCGGTCGCGCCTACGACGACTCGAGCCTGCTGCGCCTGGCTTCGGCGTTCGAGGCCACAGGTTCGAAGCGCTTGATCCCGCCGCGCACCCCGGCGCTGGGCAAGTGACAGAGCGGACGGGACCGGCGCTAACGGCGTCGGTCCCGCCCCCGCCACTCACTGGTGCATCCGGGTGCGGGTGGCGCTTTATAAAAGTGCAGGATGCATCGTTGATTTGCACCGACGCTCGACGATCTCCCCTTGCCCGCCCACGTATCGGCAACGATCACGGCCTGAAAGGCATTTCTGGCGCGTGACTTGCTAGGTACACCTCAACCCTGCAGTCAACGCTGATTGCATGCATACGACAAAGGCGCCGTGTGTCCCCCGTTTTCCTGACGGTGGGCCGCATGGCGCCTTTTTTGTTTCCGGCATCGGCAATGGCCGGCAAGAAATTCGAGGGGCGAGGATGGCAAGCAAAACCGTACGCAGTGTATGTCCCTATTGTGGTGTGGGCTGCGGCATCGTCATGCAGGTGGAAAACAACCGGGTCGTCAAGGTCAGCGGCGACAAGGCCCACCCGACCAACGCCGGCAGGCTCTGCACCAAAGGCACCACCTGTGGCCAGGCCATCGCCGAGTCGGGGCGGATGGAACATGCCTACCTGCGCCAGGAACGCCAGCGAGATCCGGTGCGCATTGCCATGGACAAGGCCATCAGCGAGACGGCCAGCCGGTTGCGCGACACACTCGATCGCCACGGCCCCGATGCATTGTCGTTCTACGTGTCGGGGCAAATGTCGCTGGAAGCCCAATACCTGATCAACAAGCTGGCCAAGGGTTTCGTCGGCACCAACAACATAGAATCCAATTCCCGCCTGTGCATGGCCAGCGCCGGCAGCGGCTACAAGCTCTCCCTCGGTTCCGACGGACCTCCGGGCTCGTATCAGGACTTCGATCGTGCGGACCTGTTTTTCGTCATCGGCGCCAACATGGCCGACTGTCACCCGATCCTGTTCCTGCGCATGATGGATCGGGTCAAGGCTGGAGCGAAGCTGATCGTGGTCGACCCACGGCGCAGCGCCACCGCAGACAAAGCCGACCTGTTCCTGCCGATCCTGCCTGGGACCGACCTGGCATTGCTCAATGGCTTGCTGCACCTGCTGGTGAAAAACGGCCATACCGATCCCGGCTTCATTGCGGCGTTCACCGAAGGCTGGGACGCCATGCCCGAATTCCTCGAGGACTATCCACCAGCCAGGGTCGCGCACATCACCGGCCTGCCCGAGGCGGACATTCGTCAGGCCGCGCAATGGATAGGCGAGGCCGCCGAGTGGATGAGCTGCTGGACCATGGGCCTGAACCAGAGTACCCACGGCACCTGGAACACCAATGCCCTGTGCAACCTGCACCTGGCCACCGGCGCGATCTGCCGGCCAGGCAGCGGGCCGTTTTCCCTGACCGGGCAACCGAACGCCATGGGCGGTCGCGAGATGGGCTACATGGGACCAGGCCTGCCCGGCCAGCGTTCGGCGCTGGTCGAGGCGGACCGGGCGTTCATCGAGGATCTCTGGCGCATCCCCCGCGACAGCCTGCCGCGCGCCGCTGGCGGCGGCACCGTGGCCCTGTTCGAAGACATGAGCGCAGGCAAGATCAAGGCCTGCTGGATCATCTGCACCAACCCGGTAGCCTCCGGCCCCAACCGCCAGAAGGTCATCGACGGCCTGCAGGCGGCGCAATTGGTGATCACCCAGGACGCCTACCTCGACACCGAGACCAACCGCTACGCCGATATCCTCCTGCCCGGCGCGCTCTGGGCCGAGGCCGAGGGCGTGATGATCAACTCCGAGCGCAACCTGACGCTGATGCAAAAAGCCGTGGAGCCCCCGGGCGAGACGCTGCCCGACTGGCAGATCATCGCCCGCGTGGCCTGCGAGATGGGCTTCGCCGACGGGTTCTCATACAGCACTGCCGAGGAGGTGTTCGAAGAGATCAAGCGCGCCTGGAACCCCAGGACCGGCTACGACATTCGCGGCGCCAGCTACCCGCGCCTGCGCGACCAACCGCTGCAATGGCCGTGCGCGTCCGAGGCCGCCGCGCCGCGCAATCCGATTCGCTACCTCAACGACGGCGTGAGCCAGACGCTCAAGGTCGAAGCCGATGGCAGCCAGCCGGCGATCGTGTTTGCCACCGAGCGCGGCAAAGGCTTCTTCCTCGCCCGGCCGCACATGATGCCGGCGGAAATGCCGGATGAAGCCTTTCCCTTCGTGCTCAACACCGGGCGCTTGCAGCACCAGTGGCACACCCTGACCAAGACCGGCAAGGTGGCGACCCTGAACAAGCTCAATCCGGGGCCCTTCGTCGAGATCCATCCCGAGGATGCCAGCGCGTTGGGCATCAAGGACAGGGACCCGGTCGAAGTTCGCTCCGTGCGGGGTCGGGCCGTGTTGCCGGCGGTGGTGACCGACCGGGTGCGCCAGGGTAATTGTTTTGCGCCTTTTCACTGGAACGATGTGTTTGGCGAGCACCTGGCGATCAATGCCGTGACCAACGATGCCGTCGACCCGATATCGCAGCAGCCTGAGTTCAAGTTCTGTGCGGTCGCCCTGCAACGCGTCGAACTGATTGACCATCAGTTCCTGCAAACCCCAACGCCTGCTGCCATCGCCCCCTCCCCCGTGCCAGAGGAACTCGCCATGTCGAGCATCGAGACCTTCGCTGATCTGGCGGGCATCCGTCGCCTGCCCTCCCCGCAACTGAACGACAGCGAGCGCACCTACCTCGCCGGTTTTCTCAGTGGCTTGCAATCGACCGCCGGACGCCAGGCGGCTGGTGTGCCGGTGCTGCCGCCCAGCGCGCCTCTGGCTACCGAGACTCGCCTGTGGCTGGACGGGCTCCTGGGCGGGTTGTTCAGCCGGGTCGATGGGGGTATCGCACAACTGGGCAACCAGGCTGAAACTCCGGCACCCATCATCACCGACGACGCGCCCGCCGTGACATTGCTCTGGGCCTCGCAAACCGGCAATGCCGAAACCCTGGCCGAGCGTCTGGCCGCGCGCCTGCGCGACGGCGGTTTCGCCGTGGAGCTGAGCGCTATGGCCGACTTTCCCGCCAGCAAGCTGGCCAGCACGCAGAACCTGGCCCTGATCAGCAGCACCTTCGGCGATGGCGATCCGCCGGACAACGGCGAAGGGTTCTGGCACACCCTCAGCACCACCCAGACTCGCCTGGAATCGCTGCGCTTTGCCGTGCTGGCCCTGGGTGACCCGGCCTACGACCAGTTCTGCCGGCACGGCAGGCAACTCGACCAACGCCTGCAGGAACTGGGCGCCACTCGCCTGCTGGAACGGGTCGATTGCGACACCGAATTCGAAGAGCGCGCCGATACATGGCTGGCGCAACTGCAGAAGACGCTCAAGCCCGAGCCTGCGGTCGTTGTCCAGACGCACGGCGCCGCCAGCCCCGCCGAAACACCCGGCAAGGCCAAACCCCACGCCTCGCGGTTGCTGGCCAATCTTCACCTGAACAGCCAGAGCCCGCACAAGGAGACCCGCATGTTTTCCCTTGACCTGGCGGATTCAGCGCTGGGTTATGAGGCGGGGGACGCCCTGGGCGTGCATCCGCGCAATTGTCCGGAACTGGTCGATGAGTTACTCGCCCTGACCCGGTTGAATGCCGAGGCGACGGTAAACATCGAAAAAGGCGGCGAGGTGTCGTTGCGTCAGGCACTCACCGAACACTATGAAATTGCCCGGCCCAACAGCGACACCCTGGCCTTCATCGCCGAGCGCAGCACCAACCCCGGCTTGAAACAGCTGCTGGGCAATGGGCACAAGGCTCAGTTGAAAGAATGGTTGTGGGGACGTCAATTGGCAGACGTACTGCAGGAGTATCCGCTCGACTGCTCGGCGAGCGAGCTGCTGGGTACCTTCAAGCGCCTGCAACCGCGCCTGTACTCCATCGCTTCGAGCGCCAAGGTGCATCCACGGGAAGTCCATCTCACCGTGGCGGCGGTGCGCTACGGCAAACGCAAGGGCGTGTCCTCGACCTTTCTCGCCGACCGCGCGCAAGACGCCGAGGTACCGGTTTTCATCCAGCCGTCGAAACACTTTCGCGTGCCCACCGATGGTGATGTACCGATGATCATGATCGGCCCCGGCACCGGCGTTGCCCCCTTCCGCGCCTTCTTGCAGGAACGCCGGGCGCGGGGCGATCAGGGCAGGAACTGGCTGTTCTTCGGTGAACAGCACGCCGCCAGCGATTTCTATTACCGCGATGAACTGCAAGGCATGCAGCACGATGGCCTGCTGACGCACCTGAGCCTGGCGTTTTCCCGTGACCAGGCCGAGAAAATCTACGTACAGGACCGCATCCGCGAACAAGGCGCCGAACTCTGGCGCTGGCTGCAGGACGGCGCCCGGTTGTACATCTGTGGCGATGCCAGCTGCATGGCCAGGGACGTCGACCAGGCGTTGCGCCAGGTCGCGCAGCACCATGGCGGCCTGGACCCGCAAGGCGCTGCCGATTATTGGCGCCAGATGAGTGAGCACAAGCGGTATTTGCGGGATGTCTATTGAGTGGTTGGAACATTGTAGGAGCCCGGCTTGCTGGCGAAGACGGCCGTGAGTATTGCGCTGGTCTCGTGGGCCTCTTCGCTGGCAAGCCAGCTCCTACAGGTCCGTGGAAAGCCACGGATTCATGGCCAACACAAAACATTGTAGGAGCCCGGCTTGCCGGCGAAGGCGGCCTTGAGTATTGCGCTGGTCTCGTGGGCCTCTTCGCTGGCAAGCCAGCTCCTACAAGTCCGAAGACAACCACGGATTCATGGCCAACACAAAACATTGTAGGAGCCCGGCTTGCCGGCGAAGGCGGCCTTGAGTACTGCGCTGGTCTTTCGGGCCTCTTCGCTGGCAAGCCAGCTCCTACAGGTCCGAGGACAACCACGGATTCATGCCCAACACAAAACATTGTAGGAGCCCGGCTTGCCGGCGAAGGCGGCCTTGAGTATTGCGCTGGTCTCGTGGGCCTCTTCGCTGGCAAGCCAGCTCCTACAGGTCCGAAGACAACCACGGATTCATGGCCAACACAAAACATTGTAGGAGCCCGGCTTGCCGGCGAAGGCGGCCTTGAGTATTGCATTGTTCTTTCGGGCCTCTTCGCTGGCAAGCCAGCTCCTACAGGTCCGAGGACAGCCAAGGACTCATGGCCAACACAAAACAGTGTAGGAGCCCGGCTTGCCGGCGAAGGCGGCCTTGAGTATTGCGCTGGTTTTTCGGGCCTCTTCGCTGGCAAGCCAGCTCCTACAGGTCCGAGGACAGCCAAGGACTCATGGCCAACACAAAACATTGTAGGAGCCCGGCTTGCCGGCGAAGGCGGCCTTGGGTATTGCATTGTTTTTTCGGGCCTCTTCGCTGGCAAGCCAGCTCCTACATGGTCCGAGGGCAGCCAAGGACTTATGGCCAACACAAAACATTGTAGGAGCCCGGCTTGCCGGCGAAGGCGGCCTTGAGTATTGCGCTGGTCTTTCGGGCCTCTTCGCTGGCAAGCCAGCTCCTACAGGTCCGTGGAAAATCACGGACTCATGGCCAACACAAAACATTGTAGGAGCCCGGCTTGCCGGCGAAGGCGGCCTTGAGTATTGCGCTGGTTTTTCGGGCCTCTTCGCTGGCAAGCCAGCTCCTACAGGTCCGAAGACAACCACGGATTCATGGCCAACACACAACATTGTAGGAGCCCGGCTTGCCGGCGAAGGCTGCCTTGAGTATTGCGCTGGTCTTTCGGGCCTCTTCGCTGGCAAGCCAGCTCCTACAGGTCCGAAGACAACCACGAATTCATGCCCAACACAAAACATTGTAGGAGCCCGGCTTGCCGGCGAAGGCGGCCTTGAGTATTGCATTGTTCTTTCGGGCCTCTTCGCTGGCAAGCCAGCTCCTACAGGTCCGAGGACAGCCAAGGACTCATGGCCAACACAAAACATTGTAGGAGCCCGGCTTGCCGGCGAAGGCGGCCTTGAGTATTGCGCTGGTTTTTCGGGCCTCTTCGCTACAGGTCCGTGGAAAACCACGGATTCATGCCCAACTCAAAACATTGTAGGAGCCCGGCTTGCCGGCGAAGGCGGCCTTGAGTATTGCGCTGGTCTTTCGGGCCTCTTCGCTGGCAAGCCAGCTCCTACAGGTCCGTGGAAAACCACGGACTCATGGCCAACACAAAACATTGTTGGAGCCCGGCTTGCCGGCGAAGGCGGCCTTGAGTATTGCGCTGGTCTTTCGGGCCTCTTCGCTGGCAAGCCAGCTCCTACAGGTCCGAGGACAGCCAAGGACTCATGGCCAACACACAACATTGTAGGAGCCCGGCTTGCCGGCGAAGGCTGCCTTGAGTATTGCGCTGGTCTTTCGGGCCTCTTCGCTGGCGATACGCCACTGACGCCTTCATAGCAAACATTTCGAGGCGTAATTTTCCGGCGCCTTGAAAGATTCCGCCTATGGACTACAAATACTCCAGCTATTAGCCGTCTGCCCAAGGGCGGTCTAGCCTTATCTAACGCCGGTGCGGTCTGGCCGGTCGAGACCTGATAAGAAGATAAAGCAGGAGTCAGTAACCGACTAGGCACACCTGGGTACATCGCGTTGGCAATTCGCTTGCCAGTGCCGCTGATGCCCGTTTGGCCACGATGATCAGTTGATCGACTTGCTGGGCCAACAGCCTGAGTCATTGATTTCACTCAACGCTATCGAACCTTGACCGGGACGATGGCTGAATGAACACGACCAAAGGTAGCTCACAGATGGGAACTGAAACGAAATGCCCGTTCAATCACGCCGCTGGTGGTGGCACCACGAACCGCGATTGGTGGCCGAACCAGCTGAATCTGAAGATCCTGCACCAGCACTCGCCCCTGTCTACCCCCGCGGACGAGGGCTTCAACTACGCCCAGGCGTTCAAGAGCCTGGATTTCGCCGCGCTCAAGCGTGACCTCACCGCCCTGATGACCGACTCGCAAGACTGGTGGCCGGCGGACTTCGGTCACTACGGCCCGCTGTTCGTCCGCATGGCCTGGCACTCCGCCGGCACCTACCGGACCGGCGATGGCCGAGGCGGCGCCGGCTCTGGCCAGCAGCGCTTCGCTCCGCTCAACAGTTGGCCGGACAACGTCAGCCTGGACAAGGCCCGTCGCCTGCTGTGGCCGATCAAGCAAAAGTATGGCAACAGCATTTCCTGGGCCGACCTGATCGTCCTGACCGGTAACGTCGCACTGGAATCCATGGGCTTCAAGACTTTCGGTTTTTCCGGCGGCCGACCTGACGTCTGGGAACCGGACGAAGATGTGTACTGGGGCTCGGAAAACAAATGGCTGGGCGGTGACGTTCGCTACGACAAGGCGCAAAAACCCGTGCAGGAGCCCGGCGACGGCCCGCTCGTTGCCGAACCGGGGAAAAACGAGGAGAGTCGTACGGAGCAAGGCCGCAATCTGGAAAACCCTCTGGCGGCCGTGCAAATGGGCCTGATCTATGTGAACCCGGAAGGCCCGGAAGGTAACCCGGACCCGGTAGCCGCCGGCAAGGACATCCGCGAGACCTTCGGCCGCATGGCCATGAACGACGAAGAAACCGTGGCACTGATTGCCGGCGGCCACGCGTTCGGCAAGACCCATGGCGCCGGCCCTGCCGACAACGTCGGTCCCGAGCCCGAAGCGGCCGGCCTTGAAGAACAGGGCCTGGGCTGGAGGAACAAGTTCGGCAGCGGCAAAGGCCCGGACACCATTACCAGCGGCCTGGAAGTGACCTGGACCACCACACCCACGAAGTGGAGCAACAATTTCCTGGAGAACGTGTTCGGCTTCGAATGGGAACTGACCAAGAGCCCGGCGGGCGCCCACCAGTGGACCCCGAAAAACGGTGCCGGTGCCGGGATCATTCCGGACGCGCACGACCCCTCCAAACGGCGCAATCCAACCATGCTGACCACGGACCTGGCGCTGCGCTTCGACCCGACCTACGAACCGATTTCCCGGCGCTTCCTGGAGAATCCCGACCAATTGGCCGACGCGTTCGCCCGCGCCTGGTACAAGCTGATCCACCGCGACATGGGGCCGCTGTCGCGCTACCTCGGCCCGGAAATGCCCAATGAAGAACTGCTGTGGCAAGACCCGATACCCGCAGTCGATCACCCACTGGTCAACGACAGTGACGTCGCAGCGCTGAAAAGCAAGCTGCTGGCTTCGGGCCTGTCGGTCTCGCAACTGGTTTCGACAGCGTGGGCGGCGGCGTCCACCTTCCGCGGTTCGGATAAGCGCGGCGGCGCCAACGGCGGGCGTTTGCGCCTGGCCCCACAGAAATTCTGGCAGGCCAACCAGCCCGACCAACTGGCGATCGTGCTGGCAAAACTCGAGGGTATCCAGCAGGAATTCAACGCCGGCGGCAAGAAAATCTCCCTGGCCGACCTGATCGTCCTCGCCGGCTGTGCAGGCGTTGAACAGGCCGCGAAAAATGCCGGGCACACGATCACGGTGCCGTTCACCCCGGGGCGCATGGACGCTTCCCAGGAACAGACCGATGTCGAGTCTTTCGGTTTTCTCGAACCGATCGCCGATGGCTTCCGCAATTACCTCAAGGGTAAATACAGCGTATCGGCGGAGTCGCTGTTGATCGACAAGGCGCAGTTGCTGACCCTGACCGCACCGGAAATGACCGTGCTGATTGGCGGCCTGCGCGTGCTCAAGACCAACGTCGGCCAAACTTCCCACGGGGTCTTCACCACGCGGCCTGAAGCACTGACCACCGATTTCTTCACCAACCTGCTGGACATGGGCGTGGAGTGGAAACCGGTGTCGGACGCCCAGGAAGCGTTTGAAGCGAGCGATCGCAAGACCGGCCAGAAAAAGTGGACGGGCACTCGGGTCGACCTGGTCTTCGGCTCCAACTCGCAGTTGCGCGCGTTGTCGGAGTTCTATGCCAGTAACGGCGAGGAAAAGTTCATCAAGGACTTCGTGGCGGCCTGGACCAAGGTGATGAACCTTGACCGCTTCGACCTGAGGTGAGCTGACCGCCCGGCGTGAATGGGCGAGCGCGCAGCCATGACTGCGCGCTCGCCGATCACTCAGTGGGGTGCGCGATGGATGGTCTTGAGCAGGTCTTCGGGGCTGATGTGCCCGACGACCTGCTGCACGCTGCCCGGTTGCGGCAGATCGAGGATGTGCCCCTTCATCTTACCGATCACGTGCATCTCGCAAGGCTTGCAGTCGAATTTCAACGTCAGCACTTCGTCGCCATGGATCAACTGCATCGGCGCGACCTTGGTGCGCACGCCCGTCACGCCCTTGGCCTGCTTGGGACACAGGTTGAAGGAGAACCGCAGGCAGTGCTTGGTGATCATCACCGGTACTTCGCCCGTCTCTTCATGGGCCTCATAGGCCGCGTCGATCAGCTTCACCCCGTGACGGTGATAGAAGTCGCGGGCCTTCTGGTTATAGACGTTGGCCAGGAACGACAGGTGCGACTCCGGGTACACCGGTGGCGGCGTGGTTTCGGCTTTGCGGCCGCCCCGTGGGTGGGCCGCAATGCGTGCCACGGTCAGCGCTTCGATCACTTCGCGGCGCAAGGCCTTGAGCTGCGAGTTGGGGATGAAGAACGCCTGCGGAGCGTCCAGCTTGACGTTGGTGGCGTGGTACTCGGTGGTGCCCAGTTGGCCCAGCAGATCGTGCAGTTGGTCCAGGGCCTGCTCCGGCTTGTTGGCCACGCCGAATGGCCCCTCCAGGGCGACGCTGGCGCTGATGCCCTCTTCGCTGGTGGCGGTCAGTTCCAGGCGCTCTTCACGCAGGCGCGCCAGCCAGGAAAGACCGATCCGGCGCTCGGCGGAGGTCTTTTGCAGCGCCTGGGCCCAGTTGTGATCCAGGTTGCGGCTCAACGGGTGATTCGGGCGCAACTGGTGCAAGCCCTTGGGCATCTCGTTCGGCTCGACCCGGTAGCGATAGCGTTTCTCGCCGTCCTCTTCGAATTCGCCTTTGGGCTCGGCAATGTTGGTGCGCCAGCCCACCACTTCACGCTTGACCAGCACGTTGAGGCCGTCACCGTTGGACAGCGGCTCGTGGGTGACCACCAGCAGGTCGCGCTTGCCGACTTTTTCCACCACGCCCACCGGCAGGCCGGTGAAGGTCGGCGAGTCGAAGGCGCCGATGTCGATCTTGCGCTCGCTGACGAAGTAGTCGGTGCTGCCACGGTGGAAGGTCTTGTCCGGGTCGGGCAGGAAGAAATGCGCGGTGCGGCCGCTGGACGCGCGGGCGAGGTCCGGACGATCTTCAAGCACAGCGTCCAGGCGCTGGCGGTAGTAGGCGGTGATGTTCTTCACGTAGCCCATGTCCTTGTAGCGCCCTTCGATCTTGAACGAGCGCACGCCGGCTTCCACCAGGGCGCGGATGTTGGCGCTCTGGTTGTTGTCCTTCATGGACAGCAGGTGCTTCTCGTAGGCGATCACCCCACCCTTTTCGTCCTTGAGGGTGTACGGCAGGCGGCAGGCCTGGGAGCAGTCACCGCGGTTGGCGCTGCGGCCGGTCTGCGCGTGGGAAATATTGCACTGGCCGGAAAACGCCACGCACAACGCGCCGTGGATGAAGAACTCGATCGCAGCCTCGGTTTCGTCGGCAATGGCGCGGATTTCCTGCAGGTTCAGCTCGCGGGCCAGTACCAGTTGCGAAAAACCGGCCTGGTCGAGGAACTTCGCCCGCTCCAGGGTGCGGATGTCGGTCTGGGTGCTGGCGTGCAGCTCGATCGGCGGGATGTCCAGTTCCATCACGCCCAGGTCCTGGACGATCAGCGCATCGACGCCGGCGTCGTACAACTCATGGATCAGCTTGCGTGCCGGCTCCAGCTCATTGTCGTGCAGGATCGTATTGATCGTGGTGAACACCCGGGCGTGGTAGCGATGGGCGAACTCCACCAGTGCGGCGATATCGCTCACCTCGTTGCAGGCGTTATGCCGGGCGCCGAAGCTTGGGCCGCCAAGGTAGACGGCATCGGCGCCATGCAGGATGGCCTCGCGGGCGATCGCCACGTCACGGGCGGGGCTGAGCAATTCCAGGTGATGTTTGGGCAGGGACATAATATTTTTTAGTCAGGCTGTCACGGTCGAGGCGCGCATTGTAGCGGTGAAATGCCCAGGCGGCACCCGTGTACTGCCAGGTGGCGGGTTCCGGGCGCGAAGATGCGCCTGCGCGTACCACAAACCCCTTGTAGGAGCTGGCTTGCCAGCGAAGGCGGCCTTGAGTATTGCGTTGCTATTTCGGGGCCTCTTCGCTGGCAAGCCAGCTCCTACAGGTTCGCGTGTGGGATTACAGTTAGGCTTTGGCGGCCATTGCGGTGACTTCCACCCGCATCCCTTCCACCGCCAGAGACGCTACACCCACTGCGGCGCGTACTGGCCACGGCTTGGCGAAGAAGCGCTTGTAGACCTCGTTGAACGCGGCGCGGTCGGCCATGTCGGTGAGGTAGATGGTCAGGTGCAGCACCCGGTCCATGGAACTGCCGGCGCGCTCCAGCGCCACTTTCAACGCCTGCAGGGTGCATTCGCTTTGCAGGGTGATATCGCCCAGTTCAAGGCTGCCATCGGCACGGGTCGGAATCTGGGTGGAGACCAGCATGCCGCCGAAACCGGCGACGTCGGAGGAAATGGAGTCCGCATCGGGATCGGGAACGAAGGTCAGGTCTTGGTTTGCCATGGGGGTCTCTTGCTTGAGTGGGTAAGGCGGCGCTCGCGCATGTCAGCCGGGGCATTCATGGCGCAACGCCGGTTGCCCAGCCAGTTTACGGAACCCTCACGCCACCCGCTCGACTTTATCCGCTCGACGCTTCTTGCCCTCGCCGTTACCGCGCATCAACACCCAGCGCACGACCTTGTTCCAGGCATAACCCACCGCAACGCCGCCGACGATGGCGAGGACCACCGCGAGTACCGGATAGTCGCCAAGGCGCCGGGCCACCGACTGAAACTGGAAATGCGTCAAGTAGATATACAGCGTCGAGGACGCAATCAATGCCATGCCACGGGCCATGATCCCTGGCACGGGAATAGACCGCACCCAGATCACCAGGAGCGCGGCAGGCACGGCGATATCGACATGGCTCCAGATCTCCGCGGCGAACGGTCCATACCCCAGCATTGCCATCATGTCCTGCCAACCCACTACCAGCACGGTCACGACGCTGACGATCAACTTCTGGCGGGTTGTACCAGCGCTGTGAATGGCCATGCCGAGCACCATGATCGCCAGGTAATGCTGTGGCACGCGATTGAGCAGCGCGCTCGCATCGAACACCAAGGCACTGATCAGCACATCGGCCACCGCCAACACGCACGACGCGATGACAAAACAACGAAACGGGTCTGCACTGATGATGTTCCTGACGCGCTCGAACGACAGCACGAAGCCGATGATCACCAGCATCTGCACCAGCAGTTCTATGTACCAATAGGCGAAGTTGCCGACTGTATCGGCTGTAAACCAGTTGGAAATCAGCAGCAGCGATTGCCAATGCACTTTGTCGAACAGCATTTGCACCAACGCCGTGTACAGGATCGTCGGCACCGCGATGCTGGCAACGGACTTCACCAGCGTGCGCACGCTCCCGTACTCGTTGATGGCCTTGAATTGAAACCGTGCCAGGCTGACCCCGGAAATCAGGAACAGGGTCATGGTCTCGCCGAAAACCGGCCAGTGTGAAAACAGATGAAAATGGCCAATGACGATCAATACGATGGAAACCACGCGCATGAACACCGGCACTTCCATTGCCCGTATCGAGAACCTCGAGGCCTTGGTGTCGCTGGCCAGTTCACACAATTCAACGACCGGAATCATTTCCCATTGGTCGGGCAGATGACCGATCAGTTCCTCCAGCACCATTGAAGCCTGGACGAACGAGAGTGAATCCCCGCCCAGTTCGACGAAGGTCAATTGCGGATCGATGCGCGGCACTTCAAGAATTTGCGCCCATGCCTGGGTCAACTTGAGCGCCAGCGGAGACAGGTCCTGGCTGGAATTGACGGGCGCCGCCTGGTTATCGACCAGCGCCTGCAACGCCCGCTTGTCGATCTTGCCGTTAGGCGTCAGTGCAATGGAATCCACGAACACGAACAACGCCGGCACCATGTAGTCGGGTAGCTGCTGCCCCACATGCTCACGCAGTTCAACCGATGAAACAGGCTGGGTGGAAACACAACAGGCCACCAGTTTCACGTTCGATCGGTCGCTATCGGCCAACACCACACAC
This sequence comes from Pseudomonas putida, assembly GCF_001976065.1. Taxonomy (GTDB): domain Bacteria; phylum Pseudomonadota; class Gammaproteobacteria; order Pseudomonadales; family Pseudomonadaceae; genus Aquipseudomonas; species Aquipseudomonas serbica. The sequence continues at coordinate 1,335,704 of NZ_MNAH01000001.1, read as the reverse complement.
TGCTTGATCCGGGGGTGCCTGGTGATCGAGCCTTCGATTTCAGCAAGCTCGATGCGATGACCACGGATCTTGACCTGGCTGTCACCGCGCCCCCGGAACATGACACTGCCATCGGCCAGATAAGTGCCCAGGTCGCCAGTTCGGTAGCAGATATCACCTTCGGCCCGGGTAAACGGGTTGACCACGAACTTTTCTGTGGTCAGTGCCGCGTCACCGTAGTAACCCAGGGACAGATAAGGGCTGCGTATCAGGATTTCTCCGGTTTCGCCTTCGCCAACCAACTGGTTGGCCTCATTGACCAGCAACAGTTGCGCGCCCTCGATGCCTTTACCCAGCGGGATCCTTGAGTTGTCGAGCGCCGGATCGACCTGATGGAAGGCCATCGCCTGCGGCGTTTCGGTGGTGCCGTAGAAGTTGACGCTGATGGCGTTGGGGGCGATCAGGCAGATTTGCTGGTACAGGGTGTTGCTCAAGGCATCGCCACCCCAAAACAGGTAGCGCAGCTCACCGAACTGCAAGCCACTGATTTTCGCCCCGGTCTCAATGAGTTTGCCCAGGGGCGGCGTGAGGTGAATGACCGAGATCCCGTGCTGGTGTATCCATTTGGCCAATGCCGCTGGATCGACAACGGTCGACTGGGCCGGGATAACGACCTTTGCACCAATCGACAGCGGCGTGAACACGTCCCTGTAGACCGGATCGTGGCCCAGTCCCGACAGCAGGGAAAAGCAACTCTCCCTGGTCAACGAATGACGCTGGCTATGCCATTCGATGAAATGAACCAAGGGCGAGTGATGGGTGACAATCCCCTTCGGCTCGCCGGTACTGCCCGATGTGAAGGTGATATACGCCGGGTGTGCGGGGTTGACGTCGGGCAAGCCCCTTGGCTCGACGGCGAAGGCCTTCAGCGCGTCGCCGGGCATTTCCGGGATGTTGACCACGCGGACCGCGGACGAACGCAGGGGATCGACCTCGAAGGCGGCCTCGCCACAGACCAGGACAAAGCTCGGCTCGAGCACCTGGATGATCTGCTCGATGCGCGAACGTGGATAAGCCATATCGGCCACGGTGAAGGTCAAGCCGGCGCGCGAGGCACCGAGCATGGCGTAGACCAGGCCAGCGCAGCGACCGGAAACGATCACGACCCGGTCGGAAGCCTTCGCGCCCTGTCCAAGCAAAAAGGACGCAAGACGCTGGCTGATCGCTTCAAGTTCGCCGTAGCTGCACGTGGCGTCATGAGAAACCACCGCCACGGCATCAGGTGTGCGTCCAGCGTGCTGCAGGAAATCCATGAATATCGGACGTTCGACGCAATACTCCAGATCCAGCGTCGGGTTCGGGCGCGCATCCTGCATATTATTGATCAACTCCCCAGGGCCTGTACGAGGTAGACACGACGGGAGGCTCGCAATCCGGAGATTCCCCCCCAAGAAGCTAGCACAGCTGCCATGGCCCGCCAGTGCGCCGGTCAACATGCGCAGGCCCCGTCAGCCTCGCCATTGCCTCGGACTGACCCCGGTCTTGCGCCGAAACGCCCGGGCCAGTGCCGAAGGGCTTTCATAACCGACCTCTTCGGCGATCAAGGCAATGGGCTTGCCTTCACGCAGGCGTTTCTGCGCCAGGCTGATGCGCCAGCTGAGCAGATAATCCGCCGGGGCCTGCCCGACCACCCGCTTGAAGTGCTCGGCGAAACTGGCCCGGGACATGTTGGCCGCCACCGCCAGTTCGGCCACGCTCCAGGCCTTGCCGGGTGACTCGTGCATGAGGTTCAAGGGGCGCGCCAGGCGCGTATCGGCCAGGCCTGCCATCATCCCCGGCTGCTGATTTCGACTGCTCAGGAGGTGGCGCAACAACAGGATCACCACCAGCTCGAACAGCCGATCCATCACCGCCTCACGGCCGCAGGTTCCGTCGAAGGCTTCGTTGAACAACCATTGCAGCGTGCTGGCCAGGGCCGGGATGTCCTCCAGTTTGAGCACCAGATAATCCGGTAGGGCCGTGGCCAGGGCATTGCCCGCACCGCCATCGAAGTCCAGGGACGCGCACACCAGTTGCGTATCGTTTTCCTGCGAGGCAAACAGACGATGACGATAGGGCCGGGGAAAAAAAATCAGGGTCGGTTCCGTAAGATGCAGTTCACGGTCATCCGCGAGCCTGAGGGAGATTTCGCCCGCCTGGAGCAGATGCAGATGCCCGCAGGCCTGGCTGCCATCGAACGCCGTGGTGCCGCAAAAGGTACCGCTGTGAAAGGTCCCGGCATTGACGCCGAAATACGCTAGCAATGTGGACAAGCGATCCATGAAGGGCCTCCGGCAGCAGTTCTGGACGATCTGTCGCATATCCTCGACGATTTGCATCCAATAGGCCAACCCGACTCTCTAGCATTCACTCCGTACCCAGCGCCCTTCGCGCATCCATTACGGAGAATCACCATGTCACGCATTATCCCTGTCAGCCTGGAACACGCCACCGAGACCACCCGCCCCTTGCTCGACGGCGTGCAGAAGAAAATCGGTTTCCTGCCCAATGTGTTCCGCGTCCTGGCCCACGCCCCCGCCGTACTGGCCTCGTATCTGCAGAACTCGGCGGCATTGGCCAAGACATCCTTGAGCGCTGCGCAGAAGGAAGCGATTTTCCTCGCCACCTCCCAGGTCAACGGCTGCGACTACTGCCTGGCGGCGCACACGTTGTTCGCCGGCAAGGCCGGGCTTTCCAGCCAGCAAATCCTCAGCGCCCGCGAAGGCCGGCTCGATGCCTATGCGTTGCTCGCCCGGCAAATCAGCGAAAGCCGTGGTCACCTGGACAGCGAGCAAATCGCCGCGGCCCGCGCCGCCGGAATCGATGACGCGAAGATCATCGAAGTGATCGCCCACGTGGCCTCGCAAACGCTGACCAACTACCTGAACAACGTCGCCCTGACCGACATCGATTTTCCGGCCATCGACGCCTGAATCACCCTGCGGCCAGCGATGGCGGCGTAACGACCACCATCGCATCGCCAGCAAGCCGGCTCCTACAGATGCGCGTAATGCCCCCATTCAACATGCCCCCGCAAATCCTGTAGGCGCTGGCTTGCCAGCGATCAGGTATTGGTCTTCAACTTGGTCCACAGCCGCGTGGTCAAGCGGGCGATGGAGGCTGGCAGGTCTTCTACCGTGAACAGCTTGTCCATCACCGACTTGGGCGGGTAGATCGCCAGGTCCTGCTTCACCGCCGGCACCACCTCGGCGTCCGCGGCGCTGTTGGGGTTGGCGTAGTGGATGCTGTTGCTGATGTTGGCGATGACCTGCGGTTGCAGCAGGTAGTTCATGTAGGTGTAGCCGTTCTTCTGGTGCGGTGCGCTCTTGGGCATGACCACCATGTCGAACCACAGGGTAGAGCCTTCATCCGGGATCGAATAGGCAATGTCGATGCCGTTGTTCGCCTCCCTGGCACTGGCGGCCGCCTGCACGATGTCGCCGTTGAAGCCGATCACCGCGCAGACGTTGCCGTTGGCCAGGTCGCTGATGTACTTGGAGGCGTGGAAATACTGGACGTAAGGCCGGATCTTCAGCAGCGCCTGTTCGGCTTTCTTGTAGTCGGCAGGCTCGTGGCTGTGGGGCGGCAACCCCAGGTAGTTTAGGGTGATCGGCAGCACTTGCGTCGGGTTGTCGATGATCGCCACGCCACATTCGCTGAGTTTCCTGATATTGGCCTCATCGAAAAACAGGCTCCAGGACCGGGTGACGTCGATGTTGCCGAAGATCGCCTTGATCTTCTCGACGTTGTAACCAATGCCCGCGGTGCCCCACATGTAGGGATAACCGTACTGGTTGCCGGGATCGTTGACCTCGAGCTTTTTCATCAGCACCGGGTCAAGGTTGCTCCAGCCCGGCAGCTGGCTCCTGTCGAGTTTCTGGATGGCCCCGGCCTTGATCAGGCGCGAGAGGAAATGGTTCGACGGGCTGACCACGTCATACCCGGTGTTGCCGGTCATCAACTTCGATTCCAGCACTTCGTTGCTGTCATGGATGTCGTAGGTGGCCTTGATCCCGGTTTCTTTGCTGAACGTGGCCAGGGTGTCGTCGGCGATGTAGCCGTTCCAGTTGGAAATGTTCACGGTTTCATCGGCGTAGGCGGCGACGCTGAACGTAGAGAGCAGTGCCACCAGGGAAACAGTATTGACGCGCATGTTCGATCACCTTCGTGTTGAAGTGCTTTTGTTGTAGGGGCAAGGCGGTGTTCTAGATTTCGCTTCTGGCCCGGGCCTTCTCTACGCGCATGCGCAGCATGGCACCGATATCCAGCAAGGGTTTGGGCGGCAGCCAGCCGGGCTGGGCGCGATCGATCACCGATTGCAGGAGCGGCGAGTCGATACCCGATGCCAGCTCCGCCAGCAGCCGTCCCCACAACGTGCCCCGCGCCACACCGGAGCCGTTGCACCCTGCCACGGCGAACACGCCCTCCTCGACCTTGGCGAAATACGGTTGCCCGGAGCGCGAAGCGCTGAGGTGACCTGTCCAGGTGTACTGGATGTCCTGCGCGCCCAACATCGGGAAACGCCGCTGCAAACCCAGGACATGGTGCTGGCGTCGGGTCGCCAGTTCTCCGGGCGACAAGTCGTGGGCGCGATATTCGGCGGTGTTGCGGATCATCACCCGGCGATCCGGGGTCAGGCGCACCGTAGCCCCCAGGGGCCGGGTCGACAGCACGCCCCAAGGCTCGACGGCGCCAAGGGCCTGGAATTCTGCGTCGCTCAGGGGCCGGGTCAGGCTGGCGCTGAGTTCCATGGCGAAGGTGCCGCTGTCACTGATGCCGGAACGGGGAATGAAGGCATTGAGGCAAACCAGCACTTGCCCGGCCTCGATGCAGCCCTGGGCGCCGCTGGCGCGGATACGTCCATTACCCAGGCGCTGCAGACTGCTGATCTCGGTGTTTTCAAACAGGGTCACCTGCGGCGGCAGTGCATCGAGCAGCCCCTTGACGTACTTCGCCGGTTGCAGCAACGCATTACCATTGCCGCACCAGATCGCCGCCTGGTAATGCCCGGTTCCCAGTTTCTGGCGCAACGGCTCACCTCGCAGGAACTCTGCAGAAGCACCCACCGCACGCAAGGTCTGCAGCTTGGCCTCGACCTCGGTCAACTTGCGCGGATCGCTGACCGCAAAGAAATACCCCGATTCGTGAAAGTCGCATTCGATGCCGTGCCGGGTTATGCGCTTGCGCACCTCGTCGCTGGCGGCACGGCCAATCGCGGTATCGGCCTGGTAGCCGGCGAAACCCGCAGTGCCCTGCAACTCGGCATGGCTCGGATGCTCGTGGGCGACCACGAACCCCGAGTTGCGCGCCGATGCACCTTGCGCGGCGCGCTGGCGGTCGACCACCACGATGCGTGCCTGGGGATGCAGTTGCGCCAATGAGTGCGCGGCACACAGCCCGGTGATGCCGCCGCCGATCACCAGCCAGTCGGCCTGCTGCGTGCCCTTGAGCGGGTCGCGCAACGGGCTGTCCCCGGCTTGCGCAATCCAGCCACATACGTTTTCCATGCGTCACCTCGTAGACTGTCTTTGAGCCGGCCTCTCGGACATCCGCATGCACTATTTGCATGAGTGATTGGAGATGACGGCAGCCATGACTAGAATCTAAAGGGACAGTGCAACGACAACCAACGTTATTAAATCATCCAGGTATTCTTAAAACGCATGGATAACATTCGCCACATGCCCTCGCTACAGGGCCTGCAGGCCCTGGTCGAGGTTGCAGATTCAGGCAGCTTCACCCAGGCGGCACAAACGCTGTGCCTGACACAAAGCGCCGTGAGCCGCAAAATCCAGCAATTGGAGAGTCACTACGGCACCGCGATGTTCATCAGGACCAGCCGCAGCCTGCAGCTGACAGCCGAAGGCGAACAGGTGCTCGCCAGTGCGCGGCACATCCTTGAACACCTCAAGGCCCTGGAGGACCGCATTGCTCCGCAAAAGCGCCCGTTCCGCATCCGCATGCACGTGTCATTGGCGGTGCGCTGGCTGCTGCCCCGGCTGAGTGATTTCTACCGCCATCATCCACAGGTATCCCTGGCGATCGAGACCGTCGCCACCGAGGTGGTGGAACCGGCCAGCGACAGCGACGCCTACATCCTCTACCTGCCCGAACCGTCCGGGGCCGCGGATTGCCTGACCCTGTTCGAGGAAGCGCTGGTGCCGGTGTGTGCGCCCGGCCTGGGGTTGGCCTCACAGGAGGACCTTGCCGGCTTTGCGCTATTGCACCGTTCGAGCGACAGGAACGACTGGCGGTATTGGCTGGCCGCCAACGACGGCAGGTCACTGGACGAGTTTCGCCACCTTCCCTTCAACCTCGACGAACTGGCGCTGGATGCCGCCGCGCGCGGGCTGGGTGTAGCCATGACCGACATGACCTTGGCGGGCGAGTCGATCGAACGCGGCGTGCTGGTCATTCCGTTTGGCGAGCCGTTGAAGACCTGGGGGATTTACGCGCTGTGCCTGCAGCCGTCAGCGGCGGCGCACCCGGCGTGCGGGGCGATCTTGCAGTGGTTTGGCGAGCAGGTAGGAACAGCCCGCGACCTGTAGATACGCTGTTTCCGGTCAAGCTTTCGCTGAAAAGCCAGGCCGCGTCCATGGCGTCCTGACAGCCGATTCATCTCCCGCGTCTACACCCGATTCCCTGTAGGAGCTGGCTTGCCAGCGAAGGCGGCCTACCAGCCGGCCTCATCGGGTGCGTGAACACATTCCGCTGTGGATCGGGTATGGCCGTGCGAAATGGATCGACTGTCAGGGCGCCTTCGCTGGCAAGCCAGCTCCTACAGGGGGACCAATACCTCAGTCATCTTCATGCAACTTGATCCCACGCGCATGCAGCAGAGGTGGTACCACCAGCACCAGCAGCGTCAGGGCCATGAACACCGCCGAGATGGGCTGGGTCAGGAATATCGTCCAGTCCCCCTCACTGATCGACAGGGCATTGCGCAACTGTTTTTCGGCCATCGGCCCCAGCAGCATGCCGACGATCACCGGCGCCACCGGGAAATCGAAACGCCGCATCAATACCCCGGCCCAGCCGATCCCCAGCATCAGCAGCAGGTCGAAGGAGGAATGGCGCATGCCGTACACGCCGATGGTGGCGAACACCAGGATTCCAGCGTTCAGGTAAGGCCGGGGGATCTGCAGCAGCTTGACCCACAGGCCCACCAACGGCAGGTTCAATACCAGCAGGATGACGTTGCCGATGTACAGCGAGGCCACCAGGGTCCAGACCAGGTCGGCGGAGGTTTCGAAGAGCATCGGCCCCGGTTGCAGGTTGTAGTTCTGGAACGCCGCCAACAGGATCGCCGCCGTCGCCGACGTCGGTATGCCCAGGGTCAGCAACGGCACCAGCGAGCCTGTGGCGCTCGCATTGTTGGCCGCTTCCGGGCCGGCCACCCCTTCGATGGCGCCTTGGCCCTTGTTGGCCGAAAACTCCTTGGGGTACTTGCTCAGCTTGCGCTCGGTGGAATAGGACAGGAAGGTCGGGATCTCCGCACCGCCTGCCGGGATCGAGCCAAACGGGAAGCCGATCAGTGTGCCCCGCAGCCAGGCCGGCACCGAGCGTTTCCAGTCGGCACGGGTCATCCACAACGACGTCAGGCGGTGCCGGCCTTCCGCTTGCTCGGTTTGATAAAGCAGGCTGTACAGGGCCTCGCCCACCGCGAAAAGACCGACCGCCACCAGCACCACCTCGATGCCATCCACCAGTTCGGGCACGCCCAGGGTGTAGCGGGCAATGCCGGATGTCGAGTCGAGGCCGATCAGGCCGATGGTCAAGCCAATTCCCAGTGAAGCGAAACCACGCAGCATCGATGCGCCGAGCACCGCCGACACGGTGGTGAAGGACAGCACCAGGATCGCGAAGTACTCCGCCGGGCCGAAATTCAACGCCAGCCTGGCCACGACCGGGGCGAACAGGGTCAGCAGCACCGTCGCAATGGTGCCTGCGACGAAGGAGCCGATCGCCGCCGTCGCCAGCGCGGGCCCGGCCCGGCCATTGCGCGCCATGAGGTTGCCTTCCAGGGCCGTGACCATGGAAGACGACTCTCCGGGCGTGTTGAGCAGGATCGAGGTGGTCGAACCGCCGAACTGCGCGCCGTAGTAGATCCCGGCGAACATGATCAGGGCGCCCGTCGGATCGACCTTGGCGGTGATCGGCAGCAGCAAGGCCACCGTCAGTGCCGGCCCGATGCCCGGCAAGACACCGATGGCGGTGCCCAGCAGGCAGCCGATGAAACCCCACAGCAGGTTGATCGGCGTCAACGCCGCGGAAAAGCCCATTGCCAGGCTGGCGAGAATGTCCATGCTGTCGATCTCCTTGGATCAGATCCAGGCGTTGACCAGCGGCGGCAGGGAAACCCCCAGCCCGGCATTGAACAACCAGTAGATCGGCAGGGTCAGGGCCATGCCGATGGCCAGGTCGCGCAGTGGATGACGACTGCCAAAACCGCGGGCCGAACAGGCGAACAGCAGCCCGGCGGACAGCACGAAACCGATGACGTTGATGAGCAGCGCCACACCGATCAACCCTGCGGTGACCCAGGCTGCGCCGGCCTTGCCGCCCGCCACGGTGTGGACCTGTTGGTTATCCAGTTCGCGAAAACCGCCGCTGAACGCCTGATAACTCAACAACACGCCCACGGCCCCGAGAAACCCCGCGACCACCCAGGGGTATACATAGGCAGGCAAAATGACGAAGCCCATCTCCGGCGGAAAGCGCCAGGCGCCCACCGCCAGCACCAGGCTGAGGACCATCAGGCCGATGCCGATGGCCAACTGGGTCGGCACCACTGCGCGGGATCCGGTCATGTCAAAGCAACCCGACCTTGACCAGCATCGCGCGCAACCGCACGTGTTCCTCGTTGACGAATTTGCCGAAATCGTCACCGGTCAGCACGCTCTCCGTCCAGGCGTTGGTCTTGATGTTGTCCTGCCAGACTTTGCTCTTGCTGGCGGCCAGCACGGCGTCGGTCACTTCCTTGCGCTGCTCGGGGGTAAGGCCGGCTGCGCCGTAGACACCGCGCCAGTTGCCGATGATCACGTCGTAGCCGCTTTCCTTGAGGGTTGGCGCATCGATCCCGGGCACACGTTCGGGCGCGCCGATGGCGAGCACGCGGAACTGTTCGTTCTTGATGTATTGACCCAGCTCGGCGTAACCGCCGGTGATCACCTTGATCTGGCCACCAAGGGCCTGGGCGACGATTTCACCGCCACCGCCGGTGGCGATGTAATTGACCTTGTTGACCGGCACATCCAGCTTGCCCGCGAGCTCAGCGATGCCGATATGGTCGATCGAGCCTTTGGAACCACCGCCAAAGGTCACGCTGGTGGGCTTGGCCTTGAAATCCTTGATCAGGTCATCGAGGGTCTTGTAGGGCGAGTCCTTGCGCACCGCGAGTACGTTGTATTCGGTGAACAACCGGGCGATGGGCGTCACGTCCTTCAGGCTGATCTGCGGTTTGTTCTGCTCGATGCCCGCCACCATGATCGCACCGACCACCAGCAGCGCATTCGGGTCGCCCTTGGTGCTGTTGGCAAACTGCGCCAGGCCTAGCGTACCGCCCGCGCCCCCCTTGTTCTCAAAGGTGACGGCCTTGGCGACTTTGGCTTCGATCAGGGCCTTGCCCAGCACCCGGGCCGTCTGGTCATAACCGCCGCCCACGGAACCGGGGGCCATGAACTTGACGGTGTCTAGCGCAAAGGCCGGGGTACAGAGCGCGGCAGCGGTAACGCCGACCAGCAGGCAGCGCCTGAAATTACGGAGCAAAGCGAACATGGGCATCTCCTGAGTACCTTGTTTTTATGGGTGCCATTTGCACATCGACAGTAACCCCTGCCCGACAGCATCCGGCCTGTCTTCAAGCGTAGGCCATGACGCCACTGGTCGAGAGGTTTTCAATCGTCCCGACTGCGACGCAGACCTGCAGGGGCCGGCTTGCCGGCGATAGCGGCCGCCAGTATTGCGGTGATCCTTCGGGCCTCTTCGCTGGCAAGCCAGCTCCTACAAGGTTTTGTGTTGGCCGAGGGGCATGCTCGCCGCGGACCTGTAGGAGCCCGGCTTGCCGGCGAAGGCGGCCTTGAGTATTGCGCTGGTCTCTTGGGCCTCTTCGCTGGCAAGCCAGCTCCTACAGGTCCGTGGAAAACCACGGATTCATGCCCAACACAAAACCTTGTAGGAGCTGGCTTGCCGGCGAAGGCGGCCGCCAATATTGCGGTGATCTTTCGGGCCTCTTCGCTGCGATGCGGCGCCCCGACAAGCCAGCTCCTACAGGTCCGTGGAAAACCACGGATTCATGCCCAACACAAAACATTGTAGGAGCCCGGCTTGCCGGCGAAGGCGGCCGCCAATATTGCGGTGATCCTTCGGGCCTCTTCGCTGACAAGCCAGCGCCCTCGCGGGGCATATCCGAGCAAAAAAAGCTCTTTCGAGCGCATCATGGCCTAACCTCATAGGCGCAATGACTATCAACCAGTCGAGCACGCCCATGCGTCATGCCGTGAACCTACTGATCCTCATCGTTTTCGCGATATCGGGAACGAGCGCCGGATGGCTGTCGGCCGCACCCCTGTCCGATACCCCTACCCTCGCCACGGTTTCCCCCTCCGCCAGCGTTTCCGACAGCGACCTGGAAGCGCTGCAGGGCCAACTCGGCAGCTACAAGCAGCAGGTATCACAGGCCAGCAACTACAGCCAGCTCGAAAGCCCGCAGGATCTGGTGCAGGCCCTCGTCAAGGAGGTCGATCGCCTCTCGGCACTGCTGTTGCCCGAGCAGGACCAGCTGCAGGCGCAACTGGGCGTGCTGGGCCCGCCGCCACTGGCGGATGCGCCTCCCGAAAAGGCCGATATCGCCCTGCAGAGAACAACCCTGACCGAGCAGAAATCCCGGGTCGACGGCAAACTGAAAACCCTGGTATCGCTCAAGGCCAGCGCCGCCGAATTGCTGTCGCAGATTGCCGCCATCCGCCGCAACCTGCTGGAAACCGAAATGACCCAGCAGACCAGGAGCATACTCAACCCCTGGTTCTGGGCGCCCCTGCTCAAGCCGCCAGAGCATGACCGGGAAAAATTCAGCGCCTTCCTGCAGCAGATCGACGACACCCTGGACGCCACCTGGCATCCCGGCGAGCGACTGCTGACCTGCCTGTTGATCGCGATCGCCCTGTTGCTGTGGGTCGTGGGACGGCGCCTGGCCGAACGCGGGCTGACCTGGTTGTGCATCCATCGCATGCCGGAAGGTCGGCTGCGCCGCAGCGCCCTGGCCCTGGCCTCGGTCATCGCCACGGTGCTGACGGCCTGGATAGCCTTGCGCCTGCTGTTTTTTGCTTTCACCCGGGAAGTGCCGCTGTCGCCACAACTGGCGGGGTTCTCCCAGGACTTCGAAAAGATCGTCTATACCTGCGTGCTGATCATCGCCCTGAGTCGCGCGCTGCTGTCCACGCAGCACCCCTCATGGCGCCTGCCAAACTTTGCCGATCCCCTCGCCCTGGCGATGCAACCTTACCCGGCACGGCTGGCCTGGGCACTGCTGTTGCTGGTATCGCTGGCGCAGATGACCAATGCCACCAGCATGAGCGCGGAGCTGGTGATCTCGGTGCGCGGCCTGGTCGCCCTGATCGTCTCGGTCATGATCGCCATGCTGCTGATGCGCGTCAGCAAAACCCGTCGGGAGATGGTCATGGCGGGTGTCGCCCCCGAGGCGGGCCGGACCTTCGCCGGGCTTATCTATTCCTTCGCCAGCATTGCGATCGTGATTTCACTGCTGGCCTTGCTCGCCGGCTACATATCGCTGTCGCGCTTCATCACTTACGAACTGGTGTGGTTCTACATCATCTTCGCCGGCTTTTATTTGCTGACCCAGCTGGTAAAAGACGGCTGCGAACACCTGTTTTCCCCCCGTGCCTCCACCGGCAAGTCGCTGAAACAGCTATTGGGCATTGGCGATACGCGGCTGGAACAGATTTCGATCATCCTCTCCGGTGCCGGTCGTGCCTCGTTGCTCTTGATCGCGCTGATCACCCTGGTGGTGGGTGGCATCGGATCGACGCTCGAACAACTGGCCACCAACATCCTCGCCATCCTCGGCGGCGACGGCCTGCGAAAACTCAACATCGTCCCGGCCAACCTGCTGCATGCCTTGCTCGCGGTGATCATCGGCGTCTACCTGATTCGTTCGCTGCGGCGCTGGCTGGACAACGAGTTGCTGCCCAAAACCGAAATGGACCCGGGCATGTGCGCCTCGCTCAGCACGCTGTTCTCCAACATCGGTTATGCCCTGGTGCTCCTGCTGATGCTGTCATCGCTGGGGGTCAAGTGGACCAACCTGGCCTGGATCGTCAGCGCCCTGTCGGTGGGCATTGGCTTCGGCCTGCAGGAGATCGTCAAGAACTTCGTCTCCGGGATCATCCTGTTGACCGAACGTCCGGTGAAGGTCGGCGACCTGATCAGCATCAGCGGGGTCGAGGGTGACATCCGCCGGATCAACGTGCGCGCCACCGAAATACAGCTGGCCGACCGCTCGATCGTGATCGTGCCGAACTCGCAGCTGATTTCGCAGAACCTGCGCAACGTCACCCTCGGCGGTAGCGCCCAGGGGGTGGCGAGCCTTGAACTGATGTTCCCGCTGGACATTGACCCCGAGCAGGTGCGCAGCTTGCTGTTAGACACCTTCAGCGAGCACGAGACCATCCTGGAAAAGCCGGCGCCGGTGGTGCGCTTCAGCCAGCTCAAGCCTGAAGGCATTACCCTGACCGTCACCGGTTATGTCAGCAGCCCGCGGATGGTCGTTTCGATCAAGAGCGAGCTGCTGTTCGAGATTCTCAAGCGGCTGGGCGCCGCCGGGATACAACTGGCGAAACCGCCAGCAGCGTAATGCAAATCACACTGTGAGAGCGAGCCTGCTCGCGATGGGCGTCAACGATAAAGCGCGCGGCCTGACAGACCGCATTATCCGCACGTTTTCGTCGGAACGCCGCCCGGAGCCGGCACGCTCCCACAGGTACGCATTCTTCTACAAGTTCATCAATGGGCGATGCACACCGATTTCAGCTCGGTATACGCCTCGATCACCGCACGACCGAACTCGCGGCCCATGCCCGATTGCTTGACGCCACCGAACGGCATGGCAGGGTCGAGCAGCACGTGGGCATTGACCCACACCGTACCGGCTTCGATGCGCGGCACCAGGTTCATGGCCTTGCCCAGGTCGTTGGTCCACAGGCTGGCGGCCAGCCCGTAGCGGTTGTCGTTGGCCAGCGCGATGACGGCGTCTTCATCGTCGAACGGCATCACCCCCAGCACCGGACCGAACACCTCTTCGCGCGCCACGGCCATGCTGTGGTCGATGTCGGCGAGGATGGTCGGCTGGACGAAGAAACCTTCCCCTTCCAGCAACTCGCCGCCAGCCACTACCCGCGCACCTTCCTGGCGGGCCAGCTCGATGTGCTTGAGCACGCTTTGCTGTTGCTTGCGCGACACCAGCGGGTTGATCGCCGCCTCACAGTTCATGCCGGCGCCAATCGGCATCGCCGAGACCGCCGCTGCCAGGGCTTCGACAAACTGGTCGTGGATCGAGCGATGCACGTAGAAGCGCGAGGCCGCCGCGCACACCTGGCCGTTGTTCAGCAGGCCGCCGAGGATCGCGCCCTGCACGGCTTTTTCGATGTCGGCATCGGCGAGCACGATCATCGGGTTCTTGCCGCCCAGTTCCAGGGAGAAGCGGGTCATGTTTTCCATGCACGCCACGCCGACGCTCTTGCCCACGGCCGTGGAGCCGGTGAACGACACTTTGCTTACCAACGGGTGCGCGGTCAGCACGCCGCCGACCGAGGCCCCGCCGCCGGTCACCACGTTGAACACGCCCGCCGGAATACCCGCTTCCAGGGCCAGTTCGGCCAGGCGCATGGCAGTCAACGGGGTTTCCATCGCCGGCTTGATGATCACCGTGCAACCGGTGGCCAGCGCCGGCATCAGTTTCCAGGCGGCGATCAGCAGCGGGAAGTTCCACGGCACGATGCCGACCACGACGCCCACCGGCTCACGCTTGGTGAACGCCGTGAACTTGGCACCGGGCGGCAGCGGGATCGACACATCGAAGGTCTGCCCTTCGATCTTGGTCGCCCAGCCGGACATGTAGCGCATGAACTCCACCGTGGCGTTCAGATCCAGTGCGCGGGCCATGTTGATCGACTTGCCCTGGCTCAGGGTTTCCAGCTGCGCCAGCTCTTCGGCATGCGCCTCCACCAGGCGGGTGAAGTTCAGCAGGATGCGCTCACGGTCCGCTGGGCGCAGGCCCGACCACACACCGGACTTGAAGGCCTTATGCGATGACTGCACGGCGCGCTCGACGACTTCCAGGGGTGCGTCGAGGGTTTCGCACAGGGTTTGCCCGGTGGCCGGGTTGACCACGGCAATGCCCGGGCCTTCGGCGAACACCCACTGGCCATCGATGAAGCAGCCGTGTTGGCGATCGAGGAATGCAGCCACCTGAGGCAGGATTTCAACGTTGCTCATGAATCACCTTCAATTCTGTTGTTCTTTGAGGAAGCACACGACCGCCTGGCGATCGTCTGCCGACGCCATGCCCATGTAAGGCATGTAGGTGCCAGGCACATAGGCCTGGGGTTGGGTGATGAGTTGCGCGATGTTCTCGGCCTGCCAGTCGATGTTCTTGTTGCGCATGGCCTGCGAGTAATTGAAGCCTTCCAACGAACCGGACTTGCGCCCGACCACACCCGCAAGGTTCGGCCCCATCATGCCGGTCGTGCCCTTGGTCACCGCATGGCAGACCCCGCATTCATTGGCGAACAGTTCGGCGCCCCGGCTCTTGACCGGAGCGCAATCGGCCGCCAGGGCGGCCTGGGCCAGGGTGAAGGTCAGCAAAGCAGCGAGGGGCAAACGCAGGGTGGCGAACATGAGAAACGACCTTGAAAATCCACGCGCTCGCCAAACAGGCGAACGCCAACACTGAAAGTGCCGAGGCGACGGGGCTTCGGCAGGTTGAGGGGGATTGTCGGTGGTCTGCGACTCGCAGGTTTTGCCCTGCGTGCCAGTTGTGTTGGCGGTTCTGCCAAACTGGCGCATGGGCGCGATCGGCGATAGCAAAGCCTCTTCCAGAGTTCTGCCTATACTGCAACCCAGCCGCCCTGATCACCTGCGCTGAGGAACTGCTGGATGAATGTGACCGACTATTTTGATCGAGCAAGGATCATCAATATTTCGTCGAGAAAGGATCGCCGGGTAGAAACCGTAGAAGAATTCGCGCGCAACGGTTTTCCCTTCGATCATGACAAAGTCAGTTTTTTCCAGGCGGTGACGCCCACCGAGGACGATGGCTTCCCGAGCGTCGGCGCCCGGGGCTGCTTCATGAGTCACCTGGGGATCCTGGAAGAGGCGATACGCCTGGATGTGAAGAACATCCTGATCCTGGAGGATGACATCCAGTTTTCCAGGCGCATTTCCCAATACGGCAAACAGGCCATCGAGTCCCTGCAGGGCATGGAGTGGGACATCGCCTACTTTGGCCATCCGTTTGAAGGCGACTCCAGCTCGCCCTCCTGGAAAGCGGTCGACCAACCCATACACCTGTCCCATTTTTATGCGGTCAACGGTAAATGCATCACCCGGTTGAGGGATTTCCTGCTGCAGATTCTCGAGCGCCCGCCGGGGCATCCTGACGGCGGTCCGATGCACTATGACGCCGCCCTCAATACGCTCATTCATTCGAACAAAGACGTCCAGGCCTACTACTTCACCTGGAACCTGGGCTATCAAAGACCCTCGCGCACCGACCTGCACGCACTGTCGCTCTTCGACAGGACGCCTGTCCTGCGCGACGTCATGGGTATGCTGCGCAAGTTGAAGGCGAGGAACCTGAGACGAATTCGCTAAATCGAAAAACGCCGCTCCCGATCAGTGCACGGACCTGTGCACTGTCACCCCGCCCTGCAATCTGGCAAGCACAACCAACTCTTTGGCACCGTGGCAACAAGGCGCAAAAAATCCCGGCATTAGTATCTGGAGGGACGCAAACCTGCGCTCAAGAACAAGAACGGATGCCACACCATGCTCAAGTCCCCCTTGCTTCGCCTCTCGACCCTGGCGCTGATGATAAGCGCTGGCCAGGCGAGCGCCTACGAACTCTACGCCACTGACGACAGTCATCTGAACGCCACCCTGGAAGCGGTATTCGGGGTTTTCCACAGCCAGGAAAACTACGCCCTGTCGGGTCGTCTCGACGAAGGTTCGTCGTCGTGGCGCGAAGGCTACATCAAGTACGGCCTGAGCTTCGACCAGGGCCTGGCGGGTGTCGGCACAGCTTACGGCGCGGCGAACATGCTCAGCTCCGGTACCTGGGGCGACGGAGATGCCGCGGGCTTCACCGACGGGTCGGAACGCACCACCAAGTTCGAGGACGCCTACCTCGGCTGGCGCTCCAGCGAACTGTTCCCGGCGCTGGGGGCTGACGGCATCGACCTGTCTTTCGGCCGCCAGAACATCGTAGTCGGCGACGGTTTCCTGATAGACGGCGATGCGCTGAACCTGGGCAAAGGCCTGGCCGACGGCGAGTTCAACCGCGGTGGCGCCTACTGGCTGGCCGCGCGCAAGGCTTTCGATGAAACCGCGGTGCTGCGCATCGGCGGCACGGAAGGCTGGCGCAGTGACCTGATGTGGCTCAAATCCAACAACCGCGCCCAAGCCATGACCGAAATGTACGTCGGCACCCTGGAGCACGTGTCCGAGGCCGGCACCGTCGGCCTGACCTACATCGACACCACGGACGTCGACGAGCAGTACGCCTCCCCCGCGCAACTCGAGCGCGACGGCATGAAGACCTACAGCCTGCGCGCCACCGGCAACGCCGGGGTCAAGGACCTGTTCCTCTCCGGCGAATACGCCAAGCAGGACAAACCCCATACGGCCACCGAGGACGCCTGGTACCTGGAAGCCGGCTGGACCTTTTCCGACGCCGCCTGGACGCCGTATGCCGGCTACCGCTACAGCCGTTTCTCGGAAGGCTACGACACGCTGTTCTACGGTTTCAGCCGCGGCTTCGGCACCTGGTTCCAGGGTGAAGTGGCGGGCAACTATGCCGGCCCGTTCAACAGCAACTCACGCATCCAGCAACTCAAGTTCACCGTCACGCCGCTGGAGAACCTGACCGTCGGCGCGATGTACTTCAACTTCGACACCATCGACCGCAACCTGGGCAACACCGATGGCCACGAAGTCGACCTGTACGCCGAATGGCACCTCAACGATCACCTCACGGTGATGCCGCTGATCGGTGTCTTCCAGCCGGACAAGAGCGCCGACCAGGGCGGTACGCAGCTGGGCAACAACGACCAGAACCTCTACAGCCAGGTGATATTCGCCACGACTTTCTAAGTCATGCCGGGGCAGTGGCGCATCCGCTGCCCCCGTGGAAAAAGGCTTTTCCCATGCACAGAAAATTTCTCACGATCCAGAGCAAGATCACCCTGCTCGCCGGCCTCTGCCTGGTGTTGGTCGTAGGCTTGCTGATGGGCCTGTCGCTCTACCAGACGCACCAAAGCAGCCAGCAAGTGGCCCGGGCCAGCAGCGACATGCTCGCCGATGCGGCCAAGGAACACATGCAGGCGCTGGGTAAAGTGCAAGCCATGCAAGTGCAGCGCACCTTCATGCAGACCCACGAATTCGGCCAGGGATTGTCGCGATACCTGCTGTACCTCAGGCAACTCCAACAACAGGGCACTCTGACCCGTCCACAACTGCGCCACGAGCTGAGCACCCAGCTGCAGCAGGCCCTGATCGACAAGCCCGACCTGCTCGGGCTTTACGTCATTTTCGAACCCGACGCGCTGGACGGTGCCGACGCCGGTTTCGCCGCCAAGCCGGACCTGGGCAGCAACGAAACCGGGCGCTTCTCCCTGTACTGGGTGCAGAGCAAACCCGGCGAGCTGCAAGCGGTGATCGGCGACGAAGGCCTGCTGGCCAACACTGAACCGGGCCCCAGCGGCGCACCCTACAACGCCTTCTATACCTGCGCCCGCGACACCCGCCAGGCCTGCGTGCTGGAGCCCTACTTCGACGAGGCTTCGGGCAGTCGCAAACTGGTGACCAGCGTCGCCTTCCCGCTGCTGGAGAACGGCAAAGTCATCGCCGTGGTCGGACTCGACATCAACCTCGCCGCGTTGCAAAAGAACAGCGAAGCCAGTGCGCTGCAGCTGTTCGACGGTCAGGGCCAGATCAGCATCGTCAGCCCCCGTGGGGTGATCTCCGCCAGCAGCCAGGACGCCGATCGCCTCGGGCACCCCATGGACAACGCCCAGGTGATGGACGCCCTGCGCCAGGGCCAGCCAAAGGTGTTCGTCGATCCGCAGCAGATCAAGGTCCTCGAACCGCTGCCACCGATTGCCGGCGCCGCACCCTGGGGTGTGCTGGTGGGCGTGCCGCAAGCGGTGTTGCTGGCACCGGTCGCCAGCCTGCAACAGCAACTCGATGCCCAAGGCATGCAAAGCACCGCGCTGGAACTGCTGCTCGGTGGCGGCTCGGCCCTGCTCGGCCTGCTGTTGATCGGCTACGCGGCTCGGCGCATCACCCGGCCGCTGCAAGTGCTGACCCGGGTCATGGAAGACATCTCCCTCGGCGAAGGCGACCTGACGCGGCGCCTGCAAGTGCAATCGCGGGATGAAATCGGTCAACTGGCGACGGCGTTCAACCGTTTTGTCGAGCGCATTCACCAGTCGATCCGCGAAGTGTCGTCGGCGGCCCTTGGCGTCAATGAAGGTGCCCGCCGTGTGCTGGACGCCTCCCATTCATCACTGAGCAATTTCGACGATCAAGCCAGCCGCACCAACAGCGTCGCCGCCGCGATCAACCAGTTGGGCGCCGCCGCCCAGGAGATTGCGCATAACGCTTGCGATGCCTCGCAACAGGCTTCTTGCGCCAGGCAACAGGCCGAAGACGGTCGCCAGGTGGTGCAGCGTACGATCGAGGTGATGAACGAGCTGTCGGGCAAGATCAGCGCGTCGTGCAGCAACATCGAAGTGCTCAACGACAAGACCGTGAACATCGGGCAGATCCTCGAAGTGATCAAGGGCATCTCCCAGCAGACCAACCTGCTGGCGCTCAACGCTGCCATCGAGGCGGCGCGTGCCGGTGAAGCCGGCCGCGGCTTTGCCGTGGTCGCCGACGAAGTGCGCAGCCTGGCGGGGCGCACCCAGGCCTCGGCGCTGCAGATCCAGCAAATGATCGAGGAGCTGCAAGTGGGCGCCCGCGACTCGGTCACCACCATGACCGAAAGCCAGCAGCACAGCGAAGAAAGCGTCACCATCGCCAACCTCGCCGGCACCCGCTTGAGCAGCGTCACCCAACGCATCGGCGAGATCGACAACGTCAACCAGTCCGTCGCCGCCGCCACCGAAGAACAGACCGCCGTGGTCGAAGCCTTGAACGTCGACATCACCCGGATCAACACGCTGAACCAGCAAGGGGTGGAGAATCTGCAGGCGACGTTGCGCGCTTGTACGGAGTTGGAGCAGCAGGCGGCGCGGTTGAATCAGTTGGTCGGGAGTTTTCGGATCTGAGACAGCTGTTGCCTGATCTACCGCCTTCGCGAGCAAGCCCGCTCCCACAATGGGATCTTGGCCATACACATATCTTGTGTTCACTGGAGATCCCCCGTGGGAGCGGGCTTGCTCGCGAAGAGGCGATCAAATCCAACATCCATGACAACTGACACTGCGCTTTCGCGGGCAAGCCCGCTCCCACAGGGATCTGCTGCGGACACAAAAGCCTCATCCAATCTGGCACCCACAACCAATCACCTGGCATGCGCACAAACATGCCGCGTCGCACCCCACGCGTAGTATCGAAGCGCGTAAAGCAACGCTGAACCCCTCCATTGCTCACTAAAACAAAAAATCGGCCCTCGGGTCGCGGGAGACGTTTGTGCTCAAGAAAAGTGCGTTGGGCTGGCCAAAGATTGCCGGCCTTGGAATTGCGTTGGTGGTGGCCGGTCAGTTTTCCGGCTGGAACTTTGGCCTGGCGGCCGGTGGCTGGCTGAACATGCTGGTGGCCACCTTGTTGATGGCGCTGCTGTGCGGCGGGCTGGCGTTGTGTGTGGCAGAACTGTCCACCGCGTTGCCCAGCGCCGGCGGTGTGTTCGTGTATGCGCAAAGTGCGTTCGGGCCGTTCGTGGGTTACCTGGTCGGGGTGGCTTGTGCGCTGGCCTTGACCATCGGCACCGGCGCGGCGGCGACGTTCATTTGCGCCTACACCGAGTCGATTTTCGGGCTTGGCGGCTGGCCGGTGAAGATCGCCCTGTTCGCGGTGATCATCGGCATTCACCTGCGCGGCGTGGGTGAGGCCATGGGCTTGACGTTCATTGCCGGGGTGATCGCCGTCGTCGCCTTGCTGACCTTCGGCGTGGCCATGGCGCCCCATGTCGAGCTGGCCAACCTGCTGGCGTTGCCGGCCAATGTCTCTACCCCGCTCAGCCTCGGCGGCGTCTTCGCCTGCGTACCGTTCGCGATCTGGCTGTTCATCACCGTCGAGCAGACCGGTTCGGCGGCGGAAGAAGCTGATAACCCCGGCCGGACGATGCCACGGGGCATTCTCGCCGCCATCGGCACCCTGTTGGTCACCGCACTGGTGGTGCTGGTGTGCGCACCGGGCGCTGGCGGTGTCGAGTTGGTGGGCTCGGCGGGCGATCCGCTGTACGCGGCGATGTCCAGCAACAGTGCGTTCGGCACGGACTCGTGGCTGGCCAAGGTGATTGGCTGCGGCGGTGTGTTCGGTTTGATCGCCACCTTCTTCTCTCTGGTTTATGCGGCCTCCCGGCAACTGTTCGCGATGGCGCGCGACGGCCTGTTCCCGCAGTGGCTGGGCAAAACCGGCAAGCGCGGCACGCCCTGGCCGGCGCTGCTGCTGATCGGCGCCATCGGCCTGCCGCTATCGGAAGTCGATCCGGCCACCGTGATGCTCGCCGTGGTCCTGCTGCTCAACGTCTGCTACCTGTTCATTTTCGGCGCGTACCTGCGCATCAAACGCAGCCAGACGAACCTGCCACGCCCGTTCACCCTGGCCGGTGGCAAGGTCGTGGCCTGGCTGGGCCTGGCGCTGACGCTGGTGGTGATCGCCGCCTGCTTCCAGCTCGACCTGCTGATGCTGATCGCCCTCGCGGTGACCTTCGCCCTGTGCATTTTCAACTTCCTGCTGCGCACCCGTCGCAGCCCTGCCATCGAGGTTCCAGACCATGCCTGACCAGACCCTTTTGCAACGCCGTCACCGCGTACTCGGCAGCGCCTCGCCGCTGTTCTACGACAAGCCCCTGCACCTGGTGCGTGGCGAAGGCGTCTGGCTGTTCGACGTCGAGGGTCGCCGTTACCTGGACGTGTACAACAATGTGCCCTGCGTCGGCCACTGCAACCCCCACGTCACCGACGCCATGCACCGCCAGGCCACCACGCTGAACATCCACACCCGCTACCTCGATGAGCAGGTGGTGCGTTATGCCGAGCGCTTGACCGCGACCTTCGGCCAACCGCTGGACACTGCGATGTTCACCTGCACCGGCACCGAGGCCAACGAACTGGCGCTGCGCCTGGCGCGCTACGCCAGCGGCGGCACCGGCATCATCGTCAGTGACTACAACTACCACGGTAACTCGGCGTCGCTGGCCGAAGTCACCACCGCCCTGCCCTCACCGGAACCCTTCGCCGCCCACGCCCGCGCCGTGCCGATTCCGTGCCTGTACCGCGCGCCGGCCGGCACCACGCAAACGCAAATGGCCGAGCAATACGCGGCCAACATCGCGGCGGCCATCGCCTCACTGCAGGCCCAGGGTATTCGCCCGGCCGCGTTGCTGATCGACACCCTGTTCGCCAACGAAGGCTTGCCCAGGGTTCCGGCCAGTTTCGTCGCCAAGGCCGCCGAGTTGATCCGCGCGGCTGGTGGCCTGTTGATCGCCGATGAAGTGCAATCGGGTTTCGGCCGTACCGGCGATCACCTCTGGGGGCACCAGGCCCACGGCGTCGTGCCGGACATCGTCACCCTCGGCAAACCCATGGGCAACGGCTACCCGCTGGCCGGGTTGATCACCCACAAGGCGCTGGTGGAATCGTTCGGGCGCAACGCCATGTACTTCAACACCTTCGGTGGCTCGCCCGTAGCGGCGGCGGTCGGCATGGCGGTGCTGGACGAGATTGAACAAAAGCAACTACTGCAAAACGCACAAAGCGTCGGCGCTTATGTGCAGCAGCGTTTGCAGGTACTGGCAGGCAAACACTCGATCATTGGCGATGTACGCGGCAAGGGCCTGTTCTTCGCCATGGAACTGGTACGCGACCACGCCAGCAAGGAACCCGCCGGGCTGGAAGCGCGCAAGGTGGTCAACGACATGCGCGAGAACGGCGTGCTGATCAGCAAGATCGGCGCCGGCGACAACATTCTCAAACTGCGCCCGCCACTGGTGTTCAGCCGCGAAAACGCCGATCTGTTCGTCGACACCCTGGACCACGCCCTGAGCGCAATTTGAGGCCTTTGTCATGACTGAATTCCATACCCTGAACCATGATCAACAAGTCGCCCGCCTGCACGACCTGGCGCGCCACGCCCTGCAGCACTGGGAGGGCGAGTTCGGCGACATCGAACTGGTGAAATACCGCGAGAATGCGGTGTTCTCCGCCCGCCGTCACGACGGCCAGCGCGTAGCCCTGCGTATCCATCGCAACGGTTATCACTGCGAAGCGGCGCTGCGCTCCGAGCTGCAATGGATGGAAGCGCTGGAAAGCGCCGGGATTACCGTGCCGCAAATCATCCGCGCACAGAATGAAAGCCATCTGATCGAAGTCAGCCATGCCGAGATCGGCCAGCGCCATGTCGACATGCTCGCCTGGTTGCCGGGGGCTACTGCCGGCACCTCGGAGGCTGGGGTGCAGGCCGATACCGAGATCGACTTTTTGTTTGCCGAGGCCGGCAAGATGGCGGCGCGCATCCATCTGCATTCGGCGGACTGGCAGCAGCCGGACGAGTTTGTCCGGCATGCCTGGGACGAGGAAGGCCTGATCGGGGCGAATCCGTTCTGGGGGCGGTTCTGGGAGCTGCAACCGCTGAGCGTAGAGCAACGAGAGCTGCTGCAACAGGCCCGGCGCTCGGCCCGCCGGGACTTGCGTCAATACGGCCGGCACTTGGGCAATTTCGGCATGATCCACGCCGACCTGGTCCCGGAAAACCTGCTGGTCGAAGGCCCGCGCCTGCGCCTGATCGACTTCGACGATGCCGGATTTGGCTGGCATATGTTCGAACTCGCCACCGCCCTGTACTTCTGCCTGGATGACCCGCGCTATGAGCAGATCAAGGCGGCGCTCCTGGAGGGTTACCACGCGGTCAAGCCGCTGACCGAGGCAGATCGCCAGACCCTGGCGCTGTTCCTGATGCTGCGCGGCACCACGTACCTGGGCTGGATTCACACCCGCCAGGGCACGCCGACGGCGATTGAAATGGCGCCTATGTTGATTGAGCGGGCCTGCAGGCTGGCTCGGGAATATCTGCAGGCCTGATCCACCGTTTTCGCCAGCAGGCTGGCTCCCACAGGATTTGCGCCGGACACACTACCTGTGTTCACAGGAGATCCCTGTAGGAGCGGGCTTGCCCGCGAAGGGGCCATCACTTCCAACATTTATGTTGACTGACACACCGCTTTCGCGGGCACGCCACGCTCCTGCAGGTTTGTGTCGCTCACAAATGGTGTGATCGACACAGACCCTAACGCGGTCTCGATCAAGCCGCGCTGGCATGCTCAAGGCGATGGAACAAGCGGTTGAAATACACCAGGCTGTCCCGCGGTTCACGCACGCCGACATTATCCAGCTCGACGAACATCACCGAGTGCGAACCCACTTCCTTGCACTCGCTGATCCGCCCCTGCAGTTGCACCAGGGCGTCGCGCAGCACCGGCACGTCCGCGGCGCCGTCGTCCCACAGGTCCCAGGCAAAACGTTCGGCCATGGGCACCTGGGTCATGCCGGCGAAGTGGCGGGCCAGTTCTTCCTGTTCGCCACACAGCACGTTGACGCACAGGCGACCGTTGGTGCGGAATACGTCGTGGGTGGCGCTGTTGCGGTTGACGCACACCAACACGGTGGGTGGCGAGTCGGTCACCGAACACACGGCGCTGGCGGTGATGCCGCAGCGCCCGCCCGGGCCATTGGTGGTGATGATGTTCACCGCCGCAGGCAGCTGCGCCATGGCGTTGCGAAAGTCGATTTGCTGCTGGCTCAGGTCGGCCATGTCGATGCCCCTTCCTTCAGGAGGACCGCGAGGAAAGCGGCCCGTAGGTGATGGAGCAAGACTAAGGCTGCGCGCGCGCTGCAACCATTCTGACGATCCCCATGGCGAGGTTGGGTTTCCGCTAGTCGACTAGGTGGTTTCTTTATCGCAAGGGCCGGCGACAGTGGGTATCCTGCTTACAGGCTGTAAAAACAACAGCCGATGCGTGCCGCGCGTTCGCGTGCGAAAACAATAATTAGAATTTTCGTGGCAGCCCCTGATGCAAACCCGCAAACCGATTGTTTACATCGTTGACGATGACAAGGACCTGCGCACCTCGCTGGCCTGGTTGCTGGAGTCGGTCAGCGTGCAGGCGCAGTGCTTCGCCGGCGCTGATGAGTTCCTCAGCCAGTACGACCCCCAGCAGCCCGCCTGCCTGGTGCTGGATGTGCGCATGCCGGAAACCAGCGGTTTCCAGCTGCAGGAGATCCTCAACCAGCGCGGCAGCACCTTGCCGACCATTTTCGTCTCGGCCCACGGCGACATTCCGATGTCGGTCACGGCGATGAAGAACGGCGCCCTGGACTTCGTCGAGAAGCCCTACAACCCGCAGCAGATGATCGATCGCATCCAGGCGGCGCTCAAGACCGCCGTGCACGCCCAGGCCGACCAGCAGCAGCGCCAGAACCTGCAGGGCAAGCTGGCGCTGCTGACCAGCCGCGAGCGCGAAGTGTTGATGTTGGTGATCGATGGCAAGGCCAGCAAGGTGATCGCCCGGGAGCTCAACATCAGCGTGAAGACCGTTGACGTGCACCGCACCAAGATCAAGGAAAAGATGGGCGTGAGCAGCATTGCCATGCTGGTGCGCGAAGTGCTGCATTTGCCGATGGATGAGCCGGCGCGGCATTGATCTACGAACACACACAGCACACTGTAGGAGCCGGCTTGCCGGCGAAGGCGTCAGGTCAGTCACCGAAGGTGTTGAATGACAGAGCGCTTTCGCTGGCAAGCCAGCGCCTACAGGGGATCGGTGTCAGTGCTGGCTGTAGCGCTTGCGATAAGCGCCCGGTGACACGCCAAAGCGCGATTTGAACGCCGACGAGAAGTAGCTCGAATCCGAGAAACCCCAGGCATAACACAGTGCCGAAAGCTTCTGCTCGACGTCGCTGCGGCGCAGGTTTTGCGCGCAGAAATCCAGGCGCCGGTGCTTGATGTATTGCGCCACCACCAGGCCGCGCTTGGAGAACATCCGGTACAGGCCGCGCACGGAAACACCCACCTCACGGGCGATCAGTTCGGGACAGAGTTCCTCGTCGCTCAGGTGCGCGTCGATGAAGGCGATGATCTTGCGAAACTGCCGCTCATGGGGATCGACAGCACTGTCACGGGCGCTGATACCCGGTAGCAACAGGCTGGCCAGGGCGTCGAGCACCGCTTCGCTTTCCTGCATGTCCAGCCCTTCCTGCTGGCGAGTCTCCAGGACCAGCTTGTTGGCCATCGCCGCCAGGGGGTTGTTGGCACCGATGCGCGTGGCGCAGTTGACCGCATTGAAGTGCGAACCACGCTCCACCACCTGACGCGGCAAAATCAGCGACAGTTGCCGGCAATCGTCGTTGTAGATCATGTCGCTCGGGCGGCTGGCGTCGATCAGGGCGATGTCGCCACAGCCCAGTTGCGCGCGGTTGTCGCCCTGCTCCAGGTGCGAACTGCCGCGCAGCTGGAACACCGCGTAGTAGTGGCCGTCGCTGCTGGTGCTGACGTCCTTGCTGGTGCGATACAGATGCACGTGCGCCATGTCGACCACACTGAGGTTGATCGCACCGCTGCGAAATTCCGTCAACTGGCCGTAGAAGTCGGTGTCCAGCGCCCTGGCGTCGAAACGCCCGCAGGCCTGGTTCACCTGGCTCAACCAACTTTCGAACGCCTCATTGCGCACCGTCGATGCTGTAGTCATGTCCGCAAAGCCTCAGGTTTTTTGTTGTTATTTCTCGACCGCTTCGTCGAGCGGTTCGGTCGTACGGTTAATTCTTTAGCCCTCACCTCCCTCGATGGCCGCCGGGCGCCATTCAACAGGCTCCGGCGTCAGCTTTCCAGTGAAGAAAGCGCTTAGATGTCCAATACCAGACGAGCGGAAAGTGCCCGGGAAACGCAGGCGCAGATCTGCTTGTTGGAGGCCTTTTCCTTGTTCGAAAGGCAGTTGTCGCGGTGCTCTGGCACGCCGTCGAGCACCTCGACGATGCAGGTGCCGCAGATGCCTTCGCGGCACTCGGTGTCGATGTCGCAACCGTGGGCCTGGAGTACGTCGACCAGGCTGGTGTTGGCCGGCACTTGCAGCACCACGCCGGAACTGGCCAGTTCGACTTCGAAGGTACCCGCCGGGGCGCTGTTGGCGGCCGGGTCGGCGGCGAAGTGTTCCAGGTGTATGGCGTCGTCGGAACGGGTGCGCGAGGCCACTTCCACCACTTTGTTCATGAAGGGTGCCGGGCCGCAGGTGTAGACGTGGGCCGCAGGATTGGCGCGTTCCAGGCAGGCGCTCAATGCGCTGTCCAGGTCCGCCGGTTCCACGCCGTAGTGGAACTCCACATGCTCGGCGAAATTCGTCGCCAGCAACTGGGTAAACGCCGCGTACTGCGCCGAACGGGCGAAATAATGCAGGCGATAGGGCTGGTCGCTCTGCGCCAGTCGATAGGCCATGCTCAGCAGCGGCGTGACGCCGATACCCGCGGCGAACAGCACATGTTCGCGGGCACTTTCATCGAGACGGAACAGGTTGCGTGGCGCCCCCATTTCCAGCTCCATGCCCTCTTCCACCTGCTCGTGCAGCGCCAATGAGCCCCCGCGCGACTGCGCTTCTTTCTTCACCGCCACCAGATAGGCGCGGCGATCCTCTGGCGGGCTGCACAGCGAATACTGGCGGGTCACTCCGGTCGGCCCGGTGAGGTCGACGTGGGCACCCGGTTCATAGGTGTCGAGCGGCTGGCCGTCACTGCGCACGAGGCGAAAGGAGCGGATATCCAGCGCTTCGTCGACGATCCTTTCGATCTTCACCTTCATCATTGCATCACCTGACTATTTTTTTGTTTAACACAGCATTTGCAGGAGCTGGCTTGCCGGCGATGGCGGCCTTCAGCCTTGCATCGCCTATGTTGATGCCTTCGCCGGCAAGCCGGCTCCTACAGGGGTTCTTTTGCGAGCATGAGATCAGCGCATGAACAGGCCGCCGTTGACGTCCAGGCACGCGCCATTTACGGACGTTGCGTTGTCGGCGATCAACAACAACACGCTGTCGGCGATGAACGCCGGGTCGCCGAGGGTGCCGGCCGGGATCATTTTCAGGATCTGCTCCAGTCGCTCCGGGGCCACGGTTTCGCGCACCACTGGCAAGTCCAGGGGACCTGGCGAGATGCTGTTGACCGTTACCCCTTGTGGCGCCAGTTCACGGGCAAAGACCTTGGTCAGCGTCGCCACGCCGCCCTTGGCCGCCGCGTAATGCGCACCGGTGGCGGTGCCGCCGTTCTGCCCGGCCAGGGAGGCGATGTTGACGATGCGGCCAAAACCCCGCTCGGCGAAATGCGCGCCGAACACCTGGCAGGCCACGAAGGTGCCGCGCAGGTTGATCGCCATCGACTCGTCGAACTCTTCGGACGTGATGTCCATCAGCGCCGCGACTTTCGACACCCCGGCATTGTTCACCAGGATGTCGGTGCCACCCCAGTGCGCGACGAGCAGGTCGCGGGCACGCTGGAAGTCAGCCTTGCTGCGCACGTCCAGCTCGATGGCCACGGCCGTGGCGCCGCTGCCATCCAGTTCGGCGGCCAGTTGCCGCACGCCATCGAGACGCACATCGGCCAGGCCGACGCGATAACCGGCGGCGTGCAGACGGCGGGCGATGCACTCGCCCAGTCCGCGGGAGGCACCCGTTACGAGGGCTACTCGACTCATGATGTTGCCCTCACAAAAGGAAGCCGAGCGCGCTCAGGCTGTCGGTGGAGTTGATCAGGCGCACCACTTTGCGCTCCAGGCTCGGCACGCCATCGGTGAAGCGGATACGGTGGTTCAGGTCGGCCACGAAGGGCGTGTGCACGCCACGCTTGTAGGCGTACAGCAACTGCGCCGAGTTGACTTCGACGATGTCGCCAGCCGCTTCCACCAGGCGGAAACGCGAGACCGTGCGAATGGTTTTCGCCGCGTCCACCGCCGATGGCGAGTAGCCGGCGGTCAGGCGTTCGATGCGCAGGTCACGCATGCGTGCGTCGTCGTAGGCGTAGTTCAGCGTTGCTTCGAAATCTTCGGTGTCCGGGTCGATCGGCACGATGTACTTGCCGCTTTCGCTCCACAGGGTCGCCCACTCGGCGTAATTCTTGTGGTCGAGCAGTTCGGCTTCGCGCCAGATGAACTCGATGGCCTGGGCCAAGGGACCGGTAAAACCGTGCATGTCGTGATTGCTCATTGGCTCATCATCCTTTTCCACATGTCGTAGGCACCGCGCATACCGCCTTCGTCGGTGGCGTGGCTGACCTTGTCGCCGTTTTCAGCGATGATTTCGCGGTTCAGGCCGCGATTGACCAGGATCGGCGCGTCGACGCCGGCGTACGAGCCGCGCTGCACGCGGTCCCACGCTTCGGCGTCGTCGGGGCTGCCGAAACCGAACGGGCCCTGGAAGTGTTCGTGAATGCGCATGCGTTCGCGGTTGGCGATTTCCGGGCCGCCGTCCATGCCGAGGGCAACGTGACGGATCTCGGTTTCAGTGACCGACACCGGGCGCAGCACACGGAAGAACGACATCGACATCGCCACGTTGGGGAACAGGTTCAGGTTGAAACCGGCGCCGTGCAGCGAGCGCACGATGCGGCGGACCTGATCGGCCGGCATCGTCTTCGCCAGTTCTTCGGTGACGTGGGCAAACCGTTCTTGCAGTTGCTCAGTGCCGTCGTCGTGATCCAGATCGACATGCTCCGGCACCATCACCATCACGCTGTGACCGTTGCCCAGGGAGTGGGTGACGGCTTGTTCGTCGGTCATGAACGAGAGCATTTCCGAGGTTTCTTCATCCACCGACGACATGAACGACTTGTGCACGATCGGGAAGTGGTAGCCGTCGGTGGTGTTTTCCAGCTGGATCTTCCAGTTGCCCTTGAAGCTGAACTTGTGTTCGCCCTGGGTCTTGATCGGGTAGCCGGCGCCCTGCTTCATGAACAGGTCCATCCAGTGCCTGGCGCCACCGAGGAAATCTTCCAGCGGTTCGATCTCGTCGTTGTAGCTGGCGAAGACCATGCCGGCGTAGCTTTCCACGCGCAGGCTGGTCAGCGGCAGTTCGGACTTTTCCAGGATGCCTTCATAGCCGTCCGGATACGGCAGCGCGCGCAGCTTGCCGTCCAGGCCATAGGACCAGCTGTGGTACGGGCAGGTAAAACCGGTGGCATTGCCCTTGTGCTTCTCGCACACGGTGGCGCCACGGTGACGGCAACGGTTTTCCAGCACGTTGATGTTGTTCTTCTTGTCGCGCACGACAATCACCGGGCGACGGCCGATGGTGGCGGTCTTGAAATCGCCGCTGTTGCGCACTTCGCTTTCGTGGGCAACCCACACCCAGGTGCGGTAGAAAATCTTCTCGAGCTCGGCTTCGAACAGCGCCGGGTCGTTGTACAGCGAGACGTCGACGCGGTCATGCTGGACCAGGTCTTCGGGGCTTTTCGACGTTGCGATCAGCCGGTATTCATGAGTGCTCATGCGGTTCTCCTCATGGCTTCTTTTTATGATTGATTGGTTGAGGCTTGCAGCTGCGCACCTAAGGCGCAGACCAGTTCGTCCTGACCTTTGCGACCGACGATCTGCAGACCGACTTTCAGCCCGCCGCAATCGAGTTCCACCGGCACGCTCAGCGCCGGGTGACCGCTGAGATTGAAAGGCCTTACCAGCGGAGTCATGCCGGCCACGGCCTTGCTGCCGCTACGCGCCTCGCTCAGCGTCGGTGGAAGGCTTGGCAGCGTTGGCAGCAGCAATACGGCGAAGTCTTCCAGCGCCGCGTCCACTTGTTGAGTGAACGCTGTGCGCACGGCTTCGGCCCGGGCCAGCTCTTCGCGGGTGGTGCGGCTGGCCGCCAGCAGGCGTGTTTCCACATCGGCGCCAATCAGGCCCTTGCCGGTCAGGTGGCCGAACGCCGCCCAGTTTTCGAAATTGATCACGGTCAGGCCGGCGGCAAAGGCTGCCTCGAATTCGCTCAGGTGCACGTTGCCACGTCGCCATCCGGCGCGGTCAGCGGCGGCTCCCAGGCTGGCTTGCAGGTGCGGGTCGCAGCTCACTTCAACGAACGCGACTCTGGAACCGGCGCCCGGCAGGCCCTGCACTTCAAAGCCCGGGCAAATCACCTGCATGGCAGCGATCAGGTCGTCCATGGATCTGGCGAACGGCCCGACGCAATCGAGGCTGGATTCCAGCGGATGGGCGCCAACGCGACTGACACGGCCGTAAGTCGGCTTGAGCCCGGCGATGCCGCAGCAGGCCGCCGGCACCCGCACAGATCCACCGGTGTCGGTGCCGATGGCGATGTCCGCAAGGCCCGCCGCGACCGCCGAAGCCGAACCGCTGGAGGAACCACCGGGCACACGGTCCGGTGCTTGCGGATTGATCGGCGTGCCGGTCCAGTCGTTGATGCCGGTGACGCCGAAAGCCAGCTCATGCAGGTTGGTCTTGCCGACGATCTGCCACCCGGCATTGAGAATCGCGTCCACCACTTCAGCGTTTTTAGTTGCTGCAGGAGCATCGGCAAAGGCGCGGCTGCCCGAACGGGTCGGATGGCCGGCGATGTCGATGGAGTCCTTGATGGCCACGCGCTTGCCGCTGCCACCGAGGAGGAATTCACTGATGAACGTACTCATGCATTGAGCTCCGTGTTGAACAGCCGTTGCGTACGGAAATGCGCGATCAGCCAGGTGCCGTCGACACAGCGAAAATCGATGTTCAGGCGCGTGCCGAACAACTCGCTGCGGCCATCGGCGTAGGTGGAAATCTGCTGCATGATCCACTGCCCTTGCGCCGTGCTGCCGTCGACCTGGATCGACTCGCTGGTGAGGTAATGCAGGTTCAGGCGGAAGTGGTCCGATGGCGGCAGGTAACCACCGACAAAGGCTGCCACCGCTTCACGTCCACGGTGTTGGCCAAACGTCTGTGCGGTGGTACTGCCAACGCCTTCCCATATCGCATCGACGGTGAACAGCCGGGCCAACTCACTGACTTCAACCAGCGCCCGCGGCACATCGCACAGGTCCATGTAGCGCGCCATCAAGCGACGCACAGCACTTTCCCCTTCGAGCGTCGCCAGACGCTGCAGCAAGGCCTCGTTCATGGCTTACACCCGGGCCGCATCAGGGATGGTCAGCGGGCGACCGATGCGCGCTTCGATCCTGGCATAGCGCCACAGGCTGTATTGGCCGACCGGCGTGGTGCGGAACAGGTTGCAGGCGTCGATCACCGACTGGTGGCAGTCGACGTCGGCCATGATGTACACGGTCCAGGGCGAAGTGGTCGAGGGGCCGACCATCAAGCGGTCGTCGTCCATGGCGCCGAGCACGGTGATGCCGGGCATCGCGCCGAGGTCGCCCATCATCTGGCTGAAGCCTTTCCACACGCTCAGGCCTTCGCCGGTGGGCAGGTCGAAAAAGTTCTGGGTGATGCCGATGCAGAAGACGACGCGCAACGGTTCTTGAGTGGTCTGGGTCATGAGTGTCGATCCTTTTGAAATAGAGAATTCAGATGTAGCCCGGGAACGGCGGTACGCCGAGGAACACCGAGCCGGCGCCGTCGTACAGCCCTTCGCTGAGGAAGGCGTGCTGGGT
Source organism: Pseudomonas putida (assembly GCF_001976065.1). GTDB lineage: Bacteria > Pseudomonadota > Gammaproteobacteria > Pseudomonadales > Pseudomonadaceae > Aquipseudomonas > Aquipseudomonas serbica. The sequence goes on along the minus strand of NZ_MNAH01000001.1, from coordinate 1,303,602 downwards.
CACCACCATCGAGTCACGCAGGTAGCGCTGCAGCGGATGGCGCAGGTAAATGGCGGTGGTACCGGCCAGGCTGTAGGCGCTCTGCACCACGGCGGCACCGGCCTGGGACACGTGGATCGCGGACAGGCGCAGCAGGCTCGTTTGTTCCGGCGTGACCGGGTTGCCGGCCAGGATCGAGTTCCACACCTGTTCGGTGGCGTTGTAGAAGAACCCGCGGGCAGCGGCGAGCTTCGCTTCAGCCTTGGCAATCTCGATACGCACATAAGCGCGGTCGGCCATTTTCGGCGCACCCGTGATACCTCCCCCGCCGGCCATGCGGCTGACTTCGTCGATGGCAGCGCGGGCCAGACCGAGGTTGACCACCGCCAGCACTTGCGCGGCGTAGGCAATCGACGGGTAGCGGAACAGCGGCTCATCGATGGTTGCCGCCCCGCCGCGAATAAACGTCCAGCGCTCGTCGATGCGCTTGTTGGTGACGCGCAGGTCGTGGCTGCCGGTGCCCTTGAGGCCCACCACGTCCCAGTTTTCGACGATCTCGACCTGGTCCGGACGGAACACCGCTGTGCGCGGCTTGCCGCCGGCGGCACCAATGCCCACGCCCAGCAGGTCGGCGCCTTTGCAGCCGCTGGCAAATTTCCAGGTGCCGTTGACTTGATAGCCACCTTCGACCACCTCGGCGGGTTGCAGCGGAAACAGGCCGCCGGCGAAGACAAGGTCAGGGCTTTGCGAATAAAGTTCGGCCAGGGTTTCTGCCGGCAACGCGGCGAGATAGACACCGGCGCTGCCGAAGCTGGCAACCCAGCCGGCAGAGCCGTCGGCTTCGGAGATGCGCTCGATCATCTGCAGAAACTTTGCCGGGGCCAGGGCATCGCCGCCGTAGCATTTCGGCGTGGCGGCACGGTAGATGCCCACCTGCTTGAAGCGCTCGATCATGTCCCGCGGCACATGGGAGCCGGCGTCGAATTCGTTGCGGCGTTGGCGTACTTCTTCCAGTACCTGCGCAAAGGCCGGGCTGTCGACGACATTCTCGTCAACATCGATCGATGCGTCTTGTTGCGCGACCGCTGAACGCAGCATGGGCTTTCTCCGTTTTGCTTTTTGTGTAGGAGCAAGCTTGCTCGCGATGGACGACCCGACACCGTGGGCCATCGGACAGCCCGCGTCATCGTTGACGTTTTGCGCGAGCAAGCTCGCTCCTACAGGTAAAGGGTGTTGGTCACCCTTGCATTTCGGTCCAGTGTAAAAACCGCATGCCGGCGCAACTATTGGTGCGTGCAGCCCCCCGACTAAAGAAATCCCCTAGCGCCACGCCGGTTACCTCTGAGCGCATCCCCATGCGTGAGCAGGTATAAAAAGCCATACTTGCGATTCCACCGGTCGCAACCTTCTGCCGCCAAGGGCCGTGCGATGTACTTGCCAAAACCGAATGATTTTTTTGCGCTGATCGAAGCCATGCCGCTGTGCATCATTCTTCACGATGCGCAGACCAAGGAAATTCTCTGGGCTAACGCCGCCGCCCTGGCGGCGCTGGGTTTCACCCTGGAGGAATTGACGCCACTCAAGGCCCCGGACATGACCCGCGATGCGCCCAAGTACCGGCGCTCGGTGGGCCTGCGCTGGCTGGAAGGTGCCGCGCGCACCGGCCAGCGCGCCATCGAGTGGTGCTATCGCTCCAAGCAAGGCGTCGAGATTCTTTCCGAGGCGGTGGCGACCCTGGTGCATCTGGATGGGCGCGATGTGCTGATGGTGCAGTTTCGCGACATCTCCAAGGAGGACAAGGTCAAGCGTGACCTCAAGCGTTTCGAAAGCCGGCTCAAGGCCTTCATGCAGGATTTGGCCGAAGGCGTGGCGGTGCTGGGCCCCGAGGGTGACATCCGGTTTATCAGCGACTCCGGCGCGCACTTGCTCGGCAATGAAGTGCACCCACTGATGGGCAAGAACTTCCTGGCCGGGTGCGACGACGCTTCGCGCCAGCGCCTGCTGCAACGGTTCGCCCATGAATCCCCGGAGCACGCGCCGTTCAACGTGCATTACAAAGTGCAGCGACGGGACGGCGAATGGCGCTGGCATGACGCAACGTGCCGCTATATAGAGATCGAGGATGACCTGGTCGGCCATCTGCTGCTGTTTCGCGACGTCACCGAGCAGGTGCAAGCCGAAGAAGCCCGACGGGTCAGCGAGCAGAAACTCGAATACCTGGCGCGCTACAACGCCATGGGCGAGATGGCCGTGGCCATCGCCCATGAACTGAGCCAGCCGCTGGCCGCCACGCGCAATTTCATCGAAGGCGCGGTGATTCGCCTGGGCAATGCCGCCGACGCCGATCAAGGCGTCGCCTGGGGTCTGCACAATGCCGTGCGGCAGATCGAGCACGCCTCGGTGATCATCAAGAGCGTGCGCGATTACGTGGTGAAACTGGAGCAGAGCGAAGAGCTGGTCGACCTCAACGAGCTGCTGCGCGAAACCCGCTACTTCATCAGCCTGAGGGCCGACCCGAGCCTGGTGCGCGTGGAGGTCGTGACCTCGTCCGAGCCGCTGCGGGTGAGCTGCGAGAAGGTGTTGATCGGCCAGGTGATCCTCAACCTGGCTTTCAATGCGATCGAAGAAATGGCCGACCTGCCAATCGAACGCCGATTGTTGCGCATTCATGCCAGCGCCCAGGACGGCGTGGCGCTGGTACGCATCGAAGACAGAGGCCGCGGCATCCAGGCCCAGGCGCAGGAGAAGCTGTTCGATGGCTTCTTCTCCTCCAAGGTCAGCGGCAATGGCATCGGCCTGGCGCTGTGCAAGAACATCATCGGCCGTCATCGGGGCGATATCTGGGCGCAAAACCTGGAGCCTTGTGGTGCCGTGTTCAGTTTTTCCCTTCCCCTCGCAATTCCCGCCTGACACCCCCTTCTCCTGCTCGTTCCTACGCTCTGCGTAGGAACGAGCGATCCTCCCCCACGACTGGCACAGATACACAAACACTTGGCAGGCAGGGCAATTCCCCCGATCGCCGGGCGAGGCACTATTCGATGGTCAGAATCTGCCCACTCACCCGCGATCCGCGTTACCAACAATTCAGGAAGTTCCCCTTATGCGAACAAACAGGATCTCCGTACAGTCAGCGCTAGGCCTGAGCCTGCTTGTACTCGGTTTGAACAGTGCCCGTGCGGACCTGCCGGCCGACACCATCGGCCAGACCACCCTGGCCTTCCCCGCCGAGCCGCACCGTGCGTTCGTGGTCGATGTCGAGTTCGAGAGCTTCGTCGCCGGGCGTATCACCGTGGTCGATCCCGACCAGAAACGCGTGCTCGGCATGGTGCCGACCGGCTTTGCCGCCCCTTCGACCCTGAGCCACGACGGCAAGCTGATCTACAGTGCCGACATCTGGTACTCGCGTGGTACCCGCGGCACCCGCACCGACGTCCTGACCGCCTGGGACAGCTCGACCCTGTCGCCGGCCTGGGAAGTGCTGATCCCGAACAAGCGCGCCGAATCGCTGACCCAGCGCTACGGCCTGAAGACCAGCGGCGACGACCGTTTCGTCTACGTCTACAACTTCACCCCGTCGACCTCGGTAACCGTGGTCGACACCCAGAGCAAGGCCGTCGCCAGCGAAATCTCGATCCCTGGCTGCGTGCTCAATTACCCGGTGGGCAAACGTCGTTTCGCCTCGCTGTGCGGCGACGGCAGCCTGCAGGTGGTGACCCTCAACGACCAGGGCCAGGAAACTGCGCGCAACCGCACGCCGTTCTTCGACCCGAATGCGCAGAAGCTGGTGGAGCGCGCGGTCAACGTCGGCGACACCTACTACTTCACCACCACCACCGGCACCGTGCGCGCCGTGGACTTCTCCGGCGACACGCCAAAAATCCTGCCGAGCTGGTCGCTGGTCACCGAGGAAGAAAAGAAAGCCGGCTGGGCTCCGGGCGGCTGGCAACTGATGGCCGTCGCGCCGAAGCTCAACCGCCTGTACGTGCTGATGCATGACGCCCACGAACCGATGAAGTGGGAAGACCCGAGCACCGTCATCTGGGCCTTCGATCTCAAGACCCAGAAGAAAGTCGCCACCCTGGAAGCCCCGGCTCCGGTGTGGAGCATGCAGGCAACCGGCGACGACAAGCCGCTGTTGCTGGGCACCGACGTTGAGGGCGGCTTGCAGATCTTCGACCTCAAGACCAACCAGCACACCGGCAGCATGGCCAAGGTCGCCAAAACCGCGACCCAGGTCATGAGCTACTAAAAGAGATTCGGCCCATGCAATCAGATCCGATCTTCATTAATGCCTGCGCCCTCGCCATTTCGGCGTTGCTGGCCAGTGCCGCGACCCACAAGGTGCGGGCCCCGGGGCGCTTCGCCAGGCAGTTGGCGGATTATCAGCTGCTGCCTGCCGCCCTGGTTCGCCCGAGCGCCCGCTTGATCCCGCTGCTGGAACTGGCCATCGCTTTCGCGCTGCTGGTCCCGGTCAGCCGGGGCTGGGCGGCGTTGGGCGCGGCCAGCCTGCTGTCACTGTACGCCGCCGCCATCGGCATCAACCTGTGGCGCGGTCGTCGCGACATCGACTGCGGCTGTGCCGGCCCAGACCAGGCGCAACCGCTGCGCCCGGTGCTGCTGCTGCGCAACAGCGTGCTGGTGGCGCTGGCGTTGCTGGCCAGCGTGGCGCCGGTGGTGCGTGACATGACTGTGTTCGATGGCTTCGTGACCCTGGCTGCCGCCGCTGTCGCGCTGCTCATCTACGCCGCGGCCGATGGCTTGCTGGCGAACTCCCCTCTTCTGCTCAAATTGATTGGTAGGTAATCGAAATGGAAGGCTTGATCGTTTCCAATGTTCTGCTCTGGGTGCTGCTGGTGGCGGTGGCGTTTGTCGTCATGGGCCTGGTCCGTCAGATCGGCGTGCTGCACGGTCGCCTGGCGCCGGCCGGCGCACTGATGGTGGACAAAGGCGTGGCCGTCAACGAAGCCGCACCGCAAATCACCGCCGCCGATCGCAAGGGCCGCCCGGTGAACTTCGGCTACGCCGGTGAAAAATCGCAACTGCTGTTTTTCCTCTCGCCGACCTGCCCGATCTGCAAATCCCTGCTGCCGGCGATCAAATCCATCGCCAAGGAACAGGCCGGTACGCTCGACGTGGTGTTCGTCAGCGATGGCGACATGGATGCCCAGCAAGCGCTGATCCGCGAACACAAGCTCGAAGACGCCACCTACGTGGTCGGCCCGGAAGTGGGCATGACCTACCAGATCGGCAAGCTGCCGTACGCCGCGCTGATCGACAAGTCCGGCACCCTGCGCGCCAAGGGCTTGGTGAACTCTCGCGAGCACCTGGACAGCCTGTTCGAAGTCGAGCACCTCAAGCACGCGACGCTGCAGCAGTACCTCAATGCGCAGCCCCACGACCTTTCTCACAATCATGCTCACGACCATAGCCACGGCCATAGCCACGGCCATAGCCACTGATAAGGCAGGGAGACCTTCATGAAACTGCTGGATCTGTTATTCGAGCGCTCCACGCGCCGTGTTGCCGACACTACTTCGCGCCGCAAACTGTTGTCGCGCATGGGTTCGCTGATGGTGGCCGGTGCCGCCCTGCCCCTGCTGCTGCCCCTGGACCGAACCAGCAAGGCGCTGGCCGCCACCGACCCGAAGGCCGGTGACCCGGGTGATCCGAACAGTTGCGACTACTGGCGCTACTGTTCCATCGACGGCTTCCTGTGCAGCTGCTGCGGTGGCTCGGTGACGTCCTGCCCGCCGGGCACCGAAGCGTCGCAAGTGACCTGGATCGGTACCTGCCGCAACCCGGCCGACGGCAAGGACTACATCATTTCGTACAACGACTGCTGCGGTAAGCAAAGCTGCGCCCAGTGCGCCTGCACCCGTAACGACAGTGAAGAACCGGCCTACCGCCCGTTCAACAACAACGATGTGAACTGGTGCCTGGCCGCCAAGTCGCACATCTATCACTGCACCGTTTCGATCATCCGTGGCGTGGCGGTCTGACACGCGCTTTACCGCCGGTTGCCTGGGCAATCGGCGCTGTCCCTTGCAGGCGCTGGCTTGCCAGCGCCTGCAGGTCCTCTAAGGAGACATTTCATGCGCAAGCTGCTCATCCTCGGTCTCGTCGGCGTCCTGAGCGCCCCGCTCGTCCAGGCCCGGGCCATCCCGGACCCGACGCAGCGTCACGCCCCCGGCAACGAGGAACTGCAAAAGCCCATCGCCCAGGCCGGCTACAGCGTGGGCGTGAACTATCAGCTGCAATGCGCCGGTTGCCATCTTGGCAACGGCATGGGTTCGGCGGCCAATGACACGCCGAGAATGACGGGATTTGTCGGTAACTTCCTGAAAGTCCCCGGCGGTCGTGAATTCCTGGTACGCGTGCCAGGCATGTCGCAATCGGCGCTGAACAACGCGCAACTGGCTGACCTGCTCAACTGGCTGATGCGCGAGGACGGCATGGCCGGCAAAAGCAGGCCCGCCGACTACCAGCCCTACAACGCAGACGAAGTCGCGGCACTGCGTGCCAAGACCATGCTCAACCTGCCGGGCACCCGTGCCGAACTGATCAACAAGATGCGCGCCCAAGGCATCGCCATCGAAGACGGGATGAGCAACTGAGAAGTTTTTCCTGAAACAACCGGGGCCCAGGCCTTCGCGCCTGCCCGGATAATTCCCTTGCGACCGATGGTCGTCCAGACACCCTAAAAGCAAACCGACCGACGCCTGCGTCACGGCTCCCGACTAAACTTCGTCCATAACGTGAATGAATCCACAGTGCTGCTAAAGTGATAGCACGGGACCCGCATTCTCCCCTGCTCTGCGAATTTCGGTGGAGGGTGGATTTCTCGACTATAAGTAGCTTGCCGTTGAGGCTAAAGCTCTGAAACGAGGGTAGTTTTGACCTGGATCGCGTTCTTGTTGGGCGTGAGGGGGTAGCAAAAATGGGATCTGATCATGATTTTTGAGCCGAGCAGTAGCCGTTCCGTACTCCAGCGAAGAAGCAGTACCAGTATCTTTATCCAGGCCGGCCTCGATAGTCTTGCTGTAACCGGAGTCGCTTGGTACCTGATTGACTACCACATCGGCTACATCACCCAGGCCTATGTGATCATGGTCCTGCTGTTGCTGGGGGCATTGGCCGTCGTCTACGACCATTACGCCATTTATCGAAGCAATGTCGTGTTCGCCGTCAAGGCCTTCAAACTGTTCAAGGCATGGACCGCCGCCTTTTGTTTTCTCGTCGCCATGGCCTTTCTTACGAAACAGAGCGAACAGTACTCACGCCTGTTGGTCGGTGAGTTGTTCGTCATTGGCTATTTTGCCCAGCTGCTGTTGCACCTGGGGAGCCGTGAACTGCAAAAGAAGTTCCTGGCGCATCCCACCCAACGGGACAACGCGCTGATCATTGGCTCGGGAGAACTGGCGGACTTCCTCCACCAGAAAATCAGCAACAACCCGTGGCTGGGTGAACGGGTCGTCGGTTCCGTGCTGATCGGAGCGGCGGATGACCATGGCAAGGATGGTTCGGAAAACCCCAACCGCCTGGCGATCCTGGGAAACTTGTCCGACCTTGATGACCTGGTCGCGCAACACTCCATTCGCACCGTCTACTTCGTCACGCCCCTGGACGGATCGCAGGTGATCAAGGATGTGTATTTGAAGTTGTTCGACAAACACATCTCGGTCAACTGGGTGCCGGACATCTTCTCCCTGCGCCTGATCAATCACAGCGTTCGCGAGATTGCCGGCATTCCCGTGCTGACTTTGTCCGAAACCCCACTGATGGGCATGCGCCTGCTGCTCAAGAACCTTGAAGACCGCGTGCTGGCGTTTCTCATTTTGCTTTTCGCCGCTCCAGTGTTGGCCATCGTGGCCATTGCCATCAAGCTCGATAGCCCCGGGCCGGTGTTCTTTCGCCAGCAACGGATGGGCTGGAGTGGCGGACCTTTTCGCATCTGGAAGTTCAGGAGCATGGTTGTCCACCAGCCGGAAGACGGCTTGGTCAAGCAAGCGCAAAAGAACGATCCGCGCATGACCCGGGTCGGCGCCTTCATTCGCAAGACCAGCCTGGATGAACTGCCGCAGCTGTTCAATGTGCTGATGGGCGAAATGTCCCTGGTGGGACCTCGTCCCCATGCCATCCAGCACGATGCGCAGTATTCGCCTGACATCGCCGACTACTTTGCGCGCCACAACATCAAGCCAGGCATCACCGGCCTGGCCCAGGTGCGTGGGTATCGGGGCGAAACCAAAGATATCGAACAGATGATTCGTCGGGTCGATTCGGACATCGAATACATCAACAACTGGTCGCTGTGGCTCGACTTCGTCATTCTTGCCCGGACGGTGACGGCGTTCTCCGGCAAGCATGCCTACTAGGGGTGCCTTGCGTGCGCGAGTCGCCCGGTGGCGCTGGCAATCAGCGCTACCGGGTTGCGAAAAGGCAGGTAAAAGCCTGGAAACCCGTCAGGCCGGGAACAGATCGAGCGTGCGTTCAACCTCGTCCGGGTCGATCCTGAAACCTTCGCCGTCCGGGGTACCCACCACAAAACCGAAGTTTTGCTGATCGCGATCCGTCAGGTACTTGAAGAAGCAGACGAAACGATCGGGCGGTTGCAGGATCAGCAACGAACCGCCGGGCTGCAGCAGATTGACGCCGTGAATGAGCTGGCTGCCTTCGATGCCGATCACTGTCCTGGCCCCGGCACAGGCCGCGACGATGGTTGGCACATCGCACTTCGACGGGTCAATGATGCGAAAACCCCGGCGCTCGCGCAGCCGTTCAGCCAACTCCAGTTCATTGCGCAACAAGCGCAACTCGCCCTTGTTGCCCCGCAGAACGAATACGCCGGGGTGAGAATTGACATTGACATGCGACAGCAACTTTTCAGACATTCCGCGAAAGCGCAGGTGCTTATGGCGGTTGTGACTGATGTCGTCAAAGATCACCAGCTCTCGAAAAAACGCATTGCGCACACGAACCGGATTCATCCCCAGCCAGTCTTCATAACCTGGCGCGTGAAGAATCCCGTGCCTGGCAACGGAAACGGCGTCTTCGCGGAGCACCGTCGTCACCGGGACGCCCTCCTGGCTGGCCATGGGATAGGTGATGCAATCATCGACCATCCATGAGCCAAACCACTTGTTCCCGCCCATGGTGCAATACATCGCCCCGCGATCGATTTCTCTTTCTATGCGGATCTTCGGCAACCATTCAATCCTGGGCGACAACCATGACTTGGCATCACCTTTGTAAATCGCACCGTCGATCAACCAGGCGTCCTTGATCAGAAAGGCGCGTGTCGGGCGGTGCTGGACGAGACCATTGCCCTCCATGGTGCGTCGGGGATGTTCGAAGGGATAAAACTGCCATCCCGTCACGCGCTCAAGCTGGTTGGGCAGATAAAAAGCAGGCGGCGCAATGGATGCATCCGCCGGAGCAACTTCCCAGGTCTTCACCGCGACGCTCTGCAATTCCTGCGACGGTTTTCTGGCAAGTTTCTCCTTTAACAAGTGTTTATACGCAGCAAAACTCCATTTCGCCCCAGCGCCGCTCACCAACATATTCGATTGCGACATAAGGATTACCACTCTACGTTTAAATACCAATAACGCTTGTCATCTGCTTGCTCGACATCAACATCAGTTGCAAATCAGGCTTTCCATGGCAGGGGGCGATTTCAGATGACTATAGCGACCGCGTAAGGTCTCCAGCAGTGTTTCCTGCGGCGCCTTGGCGCAGTGAAGATAGACCTTGGAGAGCCCTCCAAAACCCATTTCACGATAGCGTTCGGCAATTTCCTCATCACTTGGCCCGTCCGGCAGTCCAAGATGAAGGGTCAGTTTTTTACCCTCTACAGCAAACAGCGGTGTTTCCCAGAGAAATTGTGCGACGCCGACCCTGGGCAATCGGACAAACAGATAGCCATGGTTATTGAGCGTATCGACATCGCCGCCACGCCTTCTTTTCCATTCCAGCAGGCCATCGTCCGGACGCGCCAGGCATGTGCCGATATCGTAATAGTCGAAGCCGTTTTCCAGCGCCCATTCCAGCGCCATGAAGGTGGTGATCGAGTTGATTTCGCGCAGCTTTTTCGCATCCGAGTACACCGTTTCCGGGTAGCCGAAACGGATCGTGCTCCAGTAGCGCTTGCCCCCGCGGGTGATCACGCAACCGAGGTGGCAGGCGACGACTTCGTCCTCCAGCAGCACCAGGTCCAGTCGCCCGGCGGTTTTCGCCACCCTGCGCACCTCCTGCTGTTCGATTTGCGAAGCGGATGTGCCGTGCCTTGCGCTGGCATAAGGTTGCAGCATGCCCTGGTCGGCGCTTTCGATTTCGTCATCGTTCAACGCCTGTTTCAGGCGATAACGCAGGCGGTTCTTGCGCAGATTGCGGCGCAACTCGGAGTTGTATCTGGCGGTTATATCCTCGATCGATCTGCCCAAAGGAACAACCGCGCTAAGATATTGCGGCACGCACAATGCGCCCGGCGTCGGTATTTCGCTGACAAATACCGTACGACCTGATTTATCCGGTTTAACTGGCTGATTGGCAACCTGGGGTTCGGCGCCCATCAGCACTTTGACAAATTCACGCTGGGCTTTGCGACCCACATAGAGAATGTCGTAAGCGCTCGCTTCGCGCAGCTTGAACCTGACGACTTCCCAGCGCCAGAAACACGCTCGACCGGCAATGTCGCGCAGCCAGGCGTGGGTTTTCCTCAGTTCAAAGCGTACTGACGGCGTTATCAACTGACGCAACAGTGCCTTTACATATTCTTTCATTTCGTATTAACACTAATTAATTAAGAAAAGATTATTCGAAAGTTCGAATCGAGGAATAAGACACTGAAAACCAGGCTTCGATACGGTGGCGGTTGACGTCAAACTTTCGTCGTTTTTTACATTAATTACGACGCAAGTCTCGACCGCGCCAGCAAGTCGTCGCTTAATGAGCAGTAAAGATGCTGCGCCTGAGTTTTGCAAGATATTACGACGCTAAGCCTGTATATAACGCCCGCGTTTCACCCGCCCGTCGGCGCCGAGCAGGCAAGCGTCCTCAATATGAACATCGGGTTACCGACCACATACCGACTGAACAGGCGCCTGGGCTCACTGACCAGCCTGAACACCCATTCGCAGCCCAGGCCACGCATCCATTGCGGAGCGCGACTCACCTTGCCGCCGAGAAAGTCCAGGATCGCCCCGCCACATACGATCAGGCACGGCACACCGCTGGCCGCCAGCCTGGCAGCAACGACTTCCTGCTTGGGCATGCCCATGCCCAACACCACCAGTTCCGGCTGATATTGCCGGGCAAGATCCAGGTAGGTCTGCACTTCGGCGAAACCATGGTGGGCAGACACCACATTGACCGCCCATGCCGCTTCGCAGTGCCTCGCCGCATTGGCCAGGAATGGCTCTTGCGTGCCCCACAAAGCCACGCGTCGGCCTTTGTACGCCGACAGCAGCTTGGGGATCAGGTCCGTGCCGTTCATGTTCAGCCCCGGTGCACGACCCAGTCGGCGAAACAGCATGGACATGCCGGAGCCATCGCGCAGCAACACATCCGCGGCCGACAGCGCCTGGTAGTAGTCATTGTCCCTGGCGATCAGGTTCATCGCATGGGCATTGACGAACCCAAGTACCGTCACCGCCTGCGGCCTGGACAAAGCCTCGATCAAGCGCTGCTCCTGATCGACGTCCGCCACGACCTTGAGCGACTGAATGATCGTTTGCCAGTTGTGCTGCCAGGCCAATACGCGCATCAGGAGTCGTCTCGCTTGGAACGTACCCATTCAACCTGGCGTTTAATCAGGAAGCCCAGGTACAGGGGGATTTTCTTCAGCGCGTAGAACGGCGCATAAAGCAACGCAGAAAAGGCGATGATGCCGCGACCAAAGCGGCTCCAGGCCAGCAGGATGGTCACCATCAACATGGCCACCGCGAGCGAAGCGATCAACGCCGGCAGCCATGCGCCGAACAGCAGGAGCACCAGCCAGGAGAGGATAAACGCCGCGCCCAACAACAAGGTCAGCAAGGCCAGCGGCGGCACCAGCAGATCCAGGGTCATGGCCAGCAGGTTGAGGTTGCGCCGGGCAATCGACTCGCCAAGCAATTTTGGCGCGTCCCCCAGGATCACGCCCAAGTGACCATGTTCCCAGCGCGTGCGCTGGGTAGTGAGGCCTTCGTCACTGCGCGGAAAATAGCTGGTGACCAAGGCCTCGGGGCAAAACAACGGCGGCTTGCCGCTACGACAGAAATCCAGGCCCATCTTCAGGTCTTCGACAATGTGACCACTGGCCAGCGTGATCAAGGGCAGGTCGCGCCAGACGAACGCCATGCCGGTGCCCATCAGCTGGCAGGGCAAACCCAATCGGGCCCAGCCTAGCGGGCGCGCCTTGTTCTTCACGCACCAGGCAAACTCGGCGATCTGCACCTTCAGCCCGGAACCCGCCGGTGCGCGCATCAGATCAAGGGCCTGGGTTGGCCGTCCCGAATCGATGCACCGGGTGGCCAGGCACTCGATGAAGCCTTCGCTCACCTGGCAATCGGCATCGACAATGATCAGTACGTCCGGCGCATCGCTGGCCAGATGACGCGCGCCAAAATCCAGCGCATAGCCCTTGCCACGCTGCTGGTCGTTACTGCGCTCGACCACCTCGGCACCCGCTGCGCGAGCTGTTGCCGCAGTGTCATCAGAGCAGTTGTCCGCCACCACCAGCAGGCGGTCGCCCGCCAGCAGTTGCGGGCGCAGGGAATCGAGTGTGGCCTTGATGATCGAGGACTCATTGTGAGCCGGCACCAGCACCGCCACCCGCGGTCGCGAGCGTTGTGCCAGCGCAGGCGCCCGCACTGGCATGCCCGCCAGCAGCACCTGCACGAACAGCACCAACACCGGCAGGAGGAGGATTGCCAGCGGTACGCCAAGAAGCCAATTGAGGAATGTGATCATGCTTGCGCCTTGAACAGATGAGCCAACTTGGTCGCTTCGGTATCGATATCGTGGCGCTCGAGCACGCGCTGATAAGCCGCCTCGCCCATGCGCTGCAACACCTCGACAGGTTGCGCGAGGCAGTCCGCCAGCGCCGCGGTCAACTCGTCCACCGCGCCGGCGGGAAACAGCCAGCCGTTCTCGCCCTGGCGTACCAGTTCGGGAATGCCTGCGACATAGGTCGTCAGCACCGGCCGACGCAACGCCATGGCTTCCATGATCACCACCGGCAGGCCTTCGGCGAAGCTCGGCAGGACCAGGGCCCGCGCGGCGAGAATTTCCGTGCGCACCTGTTCGCTGCTGATCCAGCCGGTGATTCGCACCTGCGATTGCAAGCCATGCCGGGTGATCAGTGCTTCGATCTGCGGACGCATTTCGCCGTCGCCGGCCAGGACCATCTCGAACGCCACACCTTGCTCGGCCAACCGGCGCGCGGCCTCAAGCAACAGCAACTGGCCCTTCTGCTCACACAAGCGCCCTACGCAGACCAACCGCGGCGCGGCCGGCACCGGCACCGCCGGCACATCGTGAAAAGCCCGCTCCAGGCCACAATGCACAACCTTGACCCGTGCCCAATGCGCGTGGTCGACCCAGCGATACAGCTGGCTGCGCCCATAGGCGCTGATGGCCGCGACAAACGCCGAGCGCCGGACTTTCTCGCCCAGATGAATGAACTGCGGCTTGTCGAACTCTTCCGGGCCATGCACGGTGAAACTGTACGCCGGCCCGCCCAGGGCGTTGGCCAGCATCACCACTTCGGTCGAGTTGGTGCCGAAATGGGCATGCACGTGCCGGGCGCCGAAAGCCTGCGTCCAGGACAGCACGCGGCACGCCTCGAGCAAATAGATCAGGTGGTACGGCCAGGAACGATCGGCGCGCTGGCCCATGCGCAAGGCCAGCCACAGTGTCGAAAAAAACCGTCGCGGCTGGGCGCGCAGCACCTGCAGCGCAGGTTTCAACAGCGCCTTGACGCCGCCCTCCAGCACATACTGGGTCTTGCTGCGCTCGGACTCGTCCTCGGCGTCCACCAACTCGGCATCCCAGCCTCGCAGCGCGATGCGTTGTACCTCAAAGCCCTGGCGTTCCAGCGCCAGGATCTCGCGACGAATGAAGCTATGGCTGACCTTCGGGTATTGATTGATGAAGTAAGCGATACGCATGGGCACCCGGCTTTTGTCGTCGAAATTGTTACTGCAGGTACCCCCACAGTAGTCCAGTCACCGGTCACGTCAATTCACGGCGTAGCTGCCTGCCAGCACCTTGTCGATCTGGGCAAAGGCGTCGTCCAGCAGTTCATAGCGCCGGCGATACATGGCGCGTTTTTTTGAAGCAATGGTTTCAAGGGGCTTCCTGGACGACGCCATGGGAATTTCAAAGAAGTCTTCGCGCTCCGAGGGGGTCGCCCCGTGCTCCAGCCAGATCGAATCGTAATTGGCGGCCAGCTCCTGGGCCTTGTGCGCACCAAAATACGGGTGGCGATGGTGACGGTAGACATCCCCTACCGCGTAGATTTTTCCGACACCGATATTGCCGGCAATGTACTTGATCACTTCAATCAGCAAGCTTCTGGGGCGCAGGCCTTCGAAGTCCTTGGTGACGTCCCGGTAGATGGCCAGCGACCTGTCGCTCTCGATGCCTTTATGAATGCCCTGGACGGCACCTATGAAAATGCACAGTTCACCTTCCGTTAAACACAAGGTGAAGGCTATCGAGGCGATGCGCAGGTCGCCCTGGAACAGGTTCAGCACCAGCTCGCCTTCTCGCATGAACCAGAACGGACGATCCAGCACCAGGGTGCAACCTGGCGACCAGGCCGTCAGATCGCTCAGGACCAGGCTGTCGTCGCGCCCGAACAACAGCAATTGCGGACAGCTTTTGCTGACCACTTCGTAGTGCGAGGCCATGACCCCGAGTTTGTCCTGGGCGCCCCAGCTTTTGCTGATGTAGGGCCAGTGAACGACGCCCAGGCAATCACCGCCGAGCTTCTCGATACCGGTGCTGCCCAGGGCGTTGGACATGCGCCCGAAAAACAGATTCAGCTCGGCCCGGTTCCTGGCCACCAACAGCAGGAACTTGAGTTTGTTCTTCAATGCCCTCAGGGAGTAACCAGCGTGTACGGAGAAGACGCTTTTGACGATCAACCAATAGTCCATCGAAGTCTCACTTGTATTCGATCAGTGCGGATTTTCCGGCACCGAACCTGTTCAAAAGAAACTTGACCTGCCCGACCATCTCGGGAAATTTGCCCAGCACGAGGAAGAACGCCAGCAGCCAGTTTTGCCGCGCGGGACCGGCACCCCGCCGAGCCAGGCGCGCAACCTGCAGGGGATAGACCAGCAGCACCAGCAGCCCGGGCCAACCCAGCATCAGCGTGGCAACGAGCGTTGCCAGCGGCACGCCCAGGCCCCAGAACCAGGCACGGCGCGACTCGCGGCGCCAATGGCGCTCGGGCGCGGCGCCATGTAAAAACGCGCCCTCGGCAAAGGCATAACCACCGCGCAGGGTTCGTCGCCACCATTGGCCGAAGCGAGTCATGCTCGCATCGTGCAAGGTCATTTCCTCGGCCAGCCGCCAGATCTTCCAGCCCTTGGCTCGCAGACGCACACAGAGTTCCGGCTCTTCCCCGGCAATCAGGTCCGGCCGGTACCCGCCAGCCGTGGCGAAGGCGTCCGCGCGCATCAGGGCATCACCCCCACAGGCGCTGGTCGCACCGGTTGGCGTATCCCATTCGAGATCGCACATCAGGTTATAAATGGACCGCTGCGGAAAACGTTCGCGGCGCCGTCCGCAAACCACGGCCACCTCGGGTTGCGCATCAAGAAAGGCCTGGGCATGGGGCAACCAACTGGCGACCACCTCGCAATCGCCATCGACGAACTGCACGTGACGCATCGACGGCAACAAGCGTTGCAAACGGGCGAACCCTTCGTTGCGCGCGCGCGCAGCGGTGAAGGCAATGCGCATGTCCAGCTCGACCACCTCGACGCCAAGCCTTTGCGCCATCTGTACCGAACCATCGGTTGACCCGGAGTCGACATAGACAATCTGCTGGGCCGTACCGACCAGTGAAGCCAGGCAGCGCTCAAGTCGCTGGCCTTCGTTGCGACCGATGACAACGACGCCCACACCTGTCGTCGCCGTGCTCATGAGTATTGCCCGGCATCGACGACTTTGCGCTGCTTGATGGTCGCCGGCACGCCGACGGCCACCGAGTTGTCCGGTACGTCGGTCAACACCACGGCATTGGCGCCGATCACCACATTGTTGCCAATGCGGATATTGCCCAGCACCTTGGCGCCGGTGCCGATATCGACGTTGTTGCCCATTATCGGAGCGATCGGCTCGTTCACGTTCTTGAGGCCCACGACCACGCCATTGCGGATCCGGCAGTCATCACCGAACTGCGCATAGCCACTGATCACGATGCCGCCGAAGTGATCGATGACGAAGTTGCGCCCGACCACCACCTCGCATGGCAGCTCGATGCCCGTCACGATCTGCACCAGCTTGAAGAGCACTTTGTAGATAAAGGACAGCAATTTACGCAACGGTGCCGGGCGCACGCCATAGCGCCAGCGCCCGAAGCGATACACCAGCATCACCCAGAAACCCTGGGCGCCCCAGTCACCCTCGTATGCCCGCAAGTCCGCACGTATGTTATCGAACATGGACTGACCTACCGTGTGGGTTGGCTACCGAGTTTGGTTTTGCGCAGCAGTGCCCAGGTCACCCGTGTATGTTGCCAACACGCCTTGATGGCGGCCCGACCGCGACCTTTCAACACAGCCTTGAGCCCCAGGATCAGGTCACACAGGCAGACCAGTAGCATGTGCAAGGCCAACCCCGACAGACCGTGGTGCTTGCGGAAGTACAACAGCTCGCTTTCGATTTGCAGCGTCTGCAGCTGTCGACCGTCCATGTTGAGTTTGTCGACCGACTTGGCACTCTCGCCACCGATATGCACCACCGTGGTGTGGGGGTAGTAGACCACCTTCCACCCCGCCTGCTTGACGCGCCGGCAGTGATCGACCTCCTCGTAGTAAAGGAAATAGCGCGGGTCGAACAAGCCGACCTTGTCGATCACTTCACGGCGAATCAGGTAATAGCAGCCTGGCACCCAGTCGCACTCGCGCACCGAGGCATGATCCCAGTCCAGGTCGTCGACCAGTTTCACCCAGGGAAAAAAACGCTCGAGCCCGGCAGTGACGAGGAACACATTCAGCGGTGTCGGAAAATAGCGACAGGAGGGTTGCAGCTCTCCGTCCCGACCGACCAGGCGTACACCGAGGATCCCGCAATCGGGATGAGCCTCCATGTACTCCAGGGTCTTGGCCAGCGTGTCGTCGGACACAAATGCATCGGTGTTGAGCAGCAACGCGTACTTGCCCTGCAGGTGTTCAACCAATTGATTGTTGGCCCGGCCAAAGCCGACATTGTCTTTATTGGCCAGCAGCACGGCCTCTGGGCAAATACTGCCCAGGCAATCCAGCGAGTTGTCCGCCGAGGCATTGTCCACCACCAGGTAGCGCGCCCTATCGGTGCGCTTGGACTGGCGCAGCGCATTGAACATGGGCTGCAACAGCCCCGCCGTGTTGTAGTTGACGACCAGCACGTCCAGGGGCGCACTACTCATTGGCTTTCTCGCCAAAGAAGTACTGCGCTCTCATGGCCTTGAGCTTGGGCTCGTAATCGGGGTCGAAGTGAGTGCCGCGCTGGCGGATGAGTTCCATCCACGGATAGGCTTCGCAACGCTCTTCGATTTTCTTGATCAGTTCTTCAACGGTGCAGAGCACCTTCGCCGGATTCCCCCCCACCACCACACCGGGTGGCACATCCCGGGTGACGACGGCACCGGCGGCGACGATTGAATTCGGACCGATTTTGCGACCCGGCATGATGATCGACTGATAACCGATAAAACAGTTGTCGAATATATCGACCGCACCGACGGAGTCGAGCTGTTTACCCGCACTGAGCTCGAATACGCCAATGAGTCCGTCGTGCCCGAATATCGTGCAATCGGACAAGCCGACGTTGTTGCCAATACGCAACAGCGAAGGGTCGGGGATGTTGCAGCCGGGGTTGATCCACACGCCCTTGCCGACCGAATATATGCCTCCCCAACGCGCAAGGTAATCGGCCCATTCATAGCCGGTGGGGTGGCAAAACTTCTTGTACAAGCCCTTCGCCTTACCCGTTTTGGTGACGTAGTAACGTAATGCACGCTTTGCTAGCCCAATCATCCTGTTAGCCTCACAAATTTCAGCGTTTCACATCGGTACCAAGACCAGATGCACCATGGTTGTTGTTTTTGTGGCACCCCGATTTGGCTGCTCTCCCTAAGACTGTTCTACCCAAGAATACCTGCCTGTTGCAGGCCCCATTTGATGATTGAGGTAGTCCGCCAATCGCAGCGCCAGCTGCAACAGCGGCATGGTTGGATTGCTCGCACCGGCCGTCGAAAACACACTGCTGCCAGCGACGTACAGGTTATTGGTCCCGAACACTTTGCAGTTCTCGTCGACCACCCCGAACTCGGGGGAGGTCGCCATCCGGGTCGTACCCATGTGATGGGCATGCGGACCGACCCTCAGCGGCTTGGAAACGTCATAAACCGCTTCGTCCAACTTGACATAGCCAAGCCCCTCTTCGGCAAAACACTTGGCCACCTCCAGGCCGATGCTTTTTATGGTTTCCCGGTCCTCAGGCGCGAGCTCCCAATTGAGGTTGACCATTCTCATGCCCAGTTCATCGCGCTCTTGCGTCAACGAGACGCGACTCTTGCGATTGGGAAACTGCTCGATCATCGTGGTGAGTTCCCCGTCACCGGGGCAGTTGAACTTGCTTATGAACTCGATCTTGTGTGCCACGCCAGCTTTGCAGGCCAGGTTTTCGAAAAAGCCCTTGATGGCCGCCATGCGCCCGTAGGTTTCCACGCTCGACACCAGCGAAGCGGTAACATTGCCTTTACCTGAATGATGCTCGACCACAAAGGCATCCTTGGTGAAGAACTGCCTGGCCTCCCGGCTTTCACCGTCGTTGAGGATGAAGGTACCAAGGGCGATGTTCAGGTGTTCCATGAAGCATCGACCCACCAGGCTATCTTCGGTGACCACGCCGGCAGCGGCCAATGACTGGCTATTGAGCAACTGCCTGGCATTCTCGATCGCGCCGGTGGCCAGAATGAATTGCTTGGCCGAGATGCGCTCTTTATTGCCCTCGTAATCGGACACTACAACGGCGATGACACGGCCGCTGCCCTTGTCGAAGTCCAGGTCGACACAGTTGCAATTGATGAAGACATCCAGGCCCTCGGTCTCGTTGAGCTCCTTGGCATATTTTTGTGCAAAGCGAGTTGGCGGACTGAGCAGGAAACGGTCGGCTTCGAATTCGTCGCTGTTAAAGGCCGCGTTGACGGTCTTGAATCCCGAGTCCAGCGGC
Organism: Pseudomonas putida; assembly: GCF_001976065.1. Lineage (GTDB taxonomy): Bacteria > Pseudomonadota > Gammaproteobacteria > Pseudomonadales > Pseudomonadaceae > Aquipseudomonas > Aquipseudomonas serbica. Next base: position 1,284,192 of record NZ_MNAH01000001.1, on the reverse strand, counting down.
AGGTCCAGGATAGCCATGGCCGCTGGCAGGTTGCGCTCCATCTCGGAAAACGCGATGGGCCAGCCGGGCAGATTCGACTGCGGGGCCAAGGCAAAGTCGGACGGTTCGAAGGGCCGGCAACGACCGGCCCAGTGGTTGGAGGTCCCCCCAAGGTAGCGCAGGCGGGTTTCTTCGGTGTAGGCCTCCAGTCCCGAGGACGCCGTCTTGTAGAGATTTTGTGAATAGGGAGCATATTCACGCCCCCCACCCTCTATAAGCACTACGCGCCAACCATTGCCAGCCAAACGCAAAGCCAGCGTGATGCCGGCCGGGCCTGCGCCAACGATGCAGAAATCATAGTGATCGCGCAGGTCTTTCTGCGTTTGGTAATCTTTGATCATATTTGCAGTTACCGGAAATGCGCGGCAGGTAACACCCACCCGTTGATAACGACAAACTCCGATTTTCCTGCAGGAGGCCGGGCCCCAACCCCGGAAAATTTCACTACAAGCCCCCCCAGGCTTAACAGGGCAAATGCCCGAATGAGTCCTCTGCGACTGATGACAGAGGTATTCGACACGCGTTCACTCATCACTCATGGCTCCATGGGATCGAGATAGCTTCCGAGATTTCAAGGGCGCAACAACATCAGGAAAACCTGGCCAGCCGGCTCAACCGAAAAGCCAGCTGAAAGCGACCAGTACCAACTCGCCACACAAGGCCCCTACCACCAGCATAGGCAACACGATCAGCTCGCGCTTGATATCGAGGATACCCACGCGACGATTGACATACACGACCAGTATCAAGGTCGGCAACGTATGCAGTGCGACGCCCCAGAGCGCGTACTCGACCCCACCCAAAGCCAGTAACAGCGGCACCAGCACCCATAGCGAAACGACACGAATGATGTTGTCGATGGCCTGGTACTTGGTAAGCCCCAGGGCAATCCAGATCTGATTGGCCACGATATAGCGCATCATGAAAAAAGAGGTCGACAGGATGGCCATCATCTTGCCAGCTTCGTGGTAACGCTCATCGTACAAGATGCTTATGATCAGTGGACTGGTGACCCAGAACAGCCCGCACAGAAACAGCAGCGCAACGTCGACCAGCATCTTGAACTTGAAGTACAACTGGCGCAGACGATCGAAATCATTGGTTCTCGCGGCCTCGCCGAAGGCCGGCAGGGCCACGGCCCCGACCACTTTCAGCACACCGGTCTGGACCGCGCCAAGGATCAGCACGGCAATGGAATACACGCCCATTTCGGTGACTGTCATGCTGCCACCGAAAATGATCCGGTCGCCTTGCATGGAGAGCACGCCCACGGCGGAAGACAGGAGGATCCAGCGACCGAAGACCACCAGTTCATCGAGCGCGGCGCGTTCCCAGCGCAGGCTGTTGGACGGCCCCTCGAACCAGTAGTGCCCAAGCAGCGTGCTGACCAGCGCCGTGATCAGCCCGGCAGCCACCAGCGACCAGATGGAATGGGTGAAATAACCGATGACCAGCATCGCCAGCAGGCCGACGACCTGGGAAGCGAACTCGGCGATCACCACTTTCTTTTGCTGGAAAGCGCGAACGGCCAGGTCGACTTTTGTCGACTGGAACCCGTAGATGATCGCGGTAAGGCCAGTCCAGGCCAACACTGCCGGCAATTGCGGTGAGGCGTAGGTGGAGTTGTGCGACCAGAAATCGATGGCTTGCGAATACCAGGCCGCGGCGGCGAGAAACAGCGTCAGGGCGAACAGCACAAAACCGCGCACGATCTGCACGGTCCACAGGGTATTGAGAAACTCCGGATCGTCGCCCCGTGGGCTCTGCAGGATGTTCTGCCGCAACCCCACGTCGGAAAGCAGGTGCAGGACGAACAAAACAGTGGTGGCGATGGCGATGATGCCGAACATTTCCGGCATCAGCAGACGGGTCATTACCAGGTTGCCACCCAGGCGGATCAACTGCGAAGTGACCAGTGCTCCCAGGTTCCATGCCCCAGCAGATATCGCTTTGCGACGAAGGCCAAACGATGGCGATATGTGAACTGAAGGCATAACATCAAATCCCCGGTATTGGATGACTCGAAAGGTACTATAGTCGCTATTAGGCAAAGCACTAGCCATTAGCCATCGCTCACTCATCAAATAAATCGGTAGCCCATGCCTGAGCACTTTCGCGCGTTAGTCGTCATCCTGGTCCTTGCCGGTATCGTCTTCGCTTTTGCACGGCGACCGGCGGCAGACCTGATCCCTCACAGTGATTTCACCCGTCGACGCAATCTCTGGTTTGCACTGACGCTGCTGGCATTTTTTTCCCACAGCTTCTGGGTGTACGCGGCCGTTACCGCCGTCATCCTGACGCTCACGCGGCAGCGTGAGCGCAATCCCCTGGCGTTGTTTTTCTTCCTGCTGTTTCTCATTCCTCCCGCCACGGCGCAGATTCCCGGTTTCGGCGTGGTCAACTATCTGTTTGACCTGAACCATGTGCGGCTATTGATCCTGTGTGTGTTGCTCCCGGCTTTTCTCGCGTTGCGCAGGCGGTCGGACACACTGCCCTTCGGGCGCACCCTGGCGGACAAACTCCTGTTGGCCTATCTGCTTCTGACGGCTGCGCTGTTCCTGCGCCAGACCACGCCCACAGATACCTTGCGTCAGTCGCTCTACCTGTTCGTCGACGTTTTCCTGCCTTACTACGTCGCCAGTCGGGCCCTGAAGAATGTCAGCGAGTTCAAGGACGCGATGTTGGGCTTTCTGCTCGCCGCCATGGTGATGTCGCTGATCGGTCTCTTCGAATTTACCCGCCGATGGCTGCTGTACAACGCGCTGACCGACGCCATGGGCATGCAATGGGAAATCTCCAGCTATCTCAGCCGTGGCGGCTCGCTGCGCGCCAGCGTCACCACGGGCCAGGCCATTGCGCTGGGCTATGTCATTGCCGTGGCCATCGGCTTTTACCTGTTCCTGCAGGAAGGCGTGCGCAGCAAAATGCAGCGCCGGCTCGGCGCCCTCCTGCTCGCCGGGGGCCTGTTTGCCCCGCTGTCGCGCGGGCCGTGGATCGGTGCCGCGGTCATGATCATCATGTTCATCGGCACCGGCCGGTATGCGGTCAAGCGCCTGATGCTGCTCGGGATCGCCGCCGTGCTCGCCCTGCCGTTGCTGGCCATCCTGCCCGGCGGGCAGAAAGTCCTCGATCTGCTGCCCTTCATCGGTTCGGTGGAAACAGAGAACATCACGTACCGCCACCGCCTGATCGAAAACTCGATGATCGTCATCCAGCGCAACCTGTGGCTGGGTTCCTTCGATTACCGCAGCACCCCTGAGATGCAGGCACTGACCCAAGGCCAGGGCATCATCGACATCGTCAACACCTATGTCGCCATCGCCCTGCAAATGGGCGTGATCGGGCTGACGCTGTTCGTGGGTTTTTTCGCCACCATTGCGCTCGGTATCCGCAAGGCGATGCGTTCGTACCCTAACAAGGACGATGAGGCGCGCCGACTGGGCCGTGCACTGCTGGCGACCCTGGCCGGGATCCTGATAACCATCATCACCGTCAGCAGTATCACGGTAATCCCCGTGGTGTATTGGTCGGTAGCCGGACTGGGTGTGTCCTATGCTCAGATGGCGCGCAAGCTCAAGCGCGCCGAGATTGCAAGCAACAAGAGTACCCTCCTACAGACCTGGTAACGCTCATGACGTGTTTTTTTCACCGCATGCCTCTGCTGTCAGTGTTGTTCTTGTTGGTTGTGATCTGGCCCTTCAGCACCCGGGCGGCGGAGTGGGCCGTCAGCGTGGATGAACGCAGCGGCCTGCCCCAGGTCACGCGCGGCGGCAGTCCTGCCGTCGCCTCCCAATTCGTCTTTTGGGGAGGCAACTGGGACTGGGCGGATTTCACCCCTTCGCTCAAGGTGATCTCGCCCTATGTCTATGCCATGGAAGGCAAGAGCCAGAGGCTGGATTTCGACGCGACCGGGCAAATCCGCAAGGAAGACGAGCAGACGCTGAGCATCGACCTGGTCCTCAATGCCCACAGCATGAAGTCGAACGTCATGGGCGGCGGCATCGTCTTCAACTTCGACCCGGCCCTTGCCGAAGAAATGGGCGTGCCGGTGTTGCTGCCTGACAACCGTGGCTGGACCTGGGGCAATGCCCAGGGGCGGCGTATCGAGATGCGCTTCGAGCCGGCGCTGGCGAAAGTGTATTTCGAACCGGGCGATCGCGCCCAGGTACGGGCGTTCCTCTACAAGGATCGGATCAAACCGGGTCGGGAAAGCTTCAAGGCCACGTTCAGCGTGTCCGGCGATGTGGCGCTGGTGCCAACTGCCGCCGAGCGCTTCGGTATCGCAGACCCGAAGACCTGGCCGAGCGACAGGCTGCAATGGAAAACCGCACCGGTCGACCTGTCCTTTCTCAACGCCCAGGAAAAGCCCGCAGGCAAGCGCGGCTTCGTCAAGGCTGTGGGCGAGCAACTGCTGTTTGCCGACAACACCCCGGCACGCTTCTGGGGCACCAACCTGTCGGCCTACACGCTGTTCCGCACGGAGGATGATGCGATCAAGCTGCAGGCCAAGCGCCTCTCGGCCCTGGGTTTCAACCTGGTGCGACTGCATCACCATGACTCGCCGTGGGTCCTCCCCAACATCTTCGGAGACGGCAGGCAAGTGCATGATACCCAGCACCTGAACGCAGAATCGCTGAAGAAGCTCGATTTGTGGATCAAGAGCCTGAAGGACGAAGGCATCTATGTCTGGCTCGACATGCACGTCGAACGAGCCCTCTGGCCGAATGACAACATCTTTGCCTTCGATGAATTGCCCAAGAGCCAGTATGGCATCGCCGACCTCAAGGGCTATGCCTACGTAAACGTCACGATCCAGCAGGCCATGAAACGCTTTGCCAAGGATTACCTGAGCCATGTGAACAGCTATACCGGGCTTGCCTACAAAGACGATCCGGCGATTGCCGCCGTCCTGATCACCAACGAAAACGACATCACCCAACACTATGGCAACGCCCTGTTGCCCGACAAACCAGTGCGCCGGCACACCGAGCTGTACTTGAAAGCGGCCAAGGCCTTTGCCAAACAGTACAACCTGTCGGAAGACAAGACCTGGCGATCCTGGGAGCCAGGCCCCGCCAAGCTGTTCCTCAACGACCTGGAACGGCGTTTCAACGTAGACATGATCGATTCCCTGCGCGAGATCGGCGTCAAAGTGCCGATTGCCACCACCAGCACCTGGGGCGGCAACGGCCTGAGCGCCCTGCCCGCCCTGACCGCCGGAGACGTGGTCGACGTGCATATCTACGGTGGGCCAGGGTCGCTGGAGAAAAACCCGCTGACCAGCGCCAACCTGGTGGACTGGATGGGTGCAGGCCAGGTCGTCGGCAAACCCCTGACCGTGACGGAATGGAACAACGAACCCTTCCCGATCGCCGACCGCCACTCGCTGCCACTCTATGTAGCCGGCACGGCCAGTCATCAGGGCTGGGACGCGCTGATGCAATATGCCTATAGCCAGGAGCAACTCACCGAGCAAGGGATGTCGGCGGGCAACTGGCACGCCTACAACGACCCGGCCATGCTGGCTACCCTGCCCGCCGCGGCCTTGCTTTATCGTCGTGCTGACGTTCACGAAGCGAAGACCACCTATGTCTTCGCGCCGACGCCAGAGACTTTGTTCAACCAGCGCATCACACCGGACAACTCGGCGCTGCTACGTACCGCCATGGAAAAAGGCAAGCTGCAGATCGCCATGCCGCAGACGCCGCAACTGCCCTGGTTGCAACCGGGGAACATCGCCAGTAACGCGCAGGTGTTTCATGACCCGGCGAAGTCACTACTGGACGCCACGGCCACCGAGGCCACCACGGACACCGGCGAGCTAAAGCGCAATTGGAAACAAGGCATCTACACCATCGATACGCCCCGCACCCAGGCGGCAACCGGCTGGATTGGCGGCAGATCGATCAAGCTGGGCAATATCCAGGTGCAGATCAAAACCCCCTACGCCAGCGTGGTGGTGCAAAGCCTGAACGACGCACCCGTCGGCAAGTCTGCGGACCTGCTGATTTCTCTAGGCTCCCGGGCCATCCCCAAGGCCGACGACAGGACGCCTTTTTACGTCGAGCCCCTCGAGGGCACGCTGACCCTCCAGGCCCCAGCGGGCCTGACCCTGTACACCCAGGGCGGGCCCGGAGGACAACCTGGAAAACTCCCCGCCACTTACCTGGATGGCCGCTACACGATCAAGTTCGACGGCCTGCAGGCGTCCAATTGGTTGTTCCTGAAAAAAGCATCGCAAGCGAGTGACAGTCTCAAGTGACAGCAGAGGACTTTTAAAGGACGGGTCAGGCCCCCACCGCTGACACCGCGACGATATCAAGGAGAGCTGCATGAAATTCCTGGTAATTGGCGGCGCAGGCTACATTGGTTCGCACATGGTCAAGCAGCTCCTGGGCGCGGGGCATGAACTGGTGGTGGCGGACAACTTTTCAACGGGGTATCGCAGCGCGGTGTTGGGCGGGACCTTGATCGAACTCGACATCGCCGACGCCCAGGCGCTGGACGCCCTGTTCGGCACCCACCGCTTCGATGCCGTGTTCCACTTCGCGTCGTTCATCCAGGTGGGCGAATCCGTCACTGAACCGGCCAAGTATTACCAGAACAACCTGGCGGCCACCCTGACGCTGCTCAAGGCCATGGTCCGCGCCGGGGTCAAGCACTTCATCTTTTCCTCGACCGCCGCCGTCTATGGCGACCCGAAATATGTGCCGATCGATGAAGCGCACCCCAAGGCCGCGATCAACCCCTACGGTCGCAGCAAGTGGATGGTGGAACAGGTGCTGGAAGATTTCGACCGCGCCTACGGGCTCAAGTCGGTTTGCCTGCGCTACTTCAACGCCGCCGGTGCAGACCCCGAGGGGCAGTTGGGCGAACGCCATGAACCTGAGACCCATCTGCTGCCGCTGATCCTGCAGGCGGCCTCCGGCCGGCGCAAAACCATCACCGTCTATGGCTTTGACTACGACACGCCGGACGGCACCTGTATTCGCGATTACGTCCACGTTAGCGACCTGGTGGCCGCTCACGCGCTGGCCGTGGACTATTTATTGGCGGGGGGAACCAGCACAGCCTTCAACCTCGGCAATGGCCAAGGCTTCTCGGTGCAGCAAGTGATCGACACGGCCCGCCGCGTGACCGGCCGGGACATCTACATCAGCGAAGCGCCACGCCGCGCAGGCGACCCGCCAAGGCTGGTGGCGGATGCCCGAAGGGCCAACAGCCTGCTGGGCTGGCAACCGCAGTACAACACACTGGAACAGATCGTGACGCACGCGTGGGAGTGGGAGAAGAAGTACCCCTGGCACTGAATGCAAACCTGCAAACCTGCAAACCTGTAAACACCCGGCTTTAACCACTCATCAGGCCGAGCGTTAGCTCGCCTGCAGCGCTTGATCTTGATCTTGATCTACCCGCCCCTTCGGAAGGCTGAGTGGAGGCGTTCATCCGGGGGTGGGCGCGTAGCGCCGTGCGGCGAAGCCGCACACATCGAGAGGAGGTCGAAGCGAAGCCGACCGGAGGCGATGCCCCCGGATGAATGCCGGAGCGAAGGAACGCCGAGCCCTAGCGAGGGGCCGGACGCTGGGGCGAGCCTTTTTTTGCTTACTTTTTTTGGCGTTTGAAAAAAAAGTGAGTCGCCGTAAGGGCGAAACCCTAAGTGGCCGTTACCGCAGCAATGGATATGTACCCGGTCCACCACATCCAGGTCGGCTGTCAGGCCGCCTTCGCTGGCAAGCCAGCTCCTACAGTGGATCGGGTATGGCAGTGGGAGATGGGTGGGCTTTGAGGACGCCTTCGCTGGCAAGCCAGCTCCTACAGTGGATCGGGTATGGCCGTGGGAGATGGGTCGGCTTTGAGGACGCTTTCGCTGGCAAGCCAGCTCCTACAGTGGATCGGGTATGGCCGTGGGAGATGGGTCGGCTTTGAGGACGCTTTCGCTGGCAAGCCAGCTCCTACAGTGGATCGGGTATGGCCGTGGGAGATGGGTCGGCTTTGAGGACGCTTTCGCTGGCAAGCCAGCTCCTACAGTGGATCGGGTATGGCCGTGGGAGATGGGTCGGCTTTGAGGACGCTTTCGCTGGCAAGCCAGYTCCTACAGTGGATCGGGTATGGCCGTGGGAGATGGGTCGGCTTTGAGGACGCTTTCGCTGGCAAGCCAGCTCCTACAGTGGATCGGGTATGGCCGTGCTCGCCTGCAGCGCTTGATCTTGATCTTGATCTTGATCTACCCGCCCCTTCGGGAGGCTGAGTGGAGGCGTTCATCCGGGGTGGGCGCGTAGCGCCGTGCGGCGAAGCCGCACACATCGAGAGGAGGTCGAAGCGAAGCCGACCGGAGGCGATGCCCCCGGATGAATGCCGAAGCGAAGGAACGCCGAGCCCTAGCGAGGGGCCGGACGCTGGGGCGAGCCTTTTTTTGCTTACTTTTTTTTGGCGTTTGAAAAAAAAGTGAGTCGCCGTAAGGGCGAAACCCTAAGTGGCCGTTACCGCAGCAATGGATATGCACTCGGCCCACCACATCCAGGTCGGCTGTCAGGCCGCCTTCGCTGGCAAGCCAGCTCCTACAGTGGATCGGGTGCAGCCGTGGGAGATGGGTCGGCTGTCAGGCCGCCTTCAGCGGCGGTCCGACAACCCAGACCAACAGAGCATCAGTAAGGACGTTTCGCCGGCCCGGACTTGTTCAACACCGTGCCGATCAGGTTGGCCCTGCCCAGGTGATGCAGGCTTTCCTCGATCTCTTTCTTGGTGTTCATGCCGTTGGCGACCACCAGCAACACGCAGTCGAACTTGGGCAGGATGGTAATCACATCGTCCGAACTCAACACTGGCGGCAAGTCAAAGATCACGATGCGAGAGCTGTAGCGATCGCGCAAATCCATGATCAACTCCCCCACCGCCGGCGACGACAGCACCTCGGTGGACAGCGGGACCGGTTCGCGCGTCGGCAGGACCACAAAGCGCGGCAAGGTCGGATTGACCAGCACCTCCTGCAGCTCCGCTTCGTTGTTCAGCAATTCATTGAGGGATTTGTCCATCGGCAGCCCCAGGTAGCTACCCACCTTGGGACAACGTAAATCGAAATCCACCAGCAACGCCGTCTTGGTCGTGTGATGCGCGATACTCATGGCCAGGTTGATCGCCAGCACCGACTTGCCCGCCTCCGGCGTCGGCGAGGTAATGGCGAGCGTGCGCCAGCCATTTTCCTCCATGGCCTTGAGGACCTGGGTACGCAACAGGTCGAACGCCCAGCCCATGTTCGAGTTCTTGTTGTAGGCGACAATGCGATGGCGCTCCAGGTGCTCTGCTCGCAACGGCACAACCTTGGTTTGTACGTAACTGAGCGCATTGAGCGGTGCAGGCTGTCCGGATGATGAGATCACCAGGCCTGACGAGGGTGGCTGTTCGCCTTTTCCCAGAGGTGGCTTAATAATTTCCATCGCAATATTCCTTATTCGAACCGCGCCAGAGCCTTGAACATCAGCAGATCCAATGGCATGTAGAAGAAGTGCAGGAGCACCAGCGAGACCACGATCATCACGACGCAACAGAGCACCAGTATCGTTCGCCACTGTTTGCGACGAGCCAGTTCCGCCTGGGTATGAATGTAGGGAATGGCAACCAGTACGCGTCTACCCAGCACACTGGTCAGCGCGTCGACACCGCGTACCCGCTGGCTCAGCATCTCCAGCAGCATCACCAGCGCACCCGCCCCTACCGGCGCGAGGACAAAGCCCAGGGCCACGACTTTCTTGCGGTTCGGCCGCACTGGTTTTTCCGGCATCAGCGGCGCTTCGAGCAGCACAAAACGTTCTGCCTTGTTTTCCTGCTCCAGGCTTTCGGTAATCTTCGCACTCATTTCCTTGGTGCGAATTTCCTCGTATTTCTTGCGTGCGTTTTCATGGTCGCGCATCAGCGTGACCAGGCCACGCTCCACTTGCGGCGCCTCAAGAATCTGGCTCTCCAGGGTCGCGATCTTGTTGAGCAATTCCTGCTTCTGCGTGGCCAGCGAACGCATGCGCTGTTCCGAGGCGGCGATGCGCGCCTGGACCCTGGCCACGTCCAGGCTGACCGGCGTGACGGAACTGCCGCGGCCCTGGGTTGCCTGCATGGCGGCAATCTTGCGTTTAACCGCCCGTACATCCGGATGAGCTTCGGTATACATCGTCTGCAGCCGGGCGTACTCGGCCTTGAGGCTGGCCAGGTCCTGCACCGGTTCTGCGACCGCACCCGCCGTGCCCGCCTTGATTGGCAGACCGGCATGGGCCGCCGACAGCTCCAGGTCCTGGAAGCGCAACTCCTCATTGGCTGCCTTGTAGTCGCGGTCAATGTCCTTGAGTTCGAGTTCAGAGCGCGACAACATGTTCATGCGCAGTTCCTGATGCTCGGGCAGCGCGTTGCCGTGCGCCTGCTTGAAGTCCGCCAGCTTGTTCTCCAGCACTTCCAGCTCGGTGCGCAGCTTGTTCGCTTCCTGGGTCAGGAACTCGGTGGTTTCACTGGCGCGCTCGGTGCGCTGCTTGATGTTCTCGTTGAGGAACAGCGTCACCAGTTCCTTGGCCACTTCATTCGCGACTTGCGGTTCGCGATGTTCGAAGGCAAGGCGGAAGGCAATCGTCACTTCGCCTCGCCCCTTGACCGCCGCACTGACCAGGGCGACCGAAATCGCATTGCGCATTTCTTCGATCTTTTCGGTCAGGGTCAGCCGCCGGCTGCCCGTTTCGAAAAGATTGTACTTGTTGATGATCGCTTCCAGATGCTCGCGGGTCATCACGCGCTGGCGGATGACCTCGATGCGCTCGTCAGCAAAGGTATTGTTGTTCCCCGCCACCAGGTCCGGCGATATCTGCTGCGACTCGACCAGGATAGTCCCGGACGACTGATAGATCGGTGGCATGGACGTCGCCACCAATATAGCCGCCCCGATTATCACGACCACCGTCACAATCAACAGCAAGGCCCGGTGCTTGATTACTGCAATGTAGTCGTTGACCGACATTTCGTATTCAGAGGACATAAATACCACGCTGCTGAAGGTCAGAAGTCGGGGTGACTATAGATCAAGGTCATCCCTATGATGTTGGCATCGGCATCCGGCAAGCCGTCTCGCTCGCGCTCTTTGTAGGTGAAGGATAGGCGTGCAAGCCAAAAAGGCGAGAGTTCCCGACTCACATAGGCGCCGTATGTGCGAAAGGTACTGGCCGCCTCCCCTTTGGTTTTTTGCCAGGAGCCATCAACACCGACACGACTGGTCTCGTCGAGCAAATAACTCAAGTTACCCCGTAGCTCATCGGATTCGACCAAGCCGTTCTCGCCGTTGGCGATCGTGCTGCGACTGGCTTCGACGTTGGACTCGACACGTTCGCCGGCGTAACGCAGGCTCATACCACCCTGGCCGGTGGGGCCACTGTTGCTGTTGGAAACCTCGTTGACGCCGCCGTACACCGATCCCGTAAACCGCTCGGAGATCTGGTAGTTCACGCCGACCACCGGGGTGTAGCTGTTCGAGGAGCCAATGGTGGTGTTGTCGTCCTTAGGCTCATAGCGCGTCGCTTCGAAACGGGTGAACAGTTCAGTTCGCTCATTCCATTGATAAAGCCAGCTGAAACGGTTGGTGAGCTCATCGTAGTTGGTCAGCGTGTCGGTGTCGTATTCGACATGGGTGAGGTCGATCTCGTTGACCAGGGTGCTGCGCTCGGTCACCGCGCTTCGCCAGTTACCGCCGATGTTCGAGAGCTTTTGCGTGCCATCGGTCGAGTCTGTTACACCGGTCTCCTGGACTTCAGTGGAGAGCGTCGAGCTCTCGATGTACCTCGCCGTGAGCCCGTAACTACCCTGTTCAGTCTCGCGCTGCCAGCCAAACGACAGCCTCGGATCTTCTCGATTGGACACGACGTCGGTATCGGACGAGCGCTCGACATTGACACCGAGGCCGAACGTCCACTGATCCCGATCAAAATTACCCAGCAGCGTGTAATCGGGGGCAATGATCGTTCGAGTCACCGCTTTTTCGTCAGCCGTCAAGAGCAATGGATTGCTGTCGTGCTCGACTGTCATGGGCAGCGCAACTGCCGACTGCCAGGTGCCGGCGTAGGTCATGCCGGAACATGGCAAAGTCAATATTGCCATCACCACTCCGGTTGTTTGCAATGAACGCAAGTTAATCCTTAATGCATCGCGCAATGTCAGGGAACGACCAGCGTATCGCCGGCCTTAAGTTCGTAGTTAGTGGACAAGTCACGTCCGGAAATCAGAGCACTGTAATCGACGGGCATGACTTTCTGTCTTTTCCCTTCGCGGCGCAAGACCTTGATATCGTCCTTGTCCGCGAACTTGTCGAGCGGACCGGTCTCACTCAATAGTTGCAGTACATTGGTATCACCGGTCAGCTGCACCTTGCCAGGCTTGAGTACTTTGCCCTGGACATAGACGACATTGCCCTTGGCTTCGGTGACAACAACGCTGACTACTGGGTCAGGATAATATTTTATGAGTTTTTTAGTGATTATTGTTTCCGCTTGAGCCGTATCAAGCCCTTTGACCTTGACCGGCCCTGCCAACTTCAGCGTTATGTAGCCATTGGGCAGCACATCTACGCGCTCTATTTTCTCCGTTGGCTCGCCCCAAATGGACACTTCAACCTTGTCTCCAGAGTTCAGGAGATAGAGATCTTCTTCGGCGGCACGGGCCACGCTGGGCAAAATAGCCAGCGCACACAGTGCAGGTAGCAGTAAACGCAGCATCTGGATTCCTCCGCCTGGTTAGCACATCTAATGAGGATCAACCGTTACAATCAGCGTCCTCTTTAAAGCTGTAACACTTGCAAGAAAAAACTGTCTCGAAAAGTCATTCCTAGATCTTGCGTCGATTGGCTACGACGATGAAGCCCAATAGTGCGGAAGAGAATAACCATACAACCGCAGACACCGGCAGGGCATTGGGTTGAGTGTCGTGGAACGCCGATTCTCCAGTCAGTCCCTTGTCCTGGACTGGCCCGATGACGAACTGCGCCTTGGCAACTTCCGTCATTAAACCGTCGCACGCTGAAGTATTGACGGAAGCATTCGCTCCCGACTTGGATCCATTATTAGAGCTGGGAAGTTGGGCAATTGTGGCCTCGAGCGAAGAGCCACCATGGTCTTTGCCAGTATTCGTCTTCGCGGCGGTGCCGCCCGTGGTCGAAGCGTCGACCGCCAGAGCTCGTGCACCCTCGCAAGCGGTACTTATGCGACTAATTTCCAAAGGCAAATTGGTCGCATGCGCGCTGGCAATGGCTACCCCATTTACGGTTGCAAATAACACCATCAACTTAATGAAAACTGTCGTCCGCATATAACCGCCTCCCTGCGCTGAGGGTTTGCAATTGGTCGGTTGAAGAATCTGAATCAGGCTAAATGGAGCCTATAAGCAGATAGCCAGTACGTCAATAGCACGTCACAATAATAAATAGAAATATAAAACTCGGCCGAATAACGTCAAATAAACGACGCATCAAGTCGAAGTCACTGGCCAGACACAGCAAGTGACTATGCGTGCTGTCAGCTCGCGAAAAAACACTGTCAAACACGCGTCGTACAATTAAAAGAATGCAATGACGATGCCGTCGAGCGTTACGTTGGTCGCTTCAACGTGGAGGTTACTTGATGCTCCTGACTGCACCCGCGTTCTTCTCTGGCGCCCCCGCGCTAGAGCGGGCGCGCGCCCGCTGCCACGCATAATTGGCGGTACGCCTCTACCAGTTGCTCAAGGCTGAAGGCGCGATTTCGCCCGCTGGGGTTGGGCAGGACCCAGACCGCGGCATTGCCGAAGGTTTTCGACTGAGGGCCCCAGGCAACGTCGCGCTGAGCGGATAAGGCGCAGTACGCCGCCTTGCCGAGAAATGCCACGAAACGTGGCGCATAGCTGCCGATCTTGCGTTCGAATGCCGCTGCGGCCGCGGCAAACTCATGGGCTGACAACTGATCTGCCCGCGCCGTCGGCCGCTCGACCACGGCCGTCAAGCCGCACCCATAGTCGAGGATTGACCTGTCTCGTTCCGGCAACAGTTGCTGTGACGTAAAACCGGCGAGGTGCAGGGTGCGCCAGAAGCGATTGCCGCGACCGGCAAAATGGTGCCCTTGGGCCGCGGCCGTCACGCCTGGGTTGATGCCGCAAAAAACCACGTCCAGTTGCTGCGCCAATATGTCGTCGAGCCCCTCACCCACCGCAGATCACACCGACCGCATTTTCAGCGAGCGTCGTCAGCTCTGCACGTGACTTGCCCGCCCGTGCCCGGATCGAAATGCTGTGCAACAGGGACGACGCGAGTACGGCCAGCGCCCCGGCATCGACATCGCTTTTCAATTCGCCAGCTTCCATGGCAGCGCGCAGACGCGCCTCCAGATCGGCATCCAGGCGGCTCAAGCGATCGCCCAGCACCTCACGAATCTGCGGATCCTCGACGGCCTCGGTCGTTGCCGTGCCAATCGCGAAACAGCCGCGTGGCTGGCCGTCGCCCGAGAAGTAGATCGACAACTGCCCTTCATAAAAGCGCATCAGGGCCTGGCGCAAGGTCAGGTCGCTAGCGGTCAGCGCCGCGTGCATGTCGGCAGCGGCAAACTCCCAGTACTGTTCGAGCGCCTTGATGTACAGGGCGTGTTTGTCACCGAAGGCCGCATAGAGACTGGGGCGATTCATTCCGGCCGCCGTGGCGATGCTGTCCAGGGAGGCGCCGGAATAGCCGGTGCTCCAGAACACACCAAGCGCTTGTTGCAATGCTGTCTGCGGGTCGTATGCACGGGGCCGGCCGCGACCTTTACCCTCTGTCACTTTATTTTGTGCCATGTCGTACAAAATCCTTGCAGGAAGGTGGATGAGGGGATATTTTTACACCATCGCACAAAAATAAGGAACCACAAATTCCTTGATCCATGTTTGTTCAAGCGAAGCTCGAACCGGGTGTTGCAGCGACGAAACAGAGGCGCCGGAGCGATCCTCCCAACCGCCTGCGGGTTTGCTTTTCCACAACATTCATTGACGTCGGCGCCAGGCGAAAACTGCAGGCCCGCCTTCCCGGTTAAAGGTGCATTCGATCATGACTCAACCCATCGACATCACGGCTGCGCAGGCCCATGAGGCCCAATCTCCGATCAAAAAAAACCTGAAGGAAAAACTGCGGCCCTGGCTGATGGTGGGGCTGCCTGCCCTCTTCGCCGCCGCAGGTTATGCGTACTACGTGGCGGGCGAGCCCTTCGTCACCACCGACAATGCCTACGCCCGGGTGGCCAAGGCCTCGGTCAATGCGCGGATTTCCGGGCAGGTCGTAGAGATTGCGGTCGAGGACAATCAAAAGGTCAGCAAGGGCCAGGTGCTGTTTCGCCTCGACCCCAAGCCCTTGCAGATTGCAATCGAGCGTGCCGAGGCGCAGCTGAATGTTGCGCGGCTGCGTATCGATGGGCTCAAGGCCAGCTACCGTCAGCAGCAGGCTGAACTGCAATCGGCGAAAGCGTCGGCGGACTTCGACCAGAAGGAATTTGCCCGCAAGAAAGCCCTGGTCGCCACCGAGTTCGTGTCCCGGGCCCTTTATGAGCGCGCGGAAACCGACCTGAAGATCTCCCGGCAACGCATCGCCTCCATCGAACAACAGATCGCCAGCACCGTCGTGGCCTTGGACGGCAACCCGAACATCGAGGCCGACAGTCACCCTGCGGTGCGCGAGGCCAGGGCGCAGCTCGACGAAGCGCAGCTGTACTTGTCCTACGCCACGGTCTATGCGCCCGCCGACGGCATTGTCGCCAAGGTCGACGATCTGCAGGTGGGCAACTACCTCAACAACGGCGCGCCGGCCTTTGCGTTGATTTCCGATCACGAGACCTGGGTCGAGGCCAACTTCCGGGAAACCCAGGTCACGCATATGCGTGCGGGCCAGGAAGCGACCATCAGCATCGACACCTACCCAGGTCGCGTGTTCAAGGCCCACGTGACCAGCATGAGCCCCGGCGCCGGGTCGGACTTTGCCCTGCTGCCACCGGAAAACGCCACCGGCAATTGGGTGAAGGTGGTGCAGCGGGTACCGGTTCGCCTCGAACTGGATGACGCGGACCCTGCCCTGCCGCTGTTTTCCGGCACCAGCGCCACGGTCAAGGTCGATACCGGGCATCGCACGCCATGGTGGCACCCGCTCAAGTCGCTGCTGACCGCAGGTAACTTCTGATGAGCGCCCATGCACAGTTAACCCCGGACCCGGGTGGTGCGCGCTCGCTCAGGTTGGCGGTGCTGCTCGCGACTTACATGCAGTCGGCCAACCTGCCGCTGCCGAACGCGGTACTGCGGCTGATTCAAGGCAGCCTGTCGATGACCGACGACCAGGCCGGCTGGATTTTCACCGCGTACCTCGCGGCCAGCGCCATTACCATGCCCATAGCCCAGTGGCTCGCCGCACGCTTTGGCTTAAAGTGCATCTATCAGGCCGCGCTGGCCTTTTTCGTCCTCGGCTTGTTGCTCGCGACAGTGGCCACGACGCCGCTTCAGTTCATCGGCGCACGGATCATCCAGGGCCTGGCCAGTGGCATGCTGGCGCCCCTGTCGATGGCGATTGCCATGGACACGCTGGCACCCGAGAAGCGCCTGAAATTCGGCGCGAGCTGGACCGCCATCGTGCTCCTGGGCATCGTCAGCGGCCCGAGCATCGGCGGCTGGATCGCCGAGCACTTCGACTGGCGACCGATCTTCTACATCAGCCTGCCGTTATCGGCGTACATCTTCCTGGTCGTGGCCCTTTTGCTGGCCGAGAAAAAAGCCGCTAAGGCGCCGTCTTTCGACTTCTTCGGCTTCGGCAGCTTCACCCTGGGCTTGATCAGCCTGCAGATGCTGCTAGACCGTGGTGAACGCCTGGACTGGTTCGACTCGCCGGAAATCTGGGTCGAGGCACTGGCCTGCGGTCTGGGCTTGTATGTGTTCATGGTGCACCGGTTGACCACCCAGGTGCATTTCCTCAACAAGCGCTTGTTCAGCGATCGCAATTTCGTGCTGTCGACCCTCATCTTTTTCGCCGTGGGATTCGTGCTGCTGTCGACCATGGCGCTGACCTCGCCGATGCTCGATGAGATTCTCGGTTACCCGCCTGACACCACAGGCGCCCTGACCATTCCACGGGGCATTGGCCTGGTCGGCGCGTTCCTGCTGATGGGGCGTGTTCCAGAGCGTTTCGACCGTCGACTGTTCGTGGCGGCAGGCGTGGCGCTGGTGATCTATGCCAACTGGCTGATGCTCGGGTTCTCCCCATTGATGGACTGGTCGCCGGTAGCCGTTGCCGGCGCCATCCAGGGCATCGGCATCGGCCTGTTGATGCCGGCGCTCACCAAGGTGGCGTTCAGCACCCTGGACCCCGCGCTGCGCCCGGAAGGTACCGGCCTGTTCAACCTGTCGCGTGTCTACGGCAGCACCCTCGGCGTGGCGATCGTGCAGATTTTCTTTTTCAACAATACCCAGGCGATGCACCTGGCGCTGGCCAGCAACGTGACGCCGTATCGCGCCGCCGCCCATTTCGGCACGGCGTCGATGCCCTTGCCGGCACTTGAAGGGCTGAACCACATGATCACCCACCAGGCCGCATTCATCGCTGTCGTCGACCAGTTCAAGCTCTTGCTGGTGGCGATGCTGGTGGTCAGCCCGCTGGTGGTCTTTCTTCGCAAACCCGTAACCGCCAACTAAGTTTTCGTGGAGTCTGCATCATGAAATCCAGTCATCTGTTGCCAACGAAACTCACGACACTGGCGGCGCTGGTCTTGCTTTCGGCCTGCACTGTCGGCCCCGACTTCGAGACCCCGACGGCGAGCCCGTCACAGCATTACGATCAACAGGCCGAACAGCGTCTTGGCCAGGGCGGTTCGCAGCGTATTGCCCTGGGCAACAAAGTCCGCGGGCAATGGTGGTCCGCCCTTGGCTCGCCCAAGCTTGATCAGGTGATGCGCCGTGCCATCGACGGCAACCTGGAATTGGTCGCCGCCGACGCGACGATCCGCCAGGCGGCGCAATCGGTGGCCGCGGCGCAAGGTGCGCTGTATCCGCAGGTCGACTTCGGTGCTACAGCAGGTCGCCAACGCGTGCACAACGCCAAGGAACCCTCGATCACCAACTTCTATGCGATCGGGCCACGGGTCGGTTTCGACCTGGATGTCTTCGGTGGCAACAAACGGCTGATCGAACAGCAGCAAGCCTTTACCGATCTGCAAACCCATCGTTACGAAGCGGCCTACCTGACCCTTACCGGCGAGGTGGCCAGCCAGGCATTGCTGGTGGCGTCTGCCAATGCCCAGATGCAGGCCGTGGAGACCTTGCTGGACAACGACGTCCGCAACCTCGAACTGGTGCGCGCGGCCCATGTCAACGGCACCACCACGCAGATCGACGTGTCGCTGGCCGAAACCCGGCTGGCCCAGGACCGCACGCTGCTACCGCCCTTGGCGCAGCAACGGGATGCGGCTCGCCATGCGCTGTCGATCCTGACCGGCAAAGGCCCGGCTGACTGGATCGCGCCGGACTTTCACCTTGATGAATTTGCCTTGCCGTCGAACGTGCCGGTCAGCCTGCCTTCGGAAATGGCCCACGACCGGCCGGACGTACGCCAGGCCGAAGCTGAGTTGCACATCGCCAGCGCCGCCGTCGGCGTGGCGACCGCCAATCTCTATCCTCGGGTGACCTTGTCCGCCAACCTGGTGCAGGCCGCGTCGGGCAATGGTGGCGCGGCGCTCTGGGGCTTCGCGGCGGGGATCGCCGGGCCGATCTTCAACGGCGGAACCCTCAAGGCTGAACGCCAGGCCGCCGTCGAGGGTTACAACGCGACACTCGCGGGCTATCAGCAGACTGTCATCAGTTCGTTCGGCCAGGTCGCCGACACCCTGCAAGCGATCAACCATGACGCGCAGGCGTATCGCGCCCAGGAGGATGCCCTGCAAGCGGCCGACAGCAGTTTGCGCCTGAACCGGCAAGCCTTCGCCCAAGGCGAGAACGGCATCCTCCAGGTGCTGGAAGCCGAGCGCGCCTACCAACAGGCGCTGCTGGGCCAGGTCCGCGTCAAGACGGCGCAGTACCTCGACACCGTGCAACTGTTTGTAGCCCTCGGCGGCAACTCCGTCGGCGTGTTCGAGCAACAGGTTGCCAGCCGCGAAACAGCACGACGTTCGTATCAGTAGAGGCTGCGGCCTCGGTTATTGGAGTAGTGACATGTCTTACGAAGCCTTTCACGATGAACTTCGCGATACCCGATTTGCCCTCAATCACGGTACGGGGAAGATGCCCGCCGTGGGCTTCGGAACCCTGTTCAAAGACCTGAGCGTCACCACCCAGGCAATCACCCACGCCCTGGAAACCGGGTTCCGCCATTTCGATTGTGCCGAGCGTTATCGCAACGAGGAGAGCGTCGGCGTTGCCCTGCAAGCCTTCATGGACGCGGGTAAGGCACGGCGCGAAGAGCTGTTCATCACCACCAAACTGTGGAACACCAACCACCGTCCCGAGCGAGTGCGGCCGGCCTTTGAAGCCAGTTGCCGACGGCTGCAGGTGGAGTACATCGATTGCTACCTGATCCACACGCCCTTCGCTTTTCAGGCCGGGGACGACCAGGACCCGAGGGACGCGTTCGGTCACGTCATCTACGACTCCGGCGTGACCTTGATCGACACCTGGCGGGCCCTTGAGCAACTGGTGGACGAAGGTCGCTGCAAGTCCATCGGTCTGTCGGACATCACCCTGCCGGCGCTGAAAGAGATCGTCGCCGTGGCGCGAATCAAACCCGCCGTGGTGCAAGTCGAAGCCCATCCGTACCTGCCGGAATGGGAAATGCTCGACTACTGCAAGGAACACGGGATCATCGTCCTGGCCTTTGCCCCGCTGGGGCATGGCATGGAACCGAACGTACTGGACGACGAGGTGATTACCGGGATCGCCCGGCATTTGCAACGAACCCCGGCCCAAGTCTTGCTGGCCTGGGCTGTTCAACGAGGTGCAGCGTTCCTGACCACTTCGGCAACACTGAGCCATATCCGCGAAAACTTTGATATCGCGACCCTGCCCCACCGGGCCATGCTGGAAATTCGCGAAGAGATCACAACGCGAATACGCTTCAATTCGGTCGTGGAAACCGGTGTACCGGGCTTCATCCCGCGCAAGAAATAACAGGCCACCAGGGACGGTCCTGGGCCGTCCTTTTTTTTTGCTGAGCGCTTGAGGTGACAACGATGGATGTTTTCCAGAGCATGCGGTTTTTCATGGCCGTCGCCCAGAGCGGCAGCTTTACCGCGGCGGCGCAATTGCTGGACACCACCACGACCCATGTTTCCAAAGCGGTCTCCAGCCTGGAGGCCCGGCTGCAAACCCGCCTGATCAACCGCACGACCCGGCGCCTGGCGTTGACCGAGGCCGGTACGCGCTATTTGCTGCGCTGCGAGAGAATCCTGGAAGAACTGCGTGAAGCGGAAGAGGAAGCAGGCACCGCACAGGTCACCCCCATGGGCCGCCTGAAGATTCATGCGATGTCGGCCATCGGCAATCATTACGTGATCGACGCCATTGCCAAATACCGCGAGTCACACCCCTCGGTACTGTTTGACCTGGCCCTGACCAATCGACTGCCGGATCTACTGGAAGAAGGCTTCGACATGTCGATCATCCTCGCACGGGAGCTGCCCGACTCGGGCTTTGTCGCCCAGCGGCTGGGGATCACCTACAGCATTCTTTGCGCCTCGCCGACGTACCTTGAGAAACGCGGAATACCCGACACGCCGGGTGCGCTTGGCGCCCATGATTGCCTGAGAATCGTCAACACGGTGATGCCGGCCGAGCACTGGGTGTTCGAAGGCCCCGAAGGCGTGGAGACCGTCAACACACCGGTGTCACCGTTCCACGTGAACACTGCCGACGCCATGACAGTCGCCATCACCCGGGGCATGGGGATCGGCATCCAGCCGATTGCCTCCGCCGTGGCCGGCCTCAAGGCAGGAACTTTGGTGCGGGTACTGCCGCAATACCATTTTGAAGAGTTGAACCTGTTCGCCATCTACCCTTCACGAAAATTCGTCGATGCAAAAATAAAAACCTGGGTGGAGTTTCTCAAGGACTACCTGCCCGGGTTGTTGGCTGCCGATGACAAAATTGCCCGTGCATCAAAAAAAACCAGGAACCTCTGAGGATGGAGTGTCGACCCTCCACCGCCACCGCCGCACTTAACCGTTCGAGCATCCGCTGCCCAGGACCTGGTACTGCATGACATGGCGCTGACCCTGGGAATCCTCGTAGGTCATCTGCGCCGAAACCGGACCACACTCCGGCCCGACATCGGACACGGAAATGACCTTCTTGATGTCCAGGTTCGAACCGTAGGTGTAGGTCTCGATCGGAGGTTTGCTGGCCGCGGTTTTGGCCTGGCTTTCTTCGGCAAAGGCCTGGGCAGCGATGCAACTGAGTGCAAGGAAAATCGCTATTTTTTTCATCGGGTTCACCGTCTCGTCCAAGGTAGGGGTACCTTCCGTACCCGTGGACCGGGTTCAGTCGGTAGAGACGATGCTAGGGCTTTACCCCGCGGCCAAACAGCGCCTTGGCGGATAAACACTGTTAACAGAATGCGCAGGAATCGAGGGATCGAAACTTGATGGGTGGACATGAAAGCGAAACCGCCTGCTGTGTCAGCGGACGGTTTCGGCAGGTTCATGGCTGCCTCGGCGAGGCTCAGTAAGCGGTCGTTGCCGTCAGGGCTGGGCTTGCACCCAGGTTCGATGGCGCTTCACGTCCTTCCTGTCTGGAAAGCGCTTGGTCCGGCTGAGGCTCCTGCGCAGGCGTCCAGGCCGGCACACTCGGCATCTCCTTGCGCAAGCTATGGATCAGGGTATAGGACATCACCAGCAGCAACATGGCGATCGGCAAGCCGGCGGCGATACTCGCCATCTGGATGGCCTTGAGCCCTCCTGCCAGCAACAGGCCCGCGGCAATGGCACCTTCCAGAATGCACCAGAGCAACCGGATCCAGTTGGGTGGATTGGTGCTGCCCAGGGCACACAAGGTGCACAACACCTGGGTCCCGGCATCTGCCGTGGTGACAAAGTGCACACCCAGCAACACGCACACCAGTATCGAGAGAACGGCGCCAACAGTAGGGCCATCAAGTGACTGAACCAGCGTGAACATCGCCGCCGTGGTTTCTTTCTTGGTGGCAAGCAGCACCGTGCCGCCTTCGAACTTCGGTTGTTCCTGACCCACAACCTGGCTGGCAACGGATGCCTGGTAGGCCTGCCGATCCTGCTGTTCATTTTTCAGCGCCGCGCCACCGAACACCGACATCCACAGGATGGTCACCAGGGTCGGCACCACCAGCGCGCCAATCACCAGTTCACGGATGGTCCGGCCTTTGGAAATGCGCGCGATGAACAGACCGACAAAAGGCCCCCAGGTCATCCACCACGGCCAGTAGAACGCCGTCCACCAGTTTTGCCATTCGGTGTCTTTCTGCGTGTCCATCCAGAAGCTGAGGCCGACGATGTTTTGTACATAGTCGCCGGTGGATTCAAACATCAAGTTGAGGATGTAACGAGTTGGACCGATAGCCAGTACCGCCAACATCAAAATAAATGACAGGTACATGTTAAGCGTGGAGATACGCTTCATACCCTTTGACAGCCCGGCAAGTAGCGAAATGCAGGCAATGATACTGACAACCAGAATGATAGATAACTGTAAACCGATACTGACCGGAATACCGAATACCTGGTGCAGCCCGGTATTGATCTGCGCAACGCCGAGGCCAAGCGATTGGGAGACCCCAAAGGCCGTGATGACGACACCCATGATATCGACAACATGCCCGATCCAGCCGTAGATACGGTCACCAATCAGCGGGTAAAGCAGCGAACGCAGGGCCAGCGGCAAACCTTTACGGTAGGCAAAGTAGGCCAGGCTCAGGCCGATCATGGAGAAGATCGCCCAAGGATGCAGGCCCCAGTGGAACAGGGTGATGCGCATCGCCAGGGTGGCCGACTCGTCCGTCAGGCCTTTGGAAAACGGGTTGTCGGCATAATGCAGCATGGGTTCGGCCACGGACCAGAAAATCAGGCCGATGCCCATGCCCGCACTGAACAGCATGGCAATCCATGACGCGAAACTGAACTCGGGCCGATCGTGCTCGGTGCCCAGTTTGAGATTGCCGAAACGGCTGACGGAGATATACAGCAGCAAACCGAGCACGCCACTGATCAGGGCGATGTAATACCACTTAAAGTTATGCAGGATAAACACCGAAGCCATTTCAAAAGCCTTGGCTGCCTGCTCATCTTTAAATGCACAAAACAGAACAAATGAGATCACCGCCACTATCGAAGCGATTGTGACATTCGGGTTCAAGCCTTTTAACATGCCTGATTGCGCACGCATTGTTTTCCCCTTTTGTTTTTGTTTAAGGGTTTTAGAGAGTATTCCGCAAGATACTGACCCCTTGATATCGAATGACATCAGGGCGCTGTATATCTTCAGATTAATTCCGGTCTAACTCTGTTTTTGGCAGTATCGCCAAGATGATTGAAACCTGACCATCGCTCAAACCATTTTTAATCACCGACTCATGAGAAAAACGCATCAATAAATCCGGCTCGCCCTCCTCCACTTAACGCCCGTCGATGCACTCACCCAGGGGGTCAACCACCGATACCAGGTTAGAGCTGGCAATCCCGTTTGGCGTCACCGGATGATCCAGCGGCGCATCCTTTTGCAGGTGCTTGCCCGTGATTTTCGCCTGGCCTACGCACAGTGCGAGCAACGCGGCGCTGCCGGCATAGAAAAAGTAGAAGCTTGAGGTGCCGAAGAACTCCATCAGCAGACCCGCAATCAGCGGACCGATGCAGGCACCGACACCGAAGGTGATCAACAACATGCCCGACAGCGAAACGCGCAGTTGCGGCTCCATGTTGTCGTTGGCCAACGCCACGCCCAACGGGTAGAGGCAGAACTGCAGAAAGCCGATCGCCGAGCCGAACCACAGCAGAGTCACGAATGTAGGCGCTTGATTGAAGCCCAGCGGGAGGCTGATGAGCACCAGCAAGACCGCCACCGCGCGGATCAGACTTGCACGAGGCAGACGATCCGAGAGCCAGCCCAACGGCAACTGCGCCAACAGCCCGGCACCGATGGTCAACGCCATGAGCTGGCCGACCTGTGCTGTTTCCAGTCCCTGTTTGCTGGCATAGATCGCGGCCAGCCCGTAAAAGCTGCCATTGATCATGCCGGACACCAGAATGGTCACCAGGGACTGCGGAATGCGCCGCAGAAACAACCGCAGGTCGATCGAAGCCGCGGGCACCGCCGTCGGATGGGCGCTGCGAGTGAGCGCCACCGGCACCGAGCACAGCGCAAACACCATCGCCACACCCAGCAGCGCACGAATTCCCAACCCCTCGTCGAGACTCAAGGCCAACTGACCGAGCATCATGCCGACGTAGCTGGCGACCATGTACAACGCCAGCACGCTGCCGCGCTGCTCGGTCCGGGCCTGGTCGTTGAGCCAGCTTTCCAGCACCATCAGCTGGCACATCATGGCCAGCCCGACCAGCCCCCGCAGCACCAGCCAGAAAGGCAGGGACGTGCTGAACTCATGCGCCAGAACCGCTGCCGCAATCAGTCCGGCACAGGCCGCATAGGTTCGAATATGCCCGACCTGTGCGATCAGGCTGCGCCCGACCCAGCCACCCAGCACCATCCCCAGGGCATTGGCGGCCATCAACGCACCCCCTGCCGTTTCACTCGCCCCCATCGCATTGAGGCGCAGTGCCAGATAGGTCATCAGCAATGTCGATCCCAGCTGCATCAACAGGCTGGCCAGATAAAGAGCACCGAAGGTTTTTGTCAGTCTTATCACCGTGCGATCCCCCGAAATTTGCGCTTCAAGCCAAGCCGTGAATGTGCTTCCAGTTGCCGGGGTGAACCACATACCCGAACAACGCATGCCCGCCATAAATCAGTTCGGTGCCTTCGGGTATCCACAGCAACTGCCCGGGCGTGACCTCAAAAAGCTCGTCACCAACGCGCAATTCGAAACAACCTTCGATCACGAAAATCACCTCGTCGTACAGCACAGTCCAGGCCACTTGCGCACCTTCCCAGCGGGCGAAACCCACGCCGATGTTCGGCGAGACTTCGTTGCTGATGGCGCGCGCCACATACGCGGCGCCTGGCGGGCCGCCGCGGAAGGTAAAGTCCAGGTCCTGATGGTCGATGCGCAGTACCTGACGCTTGGCGTCATTCGCCTGGCTCATAGCTCACTCCGGCTGTTCCAGGCCGCCAGGCGAATGCGCGAGCGAACGCCCAGGCCGAGAAAGGGTTCCGGCGGATTGAGCGATGGCATCCCGGTCACCGCGCGAATATCGTTGAGCTGCGCCGAGTCGGCACCCACCGCGAGATCGGCCAGCATCGTTCCGGAAATGGTGCCCCAGGCAGCACCGACGCCGTTGTCGCACGCCGAGGCGTAGACACCGTTTTCCAGCTCGCCGAAAAAGTTGGTGAAGTTACGCGAGATGGCGTAGACGCCGCCCCACGTATGGCTGAAAGGCACCCCGGCCAGCTGCGGGAAGCGCGCCAGGAAAGCCTTGCGGTGCGAGTCCTGCACTTTCGAACGCATGCCATCGCTGGTGCTGCGACCGTATTTGGGCACGTGCTTGTAGGTGTTGCGAATGATCAGCCGACGGTCCTGGGTCATGCGTACCGTGGTGCCGGCGTGATCCGCCGGGGTCAGCCCCCAGTCCAGTTGGCCGCCATAGGTGGCCAGTTCCGCATCGGTCAAGGGGCGGGTCCAGCTGGCAAAGGTCATGACCGGCAACAGGCGGTTGCGCAGGTAGCCAAACTCCTGGGTGAAGATACTCGTGCCCAACAGCAGTTGCGGGGTACGGATCTGCCCTGCACTGCCGTGCAAGATCCAACCGCCACGGCCGTCGCGCTCCAGGCGCTGGATCGGTGATTCTTCCAGCAACTCGACATTGGCCGGCAAGGTCCGGGCCAGGCCTGTGACCAGCGCCGCCGGTTGCATCAGGTAGCAGCCGGGGGTGTAGATGGCGCCGCGGTAGTGCCCGGTGCCCAGCACCTTGGCCAGTTCTGCGCTATCGGCCCGGCGGAACGGTTCGCCAAGGTCGCTCATCAGTCGTTCGAAATGATCCAGGTAGGCCAGGCCGCGTTCGCCGACGGCGCCTTGGTACTTGCCGGCATGGGACCATTGGCAATCGATCCCACGGCTTTGCACCAGGCCTTGCAGTTGCGCAATCGCGGCGCGGTTGAGCGACAGCAAACGCTGTTTGTGCGCGGGGTCCGGATGCTCCAGCGCGAACTTGTGCGGCAGGTCGATCACGAAGCCCGAGTTGCGCCCCGAGGCGCCATGGGCGACCCGTTGCGCATCCACCAGGAGAATACGGGCTTGCGGATGATGCTCGGCCAGGCGGCGGGCCGCGGCCAGGCCGGCAAAGCCCGCGCCGATCACGGCATAGTCGGCGCGCTGCTCGCCGGACAGGCGCTTGCAGGCCGGTTGCGCGGGCAGCGCTGCATACCAGCCGCAACTCGCATCGTCATAAGGCAGGTTGATCAAGTTTTTCATGTGTCTGGCCTCAGGCGACCGCCTGCTGAGAGTGCTGACAGGACTGCAGCAATGCGCTGCGTTGCGTTTGCGCTTGGCGACCGAGCAGGACAAAGCCATTGAGCTGGCCCTGGGCGCCGTAGAAACCCGCGCTCAAGCCATCCTCTGTCGGCGTGCAGCGCCACTCACCCTGGCTGTCGAAGGCCGGCGCCAACAGGCATAGCGGTGCGGCCGGGGTCTTGACCGTGACGGGCATCAAGGGGTAGTCGACGGCGGTCGGATGGCCAAGCAGGGTTTTACTCAGCGCCTGGATGCCCTGGTTGATCGGTGCCAGGTAAGGCAGCAGTTGCCCGCCGATCTCGATGCAGTCACCCAGGGCGTAGATGCCCGGTACCGAGGTTTGCAGATGGGCATTCACCTGAATGCCTCGTCCAACCGCCACGCCGGCACTTTCGGCCAGGCTCAGGTCGGGGCGCAGACCGACGGCGGACAACACCAGATCGGCCTCCAGGGTGTGGCCATCGGCAAGTGTCAGGCGATAGCCTTGCCCGCTGGCATCAATGGCTTGCAGGGTGTTCTGCAAATGCCAGGTCACTCCCAGTTCACTCAGCGCATGCTGCAGCATCTGCCCGGCGTCGACGGGCAACAGGCGCTCCATCGGCCAGCGGCCCAGACCGATGACATCGACGCTGAAGCCATTGTGGGCCAGGTCATTGGCAAACTCGCAGCCAATCAGACCGTCCCCGAGGATGGCGACACGTCGAACGCCGCTCAGGCGTTCACGGAACCCCTGATAGTCCTGCAGATTGTTGACGCTGATCAGCGCTGAAGTATCGCCCTGGATCGGCAAGCGAATCGGTTGCGCACCGCTGGCGAGGACCAACTGGCCGTATTCCATGTCACCGAAGCTGGTGCGCAGGCGCCGCGCCGCACTGTCGATGCCCAGCACCTTGCAGTAAGGATAAACCCGCAGGTTCAGACGCTGCTCGATGGCCAGCGGCGTTTCGCCGGACAATGCCTCGGCGCTTTTGCCCTGGGACAACCCGATCGAAAGCGCGGGCTTGGAGTACAGGTGACCGGACTCCTGCGTCAGCACGCGGATCTCGACCTTGGGGTCGACCTTGCGCAATGCCTGGGCCAGGCCGTAACCGGCATAACCGCTGCCGATGATGACGATCGGCTGACGCGGCGACGGCGTTGCGACAGACACCGGCGGCACGCTGACCGGCACGCTGGCGACCGCTGCCGCCTGGGTGTATTCGCTGATATCGAGCATCTCGAAATCGGCCTTGCCCACGTGGCATTCGGGGCACATCCAGTCTTCGGGGACATCTTCCCAACGAGTGCCGGCGGCGATGCCGTCCTGAGGCCAGCCCAGGGCCTCGTCGTAGATCAAGCCACACACGATGCAAAGCCAGGTCTTGAACATGCTATTCACTCCCCCGCCACCCGGATGGCTACGTTTTTGGTGCGCACGTAGCTGTACAAGGCTTCCTGGCCCTTCTCCCGACCAAAGCCGGACAGACCGACACCGCCGAATGGCGTTTCAATGCCGCCGGCATACCATTCGTTGACGAACACCTGGCCGGATTTCAGGCGGCGCGTGCAGCGCATCGCGCGGCTGATGTCCTGGGTGAACACACCGGCTACCAGGCCGAACTCAGTGCCGTTGGCGATGGCAATCGCCTCTTCTTCGGTGTCGAACGGCATGATGGCCAGTACCGGCCCGAACACTTCTTCGCGGGCAATGCACATCTGTGCAGTCACGTCGCGGAACACGGTCGGGCGCATGAAATGCCCGGCCCGATCAGCGAATGCTTCACCACCGGTGACCGCCACCGCGCCGTCTTCCACTGCGCGGCGACACAAGGCTTCGATACCTGCCAGTTGCCCGGCGCTGACCACAGGCGTGAGCTCGGCGTTGTCCTGGCCCAGGCCGACGCCGAGCCCTTGGGCCATGGCGACGACGGCCTCGACCACCTCTTCATAAATCTCGCGCTGCACCAGCAGTCGCGACATTGCCGAACAGACCTGGCCGGCATTGAAGAAAATGCCCGACTGGACGCTGGCCAGCAGTTGCTCGCGGTCGGCATCGGCGAAGGCGATCGCCGCGGACTTGCCGCCCAGCTCCATCACGCTGGGAATCGCATGCTGCGCGGCATCACGCAAGATCGACTGGCCCGTCGGTACGGAACCGGTGAACACTATCTGATCGACAGCACGATGACTGACCAGATATGCGCCGACTTCGCGGCCGCGGCCGCAAATCAGGTTGACCGCGCCGTCGGGCAAGCCGGCCTTGGCAATGGCGCGGATCAGCACACACACGCCCAAGGGTGAAAGCTCGGGGGACTTGATGACCACCGCATTGCCAGCCGCCAGGGCCGGGGCCAGCGAACGGGCGCAGATCGACACCGGAAAATTCCATGGAACGATCTGAGCCGAAACGCCCATCGGGTCGTACAGGGTAAAGTCCATGTAGCCATTGCCCAGCGGGATCGACGTGCCCTCGATCTTGTCGGCCATGCCGGCGTAATACTCGAAGTAGCGCGCGGCCTCGATGAATTCGTCCCGGGCATCGCAGAGGCGCTTGCCGTTTTCCTGGCACAACACCCAGGCGCCCTCATCGGCCACGGCGCGAATTTCCTCGGCAATGCGCAGCAGCCAAGTGACCCGCTGCGCCGGACGCACCCGGGTCAACTCACCGCTGTCGGCACAGCGGCGGGCCGCCAGCAACGCCCGCTCGGCATCGGCCACGCCGGCCTGGGCGATGGTCGCGACCGGCTCGGCCGTTCCCGGGTTGTTCACCGCCAGATGCTGGTCGCTGTCGCACCATTGTCCGTCGATGTAATTGAGCCAGTGAGAGGCTATCGGATACATGGGACCTCCTCAGGCAGACGGTGTGGTGGCGAGCAGTTGACGCGCGGCCCACTGGTGGAAGAAATGCGTCGGGATGTCCATTTCCGGCGAAAATGCGCCGCCCTTGTAGCCCGGGGAATGACGGCCTTTCTGCATGCCTTCGACCGAGCTGATGTCCTCGGCGAACACCACTTTCCAGGACTCCAGGATCGCCTCACGGCAAGCGCTGAACTCATCGCTGCCCGCCGCGTCGTCACCGACATAGAACAGGCGCAAATGTTCGATGGTGCGTCCCGGCGCGACTGGCTCCAGTTGCATGGCGAAGGCATGGTCGGCCTGGATGCCGAGCAGCACGTTGGGGAAGAACGCGACATATTCGGCGTTGCGCAGGCGATCCAGCGGCCAGGCCGGGAATTTCGGCAGATGCGTGCCGGCGACGTCCGACAGGTTGTAGGCATAGCTGCCCTGGCCGGCGAAATGCTGGTCAAAGATGATGTTGTAGTGGTCTTCCAGGCGCGAGTACGAGTTCAGGCTCGGGTGCACCCACGGCAGGTGATAGGCCTCGCAGTAGTTCTCCACCGCCAGCTTCCAGTTGCAGTTGATGTCCAGCGTGGTGGCGTCATGCCCCGGACGACGGCGCAGCAGGCTCATGCCGTCCTCGCCGAGAAATTGCGCCCAGCGTGTGGTCAGGGGCGCCAGCATGTCTTCGAGCGGTTGTGCGTCGCCGGACAGGTTGATGAACACCATGTCCATCCAGATGGCACTGCGGATCGCTTTCAAGCCGTGCTTTTCACAGGCGAAGCGTTCGTCCTTGTGCTGGTCGATGCCGCCGACATGGGGAGTACCGCGCAGCCCGCCGTTGAGGTCGTAGGTCCAGGAATGGTAAGGGCAACGAATGACGCCCTGCACTTCACCGGCCTCCTCCACCAGCTTCATGCCACGGTGGCTGCAAACGTTATGGAACACCTGCACCAGGCCTTCACGGTTGCGCATCAGCAACAAAGGCAAGCCCATGAAATCGACAGGCTTGACCGAGCCGGCCTTGCCCAGGTCGCTGGCGAAACCGACACAAGCCCAGGTTTTACCCATGACCTGATCGCGCTCAAGCTCAAAGTAGCGTTGCTCGGTGTAGAACTCGTTGCCGAGGCCAGTCGCTTCGTGAATCGGATTGAGGACGGTTTCAAGCTGATGCACAGGAATTTGCTGGATGCTGCTCATTATTGTTCTCCCCTGCTGGGCACGGTATTGAAGGGTCGGCAGGCGCATTGGCCCGGGTCCGCTGGCAGCAAGTTTGGGAAAACAGGGGGTATCTCGACAAACGATATTTCCGGCGCAATTCATGACTTTTTATCATAAATACACGCATGCGAAGTCGCCGCCCGGCATTAGAAATACCGAGGGCTCGAGGCATGAGTGTTAAAGAATTTCAGTGGGTCTGAATGACAGCCATCGCAACGTCGTTAATCGTTATCCTGGGGCGCTGGAAGTTGATTCATCAGCCAGGTGCGGAAGCGTTTTACACTTTGGCGCATGCCACCACGCGCCAAGGGTTCCAGTAAACAGAACTGCGCGTCTGTGCGTAAAACGGTGTCGAGCGGTCGCACCAGGGCACCGGTCTGCAGGTGATCATCGACCAGATTCGACCAGGCCAGCGCAATACCCTGTCCGCCGATAGCCGACTGGATCAGCATCGAGTAACTGTTGATATTGATCCGGCGCTTGGGCTCGACGTTTTTCAGACCCAGGCTGCGGAACCATTCGGGCCAGCCGATCCAGTCACGCTGCAGGTCGTCGAGGAACAGCCAGGTGCAGGCTGCCAGGTCCTCAGGCTTGTTCAGGGCCGGATACTTGGCCAGGTAAGCGGGGCTGCACACCGGGAAGACCTCTTCGGAAAACAACGGCGTGACCTGCATGTCCCTGGGCGGTGTCCGGCAGTAATACAGGGCCAGGTCACAATCCAGGCGAGAGAAATCCTTGACCTGGTCGTGGGCGATGATCCGCAGATCGATCTCTTCGTTCTCCCGTTGAAACTCACTCACTTTTGGCAACAGCCACAGGGATGCCATCGCGGTACTGGTGGCGACCGTCACTTGCCCGGCACCCTGCCAATGGCGAATTTCACCCGTGGCCTGGGCAACTTGCAGCAGTGACGCACGGACCGTTTCATAATATTGGCTGGCTGCCGGGGTCAGGTGGATCGTGCGGGTGGTGCGTTCGAACAGGACCTTGCCTAAATAGTCTTCGAGCAGACGCACCTGTCGACTGATCGCCCCTTGGGTGACGTTCAATTCTTGCGCAGCCAGGGTAAAACTCAAATGCCGCGCGGCCGCTTCAAACGCGACCAGGCTATTGAGTGGCGGTAGAGGGTGGATTTTCATACAAGGCAGGTCACGTCGTTATTATGTTTTATCGCGGCAGTCTAGCCCCTGTCGCAGCGGGTGGACAGCGGCTTCGATGGCTCGTTGCCGAGAGCCTCGGACGCAGACCTGGATTGGGTAAATAGCCATTGTTGCAGGCGCTGGCGATGCTCTTCCCTGAACTGTCGCCAGGACCTTTTTTTTCAACTCAAACGAGCTTGACCGTGACGTTGATGTTGTTGCGGGTGGCTTTGGAGTACGGGCAATACTTGTGGCCGGTATCGACCAGTTTCTGCGCGGTTTCGCGGTCCAGTCCCGGCAGGCTCACATTCAGCCGCGCCTGCAGCAGGTAGCCCTCTTCATTGGTGCCCAGGTCGACTTCGGTATCGACCGCCACGTCCTTGGGCAGCGCCACTTTCAATTCCTTGGCGGCGACGCCCATCGCGCCAATGAAACAGGCTGACCAACCGGCGGCGAACAGTTGCTCCGGATTGGTGCCGCCGCCACCGGCCCCAGGGGACGACAGCTTGATATCGAGTATGCCGTCAGAGCTGCGCGATGCGCCATCGCGACCGCCGGTGGTGTGGGTTTTTGCGGTGTACAGGACTTTGTCGAGCTGGGTCATGATGATCTCCTGATTGATTTTGGGGTTCATGCAATGTCAGGTGAATCAGCGTTCAGGCTTGATGCCAGGCATTCAATATAGACGGCGTTGCCCGACCCAGCGCCCGATCCGACAAAGGCCATCTTCTGCACTGTAGGAGCTGGCTTGCCAGCGATGACGGCCCTATAGCCAACGAATCTCTCCCTGTTGCACACGATTCACTGTAGGAGCTGGCTTGCCAGCGAAGGCGGCCTCACAGCCGCCACATCTCTCGCGGCCGTACTTGATCTACTGTGGGAGCCAGCCTGCTGGCGATGGCGTCCTGACAGACGACCTATTATTTGCTAACCGAGTACATATCCATTCCTGCGGTAACGGCCACTTATGGTTTCGCTCTTACAGCGAGTCACTTGGAAGAACGGAACGCCGCCCGGCCCCAAGTAACCAAGGGCTCTTGCCCCTGGCGTTCGGTGCCTCGCTGTGGCTCGGCATACCCTCGCTCCGGTCCTGCTCCGTGGGCCCGCCGCGATGGGCCATCCATGGCCCAGCGCGGCTAACCCGGCATCCATGCCGGGTTGCCCGCTGCGCAGAACCGGAACGATGCCTCTCGATGGGGCAAGAAAATCAAAAGCCAAAACCAAAGCCAAAGCCAAAACCAAAGCCAAAGCCAAAGCGAGGCGGTCTGCCGGCCGGCCTGGTTTGTTATGCGTATGGGTATCTCTTAACGTTCACACGTTTTAGTTACTTACGCGCCAACTTGTACCTCAAACAATCATCATAAAAACTTTGCCTTACCGCCGCCGGTTTGATCCGCGTCGGGCTGTCGTAAGTTTGTTCGGTAATGCCCATTGCCATCATCCGCATCCACGGCTTGGCAAACTTGTATGACTGGATCTTTTGCCGCGCCGCATACAGGGAAACCCCGGATAACTTGAGTTCCTGGGCTCTTGCTGCCGTGCCCGCGCCCCAACTGCACATGTAAGTATCACCGGGCTTCAGTTCCCTGGCCTGGGCAGAAACTGTAAGACCCGCGACGCTGAAAGAGAACAGCACGAACCAGACATTGCGCATTTGCATCCCACCTAACCTCCTGAAAATAAAGCGATTCTGGCGACAAGCGGAGAACATGGGGGCCAGCATAATGCCTTCTATGCAATACGTTGACCTGCATCAGTACGCCAAAGTCATTTTCTTGCGACATTTCAAAACTTTGCTATAGCTAAGCTCTCTCCGCAATGAACGAGGCAACGGAATGTCAGTCGCAAAGAAAATGAGTGTGGGTCAACTGACGATGTTGACCGCGGTCAACATGTTAGGCTCAGGTATTATTCTACTACCCTCGAAACTCGCGGAAGTGGGAGGGATTTCGATACTTTCCTGGCTGATTACAGCCACCGGTTCACTGGCATTGGCCTACGCCTTTGCGCGGTGCGGGATGCTCAGCCGAAAGACCGGCGGCATGGGGGGATACGCGGAGTACACCTTCGGCAAGGCCGGTAACTACCTCACCAACTACACCTATGGTCTCTCGCTGTTGATTGCCAACGTGGCGATCAGTATTACGGCGGTCGGCTATATCCAGGAACTGTTCCACATCCAACTGGACTCACTGCAAGTGGGCCTGGCGACCATTGCGCTGTTGTGGATCACCACGTTCGCCAACTTTGGCGGTGCGCGGATCACCGGCCGGATCGGCTCGGTCACCGTGTGGGGCGTGATTGCGCCCGTGGTGCTGGTGTCCACGGTTGGTTGGTTCTGGTTCGACAGCAGCGTGTACGCCGCGGGTTGGAACCCGCACAACATGGGCTGGCTAGACGCTGCGGGGGCTTCGGTGGCGATCACCTTGTGGGCCTTCCTCGGCCTTGAATCGGCGTGCGCCAACACCGATGCGGTGGAGAACCCCGAGAAGAACGTACCGATCGCGGTACTCGGCGGCACCCTTGGCGCGGCGGTGATCTACATCGTTTCCACCAACGTCATCGCGGGCATCGTCGACAACCCGGAGCTGGCCGCCTCTACCGCACCCTTTGGCCTGGTCTTCGCCAAGATGTTCACCCCATTGGTCGGCGACATTGTGATGGCCGCGATGGTGCTGGCCTGCATCGGCTCGCTGCTGGGCTGGCAGTTCACCATCGCGCAGGTCTACAAAAGCTCGGCGGACACCGGTTACTTCCTGTCGATCTTCGCCAAGGCCAACAAGGCCGGAACGCCAATCGTCGGCATGCTGGTGCTGCTGGCCGCACAGACGGCGCTGGGTTTCCTCACCATCAGCCCGGACCTAAGCAAGCAGTTCGACACCCTGGTCAACCTCGCGGTGGTCACCAACCTGGTGCCGTACATCCTCTCCATGGCCGCGTTGATGACCATGCAGAAGGTGTCCAACGTACCGGCCGGCAAGGCATTGGCCACCAACATCATTGCCTGGGTGGCGGCCGCCTACAGCTACCTGGCGCTCTACAGTTCGGGCGAACAGGCGCTGATGCTCGGCGGCGTGGCGACCATCTTC
This sequence comes from Pseudomonas putida, assembly GCF_001976065.1. Taxonomy (GTDB): domain Bacteria; phylum Pseudomonadota; class Gammaproteobacteria; order Pseudomonadales; family Pseudomonadaceae; genus Aquipseudomonas; species Aquipseudomonas serbica. The sequence goes on along the minus strand of NZ_MNAH01000001.1, from coordinate 1,249,261 downwards.
GGCTACACCCTGTTCGGCTTCGTCAACAACCGCCTGATTCGTCTCGAAGCACTCAACAACAGCGTGCCGACACAGACCGTCAGCGCGCAGCACATCACTGGCAAACCGGTGCCGGTGAACAGCTTGAATAAAGCCACTCTGGAGGTTCACGCATGACGGAATATAAACACTCTCTCGGGATGCTCGCGCTACTGGTCAGTAGTCCGGCGGACAAGCGCACGGTATTTGGCCGCGCCCTCGATCAGTTGGTCAGTGATGTAGAGGGTCGTGGCGTCAGCGTACTGGCCTCGGAAAGCCTCAGCGATGCCGCGTCGATCCTGCGTTCGGACCCGGCGGTTCAATGCGTATTGATCAGCTGGGAAATGGACACCAGCGAAGGCCACGAAGACTGCATCAAACTGCTGGTCAAGCTGCGTGAACGCAACACTCGAGTGCCGGTGTTCCTGATCAGTGACCGCACCACCGCGTCGAGCATTCCATTGCTGGTCATGCAACACGCCGACGACTTCATCTGGTTGCCCGAAGACACCAGCCGTTTCCTCAGCGGGCGTATCCTGGCGGCCATCGAGCGCTATCGCCAGGCCGCCCTACCGCCAATGTTCGGGGCCTTGGTGAAGTTTGCCAGGTCCTATGAATATTCCTGGCACACCCCCGGCCACGCCGGTGGTACCGCGTTTCTCAAAAGCACCGCGGGCCGGGCGTTCTACGAGTTCTTCGGGGAAAACCTGCTGCGTTCCGACCTGTCGATCTCGGTCGGCGAGCTGGGCTCGCTGCTCGATCACAGCGGCCCGATCGGCCAGGGTGAGCGCTACGCCGCCAAGGTGTTCGGCGCCCATCGCACCTACTACGTCACCAACGGTTCGTCGATGTCCAACCGCGTGATCCTCATGGCCAGCGTCACGCGCAACCAGATCGCCCTGTGCGACCGCAATTGCCACAAGTCCGCCGAGCACGCGATGACCCTATCGGGGGCGCTGCCGACCTACCTGGTGCCGACGCGCAACCGCTACGGCATCATCGGCCCGATCCTCCCGCAGACCCTGAGCGCCGAAGGCGTGAAAGCGGCCATCGCCAACAACCCGATGGTCAAGGACGGCATCGACCCGACGCCGGTCCACGCGATCATCACCAACTCCACCTACGACGGCCTGACCTACAACGTCACCCGCGTCGAAGAACTGCTCGGCCAGAGCGTCGACCGCCTGCATTTCGACGAAGCCTGGTATGGCTACGCGCGTTTCAACCCGCTGTACCGCGACCGCCACGCCATGCACGGCAGCCCGGACGATCACGATGCTTCGAAGCCGACCGTGTTTGCCACCCAGTCGACCCACAAGTTGCTGGCGGCCCTGTCCCAGGCCTCGATGATTCACGTGCGCAACGGCCGCAACCCGATCGAACACGGGCGCTTCAACGAGTCGTACATGATGCACGCCTCGACTTCGCCTAACTACGCGATCATGGCCTCCTGCGACGTCAGCTCAGCGATGATGGAAGCGCCCAGCGGGCAGATCCTCACCAGCGAATCCATCGAGGAAGCCGTGGCCTTCCGCCAGGTCATCTCGCGCATGCACCACGAGATGCTGAGCAAGGACGACTGGTTCTTCACCTGCTGGCAGCCGCCGACCGTGCAGGTGGGCGATGCCACTGTGCCGTTCCACGAAGTCGATCCGCTGTTGCTGAAAACCGAGCCGAACTGCTGGGTCCTGCACCCGAACGAGGTGTGGCACGGCTTTGGCGACATCGAGGAAGGCTACTGCATGCTGGACCCGATCAAGGTCTCGGTGCTCAGCCCCGGCATGGGCGACGACGGCAACCTGCTCCCCACCGGCATCCCGGCCTGCGTGCTGACCGCGTACCTGGGGCGCCAGGGCATCGTCGTCGAGAAAACCACGGATTTCACCATCCTGTTCCTGTTTTCCATCGGCATCACCAAGGGCAAATGGGGCACGCTGGTCAACGCGCTGCTGGACTTCAAGCGCGACTATGACGACAACGTCGAGTTGGAGCTGTGCCTGCCGGACCTGCTGGCCGGCAACCAGACCCGTTACGCCGGCATGGGCCTCAAGGACCTGGCTGACGAAATCTTCGCCGCCATGAAGCAACACAAGACCACCTCGGCCATGGCCCAGGCGTTCGGCACGTTGCCGCAAGCGGTGTTCAGCCCGGTGGAGGCGTACGAGAAACTGGTGCGCAACGAGATCGAGCTGGTCACCCTGGAAGAAGCCGCCGGGCGTATCGCCGCCACCGGTATCGTGCCGTATCCACCGGGCATTCCATTGCTGATGCCGGGTGAGAACGCCGGGGCTGCCGACGGTCCGCTGCTGGCCTACCTCAAGGCGCTGGAAGCCTTCGACAAATCTTTCCCTGGCTTCACCCATGACACCCACGGGATCGAAGCCGAGGCCGGGGTTTATCGGATGCTGGTACTGAAATGAGGTAAACGGGTTTCACAGTAACCCCTGTGGGAGCGGGCTTGCTCGCTCCCACATTTGGATCTCATTCGGACCAAATGCCTATGGGCAAATTCGATCACAGCGCTCTATGATTGAACCCCATGACCCCCACCGCCCCGATCCGCCAACCCTGCCCGCCCGGCGCCTGCGACTGCGGGCGTGACCCGCTGCTGGAAACGCCCGGCGCAGACCTGCGCATCCTGTTCCTGACCCGCACGGAAGAAAAACGCCTGGTCGAACGCCTGGAAAACCTGCAAAGCCTGCAGGACCTCGAACACCTGCAACGGCGGATGTTCGAGCAGTTGGGCATCCGTGTCGACATCGTGCCCAGCTTCAACGAAGTGCGGACCATGCGCGGCATTGGCATCCAGGTCGGCGAACTGCCGGGGCTGTGCCGCAAGACCCGCGCCTCGATCCCGGCCGCAATTCGTCGCGCCATGGAAAAACGCCCGGAAATCGCCTACGACCTGCTCAACGCCAACGACCTGTTGCGCGATACCTGACACCCGAACAGGATCGACGGTCGTACGTGAAGTGCGCGGCGCTGCTATGCCTTCTCAAGGGAGCAAGCGTTTCAGGCCAGGCAGGATGACCCTGGCAAGGCAAACGTGACCGTGGTCCCGGCGCCAACCCGGTGCGCGCAGACACACAGGTGCCAATTCCTGGAAGGAGGTGGCAGATGTTATTCATCGTCAGCTGGAAAATCAGTACGGCCAATCGCAACAGTGCGATCGAACGTTTTCTCAAGACCGGTGGCGCGCCGCCGGAAGGCGTCAATATGATCGGACGCTGGCACGCCGTCGGCGGCGCGGCCGGATTTGGCATTGCCGAGGCCGATGATCCGGTACAGGTCCAGAAGTGGGTACTGCAATGGAGCGACCTCATGACCATGAAGGTCCAGGCGGCACTCACGGACGATCAGGTGGCGCCGCTGCTGGCAGCCGTTGCCGGCAGGTAATGGCATCGAGGCGGCGAGGCATCCTCGCCGCCTTGGCCCCAGGAATCTGGAACACCCGGTTTGACTCAGCCAATTACTGGATTTTTCAGGATAAATACCTACGCTCTTTCGCGAGTGATCCAAAATCCTGGTGCAGTCACCGGACTTCGTCCAGAGGACTGACGCCAGTACGTCATGGTCTTTGCGCAGGTGATCCCATGCAGGTAAAAACATCCGCCCTGCCCGCCTTCACCCTGTTAGCGCTGTGCTGCCAGCAGGCCCACGCCGGCGGCATCATGCTCTACGAAATCGGCACCGACAACGCCGGCCTGGCCAACGCCGGCGCCGCCGCGCGGGCCCAGGGCCCCTCGACGATTGCCAGCAATCCGGCGGGGATGAGCTATCTGCCTGGCACGCAAATCACCGGTGGCCTGCAGGTGCTCTACGGCAACCTGGAGTTCAATCGCGACGGTGACACCAATGTCCCGGGCAGTGGCAGCGGCAATGCCCTTGACCCGATTCCCGGCGGCAGCTTCTTCATCAGCCATGAGCTGGACGACCACTGGAGCATCGGCTTTGGCCAGTACGCCGACTTTGGCCTGGCGGTCAACTACGACAACGATTGGTCCGGGCGCTACTTCTCGCAAAACGCCAGCATCGGCGGGCTGTCCCTGGTGCCGAGCGTGGCTTACCGTTTCAACGAGCAATGGTCGGTGGGCGTTGGCGCGAAGGCCATGTACGGCATGCTGCAGGCCCAGACCGCCATCGACCGCTCCCCATTCGCCCTCACCGACCGTGGCGATGGCCAGTTTAAATACAAGGACCAGGATTGGGGCTTTGGCGCGAACGTGGGAGTGATCTACGCCCCGCAAGCCGGCACGCGCATTGGCCTGACCTACACCAGCAAGGTCGATCTGGAGTTCGAGGACGGGCTGGATATCAAGGGCAACGGCCCGATCTTGAACAGGCTGGATGGCCTGGACACCCAGCTCGATTTGACGGTGCCACAAACCATCACCCTGAGCCTGTTCCAGCAACTGGATCGGCAGTGGGCCCTGCTCGCCTCAGTCAACTGGCAGGACTGGTCGGAGTTCGGCGAGGTCGGTGTGCAGGTCGACACCACGGCAATCGATGCGCGCTCGACGACCATCGACGCCAACTACAAAGACACCTGGCAACTGGCGCTGGGCGCGCAATACCAGGCCACGCCGCAACTGCTGTGGAACGTCGGCGTGGCTTACGACAGCAGTCCCGTTTCGGACAGCGACCGAACTTTGACCGTGCCGATGGCCGAATCCTGGCGCATTGCCACGGGAGCCACCTATGCTGTGAACAAGGACACCGATGTCAACGTCAGCTGGGCCCTGGTCTACCTTGGTGATATGCCGGTTGACCAAACCAAATCCGTGTCGGGCAACCGGGTTTCCGGTCAGTTCGACACAGCCTGGATATCGGCCGTAACCGGAAACATGACCTGGCGTTTCTGATTAAAAAAAAAAATGATTTTATCCAAGGAGTAAACAGCACTATGAACCTGACCCGCAAATTGCTTGTTGGCACTGCCCTGGCCGGGCTCATGCTCGGCGGTTGTACATCGAAAGTCACCGAGAAGGAGCAGTACTCCGGCTACCTGTCCTCCTACAACAACCTGCAGGAAGTCGAAACGCCCAGCGGCGGAACGGCCATGCGTTGGGTGAGTCCGTCGTGGAACCCGAATGCCTATGACACGGTGGCCTTCACCCGGTTGGAAATGTACCCGGCGCCCAAGCCCAATGAGCGGGTCAACCAGCAGACGCTGACCGACATCCAGAACTACATGACCAACAAGGCCAAGGCCACGCTGGGGCAGAAGTACCGCGTCGTTTCCAGCCCGGCCGCCGCGCCGGCCGGCGCGAAAACCCTGGTCATGCGTGCAGCGATCACCGGGGTCAGTGCCTCGCCTGAAGGCATGCACTGGTATGAGGTGGTGCCTATCGCAGCGGTCGTGGGCGGTGTGTCCGCCGCTACCGGTATCCGGGATGAAAACACCGAACTGTATATCGAGGCCGAGTTCATCGACGCCAAGAACAATCAGTCCGTAGGCCGGGTCGTGCGCAAGGTCTTTGGCACCACGCTGGAAAATGACAAACAGAAAATCACCGCCCAGGACTTCAAGACGGCCATCGACAAACTGGGTAGCGACTTCCAGGCGTTCATCAACAAGTAATTCGCGACACCTGTAGGCGCTGCCGCAGCCTTTGGCAGCGCCTACAGGACGTCAGGCTTTTTTCATTCCCACCCGCCTACGCATCTCGGCAGTAATCGTCTGCCGGGTTTTCTTCAAGTCCGCCCAAGGCTCATCGCCTACTTCAGCCAGGCGTTCATGCACATTGTGTATGTTCCACAGGTTGCCGCCCTTGAGCGCCTCCACTTCTTCTCGAAAGATCGGCACCGACACCGGCAACCCTTCGCGGGTACGCGCAGCGTAGGCGCAGATGGTGGTCGCGCCCAATCCGTTGCGCAGGTAATCGATGAAGATCCGCCCCACCCGGTTCTTCGGCCCTGACACTGCAGAAATGCGCTCCGGCAGCATCTTGGCCATGTGGCTGACAATGGCGTGGCTGAAGTCCTTGACCTCATCCCAGCCGAGCTTGCGGGTCAGCGGCACCACCAGGTGAATGCCCTTGCCGCCGCTGGTCTTGAGGAACGCCTTGAGCCCCAGTTCATCGAGCACCGTCAGGGTCAACTGGGTGGCCTCGACCATGCGCTTCCATGGCAGCGCCGGGTCCGGGTCGAGGTCGAGGACGAAGCGGTCGGGTTTGTCGAGGTGGTCCGAAGTGGCGTTCCAGGTGTGAAGCTCGACGGTGCTCATCTGCACTGCGCCAATCAAGGCTTCGGCGTTGTTGATGACCATCATCGGCTGGCCCGTGAGTTTCTGGTCGAGGGTGGTGATGCCGGGGATCGCCAGGCGCTCGGCGTTTTTCTGGAAAAACAGTTCGCCGGCGATGCCATCTGGCGCACGCACCAAGGCCACAGGGCGGTCCTTGAGCTGCGGCAGAATCCACTCGGCGACGCTGGCGTAATACTCCGCCAGTTGCACTTTGGTCGTGCCACTGCTGGCGTCGATGACCCGATCCGGGTGGGTGATGCGCACCTTGCCCTGGCCAAGACCGATCTGAGACGGCGCAGGCTCGGCTTTCTTCTTCGCGGTGGAAGGCTTGGCGGCGGCTTTTTTCCCAAGGGCAGTTTTCATGGCAGTCGGGCGCTCCTCGGTGATGTCTTTGGCAGGTTTGTCGTCACGCAGGCCATGGAACACCGCATGGCGCACCGAACCGTCCTTGGTCATTTCGGCAAAGGCCACTTCCGCCAACAGGCTGGGTTTGAGCCAGTGCACGGACTTGAACTCGGCACCACCGGGCGGATTGACCACTGCGGGTTTCTTCGTTTGCAGGGGCTTGAGTTGTTGATGGATGCTGTTGAGGGTCGTCTCGGTAAAGCCGGTGCCGACCTTGCCCGCGTAGCGCAACTCACCGCTGTCGCGGTCATGCAGTCCCAGGAGCAGCGCACCGAAGGCACTGCGTGAACCTTTGGGGTCGGTGAAGCCGACGATGACGAATTCCTGTCGATGTTTGCACTTGAGTTTGACCCAGTCACTGCTGCGCCTTGATACATAGGGGGAACCCAGGCGCTTGCCGATCAGGCCTTCCATTTGCATCTGGCAGGCACTGTTGAGCAAGGCCTCCGGGTCTTCACCGAAGGCCTCGGAGAAGCGCAACAGAGGGTCTTTCGACGTTTTCAGCACCGTCGCCAGCGCAACCCTGCGCTCCTCGACGGGCACCTCGCGCAGGTCCACGCCATTGAGATAGGGCATGTCAAACAGGTAGTAAAGAATGTTGCCGCTGCGGCCGGCCTCAAAGGCGTTTTGCAAGGCCTGGAAGTCCGGTACGCCCTGCTCGTCGGCCACTACCATCTCGCCGTCGAGCCAGGCCGATTCCAGGCCCAGGCTGGCCAGTGCCTTGGCCTGGCCGGGCAGCTTGTGAGTCCAGTCATGGCCGTTGCGAGTGAAGAGCCGAACCTCGTCGTGGTCGATGCGCGCCATGATGCGGTAGCCGTCGAACTTGACCTCATAACTCCATTCACCGCCCGGGGCCTTTTCCACCAGCGTCGCCAGTTCCGGTTTGATCTGGTCCGGTAACTTGGCCTTGCGCGCGCCGGTCAGTGGCGCGGACTTTTCTTTGCGCGGTTCTTTATGCGTTGGCGCAGCGGGCTGCTTGATGGCCTTGGGTTTGGCCGCCTTGGACGATTTGGCAATGATGGTGCGTTCGCTGAGCACGCTGTCGGGCTCGGCGGCCACCACGTCGTAATCACTTTCCGGGCGGGCGGCACCGTCCTGATGCTTGATCAGGAACCATTGCTCCTGCTTGCCCGGCATGTGCGTGCGCACCAGATTCCATAGCCCGGCGAGCTTCTCGCCTTGCAGTTCGAACTTAAGCCGGCCCTTGGCGTAGGCCTTGGCCGGATCGTCCTGGGGAATCCAGACGCCACGGTCCCAGACGATGACATCGCCCGCACCGTAATGGCCTTCGGGGATGCTGCCTTCGAAGGTGGCGTAATCCAGCGGATGGTCTTCGACATGCACCGCCAGGCGCTTGACCTTGGGGTCCAGGGACGGCCCCTTGGGGATTGCCCAGCTCTTGAGGGTGCCGTCGAGCTCCAGCCTGAAGTCGTAATGCAGCCTGGAGGCATCGTGCTTCTGGATGCAGAAGAGCAGCGCATGTGCCTTGCCCTTTCGACCGCCTTTAACAGATTTGGAAAGGCCGGAAGGCTCGGGGCTTTTGTCGAAATCGCGCATGCCGTTGTATTTTTCGAGCGGCTTGTCCATGGCGCCTCCGCCGGGTCTATGACTGTGTCACACCGTTATTGTCATGAGACCCTGGGTGAGTGCGCGAAGGTTCAGTCGATTTGCAAAACACGGCTCGATTAATGATTGTAGAGGGGTAATGGCTTGACGATCATCAGACTGCACGGCGCCCGGTTCAATATGCTCTCGGCAGTTTCACCGATAAAGCGCTCATGCCCATGGCAATGGACCGCGCCCAGCACCACCATGTCAAAGTCATTCTGCTTGGCGAAATGGCCGATGACTTTGTGCGGGATGCCCGTCAGCGAGTGCCGGCGTGTGTCCTTGATGCAATAGCGCTCGGCAAGCGCATCGAAAGCCTCTTGCTGGGCGTCCTGAATGGCGTCCCTCAAGCTGGCATCAAGACTGCCTGTCGGCACGCTCATCGGCGCATCGCTCACTTCCGTCCAACGACTGACGTTAAGCAAGTGCAGCGCGGCGCCGCAGCTGGCCGCCAGGGTCGATGCCAGATCGAGTATCCGGTCATTCAGGCCTTGCGTCAGCTCTTCCAGGTGGGACAGATCGATCGTCGCGAGAATTTTCACCGGTTTTGGATGCCTGGCACTGGTCACCAGGTGCAGGTGGGTCGGACACTCACGCAACAGTCGCCAGTCCAGGGGTCGGTGAAAGGCACGATCAAGAGCCGGCACATAGTGGGTGTCCTTGATCACCAGGTCCGGCAGAAAGTCATTCACGTACTCAAGCACGTTGCTCAGGCTCGACTTGGCCCAGACCACCTCGGTCGTCACCTGCATCCCGACGCACCGTTGAAACCGGGCCTGCTGCTCCAGCCAATGCCGGTGCACCTGCAGATAACCTTCACGCGCCTGAGCCATCGCATCGTGGTCCAGCAAACCGGCTACGGCCAATGCCTGGACATAGTCGAACGCAACAATGTGCAATATCGCCCCCGTTGCACAAGTCACGGCATACGCTCGGTCAAACGCAGGGGTAAGGGTCATTTCGCTGGGGGCTATCAATAGAATGCGCTTGATTTTGACCATGACATACCTCGTCCAGAAACCCTGATTGCAAACCCGACATCCTGCAGGGGGCGCGCGGGTTGAAGGCTTTTGCCGCCTGGAACGCCGTAGCCCGAGTATTTGGCGTTCGGCGGTGGCGAACCTGATTTTTATCAACTAACCAGCAGCTATGGTTAACAGTTAATTAATCAATGTTGATACAGCTCAACGATCCTCCAGCGCTCAAGCGTAGAAATACACTTGCCGCAGGACCCGATGCCTGTCCAGGTCCACTGCCCCCCTTATCGCTGGAGATTTGCCATGCTGGCAGTCACGCTGATCAATACGCTGGTGGTCATCATCGTCGTAGTGATCCACTACGAATGTCTGTTACGCATGAATGACTGGCTGCCACGGCTCAAACTGTGGAGCCGCTTCAGAATCGTGGTTGGGGTATTCGGCGCCCTCCTGGCCCACGCGCTAGAGGTCTGGTGCTTCGCCCTGGTTTATTACCTGATGGTGCATTCCGGAAAATGGGGCAGCCTGACAGGCAATTTCGACGGTTCGCTGATGGACTGCGTGTACTTCTCCTTTACCACGTACACAACGATCGGCTTCGGCGATATTTCGCCTGTCGGCAACCTCAAGTACCTGACCGGTCTGCAAGCCCTGACCGGCCTGGTGCTCATCACATGGACCGCATCTTTCCTGTTCCTGGAAATGCAGAAATACTGGAAGCGCAAATAAGCACTAGACCGCCAGGACGCAGCAGGGCACCTGATACAGAATATGCTCGGTGGTGCTGCCAAGAAGCTTGTCGATGCCATGGGACTGGACCCGGCCCATCACGATCACATCCACATTTTGCTCATTGGCAAACTCACTCAATACCGTGACCGGATGTCCCTCAATGAAGTGTCGACGATCGGCAGGCACTGCGAACTGGTCGGCCAGCCTGGCGAACGACTTTTCCAGGTCGCTGTGAAGCGCTCTGGTCAGGTCAGCCAGTGGCAGGTCGCCCATGTGCGCAAGATAGGCGACCGAGATATCGCAGGCGTATAGCAAATGCAGCTCGGCATTGCACTGCATGGCAAGACTGCAAGCCTGCTTGATGATTCGTTCGTTGAGTTCGTTGTCGGCTGATTCGCTGTCCGATACTTCGACCGCTGCCACAACCTTGCGGGGTAAAACGAAGCCGCGGCCGCCCACCAGGTACACCGGGACCGAACAGTGGCGCAGCAAGTGCCAGTCCAAGGGGGTGAAGAACGCCCGCTTGAGCGCGGATTCGCGCTGAATCTCCTTGATCAACAGATCGGGCTGCATGTCCGTGACGCGATCGATGATGTCTTGCTTGATGTCCTCAGCCCAGGTCACCTCGGTGGTCACCTCGATCACCCTGCCACGCAGATTCTCGGCCTGAGTCTTGAGCCAGTCGCGATGGTCCTGCAAATAGCCTTCCCGCGCCAGTTGCCGATCGCCTTCTTCAAGCAGCGATAACCACTTGAACGAAGGAATCAGCGCGACGATATGCAAGCTCGCGCCGCTGGCCTTGGCCAGGGCTGCAGCATGATTCAGGGCGGGAGAAAGGCGCAGGACCGGGTTGATGATCAGTAACAGACGTTGATATTGACTCATGATGAACTCCAGTTACGTGAACTGCCTGACCGCCAGTATGCTCCCTGGCACTGAATACAGCGCCCGCTCCGTGTTACTGCCGATCAGTCGGTCGATGCCCATACGGTGCACAGTGCCCATCACCACCACATCGGCCAGATATTCCTCGACGAATGCACTGATCACCGGCACCGGGAGCCCCATGATGAAATGGCGTCGTTCAGGCGGTACGCCGTAACGCTCCGCCAGCGTGATGAACGCCTGGTGCAAGGATTGACGCAACTCCTCGATGAAGTCCACGCCCCAACCGCCCCCGGCCAGCGGTGCATCGCTGTTGAAGGCGGGCGATAAATCATAGGCGTACAGCAGGTGTAATGGCGCGTCGCATTGCAAGGCCAGGGCGTTGGCGGTCTGGATGATGGTGTCGTTCAAGCCGCTGATTTGCGTTGCCGGATCGAACGGGTCCACGGCCGCCACGATCCGATGCGGCAAGCTGTAGGGGGCGCGGTTGACCAGATGCACCGGGACCGGGCATTCACGCAACAAGTGGCAATCTAACGGGGTAATGAACACTCGCTTGAGCACAGGTTCCAGGTTGCTGTCCTTGATCAACAGGTCAGGCTTCAAGTCTTCGACCGTTTTCAGGATGTCCAGCAGCGGATGGGTGGTGAAGACCACCTTGACCGTCACTTCCAGGCCCAGCTCGCTGAGTCGATCGAGCTCTTCGGCCTCCCAGCGACGGTAGCGACGCAAATAGCGCTGATGCTCCGTGTCGTCGATTTTTTCCTGCCATAAATGAACCACCGGTGCCGGTTCGACAAAGGCGCGTACATCCAGTACCGCCCCGGCAGCCTTGGCCAAGGCGACGGCACGCAACTGGGCAGGAGACTGATGCAGGGTTTGGTCAGCGATCAGCAGAAAACGTTGATATTGCCCCATCACACACCTCCGGTCGGCCCCGGCTATCGAGTGCCGGCATGTTTGAAGTCTGCGCTCCATCGCCTCGCGCAGTTTGACTTACATCAAGCTCACGCGAACCAATGCCGCCAACACAGCAATCTGATCCAGATCAGGTTCAAGCGTTGGCAATGGCGTACAAAGAAATCCAACGCGGTTCTTTTGCTGCGCTCCAATTCCCATTCGCACAAGAGGAACACTCCATGCTTACCGTCAAAGACCACAATGATCGGGCTGCGGCCGCCTATGCTGCAGTCGACGGCCAATACTGGATCGAAGCGCTCAGGGATGGTCGCCACGTTTTGATCCGGCCACTGGCGCAGAAGGATCGCGACCGTGAATACGCCTTCATCAAACGACTGTCTCCCGAGTCCCGTCATATGCGTTTTCTTGCGCAGATCAACGAACCCGGCGCTGCGATGCTCGATCAGTTGATGGACACGGACAATCATCGCCGCCTGGCCTATATCGCCCTGGTCCATGACAACGGCAAACTGGTCGAGATCGGCATCAGCCGCTACGCGGCCACTGGCGAGCATGAGTGCGAATGTGCAGTCACGGTCGCCGATGAATGGACGCACCTGGGCCTGGGCAAAATACTGATGGACCACCTGATCAAGGCAGCCCGTAAAAACGGCTTTCGCCAGATGTATTCGGTGGACGCCGCAAGCAATACTCCCATGCGCGACCTGGCCAGGGCGCTGGGTTTCGAGACCCATAACGATCCGGACGACAGCCATCAGGTCATCCATCGCCTTAACCTGTAATGAAAGCGCCCCGCAATGTGCCTGCCAACGGACCATTGCGGGGCCTGAAAGCCCTCAGGATTGCAGCATCCTTCCTGGCTTGATCGCCAGCACACTGCACGGCGCCCGATGCAGGAGTTGCTCGGCCGTGGTTCCCAGTAATTTGCTCAAGCCCTTGTGCTGCACCGTGCCCATGACAATGACATCGGTACGGTGCTCGCTGACGAATTCACAGATACTCGGCACGGGCGCGCCCTCGATGAAGTGACGATGCTCTGGTGGCACGCCATGGCGTTCAGCGATGGCGGCAAATGCCTCATGCTGAGCCGATCCCAGCATTTCATAGATCCCGGTGGCCAACGGCAATGCGGCAAAGCCCATGTCCTGGACGTAAACAGACGTCCAGTCATAAACGTGCAGCAGCTCAAGGCCGGCATCACAGACGGCGGCCAGTTTCGTCGCGGCGTCGATGATCTGGTCGTTGAACACACGGTCTTGATCCTCATCGCGCAACAGATCGATGATGGCCAGAACGTTGCGTGGCCGGGCATTCAGCGGCGTCGTCACCAGGTGCACCGGCACAGGGCAATCGCGCAGCAACTGCCAATCCAGCGGGGTGAAAAAAACCCGTTTGAACGCCGGTTCTTCCTGGGCGTCCTTGATGATCAGCGTCAGCGGCATCTCATTGATGAAGTTCAGGACCTCCTCAAAAGGATGCTGTACCCACACCACCTCGCTGGTGACTTCCACGCCATGTTTGCTCATCAACTCGGCCTGGTCGGCGAGCCATTGCCGATGGGTTTGCAGATAGCCGTCCCGCGCCAGGTTGAATTGTTGCGCAGCGAACAGGCCGGCCACCGCCAGGGCTTGGGAGTAGTCGAACGCCACGATGTGCAATGGCAATTGCATCGCCAGCGCTAACGCCGCGGCACGGTCGAATGCCGGAGTGCGGGTCATGGCTGAGGGAGCGATCAAGAGTAAACGTTGAGTCTGCGACATGGAGCACCTCGGCACGCGGCCATTTCAGTTCAGTGGTAAAACCAGGGTTCGTGATTTGATTGCCATCTGCTTGACCTGCTCGACCTTGCGCCCCGCTCAGCCCCGCAGCGTTACTCCACGCGGTCGGCCCACATCCCTTTGCCATTTGTGTGGGCAGCTGGACGCGCTGGCATCTGTCTTGATTCGCCGGCCGGGCCAGGACTGCTTGGCCAGACATGAGGCGCTTCGATACGTGCCTTGAGTTGGCCAACAAAAGCCTGGGCTTCTCCCAGACTGTTGAAGTTCACTTCCAGGGCGTCCATGCACACGACCCAGCAGCGGGCTGTCGGTTTCTCCGTGATATCAATGAACATGGATACCTCCTTTGACTTCGCGAATCATCGGCCAGCGTTAGTCGACGTCTGCACAAGCCCTGAGACTGCGCCGGGGAGCCGGGGGAAAGGTTGATAATGGTCAATAATTTCCTCCACTGGACGAAGACCGGGCCACCGCGCGTCGGGCCGGCCCCTCCTTTGCCCTCGATTTGACAAAGATCAAACCCGACACCCGAAACAGCGGCAGGCTAAGTGCAAGACATCAGCCGCTGCCATCGGGGCAAGCGATCATCTGCCGGAGATTTGTCATGTCTGATCAATCACGTTTCATGCTGGTCGTCTCGCCGTTGATGGAAAACAGCCCCGCCTTCGATCGGGCCGCGGCGTTGGCCAAGGCTTCGGGCGCTGCCCTGCACATCGTGGCGTTCGATTATCTTGAAGGGCTGGCGACTGCCGGAATGGTCAACGAACAGGCGCGGGAGCAGATGCGGCTGGGTTATGTCGAGCGTCACCGCCAGTGGCTCGAAGATCAGGCCCGCCCCTTGCGCAAGATCGGTGTGCACGTCACCACGGAAGTGGTTTGGGTGGAGAGGCCCTTGCAGGAGATCCTCATTCATCTCAAGGAACAACCGATGGCCGCATTGATCAAGGCGCTGGAGCACGAATCGCTGCTGTCACGCCTGATGTTTACGCCCCTGGATATCCACTTGCTGCGAGAATGCCCGGTGCCGCTGCATTTTGTCAGCCATTTGCACAACGTCTTGCCGCGCAAGATCGTCGCCGCCGTCGACCCGTTTCATTCCGATGACCAATACGAAGGCTTCAACGACAGGATTCTGCGCGAGGCCTGTAAACTGGCGAGCACCTGTAATGCCCAACTGGACGTGATCTACGCGCATGACCTTTCAAGCATCAGCGCGGACGAGTTCGGTTTCAGTAATGGCTCGGCATTTTTCTCTTCGGGAAAAGCCAAGAGCTTGTTCGACGCGCAGGCTGATGCGTTTCGCGACCTTGCCGAGCGCAACGGTATCCCCCCGGAGCACCAGCATATGATCATGGGCAATCCGGTGAGGGTGCTCTGCGACTATGCCCGGGCCTATGACACCGATGTGATTGTCATGGGGCGCATCGGCCACCGTGGCATGGAGCGGTTGGTTGGCAGTACGGTGGAACATCTGCTGTACAAGTTACCCTGCAGCGTGTGGGTGGTTTCGCCAGAAAAAATCTGACGATGGATCAGGCGCATGGTAATGGTTGCGGCAGAATGAGGAATAATGGATGCCCAACCAAAAAGGCAGAACCGCCGATTGAACATCGATACCCGAATCAAATTCCGTCATCTGCTGTGTTTTCTCGAAGTGTCGCGCCAGGGTAGCCTGGCGCGTGCTGCCGACAAGTTGGCAATCAGCCAGCCGGCGCTATCGAAAACCCTCAAGGAGCTGGAAACCCTGTTGGAGGCCACGCTGTTTGAACGGGGTAAAAAAGGTTCGACGCTGACCGAGGCCGGCGTGGCCTTCCTGCGCTACGCAGGGCCGAGCGTGCAATCGTTGCGCGACGGGGTCAACAGTTTGCGCTCCGGGGTACATGAGCCCATCAGCGTACAACTCGGCGTGTTGTCCACCGTCGAAAGCCTGTTGGTGCCTGAAGTTGTCTGCCGTCTACACGACCGACACCCGGCATTGGTGGTCAGTGTCGTGACCGGCCCAAGCGCCTACTTGCTGTCCCGACTACGCGTCGCTGAGCTGGACCTGGTGGTTGGCAGGATGACCGATAGCCCGCTGATTCTCGGGCTGGCGTTCGAACACCTCTACAGCGAATCCATGACCCTGGTGGTCCGTAGCGGCCATCCGGTACTCGCCGATACGCAGGGGCACAAACACCTCGAGGACTATCCGCTGGTATTACCATCGGCCGGAACGACGATACGCAAATTCGCCGACAGCCTGTTTGTGCAGCACGCAATAACGCCATCGCGTCAACGCCTGGAAACCCTGTCGGTCGCCCTGAGTCGACGCTACGTACAAAGCAGCCTGGCCATCTGGGTCGCACCTTTGGACGCGGTCAGGCAGGACTTGAGGCAAGGCGAGCTGGTGGAGCTGGATCTGGGAATGCGTGAGCCTGGCGGCTCCGTGGGGCTCTGCACAAATCCTGCATTGCCGCTGACGCCAGCGGCGCAGTGGTGCGTGGAAGCGTTGCGCGAGGTTGGGCAGGAATATCGTGAGGGCAAGTATCCATAACCATCTGGATATGGATGAAGTCGTTTTTTTCAATTTTGCGAGGGGTCGTACAAGGGGAAACTGACGTCGCTGCCAACGCAGTACCTGCCTCTGTCCACCCATAACAATAGGAAAAACGACATGTCTGATGCGCACGACAGCCGCTTCGTCATTCGTGACCGTAATTGGCATCCCAAAGCCCTGACGCCTGACTACAAGACTTCGATCCTGCGCTCCCCGCGCCAGGCACTGGTGAGCATCCCCCAATCCGTATCCGAAACCAGCGGCCCGGATTTTTCCCATCTGCAGATGGGGCGGCACGATAACGATCTGCTGTTGAATTTCAATCATGGCGGCCTGCCCATCGGCGAACGCATTATCGTCGCGGGCCGGGTGTGCGATCAGTACGGCAAGCCGATTCCTCATACCCTGGTGGAGATGTGGCAGGCCAACGCCGGTGGCCGTTACCGGCATAAGAAAGACAGTTACCTGGCACCCCTTGACCCGAATTTCGGCGGCGTAGGCCGCGCGTTGACCGACCGCGATGGCAACTACAGCTTCCGCACCGTCAAACCCGGCCCCTACCCATGGCGCAACGGCCCCAACGATTGGCGACCAGCCCATATCCACGTTTCCATCAGTGGCCCGTCCATTGCCACGCGCTTGATTACCCAGCTGTATTTCGAAGGTGATCCGCTCATCCCCATGTGCCCGATCGTCAAGTCGATCGCCAATCAGGAAGCAGTGCAGAGCCTGATCGCCAGGCTTGACATGAGCATGGCCAATCCCATGGATTGCCTGGCTTATCGCTTTGATATCGTCCTGCGCGGCCAGCGCAAGACCCATTTCGAAAACTGCTGAGGAGGCCTGCGTATGCCCGTTCAACTTCTGCCTGAAACCCCGTCGCAAACAGCGGGCCCCTATGTCCATATCGGCCTGGCACTGGAAGCGGCCGGCAACGCGCCGCGTGAGCAGGAAATCTGGAATGAAATGGCCAAACCGGGCGCACCGGGTGAGCACATCTTATTGCTGGGCCACGTGTATGACGGCAACGGCCACTTGATTCGCGACGCGTTCCTGGAGTGCTGGCAGGCCAATCACGAAGGCGTCTACGACAGCGGTTTCGACCTGGAAAAACCCTTCAACTGTTTTGGCCGCACGGCGACGACCGATGTCGGTGAATGGACGGTCAAGACCGTGAAGCCTGGCGTGGTGAAAAACGCCGCGGGCGTTCCCATGGCCCCACATATCAATGTGGCCCTGTTCGCCCGGGGCATCAACATACACCTGCAGACGCGGGTGTATTTCGACGACGAATCACAGGCAAATGCGGCAGACCCCGTACTGAACCTGATCGAACAACCCCATCGCCGCGAATCGCTGATTGCCACCCGCTGCACGATTGACGGCAAGCTGGCCTACCGCTTCGATATTCATGTCCAAGGTGAATCGGAAACCGTGTTCTTCGACTTCTGACTCACAAATTGCTCAGACAGACGGCCCCGTGCAGCAGCTGTCGGCAGGCGTTCAAGCGCCTACAATCGGCGGGTGCAGCCTCACCTGCGGAGAGTCATCATGCGCACGGTTCACGTCCTGCAAGCCCCGCCGGCACCGGTCAATGTCGTTGGCGAAACGATCACTGTCCTGGCCGGCGGCGATCTGAGCAAACCCTTTGAAATGCATATCCAGGAAGGCGTGCAAGGCGGCGGTCCACCCCCGCACTTTCACCCGTGGGACGAGGCGTTCTACGTGGTGGAGGGTCAGGTCGAGGTCACCGTCGAAGGCACGTCCAACATCGTCTCGGCAGGGGGATATGTGCACATTCCTGCCGGGTCGATCCATGCCTACAGGAACCTCAGTCCCACGGCAAAGATGATCGGTGTGGTGTCCGATCCCCGGGGCGGGCAGTTTTTCACGGCGATGGATCAGTTCAAGGTACCCGAGGATCTGCCGCGGATATTCGAGGTGGCCGAGCGCTTTGGCGTGACGTTCCTGGTGCCGAAACCGCCGGACGCCTGATCGCCTCACCCTGCGGCAGCTCCTGACAAGGGTATGTGTTGCGTCAGGCGGTGCCGTGGGCCTGCTGTTCCAGGTGCACCTGCAGATCCGGCTCGATGCCCAGCGCCGCGGCCAGTTCGTCCAGATAACTGCGCTCAGCATCCTGTTGATCATCCACCAGCATCACGCTGGCCAGGTACATCTCGGCGGCCATGCCGGGATCGGTTGCCGACTGTGCCACTTCGGCAGGGTCAAGCGGTTTGGCGACTTCCTCATCAAGCCACTGCTGCAACTGCGGATCGTCGGTGTGACGGCCGATTTCGGTGCTGATCATCTGCTTCTCGGTGTCATCGATCCGGCCATCGGCCTTGGCTGCCGCTATCAATGCACGCAGGATGGCATGGCTGTGCTCCTCGACTTCCGGCCCGGCCAGCATGTCCACCGTACGCATCGCCGTTTGCGGCGCCTGCTGTTGCTGCGCGGCCTGGCTGCGTTGCCAGGCTTGATAAGCCTGGAATGCCATCATCCCCAGCGAGGCCAGCGCTGCATAGTTTGTACCACCCCCGGAGCGTGACTGTGGCGCTCCGCCCATCGGCGAACCTGCGCCCAGCAAGCCACCGAGCAAGCCGCCCAAGCCGCCCATGCTTCCCGCCCCGGCGTTGCTGGCGCCGCCGCCCAACAACCCGCCGAGCAGTCCGCCCAGATCACCCAAGCCACCTTGAGCCGACGCTCCACCGCCGCGCTGTTGCGCCATCGAGCCCTGGCCGGCCCGCAGTAATTGTTCGAGCAGATCGCTGGTGTTCATGACGCCGTCCTCATCGATGGGAGTGATCCAGTCAGACAACGATAGTCCTCGCCGGTAAATGTGCTACCACCGTCTGGCTGACGCATCGCTCATTTACCCCGGCGTATTTTTTTCTGGTGCAGCTAAGATTCATAGGCGGTGAACCTTATTCCC
This sequence comes from Pseudomonas putida, assembly GCF_001976065.1. GTDB lineage: Bacteria > Pseudomonadota > Gammaproteobacteria > Pseudomonadales > Pseudomonadaceae > Aquipseudomonas > Aquipseudomonas serbica. The sequence goes on along the minus strand of NZ_MNAH01000001.1, from coordinate 1,230,225 downwards.
GGATACCCGGTCGATACCTGCAACCCTACCCGGTTTGCCGCCGCCCGCCAGATGAGGGCGATGACTGGCTTGCTGCACTTTCTGGAGAGCGCCCCCGTGATATCGACCCTACACATCGCCAGGCTCAAAGCCTGGGGTGCCCATGGTTTCACCGCCACCGGCGTGGTCACTGCCTTCCTCGCGACACTTGCCCTGCTCGATAACCAGCCGACCAGTTGCCTGCTGTGGCTGGGCGTCGCCCTGATCGTCGATGGCCTGGACGGCGCACTGGCGCGCAAGGTCAATGTACAGACGGTGCTGCCGAGTTTCGACGGTTCGATTCTCGACCTGGTGATCGACTACCTGACCTATGTGTTCATCCCGGCACTGTTCATCTATCGCTACATCCCGCTGCCGGACTACACGTTGCTGTTGACCGTGTCGCTGATTCTGGTGTCGTCGCTGTTCTGCTTCTGCAACGTCAACATGAAAAGCAAGGACAACTATTTCCAGGGCTTCCCCGCCGCGTGGAACGTAGTTGCCTTGTGTCTGTACATCATCGCGCCGTCGCCCTGGATCACCTTCCTGACAGTGATCGGCCTGGCGTTGTTGACGCTGACCCGGATGAAATTCCTGCATCCGTTCCGGGTGCGCCGCTTCATGCCGATCAACATTGCCGTCACCGCCATCTGGCTGCTGTGCAGTCTGTCGCTGGTGATCAACCACCCGCTGATCAACCCTCTGGTCATGGGGCTTTGGTTGCTGATGTCGGCATACTTCCTGGGCATCTGCTTCTGGCGTACGGCGCTGGAGTGGCTCGACGAATCGCGGCTCAAATAACGCCATGCCTATCCATATCGTACGGCTTGGCACCCCGCGTACACCCGACGAAGGGCTGCGCCTGGGCACTGTACGCCGGCCACCCCGTGGCGTGCCGAAGACCGAGTTTGCCAGCCGGGATTTCTACGACGTGTGGCAGCCGCTGCTTTCGCCCAGCCAGGAGCTGGTCCGCGAAGCCCAATCCGCTGAGGACGACAAGGCCTGGAATGCGTTCAGGCGCAAGTTCAAGGCCGAAATGAACCACCCTGCCGCCAGCCAGTTGCTCGATCTGCTGGCCGCCCTTTCTCATCACACTTCCCTGGCCCTGGGCTGTTATTGCGAGGAGGAAGTGCATTGTCATCGCTCGGTGTTGCGCGAGTTGCTTGAGGCGCGGGGGGCGCAGGTTGTCTAGTTAACCCGGCTACAGCCGGTCAACTGTAGGAGCTAACTTGGCAGCGATGAAGTCACGACAGCCGATGATCGTCTGACAGGCCTACATCGATTCCTGCGGTAACGGCCCTCTACGGTTTCGCGGCGCTTGCAGGAGCCAGGCTTGCCGGCTCCTGCGGTTTGAGTGGGTGAGTGGCTCTCACCGCCTCGTGATCACCACCTCCAGGTACTCACTGGGCACCACCATCGACTTGTCGCCCGCCCGGTTCAGGCGGTTGAGCAATTCGGTCAGGTCGTCTTCCAGGGCCTTGGCGCCTTCGGGAGGAAGTGCCGCGAAGGCCTTGTGGATCGGACCGTACCAGCTGCGGAAGGTGTCGATGAAGTGCTCGGCCGAGCGATAGCGGAAGTTGAAGGTCCGGCGAGTGACCTGCAACAGGAAGTCACGCTCGTCGAAGTGCTTGTGCAGCCAGTCTTCAGTGCCCCACTGCGACGGCGGTTGCGCGCCGGGCGGAGGTGGCATGTGCCGCCCCAGGGTCTTGAATATCTGGCCGACGAAACCTTCCGGCGTCCAGTTGGCCAGGCCGATCCGTCCACCGGGGCGACATACCCGCGCCAGCTCGGCGGCGGCCTTGGCCTGGTCGGGGGCAAACATCACGCCGAAGGTTGAAAGCACGGCGTCGAAACTGTCATCGGCGAAAGGCAACGCTTCGGCGTCGGCCACCTGGAAGGTCACGTTCAGGCGTTCGGCTCGGGCGCGATCCTCGCCACGTTCGAGCAATGCGGCGACGTAGTCGGTGGACACCACCTGGCAGCCGCGACGCGCCGCGGCCAGTGTTGCATTACCGTTGCCGGCGGCGACGTCCAGCACCCGCTCATCGCATAACAGGTCGCAGGCCTCGGCCAGTTGCTCGCCGACGATCTGCAAGGTGGTGCCGATCACGGCGTAGTCGCCACTGGCCCAGGCGGCCATTTGGCGGGTTTTCAGCGCAGCAAGATCAATGGGTGTGCTCATGGAGGCAATCTCTGGTTTGGAACAGGTCGGACGCACGCTCACTCAGCCGTGGTGGGATCGATGATGTTCATGACCTGGGAAATGCGATTGGCCGGGAAACCGCCCTGCCTGGCATGCTCCCTGATGAGTTCCTCGTTTGGCGCGATGTACACGCAATACAGTTTGTCGCCTGTGACATAACTTTGAAGCCATTGCACGTCTGGCAACTCGCGCAACACCTTGGAGGACTTTTGCGAGACGGCTTTCAAATCCCTTTCTGACAGTGCTCCGGCGCCTGGAATCTCGCGTTCAATAATGAACTTGGGCATGGCAACCTCACTTTATTCTTCTTGATGACAGGACCGGCAGTGGCCCTGTGTACGCACTATCGCTCCGGCGCCCAGCGGCGTCCTGTCCGATCGTCGGCCGACACTGCCCGATCGTCCGGAGAATTCACCTTATGCCGTGACGCGTTCACAATCAGAAACCTCCGTACGGAAAAACGCCCATGGACGCCCTGTCTCAGACCCTGCGCGTCGTCCGCCTGGTCGGCGCGATTTTCATCAACGCCAGGTTCACGGCACCCTGGTGCTACCAGTCGCCACGCGCCGACACGGCAGCCCCGTTCCTGGAGCCCGGAGCCGAGCGGGTGGTGATCTTTCACCTGATCACCGAGGGCGAATGCTACGTCGAACTGGGCGATGATCCGCCGCTGCTGCTCAACCCCGGCGACGTAGTGATCTTCCCCCAGGGACACGCCCATCGCATGAGTTCCCGACCCGGCTTGACGCCCGCCAGCGGAGCGCGGCTTGACGAGGTGCTGGCGCGGCGCCCGCGGCAGCTGAGTCATGGCGGTGGTGGCGCGGTGACGCGCCTGGTGTGTGGCTACCTGGCCTGCGACACGCGGTTGGCCGGCATGCTGCTGGCCGGACTGCCGCCCGTGGTCAGGGTCAATGTGCGCGGTTCGAACGCTGGTATCTGGCTGGAATCTTCGGTTCGCTATGCCTTGGCCGAAGCGCGCTCGCCAAGGCCTGGCGGCGAAGGCGTGCTGGCGAAACTGGCTGAGGTGCTGTTCATCGAAGTGCTGCGCCTGTACATGCACGAACACGGCAAGGGCCGTACCGGTTGGCTGGCCGGCGTCAGCGACCGGATCGTCGGCGCAGCCCTCAACGCCTTGCACAAGAAACCCTGCCACGCCTGGACGCTGGACGAACTGGCGCGCACTGCTGGCACCTCGAGATCGGTCCTGGCAGAGCGCTTTGCGCAATTGGTGGGGGTTTCGCCGATGCAGTACCTGACGCAATGGCGCATGTTGCTGGCGGCCAACCTGTTACGCAGCAGTAACAGTTCGTTGATGCGCATCGCCGAAGAGGTGGGTTACCAGACCGACACGGCATTCAGTCGAGCCTTCCGCCGTGAGTATGGCGCGCCGCCAGCGGCTTGGCGGCGCAGTCAGGGTAATCGGTCAATGGCCCACGGTGAGGTTAGCCATTGATACGCCAAAAGATCGCAGCCCGGCAGGAGCTGCCGCAGGCTGCGATCGTTTGATCTCAAGCCGCTGGCACAGCGGCTTTCGCTTCTTCCAGCAACTGCTGGATCACCTTCTCCTGAGTCTCATAACTGCCCTCGCCAAAGTGGGTATAACGCACCTGCCCCTTGGCATCGATCAGGTAGTGAGCCGGCCAGTACTGGTTGTCGAAGTTGCGCCAGATCGCGTAGTTGTTGTCGATCGCTACCGGGTAGGTGATGCCATATTCCTTCACCTTGTCCCTGACGTTGTCGATGATGCGTTCAAACCCGTACTCCGGGGTGTGCACGCCGATCACCACCAGGCCATCCTTCTCGTACTTCTTCGCCCAGTCCTTGACGTACGGCAGGGTGCGCTTGCAGTTGATGCAGTCGAAGGTCCAGAAGTCCACCAGCACCACTTTGCCTTTGAGCGATTCGTTGGTCAGCGCCGGCGAGTTGATCCACTCCACCGCACCGGTCAGTGACGGCATGGGGCCCTGGGCGTTGTCCATGGACTCGGCCTTGACCTTGCTGACGAAGTAATCGACCACCTTCGGCACGTTTTCCAGCAAGCCTTTTTCGACGCTGCTGACCCCTTCGGACGAAGTATTGGCCAGCAGCACATCGTTTGCGCCGGTGGAAATCACCGCCGCACCCGCCAACACCGCCACACCGGCACCCCGACGCAGCCAGCCGGTGACCGGGATCGACGGTTTCAGGCGATTGACCAGGCCACGACCGGCGAAGATCAGGGTGCCGAGGGACAATGCGCTACCCAGGCCGTAGGCCACCAGCAACAGGCTGGTCCCGGCGTTCGCACCTTGCAGCATGGCGCTGGTGAGAATCACCCCGAGGATCGGCCCGGCGCACGGCGCCCAGAGCAGGCCGGTAGCCACGCCGATCATCACTGAACTCAGCGGGCCGGACATTTTACGGCTGTTGGGGTCGATGCGATTACCCAGCGCAACGAATGGACGCGCCAACCAATCACCGACCCGTGCGGAGATCAGTGACAGGGCGAACAGTACCATCACGATCAAGGCCACATGGCGCCCGGTGTTGCTCGCTTCGATTACCCATTCACTGCTGACCACGGCCAGGCTGGAGATCAGGGCAAACGTCAGGACCATGCCGCCGAGGGTCAGCATGATCGACGAACGCGTGCGGTCGGCACCGGCGAACAGGAAGGGTACGACCGGGAGGATACAGGGACTGAGGACGGTCAATATGCCGCCCAGGAAAGCGATGAGTAACATGGGGATCACCTTGTAGAATTTTGGGTGGCATGGACCGCCCACTGTAGGAGCTGGCTTGCCAGCGAAAGCGCTCTGACGGTCAAGCCCGGGGTGAATGGGCTGCCGCCTTCGCTGGCAAGCCAGCTCCTACAGGGAGATTGGTGGTGGTCGGGCTTCAGGCGGTCTGGCTATCCAGCGCCTGGCCCTGGGGGGTGCGGTTGTAACCGTCCTCGGCGAGCAAGGCATCACCGCCCTGCTCGGCCACCGGCGTCAGCTGGAAGCAGGTGCTGCTGCCACAAGCACTCTGTTCTACCGCGGCGTTGGCATGGGCCGCGGCCCCGGCAACGGAGAAAGCAAAGGCAGTCAAAAAGCGGGTAATGTTGTTCATGATGTTCTTCCTGGCTTGAGTGGAATGCGCTAAGTACCGGACTCAATTGTCCGAATTACAGTTGTCAGCCAATTTGCGGTAGTCCAGGACCTGGGTCTTGCTCTGGGAATCCAGGTAGGTCAGCTGCGCATTCACCACGCCGCAGGAAGGCGAGGCATCCTGTTTCTGCGACACCACTTTCTTGATATCCAGGTGCGTGCCGTAGCTGTAGCTCACAGGCGTAACATGCGCTTCGGCGCGGGCCGACAAGGTGCAGATGTTCAGGGCGGCAAACAGGCAAGCGGCGTAGATGGCTTTGGTGTTCATGGTGGTTTCCTCAAGGTTCGACAGGTAGATCGTGTGTTGGGTAGAGGCGGTCTGGTTTGCCTCGATGGAACCTATTAGAAGCTTGCGAGGTATCCCGCATGTGTCGGGAACAGGCGCGGGTAAATCGCCAAGTATCTGGAACGGGTCGGGATACAGAGGGATACAAAACCCCGGCAATTGCCTGTTTTTGCGTCGGTGTGTATCCGCCAACAGCCCAGATACACTGCAATACAAAGGGCGAAAGGCGAGCGGGCCAAGGCTCGATAGACTGTGCGACATCCCCCCACTTGAAGAGGCAAGTCCCCATGGAGCACGTCGATCACATTCTCATCGTTGACGATGACCGCGAGATTCGAGAACTGGTGGGCAACTACCTGAAGAAAAACGGCCTGCGCACCACGGTCGTGGCCGACGGCCGGCAGATGCGCAGCTTCCTCGAATCCACGCCGGTGGACCTGATCGTGCTCGATATCATGATGCCCGGCGACGATGGCCTGATGCTCTGCCGCGAGCTGCGCACGGGCAAACACAAGGCCACCCCGGTATTGATGCTCACCGCGCGCAACGATGAAACCGACCGTATCATCGGCCTGGAAATGGGCGCCGATGACTACCTGGTCAAGCCCTTCGCCGCCCGCGAACTGCTGGCACGCATCAACGCCGTGCTGCGCCGCACACGCATGCTGCCGCCGAACCTGGTGGTGACCGAATCCAGCCGCCTGCTGGCCTTCGGTCGCTGGCGCCTGGACACCTCCGCCCGGCACCTGCTCGATGGCGACGGCACCATGGTCGCCCTCAGCGGTGCCGAGTATCGGTTGCTGCGGGTGTTCCTCGATCACCCGCAGCGGGTGCTCAATCGCGACCAGTTGCTCAACCTGACCCAGGGCCGCGACGCCGACCTGTTCGATCGCTCCATCGACCTGCTGGTCAGTCGCCTGCGCCAGCGCCTGCTGGACGATGCCCGCGAACCGGCCTACATCAAGACCGTACGCAGTGAGGGCTATGTGTTCTCCCTGCCGGTGGAAATCGTCGGTGCGCCAGCATGAACCGGTCACTGCGCTGGCCCCGCACCCTGGCGTCAAGACTGTCGCTGATATTCCTGATCGGCCTGATCCTCGCCCAGGCGTTGTCCTTCGGCGCGCAGTACTACGAGCGCTATGAAAGTGCGAAAAACACCATGCTCGGCAACCTGGAAACCGACGTTTCCACCTCCATTGCCATCCTCGACCGCTTGCCCGCCAACGAGCGAGCCAGTTGGCTGCAACAACTGGAGCGGCGCAATTATCGGTATCTGCTCAGTGAGGGTTCGTCGGGCATCCCCATGGGCATGGACATGCCCAACGCGCCCATCGCCATGACCTCGATCAAGAACTCCATCGGCAAGGACTACCCGATGACCTTCACCGATATTCCAGGGCCGGTGAAACACTTCCAGGTCCACCTGAAACTGGCCGACGGCAGTCCGTTGACCATCGACGTTCGGCCTTCGATGGTGCCGCTGTCACCCTGGCTGCCCATGGTGCTGCTCGGGCAACTGGCGCTGATGATTGCCTGCACCTGGTTGGCCGTGCGCATCGCCATACGCCCCCTCACCCGCCTCGCCGAAGCCGTGGACACCCTCGACCCCAACACCCACCCGGTGCTGCTGGACGAAAAAGGCCCGACCGAAGTGGCCCACGCCGCCAAGGCCTTCAACGCCATGCAGGTCCGCATCGCTGCCTACCTGAAAGAACGCATGCAACTGCTGGCGGCGATCTCCCATGACCTGCAAACACCGATCACCCGGATGAAACTGCGCGCCGAGTTCATGGACGACTCGGTGGAGAAAGACAAACTGTGGAACGACCTGGGCGAGATGGAACACTTGGTACGCGAAGGCGTGGCGTACGCCCGCAGTGTCCATGGCGCCACCGAAGAAAGCCGACGCACCGACCTGGATTCGTTCCTCGACAGCCTGGTGTTCGACTATCAGGACATGGGCAAGCACGTGCAACTGAGCGGCAAGAGCACCGCCGTCATCGACACCCGCCCCCACGCCTTGCGGCGAGTGCTGGTGAACCTGACGGACAACGCCCTCAAGTTTGCCGGAGCGGCGGAGTTGCTGGTAGAAAAACAAACCGATGGCAGCGTGTCGGTGAAGATCATGGACCGCGGCCCGGGGATTGCCGAAGCGGAACTGGCCCAGGTCATGCAGCCGTTCTATCGCGTGGAAAATTCGCGCAACCGCAGCACTGGCGGTACCGGGTTGGGTCTGGCGATCGCGCAACAGCTGGCATTGGCGATCGGGGGATCGTTGACGTTGAGCAACCGGGAGGGTGGTGGATTGTGTGCGCAGCTTGTGTTGCGCGGGTGATGATCGTTCCCACGCTCTGCGTGGGAACGATCAGGCGCTCAAGCAACGACCCCTACAACGCCCTCCCCCTGCATCTGCCGCAACAACCCCAGCCCGCTTTCGATAAACGCCACAGACTCGGTCATCCCCGCTTCCGCCGCCAACCCCTGCAGATGTGCACGTCCGGTCTGCCCGGGAAACGTCTCGATGCGTTGCAACAAACGAAACGCCAACGGACTCAACGCAGAAAACTTCACACTGAAATCCAGATCCCGACGCACCAGCAGCAACGTCGGCTCATCCGGTGGTGCATCAGGCTGATACTGCGGCCCGAGCAATTGCACCGGCCAGGCATACGCCAAGGGCCAGGCCAATGGCGAAACTTGCAACGGACGCTCCAGCAACCCATCGGCATCGCCGCCGGACAGCGGCTCGTCCTCGGCTTGTTGCAGGGCCATTTCCACCCATTCGTAGTGCGCCAGCTCGACCATGAACGGCGGCCAGGGTCCATCAACCAAAGCCTCAGGCCCGGATGCCAGGAACTCGACAAACTCCTCGGCGATCTCACCGAATTTCGGGGTGTGGGCGCGGTAGTCGCGCAGAAAGATCCGCACCAGCGCGCGCCAGTGCTCATCGCCGAGAATCTTCACCAGCACCGGAAAGGTGCCGCTGATCAGTGAAGACAGATTGGCGAACACCAAATCGCGGTAAACACGTGCCCGCGCCGGGTCCATTTCGGACGGGGGCGCGCAATGGTCGGGATCGCGCAGGTACAGGCCCATGCTGTTCTGTTGCTCGTGCAGCGAGCGCTTAGCCACGATTTACCTCCTTGGATTGCAATTGGCGAATGGTCTGCAATTCGGCCACCAGTTCGGAAAACGCCGGGAAGTTGAAATCCCGCTCCAGCAAGGTCGGTTGCGCGCCGAACCGGGCATAAGCCTCGGCCAATAACGTCCACACCGCCGGTTTGACCGAGGCGCCATGGGTGTCGATTTTCAAGGTATCGGACTCATCGAAATGCCCGGCGATGTGCATCGCCACCACCCGGCTCGCATCGATCCCGGCCAGAAAGGCAAGCGGATCGAACCCGTGGTTGATCGAGTTGACGTACACGTTGTTGACGTCCAGCAACAGGTCGCAATCGGCTTCGCGCAGCACGGCGTTGGTGAACGTCACTTCGTCCATGTCCTGCTGCGGGGCGGCATAGTAAGAGACGTTTTCCACCGCCAGGCGGCGGCCGAGGATGTCCTGGGCCTGGCGGATGCGCGCGGCGACGTGATGCACCGCTTCTTCGGTAAAGGGCAGCGGCAACAGGTCATACAGGTGACCGTCATCGCTGCAGTAACTCAAGTGTTCGCTGTACAGGGGCACCTGGTGGTGATCGAGGAAAACCCGAACCTCTTGCAGAAATTCGACGTCCAGCGGCGAGGGCCCGCCCAGGGACAAAGACAAGCCGTGACAGGACAACGCAAAGCGCTCGGCCAGGGTGCGCAACGCCGCGCCATGGGCGCCGCCGATGCCGATCCAGTTCTCCGGTGCGACTTCGAGAAAGTCGAAATGGCCGGCCGGGGCGGCCAGCAGGTCCTTGATCAAGCCGCGACGCAGGCCGAGCCCAGCGGTGGCCCTGGTTGATGCGATAGAGGTGTGCATGATGTCGATCCCAAGGGTGGTCAGAACGTCATCACAGTTAACCGAAGCGATGTATCGGGTCTGTGTACCGTGCTGACCGAAAACAGCACGGTGTGTATCGGCAGCGGGTCTATACACACTCTGGTACAGACCCGCAGCCCGGGATTACGCCAGGTCGTACTTCTCGCGCACCAGATGACCGATGCCCATGGCATCGAGCACCTCCATCGGGCACAGGAAGGTCACACGCACCGTGCCTGGCAGGCGACTGATATCGATGGAGCCGGTGATGGTGGCGCGATTGAGCACTTCGTCATAGGGCAGCCCGGTAACTGCAGCGGCGCGCGTCAAACCGTTCTCCACCGCCAGGTTGAGGTTCTCGCCGCTGCCGATGAAGGTAATAGGGCCGCTCTGCTCGATTTCGTGTTGCCCCCAGCGCTCGCCCAGCTGACGGACTTTCCCGCGCTGCTCGGCGTTCATCGGCCGCGCCATTGGTGGCAGGTCATCGAGGTTTTGCAGCAGGATCGGCCCTTCCAGCGTCAGGTTTTTCACCACTTGCACTACCACTTCGGTTTCCCCGGAGCAATCGGTGGCGTGGCCGGCGATCTCGCCGTTGCCCTGCTGCGCATGCATATCACCCATGTACACCCCGGCTCCCGGCACTTTCACCGGGCAGATCAGCACACAGCCTTCGCGGATCGAATTGGTGTCCATGTGGCCGTCGGTCTTGGCCGCGTGCAGCTCCTCGCGGGTCATGCCGAAACGGTGCGGGGCGTTGATCAGGTACTGGCCAAAGTCGGCACAGTTGTGCGAGTCGGGAATGTCCCGGGATGGCATCGTGCCGATGTTGCCGAGGAACGGTCGCATGTGCGCGGCGACGCCAGGGATATCGGCGCGGGCCAGGGACAGGATCGAATGTTGCGCGGCGAACTCCGGCAGCGCCGACATCTCGCTCGCATTGCCGGCCAGTTGATTGGCGACGTCTTGATTCACCGTCAGACTGACCTGATTTTGCGCGTCGAACACAATCACATAACCGTGGCTGAAGCGAAATGCGCTGACCTCGGCACCACAGTGGTTACAGCGAATCGCATCCTCGCCAATGCCTTCGACATGGCTGGCGGGATGCTCGGTGCCACACGTGGAGCAGAACTTGGCGACAAACGGATCGCCGTTGTAGCGTCCCTCGACGAAGCTCATGACCCCGGACGAAGTGGCCAGCGAAGTAACGCGCATGCTCTTGATCGTGATCGCCACGGCGTCGCCGATTTGCGCCCCGGCGATGGCCACCGGTTGCGTCACTTCATGGCCGCCCTCGAAGGCTGGCGTGATCATCGGCCCCCAGCAACCTGGCGGCGTCCCGGTGATCAGCGTGCCGCCGTCTGCCAGCGGGCCGAGCATCGGCTGGCCAGGGCCAATGATGCCGTTGGTGTAACGATCGACCCGCAGGCGATTGACCGGCGTGGCGTTGAGATGGGGTTGAGGCACAAGCGTTGTCATGGTGATCCCCTTCGAAGTCAGGAGCGAACGGAACTCACAGTTCAGCGCAGGTTTGTATCTGGTCTGTGTCCAGGGGTGGCCTTGAATCAAGGTGGACTGTATCCAGAGGCTGTCTGGATACATTGAAATACATACGCAGGCACTGCTGGCTAATCCCCTGTAGGAACTGGCTTGCCAGCGATGAGGCCGGCACATATCGCAGCTTCGCTGGCTGACACGCCGCCTTCGCGGGCAAGCCCGCTCCTACAGGGGTCCAGTGCACAGCCATAGAGCACTTTCGTCGCTCAAGCCCGCGGTACACAGCCTGCGAACTAAACTTAATCCACACGGGACCTGCTCAGTGTCCTGTTCATTCCCACGACCACCGCCCGGACAAACAAGCCTCCGGACCGTGATCCTTGCAAAGGAGCACACGTGATGGACGAGGCCAGACTCAACGATTTCATGGGCAAACTGGTGGGTGACATGGGCGGTGCGGCGATGCTGGCCAATGTCATCCTCGGTGAAGAACTCGGCCTGTACCGGGCCATGGCCGACAGCCAGTCGACCAGCCCCGAAGCGCTTGCCGACAAGACCGGCTGCAACCCCCGCCTGGTGCGCGAATGGCTCAGCGCCCACGCCGCCTCTGGCTACATGGAACATCGCGACGGGCAATTCCGCCTCCCCGAAGAGCAAGCGTTGGCGTTGGCCATCGAAGACTCTCCGGTCTATGTAGCAGGTGGCATCGGCGTGGTTGCATCGTTTTTTCATGACAAGGACAAACTGGTCAAGGCCATGCGCGGCGACGGCGCCCTGGCCTGGGGCGATCACCATCCGTGCATGTTCAGCGGCACCGAACGCTTCTTCCGGCCCGGCTACAAGGCCCACCTGATCGCCGAATGGTTGCCGGCGCTGGATGGCGTGGTGGCCAAGCTGGAGGAAGGCGCCAAAGTCGCCGACATCGGCTGTGGTCATGGCGCATCGACGGTGATCATGGCCCAGGCGTACCCGAACTCGCGGTTCGTCGGCTTCGACTACCACGCACCGTCCGTCACCGTCGCCACCCAGCGCGCCGAAGAAGGCGGCGTTTCCGGTCGCGCGCGATTCTTCCAGGGCACGGCCAAGAGCTACCCCGGCAATGACTACGACCTGATCTGCTACTTCGACTGCCTGCACGACATGGGTGACCCGGTTGGCGCGGCCAAGCACGCCTACGAGTCGTTGAAGCCGGACGGCACGGTATTGCTGGTGGAACCGTTCGCCAACGACTCGCTGGATGACAACATCACTCCCGTTGGCCGACTGTTCTACGCGGCCTCGACCTTCATCTGCACGCCCAACTCGCTGTCCCAGGAAGTCGGCCTCGGCCTCGGCGCCCAGGCGGGTGAGGCGCGGTTGCGCAAGGTGTTCAGCGAGGCCGGGTTCTCGAGTTTCCGCCGGGCCACGCAAACGCCGTTCAACCTGATTCTGGAGGCCCGTAAATAAACACTGCGCCCTTTGCAGGAGCGAGCTTGCTCGCGAGGATGTATCAGGTACATTTATGTGGCTGATACACCTTCGCGAGCACGCTCGCTCCTACAGGGTTCCGGAGTGCTGATCATGCTCGACAGCCTTATCCACGAACAACTCGATCGCCTCCAGCATTTGATCGCCGACCAGCCGTTCGCGGTGTTGACCGGCGCCGGTATCAGCACGCCGTCGGGCATCCCGGACTACCGCGATAACCAGGGCGTGCGGCGTGGACGCCAGCCGATGATGTACCAGGAGTTTCTCTCTGCACCCGAATCGCGCCGGCGCTATTGGGCGCGAGCGATGCTCGGCTGGCCACGGGTGCGCCAGGCGCAGCCGAACGTGGCCCACGATACCCTCGCCCGCTTGCAAAGCACCCGGCGGATCAGCGGCCTGATCACCCAGAACGTCGACACCTTGCACGACCAGGCCGGCAGCCATGACGTGATCGAACTCCACGGCAGCCTGCACCGCGTACTGTGCCTGGATTGCGGCAGGCGCAGTGAGCGCGATTCAATCCAGCAATTGATGGAGGCGCAAAACCCTTATCTGGCGGGCGTAGACGCGGTGCAGGCCCCGGACGGCGATACCCTGCTCGATGCAGCCTTCGAGGCACGCTTCCAGGTCCCGCATTGCCCGCATTGCGCGGGTCAGAGGATGAAACCGGACGTGGTGTTCTTTGGAGAGAACGTCGCACAGGCAACCGCGGCAAAAGCGATGGCCACGGTGGAACAGGCTGCCGGGTTACTGGTGGTTGGCTCGTCACTGATGGCGTACTCGGCGTTTCGCCTGTGCCGGGCGGTGGTAGACCAGGGCAAGCCGCTGCTGGCGATCAACCTGGGCAAGACCCGGGCGGATGACATACTGGATTTGAAGATAGAAATGTCGTGCGAAGCGCTTTTACCATTACTGGCACAACGCCTCAATGACTGAAGAACCCCCGCCTGTAGGAGCTGGCTTGCCAGCGATGGCGATCCAACTGACGCCTTCGCTGGCAAGCCAGCGCCTACAGGGTGAAGCGTTCACCCAGGTTTTCTTCTTTCAGCACATCAAACAACGCCTGCGCCGCCGCCGACAGTTCCCCTCCAGGCAACGTCAGTACGCCAAGCGCGCGTTCTACCACCGGATCACGCAAGGTGATGCAACGCGCCCCCAGTTCACGCATCTGCCCTGCGCACAATGCAGGAACCGCGCTCACGCCCAGCCCGCTGGCGACCATGCGTCCAACCGTCGCCAGTTGATGGCTTTCGAACTCCACCGGCAATTTCATGCCCCGGGCCTGCAAGTGTTCCTCCAGCATCACTCGCACCGTCGATGGCCGCTGCAACGTGATGAAGGGTTCCTTGAGCAACGTCTGCCAGTCGACTTCGTTTAGCTCGACCAACGGCGAATCGGCGGGCACCACCGCCACGAAACGATCGATATACAGCGGCGTGAATTGCAGCGACGAGCTCTGGCTCGGCTCGAACGCCACGCCCAGTTCCACCTGGCGGTCACGAACCATTTCCAGTACCTGCTCGTTGATCACATCGTTGACCGTGACGTTGACTTTCGGATAGCGCGCGCGGAATGTCTTGAGGATCGGCGGCAGCAGGTTGCCGGCAAACGACGGCATGGCCGCCAGGGTCACGCGCCCACGCTGCAGGGTGAAACGCTGACGCAGCTCATCCTCGGCATTGTCCCAGTCGGCGATCAGGCGGCGCGCCAGCGGCACCAGGGCTTCGCCCTCGGCGGTCAGCGCCACATTGCGCGTGTTGCGGGTGAACAACCGCCCGCCCAGGCTTTCTTCCAAGGCCTTGATGGTCAGGCTGAGGGCCGATTGCGACAGGTGCAGGCGCTCGCAGGCCACCGCAAAGCTCAGGCTCTGGGCCACGGCCAGGAAGGCGCGGATCTGTTTGATGGTCATGGTCGCTTTGCTCCAGTTGTAAGCGACAAGCTTCAAGCGGCAAGATTGAAGCAGTGGTTTAATGAGCTTTATCAATCAATCAAGCCAAAAAAACAACTTAACAAATGAATCCCGTGGCGCGACACTCAATACCATTCGGCTAGCCAGCCGCCCATCAAGAATAAAAGAGGTGCATATGGCAGGTTTCGACAAGCGCGTGAGTTCCTACGAGGAAGCCCTGGCCGGTCTTGAAGACGGCATGACCGTGATCGCTGGCGGCTTCGGCCTCTGCGGGATTCCGGAAAACCTGATCAACGAGATCAAGCGCAAGGGCACCCGTGACCTCACCGTGGTTTCCAACAACTGCGGCGTCGACGGTTTCGGCCTCGGTGTGCTGCTGACCGACCGTCAGATCAGCAAGGTGGTGGCCTCCTACGTCGGCGAAAACAAGCTGTTCGAAGAGCAACTGCTCAAAGGCGAGATCGAAGTCATCCTGACCCCACAAGGCACCCTGGCTGAAAAAATGCGCGCTGGCGGCGCCGGCATCCCGGCCTTTTTCACCGCCACCGGCGT
The DNA here is from genome assembly GCF_001976065.1 of Pseudomonas putida. GTDB lineage: Bacteria > Pseudomonadota > Gammaproteobacteria > Pseudomonadales > Pseudomonadaceae > Aquipseudomonas > Aquipseudomonas serbica. The sequence goes on along the minus strand of NZ_MNAH01000001.1, from coordinate 1,215,201 downwards.
GGGCACGCCTGTTGCCGAGGGCAAGGAAGTGCGCGAATTCCATGGCCGCAAGTACCTGATGGAAGAATCCATCACCGGCGACTTCGCCATCGTCAAAGGCTGGAAAGCCGACCATTTCGGTAACGTGATCTATCGCCACACCGCCCAGAACTTCAACCCGCTGGCCGCTACCGCCGGCAAGATCACCGTGGTCGAAGTCGAAGAAATCGTCGAACCCGGCGAGCTGGACCCGGCGCAGATCCACACCCCAGGCATCTACGTCGACCGGATCATCTGCGGCACGTTCGAAAAGCGCATCGAACAGCGCACCGTGCGTAAGTGATCCCCTGCCCCCGGACCGAATGAAGGAATAACGACAATGGCACTTTCCCGCGAACAAATGGCTCAACGCGTCGCCCGCGAAATGCAGGACGGCTTCTACGTGAACCTGGGCATCGGCATTCCGACCCTGGTCGCCAACTACATCCCCGAAGGCATGGAAGTCATGCTGCAGTCGGAAAACGGCCTGCTCGGCATGGGTCCGTTTCCGACTGAAGAAACCATCGACGCCGACATGATCAACGCCGGCAAACAGACCGTGACCGCCCGTACCGGCGCCTCGATCTTTTCCTCGGCCGAATCCTTCGCGATGATCCGCGGCGGCCATGTCGACCTGACCGTACTGGGCGCCTTCGAAGTCGACGTGCAGGGCAACATCGCCTCGTGGATGATTCCCGGCAAACTGGTCAAGGGCATGGGCGGCGCCATGGACCTGGTAGCCGGCGCAGACAACATCATCGTCATCATGACCCACGCCTCCAAGGACGGTGAGTCCAAGTTGCTGGACCACTGCAGCCTGCCGCTGACTGGCGCCGGTTGCATCAAGCGCGTTCTGACCGACCTCGCCTACCTGGAGATCGAAAATGGCGCATTTATCCTCAAGGAACGTGCTCCAGGCGTCAGCGTCGAGGAAATCGTCGCCAAAACCGCTGGTAAACTGATCGTGCCGGACCACGTTCCGGAAATGCAGTTCGCTGCCCAGTGAGGAATCATTCCATGCAAGAAGTCGTCATTGTTGCCGCCACACGCACCGCCATCGGCAGTTTCCAGGGCTCCCTGGCAACCGTATCCGCCGTTGACCTGGGCGCAGCGGTGATCCGTCAGCTGCTGGCGCAAACCGGCCTGGACCCGGCCGAAGTCGATGAAGTGATCATGGGCCAGGTGCTGACCGCTGGCGCCGGGCAAAACCCTGCGCGCCAGGCGTCGATCAAGGCCGGCCTGCCGTTCGCCGTGCCGGCCATGACCTTGAACAAGGTCTGCGGTTCGGGCCTCAAGGCTTTGCACCTGGGCGCCCAGGCCATCCGTTGCGGCGACGCCGAGGTGATCATCGCCGGCGGCCAGGAAAACATGAGCCTGTCCAACTACGTCATGCCGGGCGCCCGCACGGGCCTGCGCATGGGTAACGCGCAAATCGTCGACACCATGATCAGCGACGGCCTGTGGGATGCGTTCAACGATTACCACATGGGCATCACCGCCGAGAACCTGGTCGAGAAGTACAACCTGACCCGTGAGCAACAGGACGCTTTCGCCGCTGCCTCGCAGCAGAAAGCCACGGCTGCCATTGAAGCCGGGCGTTTTGTCGATGAGATCACGCCTATCCTGATCCCCCAGCGCAAGGGCGATCCACTGTCTTTCGCCACCGACGAGCAACCACGGGCCGGCACCACCGCCGAATCCCTGGGCAAGCTCAAGCCGGCCTTCAAGAAGGACGGTTCGGTGACCGCCGGTAACGCTTCGTCGCTGAACGATGGCGCCGCCGCCGTGATCCTGATGAGCGCCGAAAAAGCCAAGGCCCTGGGCCTGCCGGTCCTGGCGACAATCGCCGCCTACGCCAACGCAGGCGTGGACCCGGCGATCATGGGCATCGGCCCGGTATCGGCCACACGCCGCTGCCTGGACAAGGCCGGCTGGAACATTGACCAGCTGGACCTGATCGAAGCCAACGAAGCCTTCGCCGCGCAATCGCTGGCCGTGGCCAAGGACCTGGAATGGGACCTGGACAAGGTCAACGTCAACGGCGGCGCCATCGCCCTCGGCCACCCGATCGGTGCCTCGGGTTGCCGCGTGCTGGTAACCCTGCTGCATGAAATGATCAAGCGCGACGCCAAAAAAGGCCTCGCCACCCTGTGCATCGGGGGTGGTCAGGGCGTGGCACTGGCGCTCGAACGCGCTTAAGCCAACAGCGTTTACAGACGGCGCGGGGACCCACGAAGATCCGCCGCCGCCTGGCAAAACACCCGGTGCGACTCACGTCGCACCGGGTTCTTTTTTTTCGGTTCCGCGAATTATCGTCAGCTGAAAGGCTGCAGACTCAACCAGCTGTTCGTCCCACTGATCAGGACGCCATAGCTTTGTATACAAAACCCGCAAATCTATAGAGCAAATCTGCTAACGTTGCCGCCACATACAAGGACGGAGAAGTGCGCGTGTTGATGCTCAAACTGCTGGTCATTCCAGGCTTCCTGCTGCTTATTTCCCTGGCCGGCAAACGCTGGGGGCCAAGTGTCGCGGGTTGGTTGTCGGGGTTGCCGGTGGTGGTCGGGCCGATACTGTTTTTCCTCGCCATCGAACAGGGCCAGGCGTTCGCCGCCCAATCGGCCATGGCTGCACTGTCGGCAATGTTCGCCATGATTGCCTTCTGCGTGACCTACGCGCAGGTCGCACAACGGGCAAAATGGCCACTGGCGCTGACGATCTCGATGCTGGTCTGGGCCTTGGTCGCCGTGGTCCTGTCGTTGCTCCCGCCGTCGCTGCCACTCTCGGTGCTTGCCGCCGCCACCGCACTGCTGGCCGCGCCTTACCTGTTCCCGGCGGTGCAGCCGATCGTTTCCGGGCCGGCACCGAAGTCCGACAAACTGCTGTTGCGAATGGTCGCCGGCGCTCTGTTGACCTTGGCCGTCACTTGGCTCGCCAGCACCGTTGGCGACCGCTGGAGCGGCCTGCTCGCCGTGTTCCCGGTACTTGGCAGTGTGATGGCGGTGTTCTCCCAGCAAACCCGAGGCCCGGCGTTTACCGCCGCGTTGCTGCGGGCGACGGCCACCGGGATGTATTCATTTTCGGCCTTCTGCCTGGTCGTGACGCTGACCTTGCCGAGCCTGGGCCTGATGGGTTTCGGTATCGGCGTTGCCGTCTCGGTGGCCATGCTCGGCGTCACCCGGCGGTTGCTGGCAAAACCTGCGCCCCTGGCAACACGTTCAACCATTTCGAACGAGTAGCGCAATATCCTCGTGCGTCAATCGAACAGGTTTGCCCCACCATCAGCCTCAGTTCCAACCCACTCCGACTGAGGCCTTTACCATGAAATTCTTTTTCCATCCTTCGCCGAACCCGATGAAAGTCGCCCTGCTGCTCGAAGAACTGCAGACGCCCTATGAGTTGATCGGCGTCGACACCTTCAAGGGCGAGCAGCACTTGCCCGCCTTCCTCGCGATCAACCCGAACGCCAAGGTTCCGGCCCTGGTCGATGGCGACGCGACGGTCTTCGACTCCCAGGCCATCCTGCTGCACCTGGCGCAAAAACATCAGCGCTTCCTGCCGCACACCGCTGCCGGAAATGCCGAACTGCTGTCGTGGCTGATGTTCATCGCCACCGGCCTGTCGCCCTTCTCCGGCCAGGCCGTGCATTTCCTGCACCATGCACCGGAAGACCTGCCCTACGCGAAAAACCGTTATCTCAAGGAAGTCGAACGCCACTACCGCGTGCTCGACCAGCGCCTGGCCGACCATCAGTACCTGGCGGGTGACACCTACAGTATCGCCGACATGGCCCTCTGGGGCTGGGCCAACTATGCGCCTTACATCCTCGGCGAAAACGGCTTGGCCGCGTATCCGAACGTCAAGCGCCTGTTCGATGAAATCAGCGCCCGCCCGGCGGCCCAACGCGCCCACGGCCTGAAAGAGAAACTGGTGCTCAAGGCTGAGTTCGACGAAGAAACCCGCCGCAGCCTGTTTCCGCAGAACCAGGCTGAGTAACACGTTCCCGACGTACGTCGGGAGGTGTGACTGCGCCCGACCCTTGTGGTGACCTGCCGTCGCCACAGGGTATCGGCTACTGGTTTTTTCAGATCCTACATGCGGCAACGGAGATCAAAAAATCGAGCCTGTTTCCTACATATTTTTCAGGTTGGCCGTCGGACGAGTGACGGATCAAATCCAGATCCTGAGTGCGTTACATGCCCGGCAGGAATACCCCTGATACCGAAGCATCAACGACCGTCCGTTAGCCCATGCTGGAACATCTCGCAGCCGCCATGGGATGATCACGCCCCACCGCGCGACCATCCCTGGAGATTCCGATGTCACTGTTGAGTAAAAAAGCCGTTGTCCTGTTGCTGGCAGCGGCTGCCAGCCTGGGGGCTTTGAATGTGCAGGCGGCCAAGGCTCCTGCGAAGGAGACGGTGCAGGGCCAGAAAGTCTCGCTGCTCGATGGCAAGTTCACCTTCACCCTGCCCAAGGGTTTCGTGGCCAATCCGTTGCCCGCCAGCCCCACCGGTGCGAGCGGCACCATGTATTCGAACGAAACCACCAAGACCGTGGTGATCGCCGCGCAAAACAGCCTGCCCGAAGGGGTCAAGGTCAAGGACAACGACGGTGAGTTCCTCGACGGCACGGCGGCCGACTTCGACGCGGCGCAACACAAGGCCCTGGCGGACTACAATAAGCTCAGCGAAAAAAGCCTGACCCTGAAGAACACCGGCCTGGGCGTGCGCCAGGTCGACAGCACTGCCACCCAGGGCGGTGGCATGACCCTCAATACCACGTTGATGGCGGCTTCGGGCAACCACATGACGGTGATTCAGGTCATTTCCCGCCCCGGCGACATGGCCGCCCACGAAACCCTGATCAAGCAGATCGTCAGCGGCAAATGAGCCTCAGGGATTGCGGCGCTGCAACCAGGCGCTCAAGTCCTGCATCTCCTCGGCACTGATGCTGTGGCCGACACCCTGGTAAGCGTGGAACTCGGGCTCCAGTGAAATGCTCTGCAGCAGGCTGTTGGCCTCGGTGCCATCGCTCAAGGGAAGACGCTGGTCCGCCGTGCCATGGCCGATGAAAATCGCCAGCGACTGGCGTTTTTCATCAGGCTTCAATTCAGACTTGAGCACCGGCAGAATCCGCCCGCTCAACGCGGCAATCCCGCCCACCGCCTCGGGATGCCGAAGGGCGACTTCGTAGGACATGATCGCGCCCTGGCTGAATCCCACCAGGAACACCTTCTCCGGTTGCGTGTGATATTTCTTCGTCGCCTGTACGACGAAATCCAGCAGCAACTGGCCGCTCGACTTCAGGTCATCGGTTTCGCCGTTGTAGGCACCTTCGCCCTTCTTGCGAAACCACTGGTAACTCCACTCCTGCATCACCATCGGCGCCCGCACCGACAGGTAGTTGTACTCGCTGGGTAACTCATCCTTGATGTCGAACAGATCCTGCTCGTTACTGCCGTAGCCGTGGAGAAAAATCACCAGGGGCTGCTCGCGGGAATCGGCGTTGGCCTGCTCCAGGTACTTGAGCGGCAGGTCGCTTTGCAAGGGGGGTTGAGCGTGGACAGTGGCGGATGCCAGCAGCGTGAACAGAGCGAGAAACTTCAGCATAAACCTTCCTTCACCGTGCGCAGGATTCGGGACAGAGACTAGCACCTTCGTCGCAGCGACTCCCAGCACCGGCCCCGTTATGGAATCAGCCTACAGCAGACAAGGAAAGGTCTGATTTACGCCTGACACCCTTGCATAGAACCCTGTGCGCGGCATTTTGCCATTCCTCCATTTCCATGGAAGTGGGAGCAATTCGCGCGTCAACAGACAAGGAGTTCAAGCGATGGCTAAGGGATATTTCATTCGCAAGGGTGACAAGACCAGTTGTGGCGGCGAGGTGCTGGAGACCGATACCTGCATCATGATGTTTGGCTTCGCCCACGCTCGCGCCGGGGATCCGGTTTCCTGTGGCAAGAACGACAAAACCTATGAAATCGTCGGTGGCATCTCGTACATGAACAGCCATGGCAGGCTGTTCGCTGGCTCGCTGGCTCGCTGGACAGCCACAGCAGCTGTCCCTGCAAGGCCGGGCTCTACCCCTCGTTTACCACCGCCACCTATGAGTCCAGTCAGGGTGCTGCGCCGCAAGCCGCGAGGAGTGCCCCGCAGCAGGAAGCCGCGCCAGTTGCCCCCAACCACCGCAACCATCCAGTTTCGCTTCAGCGCGGGCACCCACACCCACGCTCAGCGAAGGGCCAGGGACAGCCTGTGAAAACCTTTGGCGCGGGTATCAGCAAAGGGTCGAAAACGTCGTGGCGCCGGGCGGCAAACTGATTGCCGACCCGAAGGCGCGCAACAAGGCAATCAATGCCGCCTACACGCAGCTGTGGCGCCTCGATTCGCGATTCCAGTGGGCAGGTCTTGCGGCTTTCGCCTCGAAACAGGTGGGTTGAACTGGTCAAGTAATCCCGGACACCGATTACGGTGTTTATGCCGCTTTTTGCTCCATAGCTATTGGCGACAGGTAGTTGTTGTAGCTGTGGAGCCTGGTGCGGTTGTAGTACATGAAGAAGCGCACCATGTCGGTTTTTGCTTCCTCGACCATGCTATGGCCGGTCGGAGAGGAAACACTAAAATTCGGAATTGACCATGATGAAATCCTCCTGGCCTTCGAGGCGATTGAGGCAGGTAACATCGCCGAGAGCGTTGAACACCTGGCCTGGCACGAGCAGCGGAATATTCTACAACCAGCGATGTACAACGACTGGCGATTCAGCTCATTGCTGTACAGCAATCATCTTTCCTACCTGAGCGGTATCCCGTCTGGCGCCGCTGAAGCCATCGAACTGACGTTGGTCAGTCAGTGCCGCCGCATCGACGACGGACGCACCATTGGTTTCAGCGACAGCCTCAGTGCCAACCTGGCCGATATCAATCAGTGCATGCCCTTCGTACTTAGAGCCGCAGAGCAGTTTGATGATCTACTACGCAGCAACCAGCGCGAGCTGATTGAGCAATCGATTCGGGATATCGCCTGGGGTGGAGGCGTGCGATGAGCCTGCTGCAACGCGTGGGCTGGCGTCGTGGTGCGTTGGCACTGGCGGTCGCGGCCCTCCTGACATTGGCAGCGATTGAGGCCCTATCAGATGAGCCGGAAATTGCCCTGTTGATTGGCGAGCCTTGGGAGGATATGCGCCGTCGCTCCAGTGCGGCCATTGATCCAGCCATCGCCGGGCACTTTTGGGGGCGCTTGCCCAAGTCGGATGCCCGTCTTCGTTTCATCGATCCTCAATATGGGTTCATAACTCCACTGGCACGCTACTTTACGGTTACGTTCAATCGTGATGAGTCAATCAACGGTGTCAACATGTCCCCACAAATCGAACCACTATTGCTCGACGACACCCTCAAGGTCGTACTGGATCTGCAGGAGCAATGGCGCAACGCTGGCTGGGTACCCATCCGGGTCAATGACTTCCCTTCGTTCGCCGACACCCCGCAATGGCGGGCCCAATTGCGCGATGCAAAAAAAGGCGGGACGGCTTACTGGCGAGCAGGTGACAAGTACCAACTGATGCTGGTGGTCAATCGCTTCAAGTACGACAAGCGCCCCACAGAGGAGCGCTACCTCATCACATTAGGCATCCACCGATCACGCGGCGTGGAATGACCCTCCCCCCTCAATCATTGATCAACTTCCCAACCCGAATCGGCTCGCGCCCGGCCACTTTCGCCTGCCAAGTGCCCGGTTGCGTATAGCGCCCGCGATCAATCGCAAACAGCACGCCACTTGTGCCCGCGCGCACGGTGGTGACCTTGTCGTTCAATGGGTCGACCACTTCGAACAGTGGATCGCCCTGCTCCACCCATTCACCGGCCTCGCGCAGGAAACTGACCACGCCGTGATGCGGCGCGAACAGGTATTGGGTGCCTTCGAACGGCATGCCCTCGCAGCACTCGCCCGGTGCCGCCGGCCAGGTGCCCTTGATGAAACCCTGTTCGGCGAGAAAGCCCAGGATCGCCTCGCAATTGGCCTGGGCCTGATCGACCCGGGTGTCGCCCATGCTGCCAAGCTCCAGCGTGGTCGCCAGGTTGGCCGGAGGAATGGCGGCTTCGGGGAAAGCCCTGGCCAGGCGTAACCAGGGTGAAGAGCAGGACTCGTCGAACGAACTGCCACCGGAATCCTCGCACAGCAACGCCACCCCGGCTTTCAGGCGCGCCGCCAGCGATTGCCATTGCGGCCAGTGTTGCGGCAAGGCGTAGAGGTGAATCGCCGCGTCGAAATCGCAATGCAGGTCGAGGCTGATGTCGGCGTCGCAGGCGTGACGCAGTAACAGGCGGTGCAGCGCTTCCAGTTGCGACGCCGGGGCCGGCAGGTCGTCGAGCACCTGGCCCATGGCCTGGCGAATCAGGGCGATGTTGGCCTCGGTATCGCTGCCCAGGCGATCACCCACCTTTTGCGCCACCGGGGCGCTCAGTTCGACGAACGAGCGGTTGAAGTTCTTGCCGCTGCCCAGTTCGAAGCGACCCATGTGGCTGCCCTGCAGGTGCTGGTCAAGACCGATGGGGTTGGCCACCGGCACCAGTTCGATCACGCCTTGCAATTGGCCCTGGCTTTCCAGTTCGGCCAGGCGCTGCTTGAGCTCCCAGGCGGTGCGCATGCCCGGCAGTTCATCGGCGTGCAGGCTGGCCTGGATGTAGACCTTGCGAGTGCCCGCGCCATAACGGAATACGCTGAGGGTGCGCTCGGTTCCCAGGTGGCTCCAGGGCAGCAAATGGTCGATGCGTTGCATGGGAAGACTCCGATTCTCCAACGGTGGGGAAATGGGTTGGGCAGGATAAATCATGGGCGAAAAAAATGGCCGCCGCGTTAACGGGGCCATTTTTTAACGGCTCGATTACTCGCCGTAGACGTCAAACTTGAAGTACTTGTCCTGCACTTGCTTGTACTTGCCGTTGGCGCGGATATCGGTAATGGCTTTGTTGAACTGCTCGGCCAGGGCGGTATCGCCCTTGCGCACGGCAATGCCTGCACCACCGCCGAAGTATTTCGGATCGTTGTACTCAGGCCCCACGAAAGCAAAACCCTTGCCGGCGTCGGTCTTCAGGAAACCGTCGTCCAGGTTGACCGAGTCGGCCAGCAGCGCATCAACGCGGCCGGACACCATGTCCAGGTTGGCTTCCTGCTGGGAACCGTAGCGCACCAGGACAATCCCTGCCGGTTGCAGCACTTCGGTGGCAAAACGATCATGGGTACTGGCGCGCAGTACACCGACTTTCTTGCCCTTGAGTTCGGTCAACGGGTCCTTGACGTCGGAACCTTCCTTCATCACGAAACGTGCCGGGGTGTGGTAGTACTTGATGGTGAAATCGACGTTTTTCTTGCGATCGTCGGTGATGGTCATGGACGACAGGATGGCGTCGATCTTCTTGACCTTCAGTGCCGGAATCAGGCCGTCGAACTCTTGCTCGACCCAGGTGCACTTGACCTGCATCTGCTCGCACAGGGCGTCGCCGATGTCCACGTCGAAGCCGGTGAGCTTGCCGTCGGGGGTTTTCATCGAGAATGGTGGGTAACCGGCTTCGATACCGATGCGAATTGGCTTGGTATCCGCGGCCACGGCGGTGAGGGACAACATCGACAGTGCCAGGGCACCGAACATCACTAGCTTCTTCATTTATAACTCCTGTGTGCGGAGACTTTTATTGGCAGCTTTCGGTCGCTAGCTTGTGGCGGTGGGACCGAAGTGGCCGGCAGTCTAGAGCGGCTTTCACAGGGTAAATTAGTATGAAGCGACAAATAGTTATGGAAAGGAGCCGGTTTGCCGGCGAAGGCCTCCTTGGGCATTGGGCTGGTCTTTCGGCCGCCTTCGCTGGCAAGCCAGCTCCTACGGTAGATCGAGTACAGGCAGGTTCAGCAGGCGCAGCCGATAGCGGCGCCCGCCGCACTCAACTCGAACCCTTCATCCAGCCATCCGGTCACACCGCCAATCATTTCCTTAACCGGGTACCCCAGCGCCGCCAGCTTCACCGCCGCCTTGTTCGCCCCATTGCAGTGGGGGCCTGCGCAATAGACCACGAACAGGCTGGTTTTCGCGTAGGCACGCAAACCTTCGGCGGTAAGAAGTCGCCCGGGAATGTTGATCGCACCCGGCACATGCCCGCGGTCGAACGCCAACGGCCCCCGCACATCCACCAGAATGAAATCGACTTCGCCGGCCTGCTGGCTGGCGTAAACGTCAGAACAGTCGGTTTCGAATGTCAGGCGGTTGCTGAAATGCATCAAGGCAATGGCCGAAGGGGCGGCGGGAATTTCGCGGACGAGGCTGGTCATGGGCAGTGCTCCGGGATGTCGGTCGGTGTGAACAGACTTTATCTGTCCGCCTTCTACGGCTAAAGTGGCGCACAAGACACTCACCGGGAACTTTCCGCCAAATGCATGCTTCTCCAGGACTGGTCGTGATCCTGGCCTACGACGGCCTGTGTACTTTCGAATTCGGCATCGCCGTGGAAATTTTTGGCCTGGCACGGCCAGAGTTCGATTTCCCTTGGTACAGCCATCGAATCGCGGCCGTCGATCAAGGGCCGATGCGCGCCATGGGCGGTATTCAGGTATTGGCCGATGGCGGCCTGGAGCTGCTGGAACAGGCACGGACCGTCATCATTCCCGGCTGGCGCGACCGTCAGGCAGCGGTACCTGAGGCGCTGCTGACTGCCCTGCGCCACGCCCATGCGCGGGGTGCGCGGTTGCTGTCGATCTGCTCGGGGGTGTTCGTGCTGGCCGCTACCGGTTTGCTCGACGGTCGCAGCGCCACCACGCATTGGCGCTACACCGCGGAACTGGCCGAACGCTATCCGAACATCCTGGTGGACCCGGACGTGCTCTACGTCGATTCCGGACAATTGATCACCTCGGCCGGAAGCGCTGCGGGCATCGACGCCTGCCTGCACCTGGTGACGCGGGATTTTGGCACCCAGGTGGCCAACTCAGTCGCGCGGCGCCTGGTGATGTCACCGCAACGCACCGGGGGCCAGGCGCAGTTCATTCCGACGCCGGTCAGCCCTGCGCCGCGCAGCGATCTTTCGCGCGTCATGCAGTGGGCACGGGAGCGATTGCACGAACCGCTGGAGGTACGCGACCTGGCCAGCAAAGCCGCCATGAGCGAGCGCACCTTCCTGCGCCGTTTCACCGAAGCCAGCGGCCAGTCGCCCAAGACCTGGTTGCAGCAAGAACGCCTGGGGCGCGCCCGGGAATTGCTGGAAAGCACCGACCAGCACACCGAGCAGATCGCCCAGCACTGTGGTTATCGTTCGGTGGAAAGCTTTCGCGTGGCGTTTCGCAACGTGGTCGGCGTGCCACCGTCGGTGTACAGGGAACGGTTTGGGCGAGCGCGTGCTTCAGGGCTTGCGCAATAGATAAGTGTCCATGATCCAGCCATTGGCCTGCCGGGCCGCCTTGCGCACCCGCTCGATCTGCTGCGCCACGTCCTCGAGTTTGCCGCTGATGAGGATTTCATCCGGGGTGCCCAGGTAGGCGCCCCAGTAGATCTGCGTCTGCTGATCGGCCACATGATGGTAGGCATCCTGGGCATCGAGCATCACCACCAGACTGTCGGCATCGCCCACCTGCCCCGCTGCCAGGCGCCGGCCGGTGGTGATCTCCACCGAGCGGCCGATTTGATTGAGGGGCACTTTGTGCTGCGCGGCCAGCGCCTGGACGCTGGTGATGCCGGGAATCACCTCGAACTCGAAAGCACAGCGGCCCGAAGCCAGGATCGCCTGCAGGATGCGTATGGTGCTGTCATACAACGCCGGGTCGCCCCACACCAGGAAACCGCCGCACTGGTCGGGCGCCAGTTCCTCGTTGATCAGGCGCTCGAAGGTTTGCTGCTTGACCAGGTTCAACGCATCGACGCTGGTCTTGTAGTCCACCTCGCCGCGCTCGCGCTCCGGGCATTGGGCCTCGACAAAGCGGTAGTGCGGATCGGTGATGTGGCGTTCGCAGAGTTCGCGGCGCAGGTCAATCAGCTTGTCCTTGTCCTGGCCCTTGTCCATGATGAAAAACACATCGACCCGGTTCAGCGCCTTCACGGCCTGCAGGGTAATGTAGTCGGGGTTGCCGGCGCCGATGCCGATGACCAATAGTTTTTTCATCATGACATCCCCTCGTTATCGCTGCCGGGCAGCCGCAGCCGCCAGCAACCATGAAACTGCAGTTCTATCATCGACAGCGGCTCGACATCGATCAGGTTGAATGCCGACCCCTTCAGTACCTGCATCAATGCGCCACGCATGACGAATGGATGGGTCACGGCAACCACATGGCCGGGCAACGTTTCCAGGGTTTTCATCCAGGCGGCGACTCGCTCGCCGAGTTGCGCCACCGACTCGCCGCCGTGGGGCGCCGAGCGCGGGTCGGCGAGCCAGGCCTGCAGTGAATCGGGCTGGTTTTTCTGTAACTCGTTGATTCGTACGCCACGCCAATCGCCAAAGTCGCAATCGCGCAGGGCCATGACAATTTCCAGGCGCTTGCCGAAAAGCTCCGCAGTCTGTCGGGTGCGCAACTCCGGACCGCACAACACGCGCGAGGCCTCCTTGAAGCGAGCGCCTCGGGAACCCCGCGCCGCTTGCCAGTCCATCTCCAGGGGTTCGTCCGCAGGAAAGCGCGCCAGTTTCTGTGCAAGGGTTCGAGCGTGGCAGATCAGGGTCAAACGGGTCGCCTGCACGAAAAAAATCACTCTATGGATAGAAAGGAAAATCGGCACCTGACCGTCAGTCATTGCCCAATTGTGCCGTAAGAAAGATCCTCAGGGGGTGAAATTTCAACGATTCAATCGCGCTCCGAGGGCGGTGCCCTACACGATTATTCAACATCCCCTTCATCTGCCGCTGACAGCCTTTTCCTGCCTGCTCGACCGGGGGAATGTCCCGTCAAAATTAACTAGACATGTAGTGCGCCTTATAGAAATACTGTTTTCAACGGATTAACGATACACCTCATCCAGCAGGAGCCGGGATGCCCTCATGCGAAGGCCGGTCACCGAGCCCTTTGATACAGGAGTGCACCCATGCTGGTCTTGCGCACCGTGCAACTAACCGACCTGCCCCAGTTGCAGCGATTGGCCCGCGAAAGCCTGGTGGGCGTCACGTCCTTACCCGATGACAGCGCACGCTTGCGCGACAGGATTCTCGACGCCTGCATGTCACTGCAACAGAACGTCGAGAGTCCCGGCCCGCAGAATTACTTTTTCGTCCTGGAAGACCAGGCAGACCGGCGCCTTTTGGGCTGCTCGGAAATCGTCGCCACGGCCGGTTTCAGCGAACCTTTCTACAGCCTGCGCAACCGCCCTTTCACCAGTGCCTCGCGCGAGCTGAACATCGAGCACGGCGTGCCTGCACTGTCGCTGTGCCATGACCTCAACGGGCACACCTTGCTACGCGGCTTCCATATCGATTCGGCGCGGGTGCGCACGCCGCACTCAGAATTGTTGTCGCGTGCGCGCCTGCTGTTCATTGCCGCCCATGCGCAACGCTTTGCCGACGCGGTGATCAGCGAAATCGTCGGCTACAGCACCGATAACGGCCACTCACCCTTCTGGGACGCTGTGGGCAAGCACTTCTTCGACCTATCCTACGTTGAGGCCGAGCGGCTCTGCGGCCTGGAAAGCCGGACGTTCCTCGCCCACCTGATGCCGCAATACCCGATCTACGTGCCGATGCTGCCCCAGGCCGCGCAAGACTGCATCGGGCGCATCCACCCCGACGGCCAGGAAGCTTTCGATATCCTTGAGCGCGAAGGATTCGAAACCAACGGTTATGTCGACCTGTTCGATGGCGGCCCGACGCTGCAGGCACGCACCGGCGACATTCGTTCCATCGCGCAGAGCCAGACCGCCCAGGTGTTGGCCGTTTCGTCCATCGATGCCCGCGGCCGCTACCTGGTCAGCAATGATTCGCTTGGGCACTTTCGCGCCATCGTCGCCGATCTCGACTACCGCGCAGGTCAACCGCTGGGGCTGGACGGCGAGATGTGCCAGGCGCTGCAGGTCACCGAAGGCAGCAGCATCCGGCTGATCGCCCTGTGAGCAGAACACGCCAGTGTCGACAACGCCCGAACGGCCGCACACAAGGCGCGCCAGCATGATTCTGCGCCCGGTCCAGGTGACCGACCTGCCCGCCTTGCTGGCGCTGGCACGCCTGGCCGGTCGCGGCCTGACACCGCTGGTCGATGAAGAGCGCCTGACCCACCGCTTGCGCTGGGTCAAAAGAACCTTTGCCGAACAGGTCGAACGCGCCGATGCCGATTACCTGTTTGTCCTTGAAGACGACGACCAGCAAGTGCTCGGCGTCAGCGCCATCAGCGCAGCGATCGGCCTGCGCGAGCCCTGGTACAACTATCGGGTCGGGCTGACGGTCAATGCTTCACCCAACCTGGGTATTTCGCGACAAATCCCGACCCTGTTCCTCAACAATGAAATGACCGGTCAATCGGAACTCTGCTCGCTGTTCCTGCGTCCCGATCAACGCCGGGGCAGTAACGGCCGCCTGCTCTCGCTGGGTCGCTTGTTGCTGGCGGCGGAGTTCCCGCACCTGTTCGGTGAGAAACTGATCGCCGAGCTGCGCGGCAGTGCCGACGAAAAAGGTTGCTCACCGTTCTGGGACAGCGTGGGCCGGCACTTTTTCAAGATGGATTTCAGTCATGCCGATCATTTGTCGGGGCTGGGCAACAAAGCGTTCATCGCCGAGCTGATGCCACGGCAACCGCTCTACGCCTGCCTGCTCACCGAACAGGCCCAGGCCGTGATCGGCAAGCCGCACCCCGATGCCGAGCCGGCACTGAGAATCCTTACGGCTGAAGGATTCTCTCATCAGGGCTACATCGACATCTTCGACGCAGGCCCGGTCATCGAAGCGCCGCTTTCGACCATTCGAACCGTGCGCGACAGTCAACATCTGTCATTGGTCATCGACACCCCGGACGACCAGGCACCGATCTGGCTGATCCACAATCGCCGCCTGGAAAACTGTCGCATCACCGCCGCCCCGGCGCGCCTGACGGGCAACAGCCTGCTGGTGGACCGTCTCACCGCCAAACGCCTGCAGCTGCAACCCGGCGACTCGGTGCGTGCGGTGCCGCTGCCCAATCGACAGTGGCATGCCGTGACCGCCTGAACGAACCCTGCCTCGCCTCAAGATCGACGCCTTTGGCCGTAAAAGCGCTAAATTCGTCATCATTCAAGACTTGCCCCCGTGATAGCCTTTCACTTCTTCGGCGTTGACACTTTTGCTCAAGCCCTTCCATTTCCATTGGTGGAACTCATATGTCCAGGCTTTCTCATCAAGATTTGCGCCGCAATTTTCGTCAACTGTTCGCGTCAAACACCTGCTATCACACCGCGTCGGTGTTCGACCCGATGTCGGCACGCATCGCCGCGGACCTGGGTTTCGAAGTGGGGATCCTCGGTGGCTCGGTCGCGTCCTTGCAAGTACTGGGTGCCCCTGACTTTGCCTTGATCACCCTCAGCGAGTTTGCCGAACAGGCCACTCGCATCGGCCGCGTCGCCCAATTGCCGGTGATCGCCGACGCCGACCACGGCTACGGCAACGCGCTCAACGTCATGCGCACCATCGTCGAACTGGAACGAGCCGGTGTGGCCGCCCTGACCATCGAAGACACCTTGCTGCCGGCCCAATTTGGCCGCAAGTCCACCGACCTGATCACGGTCGCCGAAGGAGTCGGCAAGATTCGCGCGGCACTGGAAGCCCGCTGCGACAAGGAAATGGCGATCATCGCCCGGACCCACGCAGGCATCCTGCCGGTCCAAGAGATCATCAGCCGCACCAAGCAATACCAGGCCGCCGG
Organism: Pseudomonas putida; assembly: GCF_001976065.1. Classification (GTDB taxonomy): domain Bacteria; phylum Pseudomonadota; class Gammaproteobacteria; order Pseudomonadales; family Pseudomonadaceae; genus Aquipseudomonas; species Aquipseudomonas serbica. The sequence continues at coordinate 1,199,328 of NZ_MNAH01000001.1, read as the reverse complement.
TGCGGACGGCATCTGCATGGTTGGGGTGAAGGATTTCGACCACCTCGAACAAATCGCCGAGCACCTGAGCGTGCCACTGATGCTGGTGACCTACGGCAATCCGTTGTTGCGTGACGACAAACGCCTGGCCGAACTGGGCGTGCGCGTCGTCATCGACGGCCACGGCGCCTACTTCGCCGCGATCAAGGCAACGTACGACAGCCTGCGCGAACAACGCCAGATATTCACCCAGGCATCGGACCTGAGCGCGACCGAACTGACGCATACCTACACCCAGCCGGAGGAATATATCCGTTGGGCGGAAGAGTTCATGCACGTTAAGGAGTAAACGCCGACGCTGAAAGATCGCAGCCTGCGGCAGCTACATCGGGACCACCCTATCCTGTAGCTGCCGCAGGCTGCGATCTTTGGCCGTTGCGTTTTCCGTCAGACCGTAGTCTTGAACCCCTCCTCCCGCTGCAACGCCCTCGCCTGAATCACATCCAGCATGGCGCAACCTTCGCGCATGAGCAGATGCACGGCACGGGTCACCCGCGTCAGATCATAATCGGAAATATCTTTGAGATTGAGGCTGGACAGGGTGTCCGCCAGGTCGCGCACTACGGTAAAACGGTGCATGGCGCAGGCCGCCATGTCGCTGAGTTCTTTGTGGGTATTGATGAAGAGCACCGGGTTAACGGCGTCGTAGGTGTCGATGGGGAGGTAACGGGGCATGACTTGGTCAAACATACGAGTAACTTCAGGTTGAGCTACCACCATTCGCGGCCAAGCGAAATGAAGGTGGCAGCCGTGTGCGGGTTGGCCGACCGGTACCTGAAAGACCGGCACACCCGAAGATGTCCCGCGCACAGCCGCCATAAACATGCAGCGCTGTTACGTTTCAGATTCCGACCGGCCAAGGTCGGTCGCGGAGTTTTCCGCGAACCCGAACTATAGGAGTCGATGCCGAAACGCGGCAACAGGGTACGTTGTAGGAAACGTCTTGGAAAGTTGTGCGCCATGTATTGATCGCTGCGACGCTCTTACGTGGGAACTCGTCGTGGGTGAGTAGCGAGTGGTTTTGAGCTGGCTCTGGCTTTTGATCTTGATTGCCGAGCCTAGGCGAGGCACCGAACACCAGGGGCAAGAGCCCATGGTTACGTGGGGCTGGCCGGCGTTCCGTTTTTCCAAGTGACTCGCCGTAAGGGCGAAACCATTGGTGGCTGTTACCGCAGGAATGGATATGTACACCGGAAAGATATTCGTCGCCTGTGAGGTCGCCTTCGCTGGCAAGCCAGCTCCTACAGCGGATCGGGTACGGCCGTGGGAAATGGATTGGCTATCAGGCCGTCTTCGCTGGCAAGCCAGCTCCTACAGTTGATCGGGTACGGCCGCGAGAGATGGGCGATGAGGCCGGTCATTGCTGCAGCAGATAACCCGATTGCGCCCCGTGGTCTTGGCCTCGTACAGCGCCTGGTCAGCGTCGTTGAGCCACAGGGTCGCATCGCTGTGGCGGGCGTTGAAGGCCGCCAGGCCGATGCTCAGGCTGACTTTCAGGGCCGGATTCTGTTCGTAGCCCAAGGTTGCGAAGCGGTCACGCAGGGCGTCCATGGCCGCGGCGGCGCTGCCCAGGGGCAGGTCGGGAAGGATCACGCAGAACTCGTCGCCACCATAACGCCCGGCCACGTCGGTGGCCCGCAGGTTCTGCTTGAGCATCTTGCTCAATTGGCGCAGCACGATGTCACCGGCCACATGGCCGTAGGTGTCATTGATGCTTTTGAAGTGGTCAATGTCGATCAGCGCGATGGCCCCGCCATGATGCTGGCGTTGGCAGCGCTGGAACTCGACTTCCAGCTGATCCTTCCAGGCGCCGTGATTGAGCAGGCCGGTCAGGCTGTCGGTACGGCTCAGGGCCAACAGCTCGCGCTTTTGCTGGCCGAGGGTATGCGCCTGGCGAAAACAGATCAAGCCCAGCGCCAGCGGGTAAAAGCACATCAGGGGCAAACAGGCGTAGAGCTGCAGTTGGGTTGTTTCAGGGATGAACAGCGGCGTGAAGATCAACCAGCCGACGCCGATCCCGAGGACCTGCGCGACCGTACCCGCCAGTAGAAAGCGCAGTCCGCCGATGGCCACGTTGTTCATTGCCATCATGGAAATGGTCGTTGCACTGGGCAGCGGATTGAATTGCATCGCGGCGACCCAGAAGCCGCCCATGAACGCGTCGATCAACAGGTTGCGGTGTTCGGCGTGATAAGCGGCCTTGGCGCGCCGCGCCCACAGGTAGGCCAGGTGCGGCCAAAGCAGGCCGTTGAACAGCATGAGCCCCCATACCCAGGGTGCCGGGTCCAGCGGGTACATCGCCACACCCACGCATATCAACCCCAACACCAGGCCGAGGACGCGCGATGTGTAGAGCCTCCTGGCCAGTGAAAGTCCTTTTCCTCCCTTCTTTCCCATTGGGACCTCTGCACCACAGAACGAAACCTGTTCACACCGGGATTGCAAGTGTGCCCGAAGTCTAACAGGGCAAGATCAAATAGCCATCACCGCCTGACGGATCGAGCTCCCGTCGCCAGCAAAATCGTTACGCCTGCAGAAACGGCTATACATGAAGGTAAGGGTTGATTCTCGATGTTGAACAGGAGGCCCATGCAGACCTTTCAAGTGCTGATCATCGGCAGCGGTTTCGGCGGCCAGTGCGCGGCGGTCAATTTGCTCAAGGCCGGCATCACCGACTTTCGCCTGCTGGAACGGCGGGATTTCTTCGGCGGCACCTGGTGCCAGAACACCTACCCGGGCGCCGCGGTCGACGTGCCCTCGCCGCTCTATTCGCTGTCGTTCGCCCCCTACCGCTGGACACAGATGTTCGCCGAACAGGCTGAACTGCACCGCTATACCCGTTACGTGGTGGAGCACTTCGGCCTGCTGGAGAAGGTGGAACTGCAGGCCAATGTCGAGCGCGTCGAGTGGGACGACGTGCAAAAACACTGGGCGGTGCACACCGCCAAGGGCACCTTTCATGCGCAATTCCTGATCAATGCCACCGGGCCCTTGAGCCAACCGGTGGTCCCGCACTTCGAAGGGCAGGAGCGTTTTGGAGGCAAAACCTTTCACACCAACAATTGGGATCATTCCTACGATTACCGGCACAAGCGTGTCGCCATCGTCGGCAGTGGCGCCAGTGCTGCCCAGGTGATTCCGGCAATCGCCCCGGACGTCGAGCACCTGCATGTATTCCAGCGCACGCCGCATTGGGTGCTGCCTCGGGCTGACCGCACCTTCGGCCGTTTCCAGCGTTGGTTGCTGGGAATCAAGCCGGCCTACAAGCTGCTGCGCTGGATGATCTACTGGCAATTTGAAACCCGGGTGATTGCCTTCAAATACTCGAAACCGGCCATCCGAATGGTGCAATACCAAGCCCTGCGCTTCCTCAAGCGCCAGGTGCCGGACGCCGAACTGCGGCGCAAACTGACACCGGACTACACCATCGGCTGTAAACGGGTGATTCTGTCGAGCACCCTTTACCCCGCGCTGGGTCGCCCTAACGTGACATTGCACAGCCGCGAACAGGGCATCGCCGCCATCGATGAAACCGGCATCGTCATGCAGGACGGCCAGCACATCGACCTGGACCTGATCGTCTGGTCCACCGGTTACGACGCCACCGACGGGGTCATTTCCTACCCCGTCAGCGGTAAAAACCGCATACGCCTCTCAGACATCTGGGTGCAGTACCCAAGGGCCTACCTCGGCACCAGTCTGCCGGCCTTTCCCAACCTGTTTATCGTCACCGGGCCGAACACCGGTATTGGCCATACTTCGGCGCTGTTCATCATCGAATCGCAGATGAACTACATCCTCGATTGCATTCGCACGTTAAAAGCATGCGGTTTGCGCAGCATCGAAGTACGCCCCGAGGCAGAACGTACCTACACTGAAATGATACATAGAGAAATGCAGCGTACGGTGTGGAAGTCCGGAGGCTGCCACAGTTGGTATCAAAGCAAGAGCGGTCATGTGATTGCCATGTTTCCAGGGTTCAGTTTCAGCTTTCACCGTTTGACCCGAACCCTGAAACCGGCTGATCACATAGTGTCCTGATCAGATAGAAGGAAGACGCCTGATGCTTTTACTGGTTGTTGCTATCGCGGTTTTCGCCGCCTGGAGCTGGTTGAGCTACCCGGCGATCGGTTACTGGCTGTATGACTTGAGCGTGGCCGTCGAGGCCAGGTTGTACAAGCTGCACAAGATCGTCGTGCCCATCGCCGAAATGACCGTCTCGACCTGGCAAGGCGGGCCGTATGAGGCGTCCAGCAATGTATTGATGCTGCACGGCTTCAGTGCCGACAAGAACCTGTGGCTGCGATTTGCCCGGCACTTTGTCGGCAATTACCGGGTGATCATTCCCGACATCGCCGGGCACGGCGAAACCGGCTTCAAGGCGGGCGGCGGCTATGACATACCATTGCAAGCCAAGCGAATGATCCAATTGCTCGATGTTTGCGGGGTCGACAAGGTCCATGTCATCGGCAACTCGATGGGTGGCTACATCGCCGCCTGGTTGGCAGCCCACTATCCGGAGCGCATTGCCTCGCTCGCCCTGTTCGACCCTGCCGGGGTGACCGAACCGGAACCCAGTGACCTGGAGCGGCATCTGGCCAAGGGGCACAACCCGTTCCTGATTCACTCCCGGGAAGAATTCAAATACTTCTATGGCATGACCATGGCCGAACCACCGTGGGTACCGCGGGTGGTGCTGGACGCTATCGCCCATCGCTATCAACAGTCGCGTGACGAACTGGAAGAAATCTTCCGCGATTTTCGCGCCAGCCCGCCCATGGAACCGAAACTGCCGGCGATCAAGGCACCAGCGCTGTTGCTGTGGGGGCGCAAGGATCGCTTGATCGATGTCAGCAGCGTGGCCATCTGGAGCAAAGGCCTGGCGGATTTGCGGGTGGAAATATGGGAAGGCATCGGGCACATGCCGATGGTTGAATCTCCTGCCGGCTCGGCGCACCTGTATCGGGAGTTTTTGGCATCGCTGCGCTCAGAGAGCCCGCAGGATCAACGACTGCACTGAACTGGCAGTCCTTTGTAGAATGAAGTCCGTCAGAAACTTCGTTTGCCGGCGTCGCTGAAGGCTGCGATCTTTTCTTCCATCCTTCACGTCCACGCGCCAGGAATGTCATTCATGAGCCACCCCAGCTTCGTCAGCCCCGACCTGATCCGCCAACGCTTCTCCAAAGCGATGTCCGACATGTACCGCGAAGAAGTGCCGCTGTACGGCGCGCTGATGGAACTGGTGGAACAGACCAATCGCCACGTGCTGGACAGCGACCCACAAGTGGCCCGACAGTTGAACAACACCGGTGAAATCGAGCGCCTGGACCTTGAGCGCCATGGTGCCATCCGGGTCGGCACCGCCGCTGAACTGGCCACCCTCGCCCGCCTGTTCGCGGTAATGGGCATGCAGCCGGTGGGATATTACGACCTGACCCCGGCCGGCGTGCCGGTGCATTCCACCGCCTTCCGTGCCGTGCATGAGGCGTCGTTGCAGGTCAGCCCGTTCCGGGTGTTCACCTCGCTGTTGCGCCTGGAACTGATCGAAGACCTGGAGCTGCGGGCCTTTGCCCAGTCGGTGCTGGACAAGCGTTCGATCTTCACCCCCGCCGCCCTCAGGCTGATCGATCGCGCCGAAACCCAAGGAGGCCTCACCGAAAAAGAGGCCGACGAGTTCGTTGAACAGTCGCTGGAAACCTTCCGCTGGCACCACAGCGCCACGGTCACCGCCGAGCAATATCAGAAACTCAGCGCCCAGCATCGCCTGATTGCCGATGTGGTGGCGTTCAAGGGACCGCACATCAATCACCTGACACCGCGCACCCTAGACATCGACATCGTGCAGGCGCAAATGCCGGCGCACGGCATCACCCCTAAAGCGGTAATCGAAGGTCCGCCGCGCCGCCAGTGCCCTATCCTGCTGCGCCAGACCAGTTTCAAGGCACTCGACGAACCGGTCGCTTTCACCGATCAAGCCGACACCCGCGGCAGCCACAGCGCCCGCTTCGGTGAAATCGAACAACGCGGCGCTGCACTGACACCCAAAGGCCGGGCGCTGTACGACCGTTTGCTCAATGCCGCACGGGACGAGCTCAAGGATTTCCCCAACGAAGCCAACGCCGCTCGCTACAACGAATTGATGGCGCAACACTTCAGTGAATTTCCCGACACCCATGAGGGCATGCGCCAACAGGAACTGGCGTTCTTTCGCTACTTCGTGACGGAAAAAGGCCAGGCGGCCGATGAACTGGACACCTTGAGCCTCGAAGAGCTGGTCAGTGGCGGGTATCTGCGAGTTGAACCGCTGGTGTACGAAGATTTCCTGCCGGTCAGCGCGGCAGGGATCTTCCAGTCAAACCTGGGGGATGGCGCGCAAACCCACTACGGCGAGCACTCCAACCAGCAGGCGTTCGAAAAGGCCCTGGGGCGCTCGACCATTGATGAACTGCAGTTGTATGCACAAACGCAGCAGCGCTCGATCGAGCAGTGTCTTGCCGCATTGGGCAATTAATTAACACCTCCCCTGCAGGAGCCGGCTTGTCGGGTCGCCGCATCGCGGCGAAAGCGTGCGCAAGACTTACGCACTGTTCGAAGACGAGTTCGCCGGCAAGCCGGCTCCTACAAAGTGATCATTTCAACTTGGCCAACAAAGCTTCAGCCGTGGCCTGTGAAGACGCCGGATTCTGCCCCGTCAGCAACAGGCCGTCGGTTCGCACGTAGCTCGCCCAGTCAGGTCCCTTGGAAAAAATCCCGCCCTTGGCCTTGAGTTCGTCCTCCACCAGGAACGGTACGACATCGGTCAGTTGCACCGCTTCTTCTTCGCTGTTGGTAAAGCCCGTGACCTGCTTGCCCTTGACCAGTGGCTGGCCGTCGGCGCCTTTGGCATGACGCAATACGCCCGGCGCATGGCAGACCGTCGCAACCGGTTTGCCGGCGTTGTAAAAGGCTTCGATGAGGGCAATCGAATGCCGGTCTTCGGCCAGGTCCCAGAGCGGACCATGCCCGCCTGGATAGAAGATCGCGTCAAAATCCTGCGCCTTCACCGTGCCCAGTACGACGGTAGAGGCCAGTGCGGACTGAGCCGAAGGGTCCTGGCGAAAGCGTTCCGTGGCTTCGGTTTGCGCATCCGGCTCGTCGCTCTTGGGGTCCAGCGGTGGCTGGCCGCCCTTGGGCGAAGCCAGGGTCAGTTGAGCGCCAGCGTCCTTGAAGGCGTAATAGGGTGCAGCGAATTCTTCCAGCCAAAAGCCGGTTTTCTTGCCGGTGTTACCCAATTGATCATGGGACGTTAGAACCATCAGGATTTTCATGTCGTCGTCACTCCATCGCGGGGCTGCAGGCAAACTGATAACAGTTAGTTACAAGTTTAAGCCCGGTGGATATTTCAGAACATAACAACTGCGCCGTTCATTCGATTGAAAGTGCAGTCATCCATCGTGTAGAAGAGTTCGCCCAGTGCAATGGCCTCGGCAATCCTTGCACTGGTAAAGAACCCTGGCACCGGGCGAACGGGATGTATTTTAATAGATGTTTACGGATATGTCCGCGCCTTAAACATGAAATTTGCTGATACATACCCTATTAGATGTCGGCTTAAATACCATTCAAAACCAACAACTTAAACTCACTGGTTCGACCAAAGTAGTTGATTGTTCCTATACAAAAGTTGTACAGGAACAATCAATTGAGAGATCACTCAACTTTTGGCTTTGGTGGTCACTTGCAGAATGTCGGTGTATGTCACGTACACGCTTTGTCCGACTTTAAGGTCCTTGAGCTTGGCTTGAACTTTCGGATCTTCGACAGTGATGGTTTTGGTTTGCCCCTGCGGGTTTTTAAAGGACACCTGGTTTGTCTTCAGGTCGATGTCGGTAATTTGCAGCTGGACTTGCACCTGACGATAAGCTTCGCCGCCAGGGACGTTCCCGGGTGCGTTGCGGGCTTCACCGACACGCTCCGAGCTGCCCGGCAAGCCTTTGTCGACATCGGTGTCGAGGTAGGCCGCGACGGAACGGGTGACCTTGATGTCGACCTGGTCGCCGGCCTTGAGGTTGCCGAGGTTTTTCGCCTTGTCGGTCAGTTGCACATGAACCTGGCGACCTTCCGGCCCTTTAAGCACCACTTGATGTTTGGCGGCATCGACCGAGACGACTTCGGTGCTGATCTGGTCAGCTTCCACGACGGCAGACAACGGAATGTCGTCTGCAACGGCATTAAGACTGGCGGCGGACAGCAAGGTGGCAAGGGCGACGGCTTTGGTCAGTGCATTGAGTTTCATAGGCAGAACATTCCCTGTGGTAAATGATGACAAACGGCGCGCAAGCGAAGCCGCAACGCCGTGTGTGGGATGAGCATAGACGCTGATCAGGGAGTGTTCGCAGTTTCTTGAGCGGTGGATTCGCCGCTGGTCGTACCTTTGCCGCTTTCCTTGCGCCGGGTCGGATCAGTGGGGCGCAGGGCGTCGTTGTCACGCTCGGTTTCTCCGGGCGGCCGAGGCTCGTCGGGGTGCTGCGTATCGGGTGTGGGTTTCATGGGCATCCTCCTCATGCTTCAGGATCATCGAGCTCCCGGGCCACGTTGATCGCCGGGGAGTCCTTGTGGGATTGTTCCGCCCTGGCCTTGAGTTCCTGCCATTGTTCGAGATCGATGGCGCCCTGCCCCAGCAGATCGTCCGCCAGACGCTGCAAATCCATGTAATAGGAGTCGGGGGACTGCTGCCAGTACGCCTCGTCTTCGAACAGGCGCTGCCATGCGTCCAGGTCGGGCGGTGTAAGGTCTTCGCGCATGGCGGGCTCCAGCAGAGGCATTCGTACGGTAGAGAGGTGGACACCCCACGGAGTTCCGGTTGATTGTCGAACCCTGTGGGAGCTGCCGCAGGCTGCGATTCTTTGGTTTTAATAACCGGTCATTTCCAGATACCCCTGCCCGCCATGGCTGCCGCTCAAACGCACCGGACCTTCCCAGTAAGGGATGCGCAGATCCATCCAGGCATTGGGGTTGAGGGCGCTGATGACGATGTCGAGGTGTTTGCCGGGGATCTGGATCGACCAGCGCACGGGCATCGAACGCCCGGCCACCTTGGCGGTATCCTGCGGGGTAAGGCGGATGTCGTCGGCGGTGAGCATTTGCGTCTGGCCCTGGGCGTCGATCCAGGTTCCCGTCAGGTAAGGTTCGCCATCCTTTTGCCGCATGCGATAAAGCATCACCTGCTCGCCGCCGGCCAGGTGCAGGGAAAACCAGTCCCAACCGCTCTGATTGGCGGTCAGGGGTTGACTGCTCCATTCCCGGTCAAGCCAGGCGGGGCCGCTGACCTGAAAACGCTGGCCGTCGATCTCCAGTGTGCCGCTGGCCTGGAAAAACGGCTGGCTGTAGTAATAGGACGCCTGGCCCTGTTCGGATTTCTGACTGAACCCCTTGTCGCCCTGCAGCACCAGCGGTCGATTCGCGGTCAGCCGCAGCTGGTAGCTAAACGCCTTGTCGCGGGCGCTGAGCTGCAGATCGGCCAAGGGATCAGCACCGGTTGCCTGAGTGCTGAAGCGCCAGTCGTCGATCCACGCGTTGAACGGCGTCAGGCTCACGCCGGCCTGTCCCACGCCGCCCCGGGCATAACGCTCGGCGGCGTGATGCACCGAGGCCGATGTTACCGCCGCGTGGCCCAGCCATATCGTCTGGCTGCCCCAGCCAGCCGTCTCGGGCGCCGCCTTCAAGGCACTGCGAAAAAGTGTCCATTGCACGCCGAACTCGCGGCCCTGATCATCCTTGAGGTTGGCGGTGACGTACCACCATTCGATGCGAAAACCATCATGAGGGCCATGATCCGCCGGGAAGCTGAACACCCGGCCGGGCACAACCTCGGCAAACGCGGCGGCTTGTTTGCCAAGGCCGGCGAACCCCTTCTCCACCGGCGCCGGCTGATCGCAACCAGCGAGCAACGCGACGGCCAGGCATAGCCCGAGCTTAATCCTCATGGGCAAAGGTCCTCAGCAGGTCCGCCGGTTGCGTGCGATACAGCGAATACAGCGGCCACGCCGACGCCAATAAAGTCGCCAACAACGCCAGCCCCATCAACTGCAGCAATTGCTGGGGAAACACCTGCAGCGGCAGGCGCCAGCCAAACGCCTGGACGTTGATCACCGCGTCCAGGCACCAGGCCAGCGCGATACCCAAGGGCAACGCCAGCACCAGGGTCAACAGCGCCAGCAGCCAGGTTTGCCCGAGGTTGAGCAGCATCAGTTGCCGGCGGGTCACGCCCAGCGCCCACAAAGGCGCCAGTTGCCCGAGACGGCTCTGACTTTGCGTCAGCAGGCTGATGAACAGCGCCACGCCGGCTACGCAAAGGGTCAGGCTATTGAGCGCGGCGGTGGCAGCGAAGGTGCGCTCGAACACTTGCGTCGACCAGCCCTTGAGCCGGGCCTGGTCGACAATGCGGCTGTCTTCCAGGGCGAAGCGTGCTTGCAGCGCCGTCACGAACGGCGTTATCAATGCCGGCTCGATGCGCAGGTTGAAGCGGTTCGGCGTCAGTTGCGGCCAGGCGCGCAGCAAGTGATCGACGTTGACCAGCAGGTGGCCCTTGGGATTGCCATAGTCGGCGTAGATGCCGACGATGCGCGGCGACCATGGACCGTTGGGCGTGGCAATCGTCAACTGATCGCCGAGCGTCACCTTCAAGCGCCGCGCCAGTTGTTCGCTCAGCATCATCGTGTCGTCCGCTGCCAGGCGATCCCAGGCCTTGTCGTCCAAGGCTTCCAGCAACGGCCAGTGCTGACGATAGGTCGGGTGATCGATCACGCCAAAGACATCCGCCGGCCAGCCTTGCAATTGAATGGAAACCTGCCAGTTGGGCAACACCGCCGTCAGCTGCGGTTGTTGCTTGAGCCAGTCGTGCATCTCCCGAGCCTGGGCCGGGTTCTGTGGATTGAGGTAGAGCTCGGCAGTCAGCCGTTGTTCCAGCCAGTGGCTGAAGGTCTGGCGAAAACCGGCGGTCATGCTGCCGGCACCGATGTTGGCCGCCAGGGCCAGCAGCAGTGCCATCAGCGCCAGGCTCAAGGCCGGCAGCTGCTGGCGGCAATCGGCGACGAACCACTGGCCGAGCACCGAAGCACTGCGGTGGGCCAGGCCATTGAGCACGGCATTGAGCACCACCGGCAGCGCCAACGCGGCGCCCAGCAATAGCGTGGCCATGAGCACAAAACCACTGGCCAGGCTGTCCCCGCGCAGCAAGGCCAGCAACGCAATGCCCAAGGCCAGCGCCGCCACCCAGCCCTGACGGCGCAACCAGCGCGCATGGGCCTGGTGCCAGGCCTGCGGATCGGCCAGGGCCAGCAACGGCAAGCGCGCTGCACGCCACACACTGTTGGCGCCGGCGAGCGCGGCGCCGAACAGGCTCAGGCCGACGCCGCTGAGCCACCACAGCGGGCTCAGGCTCAACTGCCCGGCCACTTCGGCACCGTACAACCCGCGCAGGCTGGCGGCGACATCCGGCAGCAACACGCTGGCCAACAGGTAACCGCTTGCGACCCCGGCCACGCCGCCGATCAAGGCCAAACCGCCCAGTTCGACGGCAAGACAGGCAATAAGCATCCGTGCGCTGACCCCGCAGGCACGCAGGGTCCGCAGTAAACCGCGACGCTGTTCCAGCGCCAGCCCTATCGCGGCGTGCACGATAAACAGGCCGACCACGAACGACAAAAAACCCAAGGCATCCAGGTTCAGGTGAAAGCTCTCGGTCAGGCGCGCCAGATTGTTTTCTTCGCCGCGGGTCTTGAGTTGGAGTTGTCCCTTGAACGGCTCGGGCAGTGTCGCGGAGAAATCCCCGGGCAGCAGCAGACGTGACAACTGATCCGGCAAACCGAGAATCTGCTGGGCAAAACCGATGTCCACCAGCAGCACCCCCGGCGCCATGTCCGCTTGAGCGAGCAGCGGCGGCAAGGCCCGGCCGTTCAGTGCCAGCGGCCGCTCCCCCTCCTTCAGCCCCAGTCCTTGCAAGGTCTGCGGTGCAATCCAGGTGCTGCCTGGCGCTGTGAAAAACTCGACGACCTGCTCGATGGCCAAAGCCTGCCCCGCCACCTCGGACCCGGCCGGTAGCGACACGGGCTCGATGCCCATCAGTTGCAGCCGCTGATCCTCATGGCCCTTGAGCGTCAGCCGGCCCTGCAACACCGGCGACACCGGCCACCCGGCGCGGCGCAGGTCGACAAACAGTTGCTGGGAGAAAGTCCCGCCACCGGGCGCACTCAGGCTGGCCTGGGGTTCACCGCCGATCAGCTGACTGGCCCGGGCATAGCTGTCCCGCGCCTGGCTGTTCAACGCTTGCACCCCGGTCAGCAGACTGGTGGCCAGCCACAGCCCGGTCAGCACGCTGAAAAACTGTACCGGGTGCTGTCGCCAATGACTGAGCAGCGCGCGCAGGGTTTCGCGAAAAATGCGCATCTCAGCGGGCGTCCACGGCTGCCAGTCGACCGCCGTGCAGCACCACCTTTTCGGCCATTCGCGCAGCCACACTGGGGCTGTGAGTGACCATCAGCAGGGTCGTCGGCGTGTCGTCGAGCAACTCCAGCAGCAACCTCAGCACCTCGTCGCTGGTGGCTTCATCGAGGCTGCCGGTGGGCTCGTCGGCCAGCAGCAACTTGGGTCGCGACGCCAGGGCTCGGCCCAAGGCGACCCGTTGTTGCTGGCCGCCGGAGAGTTGTTCGGGGTAGCGCCGCAGCAAATCGCCCAAGCCCAGGCGCTGCACCAGATGCGCCTGCCAGCACGGATCATGGCGGCCGGCAAGGCGCGCCTGAAACGCCAGGTTGTCCTCCACCCGCAAACTGCCGATCAGGTTGAACTGCTGGAACACCAGGCCGATCTCGCAGCGGCGCCAGCTCGCCAGCTGCCCTTCGTTCATCTGTTCCAGTCGATGCTCACCGCTGCGGATGCTGCCGCGATCGACCTTGTCCAGCCCGGCGATCAGGTGCAGCAAGGTGCTCTTGCCACTGCCCGACTCGCCCATCAGCGCCAGGCTGCTGCCGGGTTTGAGGGTCAGGTCGACACCCTGCAACACCGGCAATGGCCCTTGCGGGGTGACGTAGCTTTTGAAGACACCCTGGACTTCCAGCATGGGAGAACCCGTTCGATGAGCATGGGCCAAGGATAGCGGTCCGCAATGGTTTTTGTCCGTTGCCGATTGCGGCCCTGCGCGGGCACCGCCCTACCCTGGAAGCGATCAGCAGTCAGGCTGCGGCAAGCCCTCCATCAATCAGGTAGATCGCGAAAGAGAACGTCACGATCGACAGCACCGTACTGACCAGGATGGAGGTCGCGGCTTCACTCTGATAGGCACCGGTCTGGTTTGCGAACATCGCCGGAATAGTCGCCGACGGAAGCGCGCAAAGCAGGATCATCTGTTGAGCGTAAAGCCCATGAGTGCCCAGTACCACAGTGGCGGCGAACATCAACACCGGATGCACGAGCAGCTTGAGCCCAAGGTTGCCCCACACCTCACCCGACATTTTCAGTTTCTCGGACGACATGATCAGTCCCAGGCACAGCAGGGAGACGCCAGGCGTTGCCTTGCCGAGAAGATTGAGCGACTCCGCAGCAATCGGCGGCAGCTTGACCTGCAGCAGCGAAATCAGAATGCCAAGGGCCGGTGCCCACATCAGCGGACGGCGGACCGCTCCCGACAGGCTCGACACGAACGCCTGGGTGCCACTGCCCTTTCCATCGGCAATGGTGAGCAACATGGTTGTCAGGGGGATCATCACCAGGCTCGCGACCAGGTTCAGCACCAGTACTGAATAAATACTGCCGGCGCCGTACATCGTTGCGAGGATCGGGATGCCCATGAACGCCGCGTCCGGGTAACCGTTGACGAAGCCCTTGAGCGTTGCGACCTTGAGATTACGCGTGGTGAACCAGCCGATCGCGAGCGCTATCGTGTACATGCCCATGATGCCGATAAAGGTAGCCGCGACGAATTTGAAGTCGAAGAGCTGTTCACGGGGTGTGCTCGCCATCCCGACAAACAGCAGTGCCGGGAAGATCCAGCCGAGTACCAGCCGGCTGATCAGCAGGCTGTCCGAATGGGTAAGCCGTCCGCGCTTGCCAGCGATGTAGCCAAGCGCGATTACAAAGGCGACGGGCAAAATGGGTCCTACGATTCTGTCTAACATGTGCTCAATCCTCGTATTTATTTTTATCAAGAATGTCGTCGTGGCTGATCGAGGCCGATACGGCGGCCTCGATCAACGCGGCAATGGCCAGGCGGCCGTTGCGGTTAAGGTTTGAAGCGGTAGTCTCGAATGACGTCCTGGTCCGGCTCGATTCCGAGCCCCGGTCCTTGCGGTACGTCGATGCGGCCGTTACGCGGAATGATGGCGTCGCCATAGAGCTGCGCTTCGAGATCGAAGTAGCGCCATTCGACCAAGGACTTCGCGCCGCCGAGAGCAGCACTGCCATGCACGGCGGCCAATAGGCCCGGGCCGTCATAAAAGGCGTGGACCATCACGGTGACGCCATGGGCATTGGCCAGCGCATAGACTTTTTGCAGTTCGGTAATGCCGCCCATCTTGGCCGGGCTAGGCTGGACGAAATCGACCGCGCCGGCTTCAAGCAGATGCTGGAAGTCCATCAGCGTCGAAGCGTTCTCACCGGCTGCAACCGGGATGCCGCCGTGTTGGCGCACCCTCGCCAGACCCGCATAGTCTTCCGGCGGCCACACCGGCTCTTCGATCCAGCGCAGATTCAAAGGACGCAGCTTCTCGGTCATATCGAGCGCTTCGCGAACCGACCACGGGGCGTTGACGTCCAGGGTGATTTCCACACCGGGGCCGGCGGCTTCGCATGCAGCGCGAATGACATCTGCATTCACCTCATGCAACTTGAGATGACGGAAACCGCTGTTGACCGCACGCTGAACATTGACCCGAATCAGTTCAGAGTCGGCATAGCGGATCAAGCTTGCATAGGCCGCCAACGACGTGGCCTCGCTGCCACCCAGCAACTGGTAGATCGGTTTACCAGCCGCTTTGCCGGCGATATCCCACAACGCGATGTCAATTGCCGACAGGCCATAGATGAACGCGCCACTGCGACCGAAGACGTGAAACTTCTTCTGCAGATCCCCCTGCAGTTTTTCGCGCCGCGTCACATCACTGCCAATCAGCTCAGGCGCGAGGATCGTGTCGATCACGACTTTCACCGCGGGTATCGCGGTGAAGCCGAAGGTTTCGCCCCAGCCGACGATACCCTCGTCCGTGGTGACTTTAACCAACAGGGAATCGACCATTTGCAGGTCTTTCGGGCCCCAAACCCCACCGGCCGACGGACCACCCGTAGTGAAGGGAATCCGAAGCGGAATGGTTTCGATGCTGGCAATTTTCATAGGACTTCGCCTCAAGCAGGTTGCATGGGTGGCGCGGCGATTCTGGAATTTCGCCCGTGCCGGTTTGAGGACAACGTACATGACGTTCTGTTGTCCTTCAACTGAACAACTGCTGCTTTCCGCTAGACCTTGGTCTAAATGCCATTCAACCTATTGTTTTTATTAGCTTTTATTTTTTATGACGAAAGTGAAACGCAGTTTTAACTGTCGAGAACAAGTCTTCTGATGTAGATTAAGAAGACAAGCGAAAGGAAGAAAAAGAATGAGCGAAATGAATGTGCAACCCGTGGCGCGGCGACCTCATCTGGCTGAACACATCGCTCGTTCGTTGAGTGATGAGATTGCGTCTGGCCGATTGCGTCCCGGAGACCGCTTGCCAACGGAGCAGTTTCTCGCGCAAAACTTCGGCGTCAGCAGGAACGTCGTGCGCGAAGGGATCGCGACGCTTCGAGCGCAGGGACTGATCCAGTCACGCCAGGGCGTTGGCGTGTTCGTCTCGGCCACGACCCCATCACCGCAAGCCTCACCCCAGCGCGAGCACGCGCCGTTGCTGGACGGGGACAATACGATCCGCAACATGTTCGAAGTGCGGGCCGTACTGGAAAGCCAGGCTGCCGCGCTTGCGGCGTCGCACATGACGCCCCACAAGCTGAAAACAATCCAGGCTGCGGTCCTGCGAATGCAATATGTAGGCGAACCGACGCTGGACACTGTGAACGCAGACCTCGACTTCCATCGGGCCGTGGCCGCTGCGTCTGGCAATGACTATCTCGAGACAATGATTCGCACAGTGCTCGAGCCAATGCGGGCACTGATCACCATGAACTTTGCGCGACGAGGCCCTGTGTTCAGTAATATTCCGCATGCAGCACGCGGTGAGCACGAAGACCTGGTGCAGGCGTTGACCGACCGGAATGCGGCGGCGGCACGCCAGATCATGGGGCAGCACATCGTCAATGCAGCATCACGATTCGGCTACGAAATTGATTTCTTCTAACGTCGACTGGCAGACGGCGGTTGTCTCGTTATCCTACAAGTGAGTGTCCACTCGTGTCTGATACCTGATGCGCATGCCCATCGGCGCCAGGACGACGCGAGGGGACAGTCGCTGACCCGCCAAAAGCGATGACAGGTATCGATCATGGGAGGGTCGGCTAAACCTCAAACATGCGACGGGAATAACGGCAAGATGTGCTCAGCGAGCTCGTCAAGAATCTCGCCGTAGGGTTGACGGCTGACCTTGGGGTTGAGCGCTATATGCGAAATACCGGCAGCTTGTGCTTGCTCCAGGTAATTGCGCAGGCCGTTACGCCCCGCCCGGAAGCCTCCCTGGATGCGCTGGAATGGCTGGTCCGGGTAGTCGCTGAGGTCCAGATATCCGCCTAGGCCTAACGGTTTGAAAGCGTTTCGCCCTTCAATGTTACGCACTTTGGCGTGCCAGCTCTCGCCCAACGATGCCAGCCGCTCGGGGCTTTGCACGCCGGCCAGATAGCCATCAAGGTGTTCAGCCAACCACTCGATGCTCTGCTGCGCCTGGCCGACAGCGATAGAAGGGACGCGTCCATACGGCGCTTTCGGCACCAGGTCGAGGTTTCCGGATGAACCACCGAATCGCTCGGAGCGAAAGCGCGGAAAGTCCTGTTCAATCAGGGTGCGAAACACCGAGAAGGCATCACGGTAGCGATCACCACGGGTTTCATAATCGATACCTAGCATCGGGTAATCGCTGTATCGATCGCCCGAAGACAACCCCAACACCAGCCGCCCTTCGCTCAACTGATCCAGGGACGTCGCTTGCTTGGCCAGATACATAGGCTCGTGGGTAGGCAGCACGATACCGGTGGTTCCCAGGACGATGCTGCGTGTAGCTGCGGCGAGGAAGCCGATGTAGACCAGGGGCTCAAAGATGTGCGCCACATCGTTGTAATCCGGGTCGTAGAAAGGAATGTCACGCATCCATAGCGCGCCAAAACCAAGCGCCTCGGCGCGTTGCGCCATTTCCACGTGACCATGCATGGTCGGTGCCGCTCGGCCGGCGTGGGTTTCGAGGGGCAAAATCAGCCCAACCGTCAGCGCCTGTGGTCGGAACAGGCGTTGAAAACCAGGGTGACGCTCAAGCGAAGGATCGGCGGTCGGTAAGGCGCCAAGTTGCACTTGCAGTGAGCGTTGGGTGGCGATTGTCATAATGGCAGTCTCGGTAAGTGACGATGACTGACATCTTTATTGAATCCTGACCTCGGATAAACACCACCAACAGACCCTCACACGGTCCAGTGAGTCCCCAATATTTTCAGGTTTCCCACGGCAAACCTGATTCCCAGCGCTCAACCAACAGATCGATAAACGCGCGGACGCGCGGTGACAACTGACGCTTGCTCGCATAGACAACCCGGATGGGGTCGGGCGATGCGCGATAAGGTTTGAGCACTTCCACCAGCGTTCCGTCGCGCAAGTCATTACCGGTGATATACGTCGGCAAGTGGATCAGGCCAATACCCGTCAACGCCGCTTCGCGCATGGCTTCAGAACTGTCTATGTTCAGCCGCCCTGGTCGTTCATGGAAATAAAGGCCGGTGGGTGTCTGGTAACGCCAGACACTGGCCTGGCCACTGATGAAAGCGATGGTGTCATGCCCGACCAGATCCGCAGGCATTTGTGGAACACCGCAACGGGCCAGATATGAGGGCGAGGCACACGTTGCGAACTGCTGCCAACCCACGGTTCTGGTTAATAGTTGTGAATCGTCATTTGGCGTGCCAATGCGAATGGCTATGTCGACACCCTCTTCGACCAGATCGACAAAGCGATCGGTAAACCAAACGTCCGCACGAAGTTCAGGCCATTGCTTCAGATAAGCATCCAGAATCGGCAGGATATGGCGCTGACCAAAGGAAAGGGGCGCTGTGAGTTTAAACGTGCCGGTTGGCCGTCCACGACGCAAGGCCATGGTTGCATCCACTTCATCAAGATCCTCGAGAATTTGCTTCCAGCGCTCATAGGCGACGTAGCCCTCGTCAGTCAGGCTCAGTTTGCGCGTCGTGCGATTCAGAAGCCGAGCTCCCATCCGACCTTCAAGACGAACGATACTTTTACCTACAGCCGATCGGGTCAGACCAAGTGAGGCGGCCGCGCAGGTAAAACTTCCAACCTTTACAGCGCAGACAAACGCAGCGATGTCGCCGAATCGGTTGGCTTCCATGGGTGGCTTTACTCCAATGAAAACTTGCGTTGTAGCGGGACATGAAGCCCGAAAGAGTTTTTTTGCTGCTGCCCCGGGATGACAAATTATTACCCCTGAAAAGGATGTAGTGCCACAGAATCCCAGGCGGTATCGAATCAAGTTTCATCGCCTGCTGATTGGCCATTGGGTGGCCGATTGTGCGATCGGTGATCTCATCCGAATGGGCGCCTTGCGAGCCGATTATTCGCTGCTACGCTTGAGCATTCGGCGCTGCCGGCGTAAGGCGACATGTTTCGCCCCCCTGGACTCGGTGTTCCCGGGTCTATCGAGCCACCTGCCAACTTCAGCCGCTACTGCCGACCGTGTCGGGCCGCATTCCGGTCATGCGCACGAAACCCATGCTCATGTGTTGACCCGCGACGGAACGGAGCAACGGGCGTGATTTTTCTCGACCCGATCAATTGGCAGGCCATCTGTAGCTCAACGGGAATTCGCATGCCCTCAGGCATTTCTCTGGAGACACTCCTATGAGACTTCAGTTGCTATCGGCTGCACTGATTTTCGCCAGTCTGGCGACGACAGGCGCGGCGCTTGCTGGCGAGACTTCCCCCTCAACAACCGATAAAGCCTCACCTACCAGCGCGGTCAAACAGGAAATCAAGCTCACACGTGTCACACCTCAGTACTGGCGGGTCACCTTCCACAACCCGCCGTACAACATCTACGGTCCCGAAACCATGCCGCAGCTGAACGAGGTGGTTACTGCCATCGAATCCGATCCGAAACTGGTGGTCGTGGTGTTCGACAGTGACGTGCCGGATTTCTTCCTCACCCACTATGACTTCGTTCCCCCGCTGACTGACACCACCAGCCTTCCCAACGGCCCCACCGGATTGCCGCCGTTGCCCGACATGCTGGTGCGGTTGAGCAAAGCACCGGTGGTGTCGATCGTGTCGATTCGCGGCCGTGCCACCGGTGTCGGTAGCGAACTGGCCTTGGCCAGCGACATGCGCTTTGCCAGCCGCGAGAAAGCCATCCTCTCGCAATGGGAAATCGGTGCCGCTCTCGTGCCCGGAGGCGGTCCGATGGCGCGTCTACCACGGCTGATCGGCCGTGGGCGCGCACTGGAAGTGCTGCTCACCGGCAACGACATCAATGGCGAACTCGCCGAACGCTATGGCTACGTCAACCGCGCGCTGCCCGATGCCGAACTCGACAAGTTCGTCGACACCATGGCCCGGCGTATCGCGCGATTCGACAAGCAGTCAATTGCTGACATAAAGCGCCTGGTCAATGCTGCCAGCCTGCCACCGAACGAAGCCATCGCTGCCGAATGGGATGGTTTCATCGGCTCGGTAAAACGCCCGGCAGCGCAGGCCCGTATCAAACAACTGATGGAGCTTGGGTTGCAGACGAAAGCCGACGTGGAGAAGCGCCTGGCTCACTACACCGGCACCTTGGGTGAGGAATCGAAATGATCTTGCCCGTGAGGCTTAACGTCAGCGTGCCGGGACTAGACCAAGCGGTGAAGCCACAACGGATCGATGCCGCGCATCATGTTTGCCCACATTCACGGATGATACGGAGGGGATGTGGCGGTTCAGGTCGAGTTGGGTCAAGGCAGAACTGCGCATTGACGGTGTAGCTGCTGATCTTGCAATAAGGCTGGGTTCGCAAAGCCCCGTGAAATCGGGGCTTTACGCGTCGGCCGCGCCGCCCAGGCTTACTTCATTTTTGCCAGCATGGCCACGGCGACTGCCTTTGCCGACTGTGGATTCTGGCCGGAAATGACTTCGCGGTCTTCAATGACATTCTCGCTCCATGGCTTGGCTTCGGAGAAGTGAGCACCGGCTGCCGTCAGGCCGTCCTGCGGGAACAGTTTCATATGGCCGCCGCCGAGGAAACCTTTGGCCTGCTCCTCTTCCGCGTCGGTGAAGGCGGTGACTTTATAGCCCTTGTAAATCCAGTTGGCTGGCGCTGCCGGCTGTTTGCCCGATTCCAGCGCGGAGACAAAACCGTGCGCGTCCGGGATCGTCGACAACATGGCTATGGTGCCATGGCAGGTGAAGCCGGTGACTTTGCCTTTTTCATGGAAGTTGGTCAGCAGTTGGCCCAGTTGCTTGTCCTTCAGCAGATCCTGCATCGGGATATGGCCGCCCGGCACGAAGACGGCATCGAACTTGTCGTAGCCGACTTTCTGAACCTGCGCGAAGCTAATTGCCGGCGAGCCGCTCTTCGAGGTCAGCTTTAGCGTGTCCAGCAGCGCGAGACTTTCCTGACGGGCATTTTCATCGTTGCCCCAGAAGCTCACATCATTGGATTTCTGGTCCGCGGTGGGCGCCTTGCCGCTAGGGGTGGCAAATATGACGGTTTGACTCGCCGCGATGAAAGTCTGCACCGGTTGCATTAGTTCGTTCAGGAAGAAACCTGTTTGCATGACCTTGCCGTCTTTCAGGTCCAGTTGCGCCTGATCCGACAGTACAACCAATACCGTGCCGGCGTTGGCATAGTTAGCGGCAGCAGTTAGCAGGGCGGCAATAATGGTTTTTTTCACGCGATTCTCCAGTAGGGATGGTTTGATGGAGCCATCTTATTACTGGAGCAGAAAGCGATAGAGCCCCCGAATTGAATTTCACTTATTACACTGAGTAATCAATAGCCCCGTTTCACCGTTTCACCCCCACCCAGCTAAAACACATCGGCACCTGCGCCTCCTGCGCCTCGTAGCGGTCATAAAGCTCTTCGCGGTTGGAATGCGGGTACTCCCTGAAATGGCTGATCTGCAGCCCCGCTTCTAGGGCGCCGCTGAAGATCGCGCCCAGGGTGTGGACGAACCAGTAGGACGGCGCGGCCTGTTGCTCGACTTTGCCTTCGTAGACAATCGGTTGGTTCTGGACAAAAGGTTCGTGGCGAAAGTACGAGCTGGCCAGGCGGTAGGGATCGGGGGCTTGGGGGTCTAGCATTTCCAGGAACGGGTGGGTTTCGTAAAGCACCAGCGCGCCACCGGGCTTGAGTGTTTGCGCCGCATGGCGAAAGAATTCGCCGATGTCGGGCATCCAGTTCAACACGCCGATGGTGACCAGGGCCACATCGAATCGCCCCTGCAGTGATTGTGGCAGGTGGTGAATGTCGGCCTCGATGAACTCAGGCAAATGGGGCGAACGTGATGCCAGTTCCCGCGCCTGTTCGAGAAAGGCCACGGACTGGTCTACCCCCACTACATGGCGAGCCCCCAGGGCAAACAGCGACAGGCTTTCCCGGCCGTTGTTACAACCCAGCTGCACCACGTCCTTGCCGTCGATACCGACTGGGTTCAATACACCGATGAGGGTTTCATCCAGGCAGGAAAAGTCGGCCTGAGTCACCGCGTTCAATAGCGCCTGCCATTGCGCGGTCTCCTTGTGGTGACGGGCGGAATCATTCCAGGCATCGCGGTTGCTGGCGATGGCTTGTTGTTTTGACGGCATTTCCATTGCACGCTCCAGAATCGGGTACAGGTTTGACCGGCCCGAGTCTAGTCCATGGCTGCAAACCACCCCATCGGAGCATTGTTGCGATTGTGTAAACCGCGCCTTGCCGACGTTCGCCCACGGGAACGCTATAGTTAATGACCTTGGGGAAACGCGCATAAACCGATGCCGCAGGTGCTGCCATGAACACAACCGTACCCACGCTGTTACTTGCCCTCTGCCTGGTTGCCAGCAGCGCACAGGCGGACGACACTGCGATGCAAACCGAAGAATCGAGCAGTGAATTCAGCTACTACGGAGCGGATCAGCCCTTTGCCCATCCGGTTCCTCCGACCATGAGTACAGTGCCGCCGGGATCCTATATCCCTACATCGCCCCAGACGTTCACCCCGGTGTCGAGCCAGCACGTGTTTTCCGACTCCCGCTTGCCGACGGTGGCCGATACCACCGTGCGCGTGTTCATTCGCACCTATGACGCCGTACACGGCGTCTATGTGAACCAGGAGGTCCTCGACCCGACGTGCATGCTCGCCTGCCTCGGCAATCAGAGCCCGGCCTTGTAGACAAGGCCGCTCCAACTTGCTGCTTGCAGCTTCAGGCTCGCAACGGTTTCTCTACCACTGGCGCTTGTCCGGGCGCGCCAGGCCGAGTTTCTCGATCCGGTAACGCAGCATGTCGCGGCTCAGGCCCAGAAGCCGTGCGGACTTGGTGACGTTCCAGTCGGTCTTGTCGAGCATCTTGCGCACCATGTCGCGCTCCACTTCCGGCAGGTTCATCGACTCGCTGCCGTTATAGGACGCACGCGGTTCGCTCGGTGGCGGTTCATGGGTGAACATCGCCGGCTCGTCCACCAGGCTCAGGCACACGTTCAACTGGTGGGCGGCAATGGTGTCGTGTTGCGCCAGCAAGACAGTCTGCTCGAGCATGTTGCGCAGTTCGCGCACATTGCCAGGCCAGGTGTAGTTGAGCAGCAACTCTTCGGCCTGTTCACTGAAACGCAGGTGCGGCTTGCCGTAGCGTTTGCCATGGGTCGCCAGGAAGTGCCGGGCCAGCAGCAGGATGTCTTCACCGCGGGCGTACAGGCGCGGCACCTTGATCGAAATGATGCGCAGGCGGAAGAACAGGTCGCGGCGGAACTTGCCCTGCTGGACCATTTGCTCGAGGTTGCAATTGGTCGCGCTGATCACCCGCAAATCGACCTTGCGCTCTTTCACCGAGCCGACCCGGCGGATGGTCCGGTCTTCCAGCAGTTTCAGCAGCTTGGCCTGCAGGATCAGGTCCATTTCGCCGATTTCATCGAGAAACAACGTGCCGCCGTCAGCCGCTTCCACCAGCCCCAGGCGACGGTCCTTGGCATCGGTGAAGGCGCCCTTCTCGTGCCCGAACAGCTCCGATTCCACCAGGTTGGAAGGAATCGAGGCGCAGTTGAACTCGATGAACGGCCCTTTGCTGCGCGGGCCGTCAAAATGCAGCGCCCGCGCCACCAGTTCCTTGCCGGTGCCGGTCTCGCCTTCCACCAGCACCGGCGGCAGGTCGGTGTTGGCCATGCGCCGCTCGGCGTCGAGCAGCTGGGCGATGGTGCCCTTGAGGTAGACCATCGGGGCCGACTCGCCGATCAATGCCTGCACCCCGGATTTCTGCGCCTCGCGCTCCTGGTAGAACGACAGTGTTCGCTCCATCCGGTCGGTGGCCAGGGCCTTGTCCAGCAACAGCTTGAGCTCCGGTAGCGCCACCGGTTTGGTCACGTAGTGGAACGCACCCTCTTTCATCGCCACCACGGCGTCTTCGACGTTGCCGTAGCCGGTCATCATGATCACTTTCAGATCCGGCGCGCTGATGCGCAGCTTCTGGATCAGGTCATGGCCACTCATGCCCGGCAACGAGTTGTCGGTCAGCACCACATCCGGAACGAAGGTGCTCAACTGCGACAGTGCGTCTTCGGCCGAGTGGCAGACAGTCACTTCGAAGTCCTTGCGCTCAAGGTAAGTCTGGATATTCTCGGCGAGCAGCTCATCATCCTCGACCAGCAGTATGCTGTGCTCCATATTCCCCTCCCGTTGCCACTTTGAAATTGAGACAGACGCGGGTTCCTTCCTGTTCTTGGCTGGTCAGTTCGACCGAGCCTTCAAATCGCTCCATTATTCTTTTGACCAGGGCCAGGCCCACGCCCAACCCTCCCTGTTTGGTAGTGAAGAACGGCTTGAAGACCATTTGTTGTTGCTGCTTGGTCATGCCCTTGCCGGTGTCGTTGAGGATCATGCACACCTGATCGGGCACCGACGTTTCGATTTCGACACTCAGTACACCGCCCTTGGGCATGGCTTCCAGGGCGTTGGCGAACAGACTATTGAGAATCTGCGTGAGCAACACCTGTTGGCTGACAACCGGCGGAACCGCGCTGGGCGAGAAGCGCACCTCGACGTTCGAGCGGCGAATCTGTGGTTCGAAGGCGCTCAAGGTGTCGTCGATGACCAGCACCAGGTCGACGGCTTCGTGGTCGTCGTTGACCGGGCGCAAGGACACCAGCAACTCACGGACCCAGCGCGACATGCGATCGACCTGGCCGATGATGTCGCCGATGTTCTTCTGCGCGGACTGGCTGGCAATTTCCTGGGCCAGTTCGGCGCTGGAACGAATATTGGCCAGCGGATTGCGCAGGCTGTGGGCGACCGCCGAGGACATTTCCCCCAAGGCGACGAAGGTCTCGTTGGCGACCAGTTGTTTCTGCTGGCTCTGCAACAGCAGGGCCGCGCGCCGAACGATCCAGAACAATCCCAGGTAGATGACCGCACCGCCGAGCAGGGTAGCCAGCCAGATCGCCTTGAACCCGCGCTGGATGCGCGCTACCAGGTCCGCCGGCTCCTTGTAGATCTCGACCATGGCAATCACTTTGCTTTTGTCGGCGTTGAACATCGGAATGTAGTTCTCGACGAACAGGTACTGGGGTTCACGCAGCAGGCGCTGCTCGGGGCGTTCCTCATCGATCTCGTGGTAGCTGGTGGACACCGCTTCCTTCATTTCGAAGGACTCGTCGAGTTCTTCGTCGCCTTCGATGCGCACACCGATCAACTCGGGGTTGGTCGACCAGACAACAGTGCGGTCCAGGGCGTATACCGTGGCCAGCAGAAGGTCCGGCAGGTGTTCGATATGATCAAGGAACTCGATGCGGGCAGCGGCACGGGCGCCCGGGTTGACGTCGGGATAGGCCATGTCGGAACGCGGGTCCAGCATTTCGCCCATGGTTCGCTCCGGTGAAATCGTCGCATGGCGAATTTCCGCCGCGCCAATGGCTTGCACGAATTGCGCGGTCAGCATGGAGTCGCGCTCGATGCTCTCCTCGACCACGAAACGCGTGGAAACATAGCCCAGCCCCAATGCCACGCCGGCGATGATGAAAAAGCTCCCCAGGGAGAACCAGCGCACCAGGTTGAACGGCGGTCGCCAATCCTTGCCCTCTGCGGCCGGCGTATCCGGCGCAGGTACTTGTGGTGGTTCCGGTATCTGCATGAGATGCCCTGGTTGCTTGAAACAAGCCTTGTTTAGCCGTTCCCGATCAGTGTAGGTGGCATTGACCGGCAATGGCTGCCCGATAAAACTATTTCGCCACTATTGCACCGGCGCCGTGTCGGGCGCGGCGATGGCGTGTGCGGGTTGCGGCTCCTCGGCGCCGACGACCCGGGGCGTGAGCAACGGCTGCTGGCGCTCGGTTTCTTCCTGGAGGAACTCGATGATCGACTGCGCCGAACGCTCATCCAAGCGCAGGTTGGGCATCGGGATCTTGTCGAAGCGCTCGAACAATTCCATGGCAAGCGGGTCTTTCTCGGCCAGCATGCGATCGGGCTCGCGGATCCAGCGGCTCAGCCAGGCCGAATCGCGCTGGCGGGTCACGCCGATCAGGTCCGGACCGATGCTGCGCATGCCGATGCCCTGCCCGTCCATCGGGCCAAGGCTGTGGCACGACGCGCAACGGGTGCGGAACAGTTCTTCGCCGTTGCTCGGCGGGCGGATCTGTGGGGCATTGGCGTAGCTTTCGGCGAGGCTCGGCTGCTTCCAGTTATGCAAGGTATTGGCCAATTGGTCGGCCAGGATCCAGGGATTCTCGAAGGGCGAGGCTTTCATCCAGCGACCGGTTTGCTGGTTGCCGACGATCAGGCTCAGGTTGTGGTCCTTGCTGCGGCCGTTGTCGACGCCTTCGATGAACAACCCGAGTTTTTGCCGCAACTCGGTGACGTCGCCGAATTCGCCGGTGAGAAACTGCCAGCCCGGCCCGATCTGGAAGCGTTGCGCATAGGCCTTGAGCACCTCGGGGGTGTCGCTCAAGGGATCGATGCTGATGGAGTAGAAAAAGATGTCCTTGCCGACCCGGTCGCCGAGCAGCTTCTGCACCTGGCGCAGACGCGCGGTTTCCAATGGGCAGGAGTCGCTGCACGAGGTAAAGATGAAATTGATCACCACCACCTTGCCCTTGATCAGGTCATCGAAAAAATGCACCTGCCGACCGTCCTGGTCGGTCAGCAGGGTGTTGGGGAAATAATCGCCACCCCACGGGGTCGCGGTATCTGTGACGGGAGCGGGTGTCGACGGCACCGGGTTGGCCACCAGCAACTGGCTGGCCAGCAGGCCCGTCACCAATATCAGCACCAGATGCATGCCCAGTGCTTGCGCACGTGCGCCAGGCAACTTCATGTCGACACCCTCCCGTCTCATTGTTTGACCGTCACTTTCGGACCCAGGCCATCGCCCGTGCGGAAGGTGGGCAGCGCGGCGGAGTTGACGTAGCGCACACCGTCCCAGCTTGGCAAAGGCGTGGGCATCAACTGGAATTGCCCGGGCTTTTCTATGTCCCAACGCAGCAGCATGGAATTGTCCTCATGCTGGGTGTTGTGACAGTGCTCCATGTAGGTCCCGGCGAACTCGCGGAAGTTGATCGCCATCTCGACACTGTCCAGGCCATCCTTTTCCGAACCGATGCGGTACACGTCCTTGCGGGCCCATTTTTCCCATTCCGGTGGCGCCTTGCCGCCGCGGCTGAGGATGATCCCCTCCTCGAAGTGCACGTGCACCGGGTGGCTCCAGCCCGTGCCGCCGGCCTTGATATTCCACACCTCCAGGGTGCCGTAGCCGGCGACCCCGGCATCGGTGGGTCCGCTGGCCAACTGGGTCGACGCGTTCAGTCGCCGAGGGTCCATGTGGAAGCCGAAGCCGCCGTCGGTCTTGACTGTCCAGGGCGCTTCATCGGTGCCGTCGGAACGGCCGAAGGTGAAGGTGCGATGGCGGGCCTTGGCCAGCAGCGCCTTGTCGGCGGCGTTGTCGCGATGGATCTTCAGCGGGATCAACACCAGGCCTTCAGCCTTGCCCGGCTTGGCCGGCTCGTAGGCCGCCGGGTTCATGGCCAGGTCCTGACCGGTGTAGGGTTTGACGTTGAGTTGCAACACCTTGCCCACTGCCGGATCGCCCTTGTCCCACATCGGTCCCTTGCTGGTTTGCTTGATCACCGCCAGGTATTTCTCAGACAGCACGTCAGCCAGGGGGACGGGCTCTTTCGGCCCCTTGCCGTCGTCATGCACCAGCAGGTTGACGAAGAAAATCTTGTCCCCCGGCTTGATGCCGTTCTTGGCGAAGTTGACGATGATGTCGAAACGCTCGGCAATGCCCTGGGTCGGCAGGATGGCGTTGTGGTTCTGTTTGTCGCCGTCGGCGTCGAGGTCCATGGTGCCGTCGAACGGCACGCTGTGTTCCATGATGTTGCCGTCGTTGGCAATCATGTGGAACGGCACGCGGGCATAGGACACACCCGAACCCTTGGGCCCCTGGAACTCGCCGCTGGTGCCCTTGATTTCCCGCACCAGCGCCAGTTTGAAGTAGCGCGATACCGAGCCGTTGAGCATGCGGAAACGGTAGCTGCGAGCGCGCACATCCAGGCTCGGTTTCCACTGCCAGTTGACCAGCATCTGGTCACCGAGGAAGCCGTCGGTGTTGAACGGGTTGAACCACAGCTGGCCGTTCTGATCCCAGGCCTTGTCGGCGAACACCAGGTTCACGTCATAGTCGCGGTTACCCCAGGGCAAGGCACTGCCGCTGGGAAAACGCAGGTTGACGCCGTCGTTCACCGACTCGTTGCCGCGGTCCAGGGCGCTGTAGTAGTTCATCATCGCCGCGTTGCCCTTGTAGACGTTCTGCGCGGTGAAATCGAGCATGTGGTCGTGGAACCAGTGGGTGCTCATGGTTTCGCGCCAGTCGCCGCGAATCTTGATCGTGCCGTTCTCGCAGGTCTTGCGGCTCGGGCTCAGGTCATTGGTCCACAGGGTTTCGCCTGGCGAGCAAGGGAACGCCGCGCGTGGATCATGGGCATCGGTGTTGAGGCTGTCGTAGCCGGCCAGCTGGATCGGCCAGCGATAGTCGTAGTACTGCCCGGGGAAGAAAAACGCGTTGGCATATCCGTCGCTTTCCGCCGGCGCGTGGCCGTTGTGTTCGTGGGTGCTGATGGTGTGCAGGCCAAAGCCCATGTTCGCCGACGGATCGATCGGCAAGCCGTTGTAATGGCGCATCAGCAGCGGTTGGCCGTAGCGGACCATCAGCAGCTTGGGCGGCAGGGTGCCATCGAAGGTCCACACCGAGTTGTGGTTCTGCACCGGCATGTTGGGGTGAAAACGTGCATCGACGCCTTTGGCCGTGCCGTCCGTTGCCGCTACGCCGGCGACGTTGTGATACAGGCCACCGGGGCCGAACTCGCCCATGGCATAGCCGTGCATCTGCCGGACGTCACGCAAGCCACCGTTGATCCGCGCGCCGGTCTGCACGGTCTTGTAGGCATTTTGCGGATAGAACTCGTTCCAGCGTTGGTGGGACCAGCCCTTTCCTGGCGGACGGCCTTCGGCGGACGAGCCAATATGGCGGTTGAGGAAGTACTCGATCTGCGCCTGCCACGGGTTGCGATCCACCACGTTGGCGTACTGGCTGGGGAACGGGGTCAGCCCGGGCTGGCGCAGGAAGGCATCGAGTGCGGGTCCCGGCGGTGCACTGCGGGCCGCGCTGTTGGGGTCTTGCGCCGGTAACGGGCCAATGGCCGCCGGGGGAAACGGCAACGGCGCCGCCGGTGTGGTGGGGTCGAGTTTCTCCGGGCCGAATTCTTCGAACAGCAGCAGTTGCTGGGTGAACGGCTGGGCGCCATACAGCGGGCTCGGCTTGCCATTGGTGGGGTAGTTGAAACTGGTTTGCACCGCAGGCGGCAGAACGTTTTCCACCCGTTCGGTATCGCGTGTGCCCTTGACCCCGTCGGGCAGGTCGAAGGAATCCTCGTTGGCCTCGGGCATGGTCAGGATGGCATTCAGCGCCCCTGCCTTGTCTTCAGGTTCATCGTAATAGGCGGAAGGATCAGTCGGCTTCGGCTGTCGCTCGTCGTCTATCGGGCTGGCGCGCAAGGTCCCTGTGCTGAGTGAAATCGTCAAGGCAACGCTCAAGGGCGTCAACAGACCAAACCATCTGAAGGGGTACCGCGCTTTTGCGTCCATCACCAGCCGTCTCGAATATGGGAAGGGGGTGATGGGGTTTTTGCAAGGAGTCGGCCAAACCTGTAACTGTTTTATACAAATGTATTAACACTACACAAATCAATGGCTTATCAACATCAATGTGCCACGATCGGGAAAATCGACTGGGGAATGGCACCCGCTACCGGGGAAAGTTCACACCCATTGTCAGGGAACGCGCTTGAACGTCAGGCTGACGCGGGTGCCCTCGCCCTCGAGGCTTTCAAGGGCCACCGCTCCGCCAAAACGCTCCATGATGCGCTTGACCAGCACCAGTCCGACGCCGAGCCCGCCCTGCTTGGTGGTGAAAAACGGGCGGAACGCCATGCGTCGCTGCTCCTCGGTCATGCCTTTGCCGGTGTCACTGACCACCACGCGAACATTGTGCGCATCGATGGGCGCCATGGTGAGGGTCAGGGTACCGCCTTCGTCCATGGCCTCCAGGGCATTGGCCAGCAAACTGTTGAGGATCTGCGTCAGCTGCACCTGCTGACTGAGCACCATTGGCGTGCCTATGGGTTCGAACAGTACATTGACCCGGGCCTTGACGATCTGCTGTTCGAAAGCCGTGAGGCTGTCGTGCAGCACCGCCACCAGGTTGACCGCTTCGACGTCGTCATTGAGCGGGCGCAGGGATTGCAGCAACTCGCGCACCCACTTCGACATGCGATCGACCTGGCCGATGATGTCGTTGATGTTCTTGTGCGCCGGGCCAGTGTCGAATTCCAGCGCCAGTTCGGCACTCGAGCGAATGGTCGCCAGGGGATTGCGCAGGCTGTGGGCCACGGCCGAAGACATTTCGCCCAGGGCCACGAAGGTTTCGTTGGTGATCAGTTGCTTCTGTTGCGTCGCCAGCAGGATCGCGGCCCGCCGCACGATCCAGTACAGCCCCAGGTAGATCAGGCCGCCCCCCAGGGCCGTGGCCATCCATATCAGCACCAGGCCGCGTTCCATCCGGCTGATCAGGTCCTTGGGTTCCTTGTAGATCTCGACCATCGCCGTGACGTTCTTGCCTTCGGCATCGAACAGCGGAATGTAGTTTTCGATGAAGATGAATTCCGGCGGTGTGACGAACTTCTGTTCCATGCGGGCCTTGTCGACATCGTGATAGCTGGCCGACACGGGCATCTTCGAGACGAAGGCCTGGTCCAGGTCTTCGTCGGCGTGAATCGTGGTGCCCATCAGGGCCGGGTTGGTCGACCAGATGATCATGCGGTCGGGGGCATAGACGTTGGCCAGGATCACATCCGGCAAATGTTCGATGTGGTCGAGGAATTCACCCCGGGCATTGGCGCGAGCCAGCGGGTCGACGTCGGGAAAGTCACGGTCCTTGCGCGGGTCGAGCAGCTCGCCCATGGTCCGCACATTGGGAATCAACACATGGCGCACCTCCGCGGAGGCAATCGCCTGGATGAATTGCGAGGTCAGCAGGGCATCGCGTTGCACGCTTTCGGTAATCACGAATTTGGTCGATACCGAGCCCAGCGCCACTGCCACAGTGCCGATTACCGCCATGCTGATCAGCGAAAACCAGCGCAGCAGATTGAACGGCTCTTTGCGCGAGTTCAAGCGAACTTCGCCCTGGTTGAATATCAGTGTCTTTGCAAACATGGTCATGGACAGTGTTCCCGCAAAACCCCTATAGGTTTATAGCGCACTGCCAGCAGATTGCCCGACGCTGGGTCCTACTCCTCCCCCGATTCCCCAGTCCCCCCGCCGCCCCCATCTACCCCCAAAGCTGGGGAAAGAGGCCCGCCCGGTCATTTGCGATTCCCTGCGCGAGCGCGTCACAAACCTCTATGTACCGGGGCTCGCACCGACATTTTCTACGGTTGGCATGGGAGTTGCCGAAGACCTCCCAACTGACCCATTTCCAAGGGGCAGGTACTCTGATAGAGGGAATACTCATGCACCCTTTACTGTCCAAAACCGCGATCGCCCTGATCGTGAGTGCTCTGGCCCAAGGCGCTGCCCAGGCTGCGCTGTTTGCTGTAGATCCTGGTCCCTACCAGCCAGCCACGGGTGGCTTCGCTTCCTGGTATCAGGACAGCCATGGCCGAACCCTTGACCTGTGCTTGACAAAAGCTGTCAGTTCCAGGGTTCCCGGCGCTCCTGGCACGCCGTCCTACATGTGCCTTTTAGGCGCCGTTCCCGGTGTTTTCGACGATACACAGCCCATCGTTTTCCCTACCAATTTTCCCGATGAAGCGTTCTGGTTTACCGGCGACGGCTCCATCGTCGATGCCGCCCGGGGCATCGACCTGACCTATGTCAGCGCCGTGGAAGCCGCCTTCGCCGCCGAAGAACCGAAAGAAGGCGACCAGGTCAGTTTTGGCCGTATCCGCATCCGGGTCGACGTGCCCACCGCCGGCGTCTACACCATCACCCACCCCTACGGCGTCGACATCTTCGACGTTCCCGCCGGTGGCAGCCGCGCGATCAACATGACCCGGGACATCGGCATCGGCACGCCAAAAAACTATGACGGCGCGCTCAAGAGCGACATCGGTCCGTTCCTGCGCAGCGTCAACGGCCCCTATACCGAGACCAACCCGGTCACTGGTCAAGCCGAGCAATTCGTGGGCGATCCAAACCTGTCGGAGGCCTTCACCGGCAGCCCGTACAACACCAACTACATCCGCATCGAAGGGCCTAATGGGCTGGACTTGCGTACGACCGTGATGGCCATTTCCGGCAAGTTGTCGACGGTGGTCCGCCCCACTCCGATCATTGCCGAGCGCAGCACCTACTCACGCATAGCCGGTGAAAGCGCACCGGTGGCCCAGCAGGATGTGTTCGTCATGGCCCCACCGCCACCGGCCACTGTGACCCTGGACAGCAACAGCCCGGTGCTGAACCTGACCGAAGCCGACACGACCGGCCACTGGTACGCGCAATCCTCCACCAACCCGACGCTGCCGAGCAGCCTGACGCTGACCGCTGACAACCACCTGGCCATTCCCACCAGCACACCAACCTCCGTGTCCATGCCGCTGACCGATCTGGTGGTGATCTCACGGGCAGAGTACAGCCTGAGCAACGGCCAGATCACTGTCGTGGCTTCGACCAGCGATGAAACATCGCCACCGGTCCTCACCGTCACCACCGGCACCGGTGTCGCCATCGGCGCCCTCAGCGGCGAAGGCGCGGTGAAATCCCTGTCGACCGGCATCTCGCCGATTCCACCGGCCAAGGTTCACGTGGCGTCATCCAATGGCGGCGGCGACACCGAAGAAGTGGTCATCGTGCAATGAACGCTCTCATGCCCAGATCCGCATCAGGAGGCATCATGAACAAGTGGCCACGCTTCGCGCTCAACGCGCTAGGGCTGACGCTCTCGCTGTCCGGCAGCGCATTCGCGCAACTCAGTGCCGTCGACCCCGGCCCCTACACCTTTGCCACGGGGAAATTCCCCATGTGGTATCAAGACAGCAACCTGCTGTCGCTGGAACTGTGCCAGTCGAGGGCAACCAGCACCCGTGCACCCGGCGCTCCTGGCGCGCCAGCCTACATGTGCATCCTCAATCCCGAACCCGGGGTTTTCGACGATACCCTGCCGATGGTGTTCCCGGATAACTGGCCACCAGAGACATTCTGGTTCCTCGCCGAGACCAGCATCGCCGATGTCGGCGGCTACGGCGTGGATGCCTATGTGGCCGGGATCGAAGCGGCATTCGCCGCGGAAAATCCTGTCGACGGCGACCAGGCAAGCTTCGCGCGGATTCGTCTGCGGGTGAACGTGCCGGTCGCCGGGACCTACATCATCACCCACCCGTACGGCGTGGAAACGGTCAACGTCACCGCACCGGGCCGGCGGGCGATCAACATCACCCGCGACATTGGCATCGGCGCACCGGGCAACTTCTCCGGTGCCCTCAACGGGGAAGTCGGGCCATTCCTGCGCAGCGTCAACGGCCCGTACACCGAAGTGAACCCGGACACCGGCGCCGTTGAAACCTTCGTCGGCGACCCGAACCTCACCGAGGCCGTCACCGGCAGCCCCAACAACACCAACTTCCTGCGCATCCAGGGCCCGGCCGGGACCATCGAGACCAGTCTCTTCACCGTATCCGGCAAGGTCCTCGACAACCGTGCGCAAACCCCGGTAGAAATCGGCCGTGCCACTTACCGTCGCACCTCTTCAGGTCCGGGCACCAGCAGCACCCGGGTAGAAGTCTTTGGCAAATCAGCCAACGGTTCGAGCCTGTGCTTCCGCGAAACCGTGGCCCTGGTTCCTGGCCCCCCACAGACGCCTTGCCTGACCAACATGCTCGGCGACAACAATGGCCAGTTCTTCGGCCATCGCCTGACGGGCACCACCGTTCCTCCAGTGGTAGTCGTCACCGCGACCAACCCGAGTGGCACCACCCGGCCAACGGCGGCGTCGAGCAAAGTCTCCGACGTGGTGAAAGTCCAGACCGCGCGGTACAGCTGGAGCAACCATAGCCTGCTGATCGAGGCCACCTCGTCTGACGAAGTGGTGGTGCCGGACATGGTCGCCCAGGGCTTCGGACGCCTGACGAAATCCGGCACCCTGCAACGCCTGACCGTGGCCGATCTGATGCAGCCACCCGCCACCGTCACCATCAAATCTGCCGCTGGCGGCAGCGACACCGAGGCCGTGGTGGTAGTCGGTACGGCACCGGATACCGGTGAGAACCAGGCACCGGTTGGCGTTGCCGACAGCGGTAGCACCACCTTCGGCGTACCGATCACCCTCAACCTGCTGACCAACGACGACGACCCGGACGGCGACACCCCGCTAACCATCACGGCATTGACTCAACCGGCCGCCGAGCAGGGCACCGTGGCTTTGAACGGAACCACGGCCGTCGTCTACACCCCGCCCGCCGTAGTCAATGCACCGCTGACCACGACCTTCACCTACAAGGCGCAAGACGCCAAAGGACTGGCTGCGAACGCTGCGACGACCGTGACCATTACCGTGGCGCCTAACCAGCCTCCGGTAGCCGTCAACGACGCCATTGCGACCCTGGGTGTGTCGATCCCGATCAACGTGCTGGCCAACGACACCGATCCGGAAGGCAACGTGCCGCTCGCTATCGCCAGCTTCACCCAACCACCGGCCACTCGCGGCTCGGTGACCAGCAACGGCACCGTCCTGACCTACACCCCTCCGGCCACGGTCACCACGGCGTTCACCACGACCTTCACCTACGTTCCCCGGGACAGCTTCGGCGCCCAGGCGACCACACCGGCCACGGTGACGGTGCAAGTCTCGCCACGGCCAGCCGCGGAAACCTTCACGGTCACGGCGGCGACGGTGACGGCCCGTTCCAACAACCGCTTCAACTGGGACATCTCGGGGACTTCATCGGTGACCACCGGCAACACCATCACCGTCCAGGTGACCACGCCGACCGGGTTGGTGACCCTGGGTAGCACCACGGTGCCACTGACCGGACGCTGGAGGCTGACCGTCAGCAACTCGACCACGGTGATTCCGTCGGCGAACCCGACAGCCACCATCACCTCCTCCCAAGGCACTGTGCGCACGGTGCAGGTGATCTCGAACTGAGCCCTCGCCCCATCGGCCAGGCTGGCTGATGGGGCAAGCCTCTCACCAAAGGACAACGCCATGAAAACGCCGACCGCCGCCCTGCTCTGCCTGCTTCTGCTCTGCAGCAGTGCAGGCGTGCGCGCCGACGACTTGATGGAGAACGACGACCTGGGTCCGGGTGGCGACCTCGGCGAGCTGCCACCCCCGGTGGGCCAGCAAGCCCTGATCGACCAGAACGGCCAGGCCAACGTCGCGCTGTTGCAACAGAACGGCCAGTCGCTGCTCGGCCAGATCGTGCAGTCGGGCAGCAATCAGGAAGCCTACATCCTGCAGCAAGGCAGCGACCTGATGGCATTGATCAACCAGCAAGGTTCCGGCAACGCCGCTTCCATCACCCAAACCGGCAGCCACAACCGCGCGCAGATATCTCAAAACGGCAACAACAACGACGCCAGCATTGTCCAGGCCGGCACGGGTCAGCAAAGCGCTGTGACCCAGGCAGGAAATGGAATGAGCGTATCGGTCACCCAGTATCGCTAAAGCACTGCACCACCTGGAGGTTTCATCATGTTCAAATTGACGCCCCTCACCGCCGCCATCCTGGTCATCGTCAGTGCTCAAGCATTGGCCGACGACAGCGTGTCGACCCAAAACCAGTTCGGTGACACCAACATCGCCGACGTGAAGCAGATTTCGGCACCGTTCAGCACCGCCACCCAGAACCAGTCGGGTGCGGGCAACGATGCGGCCGCCGTGCAGGACAATGCCACCAGCACCATCGAGCAGAACCAGAGCGGCAACTACAACGCCGGCTACGCCGAGCAACTGTTCGAGAACAACAGCACCATCACCCAGAAACAGATCGGTGACACCAACACCAGCCATGCCAGCCAGTCGATCGGGGTCGGCGGCGGCCAGATCCTGCAACAACAGGAAGGCACCGGCAACTTCTCGTTCATCTACCAGGACAGCCAGGAAAACTCTTCCGGCAAAACCTACCAGTATGGCGACAGCAACGAAGCCAACATCGAACAGATCCAGCTGGGCACGGCCAACAACGCGGTGATCATCCAGTACGGCACCGCCAACTACAGCACCGCCGAACAGATCGGCCACATGAACGGCCAGATCGACATCACCCAGTCCGGCGGCACCAACTATGCCTACGGTGACCAGCGCTACGGCGACGGCGGCAACCTGACCATCAACCAGATCGGCGACGGCAACGGCAGCGAAGTCTGGCAGGACACCCAAGTCGCCAGCAAAACCACCATCGACCAGAACGGCCAGACCAACGAGACCATCGTCGACCAGAGCTTCGGCGACAACAACGTGGCCCAGGTGATCCAGGTAGGTGACCTCAACGCGATCTATGCCGACCAGTTCGAGTCCCTGGGCTCGACCGTGACCCTCAATCAACAGGGCATCGGCAACATCCACTTCACCTACCAGACCGGCACCGGCCAGGTGCTCAACGCCACTTCCGTGGGCAACGACAACAAGGTCTACGCCAGCAACTGGAAAGGGCCGGTCACGCAAATGGGCGGCCAGTTCGGCAGTAACCAGCGCGCCACCGTCAACCAGAACGGCAACGGCAACGTCGCCAACTTCACCCAGAAAAACACCGGCCACGTCATGACCACCAACCAGTCAGGCGTCGGCAACAAAACCACGGTCACCCAGGCCGATTCCTACAACGAGCTGTACTTCGACCAGAACGGCACCGACAACATCCTCATCGCCGACCAGCGCGGCACCAACAACCTGACCCAGGGCAGCAGCACCGGCACCAACAACACCACCAACGTCGACCAGGAAGGCACCGGCAACCAGGCGTTCACCACGCAGCTGTATGGCGAAGACAACATGATCACCATCAAGCAGGCGGACACCATGAACGTGGCGTATGTGACCCAGGGGGGGACTGGCAACATCACCAGCGTGAACCAGAGTGGCATGGCACAAACGGCGAACGTGCAGCAGTTTGGTACGGCTAACAGTGCGACTGTGATGCAGAAGTAAGCGCGCGGGGTGAAAGAACCGCGGCTCTTGAGGGAGGGTTGCGGTTTTTTCATGCCTGTAAACAGGCGATCACACCTTCATTTTTTGGACGACACAACCTTGTAGGAGCTGGCTTGCCAGCGAAGGCGGCCTGACAGCCGACCTATATTTTGTTGACTGCATACATATCCATTCCTGCGGTAACGGCCACTTAGGGTTTCGCTCTTACAGCGAGTCACTTGGAAGAACGGAACGCCGCCCGGCCCCAAGTAACCAAGGGCTCTTGCCCCTGGCGTTCGGTGCCTCGCTGTGGCTCGGCATACCCTTGCTCCGGTCCTGCTCCGTGGGCCCGCCGCGATGGGCCATCCTTGGCCCAGCGCGGCTAAACCGGCATCCATGCCGGTTTACCCACTGCGCAGAACCTCCACTCGACCTCTCGATGGGGCAAGAAAATCAAGATCAAAAGCCATATCAAAAGCCAAAGCAAGGCGGCCTACGCGCCGACCTGATCGTGAGCCATACGCATTTCCCCTGGAGCTGCCGTAGATCCATGTGGGAGTGAGCCTGTGCTCAGCCCTGCGGATCGAGATTATCCAGCGCGCGGTTTACCGCCAGGTCGGCGAGCATGATCACCTGCTGGATGCCCAGCAACATGCTGCGTTGTGGTCCGTCCACGAATGTCGCGAAATCGCTGGCCATGATGCTGGCGGATGCCAGGGATTCGCAGGCGTGGGCCAGCAGGTCTTCGGTGCTGATGTCTGGGGCGATGAGGAACATTGAGCTGGGGTTGTGGGGTGTGGTGGTTTTCAGGAGGGCGGGTTTTAGATGGAGGTTGGAAGGAGGATTTTCGGATTCTGATTCGGGGGGATTGGGGCTGGGCTTGGGCATGGACAATCTCCTTTGATTGTTGGACCACCATGACCTATCGCTAAACAAGTAAAGGTGGCAGCTGTACGCAGGTTAGCGATCCGGGGCAAAGGAAACCCGGGTAGACCCGGAGGTCTCCCACGCACAGCCGCCATGACACAAATTGCAGACAACAAAGGCTGCACTTAAGTCTGGGGCGCTGTAGCGCCTTTGAATGGTGCGGATCGCTAAACCCGGTCGCTGAATTGGCAGCGACACGGAAACGATAAAGACCAGGTACAAGGCGCACAAGCCGGCGGATTCTGGCGTAGGTGTAGGCAACGGCGCAAGGCAATGTAGCCTCGTATTTTTCCTACGGATGTTGCCTGGATCGAGTACAGGCGGGAGAGATTGGTCGACTGTCAGGCCGCCTTCGCTGGCAAGCCAGCTCCTACAAGGGAATGCGTTCGCTTGGGATCAGGTCGGCTCGTAGGACGCCTTGCTTTGGCTTTTGATTTTTCTTGCCCCATCGAGAGGCCGAGTGGAGGTTCTGCGCAGTGGGTAAACCGGCATGGATGCCGGTTTAGCCGCGCTGGGCCATGGATGGCCCATCGCGGCGGGCCCACGGAGCAGGACCGGAGCGAGGGTATGCCGAGCATTAGCGAGGCACCGAACGTCAGGGGCAAGAGCCCTTGGTTACTTGGGGCTTTTCCAAGTGACCCGCTGTAAGAGCGGAACCATAAGTGGCCGTTACCGCAGCAATGGATATGTACGCGGTCAACAAATAATAGGTCGGCAGTAAGGCCGCCTTCGCGAGCAAGCCCGCTCCCACAGGGGCGGCTGTCAGTCCCTCATCGCTGGCAAGCCTGCTCCAACAGGGGCGCGCCGGTTTACTCGTCCTCGCCCTCACCCTCCGGCACAATCCGGTTCTGCGTCAGGTAGCGATCCAGCGTCTCATTCTGCGCAGGCTGGGAATTGTCCCCCGCGACCTGCCACAAATGCCGCTCGATCCCCTGCGCCAGCATATGCCCCACCGCCGCCTCGATCGCCGACAACACGCACAACTGCGCCGGTTCGTTGGTGGTGTAGCCCACCTCGGCCTCGAGCAGCTTCTTGAACTCGATGAACTTGAACACCCCGGCACTGCGGGCCACGGAATAGATGGTCTTGCTGGTCATGACGTTGGACAGCACCTGGCCGCTGCGCACGTCCACCGCCCGAAGGTTCACCGTGACCTGGTCTACGCGATACTCACGGGCAATGTCGATGCCCAGGTAGCGTGCGCCTTCGCCGCCACTGCGCACGTTGGTGTCATAGGCGATGATCCCGCCTTCGAGCATCATGTTCGCCGCTTGCAGCGGTGGCAGTTCAGCCTGGATGTTCACCGGAGTATTGGGTTTCTTTTGCGAGGCGCGGATGATCTTGCGTTCAGTCAACAGGTTCTGCAGCCCTTCGCGCTCGAGCACCACGAACCAGCCGCTGGCCTGCAAGGCGTCCATCAGCATGCTCGCCGCGCCCTGGGTGACGCTGGTGGAGAACGAGCTGGCCGGGGTCGGCTTGTATTGCCCGGTCTGGTCGCGGAAGCCATAGACCACCGCCATCAAGCGACCCTTGGGTCGTGGCATGTTGATCAAGTCGTAGTAAGTCGAGGCCCTTGGGGTCAGGGTCGGGGTTTGTGAGTCCTGTTCGGCCGACATCGGCTCGCGCAGACTGCACCCTTGTAATGCCGCCAACATCAGCCCTAGCGCAATTATTTTTTTCATGTCCTTAACTCCCCATAAACCCGCATCCCCTCAAGGGGCCAGGCCATTCACCTGGATTTCCGAAACTTCGCCCGTGGCGCGGTCGGTCACGTTGATCGTCAGCGCACCGGAGTCGTCGACCACGTCGACGATAAAAGCGTCCGTAGACAGGCTCCCCGTGTTGCCGGTGGAGATGTTGTCCAGCAGTTGCCCGAGCAAGCGCGATTGCAACTGGGCACTGAAGCGCTCCAGGGCCGAGGTCCCGGCCACCGAGGTACGATCCTTCAAGTCGGGATCGTCGTAGTCGTTCTGCGCCTGGGCGTTGTTGAGCAGCCAGGTGCCGTTCAACGGGTTACCGCCGAACGATGGGTTGATGGGCGTGTAGACCAGTTCCGTGCCCTGGGCCAGGGCACAAGCGCCCAGGCCGAGCAAGCATCCACCGGCGCGCTGCAAAAACGTTTTCGCTTTCATAGTTCGTCCCTCTCAAGGTCCGTGGTGTCCTGCAACAAGGCTTCCAGCTTGCGCTGGACAATCTGCCCGCGTACCCAGTCGGCGGCAGCATAGGCCTCGTCCTTGAGCTCCACGGTGTTCGGCGGCAGGAAGCGCCGGTAAACCAGGCGTCGTTGAAATTCCACGGTCACCAGGCTGCCCCAGCGAGCCGAAGGTCGTTCGCGTACCACCAGGTTGAAATCCATCGGGCTGGTGGCACGCAGGCGTTCACTGAACGAGTAGTAAAATTCGTGGCCGATGTGCGAGATCGTGTCGTCGACGATGAAGCCGAGCATTTCGTCCTCTTCACCGGCCCAGGCCACAGAGGTGCTCAGCACCAGGATCAACGCCAGGCAGAAGCGCTTCATGGCTGCAACGCCTGGGGGGCCTGGGACTGGCCTTTGGCCGGGCCCGAGGCGCCGTCGAGGAAGGCTTTCTCGGCCACGAACTGCCAGTCCTTGTAGCTGGCCATGCCGTTGAAGTCCGACCACTGGCTGGGAAAATCCGCCTGTTTGAGCGGCTTGTCCGTGGACGGGCTGCTGATACCGGTGATGCGTCCGTCGAAGCCGCGCATCAGGAACCATTCGCCGCCGCCAATCGGGTCCGGATAGAGCTGGCGGATATGGTGCTTGGCGCTGGGAAAACGCTCGTCCTGCACCAGGTCGGCGAGTTCCTTGGGGTACTGGGCCAGGCCTGGCGAGCTGCGGTAGTAGCTGCGCAGTGCCTGGGCGTACTGGGTGCCGACCCACAACAATTGGCGTTCACGGTCGCGGCGCGAGGCGGTGGACCACAGCTCGCCGGCACTGGCCAGGCCCATGCCCATCACCATGATCAGGAACAGCACACCCAGGTAGGTGAAGCCGTCCTGCCCCGCAGGCTTACCACTCGGAATACAGGCTGCCATCACGCGCCCTCCCTGTGGCACCGCTCTTGATATCGGCGACACCGCCGGCCACGCCGTCAGGCGGTGCAACCATGACCCAGGCGTCCTTGCGTTCGGCAATCGGGTCCATCGGCGGATTGCGCAGGTAGCGCTGTTCAACCAGCTGCTCGATGGAGTCGGGGTAGCGTCCGGTGTCACCGTAGTAGTGATCCAGGGCTTCGCGCATCGCCGACAGACTCTGGCGCAAGGTGGTCTCCTTGGAGGCCTCCAGGCTGTTGAAGTAGCGCGGCAAGGCGATGGTCATCAGGGTCGCGATGATTGCCATGACCACCATCAGTTCCAGCAGGGTAAAACCCTTTTCCCGACGCATATGCTCACCACTCCCGGTAGGCGATGCCGTTGAGCCCCTTGCCCCGGGCCTTGGAGTAAACGTCAAAGACGTCCTCGCCCTCCCGCGGGTTCTGAGCCGTACTGTCGTAGGAGCGCACGCCCCAACCGCCTTCGTCGTCGCGCTTGACCGGTGCCAGCGGGTCATGGGGCACGCGCCGCAGGAAGTAGAACTTGGCACCCTTGGCGCTGCGCACATCACGCACGCCTTCCACCAGCACCTGCAGGTTCGGCGGGTAGCCGCTGCTGTTGAGCGACTTCTCGATGTAACCGGCGTCGAACGCGCGCTTGTAGGCGTCGATGGCATCGCGGATCTGGTACAGCGCGGTGCGCAGCTCCTGCTCTTTGCCCCGGCGCACCACGGTCTCGGTCAGCGGCGCGGCCATGCCGGCCAGCAGGCCGATCAACGACAGCGTCACCACGACTTCGATCAAGGTAAAACCGCGTTGCGAGGCGTTCATGATCAAGGCTTCCCGACGGTAACGGTGGTCGCGATCGGGGCGCTCATGCCATTGGCCTTGACCTCTTCGACTTCAACCTTCGAGCGATCCGGCGCCTGGATGTGCATGCTGGTTTCGGTGCCGGTGGTGAACTCCATGTCCGACGGGCTCTGGTACGGCAGGTTGCGCACGATCCGCGGGGTGATCGACAGCACCAGTTCGGATTTGCTGACGTCGTCCTTGTTGCTGCCGAACAGGCGACCCAGGCCAGGTATGTCGCCGAGGCCGGGGATCTTGTTGCCGGTGCTGCCATGGTCGTTGCGCATCAGGCCGGCGAGGATCTGGGTTTCGCCGTCATGCAGGCGCAGGGTGGTCTGCGCGTTGCGGGTATCGACCTGCACCGGAATCGTGCCCTGGCGGGTCGGCTCCAGGGGCGTGGCGTTACTCACTTCCAGGGCCACCTTGATCGCCACTTCGTTGTTCAGGTGCACGGTGGGCTGCACTTCCAGTTTCAGACCGACATCGAGGTAAGTCACGCTTTCGGTGATCACCGGTCCCTGGGTCGACGGCACCGACGTGGCGCTGATGATCGGCACGCGCTGGCCAATGTGGATGCGCGCCTGCTCGCGGTTGCTGACCCGGATGACCGGGCTGGCCAGGGTGTTGATGTCTTTGTCCTGGGCATTGATCTTGGCCTGTGGCGAGGGCGAGATGGTGATGCGGCTGGAGTTGATACCCTTGAGTTGATCGAGGATGGTCACCGCCGAACCGTCGCTGTTGACCACACCGAAGGTGTTCGGCCATTGCAGGCCAAGGTCGAGGATGCGCTGGGTGGCGACTTCCATCACCTCCACTTCCAGCACCACTTCGGGGTTGGACTGATCCTGCGATTGCAGGAGTTTTTCCGCCATGCGCACGGCGTCGCCGGTGTCGCGCATGGTCAGGGTGTTGAGGCGTTCGTCGACGAACACGTCGCGGGTCTTGAGCATGGTCTTGACCATGTTCAGCGCGGTGTTGGCATCGATACTGGTCAGGTAGAAGGTGCGCATCACCAGCTCCTGGTAATCCTTGAGCTTCTGCGGCGAATCCGGGTAGATCAGCAGGGTGTTTTCGTTCACCACCTTCTGGTGCAGCTGGTTCTGTTGCAGCAGCAGTTCCACGGCGTCTTCGATGCGCACGTCACGCACGAAGATGGTGGCTTTCATGTCCGGGCGCAGGTCCTTGTCGAAGATGAAGTTCAAGCCAG
This sequence comes from Pseudomonas putida, assembly GCF_001976065.1. Lineage (GTDB taxonomy): Bacteria > Pseudomonadota > Gammaproteobacteria > Pseudomonadales > Pseudomonadaceae > Aquipseudomonas > Aquipseudomonas serbica. The sequence goes on along the minus strand of NZ_MNAH01000001.1, from coordinate 1,156,193 downwards.
CGACCTGGGACAGCACTTCGAAGATGGTCTTGAGGTTGGCGTCGCGAAATTCCAGGGTCACCGGCTTGTCCAGGCGGGTGCGCAGCTGCGGGTAGGCCACCACGTTGCGGCTCTGCACCAGGCGGATATTGCCCTGCAGTTCCAGGGCGCCTTCGTTGTTCGGGTCCAGCTCGAGAATCTGTTTGACCTGACGCTCGGCGCCGTAGATGTCGCCGCGGCGCAGGTCGCCACGGGCCAGTTCGAGTTTTTCATCGAGGTTGCGCATGTGTTCGAGCTGGCGCATGGCGTCCTGGGCGCGACGGTTGTTCGGCTCGATGGTCAACACCCGGCCGTAGCCCATGCGGGCCGAAGCGAAATCACGCTGGGTGCGGTCCATGTCGGCCTGGGTCAGCAGTGCCGTGATCGCCCGGGCGCGGGCGCTGTTGAGGGCAATGTGCAGCTCGGTGTCGCGAGGGTTTTCCCGCAGGCCCTCCTCGATCCGGGCCAGGCCGGCTTCGTACTGCCCCTGCTCGATCAGCTCGGAGGCTTCTTCCTTGGCAACCTGTGCCGAGCTGCACGCAGCCAGCCCTGCGCAGAGACAGAGGCTCATCAGCAAACGGGACTTGTTCATTGCGCGCTCCCCACAGACAAGGTCTGGGACAAATGCAGAGGCAAATAGACCAGGCTCAATTCCAGATCGGAAATCCCCTCGATCTTCCATGTTTCGTCGATCACATCCCCTTTACGCACCACGTAGATCTTTTCGCCGTTTTGCAAGAACACCTGCAGGTCAGTGCGGTCCTCCATCCGGCCGATGAACTGGAAAGGCATCGGCGGTGCAGTGGGGACCTGCACCACGGGCGCGACGTTGACTCGTTGCTCGGTGACGCTGGCCAGGGCCGGTGCGGCCTTCCAGCTGCGCGCGGCGAACAGGTCGCCCGCCGGGCTGAGGTCCTTGATCGCCACGGGCGCAGCGGAGGCTTGCGCCGCGGGCGACGCGCCACGGTTCTTGCCTTTGGCCGGCGTGGCCACGGCGGCCACCGCAAGGTCACCGTCGTCGGCGGGCTTGAAGTAGTCGGGCAACCAGGTCAGCGCCGCGGCCACGCCGAGGAACGCCACCCAACCCATTGCGCGTTTGCTGTTCATCATGACCTCGACAGGTAAAGGGTCATGCGGATCCGCCCGTTGAGGTCGGTGTCGGCGATCTTCTTGCGCTGCAGCTCCAGGTCTTCCACCACCACCGCCGGCAACTGACCGAGCAAGGCGTGCATGAAGCGCCGCAGTTGCGGGTAGCTGCCCCGCACCGGCAACAGGATCTGATAACGGGCCAGATGGGTCTTGGGATCGATGCCCAGGGCGTACTCGCCCCGGGACAGGGTGATGCGTTCCTGGGCGGCCAGCGCATAGATCTTGTCGATGGCGACCGTGGCCTGGGGCTGGGTCGGCAGTTTGCTGCGAAAATCTTCCAGCTGACGTTGCGGCACGACCGGGGCGGCGACCGAACCTTCTTCGACCTTGGCCAGGTACTCGCTGGCTTCGCGGGTCTGCTGGCTCAGCTGCTGCAGCGCCTGCCAGTCCGGCAACAGGCCGAACAGGCCATAGCTCAGCGCCAGCACCAGCATGGCCAATCCTGCCAGGCCGGGCACGCCCAGGCTTTGCAGGTATTCGTGGACGATCAATCTAGGGATTTGCATCGCCAATCTCCCAGGTAGCCGACAAGTTGAACTGCACCGGGTGTTCCGGCACGTTGGCGACGATTTCGTGGCTGAGCAACGACACGTCGGAGAGCTCGTCGCAGGCTTCGAGGCGGCGGTGGAAGTCGAGCATGGCATCCAGGTCGCGCGCCTCGGCGCTGATCCGCACCTGGCCTTTGCGGGCATCCGGGGTCAGGGTGAGCAAGGCGACGTTTTCCCGGGGCATGGCCTCCAGGGTGGCGAACAGGCGTTCCCAGGGCCGGCGCAACTGCTGCGAGACCTTGCGCATCTCGGCCAGGTTCTGCGCCTGCTCGCGGGTCTCGGCCGGGGTCAGGCTGACTTTGCCCCCGGTGTCACCGGTGAGCACCCGTTGCGCGGTTTGCAGGTGGCCTTGTTGCTGCTCGGCCTCCCCGCTCAGGTGTTGCTGAAACACAACGCAGGTCAGCGCCAGCACCACGCCACCGGCCAGCAGGCTCCAGCCCAGTGGGGTCGAGCGGCGGCGCGGCTGAAAATCGAGCATCAGCGGGCGCATGTCAGGCCACCGTCCGGGACATGACGTACAGGCAATCGCGTACGCTTGTCCGGCCTTCTTCGAGGGTGCGCAGGTGCACACCGGGCACTTCGGGATGCGAATCGATGCGCGCCGGTGCATGCAGGTAGACGTTCAGCGGACGCTCGCTGGCGCAGGCCTGCAATTGGCATTCGCGACCGACCAGCGCGCTCAGTGCGCCGTCGCTGTCGCTGCTGCCCACCGAGCGCACCGCTGTCCAGCGACCTTCGCGGGCCAGCAGCAAGACGCTGCGCACCGGTTCGGCAACCACGAACAGGAAGTCACCGGCGTCGAAGCTTTTGTCGAAGTGATTGAACGCCGCCATCAGGTACGGCTGCACCGAGCGCAGGCGCAAGCCACGGCCGCTGACCAGGTTACGCAGGCGTTCGAGCAAATCCTGCGGCAGCGCCGTAGCGATGCGGTCGTAACCGGCGGGTTCGGCCGACAGCACCAGGTTCCAAGGTTGGTTCGCCGCGCCGTAGAGGTCTTCCAGGCACAATTGGGCAAACCCCTGCAGCTCGGCGGGGCTGCTGATCTGCTCGCTCCAGGGCACCAGGCAAAACCGGCTGAAATGGCCGGAGACCACCACGGTCAACTCGGCACCGGCACGGACATGTTCGCCCAGCAGGCGGTCGAGGGTTTCCAGGGCGACCGCCCAGGCCATGAAACCTTCATCGATGAAGCCGACGCTGCCCAGCCACAGGGTGTCGCCCCCCTGACGCTGACCGAGGCCGACACCACTGGCGCCGAGCACGGCGACATAACGCTCACGAGATAAAAGTGACACGATTGATCTCCTCGAGAGTGGTCCGGCCTTGTTGCACCAGTTCCAGCGCCGACTCGCGCAGCAAGCGCAAGCCACGTTTGCAGGCGTGGGCCTTGATTTTCGAAATGGGTTGGCGCTCGACGATCATCTGCCGCAGCTCGTCGTCCAGGTGCAGCAGCTCGGCAATCGCGCTGCGTCCGCGGTAACCGGTGCCACGGCAATGACCGCAACCCTTGCCGTGGACAAACTGGTAGTGGCCGACCTGTTGCGGGTCCAGGCCCGAGCTTTGCAGTTCTTCTTCGGTCGGTGCGTACGGCGTGCTGCAAGCGCTGCACACCAGGCGGATCAGGCGCTGGGCCAGTACCGCATTGAGCGCCGAGACCAGGCTGTAGGGGTCGATTTCCATCTGGGTGAAGCGGCCGATCACGTCGAACACGTTGTTGGCGTGAATGGTGGTGAACACCAGGTGCCCGGTGAGCGCCGATTGCACGGCGATCTGCGCGGTGTCGGGGTCGCGGATCTCACCGACCATGATCTTGTCCGGGTCGTGGCGCAGGATCGAGCGCAGGCCGCGGGCGAAGGTCAGGCCTTTCTTTTCGTTGACCGGGATTTGCAGCACGCCCGGCAGTTGATACTCCACCGGGTCTTCGATGGTGATGATCTTGTCCACGCCGTGGTTGATCTCGGTGATCATCGCGTACAGCGTGGTGGTCTTGCCGCTGCCGGTGGGGCCGGTGACCAGCACCATGCCGTAGGGTTCGGCGGCCAGGCGGCGCAGTTGGCGCAGGGTTTCCTCTTCGAAGCCCAGGGCCTGCAACTGCACGCCGCAGACCTTGTCGGCCAGATCCTGTTTGTCGAGCACCCGCAGCACCGCGTCCTCGCCGAAAATGCTCGGCATGATGGACACCCGGAAGTCGATCTGGCGGCCGCTGATGCCGATCTTGAAGCGCCCGTCCTGGGGCACGCGTTTTTCGCCGATGTCCAGTTCGGCCATGACCTTGACCCGGGAAATCACCTGTTCGGCGAACTCGTTGCCCTGGATCTTGCTGATGTTGTTGAGCACGCCATCGATGCGGTACTTGATCACCAGGCCGCTACCAGTGGTGCCCAGGTGGATATCGCTGGCGTGCATTTTCAGCGCGTCGTAGAGGGTCGAGTTGACCAGCTTGACCACCACGCTCGAGTCTTCGCTGATGCTGGTCAGGGACAGGCTTTGCAGGGTGTCGATCTCGGTGTTGCCGTCGGCCTGGGCGTTGAGCGATTCCACCGCGTGGAAGCTTTCCTCGTGGCGCGCCAGGTAGGCTTTTAGGTCGTCGGCATGCACCAGGTACAGCGGCGCGCCGTGCAGGCAGTCGTCGATCCAGGCCAGGCGCGCGGTGTCGAAGGGGTCGGCGAACACGCCGATGACGGCGTCGGCGTGACGCAGCAGGATGAATTCGCGCTTGAGGCACTGGGCCAGGGTGACCCGGTCGAATACCGGGGTGGATTGAAACAGGCTGTCGGTGTCGAGCACCGGATAGTGAAGGGTCGCGCCCAGGCACTGGATGAAGGGCATGGGGGCAAGTTCGCACAGTACCCCGAGGGCTTCGAGCATTCGCTCGCCGGTACTGCCGGCCCGGGAACGGGCCTGGGCCAATTGCTCACTGGAAAATCGAGTCGGTACAGAGTCCAGCGGTGGCACATCGACGACAAGGGATAGACGGTCCATGGCTTGCTCTCCAACACCCGGGGCTTAGAGCCCTGTCGGCGCGGCGAGCAATTGCGGCATGTACCGCAGCCTCTTGTCGCGCCATTACTCCCCGGTGAGCAATTGTTCGTCGTCTGGCGCTGTGGAGGCCGAGGTACTTCGTCGGCGATCTGCTAGCACCCAACTACCGTCGTACAACTGCAGCGGGAAACTCTCGGTCCTGCTCTGGCGTCGTTCGACAAAGCCTTCGGAACGGCTCACCGCTGCGTTGGGTTCGCGCTGCCTCCCCAGAAGATCGAGCACTGCACGGGCCAGTTCCGCCAATGGAAAGGGTTTGAACAGGATGTGGCTGACTCCCAGTTGCCGGGCCCGCTCGCAAACCTCTGCGGTGGGGTGCCCTGTGATCAGCACAAAATGACACTTCCTGTTCTGGCGGACGGCATCGAGCACCTCAAAGCCTTCCATATCGGGCAAGCGGTAATCGAACACCATCACCTCGGGTGCGAAGTCGCCAGCTTCAGCGATTCCTTGCGCACCGTCGTGAGCAATCCGGACTTCCAACCCTTGCGCCTGCAGGTAACCCTGGAGGTTTTCTGCAAGAAGTTGTTCGTCTTCAACAACCAGTACTTTGTTTAACAAGGTGGACTCCTTGAACCGCAGGTCCGAGAACCGAACCTGGCGGAGTGCGCGCCTTGATAGGGCTAACGCACACTTCATGCCAGGCTGAGCGCCGGTAATTTTATGTATTCATGTCCTTGAATTTAAACGCAATGCCTTTGCGTCCACATTCCCTACCCCCCAAAAACGGGGGAAAGCGAACGGATGTGCAGCGAAGCATTCCCCCACTGTTGGGGAAAGCTCATTGATCGTCAATTCTTTCGATGCTGTTGCTTGCGCGCAGCTGCGCCAATGCCTGCAGACGCGCCTGGACCTGTTTCTGTCGGGCAAGGTAGGCCCGAACCATTTCAAGTCCCTGCTCCTCTGTGACATCGGAAGCCTCCATTCGGTTCTCTAACAAGATCAAGTGCCAGCCAACCGCCGTGCGTACCGGCTCGCTGATTGCCCCGGGTTTGAGGGCAAAGGCCGCGGCTTCGAACTCCGGCATCATGCGACCACGGGCAAAGTAACCCAGGTCGCCGCCTGCGCTGGCCGAAGCATCTTCGGAGCCGGTTCGGGCCACGCTGGCAAAATCGGCGCCCTCACGGACACTCGTGTGCAATGTCTGCAAGCGTAGTCTCGCGGCTTCGACAGTGGAAGCATCGGCACCCTGAGGCACTTTGACCAGGATATGCCTGACCCGGATTTCCTCGGGCCGGCTCATCTCGGCGCGGTGTTCCTGATAAAACGCCCGCACCTGTTTTTCGTCGGGCTCATCGACCTGGGTCAGTACTGCGAACATCTGCTGCGCCGCCAGATCACGGCGGGTGTACTCGATATAGGCAGCCTCATCGAAACCGGCATCTTCCAGACGCCGGGCGAACACCTGCGGGCCACCCATGGCCTGGCGGGTCTGTTCGACCTGATCTTGCACCGCGGCATCGCTGATCACTACCCCGCGCTTGAGCGCTTCCTGCCAAAGCAGCTCCTTGTCGATCAACGCGTCCAGCGCCGCCTTGCGCAGTTGTTTGTAGGCGCTGGGACTGCGGATGCTGGCGACCGCACGGCCCTGATCCTCCAGGTATTCGGCGAAATAGCGCTCCAGGCGCAGCTGGGATATTTCCTCGCCATTGACCCTGGCCACGGCCGCGCCATTGCTGCAAAACGCGGCGGGCACCCACAGGGTCAACAGCACCAATACAGTCGCGAGTTTCATCTTCGGCCTCCGGATCAGGGCATGGCGGCAATGGGTTTGTAGGGGGCGACCAGGTAGAAGCGCTGGTCGGGCAGGTCTACGGTGACCACATGGGCGCCACTCAGGCCCAGGCGGCGGCCCGGCCCGAAACTGATCAGCGGGGTCAGGCCGGTATCGAAGTCGTGCAGGCCTTCCAGGGCACTGATGAGTTTCTCCCGGCTGGCATCGCGCCCCGCCTGTTTCATGCCCTCGCTGAGCAGCAGCATCGAACTGTAGGCCCCGACCTGCAGCACCGCGTGCTCGCCGCCGAGCTTCTGGCGTTCGCGCAATTGAGTCAGGGCGGTGCGCCCGGTCCTCGTCCAGTCGCTGGGCACGAACGGATACGCGAGGAACACCCGCCGGGAAAACCCGCTGGGCACCTGCATCAGGTCCCCCGCCACCTGGTTGGAGGCAGCGAACAGATAGGGCACCTGGCCCGCGGTCTGCAAACGCGCGGCCAGGCGGCTGAACCCGCCACTGCTGCCCATGTAGAACACCGAGCGCGAGCCCAGCGGCAACTCGTCCTGCGCCGTCTCGTAGGGTTGCAGGCGCACTTTTTGCCAGGCGTTGTCCTGCAGGTACTGGGCCAGTTTCTCGGCTGCCAGCCGCTGGCCCGGCTCGTTCGGGTAGGCGATCAGCGTCGGACCTTGCAGCACGCGCAGACTGGTGGCGGCGTAGTTGGCCAGGGCAATCATCTGTTCGCGCAGCCCCGGCAGCGGTTCGAAAATCTGCCGGCTGGCCTGGGCCGTGCCTTGCAACGACAGCGGCCCGATCAAGGGCACGCCGGCCTGTTCCAGGCGTGGGGCCAATTCGGCATCCAGTGCCGGCACCAGCGGTGCGACCAGGGCGAACACCTGTTCCTGTTCGATCAATTGGTCGAGCGCATGCTCGGCACTGACACGGTCGGGGCCTGGGTCAAGAATGGTCAGGCGCAACTGCCGGCCATGAATGCCCCCCGCTTCGTTGATCCGCGCCACGCTGCCCCGCAGCACCGCCGCCACGGTGGCGCCTTCCTCACCCAGCACGCCGGTGCTCGGCAGCAAGGTGCCCAGGTGCAGGCTGTCGGGGCTCAGGCCCGGATCGCGCTCGTCGGCCAGGCGCTTGAGGTACGCCGTCAGGTTGCGTTGGTCGCTCATCGACAGAACGAACCGCGGCATCGCCGAATCGAGGCGGTTGTTGCCCGGGTCACGCCCTTCCTGGACCGCACGGGCAAGAGTGCCCTCGGTATAGGCCGGGTAGGCACGGCCGTTGATCTGCTGTTGTCCGTAGGTGCTGGTCAGCCGTGACCAGCTCAGGTCGGGCGGGCGCACCCCGCCCTCCGGGCGCCCCAGGCCATCGCTGCCGTGGCAGTTGGCGCAGGGCACGCTGGTGGCCGGCAGGAGCATGCCCGCCGCCCCGATCCGGGCCATGATCGGCTCGCCGCTGGCGGACACACCCTCGCGGTACAGCCGTTTGCCGGCGCTTTCGCTGGGCGTCAGGGTTAATGCCTGGGCGCTCAGGCTGATGCCGCCGAGGATAAGCAGGCCGAGGATCAGGGCGCTTTTCATGGCCCGGACTCAACGACCGGCAACCGGCATTGCCAACAGCTGCAAGCGCTGGGCAATGGCGGCGGCCGGGGCATCGGGACGGATCTTGCTCCAGCGCTTGTTCGCCACGTCACCGACGATCAACTGGGTGGAGTGCTGCTCGGGGGACGGAATGACCTGGCCAACGCGCCCCAGGACCAGGTCCATTTGCGCTTTGTCGCCGGTAAGAAAAAGCCAGTGGGGCTCATCGACGCCCTGCTTCAAGGTATAAGCCTTGAGTACCGCCGGGGTGTCCCGCAGCGGATCACTGGTAAGGGAGATAAAGGTGATGCCGTCCGCCTTGTCGCCCAGCACTTCGCGCACTTGCTTGAGTTTCTGGGTGATCAACGGGCAGGCATCGGTGCAATGGGTGAAAATCACATTGAGCAGCACCACGCGGTCTTGCAGCGCGTCGCTGTAGAAACGCAGGGTATTGCCGTTCTGGTCCTGCAACGGCGTGTCGGTGAACCAGGTCTTGGCATCGCGGGTGCCTGCGGTCGGCTGGGCGGCGGCCACCGCCGTATCGGCGGCAGGCGCCGCTGGCGCATGTCCTTCGTGAGCCATGACCACAGTGCTTGCGAGGCAGGCGCAGACGCTCAGGGCGATCCAGTCGAGTAGTTTCATGGCTGATGCTCCATCGCGATGGCGGTGTGTTTGGCGTGGGCGTTGCGTTCACCGCTGAGCTTCTCCACCTGACGGGTCAATATGCTCGGATCGGTGAAGCCGTAGTAGCGGGTCCAGTGGCGGCTGTTGCCGTCCCCCACCAGGATCAGCGGTGCATGATTCTTGAAGTCGCCACTGAAGCTGCCCAGGCCCTTGAGGGTTTCGTTGACCGACTGCGTAGAGCCGGTCAGCCAGCTCCAGCCCGGGCCGTTCTGGAACGCGCGGGCGTAGTCGTTCAGGCGCCTGGCATCATCGCGTTGCGGGTCGATGCTGATCGACACCAGTTGCACCTCGCTGCCGACCCGTGCACCCAGCTGCTTCTGCACCTTGCCCATGATCGAGGACACCACCGGGCAGACCGTGGTGCAACTGGTATAGATGAAGCTCATGACCACGATCTTGTTGGCCACCAGGTCTTTTTCCAGGCGCACGGTCTTGCCGTTCTGGTCTACCAGCGCGACGTCGGCAAACTTGACCTGCGCGGTCTCGGAGCTGGCGCTTTTCGCCGCCTGGGTGTGGCCGGCATGTTCGTCGGCGGAGTGGGCCAGGGCCTGGCCGATAGCTAATTCCAACGAGCAGGCCAACAGGCAGATCGTCAGCAGTCCATGATGTGCGAATCGGTTCATGTCGATGTCCTCTTCAATGAACAAGGCCAGGGGTCACCCGAACGCTGGCAAAAGTCTGATCGTCGAAATTCGCCCCCAGGGACGCCGCACGCACGTGCAGGTACCAGGCACCTCTCTGGTCGAGGGTGACCGGGGCTTCGTAGATTCCATTGCCCACGTCCACTGCCGCGACGAGCCGAGGCCGTGCACTCGGCGCCAGGAAGTAGCGCACCTGCACGTCCTTGACCCCGCTGCGATGGACCTTCTGCTTGCCCTGGACGATGCGAAAACGCACGACATAGGGACTGCCCAGGGCGGCCGTGGATTTATCGAGCAGGAACTCCACCTTCGGCACGCCGGCGCCAGGTTCAAGGCTGCTGTTCGTCTCAACCACGGCGCTGAAGCAATGGATGATGTTGGGCTGATTGAGCAGGAACGCCACGTCGAAACGCCCGGCTGCCGGCAGCTTGATCCTCGAGCTGTAAACCCCCGGCTCGACTTCGCGCAGGCTGCGGTCGATGACCAGTGCCGCCCGCGCCACTTGCCCGCGATTGGGGTAGCCCGACATCGGCGCGTTCATGCCTTCGGCGTAGAAGTAGGTGGTGTTGTCCACCGGGTTGACCACGAACACCGCGTTGTCGTCCCGCGACACCGCCAGGCTCGACGCCAGCGGCAGGTCACCGGCCAGCCGTGGCGGCTGCGGTCCGGCTTCGAAGCCCTGGGTGATCGGCTTGCGGCCTTCACCGAGGGACGCCAAATTGATCATCGTGACTTTGGCCGAAGCCAGTCCGCGCACGTAGGCATAGGCCTTGGTGAACACCACCTGGTAGGGCTCGGCGGACACGTCCAGTTCATGGATCAGCGCATCGTTGGCCGCGTCGATCACCGCGACCTGATTCTCCAGGGTATTGAGCACGATGCCGAATCGGCCGTCGGCGCTGAAGCCCATGGGGCCCAGGCCCTGCTTCGTCTTGATCACCCGTCGCACCGACTGGCTTACGGCATCGACCACGGTGACCGTACCGTCCTTGCCATCGCTGACATAGGCCGCGCCGGACAACGGCGAGTACACCACCGACAGCGGGTGCGAACCGGTCTTGAGCTGCTTGGCGATGGTCAGGGTGGCAACGTCGATGATGCTCAGGGTACCGTCGTCGCGGTTGGTGACAAAGGCGAAGCGGCTGTCCTTGCTGAAGGCGATCTCGTGGTGGCCGCTGCCGGTGGCCAGGTGCTTGAGGGGTTTGAGGCTGGCGGTGTCGATCACCGTGACCCCGGAAAGCTCGGCCGAGGGGGCATTGTTACCGACCCACAGCAGGCGCTCGTCCGGTTGCAAGGCCACGCGCACCGGATTACTGCCGGCGGCCACCGAGTCGAGCAACTTGAATTGCTCACTGTCGAGCACCGCGACTTCGCCTGCGCTCGGCATCGACACGAATACCCGCTTGTTGTCCCTGGGGGTGACCCAGTCCATCGGCGGTTGCTTGATGTCGATGCGGGTCATGGTGCTGGTGATGCCACCCACCGAGACCGACGGGTCGACCACCGAGACGCTGGCATCGCGGTTCATCACCATCAGGAAGTAGCTGTTGAGATCGAGCAGCGGACGCGCGCCGATACTCGACTTGAGGAACACCCCGACCCGGGCCTTGCAGCTCTGTTCGCGGCCCTGGGCCTGGTCGGCGGCGACGGTTTCGGGGTCGATCCAGGCACCGGGGGCGATGCCCGCCAGCGGCTGGCCGGACGCCTTGTCGGTGACCTTGAAACGCACGTCGGCAAATTCACCCTCGCGCAGTACGCCGCCTGCGGTAAGCGGCCGAACCTCAAGGGCCACCGACACGCCGTCGCGTTCCAGCGTCTGGTCGCTCCAGGTGTCGGGCAGCGCGATTTCGCTGAGCAGGGTCGGAGGCGACGTGCGCCACACCCCGAGCCAGATCAGCGCGACCCCGACGATCAGCGCGACACTGGCGATTTTGATGGTCCTGTTCATGTCACTCTCCCCTTCAGATCTATCCCTGCCTCCACCACCCACCCCTGTAGGAGCTGGCTTGCCAGCGAAGGCGTCAGCACATCCAGCATTGATGTGTCTGACTCTCCGTCTTCGCTGGCAAGCCAGCTCCTACAGGGGTTGCGTTTGCCTGCCCTATGGCGCTGGCGCCGGTTGCGGTTCGTTGGTCACCCGTAACAGTCCCCACAACCCGGAGGTGTTGCCGTAGGCGCCGTAGTCGCGGAACAGGTAGTCACCCGGTATCGCATTGACACCCCCGGCGCTCGGCAGCATGAAACTGAAGTGCGCTGCCGGCAGGACGCTCTCGCGGGCGCCGATGTACATCGACATCGGGTTGTAGCCGAACTTCACCGAACCCACGCCAGGGGTGCCCATTGGGTAGCCACCGGTATCGCTCTTCTCCGACAGGAACGGGTTGTTCGACCAGACGTGACCGTCCAGCTGGAAGGTCGTGCCGCGACTGCCACCGGTAGGCATCAGGATGTGCGTGCGGAACGGCTGCCCAGGCTTGGCGTACAGCACTGGCGTCTGCGGATCACCCCCCACCAGCGCATTGCTGTAGGCCATGTGCGCGTTCACCATGTCGCCGTAGCCCGCGCCATCGGCATGGCCGAACGGTGCATCCGGGGCCAGGCCGAAGCGGAACCACATCGGTTCGGTCCTGTAGTTGATGGCCATGCTGGAGTTGTCCTGCGGATCGGTCGGCACGCCGAACCCTTCCGCGGCAATTCCTTCCACTGGCCGACCATTGGCCCAGCGAATGTTCAAGGCTTTCTGCCAGACCATCGCAAAGTCGCGGTAGCTGGTTTGCCCCGGTGCGGTGACCGTCGCATTCACTTTGCGCGTGTCGTCGACCCAGGTGGCGCCCACTGGCAGGATGCTCATCGCCCCAGCCAGGCCTTTTTGCGACTGCTTGATCACGTCCGCCGGGGTGATGTTCAAGCCACCGAACTCGATCGCCGTGGCATTGATGTTGTCGACGTTGCGCCCCAGTTGCGTGATCGGTTTGCCTTCGCGCTCCAGGTGCCCGGCGTAGTACTGGTAGGTACGGGTTGGGTAGGCACCGCTGCTGCCGACTCGCGGCGGCACGGTCTGGGTCGGGTTGGCGCCGACGTTGGTGCCGTCGGATTTGGTGATGTCGTACGCCAGCAATTGCGCGTGCAGACCCACGTGGCTCGACGGCCGCATCAGGTTGTTGCTGAAGGTGGTCGAACCGCTGCCGCTGTTGCGATCGCGCTTGACCATGCCTTGCATCACCGCGGTCTGGGTCAGGTCCGGCATCACGCTCGGCAGACGGTTTTCCAGGGTGACGTTGATGCAATCACCGGCCGCTGCGCGCAGCACCAGGGGTTCGACAGGCACGCCGGGCTTGAGCTTGCCGGTGGTAGGGTCGAGGTCGGCCTTGCGCACATACAGGATCGCGGTCGGGTCATGCAGCGGCCCGCTTTGCCCGCCGATGGTGATGGTTTCACCGTCTTCAGGGTCGGTCACGGTGACCTGCGGGATGCTCACGGTGCGCGAGTTGAAGACCAGGGTACCGCCGGCCGGATTCAGCGGCCCGCCGACATGCTGGCCGAGTCCTGCCGGATCACCGATGGTCAGGCCCAGCGGATTGCCGAGGATGTCGTTGGCTAGCGCCGCCACCACTTCATAGTTGCGCTGCGGGGTCGGCCGGGTGCCGATGCCGTTGGGGTTGGCGCCGTACCGTGGGCAAACGCCGTCGAAGGCCACGGTGTTGCGCATACCGGTTGGCTTGGCGTTGTTGGGCAGCGCGAACAGATCGCTGCGTTGCGCGGTGTAGTTGCGCATCACGCCCCAGATTCCGCTCCAGTAACCTTCGATCGACGCATCCATCGAGTACAGGTAGTCACCGGTGGTGGCCGCCGAGCTGGACAGCATCGACACTGGCGCATTGAAGCCCATCTGCTCGGAGATGCCGATCATCTGCGACGCGCGCCAGCCGGAGTTGGAGCTGTTGCCGAAACCGGAACCACTTTGCAGCCACTTCACGCCGTGCAGGGTGACGTTGTGCTCCTCTTCGTGACCGCCGGCATGCACCCGTAGCCGCACGTTGTCGCCGGTGTAGGTGCGCAGCATCGGGGTGAACGGATCGCCAGGCTCGGCGCCGCCCTTGTTGATGTGTGGCGGGAACAGCGTGGTACCGCCAGTGGGGCCGGTGGCCGCGGTGATCAGGTTCGGCGCCAGGTTCATCGCCGGGATCGCACGGTCGGTACGGCTTTGCATGGCGTACGCCAGGTCGCCGCCCAGGCCATCGGCCTGCATGCCGCGCTTGCCGTCCGGGCCGACCTTGTTCGGGTCGTACACCCGCAGGGCCAGCGGTTCGTTGCGGTAATTGACCACGAACATGCCCGGGTCATCCACCGAGATGGCTTGTGGGCATGGCCGGCTCGGGCAGCCGGGCACCATGCCGCCCTGCACTTCGATAATGCCGTCCAGCAAGGTGCTGGCGTTGTTGCGCACTGGCGGGTTGATGGCGTAGCGGAAGCTGTCGGCGGTGGCCGGGAAGCCTTGCGCATTGGGTTTGCCGTCAGGACCGGCGCCCACGTACACACCGGCTTCATAGGCGTGCTGGAAGTCGCTGTATTCGAGGAAGAACTCGCGGAAGCTGTCGTTCTTGCCGTCGCCGTCGATGTCACCGGTGGAAATCACCGCTTGCCACGAAGTCGGCCCGCCGTCCTGGCGCGCGCCACTGTACAACGGCTCGCCGGTTTCGGCGTGGAACCAGGTGGAACCGGCAGGTTCTGCCAGTACGGTGGCGTACAGGCCAATCTGTTGGTGAGTCGATGGGCCGAGGTGGTCGTGGGTAAAGATGGTGCCCAGGCCACGGTCGACGCCTTTGGCGTTGACCACCGGGTCGACGAACCAGCGCTGCATGGCCGTGCGTGCGCCGACCCAGTCGGCCCGGCCAAATTGACCGAAGTACGGATGGTTCTTGGCTTTCGGGCAGGCTGGCGTGCCGTCGCGTGGATCGCTGCCTTCGCACTGGTTGAATTCGCGGATGGCATGGATGCGCTCTTGCACCGCACCCGGGGAGAGCACACCGTCTTCGTAGTTCCAGCCGTTGGACGAGCCGTCGGCCGACACCAGGTCCCACTTGGGCAGGTGAATGTGCTGGCCGATCACATCGGTCGGCGTGCGCACCTGATAGTCGTCCATCTCATAGGTGGCCGGCACCAGGTTGGTTTGCTGGTACTGCACGCAGTCGAAGGTGTTCATGCGCATCACCAAAGGTTCTGGCGGACGCTGCTTGGTGATCACCGGCCAGGCGTCTTCCCAGAGTGCCAGGATGCGCGCTTGCGGAAAGTGGTAGCCGACCTTGTTGTACACCGCGTCGAACTGGATGTTGGCCGCCTTGTAGATGCGCGGGCGGTCGGCGGTGAAGCTCGAGGAGCCGATGAATGACATGCCGTCGGGCCGCTCGCCACTGTTGAATTCACCGGTGCCGGCGCTGCTGCTCAGGCGTTTCTGCCGGTCGTCCATGCAGGGTTCGTAGAACGGCGCACCGGCCATCGGCAGGGCGCCGTTGGTGCGGAAAGGCCGTGCGACGATCTGGTTGCCCGGCAGCAGGGCGAAGCTTGGGTGATCCTTCTTGGCGTGGAAGGCCATGGCCGCCTGCTCGACTTCGGTGCCCTCTTCCGGCAGGTAGATCGGCTTGGCGCGGGTCACTGTCTTGGAGAAATCCAGCGAGGTGGTAATGGTCTCGGCCTCGCCACCGGCAGACACGCCGTCCAGCGCATGGCGACCCAGGCCGCCGTCCCAGCCACCGGACTGCGCCGGGTCAAGGTTGGCCCACAGGGCTTTGCCCGTGGCTTTCAGGGCTTGCGCCGAGGCCGCGTCGAGCATGTCCAGCGGCGGAGTTGGTGGGCGTTGGCCGACCGAGCTTTCCATGCCGCCGATCCAGAATGGATAACCCGGGTTTTTCAGGGTGCCATCGGCGTTGCGGTTGGCTTCGCTGCGATCGACCAGGGCCAGGGAACCGATGGCCTGGGCGCCGCCGCTGCCACCATGGTGCTCACCGTCATCGTCGCCCTCTTCTTCATCATCGTCATCGTCGTTGGCGGCCACCAGGGTCTCGCCGATTTTCGGTACCACGGCGACTTTGCCTGGCATAGGCGCCATGGCTTTGCCGGGCAGCGGCACCACCGCCGGGATCGGCGTGCCGGCGACGATTTCGCCATCGGGCAAGGCCCGTGCGCCCGCCGCGGGTTTACCGCTGCGCAAGGCGTAGGGCTCGCTGTGGTAACCGTCGTTGCCTTGTTGCGACACTTCAAGCTGGGTGCCTTCTTCGAACACATCGTGCACCCGCCACATGGCCCACATGCCTTGGGCGAAGTGCGGGTAGAAGTGGCAGTGATAGATCGCATCGCCCGCGACCCGGTTGCGGTTGCCCGAACCGCCGTTGGCGATTTCATAGGTGTAGCCGGCACCCGGGCCGATGCCCTGGGCGTCTACATAATCGGAATTGTCATCGTTGGGATTGAACAGCCATTGATGCCCGTGCAGGTGGAAGATGTGCTGCTCATGGCCGTTGTGGGTGTTGCGGAACTTGACGAAGTCACCGATGTAGCTGTGGTTGACGTTGGATGGCTCGGACGGATAGAGCGCCATGGTCGCCTTGACGCCCACCTGATCGGCGGTCGGAGTCTGGCCGGGGGTGATGCCTTCGAGGCCGGCGTTGGCCGGGACGTCCACCAACATCGCCACGTCGCCGACAGTGTGTGAGCTGAGGAAAAATTCTTCGTAGGCGCAGGACAGGCAATCGTGCATCGGACCTACGCCGAGACGGTTGGCCACCACTTCGGCACCCATGCCGCCGGAACCATAGTTGATCATGAACGAATCGCGGGTCGGCTCCAGCACGTGGGCCATCACCGGGTCGGCCCAGTAGGCGGGGAACGCCTGGGTCGCGGCGGTTTCGTCCTGGAACTGCGAGGCGAAATCGCGGAACGGTTCCAGCCGATTGGGAATCGCCGGGTTGCGTTTGCCCACCGCTTCCAGCGGATAGGTCGAGGCCGGGAAGCTGCCGTCGGCGTTGCTGCCCATGACGATCGCATCGCTCTCGCTGGAAATGATTTCATTGCCGTCGACCATATTGATGATTGGCGTACCGGCCTTGCCTTCACGGATCCACGGTTCGCGTTGCGGGAAACGCGCCTGGTAATCGACGATCGGCTGACCGGCCGGGGTGCGCCCGGTGGTCGCCAGGCGCATTTCTTCTTCGGTTACGGTATTGCGGTAACTGCGACCGCCCTTGGGCAGCACCACCACCTGGCCGAACAGACCGTTGGCAACGTTGCCAGCCGCACCTTCGCCACCGAAGGTTGCGCCACGGCTGCTGGCGGCGAACACCCCTTCACGCTCGGCGTACAGGGTGTAGGAACGGCTGCCACCCGGAGCGATCAGGCTATTGGCATTGCGTCCGGTGAACGAAGCGATGTCGTCGATGCTGTTGACCGCTTGCATGCCGTTGACCTGGAAACCGACATGGCGGTCGGCGACTTGCTCGTCGACCTTGAAATTCTGGTTATTGCCAATTTCGATGCCTTCCTCTTCCTCGCCACCTTCATGGGAACCGGGGTTGGCCTGATAGGCCAGCAGGTTCTGCAGATTGATGGTCAGGCAGTCACCGGCGGCCACCCGCAGCACCAGCGGACGCGGACGCTTGTCGGGACGCAGCGAGACCTTGCCCGGCACCGCCGCACCGCCCTGGGCGAGTGAGATGTCATGGTCATCGACCACATCGCGGCGCAGGGCGAACATCATGCCGTTGACGTTCTGCGCACCGAGCCGGTTGAACATCAGCGGCTGGTCCAGCGCCACGACATTGGCCACCAGGTTGCGCTCACATCGCGCAGAGGCTTCGGCGAATTCGATGCCGAACACTGATGCGGCCAGCAGCAGCAAGGGAAGGACGGATGGAGCGTGGAATATGCCGGTCATGATCACGGGCCTCGCTGTGGGCGCTCACAGGGAATAATTCTCGACAAAACCCTTTGAGCAATCCGCATGCCATAAAAAAAATATCGTTTTTTCAAACAGTTACAGCTTCCACTTAATTCATCGGGGGATATTCCCCAGTAATTCCCCACTTTTTCGCCGGGGCCACCATGCCCCAATGTTGGGGAAATCCGCCCCGGCTGTTCGGTCACAGCGGGGCATCCGCCGCCAGCCCCTGCAAACGCCGGTACTGGCGCAGCACGTTGGGCACATAACGCTGGGTTTCGGCGAACGGCGGAATCACCCCGCCACGGCTGAGCACCGCTTGCGGGCCGGCGTTGTAGGCGGCCACGGCGAGGGCGATGTCGTTGTCGAACAGGGTCATCAGGCGCTTGAGATAGCGGGCGCCGCCCTGGATGTTGGCCTTGGGGTCATAGACGTTTTTCACCCCCATTTCCCGGGCGGTGTCGGGCATCAACTGCATCAGGCCACCCGCGCCCGCGGGCGATACGGCACTGGCGTTGTAGCTCGATTCGGTCTGGATCACCGCGTGCAACAGCGCCGCCGGCAACTGGTTGTCCGTGGCGGCCTTGGAGACCAGCTCGGCGTAAGGGCGCGCGGCGATCATTTGCGGCTGCTGATCAAGACTGACCACCGCCGCTTCGACGTCCCGCACCACCCTTTCGTAGTGGCGGCCGGGGCGATGGACGTTGGACAGGACGTAGTCGCCCTTGGCGTCCTTGGAAACGAACACATCGGCCTGGACAGCGCCGGCCAGCAGCATCATGCCAAGCAGTCCTGTAGTGAGGATTTTCATTGTTCTACCTCCCCTGACCGGCCCCGAAAAATGGGGGTAATGCCCCAATGGACGGTCGCGTATCAGCCATACGCAAGCACTGTGCCGAAAGCGCGAGTGGCCGTAATACGGGGGCTGCACGGGGATGTACGAAGCTTGGGCGGGGCTTTGCATGGCAATTGCATAAGCCATAGGCGCGACCCTTCTGCCGACTGTGTGAGGTCATCATGAAACAGCGTCTGCGTTTCGCCCCGCGTGCTTTTCCCCCTCGAGCCGAGCGCGGGTTCACATTGCTTGAACTGTTGGTGGTGCTGGTGGTGCTGGGGCTGTTGGCCGGCATCGTCGCGCCGAAGTACTTCGCCCAATTGGGCCGCTCTGAAGTGAAGGTGGCCAAGGCGCAAATAGAAGGCCTGGGCAAGGCCTTGGACCTGTACCGGCTGGAGGTTGGCCATTACCCCTCGACTGAGCAGGGATTGCAGGCTCTGGTAACCGCGCCCAGTGACGAAACCCGCTGGACCGGCCCGTACCTGCAGAAAAAACTGCCGCAAGACCCTTGGGGCCGTAACTACAACTACCGCTATCCCGGCGAAAACGGTGAGTACGACCTGCTGTCCATGGGCAAGGACGGCCAACCCGGCGGCGAAGGCGAAAACGCCGAAGTCACCAGTTGGCAATGACGGGAATGGCGACCATGCGTTTTCACCTCAAAGCGGTCGGCAAGGCCGGTGTGGTTTCAATGACTGTCGAGGCGCCGGGTGACAGCGAAGCCCGGCGCATCGCCGAAGACCAGGGCCTGCGCGTGCTCAGCCTGCACGCCGAGCGGCACTGGCGGGCGCTGCGCCCCAGGCAGCGTGAGACCTTCAACCTGGTGTTGTTCAGCCAGGAACTGACGACCCTGCTCAATGCCGGCCTGCCGTTGATCGATGCGCTGGAAAGCCTGGCGGAAAAAGAAAACGCGCCGCAAGCCCGCAAGACCTTGAGTGAACTGGTGCGCCTGCTTTACGAAGGCAAATCGTTTTCCCAGGCCTTGGGCCAACTGTCGGCAGTGTTCCCACCGCTCTACGTTGCGTTGGTCCAGTCCAGCGAGAAGACCGGCGCAGTGGGCGAAGCCCTGGGCCGATACGTCAGCTATCGCCAACGCATGGACGAGGTTCGCCAGAAGATCGTCAGCGCCTCGATCTACCCCCTGTTGTTGCTGGTGGTGGGCGGTGGCGTGGTGTTGTTCCTGATGGGCTATGTCGTGCCGCGCTTTAGTCTGGTGTTCGAAGGGCTGGGGTCGAACCTGCCGTGGCTGTCGCAGATCCTCATGAGCAGCGGCATGTTCCTGCACGCCCACCAGGGCGAGTTTTTCGGCGCCTTCGCAGCAATCGTCATCGCCCTCGCCTTCCTCCAGCGCCAGCCGGCCTTTCGTCGCGGCCTGGACCGCCTGATCGAAAAACTGCCGGCGGTGCATCAACGCATCTTCATGTACGAGTTGGCGCGGTTCTACCGTTCCCTGGGCATCCTGCTGCAAGGCGGGATTCCGCTCGTCACCGCCATGGGCATGGTGCGCAACCTGCTCACCCCGGCCTCCCGAATGCGCCTGGACCAGGCCTGCGAACGGGTGCGCGAGGGGCAATCCCTGTCGACGGCGCTGGAACTCAATCACCTGGTGACCCCGGTATCCCTGCGTCTGCTGCGCGCTGGCGAACAGTCCGGCAATCTCGGACAGATGATGGAACGCAGCGCCGACTTCTACGACGAAGAAATCAGCCGCTGGATCGAATGGTTCGTGCGCCTGTTCGAACCCTTGCTCATGACCTTCATCGGCCTGCTGATCGGGGTGATCGTGATTTTGATGTACATCCCCATATTCGAGCTGGCCTCGAGCATTCACTGACGCCTCTGGGACGGGCCTGGGCGAGAGGTTCCAGTCTTTTTCAGCGTGACAACGAATAAAGCCGGACCTTGGCGTGTTTACCCACTGAATATGGCAGCACGTTGCAATGTTCATCAACGTTCCAACTTGAATTAGAAGACGGAGAACGACATGCACATCAACAAGCTATTACTGGCAGTCGCAATTGGCGCGGTCCTGTCGGCGTCTACCGTACTGATTCCGGACAGCCTGTCCGGGGTATCAAGTGCCCAGGCGAAAGAAGGTGGAAGTGGTGGGGGCGGTGGCGGTGGCGGCCACGGTGGCGGTGGTGGCGGTGGCGGTCACGGCGGTGGTGGTGGCGGTCACGGCGGCGGCAGTGGTGGCGGCGGCGGTCACGGTGGTAGCGGCGGCGGAGGTAATGGTGGTGGCCACGGTGGTGGCGGTCACGGTGGTGGCAGCAGCGGTGGCCATGGCGGCAATAGCGCCGGCAGCGGTCATAGCGGCAGCGACCATGCTTCGGGACACGCAGGCAATACAGCCTCGAACTCCGGGCGTAGCAGCACCCACTCCGAACCGGGCGACGACCATGGGGTTCATCAGGCCGGGCATGACGACAATGGGGTTCACCGCTCCGGCGAAGTCGGCGACGATCGCGGCCTGCATGCTGCGGGCGAACCCGGCGACGACAAACGCGTCAACTGACCTGCTCGAACCCTGTGGGAGCGGGCTTGCTCGCGAAGGCGATGGCACATCCAACAGTGATGTCGCCTGACACTGCGCCTTCGCGAGCAAGCCCGCTCCCACAATTGACCGTGTGAAAGTGTCGATCTACAACACGTCCAGCCGCTCGCGCAGAAACTCGATCAGCGCCTGCACCGGTCGCGACGCCTGGCGATGTTGCGGATACACCGCCGACAGCGTCAGCGGCTCGGGACAAAACTCATCCAGCACCGTTACCAACCGACCATCCTTCAACGCCGAACCGACGATAAACGTCGGCAGGTAAGTAATCCCCATCCCGGCAATCGCCGCGTCCTTGAGCAACTCGCCATTGTTGACCCGCATCCGCCCGGTGACGTTGACCATCAGCGGCTTGCCCTGCCCTTCGAAACGCCATTGCACCTGCCGCCCGTGGCCGTACGGCAGGCAGTCATGCTGGTGCAACGCTTCGGGTTTGACTGGCGTGCCGCGCTCAGCCAGGTAAGCCGGGCTGGCGCAGTACACTCGCTGGATGGAAGCGATGCGCCGGGCAATCAGCGTCGAGTCTTCCAGCGTGCCGATGCGCAGGGCCAGGTCGTAACCTTCGCCAAGCAAATCCACCGACCGATCGCTCAGGTCCACCTCCGCCGTGACGTCAGGGTAGCGCTGTAAAAACTGCGGTAGCAGGCACCCCAGGTGCGCCAACGCAAACGACAGCGGCGCACTCACGCGAAGGGTGCCGCGCGGTTCGGTGGTCTGCCCGGCGATGCCCTGCTCCACCTGCTCGACTTCGCCCAGCAAGCGCAAGGCCGATTCGTAGTAACTCTGCCCCAGCGGGGTGACATCCAGCCGCCTTGTCGAGCGATTGAGCAGCCGCACGCCAAGTCGCGCTTCGAGCTGCATCAGGCGCCGGCTGACGAACTGCTTGGACAAGCCCAGATGATCGGCGGCGGCGGTGAAGCTGCCGGAATCCATCACCTGGCAAAAAATACGCATATCTTCGAACGGGTTCATTGTCATGCCTTGATTGACAGTCACCCGCAGTTATAGCGGCTTATGCTCGTTTCGACACCCTATTCAATGTGTAACGCAAGCCGGGCTCCTACAAGGGTGGTGCGTTATTACTTGGCGGTGAACGTGGTGTAGCTGTTGATCAGGTTGCGGTAGTTCGGAATGCGTTCGGACAGCAGGTTGGCCAGGCCTTCCATGTCGTTGCGCCAGTCGCCCTGCAGCTCGCAAGCCACGGAGAACCAGTTCAGCAGTTGAGCACCGGCGGCGGACATGCGGGCCCAGGCGGCTTGTTGCACGGT
Source organism: Pseudomonas putida (assembly GCF_001976065.1). Lineage (GTDB taxonomy): Bacteria > Pseudomonadota > Gammaproteobacteria > Pseudomonadales > Pseudomonadaceae > Aquipseudomonas > Aquipseudomonas serbica. Next base: position 1,134,227 of record NZ_MNAH01000001.1, on the reverse strand, counting down.
GGTGTTGAAGGTGCCGGAAGCATCAGTCACCACGAACACGTCAAAACCTTCGGCCAAGGCCGACAGGGTCGGGAACGCCACGCACACATCGGTGACCACACCGGCAATGATCAGTTGCTTGCGACCGGTGGCCTTCACGGCCTTGACGAAGTCCTCGTTGTCCCAGGCGTTGATCTGGCCGGGGCGCGCAATAAACGGTGCATCCGGGAACTGCGCCTTGAGTTCCGGCACGATTGGACCGTTCGGGCCGCTGTCGAAACTGGTGGTGAGGACGGTCGGCAGATTGAAGAACTTGGCGATGTCGCCCAGGGCCAGCACGTTGTTCTTGAACTCATTGGGCGAGAAATCCTGGACCAGCGAGATCAGGCCAGTCTGGTGGTCGACCAACAACACCACGGCATCGTCTTTGTTCAAGCGTTTGTACGGTACGTTGCTCATGAAAAACTCCTTGATGGATGGTTGTCGCTTATTGATCAGAAGGCAAAACACGAACAGCCAAAGGCACCCCAGAAACCGGCGAAGTCACTGACCGGCGCATTCGACAGCCGCGCCCGCTCATGGCTGTGGGAGTGCACGGCACAAGGCCCGCTGCACTGGTGAACCTGTGCCTGCAACGGCGAATTCGGCCGCCAGTGGCCCGGTACCTTGACCACCGGCGACCAGTCCGGCAGCACCGGCACACTGGCGGGGCCAAGTTTTTCGAAGTCGCCAGCGGCATACACCACCTTGCCGCCGACCACGGTCAGCACCGACTCGATCCACTTGATCGCTTCGTCCTCGACGCTGAAATAGTCCGCGCTCAATACCGCCACGTCCGCCAATTGCCCGACCTTGATCTGGCCTTTCTTACCCTGCTCGGAGGAGAACCAGGCGCTGCCGTGGGTGAACAGCTCCAGGGCGGTCTGGCGCGACAGGCCCTCGGCGTGCAACGCCAGGCCACCGACGGTGCGGCCGCTGACCATCCAGTACAACGAGGTCCAGGGGTTGTAGCTCGACACCCGCGTGGCATCGGTGCCGGCACCGACCGGTATACCTTCGGCTAACATGCGCTTGATGGGTGGCGTGGCTTCGGCCGCCTTGGCGCCGTAGCGCTCGACGAAATATTCGCCCTGGAACGCCATGCGATCCTGGATGGCGATGCCGCCACCCAGCGCCCTCACCCGCTCGATGTTGCGCGGGGTGATGGTTTCGGCGTGGTCGAAAAACCACGGCAGGCCATTGAACGGAATGTCGCGATCAACCTTCTCGAACACGTCGAGCATGCGGCTGATGGATTCGTCGTAGGTGGCGTGCAAGCGGAACGGCCAACGCTGCTCAACCAGATGGCGCACCACCGGTTCCAGTTCGTCTTCCATGGTTTGTGGCAGGTCCGGGCGTGGTTCGAGGAAGTCCTCGAAATCCGCCGCGGAGAACACCAGCATTTCCCCGGCGCCGTTGTGCCGCAGGTAGTCGTCGCCCTGGTGCAGGGTCACGCTGCCGGTCCAGTTCTTGAAATCGGTCAGCTCTTCCTTGGGCTTCTGGGTGAACAGGTTGTAGGCAATGCGTACGGTCAGTTGCTGGTCCCTGGCCAACTGCTCGATCACCTGGTAGTCGTCCGGGTAATTCTGGAAACCACCACCGGCGTCGATGGCGCTGGTCAGGCCGAGGCGATTGAGTTCGCGCATGAACTGGCGCGTCGAGTTGACCTGATACTCCAGCGGCAACTTCGGCCCCTTGGCCAGGGTCGCGTACAGAATCATCGCGTTGGGCCGCGCCACCAGCATGCCCGTGGGCTCGCCATTGGCATCGCGCACAATTTCCCCACCCGGCGGGTTCGGCGTGTTGCGGGTATAACCGGCGACCCGCAGCGCGGCGCGGTTGAGCAAGGCGCGGTCGTACAGGTGCAGGACGAACACCGGGGTATCGGGCGCGGCCTGGTTCAGCTCTTCGAGGGTCGGCAGGCGCTTTTCGGCGAACTGGAATTCGTTCCAGCCCCCGACCACCCGCACCCACTGCGGCGTGGGTGTGCGGTCGGCCTGATCCTTGAGCATGCGCAGCGCATCGGCCAGTGAAGGCACGCCTTCCCAGCGCAGCTCGAGGTTGTAGTTCAGGCCGCCACGGATCAGGTGCAAGTGCGAGTCGTTGAGGCCGGGGATCACGCAGCGACCCTTGAGGTCGATCACTTGCGTGCCGGAACCGCGCAAGGCCATGGCCTCGGCATCGCTGCCGACCGCGACGAAGCGGCCCTCGCTGATGGCGACCGCAGTGGCGCGTGGGTTCTCACGGTCGACGGTATGAAATTGACCATTGAACAGAATCAGATCGGCGTTCATCGCGTTTCCTTGGGCGCAGTGGAAGAAGACAGCCAGGGCGCGAACAGACGCGTCGCCATCGGCATGAACAGGTACACCACCGACAGCACGATGGTCAGGGTAATCAGGAATGTCGCAACCACGTAGTTGGACAGCACCGCGTTGAGTTGCAACAACGGGCCCCAGAGCAGCGGCACCAGCAGGGTGTGCGGCAGAATCACCAACAGCGTCACCACGGCCTGCTTCCAGCGCGGCGGTGGCGCAACCGACTCCACCTGCGGGGCGAACCAGAACTCGTTGACCGGGTTGACTTCGGTCTGGTCGCCGTCGGCCAGCATCGGCGTGGCGTCGTTGACCAGCGCCCGGCGTTGCGGCGAATCGAGCCAGCGCTGCATCGCAGAGGTGGAGCAAAACCGCAGGACGCAGGTGTACATATCCAGGCCCGCGTTCTTGCCGCGCATCACATCCACGCCCAAGTGCCCCTCCTGCTGCCCGGCGACACTGACAATGTTGCGCAGCCAGGCTTCGTAGGGCACTTCAAAACCGGCCTTGACCCGGTGTTTGATAACCAGGGTCACAACCTCCTCGAAGGGCGAGTCGAGCACGTTGGAATCAGGCATGGTGGCGGGCTCCGGCGAGACAATATTGGATTGGATAATGCCGGGGCGAGGAAGGAAAAAATTGAATGTACGTGCTGTTTTTGCGATGTACCCCGAATAGATCCCTGTAGGAGCTGGCTTGCCAGCGAAGGCGGTTTTACATTCAACAATGTGCCTGACTGACACACGGCCATCGCTGGCAAGCCAGCTCCTACAGGGGTTGGTACATCCGCAAAAAGACGGGTTGGCGGGCAAGCCGCCACGATCAAGCAGGGATCGACAGCGGCTCCGACATGAACTGGCTGATCCGCGACCGCAACCAGCGCTCCGCCGGATCATTGTCATGTACCCCACTCCATGCCATCGACAACTGCGCCGCGGCAATCTCGAATGGCGGATCCTCAGCCCGTAAGCCACACCCTTCCACCAGCGCACACGCCGCATAATCGGGCACCGTGGCAATCATCTCGGTCCCGGCGAGCAACGCACGCAATCCACTGAACTGCGGAACCCCCAGCACCACCCGGCGAGTCCGGCCAATCTTCGCCAGGTCCAGATCGATATTGCCACTCAGGTCCCCGGAAAACGACACCATCGCATGGGGACGCGCACAGTACTCATCCAGGGTCAGCGTCCCCGGACGCTTGTCACCGCGCAGCACCTTGCAGGGAATATCACGCAGTTTCTTGCGCTTGGCATTGGCCGGCAGGTCGGTGGTGTAGCTGACGCCCACGGAGATTTCCCCCGACGCCAGCAAGGCCGGCATCAGCAGGTAATTGGCCCGGCGCACGACCACGACAATGCCCGGTGCTTCCTCCTGCAACTGGCGCAGCAGCGGCGGAAACAAACCGAACTCGGCATCGTCCGACAGGCCAATGCGAAAGACGTCGCAACTGGTTGCCGGATCAAACTCCTTGGCGCGACTGACCGCGCCGGAAATGGTGTCCATCGCCGGTTGCAGTTCCTTGAGAATCGCCAGCGCCCGCGCCGTCGGCTCCATGCTTCTACCGTTGCGCAACAGCAACGGGTCGTCGAACAGATCGCGTAACCGCCCCAGGGCTGCACTCACGGCCGGCTGGCCCATGAACAGTTTTTCCGCCACGCGGGTCAGGTTCTTTTCGAACATCAGCGCTTCGAAAATAACCAGCAGGTTCATGTCGACGCGGCGCAGATCGTTACGGTTCATAGGCACGGTTCCCTTGTGTGTTGAGCCAGGCGCGAGAGGGCGATTGTGTCTGACTTTACCCAAGACTGCCCGCCCTGGACGAGGAATTAACAACGTTTAACTCGCAAGCCAGAGCCTTGGGGTTCAAGAATGAATCCTACCTACACGGACATTCGCCATGGCTTATTTACAGCAAAGCACCGCCCGCGCGACAGTCGCCCGAACCCAGGTAAAAAGCGCCAGCGGCCTCAGCGCCCAGCGCGAACGGCTGGTGAAACGCCTGATCCTCGATCGCCTCGGCGAAACCCTGCAAGTGAGCGAACTGGCCCAGGCCTGTTCGTTGTCACGCAGTCATTTCTCCCGCGCATTCAAATGCAGCACCGGCTGTTCGCCCCAGGAATGGATTCGCCAGCAACGCATCGCCCGGGCCAAGCACCTGATCCAGCACACGGACCTGAGCCTGACGCAAATCAGCCTCGAATGCGGTTTCTGCGACCAGGCGCACTTCTGCCACATGTTCACCCGCAGCGAGGGCATCAACCCGTTCGCCTGGCGTTGCCGGGTCGTACGCGCCCTTCCCACTTCACCTGCCTGCGGGCAACGCCATTGACCGCTGTAATGACGGACGCATTGCGCGCCGGCAAAAATCTGAGGAATATGCTCCAGAAGTGCGTTCCAGACGCATTCACCCAGGAGCACCCCGTTGACCCTTGCCCCCGAACAGGCTGTGCATTTCGGCCCCTACAGGATCTACCCTGGACGACGTCTGGCGATGGAATCCGACCGCCCCCTGCGCCTTGGCCGACGCGCCATGGACATCCTGTTGATCCTGCTCGAACACGCCGGGAAGGTCGTCAGCAAGCAACAGCTGTTGACTCAAGTCTGGCCCGATAGCGTGGTGGAAGAGATCAACCTGCGGGTGCACATGGCAGCCCTGCGCAAAGCCCTCGGCGACGGCCAGGCCGGTCAGCGCTACATCGTCACCGTGGCCCAGCGCGGCTACAGCTTTGTCGCGCCGTGCGCGCTGGAGCACATCGAACACCGTCCGCAACATGACGTCGTTGAATCCAGCGGCCATAACCTGCCCTTGCGCCGCGCCCGCCTGATCGGCCGCCAGGTGCTGGTCGACCGTCTGGTGGCGCAACTGCCGCGCCAGCGCTTCATCACCCTCGTCGGTCCCGGCGGCATCGGCAAGACCAGCGTCGCCCTGCGCGTTGCCGAGCAACTGATCGGCCGCTACCGCGACGGCATCCGCCTGCTGGACCTGACACCGATCAACGAACCTTCGATGATCAGCGCTCATCTGGCGACATTACTGGGATTGTCCCTGCACGACAGCGAACCGATGAACAGCCTCGCCACGTTCCTGCGCGAACGGCATATGTTGCTGGTCATCGACAACTGCGAACACCTGATCGACAGCGTCGCACTGCTCTGTGAACGCCTGCTGCGTGGCGCGCCGCAGGTGCATATCCTGGCCACCAGCCGCGAGAGCCTGCGTGCCGAGGGCGAATTCGTCCAGCGCCTGGAACCGCTGGACTGCCCCCCGCCCGTTGCCGTGCCGGACCGCGCGCAGGCCCTTGGTTTTTCCGCATTGCAGCTGTTCGTCGAGCGGGCCATGGCCAACCACGACAGCTTTGAACTGACCGATGCCGAACTGCCACTGGCCATCGATATCTGTCGCCGCCTGGACGGCATTCCACTGGCCCTCGAACTGGCCGCCGCGCAAGTCGCCAACCTTGGCCTCAGCGGCCTGCTGGCGCAGTTGCAAGAAAGTTTTCGCCTGCTCACCCACAGCAGCCAGACCAACCTGGGCCGGCACCAGACCCTGCGCACGACGCTGGACTGGAGCTTCAACCTGCTCAATGCCTGCGAACAAACCTGCCTGCGTCGACTGGGCATCTTCCGCGGTGGCTTTACGCTGGAGTCGGCAGCGGCGGTGATCGTGGGCGAACACATCGAACCGCGCGAGGTGTTTGGCTCGATCACGCAACTGGTGGCCAAGTCGCTGCTGAGCGTGGACGTCGGTGATGAAGAGGTGTTCTACCGCCTGCTCGACACCACCCGCAGCTATGCCCTGGAAAAACTCGAGCAGAGCGCTGAACTGCCCGAGACCCGCAAACGTCATGCCGAGCGATGCCTGACCCTGATGCAGCAGGCGCAGGACGACTGGGAGCATATCCCCACCGGGCTGTGGATCGAGCGTTATGCCCGCAGTCTGGAAGACATCCGCGCGGCGCTCGACTGGGGGCTGTCTGCACCGGGGCCACATGCACTGGCAATCCGCCTGACCGCGACGTCCACGCCGCTGTGGCAGGAACTGTCGCTGCTCAACGAGTACGGTGGTTATGTGCGCAAGGCCCTGGCGCTGCTCGACGCCGCGCCCGAGGTCTGCCCGCGGCTGGAAATGCAGCTGAAACTGGCGCTGGGCAGCACCTGTTACCACGCCCAGGGCGGCACTGGCGAAACCGTAGAAGCCTTCGTCAGCGCCCGGGCCTTGGCCAGGCGCTGCAACGACGTGGCCGGACAACTGCGCGCCGTCTCCGGGCACCTGGCGGTCAACCTCAGTTGCGGCCACTATCAAGCGGCCCTGGAACAGAGCGAGCAATTCGACCGCCTGGGCTTGCACGGTGACCCGATGCTGTCCCTGAGCACCCATCGCCTGCGGGTGCTGGCCCTGCACTTTGCCGGCGACCAGCAGCGGGCACGGATGAACGCCGAAGAGGTGATCCAGCGCATGGCCCACAGCGGTCATCTCAACCGCTTCACCCATGGATTTGGCGTGCAATACGACCAGAGCGTCGCCGCCCTGACCATCCTCGCCCGCATTCGCTGGATACAGGGCCAACCGGAGCAAGCCTGGCACACAGCGCGGCAGGCGCTGGACATTGCGCTGCAGATCAACCACGGCACGTCCATTTGCTACACCCTGGCACTGGCCGGCTGCCCGATCGCCCATTACAACGGCGACAGCCGAACCGCTCGCGAATGCTTGCACCTGCTGCTGGAACAGGCGCAGAAACACTCGGTGCTGCTGTTCTACACCTGGGCTCGACACTATGCCTTGGTCATCGACGGTGCCCAAGGCAATGCGTTACCTGGGCCGGCTGTGGGTTTGATCAAGGAAATCATGGTCACCCTCGACAGCAGCCTGGTCGATGACGATTTGCTGCAACGCGCCGAGACCGGTGCAGCGGGCTGGAGCACCGCGCAGATTCTGCGGGCCAGGGCCGAGGCGCTGCTGACCGCCGATTGCCCGGTGCAAGACGCTGCCGCCGAGACCTTGCTGGACAAGGCGCTCAACGTGGCAAAAACCCAGGGTGCCCTGGCGTGGGAGCTGCGCAGTGCCACCTCGCTGGCGCGGCTTTGGCAGCGCCAGGGCCGCGACCGGCAAGCCCGGGAGCTGCTGTCGCTGATCTACCAGCGGTTTACCGAAGGCCATGCCACTCCGGACCTGGTCGCCGCGCAACGCTTACTCGGCGAACTCCAGGACCATGTACCGGCTTGATGGCCGGCGCAGATGACTCACATAGCCGGCGTAGCGCATTTCGAAGGTGCGCAAGGCCCCGCTCTGTTCGAGCTTATCCAGGGCATAGCAACGGGTGGTATTGAGAAAACGGTAGCGTGTCACGCCGTGGACTTGCTCCAGCGACAGCAGCGATTTGAGCGCCAGGCTTTCCATCACGTTGCCCAGACTGGAGGGCGGCAGCGTCGCACAACTGATCACGTCCATTGCCGCATCCAGGGAGAACGCCGTTTTGAACACCGCCAGGCGCTGCAATGCGATTTGCTCCATTGGGGGCAGGCGCTCATAGCTCCAGTCCAGGGCCGCCTTCAGGGTCTGGTGCCGCGGGACTGCCGTGCGCCGGCCCTGGGTCAGCATCTGAAAACAGTTATCCAGTTGCGCTTGCAGCCCCACCAGCGCCAGCGCATCGATCTGCGCCGCTGCCAGTTCAATGGCCAAGGGCAAACCATCGAGTCGCCGACAGATTTCGCGCACGGCCTTGAGGTCCTGCTCGCGCAGGGCAAATCCCTGCTGGCGGGCTCGGGCACGGCTGACGAACAACTGCACGGCCGAATAACCCATGACCTCATCGAGACTGCGCAACGCCGACATCGGTGGCACCAGCAGCGGCGGCAATGGCAAGAGTTCTTCGCCGGCAGCCAGCAGCGGCTCACGGCTGGTGACGAGGATCGACAGGCGGGGTGCCGAAATCAACAGCTGCTCGACCAGTGCCCGGCAGCTTTCAAGCAGGTGCTCGCAGTTGTCGAGGACCAGCAACCCATGCCACTGTCCCAGCGCGTCCAGGTTCGTTCCAACGTCCAGTTCCAACGTGTGAATCAGGTAATCGACCACCTGCGCCGGGTCATCGATCATCGCCAGATCCACCCGCCACACGCCATCGCGAAAATGCTGCAACAGCAATTCGGCGGCACGCAGCGCAACGGTGGTCTTGCCAATGCCACAGGGGCCGACCAGGGTGATGCAACGGCGCTGCGGCAACTGCCGCACCAGGCTGCCAACCACAGCATCGCGACCGGTAACGGGCGTGAGTCGTGCCGGCAGGTTGTGTGGGGGTGTCGCAAAGGGGTCGATGGCCAAAGGCGCGACCTCCATCGCCTGGCGCACCGACGCGACAAAACTGTAGCCACGCTCGGGAATATTGACGATGTAGCGGTGCCCGTCCTGTCCGTCACGAAAGGCCCGACGCAGGGCCGCAATGTGCACGCGCAGGTTGATTTCCTCGACCACCGTTCTCGGCCAGACCTGGGCTATCAGCGCTTCTTTGCTGACCACCGAGCCTGCGTGCTCGACCAGCACCTGCAGGATATCCAGCGCGCGCCCGCCCAGGCGTAGAGGTTGATCACCCTCAAGGACCAGGCGTTGATTGAGGTGCAACGCGTAGGGGCCGAAGTGCAGCACGGGGTCGCTGGTTATATTTCTGAGGCTATTCATGCGTCTTCACCCGCTGGAAACCTGCTCGGCACACGAGTCCATCCAGGCTCCGTACCTTCCTTGCAATGAGTTCAGCGGTATCTTGGCAGGCCCCGATGACGGTTCAACCGCCACGGGGGGAGCGTCACGGCCATCAGGGTGCGCACAACGGACAAAGGCGCTAGCTGAACTGCTCGCGGTACTGGGTCGGGGTCAGGCCGAGCTTTTCACTGAACAGGAATCGCATGTGCCGCACGCTGCCGAAACCACTTTTGAAGGCGACGGTCTTGAGCGGCAGGTCAGCGGTCTCCAACAGGTTCCTGGCGCAGTCGATACGTGCGCTTTGCAGAAATTCCATGGGCGTCATATTCACTTCCCGGGCGAAGACCCTGGCGAAATGGCGCGCACTCATGTTGGCCAGACCGGCCATGCGTTCGATGCTGAAGGCTTCGTCCAGGTGCTCGAGCACATGGTTCTGCACCCGGGTGATCGGCGTCTCATGGGGGGCCACTGCCGCCATCAGCGGGCTGAACTGCGCCTGGCCGCCCTGGCGTTTCATGACCACCAACAACACCTTGGCCACGTCCTGGGCGACTTTCTTGCCATGGTCTTCGGCGACCACGGCCAGTGCCAGGTCAATGCCGGCGGTGACGCCCCCGGACGTGATGAGGTTGCGGTCCTGGACGTAAATCTGATCGGTCTCGACCGTCACCCCGGGGAATGCCTTGATCATCCGTTCGGTGTAATGCCAGTGGGTGGTCACGCGATAGCCGTCGAGCAAACCGGCGTGCCCCAGCACAAACGCCCCGGTGCAGATCGAACCAAAGGTCCTGGATCGACTCACGTTGTGCTTGAGCCATTGAAGCAAGCGCGGATGTTTTTCGTTGTAGGCACCGGGGCCACCGGGTACCAGCAGCAAATCATAGCCGTCACAAGCCTGCTCGACCGGCATGTCCGCCTGCACCCTCACGCCATTGGACGCGCGCAATGCGCCGGGTTCGGTGCCAAGGGTCGTCAGCACATAGTGGTCGTCGGGCTTGAGGTAACGATTGGCGATGGAAAACACCTCCATCGGCCCGGCCATGTCGAGCAGGAGAAAGTCGGGGAACAGCACCATTGCCACGGTTTTCATGGGTTCAAGATCACTGGATCAAAAAAAGGGATACATACACGGTCCCACTGCGGGAGCGGGCTTGCTCGCGAATGCAATATTACATTCAACAATGTTGGTGATAGACATACCACCTTCGCGAGCAAGCCCGCACCCACAGGATACCGCGCCTACACGCACATCATTGTCAACTTAAAAGAGACAGTATTTCAATTTTCATCTACTTATTGCATCCACTGGTAAACATTAACCTTCTCCTCACTCGGACGAATCACCGTCCCCACAGGAGATTTCATCATGCTGACTCTTCGCAAAGCATCGGATCGTGGCCTGGCCAATCACGGCTGGCTGAAGTCGTTCCATACCTTTTCCTTCGCCAGCTATCGCAACCCCAAAGAACAGGGTTTTTCCGATCTGCTGGTGATCAACGATGACCGCGTGGCCGCCGGTAAAGGCTTCGGCCAGCACCCGCACCGCGACATGGAGATTTTCTCCTACGTACTTGAAGGCGCGCTGGAACACAAGGACACCCTGGGCACCGGCTCGGTGATCCGCCCTGGCGATGTGCAGTTGATGAGCGCCGGCAGCGGTGTGGCGCACAGCGAGTTCAACCATTCGGACTCACGGCCCGTGCACTTCCTGCAAATCTGGATCGTCCCGGATGTCAGTGACGCCAAGCCCCGTTATCAGCAAGAACATTTCAGTACGCAAAAGAAACGCGGTCGCCTGCAATTGATCATCTCCCCCGACGGCGCCCAGGGTTCGCTGAAGGTGCGCCAGGACGCGCGGGTATTCGCCGGCCTGATCGATGGCAAGGAAAGTGCCACGCTGGAACTGGCCACCGATCGATATGCGTATGTGCATGTGGCTCGCGGTCGCGTCGAACTGAACGGCGTGCCACTGCAGGAAGGCGACGGTGTGCGAGTTCGCGAGGAGCAGTTGCTGACCTTGAGCAACGGCGTGGATGCCGAGGTGCTGGTGTTCGATCTGCGTGCGAACGAGTTGCCAGAATTGCCATAACCCTGTGGGAGCGAGCCTGCTCGCGAAGAACGCAAGGACAACGCGGTTTTCCAGGGCGCACGCGTTATCGTTGACGTTCATCGCGAGCAGGCTCGCTCCCACAAAACCCTTCGACAATCTCGTCAATCACCACACGGACCCTCGCCGTATGTCGAAGGTCCGCGTGGGTCACCAACCACACGTCATACGGCAACGGCCGGGTACGCTCCGGCCACAGTCGGACCAGCCCATCCCTCTCCCCCACGTACACCGGGATTTCCCCGATCCCGATTCCCGCGGCAATGGAACGCCGCACCAGCAGGCTGGAACTCAGGCTCGCGACAATCCGTCCGCGCCCCATGGGTTCACTGACCAGGGTCATGTCCTTGCAAGCCTGCAAATACGGCTGATACACCACCAGATCGTGCCCCTCGAACGCCGATCCCGGCTCGGGAACGCCGTGGGCATCGACGTAGGCTTGCGAGGCGAACAGGCCCACTGGCCACCGGGCGATGCGCCGGGCGATCAGGTCCGGGTTTTCCGGCCGGGTATTACGCACGGCGATGTCGGCTTCGCGCTTGGCCAGGCTGAGGATTTGCGTCGAGGCGTCCAGTTGCACCCGCACGTCGGGGTGACGTTGATGCAACCGCGCGACAGCCGGGATCAGGAAGTCGATGGCCAGCGAGTCGGTGGTGGTAACCCGCACGGTGCCCGTCAGCCGATCATCGAGGCCCTGGATGCGGCGCTGCAGTTCCAGCGCCGAATGCTCCATTTTCTCGATGGCGCGCATCGCTGCTTCACCCACCGCGGTCAATGCATAACCCTCGGAGGTGCGCAGGAACAGCGTTGCGCTCAAAGACTTTTCCAGCGCCGCGATTCGCCGGCCGACCGTGGCCTGGTCGACCCCCAGCACCCGCGCAGCGCCACGCAAGGTCGATTCGCGGCAGACCGCCAGGAATACCCGTGCGTCATCCCAATTCATAGGCTCCTCCTTCACGATGCATTTATGCATCACTGTAGCGTGAAATCGCTGCACTTACGCTGCAACAAAGCTGGTTATGCTGGACATCAGTGCAAACCTACAGGACATCACCCATGCCCAGTGCAGCGGATTCCCCCGGCACACCACGCAGCGCCATCTGGCTGCCCATATTCGCCGGTCTCAGTGCCAGCCTGGTCAGTATCGGCCTGGCGCGTTTCGCCTATACACCGTTGATTCCCGCGCTGATCCAGGCCCATTGGTTTTCCGCCAGCGACGTGGTGTACCTCGGCGCCGCCAACCTGGTGGGCTACCTGATCGGTGCGCTGATCGGCCACCCGTTGGCGCGGCGCTCGTCCAACAGAACCGCGCTGCGCCTGATGATGCTGGCGGTCACACTGTCGTTTTTTGCCTGTGCATTCCCATTGTCGGTGAGCTGGTTTTTCGGCTGGCGTTTGCTCTCGGGCGTCGCCGGCGGCGCGATCATGGTGCTGGTGGCCGCGACGGTGTTGCCGCACGTGCCGGCCTCGCGCAAAGGCCTGGCCAGTGGCGCGATCTTTCTCGGCATCGGGCTGGGCATTGCCGGATCGGGAACGATCGTCCCGCCGTTGTTGAGCCTGGGCCTGCAACAAACCTGGTTGGGCCTCGGCTTGCTGGCACTGCTACTGACCGCCATCAGCTGGTTTGGCTGGCCGTCAGCGGCACCACAGGCCACGACGACAGCGACGGCCGATGCCGCGTCGACCCGCACCCACCCGGGCGTTTACTTGCTGTTTGCCCAATACGCACTTATGGCGGCGGGGCTGGTGCCGGCCATGGTATTCCTGGTCGATTACGTGGCTCGCGGCCTCGGGGCCGGGCCACATGTCGGCGCGCTGATCTGGGTGATGTACGGCCTGGGCGCGATTGTCGGGCCGGTGAGCTATGGTTTTCTCGCGGATCAACTGGGGGCGAAGCCGAGTATTCGCCTGGTGCTGGTCATACAGGCGATCGCTGTGGCGCTGCTGTCGATCTCCAGTTCCTTCACGGTATTGGCCCTGCTCGCGCTGATCCTCGGTTCGTTCCCCCCGGGCATCGTGCCGCTGGCACTGGCGCGGGTTCACGAACTGGTTCCCGAGCATCATCAGCAACAGGTGGTCTGGAGCCGCGCCACCGTATCGTTTGCCACCTTCCAGGCCATTTCCGGGTTCGCTTATTCCGCCCTGTTCAATGCCAGCGGCGGCCATCATGGGTTGATGTTCGTGATTGCGGCGGGAGCGATTGTCGTGGCGTTGTTGCTGGAGTTGGCCACGCGATTATTGAATCGACCTGTGCAGCGTGTTCAGGCCAATTGCCCATGAAGATCTTTTGATTCTCCACACAGGTATATGAAATGAATTTGCCCAAAGACATGACCCTGATTGAAATCACCCGACCCGGTGGCCCTGAAGTCCTGCAACCGCGCCAGGTGCCCTTGCCCAAGGCGGGCGACGATGAAGTGCTGATCCGCGTGCACGCCGCCGGGGTCAATCGTCCCGATGTGATTCAACGCGCCGGCAAGTACCCGATGAAGCCCGGCATGAACCCGAACCCCGGGCTGGAAGTGGCCGGTGAAGTGGTCGCCGTGGGTGCAGGTGTCAGCGCTTTCATCGTCGGCGACAAGGTCTGCGCGCTGACCAATGGCGGCGGTTATGCGCAGTATTGCGCGGTCCCGGCCAGCCAGGCGCTGCCGATTCCCGAAGGCATGGACTGGGTGCAAGCGGCGGCGATCCCGGAAACTTTCTTCACGGTGTGGGCCAACCTGTTCGACATGGGCGGCGCCAGCAAAGGCCAGCGCGCGCTGATTCACGGCGGCACCAGTGGCATCGGCACCACCGCCTTGATGTTGTGCCGCGAATTCGGCGTCAAGGCATTCGCCACGGCGGGCAGCGAAGAAAAGTGCGCGGTGATCCGCCAACTGGGGGCCGAAGCGATCAACTATCGCGATCAGGACTTTGTCCAGGTCATCCAGGAAAAAACCGCCGGCAAGGGCGTCAATGTCATCCTCGACATCATGGGCGGTTCATACCTGAACCAGAATATCGCGGCATTGGGCATGGAAGGCCGACTGGTCATGCTGGGTTTTCTCGGCGGCGCCGTCGGCAAGGACGTCGACCTGCTGGCGATCATGGGCAAACGCGCGACGGTCACCGGTTCGCTGCTGCGTCCGCGCACCCGGGAAGAAAAAGCCTCGATCGCCGAACAATTGCGCGAATACGTATGGCCCGTGCTCGCGGCCGGGCGTTGCCTGCCGATGATCGACAAGGTATATGCGCTCACCGAGGCGGCGCAGGCCCATGCGCGGATGGAAGCTGGCGATCATATCGGCAAGATCGTGCTGCGCGTTGACTGAAAGCAACGCAAGACCCTGTGGGAGCGGGCTTGCTCGCGAAGGCGGTGTGTCAGTCAGCATTCGTGAGGCTGATGCGAAATGGCGCTCCACTTGACCACCCGTTTGCGTTCGACCTGACCAGTCACTTGCATTCGCTCTGACCAACCATTACATCGGATTTGACCAGCACGCGTTGTAACCATGATCGGCAGAGAACGGCCAAAAGCAGTCAGTGCACGGAGCAATGGCAAATGAGCAGCTATGCTTGATCTGTTGCCAGTCTCTGCTAGCAACATCGTGGAAGGAGGCGTTTGAGATGCAACTCATCACGCTGAAAATCGAAAAGCCGGATGATACGAATTTCATTTTGGGTCAGACGCACTTCATCAAGTCCGTCGAGGACATCCACGAAGCGTTGGTAAATGCCGTGCCAGGTATCCAGTTTGGCGTGGCCTTTTGTGAAGCCTCTGGCAAATGCCTGGTTCGATGGTCTGGCACCGATACCCTGATGATTGAACTTGCACAGAAAAATGCCAAAGCCATCGCCGCAGGCCATAGCTTCATCATTTTCCTGGGCGACGGTTTTTATCCGCTGAATGTGTTGAACACCATCAAAATGGTTCCAGAGGTGTGCCGTATTTTTTGTGCGACAGCCAATCCGACTGAAGTGGTTCTCGCCGAGACGGAACAAGGGCGAGCAATCCTGGGCGTAGTGGATGGCTTCTGTGCCAATGACATTGAAGTCGACGACGACATCTTGTGGCGCAAGAACCTGTTGCGGCAGATTGGCTACAAGCTGTGAATTGCACTCGGCCAAGACCACTCAATGAAGTGAAACAAGCCTCATTCCGGCAGAGTAGCGACCATCCATCGATGGTCGCCTCCCCCTACTACTGATGCGCTTTAACCGGTCCCTGATAATAAGGCAGCCTGTCAACCCTTGGTGTATAGGAGCCGGTGGCCACACAGCGCTGGACATGCGCGGCGATCTCATCCATCCGTGCAAACCAGACATCACCTTTGGCCATCATGTATTCGATCAACTTCGACACTTCATGCCAGCGTGACAAACGACCGGAAAGGAACGGATGCCAGACGGGAACGAAGAGCGCGCCATACTCCCAGGCAGCATCGAACTCGGCCTTGAAAACCTCGACGGCGCGTTGCGGCGACTGAATCGGCATCTGGAAATCAAGGTCGATGCTGTGCATGTACTGAGGCCAGTCATCCAGCGCCCAGCTGGATGGAAGCTCCACCAGCTCTCCCGCCCCGGTGCGCAACAGATAAGGCACATCATCCCCCATCAAAGAGGCGTCATAACTGAAGCCTCGCTCGATCAACAAGTCAGCCGAGTGCTCTGACATATTGTAGAGGGGAGCCCGCCAGCCCCGCGGTGCCTGGCCGGTGAATCGCTTGATGGTGTCGCAACCGCGATCGAGCCAATAAGCCTCTTCTTCCCGGGTCAGCTCGTTTGGATGCTCATGTATGTAGCCGTGATGGGCAATTTCGTGCCCTCCTTCGACGATCGCTTCAATGGCCTGTGGGTATTGTTCGATGCACCAGGCCGGTATGAAAAACGTTTGTTTGATCTCGAAACGTCGCCAGGTTTCCAGAATCCTCGGAATCGCCACTTTGGGTCCATAGTGCAGCATCGAAATACTGGCGACTCGTGTCGCGGAATCCTTGGGGTGCGCCACATGCAGGATGCTGTCTGCATCCATATCAAAGGTAAAGGCGACGGCGCAGCGAGCGCCGTTTGGCCAGACAATCGGATTTTCAATCATGCTTAATCACCAGTGGATACTGAACGTTATCGAATCACCAACAACAACAATCCAGCCCCTATCAATACTCGTGATCAATCAACCAGTTGGAATAATGCGTGAGTCCTTTTTCAAGTGACCATCGCGCTCGATACCCCAGCTCCCGCTCGGCTGCACTTAGATCCCATTCCCCATGGCGATCGAGATGCCAATAACCGTCGCCAACTTCGATGCGCGCATCAGGAATTATTTTCCTGATGATTTCAACGGCTTGATGCAGCGTCCAGGAGCGGTCACCGGCAATGTTAAATACACCGCCTTTCAGATCTCTGGTTTCAGTCGCCATCAGTACTGCCCGCACGACGTCTTCGACATGGATGTAGTGGAACCGATGATCTCCGCCCGAAGGCAAGGTAAAAGCTTCACCACGATGGACGGTTTTAAGTATATCCCTGAGCACTTGCGGCATCTTATTTTCCGGGCCATACACTTCCGCAATTCGCAGTGAAATCACCTCCATACCATAAAGATCATTGTAGACTCGGCCAAAGTGCTCGGTGGCAATCTTGGTTACACCATAGGGTGTCGTTGGGTAAGTAGGTGTCTGCTCATTAATCGCACCCTCGAAATGCCCATACACCGTTTCCGAAGAAAAGTTTACCAACTTTTTGATGCCCGCCAATCGCATTGCTTCAAGCAAATGGATGGTGCCATCGATATTCGCCGTTACCGTCGTAATGGGCAGGTCTATGGACAAGTCGGGATGTGACATGGCCGCTGTGTGAATGACACGATCAACGCCATATTCCTGGATGGTTCTGACAATCCTCGGTATGTCGAATAACTCTCCCTGCACAGGGGTCATGAATTCAGACTTGGCTTCGGAGTAGTCACGATTGTAACTCACCACCTTGACGCCTTGTTCGCTGAGCTTTTTCGTCAGGTATCTGCCAACATAGCCCAAACCACCGGTAATCATTACAGCGCTCATTTTGTATCCTTCTTGTTATTAGCAGAATAAGAGCCACATATTCGACGGGTAAATTCATGACTCGCTAAAGTTAAAACATCGAGACGAGACATCCAACTAGATTGCAGCACCGCCATTGGGGCTGATGATCTGGCCAACCATGTAATCACCCGCGGGCCCGGCCAGGGCTTCGACCATGGCCGCGATTTCATCCGGTTTGCCGAAGCGCCTCAATGGAAGGGTCGCGCGGGTCTCATCGTTGTATTCGATGGTGTCGTTGATCAGCATGTCTGTTTCGATCGGCCCCGGCGCCACCGAATTGACCAATACACCTTTGGGGGCCACTTCCTTGGCAACCGCTTTTGTCAGCGCGATCACCCCGCCCTTGGAAGCGCAGTACGCGGCGTAGGTGGGAAATCCAATCAGCCCCAGCTCGGAGCTGATGTTGATAATCCGCCCTTGACCGCGAGCGAGCATGCCCGGCAACACGGCCTGCATACAGGCCCAGGTACCCCCGAGATTGGTGCTGATCATCTGCTCCCACTGCGCCCAGGTCGTTTGCTCTACTGTCGCCGACACCAGTCTCCCGGCATTGTTGACGAGAATATCGACCCTTCCATAGCGACTCTGCGCCTCGAGGATGATTCCGGCCGCGGCTTCGGGATTACTGATATCCGCTTGAACGGTGAACCCGTCGCCACCGTTGTCTTCGGCAATTCGTATTACTGCGTCCAGTTGATCTTTGTTGTCGAAGTAATTGAGGACCAGATGATCGCCACTTGCAGCAAAACGCTTGGCGATTGCCAGCCCGATGCCCTTTCCAGCGCCAGTGATAACGACAACACGTTTCATAAGTTCTCCGATGATTTAAATGAACGCCGCGCGTGCAAATCAGGACGCTTTAACTTTGGAAAGTACGGGTTTCCTGGAGACACGCGATTGCCACACCAGAATCAGTGCGCCAGACAGTATCGTCAGCGCGCCGAGATACCAGGCTGTGTATTGATCCTCTGGTGAAACCGGATTTGCTCCGGCGGTATAACCGATGTATCCCAGAACCAGAATGGCCAGAGCCGCAGGGATCGACAGTGCCAACGCGATGCCGAAACGCTGACGTCGGAAAGTCATGACAATAAAGGCTGCAATAGCGGCCATGTAGGACATCACCAACGTGATAGTCACGACGTCGTAGTACCAGACAATCTTGTCCAGCGGTTTCCACCAGAGCAGAGCAATGGCGACGGCCGAGACAATAACGCTGGCAAGCCATGGCGACTTTGTTTTGTTTACAGCGCTGAGTGCCAGCGGCAGATGCCCTTCTTCACTCATTCGATAGAGCGTACGCGCAGCCGCACTCGAAGAGATTTGCAAACCGGCACATGCCGAAGTGATCACGACGAACAATGCAATCCAGGCCATGGTCGGTGGCAAGTAGACGTTGGCGACAGCGGCGATTGGCCCACCGTTGCCATCCTCGATAATTGCCGCCAGTTTCTCCACGGGCACGGCGTACTGCCAGCCGATAGCCGCGAGGGTGTAAATGACAAAGGCGCTAGTCAGAACGAGCAACATGGAGCGTTGCACGGTTCGAACGGGAATACGCGACTCTTCGATGTAGTTGATCGCCGAATCGAAGTTGGCGAGCATCCAGACACCGAACAGCACCCCTGGCCCGATTGCCGACCATCCATCCGCCCCTTGCGGCGTATACATGGACAGAACCGACAGGTCCGGAACCTGAGGGTCGATGATGCCCATCAACCCGAGCCCGGCGACGACGGCGATCTCGAAAATCAGGAAGATACTGGCGATTTTCGCTGTGGCATTGACGCCGTTGCAGGAAATGGCCAGGAAGATCAGCACCATACCCGTCCCGATCAATTTGGCGTTAAGCGCACCCGCCAGGGCTGGAAAAAGCGCCTGGATGTATTCGGTTCCGATGATTGCGCACATGGCCATCACTGCCGTGCAGGCAATAGAGTACGCCCAGCCGAGAATGGTCCCGACGCTGGTATGGAGAAATCGCGAGGTGAAGGTAAACACTCCGCCTGCCGACGGTGCCTGGCGAGTGAGGGAGATCATGCAAAAAGCCATGACCAGCATTGGAAAGAAGTACGCAATCAAAATGGCCAGCGGCGCATGGTGGCCCGATATTGAGTAAAGAATCGACATCGAAGAGGCTGCGATCCAGCCTGGCGCATTAAAACCAAGTGCTGAAAACGTCACATCCCTTGTGTTTAGAGTCCCCTTGTTTAGCGCCGTATCAAGTTCACGAACAGTTCCGTCACGGTCATAACCGATGATTTCATAGAAGTTCATTTTTCAGGCTCTGATTAATAGCTATAGAAGATGTTGTTGCGCCAAACCGTCTGAAGTGATTTGAACGCCGCTCTTATTATTCAACTAAGCAAAATGCAGATACTCACAACCCGAACAAACACCAATAGCCTATTCAGGATTGACTTATAGCTTTCTGGTTTTTATCGCCCCCCAGGAAAACCCTCCAGCCAAGAATTTTTTTTCAGCCGCCCGCAGTCACTTCGACTGCATAGCTACGCGCGTGACAAGTTGTGGCGTTTAAACCTTTGGATGTGGGTCCAGTATAGAAACAGGCAAAAAAAACCTACCATCAGAAATTTCCGATATTTGGATCTGATTTGGCGAAGTAAGTCCCGGTTAGTAACTTGTGTACTTATCGGCGAGCAGTTCCATGGGGCTTGAACATGCCGTCGGCGGATTGAAACGTTCATGGTTAATTTGTGCGTTTTCATGGTTTCTCCCTTAGCCTACCCGACGCTTCTGGCCGATAGTCGTCCTTGGCGAGCGACCGCGTCACGCACGGAGCAAGCCCGCTCCCACAAGGAGGCGTCCTAACGACCGTCGCATTTTCCCCCACTCCACCCGCGCATCTGTTAAAACGCGAGCTTCATGTCCATGCCGGTGAACCAGCCGATGCCCTCTGCCCTGCTCACTCATCTGCGCCTGCGCTGGCTGCCGCTGCTGTGCATGGCCGCGCTAGTCGTCGGCGTGCCCGTGGGTTGCGGCGCACTCCAGTACAAAGAGCGCGAACTGCTGTTTCGCATCGAACCGGGTACCGCCGGCTGGTATCGCGGCTTGCCCCGGGATGTACAGGAATTCGACATCAAGCCCGCGGACTTCAAGGCCGGGCAAAACCTGCATGCCTGGTGGTGGCCAGCCGCGAGTCGCGATGCGCCATCGATCCTCTACCTGCACGGCGTGCGCTGGAACCTGACCGGCCAGGCTTTTCGCATCGAGCAGTTGCGCGCCATGGGCTATTCGGTGCTGGCGATCGACTACCGGGGTTTTGGCCAGAGCAAAGGTGATCTGCCGTCGGAAGCCAGCGTTTATGAAGACGCCCGAGCGGCTTGGGAGCGCTTCACGGTGATGCAGCCGGACGCCAGCAAGCGCCTGATCTACGGCCACTCCCTGGGTGGCGCGGTGGCCATCGACCTGGCGGCGGACCTGGCCGCCCGGGCGAAAAAGGCAAAACACCCGGTTCCGGTGCGCGGGCTGGTGATCGAGTCGACCTTCACTTCCCTGGGCGATGCCGTGGCGCAAGTAGCCGACAACAACCTCCCGGTGAACTGGCTGCCGGTGCGCTGGCTGCTGTCGCAGAAGTTCGACTCCATCGACAAGATCGTCGCCATCGACATGCCGTTGCTGGTGGTCCATGGCCTGGCCGATCAATTCATGCCGTCGAGGTTCAGTCAGCAGTTGTTCAATGCCGCCAGTGAACCCAAGCGCCTGTTGCTGGTGCCCGGCGGCACCCACAACAACAGCATGAGCCGGGGCGGCAGCCAGTATCGCCAGGCGCTGCAAGGCCTGATGCAGGCCAAGCCGCAAATCGCCAGGCCTATGGTGTCAGCGGATGCCCAGGACTCCTGAGGATTATCGATAGCCCCGTGCCTGCAGGTCGAACAGCTGCGCATAACGCCCGCCCGCCGTGACCAGGGTGTCGTGATCGCCATGTTCAAGGATGGCGCCCTGATCCAGCACGATGATGTGATCGGCGTTGCGCACGCTGGAAAAACGGTGGGAGATCAATAGGGTCATGCGGTTCTGGGTGTGCTGGCTGAAATGCTCGAACACTGCCGCTTCCGCCGCCGGGTCGAGCGCCGAGGTCGGCTCGTCGAGGATCAGGATATCGGCATCGCGGCGCATATAGGCTCGCGACAGGGCGATTTTTTGCCACTGCCCGCCGGACAGCTCCAGCCCGCCGGCAAACCAGCGCCCCAGTTGCGTGGCGTAGCCGCGATCGAGTCGCTCGATGAACGGCGCGGCCATGCCTTCGGTGGCGGCGTGCTGCCAACGCTGCTCATCGCTGAACGCCAGCGTGTCGCCCACACCGATGTTCTCGCCAACGGAAAACTGGTAGCGAATGTAGTCCTGGAAAATCACCCCTATGCGCCGACGCAGCGCATCTTCCTCCCAGGCCTGCAGATCGCTGCCGTCGAGCAGGATGCGTCCTTGATCGGGACGGTAGAGCCGGGTCAACAGTTTGATCAGCGTGGTCTTGCCCGAACCGTTCTCCCCCACCAGCGCTAAACTGCGTCCCGGCACCAGGTGCAGGTCGATGCCCACCAGCGCGTCGCGACTGGCTCCCGGATAACGGAAGCCGACGTTCTCGAAGCGCAAGCCATCGCCAGGCACCGCACCCACCGTCAGATGGCCAGTGTCGGCGACCACGGGTTCGGCCAGGTATTCATAGAGGCTCGACAGGTAGAGGCCATCCTCATACAGGCCGCTGATGGCGCTCAGGCTGCTGCTCACCGCCGCCTGGCCCTGCTTGAACAACACCAGGTACATGGTCATCTGGCCGAGGCTGATGTTGCCGTGGACGGCATCGACCACCACCCAGGCATAGGCCAGGTAGAACGCCGCGGTGCCCAGCAGGCCGAGGACAAAGCCCCAGCCATCGCGACGCAGGGTCAGCCGCCGGTCCTCGGCATAAAGCCTGGCAAAGGTGTCGCGGTAACGCTGCAACAGCAGCGGCGCGAAACCGAACAGCTTGACCTCCTTGATGTAGCCCTCATGGGAAAGCAACGTCTCGATGTAATTCTGCTGCCGGCTCTCCGGCGCACGCCGGGTAAACAGGCGAAAGGCATCCCCGGAAAAGTGCGCCTCGGCAAAAAACACGGGTAACGCGCCGACCACCAGCAACACCAGCGCCCAGGGCGAAAAATGCACCAGCAACACGCCGAAGCTGATCAGCACGATCAGGTTCTGGATCAGCCCCAGCGACTTCATTACCAGCGCCAACGGCCGGGTCGAGGCTTCGCGCCGAACCCGCACCAGCTTGTCGTAGAACTCCGAATTCTCGAACTGCACCAGCGACAACGTCTGGGCCTTTTCCAGAATCATGGTGTTGACCTTCTGCCCCAGTTGCACCCGCAACAGCGACTGCTGCACCGACAGCGCACGCTGGGCGCCAGACAGCAAGGCCAGCACACCCGCCTCCAGCAGTACATAACGCACCACCGGCCACAAAGGCGCACTGCCCTGCTGCGCATGCAACTGCATGGCAAAGACCACGGCGTCGACAATGCGCTGCCCCAGCCATGCCGCCAAAGCCGGTAGCACACCGGCGACCAGCGTGGCCAACACCAGGCCCAGGAACAATGCGCGCGAGGTGCCCCAGACCAGGAGCAAGGCACGCCGGGACTGGTCGAGCAGCGAAGTGAAGCGAAGAAGGACCGCGGGCATGGCTACCTGTCGCGCCGACGCAGCCATTCAGACTCCTTTTTTGCCGGTGGAGGCCCAGCGGGTGGCCGAGGGCGCCCAATGGCACCAGGAGTTCCCGGTTTGTAACATGGAGGCATTTCTTGAGGCGCTTTACTTGTCATGGTCATCACTCCTTTTGCGTAAACTCGACCCATTGAACGTTTGAAGCATCGATAACGATAATTTCAGCCCCGATTTGGGACTCCTCGCCTTCGCTATCGAGCCAACTCGGGTTTTCGATTACAAACTGCCCTCTCGTGGGCGCGGAAGGCCATTCAACGGGCCAGCCATAGAGTCGCTTGTCATCGAGCAAATGCAGCACGACAAATCTGGGCCTCGACGAAAAAGCACTGTACCACTCGCCAGGATACGAAGTTTGCGTGGTGATTTTCAGCTGCCTGAGTAGCGAGTGAAGCTTGTCGCTACGGGCAACATGGCAGGAAACAAAACCCAACAAAACCGCAATCACCGCTGACCACAAGGTCTCTGACGACTTGTCCCACGAGCCGACCGAAAAAAACCGCTCCCCTGTAACCATCATCAGCGCTCCCAATCCGACCACCAGCGACTGAATCACGAAGATAAAAATCAGGGCCTGGACTATTTGTCCAAAGGTGTCTGGTCGCTTGAAAGCTGTCAGGGAATAAAAAATCCAGGCGGCTAAAAATCCTGGAATCAAATACTGGAGAAGCGGAATTACCTCCTTGACCAAATCATCCATGCCAGTTTCCAATCCATTGAAAGCTCCAATTCGGAACAAACAAATACCTCACCTCGACGGGTCATGCCATCGGTTACGAGGACACTGTAGTCGCAAGAAATTTCAATATTCAACCTGGCTTTTTTGCATGCAAACAACAGCGAAAATTCACACAAACTCTTAGTCAAAATCCCACATCTACTCCTGAAACCGCGCCCGATACCGCCCCGGACTCTCCCCCGTCCACTTCTTGAAGGCCCGGTGAAACGCACTCGGTTCCTGGAAACCCAGTTGTTCGGCGATATCGCCGATGCTGGCCTGGCTCTCGCGCAACTGTTCGAACGCTACCCCGCGTCGCACTTCGTCCTTGATTTCCTGATAGGAACAGCCTTCACGCTCCAGTTTTCGGCGAAAGGTGCTGGGGCTCAGGTGTTGTTCGAGGGCAAAGGCCTGCAGGGTCGGCCACTCGCTGTAATGGCTGTTGCGCAAGCGCTGATGGACCTGGGATGCCAGGCCGTGCTGGTTGCGGAAGCGGATCACCAACCATTGTGGCGCGGTGCGCAGGAACACTTTGAGCGATGCCAGGTCCTGGACCACCGGCAGTCGCAGGTAATGACTGGCGAACTCGATTTCGGTGCGCTCGGCGCCAAAGGTCAGGTTCGGCCCCCAGAGCAGACGGTCGTCGCTGAGTGACAGGCGTTCATGGCGGAAGTCCGCGCGGTCGATCGGGATGCGCCGCCCGCCCAGCCAGCACAGCAGGCTGATCATCAACACCAGGAAGGTCTCTTCGCCGAAACGGCTGACGTCTTCGTTAGCGCCCTGGCTTTGCAGGCTGATGATCGCCCGTTTGCCGCGCACGGTCAGGGTGCCGTGAAAATCGCGCAGGAACAGGCTGAAGTTGGCCAGGCACTGGCGCATGGCCTTGTGCAGATCGGGCTCCTGGATCAAGGCCCGGCAAATCAGGGCGAAGCTGCCCGGCGGCATGCCGTGGGAGTCGAGGCCGAAGAATTCGTCGTTGAGCTCGCGGATCTGGATCAGCCACAGCGCTGCAAACGCGCTGGCGGGCACCCGCGCCGAGGGTTGCGCAATCACCGCCGGGTCGATGCCGGCCTGCTCGAGCACCGCTCGAACACGCTGTGGATCGTCCTCCAGCCCGTGGATCATTGCCTGCACGAAGTAGGCGGCCACCGAGTCCTTTTCCCGCATGCGAACGCTTCGCTCCCCATTACCCGAAATGGCAAAAAACATCAGTGCCGTTGAACAGTTTCGGCATAGGACAACCACCCTGCCGGCTCTAGACTCGCGGCAATAGTACGCTTTCGGCCATCAAGGCGGCCAAGGTATCGCAGGGTTTATCGAAAGGACGGCAACATGAATCTGCAAAACATTGGCGTGATCGGCGCCGGCACCATGGGCAACGGCATCGCGCAGGTTTGCGCCCTGGCCGGTTTCAACGTGACCCTGGTGGACATCAGCGAGGGCGCCTTGCAAAAAGCCCTGGCCACCGTCGGCAAGAACCTTGACCGCCAGGTCGCCAAGGAAACCCTGAGCGCCGAGCAGAAAAACGCCGCTCTGGACAAGATCCGCACCAGCACCGACTACAGCAACCTGCGCGACGCGCAAATGGTGATCGAAGCCGCCACCGAGAACCTCGAGCTGAAACTGCGCTTGCTGCAACAGGTTGCCGCGCAGGTGGGTGCCGAGTGCGTGATCGCCTCCAACACTTCGTCGCTGTCGATCACCCAGCTCGCGGCCAGCGTCAGCCAGCCTGAACGCTTCATCGGCCTGCACTTCTTCAACCCGGTGCCGGTGATGGGCCTGATCGAAGTCATTCGCGGCCTGCAAACCAGCGACGCGACGCATGCACTGGCGCTGGACATGGCGACCCGCCTGGGCAAGACCGCGATCACCGCCGGCAACCGCCCGGGGTTTGTGGTCAATCGGATCCTGGTGCCGATGATCAACGAAGCGATCCTGGTGTTCCAGGAAGGCCTGGCCAGTGCCGAGGACATCGACGCCGGCATGCGCCTGGGCTGCAACCAGCCTATCGGCCCGTTGGCCCTGGCGGACCTGATCGGCCTGGATACGCTGCTGGCGATCATGCAAGCCTTCCACGAAGGCTTCAACGACAGCAAATACCGCCCGGCGCCATTGCTCAAGGAAATGGTCGCCGCCGGTTACCTGGGACGCAAGACGGGGCGCGGCTTCCATGCCTATGCCTGAGCGTTGCTCGCGTTTCGCCGAATACCGGGACAAGGTGCTGGAGCTGTTTGCCAGCAAGGGTTTCGGTCAAGTCGGCATGCGTGAGCTCGCGACGTGCCTGGGGCTTTCCCCAGGCTCGCTGTATCACCATTACCCGAGCAAACAGCACCTGCTGCTGGACTTGATCGAAGAGTTCTACGAAGAGCTGCTGGCTACGCTGGGGCGCATCAAGCAACAGGCGCCAGGAAAACGCGACCGGCTCAACAGCCTGATCCGCGCGCACCTGAACCTGCATCGCGACATGCCCTGGCATTATCGCCTGGTGGAACGCGACAGCGACTGCCTGAACGACGAGCAACAGGCACGGGTTCGACAATTGCGCGAGCAGTACGAGCGCCAATTGATGGTGATACTCGGCGCCCGTTCGCGGTTCAGCGAATCGGGGCTTCTGGCAGCTGGTCATGCCATCGCCGCCCTGCTCAACAGCGCTCCCACCTGGCTGTCCTCCCATGCGCTGGATGAAAGCGAGCACAATGAGTTGCTGGAGAACATGGTCGGCGGTGCCATCGAGCGCTTGCTGGCACCGAAGCGCCCGAGCGAGGCTATAAGCCTGGCGCGGACTATCGAGAAAATATCTAAAAATACCCAGGCTCCCGCCGCGTTTTAGCGCTTTGCTTGCCCAGTCAATGTCATCGGAATTCGCGCTGGTTCGAGGCGTCCAATTCGATGTGTACCTCCAATGACCGGGAGCACAATCATGAAAATCAATCCCTACCTGATCTTCAATGGCGACTGCAAAGCCGCGTTCACCTTTTATGCCGAAAGCCTCAAAGGCCAGATCGAAGCCATGCTGACCTTCGGCGAAACGCCTGCCGCCGAACACGTGCCCAAGGACTTGCATAACCTGATCATTCACACACGGCTGGCTGTGGGCGAACAGGCGATCATGGGTTCGGACACCACCCCTGATCGCCCCACCGAAGAAATGAGCGGCTGTTCGATTTCGTTGAATGTCGACAGCATCAAGGAAGCTGAACAGGTGTTTTCGGCGTTGTCCGAAGGCGGCAAGGTACAAATGCCACTCGAGGCCACGTTCTGGGCAGCGCGCTTTGGCATGCTGGTCGACCGCTTTGGCGTGTCGTGGATGATCAACTGCGAAAAGGATCAATGACTCACGGCGAAATCCTGGCTGCCTGGCAACTCCCGGGCCGTCTGCTACCGTCAACTTGCCAAACGTGTAGCAGCGGCCCTTCGGAGGAAACCCACCATGCAAGCCCATGACGCGTCATGGTCCACCCGTTTCAAACTGTCGCTGCTGGCCGGAGGACTCACCGCCGCCCTGCTGGCACTCAGCGGTTGCGCGACAGTCGATGCCCAGACCACCGCCTACGTCGGCGTGGAACACCCTGCCCCGACATTGCCCAGCGAAGTCGTGGTGCTGCGCACCGAGCCCCTTCGCCCGCACGTTCGTCTGGGTGAAATAGTGATCGACGCCAGTGTCGACCCGGCCCCGCCGATTACCGAGGTCGAACAAAAACTGCGGGAAGAATCCGCCAAGCTCGGCGGCGATGCCGTGGTGGTGGTGTACGACCATATCCAGGCGGTGGGTGCCTACGTCAACGGGCCGCTGTGGGCGCGCGACGTGCAGACCATCGAGGGGCGCAAACTCAAAGGGATCGTGATCAAGTACAAATGAGGCAGAATTTTCATCGAAAATGACAACGCGGGGCGCAGCATTCCCCGCGTGCCACAGAAGCATATTCTTAGCCCACAGGTGCATGTTCCCTCCTTGATCAAAGGAAATTAATGCGCTGTCGTCGCCTTGCCGTTCGTCCGCCACGGCGCACCTTCCATTGCGCCACTCTTCCAATGCAATACATCCCTTCGCACGGAAGACTCAAACGATGAACACTACCCTCGCCGCTCTCATGCTCACGGGCTTGCTCTCGGCCTCGCCGCTTTATGTGCTGGCCACCGAGAAAACCACCGAGGATGCCACCATCCCACCTTCCGCCGTTCCCGGGCTCAACCAGGGCGCTGAATCCAACGAGGAAAAGGCTGATAAAAAGGGCGAGGAAGCGTCAGGTTCGAACTCCGGCGCCGATACGCATTCGATAACAAAAGACGCGGAGTCGCAGGACGATGGTGCCAATCAGAGAGGTAGTAAGCCGGGAAGCTGATCACCCTACCCCTCTTTTGCAAAGATCCTGAATGTGTCAGTCGTCGCGGTCGTCGCGATCGCGATAACGACGGTTGTCGCGATCATCGTCACGACGATCATATCGATGGTCATACCCTCGATCATCATCGCGGTCATAGCCGCGGCGATGATCATGATCGTGATATCGACCGTACCTTTCTCCGTCTTCCCAGTGAGGTCCGCAGCCTCCCAGCAAGAGCAGGCTGGAAAGGGCCAGGGTCATCATTACTGCGCGTTTCATTTGAGCATCCTGAAGGTTCGGGTGTGAGAGGGTTTCGGCCGGTGGAAATCCCGCACGGCGTTGAAACCCTGTCTATGACCATTCAGTAACCCAATGATTCCGTTGGCAAATGCAGCTGGAGGGCGCGCGCATGGCGCGCAGCCCGGTTCAGCGCGGTTTAGCCTGGGAAATGCTCGTTCCCGATCGCCACCACGTCCTGCTCGGTGATCGGCGCAAGTGCCGCCACTGCCCACAGGTCATAAAACGGATGGGCACGCTGGATCGGCAGCACCATGTCGAAACCCGCCGCTTGAAGAGAACCTGTCAGTACCTTCTTGGTGAAACCGCAACGGTGCGCCATGAACAGGTTGCCGTTGGCCATGGCCGGGCGATGACCGTAGAGGATGTCGATGGGTGCGATTGGTCCGGCGGGTGACAGGTAGGCCTCGTCCGTCAGCTTGTCTTCGGCCACCAGGGCGCACACCGATTGCAGGTCCGGGCAGGTGATGATCACGAAGCCGCCAGGCTTGAGCACTCGCTTGAACTCCGCCAGCGCTACCGGCACCTCGTGGGGATAGAGGTGCTCGATGTTGTGGCTGGAGAACAGCGCATCCACCGAAGCGTCCTTGACCTGGGACATGTCGGTCATGGTGCCGACGATGTCCGGGTTGACACTCTCATCGATGTCAAAGCGCAGCTCTTGCCACTGCTCAGAAGCGAAGCCCTTGGTCGTGCTGTTCTTGCTCTTTGGACCACAACCTACATGGAGGAAGGTTTTCACAATCAGTTACTCGATCGAGGCCCTTGCCGGGTGGCAAAAGGGGAATGGGGGCGTGCTCCGCTGGCCGATGCCTGCCGACGGACAAAATGTCCCGCGCACACTAGGGGAAGTGCTGGGCAAGGGTCAAGGTCATGGCACCACAACAATGTGAGCTTCACAGGGCTCAGAAAAAATGACGTCAATAATTCAGTGGTAGCCATATGATATCGCTGCTTTACTATCTGAGCCTATAAAGCGGAGTCTTTTTATAACCAAAAAGCTAAAAAAGGCAAAACGCCATCAAAAAAGATTCTTAATGTTTTAACCGGATGTGTCGCTAAGGACACGTGGGCTACCAAATTTTCGCCCAAGGCTACGGCGACAACGCTGGCAGCGCAGTAAATGACCCCTAAACAGGATGCGTTCATGAGCTTTATTTCTTCGTTGACCCCAGCGCAAGTCGCTGCCTTGAGTACAACCACCATTGCTGGGCTTGCGACCCAGGATATTGCCGCCTTGACCACTGCTCAGATCGCCCAGATGACCGCTGCGCAGATCGCGGTCATTACCCTGCCGAACATTGGCGTGCTTTCGACCGCGCAAGTACCGGCGCTGACAACTGCGCAAGTTGTAGCCCTGACCACCGCGCAGGTCACCGCACTGAAAACCGCACAGATTGCCGCGCTGACCACTACGCAAGTGGCGGCCATCGAAACGGCGGATATCGCTGCAATGCCGGCCGCCTCGGTCGCCAGCCTCACCACAGCCCAGACCGCCGCGCTGACTACCGCCCAGGTTGTTGCCCTGACCACCGCCCAGGTGGCCGGGCTGAAAACCACGCAAGTCGCTGCGCTGACGGCCACCCAGGTGGCGGCCATCGAGACCGCCGATATCAGCGCCCTGACCTCCGCCCAGTTGGTAGCCTTGACCACTGGCCAGGTCGCAGCACTGACCACCGCTCAAGTGGCAGCCCTGAAACCGACCCAGATCAGTGCCCTGGAAACCGCCGACGTGGCCGCCTTGACCACCGCTCAAGTGGTGGCCTTGACCACCGCCCAGGTCGCCGCGCTGACCACTACCCAGCTCGTCGCCTTGACCACCACCCAAGTGGCGGCCATCGAAACCGCTGACATCGCCGCCCTGCCACTGACCAGCGTTGCGGCCCTTACCACCGCGCAGACCGCTGCGTTGACCACCGCCCAGATCGTGGCCCTGACTACCGCCCAGGTGGCCGCGCTGAAACCGGCCCAAGTGGCTGCACTGACCACCACCCAAGTGGCGGCCATGCAGCCTGCCGATGTCGCTGCGCTGAACACCGCTGGCGTCGCCGCCCTGACCACCGCCCAGGTCGCGGCACTGACCACTGCCCAAGTGGCGGCCCTGAAACCAACCCAGATCAGTGCCATGGAAACCGCCGACGTGGCCGCCTTGACGACGGCTCAGGTGGTGGCGTTGACCACGGCCCAAGTAGCAGCCCTGACCACCGCGCAAGTCGTTGCGCTGACCACCACGCAAGTGGCGGCCATCGAAACCGCTGACATCGCCGCCCTGCCAGTGACCAGCGTCGCGGCCCTGACCACCGCGCAGGCCGCTGCCCTGACCACCGCCCAGGTYGTGGCACTGACCACCGCCCAGGTGGCCGGGCTGAAACCGGCCCAAGTGGCTGCACTGACCACCACSCAAGTGGCGGCCCTGCAGACCGCCGATGTCGCTGCGCTGACCACCGCTGGCGTCGCCGCCCTGACCACTGCCCAGGTCGCGGCACTGACCACTGCCCAAGTGGCGGCCCTGAAACCGACCCAGATCAGTGCCATGGAAACCGCCGACGTGGCCGCCTTGACCACTGCTCAGGTGGTGGCCTTGACCACCGCCCAAGTAGCAGCCCTGACCACCGCGCAAGTGGCTGCGCTGACCACCACCCAAGTGGCGGCCATCGAAACCGCTGACATCGCTGCGTTGACCACAGCAAGCGTCGTTGCCTTGACCACCGCTCAGGTCGCGGCACTGACCACCGCGCAAGTGGCAGCCCTGAAACCGACCCAGATCAGCGCCCTGCAGACTGTCGATGTTGCAGCGCTGACGACCGCCCAGGTCGTGGCCTTGACTACCGCCCAAGTAGCAGCCCTGACCACCGCGCAAGTCGCTGCGCTGACCACCACGCAAGTGGCGGCCATCGAAACCGCTGACATCGCCGCCCTGCCAGTGACCAGCGTCGCGGCCCTGACCACCGCGCAGGCTGCTGCCCTGACCACCGCCCAGGTCGTGGCCCTGACTACCGCTCAGGTGGCCGGACTGAAACCGGCCCAAGTCGCTGCACTGACCACTACGCAAGTGGCCGCCATGCAGCCTGCCGATGTCGCCGCACTGACCACTGCAGGCGTTGTCGCCCTGACCACCGCTCAGGTCGCGGCACTGACCACGGCCCAGATCGCCGCACTGACCCCGGTTCAGATCGCAGCCATGGAAACCGCTGACGTAGCGGCCCTCACCACCGCTCAGGTGGTGGCGTTGAGCACCGCCCAGGTGGCGGCTCTGACCACCGCCCAAGTGGCTGCGCTGACCACCACCCAAGTGGCGGCCATCGAGACCGCTGACATCGCTGCGTTGACCACCGCAGGCGTCGTCGCCTTGACCACCGCTCAGGTCGCCGCCCTGACCACCGCTCAAGTGGCAGCCCTGAAACCGACCCAGATCAGCGCTCTGCAGACGGCCGATGTCGCCGCACTGACGACCGCTCAGGTCGTGGCATTGACCACGGCCCAGGTCGCGGCCCTGACCACCGCTCAAGTCGCTGCGCTGACCACCACGCAAGTGGCGGCCATCGAAACCGCTGACATCGCCGCCCTGCCAGTGACCAGCGTCGCGGCCCTGACCACCGCCCAGGCCGCTGCCCTGACCACCGCCCAGGTCGTGGCACTGACCACCGCCCAGGTGGCCGGGCTGAAACCGGCCCAAGTGGCTGCACTGACCACCACCCAAGTGGCGGCCCTGCAGACCGCCGATGTCGCTGCGCTGACCACCGCTGGCGTCGCCGCCCTGACCACTGCCCAGGTCGCGGCACTGACCACTGCCCAAGTGGCGGCCCTGAAACCGACCCAGATCAGTGCCATGGAAACCGCCGACGTGGCGGCCTTGACCACTGCTCAGGTGGTGGCCTTGACCACGGCCCAAGTAGCAGCCCTGACCACCGCGCAAGTCGCTGCGCTGACCACCACCCAAGTGGCGGCCATCGAAACCGCTGACATCGCCGCCCTGCCAGTGACCAGCGTCGCGGCGCTGACCACCGCGCAGGCCGCTGCCCTGACCACCGCCCAGGTCGTGGCCCTGACTACCGCTCAGGTGGCCGGACTGAAACCGGCCCAAGTCGCTGCACTGACTACCACGCAAGTGGCCGCCATGCAGCCTGCCGATGTCGCCGCACTGACCACCGCCAGCGTCGTCGCCCTGACCACCGCTCAGGTCGCGGCACTGACCACGGCCCAGGTCGCTGCACTGACCCCGGTTCAGATCGCAGCCATGGAAACCGCTGACGTAGCGGCGCTCACTACCGCTCAAGTGGTGGCCCTGAGCACCGCCCAGGTGGCAGCCCTGACCACCGCTCAAGTGGCTGCGCTGACCACCACCCAAGTGGCGGCCATCGAGACCGCGGACATCGCTGCGTTGACCACAGCAAGCGTCGTTGCCCTGACCACCGCTCAGGTCGCCGCCCTGACCACCGCTCAAGTGGCAGCCCTGAAACCGACCCAGATCAGCGCCCTGCAGACGGTCGATGTTGCAGCGCTGACGACCGCCCAGGTCGTGGCCTTGACCACCGCCCAGGTCGCAGCCCTGACCACCGCTCAAGTCGCTGCGCTGACCACCACGCAAGTGGCGGCCATCGAAACCGCTGACATCGCCGCCCTGCCAGTGACCAGCGTCGCGGCCCTGACCACCGCGCAGGCCGCTGCCCTGACCACCGCCCAGGTCGTGGCCCTGACTACCGCTCAGGTGGCCGGACTGAAACCGGCCCAAGTCGCTGCACTGACCACCACGCAAGTGGCCGCCATGCAGCCTGCCGATGTCGCCGCACTGACCACCGCCAGCGTTGTCGCCCTGACCACCGCTCAGGTCGCGGCACTGACCACGGCCCAGGTCGCTGCACTGACCCCGGTTCAGATCGCAGCCATGGAAACCGCTGATGTAGCGGCATTGACCACGGCTCAAGTAGTGGCCTTGACCACGGCCCAGGTCGCGGCACTCACCACCGCCCAAGTGGCTGCGCTGACCACCACCCAGGTGGCGGCCATCGAGACCGCTGATATCGCTGCGTTGACCACCGCTGGCGTCGTCGCCTTGACCACCGCTCAGGTCGCCGCCCTGACCACCGCTCAAGTGGCAGCCCTGAAACCGACCCAGATCAGCGCCCTGCAGACGGCCGATGTCGCCGCCTTGACCACTGCTCAGGTGGTGGCCTTGACCACCGCCCAAGTAGCAGCCCTGACCACCGCGCAAGTGGCTGCGCTGACCACCACGCAAGTGGCGGCCATCGAAACCGCTGACATCGCCGCCTTGCCAGTGACCAGCGTTGCGGCCCTGACCACCGCGCAGACCGCTGCGTTGACCACCGCCCAGGTCGTGGCCCTGACTACCGCTCAGGTGGCCGGGCTGAAACCGGCCCAAGTCGCTGCACTGACCACCACCCAAGTGGCGGCCATGCAGCCTGCTGATGTCGCCGCACTGACCACCGCCAGCGTCGTCGCCCTGACCACTGCTCAAGTGGCGGCACTGACCACGGCACAAGTCGCAGCGCTGACCCCGACCCAGATCGGCGCCCTGGAAACCGCTGATGTGGCGGCCCTCACTACCGCTCAAGTAGTGGCGTTGACCACGGCCCAGGTTGCAGCGCTGAAAACCACCCAGCTCGCGGCCTTGACCACCACGCAAGTGGCGGCCATCGAAGCCGCTGACATCGCCGCCCTGCCAGTGGCCAGCGTCGCAGCCCTGTCCACCGCACAGACCGCTGCCCTGACCACCGCCCAGGTTGTCGCGCTGACCACCGCCCAGGTGGCGGGCTTGAAAACTACGCAAGTGGCGGCGCTGACCACCACCCAGGTAGCGGCCATCGAGACCGCCGATATAGCCGCCCTGACCTCCACCCAATTGGTAGCCTTGACCACCGGACAGGTCGCAGCTTTGACCACGGCACAAGTGGCGGCCCTGAAGCCAACCCAGATCAGTGCCATGGAAACCGCCGACGTGGCGGCCTTGACCACTGCTCAGGTGGTGGCCTTGACCACCGCCCAGGTCGCGGCACTGACCACCGCGCAAGTGGCTGCGCTGACCACCACGCAAGTGGCGGCCATCGAAACCGCTGACATCGCCGCCCTGCCAGTGACCAGCATCGCGGCCCTGACCACGGCGCAGGCCGCTGCCCTGACCACCGCCCAGGTCGTGGCCTTGACCACCGCCCAGGTGGGTGCACTGAAGCCGGCCCAAGTGGCTGCACTGACCACCACGCAAGTGGCAGCCATGCAGCCCGCCGATGTCGCCGCACTCACTACCGCCAGCGTCGTCGCCCTGACCACCGCCCAAGTGGCGGCACTGACCACGGCCCAGGTCGCAGCACTGACCCCGGTGCAGATCGCAGCCATGGAAACCGCTGATATTGCGGCCTTGACCACGGCTCAAGTAGTGGCATTGACCACGGCCCAGGTCGCGGCCCTGGCCACCGCCCAAGTGGCTGCGCTGACCACCACGCAAGTGGCGGCCATCGAAACCGCGGACATCGCTGCGTTGACCACCGCTGGCGTCGTCGCCTTGACCACCGCTCAGGTAGCCGCCCTGACCACCGCTCAAGTAGCAGCCCTGAAACCGACCCAGATCAGTGCCCTGGAAACCGCCGACGTGGCCGCCTTGACCACCGCTCAAGTGGTGGCCTTGACCACGGCCCAGGTCGCGGCACTGACCACCGCCCAAGTGGCTGCGCTGACCACCACGCAAGTGGCGGCCATCGAAACCGCAGATATCGCGGCCTTGCCAGTAACCAGCATTGCGGCCCTGACCACCGCGCAGGCCGCTGCGTTGACCACCGCCCAGGTTGTGGCACTGACCACCGCCCAGGTGGCCGGCCTGAAACCGGCCCAAGTGGCTGCACTGACCACCACGCAAGTGGCGGCCCTGCAGACCGCCGATGTCGCCGCACTGACCACCGCCAGCGTCGTCGCCCTGACCACTGCTCAAGTGGCGGCACTGACCACGGCCCAGGTGGCGGCCCTCAAGCCGACCCAGATCAGCGCCCTGGAAACCGCCGACGTGGCCGCCTTGACCACGGCTCAAGTGGTGGCCCTGAGCACTGCGCAGGTAGCGGCACTGAAGCCGACCCAGATCGCGGCCCTGACCACCACGCAAGTGGCGGCAATGGAAACCGCCGACCTGGGCGCACTGACCAATACTCAACTGGTGGCCTTGACCACTGCCCAGGTTGCAGCCCTGACCACCGCTCAAGTGGCGGCCCTGAAACCGACCCAGATCAGCGCACTGGAAACTGTTGATGTGGCAGCACTGACCACAGCGCAAGTAGTCGCCCTGACCACCGCTCAGGTAGCGGCATTGACCACGGCACAAGCTGCGGCATTGACCACCACTCAAGTAGCGGCCATTGAAACCGCGGACATCGCTGCTCTGTCGGTGGGCAACGTTGCAAGCCTGACCACTGCGCAGACCGCTGCTCTGACCACCGCCCAGGTGGTTGCCCTGGGCACCGCCCAGGTGGCGGCGTTGAAGGTGACCCAGATCGCAGCCCTGACCACCACGCAAGTGGCGGCCATCGAAACGGCCGATATCGGCGCCCTGACCTCTGCCCAACTGGCAGCGTTCACCACTGGCCAGGTCGCGGCACTGACCACGGCGCAGATCGCGGCCCTCAAGCCGACCCAGATCAGCGCTCTGGAAACCGCTGATGTAGCAGCCTTGACCACCGCGCAGATCGTGGCGATCGAAACCACCGACATGGCGGCACTGACCACGGCGCAAGTGGCGGCCCTGACCACGGCGCAAGCTGCGGTGCTGACCACGGCGCAACTGTCGCACCTGTCGATGACCCAGGTTGATTCGTTCACCACGGCGCAACTGCAGGCGATGAGCGCCACCCAGATCGATGCACTGGCCCTGTCCACGCCACTGGTCCTGGACCTCAATGGCGATGGCGTGCAGACCACGCACCTGAGCACCGGCGTCAAGTTCGACCTCAATGCCGACGGTCACAAGGAAGCGACCGGCTGGGCCACTGGCGGTGACGGCCTGCTGACGCTCGACCTCAATGGCGATGGCCAGGTCAACGATGGATCCGAGCTGTTCGGTTCCTCGTTCCGTCTGCCGGACGGTTCGCTGGCCAAAGATGGCTTCGAAGCACTCATCAGCCTGGACAGCAACCATGATGGCGCCGTCAACGGGGCTGACCAGTTGTTCGCGTCGCTGCAAGTCTGGGTCGATGCCAACAACGATGGCGTCAGTGACAAGGGAGAGATGCACAACCTCAAGGAGCTTGGCATCACCCAGTTCAACCTGGATGTGGCCAAGACTGCCGAGCTCAACCACGGCAACCTGATCGGCCTTAACGGCAGCTATGAAACCAGCGATGGCCAGAGCCACACGATCGCCGACGTCTGGTTCCGCACCGACGCCAATGGCAATCAGTCCTTCGACCTGACCAAGCTGGATTCGACAGCAGTCGAGGCCCATTCCCTGGGGGCTATCGATCTGGCCGCCGATGGCGGCAAGGCCAGCGTAGTGACCGTCGACGCCGAAGCCGTCAGCAAGCTCGGCCAGGCCGGCCAGGTGGATGTGGACAGCGGTGCCGCGGCACCCGTGCAGATGATCATCAACGGTGACCACAACGACACGGTCAACATCACTGGCGACAGTGGCGAGTGGCAAGCGGCCGGTACCACCACGGTCGACGGCGCCAGCTACAACGTGTTCAACGATGGTGATGTGCAATTGTTGGTTGCAACCGATGTGCAGACTTGGATTCACTGATCTTCAGTGGTAAACCTTGACTGATCCGATACCGGGCTCGAAAGAGCTCGGTATTTTTTTATTGGAAGAGACCTTCGCGCAAAATGCCTAGAGAGAATCTTGAGAGCCCGAACCTCGACGTCGTGCTGGCCGCAGCTCTGCAGCTGGCCGAAGGTGTCGCGCTGGAACCGATGAAGTTGCTCGAAACCGCAGAACGGCTCAATGGCGCGCAGCGCATCAGGGATGCCGCAGCGCTCTACCAGCGCTGGCTGCAGCACTGTCATTCGTCGGTCAATTACATTATCCAGTTCAACCTGGGAGCCACCCTGACTCAATTGGGGCAGATACAGGACGCAGAGACCGCCTACCGCGCCGCCATCGCCCAGAACCCGGAATTTGCCCAGGCCTGGTTCAACCTGGGGACCTTGCTGGAGCGCCAGCAAAAACCGCAGGAAGCCCTGGCCATCTGGCAGTCGATGCTTGATGAAAACCTGGTCGACACCGCACAAAGCCGCGAGCTGTACCTGATGACCTGCAATAACCTGGGTCGTCTGCTGGAAGAAACCCGTCAGCTGCAGAAATCCGAAGCCATCCTGCGTACCAGCCTGGAAGCCGACCCGGCTCAACCCAAGGTGATCCAGCACTGGGTGCACCTGCGCCAGAAACAGTGTGTCTGGCCGGTGTATGAGCCGCCGGCGGGCCTGAGCCGGGGCGACCTGCTCAAGGCCTCCTCGCCCCTGGCCCTGCTCGCCGGCAGCGATGACCCCGGCCTGCAACTGGCCGCTGCGGTGCACTTTGTCAAAGAGCGGGTCAATGTCCGGGTCCCCGCCCTGGCTTCGCCCCAAGGCTATGGCCATCAAAAGCTGCGCATCGGGTTCCTGTCGTCGGACTTCTGCCTGCACGCGGTGTCATTGCTGACCGTGGAGCTGTTCGAGTTGATCGATCGGGAACGCTTCGAGGTGTACGGTTTTTGCTGGACCCGCGAAGACGGGTCGGCCTTGCGCGAGCGGGTCAAGCGGGCGATGGACCACTTCGTGCGCATCGACGCCATGGATGATGCGAGCGCCGCACAATGCATTCGCAACCATGAGATCGACATCCTCATCGACCTTCATGGGCTGACCTCCGGAGCGCGTCCGGACATTCCGGCCTACCGCCCGGCCGCGGTGCAAATGACTTACCTGGGTTTTCCTGGGTCGACCGGCCTGCCTGGCATCGATTTCGTGATCGCCGACCGCTACCTGATCCCCGACAGCGAGAAGGCGTACTACAGCGAGACACCGCTGTACCTGGCGCAAATCTACCAGTGCAGCGACCGCCAACGCCCCGTTGCGGCGTTGCCGACCCGCACCGAGTGCGGCTTGCCGCAGGACCGCTTCGTGTTTTGCTCGTTCAACAACAACTACAAGTTCAACGAAGAGGTATTCGACTGCTGGATGCGCATTCTGCAGCGCGCCCCCGAGAGTGTGTTGTGGCTGCTGGCCGACAACCCCTGGGCCCAGGAAAACCTCTGCGCCAGGGCCCAGGCACAGGGCGTTGACCCGGCACGCCTGCTGTTCGCCCCGCGCGTCGCACCGGCACAATACCTGGCCCGCTACAGCGCCGCGGACCTGTTCCTGGACGCGTATCCGTTCAACGCCGGCACCACGGCCAACGATGCCTTGTGGATGGGCCTGCCAGTACTGACCCGCTCGGGACGCACTTTTGCCTCACGCATGGCGGGCAGCCTGCTGACGGCGCTGGACCTGCCGGAGCTGATCACCACCACGCTGGCCGAGTACGAAGAACGTGCCGTCGAACTGGCCACCCAGGCTGATCTGTTGCCCGCCTTGCGCGCGCGCCTGCACAAGGGCCGCGAGCACTCGGTGCTTTTCGACACGCCGCGCTTCGTCAGGGATTTCGAGGACGCAATCAGCAGCGTGGCGCCCGGCAGGGCTCAGGCGTAATGTCCTTTCTCTCGCGGCATCGCAGCGATGACGGCGCAACGCTCCTACAGAGGGGTGTCGTGCCGCCATTCAGCATGCACCCCGCAA
Source organism: Pseudomonas putida (assembly GCF_001976065.1). Classification (GTDB taxonomy): domain Bacteria; phylum Pseudomonadota; class Gammaproteobacteria; order Pseudomonadales; family Pseudomonadaceae; genus Aquipseudomonas; species Aquipseudomonas serbica. The sequence continues at coordinate 1,095,212 of NZ_MNAH01000001.1, read as the reverse complement.
CCCTGTAGGAGCTGGCTTGCCAGCGATGGCGGCCAATCAGGCGAGCATTCTCTCCTGGTTGTACGCGATCTTCTGTGGGAGCGAGGCTGGTCGCGATAGAGCCTGTCAGAACAACCCCTGAACCTTCTCCAGCTGGCTGCGGGTCATCTGTCCCGTCCTCGTATGCAGGTTGACGTAGCTTTGCAGCATCGCCAGCTTGGTATCGAGCAGGTCTCGCTTGGCGGCGAACAGGCGCTGCTGGGCGTCGAGGATGTCGACCGTCGAGCGCACGCCGGCCTCGTAGCCTTTTTCCGCGGACTTCAGGGCGGTCTGGCTCGAGCGCACGGCGGTCACCAGGGCCTTGCTCTTCTCGTAGCCCGCCACCACCCCCAGGTAGTTGAGCTCGAGATCTTCGTTCATTTGCTGGAGCTGGGCCTCGTAGCTGGACCGGGCGCTTTCGAGGGTGGCAAGGGCTTTTTCCGACGACGCAGTGACCCCGCCGCCTTGGTACAGCGGGATATCGATCACCACGCCCACGTAATAGGTCGACTGGCGCTGGGTGTAATCGTTGATGTCGCTCTGGCCGACCCGCGCCAGCCGGCCGCTGAGCGCCACGGTCGGGTAGTGCCCGGCCTTCTGCTGATCGAGGTTGGCTTCGGCCACCTTGATCGAAGCTCGGCTGATGCCCAGTGCGGACGCGGCCTGGTCAGCCTTGAACAGCCAGTAGTCCAGGTCCTGTTCAGGGGCGAGCAAGGCGGCGGCCGGTGCCTGTTCCTGCATCTGCGGGATCTCGCTGACGGTGATACCTGCGCGCCCCGCGAGCTTGCGCAGGGCCGAGCGATGCTGGGCCTGCAACTGGATCTCCAGGGCGCGGATCGAATCGAGCCGTGCTTGCGCCTCTTCAAGGTCGGTGATGGTGCCTTCACCGGCTTCGAACAGACGCTTGGATTGCTTGGCCAAAGCTTCGATCGAGGCTTTCTGCTGGGTCGTCAGCTTGAGTTCGTTTTCCACCTGGGCAAGGTCGAAATAGGCCTGCACCACGCGATCGAACAGCGCCTGGTCGGCGCCCTCGTGTTGGATTTCGCCCAGTTGCCCCCGAGCCTTCGCCTGTTCGTAGGATGCCCAGCGGCCTTTGTCGAACAGCGGCTGGATGACCGACAGGGCAACACTGTCGGAAGCGAACTGATCGTCCTGGCTGCTGGTCGAGGGCTGGTTTTCAAACTGGCCGCCATGCCCGTAGCGAGAGTTGATGGCCACCTGTGGCAGCAAGCCGCTGCGGCCGATCGCCTCCTCCTGGCGCGAGGCTTCGTAATCGTGGCCGGCGACCTTGTAGGTCGCATCGTTGATTCGCGAGGCGTCGTAAAGGGCGACCAGCGACAATGGCGGCTCGGCAGCCAGCAGCGGGCACGAGCAGAACACGGAGAGCATCAAGCCTATACGTAGAGACACGATCATTCTTCCTTGAAAGCACCGGCCATACGCTCGGTCACCGGCTGCATCAAGTAGTTGGCGAGGGTCCGCTCGCCGGTTTTGACCAGGACTTCGGCCTGCATGCCCGGCTTGATATCCAGGCCCAGCTCGCGCAGATGGATGATCGCCTCGGGGCTGACCGAGACTTCCACCGAGAAGTAAGGCGAACCGGTGTGCTCGTCGATCAACTGGTCGGCCGATACCGTGGCCACCTTGCCGACGATCACCGGGGTGTGCACCCGTTGCAATGAACCGAATCGCAAGTCGACAGGCAGCTCCGGCTTGAGCCGGTCGGCCATCATCGGCGGGAACTGCGCCTTGACGACCCAGCTGGAACCTTGCGGCACAATGTCCATCAGGCGCTGGCCCGCCGGTGCGATGCCGCCGACCGTGTGCACGGTCATGCCCATTACCTGGCCGGCGACAGGCGCGACGATGGCGGCGCTGTTGACTTCGAATTCCAGTGACTTGATCTGGTCGGTCAGGCTTGAGGTCTGTGCCACCACCTGGGTCAACTGCGACTCGGCCTCGCTGCGGAATATCTGCGCCTGTTGCAAGGCCTTGAGCTTGCTTTCATTGATCGCCTGGCGCGTACGGCCGATATCGGAAATGCTCGAAGCCAACTGGGCGCCCAACTGCGCCGCACTGCTTTCCGCTTCGAACAGCCTGTTGCGTGGCAGGTAACCTTCACGGGCCAGTTCGCGCAGGCCGTTGAGCTCTTGCTGCTGGAATTGCAGTTGTGCGGCGTGGTTGCGCTTGATCTCCTCGAACCCCTTGAGTTGTTCGTTGAGCGAGGCTATTTCGTGCTGGCTGATTTGCATGCGGCTGGCCAGCTCGGCACGGCGAGTGGCGAACAGATAGCCTTGCAGCTCCATCGCCGCGACGGCGCGAGGGTCACTGGCACGGGCGAGCAACGCCGCGGACCACTGCACGCTGGCGCGGTCCAGGCGCTCGGCCATCAGGCGATCCTCGACGGCACGGGCACCAAGCCATTGGCCCAGGGCGACATCCAGTTGCGACTTGGCCTGGACGGTATTGAACTGCACCACCACCTGGCCTTGCTGCACCCGGTCGCCTTCGCGCACCTGAATGCTCTCGATCATGCCGCCGGTACGCGACTGGACGGTCTTGCGCTCGCCGGAAACCACCACAGTGCCGCTACCCACCACGCCGCGGTCAAGCGGCGCCAGGCAGGCCCATAGCAGAAACCCGCCCAGGCCCAGGAGCAAAAACCAGACACCGATCCGGGCAATGCCCGCGGCATCCGCATCGGGCTTGTGCTCGGGGGTCGAAATGTCGCTCGAACTGGCTTGCATTGATGCCTCAGGCTTCTTCATTGCGGGTTTCGACGGCTTTTTGCGGCGTCGGTGGCAGCAGGGTCTTGAGCACCTGGTCACGCGGGCCGAACAGGGTTTGCACGCCGTCCTTGAGGAACAACAGTTTGTCGACCGCGCCGAGAATGCTCGGCCTGTGGGTGACCAGCACCACGGTGCAGCCTGCGGCCTTGAGCTTGCGCACGGCCTGTACCAGCGCCGCTTCACCGGCATCGTCGAGGTTGGAGTTGGGTTCGTCGAGCACCACCAGCGCCGGTTGGCCATACAGCGCGCGCGCCAGGCCTATGCGCTGTTTCTGGCCGCCGGACAACCCCAGTCCACCGGACCCGAGCAAGGTGTCATAACCCTTGGGGAAGTGCAGGATCATCTCGTTGATACCGGCCAGTTGCGCCGCTTCGATGACCTTGGCGGAATCCACCTCACCGAAGCGCGCGATGTTTTCGGCGATGGTGCCATCGAACAGTTCGATGTCCTGGGGCAGGTAACCCAGGTAAGGGCCGAGGGCTTCACGCGACCACTGGCTGACCTCGGCGCCGTCCAGGCGTACCGAGCCCTGTTTGGCGGTCCAGATGCCGACCATGGCACGCGCCAGGGAAGACTTGCCCGAAGCGCTGGGGCCGATGATCGCCAGGACTTCGCCCTTGGCCAGGCTGATGGTCACGCCGTTGACCGCAGGCTTGTGCATACCCGGCGGGATGATCACCAGGCGGTCGATGCCCAGCGCCCCGGTCGGCGGCGGCAGCGGCATGCGCAGCGCGGCCTTGGGGAATTCGGTGAGTAACCGGTTCAATCGCTCGTAGCTGCTCTTGGCATTACCCATTTGCTTCCACGAACCGATCAACGCTTCGGCCGGCGCCATGGCGCGCCCCAGCAGAACAGACACGGCAATCATCACTCCGGCGGAAATCTGGTTCTCGATCACCAGGATGGCGCCCAGGCCCAGGGCCAGGGATTGCCAAGTCATGCGCACAAAACGCGACAACGCGGCGATCCGCGAGCTGCGGTCGCTGGCTTCGCCCTGCTCAGTGATAACCCGTTGCTGCACGTTGTACCAACGCCGACGCAGGGGCGTGAGCATGCCCATCGCCTGAATCACTTCGGCGTTCTGCAAGGTACTGTTGACGTAGCTGGAAGACGCGACGGACAACCGGTTGGCTTCGCTCATGCTCTTGCGTGTGGTCAGTTCGTTCCAGACCGCCAGCCCGGCCAGGATCAGCGAACCGATGACGGTGAACACTCCCAGCCACGGATGGAACAGGAACGTGGCGATCACGTAGATCGGCAGCCACGGCGCATCGAAGATGGCGATCAGGGCCGGACCGGTCACGAACTGGCGGATGCTGTTCAGGTCGCTCAACACCTGCGCCGGGTTGGCGCTGTGCTCCTTGAGGCTGCGCTCAAAGGCGGCATCGAATACCCGCTCACCCAGTTGGGTGTCCAGGCCTGCGCTCATCTTGATCATGACCTGGCCGCGCACCCATTCCAGCGCACAACCGAGCGCAAAGAACCCGAGCAGAATCAGGCTCAGCATCAACAGGGTGGTTTCATTGCGGCTGGTCAGGACGCGGTCGAAGACCTGCATCATGTAGATCGAAGGGACCAGCATCAGCAGGTTGATCACACCGCTGAACAGTGCCAACACGCCGAAAAGCCGACGATACCGTAGCAGCGCTGCATCGATATCTCGCTGGGGATCTAGGAAAAATCGCATAAAGTCCGAAAATGAAAAAAACATTGGGAAAAACGACGGTTGCGGTGGTGACCGGGGTGCATCAGGCGGCGGCCGATGCTAGCACTTTGCCTCTAGCTAATGAACTGGCGGAAGGCGGTCAGCCCCCTACTTCATCGGCTTGAACGAACCGTTCTTGAGGCTATTTTAATTGTGCCGACCCGCCGCTGATGGGCGCTGGACAAAGTCGCCTGGCAAAACCCCGCGTTCGAACGACTGGCAGGTGTACCGGTCAGTTGGCGGATCTCGACGTACGGCAGGATTACCCCGGCGTAAAACGAAAAAAATCCCGGAAACAGAACGTCTCCGGGATTTTTTGTTTGCACAGGTTAGACGCAATAACTAGCGGTTCACCCTGTAATGATCAACTGATTGCGACTGGCAATTTCTGCTCAATGGGATTTCTTGGCGGTAGACGCCCCGGCATTACTCAAGCCCTTCGCGTTGTGATCTCCTGGCGTCGAGGCCGAAATGGCAGTGGCTTTAGTCAGCCCGCGCGTATCTTTGGAATGTGCAATACCTGAGGTGGTGGTGCCGTGACCCTTGTCACTATTGCGGTCACTACCGTACCGGTTGCCGCTGATGCCATGGTCGCGAACCGCCTTGCCGGCATGATCACTGCTCAATCCCTCACCGCGGCCGTTACTGCCGGAGTGACCCGTACCACTGTGACCGCCACCATGGCCGCCGCCATTGCCGCCGCCATTGCCGCCACCATGGCCACCACCATTGCCGCCGCCACCACCACCACCACCACCACCACCACCTTCTTTGGCGTAGGCGGAGTTCATGATGGACAGGTCAGCAGGGAGTAACGGGGCGGCTGCAAGCATCATGGCGAATGACATTACAGCAACGAAACTCTTGTTTTTTAAAAGCATGATTGCTTCCGTGAGGGTTGATTGCGCGTATCTTAGGACGCTCCAAATCCCTTTGAGTTCAAACCCCACGACGGACGGGATGCTTGAAGCGATGATCAATCAAAAGCCCCGTTGAGAACTTCATAGATAATGCCGGTAGCGATCGCCACCAGTATCAAGTCGGTGCCTGCCTGCTGCCATTCGTACCCATCATAGTGGGGCAGCCTGCCCATCAGCCGACCATCGAGCTTCTTGGCAATCCCGGGGGGAAGCGGTTTACCTCGGGCAAGATTCTTTTGAATGCCGGGTGGCAAAGCAGGCCCGGGGCTCCAGTAGTCCCGATACCCGTCAACGATGCCAAGAACGCTTCCTCGATTGATGCTGGGGCCATGATCCCAATCATCGCCCCCTGAATTTTTTCCTTTATGCCCCTGGTTGCCGTGCTCCTGGCTGTTTTGTGGATTGCCCTTTGCGTTTCCTTGCCCTTTCCCGTTACCGGGGTCAGCCAATGCCGTAGCCGAGCCGGAGACCAATGCAATACATGCAATAGCTGCAATCAACGAGCGGTATCTGAACATATCCGTACTCTCAGAAAGGGAACACTCCCTGCAATGTAGACGCTTTGGACCGAATTGGTTCCCTTGCACATCTCTCACTTGTCTCTCACCGGGTGGTGTACTGGGGGCGGGCAAGGCGATGCTATGCCAAAATTAAATGGAACGCCGTCGGCCGCACCGGAGTGACCCGTGATCGAATCCATCGAGGTGTCACGCATCAAGCGCTTCGCTGCAAACACAGCGGGCCGGGATTTCGCGGTGGGTGACATTCACGGCCACTTCACCCGGATACAGGCTGCGCTGGAGGGGATCGGTTTCGACCCTGCTGTCGACCGCTTGTTCAGCGTCGGTGACCTGGTTGATCGCGGACCCGAGAGCCGCGACGCTCTCGACTGGCTTGCCAAGCCATGGTTTCACGCGGTGTGCGGTAACCATGACGACTACGTGATCCACTTCGACACCTGCGACGTCGACAGCTGGATCTGCAACGGCGGCTCCTGGTTCACCGGGCTTTCGCCGTTCGAGCAGATAGCATTCGCGGTACGGTTCGCCGAGCTGCCGATCGCCATCGAGATCGATACACCTGGTGGATTGGTGGGGATTGTCCACGCCGACTGCCCGGTGCCGTCATGGGATCGGTTGCGCAGCGAACTGGAATCACCTGAGAACAACACACGGCTGCAACTCGTGCTGCACAGCTGCATGTGGTCACGCACCCGGATTCAGGACGGCGATACCGGCGGCGTCGAAGGACTTCGCGCGCTGGTCGTCGGCCATACACCGCTCAGGTTCGCTGCAGTTCTCGGCAACGTGTACCACATTGATACCGCGGGCTGGCTGGACGGTTATTTCACACTGCTGGATCTGGCGACCCTGCAGTGCATTCCGCCCATCGATCCGGGACTCGGCTTCGACTGGGACTGAGCCTTCCCGAGGGCTCTAGAGTTTGCCGTTCGTCCAAAGCCAGGCACTCGCCGTGAGCCGCTATCTCTCATGTATAAGCACGGACATCCCGCGCATAAAAACGGAGAACCAACATGGACATTGACGAGAATGCAGTGGGTAACAGGTCGCAGCAAGACGTGACGCGAACCACGGACAACGAAACCGGCCATGACCCCAGGAATGACGCGCCCGAGGTTTCATTGCCGCCGAACGACGAAGCGCCTGTCACTGAAGATATGAGACAGGCAGAGGTAAATAACCCGGTCTCGAGTGAGCATCCGGACTTTGGAAAAGGTGCCCGCCTCGATGATTCTGACGCCGCCCCGCACATGAACGAACAGGACGAACATGACAAGGAGGCTCGCGGCTTGCCTGCGAGCGACCCGGAATCAGGTGCCTGAAGCGTTCGGATCATGCCTGATGCCCGCGACGCACCCTCCTGCACTCACTTGAGAAACGGCAGCGGCGCCCTGGCCGCACGAATGGCAGCGATCCGCTGATCCGCTTCCGGCAGCAGGTAGGCGAAGAAAAAGCTCGCGGTTTGCAGCTTGCTGATGCGCAGCGGATCGCTATCGGTTAACGCCAGGGCAACACGCGCCGCCCGAGCCCAGGCAAAAGCCAGGAGGGCCACACCACACAGGCGCAGAAAATCGCCCGCCGCCCGATAGGGGTATTCAGGGTCATCGACTGCATGATCACGTAGCTCTATTTGCACGCCCTCGAACTTGTTGCAAAGCAGCGCCAGTTCGGCGCAAAAGCTGGCCCCGCCTGCGGGTTCGCAGACCTGCGCGGCTTCTTCGCGCATGACCGCCAACAATTGCCTGAAGGCGCGCCCCTCATCACCCAGCACTTTGCGCAGTAGGAGGTCATTGGCCTGAATTTCGTTACTGCCCTCATAAATCATGGCAATGCGGCTGTCGCGCATGGTCTGTTCGATGGCGAACTCGGCGACGTAGCCGTAACCACCGAATACCTGCAAGGCATTGCTGGCCAGGCGAAAACCCTGCTCGGTGAAAAAAGCCTTGATCACCGGCGTCAGCAGCTGCGCCAGTTGCAAGGCCCCTTGCCGAGTGGACGGGTCTGGGGCCTGCTCGGCCTGATCGAGTAAATGCGCTGCCCAATAGCCGACGGCGCGCATGCCCTCGGCGTAGGCCTGCAGCTCCAGCAAAACCCGGCGCATGGCCGGATGATAGTGAATCGGGTCGACAGCGTCGGCGGCAACGCCGGCGGGGCGAATGGGCGCGCGCATTTGCCTGCGCTCCAGCCCGTACGCATAGGCGTTCTGCCATGCAGCTTCGGCATGTCCCAGACCCTGGAGGCCGACATGCAGTCGCGCCGAGTTCATCATCACGAACATCGCGGCCAAACCACGATTCGCCTCGCCAATCAGCCAACCCTGGGCGCCGTCGAAGACCAGCGAACAGGTGGCACTGCCCTTGATGCCCATCTTGTGTTCGATACCATCGCAGCGCACCGCATTGGCTCGAGCGCCATCCAGCCGCTTGGGTACCAGAAACAGCGAAATACCACGACCTCCGGCGGGTGCCCCGGGCAGTCGAGCCAGCACCAGATGCAAGATGTCCTCGGTCAGGTCATGTTCGCCTCCGGAAATGAACAGCTTGCTGCCGCTCAGCCGATAACTGCCGTCGTTCTGCGGTTCGGCGCGGCAGCGCAGCAGGCCGACGTCGCTGCCTGCCTGGGGTTCGGTCAGACACATGGTAGGCAGCGCTTCGCCACTGACGATCTGCGGCAGATAACGCTCCTTGATCCACTGCGGCGCATGGGTCTTGAGGCACAGGTAAGCGCCATGGGCGATCCCCGTGTACATGGCCCAGGCGTGGTTGCTGGCGTATAGCATTTCCTGCAATGCAGCATCGAGCAATTGCGGCAATCCCTGGCCTCCGAAGGCTTCATCACAGGCCAGGGCCGGCCAGCCACCTTCGGCGAATGCCCGGTAAGCCTGGGCAAAACCGTCCGGCGTAGTGACCCGACCATTACCGAAACGGCAACCCTGGCGATCGCCACTGCTATTGAGCGGCGCCAATACATCCGAGCTGAAACGCCCGGCCTCGCCCAGCACCTGGAGGGCCAACGGCAAATCGAGGGCCTCGAACGCGGGCATCTGGCTCCACGCCTGGGGGGCCTGCAGCCAATGCTCGAAGATAAACTGCATGTCGCGCAACGGCGCCTGGTAGTGCCACATGGCCAACCTCGTGTTGTTCAAAAAGAAAAAACACCGCAACGATTCAGCCGCGAAAATCCGGGTTTTCGATCAGCACGGCCATGCCCTGCCCGCCGCCGACACAGGCGGCGGCGATACCGTAGCGCTTATGTTGCTCGCGCAATTGCCGCGCCAAGGTCAGCACCAAACGCAAGCCGGTGGCTGCCAATGGATGCCCCAGCGCGATAGAACCACCACGACGGTTCAGGCGGTCGTTATCCAGCTCCAGCGCCTGAGCCACCGCCAGCACCTGCGCGCCCTGCGCCTCGTTGACTTCGAACAGGGCGACATCGTCCTGGTCCAGCCCACTGCGTTGCAGTAACAACCGGATTGCCGGAACCGGACCGATGCCCATGAACTCCGGCGCCACCCCGACCACCGCCGTCGCCAGCAGATGCGCCAGTACCGGACGCGTACTCAGCGAAGCTCGGCCGACCAGTGCCGCCGCCGCGCCGTCCACCACCGCACAGCTATTGCCGGCGGTTTGCACCCCTTCGGCGTGAATCGCCTGCAGCCTGGCCAGCGCGGGTAAATCGGTCGGCCGGGGATGGCTATCCTGGGTGACCGGCTCACATCGACGCGGCAGGGCAATTCCCCGAGGCTGATAGCCTTGCAGTTCAAACACCGCATTATCCACCGGGACGATTTCATCGCTGAACCAGCCGCTGGTCTGTGCGTGCAGTGCCCGTTGGTGACTGTCGAGGGCATAGCTGTCTACCGCCTCGCGGCTCAGGCCGTGACGCTTGGCGAGATTTTCCGCCGTGGCGATCATGTCCAGTCCCGGCGCCGGGTCGTACAGCGCTTCCCACAGGAAATCCTTGAAGTCCACCGGCGCCCCGAGGCGAAACCCGCCCCGGTGGGTGTAAGCGGCAATCGGGTTGCGCGACATGGATTCGGCGCCCACACACAGGGCCAGTTGCGCGCCCCCTTGAAGCTGCTCGCCGGCCTGGCGCAACAGCTCGAAGCCGGTCGCGCAAATGCGCTGCACAGCCAAGGCCGGCACCTGTTGTGGCACACCGCTGTAGAGGCCGATATGGCGTGGCAGCATGTAGGCGTCGAAGCTGGCCTGGGCCATGGAGCCGGCCAGCACCGTATCCACGGCCCGCGGATCGAGCCCGGTACGGGCCAATACTTCGCGACCGACCTTGATGCCCAGGTCAATGGGCGATACCTGGGCCAGTGCGCCACCGATGTCGACCCAAGGCGTTCGCACCGCATCAAGAATCGCCACATCCGTGAATGACGAATATTGCCCCGGGCAGCTCAAGACCGTGGCCCTGCGCGCAGGATCGAGTGGTCTTCACCGCGATACATCGCCTCGACCTGGGCTGCACGCCATTGCAAGACCGCGCGCTGGTTGATCGAGCCTTTGTCGGTGATTTCACCCCGATCGATGGACGCGGGCTCGTCGAGCAACGCGATCCACTCCAGACGACTGGCATTGCCGCTGGCGTCGCGATTGAGCCGCTGCAGCCAGTTGGCGAACCACTCGCGCACCGGCGCGCTGGCAAGCACCTGGGCATCGCTGGCACTTCCCGCGAGCCCCGCCAGGCGGCGACATTCGTGCATCCGCGGGAATACCAGTGCGCCAAGGCATTCACGATCCGGCGCCGTCACTACCAGGTCCTGGACATAGGGCGAGCCTTCCAGAACCGCACGATTGCGCAGAGGGCCGACACTGACGAACACCCCGGAAGACAGCTTGAAGTCTTCGGCGATGCGCCCATCGAACATCAGCCCCAGTTGCGGGTCGTGCGGGTTGGCAAGCTTGAGTGCATCACCGGAACAGTAAAAGCCTTGCTCGTCGAACACCTCGGCGGTCTGCTGCGGTGACCGCCAGTAACCCGGCATGATATGCGGCCCACGAAAGCGCCCTTCCAGCTTGCCGTCCTTCGGTACCAGCCGAACCTCGCAACCCGGGGCCGGCAAGCCGATGTAACCGGCCATGGACAAGGGCCCGGTGGTAAAGGTACAGGATGGCGCGGCCTCGGTCATGCCCAGCCCGGCCATCATCCGAATGCGTTCGCCACAGTGTTGTTCGGCGACCCGGTCCAGGCGATCCCAGACGCTTTGCGACAACCCGGCGGCGGCGAAGAAAAACAGGCTGACGCGCTTGAAAAAGCACTCCCGGAGCTCCGCGTCCTGTTCCAGGGCCGACACCAGTTCTTCCCAGCCCTTGGGCACGGTCAGGTAGGCGGTGGGAGAGACCTCCTTGAGGTTGCGCAGGGTCTGGGCAAATCCCTGCGCTGTAGGCTTGCCGTCATCCAGGTAAAAACTGCCGCCGTTGTAAAGCACGATGCCAAGGTTGTGGCTGCCGCCGAACGTGTGGTTCCACGGCAGCCAGTCCACCAGCACCGGAGGTTCTTCACCGAACACTGGAAAAGTCTGCAACAACATCTGCTGGTTGGCGCAGAGCATGCGTTGGGTGGTGATCACCGCCTTGGGCAACCGGGTCGAGCCGGAGGTGAATAGAAACTTGGCGATGCTGTCCGGGCCGGTGGCGGCAAACGCGGCTTCAGCTTCGGCACCGCCCGGTTGCTCAAGCAGGCTGGCAAAGTTCGCATGGCGACGACCTTCGACCTGGCCCCGGACGGTAATCAGTGGCGTATCGGCCGGCAGCACGGCGTCGATGGCGCGCTGGTACGCTGGCGCGTCACTGACGAAAACCAGGCCTGGTTGCAGCAGGTCGCACACGTGGCGCAGCTTGGAAAAATCCTGGGACAGCAGCGAATAGGCCGGCGACACCGGACAGTAGGGAATGCCCGCATACATGGCACCCAGCGCGACCTGCAAATGCTCGATGTCATTACCCGAAAGCAACACCAGCGGCTTGTCTGCCGACAGACCGTAGCCCAGCAGGCATTGGGCGATTGAACGAACACTGTCGAGCATTTGTGCGTAGCTCACCCGACGCCATTCCCCGTCGTCCTGGCGGGCTGCGATGAACGTCTGCTCTGGCCGAACCTGGGCCCAATGCACCAGGCGGTCGAGCAACCGCCCGGGCATCTCGGCCAACGGTTCCAGGGAGCGCATGTGCAGTTCGCCCTGCTGCTCGGTCACCTCGACCGCCGCACAACCGATGGACACCTGGCGATAGCGCGGTGCGCCGGCCTGGACATGGGATTGCAAACTGAATTCGGAACTCAAGTGCTTGTACTCCGTCGAGGCACGCTAGAACCAAGCCATACACAGATGACTCAGCGATAGCGTGGCAGCCGTTGGCTGCAGCCTTGTTATTGTTATTTCGGCCTTGCACGCGGGCAATTGACTTGTTGGGAAGTCGATGCCCGCCTGTTCAGATCGGGTAGTGCCGCGGTCCGTTCTGCAAGGTAACCCAACGCAACTGGGTGAAATGCTCGATAGATGCCTTGCCACCGAAACTTCCGTAGCCGCTGGACTTTACCCCGCCAAAGGGCATTTGCGCCTCGTCGTGCACGGTCGGGCCGTTGATGTGGCAGATGCCCGACTCGACCCGTTGGGCCAAGGTCAGGGCACGCCCGGTATCGCGACTGAAAATCGCCGCCGACAATCCAAACTCGGAGTCGTTGGCCAGCTGCAGCAGCGCTTCATCTCCCTCGCCGCGCAGCAACACGGCCACCGGCCCGAAGGATTCCTCGCGGTACAGGCGCATGCTCGCGTTGACGCCGTCGAGCAAGGTCGGCTGCAAAATGCTGCCGTCCAGTTGCCCGCCGACCACCAGGCGCGCGCCCTTGGCCAGGGCATCATCGATCAAACCCCTGATGCGCGTGCCGGCGCTGGCGTCCACCAGCGAACCGAGCACCGATTGCGCATCCGCAGGGTCACCCGCGCGCAGGGTGGCGACCTTGGCCGCCAACTTGTCGATAAAGGCATCGGCGACCTTGGCATCGACGATCAGGCGCTCGGTGGACATGCAGATCTGCCCTTGATTGAAATAGGCGCCAAAGGCGGCCGCCTCCACCGCAGCATCCAGGTCGGCATCGTCGAGCACCAGCAACGGTGCCTTGCCGCCCAGTTCCAGCAAGGCCGGTTTGAGGTGGCGCGCGCAGAGTTCGCCGACAATGCGTCCAACATGCGTGGAGCCCGTGAAATTGACCCGTCGCACCGCCGGGTTGGCGATCAACCGCTCGACAATCGCCGCGGCATCCGCTGGCGCGTTGCTGACGACATTGACCACGCCATCACCCAGGCCAGCGTCCTGCAATACCTGACCGATCAAGCGATGCACCGCAGGGCTTAGCTCAGATGCCTTGAGCACGACAGTGTTGCCGCAGGCCAATGGCATGGCGATAGCGCGGGTGGCGAGAATCACCGGCGCGTTCCATGGCGCAATGCCCAACACGACGCCGCAGGGTTGGCGCAGGGCCATGGCGAAACTGCCTGGCACATCCGAGGGGATAACTTCGCCATTGATCTGCGTGGTCATCGACGCTGCTTCACGCAGCATATTGGCCGCCAGCCGCACGTTGAAAGCGTACCAGTTGGCCATGGCGCCGGTCTCGCCAGCCGCCTCGATGAACTCGGCACTGCGCGCCTGCAATTGCTCGGCCGCCTTGAGCAAACGGGTTCGGCGTTCATTGGGTGCCAGGGCGGCCCACTCGGGAAACGCCTTCTGCGCAGCGGCTACCGCGGCGTCGGCATCTTCCAGGGTGGCGGCGGCAACCCGCGACACCAACTCGCCGGTCACCGGGTTACGGCGTTCGAAGGTTCGACCGTCGCGGGCGGGGCACGACTGGCCGCCAATCAGCAGGGGCACGTCCAGCATGGTGATTCCTCTTTATAGTCTTTGTCGGGAATACAGTGGAACAAGGTAGGCAGCGATGTAACCGCAGCACCAGGGCACATCCGTCAGTAGCGGCATGCGCCCGGCTGCGTGCGAGGCACCTCAGCGTTTGTATGCTTGCAGGCCCGGCTTGATGCTCTTGTCGTCGAGGAATTGTTTCATGCCCTGCTCACGGCCGCCTTCGGTGTCCAGCAGGCGTGACTGATCGAGCTTGGCGTACAGGTAATCCTCGTTCTGCTCCCAGGTCAGTTCGCGGCAACGTTTGAAACCATGCTTGGCCGCACGCAGCACCACCGGGTTTTTCTCCAGCAGGTTACGCGCCAGCTCCACAGTGACTTCACGCAGTTGCGCCAGCGGTACGCTTTCATTGACCAGGCCCATCTCGGCGGCTTTCTGCCCGCCGAAGGTCTTGCCGGTCATGATGTAGTACAGCGACTGGCGATGGCCCACGGTGTCGGCCATGGCCTTGCTCACCAGGTTGCCCGGCGGGATGCCCCAGTTGATTTCCGAAAGACCGAAGGTCGCCTCGTCGGCGCAGATCGCCAGGTCGCAGGCCACCAGGGGGCTGAAGCCGCCGCCGAAGCACCAGCCATTGACCATGGCAATGGTCGGCTTGGCGTACATGCGCAACAGCTTCCACTGCCATTGCGAGGCTTCGCGGCGGATTTTTTCCTGGAGGATCTCCGGGCCAGCGTCCACTTCGCGGAAGTACTCCTTGAGATCCATGCCCGCGGTCCAGGCTTCGCCAGCGCCGGTCAGCACCAGTACACCAGCAGCCGGGTCCTGCTCGAGGGTTTCCAGGACATCGATCATCTCGCGGTTCAGGGTCGGGCTCATGGCGTTGCGTTTTTCCGGGCGGTTGAGGATGACCCACGCGATGCCTTCTTCGATTTCCACTTTGACCGTTGTCCAGCGCCCTTCGTAATTGCTCATGACGATGCTCTCTTGTTCTTGGTTTGAAGATGACTGGAAATTAAACCGGCAAATTAGTTATGTCAATTAACTATTAATAAAATTAACCAGTTTTCAACACACTGAAAGCTCCCCTGTCCGAAACGCCAACGGATATTGGCCATAGCAATCACCGGTCAACGCCGGCAAAATAGATAGCCTTGTTAACCTCCAATCCTTCAGGACTCACCTGCAATGGCCAAGCCCTCCCCCCTCGCCGAGTCGATCGAGGCACCCTCGACCAACGCCGAGATGCAGGCACCACTCGATTCGGCGTTGAACGACCTGATCGGCTACGCCATGCGCCGCGCACAACTCAAGCTGTTCCAGAACCTGATCAGTCGCCTATCTGCCCACGATCTGCGGCCCGCTCAATTCTCCGCGCTGGCGATCATCAATCAGAACCCGGGCCTGATGCAGGCCGATCTGGCCCGTGCACTGACCATCGAGCCGCCCCAAGTGGTGCCGCTGCTCAACAAACTGGAAAGCCGTGCGCTGGCAGTGCGCGTGCGTTGCAAGCCGGACAAGCGCTCTTATGGGATCTTCCTCAGCAAGACCGGCGAGACCCTGCTCAAGGAACTGAATCAGATCGCCGCGCAAAGCGACCTGGACGCCACCGCGGCCCTGGACAATCAGGAACGCGAAGAGCTGCTGCGACTGCTGAAGAAGATTTATCAGGAGTAACGCACGCCCCAAAGGGACGTGCCGGTGAGAAGCCTTCAGGGCCCTGGGGTTACCAGATTGGCAAGGTGTAGGTCACCAGGAAGCGGGTCTGGTTTTCATCGCGAAATGCCGCGCCGCTCGGGAAATCGTTGCGGTAAATCGCCTTGCGCGCCACCAGCGCGACATTCTTCAGCGGACCGCTCTGCACCACGTAGCCCAGCTCCATCTGGAACTCGCGCTCCTTGCGGTCCTCGGCGTTGAAGGCTTTGAGCTCGATATTGTCACCGCGCAAATAACGCAACCGGCCCCTCAGCCCGGGCACTCCGGACGCGACAAAGTCATAGTCGTAGATGGCCTGCCAGGTGCGCTCCCTGGCGTTGAGAAAGTCCGAAGCCATGGTCAGCTCACTCATCCCCATCAACTCTGTCCCGGAGATATAGGGAGTCGCCGAGTCGCCACTGGAATGCATGTAGCCGATGCCCAGCTTGTGTCCGCCGTAACGGTAGCTGAACAACCCCGAGACGTTGCGATTATCCACTTCACCACCCTTGGCGCTGCCATCCTCGCGACTGAAAAAACTGCGCAGATCGCTGGTCAATACCCCTGCGCCCAGCGGCAGGTCATGCAGCAACGCAAACGTGTCCTGTTGGTACAAGTCGGTCACTTCGGCGTGGTAAGCACGTAGGCTCAGCGTCTTGCTGACCTGATAATCGCCCCCCAGATAGGCCATGTGCGAGGTCGTGGCAGTGGCGTTGAATCGCCGGTTGGGCGAAGCGATGGTCATCGACTCATAGTTGGTGGAATTACGCTTGTCGATGCGATCGATATACCCGGTGTTCAGCGTCAGGCCGTCGAAGTCCCTGGAGCTGAGGGTGGTACCGCGAAAGGTTTGTGGCAGCAGTCGCGAAGGGCTGGCAAAAGCAAACGGCAGGAAGATCGACACATCCCCGGACTTCACCGTGGTCTGGGCAAAACGCAGCTTGGCGGTCGGGGCCAGGCGCGAGTACTCATCCGCCGCCCGATTGTCGCTGGCCGACACCGGCAACAACTCGGTGCCGCTGCGATCCGGCGCGGAGTCGAGCTTGACCCCCAGCAGCCCGCGAACGTCCAGCCCAAAACCCAGCGGTCCTTCGGTAAACCCCGACTCCATGTTCATGATGAAACCCTGGGCCCACTCCTGCGCGGCGGTCTTGGCCCCATCGTCCTTGTATTGGCGGTCCAGGTAGTAATTACGCAGGGTCAAGGTGCCATGGCTGTCTTCGATAAAACCTGCGGCTCGAAGCTGGGTGGGTAGAACGCTCAATCCGAGCAGCGCCAGGACCAACCCTCGGTTGATACCGGGCACACAGGTGGCTGACGCCGTCGCAACGTCGTGCGTGGGGAGATTTGGCATGTTCGATTTCCATTTTTATTGTTGTTTGTGCTGCCGGAGGAGCGCAGTGCAACCGGCTTCGCGGACAGAGAATGGAAACAGCCAATGACCCCTGTCAATGGTGAATGACCGATAATCGAACATTAATATTATTATCTATTTTTCGCCAATACACATGATCTACATCTTACTGGCTGATTTATAAGCCTTATTTGCTATTTTTCTCGATTTTAAAGGGACAGTTCATTTTTTAGTTATCTTTGTTATCTTATTCGCCAGCAGCCATCTACAGCGTACCCCGTGCGATGGGACGGCTCGACTCCACAACAAAAACAACAATGAGGTTCCACCCATGGACAGCCCATCGCGTCGTTCGACGCTGACAATCGCTTTGTGCTTTATCGTTGCGCTGATCGAGGGTTTCGATCTGCAGGCCGCCGGCACCGCTGCCGCCGGACTGCGCCAGAGTTTTGCCCTGGACCCGAAGATGATGGGCTGGGTGTTCAGCGCCGGGATCATCGGCCTGCTGCCCGGGGCGTTTTTTGGCGGCTGGGTCGCCGATCGCATCGGCCGCAAGAAAATCCTCGTCAGTGCCGTGCTGCTGTTCGGCGTGTTTTCCCTGTGCACGGCCTACGTCGAGAGCTACTCCAGCCTGTTGCTGGTGCGTTTCATGACCGGCCTGGGCCTGGGCGCCGCCCTGCCCAACCTGATCGCCTTGTGCGCCGAGGCCGTGAGCGAGCGCAACCGCGGCACCGCCATCAGCGTCATGTATTGCGGCGTTCCCCTGGGCGGCGCGCTCGCGGCGGTGGTGGCGATGTTTTCCAGCGAGCACTGGCAAACCACCTTCATCATCGGCGGTGTGGTGCCCTTGCTGGTCGTGCCGTTGATGGCCCTGCTGCTGCCTGAATCCACTGCCTTCCGCCAGCAACATTCGGCCACTGGCAGCCAGCGCCCTTCCACCGCCCAGGCGCTGTTCGGCGAAGGCCGCACACGCAACACCCTGGCCTTGTGGCTGAGCTATTTCTTCACCTTGACCGTGATGTACATGCTGCTCAACTGGCTGCCTTCGTTACTGCTGGAACAGGGCTTCAGCAAACCCCAGGCGGGCATGGTGCAGATGCTGTTCAACATCGGTGGCGCCCTCGGCTCGCTGCTCGGTGGCTTGCTGCTGGACCGCTGCAACGGTCTCAAGGTCGTGCTGTTCGTGTATGCCGGGTTGCTGACTGCACTGGCCGGAGTCGGCCTGTCGGTGGGCATGATACCGATGGCAATCGCCGGTTTTGCCGCCGGGTTGTTCGTCATGGCTGCGCAACTGGTGCTCTACGCCCTGGCGCCACCCTCCTACCCGACCGCCGTGCGCGCCACTGGTGTCGGCGCCGCCGTGGCGATCGGCCGGCTGGGCTCGGTGGCGGGGCCCTTGGCCGCTGGGCAGATCCTCGCCGCCGGTGCAGGCACCACGGGCGTGCTGCTGGCGACTTCACCCGGGCTGGTGATTGCTGCCCTGTCGATCCTGACCGTGATCGCCCGCACCGGATCGACTGCGCAAGGGCAGTTGAAGACCGCCAACTAAGCAGTTGAGGGATTTGAAGCGAGGGTTCTGCTCCGAGCCCTCGACTTCATCAGCCTAGCCCTCGTGATCAATCGAATCCAGATAGTCGAGGTCATCCTGTTCCTCGTCATCATCGTCAAGAATGCCTTGGGCATCTTCTTCGACCCAGCGTTCTTCTTCGTGGAATTCATGATCGAGCAGATGGTCGTGCTCGGGTTCAGGAATATCGATCTCTTCGCTCATTTACATTTCCTGCGTTGACTGTACTGCACATGGTTGAGGCGGCAGATAGGGTATCAGCAAGTGACCCTTGGAGGCTCGTGCTGCCCACAGCCTCCTTGCAAGACGACAAAACCGCTGCAGTCATGCATGCATGTTTGTCTTGTGATCGTCTATTGATCGGGCACTGGGTGTAAGATCCAGATACCCGTAAACAGGTGTAACAATCACAAAAAAAGAGATGACGCAGTCCCTGTCGGCAGCTTGCCATCGAGTGCGTCACTTATGCAGCTGAGGAGCGGTAAAGATGGCGAAACTCCAGGCGGCGAAGCCCGCCGCAGGACGTTCGGCGCATGAACTACATCCAGTGAAAACCGTGGGTTTCCTGGTCATCCCCAACTTCACCACCATCGGCTTCGCCTCCGCCGTGGAAACACTGCGCATGGCCAACCTGGCAGCACGCAAACCGATGTTTCGCACGGTCATCATCGCCGCCAGCCTGGACCCGGTCACGGCCAGCAATGGCATGCGCATCCTGCCTGACCACACCATCGCCGACGCACCCGAACTCGACATGCTGTTCGTGGTTGGATCAAACCCGATTGTCTCCAATCACAGCAGCCGACCACTGCTCAACTGGCTACGCAAGTTGGCGCATGATCAGGTGCCGCTGGGCGGGATTTGTACGGGCAGTCATTTGTTGGCACGCGCCGATTTGCTCAAGGGCTATCGCTGTACGATTCACTGGGAAGATATCGAGGCACTGAAGGAGCGTTTCCCGGGGATTATCATTTCCAACCAGCTGTTCGAGCTGGATCGGGATCGCTACACCTGCTCCGGTGGCGTGGCCTCCATGGACATGACGCTGCAGCTGATCGCCCGCGAACCCGGAGGCCGGGACATCGCAGCCCATGCAGCCGAGCTGCTGTTGTGCGATCGGGTACGAGGTGCAAAGGAACAACAACGTGTGCCATTGCGGCAGAAGCTGGGCACCTCGCAGCCCAAGCTCAGTCAGATGGTGGCGATCATGGAAGCCAATCTCGAGGAGCCGGTTGGCCTTGAGGAACTCGCGCGGTTGAACGAGGTGTCGGTGCGCCAGCTCGAGCGCCTGTTTCACAAGCACCTGCAGCGCACGCCGAGCCAGTACTACCTGGAATTGCGCCTCTCGCGGGCGCGGCAATTACTGTTGCGCAGCGAATCGCAGGTACGTGATATCGCCCTCGCCTGCGGCTTCGTTTCCCCGGCGCACTTTTCCAAGTGCTACAGCCGCTTCTTCGGCGTATCGCCCATTGGTGAGCGTAAGCAAGTAGCGGCGGTGCATTGATTCGAGATTGATGTTGGCCGGACTTGCCTCTTCGCGGGCAAGCCCGCTCCCACAGGAATCTCTAGTGGATACACAATCTGTGTTCCCCGAAAATCTCTGTGGGAGCGGGCTTGCCCGCGATGGCGCCCTGAAAGACAACCCTGGCCTGTCAGTCCTGCAACGCCTTGTGCGCAGTTTCCCGACTCGCCAACATGGCAATCAAGGCGACCGCCGCTGCCGCCAGCAGATACCAGGCCGGGGCCATTTTGTTGCCGGTCAGTTGGATCAGCCAGGTAGCGATAAACGGCGCGGTGCCGCCGAATACCGCGTTGGCGATATTGAAGCTGAAGGCAAAACCACTGAAGCGTACGCGGGTGGGGAATATCTCGGCGAGGAAGCACGGCAAGGTGCCGTCGTTCATAGCCAGAATTGTGCCGAAGGCAATCTGGATCATGAGAATCACGATCAGCGGCTGATTCTCCAGCATCCCGAACAGCGGAAATGTCAGCAGCAAGAAGAGTACCGAAGCGGTCAGCAACATGGTTTTGCGTCCGAACCGATCCGACAGCTTGCCCATCAGGAAAATGAGGCCGATATAGGTCGCCAGCGACACCGTCGACGCCAGGAACGAATCACTCTCGCTCATGCCCATTTCGGTGGACAGGTAGGTCGGCATGTAGCTGAGCAACAGGTAAAACGCCACGGCATTCAGGCAGGTCACGCCGATCCCGATCATCACGCTGCGTCGGTGCACTGTCAGCAACTCACGCACTGGCGCGTGGGTCGCGCACTCCTTCGCTTCGAGGCGTTTTTCCATCTCCAGGAACTTGGGTGTGTCTTGCAGACTCATGCGGATGTAGCGTCCCACCAGCCCAAATGGCGCTGCGAGGAGAAAGGGTAACCGCCAGCCCCAGTCATGCAGATCCTCGACACTCATCCACGCATGCAGGCCGGCGACAAAGACCGCACCGAATAACAAGCCCGCCGCCGTACTCGCCGGGACAATGCTGGTGTACAAACCGCGCTTGCCCTCGGGAGCATACTCGGCGAGAAAGGCCGACGCCCCGGCGTACTCACCTGAAGCAGAGAAGCCCTGGCACAAGCGAATCAGTAACAGCAAGGCCGGCGCCCACAGGCCAATATGGTTGTATGTCGGCAGGATGCCGATACAAAAGGTCGAGACTGACATGATCAGAATCGACCAGGACAGCGCACTGCGCCGCCCGTATTTGTCACCGAAGTGACCCCAGACCAGCCCGCCAATCGGGCGAACGATAAACGACAGCGCGAATACGGCGAAAGTCGCCAGTAGCGCGGAAGTCTTGTCGGTTTGCGGAAAAAACGTCAGGGCGATGACGGTGGCCAGGTAGCCGTAGGCCGCATAGTCGAACCATTCGACAAAGTTGCCCATGAAGCTGGCACTGGCTGCGCGTCGCAGGGCCTTGCGCTCGGCCGTTTGTTCAAGTTTCTGCGCCATGGTCAGCGTCAGGCTTGCGTCTTGGGTGCTCATTGGGCACCTCCGGAGTTAGAGGTGCGGTTATCGAGGTAAAGAGTCGGGACGTAGAACATGACAAAACCCTCTATTGTTTTACTTGGCAGGGTTAAGGTTCATTAATGCTGCGCGTTTTTTTGCGCGCATGCGTTTTTTTTTGCTGATACTCAACCACTCATCAAAAAGAAACGCCGCACAGGTTCACTGTGCGGCGTTGCGGCTTACTTCCTGATGATGTTGTGTTGCGGACCATACGGGAATTTCGTGATGTTTTCCCCGCCGTGCTCGTTGACGATCAGGATGTCGTGCTCACGATAACCGCCGGCACCTGGAAGGCCTTCAGGCAGCATGATCATCGGTTCGATGGACACAACCATCCCGGGTTCCAGCACGGTGTCGATGTCTTCGCGCAGCTCCAACCCGGCTTCGCGTCCGTAGTAATGGCTGAGCGTACCGAAGGAATGGCCGTAGCCGAAGGTGCGGTATTGCAGCAGATCGTGTTCCAGGAAAATCTCGTTCAATTGCAGCGCGATATCGCAGCAGCGCATGCCTGGCTTGATCAGCTTCAGACCGGCCTCGTGCACTTTGACGTTCACTTCCCATAAGCGCAGATGCTCATCGGAGCAGTGGTCCAGGAACAAGGTACGTTCCAGTGCGGTGTAGTAACCGGCAATCATCGGGAAGCAGTTAAGGCTGAGGATGTCGCCCTTGTTGACCCTGCGCGACGTGACCGGGTTATGAGCACCGTCGGTATTGATGCCCGACTGGAACCAGGTCCAGGTGTCCATCAGTTCGGAATCTGGAAAGGTGCGTGCAATTTCGCGCACCATCGCCTGGGTGGCATGCAGGGCTACTTCGTATTCTGGAACCTGATCACGCAAGGCTTCGACGATGGCCGCACCACCGATGTCCGCTATACGCGCACCATGGCGGATGATGGCGTGTTCTTCAGCAGACTTGATCATGCGCATACGCATGCACGGTGCGGCGATATCCACCAGCTCGGCCTGCGGATAGCAGCTGGCGAGTTTGTCGCGATTGAGCAGGTTCAGATGGTCGAATTCGATGCCGATGCGCCCGGCTTTGGGCAAGGCCTTTTGGATCGCGACGAAGTAATTGTCGCGCTGCCAGTCGGTGTAGACGATGTTTTCAGTCCCAACGGTACGGCGCCACGGCTGACCGCCATCAATGTTCGCGCTGATGGTCACGGCGCTGTCCTGGGTCACGACCAGCGCGTATTGACGCCCGAAGGAGCAGTAAAGGAAATCGCTGTAGTAGTTGATGTTGTGATAGGACGTGAAGACTGCCGCGTCGATATTGTTCTGCGCCATATAAGCCCGCAATTTGGCCTGGCGGTTGGCATATTCGCTAGCCGAGAACGTCGGTTTCACTTTTTCGCCGTTCTTGATCTGGATGGTTTTTGGCATTTGCATGTCATTTATCCTTGTCATTGTTTGAGCAACAGAAGGCGCCAATCTGGCGGGCCGCTGAAGATCATTCGAACAGATGCAAGGTGAGGTTTTTTGCGCGAATCCGACCTGTAGTTGGCCATACCCGCTGTTTGCCCCTGTGCTCTGCCAAGCCTCCCGGCAGAAACAAAAATGCCCCCGAAAGCGCAGTGACAGCCGCTTGGCGAGGGCATTGGCAAAGGATGACGCAGTCAGTGCGTGAGCGAGCTGACGCCGATATGATCGCGCGGGTGTGCTCCGAAGTATTGGCGATAGCAACGGTAGAAGTGTTGTACCGAGACAAAACCACACTCCCCGGCGACATCGGACAAGGCATGTTCACCGGACCGCAACAACTGGCGTGCCTGTTGCAGCCGCAAGTCCAGGTAGTGTCGGGCCGGCGAACAACCCAGGCTGCGCTTGAATAGCCGTTCGAGATGGCGTTGGGAAATGCCCATGGCGTGGGCCAGTTCGTCGATCCCCAGTGTCCGGCACAAGTGCTCGTTCATCAATGCCAGTGTTGCTTGAAGTTTTTCCGGGGCGTCATGCAGGGGAAGTAGCGGTCGGGCCTGGCGTACTGCATGTTTTTCCATCCGCAGTACCAGGCCACGACCATGGGTGCGGGCGAGAAGCTCGTGCATCAACCCTTGAGCGGCCTGCGGGCCGACGCAGGTCAGGCGTTGGCGATCGACACAGAACGGTGCTGCTACCGGCGTCAATTCGCGCAAGGTGGCCAAGGTCATTGACGGGGTGGGCTCCGGCAAACTGCAGCGGAAACCCTTCAACGCGCCGATCTGAGCCAGCAGCCAACCGGCCTTACCCAACGCCCCCAGGCTGATCGGTTGCCTTGCCCAGTGGTCCAGTTGCTGGAGCAAGCCTGGATGTTCAGTCTCAAGATGCAGGTCATCGCCACCGCAAAGGATCAATACATCGAACATGTGTGCCTGATCCAGCCGTACAGTGGCGGTTGCGATGCCGTTGCTGGCATTCAGTGGCTGTCCGTCCTGGCTTAGCATTTGCCATTGGCAAACATTGCACTGCGCCAATTGATTGGCCTGGCGCAATGGCTCCAGCGCATTGGCAAGGGCATATAAATCGAAGGCATTCATCAGCCAGAAACCAATACGCAGCACCGGTGGTTGCGGCCGGCCAGACCCGGTCAGTTGCAGCATGTTCCACTCCCCCTTTGGTGAAGGTCACTCAGTGCTCGATGGCGCTGAGGCATTCACCCGATTGTCGTGTTCCGGTTGCACCTGCGAGTGTCAAATATCGACCCCAAAGTGCTCGTCACTACCAATGGAGAGCTGTATGTGTTGTGTCGTGTTCTAATGGAGCCTGGGCTGAAGCCGTTGTTGGTATCCGTTTTGACAACTTACCCTTCTGAAATGAGCGCCGAAAAATGCCGGATCCCCGGTGTCGCCGCTCGACCACTTGAGCAATTTTTACAATGTCAAAGAAGCGGCAGACAGACACACCTGCAGCAACCGCTGCAGACATTGAACGATCCATCCAGGCCCTGAACAAAATGGCCGAACGCCTGTGGGGCGATGGCCGGGAAGCCGAGGCGAAAGCCCTCCTCGATGCCTTGGACGCATTGAACCGGGCGCTTGACCGGATCAGGATTGGAGAGAGCCGCCGGGTTCTTCATTGAGGGGCACCGCACAAGTCAGTGCAGACCGTCACGCCTTCGTCACACTCGCCATGCACACTGCTGTCAGCCAAAAGGAATTGGCTACGTGATTGGAAAGCCCGGCCCAGTGCCGGGCTTTTTCATTGGCGGTTTACACACTTCAGGCTTTCGCCTCGTCAGTCCGGGTGCCATCAGGATCGACGGCATTGTGGATGGCCAACACCTTGCCATCGCGCACCTCGAGAATCTGGTCTGCAATGCGGATCATGGCAGGGCGATGGGACACCGCGATGACGGTGATGCCAGGGGTCAGATTCTTCAGTACCTGGCAAATATCGGCCTCCGACTCCGGATCGAGCGCGCTGGTGGCTTCGTCCAGGATCAGAAGCCTGGGACGATGGGCCAGTGCGCGCGCGATGACGATACGCTGTCTTTGACCTCCGGAAAGTTTCGCACCGCGCTCGCCTACGATCGATTGCAGCCCACCCGGACACTCCTGTACGAACTGCCATGCACCGACTTGACGGAGCGCGCGCTCGGCGTCCGCGGCAGTCAAGGCCCTGTCGCCCAAGGTGACGTTCGCCAGGATGCTGTCGTGCAGCAACAAGGTTTCCTGGGTGACGTAGCCGATCATGCGGCGCCACGCCCTTCTGTCCAGATCATGCAAGTCGCAGTCGTCTACCCTGATGCGTCCTGACTGTGGCGCGAGCAGCGAACAGATCAGGTCGAGCACGGTGGTCTTGCCTGCACCGGAAGGGCCGATCATGGTGGTGAATGAACCGACCGCAAAGCTCATCGACACGTCGTCGAGAACCTGCCGCCCCCCATAACCAAAGTGGATATTTTCAAAACCGATATGCCGCTTCAAGGCAGGCGCGCAGTTCCCCCCGACGGGCTCGGCATCGGCGATAGCGTTGTCGATCGACTCGTTGATGGCCCAGTAGGCACTCTCTTGCGCGACCATCCGGTGATAACGCTGCTGCGCCTTGTGCAGCAGCCCCAACATGCGCACCACCACGAAGATAAGCACCATCACTGAAGACAGTGGCAGTCCGCCGATGACCAGCCCTGCGTAGAGACCTGCCGCGGCAAGAACCGCGAGCATGGGCTCCTGCAAGGCCCTCAGCGTTTCGCGACTCATCACTTCGCGTTCCAGTGCTGCATTGAGCTCACCGGCATGATGACGCAATAGAGAGTCGGCGATGTCATCCCGGGCCATGGCTTTGAGCGGTTTTACTGAAGCCAGCGTGTCTGTCAGGTAGACCAGCAGTTCGCGCATCAGTCGGGTCTGGCTTTTCCCCACGCGTCGGGAGGTCTTCACCAGCCCGCGCACGGCCACCAACAGGACAAAACCGATCAGCAGCGCCAGGATCGCCGCCTGCCAGGAAACAAAAAGCGCAATGATTGCGTAGGCCGCGGCCTGAATAGCCAGCGCCAGCATATTGGCCGCGTGCTCGTAGGCGGTGGACGCGCGGAAAGCCTCGGTTGCCACGGCATTGGCCAATGCTCCGGCCGGTTGCCGTAGATAATATTCCCAGCGGCTGCCCAGCGACGCCTTGATAAGGTCAATACGCAGGTCGGTGGCCACATGCGCCACCGTGTAGCCGACCTGTCGATTGCCCAGCAGGATCAGCAGGTTGCTCAGCGTCATGCCCACGACAATGATCACCAGCATGTTCGGGATCGAAGGTTGCAGGCCTATCGTGTCCATTATCCCGAAGACCTGGACCGCCAACTTTGAATGGGGCTGGTCTTCAAGTACGGCCGATATCAGCGGAAGCATCGTGCTCAGGCTGACGCTTTCAACCACCCCTGCCAACAGCAGGCTCAGCAGCATCAGGACGGTGCGGGCCGGATAGGAGCGGCCAAAGGCAAAAATAATCCGCATGAGTGTCGTTCACTATGTCGTAGGTAAAGATTAGCTCACCGACAGCTCGCGACACTCATCAAGCGCCCACTGTGACGAGTCCCATCGGGCCACGCAAAGAAGCGAAGGCCTCGATGATCTGGTCTATTTGCTCAGGTGTATGGGCCGCACTGACGCTGCAACGCACCAGGGTGACGGCGCCGGGTGTCGCGGGAGGTAGGACCAGATTGACATAGACGCCCTTCTCTATCAGCGCCCGCCAGACGGCCAGGCCCTCGTGTGGCGACTTCAGCATGACGGCAATCACTGGACTGGCTTGCGGCCCCAATTGGTAGCCTGACTCAGCCAACCCCTGATAAAGCCGCCGCGCGTTCGACCACAGCTGACGCCGCAGTTGCGGGCGTTCCTTGATGGCCATCAGCGCCGACCTCACCGAGGCAATCGCCGAGGGTGCGGGGGACGCGGTGAAAATGTAAGGTCTGCTGGCATAACGAAGCAGATCCATTTGCGCGTCGTGACAGGCGGCGAATCCGCCGACGGCGCCCAGGCTCTTGCTGAACGTGCCCAACAGGATGTCCACCTCCGAATCCACACCCAACTCCTCCGCCAGCCCTCGCCCATTGGCCCCCAGCACGCCAAAGGAATGCGCCTCGTCAACCAGCAGGTAGCCTCCAAGGCGGCGCTTGACCTCGACTATTTCCCTGAGCGGAGCCTGGTCACCGAGCATGCTGTAGATGCCTTCCACCAGGATAATCGCTTCCCGGGCGCGGTCGCCGAGCCGGACCATGCGCCGTTCCAGATCAGCGACATCGTTATGGCGAAAACGGATGATCTGCGCCCCACCCAGCTTGCAAGCGTCGTAGATGCTCGCGTGGCAGTCGGCGTCAAGCAGCACCACCTCGCGCGCGCTCGCCAGCGTGCCGATGACGCCCAGATTGGCGACGTACCCTGTCGAGAACACGATGACCGAGCGCCGCCCGAGAAAATCAACCAGTTCATCCTCCAGCGCGCTGTGCCCGGCGTAACTGCCGTTGGCCATGCGAGAGCCGGTGGTGCCGGTGCCTTCAAGCTCCAGTGAACGCTGCGCCGCCTTGATGCCATCGGGGTCGAACGTCAGCCCCAGATAATTATTGGTGCCGGCCAGGATGACCCTTTGGCCCTGGATACTGCCCTCGGTGGGGGAATACATCTCGTCGATGCGAATTCCAAAAGGATGCAGTTGTGAATCACAGAGACTGGCGCGCTCGGCTGCCAGCTTGCCGAATTTGTCAAACAGTCCCATCGGCATGCTCCATCAGGTTGAGAATGGCGTGAGCCAACTGAGCAGGCGTGCTCACATCCATCAAGATATTGATATGGATCGAGATGTCGAATTCGTCTTCCAGCTCCATCAGCATGTCCATCACCTTTATCGACTCCATCCCCAGGTCCTGGGCCAGGTCGGTATTGGGGTTGATTGGCGTTCCTGGAGGTGCGAATCGCCCGATGAGCATCATCACCCTGTCGAGTATCGCTTGTTGTGTGATCATCGTGGGTTTCCTTGAGTTCAGTGGCTCTTTGCCCGCTCAAAACAGGTGATTGCGCAACGCTTGCCGTAAAAGAATCCGGGGCTCCCAGCCCAATGTCGCGCTGATGTGGGCATTGCTGCAAGTCCAGTCAGGGTGCATCAGCTCATTGACTTTACCGGGCGTGAGCATAGGTGCCTGCCGGGTAAGACGAGACAGCATCAGGTTCGCTCGTGCGATCCCCTTGACTACCGCGGCAGGCACTGCCGCCTGGCGTACCGGGGCATTGCGGATGTCGGAGGCGATGCTGGCCAGGCTTGCCCAGTCGTACCCCTGCGCCTGGCCGTCGCATAACTCAAAGGTCTGCGATTGCCCCACGGGTGCATCCAGCCATTGCATGACGGCACCGACCAGATCCTCCACATGGAGAAAGCTGAACTGTGAATCGTTTCGACCAAGGGTCACCAGCCAGCCGCGCAGTAGCCACTCGAACACCGGACGCAATTCCCGGTCGCCCGGTCCATACACGGCGGTCGGCCGGAAAACGCACACGGGTATCGCCCCGGCCGCGGCCCTGACCTGCCGTTCGCCTTCGAATTTGGAAGCGGCGTACCAGGACAACGTCGGATGCCTGGCCGCCAGGGACGAGATGAGCAGGAAACGCTTGCAACTGCCGCTCAGCCGCGCCGCCTCCATCAAGCGCTTGCTGCCCAGCACATTGACCGCATCGAAGTCCCGGGCATCGCTGCCCCTGACCTTGCCTGCGCAGTGAATGACGGTGTCCGCCCCACTGGTGAGTTCGACGAGGGCCTGTTCATCTTCCAGTGTTCCCCTGATCCACTGTGTTCCATCCTCTGCCGTTCCGCTCCTGGAGCGAGCCAGGGCACGCACCTTCACGCCACGGGCGACGAGTCGTTCGCGTAGGACACTGCCGATGAAGCCCGTCGCACCCGTCAGTGAAACAATGCCGGCGCTCACGTCTCCTCCAGCGCTGGATAAGGAAGATCGGTGTTCACCTGGGCCATGAATCGTTCAAGGGCTTCGGCACGGGAAGGCTTTCCCGAGGAAGTTCGAGGCAGCGAGTGGGGTGGTACGAGGTGCACCTCGGCAACGAGACCGAATTCACTGATGATCTTTGCGGCCAGGGTACGCACCAGATGTTCGCGACTTTGCGGCTCACGGATGCGGCATTGAATCTGCACCACGACCTTTGGCTCATCATCGCCGGGTACGACAAATACGATGGCATCGCCGGGCCTCAGTTCAGGCGCGGACTCCACCAGGTATTCAATATCCTGCGGCCAGATGTTGCGACCGCGGACGATGAGCAAATCCTTGTGCCGGCCAGTGATGTGCAGTTCGCCCCGGGACAGGTAGCCCAGATCACCGGTGTTCAGCCAGTCGTCTCGTAACGCGGCCCCGGTGCTCTGCGGGTCATTGAAATAACCTGACATCACACTGGGTCCCTGCACGAATATCTGCCCGACCTCACGCTCGGCGACCACCCGCCCCGCCGCATCGCGGATTTCCACGCGATGGCCGGGCAAAGGCGCGCCACAATTGGTAAAGCCACAGCTTCCCGGATCATCGGCGGCGCACACTTGCGCCTTGAACTGATACTCCAGAACGTGGCGAGAGACATGATCCACCAACACCCCGCGGCGGGCGAAGCTGACGGCAAGCGTGCTTTCCGCCAGACCGTAGCAAGGCGTGAATGCGGCCGGATCGAAGCCGGTGTCGTAAAAACAATCCGCGAAACGGCTTAACACCGATGCCCGGATGGGTTCTGCCCCGATCCCCGCGACACGCCAGCAGGAGAGATCCAGCGCAGCTTTTTCCGAGTCACGGACTCGCCGCGCACAAAGGTCATAGCCAAACGGCGGAGCGACCGAAATGGCTACCCGATTCTGGCTGATCAGCTTGAGCCATTGCCCAGGCCGAGTGGCGAAATCCTGGGTGTGCAGGTAGTCGACCGTCAGTTGCGCGGCCATGGGTGCCAGGACGAAACCCACCAGCCCCATGTCATGATAAAAGGGCAACCACGAGGCGCACCGGTCCCCCGGGCGAACGCCAACACCGTCCACGACGATGCCCCTGACATTGGCCATCACCGCACGCTGGGTAATGATCACGCCACGAGGAAAGCGGGTACTGCCAGAGGTGTATTGCAAGTAGGCGATGTCCTCCGGCAAGACCGTGGGAAGCGCCTGCACCGCGGGCAATTCGGCCAAATCCGTCACAGTTCCGACGAACACCTGCCGGGTCTCCCCCAGTGCTTCGCGGATATAGGGAAGCCATTCCTGCGCCCCTAGAACGGCCGCCGGTACGCAGTTGATGAACAGCCCTTGCAACTTGTCGACGTAAGAACGATGGCTTCCCAGGCTGGAAGGAACCAGTAGAGGAACGGCGATCAAGCCGGCGTATTGGCAGGCGAAAAAGGCCTCGATAAAGCTTGGGTGCGTATCGGCAATAAGCGCGACCCGGTCGCCTTTCTTCAACTTGAGCCCAAGTAGTCGATGAGCAATCGCGACGGCATTAGTTCTGAGCGACGCGTATTCAACCGCCGAACTCAAGTGGCAATGCCTGTCGTAGAAGTTCATGCCGGCCTGACCGGTAGCGGCATAATCGAGTGCTTCCACTAACGTGGAAAAGTCGGCTAGACGTTGGGGGAGTGCCTGATTTGCAAGGGTCGCAGACATAATAAGACACCCATCCATTTAGCCCATGTAAGGATAAGTCAAATAGCGGGTTGATCACCGGCGCCGGTAAAACACGTGACGTTTTACTGCCCTCGAATCCGTTTTCATGGGGTCTGGGCCCCAAGGATAAGCGGTTCGGCCTTTTCAATCATTTACAACGCCTCACGCAATACTAATCGGCATCTGCGTGATCGCAAATTTTTTCCCGAGTGAGCGACGACCGGCGGAATCGAGGGTAGCAAAGCTCACGTTACAGAATGCGCTAATGGTCGCAAAGTGCACGGATTACTAGCGTTCACTAAAGCAGTGGCGCCAATTTCCCCGGCATTCGTGCCCTGTGGCATTACTTCAGCTACGCTCTCCCAGGTACCGAAAAAGAGATGCTAGTTCAACTGCTACGGACTTTTGTGGCCAACGATGATCGATAAGAAGTTACCCATCATTACGCGACCCGTCCTCTCACGCTTGGATCTCAAGACATTCATCAGTTTCCCCGGCACCCTGTATCGCAACGATCCTTGCTGGATCGAGCCGATCCATTACGAGCGCCATGAACTCCTTTCCGAAAAGAATCCGGCGTCCCCTCATCTGACATGGCAGGCGTGGCTGGCCTGGTCGGGAACGGAAGTCGTGGGGCGAATCACCGCTCAGATCGACAGCCTTCACCGGCAATTGCACGGCCATGATTCGGGTCACTTTGGAATGCTCGAAGCCGTGGACGACCCTGCCGTATTCGACAGCCTGTTCGCGGCGGCAGAGGCCTGGCTGCGAGACCGTGGCGCTGCATGCATCACAGGCCCCTTCAACCTGACCATCAACCAGGAAAGCGGACTGTTGGTAGAGGGGTTCGATCGTCCCCCGTCCGCCATGATGGGGCACGGACAGCGTTTTTATGATCAAAGGCTCGCCGCCCTGGGCTACCGGCAAGCCAAGGATCTGCTCGCCTACTGGATGCGCACCGACCAATTGCACTTCCCACCGGCCTTGTCGGCGATGATGGCGCGCGAGCGAAAACGCGTTGTGATCAGGCCCTTGGACACCCGTCAGTTCCGCCGGGACATGGGAATTCTGCGAGACATATTCAATGACGCCTGGAGCCGCAATTGGGGCTTCGTACCCTTCACCGAATCCGAATTCTTCGAGCTCGGCAGCCAACTGCGACTGTTGGTCCCCAAAGACCTGCTGTACATCGCCGAAGTCGACGGCAACCCCTGCGCGTTTATCGTGGCCATGCCTAACATCAACGAGGCGATCGCCTCCCTCAAGGGGCGCTTGCTGCCCTTTGGCTGGCTGCGACTGCTGTGGCGGCTGTATGTCAAGGGCACGCGCACTGCACGCGTGCCCTTGATGGGCGTCAAGCAGGCCTACCAGTTCAGCCGATTGGGACCCACACTCGCCTTGCTTCTGATCGAAGCGCTCAAGCCGCCCTTCGTCAAGCGCGGCATAGAAGCCCTGGAAATGTCCTGGATCCTCGAATCGAATGCGGTCATGCGCAAGATTCTCGACCAGATCGGTGCCACCCCCTACAAACGCTACCGGGTTTATGAAAAGCGAATTTGAGCCGAGACAGTTCACCGCGTTGGTCCTGGCTGCTGACAGGAGCCCGGCCGATCCCGTTGCCGCCATGGCCGGGACAGGCTGCAAGGCGCTGGTGCCGGTGGCAGGGGTACCCATGGTCCGTCGGGTCATCGAGGCGCTGGAGGCCAGTGACCGGATCGACCGAATCGTACTGGTAGGCCCTGCGCGACATTTACTGGCGCAAGATGCCTCGATGACGCAACTGCTCGATACCGCCAGAATCAGTTGGCTGGAACCCGCCAGCTCCCCCAGTACCAGCGCGGCGCAGGCGCTGGCGCGTCAACCGGCAGACCGGCCAGTGTTGGTGACCACGGCGGATCATGCGCTGCTCTGCCGGGAAATGGTCGACTATTTTCTTCAGCAAGCGGCTGCAGGCGGCCATGACTTTGTGGTGGCGGTGACACCGCTGGACACCGTGCTGGCCCGTTTTCCAGGAACCCGCCGCACCAGCATTCGGCTTCGCGGCGGCCCGTATTGCGGCAGCAACCTGTTCGCCTTCATGACCGAGGATGCTCGACGCCTCGCCAGCTACTGGCAACGGGTCGAACAAGATCGCAAGCACCCCCGGCGAGTCATCGCCGGCGCCCTGGGCCTTGGGGGCGTACTGCGCTACCTGTTGGGACGGTTAACCCTGGAACAGGCGCTGCAACAGCTTTCCGCCAGGTTGGGGGTGAGTCTCGGCGCGGTGATCATGCCCTTCGCGGAGGCCGCTATCGATGTCGATTCGCCGCTGGATTATCAAATGGTGGAGAGGTTTCATGCCCAGAGAAATCAATCGATACCGAGCGATACCTGATGGTTCTGGACGGCAGCAATGCCCGATCGCGGGCGCCCGGCGCAGGCACGGCGAAAGCTCAGGACCCGGGACATGTTCCTGATCGAACGCTACGTGATCGCCGAGATCCGCCGGCCGATGATGGTGATGGTCAGCATCCTGGTATTCATTTTTGCCAGCTATTCCGCAGAACGCTATCTCTCTGACGCCGTCGAGGGAACGCTCGCGGTGCAGTCAGTGCTGCAGATGGTGTTCTACAAGGTACTGATTGCCCTCGAAATGTTGGTGCCGGTGGCGTTATATGCCTCGGTGACCCTGGCGGTTGGACGCCTGTGCCATGACTCCGAAATCATTGCGATAGCGGCCTCGGGTGCAAGCCCGCTGCGCATCTATCGGGCTGTCCTGCTGCTGGCCATTCCGATCTCGCTGGCGGTGGCAGTGCTTTCGCTCTACGGGCGCCCCTGGGCTTATACGCAGGCCTATGTACTGGAGCAGCAATCGCGAACAGACCTGGATGTCAATCATCTGCAAGCGCAACGGTTCAACCTCAACAACGAAAACGGCAGGATGATCCTGGCAGAACGGATAGACCGCAATGATGGCCGACTCCTCGACGTGCTGATCTATGATCCGGGGGATTCCAGGTCCCGGGTGTTTCGCGCCGGGCAAGCCCGCATCCTCGATCCAGACCCAGAGGACCCGATCGTGGAGCTGACGCAAGGCCATTCCTATTTGCTCAAGCACAGTACTTCACGGGACATTTCGGAAGAGTTCGAGCAGATGCGGCTGCACTTGCTACCCATCGAACGGGCCGCCGAGGGTAAGCGCAAGGCGGCTTCCAACGAAATGCTGAAGGCCTCCAGCGCGCCCCTGGACAAGGCCGAATTGCAATGGCGCCAGACACGGGGTGTCAGCGCGACGGTACTTGCACTGCTCGCCATCCCGTTGAGCCGCACCCGGCCCAGGCAGGGACGATTCGCTACCCTGCTGCCCGTGACCGCCGTCTTCGCCCTGATCTACTACGCAGCGGACATCTGCAAGACGATGGTGGGCAACAACACCCTGCCTTTGTTTCCGGGCTTGTGGACAGTACCGCTGCTGATGAGCCTGGCCCTGCTGATTTTCCTGGTGCGCGATCTGGCAAACTTTCGGTTCGGTTACCGATGAAAATCCTCGACCGTTACATCGCCCGTCATGTGTTCTTCGGTTTCGCGGCGGCCGCAGCGCTGCTGCTACCGCTGTTCTCCACCCTCGACCTGGTGGGTGAACTGGACGACGTGACGCCTGGCGGATACCGCTTGAGCCAGGCCATCGAAGTCGTATTCATGACACTGCCACGCCGTGTTGTCGAGCTTGGTCCCTTTATCGCCCTGCTGGGTGGCATTGCCGCACTGGGTCAATTGTCAGCCACCCGGGAACTGACGGTCATGCGCGCCACCGGGCTGTCGATTGCCCGGATCGGGTTCACCGCGACATTGGCCGGGCTCGCGCTGGCGCTGGCCTGGGCGGCGCTGGATGAATGGGTGGCCTCTCCCCTGCAGCAAAACGGCCTGGAACTGCGCAACGAAGCCATGGCTGCCGGCGCGCAGGCCAGCAACGATCAGGGCAGCGTATGGGCTCGAGAGGAAGATCAGATCGTTCGTATCGGCAATCTTGCGCACAAACGATTGCCGGTCAATATTGAAATATTCAGGTTCGACAAGGACCGTTCACTGGTTTCCTACATCTTTGCAGAGACGGCGGACATACAGGACGCAGGCCAGTGGCGCTTGAACAATGTCAAGGTAAAACAGTGGGACCAGGGCGTTGAAACGACGCAACAGCTCGATCATATGCCTTGGCACTCGATTTTTGGCGGCGCACGCTTGGGCGACATCACGCTGCCGACCGAAAGCCTGTCTGCTCGCCAGCTCTATCGTTACATCGCGTACCTCAAGGGCTCGGGCCAGCCCTCGGCACAATACGAAATGGCCATGTGGCAAAAGCTCGGGCGACCGATCCTGACCCTGGCGATGATCCTGTTCGCCATCCCGTTCGCCTTTGCCCAGCCGCGCTCGCCCAACCTGGGTGCGCGGTTGGCTTTGGGTGCGCTCGTCGGGTTAATGGTCTATGTAAGTAATCAGATCATCGTAAACCTTGGACTACTGCTAAAGATAAACACCCTGATCACCACGTTGGGGCCGGCACTGGTCTTGCTCGCAGTGGCTATTGTGATGGTGGCATACCTGGACCGGGGCAATCGTTGAAACCGGTCATGCTATTCAATGGACAGGGCGTTGCCGCCCGCTCCTTCGATCAACGTGATTCGGTGCAGGCGCAAAAATGAAGACTCCCGTATACCTGATCTGTAGTAGCCCGGTGCGGCTGTGGGGCCTGACTTCCAGGGAGCGATTGGGCCGTATGCTGGCAAAGCTGCCCAACGCCCATCTGTGCAACGCGGACGATCCGTTGCCTGCCCAAGGCGAGGTCGTCCTGCTGCGCGAAGATTACCTTTACGATGACCGCGTGCTCCGCGGGCTGATGGCAACGCCTGAGGTCGCGCTACAGGATCCCCGGACCGGCACCATCGTCGCCGCCCATGCCAGTGTCGACCGGCTTGCACACTTGCCCAGCCTGGACAGTGACGCCGTAGCGGGACTGCGCAAAGTGGTTCCCGGCACCGTGGCCACCGCGATGCAGACGCAACTGCGCAAATTCGATCCTCCGTGGGTCGCGCCAATCACCGACGCCAATCAGGCGCATCTTGAGAAGTCCCTGTTCAACGGTTCCTACAAAGGCGTCACCGACTTCATCACCCGGGCGGTCTGGCCTGTCCCGGCGCGCTGGGCCACCGTCTGGTGCGTGCGGCTGGGGCTCAGTCCCAATCAGGTCACGGCAGCCAGCTATGTCCTGGCCATCCTGGCAGGCATTCTGTTCTGGCATGGGCATTTCGGCGCGGGCCTGGTGGCCGGCTGGCTGATGACGTTTCTGGATACGGTGGATGGCAAGCTGGCACGCGTGACCGTGACGTCCACGCGCTTCGGGAATATTTTCGACCATGGCCTGGATCTGATTCACCCGCCGCTTTGGTATATCGCCTGGGGAATGGGGTATGAGGCGACGTGGGACTCGGATATACCCCTCGACCCTGTGCTCTGGGCCATTTGCCTGGGCTATGTCGCCGGTCGGCTGTGCGAGCTTGCGTTCAAGTTCGCCGCGCCTTTTTCGCTGTTTCTCTGGCGCCCCTTCGACTCACTCAACAGACTGGTCACCGCGCGGCGTAATCCCAACTTGCTCATCCTGACCTGCTTGTGGGCGCTGGACGCCCATGACACGGGGTTGATCTGGGTGGCCGTCTGGACCTGCTTCTCGACGCTGGTCCTGGGGGTTCGCTCGGTGTCCGCCATTGTCTTGAAATACCGAGGGCACCCGCCACAGCCCTGGCTCAGCCGAATCGACATGAACGCCGAACACGACCGTTTGATCGTGCGCATGTTCGCGCCCCGCTCGGGCCTCAACGATGCATGACGCCTGCCCGCGGCCACAGAAAGTCGGGATCGTGCTCAACCCTTGCAGCGGAACCATTCGGCGCGCCTTGCCCAGGTTCCGCCTGCTCGCGCGCAACGTTCCCGGCGCGGCGGTGCTCGAAGCGACCGCCGCCCAGGAGATCGCCGACGCCGTGAGCCACTTCCAGCTCAGGGAAAGTGACCTGCTGGTGATCCTCGGTGGCGACGGAACCCTGCAAGCCGCCCTCTCCCTTCTGCTGAGCCGCGAGCCCACAAGCCTGCCGACGATTCTGGTGGTTCCGGGGGGTACCACTAACATGAGCGCGATCGATCTGGGCGCGCGCCTGAGCGTCGAAAAGGCCTTGGTGAGCTTATCCGCCTGGCTTGCCGGCAATGCAGCCACGCCAACAGTCGTATCGCGCGCGGCGCTTCGGGTGGATGACCCGCTGGACCACGGGCCGCGATTCGGGATGTTCTTCGGCATTGGCGCGGTTGTGAACGGCGTGCGTTACTACCATCGGGAGCTGCGGCCCAAGCGCGTACCCGGAGCGTTGGGACCGTCGCTGGCCTTCGGCCGAATGCTGCTTTCAGCGCTGCACACCTTGCCACACGATCTGTTCAGGGCATTGCCTGCTCGCCTTGGCACCCATCGCGGTGCCTGGGAAGGCGATTGGCTGGTGGTGTTTGCCACGACCCTGAACAGGCTCCTGGCTGGGATCAGGCCTTATTGGGGCACCGAACAGGCGCCCATTCATCTAACCGCAATCGCGCATCGGCCCAAGCGACTGGCCCTCATCCTGCCGTTCCTGCTCTGGGGGCGGGCCAACTCGCTGATCAAGGAGCAGGATGGTTACTTCAGTCACAACTTCACCCGGATGGACCTCGATGGTGCTGACGAGTACGTGCTGGACGGTGAAATTTTTCCAGCACAGGGCACGATCACGCTAGCCGCCACCGACCCGATCCGCTTCATGACCTTCCAGGACACTTGAGATCCGATGCGCGCCTCTGATTCCATGCCGCCCCCCGCAGACCTGCTTGAACAAATCAGGGCGCAATGCACGCAGCCAATGCCCGGCGAGCTGGACGGGATTGTCCAGGCATTGCACACACGCCTGGGCGATGCGCTGGTAGCGCTGCTGGTTTATGGTTCGTGCCTGCGTAACGGCGATCTCACCGACGGCATGATCGACTTTTATGCGCTGGTCGATAACTATGCTCACGCGCATCACACGCGCTTGCAGCAGCTCGCCAACGCATGGCTTCCGCCGACCGTGATCCTCGTCAGGGCTGCCGCGCCCGATGGCCAGATACTCCATGCCAAATGCGCCATCCTCACGCTGCAGGACTTCGAAGCGGGCACCGGTTCATGGTTTCAAAGCTACCTCTGGGCCCGTTTCGCCCAGCCGTGCCGACTCGTTTATTACAAGGACGTGGAGACACACAAGCGTATCCATTTCGCACTGGCTCAAGCCGTGATGACGCTGATGAGTCGCTGCATCGCCAGTCTACCGGATC
Source organism: Pseudomonas putida (assembly GCF_001976065.1). Taxonomy (GTDB): domain Bacteria; phylum Pseudomonadota; class Gammaproteobacteria; order Pseudomonadales; family Pseudomonadaceae; genus Aquipseudomonas; species Aquipseudomonas serbica. The sequence continues at coordinate 1,057,301 of NZ_MNAH01000001.1, read as the reverse complement.
GATTCGACAGCTTTTCTCTATGGGAAAGCGCGCTGTCGCACAGCTATGCAGCCGAGCTGCGTCCCGAGTCAGCCGATCGCCCCGGGCAACTCGTCAGGCATGACAAGGCTTATTATTCACGCATCACCCGAGCCGCCGCGCCTGCGGTGAAGCACATGGCAGCCTGTGCGGGCGAAGAGGACTGTTATCGCAACCTTTGCCCGGCTGCCATGCGCCGAGGTAACGAGCGACTGTGGAGAGTCAGGCGAGTGCAGGGAAGAACGTTGAACGTAGCGCGGCTGGTCAAATCCTTTTTCACCTTCGAAAACGGCGTCGACTATCTCGTCTGGAAGCTGGAACGCCACCTGGGTGAGCCCATCGTGGTGACCCATCGATTGCGCCGATTCCCGTTGGTCTTTGCATGGCCATTGCTCTGGCGCCTGTTGAAAAGCCGCCGGCTACGCTGATGACGTTGCTCCTCGCCAACGCGGACAACAGCGGCAACCCATGAATAGAGGCAGGATTTCCAGCAACGATGACCAGACTTCTGCATATTTCCGATACGCATTTCGGCACAGAACAGCTCCCCGTCATGCAAGCCTTCGAAATGCACGTCAAGGCCCATGGCGCCGACCTGGTGGTTTTTTCAGGGGACATCACGCAACGCGCCAGACGCGGGCAGTTTGCCTCGGCGCAGGCATTCATCAAGCGCATCAAGGACTACGGAGTACCGCAAGTCCTGTCGATACCCGGCAACCACGATATCCCCCTGTACAACCTGCTCGCGCGCCTGTTTTCACCCTACGGGAATTACCACCGGTATATCGACGGCAATCTCGCACCCATTTTCGAGAATGACGATGCATTGATCATCGGCTTGAATACAACCCACCCTGCCCGCCGCAAAGACGGCAAGGTCACTGCCCGACAAGTCGAGGAAGTGGCTGAGCGGCTGCAGCGGTGCGATCCGCAAAAACTGCGCATCGTCGTCGCTCATCAACCGTTCGGCTCGATCGTTGCCTCCGACCGGCGCAATCTGCAGAGGGGTGCAAGGGCTGCACTGGAGTGCTGGGCCTCGTCAGGGCTCGACCTGGTGATGGGAGGGCATATTCATCTTCCCTATGTGCAGGCACTCAGCAAGCAATATGCCGGACTGGCCAGGGAAATCTGGGGGGTTCAGGCGGGAACGACCCTGTCGTCACGTATTCGCGGCAATGCCCCCAATTCGTTCAATCGAATCTATCTGGACAAACGAATAAGGCAAGTCACCATCGAGCGCTGGGAGTATTGCTTCTCCCGTGCCGCCTTTGAGCGCAGCGCCGAATTTCATTGTGACTGTCCGCTGCCCTCGTCCCTTCGTCAGGCCCCTGGTTTATCGCCCTGAGCAAGGTGCAGTTCCGTGCCAGGCTTACGGTCTGCCCAAGGCCTGACCAGTGCGTGCGCTGCCCGGAGGTCGGCAGGATAATCCAACTCCACCCAGCCCAACCCTTCGATTGACTGTGCGAAAACCTGTCCGGTAGTCCCTGCAAGGTAATCGATGATGCTCAAGTACCACATTTGCAAGGCTTCAGGGCGGCGCATGCTGTCTTCCAGCGCACGTCGAAACAGCGGCCCTCCGCCTGCCTGGAAATGCATCATGCCAATAGACTCCCCGTCGACATAATCGAGCGGAATCAGTTTACTGATGGCGCTGATCCGGTCACCGATGAGTTGGACTTTCATATCATCGCTGTCGTAAGCCGATTTCCTGTCGACCGCGAGGGTAATTGTCCTGGGAGGCGCATCAAGCAGTCGCTCCAGGACTGGCTGGTCAAATAGCGTATCGCCATTGAGCAGGATGAAATCGTCATGCATGATCTGGCGAGCCATCCAGCAACTGGCCAGGTTATCGGCAACCTCAAAGAACGGGTTGTAAATCGTGGAAATGACGCCTGGCCCGTAACGGTCGTTCAATACCCGTTCCACCTGCTCTGCCCCATAGCCGATCACCACGGTGATCCGGCTTATCCCGGCAGCCATCAGGGCATCGATCTGCCATTCTATGACTCGCTGCCCACCGACCTCGATCAGGCACTTGGGGGAGTTCGTCGTATAGGGAAGAAGCCGTCGTCCTTGTCCGGCGCTTAATAGAATTGCAGTTGTACGGGTGCGTTGTTCGAATAGACCCATTTTTCCCGGGCTCCTATTTAAGGATTTGAACTAGCAGGACCCTGCGATCATTTAAAGACTTGGTGGGTAGACTAGAACAATCTATTCGCTCGGTTGAAACTTTGGACCCCCGCCCATCGCCTCGATTCAAAAAATACCGTACGCAAAACTTATCCTCGACTTCTCGTATTTCGCTCTATGCTGTGGAGATTAATTTTCCGAGGAAAACGCTCATGCGCTTGGAGGGTTCAGCACAGTCATCCCCAAGCCTCGATAGCTGCGACCCCGTCGCCTCAGGGGACATCGGCGAACACGTCGCGATTCCCCACATCGAGCCGATCGTCCTGGCAGCCCGAGCCGGAGCCTCGCACGCTCCCCCCGTGCGCATATTCCTGGGTACCGAACCTGCTCAATACCGAGCCGAGCGCATGTTTGTCTTTGCGCTGGAGCAAGTGCGAAACCCGGACCGGCGTTATGAGATTTACCGGATGACGGGCCTGCCCGGATTCGCCCAGGCGGGCTGGCGTACCGGCTTCACCAATTATCGCTTCGCTATCCCGGACCTGGCGGGGCGCCACGGTCGCGCGCTGTATAACGACGTCGATCAGCTTTATACCGCCGACCCGGCCCCTCTGTTCGACCAACCGATGGGCGAGCACGGCTACCTGGCGCTTGCCCCCAGGGAAACGGCCGTCATGCTCATCGACTGCGAGCGCATGCACGACTGCTGGAACATGAAAGCCGCCACCACGACCAGCAAAAAAAAGCTGCACGCGCTGGCAGCCGACATACCGGGCTGCTTCGGGACACTGGATGCCATCTGGCACGCCCGGGATCTGGAATACAAACACGGCGAATCCCGATTGCTGCATTACACAACGCTGCATCTACAACCCTGGAGACCCCTTCCCGCCCAATACAGCTATCAGATCCATCCCTTCGCGGAAATTTTCCTCAGCCTGGAGGAGGCGGCAGACGCGAGCGGGTATGAGCTCTACACGGCAGCACAGCCCAGTCCTCGGTTCGTCCACTCCCGCCGGGAAGTCGCCTCGCAACCGGCGCTGATCCCGCAAGATGTCCAGCTGCTCAGTCGTAAGCTGCAGTGTGCGAAGCTCGGGCTGATCGGGCCATGGCAACAAACGCAGGCACTGGGCCCGGTGGTCAGGCAGTTCGATATCGACCAATTGCGCCAAAGCGATTTACCCCCTCAGGATTTCATCGCAGCCCAGGGCCTTGAAAAGCTGCCTGCGGAAGACCTGCCCTGGGTCATCGATCGCCTGTTCAGCCTGGCCACTCGCTTGCTTTACATTCAGGCCAGGCTCAGTGGCGATGGTTCGATGACCAGCGCTGTCAGCGGCTGGCGCCGACTCCTGCGACGCATTGCGCGGCGCTATCCGGATCGTTGCTGGCAGCTCGACTGCGAGGATGAAAAAGGTCGTACGCAGCGCTTCGTCGCCGACTATGCGTTGCGGCTCAAGACCGCCGATAGCCCCAAGGTCTGGGTGCTGCTGAGCAATCACGCAGGCGACAACGCACAGCTGATTGCCATGGCCGACGCGCTGGGCTGGCCCTACGAATGCAAACGCATAACCGTTCCCCCCCGCCCTTATCTGCTCGACGCCCTGCTGGGCACCCGGTTGCCCAGACGGCCAGTACCGGGCCTGAGCGCGCCCTGGCCAGACCTGGTCTTGAGTGCGGGACGGCGTTGCGCCCAGGTGGCCCAATGGATCAAGCATCGCTCCAAGGGTACGACGCAACTGGCCCATGTGGGACGAGCCCAGGTCCCGTTGTGGCGCTTCGACCTGGTCCTGTCGACTCCGCAATACGGGCTTGCCCTGGCGGACAACGTCGTGGACCTCCCTGCCCCGTACATGAACCCGCGCACGCTGGATCAGGCGCAACTGGAGCTATGGCGACAGCGCTTCACTTCCCTGCCTCGCCCCTGGATCGCCGTCCTCGTGGGAGCGAGTGCCTCGCCCTATTGCATGGACGCGGATGCAGAGATTCGCCTCGGCCGTGAAGCCAATGCTACGGTCAAGGCCCTGGGCGGCTCGATTCTGCTTTCGACCAGCCCGCGCTCATCTGCAACAACCACCGATGCGTTGCTGTCTGGCATTGACGTTCCCTGCTGGTCGTATCGATTCGGTGAGACGCAAGACAACCCTTATCCTGCATTTCTCGCGCTGGCGGATGGCTTTATCGTCACCGGCGACAGCCTTTCAATGCTGACAGAGGCTTGCATGACCGGGCGTCCGGTTGCGGTGTTTCCATTGCCCATCAAACGCAATGGCAAAGCCCGACTTCGCCACGCCCTGGAACAACGACTGGGCGTTATCGACCGGACAACGGGCGTACGTGGCACGCCCAAGCAACAGGAGGGCTTCAGCCGATTCTATTTCAAACTGGTGTCGGGCGGCTTGATAAGACGAGAACGACAATTCGAGCAGGCGCACATCGCACTGGGCGTGATGCCCTTGTCAGAAGGGCTGATGCAGCCACCCAGCCTTTCTCCACAATTGCTGGCAAGCGCCCGCGAACGAGCCATTAACGCCATTCGCGATTTGATCATCGGCGAAAAACCGTCAGGCTGAACAATAGCGGCGCTACTGTGAATGAAAAGCTCAGATAGCGGGCGGGGAATTATCGCCAACGATTGCGAGCGGGGCATTCATGAAGGCATCCCAGCACTGATAGGCGTCGTGCTGCCGCTTGGTAGCAATTTCCCATTCAGGTCCCGAAACACACCGGGATGACACAAGCATCATCATTCCCATGGTGGAGGCATCAAGTTCTAACAAGAGTTCGTGTGATTTCATCCTGAAGTCGTCGATAGATGCCATGTCTTTACCCTGGGCGGAGCACACCGCCATCGAGAAACAGTTGTCACTCGGGTGGTTGAGTGTGGCGTGAGGAAGATAGTTCATACCCATTCGACCGTAGCGGATACAGCGATGAGGGTGGTCTGCCGGCGGGGCCGTCAAGTCGACGCTCAACCCCGCTCTACTTGCCCTGGCTCATATACAAGGCGCCATGACTTCAGGCGACCTTCAATGGCTCGACACGTACTCGCCCATCGGCCATGTGCTGAAGATACTCTCGCCACTTTTGGAAGGCTTGCTGCTGCCTGGTGGTAGCCGCCAGCCACTCTGCGCCACCAATGAGCCCGATCGGGATGGCCATCATCTGCTCGATTGCAAGATCAAGTTCATTTGCGAGCTCACGCCCATTCGGCAAATCGAGGATTGGTGGTCGCATGAAAAACCTGTCGTTTTTATGGGCTACTTCATCGACTGATCAATTTGCTGATCGTGCGCGAGCCCTGACGAACGGTAAATCCCAGCGCTATTTCCTAGACAAAAAAGCCAGATAAGACGGGCAAATCTTGCAGCTCATGTGAGTGGGGCGTGAACAATAACGACCCGCGTGGCCACGAGGAAGTCTTGCGCCAGTTTTGCGCGGGTTTTGCGAGGGTTTTGCGCAGACACAAAAAAGCCGATCTAGCTGATCGGCTCAAGTGTCTGATTTTACTCAGGAATAATGGTCGGGACGGAGTGATTCGAACACTCGACCCCTAGCACCCCATCTCCTTTTTCATACTTCTTGAAAGCTTCCAAAATTTTGCTCTGGATTTTTCTAAGCGAGTATTTACTTCAGTTCCAGCGGTGTTCTGCTCTACGAGAATCCAGTAACGCCCACCAAGAGCCGACGTTTTTGTGGGGGTAAAAGTAGGGGGAACCCATTTTATGGCCAAAATCACCATCAAAGAACTCGAATCACTGACCGCCAACGATGCCGGCCGAATCCTCAGGGAGGATGGCAATCTGGCCGGTCGAATCTCCGTGCGTAAGGACGGTGTGTCGGTCAGCTTTTTCTATCGTTATCGCTGGGCGAGCAGAACAAAGAGTACGCCTGCGGATCCTGGCCGCGCAAATCCCTGACGGACATCCGCAAGGCCCGCAACCAGGCCCGCGCGCTCATCGATGAGCAGATCAATCCCAACGAACAGAAGAAAACCGCCAAGGCACAGGCATACGCCGCGGCTAACGTAGAGGCCGAACAAATAAAAACGACGAAGGTGCAAACGCTGACCGTCCAGGATCTGGCCAAGGCTTGGCTGGTGGATGGCGTCGCGCGCAAAGACGGCAATGCCGAGTTACAGCGTCGTTTTAATAAGGACCTATTCCCGGCGCTTGGCAAGACAGCGGTGAGCAGTGTGTCCGAACACAATATTCGGGCGCTGATCCGCACCGTCGTCAACCGCGGCGCTCACCGACAAGCCATCAGCTTCTTCGCCGACCTTACCCAGATGTTCAGCTGGGCCAGAAAACGTCAGCCCTGGCGGGCCTTATTGATCGAGGGCGATCCGACGGAACTGGTCGACATCTCCCCATTGATCCCTGCCGACTACGAAGCGGAAAGAAGCCGCATCCTTTCCCCGGCGGAGCTGTTAGAACTGCACAACCGCTTCCAGCAAATGACCGCCGATTACGACGCCCTCCCCGCCGGGCAAAAGTACGAAGGCATTCGGCCATTGAAAAAAGAAACTCAACTCGCGCTCTGGATCAGCCTGGGCACGCTGTGCCGAATTGGCGAGTTGCTCCAGGCCGAATGGAAAAATGTCGATTTGGACCGACAGACGTGGTTCCTCCCCAGCGAAAACGTCAAAGGCACCCGGGGCAAAAAACAAGACCACCATGTCTTCCTCTCACCCTTCGCCCTGCATTTCTTTCAGGAACTCAGGACCCTCACAGGAGATTCCCAGTGGTGTTTTCCGAACAAACAGGATGATCAGCATGTGGATGTGAAGGTGGTGAGCAAACAGGTCGGTGATCGCCACGCCCGGTTCAAAAACCGCAAGGCCCTGTCCAGGTGGCGTCATGACGATACCCTGGTGCTTGCCGACGGCCAGCACGGCAACTGGACACCGCATGACCTGCGCCGTACCGGCGCAACCATGATGCAAGCCTTAGGCGTTAGCCTGGACGTCATCGATCGCTGCCAAAACCATGTGCTGGCCGGCTCGCGGGTGAGGCGCCACTACCTGCATCACGACTATGCCGAAGAGAAAAAACACGCCTGGCATCTGCTGGGCGATCGACTCAGTGCCGTGTTGTCCTCAACCTACGAGCATCTACCAACCGAGTCGATGATGTCTTTTCCCGCGTACACCGCCACTGAATAAATTCCACACCCATGAAACAGACTCATTGTTTCGCACATTGCCGAGCGCTTGTGCCGGATCGATCCCGAGCCGTTGTAACCAGCAGAAATCCTCCAACTTAAATATTCCGATACAGCTCCAGCAAAACCTCCAACGGGTGCCTCAAGGCTCTGTCAGAAAGGCGCTTAACTTGGCTACGACACGAGTAGCCGGTAGCAAGCGGCTCACCTGGCATCTCCTCAGCAAGCTTTCGCTTCCATGACTGGTCGAAAATAACCCGCGATGTCTCCTGATTACGTGATTCATGACCATAGGTACCGGACATGCCACAGCATCCCGTCGCTTCAACAATAAGCTCCAGGTTCATACGCCGGAAGACTTCAATCCACTGCTTGCTGCTCGCAGGCACATTGGTCTTCTCTGTACAGTGAGCCAGTAATCGAAATGTTCCAGGCACCTTGCTAATAGGAGCTTCCGTTATACAAGCCAGCAGCCACTCCTGAGGCAACTCGACCATGGGAGCCTTCATCAGCCCCGGCACTTTTGAATACTCCTGGCGATATACCAATGTCATCGCAGGATCCAGGCCAACCAGACGCACACCCGAGTCACTCAAGGCCTGGAGTTGACCGGCATTACGTATAGCCGCTTTGTTGAATGCCGAAAGAAACCCCTGCACATGAAGCGGCTTGCCATTGGGGCTGTACGGCGCCAAAAAGACCTGGTACCCCATGCGTGTCGCGAGCTCGATAAACGAGGCCAACAGAGGTGTTTCGAAATACCGGGTAAACGCGTCCTGTACAATCACCACGCTTCGACTGAGTTCAGTTGGGCTTAAAGCTACCAATCGTGCTGGCGTTGCTGGCTGTACATTCCAACGTTTCGCAACAGTGTTGAAGTCAAATCGACTGATCAGCGGACTATCCACCATGCCAACGTGTATGGCGAGCCAACGCTTCACAAGCGATGCACTCATCAGCGCGTTGTAAAAGGCAGGAGTTCTGGCGAAGTAAGGAATGCTGTACTCAAGCGACCCAATCAGATAGTCACGCAAAGGACGCAGATATCGCCCGTGATAAAGCTCCAGAAACCGTGAGCGAAACTCGGGAACATTGACCTTGATCGGACACTGGCCCGCGCAGGATTTACAGGCGAGGCAGCCAGCCATGGCGTCATATACTTCATGGGAGAAGTCGAGGTTCCCTTCTCGCTGAGCCCGGCTGTTGCGCCAACGCTGGGGCAAGCCTCTGAGAAAATGTGGCCGCCGTAGAGACGCTGAAATTACGTCGACACCTTCATTGCCTTGCAGGCGCAGCCATTCACGAATCAGTGACGCACGACCTTTCGGTGAGTCCTGTCGCCGTCGGGTGGCCTTCCAGGATGGACACATGGCATCGTTCGGATCGTAGTTGTAGCAAGCGCCATTGCCATTGCAATGCACTGCAGACTCATAGCTGTTCCAGACGCGCTCGTCTATTTGTCGATCCAGGTCGCCTCGCATGACGGCCTCATCGATCTTGAGCAACGTCTCGGGACTGTTCAGCGGCGTGGCGATTTTTCCGGGATTGAATTGATTGTGGGGATCGAAGGCCGACTTTACCGCCTGCAAGGAAGGATAAAGCTCACCAAAAAATGCCGGAGCGTATTCGGAGCGAATGCCTTTTCCGTGTTCTCCCCAAAGCAAGCCGCCAAAACGCTGGGTCAGCGCTGCCACGCCATCGGAAATCGGACGAACCAATGCAGCCTGTCGAGGATCCTTCATATCCAACGCGGGGCGCACATGCAGCACACCGGCGTCGACATGGCCAAACATTCCATACTGCAAGCCATAACCATCGAGCAGCGCGCGAAACTCGGCGATGTAGTCCGCAAGATTCTCGGGCGGTACCGCCGTATCTTCTACAAAAGGCTGAGGCCGAATCTCGCCCTGTACATTACCCAACAATCCGACCGAACGTTTACGCATGGCATAGACTTGCTTAACGGCCTCTTCACCCTGAGCCAGGGTAAACCCCAGACGTTCCACAGTTTTATCTGCACGTAAATGCTCAATGAATGCAGCTACCCGGCCCTCGACTTCCGATATGTCATCACCACAGAACTCCACCAGGTTGATACCCAGTGTCTGCCGATCAGGATCTTGTGGAAAATACTCGGCAACGCTGTGCCAGACGATGTCCTGCATGGCCAGCATCAACACTTTGGAGTCGACAGTCTCGATCGACAGTGGCTTGTGCTCGATCAACGAGCGCGCATCCCGCAGCGCATCCATGAAACTGGCGTAGCGAACATTCACCAGCACCGAGTATTCGGGAATGGGCAACACATTCAGAACGGCCTCGACCACAAAGCCCAGTGAACCTTCGGCGCCACACAACACGCTGTTGAGGTTAAAACGCCCATCATCATCTCTAATATGCGCCAGGTCATAGCCTGTAAGGCAGCGGTTGAGTTTAGGGAACCGGGCTTCTATCAGATCTGCTTTGTCGGCATGAATCCCCCGTACGACCCGGTGAACCTGGCCAACCCGATCGCCGCGAGCGCATTCTCGCTCCAGTTCATCCTCGCTCAAGGGGCGAGAATGAAGAGTTTCACCACCAAGCAGAATGCTGTGCAACTCAAGCACATGATCCCGGGTCTTGCCGTAGGTGCAGCTGCCTTGCCCACTGGCATCAGTGTTGACCATCCCGCCAATCGTTGCCCGGTTGGAAGTTGAAAGTTCCGGGGCGAAAAACAGCCCGTAAGGCTTGAGCGCCGCATTGAGCTGGTCTTTTACAACGCCCGCCTGGACCCGGACACGCCTGTTTTGCGGGTTGATTTCCAGGATCTTGTTCATGTGTCGCGAAAGATCTACCACGATCCCGTCGGTCAGTGACTGCCCGTTGGTGCCCGTCCCTCCTCCCCTTGCCGTGAGCTTTATCCCTCGGTGAGTAGCCGCAGACATAAGCCGCGCCACGCAAGCCACATCGTCTTGATCCAAAGGAAAAATAACGGCTTGGGGCAAGCGCTGGTAAATCGAGTTGTCCGTCGCCAGTACGGTGCGACTGGCGTAATCCGTGCCCACCTCGCCCTTGAATCCATTGGTTTTCAAAGCCGCAAGAAATTCACTGTAGTCAGCTGTGGTCAGGCTCGGCGGGAGCAGGGCAATCATTGGAGAGGACTCACGAAGACGGGGCATAAGCCAACCACCCCAGCACAAGGGCTGCCTGCGCTGAAGTGGATGACATCCGATGGCTTTTCGGCATGTGTACGAATTACTCGCCGAGGTAGGCTTTCTGTACTTGTTCGTTGTGCAGCAGTTCGTCCGCTTGCCCTTCGAGGGCAATGCGACCACCGTCGATCACGTACGCGCGCTGACAGGTCTGGAGGGCAAGTTTCGCGTTCTGCTCCACCAGCAACAGAGTGACCCCCCCCTTCACAACTTCACGAATAGTCTCGAAGATTTTTTGCACGATGATCGGCGCGAGCCCCATGGAAGGCTCATCGAGAAGCAGCAGTTTGGGTTTGCCCATCAACGCCCTGGATATCGCCAGCATCTGTTGCTCTCCGCCGGACATGGTGCCCGCCAGTTGGAATGCCCGTTCCTTGAGCCTGGGAAATATGCTGAACATGCGTTCGATATCGGCTTCGATGGCTGTCTTGCCATCGGTTCGAGAAAAAGCGCCCATTTCAAGATTTTCATAGACCGTCAGCTTGGGGAAAATGCCCCGCCCTTCTGGTACAAGCGCCAAGCCTTCGCGTATCAAATCGAAGCTTTTGATCTTCGAGTGGGCTTTGCCATCGAACGTAATTTTTCCTGCCGTCGGTGTCAGCAGTCCGGCAAGAGTCTTGAGCGTCGTGGTTTTACCAGCACCGTTGGCACCGATCAGGGCAACCATCTCACCCTCGCCCACATGGAAGTCCAGCCCCTTGATGGCCTGGATAGCACCATAAGAAACCTTGAGATCGTTTACCTGAAGGATATTTTTCATGCTCAAGCCACCGTCTCAGTGCCCAGATAAGCCTCGATCACCCGAGGGTCTTTTTGTACCTGCGCAGGCAGGCCGTCAGCGATTTTCTTGCCAAACTCCAGCACCGTGACGTGATCGCACAGGCCCATGACCAGCTTCACGTCATGCTCGATCAGCAGCACCGTCTTGCCATCGCCCTTCATCTTGCACATCAACTGCCGCAAGCCTTCGGTTTCCGAAGCGTTCATGCCGGCTGCCGGCTCATCGAGGGCGACCAGTAGCGGTTCGGTGGCCAGGGCCCGGGCAATCTCCAGGCGACGCTGATCACCGTAGGACAGGTTTTTTGCCAGCTCGCCGGCAAATCGCCCAATGCCGACATAGTCAAGCCAGTAGCGCGCCGCTTCATGGATCTCGCGCTCCTCCTGAACACAGCGACGGGTACGTAAAATAGCGCCGAACACTCCGCTTTTTGTCCGCACATGACGACCGATCATGACGTTCTCCAACGCCGTCATGTTGTGAAACAGACGAATGTTCTGGAAGGTGCGGGAGATGCCAGCCTCCACCACTTTATGGGGCTTGCTGATGCGCAGCGGCTTGCCGTTGAAATCCACTTTGCCTTCCTCGGCGCGGTAGAGGCCAGTCAATACGTTGAACAGCGTCGTCTTACCCGCACCGTTCGGGCCGAGCAGGCCGCGGATTTCACCGCGTTTGATACTCAAATCGATGCCATGCAGCGCTTGTAGCCCACCAAAAAACTTGCTGACTTTACGCAGTTCCAGCAGTACGTCGCTCATACCTTATTCACCTCTTTGAGCCTGAACTCGGCTGTCGCGGATTCCAGATGTTCTACATTGCTCTCCAGCGCAGGGGCCGGGACCAGTGCCTCGCTTTCGTCTTCATGCAACTCGGCACGGCGACGGCTCGATGGCCACAGCCCCTCGGGGCGGAAGCGCATGACGAGGATCAAGGCAAGACCGAATACCAACATCCGCAACGTTGAAGCATCGAGGATATTGCGTAGCACTTCGCGACTGATGAAGGTCACGTTATCCATAATGAACGGCTGCACCCAGTTGACTAGGTCGCGGAATACCTCGGGCATGATTGACAGAATCAACGCGCCCAGCACCACGCCGCGGATCGACCCCATTCCCCCCAGCACCACCATCGCCAGGACCATGATCGATTCCATCAGCGTGAAGGACTCGGGACTGACAAAACCCTGATAGGCGGAAAAGAGCGCACCGGAAACCCCACCGAAGGTCGCACCCATGGCAAAGGCCAGCAGTTTCAAGTTGCGTTTGTTCAGGCCCATGGCCTCGGCTGCTACTTCGTCCTCGCGCAACGCCATCCAGGCACGACCGATGCGCGACACCTCCAGGCGCTTGGACAGGATGATCGAAAGGACCACCACTGCCAGGAAGAACAGGTAGTAGCTGATGACCGGCGAAACCTGCAGACCGAACAGGCTCCACTTGGACTGCAACGACAAGATGGCCTCAGGTGCGTGGCCACTGGCGTAACTCCAGGCGCCAGCATCGATGTGCAAGGGTGCAATGCCGGAAATCCCCTGCGGACCGTTGGTGATGTTCACCGGTTGGTCGAGGTTGTTCATGAAGATCCGGATGATTTCACCAAAGCCAAGCGTGACGATAGCCAGGTAGTCACCGCGCAACTTGAGCACCGGTGCGCCGATTAATACCCCGCATATCGCGGCAATGACGGCGGCCAGCGGGATGATGATCCACAGCGGCCAGTTCAGGACCCCCTCCGCCAACCCCGCCATGTTCAGGTGCGGGGAGGAAAGCAGCGCATACAAATAGGCACCAATGGCGTAGAAGCCTATGTAGCCCATGTCCAGCAGACCGGCGTAGCCAATCACGATGTTCAGCCCCAGCGCCAAAAGCACATAGAGCATAGCGAAGCCGAGGATGCGTACCCAGGTTGGTCCGAGGAACGGAATGGCGTCGACCACGAAAGGCAACGCAATGAAGGCAAGTAGGAGCAGCGCGTATTGAGCGTAATGGTTCTTCATGGCAGAGCCTCCTATGCGCGGTCAGCCTGGCGCTCGCCCATCAGGCCGTTAGGCCGGAAGAGCAAGACCATGATGAGTACCATGAAGGCGAAGATGTCCTGGTAATTCGCGCCGAGGAATCCACCCGTCAGGTGGCCGGTGTAACCTGCGGCGAGTGACTCTATCAGCCCCAGCAAGATACCCCCCGCCATCGCGCCGAAGAGGTTGCCTATGCCGCCCAGTACCGCCGCCGAAAAGGCCTTGAGACCCAGCAGCAAACCCATGTAGGCATCGGCCTGGCCATAGTTGACCGCGCGCATGACACCGGCTATGGCACCCAACGATGCGCCGATAACGAAGGTGGCTGAAATCACCCGATTGATGTTGATACCCATCAAACCTGCGACTTCCTGGTTCTGCGCCGTGGCCCGCATGGCCTTGCCGAGACGGGTCTTGTCCACCAGCACCCATAGGGCAAACATGATGACGACCGAGATGATCATGATGCTCATCTGGATGTTGGTAATGGTGGCGCCGAACACTTCGACAGGCCGGGTTTCCACGACCTCGGGAAAGGTCTTGTACCCTCGCCCCCAGATCATCATCGCCAGGTTCTGTAGAAAAATGGAAATGCCGATCGCCAGGATAAGGGGTGTCAGGCGCGGGGCCTTGCGCAACGGTCGGTAGGCGAATTTCTCCATACCTTGTGCCATCAGCATGCAGACGACAGCCGCAATCATGATTGCAAACATAAGCGTCAGTACGCCTGGTGCAAATCCAAACCCTGCCAGCATGGTCAGCACCGAAATCGTCACCATCGCACCGACCATGACGATCTCGCCATGGGCGAAGTTGATCAGGCCAATGATGCCGTAAACCATGGTGTAGCCCAGCGCCACAAGGGCGTAGATACTGCCGAGCACCAGACCATTGAGGATCTGCTGCAACAAGATACTAAGATTGGCGTCCACTTGGTGAATCCTCAAAGCTGCGTTGTATTCACCGGCGATCTCTTACGAGAGCACGCGATGAAACTCATGGCAGATCAGAAAAAAGTCTTCTTGTTGTTGTCGCGGGCCGTGGCGGCCCGCTTATCGTTCTGGGTGTTGCAAAGACTTACTCGCGTTCGACAGCCAGGGTTTTCCATTTGCCATCTTCAAACTGGAAAATTGTTGCCGCTGCGTTTTTCAGGTTGCCGGACTCGTCAAATGCGATGGTCCCGGTGACACCGTCATAGCTGGAGCTTTTCAGCACAGGCAGGTAAACGGCAGGGTCATCCGATTGCGCCTTGACCATTGCATTGATCGCAGCCCAAGTGGCGTCGTAGGCAGCCGGCGATGACTGCACCACACCCATGCCATATTTATCCTTGAGTTTTTGCTCGAAAGCGGCGCCCTTTGGCATTTCCTGCAGAGGCGTGCCGTAGTTCCAGGCGTAAGCACCTTCAGCCGCACTGCCGGCCATTTTCTTGAACTCGTCATTCGGCAGGTTGCCGATGTTCATGAACTTGGCCTTGATGCCCAGGTTTTTCATCTGCTTGGCCATCGGTGCGGCCTGATAATCCAGGGCGGCAAAGAACACCGCGTCCACTTGCTGCGCTTTTGCCGTGGTCAAAATGGCATTGAAATCGGTGGCTTTGTCATTGGTGTATTCACGCACCACGACATTGCCGCCAGCGGCCTTGACCGCCTTGTTCACTTCATCCGCCAACCCTTGGCCATACGCGGTGCGGTCATCAAAGATCGCAATGCGTTTGGCGCCGAGTTTGTTGACCAGGTAGTTACCGGCATAACGACCCAAGGTCGCATCGTCATTGACCACGCGGAAAACCGACTTGATGCCTTGCTTGGTCAACGCCGGGTTGGTGGCAGATGGCGAGATTTGCGGGATACCCGCATCGCCGTAGATTTTTGAAGCAGGAATACTGGTACCGGAGTTGTAGTGACCGATCACCACGGCCACCTTGGCATCGACCAGGCGTTGGGCGACTGCAGTGCCGGTGCGCGGGTCAGCCACATCGTCCTCGGAAACCAGCTTGAATTCTGCCACCTTGTCGCCAATTTTCAGCTTTTGCTGGTTAGCCTCTTCGATGGCGATGCTGACGCCATGCTCGACATCCAGCCCCTGGTGGCCGGACGGCCCGGTCAGTGGGCCAGCGAAGCCGATCCGGACCTGCTCGGTGTCCGCCGCGGTGGCGATCCCGACACTCAGTGCTGAAGCCATGGCCGCAGCGAGTGCTGTGAAGATCAGGTTGTGTTTACGCATATACCCCTCCCAGAAATCATCGGACAAACGAATTGCGCACGTTGGCGTGCAAGTCTTCTTTTCCACGCCCGGAGCCCTGTCACGGCAACCAGACCTTCTTCGGGACAATCTCACTGCATTGTGCAGTCACCAGCGGCGACCGCACTTGTAAGATAACAGTCAGCAGGCAACTGTCAATTGGTATATGCTAGGCGTCAGCGAAAATGAGAAAGAAGAATTTCAGGAGGGCAAAAAAATGCACACATCCGACGCACGCCCATCGCTGAGATGGGACGATCGCACCATGTGAGGTCAGTTGTTTGATAACATATAGGAAGCGGTCAACTGGCCGGATCATCGGCCTTTTGATGAAATAAACAGAGACTTTGCATTTATTTGACGAGGTCCATTCAACTGTTCAACCATTCATCTTCCGTGATGAGCAACCATGTTCAGGAGCTACAAAAATGGACGCGACAACTGGTACGCGCAGGGAAAATCTTGCAGAGACGGTTATCCGTGAACTGTCCAATCGCATTGATATAGGCACTTACGGCCCTGGTGAGAAACTGCCATCCGAACAGGCGTTGTGCAAAGAATTCAACGTCAGCCGGCCGGTCATCCGCGAGGCAGTCGCTTCGCTGCGCTTGGGCGGTCGCCTGATTGCACGTCAAGGCGTGGGTGTGTTTGTTGTCGAGCAGGACGTGAAGCGCATCGGCTATGCGCTCAGCACTGCTGTAGATGATGTACGCGCCGCAGCACAAATACTGGAGCTGCGCCTGGGCATTGAAACCGAATCCGTGGCGCGCGCCGCCGAACGCCGCAGCCCGACCAGCATGGCCGATATTACCCAGGCTTTTGATCGCTTCAATGCATTGGATGGCACTGATCTGGAAGAAGAGGCCAAGGCCGATTTCGAGTTTCACCTGGCCATCGCCCGGGCAACCAACAATCCTCATTTCACCCAGCTTCTAGAGGCGTTGGGGCCGGACATCATTTTTGACCTGCACCTCAAACATGGGCAATCCACAGGCAAAAGCCGTCAGGCACACATCAAGAAAATCGGCCGTGAACACGGCGCGATTCTTTCGGCGATCACCATGGGCGATATCAACGGCGCCCGCAACGCACTGCGCAAGCACCTGGAAGAAAGCCTGTCGCGCTATCAACGCCTGGTACAGAGCGGAGAGTGATCTCCGCCCTGCCGTTCCATTCCGTCAGCCAAGCCCAAGGCACAGGTACTTGATCTCGACGTAATCCTCGATGCCGTAGCGTGATCCTTCACGGCCGAGCCCCGAAGACTTGACCCCGCCAAAGGGTGCAACCTCGGTTGCCAGCACGCCCACATTAACACCGACCATGCCGTATTCCAGAGCCTCTGACACCCGCCAAACCCGCCCAAGATCACGGGCATAGAGGTAACAGGCCAGGCCGAACTCCGTGGCGTTGGCCAGGGCAACTACTTCGTTTTCGCTGCTGAAGCGGAATAACGGCGCCACCGGCCCGAAGATTTCCTCCTGGGCCACACGCATATCAGCCGTCACGTCGGCCAGCAAAGTCGGTTCATAGAAAGCACCACCCAAGGCGTGAGGCTTGCCGCCCGCCACGACTCGCGCCCCGGCTTCCCGGGCTGCGACCACCAATGCCTCGACACCCGCCAGCGCCTTGGCGTCGATCATCGGGCCGACTTCGACGCCCGCTTGAGTGCCCTCGCCCACCACCAGGCTTTTGATCCGCGCGGCGAATTTCTCGACGAAGCGATCGTAGATGCCATCCTGGATAAAGAAGCGGTTGGCGCACACACAGGTCTGCCCGGCGTTACGGAATTTGGCGATCAGCGCACCCTCGACCGCAGCGTCGAGATCGGCGTCGTCAAACACGATGAAAGGCGCGTTGCCACCCAGTTCCATGGTGACTTTCTTGACGGTGGCGGCGCACTGCTCCAGCAGCTTGATGCCGATCGGCGTGGATCCGGTGAACGACAGTTTGCGTACGATCGGGCTGGACGTGAGCTCGCCGCCAATCGCGGCGGAGTCACCGGTGATCACACTCAATACGCCTCGGGGAATACCCGCTCGCTCTGCCAGTACACACAGTGCCAGCGCGCTGAAAGGCGTTTGTGACGCAGGTTTAAGCACCAGCGTGCAACCCGCCGCCAACGCCGGCGCCGCCTTGCGAGTGATCATCGCCGCCGGGAAGTTCCACGGCGTAATCGCAGCACAGACACCGATGGGTTCCTTGGTCACGATCAGGCGTCGATCGGCATGGGGCGACGGGATAACATCGCCATATATGCGCTTACCCTCCTCCGCGTACCACTCGACATAAGCGGCAGCGAAGGCGATTTCTCCGCGCGCCTCGGCCAGGGGCTTGCCTTGTTCAGCGGTCATGATCTGCGCCAGATCCTGCTGGTGATTCATGATTTCGCGAAACCAGGCTTGCAGGCGCGACGCACGTTCCTTGGCGGTGAGCGCCCTCCAGGCGGGCAGCGCAGCTTGTGCAGCGTCAACCGCACGGCGGGTTTCACTATCGCCCATACGCGGTACACGCCCTATCACCTCACCGGTAGCCGGGTTGGTGACGTCGATGGTTTGGGCATTGTCAGCCGCCACCCATTGACCATCGATGTAGCAAAATTCACGCAGCAGTTCAGGATCGGCAAGTCTCATGATGAGGTGCTCGTATAAATTGAAGGCAAAAAAAAGGCGGGACGATCAATCCGTCCCGCCCGAGGTCAATCAGCGCGAAGCGAGGGCTTTTTCGCGTATCTGGCTCAAGGTCATTCGCGGCGTCAACGCTTCCGGATCGACCTGGATCTCGATCAGGGCCGGCTTGTGCGAATCGACACACCGCTCGAACGCATCGGCGAACTGTTCGGTTGCCACGACCGTCTCGGCATGGAAGCCATAGGAACGGGCCAACATGGCGAAATCCGGGTTGTGCAGTTCGGTTCCGGAAACACGACCCGGATAGCTGCGCTCCTGGTGCATGCGAATGGTGCCGTACATGCCGTTATTGACCACGATTACCACCAGACGAGCGTCGTAGTTTGCGGCCGTCGCCAGCTCCTGACCGTTCATGAGGAAGCAACCGTCACCGGCAAATGCCACAACCATGCGCTCAGGTGCAGTGATCTTGGCCGCCACCGCCGCTGGAACTCCGTAACCCATCGAGCCATTGGTTGGCCCTAGTAGCGTACGGAAGGTGCGGTGTTGATAGCCGCGGTGCACCCAGCCGGTGTAGTTGCCCGCCCCGCAGGTAATGATACTGTCGTGAGGCAAGCGATCATTCAGCCAGGCGATGACTTCGCTCATCTGCACCGGTCCCGGTGAGGCCGGGCAATCGAAGTTAGCGCGATAGCCGCGGTTGAGTTGCGCTGTCCAGTCCGCTAACCCTTGCGGATTGACGACTGGCAAAGCCGCCACCTGCGCTGCGAAGGTTTTCATTCCGGCATTGATCGCCAGGGTGGGTTGATAAACCCGACCCAGCTCTTCAATCCCCGGGTGCACGTGAACCAGCTTTTGCTTCGGCACCGGGATATTGACCAGCGAATAGCCACCTGTAGTCATCTCACCCAGACGCGCGCCGATCACCAATAACAGATCCGAGTTTTTTACCGCCTCGACCAACTCGGGCCCCGCCGCCAGACCGAGGTCACCGGCGTAATTAGGCAGCGTATTGTTGAACAGGTCCTGACAGCGGAACGACGCCGCCACCGGCAGGTTCTGTTTCTCAATGAATTCGCGGATGTCACTCACCGCTTCCGCGCTCCAACCACCACCACCGAGTACCACCAGCGGACGCTGTGCCTGGCCGATCAGGCTTTGCAGTTGCTCAAGCGCAGCCGGTGAAGCCGCCGGCTCGATGGACTGTGCCGGGCCGGCATCGGCTACATCCACCAGGTCTGTCAGCATGTCTTCCGGCAGCGCCACGACGACCGGACCAGGTCGACCGTTAGTGGCGCGATGAAAGGCCTGGCTCAGCAGCTCCGGCAAGCGCGCGGCGTCATCAACTTCAACAACCCACTTGGCCATTTGACCAAACATGCGGCGATAGTCGATCTCCTGGAAAGCCTCACGCTCGACCTGATCCCGAGCCACCTGGCCGATGAACAGGATCATTGGCGTGGAGTCCTGGAACGCAGTGTGCACGCCCACAGAAGCATTGGTGGCGCCAGGGCCACGGGTCACGAAACAGATACCCGGCTTGCCCATCAGCTTGCCGTAGGCCTCGGCCATGTAAGCCGCACCGCCCTCCTGTCGGCAGACGATCAGCTCGATATCGTCCTTGGCATCGTGCAGTGCATCGAGCACCGCCAGATAACTTTCGCCCGGCACACAGAAAGCGCGCTCGACGCCGTTGATGCGCAAGGCATCGACCAACACCTGTCCACCGGTGCGGGTCGCTTTGGAATTGTTGTTAGTCATCAGTGTTCTCCATCAGGCCGCACGGTCAGATGACCGAGTCTTCCAAAAAGGGGCGGTTTTCAACCACACGCTCGTAAGACAGCGCACTCAGGTCCAGGCTGCGGTATTGGCCGTAGGTGATCAGCTCACTCAGGCCCCGACCGATGGCGGGCGCTTGCTGCAGCCCATGACCGCTGAAACCGTTGCAGAAGAAGAAGTTGCGAACTTCGCTGTGCGGGCCGACGATTGCGTTGTGATCCAGCACGCAGAAGTCATAGTGACCAGCCCAGGAGTTGACCACCTTGATCGCTTCGAATGCCGGAACCCGTTCGGCGAGAATCGGCCAGACCTCCTCCTCGAATTCGTCGTGCAATACATCGAAGTCGTCGAAGTCCACTTCCGGGTCCGACTTTGGATAGGTGCCACCCAGATACAGGTGACCTTCCGGGCGGAAAAACACGCCGGTCGGGTCGATGGTCAAGGGCACGACACCCTCCAGAGGCGTATGGCAGTCGAACACGAACAGAGAGCGCCGACGTGGCTCGACCGGTATTTGCAGACCGGCCATTCGGGCAACTTTCGGCCCACGGGTACCAGCAGTGTTGATCAGATAATCACAGTCAATGCGTTCGCCGCTGGCCAACGTCACGCCCGTGACCAGATCGCCCTTGCGCAGCACCTCGACCACTTCGTTCTCGATGTACTCCACGCCCATCGAGCGCGCTTTCTTGCGAAAGCCGTTCATGATCCCGTAGTTGTCGAACCAACCCTCGTCCTTCTCGCCGTAAGTACCCCCGGCCAGGCTGTCCGGGTTGACCCAAGGGAAGCGCCGGATCAGCGCTTCGGTATCCATCAGCGTGACATCGGCACCGTTATCCAGCTGGGTCTGGTGCAAGCGCTTGAGTACTTCGAAGCCCTTCTGATCGGCGAGGAACAGATAGCCGTTTTCCTTGAACGCGAGGTCAGGCTTGTCACCGTTGACCTCCATCAGTTGCGGAAAATCACGGATGAACTGCGCACCAAACCGGGAAATCTGGATGTTGATCGGGTTGGAAAACTGCACGCGAATCGAGCTGCTCGAAAGCGCTGTCGCCGACTGGGCGTAAGTCCAGTCGCGCTCGATGACCAACACCGACCCGGTGAAGTCCGGGTTGTTGGCGAGGAAATACGCCGTGGCGCTGCCGTTCACCGCTCCGCCCACGATGACCACGTCGTAATGCTGCTTTGTTGCTGTCGAAGCCATGGCTCGGACCTCTTGAATTCGATGGGTAGACGTTACTTCGGATCTTCGAAATGACCGGCACCGGCGAAGTTGCCACCGTGGTAGCGGGCGGCGGGCTCATTGGGGTCCAGCGGTGGGAATTTCGCTTCGATTTTTTCCCGGTAATCATCGGCGCTGTCCTTCGGCACGTAGCCGATCGACGAGGCCGTGCGGTTGTCCCACAGCGATTCACGGTTGGCCGACATGCCATAGACGATCATGTGCGCAACACGCGGCGCGGTCAGCGAGCGCTCCACCAATTGGGCAAAGTCAGCGAACGACAACCAGGTCGCCAGCATGCGGCGATCCAGCGGCTCTTCGAATGAGGAACCGATGCGCAGGTTCACCGACTCGACGCCGAACTTGTCCCAGTAATAGCGACCCAGATCCTCGGCAAAGCATTTGCTCACGCCGTACAGGCTGTCGGGACGATGCGCTACGGTGGAATCGATAGTTTGGGTACGATCGTAGAAGCCGATGGCATGATTGGAGCTGGTGTAAACCACTCGCTTCACACCATGCTGACGCGCGGCTTCGTAGATGTTGTAGGTACCAACGATATTGCCGTTGAGGATCGCGGCAAAGGTATTTTCCAGCGGTACACCACCGGCATGGATGATCGCATCGACGCCTTCGGCCAGCGGCAGTACATCGGCAAGATTGCCAAGATCACAGCGCACCAGTTGCTCGTGCGGCGCCGCCGTGCCCATGTCAGCGATATCGGTCAGGCGCAGCTCATCGGCGAAATCTCGCAGGTGCTCGCGCAAGACCTTGCCCAGGCGGCCGGCAGCACCGGTGATCAACAGTCGTTTGAAAGGCTTGCTCATCAGATCAATCTCGAATTAGTCAGTGACTGCAACGCTTAAACCAACAGGGCCAGCGCATCGCGCATCTGCACGATGGCCTGCTCAAGCTGTTGCCGGGACGTTGCGAAAGACAGGCGAATATAGGGCTCAAGGCCAAATGCGGAACCCGGCACCGTGGCGACCTTGCCGACCCGCAGCAGATAGTTGGAGAGGTCGGTATCGGTCTCGATCACCTGTCCGTCCGGCGTGCGTTTGCCAATGAACGCCGAGCATTTCGGGAAGGCATAGAACGCCCCTTCCGGCATCTGCAATTCCAGCCCTTCGATAGCCGCCAAGCCTTCGACGACCATGGCACCGCGTGCCTGATACTCGCGGTTGGCATCGCGCACGAAATCCTGCGGGCCACTCAAGGCCGCGGCGGCGGCCAGTTGCGAGATCGCCGAGGGGCAAGTGGTGGTCTGCGACTGGGTCTTGTTCATCGCCACGATCAGCTCTTTCGGGCCAGCGGCATATCCCAGGCGATAGCCCGTCATGGCGTAAGCCTTGGACACGCCATTGATCAGCAGCGTGCGCTCGCGCAGTTCGGGGCACGCGGTCACGAACGGCACGAAAGGCTTGTCGCCAAGAATGATGTGTTCGTAGATCTCATCGGAGATCACCAGGATCCGTGGGTGCTTCTGCAAAACCGCGCCCAGCGCGGCAAACTCTTCCCGACTGTAAATCGCGCCACAGGGATTGTTCGGCGAGTTGAGCATCAACCAGCGCGTCTTCGGTGTAATGGCCGCTTCCAGCCGGGCAGCATCCAGCTTGAAGCCATACTCGGAGCCGCAGGGAATGACTTTGGGCACACCACCGTTGAGCAGCACCATGTCGGTGTAGGACACCCAATACGGCGCCGGCGTGATGACCTCGTCGCCCGGCTCCAGAGTCGCCAGGAAGGCATTGAACAGCAGCTGCTTGGCACCGTTGGCTACGCAGATTTCGTCGAGGCCGTAGTTCAGGTCGTTCTCACGACTGAACTTGTCGACGATGGCCTGGCGCAACGCCTCGTATCCGTTGGGCGCCGTGTAGTGGTTGTTGCCCGCAAGCATGGCCTGGTAGGCCGCCTCGATGACGTGGGCCGGGGTATTGAAGTCCGGCTCGCCCAGGCTGAGATTGATCACCGGCTCGCCTTGAGCGAGCATTTTCTTGGCCAGGACCGACACCGCCATACTTGGCGAACTCTTGACTGTCCTGACCCGCGAACTTTGAAATTCCATCACTTGCTCCCCTGCCCGGCTTCATAGCCATAATCGTCACGCGCCTGTTCGGCACTGATGTAGCCGAAGCGCAGGTCGCGCTCGACTTCCTCACGCGGGCGCTGACGCGGATCGCCATAACCACCACCGCCTGGCAGGCTCAGAATCAGACGGCGCTCCGAAGGCACGAACTGCTGCCCCTTGCCGCGCAACAGTGTGCCGTCGTCCAGACCGACGTAACCCTTGGCGCCCTCCTTGCCGCCCTCAAGGCCGCGTGCCGGATAGAGGATGCGGTCAAACATGGCGCTGAAGCGGAACGAATAACCCTCGGCAGCCGATACTTCGATCTCCTGCCCCAGACCACCGCGCAGCTGGCCGGCACCACCGGAACCGTTACGAAGTTCCTTGCGCCAGACAATGACCGGCCCGGCGTGCTCGGTGGCCTCGACCGGCATGGTGTGCACGCCACTCGGGAATGCTGTGGCACTCAAGCCGTCCTTGGCGGCGCGTGCGCCCATGCCGCCGCTGTTGAACATCAGCATCTCGGCATTGCGCCCTTCTGGATTGCTTTCCAGAGGGCGAACGCTCAAGTGCAGGTTCCACAGAGCACTGGCGCCCTCGGCCGGAACTTGGCCGTGCAGGCATTTGTGCAGCGCACCGAGCACCAGGTCAGGTACGAAGTGCCCGAGCACGTGACGTACCGAGACTGGCGCCGGGTGTTTGGCATTGAGAATGCAGCCCTCGGGTGCCACCACATCGAACGGCGCCAAGGACGCGGAGTTGTTCGGGATCTCAGGCGCGACAATGCACTTGAGGCCGTAGCAGGCATACGCCTTGGCATAGCCCAGCGGCACGTTGATACCGAACTGGCTCATCCCGGAGGTGCCGTTGAAATCGGTGAGGATGCCGTCCGGCCCGACCGTCAGTGTTACCGACAGGGTCACTGGAACGTCGTAGCCATCCAGGGTCATGCTGTTCTGGTAAGTGCCGTGCGGAAGCGACTTGAAGCACTCCAGCGTCGCGCGGCGACTGTGCTCCAGAATGAAACCGCCGATGTGCTCCAGGTCTTCCAGGCGGAACTCTTCGAGCATGCTCAGCAGGCGCTTGTGACCCGTCTCGTTGCAGGCCGACAGCGCGTAGAAGTCACCGACCACCCGATCGTTCTCGCGCACGTTGTTGCGCAGGATGTTGATCAGGTCGCGGTTGACCTTGCCACGCTCGAACAGCTTCATGATCGGGATGAACAGGCCTTCTTCGTAGACCTCACGGGCGTCCGGGCCGAAACCGCGACCGCCAATGTCCACCACGTGGGCGGTACTGGCGAAATAGCCGATCAGTTTGCCCTTGTAGAAAGAGGGCGAAACGATGGTGATGTCGTGCAGGTGACCGGTGCCCTTCCAAGGGTCGTTGGTCACGTAGACATCGCCTTCGAAGATGTTGTCCAGGCCGATTTCATTGATGAAATGCGCCACCGCCTCGGCCATGGTGTTGACGTGCCCCGGCGTACCGGTGACCGCCTGGGCAAGCATGTTGCCAGCGCGGTCGAAGACTCCGGCAGACAGGTCGCCGGCTTCACGCACACTGGTGGAGAACGCGGTACGGATCAGGGTCAGGGCCTGTTCTTCAACCACCGAAATCAGGCGATTCCACATCACCTGCATTTGAATATCGATCAAGGTATCGCTCATGGGAAAATCGCCTTCTATGCAAGTGAGGCTTAGCGCCGGACAACCAGCAGGCAGCCGTCAGGCTGAACGGTGGCGGTAAAGGAGGACGACACGAAGGTCGATGTTTCGCGCTCGGCGATGATGGCCGGACCATCGATGCGGGCACCCGGTTGCAGCTCCTCGCGCTGGAAGATGCCGGCGTCGACGAAACCACCGCTGACCACGTCGAAGACCTCACGGCGCGACACTTCGTGGGCGCGGTGCGAAGCGCTGATCTGCTCGACCGGTTGCACCGGCAGCAGTGGCGAACTGGCTTTGACCGACCAGCTGACGATCTCGACATCCGGCCCCTCGATCGGACGCCCGAAGAACTGGGTGTAGGCCGCTTCGAACAGCGCCTTGAATTGCGCGGTGTCGCTGTTGCTGAAGGGCTTGAATGGCAGAGCCACCGGAATTTCCCAACCCTGGCCGACATAGCGCATGAACGCGGTGCACTCCAGTTCTGGCTCGCCTTCAGGCATGCCCTGGCGCAGGAAGCCGATGGACTCGGCCTTCATGTCATCGATCAAGGCATTGACCTGTGGCGCGTCGAACTCCGACAGGCGCACAAAGGCACTGCGTACTGCCTCGTAGCCGAATGGCGCGCGCAGGAACCCGATCGCCGAACCGACACCTGCACCCGCTGGCACCAGGAAGCGCGACACGCCCATTTTTTCGCACAGCCGCGCGGCGTGCAGTGGGCCACCGCCACCAAAGGTGATCATGGTGTACTCGGCGATGTCCTTGCCGCTTTCTACCGCATGCACACGGCCGGCGTTGGCCATGTTTTCATCGACCACTTCACAGACACCATAGGCAGCAGTGACCGCCTCCATGCTCAGCGGCGCACCGATGACGCGGGCGGTAGCTGAAGCAGCGTTGTCGAGGGACAGGCGCATGGCACCGCCAGCGAAATTGTCAGGGTCGAGACGACCCAGCAACAGGTTGGCATCGGTGATGGTCGGTTCCAGCCCACCGCGACCGTAGCAGGCAGGCCCCGGTTCGGAGCCGGCACTGTGCGGCCCTACCCGAATCTGACGCATGCTGTCGATGCTGGCGATTGAGCCGCCACCGGCTCCGATTTCGACCATCTCCACCACTGGGATCGAGATCGGCATGCCACTGCCCTTCTTGAAGCGGTAGGTACGCGCCACTTCAAAGGTCTTGGCGGTTTTCGGCACCTGGTTTTCGATCAGGCAGATTTTTGCCGTGGTACCGCCCATGTCGAACGAAACCACCGAATCCAGCGAATACTTGCGCGCGATGTCAGCAGCGAAAATTGCACCACCGGCCGGGCCGGACTCGACCAGGCGTACGGGAAATTCCGCGGCGCTCTGTACCGAGATGATCCCGCCACCGGAGTGGATCATGAACACCGGACAATTGGCGCCGGACTCTTTGAGCGTCACCACCAGGCGATCGAGATAGGACTTGATCAGCGGCTTCACATAGGCGTTGGCACACACGGTATTGAAGCGTTCGAACTCGCGCATCTGCGGCGAAACTTCGCTGGAGATCGAGACCGACACCTTCGGCAGGCGGCGCTGCAAAGCGTCGCGCAGCAGACGTTCGTGGGCGCCATTGACGTAGCTGTGAATCAGGCCAACCGCGATGCTTTCGTAATTACCCTCGGCCACCCGCTCAACCAGTGCATCGATATCAGCCTGCTCTGGGGCGATCAACACATCACCGTGTACATCCAGACGCTCGCGCAGGGTGTAGCGGTGCTCGCGCTCGATCAGCGGCGGCGGCAAGGTGATGTTGATGTCGTACTGTTCGAAGCGGTTTTCGGTGCGCATTTCCAGCGTGTCACGAAAACCTTCGGTGGTGATGAATGCAGTCCTGGCCCCGCGTCGCTCGATCAATGCGTTGGTGGCCAGGGTGGTGCCGTGGATCAGTTGATCAATGTCGGACAGCTTCAGGCCGGCGGCCTCGATGACACTTTTCACACCGGTGAGAATGGCGCGCTCTGGCAGCTCATAGTCGGTAAGAATTTTGGTTGAATGCAATACCCCGCCTACGTCCAGCGCGATATCGGTAAAGGTCCCACCTATGTCCACGCCGACCCGGCATGAAGTAGCAGTCATCGTCGTATCCCCTGAAATTCCCGGTTTCATGACAAGAGGCAATCAAGCCCGCTTGAAATGTAAGTTATATGTTGTCTTACAGGTAGTCAAGCATTGTCACACGGCATTCTGCTTCTCCAGACACTCGTAAAAGCGTCGACCGGGATCAACAAAATCCCGGCCCTTATCATCAACCCTTCGTCTTGACCATGCGTGCCCCGCCCACCGCTTGCGCGGTCGGGAACACCTCCAGACGCGACACATCCACTTGTTGTGGCAAGCTCAATGCTGCCAGCAGCAACGTCGCAATATCTTCCGGCATAATCGACTCATAACCTTCGTACAATTCAGCGCCTGCGGCCTGCATACCCATGGCGTTTTTGTACAGTTGAGTCTGGACCCGTCCGGGGGCAATTTCCGTCACCCGCACTCCGCTGCCGAGCAAGTCGCAGCGCAAGGCATCGCAGAACAAACTGATCCCCGCCTTGGACGCGCCATACACTGCCGCTCCAGGATGCGCCGCCCTGCCGGCGCTGGAACCAATAAAGAACAGATGGCCAAAGCCACGCTCGATCATTCCCGGCAATGCCTTGCGTGTCAGATGCAAAGGCGCCTTGAGATTGATATCGAACATGTTGTCGATTTCAGCCGGATCCATCTCCTGGAAAGACGAGCGCGTCGAGAGCACCCCGGCATTGTTGACCAGCACATCCACCGGGTAACGCACGAGGATTTCGCTGAACGCCTCAATCTGACGCACATCGGCTTCCACGACCGTCACGCCCGGCTCGGCGCGCAACTCGTCCAGCGCCTCGGGACTACGCCCGACCGCAATCACCTGCAATCCGGCATCACGCAATGCCAATACCACGGCCTTGCCGATACCGCTGGTGGCGCCCGTTACCAGCGCCCGACGATAGATCGCCGGTACCGACACTTTATCAGGCATAGATGTATCCCCCGCTGACGATCACATTTTCACCGGTGGCGTAGCTGTTACGGCTGCTGCCCATCATGACGATCCACTCGGCAATCTCGGCAGGCTCGGCGGCGCGCCCCAACGGGTTCGCTGCAGCCAGCTCACCAAGAAAGCCCAACTGCTTGGCGCGTTCGGTGGCAAAGCCCGCCGGCGCTACGGAATTGACCAGAATCTGGTCCTTGGCGCAGGCGTGGGCAAAGGATTTGGTCAGGCTGACCACGGCGGCCTTGGTCGCGGCGTAGTGGGCGTTCTGCGGATGGGCCTTGAAGGCATCAACCGAGGTAACGTTGACGATACGACCGGTCACGGCGGGCTCCGCCACATAGGCCTGCATGTGTTTCACCGCAGCCACCATCATGTGGTAGGTGCCTTTGATGTTGACCGCATTTTCCAGGTCCCATTCTTCGTCGGTGATCTCGAAAATATCTTTGCGCGGATAGATCGCGGCGCTGTTGACCAGGCAATCCACGCGCCCCAGCGCATCGACGATCTGCTGGAAAGCACCATGGGCGGACTCCTGGCGTGAGATGTCACCCACCGCCGTGGCAACCTCGCAACCATCGGCACGCAAAATCTCCGCAGCCGCTGCCATCAACTGCTCATTTCTATCGATGATGCCGATTTTTCCTGCTCCGCGCTTACGCATCAGCTTGGCCGTTTCCAACCCCAGACCCGAAGCGCCACCGACGATTACGACCGTTTGCCCATCCATAAAACACCTCCGCGATTAGTCTTTACGTAAGATGCCTGTTGTCTTACATTTGGTCAAACCGAATTTGTCCGACAATGGTCGGCAAATAACCAGATGAAGCACACAGGACAGCACAATGCTTGCGGCCACCATCTCCTCGAAACCTGTACCCAACAGTGCCCGCGACCGCCTACTGGATGTGGCGCTGGAACTCTTTGCGACTCGTGGCTACCAGGCCATCGGCCTGCGCGACCTGGCAGGACAGCTGGGGCTGCATGCCGGCTCGCTGTACAACCATATCGAGAACAAACAGTGCCTGTTGTTCGAGCTGATCGAAGGCGCGGTATCTGACCTGCTGGCCGATACCAAGCGCCGAATGCGCGGCGCCCGGACTCATCGCGACCGTCTTCAGCGCTTTGTGCATGCATTTGTGGTTTTCAACCTGGCCGAGAAGCACCGGCTGTTATTGGTAACCCGTGAGTTCGTCAATCTGACCGATGAACAACAACAGGAAATCAACCAGCTCAAGAGCAGTTACGCCGCTTTGTTGAAAGCCATCATTTCCGCGGAGTGCGGCGAAACCGGCTGCATCAGTGACCGTACAGGCCTGATCACCGAGGCCGTTATCGGCATGCTCTACGGACAGTCCCTCTGGCAAAGCATTGAAGTCCCGGAGCAAAAACTCACCGATGCCCTCACCCACTTTGTTCTGGGCATCATCACCTGCGGCAAAGACTCAGCGCTCAAGGCATAGGCACCATGCACCCGCTACGACATGCGCTTCACAATGAACTGCACGCCCGCCCTTCCCTGT
This sequence comes from Pseudomonas putida, assembly GCF_001976065.1. Taxonomy (GTDB): domain Bacteria; phylum Pseudomonadota; class Gammaproteobacteria; order Pseudomonadales; family Pseudomonadaceae; genus Aquipseudomonas; species Aquipseudomonas serbica. The sequence goes on along the minus strand of NZ_MNAH01000001.1, from coordinate 1,027,835 downwards.
ACTTCAGCGAGCCGGCCCATGTTTTTCACCTGGCCATCATAGGTAGTGAATGCGATCGCCAGTCACTGCTCAACAGTCTCTATACCGAGCCGGTTGATGATGACCTACCCCAAGGCATCATCAGGCTTGATGGGCACTGGCTGAAATGGGAGCGACATGCCGAATTCTTTACCCTCACTTATGTAGTCACCGCTTCCACGGATAGCCCGCAATGGATTTCATTGCCTGATGCCTTGGCCGCGAAAATCAGCCCTTTCACCCAGTTGCTGATCAACCGCGTGCAAATTGTGGTGCGTAACCAGAGCGCCTTTGCCGGAGATCACGCGCAATACGGGTTCAAGGACCCGTGCGGATCCTCCATTGGTGGTGGCGATGCGTCGGTATGGAGCGACTTCCGGTTAAGCGAATGCGGCGAGAACCGGTTTCTGTTTGTCAACCATCACCTCAATGCCTACCGACAGGGGCGAATGATTCGCCGACTACTCGAGATTGAAACCTATCGCATGATGGCCTCGCTATCGCTTCCAGCCGCAAAGCAATTGAGTTCGCAACTCAATGCTTTCGATAGAACGCTAGCCGACCTGTCGGAGCGAAATGCTGCTCCAGGTGCGAGCAATGCAAAAGCACTGCTGACAGAAATTGCAGCGTTGTCGGCAAAAGTCGTCAGCCTCTCGGCCAAGTACCGTCACCGCTTCAGCGCCACGCAAGCCTACGCGCAACTTGTTTTCGAACGGCTGGCAGAACTGCGCGAGGACCGCGCAGGTGACTGCCAACGCCTGGGTATCTTCATCGAACGGCGCTTCAAGCCGACGGTAAGATACTGCGCCGTGACGGAACAACGACTCGACGTTTTGGCCAAGAGCGTGGCCAATCTGGGCGACCTTCTGCAGGCGCGCGTTCAGGTGGAAATGGAAGAGCAGAATGCCGAAATCTTGAAAAGCCTGAATATTCGAGCTGATGCACAGATCAAGATTCAGCGAGCAGTGGAAGGACTTTCGATCATCGCCATCACCTACTACGTGTTGAACCTTTTGATAATGCTCTTCTCGGGAATGCATTTACTGGGCATGGACCTGTCTCCCAGATCAGCAGTGATCGGAATGGCCCCCATTGCAGCTTTCATCCTCATGCAAATACTTATACGGATAAGAGTGGCAAAACAGCATTGAACAACCTGAACGAATTTTTCCGATCGATGATGCCGGCAATATGCGGCAGGAATGAGCAAGTTACGACCTTGGGATCCGCTGAGAATTCCACCCAGAGCCAGTGGTTTTGTAGGAGTAAAAACGACTAAAAATAAAAAAGGGTCGCGAGATAAAATCTCGCAACCCCTTGAATTATATGGTCGGGACGGAGTGATTCGAACACTCGACCCCTAGCACCCCATGCTGGGGACTGTACCCACCTAAGCACTTGTTTTACAAGGATAACAGGGCTTTCCAATGGTGGCAAAACATCCGCTTTTTTGTGCTTATGCAAACGGAAACACGCGGCCTCCAGAGGAGGTTTTGCGCAGCCTGTCACGGTGTGATGCCAAAAAGCTATTGCAAATCCCGGTGCGTTAATATCAACCTTGGCAGGGCGCGGAATCCTCTGAACGCCTCAACAAGGAGAGAACATGTCTGTAATCACGAAAGGTGATTTGGCCTACAAATACACATGGAAGGCCGATGAAGGGGACAACCCTAATTACACGGGGAAGCTCGACCGTGACAAAGTCGATCGGGACGAAGGCTATGAGGTGCTGTACTTTCTGAACAGCATCTGCAAATCCAAAGAACAAGCTCTCCACGCTGAGAAATTGATCAAGACCAAGCTGCCTGGAACCGTGCAGAATAGGGACGCCGTTCTTAAGTGGCTGATAGATAACTGGCAAAAATAGCGTCAGCTCGCTGGGGGTCGTGAGCTTTTGAGCGGCCCCTCAGCACCGCCAGAATTACACCGCGATTCTAAAGGGGTAAGGCAAAGTAACAATAGTCAATGAATCCGGGCACTTGCCTACTCTGGCATACCCGGATTTGACCTGCTTTACACGGTCATTGGTACAAAAATTGGTACAAGCTTCACTCCCTTCTCAGGCGTCCTGTCTACCGCTCGTCGCTTTTTTCAAGAGGCTGCTACGCTGAAATTTTCACGGAGATTTCGCGATGCCAAATTCTGACCTACTCCCTTCCCTGCTCTTCAAAATCAACGAAAACCAGCTCGCCCTGGAAGCCGCCATCATGGAACTGTCCAATTGGGTCGAACAACACGGCGCGGCCGACGTTGCCGATAACGTCCGCGGCGCCCTGGACACCATCGACAAGAATGAGGAGTTCATCAAAATGACGCTCGCGGTGATGATGACTCCGGAGTGATCGGCTTGGCATTCCGTCGCCAGCATTCGCCATCACGTCGCAACTCAATTACTGTATATCCAAACAGTATGTGTAAGGCGCGACCGTGGATCCCTACGAAATCGAAGACACCAGCGAATGGCTCGGCAGCCCGACCAGGCTCGAAACCGTCAAGCATTACGCAAGCATGCTCGAGGAAGACGTCCAGGATCTAAAACGTCAGCTGCAGGCGGCAAAGGAAAATATTTCCACCTTGGTGGAAATGAACGACCAGCTGTCGACCGAACTCCAAAAGAAGCGGACGTGGATGGCAAACCTGGAAGCAGAGACCACCGAGCAACTTGCCCAGATCCGGACCCTGACATTGGTCCTGGATCAAAAAGAACGGATCATTCGCCAGTTGCAAGCGGGCAAACAGGCACAGCCTTGAAGGAAACGTGGCGATCGTCAGGATCCCTTCGTCCATCCGAATCCGCGACCGAACAAGCGGCAAATGGTAATCTTGGCGCCGATCTTCTCCCATGTCGGAAATGTACATGACGACCGAAAGAATTGTTTTTGCCAACATCCTTCGAGGTGTTGGCGCGATAGCCGTGCTGGTATCCCACTACATTGGGATTTTCTGGGTAATGCATCCTGGAATTTCCGACCTAATGAAAGTGCCTAAGCTAGAGAACTTTCCTAGCTTAGAATTTCCACTATCGGTACTTTCTGATTACTGCATTGTTTTTGGACAGTTCGGAGTAGGCGTATTTTTTATCGTAAGTGGACTTGTGATTCCGTTTTCATTGAGGAGTGACACCAAGCTTGGCTTTTTATATCGGCGCGCCATCCGCATTTATCCAGTTTACATAGCTGGATTTTGCATTGTAATGCTTTCCCTATATGGCCTTTCATATTACACAGACAGGCCCTTCATGTTTTCCATCGGGGATATGCTCGCGCACTTTGGCGTGATTACGCGTGCTCCTTTGGGAGTAGATAGAATTGACGGAATCAGTTGGACTCTGGAAGTTGAAATTTACTTCTACTTGGTAATGTGCGTATTTGGAGCAAAAGTTTTAGAGTTCGACATAAAAAAATACATTGCGACAGCATTGGCTATAGCGGCCGCATCGACCTTAACATTTAAGACCCAAGGCTACCTTATGGGTGTTCAGGTTGCAGCGGGGTTATTGCTTCTGCTAGGGACAGCCTATTACTCGCTATTAAACAAAAAAATAGCCATAAAGGAATTCTGGGGCCTACAGACTACTGTATTTGCATTAATTCTAGCTCTTTGGTTGGGAGTGGCCGAACCCGCAACCTATATAATACAGTGGATAATCGGCTATATTCTTGCGATGGTCGTATTTTACATCTGCTTCCTGTTTCGAAATAGCATCAAAGAAAACAAGGTACTCTCTCACTTTTCCGACATCAGCTATCCACTTTATGTAGTTCACGCATTGTTTGGGTACGCAATTATGTACGTGCTAGTAGATCACGGATTCGGCACATATGCCTCGATAGCGACAGCTACAGTTTGCGCGTACTTGGCATCACTTCTAATACATGTCTTTATTGAGAAGCCTTCAATGACGTGGATTAAACGGAGCCGGATCAGTAGCAGGGTTGCCCAAAGCGCGTAGGCCGATGCGGTGAAGGGATTAAGGCGCCGCCCTCAACCCGTCATACGCCTCTTCGCAGATCAATCCTCGAGAGCGGGCTTGGTCAGCAGCTGCAGCCAGGTCGCCCGCTCGCTGGTCAGCGCGCTTGAGCACGTCGGCAAGCACAGTGGCGTAGCGGGCAGCTGTCTTGCTTGCGGAGGCAGCGCAGGAATGGCCGCTGGCTTCACTGGCTGCGAGTCGACGGGTAAGGTCGTCGACTGTCCCGCGCAGCCCGTGAGAAGAAGCGCGATCGGCAGCAGCATCAGCTGTAACTTGGTCAATGATCTGTTGGCCATCTTGAACCGCCTTATCGATTGAGTGTTGGTAGGCCTGTTCTTTTGTGCGCTCGGTAGCTTCGTTTCGCGCATTGGCGACTGCGTCACGGGTGTCGCGGGCATTCCACTCGCCCTGCCACTTTGCCTCCGTAACCGTTACGCCGCGGTGATAGGCCCCGAACAGCGCGCCGACTACCAACGCCAGCGCAGTAATGTAAGGAAGGATCCGCAGCCAGATAGTGGTCATGCCAGCACCTTCAGCGCGGTGTTGTAGAAGGTACGGCGCTCGGCTAAGCCGTTTAAGCCGCCATTTATGCGCCGGGTGATCGCGCTGAACTCACCAGCATCAGCCAGGGCATTAAGGTTCCGCGAACTCCAGAACCACGCCGCCGACTTCGCAGCCCACTCGGCCTGCTCCAGCAGTTCAGGGGTGCGCAGCAAGCGAGCGTCGCCGAACAGCGCCTTGCTGCACGCCAGGTAGTTGTCGTACCCGGTGATCTGGATGAGGCCGCGCCCGCGGTATTTCTGGCCGTCACCGTCAGCTTCCGGCGTATTCCCCAGGCGCTTAGCCAGCGTGCCGGTATCGTACTTGCTCAGGTACTGGTCGCCGCCCAACTCCTTCACGTACCGGAACTGACCGGACTCATGACCAACCTGGGCGATGAACGCCGCCATGCGTAAGCGGGTGTTGATCTCGAACCGCTCCATGGCGAGATTCAGCGCAGACGCAAAAACGCCGGCTTGTTGGCCGGCGTTTGGGAGTACCTGCAGTAATTTTTGAGCCGTGATCAGCATTCTTTCCTCCAGTATTCTTCCGAACTTAGTTTGGTACGAATTCCGAGTTAGCTAGGTCAATCCCGTCAGCTGGCTGAAGTGGCCACTCAACAAGCGCAGGCCAACCTTCATGGCTCGTAACGCGACCGAGCAAAACACCATATGTTTTCCACATTTTCAATTGCAATGATCGGGTGACAAGTTCTGCCTCTTCGGCGGGCGTAGCAATCTCCAGCTCAATTGCATCGTTCAATGTGCCGACCCGATCGCCCAGGGCAAGTTTTTGAGCCATAGATAATTGCGTTCGGCTCTGAAGGGCAACCAACTGGTCAGCGAGCAGATCGCGTGGTGGATTTAAGAATGCTTTATATCGCGGATCATCCTCCTCAACTTCGACAATCCCTGGCCAATATTCGGGATCCTGAGGAGCCGAAAACATCGCGACAACCTTGTCATTGCTATCCAGTTGAACATAAATCATATTTTATACCCCGTTACATACACAGTCCACGAATGAGCAGCGCCAGATGTATTCGTGACCATGCTGATAGTCTGCGGCACAGTCAATACGACGTTTGCATAGTTCACAGTAACGCCGCCGCCAGCAGAACCAGAAACACAAGAGATGTTTTGCTGCCCTACCAACGTAGAATCAGCAACAATGGTCATTGTTATGCTGGCAGCCGAGCTGATTGCAAGCTGCATCTCACCAAAAACTTCTTTCGCGTTCGGCGGAACACAAGAAGCAAGGGAGATTGGCGCCAATGATACGTTAGAATTACCAGTAGATGCTGTATTCAGAACTGTATAAACCGTTCTATCTTTTACAACACAGGTTTTGAACTGAAGGCTCCCATTAGTCGGGACAACTGCCAACAATGCGGACGCGGTATAACCCGCTGGGTATGGCGCGGCCCCATATACCGGCGGCATTATTGCCAAGGTAGCATTGGTCGCCAGAATATTGCTCGCGCCAGTGGCAGGGTTATAGATCGCATAGAGCGCAACATACCCATTAGCCGGCGCTGTGCCAGCGTCCATCCCGCCCGGGCCAGTCGTGGCCAGGTTGATGGTCTTGCTGTAAGACGACAGGCGATAGGCCTGCCCGCCCAGACTGGCGCCAACGACGACTTGATCCGCAGTGATGGTCGCACTCGCAGATGCAGTGGGAACGGTCATTTTCAGATTCGTGGCGGTTCCTACGGCGCCAGTGGACACTGTCCGGATGGCTCTCAAAAGCTGATCCTGGACGCCCTTTACGGGAACGACACCGCCTGAGGATAGGACAGTGAGCAGCTCCTCCTGAATGTCATTCATCCAGGCGGCCGTAACCACTGTCGCCGGCACGCCCGCAGCCGGGTTACCTTCGGTGAACAGTCCATCTACCGTGGCGCCTGGGCCGTCGATCCGATGCATGTGAATACCCCGTGGGTTTGAAAGCGCCTGAGGCAGGTTTGCCCAGGGCTGAGAAATTGAATGCGCCCCCGAAAACACAAACTTCGGGCACAAAAAAACCGCTCAAGGCGGCTGCGTGCTGATTTCGTTACATTCAGGCGATCGCGTAATAAGTCTTCAGTGCCGCGACCAGCTCTGCCAACTGGGTCTTACCTAGGTCAGTCTTCAGTAACGAGTCGCTGAAGGTGTAAAGGTCACCCAACTTCGAGTTCCGAATGCTCGAAGCATCGATGTGGTAGCCGACCTCGACATACGAGCCTGCCGCCGGCGCATAGTTGGCCGGCATAGTCGCGGCGGTGAAGCTGGATGCCTGGTTAATAGAAACAGACATGACGCGGGTGGCGTTGTTGTAGTCAACAACCACGATCGCCCAGCCCGCCGACGGTGATGTGGGGAATGCCCAAGTACCGGTGGTCCCTGTATTGCTACCCATCTTGCCTGGGAACACAGAGGAAGCGGCACCATAGGCCCTCAACAGCCCACTGATATACACGTCAGACGGGTCGAACCCAGACAGAAAGTTAATTGGGTAAGTCCCGGCCGCGTCCGTGGCGTTCAGGTTTACCGCCGTGACGAACGTGAACGAACTGGTCAGGCTACCAGCTGGGAGCGCAAGGCCGGCAGATCCGCTTCCATTGATGCCCAGACCCAAGCGTCCAGCAATCTCTGCCACTGCCAAGTTAACCGCCGCGCTACCTTTCGGGACTAGTGAGACGCCCGTCACTCGGCAGCGACCCACTACCCCGCCGCCAGACGCTGCGGAGAGCGATCGCGCGCCGAGCGCATGCTTGAGGGTAGCGATCTTCGCTGCAATGGTGTCCGGGGTGTTCATGTTGACGCGAGGAGCCCCGGCACCGGCAGCAGCCGTTACGCCGGGGAGAACAATCATCTGTCCTGCCATGTTCATTTCCTTAATTGGTTGGATTACGCGGCTTGTACGTTGATACGCTGGTGGCAAGCCCAGTTGTATACAGGCTGCCCGTAGGCATCGAGATCAGGACTGCTATCTCGCAAGCAAGCGCGAGGACCGGTAACCGGGCCGCCAGCACCGCCCACGGTCCCGATGTCAGCAATGCCAATAAATGGATTGGCGCCAGACGGCACCGCACTCAGCGTGACCTCAACAGTGTTGTTGCCCAAGAGCCGAACGCCTTGGATGGTCGCAACGCCCGAATCGTCGACATAGCGAATGCCGAGGTTGCCAGGGTCCGATACGCCTACAGTGTCAATGACGAGCGGGCCGGACGGGGTATGGAAACGAAGCGTCACCACGGTGCCAGATCTTGAGGCGGACACCACATGAGTTGGCTTCCAGGATGCTCCAGCGATGATTGCCTGGGCGGCACGAGCATGCATGGCGCCGAGACGCATCGAGTTCTCTGCTGTCAGGTGAATACCATCGGTATTGGTCTGCAACCAGTACTTCGGCCCGGCGCAATAGAAGCGGCTTGGGTAAGTAAGCGCCGCCTGCAGCTGCTCAAGCGGTACGAAACTGGTCGGTGTGCTGTACATCGTCCAGTTACTGATCTGATCGAGCAGCAGAGGCACCGTCTGTGACTGTCCGCCGATACTGCGAATGTCCGTATCGTAATCGGCCTGCAACTGGAGAAGCGCTGCCAGGTAGACGCCAGCGGCTCGGTTTGCGTCGTTCTCGCCCTGGACCCAGTCAACAAATGGGACTCGGTAATTCAGTCCAAGGCGAGTTGCCTCGGCCTTGGCGTTGGTCACCGCGGTGATCGAGTTGGTATATGGCAACGTGCCCTTGCCCAGCGCGGCAATCGCATACCCGCTACGTCCGTGGCAACTGGTTAACAGTCCGGCGTTGCTCGGTATGCCGCGATATCGATTCAGCTGCGCAGACAGCTGGACTGCCGGTAGTTCAGTGGTTTTGGTCACCAGGGGCTTAAACGGCGCCACCATCTCCGCCGTGAGCGTGTCGTCCTGGTTAGTCAGGCGAACCCCATCCTGAAGGGTCAGCAGGCGATTGGCTGCAGGCGGCTGCAGTGTCGTGGCCGTGGCAGTTGCACCCATCGACAGCGACTGGCCTGAACTGACGATATGCAAGAGGGTGGTGACAAACGTAGCCACGCTACCCGCCAGCGGCACATCAACGCTCACCGAAGAAATGGGGCCGTTGCGACGGATATAACTGAGACGATCACCGGACACTTGCGGAGAAAAATTGTCACCGCTGGAGGTGACTTGGTACGGCACTCCGTCGACAAGTACCCAGATATCCTGTCCGCCGATAGGCCCATCCGCAAAAGCACTGACCGCGCCAGTACTCAGGCCATAGATGACAACCTCACCGGACCATTTTATGCCAAGCAGCACCACGCCATTGGTATCAGTAATGGCCCACACATACTCGCCCAGTAGGTCAAGCCCGGGTAGCCTGTCTAAGACAGCATGCACAGCGCCGTTTTTCTTGATCGCGAGAATGGCTTTGAAGTACTGATCGAGGATCGCCCATGGATAATCCTCATCCAAGGATTGAGGGTAGGCCAAACCATACGCAGTTTCAGCCAGCTCGCTGGCCCTTTGGGTGGCTGTCGCGTTTGGGTAGCGATCCCTTTCCACTGCCGCACCGGCAACGTTTTCATAAATAATGACGTACTCATCCGATTCGGATGACAGGACGCTAAATAGCGCACCTGAAACGGTCCCGACCAGCCCTAAGGCTACGGTCGTATAAGGCATTGCGCCGCCCAATTGCGTTGCAAAATCGGCCATCACCTTGGCATTAGTTGGGCGCTGAACCCCGCCGCCAACATCGACAGTTTTTATTTTGTCAGACAGCAGCAGTTCGTTGGCTCTGTCAATCGTTAAGGACAGCCGAGCAAGATCCGATGTGACACTCATAATTTCTCCGGACGAAAAAAAGCCCACTCGGCGGTGGGCATTCGGAATTGGAAAGTTTTTAACCTGCTTCGGTCCAGGACTCGGTATGCCAGTGCCCCAGGACATCTATCAACTCGCCATCAAGAAGCGGGTCGTAATGTCCGTAAGCGAAGATCGGTATGGTATGTGCTGGCTTGAACTGCGTAATTTTGCATTCGAGCGTGTCATTGCCCCACGCCTTCAACGGCTCGCCGACGGCAGACTGGCCGACACGGAAATCAACAGGACTGACTTCCGGCGCCTGGATGTACCAGGCGAATGCCCAAAGCCCGTTTGTCAGCGCTTCTCCAGCAACCGAAGAGCCGACACGGAATGGCCTGAACTCATCTATCGCTACTGAATAGCCCAGTGACTGAGCCAAGTCAGTGAAGTACTGAACCGATTGACCGCCAGTGCTTTCAAGCTTGCTGAGCAGCGCGTTGCGGCGACCTTGCATGGTCTCTTCGAGCGAGCCTGAGCACTTATCCGGCAGACCCGCAACCCGCTCCCAGTCGCCGAGCAGCTCGTTGGTCGTGGTTGGGTTTGCCTCGAGCGGTAATGCCGACCCACGGCCATCCACCCGGGCCAACTCCAGAGACATCCCATCAAGCAGGTCATGAAGCGATGTGCCTGGGTCGCGCGGGAATGCTTGCCCGGGCGGGAGCAGCGCTTTCAGCTGCTCCCTGTATTCGGCAGCTGTTGGCATTTAGCCTCCTACAGGCTGGAGAAGGTTAATGTTCCGAGGGTCGCCATGTGCCCGGTTGCTCGCGTGACGTCGGCTGTTGGCGCAACAATTGCGTTATCCGCCTCACCAGCAGCCAGCGAGACCGCCTCGCGCAAGCGACTTATAAGAATTGTTCCGCCTGGCTTCGAGTCCCGAACGATCAGGTCCGCCAGTTCGGCGCGCACGGCTGCCTGGGTGGCCACAGTGTTTGGCGAAAGCTTGATCGACATATTGAGAGGCTCGTCAATCGGCGCCGCGACGAAAACCTCCGCTGTCACAGGTCTACGTGCATCAATGTAAGCCTGCACCTCGGCAACTTTTGCCGGCGTGGGGATAATGTCGTCATCATCGTCGCAGACGAACAACACCGTCACCGTGCCTGGCCCCAATTGCAGGGGGTAGACCCAAGCCCTGGTCACGCCGGAAACCTCCAGCGCCCATAGTTCGTAGTCCGAAGCTGAACCGCCGTGCGGTGGCTTCTGAATTCGTGCAAGTAGCCTGGCCAGCAGTCGCGGATCCGACTCGACATCCGCACCACCTTCAAACTCGGTGGAAGTGGTCGCTGTGGATTGGACGCCTGCGATAGGCATCAACAGGAACACCGGCTGGCCGGAACCAAAGTTGCCCGACTCCCCGGAGTCAACCGCCTGAGCCGGAACAATCAAGGGGCCGCCTGAAAAAACAGCGTCACCCAGTATCTTGTACTGGACCCCGTCCTGGCGCTGCACAATCGTCCCATCAAGGATCGTCGAGCCAGCTGCTCCCGAAAAAGCGACCTCACCGACAGCAAAGGCCGCAGTCTTGCGTGGCACTTTCCATATGGCCGCCCAGCGATCCAGGTACTCCGCCTCGGCCGTGTCGATGATTGATTGCCTGGCCGCCCACTCCAAGTACCCGTAAAGCATGTGAACCGCACCAGCAGACGACTGGCCAAGGATGCCGAGCAGAGAGCGGCGCAGCGTCGCGCTGCCGACGCCAGTCACCCGGCTGCTGATGTCGGTGATTATCCGGTCGATCAGCTCGGTCAATGTTGGTCGAGCAAATGGCATCAGTTAGCCCTCTTCGCGGCTTGCGCCGCCCATTCATAATTGAAGCGATAGCGCACCGGTGACCCGGACGGCCGATAGATGTCGACGAGGATCAGCATCCACCCCTGGGCAACAAACTCGGCAGTCACCTCGATCCGGGTGGCAACCAGGTCCTCAAGCATCCAGGCCAACGCATCCCGGCAGTACTGCTGGGCTCGACCAAGGATTGCAGGAAGCTGTTTTTCTCGGGCGAGAAGCCACAAGAGCGACCCGGTTTGATCTGACGGCACGGCGCTACTGATGTCGCCCCAGTAACCACGCAGGTCGTTCTGCGGAAGCTCCACCGGGATCTGCTCAGCAACTGCCCTGCGATCGGTGAACAGGCTGATGATCACGGCGGTCTCAAGCCCGTCGTCGCGCGCCAGGTCGAAGCCCGCCAGCACAAGATCGCCGCCGTTCTCGGTCATTACCATTGCTGCATCGGTCATCAGGCAGGCTCCTCTGTATTCGCGCCGCCGACGAGGACCCCGCCGTGCACGTGGGTACTGCCAATGTTTTTGCCGTTGTGTTTGAGGCTTGCACCGTTGATCTCAAAGTCATCGATGTTGAATTCACCAGCGGGCGCGTCTATTTGAATTTTCTGTACTGCTGTGACCTTCACCATGTCGCGCAGCAGCTCCACCTTGTTACCGAGATCGTCATAGATGGCGACCTCACCAGGCTGCAGAGCAATCCGGTACCGACGGTCGTCGATCACCAGGACAATGCCCTGATCCCGGCTACCGGCGAGAAAGGCCACGGCCGCGTCCCCTCCTTTCGGGTGGCTGGTGAAGCCGTAGTTCTGCATGTGCTCTACGTCGTCGCGCAACTCACCCTTGAGCAGTTCGACCTGCACCCGCTGCCGTGGGCCGCTATCGTCCACACCGCGAACCACTCCGCGGCCGAACATCATCATTATTCGATTGCCCAGTTCCCGGAGCGCATCACTCATTTCGGTGGCTCCTCTTCGCCAATGGCTTCCGCCCATATATTGCGTTTGGCAACTTTCCCTTTCGTGGCCGCCTTCCCGTCGGGAGGTTCTGGTGCAAAGGTTTGCGGACTGACGATGTCCAGCTTCGTCGTGGTCCCGCCTTCACCACGTTCGTACGTGACTTGCCGAATGATCATTTCACCATCCATGCGAAGCCAGGACGATCGCACGTTGACCAAAAGCCCTGGCTCCCACAGTGGCCCGCCCGGCCGTTGGCGCCAGCCTTGTACGGTGATGCTGGCCCCCGCCGACTTTCCAATGCGGCTGTTGGCCTCCCAGGTCGCGCGCTCCTTGAGCCCGCCAGCGGTCCCGCCAGTTTCGGCAACCAACAGCATCGGCCGATAGCGTTTGATCCCGCTGTCTGTAACAGCACCCTCGATGTGCGCTTCCGTCTCGCCATCGCTGTCAAGGCTGTAACCGGCTTGCCCCTTGACCAGGTAGTTGCTGAATCGCTGGCTGTGGTCGATCGTGCCGCTGGCACTCTTGATGTTTTCGCCCTGAACCAATGCCACTTGCGCGCGGCGAGCACCCGCTCTCGTGATCAGTAACCCACCTGCACCATTGGGCATCAGCAACACGCGGCGCTGCCGGGCATATCGCTCAATCGCTTTGAATGCGGTCTCGCCTTGCTGCAGCTTGCACACCGCAAACGGTGCTCCCACATCAACGTCAGCCACGACCGTTACGCCGAACGGCTTGGCCAGAGCCTGGGCAAACCTGAGCAGGTCAATATTTTTCCACTCATCTGGTGAGTGAACTGCACTGCAATCGATCAGGTCCTCGACCTTATCGCGGCCCTGCACATTGATGCTGTGATCATCGGCACTGAATGAAGGTCGGAAGATGTCGATGTATCCGATAACCATCGGCACACCACCGAGACGAACCTCGCACGCATCGCCCGGCAAGATCGGCCAGGGCTCGACCTGAGCGGGGAGGCTGTTACCGCCCTCCCACCGCTCGGTAAGCGTGACAGTAAAAGCGGTCGCTGCCGCATCCATAGCGCGAGTGACGCCAATCGATTCCCAGCCTGCGTAGTTCACGCCATTCACCAGCAGCTCAAGATCATCCATCTGCCAATACCTCGAGCTGTTTTCCGCCAATCAGGAAGCCTGGGTGACGCGGACTGTTGCGTTTGGCAATTTCATCGGCACGCCCGGCATCGCCATACAACTGATATGCAACCAGAAGCGACGGCAATGTCGCCGATGGGACGTATTGGACAAGACGCGGGAGGTCCTGCTCCTGGCTTGGAACAGCCTGAACCACACTGGTTCGAAGATCAGAAATCACCATGTAAACCGAATCGCTCGCGGTCGTTTCGCTCTCTGCATCCAGGCGATCAACCAGCGCTTCCCGGACAACGATGGCTTCCTGATAGCTGTCGTATACGGTTGGTGTTGTCGATACGAGCGCGCTTCCACCGACCGCCCCTGTATATCCCGAAGAGCTGAAACTGGTTGAAATCACGGGAGTCTGCGTCACCACGGCGGCCTTCGCGGCCTCCGCAATCGCGACTTGGCGCACCAACGAATTCAACGCCAAGAAATTCGAAGCCTGTTGCTTTCGACTCGCAGTCGCAGTGCTGCTGGAATAGCTAGATGGCGATCGATCAAACAAGCTGGTCAACACGCCGAAGGCATTCCCACCAAAGGCCGAGCGAATCGACCCGATAACGCTGACTATTCGACTGACCATCTGCGCGGGTTGCTGCACCAGGCTGTAAGCGTCGGCAGCAATCCCCCGGGCCTGCAGGTAAAAGTCCGACGCGGCTTGAAGGTCCCCCGTCAGGTTGAATCCTGGTGAGCTCAAAAACTCGCCGAGTTCCGCGAGGTTGCTCGCCGCAGCTTCAGCAACAAATGCAGGGAACCCCTTGGTCAGGAAGTTGGAAATAAAGCTTCCCTCTGCTGCTTCGGTGACCGCATTCCCCTTTGCACTGATTGCATTGATGGAGTCGAGTTTTGCCGAAGGATAGGAAGCCTCGCCCGCCTCGATGAAGGTCAGCGTCACCATGCACATGCCGCCGGCGCTGGTGCTTTCGTTAAGGCCAAGGCCCCGACAAACCACAGTCAGCTCCCCGCGGTACGGGTGAACCAGAACTCCCGGGCCTGTTTGCTCACAGGCCTTGATCAGCTCATCGCGCTGGGTTTGATACTCCTCGCCGATCACATACCCAGATACTGAGAATTCCCGCGCCTTGCGGCCGAGATCCTCGGTGTAGGGGACATCGCGTTGTGCGTGTTCGTGCACCGCCTGGCGACGACCATGACTGCTTTCAGCGGACTCCACATAAAAGGAAACGCCGCGAAAGCTCGCGGCGCGGTAGTTGTCTCTCCAGCCCATGAGGAGCTCCGGTTATGTCGGCGAAGCCATAGAGAAGCCAAGGTTCGTGTCGAACTGCGCACCTGGGCTCCCTTCGGTTTTCACCTTGGTACCTTGGGGAATGTTGCTGAAGTCGACGCTTACCAGGACTTTTTGAGGATCTACGGGTGCGGCCCGTGCTGCCTCGCCACCAATTCGCGCGGCACGCCGACCGATATCGCTGGCAGCAGATGCGAGCGGCGGAACATCGAGTTCAAATGGAGGCGGGTTGCGTGGAGGCCTGCTCGGACTCTCTTGTTCGGACTCAGGCAGCATGCGCGACGATCCAGAGTCACCGCCATCGGTAGAGGCCTGGGTCGGGTCCGCAGCCGTATCCGAAGCCGAGAGCTCGATGCCGAGCATTTTCGCCGCCCAATCCGGAAGCGCTGCCTTCATGGAGCTGACGGCCTCCTTCATCTTTGTGCTCAAAATCGCACCCAGATCCCAGCCCGTCAGGTACTTCACCAGACCATTGAAAGCATCCAGCATCAGCGTGACCGGGTTGAATTCAAGCCAGGTTTTCACCAGGCCGTTCACAATACCGTCCGTGAAGGCGACCTTGACGGCGTCCCACTTGTCTGTGAACCAGGTACCGATCTCGTCCCAACTGTCGTAGATGATGTAGACCGCTGCAGCAATCGCGGCGATGGCCGCCAGGAACCAGCCCACTGGCGTCGTTGCGATGGCAACGCCCACCCCCTTGAAGGCCAAAGCGAGATTGAAAAGGCTCACTACAAGACCCGTGCCGATGTACGCTCCCACCGCGGCGAGCACGACATTGGCACCGCCGAATGTGTCGGACAACCAGCCAACGGCCTGTATGACGGGTTGAATCCCGTCGTATAAGTCCCCCAGAAATCCGGTTACCTTCTCTATGTTGCCGGGAAGGTTTTTGGCAAAGCTCGTTGCAAAGGCTTCAATCTGAGGCCGGAACTTGACGATGGTCTCGGTCAGCAAGGTCGACATTCTGCTCAGCTCTGGAACCAGAGCCGCACCGATAATGTTGCCTACGCCTCCCAGGGCAGATTTGAGCGTATCCAGGATGTCGCCAAAGGCCTCGCCGTCACGCACAGCATCATCAGAAATAACGACGCCCAAGCGCCTGGCTTCATCCGCCATTTCTTGAATGCCGGCCTTGCCCCCCTTGAGCAGCGGCAGGAGTTCCGTCGCGCTCTTGCCGAAGATCTTTACTGCGGCCTGGGCCTGGAGCGACGGGTTCTTAATTTTCGAGATGCGATCGACGAACGTGTCGAACAGCGCATCCGTGCTTTTCAGCTTGCCGCCCGCGTCCCGAATATTGATCCCCAGGCCAGCGAACATTTCCTTGAGCTCTTTCGAACCCTTGGTTGCGGCGCCAACGTTGAGGTTCATCTTTTGCAGCGCACCTGCCAGAACTTCGGATGAAGATCCGGTGAGCTTGGCGGCAAAGCCCAGTTCCTGAAACCGCTCACGACTGATGCCGGTACGCTCGGCAGTGTCTCCAATCGCACCTGTCGCATCGGCGTATCCATTGATAAAGACGCCGATCGCCGCACTGGTTATCCCCAATGCGGCCCCCAACCCCAGCAACTTGTCGCGACTTTCACCGACCGCACTGCCGACGCCGCCAATGGCACCGCCAACGTTCTTGAGACTTTGCGTGAAGATCGGCAGCCCAGCACGATCAAATGCTTTGCCGATACCCGCGCTGGCCGACTGAACTTTGCTCATGATGCCGCGCAGTGGAGCAGTTACACGGTCAATGGCCTTGATGATGACGTTTAGGTTGTATCCTTTTTCTGCCATGACACCCACTCCTCTGCCCGCTCAAGCCACCAATTCAAATCCTCGAAGTCCATGTCCATGACTTCGGACGGCTGAACACCCATAACCTTGGTAACAACCGTTATGCCGGCTTCCCATCCGTCAGGTGCTGTAACAAAAAATCACGGGCTTCCTGGATCAGCACCCCCTGATCCTCTTCACCCATCTCATCAATGAATGCAGGTGCACGGCCGATGAGCTTGGCGCTGAGGTCGATGAGCGTGGAGAAGTCCAGGTCCAGCGATCCGTTGCCTTTGCCATCCGACGCCACACGCAATGAATAGCCGCGAAGGAACTTCAGCTTTCGGGTGATGGTTACTTCGGCAACCAAATCACTGCCGAATTGAACCGGCTCCTTGAGCGGTACCACTTTTTCCTTTGCCATTTACTTGATCTCCTCGGCCGACATGCCTTCGAATCGAACAGGGACATTCCCCTCACCGGTGTTGCCAGTGCCCTCGGCCGCGTTCCATGCCTCGCGCAACACGATGACTTTGCTGTTCGCCAGTTCCAGGGTGATGGTGGAATCCTTGATGCCCATCAGCGCCTCAAGGCTCATCTCTTGCCGGTCGGTGACCTCACCTTCGATGAACGGGATCTGCGGGACTTCCTTGTAGCCGTGGACACGATCGGAGCCGACAACGCCTTCCTTCTTCGGCAAACCGAGGTTGTAGGTGAAGTCGCCCTTGGCGAAATACATATCGCCGTCGATCTTCAAGCTGATGATGCCGCCAACGCGTTTGCCAGCCATTTGATGGTTCTCCTAAAGCCCGCCTTACAGGCGGAACTGAATTTTATTGGCGACGATGCGCAGCTGGTTAACCAGGTCCGGCGGCAGCAGCATGTCGAGCCTGTTTGGGTCGCTGGCATTGCGCTCGGCGATCAGGTTGGCCTTGAAGTCGTCGATGTTCTCAACCAACCCCAGCTCCTCCCACTCGCGGAACTTGGCAATGGCTTCCGCCTTCATCACGTTCGGGGTGACGACCGCTTGGCCGATGCCGTACCGGGTGCCGTTGTCGGCCAGCTTGTGACGCGGGTACTTGCGCAAGATGTAGTCGCGCCAGTCGTGGCGAATGAACATCAGGTTGAACAGCGTTTCGCTGTCCAGATAGCTGATGTCGGACGCCCCAGCGGTGTTGGTTTTGTAAGTTGTAATCAGCCGCTCGACCAGCATGGTGCCGTCATTGGCGACCTTGCTGGTGGCGATGCCGTCGAACAGCAGCAAGTTGCGCTCTTCGTTGGTGAAGCGATCGGCAGCCGCCGGCGGCAAACACCAGGCATAAGCCAGATTCTGGATCGGGCGAGCCGGATCAATCGCCGCGTAATAGGCTGCGATGGCCATCGTTTCAGCAGCTTTCTCGTAAGCTGGCATCGGCTCATCGTTGGCCATGATGATGGTCAGGTGTTGGCTATTGTGGCTGTCGCCGATTGCGCCGAGCGTCCCTTGCGTGCCACGGGCGGCGGCGAACGCGTGCGCTTCGATCTCGCGATTCCAGGCGAATCGACTGGCCATCTCGGTTTTGATGCTGGCCAGGCTCGCGGAATCGGAGTACGGCACAGCCCAGGTGTGCAGCCACTCATCACCAAGCGTGGCAAGTGCAGGACCCAGAACAGGGTTGCCAGCACCATTGGTAAACGCAGTAAAAGAGACGCCCACTCCAGCGGGCAGTGTCTGCCCCGCGTAATAATTCACCCGGGCATCCAGGCTGTTGCCCGCCTCGCCTTTGTGGCGGCTGGTCAGCGTGACAGTACCCGTTACGGCGCCAGCGGTGACCGGCATATCAGCTGCGGCATTGATTGCGGCAGCTGCGGCAGCGCCGATGGCGGTTGGGGTATCAGCGCTGATCACACTCACCGAGACACGGCGGCCAGCGATCATCAGTTCGACAGTGCCGGAAGCTGTGGCAGGGCCTGTGAAGACAATGGTTCCGGTCGCGGCAACGCCAGCGGCGTTGTCGATCAGTGGCATGACCAGCAGCTCGGTGTAGGTGTCGATGGCCATGGCCGCCCGCACCATGCCGGCGAGCATTGACCCTGCGCCGAACTGGGCATCAGCTTGCGCAGGGCTGGTGATGCGAATCAGGGTGTTGGCCGCGGCGAGGCCGGCAACCAGCTTCTGGCCAATCAGCAGTCGGCGATAGGTGACCGACTGCGGACCGCGAACGGCCTGACTATTATCGATCTCGCTGTAGACGCCAGGTTTGCGCAGCGATCCAGGCCCGGGAATGGTGTCGAATCCGATAGCCATTATTTCTCACCTTTGGGGATTGGGGCCTGGACTTCAGGCTGTATAGTTTCAAACACGACATCACCAGCTGCTTCCTTGCGGATCCAGTAGCTGTCGACTTCCAGCGGCTTGCCCTCGGCGGGCAGTGCCTCGTAGGTGCCGGGGATCCGCACCAGGCGCCCCTCGACGGGTTTAACCAGCACTCGGGTGGTCATGGGTTCAGGTCCTCAATGATCGTTTTGGCACGATCCGCCGGATTGGGTTGCGCGTTGTCCAGGCTGTACTCGGTCGTGACCGTGTTCAGGTCGGGCAAGCTCTGGTTGAAAAGGTCATCGGGGTGGCGGTCGAAGTACTCGGCCTCGAAGATGAGCCGGCAGGCGCCGGTCAGTTGCTCCGACTGATCGAGCAACACCATGCGGGAACGCTGTAGTTGCAGATCGTTCGCCGTGCCGCCTAGGGTGTCATCCATGAGCAGCAGCCTTTCGGCCTGCCTGGCCAAGGCGTCCAACGTGTCGTCCAGCGAGTCGTTGCCCTCGGCGTGGATCTCCACCACCAATTCCACCCGGCGGCGGTACTCCCGGGGCGCCTGATTAAAGATCTCGCTGGACTCGTCCATCGTGTAGACGATGATTGCGGGCAGTTCGCTCTGCCATCCGTTGGAGATCAGCGGCCTGACGCGGCTGGCATAAACGCTGGCACCTGCGTTGGTGGCACCCAGCAGCACGGCAACAGCCTGCTTGCGGATCAGTTCGCGCGGGTGGGCCATGGCTATGCTTTCCGTAGGATGATCGTCACGCCGGCCACACCATCGGGCTGTACGTCACTGATCACATACAACTCGCCGCGGGCGCGGACGCGATCGCGGCTTGTTGGCTTGTTCGGCAGGTCGATTAGACGGACGCCGAGAATTGGGTTTTGGCTCGATACCGGCGCGCCTGTCTCGGGATCGACGGACACGTGAGCGGTATCGAACACGGCTTGGGCCAGAGGCACGCCAGGCGCAACGCCATCGGTCAGCCAGTACACGGCGCCATCAGGATCGATGGTCGCCGACGGCTCACTGAAGGTACGGATCGAAACGCCGAGCATGCGCTGGGCCATTGAGGCCCAGCCCATTTACACAGGCGCCGGAGCAGAGACGCCGTTGAGTCGGCAGGCACCGGTCGCGCTCGGATTGGCCGCCACGTCGGTGGCTACGCCCACCAGCACCAGGCCGGTAGCGGACACGTTAGTCAGCGCGCGGGTGGTAGTGTTCATGAACAGCAGGTCACCAACTGCCCAAGCTTGAGCACTGGTTTTGTTCAGGCCGAACACACCGCCGAGCTTAAGCACCACCGGTGCACCAGCCACTTCAGTGGTGGCCGCGACTCCGATAATCGAACCGACTTTGTAGAGCTCGCCCGAGAGGGTGCCGCCCGCCGGTGCTGGAACGGTCAGGCAGTCGCCGTTCTGGATGAAAGTCTTCATGCAAGGTCCCCTTCAGAGACTGGAACTGGAAAATAAGAAGGGCGCCACGTGGCGCCCTTTGGGGTTCATGTCGAACTGGAGAGTTACGCGCCCGGGTTTTTGTACGCCCCGCGCCAATCGATCCAGGCAGCACCGAAGACCAGACGCGCCTTGATTTCCATGCCGTCGACTTCAAAGCCTTCGCGGGTCTCGGTGAACACGCCAGGCTCACCTTCGAGGTAGGCGTATTCGAACGTATCAATGAGGCCGGCCTCGGTGAACAGGTACCACTGGTTGCCAGTGATTCGGCCGTCGACGATCACAATCAGCGACGTGTTGCGACCGTCGTTGATGTCAGAATTTTTCGCAGGAACATACTGAGAACTGGTGAACTGGAAGGCTTCCAGTTCTTTATCAGGACCAACGACCAGGTAGCGTGGCTCTACGTTGAGGAACGCACCAGCTTTGGATTTTTGCTTGCGCATTGCAGCGCGCGCTGCACCCAGAGTAGTGGTATTGATCGCTCCACCACTGCCAGCCAAGTTGCCGTGAGCAGCGACAAAGATGGCATTGCCATCGGTGAAGTTCGGGTTGCTGAGGATCAAATTCCAAACCAGGTTAGATTCGGTCTCAGCTGCGGCCAGGCCATACGCTCGAGGAATACGGGTGAGCGCGCCCAGGTCGTCGTTGATGACCGATTCCCAAGTGATGGGAATGATCTTGCCGAACTTGGTGACGCGGATTGGAGCGCCTTCTTCCTCGAGCTTGCCGTAGTTGTACTCGCCATGCTCTTTGACTTCTTCCAGCGCGGCAATATCCCCCAGGGCAGCCCGGGTGGTGGTACGGAAATCCTGAACGGTGGTCGGTTGCCCCAACGGCCGCCAAGTCTGCGGAGCCTGGGCGTATGCATCGCGAAGGGTCCGGGTGACGCCACCACCGAGCAGGATTGGGAAATCACTGGTGGTTTGCATGCCGGCCGCGCGCATGGCAGTACGGTCACAGCCGAGCGCCGCTCGCGCCACTTCTTGGGGGAGCATGCCGCGAGCATTGCCGCCGACAGTCTCCACGCATTCACGGGCCAGATCGAGTAAGCGCATGCCGCGGAACTCGCGGGCCCCCTCAATCAGCGCGATGGTCGGGTTGCAACGGTTGAGCAATGCGTTCTGCATTGCTTCGCGCTTGGCTGTCAACACGGTCTGGTCCAAACCACCAACAATGGTTGGCTGGCTGTTGCGCGATTCGGTCTGGCTACCGGCTTGGCGCTCGGCGACTTTGTCGATCAAAGCAGCACTCGCATCAGCAATCGAGACGCCACGGGCGACCAGGTCTTCAGCGACGTCATCACTCAGACCAACCTTCTTCGCCATTTGGCGAATGGTAAGACTGCGTTTGCGCTCAGCCTCTTCCGCCTGCCGGCGGATCAGATCCTCGGCCGCGCGCTTTTCTTCTTCAGTCATCGGGTTTTCCTCGGTGGTGTTGGCCACGGCGGCCGGTTGGTCGAGAGGCTGTTGTACCTCGCGAACTTCAAAAATGGTGTTGAAACGTTGGCCCTTATAATTTGCGGCGGTTTCGGCACTTCGGATCTTGGCGCCATCGTCAAAACCGATTGGGACCAAGGACAACTCCAGCGGCTCCCAGTCGACGGCGCGATAAGTCGGCAGCTTGTCGTCCTCCTCTTCCACTACTTCGTAGCGGTGCACCGCATAACCGACACTTATGTTCCGCAGGATCCCGTCCTGCACGTCCCGGAAGATGCCCTCGACATCCTCGCGCTGGCTAAAGCGAACCAACGCCCGGCCCTCTTCACCTTCGAGCCAGGCCTTTTCCACAACACCAATGACATCGGAGAGTTCGTATGAACTGTGGGCATTCAGGAAAGGGGCACCGTTGTTCAGCCGGTCGAGACGTAGCGCCTTGGAGCTGACCTCGAGCTCCTCCATATAGCTGCCGATGTCCCAGGACCAGCGCCGGCCTTTCGAGCCGGTGGTCCAGGTGAGTTCGACGGTGCGCTGTTCGACGTCAACCGAGCCTTCGCGCACAGCGGCGCGCAGGCTGAGCATTGGCGTTTCATGCGTCTTGTTGGTCGTCGCCTGATTCGGAGTTGGCATCGTCTGGTTTCTCTTCGGTTGGTGGCGGCTGGCTTGGTGAGCCAGCGGCCGCGACGCGGCGCGGGTCGCAATCTAGGACCAGGCCGTACTCGTCGATCATTTCGTTGGCTTTCTTGATTTGCTCTGCGTGGCGCTTCGGGTCCGTGATGCCGAGTTCGCGTAAAGCATCGGGCCAGGTAGTCAGCCCGTTCCGCACCCGCGTGATGACGTTCTCGGTTTCAGACTTTGGGTCGACCATGTCGCGGCGCGGGGGGACCCAGTAAGCCTTGACGTCGTCGGTCACACCGCCCGGCAACAGGACTTGGGCCTCCATGAACCAGCGCCAGACCTGGTCGCACAGCTGAGGGATCAGCATTCGCCACTGCCAGACGTCTACTCGGCGGGCAAAGTTGAGCCAGCCCATGCGACCGCTGGAGAAGTTCACTCCTTTGAGGTCTCCGGTCAGCAACTCGTAAGGGACACCAAGGCCGACCGCGATCGCATGGAGCGCTTGCCAGGAGTACGTTGTGTATCCATTGAAAGTGGGAGGCGTGCCGAAGCTCACCGCCTCCCCCATCGAAAGTTCCTGAACAATCCCAGGCTCCATTCGATCAATCAGCGCAGGCCCCTTCTTCACGCCTGTATGTGTTTCAGGGTCTTTGGTGACGAATGCTGCAAAGCATGCCGCGATCTTTGCCTGCTCCATGACCGCATCTTCCATCTCGTCGAAGCTACTCATGCGCTGGATGACCGGGGCCAGCCAGGTGTATCCCCTGGCTTGTCCGGGGCGCTTGCGCAAAAACACATGAATGACGTCTTCCGCCGGCACTCGCGTGGACTGCAGGGAGCCCCATGCAGCGTTGGAGCCTGGGTGTCTATCGAACAACCAATACGCCACCCGGCGCCCAAGGGCATCGAACTCAACGCCCTGAATGACCTCATTCAGGCCAATGGTCGCAGCCTTGTTTTCATCGAGAAAGTCAGCCTCAAGAACTTGAAGCTGAACCGGGACGGGAAGACCGTCCGAACTGAATCGACGCCGGCGACGGATCAAGCACTCGCCACTTTCAGCGACAGCTTCCATTACCATGTGCTGCAGACCGTAGAAATCCTCCAGCCCGTCAGCATCGCAACTGGTGGTTTCGGCCCATGACTTCCACAAGTCCATCAACCGCAGACCGTCACGGTCGCGCTTGGCCAGTGGCAGCGGCACGATGCCGGCGCCCACGGCGTTATCCGCGATGCCGGTGATAGCTCGCTCAGCGAACGGATTGTTACGGCGCTGGTCGCGTGCTCGGTTGCGAAGCTTCGCAAGAGCCGGTGCATTTTCTGCGTTCGCATCGGCGCCGGTGGCGCGCCATCTATCATTTCTGCGTCCACCGGCTGCACCCTCGAACCGACGCTTGATCAAGTCCATCGTCATTTCGGTTCGCAGCTTTTTCAGCCGCGCATCCGAGCGCTTCGCGGCGTACCCAGGGAACAAGCTGTCGAGCATGCTCATGGGTAAAATCCTTTCGAGAACGATGTGAAACGGCGGCCGCCGTCAGTGTTTGTGTTCAGGCCAAGCTCGTTGGCCATCAGTTTTAGAATCCGGATCATCTCGTCGAGCGACCGGTAGGTGACACTTTTGTCGGCGTAGCGGACAGACAGCGCGCCCTCGGCGATGGCCGCCTGCAAGGCCTGGTACTGCTCGATTGTGAAAGCCATAAGTCTCGCTACCAGAAGGTTGATTTCTTGCGCGGCCGTTCTTCAGCGTCCGGTTCATTGCCGCCAGTGACAGCAGCAACCAGCAGATCGAGATCAAGCCCGAAACGCTGCTGGCAGATGCGCAGCGCGGCGAGCGCATACACGAAGCAGTCGAGCGCCTCGTTTCGGCGGCCCCCGCTGTCCCAGCGCATCACGCGCTTGCCCTTAGAGATGGCTGCTTTTTTCTTTTCTGAGGTGAGTTGCTTCACTTCCGATTCGTCGCAGATCGCGTCGTTGGCCGGGAGGTGAACCACCCCGGGCTGAGACACACCCGCCTGAGAGGCAGCCGTATCGACGGGGAGCCCCATCCGGCTGTAGAGCAGCTCTTTGGCGTTGTCGGTTCCGACCTCGGTAAGGTAGACCTTGTGAACCTTGTTCTTTGTGCGCGGGAAATTCGCGATCGGCTTGCCATAGATGGTCGCACCACGGATTGGTACCACCCAGTGCACGCCATGCTTGCGGCTTTCGGCGTAGACCTCATCGGCGTAGTGGCCGCCGGCGTCCCACGTCCAGCGCTCAACCTTCATCACGGTGCCGTCCACGCGAGTGAACTGCCGGTGCAGCTCAAGCCCCACCTTGCGGCGAAGCTCCTCGCTGGCAGGGTCGCCCATCAGAATGAAGCGATGAACCAACCACGCTTCCTCGCCTGGACCGAACGCCCAGACGCGGCCCTCGAAACGGTCGTCTTGAGTATCGATACCGCCTACGAGCACCAGGCCGAGGGCCGGTACCTGCGGATAAACTTCGCGGCGACCGTAAAGGACTTCGTGATCGAGCTTTTCGCCCTGGTCGTCGTCCCACGTTTCGCCGCGCGTTGTGTTGATGAAGGTGATCAGCTTCGAGACGTCGCCTTTGATCTTCAGCCACTCTTCGGCCAGGCTGAGCCAGGTGCTCCAAGTGCTGTAGATCGCCCAGATGCTGAAGCTGACCGAGCGCGGTGTGCGAATGATTTCATCGTCAGCGCCAAACCAGTCCATGCCGTCGCGGGTCCAGATACCGGTATGCTCGCAGATCCAGCGGCCAGACTTAGAAGCCTCGACCATTTCGTTGTGCCAGATGATGCAAGCCGCGTGTTCGCACACGTACCAAGCTTTCTCGGCCTCACCGAGTGCATTCTTTTCCCACTTCAGGCCGAACTCACAATCCTTGCCGCCCCACTTGAGCGTCTGCTCTTGCCGGCAGTGCGGGCAGTTAATGTGAAATTTGAGTAGGTACGGTGACTCTTCGACGGCCTTGGTGATCTGGCAGGAGCCGACGCGCTTCGGCGTTGAACCTCGGATCGACTTCGGGTAGATCGCACCGTTGAGTCGCTTGTCGCCCAAGGTGATCGGCGCGCCTTCGCCTTCGACGCTTTCGTCAAAGTTCGAGAGCTCGTCGTAGATCACCTCGTCAGCGGATTTCTCACGATAGTTTCGGGAAGCTTTGCCTCCGCGAATCCAGAGGGTTCGCCGGTTCGCGAATATCTTCTGGTCCAGGGTGTTGTCGCTGTGCTTGCGGCCGAACCACGGAGCCAGGTCGCCCAGCACAGGAACGTCGCGGATCATGCCGTTGACGTGGCTTTTGCTGATGTCCTCGGCGTCCGGGTCGGTCGGGCTCCACATCATGACGTTGCGGCGCTTGTGCTGGATCTTGTAGCCGATGTTCGCCATCAACAGCTTGGTGTAACCGATCCGAGCAGACTTGATGAAGTTGACGACATTGATCAGGTCGTTGCCCATGCTGTTCAGGATCGCAACCTGAAACGGCTCGGTCGTCCACTTGCCCTCGTTGTAGGAGGACTCGGCGGACATGTAGAAATTTGCATCCGCCCATTCGACGGCGGTTTGCGGTGGTTCTTTGTAGAGCGCCTGGAGTCCTAGCTTGATCGACTTGCGCAGATCATTCAGCCATGGACTCAACGTACTCATCTAATAATTCCGGAAGTTGCTCACCAAAGCTGGCAGCAATATTTCGAGCAAGCGAGATCTCCCGCTCCACCGACTCGATGATCCGAGGGTCAACCTCTGGGTGACGTCGAGTGACGGTCTTGCCGACGGTGTCCAGTTTCGAGCCGATCTGAGCGGCAATTTTGGCGAGGGCAAATGTGGCAAATGGGACGGGCACCAGCTGCTTGTCCAAGACCAGGTTCTTCTTCTCTTGGGCAATCCGCTGGGCGGCGGTGAGACCACGGCGCTCCTCGAGCAGCTTGTACTCGATCATCGGATCGACGCCTTCGGTTCCCTCGCCTGCTGGTTGTTGTTTCCGTTGCGAGTGCTCAACACGGTTTTCGACCACGTTCTGCACGGTGTAGAACGCCTCTCGACCGATGCGTGCGACAGGCGCAACTCCCCATTTGTCAAAGGCTTGCGGGGAAATCCCCAGGCTCGACGCCATCTCGGATTTGTTCAACCACCCGCGCTGTTTGGTTGTTTCGTTTTTGGCCATGATTAAACAACAACCAACCTCTGAAAAAAGGTCATACATATTTGATGGGCGGGGCCCGAATTACCCGCAATGGGCCGGGGGGCCGGGAAGGACCCAAAGGGGGGTGCCCCTACCCCTGCCGACCATCAACGGGCTGTCGACAGGGCCTGGTCCATCGCGCTGGCGAACTCTCGCTCCCGGTTCGTCTTCACGATGTTGTCCGCGATCTTGTAGAACGGAATGATCACCCGGTAGCCAGGCTCGCTGTCACTGAAGATGAACACAGGTCGAACGGCATCACCGAAGGCTGTCTTCTTACTCTCCCAGATACCCTCAGTGCCATCGACATAACCGGCGAAGTACTTCTCGGCGTTACCCTTACGCTTACTGCGCTTGCTGCCGGTGGCGTTGGCCTGCACACCACTGACCGTCTCGGCTGCGCCCAGGCCTGACAGGATCTTGGTGATCACGCCGCGTGGTACGTTGCCGAATTCGTTCAGTGCCGATGGTGCCGGAATAGCGTATTGGCTTGGCTTCATCAGGCCTTTCGCGATCAACGCTTTCTCGAAACGCTTATGTGGCCGGCGACCACCCTTCATTGGCTGTTGCAGATAAGTGTCGGCCGGGACGCCCGATGTCCACGCATCCTTAAAGAAAGCCCGTGCTTCGGGATTACCCTTCTTGGCCCGCTTCACATACAGGCTGTTCATCGTGGTGGCGGTTGGCCGGTCGAGGCGCTGCCTCATTACAGAGAGCTCGCCCTTCTTCACCAGCAGAGCCAGACGTGTAGCCATAAGCGCGAAGGCGAACGGCAACTGCTGGGCACCCAACATGCGCAGAGCCTTCGACAGCTCTTCCACATTGGTACTGGCGTCGATCCTGACCACGTTTCACCTCATCACCAACGAGATCAACCTTCTACTCTGCGTGCCGCTGCACGCTCGTAGTATCCACGCACCTTTTCCACACCAAGAAAACCAACCGCCCCGCCAACGAAGGTAGCCATGCTTTGCGGCAACCCCATCCATTCAAGCAATGGCACCAATGAGAGCGTAACCAGTCCGCACAACGCGCCTTCAAGGTACATCTGGCGACGTGTTCCGCCGCCGTACATAACCCGCAAAACGGCGATGCCAACGGACAAGCCAGCAGCGAAGAGTTGCGGCTGGTGCATCACCAACCAGGCAAGCAGAGCGGCCCACAGGCCAGGATCCTTTTCAGGCATGTTCGGCATCTCGATTCCTCCCTTTTCTGGGAGTGCAATAGATTCGGCCCCAGCGGCACTCCCAGCTCGGAGCAATGGGTGTGGTGGAGCCGAAAACGAAAAAGCCCCGGCAAATGCCGAGGCTCTGTGAACTGTAGAAAGCAAAAAGCCCGAAACCACAGCCGGGCTTTGAAACGCGTCACGCTGCGGTCACAGCAATTCACGCTGATATGAAAACAGGTTTATTCCGCGCGGAAAAGCCCGAAATTGTACCTTTATGAATTACCTCAAGCGGCTGAAATTTCCGCCCCTTCCCCTTTCGATTGCCAGAAAGAAAAAAGAAAATCGGTCTGTAGGGAACAGTTGCTGGACTCCAGAATGGCATTTTGCTAGCTTCCGTGACAACACTATGCGAAATCAAATTAGCAGACATAGACATTAATCGGCGGCCCCATAAACTTACGGGGCTTGTCCATGCAGGTATTACATGAGTACGAGCAAAAACAAAACAATCAAAGACGCATTAATCAAACGCGATGGACTTCGGTGCGCGATCAGCGGCGAAGCAGTGGAACATCCAGACAACCTCGTAATAGAGCACATTACTCCAATAAGCGAGGGCGGAGATAACTCACTAGACAACCTCATCTTAATTAAACCAGAGCTAAATAGTCGCTTTTCCAACAGCGAAGCCAAAAGAGCAAAATATTTATCAGATGAAATTATAAAGAGACAGGAGGAATTAGCTCAAAGAGAACGCGAAAGCTTTGAGCGAGAACAAACTTACAGGGCACAAATTGAACGACAAAAGCAAGAACTTGAAATCTTCCGCGAACAAATGCAGCGCGAGCATTTTGAACGACAAAATTCACTTGAGCGCGAAATAGAAGAGCATCGCCAAAGAACTGCGGCACAGCAGCATATGCTGTCCATGAGAGAGCGCGAGACAGTTGCGTTACAAGAACAACTGAATAATGCCATTAAAGAAAAAGAGAGTAAGATCGCACTTGCCCTAGAAGAACTTGAACGTGAAAAAGAGAAATATCGCGAGGAAAGTCGTAACAAAATTGAAAGCCGTTCTAGTGCATACGTAAATGAAGCTCTGTCATCTTTAGATTCATCGGCAAAAACTTACCATTCCAAGGGAAGAAATTGGTCTATTGCTGGCTCCTTGGCTCTGATTTTAGGTGTTGGGACAGGGTTATATTTTGGTGTATTGGGCCTTACCCCAATTCAAGGGCAGACTGAAATACCATGGTCTCAAGTGACTTTTTTTGCGTTCAAAGGAGTTATCGTAATTGGATTGTTCATAGCTCTAGCAAAGTACTGCTTTACCTACAGTCAGTCTTTTACGCATGAAGCAATTAAAAACAGCGAGCGGAAGCACGCAATAAATTTTGGAAAATTTTATCTCGAAACATATGGCGCCGAAGCGGAGTGGTCTCAAATAAAAGAAGCATTCGAGCACTGGAATATAAACTCAAGCTCGGCCTTTTCCGGTAATGACGCGGATAAATTTGATCCAAAAATATTTGACAAGGCTGTCCAAATTGCCGAAGCCGTTCAGAAATTAGGAAAAGAAAAATCAGATGACAAAAAAGAACCTCCTAAGCCATAACAAACAATACATTTAAAGCACCACGGCCTCAGGATTTTTCCGGACAAAGTAGCTGCCGGCCCGACCCGACAGCTACGTATTAAATATATTTCAACCCAAAACAATTCAACTTATGAAATACTTGTAGAAAACCACAATAATTCTTCAAGCGACCTGCCGCATCGAACTTAATGCACCGTCAACCCAGGCGGAACCGGCGCGTACCAACTCACGTGTTTTACCTTCACTAATACCATAATGCTTCCCAACTCTAGCCATTGGCCACTTAGCCCCGAAATACAACCAAACGATATCGCCTATCTGTTGATCGCGACGAGTGAGCCTAGCCACAGCCTCATCAATGGCGAGAGCCCAATCATCGGTAATGCAGTAACTAATACTTGCAGAAACCTGAGGCGTTGCCTGACGCATAATCCCTAATGCTGGTGAAACGTACCCTGGAACCCCCATACCGTCCATACGCCACCATCCCCACTGCTCCAGCAAGTATTCAGTGTCCCCTAATGGTCGTGTAGCCGGCTTGCGAATCATCATGACTGTCCCCTTCCTTTAATCCCCAGTGAAATTCGAACCGCCGGCACCGCGGCGGTTGTTTTGTGTGTACTGAGCTACGGGACCAGTCGGGACTCCGCGCTCCAATAATTCGATCTGCTGCTGGGCCTGCTGCAACTTCAAGCTCAAGTGCGTAACCAGGAACTCCAACGACAAGGCGTAGCCCGTGCCTGCCTCAACCCACCCGGAGGCGTTGCACTGGACGCAGAACAGATCGTGGAAAACGCCCTTGATGAACGCCTTGCCGCAGCAGGTCTGGCACACGGCCAACTCAAGCTGCTGAGCCTTGAAGGCGGGCCCGTGAGTCCTTTTTTCCATTTTTAAACCTCGCCTTTTATGGATTCTTGATTTGGCTAGAAGCCGCGCCATTAAAGGCCTCGACGGCATTCTGCGAATTTCCGTTTCTAGTCATGGTCGAGCGGTGAATCAGGTAGAAGCCCTTCCCGTCTAACCATTCGTGCCACTTGTTCAGGGCTTCGCGCTTGAGATGTTCGGCGGACGTGTGGATGTAGGTCTGCACGTTGCGGGTCATCGTATGGTTCACCAGCATCTCGCCAATCAGGAAGTCGACACCGAGGTCTGTCCAGCCGGTACGGGCCACCTTGCGCAGGTCGTGGCTGGTCCATTCGCCCTTGCCCAACCGGGTGAACACGGCACACGCCTGGCTGTCGCTGATCGGCCCACGGTTCCGCGCTTGGAACAGGTAGGCGCCTTTGTAGCCTTTGGCCGACTGCCAATCCCGGTACCGCTCGAGCAGCGCGCAGACCTGGTGGGTGATCGGCAACCGATGCTCGCAACGGGTCTTGGTGTTCTCGGCCGGGATGAACCACTCGCCCTGCTCACCCAGGGTCAGGTGTGCCCACCGGGCCATGCGAGTTTCCCCGACCCGGGTGCCATGGCAGAGCATCATCAGAGCCAGCATGCAGTCTTGCGGGTGCTGATCGAAGCCGCCGGCCAGTTGTTCGATGACTTCCTCCAGCTGCACGGCGCGCAAGCGGGACGGCTTCGGCAAGATGCGGGCCTTCGTGAAATCGGTGAACTTGAACCCGGCGATGGGATTCTTGGCGATCAGGCGCAACTTCTCGGCCTGGCGGAAAGCGACCACCAGCACGCCCCACATCAGACGGACATAGGACAACGACATTTCGGCTTGCATCGGCCACATCACCTGCTTGTCCAGGGATGACCGGTCGATTTCGTCCACCAGCAGATCACTAAGGCGTGGCTTGAGGTGGCAGGTGATGATCGAGGTGTTGGTGGCCCGGCGCTTGGCCGACAGGCTCCGCTCAGTCGATTGGCGGACCATGAACCAGTCCAGCAACTGGCCAACCGTTTGCAGCGTGCCGGCGGCAGCCGAAGCTTTCGGGTCAGCAGCCAGGCGCTCACGGATCTTCGGCAGCGCACTGATCAGGCCTTTCACCGGCAACTCCGGGAAGCCGGCGATCTTCTCCCACTTTTTGCCGACCACCAGGTGCCACGACCCGCGTTGGCGATTTTGGTGAAAACGGAAATACACGCCCGGGTACCGCGCGTCGCGCATGTCTCGTACGTGGAGGTTATCGGCCTGCCGGCGGATCTCGGCATCCGAAAAGGTGGTCAGCATCGTTTCGCTCATGCGGACACCTCTCGCGACTTCTGCTGTTCTGGGGCGAAGTCACCGCGCAGTGGCATCAGGTGCTTAGGACGAAAGAACCCCGAGCCATCCACGTCATCGCGATAGATCACCCAGCCGTCGAATTTCGGAGTGAACAATCGGCCATCTGGTTCTTGAGCGGTCTGACCCTTGCGCAGGAAAACATCGAGCTTTACCGTGGTCATCGCGGCGAATCCAAAGCCAGAGGTGAGTGTCAGAGCCAGATCGCCCGAATTGAATTGATGACTCATGCAGCCACCACTGTCGGTGCCATGCGAAGGTAGGCGCGGATCTGTTCCATCGCATCGAAATGCCCACGGCAGACCACAGCGAGGTAACCCTGGTCGTTCAGTTTGCGAATGCGTTCGTGCTGGCTGGCCGAGATCGCGGCGTCATACGGCGGCGTGGCCTTGAACTCGATGTACAGGCCGAAATATCCGCCGCGAGCCATTGGTAGCTTCAAGTCCGGGATGCCTGCCTTGACGCCCTGGGCCTTCAACTTCGCGGCAACGGCTTTCACCCGGTGCCCTCCGTTCGGGACGTGATAGATCAGGTCGGCAACCACGGGCACCCGCGCCCACAGCTCCGCCATCAGCGCGGCCTGCTCGAGGCCTTCATGGTCGATGCGTTTTGCGCGTACAGGCTTCAAGGTGAAGGACTTCATCGACGGTCACCCCGCGCCCGGCGCTGCCGGCGATCAATAACACCGCACGCCTCGCGGAGCACCCAGCAGGCAAGGATCATCAGGACGAGCAAAGTCATTGGGTCAATCATGCAGCCCCCTTCACAGTGAGTATTCCGGCCCGAATCAAGGCCTCATGTGTTTCGGCGATCGCGCGCGGCATGTCCTGCCAATCAACATCGCCGACCCCGCGGCCGTCGATGACGTCGTGGCAGGCGCTGCACGCATACACCGCGACGGTGTCGAAGCCCTTCATACCCACGCCCTTTTGCCCGCACGGTAAATGCGCAAGAACAGTCGTGGCTGGGTTGAAGTTGCAGGTGCCCGGCAGGCGGACGGCGCATTCCTGGCCGTTGGCCGAGGCGCGGAGTTTCTTGGAGGTCACGCGCATACCCGCTCTCCCGTAGTGATATCGATGACTTCGCAGGTGGATGGCCACATCGACTGGCCGAACCGCAGAGCTGCTGCCGAGTCCGCAAACAACGCCACTGCGCGGTCCGGCTGGTAGCCAAGGTCCCACTTGTAGCCGCAGCTGTGCACGGCAAAGCGGTACTCGGCTGGTTTGGTCGGAGCGAGATAAGGGTTAGGCACGGGTACCTCCCAGCGTGGCGCGCAGCTGTGCAAGTGCGCCCAGGCCAACTTCGGGCGTCGCCTTTACCACGGTTCGCGCTGGCAGCGCTTTGGGCATTGGCTGGAGCGGAAGGCCAGCCAGCAGACGGCGAATGGTGATGGTGTAGTTGCGCTCGAACAGCTTCAGGCTGAGCGACGTGTCCAGTTTGTTCAGGCTTTCGAAACCGCATTCCTTGGCCGTGTGCCACACCGCGTCATGCGACCATTTACCCTGCCCGGCCATGCCCGGGTGAGCGTTACGGCATGCTTCCCGGTGTGCGGCGGCAAGCGGGGGCAGACCGAGCATTTCAGGGGTCGGCTTGCACCACTCGATGAACTGTCCAGGGCTCGGGATGAAATCACCGGGCTGCTTGCGCACCTGGGCCATGCCGAAATCGATTTGGCCCTGGGTGCAGATGCCTTCCTCCAGAAAAGCCTGAAACCATTGGCGCTTCGAAGCCTGATAGGTTTCCTTGTCCGGCCATGCCTGGCGCCACGCCGAGCGGATCGAACGCAGCTCTTTGAACAGTTCGTTGATGGCCGTGACCAGGGTGCTGTTGGTTTCAGTGGCTACTGGCGAAGCGTCTTCGGCAGCGATGAACTCACCAGACTGGGCTTTGGTCCACAGGCCTTGGGCAATCACAGAGACGGCTTTCATGACTTCACCCCGTTCTGCCATTCAGTGTCGTCATCGTCAAAGTCAGAAGCCGGGGCCTGCCTAGGCTTGAGCGTGGTCACATTCGAAGCTGCTGACCGCGCCTTGTCGTTGTTCACCCACTTGACCAGCATGCTCACCCACTCGGCCTGGGTGTTGACCTGGTGCTGAGGTTCGTAGTGACCAGTGAATGCGACGCGGACTTGCTCAGTGAACAGGTCAAGGGATAGGCCGCGATGCAAGGCGTAAGTTTTCAGCAGTTTTGCATCCGGCGCCCAGTCGAGGGTCATTTCGCTGGGCATGCGAGGATCGACCGACTCCTGCGCAGAGAGAGGTTCTTTATTCTTCTCTACATCTTCTTTAGGTAACGCACCGCTAACGTTCGCAGCGTTACTTTTACCGTTACTCGCTTTGTGATTCGCAACGCGTTTTGCCGTGAGAAGCCTGTTTTTAGCGGTCTTCCCGTTGTGCCGCTCGAAATGCGGAAGACTGATCACACCCTCGGCCTCGATCATCCAGGCGACCGATTTCATGTGTTCGCAGAAACCGATAACGCCGACGAGACGATCAAGTAACTTTTTGCTAACGCTCGGAGCGTTACCACTTTCGGTTTGTTGGTCGAACCATCCCCACACACGCATCAGCTTGCCGACGACCGCGTCAGGATCGATATCGGCCAAGTCCGCAATCTGGCAAACCTCAGGCTTGTCCAGGGTGGTGAGTTCGAATTTGATCCAGTCGCCGGCCATTACGCGGCCTCCTGCAGAAGTTCAGCGAGGCGGGTTAGGCCTTTCGGGGTGACCATAGGGTCGAAGGCAGCCCGCTCGATTCCGGTTTCAGGATCCGGCTTGAGGGCTGTGACTTTGTGGGTCATGTGACCCGAGGTGATGCGCGGCTGATAGGCAACCCAGCGCTTGCACGCGCGTCGCCGGAAGATCCAGCGGTGCTGTTCCAGCCAGGCGAACAGGCGCGTAGGAGCCATACCAAGCTGCTTGGCTGCGTCAGTGATGCAGATCGCGCCACCAGCTGCAGCGAGCCTGTTGATAGCGGCGACCTTTGGGGCTTGAACTGAAATCAGGCGCTGAAGCTCGCCGTTCTTGTCTGCGAGATCTGCGGCAAGTCGGAGGGCTTCGGGGAGAGTTTGCGGAACCGTGACAACCTGTCGTGACACGTTTTCGAGTTCGCCCAAACGTGTCACGACACGATGACGAAGCGGGATGCTGTAGCCGGTCAACAGGGTTTCAGTCAGGACGCGGTCAAGCTGGAATTCGGCGGTGTAACCGCGTGAATCATTAACCACTTGGAGATGGCGCAGATCTGCGCCATCTCCGGCCAGCGCCTTGCGCATCACGCGAATGTCACGGATGACGTCCTTATGCTGCTTGCCAGTGAGATTGGCGATCTCACGGCTCGACATGGTGACTGTATTGCTTGGAGCGACGATCGTGTTCATAATGGCCCCTCAGTGTTTTGCGTTTTGAAAGAGCCGGGTTGCAGCCCGGCTTTTTTGTGCCTGCGATTCAGGCGATTACTTTTCCGCAGACGCGACCAATCCCGCCGACTGAGCTACTGCCCTCAGCGTTCAATGTCCCCATGCGTCCTGTTGTGTTGCCGTCCATTTCCGTTCTCCTAATGGTCTTCCTGGTAGGTCTTTTCTACTGGATGAATCAACAGCTATTCAGGTGCACTACCTCGAATCCCCGCCAAATTCGATACTGTCGCCAATGGGCCTTCAGGCTATTTCTCTACGTTCCGAAGGTCTTCCCGAATCCCTTCAAGGTCTTCCTTGAGTAAATCGAGGTGGTGCTGCATGGCTTCCAATCGCTCCAGCGTGTTTTCGGTGGTAGGCACAGCCCCCGCTATGCCGCAGACTTTTTTGGGTGGGCTTCGGCAACGCGAAGCACCTTGTGGGCGAGCTCAATAAGGTCAGGCCGCAAACCAGCGATAGTGATCTCGCCGTCAGAGGCGTCTTGAAGACGCTCGGCAAGTTCGGCAGATGCTTTCCGATGACCGCCAGCAAGCTGCCAGAGATGTCCGACGGTGGTCTTCGCTGCTTCGGCTACCAGCTGACGTCGGTCGGCTGTTGCGCTGGCGAGCCAATCTCGCAAGTGGTCATTCATAGGGGTTCTCCTAATACGTAGGAGAAATTTAGCTTAGGGCTAATATCAGAGCAAGGAATATTTAGCTGTGAGCACATTTAGCATTGAGCTAAAGAATGGCATTCTTGCTCGCATGGATATCTACGCGATTCGCAAACGCCAATTGATCAATTTGATCGGCGATCAAAAAAAAGGCGCCTGTGCCGAGCGCTGGGGGATGGCGCCTGCGCACTTGAGCCAAATCCTTTCGGAAAAGACCGCCAAGAATTTGGGCGATGACGTAGCTCGCCGGATTGAGGTGGTTGAGAAGCTGCCCAGGGGGTGGTTTGACTCTCTACCGACCGACGATGAGTCGGTTGGTCCTGGTCCGAAAGAGATCATCACAGCGCAGGCCGCAGAATCAAATTCATCGGCCGCAGACCAAGTAAAACGAATGCTTGGAAAAGTGAAGGGGCTTTCGATTGAGGCACGGGATCGAATTGTCGCCGCTGCCGAAGAACCTGACGATGGGCTGCCCCATCAACTCTCGGTGAGCATCGCAAGCCTACGCCCGACCAATGACGAGATCGTCATCCCTCAGTACGACATTCGAGCTGCCATGGGCCATGGCCAGGTTCCACCGGACTATACGGAGGTTGTTCGAAATCTGGTGGTGCGCGAGGAAATCCTGCGCGAAAAAGGCATCACATATACGTCCAAGACATCTCTGGGGATGATCAATGGATGGGGCCAGAGCATGGAAGGCACCATTAATGACAAGGATTTGGTCATTGTCGATAAAGGAGTGCGGGATTTCATCGGAGAAGGAATCTACGTTTTGACCTGGCATAACGAGCTTTATATCAAGCGGATCATGCGCCTCGACGAAGAACATTACCGGCTTATCTCTGACAACCCGCACTATGAAAACCAGACAGCCCGGATCGATGACGTAACCATTCACGCGAAGGTGTTGCTGATCTGGAACGCCAGAAAAGCCTGACCGATCTCTACAAGTCAAAGCCCGCTTCTTCAGCGGGCTTTTTTGTGCTCGTCAGAAAGGCGCTGGCTCTTCCACCGCATCGAATTCTTCATGAGCTTCTACGCGCGGATCTTCATCCGCCGGAGCTTCCCACCGCAGCGTAACCGACTCGTCCTCATCGTTGAATGTCATCTCAATACCGTCAACATCGGTGAGCGCATCCATCACCTCATCCCATTCCCTATCCCCATCGGTGTCGAGCCGATGGATCGTCGCCCACTTCCGTTCCTGCGCTATTGGGTGGTTGATCATGTTTGAGACTCTGAGAGTCAGGCGCTCCACTCCAGACATCGGCTTCGACTCTTGCGGTTTTTTCTTCTGCGGGCTTGCCATCAGCTACTCCTTGATTACTGTATGCATGTACAGCCTTCAGAATATTAGCTTGATGCTAATCCCCGCGTAAAGACCGATGGTGAATTCCCGCCTGCAACTCCTCCAACACTGAATTTTTCACCCAAAGCTAAATTATTTAGCTTCCAGCTATTGACTGATCTTTAGCCCATGGCTAAATTTACCTCAACGCCACCGAACAGGGCGCCAGAGCAGAAACAGCTCGCCGCTCTTTAACAGTCAGCGCAAAAAAACAACAGACCGCATTGCCTCTACCGGCGACCGGCGAGCAGACAGGCCCGAAAGCCTGCCCACGACAGGAACAACCTGGACGGTTGCTCGATGGCGAAACGCCAGAACCGTGTAAGCCCAGTAGGCATGAAAGACCCGGCAAGCAATGCGCCCCGCCCCTCCGGCGGCAGTAGGACGGAAAGTTTCACTGATGCACCTGGTTGCCCGGGTGCATTGGGAAAACAACCGGGAGTCACGACGATGGAAACAGAAATCGTAAATGGCGCGTGGAAGGGTCACCTCGGTCGTGGCCTGGCGCCGCGAGAACTTCAGTTTCTGCTGTGGGTAGCCCTTGGGCTGACCGCAAAGGAAATCGCTCGGGAGGCTGGCATCTCGCCGGCCACCGTGGCGAAACGGCTTACCAACGCAATGTTCAAGCTCGGCGTCACGCGCCGTGCAGCAATGGTGGCCGAGGCGATGCGCCGCCAGATCATCTCTCCGATGTGCTTCGTCCTGGCCACGCTCATGACCATGAACGCCGTCAGCAACATCCAGTCAGTCGAGCCAGCCCGCCGCGATCGTCGGCCGCCATCGGTTCGAATCGCCCAGATACGCATAACCCGCCGCGCGGAAACGCTGGAGCGCGCCGCCTAATCCATTCACAAGGAAAAATCATGATCGAGCTCGGACAGAAAGCCGAAGACAAGGTCACTGAGTTTTACGGAACCATTGTCGCACGGGCCACGTATCTCACCGGTTGCGACCGTTACTTGCTTCAACCGCCAAGCCCCAAAGGCGCCAATGTGGTGCTGGAGCCCGAATGGTTCGATGAAGAACGGATTCAGATCCTCAATGACCGCCTTCCTTCGTCAATTCGACGCCATCGCTGATTGGACAGCATCACTTCTGCCCATTCACTGAGTGGGCAGCGGGATGTAGGCCTACATCAAGCGAAGGCTCAACAGAGCACAGGTGACATCAAATGAAATAAGGAGTCGACAATGACTGTGGATATCAGCAATTTCATCATCGCCACCCCGCTTCCAATTTCCGACACGAACCCTATCTCCCTTGACTTGATCGGCTGGCGAGCGTTGATCGAATGCGCAAGCGTCATTTCGATGCTTCCCGACGGATCGCTGCAAATGACCGCGCCCACCCTTGGCGCCTCTAGTAAAAGCGTCCACCGAACTCGTTGTGAATGGAAAGAGCCAGGCTATTGGCTGTTTGCCAGTGCCGCAGACCATTGGTGCCGTCAAGAAATGCGGCTGACGAAGGTCAATTCGTTGCAAAAGGTCGTGATCGGCCAAATTCATGTGCAGGGTTCAGAACGCCCACCGGTAAAGGTGTTTTGGAACAAAGGCAAAATCACCATGGGGTTCCGGTCGAGCTACCTGCAAGACGATCCCGTGAATTCGACGGTGCTGGAGAACGTACCGCTCGGTGCGCTTTTCAAAATCAACATTCACGCCAACGCCAGCGGTGCCGTTTCTGTATCGGCGAGCTGTAACGGCGTCAAGTCCACTTCCGCAATCATGCGCCTCGATAGCACCTGGGACACGAAAACTCTCGCCTTCCACGGCGGCGTGTACAACCAGATCGATTACTCCGACACCACCGATCCCGAGGACGCTTCGATCTGCGTAATCAGCGATCTGTCCATCACTCACGGGTAAGACCAACCAGCGCCACGTCAGCCTGACGTTAACTGCCCGAGCACCTGGTACTCCTTGGCGCTTCGATCACTCTCCGATGCGGACGATTCTGCACCGCGCAAAGCGGCCCCCTGCATCCGGCGGGACCGGAAACAAATTGCACCTAACCGGAATAGTTTTTCCATCTCAAGCACGGAGGGTTTGCACCGATGCAGCATTGACCGCTTCACCTGCGTGGCGCAGTAAGCCTGAAGGCTGCGCCCTTCACCCTGGCAGGCAGCGGACATCTGGGCCGACGGTGTCACCGCGCACCGGCCGAGCATTCGGTAGGCCACCCCAAGCTCAAGATCACCGCTGATGATTCAAACCCAGGCTGTCGCCAGTAGCGGGCCTGGGAGGCGCTCACGTAGGGAGGTCTTCGTGACGCAAACAAAAGCCCGGTTCCGATCGGGCTTTTTTACGCCTGCCTTTATCCGTCAGCACTCTCCCCTTCGCCCAACGGCAACCAGCAGGAGGCCCGAGTGCTGACGAATACACGCAATCCACTCCGAGGGATCAGCCATGCAAATGCACCCAATGATGCAAGCGCGCGTCGACTGCAATATCGCCTTGCAGATTCGCGCCACGGCAGCCACTGCCGACTTTTACGCGATGATCGGCAAGGAAGCACCTGTGAACCCAGTGCGCTTCCAGGTCATCAGTAAGGGCGAGAACGCCTACCACGTAGTTGAGCGCTCGACAGGCAAGGTTAAGGGTTTCCGTTTCACCTGGAAGGCGGCGATCAACCTGGCCCAAGTGCTCGAAGCGCGGGCCAACGGTGCTGCGGTGAACATTGCGGGGTGGGGGAAATGATAGGCGTACCAATGCCAAACCCGCGGGACTCTCTCATCTCTAACCTGAATCAGCAGCTGGACCACTTCTTTGGCGCCGGTAAGCAAGTGCAAGAAATCGCCCCGGGTGTCAGCGGCGAGCGTGAACTTACCTTTGGCACCGCGCGCGGCAACAAGCTGCGCGCTGACCGCGACAAGCTGGCCCCGGCACTGAAGAAGCTGGCCGAAGGCGGCGCCACCCTCTACCAGGCCGCGACCGAAATCGGCATCGACCATAAACGCGCCAAGCTCATTGCCCGTGAGAACAACTTTACGTACGCCGACAAATGAGGCGCATCAACAACCAGGTGCGCCAGCGCCTTCGTCAGTCGCAATTCCACCTTCCACCCAGCGGCCTGTCGGCCATTCCGGAGAAACAGCCATGCCAACCCCAACCGATACCGCCGAGTTCCTTGAAGAGCTCAACGGCGGCGCTTTCGCCAGCCAAATCGGCCACGCTCTGTCCGAAGTAGCCTCCGGGGTTGTTGACCACGGCAAGGCCGGCAAGCTGGTGATCACCCTGGACTTCAGCCAGATCGGCGAATCCAGCCAGGTGAAGATCAAGCACAAGCTCGATTACAAAGTGCCGACCAAGCGCGGTACCCGCAGCGAGAACACCAGCCTGGACACGCCGATGCATGTCGGCTCCGGCGGCAAGATCACTCTCTTCGCGGAGAAGCACGTTCAGCTCTTCAGCCGTGAACAAGCCCCTATCACTCCCCGCACCTAACCGCCCGACCATCAAGGAAACGAAAAATGTCTTTAACCAAAGAAGCGATCCAGCTCATCACCGACACCGCGCTCGAAGCGAGTGGAAAAGCGCTGTCCACCCAAACCCCTACCATCGTGCTGCCCGAAGGTTGTCAGGTGGTCACTCTGGAAAAGTGGCAGGCCGGCCGCAGCCGTTTCCGTGGCATCTACTCCACCCATTCGCTGGCTGACTTCAGTACCTACGTTGCCGATCGGTCTGTGGAGAATGCCAAGGGCTTCATCGACCAGGACGAAATGACCTGCACGCTGCTGTTCAACTTGGGTACCGACGCGTTGCCCGGCCACGCCGATGACCGTGCAGTACTTCGACTGAAAGCGTCGGCCGGCTACAAGGCAGCACAGGCAATCGGTGGGCGCGCGATGACGCAGAAAGAGCTGAGTGACTGGATTGAGGACTGGAATCAGTTCCTGTCAGCCACCGATGAAACCGGGCAATCGATGACCATCGCCAAGGCCATTGCCGCGGTGCGGACCATCACCATCAAAGCTGCCTCCGAGTCGGACCACACCGTCGGTGAGACCAGCGCCAGCCGCAGTACGCTCGACCAGATCGAAGCACGCAGCAAAGAAGTCCTGCCGGCGGCCCTGATCTTTTCGACCATCCCTTTCGAAGGCCTGAGCCAGCGCAATATCACGTTACGCGTATCGGTCATCACCAGCGGTTCACAGCCGGTGCTGAAACTGCGCTGGGTTGGCGAAGAGGTGCAGCGCGAAGAGATCGCTCAGGAGTTCAAGTCGGTACTCGATGAGAAGGTTGGATCGGGCGCCAAGCTGACCCTGGGCACGTTTGACCCGAAGTAATTACAGAAGGCGCCACGGCTTCAGCTTCAGTCGTGGCGCTGGAATTTCACCGCAATGCAACCGCTAGCGCCGATCGTGTTGCTGCCACTCTGGCCAGAGTTTGTACACTTGCTCCCACATAGGAAACTCAAGCTGCACGTAGATTCTCGACCAAACGTCTAAGGCGGCGGTGTAAACATCGGTATCCAAATGTTCAACATTACCGTCAACTATTTTGACCCGATAACCGCGTAAGTCGCCCTCTTCAAATCGCACCACATGCGTCGTTACTTCCGGCCGATTATGCGCAAGCGAGACATGCTTCACCGCTGTCCCTATCTGACGACAAAGCGAGACAGCGGGTGACAGCCCTTGGATAGCCTTGGAGAAGTCTCCTATGGCTTTGAATTTCGGAGCTTTCAGGTAATTAGCCAGCTCTTCCCTCATTTTTTCGTCACTGAACTGCCAGATCCAGTCATGCATATGCCAAGCAGTTATAGCGCAGTTCATTGACTTATAAATTCGGCTTGCCGGATTTGTATCGCAGCACGTCAAAGCTTCTGCAATCTCCCAACTGAGCTTTGATAGCCAAGCAACTGGATGCCCGGATTGCATCATTTTCGATAGATCAATTTTCCCATGTGATTGCGTTTTCACTTCGTTTTTCATGCATGGACCTTAGGCTTCAATTTCTCTCACCAATACCCCACTTCAACGAATCACGCCAGCCGGCGAGGATCCTCCATGGAAATTACTTACGGCTCGGTCTGCTCGGGCATCGAGGCCGCGACCATGGCCTGGCACCCACTGGGCATGCGCGCAACCTGGTTCGCCGAGATTGAGGCCTTCCCCAGCGCTGTACTGGCCCTCCACTACCCGGACACTCCGAACCTCGGTGACATGACCAAGCTCGGGGCCCAAGTGCTGGCCGGCAAGATTTCGGCGCCTGACGTGCTGGTCGGCGGCACACCCTGCCAGGCCTTCAGTGTCGCCGGCATGCGCGAAGGCCTTGCTGATCCGCGCGGTGCCCTCACCATCAAATATGTGGAGCTTGCAGATGCAACTGACTATGTTCGCGC
Organism: Pseudomonas putida; assembly: GCF_001976065.1. Taxonomy (GTDB): domain Bacteria; phylum Pseudomonadota; class Gammaproteobacteria; order Pseudomonadales; family Pseudomonadaceae; genus Aquipseudomonas; species Aquipseudomonas serbica. Next base: position 985,820 of record NZ_MNAH01000001.1, on the reverse strand, counting down.
CAGCCAACGAAAGCCTCCCTGCATTATCGTCTGGGAAAACGTCCCCGGCGTCCTCAGCGACAAAGGGAACGCCTTCGGATGCTTTCTTGGCGCACTTGCTGGGGAAGACTGCGAACTGCAGCCTTCAGGGAAAAAATGGCCGGACGCTGGTTGTGTGTATGGACCCAAAAGAACAATCGCGTGGCGGGTCCTGGACGCCCAATATTTCGGCCTGGCCCAACGACGCCGTCGTGTGTTCGTTGTCGCAAGTGCTCGAGACGGATTCGATCCCACCGAGGTACTTTTTGAGCGAGAAGGCGTGCGCCGGGATATTGCGCCGCGCCGAGGCGAGGGGCAAGACGTTACCGGAACAGCTCCTTTCGGCCCTGCGCTCCAGTGCGGATGCGGACATGTCTTCGGCGAAGAGCTCGGACCGTACGGCTGCGTGAACTGCGAGGGTGATGAAGGCCCGGCGGTGAGCATGTTCGGCGGGATACCGGCGTTCGGCGGTCACGGCCTGGGCGGCTCAATCGAGAGATCAGCAACCCTCACGGCGAAGGACAGCCGCCTGGACATTGAGAGCGAGACGTTCTTCGTCGCACCAACACTTGCCGGCGGCGCACGCAAGTCAGGTGGGTGCAGCTACGACGATGTGCCCTGCGTTGCGGCGACACTGGACGCGAGTTACGGAAGGTTGCAGGGCTGCTCTGGCCAGGACGCCAACCACGGTCACAGCCACTTAGTGGTGCATGGTACGCAAGACCCTGATATCAACATTAATCTAGCCCACCCGCTCGGCCGCAATAGCGGACAAGAGAATGCCTTGATGGCGTTCACGCAGAATAGCCGTAGCGAGGTTCGCCATATTAGTGGAGACGGCCAGATCGTTGGCGCGCGCGCTGCCGAAGCTGGTGCACAACAACAGAACTACCTGGCCAGCACCTCGATCGTCCGGCGCCTACTCCCCCGAGAGTGTGAGCGCCTCCAGGGTATGCCGGACGACTACACGCTGATCCCGTGGCGCGGCAAGCCCGCCAATGAATGCCCGGACGGCCCGCGCTACAAGGCGATCGGGAACAGTAAGGCCGTGCCGTGCGTTCGCTGGATCGGAAGGCGAATCCTCAAGCAGATCACACCCAGCCCGTACGGATGATTGCGTCGATCAATCGAACCACGGCAGCGAACAGGTTCATCAGGTCAGTTAGTTTTTTCATACGGCAGCGCCTCGGCAAGTAGTGAGCCATTTCACGATGCGCTGACGATAGTGCTCGATCGTCTGCCGCTTTGACCTTCCGTTCCTCTTGGTTTTGTTCCCGCCCCACCCTCCACCGCCCGGGCATGCCCCGGCATAGGACGCCCCATGCCTGGAGTAAAAATTCAGACATTAATTACACATCTGAGAAAAGCCACCCTAGGGCAACTATCCGCAAGACATTGAAATTTATGAGAACTTCATTAAATACTGTACAAACTCATAATTATCCATCAGACCCATAGTCTCCGCATACTTACTAATCAGACCCTCATTCTGGCTTTTACCTGCAACAACCTGGAACAGATAAAATATACTTATTCCTGCACCAAGAGAAAAATCAGAATCAAAATCTGAGTCTTCTTCAGCTCTAATATCACGAGCTCTTCGCAACACACCAGCTCGATTGACTTGCAACATCGACTCCAACTGATCCAAAGTACCAACACCAAACAACTTGAAAACTTCGAACTCTTGAGGAAGAAAGTTTGGAGCCACAATATTAGTTTTTAGTATGTCAGCAATCTCTTGATCCAAAGCTACAACAAGCTGATTGGAAACCGCAAAACTATCCAGTGAAGTCTTGTCTATCGCGATTGTCTCAAGTTCTTTGCCAACGGCATTCTTGACACTTTCAGCATAAATATCAACTTTATTACGGATATCCATGAACTCTTCATCTGCCAGCTCCAGCAATCCCGACAGCCTAGAAAATTTTCGCTTCACCTCATTAGGAACTTCATCACTCGCCTTGTATCCTATATCGTGCTCAATCTCAGCCCACGCATGTTGGAGAATTGAGCGGACTTGAATCTCAACTTTAACACCCTTAAACTTAAAGTACTCAGAAAGATTCAACCTATCATCACTGAGCGCAACTACGTAGTGCAGGGATGTATAACCAAACCTATCCGGCTCCTGAGCCAGCCTCTTATCTATCGAGTTCGCATAATCCACTTCAAACTCATGCTCAATAATCTTTGCCACCCGATCTACATCGCTTGCAAAGTGAGTAATCACACGTACGCCCGCCAAATCTGTTACTGACTTCAAGTCAGCATATTCAGAACCCTTATCAAATTTCTTCTGGGCCTTGACCTCAAGACTTCCGGGCGTTTTACACCGCGAAGAAACTGAATGCACCACCACACACTCAGCCTCAAGAAACCCCTCCACCAACTCTTTGATTTTTTCGGAGAAAGAAACATATGTACCGCGAACAAACTCAAACTCCAGCCTAAGCTCTTTTCCTTGCATAACAATATATCCAGTTCCATTTTCATTAAGCTTCGCATATTACCTAATGAACGTAAATCCATACGATTGCGAAAGAGGAACAAAAAAACCTCTAGATATTCCTGAATTAATAGCTGCGACTCCCTCCCATCGCCTCGATCTGATTTCAGAAATCCAGACCTCAATAGCCATCTATTTCCAACCTCTGTCACTGCGCGCGGCAAGGAGCATCCCATGAAAAAAGAAATGATTAAGATCAGCGAGTTTCAGCGCAGGCGCTGGGGCGAGAACGGCACCCCGCATTGCCCTCAGGCGATCCGCAACCACATCCGCAACGGCCAGGTACCGGGCGAGCAGATCGGCAAACTTTGGTACGTTGACTGGACCGCGTTCAGCAAGTCGGAAGGTAACGACCTGGTCGCAATGGTATTGAAAGGAGTAGCATGATGGTCCCTCGGCCGCGCAATACTGCGAACAAGAACCTCCCGCAGAACCTGTACTTTGATGCGCGGCGCTCGACCTATCGCTACCGTCGGCCTACCGACGGAAAGTGGTTCCAGTTCGGGACCGACCGCATTAAAGCGATCGACGCCGCGAAGCAGTTGAACCTGGAGTTTATGCGCGGCGCTGATTTGGTCGGCGCTGTGCTAAACAACGCCTCAGAAACGTTCGCAGGCTTCCTCGACATCTACGAGCGCGATGTCCTGCCACCCCGCGAGCTGGCCAAGGGCACCCTGGGCTTGTACGCCGTCCACTTCCGGCGCTTTCGGAAACACTTCGAAGGCAAGGCCGTGGACCAGATCACGATCCGCATGATTGCGGAGATGCTAGACACCCTCACCCCGCGCACGGCCAACCAGTGCCGGGCGCTGCTGGTCGACATTTTCAACCATGCCGCAGCCAAAGGACTGTGCCCGGATAACCCGGCCGCCAGCACCATCAATCGCATCGAGAAGAAGCAGCGCAAGCGCCACACCGTGGAGGGCATAAAAGCCATCAGGGACAAAGCGCCGGCCTGGCTGCAGAACGCGATCGACCTCGCCCTCATCACCGCCCAGCGCCGCACCGACATTCTCGATATGCGCTTTGACGGCGTTCGGGAGGGGTTTCTTTACCTGGTGCAGAAGAAGACGGCGAAGGCCAGTGACGCGGCGTGGATCCGCTTTCGAGTGACGCCTGAGTTGCAAGCGGTAATCAGCCGCTGCCGTGATGACACCGCATCACCTTACCTGGTGCACCGGAAGCCTGATCGCCTGAAACAGAAACAAGCGCAGACCAAGGACCACTGGACGAAGGTTGAGGAACGGTATTTGACGCGAGCGTTCAAGGAAGCAAGGGAGGCGGCGAACTGCTACGCGGGTTGGAAGGAAGAAGAGATGCCGGGCTTCCACGAAGTAAGAGCGCTGTCGCTGCACCTGTACAAGAAAGCTGGAAAGGACGGGCAGAAAATTGCAGGCCATGCGAGCGAGGGCATGACCAAAAACTACCAGCGCGACCACGAGGAAGTCATCTGGTCTGAGGCAATTCCGGACCTGAATATCAGCGAAATCACTGGGTAGTTTTGCGCCAGTTTTGCGCGGGTTTTGCGCAGGCACAAAAAAGCCGATCCATCTGATCGGCTTAAGCGCCTGATTTTACTCAGGAAATATGGTCGGGACGGAGTGATTCGAACACTCGACCCCTAGCACCCCATCTCCTTTTTCATACTTCTTGAAAGCTTTCAAAATTTTACTGTGGATTTTTCCAAGCTGGTATTTACTTGAGCTCCAGCGGCGTTCTGCTCTACGAGAGTCCAGCAACGTCCATCAAGAGCCGACGTTTTTGTGGGGGTAAAAGTAGGGGGAAGCCATTTTATGGCCAAAATCACCGTCAACGAACTCGAATCGCTGACCGTTAATGATGCCGGCCGGATACTCAGGGAGGATGGCAATCTCGCCGGTCGAATTTCAGCCCGTAAGGACGGTGTGTCGGTCAGCTTTTTCTCGCTTTCGGTGGGGCGAGTAGAACAAAGAGTACGCCTGCGGCGTCTTGGCCGCGCAAATCCCTGGCGGACATCCGCAAGGCACGTAACCAGACCCGAGCACTTATTGATGAACAGATGAATCCCAACGGTTCGCGGCGCCTTAGAAGCAATCAGTAGGAACGAAGAGTTTATCAATATGATACTCGCAGTGCTGATGGCGCCGGAGTGACTTCGTCTTCGAGTCAGAAGGTGCATGTGACTTAATTCCTCCGCCGGTAAAAGTATCCAAACAATCCCGTTGGGTGATTTCCTCAAAATTACTGCCGTAATTCAACCGTTGACGGCAAGCTCAGGCTGCTTTCACAGAATTTAGTTGTGTTGCGTCGATCGGTTGAATCCACAGCCAAAAACGGACCTTCGGCAGATCAAGCTCGTAGGTTTTCTACTCCCGCATTTCACACTACAGCGGCAGAGGTCGATCCTGCACGACACGCTTCATAACAAGCGTTGAGGTCAATCGTTGAACATTGGGCAATGTCGAAAGGCTCTCATCGTAGAGCTGTTGAAAGGCCGGTAGATCCTGGGTGCGTGAATGTCTCAAGCTGATGCTCTCAGAAGGAGATCCCACCAACGGTGCTGCCAATCCATGAATTGATGGCTTGGAAATGACTCACTGAAGTGAGGCGTCCTTGCTCCGTTGTCACGATTTTATGCGGCCTTTAGCGTTCTGAACCGAATATTCAATGCCTCCACCGCCAGCGAAAAAGCCATGGCAAAGTAGACATACCCCTTAGGCACATGTTGCCCCATGGCGTCCGCGATGAGCACAACTCCCACGACAATCAAGAATGCCAGGGCAAGCATTTTCAAACTTGGATGCTTGTCGATAAACGCACTGATAGCTCCGGCAGCCAGCATCATGATAAGCACAGCGACGACAATGGCGGCTATCATCACCGGTACATGAGAGACCATACCCACAGCAGTGATGACCGAATCGAGGGAAAACACGATATCGATGATCGCGATCTGAATAATCGTGCTCAGAAAGCCTGCGCCCTTCTTACCAAACGCTGACTCGCCCTCCTCGCCTTCTTCCAGCTCCTGAAAGATTTCGCTGCTGCTTTTCCACAATAGAAACAATCCACCGAAGAATAGAATCAAATCACGCCCTGAGATCCCTTGATCGAAGACATGAAAGAGATCAGCCGTCAGGCGCATGATCCAGGTGATGGACAACAGCAAAAGAATGCGGGTGACCATGGCCAACGCCAGGCCAAAGAAACGTGTTTTCGGCTGCATGGCCTTGGGCATTCGGCTGACCAAAATTGAAATCATGATGATGTTGTCGATACCCAGGACGATTTCCAACACCGTCAGGGTAAAAAACGCGATCCAGATTTCCGGATTGAGAAACCATTCCATAACGTCAAAACTCTCGATTGCTCAGAAAAAAAGGCACTGCCAAAGTGGCAATGCCCGCATGCTCAGAAGAGCGAGTCGTGATAAGCCGCATCGCCTCGACGGGGGCGACCAAGCCAATCGTCGGTGCGGCGATGCACTGATGGCACCTGTAATCCAATCAGACGGTAAGAAGTGACTTGCCATCCATCTCTGACGGAATCGGCAAATTCAGCATCCGCAACAAGGTTGGCGCGATATCGCACAGCCGGCCGCTCCTCAGCCCTTTACGATCGTTTTGCTCACTGACCAGAATCAGCGGAACCGGATTCAAGGTGTGGGCCGTGTGTGCCTGACCAGACTCGACGTCGAGCATTTGTTCGACGTTGCCATGGTCGGCCGTAATCAAGCATTCGCCACCTGCGGCGAGCGTCGCCTCAACCACCCGGCGCAGACAGTCATCAAGCACTTCTACGGCCTTTACAGCAGCGTCAAAAGACCCGGTGTGACCCACCATGTCACCATTGGCATAGTTGCAAACGATCAGATCGAATGTGCCGCCGGCGATGGCGTTGACCAGTTTGTCCGTCAACAGGGGGGCGCTCATCTCAGGCTGAAGATCGTAGGAAGCAACGTCAGGTGACGGAATCAGGATTCGCTCCTCCCCCTCAAAAGGCTGCTCTCTACCACCGTTGAAAAAGAACGTCACGTGGGCGTACTTCTCGGTTTCGGCAATGCGCAATTGCGTCTTCCCAAGTCTGGCCAAGTGTTCCCCCAAGCTGTTGTGAATGGCTTTGGGAGGGAATGCATACAGGCAACTCAGCTCTTCGGAATACTGCGTCAATGTGAGCAAGCGATCCTTGGCCACCACAAACGGCCGCTCGAACGCCGTGAAATCCGGTTGGATCAACGCCTGGGTCAACTCTCGCGCCCGATCGGGGCGAAAGTTCATGAAGATCATGGCGTCATCCGCACCGACACTGACGGACTGTCCAATCGTGGTTGGCTTGACGAATTCATCCGACTCCCCACGTTCGTAAGCGGCAGACAAAGCTACGGTCGCCGTTTCAGCCTGATGTTCGGCTTCGCCGCCGACAATCAGTCGGTAGGCCGATTCCACGCGAGCCCAGCGGTTGTCGCGATCCATTGCATAGTAGCGACCGACCAGCGAAACAATGCGCCCGGCGCCCAGTCTCGCAAACGCGTTTTCCAAAGCTTCAAGCGATGCTAAAGCGCTCTTGGGCGGCGTGTCTCGGCCATCGAGAAAGCCATGCACATATACTTTCTCGACACCCTGCTCAACCAGGGAACCACAAGCCGCGATAATCTGATCGATATGACTATGCACGCCGCCGGGAGAAAGGAGGCCCATCACGTGCACTGCACCATCGCGACTCTTTACCCCTTGGAGCAACGACTGTAGTGCCGGATTTTGTGAGAACTCTCCGTCCGCGAGTGCTTTATCAATTCGGGTCAGGCTCTGGTACACCACCCGCCCCGCGCCGAGGTTCATGTGGCCAACCTCGGAGTTCCCCATCTGACCTTCTGGCAGTCCAACAGCAAGACCTGAAGTTTCGATCTCGCTGTGGGAGAAACGCTTGAGCAGCGCATCAAACGTCGGCTTTTTCGCTGCGGCGAATGCATTCGATTCAGTAGCCTGCCTAATACCGACACCATCAAGAATAATCAAAGAGCGCGTAGTCATCGTGCCCCCTAGAAGATGTAGTCAGTGGTCAAGAAGCTCGACTCGCGATTGCGAATGATGTCGCTGACCAGTTCCTTGTTGCTTTCCTGGAACTTGGTGGCGACGAGCGTGCGAATGGAGAACACGCGCAAGGCGTCATGAACGGATAGCGTCCCTTCGGCAGAGTTTTTGCGACCGTTGAATGGAAAGCTGTCTGGGCCGCGCTGGCATTGCGCGTTGATGTTAATACGCCCCACCTGATTGGCAAAGGCATCGACCAAACGACCCACTTGCGCGGAATCCTTGCCGAAGATACTGAGCTGCTGGCCGAAATCGGAATCGAGGACGTATTCGATGACTGTTTCCAGATCGCGGTAAACCACCACTGGTACCACCGGGCCGAACTGCTCCTCGTGGTACACGCGCATGTCAGATGTCACTGGGTACAACAAGGCTGGATAGAAGAATGTTTCGCAGACTTGACCGCCACCAGCATTGACGACTTTGGCGCCTTTGCTGGCAGCATCGGCCACAAGACCGGTGAGGAAAGCAGTCTTACCGGGCTCTGGCAGTGGCGTTAAAGCAACCCCTGCCTCCCAAGGCATGCCCGGTTTCAGCTGGGCAAGCTTCGACTGAAATTTATCGAGGAAGGCATCAACGACGTTTTCATGCACAAAAAGAATTTTCAGCGCCGTGCATCGTTGGCCATTGAAAGACAGTGAACCGGTAACGGCCTCTGAAACGGCGTTATCCAAATCGACATCAGGCAGGACGATGCCTGGGTTTTTCGCATCCAGGCCAAGTGCTGCACGCAGGCGGTGCGGCTTCGGGTGAAGCTTTTTTAGATCACTGGCAGCCTTGTTGGTACCGATGAACGCGAAGACATCGATCTTGCCGCTGGCCATCAAAGCGCTGACAGTTTCTCGGCCACTGCCGTAGATGATGTTGATGACCCCTGCCGGAAAGCTGTCACGGAACGCTTCGAGCAGAGGCCGGATCAGCAAAACACCGAACTTGGCGGGTTTGAACACCACGGTATTGCCCATGATCAAAGCCGGGATCAACGTAGTGAACGTCTCGTTCAGGGGATAGTTGTAAGGCCCCATGCACAGAGTCACACCCAAGGGAACGCGGCGAATCTGCCCCAAGGTGTCTTGCTCAAGCTCGAAACGGCTTGAACGACGATCCAGTTCCTTCAGGGCATTGATGGTGTCGACGATGTAATCACAAGTGCGATCGAATTCTTTCTCCGAGTCCTTCAGATTCTTGCCGATCTCCCACATCAACAACTTCACCACGGCTTCGCGCTGTTCGAGCATACGCTTGAGGAAAGCCTCCACGTGACGGATACGCTCGACCACACGCATCGTGGGCCAGGCGCCTTGACCACGATCATAGGCCTGCACCGCAGAATCCAATGCGGTCATCGCAGTCTGCGCATCAAGAAGCGGTGTACTGCCCAAAATGACTGACTCGTATCCCGACTCTTTCTTCAGGCACACAGGGCTACGGACCGGAGCTATTGGACCGTCCCACAACCGCAACTCACCATTGACGAGATAGTCGCGCTGTTCGATGGCCGGTCCTGGACGGAAAGCGGCGGGGATTTCGTCAGCGCTCGGAAACAGTGCTTCAAGTCGATTGTTCAAAGTCATTTTTATACCTCGGTGCCTGCACCAGGCGCTGCCCGTAAACAGTGAATGGATACGCAGCGCCTACATATTGAAAAGAATTCAGATCGCGATAGATTCGGTCGTTGGGTTAGCCTCAGCTGCCCTGCAAATGGTCGCGAAAGAAATCGCATCCAGAGAAGCTCCGCCGATCAAGCCGCCGTCGATATCGGGTTGATTGAACAGTTGCTTGGCGTTGTCGGCCTTGACACTTCCACCGTACAAAATCCGGCAATCAGCGGCGGCTGCGCAGTCTTCGTCAGCCAACCACTGGCGGATGTGTCGATGCACTGCTTGCGCTTGCTCTGGCGTCGCCGTTTCACCGGTACCAATCGCCCAGACAGGCTCGTAGGCAATGACGCCTTTAACCAGATCCTGAATGCCAACAGCCTTCAGTACCGCGCTCAACTGTGTGGTGACGATCGCTTCAGTTTCGCCGCCCTGACGTTGCGCCAGGGTTTCGCCTACACACAAAACCGGAATGAGCCCAGCGCGAAGCGCAGCAGCAAATTTCTCTGCCACCAGGTCATCATTCTCTGAGTAAAGTGCCCGGCGTTCCGAATGTCCGACCAACACGAAGCGGCAGCCGATGTCGTGGAGCATCGAAGCGCTGACTTCACCGGTATGAGCGCCTGATAGCTGGGAGCTAAGATTCTGAGCACCCAGCGAAACGGCTGAATCATCAAGTAGATCAGCTACGGTCGTCAGGTAAGGAAACGGCGGGCAAATTGCAATTTCAACACCTTCAAAGCGTGAAATCACCGGAAGTACGCTACGCAGCAATAACGCATTGGCAGCGCTACTACCGTTCATTTTCCAATTGCCAATCACCAATTTTTGTTTATTCGAAGCGGTCTGCATGATTCAGGCCTTCCTGTTCAGAAGCGCGGCCGTGTTGTAAGGCGCTCGCTCCTGCAAGGCCTCTTCAATACGCAACAAACGGTTGTATTTACCCACACGATCCGAGCGGCTCAGAGATCCTGTTTTGATCTGTCCCGCGCAAGTGGCGACGGCGAGGTCAGCAATTGTGGTGTCCTCCGTCTCACCCGAACGATGGGAAATGACTGCGGTATAACCGGCATCCTGCGCCATGCGGATGGCGTCCAGCGTTTCGCTGAGTGTTCCGATCTGGTTGAACTTGATCAGGATCGAGTTACCGATCCCTTTCTGAATTCCCTCTCGCAGTATTTTGGTGTTGGTCACGAAGAGGTCGTCACCCACCAATTGCACGTGACCAAGCTTTTTAGTCAGGCCTGCCCAGCCGCCCCAATCGCTTTCGTCCATCCCATCTTCAATAGAAATGATCGGGTATTTGTCGCAGAGCATCGCCAAGTAATCGGCGAAACCTGCCGAGTTGAACGCCTGATCTTCACCTGCGAGTACATATTGCCCACCCTCGTAAAATTCCGAGGCCGCACAATCGAGCGCCAGGGTAATGTCTTTGCCCAGCTCGTAACCCGCTCGGCTCACCGCCTCCTTGATAACTACCAGCGCCTCTTCGTTGGAGGCCAGTGAAGGAGCGAAACCACCCTCATCCCCCACGGCAGTGCTCAGGCCACGTTCCGACAAAACTTTCTTCAAGGAATGGAACACCTCGGCGCCCATGCGAAGCCCTTCGCGGAACGACGATGCTCCGACGGGCTGAATCATGAACTCCTGGATGTCGATGTTGTTATCGGCGTGCTCACCACCGTTGATGATGTTCATCATCGGAACCGGCATGCTGAATTTTCCCGGCGAGCCGTATAGCGCAGCCAAGTGTTCGTACAAGGGAATGTTCTGAACCTTGGCAGCCGCCTTGGCTGTCGCCAGCGAAACGGCAAGAATCGCGTTAGCGCCCAGAATGCTCTTACTCTCGGTGCCATCCAGGGCGATCATGACATTGTCGATTTCGCGCTGATTCAATGCATCCAGTCCGATCAAGCATTCGCGGATCGGGTTGTTTACATTCTCGACCGCCCGCATGACGCCTTTGCCCATGTAGCGCGATGCGTTGTCTCGCAACTCAAGTGCTTCACGTGAACCAGTCGAGGCACCGGAGGGAACGCTGGCGGTAGCAGTAACTCCATTCGCGAGAGTTACCACAGCTTCAACAGTCGGGTTTCCTCGCGAGTCCAGGATTTCCCGAGCACTAACTTGTTGAATTTGGCTGTTCTTGTTAAGCATGTTTTTCCCCCTTCGGATGGTTCGGAGCTAACGTGTCATCGCTCTGCGACTTCAGTAATTCCTGCTGCTCCGCGTACTGCTCACGAAAATCGAAATCTCTTGGCCACGATTCACTTTCAAGGTGAAGTGTCGCAACCTGGTCTGCTGAATTAATCTCACTCATCAGTGCTTCCTCACTCAGCGAATGGCTTCGCCGACACACACGACTCGAAGGGAGTTAGTGCCGCCTTGGGCGTTGGCGTAGTCGCCTTTGGTAATCAGAACGTGATCACCAGACTTCACGACGCCACGTTGGGTCAGTTCCGCAACCGCCTTCTCGTTCACCAACTCTGGGGCGAAATCATCGCTGTCGAATGGAATGGTGGTGACACCTCGAAAAAGCGTGACCCGATTCTGAGTAGCCAGGTTGCGAGAGAATGCAAAAATTGGGAGGTGTGAGCGTATGCGCGACATCAAACGAGGTGTATCGCCGCTTTCCGTCATGCAGATAATGGCTTTGACGCCATGTAGATGATTCGCTGCATACATGGCCGACATGGCGATGGATTCATCGATCTTGTGGAATACCTGATCGACACGATGCTTGGAGCGATGGGACTGAGGGTGCTTTTCGGCGCCGATGATAATCCGGTGCATGGCCTCAACCGTCTCGATCGGATAGGCACCCGCTGCGGTTTCAGCTGAAAGCATCACCGCATCGGTGCCATCGAGCACCGCATTGGCGACGTCGAACACTTCAGCGCGAGTCGGCATCGATTGAGTGATCATCGACTCCATCATCTGCGTCGCAGTGATTACCACGCGATTCAGTGTACGAGCACGGTCGATAATCAGCTTTTGCACGGCAACCAATTCTGCGTCGCCAATCTCAACACCGAGGTCGCCACGAGCGACCATTACACCTTCCGATGCCTCAATGATCGCATCCAGAATACGTTGGTCATTGACGGTTTCTGCGCGCTCAATCTTGGCGATCAGACCTGCCTGCCCTCCGGCTTCATGCAGCAGGCGACGAGCCAGCTCCATATCAGAAGCATCTCGCGGGAACGACACAGCCAAATAATCCACCTGCATTTCTGCGGCAGTCTTGATATCGGCGAAGTCCTTTTCAGTCAGCGCCGATGCAGACAACCCTCCGCCTTTGCGGTTGATCCCTTTGTTGTTCGAAAGCGGCCCGCTGACCAGAACTTCGCAGATCAGTTGCGTGACCTCGACCTTCAAGACCTTAAGCTCAATTCGTCCATCATCGAGCAGCAGTATGTCGTCTGGACGGCTATCAGTAATCAGCGCTTCGTAGTCAATACCGACTCGCTGCTTGTCCCCCGCATTCTTGTCCAGAGAAGCGTCGAGAACGAACTGCTGACCCTTATCGAGGATCACTTTTCCATCTGCAAAACGCGCAATTCGAATTTTCGGCCCTTGCAAATCCGCCAGTACCGCCACGAAGCGACCATGCTTGGCAGCCAACTCACGGACCAATCTGGTACGAGCAATGTGATCCTCAGCCTTGCCGTGGGAAAAATTCAAACGCACGACATCGACGCCCGCTTTCACCAATCCCTCGATGGCTTCGAATGATTCTGTTGCTGGCCCTAATGTGGCCACGATCTTGGTTCTGCGCTGCATGACAGATGCTTCCTCGAACAGGGTTTTGTTATTGAATGCAAAGGAAATCTGGATTCTGCTTATGGCTATTAGCGTGCGAATAACCAATCTGCGCAAAGCAATCTGATTGGCCACCTAACAACCACGGCTCGATTAAATCCTTTAAACCTCAGCGTTTCTGCCTTGTGCATTGATCATTGAGGTGAGCCGACTCGAAAAATCGTCCAAAAAATATTGGCACATTGACACACTAAAATGCAATGCTATTTTAGTCAGCACAAATACACGCATCCGGCCAAGACCCGGATCGCACTACTCTGCCGAAGGGATAATGCTCATGCTGCCAAGACACCTCTCAATCGCCAGTCGAATGGTTCTCGGGTTCTTCATCATTGCCGCGCTGAGCGTTGCTTTAGGGGTATTCGCGTTGCGGCAGATTGACGAGGTTCAGGATCAATCGATCCAAATCAAGGACAACTGGCTCCAGCGAGTCCGTGCGTTGGGTGCAGCTAATGCCGCGCTGAATCGCTATCGGATGGGATCGATGCAGCACATTCTTTCGGTCAGCGAAAAAGACATGCAGTCCTACGAGGACAAAACTGCCGGGCGGTTGCAGCAAGTCCGGCAGCAAATGCAAACCTATGCTCAGTTGCTGCTCAGCGATGAAGACAAGGACCGTTTAAGCGCATTCAATGCCAGCCTGGAGGTGTATGCGAAAAATCACCTCGAATTACTCAAGCTATCTCGGCAAGGCGACAAGCCTGGTGCAAGGGCGTTTTTGATGACCATCAGAGACTCTTACGACCAGATGACCAAAAACTTTGATGACCTGATTGATCGCTCGAACCAAGGGGCAGAAGCCGCGGGTAATCAATCAATCGATGCCTATCAACGTGCTGTCAGAGGAGTGGTGCTGGTCATCATTTTGGTTGGTATCGGCACAATCCTGGTGGCGTGGTTACTGACCCGCAGCATCACTGCACCGCTGGATGAAGCCGTAAGAGCGGCGAGAACAATTGCCGAAGGTGATTTGAGTAAGCCCATCCAACCGACCGGTAATGATGAAGCCACTCGCCTGCTCGAATCCCTGGCGACGATGCAGAACAACCTGATCAAAACCCTGAGTCAAATCTCTGGTTCGTCGAAGCAACTGACCTCCGCTACCGCTCAACTAAATACGGTTACAGAGGCGTCAGGCCATGACATTCACCAGCAACATGCGGAGATCGAACAGGCAGCCACGGCTGTCAATGAGATGACAGCTGCCATTGAGGAGGTGGCGCGCAATGCTCTGTCTACTTCAGAGTTATCGCTGGCTTCCCGGGACATTGCTCTTCGTGGTCAACAGCGCATGGTGGAAACCCTCGGTGCAATCGAAACACTCACCCGAGACGTGCAACTCAGTTCAAAACAAGTGGAAGGTCTGGCGGATCAAGCACAAGGCATCGGCAAGGTTCTGGACGTGATTCGCACGATAGCTGAGCAAACCAATTTGTTGGCTTTGAATGCGGCCATTGAAGCTGCGCGGGCGGGTGATGCGGGGCGAGGCTTTGCTGTGGTCGCCGATGAAGTCCGCGCGCTAGCTCACCGTACCGCGCAGTCCACACGAGAAATTGAAGACATGATCAGCGGGATTCAGAACGGCACGGATACTGCCGTGTCGACCATGCTCAGCAGCAGTGAAAACACCCGCCTCACACTCTCCCTAGCCCAGTCCACCCAAAGCGCATTGGCAGAAATCGTGGCCGCCAACGACGACATCAATCAAAGAAACTTGATGATCACCACGGCGACTGAGGAACAAGCCCATGTGGCACGCTCGGTCGACCAGAACCTGCTCAACATCCGAGACCTATCTATTCAATCAGCGACAGGCTCGCAGCAAACTACCAGTGCGTCTCAATCTCTTGGTTTGCTGGCCATTGAGCTGAATTCGATGGTTCAACACTTCAAGATGTAGCAATATCGACAATGCAATTTTTTGCATAATGGCACGTTAAAAAGTAGTCACGCGCGACAAAATCTGATCGAATTGAGGTATGCCTCAATTGATCTCATATTCCGGTTCAACTGGTTTGTATTGCCGCCACCCCATTTCGTAAGTGATCACAGATATGGCCTCAAGCGCCCTCGTTCAACGAATCGCTGCCGAGATCCGGCAGAAAATCCAGACCGGTGAGCTATCACTGGGCGCTCACTTGAGCGCACAAAAAGTCGCCGACGAATTCAATGTCTCTCGCTCTCCGGCGCGCGAAGCATTGGTATTGCTCTCGGAACAAACTGTGCTTGAGCAGTTGCCCAATCGCGGGTTCTTCGTACTGGAATCAGCGCAGGATCCTTCGCAGATTCAAGACGAGGTACTTCCTCTTGAAGAGCCGGATGAATACTACCGACTCTCGGAAGACTGGTTGAACAACGCAATCCCGAGCGAAGTGACGGAGCAGTTTCTGCGCACTCGCTATGACCTGACCAAAGCCCAGGTCATCGACATCCTGAATCGCGCCGCCAAAGTCGGGTGGGCTGAACCGAAACCGGGTTACGGCTGGCGTTTTCTCGATGTGGCGAAGACACCGGAAACCCTCGAACAAATCTACAAGGTGCGCTCGCTGATCGAGCCCGCGGCACTGCTGGAGCCGACTTACCTGCACGACTTGGCCAAGCTCCAACGTCTTAAAAAAGAGCAGCAGGACATGCTCAATGGAGGCATCGATAACCTGCCGGCAGATGTCCTTCTAAAAAATGGTATTCGCTTCCACGAAGAGTTCATCAAGCTCTCTGGCAACCCGCTTTATCACATGATTCTGGTCCAGATGAACAACATGCGCCGGCTCATCGAGTACCGCTCGATGATCGACCGCAAGCGTCTCTACAAACAATGCGCCGAACACATTCGGATGATCGAGTTGGTGGAACAGGGCAATAACCTGGAAGCCGCGCATTTGATGAAGCAGCACTTGAGCGGCTCTTTTGCTCACAAATCGCCGATCCTGAAACTGCGATCAGAATCTGCCGAATCCACCCCTTCACTTTCTGGCCTCAGCACTGGCCTCGCATCACTTTTCCAGGAGAGCACAAGTTGAGCACCGAAGAACAACTACGCGAAGAAATTTGCATCGTCGGGAAAAGCCTCTATGAACGCGGTTACACCGTGGGCAGCGCAGGCAACATTAGCGCACGCCTGGAAGATGGCTGGTTGATCACCCCCACCGACGCCTGCTTGGGAAGATTGAAGCCAGAAGAGATCGCAAAAGTCAGCAAGGACGGCACTTGGGTCTCGGGCAGCAAACCGTCGAAGACCCTGGAATTACATCGCCAGGTGTACGACCGCAACCCTGAAGTCAATGGCGTGGTTCACACTCATTCGACCTCGCTCGTAGCTTTAACGCTCGCCGGGGTCTGGGCCAAGGACGACATCCTTCCACCATTGACCCCTTACCAAATCATGAAGGTTGGCCATATCCCATTGATCGCTTACCAGCGTCCCGGCTCTCCCGACGTGGCAGCGCAAGTGGCGCAATTGGCGAACAACGTACGAGGCGTCATGCTTGAGCGCTTGGGTCCTGTTGTTTGGGAAAGCTCTGTCTCGAAAGCGAGCTTTGCGCTGGAAGAACTTGAGGAAACGGCCAAGCTCTGGATGATGAGCAATCCTAAGCCTGCGCCGCTGGGCGAAGACGCTATTGAAGATCTACGACAGGTCTTCTCGGTTAAGTGGTAACCCTGCTGAGGGCCAAGACCAGGCGTTCGATTGAGCCACCAATAGCTAGTCGTTCGCCTTGCTACTCATAATCCCCAATCAGCTCGCCACTGAAGCAGCTAGAGAGGTGAACTCGTTCAAGTCCGATTCAACCACTTACATCGTTGTCACAACTTCCCTTCGCTTCCTCCAAGCAGAGGAGTAATAGGCATCTCAACACTAGTTTTGGGGCGTTTTTCCGTCTATTCGAGGTGATCGGCTGTGGATTCAACGTGTTGATAGAACACCCTGCTACCCTTTCCTCTCCACGGAGGAACACAACGCCAAACTCAGACCTGCTGCCTTCCCTGCTGTACAAGATCAACGAAAATCAGCTCGCCTTAGAAGCCGCTATATGGAGCTTACAAACTGGGTAGAGAAACGCGGCGCCTCAGAAATTGCAGAAAACGTTCATGGCGCTCTCGCTGCGATAGACCGTAACGAAGAATTCATCAAAATGACACTAGCAGTGATGATGACGCCGGAATGACTGCTATCGCCTGCGTGTTCAAACATTCGGGACATGCAGCAAACGGCCAATAGCAGTCACTCCTAAGAGGTCAGATTCTTTTCTCTGCGCATCTGAGTGACCAACGTAAACCTGTCTTGAGGGTGGGTGGTTTCCGACACCACCATAACAGCCCCCTCCTCATCACGGTACTGGCGAAGAATGTTCAGCCCCGGTGAACCGGCCTCTGCGTTGAGGCTTTTGGAAATCTCGGGCGACAGCAGTACCGCACGGACTTGCTGATCCACCACATCGATGTGTCGACCAAAGTGCTGCTCAATCAAAGCAGCAATCAACTCGTCAGGATGCTGCTCGGCCAGCTCGATAACATCTGAATAAATGTCCTGGGCATAAACGTCAGTCCAGCAGAGCGGCGCTCGCAGGTTCTCTTGATCAACACGGATGCTGGAAACGCAAAAGTAATGCTCGCCGGGCTCCAACCCCAATCGCTTGGCCAGCGCGATGTCAGCAACGAAGTGCTGCACGTTCTGAATGCTGCGCACTTGAGTTTCGGCCAGATGAACCAGATCGGATACCGAGGCCAGCGACTGCGAATAGCCGCCCTTGGGTGTGGCGGACTCGACTCGCGTGCCCACCCGTTTGCGCCGTGATACCAGCCCCTGATTCTGCAACTGAGTGATGGCGGCACGTACCGTATGTCGGCTCACGTCATACAACTCGCACAGCTCGAATTCTGTTGGCAGCAACGACCCGACCGGGAATCGTCCGCTGGAAATCCCCTCCATCAAGTCCTTTGCAACGACCGCATAGCGCGTCTGGTTCATACCTTTCATCAGTCCCGAGCGTTTACCGAGTTGACAGTGTATCAGTGAGCACGTAAGAATTATGTACGGACATATTGAATATGTCCGATCAATAACAAACATATCAGGATTACCTCATGTCCAGCACTGTCTTCGACTCCGCCCTCTTTCGCGACATGTTCGGCACCGCCGAGATGCGTGGTGTGTTTTCCGACAAAGCCCTGATCGAACGCTATATCGAAGTGGAAGTGGCGCTGGCCCGCGCCGAAGCCCGCTGTGGCGTAATCCCGAGCGAGGCTGCCGAACAAATCGCCGAACTCGCTACCTATGCCTCTCTCGATCTGGCGCTGATGCAGCACGAAACCGAAATCGTCGGTTACCCGATCCTGCCGCTGGTTGAACAGCTGTCGAAAATTTGTGGCGAAGCCGGACGCTACGTTCACTGGGGGGCTACTACTCAGGACATCATGGACACTGCTGTTGTGCTGCAAGTCCGCGCTGCGCTGGCTCTGGTCGAGCGCGATATCCAGGCGGTACGTGGCTTGCTCGCCGATTTGGCCAAGCGCTATCGCGACACCCCTATGGCGGGTCGTACTCACCTGCAACATGCCCTGCCAATCACCTTTGGCTACAAATGTGCGGTGTGGCTGAGCATGTTCGACCGTCACGCCGAGCGCCTGGTGGAATTGCGCCCTCGAGTCGAGATCGGTCAGTTCGCCGGCGCGGCAGGCACCTTGGCGTCATTAGGCGACAAAGGCCTGGAAGTCCAGGAGGCCCTGATGGCTGAATTGGGCCTGGGCGTGCCACAAGCGACTTGGCACGTTGCTCGGGACGGCCTGGCTGAAACCCTGAATTTCCTCGGCCTGGTCACTGGCTCCCTCGGCAAAGTCGCCCTGGATGTGATGATGATGATGACCAGCGAGCTGGGCGAAGTGTACGAACCCTTCGTCAAAGGTCGTGGCGCAAGCAGCACCATGCCGCAGAAGCGCAACCCGATTTCCTGCGAATTGATGTACGCCGCTGCCAAAGGCGTCCGCCAGCACGCCGGTCTGATGCTCGATGCAATGATTCAGGACTTCGAGCGTTCTACCGGCCCTTGGCAGGCCGAATGGATCGCCATTCCTGAAGCCTTCGCCTTGAGCGCCGCCTCTCTTGGCCAAGCGAAATTCATGCTCGCCGGTTTGGAAGTCCGCACTGAGCGCATGCGCAAAAACCTCGACATGACGCAAGGCCTGATCGTGGCTGAGGCAGTGATGATGGGCCTGGCCCCAGCGCTAGGTCGCCAGGTGGCACATGACGTGGTGTATGCCGCCTGCCGCATGGCGAACGATGAAGGCACCAGTCTGCTCGATGCCTTGCTTGCTCAGGGCGAAGCCACCGCGCAACTGGACATCGAGGAACTCAAGCGCCTGACCGACCCATCTAACTATTTGGGTCTTGCCCCCCAAATGGTGGATATCGCCCTGGCTCGTGAAGGCAGCGTCAAACGCTGATTGTTCCGGGGCTCGCACGATCGAGCCCCTTCTGCCTACCGCTCGCATATAACAACAACGAGACCGCAGACATGACCACTATTAACAAAAAGCCGTTCTACAAAGACCTCACGTTCCAAGTGATCGCTGCCATGGTGCTGGGTATTGCCTTTGGCTTCCTGGCTCCAGAACTGGCTGCCAAGTTCAAGATTCTCGGCGATATCTTCCTTAAGCTGATCAAGACTGCCGTAGCTCCTCTGGTGTTTTTCACGGTTGTTCACGGCATCGCCTCGGCAGGCGATATCAAGCGGGTTGGCAAGGTCGGCTTACGTGCGCTGATTTACTTTGAAATCGTTTCCACCATTGCCCTGGCCATCGGCCTGCTATGGGGCAATCTGCTGAACATCGGCTCGGGCATGCACGACGCTCATCCGAGCAATGCTACGGCGGCAGCTGCCAGCGCGGCGGTCGCGAAGGGCCACGCCCCGGCCTCGACGATGGATTTCATCTACGGGATTTTCCCGGACAACTTCGTCGGCGCCTTCGCTGGCGGACAGTTGTTGCAAGTGCTGGTGATCTCGGTACTGTTCGGTTTCGCCCTGCTGGCCCTCAAGCCCGAGCGTCGCAGTGTGATCGAGGATGGTTTGAGCCGAGTCTCCGAATGCTTCTTCGAGTTCATCAACCTGATTATGAAGTTCGCACCGCTTGGCGCCTTTGGTTCGGTGGCCTACGCCGTCGGCAGCAATGGCAGCGCGGTGCTGATGTCGCTGGCAAACCTGGTGCTGATGTTCTACGTCTGCGTCGCGTTCTTCATATTTGTGGTGCTGGGTGCGGTGTGCCGTATTTCAGGCTTCAGCCTGTGGCGATTCCTCAAGTACATCAAGGATGAGATTTTCATCGTGCTCGGTACCGCTTCCTCGGAAAGCGCCCTGCCACGTCTGCTGCAAAAACTGGAGAAATTCGGTTGTTCCAAGCAGAGCGTCGGTCTGGTCTTGCCTACCGGTTATGCTTTTAATCTCGATGGCACCTCCATCTACATGTCACTCTGTGTACTGTTCATCGCCAATGCCTACGGCGTGCCGATGAGCTGGGAGCAGCAGCTGGGTACCATAGCCATCATGTTGGTGACGTCCAAGGGTGCAGCAGCGGTTTCCGGCGGGAGTTTCGTCGTGTTCGCCGCCACGGTGACGGCTATCGGTGTATTGCCAGTGGAAGGCCTCGCCCTACTGTTTGGCGTATACCGTTTCATGTCCATGGCCATCGCCACCTGCAACACAATCGGCAATAGCGTAGCGACGGTGGTGGTCTCGAAATGGTCGGGGGAATTTACCGAACAGACTGCCAAGGCCGAATACAACCGAGTGTTCGGGCGTAATCCAGAGGCAGCGCTTTAACCCATCAATGGCCTGTTGATGGGAAGTAAAGACTCCTTGAAATGACTAAATCTCTCTATCTGTAAAGGGCCCTTAAAAGGCCCTTTTTTACTCTAGAAAATTTCCGCAGGCACTGAAGACTTTCATGAGCAAAGTGTTCGCTAGGGGCCGCTTGTAGTGCTTCGCGACGGGCCACTTTCGCGGTCAAATACGCTGTCTTGCGGATTATTGAAAGACCAATGGAACACTAGTTTACGCAGGGGTAGTTGCTAGCAGCCCTGGCTACATTCCGCGTAGTGGGTATCGGTGTCTGAGCCGCTGCGCGGAACTGGCCATTGGTATTTTGCTGTCGCTCACTCTGAAACAGGTAGCAACTGATCTACATTCCCCCTCTCGGTAGAGCCTATGCTTGCGCGACAACCTTGCGCACGACATAGGGCAAGATCCCCCCCTCCTTTAAGTACAGATTTTCCTGTTGCGAATCCAGTTGTAGAATCAATGACACTGACGTCTGGGTTCCCTCAGCACAAGTGATCGTCAAACTTACCGCGTTTGCCCCCACCTGCAATTGCTCAAGTCCGCTGAAGTCCAACGATTCATTGCCCGTCAGTTGCAGGCTTTGGGAGTCGACCCCAGTTGCAAAGGTAATGGGCAAGATGCCCATGCCTATCAGGTTGCTTCGGTGTATGCGCTCAAAACTTTGCGCAATGACGGCTTTGACACCCAGGGTCGCTTGCGCCTTGGCTGCCCAGTCACGACTGGAGCCCGCCCCGTAGTTGAAACCGGCGAAAATCACCAGCGGGATATCCTCGGCGACATAGCTCAGTGCCGCATCGTAAACCCGCTGAATTGAGCCGTCGTAAGCCCTGGCAAAGCCACCCTCTGCTGGCTGTTGATCCAGCAGCTGATTTTTCACCGCCCGATTGACGAACGCGCCGCGCATCATCACTTCGTGGTTGCTGCGCCGGGTCGAGTATTGATTGAGATCGTTCGGGTTTTCGCCGCGCTCGGTCAACCACTCGCCGGCCTGGCTTTGAAGTGGAATCGCACTGGCGGGTGAGATGTGATCGGTGGTGACGTTGTCACCCAGCACCATTAACACCCGCGCGTCTTGAATCGACAACTCAGAGGAGGCCTGGGGTTTGACGTTTTGCAGATAAATGGGGCGACGCAGATAAGTCGAATTCGGCGCCCAAGGAAACTGCACACTGCCACTGGCCGACAGTGCTTGCCAGTGATGACTGCCGTCCCACAGGATGGCGTTGCGTTTGCGGAACAGGTCCGGGCGAACGGTCTGGCTGACGAGTGCCTGAATCTGCTCTTCGCTGGGCATTAGTTCATGCAGATACACATCGTTGCCCGCCGAGTCCTGACCCAACGGCTCAGTCTGGATGTCCATGTTGATGGTGCCGGCCAACGCGTAGGCGACGACCAGCGCCGGCGAGGCCAGGTAGCCGACCTGAACACGAGGATTGACCCGCCCTTCGAAGTTGCGATTGCCCGACAGCACGACCACGGTTTTCAGGCCCTGATCCGAAAAGCGCTCCATGTGTTCTTCGAGGCTGCCAGAGTTACCAATGCAGGTCATGCAACCAAACCCGGCCAGGTCGAAACCCAAGGCCGAGAAGTCGCTCAGCAGATCGGCTTTTTCCAGGTAGTCCGCGACTACGCGCGATCCGGGCGACAGGGATGTCTTGACCCAAGGTTTGCTGCGCAAACCGCGACGCTGAGCGTTGCGGGCCAGCAATCCGGCCTGGATCATCTGGCTCGGGTTCGCGGTGTTGGTGCAACTGGTGATCGCCGCAAGGGAAATGGCGCCGTGGGTCAGCGGCTGGCCAAACGAAGGCTCGAAGTACTCGGTCTCAGTGTCCGAGGAGCGAGCAATCACGCCCTCCCGCTCACCCAGAATATCCTGGCGAAAGGACGGTGCGGCGTCCGCCAGTTTGCGCCACTGATGTGGCTGATGAGGC
This sequence comes from Pseudomonas putida, assembly GCF_001976065.1. Lineage (GTDB taxonomy): Bacteria > Pseudomonadota > Gammaproteobacteria > Pseudomonadales > Pseudomonadaceae > Aquipseudomonas > Aquipseudomonas serbica. The sequence goes on along the minus strand of NZ_MNAH01000001.1, from coordinate 963,044 downwards.
CCGGCGACACTCGGTTCGATGGCCGCCAGGTCCAGCTCGATCAAGTTATCGAAATGCGGCTCGGGCAACGAGTCGTGGCGCCATAGGCCTTGCGCTTCGAGGTACGCTTCAATGCGCGCAATAGTGTCCTCACTCCTCCCGGTCAGATGCATATATTCCATCGTGCTGTCGTCGAACGGGAAGAACACCACGGTGGCGCCATACTCGGGAGCCATGTTCGACAACGTACCGCGCGCTGCCCAACTGAGTTTCGACAAACCAGGCCCGCAAAACTCGACGAACTTGCCCACCACGCCCTTCGCACGCAGCATCTGGGTGATGCGCAAGGCCAGATCAGTAGCCGTCACGCCGGGCCGCAGTTCGTTGCTCAAGCGTATGCCGACAACCTCAGGAAAGCTGATCGGCACCGGCTCGCCCAGCATGGCAGCCTGCCCTTCCAGCCCGCCCACGCCCCAGCCCAGCACGCCGATGGCGTTGATCATGGGCGTGTGGCTGTCGGTCGCGACGATATCGTCAGGATGCAGCAGCGGCTGGCCGTCGGCAGTCTGGCTTTCCCAGACAACAGTCGCCAGTGACTCCATGTTGACCTGGTGAATGATCCCGGTACCGGGTGGAACCACCTTGAAATTGGTCAGACTCTTTTGTGCCCACTTGATGAATTCATAGCGCTCGGAGTTGCGGCGGTAATCGATGTCCAGGTTCTTCTCGACTGCGTCCGCCTCGGCGTAACGCTCGACAATTACCGAGTGGTCAATGACCAGCACCGCCGGAATCATCGGATTCATGGTTTCCGGTGCACCGCCCATTTCCGCCACCATATCGCGCATGCCGGCAAAATCAGCCAGCGCCGGCAGGCACGTCGTGTCGTGGAACATCAACCGGTTGGGATAAAAAGGCACTTCGCAGGCCGGCGCGCCTTCGCGTATGCACTCAATTAAATTGTCCAGAGACGCCGGTGAACAACGCGCCACATTCTCCAGAAGAATGCGGATCGAATAGGGCAAGCTGAAGAGCTCGTTCGGGGTCAGAATCTTGTGCAGATCCACGTAGATGTAACGGCTATCGCCCACTTGCAGGTGGCTTTGATGACGTGCGTCGATGGCTGAAATCATGGGCTTATCATTCACCGGTTGAGTGCATGAGCAAACGACTCTGTACGGTCGTTCAGTTGGACCCAGCGTAACCAAACGCCGACCCGAGTAAAATTGAGCGTTGAGCAAGCCATCGTTCGTCCACGGAGAACGCAGCCTTGATGAGCCTGAAATTGTCAGGAACTACGCGCTTCCCTACTCTCAGGGCCTACAACAATTTCTCTGGAGAACACCCATGCTCGCCCCTACTGCAGACGTCCTTAAGGATCTCGCACCGAACGGCGTGCTCAGAGCCGCCATCAATTTTGGCAATCCGGTTCTGGCACAACGCAATGCCGACACAGGACAACCTCAAGGCGTGTCCGTCAGCCTTGCCTTGGCACTCGGCAAGCAACTGGGCGTCTCCGTGGAGTTCATCACTTATGATGCCGCCGGCAAGGTGTTCGAAGCCTTGGCGGACAAGCAATGGAATATCGCGTTCCTCGCCATCGAACCTGTGCGCGAGGCCCAGGTCGCCTTTAGCGAACCATACGTGATCATCGAAGGCACTTATCTGGTCAAGAACAGCTCCCCGTTCTTCAAGATGGAAGATTTGGATCAGCCCGGCGTACGGATCGCCGTTGGCAGAGGTGCTGCTTACGACTTGTACCTGAGCCGAACCCAACAGCACGCGACCCTCGTCCGTGCGCCGACATCCGCTGGCGCGGTCGATCTGTTTCTCGATGAAAACCTGGAGGCTGCTGCGGGGGTGCGCCAGCCACTGCTCAAGGTTGCCGAAGCCAATAGAGAACTGCGTGTGCTGGACGGTTACTTCACGTCGATTCGCCAAGCGATGGGCGTTCCTGTGCAATGTGTCGCGGGTGCGGCTTACGTCAGGGCGTTCCTGGAAGAACAGAAAGCCAACGGCTTCGTCCTCAAGGCACTCGTCGACAGCGGTCAGAGCGACGTCACCGTCGCCCCCTTGCAGGACCATTAACACATCGCATATGGCAGGTTGAAACGCACTTGCCCGCTCAGCGGCGAAGGCGTTTCAACCAGACTTTGTGCACCGGTTCGGCACAGAGCATCACCACCACCAGACGCATGATTTGCATCGCCGTGACAACGCCGACACCCAGGTTCAGGGCTTCGGCCGTCAGGTACATCTCCGTACTGCTTCCCGGCATCATGCCCAACGCCAGGGTCAACACCGGAAAGCCCAGCAAATAGCCTATTCCAAGCGCCAGTACCAGGGTGCAGAAGATCATGATCAGGTTGAATAGCGAGACCTTGAGCAAGAACTTCGGCGAAGCCCTGAAAAACTGTCGATCAAAATACCCGCCGAGCGCGCATCCGATCATGAGCTGGCCGTAATGACTGAGCTCCACAGGCAGCGCAGTTTGCAAATTGAAGCTGGCCGTGAACAACGCGCACAGGGCCATCGGCCCGAACATCCAGGGGTTCGGTAGCTTGTAGCGCTTCCAGATCATTGCCGTCAACGCCCCACCGATCAGCAACGGTAGCAGCCAATACCAATCACTGGGCAAACGTGCATGGACCACTGCCGGAGAGATTTTCGCGGTAAAAAACATCGCGGTCGGGACACAGAGAACAATCAACACCAAGCGTACGCTGTGAGCCGCGGCGATCTGGCTGACGTCAGCCTTGTGCCTGATGCCTGACTGGATCATTTCTGAAAAGTTGGCGGGCATGAAGGCGAAGAACGCGGTCGTCAGGTCCATTCCTCGACGGCGCATGAACTCGACGCCGAGCAGTGCCAGGAACAGGGTCAGAAACGCCGCGAACAGCATCATCGCGAAATGCCCGAGGATCTGCTCGAGCACCACTGGCGTAAAGTGCAAGCCGATGGACGTTGCGATCATCCACTGCCCGGTCAGGCGGCCATTGGGAATCTCCCCCACCCGCCAGCCCAGACAACGCACCAGGATCACCGCCAACATTGATCCAATGATCCAGGGCAAAGGCCAGTTCAGGTAGCTGGCAAGCAGAGCCCCGGCAATTCCCACCAACGGTGTTGCCCACCACAATTCCATTGAGGTGAAAAACGCTTTCATGCCCTCGATCCACCGAAGATCATGCATACCGGACTTCCCGTCTCGACAACTTCACCCGTCGGGGTCAAGGCTCCAGTCGCCGGATCAACACAGAAAACCACGATCGTATCGCTGTCCTCATTGGCGACGAACATGGCTTTTCCGTCGGGTGACAACGCAAAAAATCGTGGTGTCCGGCCTTCCGTTGGCGTCGCCGATTCAAACGTCAGCCAACCCGATTGCGGGTCGATTCTGAAGACCGTGATGGTGTCGCTGCCTCTGTTCGAGGCGTACAGGAATCGCCCCGCTCCATCGACTTCGATCTCTGCCGCCGTGCTGTCGCCGGTAAAAGAATCAGGTAGCGCAGAGATCACCTGCTGTGGCTGAAGCTCGCCGCTTTCGTTGTTGAAGCAGTAGGTGCCGACGGTGGAGTCCAGCTCATTGACCGAGTAGACCACCGACAGCCCGGGATGAAACGCCACATGCCGAGGCCCCGCCCCTTTGCGAGTGGCCACAAACGGGCAAGCAGCCGGCAGCAGCTTGCCCAGTTGCGAATCGAATCGATAGATGAAGATTCGGTCCAACCCTTTGTCCGGCACCACCACATTTTTTCCACTGGGATCAAATGGATTGAAATGAGGTTTCGGGCCTTTTTGCTCAAGCCGATGGGGTCCGATCGGCCCTTCGGTCAGCACCTGCTCACAGAGTTCGCCCAGCTCACCCGAGGCGAGGATCGGCAGAACAACGACTGAACCACTGTAATGATTGCTCACAACCAGAAAACCACCATCCGGTGAAATCGCCAGGTGCGCGGGATTGTGGCCTTGGGTGCTTTGGCTATTGAGATAGCTCAGCGTGCCATCGGAGTTGATTCTGAACGCACTTGCTTGATCCGTATCGCCATGGACGCAATACAGAAAATCCTGTTGCTTGCTGATGGCCAGAAAAGACGGGTTTACCAAGCCATCGACCAACTGCACATGAGTCAGGCATCCCGTTTGCGGGTCGACGCTGTAGACGTTAATCCCGTTACCCCGAGCATTTCTTTCACGAGTGGTACGACAGCCAACGTAAATAAACATGAGCTCATCTCAAAGGGTGAATTGAACGGCGCCTGTCACGCGGTCAAGTGCGCGACGAACGCGCGGGCAGTCGGTGGCAAGGATTCGAATCGACGAGCAACGATCTGCAACTGACGCTTGGCCCAAGGCTCGGCCAGCGTCACAGCCTGTAATTGAAAAGGACGCAGATAAGGGCGCAGTACATCGCGAGGCAAAATGCAGATACCCAGATTGGTCGAGACCATCCGGCACATGCACTCAAAACTGGAAACGCGAACCCGCTGCCTGACCGTCTGCCCTAACAATGCAGCTTGCTCAGTCAGTAGCAGGTGCACAGAACTTTCTACGTGAGGACCGATGAATTCATAGTGCAACGCCTGATCGAACGTGGCGTGCGCGTGCCCCGCCAGTGGATGGTGCTCGGGAACCGCGATTACCAATTCGTCCACGCGATAGGCCAGTGCTTCCAGCCCCAGGGATGGCGTCTGTTCGGCAATGATGCCGACGTCCGCACGACCGTCCGAGACTGCTCGGACGATCGCGGCACCGACGCGCTCCTCGACGTCGAATTTGATGTCGGGATAGGTTTCCAGGAACGTGCCGATGTCCAGGCTCAGCTGTTGTGCCAGCGCGGAGGTAATGGCGTGCAAGCGAACGTGACCTTTGATGCCCGCACCGTACTCACTTAGCTCCTGATCCATTTTTTGGAGTGTTTCATTGAGCTGCAAAGCATAGTGACGAAGCGACTGTCCAGCAGGAGTGAGCTCCATTCCTCGTGGGTAGCGAATGAACAACGCAGAGCCCACTTTTTCTTCAAGCTCGCTGATCCGTTTACTCACCGCGGACGTCGCCAGGTGGCAGAGTTGCGAAGCCTTTGTCAGGTTGCGCTGCTCTGCCACTGCCATGAAGATTTCGAGACTCAACAGATCATGGCGCATTGGCCAATGCCTTCTCAAAGAAGTCTACTGTTCCGAAATTGCCGGACTTCAGCGCCAGGGCTACCGGGTCGTCCCGCATGCCGAGCGTCCATGGGACGCCGGGATCAATCGTCGCTCCGATTCTCAGCGCCTTGATCTTCAGTGCCTTGACCACAGCACCCGACGTTTCGCCACCTGCCACCACGAGCTTGCGCACGCCCATCTCATATAGGCCAACAGCCACGGCGGACAGCGCGTCTTCAACGATCTGCCCAGCGGCTTCAGCACCGAGCTTCTGCTGGGCAAGCTTGACCGTCTCTGGCTGCGCACTGCCGTAAATCAGAATCGGTCCTTGCTGAATCAAGTCTTTCGCCCAGGCGAGTGCTTGGGCTACCTGATCATGACCATTCGCCAGGAGCAGTGGATCAAGGGAGAAACTCGGACGGCTCTTTTGCCAGTGCTCGACCTGGCCGTTGGTCGCCACTGAACAACTGCCGGAAACTACCGCGCCCAACCCTTCAATGGCGGGTAGCACCGAAGCTGTCTCGGATTTACCGAGTAAACCTGCACGGCGGAAGTTTTCAGGTAGACCCAGCGCAACGCCGGACCCGCCGGTAACGAGCTTATGGTCTGCAACGGCCCCGCCGATCGCATACAGATCCTCGTCGTCGATCGCGTCGACGATGGCGTATCCCTGGCCCTGCGCCTCAAGGTTACTCAAGGCCGTCGAAATGGCTTGCGCGCCTTTGCTGACGACCGAACGTGCAACGAGCCCAACCGGCTTAAGCGTCTGTTGCTGCAACACCCGAACCAGATTGGAGTCGGTCATGGGCGTCAACGGATGATTGCGCATCCCGGATTCGCTTAACAACTGATCGCCAACGAACAGATGACCGTTAAATATGGTGCGTTTGTTTTCCGGAAATGCAGGGCAAGCCACGGCGAATGACACACCCAGTGCATCGGCGAGGGCATCCGCCACCGGGCCGATGTTCCCGCGAGACGTGGAATCAAACGTCGAGCAGTATTTGAAAAAAAACTGTTGGCAATCCGCACCACGCAACCACTCCAACGCTTCGAGCGACTGAGTAACGGCCTCTTCGGGACTGATGGTGCGGCTTTTCAGGGCAATGACGACAGCATCGATATCGTCCGGCAACGGCCCTTCAGGTACGCCAATCACTTGCAGGGTGCGCATTCCGCCACGCACTAAAGTGCTGGCCAGATCCGTACCGCCGGTGAAGTCGTCAGCGATGCAACCGAGTAGTAATTGACTCACTGCTCTCTCCTCTAGCCCTCTCCTTGGATGACCTCAAGGAAGAACAGGCATTTCTTGTTATTAATCCCGCAAGCGGGCGGCATGACTGGCATGCCGCCCGAGTCGATCAGCCCAGGAGCACCTTGGCGACGGCTTCACCGAAAGCTTTGGTACCGCTGGAACCGCCCAGATCCGGAGTGCGCTGCTTAGGATCTTTCAGAACCGCATCGACAGCCTTGTCCATTTCCAGGCCGGCGTTGATCAATGCTTCATTGTTATGGTGCTCGCCCATCCACTGCAGGAGCATGCCAACGGAGAGGATCATTGAGACCGGGTTGGCCTTGTCCTGACCGGCGATATCCGGTGCGGAGCCATGCTGTGCCTGGGCGCAGCAATGAACATCGCTGGCCATAGTCGACCCGGCGAGACCCAGGCTGCCCGAAAGTTCGCTGGCGAGGTCACTGATAATGTCGCCGTAGAAGTTCGTGGCTACCAGTACGTCGAAGCGTTCAGGGCTGCGCACCAGGTGAGCCGTCGACGCATCGACGAGCAAATCGTCCAAAGCGACTTCAGGGAAGTCCTTCGCTACATTGCGAACGCATTCCAGGAACAGGCCATCGGTCATGTGGAAGCTGTTGGCTTTGTGAATGGCGGTGACCTTCTTGCCACGTTTCATAGCCAGCTCGAACGCGCGACGAGCAATTCGCTCGCTGCAATGACGTGTGATTTTACGCGTGGATAAAGCCATATCAGGGGTTGGCATTACTTCACCCCAACCACGACTCATATTGCGGTCCGGATAAAAACCTTCAGTCGCTTCACGCATGATCACCAGGTCCATCGTCTTGCCTTCCTTCATGTTCGAAGTCAGGAATGGACGAGTGCGGGCAGGACGCACGTTGGCATAGAGATCCAGGCCGATACGAAAGCCCGCGGAAACGTTACGACCGCCCTTTTCAGGGACTGGATAGTCGGCGTGCGATTGGGTGCCGAGAATGATGCCGTCGTAGCCTTTGGCCTTTTCCAACACTTCATCACGCAAGGTGGTGCCATATTTGTCCAGGCTCGTAAAACCGACATCGTCGTAATCGAAGCTCAAGCCCAGATCGAATTTTGTGTTGGCTGCGTTCAGCACCGACATCGAAGACTCAACGATTTCTGGACCAATACCATCACCAGGAAGAACCAAAATACGCATCGCAAACCCCTTACTTATTGTTTGAGCTGAATTTTTCGAAGCCGGTGTGTCAAAAACCAGCTCCGCTTATGTATATCGTAAATACAAAGTACAATACTGGCGAGGCGAAGTTCTTAACCATTTGCTCCCGCTCGTCCTGAGATTTTTCCGGAGCAGTGCCGTTCTCGCCTTCGACAGATTGCATTTTATTGCATGAATATTCACTTTGTGCAATCTTTTCGCTCAACGGTCATCCACCAATCGAAGCAGAAGAATCCTCCATGACAGTTAAAACATCCGATCTGTGCGATCAGTACCCAGACTCAATTCGCGTTCTGACCCCAATGTTTCAGGACTTTGGCGGCAAGAATGACTTCCAGGGACGTGCCTTCACCCTGAAATGCTTTGAGGACAATTCCAGGATCAAGGAAATAAGCAGTTTGCCAGGCCAAGGTAGAGTGCTGGTGGTAGACGGCGGGGGTAGTGATCGCTTTGCGTTGTTCGGTGATGTGATTGCTGAGGACCTGCTGAAGAACGGCTGGGCCGGCGTGTTGATCTACGGATACATCCGCGACAAAGCCGCTCTGCGCGAGATGCCGATCGCGATCAAGGCACTGGGCACTTCACCGCGCAAGACCGTCAAGCGTAACGAGGGACAAATCGGAATAACGCTGGAGTTCGCCGGACACTCCATCGCTGACGGCGACCAGTTGTTCGGCGACGATGACGGCGTGGTGGTGCTGAACGAACCGCGCCTTAACTGACCACAGAGACCTCAAGGCTGCGCTGGTACTCCAGCTCATCCTTGGCCTCTTTGTCGGTTTTTTGCCGCCCGACGACATCTAGGTGGTTGCGCAGGAACTCCGCGGCAGCCTCTCGCTGTCCACTTTCTATGAGATCCAGAAGTTGGATGTGTTCTTTACATTGGTTGATCAGCCGAGGCCGATCCACGTTGGCCTTGTAGGCCATGAAGCGACGCAACTGGTTCTGCCGGCGGATAGCTTCCAGAAAAAAAGCGTTGCCCGAACAGCGGACCACCAGCTCATGAAGCTGCGCACCGATCTGGAACAGCTGCGATCGCGACAAGGTGAAAATGTCGCCATCCAGCAATTGCTGCTGGACTTCCCGGGCTTTGGCAAACGCGGCCTTATCCACCTCGTAGCCAGGCTCCAGTACGGCAGCCGGCTCGATCGCCATGCGAAAACGGTAGCTCTGAATATGCGCCTTGGAGTCGTGCAAAAAACTGTTGATCTCCCACCCCTGCCCCGGCTTGCGCTCAATCATTGCCTCATTTGCCAACCGGGTCAGAACCTTCATGAGCTGCCCTCTGGGCACCTCATATCGGCGCATCAGTTCAGCTTCAAAAAAAGTCGTGGGGATGTCGCCGCGCAAGACGTCGTCAACTACACGCAGATAGAAGTCTTCAAACGGGTCGACATCCAGGGGGAGTTTGCGGCTGTCGATGCCTCGCGCGTCAGCCGTCAGGAAATAGCCCCGATTCGGCTCCTTGGTGGCCAGGCCCAACTCGGCCAGCAATGCGAAACCACGTCGTATAGGCGAACGCGAAACCCCCAACTCCTTGGCGAAAGATTCTTCGCGCAGCGGATCACCGGCACGCATCGATCTGGCTCGCGCCATATCGATGATCTTCGGAGCCAACTGCTCCGCAAGGTCTTTTTTGATCTTGGGCTTCATTTTGGATGGTTCGCCCGCCAAGGGTTGTTCGAGATTCAATTGATGAAACCAGTATTCGAGGTGTGAAAGAAAAAATACCACACCTGATGACCAGCCACACTCCGCTGCACTACAGGTGACACAGAGTCCGCCCAATCAATCCATTACAACTCGGGGAAACATCATGACCGCACCACGCATTTATTTGATCCATGCAACGCCGGTAGCCATTGCACCCATCACTGAAGCGTTCACACGGCTCTGGCCCGAAGCCAGGCTGGCCAATCTGCTGGAAGACTCGCTTTCCAGTGACCTGGCGCAAGCCGGTGAACTCACGCCGGCATTGAATGAGCGCTTTTTGAAACTCGCTACCTATGCCGCAGAGTCGGGTGCTGATGCGATCTTGTTCACCTGCTCGGCATTCGGCGACGCCATTGATCGGTGCAAACGCGCCCTGAGCATCCCGGTGCTGAAACCGAACGAAGCCATGATAGAGGAAGTCATCCAACGGACTCGAAAAATTTCCATCCTCGCGACCTTCGAGCCTGCCATCGCATCGATGACTGAAGAGTTTCAGAGCTATGCCCGGCAGCAAGGTGTCGAGATCGAACTCAACACCTTTGTCTGCCCTGGGGCATTCGACGAGCTGCGCAAGGGAAACACTGATCGTCACGACGCTTTGATTGTCGATAGCGCTCGAACGCCAACGAACAGCGAACTGCTGTGTTTCGCGCAATTTTCCATGACCAGCGCAGCGCAACAGGCGAGCCAAGTGAGCGGCCTGCCAGTATTGACCACACCTGACAGCGCTGTGTTGAAACTGCGTAGCCTTCTGCAAGCCTGATGCAGTTTCAAAGATTGAAGGAGTAAGACATGACAAGGTTGAATGCACACATTGGTTTCCAGTTTACGGAGTTACCCTTCCTGAAGCGGTTTTCAGCAGCCGCAAAAGCAGGGTTTGAAGCGGTCGAGTTCCCCTCGCCCTATGAATATGAAGCGACGCAGATAGCGCAGCTTCTGCATGAGCACCAGCTCGCAATGGTGCAATTTGCCGCGCCATCCGGGTCCACAAAAGGCAATACCGGTATTTGCAGCTCGAAGCAGGTCTTCCTCTCGGAACTGACCCTGGCCGTTGAATACGCAAAGGTGCTCGACTGCAAAATGGTTCACCTGATGTCAGGTGTGTCGCAGGCTGAGCTTGGGGTGATTGCCAATAGCAGCGTTTACCGTCGCAATCTGAAGTACGCGGCTGAGTTCTTGTCTGGAGAAGGCATTGAGCCTTTGATTGAAGTCATCAGCTCAAATGAGGTCCCAGGCTACCTGATGAGCTGCTTCGACTTTGCAGAGGAGATGTTGGAGGCCATACCAAACCTTGGTCTGATCCTGGACACCTATCACACCGAACTACTCGGTGAGGATTGCCTTCGAACGCTCAATCGATGGTGGTCGCGGGTGAAGCATATCCAGGTGGCCGACTTCCCAGGTCGCAATGAACCAGGTACAGGCGATATTGATTTCCCGAAGCTGCTCTCGATGCTGGAAGACCGTGCATATCAGGGCTGGGTGGGCTGCGAATATCGCCCTCGCTCCAACACGACTGACGGTCTCGATGACTTATGGCGGACCATGAAACCTAATCCCCATGAAAATGACCGTTGGTAAGAAATCGTTTCCTTCTGGAGAAATTGTACTGCGTTACCTTGCAAAACAATTACGAGTGGAGTTTATTAGGGTCCAGTAGCCCTTGAAGGTTGCACGAAATGCTCCCCACAAAAAACACAAAAGGAGTTAACGCATGACCAAGAAGATCGCCTTTGTCACAGCTGGCATGGGAAACCTGGGAACTGCCGTTTGCCAGCGACTCGCTCGAGATGGATTTAGCGTTGTCGCAGGCTGCGGCCCAAATTCCCCACTGAAAGACACTTGGCTAGCCCAGCAAAAAGAGCTCGGCTTTAACTTCATTGCCTCCGAAGGAAGCGTCGCTGATTGGGACTCTTGCCACCAAGCGTTTGAGCTGATCAAGAAAAATGTCGGACCAGTCGATGTCCTGATCAACAACGCCGGCACCGCTCGCAACGTTGTCTTTCAGGAAATGCAGCCCTATGACTGGACAACCGTCATCGACACAAACCTCAATTCACTGTTCAACGTGACCAAACAGGTTATCGATGGCATGACCGAAAGAGGCTGGGGACGTGTCATCAACATCTCTTCAGTCAATGCCCAGCTGGGCCAGGTGGGTCAGGTCAACTACTCCACCGCCAAGTCGGCAATCCGGGGTTTCACCCGCGCTTTGGCACGAGAAGTAGGCTCCCGCGGCGTCACGGTCAATACCGTATCTCCTGGTTACATTGCCACTCCAAAGCTCAAATCCGTCACTACCGCCGACGTCATGGACCGCATCATCCAGGACATTCCGACCCGGCGACTTGGAACACCCGAAGAAATTGCCGCCGTGTGTGCCTGGCTCGCCTCCGATGAGGCCGGGTATGCGAATGGTGCTGACTTCTCGCTCAATGGCGGCCTTCACATGAGCTGATACTCGTGTGAGACTCAGCGGCAACCCGCTGGATCAAACCAAAAATGCAGCGGGAACCTTGATGCGCTTTTTGCGCAGATCCCATAAAAATAATTGTACTTTACGTCAAGGTGATACAAATGCTCTCATTACTCGGCTACGGCATGATCGTGACCTTCATGGCACTGATCATGACCAAGCGGTTGTCGCCGCTGGTAGCGATGACAACAGTTCCGATCGTATTCGCTCTCCTGGCCGGATTTGGCCCGGATATGGGCGATATGATGATCGAAGGTTTGCGCAAGGTGGCGCCAACCGCGGTCATGGTGATGTTCGCGATCCTCTACTTCGGCGTGATGTTCGATACCGGCCTGTTCGATCCGATCATTCGCAAGTTCATCAAACTGATCAACGGCGACCCGATGAAGGCGGTGGTTTTTGCCGCGCTGCTGGCAGGCCTGGTATCGCTCGATGGCGACGGCTCGACGACCTACATGATTACCGTCACCGCGATGCTGCCGCTGTTCAAGCGCCTGCGACTCGAACCACTATCCCTTACCTGCGTGGTGATTCTTGCGGCGAGTGTGACCAATCTACTGCCATGGGGCGGTCCACTGGCTCGCGCCGCTGCGTCCTTGCAAGTCGATACTTCCGAGCTGTTTGTCCCGCTTATTCCGGTCATGGTGGTGGGTTTCCTGGGCGTTCTGGCACTGGCTTACTTCATCGGCATTCGTGAGCGTCAACGCTTGGGTGCACTTTCCCTTCCCCAGTCGCTGGGCGCTGCCGCCACCGTGTTTGACGATGAAGCTGACGACGAAGGTCTGCCATCAATGTCAGACGAAAATGCCGAGCTGCGTCGTCCAAAAATGTTCTGGTTGAACGCCGCTCTGACGATCGGCCTGATGACTGGCCTGGTGACAGAGGTGTTGCCACTTTCCATTTTGTTCATGGTCGCGTTCTCCATCGCTTTGGTGATCAACTACCCGCATATAAACGATCAGCGTCGCCGTATTTCCTCACACGCTCCAACGGCTTTGAACCAGATTGCGATCTTTCTGGCAGCCGGCATCCTGGCAGGAATTCTGTCCGGAACGGGCATGGTCAATGCGATGTCAGCGAGCTTCCTGGCTATGCTGCCAGCTACCTGGGGCCCCTACATGGCGCCGATCACTGCGTTGGCGAGTATTCCGGGCACCTTCTTCATGTCCAATGACGCCTTCTACTATGGTGTTCTGCCCGTGCTTGCCAAAGCTGCTGCAGCTTATGGCATCTCCGCAGCCGAAATCGGACGGGCTTCACTGGTGGGTCAACCGGTCCACCTGCTCAGCCCTCTCGTGGCTTCGACCTACCTGCTCTGTGGCTTGGCAGGAGTGGAGTTCAGCGACCATCAGAAATACACCATGAAATGGGCGTTCGCGCTGAGCTTCCTTATTTTGCTTGCTTGCTTGCTGCTGGGACTGTTCCCTCTGGCAGCTGCTGTCTAAGGGATAAAAGAGAAGACGTGCAGGCGTCACCGCTGCGAAACAATGAAAAGTCCCGGAAACAGAAATGTTTTCGGGATTTTTTGTGGTCGCTCAATCAGAGATCACTTTGGAGCCCCAATGCCTAGCCAAAATGACATCGCCGCCGAAAGCGGTGCACCGATGATTCCTGAACAGCGCCGTGAATTGATGCTGCGGCAGTTGCGCAAGCATCAGGTGCTGAGCGCGTTCATCAATTGATGGAAATGTTCGACTGTTCGCACATGACTATTCGCCGCGACATCGCGTTGCTGGAGCACGAAGGTCGTGCTTACTCGGTAACGGGTGGGGTGCGGATCGCCAGTCAGCTCCATAGTGAGCACAGCCATCAGCTCAGGGCGATGGTCGAGTTGCCACAGAAGCAGGCCATGGCCAACAAGGATGGCCGTGCACGCATCAAAGTGCCAACAAGGGCCTGAACATCATCGCTGCTCAAGTCACGCTGCCAATGCCCAAAGTTGTGCCGGTAGACAAGCAGAGCTTAATCAGTTCGCTGACTTTCATCGACGAGCCGCATCGCGAGTAAAGCTCTCCGTCAAAGGTACGCGGCCCGCAGTTCGTCATCTAGACCGCACTAAAGAATCGAACAGCAGGAGCAGGCCGCCAACGGTAGACCCCAAAGCGAGGGCCAACTGAATCACGGCCACCATCAGGCCACCGCCGTCCCGGGTAGCGCTTGCACAATCCAACTCCACCAGCCGATGGGTGCTGCAATAGCACCGATGGAGTGCCGGAATTGGCCAGTCAGGGGGCCCCTCTTTAGCTGATGGCGGGATGACAGAGCCGTAATGTGCCTTTGGTCGTTACTGAATTCTCATCCCATCATCCAATGGCCGCTAGGTAGGCCGGAGCAATCCGCCTGCCAAAAGCCTCTAGGACAAAATCCGATATTGGTAACACATCCGAAAAATCCACCCAGAGCCAGTCGTTTTGTAGGGGTAAAAACGCCTAAAAATAAAAAAGGGTCGCGAGATAAAATCTCGCAACCCCTTGAATTATATGGTCGGGACGGAGTGATTCGAACACTCGACCCCTAGCACCCCATGCTTGAAAATGGGCCTAATGCCCAGCATTTACTGGCTCTCCCTCTGGCGCTCGCTGCAAACGGTGCCTCACAGAGCCAAGTAGAAAATAGCGAATCCCCGAAAAAGTCCCCATCCCTTTTTGCGGCGTAATCGGGCGCAGTTGTTGACCTGACTGCCTGGCAAAACACACGCTTTTTTATACTTATGCAAACGGAAACACGCGGCAGCCAGAGGAGGTTTTGCCCAAGACGACCCAGCAAAAGCGCCTCCTGGCTTAAACGGACACCACAATCGCTTCCCTCATATGGCCAGGTGAGCGATGTCACCTCCTCGAATTATGGACGAGTCGATCAACGAAGAACTCTATATGCCCTCTGGGGGAGGCCGGCAACGGCCAAGCGTCGACCTTCAAAGCGATTTCCTGAAATGCTAGAGCGCACTTGGAGCGCGGAAAGTGTTCGTAGATTGCTCGCTGCTTCCGCACTGCCCTACGCACACTTTCATCATACGGAACCGCTCCTACATACCGTAGATTGACGTTGAGGAAGCGATCGGTGACTTTGGCCAATTTAGCAAACAGCGCGCGACCTTCCTTTGGGCTCTGCTCCATATTGACCAGCACCCGGAAACGGTCCATTCCGTAATCACGATTAAGTAGTTTGATCAGTGCGTAGGCATCAGTGATCGAGGTCGGTTCGTCGCAGATCACCAGCAAGACTTCGTAGGCCGCCCGGACGAGACTGATCACCGACGATCCGATGCCCGTAGCTGTGTCAATCACCAGCACATCGAGACTGTCACCTATTTCACTAAAGGCCTGGATCAGGCCTGCGTGTTGAGCCGGAGACAAATGCTCCATGCTCTGGATGCCTGAAGCCGCGGGGACGATTCGTATCCCACCCGGGCCGCTCAACAGTACATCGGAAAGCTCACAGCGACCTTCGATCAAATCGCCGAGTGTGTACTGCGGAGAAAGCCCCAACAGGACATCGATATTCGCCAGGCCAAAATCGCCATCAAGCAACACGACCCGCCGGCCTAATTTCGATAGCGCCAATGAAAGATTCACAGCCACAGTCGTTTTGCCGACGCCGCCCTTTCCGCCGGTCACGGCGATGACTTGCACAGAACGCACACTATCCATGTTACTGATTCCCTTCCATGTGCAACGCGTGCGAGTAGTCGCAAGCTCTTCCTAGACACGCGATGGTAGCTGAAAAGTGCAGACACATAGCACTGGCTGCATCACTGGATCACCAGAAATGCTGTAACGCACTACATGCCAGTGACGCGAACCAGAACTGCGACTGCTACGCTTACCTCTTCACGGAGGATTCGCTACACCCAGTTCAGACCTGCTCCCTTCCCTACTTTCCAAACTCAACAAAAAAACCAGCTCGCCCTCGAGGCTGCCATCAAGGAGCTCACGCTTTGGGTTGAGCAGCGCGGCGCTGCCGAAGTCGCCGACAACGTGCGTGGCGCCCTGGTCGCAATCGACCGCAATGAGTAGTTCATCAAAATGACGCTCGCGGTGATGATGACCCCGGAGTGACTTCTCGGCGGCAAAGCCTTGGATGCCGCATAGGGATCGCCAAAAGCCTTTGTAATCAAGGCCTCGTGCTAAAACTCAGCCACGAAAACCAGCCGCTTTTGAGACTCTTTAGTCACTGGTCCAAACGGTTGCGTTTTGGGGAAGAATTTCCCGCGGTCAATCCCACCTCCGGCGTCCTGCCGATCGCAATGCCTCCTCCTACAGTTCCTCACGCTGGGCTGATCCGCCACTGAAAATCCGTGACGAACTCAGTGGCAGTGCGTTGGCTGGTTTCTTCGATAAAGCCTTAGAACTGCGATTCCAATTTTGAAGCCAGATGTCAAGTCAATCTTTTGCCCAGCCAGCTATATTTCACACTTTTCAAAGCTATTGTTGGTGATTATATTCCCTGTTGTGGGGATGCCGGTTAGGCGTGATTTCATAGATGTCGGCTCGACAATCCACCTACCATTACTATCGGATCGATTATTTGTGATTGTGTTATTGTCACCCTCCACTTTCATATAGGCTTTGTTTCGGCAGAATTTATTTCCGGTGATGGTATTATTGTCGGCAAAATCTTGGTAGTACTTGCCTTCGACATCCAGCGGCTTGTCTCCGCAATCTTTTCTCTGAAGATTTGAACTTTGTCGCGACGCAATCCAAATGCCTACTTTTTCGCCATCAAACAAGTTATTTTTTATTGTATTTTCATTGCTGTGCTGCCATCGAATAACAGACATTCCTTTGCTGAAATTTTCACCGCAGTTCTTGTATAAAAATACACCACCCCCAAAATTCCCGATGAACTTATTGTTTTCCACCAGATTTTTGGCGGAGGAATCAATAGCCAGCCCTACCCTTTGGCCACTATTGGGGCCGTCGAGTTCACCGTTGTTTTTTATTGTATTGTTAAGTATGCGATTCCCCCTCGAGCTTTGGTCAAGGTATATGCCTTCCGCTTTAGATTTTTCGATTCTTGAATTTTTCAGGATTGAATTGGACACGTAACTGTGAAAATAAACACCGCCACCATCATTGGACAAAACATTTAAATTGTCCAGCGTTACGTTAGTCGGCGTTTCATTGTAGTTTTTTTCGTGATCGTTAGATCTTTTGTAGTTAGGGATCTCTGACGTCACCAAGACACCTGTCTGGGAAAAATTCTTTACCGTGCAGTTTTTAACGCTGACATTTCTCAGAGAGCGCCCTTCACTACTGATAAGAATTCCTATTTTTTCTGAGTGTTCCCCATCCAGCGTTGCGCCTTTGCAGTCGATATGCGTATTAGAGTCATTGACAGTTATGCCTTGCAGATAAGTGCAGTTCGAGTGTAACTCTATAGTACCACTTAACCTTCCGGAGTTTGGTAACTGACAGTCTTCAACCTCTTGCGCGCTCGCTGGCTGGTACCATACGGCAAACATCAACGACAAGGGAGCCATAAGAAATATTGAATCTTTAATTTTTAATTTTTTCTGGGCTAGCACAGTACTCACTTCCATAAATATTTGATTAAGCGACGGAGTGTAGTAGTGGACTACAAATCATGACGAAAATTCAGGAAACCAACCGCTCGAGGGGTATAAAGCCGACCCGACAACCCAGCTCGCCATCTTTCACCAGGAACATGAAACCGGTACGAGACGTGGTGCGGAGGGAATGACGCCCGCATTGGACCAAGGACCGCGCATCACTGAACAATGCCAGGTAGAGAAGTCCGCCCACGGACCATTCTTTCCATCCTATTGGGCGTTATGTCCGCACCGGGCCATCATAGCGGTCAATAATTGGTTTGAATGGGTAGACGAAGGCGGAGAGAAGAATCAGCCGTATCTAATCTACCGTCGAGACTTGCCAATCCTATGTGCCGCGATCGGCCAGTATTCGAATGCCGAGCATAAGCCGAGTGAGCATGACGGCTTCGTCATCATCACCGCCGACAGCGCCGGCAGTATGGTCGATATCCACGACCGCCGGCCAGTGACGCTATCGCCTGACCTTGCCCGCGAATGGCTGGACCACGCCAAAGGACCGCGCTGAACAAATGGTGATGCACCAGGCGAGCCCACCGAGGCGTTCGAGTGGTTCAAGGTTAACCGTGCGATAGGCAACGTTCGCAATCAGGGGCCTGATCTGATCAGGCCAGCAAAGGAGAGCGGCTTGCTCTAAATCGCGCCAGTGATCTCAACCGCTCCTCAGTCGTGGAATCGAAGATGACATTGAGCTGATCAAATGTCGCTTCACTCAAGCTCGGACCGATTCCAAGCCAAGCGCAACCATGGCAGCTGAAAATCTTGCCTTTATTTCTAGGAATTGTCAGATTAGTGGTTTTCTGCCATTGGAAGGCACGAATGGCAGGTACCACAGCATGGAATGAGCAGGCAACCCAATGATATTGACTGGACGCAATGTAAGTCTGAAGCAAGCAGCAGAAAGTTCTGGCGGAGTTTGGCACCCGGTAGATCTTCCTCATGATAGCTACGACTGGATAAAGCGGGAGCCCCTTAAAGTACAGTTTGGCGTTGCTGAGCTGAAAAACGTCATCGTCAATCATGCCTGGCAGATGTTTCTTCCGGATCACGACCTTTGCGTACTTGACGAAGGATATGTCAACGCCCTGAAGTGGTTTCCGATGCCGCACACCATGGAAGGCGACCGGTTTACTGCCGATGTCGACAAGCCGCTTACTGAGGTCTCAGCGCCCACGATCCTAGTCGGCGGACAAAACAATCATTGGCACATGATGATGAACTGGCTACCCCGGATCATGCTATTTGAGAAAGTGTTCGGAACCGCATCGCGCTTTTGTCTCACTATGCATCAACGGCCTCACCCATCACAGATTGAGTTTTTGCGCCTGCTCAAGATCAACACAGATAAAAGCATCATCTACAACGAGCCAGATTATGGGCTTTCCAAGGGGCTGCTTTTTTTTAAGAAGCTGTACGTCCCAACGTTTTTTTCAAACCATACGCTCAATAAAAGCGTGATCGACTGGTGGCGTACAGAAGTTTCAGCGAAGATTAATAAATCGGGTAGCCCGCTGTATAACGGCGGCATATATGCCAGCCGACAGAACGAGATGCGAATTCGCCGACGGATCAGCAACAGCCCAAAACTGGAAAAGTTTCTTTCCACAAGGGGTATCGTTCCTATTTACTGTGACGACATGTCGCTGCAGGGGCAAGTGCGAGCATTCAGTGAGGCGCCTGTTATTGTTGGTCCCCACGGTGCGCAACTAGCCAACCTGGCCTTCGCCAAGCCAGGAACTAAAGTCATACTGTTTGAGTACAAAGATATAAGCGAGTACGAGGCTTTGGCCGAAATGGCTGGCCTGGAATGCCACAAAATCATCACCCCGCAAATAGACGGCTTAAGTGAGGGCGGTCAAAAGGCTTCTGAGCCGCGGCTGCGAGACTTCATGGTGGATGTTCCTGCGGTCGAGAAGCTCCTGCCCTCGAGTACGAGACTCTGGCCGAAATGGCCGTCCTGGAGTGCCACAAAATAATTACCCCGCAAACAGACGACTTAAGCGAGGTCGGTCAAAAAATCTTTCTGAACCGCGGTTGCGAGACATAATAAATGTTCTTGCTTTCGAGAAGATCCTGCCATCGATTTGATGAACCCCAGTATATATTGCCAAATAACACCACACAGGCGCCTTCGGGCGCCTCATCTACGGCGCACTGCCGACTGTAAATCACAACTATGTAAGAATCATCAGCGCACGCTGATAGATCGTCAGCCGATCGGCTGCGCCATTTTGGCCGCCATTGATCCGCTGAGTGATCGCTTCGAGCTTCCCGGCGTCCGCCAGTTCATTCAGCTCATTGCTCGACCAGTACAAGGCCGCCGACAGCGCGGCATACTCGGGCTGCTCCAGCAATTCAGGCTTGCTCAGCAAGTCCAGATCCAGGGCTGAGCCGCATGCCTGATAGTTGACCCAGCCGGTAACCTGGATCAGTCCTCTACCCCGGTACCTCCAACCGTCGCCAGTCGCGGCAGGCCCGTTGCCCAGGCGCGAGGCGTAGACAATATTCGCGATCTGCTCGGGTTTTCGGGCGACAGCGGTAGCCGTCACCAGGTTGAACCGCTTCAGCCAAGTCCGGACCAGACCCTCGGCGCTGTAATTCAGGTTTTCGACCAGGGTGCGCAACTGGCCGGACTCATGCCCGACCTGCGCCAGGAATGTCGGCGCTGATTGAAGCTGCGAACATGGTATCAGCAACCGATTCGCGTGGACCGGTCCTGACAATCTTGAAGAGGAAGCAGGCGTGAAAAATCGGGAAGTCACGCAAAAGTCACGCACATGAAAAAGCCCAACTCGCGAAAGCTGGGCTAAGACATTGAAAAATATGGTCGGGACGGAGTGATTCGAACACTCGACCCCTAGCACCCCATCTCCTTTTTCATACTTCTTGAAAGCTTCCAAAATTTTACTCTGGATTTTTCTAAGCTAGTATTTACTTGAGCTCCAGCGGTGTTCTGCTCTAGGAGAGTCCAGGAACGTCCATCAAGAGCCGACGTTTTTGTGGGGGTAAAAGTAGGGGGAGACCATTTTATGGCCAAAATTACCATCAAAGAACTCAAGTCGCTGACTCCCAACGATGCCGGCCGAATCCTCCGGGAGGATGGCAATCTGGCCGGTCGAATCTCAGTCCGCAAGGACGGTGTGTCGGTCAGCTTTTTCTATCGTTACCGGTGGGGCGACCAGAACAAAGAGTACGCCTGCGGAACCTGGCCGCGCAAATCCCTGACAGACATCCGCAAGGCGCGTAATCAGGCCAGAGCGCTCATTGACGAGCAGATCAATCCCAACGAGCAAAAGAAAACCGCCAAGGCACAAGTATACGCCGCTGCTAACGTAGAGGCTGAACTAGTAAAAACGACGACGGTGAAAACGCTGACCGTCCAGGATCTAGCCAAGGCGTGGCTGTTGGATGGCGTGGCGCGCAAAGATGGCAATGCTGAATTGCAGCGCCGCTTTAACAAAGACCTTTTGCCAGCACTCGGCAAGACCGCAGTGAGCAGCGTCTCCGAACACGATGTTCGGGCGCTGATCCGCACCGTGATCAATCGCGGCGCTCACCGGCAAGCCATCAGCTTCTTCGCCGACCTCACCCAGATGTTCAGCTGGGCTAGAAAGCGCCAACCTTGGCGGGCGTTACTGGTTGAGGGTGATCCGACTGAACTGGTCGACATCTCCCCATTGATCCCTGCCGACTACGAAGCTGAAAGAAGCCGCATCCTTTCCCCGACTGAGCTGTTGGAATTGCACAACCGCTTCCAGCAAATGACCGCCGATTACGACGCCCTCCCCGCGGGCCAAAAATACGACGGTATTCGGCCGCTAAAGAAGGAAACGCAGCTCGCGCTCTGGATTAGCCTGGGCACGCTGTGCCGGATTGGTGAATTGCTCCAGGCGGAATGGAAAAATATCGATCTGGACCGGCAGACCTGGTTTCTCCCCAGCGAAAACGTCAAAGGCACTCGGGGCAAGAAACAGGACCACCACGTCTTCCTCTCCCCCTTCGCCCTGCATTTCTTTCAGGAGCTCAAGATACTGACGGGAGACTCCCAGTGGTGCTTTCCGAACAAGCAGGACGACGGGCATGTGGACGTAAAGGTGGTGAGTAAACAGGTCGGCGATCGCCAGGCCCGGTTCAAAAACCGCAAGGCCCTCTCACGACGGCGTCACGACGATACCCTGGTCCTGGCCGACGGCCAAAACGGCGACTGGACGCCGCATGACCTGCGCCGCACGGGCGCGACCATGATGCAGGCCTTGGGGGTCAGCCTAGACGTCATCGACCGCTGCCAAAACCATGTACTGGCCGGTTCGCGGGTGAGACGACACTACCTGCATCACGACTATGCCGAAGAGAAGAAACGTGCCTGGAATCTGTTGGGCGATCGTCTCAGTGAAGTCTTGTCCGCAACCTACGAGCACACACCGACCGAGTCGATGTTGTCGTTTCCTGCATATACCGCGAATAGTTATTTACCGCCGTCTTAAGTTGGCGTCTTTAGTGTTGCGTCGTCATCAGCGATTGACGACCCCGTGAGAAGTGGAACCGTTGTCCAACTCACTGTGCCAGTGCAGAGCGTGCCATCGGCAGCCCGGCTCCACCGAAAATATTCTCTAGCCGGTACAGCGCCAAAAGGTCGGCGAACTTCGCCGCCGTTACGTGAAGCAACAATCCTCCGGTCGGGCTGTTTTTGTCGATGTTCTGCGCAGGGAACTAGTGTTTGTATCAGTGTTTCGCGGCACGCCCAGTCCCTCCTGCCACAGCCCAGGCATCAAGTACGTGACCGCTCCCTCCGGTACGGGCGTTACCTGCGAAACCGGCAGACGGACGCGCGAACTGTCCTTGTCAGCTACATCCGGCATTTACGTACGATCAAGCGGCTGGATTCACGCTCTGATTGTTCACGCCGACGCTGAATTGACCCACGTGCCGAGGCAAGACTGCCCCATCTCCAAACCGGATTTCAAGACTATCGCCAACTTCTGAAGAGACAACAGCAATGCCACCCGAGGCGTCTGTCGCCAGTTCGTTGTGCTGTGTCAGCAGTTGGGACTGTTCGGAGAAAATCTAGTCGCTATCGATGGTAGCAAGTTCAAGGCGGTCAACAATCGCGACCGCAATTTCCCCAGCGCAAAATACAGTTAGTATTCCACCAAGAGCCAGAGCTTTTGTAGGGGTAAAAATGTCATAAAATAAAAAGGGGTCGCGAGATAAAATCTCGCAACCCCTTGAATTATATGGTCGGGACGGAGTGATTCGAACACTCTACCCCTAGCACCCCATCTCCTTTTTCATACTTCTTGAAAGCTTCCAAAATTTTACTCTGGATTTTTCTAAGCTAGTATTTACTTGAGCTCCAGCGGTGTTCTGCTCTACGAGAGTCCAGTAACGTCCATCAAGAGCCGACGTTTTTGTGGGGGGAAAAGTAGGGGGAACTCATTTTATGGCCAAAATCACCATCAAAGAACTCGAGTCGCTGACCGCCGATGATGCCGGCCGGATCCTCAGGGAGGACGGCAATCTCGCCGGTCGAATCTCAATCCGTAAGGACGGCGTGTCGGTCAGCTTTTTCTATCGCTATCGGTGGGGCGACCAGAATAAAGAGTACGCCTGCGGAACCTGGCCGCGCAAATCCCTGACGGACATCCGCAAGGCCCGCAACCAGGCCCGGGCGCTCATTGATGAGCAGATCAATCCCAACGAACACAAGAAAACCGCAAAGGCACAGGCGCATGCCGCAACGAACGCAGAGGCCGAGCAGGTAAAAACGGCGAAGGTGCAAACGCTGACCGTCCAGGATCTGGCCAAAGCCTGGCTGTTGGACGGCGTGGCGCGCAAAGATGGCAATGCCGAGTTGCAACGGCGCTTTAGTAAGGACCTTTACCCGGCACTCGGCAAGACCGCGGTGAGCAGCGTCTCCGAACACGATGTTCGGGCGCTGATCCGGGCCGTGATCAACCGCGGCGCTCACCGGCAAGCCATCAGTTTCTTCGCCGACCTCACTCAGATGTTCAGCTGGGCCAGAAAGCGTCATCCCTGGCGTGCCTTATTGATCGAGGGCGATCCGACGGAACTGGTCGACATCTCCCCGCTGATCCCTGCCGACTACGAGGCAGAAAGAAGCCGCATCCTTTCCCCGGCGGAGCTATTGGAATTGCACAACCGCTTCCAGCAAATGACCGCCGATTACAACGCCCTCCCCGCCGGGCAAAAATACGACGGCATTCGGCCGTTAAAAAAGGAAACGCAACTCGCGCTCTGGATTAGCCTGGGCACGCTGTGCCGGATCGGCGAGTTGCTGCAGGCCGAATGGAAAAATGTCGATCTGGACCAGCAGACCTGGTTCCTCCCCAGCGAAAACGTCAAAGGCACCCGCGGCAAGAAACAGGACCACCATGTTTTCCTCTCGCCCTTTGCCCTGCATTTCTTTCAGGAACTCAAGACCCTCACGGGAGACTCCCAGTGGTGCTTTCCGAACAAACAGGATGATCAGCATGTGGATGTGAAAGTGGTGAGCAAACAGGTCGGTGATCGCCAGGCCCGGTTCAAAAACCGCAAGGCCCTCTCCAGACGGCGTCATGACGATACGCTGGTCCTTTCCGACGGCCAGAACGGCGACTGGACGCCGCATGACCTGCGCCGTACGGGAGCGACCATGATGCAGGCCTTGGGGATCAGCCTGGACGTCATCGACCGCTGCCAAAACCATGTACTGGCCGGCTCCCGGGTGAGGCGACACTATCTGCATCACGATTATGCCGAAGAGAAGAAACGCGCCTGGAATCTGTTGGGCGATCGACTCAGTGCCGTGCTGTCCTCAACCTATGAGCACCCACCGAACGAGTCGATGATGTCTTTTCCAGCCTATAACTCGACTGGATCCCTTCCGCCGTCATAGGTCAGATACTTGACGACACAATCCACTCAGCGACGGTCGCAACTAGACCGTCGCTATCCAGCCAAAAGCAGCTATTCGGATGTTTGCACGAGTTAACCCACTTGAAGCGGCATGCCCAAAGAAAGCAGCAAGCCAACCATCGCTAAAAAAAGCTAAAAATCTCAATTGGTCTACCGTGAAAAAGGTACCTGCATGCACCTGTCTGGTCGCATTGACGCTAGTGCCCTTGAGTTAGTGCAACCACAAAAGGTTGGTGGTTAACCTCGACTCAAGCTTAAGGGAGCAGTCAATATGACTCGCAAACACAAATGGCTACCGAAGTTTGCCCTTGTGGCGATTTCGGTGATAGCAATTTCGGCTACGGCTGGCGCCGCTGAAAAACCCAACATCCTGGTGATCTTTGGCGATGACATCGGCCAGACCAACATCAGCGCCTACTCCATGGGCGTGGTCGGGTACAAGACGCCGAACATCGACCGGATTGCCCATGAAGGCATGCTGTTCACCGATTACTACGCGGAGAACAGCTGCACCGCTGGACGTTCTTCGTTCATTACCGGGCAGACGCCGCTGCGTACGGGCCTTTCCAAAGTGGGTATGCCAGGTGCGCCTGTGGGTCTGCAAAAACGTGACATCACCATTGCCCAAGCCCTTAAGTCCCAAGGTTATGCCACTGGCCAATTCGGCAAGAACCACCTCGGTGACCGTGACGAATACTTGCCCACCGCCCACGGGTTCGACGAGTTCTTCGGCAACCTGTACCACCTTAACGCCGAAGAAGAGCCAGAGCGCCCCTATTGGCCAAAAGACGATCCTGATTTCCTCAAGAGCTACGCGCCGCGCGGCGTGATCCATAGCTTCGCCGACGGCAAGACTGAAGACACTGGTGCCCTCACCGCCAAGCGCATGGAGACTATCGACGACGAAACCACCGCCGCGGCGCAAGCGTTCATCGAGAAACAGGCCAAGGCTGACAAACCGTTCTTTGTCTGGATGAACACCACCCGCATGCACGCATTCACCCATGTGCGCGATTCGATGAGAGGCCAAAGCGGAATGCCGGGCAACGAGTACGCTGATGGCATGGTTGAGCATGACAACGATGTTGGAAAGCTGCTGAAAACCCTCGACGACCTGAAAATCTCCGACAACACCGTCGTGGTCTACACCACCGACAACGGCCCGAATCAGTTTTCATGGCCAGACGCGGCGACGACGCCGTTTCGCAACGAGAAGGACTCCAACTGGGAAGGCGCATTTCGGGTGCCTGCGATGATCCGCTGGCCGGGCAAGATCAAGGCCGGTGAGATGTCTAATGACATGTTCTCGGGCATGGACTGGTTTCCAACCTTGTTGGCGGCCGCTGGCGACGCAGACATCAAGGACAAGTTGCTCAAGGGCTGGGCTCCGACTGCCGGTGGCACCAGCTTCAAGGTGCACCTCGACGGTTATAATCAGCTACCGTACCTGACCGGCCAGCAACCGACCGGCGCACGGCACGAGTTCTACTATTTCAACGATGACGGGGTGCTGGTGTCCATGCGCTTCGACAACTGGAAAGTGGTGTTCTGTGAACAACAACAGCCTGGCGGTTTCCGGGTCTGGAGCGAGCCCTTCGTCTGCCTGCGGGTACCGAAGATCCTCAACCTGCGTATGGACCCCTACGAGCGTGCGGATCTGGTGTCCGACCAGTATTACGATTGGTCGAGCAAGAACATTTATCTCGCTGCGGTAGCGGTGAGCAAAGCCGCGAAGTTTCTGCAAACCTTCATCGACTACCCGCCAAGTCAAAAACCGGCCAGCTTCAGCATTGACCAGATTCGTGCTGCTGTGGACGCGAAAGTTGCGGAAAAAATGAAGGATCAAACTGCACAGTAAGTGCGCTCGAACGCCGCTCGCTTTACAAGCGAGCGGCGCCTACTCAATACCCTGTTAACGATGCTTCATGACCATAGACACTCGCTATTGATGTTAAGCGCCGCCATGACCTGTTCCGTATGTTCACCACGGGTCGGTGTCGTCCCCGGCATTACCACTTGGCCATCGAAACGCGGTGCCGGGTGAGCCTGCAACATGCCGTCACGCTCGAAATACACGCCTCGATCAACCATGTGTGGATGCTTGGAAGACTCATGCGGGCTGAGTACCGGAGCGAAACACACGTCCGTACCTTCAAATAGCTCGCACCAATGCTCGCGAGTACGGCTAATGAAGATTTCCTTGAACGCCGCGCGCATTTCATCCCAGCGCCCCATATCCCATTGCTTGGCGAAGCGAGGGTCGTTGACCAGGTCCAGTTTTTCCAGCAGTAGCGCATAGAACTGTGGCTCCATCGCCCCAAGGGAAATGTAGTGGTCATCGGCGCAACGGTAAGTAGCGTAGAAATGGGAGCCATCATGCATGCTCTTCCCTCGCTGCTCCTGGATACCACCACGGGAAGCCATCGACATCAGCAACTGCATCATGTGCGCCGATCCGTCGACGATCGCGGCATCCACCACCGTGCCTTTCCCTGTAGTTCGTGCATTGAGGATTCCGGCCAGTAGCCCCACCGCGAGATAGAGTGCCCCACCACCGATGTCGCCGATTAGCGTGATGGGGGAAGACGGCGCTTCGCCCTCTGTGCCGCAGTAGTACATCGCCCCAGACAGCGAGATGTAGTTGTTGTCGTGGCCGGCTGCATGTGCCATCGGGCCACTTTGGCCCCAGCCCGTCATACGCCCGTAAACCAGCTTCGGGTTACTTGCCAGCAGCACCTCTGGTCCCAATCCGAGACGCTCCATCACGCCAGGTCGCATGCCTTCGATCAATGCGTCCGCGCTTTCGATCAGTTTCAGTACGGTCTCGCGCCCTTCGGGTGTTTTCAGATCGGCTATCACGGAACGCTTGCCACGATTCATCGCGTTTTTCGCAGCGTTCTTCTTGCCCGTAACAGAGGTAGCTTCACCCCGCTCAACGGCTATGACCTGTGCTCCCAGGTCTGCCAGATGCATGGCGCAAAACGGCCCCGGACCGATGCCGCAGATTTCTACAATCTTGATGTCGCTCAGCATGAGTTCTCTCTTGACTCGTCCAGTTGTGCACTGCCGGTCGGGACCAGGATTACCCGGCCCGGCCCGGCCCGCTCCCTCACCCGACACTCACTGGTCGAAGACAATCACCGAACGCGCCAGCTCGCCGCGACGCATCTCGTCGAAGGCGATATTGATGTCTTCGAGTTTGATGCGCTGCGAAATCATCTCGTCGAGTTTGAGCCGACCCTGCATATAGAAGTCGGTCAGGCTCGGCAGATCGACCGGAAAACGGTTCGAACCCATAATTGACCCTTGAATGCGGCGGGCCTGCAGAAGCTGGAAAGGATCGAGCTCAAGCTTGGTGCCCGGTTTCATCATGCCGATGATCGTCGCGCAGCCTCCACGTTTGAGCATGCCGAATGCCTGCTCGGCCGTCTGCTTGAGGCCGATACACTCGAATGAGTGATCGACGCCGCCTCTGGTCAGCTCGATGACCTGTTGAACCGTATCGCCATTCTTCGCATTGATGACATCGGTGGCGCCAAACTGCCGGGCCAGTTCCAGCTTCGAATCGAGCATGTCGATGGCAATGATGCGGCCGGCACCGGCCAGTACCGCACCGTTGATTGCAGCCAGGCCGATGCCGCCACAACCCAGAACAACCACGGTCTCGCCGGGGCGCACTTTGGCGGTGTTGAATACCGCACCGGTCCCCGTGGTGACGGCGCAACCGAGCAGCGCGGCGCGATCCAGCGGCATGTCACGGCGAATGGCAACCAGTGCATGTTCGTGAACCAGCATCTGCTCGGCATAGGCGGACAGGTTGGCAAATTGCGGCATGGGTTTTTGCACGTACGTCAGCCGTGGTTCGTCACCCTTGCTGCGGCGGGTTTCCGGCGATATGCACAGCGACAAGTGACCAGTGACGCAATGGGCGCAATGGCCGCAGTAGACCGACAGGCACGTGACCACATGATCCCCTGGTTTGACGGTGCGGACGTCCGAGCCCACCTGTTCGACGATACCGGCTGCCTCGTGGCCGAGCACCACGGGGGCCGGATGCGGATACATCCCGTCCACAACATGCAGATCCGAATGGCAGACACCCACAGCGACAGTGCGCACCAGCACTTCACGCGGACCCGGTTTGCTGATCCCGACTTCCTCGATGGTCAGAGGGGAACCCGGCGTATGGAATACGGCAGCTTTCATGATTTACCTCGAAAAAATTATTGTTTTATTTGCGTGAGCGGTCAGGCCGTTCACGCGGTGACTGAACAAACACAGCAGCGCTTCACAAACTTCGATCGGTCAGCCCTGCCCAGAACCCTTCGGACCCCGCGGCAATGGCCGCTTGCCCCAGCACCTTGGCCCAAAGCGCATCACTACCGAACTCGTCACGCCAGGACCAAAGGCGACGCGTAGCAAAATGCAAGGTGTGTTCATGGGTAAAACCGATAGCGCCGTGCACCTGATGCGCCATGGACGCGGCCAGCGTCGCTGCTTCGCCAGCACACACCTTGGCCACGGCGATATCGAATGCCAGGGTGCCGTGGTTTCCGGCGGTCCCGAGGAATAGCTCGCTCGCGCTGCGCAAGGCTACTTGCACAGCCATCCGCGCTGCGCCTGTAGCCCCGGCCATTTGGGCCAGGTATTGCTGCAGTACTTGTTGCTTGCCAATCGGCTTGCCAAATTGCACGCGTTCATTGGCGTACAGCACCGCCTTGTCGACCGCTGCTTCAAGCGCGCCAACCAGCGTGCAAGCGCGCAACAATGCACCTAGATGCCATACCGGCTCGTGCAGACCGGCCAGTTGCAGTTGACCGGTGGCCTGAGTGTTGGCGTTGGCGAAAACAAGGGCATCGCGCTCTTCATCGGCAAAATTGCTACCGGCAGCCAGGGTGATGGTTGCCTGGCGCAAGTCGACCAGCGCCAGGTGTTGGCCATCAGCAACCACAGCCCACCGACAACTGCGCGCCCATGGCACGTTGACGACTCGGCCGTCGAGGCGCGCCCCTTCTTTATCCAGTTGCAGATCGCCCAAACGGCCGGCCTGAATCAGGGTGATCGGCCCTTCCGGCACTTCCATACCGGCGTGAGCCAACAGCGCTGCCGCAAGCATGGTTTCCGCCAGTGGAAGTGGCGCCTGCCAGTAGCCAATGGCGCGCAGAACCGGGCTGGCATCGAGCCAGTTGGCACCACTTCCGCCGGCGCCTTCCGGTACTAGCGCACCGGGCAGGCCGTTGTCGACGACCATCTGCCATAACGCGTCTGCGCGGTGGCCGGCATCAAAGCGTTCGAGCAATTCACGGGTGACCTGTTTGGCAAACAGACGCTCGACGCTGTCGGCGATCATGGTTTGCATTTCTGAAGGGACGCCGTCGTCCACACCCTGGTGATCAATTGTTGTATTCATCGCAGTCCAAGACCTCCGGCGATAATGCCGCGCAGAATTTCACGAGTACCGCCACGCAACGAGAAGGACGGCGCACTCTGAGTCAGGAAGCGCATCACCTGGTCGAGGTCGGAACCGGGCTCACGCTGATCGCCGAACAGATCGTGAGCTACGTCCGGAATAGCCTGTTCGAGCAAGGCACCCTGGTCCTTGACCACGGTCGCCTGGATAGCCGGATTCTCCCCACGGGCGAGCATGCCGGCGACGCCCAGCGACATCTGCCGCAGCGCGGCGTAGCGTGCCGCCAAGCGACCGAGGCTTACGGCATGCCGACTGTCTTGCGGGTCGGCCTCGTCGAGCATGGCCAGATACAGTTGGGTGCTACTCAGGTAGCGCTCCGGACCACTGCGCTCCAACGCCAGTTCCGCAGTGACCTGCAGCCAGCCATTGCCCAACTCGCCAATGACGAAATCATCGGGAACGAAGACGTTTTCCAGAAACACTTCATTGAAATCATGCTCGCCGAGCATGTTGTAGATCGGGCGCACGGTCACGCCGGGGGCCTTGAGGTCGATGAGCAGTTGCGACAAGCCTGCGCGGCGATTGCCCTCCTCCTTCGGCCCGGTGCGCAGCAGCGTGATCATGTAGTGGGCCAGATGAGCGCCCGAGGTCCAGACCTTGCTGCCGTTGACGATCCAGCCGCCTTCAGTTTTTTGCGCACGGGTGCGCACAGCCGCCAGGTCGGAACCAACGTCGGGCTCACTCATGCCGATCGCCAAAAGCGTTTCACCGCGGGTTATGCCCGGGACGATCTGCGGAGCAAGGACTTCCGGAGAAAACTTGATCAGCAACGGACCGCTCTGGCGTTCACCGACCCAGTGCGCGCCCACCGGCGCGCCAGCCGCTAGCAGTTCTTCCAGAACCACGTAACGCTCCAGCGCACTGCGCTCGTGGCCGCCGTAACGCTTGGGCCAGGTCATGCCCAGCCAGCCGCGCTCGCCCAGCTTGCGGGTGAATTCCGGTACAAGACCGACGAGCCCTTTGGCACGATCGGCAGGCGAATAGTGTTTGAGCTCCTCAGCGAGAAAAGTACGGACTTCTGCACGCAGCGCCTGCGTCTTGGCGTCCAGCCTACAAGGCCTGATATCGAGTGCCTGCATGGTTTCTGCTCTTTGAATTTTAGGGACAGGCGACCAAAGTCGCTTGTTGGCTGACCAACAAGCGAATAAGCTAACAGCATTCTTGTAAAGGGATCAAGCGCCATCGATCCAGTCTGTTTTCCCGTCCCATTCGGAGCATCTGATGACTACCCTCGCCTCCTTCACTCCCGGCCGTGGCTTGACCCTTGAACTGCAAGGACACATCGCCACGCTCGAATTCAGCCGTCCGCCGCTGAACTTTTTCGATCAGGAACTGATCATGGATCTGCTCGCCGCACTGGAGTATCTGGACCAGTTGCCGACCTGTCGCGTCGTTATCGTGCAAGCCGAAGGAAAGACGTTTTGCGCAGGTGCTGACTTCAGTGGGTTGGCGCAGACCGGTGAAAAAATTCTTCCTCGTCAGCTGTACAAACACGCCGTGGGCCTGTTCCGCACAGCCAAGCCATTGATCGTCGTGGTAGAGGGTGCCGCCATCGGTGGAGGCCTGGGCCTGGCACTGGTTGGCGACTACCGCGTCACTAGCGAGAAGGCCCGTTTTTCTGCCAATTTCAATCGCCTTGGCATGCACCAGGGCTTCGGCATTTCTGTTACGCTGCCGCGCGTCGTTGGCCTCCAGATGGCGTCTATGTTGATCGCCACCGGCCGTCGTATCGATGGTGCAGAAGCCGTCCGTATCGGCCTTGCGGATGTGCTTGCGGCGCCTGGCGAAGAACGTCAGGCTGCTCGCGACCTGGCTGAAGAAATCGCCCTGAGTGCACCCCTTGCCGTCATGTCTAGCCGCCAGACACTACGTGCCGGCCTCGCCGATTCAGTGGATGCAATCATCGACCGCGAGGCCACCGAGCAAGAGTGGCAGGTCCTCACCAGCGATTTTGCCGAGGGCAACAAGGCGATGCGCGAGCGTCGCGTTCCTGAATTCACCGGTAATTGATCATTCGCCTATGGACACTCCCGACCAAAGCACCCCCAACACCACCCGTCGATCCAAGGTGGAAATGCGCGCCCAGGCAGAACACTGCATGTTGGAGGCGGCACGCCAGATCGTCGCGCGCAAAGGCTGGATTGGCATCACCTTGGCCGAGGTCGGTCTGCAAGCCGGCTACAGTCGCGGCCTGGCAGCACATCACTTCGGCACCAAGGCTGGCCTGCTACGTGCTTTGGCCGGGTTCGTAAATACCAGGTTCATGGATGTCGTCGAAGACAAGGCGCCCCGACGCGAACCGGGACTGGACACCTTGCTCGGCTACATCGATGCATACTTCCTGCGCGACGACGCCGAATGGACCAACGCCCGCGCTTTACTCGCCTTGATGGCAGAGGGCGTGACGGTTGAGTCGGAATCCGCAGCGATACTGGCCGAGTACAACCATTCCGTACGACTGACCCTGGCCAAACAGGTGGAAATCGGCATCGCCAACGGCGAGATCCCTGCCGATACCGATCCGCTGACAGCCGCTACGCTGCTGATTGGAACGATGCGCGGCATGATGCTTCAGCTGCTGCTCGATCCTTCGACAGCCGATCCGGCGCTGCTGCACAAGCAACTGCGTCGACTCATCAAGACCTTGCTGACCTCACCCTGCGATTAATTCGCGGCAATAAAAAAAACTCCCACCGGTTCACACCGGTGGGCGCCATATCCTCCAGCACTATCGCTTGATCATCGCATCCACCATCTGCCGCACCTGCTCGGTGAAGGGTGGCCGGGTGATGTCCGGACCGTCTGCGGCTCGCAGGACCGGCTTCGGATGGCTGAAGGTGACAAAGCCCTGGTGCCCCAGATAACTGCCCATCCCGCTGTTGCCAACCCCGCCGAAAGGCAGACTGTCGACACTGGCGTGCAGGGCCACGTTGTTGATCGTCACTCCACCCGAAACGGTGCGATCAAGGACAAAACTTTCCTCGGCCGCATCGCTGCCGAAGTAGTACAGCCCCAGCGGACGCGGATGAGCGTTGATGTAGGCAACCACATCGCGCATGTCCTTATATGGCTTGATCGGCAACAGCGGCCCGAAGATCTCGTCCTGCATGATCTTCAGCTCATCACCCGGATCGCACAGCAAGGTCGGGATCATCTTGTGATGTGGCTGATCGGCGAAATCCTCCTGCGCCGGATTCAACTCGATCAACTCGACGCCAGCCGCACGGGCCTCCTCCAGGTAGCCCAGCAGGCGCTCGTAGTGGCGGGTGTTGATGACCGAGGTGTAATCCGGATTGTCCTTGAGGCTCGGATAACATTTGGCGACCGCCGCCTTGGCATGTTCGATGAATTCCTCCATCGACTCTTCGGGAACAAACACATGATCCGGCGCAAGGCAGACCTGGCCGGCATTCAATAGCTTTCCGGCCATGATCTTGCTCGCAGCGGACTTCATATCGGCGGAACGCGACACGATGGAGGGTGACTTTCCACCCAGCTCCAGAGTAACCGGCACCAGGTTCTCGGCAGCGGCGCGCATCACATGCTTGCCAACGCTGCTCGCTCCAGTGAACAGCAGATGGTCGAACGGCAGGCTGCAGAACGCCTGACCGACCTGCGCGTCGCCGGTGACGATGGCGATCTCATCCTCGGCGAAGGTGGCGCTGAACATCCGTTGCATCAACTCGGCACACTTGGGGTTCAATTCCGAGACTTTGACCATCGCCCGGTTACCGGCGGACAGCGCACTGGCCAACCCCTGGATGACCATGCCCACCGGGAAATTCCAGGCAGTAACAATACCCACCACGCCCAGCGGCTGATACTGAATCCAGGCCTCGCCACGGTCGGCGGCACGCTGCTCGGGTTGCATCCACTCAGCAATCCTGGCCCTGGTTTTCTTCAACGACGAGAGCGGGCCCAACAAGTCGATGATACGCGTCAGGTCGTGGCTACGATGACCGAAGTCTGCCGCCGTCGCCTCAACGATTTCCTGCTTGTACTCAACCAGCATGCCGATCAGGCGATCGAACAATTCACAGCGTTGCTCTGCGGTCCAGATATCATTCGACAGATAAGCCGTGCGCTGCATGGTGAGGGTTTCACGCATGCGCACCACTTCGGGTAGTTCGATCTTGCTCATTGGAGGATTTACCTTCTCATTGTGGGTTGTTACGACCCTGCAAGTCGGCGCGAGACACTGATCCCGCGCCGCTGTCGGTTAATCGAGTTTTTTCATCTTGGTGGTGTCCAGACGGACCAGGCCGAAGGCCATGCCGTACTGAATCGCGCCGGATTCGTTGACCTTGATCGCCGAGTACATGCCATTGAAACGCGGATCGCTGCCGGTATGGATCTTCAACACGGTGTCGCCGCTGTCGAGGTCCATGCCGATGTGATAGCGGTCGTTCCAGTCGCGGGTGAAGTAACCATCAATGATCGCCATCCGGCCGCCACCACTGATCATCGGCACCGTAGAGATCGACGACACGTCGTTGCGCATCCACAGCTGTTTCCACCCATTACTGCCCTGGTCCCACTTCAACATCGCCACACCTTTCGGCCCCGGACGCGTAGCACCGTTGAGCATGCTCACGTAGTAGTTGTCGCGCGCCAGGTAAGGGGCATCCTTGCTGATGATGTTGTTGACCACGAAGGCGTAGTCGCCGTAGGTCGACACCGATTGCTCGGACTGCACGGTCTCCACGTCGGCGCCCATATCCACTTGCTGCTGGTCAGCGATGCGTGCCGAGAGCGTGCCGGGCTTCTGCTTCCAGCCGGCCGGCAACTGGTCGCGCCAGAACGCCACCAGACGCATTTTCTGCGCACCGTCGGTGATCACCACGAGTTTGTCTTCGTCCGGCCCGAAGCCCATCAACGTCGGTGTCGAGCCTGTGCCGTCAGCGACTTTCAAGGCAGAGATACGAATGCCACGGTCATAGGCCGCTTTCCAGGCGCCGCTGGCCTCGTCGCTGTGAATCTTGCCCTTGGCATCCACCACCAGGCGATACATGTTCTGGTTCGAGGCCACATAGACCGCGCCGCCGCCCGCCTCATCGCCATTGGCAAAACCATTGAGGAACAATTCGTCCGCGCCATCGACGGCATAGGTATCGACGATTTCGAGGGTTTTCGGGTCGAGGGTGATGACTTTGCCGCCAACGGTGTTGAGGACCAGAAAGCCGTTGAAAGTCATGCCCATGCCAAAGTTGAAGTCGACCGGGAAATCAGTGCCGCGCTTGACCTTTTCGTTGTCGTACAGCGATTCCGACAGCAAACGCACCAACGGTGTTCCCATGCCCGAGTCCGGTTTTTTCGGATCGAGTTGATCGACGCGGAAAATCTGCCGGCCACCGGCACCGATGAAGGCATCTTCGCGGGTCAACATCGAATACAGGGCGCCGCCACGCAACTGATCGTTGATGCTGCTGATCATTCGATTCGGCTGCCCGCGCATATAGTCGAGCAAACCCTGCTCGTCCTTGTTGTCGAGCAACCGCTGGACATCCTGAGTCTGTTTCAGGCGTTGAGCGTCGCTGACCTTCTGAAACTCAGGCAACTTCAGCGGCATTTCCGTGCGTGCCACTTCAACCAGCTTGCCGTCGACCTTGTTGTACTTGCGCAAGCCCAGGCCGGACCACCACCACGTGACCATGGTGTCACCGACCTTGTCGACGAAATGCGGCATGCCGCCCGCATCGCTGGGCAGGTACGTCACCGACTCAGGTGTCAGTTCGTAGGAACCACGCGGCACCGCAATCTCAGTGCTGTCGGTCTGCGCACTGTTCCAATGCGCCTGATTGCTGAAGGTCTGGGCCAGATAAGGGTTCATCGGCGGGGCAGACTGGGCCGCCGCCATGACGGACAAACCTGCCAGTGCCAGGCCCGCGCCCAACCGTGCGAAGCGAAGCTTTGTGATTGTTATGCTTCTCATTATGCAACTCCTTGAAGGAATGAACTCGGTGCCAAGGCGCTAAACGCGCTGGAGCAACACCTGCGACGCAGAGCCTACGAAGCCCCAGTCACTCACTCCCCCCCCCACGATGAGTAGGTCACCGCCGATGGCTTGTCGGTAAAACGCTACCGTGAGTTCCCGGAACTTTCTTCCCCCCCCACCGTGGGGAGGGATACCGCGACAGCCACCCCGGCAGCATTCCTCCAGTCCCTCGGACACATGGCTCACCCCCCAGGAGTCGCCTGCCGATCCTTTTACAGACACTGGAGTCCGTAATGCACATTCAACGATCCATCTTTCGCGAAGATCATGAAATGTTCCGCGAAACCGCGCGCCGCTTCTTCGAGCGCGAATGCGTGCCCCGCCAGGCCGAATGGGACGAGGCCGGCAAGGTCGACCGCCAGACTTGGCTCAAGGCCGGCCGCGAAGGTTTGTTGTGCTCCATGGTTCCTGCGGTGTATGGCGGTGGCGGCGGAGACTTCGGCCACGCGACAGTCATCAACGAAGAAATGCACCGCGCCGGCGTGTCCGGCGTCAGTTTCGGCCTGCACTCGGACATCATTGCGATGTACATCGTGCGTTTCGGTACCGAAGAGCAAAAACATCGCTGGCTGCCGAACATCTGCAGTGGCGAAACCATCCTCGCCCTCGGCATGACCGAGCCAGGCAGCGGCAGCGATCTGAAAGCTGCGCGAACCACCGCGGTCCGCGATGGCGACGAATACGTCATCAATGGCAGCAAGACATTTATCAGCAGTGGCCTCAATTGCGACATGGTTCTGGTGGCCTGCAAAACCGACCCGACGGCAGGTTCCAAAGGCATCAGCCTGATCATGGTTGAAACCAGCCGCGAAGGTTTTCGGCGTGGCCGCAAGCTCGACAAGGTCGGCCAGCGTGCCTCTGATACCGCGGAGATGTTTTTCGACGATGTGCGCGTGCCCGTTGGCAACCTGCTGGGTGAAGAAGGCAAAGGCTTCGCCTACATGATGCAGGAGCTGCCACAGGAGCGACTGGGCATCGCCATCTACGCCGCCATTCGCCTGGAACGTCTGCTGGAGCAGACCATCGAGTACGTCAAGGACCGCAAGGCCTTCGGTGGGACGGTGTGGGATTTCCAGAACACCAAATTCAAGCTGGCCGATGCCAAGGCTGCCTCGGTCGCAGTGCGCACCATGGTCGATTACTACATCAGCGAACACATGCGTCGCAAGCTGACCGTGGAAGAGGCCGCCATCGCCAAACTGTTCGCCACCGAGACCCTGTGGAAACACCTGGACGACATGGTCCAGTTGCACGGTGGTTACGGCTACATGCTCGAGTATCCGGTGGCCCGCGCCTTTGTCGATCTGCGCGTTTCCCGCGTCTTCGGCGGAACCAACGAAGTCCAGCGCGAATTGATCGCCCGCAAACTTTAACCCCCCTTCTCCTCTACCGAGAGCAAAGACATGAGCGACAAAGTTATCGTTGCCGGCGTCGGCATGATTCCGTTCAGCAAGCCGGGCGCCAGTCCGACCTACACCGAAATGGGTGCGGAGGCATTGCGCCTTGCACTGAAGGACGCGGGGATTAGCTACGACAAAATCCAGATGGCCTTCACCGGCTACGTGTTCGGCGACTCCACC
Source organism: Pseudomonas putida (assembly GCF_001976065.1). Taxonomy (GTDB): domain Bacteria; phylum Pseudomonadota; class Gammaproteobacteria; order Pseudomonadales; family Pseudomonadaceae; genus Aquipseudomonas; species Aquipseudomonas serbica. The sequence goes on along the minus strand of NZ_MNAH01000001.1, from coordinate 925,744 downwards.
AGTGGCCAGACCGCCCTTTACGAGGTAGGCCTGACCGGCATTCCGGTGGTCAACGTCAACAACAACTGCTCCACCGGTTCTACTGCCCTGTATCTGGCCCGCGCCGCCGTGGCCAGCGGTCAGGTCGAGTGCGCCCTGGCGTTGGGCTTCGAGCAGATGCAGGCCGGCGCGCTGAGATCGCATTGGGATGACCGTCCCCGCCCTCGCGCACGCTTCCTGCACGTACTCGAATCGCTGACCGCCGATGCCGCGGACATCCCTCAGGCCTTGCGGGGTTTCGGCGGCGCCGGTCGAGAGCACATGCAACGCTACGGCACCTCGATGGAGGCCTTCGCCGCGATCCGCGCCAAGGCCAGCCGCCACGCCGCCAATAATCCCTTGGCGCTGTTCAAGAACGTGGTGACCACCGAAGAGGTGATGAACGACAAAGTCATCTGGCCCGGCGTCATGACCCGCCTGATGGCGTGCCCGCCGACTTGCGGTGGCGCTGCTGCGATTGTTTGCAGCGAAGCCTTCGCCAAAAAACACGGCCTGCGCACTGACGTGGCGATCCTCGCCCAGTCGATGACCACGGACTCGGTTGTGTCTTTCGATCCACCGTCGATGATCAGCTTCGCCGGTTTTCACATGGCTCAGGCGGCTGCCAACCAGGTCTACGAACAAGCCGGTATCGGCCCTGAGGATATCCGCGTGGTCGAGCTGCACGACTGCTTCGCCCACAACGAACTGCTGACCTATGAAGCCCTGGGTTTATGCCCGGTCGGCGAGGCCGAACGTTTCATCCTCGATGGCGACAACACCTACGGCGGCCAAGTCGTGACCAACCCCTCCGGCGGTCTGCTTTCCAAGGGCCACCCGCTGGGCGCGACCGGCCTTGCCCAATGCTATGAGCTGACCCATCAGCTGCGCGGCACCGCCGACAAGCGCCAGGTGGACGGTGTGCAAATCGCCATGCAACACAACCTGGGTCTGGGCGGCGCCTGTGTCGTCACGCTGTTTGGTAAAAACTGATCGCCCTGTTCAGGCGCGTTTTCACATAGGAGCCAAGTGAACATGGCAGACAAAAATCTGATCGGGCACAAAATTGGCGCGTACAGCGTCGACGTTGAAAAGGGTCGCCTGCGCTTCTTCGCCAAGGCCATCGGCGAAACCGATCCGGTCTATACCGACGAAGCCGCCGCGAAGGCCGCCGGGCATAAATCCTTGCCGGTCCCGCCCACTTTCCTCAAGTGCCTGGAAAGCGAAGGCCGCGATGTGGTGGAGCTGCTCAAACTGGTCGGCTTCGATCTTGGTCGGGTTCTTCACGCTGAGCAGTCCTTCGTCTATCACTCGATGGCCTACGCGGGAGACGTGCTGACGTTCCACGGCTTCATCTCCGACCTCTACGAAAAGAAAGGTGGCGCCCTGCAATTCGTGGTCATGGAGGCACGCGTGACCAATCAGGATGGCGAGCACATCGCCGATATCCGCTCCTCTCTTGTGCAGCGCTAAGGAGTCGTCATGAGCGTTCGATTTTCCGATATCCAGGTCGGTGACGAGATCCCGCTGCTCAAGCTGCAGCCGGTCAACCGCACCACTCTCGCCTTGTACTGCGGCGCTTCGGGTGATCACAACCCGATCCACGTCGACCTCGACTTCGCCCGCAAGTCGGGGATGGACGATGTGTTCGCCCACGGCATGTTGTCCGCGGCGTACTTCGGTCGCCTGCTGACCACCTGGGTGCCGCAAAGCCAGGTGCGCAGCCTGTCGGTTCGTTTCACTGGCATCACTCAGATCGGCCACATACCGAACTGTACCGGCAAGGTCGTCGAGAAGTTCATCGATGCCGGCGAACAGCGCGTGCGCCTGGCGCTTCGCTGCGCCAATCAGTACGGCGAAGAGAAGCTGGCCGGCGAAGCCGTTGTCGCCCTCGCCTGATGTTTCACCCACACAGCCCAAGGAACAATCCAATGAAAAAGCTTGAAGGCAAAGTCGCCCTGGTCACCGGCTCCGGTCGTGGTATCGGTCGTAGCGTTGCTCTGCAACTAGCGGCCTATGGCGCCAAAGTCGTGGTCAACGATCTGGACTCGGCACCGGCCGAAGAAGTCGTGGCTGAAATTCGCCAGGCCGGTGGTGAAGCCGTTGCCTGCGTCGGCAGCGTGACCGCCGCCGATTTCGCCGAGCGCTTCGTACAGACTGCCGTGCAGAGCTACGGTGGCATCGACATCATCATCAACAACGCCGGGTACACCTGGGACAACGTCATTCAGAAAATGACCGACGAACAGTGGTACGCGATCATCGACTGCCACCTGACCGCACCGTTCCGCATTCTGCGTGCAGCCCAGCCGATCATCAGCGCCCAGGCTAAGAAAGACGCCGCGGAAGGTCGCGAAGTGTTGCGCAAGATCGTCAACATTTCCTCCGTGGCCGCTGGCGGTAACGCCGGTCAATCCAACTACTCCGCCGCCAAGGCCGGCATCATCGGCATGACCAAGACCCTGGCCAAGGAGTGGGGCCGCCTGAAGGTCAATGTCAACGCCGTGGCCTTCGGTTTCATCGATACCCGACTGACCCAGGCGCTGGCTGGCGACGAGAGCAAGACCATCAACATTGAAGGTCGTGAAATCAAGGTCGGCGTTCAACAGGAACGTATCGATACCGCCAGCTCTGCGATTCCCCTTGGTCGCCCTGGCACGGCCGAAGAAGCCGCCGGTTCGGTGGTGATGCTGTGCCTGCCGGAAGCCAACTACGTTACCGGTCAGGCTCTGGTCTGCGGCGGCGGCTACGGCACCCTGTAAGGCGCCGTTCGTCTCTGGGGGCACTCTTCCCTCCCATAGCGGGAAGAATGCCCGGACAATGAGATCACGGCCTGGCACTTCGCAAGTGGACTCCCTACAAAAACAATATTGGAGGTTTTGATGTACATGACCCAAGGGCTGCAGCGCCATCGGCAGCAGCGCCCCAATGCCACGGCAATTCGTTATCAGGGCCGCAGTGTGACTTTCGCCCAGTTGGGCGATCGCGTTGCGCGGCTGGCTGGCGCGCTCAAGCGCCTGGGCGTGGCCAGTGGCGAGCGTGTAGCGATGCTCTCGCTCAACTCCCAGCGCTACATCGAGTACTACCAGGCAGTACCGTGGGCCGATGCCGTGCTCAATCCGGTCAACATCCGCTGGAGCGCGGCCGAGATCGTCTACTCCCTGGATGACTCGCAGACCTGCGTGCTGATCGTCGATGACGCCTTCCAGAAACTGGGGACCCAGGTGGCTGTCGAGGCCAAGAGCATCCGCTTGGTGATTTATGCCGGTGACGGCGAAACGCCCGAGGGCATGCTCAATTACGAAACCCTGATCGCCGAGAGCGAACCGGTTGAAGACGCGCACCGTTGTGGCGATTCCCTTCTCGGAATCTTCTACACCGGCGGCACCACCGGTTTCCCCAAGGGCGTGATGCTTAGCCATAACAACATCGGCATCTCCGCCCTCGCCAACCAGGATCGCGTGGGCTATGGCGCACAGACGCGCTACCTGCATGCCATGCCAATGTTCCATCTGGCCGACCTGGCTGCGATGGTCGTGCTGTTCCTCAGCGGTGGCATGCATATCGTGCTGCCCGCCTTCAAAGCGCAAGAGGTCATCGAACAGATCAGCCGGGAGCAAGCCACCGACACCTTTCTAGCGCCCACCATGCTGCAGATGATCCTCGACTGGCACCAGGCAAACCCAACCCATGCGGCACTGGACCTGAGCTCGCTTCGGGAAATCACCTACGGCGCCTCGCCGATTACTCCTGTCCTGCTCGCGCGTGCCCGTCAGACCTTCCCTGCAGCCCAATTCGCGCAAGGCTATGGCATGACTGAAATGGCCCCCGGCATCACCATGCTGGGGGCCGAGTACCATTGCGAGAAACATCAGCGCAGCGGCAAGATGTACTCAGCCGGGCTGCCCATCAGCTGCGTGGAAATCCGCATTGCCGATGCCGAGGATCGCGAAGTGCCCCGTGGCACAGTCGGCGAAATCCTGGTGCGTGGCCCCAACGTCATGCTCGGTTACTGGAACAAACCGGAGGCCACCGCCGAGGCGCTTCGCGGCGGCTGGATGCATACCGGTGACGGCGGCTACATGGACGACGATGGCTTCATCTACATCTGCGATCGTCTCAAGGACATGATCGTCAGCGGTGGCGAGAACATCTTCACTGCCGAAGTCGAGAACGCCCTTGTCCGCCATCCGGCCGTTGCCCAAGCTGCTGTGATTGGTATTCCCTGCAACAAATGGGGGGAAACAGTGCATGCCGTGATCATCCTCAAACCTGGTGCCAGCGTTACTGAAGACGAAATGGTCGCCCATTGTCGGGAATTGATTGCCGGCTACAAAGTGCCCCGCAGTATCGAGTTTCGCACTTCATTGCCGATGTCCAGCGTCGGCAAGGTACTGAAAAACGAACTGCGCAAACCGTTCTGGGAAAACCGTCTGAGCAACGTAAACTGACGTTCGATGCCTGTAGGAGCGTCGAACGGCTGCTCCTACAAGGTATTCAGGTCGCGCCATTTGGCAATCGCTTCTTCCCTGCCTGTGGCGTCGAGCTTGGCGAACAGATTCTTGATGTGCCATTTAACCGTTTCAGGTGACACACCAAGGGTGCGGGCAATTTTCTTGTTAGTCATGGCTTGTGCCATCAACTGCACGACCTCGGTCTCCCGCTCACTCAAGTTCGCAACCGATGAATTCACTGTGCGCCCGGTTTTTTCTGCCGGCCTGCCCGCTGCGATCAGGCGCTGGGCATAAAACGCAAGCACCGGATCAAGCGCATTGGCTTGCAGTAAATCGTTCAGCATTCGAGGCAGTTGTGGCGCAACATCGAGCAGACTGCGTACCAGGCCCAGGCGATGTCCCAGACGCAAGACTTCAATCAATTGTTCGAGCGCTTGCTCGTCACATCCTCGCCCCTTTTCAGCGATGGACAGTTGAAGCCGCGCGATGGCCACCCACTGCCAATGCGTGGCCGTTTCACACTCATTGATCAGCAATGCGATTTGCTCGATCGCCACACTGAATTCGCGCTGATACAAACTCAATTCGATCGCCGCCCGCAGGGCCAAAAGCCGGATGATCAATGGCGTACCGCGATGGATGCCGGCCTGCTTGTCGGCAAGTTCCTGCAGCTCGCTCAAAAGGGCTTCGGCCTGCGAAGTATGGAGTTTTTCGAGACACCAACGCATACGCACGTACAGTGTCCAGGCGAGCAGACGGCCCAGGTCATAGCGCTGTGCGTAGTCTTTCAAGCGATCCAGATAGAGCACCGCCTGGGTTTGCTCGCCCTTGAGCCAACAAGCGCGGCTCAGCGACAGAAGACTGTGCAAGACGATGTTGGGCATGGAAATCCGCTCAAGGATGTCGAGGCGAGGCTCAAGCAAATGGCAGACATCGGCCAGATTGTGTTGTTCGTACAACAGGCTGGCGAGAAAAGCGGCAGCCGCATGGCCAGCGACCGCGGCACTGCTGCCGTGCGATTTTGCGGCTTCCAGGGTGTTGCGAAAGATATTCTCCGCTTCACTGATGCGCCCCTCATGCACCAGGCTCATGCCGTAGATGCATCGACCAACGAGGGTCCGGCGCGGCGAGGTATTCGGGCGATCGCTGTGCTGGATGATTGCACGCACTCGCTCGTGATCACCGCTGAACAAATACAACCAGGCAAGAATGGAGGCGCGACCGGTCAATATCAGATCGTCGGCATCGTCAGGTATCGCTTCCAGTTCCGGAGCGAAGCACCATGCGGCCTCGGTCAGGTCACGCTGCATGGCCAGCGTGCCACGCGTTACCAGCAGGCCTTGACGCTGTTGAACATTCAGTCGGTGCTGTTGCGCCTCCAGCTGGTCAAGTATCTCTTGCCCTTCTGCGAAGTTATGCGCATGCAGTTGTAACTGCGCCATCACCAATTGCAGGCTATAGCGCTCGCGCATCTGTTCCATGGGCAGCCTGCGCAGCAGGTTGGGCAATTGACTGAGGGAACCACGCGCCATCAATTCGTGCGCACAGGCTTCGACAATCTCGGCCGCAATCTGAAAATCACCGGCCAGTACGGCGTGGCGCACCGCCTCGTCGATATGCCCCTGTTCGAGCAGCCAGTCGCGCGCCACTGCATGGAGTTTTTTTTGTTCCTCCTCGGGCTGACGGCTCAGATGCTCGCGCAATACCTCGCGCAACAACGGGTGGAGGCGGTACCAGGTTTCCCTGTCGTGGCTCTTGATCTGGGTGATGAACAGGTTATCGCTGTCGAGGCGGGTCAATTGGCTCATCATCCCGGCAATCGCGTGCGGCTTGCCAACAAGCCTGGCGCACAAGGGGGCGGTGAAGCGATTGCAGATCGAAGAACGCGTCAGCAACTGCCGGTCTTCGAGTGGCAAGTGGATCAACACCTCCTGCTCGAAGTACTGCGCAAAGGCCCCGGCGCCTCGCACCTGCATACGATTGACGCTGCTGCCGTGCCTGGATTTCAAGTCGATAGCGAACAATTGCAGGCCAGCCACCCAACCGTCGGTCAAGTCATGCAAGGCCTCGGCATCGTGAGTGCTGATCTCGCCAAATTGTCGCAAGTATCGTTCTGACTCTTCGACACTGAAACGCAAGTCCCGCAAGTCATACTCGCTCAGCTGCCCCTGGGTGCGCAGACGCGCAAGCGGAAGCGTTGCAGGTAACGCGCTGCGCGTGCCTAGCACCAGGTGAAGGTTCGGCGGTGCATAGTCAAGCAGCCAACCCAGCACCTTGAAGTTATCTGTATCATTGAGGTGATGCACATCATCGATCATCACCACCAGCTCAGAGCCGTGTCGAGCCACAGACTGAAGCAGGACGATGACCCAGTGTTCGAGCGCCAACTCGCCACCACCTTCCCCGAGCAACAAAGCAGCTTCTCGTGCAAGCGCGCCGTCGACCTCGGCAACGCTGGCCAACAAGCAGTTAGCCAGTCGCGCCGGCTCATTATCCTCGCCAGTCAGTGACAGCCAGGCGACGTCGAAATCTATCGCTATCAATTCCCGGCGCCAGGCCAGCAAAGTGCTGGTCTTGCCGCTTCCGGCAGGCCCCTGGATAGCGATACAGCGCTGCCGGCGCGCCTCCATCAGGCGGCTCATCAGTGTCGCTCGGGGCATGAGCTGGCGTGCACCGCGAGGTGGAATGACCTTGGTGTCAGGGATGAGTTGAGGCACTCGATCGACTGACAGGTGGCGCTTGGGATCTTGGGGTGGCATAGCCATCGACTGAATTCCGGAGACGATCTTCTTCAAGTGCAGACCGACAGTTTAATACAGGAAGTACGCCATGCTGATTCACTGCGTTCGGTGCAAAAAACGCGTGCGCCTTACGTGCGCACGCGAACGACATCAAGCGCGGCCGTAGAGCGTGACGACGCAGGCACCGCCCAGGCCGAGGTTGTGTTGCAGAGCGAGATTCACGCCTTCGACCTGGCGCTTGTCAGCGGTTCCGCGCAGCTGGTGCGTCAGTTCATAGCATTGAGCCAGACCTGTGGCCCCCAGCGGGTGGCCCTTGGAGAGCAGCCCACCGGATGGGTTGGTCACCACACGCCCGCCGTAGGTGTTATCGCCATCGAGCACGAATTTTTCGGCGCCGCCTACCGGGCACAGCCCCAAGGCTTCGTAGGTCAGCAGCTCATTCTGGGCAAAGCAGTCATGCATTTCGGCCACCAGGATATCCCGCGGCCCGACACCCGCCTTCTCGTACACCTCGTGAGCGGCACGCTGGGTCATGTCGAAACCGACCGTCTGGATCATCGATGCCGGTTCGAAGGAAACCCCACGATCAGTGGTCATCGATTGCGCCATGATCATCACGTCAGTGCGCAGACCATGTTTTTTGGCGAACGCTTCGCTACAGATGATCGCCGCGGCTGCGCCACAGGTAGGCGGGCAAGCCATCAGGCGCGTCATCACACCCGGCCAGAGCACTTGATCGTTCATCACATCTTCGGTGGTGACGATTTTACGGAACAGCGCGAGCGGGTTGTTGGCGGCATGACGGCTGGCCTTGGCGCGAATCGCGGCAAAGGTGCTCATCTCGGTGCCATAACGCTGCATGTGTTCACGCCCCGCACCACCAAACTGTCGCAGCGTCATCGGAACGCCGATCGCGCCGGCGTCAGCGGTCAGTTCGTCCGAGACCTCCAGGTGCTTGCCCATGCAGGCCGGACGATCGGTAAACACCGCCCCCAGGGCGCCGGGTTGCATTTGCTCGAAGCCCAGGGCCAAGGCGCATTCCACCGCCCCGCTTTCCACGGCCTGGCGAGCCAGGTACAGGGCAGTGGAACCCGTGGAGCAGTTGTTGTTGACGTTCACTACCGGTACGCCGCTCATGCCCACTTCGTAGAGTGCCGATTGGCCGCAGGTGGAATCGCCATAGACATATCCGACATAAGCCTGTTGAACCAGGTGATAGTCCAGTCCTGCGTCTTTCAATGCCTGGCGAGTGGCTTCAGCGCCCATTTCGATATACGACCCACTGGCCCCAGGCTTCAGGAACGGGATCATGCCAACCCCGGCAACGTACGGTTTGTGCGACATCACATTCTCCATAAAAAATTCAGCCCACTGCGGCTTCTCGCTTTGCTCGATATCCCGAGCAATCCAGGCTGTCATCGTTACGAAATCATCTGCAGGCTGTACCCGCGTCCTGCGGGGGGGATTGGGGTGGCCCCCCCTGTCTTCGCCCGATTGCGCTTGCCCCTGCAAGTAATTTAGTCATTGCACAAAAGTGCTGTAATCGGCCTAAAATCTTTCAAAAGCCTTTGAAATCCGCAGCCGACTGGATTAGCCATGCTTCCGAGTTCCCCGCCAATTACCACCCGTTTCTCGCCGCCACGCATCAGCAGTCACGCCGTGCTGCGGGAGACGCTGCTGGCACGCTTGCAAGCGGCTCGGGATTGCCGCCTGACCCTGATCAATGGCAGCGCGGGGTTCGGGAAGACCACCCTGATGGCGCAGTGGCGTCAAAGCCTGATCAAAGAAGGCAACAGTGTTGTATGGCTGTCACTCGCCCAGGAGGATGGCGTCCTGGAGTCGTTCTGCGCCAACCTCATCTGCACCCTCCAGAATGCCGGTGTCCCCCTTGAGGACGACCTCTTGCTGTTGATCGAGCGCGAGTCACTGGACGGCCTGCTCGCGCTGGCGTCGGTGATGATCAACACCTTGGCGCGGGTCAGCAGTGCGCTGTACTTGATGCTCGATGACTTCCATTTCGCCACCGATCCACGCATTTCCCGCCTGATTCAACTGATAGTGGATGGTGCCCCGGCGCAGCTTCACATTGTGCTGGCTTCACGGGTGAATCCCAATTTGAAGCTCGGCCGACTACGAGCGATGGCCGAGCTCTGTGAGATCAACGCCACCGAGCTTGGTTTTGATTTCAACGAGTCCCTGGCCTTTCTCAAGGCCTATCTGGACGAAGGCATCGATATGGAATTGGCGCACGCCATCCACGACAACACGGATGGCTGGCCCATTGGTCTGCAATTGATGTCCATCTCGCTCAAGGCCAACCCGCGCAAGGAAGCGAAGATCCATCGACTGCTTCCTGGCAACAGCGATTTGCGGGACTACCTGGCCGAAGACGTGGTGAACGGGTTACCCACGGAGGTCATCGGATTTCTCGAGAAAATCTCGATCCTGCGCCGCTTCAATGCGCAGGTAGCCGAGCATGTCAGCCAGGCACCGCAAGCCGCCGAACTGATTGCCAGCATCGAGACCCGCAACCTGTTCATCCTGCCTGTCGACATGGAGAGCCAGGAGCAGTGGTACCGGTTGCATCCGCTATTCGCCGAATACCTGCAACAACGCTTGACCGCGTCGGATGCAGACTTGCCCCGACTGCACCTGCTCGCGGCGCATTGGTTCGAACACGCCGAGATGGTGAGCGAAGCGACCCGTCATGCGGTACTCAGTGAAGACCTTGAGGAACTGGTCTGGCTGCTGGAGCGCAAACAGCCGACCTACCACAGCCTGAGTCACTTGGGTCAATTCATGCGCTGGCTCGATTGTGTGCCTCTGGAACAATTGACACAGCACCCCAAGGTGCTGCTTCAAGGTGCCTGGGGCTGCTTGTTGACGATGCTGACCAGTAAGGCGGAAACCTGGATCGAGGTGCTCGAAAAAAGCCCGGCGACCAAGGCCAACTGGAAGCCACAAATCGATCTGGCCAGGGCAGCGATAGCTTTGCAACATGATGACCTGGCACGTTGCAGCCAGCTCGTTCAGGGCTTGCCAGAGCGCAGCTTCGCACATCCGTTCAATGAGCGGATGCGTGTCTGTCTGTACATCAACTGTCTGGTCTACCTCGGTCATCAGCAACAAGCCTGGGAGTACCTCAATAGCCCCGAATGCGAAACGCTGCGCACCAGCCATGATGAGTTGGCGCTGATGATCGTCGCCACCATTGCCCATGGGGTATTACTCAATGGAAACGTCATGGAGGCCTCACGGCATCTCATTGATGTTCTACTCCTGGCCGAGCGCAATCACGGTCGTCGTTCAGTCAGCGCATGCACTTGTGCGGTGGCGGTCGCCGAAGCGCACTACGAGATGGATCGCATTGACGATGTACGCGAAGCCTTGAGCAATCGTCTTGATCTTTTGCGATTTGCTCCGCCATCGGTGACCATCTCTGCGATGATCAGTGTCGCTCGCATGAACTACTTGCAGGAGTCCACGGCCAGTGCGTTGACTTACCTGGCCAACATGGCGATGGAGTTTCGTGCTCGAGGATTCGATCGCGCGCTGGCCCATAACCTGACCGAGCAAATACGCTTCCTGCTTGGCAGCGGCGATTGGCGACAGTGCGAAAGTCAGAGAGCCGGCCTCGACGCGCTGACCCATCGCCACTCGGACGACACGCCGCTTGCTCAGGAAATCAGTGCCCTCGCGGCCCTTTCGCGCGTGCGCATCTGCCTGGCCAGGCAAGAGCCGGAGCGTGCCCTCCTGGCCCTGGACATCGTCGAGCAGTTCGCCAGTCGCTACTGTCGAGGTAAATGGCGAATCCAGTCGGGCTTGTTGCGTGCCGTTGCGCTGAATGATCTTGGACGCCCGGCAGAAACCACCGTGCTGTTGCGTGAAGTCGTCGGTGAAAGCTATCGGCTGGGCCTGGTGCGCACACTGCTGGATGAAGGCCCTTCCCTGCTGACCCTGCTGGCCAATCTGGATTGCCGTGACGATCCGGTCCTGGACAGCTACCGCAATCGGTTGGCAGCCGTCCGGTTGAATTGCGCCAGCACTGGCCCTGCATCGTCACGTGCAATGAAAGATTCGGCGGCGGGGGAATCCTCGCTGTTTACCAAGCGGGAGCTGGAAATCATCAGTTTGCTGGAGCAGTCGATGCCCAACAAACGCATTGCCCAGACCCTGAATCTCAGTCAGGAAACCATCAAGTGGAACTTCAAGAACATCTACACCAAGCTGGGTGTGTCGTCTCGCTATGAGGCACTGACTGCGTTGAGACAGCGAGGTGAACAATAAGGCCGTTTGAAGAATGATGGACTTTGTAGGAGCGAGCCTGCTCGCGATGGACTCAAGAGCGCTGCGCTGAAGCAGACAGCACGAGTTATCGTTAACGACCATCGCGAGCACGCTCGCTCCTACAGGAAACCCTCCTGCGGGAGCGAGGGTTTGCAACGTCCGGAATCAGCGAATGCCTGCATTGCGCAAGGCCGCTGGAGTGAATTCAGCCAGGTTCGGCTTGACCCCGTACTCGATGCCTTCCTTGAATTCGTTGCCCAGCGCAAAGGCCAGGTAGCGACCGGCGATTAGGTCATACAGCACTTGGCCGGCGTAGGTCCCGACGCCTTGTTCATAGTCGTTCATGGCCATGCCTTCGGCGACACGCCACAACTGCCCACGGCCGTCGTAATGGTCGACTTCGGCCAGTTGCCAGGTATCTTCGTCAAAATACATATGACGTTTGGCATAGATGTGACGCTCACCCGGCTTCAGGGTGCCCTCCACTTCCCACACGCGGTGTAGCTCGTAGCGGGTCAGGTCCTGATTGATGTGTCCGGGCTTGAGAATGTCGGCGTATTTTAGCGAGGGCGAAGCCAGGCGGTAGTTGTTGTACGGAATGTACATCTCCTTCTTGCCGATCAATTTCCAGTCGTAGCGATCAGGAGCACCATTGAACAGGTCGCCGTTGTCCGAAGTGCGCATGCCGTCCGACGCGGTACCTGGCCCATCATAGGCAATCTGCGGTGCACGTCGCACACGACGCTGACCGGCGTTGTAGACCCAGGCCAGACGCGGTTCCTTGACCTGATCGATGGTTTCATGCAGTAGCACGACGTTACCGGCCAGGCGTGCCGGGGCCGTCACGCGTTGCTTGTAGTAGGCAAAGATGTTTGCGGTGCTCTCCTTGTCGTCACCGGTCATGTATTGCGGGAACGCCATTTCATCTTCGAACTCGACGACGGTGAACGATCCATCAACCTGCGGCGTGGCCTGGACCATCTGGCGTCGCTGGTTTAAACCACGATAGCGAGTCAGGTGGTTCCAGAGTACTTCGACGCCGTTCTTGGGAATCGGGAAAGCGAAGCTGCGAGAATCGCTGAAGTTGCTCAAGCCATTGCCACCATCAACCGGCTGAGTGTTTAACGCACTTTTTTTCGCCGCATCGTAGATTTCCTTCGGCGAAGCAGCGGTGCGGTGTGACTTGTAGACCGGAATCTTGTACGTATTGGGATAGCGTTTGAACATAGCCAACTGGCCGGCGGTAAGCTTGTCCTTATACTGTTCGGCGTTGGCAGGCGTGATGGTAAAGAGTGGCTTTTCAGCGCTGAACGGATCACCCAGGAACCGATGACTGACCGGTGCCGCGCCAGGCCTCAGGCCGCCTGTCCAGGCCGGAATGCTGCCATCGGCGTTACCTTCTTTCTGCGCGCCGAGCGGAGTCAGCGTCGTACCCAGTTTTGCTGCCTCTTCCTGAGAGACCGCGGCCATTACCTGGCCGGCCAGCAGGGTCAGTGCCAGCGCGCCTACATGCATCATTGTTGTTTTCATGCTTGGTTTCTCTCGTCTTTCTTCTGTTTAGAAGTTCACGCCAACGCTAAGCGCCACGAAGTCACGGTCACCGTTGGTATTGAAATGACCACCAAAGAAATCGGTGTAACTGAGGCTCGCCGTGTAGGTGTTTTTGAAGTCGGCATCGAGTCCGAGGCTGACGGCCTTGAGCCCTTCCTCGAAGTTCGGGCCGTTGCCATCCACGTCATGCGACCAGGCCAGGTTGGGTGCCAGGTTGATGCCGGCAAACACGTTCGGGTAATCCAGACGAGCGCGGGCGCGGTAACCCCAAGAGCTGGTGGTGTAAAAGCCCTTGTCGTTGCATTCCTGTTGCGGGTTATTTGTCGTGTTCAGGCACGCAGCGTTGGCTGCTCCAGGCTGAACGCCAACCCCGAATATCCCGCTGCGACCGAAGCGCAGGTCGGTGCCATCAGCCTCGCCCAGGCCATTGATGCGGTTGTAGCCCACCTCACCCACCAGGGTCAGACGGCTAGCCCCCATGACCTGCTCGAAAAACTGCGTGGCCGACAGTTGCGTTTGCAGCACCGGCATGCGCTTGTAACCATTGATCTCACCACCCAGGGCTGTGGTCGCATAACCAACGCGATTCAACAGCGCGGTGGGGTTACCCGTCGTTGCACCTGCCAGGTCGGTGTTGTTGAGCTGCAGGGGCATGTTTGGCCGGTAACTGATTTCGCCACCCAGCGAGGTGCCGTTAACGTTGGTCTGGAAGCTCAGGCCATACAGGCGAATGTCTTCGGGATAGTCGACGAAATAGCGCGAAGCGCGCAGCGCCGGGATCGGGTTGGCGGCATTGAACGCCACGGTCGAACGCAGCGTGCTCAGGTAAGGGCCGCGGCTGTGATAGTTCATTACGTAGGCACCAAATTCGGTGTCGTTAAGCTCCGGCACGAACCAGCGCAGGGCCAGGCCATACTGGCCGCCGTCACGGGCCTCGTTGTCTTTTACCCGCGGGGTGTAGGCATTGTCGGTGTTGTTGTTGAAACCGGGGGGGTTGGCCGTGTTGTTGGCCAGCCCCGGAGCGAGGTCAAGCCCTGCGCCGACCTGACGATCGTTGCACCCTTTGGCCAGCGGGTCGGCACCGAAGAAGGTGCCGCAATTGTCAACGACCGTGCTTTCCCATTCCAGTTGATAGAAGGCTTCCGCACTGAAATTCTCGGTGATGTTCTGAGACATGTAGAACATGTTGACCGGAATCAGACCTTCCTTGACCTCGGCACCGGGACGACGCAATGCGGCCACATCGATCGGGTTGATCGAGTTGATGCTGTTACCGATGAAGGTGCTCTCGCCCCAGCTCACCACCTGCTTGCCCAAGCGCACGTTGCCCGGCAGCTCGCCGATGTTGTAGCTGTGATAGACAAAGGCATCGAGGAATTCGGCACCCGAAGCCTTGGCCATGTCATTGCGACCACTGTCGTCGATGTCATAAAACGGCCGGTGTTCGTCCTTCAGTTCAAAGTCGTACCAGTACTTGCCACGAACGAAGATGCCGCTGTCGCCATACTTCAATTCCAGGTCATGGATACCCTTGAATATCTTCGAGAAGGTTTCGCCCTTCTTGAAGTTCAAGCGATTGTCGTCAGACAGCCGGGACGACGAATTGCCGCGCGCACCTTGCGAGTTAAAAGGGGAAATGAAATCAGGATCCCCCCCGCGCAGCGCCCAACTGGCGCCCATCGAAAGTGAAGTATCGAACTGTCCCTTGATTTCCCCGATTTCGAAGTTGACGGCATTGGCTTGGGTGCTCATGCCGATGGCAACAGCAGCCGCCAGCAGTTGGGGGCGAAAGCCACCCTGCATTATTGTTTTTGTCATGCGGCACTCCGATTGTGCGAAATGTTTTCTTGTAGTTTTTGTGATTAGAACGATTCGATCCTAAGAGCCGGACCGGTCATCTCGCCCACCCGCTGGAGGGGGAATTAGGGGGGGATGGAAAATTAAGCGATGAGGGGGGGCGTGCGAACGAAGCTGAAGGCCTTTAGCCTTCGAACCGGTTCAAACTGCGGTAGTGATCAAAGGGGATATAGCGGGATCGGCGATCACGCATGACCTTGACCATCGCCACCTCCGGGTCGCGAGCAAAGAACAGGCGCCCACCCTGAGCGACCAGATGGTCGAGCAGATGCTCCTTCTCGTCGATCACACGCTCAGCGTTGCGATCCCGGCCACTGGTCACCTCAAGATCAAGCCAATGCGTCCCGGGAATCAGGTCACCGCAGAAAACCACCGGACCTCCTGGCAGCTGAATTTCCGGCAACAGCTGACCCGGCGTAAATCCATCGTTTATGTGAAAACACCAGTCATCGCCGAGTGATTCACATCGAGTGGTATCGACCAGGGTCAAACGCCCGCTGCTCTCCAGCCCATGCACCAAAGGGGCGACGAACATTTCCCGATCCCGCGGATGCGGGCGGCGTGCGCGGTGCCAATGTTGCTCGCCACACACATACCGAGCTCGCGGGAACAACAGGCGCGGCATATCGCCCTCCCTGACCCGTTCACTCATGTCCTTGGAGAGGTGCGCATGCACGTGAGTCAATACCACCACATCGATGTCGGCTTCTTTCAACCCGCGCCGCGCCAGGCTTTCCAGCAAACCCGGTGACTGCGGTTGGCAACCGCAGGTGCGTGCAAGCGGCGCCAGAAGATTTTCGGCTCCGGCCATGACCAGGATGTTTTTGCCCAGCTCTTGCACCAACAGCACCCGCGCAGAAATCTCTACCGTATTGTCGGGAGCGGGCTTCATCCAGTCGGCCCAGAGCACGCGCGGCGTATGTCCGAACAACATGCCGCCATCAAGTCTGCAACCCATGCCCGTCAGTGTGGAAATGCTACGGCTCAATTTCTTCCCCTTTTGGTGATACACGGTTCAGCCGTAACGGCTGCTTTTCCCGAAAAAAAGGGCCCGAAGGCCCTGATAGGGGAAAATCAATACGGACATTGCCGTCGTTTCTCAGTCGACCTGCAGCAACCGGCTGTAGGCCTTGAGGTGGTGATCATCGTTGCCGAACTGATGGCTGAGCATCAGCAAGTGCTTGGCGTGATGGGACAGCACATATTCCCAGGTCAAGCCGATGCCACCGTGCATCTGAATACCCTGTTCGGCGATAAAACGAGCGGCGCGCACGATCAAGACCTTGGCGGCCGCCAGCGTTCGGCTGCGCTCGTCACTGTCTGGTGCATCGGCTGCACACGCGGCAAGGATGGCCATGGAGGTGGCTAGGTCCAGTTCGATGCGCATGTCCACCATGCGGTGTTGAAGCGCCTGGAACTTGCCGATCACCTGGCCGAACTGCTGGCGGGTCTTGAGATAATCGAGGGTCAGGTCGCACACCGCTTCCATGCTGCCCACCGCTTCGGCGCACTGCGCGGCCAGCGCGCGACCTTGCTGATAGCTCAGCGCGGCCAAGGCCTGGCCGGGCTCACCGAGCACACTGGCGGCACTGACGAAAACGTCGTCCAGGTACAGCTCGCACGCATTGCGGCCATCCATGGTCGGGTAGGCGCGGCGGCTGACGCCCGGCGCACGCGGATCGAGCAGGAACAGGCTGATACCGGTTTCGTCACGATCGTTACCGGCTGTTCGCGCAGATACGACAATCAACCCGGCGCTATGCCCTGCGACCACCACCGATTTACGCCCGTTGAGACGCCAGCCTCCATCCTCGGCTTCGGCGCGGGTGCGCACATCGTGCAACTGGTAATGGCTGGTCGGCTCATCGACGGCCACTGCCAATTGCAATTGCCCGCTGGCAACCGCCGGCAGCAATTCGTTGCGTTGCTCGTCAGTGCCTGACTGGGTCAGCAGACCACCGGCGAAGATGACCGACTGAAGGTAGGGTTCCAGACACAGCCCACGCCCCAGTTCGGTCATGATCAGCAGCGTCTCCACGCCGCTGCCATCAAAGCCACCCAAGTCCTCGGCGAATGGCACGGCGGTCAAGCCCAACTCCCCCAACTGCCGCCAGAAGGCGAGGCTGTAGCCCAGTTCGCTCTTGGCGAATTGTTCGCGCGCTTCGAACGCGTAGTTATCACGCACCAGGCGAACGGCGGTGTCCTGCAGCATTTGCTGCTCTTCGGATAGTTTGAAGTCCATGATCGCTATTCCCCTTACAGCTCTAGAATCATCTTGGCGATGATGTTCTTCTGGATTTCGTTGGAACCGCCGTAGACCGAAGTCTTGCGCATATCCAGATATTGGCTGGCAGGCGTGGTGCTGTAGTCGCGGTACAGGTCTGCCTGCTTGCCATAGCCCAGCTCCTCTTCCACGAAGGGCATGGCATAGGGGCCCAGGACCTTGCTCATCAGGTACGTGATGGCCTGGCGAATTTCACTGCCCTTGATCTTCAGGAACGAGCTTTCAGTGCCCGGCACCCCGTCGTCTCGGGCAGCGGCAACAATTCGCAGGTTGCTCATTTCGATAGCCATCAGTTGGATTTCCAGCTCGACGATCTGCATGCGCAATTGGATGTCATCGATCAATGGCAGGCCGTCGCGCTGTTCCTGGCTGGCGATGCGCTTGAGCCGCGCCAGCATCTGCTTGGCCTGGCCGATGCCGGCAATGCTGGTGCGCTCGTGGGTGAGCAAGTACTTGGCGCAGGTCCAGCCCTTGTTCTCCTCGCCGACCAGGTTTTCCACCGGCACGCGTACGTTGTCGAAGAACACTTCGTTGACTTCATGCTCACCATCGAGGGTGATGATCGGGCGCACGGTGATGCCCGGGGACTTCATGTCGATCAACAGGAAACTGATGCCCCGCTGCTGTTGGGCCTCAGGGTCCGTGCGCACCAGGCAAAAGATCCAGTCTGCATAATGGGCCAGGGTGGTCCAGGTCTTCTGGCCATTGACCACGTAGTGGTCGCCATCACGTACGGCGCGGGTCTTGACAGCGGCCAGGTCAGAACCGGCGCCCGGCTCGGAATAGCCCTGGCACCACCAGTCCTCGGTGCTGAGAATTCGTGGCAAGAAGCGCGCCTTTTGTTCAGGTGTTCCGAACTTGATGATCACCGGGGCGACCATGTTGACGCCAAAAGGCACGACCCAAGGGGCGCCGAACGCAGAACATTCCTCATCGAAAATGTGTTTCTCCACCGCGCCCCAACCCGTACCGCCATACTCCACAGGCCAACTGGCGGCCAACCATCCCCGCTCATTGAGCAGGCGCATCCAGGTGACCTGGTCTTCTTTGTTGAAACGCTTGCCGTGGCGGCCACGCGCGGCGATATCGGCCGGCAATCTGTCACGTAAAAATGCCCGCACTTCCTCTCGGAAAGCCAATTCGGCAGGGGTGAATTGAATGTCCACTGATCTACTCCTCACATTCGGCTGAAAGTGGGAAAGAACAGCTCGGCTAACCCACTGGCAGCCACGGTAGAAGAATGATCGGTGTGACCTCCCCCCCCACGGAAGGGGGGCTTGGCTGTCGCGTGCACGGGATCGACAAATCCGGTCGAGTTGTTCATTCACTCTCGACATTCTTTCCGGTCTGCACTTGCGGGCGCCATTCGGTAAGACGGCGCGCGGGTTCCCCGCCCGGTTGAAAGGCGTGGCAGGAGCCGATCATCCTTTGCTCAGGCATTTTGAAGCCAGGATCGCGGGCAGCACGCTCGAGCAACTCCCTCTGCAGAACTGGCGCGACGATCTGAACCGCGGTGGTCGCCATGGGGCCAAGCAATTCAGTCAGGTGCGTGCAGCCCTGTATGCCGCCCACCCGCTCAGTCACTTGCTTCTTCAACCCGGGACCGATCTGAATGCCCTTCAGTTTCGCATAGGCCGCGGATATCTCTGCGCAGAGCGGAGTGGGTGTCACTTCGGAGCGCGCTTCGATGTGCTGGATTTCCAGTTGCGAATTTACCGTCATGATCATGACCATCTGATGCAGCACACCGCCGGCCGGAATGATTCCGTAGGAAAGCTGTGTCTCGATTCCCTTGGTGTCCAGCAACCGGGCTTCAATGTCGAACAAACCATCGCTGCGAAGATAGCCGGTACAGGTAACATTGCGGGTATGCAGCAATTGCCGTGTCGGCGCGTTCAAGTGATCCTGACTCATTGCACAGCCTCGTAAGAGCATGAAGAAAGCGGCGACCGCTCATGGCCGCTCGCAAACACTGGATGCCAGACGGCACCCAGCCGCCGCAGACCAGAACCTGGCCAGGCAAGTAATCCGTTTACGCAATTTTTTCGGCGCTTTTTCCCCGTCGGCTCAGATTGCCGTAAGGCCGCCATCTACTGCCAATGCTTGGCCGGTGGTGAAGCCGGCGCCATCACTGCACAGATACAACACGGCGGCAGCGATTTCCTCTACCTTGCCGAAGCGGCCAACTGGATGCACGGCAGCGGCGAACTCGCCTTTTTTGGGATCGGACTCATAAGCACGACGGAACATATCGGTGTCGATCACACCTGGGCATACCGCGTTGACACGGATTTTTTTCTTCGCGAACTCGATCGCCGCCGCCTTGGTCAGGCCGACCACCGCGTGCTTGGAGCCCGTGTAGATGCTCATCAACGGCGCGGCGCCCAGACCGGCCACCGATGCGGTATTAACGATCGCTCCGCCTCCCTGGGCTAGCAGTAGCGGAGTCTGATGCTTCATGCACAACCACACGCCTTTCACGTTGACGCCCATAATGGCGTCGAACTCGGCTTCGCTGCCTTCGGTCAGCTTCTTGCCATTCTCGATCTCGATGCCTGCATTGTTGAACGCGTAATCCAAGCGACCGTAGGTAGCGACCACTTGCTCCATCATTGCTTTGACTTCGTTTTCCTTGGAGACATTACAACGAATGAACGTCGCCTCACCGCCCGCCGCACGAATCAAACCCACAGTGCCTTCACCGCCCTGAACATCAAGGTCGGCCACTACAACGTTGAGCCCTTCGGCGGCGAAAGCCTGCGCGGTAGCGCGGCCAATACCGGCAGCGGCACCAGTAACCAGAGCCACCTGGCCAGAAAAAGTGCTCATTTCATGAATCCTCTATTGGGGGAGAACTTAAGACGACAGTTTTGTATCGCGTGATTGGCAGCCCTTTCAAACAATCGCGCCGACGTTGCGCAGTTCGTCGATCTGCTCGTTGCTCAAGCCGAGTTGTTCAAGAATTTCGAGGGTGTTTTCGCCGTTCTTTACGACCCTTCCCGCCTCCACTGGTGTACGACTCAAGCGGGGAGCGGGCGCCGGGTGCAGTACGCCGGCGGTTTCCATGAACAGGCCACGCGCGCGGTTGTGCGGGTGGGTAAAGGCTTCGCTGAAATCCAGCACTGGGGCAAAGCAGACATCCGTACCTTCCAGCAGTTGGCTCCAGGCATCGCGGGTTCGAGTCAGGAACAGCGTCTCGAGCTTCTGGCGAAGCACCGGCCAGTCCTGCTTCTGCCATTGCTGCTTGAAATCCGCATCGTCGATACCACACAGCTCCAGCAACAATTGATAGAACTGCGGTTCGATGCTGCCAATAGACACGAACTTTCCGTCGGCGCAGGTGTAGCAACCATAAAAAGGCGCGCCGCCATCGAGCATGTTGTGCTGACGCTGGTCGTCCCACTGCCCCTGATGGCGCCAGTCGTAATACATGCTGCCAAGCAATGTCGCGCCGTCGCAGATGGCGGCGTCCACGATCTGCCCCAGGCCGGATTTCTGCGCCTCGAACAGCCCGGCCAGAATGCCTGTGAGCAAAAACATCGCCCCGCCCCCCATGTCGCCCACCAGATGCAGCGGCGGAGTCGGTGGCCGGTCGGCATGGCCCATGGCGTTGAGTACGCCAGACAGCGCAATGTAATTGAGGTCATGCCCTGCCGCATGTGCCAGTGGCCCCGTCTGGCCCCAACCGGTCATGCGCCCGTAGATCAACCTCGGATTACGTTCAAGGCAGACCTCCGGCCCCAGGCCAAGGCGCTCCATCACGCCGGGACGGAAGCCTTCGATCAGCACGTCGGCGCCGTCGATCAGTTGCAACAACACTTCAGTGGAGCCGGGTTTACGCGGATCAATCGCAATGCTGCGGCGTCCGCGCCCGAGCAGGCTGCCATCGGCATTGAGAAAGCCGGCCGTATGACGGTCGACGCGAATGACTTCCGCGCCCATGTCCGCCAGCATCATGGCGGCGAACGGCGCAGGGCCGATCGCATTCATTTCAACTACTTTCACACCTGCCAAAGGTCCGGGCATCTCAGGGTTCTCTTTTGTTATAGGGAGGCTGTTCGCTGCGACCCAAGACACTAGGCGCACGGCACCACAACCGCCCCACTCCCTGAAGGGGGGAATTACCCCCCCTACCCGCCCACGCGCTCCACAATCTGGCCAGCTGCAGGCATCCGCCTCACAATTTCACGCGTGCGCTGCCCTTGCCTTGGGTTTCATACTGAACGCTCGCCCAACCATTGCTCGAGCCTGGGCCACATCCGCTTCACCGCGGCCGGCCCCGCCACCAGGCTGACATGACCGCCCGGCAGCATCAGTTCTTCCTTGTCACGCGAACCCACGCGAGCCACCAGGGGCTGCGCGCAGTCCGGCGGCACCAGGGAGTCGTATTGCGCGATGACGTGCAGCAGCGAGACTTCGATATTTTTCAGATCAACCTCCTGGCCACCGATGCGCATGCCGCCTTCGTACAGTGAGTTTCTTTGCCCCAGCTCCAGATGAAGCTGCCGGAAGTACTCGCCGGGAAGCGGCAAGGTCTCGTCATTGAAACGCGCCATCATGCGGTAGCCCCTGACGTAGTCGTCGTTCCACATGTTGTCCCAAAGGCGAGCCTGGCCGGCAATTCGGCCTGCGGGGCGATGCAGCTCAATCGCCTTGATGATGGTCTCTGGCGGAACAAGGCCGGTCGCATCGATCAAGCGCTCGATGTTGATGTGCCGTTGTTTGGCCAAGGGCATCTTCGTCCAGTCGATGGGCGTGGTGAAACAGACCAGGTTTTTCAGCGGGCCACCGGGATGCAGTGCGGCGTAAAGCGTCGCTAGGACACCGCCCATGCAATAGCCGATCAGCGTGACGTCTTCCACGCCCGTGTCTTTTTGTACTCGGCGGATGCAATCGGGAATGAAGTCGAGCACATAGTGTTCGAGCTTCAGGTGAGACTCTTCCCGGCTCGGCGCAATCCAGTCCATGACATAGACGTCGTACCCCCGCGCGAGCAGAAACTCGATCAGGCTCTGTCCCTTTGTCAGGTCGAAGATGGCAGCCTTGCTGGTCGTCGCCATGACGAACAACAGCGGCACGCGGTAAATCTCGTCCGCTGTGGCGTGATAGTGGTAGAGGCACAAGGTGCCGCGACGGTGCAGCAGGGTCTTGGGCGACAGGCCTACGGCCGGCGGCGGCGTGCCGAGATACTCGAGACCCTTGAGACCCCGCTTGACCATCATGCTGAGCTCGGAGCGCAGCCTGTTAGCCAACGGCAAGTCGCAGACCTTGTTGTCATTTGGCCGAGGCATCTTCGTTCCCCTCCTTTCTTTCTCTTTTGGAGGCCGCTTTGCGGGATGCCGGTAATGGTTCGGCTCGTGGACGTCGCGTGCGTGGCGGGCGAGGAGCAATTTGCGTGCTGGCGGCAGCTGGAAGCAATTGGTTGAGCTTGTCCTCGACCCGCCGCAGTGAGGCGGCAAGGGCATCGACTTCGCCGCGGCTGGGAACGTCCAGATGCTTGTACAGACGCTCGAGCGATGTCTGCGACAGGTGCTGCAAGCCGAGCGAGACCCGCGCATATTGGTCGATTACGAGGCCCACTTCCTTTGAGTCCAAATGACGTGCGGCCAAGGCATTGACGCCGTTTTCGAACCGGGTGATAGCTTCACGATACAGTTTGAACGGATCAGGTAATGCCATGACGTATTCCTCGATCAAGGATTCACAGTGCAGTTTTTTTCTGTTGGCCAGGTTTGCCGCGCGGCCATTCGATCAAGACCGGAAATGGCTTTGCGCCGCAACATGGCGGTGGGCAAGAACCAGGGTTTGATCAACAGGCCGCAGACTTTGCTCGCCTTTGGCGACAGCAGGCGTAACAAGACGATGCCCCACCGTTCGGTCACGACCCAGGTGGTCAGCGTAGAGATCGCCAGTTCATCGGCAGTGCAACGCAGACGCGAGTGCTTGCGTGGCAGTCTGTCGGCGATTTCAATTGTCCGGTCCGCAGCCGGTTGCCGCGCGAATGCACCCTTCAGTGCATCGCCGATGCGCTGCAGCGCATCGCGGCTGGCACCGTTGACCGAATCGAAATTGAGGAACCCATGGAACTGGCCCCTGTAGTGCAACAGTTCCACCGGCACATCATCGGCGCGCAAGCGCGCGGCATAGTCCAGGCCATCGTCGCGGATCGGGTCGAAACCGGCACTGACGATAACGGCCGGCGCCAGGTCGTGCATATCGGGGTTGCGGCGTGGCGAATACCAAGGGTCGAGCAAGTCCAGTGTGTCGAGCGAAGGGGCCAGGGTTCGCTCGATCCATTGCACCGCATGATCGGTCAGAAGCGTACGCCCGTAAGCGTTCTCCACATAGGAAGGGAATCTATCCACCAACTCGGTCGCCGGGTAAACCAGCACTTGCAGACTCAGTACCGGGCCGCCTCGACGCAGACTTTCCTGGGCGACAGCCGCACAGAGATTGCCCCCTGCAGAATCGCCGCCGATCGCCAGGCGAGTCGTATCGATCCCTAGTTGCTCGCCATTTTTAGCCACCCACTCAAGCGCGGCGAGCGCATCAGCACGCCCCGCAGACAAATCGTGTTCCGGCGCGAGACGATAGCGCACGGCGATCACTATACAGTTGGCCGCCAGAGCAATGCTGCGGCAGATCCCATCGGCTGTATCCAGATCGCCAATGATGAAACCACCGCCGAAAAACCACATGAATGCGGGCTGCGATTGTGTGGCGTTGTCAGGTTTGAAGATGCGCAAAGCGATTGCGCCGCCCGGCCCGTCGATCATTTGTTCAGTCACTGATCTCACCGGCGGATTGCGCCCCAGAGCAAGCGCCGCCAATCGCCAGCCCTGGCGCAGCCTGGGCAACGAGTAATCCTCCGCGGGACGCAGACTGCTGGAGATGTTAGCCAGGCGCAAGAACGCACGGGCCTCGCGATCCGGTTGCTGCGCACGCAGTACGCGAGGCATGCCGATACCCGGACGCTCAGGGGGCGCTTGTAGGTTTTGATTGTTTTTCATTGCCACTCCGTTCGCAAAAAATCCGTATACCGCGCATCAGCAATAGCTTACTGAGCGCTAGGGTTGCGGTGGCTACCCTCAATGGGGGGGTGGGCCTTCGACAAGGCCGTTAGAGACCAAAATCTACATCAGGACCGTTTGCAATCGGCCCAGAGTGTGTAAAAACGCCTTCGCGAACCCTTGCTATGATTTCTGAGGATTTCATCGCAGGGATCGCCCATGAAGCGCTATATCCAAGGTGAACATCGAGGCCAAGGCAACTTACTTCCCGAGAGCCTCGACGACTACATCTTTGCAGACCGATTCTTCAAATAGGTCAATGGGCTGCGCCTCTCTAGCAAGAAGTGTTTCATGCTGCGGTTGGAGATCATCCCGACGTAGGCAGATGGGGATTGTTCCTGAGCGTCAGCTTTGGGCCCAGACAGTGTGAAAATGCTGGCACCGTGCCCGAACACTGCCGCTCCTGCGACGAAAAGGAGCGAGATTTCGACGGCTGTCGTTGCCAGGCCTTCTTGCTCACCAGCAATGCAGACCCGTTGGGTACGCCCCCCACATCACTGGGCAATCTTGGGTCGTCATAGAGGCCGAACAGGCCTCCCGCGCCATCGACGAACTAACAATAAAAAACGCCCCACCAGGGCGCCTAAATCCGCTTCCCCACCATGGGAGCAAAAAAGGAAGCGGTTGCTACCTGGTCAGCGAACGCGTTGAACAGGGTTCGCCAGCACTATGCTTATCGGTTCAGAAGTGCCATTCAAGATGCACTGTCGGCGCGTAGGTGTCGGTACCTGGTTTATGGATCGCTCCATATTTGTGTTTCCAGTACTCGTAACCCGGCCCGATCAGCAGTTTGTTCTTGCTGCCGAAGGTGATTTGCCCCACATCGACCATCAACGAAGCCCGAACCAGGCTTTCCTCGGCGGTGTCCTGTTTAAAGTAATCCTTGCCCTTTTGCGTCTTGTAGCTGGCGAAGCCCTGGAATTTAAGCGGCACGCTGCCCATCTGAAATGGGAAACCCCACACCATGTGCAGTACGTAGTAAGGATCGAATTGAATGTTCTCGGTCTGGCAAGCGTTCAACCCACAATGGTTCCATTCCATGGCGTAAAGCAGGCTGACATCCAGGTAGCCGGGCACATCGAACTTGAGTGTCGGGCCCACCACCAGCATGCGCTTACGGGTGGCGAACTCAGTGTTCTTGTAGTTGAGTTCGACCCCACTGCTCAGCGCCGCTTCCTTGACCGGTCCGAACGCCATTGATCGGTCAAAGACCTTGCTCAGAAACAGTTGATGGCGATAGACCAGATAGGCTTCTGTCGCGCCGGAGTGACTGTCCTTCTTCGGGTCATTACTGTCGGACTTCAGGATGTCCAAATTGAAGAAGTTGGAGCCTGTGTCATTGCCGCTGACATGGCCCAGTTGGTAAATTTCCTTCTGGACCTTGCCCCGCACGCTGGGTTCGGTGAAGTCGGTACCATAGCGAAACCCGACAAAGGTATCGCTCCATTCCCTGGCGTTTGCGCTGGTCGTGGCCAGGCTCATTGCGCCAGCAGCCAGTAGTGCCTTGAGATACGTTTTTTGTAGTTGTTGTACGTACATGGTCAAGATTCCAATGAGTTCGGCCGTGGATTGACCGCATGAAAAGTGCTTCCAGGGTTATGGGTTTCAGGCATGAGCGTGCCCTGCCCGCTTAGCCATAACGCCCGGGATCAAACGATCGAATACACTGTCAGTGACTGAAAACTGTGGGGCGCAGACGGTGAAACAGCTGCGCGTTCAAACCAACGTCAAGCTTTGGAATATCGAGTGGACTGCCAGGCCATCATTTGCCAGCCAGCGTCCCCTTCTCTCCAGACGCTGATATAGCGCGAGTTCAACAACATGGGTTCACCGCGAATGATCACATCCATGTCGATCAACCCGGTGATCACGGCGCAGGCCCCCACCCTACGAATGTGCTCTTGCCGGCTTTCGAAACTTCGGTAAATCCAGATCCCTGCGCGCATCCCCTGGAGATACCCTTTCTTGCTATCGCTCTTGCCATCGGAGTGGCTGTAGGTGAGATCGTCGGTATAGATGCCTTCCAGAAAGTCCATGTCCAGGTCGATCATTGCCTGACGACGGCGCGCTTCAAGTGCTTCGATGTGTTGCTTTACCTGTGGTTCTAACATACATAAAACTCCGTGCTTGGCAGTTGATCGCGCGTACGCACAAAAGCGGAACAACCGGATGAGGAAGCTCGACTACGAATGACTGGTTTCCAGTGGCGCACCCTGTGCTGGATTTGCCTGGGGGATTTGCGCATGAGGCATGAAGAACATGGTGATCGTGCCAAGGGCAAAGAAGCCTGCGCAGACCAGCAGCCCCAATGCCAGGCTGTAACTGGTGGCAATACCACTCAGCAGTAAGGGCGCAAATGCCGCCAGGCCGCGGCCGAAGTTGAAGCAGAAGCCGGCACCAATCGTGCGAACCCGTGTGGGGTAAAGGGCGCTGAAGTAGGACGCGAACAGGCTGGCAAAGGCATAGAAGAAGGCATAGACCGGCCCCAGCCAGAACAGGATGGCGTTCTGTGTGGTCAGCGCATAAATCGACAGCATGACGGCACTGCCCAGCAGCGAAAGCAACGTAGCGTTTCTTTTGCCGATGTGGTCGGCAATGAAGCCGAACGCATTGATCCCGATGAAAGCGCCGATGTTCATGATCGCCATGAAGGTGGCCATCATGCCGATGTTCAGGCCCCGCTCCTGCACCAGGTAAGTCGGCAACCAGGTGCTCGCGCCCCAGAAGCCGATGACTGCGCAACTGGCTGCCAGGGTACCCAACAGGGTAAGCCGCAGCAGTTCAGGGGAAAAGATTTCGCTGACCGAGACGCGCCTATGCAGTTTGGGGTTGGCAAGGTTCCTGGCTTGCTGCTCTTGCCATTCCCGGGATTCAGGCACAAAGAAAAAGAGGTACGCCACAGGGATCAGCGTCGAGATACCCGCCACCATAAACAGCGTCTTCCAGTCCGGCAGGTAGCTTGCCGCAACCATTGCCGCGATGGCGGCACCGATCGGGAAAGAACTCAGCACAAAACCGGTCGCTCTTGCACGCTGGTGCGCAGGCCAGGTCTCCGTCACATAGGCCGAGACAATTCCCCAGACACCCCCCAGCCCTAATCCGGAAAGGAAGCGAA
Organism: Pseudomonas putida; assembly: GCF_001976065.1. GTDB lineage: Bacteria > Pseudomonadota > Gammaproteobacteria > Pseudomonadales > Pseudomonadaceae > Aquipseudomonas > Aquipseudomonas serbica. The sequence goes on along the minus strand of NZ_MNAH01000001.1, from coordinate 898,367 downwards.
GCAGCAGGAGCAATGCCCAGCTGTGAGTCATTGCAACCAGAGTGGTCAGTACACCAAACACAATCAGCGACAGGAGCAGTGCCTTGCGTCGACCAAAGTTATCCGAGTACCAGCCGGTGGTGATGCTGCTGAAACCAATACCCAGCAGTGTCGCTGAAGCGAGCATACCGGCCTCGTTGAAGCTCAGGCCGAGATCCTGACGGATCACCGGCAGCGCGATGGTCAGCAGGATGATTTCCATGGCGTCGAACAGATACGCCAGGAAACCACCGACAAGCACATGCCATTTCGAAATGGATTTCATCGTGGTTTTCCTTGTTTTTGTTGTTGTTTTGCCAGTCCGATTGATCGGGCGCGATGAGCCGCAGCGCGAATCAATCAGGCTGGAGGATTTGCTTGTTTGCAGGGTGAGTGGAGAGTTACAGCAGCGTGCAGGCCTCCTCGAAACCCAGGCGAGGGCTTCGCGAAAACAGCTTGGCGGGATCGCCATAACCGAGGTTGCAGAGGAAGTTCGACTTGACCTGCATGCCCGGGAAGCTGGCTGCCTGGCCGTTATCGGTGGCGAAGAATGTCCTGTCGACCTGGTCATGATCGAAGCCGGACATCGGCCCGCAGTCCAGCCCCAGAGCGCGCGCAGCGAGGATGAAGTAGCCGCCTTGCATCGAACTGTTGCGTAGCGCCGTGGACTCGATCAATTCCGGCTGCCCGGCGAACCAGTCGCGCACGCCGGGGTTGTGAGGAAACAGCTTGGGCAATTGCTCGTGGAAGCGTGTGTCATAACCGATGATGGCGGTCACCGGCGCACTCAACGTCTTTTCAACATTGCCGGCGCTCAGTGCCGGCAGCAAGCGTTGCCGGGACTCGGCGCTGCGCAAAAATACGATACGTGCCGGGCAACCGTTGGCGCTGGTCGGCCCCCAGCGCACCAGGTCGTAGAGTGCTTTGAGCGTGTCATCGCTCACGGGTTGATCGAGCCAGCCGTTCTGGCTTCGGGCCTGCCGAAACAGCAGGTCAAGTCCCTGTTCTGTCATTGCTTTGCTCATGGCATCTGTCCTGTCGGTATTGATCAACTGCGCCGCTGGCGGGATGCCGCAGTACGGGGAGCGGTGTCCTGCGTTTGGCATTTACCGCCCAGGAAATACTCCACCGACATGGGCGGCCCCCACTGATAGAGACTGTCGTCGCAGGCTTGGGTGAAGCCCGAAGGTGAGTCCTGATTGAACAAGTCGCCGTCGGTGAAATGCTCGATGAGGTTGCCGGACGGGTCACTCCAGTAATCGAAGATCTGGCTGCCTAACACATGCCGGCCAACCCCCCAAAATGGCGACCAGCCTTGCTGGGTCATCCAGGCATGTCCCAGGCATTGCGCGTCGAAGTCTTGAACCTCGTAGGACACGTGATGGACAAAGTCCTTTTCCGCCTGGAACAGTGCAATGGTGTGATGGTCGGTCCATGCACTCCCACGATTCAATCGCAGGAAGGCCGCTGCCGGGCAGTCTCGATTGGGTTCTTCAACCACCAGATCGGAGGGCAGCATGCCAAGCACCTGCTTGTACCAGTCCAGGTGCGCGACCATGTCCTGCACGCCGATTGCCGCATGGCCGAGACGCAACACTTGCGCGGCGCCTTTATTGGGTCGTTGCACATCACCGAATCGCTGTTTCTCTTGCGCCGAATTGAGGGTCAACGCCGCGCGCAGGGTTAACGAACCCACCGGTTCAATGCCGTGGACCAACTCGATGCGGCGGCCGGACGGGTCGTGCAGCACGACGCATTGCCCACCTCCGGGACCATCCAGTGCGTGGATGGCGGATGCACCAGGCAGCTGTGTTGCCTGATGCAGGTCGTCGAGACGCTCGACGGCGAACGCAATGGCGCCAAAGCTGCTGTGTTCGGATTTCTCGGCGATATACACATAGGGCAGCGAACAAGCGCCACGCAGGTAAAGCCGTCGTTCGGTTCGGTGCATGACGACCAGACCGAAATCAGTCAGGAAGCGTTCAATCACCGCGAGATCGGGATGACGGTAGACGACGTGGTTGATGTCTTTTATCTGCAACACGATAGTTCCTCGACGGCCGATAACAGAGTGCTGTCTCTAAAAACGGGCCGTCAGCAAAAATCAAGGCAGCCGGGTCCGTGAACTGCAAAGCAATTCGCAAGAAAGGTGGCCACCATGAATCGGAGAATCAGCGGTCGACCCAGTCGGGGCGGTTACTCCGCTATCTCGAAAGTAAGGCTGACGCCTGGCTTCAGGCCGGTGATTGTTCGTCGGCGATCAGATTGCTCAGCGTGCCGAGCCCTTCGATCTCTACAGTGCACAGATCGCCAGGTTTCATGAACAGTGGCGGACGACGCGCCCAGCCGATCCCCGCCGGCGTACCGGTGATAATGACGTCACCGGGCTCCAGGGTGACCGCTTCACTGAGAATGGAAATCAGGTCGACGACGCTGAAGACCATGTCGGCGGTGTTGCCCTGCTGCACGATTGCCCCATTGAGGCGCGTGACCAGATTCAGGCCGCTTGCCCCTGGCGGCAGTTCGTCGGCACTGACGAAGGTCGGCCCAAACGCGCCGGTGGCATCGAAGTTCTTGCCAATCGTCCATTGCGGCGATTTGAACTGGTAATCACGGATTGAGGCTTCGTTGAAGATCGCATAACCCGCAACATGTTCCAGAGCACGATCCTTGGTGATGTGTCGGCCACCGGTACCGATGACGACCGCCAGTTCACCTTCGAAATCCAGTTGCTCGGAGATACGTGGACGAATGATGGGTTCGCCATGGCCAACCAGGCTCGAGGCGAAGCGAGGAAAAAACGTTGGGTAGGAAGGCTGCTCGTACGGGCTTTCCCTGGTGTGATCGGCATAATTCAGGCCGACACAGACAATCTTGCCCGGACGTTCGAGAGGTGGCAGGTAACGTATGTTCGAGGGATCAAGCAAACGCGCATCTTTCAAGCGCTCGTGGGCGGCTTGCAATGCGCCCTCGCCTGCCGCGAGCAGGTCATGTAGCGCGCCCGGGTAGCCGGCTTCGCTTTCGTTCAGGCCGCGCAGAATGCCCTCTTGCTCGATACCCAGGCCTTTGGAAGTGCCTTCTACGAATTGTACAAAACGCATGATCTGTACCTCTATTGTTCTTATGTATTTTCGTAATGGTACGGTACGTTACCGTACCCTTGTGACGAAAGGTGCACCCAAACGAAAGACGGGTCAAGAGTGCTGACCGCCTTTTTTATAAATTTTTTTGCCTGACTCATGCGCACGATGGATGCCTGCGCGGCTGGAACGCATACCTGGAGCGGCGTAGGCTATGGCGAACTTCGCAGCGTACTTTTCAGGAATACCCGAGCCACATGGAATCACCGACCCCCAAACAGGCAGCAAAGCGTCAAGGCATTCTTAAAATAGCGACCGACATGTTCCTCACGGAGGGGTACTCCGGGGTCAGTGTCGACGGGCTTATTGCGAAAACCGGCGGATCGAAGCGCACGATCTATAGCTACTTTGGCGGCAAGGAGGGCTTGTTTTCGGCGATTATCGAGCAGCTCTGTGCGGAGAACGTCAGCCCTCTCACCCACATGGATCTCAAGCAACAGCCCTTGCAGGAAGCCCTGTCGAGCATTGCGAAGATCTTCCTGGATGTTGTGCTATCGCCTCGCACCATCGCCCTGCACCGCCTGATTGTTGCCGAAGCGCTACGTGCTCCGGAGGCGGCGCAGTCATTCTTTGACGCAGCACCGGCGACGGCTTACAACTGCCTGGCCGAGTACTTCAAATGGGCTGAGGAAGCCGGGCTGATTACACCAGGCAACGCCCATACCCGCGCGAAGATTTTCCTCGATGCGCTGACAGGCGACCTGCAATTGCGTTGCTTGCTCGGGCTTGGCAAGTGCCCTTCGAAAGCGGAAAGGGAGCACCTGATCACAGAGACCATCTCCATTTTCATCAAAGGGTTGTTGCCGCTGGCGCGCTAGGAAATCTTCCGGGTTTTCACTGCCGAACCCGCGCTGCCCTGAAGCAACTCATGGCTCAGGACCCGCTGAGTGGTTTCTTCATAGTGTGCAGAAAGAATCTCACAGGCCGCCTTGATGTCCTTGCTCAAAGCCGCGTCAAGCAGGCTCTTGTGCTCTCCCCTGACGTCGCGTGAATCACTGTCGGCGTAATGCATGGAGAGCAGACGATAGCGCGCCGTCTGGTCGCGCAGCGTTGCGGCAAAACGCAGCAGCCAGGATGAGCCGCAGCTGGACAATAGCGCTTTGTGAAAGGCGTCGTGGGCGACTTCCCACTCAGGTTTAAGCAGACGCTCCACCCCCTCGATGACAGGCAAACGATCCAGGCGATGGTGCGCGGCGATCACCCTGCTCTCCCACTCCACATCACCCTGACTGATCGACAAGGCCAGCGCCCTGCACTCGATATGCAGTCGCGTGTCCGTGATGTCACGGATCTCCTGCGCGGAGATGCGGCCAACACTGAAACCTTTCTGGTCCTCGGCATCGACGAATCCCGTCGCCGCCAATCTCGACAGCGCCTCGCGCAACGGAATCACCCCGGCGTCATAGAAGTCCGCCAGCTCCTTGAGCCGCAATCGGCTGCCGGGCATCAGCCGCCCATTGATGATGTCCTGGCGAACACGCACCTCCAGCTGCGACGCCATGGTGCGCTTCTCGGGAGCCTCGCTTCTATCGGGCCATTGTTCGGGTTGGTTCATGGAAAAACATCATCCTGCGACGGTCGTGACCAAATCATACACAGGGCTGTGATTAATAGAAAATAACAAGAAAATATATTTTATGGTTGACGGTATATTTTTATGGCGTTAGCTTTTTATCCAACAAGCCACTGCCTTCTGGCGGCTCTCACCACAACAAGAGGTTCCCCGCATGCGATACGTATATTTCAATCATCAAGGCCGCGCCGTGCTTGGCGTTCGCACTGCCGATGGCGTCAAAGTGCTGGGTGAGGAGACGCTGGAATCACTGCTAGAACGTGGCGTGGATCTGGTCACCTATGGTGCGAACGCCCAAGGCCCGAGTGTCGAAATCGGTGAACAGGACTACCTGCCGTTGATGCGCAAACCGGGAAAAATAATCTGTGTCGGCCTGAATTACGCCGATCACACCAAGGAGTCGCCCTACGCTCAGCCGGACTACCCGACACTGTTCCCGCGCTTCAACAGCAGCCTGACGGCCCACAACAAACCGCTGATCCGTCCAAAAATATCCGACACCCTGGACTACGAAGGCGAAATGGCCGTGATCCTGAAAAGCGGTGGTCGCCACATTCCAAAAGACCAGGCGCTTGAGCACGTCGCTGGCTATGCCCTGTTCAATGAAGGTTCGGTACGCGACTACCAGTTCAAGTCGCCGCAATGGACCGTAGGCAAAAATTTCGACGATACCGGCGCGTTCGGGCCGGATCTGGTCACTGCCGATGAATTGCCCGCCGGTGGCAAGGGCTTGCTGCTGGAAACCCGAGTCAACGGAAAAATCGTTCAGTCCGCCAACACCCAGGACATGCTCTTCGATGTAGCGACTGTCATCTCCACCCTCAGTGAAGCGGTCACGCTGCAAGCCGGCGACGTGATTGTCAGCGGCACCCCGGCCGGTGTCGGTTTCGGCATGAACCCCAAGGTCTACCTCAAGCCTGGTGACGTGGTCGAGGTGTCGATCGAAGGTATCGGCAAGCTGGTCAATCCGGTGATCGACGAAGCGTAGTGGTTAACACAGCCCATGCCGACCCGCATGGCTCGACAACAAGAAAGCGGCCCGATGCAGGCCGCGACAGTTGGAGGAATACGTAATGACCTTGTTAGACAAGGCATTGGACGGTTCGCCCCGCCCGTTGGGGGTCCACTCGCTGGACCACTACGCCCTGGATGTACCCTGCCTGGAAACCGCCCGGGATTTCTACACATGCTTTGGCCTGGATGTCCGCGAGGAAGCCGGTACGCTGGTGCTGCGAACCTTCGGAGATCCGCACCCCTGGGCTTACCTGCACAAAGGCCCTGCTAAAAAGCTGCGACACATCGCCTTCGGTGCCTATGCAGCCGATCTGAAGACCTTGCAGGAACAAGTGACGTCAGAGGGCTGCGAGGTATCGCCGCTCGCCGACGAAGGATTCCGTTTCGTCGCCCCGGATGGCACCCGGGTCGAGGTGCGGCGTGCTGCCAAGGTCACGCCCGATTGCAAACCTGCCGTCAGTTTTGAAAGCTGCGCCGGCGGCGAGCGCGGTTCACCCTATCGCCGTCATGCACCGCAAGTCCGGCCACGACGTTTGTCGCACATCATGCTGTTCACCCCGGACGTGGCGCGGACCATCGGGTTCTATGAACGGGCACTGGGTATTCGCCTGTCGGACCGCTCGGAACACATCGTCGCCTTTATGCACACGGTACACGGCGCCGACCATCACACCGTTGCCTTCGTGCAGTCACAAGGCACCGGCTTCCACCACTGCAGCTGGGACGTCGCGTCCGTCAACGAGGTGGGCCTGGGCGCCATGCGCATGGCCGATCAGGGCTGGAAGCAAGGATGGGGCTTTGGCAGACACGTGCTGGGTTCCAACTATTTCTACTACGTCCGTGACCCATGGGGCAGCTACAGCGAGTACTCCTGCGACATCGACTTTGTCCCGGCGGGTATCGACTGGCAAGCCGGCAACCATCCGCCCGAGGATTCGCTGTACCTCTGGGGACCCGATGTGCCCGACGAATTCGTCGTCAACTACGAAGCTCAATGAACCGGTCCGTTACACAAGAAAAAGATTGCGGAGCAAAGACATGAACCAGCAACACTCTACTGAAATCCTTGAAGTACCCGTATTGATCGTTGGCGGAGGGCCTGCCGGTCTCGCCGCCTCGCTGCTGCTGTCGCGCTATGGCATCAAAAGCCTGTTGATCAACAAATATCGCTGGACCGCCAACAGCCCACGGGCGCACATCACCAACCAGCGCACCGTCGAGGTGTTCCGCGATGCCGGTGTTGAAGCCTCGGTCGTCGCCGCCGCCACGCCGCATGAGTTGATGGCCAACAATGTCTGGGCCACCAGTTTTGCGGGCCAGGAACTGGGTCGCCTGCTGACCTGGGGCAACGCCATCGAGCGCAAGTCCGACTATGAGACGGCCAGCCCCTCGGCGATGTGCAACATCCCCCAGCACGTGCTTGAGCCGATCATTGCCAACGAAGCGTTGCGAGCGGGTAGCGAGATGCGCTTCAACAGCGAACTGCTCGACTTTACCCAGGATGCAGACGGCGTCACCGCGCGCATTCTCGATCGCACCGTGGGCCACGAATATCAGGTTCGCGCCCAGTACATGATCGGCGCGGACGGGGCGCGCAGTCGTGTGATGGAACTGCTCGGAATCCCCATGGAAGGTGAAATGGGCCTGGGTTGCGCGGTCAATGTCTGGCTGCGCGCCGACCTGCGCCGCTACTGTGAGAGCCGCCCCGGCGTGCTGTACTGGATGGTCCAGCCGGGCAACGACTACTGGGTGGGCAGCGGCACCTTCATCTGTGTAAAACCATGGACCGAATGGGTGATGCTCTATATGTACGACCCCGCCCAGGGCGAGCCGGACCTGAGCGAAGCGGCCATCATCGAGCGCGCTCGACGGGTGATCGGCGACGCTGAAATCCCTGTCGAAATCCTCTCCACCAGCAAGTGGCAGATCAACCATGTTGTCGCCAACCGGTACTCCCAGGGGCGGGTGTTCTGCGCCGGCGATGCCGTGCACCGCCACCCGCCGGCCAATGGCCTGGGCACAAACACCTCGGTGCAGGACGTGTACAACCTGGCCTGGAAGCTCGCCATGGTGATCAATGGCCAAGCCGGTCCCGGCTTGCTGGACAGTTACAACACCGAGCGCCAGCCAGTCGGTCGGCAGGTCGTTGACCGAGCGATGGGCAGCGTGCGCAACATGCTGCCGATTGCCAACGCCCTCGGCTTCAAGCCGGGACAGAGCGAAGAAGAAGGCTGGGCCAGCCTGGGTGAGCTGTACGCCGAAAGCGAAGTCGGTCGCGAGCGCCGCGCCGAGCTGAACCAGGCCATCGCCCTGCAGAACTATCAGTTCAACTGCCATGGCGTGGAACTGGGTCAGCGCTATCGCAGCTCAGCGGTCATCGATGATGGCAGCGAACAACCGGCCTATACACGAGACCGCGAATTGTATTACCACGCCACCACCTGGCCCGGCGCGCGCTTGCCCCACGCCTGGCTGCATGATGCCCAGGGCCGGCGGGTGTCGACGCTGGATATCTGCGGCAAGGGCCGTCTGACCCTGCTCACCGGTCATGGCGGCGGGGTCTGGAGCCAGGCCGCCGAGGCCGCGGCCCGTGAGCTGGGCATCGAGTTGCAAGCCAGGCGTATCGGTATCGGCCTGGACTACGCCGACAGCTATGGCGACTGGGCTCGCTTACGCGAGATTGAAGAGGACGGCTGCCTGTTGGTGCGTCCCGACAACCACATTGGTTGGCGTGCACAGAGCGCCAGGCATGCCAATGTGTCGGTCCTGCTCGACGTACTGAAGAGCCTGCTCGACCGCCGCTAGTCCTTTACACCCTCTGAACGCATGAACGTTCGCGCGGGTCGGCAACGGCCCGCCACGGGCATCGTTTGCCCGTGAAACAAGCATGCGCGACGGCTTTCGCGTCACCCGCAATAACAACAATAAAAGAGGCTGGTCATGTTGAACATCGGCAAAAAAATGCTCGGTGCGGGTTTGCTCGCCCTCGCATCACTGCATGTGCAGGCGCAAGAACAGGAAAAGGGTGAAGGCTCGCTGGTACGCAGCCTTTTCGGCCCAAGCCTGGAGCAGGATTATGGAATCAAGGTCTCAGGGCTGCTCGACATCGGTTACGTGCGCAACAACCGTTCTACCAGCGATGAGCGCGACGACGGCCTGAGCAACCTGCCGCTGACCGGATACTCGGACGAGGGCCTGGAGCTGGCCTCGGTGCATTTGTTTATCGACAAGCCACTGGTTGCCAACGTTATCCCACGCGTCACTCCCCTGCCGGGGCCAAGTCCTCAGGAGTTCTCCTTCGGTTTCAGCATGGAAACCCTCTACGGGCGCAACGGGCAATTCGCCCGCACGTTCGGCTGGGATATGCACTGGGATGCCAATTCGCCGGGCGACGACGACCCCGACTCAGCCAAACGCCACAAGCAGAAGTTTGTCGCCACCCCCAACCTGTTCGCATCGATGTACATGCCCTACGGTCCTGGCGTCAGTCTGATAGCCGGCATCTTCGGCCCAGCCATCGGCTACGAGATTCCCCCGAACATTCGTGAGGCACGCAACCCGTTCGCCAGCAAGACCTACGCCTTCGTCACCGAGCCCAGCACCGTGTCCGGCGTCCTCGCCAGCACCCGTCTTTTCAGTGGCGATAGCGGTCTGCTCGGTGCCGAGCTGGGAGTTGTACAAGGTTGGAACAACCTGCGCGACAACAATCACGGCAAGTCGCTGATGGGCGCCCTGCGTTGGCGCACCGCCGATATGGGCACTTGGGTCGACTACGAGTTCATGGTTGGCGACGAGGAGAACCACAACGTCGATGACGTACAGGCGCCCACCGCGCGGCTGATTTCACCCCACGGTCAGCTTCGCCAACAGCACTCGCTTAATGGTTGGCATGCCTTTGATAAGCAATGGTCGATGGGCGCCGAGTTGGTCTACGGCCGACAGTCCGGCGATGGCAAAGCCGATACCGTGGACATCGTCACCGGACCGGGCTTCGACGGTGCTTCCTGGTGGGGCGTCAACAGCGTGTTGACCTATCAATCGCGCCCTGATTTGGCGTTCTCGCTGCGCGGTGAACACTTTCGCGACCATGACGGATTTGTGCTGTTCCCCACCAGCACTGCGCGGGGCGACTTCAATGCCTTGACCGTCGGCCTGCGCTGGGACGTCAGCAAAAACCTCAGCCTGCGCCCCGAGTTGCGATACGACTGGTTCGAGCCGCTTGATCACGATCGCATCTACGGCAACGGCCGCGACCGTACGCAAATGACCGGGCTGGTCGAGGCACTGGTCTATTTCTAACCCTTCCATTGGGCGCCGGCGGCTGTCGGCGTCATGTCCACCCATGCCCGCAAGGGCGGAGAACTGCCATGAATAACAAGAAATGGGACTCAGCTTACGAATGGAAGGCCGTCGCGCTGCTCGCGCTGGGTTTCGGTCTGGTCGGCCTGGATCGCTTCATCATTCTGCCGCTGTTCCCGGTGATGATGCGTGACCTCAATCTCAATTATCAGGACCTCGGCAACATCTCTGCAGTGTTGGCGCTCGCCTGGGGTATTTCCTCGATGTTCATGGGGCGGCTCTCCGACCGGATCGGTCGGCGCAAGGTGATCATCCCTTCAGTGATCATGTTCTCGTTGTTGGCCGGTTTGTCCGGGCTGGCCACCGGTGTCGGTGCGCTGCTGCTGATCCGTGCCGTCATGGGCGTGGCCGAGGGTGCCTTCACGCCAACCTCTATCGCCGCCACCGCCGAAGCTTCGCACCCCAAGCGACTGGGCATGAACATCGGCATCCAGCAGTCATTTTTCCCCTTGCTCGGTCTCGGCCTGGCACCGATCGTCGCCACCCAACTGTTGCTGATCGTGCCGTCCTGGCGCTGGGTATTCGTGCTGGTGTCGGTGCCCGGATTTCTGATCGCCTGGTTGCTTTACCGCGTACTGCGCGAACCTCGCGAAACTGCGCAGACTGTGCAACCTGAAAATGTGCCTGGAACGCGTTGGACGACGGTGCTGTGCCAACGCAATGTACTCCTCAACATCGCCTGCATGTTCTGCATGCTGACCTGCCTGTTCGTCAGCTCGGTGATGCTGCCGAACTATCTGACGGACTATCTGCATATGGGCATGCAGCAGATGGGTTTCGTCATGTCGGCCATCGGTTTCGGCGGTTTCTTCGGCATGGTGTTGATGCCTGCCCTCTCCGACCGCTTGGGGCGAAAACCCGTCGCGCTGCTTTCTTGCCTTGCCACCGGCCTGGCACTTTGGCTGATGATTCAAACGGGGGCCGAGCCAGTGAAACTGTTCCTGCTGCTGTTCGCGACCACCTTCTTCAACTTCAGCATGATCTGCATGACCGTCGGCCCGCTCACCAGCGAGTCAGTCCCGCCGGCGCTGGTCTCTACGGCCACAGGCCTGGTCGTTGGTATTGGGGAGGTGTTCGGTGGCGGCGTTGCGCCGGCGCTGGCTGGCTACATTGCCCAGCACCACGGTATTGAAAACACCCTCTATCTGGCCCTGAGTGGCGCGGTGCTGGGCCTGGTTGTTGCGATGTTCCTGCGCGAAACGGCGCCGCACCGCGTCATGTCGAAAACCAAAGTCAACGTGGAAGCGGCCTAACCAGGTCAGGTTTTCACGAGCCATGCACCGCAAGCGCATGCCATCGCCCGGAGCCACGAACACCGGGCGATGTTTTTTATCTCAAACCCTCATGGCAACAACGGCAGCGGCCACAAGCTGCTGCCTCCTCGTTAAAAGGCATGAAGATACCTGAGCGTTAACTGAGTCCCTTCAGAGCGATTTTCAGCACCGCTTTCAAAATACAGGTTGGCAAACAGTGTCTGCTTGCCTTGCCGATACATCACTCCCGGCCCTATGCCCACGACTTGTTCCCGGGAGTCTTTCTGCCTATGTCCGTCGATCCGGTCATCGCTGATCTGCTTGAGTTGGTAGCCGGCCACCCCTACCCGCCAGGTATCGGAAACGGCATAGGAAACCGCCAGATTGCTGTGGATCGCCTCGCCCGGCTGGATGCTGTCTGCCTTCAGTACGGAAGCCGGATCGTTGTTGCGACTTGACCATGCATAGTGGAAACGACCGCTCACTTCCAGGCGATCAGTCAGCTCCCAAGTGAACACGTAGTGGGGGTTGAAGACCCAGACATTGCTGCCGGTGTTGATGTCCGAGTCGGCGCTATAGGAACCCGTCGGCAACGAAAAAACAAAATTCAGCCGCTGCCAGTAAGGCCTGCCGAGCACCGAACGCGGTGCCCACTGCAACACCAGCGGGCTGATAACCATGTCGCCTTGCCGTGTACGACTGCCGTCAGGCCCGTGGTCGATATCCATGTCCAGATGCACGAATGGCAGTAGCACTTCCGCACCATAGTTAGCCCCCAGAACGGTGTTGGAACTGATGTAGGCAAAATGCGGAAGCACGGTCGTGCTGCGGACTTTTTGCGATCCCGGTATGGAGTGGCCTTGAGCATCATTCGCCGAGTTGCTGCGATAGATTTGCGTGGGCAATTCGAAGAGCATCCCCGGGCCGGACACACCGTCCATGAAGCTCGCATTGCCTAATGCTAAAGGCGGTAAACTGACGCTATCGGCCTCGCTCGGTGAACAAACAAAAAACGAGCTGATGCCGATTGCCTTGATTAAGCCAACCTGTTGTCGCATGTCATGCCTTCTTACGCTACTTGCTAAAAAATACTGAACGGGTAGTCCACGATCACGCGGTACTCATCGGCGTTCGAATTGCCCCGGGTGTTACCCGGCGCCGTATAGCCATCCCCCGTGCGATGCGCGGCCCAACGCAGGGTCACGTTCAACCCCTTGGCCTTGCCGTCGGGCACCGCATAACGCAGGGCCACATCCCGTTCCCAATGGTGTGCATCTTTTCCGGAAGCGTTGTAGATGTAGCCGTACCCTTGACTGGCAGGATCCACCCGGGTCAGGTCGGCTTCGCCGCGTGTATAGGACGTGCTTAGCTGCACGTTTGGAGCATCCACGAACGCCAGGCTGGTCTGGTATTGAAGCTTCCAGGACTTCTCTCCCGGGGCGTTGAAGTCGGCGTACTGCTGAGAGTTGCTCAGGTAGAGAAACGACCGGTCATCCTGTGCGACGTAGTCGAAGGGCGTGTTGCCGTCGACTTTTTGCAGGCCCAGCGTCAGGCTCTGGCCAGCGCCAGAGAGCGTCAGACCACCACTATAGGTGTCGTTGTCGATCCGTCCGAGCTGACTCTGACCCTGATCCCGGGTTGTGAAATAGTGCAGATACGGCGTTAACGTCAACGCCTGGGTGAGCTTCAGCGGCCAACTTGCTCCCACGTAGTACTGGTTCCAGATATCGCTCAATTGTCCGCCGTAGACCGTCAGGGTGATAGCGCCTGGCACACTGTAAATACCGCCCAGCCACTCCATATTGGGGCTTTCACGATCGGCAGGCACACCCGCCTTGTTACTGGCACCATAGCTGGTGACCAAATAGCTTTGACCACTCTGATTACGCAAACGTGTGGAATCGACCCAGCCAGCATCGAGGGTCAGGTTCGGTAGGCTGTAGTTTTTTAACGCCACGCCGCGAAAGGTCTGGGGAAACACCCGACTGACCCCGCCAGCAATCACCGGGTTCTCCAGGTATTGATCGCCGGCCTGAACGAGGCTGTCAAAGCCTCTGAACTTCAATGCGGCTCCCGCTGCGGAGAATTCCGACTCCGGTTCTTTTTTTGAGTTCAGTGGGAGTAGTCCGGCACCGCCGCGGCCCCCTCCGCCATCCAGCTTTAGCCCATAAAACCCATGGATATCAATACCGACGCCGATCGGAGAATCGGTATACCCGGAACGAAAAGACAGGTAGGCACCTTGTACCCACTCACGTTGGTCGAGCCCTGCAGGAGTGTCATGGTTATCACGACTGAAGTAGTAGTTACGTAACAATCCATTGAGCGACGAACCACTGATAAAACCGTCTGGCACTGCCATTTCGGCCTTTTGTCGATCATTGATTCCGCTGCTGAGATTATCCCGTTGGCCCAGCGAGTTGTCCGCGAGGGTGTTCCCCGTCGCCAGCGACACCCCAAGCGAAATAGAGACCCACTGCAGTCGTTTCAACGTATTGGCCATCACCGGGACTCCCGCTCATTGTTGACCTGAGCGTCACACGCCTTGCCACGGCAACCGCGGGGCGACCAGACGCTCTCCGTCAAAACCCTCAACGTCACCGAAACGCTCCAGGTCCCGGCTGTTCCAGGCCTCAAGGGCCTCGGCGATGTCCTCCTTGCTGTGGCCGACGAAGTTCCACCACAGCTGTATTTCCTCGGCAAATGGTTCCCCCCCCAGCAGCAAGGCGCGTGAGCCCTGGGTGGATGACAACTCAATGTCGCTGAGGCCGCGTCCCAGATAGGCCAGTTCATTACGGGCAAACGTCTGGCCGTTGATGGTGAACGTACCTTCCAGCGGCAGGATGCCGTATTCGAATTGCGGTTCCACGGCCAATCGAAGCGAGGCTGCCCCCTGACTCGCCAAGTCCACGCCCACCAACGGTGAAAAAATTCGGCAGGGGGCGGTGCGGCCGCCGAACCTCCCGGCCAGCAAGGTGATCCTTACCCCGCCTTCATCCCAGACTGGCAAGTCCGCATAGTGGTCGAATGCCGGCGCGCAGTTCTCGTCACCCTGCGGTAAGGCAATCCATAACTGCGCGGCGTGCAGATGGTGCTCGTCAGGCAGCGACTCTTCTGTGTGGGTGATACCCCGTCCGGCCGTCATCAGGTTGACCTGGCCCGGGCGAATGATCTGGACGTTGCCCAGACTGTCGCGGTGCAGCACCTTACCCTTGATCATCCAGGTGAAGGTCTGCAAGCCAGCATGCGGATGGGGGCCGACGCGCAGGCCGGCTTTTTTTCAAACACCGCAGGGCCGGCGTGATCGAGAAAACACCAGGCGCCGATCATTCGTCGTTGGCGCGAGGGCATCAATCGGTTGACGATAATCCCGCCACCCACTTCGGCAGAGCGCGCAGTGATTCGTTTAATCGCTTTAACACCCTCTTCCATCGGACAATCCAAGGAAGAGGACAACTGACATTGGGGCTCTTGATTGCTCATCGTTATCTCTCTTGCCGCGAGGCTCCGTGTCTGATGATCCAGACAAAAAAAGCCTCAAGTAGACCGCACAAAACAAACCCTGATTGAAACAGGCCCCAACAGGTCAGGGCCTGTTCAACACACCGTTGAAAGGCCACTGATGCTGTCGTGGTCCCTGGCTCGAACTTACTTGTCGGAAGTCAGTTGGGTGTAGCTGGTGATCAGGTTGCGGTAGTCCGGAATGTGGTTGGAGAACAGCGTTCCCAGCCCTTCGATGTCATTGCGCCAGTCGCGGTGCAGCTCACAGGCCAGCCCGAACCAGGTCATCAACTGTGCGCCGGCCGTCGACATGCGGTTCCACGCCGAATCACGGGTCAGGGCATTGAAGGTACCGGACGCGTCGGTCACCACAAACACATCAAAGCCCGCCTCGATTGCCGACAGTGCCGGGAACGCCACGCAGACTTCGGTCACCACCCCGGCGATGATCAGTTGTTTCTTGCCGGTAGCCTTGATGGCTTTGACAAAGTCCTCGTTGTCCCAGGCGTTGATTTGCCCTGGGCGCGCAATGTAAGGAGCATCCGGGAACAGAGCCTTCAACTCCGGCACCAGTGGGCCGTTCGGGCCCGTTTCAAAGCTGGTCGTCAGAATGGTCGGCAGTTTGAAGTACTTGGCCAGATCGGCCAGCGCCAGCACGTTGTTCTTGAACTTGTCCGGATCGATGTCGCGTACCAACGACAACAGACCGGTCTGATGGTCGACCAGCAATACGGCCGCTTGATCTTTATCGAGACGTTTGTAGGCAGTGGACATTTTCATTCTCCAGGTAATCAACGGAAGCCCCGATGGCCTCCACTGATGAGGGCGCACTCCCCTCATGTTGGATTCAGTTATTTGCGTTGGGAGTCCAATACTTCGTGGTTGCTCACGACAGCCTGAGCCTTCATGTAACTTTCGATCAGCAACTGGTAGGCCGGGAAAATTTTGGTGTAGACCTCAGCCCATTGCTGCGCATCGTCACGGTTCCAGGATTTTTGCAGCTCAGACGCGACAGCACCGGTATCCATCGGGACTACACCCGCCTGAACCACTCGCGCGAGCGTAATTTCCTGAGCCATCTTGGTGTAGGTGCCTGAGGCATCCACCACGGCAAAGACCTGATAGCCGTCATACACGGCGCTGATGGCCGGGAACGCCATGCACACGCTAGTGATGGTGCCGGCAATGATGAGTTGCTTCTTGCCCGTGGCCTTCACGGCAGCGACGAATTCCGGGTTGTCCCAAGCATTGATCTCACCCTTGCGCGCCACGTACTGGGCGTGTGGGGCGTTCTCATGAATCTCGGGAATCAGCGGCCCATTCGGACCTTGCGGCACGGAGGCCGTGGTGATGACCGGAATCTTGGCCAGCGTCGCCATCTTGGCCAACGCCGCTGCGCGCAGGCGTAGCTCGGGCATCGGCATATCGCCCACTGTCTGGAACAGACCACTTTGGTGGTCGATCAGCAGCATGGCGACATTGGATGGGTCGATCACAGGTCTCTGGTTGTTGAAATTAGCCGGGCTACTCATGACGTTCTCCTTTGAGAAAAGACGGCTTAGCCGCCGACAGACTTCGCAATGTCAACCAATGACACTCCGAAAATGGATCATGGGGTAATCTGTCCAAAGTGGCCGCTGTTGAAGTCCGTGATGGCCTGGACTATTTCTGCCTGGGTATTCATGACAAACGCGCCTTGGCCAACGATGGGCTCATCAATGGGCTCTGCGCAGAGCAGGACCAGCTTCGAATCGCTACAGGCCTCCAGCAATAGCTTGACGCCAGCAGGATCAAGCAGCGCTACCTGTGCATCCCGCAAAACTGCATTGCCATTCAGCCCAATGCCCCCAGTGAGCAGGACGACTGCACAGGTGAAGCCAGCCCTTAACTGCAGGGAAATGCTCTTGCCTGCGTTCAGACGTATCTCCCATATATCCATGGGTGTGAACGTCTGTGCAGGGCCTTTGCGCCCGGCGTACTCACCGGCAATCACGCGCACTTGACCTGCATCGTCAGGAAGGCTGACTCGCACCATGTCGCGATTCAAAATCGTCTGATATCGAGGCCCGGACATTTTGTTTTTCGCGGGCAGATTCACCCACAGTTGCACCATCTCCAGTGTTCCACCCGTGCGACTGAAATCCGCCGAGTGGAGCGCCTCATGAAGCATCCCGCGCGCCGCTGTCATCCACTGAACATCTCCAGGGCCAATCTTGCCGCCCGCACCTGTGGAATCCTGATACTCCAGCTCGCCCTGGTACATCATCGTCACCGTTTCGAACCCGCGCTGCGGATGCTGGCCTGTCCCTCGCCTATGCCGCGAGGCCGGAAAATCCGTGGGATCTGCATAGTCGAGCATTAAAAACGGGCTAATGTGGCGCCCCAATGTGCAGTACGTAAACAATGACCGCACAGCAAAGCCATCGCCTACCCAGTGCCGCTTGGGGCTGCCATAGATACCCAGAAGTTTCTTCATGGAGCATCGCTCGTGACGAAGCCAGGCACTTACCTTAGTCGCCGAACTTGGATGTCGGTAGTCAGCGGATTAGACTTCACAGTCTCGAAAATGGAACAGTGAAACCTCCTGTGATTGATCTCAACGAACTCTTTATTTACGCGAAAGTGGTCGAACACGGCGGTTTCGCCCCTGCTGGTCGCGCGCTGGACATGCCCAAGTCAACGCTGAGTCGGCGGGTCAATCAGTTGGAAAGTCGGTTGGGCATGCGGCTGATCCAGCGCTCAACACGGCAGTTTCAGGTCACTGACATTGGCCAGGCCTACTACCGACATTGCGTCGCGATGATGGCCGAGGCGGAATCGGCAGAGGATGTGATTGAGCAGAACCGCTCGGAACCGCGAGGTGTGATCCGCTTGAGTTGCACCACGCCATTGCTGAACTTCTGGCTCGCCCCGATGCTGGGTCAGTTCATGGCACAGTGCCCGTCGGTCGAGTTGTACGTGAAAAGTTATAATCGTCGAGTCGACGTCATCAGCGAAGGCTACGACCTGGCCTTGAGTCTGTGTTTTCCACCGTTGGAAGACAGCGAACTAGTAATGAAAGTGCTGGCGAAAAGTCCGCAGGTACTGGTTGCGAGTCCGGCCCTTGTTCAGCTTGTTCCTGATCTCGCGTTGCCGGCGGACCTCATCGATCTGCCCAGTGTGGCCTGGGGCACGGTTCAGTCGCACTACCACTGGCAACTAAACGGGCCAACGGGTGAAACAGCTCAGGTCAGTCATTTTCCGCGCCTAGTCAGCGACGATATAGCCGTGCTCAAAAGTGCAGTGCTCGAAGGCGTTGGCATGGCAGTGTTGCCGCTGACAACGATCAGTCAGGAATTGGCTGATGGCCGTTTAATCAAATTGATCGAACAGTGGCAACCCGTTGAGGGCGTCATCACGGCAGTGTTCCCCTCCCGCCGAGGGTTGCTTCCCTCGGTACGGGCACTGATTGATTTCCTTGCGAAATCGTTCGAGGGTCATCCTGCTTAACGATTGTTATGAGGGAAAAAGCAAAAGACCAGCCGCTTGATCGAGACAACCCAGATCAACGACCAAAAGAACAACGACAGAATGCCCAGCACGCCATCATGATTGGCCTGAACACCGTAGTGACCGGCAAACACTTCCTTAAGCGTGTTCAGGGGGCTGGTGCCAATATCTCCGTACACCGCCCCAACAGCAGCGACGAGCAGTCCTACTGCTGAAGTTTTGCGATGGGGTTCTTCAATTGCATGGGTCGCTGTTTCGCTCATTTTCTACGACTCGAAGATTGAGGGCCGAAAACGCATTCCGTGAGATTTCACGGCCGTTGTGGACTTCACTGAAACTGCCATCAGATTCAAATGAGTAATAATGACAGCAGTCCTTGCACAGCCAAGTAATTACTCTTTCTGAAGGGCCTGCGACCGCCCCGCACTACCTTCTGCTCCCCCTAAAAGCAGCATTGATCAGCCCAAGGAAATCTTGAAGATAAACCAAGGAAAGTGAGCGTTGCGAGGCATAAAATCACTGTCAACTTTACGGGCCAGTATCGTTGCGAGTAACAAAAATCACCGTAAAAATACTTAACATTTTTGAGGCGTTGCTCATTAGGAAACCGCCGAGTAAGGCATCAATTCACACGAACGCAGTGAGGATTCCACCGAGAGCCAGTCGTTTTATAGGGGTAAAAACGATCAAAAATGAAAAGGGGTCGCAAGATAAAATCTCGCAACCCCTTGAATTATATGGTCGGGACGGAGTGATTCGAACACTCGACCCCTAGCACCCCATCTCCTTTTTCATACTTCTTGAAAGCTTCCAAAATTTTACTCTGGATTTTTCTAAGCTAGTATTTACTTGAGCTCCAGCGGTGTTCTGCTCTACGAGAGTCCAGTAACGTCCATCAAGAGCCGACGTTTTTGTGGGGGTAAAAGTAGGGGGAACCTATTTTATGGCTAAAATCACCATCAAAGAACTCGAGTCGCTGACCGCTGAAGATGCCGGCCGAATCCTCAGGGAGGATGGCAATCTGGCCGGTCGAATCTCAGTCCGCAAGGACGGCGTGACAGTCAGCTTTTTCTATCGGTATCGGTGGGGTGACCAGAACAAAGAGTACTCCTGCGGCTCCTGGCCGCGCAAATCCCTGACGGACATCCGCAAGGCTCGCAACCAGGCCCGAGCGCTCATCGATGAGCAAATCAATCCCAACGAGCAGAAGAAAACCGCCAAGGCGCAGGCATACGCCGCGGCTAAGGTAGAGGCCGAACAAGTAAAAACGGCGAGGGTGAAAACGCTGACCGTCCAAGATCTGGCCAAGGCCTGGCTGTTGGATGGCGTGGCGCGCAAAGATGGCAATGCCGAACTACAACGCCGTTTTAACAAAGACCTTTTTCCGGCACTTGGCAAGACCGCGGTGAGCAGCGTCTCCGAACACGATGTTCGGGCGCTGATCCGCACCGTGCTCAACCGCGGCGCTCACCGGCAAGCCATCAGTTTCTTCGCCGACCTAACTCAGATGTTCAGCTGGGCCAGAAAGCGTCAGCCCTGGCGGGCCTTATTGATCGAGGGCGATCCGACCGAACTGGTCGACATCTCCCCCTTGATCCCCGCCGGCTACGAGGCAGAAAGAAGCCGCATCCTTTTGCCGGCTGAGCTGTTGGAACTGCACAACCGCTTCCAGCAAATGACCGCCGATTACAACGCCCTCCCCGCTGGTCAAAAGTACGAAGGTATTCGTCCATTAAAGAAGGAGACTCAACTTGCGCTCTGGATCAGCCTGGGCACCTTGTGCCGGATTGGTGAGTTACTGCAGGCCGAATGGAAAAATGTCGACCTGGACCGGCAGACCTGGTTCCTCCCCAGTGAAAACGTCAAAGGCACCCGGGGCAAAAAACAGGATCACCATGTTTTCCTCTCCCCCTTCGCCTTGCATTTCTTTCAGGACTTGAAAACCCTTACTGGACATAGCCAATGGTGCTTTCCCAACAAGCAGGATGATGGGCATGTGGACGTGAAGGTGGTGAGCAAACAGGTGGGTGACCGCCAAGCCCGGTTCAAAAACCGCAAGGCCCTCTCCAGACGGCGTCACGACGACACCCTGGTCCTTGCCCACGGCCAAAACGGCGACTGGACGCCGCATGACCTACGCCGCACCGGTGCGACCATGATGCAGGCCTTGGGGGTCAGCCTGGACGTCATCGACCGCTGCCAAAACCATGTGTTGGCCGGCTCCCGGGTAAGGCGCCACTACCTGCATCACGATTATGCCGAAGAGAAGAAGCGCGCTTGGGACCTGTTGGGCGATCGACTCAGTGCCGTGCTGTCCTCCACCTACGAGCATCCGCCAGCCGAGTCGATGCTGTCTTTTCCTGCGAATACCGCGACTGGCTCTTTACCGCCTTCTTAAGCCGGCGTCTTTAGTGTTGAGTCCTCATCGTTGCGCAAACATCGCCGAGCACGTTCTTCAGCTTGATTTCGGCTTAATGACCGGCAGAAATCGGCCAATAGCAGTCTTCGCAGATAAACGACATCGGACACATCTGCGTTCCCAAAGCGCCGGCAAGCGACAACCCTTGAGGGCGGACAGTCGCCTTGCTAAAACAGAAAAAGAGGGCCCACTCCCTCTGTTGGCTCCACTTCATTTTTTGTTTCTTACCAAGTACTCGAAACGAAACCATCAGAAGAATGCCCTCTAACCAAGCTTCGTCGATATATGGAAGCGGCTATTATGGTGGAGCAGAGTCTCTATGGACTATTTGAAAAAAAGCGCATCCGTGCTAAAACCAATGTATTCAATATTATGTATTTTTGGATTCAATTAATGCGCACGACTCGTGTATTCGATGATTCGGTCCAAGGACTGGCAGCGCAGAACGGCCGCGAGGTGCCAGGCGCCGGCTCTTGGGCGCTACGCTCTTTTGCTCGTCATGTGTCAGATGTTCGCCAGCGTGGCCAATGCCCCAGTTTCAGGAATGATAGCGAGCTTATATGCCCTCCAAAAAATCATCTTTAAGAATGGGCGGGCCTGGAGAAATTAGTACAAGTCCATTCCGTAGGTTCCCGGAAGTAGTTGACGCGATAGGGGGCTCCTCGCGAGGCGTTTTCAAAGACGCTGGTATCAGCCTTGAGCAATTTGCATATGAAGACAACCATCTCGCCTACATGGACGTTGCTCGTCTGTTCAACACGGCGTTCGAACACACTCAGTGCCCCCATATTGGCCTGTTGATCGGTGAGCGCTTTTCGCTGGAAAATTTGGGTCCGGTGGGTCAGCTTATGCGTCTTGCGACTACACCAGGCGATGCATTGAACGATCTGGTCGGGCATGCCAATCTCTATGATCGTGGTGCGACCCCACTCCTTCTTCCCTTGGCGGGTCAACACAGTTTGTTGGGATATGTTATTTATCGCCACGACCTGCCCAATCAATCATTACTAGTTGACACTGCCGTCATGGTTGGCCTGCAAATGTTGCGGACATTGTTAGGCGCTAACTGGACCCCCGTTCGTGTGCAGTTTTCATATCGCAAGCCATCCGATATCAACCCGTACGTCAGAAAATTTCGCTGTAACATTCAGTTCAATGCAAGCATCTCCGGGCTTGTAATAAACAATCAGCAACTCCGGCAAATTCAATGTACGGCGAATCCACGCTTACACCATCTACTTAAACTGGCTATTTCGATCGCCACGTCACATTTGACGATGTCAGAAAAAATAAAGAGCCAGGCATACGCTCTATTATTGCAAGGCCAGGCAAACTCCAAGCACATCGCCAGTCAATTCTCATTGCATGAAAGAACGCTGCGACGCCGGCTGGATGCGGAAGGTTCTCACCTGAAAGAACTAATCACCGATTCCAGAAGCAACTTCGCGCGGCAGCTCTTGAAAGATACCGATCTGCCGATATCCACAATCTCTCAAACCCTTCAATACCAGGATCCAAACGCCTTCTCCCGTGCATTCAAAACGTGGACAAATACGTCACCACAGCATTGGAGAGACGGGCTGGGGTAACTTCCATCGAGGGTTGATTCAACAATTCCCATACCCCCGCGATACCGCACGCACTGTCCGAAAATGCAAGGTGCCTTTCTGATGATTGTCGTAAAGTGAACGCAACAACAGGCTGGTCGCAAAGCTGCTCTTCGGTTTTTTGAACGGTTCTTGAGGCCGGCGATTAGTTGCACCTGCGGTTGGAGTTCCGCGCAGACACTCAAGAAAGCCGCACGAGTAAAAGACGGCGCCTCGGCCTTGGGGCGATCTAAGCGATATCGATTGAGTGATCTGAAGAGAAGGATCTCATGCCATTGAATAAAAGCGTGTTGTCGATTGCTGTTCTTGGTGCGCTGACACTCTTGACCAGTGGCCGAAGTGTTGCCGGTGGCCTAATGTTGTACGAAACCGCCACCGACAACGTCGGACTGGCCAATGCCGGTGCAGCGGCCCGGGCACAAGGCCCTTCGACCATTGCCAGCAACCCCGCCGGCTTGAGCTACCTCAGCGGAACACAGATCTCCGCTGGCGCTCAGGTTCTTTTTGGTGACTTATCGTTCGATCGGGACAGTGAAACCAATACGCCGGGCACTGGCAGCGGTAACGCGCTCGATCCCATACCGGGTGGCAGTTTCTTCATCAGCCATCAACTGGATGATCGGTGGTCCGTCGGTTTCGGCTCCTATGGCGATTTCGGTCTGGCTGTAAACTACGACAATGACTGGTCCGGCCGTTATTTCGTACAGAACGCGAGCATTGCGGGACTGTCACTGGTACCCAGTGTCGCCTATCGCTTCAACGATCAATGGTCCGTCGGCGTCGGACTCAAAGCCATGTACGGGATGCTGAAGAGCGAAGCCGCCATCGATCAGGCGCCGCTCGGACTGACACAACGGGGTGACGGCCAATACAAATACCGGGACAGCACCTGGGGTTACGGCGCCAACGCAGGCGTGATTTATGCCCCAAAGCCCGGTACCCGGATTGGCCTGGCTTACACCAGTCAGGTTGACCTCGACTTCGAGGATCGCCTGGATGTGAAGAGCAGTGCTCCGTTAGTGAGTCGCCTCAACAACCTCAACACCAAAATCGACCTGAAAGTACCGCAAACGGCGACCCTCAGCCTGTACCAGCAACTGGATACGCAATGGGCCGTTCTGGCCTCGGTCAATTGGCAGGACTGGTCGAAATTCGGTGACATCGGCATTGACGTAGACACGTCCAGAACCGGTTCCCGGGCCGCTTCAATCGATGCGCATTACAAAGACACGTATCAATTGGCGCTTGGCGCTCAATACCAGATGAACCAGGACTGGGTCTGGGATTTCGGTGTCGCCTATGACACGTCCGCAGTGTCCGACGGTAATCGTACGCTCACCGTGCCCATGGGCGCCGCCTGGCGCTTCGCCACAGGCTTTACTTATTCACTGAATAAAGAGACAGACGTGAATTTCAGTTGGGTCACGGTGTGGATGGGGGACATGTCCGTCGATCAGCAAAAAACGTTGTCAGGTAATCGTGTCTCAGGCGAGTTCGACAACGCCTGGATTCAAGCCCTGACTGGCAACATGACTTGGCGCTACTGAGAAAAATCCAAGAGCGTTTCAGGTGTCATGCCTAGTATCTAACCGTGGGCATGAACGCTCACGACACCGGCTTGTACAAAACTAACGAGGTGAAAATGAACAGGAAGTCTCACAGTGGCTGGACATTGGCTGCGGCGGTCGTCGTAGGTTCAACGCTTTTCACCGGGTGCACGAGCAAGCTCGATCCGATCACACAGGCCGACAAGGCCGATGTGACCAAGGGCGTTCCCGCGCCGAGCCTGGAGCAAACCAAGGCGATCGCCGAGGAAGGCTTTATCTACGGCTTGCCGCTGGTCATGAACTACGCCGTAATGAACGAATTCGCGGTGGACTCCAAGTCCAGCCAGTTCAAGGCCCCCTTCAACCAACTGCACCACGATCATAAGGTCGCGACCCCCGCTGACACGGCCATCATTACCCCCAACAGCGACACGCCGTACTCCTTTCTCTGGACCGACCTGCGCGCCGAGCCGTTGGTGATCACCGTGCCGGCCGTCTCCAAAAAACGCTACTACTCGGTGCAACTGATCGACGGCAATACCTATAACTACGGCTACATCGGCAGTCGGGCCACGGCCAGCGCACCCGGGAGCTATTTGATTGCAGGCCCCGACTGGAAGGGTGCGACACCTCCAGGCATCGACAAGGTGTTCAGCTCCACGACCCCTTTCGCACTGACGCTGATCCGCACTCAGCTGTTCAATCCGGCCGACATGCCGAAGGTCGAGAAGGTGCAGGCGGGTTACAAGGTCCAGCCGCTGTCCGCTTTCCTCCATCAACCCGCGCCGCCCGCTGTGCCGAAGATTGATTTCGTTCCGGCCACGACGGGGGGCATCAAGGCCAACTTCTTCGAGTACCTGTCAGCCGCGTTGGAGTATGTGCCGCCATCGGCAGACGACAAGGAGATCCGGTCCAAGCTGGCCAGCATCGGCGTAGGCCCCGGCCGGAGCTTCGAATTCAAGGATCTCTCGCTCGAGCACAAGGCCGTGGTCCTGCTCGGAATGAAAGCCGGCGACGAAAAGGTCGACAAGTTCCTCTCGAGCGGAATGAAGAATATCAACGGCTGGAGCGTCGGCGCGTTCTTCGGCGACCAGGCGTTCTACAAAGGCGACTGGCTGATGCGTGCTGGCGCCGCGAAGGCTGGTTTGTACGGCAATGACGCCGCCGAGGCGATGTATCCCATTACGCGTACCGATGGCAACGGCCAGACGTTGGATACCGGCAAGCACAACTACACGCTGACCTTCCCCGCCGGCAAACTGCCGCCCGTCAATGCCTTCTGGTCGGTGACCATGTACGACGGCAAGAGCCAACTGCTGATCAAGAATCCGATCAACCGCTACCTGATCAATTCGCCGATGCTGTCGGCCATGAAAAAGAACGCGGACGGTTCACTGACGCTGTATATCCAAAAGGATTCGCCGGGCAAGAACAAGGAGTCCAACTGGTTGCCCGCGCCTGACGACACGGCCTATCTGGTAATGCGCCTCTATTGGCCGAAGGCCACGCCGCCTTCAATTCTTCCCGCAGGCAGCGGCAGCTGGCAGCCGCCGGCAGTGGTGGCATTGAAGTAACGCGACGCTTGCGACTGCTTGCAGTTGGCAAGCAGTCGTTCGATTGCTCAGGCTGAGATCCAGTGGGGCCTATTCCGAAGGGGCTAAGGCCACAGAATCTGACCTTGAATAAAAGACATTCAGGAACATATCCCTCAAGGAGTACCGTTATATGAACTTCTCGCACAAATGGATAACGAGTGCCGCACTGAGCAGCTTGTTATTGACCGGCTGCGTATCGAAAGTCACTGAAGCCGAGCAATACTCGGGCTATCTGTCCAACTACAACAACTTGCAGGAAGTCAAAACGGCAAGCGGCGGTACAACAATGCGTTGGGTCAGTCCGTCGTGGAACCCGAATGCCTATGACACGGTGGTGTTCAACAATCTGGAGCTTTATCCCGCGCCCAAGCCCGATGAGCGGGTCAACCAGCAAACGCTGACCGACATCCAGAACTACATGACCAGTAAGGTTAAAGGCACCCTGGGTCAGAAATACCGTGTGGTTTCCAATACCAGCGCCGCGCCGGTGGGTTCCAACACCCTGCTGATGCGTGCGGCGATCACCGGGGTGAATGCCGAAAACGAAGGGATGAAATGGTACGAAGTGGTGCCGATCGCCGCCGTGGTCGGAGCAACACAGGCCGCCACCGGCCACCGTGATCAGGACAGCACTTTGTTCATCGAGGCCGAGATTATCGATGCGAGAACCAACCAGACGGTAGCCAAGGTAGTACGCAAAGTGTTTGGTACAACGCTGGAAAACGAAAGTCAGAAGATCACCGCCCAGGACTTCAAAGCGGCGATCGACAAGTTGAATGTCGATCTCTGGGCGTTCATTCGCAGTTAAGCCTTGATTGAACTGCCAAATACCAATAACGAGGTGAACCGTAATGAAAATAATCCTGTCCTGGCTGTCAGTCACGTTGATGACGGTGCTGATAAGTGCCTGTTCCGCCGTCGGGTCAACCGATGGTGGCGCTGGTGAAATCGAGATTCGCTCAGGGAAGATCGAGCAGATATCGCTGACGCAGATGCAGACCAACCACGACAGTGGTGTCGGCGCCGTACTCGGTGGCCTTGGCGGTCTGGCGCTTGGCAGCTTGATCGGGGGAGGCACCGGCCGTGACGTCGCCATGGTTGCCGGCGCGCTCGCCGGTGCTGCTGGCGGTAACTACGCCGAGAAGAAAAAGTATGACCAACCGGTCGAGGCGCAACAGATCATCGTGCGGGTCAGCAGTGGCGTGCTCGTATCGGTAACCCAACCGATCAATCCGTCCCTGGCTAAAGGCTCGAAGGTGTATATCCAAGGCTCAGGCAATGATGCCCGCGTTATGCCGCAAGGCAGTTAAGGCTGACTGTAAACGGAATTCGACATGACCAAGTACATTGAACGACTCTTACTATCACCTTTGTTTTTAGGTATTTCCGTTTCCAGCCAGGCTGACGATCAGGCGGAACTGGCTAAGCAGTCATTAAATCCAGTCGCGGCACTGTACAGCTTGCCCATTCAATACAACTGGAATCAGAAAATGGGTCCCTCCGGTAATGGAATCCAGAGCGTAACCAATATCCAGCCGGTATTACCCTTCACACTTAATGAAGATTGGAATCTGATTTCTCGCACGATCCTCCCGATCATTGATCAGCACGGGTTGGCACCGAGGGGTATCGCCGATAAAAGCGGAGTGGGCGACACCTCGCAAAGCTTCTTTTTCTCGCCCAAAAAGCCCACCGAGGACGGCTGGATCTGGGGCGCAGGCCCCGCGTTGTTGTTACCGACCGGCAGTGATGAGCTTCTGAGTAGCGAACAATGGGGAATTGGACCGACAGCGGTGGCATTGAAGCAAGCCAACGGTTGGACGACCGGTATTCTGGCGAACCATATCTGGTCACTGGACAACGACCCGGCCGATGACAAGGAGAAGGTCAACCAGACGTATCTACAACCCTTCCTGGTTTATACGACAACGTCGTACACCAGTTTTGGAATTAATACCGAATCCACTTACGACTGGGAAGCCAGGGAGTGGAATGTGCCGATCAACTTGTTCGTGACGCAATTGTTCAAAGTCGGCAAGCAGCCCATGAGCCTTCAGGTGGGACCGCGATACTGGGCGGACAGTCCTGAAGAGGGTGCACACGGCTGGGGCTTTCGAGTGGCGTACACCCTCCTTTTTCCTAAGTGAAACTAGAATATCACCGGACCTGCAGTTAACTGGCCGACTCACTCATCCAGTACGAAAAATGGAGTTTCAAGTTCATGATAACCACACTCCCGAGAACATTTGGCTGTGCGCTGGCATTGCTCGCGTCCTTTGGACTTACGCACGCCCAAGCAGCGGACATCACTGCCGCCGAAACGAAAGCCATCGCCGAAGAAGGCTATATCTACGGTCTGCCCATCGTGATGAACTACGCGATCATGTACGACTATGCCGTGGACAAAAACTCCGGCCAGTACAAGGCGCCGTTCAACCACATTCACAGCATGCACAATGTTTTTACTTACAAGGACACGGCCATCGTCTCGCCGAACAGCGACACACCGTATTCCTTGATGTTCATGGACCTGCGGAGCGAGCCGATGGTGCTCTCGGTACCGGCGGTAGAGAAACCGCGGTACTACTCGGTGCAGCTCATCGATAACAGCACCAACAACTTCGGTTACATCGGCAGCCGTACCACCGGCAACGCAGCCGGCGATTACATGCTGGTCGGCCCAGACTGGAAGGGCGTGACCCCGACAGGCATCAAGAAGGTTTTTCGTTCCAGCACACAACTGCCCTTCGTGATCTTTCGCACTCAGCTCTACAACCCGGCGGACATGCCAAACGTCGAGAAGATCCAGTCCGGTTATGCGGCCCGGCCGCTATCGGCTTATCTCAAGCAGCCTGCGCCGCCTGCCGCGCCGGCGCTCGACTTACCGAAGATCGACAAGGACCTGGTGAAGACCGACTTCTTCAAATATCTGGGCGTTGTAATGCAGCTTGCCCCTGCTACACCGGAAGAAACGGCGATCCGCGCGAAGCTGGCCCACCTGGGCATTGGCGCCGGCAAGGATTTCAACTTCCAGGAGCTCTCCGCCGAGCAAAAGGCCGCAGTGGTTGAGGGCATGCAGGCTGGGCATGCGAAGGTCCAGAATGCAGTCAATCATCTCGGCACGCAGGTCAATGGTTGGAACATCGTGAGTTCCGGCGGTGACGCGGCGTTCTACAAGGATGATTGGCTAAAGCGTGCCGCCATCGCGCAAGCGGGCATCTACGCCAACGACGCCGAAGAGGCCACGTATCCGATGGCCAAGATCCTGTCCGACGGTACGCCGCTTGACGGCAGCAAACACAACTACACCATCACCTTTCCCGCTGGACAGCTTCCGCCGGTCAATGCTTTCTGGTCGGTGACAATGTACGACGGCAAGTCGCAACTGCTGATTAAAAACCCGATCAATCGCTACCTCATCAACTCGCCGATGCTACCCGACATGAAGAAGAATGCAGACGGCTCGCTGACACTCTACATCCAGAAGGACTCGCCCGGCGCGGACAAGGAAAGCAACTGGCTGCCCGCACCGAATGATCTGATCTACATGGTGATGCGCCTGTATTGGCCAAAGACCGAAACCCCTTCCGTCCTGCCTCCTGGCAAAGGCACGTGGAGTCCGCCCGCGATCGTTAAAATCAATTGAGCGCCTAACGACCAGTTGCAGCGGACGGCGCTGGCATGCCGCCGCTAAACCGGAGCGTCAGGGTTTCGCAGAGGCCCTGACGTCCGATTTGATCACCCAAAGGCCGACGGTGGCCGCAAACCGTAGATATTGTTGTTTTGGCGTTATTTGCGCGGCACTCCGAATGCCGCGATTCAACGCCATTGGATGGATACCCCTCCTCAAGAGGGGGGCGGTGTGAGCACGGTTTGTTCACGATGCTCTTAATACACCGCGCAGTTCCTTCCACCGTCCAATAGAGAACAACAAGCATGTTTTATGAAAACATCGACACCTCCTCCATCAACGACGAGGACCTGCCGTGGGTTCCGTTCGCACCTTACAGTGATGAAATCTTCATCAAATACATCAAATGCGACCCGGTTCGCGGGGAAACCATCACCCTGCTCAAGGCCCCGGCCGGGTCTTCTCTGCCCAAGCACTATCACTCCGGCACGGTCATCGTTTACACCGTCAAGGGTGGCTGGAAATACCTGGAGCACGACTGGATCTCGACACAGGGCGGCGTGGTGTTCGAAACCGCAGGTTCCAGCCATACGCCGATCGTGCTGACTGAATATGGTGATGAACTGATCACCTTGAACATCACCCAGGGCGACCTGCTGTATTACGACGACAACAACAACGTCGTGGCCATCGAGAACTGGAAATCCAGCGTGGATCGTTACCTGGCGTTCTGCAAAGCCAATGATATCGAGCCCAAAGACATCACCAGCTTTGCGGTCTGACCTGCTCTCCAATCTCTCGGCCGTCCGGTGTTCGACCGGGCGGCTGCGCCGTCGCAATGAATAAAAAACGGAGACACCCATGTCCCAGAAGCTGCAACCCGCCGGACGTTTCACCCTGAAACTCTGCGCACTGTTGGCCAGCTCGGTCGCATCCGCACAAGACTCGCTGCCTTTCCCGCCGACGCCTTCGGCCAGTGACGCCAAACCGACGCTGCAAGAATCGAAGCACCAGAAACGTCAGCAGCAATCCCGCCTTCCTGCCGAGGCCCCCAATATTCTGGTGATCATGCTCGATGACGCCGGCTTCGCGCAGTCCGACACCGTCGGCGGCGCAGTCCATACGCCGACCCTGAGTCGAGTCGCCGACAGCGGTGTGCGCTACAACGCTTTTCATACCGCTGCCATCAGCTCCGCAACTCGCGCCGCTTTGCTTACCGGACGCAACCATCACCGAGTTGGCAACGGCGTCATCGCAGAGCTGGCCACCGATTGGGAAGGCTACACCGGCAAGATCCCCAAAAGCTCGGTGACCATGGCCGAGGTGCTCAAGCAATATGGCTACAGCACCGCCGCGTTTGGCAAATGGCATAACACCCCCCCCCTGGACACCACGGCGGCCGGTCCTTTCGATACATGGCCGACGGCCTACGGTTTTGAACATTTCTACGGTTTCCTGGCCGGCGAAACCTCTCAGTACGAACCGCGTCTGTACCGCGACACAACGCCAATCGAACCGGCGCGAGATCCGAAATATCACCTCAGCGAAGATCTCGCCAATCAGGCCGTAAACTGGCTGCAAGACCATCAGACCTACGCGCCGGAAAAACCATTTTTCATGTATTGGACACCGGGTGCCGTACATGGCCCGCACCAGGTGAATGCGCAATGGGCCGATAAATACAAAGGCAAGTTCGACGGTGGCTGGGATGCCTATCGTGAGCAGACGTTCGCTCGCCAGAAAGCGCTGGGCTTTATCCCCCAGGACGCCGTCCTCACCCCACGCCCGGCGGAACTCCCAGCCTGGGATAGCTTGTCTTCCGAACAGAAACAGTATCAGGCTCGGTTGATGGAGGTGTATGCCGGCTTCCTGGAACATGCCGACACGCAGGCTGGCAAGATCCTCGACGAACTGGAGCGTGAAGGTAAGCGCGACAACACGCTGATCTTTTATGTCTTCAGCGACAACGGCGCTTCTTCCGAGGGGATGGAGGGCACGATTAATGAGTTGCTGGCCCAAAACGGGATTCCAGTTCCCAAAGAGCAGCAGCTGAAAGTCCTCGACGAGATGTATGGCGGCTTGTCCGCGCTCGGCGGTCCCAAACTTGAAAGCATGTACAACGCTGCGTGGGCCTGGGCAGGATCAGGGCCATTCGTTGGCACTAAACTGGTCGCTGGTTACTTCGGCGGTACGCGCACGCCGCTGGCCGTTTCCTGGCCGAAACAGATCAAGGCCGACGCCAGAGTTCGCGGACAATTTCACCATGTCAACGACATTGCCCCAACGGTCTACGACGTGCTGTCGATCATGCCACCCAAAGAGGTCAACGGTATCGCTCAGGACCCCATGGATGGCATCAGCCTGCGCTATACCTTCAATGACGCTCAGGTGAAGTCGAAAAAACCGGCGCAATACTTCGAAGTCCTGGGCAGTCGCGGCATCTACAAGGATGGCTGGATGGCCTCGGTTTTTGGCCCGCGCAAACCCTGGGTGCAAGGTTTTGCGCAGTTCATGGGCTGGAATCCGGCGAATGATCAATGGTCGCTCTACAACCTGCAAAACGACTACTCCCAGGCCAACGATGTAGCCGCGATCAATCCGCAAAAACTTGCGGAGCTGAAGGCGGAGTTTGACGTGCAGGCCAAGGCAAACCATGTCTATCCGATTGGTGCCGGTCTCTACCCCTTCCTCGATCCGACCGCACGAATCTCCAGCAGCCAACGCGAATGGCATTTCAGCGATCGCGTCCAGCGCTTTCCGGAATTTGCGGCCCCGAACCTGCGCAATCAGAACAGCAAAGTTTTCGTCGACGCCGAGGTTCCAGCTAACGCCACCGGCGTGTTGTATGCCTTGGGCGGAATCGGTGGCGGGGTCAGCCTGTACATGGATGACGGTTTCCTGAACTACGAGTACAACGCGCTGGCTATCTCTCGAGTCAAACTGCGTTCGACCGAACGAGTACCCGCAGGCAAAGTCAGTATCGAAGTGCTGACGACCCTGTCGTCAGCCAAGCCCGGAGCGCCGGCCAGTCTGAGCCTGCGACTTGACGGGCAGGAAGTCGCCAAAGGGGTGACGTCGTTTACTCCGGCACTGACGTTCACCGCCAGCGAAACCTTCGACGTGGCTCAAGACCTCGGCTCCCCCGTCACCCTGGACTATTTCGAGCGTGCGCCCTTCGCATTCAACGGCAAGGTCAAGGATGTACACGTGACATATTTGCCTTGACCCACAATGCCGCCCGGACAACCGGGCGGCAAACAGATGACTCCCGGACCCTGCCCCCATGCCTACCCACGAATCCCCGCCCCAGGGCTTGCATCTCATGGCCAAACCCGTCGGGCCGATCTGCAACCTCGATTGCAGCTACTGTTTCTACCTCGAAAAAGAACAGCTTTACCCGCCTCGGGAACGCTTCAGCATGACCGACGAGGTGCTGCGTCTGTATGTGCAGCGCTACATCGAGGCCCAGCCCACGCCTGAGGTCGAATTTACCTGGCAAGGCGGCGAACCGACGTTGCTGGGGCTGGATTTTTTCCAGCGCGCGGTCCTGTATCAACGCCAGTTCGCGGGGAACAAAGTCATTCGCAACACGTTGCAGACCAATGGCACGTTACTCAATGACGACTGGTGCGCGTTCCTCGCCCGTGAACGCTTCATGGTGGGGATCAGCCTCGATGGCCCGCGATTCGTTCACGACCTCTATCGCCCCGACAAGCGTGGACGCTCCAGTTTCGATGACGTGATGCACGGTCTCGAACTGCTCAAGCGGCATGGCGTCGACTTCAATGTGTTGGTGACCGTGGCGCGCGATGTCGCCAGATTCCCCTTGGAAATCTATCGATTCCTCAAGTCAGAGGGCGTTCGTCATATTCAGTTCAATCCCGTGGTGGAACGCGTGCCAAGCGCCTTACAGGTCAGTCTGGGTCTGCATTTCGCTATCCCGCCGGAATTGCGCTTGCACGTGGTGCCGGAGCCGGCGATGGTGACGGAGCAAACGGTTGCCCCCGAGGCCTATGGCGATTTTCTCATCACGATTTTTGACGAGTGGGTGCGCCAGGACGTCGGGGAGGTTCATGTCATGAACTTCGAGTGGGCACTGGCTTCATGGTGTCAGCTACCGGCCTCGGTGTGCCTGTTCAGCCCGCGCTGCGGCAAAGCGGCGATCGTGGAGCACGACGGCAACGTCTACTCCTGCGATCACTACATGTATCCCGAGTATTTGCTGGGCAACTTGAAGACCGATGATCCGGCCCTGCTACTCGCCTCTGCTGCGCAACAAGCCTTTGGCGCCGCCAAGGAAGAGACACTGCCGACGTATTGCCAGCAGTGCGATTACCGCTTCGCCTGCCATGGCGAATGCCCGAAAAACCGCTTCATGAACGCGCCCAACGGCGAGCCGGGTCTGAACTATCTGTGTCCGAGCTACAAGAAATACTTTCGTCACCTGACGCCCTACATGAACGCCATGGCCCAACTGGTCAGCCACAACCAACCCGTGGCGTTGATCATGCAGGCCTTCGCCGGCCCGCTGATCGTGCCCTTGGATAAATAGCCTTTCAGCTATGAAATCTGAAGTCGCGAAACTGTTCGCGAAGCTGCATCTTTTGCAATTTGCCGGTGGCGGTATGCGGCAGCGCTTCGACGAAGGCCACATCGTCCGGCAGCCACCACTTCGCCACGCGGCTTTGCAGCACCGTCAGCAGATCGTCTTTGCTCGCGGTTCTACCAGGTTTGAGCACCACCACCAACAACGGCCGTTCCTGCCATTTGGGATGAGGGATGCCGATCACCGCCGCTTCGGCGACGGCCGGGTGACTGACGGCAGCGTT
Organism: Pseudomonas putida; assembly: GCF_001976065.1. Classification (GTDB taxonomy): domain Bacteria; phylum Pseudomonadota; class Gammaproteobacteria; order Pseudomonadales; family Pseudomonadaceae; genus Aquipseudomonas; species Aquipseudomonas serbica. The sequence goes on along the minus strand of NZ_MNAH01000001.1, from coordinate 864,392 downwards.
TTCCAGATCAATCGAGGAAATCCACTCGCCACCCGACTTGATAACGTCCTTGGCGCGGTCGGTGATCTGCATGTAGCCGTCAGTGTCGATCGTTGCGATGTCACCGGTATCGAGCCAGCCCTCGCTATCAAGAATCTGCCCTCCCTCGCCGCCGTAATACTGGCTGGCGATCCATGGTCCCTTGACCAGTAGAAGACCGCTTGCCTTGCCGTCTCGCGGTAGTTCAGCGCCTTGCTCATCGACAATCTTCATCGACACCCCAAACAACGCCCGCCCTTGTTTGGCCTGCAAGTCGAGCACTGCTTCCAGCGAAGCATCACGGTGTTTGGGCAGCGGATTGCAGATGGTGCCCAGCGGGGACATCTCGGTCATCCCCCAGGCATGCAACACACGCGCATTGAAACGGGTTTCAAACGTCTCGACCTGGCTGCACGGCGCGGCGGCTCCGCCGATCACCACCCGGTTCAGGCACAGCTCTGTCGCCGGTTGCAGAGCCTGAGTCTCGACATGTTGTTGCAGCATCATCCACACCGTCGGAACACCCAGCGCCAGGGTCACCTGTTCATCTCGCATCAGCGTGTAGAGGCTCTCGCCGTCAAGTGCGGCGCCCGGCAACACCAATTTTGCCCCACACATTGCGGCGGCATACGGCATTCCCCAGGCATTGACGTGGAACATCGGCACAACCAACAACGCTGAATCCGCCGCCGATAGACCGAAGCCCTCCGAGGTACACAGCGCCAGCGAATGCAGGATCGAAGAACGGTGCGAATACAGCACACCCTTTGGATTGCCAGTGGTACCCGAGGTGTAGCACATTGACGATGCCGTGCGCTCATCGAACTCAGGCCAGATGAAGTCGTTGCTGTGCCCGGCGATCAGGTCTTCGTAGCACATCAAGCCAGGCACATTGATTGCCGGCATTTGCTCCCGCTCACACAGAGCGATGAACGCTTTGACTGTCTTCAGGCGCGGCGCGATCTGCTCGACCAACTCAGCGAACGACAGGTCGAAAAGCAGGTACTGGTCCTCGGCGTGGTTGGCGATGAATTCGATCTGCTCGGCGAACAGCCGCGGGTTGATCGTATGCAGTACCGCGCCCATGCCCGACACACCGAAATACAATTCCATGTGCCGGTAACCGTTCCAGGCCAGGGTTCCGATTCGATCGCCGGATTGCACGCCCAACGCAACCAGTGCATTGGCCACTTGTTTAGCGCGTTCGCCGATGTCGGCGTAAGTGCAGTGATGCACCGTTCCATCTGCCGTACGTGAGGCAATTTCGGTGTGCGAATGCGCCTTCAGCGCATGTTCCAGAACGGAAGAAATCAACAGCGGTTGATCTTGCATCAAGCCCAGCATGGTTTTGTGTTCCTTTTATTCTTGTTTGATGTCGATGTTTCAGAAACGGCAGAGACTCACAGGTGGCGGAGCGGATAAATCATGCAAGCAATCATTTCAAGGAGCGCGACGGAGCAGGAAATGCGACAGCGCCGGGATCAGCACCAAGGCGCCGACCATGTTCCAGATGAACATGAACGTCAGCAGGATGCCCATGTCGGCCTGGAACTTGATCGGCGACCAGGCCCAGGTGATGACGCCCGCCGCCAGGGTGATGCCAACCAGCGCCACCACTTTGCCAGTGAACGCCACCGAGTTTTTGTAGGCTTCGGTCAACGACAGACCGGCACGCTGCTGAGCCAATTGAACGCTGAGCAGGTACAGCGCGTAATCAACACCGATGCCGACACCCAAGGCAATCACCGGCAAGGTCGCGACCTTCACGCCCATGCCCAGCCAGACCATCAACGCCTCGCAGAGAATCGACGTCAGCATCAACGGCACGACCGCCACCACTACCGCTCGCCAGCTGCGGAAGGTGATGAAGCACAGCACGATCACCGCGCCATACACGTAAAACAACATGGTGCGATTGGCGTCGCGCACGACGATATTGGTCGCCGCTTCGATCCCGGCGCTACCGGCGGCGAGCATGAACTGCCGATCGTCGTTGCTGTGCTCACGGGCGAACTGATCGGCCACTTTCACCACGTGATCGAGGGTTTCGGCCTTGTGGTCGGAGAGATAAGCGATCACCGGCATCATTGAACAATCACTGTCGAACAGTTCCGGGTTGTTCACCGAGGCCTGTTGCGCGCCGTAGTTCAACACGTTCTGGTTGCGCGCGACGGTCAGCATTTTCGGGTTGCCCTCATAGGAACCCGCCGTGATCTGGCGCACAGCGTTGACCAGTGACACGGTCGTCTGCACGCCCGGTTGCTGTTGCAGCAGCCAGCCGAGACGATCGGCTTCCACCAGGGTTTCGTACTTCAGGCAACCTTCGCTGGCGGTTTTGACCATGACCGCAAACTGGTCGCTGGACAGCGAATAGTTGGCAGTGATGTAGGCGTTGTCGCGGTTGTAACGTGAGTCGGCGCGCAGCTCGGGGGCGCCCGGATCGAGATCACCAATTTTCAAATGCGTGCTGACCATGAAGCCACCTACCGCCAGCAACCCGGCCACCACCACCGCCACTGTTGCCCAACGACGCTCGGTAAAGCGGTCAAGCAGGCTCCACACATTGCCCAGCCCTTTCCCTTTCAGCTCCTGACTTTCCTGACGCAAGCTGCGCGCCGCCGCCTTGGGACTGACACCCCAATAAGACAGGAGCACTGGCAGCAACACCAGGTTGGTAAAGATCAAGACCGCCACACCAATGCTCGCGGTGACGGCCAGGTCCTGGATCACCGGAATGTCGATCAGCATCAGCACCGCAAAACCCACGGCATCGGCCAGCAATGCGGTCAGTCCGGCCAGGAACAGACGACGGAAGGTGTAACGCGCGGCGATCAACTGATGGGTGCCGCGTCCGACGTCCTGCATGATCCCGTTCATTTTTTGCGCACCGTGGGACACGCCGATGGCGAACACCAGAAACGGCACCAGAATCGAAAACGGGTCGAGTACATAACCGAACAAGGTGATCAGGCCCAGTTGCCACACCACCGCAACCACCGAGCACAGAATCACCAGCGCGGTGCTGCGCACGCAACGGGTAAAGCCAAAGATGATGGCAGTAGCGATCAGCGCTGCGGCACCGAAGTACATCATGATCAGCATCAGGCCATCGATCAGATCGCCCACCAGTTTGGCGAAACCGATCACGCGGATCTTGATCGGGCCTTTGCCCTCTTCACCGGCGAGGTGTACCGCGCTACTGCCGGCAAACTCAAACTTGTTGCGTAGCTGCTCTTCAAGCATCCGCGAAAAATGGTGATAGTCGATTGCTGCGCCCGTGACCGGATCCTTCTCCAGCAGCGGCACCACAATCATGCTCGATTTGAAATTATTGCCGACAAGACTGCCGATGATGCCGGAACGGGCGATGTTCAAGCGCAGTTGCTCGACCCCACTGGCCGAGCCGTCGTAGGAGTCCGGCATGACCGGGCCACCACGGAAGCCCTCCTCCGTGACCTCGGTCCAGCGCACGGCAGGCGTCCACAATGACTTTATCCAGGCCCGGTCCACGCCCGGGGTCAGGAACAAGGTGTCATTAACCTGCTTGAGCACCTCCAGGTATTTCGGGTCGTAGATGTCGCCGTCGGTGTTTTCCACCACCACCCGAACCGTATTGCCCAGCCCGCGCAACGCCTGACGATTCTCAAGGTAGTTTTTGATGTACGGCTGACTCTGCGGAATCATCTTTTCGAAGCTGGCATTGAGCATCAGCCCAGTGGCCGCGACATAGCTCAGCAATACCGTCACGATCAGGCAGGTCAGCACCACCAGCAGGCGGTTGTTGAAAATCAGGCGTTCAAGGACATTGCCGGAGCGTGCATCGAAGCCCTTCAGCTCTCGGATCACCGGCATCGTATCGAGGTTATAGTTACCCATGAAGTGGCTCGTCTCTTTTTATTATGTGGGATGTGGGCTCATTCGAAGGGCAACTGGCGCAAGCCCCGTGCGCCCGCGACCACCACGACGTCTGATGCGATGGCCTGCGCCGCAGCGGCGGGCTCCAGGCGGTCTTGTGGCTTTAGCGTGAAACTGGCGCCGTCGTCGGTGCTGACAAGCACATGCCCGGCCTGGCTGACCAGGATGATTCGGCCGTCGGCGGTGATCGTGCTCGCGGTGATGCTTGAGGACAGCCCCAGTTCAACCTTGTCCCAGTTCACGCCGTGATCGACACTGCGATAAACATTGCCTCGCAGGCCATAGACGAGCACCGAGCCCGGCTTGCCGGTTATGCCGAAATAGCTGCCGCTGTAGGGCGTCGGGATGTTGATGAAGCGTTGCGTTGCCGAGTCCAGTTTCAACACCAGGCCTTGCTCACCGACAATGAACAGGTCATCGCCGATTGCTCGTATCCCGTAGAGATTCAGTGCTCCCGGATTGTCGGTGCGATCCATCAACGGAACCCAGCTCCGGCCGCCGTCTTCAGTGCGGAAAATCAGATTGAACGCGCCGACGATATATCCGGTTTTATCATTGGCGAACCAAACGTCCAGAAAAGGTTTGTCAGCCCCTTCATCGACCATTCGTTGAGCCTCGACCAATAACGCATCGTTGGGCTGTTGCCCTTCTTGCCTCTGAAAATGTTCGAGCATGATCTGCCCCACCTGACGGCCATCGAGCTGACGCTTCCAGGTTTCACCACTGTTGTCGCTGTGCAACACAATGCCGTCGTGCCCGACCGCCCACCCCTGCGTCGGGCTCGGAAAATGCACGGCCACCAGATCGGAACTCACCGGCACTTCTGCCTGGTGCCAGCGGACGCCGTTGTCATCGGAATAAAAAATATGGCCGCGTTGGCCCACGGCGACCAGGCGCTGACCTGCACGGGTCAGCCCGGTGAACACCCCGCCAATCGCCTTGTCACTCTGAATCGCGGGGCTCGACAGCACGTCGACAAAGTCAGCGGCGACGACGGATCTGGTGAATGGGGCAGCCAACGCCAAAATTAGCGCAGTGAGCGCAATCCATCTAAATGTATTCATGAGGTCTACTCGGCAAAAAAGCCGCCGAACAGTGCGATACACACTGTCGGCGACAAGAAAACACCTGCGTTACGGCTCAGCGAATACCCGTGCCGGCCAATGACTCAGGTGCCCATTGCGCTTTCGAAAGCGGGTCGATGTACTTGACGCCGCCGTACGGCCCGTAGATGCCGGTGATGTTGTAGCTGCCAGAGACCAGGTCATAAATCATGTGGTTATCGGAATTCGGCGCCTGCACGTCATAGCTGTATGCCATGTGTGCAAAGGACCCGCGGTACAGCTTGCCGCTGGCGTCATATTCATCCGAAGCCAGGGCGATCCAGCTGTCTTCGTCGAGGTAGAAGGTGCGCTTGCTGTAGATGTGGCGTTTGCCCGGTTTCAGCGTGGCTTCGACCACCCACACGCGGTGCAACTCCCAGCGCATCAGGTCTGGATTGACGTGATGCGGCGTGGTGATATCCGCAGCGACCTTGTGGTAGTTCAACTTGTACGTGTTGTAAGGAATGATCATTTCCTTCTTGCCGACGAGTTTGAAGTCGTAACGGTCCATTGCGCCGTTGAATACCCAGGCATCGTCATAGGTCGAAGCACCGGCCGAGCCAGGGTTTGGCGTGTCGTAGGCGATATCCGGTGCGAGTTTCACGCGGCGCTGACCTGGCAGGTATTGCCAGCCACGACGCTCCATTTTCAGAGGGTTGACGGCATCCTGCACCAGGATGGCTTCGCCCGCGCGACGGGCCGGGGCCTGGTAGTAGAGTTTGGTCTTGAAGAACAGATCCGTTTCTTTCGCCGGGTCCATACGCTTGGGATCGTACAGCGGGTATTCCAGATAGGCATTGCCGGACGTGGCCAGAATTGCCCTCCCGGAACTGTCGACGTTCCAGGAGTCATATTTCAAATTGGTGGCATACCCCTGATAACGCAGCAAGTGGTTCCACATGGCCTCATAACCATCTTTCGGGATCGGGAACGGAACGCCCGGCAACGCGTTCTCCAGTGCTACCCCGCCTTCGAGTGTTTTAGTGCCGACGGCGTTTTTTGCGGTGTTATCCAGCAACCGTTGAGGCAGCGCAACGCTGCGATGAGTCGGAAACACATCGACCCGGAACGTCGGGTAACGCTTGAGCAGTTCTTGCGTGGTTGCGGTCAGTTTGTCGGTGTATTGACTGACGTTTTTGCCATCGACGACAACGCGTGGCTTGTCGGCCTCATAAGGGTCCGGACGGAACGAACTACCCGGTTGAAAACTGGCCGGCGCCGTGGTGAGACCGCCGGTGTAGGGCGGAATGGTGTTGTCGGCATTACCGATCTTTTCAGCGCCGACGCCTGTCAGGCTGTTGCCGAGTCTGGCTGCTTCATCGGGGGACACGGCTGCGTGTGCCGCACCCGCGATGGCAACGGTCAAGGCAGTGAACAAAAGCGTATTGACGAACTTCATGGAGTGACTCCTGCTATCAAGCAAAGACTTCGATCAAATGGTCGTTTTGAAGGTAAAAGTGACCATGCCCCGATCCTTGAGCTGAGGCTGAGTACCGCCGAAAGCAGTGGTCTGCCCCGGTACGCAGTTGTATTGGCCGTTGGCCCCTGGTGCGGCACCCTCGCCCTGTGCACCTGCACCACCGGCTGAGCCGCAGGTGTCGAACGGACCAAAGTTGTCCACGTACTTCAGGTCAAACCGGTACTGGTTGTGCACGTCCATGCCAACGCCCACCGAGTAACTGCCGGAGTCCTTGTTACCCCCGAGCTGAACCGACGAGTTGCCCGCAAGGCCGACGCTGTAGTTGGCCGGCAGGTACATATCGATGCCGGGAAACACCTGATACCAGGTCGGGTTGAAGTTGACGCCCAGGACATAGTTGTCCCTGGTGACCTTGTCGACACCGCGATACCAGTCTTCGCCTTTGAACAGCTGCTTGCTCTCGGTGACATCCAGCCAGCGGCTGTAGGCGAGTTCAACCAGCAAGGTCGAACTGTCCCAGACCGGTGTCGCACCGAAAGTGGTCAAGCCGTTGAGCACCGCGTGCACGGTGTTGCCTCGGGCCACGCCGTTATCACCATCAAAGCTACTGATGAAGCCAGGCAAACCGGCAGCACCGGCTACCGGATTGACCGTTGCCGGCACGCTGGCCAGCGGCATGTTGTGGCGATAGTTCAGGTCGAGACCGACGCTGACACCTTCGATGCTTTTCGACAGGCTGATGCCGTAGATATCGATGTCGTCGACATAGAACTGGTTGTAGCTGCCGGCATTGCCGGAGATCAGTTGCGCAGGGCCGACCGCCGTTGGCTGCAACACCAGGTTGGGCAGAATGTCGGAGGTTTTGCGGTAGTAGAAACCCAGCGTACCCTGCAGCCATTCCGGGCTCCACTTGGCCATCAGGCCAAAGTCACCCTGGTTGTCCGGGGTAAACGTATGCCCGTTGGACAGCCGTAAAAACTGGTTGGCACCCAGTGGGCCAGGTGTGCCGAACAACGGGTTTCGGCCGCCGATCAACGACAGGTTGTGCCCGCCATTTTGAATGCCGTCGTTGAACCCCAGATAAGTACCCGACTCCGGCAACCGCGCGGCGTCCCAGTCCAGGAAGTACTGCGCGGCGAGGGTCAGTTCCGGATTGACCGTGAGGCTGGTGGACAACTGATTACGCGGAATGAACAATTCTTTGGCTTCTGTTCCCGGGACCGCCAGCGACTTGGAAATATCCAGGCCGGACTGGCCATAACTGTTGCCATGGGCAAAGGCGAGGATGCTTTCGCCCCAGTAAACGGTGTGCTTGCCGAGCTTGCCGCTGAGCAGTGATTCATCGCCGACTTCAGTGCTGCCAAACACGAAGGCATCAAGGATTTCCGAAGAAGGACCGTTGTAATACCGATCGGCGTAACCGCTTTGATGACGAGAGTCCGGCTTACCGTTGTTGAGCTGATTGGTCGAGGCGTTATCGCTGCCAATATCGTCGTAGGCGTGGTCGTACCAGGTGTTGGCGCTGACACGGAAACCGACTTTTTCTTTGTAAACCACGTCCAGTTCGGTCAGCACATCCAGTCGTTGAGAAACGGGACTGCCGGAGGAGAAGTTGCGATCCCCGTCATTGTTGTTCCACGAATTGGCCAACTTGCTGTTGGGGGCTTCCACGCGCTGGGCGTAGTTGAACTTCAGCGTGTTGTCGAAGCGAACCGCAAAGTCTTCATTCCCCGTGTTGATCTCCACAGCCCCTACGGGCGCGATGCCCAGGCCGGTGAGAATGGCGGAGGCCAACAACCCTTTGCGAAGGTTTGCATGGCAGATCTTATTATTTTTGTTCATCTAGCTTGCCACCTGCTCTATGGTTTACGAAAAGTCATGGGTTGAATCACGGCGTAGTGAGCCTCCTCTCAGGTGCGCTGCAAAAGGGTGACCGACACCGACCGGCCCAGGGCGGTGCTATGTTGTAAAGCCGTGCGGGCACCAGCAATTTGCCTGCCGTCGGCCACGCCGCGCAGTTGCCAGACCAACTCGACCAGTTGCGCCAACCCGGTGGCACCCGGGGCGTGACCACGTCCCAGCAAGCCACCCGATGGGCACACCGCATTCATCTGTCCTTTCAGGCGGTGTCCTTGCTGCACGAATCGATCGATCTCGTCCTCCCGGCAAAAGCCCAGCGCGGCGCTATTGACCATGAAGTCGCCGACGCTTTGGTCGTGCAGTTCAACCACGTCGATGTCTTCCGCACCGAGGCCAGCCTGCTGATAGGCCAACTGCGCGACTCGCCGGGTGGTCGCCTGTCCGAGCACATCCAGCACGCAACCCGCTTCCTGCTCTGAAGCGCTGTCACTGCCCCTGACACAGGCCAACACAGTGACGTCCGCCCGAGCGCCGAAACGCAGGGCGAAGGCCGGGGTACAGAGCAGGATGGCCGCCGCACCGCAGGCGGGCGGGCACAGATAAGGCGGGAGCCAGCCGTCGCGATCCGGCACTCGGTTCAACACGGCGTAGGGATTGCGTCCGGCCTGGGCCCGTGCCTGCTCAAGCACTTGATCGAAGCTGCTTTGAGCAATGCCCATGCGTGTCAATAACCAACTGGTTTGGGCCGCGAACAGCAGCGCCGGTTGTTGTCGACGCTCGATAAAGCCGATGGGGTTCTCATCCTGCCTGAGCGTTGCCGACTCATCGCGAGCGAGATCTTTCAAACCGAAAAACTCACGATTGGAGATGTGTGCCGGCATGCACTCGACACCCACCAACAGGACACATTCAGCCTGGCCGCACAGCAGGCTATTGCGGGCCAGATGGAAAGCACTACTGGCCGACGCACAGCCATCGCCGAGGCTGAAAATCGGCACGCCCGAGTAGCCAATCTGCGACAACATTTGCTCGGCGATACCAGCTTCTGCGTGTACGCAGGAAGTAAACACCTGGTCGACCAGGTCATAGTCGATCCGCGCATCGGCCAGCGCTGCACGAATGGCTTGCCCCGCCAATGCCGCATGACTGTCAGAGCCACCCAGCGGTAGAAACGGCACCATTGCTGCACCGGCGATCAGCACTTTTACAGACATAGACCTGCTCCCACTCACCGATACGTTGGTGCTTTTGTGGGGTCAGACTATTGCGAACTCGAAAAGCGTACCCCCCCATTGACTGGGGGGGCGGCTGGAAATCGATTTTTTTTGGGGGGCGGGGGGGATTGAAGGATGATCCGAACGGATCACCTCGGGTGGTGAGTTCGCATTAGCTCGCTGTCTCGAGAATTCCCAGCATATATGCACGCGCGACTACATGCTGTCTGGTGCCGGCCTGGAATTTTCCAAACAGGTTTTTCAGGTGCCACTTCACGGTTTCCTCGCCGACATTCAGCGCCAGGGCGATTTGCTTGTTGGACAGGTTGCGAGCCAATAGCTGCAACACCTCACGTTCCTTGGGCGTCAAGAGACGACTCGCGGACACGCTCAATGGGGTGGATTCCGGTCGCGCAACAGATGCGGGCGTAGAGGGCGTCGCAAGCAACGGGACCGTTTCACCCTGGAGCGTCCGCTCCCATTTGATCAGGTCCGGATGGGTGTCCTGCACCACACGCAACATACCGTTTTCTTGCGCGAGGCTGACAGCCTCCAGCAAATAGTCAGTACCGCCCTGTCCGGTCGCCCGAAGTGCCAGTGCCCTGAGCAGCTTGATCTGCACGATATCTCGCCCACGACGCAGGTATTCGGCTGTTTCGCCAACCCTGCCCAGCACCGCCAGCATCGCCTCCCAGTCACGTTGGGCCAGTAAGGCATAAGCGTTGGCTACCCCGGCCAGCAAGTCCAGCTCCGGCCCCAGCAACCCTGCTCGCTCACGGGCAATAACCGGCGTGAAACTGTCCAGCCGGCGCCATAATGCGTGGCAGGTATCGCTGCGTCCCTGCAAGGCATGCAGGCGTATTTGCTCTCCCAGGGAGGCAATGCAGAATCGTGGAATATTTCGCTCTTCTCCAAGGGCGAATAACGCCTCGAGCAGATCCTGCCCGCGATGCCCCTGCCCCTGGAGTGAGGCCAGTCGAGAGGCGGCGAGGAAACCCTGCACAATCGCATCGGGAGAGGCCAATCGCTCAACGATATCCAGCCTGTTCGCCAGCACCGTAGCGGTCTCCTGGACTTCCCCCTGTTCCAGCAACACCGTCGCCAGAGCGCTCGCTAACATGACCGCCACCGGACTGCGCCGACCGATGTCCCGTTCGGCATGCAACAGGCTGTCGTGCAACGCAGTACGCGCCGACACCATTCGACCCTCGTATAAATAAGCAAGACCGACCACCCACTCGCCATACCCGCGTATGGCATCAAGGCCAGTACTACCCGCGTAACGCGGTGCTCGCTGAAGGATTCGTCGGGCTTTCTCCGGTTGCCCCTGCAACAGCGTCAGCCGGGCGATCAGATTCGCGACCAAGGCTTGCACCGTGATTGAGAATGAGGGCAATCGATCGACCCAAGGCATGATGAGTTGATGCGATTGATCCGGACGGTCCGCAAAGAAGGCGGCGGCGGCGGCGATGGCGGCCGCTTCACAACGTGTCGCCTCGTCGGCGGACGGATGCTGTTCAATTGCCGCAATCAATTGCGCCGCTTCTGCCTGACGCGCTCCCATTGCCAATGTCCAGGCCGCCGCCAGGCAGATGCGCGGATGCGACAACACGTCAGCGGGGCCAAGCTCCTCGACCCACTCCAGCACCCGGCTGAATTGCCCCTGCAACGCGACTTCGTACAGGCATTTGCCGATCAACGTATAGGCCGGTTGGGGCATGCCGGCCAACAGATATTGCCGGGCGGCCTGCTCCAGGAAACCGTGGTGTTCCAGCCACACAGCGCCGCGCCGGTGATAACCCTGACGCTCCTCCAACGGCAAGTCGGCAAAACGGCCGAGCAGAAATTCCCGCGCCAATGGATGGATGCGCACCCAGTCACTGTCGATACTTTCAACAAAAATCGGTGTCGAGGCACACAATTCCTTCAGCAATTCACCCGAGCGAGCGTTGCCCGTCAGCGCCTCGCATAACAAGGGCTGGACCATTTCCAACACTGCAATGCCGGTCAGAAAGCGAACCTGCTCCTCCCGAAGATGTGCGAGCAAACTGTCGACGAAATAACGCTGGATATCACCCAGGCAAGTCGACAACTCTTCGACTGCCGCACTTCGATTCGAGCTCTTCTCCAACGCCGAAATCGCTAATTGCAGGCCGAGCGGCCAGCCTTCGGTTATCTCGTGCAGCCGTACGCAGAGGTCGGCATCAACCCTTGCGCCGAAACGGTCATTGAGGATGGCGACCGCCTCTTCCACATTCAGCCGTAAAGCCGCTGTCATGATCGTCGTGAAAAGCCCGCTTGCCGCGAGGTCCGCCACCTGCAGATTCAACCGTGTGCGAGAGGCCATGATGATGCGCAAATTGGCCGGTGCGTTGTGCAACAGGTACGTCAGGGAGTAACGGATCGTCAACTCGGGAAGGGCATCCACTTCATCCAGAATCAATACGGTTTCGCTACCCAGATCGGCCACTTCCGCCAACCACTGCGTCAGCCCTTCCTGTTCGTCACGCCCCAGTCCCGCAATAGGCTCGAATGCGCGGGCAAACGACGGCCGACCGCTGCCAATTGCCATCGCAGCTCCCAGCCCTTGGACAAAACGAGCACCATCATCCTGTGCATCCAGCGTCATCCAGGCCACCACGGCGCCGTGAGACAAACACTCACGGCGCCATTGGGTCAGCAGAAAGGTTTTGCCGAAGCCTGCCGGCGCTTGAACGGCGATCACCACTTTGTCTGTCAGTTCCTGGGTCTGGATACCCAGGCGGTTTCGCATCCGTGCTGACTTCTGACTGCGCGGCGGTGTCGTTTTGAGGATCAGTTGGGGCTCTATGCAATCCATTTCTTTCAGACCCTGGTGGTTAAGAGACGCCTACCCAAGGAGCGTCTGAAGGTCGCTGGATACAGTTCCAAACGGTCGAACACTACCATGGAATGGTCAGGAGGTTTGAACCCCGGTGCAATCCAACGCAAGCCGCTTGTGTTCTTTCGGTGTCGTGACCTGCTCGCCACGCCAAAGAATCCGCTACCTTCCAGCCAGGGCTCTGTATTCAGCCGGTGTACTGGCGTGTGCAACCTTGAACGCTGCAGTCAGGTGGCTCTGAGAGCTGAAGCCACACTCCAGCGCCACATGCAAAATAGGGAGATCGGTCTGCATGAGCAGATCACGCGCATGTTCCAGTCGTACATTCATTACATAGCGATGGGGCGGCATACCCATGGCGCGCTGAAACAGCCGTCGAAAATGAGCCGGGCTGACACCCGCCTGGCCAGCCAGCGTGCTGATCGACAGTTCCTGCCCCAGATGCTCGCGAATGAAGACCAGTACCGTATGCAGGCGCGCCAGATGAATATGCGGCGGATAAATACCTCTGCTCGCGTCAACTCGTAGCGCACGATACACCTGCTCAAGCATGACCATGGCCAATCTTGCCATGAACCCCTGATCAGCCCCTTTCCCAAGACTTAGCTCATCCATCAATTGCCGGGCCGCCGCGCTCACCAATCCATCACTGACGGGCAATGGTGCCTGCGCGCCAGCGCATAGCTCACGCAATTGTCGAAACACGCCATCCGTGCGCTCGGGCAGATAAAAAACCGCGAAATCAATGCTGCCGGAATAGTGCCATTGAGTGGCACAACCTGCAGGCAGCAGCATTGACAAGCGGGGCATCGAGGTTGAGCGCAACTCGCCCCCTGCCCCCTCATCCGCCCGCGAGCCACCGAACTGGGTCAAGAGGGCCATGAAGTCAACCGGCGGGACGGATAGGTCAGTCGTATGCAGGAAGTAGCGCTCCGCATACAAGGGGATTTCACTGCACACCAGGCCGCCCAGCAAGGGCAATCCCAGTGTTTCATGGACCTGTTGTTGCGGATTCATGGGCATCTCGGGATGAGCATATTTTGACAAATATGACCGCTTTTCAGGTGAGTTGTCGATGTCGGGAAGAACAATAATCGGCCAAATATTGCGTCACTCGCCTCAATGCGAGGCAGGCACAACCGCTCCCCCGCATGACTGATCACAGCCAGGAGAACAGCATGAGCAAGAAGACCGTCACTGTATTCGGCGCCACCGGGACTGCCGGTGTCGCCTGCGTCAATGAGTTCATTCGCCAGGGCCTGGTCAATATCAATGTGCTCGCGCGCCGCTCCGGCCAGATGGAACGCTCATCGTCGGGCATCAGCAAGAGCGAGGCGCAAAAACAGCAGCAGTACGCCGAATGGGCGCGTCAGGGCGTGACCATCAAGGAGGTCGACGTCACCATTGCCGAAACGCTGGTCCCGGCGCTGCGCGGCACCGACTACCTGGTGTCCTGCGTGCCGCTCTACGCCACCGAATCGCAGATGCCGCTGATTTTTGCCGCCAAGGAAGCCGGGGTCGAACGCTTCGTGCCATCCGAGTACGGCGCGATCTATGAATTCGAACAGTTCTGGCAGACCGACACCACGCACCGCTTGATGGCCCGGCAGAAAGCGTTCATCCGGCGCATGATCGAACTGGCCGGCATGGACTACACCATCATTCCGGCCGGTGCCTGGATCGAGTACTACATGCTCGAGCCGGTGATGGTGATGGGTGATCCCGACGCCAGGCTGGCCTGGTCGACCGGCGCGGATGTCGGCCGCATCATTCCACATGTGCTGGCCCACCCGGCCTCGCGCAATGCGATCTGCCCAGTCGCGGCCACGGCCTGGTGTTCGTGGAACGAGCTGCTGGCCGCGCGCGAACAGGCCGTGGGTCGCCCGATCGAGCGTAACGAGTTGACGCCCGAGCAGTGGCGCGCAGCCTACGCGGCTTCCCGTCCCGGCGCCATCCAGACCCTGCTGGCGATCGGCGTCGCCATGGTCGATACCCCAGCAGGCATGTCGCTGTGCGGCCACTGGAACAAGACCTTCCTCCCCGAATTCAAGGGGACGCCGCTGCAAGAACTATTCGTCGACACCGTAGAGCCTTTCGTCGAGGCCACGCGCGCCACGCTGATCGCCGCCGGCGAACTGCCGGCCGACGCCTGACGCGTCTCGACACCTAGCGTGCAGGCCATAAGAAAAACCGAGTGATATGACGAGGCCCATGATGAAACTAAGCAACCGGATCAACCTGCCTGACATTTCAATAACCGGCTTTGAAACACCCCTGAACGAGGTCGAGCGCGGCATCCAGGACAGCGTGCATCGCTTTGCCAAGGATTTCATGCGGCCTCTTGGTCAGGAACTCGACAAGATGACCGCAGAGCAGGCGGTCGCCCCCGGCTCGCCGTACTACAGCCTGTTCAGCGAAGCCGCCAAGCTGGGCCTGAGCTCCGATCTGCTGGCCGAACTGCCGCCGGAAACGGCTGTACGCGTCGAGTCTATGATCGGCGAGGAAATGGGCTGGGGCGATGCCGGTCTGGCGGTTTCCCTGGGCGTCAGCACCTTCCCGAACGAGATGGCCAAAGCCGTAGGGAACCAGGAGCTGATCGATCTGAGTGCCGGGAAAATCGGCTGCTGGATGATTACCCATCCCGACAAGGGCACTGATGTCAGCGCCTTCGACTTGCAGCGCGACTGGGTGCCAGGGCAGTTGGGCAACAAGGGCAATCTCTTCGCCAAGGTTGGCGAGCACGAGATCGTCATTAACGGCCAGTGCTCGGCCTGGGTGTCCAACGGCGCGGTGGCCCAGGTGGCCTTGGCCTACATGACCGCCGACTATGGCAACGGCTTCTACGATGCCAATGGCTTGCCCTATGGCATCTCTGTAATCGTGCCCCTGGACTTGCCCGGTGTCAGCAAGGGCAAGCCACTGGAGAAGATCGGCCAACGCGCGTTGCCGCAGGGCGAGGTGTATTTCGACAACGTGCGGATTCCCAAGCGCTTCGCCGTGGCCCTGCAGGACGAGTACTACGGCAACGTCGTTTCGACCTGGTCGTTCGCTGGCACCCACATGGCGCAATGGTTCACCGGCGTGGCACGTTCCGCCTTCGAACTGGCCCTGGCTTACTGCCATGAGCGCAAGCAGGGTGGCCAATTGCTGATCAACCACCAGCTTACCCGCTACCGCATCGGCGACATGATGCGTCGTGTCGAGCTTTGCCGGGCTGTCGCCCGCCGCTCCCTGGCCTATGCGCGCCTGTCCCCGCAGGGGCACCCCTGTGCCACGGCTTCCAGCAAGGTCACCGTGACCGAAGAGGCCATGCGCGTAGTCAGCGATGCCTTGCAACTGTTCGGCGGCAACGGCCTGACCCGCGAGTACCCCATGGAGAAGTTGTTCCGCGATGCCCGCGCCGCGCTGATCGAAGACGGCGAGAACATGATGCTCACCACCCGCCTTGGGTTCCTTGTCCAGGAGCTCTACGAAGACGGCTGGCCCCAGTACTGATCCCAAACCCGACTAACAATAAACTTTGGAGACAATAGAAATGGCTAAGTATCCCGTAGTTGTCTATGGCGCCAGTGGCTACACCGGCATGCTGACCATGGACTGGCTGATCGACCAGAACATCCCCTTCACCGCTGTGGCGCGCGATGCCAAGCGCGCGCAGGAAATGATGGCGCAACGTGTGGTACGCCTGGAGTCCGCGACCTATGAAATCATCGAGGCCGAGCACAACGTCGAGTCGCTGAGCGCCGCCTTCAAGGGAGCCAAAGTGGTCTGCAACACCGTTGGCCCCTTCGTCAACTTCGGTCTGACCACCGTCGAGGCCGCGCTCAAGTCCGGCTGCCACCACATAGATACCACCGGCGAGCAAAGCTACGTCCGTCAGGTTCGCGAGCAATTTGGCGAGCTCTATCGCCAGGCTGGCCTGCTGGTTTCGCCATCGCTGTCCTACATGTTCAGCTTCTCCGAGATCGCCGCCGAACTGGCGCTGGAAACCCCCGGCATCGACGTGCTGGAAACCGCCGCCCTGTGCCGCGGCCCGCGTGATGTCGCCGGGGTCAGCCTGGGCTCGGCGGCCTCGATTTTCGAATTGTTCCACCGGGAGCAGTTCTACCTGTGGGAGAACAAGCTGGTACAGCACCCAGCCACCGCGTCGTTCAACATTGTCGACCCCAACTTCATGCAGCCGGTTTTCTGCCTGCCTTGGGGGGGAACCTCGCTGCCAATTTACTTCGAGCATGATCCTCGCGTGCGCGCCTGCACCTCCGCGGTCGGTTTCTACGACAACAATGTGATGCCGATGGTGCATGGCCTGAGCCAGAAGTGGGAAGCGGAATACAAGCACCTGTCCAAGGAGCAGCAGGACGCGGTGGTGAAGAGCCTGGTAGAGGCCACCACGCCGAGCATGCCGCCCCGCGAACGCACCACCTTGCAACGCAGCGTCGACATCGCTATCGGCCGCGGTCACCTGGCCGCCGTGCGCGCTACCGTGCATGGCGTCACACCCTATATTTCCACCGGTGCCCTACAGGCCGCAGCCGCGATCAGGCTGCTCGACAACGACACCAACAAGGTCGGCTTCGCTTCCGGTTCCAAGGCTTTTGGACACCGCTATCTGCTCGGCTTCCTGGAAGAACGCGGCCTGGCCCGTGCCACCGTTACCAAACTCTGATTACCGGCACAGGAACCACTTATGGCCATCATCGACTTTTACGATCGCGGCTGGGGCATCAACCCTGCCGGGGTCGCCTACATCCAGGGCGAGCGCTCTTACACCTTCAACGAAATCGGCGAGCTCTCGTGTCGCATAGCCAACAAGCTGCTCGCACTGGGCTTGCCGAAGGAAACCAAGGGTGCCGTCTGGTCAGGTAACGACGTCACCGCCTGGGCCTGCACACTGGGTCTATGGCGCGCCAACATGACCTGGATTCCAGTCAACGCGCGCAACTCCAGCGAAGAGAATCACTACATCCTCGACGCATTCGACTGCGAGGTGATGTTCTACCAGAACGATTTCGCGCAAATCATCGCCGAGCTGCGGCCCGGGTTGCCGAAGATCAAACACTGGATCTGCATCGATGCCGACGCTGTCGATGCACCTTCGTTGGAGCTATGGAGCGCCGGTCAGCCGGCAAGCCGTCCCGAAGTCGCCCATGACATGGACGACGTGGTGGCGGTCTCACCCACTGGTGGCACAACGGGCACGCCAAAGGGTGTGATGAACACCCACCGCAGCGTGCAGACGTTCATCGCCCACTTCATGCTGACCTGTGCTTATCGCAATGGTGAAAAGCCGGTGAATATGGCCGCCGCACCGATGACCCACACTGCCGGCCTGTTGTCCGTACCCTGCACGGCGCAAGGTGGCACGGTAGTGGTCATTACCAAACCCGATCCAGCATTGATGTTGAACGCCATTGCACAGCACAGGGTCAGCGAGCTCTTTCTGCCGCCAACGGTGATCTACAGGCTGTTGGAAATTCCCGGTATCGAGAAGCTGGACTTCTCCTCGGTGAAGTACCTGATGTACGGCGCGGCTCCCATGTCGGTAGACAAGCTGAAGAAAGCTATCGAGATTTTCGGCCCGGTCATGACCGGCGGCTATGGTCAGACCGAAGCACCAGCCAGCATCGCCAACTTTCGTCCTGACGAGCATCTGGTGGGTGACCAATTCGCCGACGACGAACGCCTGTCCTCGGTCGGCCGCCCTAACCCGCTGGTCCGCGTCGAAGTGATGAGCGACACCCACCAGATCCTGCCGCGCGGTGAAACCGGTGAAATATGCGTGCGCGGCGACCTGATCATGAAGGGTTACTACAAGCAGCCGGAGAAAACCGCCGAGACCATCGTCGACGGTTGGCTGCATACCGGTGACATCGGCCATATCGATGCCGAAGGCTATCTGCACCTCACCGATCGCAAGAAAGACATGATTATTTCCGGCGGCTTCAACGTCTATCCCAGCCAGGTCGAGCAAGTGCTGTGGGGACATCCGGCCGTTCAGGACTGCGCCGTGATCGGCGTGCCCGATGAGAAATGGGGTGAGGCCGTCAAGGCCGTCGTCGAGCTAAACCCAGGCCAGGAAACCACCGAGCAGGAGCTTATCGAGCTGTGCAAAGCCAGGCTGGGCAGCGTGATGGCACCGAAGTCTATCGACTTCACTACCAGCCTGCCACGTAGTCCGGTGGGCAAGGTGCTGAAGAAAGATCTGCGCCAGCCTTATTGGGAAAAATCAGCTCGGAAGATCTGACGGGAAAAAATCGAGGTCGATCTCAACCTCGGTCTGCACGTGGCCGAGATACGCCTGACTGAACCTGGTAACGACCAGCAACTTCAGTAAGCCGCTGCCCAGGCGCACCCAACGTCAACCACGCCGTGGGGTGCGAACTGGACACGGACCCACTGAATATAAGGAATTTTCAATGAGCAATATCTATATCGCCGGCATCGCCATGACCGTCTTCGGTCGCCACATCGAACGCAGCCTCGACGACTTGGCACGTGAGGCTTTCCAGGGCGCATTGAAGGACGCCCACTGCACTGCCGCCGATCTCGATATCGCGTTTTATGCCGGCATGACCAATGGCCCATTGCAAGGTCAGCTCTCGATCCCAGGTCAGGTCGTGTTCAGCAAGATCGGTATTGAAGGCATTCCTATCTATAACATCGAGAATGCCTGCGCTTCGGGTAGCTCAGCCTTCAATTTGGCCGTGCAAAGTCTCAAGGCCGGTACAGCCAGTATCGCGCTGGCGTTGGGTGCGGAAAAGATGAACATCCCGGATAAACTGAAGGCCCTCTCGCTGTTCGAGGCTGGTTGGGACGTATCTCGCGCCGAAGAGAATTATCAGACGCTAATAAAAATGGGCGAAGGTGTGGTGCCGCCCGCCGGGTCGGAATCGGACAAGCCTTACAGTAAGTTCATGGCCATCTATGCCGCATTATGCCGCCAGCATATGAAAACCTATGGCACCACGCAGCGGCAGATCGCAGCCGTCTCGGCAAAAAACCACACTCACTCGGTCCACAACCCCTACTCGCAATTTCGCACAGCCTTCGGTATCGACGAAATCCTTGCCGCCCCTCCGATCACCTACCCGCTCACCCTGCCAATGTGCGCGCCGCTGTCGGACGGCGCAGCAGCAGCCATCCTGTGCACCGAGGAAGGACTCGCACGCATCGGTGCCGACAGAAGCCGCTGCATCAAGATAGCGGCCAGCGTCATCCGTAGCTTCAGCCATCGCCGGCTCGATCAGCCGGAACTGAGCGTCGGTCACCTGGCAGCTAACCTGGCCTATGAACAGGCGGGCCTCGGGCCGCAAGACATGCATGTCGCCGAAGTCCATGACGCCTCGGCGATGGGCGAAATCATTCAGGTCGAAAACCTGGGCCTGGTCCCGTTCGGTCAGGGCGGACCTGCGGCTGAACGTGGCGAATTCACGCTGGGCGGGCGCATCCCGGTCAATACCTCAGGTGGCCTGGAATCCAAAGGCCATCCACTCGGCGCTACCGGGATCGGACAACTCTACGAACTTGTGACCCAACTGCGCGGAGAGGCTGGCGCACGCCAGGTATATGGCGCACGCCATGCAATCCAGGAGAACGGCGGCGGTTTGCAGGGTATTGAGGAGGCAGCCGTCGCGATCCACATTCTCAGCAAATAGTTCTTGTCAGAAAAATTTGTAGTGGCCAAACCAATCAAAACAAGAAGGATAAAAAACATGTTCCAAAACAAAGTAGTTGTCATCACCGGCGCAGGATCAGGCATTGGTCGGGAGTTGGCTATCCAGATGGTGGAAGCTGGCGCGCATGTCGCCCTGTCGGACATCAACCAGGTTGGTCTCGACAAAACCATGAAGCTATTGCCTGACGCCAGCAAAGCGAAAGGTTACCTCCTGGACGTATCGTCCTGGGACGCCTTCCAGGCCCATGCCGACGAGGTAAAGCGAGATTTTGGCACGGCGCACTTCGTCATCAATAACGCAGGTGCCGCAGTCATCGGGACAGTTGCCAACACCTCAATCGATGAGTACGAGTGGCAACTCGGTATCAACCTGTGGGGCGTACTGTACGGTACCAAAGCGTTCCTGCCGATGATGCAGGCCCAGCGGGAAGGCTGCATCGTCAACATTTCCAGCGTATTTGGCCTGGTAGGTTTCCCGATGCAAAGCGCTTACAACATGTCGAAGTTCGCCGTACGTGGTCTGACCGAAGCACTATGGTCGGAACTTGAGGGCAGCGGCGTGCGCGCCGTGTGTGTGCACCCTGGCGGAATCAAAACCAATATTGAAAAGGCCGGACGACGCTGTAAAGCTGCCGGTAGTACAGAAGAAAAGTTCAAAGCGCTTGCCGACAAAATGCTACTGACGCCAGCGGCAGATTGTGCCGGCGACATCATCAAGGGGCTGCGCAAAGGAACCAAACGCATCATTACAGGGAACAAGTCGAGCACCTTGTTCTGGATAAGCAGGCTGTTCCCCAATAGCTATCCGGCATTACTCAAGCTGCTTGGCTGAGACCTAAAAGTTACAAGATGTCTCTGCATGGTGCGAGGCGTCAACACCTCTCAGGAATAACTCCATGACCGACAGTTATACACGCAAGCTGTTTATTTCTGCCGCCTGCTTCAACGTATTCGCAGGTCTTCCATTACTCGTAGCCCTACACCCCGTAGCTGCACTGTTGGGGCTGCAAATTACCCCTACCTCAACCCTCTTCATTCAACTCACCACGTGCCTGGTTATCATATTCGGCTGGGCCTATTGGATGATCGCTCGCGATCCGCTGCAGTATCGTCCCTATATCCTGCTCGGGATAATCCTGAAAGTACTGTTTGTTGTGGTGGTTTATGGTCACTGGCTGGCGGGCAGCATCCCCTGGCCATTGCCAGTAGCGGCATCGGGTGACATCGTCTATGCATTACTGTTCTGGCGTTATTACGTATGCGTCCGGCCATCACGCCTTGCTTAACTAAACCGGGTGCCAGTTATGCGGCAGTAACTGATCGATTTCACTCGCCCGCTGCGATGGTAGGTGTGTGAGAACATCCTTCAGAGGCATACGGATCATAACCATTCAGCCGCGCAAACTGGATCATATTTATGATCAGGGCCGCGCGTTTACCGCTGCAAAACGAACTGCGAAGAGCCAGTTTTATGTCCAAGAACCCAAGGGCGGATCTGGTTCTTGGCCCAATTGTTGTCAATTGGGCCGGCCCCGCCATTGAGGTAGTGTGACAGCGCTGCCCACCGTTTCAGGCTGTAATTGAGCGCCTTATTGATGGCCGTGCCTCCGGGCGTCAGATGACGCTGGGCGATCATCCATGCATGCAGCATATCCATCGCCGGTACGGCTAAATAGCGTAAATTTTCTCCAGCCTTGTTCATGAGACGACTGCCAGATAAGGCATCAATTCACGCGAACGCAGTGAGGACTCCACTGAAAGCCAGTCGTTTTGTAGGGGTAAAAACGCCGTAAAATAAAAAGGGGTCGCGAGATAAAATCTCGCAACCCCTTGAATTATATGGTCGGGACGGAGTGATTCGAACACTCGACCCCTAGCACCCCATGCTAGTGCGCTACCGGACTGCGCTACGCCCCGACTAGGCGTGTTACTTGTTCCTCATCTCGAGGAACGCTCAAGAATATATCGCAAGCTTTTGAAAACTGGAAGTATTTAAAAGCAGAAATTTATTTCTTGAGGACAACCAGGACGTCTTCGAGCTCGGCAATCATCTGCCGGATCATCTGTTTGTACTGGGTGGTGTCATCTTTGGCTTCATCGCCGGACAGGCGCAGGCGTGCGCCGCCGATGGTGAAACCCTGATCGTATAGCAGCGCCCGGATCTGCCGGATCATCAGCACGTCCTGGCGCTGATAATACCGGCGGTTTCCGCGGCGTTTGACGGGGTTGAGCTGAGGAAACTCCTGCTCCCAGTAGCGCAGCACGTGTGGTTTTACCGCACACAGCTCGCTGACTTCACCAATGGTGAAGTAGCGTTTGCCCGGGATAACCGGTAACTCGTCGTTATGACTTGGTTCCAGCATATGCCTCAACTCGGGCCTTCAACTTCTGCCCTGGACGAAAGGTGACCACACGGCGAGCCGTGATCGGGATTTCTTCCCCCGTTTTCGGGTTGCGGCCAGGCCGCTGGCGTTTGTCCCGAAGGTCGAAATTGCCGAAACCGGACAATTTGACCTGCTCGTTGTCTTCAAGAGCGTGCCTGATTTCCTCGAAAAACAGTTCGACCAATTCCTTGGCTTCCCGCTTGTTCAGGCCCAGCTCTTCATACAGACGTTCCGCCATCTCAGCTTTCGTCAAAGCCCCCATACGTCACTTCCTTAACGTGGCGTCCAACCTTTGTTCGAGCGAGGTGAGGATGTTTTGCGTCGTGGAATTCACCTCATCGTCATTAAGAGTGCGCGATGGATGCTGCCAGGTCAAGCCAACTGCAAGGCTTTTTCTATCAGGATCAATGCCTTTACCCTGATACACGTCAAATAGCCTGAGGTCTGTCAGCCATTCGCCTGCATTTTCACGGATTACGTCCAGTACTGCCGCGGCGGCAACATCTTTGTGTGCAATCAATGCAAGGTCACGACGCACTTCAGGAAAGCGCGACAACTCGTGGAATTTAGGCATTTTACCCGAGGCCACTTCCGCCAGGACCAGTTCGAAAACGAAGACTGGACGGTCCAGACCCAGGGTTTTCGACAGTTCCGGGTGGATGGCGCCGACGAAACCGACCAGACGACCTTCACGCTCGATGCGCGCGGTCTGACCCGGGTGCAACGCAGGGTGTTTGCCCGGCACGAAACTAAAGGCATCCAGCGCCCCGGCAAAGCCCAGCACCGCTTCCACGTCAGCCTTGACGTCGAAGAAGTCGACCGTGTCGCGACCTTGTGCCCAGCCTTCCGGCAGACGGCTGCCGCACACGACACCGGCCAGCATCGGCTCTTGTTTCAGGCCTTCCAGCTGGCCGACGAAACGCAGGCCGCTTTCGAACAGGCGGACGCGATCCTGCTGACGGTTCAGGTTGTGCTGAAGCGCCTTGACCAGGCCTGGCCACAGGGACGAACGCATGGCAGCCATGTCGTTCGAAATCGGGTTAGCCAGCAACAGCGGCTCGACACCTGGATTGAACAGCTCGAACTGTTTTGGATCGATGAAACTGTAGGTGATCGCTTCCTGGTAACCACGGGCGACCAGCAGTCGACGCAGTTCAGGCAGTTCGCTACGGGCTTCAGCCTTGGCTTGCGGCGCGAGGCGCGCTTGCGGGTAACGAACCGGCAGGCGGTTGTAGCCATACAGGCGAGCCAGTTCTTCGATCAGGTCGACTTCCAGGCTGATATCGAAGCGATGGCTTGGCACTTCCACGCGCCACTGCCCTGCCCCATCGGCAGAAACGGTCAGGCCCAAAGCGTTGAGCAGGCGCTCAACTTCGGCCGAATCCATTTCCATGCCCAGCATCTGGGTGATGCGCTGGGCACGCAGGGTGACCGGGGCAATCTTCGGCAGGTGTTGTTCGCTGACGGTCTCGATGACCGGGCCGGCTTCACCACCGGTGATTTCCAGCAGCAGGCCTGTGGCGCGCTCCATGGCTTCACGGGCCAGTTGCCAGTCCACGCCACGCTCGTAGCGGTGTGAGGCATCGGTGTGCAGGCCATAGGAACGGGCTTTGCCAGCGACAGCGATCTGATCGAAGAACGCGCTTTCGAGGAAGATGTCGCGGGTGGTCGCGGTGTTGACACCGCTGTGTTCGCCACCCATGACGCCGGCGATTGCCAGGGCGCGGGTGTGGTCGGCGATCACCAGCGTATCGCTACGCAAGCTGACTTCCTGACCGTCGAGCAGTACCAGCTTTTCGCCTTCTTCGGCCATGCGCACACGGATGCCACCATTGATTTCGGCGAGATCGAAGGCATGCAGCGGTTGACCCAGTTCCAGCATCACGTAGTTGGTGATGTCGACGGCCGCGTCGATGCTGCGCACGTCGCCACGACGTAGACGCTCAACCATCCACAGCGGCGTTGGCTTGGTCAGGTCGACGTTGCGAATCACACGGCCCAGGTAACGCGGGCAGGCCGCCGGCGCCAGGACTTCGATCGAACGCACTTCGTCGTGCACCGCAGGTACGGCAGGCACCACCGGACGGGTGACTTCAGCGGCGTACAGCGCACCGACTTCACGGGCCAGGCCGGCCAGGGACAGGCAGTCACCACGGTTCGGGGTCAGGTCGACCTCGATGCTGGCATCGTCCAGTTTCAGGTATTCACGAATGTCCTGACCGACCGGCGCATCGGCCGGCAATTCCATCAGGCCGTCGTTGCCTTCGCCCACTTGCAGCTCGGCTTGCGAGCACAGCATGCCGTTGGACTCGACGCCCCGCAGCTTGGCTTTCTTGATCTTGAAGTCGCCCGGCAGCTCGGCACCGATGGTGGCGAACGGGATCTTCAGGCCGGGGCGCACGTTTGGCGCACCGCAAACCACCTGGAAAGTCTCCGAGCCATTGCTGACCTGGCAAACGCGCAGCTTGTCGGCGTCCGGGTGCTGTTCGGTGCTCAGCACCTCGCCCACGATGACGCCACTGAATTCACCGGCGGCCGGCGTAACGCTATCGACCTCAAGACCGGCCATCGACAGACGGGCAACCAGCTCGTCGCGACTTACCTGCGGGCTTACCCAGCCACGCAGCCATTGTTCACTGAATTTCATCCTGCTCTCCTAAGAATTCGTTACGACTAGCGAAATTGCGCGAGGAACCGCAAGTCGTTGTCGAAGAACAGACGCAAGTCGTTCACGCCGTAACGCAGCATGGCCAGACGCTCGACGCCCATGCCGAAGGCGAAGCCCGAAAACTCTTCCGGATCGATCCCGGACATGCGCAGCACGTTCGGGTGAACCATGCCGCAGCCCATCACCTCCAGCCAGCCAGTTTGCTTGCAGACGCGGCAGCCTTTACCGCTGCACATCACGCATTCCATGTCGACTTCGGCCGATGGCTCGGTGAACGGGAAGTAGGAAGGACGGAAACGCACGGCCAGTTCCTTTTCGAAGAACACCCGCAGGAATTCTTCGATGGTGCCCTTGAGGTCGGCGAAATTGATGTCGCGATCGACCAGCAGGCCTTCGACCTGGTGGAACATCGGCGAGTGGGTGATATCCGAGTCGCTACGGTACACACGGCCCGGGCAGACGATGCGGATCGGCGGCTGTTTCGACTCCATGGTGCGGACCTGTACCGGCGAGGTATGGGTGCGCAGCAACATGTTGGCGTTGAAATAGAAGGTGTCATGCATCGACCGGGCCGGGTGATGGCCTGGGATGTTGAGCGCTTCGAAGTTGTGGTAGTCGTCTTCGACCTCAGGGCCTTCGGCAATGCCGTAGCCAATGTGGGTGAAGAACTGTTCGATTCGTTCCAGAGTGCGAGTAACCGGATGCAGACCACCCGAGGTCTGGCCACGGCCAGGCAGGGTCACGTCAATGGACTCGGCAGACAGTTTGGCGGCCAGGTCGGCCTCTTCAAACAGTGCCTTGCGGGCATTGAGAACCTCTGTGACACGCTCCTTGGCAACGTTGATCAGGGCGCCGACTTGCGGACGCTCTTCTGCCGGCAAATTCCCCAGGGTCTTCATCACCTGAGTCAATTCGCCCTTCTTGCCAAGGTAGTGAACCCGGATTTGCTCCAGGGCATTGATATCTTCAGCGCTTTGCACAGCCTCTAGTGCTTGAGAGACGAGCGCATCCAGGTTTTCCATGTACAGACTCCAGATACAAAATAGGGGAAGAGCTTGAAGGCTCTTCCCCTATTTATGACGTTTAACACCTGGCCCCACAGAGGTGAGGCCGGGTGACTGTCGGGGGTACTTAAGCCAAGGTGGCTTTAGCTTTCTCGACAATCGCAGCAAACGCCGCTTTTTCGTTCACTGCCAGATCAGCCAGAACCTTACGGTCGATCTCGATGGACGCTTTTTTCAGACCGGCGATGAAACGGCTGTAGGACAGACCGTTGATACGAGCACCAGCGTTGATACGAGCGATCCACAGAGCGCGGAACTGACGTTTTTTCTGACGACGGTCACGGTAGGCGTATTGGCCTGCCTTGATTACCGCTTGCTTGGCAACACGGAATACGCGCGAGCGAGCGCCGTAGTAGCCTTTAGCAAGTTTCAGAATTTTTTTGTGACGTTTACGGGCAATGACGCCACGCTTTACACGAGCCATGAGTTACTTCCTCTATTCTTGACTAAAATTAACGAAGGCGCAGCATGCGCTCGACTTTTGCCACGTCAGACGGATGCAGCAAGCTGCTACCGCGCAGTTGACGCTTACGCTTGGTCGACATTTTGGTCAGGATGTGGCTCTTGAAAGCGTGCTTGTGCTTGATACCGTTAGCAGTTTTCAGAAACCGCTTAGCAGCACCACTTTTGGTCTTCATTTTTGGCATGTTCGGATACTCCGCATTCAGTTGATAAACATAATCAGAAGGCCTGCCGTGCCCTGTTGATTACTTCTTCTTTTTCGGGGCGATGACCATGATCAGCTGGCGTCCTTCCATCTTAGGATGCTGTTCGACCGAACCGTACTCGAGCAAGTCACCTTCAACTCGCTTGAGGAGTTCCATCCCCAGCTCCTGGTGGGCCATCTCACGGCCGCGGAATCGCAAGGATACCTTGGCCCTGTCCCCGTCACTCAGGAAACGTACCAGGTTGCGCAGTTTTACCTGGTAATCCCCTTCCTCCGTCCCTGGACGAAACTTGATTTCTTTAACCTGAATCTGCTTCTGGTTTTTCTTGGCCGCAGCAATCTGCTTCTTCTTCTCGAAGATCGATTTGCCGTAGTCCATCAGTTTGCAAACAGGTGGTACTGCATCGGCGGAAATCTCCACCAGATCCAGCTTGGCCTCTTCAGCCTTAAGAAGCGCGTCTTCAATTGACACAATCCCGAGCTGTTCACCTTCAGCCCCAATTAACCGAACCTCGCGTGCCGAGATATTCTCGTTGATCGGGGCTTTCGGTGCAGTTCGTTTATCTTGTCTCATTTCACGCTTAATAATAATTACTCCGAATCTTGGCGACCACGCCGGGAAACCGCTTGCGCGAGGAACTCAGCGAACTGGGCGACGGGCATCGAGCCCAGGTCAGCACCTTCACGAGTACGCACAGCGACAGTCTGCATCTCGACTTCCCGATCTCCGATAACCAAGAGATAAGGAACCTTGAGCAAGGTATGCTCGCGGATTTTAAAGCCGATCTTTTCATTTCTCAAGTCAGACTTGGCACGAAACCCGCTTTCGTTGAGAGTTTTTTCCACTTCGGCGGCAAAATCCGCCTGCTTGTCAGTGATATTCATGATCACTGCCTGGGTCGGAGCCAGCCACGCAGGGAATGCACCCTCGTAGTGCTCGATCAGGATTCCGACGAAACGTTCGAAGGAGCCCAGGATCGCCCGGTGCAACATCACCGGATGCTTGCGGCTGTTGTCTTCGGAGACGAATTCGGCACCCAGACGGACAGGCAGGTTAAAATCGAGCTGCAGGGTACCACACTGCCAGACACGGCCAAGGCAATCTTTCAGCGAGAATTCAATCTTCGGACCGTAGAACGCCCCCTCACCCGGCTGCAGATCGTACGGCAGGCCAGCACTATCAAGGGCTGCAGCCAATGCGGCTTCAGCGCGATCCCACAACTCGTCGGAACCCACGCGTTTTTCCGGACGAGTGGACAGCTTCATCTCGACATCTTTAAAGCCGAAATCGGCGTAGACGTCCATGGTCAGCTTGATGAATGCCGCGGATTCGGCCTGCATCTGCTCTTCGGTGCAGAAGATGTGGGCGTCGTCCTGAGTGAACGCACGCACGCGCATGATGCCGTGCAGCGCACCCGACGGCTCGTTACGGTGGCAGGCACCGAACTCGGCCAAACGCATCGGCAGCTCGCGGTAGCTTTTCAGGCCCTGGTTGAACACCTGCACGTGGCAAGGGCAGTTCATTGGCTTGATGGCGTAGTCGCGGTTTTCCGACTGGGTGGTAAACATGTTGTCGGCGTAGTTGGCCCAGTGCCCGGATTTCTCCCACAGGCTGCGGTCAACGACTTGCGGCGTCTTGATCTCAAGGTAACCGTTGTCGCGCTGAACCTTGCGCATGTACTGCTCGAGCACCTGGTACAGGGTCCAGCCGTTCGGGTGCCAGAACACCATGCCCGGCGATTCTTCCTGGGTATGGAACAGGCCCAGGCGCTTGCCGATCTTGCGGTGATCGCGCTTTTCGGCTTCTTCGATGCGCTGGATATAAGCCGCCAGCTGCTTCTTGTCAGCCCAAGCGGTGCCGTAGACGCGCTGCAACTGCTCGTTCTTGGCATCGCCACGCCAGTAGGCGCCGGACAACTTGGTCAGCTTGAAGGATTTCAGGAAGCGGGTGTTCGGCACGTGCGGACCGCGGCACATGTCGACGTATTCTTCGTGATAGTACAGGCCCATGGCCTGTTCGTTCGGCATGTCCTCGACCAGGCGCAGCTTGTAGTCTTCGCCGCGAGCCTTGAACACTTCGATCACTTCGGCGCGCGGAGTGACTTTCTTGATCACGTCGTAATCTTTTTCGATCAGCTGCTGCATGCGCTGCTCGATGGCGGCCAGGTCGTCCGGGGTGAAGGGACGTTCGAAGGCGATGTCGTAGTAGAAGCCTTCGTCAATGACCGGCCCGATGACCATCTTGGCCGTCGGGTACAGCTGCTTGACCGCATGACCGACCAGGTGGGCGCAAGAGTGGCGAATGATCTCCAGCCCCTCTTCATCCTTTGGCGTAATGATTTGCAGCGTGGCGTCGCTGCTGATGGTGTCGCTGGCGTCGACCAGCTTGCCATCGACCTTGCCCGCTACGGTGGCCTTGGCCAGGCCGGCACCGATGGATGCGGCGACCTCGGCTACGGAAACCGGGTGATCGAATGAACGTTGACTGCCGTCGGGAAGAGTAATAGTTGGCATGGCGCCTCCTCTCCTAGTGGTGACCCCTACCAAAGGTCACGTGGGTTGGGATGAGCCAGTACAAGATCCGATCCAGGCCATTCAATGACGAACGCCTGCCTTACAGCGGCAGGAGCCTTGCGGCCAACCGGAAAATCGAACCAGAGTGACTGGGATTCAAATCAGGGTTAATCGGGCATCTGCCGCGGCCGGGACTGAAGGTCGACCGGCGCCTGCGAACGCCCGAGCCAGGCATGCTAGCACAGATGAACGGTCGTGGCGGTGAAGAGGTTTTCTGGCGGGGCAAATCCGCTGTTTTATGCCAGAGTGCTGAACTTGAACCGCGCTTTACCCCTCAGATAACAAGACATTGACCCACAAGGAGCATCCCAGCATGCGTCTGAATCGTTTGTTCGCCGTCATCGCCCCCGTCGTTCTAATGCTGCCCCTGGCAGCCCATGCAGAATGGCCCAAGGGCGAACGGGAGAAATACATGGCGCAGTGCGTGCCTGCGGCCGCGGAGAAGATCGGCACGCCAGCGGCGAAATCCCACTGCGCCTGTGGCGCCGATGCGATCAAGTCGTACCCGGCCAGCGATATCCAGGCCTTGATGAACAACACTGCCAGTGATGAATTGAAGAAAGCGGCCCTGGGCAAGATTGCAGCCTGCAAGGCCACCAGCAAAGAGGCTAAATGACCCCTCACCCGTGCTTTCAGGCCATGATTTGCCGGTAAAAAGCCGCTCAATCTGGCCCTTTCGTACATTTTATTCAGGTTTTACAGCTTTTTTTATAGCGTTTACTTTGCGCTGAAAGCCTTTAAATACGGGGCTTTCAGCCACATCAGCCAACAAAGAATGTGCGACTGTAGGGCAAACAACCGCTGTGGGGGGCTCCCAAAGCGAACATTTCGACTATGATACTCGGGTGTGCCCAGTTGGCCTGAGCAGCACAGTACTACTGAAAATATATGTTTCTTGGAGATACACCATGTCTAATCGCCAAACCGGCACCGTTAAATGGTTCAACGATGAAAAAGGCTTCGGCTTCATCACTCCTCAAGGTGGCGGTGACGACCTGTTCGTACACTTCAAAGCTATCGAAAGCGACGGTTTCAAAAGCCTGAAAGAAGGCCAGACTGTTTCCTTCGTGGCTGAGAAAGGCCAAAAGGGTATGCAAGCTGCTCAAGTTCGCCCAGAGTAATTTCCAGGCGCACTAAAAAAACCCCGTCCATGTGACGGGGTTTTTTATGGGCGATTCAAAAGCCTGACGATCAGCCGCAGTTGACGCGGGTGACCACCCGATTGGCATCGGTGTTGAGGTTCAGGCGATCGGAGCGGTACTCCAGCGTGACCATGTCGTTAGGCTGCAGGAACCGTGCGTTCTGTGCGCCTGCACGGGTGCGCGCCTGCTCCAGCAGTTGCGGCGATGCCTGTTTGCCGATGGCGAATTCGGCCGCCTTGGCCTCGCAACGACTATGACCTGACTCCGTGGTAGTGGCTGGGTCAGTCGGCTCGGTGGTGGCCGTGCTGCAACCAGCCAGCATGGCAGCAGCCAGCACAGTACCCAATGACGCGAGCTTCCAAGGCATGACGCCTCCTTATTTATTTCGATGATTTAGCTGAATTCTTGCGACCGCCAATCTGGCGTTTGGTTTCACGGGGAGCCCGGCACCCTGCCCTTCACAACGGACAAACGGCAAGTTTGCCTGAGCTGCGCCCTGCCCTTCATCTTTCAATCGTGACTGGATATGAACAGCCTTCAGTACACGTCGATGTAGTCAAACGCCGGTTTTGGCCAGTTCTGCTTCAACGCGTTGTAGATCTGCATGACCCAGACTTCGTCACTCGCCGCCACCCGCCCGACATAACCGGAGCCTTTGGCCCAGGTTTCCAGGCGAAACAGCAGGCCGTCGATATCGCTGCCACCCACGACCCCCGATGAAATATAGGCGATACCGCCCTTGGTCACCCGCAGTTGGGTGTGTTCATCGTCGCTGGCGGCTGCCAACATTTGCCGTACCGCTTCAAGGGTCAAGCCGTCAGGCGTGTTCAAATCGATCTGCACAGCGCAGTCCTTGTAATGCCGTTTAAGACCAAGTGTCGCATAGCCCTGCGCCCATGCCTAAGTCGCAGTGCCAAAAGCGCCATAAAATGATTAACTCGACACTCACAATTACCCTGACTCCCGAGCCCAACCATGCACACCGTCAGTATCGAAGCCGACATCAGGATCAAGTGGCCAGAGGGCCACATCTCTTACAGCCCTGGCAGCCCGGAAGAGCTGGCCATCATCGGCATAGACCTGTTGGTCAAGGACTTGGGCACCGAAGCGGCACGGACCTTCATCGACCAGATCTTCGAAAAACACTCGAACAACCACGGCGCCGGGCATTCGCAGCGCGAGTAACCCCCAAGGCTCAAGACTTATTTCAGACGCGCCAGGCGCTCGGTCAATAGATCGAAGAAGCCCTGGGCGTCTGCGCTTTCCACCCAGAAAGCGTTTTTCGGCGCCTGGAGGCTGTCATACCAGTCGACGATGGTCTGGCCGAACGTTGGGCCTTCGCGGCTGTCGACCACCAGGTTGACCGAGCGGCCACTGAACAAATCCGGCTTGAGCAAATAGGCGATGACCGTGGCGTCATGCACCGGGCCACCAGGGATGCCATACCGCGCCATATCGCCGCCGATGCACTCCTTCAGGATATCGCCCACCAGCTTGCCGGCCTTGTTGTTCAACGCCGCAATGCGCTCCAGGCGCGCATCACTGGTGAGGATCTTGTGGGTCACGTCCAGCGGCAGGTAGACCAGCTTCACGCCACTCTTGAGCACCACCTCGGCAGCGTGCGGATCGGCGAACAGGTTGAATTCCGCCACCGGCGTAATGTTGCCGCCGTTGAAGTGCGCACCGCCCATGATCACCACTTCCTTGATACCCCGAACGATGGCCGGCTCGCGCATCAGCGCCAGGGCCAGGTTGGTCTGCGGGCCCAGCATGGCGATGGTCATGCTGTGGGGCCTGGCGGCCAACAAGGTGTCGATCAGGAAATCGATGGCACTGCCCTCGGCCAGGCCTTGCTTGGGCTCATACACCGCGACGCCCGGCAAACCTTCCTCGCCATGGACGTGCTCGGCATAGATCGGCGTGCGCATCAGCGGCTTCGGCGCTCCGGCGTACACCGGCACCTCTTCGCACCCGGCCCACTCAAGGGCAAGCCGTGCATTGCGCGAGGTTTTGTCCAGGCGCACGTTGCCGGCGACGGTGGTCAATGCACGGACGCTCAATGCTTGCGGCGATGCCAGGGCAAACAGCAAGGCAATCACGTCGTCGGCACCGGGATCGGTGTCGATGATCAGGTCGATTGGTTGTGGCGACTGGGCGCCGGTGGTGTTGATCAAAACGTCACTCCGGCAACCAGTATGATATTGCAGTAAGGCTGGCACTCGCCGGTGCGCACGATCGCCCGCGCCTGTCGACTGAGGACCTTGAACTGCTCATGACTGAGCAGTTCGCGCCGCCCCAGCGCACCTTCGGCATCCAGCGCGTTCAGGGCCGCCAGTGCCGGTGGTTGCCTGACGAGGATCTCCTGTGCCAGCACATGGCTTTCGACCTGCATCTCACTGAGCACGACTTTCAAGGTGCTGACGAAATCCGGTATGCCCTGGGTCAGGGCCAGATCGATCAGTTCGACACCGGGCGGCACCGGCAGTCCCGCATCGCCGATCACCACCGTGTCGCCATGCCCCAGGGAGGCAATCAGCCGCGACAGCGCGACATTGAGCAAAGGGGTCTTTTTCATGGTGCTTCAAACGCCTGCACATCAGCCAAGGTGGGAATCGAGGGTTGCGCGCCAGCCCGGGTGACCGACAACGCGGCGGCGAGCTGCCCGAAACGGATCGCCTGGGCTTCGCTCTGGCCGGCTACGAGCGCTGCGGCGAAGCCGCCAACAAAGGTATCGCCCGCCGCTGTGGTGTCGAGCGCCTTCACGCTCGGCGCCGGAAAATGTTCGAAACCTTTGCCATCGGCAAACAACGAGCCCTGGGCGCCAAGGGTGATGATGACCTTGCCGGCGCCCATCTCGATCAGGCGAGTGGCCGCGATCTGCGCCGATGGCAAAGAGTCCACTGGTAAACCGCTGAGCGCCGCCGCTTCGCTTTCGTTGGGGATCAGGTAGTCGATGGACGCATACCAATCCGCCGGCAACGGTTGACTGGCCGGCGCAGGGTTGAGGATCACGATCTTGCCCAGCTCACGGGCACGCTTGAGCGCATGGCCGACCGTGGCATCGGGCATCTCCAGCTGACAGATGATCACGTCCGCCTCCTGCAGCACCGCGTCAAAACAGCCGAGCACCGCTGGCGTCAGTGCGCCGTTGGCCCCGGCGACAATCACGATGGCGTTCTGGCTGTTGTCGTCGACCACGATCAACGCCACGCCACTGGTACCGTCCACGACACTGACAGCCCGGCAATCGATGCCTTCGTCCAGCAACGCCTGGCGTAACACCTGGCCATAGGCATCGCTGCCCACGCAGCCGACCATCGACACCTGAGCACCGAGGCGCGCAGCCGCCACCGCCTGGTTCGCCCCCTTGCCGCCACACACCGTCGAAAACGACTGGCCGATCAGTGTTTCTCCACCACGGGGCAAGCGTGGCGCCCGGGTCACCAGGTCCATGTTCAAGCTGCCGACTACCACTACTTTTGCTGACATTGCGTTGCTACTCATCAAGACGGTTTCAGCGCTGCTTTGGATTCAGCGGTGCCTTTGGTTTAACGGTGCTTTTGGTTTAGCGGAATTGGGCAAACACCCCGACCAATGGCGCGGTCGATTCGCGCATGACGATGCTGGGGGTGACGATCCGTTGTTCGGTCGCCAGTGAGGGCGTGGCGATCCGGCGCAGCAACACCCCGGCCGCCATTTCGCCCAACTGCAGGATCGATTGCCCCACGGTGGTCAATGCCGGATAGACATAACGACTGATCTGGATGTCGTCGAAGCCGATCACCGAAAGGTCCGTGGGCACGCGGATATTGCGTTCGGCGGCGGCACGCAGTACGCCGATGCCGATCATGTCGTTGGCGGCGAAAATCGCGCTGGGCGGATTCTGCTCCAGCAGCGTCGCGGCGGCGCTGTAACCGCCGGTGCTGGTGAAATCGCTTTCGAGCATGCGCTCGGGTGCAACACTGATGCCGGCCTCTGCAAGGGCCCGGCAAAACCCGGCCAGGCGCATCTGCGCCACGCTGGTGATGGCCGGGCCGCTGATGGTGGCGATATCCCGATGGCCCAACTCCAGCAAATGCCTTGTCGCCAGGTAGGCGCCGTACTCGTGGTCGATGCGCACCAGGTCCGCATCGACGCCGTCAAGCCCGCGGTCGACGATCACCATCGGCGTGCGCACGTTCGCCAGGCCCTGGGCCAGCCCGATATCGCCACCGGCCGAGGCGACGATCAGCCCGTCGATGCGTTTCTCCAGCAATACCCGCAGGTAGCTGCGCTGCTTGTCCGGGTTGTCATCCGAATTGCACAGGATCACGCAGTAACCATTGCGCTCACAGTAATCCTCGATACCCCGCGCCAACTCGGCGAAGTACGGGTTGAGGCTGTTGGGCACCAGCAGGCCGATGGTTGCCGTGGTCTTGGCCTTGAGAGACCGGGCCACGGCACTCGGCACGTAGTCGAGGGTCTTGATCGCCGCCTCGACCTTGACCCGTACTTCTTCACTGACCGGACGGGTCTTGTTCACCACGTGGGAAACCGTGGTGTAGGAAATACCCGCCAGTGCTGCTACATCCTTGATCGTTGCCATGACTCAGGTCCGCCGGCTTGCGCGCTGACTGCGATAAGTATCCAGCACCACCGCCACCACGATCACAGCGCCAGTGATGATGCGTTTGGTCGGCTCGGTGGCGCCGATCTGCGCCAGACCGGCCGCCAATACGGAAATGATCAGGACGCCGAAGAAGGTGCTGATGACCGAACCGCGCCCACCCATCAGACTCGTGCCGCCGATCACCACGGCAGCGATCACTTGCAGCTCCAGTCCGGAGCCGGCATTGGGGTCCGCCGCTTCCAGGCGCGAAATCTGGAACAACGCGGCGATACCGGCCAGCAGCCCCATCAGGCTGAACACCAGGATCTTGTAGGGTTTCGGATTGATCCCCGCCAGGCGCACCGCTTCCTCGTTGGTGCCGATGCCGATCAGGTAACGGCCGAACACGGTACGGGTCAACACGGCCTGGGCGATGAAAATGATCAGCAAGGCAATGATGAACGACGGCGAAATGCCGAAGGCGATCGGGTTGGACAGCCAGGCAAAGGCATCACCGATGTAGGCCGTGCGCGAGCCGGTCATCTGGTAGGCCAGGCCACGAGCCATTTCCAGCACCCCCAGGGACACGATGAACGACGGAATCCGCCAGGCCACGGTGATCGAACCGGTGACGGTCCCCGCCAGCGCGGCAGCCGCCATGCCGAGCAATGCCGCGGGCAGTACGCTCCAGCCCCAGCCGAGAATCGCCACGCTGACCGTCGACGCGGCGAGCGCCAGCACCGAACCCACTGACAGATCGATGCCGCCGATGATCAGCACGAAGGTCATGCCGACCGCCAGGACCATCAAGTCCGGAATCTGGTTGGCCAAGGTGCTGAAGGTGTTATAGGAAAGGAAATGGCTGCTCAGGGTCGAGAACAGCACGATCATGGCCAGCAAGGCACCGGCCAGCCCCAGGTAAGTGCCCAGCCCGTAGAAATTGCCGCTGCGTTGGCCGGCCGAAGTTGCGGTTTTCATTGAAGATCCCTAGGCGCCGCTTCGTTAAGCAGCGCATCACGTTTCTGGTAGCCGGCGAACGCGGCGGCAAGCAAATCATCCTGGGTCCAGCTGTCGCGCTCGAAGGTGTCGATCAGACGCCCCGCCGAGAGCACGCCGATGCGGTCGCAGATCAACATCAATTCGCGCAGGTCGCTGGACACCACCACCAACGCCTTGCCCTGGCGCGTCAGTTCGCCGAGCAGCGCGTAGATGTCGAACTTGGCGCCGACATCGATGCCCCGGGTCGGCTCGTCGAACAGCAGCACCGAGCAATCACGCTCCAGCCAGCGACCGATCACCACTTTCTGCTGGTTGCCACCGGACAGCTCGGACACCAACTGCGCCGGCCCGGAACTGCGGATGCGCATGGCGTCGATCTGACGCTGGGCCAGCGCCGCCTCATCGCCTGTGTTGACCAGGCCGCCGCTGGAAATACCGGGCATGTTGCCCAGCGCAATGTTCGCGCTGATCGATTGCGTGAGCAGCAGGCCCTCGCCCTTGCGGTCCTCGGTGATCAGGGCGATGCCATACCCGACTGCGTCCACCGGAGAGCGGATATTCACCACCTGCGCCGGTGAACCCAGGGCCACCGTGCCGCTGTCCGCGGTGTCCGCGCCGTAGATCAACCGCAGCAACTCGGTGCGCCCTGCCCCGATCAATCCAGAAATGCCGAAGATCTCCCCGGCCCGCACTTCGAAGGACACATCCCGCACCTTGTCGGCGCGGGTCAGCCCCTTGACCGTCAATGCCGCAGCGCCAATGTCGCGCGGCCCCATGTCGAGGTGCTCGCCCAGCTCGCGCCCGACCATCAGCGTGACCAGTTGCTCACTGTTGTAGTTGGCCATCGGCTCGACGCACACCAGATTGCCGTCACGCAGGACCGCAATGCGCTGGGCCACCCGAGCCAGTTCTTCGAGGCGGTGGGAGATGTAGATGATCGACACGCCACGGGCCTGCAGCCGCGTGATCTGCTCGAACAGCATTTCGACTTCACGGTTGGTCAGCATCGCGGTCGGCTCATCGAGGATCAGCACATGGCAATCACCGATGAGGTTGCGTGCGATCTCGACCATCTGCTGATGACCGATGCCCAGTTCGCCCACCAGCATGTCCGGGTCGATCGCGTCGAGCCCGACCTGAGCCATGGCCTCGATCGCAGCCCGGCGCAGTTGTTTGCGGTTGATCCAGCCAGCGGTGCTGGGCAGCTTGTGCAGGAACAGGTTTTCCGCCACCGACAGGGTCGGCAACAGGTTGAGCTCCTGCATGACCATGCGGATGCCCAGGTCTTCGGCCTGGGTGCGGCTTCCCGGTCGGTAATCCTGCCCCTGAAACTGCATCTGCCCGGTGGTCGGCGTGACCAGTCCGCCGATGATCTTCGACAGGGTGCTTTTGCCCGCGCCGTTCTCGCCGGTCAGTGCCAGCACCTCGCCGCGCATGAGCGTGAGGTCGATGCCGGCCAGGACCGGCTGGGCGTAAGTCTTGCCAATGCCGCTGACCGACAGGACAGCGTGCGTCGCGCTAACAGACATAAAACTCTCCATGCGCTCGCCGGGAAGGGCGAGCGTCATTGTGTCGCCGCAAAATTACTGTGTAACCAGCTCTACCGGAGTTTCGATCACGCCGTTGGTGCCGCTGTCGACTGTCTCGCCCTTGATGATCTTCAACGCGGTCTCGATGCCGAATACCGCCTGCTTGGCGGCAAACTGATCGGCGGTGGCCAGGACACGGCCATCCTTGAGCATCGGCTTGATGGCATTGATGTTGTCGTAACCGACCACCTGGACCTGGCCGGCCTTGCCCGCGGCACGCACGGCCGACACCACGCCTACGGCCATGCTGTCGTTGCCGGCCAGCAAGGCCTTGATGTTCGGGTACTCGCTGAGCATCGAGGAGGCAACCTGGTTGCCCTTGTTGATTTCCCAGTCGCCCGATTGCACGGACACGACCTTGATCTGCGCCGCCTCCATCGCATCCTTGAAACCTGCGGTGCGGGCCTGGGCATTGGTGGTGGTGGACACCCCTTCGATGATGCCGACCTCATCTCCGGCCTTGAGTTTCTTGGCCAGATATTCACCCACCAGCCGCGCGCCCTTGCGGTTGTCGGGCCCCACGAACGGCACGCTGATGTTCTTGCTCTTGACCACGGCCGGGTCCAGCTGATTGTCGATGTTGATCACGGTGATGCCGGCGTCGACGGCTTTCTTGATCACCGGCACCATGGCCTTGGAATCAGCCGGCGCAATCACCAGCGCATCGACTTTGGAAACGATCATCTGCTCGACGATGCGGATCTGGTTGGCAGTGTCCGTTTCGTCCTTGATGCCGTTGGAGATGAGCTCGAACTCGGCAGAGTGTTCTTTCTGGTAGGCCTTGGCACCGTCTTCCATGGTCAGGAAGAATTCGTTGGCCAGGGACTTCATTACCAGCGCGACTTTAGGTTTTTCGGGCGTCTGGGCGAACGCCGAAGAAACAGGCAGCGCGGCGGTTGCGCCAGCCAGTAGTGCGACAGCAAGAAGACGTCCAGCGAATGGCAGCTTCATGAATTCACTCCGATCTTATGATTATTGTGAGCAACGTCGAGGCGGCATCTAGAGGTGTCGCAAACGTTTGCGAATCTGGACTATGCGAATACAGCCCGAATTTGTCAACGACCGTAGTACCTCGAGACATCGACCTGCCACCCGCTTTCTTTAACGCCGATGTTTAACTTGCGCTCGTAATACTTTCGGAAAGCCGAATGAACAATGACTGAATAGTCGGAAAGCCGGACAAAAAAGCTGGGGAACCATTCAACCTGTCGTTTAAATAGCTAAACAAATCAGGGTGTTAAACGATTTTTTATGATTCCAGTTGTAACTGGTACGCGTCGTGCTTTTATCCAGCACCCCAACGGTTCAGATCCGTTTGGGGCGCATCTAGATGAACCTGCATCGGCACCGTCACCCCTAGAGAGAAAAATAATGACATCTGCTTTGAAAAACCTTCTTCCGGGCACCTTGGCCCTCCTGCTGCTCCTGCCTGCCGCCCTCCAGGCAAAAGAAGCCGAAACCCAACAGAAGCTGGCGAACGTCGTGGTCCTGGCCACCGGCGGCACCATCGCCGGTGCTGGCGCCAGCGCCGCCAACAGCGCCACCTATCAGGCGGCGAAAGTCGGCATTGAACAATTGATCGCTGCGGTTCCGCAGCTCAGCGAGCTGGCCAATGTTCGCGGCGAACAAGTCATGCAGATCGCCTCCGAAAGCATCACCAACGACAACCTGCTGCAACTGGGCCGTCGCGTCGCCGAACTGGCGGACAGCAAGGACGTTGATGGCATCGTGATCACCCACGGCACTGACACTTTGGAAGAAACCGCTTATTTCCTCAATCTGGTGGAGAAAACCGACAAGCCGATCATTGTCGTGGGCTCCATGCGCCCGGGCACCGCAATGTCCGCCGACGGCATGTTGAACCTGTACAACGCCGTCGCCGTGGCCAGCAGCAAGGATGCGCGCGGCAAAGGCGTGCTGGTGACCATGAACGATGAAATCCAGTCGGGTCGCGATGTCAGCAAGATGATCAACATCAAGACCGAGGCGTTCAAAAGCGCCTGGGGCCCGCTCGGGATGGTGGTCGAAGGAAAATCCTACTGGTTCCGCCTGCCGGCCAAGCGCCACACCATGGACTCGGAATTCGACATCAAGACCATCCAGAGCCTGCCTGACGTCGAAATCGCCTACTCCTACGGTAACGTTAGCGACACCGCCTACAAGGCACTGGCGCAGTCGGGTGCCAAAGCCATCATCCATGCCGGTACCGGCAATGGCTCGGTCTCTTCCCGGGTCGTTCCTTCGTTGCAGGCCCTGCGCAAGGACGGGGTGCAGATCATCCGCTCTTCCCACGTCAATGCCGGTGGTTTTGTCCTGCGTAACGCCGAACAGCCTGACGACAAATACGATTGGGTGGTGGCGCATGACCTGAACCCGCAGAAAGCCCGCATCCTGGCGATGGTCGCTCTGACCAAGACCAATGACAGCAAAGAGCTGCAACGGATGTTCTGGGAATATTGATTCGCCCCTCGCCCGACCGACTCCGGTCGGGCACCGCACGGGCCACTCGCCATCCGGTGACTGGCTCGCCGCACTTGCCTGACAAAAATACTCTCGACCCCCTACACCAATCGGTAAAACCACTGTCAGAGGATTCTCTTGAATTTTAAGCAGTTGCGAAAATGCCTACAGTTAAATACTGTATGCACGTACAGCTTAATAAGGATAATCCTGTGGACACTACCTCTTCCTCACCAGACACCTATGTACGCATGGGCCTGCGCGTTCAGAAAATCATCAACGGTCCTACCGCTCAAAAAGCGAGGGCCGCTTTGATCTTCCGCCTTCCAGACGAGCCCGTGGACGAATGGGAACGCCTGCTCGAAGAAATTGACGAGAACGACAACGTCACCCTCGCCTATCGCGACGACGGTGGTGTGCAGATTTTCTGGGTAGTGCCGAAGGAAGATTGAGTCAATGAGTGCCCGTTGTTTTGCTTTGCTGTTCCTGTTATTCGCCACCGCTGCCCAGGCTGATGCGCCACGCACTTTCAGCGAAGCCAAGAAAGTCGCCTGGAAGCTGTACGCGCCGCAATCCACCGAGTTTTATTGCGGTTGCAAATACACCGGTAACAAGGTGAACCTCGCCGCGTGCGGTTATGTGCCGCGCAAAAACGCCAAGCGCGCCGCGCGCATCGAGTGGGAGCACATTGTCCCGGCGTGGCAGATCGGCCATCAGCGTCAGTGCTGGCAGGAGGGTGGGCGAAAAAACTGTACGCGATACGACCCGACCTACCAGAAGGCCGAGGCCGACTTGCACAACCTGGTGCCCAGCATCGGAGAGGTCAATGGGGACCGCAGCAATTTCAGCTTCGGCTGGCTGCCGGAGCAATCGAGTCAATACGGCTCGTGCCTGACCCAGATCGACTTCAAGGCGAAAAAAGTCATGCCCCGCCCTTCCATCCGCGGCATGATCGCCCGAACCTACTTCTACATGAGCAAGCAATATGGCTTGCGACTGTCGAAACAAGACCAGCAGCTGTACCAGGCCTGGGACAAGACCTACCCGGTACAAGCCTGGGAGCGCCAACGCAACCAGAGCGTGGCGTGCGTCATGGGGCGCGGCAACGAGTTTGTCGGCCCGGTCGACATGAAAGCTTGCGGTTAAACGCCAACTGAACAAACAAAGGCCCGGGGCTGAACACCCCGGGCCTTTGATTTTCAGCCACCCGCTTGAGTCTTTACTGAGCCAACGGGCGCTCCAGCACCAGTACTTCAATGTTCTGCTTCTTGGCCTTGATCAGCGCGGCGTTTACCTGCGCCTGCTTGGCCTCGGCTTCTTCCTTGGTGCTGTAAGGCCCCATGAGGATCCGGGTCTTGCCATTTTCCCTGATCACATTGGACATGAAGCTGTGCTCGATCAGCCAGCCGCTCAGATCGCTGACGGCCTGGGGTGTTTCACCCCGCACTTCGAGATCCCACTGTGGGCCCGATACCTGTGCCGACGTTGCCGCCGCTGCAGGCTGCGGCTTTTGCGTTTCCTCGCGCCTGCCCTCACCGCATCCCGCCAGCGCCAATACCGCGATAACCAAGACCATTTTGCGCACAGCGTTTCCCTCTGAATGCTTAAAGCGGGGGATCTTAGCATTCATGAATACTTCGCGAGTGCCGCAAAATGGGCTCAAAACAACGAGAATCATGCTGGCGGCCTCTGTATAGTTACGCCTTGGGAATTAATGCTGCATCTGCGCGTCAGAAAGAGGCACCCAAACCGTGAGACTTCGCACTAATCTATACATAACACCGACCTCTGCACTGTCCGAATCAGGTGCCCCACAAAGCAATCAAGGAGAAGACCATGCTGATACTCACCCGCAAAGTCGGTGAAAGCATAAACATTGGTGATGACATTACGATCACCATTCTGGGCGTAAGCGGCCAGCAAGTCCGGATTGGCATCAACGCCCCCAAAGACGTCGCAGTGCATCGCGAAGAGATTTACCAGCGCATTCAGGCCGGCCTGACCGCCCCGGAAAAGCCACAGACCTGAATCCTGCCGTAGTCAGTAGCCAGCCCGTTCGCCCCGCAACGACGGCTGGCTAAAGATTCAAGGGCAACATCGCCTGCGCTTTCCCCGCCCCCCCCTTCGATCAGCCGAATACGATACCGCGCGCCATGCCAGTGGCCGCCACCATCATCAACAACACCAGCAATGCCTCGATATGACTGATTCGCGCAAACAGCGTGGCACGCCAGGTATCGATAGCCGCACCACGCGACCGTGCAACCCGCCATTTTATCAACGTCACCATCGGCGCAATTTCCAGTAGCAGGATGAGCACGAACAACGTCATCTTCAGATGGAACAATGGCTGGTGCAGGTAGTAATCCGTGCCTTTTTCAAAACCGCCAAAGGCCCGCATGCCGCCGGTAACCAGCAGGACAACGGCTGAAATCCCCCATATGTTGTCTGCCACCAATACACTGCGAGCCTCTCCCGTGCCGATCGCCAGGCGCCGAAAGGCCGTGCCACGCGTCAGGACAGCCCAGAATCCAAGGGCAAACGCCAAAAGATGAACCGCTGCAAGCAACCAGTGAGTCAGCATCGGGAAACTCCTGTAGGGACGAAGTCAAATCAGCCTGTCAGTAGTAGCCCATGAACCCAGGGTTTGCACCTGCCAGGCGATCGGTTTCTCCCCGCGGCACGCTCGGCTGCCCAGCTCTGGAGGCCGCGTAAAATATAATGTGACAGACCCACTAGACTCCAACCCCCCAGTGCCGAGGCCCCTCGTGGCACTATCCCGATAGCAGTCATTCCCACCGATTTGACCTGAGTACACAACATCATGTGTGAATCTTGTGATTCAACCTCCGCCCCAACAATCAATGAGCGGCGTCGTTTTCTGCGCCTGGCCGGTCTAGGCGCAGGTGCCCTGCTATTGGGCAGCACCCTGCCGAGCCGAATCATCGAGGCAGCCGAGAAAACCGCCGCGCCGCCAAAACCGAAAAACGTCATCAGCCCGGACGAGGCACTGAAACGACTGATGGAGGGTAACCAACGTTATGTCAGCGGCAATTCGCAAACCCACGACTTCAAGGATGAACGAGAGGCGCTGGTTTC
The DNA here is from genome assembly GCF_001976065.1 of Pseudomonas putida. Classification (GTDB taxonomy): domain Bacteria; phylum Pseudomonadota; class Gammaproteobacteria; order Pseudomonadales; family Pseudomonadaceae; genus Aquipseudomonas; species Aquipseudomonas serbica. The sequence goes on along the minus strand of NZ_MNAH01000001.1, from coordinate 821,093 downwards.
CGGCCAGAACCCGTTTGTGGCAGTGCTGAGCTGCTCTGACTCGCGCATCGCCCCGGAATACGCGTTCGATACCGCCCGGGGCGACCTTTTCGCCGTACGCCTGGCCGGCAACTTCGTCACGGACGAAGGCCTGGCAAGCCTTGAATACGGCGTTGCCGTGCTCGGCGCCCCGCTCATCCTGGTATTGGGCCATGAGCGCTGTGGCGCCATCGAGGCCGGCGTGAAAGCCGTCAAGGATCACAGGGTATTCCCCGGGAAGATCCCGAAACTGACCGATGCCCTCAAATCCACTGTCGAACAGGTCAGCAGTCAGCCGGGCGACCTGGTCGAAAACGCGACCGTGCAAAACATCAAGAACTCGATCGAACGCCTCAAGCAAGCCACGCCCTTGTTGACTGACGCGCTCGACAAGGGTCAGTTGAAAATAGTGGGTGGCATTTATCGCCTGGCCACCGGCAAGGTTGAGCTGGTTGCCTGAGTCGCCGATGTGAAGAGCCCAGCGCGAAGGCTGGGCTCTGGTTATTTCCGGCTGTCCATCATCTTGTCCGCGAGCGCCTTGGCCCGTTCGATCAACAGGTTCTGCCGGTCTTCATGGGTGGCCCCGCCGACGACGGGGGCCGTCAGATTGCTTTCGGCAATCAACGCGGCGCAAAAATATTGATCCCACACAGCCTTGTGCTCGGATGCCTGCCGGTTCACTTGATCGGAGGTCATAAAAGGACTCCTTCAGATGAGGTAACACTGCTTATCTTACGCCTGAGGCCCCTGTCGGGCCCGTAGCGTTACAGGATCCAGCGCAGCAGCACATGACTGGCAATCCAGGGAGACGCCTCGACCACCGTCCATTGAAGCAAAAGGCAAATGGACAGGTAAGCCGCAAAGAACTTGATCATTGTCCGCCTCCTCATCAATTCACTCCTGCCGCAATGCACTTGAAACGCCCGGTTGCCTGTCCTGATTTGATGCGGTTGGCTACTTACAGTTCAACGCGGGATGTATTGATTTTCATTCGAGCTGCGATATCAAGAAATGTTATCTAAAAGGCCTGCCACATCGACGCCTGGAATTGGCCCGCTAAATAGGTCAGGAATGCGGTGGGGTTGAAACACACCTACTGATGACGGGCCGTCGGAACCAGATCAACTCGCGCCTGCGCATGGCCGCGCTCAGGTCGGGCATGACTCGGGACAGTTCCGCTATGTGCGCTAACTCGGCGAAGACCAGTACCTGAGCAAGTACGATATTGGCCGCCTGGCCAACTCGTGAACGGGCTAAAGAGCAGGTCTACCAACAGGCAATCATCGCGCTTCTGCGCACGGCTTGCGCGGAGCAGCGGATAACCTTGCCCGTCGCTTCGCAGCCAGTGAAGCCAGCGGTGCTTCCTGCACTGCCACTGCAAGCACAGCAGCTGCCCGCGCCGCAATGGTGCTTGCCGACGTGCTCAAGAGCGCTGACCAGCGAGCGGGTGATCTGGCTGCAGCTGTTGAAGAAGCCAAAGCCAGGGGGATTAACCTGTGAGAAGGCGTATGAATCAATAGGGGTACACTGAGTCCGGCAAGGTAGGAGGAGATTAGGAGTAGGCCTTAATAGCTTAAGCACGATAATATGCCCCTGCTACCAACGATCTTTGAATTTTTAAGTTGAGGAATCAAGTGGAAATAATAAGCATAAGTGCTGCTGTCGTTTCTCTTCTTGTTGCACTGTTGGTGGCGCGATTATTATCAAATAGCTTGGTGACGCCTTCTGATCACGGCCGCTTTTTAACGATAGATGGTTTGCGTGGTTATCTTGCATTTTTTGTTTTTATGACTCACTCGTGCATTTGGTACTACTATCTGCACACAGGTGCCTGGACTATCCCGCCTTTACAATTGTTCGTCCACTTTGGACAGGGTGGTGTTGCGCTTTTTTTCATGATCACCGGGTTTCTATTTTTTTCAAAGTTACTGGACGGTAGAGATCGAAAGATCGACTGGTTAAGGCTATACGTATCCCGACTTCTCAGATTGACGCCGCTTTATTTTTTTTCAGTGGGATTAATCTTCTTGATAGTATGGGTAATGACAAGGGGTCGCCCGATAGAGCCGCCATCAAAAGTATTTTTAGATGTTATGACATGGTTGGGTTTTGCGATTTTCGGAGAGCCGGCACTGAATGGCCTAGAGGTAACCCATCTGATAAATGCGGGCGTTACTTGGTCATTGGCCTATGAGTGGTTCTTCTATATGGCGCTACCCCTCATCGCCTTGGTAGTAGGACTAAGGCCGCCAATTTCATACCTGGTCGTAAGCACTTTATTGCTTGTGGCGATAGCCATGTACTACCCAAACGATAGTTATTATTGGCTTTTTGGTAGCGGCATGTTGGCAGCGCTTCTAGCTCGATTTGAGCAATTTAGAAAATTTGCGACTTCCAAGTGGGCAACGTTTTTGGTGGTGGCATTGGTCGTTTATACCGTTATTCATTACTCGGCTCTTTACAGCAGTACAAAGGCTAAAGTTTTTATGACGATCGCCTTTTGCCTTGTCGCAGGCGGCAATAGCATTTTTGGAGTTCTTAAATACAGAGTTTCTCGAGCACTGGGGGAGATGGCATATAGCATGTATCTGATGCACGGAATTTTGTTATTTGTTGCCTTTCATTTTTTGATTGGTTTGCCCGCTGCTAAAGAACTTTCTCCTGTTCAGTACTGGGCCGTAATCGTAATGTTGACGCCTGTATTAATAGTCGTTTGCGGCATGACGTTCAGGTTTATTGAAAAACCAGCAATGAGACGTGTAGGTCCATTAACTGAGTGGCTAAGAGTGAAAAAGTTAAATCTGCTTGCGGGTGAGAAAATCTAGCAGTCGTAATGGTGCATACCGCTTGTACACGCAAGAATGAGCAGGAATATTAGCGGCCCATTCTTGACTCGGTATCATGCGTAGAAATGAATCTACTGCTTCACGCTTAAAGCTAAGGCTGCATGTTCGCGCCTAATGGATTTTGAGCGCGCCCAAGCTTTCAGAATAGGTTCTTCCATATACCGCCAAGAAACCTCGGCCAAAGGTATGGCTACGATAATTCCAACGACGAGCATTTGTTTCGAATCGAACCCGTTGGAGTACATGAGTGCGGCAATTGGGTAGTGATACAGGTACAGTCCGTACGATATTTTTCCGAAGTACCGCATCGGGCTATTGTCGAAAATATTGTTATAGATCGAGTCGTAGTTGATGGTGAAAAACAAAATGGCGATCATCGTCATGACTGAAACCACCGTCTTTGGTGGCAGCATGGTATATGGCTGAGCCACATTAAAAACGAAGGCTACCATTACCAGAATGGCTGGACAAAAAATCAAAAGTCCGGCGAAACGGTTTTTGAAAAGTCCGACAATAAACTTGTTGTCTTTTATAAGCGGGATGAGAGAGCCCAGAAGAATTCCGTCAAACTGCAAAAACCTGTCTCCAGCCAAACGTAAAATCCATATTGTGACAATGCCCGCGCAGATTGATACTACCATCAGTGGTTTTGACTTAAGGCCGCACTTAGTAAGAGTAAGTAAAATGAGCGGCCATGCTAGGTAAAATTGCCACTCCACCGCAAGGGTCCACGTATGCTGAAGGAAAGGGATCGGGTGTAGGTCTTGGGCCATGTAGATATTGGCCATGAATATCATGCCCAGCATGGTCGTGATATCGGCTGTTTCATTAGCCGGATAGCTATATTTCCCAAAGCAGTAATAGATTGCTAAATACAGTGCGCATACAGCCAGAAACGCTGGGATCAATCGTACAACACGATTAAGGTAGAATTTTACAATATTTATGGTCCTCGTTCTTTCGATCTCATTGAATATCTGAGATGAGATTAGAAAACCGCTCATTGTGAAGAATATATCGACACCTATATCTCCACTTACCGGGATGCCAAGCGTGTGATAAACAAAAACTACTAAAACAGCAAACCCCCGCAACCCATCTATTGGTGTTATTCGGGATTTTTGGGTGGCATCACTCATTGTTTACAAGACCGTCTATTTTTTATGGAATATTATCAAAACCGCCTAGCGCAATTTCGGCGAGATGATGCCACCTTATAGATGCATTGAGAAGCAAAAGGGCGCGTTTGTGGTCAGACTTATGCAGGACGGTCGGTTTTAGACTGCCTGCTCGATTGATGTGCACCATTCGCTGGTGGCTTCGATTTCGTAGAGGTCCACAGACGCCGACCTGGCTGAAGCGTGCCATCCGATTGGCGTTGCTGAGCCTTCAGCGGCGAGAGGATATCGTGATGTGGCGGAAATCGGCCGTGGACCTTGAGCAGATCACAATCAGGGCGTCGCCGGGAAAGACGCAGAACTGGGAAGCCCGTCCACCTGGAGATCGTCATGGGTCAGGCGCTGCGGGAGGTGGTGCAGGAGTGCATGAGGTCACCGGTTGCCTGCCCGTACCTCATCCACTACTCCCCGAAAGCACGCAAACGTACCCAGTTGGACCCCAAGCTACACTGGAACGCAGTTACAGCGGATTACCTGACCAAGTCATTTACCCAGGCTCGGAACGATTCACACGCCTACGACGACATACCGGCTGGGGAGCACCCCACTTTCCATGAGATCCGCGCGCTGGGTGCCTGGCTATATAAGCAACAGGGTTTCGAGCAGGAATACATACAGGGATTGATGGGGCATGCCGACGCGAAGATGACCGAGCACTACCAGGTGGGGCACGGTGATGAAGCGGTGGTGTAAATGAAGGTGAAAGCCGACCTGAAGGTGTAACGCGGTGGTCGTTTGCCCAAAATATTTCCAAAGCAGAAAGCAAAAAGGGGTCACCGTTTCCGGTGACCCCTCTAGACCGCCCAGCAGAGCGGATTTTGTTTGGTAGGCGCGATTGGACTCGAACCAACGACCCCCACCATGTCAAGGTGGTGCTCTAACCAACTGAGCTACGTGCCTGCTGTGAGGCGGCATTCTACGGAATTCCGGGAGGGTGTCAACACCTTTTTTCGAGCTAACCCTATGAATATGCAAAATATTTAAATTTTCTGCGGCGGGGATGATTTTTCGGTGGCTGGCGGCGGTTTTCCAACTCGGGTAGGATCAGCGCACTCGTTAAATTTATTAAACAGAGGCTGCAGGATGTCGCACACCCCATACCCAGAATCCTATTACGCCGCATCGGCCAATGCGGTGCCGCCCCGCCCGTCGTTGCAGGGTGAGGTCGAGACTGACGTCTGCGTGATCGGCGCCGGTTATACCGGATTGTCGTCGGCCCTGTTCCTGCTGGAGCACGGCTTTCGGGTAACGGTACTGGAAGCGGCCCGGGTGGGTTTCGGTGCGTCGGGGCGCAATGGTGGGCAGATCGTCAACAGCTACAGCCGTGATATCGATGTGATCGAGCGCAGTGTCGGTCCACGCCAGGCCCAGCTGTTGGGGCAGATGGCGTTCGAGGGTGGGAGGATCATTCGTGATCGTGTGGCCAGGTACAACATTCAATGCGACTTGAAGGACGGCGGCGTGTTTGCCGCCATCACGGCCAAACAGATGGATCACCTGGAATCGCAGAAGCGTTTGTGGGAACGATTCGGGCACACGCAGCTGGAGTTGATGGATCAGCGCCGCATCCGCGACGTCGTGGCTTGCGATCAATATGTCGGGGGGATGCTCGACATGAGTGGCGGGCATATCCATCCGCTTAATCTGGCGCTGGGCGAAGCGGCGGCCGTGGAGTCGTTGGGTGGCATCATCCATGAACAGTCGCCGGCAGTGCGCATCGAGCGCGGCGCCAGCCCGGTCGTCCACACGCCTCAGGGCAAGGTCAGGGCCAAGTTCATCATCGTGGCGGGCAACGCCTATCTGGGCAATCTGGTTCCGGAACTGGCGGCCAAATCGATGCCCTGCGGCACGCAGGTCATTACCACGGAGCCCTTGGGCGATGAATTGGCGAAAAGCCTGCTGCCCCAGGATTACTGCGTCGAAGACTGCAACTACCTGCTCGACTACTATCGCCTGAGCGGCGACAAGCGCCTTATTTTCGGCGGCGGCGTGGTCTATGGCGCACGGGACCCGGCAAATATCGAAGCGATCATTCGACCGAAGATGCTCAAGGCGTTCCCGCAGCTCAAGGATGTGAAAATCGACTACGCCTGGACCGGAAATTTCCTGCTGACCCTGTCGCGCCTTCCCCAGGTCGGGCGACTGGGCGACAACATCTATTATTCCCAGGGCTGCAGTGGCCACGGCGTCACCTATACCCACCTGGCGGGCAAGGTGCTGGCCGAGGCCTTGCGCGGCCAGGCTGAGCGTTTCGACGCCTTTGCCGACCTGCCCCACTACCCGTTCCCGGGTGGTCAGCTGTTGCGCACACCCTTTGCCGCGCTGGGAGCCTGGTACTACGGATTACGCGACCGGCTCGGGTTCTGAGGCGCTAAACAAAAAATGCCCGTGATACGGGCATTTTTTTCTGCTTGATAAACCGTCAGCCGGCGATGGCGCGGTCCGCCGACAGCTTGCCGGCGCCTTCGATCAGCACCGCGATGCTGCCGCCCAGCAGCGCCAAAGCGAACTCATAACCGTTGTTGGCCATGAACAGTCCATTGCTGATATGCACGGTAAAGATCGCCACCAGTGAAAGGAAGGTCAGGCCCAGTGCCGCCGGACGGACCAGCAAGCCGATGATCAGCGCCAGGCCGGCAAAGAACTCGGTACCGCCCGCCAGCGTCGCCATCAGGTAGCCCGGTGCCAGGCCGATGCTTTCCATGTACTGAGCAGTACCCGCCAGGCCATAACCACCGAATGCGCCGAAGAGTTTCTGCGAACCGTGGGCAGCGAAGATGATGCCGACGAAAATCCGCAAAACGGTCAGGCCGTAGCCAGCGCGGGTAAACAGTACCTTGTTGATCAATGTGCTCATGCTGTGACATCCCTTGAGAGTGTGTGTTGGATGGCCGCTATATTAATCAGTAAATATCATGTTAAAAGCGCAATTAATCCGCCATAACGATCAGTTTATTCGATCATTTACGCAAGGCAACTTTTTGCCCCTGGGGCTCCAACGACTCCCGCTCCCGATCGAACGCCAGGTAATACTTGTTCACGCTATTAACATAGCTGACAGGTCCCATTCCCACCTGCTCCATAGCGATGCGCTCAACCTGGAAAAACCACTGATTGGGGTTCAACCCCCGTCGCCGGGCCTCCGCGCGCATCCCCTGCACCCGCTCCGGCCCGATATTGTAGGCCGCCAGCACAAAGGCCATGCGCTCGCGCTCATTGAGCTTGGGGCTGGCGAAGAACTTGCGGCGAATCATCGCCAGGTACTTGGCACCGGCCTGCACATTGGCATCCAGCTCCTGAATGTTGTTCACGCCCACCCGCTGCGCCGCTGACGGTGTGATCTGCATCAGCCCGGTCGGCGCCCCGCCACTGCGCGCCGCGGGTTGCAGGCCGGATTCCTTGAACGCCAACGCCGCCAGGTTAAGCCAGTCCATGTCCTGGGCGCTTGCATGTTTTTGCAGCACGGGCCGCAGCTTTTCCAGGCGCTGGCGATCAGCCTTGGCCAGGGGATAATGGACCTGGTACAGGCGTCGATAGATGCGCAGAAACGCCACATCCTGGTCCGACGGCTTTTTATAGCCCGCCAGGAAACGATCGATGCTGGCCCGCAGCATCGACGCGTCGCGGCGCACGAACCAGAACTCTTCGCCCGGCTCGCTGATCAGCACCTGGCGATCGATGCGCAATTTCGGCAGGATCTTGCCCCAGCGTTCGGCAATCGGCTGTTCGACGATGGTCAGATGAAAGATCCCACCCTGGACCATCTCCAGCACGTCCTCGACCGCCAGGCTCGGGTCGACCCACTCGACCTTGACCGGCGGCAGTTTATGCAGCGCCAGCTTCTGGTTGATCTGGCTGACGGCGTCCCCGGCCGCACTGCCGTTGGGCAGCGCCAGGGTCTTGCCTGACAGCTGTTCGAGACGGGTGTAGCGACGTTCGCCCTTGATGCCCACCAGCACCAGCGGGATGTCACTGGCAACCGGTTCACTGCTGCTGACGGCGAAGCCTGGCTGCAGGTCGAGCAGCTCTCCGGGTGCTACCAGGTCGCCCTCCCCGCGCTGCAACGCACCGAGCAATTGATCCTTGGCCTTGGGAATGATCTTGAGGGTGATTTCCTGGCCGTCCCGGGCGTGGCCATTGAGGTATTGCTCGAAGGCGCGCAAGCGGTGGTATTCAACGCCGATGGCCTGGCCCTGGACTTCGCCGGAGCTGTTGCGGCTCTGGTTGACCAGCACCCGCAACACACGACTGCTGCGGATGTCCGTCAGGTCACGGACTTTGGACGCCGGCACGGCTTGCAGCGGCCCGGGCAGACGCGCGACCGCCGACACCGGCAGCAGCAGCGAGCAACACAGCAGTAGCAAAACCGAGGGACGAATCATCCACTCTCCGCAAAGAATTCAGGTCGACCACATGAATGAATTCATGCAATCAAGCGACAGAAACTGAGCGTCTGAAGACGCTGGCAATGCGCGAAAGACTGGCACAATGATGGCATCGCCACCACCCAGGCTTGCTCGCGGCATTAAGAGACCGCCATAACTCGTTGTAGTTCTTGGCTTTTCTGATAATTCTAGAGCTCTGGTATGCTTTGCGGCCCTGGGCCCGAGGTAGCACCATGCAACTCATCGATATCGGCGTCAACCTGACCAACCCCAGTTTTGCCGACAAGCATCAGGCAGTACTGGACCGCGCCTATGCCGCCGGTGTCTGCCAACTGGTGCTCACAGGCACCGATGTCGACGGCAGCGAACAGGCGCTGGAGCTGTGCCGGCAGTTGGATGAAACAGGGCAACGGCTGTTCGCCACCGCCGGTGTTCATCCCCACGCGGCCAGCGACTGGAGTGCCGACAGCGCGAGTCGCCTGCGCAGTCTGCTGAAAGAGTCGAACGTCGTGGCGGTCGGTGAATGCGGCCTGGATTTCAATCGCGATTTTTCACCGCGCCCACAGCAAGAGAAAGTCCTCGAAGAACACCTGGCGCTGGCGGTGGAACTGCAAATGCCGGTGTTCCTGCACGAGCGCGATGCCAGCCAGCGCCTGCTGGAAATCCTGCGCGACTACCGCGATCAATTGCCCGCCGCTGTGGTGCACTGCTTCACCGGCGAACAGAAAGCGTTGTTCAGTTACCTGGATATGGACCTGCACATCGGCATCACCGGCTGGATCTGCGATGAGCGCCGGGGCACGCATTTGCACCCCTTGGTCAAGGAGATCCCGCGCGGGCGGTTGATGCTGGAGAGCGATGCGCCGTACCTGTTACCGCGCAGCCTTCGCCCCAAACCGAAAAACGGTCGCAACGAGCCGGCGTATCTGACGCAAGTGTTACGTGAGGTGGCTTTGCACCGCGGCGAAAGCCAGGAAGACCTGGCCGCCCACAGTACCGCTTGCGCGCGAGCGTTCTACGGGCTGCCCAACGTGGATTGAATGCGTTGAGTGAGCGCGGACCCGGATTGGGCCCGCGCTGCCGTCTTAGTGACTGCTGCGCAACATCTTTTTAGGCACGTACTTGCCGATCTCGAACTTGCCGATGGCCGCCCGGTGCACTTCATCCGGACCGTCTGCCAGGCGCAGGGTGCGCTGCATGGCATACATATAGGCCAGCGGGAAATCGTTGGACACCCCTGCCCCGCCATGGATCTGGATCGCCCGGTCGATCACGCGCAAGGCCACGTTCGGCGCCACCACCTTGATCTGCGCGATTTCACTCTTCGCCACTTTGTTGCCGACGGTGTCCATCATGTACGCCGCCTTGAGTGTCAGCAGGCGGGCCATGTCGATTTCCATCCGCGAATCGGCGATCTTGTCGATGTTGCCCCCCAGGCGCGCCAGGGGTTTGCCGAACGCGGTGCGGTTCACCGAGCGCTTGCACATCAGCTCCAGCGCACGCTCGGCCATGCCGATCGAACGCATGCAGTGGTGAATCCGCCCAGGGCCAAGACGACCTTGCGCGATCTCGAAGCCGCGTCCTTCACCCAACAGGACGTTTTCGTACGGCACCCGAACATTTTCAAACAGCACCTCGGCGTGACCGTGGGGGGCATCGTCATAGCCGAACACGGGTAACGGACGCAGGATCTTCACGCCGGGGGTGTCCACCGGCACCAGGATCATCGAGTGCTGCGCATGGCGCGGTGCGTCGGGATCGCTCAGGCCCATGAAGATCAGGATCTTGCAACGCGGATCGCAAGCGCCGGAAGTCCACCACTTCTTGCCATTGATCACCCACTCGTCACCATCGCGCACGGCACGGGCGGCCATGTTGGTGGCGTCGGACGATGCAACGTCCGGTTCGGTCATGGCGAACGCCGAGCGAATCTCGCCCCGCAACAAAGGCTCGAGCCAGCGTTGTTTCTGTTCTTCGTTGGCGTAGCGCACCAGTACTTCCATGTTGCCAGTGTCCGGTGCCGAGCAGTTGAACGGCTCCGGTCCCAACAACGAACGCCCCATGATTTCCGCCAGTGGCGCGTATTCGAGATTGGTCAGGCCTGCCCCGAGCTCGGACTCAGGCAGAAACAAATTCCACAGGCCTTGCGCCTTGGCCTTGAGCTTGAGTTCTTCCATGATCGCGGTCGGCTGCCAGCGATCGCCTTCGGCGACTTGGCGCTCGAATACCGCTTCGGCGGGATAGACGTAGGTGTCCATGAACGCGGTCACGCGCTCACGCAGTTCTTGCACCTTGGGCGAATAAGCGAAATCCATGGCCAGCTCTACCTTTTCATCGGGGTTTTCGAGGAGTTGTTCAGTGATGAAATCGATGCTAGAACAGCTACGAAAATTTACCTAGCCTATTCTCGGCGTGTATTAACATTCATCACCGATATATGATCGACTGATCGAGCCCACCTAAAACAAGAGTGCAGCGCAATGAATCTGAGCAAGGTCGACCTCAACCTTTTCATCGTCTTCGACGCGATCTACACAGAGGCCAACCTGACCCGCGCCGGGCAGATTGTCGGGATTACCCAACCTGCGGTGTCCAACGCGCTGGCCCGATTGCGCGAGACGTTCAACGACCCGCTGTTCGTGCGTACCGCCCAGGGCATGGTGCCCACGCCGATGGCGCAGAACATCATCGGGCCGGTGCGCAACGCCCTCTCCCTGCTGCGCATCTCCGTCCAGGAAAGCCGCATCTTCAACCCGCAGCAGGCGAACAAGACCTACCGCATCAGCATGACCGACCTCACCGAAGCGGTGATCCTGCCGCCGCTGTTCCAGCGCCTGCGTCGTCTTGCGCCGACCGTGATCATCGAAAGCTTTTTGTCCAAGCGCCGCGAGACCACCAAGGAACTGGCCGCCGGCCGACTCGACTTCGCCGTGGATGCGCCACTCAACACCGACCCGCAGGTGCGCCACGTCAAGCTGATGGAAGACCGTTATGTGTGTGCCATGCGCAAGGGGCATCCGTTGGCGGGCAAGGAAAAACTCACCCTGGATGATTACCTGGGCCTGACCCACATCCACATTTCCAGCCGTCGCAGCGGCCTGGGTTATGTCGACCTGGCCCTGGGAAAAATGGGTATCCAGCGCAAGATTGCCCTGCGCTCCCAGCATTACCTGATGGCCTCGCAGGTGCTGCAGCAGACCGACATGGTCATGACCGTGCCGGAACGCTTCGCTCGACGTAACGACCTGCACGCCTTTTATCTGCCGGTCAACGATGTGCCGCCGGTGGAAACCCATCTTTACTGGCACGAAAGCACTGACCAGGACCCGGCGAATCGCTGGATGCGCGAGCAGATGATCGAGTTGTGCCAGCAGGTGACGGCGCAGGAGAAGAAGCTGGACAAGGTGTAGGGCGTTACTGCGCATTATCGTTCTTCGCGAGCAAGCCCGGTCCCACTCGATCTTTGCTGGACACAGTATTTGTGTTCGACGCAAATCAAAGGTGGGAGCGGGCTTGCTCGCGAAGAGGTTCGCAAGCACTCTGAAACTCACGACCCTTGACGTAAACGTCAACCTGCCATTAGCTTAGCGCATGACCTTTTGCGAGCGCGCCGATGAGCAGCCAGACCTACAGCATTTCCGACCTCGCCCGCGAGCTCGACATCACCACCCGGGCCATTCGTTTCTATGAAGAACAAGGCCTGCTCAGCCCCGAGCGGCGTGGTCAGGAACGCATCTACTCACCCCGCGACAAGGTCAGCCTGAAGCTGATCCTGCGGGGCAAGCGCATCGGCTTTTCCCTGGCCGAATGCCGCGAGCTGATCGAGCTCTACGATCCATCCAGCGGTAACACCAAGCAACTTCACAGCATGCTGGCAAAAATCAGCGAACGCCGGGAACAGCTGGAACAGCAGTTGCTGGACATCGAACAGATGAAACTGGAGCTCGATACCGCTGAAGAGCGCTGCGTGCTAGCGCTGGAGCAAACGCTCAAGAGTCAGGAATCCATTCAGTAGGCCTACACAATCCACTGTGGGAGCGGGCTTGCTCGCGAATGCGGTTTTACATCGATACGTATGTCGACTGTCCCACCGCGTTCGCGAGCAAGCCCGCTCCCACACTTTGATCTCCGTTCACCCATTACTACAGGTGGATCCTCATGTCTCTTCCATCCCACGTACGCCTGGTAGAAGTCGGCCCCCGCGATGGTCTGCAAAACGAAGCCCAACCAATCAGCGTCGCCGACAAAGTACAACTGGTCGATGCCCTGACGGCCGCGGGCCTCGGCTATATAGAAGTCGGCAGCTTCGTTTCGCCCAAGTGGGTGCCGCAGATGGCTGGCTCTGCCGATGTCTTCGCGCAGATCCAGCGCAAGCCTGGCGTCACCTACGGCGCCCTCGCCCCCAACCTGCGAGGTTTTGAAGATGCCCTCGCCTGCGGGGTCAAGGAAGTCGCGGTGTTCGCCGCGGCGTCGGAAGCGTTTTCCCAACGCAACATCAACTGCTCGATCAGCGAAAGCCTGGAGCGGTTCGTCCCTATCATGGAGGCCGCCAAACAGCATGGTGTCAGCGTGCGTGGTTACGTGTCCTGCGTGCTGGGCTGCCCCTATGAAGGTCACGTCGCGCCGGAACAGGTAGCGCGGGTGGCTCGCGAGCTCTACGCCATGGGCTGCTACGAGGTTTCGCTGGGCGACACCATCGGTACCGGCACCGCGGGTGCCACGCGCAAGATGTTTGAAGTTGTATCGGCCGATGTCCCGCGGGACAAACTGGCCGGACACTTCCACGACACCTACGGCCAGGCCATGGCCAACATCTACGCCAGCCTGCTGGAAGGCATCTCGGTGTTCGACAGCTCCATCGCCGGTCTCGGTGGTTGCCCTTATGCCAAGGGTGCCAGCGGTAACGTCGCCACCGAGGACGTGGTTTACCTGCTCAATGGCCTTGGGATTGAAACCGGGATCGACCTGGATGCGCTGATCCTGGCCGGTCAGCAGATATGTACCGTGCTGGGACGTCCAACCGGCTCCCGCGTAGCGAAGGCCCGTAGCGCACATTGAGTGTGCGCATGTGTCCGGGTGTTACCGCAACATCCGGAATGTGGGGCGAAAGCGAGTAACACGGAAACAAAATGTCTGGTTCTGCCATGCTGGAAAAATCCAGAAAATCTCAACCACTTGATTTTAAAGGAGTTTTTAAAGTTGGCACGGCTCCTGCTATATCTATCGCACAACAAGAATAAAAAAATTGCGACAACCCCAATAAAAACAAGACGTAACGACTCTGACATAACAAAAACAACACGGCAGAGACGCAGCTAACAGATTTTTTTGGAGAGGATGTGCTTTTCAGGGTGCTTTTCGGAGTTACCCGCAACCGGGCAGAGAACAATAAAACTACCTTCAGGTAGCTCCCGAACTGGTTGGATCGCTCAGCGAAAAAGTAGATCAGCGCTCAAAAAAATACGTTTGCTCTTGATCCCGGATGGGGATCGACAAAAACAGCGGTAAAGGGTCAACGGTCACCAAAAACAACAACAGACCGCCCCTCAATAATAAAAAAAGAGCACGCGCAACGAAAATTAAAGGGGAGCCTCGGCTCCCCTTTGTGCTGTCTGGCGTTTGTGTTTCCAGCACCTCCCCCCCTGTGGGACCGGGCTTGCTCGCGAAGGCGGTGAGTCAGTCAATGCATGTATCGACCGATACGCCGCCTTCGCGAGCAAGCCCGCTCCCATAAGTGGATTGCGGTCAGCCTTGCTTGCTACGCAGTTCCTCGACGCTGATCTCGCGCATGCGGAATTTCTGGATCTTGCCCGTCACCGTCATTGGAAACTCTTCCACGAACTTGAAGTAACGCGGCGTCTTGAAGTGCGCGATGCGCTCCTTGCACCAGGCTTGCAGCTCCTGCTCAGTGGCACTGTGGCCGGGGTGGAACTTGATCCAGGCAACGATCTCTTCGCCATAACGCGAGCAAGGAATGCCGATCACCTGCACGTCGGCCACCGCTGGGTGAGTGAAGAAGAACTCTTCCAGTTCGCGCGGATAAATGTTCTCGCCGCCACGGATGATCATGTCCTTGTTACGCCCGGCAATGCACACGTATCCCTCGTCATTCATGCTCGCCAGGTCACCGGTGTGCATCCAGCCGGCCTGGTCGATGGCTTCGGCCGTGCCTTGCGGGTTGTTCCAGTAACCGAGCATCACGCTGTAACCGCGCGTACACAGCTCACCGATGGTGCCACGGGGCACCAGGTTGCCCGCTTCGTCGATGATTTTGCTTTCCAGCTGTGGCTGGGTACGTCCGACCGTGGTCACGCGCAACTCCAAGTCGTCCGACGGACCGGTCTGCAACGACACCGGGCTGGTTTCAGTCATGCCGTAGGCGATCTGCACTTCGCTCATGTGCATTTCGCTGATGACCCGGCGCATGACCTCGATCGGACAGGTGGCACCGGCCATGATCCCGGTGCGCAGGCTCGACAAGTCGAAATCGGCGCGCTGGGGTTGATCGAGCATGGCGATGAACATGGTCGGCACGCCATACAACGCGGTGGCCTGTTCTTCGGCGACGGTGCTGAGGGTCAACAGCGGATCGAACGCGTCGTTGGGATAGATCATGGTGCTGCCGTGGGTGATGCAGCCGAGGTTACCCATGACCATGCCGAAGCAATGGTACAACGGCACCGGGATCACCAGCCGGTCGACGTTGCTCAGGCCCAGGCTTTCGCCGACCATGTAGCCATTGTTGAGAATGTTGTAGTGACTGAGGGTAGCGCCCTTGGGGAAACCTGTCGTGCCGGAGGTGTACTGGATGTTCACCGCCTGATCGAAGTTCAGGCTGGCTTGACGTTCGTGCAACTGCTCAACCGATATGCTGCCCGCCAGATCGGTCAGTTGCGACCACGGCAGGAAACCGACGGGAGGCTGTGCATCCAGGCTGATCACCCCACGCAAATCCGGCAGGCGCTCGCTGTGCAATTTGCCGATGGATTGCTCCGCCAGTTCCGGCACCAGGCCCTGCAGCATGGCGTGATAGTCGGAGGTCTTGAACGCCCCGGCGCTGACCAGCCATTGACAGCCGGACTGCTTCAATACGTATTCGAGTTCGGAACTGCGGTAGGCCGGGTTGATGTTGACCAGGATCACGCCGATTTTCGCCGTGGCAATCTGCGTGATGCACCACTGGGCGCAGTTTGGAGCCCAGATGCCCAGCCGGTCACCGGCCTGCAGACCCAGCGCCAGCAGCGCCCTGGCATGCAAGTCTGCCGCATCCGCCAGTTGCCGCCAGGTGTAGCGCAGCTGTTGATGGCGCACCACCAGCGCCTCTCCGTCCGGGTATTGCGCGACTGTGTTGTCGAACGCCTGGCCGATGGTCATCGCCAGCAAGGCTTTGTCCTGGGAACCACGGGTGTAACTGCGTTGCGGGCTTGCACTGGGTTGATCCATGACGACCCCTATTGTCTTTATTAATGGGCTACGAATGGTCCCTGCAGGAGCTGGCTTGCCAGCGAAGAGGCCAGCACGCTCTACACTGATGTCGACAGATCCGACGCCTTCGCGGGCAAGCCCGCTCCTACAGGTTTCAATGCCCCTACTCTCGCTCAAGTTGACGTTAACGTAAAGGGCGATTGACAGCCTTTCGTCACAGGTTTACGTTAACGTAAAGGTGAGAGCTGAATCACTGCCCTCCCCACCCTACAAAAATGCCAAAAGGTGACCCATGAGCTACCCATCCCTGAACTTTGCCCTCGGTGAAACCATCGACATGCTGCGCGATCAGGTCCAGTCCTTCGTCGCCAAAGAGATCGCCCCGCGCGCCGCTCAGATCGACATCGACAACCTGTTCCCCGCCGACCTGTGGCGCAAATTCGGCGACATGGGCCTGCTGGGCATCACCGTGCCGGAAGAGTACGGCGGTGCCGGCCTGGGTTACCTGGCGCACGTGGTCGCCATGGAAGAAATCAGCCGCGGCTCGGCCTCGGTCGCATTGTCCTACGGTGCTCACTCCAATCTCTGCGTCAACCAGATCAACCGCAACGGCAACCACGAACAGAAATCCAAGTACCTGCCCAAGCTGATCAGCGGCGAACACATCGGCGCCCTGGCCATGAGTGAACCGAACGCCGGTTCCGACGTGGTCTCGATGAAGCTGCGCGCCGACAAACGTGGCGACAAGTACGTGCTCAACGGCAGCAAGACCTGGATCACCAACGGTCCGGACGCCAACACCTACGTGATCTACGCCAAGACTGACCTGGAAAAAGGCCCACACGGCATCACTGCCTTCATCGTCGAACGTGACTGGAAAGGCTTCAGCCGCAGCAACAAGTTCGACAAGCTCGGCATGCGCGGTTCGAACACCTGCGAATTGTTCTTCGATGACGTCGAAGTGCCGCAGGAAAACATCCTCGGCGTGCTCAACGGCGGCGTGAAGGTACTGATGAGTGGCCTCGACTACGAGCGCGTCGTGCTGTCCGGCGGCCCGACCGGGATCATGCAGGCCTGCATGGACCTGATCGTGCCGTACATCCACGACCGCAAGCAGTTCGGCCAGAGCATCGGCGAATTCCAGCTGATCCAGGGCAAGGTCGCCGACATGTACACCCAGCTCAACGCCAGCCGCGCCTATCTCTATGCGGTGGCCCAGGCCTGCGAGCGCGGCGAGACCACCCGCAAGGACGCTGCCGGCGTGATCCTCTACAGCGCCGAGCGCGCCACGCAAATGGCCCTCGACGCGATCCAGATTCTCGGCGGCAACGGCTACATCAACGAATTCCCGGCTGGTCGTCTGTTGCGTGACGCCAAGCTGTACGAAATCGGCGCCGGTACCAGTGAGATCCGTCGCATGCTGATCGGGCGCGAACTGTTCAACGAAACCCGCTAAACGGAGCTGTCCATGGCTATCCTGCATACCCAGCTCAACCCCCGTTCGGCGGAGTTCGCGGCCAACAGCGCGGCGATGCTCAAACAGGTCGACGCCCTGCACACTCTGCTGGCCCAAGTGGCGCAAGGTGGCGGCCCGAAAGCGCAAGAACGCCACACCTCCCGCGGCAAACTGCTGCCCCGCGAGCGCATCAACCGTCTGCTCGACCCGGGTTCGCCGTTTCTGGAAATCAGCCAGCTGGCGGCCTACGAGGTGTACGGCGAAGACGTGCCTGCCGCCGGCGTGATTGCCGGGATCGGCCGGGTAGAAGGCGTCGAATGCATGATCGTCGCCAACGATGCCACGGTAAAAGGCGGCTCGTACTACCCGCTCACGGTGAAAAAGCACCTGCGCGCCCAGACGATTGCCCAGCAAAACCGCTTGCCGTGCATCTACCTGGTGGACTCGGGCGGCGCCAACCTGCCGCGCCAGGACGAAGTGTTTCCAGACCGCGAGCACTTCGGCCGGATCTTCTTCAACCAGGCCAACATGAGCGCAATGGGCATTGCGCAGATTGCCGTGGTCATGGGCTCGTGCACCGCGGGCGGCGCCTACGTACCGGCCATGGCCGACGAGGCGATCATGGTGCGCGAGCAGGCGACGATCTTCCTCGCCGGCCCACCGCTGGTGAAAGCCGCAACGGGCGAAGTGGTCAGCGCCGAAGACCTTGGCGGGGCCGATGTGCACTGCAAGATTTCCGGTGTGGCCGACCATTACGCCGAAAGTGATGAACATGCCCTGGCCCTGGCCCGGCGCAGCGTCGCCAATCTCAACTGGCGCAAGCAGGGTGACGTGCAGCAACGCACCCCCATCGCCCCGCTCTATGCCAGCGACGAGTTGTACGGTGTGGTGCCGGCCGATGCCAAGCAACCGTTCGACGTGCGCGAAGTCATCGCGCGGCTGGTGGACGGTTCGGTGTTCGACGAGTTCAAGGCCTTGTTCGGGACGACATTGGTGTGCGGGTTTGCCTACCTGCACGGTTATCCGATCGCCATTCTCGCCAACAACGGCATCCTGTTCGCCGAAGCCGCGCAGAAAGGCGCGCACTTCATCGAGCTGGCGTGCCAGCGCGGTATCCCGCTGTTGTTCCTGCAAAACATCACCGGCTTCATGGTCGGCCAGAAATATGAAGCCGGCGGCATCGCCAAGCACGGCGCGAAACTGGTGACCGCGGTGGCCTGTGCCAAAGTGCCGAAATTCACCGTGATCATCGGCGGCAGCTTCGGTGCCGGTAACTACGGCATGTGCGGCCGTGCCTACGATCCACGCTTCTTGTGGATGTGGCCGAATGCGCGCATCGGCGTGATGGGTGCCGAACAGGCGGCCGGCGTGCTGGTGCAGGTCAAGCGCGAGCAGGCCGAGCGAGCCGGCCAGGGCTTCAGCGCCGAGCAGGAAGCCGAGATCAAGCAACCAATCCTCGACCAGTACGAAGAGCAGGGCCACCCCTACTACTCCAGCGCGCGCTTGTGGGATGACGGCGTCATCGATCCGGCCCAGACCCGCGACGTGCTGGCACTGGCCTTGTCCGCGTCGCTGAACGCGCCAATCGAATCGAGCCGCTTCGGCGTGTTCCGGATGTGATTTTCTGTGGGAGCGGGCTTGCTCGCGAAGGATTCGCCGCGGTTCATCTGATGCACCGCGTTATCGTTCTTCGCGAGCGTGCCCGCTCCCACAAGGACCGTGGAGACGGATGAATATGAGCGACTTCAACACCCTCGAACTGCTGACCGACCCTCGTGGCTTTGCCACGCTGTGGCTCAGCCGTGAAGAAAAGAACAACGCCTTCAACGCCGAGATGATCCGCGAACTGATCCTTGCCCTGGACAAAGTGGCCAGCGATGCCAGCCTGCGGTTCCTGATCGTGCGTGGCCGTGGCAAACACTTCAGCGCGGGTGCCGACCTGGCCTGGATGCAGCAATCGGCTGAACTCGACTACGCCACCAACCTCGACGACGCCCGGGAACTGGCGGAGCTGATGTACAACCTCGCCAAGCTGAAAGTCCCGACCCTGGCGGTGGTGCAAGGTGCAGCCTTCGGTGGCGCGCTGGGCCTGATCAGTTGCTGCGACATGGCCATTGGCGCCGATGACGCGCAGTTCTGCCTGTCGGAAGTGCGCATCGGCCTGGCGCCGGCGGTGATCAGCCCGTTCGTGGTGCAAGCCATCGGCGAGCGCGCGACGCGACGCTATGCCCTGACCGCCGAACGTTTCGGCGGCCAACGGGCACGGGAACTCGGCCTGTTGTCGGAGAGCTACCCGAGCGCCGAGCTGGAACAGAAAATCCAACAATGGATCGACAACCTGCTGCTCAACAGCCCCGCCGCCATGCGCGCCAGCAAGGACTTGCTGCGTGAAGTCGGCGACGGCACGTTGACTCCGTCCCTGCGTCGCTACACCGAGAACGCCATCGCCCGCATCCGCGTCAGCGCCGAAGGCCAGGAGGGCCTGCGCGCCTTCCTGCAAAAACGTCCGCCGAGCTGGCAAGCCGCAACCACCACCAAGGAGCCGCGTTGATGAGCGCACCCGTCCTCACTACCCTGTTGGTGGCCAACC
Source organism: Pseudomonas putida (assembly GCF_001976065.1). GTDB lineage: Bacteria > Pseudomonadota > Gammaproteobacteria > Pseudomonadales > Pseudomonadaceae > Aquipseudomonas > Aquipseudomonas serbica. The sequence goes on along the minus strand of NZ_MNAH01000001.1, from coordinate 801,195 downwards.
GCGGCGAAATCGCCTGCCGGGTGATGCGCACCGCCAAGGCCCTGGGCCTGACCACCGTGGCCGTGCACAGCGCCACCGACCGCGATGCCCGGCATAGCCGTGAAGCCGACATACGTGTCGACCTGGGTGGCAGCAAGGCCGCTGACAGTTACCTGCAAATCGATAAACTGATCGCTGCGGCCAAGGCCAGCGGTGCCCAGGCGATCCATCCCGGTTACGGCTTCCTGTCCGAGAATGCCGGGTTCGCCCGCGCCATCGAAGCGGCGGGCCTGGTCTTCCTCGGCCCGCCCGCCTCGGCCATCGACGCCATGGGCAGCAAATCCGCGGCCAAGGCCTTGATGGAAACCGCCGGCGTGCCGTTGGTTCCGGGCTATCACGGTGAAGCCCAGGACCTGGAAACCTTCCGCGCCGCCTGCGAACGCATCGGCTACCCCGTGCTGCTCAAGGCCACGGCCGGTGGTGGCGGCAAGGGCATGAAAGTGGTCGAGGACGTCAGCCAGCTGGCCGAAGCCCTCGCCTCGGCCCAGCGCGAAGCGCAATCGTCGTTCGGCGATTCGCGGATGCTGGTGGAAAAGTACCTGCTCAAACCCCGTCACGTGGAGATCCAGGTGTTCGCCGATCAGCACGGCAACTGCCTGTACCTCAACGAACGCGACTGCTCGATCCAGCGTCGGCACCAGAAAGTCGTCGAAGAAGCACCCGCCCCAGGCCTCAGCCCTGAACTGCGTCGCGCCATGGGCGAAGCGGCCGTGCGTTCGGCACAGGCGATCGGTTACGTCGGAGCTGGCACCGTGGAATTCCTGCTCGATGCCCGCGGCGAGTTCTTCTTCATGGAGATGAACACGCGCCTGCAGGTCGAACACCCGGTCACCGAAGCCATCACCGGCCTCGACCTGGTGGCCTGGCAGATCCGTGTGGCCCGTGGCGAAGCCTTGCCAATGACCCAGGAACAGGTGCCGCTGATCGGTCATGCGATTGAAGTGCGGTTGTACGCCGAAGATCCGGGCAATGACTTCCTGCCTGCAACAGGTCGCCTCGAGCTGTATCGCGAATCTGCGCCGGGTGCCGGTCGCCGGGTGGACAGCGGCGTTGAAGAAGGCGATGAGATTTCGCCCTTCTACGACCCGATGCTCGGCAAACTGATTGCCTGGGGCGAAGACCGCGAACAGGCGCGCCTGCGTTTGCTGAGCATGCTCGATGAATTCGCCATCGGCGGGCTCAAGACCAACATCAACTTCCTGCGTCGAATCATCGCTCACCCGGCGTTTGCCCAGGCCGAACTCGATACCGGGTTCATCCCTCGTTACCAGGAACAGCTGCTGCCACAGCCGGCCGCGCTCAGCGACGACTTCTGGCAAGCCGCCGCCCAGGCATTTGCCCAGAGCCTGCACAGCACGGCGCGTGGCGATGATCCGAGCTCGCCATGGGCAATCGGCAACGGCCTGCGCGCCGGCTTGCCCGCGCAAATCACCCTGCACCTGAGTTGCGAGGGCCAGGATCGCGCGTTGACGCTGGGCAACTCCCAGTCCCACAGCGCACGCCTCACCGGCGAGCAGTTGCTGATCGATCACGATGGCGTGCGCCGCCAACACCGGGCGATCCGCCGCGGTGACTATGTATACCTGCAATGGGAAGGCGAACTGCGCCGCATCGAGACCTACGACCCGATCACGGCCGTTGAAGCCAGTCACAGTCATCACGGCGGGCTCACCGCCCCCATGAATGGCAGCATCGTGCGCGTGCTGGTGGAGGCCGGGCAATCGGTCGAGGCCGGGGCGCAACTGGTGGTGCTGGAAGCCATGAAGATGGAGCACAGCATCCGCGCCCCCCATGCCGGTGTGGTCAAGGCGCTGTATTGCCAGGAAGGCGAGATGGTCAGCGAAGGCAGTGCGCTGGTCGAACTGGAAGAAGCCTGACCACAAGGTCGGTCCTGCGCATGGCGCGGACCGGCCTGGCTAGAACTTCACGGTGGCCTGGACCACCACGCCGATGATTCGGCATTCTTCGGTGAACAGGCTTTTCGGATAGGTCGGATTGAGCGGGACCAGGTAACGCTGCCCGCCCTCTTCGCTCATCTTGCGGAAGATCGCCTCATTGCTGTCGGACCATTGCGCGATCACCAGTTTGCCCGGCACGGCTTCAACGTCCGGGTCTACCAGGATCAACATGCCCTCGGCTACGCTGGGACCACTGGGTGCGGTCATGGCATCGCCAACCACCGTCAGCCAGAACGCCGCCCCCTGGGCGTGGTAGTCGGACAGTTCGAAACGGTACGGCGCCTGCTCCCCATCGCGCACCTGCGCGGTGTCCCGCCAGTCACTGACCGGGTAGCGAAAGTACGGGTTGTACTTTTGCGTCAGGCAAACCTCGTCGTCCTGTTCGTGCGCAGGCTCGCGAATCACCAGCGCCACTTCGAGAAAGCCCAGGCCCAGCGCCTGCAGGACACGATTCATGTCGTCGATGCCGGGCTGACGGCGTTTCGTCAACCAATGCCCGATGCCGCCCTGGGACATCCCGAGGCGGTCGGCGAGTATTTCCTGAGTGATCTTGAGCTCACTCATCTTGGCCTTGACCAATTCTATCCATTTATCCATGTGCGGCACGATACGTGGCGGCCCTCGCCCAACAAAACACAAAATGTAGTATTAATACTATTGTCACAAATACGTAACGTATTAGGATGAGTTCACGGACCTGAATTTATCACGGAGCTCGCTTTAATCATGAATATACCCAGCAATGACTTGCCCGACCTGCAAATCGATACGTCCCTCAACACTCCCCTGGGCTCCGCGGCCGCACAGCGAGCACTGGATTACTACTTGAAACCAGCTGTTGCAGAGGAAGGGGTGCAGGAGCATTTCTTTGACGTAAACCGTAACGTCAGTATCGAGGAAGCCCTGGTGCATGCTTCCGGGCTGCTACGTTGCGCCGCCGCCACTGCCTATGAGTCAGCGAGCCACCTGCACGGTTCGCATAGGGACCTGGCGCTCTCGACCGTGCATATGATCGACATGGCAAAGGCAATGGTGAACCGCTCCCTGGAGGGCGGCAAGAAACTCTAGCGAGAAGAGGCTGAAGCGAAGGGACAGGAAAGAATTTTCCTGGCGCGCAGGGAAAATCGTTTGACTTGCAAACGAGAATGATTATTATTGCATCAGCTGGTCGCGAGATCAGTCGATGGACCAGGTGACCTTAGGTCGGTCTCCTGGACTATCTCCTCATCAGGCTAATCACGGTTTTTGACCCGGCTTTTTGCCGGGTCTTTTTTTGCCAGTTATCTGGCTTATGGCTTCAGGCTAATGAAGTCTGTATGTGTCGCAAATTCAATGGCGCGGATCATATCAAAAGAATATCAGTTGACAAGAGAAGCCTCATGGCATTGGGGCAAACTGATGGCAAAATAGCACTTGAGAATCAATCGCATAATCTCTAAGCTGCGACGGCGTCAGGGAAGACGCCCCCCTCAGATTATCAAAACACGGCGATATGCGCGTCCGCACGCGGCTCGGTCCCGCCACACAACACGCCGGTTTCAGGGTCGCGCAGGATGATTTGGCCACGCCCGTAACTCGTCCGATCACACACCACCTGCACTTCGTGCCCGCGACGTGCCAGTGCCGCCGCCATGTCTCGCGAAGCGTCCTGCTCGATGCCTACCTTCATTTCGCCCAACCACTGCCAGCGCGGCGCATCCAGAGCCGCTTGTGGGTTGAGCCCGAAATCCACCAGGTTCATGACCATCTGCACGTGCCCCTGGGGCTGCATGTAACCACCCATCACGCCAAAAGGCCCCAGCGCCTCGCCGTCCTTGGTAAGAAACCCGGGAATGATGGTGTGAAAGGTCTTTTTCCCGGGTGCCAGGCAATTGGCGTGACCCGGATCAAGGCTGAACTCCTCACCGCGGTTTTGCAGGGCGATGCCGCTGTCCGGCAACACCACGCCGGAGCCGAAACCGTGATAGTTGCTCTGGATGAATGAAACCATATTGCCGTCGACGTCGGCGGTCGCCAGGTAGACCGTGCCACTGGCATGGGGTTCGCCCGGTTGTGGTGCCACCGCGCGTTCGCCGATCTGGGCCCGGCGCTGGCTGGCATAGGCGTCGCTCAGCAAGTCGTCCACTGCCACCCGCATGTGCTGCGGGTCGGTGATGTAGTGCAAGCCATCGCTGTAGGCGAGCTTCATGGCTTCGAGCTGACGGTGCCAAGTCTGTTGGCTGTCACGGTGGTCGAACGCGAAACCTTCGAGAATCTTCAGCGTCATCAAGGCCACGAGCCCCTGGCCGCTCGGTGGAATCTCCCAGACGTCGACGCCGCGGTAGTTGACCTTGATCGGCTCGACCCACTGGGCGCGATAGTCTTGCAGATCACTGGCGCGCAGATAGCCGCCCGTGGCGCGCGAATGGGCGTCCAGTCGTTGCGCCAGCGCGCCGCGATAAAAGCTTTCACAACCGGTGGCCGCCAGTTCGCTCAAGGTGCGTGCCTGGGCCGGATTGCGAAACAGCTCGCCGGCGCGCGGTGCGCGGCCATCGATCAGAAAGGTGTCGAACCAGCTTTCAAGCACGTCCTGACGATCCGGGGTGAAGTCTTCCAGCGCGGTTTGCCACTGCAACGCAACCACCGGCGACACCGGAAAACCATCCCGCGCCAGGCTGATCGCTGGCTGCAACAAATCCGTAAAAGGCAGGCGACCGAAACGCGTGGACAACTCTGCCCAGGCGGAGGGACAACCCGGCACGGTCACGGGTGTCCAGCCATGCAGCGGCATTTTTTCGTGGCCGGCCGCCTTCACCGCCTCGATGCTCAGGGCTTGCGGGGCTGCTCCGTTGGCGTTCAGGCCGTGCAGTTTGTTTTGCGTCCAGACCAACGCAAAGGCGTCGCCGCCAATCCCGCAACCGGTGGGCTCGACCACCGTCAGGGCCGCGGCCGTGGCAATGGCGGCATCGATGGCATTGCCGCCGCGACGCATGATTTCAATGCCGGCTTCGGCGGCCAATGGCTGTGAGGCGGCGACCATGCCGCGCTTGGCAAAGACACTTTGACGTTGTGAGGCGTAGGGATACTCATGGGCAGAAAACTTGAACATGGCAGGACTCACACAAATGGGTTGGATGGGCTCAAAGCACGCGACTGAGAAACGCACGGGTACGGGCGTGCCTGGGCTGGCTGAAAATCTGCTCGGGCGGCCCCTGCTCGATCAGTTCACCCTGATCGAGCACCACCACCCGGTCGGCTACCTCGCGGGCAAACCCCATTTCGTGGGTGACCACGACCATGGTCATGCCCTCCTCGGCCAACTCCTTCATCACTTGCAATACTTCGCCGACCGTTTCCGGGTCCAGGGCACTGGTGGGTTCGTCGAACAGCATCGCCTGGGGTTTCATGGCCAGCGCCCGGGCAATGGCCACCCGCTGCTGCTGGCCACCTGACAACATCGACGGGTAGTGATCGGCCTTCTCCGCCAACCCGACGCGCTTGAGCAGCGCCCTCGCCTGTTCAAGCGCCGCCGCGCGCGCTACACCAAGCACCTGGATCGGCGCTTCGATGATGTTTTCCAGGGCGGTCATGTGCGGAAACAGGTTGAAGCGCTGGAACACCATGCCGATGTCCCGGCGCTGGCGCGCAATGTTGCGTTCCGAATCCCGGGCCAGGCTGCCATCGGCCCGGGTGCGATAGCCCATGGGCCGACCGCCGACACGGATCTGCCCGGACTGGATCTCTTCCAGCAGGTTGATGCAGCGGATAAAGGTGGTTTTGCCGGAACCGGAGGCGCCGATCAGCACCACCACTTCACCGCGTTTCACTTGCAGGGAAATGCCCTTGAGAATTTCCAGGTCACCGAAAGACTTGTGAATATCCAGCGCCTCGATGACCAGTTCTTCACTCATGTGCGCCATCTCAACGCCCCCTCAACAGTTTCATGGTGTTGCGGCCGAACATCCGGCTGGCGGCCGGGGCCGGACGATCGGACTGGCCGAAGCGCTGTTCCAGCCAGCGCTGGAAAAAGCCCCACAGGGTGGTCAATGCCAGGAAGTAGATCGCGACCACCAGGTACAGTTCGAACACGCGGAACGTCGCCGAGGTCACCATTTGCGTGCTAAGCAGCAGCTCCTGCACCCCGATGACGCTGACCAACGTGGTGTTCTTCAGCATCACGTTGAACTCGTTGCCCAGTGGCGGCACGATCACCCGGAATGCCTGGGGCAGGACGATGCGCCGCATCAACTTGGCAAAGGTCATGCCCAGCGAACGCCCGGCTTCGTATTGCCCCTTGTCCACCGCACCGATACCGGCGCGGATGATCTCCGCCATGTACGCGCCTTCATTCAGGCCCAGGGCGATGATCGCCGCCTGGATGTTGCCCGGCACGATGAACCAGCCGAGGTCCAGGTCTTCAAAGCGGAATATCCCCCCCGCCGCCAATGCCGTGTACAGAAAGACGATCTGCACCAGCAATGGCGTGCCGCGCATCAGCCAGACATACAGCCGCACCGGGTACTGCAACAACGGGTTACTCGACAGCTTCATCAACGCCGCGACCAGCCCCAGCACGCAACCGAGCAACATCGCCGACACGCTGATCAGGCAGGTCAGCCACAGCCCCGTCAGGTAGACATCGCTGGGCTGCAACAGGTACTGCCAGAACACTTCCCAATTGAAATTCATTCGGTTTGTCCTCAGTCCAGTTTGTCACCGTCGACATGCCATTTACTGAGGAGCGCGGCGTAACTGCCGTCGGCGCGCATGCCTTGCAGGACTTCGTTCAACGCCACAGTCAACTGCGGGTCGCTTTTACGCACCCCGAAGCCGGTGAGAATGCGGTTGAACGCCGGGACCGCCGACTGGAACAGATCCGGTGCGAGTTGTTGATAATGGCCGGCGGATTCGACCGTGGTGCCGAAAGCGTCCACCTGATTGATGCGCAAGGCCTGGAACGCATCGGCGTCGACGTTGTACACCACCAGTTTCATCGGCGCCTTGCCGGCCGCTTCGAGTTTTTCGTTTTCCTTGCCCAGCAGTACCCGGATCGTCGAACCGTTGCTGACCGCCACCTTGAGCCCGGACAAATCCTCCAGGGCAGTCACCGCTTTCGGGTTGCCCTTGGGCACCACGATGGATTGGCTGGAGTACATGAAGTTGACGATGTCGATCACCTCGCGGCGCTCGGGCTTGTCGAACAACTGATCGACGATCATGTCGCACTGCTGTGCCAGCAGCGCCGGGATCAGCCCGGCAAAAGGCGAAATACGCCACTCGACCTTCTTGTCACCCAGGCGCTGGGCAATCGCTTCGCCCATGTCGACCTGCAGCCCCACCGGCTTTTGCTTCATGTCGAACGACACCAGCGGAGGGGAATCCATGCCAGAGCAATAAACGATCTTCTCGCTCTTGCTCAATCGCTCGGGCAACTCGGGGGCGGCGAACGCCCATTGCGAACACAGACTCAAGGTGAACACGGCAACTAACGCGCAAGGCTTGTGCATGGGCATGACTCCAGTTGGCTGCAAGGGTGCCCCCTGTAGGAGCTGGCTGGCCAGCGATTGGCTCTTGAGTCTTGCTTCGCTCATTCGGCCGCCATCGCCGGCAAGCCGGCTCCTACAGGGAGGTGGGGTATCTGCTTTATTGGTGGGCTTCGAGGAATTGAATGAGTCGAGGAATGGTGCCCTCGATGTGCTCGCAAACCACCGCGGCCGCCTTGTCCGGATCGCCACTGCGCAATGCGGTAATGATCGAGGCGTGCTCGTCCCGGGCGCTGCGGGGTTTGTCGGCATGTTGCAGCCACAGGCGCATGTGCGGCTCGATCACCGAATACAGCGCCGATATCTGGCGCATCAGGCGCGGGCGCTCACTCAGGCTGCACAGGTATTCGTGAAAGGCCCGATGGCGGCTGACCCACTCGGCACCGTCGTCCCGGAAGTCGTCCATCTCGTCGAGCAGGCGTTCGAGATGGCTGAAATGGCGCTCGGTGATTTTCGCAACCGCGACCCGGATGGCGAGGCCTTCAAGGGCGCTGCGCATCTCGAAGACTTCACGCATCTCCTCGATGTTGAGACCGCGCACGATTGCGCCGCGATTGGGCCGCAACGTCACCAGGCCATCGGCATCCAGGCGCCGAAACGCCTCGCGCACCGGCATGCGGCTCATGCCGATTTCACCGGCGATGTCCTCGGCGATCAGGCGCTCGCCTGTGCGGTAACGGCCTTTGCAAATGGCTTCCAGAAGAAAGTTGTAGGCCTCCTCTTCAGCGGTCACGGGCTGGCGCTCGGTGTAGACAGGGGCAAATTTCATCGGTGCTCCTTTTGTATTTTTGTATCCAATTATCCATATATCCAAAAAAGCACATTGCATGCCAGTTTTCACTCGCCTCATGCAGGTAGCTGATTGGATTGAAGTATTGACGTATGGGAGGGCCTGCTCCCGCCATGTGGGTGCGTAGCAAGCGAGTTGAAATGCCCCAAGTTGTCACCTGACGGCCACAATGAGGTGCGCGGGGTAACACGACAGAAAAACAAACCGCAGCAGGCCGGGTGAAACGATTTGTCCGCGCTGCTAACCCTCTACGCTTGCGTGTAAAGTAGCCGCCATAAAAACTCAATCAGGAACCCTGACCGTGGCCAAATCCTCACTCGAAATCAGTGCCAACTTTGACAGCGGCAACATCCAGGTCATCGATGTCAGCGACCCGCTCAAGCCCCTGCTGGCCATCCGCCCCGATACCAAAAGCAATCATTTCCAGTGGTTCCACTTCAAGGCCAGCGGCCTGCATGTCGGCCAGGACCATTGGTTTCGCCTGAACAATGCCAGCCAGTCTTCCTACAACAAGGCCTGGACCGGTTATCAGGCGGTGGCGTCCTACGACCACGTCAACTGGTTCCGCGTGCCGACCATTTTCGAGGGCGACTGCCTGCGTTTCAGCCTTGAAGCTGAACAGACCCACGCCTGGTTCGCCTACTTCGAACCCTACAGCCGAGGTCGCCACGACTGGTTGATCGAGCAGGCGCTGAGCAAGGCCGGCACTGAACTGCTGGCCACCGGCAAGAGTGTCGAAGGTCGCGACATTCAACTGCTGCGCAAAGGCACCGGCACCGAAGGCCAGCGCAAGGTGTGGATCATCGCCCAGCAACATCCCGGCGAACACATGGCAGAGTGGTTCATGGAGGGTGTGATCGAGCGTCTGGAAAAACACGACGACCCGGTGCTGAATAAACTATTGGCGAGCGCCGACCTGTACCTGGTGCCGAACATGAACCCGGACGGTGCCTTCCACGGTCACCTGCGCACCAATGCCATGGGCCAGGACCTGAACCGCGCCTGGCAGAGTGCGAGCCAGGAACTCAGCCCGGAAGTCTTTTTCGTCCAGCAGCAAATGGAGAAGTACGGCGTAGACCTGTTCCTCGACATCCATGGTGACGAGGAAATCCCTCACGTGTTCACCGCCGGTTGCGAAGGCAACCCAGGCTACACGCCGCGGATCGAAAAACTTGAGGAGCACTTCCGCAGCCATCTGAAACACACCACCAAGGACTTCCAGACCAAGCACGGCTACACCCGCGACGAACCGGGCCAGGCGAACATGACCCTGGCGTGCAACAGCGTTGGCCAGAAGTACGACTGCCTGTCGCTGACCCTGGAAATGCCGTTCAAGGATCATGATGATCATCCGAATCCGTTGACTGGGTGGTCGGGGAAACGCTCGAAGCAGTTGGGTAAGGATGTGTTGACCACGGTGGCTGATATGGTTGATTCGTTGCGTTGATTCAAGATCAAAAGATCGCAGCCTGCAGTAGCTCCTGCAGGGGTTCACCGCGCAGGCTGCGATCTTTTAGTGCTTCGATCAACCGCGATCCTTGCCTCGCAACATGCTGTCCAGCACGTCATCACGCCGCACCCAACCATGAAACAACGCCGCCGCCAGGTGCAGCAACACGGTCAGGAACAGCAGATACGCCAGATACCCGTGAGCCTTGCGCAAGAAGGCGAACACCTGCGCATTCGCCGGCACGATCGATGGCAACTGCAATGAACTGCTGAGCATCACCGGTTCGCCCGACGCCGAGATCATTGCCCAGCCCAGCAACGGCAAAATCAGCATCAAGGCGTACAGCAGGACGTGCGATGCCTTGGCCGCCAGCACTTGCCAGCCTGGGAGGTCGGTTGGCAGCGGCGGTTGTTGTGTCGAAAAACGCACCGCCAGGCGCACGATCACCAGCAGCAGGATGGCGATGCCCAATGGCTTGTGCAGGTGAATCAGCCATTCATGACGCTCGGACACCGAGGCGACCATGCCGGCGCCGATAAACAGCATGGCGATAACCATGAGTGCCATCAGCCAGTGCAGCAGGCGCGCCAGGGGTGCGAAATGCTTCGGTTGAGTGCTCATTGCTGGGCCTCCTGCTTGGCGGCGGGCAATTGGCTGACTTCGCTGGTGCGACGCAGGTAGGAATTGGAATAACCGGCCGAACGAGCGGCGAGCAACGGGTCGTCGGAACCTTCGATCCCGGCAGGCAACACCAGCGGGTCGTAGTTGATGTCGCGGCATTCGCCGTTGAGTTGCGGCTGGGTGCTTTCAAGGACCAGGGTCCCGGCGTTCAACACTTTGCGCCCTTCTGGCCAAGCCTTGCTGGCATCGTTGACCGGATCGCCGGGGTTGGCCAGGATAATGTTCAATTGCCAACGCAGCGGCCCTGCGGCAATGCGCTGGACCAGGTCCTTCTCCAGGAAATCATTGCCCTGCGGCGCTGTGGCACCCGGCGCGTCCTGGGCCACCGGCACCATGCTCCAGCGCACCGCTTGCCGTTGTCCTGCGGCGTTCACCAGGTAAAACGCATTGACGCTGTTGTAGGTTTCCGTGACGTAGCTGGCAGACGGTTTGGCGGTCTTGATCCAGGCCAGGAACGGCGCGGATTCCGGATGCGAACCGAAGAATGCGGGCACCGCGGCGGGGTCCGGTTTACCGGTCGCCGGAACCGGCGACTGGGCTTGCTGCAATTGATAGAACGCCTCGGGCGTGCCCACCGGGAACACCGGCATGCTGTTCATCCCGGTGCGCCATTGCTGGCCGTTGGCCTGGGTGAACCGCAAGGCCATGCTGCGGATCGGCACCGCGCTGTCCGGTGCATAGGGGTTGCCCGCAGGCAAGGCAAACCGACCAACCACGGGCGTGCGTGCCTCATTGAACACTTGCGCGCTGGAATAGCTGCGCGCCTCGCCACTGCTCTCGAAATGGCCGATCACGCACACGCCCTTGGAGTGATTACGGCGGAAACCCGGGTGCACGCCGTTGTTGGTTTCCAGCACATTGATGAGCTTCTTCGGCGTAAGACGCTGTGGGTCAAAGGTGCCGTTGACGTAGGCAAACGCCCCAGCCACTGCAGCAACGACCACGGCAATACCCGTCAGGCGCAGTATCAGGCTCGCGCCACTCAAGGGAGGCCGGGTTGGCGGTGATGATCGATCTACCATGAAAGACTCCAGGGCCATCGGCCACAAGTGAGAAGAATCAAGCAGACGAACCGCGCACCGGTTTATTCCCGGGTGCGGTGTTTATTTTTTCAGGTGTGGAATAACCTTGAATGCCGGGCGTCTTCCTAGTCCACAGCGTAGTGACTAGCCAGAATTTCATGAACGATATCGACGAACAGCTCAGAGAAATCATTCCCCGGTTGCGCCGATTTGCCCTGTCATTGGCGCGTAACCCCAGCAGCGCCGACGACCTGGTGCAGTCCTGCCTGGAGCGCGCGCTGTCGAGTTGGGGCGACAGGCGCGTCGATGGCGACTTGCGCGCCTGGCTGTTCTCGATCCTGTATCGACAGTTTCTCGATGCCCACCGCCGTACACGACGCTATGCGCGAATGCTCGAATTCTTTACCGGACGCGATGATGCGCAGCCTTCCGTAGAGCGCACCGTCATCGCCCAATCAACCCTCGATGCCTTCGATCGACTGCCCACCGAACAGCGCGCGCTGCTGCTGTGGGTGTCGGTGGAAGGCCTGAGCTACAAAGAGGTCGCCGAGATTCTCGACGTCCCCACCGGCACCGTGATGTCCCGCCTGTCCCGGGCTCGCCAGGCCCTGCGCCAACTCAGCGACGGCGAAATCAACCGCCCTTCCCTGCGGAGACTCAAATGATCAGCATGCCCCCCAGCGAGCGCGACCTGCACGCTTACGTCGACCATCAGCTCGGCGAGGAAGACCGGCGTCTGGTGGAGACTTTCCTGGCCAGTAACCCACAGGTAGCCGCGCAGGTTCGTGGTTGGCAGCAAGATGCCCAGCACCTTCGTGCGGCCCTCGGCGCCGCCTTGCAGCAGCCGGCCAACCCCGACCTTGATCCGGCCGTCATTCGCCAACGCATAAAGCGCCAGTCCCGTCGCCATCTGGCCAGCGCCGCGGTGTTGCTGATGGCGGTCAGCGTCGGTGGGTTCGGCGGTTGGCAGGCGCGTGAGATGTCCCTCGCCGCCGCCCCGGCACCGATGACCGACGCCCTGCAGGCCTATCGCCTGATTGCCCAGCAAGGCATCCTGCCGGCTGATTACAAGGCCGGCGACAACGGTGACATGCAAGGCTGGCTCGACCGTTATTTCACCCAGGCCAATCGCCTGCCGGACTTGTCGGGCGCCGGATTCAAACCGGCCAGCGGGCGCTTGCTCAGCACCGAGCAAGGACCGGCGGCGATGGTGGTCTACGAGAACCAGGGCGGGCAGAAGATCAGCTTCTACGTGCGCCCACCGGGCCCGAAGAACTTCCTGCTGCCACGGGGCAGTCGCCGCGATGGCGGGTTGCAGGCCGAGTATTGGTCCGGTAGCGGGTATAACTACGCGATGGTCAGCCCGGCGGATACGCCGGCGGCGCAGATGCTCAGGCAGACCGTGCAATTCTGACTACACCACAAATCCCTGTAGGCGCTGGCTTGCCAGCGAAGGCGTCCTTCCCGTCAACAACGATGCTGCCTGATCCACCGCTTTCGCTGGCAAGCCAGCTCCTACAGGGGGTTGCATGGCGGTTTAGAAATCGCGCTTGTAGAAGATGTCCCGCGAACTGGCCACGCCACCGGCGGCTTCCAGGTAAACATGCGATGCTCAGGCAGACGGTACAATTCTGACCACACCACAAATCCCTGTAGGAGCTGGCTTGCCAGCGAAGGCGTCCTTCCCGTCAACAACGATGCTGCCTGATCCACCGCTTTCGCTGGCAAGCCAGCTCCTACAGGGGGTTGCATGGCGGTTTAGAAATCCCGTTTGTAGAAGATRTCCMGCGAACTGGCCACGCCACCGGCGGCTTCCAGGTAAACATGCGATGCTCAGGCAGACGGTACAATTCTGACCACACCACAAATCCCTGTAGGMGCTGGCTTGCCAGCGAAGGCGTCCTTCCCGTCAACAACGATGCTGCCTGATCCACCGCTTTCGCTGGCAAGCCAGCTCCTACAGGGTTGCGTGGCGGTTTAGAAATCGCGCTTGTAGAAGATGTCCCGCGAACTGGCCAMGCCACCGGCGGCTTCCAGGTAAACATGCGATGCTCAGGCAGACGGTACAATTCTGACCACACCACAAATCCCTGTAGGAGCTGGCTTGCCAGCGAAGGCGTCCTTCCCGTCAACAACGATGCTGCCTGATCCACCGCTTTCGCTGGCAAGCCAGCTCCTACAGGGGGTTGCATGGCGGTTTAGAAATCCCGTTTGTAGAAGATGTCCMGCGAACTGGCCACGCCACCGGCGGCTTCCAGGTAAACATGCGATGCTCAGGCAGACGGTACAATTCTGACCACACCACAAATCCCTGTAGGAGCTGGCTTGCCAGCGAAGGCGTCCTTCCCGTCAACAACGATGCTGCCTGATCCACCGCTTTCGCTGGCAAGCCAGCTCCTACAGGGTTGCGTGGCGGTTTAGAAATCCCGTTTGTAGAAGATATCCAGCGAACTGGCCACGCCACCCGCGGCTTCTAGGTAAACCTTTTTGCTCAGCTTGTAGCGCAGGGCAATGGTGTTGGCCGGCTCGAACACGCCGACGCCATAACGCAGGCTGAGCTTCTCGGAAAGGTTGCCGCTGGCGACCACGCTGGTGGCGTTGCCACTGCCCTCGGTGTCGAGCTGAAAATCCTCGATACCCAGGTTCTTCGCCAGGCCGCCGGTGATTCCGGAGCTGCCCATCAGGCCCAGGCCGAGCGCGGCCTGGGCGAGCATGTTGTTGTCTTCTCCGTTGGTACTCAGTGGACGCCCCAGCACCAGGTAGGACAACGCCTGTTCCTGGCTCATGGCCGGTTCCGAGAAAATCTGCGTGGTCGGTTGCTCGGCGCTGCCGCTCAAGCGGATGCCGGCGATCACGTCGTCGGTCTGGCGGATGGCCTCGATGTCCAGGTACGGCTGGTCGATCGGGCCGGCGAACAGCAACCGTGCCCGACGCACCGATAGCCGCTGGCCGTAGGCGCGATAGCGGCCGTCGTTGAGCCACAGTTCACCACGGGTGTCCATGTTGTCGCCGATGTGCACATGCCCCTGCACGTTGGCGGTCAGGCCAAACCCGGCGAAACTCAGCTTCTCTTCGCCAACCACCACATCGATGTCCATTTTCATCGCCAGGGGTGGTTTGCCCTCTTCGGTCTGCTGGCCGATGATCACCGTGTCATCGGAGAGCTTGACCGTCGATGGCGGCAACTCGCGAATGGTGATGTCGCCCTTGGGCACCCGCACTTTTCCGGCGATGGCCAGTTCATCGCCCTTCAGCGAGATTTTCAGGTCCGGGGCCACTTCCACTTTCGCATAGGGTTCGACGCTGACTGGCAACTGCGAGCCCTTGAGCGCGAGGTCCACCACCGGCGCCTGGCCCCAGGCGACATTGCCGTTGAGGCTGCCCTGCCCGGCCTTGCCGCTTTTCCAGCCGCCGTTGAGTTGCACGCTTTCGCCAGCGATCACCGCCTGCAATTGCAGCGCCTGAATTTCCATCGGCAACTCGGCGCCGGACACCTCGCCGTCGCTGAGCATCAGATTGCCGTTGACCAGCGGCGCCAGCAGGCCGCCGGAAATCGTGCCGCTGCCATTGAGGCGACCGGTGAGTTTCTCGACCATGGGCACAAACGGCCGCGCCACCGACAGGTCCAGGCCACTCAAGCGGAACGTACCGGTCAGCGGCTTGTTCTTCGCCAGCGGGTTGATCTGCGCCTGCACCATCAATTCCCCGAGCTTGCCGCCGACGAAATTCAGGTTGCTATCGATGCGCTTGGGCGTAAGCGTGCTGGTGAGCTTCAAGGTCTGATAGGGGAACTCCAGCCACTGCTCTTTCTCGCGCACGCGCAGCGCCCCGCCGCTGGCATCGATGCTGATCACACCGTTGGGGCCGCTGGCTGGCAAGTCCAGTTGCACATCGGCGTTGAGTCGGCCTTGCCAGGCGAAATCCTTCGGCAGCCACTGCGCGAGGCTGTCGATGGGGAATTGCCTGAGGTGATAACGCAGCTTCGGCTCTGGCATCAGGCGCTGGTCTTCGCCGCACAAGCTGGCCGGGCCAGACGCCCAGCAATGGGCGCCAAAATTGATTTTGCCGTCCGCCAACCGCTCAAGTTTCGCCGGACCTTGCAGCTTCCAGTCCTGGCCACCGGCCTGGATATCGCCGCTGGCCAGGCGTCCGCGCCAGTTGCCCTGGTCCAGCGCTCCGTCGAGGCCGAGGGCAAGCTTGAGCTTCGGCCCTTGCAGGTCGAGGCTCAGCTTCTGGTTCCGGATGTCGCCCTGACCGCTGGCGGTCAGCGTGCCCAGAGCGGTATCGCCGGCCCGGATGCCGCTGCCCTTGAGGTCGATTTTCGCCCGTTGCGCGCTGTCGAGTGTCGCGTCCAGGTTCAGGCTTTGCAGGCGATTGTCCTGGAAGGCCAATTGCGTGCCTTGCAGCCCCAGCTTGCCTTGCGGTGCCTTGAGCGTGCCGGCGACATCGACCCGGCCATTGATCTGGCCGCGCAACTGCGGCCAGAGCTGGGCCAGGCGTAGCAGCTTGATGTCGATCTGACCGGTGAGCTTCTGTTGCAGGCTGCCCTTGCCGTTGATGCTGTTGTCGCCGAGGCGAATCTGCAGCGCATTCAGGTTCCATTGCTCGCCACTGCCATCGGCCTTGGCCTGCAGGACGGCCGGCTGGCCACGCAGCTTGCCTTTCAGATCCAGGTCGGCACTCAGGCTGAGTTTTTCGTTCTTCATCTCGCCTTTGCTGCGCAAGGGCCCGGCCAGGGTGCCCGGCAGTTCCGCGACCCAGTACGCCGGGTCGATCGCGGAAAGATCCAGCGCAGTGTCCCAGGCGATACCGTCGGCGAATTGCAGGTTCAGGTGCCCTTCGGCCTTGCCCTGCCCGGCGACGAGCTGGATTTGTTGCAGGTAGATTTTCGTCAGGTCGCCAGCGAACGGGCTGGCCAGGCTGAACGCCCCGGCCGGGCCATCCAGCGCGGCGTCGAAATGACCCAGGTACTTGCCGTCGGTGTAGGAGACATCACCGTTGAAGCTACGCAGGGCCACCTGGGGTTCGTCGATCAGCGGATAGAGACGGTGCCACGGGAAGTCCAGCCAGGCGATCCTGGCATCGGCGCTCAGGCCCTTGCTCCAGTCCAGTTGCCCGGTGAGTTTGAGGCTTTGCTTGTCGTTGGCGGTCAGGTCCAGCGCGGCGATCTGCGCGCCGTTGGCGTCGACCTTGCCTTGCAGCGCCAGCTCGACCGGGCCTTGTTCGGCTGGCAGCGTGGCCTTGCCGAGCAACTGATAACCGTTTTTCAGATCGCCGGCGCCAGTCAGTTCAAGCTGATTGAGTTGCAGGGTGTCGGGCAAATCGGCACTGGGCTTGAAGCCGTCGGCGGTGATGCGCACCTTGGCCGGCAGGTTTTCCACCAGGGGTTGCAGCTCACCGGCCAGTTGCCCGTTGAGGTAGCCGCTGCTGTCGGCCTGGAGGTTCAGGGTTTTCAGCAGGTCGCCATCGACTTTCAAAGCCAGCGCCCACGGCTCGGTGCCCGGAGCCGGCAGGGTCAGCTTGCCTTCGGCCTTGAGCGGCCAGTTGCCAGTCGGTTGCAGCAAGCCGGACAGGTGCAGGCTCAGTTCATCGCGCTGCAGTTGCACCGAGTCGATCTGCAACCCGTCGACCGTCCAATGCGCCGCCAGTTGCAAGCCCTTGAGTTGCTCGCTGCCGTTGAACAACAGGCTGGCGACCTGAATGTCCCCGAGTTCGAGCGCCAGCGGCAAATTCAAGTCAGGAAGCGTGATCGGCCCACTGCTCTCTTGCGGCGCGCCGGGCGGAAATTGCAGGCTGACCTGATCAGCCTTCAGTTGATCGATGCACAGGGTCATGCGCGTCAGGCACAGCGGCGACCAGGCGAAGATGACTTTATCGAGCTCGACCCGGCTGGCGTCTTGCTGCCACAGCACACGGTCGGCGCTCCACTGCCCGCCCAGGCGGCCCTGGAAATTGTCCAGGCTCAAACCCGGCACAAACCCGAGCGCCCAGCGACTGCCTGTGGCCGTGCCCAGCACCGTGGTCAACGTCAGGACCACCAGTACCAGCAATGCCAGAATGGCCAGCAGCGTTATTCTCAAACCACGCGTCACAGCTCGGGCCCCATGGAAAAGTGCAATCGAATGCCGCCATCGTCGTCCAGCGCATGAGCCAGGTCGAGGCGGATCGGCCCTACCGGAGAGACCCAGCGCACGCCGATACCGACCCCGGTCTTGAGGTTCGGCAGTTCAAGTGTATTAAAGGAATTGCCCTGGTCGACGAAGGTCGCCACGCGCCATTTTTCCGCAACGGAATACTGGTATTCGGCGCTGGCAGTGACCATGTAGCGACCACCAATGCGGTCACCCTGGTTGTTTTCCGGGGACAGGCTCTGGTAGTCGTAGCCACGCACACTCTGGTCGCCACCGGCGAAGAAGCGCAACGACGGCGGAATCGATTTGTAGCCGTTGGTGGCACTGCCGCCGACCTGCACCCGACCGAGCAGGCGGTGCTTGTCGAACACCGTGGTCAGGCCTTTGACCAGCGCGGTGCCGTACAGCAAGTTGTTATCGGAACCCAGGCCTTCCTTGGCGACCTTGCTTTCGAACTGCAGGCGATAGCCGTTGTGCGGGTCGATACGGTTATCGCTTTTCAGGTACGAATAGCTGACACCGGGCATCAATAAAGTACTGAGGCCGGAGTCGTCGCCAAGGCGGTATTCCTCACGCTGCCACTTGAGCGACACCACCCGCTGCCAGCCACTGGGCAACTTGCTGTGCCACTCGGGGCCGACGGTCAGCAACTTGCTGAGGCTGTCCTTGTCGGCGATTTCTTCGTTCTGGTAACCACCGGCGAAGCGCAGCTTGTCGGTCAGCGGCGGGTCCAGGGGAATGTCGTAGAACAACCCGACGTTCTGCCGGGGCGCCGAGACTTCGGTCTCCCAGCCATAACTGTGCCCCTGGGGGTTGACCCAGTGCCGGGTCCAGTTGGCCTTGACCCGGGGGCCGACGTCGGTGGAGTAGCCAAGACCAAGGCCCATGGTGCGTGGCTTGCGAGTTTCGAGCTTGACATCTACCGGGATCACATCGTCCTTGGACGCCGTCGGCGCCGCGTCGACCCGCACGCCTTCGAAATAGCCACTCGATTGCAGCGCCTGGTTGAGCTCGGCGATCAATTCGGAGTCATACGGCGTACCGGCCTTGAAGGGCACCATGCGTTGCAGCAGGTCTTCGTCGAACGGTGTGTCGCCTTCGAAACTGACTTTGCCCAGCGAGTAGCGCGGACCACTCTCGTAGATCAGCTCGATATCCGCCACGCCGGCCCGCGGGTCGACCGCCAACTTCTGACGGCTAAAACGGCCACTGAAAAACCCATAGCGCGAGGCCTGGTTCTGGATCAGGCGCTTGGCGTCCTCGTACTGACCGTGGTTGAGCACCGCCCCGGTTTGCAGGGCATGGCTTTTGGGCACACGAAAGGATTTGAGGGAGGCCGCCGGACCGTCGACGCGGATCGTGACGTTGCGCAAATGCACCGGCTCGCCGGGCTCGATGGTCAGCACCAGGCGCGGCGTCTTGCCACCCTTCACTTCACTGTCGATTTGCGGCTGGTAATAACCCAAGGCCTGGGCGGCCTTGCGCGCCTGCTCCTCGGCGCCGCGACTGAAGCGCAGCAAAGCCTCTTCGTCACGATCGCCGAGACTGCCGATATAGCCTTCGATATTGGCCTTCAGTGCATCGTTGGACGGTTTGATCCGCACATCCAATTCACTTTGCGCCAGTGCCGCGCAGCTGGTAATCAGCATCAGCACGCCACTGGTAATTCTTCCTGGAAACTTCATAGGCGCGGATGCTATCACGAGCGTGGAGCGTGATAGAGCCTGGCGTGCACGGAAAGTTCGACCTCAAGCTGTTGCCGAATGTAATACCTGCGGATTGGCGTGAAAAAACACGTGTTCGCGAATCGGTCCCACGGCCACCTCGCCGATCTCTTCGTAGCCTTGGCGTTTATAGAAGTCGAGATAACGAGGGTTGCCGGTGTCGAGAATCACTCCCTGGGAGTTTTCATCAACGGCGCACCAGTTATGCACCGCCTGCAACAGTTGCTCGCCAAAATGCTTGCCTTGGAATTGCGGGTGAACCCCCAGCAACGGCAGCACGTGTACCGAGTCGTTCGGCACGCAGGCCGCCACGGCGTCGTGGTATTCAAGGTAGCGGCGGGTACAGCGAAATCCGGTACTGAGCACCATGCGCAGGCGCCACGCCCAACTTTCGGTCACCCCCAGGCGCCGTTGTGGTGGCGCAATCAGGGCAATGCCGATCAGCCGGTCGTTGACCAACAGGCCAATGGCTGGCAACTCCTGGAAAAAGTGTTGCTTGACCAGTTCGCGCACGGTGGCGCGCACCCGTTGTTCATAGCCGGGACGCTCGGCTTCGAACAGGTAGCTGAACGTCGGCTCGTGCCGGTAGGCCTGATACAGCAGAGAACGCGCTTCGCGGGAATAGCCGCTGTCGAGCATGTGGATATCGGCAATGGCGGTGGAGGTTTCAGGCATGACGGTCGTTCTCCATGGCGCAGCTCGCAGGGCTGCGCGCTTGTTGTTACGAGCTCAATGGGGCTGAGACAGTTCCTTGCTGATCGCAAAACAGTGTAGGCAATGAAACCCGGTTCGTCCCACCGCGCACTGGCCCCCATTGCCCATGTCAGCTAGCATCGCCCTTTTGCCAGGACTGC
Source organism: Pseudomonas putida (assembly GCF_001976065.1). Taxonomy (GTDB): domain Bacteria; phylum Pseudomonadota; class Gammaproteobacteria; order Pseudomonadales; family Pseudomonadaceae; genus Aquipseudomonas; species Aquipseudomonas serbica. Next base: position 781,024 of record NZ_MNAH01000001.1, on the reverse strand, counting down.
CGAGCATGAAGATCGTCTCCTTCAACATCAACGGGCTTCGCGCTCGTCCCCATCAGCTGGCGGCGCTGATCGAAAAACATCAACCCGATGTGATCGGGCTGCAGGAAACCAAGGTCCACGACGATCAGTTTCCACTCGATGAGATCAAGGCCCAGGGCTACCACGTGTATTTCCATGGGCAAAAGGGTCATTACGGTGTCGCCCTGCTCTCGCGCCAGGAACCGCTGGCCCTGCACAAAGGCTTCGCCACCGACGAAGAGGATGCCCAGCGACGTTTCATCTGGGGCACCTTCGCCGACGCCAACGGCGTGCCGGTGACCATCATGAACGGTTACTTCCCGCAAGGTGAAAGCCGCGACCACCCAACCAAGTTCCCGGCCAAGCAGCGCTTCTACGGCGACCTGCAGGCACTGCTGGAAAACCAGTTCAAGAACGAACAACCGCTGGTGGTGATGGGCGACGTGAACATTTCCCCGGAAGACTGCGACATCGGCATCGGCCCGGACAACATGAAGCGCTGGCTGAAAACCGGCAAATGCAGCTTCCTGCCGGAAGAGCGCGAGTGGATGGCCCGGTTGAAGAACTGGGGCCTGGTGGACAGTTTCCGTCACTTGAACCCGGAAGTGGCTGACGTCTTCAGTTGGTTCGACTATCGCAGCCGTGGCTTCGAGGACGAGCCCAAGCGCGGGCTGCGTATCGATGTGATCCTCGCCTCCCACGGGCTGTTGCCACGGGTCAAGGCGGCCGGTGTCGACTACGAACTGCGTGGGATGGAGAAGCCGTCGGATCATGCGCCGATCTGGTTGGAATTGAGTTAAATCATTCGGGCGCCTTCCCTTGTAGGAGCCCGGCTTGCCGGCGAAGGCGTCCTTGAATATTGCATTGATCTGTCGGACGTTTTCGCTGGCAAGCCAGCGCCTACAGAGGTGTGGTTGCCGTACAGAGCTGTCATCTTTCGGACATCTTTCTGACTTATTCTCCCGGCACCTCCCCTGGTCTTGAAAGGTGCCGGCATGTCGCTGCGCGGGTTGCTCCTGATGATGCTCTGCACCTGGCTGCCGCTGTCGGTAATGGCCAGCGCCTTGCCGATCCCCGCGCAGGGCCCGGTGTTGCGCATCCAGGGCTCCAACACCATTGGCGCGGCATTGGGGCCGGCGCTGGTCGAGGGCCTGATGCGCGAACAGGGTCTGCTCAAGGTGCACAGTGAAGCGACGGACACAGCCAACGAGTCGCGTATCGTCGGTGAAACCCTGGAAGGCCGCCGGGTCGAAGTGCAACTGGCGGCCCACGGTTCCAGCACCGGTTTCGCCGCGCTGAAAACCGCAAGTGCCGATCTCGCCGCTTCTTCCAGGCCGATCAAGGACAACGAGCTGCAAAGCCTCATACCCCTGGGCGACCTGAAAAGCGCCGCCGCCGAACAGGTCATCGCCATCGACGGGCTGGCGATCATCCTGCATCCGCAAAACCCGTTGAACACACTCGACACGGGCCAACTGGCGCGCATTTTCAGCGGCCAGGTGAAAACCTGGGAAGAGCTCGGCGGCGAAGGCGGAGCCATTCATCTCTATGCGCGCGATGATCAGTCCGGCACCTTCGACACGTTCAGGGAGCTGGTCCTCAGCGGTCACGGCAAAACCCTGAGCGGCACCGCGAAACGTTTCGAATCCAGCGAACAACTGTCCGACGCTGTCAGCCAGGATCCCCACGGCATTGGCTTTATCGGCCTGCCCTACGTGCGCTCCGCCAAGACCGTGGCGATTGCCGATGGCCAGTCCATGGCCATGCTGCCGCTCAACAGCCTGATTGCCACGGAAGACTATCCCCTGTCCCGGCGCCTGTTCCTTTACCTGCCACCCAAGCGCAACAACCCTTGGGCGCAAGCGCTGGTGACCTTCGCGCAAAGCCGCAAGGGCCAGGCGATCGTCGCGGCCAACGGCTTTATCGCCCAGACGATCCAGGCCATGAACGTCACGCCGAATGCGTTGATGCCCGAGGGCTACCAGGCCCTGAGCCGCCACGCCATGCGCCTGACGGTGAACTTTCGTTTCGAAGAAGGCAGCGCCAGCCTGGACAACAAGGCCCGACAGGACCTGTCACGGGTGCTCGACTATATGAAGCAGCACGACAAGACCGATCGCCGGGTAACGCTGGTGGGTTTCGGCGATGCCAAGCTCGATCCGGCGCGCGCCGATCTGCTCTCGAAACTGCGTGCCATGGCGGTTCGCCGCGAACTGGTGAAAAGTGGCGTGGTGCTGCGTGACGTGCGCGGTTTCGGCGCCGAGATGCCGGTGGCGGCCAACAGCGAGGATGAGGGACGGATCAGGAATCGGCGGGTCGAGGTCTGGGTTTACTGAGCCTGTCAGGCCAGGTCCTTGCGCAAGGCGGCTGATCGAACCTGGCCGGAAATGCCGTCAGCCCAGCAGTTTCTCAAGCTGCGCAACGGTATCGACGGCGCCCATGGTCTTGGCGGCATCCAGCGCGGTGATGCCGTTGGCGTCTTTGGCTCGCGGATCGGCGCCCTTGCTGATCAGGTAGTCGACGACTTCGACGCGGTTGAACATCGCGGCCATCATCAGCGCGGTGCGGCCGTCGAAGGACGAACCCTCAACCTGTGCGCCCCCTTCGACCAGGGCCTTGATCACGGCCAGGTCACCCTTGAATGCCGCGCCGGCAATCGGGCTCTGGCCGTTGTCGTTGCGGATTTCCGGATCAGCCTTGTGTTCGAGCAAGACTTTTACCGTGTCCACGTGGCCGTGATAAGCGGCCAGCATCAGCAAGGTGTCGCCCTTGTGATTGCGCAGGTTCGGCGGCAGGCCCTTGCTCAGCAGCGCTGCCATCATGGCCGCATCACCTTCGCGCGCCTTGTTGAAGACCTGTTCGGCAAACTCGGCAGCTTCTTCGGGGGTCATCTGGCGGCTTTTGTCTGACATTGAACGCTCCACTTTCAGTTTTTCACAAAGCCGACAGTTTCCCGAGCGTGCTCGTCACTGTCACTTCTTTTTTCTGATGCGTGGCCATAGCCCTTTTCAATTGCCATCTTCAATGACCTCATATTCAGTAGCGATGCTTGCCACCCTGGATGTCTGCCAGCACCTGCTCGGTGACCTGCACATACGTCTCGGTTCCCGGCAACCAGGCATAGATCGGGTCTTCGCCGGTCCTGCCGGGGTCGAACGCTTCGTCCTTGAGGCGGGTCTTCTGGTATTTGAACGTCCCGGTGGTTTCCATTTTCACTTTTACCCGCAAAAACAGCGGCACCGCGTAGGCCGGCATGTGCTGTCGGGCGAAGGCCAGCAACTCGCTGAAATCCAGGGTCGCCAGGGATTCCGCGGGAGTGATCGCCGCCATCCCGGCACGGCCGTTGGTATTGCGCACTTCCACACCATAGGCCACGGCCTCGGAAATATTCGGGTGCATCAGCAGGACGTTCTCGACCTCGGTGGTCGACACGTTTTCACCCTTCCAGCGGTAGGTGTCGCCCAGGCGATCGACAAACTGGGCATGACCGAAACCGATGTTGCGCAGCAGGTCGCCGGTGTTGAAGTAGCGGTCGCCCTTGACGAACACGTCGTGCAGCACGACTTTTTCGGTCTTGCGCGGGTCGGTGTAACCATCCAGCGGTGCCTTGTCGTCGATCCTGGCCAGGAGCAGCCCCTGCTCGCCCTTGCCGACCTTGCGCATGAAACCATTGGCGCCGCGGGTCGGCGCACCGCTGTCATGGTCATACGCCGCCAGCTCCCAGGACATCAGGGAAAAGCCCACGGTATTGTCGAAATTGAGGATGTTGGTAAAGCCGATGTTGCCGTCACTGGCGGCATACAGCTCGCAGATATGCTCGACCGCGAAGCGTGTCTTGAACTCGGCCCAGGCGCCGGGACGCAGACCGTTGCCGATCATCTTGGTCACGCCGTGCTTACTGTCGTCGGCACTGGGAGGCTGGTCGACCAGGTAGCGACATAGTTCGCCGACATAGCCCAGGGTGGTTGCCCGGTACTTGCGAACGTCGCTCCAGAACTGGCTGGCACTGAACTTGCGGCGGATGGCGAACCCCGAGGCCCCGCTGATGGCCGAGCCCCAGCACACGCACAGGCCGGTGGCGTGATAGAGCGGCAACGGACAGTAGACGATGTCCTCGGGACGCATATCCAGGGCGATCATGCCGAAGCTGGCGCAACTGCGCATCCAGCGCCCGTGCTTGAAAACCCCGGCCTTGGGCAACCCGGTGGTGCCCGAGGTATAGATGTAGAAACAGGGATCGTCGAAAAAGACCTGCCGGCTGCTGGCGGGGTTGTCGCTGCAGGCATCGATGCTGGCCGTCATCAGGTTGACGAACCCCTCGGGCGCAATTCCCGGGTGGCTGTAGGTGTCCTGGTCGGCAACGAACCAGGTACGCGTCATTTCGATCGGTACCCGTTCGCGCACGGCCAGGTAGGCCGGGACCAGCTCCGCGCCAACGACAATGGCCGCCGGCGTCACCAGGTTCAGGCTGTGGGTCAGGGTATCGCGGGTTTGCGAGGTGTTGAGCAACGCGCCGATGGCACCGACCTTGGCCACCGCCAGGAGGGTCACCAGCAGTTCCGGGCGGTTCTCCATGAACACCGCCACCACGTCGCCCTTGCCAATGCCCTCGGCGATCAGGTGATGGGCGATGGAGTTGGCCCAACGGTTGACCTGGGCGTAAGTCAGTTGCACTTCGCCGCAGAGCAAGGCCGGGCCTTCGGGATTGCGCAGGGTGGCCTGCTCGAAACTCCAGCCCAGCCCACACGCCTGGGTCGGATCCTTGACGTTGGCAACCTTCATGCCCTTGACCACCCGAGGAATGGCTTTGGCAATGGAAGGCAGCTTGCGGAGCATCATGCCCCAGGTGATGGTGTCGCGCTGCGTGCGGCTCATGGCGGTTCCCGTTGAATCTTCTTATTGTCGGGCGGCATTGATCGACCCCGAAAATACGTCAACGGTTCTGCAGCTGTACACGCGGTTTTTGAAATGTTTTGTATCCGCGACAACCTCGTTTGAAATCATGAGCGCGTACGCGACAAATGGTTCCATCGAAACGCCGACGACCACGCAAAATGCAGGATGCACGATAGCCATTCATGCAGATTGCACGAAAGCAAAAAACATCAGAATCTATAAGTTATTGTTTTAATTGAATATTTTAGAGGCGCAAATACTGGCACAATCACTGCAACCGTCTACTCATGCTTGCCATTCAAGAGCTAACGGAGCTGATAGACATGAGCCTGATCCAAGAAAAATTCTCTTCCTTGTTCTCCAACTTCGACGTGACCACCCAGGATCGACCAGACGGTGGGATCCTGCTCACCTTGCGCAGCGAAGGCAGGGAATTCAAACGTTCGATTTCCTACCAGCAACTGCACAATGGCGACCAATTGTCGTGGGTCATCAGCGCCATCCGCCGCGATCTGGCCGAACAGGCCAGCGAGTTGCCGCAAATCTCCATGCTGCAAAGCCAGCAGCGCTTTGCCTTGCCGACCTATCATTCGCTGTAAGTGTCGCGCCGCGTTAAACCAACAGGCCGTGCAAGCTTGCGCTTCACGGCCTGGATTTGTTTGGTCAGTGACTGATCGCCAAGTCGTCCATTCGCGGGAATCGACCGGCAATGTCGTCGCCGGTGAAATTGGCCTGCCGAGGCTGGCCTACGGATAGACGCAGAGCCACGACAAAGGGCTGTTCGCCAATGTCCAGCCACTGCCGAGTGCCCGCCGGCAGCGCAATCAGGTCATTTTTCTCGCACAGCACGGCGTAGACGTAATCGTCGATGCGCACAGATATCAAGGCGCTTCCCGAAGCGAACAGCAGGACTTCGTCCTGGTCCTGACGCTGTTCGTCGAACAGACTGGTGCGAATCGAGTCTTTTTGCGGGTGATCGCGGTCGAGGCTGATCACATCGACCGCGCGCAACCCGTGCTCGGTCATCAGGCTGTCGATCGGCGCCTGATAGGCATTGATGACATCTTCGTGGCTGGCGCCGGGACGGATCTTCGCCGTGGCTGGCCAGCGGTCGAAGCGCACGCCCTGCTCGGCGAGGGTCGAGGCGATGTCTTCGAAATGGGTCAGCACCTTGTTGGGTAATTCAGGACTGGAAACGTGATAAACGGACAGGCTGCTCATCTGGGCAACTCCTTAAGGGTTCAAGAGGGAGCGCGTGTCCTCTTGCATTCGTGTGGCAATGATAACGGCTGCCGCCAGCGCTGCGAGGCTGGCAATACTAAAGGTTAAGGGGGCGCCAAGGGCATTCCAGCTGTAACCGGAATACAGCGCGCCCACTGCGCCACCGGTGCCGGCCAGGGCGGCGTACAACGCCTGGCCCTGCCCTTGCTGGCGTGGGCCGAAGCTGCGCTGCACAAACTGGATGGCCGCGGCGTGAAAGCTGCCGAACGTCGCTGCGTGCAACACTTGGGCAAACAACAACACCCAGAGGAATTCGGCCAACGAACCGAGCAGCAGCCAACGCAACGCGGCCAGAAGAAAACTCGCCAGCAGCACGCGCCGTACCGAGAAGCGCGCGAGGATCCGGCTCATCGCCATGAACATCAGCACCTCGGCCACCACGCCAACGGCCCAGAGCATGCCGATCACGCCCCGGCTGTAGCCCAGTCGCTCCAGGTGCAGGGTGAGAAAGGTGTAATACGGACCGTGGCTCATTTGCATCAGCGCCACGCACGCGTAAAACGCCAACACCCCGGGGCTGCGCAGTTGTGCAAGGAAACCCTCTCCGGTCAGTCGCTCGCCCTGGACGGGGTGGGCGTTCGGGACCCACAGGCTGCTGAGGACGATCCCGGCCATGATCAGCACCAGCGCCGCGGGGTAAATGTCCAGGCTGAGCCATTCGAACAAGCGCCCGAGCGCCACCACCGTGATGATGAAACCGATCGAGCCCCACAGGCGAATCTGGCTGTAGCGGGAGGCCTGGCCTTGCAGGTGCGCCAGGGTAATGACCTCGAACTGCGGCAGCACCGCATGCCAGAAGAACGCGTGCAAGGCCATGACCATCGCCAGCCAGGCATAGGTCTGGCTGACGAAGATCAGCGAAAAAGTCAGCAACGTGCACACTGCGCCGAAGCGCACGATGGCCAGCCGCCGCCCGGTATAGTCGCCGAGCCAGCCCCAGAGGTTCGGGGCCACGCAACGCATCAGCATGGGGATTGCCACCAGCTCGCCGATGCGCGCCGCGGAGAATCCCAGGTGATCGAAGTACAGCGCCAGAAAAGGCGCTGTCGAACCGAGCAAGGCGAAATAAAACAGATAAAAGCTGGAAAGCCGCCAGTACGGGAGCGCCGTCACCGTTGACTCAAATCTGGCCCAGCACCGGCGTGTTCACCCGCACATCAGCGTTCTGGCCACGATGACGCAGCAGGTGGTCCATCAGCACGATAGCCATCATCGCTTCGGCGATCGGCGTGGCGCGGATGCCGACGCACGGGTCGTGACGGCCCTTGGTGATGACGTCCACCGGGTTGCCATGGATGTCGATGGATCGGCCCGGCGTGGTGATGCTGGACGTCGGCTTCAACGCCAGGTGGGCCACGATCGGCTGGCCGGACGAGATGCCGCCGAGAATGCCGCCCGCGTTGTTGCTGAGGAAACCTTCTGGCGTCATTTCATCGCGATGCTCGGTGCCGCGCTGGGCGACGCTGGCGAAACCGGCGCCGATTTCCACGCCCTTGACCGCGTTGATGCTCATCAGGGCATGGGCCAGTTCCGCGTCAAGACGGTCGAAAATCGGCTCGCCCAACCCTGGCATCACGCCTTCGGCGACCACGGTGATCTTTGCACCCACCGAATCCTGGTCGCGGCGCAACTGGTCCATATAGGCTTCCAGCTCCGGCACTTTGTCCGGATCGGGGCTGAAAAATGCGTTCTGCTCCACCGAATCCCAGGTCTTGAACGGGATTTCGATCGGGCCGAGCTGGCTCATGTAGCCGCGAATGACGATGCCCTGGGTCGCCAGGTACTTCTTGGCAATTGCGCCGGCTGCCACGCGCATCGCGGTTTCCCGGGCCGAGCTGCGGCCGCCGCCGCGATAATCGCGCTCACCGTATTTGTGGTGGTAGGTGTAGTCGGCGTGTGCCGGACGGAACAAGTCCTTGATCGCCGAGTAGTCCTTGGACTTCTGGTCGGTGTTGCGAATCAGCAAGCCGATGGAGCAGCCGGTGGTGCGCCCCTCGAACACGCCCGAGAGGATTTCGACTTCGTCGGCCTCCTGGCGCTGGGTGGTGTGACGACTGGTGCCAGGCTTTCGCCGATCCAGGTCGCGCTGCAGATCCTCAAGGGAAATCTCCAGGCCCGGCGGGCAGCCATCGACAATGGCGACCAACGCCGGTCCATGGCTTTCGCCAGCGGTGGTGACAGTGAACAGCTTGCCGTAGGTATTGCCGGACATGCAGGACGCTCCGTGAAATGAACCTGAATACGTAATGCGCGCCAGTATACGCAGGCTATCCAAGTAGTTCATCCTCGAACCTATGCCCGAACCTTATGGGTGCTTGCGAGTCCAACCGGCACCTCGATGATGATGGCCCGACAATGCTGCGAGTTATAGCCTTGAGCCTTACCCTGATTTCCGGCTTCGCCCAGGCCACTGTCCTGCAGCGGCCGATCACCCTGGATACCGGCACCGGTGAGCTTTTCGGCTCCTTGTTGCTGCCTAAATCCGACACACCAGTGCCGGTTGTCTTGATCATTTCCGGCTCCGGCCCAACCGATCGCGACGGAAACAATCCCGAGGGCGGGCGCAATGACAGCCTCAAGCGCCTGGCCTGGGTGCTGGCCAAACACAACATCGCCAGCGTGCGCTACGACAAGCGCGGCGTGGCGGCGAGCCTGCCCGCTACCCCTGACGAACGCAATTTGTCGGTGGAAGCCTATGTGGCCGACACCCAAGCCTGGGGCCGCAAACTCAAGACCGACCCGCGCTTCAGCCAGCTGATCCTGCTGGGCCACAGCGAAGGTGCCTTGATCGCCAGCCTCGCGGCGCCGAGCGTCGATGCGGCGGCGGTTATTTCCGTGTCCGGCAGCGCCCGGCCGATCGACCAGGTGCTGCGCCAGCAACTGGGCAATCGCCTGCCTGCCCCACTGCTGCTGCGCAGCAATGAACTGCTCGACAGCCTCAAGGCCGGGAAAACCGACGACAACGTGCCAGCGCGCCTGCAGGTGATTTTCCGTCCCAGTGTGCAGCCGTACCTGATTTCGCTGTTCCGCCAGGATCCCGCTGCGGCGTTCGCGAAGCTGAAAATGCCGGCGCTGATCATCCAGGGCAGCAATGACATCCAGGTCGGGGTCAATGACGCCCGGTTGCTCAAGGCGGCCAAACCGGACGCCGAACTGGCGCTGATCGAAGGCATGAACCACGTCATGCGCATCGTGCCCAACGACGTCAAGCGCCAATTGGCTTCCTACAAAGACCCGCAATTGCCGCTGGCAGCGGAACTCGGCACGCGAATCCTCGCTTTTATTGACGGACTTCGCGCTTCTTGAGCGCTGTTGCCCTCCAGTCTTGAAAAAAACGGCCGATAAGCCTTTGTCGCCAGTGCCATCGCTGGCGACAAGCAGAGCTTGGACAGGATCTCGCCGTTATGACCGATACCCCGACTTCACCCGACACCACCGCTGAAAAAGAGGCACCGCCAGTGGTCGAGCTGCCCTGGGCGGACGTCGACGTCGAGCACCCGAAGATGCTCCGTCTGGCGCCGCTGCAGACCGATCGCAATACCGGTGGGCGGCCCCTGCGCTTTGTCGAGTTCGGTTATGCCGAGCGCCACGACAAGGCTCGCAGCCTGATGCGCATGCGCATCACCCTGCCCGGCCAGCGGGTGCGAAAGGAGCAGAATCATCTGGACGTGTGGGTCGATCACGCGGAAAAACGCGTGCATTTCGGACCTGACAGCGGCCTGCAAATCGAACCGCTGAACCGCGGCATCGGCCGCTTCATGGCCGCACACGGCATCAACTGGGCGAAAAAACGCTGGCCGGGTTACACCGTAGAGGGCACCGACCTCAACAACAAGGACGCGCTGAACGAAGACACGCGCCTGCGTCGCGATCACTTTTTGCGGGTGCACGGTTTCGACGTGGTCTACGCCGATGCCCAGCATTTGAAAGGCAGCGTCACAGAAGTCAGGGTTGGTGACTTGCTGGGCGACTGGAACACCGAGAAAGTCCAGGTGGTGACAATTCTCGAGGCGGCGCAGATGCTCCAGCAAGCCGAGCAGAACCTGGCCGAGCAGGAAGTCAAACTCAAGAAACACGAAGAGAAGGTCAGCAAATACCAGCGTGAAGACGCCGGTTTGCGCTTTACCATTGCGTGTCTGGTGGCGTTTGCGGTGTTTCAGGCGGGGTTGTTGATCTGGATTGCGACGCACCGTTGAGACGGTGACCGTTCCCACGCTCTGCGTGGAAACGGTCAGGACGGGTCAGACGCGGGACGCGAACAATGCCTGATGATCGCGGCACTGCTCGGCCGTCAACATGAACACACCATGCCCGCCGCGCTCGAACTCCAGCCAGGCGAAATCGACCTGCGGGTACAACGCCTCGACATGCACCTGGCTGTTGCCCACTTCGACAATCAGCAGGCCCTTCTCGGTGAGGTGATCCGCGGCCTCGGCCAGCATGCGTCGCACCAGGTTCAAGCCGTCATCGCCGCAAGCCAGGCCCAGCTCCGGCTCGTGCTGGTACTCGTCCGGCATGTCGGCGAAATCCTCGGCGTCCACGTACGGCGGGTTCGACACGATCAGGTCGAAACGCTGCCCCGGCAAGCCATCGAAACCATCGCCCTGCACGGTGTAGACACGCTCGTCGACACCATGGCGCTCGATGTTCTGGTTCGCCACCTCCAGCGCTTCGAAAGACAGGTCGGCCAGCACCACTTCAGCATTCTTGAACTCGTAGGCACAAGCGATGCCGATGCAGCCGGAGCCGGTGCACAAGTCGAGAATCCGCGCCGGCTCGGTACCCAGCCATGGGGTGAAACGGTTTTCGATCAGTTCGCCAATCGGCGAGCGCGGGATCAGCACGCGCTCATCGACAATGAACGACAGGCCGCAGAACCAGGCTTCACCCAGCAGGTAAGCGGTGGGCACCCGCTCTTCGATCCGGCGCTTGAGCAGGTGTTGCAGGTGGACGACTTCGTCTTCTTCCAGATTGCAGTCCAGGTAACTGTCGGAGATTTCCCACGGCAAGTGCAGCGCACCCAGCACCAGTTGACGGGCTTCGTCCCAGGCGTTGTCGGTCCCATGGCCGAAAAACAGATCCTCCCCATGGAAGCGGCTGACGGCCCAACGGATATGGTCACGCAGGGTACGAAGGCGGGAAGTGATCACGACGGTAAACTCCAGAAAAATCGACGGGCGATTCTACCAGTCAAATGCCGTCAGGACGACGCAGGAAAAACACCGGGGCAAATGTAGGAAACATCTGGTTTTCTCACCAACCATTGAACAAAACGGCATACTTGACAACGCTGCACGCCAGTAACGACGGTGCCTACGATGGTAGCGATTCACAGAAGCGCTCCGCCAGAGGACAATGTCGCAAAAGCCCCACCCGAAGGAGCCCCAGAATGTCCGTTCCACAAACGATGTTTCAACTCAGCGGCCGCGGTTATGCAGCAGCCAAACTGAGTCATGCGACCCTGATCATCATCGATGCCCAGAAAGAGTATCTCAGCGGCCCCCTGGCCCTGAGCGGCATGGATGCGGCTGTCGCGAACATCAAGCAATTGGTGACGGCTGCCCGTGCGGCCGGCCGGCCGATCGTGCATGTCAGCCATCTCGGCACCGTTGGCGGGCTGTTCGACCCGCGCGGCGAGCGTGGCCAGTTCATTCCAGGGCTGGAACCGCTGGCCGGCGAAATCAAGATCGAGAAGATCCTGCCCAGTGCCTTCCATGGAACGGACCTGAAAAAGCGCCTCGAGGAGTTGGGCTCGGTGGATCTGGTAGTGTGCGGTTTCATGAGTCATTCCAGTGTCAGCACCACCGTGCGGGCGGCGAAGAACCTGGGTTTCCGTTGCACCCTGGTGGAAGACGCCTGCGCCACCCGTGATCTGCCGTACAAAGGCGGCGTCCTGAGCGCCGAGCATGTCCAGCAGACCGAAATGGCGATCATGGCGGACAACTTTGCCGCCCTCGCCATGACCAACGACCTGGTCTGATCGGCGGTTTATGAGCGGCGCACCCCGCCGCTCATCCGCAAAAGCCTCTCGTTCGCCGTAAATGTCTTAGCCTCAGGAACATCCCGGTCAACTTCCGGTCGAAGGGCCGATACCCATTGAGGAAGGTCGGAATGAAGTTATCCGATGGTTTTGACGCTCGCCGCTTGCGGCCCAAAGGCCAAAGCAACTGGCGTTTTCGATTCGGCGCGGCGTTTGCCGCCTTGCTGGCGACCTGCGGCGTGCTGCTGGCGATGGCCGGTGCCGCCAGCCTGTTCGGCCACGTTCCCGCCCTGGGCGAGTTGAACAGCAACCGCGCGGGTGCGGCAGTGATCCTGGTCATCGGCCTGATCGTGCTGTACCTCGGTGTGTGGCTGTGGCGTCGCTGCCGCCGACGCTCGCGCCAGTCGAACGCGCTGAACATGTCCCCACACCTGATGAAAAAACACGACTGAGCGCAAGTCGCAGTTCAATGTCGCGCGTTTTCTCGCGCCCGATTCGCTTCGAGTTGGGTAAACTGGCCGCCCTTCGCGGAGGCTGACATGCAAGACGACGATTTTTCCCTGTTCAAAAGTGCGATCCAAGGCGTCAAGCCGATCAAGCACGATCGCGCCGAAACCGGCAAACCCAAGGCTGACCGCGCGCACATCGCCAAGTTGCGCCAGGCGGCCACCGTGCGCACCGATGCCACCACCGTTGACGGCCTGTCCGATCAGTTCGTCATCGACGTCGGCCCCGAAGACGAGCTGATGTGGGCGCGCGACGGCGTGCAGGAAAGCCAGATACGCAAGCTCAAGATCGGGCAGATTCCCTTCGAAGGCAGCCTCGACCTGCACGGCATGAGCGTGGAAAAGGCCCGGGAGACCCTCTGGGCATTCCTGGCTGAAGCGACCAGATTCGAAATCCGCTGCGTACGCGTCACCCACGGCAAGGCCGTGCGCCTGGACGGCAAGCGGCCGATGATAAAAAGCCACGTCAACACCTGGTTGCGCCAGCATCCACAGGTACTCGGCTTCACCTCGTGCCAGCCCAAGCATGGCGGTGCAGGTGCTGTTTATGTGATGCTCAAACGAACCATGATGGAAGGCCGCGACGAGTAATCCTCATGCTTCGAGCTTGCAGCGTCGTGTCCGTCACCGTACCCTTGCCCTTTGCGTAAAATCCCACAGGTAGTTTCATGTCCCTGGAACAGAATTACACCGCGATCCTTGGCCAACTGGGCGAGGATCCCTCCCGCGAGGGCCTGCTCGACACGCCAAAACGTGCCGCCAAAGCCATGCAGTACCTCTGCCGCGGTTATGAACAGACGCTCGAAGAAGTCACCAACGGTGCCCTCTTCAGCTCCGACAACAGCGAAATGGTGCTGGTCAAGGACATCGAGTTGTACTCGTTGTGCGAACACCACCTGCTGCCGTTCATCGGCAAGGCCCACGTGGCCTACATCCCGAGCGGCAAGGTACTGGGCTTGTCGAAAGTCGCGCGGATCGTCGATATGTACGCCCGCCGCCTGCAGATCCAGGAAAACCTCAGCCGCCAGATTGCCGATGCAGTCCAACAGGTCACCGGCGCCCTGGGCGTTGCAGTGGTGATCGAGGCCAAGCACATGTGCATGATGATGCGCGGTGTGGAAAAGCAGAATTCGTCGATGATCACCTCGGTGATGCTGGGCGAATTCCGTGAGAACGCCGCGACTCGCAGCGAATTTCTCAGCTTGATCAAGTAATTGGCAACACGAAGAGAACCGGCATTCATCGCCGGTTTTTTTTCGCCCGGGAAAAATCAGGTAAGCTGCGCGCCTTTCTCAATTAGCACCGTGAGGCTTCAAACGTGTTCGTAAAAGCGCTTCGTGTCGGCCTTGGCCAACTGATCATCTTCATTGACTTCATCACCCGCCCTGGCAAGAAGCAGCGCACTGCCGCTGCCCAGGCCAAGGTCGAAGCTGCGGCCAAGGACCTGACCCTGTATCAGTTCCATGCCTGCCCGTTCTGCGTGAAGACCCGCCGCACCCTGCGCCGCCTGAACGTACCGGTGGCCTTGCGCGATGCGAAGAATAGCGAACAGGATCGCCAGGCCCTGCTTGAGCAGGGTGGCAAGATCAAGGTGCCTTGCCTGCGTATCGTAGAAAATGGCCAGACGACCTGGATGTATGAGTCCAAGGTGATCATTGATTATCTGGATAAGCGGTTTGCTGCAGCCTGATGTAATTGTGGCGTGATTGACGGCCCCTTCGCGAGCAAGGCCGCCCCCACATTGGAATGCATTCAACTGTGGGAGCGGGCTTGCTCGCGAAGGGGCCGGCACAAACATCGAAGATCTCAGAAAAAATAAACCGGCTCGTGCGCCGGTTTATTTTTACCTTCAGGCCGCTTGCGCCGCCTGGCCCTGGCGCACCACCGCCGCCAAGCGCTTGAGCCCTTCCTCCAGCCGCGTCGGGTCGATATGGCTGAAATTCAGCCGCAGATGGCCGTGATGACTGTCCGGCTCGGGGAAGAACGGCTCACCGGGCATAAACGCCACGTCATTGTCCAACGCTGCATTGAGCAACGTCCGGGTGTCCAGCGGTTGCTTGAGCGTCAGCCAGAAAAACAGCCCGCCCTGTGGCACGTTCCAGTCCGCCAGATCGGCAAAGTGCGTTTGCAGCGCCGCCTGGAAGGCGTCGCGGCGCTCCCGGTAAAAACCGCGCAACTCACTCAGGTGCTGCTGGTAGGCCTCACTGCCGATCCATTGCAAGGCTTGCCACTGACCGACCCGATTGGTATGCAAGTCCGCCGATTGCTTGAGTTTCAACAGGTGCGGGAACAGGTCCGGGCTGGCGATCAGGTAGCCGACGCGCAGGCCCGGCAGCAGGGTTTTCGACACGGTGCCGGTGTAGATCCAACTGGACTTCTTCAGGCGTCCGGCAATCGGTTGGGCGCTGCCGCCATCAAAGGTCAACTCGCGGTAGGGCTCGTCTTCAATCAGGGTCACGCCAAACTCGTCCAGCAATGCCGCGACCGCTTCGCGCTTGGCTTCGCTGTATCGCACGGCCGATGGATTCTGGAACGTCGGGATCAGGTAGATGAACGCCGGGCGATGGTTTTCCAGCCGCGCGCGCAGTTGCGCAAGGTCCGGCCCATCGGCTTGCAGCGGCACGGTCAGGCAATGTGCACCAAACAGCTGGAAGATCTGCAGTGCCGCCAGATAGGTCGGTGCTTCGAGCAAAATCTCGGTGCCTTTGTCGATATAGAGCTTGGCCGCCAGGTCGAGAGTTTGCTGGGAACCACTGACCACCAACACCTGCTTCGCCTCACAGGGCACACCCAGCGCTCGCGCCTGTTCCGCCAGGGCTTCGCGTAAGGCCGGTTCGCCTTCACTCATGCCGTATTGGCCGATGGACAGCGGCATCCGGTCCCACTCGACCTTCGGCAGCATGGCTTCGGCCGGCAAGCCTCCGGCGAACGACATCACCTGCGGACGTTGGGCGGCAGCGAGGATTTCACGGATCAAAGAACTTTTAAGGCGCGAGACACGTTCGGAAAAAGCCATGGGAGTCACCGGTAGCGAGGCCTGGGGAAAATGAGTCAAACTTGTTGACCGAAATTACGACAGCTCGAGCGGATACGTCAACATGATTGACCTTAAAAACCCGAACTCCCAACAGCAGGCCATGGAAGCATTTTTCTTCGGCTACCAAGCCTTCACCGCCAAGGCCGATGAAATGCTCGACCGGCGCGGCTTGAGTCGGGTGCATCAACGCATCGTGTTTTTCATTGCCCGCTACCCGAACCTGAGCGTCAAGGAACTGCTGGCATTGCTTGGCGTGAGCAAGCAGGCACTGAACATGCCGTTGCGCCAACTCCTGGAAATGCATCTGGTGAACAGCGTGGCGTCCGAGACGGACAAGCGTAAGCGCCTGCTGGAATTGACCGACGACGGCGCGCGGTTTGAACAGGCGCTGCGACGTGAGCAGGTGAAACTGCTCGAGCGGGTGTTCGCCGAGGCTGGGGAGACGGCGGTGAATGGGTGGTTGGCGGTGAATATGGCGCTTGGGAAAAGTCATTCTGCGGCTGAATGAGCCCTCTTTCAGATTTGCATTGATCGATCTATCGCCTTCGCGAGCAGGCTCGCTCCCACAGTTGATCGCATTCCCCTGTAGGAGCGAGCCTGCTCGCGAAGGCGTCTTTCATGGCGATATATCCCTATTGCCAAACTTTTCGTCGACAAAATCAAAAACATTATTTGCTTTATTTGTATACAAAAGCATAATCCACTTCGTGCGAGTTCCTGACCTATCGGTCAACAATTTCGCAAGTGCCTCAAAGGGCCGCTGCCACCCTCATGGGTCCGGCCCTGGAAATAACAATAAAACTCTTGAGGAGTACCTCGCTGTGGAAAGCCGCAAATCCGAAGCATCGACGCTGGATCTCTCGCCGCCTTTACGCAATGGCTGGCTGGAGCGCATCTTTAAACTCAGCTTGCATGGCACCACGGTGAAGACCGAGTTGATTGCCGGTCTGACAACCTTCATCACCATGGCCTACATCATCTTCGTCAATCCCAACATCATGGCGGACGCCGGGATCGACCATGGCGCGGCGTTCGTCGCCACCTGCATTGCCGCCGCCCTGGGCTGCCTGTTGATGGGCCTGTACGCCAACTGGCCGGTTGGCCTGGCACCGGGCATGGGCCTGAATGCTTTCTTCACCTACACCGTGGTCGGCACCATGGGCTACAACTGGGAAACCGCGCTGGGTGCGGTGTTCGTCTCAGGTGTGCTGTTCATGATCCTGACCTTCTCGCGGATCCGCGAATGGCTGCTCAACAGCATCCCGGTCAGCTTGCGTTTCGCCATGGGGGCTGGCGTCGGCCTGTTCCTCGGGCTGATCGGCTTGAAAACCGCGGGCATCGTCGTCGATAGCCCGGCAACGTTGATCAAGCTCGGTTCGCTGCGCGAGCCTGGTCCGCTGCTCGCCGCCGTTTGCTTCCTGATGATCGCCATCCTCAGCTACCACAGGGTCTTCGGCGCGATCCTCATCAGCATCATCACCGTGACCCTGGCCGGTTGGGGCCTGGGCCTGGTGCACTACGAGGGCATCATGTCAGCCCCGCCGAGCCTGGCCCCGACCTGGATGGCCATGAACGTCGCCGGCGTGTTCAACGTCAGCATGATCAGCGTGGTGCTGGCCTTTCTCTTCGTGCACATGTTCGACACCGCCGGCACCTTGATGGGTGTAGCCCAGCGCGCCAACCTGGTGAACGCGGATGGCAAGATCGAAAACCTCTCGCGCGCCATGAAAGCCGACAGTGCGTCCAGTGTCTTTGGTGCGGTCGTCGGTGTTCCACCGGTCACCAGCTATGTGGAAAGTGCCGCGGGTGTAGCGGCAGGTGGTCGGACTGGTCTTACCGCAGTGACCGTAGGTGTGTTATTTATTGCGGCCATGTTCTTCGCTCCGCTGGCCGGGATGATCCCCGCCTATGCAACAGCCGGTGCGTTGATCTATGTCGCCATGCTGATGATGGGCGGCATGGCCCACATCGAATGGGACGAGGCAACCGACAGCATTCCGGCGATCGTCACTGCAATCATGATGCCCCTGACCTTCTCGGTCGCCGACGGCATCGCGCTGGGCTTCATCACCTACGTGGCGCTGAAGGCCGGTACCGGCAAGTACAAGGAAATTTCCGTCAGCCTGTGGGTGCTCTGCGCAATCTTCATTGCCAAGTTCATCTTCCTGTAACGCTCGGCGGTACGCGCTTCGAACCAGCCTCACCCCGTCGGGTGAGGCTTTTGTGCAAATGGAGGAAAGTGATGAGTCTGGAAACCTGGCTGCTGTTCAGCGGCGCTGCGCTGGTGGTGATCCTGATCCCGGGGCCACTGTCTTTGCTGATGATCAGCAACAGTTTGAATTACGGCCTGGTCCGTTCCTACCCGGCGTTTCTCGGCGGCGTCATTGCCTCGATCTGCCTGTTGAGTGCTTCGGCACTGGGTTTGGGCGCCCTGCTGCTGGCATCGGAACAATTGTTCAGCGCCCTGAAAATCGTCGGTGCGTTGTACCTGTTCTATCTCGCCTGGCAGAGCTGGCAGCAATCGCGCCAACCGTCCCATGGCGCCGAAGTGCCTCCGGCTGCAGCGGTTCCACGCTTTCGTGCATTGTTCGGGCGCGCTTTCATGTTGGGCGCCAGTAACCCGAAAGACATCCTGTTCTTTGCCGCGTTCCTGCCGCAGTTCCTGAGTGCCGAGCAACCGTTCCTGCCGCAACTGCTGGTGATGATCGCCACCTGGACAGTACTGGACCTGCTGTGCAAGCTGGCCTACGGCCTCGGCGCCCATGGCGCTGCGCGGTACTTGCGCAGCGGCAAGGGCCAGAACTGGTTCAACCGCGTCAGTGCCGGACTGTTCGGCGGTGCCGGTGCGGCTTCGTTGTTGAGTGGCCATTAAGGTCCTCTGACCCAAGTCGGCACACAAGTTGCTCGGTTCCAGCACCCCCACGCCGGAACCGAGCATGCTCCACTCCCATCTGACCACCCTCAACGCCGTCTCCCTGGTGCTCAACACCTTCAAGGCCGAAGGCCTGTCCAGCGAGGCCTTATTGGCCGGCAGCGGCATCAGCGCTACGGACCTGAGCCGGGCGGATACGCGTATTACCACCAATCAAGAGATGCAAGTCTGCGCCAATGCCGTCGCACTAAAGCGTGATATCGGCTTGGAACTGGGCCAGCGGATGCACGTTTCGTCCTACGGCATACTCGGCTATGCCCTGCTCACCAGTGCCACCTTCGGTGACGCGTTACGTCTGGCGATGCGTTATCCGGCGCTATTGGGAACACTTTTCGAGCTGAGCCTGGAAGAGGACGGTGAGCGCATCTGGTTCGTCGCCGCTGATTATCGAGAGAGCCCGGCACTGGCAGTATTCAACGCCGAGTTCTGCCTGGTATCGCTAAAAGTCATCTGCGATGACTTGCTCGGTCATGCCCTGCCACTGCGGGCTGCGCGTTTCGAACATGCCGCGCCCGACTATGAAGCGACCTACGCCGAACACTTCGCCTGCCCGCTGCACTTCGGGGCAGGCAACAATGCCTTTGCGTTCGACAAGCGCTGGCTCGACCAACCCTTGCCGCTGGCAGATGTCATCACCCACCAGGCCATGGCCGAACGCTGCCGCAAGCAGAACACTGAGTTCACCGGACGCCAGGCGTGGCTGGGGCGGATTCGCCAGTTGCTCCGTGCCCAGTTGAATGCGGCACCCGGGCTTGAGGGGTTGGCCGAACAAATGAACTGTTCCGCGCGCACCCTGCGCCGACACCTCAAGGACCTTGGGTGCAGCTATCAGGAATTGCTGGATGAACTGAGATTCGAGCAGGCCAAGCAGATGTTGTGTGAGGATCAGATGCCGATCTATCGGATAGCCGAGGCGCTCGGTTTCAGCGAGACCGCGAGTTTTCGCCATGCGTTTGTGCGTTGGAGCGGCGTTGCACCCAGCCAATTTCGGCCGCACCGATAACACTGTGGGACAAAAAAAGGCCTCTGCCTTGCCGACGCCTTCGCGGGCAAGCCCGCTTGTACAAAGTCACCATCCAGAATACGCCATAAAGGGGCGAATTTCGGTCAATGATTTTGGCCATATAAGTCCCCTTTTGGCCTTTCCTGCCGTTCTCCGAAACGCTGCGCGCCGCAAAACTGTGTGCAACCGAAACAGCCTGCGGAGAACAACAAAATGCTGACGATCTACTCGGACGATCACCACCTGCACCACGGCCGCTGTGAATTGATCGACGGGCAACTCAAGCCCTGCTTCGAGATGCCATCGCGTGCCGACCACGTGTTGCAACGGGTGCAAAAGCAGAACCTGGGGCCCGTCGAAGCGCCCAAAGATTTCGGCCTCGGGCCGATCGAACGCATCCACAGCCGCGACTACCTGGATTTTTTCAAAGGTGCCTGGGCGCGCTGGACCGAGTTCAACACCGACGGTGACCTGCTGCCCTACACCTGGCCGGCCCGCACCTTGCGCAGCATCAAGCCCACCAGCCTGCATGGTCAGTTCGGCTACTACAGCTTCGACGGCGGCGCGCCGATCACCGCCGGCACCTGGCAAGCGGCGTACAGCGCGGCGCAAGTGGCGTTGACCGCACAGGCGGAAATCCAGCGCGGCGCCCGCGCAGCCTTTGCCCTGTGCCGTCCACCAGGACACCACGCTGCCAGCGACTTGATGGGCGGTTATTGCTACCTCAACAACGCCGCCATCGCCGCCCAGGCCTTCCTCGATCAGGGCCACAAGAAGGTCGCGATCCTCGACGTCGACTATCACCACGGCAACGGCACCCAGTCGATTTTCTACGAGCGCAGCGACGTGCTGTTCACCTCGATCCACGGCCACCCGGAGGCCGAGTTTCCATTCTTCCTCGGCTATGAAGACGAGCGCGGCGAAGGCGCCGGTGAAGGGTTCAACTTCAACTACCCATTGCCCGCCGGCAGCGGCTGGGAGGCTTGGAGCGCTGCTCTGGAGCAAGCCTGCAACGAGATCGAAAGCTATGGCGCCGACATCGTCGTCGTCTCGCTCGGTGTCGATACGTTCAAGGACGACCCGATCTCGCAATTCAAGCTCGACAGCCCAGACTACCTGGCCATGGGCAAGCGCATCGCCGCCCTCGGCAAACCGACGCTGTTTGTCATGGAAGGCGGTTACGCGGTGGAAGAAATCGGCATCAACGCGGTGAACGTGCTGGAAGGTTTTGAACAATGAAACAGCTCAAGCATGCCCTTGCTCCGGCCCTGTGCGCGGTGCTGCTGAGCGCTAACGCTCACGCCGAAGAACGAACGCTACGCGTCTACAACTGGTTCGACTACATCACCCCCAAGGCCCTGGAAGATTTCAAGGCGCAGAACACCCAGACCAAACTGGTCTATGACATCTTCGACACCAACGAAGCGCTGGAAGCCAAGCTGTTGACCGGCAACTCCGGCTACGACGTGGTGGTGCCGTCCAACGTGTTCCTGGCCAAGCAGATCGAAGCCGGCGTATTCCAGCCGCTGGATCGCAGCAAGCTGCCGAACTGGAACCATCTCGATCCCAAGCTGATGAAGCTGATCGAGGCCAACGACCCTGGCAACAAGTTCGCCGTGCCCTACATGTACGGCACCATCCTGATCGGCTTCAACCCTGACAAGGTCAAGGCCGCACTGGGGGCCGATGCGCCGGTGGACAGCTGGGACCTGATCTTCAAGGAAGAAAACATCAGCAAGCTCAAGCAGTGCGGTGTCGCCCTCCTCGACTCGCCCTCGGAGATCCTGCCCCTGGCCTTGCAGCACCTCGGCCTGGACCCCAACAGCAAGAAACCTGCGGACTACGCCAAGGCTGAGGCGCTGCTGATGAAAATCCGTCCGCACATCACCTACTTCCACTCATCCAAGTACATGGCCGACATTGCCAACGGTGATATCTGCGTCGCGGTCGGTTACTCCGGCAGCTTCTCCCAGGCCGCCAACCGCGCCAAGGAAGCGAAGAACGGTGTGGTCGTCGACATGCGCCTGCCCAAGGAAGGCGCTCCGATCTGGTTCGACATGCTCGCCATTCCCAAAGGCGCGAAGAACCCTGAAGACGCCTACACCTTTATCAATTACCTGCTGCAACCCCAGGTGATCGCACCGGTCAGCGATTTCGTCGGCTACCCGAACCCGAACAAGGACGCCACGGAACGGGTCGACCCGGCGATTCGCAACAACCCGAACCTGTACCCGACCGAAACGGCGATGGGCACGCTCTACACCCTGCAACCCTTGCCACGGGATGCCGAACGCGCACGCACCCGGGCCTGGACCAAGATCAAGTCCGGGACCTAGTTGAAACAGAAGACCCGCGATGACGCGGGTCTTTTTTTGCCCACGATACATATCTACCACCTCGAGCCACTGACCGCCCTCTACCTTGCCGGGAACCAGCGTTGCCCCCCGCAACGCCCCACCGGACACAGGAAACGGCCATGCCCGACACGCCCGCCATCAACTCCGACACCCTGCTGACCCAACTGGTGGCAGGCCCTTCGATCAGGGAAGTCGCTGCAAACTCATTGCGCATCGTCCTCGACATCAACTACCCAAACCTGCACCTCGACCCGAATGTGACGATGGTGGTGACACCGGCCTGGATCATGAACGACGCTCAGGTCGTTCCCGGCAGCAGCCACTTTGAATCCCTGACCGACGTACTGGTACGACTGGCGTTGTCAGGCGTATCGGTGGCCTACCTCGACGGCGAGCACTTCCTGACACGGCAACTGGATGTCGAGCCGCCGATTCACCTTCCCGTTCAAATCGACACCGTCGGATGCCTGCTCAACAAACTGTCCAGGTTGTTGTTCATTGCCTATCAAGAGCAACAACTCGACTACTGGAACCGGTACCTGGCGGATTCGACGCCGCGCTGGCATCAGTTGCGCGATGCGCTACTCAACATCTGGAACGTCGACAAGGTGACGGGCTGGGACGAGGATCGTCGAAAAATGGCGCTCTCCCTTTTCCAGTTTCCCGACAAGCATGAACGGGAAGCTCACGACACCTACAAGTCCAAGGCTTGCCTGATCGATGTCGAAAGTCTTGAAAACGCAACGAGCGAACACTTGTGGATACTGGAAACGGCAGTACTGGTGGGCACACTGGGGGAGCGCACCCTTGTCATGACCCACTCGATTACCGAAGGGTTCAGGCACTACGACTCGTTGGCGGCGTTGGGCCAAACGCTGTCGCGGCGCATTAGCGTGACTGAAGGTGATCGCACGCTGCAATGGCGCCTCTACGAGCCCGAAGGGATGTTCTTCGATCACCAGGCCTGGGCGCTGATTGCCCTTGAGATCGACGCCATCGGTGCCATCGGTGACGCCGCCTGGACCCCCACCCTTGATCCGCAAGTGGCTGCATCGGCGAAGGACTTCTCGGAGCTTCACCAGCCTTCATCCTCACGTTACAGCCAGATCCGGCAGTTGTTGCCGGACTGGATGGCGAACGCCTCACCCACGGACCTGACACGCTACAGCCGACACATGATGGATCTGGCGTTGTTGCGCGAACAGCACCGCGCAAAAACCTTTGATGAAGGGATTGCCGCGCTCCCGGATTTTGCCATGCAGGCACTCATCGACCAGATGATCAAGGACCGGAAGATCAAGGATCAGGCAGCCGCGACGACGCTGAAACTGGCGGACATCGAAGTCAGCATCACCAGCCTTGTCGTCCTGGGTGCGGTCATCGTTCCCGGCAAGTCCCAGACCCTGAAAATCTCGCTCGTCGAATTTGCCTTGCAAAACCTGGCGGGCCTGCCGCTTGGCGACAGAACCGTGCAGTACAAGGATGGCGAGGCCGCGCCGGCGTGGTTGACACCGGCCTACCTGGAAGCGCTCGTCACCACCGTCAACATCGGCAAGACCTATCCCGAGCTGATCAAGAACACGCTGCTGGCCGATCCCCGGGAACGCCTGCGTCGACAGGACCTTTTTACCAGTCAGCTGCGCCTGCAACTGCCGCTGTTGGCGCTTCAACTGAAGATCCGCGGCAAGGCTGGCGGTATCGACGAACAGGGCTATCGATACGTGGCCGCCGCCTTGCAGGAAAAGCCTGTCGATCGATACGTCGATGGGCAGGAAATTGTCATTCGCCCGTTGGCGTTCATTCCGGGGGGACGTAAGAATAACGAGGCCGACGAAGTGGCCAACATGTTCCTGATCGGGCCGAAACGGGCGGACAAGGGACCATGCCTGCTGTTTCGACCGCTGCTCGAACATCCGCTGACGCAGTATTCCAGCGAGGCGAACCTGCTGTACGCGATCAGACACGATAAAGCGCTACGTCACTCGATCCTGGCCTGGCTGCCGGAAGACCTGTATTTCAACTATTCCCAATATGTCTTCCCCGGCGAACTGCCCTCCATCTGGACGCTTTCGCAATGGTTGGTCGACCCCGCCTCGACACTGGGCATGATGGGCGCTGTCACCATCAGGACTACCCCCCTTCCTGAACCGCCGCTGCAAGCAGTGTTCACCGCCAACGCCAATGCGCTGATCACACTGGCAGACAGGCAATCGGTCGCCAATGGAGAACGGCGTTGGGCAACGCTCAAGCAGGGGGCATGGCTGCTCTTCAATATTGCCCTGCCCTTCCTGGGGCGAACCGCCGGGACGGCCGCCTGGATCTGGCAAATCATGGATGACCTGCATGAAGCGAACGAAGCCCGCGAACTCGGCGACAGCGATCAACAATGGGCAGCGCTGACCGATCTGTTCCTGTCGCTGGGCATGGTGCTTGCCCATCACGCGGCCAATCGCGACAAACCTGTGTCGCAAAGCGTCGAGAAGGTTTCAACAGCTGTTGCCAAACCCCTGCCGCCGCCCAAAATCACCCTGAGTCAAAGGGCCGATGTCAGGCAGTTGCCGGCAAGCCATGAAACGTCCGTCTACGCCCAAGGCCTGTTGCCAAAAGTATCGCTGGGCGTCTTGCTGGACAGCTTGGCGATTGCACGGCCGGCGACATTGAAAGACATCCCCGCCGTATCCGGCCCTCACCGCTTCCTGATCCCGCTCGAACAGAAATGGTATGCCCGAATAGATCAACGCTGGTTTGAAGTGATGCTCAATGACAACGGTGACGTGCAGATCATCGACTCACGGCAAACGCCAGCCAGGACGGGCCCATTGCTGGTTCATTCCGAGAAGGGCGAGTGGTTCGTCGACACACGTCTGCGGCTGCGCGGCGGCGGTAGAGCCCGAAAGGAAATTGAACGCAAGAACCAGCAACTCAAGGAAGACTTGAGGAAGCAACTGACAGCCTTCGATGCCGGCAAGCTTGCATTGAACAAGGAACTTGAGGCGGCGGAAAAGGCGGCCACCGATTCGAACCTCCAGCCGCTGCTCAATCTGCTGAACTCACAGGTAGCGGCCTACGATGCCTACATCGACCAACTCAAGAACTTCAACGCCATTGAGCCCATCGCCAATTACCGCCCGGTCCTCGTCAGCTGCCTGGACTACCAGCTGTTACTGACACACAAATGGTTCGTCCGGCAAAACCGGGCGTTCGGTGAAAGCATGCGCCAGTCCCTGGCCCTGCTGGACAACGAGGCCATCGAGGGCACTCAGACACCTCGCCAGACCCATCAGCTCACCAGCGACATGACCCAAGGGTTCATCGAGAAGATCGAATTCACCCACGCCCGAATCGAGGAGATGATGCGTCTGGGTAAAGAGGCGGTGGAAACAGCCCGGCAATACAAAGCGCTGCTGCCGTCGTTCGACCTGCTGGATCTGAAGCTGTTCCAGGTCAACCTGGCGCAGGAGTTGTGCCTCAACGACAGCAACAACGTAGCCACCACGCAAGCGCGCCAGGCCATGCAACGACTGGTCGACGATGCCGGCCTTACCATCCAGTCGTCACTCGACCTGACTGGCGAAAATCATGAGCTGGCACTGGCGGAACACATCGACGCTTTCAATGATCTGGTCGAGCAATTCGCAACCCTGGACCAACGAATTGTCGATCTGCCCGAGGAGTATTCAGGGCAGTTGTTGCAGCCCCCGCTGGACCTGATGCGCCAGCAGGTCGAAGCATTCAGGGAGCGCAGCGTGAAACACCTCGCGAGCCTGCTCACCGAGCGCAAGATGCTGGAACCGACACCCGGCCCCTCACGCCCGGCCCCGGTGCCCAAGCGCGTGATCAAGACCCGATTCAAGGGAACGGTCGTGGGCAAGCTGCGCGAGCGCGCGGCCGCCAACGGCACCGACCTGCTCGACGTAACCTCACCACTGAGCGGAAAGGTCGTGACCTTTCACGAGAAAACGCCCGGTGTCTGGCTCGAACACGTGACGGGCACGCCCGCGCCTGCGCCAACCGTTCGCCCCGAGCTCAATGCCAGTGTCCAGGCGGGGCAGACATTACTCGGCGAGCTGGACGCCTTTACCCTGCGAACCGAGGCCCATGCCAAACGGCCGGGGCGTATCCCTGTTGAAATCGAGGATCTTTTCCAGCAACGGGCGCGCCGGATGAAGGAAGCGGCAGCCGCCATCGAAGAGGCACTTACCCTGCTGAACGTCACCGAAGCAGGCCCGGGCTCCGCCGTGGGTGTGGCGAAACAGCTCAATGAGGGAGCGGCCAGCCTTGACGAAAAGGGTCGCCTGACACGAATCAGCATGACCAAGCAGCAACCTCCCACTGCCGCTCGCGTCGAATGGCTGCACAGCAAAGGCTTGATCGCCATCGTCAAGACACCGGGGCGAAAGCGACTCAAAGGCCACCGCAAGGACTATCTCGAGGAGTATGAAATTCGCGACGCCAGCTCCGCCAAAGTGCTTTGGTACGCCCACTTCCACTACCCTAGCCCCTCCAGCGCTGTCGAGGCCTACAGTGCCGCGCACTTGAAAACCGAATCGCAACGAACTCTCGGCGGCGCATTCGACCTGCGCACGGCCGGCAACAACAACGAAATGATCGCCATCTACCGCAGCGAGATCAGCCCACAGCTGGCTCGATCCTTGTTCCTGTCCAAAGCCATAGCCTCCTCTTCGACATCCTGAGCCACGCGCCGCCAAACCTGGAGGCCCGCAATCACGCGGGCCTCTTCAAAGCATAAATAGTTACCGCCTTGGGCTCTCGGCCTCCCGTTACCTTGGATACAAGCGGCATTTGCTGCCCTCATCAACGCACCCAGGTACTTATCCAACATGACCAGCACCCCCTCACCAGGCGCCCCGGATGACTCGACGGCGCTCATGGAACAAAGCGATCTCGTCAGCCAGACCAGCCACGGCCCGCTGCCGAGCGAAGTCGCATCCGACCTGCTACGCGAGAAACTGGCAACCCTTTATCCAGAATTGAAAATCGATCCCGACAAAACGCTCATCGCCACCCCGAAATGGCTGGTGGTCAACGATCAAGTCGAGACGGGACCGATCGAATTCATGTCACTCACCGCTACGCTCGTCCGGCACAGCCTGTATGGCACGACCGCCAACTACCTCGAAGGCGAACATTTCCTGACCCTGGAATCCGACGCCAACGACCCGGTTCATCTTGCTGTCAGCATCGAAGACATTGCCTGGGCCCTCAATGATTCAGTGCCTCGGTTATTCCTGGAACTGCAGAAGCGACAGCTCGACTACTGGAACCACAACGGCCAGAAGATCCCCCGCTGGCAGGAGCTGTCCGATTCGCTGCGCAACGCGCTGAATGTGCAAACGATCAAAGGCTGGGACGCCGACGAATGCGCGATGGCGCGCGAGGTGTTCAATAATCCGGACAGAGCCACACGAAAAAATTCGAACAGCGACCTGTCGGCCATTCAGGCATGCCTGATCGACATCGACATCGTTGAAACCACGGCCAACAGACACCTGTTGATCGGCGGGGCCGTGGCGCTCAAGGCCACATGCCGTGAACGCGAATTGCTGGTGATGTACACCATCGAGCGCGGTTATGAGTCGTTCAGCTCAATGGAACAATTGGGCAATTCGCTGCCCGCCCGCCTGGGGGATCCGCTCGAAGGGCGCACCATGACATGGCGGCTTTTCGAGCCTGACGGCAACGTTTTTGACCACATGGCCTGGGCCCTGGTCTCATCACAGCTCGATGCCATCGACGCCATGAGGTCTGCGGAGAACCCCGTGAACGATGACGCGGAACTTCAAAGCGGGCTCGACGAAACCGAACACGCGCGGCTCAGGCAACTGCACGCGGCGATTCCCGATTGGTTGCGCAACGCCTCGCCCATGGACATTCAAGACTACAGCCGCTACATCACGGCATTGGGCAAGCTTTATCGCCAGCCAGAGCACAAGGCAGCGAGAAACGAGATTCCGTCCATCACCGATTATGCCCAGCGCTTGATGGTTGAAGCGATCATCGCCGATACCCGCGCAATCGATGCTGCGAAACTGCCGCTCAATGAGCTGCGGATCAACATCACCAACAGTTTTACCGCGGATAACTTCACCCTGCCCAACCCACTCGACCACCGCACCGAGACCCTTGCCGATTTTGCCCTGGAAAACCAGGCGCCCTACATGGCGACGGTATCGTTCCTGCACGATCAGGCTGTGCCGCAATGGCTCACACCGGCATTCCTCACCAGTCTGGCGGCACAGGTCGACATCGGCGAGGCTTACCCTGCCCTGATCAAGCGCAAGCTGATCAATGAACCTGTCGAATCCCGACGCCAGGAAAATTTCTACTGCGACCAGTTGCGCCTGCT
This sequence comes from Pseudomonas putida, assembly GCF_001976065.1. Taxonomy (GTDB): domain Bacteria; phylum Pseudomonadota; class Gammaproteobacteria; order Pseudomonadales; family Pseudomonadaceae; genus Aquipseudomonas; species Aquipseudomonas serbica. The sequence goes on along the minus strand of NZ_MNAH01000001.1, from coordinate 752,647 downwards.
GTTACCGTTGCTGGCTCTCGAAGGCAAGGTCAAACACGAGTCGGGCATTGATGAACACGGCTACCGGTTCATCTGCGAGTTGTTCGACAGCAATACCGACACCCCCCACACCATCGCCATCTACCCGCTCAAGCTGACGCCGCAACACCGTCTGATCAGCAGCAGTGACACCGTCCAGAACATGTTCCTCATCTGCCCTCGAGAGGTCGAAAGCGGGCCTTGCCTGCTGTATCGACCGATGCAGGACCAGCCCCTGCTGCAGTTTCCCTCTCGACAAAACCTGCTGTACGCGTTGCATCAACCCGGGGAGCTGCGGGACTCCGTGCTGGCATGGCTGCAGGACAATACCCGCAGCTATGAGTATGCCCAGTATGTTTTCCCCACCGGCCTGCCATCCCCGTGGATCGTCGCTGAACAGCTGGTCAACCTGTTGAAACAAGGAGACGGGTTCGGACGCGTGACATTCGAGTATGACGAAATAACCGGGAATGTCCTGTCGACACTGTTCAAAAGCAATGCCCAGGCCTTGGTCGACCTGGCGGACCGCCAGTCACAATCAAACGCCGAACGGCGCTGGAGTTTGCTCAGGGAAAGCAGCTGGGCATTGTTCGCCGTCACTTCGAATTTTCTCACCGGCGCTGTCGGAACGGCCGTCTGGGTCTGGCAGACCATTAACGAAATCCAGCAGGCCATCGACGCCAGGGATCGAGGCGACACCTTCATCGAATGGACGTCGGTATCGGACCTGCTGCTGATCACCGGCATTATCCTCAGCCAGCACGCGGTGATGCGGCGCAATGCCCTGGCCGGCTCTAGACTTGCGCGGTCGTCGATCGAGAAACCATCGCAAGCCGGGGTCGAGCCCGTCGCCGTCAAGTTCGACCCGGTGCCGCTGGTCGCCGAACTGGCCCCCGAGCACCGCTCCTCGCTCGAAGTGGCCGGCTCCGTACCTCGTCGAACCCCGATGGCGCTGGGTGCCTACCTGGACACTTTCAAAGTCGTGGCCATCGATATTACTGACAAGAACGTGACAAAGATCAACGTAAAACCTCCTCATCTCTATCAAATCGCCAACGGCACCTTTGCCCAGGTCGGCGAGCGATGGTTCAAGGTCATGGTCAGCGGCGAGGGTCAGGCGCATATCGTTGACCCTGACGACTTGAATCGCAGCGGTCCGCTGCTCACTCATGATGCCAAAGGCCATTGGTTCATCGACCTGCGCTTGCGCCTGCGCGGGGGTGGCGGCAATGCCTTCAGCAAACCCCAGGTCGCTTCCAGTGAGGTGCGCCTGCTGGAACTGGAGGCGGTCCTGGGTTCCTTCAACGATCAGGCGAAGGTGATGGAAACCGAGCTTTCAACGTTGCAAACCGACATACAAAAGGCCACCTCGGAAAATTTCACAAGCCTCAGCCTGGCGTATTCGGAAAAGCTGGGCCTTACCATTACCGCGTATCAGCAAGCGCTGGAAAAGCTCCGTGAATGGCGCACCCTCGGCGGGACGAAAAACTATGTCTATGAACTGCTGAGCCTGAGCACGTCACTGCAGAAGAGCCTGGCGCTGTGGTTCGTCATCAAAAGAACCGAGTATGCCCGGGCGACAAGGATGATGACCGACGCTGGCCAGACAGAACCGATGCCCATAAAAACCTACGTGGCCAACATTCAGCTGGCGACTGACCTGAGCCAGGAAATGGTCGAAAAACTCGAGCTTTCACAATCGACCATCGAGGGTCTGCGTGCGGCTGGAAGGGCCGGCATCGAGAGAGCGATGGAATTCAAGAAACTTTCGCCATCGTTCACCGTGCTCGATCTTAAAGCCAACGAGTTAGGCATGGCCCAGGAGCTGTGTCTTGAAGACAAGGACAGCCCCCTGATGACCCAGGCAAGGGATGCCGTGGGCAAGATCATCGTGAGCTCCGCCAAAGCCGCCATTCAAGTGGTGGACTTTACAAAGTCGGGCAAAGACAACAGCCCGTTGCAGACACGGATCGAAGACCTGGACACGCTGATTGAAACCTTCGCCGACGCTGACCAGCGCCTCCAGGAACTGCCGGACACCTACCCCGACCTGGTCAGGCGCCCCCGACTCCAACACCTGCGAGGGTTGATTGCCGAATTCGCGCAATTGGCTCAGACCCGACTCCAGGCGTTGCTGCCGGAGCCAGAACCAAAGCCGGTACAACGACCCACGACGAGCAGTCACCCGTCCTCTTCCCATCAACCGGCCAAAGTCCGGAAAACCCGGCCCAAGGCCCCCTCCAAAAGCGAACCTGGCAAAACTGCGGATGATCCCCTCACACCCATCGCGCCAGTCATCCGCCGGCAGCCGGCCTCGACACTCAAGGATGTGGAGCTCATCGAGGCCGCCATTGAACTGAACCTGGATACAGCCAGATTCATCGAGCGCAACGGTAAAGACGCGTTGCGCCCAAGGCGCATACCCGCTGACATACAGGATGTGTTCGATCAACAGGCGCTCAGACTGGAGCAAAGCGCCAACAGCGTCGACCAGGCGTTGATCCGGATGAAAGACGAAGACGGCGACCCGCCGCCGGTGAGCGGCTTGGGCCTCGAATTGCGTACGGCGGCCCGCCGAATGCGTGAAGCAGGCGTCAGCGTTCGAGCGGCGCTGTACAAGCAGCGCAAACCGACGCAAACCGCTTTCAAATGGCTGCAGGAGAACACGCAGGTTGGCATCGAACCCGGCCAGCGAGGGCGAATCCAGACCAAAGGGATGGGCGACTTCTTCCAGGAGTACCGGATTCTCGACAAGACCAACGGCAAGGCTTTCTGGGTGGCGCATTTTCACTATGAAAATTTATCCAGCCCTGCCGACCGTCCTACTGCGGCACACCTTAAAGTTGCCGACGAGTATCTGAAGACCTTGTCCGCCGAACAACAAACCGCCTTGAACACGATCGAGCCCATTGATGGTGTCCTGCGAAAGCTCGTCGACCCCGAGCTGCGCAAGCTGTTTTGGCCACTGGAACCAAAAGCCAGGCGCTGAGGCTATTCGCGCCAGGCCCTGTCCAGACGTCCGAGCGCGTCATTGATCGCAGCCTCGGGCACCGCCGCAAAACCGAGGACCAGCCCCGCACGCTGGTCCGCCGGCTCCTGCGAATCCGGCAACCAGTAGCTGCTCAGCCCGTTGATTTCGACATCGACCCTGGCGGCTTTATCGATCAGTTCACGCTCACGGGCCAAGGAGTCGACCGCGACCGTCAAGTGCAGCCCTGCCGCCACGCCCGGCAGATCGCCAACTCCGGCGATGTCCTGCGGCCACCCCGTCAATAAGGTGTTGCGTCGGCTCAACGCTGCGCGGCGCATGCGCCGGATGTGCCGTTGAAAGTGTCCGGCGGCCATGAATTCGGCCATCACCGCCTGGGTGCTGACCTCTGAATGTCGTACGTCTACCGCTCGACGCTGCGAAAACGCGTCCACCAGCGCCGGTGGCAGCACCAGATAACCCAGGCGCAAGGCCGGAAAGGCGACTTTGCCGAACGTTCCGACGTAGAGCACCCGTCCCTGCCGATCAAGTGCCGCCAGCGGCGCCAGGGGGGCGCCGCTGTAACGGTATTCACCGTCGTAGTCGTCCTCGACGATCCAGCCGTTGGCGCGCTCGGCCCAGGCCAGCAATTCCAGACGCCGCGCCAGGCTCATCACCACCCCCGTGGGGTATTGATGTGAAGGCGTCACATAGGCCAGGCGACAATCGCCCAACCCCGCCAACGCCTTGCAATCGATGCCCTCGTTGTCCACCGCCACGCCGTGCAATCGTGCGCCGGCCACCGCGAACGCATGACCCGCCGCGCGGTAGCCGGGGTTTTCAATTGCCACCCCGTCCCCCGGCTCCACCAGCAACTGCGCACAGAGGCTGATCCCCTGTTGCGCGCCACTGGTGATGACGATTTGCCCGGCAGTGCACTGCATGCCACGGGAACTGCGCAAATACGCGGCGATCATCCCGCGCAACCGCGCGTCCCCTTCAGGTGCGCCATAACACAGCTGTTGCAAATCCGGTTTACGCCAGAACGCCGCATTCAATTTGGCCCACACCTCGAACGGAAACAGATCGAACGCTGGCACGCCGACCCGAAAAGCCCGGGGCGGACCACTCGGCGGCGTTGGCAAATGGTTGTTTTCGACACGCTGTAGCGCACCGCTGTAGAGGCGCTTTTCAGGCGCTACCAGCGGCAAATCCAGCCATTGCTTCGACGCAGTCGCCGACCCTTTTTTCGTAGCTTTCTTGCCCGGCAATGACGCCTGGGGCAGTTGCGCGACATAAGTCCCGTCCCCCACCCGCCCCTCGATAAACCCTTCGGCGTAAAGCTGATCGTAGGCGCGCACCACACTGTTGCGAGAGATCACCAGCGCCGCCGCCAGGTCACGGCTGGCCGGCAACCGCGTGCCACTGGCCAGTCGCCCATCCAGCACCCTGGCCCGCAAGGCCTGGTAGAGCTGGCGGCTCAACCCCTGACGCCGGTCGAGTTCGATACCCGCCGGGTTGAAGGATAGGGACAGCGGCACATCCGTCATGAAAATGGACCCATGAAATTCGACGTTAATGGCTCTTACAACAGACCAATAGCCTGCCTAGGATGCAGACATCCGCCAAGGAATATTTCCATGTATACGCCCAATGGTTTCGCCTTCAATGATTTGCAAGCGCTGCAGCAACAGATCCTCGGTACCCGCCTCGCCCTGTTGGTCACCCATGGCGAACAGGGCCTGCAAGCCAGTCACCTGCCCTTGCTGCTGAACCCCGACGAGGGACCGAACGGCACCCTGTATGGCCATTTCGCCAAGGCCAATCCACAGTGGAAGGAACTGCAGGACGGTGCCGAAGCACTGGTTATCTTTGCCGGTGCCGAAGCCTATGTGAGCCCCGGGTTCTACCCGAGCAAGGCCGAGCACGGCAAAGTCGTGCCGACCTGGAACTACGTCGCCGTGCACGCCTATGGCAGCGCCGAAGTGTTCACCGATGCCGATCGCCTGCGCACGCTGGTCAGCGCCTTGACCGATCGACATGAAGCCGGTCGTGCGCAACCGTGGAAAGTCGCCGATGCACCCGCCGATTACATCGACGGCATGCTCAAGGCCATCGTCGGTTTCGCCCTGCCGATCCAGCGCCTGCAAGGCAAACGCAAGCTCAGCCAGAACCGCAATGCCGCCGATATCGCCGGCGTGCGCGAAGGGCTGGCTGCCAGCCCCGACGCACAGGACCAGGCCCTCGCCCACTTGATGCCCTGAGGAATGAACATGAGTCAGATCGAAATCCGCCCGGTCAACGCCGACGACCACGCCGCCTGGCTGCCGTTGTGGCAGGCTTACCTGCGCTTCTACAACAGCGAACTGCCGGACGTCGTCAGCCAAAGCACCTGGCAGCGCCTGCTCGACCCGAACGAACCGACCCACGCCGCCCTCGCCTGGGCTGACGGCAAAGCGGTAGGCATGGTGCATTTCATTTACCATCGTTCGAACTGGAGCATCGAAAACTCGTGCTACCTGCAGGACCTGCTGGTGGTACCGCAAACCCGAGGCACGGGCGTCGGCCGTCAGTTGATCGAATTTGTCTATGCCACCGCCAAGGCAGACGGCTGCTGCAAGGTGCATTGGTTGACCCACGAAACCAACGCCACGGCGATCCAGCTCTATGAGCGCATCGCCGAGCGTCCGGGTTTCATCCAGTTTCGCAAAGCCATTTAAGGTTCAAGGAGAACAGCATGACTTCACTCGCCGACTGGAAAGGCGTCCCGGCCCCGACCGTCCAACTGATCGAAGGGCGTTTCATCCGCCTGGAAAAACTCGACCCGGCGCGCCACGGCGACGACTTGTTCAAGGCCCTGCAAGGCCCGGGGGCCGACCCGAAACTCTGGGACTACCTGCCTTACGGTCCCTTCCCGGAGCGCAGCGTCTTCAACGACTGGCTGAACAACCACGCCGCCAGTAGCGATCCCTACTTCTTCAGCGTGATCGACCGCGCCAGCGGCGAGGTGCAAGGCATCCTCAGCCTGATGTCGATCGTCCCGGCCCAGGGCCGCATCGAAATTGGCCACGTGACCTTCGGCGCGCCGATGCAACGCTCCCCCAAAAGCACAGAGGCCGTCTATCTGCTGGCCAAGGAATCGTTCGCCCTCGGCTACCGGCGCCTGGAGTGGAAATGCAACAACGGCAACGCCCGCTCCAAGTACGCCGCCGAGCGCCTGGGTTTCAGTTTCGAAGGCGTCTTCCGCCAGCACATGGTGGTCAAGGGACAGAACCGCGATACCGCCTGGTATTCGATCATCGATTCGGAGTGGCCGGCGATTGGCGCAGGGTTCGAACGCTGGTTGAGCGACGAAAACCAGACGGCTTCGGGACAGGTCAAAGGCCTGGCGGAGTGTCGGGGGTAACACACCGGCGAGGGAGTGAAAACTCCCTCGCCTTGGCCGCTGCCCCTGACGCTCAGGCCTGCCTCAAGGCGCCCTCGAACGCAGGCGTCAACCCCGACAACTCCAGCTTGCGAACAAAGTCGCCGAGACGCTGCTGCCGGTAGGCGTCCACGTCCAGGTCACGGTAATCGTAGAAACCCTGGCCATCGCGCAGGCCATTGCGGCCGTTTTGCATATTGTCGGCGATCACCTGCGGCGACTCGAAACGTGGAGACAGCGCACCACTGAGATAACGCGAAGCGTAGTAGAGAATGTCGCCTCCACCCCAGTCGATGAACTCCAGCAGGCCCAGCACCGAGAAGCGCAAACCAAAGCCGACGCGCACCGCGGTGTCGATATCCTCGGCGCTGGCCACGCCCTCTTCCACCATCCGCGCCGCTTCGTTCATCGCCAGTGCCTGGATGCGCGGCACGATGTAGCCCGCCACCGGATTGCACACCACGGGCACCTTGCCGATGCGTTTGAGCAGTTGCAGCAGCCGCTCCACCACCTGGGGGCAGGTCGCTTCACTGCGGCTGACTTCCACCAGCGGCATCAGGTGCGCGGGATTGAGCCAGTGCGCGTTCACGAAGCGCTGAGGCCCGCTGACCATTTCGCTCAACTCGGTGACCAGGAAGGTCGAGGTGGTCGAGGCGATGATGGCCGTCGCCGGGACATGTTCGCTGACCCAGGCAAAGGTCTGCTGCTTGACCTCGATGACTTCCGGCACGGCTTCGAACACCAGGTCGCACACGTGCATGGCCTCGGCGGCCTCGGATCTGGACAACAGCGTCAACCGCGACAGCGCGATATCCGACTGCTCCGACTGGAGCACGCCGAGGCGTACCAGCATCTGCAGCTCGCCGCGCAGGTTGGTGCGCACCCGCTCGAAGTAGCCGTGGCGCTCATCCTCGGCGCGATCCTTGATGTCGATGAGGGTTACTGGCAGGCCCGCATGGATGAACGCCAGGGCAATGCCCTCGCCCATGCGGCCGGCGCCGACCACGGTGACTTGGGGCAGCGCGGCGCTCATCAGTTGTAACCCCTGGTCAGCAGTTCGGTCATCTGCGCCCGGCTCAGCGTGGCCAGACCCAGGTTTTCCAGGGTGCGGCCTTCGGCGTAGAGATCGCGCCCCGCAACGACCGAGGCAATGCTCAGCAGGCCTTGGGCAACCGGGGTCGGCACACCGGCCCAGCGGCCAACGGACACCAGGAAGGACAGGCCCAGGCGGGTGTCTTCGAGCATGTAGCGATGTTTTTGCAGGTCGATGTCTTCGCGCCAGTCGCCGCTGTCGGTGAGCTTGCCATGGGCACCGCGACCGTACATCCATTCCTCGCCAGCGCTGCTGTTGTAGTGATCAGCCAGCGGGAAGTGCGGCGCGCCGTAGGTCAATGCTTCGCGCACGGCCATGCGTTCGGCATCGAGCTGGTTGGTCACGCGGCGAATCGACGGTTGGGTGCCTTCGTTGTGAATGTCCCAGGCCTCGAAATGCTCCAGGGGACCGGCGTTCATCATGATCAGCGGCGGGTGGATGATGGGACCTGCGTTCATCAATGCACCGCTCAGGGCGTCTTCGATCGGCTCGATGCTCGGGTAGGCTTCACGCAGCACCGCAAAAGCATGCTCGGACAGGTGGCTGGGGAACACGCCAGTCGGCAGACGGCTGGCATAGCAACTGATCACCAGGTCACTGGCGCCATGCTTGCGCACCAGGTACGGCAGCGTGCCGGTCTCGGCGAAGGCGACCTTGCTGCGGTTGCCGGCGTCGGCCATGGCCTTGGCGAACACGTAGCTGCCAAAAGTGCCCGGTGGCAGGAACACCACCTGGCCGTCGCGCAGATGCGGCGCCACGTGTCTGGCCAAATCTTCGTGGGAGGTCGCTGGCAGCGGGATGATGATCAGCTGCGCGTCGGCCAGGGCTTCGTCCAGGTTGTCGGTCAGTGACAACTTGTCACCTGGATTGCCGACCGATAGCTGGCGAGTGCCGCGATAGTCCTTGATGGTCAGGCTGCCGATCGCCAGCAGCTCTTTGAGCGCAGCAGAATCGCGACGCCACAGGCGGGTCTGATGCCCCTTTTCAGCCATTTCGACAGCAGCGGCATAACAGCCGTGTCCACCACCCAGCACCGTAATCTTCATGGAGTCACTCCTCTTGTAAGAGACTCGATGCTAGCGAGTGGTGCCGCCGCAGGCTTATCCGATTGCGCAGCCGACTCACGGATTACGCAGGCGTCTCAATGTTTCTTGCGCCGCAAAGTGTCCGACGGCAGGCAGCCATAACGTTGACGATAGGCACTGGAAAAATGCCCGAAGCTGTTGATGCCGTGACGCAACAGGATATCGGTGACGGATTCGCAGCCCTTGCCCTGCTGCAGCGACTCGTGGATCACCGCCAGGCGCCGGTCGCGGATGTACTCAACGGGCGCTTGCTGGAGAAACTGCTTGAAGCCGTTTTGCAAGGTACGCACCGAGACACCACACAGCTCGCTCAGGGTCGCCAGGCTGATCGGTTGGTCGAGGTGCTCCTCGATGTAGTCGCGGGCCTTCTTCACGTGGTGCGGCAGCGGCGCGCGCGAATCGAGCAAGAGCTCCGCGCCGTAGTTATGCGGCAACTGGGTGAGCAATAGTTGCATCAGGTAGTCGGACAGGCCGCTGGCGAGGCGCGAACCGTCGACGCCGCTGCCGTAGAGCCGGCAGATGTAGTCCAGGGTGTGATAAAGGCTGACGATGCCGGCACGCCGATGATCGACGCTGACATCGAAGATCACCGCTTGGCGCAGGCTGCGACCGAGCAAGCGTTGCAATTGCATCTGCAGGGCATCACGGTCGATGCGCAGGATCAGGTTGCGGCACTCGCCATCGGTGACGATGCGGCTTTGCGCGAACGGCGAGGAAACGCTCAGGTAGCCCGACTGCATTGCCGCGCTGCGCCGACCGTGGGCCACTTCGCAATGCCCCTGCAAGGTGATGCGAAACAGGTACTGATCGGCAATGTCGCCGATCGTGATCTCCACCGGCGCGCCATAGCGCAGGTCGAGCAGCGCCGAAGTGCCGAAGAACACGCCGTTGAGCCGGGTATGAATGGGCTCGTCACGCAGCACGTTGAAGCTGTGCGGGCACAGGTAGTGGCTGACCTTGTCCTTGATCTCACGGTAATCGGCTGAACTGAGCAGGCTGTGCCGTTCCAGCAGGTGTACGTCATTCAACATCAGAGGCTCTCCTGACCTGAAGCGGATCAGCCCCGCTGCGTTGTACGGAGCGAGGCTGAAGCACCACTATGGACTATTTACTTCACGCCTGGGCAGGGTACTCCCGTGCATAGCTTTCGCGGAAACGGCGGCAGCCGTGCCATAGCAGCAGCACAGTCAACGCCGACGCCCCGCAGATCACCAGCGACATCGACGAACCTACCGCCGCGGGCGATCCGAAGTAGCGGTCGGTCAACAGCGCCACCAAGGTGGTGCCCAGGCCCAACCCCAGCAAATTGCTGATCAGCAGGAACACCGCCGAGACCTGTGCACGCACCTGGTTCGGCGCAAGAATCTGCATCGCCGCCGTGGACGCCGGCATCGGGAACGAGGCGAAGAACATCGCCGGCACCAGCAGGGTCACCGACAGCCACAGTTGATCAGCCTGGGGGAACAGCACGGCTGGCACCGCCATGCCGAGGGCGCCGATGACGCCGGTGCGCATCGCGGCATCCTGATGTCCTTTCCTGGCCAGGTAATCGGTGAGCCATCCACCGAACAGCACCCCGGCGGTGTTGGCCAATAGCAGTACGGTGCCGAGCATGTAGCCTGCTTCCATCGGCGACAGGCCGAACTTGCGGATATACAGCGCCGGGCTCCAGCTCATCATGCAGAACAGCACCATGGCGTAGAACGAAAAGCCCAGATAATGGCAGGCGAAGGTGGCACGGTGACGCCCGAGGAAACGCAGGCCGTCAGTCATCCCGACCTTCCTGGCCCTGCCCTGCGCATCGACCTGCAGGCCCTTGCGCGCCGGGTTACGCACGGTGAGCCAGATCAGCAGGCCGACCACGATGCCGGGCAGGCCGACAATGAAGAACGCCAGCTGCCAGGCTTTCATCGCACCGAGAAAGGCCACCTCGATGGTGTTCATGTCCTTGAGCATGGCGATCACATAGCCACCCACCAGGAAGGCCAGGCCGCCACCGACGAACGAACCGATCGAATAGATGCCGACTGCGCGGCCGAGTTTTTCCTTGGGGAACATGTCGCTGAACATCGAGTAGGCCGAGGGCGACAGGGCCGCTTCGCCGACGCCGACGCCAATGCGGGCGAGGAACATGTGCAGGAAGTTCTTGCTCAAGCCGCAGGCAGCCGTCGCCAGGCTCCAGAACACGACGCCGACGGCGATGATTTTCGGCCGGGAGAAACGGTCCGCCAGATAGGCGATGGGCATGCCCATGAAGGCATAGAACAACGAAAAGGCCAGCCCGTGAAGCAGGCTGAACTGAGTGTCGCTGATCTGCAGGTCGGCTTTGATCGGCTCGATCATCAGCGCCAGGATCTGTCGATCAACAAATGAAAAGATGTAGGCGATCATGCACAAACCGACCACGTACCACTCGTAGAGGTAGGTTTTCTTGTTTTGCAGGACCGTACTGTCGACCTGGATATTCACTAGTGTTTGCTCCTTCTGGAATCCGCTCATGGGCGCAGCGCGCCGGGTAACGGTGCACGGCGCGCCGACTGGAAAGTTGCAGGGCAGATGCAAAGGACAATGGGTTCGAACATGGTCAGGCCTCTTATTGTTATGGGGTCAAGCGCTGGCTGGACTGGACTTACCAGAACTTCCAGGTGTAGGTCGTGGCGACACGGAATTCGTTGTAGTCGTAGCCGTACTTCTGTTTCACATCGATGTTGCGCAGGTCCAGCCCGAGGCCTGCCAGCGCCCCGCTCTGTACCACGTAGCTGAGCCCCAGGAAACGTTCGCTTTCCTGATTGTCGCTCAGGTTGCCGCCACGGTCCCAGTTCGTGCCCTTGATGTAGCGGGTGTAGAGCTTCAGCCCTGGCATGCCCATGCCGGCAAAGTCATAGCTGTAGCGCGCCCCCCAGGACTTTTCATCCGGGCGGACAAACCCCAGTGACGACCAGTGCACCAGGTAAGGTTGCGGGATGTAGCCGTTCATCGTCGGGAACACACTGTCGCCGAGCATGCGCTGGTAACTGAGGCCAAACATGTGCGCCCCCTTGAGCAGGGTAAACAAGGCACCGTAGGAACGGTTGTCGATCTCACCGTTCAAGGCACTGCCGTCTTCATTGTTATTGAAGTAACGCAAGTCGGTCTTGAGTTTGTAGCCGTTACCCAGATCAGCCATGTGCATCAGACCGAAATAGTGCTGCTGATAAATGTCGTGCAACACGCCGTAGAAGTAACTGGCTTGCAAAGTCTTGGTAATGTCGTAAGTAACGCCGCCAAAATCCAGGCCGTCGCTGTCGAGATTATCGGTGGAGCCAAACTTGTAGAGTTTCTCGTGATTGGATGATTCGCGGGTCACCGCAGACCAGAAACGCCCGCCGGTCATCGTCAATCCGTCCACTTCCCTGGACTCGACCACAGCCCCTTGGTAGATGGTATCCAGTTGCCGGCTGGTGTCATCGAACGCCACCGGCAATTGCGGGCGAAGATCGCCGACCTTCAACTCGGTCTTGCTGTAGCGCATCTTGAAAGTGGCACCGGCGCGACTGTAGTCATCGGCCGTCTGCTGCTCGCTCACGCTGTAAGGCAACGAACCGTCATTGCCCGACGAATCCAGGCGCACGGCGTATTGCGCATCCACATCCAGGCCAATGGCCAAGGCCGTATCGGTGTAACCGGAGGTGAACTGCGCATCGAAACCCTGGGACCAACTGTGCACTTCGGAAACCGGCGCATTGGTATTGGTGTAGTTGCGATTCAAGTAAAAGTTACGCGTATCCACTTTGAAGTGACTGTCATCGATAACATCGGCCTGTGCGGCCAATGGCGAACAGATCATCCCCAACACGCTGGCAATACCGAGCCCTCGGCAAGACTGCTTTACCTGATACATCCAACATCTCCACATCTGTATGTGCCTGGGCACTGTATTTATAGGAGCAGTGTCAAACGAAACACAAAAACCGCTTTCTTGTTGTTATGGCGCCAGGCGAGCTCAATGGACAATCCACTACGACGACACGTCCGGGGTCTACGCAAGGTAAGCGAGTAGACGCCGCGCCGGTATCAAGATGAACAGCATCCGAAAGGGGGAAATCTCCAACCCGGCTAAAGGTTTCCCTTAGTCGGCCCGCAGGAGGAATGTGGTGCGCAGGCACGGCGGCGCTGCCACTCGATGCGTGGAGGCTGAAGGAACAAGGGGGTGAATGCGCAGGTTACGGGATTACAGAGTTTCTCCCGAAAAACGATCCCGGCTGTTGGTCAGGTGCAAGACCATCGCAGCCCGAGCCGCATCGGGATCCTGCCGCTTGATCGCGTTGAAAATAGCTTCATGTTCCCTGTTCGCCAGCTGCCCCAATTGCGCAAAGTCGGCGCCTCCACGTTCGTCACCCTTCACTTGGGTGCGAGGAATCATTGCATTGCCCAGGTGCTGCATGATCTCGGTGAAAAAGGTATTGCCGGTGGCCTCGGCAATGATCTGATGGAAGCGCTTGTCCTCCTCGACGCAACTGTCGTTGTTGGCCAGCGAAGCCTGGTAATCACTCAAGGCCTGGCGCATGCGAGCGAGCTGATCATCAGTCCTGCGCACCGCTGCCAGTGCAACAGCCTGCACCTCCAGGCCCAATCTCAGTTCGAGCATGCTCCTGACGCTTGCCACCGTATCCACATGCAGGCGCAGCCCTGGCTGCGATGGTTGCGCCAATACAAACGTGCCGATGCCGTGGCGTGTTTCTACCAGACCCGCCGCTTGCAGCTTAGAGATGGCCTCCCGGACAACGGTGCGGCTCACGCCATGCTCGAGAACGATGGTGGATTCCGAGGGCAGCTTTTCGCCTGGCTTCAATTGGCCGAGCAAAATGCGCTGGGTCAGCGCCTCGACCACGCCCTGGGCCAGGTTGGTAGAACGTCTACGGACAGGGATGCCGTTTTCAGTTTGCATAGGTTTTGAGTCCACGGAATTTCGCTCTTGAGAGCTTAACACCCGCGCGAACGTACTCCGCCGGACTTGATCAAAAATAGCGCCTACTTGTATGACAACACATCAATAAACTGAATCGCAGCTGCAGGCCTTTCCCTCCGACCAGCTTGCGAAAGCGCACCGAACCGCTCTACCTACAGGGCAAACACCCCAATAAACATAGGCTTTATAACCTGATGACTATTTTTCGCCGTCCATTACGTCAACAAAACGCAGCCCACCGCATTGCGATTCAGAAAAGCCACTTGTATGATGTCTATCAACACAAGGCGCACCACAGATCCCAACAAGCCGCCGGTGTCACGCTAAAACCCGCATAAAAATAATCAGTGGGAGAATTGAATTTTGAACAATTCAAGCAACGCATCCGTCGTTCCAGAAAGTGATTCAGATCTCGCGCGGGCCGTGAGCAAAGTAAACAGACATGTGCTCCCGCTTTTCGTGATCATGTTCATCCTCAACTACATCGACCGGGTCAATATCGGTTTCGTGCGCACGCACATGGAACATGACCTGGGTATCGGCGCTGCCGCCTACGGACTGGGCGCAGGCCTGTTCTTCATCGGCTACGCGCTGTTCGAAGTGCCCTCCAACATGCTGCTGCAAAAAGTCGGCGCACGTATCTGGCTGACCCGCATCATGTTCACCTGGGGCATCGTCGCCACGCTGATGGCGTTCATCCAGAACGAAACCCATTTCTACATCCTGCGATTTCTGCTGGGCGTGGCCGAAGCAGGCTTTTTTCCCGGCGTGATCTACTACTTCACCCGCTGGCTGCCAGGCGTGGAGCGCGGCAAAGCCATTGCCATTTTCCTCAGCGGTTCAGCCGTTGCTTCGCTGATTTCAGGCCCTCTCTCGGGCGCCCTGCTGCAGATCGAAGGTTTCGGTTTTCACGGCTGGCAGTGGATGTTCGCCATCGAAGGCCTGGCCTCTGTAGCCCTGGGCTTTTTCGTCTGGTTCTGGCTTGACTCAAAACCCCACGACGCCAAGTGGATGACGCGTGAAGAGCAAGATGCACTGGTCGGCGCCATCGATCAGGAACAACGCGAGCGCGAAGCACTGAGCACAGTGAAACCGACCCTTGGCAAGCTGCTCAAAGATCGTCAGATCCTGCTGTTTTGCGCCTTGTATTTCTGCATTCAACTGACGATCTACGCCGCAACCTTCTGGCTGCCCAGCATCATCAAGAAGATGGGAGACTTGAGCGACGTGCAGGTCGGGTTTTTCAACTCGATTCCCTGGCTGATCTCGATCATCGCCATGTACTCCTTCGCCACCCTGTCGAGCAAGTTCAAGTTCCAGCAAGCCTGGGTTGCCACCGCCCTGCTGATTGCTGCGGCCGGCATGTTCCTGTCCACCACCGGCGGGCCGATCTTTGCTTTCGTCGCCATCTGCTTCGCGGCCATCGGCTTCAAGTCGGCGTCTTCGCTGTTCTGGCCAATTCCCCAGGGCTACCTGGATGCACGTATCGCCGCCGCTGTCATCGCGCTGATCAACTCGATCGGCAACCTGGGCGGCTTCGTGGCACCGACAACCTTCGGTTTCCTGGAGCAGACCACCGGGTCGATCCAGGGCGGCCTCTATGGCCTGGCCGGCACTTCGGTGCTCGCCGCGATCCTGGTGTTTTTCGCCAGGACTGCGCCGAAAGCATCCTCCCTGCTGACGCCGCCAACCACCGCTGCAACGGGTGCGACCCTGAGCAAATCCCACTGATCCCCTTGATCCCTGAACGACCATATTTCGCAGGAATTTGCCATGAACGCTGAACATGCCGCCAACACCACCCAGTCCCCTGTCGTCACCAGTTTCCAGGTCATCCCCGTCGCGGGGCACGACAGCATGCTGCTCAACCTGAGCGGTGCCCACGGGCCATTCTTTACCCGCAACATTGTCATTCTCAAGGACAGTTCCGGTAACACTGGCGTGGGCGAAGTACCGGGTGGCGAACGCATCCGCGAAACGCTCGAAGACGCTCGCAGCCTGGTGATCGGCCAGCCCATTGGCCAGTACCAACGCATCCTCAACCAGATGCGCAGCACCTTTGCATCCCGTGATGCGGCGGGTCGCGGCCTGCAAACCTTTGACCTGCGGATCACTATCCATGCGGTGACCGCGATGGAAGCCGCGCTGCTCGACCTGCTGGGTCAGTTCCTCGAGGTGCCGGTGGCAGCATTGCTGGGCGAAGGGCAGCAACGCGATGCAGTGAAAATGCTCGGCTACCTGTTCTACATCGGCGACCGCAATGTCACGGACCTGGCCTACCGCAACGAGCCCGACGCTGAAGACGAGTGGTTCCGGCTACGCCACGAGAAAGCCATGAGCGCCGAGGCGGTCGTGCGCCTGGCTGAAGCTGCAAAGGCCAAATACGGCTTCAACGACTTCAAGCTCAAGGGTGGCGTACTGAGCGGCGATGAAGAAATCGAAGCGGTCACCGCCCTGGCTGAACGCTTTTGCGACGCACGCATCACCCTTGACCCGAATGGCGCCTGGTCGCTCAAGGAAGCCATCCGCCTGTGCCGGGACCAGCATCATGTCCTCGCCTACGCCGAGGACCCGTGCGGTGCTGAAAATGGCTACTCAGGGCGCGAAGTGATGGCCGAGTTCCGCCGTGCCACGGGCCTGAAAACCGCGACCAACATGATCGCCACCGACTGGCGCGAAATGGGCCACGCCATTCAATTGCAATCGGTCGACATCCCACTTGCCGACCCGCACTTCTGGACCATGCAGGGCTCGGTTCGTGTGGCCCAGATGTGTCACGAATGGGGCCTGACCTGGGGCTCTCATTCCAACAATCACTTCGATATCTCCCTGGCCATGTTCACTCAAGTAGCGGCCGCCGCACCGGGTGAGATCACCGCGATCGACACGCACTGGATCTGGCAGGATGGCCAGCGCCTGACCAGGGAGCCGCTGAAAATCGAAGGTGGCTACGTCAAGGTGCCGACCCGGCACGGCCTGGGGGTAGACATCGACATGGACGCCGTGGCCAAGGCGCACGAACTCTACAAAGGCATGGGCCTGGGTGCGCGGGATGACAGCGTCGCGATGCAGTTCCTGATTCCTGGCTGGAGCTTCAACAACAAGCAACCTTGCCTGGTGCGCTGATCGTTGGGGGCACCCAAGGTGCCCCACCCCTGCGCCACATTGTTTACACATAGGCGTATCTGTCGTAGCTCGGTAAACTGGCCGCCAAGCTTGTCGGGGTAATTTTTTTCAATTCAGGAATAAACGTGGCCAAATCTATTGAGGACAATGCGCCTCTCGAGTCCTTTTCTCTCGAGAGCCCCTCCCCCCTGTATGCGCGGGTCAAGCAAATCATCATGCAGAAGATCCGCTCCGGTGCCTGGCTACCCAATTCCAAGGTTCCGTCTGAAAGCGAATTGCTGAATTTGCTGGGGGTCAGTCGCATGACCATCAACCGCGCATTGCGCGAACTGACCATCGAAGGCGCGCTGGTGCGCATGCAAGGGGTTGGCACCTTCGTGGCGGAGCCCAAGGGGCATGCCGCGCTGTTCGAGATCCACAACATCGCAGAAGAAATCGAGGCCCGGGGTCATGAGCATCGCTGCGAAGTGATCGTGCTTGAGGAGATGCCGGAACGGGCCCGCGCGTCCATGCCCTTCCCCCTGGAGGGGGTCAAGCGCCTGTTCCATTCGGTGGTGGTGCACCACGAGAATGGCGTGCCGGTGCAGATTGAAGAACGCTTCGTCAATGCCGAGGTCGCACCCGCTTACTTGCAGCAGGACTTTACCAAGGTCACGCCCTACGCCTATCTGATCCAGCTGGCCCCGCTGACCGAAGGCGAACACGTGGTCGAGTCGATCCATGCCAAATCTGCGGAATGCAAGCTGTTGCAAATAAAACGGTACGAGCCGTGCCTGTTGATTCGCCGCCGTACCTGGGCCGCCAAAGGCCAGGTCGGCTGTGCGCGACTGGTCTATCCGGGTTCGCGTTATCGCCTGGAAGGCAAGTTCGGCAGCTGATTCATCCGTCGAGCGGCCCCCGCTTGCCGCTCGACAAGGCTGCTGTTGCAGACACCCTGCAGGGGCTGTTACTGCCAGGGCCAAATATGGCAAAAAAGTGACAACCCAGCGTTTCTTTTCGCACAAAAGTGTTACGGGATGCTCACCGCCGCAGCAAACCCTTGCAAAGTTGCAACAGAATTTTCGTGCTTCTTTGCATTTCCCTCTTTTTCTTGTTTTTGTTAACTAACTGTTTTAATTCAATTTTTATTCGATTCTGAATTGCGCTGCATCCGTTCAGAACGATTTTGGCCCTTCACTTGCATTCACTTGTACATACAGGTTGGTATAAGCATACATGTACATCCTTGTTTGCCGATGCCACGCCACTGACCGCTGAATGAGGAGATGACCATGACGACCAAGACCCCACGCTTTCGTGACGTTGAAATCCGCGCTGCCCGCGGTAACACGCTGACCGCCAAGAGCTGGCTGACCGAAGCGCCGCTGCGCATGCTGATGAACAACCTCGACCCTGAAGTCGCCGAGAACCCTAAGGAACTGGTGGTTTATGGCGGTATCGGTCGGGCGGCGCGTAACTGGGAGTGCTACGACAAGATCGTCGAGAGCCTGACCAACCTGAACGACGACGAGACCCTGCTGGTGCAATCCGGCAAGCCGGTCGGCGTGYTCAAGACCCACGCCAACGCCCCGCGCGTACTGATCGCCAACTCCAACCTGGTGCCGCACTGGGCGAGCTGGGAGCACTTCAACGAACTCGACGCCAAGGGCCTGGCCATGTACGGCCAGATGACCGCCGGCAGCTGGATCTACATCGGCAGCCAGGGCATCGTCCAGGGCACCTACGAAACCTTCGTCGAGGCCGGTCGCCAGCACTACAACGATGACCTCAAAGGCAAGTGGGTACTGACCGCCGGCCTGGGCGGCATGGGTGGCGCCCAGCCTCTGGCTGCGACACTGGCCGGTGCCTGCTCGCTGAACATCGAATGCCAGCAGGTGAGCATCGATTTCCGCCTGAAAAGCCGTTATGTCGACGAGCAAGCCAAGGATCTCGACGACGCGCTGGCCCGCATCGCCAAGTACACCAAAGAAGGCAAGGCGATCTCCATCGCCCTGCTCGGCAACGCCGCTGAAATCCTCCCGGAACTGGTCAAGCGCGGCGTGCGCCCGGACATGGTCACCGACCAGACCAGCGCCCACGACCCGCTCAACGGCTACCTGCCGGCCGGCTGGACCTGGGACGAATACCGCGCGCGCGCCAAGACCGAGCCGGCTGCCGTGATCAAGGCCGCCAAGCAATCGATGGCCGTGCACGTCAAGGCGATGCTCGACTTCCAGAAAATGGGCGTACCGACCTTCGACTACGGCAACAACATCCGCCAGATGGCCCAGGAAGAAGGCGTGGAAAACGCCTTCGACTTCCCGGGTTTCGTACCGGCCTACATCCGTCCGCTGTTCTGCCGCGGTATCGGCCCGTTCCGTTGGGCGGCGCTGTCGGGCAACGCCGAAGACATCTACAAGACCGACGCCAAGGTCAAGGAACTGATCCCGGACGACGCCCACCTGCACAACTGGCTGGACATGGCCCGCGAGCGCATCAGCTTCCAGGGGCTGCCGGCCCGTATCTGCTGGGTGGGCCTGGGCCTGCGCGCCAAGCTGGGCCTGGCGTTCAACGAAATGGTGCGCAGCGGTGAGCTGTCGGCGCCGATCGTGATCGGTCGCGACCACCTGGACTCCGGTTCCGTAGCAAGCCCGAACCGCGAAACCGAATCGATGCAGGACGGTTCCGATGCCGTGTCCGACTGGCCACTGCTCAACGCCCTGCTCAACACCGCGAGCGGCGCGACCTGGGTGTCGCTGCACCACGGCGGCGGCGTCGGCATGGGCTTCTCCCAGCACTCGGGCATGGTGATTGTCTGCGACGGTACCGATGAAGCGGCCGAGCGAATCGCTCGCGTGCTGCACAACGACCCGGCGACCGGCGTGATGCGTCATGCCGATGCCGGTTACCAGATCGCCATCGACTGCGCCAGGGAGCAGGGGCTGAACCTGCCGATGATCACCGGCAAATAACGCATTAGCCCACCCTGTAGGAGCTGGCTTGCCAGCGAATGACGCACCCAGGTGTGTCAGGAAAGACGCCTTCGCGAGCAAGCTCGCGCCTACAGGGGTGCACAACCCGCAATGACTATCCAGCCCCTTTCCCGAGGAAACTGCCATGAGCAGCACCCCGTTTACCCAACAACTAAAGGGCGTTCGCGTACTGGACCTGAGCCGCGTACTGGCCGGCCCCCACTGCACCGCCATGCTGGCGGACCTCGGCGCCGACGTCATCAAGTTCGAAGTGCCGGGGCACGGTGATGACAGCCGCCACCTGGGCCCGTTCAAGGATGGCGAAAGCGTTTATTTCGGCCTGATCAATCGCGGCAAGCGCAGTGTCGAAATGGACTTCAAGTCGGCCCCGGACCTGGCCCGCCTGTATGAGTTGGTGCGTGACGCCGACGTCGTCGTGGAGAACTTCCGCCCCGGCGTGACCCGTCGCCTGGGCATCGACTTCGATACCCTCAAGCAATACAACCCCAAGCTGATCTACGCGAGCATTTCCGGCTTTGGCCAGCACGGCCCCCTGTCCACCAGGCCCGCCTATGACATTGTCGCGCAAGCGATGTCCGGGCTGATGAGTGTCACCGGTTTTACCGAGACAGGGCCGACGCGCAGCGGCGAGTCCATCGGCGACCTGTGTGCCGGTGTCTATGCCGCCTGGGCGATCAGCTCTGCGCTGTTCGCCCGCGAGCGGCACGCCCCGGGCGCGCAATTCATCGACGTCGCCATGTTCGATGTGTTGTTCAGCCTGCAAATGACCGGGCTGTCCAGTCTCTTCGCCCACGGCGTTGCCCCTGGCCTTGTCGGCAACCGCCATCCGGTCTCGACCCCCTTCGACACCTACACCGCGGCCGACGGCCAGGTGGTCATCGCAGTGGCGAGCGACAAGCTGTTCCAGCGCCTGTGCGAGTGCATGGGCAAGCCTGGACTGGCCACCGACCCACGCTTCGCCGAGGACCCGCAACGGACGTTGAACGAGCCGGCGTTGCGCGCGCAGATCGAACACTGGACGCGCCAACTGAGCGTCGAGCAGGCCTGCGACATTCTGCTCGATGCCGGCGTGCCGTCCTCCCCGGTGTGGAACCTCGCCCAGGCCGCCGACAGTGAACAGGCGCACGTGCGTCAACTGCTGATCCGGCCCGAGGGCGCACCACAACCCCTGGTGCCGCAACCGGTTTTCTTCAATGGCCACAAACCTCACGCCGTCACCCTCGCCCCACGCCTGGGCGCCGACAACGCGGCCTTCGGCATGAACAAACAGGAGCTTTGCCATGAACTTTGAACTGGATCAGGTCGAACTGGCCGTTATCGAATCCGCCGAAAAACTGGCCCGCGAGGTGATCCAGCCCCGCGCCCAGCATTACGACGAAACCGAAACCTTCTGTGCCGAAAGCCTGCAAGCCTTGGCAGCGTTGGGTGGCATGGGCATCAACTTGCCTGAGGAATATGGCGGCCTGGGGATTGGCAGCCTGGCCATGAGCCGAGTGGTTGAGGCGGTAGCAGGCGCTTGCGCCTCCACTGCGTCAGCCTTGACCGCGCACTTCCTCGCGACCGACTCGATTCTGATCGGCGGCACCGAAGCGCAAAAGCAGGAATGGTTGCCGCGCGCCGCCAGCGGCGAGTTGCTCGGCGCGTTCGCCCTGACCGAACCGGCAGCGGGCTCCAACCCGGCCGACATGCGCTGCCGGGCGCAACCGCAAGACGGTGGCTGGAGAATTCGCGGCAGCAAGCACTACATCACCAACGCCCGCGAAGCCGGATTCATCGTGCTCTATGCCAAGACCGACGCCGAGGCCGGGCACAAGGGCATCAGCGCTTTCATGATCCCCCAAGGCACCGAGGGCATCAGTTTTTCCAGCCCGGAAAAAACCATGGGCCTGCGCGGCAGTACGATCTATGAGCTGTCCCTGGACTGCTGGCTGCCCGCCTCGGCACTGCTCGGCAGCGAAGGCGCCGGCTTCAACACGGCCATGGCAGTGCTCGATCGCGGTCGTGTCGAAGTGGCGGCGATGTCCCTGGGGGTTGCCAATGCGGCACTGCAGGCAAGCCTTGGCTGGGTCCGCGAACGGCAGATCGGGCCCAAGCCGCTGGCGGCCTATCAAGGCACGCAATGGCGCCTGGCCGATATGCACACGCAACTGGAAGCCGCACGCATGCTCACCTGGAAAGCCGCCGCGCGCCGCGACAGCGGTGAACGCTTCAGCCTGGAATCGGCCACCGCCAAGCTGTTTGCCGCCGAATGCGCCGGCTTCGTCACCGATGCCGCGCTGCAGTTGCACGGTGGCTATGGCTACATTCGCGACCTGCCGCTGGAGCGCTACGTTCGCGACGCACGCATCCTGCGGATTTTCGAGGGCACCTCGGAAGTGCAGAAGATCATCATTTCGCGAAGCGTGCTCGACGCCCAGCGTTAACAGAGCGAGAACCGGGGCCTGATCCCAGGCCCCGCCCTTGATATCCCAACCCGAGAAGGCTGTCGTATCCCACGACACCCGAGAGGAACCGCCATGTCCGCCTCCAAAGAAAGTGCGCAGCGCAAGACGTATATAGAACGGCGATCCATCGATTACATCCCAGAATCAGAGCGCCACGGCCGGCTGCTCAGTCAGTTCACGCTATGGTTTGGCGCCAACCTGCAAGTCACCGCGATCGTCACCGGGGCCCTGGCCGTGGTGCTCGGTGGCGACGTGTTCTGGTCGTTGATCGGCCTGCTGGTCGGGCAACTGCTGGGCGGCGCGATCATGGCCCTGCATGCGGCCCAGGGCCCGCAACTGGGCCTGCCCCAGATGATCTCCAGTCGCGTGCAGTTCGGCGTCTATGGCGCCGTCATCCCCATCGTGCTGGCCTGCCTGATGTACGTGGGGTTTTCCGCCAGCGGCTCGGTGCTCGCCGGCCAGGCCATCAGCCAACTGATGAACGTCAGCGATGCCAGCGGCATCCTGATATTCGCGGCGATGATCGTGGTGTTGACCGTGCTCGGTTATCGGACCATCCACTTGATCGGGCGGTTGTCGAGCCTGATTGGCGTGGTGTCGTTCTTCTACCTGTTCTATCGGTTGCTGTCGGCCCATGACATCGGCGAACTGTTGGCCAACCGGCATTTTTCCCTGAGCAGTTTCCTGTTGGCCATCTCGCTGTCGGCCTCCTGGCAAATCGCCTTCGGCCCCTACGTCGCAGACTATTCGCGCTACCTGCCGCGCACCACGTCAGCCATGAAAACCTTTCTCGCCGTTGGCCTGGGATCGGTGATTGGCACACAGATCTCGATGATCTTCGGCGTGTTCGTCGCGGCACTGGCGGGCGATCAGTTCGCCGGCCATGAGGTGTCCTACATCGTAGGCCTGGGTGCGAGCGGGTTTGTCGCGTCGCTGCTGTTCTTCAGCATCGTGTTCGGCAAGGTCACCATCACCACCCTCAACGCCTACGGCAGCTTCATGTCCCTGGCAACCATCGTCAGCGGTTTCCGCGGCAATCAGGAAATCTCCAGGACCCTGCGCTCGGTCTACATCCTGATCATGGTCGGACTGGCGACGGCACTGGCATTGATGGGGCGGCACTCGTTCCTGCATGACTTCTCCGCCTTCATCCTGTTCCTGCTGGCGTTTTTCACCCCCTGGAGCGCCATCAACCTGGTGGACTTCTATCTGGTGACCAAAGAGCGCTACGACATACCCGCCCTGTCCGATCCAGATGGCCGCTATGGGCGCTGGAACCTGCCCGGTATTGCGGTCTACACCCTTGGGGTGCTGATTCAGATGCCGTTCATTGCCACCAGTTTCTACACCGGTCCCTTGGTCGAAACCCTGGGTGGCACCGATATCTCATGGCTGATCGGCCTGACCGTTCCCGCCGTCGTTTATTACTGGGTGGCGCGAGGTTCGCGGCAACGCATTCCTTCGCGACTGATTCTTCCGCAAGAGACCCTTTGATCCACTCAAGACAGGGCTGCTCGCCCGGGCCGCCCTGTACACGAAACCGATCGATCGATTTTTTCCTTGAGGGGAACGCCATGCTTGCCGTCAATGCATCCGTCATATCGCCACTCAACGCTCGCGACCGGCTCGTTCACGCTGCAGTCGAGCTCTTCGCAACACGCGGCTTCCAGGCCATTGGCCTGCGTGATCTGGCAGGTCACGTAGGTTTGCAAGCCGGGTCGCTTTACCACCACATCGAAAATAAACAGTGTTTGTTGTTCGAGCTCATCGAGTCCGCCTTGTCAGACCTGCTGGTCACGACCAAGCGCCGCATGAAGGGTGCCAGGACCCCTGCCGAACGGGTACGTCGTTTTGTCCAGGCCTTCGTCAGCTTTACCTTGCACGAGAAGTACCGATTGATACTGGTGACCCGCGAGTTCGTTAACCTCGACGAGGAACACAAGCTCCACGCCGACAAGTTGAAGCGTGCGCACAGCGCGCTGCTGAACGAAATCATCACCGAGCAATACCAGCTGACGGGCAAGCCAGATCCCCAGACCTGGCTGATCACTCATGCAGTGATGGGCATGCTCTATGGCCAATTGCAATGGAACGAAGTGGAGATTACGCAGCAGCACCTGACAGAACTGCTCACGGGTTGCGTCATGCGCATTATCGCCAGCGGCAGGGAAAATGCTCGAGAGGCGAGGTTTTGAATCGCACCCGAGCCAGGCAACTCGACAGTCACTTCGCCTGATAGGACGGATAAAGACCGGCAAGCCGCGCAATCACAACGCCAACGTAAAAAACCCCGGAAAACTCTTCGACCATCACAAGCGAACGGGCGTGGTTGGTCAATGGGAGAACATCGCCGTAACCGGTGGTGGTGAGTGTCGTGAAGCTGAAATACATCAGTTTGAAGAAGCTACCGGGCTGTAGGAAGTCGAGGCGACCAGGACCGAATGAGCCCGCGCTCTGTATCTCGACCAGGGCGTAGACGAAGGACCAGACGAAAGCCAGCATGATGTAACCGGCAAGCGCACCATGCAGCTTGTCGGCAGTTATCGGCCCGCGCTTGAGAACGTAGCGAAGCACTCCGCTAAACGAGACGGTAAGAGATGCCGTATAAACGATCCCGGCCAGATTGAGAATCCTGATACTTTCAGTCCACAACGCTGCCCATAGAAGGCCCACCCCAAGCAACGCCAAGCCCAGCTTGATGATCACCCCTCGCCGAGTCTGCCTGGCGGCGAAAGCGCCCACGAACAGCACGATTGAAAACACGATGCCGAGTAGCGTGCGCGCCAGGATGCCTTCCTCAAGAAAGGGAAACAGCAGAATCAATCCCAATAACAGCAACATCAGATAAGTGCAGGGCCCATGCCCGATTACCAGCTGGGCCAGATCCGCTTCGGATTCGGCTTTATCTTGCGGATTTTTCATACCGGTTTCCCAGGGAAGTAACGGCCCAAAGCGTATTTTCCAGTCGGTGGTCGAGTCTGCCTTTTAGCGTTTCAAGGTCATGTGTCAACGCTGCACGGCAGGCCCAAGACAGGGAGACCGAATAAAAATCTTCCTGCCCAGGGACCAAGTCTACAATTTGGTAACAACGTGAAGAGAAGTACGGTATTCAACAGATGTACAGCACCAATGACCTGACTTTTCTGTGTTTCGAGCATTGTGCCAGTTGGCAATGACTCCATTGCCGTAGCATCAACCTGGACAAGCAGGTCATCGATGTACCAGAACCTAGCCCTGCTTGCCGCTTTCCTCCTGACCTACAGCATTTTTGCCGGACGCCTGGAATCTCGCCTGCTCAATGGCCCCCTGATGTTCATGCTTGCCGGCCTGATTCTCGGCCCGGCGTTACTGGGCATTCTGCAACCCCGGATTGACAAGGACGGCCTCAGGATCCTGGCAGAATTGACATTGGCGATTGTTCTCTTCAGCGATGCGGCCAACGCCGACCTCAAGGTTCTAAGAGCGCACGAAGGATTGCCGGTGCGCTTGTTGATGATAGGGCTTCCCCTGACCATGCTCAGTGGGTGGCTGGTCGGCCTCTGGCTGTTGCCACAGGTACCCCCGGTGGAACTGGCAATACTGGCGACCCTCCTGGCGCCCACCGATGCTGCGTTGGGCAAGGCCGTGGTGAGCAATCCCAAGGTAGCCGCATCCGTACGTGAAGGATTGAACGTCGAAAGCGGGTTGAATGATGGTATCTGCGTTCCGGTGCTGCTGATGTTCCTGGCCCTGCTGGTCGAAGAGCAGACACAGTCTCCCCTCTCGCTGGCAGTGGAGTTGGTGATCGAGGAGCTGGGCATCGGTGCAGTCGTCGGTGTCGCGCTTACGCTGGTTGCATGGCTGTTGCAGCGCTACTCGGCAAAACACGCCTGGCAAGCTCCCATGTGGTCACAACTGACACTGCCCGGGTTGGCGATTCTTTGTTTTGCCACAGCGCAAGCAATGGGTGGAAGCGGGTTTATCGCCGCATTCGTCGGTGGTTTGCTCGCCAGTTATCTGTTTACCGAACAAAAACATCAGCTGCTCAAGGCCAGCGAAGAGTTCGCCAGCCTGCTATCGGTCGTTACCTGGGTCGTATTCGGTGCCCTGGTGATCCCCAGGGCCTGGAGCAGTATCACCCTGGACATCTGGCTTTATGCCGTGCTCAGCCTGACGGTGATTCGCATTCTGCCTGTGCTCATCAGCCTGGCGGGGACCCGTTTCGATTTTGAAACCCGCCTGTTCATCGGCTGGTTCGGCCCGCGCGGCCTGGCGAGCATCGTCTTCGCAGTGATGATATTGGACTACCCTCTCCAGGCCAGTCGCACTCTGGTCGCTGCCGCCGTCTGCACCGTTTTGCTCAGCGTGTTGTTACATGGCTTGAGTGCCAATCCATGGGTCTCACGGCTGGCCCGTCGAACAGCGGACAAAGCCGATTGAAGATAGATAAAACCTCTACAGCGCAGTAAAATCTGTACAGAACTTGTAGAGGTTTTATGGCCATGACACCTTCCGAGAAACTCGTTGCATGGCACGGAAACTGGATTCTTTCGCAAACGAGGATCGTCTGCAGGAACTGCAGGGCAGAGCAGTCCGAGTCAGACAGAGAACTCAAATTCCCTCACATTCCCCAGTGTTCCAAGTCAGGCGCTCTATCCAACCCTTGGCAGGAACTGGCCGAGGTTTGCAATGCAGTTTCAGACAAGCCTCCTTAACGGAAAACGACTGGCCTCAAATTTGCAGTGTGCCCCTTACCAGGGCTTCCAGTCTGGGCAGGATACTTGCGTGGTCATTGCCCAAAATGGCAATGGAAGAACCACGCAACCCTGCCGACGAAGCGGCAGCGGCGTCGCCGGCCAACGCCACCGGGCACGTAACGCCCATTTGCAGGGCACGCAGTCGCTTGAGCGCATCTGCCTGCAGTGGCGCCTGGACCCACAGCACCAGCGCGGCGGGTTGTATCGCTTTACACAGCAACGGCAGTTCTTCCAAGGGCTGGCCCGTGCCCAGCACCTCGATGCGCAGCTGGTCATTGCTCATCAACAAACCGGCGCACAGCAACTCCAGTTCGTGGGCATGGCCCGAGCCGTCTGCCAGCAGTACGCAAGCACCATTGCCCGGGTTCATCTGCAGTCGCAGTAACATCCGCGCACGCAAGAAGGCGTCCAGGTACAACCACTGGCTGCGTCGGCCGAAAGCGTTGCCGGATGCCAGGCTGCGCCACACCGGCAGCACAATAGCCTCCAACACCGTAGCCTTCGGGTAGATCGTGAACAGCTGCCCGTGAAGGCGCTCCAGCTCCGCGCCATCAAACGCCTGCGTGGCACGATGAACCGCCTCTTGCCACTGGACCAGGGGCGCTTCGGTCGAACCTGATGCAGCGATACCGGGCGTGTCCTGCTGGCGGGCGAGCAAAGCGCCTATCTTGCTGATCGGCAGGCCACGGCTGGTCCAGAGCATGATGCTACGGATATGTTCGATGTCCTGTTGCGAATACAGGCGATGCCCTCCCACCGTGCGCACGGGTCGGATCAGCCCGTGGCGGCGCTCCCACGCCCGCAGGGTGATCGGGTTGACGCCGGTCAGGCTGGCGACTTCCCGCATGGGGAGCAAGACGTCGTCGGAGGCAGATTCGATGGGTTCGGTCATTGAAGGTCGTTGCGTCCTGAGTGTGTCGGCATTCTAAACCAGCCATGACCCTTTTTAACCAGCAGCAATCGATGCTGGCTCCCTGCCCTGCCATCTAGGCATGGCTGCCGCTGACGACTACGCTGTGGGGCACACCCACGAACCACCGCGAGACCGGACCATGATTGACGCCAAACTCCTGCAACTGATGGTCGAAGCCTCCAATGACGGCATCGTCGTGGCCGAGCAGGAAGGCAATGACAGCATCCTCATCTATGTCAACCCTGCCTTCGAGCGCCTGACCGGCTACAGTGCCGACGAAATTCTCTACCAGGATTGCCGGTTCCTGCAGGGAGACGATCATGACCAGGCCAGCCTCGAGGCCATCCGCGAGGCCATCCGCCTGGGCCAGCCTTGCCGCCAGGTGCTGCGCAACTATCGCAAGGATGGCAGCCCGTTCTGGAACGAGTTGTCGATCACTCCCGTGTACAACGATGCCGACCAGCTGACCTACTACATCGGCATACAGCACGACGTCAGCGACAAGATGGCCGCCCTGGAAAGAATCGAGTCACTTGAGACCGAGGTGGCCGAGCTGCGCCGCCAGCTGGCAAGGCTCGATGGCTAACGACGAATAGCGCTAAACCGATAGAAAAAGTGTACAAGAATATTGACTTGTACAATTTTCCCCGTAGGCTTCAGATAAACCTGTACAGTTTTTTCGAATTGTACAATTTTGCCTGGAGCCTGCCATGTCT
Source organism: Pseudomonas putida (assembly GCF_001976065.1). GTDB lineage: Bacteria > Pseudomonadota > Gammaproteobacteria > Pseudomonadales > Pseudomonadaceae > Aquipseudomonas > Aquipseudomonas serbica. The sequence goes on along the minus strand of NZ_MNAH01000001.1, from coordinate 724,204 downwards.
GCATATCTCCGCCATTTCGCTGAAACGTTCGCAACGCTGAACCTCGACTCCCTGGATCGACTGGGCGAGCTCTACAGCAACGACGTTCAATTTCGTGATCCCTTGCATCAGCGGGATGGCTTGCCGGCACTGCGTAGCTACTTTGAAAAGCTGTACACCAACGTCCAGGATATCCGCTACGACTTCCTTGACGTGGATGAAATCGCCCCCGGCCACGGTTATCTGCGCTGGATCCTGCATTTCCGTCATCCGCGCCTTTCCCGCGGACAGCCGATCAGCCTGCAAGGCTGCAGCCACCTGCGCTGGGCGACTCATGTCTACCTGCACCACGACTACTTCGATGCCGGCGCCCTGCTCTACGAGCACGTACCGGTTGTCGGCGGCGTGATCGGCTGGATCAAGGGAAGGCTCGCATGAGCCGCTGCTGGCTGACAGGGGCCTCTAGCGGCCTCGGTGCCGCCCTGGCGGAACAACTGCTGGAGCAAGGCCATTCGGTGGCCTTGGGTGGACGGCGGGCCGAAGCTCTGATGCCGCTGGTGCTGCGCTACCCTGAGGCCCTGCTCGCTACCGGCGATGTCACTGACCCACGGCAGGTCGCGGCGATCGGCGAGAACATCGAGCATGCGTGGGGCGCACTGGACCTGGTGATCCTGAACGCCGGCACCTGCGAATACCTGGTGCCGGGCAGGTTCGAGGCCGAGACCGTCGAGCGTGTGATGCGCACTAACCTGCTGGGGGTCAGTTATTGCCTGCAGGCGGCCCTGCCACTGCTGCGCCGCGGGCAAAGACCCCACCTGGTCGTGATCGGCAGCTCGGTGACCTGGCTGGCGCTGCCGCGGGCTGGCGCCTATGGCGCGTCCAAGGCGGCCCTGCGTTATCTCGTTGAATCCCTGCGCCTGGATCTATACGCCGAAGGCATCGATGTAACGCTGGTCAGCCCGGGGTTCATCGACACCCCCCTGACCCGGCGCAACGGCTTTGCCATGCCACAACTCTGGACGGCCGACCGCGCCGCGCGGCATGTCGTCGCGCGCCTGTCGCGACGACCGTTGGAGATCAACTTTCCACGCTTCTTCATTCTTGTCCTGCGCTTGCTTGGCGCCCTGCCAGCGCGTTGGCGCCTGGCCCTGGGCCGTCGACTGGCGCGAAACGAAAAGGAATAGCGTCATATGCGTATCGCCATCATCGGTAGCGGGATCTCTGGGCTGACCTGTGCCTATCTGCTGTCCCGTCGCAATGAGGTCACCGTGTTCGAAGCGGCGGACTGGATCGGCGGTCACACCCATACGGTCGACATCGAATGGCACGGCCAGCGTTATGCCGTGGACACAGGTTTCATCGTCTTCAACGACTGGACCTACCCCAACTTCATTCGCTTGCTGGATCGCCTGGGCGTCGTCTCGCGCCCCACCGAGATGAGCTTTTCCGTCAACGATCCGCGCAGCGGCCTGGAATACAACGGCAATAACCTCGACACCCTCTTCGCCCAGCGCGGCAATCTGCTGTCGCCGGGCTTCTGGGGAATGTTGCGCGATATCCTGCGCTTCAACCGCCAGGCGGTGGCCGACCTTGACGGCCAGCGCATCGAGCCCGGCATGAGTCTGGGTGATTACCTGCACACGCGAGGCTACGGGGAGCGTTTCATCCATCACTACATCGTGCCCATGGGCTCGGCCATCTGGTCGGTCTCAAGGGCCGACATGCTGCACTTCCCGCTGCACTTCTTCGTCCGCTTCTTTCGTAACCATGGCCTGCTCTCGATCAGCCAGCGGCCACAATGGCGAGTGATCGAGGGTGGCTCGCGCAGCTATGTGGAGCCGTTGTGCAAGACCTTCAGCGAGCGTATTCGGCTCAATTGCCCGGTGATGAGCGTGCGCCGGGACGACACCGGCGTGGTGATCACCAGCGCCGCGGGCCAGGAGCGCTTCGACAAGGTGGTGTTCGCCTGCCATAGCGACCAGGCCTTGGCGCTACTTGAGCAACCGACAACCACTGAGCACGAGGTGCTGGGCGCCCTCGTCTATGCCGCCAATGAAGTTTTGCTGCACACCGACACCCGCCTGCTGCCCAACCGACGCAAGGCCTGGGCCAGTTGGAACTATCGCCTCGGCGGACCGGCCGATGCCCCGGCGGCCGTGACCTACAACATGAACATTCTGCAAGGCCTCGACGCCCCGGTAACCTTCTGCATAAGCCTCAATCAGGCCAATTGCGTGGACCCGTCGCAGGTGCTGGCACGCTTCAATTATGCGCATCCACAATACAGCCTTGCCGCCATGGCGGCACAGGCGCGCCAGGGGGAGCTTCAGGGAAACCGGCACAGCTACTTCTGCGGTGCCTACTGGGCAAATGGCTTCCATGAGGATGGCGTGGTCAGCGCACTGGACGTCGCCCAAAGGTTCGGGGAGCGCCTGTGAACAGCAGCCTTTGCTACGGTTGGGTCAGCCACCGGCGTTTGGCACCGCGGTTCCACGGATTCCGCTATCGCAGCGCCATGCTTTACCTGGACCTGGACGAACAGGACCTGCTGCTGGGCCTGTCCCCGCTGCTCGGCGCTTCTCGCCTGGCGCCGTTGTGCTGGCGAGAAACCGATTACCTGCCAGCCTGGACGCGTCGCGGCATGCCCTTGAAGGACGCGGTGCGCGAAGTGGTGGCCAAGGCCCTGGGCCAGGCGCCGTGCGGCGCCATTCATTTGCTGACCCAGCCGCGCAGCTGGGGAATCTCGTTCAATCCGGTCAGCTTCTATTTTTGCCACGACAGCGATGACCTCCTGGCGGCGATTGTACTGGAGGTGCGTAACACGCCCTGGCGTGAGCGCTTCCACTACGTGTTGCCTGTGCTGCCCGGTCAGCCCTGGCACTTTTCGGTCACCAAGGCATTCCATGTCTCGCCGTTCATGCCGATGGACATGCAGTACCACATGCGCTTCCACAGCGATGGCGCGCACGTGCGCATCCACATGGAAAACCGCCGCGAAGGGCAAAAAGTCTTCGAGGCCGACCTGGCCCTGCGCCGGCAGCCGCTGGATGCCGCCGCACTGCGCCGCCACGTACTGGCCTTCCCCTGGATGAGCCTGCGCACCCTCGGCGCCATTTACTGGCAGGCAATGCGCCTGCTGCTCAAGCGCACCCCGCTCTACGCCCACACGTCCAGTCAGAGCAACCAAGACCTTGGCCATCACGTCCACGAGGAGCCCGAGCATGTCCGATCCAACCCTGAGCGTTAGCAAATCCTTTAGCCTGGCGCCGTTATTCGGCGGCCTGGCCAGAAGCGCCGTGCTCACTCAGCTTCGCAACCTGCGCCAAGGCCGTCTGCGCCTGATCTGCCAGGGCCAGGAGTGGCTGTTTGGCGATGTCGGCAGCGCCCTGCACGCCGAGGTCGAGATCTTCGACGAGGCCGCCTGGGGCATGGTGGCTACCAACGGCTCGATCGGGGCCGGCGAAGCGTACATCCACGGTTACTGGCGTACCCCGGACCTGGCCGCGGTCACCCGCCTCTTCGTCGCCAACCTGGAGGTACTCGACGCCCTTGAAGGCGGGTTGGCGCGCCTGGGCCGTCCGGTCCTGCGCCTGCTGCATTGGCTCAATCGCAATAACAGGCGCGGCGCGCGGCGCAACATTCTCGCCCATTACGATCTGGGCAATGCCTTGTTCGAGCGGCTGCTGGACCCGACCATGATGTACTCGGCAGCCATGTTCGACAGTCAGGAGCAGAGCCTGGAGCAAGGCCAACTGAACAAGCTTGAGCGAATCTGCGAAAAACTCGCGCTGCGCCCCGACGATCATCTGCTCGAGATCGGTACCGGATGGGGAAGCCTGGCGATCCATGCCGCCACGCGCCACGGTTGCCGGGTGACCACCACCACGTTGTCCGAGGCGCAGTACGCCCATACCCTGCAACGCGTCCGCGATCTTGGCCTGCAAGAGCGCATTACCGTCCTGCGCGAGGACTACCGCGACCTGGGCGGACGCTTCGACAAGCTGGTCTCGATCGAGATGATCGAGGCGGTCGGGCACCGTTATCTGCCGGTTTACTTCCGCCGCTGCGCGTCACTGCTCAAGGATGACGGCTTGATGCTGCTGCAGGCCATCACCATCCGCGACCAGCGCTATGAACAGGCCCAGCGGTCGGTGGATTTCATCCAGCGCCACATCTTTCCCGGCGGTGCCCTGCCCTCCTTGAACGTCATGCTGCAGACCGCCAGTCGGCATACCGCGTTGAACCTGGTGCACATGGAGGACTTCGGCCTGGACTATGCGCGGACCCTGCAGCACTGGCGCGACAACTTGCGTCAGTCGCGCAGCGCCCTGGTCGAGCTGGGCTATGACGACACCTTCCAGCGCCTCTGGGAGTTCTACCTGTGTTACTGCCAGGGCGGTTTCGAGGAGCGTGCCATCGGCGTCGCGCAACTGCTCTGGGCAGCCCCGGCCGCACGCCGCGCATCGCTACCGGGTGCCTGACTTGAGCCGGGCCTGGTTGATCGGCAACGCGCTGTGGATGCAGGCCGCCTGGTGGGCTTGCGTGCTGAGTGAGCGGCATCCCTGGCTGCTACTGGCGGTGGTGGCAGGCTTGTTGGTGCATGTGGCTGCTTGCCCACGGCCGGGCGACGAAGCGATCACTCTGGCCTGCGTGGGGTTGGCTGGCTGTTCACTGGATGCCAGCCTGGGAGCCCTGGGCGTTTTCGATTTTGCCCAGCGCCCCCTACCCTTGTGGCTGGCCGTGCTGTGGCTGGTGCTGGCCAGCGGGCTTCGCCACAGCCTGGCCTGGGCTCGACGTCCTGTGTGGTACGGGGCGTTGCTAGGGCTGTGCGGCGGACCGTTGGCTTACATCGCCGGCGCACCGCTGGCCGGGGTCGGCCTGCCTTGGGGCACCCTTGGCACGGCCCTGCTGCTCGCGCCACTGTGGGCGGTCTGGATGCCGCTCATCCTGCAAATGGCTGCGCCCCGCTCCTGAATCTGTTTACCGAGGGTCACGGCAGCGCCTTCGGCTCGCGGCGGAAGAACAGAATCACTTGTCCCAACTCGACACCTAGCTTGCTCATACTCGAGCGGTTGATCATCGTGTCTTCGTCCATCAGGTACATCCAGTCGTCCAGATCCACTTCCCAATGCCGGCCGTCAACCGGCAGGTCAAGGCGATAGCGCCAGCGCAGCGCATTGCCAGCGATCTCGCCGCTGGCCTCTCCTACAACGTCATCCGCACGACCACGCCAACGCCCGTCGCCGGCCGGTTGCAGCGTCCAGACGCGGCGTTGACGCGTGCCATCGCTGTAGAGAAAACGCTCGTCAAGAATCAGCTGCTGTCCCTCGACGCGGCTTTCGATCTGGACATGGAATCGCTTGACCACCTCGCCCGAGCGATTCTGGAACAGCCCCCAGGCCTGTACCGGCCGTGAGAAAAACGCCACCAGATCCAGGGTCGGTCGCTCCTGCGCGTAGTGCTCCACGCCAACATTGTTGCAGCTGACCAGCAACAGGCTAACGAACAGTACCAATACTTGACGCATCTCAACCTCCTCAGTCAGCCGGCGCGGACATCCCCAACAGTTGTTGACGCAACAGCTTGTCCCGCGTGCGCGGACCCAGCCAGATGTCGAAGAAGGCTCGGGCGAATGCAGGGTCCTCTACCCGCCGGCGCAGTTGGCCGTCGACGAAGAACGTGCAGCCTTTGCCGGGATGATAGAGCCCGGTGATGCGCATTCCGGGCCGCACATCGACGAAGGCGCCACGCATTTCACCGGACCAGCGCTGGAGGGTGGACTCATCTGGACGCGCCTCGGCCATGCGACGCATTTCCTTGAGGCTGGCCTCCACCAGCGTGTCCCTGGAAAAGACACGGTGATACGTCAGTTCGAGTGCAAAGGGCTGATCCCAGGTCAGCGGCAACCCGGGGCTCCACAACCGCGCGGTGTATAGACTCACACCGAACCAGGTAAAGTCGCCGCTGCCCACCAGACGCCCATTGGGCAACCCGGGATGCCAGTCCGCCCAGGCTGGTACGGCCAGTACCAGCACGAACAGCCAGCTTCTGGACAGACGATGTACGTGAAAGCACCTGGAGTCAGCCACGATCTTCAACGCCTCGGCCCACTTGAAAATACTATACAAGAATAGCTCAATGTATAGTTTTCCGCCCCTCAAGCAGAGAGTATGTACAACTTTTTCACCCTCAAAAAGATTGAACGGCTATTGAACGCGCTCGCCTAATGATCAGCTTGTGGATAATCCCATAGGCCATGTGCCAATACCGGCATACTCCGAGAGGTGGTCAACGTGGCTAAAGACGAGAAAAAAAGCAAAGGCGAGTCCTCCAAAGCCAGCAAGGATTTGAAAGACAAAAAGTCTTCAACGACGAAGAAATCAGCGGCGTCGGCTCTTTCGAAAGCGGCCGAAAAGAAAGACAAGAAAAAAGATACCGAACCCAAAAAAGCTGCAAAACGAGCTGATAGCAAGCCAGAAAAGGCCAAGAAATCAGACAAGGCAGAAAAGCCGGCGAAAAAGAACAAGTGACATCTGCTGTTTGCTAGGGCTTTACGCCCTAGCTTCCTCTCGCGGTGGCTCCGACAAGGCATAAACCACCCGCCCGATCCCGGTCCAATACACCGCGCCGGCACACATGCAGCAGGGTTCGGCACTGGTGTACAGCGTGGGGTCGCCCTGCGGCGGCATCGAATTGTTGCCCGCTTCGACAATCACCTAGCCATTGCGGTCCGCCACCCACGCCGCGAACGGATGACGGCCACGCTCTTTTGATGCCTGCAGCAACGCCAGATCCAGATCGCTGACGCCGGCCGGAATAAGCTGGGTGAGTTGATTCATGGGGTAACTCCTGGGCAGTGGAAAAACAAAAGATCAATCGACCCATTCAACCGCAGAGACGTCGACGCTGTCGGTCGATTTTTTTTCATTGTTGAGCAACACGTTGAGCAGAATGGTTGCCCCGGCAGCGGCCACGACGAAGCGGCTCTTGACGTTGGAGAGCGCAATCAAACCGGTGTTCTGCGTGAAGGCGTTGTAAGGGAAACGGTTGAACAAGCCACCGAGCATGGTCGACAGGCCATCAGCGCGGAACGCATTGCCGAGGGTTTGCGGGGTGGTCGGCTTGCCGGTCAATTTGCCGATGGCCAGGCAGTTGCCCGTGGTCTCGGCCATGATCACCAGCATCGCCAGGGTCATGCCCGGGTGATCGATTCACCGGTTACGTTCAACAACATGGTTAATGCAGTATTGGCAGAGTTGAGGGACTGAACGTCAGCGAACGCATTCGCACATCACTGTCAGTGCTTTCAGGGTCGGCTGTTGTTATCAGAATAGAAACAAAAAACCGGTTCGTACTAACCTGGCTGCAATAACGAAAAATCCCGGGAACAGAGATGTCTCCAAGGATTTTTTTTGCGCGAGATTCGTCGGCACTGCATAGGGCAGATTCACATCGATACAAGAACGTTGGCGAGCCCCTCAGTCTTTTATGATGGGGCAAGCGGCAACCAGACGCAGACTTCGAACCCATCTTGCCGGCCTGTTGCCGGGGAGAACAATTTCATTCTGGCGTCTACCCCCTGCACTATGGTTTTGGCAATCGCCAAGCCCAGTCCTGAACCACTGATCTCACTGTGACCGCGTACAAAACGCTCAGTCAGGTGCTGTAATTTCGACTGTGGCACCGCCGGGCCGCTGTTGACAACCCGTAGCTGTGCCTGTTCAGTGAGACTGACTTCGATCGGTTGATCCGATGCACCATACTTCAGCGCATTCTCAATCAGGTTGCGCAACAGGATGCCGAAGGCGTCCGGGTCAATGGTCGAGTACACGCCGGCCTGGCTTGGCAGGTGCAACTCAATGCGCTGCCCGCTACGTTGGTTCCACTCGTCCACTCCGTGGGCAAGCAACGGAATCAGGTCTTGTGGCGTTTCGGACAACAAGCCGCCGCCTTCAGCTTTGGCCAGCTGCATGAGTTTTTCTGAAAGCCGTGAAAGCTCGCGCAACGCGTTCTCGATCTTCTGCGCACGCACTCGCAACGGGCCTTCGGGGGCTTCGTGGTGTAACCGCTGGATCTGCGCCAGGGTCGAGGCCAATGGTGTGCGCAGTTCATGGGCACTGTTGGCGGTAAAGCTGCGCTCGGCCTCAAGGGCGTTGCGTAAGCGCTCCAGCAGGTGGTTGACCGCCTCAGCCAACGGATCGATTTCCGCCGGCAGGCGCACCACCTTGATTGGCGACAGATCACCCACACCGCGCGCTTCAATAGCACGACGGTAAGCCAACACGCTGCGCAGGCTGAAACGCACAAATAACCAGGTGCCCAACAGGCTGACAGGAATCAACACCAATAGAGGCAACAACAAGGCAAACAAGGCCTCCCGCGCTGCTTCTCGACGATGACCAAGCGGTTCGGCTATCTCGATGAACAGCGTCTGGCGCAATGCACTGGCGCCATACAAGCGGTACTTTTCAGAGGTGGAAAAACCTTCAGTCGGTTGTCGATTGAAGATCTGCGGGTTGGCGTCGTGAGATTGCATCAGAATCTTGCCCTTGGCATCGCGCACCAGGTAGGTCAGGTATTCGTTGTGCATTTTCAGGGTCGCGACGTGTTGCGCCGTCCGCGGTTCTTCCCGGTTGCTGATTTCCAGCACGGCCAAGGGCAGGATGCGTTGTGCAGTCTCTTCCAACGCGCTGTCGAATGCTTCGTTCAATTCATGTTGCACCACCAGCCAGGCGCCGACTGTCGCCCCCAGCCAGAGTAACGTCATACCAAGCGTCAACCCTAGACCGAGACGTGTTTGCAGGCTTGAAGACGGCTTCATGCTGACATCAACCGATAGCCCATGCCCCGCACGGTTTCAATCAGGTCGCGCCCGAGTTTTTTTCGCAGACGGCTGATATAGACCTCGATGGTATTGCTCTCGATTTCGGCGCCGAAAGCATACAGCCGTTCTTCCAGCTGCGACTTGGACAGCAGCGCGCTGGGGCGCTGCACAAACGCCTCGAACAGCGCCCATTCCCGCGCGGTCAGGTCCACCGTCGCACCGGCCCGCTGCACCGTACGGGCACTCATGTCGACCTGCAAATCACCGAGCTTGATCTGCGGATTGGGATTGCCGCTATAACGCCGTGCCACCGCCGCCACACGGGCCGAGAGTTCAAACAGGTCGAACGGTTTGACCAGGTAGTCGTCGGCGCCCGCGTTGAGGCCAGCGATACGATCGGAAATCTGATCCTGGGCAGTCAGGATAATCACCGGGGTCACGTCCCCTGCCGAGCGTTGCTGGCGCAAAAAGTCCAGCCCGCGACCGTCCGGGAGCATCAGGTCCAGCAGGATCAGGTCGTAAGGCGTGGTGCGCACGCTGTTGCGCGCGTGGTCCAGGCGCTGCACCCAATCGACGGCGTGACCGTCATCGGCAATCTGCTCGCGCACCGCCTCCCCCAAACCTGGAGCGTCCTCGACCAATAAGACCCGCATCTGGCACCTCCTGTGATGGTTGTCGTGCAGCACCTTAATCGCCCTGCCTGACGTGAATCTGAAGATTCAGCTGGTTGTCAGGAATGCACCTTAGGGTATGCCACAGACGCCGACCGCGGCAGGAGACAGATCATGAAATCAGGTTTTATTGCCAATGCCACGCTGTTGAGCCTGCTGCTCAGCGGTTACGCCCTGGCCGATGACGACTGCAGCGACCCGGTGAGCGACTGGCAACCGCGCGAAACCTTGCGTCAGCAGGTCGAGCGGCAGTACGGCTGGAGCGTGCAGCGCATCAAGGTCGACGACGGTTGTTACGAGCTCAAGGGCCTGGACCGCAAAGGCAATGCCATCGAAGCCAGCTACTCACCGGCATCGCTGCGCCTGCACACACTCGAGATCCATTTCCGCGACGACGGCGATGCCAGGGATTACCTCGGCAGCCCGCTCGCCGAATGACGCCTCACCTGTCGATGAGTTTTTCCTGTGTTTCAGGTTGCTGTCAGCAAGCAGGTCCAGGCTCTCGACCTAACGATCAAAAGGACACCCTCATGAAAAAGATCATCGCAGCCACCTGCCTCGCCGGCGCCATTGCCCTGCCGGGGTTGGCCCAGGCCCGTGAAGTGACCTTGACCACACAGCTCAAGGACTACAGCGGCAATGATGCCTACCTGGCGATCTACGTCACCGACGCCAATGGCCAATACCAGAAAACCCTCTGGGTGGCCGGCAAGAAGGCCAAGTACTACAAGCACCTGGGCGACTGGGCCCGTGGCAGCGGGATGAACCCGAGCGAGTTTGACGGGGTCAGCGGCGCCAGTGTCGGCAGTGGGCGCACACTCAAAGTCAGCGTCGAACTGGCAGACACCCTGATTGATGCCGGGTATCAGATCCGCATCGACAGCGCCGTCGAGGACAAACGTGACGCCCGCGCCGATGTCAGCGTGCCCCTGACGTCCAAGGGTGCAGGCAAGCCGGCGACCGGCAGCACCTACGTCGAGTCCTTTACTTACGACTTGTAGCACCTGCTATTTCTGGAGGCTGAACATGCTTCGTCAGTTCCATTCCCTTCCTGGCCTGATCGCCGCCCTGTTGGTCATGCTGTTGGCCATCAGCGGCGCGATCCTGTCCGTCGACCCGGTGTTGGAACGCCTGCACAGCACGTCCACTTCTGCCGGACAAGTCAACGTCGGCCAACTGGCCGGGCGCGTTGCCAGCCACTTTCCGGGCGTGGAGCAGATCCAGCGCACAGCGTCCGGGACGGTGATCGTCTACTACAACCAGAACGGCCAGGCCGGGGCGGAAAAGGTTGACCCACTGACCGGCCAAGGTCTCGCCCCTTATGAGCCATCCGAGTTCTCCCGCTGGGTGAAAGACCTGCACCGCTCGCTGTTCCTTGGCACGCCGGGCCATGGGGTGTCGGGTGTCGGCGCGCTGTTCATGCTGATGCTGTCGGTGTCCGGCGCGCTATTGCTGGCCCGCCGCCTGGGTGGCTGGCGCAACCTGCTGCGGCCGCTGCGGGGCACTTTCAGCCAGCGCTGGCATGCTGAAATCGGGCGAACGGCCTTGCTCGGGCTGCTGCTGTCGGCATTGAGCGGGCTCTACATGTCCGCCACCACTTTTGGTTTTATCGCCGACGGCAGTCAAAGTGAACCCGCCTTCCCCGCCCACGCCAGCACCGGCCCGGCCTTGCCGGTGGCGAAGCTGCAAGCCTTGCAGGCCACCGACCTGAACGACCTGCGCGAGCTGGTCTACCCAAGCCCCGGCAACCCACGCGATGTGTTTTCCCTGCGCACGGCCCAGAGCGCCGGCTACGTGGATCAGGCCAGCGGCGCTTTGCTGTCCTATCAAGCCCACGACTCGATGCACAACCTCTACGAATTGATCTATCAGCTGCACACCGGCGAAGGCCTCTGGTGGCTGGGCCTGCCGCTGGGGCTCTGCGCCCTCTGCGTGCCGTTGATGAGCGTGACCGGCATCCTGTTGTGGTGGCGCCGCCGCAAGGCTGGCCCGAACATTCGCCACAACAGCCCTGCCCACTGCGCCGACAGCGTGATTCTGGTGGGCAGTGAAAACAACAGCACCTGGGGCTTTGCCAAAACCTTGCACGACGCCTTGCACCAGAATGGCCACCAGGTGCATAGCGCGGCGATGAATGAATGGGTGGGCGATTACCGCAATGCCCAACGGGTGTTGATCCTCACCGCGACCCATGGTGACGGCGATGCACCGGCCTCGGCTTCGCAGTTCCTGGCGCGGCTGGCCAAAACAGGCCTCAAGCCCTGCCTGCCCTTTGCTGTGCTGGGCTTTGGCGAGCGCCAGTTTGCGCAGTTCTGCCAGTACGCCCATCAGGTGCAGGACGCGATGTTGCAGGCCGGTGGCTCGCCACTGCTGGGGCTGGAAACCGTCAACCGCCAGTCCTCCCAGGAGTTTGCGCGCTGGGGCCACGCGTTGGGCGAAGTGCTCCAGCATGACCTGACACTGGTCCATACCCCGCAGCGGCCGCAGACCCATCCGTTGGAGCTGACGGAGCGCATTGTCTACGGTGAACAGGTGAACGCGCCGACCCACGTTCTGCGCTTCAAGGCACCCGGCAAACTGCCGGATTTTCTGGCCGGTGATCTGGTCGGGATTCTGCCACCTGGCAGTCCGATCCCGCGTTTCTACTCGCTGGCCAGCGGTTCCCAGGACGGCGTGCTGGAGATCTGTGTGCGTAGACACAACGGTGGCATGTGCTCGCAGTTCCTTCATAGCCTGGACATCGGCGCGCAGATCGAAGCCTTCATCCAGCCCAATCCGCAATTCCGTCCGGCATCGGGCACGCATCCGGTGATCCTGATCGGCGCCGGTACCGGCATCGGTCCTCTGGCCGGTTTTATCCGCAACAACAAGGCCCGACACCCGATGCACCTGTATTGGGGCGGGCGCAACCCGGCCTCGGACTTTCTCTACGAACCGGAGCTCAACCAATACTTGTCGGACCGCCGCCTCACGGCACTGTGCGCCGCTTTCTCTCAGGTTCAGGACCGCAGCTACGTGCAAGACCGGCTGATCAGCGATGCCCTGACCTTGCGCCGGCTGATTGAAAAAGGTGCCCAGGTGCTGGTGTGTGGCAGTCGCGAAATGGCCAAAGGCGTGATGCAGGCCCTTGATGAAGTATTGGCGCCTCTCAACCTGAGTGTGCTGAACCTGAAGGCACAAGGACGCTACCGTGAAGATGTCTACTGAGCTGCTGCGCTATAGCTTGAACGGCGAAACCATGGGCACCCGCTACACCGCCCTGTTTTATGCCGGGGCCGGGATCGATATCGACGAAGTTGGCCAGCACCTGGCCCGCGCCGTGGCCCGGGTGGACCAGCAAATGTCCACCTGGAAACCCGACTCGGACCTCAACCGCCTCAATGCCGCCCCCGAGCAGGAATGGGTCTCGGTGCCCAAGGAACTGGCCACGGTGCTGTCTGCTGCATTGCGCGTCAGTCAGCAATCCGGCGGCGCCTTCGACATCGCTGTCGGTGACCTGGTGAACGCCTGGGGCTTCGGCCCCGGGGAGCAGACGGTCACAGAGCAGGCGATCGGCACGATTGCGCCGCGCGCCCGGCCGTTAGCCAGCGCCGCATTGGTGGTTGAGCCGCAACGCAATCAGGTGCGCAAACGCGTGCCGTTGAACCTTGATCTGAGTGGCATCGCCAAAGGTTTTGGCGTGGATGAACTGGCCCGTTGCCTGGAGGGCTGGGGCATCACCCGCTATCTGGTCGGTATTGATGGCGAGATGCGCGCCCGGGGCATCAAACCTGACGGCCAGTGTTGGGTCGTGGCCCTGGAAAAGCCCCACCGGGGCGTGCGTGAAGTCATGGGCGTGATGGAACTTGGCGATGCCGCTATCGCGACCTCCGGGGACTATCGACACTGGGTCGATGTGGCCGGTCAGTCCTATGCTCACACCATGAACCCGGCCACCGGCGCGCCGTTGTGCAACCCGCTCGCCGCCGTCACCGTGGTGGCGGCCTCGTGCATGCTCGCCGATGCCTGGGCCACGGCGCTGATGGTCCTGGGCGAAACCGAGGGCCCACGCCTGGCTCAGGAACGCGGGATGGACGCGTTGTTCGTGCTGCGCGAGGGTGAACACTTCAAAGAAATATCCATTGTCGGCGGCCAGTTGCAGGCGCAAATTGAAACCCGCTGACGCCGATCGCCGGCCCGCTCGGAACCCGTCCGATGTGAACCGCCGAATGACAGGGAATCGCGTTAAACAATGAAATTCATGCACAGGCACACCGAGGCACACCGGACCGATCGAATCGGCTGGCTGCGCGCCGCCGTCCTTGGGGCCAACGACGGAATCGTCTCTACCGCCAGCCTGCTGATCGGCGTCGCTGCCGCCAACACCAGCCATGCCACATTGCTGGTTACCGGAATGGCGGGGCTGGTGGCCGGGGCCATGTCGATGGCCGCTGGCGAGTACATTTCCGTGCACTCCCAGGCCGATACCGAGCGGGCCGATCTGTCCCGCGAACGGGCAGAACTGGCCAGCGACCCGAAAGCCGAACACATCGAACTCGCCAACATCTACATGCATCGCGGGGTATCACCCGAACTGGCGCATCAAGTGGCCGATCAATTGATGGCCCATGACGCACTGGGCTCCCACGCCCGGGACGAGTTGGGTATCAGCGCCACCCTCACCGCCAAACCCTTGCAGGCCGCCTTGGCCTCCGCCGCCAGTTTCGTGGTGGGTGCCGCGTTGCCGCTGGGGGTGACGTTTGTCGCGCCGGAGCACAGCGTGGTGCCCTGGGTATCGGGCATGTCATTGGTGTTTCTCGGGACATTGGGCGCCATCGCCGCCAAGGCCGGCGGGGCCAACGTCATGACCGGCGCCTGGCGGGTGACCTTCTGGGGGGCGCTGGCCATGGGCATTACCGCACTGGTAGGGCACTTGTCTGGCGCGGTGGTCTAGCGGGCACCTTTTACAGAACAGCAGTGTTGCGGGGTATGCGGTAACGGATCCGTTCGCTGGCAGTCAATGGCAGACTTGCGGCACGAGCGCTGGCTACTAGGCCAGCCCCTGCTCTTTCAGGCGTCTGTACAGGGTTCGTTCGCTAATCCCCATGTGCCTGGCCAACTCACTGCGGGTACCTTTGAAAGTAGCCAGTGCCTGTGCCAGCGAGCTGCCGTCGAACGCAGTTGAAGCAGAGGCCCGAGCCGATGCCCGTGGCAAATGGACGGAGCGGATCACACCATCGTCAGCGAACAGACTGGCTCTCTCCAGAACATTGCGCAGTTCACGAATATTTCCGGGCCAGTGATACCGCTGTAATTGCGTCAGCGCCTCGGCTTCCATTGTCAGCGGGCGCTTGCCGGTAGCGGCACGCTGCAGGAATGAATTGACCAGCAACCCAATGTCTTCAACCCGGTCGCGCAAGGGGGGTAAATGAATTGGAAAGGCGCTGATGCGGTAGTACAGGTCCTGCCTGAACTCACCTTCCACCATCATTTTTTCCAATGGCTTGTGGGTCGCAGCAATTAACCTGAAGTTAGCGTGAAGCGTCTCGACACTCCCTACACGGCGATAGGTACCCGATTCAATCAGGCGCAACAGCTTCACCTGCATTGCCAGGGGTACATCGCCAATCTCATCGAGAAACAACGTGCCGCCCTGGGCCGTTTCGACCAAGCCAGGCTTGCGCGTGGTGGCACCGGTGAATGCTCCTTTTTCATGGCCGAACAGTTCGCTCTCAAATAACGTTTCGGTCAATCCAGAGCAATCGACGACGACAAAGGGCCCAGTGGCCCGCTCGCTGGTTTCATGTACGGCGCGGGCGAACAGCTCTTTGCCCGTGCCGGACTCGCCTAGCAGCAGCACCGGCAGCATTGAAGGTGCCACCCGCTGCAACTCCGACAGGGCACGATTAAAGGCGGGTGAACGGCCGACCAACCCTTCGTTGCTGGGTCGTGCTGATGCACTGCGGACCAGGGTGAGACGCTCCACATAGGCAGTAATAACACCCTGCTCGTCCAGAATCGGGCGCAATTCGACGTCGACATGCTCAGGACCGCGAGGCGTGTGGTGAATGTGCAAAACACGATCCGGTCCGCGCATCTCCTGCGCCTTTTTCATCGGGCAGTTCTCACCCGCCTGATCACACGGAACGTCGTAATGGTGTGAGATTTGATAACACTTATGGCCGATAAAGGGTTTGTCAGCGCTGCCAAACTGCCGTTGATAGGCGGTGTTGGCAGCCAGGATGTTGTAGTCCGGATCGAGCACGATCATCGGCTGGGGTTCGTGCTCAAGAAACGAGACAAGTGCCTGCACTTGATCCGAGTGCGGGAGCGAATGGCTGGGGATGGGCAGGACAGTCTTCATCGTGGCTCCTGAGTATCCTAGCATCCTGCAATGGCACTGCCACCTCTGTCAACACAGACTGCCAATGGCAGTAAATCCAGGTAAATGTAGAAAGGATCAAGCCGCTTTAAAAAATTAAACACAATAAAATCATATAGATAAGCTCATATCTCTCTACAGCTCCGGCCTGGCAGACTTATTGCTATGTCAGTCCTTAGTGTGAGCGGCTTGGTGAAAGCCCCCTAAGGAGACAGTCATGAGCGTAAAACTTCACGTGGAAGGATTCTTCGATTCCGCGACCAATACCGTCAGCTATCTTGTGCTGGATGAGGGTACCCACCACTGCGCTTTAATCGACAGCGTACTTGATTACGACCCTAAGTCCGGCCACACCGCCACAACGTCTGCCGACAAGTTGATTGCGAGGGTGAACGAACTCAATGCAAGGGTCGACTGGATACTCGAGACCCACGTCCACGCAGACCACCTCACGGCAGCGCCCTACCTGAAGGAAAAGCTTGGTGGAAAAATAGGCATCGGCAGCCACATTTCGACGGTGCAGGAAGTGTTCGGCAAGCTGTTCAACACCGCTGGCGATATGGCTCGCGACGGAAGTCAGTTCGATCACCTGTTCGTCAATGACGAGCCGTTTGCCATTGGCTCGCTGCAATGCCATGCGCTCCATACCCCCGGCCATACACCCGCCTGTATGACTTATGTAATCAGCGATGGCACCGAAACGGCGGCATTCGTCGGCGACACCTTGTTTATGCCTGACTACGGTACTGCACGCTGTGACTTTCCCGGTGGCAATGCGCGCACGCTGTTCCAGTCAATCAACAAGGTGCTGAGCCTGCCGGCCAATACGTTGCTCTACATGTGCCACGACTATCAGCCGGGTGGCCGCGAGGTGCAATTCGTCAGTACCGTGGCCGACCAGCGCGCCCACAACGTTCACGTGCGTAACGGCATCAGTGAGGAAGCGTTTGTGGCGATGCGCACAAAGCGCGATGCATCGATGGAAATGCCGACGCTGATCCTGCCATCCGTTCAGGTCAACATGCGAGCCGGGCATTTGCCTGAGCCTGAAGCGAACGGGACGCGCTACCTGAAAATCCCGCTCAACGTCGCCTGACGTTGCCTTCCCCAAACTACACATAAGAAAAACCCCATAACGGAGTCACTTATGGACATTCGCCACCTTGCGCCCGGACTGTCGGTATCCGAACAGATTTTTCCCAACCAATTGGCTGAACTGAAAGAGGCCGGTTTTCGCGCCATCGTCTGCAACCGTCCCGATGGCGAAGGCAGTGATCAACCCTTGTTTGCCGAAATCGAACGAGTCGCCCAAGCGCTCGGCATCGAGGCGCACTACCTTCCCGCCGAATCAGGCAAAGTCACCGACGAGCAAGGTATTGCCTTCGGCAAGCTCCTTGAAACACTGCCAAAACCGGCGTTGGCCTATTGCCGTTCCGGCATGCGCTCGACAACGATGTGGGCACTTTCACAAGCAGGTAAACAATCCCTGCCACACATCATCGAGACGGCCAAGAAAGCCGGGTTCGATATGAAAGGTGTCATTCGCCGGATTGCCAATCAGGGCCGCACGCCGGTCGAAGTGGCTGAGGCGCAGCATGCCGTGGTCATCATCGGGGGCGGTGCGGCAGGTATCGCCACTGCATCCAGTTTATTGGCGCGAGATCCCGGGCTCGACGTTGCCATCATCGACCCGGCCGATGTGCACTACTACCAGCCTGGCTGGACTCTAGTCGGCTGTGGAGTCTTCGATGCGTCCCAAACTGCCCGCACGATGGGTACGACCATCCCCCGCGGTGTGCATTGGATCAAGTCGGCGGTCGCCGCTTTCGAACCCGAAAGAAATGCCGTCATTCTTGATGGATGCAGAGTCGTCAAATACGAGCAACTGATCGTGTGCCCTGGCCTGAAGCTCAATTGGCATGCAATCGAAGGTTTGTCGGACACTCTGGGCCGCAACGGTGTGACGTCAAATTACCTGTATCACCTTGCGCCATATACGTGGGAACGGGTGCAGCAACTGCGTGAAGGCCGGGCGATTTTCACGCAACCCCCGATGCCGATCAAATGTGCCGGGGCGCCGCAAAAAGCGATGTACCTGTCTGCCGATCATTGGAAGCGTACCGGTGTCCTGGACAACGTCGAAATCGAGTTTTGCAGCGCTGGCGCGGTGCTGTTCGGAGTGCCCGACTATGTGCCAGCTCTGATGGAATACGTCACCGCCTATGGTATCGACCTGAATTTCAGCAACACACTCACCAGCGTGAACGGACCTGCACGGACTGCAACGTTCAACTGCGTTAATCCGGATGGTAGCTCCCGTCTTGTAAAGCGCGACTTTGATCTCCTTCATGTGGTGCCACCGCAGATTGCGCCAGATTTCGTCCGGGTCAGCCCTCTCGCTGACGCGGCTGGCTGGATCGATGTCGACCCTGCCACTTTGCGCCATAAAACCTGGGTAAATATTCACGCACTGGGAGACGCCACCAACTCCGGCAATGCCAAAACTGCGGCAGCAGCACGCAAGCAAGCGCCCGTCGTTGCTCATAATGTGTTGGCTGCAATGGGTAAAGCGAAAGGCAGCGCCCATTACGACGGTTACGGCTCCTGCCCGTTGACGGTTGAACGCGGCAAGATCGTACTGGCTGAATTCACCTATGGCGGCAAAGTCGCCCCCAGCTTTCCATCCTGGCTGATTGACGGTACCCGGCCATCGAGGCTGGCATGGCTGCTCAAAGAGCGGATTCTTCCCCCGCTGTATTGGAAGGCAATGCTCAAGGGCCACGAGTGGATGGCGAAACCCGAGATGGCAGACCTGTGAAACCAGGCCTCAAAGAAAGGAACCTGAGATGATCCTCGTCTTACTGCTCGGGCTTACTGTCGGGGTTATTCTGGCCCTGACCGGCGCCGGAGGAGGAATACTGGCTGTTCCATTGCTGGTGTTTGGAGTGGGGTTGAGCATGGCCGAGGCAGGGCCAATTGGTTTATTGGCTGTCGGACTGGCCGCGACCCTGGGCGCCGTAATGGGACTTAAAAACGGCACCGTCCGCTATAAAGCTGCGCTTCTAATTGCAGGAGCGGGGATCGTGTGTTCTCCACTTGGCCTTTGGCTGGCGCAGCGCACGCCTAACCGTCCGTTGACGATCATCTTTGCCTTTGTGCTGATGTACGTTGCATTGCGGGTCTATCAACGATCGCTACCTTCCTCCACGGAGTCGAAGCCCCCCGTCACATCCAAACCGCCGCCTTGCCTATTGGACGTGAACCGAGGAAAGCTTAACTGGACGGGTCCGTGTGCATGGGCACTCACCGTCTCTGGCGTTGTCGCGGGCGGGCTTTCCGGCTTGCTCGGCGTGGGCGGTGGCTTTGTGATGGTGCCGGCGCTCCAGCGATACACCAATCTGACAGCGCAGTCGGTACTGGCAACGTCTCTTGCCGTCATTGCGCTGGTTTCGATTTCCGGCGTTGCGGCAAGCTCCGCAGCCGGGCACTTGCAGTGGGCAGTGGCCATTCCGTTTTCCACTGGGGCATTGGTCGGAATGCTCGGCGGGCGTCTCATCGCGGCACGGCTGGCGGGTCCACACTTACAAAGAGGCTTCGCCGCGGTTTCCATGGTGGTGGCGGTGGCCTTGCTGGTGAAAGCTATTTAGTTACATTTTTGCTACGGAGAAGCTTCATGAATGTCGACTGGCTCAACTTCACGCCCTGGTCATCCCTTGCCGGAGGCGCATTGATTGGCCTGGCGGCCAGCCTATTCGTCATCGCCAATGGGCGTATCGCAGGTATCAGCGGCCTGATCGGCAGTCTTCTACAGCGAGGGAGTGAGGGGGTGAGTGAGAAAGCACTTTTTCTCTTGGGCCTGCTTATCGCGCCGCTTCTATGGGCCTTGTTTGCCACGCTGCCACAGATTGAGTTCAAAAGTGGCTGGGTCGGACTGATCGCCGCCGGTGTACTGGTAGGCATCGGTACACGATACGGATCAGGCTGCACCAGTGGTCATGGGGTATGCGGCATATCGCGCCTTTCGCCGCGATCGATGGTTGCCACTGCGTGTTTCATGTTCAGTGGTTTCGTCACGGTGTTTATCTTGCGTCATCTGCTGGGGGGTTGAACATGACCAAACTGACTGCGTTCATTGCTGGCCTGCTGTTCGGCTTGGGCCTGCTTCTGGCAGGCATGGCCAACCCCGGCAAAGTACTCGCTTTCCTGGATCTAGCCGGTGCCTGGGACCCTTCCCTGGCGTTGGTCATGGTCGGGGCAATTGCTGTGGCCATTGGCCCGTTAACCTGGGCGCGACGCCAATCCAGTTCGCTGCTGGGAAGGCCGATGCAGCTACCGATCAAACGTGAGTTGGACCCGCGCCTGATTGGCGGGAGTCTGTTGTTCGGCGTCGGCTGGGGAATAGCGGGCATCTGTCCGGGCCCCGCAGTGGCAATTCTGCTGACAGGACGCTGGCAAGCGATCGTATTCATGTTGTCCATGCTGGCCGGCATGGTGTTGTTTACTGCGCTGGAGAGCCGGCGCAGCCATTGATCGGGCGAACGCCATGAACGCGAACGTTGCTGGCATGCAACCGAACCAGCCTTTCGCTGATGACATTTGGCTTTGTGATTGGGTCGACGCTGGCGCTTCAATCCAGCAGGCGCTTTAGCGCAGCGACGCCAACAGGCGGCTCCGCGGTCCAGGGCACCACGATGACAGCATGGTTGGTTTGTTCGGCTACCCGCGTCATCTGCTTGCGCTCGCTATCCAGGCGCGCTCGCAGCAGCGGATCATTTGTGTCTGTGGCGAGCAGAGACTTATTGACCACCCAGGCAAACGGTTCGATGTTGGCCCTGCGCAAGTCATCCTGCAGCCCTGCCGCCTGAGACACCGGCGTGGCTTCGGGCAGTGTTACCAAGATGATTTTGGTGTAGACCGCATCTTGCAGTCGCATCAATGGCGTGACGATGTGGTCCGAGGCCTTGCCTTTGAATTCCCGAACCATCTGGCGGTGATAGGCGCCTGTGGCATCCATCAGTAGCAGCGAGTGACCCGTGGGGGCGGTGTCCAGCACCACGAACGAGGTTCTGGCTTGAGAAACCACGCGGGAGAAAGCATGGAAGACCGCCACCTCTTCGGTGCAGGGCGAACGCAGATCCTCAATGAGCAAGGCTATTTCATCTTCCGTCAGGGTCGAAGAGCGGGAAGCTACGATCTTGTCCACGTATTTTTGGGTCTCGACCTTAGGGTCGATGCGGCCGACGCTGAGCCCTTGCACATCGGCATTAAGGGTCACAGCCAGATGCGCCGCAGGATCCGTCGTGCTCAGATGCACGGATTTGCCGTGCTGGACCAGACCCAGCGCGATGGCTGCAGCAATGGTGGTTTTGCCAACACCACCTTTGCCCATGACCATGATCAACCCGCGCTCATCATTCGCAAGCTCGGCAACCAGTTCCGAGAGCTTGGGATGTTCGAGGCGTGAGGGCTCGTGGGGTGCAGTGCTTGCTGGCCGAACAAGATCCGGGGCAAGCAGCCCGCGTAGCGCGGGCAAGCCAACGCAATCCACGGCTTTGAGCGGGATGTAGTCGGCTGCAAGCTGGCGCAGCGAAGCTGGCATCTCGTCGAGTGCCTGCTGGCCATTCGCTTCGATGGCCGCGGCGATCGGATCATTCAAGTCGCTGCGCTTGAACACAGCGTTCACGACCAGACGTTGGTTTTCCAGACCCAACTCACGAAGCTCGTCGGAGGATCGCGCAGCCTCGCCGAGCGCGCCTCTTTCAGGGCGAGCCACTAGCACGATAGTGGTCAGGGATGGATTGTTGAGCGCAGCCAAAGCCTGATTGAAAAGCTGCTCCTGCATTTTCAAGCCCGAGTGGGGCCCCAGGCATGACGCACCACGATCATTGCCTTTCAGAAATCCGCTCCAGGCTTTGGGCAGGCTCAACAGCCTGAGCGTGTGTCCCGTGGGAGCGGTATCGAACACGACGTGGTCATAGGCCGCGCCGCCTTGCGACAAGAGGTAAGAGAATTCATCGAAGGTTGCGATTTCGGTCGTGCATGCCCCCGAGAGTTGCTCGCGCACAAGAGCAATGTCTTGATCGCTTGCCTCAGAGCCCATTTGTTCGACCACTCTGGCTCGGTAATCGATGGCGGCGGTCGCAGGGTCGATGTTGAGTATGAACATTCCAGGAACGTCCGGCACTGCTACAGGCTGATTGCTCAGTCTTACGCCGAGCATCTCATCAAGATTCGAAGCCGCGTCTGTGCTTACGAGAAGCACCTTCTTGCCTGCATCAGCCAATGCGATTGACACCGCTGTGGAGACCGACGTTTTGCCAACTCCGCCCTTGCCAGTGAAGAACATGTATTGGGTGGGTTGATCGAGCAGTTTGATGGTGGACTGCATGGCACGCTAGCCTCGCGAGGAGCACAACTGAGGCTCAGAGTTTAGACCGATGTTCGGCACCTCCCCCTTTATCTTATGAATCAAGCTGAAAATTTTAGCCATCGATTGGCCGCGCACCGCTTTGATCAAACAGGCGACTGACTGATGGCTCTGATCCCGGATCAAAGGTCATGGGTTGTCACGAAGTGAAAAGGCGTTGTCGTCAAATGAAATGTTTGCCGCTTCCCCGTCTATAAGCTGCTCCACAGATCTGCGCGGTCAGCCCTGCCTTTGAGCGGTACACCCGGTTGGCCCGCAGCCCTATAACTGTCGGGTGCCCGTCTTGGGTACCTTGCCGGAGTGGCACAATGAACAAGAAGAATAAAGATCTCTCCCAGCAAGCCGCGATGCATACGTTGAGCTTGAACCCGGTGGTCGGTCCTCGCGGGCGCGACCTGCTCGGCACTGCCCGCATGGTCCTGCGACAAGTGTTGAAGCAGCCCGTGCATAGCGCTCGGCATATGGCTGCATTCGGCCTTGAGCTGAAAAATGTCCTGCTCGACCGCTCGCCGCTCAAGCCAGCGGCGGGAGACAAGCGTTTCGACGAGCAGACCTGGCAGCGCAACCCGCTCTACCGTCGCTACATGAAGACGTATCTGGCCTGGTGCCAGGAGATGAACGACTGGATCAGTACCAGCAGCCTCAGCGAACAGGACGCTCATCGTGGTCAGTTCGTCATCGGCCTGCTGACCGATGCGATGGCGCCGACCAACACCCTCGCCAACCCGGTAGCGCTCAAGCGTTTCTTTGAAACCGGCGGCAAGAGCATCCTCGATGGCTTCTCACAGCTGACCCGGGACCTGATCGAAAACGGCGGCATGCCCAGCCAGGTGGACAAGACGGCGTTCGAGGTGGGCCACAATCTGGGCATCACCGAAGGTGCGGTGGTGTTTCGCAATGAAGTGCTGGAGTTGATCCAGTACAAGCCCCGTACCGAGCAGGTGCAAGCGCGTCCGTTGCTGGTGGTGCCGCCACAGATCAACAAGTTCTACCTGTTTGACCTGACGCCGGAGAAGAGCCTGATCCGTTTTCTCCTCGACAGCGGTATCCAGACCTTTGCCATCAGTTGGCGCAATCCCGGCAAGGCCCAGCGTGAATGGGGATTGTCCACTTACGTAGATGCCCTGAAGGAGGCGGTCGACGCGATTGTGTCGATAACCGGCAGTACCGACCTGAATACCTTCGGAGCCTGTTCCGGAGGCTGTACCCTGTCCTCGCTGTTGGGAAACTACGCCGCCCTGGACGAGAACAAGGTCAATGCCTTTACCCTGGCGGTCAGCATGCTGGACATACGCCCCGACACCCAGGTCGGGATGTTCGCCGACGAGAAGACCCTGACGGCGGCCAAGCGCCGTTCGTATCAGGCGGGCGTGCTGGAGGGCCGCGAGCTGGCGAAGGTCTTCGCCTGGATGCGTCCCAATGACTTGATCTGGAGTTACTGGATCAACAACTACCTGCTGGGCAACGAGCCGCCAGCATTCGATGTCCTCTACTGGAACAACGACACCACCAACCTGCCCGCCGCGCTGCACGGCGAATTCATCGACATGTACCAGACCAATCCGTTCGCCCGCGCCGGCGCCATGGAAGTTGGCGGCACACCGATAGACCTTGGTCAGGTCACCAGTGACTTCTACTGCATCGCAGGCCTGACCGACCACATCACCCCGTGGGAGGCCTGCTACCGCTCCATGCATCTGTTTGGCGGCCAGGGCGAGTTCGTGGTGTCCAGCAGCGGACATATCCAGAGCATCCTCAACCCGCCGGGCAACCCCAAGGCGCGCTTCATGACCGGCAGCAACCTGCCAGTCGAGGCTCAGGCGTGGATGGACGCTGCCAGCCAACACTCAGGCTCCTGGTGGCCACACTGGCTGGCCTGGCTGCAGGCACGCTCCGGCGATAGTAAAAAGCCCCCCCGGAAACTGGGCAACAGGGCATATCCCGCGGCTGAGGCTGCGCCGGGTACCTACGTGCACATGCGCTGAGTCGTTTGGGCCGGCCATGGAAGATGGCCGGTCCAGGCTTGCTCAGGCGTTTTGGTAACGCAACGCATCCACCAACAAAGCAAACGCAGGGGACGCCTGACGCCGACTCGGGTAGTAGAGGTGAAAACCGGAAAACCATGGCGACCAGTCTTCCAGCACTTGAATCAGGCGCCCGGCTTGCAGGTGTGGCGCGACCACGTCATGGGGAATGTAGCTCAAGCCGAAACCATCCAGTGCCGCTTCCAACAGCTGATAGACGCCGTTGTAGGTCACCTGGCCTGTCACTCGGACCTTGAGACGTTCGTCATCCTTGGCGAACTCCCAGGCATACAGCCCGCCGTTCGTGGGCAACCGCAGGTTATTGCACAGGTGATCGGTGAGTGCCCGAGGCGTCATGGGTAATTCACGGTTGGCAAAGTCCGAAGTGGGGCCCTACCCGTCTGATCAGGCGATCACCGGCCTCGGTAGGCGAAACGCTGCGCGTCGTTCGCGTCAACAAACGCAAGCCAAGCCGCGCTTCCAGGCCCCGAATCGTGTGGCTCAGCGCTGATTGAGAGACCCCGAGCCTGGCAGCGGCCTTGGTGAAGCTCCGGTCCTTGGCGACGGCGAGGAAGGCAAGCAGATCACTGGCGTTTTCCCTGAGCATTGATGAGGCCCCAACATAAGTATTTTCATACTATATCGCCTGATCATACTAATGAGGTCTTGATAGATTGGCTCGCTTCAGATGCCACTGCCCCTTGGGTGGGTATCGACAAATTTATTGTCGTGCCACCCAGGACCTTTCAGACTCAAACGCCGACAAGGTGGGTCAATATCTCCAGAAAACCGGCGTGACAAGTACCAACACCGTCAGGATTTCCAGCCTTCCCAGTAGCATTCCAACGGTCAGTAGCCATTTGGCGGCATCCGGTAATGATGAGAAATTACCTGCCGGCCCAATGATCGTGCCAAGCCCAGGCCCGACGTTACACACCGCAGTGGCGGCGCCGCTCAATGCCGTTGTCCAATCAAGTCCAATGAGCGCCAGGCCCAAGGCGATGGCGGCGATGGTGATGGTGAAGAAAAACGAGAAGGTCAAAAGCGAACGCAGGATTTCCTCGTCGATGGGATGACCGTTGTATTTCTTCTGGATCACGGCTCGAGGATGGATCAACTGCTTCAAACTACTGACCAGCAGGGCGCCAGCCACCTGAAAACGGAAGATCTTGAGACCGCCTGCCGTTGAGCCTGAACATCCACCGACAAAGGTCAGATAGAAAAACAGCAAGACCGCGAAGCTGCCCCATAACGTGTAGTCGCCCACCGCAATGCCGGTGGTCGTGACGACCGAGGTCACGTTGACTGCCACGATACGAAACGCATCCCACCATCCGTAATCGCTGTGAAAACAAAGCCAGGTACCCACAGCCAGCGATGTGACGAGCAAGAACCCAATGAACCCGCGTACCTGGTGATCCTTGATCAGGGCACGGCGATTGCCCCGCAATGTCGCAACGTACAAGGTGAATGGCAGGCTGCCCAGAATCATGATCGCCACTGCCACCCAGTGAATCGCTGGCTGCGTCCAGTGCCCAAGCGAGGCGTCCGACGTGGAGAATCCTCCGGTGGAGATCAACGACATGGCGTGGTTGACCGCTTCAAATGGCGTCATTCCAGCGAGCCAAAGCGCCACAGCGCCGATGCCGGTAAGGCCCAGGTAGAGCAGAAGAATGTACTTGGCGGCGACATGGGAACGCGGTGTCACTTTCTCCGACCAATCCGAGGACTCTGTCTGGAACAGGCGCATGCCGCCTACTCGCAACAGTGGAAGGATCGCCACCGCCATGCCGATAAAACCGATGCCTCCCAACCAATGCAGCATGGAGCGCCATATCAGCAAGCCGGGAGACGAGGTATCAAGACCTGTGAGTACGGTCGAGCCAGTGGTCGTGATGCCCGACATCGTTTCAAAGAATGCGTCGGTGTAGCTGATATCGCTGATGAACACCATCGGCAATGCTGCGAAGGTGCACACAACTACCCAGCTTGCCGTCGTCAGCAGGTACATATCCCTGGGACGAAGCTGGCCAGTCTCCGGACGCCCCCGCACGATCAACAGGAGGCCACAGACGAAAGTAATCAAACTCGACCAGAGAAATGCCGACAGATCGTCACTACGCTCATAGGCCACCAGTGTGATCATGGGAAAAGCCATGCTGACGGCCAGCGTGATCAGGAAAATGCCCAGGATGAAGCCGATAAGCCGAATTGCTGCGAGGGACATGACAGTAGCGTTCCAGATTTGCACCGCGCAGTATCGGATGCCCAACCTGAAAGCCGCGTAAATTTTGCGTAAAACTTCTACAAACAACCAGCCGGGCTGCGTGCGTCAAAGGGCAACTTGGGGTCGCAATGACGCACTCCGTCAGAATGGGCTCGCTGTGGGCCGAACGATCAGCTCGCTTACATCCACATCGGCAGGTTGTTCAACGGCATAGGCGATTGCCCTTGCTATGGCGTCGGCCGAGATCGCGATCTTGCGAAACTCTTTCATCTCGGCGCGCCCCCCCTCATCAGAGATACTCTCGGCCAGCTCGGACTCCGTAACGCCTGGAGCGATCACGGTAACCCGAATATCGCCTCCAACCTCTTGCCGAAGACCTTCTGAAATGGCCCGGACGGCGTACTTGGTGGCGCAGTAAACGGCTGCAGTCGGACTCACTGCATAGGCACCAATAGAGGCAATATTGATGATCTGCCCGGCCCGTTGACGCTGCATCAGCGGCAGCGTGGCAGCGATACCGTGCAGAACGCCGCGAATGTTCACGTCAATCATGCGGTCCCACTCGTCTACCTTGAGTGCCTCGAGTTTGGATAGAGGCATCACACCAGCGTTATTCACCAGCACATCGACCCGATCGAAGCGGGTAACGGCGAAATCGATGAAGTCCTGGACATCCTTTCTGTCCGTGACGTCCAGAACCCGGAATTCAGCCCTGCCACCGGCGGCGTTGATATCGCCAGCAAGCCTTTCAAGCCGGTCGGTACGACGAGCGCCGAGCACGACTTTCGCCCCTTGGCTAGCCAGCAGTCGCGCGGTAGCCTCACCGATACCGCTGCTGGCGCCGGTGATTGCGATGACTTTGTCCTTGATGTTCAACATGATCGGTTTCCTCTTCTGTTTGCCCGGGGAGCGGGCCTGCAAACAAGGTTAGGGACGGGCAACAAGTTGCCGTTAGTCGAATACTGCTTAACCTTTGCCCAATTCTGCAGCGAGGCCTTTGCACCAGGGCTTATCTCACCCGTTCATAGGGCATCTGTTCGCGCGCAGCCTTCAGGGCTCTCGCCCACCAGTTCAGCTGGACCAGCATTCGAGCCATTGGAAGCCTGGCCTGATCAGGCTGACGTATTGCCCCTGCCCCATCGATCAGTGCCCAAGGATCAGGGAAAGACACGACGTTGCAGATGGGTACCGCGTGCTGTCCGGCCAGTACCTGGCGCAGCTGACTGATCGCGCACAGTCCGCCCGACGCGCCGCCGTAGCCGATGAATGCAACCGGCCTTGCTTGCCAGCGAAGCGAAACCTGGTCAATGAAAGCTTTCAGCTCGCAGTGATAAACATTGCTCTGTTCAGATGTAATGATCAGGAATGCATCAGCTTCGGCCAAATGGCGAAGGCTTTCCTGTCGTTGTATAACCGCCGCATTGCCAGGCCTGACCAGGAGGCTGGCGGGTTCTACTAACCAAGGCTCGAACTCGGCTCGTTGCGCTAAAACATCCGTCACCCATTTCATCAGCACAGGCCGGAATCCTTCTTCATCCTCACCACTGTGAATCAGGACCAGTTTCATCTCGCTGTTCATCTCATCCTCCAGACTTGGCATCCAAGTGGTGGCACGTCATTTGCTGAAATTCACCTGCACCGTTCAGCCTCTGGATTAGAGTACGAGTGGGCAACGCGGCTGATATAGCCGGGTCTGGGGCATACAACTTGTGATCTGAATTCATATGAGACGACTGGACATAAACTGCTTCGCCGAAATGAACGTGTTCGTCAGGGTCGTTGAAGACGGCGGCTACACGGCTGCCGCCAAGAACTGTGCGATGACCCCATCAGCGGTCAGCAAGCTAGTCACAAGACTGGAAAACCGCCTGGGTACGCGTTTACTCAATCGCTCGACAAGGCGACAGTTGCTCACGCCTGAAGGGGCAGCATTCTATGAGCGCAGCCTGACTATCCTGGCGGCGCTCGATGAGGCTGAGCTGGAAGCGGCAGCCAGCTCCGCCCCCCAGGGAACAGTGCGGGTCAACTGCAACGTCGACATCGGGCGTTTGTACCTGCTACCGCTATTGACGACGTTCCTGCAACACCACCCTGGCGTATCGGTGGAGGTTTTCCTCAGTGACGAAGTCGTCGACCTGATCAGCGCACGAGCTGACGTAGCCATCCGCAGCGGCCCACTCAAAAGCTCCAATCTCGTGGCCAGGCGCTTGGGCGAGACAAGAGGCCTTATCGTGGCGTCACCGGCCTACCTTGAGGCACACGGCACACCAAAAATTCCAGCCGATCTTGCAGACCACAACTGCCTGGGATTCACCTTCGGCCAACCGATGATGGAGTGGAACTTCCTGAGCGAGGATGGCCAACTGACCCCGGTATCCGTTACCGGTAACGCACGGGTCAGTGACGGCAACGGAGTACGAGAACTTGCAATCCTCGGGCTTGGCCTCGCGCGCGTCGGATTTTGTCAGGTTGAGCAAGATCTGGCGCAAGGCCGCCTGCTTCCGGTTCTAGAAGATTTCATGCCTGTCGCGAAGAGTGAAGTGCATGCGGTCTACGTAGGGCAAGGAGGAAAATTGCCCACGCGTGTCAGAGCCTTCATGGATTACCTGGCGGCAAACCTCAAGATCCACTAATTGCACAGGGTTGGTAACGCGCCGCCACTTGCGTGTGCAGACGAAGTACTCGCGCCGGGTGCGCGCCTCAAGGCGCAGAACTTGCCGGAACTGTCACGCTTGGCGGTAGGCGCTAGGCGTGACACCCACCTCGCGACGGAAAACCTGGGAGAAATGGCTGGGGCTGGAATAACCCACTTCCAAGCCAACATCGATAATGCTGCGCTCGGTCTCAAGCAGTAGATGTCGGGCGCGACTCATGCGCAGGCGGATGAAATACTGCGATGGCGCCAGCCCCGTGGCACGCTTGAACATCCGGCTGAAGTGATACTCGCTCAAATCGGCGACATGAGCCAAATGCGCAAGGCGGAACTCATCGGCCAGGTGTTCATTCATCGCATCGATGACGCGTCGCAGCTTGTACGCTTGTAGTGCGTTGCTGCGACGGGTAGTGCTTTGTGGATCGAGATAACGGCGTATCAGGTGGACGGTCAACGCCTGGGCCAGGCTGTGTAAGAACAACAGGCTGGGCTTACGCTCCTCGATCAACTCGAAGCGCAACTGATTGAGCATGAAATTCACCCGCTCATCCTGGGCCCCGGAGATATCGAGGAAGGTCACCGGAGCGGTGTGCTCGCCCAGTAGATCACGGGCAGCCTGGTCGATCAGTGGAAGGCCGAGATACAGATGCATCACTTCGAAGGTGTCGCACCCGATTGTCTGCCAGCGCATCTCGTAGGGCTTGCTTGTGTTGGTGAGAAAGAAGTCGCCAGCCTGCACCTTGACGGCTTGCCATGCCCCACCGAGGGAGCGCTCCTCGACCCTGGCCGTGCCTGCCAGGACCAATACCAGCAGAGGCTCCACCACGGCAGGTACCAGTATCGGCTCGGCGCTGCTGTGATGGCTGAACAACTGCACCATCACATCCTGCAGCTGCGGGAGCAGCGGCAATGCCTGCGCAGATCCTGGCAGGTGATGCGGCATCGATTCAGCCGTGATGAGCCGAGCATCGCTCGGTGTCAGGTCTTCAAATTCAGGCTGGTGCACAGGAGGCTCCATCGAAAAGCCCTCGGATGGGGGTTGGCGTCGATAGGGTAACGTGGCATCGGCATACTTGAACAAGGCCGTTTTCAACGCTGACCCGTGCGACAGCAAACGAAATTTGCACAGGCTTCCCTCAGTCATTTTAACGTTGGCGCAAAACTCCGACAGCTTCGGCAAGCCTGCGAAAGCCCCCTCCTCCCCTTTGCGAGACAGTGAACCCGTCGATAACGACAGCGCCTCACGGGCGCTGAGCCGCCGAATACTTCGTCGGCTTGCAAGGCAGGAGAGCACCATGACTGAGATCAATCACAGCATTCCCAACGAAGTAGAAGGCAAAGTCGCGCTGGTCACAGGTGCCGCCAGTGGCATCGGCAAGGCTATCGCACTGTTACTTCACGCGCGTGGCGCCAAGGTCATTGCTGAAGATCGCAATTGCGCCGTCGAAGAACTCGCCCGCCCCGGGTTAGTGCCACTGGTGGCCGACATCACCGAAGACGGCGCCGCCGAGCGCGCGGTCGGTTTGGCCGTCGAGACGTTCGGTCGACTGGACATTCTGGTGAACAACGCCGGGATCATCATCAACAAGTTGGTCATCGACATGACCCGCGAAGACTGGGAGCGCATCCAGGCGGTCAACGCCACCGCAGCCTTCCTGCACTGCCGCGAAGCGGTCAAGGCGATGATGCCCAACAAATCGGGAGCCATTGTCAACATCGCCTCTTACGCATCCTATTTCGCCTTTCCAACCATTGCCGCCTATACCGCTTCCAAAGGCGCATTGGCCCAGTTGACCCGCACGCTGGCCCTCGAGGCGATCGAGCATGGCATTCGCGTCAATGCCATCGGCGTCGGCGACGTGGTGACCAACATCCTCAACGACGTGGTAGACGACGGCCCTGGCTTTTTGGCCCGACACGGCGAAGCCGCTCCCATTGGTCGTGCCGCGCAGCCTGAGGAAATCGCTGAAGTTGTGGCATTTCTCGCGTCGGACCGTGCGAGCTTCGTCGTCGGCTCCGTGGTCATGGCCGACGGCGGCATGACCGTCACCGCCGGTTGATCAGGATTGCCTGAAAACGATCAGGGCGCCTGTACGGCGCCCTTCTTGTCATACCCAAGAGCAGGGCCAGCTGCTATTTAAACAGTCGCCCCTTAGAACTTTTCCCTGTTTATCGGTCTATGTGGATAGGCACATTTGCTCAGCAAGCGCGAACCCGCAGGCTTGCGGTTACCAGATGGCCACACGTCCAATTGCCAAACAGAGGTTGTCTTAGCTCATGAAATTCCATGACCCACGGGTGGTGCTTTTCGGCCTGTTCGCGCTCGCGGCAGTGGGCTCGGCATCAGCAACACAGATGAAGGCCTCAACCCCTGTTTTCGCCCCTGAAGTCACCGCCGTTGAGGCGCCTGTCCAGGCTGCCGGCAACCCTTGGCCGACCTTGGCCAGTGTGGCCGACAAGCAGCCAGGGCCGTTGCTTGCCCACGACGACCGTTACTGGCACGACGGCCGTTGGCACAATCGCAGGGACGATTGGCGCCGGGACGAATGGCGCAGGAATCAGTGGCGTAGAGAGCAAGCCCGCCGGGAAGCTGAGCGCCATCGTGATTGGGATCGCCACCAGGATCGAGCCATGCGGCACCGCTACGAGGACGATCGCCGCTACTACCGTCGCTAGGGCGAAGGAGGTCACACTGACGGCTGTAGATGGTCACGCGCGCAGCGTTTCGACCATTCGCCTGACCTGACTCAACAGATGATCGTCATCCTCGGCGGTGGTCGCGAACGAGGTGACAAAGCGCACGATATCTGGCCCCCAGCGATCATGTAGACGCCGAACCCGGCCTACGCAGGGCTTCGAAAAAAAAACGGGCGCCTTACAGGGCCCGTTTTTCCTTCCAGTCAATCTTGTTTCACACATAAAACAAATTCGTCATTCCCCCACACTCAGCGTTACCTGAAAAAGCACCGCTGCGTCGCAAATTCCTGAACCTCGCACGGCTGATGTGCAATTTCGTGCCATACAAGAAACCACGTTTCATATATGAAACGCCGATAAATTTCAATTTATTACTTAACTCGTTAATTTAAAACGATTTTTAAACAAAGTAACGGTACAGCCAATCTCTGGCATTGTTCATGCACTAAACGTCGTATCACCTATAAAACAGACCAGAGACCCTTCCCAATGGCTGTGAAAGAGATGTACGCCGTCGCCCCGCAATGGAACAAACCCGCTCCCAAGGAAGACCTGGAGCCCACTGAGATTGAATTCCGCAATGTCGGCAAATGTTTTCCGGCCAAGGGCAAGCCCGAAGCTCCGTTTGCCATTCGCGGGGTCAACTTCAAGATTCGCCGTGGTGAAGTGGTGTCGATCATCGGCCCTTCCGGTTGCGGCAAAAGCACCATCCTCAATATGGGTTCCGGACTCTACCGTCCCTCCGAAGGCGAAGTGTTCGTCGGCGGGGAAGCGGTCACCGGCCCGGTCCGCCAAGTCGCCTTCATGCTGCAAAAAGACCTGTTGATGCCGTGGCGCAGCATTCGCCGCAACGTTGAACTGGGCCTGGAGATTCAAGGTGTGGCGGCTGCCAAACGAAAGGCCGTGGCTGAAGACCTGATTGGTCGTTGCCACCTGCAAGGCTTCGCCGACCATTACCCGTTCCAGCTGTCGGGTGGTATGCGTCAGCGCGCGGCCTTGGCCCGCACCCTGGCCATCGACCCGCAAGTGCTGTTCCTCGACGAGCCGTTCTCGGCGCTGGATGCGCAGACCAAGATGATCCTGCAACAGGACATGGCGCGCATGCTGTTCGACGAAAAGAAGACCGCACTGTTCATCACCCATGACCTGATCGAAGGCATCGCCATGTCCGACCGCTTGCTGGTCATGAGCGCCCGTCCCGGCACCATCATCGAAGAAATCAACATCGACCTGCCGTTTCGCGACAACCCGCTGGAGCGCCGCAAGCTGCCGGAGATCGGCCCGCTGGTGGGTCGCCTGATGGAGTTGCTGCAAGTCAGCGAACACACCGAACTGCATTGATCACGCCTGAAGGCCCGCAACCGATTAGGAGTACGCATGTTCAAGTCCCTGTTTCAACGCTTCAGCCAGGTCACCGCCATCGCGCTCGGCCTGGGCATGGCTTGCGCCGCCCAGGCGCAATCGACCGACGTGACTTACCTGTTGCCGGCGCCACCGAACCTGCCGGCATTTGCTCCGTGGATCATCGCGCAGCAGAAGGGCTACTACGCCGCACAAAACCTGAACATGACCTTCATCGCCGCCAAGGGCGGCGTGGACGTGGCCAAACAGATCGGCGCCGGTAACGCCATGCTCGGCGGTGCCCTCGGCGATACCCCGATCGTGGTGCGCGCCAATGGCATTCCGGTGCGTGCGGTGGCCGTGCTGGGCGCCGGCGGCGTGACCATGATTGCCACCAATGCGGCGCAAAACATCAATTCCATCAGCGATCTCAAGGGCAAGACCATGACGGTGATGTCCTACTCGGACACCACCTACTACGCCCTGCTCGCCTCCCTGCGCAAAGCCGGCCTGAGCAAGAACGACGTGAATATCCAGGCCGCCGGCCCGGCCGGTGTCTGGCAATTGTTCTCGGCCAATAAAGCCGAGGCGATGGCGGGTGTGCCGGATTGGGTGGTCAACGCCGAAGAAGCCGGGTTGAAGATCAAGCTGATACCGCAATCACAGATTTTCGAAAGCATGGCGCAGTCGATCCTTGCCTCCGACGATGCCATCAAGAATCACCCGGATATCGTTCGCGGCGCGGTCCAGGCCACGCTGCAGGGCATGCGCGACATCATTGCCGACCCACGCGCTGCCGCAGTGACCTTTGCCAAGGCGGTGCCCACCTATGCCGGCAAGGAAGATTCGCTGGAGAAGATCTTCAAGCTCTACGTCGAGCATGTGTATGCCAACCAGACCGTATTGGGCCGCGTCGATCCGGCGCGACTTGAAGCGGTCCGCCAGTTCTATGTCAGCGAAGGCATCGTCACCCAGGAGCCCAAGCTGGACGACCTGTACACCAACCAGTTCATCGACACCCAAACCGCCGCGCAATGACGGCCAGTGACAACAAGGTAACGACACGATGAAAAACCTCAATAACTCCATGCTCGGCAGCGTCGCCCTGCTGGTCCTGTTCCTGGTGCTCTGGCAGTGGGGCCCGGGATTGCTCGGCATGCCCGAATTCGTCATGCCACAACTGAGCCGCGTGGCCCAGGAAAGCCTGGTGATGTGGCATAGCGGCGGGCTGTGGCAGCACACCCTGGTCACCGCCTTCGAAATCATCGTCGGCTTTGGCCTGGGTGCCCTGCTCGGCGTGGTGATCGGGGTGTCGCTGGGCCTCTCGCCCGCCGCCGAGGCCATGCTGTCGCCGTACATCCTGGCGCTGCAGATTGCGCCCAAAGTCGCCTTCGCCCCGCTGTTCGTCATGTGGCTGGGCTACACCATCTACCCGAAGATCCTGATCGCCATCCTGATCGTGTTCTTCCCGGTGATGATCAACGTGCTGTCGGCCATCCGTACCGTGGACCCGGACATGATCAACCTGGTGCGGACCATGAACGCCAGCCGCTGGCAGATCTTCCGCCTGGTGGAGTTTCCCTCGGCCATGGCCGCGCTGTTCTCCGGCCTGCGCATTGCTTCGACCCTGGCCGTCATCGGCGTCACCGTCGGTGAACTGGTCGGCGGTAACCAGGGCCTGGGCTTCCTGCTGGTCGATGCCGAAGGCCAGGGCAATACCGCGGGTGTGTTCGTCGCCATCGTCATGCTCACGCTGATCGGCGTATTCGCCTACGGCGCAGTGGTCTGGGCCGAAAAGCGTGTCCTGCACTACATGCCCAAAGCCATGCTGAGTACCCAATGATGACGACCTTCAATCGCTTGCTCGAAGGCCGCCGCGTGCTGGTCACCGGCGGCGCCCGCGGGCTGGGTTACGCCTTTGCCCAGGCCATTGGCCGCGCCGGTGCCCAGGTGGTGATCGCCGACATCCTCGCCGAACGCGTGCAGCAGTCGGCCGCCGAACTGGTCGCCGAAGGCCTGAGCGTGCACGGCGTCACGGTTGACCTGGCGCAGCCGGATTCGATCGATGCCTGCATCGCTGAAACTACCCGTTTGCTGGGTGGGCTCGATGGTTTGGTCAACAACGCCTCGATCACCAATTCCGGCGGCAAGACCTGCGAAGAGCTGACCCTGGACACCTGGGATCAGGTGATGCAGGTCAACGTGCGCGGCACCTGGTTGATGACCAAGGCCTGCCTGCCGGCCCTGCGCGCCAGCGGCCAGGGCGCCATCGTCAACCTGGCCTCCGACACCCCTCTGTGGGGCGCGCCGAACCTGCTGGCGTATGTCGCGAGCAAGGGCGCAATCATCGCCATGACCCGCAGCCTGGCCCGTGAACTGGGAACCGACAACATCACGGTCAACGCCATTGCCCCCGGCCTGGTGCTGGTCGAGGCCACGGCCTATGTACCCGAGGCGCGCCACCGTTTGTACAACGATCAACGGGCCATCCAGCGCCCACAACTTCCCGAAGACGTCAGCGGCGCCGTGCTGTTCGCGCTGTCCGACCTCGCCCGTTTCATCACTGGACAAACCTTGCCGGTCAACGGCGGGTTCGTCATGCCTTGACTTTGATCTGGAGACAGCCATGACCGATTTATCAGCACAGCAAACCACCCCGAAAAGCTGGGAACAGCCGGCCGGCAGCGATCTGGAAAGCTGGATGAACACCCGCATCGCCCGTTACGAAACCCGCAAGTACGACTGGAATGCCCTGAAATTCCAGGCTGACTACGACCCGAAATTCCGCCGCGCGCAAATGCGCTACATCGGCACCGGCGGCACCGGCGTGACCTCGGACATGAACACCATCCCGTCGGAGAACTTCACCTTCTCGACCATGGTGATCCCGGCCGGCCATGAAGGCCCGCCGCACCTGCACACCGACGTCGAAGAAGTGTTCTTCGTGCTGCGCGGCAAACTCAAGGTGGTGATCGAGAAGGACGGCGAGCGTTTCGAAACCATCCTCACCGACCGCGACGTGATTTCCGTGCCGCCCGGCGTGTACCGCGAAGAGATCAACATCGGCGATGAAGATGCGCTGATGTGCGTGATGCTCGGCGCGAAAAAACCGCTGACCCCGACCTACCCGCCAGAACACCCCCTGGCCTCGATCAAGCGCGGATAAGCCCATGTCGCACGCCATCGATCATCGCGCTCCGTCGCTCACCGCCGATCTTCAGGCGCAGCTGGCCCTGCAGTTTCCATTGCGCACAGTGGAGCTCGCCGGCGCTCGCCAGGCCTTTCGCGAATGCGGAAGCGGGCCGGCCATTGTGTTGTTGCACGGGATCGGCTCGGGCTCGGCGTCGTGGCTGGAGGTGGCGCAGGCGCTTGGCCGCAGCGCCCGGGTGATCGCCTGGGACGCGCCCGGCTACGGCGACTCCTCGCCCCTGCGAGCCCTGGCGCCGGATGCGTCGGACTATGCCGAGCGGCTGCTGCAGATGCTCGACGCCCTGGGCATCGAGCGCTGCGTGCTGGTGGGGCATTCACTGGGGGCCATTACCGCCGTCGCTTTCGCCAGCGGCGTGCAGCAACAGCGCATCAGCCGCCTGGTGCTGATCAGCCCGGCCCAGGGCTACGGCCATCCATCGCGCGCCGTGCAGCGCCAGCAAGTGCGCGACAAACGCCTGCACGCCTTGCAACAGCTGGGCATTGCACAGATGGCCGAGCAACGCAGCGCCTACATGCTCTCCCCGGTGGCCAGCCCTCAAGCGCAGGCCTGGGTGCGGTGGAACATGGCACGGCTCAATCCCGAGGGTTATCGCCAGGCCATCGAACTGCTGTGCGGCGAAGACCTGTTGCGCCATGCACCGCTGACCATGCCTTGCGAAGTGCATTGCGGCGACGCCGACGGCATCACCACCCCCGACAACTGCCGGACCCTGGCCAAGACCCTGGGCGGCACGTTCGCGCTTATCAACGATGCCGGACATGCCAGTCCCATCGAACAACCTCATGTCGTGGCGGGCCGCCTGGCCTTCGCCATCAAAGAATCCCTGACAGGTGCATCGCTATGAACGATTCAGATCTGCTGAAGGACGCTCAGGACAAATACATCGTGCCGGGCCTGGAGCGCGGCCTGCTGCTGCTGTGTGAATTCAGCCGGCGCAATCGCACGCTGACCGCACCGGAACTGGCCCGACGCCTGTCGCTGCCGCGCTCGACCATCTTTCGCCTGCTGACGACGCTGGAAACCATGGGCTTCGTCACCCGCAGCGGCAACGAATACCGCCTCGGCATGTCGGTGCTGCGCCTGGGCTTCGAGTACCTCGCCTCACTGGAGCTGACCGAGCTCGGCCAGCCGCTGCTGGCCCGCTTGTGCGACCGCCTCAACTACCCGAGCAACCTGGTGGTGCGCGACGGCCGTTCGATCGTCTACGTGGCCAAGGTGTCGCCGCCGTCGGTGTTCTCCAGCGCGGTGAATGTCGGCACGCGCCTGCCCGCCCACGCCACCGTCCTCGGGCGCATCCTGCTCGAAGACCTGTCGCTGGCGGAGTTGCGCGAACTCTACCCGGAAGATCACCTGGAACAGTTCTCGCCGTGCACGCCGAAGACCGTGATGGAGCTGTTCGACATGGTCCAGGCCGACCGCCAACGCGGGTTTGTCAGCGGTGAAGGCTTCTTCGAGTCGGCGATTTCCTCGGTGGCCGCACCGGTGCGCGATCAGTCCGGGCAGATCGTCGCGGCGCTGGGCGTGACGATTCCGACCACCCAGATCGCCCACGTCAACTTCAACGAATTGCTCCTGCAAGTACGCCGCAGCGCCGACGAACTGTCGCGGTTGCTCGACTACAACAGCGCGACCGGGCACGACGGCCACAACCGCGTAACGGCGCTGATGAGGGATTGAGATGAGTCTCTATCAACTGCAAGACAGCACCGCGATCGTCACCGGTGGCTCTTCGGGCATCGGCCTGGCCTGCGTCGAACTGCTGCTCGAAGCCGGCGCGGCCGTGGCCTTCTGCGGTCGCGACGAAGATCGCCTGCGCAGCGCCGAAGACCAGTTGCGTGAACGTTTTCCAAAGGCGCGCTTGCTGGCCCAGGCCTGCAACGTCCTGGACGCCGACTCGGTCAACGCCTTTGCCGCCGCCAGCCTGGCCGCATTGGGGCCAGCCAGCGTGCTGGTCAACAACGCCGGGCAAGGTCGCGTATCGACCTTCGCCGACACTACCGACAGCGCCTGGACCGAAGAACTGAACCTGAAATTCTTCTCGGTGATCAACCCCGTCCGCGCCTTCAAGGCACAGCTGCAAGGTCAGGCGAACGCCGCCATCGTCTGCGTCAATTCGCTGCTGGCCAGCCAGCCGGAACCGCACATGGTCGCCACCTCGGCCGCGCGCGCCGGGGTGATGAACCTGGTGCGCTCGATGGCCACCGAATTTGCCGTCGATGGCATTCGGGTCAACGGCATCCTCATCGGCCTGGTCGAGTCCGGGCAATGGCGCCGCCGTTTCGAAGCCCGCGAAGAACGGGATCTGGACTGGAGCCAATGGACCGCCCAGCTGGCACAACGCAAACACATTCCCTTGGGGCGCCTGGGCCTGCCGATCGAAGCGGCCCGCGCAATCCTGTTCCTGGCCTCGCCTCTGTCGGCTTACACCACAGGCAGCCATATCGATGTTTCTGGAGGCCTGTCCCGCCATGCGTAATGAAAATACTGTCACCGTTGGCGCTGCCATCACCGCGTTTCTCGAGCAATGCGAGGTCAAGGCCGCATTCGGTGTGATCTCGATCCACAACATGCCGATCCTCGATGCGTTCGCCGTGCGCGGCAACATCCGCTTCGTCATGGCCCGCGGCGAAGCCGGCGCGACCAACATGGCCGACGCCTATGCCCGTACCACCGGTGGCCTGGGTGTGTGCCTGACGTCCACCGGCACCGCAGCAGGTAATGCTGCGGGTGCGATGGTCGAAGCGCTGACCGCCGGCACGCCGTTGCTGCACATCACCGGGCAGATCGAAACGCCGTACCTGGACCAGGAATTCGCCTACATCCATGAGGCCCGCGACCAGCTGACCATGCTCAAGGCCGTGTCGAAGGCCGCGTTCCGGGTGCGCAGCGTCGAAACCGCAATCAGCACCCTGAAGCTGGCCGTGCAGACTGCCCTGACCGCGCCGACCGGGCCGGTCAGCGTGGAAATCCCGATCGACATCCAGTCGACGTTCATCCCGATGCCGACAGACCTGTCGCCGCTGCCGATTCCGGTGGCCGTGCCCGCACCCGAAGCGCTGGACCTGGTGGCCGAGCGTCTGGCCAGCGCCACTCGCCCGCTGTTGTGGCTTGGTGGCGGCGCGCGGCATGCCGGCCCGCAGGTCAAGCGCCTGCTGGACATGGGGGTCGGCGTGATCACCTCGACTCAAGGTCGCGGTGTGGTCAACGAAGATGACGAGCGTTGCCTCGGTGCGTTCTCGCAAAACAAACTGGTCGAGCAGTTCCTGCAAAGCTGCGACGCCCTGCTGATCGCCGGTTCACGCCTGCGCAGCAACGAGACCTTCAAATATGCGCTGAAGCTGCCACGCAACACCCTGCGCATCGACGCCAACCCGGCCATCGAAGGGCGCAGCTACAACAGCGAACTGTTCATCTGCGGCGATTCGGCGCTGGCGCTTGAAGGCCTGGCGGATCGCCTGGAAGGTCGCCTGCACATCGACCCGACGTTCCTCGCCGAGCTCAAGCAAGTGCGTGAAAAGTCTCGCACGCAACTGATCGCCGACCTCGGCCCGTACTCGGCCATGGTCGAACAGCTACAAGCGCTCACCGGGCGCAATTTCTCCTGGGTGCGCGACGTCACGCTGTCCAACAGCATCTGGGGTAACCGCCTGCTGACGCTGTACCACCCGCGTGCCGGCGTGCATGCACTCGGCGGCGGCATTGGCCAGGGTTTGTCGATGGGCATTGGCGCGGCCGTGGCGGCAGCGGAAACCGCGCCTGAGCGCAAGGTCTTCGCCCTGGCCGGTGACGGCGGTTTCATTCTCAACCTCGG
Source organism: Pseudomonas putida (assembly GCF_001976065.1). Classification (GTDB taxonomy): domain Bacteria; phylum Pseudomonadota; class Gammaproteobacteria; order Pseudomonadales; family Pseudomonadaceae; genus Aquipseudomonas; species Aquipseudomonas serbica. The sequence goes on along the minus strand of NZ_MNAH01000001.1, from coordinate 683,978 downwards.
CGAGCTGGCAACGCTGGTGCAAGAGAACGCCAACGTGGTGATCCTGCTGATGAACGATCAGCGCTACGGCGTGATCCGCAACATCCAGGACGCGGTGTACGGCAGTCGCCACTGCTACGTCGACCTGCACACCCCGGATTATTCCAAGCTGGCCGAATCGCTGAACCTGCGCCATGGACTGGTCACCGACCTCAAGGATTTCGGCAAGGTGGTCGACGGTGCGCTGTCGCAGCCAGGTCCGTTCCTGCTGGAAGTCGACATGCTCAGCGTCGGCAGCTTCGCCACCCAGTTCGCCGGTCCGCCCAACAGCGAAACCAAAGCGCAAAAAGCCACGGCTTGAGGACTTCGCCATGTTGCATATCACCATGATCGGCTGCGGCGCCATCGGCGTCGGCGTGCTCGAGCTGCTGGAGAAAGACCCGCAGTTGTGCGTCGACTACGTCATCGCCTCGGCCGGTTCCGAAGAGCTGGTACGGCAAAGGCTGGCCAGTTTCAAACAACCGCCGCAAGTGCTCACGGCCCTGCCGGCCGACGCACGCCCCGACCTGCTGGTCGAGTGTGCCGGTCACAAGGCCATCGAAGAACATGTGTTGCCGGCCCTGGAGCGTGGCATCGCCTGCCTGATCGTCTCGGTCGGCGCGCTGTCCGAAGTCGGCCTGGTGGAGCGCCTGGAGGCAGCGGCCGAACGCGGTCAGACCCGCATCGAATTGCTGCCCGGCGCCATCGGCGGCATCGACGCCTTGTCGGCGGCCAAGGTCGGCGGCCTGGACTCGGTCAACTACACCGGACGCAAACCGGCCCGTGCCTGGAAAAACACCCCGGCGGAACAGGCGTTCGACCTGGACAGCCTCAGCGAAGCCACGGTGATTTTCCAGGGCAGTGCCCGCGAAGCGGCCCGCCAGTACCCGAAAAACGCCAACGTCGCCGCGACCTTGTCGCTGGCCGGGCTCGGCCTGGATCGCACCCATGTGACCCTGATCGCCGACCCGCTCTGCGAAGAGAACGTGCATCACTTCGAAGCCCGTGGCGCCTTTGGCGGGTTCGAACTGAGCCTGCGTGGCAAACCGCTGCTGGCCAACCCGAAAACCTCGGCGTTGACCGTCTACAGCGTCGTCCGCGCCCTGGGCAACCACGCCCACGCGATTTCGATTTAGGGAACTGCGATGACTCTCGAACAGACGTTACCCATTTGCATTGCCGGCCAATGGCAACTCGGCCGGGGTGAGCGCTACGCCACCTGCTACCCCGCCACCGGTGAAGCCGTTGCCTGGCTCAACGCCGCCAGTGTCGAAGACGTGGAAGAAGCCGTGCAAGGCGCCCACCAGGCGTTTTTGCACAGCGGCTGGGCGCAGCGCAAACCCCATGAACGCGCCAGCGTGCTGTACCGCATCGCCGAACTGATCCGTGAGCGCAGCGAAGAACTGGCACAGTTGCAGCGCCAGGACAATGGCAAGCCGATCAACGAAACCCGTGCCCTGGTGGCCAGTGCCGCCGGCACTTTTCAGTTCTTCGCTTCGGCCTGTGAAACGCTCGAAGAAACCATCACGCCATCTCGCGGTGATTTCGTCAGCATGAGCGTCTTTGAACCGATGGGCGTGATCGCCGCGATTACGCCATGGAACTCGCCCATCGCCAGCGAAGCGCAGAAAGTCGCTCCGGCGCTGGCGGCTGGCAACGCCGTAGTGATCAAGCCGGCGGAAATCACTCCGCTGATGGCCTTGCAACTGGCACGCATCTGCGAAGACGCCGGGCTGCCCAAGGGCTTGCTCAGCGTATTGCCGGGCAAGGGTTCGCTGCTCGGCGATGCACTGACCCGTCACCCGCTGGTCAAGCGCGTGTCGTTCACCGGCGGCACCAAAACCGGCAAACACATTGCCCACATCGCCGCCGACAAGATGATGCCGGTGTCCCTGGAACTGGGCGGCAAATCGCCGACCATCGTTCTGGAAGACGCCGACCTCGACCACGCGGTGGCCGGCGTGTTGTACGGCATTTTCAGTTCGTCGGGCGAAGCCTGCATCGCCGGGTCGCGGTTGTTCGTCGCCCGTGCGCTGTACGAGCCGTTCATGACGCGCCTGGTGGCAGCGGCGGCCGCATTGCGCGTCGGTGATCCGGCGGATGAGCGCACGCAAATGGGCCCATTGATCAGCGCCGCCCACCGCGAGTCGGTGGAGCGTTATGTGGCACTCGGACTGGCCGAAGGCGGACGCCTGCTGCTCGGTGGCCAGCGCCCCAGCGGCGGTGTTCTTGATCAGGGTTACTACTATCCGCCGACCATCCTCGAAGGTCTGAACAACAGCCAGCAGGTGTGCCAGGAAGAAATCTTCGGCCCGGTGCTGGTGGCCATGCCATTCGACGACGAAGCGCAATTGCTGGAGCAGGCCAACGACAGCCTGTACGCCCTCGCCGCCGGCATCTGGACGCGTGACTACAAGCGCGCCTGGGCACTGGGTCGAAAAATCCAGGCTGGCACGGTGTGGATCAACACCTACAAGCAATTCTCCATTTCCACCCCCTTCGGTGGCTGGCGCGACAGCGGCCTGGGTCGTGAAAAAGGTCGCCTGGGCATCCTGCAGTACATGGAACAGAAAAGCCTTTATTGGGGCATGAATGAACAGCCACTGGCCTGGGCCGGTGTGCAACCAGAGGTAGGGTTATGAGCGTTTTAGGCATTGATGAAGTCACCTATGGCGTCGAGGACCTGGCGACCAGCGCTCGGTTCTTCAGTGACTGGGGCCTGAGTAAAGTCAGCGAGCAGGCAGACGAGGTGATCTTCGAAACCCTCAACGGTTGCCGTGTCGTGCTCGCTGACATCAACAAGGTGGGCCTGCCACCGGCGATCGAACCCGGTTCAACGGTGCGCGAAGTGGTCTGGGGCGTCGAAAGCGATGCCGACCTCAAGCTTTACAGCGAACGCATCGCCAACGACCCGGGCTTCATCGAGGCGAACGGCCGTGTTGGCTGCACCGACCCCAATGGCCTGGCGATCCGCCTGCAAGTGACCCGCAAGCGCGAACTGGACATCGAGTGCAGCGGCCACAACACCTGGCAAACCAAGGGCCGGATCAACAAGGCTGCGCCGATCTACGAGCGCGCCACACCGATCGAGGTCGGGCATGTGGTGTTTTTCGTCAAGGACGTCAACGCCTGCGAAGCCTTCTATCACGAGCGCTTCGGCTTCCAGGCCTCGGACCGTTATCCGGATCGCGGTGCGTTCCTGCGCACCGCTGAAGAAGGCGGGCACCACGACCTGTTCATGCTGCAACTGCCCGCCCCGCGCGCCGGCCTGAACCACGTCGCGTTCACCGTGCGCGATGTGCACGAAGTGTTCGGCGGCGGCATGCACATCTCCCGCTGCGGCTGGGCGACGGAAATCGGCCCGGGGCGTCACCCGGTGTCCTCGGCGTTCTTCTGGTACTTCAAGAACCCGGCCGGTGCATTGGTCGAGTACTACGCCGACGAAGACCAACTGACCGGCGAATGGCAGCCACGCACCTTCGAGCCGGGCCCGACCGTCTTCGCCGAATGGGCGATTGCCGGCGGCATCGATGGCAACACCCGACGCCAGCAAAATGTCGACGCGCCCCAGGGCAAGTTCCTGACTGACAAAGCGAAATCTTCAGACGGAGGTCAATGAGATGCGTAATACCGAACCCTACCTGGAGCCGCATCAGGCCCGTAAACGCCCCAATACCCAGTTCGAGGACCTGCTCGGCGACTCCATCGAGCGCGCCTTCGGCAACGGTGTGACCGAGTTGCCCGAGCTGCTCGCGCACCTGAACCTGGCCGGGCCGCCCTGCCCGCTGACCAGCGGTGAGTGGACAACGGACGCCTATAAAACCCTGATGGCTCGGCTGGGCGAATGAACCGCCGGAGGTAAACAAGAAATGAACATGAACACAACCGTCGATCCTGTAGAACACCTCCTGGCAAACGGCTTGAAGAACCTCTGGTTCCCGGTCCTGCCTTCTGACCAACTGGGCGAGAAGCCGGTGTCGATCCGTCGACTGGGCTACAAGATTGCCCTGTGGCGCGACAATGACGGCAGCGTGCATGCCCTCGAAGACCACTGCCCGCATCGCGGCGCGCCGTTGTCACAGGGACCGGTGCTGGGCGACCGCCTGCAGTGCCCTTATCACGGCGTCGAAGTGCGTTGCGACGGCACAGTCACCAAGGTGCCCGGCAGCCCCGGTTGCAAACTCGAAGGCAGCCGCCCGACGCGCATGTTCCACACCCGTGAAGCCGCCGGCGCGATCTTTCTCTTCAACGCCGCCGAACCGCACGTGGACACCCCGCCGGAACTGGTGCTGCCCGAGCAACTGAGCTCCCCCGAATGGAGCAGCTTCCTGTGCTACGCCGAGTGGCAAGGCGACTACCGCTATGTCATCGACAACGTCATGGACCCGATGCACGGCACCTACCTGCACAAGATGTCGCACTCCATGAGCGAAGGCGAAGCCACCGCCAAATTCGTCACCCGCGACACCGACAAGGGCTTCTTCTTCGAGAAGGAAGGCCAGCGCGGAGTGAACTTCGACTGGACCGAATTCATGGACGACAGCTGCCACTGGCTGCGCCTGGAAATCCCTTATCCGAAAACCGGTGGCCCGGGCGGCAACTTCACCATCATCGGCAGCTACACGCCAAGCAGCACCTCCTTGTCGGCGGTGTTCCACTGGCGGTGCCGGCCACTGACCGGCTGGCAGCGCGACACTTGGCGCTTCCTCTACAAGAACCGTCTGGAAGCACGCCACTGGGCGGTGCTGGAACAGGATCGGGTGCTGCTCGAATTCATGGAACCGGACGCCAACCAGCGGGAAAACCTCTACCAGCATGACCTCGGTGTGGTGCGCCTGCGTCGCTACCTGAAGAACGCAGCCAAGGCTCAGCTTGAGCTGGTTGATGCGAAGCAGTTGCCATGAAGCCGATCGTGCATTGTGTTCTGGCCGGCGCGCGTGTCGATTTGCGAACTGTCGAAAAGAGGTGACCGATGTCCCATTCCTCCCCCATTACCGCGCTCGTGCACACCTTGCGCTACGAAGCCGAAGGCATCATCAGCGTCGAGTTGCGGCCCTATGGCGATACCGTGTTCGCCCCGTTCGAAGCCGGCTCGCATATCGATCTGCATCTGCCCAACGGCCTGGTGCGCAGCTACTCGTTGCTCAACTCGCCGAGCGACCGTGGCCGCTATGTGGTCGGCATCCTGCGTGATCGCAACAGCCGTGGCGGCTCGGAATATGTGCACGGGCAACTGCGGGTCGGCATGCAACTGCCGATCTCGTCGCCGCGCAACAATTTCCAGCTCGACCTGAGCGCCAGGCACAGCGTGCTGGTGGCCGGCGGTATCGGCATCACGCCGATCTACTGCATGTTCCGCCAACTGCTGGCCCTGGGAAAATCCGCCGAGCTGATCTACTGCGCCCGTTCGCGCCAGGAAGCCGCACTGGTGGAAGAGCTCAGCGGCCTGAGCGCCAAGGTGGTCTACCACTTCAATGACGAAAAAGGCATGCCGCCGGACCTCGGCACCTACCTGGCTGGCCAGCCCGACGACACGCATTTTTATTGCTGCGGGCCGACGCCGATGCTCGATGCCTTCGAAAGCACCTGCGAAGGCCTCGGCTATCCCCATGCGCACATCGAGCGTTTTGCCGCGGCAGAACTGCCGCCGTCCGAAGACGCGCAGAGCAGCTACAGCGTCGAGCTGAAGAAATCCGGCAAGACGCTGTCCATCGAGCCGGGGCTGAGCCTGCTCGATGTGCTGCTCGAGGCCGGTTGTGACATCGAGCACAGTTGCCGCGAGGGGGTGTGCGGTTCGTGTGAAACACGGGTCCTGGAAGGTGAAGTCGACCACCGGGACGGCGTGCTGACCAAAGCCGAACGTGCCGCGAATAAATCGATGATGGTCTGCGTATCGGGATGCAAGAGCCGGCGACTGGTACTCGACTTGTAGCAAGTTTGCGTTATTTCATCCGTTGAACAGGCCGGCTTTTTAGCCGGCCTTTTTAATGCGCGTAAAGTAATCGCCGCACAACGAACGTGCAGTTTGGTTACCCCCCGAACGCGCTGTTTCGCAGGCAATACATAAAAATGCGTTTCCCATATAAACAATTGTTTTAACTCGATTTTTTAGTTAACAACATGGGATTGCAGGACTGGCATGGTTTCTGCTCTATCCCTGTCAGGTTCATAGGTCAGACACCGTATTACCGACGAAACAGCCAAACAAAAACACACTGCATAACAGCAACACATCAAGCCTTCCGTTCATTGCCACTTCCAGGGCGAGCGGGAAAGTGTTGCCGGTCACTTTGTAGTGCTCAACAGCGCAGGGGAAGTCAGCATGAAGAAGTACGTTATAGGCCTGGGACTGATCATCAGCAGCAGCGTCAGTTTCGCCGGCGAACCCGGCCCTGCCGCCCCCGAGACGTCGACCACCGCCAAGAAGCCGTTTCCGCATATCGCCTGGCGCAGCGATGACGGCCAGAGCAGCCTGGACATCGGCGGTGCCTTGCGCACCAACTACCGCGACGAGCACTGGGACACCACCGAAAACAACGGGCGGTTCCTGTTCGACACCTTCCGTGTCGATGTGCAAGCGACTTACAAAAACCTCTACAGCGATGTCGGCTACTGGTTCCAGGACGACGGCAAACGATCCATCGATCGCGGCTTCGTTGGTTATCGCCTGAACAGTAATTCCAACCTGCAAGTGGGCGCGCCGTTCAAGCCCTTCGGGCTGGAACCCTACCCGCAATTCGGCTGGAGCTATCACCTGCCCTTCTTCATGGGTTACGGCGTCAGCGCCGGCACCGGCTTGAAGTACAGCTACAAGGACAAGGACTGGGACCTGCAACTGGGCTACTTCCCGCGCATGTTGCCGTCCGACATTCGCTACTCGCCGGAAGTCGGGCGATACGCCGACCTCAAGGACAATGCCATCCCCTTCACCCAGTCGCGCCAGGACAACGAGAAACACAACCAGCTCAACGCCCGCGTCGCGCGGACCTTTGTCAACGATGGCTGGAAGACCGAAATCGGCGCGTCGTTGGCCACCGCACAGCTCTACAACGCTACCACCAAAGATGACGGCGACTATTGGGCCGGCGGCATCCACGCCATCATCAACGCCGGCCAGTGGACCGTCAGCACCCAGGGCATTCGCTACGAGTATGACCCGAAAAATCCGGCCGGCGTCAGCGACAATTCGATACTGATGGGCAGCAACGGCCTGACGCCCGCCTACCTGATAGCCGCCAAGGCCACCATCGCATCGCTGAACGTCGCCTACGACATTCCCACGCCGAAACTCGGACCGCTGAAGAAAATCAAACTCTACAACGACTACAGCCGCATGATGAAAGACGAGAGCGGCTGGGACGACTCGCAGATGTACACCGTGGGCGCACAGTTCCTGGCGATGCCGATCATGGGGTGGGTTGATTTCACCTGGGCTAAAAACGCCAACCCCTATGGCGGCGCGGAAAACGGCACGGGGTTCACCAATACCAGTTCGATCGGCAGTAACCAGTGGTACTACCGGACCAACATCAACATTGGGTACTACTTTTGATTTCGTAGGAGCTGTCGAGTGCAACGAGGTTGCGATCTTTAAAGGCAAGAGCAAAAGATCGCAGCCTGCGGCAGCTCCTGCAGGCGCAAGAGTGAACTGGCCTCGTTTCCTTCCCCAATCTGCGAATTACCAACTAAGGTTTATAGCGGTAATCGCCATGCCATCGCCCATTGGCTGGCAGGCATCGGCAAGCGGTTGAACAGGGAGGTTTTGATGAAAAGCGCTCGCAACCATTTCCATGTCGGGTTTGCCCCCCATTTCAAACGTAGCGCCTTGCTGGTCGCCATGGCCAATGCCCTGATGTTGGCGGACGCCCAGGCCGCCTGTGGGCCGCTTGCCGTCGGCACCTACAATGTATCGCAAACCTGTACGCCTGCCGCCGGCGTCGACGCCTCGATCAGTACTCAAGCGGGTACGGCCATCACCACCACTGCCGGATCCTCGGTGCTCAGTCGAGGCAACAACGCCAACTCAACCGTCACCCTCAGCGGCACCACGATCAACAGCACGCCACCGACGGCTGCAAACGCGGTGTTCTCTAACGTAATCGGATCTACCGGCAATGCGTCCCTGAGCGTCGATGGCGGTACCAACACGGTCAACGTGGGTGGCAGCGCACTCGACGCAATGGCCATCACCAATGCCAGCAGCGGGCTGTCGACGTTCTCCGTCACTTCGGGCACCACGCTGAACATCCTCAACAGCGTGGTTGGCAATGAACATGACGGGATCGATGTGAATGCCAGTGGCGGCGGTGGGATCAACGTTACCCACGACGGCAGTGGTCAGATAACACTGCTCGGCGGCAACGGCATCTGGACCAAGGCCACCGGCAGCGGAGCAACCAGCGTCAGTGTGGGTGCCGGGGTCAGCATCCTGGTCAACAACGACGATGCGCTGTCCGCCGGCGATCCCATCACCGATGACACCTTGCCTACCGCTGGCGTCGGCAACCACGCCGGCGTCCACACCCGCGCGGTCAATGGCAACACCACCCTGGTGAACGCGGCGACTGTCCAGGCCGTCGGCATGAACGCCTTCGGCCTGTTCACCGAAGGCGGCGCCGGCAATACCCGGTTGAGCAACAGCGGGACACTCAGCGCCAATGGCGTCAATGGTTTCGGCATTCGCTCCTTTTCCACCGTTGGCAGCATCGACATCGTCAACACCGGTGCGATCACCACCACCGGGGGCGGCGGACATGGTATCTATGCCAACGATAACGTTGGCGCCACCGGCTCAATCAGTATTGAAAACAACGCCGCTATCAACGTCGGCAACACGGCCAATACAGCCGGCTCGCGGGCGATCTACGTGATCAAGCGCGGCACCGGTGACGCGACCATCACCGGCAGCGGCAATCTCACCGTACTCGGCGGGCTCAACACCACGCGCGCCTACGGCATCATCGTCAGCGCCGAAAACAACAATGTCCTTATCGATTATTCCGGCAACATCTTCGCCAGTGGTTTTGGCGCGGGCGGCATCCGGGTCGACTCGACGGGCGGCAATGTCCGGGTCGACTACTCCGGCGACCGTATCGAAACGATCAACAGCAATGCCAACGGGATCTATGCCTCGACCCAATCACCCACAGGCACCGTGGACGTCAACGCTGGCGGCACGATCATCACGCATTCCGATGCCGGGTCGGGCGACGGCAGTGGCATTGGCTCCTTTGGCATACAGGCCCTGACCCTGGGCGGAAATACGAATGTTGCGTTCACCGGGCCGCTGATTGACGTCAATGGCCAGGGCGCGGCGATTCTGGCGGGCAATGCGTTCAATTCGGGCACTGGCGTGGGTACCCTGAATGTGAGTAACAGTGGGGAACTGATCGCTCGGGGCAATCAGCAGCGTGGCATCCGTACGTTGTCCGTCAGTGGCCAGCAGACTATCGTCAACTCCGGGCCGATTCAGACGCTGGGTGCCAGCGACAGCCAGGGCATTCTGGCGCAAGCATCCGGCGCGGCCACGCTCTCGGTCACCAACACCGGGGCAATAACCACGAAGGGCACGGGGTCGTCGGCGATCGATGCGTTGACCGAAGGCGGAGCGGTCAGCGTCAGCAACAGCGCAACCCTTCAAGGTGGATGGGCAGACAGCAACGGCGTGACCCTGGGCGGTGCAACCCAGACGTTGACGAACACCGGCGTGATCGGCGCGCTCAGCGATTCAGCGGTGCGTGCCGATGCAACCACGCCCGGGACGAATTTCATACTCGACAACACCGGTCAGATGACCGGTTCGGTCAATGCCGTCAGTGCCGCCAGTACCGTGACCAACAACGGCACCTGGATCTTGCGCAATTTCGCCGACAGCACCGGCAGCGGCACCCGTGATACCTGGGGCGTTTCGACCAGCAACCTGGGGTCGGCGGGCAACAACAGTATCGACAACAGCGGCGTCATTCGCCTGGCGGCGCAACCCGCTACAGGCATCGTCAATTTCAATGCCAGCGGTGCCTATCTGCCCTTGGGCCAGGCGGCCAATACGCCGACGCCGGGTGGCGCGGTACAGGGCCAATTGCTCGGCGTGAACAGCTTCACCCATAGCGGCACGCTCGACCTTGCGGCCGGCACCAGCACCGTGGGTAATGTGCTGCTGATCAGTGGCGCGACCACCGCCGGTACCGATGGCGGCGGGACGTTCGTCTCCAATGGCGGCAGTCTGCTGCTCAACACCACCTTGAACGCAGGCGGCAGCAACAGCCGTTCCGACATGCTGGTGGTGGACTCCACCAGCACCGGTAGTGGCGGTGCCACCCGGGTTACCGTGAGCAATGTCGGCGGACAGGGCGAGTTGACCCAGGGCAACGGCATCGCTGTCGTCGAATTGCTCAACAAGACCGATGGGGCAAGTGACCCCAACGCCTTTCGCCTGGCCAGCCGGGCCGTCGCGGGGCCCTATGAGTATCGCCTGCAACAGGGTGCCGAGGATGGCAGCGCCAGGGACACCTGGTTCCTGCGCTCGGATGCGCCCACGCCTCCTGCCCCCCCTGTTCCGCCAGACCCGACCCCCGATCCGACGCCGGACCCTGATCCAACGCCTGATCCCGCTCCGGTTCCCGATCACGTGCCGAATTTTCGTCCGGAGGTTTCGCTGTACGGCGCGGTTCCGGCGCTGGCGCTGGTCTACGGCAGGACGATGGTCGATACCTTGCACGAGCGGGTCGGCGAAGAGCGTCTCAACGCCGGCGATCCATTGCCCAAGGAAGATGAGTCCACTGTGGCCCCGTCCATGGGCTGGGGAAGGGTGATCTATCGCAGTGGCAAACAGGACGGCGATCGCAAGAACGCCCTGGGCAACACCCCCGAGTACAACTACGACCTGACCGCCTTTCAGGTCGGCACCGACCTCTACCGTAAAGTCAGGACCGATGGCAGTCATGAACAGGCCGGTGTGTCGCTGTCGGCGGGCACCATCGACGCAGGCGTCAGCCACTACACCCGCCGTCCCGCCGGTGAAGACACTTTGCGTGCCTATGGCGTGGGCGCGTACTGGACGCACTTCGGCCCGTCCGGCTGGTATCTGGACGGCGTGCTGCAGGTCAACCGCTTCGACATCGAGGCCAAGCCCAACGACCTGGCCAAGTTGAAAACCCGCGGTTGGGGCTACACCGCCTCGCTGGAAAACGGCTACCCCTACGAGTTCGACAAAGACTGGTACGTCGAACCGCAGTTGCAGGCCATCTACAGCTACGTCGATCTGGACAGCAGCGACGACGTCGGCGCCAACATTCGTTTCAAGGACGTGGATTCGCTGATCGGCCGGCTCGGCGTGCGCATCGCCAAGGACTGGGACACCGAGGGCGTCGACAAGAGCGAACGGCGCACCAACGCATGGGTTCGCCCCAGTGTCTGGCATGAGTTCAAGGGCCAACCGAAGACCGAGTTTTCCTCTGAATCAGGTTACGTCCCGTTCGAAGCCGACATCCAGGGCACCTGGGGCGAGGTGAATCTGGGGGTGGATTACCAGGCCAACCGGCGCACCACGATCACGGCCTCGGCAGGTTATCGCCAGGGGTTCGATGGGGACAGCCATGGATATGACGCGATGCTCGGATTCAAGATCAACTTTTGAAATCTTGCGCACTGAACGCCGTTGCGCCCTATGTGAAACGGCGCTCTCAGCTGTCGAATCGACTCAACGAGGTGTAGGGATCGAACGGTATGTAGCGTGACTGGCGGTCACGCATGACTTTGACCATGGCAACGTCCGGGTCCTGGGAAAAGATCAGGCGACCCCGTGTAGCCACCAGATGATCGAGCAAGCGCTCCTTGTCGCCGACCACGCATTCCGGGTAGCGATCATAAGCGCTGTTGACGTTCAGGCTCAGCCAGTGCGTTCCCGGGATCAGTTCGCCGACAAACACCACAGGCCCGCCCGGCAGCAGGATTTCCGGCAACAGTTGCCCCGGTGTGTAGCCGTCGCTGAAATGAAAATGCCAGCCGTGACCGAGGCGGTCGCAGCTATGGCCATCGATCAGGATCAGCCGCCCGCTGTTTTCCAGGCGATGCAAAAGCGGCGAGATGAACAACTCCCGATCACGTGGGTGGGGTTGGCGTGCACGCACCCAGTGACGTTCGCCCACCAGGTAATGCGCCTTGCGAAACAGCAGCCGTGGCATCTCCCCTTCCCTGACCCGCTCAAGCAGCTCTTCGGACAGGGGTGCATGCAGGTGGGTCAGCACCACCGCATCGATATCGTCCTCGCCCAGGCCATGCTGCGCCAGGCTTTCCAGCAACCCTGAAACGGATGGCTGGCAGCGGCAGGCACGCGGTATCGGCGCCAGCAATGCATCGGCACCGGCCAGCACGAGGATGTTTTTCCCCTCCTGCTGCACCAGCAATGCACGTGACGCAAGGTCGACCCGGTTGTCCAGGTCTGGCGTCATCCATTGCGACCATTTCTGCCGCGGTGTATGGCCGAACAGAACGCCGCCGTCCAGTTTGCGACGGGTGCCTGCCAGAGTGGAAATGCTACGACTCACGACGCTCAACCCCTTGCTCCTGACAGCCCCGCACACTGCGCACGAGGCCTCTAATCAGGGTTGCAGGTTACGCCATGGCCACCCGACACCGACCCACCCGCGTGGGGTGGGCCGGCTCATCCACGCTTGCGGGCGACAATGCTGACTTCTGCCCACCCCTACCCATTACAGGTGGTTTCGCCGGGCGCCCTGGTTGTCCATCATCAAGCCTGACTCTCGTTTCACAAGCTTCGTAGGAGCAGAAATGCCTTGATGGAGTGGGCGGTCACCCTCCTCTATCGAAAATTTTCTGTTCCTACTTTTTTCACCCGCCCCTTACAAACTGGTTACGCCCCAACGCCTTGGCGTTGTACAGCGCCTGGTCTGCCAGCTTGACCAAGGCTTGCAGAGGGTCCAGCTGGGACCCCGTGGCTGCAGCAATGCCGATGCTCACCGTCAGCCGTCCGAACGGGCTGGAGTGGTGCGTTATATTCTCCTGTTGCAAACGATCGAGGATACGCTGCGCCACCACCGCGGCACCGTCACCGTCGGTGTCTGGCAATATGATGCCGATTTCCTCTCCGCCAAAACGTGCCACCAGGTCTGACGGCCGCCGCACGCACGCCTCGAAAATTCGACTCACCGTCTGCAGGCAGGCGTCGCCAGCCACATGCCCGAGCGAGTCGTTGAAGCGCTTGAAGTAGTCGATATCAATCATCAGCAAGGCCAGCGACGTTCCCTCACGCTGTGCTCGCCGGGCTTCCATGGCAAGGCTCTCATCGAAGCAGCGCCGATTGGCCAAACCGGTAAGGGCATCTTTCATGGCAAGCAGCTCGAGTTGCCGATTCGATGAGAGCAACTGCTGCTGGGCCCCACGCAACCGATCTTCGGCCTGGGTACGCCGACGGATATCCAGGATCAGGAACCAACCGATGAGACCGGTCAGTCCCAGCAGCCCCGTCACCACCACCGCGGACAGCAAGGCCTCGGTTCGCCACGCGGCGAGGGCTTCGTGCTTGCCGAGTGCCACGGTCGTGACCAGCGGCAGCAGCTCACTCTTGCGGAAGGCGTAAAGCCGCTCCACGCCGTCCAGGCTGGAGGCAAACGACGCGGTGCCGACTGATCGATCGACGAGGTACTTGGCGAAGATGGGCGACCTGGAAAAATTGCGCCCCATGTCCTGCTCGCGAAAAGGATAACGAACCAGCAACGTACCGTCGGTATAGGACAAGCCGATAGCGCCCTCCTGCCCGACGTCGATCTTGCCAAACAGGCGCAGGAAGTTTTCAACCCCCAAGGTGACCGCCACGACGCCGGCAAACTCGCCGCCAGGACCATTGAAACGACGGCTGACGGTGATCACCCATTCGTGATTGGAACGGCTCTGGATGGGCGGGCCGATAAAGATCTCGCGGGAGGGGTCGTCGCGGTGATGAATGAAATAGTCACGATCAGTGCTGTTCGCCCCGACTGGAATCGGCCGGTTGGAAGACATCAACCAGCGGCCCTGATTATCGTAGATCGTGATGCCACTGAGCTGTGGCATCAGCGGCACCTGCCGGTCGACCAACGCACTGAGCCGCTCAATCTGCGCAGGGCCGCTGCCTTCGGTTTCCAGGCGTTCGACAAGCCCGAGCAACAGCAGCGAGCTTTGCCGGACAATGCCTTCGGAGTAAGTCGCGAGCGCCTGGGTGAGGTTCAAGCCATGGACATCCACGTCCTGCAACGCCTGTTCTCGAGAGGCCACTACCTTCCAGACAGTCAGTGACGCCAGGGAACAACCGATAACCAGCAGCAACAGCACAACAAGATGGGTATCACGCTTCACATTACTACCTTATGGAAAGTCCGCTTTTCCGTTCCAGCGACTATCGGGCCAGGCCCATAGCGGCAGCCATTCGTCCTTGAACAAGGATACAAGTAGAGGTGAAACGCTGCAGCAACTGAATGATGAGGCGCTGCTTACCGGAGCTGATTTCGACCCGTAACGAACGCTCAAAGGACAATTGAACCGAGGCAGCGGTATAGTTGCGCACGTTAGATGCCGTATACCCTACAAGATGGCACCCGCGGAAAAATCTGATCATGAAAGGAACAGCAGGTCGGCCAGCCACCTCAGATTGGGTCATGCGTAGCGCTCAACCTGGCAGCGTGGAACGCATCGAAGCGTGGTTCGGCAGCCATGGCTACGACCCACATCGCCACGATACCTACTCGATCGGCCGCACCCTCGCTGGCGTGCAGAGTTTTCACTACAAGGGCGCGCTGTGCCACGGCGTGCCGGGCAACACACTTGTGCTGCACCCTGACGAAATCCATGACGGCATGGCGGGTACTGATGCGGGTTTCCGCTACCGCATGGCCTACATCGATCCGGCGCTTATTCAAAACATTCTCGGCGGTGAGCCGTTGCCCTTCATTGCTGGCGGACTGTCATCCGACCTGCGCCTGTACCGCGCCAGTGAAGCCTTCGTGCAGGCACTGGATCATCCTCTGGAAAGTCTTGAGGAGCAGGACGCCCTGTACGACCTGGCAATGGCATTGCGTGCGGTCGGTGGCAAACCATGCGGCCGCAAACGCCTTGATTACCGCTCGGCCGAGCGCGCGAGGGCGTTCATCATGGAGCACCTTCACCAGGGCATTACCTTGGAGATGCTGGAAAAGGCCAGTGGGCGTGAACAATGGAGTCTGTCACGGGACTTCCGGGCACTTTACGGCACCAGTCCCTACCGCTTTGTCACGCTTCGGCGCCTGGACAGTTTTCGTCGGCTGATCCTCGATGGCTTCACGCTGGTCGATGCCGCCCTGGCCGCAGGCTTTCACGATCAGAGCCACATGACCCGGCACTTTACTCGCAGCTACGGCGTGTCGCCTTTGCGCTGGCTTGAACGCTTGCGTCCTGCCTGCTGACTTGCAGGATCGTACAAGAGCTGCAGGCTTTTCGTTGGATAGGCTGACCACTTCAACTACAGAGGATCAGTCATGTCCGACTTCAATCAGCAACGCGCACCACACCCCGTGAACCTGGCCCAAAAGGCTTCACTGATCGAGCAACAGTGGAGCCCAAGGGTCGTCGCAGAAATGAACGACTACCAATTCAAGGTGGTGCGAATCGAAGGTGAGTTCGTCTGGCACTCGCACCCGGAGACTGATGAAGCATTCCTTGTGCTCGAAGGCATTTTGCGCATCGATCTGGCGCAGGGCTGCGTTCATGTACACCCGGGTGAACTGTATGTCGTGCCGCGTGGAGTGGAGCACAGGACAGCAGCGCACGGAGAAACGAAAATCATGATGATCGAGCCGCGAGGGGTTCTGAATACCGGTCACGAAGGTGGCGAGCGGACGGCGTTGAACGACGTCTGGATTTGAGTCGACGGCACCTGCCGGGGTGCCACTGCAGGCCTGACTGAAAGTAGAGCCCCTAAAAGGCGGGCTGACCCGAGAGGCGACAAAGGGTCGAAAAGCCCGCCTCTGCACTCACGGAGTTTGCATAGGTATAGGGGGTATACCTATACTTAAATCTGCACAGGTAAAGGGGGTATACCGTGGGTCATATTGCTGCCAACAAAGACGATCTCCTCAAGCGCGTCAAACGCATCGCCGGACAAATCCAGGCCGTTGAGCGCGCATTGGAATCGGATCTCGACTGCGCGAAAACATTGCATCTGGTCGCTGCCACACGCGGCGCTATCAACGGATTGATGGAGGAAATCATCGAGGATCACGCCCGCGAGCATGTAGCGAACCCTGCGCTCAGCGAAGCGGAACGCAACCAGGGTGTCGAAGAGCTGCTTGAAGCCATTCGCCGCTACTCAAAATGAAGTCGACAGGTACCGCTTCATGAACAACTCCAGCCTCAATCACGTACACGACCACGTATTTCTTGGCGCCTCCCACGATGAGAATGCCAAGCGCACCCTCTGGGTCGTGGCGCTTACCCTGGTGATGATGGTGGGTGAAATTACCGCCGGCTACATCACGGGCTCGATGGCGTTGCTCGCCGATGGCTTCCACATGGCGACCCATGCCGGTGCGTTGGGTATCGCGGTGGCGGCTTACGGCTACGCAAAGCGCCACGCCTCGAACAAGCGTTACAGCTTCGGTACCGGAAAGGTTGGGGACCTGGGCGGGTTCGCATCGGCGCTGATTCTCGGCGTGGTGTCCCTGGCGGTCGGAATAGAGTCGGTCATGCGGCTCTTGCAGCCGACTGAGGTTCAATTCGGCACGGCGACGCTCATTGCGATTGTCGGCCTGATCGTCAACATCGTGAGCGCGCTTCTGCTTGGCCACGGTCACAGCCATGACCATGACCATGACCATGACCATGACCATCATGGCCACGGACATCACGGGAACGACAACAACCTCAAATCAGCCTACTTCCACGTCGTGGCGGACGCGCTGACGTCTGTCCTGGCCATTGTGGCATTGCTCGCTGGCCGATACCTCGGATGGGTATGGCTGGATCCGGTAATGGGCATCGTGGGGGCCATTGTCATCGCACGCTGGGCATGGAGCTTGATGGGCGTCACCGCCAGCGTATTGCTCGATCAAACCGATGAGCTCGTCGCAGAGGAAATCCGCGAGCTGGTTGAGAGGCCTGGCGATGCCACCATCACTGACCTGCATGTCTGGCGGGTTGGGCCACAAGCGCATGCCGCGATCGTCAGCGTCATTGGCCAGGCCACAGCAGACGCCGAGAGCATTCGTGAACGATTGAAGCCTGTTCACGAAGTCAGCCACTTGACGGTCGAGTTTCGATCTGAAGGAGCTCGCCATGCCCTTGGGTAAACGTGAACTTGCACGGATCGAGCGCCGCTTGATAGCGACACTGACCGACGCCTGCGAAACAGCAAAATCTGAAATCAAGGGCTTTACCTGGCTCACCCATACGGCTGACTTGAACGCGCTTGCCCTAACGCTGAAAGTGACCTGGGTGTTCGAAACGCTGGCCGACAGGAAACTCGCCGAGACTACCGCGAAAGTGCGGATTCTTGAGCTGACGGCCATCGCGCTGAAGGAGGCAGACATCGATCTTGTGCCCTCAGATCGCACTGTGCGCTTGGACTCTGAGGAGGAGTGCCAACGCACCCAGGGTGGCGATTGGCACAAGCGCCTGGCGCAATTCAGCGTGTCCAAGGGTTATTGACAATGGCCAAGGAAATCGAAAACCCATGCATCTCGGTTTGCCAGTTGAGCGGCGACCTGTGTGTGAGCTGCGGGCGCAGCAAAGACGACATCAGGCAGTGGAAACGCATGAAGCGACCGGAAAAAATGGCCGCGGTACAAAGGGCTAAAGCGCGTTTGAAAGGGCTGAAGAAATCACGCGGGTGAACTGTATGGTTTTCGAGCCCGATGCAACAGGCACAACACCGGTGCCACATTGAACACAGCCAGCGTACCGAGTCCGTTGCCAGCGCCATGACGTACAAGTCCGACAAGCTGCCCGGGCTGGAAATCAGGAATTAATGGATCCTTTATCAAAAAACCATCGAAAAAAGTTGAAATGGCCGATAATCGAACACTTTATAAAACACGATAACTATTTGTTTTATAACGAATTAAAGCAAAAAATAAAAAATAAAAAGATAAAAAAACCTCACAACCCACTTCTCAATGGATCCATAAATTGATTGACTGGCACTGTACGGTGTCAGGTACAGCGCCTGCCCGCTCATAAAAATAACAAGGGTGTCGGGATGAATGACTTCTCAATCGGGTTCGAGCTTCGGCTTGCACCCACCTTCGTGTGCCTTTCTCGCTTTACCTTTAGCCAGCCTCGTCTCGAGGGGCAGCCATGAGTGTCGACCTGAAGCGCGTGGTAGATGAGCGTCCCATGGCGCACTTCCAATGGCTGGCCGTGGGCATCTGTATTGTCCTGAACATGATCGATGGCTTCGACGTGTTGGTGATGGCTTTCACGGCCTCCTCGGTGTCTGCCGAATGGGGCTTGAATGGCGCGCAGATCGGTTTGCTGCTGAGTGCCGGATTGTTTGGCATGGCGGCAGGCTCGCTGTTCATTGCGCCGTGGGCGGATCGTTATGGACGTCGGCCATTGATCCTGTTTTGCCTGCTGCTTTCCGGTGCCGGCATGCTGTTGTCGGCCCTCAGCCAGACGCCGCTGCAACTGGCGCTGCTGCGCGGGTTGACCGGCCTGGGGATCGGCGGAATCCTGGCCAGCAGCAACGTGATTGCCAGTGAATATGCCAACAAACGCTGGCGCGGGCTGGCGGTCAGCCTGCAATCCACCGGTTATGCCTTGGGCGCGACCCTGGGCGGGCTGTTGTCGGTGTGGCTGCTGACGCAGTTTGGCTGGCGTTCGGTGTTCATCTTCGGGGGCGCCGTGACCCTGGCGGTGATTCCTTTGGTGCTGCTGTATTTGCCTGAATCGCTGGACTTCCTGATCGCCCGTCGCCCCGCAAATGCCCTGGTCCGCATCAATCGCCTGGCCGCCCGCCTCGGCCAGCCCGCATTGCGCGATCTGCCCGTGGCCCTCTCGGCGCCAACTTCAGGTCGTGGACGCCTGGCGCAGTTGCTCTCGCCGGATTCACGGCGCACCACCCTGTTGATCTGGCTGCTGTTCTTCCTGGTGATGTTCGGCTTCTACTTCGTGATGAGCTGGACGCCGAAGCTGCTGGTCTCGGCAGGTCTGTCGGCACAGCAAGGCATCAGCGGCGGCGTGCTGCTGAGCGTCGGTGGCATCTTCGGCGCCGCGCTGATTGGCGGCCTGGCCTCGCGCTGGCGGCTGACCCGGGTGCTGTCGCTGTTCATGCTGATTACCGCGGGCCTGCTGGTGCTGTTTGTCGGCTCCGCTTCATCGGTATCCATGGCACTGGGCCTGGGCCTGCTGATCGGACTATTCGCCAACGGTTGCGTGGCGGGCTTGTACGCGCTGTCGCCGATTGTCTACGACGCTTCCGTGCGCACCACGGGGGTCGGTTGGGGCATCGGTATCGGGCGCATCGGCGCGATCCTGTCGCCCACCGTCGCCGGCCTGTTGCTCGACAGCGGTTGGCAGCCACTGCACCTGTATGGGGTGTTTGCCGTGGTCTTCGTGATTGCCGCCGCCGTGTTGCTGCAACTGCGGCCCAAGGCACCGGCGCAACCGGCCGCCCAACCCAGCCAGGCTTGACCATTACAAAGCAGTAGCGAGGCCCTGCCCTCGCTGCTGACAACATCCTCCAGGAAAACAACAATAATGACTTACTTTCCTCTCCCTCCCCGGGCCCTGCTCGGCGGTGCAATAGCGCTTGCCCTGATGCCTTCGGTGCAAGCTCAAAGCAGCGGTTTTCTTGAAGATTCCAAGACCAGCCTGACCCTGCGAAATTACTACTTCAATCGCGACTTCAACGATCCCGGTGCCAGCAAGAGCAAGATCGAAGAATGGGCCCAGGGCGCGATCCTCAAGTTCAGTTCCGGTTATACCCCGGGGGTTGTCGGCTTTGGCCTCGACGGTATCGCGATGCTGGGCATCAAGCTCGACAGCGGTCCGCAACGCAGCGGTTCGGAGCTGCTGCCGGTGCACGACGATGGCCGCGCCGCCGACGATTACGGGCGCGCGGGGCTGGCGGCGAAAATGCGCGTTTCCGACACCGAAATGATGCTCGGCGAACTGATGCCGGATATTCCCCTGCTGCGCTACGACGACGGCCGCCTGCTGCCGCAGACCTTCCAGGGCGCCATGCTGGTGTCCCGGGAACTCCCCGGCCTGAGCCTGCAGGCCGGTCAATACAACGCCGTGAGCCTGCGCAACTCCTCGGACATGCAAGACCTCTCGGCCTGGGCTGCGCCCACCGTCAAGTCGGACGGCTTCAACTATGCGGGCGCCGAATACCGCTTCAACGAACAACAGACCCAGATCGGTGCCTGGTACTCGCAACTGGAAGACATCTACCAGCAAAGCTATCTGAACCTGCTGCACAAACAGAAATTCGGTGACTGGACCCTCGGCGCGAACCTGGGGTATTTCATCGACAAGGATGACGGCAGCGCCCTGATCGGCAACGTGCAGAGCCATACCGCCTATGGGCTGTTCTCGGCCAACCTGGGTGGCCACACCCTGTACCTGGGGCTGCAGAAGGTCAGCGGCGATACCGGCTGGATGTCCGTGTACGGCAGCAGTGGACGGACCCTGGGTAACGACATGTTCAACGGCAACTTCAGCAACGCCGACGAGCGTTCCTGGCAGGCGCGTTATGACTACAACTTCGTCGCCGTCGGCATTCCCGGCCTGCTGCTGATGACCCGCTACGGTCACGGCGAGAACGCCACCACCAAGGCCGGCAGCAATGGCAAGGAGTGGGAACGTGACACCGAGGTCAGCTACACCTTGCAAAGCGGCCCGCTGAAAAACCTCAGCCTGCGGGTCAACAACGCCACCAACCGTCGCAGTTTCAACAGCGACTTCGATCAGACCCGCGTGATCGTCAGCTACCCCCTGTCACTCTGATCCCCCGCCAGGGGCGCGTGTCGCCCCTGTATCTCTCCCCTCCTTGCGCTACTATGGCGAACCTACCACTGGAAGTCGCCTGCATGAGCAAACCGGGTCAAATGGTGCTGGTCGCACTGCGCAAGATGATCGCTTCGGGCGAACTGGCGGCCGGCGAACGGCTGATGGAAATCCCGACGGCGGAACGCTTCGGCGTCTCGCGCATGCCGGTGCGCATGGCCTTCGTCACGCTGGAGCAGGAAGGCTTGCTGGTACGCCATGGCGGGCGGGGTTATCAGGTGCGCTCGGTGAGTGCTGACGATATCGCCGGCGCCGTGGAGGTACGCGGGGTACTGGAGGGTCTGGCGGCGCGGCAGAGCGCCGAACGCGGCTTGAGTGAACAAGCGCAGGCGGCGCTGCGCGAATGCCTGGTGCAAGGCGATGCACTGTTCGACAAAGGCTACGTGACAGAAGAAGACCTCGAGGCGTTCCACGACCTCAACATGCGCTTTCATCAGGTAATCGTCGAGAGCAGCGCCAACCCGGCGATTGCCGAAGCCTTGGCGCGCAACGACCATCGCCCCTTCGCTTCAGTGTCAGCGCTGGCGATCGATCGCCAGGACATGGCGCGCGAATATCGGCGCTTCAACTTCGCGCACATGCAACACCACTCGGTCTACGACGCGCTGGTCAGCCGCCAGGGCGCACGCGCTGAAGCCATCATGCGTGAGCACGCCAATGCCACACTGCGTTACGCCGAGGTCTTCGGTGCGATCAGCAACAGCGACCGGATGAAAGTGATCGCGCGCGGCGAGTGATCGGCGGGTTAGAGGTCCAGCACCAACAGCCTGGTCTTGGCCCTCGAGCAGCAAGGCGTGAACTGATCATTGGCCGCTTGCTCTTCTTCGGTGAGGAACAGGTCACGGTGATCCGGCACCCCTTCCAGCACACGGGTCAGGCAGGTGCCGCAGATGCCCTGCTCGCAGGAAAGCGCAATCTCGACACCGTGGCTTTCCAGCACCTGGACCACCGTCTTGTCGGCCGGAACGTCGAACACCTGCCCGCTGCTGCCCAGCTTGACCTGGAACGATCCATCAGCACTGGTATCCACCGGCGCTGCGGCGAAGTACTCACGGTGTAACTGGCCATCGCTCCAGCCCTGGGCCTTGGCACTGTCGAGCACATGCTGCATGAACCCCGAAGGACCGCAGACATACAGGTGCACATCAGGCTGCGGATGGGCCAGGACCCTGGCGGCATCCAGGCGCGAATCGGCCTCTTCATCAAAATGCAGGTGCACGCGATCGGCAAAGGAGGCCCCTTTGAGTCGCTCGACGAACGCCGCGCGGTCACTGGAGCGGGCACAATAATGCAGCTCGAAATCGGCACCGCTGTGGGCCAGTTGCTCGGCCATGCACAGGATCGGGGTGATGCCGATGCCGCCAGCGAACAACAGGCTGCGCCGCCCCTCGGCTACCAGCGGGAACAGGTTGCGCGGTTCGCTGATGAACAGCCGATCACCGCTGTTGACCTGCTCATGCAGGCCTTGGGATCCACCGCGTGAGGCGGAGTCCTTGAGCACGCCGATCAGGTAGCGATGACGCTCTTGCGGGTGATTGCACAGCGAGTACTGGCGGATCAATCCGCCAGGCAGGTGCACGTCGATATGGGCCCCGGCACTGAAACCGGGCAGTTGCCCGCCTTGTGCACAGGCCAGCTCGTAGCTGCAGATATCCAGCGCTTCGTTGTTGCGGGATGTCACGACGACTTCAATCATGGCGCACCTTCAGGACCGGCCACCGAAGTGGCCGTGAACAAGATCAATAGGAGAGGACTGGTTTAGCGCCCCAGGGCTAGTTGGCCGTGGCGATCAGCTCGGCAGCCGGCGCGCGCTCACGGGCGATGATTCGCTCCAGCACGCGACGGGACTGCACACCACCGGCGTCGATATTGAGCTTGAGCAGGTTGCGCTGGGGATTGGCCAGCAGGTTCTTCTGCTGTTGTTCGAGCATGTCGAGGTCTTCGCTGAAAATCTTGCCCTGGCCCTCGCGGATGCTGGCGGTCAGTTCTTCGTCGTGGGGATTGAAATTGCGCGCCATGCCCCAGAAGTACCAGATCGACGTCTCGGTTTGCGGGGTAATGAAGTCGACCACGATGCTCGCGGCCTTGTGTTGCGGCTCGGCGTGATACCCGCCCTTGCCGGCATGGGCCACGCCCACCTCGATCAACACGTGGCTGGGCGGGGTAAAACGGCAGATCTGCCAACGGTCTACCGGCACGTCGTCGGCCAGGTTGTTGCCGCGCAGGGCCATGCGCCAGAACGGCGGCGCCATGATGTTTTCCATGTGCCGCGCGGTGACCACCTCGTCACCCTCGACGGTGGTGACCGGCGCCGCTTCATCGATCTCCTTCTGGCCGATGCTCGAGGCGTGCACATAGGTTTCGTGGGTGAGGTCCATCAGGTTATCGATCATCAACCGATAGTCGCAATTGATGTGGAACAGCCCGCCGCCGTAGGCCCACTCGTCGCTGACCGCCCACTCCAGATGATGGATCAGTGCAGGGTCAGCCTTGTCCTGCTCGCCGGGCCAGACCCAGATGAACCCGTAACGCTCTTCAACGGCGTAGGTCTTGTTGCACGGAAAACCCCGTACGCGCTGCCCCGGCATTTCGACGGTCTTGCCGTCACAGCCCATGACCAGTCCGTGGTAGCCACAGACCAGGTTGCCGTTTTCGACATAACCCAGCGAAAGCGGGGCACCGCGGTGCGGGCAAAAATCCTCGACGGCGGCAACGCGCCCTTCATGGCCACGATAGAAAACGATTTTCTCACCGCATATCTGCCGCCCCAAAGGCTTGGAAGCGATCTCGTCAGGGGTGCAGGCGACATACCAGGTGTTTTTCGGATACATAGGGTTCTCCGGGACAGGCTTGTTTTTATGGATCCATTTGATCGGATAAACCTGATATCCGTCAAGCTTTTTACGGCGCCGACAACTCTAATGGATCCATTAAAACCAAAACACCGATATTCGACCTTCGAACACCTGAGGCACGCCAAGTCGGTCCTGACTACGTGGATGACACTTTTGAAGCCAACCGCTTCAACGCCTGCCTCGATAATCGATAGCTTACTGACGAACTGTCGAGGTCAAGCATGACGAGCACAACTACGGAACAAGTCAGCCCGAAAACACTGAGAAGAGTGATAGTGGCTGCCGGCATCGGCAATTTCGTCGAGTGGTTCGATTTCGCCGTCTACGGTTTTCTGGCCACGACCATCGCCCAGCAATTTTTCCCCAGCGGCGATACCAGTGCCGCGCTGCTCAAGACCTTCGCGGTATTCGCCGTAGCTTTTGCATTTCGGCCCCTTGGCGGGATTTTCTTCGGCATGCTGGGCGACAGGATCGGCCGCAAGCGCACCCTGGCGATGACGATCCTGCTGATGGCCGGTGCGACGACCTTGATCGGCCTGCTACCCACGTATGCCGCGATCGGGGTCACGGCGCCGATTCTTCTGTCCCTGATCCGTTGCGCCCAGGGCTTTTCCGCCGGCGGCGAATACGCAGGAGCCTGTGCCTACCTGATGGAGCACGCACCGAGCGATAAACGCGCCTGGTACGGCAGCTTCATTCCGGTGTCGACGTTTTCCGCCTTCGCCGCGGCCGCCGTGGTGGCCTACGCACTCGAGGCCTCTTTGTCGGCCGAAGCGATGGGCAGCTGGGGCTGGCGCTTGCCGTTCCTGATTGCCGCGCCGCTGGGCCTGGTGGGTCTTTATTTGCGCTGCAAGCTCGATGAGACACCGGCATTCCAGGCGGTGACCGAGGAACATGCCGTGGCCCATTCCCCACTCAAGGAAACCTTGCGCAACCATGGCGCGGCCATCTGTTGCCTGGGCGCCTTTGTGTCGCTCACGGCGCTGTCGTTCTACATGTTCACCACCTACTTCGCGACCTACCTGCAAGTTGCAGGTGGCCTGAGTCGCGCGACAGCGTTGCTGGTGTCGCTGATTGCCTTGCTGTTCGCCGCGGCGATCTGCCCGCTGGCCGGGCTGTATTCGGACCGGGTCGGGCGGCGAATGACAGTGATGACCGCGTGCGCCCTGTTGATCGTTGCCGTGTACCCGGCGTTCCTGATGGCCAGCTCCGGCTCGTTCGCAGCGTCCGTTGCCGGCGTGATGCTACTGGCGGTCGGCGCGGTATTGTGTGGCGTGGTCACCGCGGCCCTGCTCTCGGAAACCTTCCCCACCCGCACTCGCTATACCGCCTCGGCGATCACCTACAACATGGCCTACACCATCTTCGGCGGCACCGCCCCCCTGGTGGCTACCTGGTTGATCAGCACTACCGGTAGCAACCTGTCGCCGGCGTTCTATCTGATCGCGATTGCCTTGCTGGCGCTGGCGGGTGGACTGGCATTGCCGGAGACGTCACGGATTTCCCTGCATGACGTGCAGGCGCAGGGTAAAGGTGCAGGTGTGAGGGCTGCGGCCTGAAACACCGATTGCCGAACAGCCTCATCACGCCGGGGGTTATCGTGGCGTGCCGCGCGTTTCCAGCAATCCCGTCTCCTGCTCGATCGTGCTGCAAAGGTCTGCTACCCCCTTCGACAGCCTTGGCAACTGGTAAGCCGGCGATGCAGGCGTATATTGGTAGTGTCGATCCAGGTAGTTGGGCGATAAAAGATCGCCAATGGTGGGACAAGCGAGAGTGCTGGGGGCGCTAGCGGATAACCCGGAACGTTGGAGGTGTCACATGAGGCAGTATCAACGACTCTTTCTGATCGCAGGTCCCACAATGCGTCACTCGCCGGCGATGGAGCGGGCGATCGCACTGGCCGACGCTACAGGCGCAGCGCTGCATATCGCAGTGTTCATCGAAGACTTCGACCTTATGCGGCTAATGAGCAACAGCGAACAACTTCGTGAGAGTTGCCGGCAGGAGAACCTGCAGTGGTTGACGGATGAGGCCGAACTCATGCGCAGGAAGGGCATCAATGTGACCATCGAAGTTGCATTGACCCGTGACCCGCTGCAAGAGATCCTTGGGCATGTGGCTGTAATGCTGCCGGACATGATTATCAAGGACGTACATCATGAATCAGCGCTCAAACGCGTATTCGTCACGCCTTTGGATTGGCAGTTGTTGCGTGGATGTCCGACCCCCATACATCTGGTCAGCGAAGTCAGGTGTCCGCTTCCTCGGGTGATTGTGGCGGCGGTTGATCCATCGCATCCAGAGGGTCAGATCAGCGGAATCAACGACAGCGTCATTCAGGCGGCGAACGAACTGGCTACGCAATGTGAGGCTGAATTGCACATGCTGTATGCCTACGAACTGACACACACACATTTCTCTGATGCAGGTGCTGGTGCCGTGACGATGCCAGGCTTCAGCGACGACGTGCGCCGGTCACTTGAAAAGTGCTTTGTTGCCTTGGCTGGACGCCACGGCGTGCCACCTGAGCGACAACACTTCATAGCAGGGCCGCCAACCAAAGCAATGGCCGATTTTGCCACTCATACTCGAGCGGATGTCTTCGTAATGGGAAATACCCATCACAAAGGGGTGGACAAGCTGGTTGGCAGTACCACGGAGCATGTTCTTTATCAGGTGCCCTGCAGCGTTTTGGCCATCAAGGGAGAAGCGGATCTCAGGTAGGTCAACGATTTCCGTTAGCTTGGATCAAACCGAATCAGCGCCAAAAACCGCTGCTAGTCAGCAACACATCACAAAGCAAGGAAAACACTCAGCCCCGAGAGGTCGTCGAACGATGCCAGGAGGAAGTCAACAGAGATACAGGCCCGGCAGCCGGGAAAAACATTATCGCGGACGTTTGTCGAAAGCTGGAGGACGAATTCCGCAAGAGTTTGAGCCTCGCGCCATAGGAAAAGCCGTTTACGAAGCCCGCTATTGAGCGGGCTTTTTTGTCCTTGGCATCCGGCAGTAATCGGCCAGAAGCGGTCGTTGAAATGCTCAGAATCGCGCTATGCAACGTCACTTGTTCAGGCTATTGCTTGATGCTCGACTGCTCTGAAACCTAAGCTCTGAGTGAACCGCAACAGATAGCCATCTGGATCAAGCACCAAAAAATTAAGCTCTCCGTGCAGGCGCTCTTTATCTCGGTACCAGCACTCTTCAATGGGTCTGCGCAATTCAATACCAGCATCTTCGATGGTCCTAGCCAAAGCTTTGGTATCAGAGCACTGGATCGAAAGATTCATCCCTCGGCCATAGGGTGATAATAGAGGGCCAACACGCCATGGAGACTCTTCCAAGTCATCCTGCTCCAGCATCAATTGGCTCCCTTGAAAGGACAGGAAAGTGAACTTGTCCTCAGGCCTTTCGTATTCAATTTTGAAGCCCAGAATCAGGCAGTAAAAATCTAAGCTTCGTTTTAAGTCAGAGACAATCATCTCTGGAACTAATGTGTTCATCTTCATGAACGGACTCCTTGTCGTTGATAACACCCCACAAGCAGTGGGATGGCTGCCCATCTCTGCTCGGCACTGTTTGTACCACGATATCTACTTATGGTCGCAATTCCGCGACCGACCGTTTTGGATCGGTTTCAGCCGGTCGTGACAGGCAGAAATCGGCCAAAAGCGGACATGCCCCTCGCGCATCTACCGATGTAAACGCTCATTGCATTCCCTACATTGCAAATGTCAAAACCTCATTTTGAACCCCATCAAGTCAGAACCCTGCGCATTGCCCTCGAAGCTTTGCTGATATCCCGCTGCTAAGCACCGTGCGTCAGCACCCTAAGTAGGTTAACTACTCGCCAGTTCGTCAAGAACGGCGATCTGCATGTGTCCCGTGCAAACGCTAGGCGTTTCTCCGCGTACTCGCTCCAATCGTCGTGGTCACGCATCCGAGGCGGTCAGGCTGTCATCCGGTGGCAAGCGGTCCACCCGTAATGCCTCAACGACCAGCGAAAACGCCTGGGAGGGTTGTCGGCGGCTGGGGTAATACAGGTGAAAACCGCCGAAGGGTTCACACCAGTTCTCCAATACCCGAACAAGTCGCCCTTCGGTTAGATGCGGGGCAAACTCATCCTCGGGTAGATAGGCGATACCCAGTCCACTCACCGCAGCATCGGCGATATGGGTGGTGGAATTGAATACCAATTGGCCGTCTACCCGCACTTTCAGTTTCTTGCCCTGGCGCTCGAATTCCCACGCGTCCATGCCGTCATAGGTGGGGAAACGTATGTCGATGCAGCGATGTGCTGCCAGATCGCGAGGGTATTCAGGGACAGGGTTTTGGGCGAAGTAGCTTGGCGCTGCCACTACGGCCATTCGTATAGCCGGACCAATGGGCACGGCAATCATGTCTTGGGCCACCGTGTCACTGAAGCGCACGCCAGCATCGAAGCGGTCGGCGACGATATCGCGAAAGCCATAGTTGATATCGAATTCCAGCTTGATATCCGGGTACATCTGCAGCAGCGGCGTCAGCTTGGGTAGCAGCGTGGTCTTGATGATGTTGTCACCGCAGGTTATCCGTACCGTGCCGGCCGGTTTGTCGCGCAACTCGGTCAAGGCTTCCACTTCGGCTTCGATTTCATCAAAGCGATGGCCCACCGCTTCCAGCAGCCGCTCACCCGCCGTAGTCAGAGAAACGCTGCGCGTGGTGCGGGTAAGCAAGCGAATTTTTAGACGTGCTTCCAGGGCCGAAACCACCTGACTTACGGCCGATTGGGTCACCCCAAGTTGCACCGCAGCGCGGGTAAAGCTGCCCACACGTGCCACGGTCACAAAGGCCAGCAGATCGTTGAAATTGTGTTTAGCCATAGCGATAGCCTCGGGCTATTGATTAGGCATACTTATATCCGCATTAAGCATTCATTAGCTAATCAAAATCTCAATATTCAGCAACAATAGCTGGCATCCCAGGCCTGCGTGAAGAGGGCGAAGCCTCGCGCTAACTGCCTACGTCGCCGTTAACTTTCCTCTGAAAAGGTCGCTGCATGAAAAGACTCGTCGTAATGCTCGGGTTTCTGCTCAGTTCATTCACCGCGTTAGGAGCCGATATGTCCAACGGTGCAGATAATTTCTTCAAAAGTGACAAGGTGACCGTGCAAAAGGTCAGCTTCAAAAATCAGTACCAGCTCAATGTGGTGGGTAATCTGTTCATCCCTAAAGGTCTGGACAACGCCACTCGTAGCCCGGCGATTATCGTGGGCCACCCGATGGGCGCGGTGAAGGAGCAAAGCTCCAACCTGTATGCGCAAAAACTTGCGGAACAAGGCTTCGTCACCCTGGCGCTGGATTTGTCGTTCTGGGGCGAAAGCGAAGGCATGCCACGCAATGCGGTGCTGCCGGACATGTACGCCGAGGACTTCAGCGCCGCCGTGGATTATCTCGGCACGCGGCCCTTTATCGACCGTCAGCGCATCGGCGTGCTGGGTATCTGTGGCAGCGGTAGCTTTGTGATCAGCGCGGCCAAGATCGACCCGCGCATGAAAGCCATCGCCACTGTCAGCATGTACGATATGGGCGCCGCCAACCGCAACGGTCTCAAGCATTCGCAAACGCTTGAGCAGCGCAAGCAGGTCATCGCAGCTGCGGCCGAACAGCGTTATGTGGAATTCACAGGCGGCAAGATCGAATATACCGGCGGCACCGTGCAGGAGCTCAATGCCGACACCCACCCCATTCAGCGTGAGTTCTTTGACTTCTACCGCACCCCGCGTGGCGAATTCACCCCGACAAACTCCACATCCCAGCAGACCACCCGCCCGACGCTGAGCAGCAGCACCAAGTTCATGAATTTCTACCCATTCGTAGATATCGAGAGTATTTCGCCCCGCCCGATGTTGTTTATCACAGGTGAAAACGCCCACTCCCGCGAGTTCAGCGAAGAGGCGTTCCGCCTGGCGGGTGAACCTAAAGAGTTGGTCATTGTGCCCAACGCCGGCCATGTCGATCTGTATGACCGGGTAGATCTGATTCCTTTCGCCAAGCTGACCCAGTTCTTCCAGAACCACCTGAAGCAACCGGCAGGCACCCCCAAGGCTAATCAACCCCACGATGAATAACACTTGCGCTGATACCCGCTTGGGCGCCACCTCAGCCAGCGAAACAGGCACGCGTGCTGGTCACTGGGGCGGCGTTTATGCGATGACATTGTGCGTGTTCGCACTGATCGCATCGGAGTTCATGCCAGTCAGCCTGCTGACTCCATTGGCAGACGACCTGCAGGTCAGCCAAGGCTTGGCGGGCCAAGGGCTTGCCATCTCTGGCGCGTTTGCAGTGTTGGCCAGCCTGTCCATCAGCTGGATCGCCGGCACCGTAAATAGAAAGACGCTGCTTCTGGCGCTAACTGGCTTGATGGCTGTATCGGGCACCGTTGTGGCACTTGCACCGAACTACCTGATCTACATGGTTGGGCGTGCCCTGATTGGCGTGGTGATTGGCGGTTTCTGGTCGATGTCGGCAGCCACCGCGATGCGCCTGGTTCCGGCCGCTCAGGTGCCCAGGGCGCTGGCTGTTTTCAACAGCGGCAACGCCCTGGCGACAGTGGTGGCAGCGCCACTGGGCAGTTATCTGGGTTCAGTAGTAGGTTGGCGTGGTGCATTTTTCTGCTTGGTTCCGGTGGCGCTGATTGCCCTGGTCTGGCAATGGATCAGCCTGCCAAGTATGGCAACGCAGGAGCGCTCGCCAGGTGCTGGCAATGTTTTCAAACTGCTGAAAAATCGCACGGTGGCACTGGGCATGGCCGCCAGCGGCCTGTTTTTTATGGGCCAGTTTGCGCTGTTCACTTACCTGCGCCCGTTTCTGGAAACAGTCACCCTGGTCAACGTGCCGACCCTTTCTCTGCTGCTATTGGTGATCGGCATAGCTGGCTTTTGTGGCACGACGATGATCGGCGTGGTGCTGAAACGCAGCCTGTATGGAATCCTGAGTACTATCTCACTGCTGATGGCCGTGATTGCTTTGGCGCTGATTCCTGCTGGCACTTGGGTTATCGCCGTGGCGGTGCTGCTGGGGCTTTGGGGATTTATCGCGACGGCAGCGCCAGTCGGCTGGTGGAGTTGGATCGCGCACGCTTTGCCAAATCACGCCGAGGCGGGCGGTGGACTGATGGTGGCAATCGTGCAGTTGGCCATCGCAGTGGGTTCCATCGTGGGCGGCGTACTGTTTGACACTCTCGGCTACCAGAGCACTTTCATCGCCAGCGCAGCGCTATTGATGCTAGCCGCCTTGTTGACCTTTCTGACCTCCCGCTCGCCGGTGCCGCATACCCGGTGACCCATCCACTCGACGGAGCAAGGCCATGCATACGCGCAGTCTTGGCACCGATTACTCCCAAGGCTGGAAGGGCCTCTGGCTGGTGACATTGATGCCATTTGCCCTATCGGCTTCCCCCCTCGCCGCTGTGACGGAAATCGCAAGCCCTCCAATAGGCATGGAGAACACAACGATGTGGATGACCGTCGGCCAACAGCGCTTCGCCATATCTCTTGAAGACAACCCGACCACTCGTGAGCTAGTCGCCCGATTGCCGCTCAGCCTGGACATGACGGAGCTGCACAACAACGAGAAGTACGCCACCTTGCAGCATCCATTACCCACCCAAGCCTACCGGCCAGGAACCATCCACAGCGGTGATGTGCTCTTGTACGGAGCAGACACCTTGGTGGTCTTTTATACAACCTTTACCTCGTCCTATTCCTATTCCCGTCTCGGCCGCATCGACAACTCGGCAGGCCTTGCCAAGGCCCTAGGCCGCAACGATGTTCGCGTGACATTTTCCGTTGACTAGGGATGCAAAGTTAACGCGACCACGACTACTCAAGCGCTGCACGTCAGCCCCACACTTGAACTTTGATTCAGGAGTTTTCCATGACGCCCACACGCTCCGCTTCAACCCTAGCCGCACTGGCGCTGCTCACGGGCACGTATTTCGGGCCAGCCGCCGCGGCCGAGCAGAACTCGACTACTCAGCAAATCACTCGTGCGGGAGAGCAAGCCTCGATGACAGGGCCTGCTGATTATTTCACTGGCCGCGTTCGGGTTGACCCGTTGACTGCCGTAACCGCCGACCTCAATACCTCAGCGGTCTACGTCACCTTTGAGCCTGGCGCTCGTTCGGCTTGGCACACGCACCCTGCTGGACAATATCTGGTCGTGACAGCGGGGGTAGGACGTACTCAGGAATGGGGAAAAGTCGTGCAGGAATTACGTCCTGGTGATGTGGTGTGGTGCCCGCCGGGGGTCAAGCACTGGCATGGCGCCGCGCCATCGACTGCCATGACGCACATGGCTATCACCGGCACGAAGAATGGTAACAACGTCAATTGGATGGAGAAAGTGAGCGATGAACAGTACCCAGCCAAGTAACCGCTGCGATGTCCGGTTAGGCGCGCTGGGCTTCGTAATCCTGGTCAGTTTCGCCTGGGCCCAGATATCCAGCGCCAATACCTCCCATGAACCGGAGAAACAACTAGTGAGTGAGCAGCCTTTAACCGCCAAGCAACAGGTAATTGCCCCAATTGGCGCCAGCATGGCGGTCGGCGATATGTCCCGTTTGCACGACGCGCTCAATCGCGGCCTCGATGCCGGGCTGACGATTAGCGAGAGCAAGGAGATCCTGGTTCAGCTCTATGCCTATGCCGGGTTCCCGCGCAGCCTCAATGCCTTGTCGTTGCTGATGAAAGTCCTGGAAGACCGTGCCGTACGGGGTATTCATGACGCGCCGGGGCGCGATCCAGGCCCTGTTCCCTCGGGGCGCGCTTTGCTCGATCTTGGCACCGACAATCAAACCCGGCTGTTGGGCGCGCCGGTGTCAGGACCGCTGTTTGAATTCGCCCCCGCCATTGATCAGTTTTTGAAAGGCCACCTGTTTGGCGACATTTTCGCCCGCGACAACCTTGAATGGACTGACCGTGAACTGGCCACCGTAGGGGCCATCGCCGCGATGCCAGGGTTAGAGCCGCAGCTGGAGTCTCATCTGAAAATCAGCATGAATGTTGGCCTGACAGTGCAGCAGCTGCATCAGGTGGCTAGCGAACTGAAGACAGCCGGTGAGCCGGATGGAGCTGAGCGTATTTTAGTGGCCTTGGAAAAAATCAGCGGCAGAGCGCGGTATCAGGCAGGGACCGATTGAGGGGCCGTGCGGCTATTGCCAGTCTGGTCAGGTGATGGCCGCGACAGCCTTGCTTAAAGGTACCCCCAAGCCCAGCGATGTGCATATCCAAGTGACGATAGTCAATCTGTGTCGCCGCGTTACCTACGACGCCATCCATGCTGCCGTCCACGAATTGGCCGCGCGCTTAGCAGTGAAGGACTAGCCAAATGGCCAAATGTGTTCTCCGCGATGCCCGTATTCAAGGAAGTCTTTGCGGGCAGGAGGTGATACGTGAGGCAGTCGTCTGATAATAGTTATCTGCTGCGCTCATGAATGCCTAGAGGGCTGGCGCTGTAGAATCTCTGGCTTCAATCTTGAACAGGAATGAATTGAATGCGGATGCCAGCCTTTCTGGGTGTGTTTGCACTGTCTTGCATGTTGGTGCAGACAGCCATTGGTGCTGAGCCAACTGACAAAGTTGTGCGAATCGCACAGATTGTTATCGACCCGGCCCAACTGGACGCTTATCACGCTGCTGTCAAAGAAGAGATGGCCGATTCAGTACGCCTCGAACCGGGTGTGATATCGATCTATTGTGTTGCCGAAAAAGACCATCCGAATCGACTTCATTTCTTCGAGGTTTACGCGAGTGAGACGGCTTATCGTAGCCACATTGCGTCTGCTCATTTCCAGAAGTACGTAGCCACGACAAAGAACATGATTTTGTCCAGGGAGCTAATCGAGACCCAACCGGTACAGCTTAGCGCCAAGGCGCCCTGATGTCGGTCAGTGCTCGACTTTCCGGGGAGTCTAGAGAGCCAGCCTCGGTAGCGAACCTGTATTACGCCCAGCCTCTTTTGGCTGTCTTGTACGTCACCAGCATCTTTCTAGGCGGGTCGCTGGGTGCCTCTCTTGCGAGCCTCGGTTGGGCGCACGCTGAATATGGTCATCCGTATGTGCACTGGGGCTAGTGCTGTCGTTGATAGCGCTTGGAGCCCATCGACTGGGACAACGTCGGAATTAATCAGTCGAGTATTAGTTGGAGCAATGAATAGATGAATCTCGCAAAGGTCGTTACTGCAACACTGGCGGGGCTGGCACTTTTCTCGACTGGCAGTAGTCTCCTGTATTCAGCGCAAGCCGCAGCTGTACTGCCCCATGCCTATTATGTGGCGGAATTCGAGGTAACCGATCCCGAGGGTATACAGCCTTACAGCACCCATGTTGAATCGACATTCAAATCTTATGGTGGCCACTTCATCGTGCGCGGGGGTAAGACCATCTCATTGGAGGGAGACGCCCCGAAACGTCGGCGCGTGGTTATCGAATTCGATAGCGTTGAGAAAGCACAAGCCTGGTACAACTCTCCTGAGTACACGGAGCTGAGAAAGATACGTCAAAGATCTGCGAAGGCAGACGTCTACTTGATCGAGGGGGTGGTTGAGAAATAGCAGGCCATTTGATGAATTTCATGCATTGGTACAACTTATCGTAGACGGCTAATGTGCGCTGCTGCCCTAAAAAATGACCTTCCATTCTTCCGCATCTGCGTTTGGAAGGTTCTTATGAGTAACAACCCTGCGGGATGGACGGTCAAGGGTGTGTGCTCATTGATTGTCGATCTTCAGCTCGGGTCGGTAGCACTCGCTGACGCGACCCACATTGGATCTTTCGGCCATCCAGAGCAGGGGTTGAAAGCAAATAGAAGGTCAAGCAGAGTGCAACTTTGCGGGCTATCAGATGCTAAAGCAGCCGTTTCCGGCGCGATTTGGTCCCTTACCGCACATCACGAACGTCTACTCTTGGCCGGTTTCTGTCTGTCCCCACCGGCCGCTTTAGGATCGATTACTGCCCATCGTGACAGGCAGAAATCGGCCGATTCTGTTGAAAAAGTCGGTTCTTCCAGACCGCCCACATACTGTCCGCTGAAAATGCGTTCTTTGCGCGCTGCTACGCGAAATCTGAGCCCGAAATCCTCTGCTGAAAGTAAAGATTTCAATCTCAAGCGCGTACTTTTCTACCGTGGAAACGATGGCCGACTTTTTCAACAGAATCGGCCAAAAGCAGCCGGTGGACGGAGCGATAGCAAATGAGTAGCTATGCTTGGTCTACTGCCGGAACTGATTGAGCAGATTATTATCCACCAAGCCCGTGAAGGCGTTATTACCCCACTTGGGGTCAAATTAGAGTCAGGCTCAAAGAGGAGTCCGCCATGACCTTAGTCGATCGCCTCAGGTATTTGCGTGTCGTTCTGGTTTTGGCTGGCCTCGCGTGCCTTGCTCTCTACCCACTTATGTTGTTCTGGCCGTCCGGCTGGGCCTGGCACGTCGGTCACTCGGACTACCCGATGATGATCGTTGGCATCTACGCCACACTTGGCGTGTTCTTGATCCTGGCCGCACGTGATCCATTAGCCAATCTGAGCCTGATCTGGTTCACCGTGTGGTCCAGCGCCGTACACGGAGCAATCATGGCCGTCCAGACGGTCACCCAGCCGGGGCAAATGGGGCACTTGGCAGGTGACGTGCCGGCGCTCTTCATCGTGACGGTTGCCTTGGCCATCTTGACGCCCCGCTCGCAATTGGCCGCTCGGCCCGGGACACACAATCGGGCCTGAGAACAGGCATGAAACGACTTTCATCCCGGGTATGCTCACTTGCAAGGCCAGCGCGTCAACGTTAAGGTCTGCGTCATGACTACGCCACGCATCGAATCGACCACAACCTTCACGACCGCCACAGGCGGGTCGTGGGAGGTTGCGTGAGTTAAAACAACGCATAACCCCGAAGACCCGCCAGTAATGGACCGGGTCTTTTTTTTGCCCCGGATTTATTGGCACAAACGTAAGGAAACGCACATGTTTGCACTACTGATTCTCGACATGCAGGTAGGGCTCGTTCACGGCCCGGACAGGCCCTGGGGCCGTGAAGCGCTTCTCGATACATTGAACAGGCTGATCAGAAACGCACGGGAGGCCGGCGCCCCCATCTTTCTCGCCCGCCACCTGGGTCCGGCCGGATCTCCTATTGAGCCGGGCAGTCCGCTCACCGAGCTTGTCCCAGAGTTGCAGCTAATGGGTGACGAAGTAATTTTTGAGAAAAATCGTCCCAACGCCTTTGTGGCGACCGGGTTGGCCGGTCAGCTACGCGAACGCGGCTGTGAAGGCATCGTCGTGACAGGCATGAAAACTCAATACTGCGTAGACAGCACTTGCCGTGCTGCCCGCGATTTGGGCTTCGATGCTGTACTCATCGCCGATGGGCATACCTGCTCTGATACTCCAACGCTTAAAGCAGAGGCCATCATTGCCCACCACAATGCAACTTTGGCGGGGCCATTCTGCCGAGTCGTTCAGGCTAAGGAATGGAGTTTTTAGGACACTCCCCTGATCGACCCCAGCCAAGGGTCGATCAGGCCGCTTGGGTGCTGACGCGACGGCTGATATCTTTCCCGCGCACCAGATCGCGTCCGATCGACGCTGAGCCCATCAAGGAAGATAAAAACAATGAAAATACTATTCATCGCTTCGCTAGGAATTTTATCGCTGACTCAAACTTCACTGGCCTTCGCGGATAATGCCAATGGAAAAAATCTCTATCTACAGCGATGCAGCATGTGCCACGGAACAGATCTCAAGGCAACAGGACCACTGGCCAATAAAAGCAATCCGCCTACGCCTGATCTGACAACGTCCGCTTTCAAAAAGCGATTGAATGATTATCCGGGCGTGATTGTCTCTTCGATAATACTTCGCCCAAATGGCGACTTAATTCCAAGAACCTTGCGTGAGAATGGTGTAAAGCTATCACCGCACTCATGGAGCGTTAAGGATCTGCGCGATTTGAATCAATACATGGGTGGTGTGATTTCACAAAAACGATGATCTTTAAAGTGCCTGGTCCTGACGCCAGCGCTTGACTCTGTCCCTTGGGGCAACCCCTACCCTGCCTTGTCCATATCAGGTTCCGCCGTCAGCGGATAAGGCAATCCATGAATACATTATCGCTGGTCACCGGTGCCAATGGGCATCTGGGCAACACCCTGATCCGGGCACTGCTCGCCCGGGAGCAACAGGTGCGCGCCGGGGTCCGTGACCCGCAGAGAAGCGCAGCCCTGAACGGGCTCGACTGCCAGGTGGTACGCGCCGAACTGCAGGACCCTGACTCCCTGCGCCAAGCCATGCAGGGGGTGGACGTGCTGTATCAAGTAGCGGCAGTGTTCAAGCACTGGGCGAGGAACCCGCAGGCCGAGATCGTCGACGTCAACGTACAAGGCACGCGCAATGTACTGCGGGCCGCGGCAGATGCTGGGGTCCGGCGCGTGGTCTATGTGAGCTCCGTGGCAGCGGTGGGACACAACGGCCAGCGCCTGGATGAAAGCAGCTGGAACAACGACCAGGACAACCCGTACTACCGCTCGAAAATCCTCTCTGAACGCGCGGCCTGGGAAACCGCCCAGGCCTGTGACCTGCCGATGGTCGCGGTGTTGCCCTCGGCAATCATCGGCCCTCATGCCACGCGGCTGCTGACCGACACGATGGGATTTCTTGCCGCCGTGCTGGCGCGCAAGCTGGTGCTGGACCCAAACTTTCATTTCAACTTTGTCGATGTGCGCGACGTGGCCGATGGTCTGATCTGCGCCGCTGAACAAGGCCGTCCCGGCCAGCGCTACCTACTGGCCAATCAGCGGGCCTCATCACTGGCTGAGGTGATCGAGGCGCTCAACACGTTATGCCCCGGCTATCGCCTGCCGCGCCGCGCACCCAAAACCTTGCTGTTGCTGATCGCCTGGCTGCAGGAACAGCGGGCACGCTACACCGGCCAGCCAGCCGAGCTGCTGCTCAGCCAGGTGCGGATGTTTTATGGAGTGCGCCAGGTCTACTGCATCGACAAGGCCATCAAAGAACTGGGCTACCAGCCGCGCTCGCCGCAGGACGCTCTCAAGCAGGCGTTTGCGCACCTGTTGGCGCGCTGATACCAGGCCCGGCGCCAGGCACTGGCGTGGAGGCGAATTGCTGGTTGATATGTTGTTGCAACAGAGTCAGTTGCCGCTCCCGATCCTGCAAGGCCAGGATCTGCGCTTGCAGTTCCAGGCGCTTGACCTCGATGCCCTGATTGGCCAGCGCCAGGGGAAACGGTGCCTTGTGTTGCTTGGCCGCCAGCAGCTCGCTCATCTCCCCCAGTTTAAACCCCACCGCCTGGGCCGTGCGGATCATCTGCACCAGCGTCAGATGATGGGCCGTGTACAACCGATAACTGCCACGGCGCTGCGGGCTCAGCAGGCCCATCTGCTCATACAAACGAATGGCTTTGGCAGTGCACCCCGACAACCTAGCCAGTTCACCTATGTACATGTGACGCTCCTTCCTGATCCAGCTGCGGCCTGCAGTTTACTGGCTGTGGCTGGAAGTTGTCCTGGTTCACGCGGTGTTCATGCGGAGTCGGTCAGGGGCACCGAGACAGGCAGAAAACGGCCAGGAGCGGACTCTATAATTTGAGTCTCGAACCTTTCTGGTCTCTGCATTTTTAGGGAGGCAAATGATTTGGATGGCAACTCTCTGAAACCCTGCTTAGCTTGATCGTGATATCTCCAGGGAGGGTTCGCATGTCCAGAATTTTCGCCACTTTACTCATGTTCACTCTAGGTACGAATGCTTGCCTTGCCAGCGAAGGGGATGACCAAGCCAACTCGTTCGCCAAAATTTACGCATCGCTTTGTATGAAGAACCTTCCAAATCTGGGAGCACTCCGAGAAAAGCTCAGGCCAATCCCTAGCCTTCCTCCCGAAAAGGCGGCGCTGTTTCTGGCAGGTGATCCTGGCGACGCTTGGCCTGTTCCAGACAAGTTCGGAACGTTTGTGTTAGCGCTTCCTAGCGGCAAGAATTTTTGCGCCTTGCATGTCCGCAGGGCAAGTACGGAGACCGCTATCAAGCTGTTCACTGGAATGGTCGCAAATCCGCCCCCTCCGTTTACCTCAACGCTGGTAAAAAACGAGCAAACGCAATCACCCTCAAATGGACAAACTCAAACCCTTTCCTACGAATGGTCAGTTCCAAGCGCGACACGGAAAATGTTGTTTACCATCACCACCACCGCATCTGAATCCGCACAACTTCAAGTGCTTGGCTCAGCAGCAATCATCAGCCAATAGAAGCAACCACTGCGTGCAAAGGATTGCACCGCAACGACAAGCAGCAGTCATCCATTTTTAGCCAATGCTGACCGGCAGCTTCACGCCCTGAGGAAGTCAGTCAACCTAAATCGAGGTTCTTCAGGAGCGGTGAACCGCGCTTCCTCAAGGCATTCAAATAGGTCGTTTCATCGTAGAGCGTCCTGGTCTGCCAGCACCGATATAGAATCCGAATCCACTTAAACGCGAGTGCGCGTACAGCAGCTTGATAGGTGCTCCCTTTGGCGCGTTGCTGCCGGTAGAAAGCCCCAGCCCAAAAGGATTTATTGATGGTCTGCCCCGCCCATTCCACGAAGGTCTGACGAAGAAATGTTGGACATTGCCAGCGCCAATGCACCCAGCTCTTCTTACCGCTCCGTTCCGTCACCGGGGCAATGCCAGAGTATTTTTGCAACTCGTCCGCGCCATGGAAACGCTCACGTTGCTCTCCGAAGGCTGCGAGTAAACGTGGCGCTAGATGCGGGCCTGCGCCCGGCAAGCCACGAAACAATGCGTAATCCGGTAGTGCAGAAGCGACCCGCTCGATTTCCTTATCGAAGCGATCGATCACCGTGAGGACGGTGCGTAGTTGCTCCACCAACGCGAGGGCGTGTAAGCGGCAAGGCTCGATAATGCCGGCATCTTCTGTGAGCGCAGATGCCGCACGAATTGACGCCAAACGCGCCTCGATCAATGTGGCGCGACGCCCGTTGTGGGCATAAAAGAACGCCTCAAGCGTGGCTTTACGCGCCCGTTTGGCTGACAGGAGTGTCGGCCAGCGAGTGAGGAAATCGCAAAACAACAGAGTTGTCTCGCTGCTCGAACCATTCCAGTGCCTGCGGGTAATATTGCTTGAGGGTGTTGCATAAACGGTTGGTAAAACGCGTCTTGTCATTGACCAGATCCCGGCGCTGTTCGATCAGGCTAAGCAGCGAACGCATGGCCACACTCTGCGGCCTGAGCGCGGTGAACCGTTCAGGATGGCGAAGCAGTAGATCGAGTGCTAACTCCGCATCGGTGGGATCATCCTTGGCGCGACTCGGCTTGAACGCCACGCGATATTTGGCAAGCGTCGAGGGATTGATCGGGAACAGCACGAAAAAGTCATACTTCAGCAGAGCCGACACAATAGGCCCTTTGGCCAACTCCAGAGCTACAGCGATAGGGCCACCGAAGCGCAGGTGCAATGCCTTGGCCCACTCATCAATGCGATCAACCTGGTGCGGAATACAGTCGAACTGACGATGATTGTCATCCCCAGCCTGTAGGCAAATATCATGTTTGGTATCTGCCCAATCAATGCCGACATAGGCTGTGAAGTGCTGACTCAAGGACGCTGTCACGTGAACCTCCGCAAGCGATAAAATATCTGCTAGGGACATGCATGCTTGCGTTCAGCGAAGGCAATATAGTGAGCCGGTGCGACGGCGAACCCTGAGTATTCGTTATCGAGCGCAAGCGCACCTGTAGACTCGGAACTAAAGCTGCAAACGTCATGCGTTTGGGTCGTTTTATTCGTAGTCTACAGGTGCATGTTCCACCCTCGCTGACAGCTACCTGCCAACCGTTACCAGTATCGATGAAAGTGGGACGGACTATCTATACTGGGTCGTTTGCACTCCTTCGCGACAGGCAACAACTGGCCGCTAGTCGTCACTCATCAATGGTGACTAACACCCCCCTCTCACCACCGCAGCTGCAATCGTTCTGGAACGCCAAGCAAAAGCCAACACCATCAGCAGCCCCAGACCCGCCACTGCCGCTCCGGCCAGGGAAATCGCCGGATAACCCAGACCCGTATTGATCACCGCTCCACCCAGCGCCGCACCAATCGCGTTGCCCAAGTTGAAGGCACCGATGTTCACCGCCGAGGCCAGATTGGGCGCGTCCTTGGCAGCCTCCATGACGCGCATCTGTAGCGGCGGCACCAGGGCGAAGCTGGCGATACCCCATATCAGGATGGCAACGGCGGCCGGCAGCGGCCAACGCATCAGCACGGTGAACGCCAGCAAGACGAGAATCAGCACACTCAGCGAAACGATCAGGGTGCGATCTATCGAGCGGTCGGCGGCCTTGCCGCCCCACATGTTGCCCAGCGTCAACCCCACACCGAACAGCACCAGCATGGCGGTGATGTAAGCGGTGGACGCGTGGGTCTCGCTACTGAGGATTGGCGCAATGTAGGTGAAGACGGTAAACATTGCGCTCGATCCGACCACGGTCAGGGCCAATGCGCCCAGCACCGGACCACGCCCCAGTACCCGAATTTCGGCCATTACACCGACGCTTTGCGGTGTCTTCAGGTTAGGCAGGGCGAACCACAATGCGGCCATGGTCATCACGCCGAGGCCGGTAATTCCCCAGAAAGCGGTGCGCCAACCGAACAGTTCACCAAACCAGGCGGCCAGCGGCACACCGCCGATGGTCGCCAGGGTCAGGCCCATGAACATCGCCGCAACCGCCCCGGCACGTTTCTCTGGGGCGACCACGCTGGCGGCGACGATGGAGCCAACGCCAAAAAATGCACCATGGTTCAGTGAGGTCACCACCCTGGCGACCATGAGGCTGTAGTAATCGGTGGCCAGGGCTGACATCAGATTACCCAGGGTGAAAATCGCCATGAGCCCGATCAGCAGATAGCGCCGGGGAATCCTGCCGGTGGTCAGGGTCATCAGCGGTGCGCCGAGCAATACGCCCAGCGCATAAGCACTGACCAGCAAACCTGCGGCGGGAATGGAAACGCCCAGATCCGCAGCGATACTCGGCAACATGCCCATGGGGGCGAATTCTGTTACGCCGATGCCAAAGGCACCGATGGCGAGCGCGACAAGTGGTGGATTGATACGCATGGAAGGCTCCTTATCTATGCCGCTAATGCTACGATCCAGTCTTTTCAGCCGGTAGATAGCATTTTTGGCAATCACCTTTGCGCAGGAGGCACAAGTGGATTTCAACGGCAGGTCAGGTGAGATGAGCGTGTTCACCACCGTGGCGCAGGAAGGCAGCCTGTCGGCCGCCGCGCGTGCACTGGGCCTGACACCCTCGGCAGTCAGTCGGATCATCGCGCGTACTGAGCAACGTCTTGGCACCCGCCTGCTGTTGCGCACCACCCGAACGATTACGTTCACTGCCGAGGGCGAAGCATTCCTGCGCGGCGCCCGGCGTATCCTGGCCGACATGGACGAGGTCGAAGAAGCCATCGCCGACCAGGGCGTACCCAGAGGGCGATTGCGGGTCAGTGCCGCCCTTGGCCATGGGCGGCTGGCCATCGTTCCCTTGGTTGCAGCATTCAGCGCCCGTTACCCGAACATCGTCGTCGACCTCACCCTCGGCGACGAAGTGGTCGACATTCTCGGCGGCCAGGCCGACGTCGCAGTCCGCTTTGGTTATCTGCCCGACAGCCCGCTGACCGCGCGCAGGATCGGCGACACCGGCCAGGTAGTGGTGGCCTCGCCCGAGTATCTGCAGCGCCACGGCATCCCCCAGGAACCGGAAGACCTGCTACAGCACAACTGCCTGCGCTTCAACTTCCGGCGTGCCGAACCCAACTGGCCGTTCATCCGCGATGGAAAGGAGTTTTCCCTGAAGGTCAGCGGCAACATCGAATGCAGCAGTGGTGAAGCGCTGGCACAACTCGCGCGAGTAGGTGCCGGCATTGCGCGTATCGGCGAGTTCAGCGTGAGCGAGGATCTGCAGCGCGGTGACCTGATACCGCTGCTGGAAGCCTGGAACCCCGGCGACCAGGAGCCGATTCATGCGGTGTTCGTAGGTGGCTCGGCAATGCCGGCCCGGGTGCGGTTGTTCGTGGACTTCTTGTTGGAACATCACCGCATGTAAGCGGTGGCGTCACTTGATCATTGCGGGTGCTCGTGATGCTGTACGCATCAAGCAGGTAGTGAACAGCCCATCGTTGGGCGCGCTATCAGTGGGTGGTCTGCCTGACTGGAACACAGCGTTCGCAATACATCAGGGGCCTTCATCCTCGCCAGTAACGCCACATCCCTTTACGATCAGGGGATCACACGCAAGGAGCCACCAGAATGAGTTGCCTGATTCGAAACGCAACGAACGCAGATGCCCTGGCAATCAGTCGGATCATCATTGGCACCCTTCGCGAGTCCAATGCCCTGGACTATTCATCCGCAATCATCGATCAAGTGGCGTTAAGTTTTTCTCCATCGGCGATCCTTGATTTCTTGACCCGGCGTCAGGTGCTTGTAGCAACAACCGACAGTCATATCGTTGCAACAGCCAGTCTTGATCAGGACGTCGTCCGAAGCGTGTTTGTCGACCCAACCTGGCAAGGGAAAGGCATCGGAAGACAGTTGATGGCGATGATTCAATCGATCGCCATAAAAGATGGCGTCAGCCTCCTGCGTGTCCCCTCTTCAATCACTGCGCAAGGTTTTTACGCTGCGCTTGGCTTCAAGAAAATCCGCGACGAATTTCACCAATCCGAGCGCACCATCATCATGGCGAAGACATTGGAGCACTAGCCCGGATCCAGTACTTTAATCAGGCCAACAGAACGGAAGCTGTCATGGAAAATAACGCAGGCAAGCGAGTGGTCGTCATCGGGGCAGGCATTGTGGGCGCGTCCCTGGCGTATCACCTGGCTGGTAAAGGCGCGAAGGTCACCCTGGTCGAGGCTGAAGGTATCGCGTCCGGCGTAACCGCAAGCT
This sequence comes from Pseudomonas putida, assembly GCF_001976065.1. GTDB lineage: Bacteria > Pseudomonadota > Gammaproteobacteria > Pseudomonadales > Pseudomonadaceae > Aquipseudomonas > Aquipseudomonas serbica. The sequence goes on along the minus strand of NZ_MNAH01000001.1, from coordinate 640,084 downwards.
CATTCGCATGGATCAACACCTCCCATGGAGGTCCCGATGTGATTGCGCCATTGCGTGGCGCCGCTATCCAGGAATATCACCGCCTGCAAACCGAGCTGCCGGATCTGAACATACAATGGACAGGCTCGCTGTCCTACAGCGCGAACCTGGATGAAATGCTGCAAGCCCCAGGCAACACGCCGTCGGCAAGCCTGGTCTCTCGCCCGCGGATCCTCGCTCTTGAGCCGAACCTCAAGCATCCGCCTGAGCATGCCTTGCACGCAGCCGAAGAAGGCGCGCTGGACGCCGTGCAAGCCACTCACGCCTTGATCGCAGGCGCCTGCAAGCATGGCGCGAAAGTTTTTACCCATACGCGGGTGCTTGGCTTTTCAATTCAGAACGCCAGGGTGACGGGCGTCGAAACCTCAACGGGCATCATCGAGGCTGATGTTGTCGTGCTGGCTGCGGGAACAGGCATTCCTAAGCTGGCCGAGAAGTTGAACATGTTCCTGCCGATAGAGGCCTCTGCGGCCATATTCATTCGCTACAAGACCCAACCCGATCTGGTGAGGAGCATCATCTCCAGCCCGCAGATGGAAGTCAGGCAAAGCCCCGATGGGGCGTTGCTGGCGGCGGAAGATTATCTGGGAGACGCCCTGCAAAACCAGCCCTTGGAAATAGCCCTACGAACTGCCCGGGCCATCCAGGACGAACTGCATGGGATGACTTCCATTGAACCGGAGTTGGCTTGTGTCGGACTCAGGCCAATACCTGTCGATGGCATCCCCATCATCGGCTATCTGCCCGATATTGGCGCAGTGTACGTTTGCGCAATGCATCCTGGCGTCACGCTGGCGGCGATCGTGGGCCGACTTGCCAGCGAGGAAATAGTCGACGACAAGGTATCCCCTGCCCTTGAATCCTGTCGTCCCGAGCGATTCAGCAAATCGCGGATAAAAGCTGCTGCTCAAGGTGCGTGCGCAACCTTTACGGGTGCTGCGCGTCGCTGACACGCACCTTGACGGGCTGGCCCGGCTGCTGCGCATGAGCGGCTTCGACACCTTCTACGACAATGCCTTCGAAGATGGCGAGATCGCCGAGATCGCCGAGATCGCTGTGCAGCATGGACCCATCGTGCTGACGCGCGACCGCGAATTGTTCGAGCGCCTCGACCTGGCGCGTTGTGCGCGACCCTTCAGCCTGTGCCTTCACTGCAACCTGCCGCTGCACGAGATCAGCCCGGAACGGGCTCGGCCACGGGTGCCGCCACGCATTGCGGCCCTCCATTCGCACTTCCTGCCTGTTGCTACGCGACCCTGACAGTAACGAAGTTATTGGTGGGCTGTACGGCAAGGTCTCCTATCGATGGCTGCTCATCGATCTTGTCAGCGTTCCCGAGTCAATGCGTGGCCAGGGTATCGGAGAACGGCTAATGCGCATGGCCGAAGAAATCGCGCAGAAAAAGAACTGCACGGGTATCTGGTTGGAGACCTTCAGCTTTCAGGCCCCCGGCTTCTATCAAAAACTTGGCTACTGCGAATTCGGACGCCTGGCAGACTATCCACCGGGGCATACCCGGCTCTATTACCAGAAGTCGTTGTGCTGACTGCTATTTGAGTCCGGCCCGATGGCTGCTTCGTGGTATGCAGCAATCGGCCGGGAGCTAGTTCCCGGCGCCAAACAGCGTGAACGCCTTGGACAAATGCTTGCTGAAGGCGATCACACTAACGGCGCGGCAAACGCTTACGCGCTCAGCGTATCGATCACTCGCCGGACCTGATTCAGCAGATGATCGACATCCTCGGCAGTGGTCGCGAACGAGGTGACAAAGCGCACGATGTTTGGTCCCCAGCGATCATGATAGAACCCGAACCCGGCCTTCAGCAGGGCTTCGATGATTGCCGAATCCAGCTTGCAAAACAGGATGTTGGCCTCGGCGCCGGCCATGACTTCAACGCCTCGCAGACCCGCCAGCCCACGTGCCAGGCGCTGGGCGGCTGTGTTGGCCTGGCGTGCGTTACGTAGCCAGAGGTCGTCGGTGAGGTACGCATCGATCTGCGCCGACAGAAAACGCATCTTGGAGAGCAGATGGCCGGAGCGCTTGCGGCGAAAGCTCATCTCGGTGGCGAGCGTTGGGTTGAACAGGACGATTGCTTCGGCGGCCAGCGCACCATTCTTGGTAGCCCCGAACGACAAGGCATCCACCCCGGCTTTCCACGTCATCTGCGCGGGGGAGCAGTCCAGGGCAACCAACGCGTTGGCAAACCGGGAACCGTCCATGTGGAATCCCAGGGCGCTTGCCTTACACACCTCACCGATGGCGGCGATTTCGTCCAGGTTGTAGAGGCTGCCGACTTCAGTGGCCTGGGTAATGCTGACGCAGGCAGGTTGGGTGGTGTGCACGTCACCGACCTTTTCACCTGTCCGTTCGCGCAGGCGGGTTACATCCAGCTTGGCCGAGGGGCCGTCGATGGTCATCAGCTTTGCGCCGTTGGAAAAGAACTCCGGGGCGCCGCATTCATCGTTGTTGATATGGCTGGCGGGATGGCAATAGATGTTGCCCCAGGGTGGCGTCATCGCACTCAGGCACAGGCTGTTGGCGGCGGTGCCGGTAGGGACGAGAAAGACCTCCACGTCGCGCTCGAATATCTCGCTGAGCTTGAGCTTGACCTGCAGGGAGAGTTCGTCCGCGCCATACGCACTCGCCTGGCCGGTGCTGTGCCTGATCATGGCCTGCGCCACTTCCGGCGAAGCTCCCGCGATGTTGTCGCTGGCAAAACTCAATGCGGGCGGTTGGTTTGATTCAGCGTTCATCTACCTGTCCTCGGCTGCACGGGCGAAGAAGAGTCGTCCGGTTTTGCGCATCCTAGGGTGAGGGACGGTACCCAGGCTTGTAAAAAATTGCCGGCCGGTGAAATGTCGACACTCAATGTCTGTAGCGTGAAGGCGCGACGCCGAATGCGTGTCGAAACGCACGATTGAAGTGGCTTTGATCGTAGAACCCGACCGCATGGGCGACATCGATGATCGGCAGTTCGCTGCGCGACAGCAGGCCACAGGCTTGTTCAAGACGCAGTCGCAGCAGCCATGCGTGCGGTGTCATGCCGATGGTCCGTTTGAACTGCTTGAGGAACGAAAACCGGCCCAGCCCGCAAAGACCGGCGAGGTCATCCAGGGTAATACGCTGATCGATGTGACTGAAACAATAGTCCCTGAGGCGTGACCATTGCAGGGCCGAGAGCGCTCCAGAAATCACCTCGGGCACGATCACCCGCGACTGACGCAACAGACACTCGACAAGGGTCAGCCATTGCGCCTGCACCGCGAGACCGCCAGGGCCGATGGCCTGCTGCATGGCCTCGTGCAAGCCGCGCAGGTGGCCGGCAAGCCCGGTGTTTTCGAGCAACATGCCGGCCAGCTCCAGCTCACTGGGCCGACCACTGATGTCCTCTGCGAGGGTCGCGACCAGCGCCTGGGACAAACGGAATGTCTTGAGCGTGTAGGCGCCGCCGCCTTCGGCCACTCCGTCGTGGATTTCGCCCGGCGGCATCAGGGCAATATTGCCCGGCCCCAGCAGAAACGACTCGCCTTTGGATCGATGACGCTGGATGCCTTCGGTCACGAAGCCAACGTGGAAGTCGAGGTGGTAATGGCGATCGAAACCGGCATCCGTCAGGCGCGCCGAGCCCAGCACGAGGCCGGGCACTTCACTAACGTGGTGGTAACTTGCGTGCTCAGTCATGGAACTCCTACCAGGATCGGCGGCGAGGAAGGCCAACACATTCCAGATCTGCGCAAGATATGGATCTACAGGTTGTCAGCTAGTAACTGCCGCGAAGCACTGCTTATGGATGCCCGGAAGGTTACCCATTAGCTGTACTGCTGACCACTCAACAGCAAGCGGCGTTCTTATGCTAGTGGTAACGGGTACAGTACTTCCTGATGCCACTTGGCCAAAAACTCTCTCCAAGAGACTTGCAGATGATGCCTTAGGGTCAGCTGTTCGAAAACATTTTCAAACGGGGGTTACTTTTCTCATCGACGTTACAAAGGGCAATGATGTCGCACAGACATTGGTGGTATTTACTTAATGTTCAAATGCTCAGATGCCGCCAGATCCTCTTCGACGAAGCGCAGCATCGCCTCCGCCAGCGCCTCGCGCGGATAGGCATTCTGTGTCACCAATAGAGAACCCAGGGTCGAATGCGTTCGGGCGATCGGCACTGCCAGGGCCCAATGATCGGCGTTGATATAGCCCATCAGGCGGCTACCAGGGACTATCTGATCGTAGAAGATCACCTGGCTGTCGTTGCGCGCATCGATGCTCGCCAGCTTGTTGTAACTCGATTTCAGTATGGCCGAGATGTGATCCGGCTGCGGAAAGGTAACGAGCGAATAGTAGTTCAGTTCGGACGGCAGCCGGTGCTGCGCCAGCCAGTTCTTGCGCGTTGCCGGTCGCAGGCTGTCGATCGCGCCACCGTCGCCCGAATCGCAGGTCGCACCGGGAAAGTGTCGCAACAGGTCCGCCTGGTACTGCTCGGCATCGTTGGCCAGTGCCGAGCCGCCGACCGAGCCGGCTGCGCTGACCACTGCCGCTACGCGGCCGCGGATTTCCGGGTAATTGACCATCGCTTCGAGAATGTCGGGCGCGCCCTTCGAATAACCGATCAGGACGAGGCGCGGCGGTCCGGCTTCGGCTGGCATCGCCATGATCGCGTCGCGTATTTGCCGAGCGTTCTTTGCGGAACTCGATAAGGCGTCGACCTTCATCTGCACCAGGTCATAGCCGAACTGACGCAGATGAATCCCTACGCTGCCGGGCGCTTGCAGCCATTGCTCGAAGCATTCGTAGCCGACGCCGGCCACCACAGCGCCGATCAGACGGCGTTTCGATTGACCGAGTTCGACGGGTTTGCCAGTGCCAGCAGGTTCGCTGCCGACGCGTGTCAGTGCCTCCTCGCAAGGGCGGCTATCGGGAATCTCGCTTCCTCGCGTATTGAGGATCGAGCAAAAAATCTCGCGAAAGCGCCCCCGCTTGTCCTGCACGCCGGCCTGCGACGCAGGGACCAGCACCAGCGGCGGTGTGTCCGGCGAGTAGGCCATCAGCGGCGCGGGTGCGCAGGCGGTGAGTGCATGGCAGCCAGCGATCATCAGCCATGCCATGCCAGCGCTGCGCAGCAACGGGTGGACACCGCGCAAACAGCCGGCCGAGTCATCCTGCCGGCCGAACAGGTTACTTGCGGGCATCGTCGATCTCCTTGCGTGCAGGCGATTGGCGCCAGTCCAGATACGGTTCCCAATCGAGCATCTGCACCTGCGACAGGCTGAGCGGCCGCGTCGCAAAGAACATGACCGCACGCAGACCGTCGCTGAAGTAATGGGCTCCGCTGAACGTCGTTCGCGGTTGTGCCTGGGATACGGGACCGACGCCGGTGACGAACCCGAGCTTGTCCAGGCCGGCCGAATACATCATGTCCTGGATCAGGAAATTCCTCGCCTCATCGACGTCTTCATGCAAGACAAGGTTTTGCGCCTCGCGCGGTGCAAAGCGTCCGCCGGTAGGTCGTGCGACCTGCGCGAGATAGACGGAGTGACCGTCGAAGCGCATTGGCGTGATCCACACACGCACCCAGGTCGCCGGCGCTCCGGCTTGCGATTGCTTGCGCACCACGGCATCGGGCATGCGGCCGAATGCACGCTCCAGCGCATCCGCGGGGTGCGTGGAACGCCGGTAGCCGCGACGCACAAAGGCGGTGGCGATATCGGCGAACTCGCCGACGAGAATCGCATTGAACGGATCGCCGTTCGCCCCGCCGTTCGCGTCAGCGGCGCAGCAGGGAAGGCGCTCCAGCGCGGCACGCAACGCGGCCAGATCGTCATAGTCCTTGATCTCGGAACCGTGAGGCTGGAACAAGCCTTCGGCAAACCATTTTTCCCCGGCATCGTCCGGCACCCGCAAGAAGAGAGAGAACGGGATCAGCGTCTTTCTCTGCAGCAGATCGATATTCAGCAGCCGCGTAGCGCGCTCCGGGTTGATGAACAGCAAGCCCGCTTTCGTTTCGCCTGGCAGGACGGGATTCTTGAACCCGAGTTGGTCCAGGTGTGCATTGATGCGCGCGTTTGCTGCCGGGGCGAATATCCCGTGCATGGACCAGGCGACTTCGAGTGGCGAGAAATAATCGGGATCGGTTCCCGGCCGCAGCAACATGAGCGGCTCGGCAGTCCGGTTCTGAACTTCGACCCACACGGGCTGCACGCGCGTCTTGTCCAACTCGACCCCCAGCATTTGCCGCCTGTCTTCGGCACTGAGCACGGCGGCGCTGACGCGTATCTCGTGACGGGTGGCCGTCTGCGCACGTTCTCGCAATCCGGAGGTACTGAAATCGGCAGGCGCCTGCCAGGTCGAACAAGCAACGACGAGCGCAAGAGTCGCTGCACAACTCAGGGTGCACAAGCAGCGTATTGCACATCGCAGAGTACCCCTGGCGCGAGGCGCGAATGGCAAGCGGCTCATGGCTTGACCCGCCCCGGTGGTTGTCCGCCATTCTCGTAGATGCCCTGTGATAGAAAGAATTCGATTTGCGCCAGGGAGGTGTGCGTCTGATCGAATACCAGGACACAGCGCAACCCATCCGTATAGTAAGGATCGGTCGTCAGGTTCTCGCGCGGCGCGCTCTGGGGCGCGGCCCCTACCCCCTTCACAAAACCGAATTTGGCCAGCGTCACCGAATACGCCATATCCTGTGTCAGCGCACTGCGCGCTTCGTCGACGTCAGGGTCGATCTTGTGCGTGGTCAGCGTCGCGGTATGCACGGTCATCCGGCTGCCGATATCACGGCTGATCTGTCCGACCCACACCTGCTTGCCGTGGTATTGCATCGGACTCAGCCACAGCCTCAGGTGATTGCGCTGGTGGACGTTGTCACGCGCCTTCTGCAAGGCAAGGTCCTGAGCCCGCCCGAACAGATAGAGATCGCTCACCGGCGCATAGGGATAGCGCTCGCCGGAAAGCGCCGAATTGACCACCTTCATGATCGACCCCGACCACTTCTCCTCGGTCCCACGCCAGCCGCGACGTGCGAATGCGGGAAAGGCATCATCGAGCCCGCCGACGACCACGAGGTTCAGCGGATCGCCGTTCCTGGAACCCTCCTCGTTGGTGACGCAGCACGGCAGAGCCTCCAGCGCCGCCTGGAAGCTGGCGTCATCCGTGTAGTTCACAATGTCCTGGGGCGGATAGATGCCCTGCCTGAACACTTCACTGATGTGGTAATCGGTGCGCAGGCCCGGAACGATGGCCAGGACAGAGAAATGCCTCGACCGCCCGTCTGCCACCAGATCGAGGTTAACGAACTTGAACCCCTCGTCGAGATTGGTTAACACGAAGCCCGAGGTTGTCGCGCCAGGTGCGACAGGGTTGCGAAAGGCCAGCCGACGAAAGTGCCGGTCGAGCGCGGTCCGCTCGTCCTGCGGGGCCCCTGAGAAAAATGCTTCGGCCGCCTCGGATGCGGGGAAGAAATTTGGATCGAGGCCCGGCGAAAGCAGATAGTAGGCGCGGTCTTCCTGATTTTTGACTTCGACCCAGACCGGCTGTATCGATCTATTCGCCAGAGGCACGCCGTAGACCGCCTCGCTTTCGGCGGCCGAGAGTACGGCGGTCGACACGCGCAAGCCACCATCGCTACGTGTCACGGCGCTGCTCTTGTAGTCAAGGCTCGCCGTCGGCGGAGGCTGAGAGGCGCAGCCAGCGAGCGCCGCTGCGACGGCCGTTGCTGAGAGAACGTGTCTCACCATGCGATGCATCGCGCAACCTCATCAACTGAGCTTTACCAATCGTCGCTGGCGCGCCTAGGTAATCCGTAGCTACTACGGACATTGGTTTCTACGTCGCAGCTTTTCATCAGGAACCGCCCCGGGAATTGCGCTGGCTTTTTGGGGTGGGTTTCGCCCGCCATGGAAGAATAGTCGAACTATCGATAGCAGGCCGCTTCGGCTTCTGCAGGTGATTCGTCGCCGATGGCTCCAGCGCCGTCGATGGTTGCCCTTTCCCGCTCCGCCCCTCTCGGCACGCTGCTGCCGGGCACCGCTGAGACCTCCCAGTGCCAATGCAAGAAACTCCCGACAGTATTTAGGACGTTTTCACACAGCCTGGGTCGATTTCTGACTTTCGTAACCGTCAGCTTTGTGTCGGTTGCTGTCCATCGTAACAGGCGGCAATCGGCCAGAAGCAGTCAGTCCGGAAGGCGGGTATCAAGCCAGGAATGGAAAAAAGATATCGCCTCAAATCCAGAACCATTGGCTTCGTGTTCATAAGACAAACGATAAATCTAGATACCTGGCATGGCATTTTACGATGCCTGATAGCGAAGTATGCGATTGGCGCTGCCAATACGAGGGTCGCTAAGGTATCTCGCAATGCGTTATCGCTCGCAACAGCAGCGCACAGATAAAAACAAAAGCGAGATATTCCAAGATGAATGAATCCAACGTCAGTGCACCGACCAGCTTAGGCATCAAAGGCAAGCGCGTGGCTGTAATCGGCGCCGGTCCTGGCGGTATCGCTGCGGGTGTGGCGTTGCACCAGGCAGGTTTTTCGGTGAAGGTCTTCGAGCGTCATCCCGAACTGCGACCTCTGGGTGGCGCAATTATTCTTAATGCCACCGGCATCGTCATCCTGCGCGGTTTGGGTGTACAGGTGGATGATATTTTTGCTGCTGGCCTTCCAGAGTTTCGCCGTTACGATGGACGAGTAAGGGTCAACTTTGACATTGATATGGACTTGTTGAAACAGGCCGGCGTAACCGGTTGGCAATCCGGAATGATGCGTTCCGAACTTTATGAGCGTCTGCTTGCGGCGGCCCCGGCAGACATGGTCGTACCCAACCACACCTTCAGCCATTACGAGGAACATGCCGAGGGCGTGACTGTTCACTTTGCAGAAGGACGGACTTACGACGCGGATCTTGTGATTGGCGCTGACGGTGTACAGTCAAAAGTGCGCGAGCAGTTGTGGGGAGCCTCAGAACTCAAGCACCTTGGCATCGCAGTCTGGCTGGGCTGGTGCGAACTTCAGGGGCCTGAGCGCAAAAAAATCGTCATCCAGCACAACCACGCCTATCAGATGGGCTACGCACCGCTTCGATACAAGGACAAGGACTGCTTTGAATGGTGGTTCGTCGAAAAATGCGAAGAGAACCAGGTTGAGCCGACAGATCCTGCTGCCTACGTACGTGAACGCATTAACGGATTTTCCTACCCTGTGCCGCAGATCCTTGAGGCTACGGATACCTCGCATAATCTGTTTCGCTGGGTAGTGAAGTATCGAGATCCACTCAAGCAATGGTCAAATGGGCGCGTGACAATCATGGGCGATGCCGCTCATCCGACGTCTCCTTACGCTGCGTACGGTGCCGGAATGGCAATTGAAGACGGTTATTTCCTTGCGAAGTATCTGCGAGGCCGCGACCTCAGCGACCCCAAGGCGCTGGAGATCGGGCTGCGACGGTATGACGACCAACGCGTTAACTACACCAATCAGACTACGGCGTTCGCTCGGTTCCTTGGGCGTCTTTATCACGGTGTGCCAGCTCCTTTGAATCGTCTGCGTGATCTTTTCCTTGATCACTCCAGCTTGCCAGAGAAGCTAATCAGCAAAGGCGTCACCAGCGAGGCGCAAGCGCTTTTGCGTGCGGTACTCAATCCTGTTGATTGAAAATGCTGAAGCAATTGCACCTTTCAACTCGCGCATAGGTAATTGCCGTGAACTGGCATACCCATGCGCGAGTTTTCCGAATGATGTTTACCTCGGGCTGCTGCTTCGAGCATGACTGGCAGCTATGGGTCGATTGTCGCCCTTTGGGATGGGCAACAATCGGCCAGAAGCGGACGTTGGTGGCCGGCATTTACCGGCCAAAAGCAATCACCCAGTCATTAAGGCAATTTAGACAAAATCAGCTTGGTCCGACTATTGGGCAGCAAATCTACAAGTATCCCCTAGCTTTGACTAAGCTCTTACCTGATGCGATTACATGGAGAGAATCTACTCGATCTTCCCAAGCGTGGAGAATTCGATGATCAAGCATTTGAGTCCTATATTTGTACTTGCCGCTACCATCTGTCTTGGTGGTGCGTCCTGTCACGACCAAAAAGAAGAGGATAATTTGCAAAACAAGCAAAGGATGGAGGGCAGCCCAGCTCGCACGGGAATGGGAATTATACCCCGACAACAAATTCAACCACGAACGAACAGAATGTAGTGTCGACGTATAGACTTGCGCATAGCGTGCGGTTGGCGCATACCCTCGATAATGGTTCGCAGTATCAAGGCGCCTCTTTGCTCTGGTCTTTCAATGTCTGCGCAGCCTCGGCTTTCGCCGCGTTGGCTTGAATGATCCACTGATAGGCTATGTAGTACTTGTAGATATTGCTGACGTAGGTAACCGTCTCCGCACCGATCTTCTCGGCGGCCACGTACTCAACATTGTGAAACCAGACGTTTGGATCCAGTCCACGAAGGGCGGCTTCTTTGCGAAGTTTCGAGATCCTTGCCCGCACCTGCATTGTAAGAGGCGAATGCGAACAAGGCCTTGTCCAGGTTGGTCATGGGTCCTTGCCATAATACTGGTCGATCATCCAACGCATGTACTTGATCCCGGCGTTAATGTTTGGCTCGACTTCAGCAATGTTGCCGACCCCGAGTTCCTTGCCGGTGGCGGGCATGACTTGCATGACGCCAATGGCCCCCACCTTGCTCTTGGCTGCCTGATTCAGTTGGGATTCTTGGCATCCCTGGGCGACCATCAGCAACCAGTCCACGTCATATTTGTCCCCGTACCGCTGAAAGTACTGAACCAATGCGATAAATTTCTTGCGTTCGGACTCGGAGACAGACGCCTTTACATATTTTTCGCTTCTAAAGAAACGCGTCAGGATCATGTTCCCGATGGCGGTTCCCTGACCGTGACGTGCAATGAAATCATTGGTGAAGGCCTGCGATCGAGCATCCCGTCGAGATCGCCAGTCCACGGTTTCATTGCGCTATCGGTCGAGAGGGTCAGTTGCTCACGTTGCGGTGACTCCGGGGGTGCCATTGCTTCGGTTGCGGCATAGCGCGGGCCGGTGAAAAGAGTGAATGCGAGCGCCGCAACGGAGTTGAAGATGAGCGCTGAGCGTGCGAAGGAATGAACCGTAAGGCGTCTGACCCAATCGCGGATTCCCAGCAGGGTCGGTGCTTCACACGTTGTTTTCGTCTGACTTGTTCCAGCGGCTCCATCCCGGACTTCAACCGTGCCAGGATGGCCAAGACCCTGCATCCGCAAGCACACGGAAAAGCTTAGTTCAGACTTGCCTGTCAGTGTCCGGTTTTACGGAAATAGGTTTGATGGGATAAAGCCGATCATCGAATTGACTCAAGCGCGGGTACTCAATCGACTCATCCGCATCGATGTTCTCCAGGCGCTGGCGATAGCTGAGCAAAAAATCTTGTCGAGCCTCAGCACTGATGTACGGCACATGCCAACTGATAAAAGGCCTCAGCACCTCCAGCCCGACATATGCCAGAGTCCCTCGCAAGAGCGGGCGCAACATGTCTTCCAGCGAACCATGGATCGCGCCCTCACCGAACATATGTTCCCGCCCGCCCAGTGTCACGGATACCAGAGCTTTTTTGCCGCTCAGGCCTCCCTGGTCGTAGAACCGTTTACCGCCATAGCAGATGCCGGACACCAATACCCGATCTATCCAGCCTTTGAGAATGGCCGGTGTCGAGAACCAGTAAATCGGAAAATTGAGGATCAGCAGGTCTGCCCATAACAACTTATCAAGCTCCTGCTGTATATCAGCGGCGAGGGTTTGTTCTTTGCTGTTCCGTCGCTGTTCGAGCGCGTAAACCAGATACTCGGGATTCTCTCTGATGGAGAAATCCTCGGCACTGGCCACCGGGTTCCAGTCCATCTGGTAAAGGTCGGATACCCGTACCTGATGCCCTTGGGCCTGCAAGGTCTCAACGGCCTGGTCGCGCAGCGCAGCGGTAAAGGATTTTGGCTCGGGATGGGCATGCACGATTAAAACGTTCATGGTAATTCCTTGATATTCAGATGGCGTGATACGTGCCGCATCAAAACTGATCGGCATTTAGGATGTACAGGCTTTCGCTACCGGCCTTCACAGAAGCGCTCAACGAGTGAATCCGCGGCAGCAGGCGAGCGAAATAGAACCGCGCAGTGCCCAGTTTGCTCGCGTAGAAATCGTCCTGGGTTTCCTTGCCCAGGGCCGCCTTGGCCATCAGTGCCCACATGTAGGCGTAAGCGACGTAACCGAAAGTCTGCAGGTACTCGACCGACGCCGCGCCGATTTCATTCGGGTTGGATTTGGCCCGATCCAGCAGCCATGCAGTCAGTTCGTCGAGGGTGGTGACGGCGTCATTCAGCGGCTTGGTGAACTCCGCCAGATCAGCGCTGGCGGTGGCGGTGAAGTGACGAATCTCGTCGGCAAACAGGTTGTAGAACGCCCCGCCGCTGCCGACGATCTTGCGCCCCACCAGGTCCAGCGCCTGGATGCCGTTGGTGCCTTCGTAGATCTGGGTGATGCGCACGTCGCGCACCAGTTGTTCCTGGCCCCACTCACGAATGTAACCGTGACCGCCGAACACTTGCTGGCCGTGCACGGTGGTTTCCAGCCCCAGGTCGGTCAGGAACGCCTTGGCCACTGGCGTCAGCAAGGCCACCAGATCTTCCGCGCGTTTGCGGGTGGTGGCGTCTTCGCTGAACTTGGCGGTGTCCAGCTGCATGGCCACGTAAGTCGAGAAGGCACGACCGCCTTCGTTCGAGGCTTTCATGGTCAGCAGCATGCGACGCACGTCCGGGTGGACGATGATCGGGTCAGCCACTTTGTCCTTGTTCTGCGCGCCGGTCGGTGAACGGCTTTGCAGACGATCGCGAGCGTATTCAACAGCGTTCTGATACGAGCGCTCGCCGGTGGCCAGGCCCTGGATACCGACACCCAAACGCTCGTAGTTCATCATGGTGAACATCGCCGCCAGGCCTTTGTTCGGCTCGCTGACCAGGTAACCCACAGCTTCGTCGAAGTTCATCACGCAGGTCGCGGACGCCTGGATACCCATCTTGTGTTCGATCGAACCGCAGTTGGCCGGGTTACGCGCACCCAGGCTGCCATCGGCATTGACCATGAACTTCGGCACCAGGAACAGCGAAATCCCTTTCGGCCCCGCTGGCGCGTCCGGCAGTTTGGCCAGCACCAGGTGAATGATGTTTTCGGTCAGGTCGTGCTCGCCGCCGGTGATGAAGATCTTGGTGCCGCTGACCTTATAGGAACCGTCGGCCTGAGGTTCGGCCTTGGTGCGGATGATGCCCAGGTCGGTGCCGGCGTGCGGCTCGGTCAGGCACATGGAACCAGCCCAGACACCGGCGTACATATTCGGCAGGTAGGCAGCCTTCAGTTCTTCGCTGGCGTGGGCGTTGATCGACAGACAAGCGCCTGCGGTCAGCATCGGATACAGACCGAACGACAGGCTGGCCGAGTTGACCATCTCTTCGACTTGAGCCGAAACCGCCTTGGGCATGCCCATGCCGCCGTAGGCTGGATCGCCACCGACGCCGACCCAGCCGCCTTCAGCATAAGTCTGATAAGCCTGTGGGAAACCTGCCGGAGTCGTGACGGCACCGTCCGCCCAGTGGCAACCTTCTTCGTCAGCCGCGCGGCTCAAAGGCGCGATGCTTTTGCTGGTGACCTTGCCGGCTTCTTCGAGAATGGCTTCGACAGTTTCCGCATCAACGGTCTCAGCCATTGCAGGCAACTCGGCCCAGAGTTTGGCGACCTCAAAAACTTCATTGAGGACGAAGCGCATATCGCGCAGGGGTGCTTTGTAGTCAGCCATGATGAAATCGCTCGCTTGGAGATTGGACATTACACATTCAGGATTCGCCAGTATCGACAGAGAAGGCTGCGGCTTGACCTTGCGGGACAACCGTTTCTTTGCTGCGTCGTTCACCGTTCAGAAGGAAGTACGACAGCGCCGGAATCAGGATCAGCGCCCCGAGCATGTTCCACAGGAACATGAAGGTCAGCAGGATGCCCATGTCGGCTTGGAACTTGATGGGCGACCACGTCCAGCAGATGACCCCGGCCGCCAAGGTAATACCGACGAGCCCAACCACCCGCCCGGTAAATGCCACTGCATTACGGTAGGCCTCCGATAGCGACAAACCCTGGCGTTGGTACTGCAGCTGTACGCTGAGCAAGTACAAGGCGTAGTCGACGCCGATCCCCACGCCCAAGGCGATCACCGGCAGGGTCGCGACCTTCACGCCGATGCCCATGACCACCATCAAGGCTTCGCAAAGAATCGAGGTCAGCACCAGCGGCAATAGCGCCACCAGCGTGGCGCGCCAGCTGCGGAAGGTGATCAGGCAGAACAGCGTCACCGCCAGATAGACGTACAGCAGCATGGTGCGGTTGGCCTCGCGCACCACGATATTGGTCGCGGCTTCAATTCCGGCGTTGCCGGCGGCCAGCAGGAACTGGCGATCGTCACTGCTGTTTTCCTTGGCGAACTGGTCGGCAATCGCCACCACCGCGTCGAGGGTTTCGGCCTTGTGATCCTTGAGGTAAGCGATCACCGGCATCAGCGAACAATCGGTGTTGAACAGCTCCGGAGCATTGACCGAGGCCTGTTGTGCGGCGTAGTTCAGCACGTCCTGATTGCGCTGGATGTTGTTCAGCTTGGGGTTGCCTTCGTAGGTGCCCGCGGTAATCTGGCGCACGGCGTTGACCAGTGACACGGTGGTCTGCACGCCCGGATGCTGTTGCAGCTTCCAGGCCAGTCGGTCGGCCAGCACCAGGGTCTTGTAGTTCAGGCAGCCTTCCGGCGAGGTCTTGATCATCACCGCGAACTGATCACTGGACAGCGCGTAATGGCTGGTGATGTAGGCGTTGTCGCGGTTGTAGCGCGAGTCCGCGCGCAGCTCCGGGGCACCGCTGTCGAGGTCACCGATTTTCAGTTGCAGGCTGACCACGAATCCACCGACACCCAGCATCAGCGCCACCAGCACGGTCCCGGTGGCCCATTTTCGCGTGGTGAAACGGTCGAGCAAATCCCACAGTTTGCCGAAGCCTTTGTGGTGTTCGGCGCGGTTGTCGATTTTCAGCGCACGCTCGGCAGCCTTGCGCCCGACGCCGATGTAGGACAGCGCTACGGGCATCAGCAACAGCGAAGTGAAGATCAGCACCGCGACACCGATGCTGGCAGTGATCGCCAGGTCCTGGATCACCGGAATATCGATCAGCATCAGCACGGCGAAGCCTACGGCGTCGGCCAACAGTGCGGTGACGCCAGCGATAAACAAACGGCGGAAGGTGTAGCGCGCGGCGATCAATTTGTGCGTGCCACGAGCGATGTCCTGCATGATGCCGTTCATCTTCTGCGCCGCGTGGGACACACCGATGGCGAAAATCAGGAACGGCACCAGCACCGAGTACGGATCGATGGCATAACCCAGCCAGGCAACAATACCCAGTTGCCAGACCACCGCGATCAACGAGCAGCCGACCACCAACAGGGTGCTGCGCACGCAACGGGTGTAGGCGTAGATGATCAGCAACGAGGTGATGACCGCGAGGCCGAAGAACATCATCACCTGAATCAAGCCATCGATCAGGTCGCCCATCAACTTGGCGAAACCGATCACCCGGACCTTGTACTGACCCGTACCCTCCTCCCCGGCCTTGTGTACGGCGCCGTTGGCGAACTCGAATTTGTCACGCAAGCGCTCTTCGAGCAGGCGGGAAAACTGGTGGTAATTGATGCTCTGGCCGGTGGCCGAGGTTTTGTCCAGCAGCGGCACGATCAGCATGCTCGACTTGAAATCACTGGCCACCAGGCTGCCGACGATGCCGGCACGGCTGATGTTCTGCCGCAGTTGTTCGATGTCCGATGGCGAGCCCTTATAGCTGTCCGGCATCACCGCGCCGCCTTGGAAGCCTTGCTCGGTGACTTCGGTCCAGCGCACGGCCGAACTCCACAGCGATTTCATCCAGGCGCGATCGACGCCCTGCATGAGGAACAGTTCGTCATTGACCTGCTTGAGAACCGTCAGGTAGTCCGGATCGAAAATATCGCCCTGGGTGTTCTCCACCACCACGCGCACCGTGTTGCCCAAACCTCGCAGCGACTGGCGGTTCTCCAGGTAGTTCTGGATGTAGGGCTGGCTCTGCGGAATCATTTTTTCGAAGCTGGGGCGCAGCTCCAGGCGTGTCACAGCCATGAAGCCCAGCACCACGGTGGCCAGCGCCATGAGCAGCATGAACAGCGGGCGATGGTTGAATACCAGTCGTTCCAGCAGATTGCCGGAGTGCCGGTCGAAGTCCGGCAGTTCGCGGATCACCGGCATGGTGTCTTGCTTCAAATTGCCCATGTCTGGGTACTCACTCTGATTCTTATAATTATTCGACGGACAGCGTACGCACACCGTGGCCGCCGACCAGCACCAGCGCACCATTGCCGGCCAATGCTGCACCGGCGACCGGCGTTTGCCCGGCCTGCGGCATCAATTGCAGCGCGGCATTGCCGCCTCGGCTCATGAGCATGTGCCCGGCCTGGGTGAACAGGCGGAAATGGCCATCGGCATCCAGCGTGGCAGCGGTGACGCTGACCTGTAGGCCGCTATCGAGCCGGGCCCAGCTCAGTCCGCCATCGGTGCTGCGAAACACATGCCCGCGCAGGCCATAGGTGAGTACTTCGCCAGGTTGGCCCACTACACCGAAAAAACTGCCTTGATAGGGTGTCGGCACGGCCGCGAAACGTTGGGCGTTGTCATCCCATTTGAGCAACAGGCCTTGCTCGCCGGCGATGTAGAGCGCATCGCCCGTGGAGGTGATGGCGTTGAGGTGAAACCCTTGCGGGTTGTCGGTGCGATCCTGGAACGGGACCCAGTGCTGGCCGCCATCCTCGGTACGCAAAATCAGGTTGAAAACCCCGACCGCATAACCGAGTTTGTCGTTGGCAAACCAGACGTCGAGAAACGGTTTGTCGGCGCCCTCCTCAATCCAACGTTGACCGTCGGCAGCCAACACGGCCCATTGTTCGTTGTCCGGTTCAGCCTCCGCCAGCGCGGTGTAATGCTTGAACATCAACTCGCCGATCTGGCGACCATCGAGTTGCCGGGTCCAGGAGGCGCCGGTATCGCTGCTGTGCACCACCACGCCATCGTTGCCCACCGCCCAGCCTTGAGTGGCGGTCGGAAAACTCACCGCCGTGAGATCCGAGCTGACCGGTACGGCGGCCTGCTGCCAGTGCTGTCCGGCGTCATCGGAATAAAGAATGTGGCCGCGCTGCCCTACTGTGACCAGACGATGCCCCGCCTGGGCAACACCCAGCAAGGGGCTGCTCGCTGCCAGTGCACTCGTCTGGGCCGGCAGATCCAGCACGTCCACGTAGATCGATGCCTGCGCGCCGCCCTGCAGCAACCCCAGCAGCATTCCCAGCACCAGTGGCGCGATCTTCTTGTTACAGGAGCCCATGTTGCGCCCTCTTGGCAAAAAGGCGCCGGGAGGTACGTACGTACCTCCCGGCGCAAAAACTGCTCGATCAACAATCGGCAGTAGCGACGAAGGTGTTAACGGATACCGGCACCTGCCAGCGATTCCGGTGCCCATTGGGTCTTGCTCAGTGCCTCGCTGTACTTGATACCGCCGTATGGGCCTGGGAAGCCGACGGCGCTGTAGGTGCCGCCGACCAGGTCGTAAATCAGATAAGGCGAGGCATCCGGCACCTGTTGGTCGTAGCTTTGGCTAAGGAAGCTGTAGACGCCGCGGTAAAGCTGGCCGTTGGCATCGTATTGGTCGGATGCCAGAGCGACCCAAGTGTCTTCATCCAGATAGAAGCGGCGCTTGGCGTAAATGTGCCGTGCCCCCGGTTTGAGCGTCGCCTCGACCACCCACACCCGATGTTTTTCCCAACGAACGAACTCGGGGGCCAAATGGTTGGGGGTCATTACCGGTTTCAAATCGCTCTGGTACGTCACACGGTAAGTGTTGTACGGAACGATCACTTCCTGTTTGCCCACCAGTTTCCAGTCAAAGCGATCCAGCGCACCGTTGAACACAAAGGAGTCGTCCCACGTTGAGGCCCCGGCGCTGCCCGGGTTAGGCGTGTCGTAGGCCAGGCTCGGTGCCAGTTTCACGCGGCGTTGCCCCGGCAGGTATTGCCAGCCACGGCGCGGTTGCACCAGCGGGTTGACCGAGTCGCGCAGCATCACAGCCTCACCGGCACGACGGGCCGGGCCGGTGAAGGTCAATTTGGTCTGGTAATAAGTGTCCGCGGCCGCCAGCTGTTTGGACAGGTCGTCATAGGCGGCGTAGTTGATCTGCGCGATACCGGTCGTGGCCAGACTGGCAACACCCGCGGAGTCGACGTTCCAGTTGTCATACTTGACCTGGAGATTGACGCCCTGGTAGCGCAGCAAGTGGTTCCAGATGGCTTCAGCGCCTGTCTTCGGGATCGGAAATGGAATGCCTGGCAGCGCATTTTCGATTGAGTTGCCGCCTTCGGTGGAGCGCGCCGCAGTGGCATTTTTTACTGTGTTGTCCAGCACGCCTTTAGGCAACGCGGCCGTGCGGTGGGTCGGGAACACCTCGACACGGAAGCTCGGATAACGCTTGACCAGTTCGGCGGTCACTGCGGTCAACTGGCCCTTGTATTGATCCACGTTCTTGCCATCGATCACCACCACTGGCTTTTCAGAAGCGAACGGATCGGGGCGCGATTTGTCGCCCGTCTTGAAGCTGGCCGGCGGGGTAGTCAAGCCACCCTGATAGGCAGGAATGGAACCGTCGGCATTACCGGCTTTTTCAGCGCCGACCTGGGTCAACTGAGCACCCAGTTTCGCCGCTTCCGAGGCATCGACAGCAGCGTGGGTTGGCCCGGCGAGGGCCATGGCCAGGGAAGCGGCCATCAGGGTATAGGCGAATTTCATCTTGGTGTTCTCCTGCTTTCGCGAGGCTGGGTGAATCAAAAGGTGGTTTTCAGGGTCAGGTAAAGCGCACCCCGATCCTCGGTGGCACCGGAACCGGAGGCCGAAGCCAGACCGCCCGCGTAGCAGGTGTAGCGCTGTGTACCGTCAAGGGCGTTAGGGGTCGAACCATCGTTTGCGCCGTCGTCGCAGTCAGTGGTTTTGCCGAAGGCGTCGACGTACTTGAGGTCGACGTAATACTTGTTGTAGATCGCAGCGCTCACCCCGACGGCGTAGTTGCCGGCATCTTCCGCGCCGCCTGCTACCACAGGTGAAACACCGTCGATACCCACGTTGACCGACATCGGAGCGCTCAGGTCCACACCGGGGAACACCTGGTACCAGGTCGGTGTGAAGTTGACGGCAATACCCCAGTTATCACGGGTGGGTTTGTCGATACCGCGATAGGTGTCTTCGCCCTTGTAGAGCGCCTTGTTTTTGCTATCGAGGCTCAGCAGATTGCTGTAGTACAGCTCGCCCAGCAGCGTGGCGGAATCGAACAGCGGCGTGTCGGCGATTGCCACCAGGCCATTGACGGTCCAGTGCAGCGTGTCGCCCGTGGCGGCCAGGCTGTCACCGTCCCGTGGCACATCGGTGATGACGCCGGTACCCGCGCTACGCGCCGGGAGCAAGCCAAGACCCGCCTGCAAGCCGCCAGGCCCCGGAGCACTGATGATCGCCGGAATACTGGCCAGCGGCATGTTGTGGCGAATGTTCAAATCACTGCCAACGCTGACCCCGCCCACTTCCTTGGACAGGCTCAGGCCGTAGATATCGATGTCATCGCCATAGGCGAATTCATAGGTGGCGGTGCTGATCGAGTTACGCAACCCCGCTACCCCGCCCACGCTGGTCAGGCCCCGAGTATCGAGGACCGCTTGCGGGAGAATGTCCGAGGTCTTGCGGTAGTACGCACTCAGCGTCCCGTCTAGCCATTCGGGCGACCATTTGAGCATCAGGCCCCAGTCACCGCGATTGTCCGGCGTGTAGTCATGTCCGCGCCGAACGGTGGTCAGGGTGCCATTCGGCCCCGCCAGCCCCGCGCCGCCGGTATGCCCCAGCAGGAACGACTGCGCACCGAAGCCGACCACGTCGGAACCGCTGTAGAACGTACCTGCCTCAGGCAGGCGAGCACCTTCCCAATCCAGGAAATACTGGGCGCCGAAGGTCAGTTCGGGAGTGAGGGTGAAGGTGCTGGAAATCTGATTGCGCGGAACGAACAGTTCCTTGGCTTCGGTACCGGGCGATGCCGCTGCCTTGGCGAGGTCGAGGGACGCCTGGCCATAGCTCAGCGAGTGCACCGGATTGAGTACCGTCTCGCCCCAGAACACGTTGTGCTGGCCTGCTTTGATACTGAGTTGGGAATCGTCGCCCACCTGGGTGTTGTAGAACACGAAGGCATCGAGGACTTCGCCGGACGGCCCGCTGTAGTAGCGCTGGGCATAGTTGCTCAGGTGCGGGCTGCCGAAAATGGCCGGCGCCGCCGGACGTCCGCCAAACCCGGAAATCGACGAGTATTCATCGTTGCCGTTTACGAACGGGTTGGAGTTCGAACCGGTATTGTCATAAGCCTTGTCGTACCAACTGGCGGTGCTGACACGAAAGCCGGTTTTGTTTTGGTAGATCACATCCAGTTCGGTCAGCAGGTCGACACGGTTGGTGATGTTGGTGCCGGCCTTGCGGAAGTTGTAATCACCGTCGTTGCTGTTGGGCGTCCCCAGAATGCGCCTGTCGGCACTCTCCGTACGCACGCCATAGTTGTACTTGACAGTGTTGTCGAAACGAATGGACCAGTCCTCGCTGCCCATATCCAACTCGACAGCGTGGGCGGCCGGCAGACTCGAGGCCAGGATAGCGGTGGCGAGCAGTTGGCGCCGCGCGCAGAGATTACGACTCTTCATCGGGTGATACACCTTTATTGTTTTTGTTGTGGCTTGCCGTCAGACCTGGCGGCTAACGACGGGTAAATGGGGTTCAGGCTTCGGATGGATAAGCGCTAGTCCCGGAACTCACTTTAAGAGCAGCGCTGTGATCGGGATTGACTTATCGGGGCATCGGTTTGACATTTCGGGACGTCCGACAGACCGTCCCGAAAACTCAGATGTAGGTGCCGCCACCGGCGTTGATGATCGAACCGACCAGGTAACACTCGTCCGACGCCAGGTGGGACACCAGCGCCGCGTACTCCTCGCCCTTGCCCAAACGCCCCAGCGGCATGACCTGTTTGAACACACTGAGTTGCTCGGGCGATTGCTGTTCCAGGTAGCGCTCGAAGGCTGGCGTCTGGACGCCACCCGGACAGATCGCATTGACCTGCACATTGGCGCCGGCGACCTCGTAGGCCACCGCACGGGTGAAGGCGATAACCGCACCTTTGGCTGCCGAGTAATGCGGGCTATGCGCGCCCATGGCGGAAATGCCAGCAATGCTGGCGATGTTGATGATCTTGCCGTAGCCCCGGGGCTCCATGCGCTGCAAGGCGGCGCGGGTGCAATAGAAAACGCCGTCGACGTTTACCGTCCAGAAGCGCTTCCATTCTGCATCGTCCATGTTGCGAGTGATCTCCAGCGACTGACGGGGCAGCGGTTGGGTCACCAGCGCGTAATGGCGCTTGCGTCGCTCGTCATCATGGGGTTTGTCCGGCACCAACGCAGCATTGTTGACGAGGATGTGCAGCGTGCCGAATCGCGCATCGATCCGGTCGAACATAGCGTTCACTTCAGCGCTCGATGAGACATCACATCGCACTGCCAGGCATTGCGCGCCCAGCTCCTCGATCATGCCGCGTGTGGTTTCAAGCGCCGCCTCGTTGATATCGCAAATCACCACATTGGACCCTTCGCTGGCCATGCGCAGGGCAATCGCCTGGCCCAACCCACCTGCACCACCGGTGATCAACGCAACTCGACCATTCATTTTCATGAGGCAACACTCCGTCTTATGGAAGACGCAGTGTCGCCCAACCTTGGGGCTTGAGCCTTGACCTGGCGGGACATCGACCGTTCAGGTGGATGAATCGTTGCCAGCCTGCTTGCTGCGGTTGCGCCATGCCCGTGGCGAACAACCGAATTCAGTGCAAAACCAGCGCGTAAACGACGTCGGAACCGCGTAACCGATCATCATGCCGACACGCTGCAGGGAATAATTTTTGTTTGCCATGTAATGCAAGGCGAGTTCGCGACGCACAGTGTTCAGAAGCTCGGAAAATGTGCGGCCGGCTTCATCGAGTTCTCGTTGCAGGGTTCGCACGCTGACGCCTTTGGCATAGGCAACCTGATTGATGGTGGCGCGCCCGACCGGCATCAGCAAATAGATTGCCTTGCGCACATCGAAAATCACCGAGTGCTCGCTGGCGTCTGCGATCGAGTCCATGAACTGGCGAGCGTAAACAGCCATCGCCGGGTCGGCCTGGGGATTGAGTTGATCAATATCCTCCGCGTCGCAAACGATGCCATCGAACTCGGCGTCGAACACCACCCGGCAACGAAAGAATCGCGTGTGCTCCTGCTGGCTTGCCGGGGCCTCATGGCTGAAATGAATGCTATGCGGATGCCATTGACTGCCCATCAGCGATTTGCACGTGCGGTGCAGGATGCCGATCGCCAGTTCGGCGGCTTGACGCTTGGGTACGCCCGCTTCGGCCATGATTTCGTCGCGGATCAGCACCGTGTTTCCCACCGTTTCCAGGTTCATGGCCAGTGTTCGGTTGAGCAGGTGTCGATACTCGATGCTGGTGAGCAGCATGTCGCGCAGTGTGCGCTGATGACTGAATAGCAAGCTGATGGCGCCGAGATCCGAGAGGCGTCGAGCCTCTGCCATGCGCAGGCCAAAGGCCGGGCAGGATGAGCGAGCCGCAGAGGACTCCAGCAGCTTGAGCGCCGCCTCCAGCGGCAGCATGCATTCCGGGTCGTTCAACATGACGGGAGTCAGGCCGACACCACGCAGCATCTCGCCCGGATTCAGGCCGAGGCTCTGGGCAACCTCCGTGTAGTTCTTGAGGGTTGCAGCCCGTACAAACGCGTCCATCGCACCTCCTCCCTTGATGTCGACTGCCTTCTTCGATGAAGCATGCAATCGATTATATGGGCACCGATTGAACACTGGTATTGGCACGTAATGAAAGGTTTTTGGCACGTGATGAGAGGTTTACATTCGCCGGCTGCCCCAAAGTACAAGCCATGCACCACCGATAACGACACCCTCAAAGCATAAAAACAACAACCGATTGGAGACATGCATGAACTTTCTTGACGGATCCCTGCACCCCGAAAATCAACAGAAACTCGTCATTACCGTTGCTCCCTACGCGCCTGAGTGGATGCCTTCGGACTTCCCGGAAGACATCCCCGTCACCATGGCCGAGCAGGTGCAGATGGCGGTCGACTGCTACAACGCCGGCGCCACTGTGCTTCACTTGCATGTACGCGAGCTGGATGGCAAGGGCTCCAAGCGACTGTCCAAGTTCAATGAACTGATCGCCGGTGTACGCGAGGCGGTACCGGACATGATCATTCAGGTCGGCGGCTCGATTTCCTTCGCTCCGGAAGATGACAGCGATGTCGCCAAATGGCTGTCCGATGACACACGTCACATGCTTGCCGAGCTGTCACCCAAACCGGATCAGGTGACGATCGCCATCAACAGCAACCAGATGAACATCGTCGAGCAGATGTGCGAAGCCGATCTTGCCGGCACCAGCATTGCCACGCCCGAGATCTATCGCGCCTACCGCGAAATGACCATTCCGGCCGGCCCTGAATGGGTCGAAGAGCACATCAAGCGACTCTCGGCCAGTGGCATTCAAACGCAATTTCAACTTGGCAACATCCCTTCGTTCGAAACGGTCGAGCGCATGATGCGCCGCGGTGTCTGCAATGTGCCGTTGGTCCTGACCTGGGTGGCGATTGGCGGCGGCTCTGATGCGCCCAACCTCTACAACCTGGCGAACTTCGTGCGTGCCTGCCCGGACGGCGCCGTGCTGACCCTGGAAACCGCCATGCTCAACGTCTTGCCGCTGAACGTAATGGCAATTGCCATGGGCATGCATGTGCGTTGCGGCACCGAGGACAACCTTTGGACTCAGGGCCGCGATCGCAAGATGAGCAATGTCGAGCAGATCGAGCAACTGGTGCGCATTTCCCGGGAAATGGGTCGCGAAGTTGCCAACGGCAAAGAGGCTCGCGAGATCTACAAGATCGGCACGTTCTACAAGGACGCTGATGAGACGCTGGCCGAGAACGGCTTCGCGCCTAACCGCAAAACCGGTCAGAAAGGTTTTACCCAATTCGGCTAAGTCGAACCTTGCGGGGCACACGCTAGCAGTACCTGCGTGCGTCCCGCGAGTCCCGCTACACATCATTTCAAGAGCTGCGAATGAACGCGGCCGTAACAAGAGGAAAGACTCCGTGACTTTGCATGCTCCAATGGAAGTACGCAGTGACACCTGGCGACGTGTCGCACGACCCTACGCCTGGGTGGTCTTCGCCCTGACCTTCGGCCTGTTGCTGTCAGACTTCATGTCCCGACAGGTACTGACGGTGGTTTTCCCGCAGCTGAAAGCTGAGTGGGGTCTCTCCGATTCCGAACTCGGCGCCCTCTCCGGCGTCGTCGCCATCGCCGTCGGCGTGCTGGCCTTCCCACTGTCCGTCGTCGCTGATCGCCTCGGTCGCATCCGCAGCCTGATCCTCATGGCCGCGATCTGGAGCTTTGCCACCCTGATGTGTGGTTTTGCCTCCGACTATCAAGAAATGTTCGTGGCGCGCTTCTTCATCGGCGTCGGCGAAGCGGCCTACGGCAGCGTCGGCCTTGCCGTGGTTCTGAGCATTTTTCCGCCGCAGCAAAGGTCCACAATCACCGGCGCGTTCCTGGCCGGGAGCATGGTCGGTTCTGTGCTTGGCATTGGCCTCGGTGGCGTCCTGGCGACCCATTTCGGCTGGCGCGCGTCCTTCGTTGGCATGGCAATTTATGGTATCGGCCTGACGGCGGTGTATGCGCTGGTCGTCAGGCCTGGCCGCCTTGAATCGCCGCGCCCGGCTGCCGGCTCGGATCAGCGTCAGGTTCTTCCCCCGCTCAGGAGCCTGTTCTCGACGTCTTCAGTGCTGAGTGTCTACATCGGCAGCGGCCTGCAATTGTTCGCCATCGCCGCCCTGTTGACCTGGCTGCCCAGCTACTTGAATCGCTTCTACGACATGCCGCTGACGAACGCCGGTGCGGTCGCGGCTATTTTTATGCTCTGCACGGCGGTCGGCATGCCTCTGTGTGGCGCCATCGCCGACCGCTTGTGCCACGGTTCGCCCACGCGAAAAATCAGGTTGACCATGGGCTATTGCCTGCTCTGCAGTGCGCTGTTGACCGTGGCCTTTCAACTACCGGTGGGCATGGCACAACTGGTCATGATCGGCCTGGCCATGTTCATTGGCGGTGGCATCGTCGGCCCGTCCGGCACCATGGTCGCCGACCTGACGCCGCCGGCCTTGCACAGCACCGCGATGGCCACGCTGGCCATTGCCAACAACCTGCTGGGCATGGCTCCTGGCCCCTTCGTCACCGGTTTGCTCGCCGATCGCATCGGCCTGGCCTCAGCGCTGCAACTGCTGCCATTGGCGGGCGTTGCCGCCGCGCTGGTCCTGATGGTGGGCGTGCGCAACTACCAGCAGGATCTTCAGCGCGTCTGTGTTCAACCCTGTACCTGAGGCAGGCGCGATGACACGTAGCGACAAACGTCGAAGCATCCTCACCCTCTGCGAGACCTCGTCATGAACAACACCCTGGAACTGCCTGTCTCTTCCGATCCGGGTATCGGCAAACGCGCGCGCGTGCAGGCCGACGGTCGCTACATCGCGTTGTTCAACGTCGATGGCCGGATGTACGCCATCGACGACAGCTGCCCGCACAACGGCGCCTCATTGTTGTTCGGTCAACTCGATGGCTGCTGGGTGCAGTGCCCCGCCCATGGCCTGCGTTTCGACCTGGCCACCGGCTGCATGCGCGGTGGCGGGTTGAGTGTACGCACCTATCCCGTCGAGATCGCCGAGGACTGCATTCGAATCACCTTAACCACCCCAATCACCCGCCACCAATAACTTCAATAGCAGGTTGATCATGACCCAATCATTCACCACCGCCCGTCATTGGCAGCAGAGTTACGACGCCCGCGTACCGGCGGATATCAACCCCGACACCTGGCCTTCGGTGGTCGCGATGGCCGAAGATGCCATGCTACGTTACGCCAGCCACACGGCATTCCACTGCTTCGACCGTTCACTCAGTTATGCAGATGTCGACGCGCAATCAGGCGCGTTTGCCGCCTACCTGCAGCACCTTGGCGTGCAACGTGGGGACCGTATTGCGGTGATGCTGCCGAACATCCCGGCGTTTCCCGTCGCCATGTTCGGCGTCCTCCGGGCCGGCGCCGCCCAGGTCAATGTCAACCCGACGTACACACCGCAGGAACTCTTGCATCAGCTCAACGATGCCGGGGCCCAGATCATTGTCATCATTGCCAGCGCCCTCCCTGCACTGGAAGCGATCCTGGTCAGCACGACCATCAAGAAAGTCATCGTGGTACAGCCGCGCGACACCCTGGACGGACACGTCGGAACCGGCGATTTCGACATCCCGTCACCGTCGGCATTTCCGATGACGCGTTTCACCGATGCCCTGCACGAGGGCGGTATGTTGCAGCTGACACCGGTCGAACTGACGGGCGATGACTTGCTCTTTCTGCAATACACCGGCGGAACCACCGGCCCCTCGAAAGGCGCGGCGCTGTCCCACCGCAACCTCATCGCCAACATCATGCAGGCGCGGGCGTTTCTTCCCGACATGTTTGACCCCGACGGTGACAACGTGGTGGTCACGGCGCTGCCGCTGTTCCACGTGTTTGCCCTGACGATCAACCTGCTGATCGGCTTTTCGGCCGGTGCCGAGAACTGGCTCGTACCCGATGCGCGCAACAGTGATGACCTGGTCGGTACATTGATCAAGGCCCGCCCGACGCTGCTGACCGGGGTCAATACCCTGTACGGCGCGCTAGTTCGCCACCCGCGCATCGGCGAAGTGGATTTCTCGCGTCTGCGCCTGGCCATCGGCGGCGGCGCAGCGGTATTGCCGGCCACCTCGACGCTGTGGAAAAACATCACCGGTCAGGAAATCCTCGAAGGCTACGGCCTCTCAGAGACGTCGGCCATCCTGTGCCTGAATGTCATGGGACGCAGTCAGTTCTCGGCGGCCGTCGGGCTACCGTTGCCTTCGACCGACATCGTGCTGCTCAAGGACGACGATCAACCCGCCGCGCCAGGCGAGGCGGGAGAAATTTGCGCCAAGGGGCCGCAGATCATGTCCGGTTACTGGCAAAAGCCCACGGCCAATGCCCACGCGTTCACCGCCGAGGGTTACTTCCGCACCGGCGACATCGGCATCTTTTCCGCCAATGGCCTGCTCAAGATCGTCGATCGCAAAAAGGATTTGATCATAGTCTCGGGTTTCAACGTTTACCCCAACGAAGTCGAGGTGGTTGTCGCCAGTTGCTCAGGCGTCAGCGAATGCGCCGTGATCGGCATGCCGGATGAGCGCAGCGGAGAGTCCGTGTGCCTGTACGTCGTCAAGGCCGCCAATGCCGCGCTTGATGAGGCCCTGCTGATCGAGCACTGCCGTGCGCATCTGGCGGCCTACAAAGTACCTCGCCAGGTGCGGTTCCTGTCGGCGCTGCCCAAGTCCACGGTGGGCAAGATATTACGAAAGGACTTGCGCGTACTTGCGATTGCGGGCAGTTCCTCTGAACTAACGGCGGTCAGTTGAACGACGTTACGTCAGGGCATTAACCCTCTTCCCAACCCAGCGACCCGAATGGCGAATGAAGGCCTTGTCCCGTTTTCATTCGCCATTCTCTTAGGCACATAAGCGACGGCATTTGGCACCAAATGAAAGGTGGCTGGCACCAAATGAGAAGTGCTCAAACCACCATCGCTCTAGAGTGAATCAACTGCCACACCGATGCCACATCCCCATGGTTCCGCCTGCGAGGACTTCACTTCATGAGCTCAATTGCTCTCGTCAATATTCACTCTCGCGTCCTCGAACTGGCACCGGGATTTTTCGTCAGCGTGATCGTTGCCACCGCGGCGGCCTTCCTTTCCGAGCACTATGGTGCGCCGGTTATGTTGTTCGCGTTGCTGCTCGGTATTGCGCTGAATTTTCTCGCCGGCGAAGGCAAGTGCAAGGCCGGTATCGAGTTCACCGCGCGCACTGTCCTGCGCCTGGGTGTAGCCCTGTTGGGGATGCGCATCACCCTGGATCAGATTGCGACCCTGGGCTGGAGGCCTGTGGCCTTGGTGGTGATTGTTGTGGTGGTGACCATTGCCTTTTCTGTTCTGGCGGCCAAGCTTTTGGGCTTCAATCGCCTCTTCGGCATGCTCACCGGCGGTGCCACGGCAATCTGCGGCGCCTCGGCGGCACTGGCCCTGGCTGCCGCGCTGCCCAATCACCCGCAGAAGGAACGCGCCACGCTGTTTACCGTGATCGGCGTGTCGGCGCTGTCCACGCTAGCGATGATTCTCTACCCGATGATCGCCGAGTGGTTTGCCTTGTCGCCGCAGGTGGCCGGGGTGTTCCTCGGTGCGACCATCCATGACGTGGCGCAAGTCGTCGGCGCCGGTTACAGCATGTCTACCGAGACCGGTGACACCGCCACCGTGGTCAAGCTGATGCGGGTGGCGATGCTGCTGCCGGTGATTCTTTGCGCAACGCTGATCACTCGTGCTCAGGGTGCGGACCCAACGGGAAAGCGCCCTCCGCTGCTGCCCATGTTCGCTGTCGGCTTCCTGGTCCTGGCGTGTATCAACAGCACCGGTTGGATAGCACCGGCGGTGCAGGGATTCGTCAATGAGTTGTCGCGTTGGTGCCTGGTGATTTCCATCAGTGCCCTGGGGATGAAAACCCAACTGAAGGAACTCGCCTCAATCGGCATCAAACCGATCCTGTTGATGGTCGGCGAAACCGTGTTTCTCGTGGGTTTGGTTCTTCTATTGCTGCACTGGGGGCTGTAAAGCGCGGGTTTGCGAAGGCCGCCCCGGCCTTCGCATCAGAGCAAGAGGTGACGTGATGATTTCAAAAGGTGCCTGCGACCGGCCCCTCGTCGGCCAGTTTTTTGGCTTCCTCAATGAGGATCGGGGCGCCGAGCGCCATGCTGTGGATGCCCAGAATCGAGGTGAGCTGCAGCACCGCCAGGATTTCCTCGACGGTGACGCCCAGTTCCAGCGCCTTGCGAATGTGCCGACGCACACCGGGCGCATACAGATGAGTGCAGGAAGCATCGACGGCGATGGCGATCAGTTCGAAGGTCTTGGGGTCCAGAATCCCCTTGCGTATCGGGTGCGTGGCCATGCCGAAAAACTTTTCCACCCATTGCGCGTCCAGCTCGGCCAGCGGGTCCCAGGCGGGATTCCAGCTGCCGGCGTCACGCATGGCATCGCAGGTTGGGGTGCCAGGGTTGGTCTGTTCTTCATTCATTTGCAGTTCCTCAAGGTTGAGTGGTTGCTTTCAACTCTAACGCTGCCGGTGCCCTCTGGCTTGACTCCAGGGGGCAGCGGCGTGACATCTCGGGACACGTGCAACGTATGGGTAATCGCTCAATGAAAGGTCTTGTTCGCAGTGCCAGCCTCACCAACTACGCGGAAATTGCCCGCTCGTTGAACGTCGATCCCATGCAGCAGTTGCGTCTTGTCGGACTTGACCCACGCTGCTTGCTGCAACCGGACCTGAAAATTTCCATCGAAGCCGTAGCACAGTTGCTCGACAGCTCGGCGCGAGAGGCGGGCGTGGAAGATTTTGGCCTGCGCATGGCGGAAAGTCGCAAACCCTCCAACCTCGGCCCCCTGGCGTTGTTATGGCGCGAACCAACCCTGCGCTCAGCCTTGAAGGCGCTCCAGCAATTCCTCCATCTGCACAATCAGGGGCTGGTGCTGGACATCGAGGAAAGCGGCGGTGTGGCGGTGCTACGGCTGGAACTGGTGTCGGTCAACCACTTGTTTGTACGCCAATCAGTAGAGCTGGCGGTAGCGGTGACCCACCGAATGCTCAAGACTTTGCTCGGCAACCATTGGCATCCATCCGCGATCTGTTTCCGTCACTGCAACGCGCTGGACGATAGCCGGCATCAGCGTTTGTTCGGTACAACGGTACAGTTCAACTGCTTGATGGACGGCATCGTCTGCCGCACCAGCGATCTCGACCGCGCCCTGCCCAGTGCCGATCCGGAAATGGCCCGCTACGTACAACAGTACCTGAACAGCATTCGCGAAGATTCCCGAACAGCATTGCTGGAGCAGGTGCATCAAATGATCTGGATGCTGCTGCCGACTGGGCGCTGCTCGGTGGAACAGGTCGCCGCGCACTTGGGACGCGACAGACGGACGTTGCATCGACAGCTGACGCGAGAGGGTGAGACGTTTTCCTCGCTGCTGGATCAAGTCCGCAAGGAACTTGCATCACGTTACCTGGCAAACCCTCACCATCCTTTGAGCGAAATTGCCGGCGTTCTCGGTTTTTCCGAACTGAGCGCCTTCTCCCGATGGTTCAGCCGGCTGTTCGACTGCAGTCCATCATCCTGGAGAACCCAGCCCTCCCCGATCCCCCCAAGAAAGTCGTCTCTTGGGTTATTCAGTTAGAGGCTGTCGCAACGAACAGCCCATATAAAGCACCAGCTAGCGTGCGCCAGAAAGCAATGGCTTCAGAATTCACAAGACCAATCGGCCGCTGCTCGAAACTAGCCAATTGCGACAGGCAGCAGTCGGCCAAAAAAAGGCTTTCCTGAAGGTCAGCTTTGGATCGGTTTCAGCCGGTCGTGACAGGCAGAAATCGGCCAATAGCGGACGTTTGGGTCTGAGTCTCGATTGGCTCAGACTCCGGAGTTGAACCTGCTGCGCTAAGCGAAAAAGGCCCCAAATGGCGCCTTAACGTTATTAGGCGATTTTGATCACAACCTTTCCAAATGCTCCCCTCGCGAGATGCTCGTAAGCTTCTCGTGCTTTCTCGAACGGATATACCTGATCAATAACGGGACGGATCTTGTGTTCGTTGAGGAACGCGTTCATCCGATCAAATGATGAGCGCGGCGCCACGGCGATACCGCGAATGGTCGTCTGGCGGAATATGAGTGGTATCAGATTGAGTTCAACGGTTTGCCCTGTCAAAAAGCCGATCTGCGCAATACGCCCCGATGCCTTGGTTGGTGCGACCGATTGATTGATGCCGCTAGTCGCATGATGGCGTCCGTGATGCCTTGAGCATTCGTGTCCAGTGTTTCCATGGCCGCAATTGCGTTAGCGGCGGTACTCCCCACTCCATTCTCAGAGAGCCACTTAGTCACCTCTTCAATGGCCGCACAAATGGCGTGCAGTCGCAGCGTGAGAGCGTCGGCTGTGGCTCGTACTGGCGCGGCTGCCGACGCAGAAGATGAGTCAGATTGACGAGTTGCTGCCGCTTAAGTGGCAACCAGCGTAATCAGGCGAGGTGGGTTCGCCAGCCGCTTACGGGTGCCCGGAAGGTTACCCATTAGCTTTACCGCTGACCACTCAACAGTAAGAGCAGTTGTCATATCGCCGATTAATTCCGGTTTTTTGGTGAATATCAGTGCAAGTTTAACCCAGAGATAGCTATTTTACGGCCTGACTTTTTTCATGATTTCTTCTATCATTTTAAGCGTGTCCGAGCCACGCCCCTCGATAAGCTCAACATAAAAATTGCTGTAAGCATCCGAAAGCTCCCGATATTTCCGAAGGTTTGATTCATCCATGATGCGATGGCCTGGTATATCCCTTGCTTCAACTTGGGTATTGATCTCACCACGCTCAGCTGCGGATATCAAATGCTCCATTTGCCCGTACAAAGCCAGTGCTGCCGGTTCTTTTTCTTTATACAATTCGAGTTGTTTTCGCAATTCGATTGCGGTCTGTTTTAACGCTAGAATGTCCATGCTAATTCCTAATTGTCAATTTCGCCAATGAGTTTTGCTGCAGACCACTCTTGCCGATTAGGCACCAGATATTGTACCGCCTCTCCCGTTCTCGTGATTCTACCCCCAAATTCTACCGTTGGCGCGACCTTGCTAACGAAAACTTCAGTAGGCTCAAGTGGCTTAATTTCAAAAATAGAATATCTGGCATTTTCACTGATGACCGGCAAACCGAGTGAATCCGCTAGAGTTTTATCGGACTTAGCTGCCGCCTGCAATTCTTCCATTGTAGTGAAAAATGGTGAGTAGTCGGAAATGCCTTTTTCACCCACAGGTACGATCTTCACAAGCGGCGTTCTTATGCTAGTGGTAACGGGTACAGTACTTCCTGATGCCACTTGGCCAAAAGCTCTCTCTAAGAGACTTGCAGATGATGCCTTAGGGTCTGCCAATGCGAGTTTAGCGATGTATTTTTGCCCGTCCGCACTCTGGAGATAATTATGGATTTCCTGGTTACTTAAGCCCCTTGGCTCAAATGTCTTTACCGACTTTCGTTTGTTTTCGGCTGAAACGAATTCAGTATCTTGCTTCGCGTAAAACTCGCGCATCTGATTTTCCCGCGCCAGCTTCTCAACTGAAGTGACCCCCCTAATCTGTAGCTCCGGATGCTCCAAAAGTAGTTTTTCGTTTTTCGTGAGCCATACAGCGAACGGCTTATTGGATATCTCTGATCGAAGCTTGGCACTTCTCGTCGCAATACTTTCCACGCTGTTGACCACACCCGCTTTCATCTGCCCTCGGGTGAGATAGGTGACAATTGCCGTCAGTAGCAGCAACACCAATTGCTCTTGCCCTTGGGCCAACTGTCTGGCTGCGCGTTCTTTGCGTTCCTGGATCATCGCCGCTGAACCGCCAGCCGGGTCGAGGCCTGGATTTTTCAAGCCGTCTTCCGCTTGCCACGCGGTACAAAGACCTTCAAATATCGTTGATAGGCAGGGCCCTATTCCCGCCGAGAAATAACCGGTGATGGCGTACAACCCCAGCGCTGCCATGATCAAGTTACCGACCTGCAATCCGACACCGGCGCCGATTGCTGCGCCAGGCACGGCGCCAGCACCAAAGCCAAGGGAGCCGACCGCTCCACCCAGAGCGGCGCCGATCGTCACGCTACCGCCCACGATCATCACAACTTCCTGCAACAGTTTGAGCAACACCGGCAGAATTTCGTTGATATTGATCGACGCCCATTTGCGGCTGATGTTCATCTGCATGATGGGGACAGATAGGGCCATCGCGTGGCGGACGTTATCGATCCGATGCCCGCCCACGTACCCGTAGGCTTGAGTGGCGCCGTTGCTGACGCGGCGGGTAAAGCCGTTCCAGCCGTCGTGGGCGCTTTGGAAGCCGTCATCAATGCCCTCATTCAACGCATTGAATTTCTGGTCGAAATTTCGTTCGATGTCGTCCCAGCTGGGCAGGTTGGTTAAAAGATCCATTTACTCGTGAAGTCCTTGAGAGGAGGCGGGGCTGCCACACTTGGTGAAAGCTCGGCCGGATACTGGCAGGTTGCCCATTTATGACCGCGAATGCTCGAAAACATTTTCAAACGGGGGCTATTTTTTTCATCGCCGTTACAAAGGGCACTAATGTCAAACAGACATTGTTGGTATTTACTTAATGCTCAATTGCTCGCAACCCTGTGCGGCAGGGGTTCAAGGCTGTTCTGATGCGCACGTTTCTTTTGAATTTCCTCGAAAGGGGGGAATTGGGCGGATGATCGTGATCCGCTGGTGAGCGTAATGTCGGCTGCTCTTATAAAGCGGTGTAAGTAAAATGCGCATAGATGATTTGTTCGATATGCACATAACAAAGGGTGTCCTCACGCACCTGCCGACGCAGCGGGCGAGTGAAATTGAGCAGTTGCTGCCGCATAGGTGGCAACCGGTTTAATCACGCAAGGCGTGACGCCCTGATGCATACCTTGACCAGACACGCCGTAGTGACGACCGGCAGAATTGGGGGGGCTTGAGCTTTCCCCTAGGGCAAGGAATAAGCTACGTTTTCACCAGTAGAAACAGGAGTTTCCATGCTTACCATCGGACAAATGGCACGTTGTCACGGGCTTACTACCAAGACGCTTCGCCACTATGACAGCATTGGCTTGTTCACCCCGGCCCTGACCGGGCGCGACAACGGCTATCGTTATTACCAGCCCGAACAGATCATTACCCTGGGCCGAATTGTCTGGCTAAAGCAACTCGGTATGCCACTGGAGGATATCCGCATACTGGCGAACAGTGGCGGGCTGGACAGTGTCGTAAGCCACCGTGAGTCCCTGGAAGCGCATGCCCGCAAGCTCAAAGGTGCCATCGCCCGCGACCAGCAGGTGCTCGACCAACTCACTCGCTACCTGGCTCAGCCAGAACGTTCCATGCCGGCGATGCAAACACCTGAGCGAATCTATTATCCATCGCTGCGAATCATGGGGATGAGCTGGCAACAACAGGACGAAGGCACTATTGGCCAGATGTGGGAACGCTTCTTTCCACGGGAGAAGGAAATCGATCGTTTGCAGGATCCAGTCGGAACCTTCGGTGTCTGCCAGCCATTGGATGACGGCCAATGGCGTTATGTCGCAGGTTTGCCGGTGAATGCCGATGCACCACTGGTGCCAGGGATGGTGGAATTGCAGATACCCGCTCGCTATTACGCAAAGGTAGAGCATCACGGCACAGTCACTACGTTGCCGGAAACCTTCCGCGCCGCTTACAGTGAATGGCTGCCTGCTGCCGGCATGGAGCCAGACGAAGGGGTGGAGTTCGAATACAGCGGTGAGCGTTTCCTAGGCCCCATGCACCCGGACAGCGTGACCGAAATGTACATCCCGCTCAAAAACTGACGGCCACATAGAGGCAGGCTCCACTGCCTCTTTGACGCAGCAAACAGCGAACATTGGACAGCATCAGCTTTTGCAAATGGCACCTCCCTCATAATTACTGAGTGAAATGACGAGTCAGGAAAAGTCATCGTCCTTACACGTGTGCGCGGGGCAAACCTTATTTCATGAGCGGCCGCTCCGGGTCGATTGTCGCCCTTTGGGATGGGCAACAATCGGCCAGGAGCAGACATTCATGGTGGCCGGGATCAACTGCTGAATCAGACGCTGACCAAGGTGGTCTTCACACCGCTTGATCTGGGAACAAACAAGACCGCCAGTGCGACCTTGCTTACTCCTTACATCTCAACCTGTGTGCCCAGTTCTATCACTCGATTCAACGGCAACTTGAAGTACTTAAGGTTGCTGTTGGCGTTCTTGAGCAAAAAGGCGAAAAGGCTTTCTCGCCAACGGGCCATACCGATGCGCTTGGTCGGGATCACCGTTTCCCGGCTCAGGAAATAGGTGGTACGCATCGGGCTGAAGTCCAGTTCGGCCAAGTGACAGAGACTCAACGCCAAGGGGACATCGGGCTCCTCGATAAAGCCAAAGTGCAGACTGACCCGGAAGAACCCTTCGCCGTACGCTTCAACCTCAAACCGTCGATCAGCACTCACACGAGGGCTATCTTCAGACACCACAGTGAGCAATACCACTTGCTCATGCAAAACCTGGTTATGCAGCAGGTTGTGCAGCAGCGCATGCGGAACGGCATCGGACCTGGCTGTCAGAAATACCGCTGTACCTTGTACCCGATGAGGAGGCTGCATGCGGATGCTACCGATGAACAGTGGTAGAGGCAGCGCGGTTTCGTCCAGCCGTTCAACAATGATCTTGCGGCCCCGTTTCCAGGTGGTCATCAAAATGAACAGGCCAATACCAGCAATCACCGGGAACGCACCGCCCTGGAAGATCTTCGGAGCATTGGCCGCGAAGTACAGGCTGTCTACCAGCAGAAAACCGAGCAGCATCGGAACGGCCAACCAGCGCGGGGTTTTCCATAGCAGCAGGACGACGGCCGAGGACAGGATGGTGGTGATCAGCATCGTGCCCGTTACAGCAACCCCATAAGCAGCGGCCAAAGCACTGGAAGACTCGAAACCAAGTACCAGCAGCACAACACCAACCATCAGCGCCCAGTTAACAGTACCGATGTAAATCTGTCCCTGCTCCTGGCTGGAGGTATGCTGGATAAACATGCGAGGGACATACCCAAGCTGGATGGCTTGGTGTGTCAGGGAAAATGCGCCGGAGATCACGGCTTGAGAAGCGATGATGGTCGCCAGTGTGGAGAGCGCGACCATCGGCAGCAGTGCCCAGCCCGGCGCGAGCAAATAAAATGGATTGCGCACCGCCTCAGGGTTTTCCAGGATCAAGGCACCTTGGCCAAAATAATTGAGTACAAGTCCTGGTAATACCAAAATGAACCAAGCGCGGGCAATGGGTTTGCGACCGAAGTGACCCATGTCTGCATACAGTGCTTCGGCGCCCGTCAGCGCGAGTACCACTGCACCAAGGATGGCCACACCGATTCCCGGATGAGCGATAAAAAAATGCGCCCCCCAGTATGGATTGAGCGCTTGCAGTACTTCCGGGCGCTGCAAAATTCCGTAGATCCCTAGCGCGCCCAAAACGACAAACCACAACACCATGACCGGACCAAACAGGATGCCGATGCGAGCCGTACCGTGCTTCTGTATCAGGAACAGCGCCACCAGCACGATCACTGACAAGGGCACAACCCAGTGCTCGATTCCGTCAAACGCCAACTGTAGCCCTTCAACCGCAGAGAGCACCGAAATAGCCGGGGTGATCATGCTGTCCCCGTAAAAAAGTGCCGCACCAAACAGGCCGAGCAGTACCAGTACCTTGCTCATGTGCGGGTAAGGTGCGGCCGCGCGGCGGGCTAAAGCCGTCAATGCCATGATGCCGCCTTCACCCTGGTTGTTGGCACGCAGGATGAACAGTACATATTTGATCGAAACGACCCAAATCAGTGACCAGAAGACCAACGACAGAATACCCAGCACGCCGTCGTGGTTGGCCTGAACACCGTAGTGGCCAGAAAATACTTCTTTCAGCGTGTAGAGGGGGCTGGTGCCAATGTCGCCGTAAACCACCCCGACAGCAGCGACGAGCAAGCCCAGTCCTGACGTTTTGGATTGCGGGATTTCATGTACTCCGACTGCTGTTTCACTCAAGGGTCGCTTCTCTCGAATTACGGGGAGGAAGTGCATGCCATCCTTGGGCAAAACGATATGCCCAGGCCACTGAGGCCTCAAGGCGCATGGACGTTCTAGAAAGTCTCGGCCAGTATCTTTGAGGGCGGAAACAGCAGTCGTAAAGAAAGCGTAAAAAATTTACGGCAGATATTCGAAACATCAGATCAGATCTAGCGGCTTGGGTCTGTTCGACATTGCCGGACTAACAGACCGAGTCGATTGCTGCCTTGCGCGACAGGCAGAAACCGGCCAGGCGCTGTCAGTCGGTATCAATGAAATACATGGGTGATTCCGATTCTAAATAAACACTGGGAAACACTCGGTTTCGTCTAGGCTTGAATGAAGTCACGCGAGAGAAAAAACACCATGTCCCTGGCTCCCAGAAATCTATTGGTTATCTCTTTAGGTGTCTTTTTTTGCACAGCCGTGTGTGGACTAGCGGTAGCAGACACCGATACCCCAGCGGCAATACTTCCACTGGAATCAGAGACTGCGCCAAAACTCATTGCATATCCGCCGCTTGCCGAGCCGCTTGCCCGCGGTGTTGTCATTATCCAGTATCGAATGGAACACGCCAGGATCATGCCAGTATTTGGCAAAGCGGCTGCTGATGTATCACCACGTCTCGGTCACCTCCACGTGACCGTCGATGACTGGAAAGGAACATGGGCGCACACCAGCGAAGACCCCATTATCCTGGTTGGATTAGCGCCTGGAACTCACAAGATTCTTCTTGAAGTGGCCGACCCGACCCACAAAATCCTCGCCAGTACGACAGTGAGTTTTATGGTTCCGTAGAAGAAACCAGCGGACGCTCCCCACCTTGACGATGATCACGCAGTAAAACCATAACTGTCTTCATAGCTGACTGCGCTGGTGTGAGTCGACCCTGTTTTCGAAAACATATCTGACTGACCACTCAGCCAATATCTGCCTTTCGTCACCGTCAGCTATGGGTCGAACTGCGACCACCGCTCGTTCTGAATGATCCACCCTTGTCCTCCATCAATATGGAGGACACGCCATGAATACCGCTACTAGATCCCGCCATCAGCCTTGGAACAGGGGAAAGCTTGTCGGGCAGAAAGCCCCGCTCCGAGTCAGAGATATCTGGGCCATCCGGATCAGACTCCAGCTCGCAGAGAAGACACGTGATTTGGCTCTTTTCAACTTGGCCATCGACAGCAAACTGCGTGCCTGTGACTTAACCAACCTGCGAGTCCGAGACATCGCCCATGGGGAGCATGTGTCGTCACGGGCCATCGTGATGCAGCAGAAAACACAGCACCCAGTGCAATTTGAAATCACTGAGCAAACCCGAACGCTATTGGAAGCTTGGATGCATCGGGCGCGTCTGCGAAGCGAGGACTTTTTGTTTCCGAGCCGATTGCACGACTCAGACCATCTTTCCACCAGACAGTACGCTCGAATAGTCAAAGCGTGGGTGACGGCCATTGGCCTTGACCCAACGATGTACGGTACTCACATGCTACGGCGAACCAAGGCATCGTTGATCTATCGCAGGACGAAGAATCTGAGAGCTGTCCAACTCCTGCTTGGTCATACGAAACTCGAAAGCACTGTCAGGTACTTGGGCATCGAGGTCGATGATGCTTTGGAAATGGCAGAGCAGACGGAGGTTTAACCAATACTGCGACGGTCTGAGCCAGACCGTCGCTATCCGGCCAAAGGCAGCCGTTCACTTAAGTAGATCGAAGCGACAAAGCAACACAACACCTCCGGACTTTGATTGGCATAATTCGGTGGCGCCGTCCCGAACTCGCGGAGCTGCGACTTCGGGGTCTTCCAATTCACCACGGATAGCGACGACCTTCAGACAGGCGCAGATATAAAGCAGAGCCCCTCTTGTGGAGAGTGCACCGACAGCAAAGCGCTTGGTAAAGCACCTCGATTAGGCATGGCTACTAACGCCGTGGAACGCGTAGCGTCCGCCCGCTGTAAAGAGCGCCCAGAACAGGTTCAATCATGGGCGCTGAAAAACTTCTCAATCCATTCGTAGTGCAAATGCTTTGCGGCAGATCGACTAGTACCGATAGGTCGCCTGAATCGAAACTCCATTCGCACTGTTGTCGTAACTGGCGCTGTATGCAGGTTGAAGGCCGGAGTCATTCGACTGTTTCACCGAGACTTTGGAGTCCCAGAGATAACCATACGCAAAGTCGATCGTCAGATCGGAATTCGGCGAATAAGCACCGCCCAAGGTCACGGCTTGGCGATTCCCCACCGGGATGCGCACGCTGCGATCGGCATTCCTGATGGGCGACGGATCATAGGCGTAGCCTGCGCGCAGCAGCCATTGCTGGTTCAATTGATAGGAGGCGCCAACGGCGGTGCTCCAGGTGTCGCGCCAGTTCATTTCTTCAATTACATGTCCCATGCCAGCGGCCTGGCCCACGGGGGAAAGACCGCTGTTGACTGCCTCGACCTTCTGGATCCGGCTCCACCGTTTCCAGGTGGTCCCCAGGTAGCCGGTCCAGCGACTGTTGAAATGATGGGTGATGGACGTGTCCACGGATTCGGGCATTGTGAGTTCTATCTTGTTGTCATACTTTCCGTCCAGCGGAATAGCGCTCGGGGAGCCAGACACCTCGGTATGCCCTTTGAGCTCATAATCCACCTTCGAGTGATAGTTAATCCCCCAACGGGTCGCATCACTCAGGTCAAACAACACCCCGATGTTGTAACCAAGCGCCGTGTCATCGCCTTTGATGGTGACCAGTGTGTCCTGTCCGTTATTCAGGGCGCCGGTGGCCAGGTAATTCTGAAGCTTCGCATTGAAACGGTTGATGGTCGGCCCGCCACCAATGGACACGTAATCATTGATCCGCCAGGCAATGGTGGGCTGAAGGGTGATCTCCTTGGTCGTACTATAGGAGCCATGGTAGCGGCCTTGGAAAGTGCTCTCGTAATCATTGATCAGACCACTCGGAGCATACAGGCCCAGGCCAATCGAAAAACGATCGTCTAGCGGGGTCGACATATAGGCGAAAGGCACCACCCCCAACGGTACCGAGTCTCCTTTGTTCGTGCCTGCAGCACTGCTCTGCGCATCACTGATGTCGTCACTCACCGAGACGACCGCGGCCCCGCCGGAAATTTCACTGCGCTTCAATTTGGTCAAGCCCGCAGGGTTGCCAAAGATGGTGCTGGCATCCAGTGCGGAAGACGATCTTCCCGCATAAGCCGTTCCCGCGCTGCTGGCACTTTGTTCGTTCAAGGCAATGCCATTGGCCGCCGCACCTGTGGAGGCGCTGAGTATGGCCGCGGCACTTGCGAATTTGATCCAGGAAGACACTTCTCGCACGGTTGAGAGACACGGGGTTGCACGGTTGCTCAGTTTCATTTCCCACCTCGTATTGTTGTTATTGATTGGTGCGCAGGCAAAGCTTCGCCCTCCGGTGCACTGGGAAGTGCCGGTTGGTGCTCATCGAAGTTGTGAAAGGCCCTGGCTGACGACTACCAGGGCCGAGGTTCGGAACTTATGAGGTGAGGATCATTCGAGCCACTCCACTTGAAAGCTGTAGCGACCAAGAAGGAGGGCCAGAGACTCTTGTTCTCTCCCGGCCCGGATACGTGCGACTAACCCACGTTGCTCATGCTGAATCACCTCAATGGCAATGTCCTTCAGGCACATGCGCCCCACTTCCTGCTGAACGACTCGGGCGACCTCGCGTTGCTGCAAGGCGGGCTTGAAGATCTTGCCAACCGCCGTCAACGGCAGTGCTTCGAGGATTTCGATCCGCTTGGGAATGGCCGCCCGCTCACTGATGTGTCGCTGGGCAAACTGCCCAAGTTCTTCGACGGTGCAGTTGTGGTCTGGTCGCAGTTGCACGTACGCGATTGGCACTTCACCCGAATAGACGTCCGGGCTGCCGATGGCTGCTGCCAATGCCACGGCGGGATGGGCTTGCAGAGCCTCCTCGATTTGCTTGGGATCGATATTGTGGCCACCGCGGATGATCAGTTCCTTTTTGCGCCCGGTCAGCCAGAAGTAGCCATTTTCATCCTGGCGCCCCAGATCGCCCGTATTCAGCCAACGCTGACCATTGATCTCGATCCACAGACCGCGGTTATGGCTTTCTTCAACGTAGCCCTCGAACAGGTTCGGACCCGTGATGGTGATCAGGCCAATTTCGTCGGTGTCGGCGTCGCGCAGATACGCTCCAGTGTCATCGAGCATGACTGCACGCATGTCCTGGTAGGCAATCCGTATACCGATGGAGCCGATGTAACGCTCGCCATGGGGTGGATTGACCGAGGAGACGCATGCGCCTTCCGTGAGTCCATAGCCTTCGAGGATTTTCACCCCGGTCCGGCCTTCAAACGCCCGGAATAGCTCCACCGGCATCGGCGCGGCACCACACATGGCATAGCGAAGGCTGGACAGGTCACGGCCTTCCAGTTCGTTTTGCAACAGTGCGGAATAAACGGTTGGGACGCCGGAAAAGAAGTTGATGCCGAAGTGCTCGACCATCTCCCAGAAGCGTGGGAGTACCCCCTCACCGCGGTAACCCTGCGGAGTGCCGAGGATGACATGATCACCCTGGGTCCAGGGCATCAGGCCGGTCACCAACTGAGCATTGACATGGAACAGCGGCAACCCACAAAAAATGACCTGGCCACTCCCACGGGGTTGCATGTGCGTGGCCATCGCCCATGCGTTGAAGACCTCCGCCCCGTGGCTACGCATCGCAATCTTGGGCAACCCGGTGGTACCGCCGGTGCAGAAGTAAGAGGAACGATCCTCAGGACGAAATTGCCGGTCGCTTTTCAGGTGCGAGCCGGGCTGAGCATCCATCAACGTACGTAGTTCGTGAATCGTGGCCCCACGGTGCAACTCATGTTCTTTCTCAGCCAGGGATGCGAGGGATTCACGCTGAACTTCATCAACATAGGGGCCCATACCCACCCAAACGACGTGCTTGATCTCGGGAAGTTGATCCAGCTGCGAGGCCAACTTGGGCCATAGGTCGCTGCCCGGTGTCGGGGCGAGCGTTACCACTACGCTGGCCTTGGCGGCCCGTAGCAAGGCCGCTATCTGTTTGGCTTCTTGCAGCGGATTGATCGCCATGACGACACCCGCCGCTTCACCGCCCCAGATGGTGAAGTGGGTTTCCGGCAGGTTGGGCAGGATGAAGGCCAGCACTTCACCCGGAGTAATGCCCAAGTCGTGGAAGGCATTGGCCGCGCGAGTGATGTCTTCGACGAGTTCGGTATAGCTCCAATGGTGGGTGTTCCTGAAGCTGGCAGCGTCGGCGAAGAAACTCAGTGCAGGCGCATTGGGAGAAAGCCCGGCGGTACGCACCAGTGCTTCATAGGTGCTGGAAGCCAAGCCACGCTCCGACAACGGAACCTGCTCGATACGTTCAATGTCGCTCAGAGATCGCACCATCATTGTCAGGCTTCCTCTACCACTCGGTTGCGTTGCACACCCAGGTCAATCACCCCATCGGCACTGCGAATGCGCGCTTCGACGACGTCTCCTGCCTTGAGATACTGCGTCCGCCCTTCCTGCGCCTTGAGGAAAAGCTTCCACTTGGTGGCTTCCGGCATCAGGGCTGCAATGCGCTGTTTGGCGGGCGAAGGGATGGTCAGCGCGCATCCCGCCGGGGTGCCGGTGG
Organism: Pseudomonas putida; assembly: GCF_001976065.1. Lineage (GTDB taxonomy): Bacteria > Pseudomonadota > Gammaproteobacteria > Pseudomonadales > Pseudomonadaceae > Aquipseudomonas > Aquipseudomonas serbica. The sequence continues at coordinate 597,329 of NZ_MNAH01000001.1, read as the reverse complement.
CGATCAGGTCGCCGGGTTCGAGATTTTGCACGGAGGAGAGTTCGGTCAGGGTTTCAGCCGGGCCATACACCAGGTTGGCCGTGCTGTCGCTTTGGCGGACTTCGCCGTTAACCGTCAGGCGCAACTGCAATGCTTTGAGGTAATGCATGTCCTGGGCATCCAGCAGGCAAAGGTACGGGCCGACCGGGCCAAAGGTGCGGAAACTCTTGCCCTTGTAGAACTGCATCTGCGGGATCTGAATGTCTCGTGCCGAGTAGTCATTGACAATGACCACGCCGGCGATGAACTCGTGCAGGTTGGCGTCAGTGACGGTCACTGCGCTGCTGATGACGCGCTTCATCACCAGCCCGAGTTCGATTTCATAATCAAGGAAACGGACGCTGCTCGGCTTGATCAGGACGCTGTCTGCGGCCACCAGGCAACTGGTCGCCTTGGTGAAGATCATGTTGTATTTCTTTGCATCCGGGTCCATGCCCGACTCGATCATGTGCTGTCGGTAGTTGGCCCCTTGGCAAACGAACTGTTGATTGCGGGTCACCGGCGACAACAGTTTCACTTTGTGCGCCTCCAACTGAGTACCATTCAGTTGAGCGAGGTCCGCAACAGTGTTCTGGCGGATAAAGTCGCCCGTGGTCTCAAAGGTGCCTGGGACAACGGTGATACGGTCTTGGCGTAGCACGCCCCAGTGGATACCGTTCTCAAACTCAAAGCGGACTACGTGTACAGCAGACATTGAAGGTACTCCTGGAGCAGCGTTTGTCCCGCGCTCGATGGCGCGAGAACTGTGGTGTTGTTCTGTGGGTGGACTGGAGACGCTGTAGATCAACGAGCCGCCGGCGATCAAGGCGCCGACTTTGAGCACGTCACGCCGGCCATACCCTGTAGCGTTACCCGACATGGCGGCCGCTCTACCCGAAAATCCGCATCAGCGTGATCAACTTGCGAATGGTCAGGTCCGGGCTGCGTCGCAGGTTGCGGATCAGCGCTCGCACATTGCCGAAGCTCATCTTGGGTTTGGTAAAACTCTTGGGCATGCGCTGCCCCCACTGCGCCATGGCTTCAGGGCTCACGGGATGGATGCCCGTAGGCTGCATGGCGGTAAAAATATCCCCGTCGCAGTAATGCTCGTGCTTATCGCCCCAAGGGTCTTGCCAGTAGTCGAAGATCTGACTACCCAGGATGTGCCGGCCGATTCCCCACGAATGTTCCCAACCCCGCTCGCGCAGGACCCGCTGCCCCATTCCCACCGCGTCGGCATCGACGACCTCATAGGCGCTGTGGCTGTAGGTCGCCATGAAGCCCTGCGCGATTGCGAGCGTATGGTGGTCTGCCGGTCTATCACCGAGATCCAGGCGCATGAAGGCGACGATGGGGGTGCCATCGGGGAGTACCTGTATATCGCTGGGAATGAAACCGAAATGCTGGGTGTACCAGGCACAGGTCGACTGATAGTCGGCCACTTCAATGACGATGTGCCCCAGTTTGATCACTTCAGGCGGTGCTATCGGTGGGCGCTGCGTGGTGTTGATTCGCGGTTGCTCTTGCGCCAGATTCCAGGGAAGCGGTGCCCGGTGTTCTAGGGGATTACTCGGCGTCTGATCGAAAATTGCTTCGACGATAAAACCGGAAGGATCGGTGAGTCTGACGCAGTGGCCGCCACCAGGATGTATCGAGGTCTCGACCGAGGATGCGCCAGGAATTTTCGTCAGCTTTTCCAAATCCTTGAGCGACCGGACGGCCAGGCCGAACCCGATAAAGCCGGCCGTTTCTGCACGGTGCACACGGTAGCAATAGGGAGCCGACGCTGTGCCGCGCAGATAGACCGTATCGGCTTTCTGATGACTGACGGTCAGGCCGAAGTCAGTCAGGAAATGCGCCGCCTCATTCAAGTCCGGCCTTTGAAAAATCAGGTGTGTCAGACCTTGGCCCTTCACCGTCGGTTGCGGATGCCTGGCAGGCTGTTGCGTTGCCAACCGCGGGATTTCATTTTTGCTATTCATTGTTCTTGTTTTCCAGTTTTTCAGGGCAAAGCGATCCCCGAACCCCTGAAAATGCCAGGGGTTTGTTCGTAGAGACGGTTAGCGCGCTTAGTCGATCGGAGGAAGCGTCGGCAACTCTACGGTCGCCAGCGCTTTCGCCTCCTCAAGAGGCACGCCCAAGGCCCGCAGCACGAGTTCGGCCGTCTCGGATCCCGATTCGCGCCACGTTTTGTGCCCTTCCAGAACCAGGAAAATGGAGCCGAGGACGCTGCTCGATATCAGCGTCAGGACTGAGAGCAATTGCTCTTGCTGAAACAGGTACCGACCGGTGGACAGTCCACTCAGAAGGTCCGTCGTCGCCTGGCTGGAGAACATTTCACGCAGCGAAGCATTGCTCATGGCGAACTTATGGATGAATGCCCCCCAGTGAGAGTCTTCGTGAGCCCGACGGATGAAGAATCGGATGCCATTGGCCAGGCGCTGAGCGGGATCGGTGAGGGAGTTGAAGCTCTTGTTGACCCGTTCATGCATCTCTTTGGCGAGCTGACTGGCGACCGCTTCGAAAAGGGTCTCCATGCTCTCGATGTTGCTGTAGACCGTGCCGCGCGCCACCCCTGCTTCCTGCGCAAGGTCGAGAATGTTCACTTGCAAGGTGCCCTTTTCTGCGAACAGGCGAAATGCAGCCTGGTGAATGCGGCGCTGTGTTGGATTTAGGGATTGCACAATTTATCTCCAGACTCATCTGAGCATTGATTGAACACTCGTGTTCAACTTGTGTCAACGTGTTTTTGGGATGAGAATACCCTTCCCTTTCCTATATCTGACAAAAGGCCAGATGAGCTTGGGTAGGCAAATGAAGCGCCTGGTTTCCCAGAGGCTTGCCAATTCACCGTTTTCAGTGGCATCGCTGAACACGAGTGTTCAATAACCATTCAAACTCAAAACTCCTGACCCAGCTTGCTTGATACGGGTTTAGCCTGGTGAACACGCCTTTGGCATGGCGAGGAACGGTGTACAGGTGAAATGAAGAGCCGGATCAGTACTGCGGTCTGGGGATGAGCCCTAGTCGCCTGCAAGACAAGTTCAAATGGATCACGCAATGAAGGGGCAGACGCGCGACGGCAGCACTATGGCCCGAGAGGCCTATTTTCTCGAATTCGCGGAGAGGATAGGAAAAATCGCGAACATGCCGCTGATGTTTACGGGTGGCGTACGCAGGAAGGACGTCGCGGAGCGCGTGGTGAGCGGCTCGGTGTCGATGGTCGGGCTTGCCACGGCGTTGGCCATCGAGCCGACCCTGCCCAGTCAGTGGATGGAAGGCCAGAATACGGAAGTGGAGCCCATCGTCGTGCGCTGGAAGAACAAGGCGCTGGCGTCACTTGCTGTGGCGTCGCTGATCAAGAAACAGCTTGGCCTGCTGAGCCAAGGGAAGCGGACACGACCCGGGATGTCACCGCTTATGGCACTGATGAGCAGTCAGCTGAAATCTCGACGTCAGGCGAAGCGCAATCGGCAATGGATTGATAACGCCTGACAGATTCAAATCAAGAAAGACATCAGGTCACGCGGGTAGTGGCTTGGCGGCGATTTTCCGGGCTTTGGCAGGCGTTACGCCCAGCGCCTGGAGAATCATTGCGGCGACCCGCACATCATGCTCCACCACTGCACGTCCCTCGACAACTGAGCGCATCGCTCCGGTTGTGCACGATAAGACCAGATCAAGGGCGACCCCCTCCTCCTCATAAGCCAAAGTTCCTGCACGCAGCCCGTCACGCAGATCGCCAAGTACATGGGCAGCCAGACGCGAGCGCATGGCCTGGTCGAAATGAATGATGCGTAGCAGCGCATTCGCCCATTGGTGGTCAGCCGCAGCCCGACATACAAACATGCGTACGCCAATTGAAAGCCGTTGTGCTCCGCAGAGCACGTCCGCGTTCAGGACAGAAATGGCATCAGAAAAATCCGCGGCCATGGCAATGCCCACTGCTTCGAAGACTTCGTCGCGCGTTCGGAAATAGTTGTAGATGGTGCCGTTGGATACCTCTGCCTCCGCGGCCACCTCGAGCAGTGTGATTTCCCCCGCCTCCTTACGTGCGACAAGGCGCAATGCCGCGTCCATCAGGCAACGACGGGTGCGTTCACGCTTCTTGTGCCCCCGGGTGAGAGGTTCTGGTGCAGCAACTTCTAAAGGAGATGTGGGGGAATGCATGATCAGGCTCGTAATCTAATCGGCTCGTTGATGGTACTGGAAACCCTGTCAGGGGTGGCTTGATCACTCATCAGCAGGCTCTGGCATTCTCGCAGGAGTCTACCGGCCTCTGTACCAGGGGCATGGTGCATGATGATACGGTCAGGACGAACGGCGACCAGTGTGCCTTTCGCAGCCAGCGGCAGGATCTCATGGTTCATGTCTTCGATGAAGTCACAACGGCTGTCGGAGCGCTGACCGCGAGGTCTGACCTCCAGGAAGTGCCCCCCCATTTTTTCCCAGGCAACGATCTGATCAGTGGTGAGCAATGACAACGGGTCACCACCGAATCCCACCAGGGTCAGGTTGTCTCCCAGTGCATCGTCGCTCAGCTTGATCTGCTTTTGCAGGGTGCGAATCCAGGCTTGGGGAAACAGGCTGCCACGTACCAGCTTGTCACCCCGGCGATGCTGCACGAACAGGCCGTGCTTGAAGGTATTTTTCGGCTTGATGTCCAACTGCTCGAAGTACCTTCTGGTCGCAGGAGTCAACCCCAGCATGCGCATAAAGCCGTGGATAAAGAACGCTGCGATCTTGCTTTTGGGCATCACAAGGCTACCCATGAGTTTCGCCAGATTGATCATCGCCTGAGCGTGCGGACGACGCTCTACGTCATAGGTATCGAGGATCGCCGGCGCGGCATGGCCACGAATGACCCAAGCCAGCTTCCAGGCCAGGTTAGCTCCATCACGAAGGCCCGCTACAAGGCCCTGCCCGACGAAGGGAGGGGTGATGTGTGCGGCGTCGCCAACAAGAAAAGTACGCCCCTTGCTGAATCGGTTGCAGCAACGCGCGTGGAAGCGATACACCGCCTTACGCTCGATTTCCAGTTCCTGTGGATTGACCCATGGCGCAATGAGCCGGGCGATGCTTTCCGGGCTTTCCAGCTCCTCACGTGATTCGCCGGGTTGCAGCATGAACTCCCAGCGTTCCCTGCCACCGGGGGCGGGCATGTGCGGCGTGGGCCGCCGCGGATCACAGATAAATTCAATGTGATCAATGGCTGACTGATGCCGATTCTTGGCATCGACAATCAACCAGTCCTCTGCGTAGGTTTGGCCTTCGAACTCCTGGCCGATCAGCGCCCTGACCCTGGAACTGGCGCCGTCCGCACCGATCAGGTACTGGGCACGAACAGAATGCGAGTGCCCACTTTGATCCCGCACGGTGGCGACCACGCCCCCCGCCTCCTCGACCAGACTCTCCAGCTCGAAACCACCCAGGCTGGTCACTGATTTCAGTCGGGAAACCTGGCCACGCATCGCCCGCTCGAGGTCGGGTTGATAGAACGTTACGAGTTTGGGATGGCCATCGATGCACCCTTCAGTATTGGCTCGCCCGAATTGCCCGAGAACCGGCGAGTGCATCTTCACTTCAGGGATCACGATCTTCTCGAAAGCGTCCTCCGACAATCCGGCCAGTTGCAGGATGCGCAAGGCCTCGTTGTCCAGAGCAATGGCACGAGGCATCAGTACGATGTCATGGAGCTTATCCAGTACCAGGGTCCTAACCCCGTAGCGGCCGAGCAGTGCCGCGATTGTCGCACCTACTGGGCCGTTACCGACGACCAGCACATCGACGGCGGAGGAAGGTAATTCAGAAACATTTTTATTGTTGTTCATCTTGAGCCCTTGGGTGATTGAAGTCGTGAGGCGCACAGGTCTCATCGTTAGGTATCACCAAGGTATTCAATATTGAGACATATTTCAATATTGATGTTTCAGTCATTAATATTTCAAATCATCGCCAAGTCACAGGCACAACCATTCTGGGGTGCCAGGGGCTTGTGAATCGAGCCCCGTCCGAAGCGATGAATGCCGCAGGCGTGAAGAGTGAGGTATCCATTCGGACACTTTAAAACCCACGGGCGCTCTCTGATTGTGGCGGGAAATCAGTGAGGTTCTACCTTGTGCCGACGGTCCGCTTTGGGTCGATTTCTGCCCATCGTGACAGACAGTAATCGGCCAGAAACGGTCACACGACAGCACCGTGGACGAAATGCCCTTTCACCCTCGCCCTGGATCGGGCCTCCCCTCCGCAAGGTCAAGGAGTCAACTGATAGGTAGACTGCACCAGACCCGAAGGAAAGCTCCGGCTGGTTACCAGCCTCAATTCAATGTCCTGCGCAAGGGCCCCGAACAATGGTCTGCCCGACCCGATCAGCACGGGAACAGTGGTGATCACCATATCGGCGACTAACCCTTCACGCAGGAATGATTGCACCAACTGCCCGCCATCGACATAGACTCGACGCACGCCTTGCCTCGCCAGTTCCGCCAACAGGTCTGATGGCGTGAGGCTGGAAAAACGCACCTTGCCCTCCAGCGCCTCAGGCACCTGCGAATCGGCCAACTGTTGAGACAACACCACTACTGGCCGGTCGTAGAACCAGGTGTCGAAGGTCTGCACTTTCTCGTAGCTCCCCCGCCCCATCACGATCGCATCCTTGTCGGCGATGAAGGCCTGGTAGCCGTGATCCTCGCTCTGATCATCGCGCTGCAATAGCCAGTCGATGTCACCATCGGACCGGGCAATGAAGCCATCCAGACTGGTGGCGATGAAAACATGTGCAGTGGTCATTGGAGTCTCCCTATTTAGACGACGCATGGCTGACCGCAATGAGGACAGCGAAACCACTCTATAGATAAATGTCCTGGCTGGTTATCCAGGCTGCGGATAGAAACCCGCAAGCGTTACAGACGCAAATTGACTATTTACGAGCGGTTGAATCACAACATTGAGTTCGCTGCGGGAACGCCGGCAGCCCGTACGTCAACGCAAGTTCCAAGGCTGGCTACAAGGGGTATAACTGTCAGTACAACAGCCGGGTCACACAGGACAGGCCCTCCAGAGACAGCGCCCGGGCCAGGCGCCCTCGACGCGGAGCGATGTGATGAGTTGCAGAGCATGGCGATGGGCTCGCAAGAGCCTTCATGGCGGCATCGGGTTGACCTTGCTGGTCGCGCCACTGTGCGCCAGCGCCCTGTTCAGATGCCAGGACAGGGACGGCGCCATCAGCTACCACAGCCAGGCCATCGCCAGTGCCCGCTGCGCTCGCGTGAATGGCATGGCGAGCACCGGTGCCGGTGCCGGTGCCGGTGCCAAGGCTACGGCCCTGCCACGGCTTGTGCAGCGCGACGACTCGGGCGCGATGCGGATTCGGGTCTTCACCTTCATGCACAAGGGTGTTCGTCAATACGTGAGCCGGCGCCCCGTCGGGATCTCCGCACGGGTCGATGTGCTTGAGGTGTATTACATCAAGGGCTGCTACCTGTGCACGGCGCCGAAGGATTTCAAGGTCGCCTCGCTGCGCCTGGACACCCGCTCCTATCAGCGCGAGATCGAAGCCGCTTCGGGTCAGTATGGTGTCGACAGGGCGCTGGTGCGCGCGGTGATCCATGCCGAATCGGCGTTTCACCCCAACGCCATTTCCGAAGCCGGCGCCCAGGGACTGATGCAGTTGATGCCCGCCACCGCCGAGCGCTTCGCCGTGGACGACCCGTTCGACGCACGACAGAACATTCGTGGCGGCGTGCGTTACCTGGCCTGGCTGCTCAAGCGCTTCAACGGCAACCAGATGCTGGCGCTGGCAGGTTACAACGCCGGCGAAGCGTCCGTGGACGAGTACAACGGGGTGCCGCCCTACGCCGAGACGCAATCCTACGTCACCCTCGTGCAATCCTTGACCGAACGCTATCACAACCATCGCTAGTACCGCAGGGCGCATGCCTGCAATAGCCAATACGCCGGCCCCTACGTGATGGGCGGAAACCGCCCAGTCCTGATGATCCCGTCTATCTCCCCCCCTTCCCCACCGCGCCCGACAGGTCTCACTTGATTCTGAAGTGAAAGGTGTTGCGCACCGACGGCACTGCGACGGCCACACCATCGACGATGCGCGGCTGGTATCGGAAGGTTTGCGCGGCCGCCAGCGACGGACGAATGAACAAGGGGTGACACCCGTCCAGCACTTTAGGGTTTTCGATCTGGCCCTTCGTGTTGACGGTGTATTCGACGGAACAGTCGCCCTCGATATTTTTATCCAGAGCCCGTGCCGGATACTCTGGCGCTTCCTTGCTCAGTGGCAGGTACTGACGGCTGTCCGCTGCGGCTTGTTGGCGGGCGCGCTCGGTGCTCAGTCGGGACTGCTCTGCCTGTTGCGCTTGTTGTTGCGCCTGGCGCTGTCGTTCTGCGGCTTGCTCGCGCGCTCGAGAGGCCTGTTGCTGGCGTTGCTGTTCGGCCTGTTGTTCGCGCTGGCGTTCTTCGACCCGTTTGCGCGCCAGGGCAGCCTGTTCGATCTTGCGTGCCTGAATCTGCGGGTCGATCAGCGGTTTGGTCGGCTCGACCGGAACACTCGGTGTCACGGTTGCTGCAGCCGCGACCACAGGCTCGGCCACTGGCATGGGTGCTGGTGCTGACACAGGCGGCTGGACCGTCGGCGCCAACATCACCCACTGCGTGGTCATGACTTTCGCTGGTTTTACCGCTGGCACTTCGGGGGTCCAGTTGTTGATCAACAACAGCACAACGACGCCATGCAGCGCCACCGCCAGACCCGCCGCAAAGCTGTGCTGCCATAAGTCGCTGCGCTTCATCGAGGTCCATCTCCCGGTCGCCAGCGGTGCAGTGTCGTGCAGGATCATCGTGGTCATTGCGCAGCCTCGGTCACCAGCCCGAGGTTGCTGACGCCGCCCTGTTGCAACGCCGCCATGGCGGCCACGACACTGCCGTAACCTGCGTCGTTGTCCGCTCGGATATACACCTGCGTGTCCTGTCGCCGGGCGATGATCTGCTCGACCTTGGCGCGCAGTTCATCAAGACCCACGGCGCTGTCGGTCTGGTGCTCGGTGTCGAGTTCACCGCCGAGGTTCCAGTAATAACTGCCCTCGGCTTTCACCGACAGCGTGAGGATCTGCTGGCGCGTATCGTTGGCCAAGGCCTCACTGGCGACCTTGGGCAGCTCGATTTTCACGCCTTGGGTCAGCATCGGCGCGGTCACCATGAAGATCACCAACAGCACCAGCATCACGTCGATGTAAGGCACTACGTTCATCTCGGCCTTCGGCCCATGCTTGCGTTGCGGCCTGACTAGCATCTTGCCTCTCCTTGAAGTCCGTTCAGGCCGCTGTGGCCAGGTTCAACGGCGCGCCGTGCAACGTGCGGTGCAGGCGCACTTGCAGCTCATTGCCGAAGGCGTAATAACGCGTAAGCAGTGTCTGGCTGCGCGCCGCGAAGCGGTTGTAGGCGATCACTGCCGGGATCGCCGCGAACAGGCCAATCGCCGTGGCGATCAATGCCTCGGCGATACCGGGCGCGACTGTCGAGAGCGTCGCCTGCTGCACCTGCGACAGGCCGATGAACGAATTCATGATCCCCCACACCGTGCCGAACAGGCCGATGTAAGGACTCACCGAGCCGACCGTGGCGAGGAACTGCAGACCCTTTTCCAGACGCACTTCTTCTTCGCTGATGGCGACGTACAGCGCCCGCTCGACGCCTTCCTGCACCGCATCGGCGTGGTGACCGGCTTGCTGTTTCAGGTGGCAAAATTCTTGAAAACCTGCGCGAAAAACAGCTTCGATCCCGGCCTCCACATCCTTGACCTGTGCAGTTCCACGCAGCAACGACAGCAATTCCGGTGCACTGCGAAAGCGCTGCATGAAGCTGTTCAACCCGCGCTCGCGGCGGCGCAGCACACGGCTACGCTGGATGATCAGGTACCAGCTGAGCAACGAGGCCAGCAACAGCGTGAGCATCACGGCTTTGACCAATAGGCTGGCGTCGCTGATCAGCCCCCAGATCGTCATGTGTTCGAGCGTGGCCTGCATGGTGAAACTCCTTGTGGGTTGCGGCGCGACCGTTGATGCGCAACGGTCGCGAGGCTATTCGATGGAAATTTGATGACCGAGTGATGACGGTCCGGATCAGGGCAGCTTCAGGGCTTGGGCGACCTCGGCCCAGGGCACGAATTTAAAGTTCTGGGCTTGCTCGGGCATGCGTTTGCGGCCGTCCTGAACCACCAACATGCCGTGACTCCAGGGGCCACCGAGGTTGACCGAGGTCACCTCCAGACCATCGGTTTCCGACGCGCCGTCGATGCCCGCCGCCGCGTTCAAACCGACCCGGAACGCGCCGTGACTGGCGAACGGCGGCTCAGCGTCGAGCACCAGGTAGCTGTCGTTGCCCTGGCTGGACACCACCAGATAGTCCCGCCCCGCGCTTTGATACAGCGCCAGGCCTTCGACATCCGCCTGCAACTGCGCGCCGACCTTGATCACGCTGGTCAAAGTCGCCGGTTGATCGGCGCGCGCGTCCACGGCCCAGACCCCGACATCCTCTTCACCGAGAAACAGTCGTTGGCGCTGGTCGTCGGCGACACAGCCTTCCGGCTGGCTGTCGACCTTGAACTGGCGCACCAACTCTCCCTGGGCCCGGCCATTGACCGCACTGAGTCGGTATTGCAGGAAGGTGCCGTCCTTGTCGTTGGCAATCGCGTAGATCTCACCGCTGGCCGGTTGAAACAGGCAGATGCCGTAGATGTCTTTGAGCGGCGTGGCCACTTCGCCGATATCGCCCAGCTCGCCGGTGCTACGGTCGATGGTGAACAGGCTGAGGCTGTTGTGATCGCGGTGACTGGCCACCGCCAGGTCCACGGTTTGCTCGCCAAGCTTGAAGTTCGGTCGTACATCGACGTTGTTCAAACGCCCGACGGGCAACTCCTGGAGCAGTTTGCCTTGCAGGTCATACGCCAACAGGCCCTGTTTTTTATTGGTGCCAAGCACACGGCTCAGGGACGGTTGTTGCGGATGAATCCAGATCGCCGGATCGTCCGCAGCATCACCCTGACGGGCCACCGGATCGGTCTGGACACGCGCTGCCACGCTCGGCAACACCGGCGCCAGCGGAACCGGTCTGGCTTGCCAGTCGATCTGGCCCTGGTACACACGCCCGTCGGCATCGTCGCGAATCAACACCTGCAAACCTTGGTCGGTGTTACGCAGGGCGAGGCCTTCCGGTTCCTTGAGTCCGGACAATGGCAAGGTTGCCTGGGCCGTCCAGCGCTCGCCCTGCTGCTGGTACAGTTTCAGTTGCGCCGCTTCCGGGTCGAGCCCGACAACGCCACCGGGGACCAACGCCAGCGCACCGGCAGCGCCTTTGATATCGCCGAAGGGGTCACGCATCGCCACGGGCGTGCGGGTCACATCGGCTTCTGCGTGAGCCGGGTACGCCCACCAACCGACGTTTTCTTCGTTGACGACCAGTTGGTGCGCAGCGTCATCGACCTGACAAAACTGTGCCGACGGCGGCAGCGGCACGGTGCGGACCTTTTGTGCCCCGGCGTTCAGAACGTTGCCGTTGCCCAGCAGCCATTGCTCACCCTTGCCCTCCTCACCCACCAAAAATACAAACAGGTTGCTGGCGTCGTCGCGGTACAGGCACAGGCCATTCACCCCGAAGTCTCGCGTCGGCAAGTACAGCGGCGTGCCCCACGTGCGCCTGGCCGTATCGAGGCCGACCACCAATGCTTGCTGGCGACGGGTGTCGAGGCTGGCGACAAACGCCTGCTGCGCGGTGGCGCGGCTGTCGAGGCTGCTGAATGAACCCTTCATGCGTGCCAGTTCGGCGCCTTTGGCATCCAGCAGCAGCAAGCCATCACGAGGGCTGACCGCCAGGCGTTGATCGGCGGACAGGAACGCCAGTTCCTCGACCTTGAGGTTCGGCGCCCAAGGCGTGAGCGTCAGGCCAGGCGTCGCCGCCAGGGCCTGGTCAGCGGCCAGGCTTATCATTGCAGCCAGCAGCCAATGTGTGTGTCGCAAAGAAATAGTCATGAACAGGCAAAGTCCTTGTCGTGCGTCCATCGCGACGGCAGCACCGGGCTGCCGTCCCGGCGTTTAGAAATGGGTGAAAGTCAGGCCGAGCTTGTAGGTCGGGCCGTACTCTTCGTATTGGCCGTTGTAGGAGCGGTGGCCGGTGTAGACGAAGTACGACTCGTCGGTGAGGTTTTGCGCCTCGAAGCTCACTTGCAGGTTTTTCGTCAGCGAGTAGCGCGCACTGAAATCCACGAAGGTCTGGGAATCGACGTGCAGGTCGTGGGCCTTGTCGTTGATAGGGGCCAACTCGTAGAGGTAGTCCGACTTGTAGTTGGCCGACAGGCGCAGGCTGATTGTGTCGTTTTCCCAACCGAGCATCAGGTTGCCGACCGTGTCCGACTGATTCGGCAGATCGATGCTGCGCTTGAGGTTCGTACCACTGGTGGCGTCGAAGCCCTTGATCTCGGCGTCGGAACGACTGAAGGTGGCGTTAGCCCCGACCAGCAAGCCGTTCCAGGGCGCCGGCAGCCAGTCGAACTGCTGCGAATAAGCCAGTTCCAGCCCGTACAGTTTTGCGCTGTCACCGTTGGCAAAGGTGTGGGCTTCGGCAAAGTCCACCCAGGCGCCGGTGCCTGCCAGATCGGTGTTGTAGACGAAGTTCTTGATGTCCTTGTAGAACACGAAGGCCGAGACCGTGCCCGCACGTCCCATGAAGTGCTCGATACCGAGGTCGAGGTTGCTCGCCTCCAGCGGATTGAGATCAGGATTGCCAAACGTCGCCTCGTCGCCGTCGATGACAAAGCCCGGCGCCAATTGACCGAAGGTCGGGCGCACCACGGTCTTGGTCCAGGCCGCACGCACCTGAGTGTTCCTGTCCAGTTGGTAACGCGCATGCAAGCCCGGCAACCAGTGGTGATATTTACGCTTGGTGTCGGTGGCCTCGAACTCGCCATCGTTGACGCCGGTGCCTTTGGCATCGAAATCGGTGCCCTCGTAGCGCAAACCGGCAATGAACCGCCAGTCGTCGATGTCGAAGGTGTTCATCAGGTAACCGGCGTTGATGTCCTCGCTCATCTTGAAGTCGTTGACCGCCGATTCGACTGGATCGTAGAAGTCGTCCCGGTCCAGCCCGCCGATCAACTGCTTGATCGCACTGCCACTGATGCCCGGCCCGAACTCGCCGAGGCGGTAATCCACCGAGCCTTTGCGGAACTGGCTGAGGTTGAGCTGTTCATCGTTGAACCCCAGGTCGTCGAAGTCTTCGTAGACCCAGGCGTCGAGGTCGTTGTCCTTGTTGCGTCGGCTGACCTTGCCGCCGAACTTGACCTGCGCGGCGTACCCGTTGAGGTCGTAATCCCGGGCCAGGTCCAGGCGCAGGTTTTTCTCGGTGTCGGTGGTGTTCTGTTTTTCCCAGTCGACTTTATCGAGGGTGAAACTGTTCGGGTCGTAGAAACCTTGCCCAATGATCGGCCGTGGCTCGCCGTTGCTATAAAAGCCGCTATCGGTGAAATCGTCATTGGCATCGAACGCCGCGTTGGCGATGTGGCCGGGGCTGTCTTCACTGGAGCGGCTGTAACCAGCCTGGCCGCTGAGGGTCCAGAGACCGAACAGGCGTTCACCGCCCAACACGTAGGACTGGATTTGCTGGGTCTCTTCACGCTGCTTGAGCTTGCGCTTGCCTTGCGCTTCGCCCAATTCACCGGGCGCCTGCGGGTCGGCGAACTCGATGCTGGTGGCGTTGCGGGTCTCGCTGTCCTTGTAACGGCTGTACAAGGTGCGCAGGTAATAGCTGCTCAGGTCATCGGGCTTGTAGTCAAAGTTCAGGCCGCCGCCGGTGCGTTCCCGGCTGATGTCGTAGTCGCGTTGTTCGAACTCTTCCAGGCGGGCACCGCGCTGGAAATCCCAGGCACCGCCGGTTTCGACGTTGTCCGAACCGAAGTCACGCTTCTGCCAGCTCAGGGCTGCCGCCACGCCGAAGTTATCGATACCGTCGCCCAGGCTGAAACGGTCGCTGGCCGCGCCGGAGAATTTCGGGCTGGTCTGGTGGGTGTTCTTGTCGTAACTGGCTTCACTGCTGCCGGTGTAAAACAGCCCCGGGTGATCGAAGGCCGACAGGCTGCGGACATCGACCGTACCGCCCAGGGAGTTGGCATCCATGTCCGGCGTCAGGGTCTTGATCACCGACAGCGATTGCACCAGTTCCGACGGCAACACATCGAGGGCCACGGCGCGGCGTTCACTTTCCGGCGAAGGCACCAGCGTGCCGTTGATGGTGACGCTGTTCAGGTCCGGGCCCAAACCACGCACGCTGACAAACCGCCCTTCGCCCTGATCACGCTCGACACTGACCCCCGGCAGGCGCTGCGCCGCTTCGGCGACGTTCTCGTCGGGCAACTGCGCCATGCCATCGGCATGCACCACACTTTCGATGTTATCCGAGCGGCGCTGTTCCTTGAGCGCCGAATCGATGCTCGCCGCCTGACCGATCACTTCGACATGCTCGACATTGGCCGTGGCGTCTGCCGCGCTCAACCGTTCACTGACCAACGCCATGGTCAACGCCGTGAGCGTGAAACTGAAGATTGCGCCGGTGCCGCGGCGCGGATGACTGCTGCGCTGGTACATGAATGCCCTTCCCCAAAGAGTCCCTCAACGCCAGGCAAGTGGCCCGGCAAGTGGGAGGGCAAGCTAGGCACGGGGCGTGACGGTTCTGTGACAGCACCGGGCGACAAGCCCTTTAAACCGCCTGTTTGCCGGGAATCGGGGGTGGGAATGAGCTGAAATGACCTGCTGGCAATACAGTGAGTCAGCCTGACCTGCTGTTGGATGTGCCCACACCCTTGCAGGAACGCCGTTCGAAACACGCAAGCGCTCATGGGAACGCGCGGCGCAGCGCTGAAAACACAATTCACGGTGAGCTGATTCGACCTCCCCCTTACTTTCGTGCCTCGTCACCCGACTGTCATAAACATCTGCTGTGCTGGCGCGCATCGCTTCCTCATCCAAGGACCGCCGTCATGTTCTCAGTGCTCAAGCCCCACCGTTGGAAACTCACCGTCCTGCTGCTGGCGGCCAACCTCGGGTTGCTGCTGCACCTGGCATGCGGCGATCTGAAAGCCGTCAGTGAGTGGGTCTGGCTGGACATCATTGGCGAAGGCGGCTCGGCGCTGCTGGCCTTGGTCTGGCTGGGGCTGGTGCTCAAAAGTCGCCCCGCTGGACGGGTCACCAACTACCTGGCGCTCGGGCTCAGTTGCATCTTTTTCTCCTGGTGGATCGACAGCCTCGACGAGTTCATCCGCCTGCCCGACAGCATCACCTGGGACCACTGGCTGGAGTCCGGACCGATGCCGGTGGGCATGATTCTGTTGACCATCGGCATCTATCACTGGCATCGCGAACAACTGGCGATCAGCGCACAGATGGAGAAACGCGAGCGGCTGTTTCGCGAACACCGACTGTTCGACAAACTCACGCCGCTGGGCAGTGCCGACTACCTCAAACGGCAACTGGTCGACAGCCTTGGCGAAAGCATCAGGCAACAACAACCGCTGTCGCTGCTGGTACTGGATCTGGACAACTTTGCCTCAATCAACCAGAACTTCGGACACGCCGAGGGCGACGCCGTGCTGCAGGCCCTGAGTCATTTGCTGCTGCTCAATCTGCGCCGTCAGGACCTGCTCTGCCGTCTGGCCGGCGACCGTTTTGTGGTGCTGCTGCCCAACACCGGCGAGCGTCAGGCGCAGCTCCTGGCGCAGGAGCTGCAACACGCCGTGCACCGCCTGGCGCACAAGACCCGCCAACATGGCGAACGCCTGCAACTCGCGGCCAGTACGGCGGTGGTGATGGCCCTCGACGAGACGCCCGAAGCCCTGCTTAAACGCCTGAACCTGGCACTGTCGCGGGCCAGGCAACCGCTCGCCAAAAGCGCCTGAGGCCCGGCGATGACCGTCAAAACCACCTGGTACGAAGCCGACAGCCGTTTCATTCCCGGGCATTACCAACCCGCCACCCTGATCGATCTGGCGTTGTCCCGGGATATCGACAGCCATCGCCTGCTACGCGGCACAGGGTTGTTCCATGTCGATATTCTGGCGGGCCAGACTCGCCTCAGCCCGCAGCAGTTTCTGCAACTGATCGGCAACAGCCGGCGCCTGCTGGATGCCGACGACAGCAGCTTCCTGTTCGGCCAACGGTTATTGCCTGGGCACTATGGCGCCGTCAGCCACGCCTTGCGCCACGCGCAAAACCTGCACCAGGCCCTCGACTCGCTAGTGCAGCAACAGGCGTTGCTCAGCCCGTTGGCCACGCCGCGCCTGTTGCTCGATGAACAGTTCGCCTATGTCTATTGGCTGGACAGTTGCGGCGCGGGCGAGCAATGGCGATTCCTGCTGGAAGCGAGCATGACCTCGCTGGTGGCCATGAGTCAGTG
Organism: Pseudomonas putida; assembly: GCF_001976065.1. Lineage (GTDB taxonomy): Bacteria > Pseudomonadota > Gammaproteobacteria > Pseudomonadales > Pseudomonadaceae > Aquipseudomonas > Aquipseudomonas serbica. The sequence continues at coordinate 580,862 of NZ_MNAH01000001.1, read as the reverse complement.
GCTCAGCGGCCGCCGCCTGCCGTGGGTGTGCAGCCTCAGCCATGCCGAGCCGCGATACGTCGAACAGTATTGGGTGCACCTGGGCGAAGACACCCAGTTCAAACGGCCGCTGGACCTGATGCGCATCCCGAGGGAATACCTCGCCCAACCCTGGCCCAATGCCTCAGCCACCGCCGGCCAGGTCGCCCGCCTGGAAGCCATGGGGCAAATCGAACAGCTTGGTTTTGCGCAGAGCTTCACCGACTGCCTCTACAACTACTTGCTGGAAAAGGTGCGCCAACCGCCGAGCCTGGAACAAGCCGCCCAGTCCTTCGCCATGAGCCCCGCCACCCTCAAGCGCAAACTGCAAAAACACGACACCGGGTTTCAGCAGCAAGTGGATCGCGTGCGCAAACAGGTGGCGCTCTATCTCTATCAAGTCAAAGGACTCAGCAACGAAGAAGTGGCCGACTACCTGAGCTTCAGCGATGCAGCCAACTTTCGTCGCTCATTCAAACGCTGGACCGGCAGCACACCGAACCTGATCCGCCAGTTGTTCAGCATGGGTTGACCCGCGGTTTTTACCTCTTTGATGTTTTTGTCCGTTGCCGTGGCATAGCGGTTAAGCCAAGCCGATTGACCGCTTTGGGTCGACTTCTGCCTCTCGCGACGGGTAGAAAACGGCTGATTCTGTTGAAAAAGTCGGATTTTCAGCTCGCTTGAACTCAGGCACGACCGCCACCGGAGAACCTACTCACCACATTGAGTGGTTTCTCGGCCTTTCGTTGACCTTTGCTGCTCTGTTAATGGGTTAGTTTGAGGTTTTTTGCTTCGTGCAGGCGCACCTATCCCATAGAAGGTGGCCCTTCAAATGCAAGTTTGGCCAGCCGTCGCAGGTTCTGTACCGCGGCCGCCAGCGTGAACTCATCGGACGCGCCACTCATGCCACGTAGTCGCAAGCGATCCAGTTTCAGGATGCGCTTGAGGTGGGCAAACAACATTTCGACCTTCTTACGTTCGTGGCGAGAGCGCACGTACTCAGGCGTCGCCGCGACGCGTCGAGCCACATCACGCGCGGCTTCATGGACGCTGCGGACGATCTTGCGAATCGAAGTGTTCGGGCAGCACTTGGCTTTCATCGGACAGGCTACGCAGTCGGTCTGCCCGGAGCGGAAGATGATGGTGTTAGCTTTTGTGACGTGCGAACGCTCGTTCTTGAAGGCTCGCCATTCGCTGCGTAATACGTTGCCGGCTGGGCAGCGGTATTCCTCAGCCTCTTCATTCCAGTGGAAATCGTTACTCGAAAAGCTGTCGTTCTTGCGCTCAGTTTTGTCCCACACCGGCACATGCGGTTCGATGTCTTTTTCCTCCACCATCCAGGCCAGCATCGGCGCTGTACCGTAAGCAGTGTCGCCAATGAGGCGTTCCGGCTTGATGTCGAACTGCGCTTCGACCCGATCAATCATCGTCTTGGTGCTCTCGACTTCTGCGGTTCTATGAGCCGGTGTGGGTTCCACCTCCATGATCACGCCGTGCTCGGTATCGATGAGGTAATTCGTAGAGTAAGCGTAGAAAGCTGGGCCGCCTGGAGCAGCGGTCCAGCGGTCCAGCGGTCCAGCGGTCCAGCGGGCCTGAGGATCCGTCAGCGACAGGCGCTTGGGTAGCGTTTCGGCCAAAGCCTCTTCATCGAGGGCTTCAAGGTACTCACGCACGGCGCGGGTGCTCAGGGTCGGATCGCTCCAGTTGACCTGTTCATCACCCGGTACGCCGCGCTGCCGACTCGCATCCGCTTTGATGATGCTGGTGTCCACGGCGAAGCCTTCGCCCTTGATCAGGCCTGCGTCCATGCAACGACGCAGCACTTCATTGAACAGCCAGCGAAACAGATCGCTGTCCCGAAAACGGCGGTGTCTATTTTTGGAAAAGGTCGAGTGATTGGGGACTTCATCTTCAAGGCTCAACCGGCAGAACCAGCGATACGCCAGGTTCAAATGGGCCTCTTCGCACAGCCGCCGCTCTGAGCGAATGCCGTAGCAATAGCCCACGATCAGCATGCGGTTCATCAGTTCGGGATCAATCGACGGACGCCCAATCGGGCTGTAAAAATCGGCGAGGTAATGGCGCAAGTCGCTCAGATCGAGACACCGATCAATGCTACGCAGAAGGTGATTGGCGGGGATGTGATCTTCAAGGTTAAACGAGTAAAACAGCCGTTCCTGCCCACTCGATAACTGTCCCATCATGCTGCGTGCTTCCCTGCTGGCCAATGTAGAGATTTTGCCGCAGGCCAGATAGCAGAGCTACTTTTTCAATAAAATCAGACGAAAACGGTCAGTCAAAAAACTCCATACCTGCATACGGATGGCGCCGACATTGCTCAAGCCTTGAAGCGAGGCTGCCTACATGCACTTCCAGACGATGCCCATCGGGATCCGAAAAATAAAACGAGTTACCTTCGCTCGAATTGGACTTCCACTCAATAACGTTACGAAGCCGCAAGTAAGCGGTGACTTCTTCAAAATCATCCTGCCCCACCGAAAACGCATAGTGGGTGTAATCAGGCTGTTTTTCCGCCACACGGCTCTCATCGAGAGACAGACAAAGCCAGAGATCACCGAGGGAAAGATAAGCCCCCGTCTCCCAGCGGGCAGCCAATCTAAACCCGGGTAGAGCCACATAAAACTCAATGCTGCGAGAGAGGTTCACAACCGCCAACGTAAAATGATTCAAGCCAGTCAACATGAGCATCTATCCAGAATCAGTCCACGAGAACGGTTGAGGATATCAACATCGACTTTTTCAACACAATCGGCCAAAAGCAGTCATTCACCTGCGTGACGAGGCAATGCAATCGAAATCAAAGCTGCAAGCAGCACAAATGCACTCGATATCCATAAACACGCACCCAGCCCATACAACTGATAAACCCAGCCAGAGAGCACTGTGCCGATAAGTCGCCCCAGGGCGTTCGACATGTAATAAAAACCCACATCAAGCGACACTCCATCCTCCTTGGCGTAGGACACGATCAGGTAGCTGTGCAGCGACGAGTTCACCGCGAACAGCGCGCCAAAGACCATCAAACCGCCGAGCAGCACCATCTGCTGCGACAAACCAGTGTTCAGCCCGAGAGCGATTGCCGCAGGCAAGCCTGCCAGTGCTAGTGCCCACAAAAATGCCGCACGACCATCCGGTACGCGTCCACGTTTCTTACCGGTGATGTTGGGCGCGAAGGACTGCACGATGCCGTAGCCAATCACCCAGGCCGCAAGGAAGCCGCCAACCTCCCAGAAGTCCCAGCCGAACACGCTGCTCAGGTACACCGGCAAGGCCACCACAAACCAGACATCGCGGGCACCGAACAGGAACATCCGCGCCGCTGAGAGGATATTGATTGCCCGGCTCTTGGACAGGATGTCGCGAAATTTGGGCTTGGCTTTGGCCTTGCCCAGGTCCTTCTTCAACAGAATCAAGCTGCTGATCCAGATCAGCGCCAGGACACCCGCCATTGCCAACAAGGCGCCTTTGAAGCCGATCAGTGCCAGCAAGGCCCCGCCAAGAAAGAAGCCGACACCCTTGAGCGCGTTCTTCGAGCCGGTGAGGATTGCCACCCACTTGTAGAGCTTTCCCTGTTGCCCATCCGGAACAAGAAGCTTGATGGAGCTTTTGGCGCTCATCTTGTTCAGGTCTTTTGCAATCCCCGACAGCGCCTGTGCGCCCATCACCCATGGGATGGTTAGCCAAGCGACAGGAACCGTCAGCATCAGCAGCGCCGCGACTTGGATGCCCAGCCCGATGTTCATGGTTCGGTTCAGGCCCAGCCGGGCGCCGAGGTAGCCACCCACCAGGTTGGTGATCACGCCAAAGATTTCGTAGAACAGAAACAACGCCGCGATTTGCAGTGGGCTGTAGCCCAACGCGTGAAAGTGCAACACCACCAACATGCGCAAGGCACCGTCGGTGAGGGTGAAGGCCCAATAGTTGCCCGTGACGAGCAAGTACTGCCGCACTTCCGGAGCGAGGGCTGACAACGCTTTCATGACCGCTCCTTAGTCCGCCAGACTGACCAGTTTGGCCAGTTCGACGGCGCGATTGGCATAGCCCCATTCGTTGTCGTACCAGGCATAGATCTTCACTTGAGTGCCATTGATCACCATCGTCGACAGTGCATCGATGATCGATGAGCGCGGGTCGGTGCGGTAGTCGATGGACACCAACGGACGCTCCTCAAAACCGAGGATGTCTTTCAGCTCGTTCTCGGAGGCGTCCTTGAGGAGTTGATTCACCTCCTCAACAGTGGTGGCACGCTCGACTTCAAAGACGCAGTCAGTCAGTGAAGCGTTGGCCAGCGGCACGCGTACGGCGTGGCCGTTCAGGCGCCCACGCAGCTCTGGGAAGATTTCGGCAATCGCGGTGGCCGAGCCGGTGCTGGTCGGGATCAGGCTCATGCCCGAAGCACGCGCACGACGCAGATCCTTGTGCGGTTGATCGAGAATGCTTTGGGTGTTCGTCAGGTCGTGGATAGTGGTGATCGAGCCATGACGAATGCCCAGTTTCTCGTGGATGACTTTCACCACGGGCGCTAGACAGTTAGTGGTGCACGAAGCGGCGGTAACGATGCGATGTTCAGCCGGTTTGAACAACTGATGGTTGACGCCCATGACGACGTTCAACGCCCCTTTTTCCTTCACCGGCGCGCAAACCACCACACGCTTAACGCCCTGATCCAGGTAGGCTTGCAACACCGCCACGGTTTTCATCTTGCCGCTGGCCTCGATCACCAGATCGCAACCTGACCAGTCGGTGTCGGCAATCGCTTTGTTAGCGGTCACCTTGATGCGCTTGCCGCCAATCACCACCTGATCGCCTTCTGCGCTGGCTTCGTGGTGCCAACGGCCATGCACCGAGTCGAAGTTCAGCAGGTGCGCATGGGTCGTCGCGTCACCCGCTGGATCGTTGATCTGCACGAATTCGAATTCTGGCCAGCCCCAGGCTGCTCGCAACGCGAGGCGACCGATCCGACCGAAACCATTGATGCCAACTTTGATAGTCATGTTGTTGTGCTCTGTATCTGTTGTCAGTGGGAGTTCGACTGAGTGTCGAACTGGCCGATGTATTCGATATGGGCAGGATGCTGGATGGCCCGCGGACGCAACGACTGAACATCGCGGATGGCATCGCTGAATGGCACACCGCTCTCGATCAACAGTTGAGCCGCGATCAAACCGGTACGACCCGATCCGCCCTTGCAATGGATGGCAATGGTTTTTCCTTCGGCCAGCAGCTGCTTAAGTCGTGGATGGTGTTGTTCCCATGCGGCTTTAAATGCTTCGCCAGGCGCTTGATCATCTTCTACTGGCAGGTGAAACCACTCGATGCCGAGCATTTGGCACTCTTCGGGCAGCAGGTCGATCTCGTTCTGAAGCAACTCCTCGGTCGGCATCAGCGTCAGCAACGCCGATGCGCCCGCATCCTTAAGTGTTTGCAACGCCTCGAAAGGCCTGGTGCCCTTCGTGCCTGGGCACGGGGTGAAGATCAATTGGCCATTGAACTGAGCCAGCGGCAGTACGGAATAAGGGTGTTGTTGCACGGTGAAAAATCCTCAAATGGAGCGCTGATTGACACGTCTCATGAGTTCTTCCGCTGACTCTTTGCGTTCGGAATAACGATCCACCAGGTAGTCCTGGCGGTCGCGAAGCAGCAGCGTGAATTTCACCAACTCTTCCATCACATCAACGACACGGTCGTAGAACGGAGAAGGTTTCATCCGGCCGTTATCGTCGAACTCCATATAGGCCTTCGGCACGGAGGACTGATTGGGGATGGTGAACATGCGCATCCAACGTCCCAGCACGCGCAGCTGATTGACCACGTTGAACGACTGCGAGCCACCGCATACCTGCATGACCGCGAGGGTTTTGCCCTGGGTCGGGCGTACCGCGCCCATCGCCAGTGGCACCCAGTCGATCTGCGCCTTGAAGACCGCGCTCATCGAGCCGTGACGTTCCGGGGAACACCAAACCTGCCCCTCGGACCACAGCATCAGCTCGCGCAGTTCCTTCACACGGGGGTGATCGTCGGGAGCGTCGTCTGGCAGCGGCAAACCGGACGGATTGAAAATCCGCGCCTCGGCGCCGAAGTGCTCCAGCAACCGAGCGGCTTCCTCTACCAGCAACCGACTGAAGGAGCGCTCACGGGTCGATCCGTACAGCAGCAAAATGCGCGGCTTGTGGATGGAGGTCTTTTCGATACCGAGTTTGTCTGTCGATGGGAGATCAACCAGTTCGGTAGCGAGTTGGGGGATATGGTCATCAAACATAGTCATTGTCCTGCGCAATGGCGCTCTTGGATTCATCGAACCAGCGGCGTTTCAGCCAAAGGGCCACACCGACCAGGGAAATCAGTACCGGTACTTCCACCAGCGGACCAATCACCGTGGCGAAAGCGACCGGGGAAGCCAGGCCGAAGGTGGCAATGGCCACGGCAATCGCCAGTTCGAAGTTGTTGCTTGCGGCTGTGAAAGCCAGTGCGGTGGTGCGCGGGTAATCCGCCTTGAGCAGCTTGCCCATCCAGAAACTGATGAAAAACATCACAACGAAGTAGATTGTGAGCGGGATCGCGATACGCAATACATCCAGCGGCAATTGCAATACCACGTCACCCTTTAGGCTGAACATGGCCACGATGGTCAACAGAAGTGCCACCAGCGTTAGCGGGCTGATTTTTGGAATGAAGCGCTCCTGGAACCAAGCTTCGCCTTTACGGGCGATGAGGATCTTGCGGGTCAAGAAGCCGGCCAGGAACGGCACACCCAGGTAGATCAAAACCGACTCGGCAATGCTGACGAAGCTGGTCTCAATCACACTACCTTCCAGCCCGAACAGCGGCGGCAACAGCCCAAGGAAGACCCAGGCATACACGCTGAAAAACAGGATCTGGAAGATGCTGTTGAACGCCACCAGCCCGGCGACATATTGATTGTTGCCACCTGCGATCTGATTCCAGACCAGCACCATCGCGATGCAACGCGCCAACCCGATCAGGATCAGGCCCGTCATGTATTCCGGCTGGTCCCGCAAGAAAATGATCGCCAGCGCGAACATTAGTACCGGTCCGATGACCCAGTTCTGCACCAAAGACAAAACAAGGATGCGCTTGTCCTTGAAGACTTCCGGCAGCTCCTCATAACGAACCTTAGCCAGAGGCGGATACATCATCACGATCAAGCCGATAGCGATGGGGATGTTGGTTGTGCCCACAGAAAGACTGTTGAGCCACTGCGGCCAGCCTTCGAACAGGCTCCCCAAACCGATGCCCAACGCCATGGCGAGAAAAATCCATAGAGTCAGGTAACGGTCCAGGAAGGAAAGGCGGCTTTTACTCATGATCATTGCTCCTGTGATTACAGCGTGCCAATCAGGGCCAGCTCTGCCTTGAGCTGCTCGGCACTCAGTTGGGATAGCGGTAAAGCCAGGAAGGCTTCAATACGGGTTTTGATCTGCTCCAAAGTGGCTTCAAAAGCCGCCTCAATCTCTTCTTGAGTTCCGTGGTATTCAGAAGGGTCAGCCAGCCCCCAGTGGGCTTTGGTGGCGGGTCCAAAAAATACCGGGCAGGCCTCACTGGCAGCCTTGTCGCACACCGTGATGACGAAATCAGGAGCCAGGTTCACATGGACATCGCTGGACTTACTGAACAGCCCGAGCGTCGACATACCAGCGTTTTCCAACGTCTTGAGACTCAACGGATGCACTTCACCTTTGGGCTGACTGCCCGCGCTGTAGGCTTTCATGTCTTCCGGTGCCAAGTGATTGAAGACCGCTTCATAGAGGATGCTGCGACAGCAATTGGCAGTGCAGAGGAACAGGATTTTCATCGAGCGTTCTCGTAGTCGAAGGCGGAATCAGGCGATTTTGCTTTCACAGCACACGACTGCCCGTTCAGGACGGTCACCCATTTCATCAAGGCGTTTGGCATCAGGGCTCAACCAGTGCTTGTTGCTTTCCAGCACGGTGGTCAGCACTTGATGAACCCAATCAGGGAGATTCGGGTGCAGTCGGTAATACACCCATTGGCCTTGCCGACGGTCCGACAACAGGCCGCAAGTACGCAGTTGCGCCAGGTGCCTGGAGATTTTTGGCTGACTCTCGTTCAACGCGCAGGTCAGCTCGCAAACACAAAGCTCTCCTTCACGAGTGATGAGCATCATCGTGCGGACCCGAGTGTCGTCAGCCAGGCATTTGAAAACAGTGGTCGGTGTCAGATGGTCAGCCATATCGTTTCTCAATGTTTGTTTTTGACCAAGACGAACATCTTGATGCGCTCATGAATTTCGTGAAGGGTGTGACGGAAGGCATCGGGTTTGGTGCTGGTGACCGGGTCTTCAAAACTCCAGGCCAATGCCTCACCCGCTCCAGGTAAAGACAGGCATTCCGCTGCGGCTTTATCACACAAGGTGATGACGTAATCGAAACGCTCACCACCGAACTCGTCTATCGACTTGCTACGTAATCCTTCGGTGCTCACACCGATGTGTGAAAGCGACTCGAAGGTGCGCGGATCTACCTGAGTTGGGGTTGTGCCGGCGCTGAACGCCTCGAAATGCTCCGAATCGGTATGCCTCAGCAACGCTTGGGCCAACTGGGAGCGTGCAGCGTTGGCAGTACAGACGAACAGGACACGGGCTTTGCTGGCCATTGTGAAGCCTCAGCTCATATGCGGTTTAACGAATATATGTTTTTCCGCATGCAAGGTAAAGAGCCAGCGACCCATGAATCCATCAAAACGATTGGACCCCGCCAAGCACCTTCAATGAAAGCTGTGTATTACGGCGCTAGCCAGCCTTCCGTGTCTCTTCAAATATCTGCGGCGGTGTATATATGGTTTCTGTAATGAATCTGTCACTCACGCAGAAATAGGTCGCTCCTTGGTTCAAGGACTACCTGGACGTGCAAAAGAAAATAAGAAGGTCGCCCCTAACCAGCCCCGGTCATCGAGGGCGGGTTCGGTTGCTGCGCACTAGGCTTTGCAACAACCCGGCGAGGTACGAGGCGCGGCCTCAAGGATTGTCTCTCCGGTGCCACAATAAGACGTCTGACTTGCCGAAGCCTTCAAGCGATCATCGACTTCATCGAAATCCGAGTTGCAAATGCCCGTTTCCGGGAGGATCAGCTCAACCCTTTTGGCCGCACCCCAATCACCCGCCAGCGCCGCGATGACAGAGCGAACTTGCTCATACCCAGTCATCAACAAGAACGTAGGCGCCCGACCATAGCTCTTCATTCCAACAATGAACAAACCTTCCTCAGGATGGGCAAGTTCTATCGCGCCATGAGGTCTGACCGTACCGCAGCTGTGCTCGTTGGGATCGATCATTGGAGCGAGCAACACTGCGCTTTGAGTTGCGGGATCAAGTGCGATTCGCAACTCGGCGAGCAGGCTCATGTCAGGTCGGAATCCAGTCGCCACAATGATTTGGTCCACAGGTGGAAGTATCTGGTCTCCCGCCTTCACAACCAACCCTTGGCCATTGCCTACAACCTGATCGATAGCGACGTTTTTGAACAGCTCGATCACGCCGTCACTTAGCAATTGGCGAATCTTCAGGCCGAGCTTTCCGCGCTCTTCCAATTGATCATTCGCACCACCACCCAGAATGCGCTCAAGAGAATTACCCCGGATCGCCCAGAGCACTTTGGTTTGCGGTGCCTCCTGAATCAGACGCACCAGATCCTGTAGGGCGTTAAACGCGGAGTGACCACCACCCACCACCAGCACTCTTTTGTTGGCATAGCGATTCCGCGCACGACCCAGCACCTGCGCAATGCCATACTCGATGTGTTCCGCATGCTCGATCTCGCCCAAGGCTGGGATGCCATGGGCGCCCATCCAGTTTGGTGTCAGGTAGGTGCCCGAGGCATCAATGACAGCACTGGCCAGCACATTTTGTTCACCCGCTGACCCTGAGACACGCAGTAAAAAAGGAGCTGCTGATCTGCCCTGAGTCTTCATCACATCCTGACCGACGCGAGTGGCTGCCAGAACACGGGTATTGAGCTGCAAGTGACGCTTGATCTGATCGAGGTCCGCGAGAGGTCGAACAAAGCAATCCAGCAGTTCACGGCCCGTTGGATACTCGCTCTCCGGTGGTGGAGTCCAACCATCGGCCAGCAAAAGTTTGGCCGCCTCCTTGTCCACATTGAACTGCCACGGAGAGAACATCTTCACATGCGCCCATTTTTCAATGCTGGACCCCGCTTTCGGGCCCGCTTCCAGAATCAGCGGCGTGAGACCTCGCGCCAGCAGGTGAGCAGCTGCCGCCAGGCCCACTGGACCGGCACCGATTATGGCGACGGGAAGGTGAGCGTTTTCCATGATCAACTCCTTCTTCAGGTTGGCTGATTGTTCGGGAACAGACGCTCGACAATCGCGCAGTCGAGCCAGCGTCCTTCAAGGCAGGCGTGTTTTTCATACACCCCAACTTGGCGGAAACCGCAGGTTTCGCACAATGCGAGGCTGGCGTGATTGAAGGTGAAGATGCGTGAAAGGACTTTCCAGAATCCGCGAACTTCGGCTTCTTTCAGCAGTGACTGAAGTAACTGTTTGCCGAGTCCCTGGCCGCGAACGCTGCGGTCCAGGTAAATAGAAAAATCCGCAATGCCGTCGTAACAGGCACGAGCGCGATAACTACTGAGCCCAGCCCAGCCAACAACCTGATCTGTCTCGTCGACCATGACCAACACTGGAAAACGCTCCATTGTTTTGATGCGATCAAGCATGTCTGCCGGGCTTCGAGGAGTCGTTTCAAACGTAGAACTGCGCTCCTCGATCCCCCTGTTGTAGATGGCAGCTATCGAAACAGTGTCTTTCGGTTCAGCTAAACGAACTCGCATCGTTGGAGCCCCATTACGTTGGCAGTAACAACATTATTGGCAAAAAAGGGAAATTTTTCCCTTTCAATCCTTACTCTTCACGGCTGGGCAGCACTCACTCACGAGCCCGCAGCGAATCTCCGTGGCCCGCGTAATCTGCCTCAGCAAACTCAGTGCTCCCTGCCTGGCTTCAGCTGACAGGTTCTCAATCATCGCTCGCTCCTCAGCTATCAGGTCCGCTCTGATTTTCGCGTATAGCTCACGTCCAGAATCCGTTGCCTGAATTCGCACCGCACGCCGATCCTCATCATCCTCAACGCGGGACACATACCCTTTGCGCTCCAGGGTATCTATCACTCGACTCGCCGTACTCTTGTCCAAGAACATTTCTTGCGCCAAGACCTGAAGGCGCAATGCGCCCCTTTTAACCAGCGTTTCGACGGCATAGCACTGGGTCACCGACACGTCGTAACAGCAGATCCGATCTCGATCACGGAACTGATGGACGCGAACCAACTGGTTCAACGCCTCGTACAAGTCCTCGGAATCCTGAGTGAGCTGATCGATTTTTCGCTTCGTCATAACCGTCACAAATTAGTTGTTAGGTGCAACAGTAATCCTGATTTCCCGAAATCGTCAACACCGATCTCTCGATTGACGATAGCCAAAGGAAGGCGTTAGCTTGTTGTCACTGACAACAAAAAATGGACGCACCGGTTGTGACACTTCCAGAGCAGATTCATCCTCCGATCAATCGCTCCAGGCTCGTATGGGCCATGGGTTTCACCCAGATTCTGCATCAAGCGAACACTGGGGCCGATGCATTGTGAATGAAGCGCATCAAGCCAGGAATGATGTGAGAAGCATCCGGCCCAACGCCTCTAAGGGTTGCCGAAGCAAAGTTGCGCTGCTTCGGTAATCCCACAAAATACAAACCCGGTACATGCTCCGCTTTCCCGTTGCGTTGGGTGAGGCTTTCATTGCCCGCCACGTGCAGACCTGCCAAAAAACCAAGGTTCGGACGAAACCCGGTCGCGAAAACCAAACTATCCACGTCAGTGTGCTGCCCATCAGCCCAGATCACGCCCGTTGACGTTACCTCCGTGAACATCGGCTTGCGCTCAAAAAGTCCCTGCTTCATGGCTCGACGATAGTTACCATCATCCAGTACAGGGGTACTTTGATCATTCAGCCAACGAGTCTTCTCCATCCCTGTCCACTTGAGCCAAGCATGAAAATCCACACCGAGGATCTTTTGCGGAAAAAACCGAATCGATTCCCTTGTCGCCAATACGACGCTGCTGACTTGAGCCAACTCATGGGCAATTTGTACAGCTGAGTTGGCAGCACCTATGACCACTACTCGTTGATCACTGAAGCCGTCGACATTTCGGTAATCAGCACTGTGTAAACGTTGCCCGCGAAAACTCCCCAGCCCCTGAATGTCAGGGATGAACGGCTGGTTGAATCCGCCAGTGCAAACGATCAACGCTCTTGAGCAGAAACGCTGACCATCAGATGCCTGAAGCAAAAAGAGTCCATCCTCCCTACTCACTCTCTGGACTCGTATGTTCTGCCGAATGGGTAGCTGGAAAGCGTCCGCGTAATGCTCCAAATAACGTACGACTTCATCGCGTAGCGGATAGTGCTGAGCTTCCGCTGGAAAGGGCATCCCAGGTAAAGACGAGTAAGCAGCAGGAGAAAATAATCTCAGGTTGTCGGAGTAATTGCGCCAGTTTCCACCTGGCTGGCTCTCAGCATCCAATATGAGAAAACTGAGATTCTGCTGCCGCAGATGCCAACCGCACGCGAGCCCAGCTTGGCCCGCACCAATAACGATGACATCCGTGGGCTCATTAATTATGTTCATGCGTGCGCACTCATGCATATATTGAGATGATAAAAAAACTACTCAGATACACCAGGGCAGCAAAACGGAGCCAGACTCTTCATGTGCTGAAGCATGGCTTCGAGCCGTGCCAACACCGCCGGCCCATCCACCTCGTAGAACATCTGCCTACTGACCTTGGTAGCGCGGACAATGCCCGCCTCTAATAGCACTTGCAGATGACGGGACACCACTGAACGCTCTTGAGGTAATCCTTCAGCGATCTCGCCGATATCCGCACGCCCCAGTTGCATGACTCGCTTGAGCACAGCTACCCGCGACGGCTCGCACAGAGCTTTGAAGAAGGCTCCATCGAGAGAGTCGATTGCAGCATCAATTGCACGGGAACGTGTAGAGATTCGGTTTGTCATGCGGAGGACTATATGTGCATATCCATGCACGCGTCAATTGCCCGAATGAGCGTCAACAACAGATATCAATAGCGCCTGATCAATGCCTGCAAGCTCCAGAATGATGAATTCGAACGTCAGCTTTGGGTCCAGAGTGTGTAAAAACACTTTCGTATCAGGGACGCCTAAGCCCAGCGCTCTTGGGCGAGGCGATTACCTAAACATTTGCCATGATTAGCACCGGTAGCGCTGCAAAGCGTTTATTAAGCGCTTTAGCGCCTCTTGGAGCAGCATGCTGGGGCTTTTACGTCGCCATCGCTTTCAATAAGCCTTCTGTACCGATGATTTTCATGACTCGTTTCATATTGTAGGCGAGCACGTTGAGGCTCATCTCCGCGCTGACTCCGACCAACTTACGAGTCAGGAAGTGCGTCGAGCCCATCCATTGTTTGAGCGTCCCGAAGGGATGCTCAACAGTCCTTTTTCGAACTCGCATCATGTCAGGTGCATGATTCATTCGACGCTGCATTTCCTCCAGCACGGCCTCGTGTTCCCAGCGACGGACTCGCCGATCCGTACTCGGTGTGCACTGGGGTTTTAGCGCGCAACTCTGGCAACGTGAACTCCAGTAGCAGTGCATATTCATGCCTTTTTCGACGCTTGAGAAGCGCCAGATCAGCGCTTCTCCCGCCGGACAGACATATTCGTTTTTCGTCGGGTCATAAACGAAGGCATCTTTATTGAATCGTCCTTCCGCCTTGGCATTGGAGGTCATTGGCTTTGGTACATAGGCGGTGATGTTTGCGTCGTGACAGGCAAGGATTTCCTCGCCCTTGAAGTAGCCTCGATCAGCCAGTACCGATAGCGTTTCTGAGGCCATCGCTTCCCGAGCCTGCTTCGCCATCGAGCTGAGTTGGTCTCGGTCAGAACCAGCGTTGGTGACCTCGTGAACCACGATCAAATGGTGCTGGGTATCGACCGCTGTTTGCACGTTGTAGCCGACGATTCCGTTGCCGCGTGTCTTCATCGAACGGGCGTCAGGATCGGTCAGTGAGACCTGTTTGTCAGGCGACTCGTTGAGCTGAACCTCGATCACCAGAAGCTCTTTCATTTGAGTTTCAAGTTTCGCGATTTTCTCTTCCAGACGCGTGGCATCTAGCACGGAGGCAGTTGGAACCTTCCGATCAGCCGCATCAAGCGCAGTCAGGTAACGGTTGATGCTCGACTCAATTTCTTCCATTCGCCGTTTTAGTTTGGCGCTGGTGAAGTTGCGGTCACGATTGTTCACCGCCTTGAATTTACTGCCGTCGATGGCGATCAGGTTTTCCTCGAAAAGCCCCAACTGCTGGCACAGGACAACGAACTGGCGGCAGACCCCACGAATGCCTTTGCTGTTGTCTTTTCGGAAGTTGGCGATGGTTTTGAAGTCGGGCATCAAACGCCCGGTTAACCACATCAGCTCGACGTTGCGCTGGGCTTCTCGCTCAAGGCGTCGGCTCGACTGAATGCGGTTGAGGTAACCGTAGATATAGATCTTCAGCAGGATCGCAGGGTGGTATGCAGGTTTCGGCTGGAATGACGCCATCAAAACCCAGCTTGGCCAGGTTGAGTTCATCGACGAAAACGTCAACCATGCGTACCGGATGGGTATCGCTGACATAGTCGTCGAGGCTTTCGGGAAGTAAGGTGTTTTGACCTCGGTGTTCACCCTGGATAAACCGTTTCATGGGTTCCCTTGCGATGAAATTCTCAGAAATCATAGCAAGGGTTTGTCCGGGCGTTTTTACACACTCTGGGCCAGAAGCCGCCATTCCACACTGCGCCTGTCCGTCGTTCAAATTGGCAGGTCTACGCTACGACTTTTTCTCCACAGATATTTTTTCAATCAGGTGCATCCAGATAATCCTCCCGCGGGTAGTAAAGGTAGTAGCCATAGCTGCTGAACTGACCACTTTCTGGAGAGACTTGCATGAACGCGAAACGATTCCTGTGCACTGTTAGTACTACGCTTGCAGCTACCTGCCTGTTGGTCACTGTGCCAGCTGCCTATGCGCAAACAGACCTGCCCGACACCATCAGGGTCCCGGACGGTCATAAGATCGCGCTGGAGACCGTGGGGACGGGCGAAATCACGTATGAGTGTCGCGACAAGGCTAACGCCATTGGCCAGACTGAGTGGACTTTCGTCGGCCCCAAAGCGGTACTCAATGATCGCAACGGCATACAGGTTGGCACTTACTTCGGACCGCCTGCTACCTGGCAAGCTAAGGACGGCTCTAAAATCACAGGGACACAACTGGCAGTGGCCCCCTTGGGTACCGGCGACCTCCCTTATCAATTGGTCAAGGCCAACCCTGCTGAAGGTAAAGGCGCGATGAACGGTGTCAGTTACATCCAGCGGGTGGCCATTAAGGGAGGCGTAGCGCCCATGACCGAATGCTCCGCCGCAAACAGAGGCAAACGGGAGGTAGTGAAATATCAGGCTGACTATATTTTTTGGGCAGCCAATTAAGCCAACGATCCAGACCAGGTTGTCGGCGCACAAGTCGTCTACTCTGTTTCGATGCAACCCCAGCCCTGTGGCTGGGGTATTTACCACCTGCTGATGGCTGAAAACCTTGTCCTTGCCTGAGCCCTTTTTTGACTATGAAGCCTGCCTGATTGCTTGCGCCCGAGGCGAGCAGCAGGCACTGCGGGACTTGTATGAGCAGGAAAGTGCTCGTCTTTTGGGTGTTGCCAAGCGCATCGCTCGTGATAACGCCCTGGCCGAAGACATCGTGCACGATGTCTTTATCAAGATTTGGACCCGTGCCGCCAGTTTCGATCCGGCGAGAGGCTCTGCCCGTGGTTGGATTTTCTGCGTAACGCGGCATATGGCGCTCAACTTCATGCGTGATAGCGCCAGGGAGGTACAAGTCAGTGAGCAACGGGAAACAGCACTGCAAGATTCAGCGTCCATGGAGGCATCGCTGGAGGATGTGGATGCCTTCGATTATCGAGCCCGTTCAGGGCGTATTTATGTGTGCCTCGAGCAACTGGAGCCGGCACGTCGCAACTGCATCCTTCATGCGTATGTCGACGGCTATTCGCACTCAGAAATTTCACAGAAACTGGGCGCACCGCTGGGGACCGTCAAAGCCTGGATCAAACGCAGTCTGGTGGCATTGCGCGAGTGCATGAGATGACCATGAGCCCACAGGATGAAAGCCCCGACAACATTGAAGAGCTGGCGAGTGAGTATGTGTTAGGCACGTTGTCGGCAGAGCGTCGTAGCGAAGTACAAAAGCGTCTCGCTCATGACGCCGATTTGCGAGCGGTTGTGGATGCGTGGGAACAACGTTTGCTTGCGTTGACCGAACTGGCTGAACCGCAAACACCTACTGCATTACTCTGGGGGCGTATCGAGCGCAGCTTGAACGGCATTGACCGACGAGCACCACGAGTGACGGCCACCGCGCAGCGAATCTCATGGTGGAACCTTCTGCCGCTATGGCGTGGGCTGGCGGGGACAGGTCTGGCCGCAGCGTTGTTGCTCGGAACAATGCTGCTGACACAAACAGCGCCGGTGAATCCGACCACCTACCTGGTCGTTCTGGTGGCTCCCCAGAATCAGGCGCCCGGCTGGGTGATACAGGCCAGCAGCCCAAGAGAAATCCAACTGATACCATTAGGGGTCGCGCAAGTCCCAATCGACAAAGCACTTGAGTTCTGGACCAAGGGTGACGGCTGGCAAGGTCCGGTATCCCTTGGACTGGTCAAACCTGGACAAACGCTTTCTGTACCCCTGGATAGATTGCCACCGCTGGAACCCAACCAACTTTTTGAGTTGACGCTGGAAAACCCCAATGGATCGCCGACTGGCAAACCCACAGGACCGATTCAGTTCATAGGACGGGCCGTTAAAGTGATCTGAGCGAGCGCTGTGGATGAAAAGGCCGCTGTGCAGACGGCGAATGTGTGCTTGAGAGGACTGAAGAAAGCACACCGATAACCAAGTTCCCAAGATGCTGCTTGCTGCGTATCAGCGCATTAATGTTCGCTACGACAAGTCAAATTAATCGATAAGGCGTTTCAAGTTCTGATCAGTTCCAGCACGGACGATAAAAGCTCTCCCCTATACCCTTGAATGGCTCCCCTAAACCATTCACTCAAAAGCAATGACATTTTTCTCAATGGATACGGCAACGATACGGCGCAAAATTTTAGCGCGCCCTCTTGCATACCGCCCAAGAAAGAAGAGGAAGCAGGTCAGGCATCGCCCTCAAAACACCTCCAATTCAAGAATGATCTGAACTGTCTCATCTCAGTTGACAGTTAAACGCATTTCACCTGCTTTTTCCCCACCCTCCAGATCCTTAATCTGAGCCCATGTTGAACGACAACATTCACTCACTTCAAAAGGACTTCATCATGAGCAACGCTACCTACAACCGCTTGAACAAAGACGACGCAGTAGTGCTGTTGGTCGATCACCAGACCGGCCTGATTTCTCTGGTTCAGGACTTTTCACCCAACGAGTTCAAGAACAACGTGCTGGCCCTGGCAGACGTAGCCAGGTTTTTCGAGCTGCCGACCATTCTCACCACCAGCTTCGAGCAAGGCCCAAATGGTCCATTGGTGCCGGAGCTGAAAGAGATGTTTCCTGACGCGCCTTATATCGCCCGCCCAGGCCAAATCAACGCGTGGGATAACGAAGATTTCGTCAAGGCAATCAAGGCCACCGGTCGCAAGCAGTTGATCATTGCCGGTGTGGTCACTGACGTCTGTGTAGCCTTTCCGACCTTGTCGGCACTGGCAGAGGGTTTTGACGTGTTCGTAGTAACCGACTCTTCCGGTACGTTCAACACTACTGTGCAACAGGCAGCCTGGAACCGTATGACACAGGCGGGTGCGCAAATGATGAACTGGTTCTCGGTGGCCTGTGAGCTACAGCGCGACTGGCGCAACGACATCGAAGGCCTGGGTAATCTCTTGTCCCAGCGCATTCCAAACTATCGCAACTTGATGAACAGCTACTCGGCGTTGACTGCACGCCAATCGTAATTCCGGTTTGCAACCCAAGGCCCGCTTTTGCGGGCTTTAGGCATGGTTTCATGTGGACTCGCTTCATTTCGCTTAATGAAATGGGCCCCTCAAAGGGCCCTTTCGACGAATTCGCCGGTGTTCGGGCTTTAATAGCCCTCTCCTTAACCGCCGGGAGTCAACAGTTCACAGCCGGAATGAAAACCGAATAACTCTCCGGGAGCTTCCACTAGCAACGACCGCATAATCTGAGTCGAACACTCCAGCGCTTGAAACTGCTCCACCACCGTACCGAAACCAATGCTGTCTTCATGCTGGGTGTGTGGCCAATCGCTGCCCCAAACCAAACGGCGCACACCGAAACCCTGCAACAGTAGTGGTAAGGCAATCCGAGCAAATTTCAGGTTCTGTTGATCCGTTCCTTCCAATCGATAGATGCCGGAAACTTTCATCCATACCTGCCCGCTTACCCCCAGTTCTAGCATCTCGCGAAAGCCTGGTTGATCAACACTCAAACGGGCATCCGGACGACCGAAGTGATCGATCACGAGTTTGATGCCAAATGGCATCAGCTGACGGATCAATTTCGGTAAATCCTCCACGTGGCGGTGTAACTCCACATGCCAATCCAGTTCAGCGATGTGGCCAAAGAAGTCCTTCCAAGCAGCGTCGCGAAAGTCAGGCAAGACTTTCCCCATAAGGTTCAAGCGAACGCCCACCACACCAATCCGAGCCATGTCGTTCAATGCATCGCGACTGATGTCACGATCCAGCACCACGACCCCTCTTAACGCCTCCGGCGCCTGGCGCAACGCGTCTAGCAGGTAGCTGTTGTCGGTACCCAGAAAACTTGGCTGCACCAACACACCATGACTCAGACCATGGGCTCGCAAATGCGCCAGGTAGTTCTTGAGCGTGGCGTCGTAGCCAGGGGTATAACGCCGCACGGCGGCCAGGTTCAGCTCACGATTGAACACGTGAGCATGGGAATCGATGCCGGTGATCGGCGTATTACAGGTATCAGGCATGGCTTTCATCATTCGAAGGTAAGGGTCATCAGGCCCGCGCACTCTCGTTACCGTTGACCGTGGATTGCACCAAAGTATTCGAGGCTTCGAGGGCACGACCACGGGTTTCCGGTAGACAAAGCGCCGCGATCACCGCTACACCATAGGCAATTCCTGCGTCGATACCGATCGCAGACCCCAAGGACATGGAGTCGCTCATGTGACCGACCAGGAATGGGAAGACCGCGGAGAGCACCCGGCCAAAGTTGTAGCAGAAACCCACACCGGCGCCGCGCACGTCAGCGGGGTACAGTTCGTTGAACAATGCCCCGAGGCTGGCTGGAATGCCTGCCGCGAAGAATCCGAGCGGGAATCCCAGGAACAGCATCTGGGTATTGGTCAGTGGCAGGAACACATAGCACTGCACAGTGACGACACAGCACAACGCAAACAGCACGATGTTTTTACGACGGCCAATGCGGTCGATCAAAAATCCACTGACCACACACCCGCACCAGAAGGCGAAGATGATCACCGCCAGGTAACCACCAGAGTTCAACACCGAAAGGTTACGCTCAGTCTTGAGGAACGTCGGCAGCCAGGTCATCACCGCGTGGTAACCACCGTGCGCGCCCAAGCCCAACAGGCCACCGAATAGTGTCACGCGGATCAGTTCGGGACGGAAAATACCTGCCAGGGACTTGAAGAAACTTTGCGGGATGGCTTTTTCTTTTTGCAGACGTTGGAAACTGTCAGGCTCCTCAACATTGCGCCGTACCCAGATAATCAGGAACGACGGCAGCAAGCCAACGATAAACATCACACGCCAGGCCATATCCTGCGGCACGAACGAGTAAATCAACGCAAATACACCGACCGCCAGCCCCCAACCCACAGCCCAGGCGCTCTGCACTGTGCCCATCACCTTGCCACGAAATTTAGGGTTGATGGTCTCGGCCATCAGTACTGCGCCGGCGGCCCATTCTCCACCAATACCGAAGCCTTGCAGTGCCTTGACGACCAGCAACTGATGGAATCCGGTGACGAACGCGGAAAGAAAAGTGAAGAAAGAGAACCACAAAATCATCCACTGCAGCGTGCGCACACGGCCGTAACGGTCGGACAATGTCCCCCCTACCCAACCGCCGATGGCTGATGTCACCAGCGTAACTCCGCTGATCAGCCCCGCATCGCCCTTGGTCAGTGCGAAAGCGGCGATCAGCGCTGGAATCGCCAGGCCGAACATTTGTACTTCCAATGCGTCGAGCGACCAT
The DNA here is from genome assembly GCF_001976065.1 of Pseudomonas putida. Lineage (GTDB taxonomy): Bacteria > Pseudomonadota > Gammaproteobacteria > Pseudomonadales > Pseudomonadaceae > Aquipseudomonas > Aquipseudomonas serbica. The sequence goes on along the minus strand of NZ_MNAH01000001.1, from coordinate 560,474 downwards.
CCGCCGAAGCAGGCCCAAAACGTTTTGCGCTCCCGAGGAGTGACTTGGCGATACCAGCTAAACATGATTCTTATCCTTATAAGTAGAACGTAAGGCAGCCGAGAGCGAACCGCACCGCTACAGGGCCAGTTTTGGCAAACAATCAGGAAACCAGCGACGACCTGGGCGTCGCTGAACAATTCGCTACACGGGCAGGCGCTAGCGAATATCCACGCTGTAGCGGAAGTGCTCTGCGTGCCCGCGAGAACGGCGCCACTCCAGTGGCGTACCGGCGTAATCCCGGGCCAGACGCTCAATCACCACCACCGGACTGTTTACGGGTACTTGCAGCAATCGAGCATGCAGGTCATTCACTGATTCAGCGGTCAGCGTTTCTTCGGCCGATGCGACAACCTGTCCGCACACCTCTTCGTAAATCGGATAAAGCAGCGGCCCTTTGCGACTCAGGTCGATCTCCAGAAGCGGCTGAAAGCGGTTGCGGGGCAACCAGATTTCTTCAGCGAGCACTGGCTTAACATCGAGCAGACGCACACGGACAATACGAATTACCGGCGCATCGACCGGCAATCCTAGCGCTTGCGCTACGGCCGAGGGTGCGGCAACTGGCTCGATCGAGAGGATGCGGCTCTCCGGTACCTGGCGCTCACCGGAAGCAGTTTGGAAACGAAAGAAGCGGAACAAAGAGGATTGAAACTGCGGTCGGCGAATGAAAGTCCCTCGCCCCTGCTGACGCTCCAGAATGCCCTCACTGACCAACGCATCAATTGCTTTTCGCACCGTGCCGGTAGACAGCTGGTACTCCGCTGAAAGCACAGCCTCGGTAGGAATCGCCTCACCAGGACGCCAGCGATTGTTGGCGATCTGCTCAGCCAATTGGTCACGCAGGCGTTGGTAGAGCGGCAGGCGAGTATCACTGGGGAGAGAACTCATGGACTTTATTCACCTTGTTATATAGTCATCTATATGAATTTTGCGTCGAGTATTTCCCCAGACGACTCGGCTGTCAAGAAGGGTCGAGTCGTCTTGCAGACGAATGGCTGCCATGTCTGAAGGCTAGTCAAAGCCATGCAAGCTATGAACCTCGCAAGCTGTTTGGCGGCGAGCATGTCTGAACGTAACAACACGCCGCGCAAAATCGCCAAATCGCCCGTTTCAATCACTGGGCTAGGTACAGTGATGCCGATGTGGGCGAAAAACGCATCCATTGCCCTGCTAGTCCGAGGCACGATGCACTCACCATACTCAGTCAGACGCATACCATCGACGTGTCGCTCAAACAGCGAAATACCGAGCCGTTTCTCTAAAGAATGGATGGATTGCGTCACAACAGGCTGACCACGAAAAAGGACAGCGGATGCCTTGGAAACACTGTGTATTCGACGACACGAAGGAACGCCCGAATCTGCATGAGATTCGGTAGTTCAAGACTGTGCATGTGCATCTACCGAATTTTCGAGGAAGCAGATGCACAACATGCAGAACCCATCGCGATAAGTAAAACGTATACCCACTACCGCCGAACGCATTATTCAACTCCCTCCTCAAATGCGAACGTGGGCTCTATCAAACAACCGCAAAAGGAGCCCTCCAATGATCGAAAAAACAAAAACCGCACTGGTTGTCAGCGCCCACTCTGCCGACTTCGTTTGGCGCGCTGGTGGCGCCATAGCCCTGCATGCTCAACAAGGTCACGCTGTTCACATCGTGTGCCTTTCCTATGGAGAGAGAGGTGAGTCGGCCAAGCTCTGGCGCAAAGGCGATATGTCTGAAGACAAGGTCAAAACAGCGCGTCGCAGCGAGGCTGAAGCCGCAGCGGAGATCCTTGGCGCGAGCGTGGAGTTTTTCGATATCGGCGACTACCCGATGCGGGCCGACAAAGAAACGCTGTTTCGCTTAGCCGATGTATTTCGTCGCGTTCAACCGGAGTTTGTCCTCAGTCACTCGATCAAAGACCCCTACAACTATGATCACCCGCTAGCGATGAACCTGACGCAGGAAGCCCGCATCATCGCCCAGGCTGAAGGCTACAAACCTGGCGAGAAAATTGTGGGGGCCCCGCCTGTCTACAGTTTCGAACCCCATCAGCCTGAGCAATGTGAATGGCGCCCGGATGTACTGCTGGATATCACTGAGGTCTGGGACAAAAAATATGCCGCCATCCAGTGCATGGCAGGCCAGGAACATCTCTGGGAGTACTACACCCGTGTTGCGCTGCAACGTGGAGTGCAGGCCAAACGCAACGTGGGCATCGCCTCCACCCGCAACATCGTTTACGCAGAGGGCTACCAAAGCATCTTCCCACGGGTAACGGAGAACTTGGCATGAGCACATTGATCGGAAAAACCGGCATTGTCGTACGCAATATTCCCCGTGCTGACTCGGCGTTGATCGACGAACTGGATCGCTTTGGGGTTGCCACCGTGCATGAAGCCCAGGGGCGTAAAGGCCTGCTAGATTGCGCCATTCGCCCGATCCAGCAAAACCAGAGCATTAGCGGAACAGCGGTAACCGTGTTGGTCGCGCCTGGTGACAACTGGATGTTTCACGTAGCAGTCGAACAATGCCAACCCGACGATATTCTTGTGGTCGCGACATCGTCGCCCTGCTCCGATGGCTACTTCGGCGACTTGCTCGCCACCTCGTTAATGGCCAGGGGAGTACGCGCCCTGATCATTGACGCCGGTGTACGCGATACCCGAACACTACGCGACATGGGCTTCAAGGTATGGTCGCGGGCAGTTCATGCCCAGGGTACCGTCAAGGAAACCCTGGGCTCAGTCAATGTGCCAATCATCTGCGCTGGCCAATTGGTCGAGCCCGGAGACGTTATCGTGGCAGACGATGATGGCGTAGTCGTTGTCCGCCGAGACGAGTTACCCGAAGTGTTTGAAACCAGCCGAAAACGCGCTCGGCTCGAAGAAGAGAAACGCGTACGCCTGGCAGCGGGTGAATTGGGGCTGGATATCTACGAGATGCGTCAGAAGCTCGCTGACCGAGGCCTGAGATACCACGACAGTCTCACTGACCTGCAAGGATAACCTTCATGCACCAGACTCGTATTCCGTGTCTCTTGATGCGTGGAGGTACCTCCAAGGGTGCTTACTTCATGGCCGACGACCTGCCGCCCGAAGGCAAGCTGCGTGACCGAGTACTTTTGGCCGTCATGGGATCTCCCGATGCACGCCAGATCGACGGCATCGGTGGGGCAAACTCTCTGACCAGCAAAGTCGCAATCATCAGTCGCTCAGATCGTCCGGATGCGGATGTCGATTACCTGTTTGCCCAGGTCTCAGTCGATCAAGCTCAAGTTGATTACGGCCAGAACTGTGGAAACATCCTCGCTGGCGTCGGCCCATTTTCGATTGAGCGTGGGCTGATAAACACCGACAAATCGCAGACAAGCGTGCGGATTTTCATGGTCAATACCGGCCAGATCGCTGTAGCTAATGTACCCACGCCAGGCGGCATCATTGAGTACGCTGGTGAGACTCGAATCGACGGTGTTCCAGGCACCAGTGCCCCACTGATTGTCGAGTTTGAAAACATTGCCGGCTCCAGTTGCGGAACACTGCTACCGACTGGTCACGCCATTGATCGCATCGACGGTATCGAAGTCACGTGTATCGACAACGGGATGCCTGTTGTACTGATCAGGGCCGCTGATGTGGGTTGCACGGGTTACGAGCTCCCCGAGCAATTGGACGCCAACATCGAGCTCAAAGCGTTATTGGAATCAATCCGACTGCAAGCGGGCCCTTTGATGAATCTGGGGGATGTCCGCGAGCGCACAGTACCGAAAATGTCATTGATAGCTGCCCCTCGCAATGGTGGCGCAATTTGCAGCCGTACCTTCATTCCTCATCGCTGTCACACATCGATCGGGGTGTTCGGCGCTGTCAGTGTCGCCTCTGCTTGCCAGGTTGGGGGGACAGTCGCAAGCAACCTAGCCCAAGTGGAAACAGCTGATCGAGTGCAATTGTCTGTTGAGCATCCAACGGGAGAGTTTACGGTCGAGCTTCGTTTGATTGCCGGTCAGGTAGCCGGGTGCGGATTGGTGCGCACGGCCCGACTTCTGTTCGACGGTAACGTTCTCATCCCTGGCGATATCTGGCAAAACTCGGTGAAATCATAATGACCACAACCTTGTCTCTAATCGGTTTCGGCGAAGCAGGCGCTATTTTCGGCCAAGACCTCGCCGCGCTGGATGTAAAAATCTACGCCTATGATCGACTCCTTGAAGATCCTGCTCAACGAACTGCACTGCGTGTTCGCTCTCAACGGTGTGGCGTTCAACTATGTGAAAGTGCGGCTCAGGCGATAGCCCTTGGCGAGTGGGTAATATCAGCAGTCACGGCGGATAACGCACTCGAAGTCGCACTGAACGCGGCGCCACTGATGAGGCGTGGACAACTGTTCATCGACATCAACTCGGTCGCCCCCTCTACGAAGCGTGCAGCGGCTACGGCCATGCAGCAATACGGCATCGATTACATCGATGCGGCTGTCATGGCACCAGTCCCCCCCCAGCGCTTGAAAACCCCCATTCTTTTGGGCGGCGAACGTGCTGACCAGGTTGCCGAACGATTGGGCGAGCTAGGAATGAACGTGCGGGTAGTGGCCAACGTGATCGGCGTAGCATCAGCAATCAAGATGTGTCGAAGCATCATGATTAAAGGCCTGGAAGCGCTCACAACCGAATGCCTGAGTACTGCTCGCCAGTACCATGCCGAGGATGAGGTGCTGGCGTCGTTGCACGAAAGTTTCCCGCAAATGGGTTGGGACGACACTCTGCCTCACTACTTGATAAGTCGTGTGGCCGAACATGGTCGGCGTCGATCTGAGGAAATGAAGGAGGTGGCGAAAACTTCTCGCGACGTAGACGTTGTTCCGAACATGAGTCTTGCCATCGTCGATGCTCAAAAAGGGCTCGTCGACGCCATGCGTGACGCTGATATCGGTTACCCAAGTCTTGAGCCATTCGACTGGCCAAACCTAATCGACACGTTGTATGGCAGTCCAGTAGCCCGTGAAAGCGCTATATAGGAAAAGCGGTAACATAGCCTTTTACCAGAGTCGCGCTCATGGATCTAAAACAGCTCGAATGTTTCGTAAGGGTGGCCGAGTTCGGAAGTTTCACCAAGGCGGCGGCTGTACTGAACATTTCCCAGTCGGTTGTCAGCCGTCAAGTTAGGCAACTTGAGGTCGAACTGCAGGAGCATCTACTGCTGCGAAATGGTCGAGGGGTATTGCTTACCGCTTCCGGACAACGCTTGTTCGATCATGGCAAAGGAATCTTGCGTCAAGTGCAAGTGGCTCGTGAGGATCTCCGCGAACAACGCGATACCTTGTCGGGCAAAGTGGTCGTCGGGCTTCCTCCCAGCATTTCCCGACGACACACCGTGGCACTGGTATCGGCCTTTCGCGAACGCTTTCCCGACTGCATATTAGGGATCAAAGAGGGTCTGACTCACTCGATGCGCGAGTGGCTGCTACTCGGTCGCCTGGATTTCGCCCTACTCTTCAATCCTGGCCACAGCGCTCAATTGCAGTATGAGCACATCCATTCAGAGCCACTGATGCTCATCGGTGGCCAGCACTCGAACCTTCCCGCCCAGGTAGCGATGAAAGACTTGGGTCAATACCCTTTGATCACTCCCAGCGAACCTCACTCCATACGTCGTCTCATCGAAAGTGAAGCCTCACGTCACGAAGTGCACCTCAACGTATGTCTGGAAATCGATAGCATTCCGTCACTGCTGGAACTCATCAACCTCAACATGGGCTACGGTGTGCTTTTTCGCTCGGCTCTCGCTAATAGCGACGGGAAACTGGAGGGGCTCAAAGCTGCGCAGATCGTTGATCCATCTATCCAGACACATCTATTCATCGGCACGTTTGAGCAACGCCCCTTGTCTCGCTTGGCAGTAGAGACAATGGCTCTGGTTCGTGAAATCTGCATAGCCTAAGCAAGCGCATGCTAAATCAGCATAACTGCTAGAGCCCGCATCTGGTTGTTGTCGAGCGTAGAGACCGCCACCATCGGGGCTATCGCTTCCGCTAACAATGACCAAAGGACACGAGATGAAAACCTGCCTCGCACCTGATTCCCATCCTACAAAACCTATGCAGTCACTTCCTGTGGGTGCTTGGGATGCCCACTGCCATGTATTTGGCCCCGGGGCTGAATTTCCCTATGCCGAAGATCGCAGCTATACACCGCCCGACGCACCTTTTGAAACTTTGCGGGCGTTGCACGACCACCTGGGGTTCACTCGTGGTGTGATTGTCCAAGCCAGCTGTCATGGCAGCGACAATCGCGCGATGTTGGACGCTATCGCTCGTAGCGAAGGGCGGTATCGAGGGATAGCCATCGTGGACGGCAGTGAAACCGATAAGCAGCTTGCCGAGATGGACGCTGGAGGTGTTCGTGGGGTGCGATTCAACTTCGTTGCACATCTGGGTGGCGCGCCAGACCTGGATGTCTTTGACAGCACTGTTGATCGCCTGGCTGATCTGGGATGGCATGTAGTCCTACACCTTGATGCGCAAGACATCCTGACCTACTCGGAAAGACTCGCGCGTATCCCCGTACCTTTCATCATCGATCACATGGGGCGGGTCAAAGCTCAGGATGGCATTGAGCAGCAGTCCTTCATTGCCTTGCAGCAACTGATGGAGAATCCATTGGCGTGGGTGAAGGTATGTGGCGCGGAAAGGGTATCAGTGGGCCGTCGCCCATTCGAAGACGCGGTTCCCTTTGCAGAGAGACTGATTGAAATCGCTCCAGACCGCGTGCTGTGGGGCACTGACTGGCCGCATCCGAACATTAGCAAAGATATGCCCAACGACGGGGAGTTAGTAGATCTGATGTTCAAGTTCTGTACCGACCCTCAGTTGCGTCAAAAGCTATTGGTCGAGAACCCCATGAAGCTTTACGGACGATAACCGCAACAGCCTTCGCTGCACCTCCAAAAATAAGACTTTCAGTGAGTGACCGCCATGAATCCTAGCCCAGCAACCGCTCAGGTCGAAGTAACCGTTCCGATCAAGGTGAAGACCAAGCCGCCCTTCTATCGCGCAATGTACTTTCAAGTACTTCTAGGGATTATCGCAGGCGTCGCCGTCGGCCACTTTTGGCCCACCTTTGCCGCTGACCTTAAGCCGCTGGGTGATGCTTTCATCAAGCTAATCAAGATGATCATCGGCCCAGTAGTTTTCTGCACAGTCGTCACTGGCATCGCAGGAATGCGCGATTTGAAAAAGGTTGGTCGAGTAGGTGGCAAAGCACTGCTCTACTTCGAAGTGATTTCGACCGTTTCGCTGCTGATTGGCCTTATCGGTGGTCACCTTTTCAATCCAGGTGGTGGCTTCAATGTGGACGTCAATACCCTGGATGCATCGGCGGTCACCGGATTCGCTGAAAAAGCACAACACATGCATATGGTCGAATTCCTGATGGGAATCATCCCCTCGACATTTGTGCAGGCATTTGCCGAGGGCAACGTCCTTTGCATATTGCTGGTCTCAGTGCTTTTCGGATGCTCGTTGTCAGCTATGGGTGAAAAGGGCCGGCCGGTCTACGACATGATCGAAGGTCTCTCCGGCGTGTTCTTTCGCATCGTACACATCATTGCCAAGCTCTCCGCTGTCGGCGCATTCGGCGCCATCGCTTTCACCGTAGGTACTTACGGAGTTGGCTCACTGCTGCCACTGATGAAACTGGTAGGCAGCTTCTACGTGCTTTGCGCATTGTTTGTGATCGTCGTTTTGGGCGGTGTGGCGAGAGTCTGTGGGTTTAGTATTCTTCGCTTCATCTCCTACATCAAAGAGGAACTGTTGGTCGTTCTCGGAACCAGCTCCTCTGAAGTGGTACTGCCACAAATTATGGAAAAGATGGAGCGTCTGGGCTGCTCAAAACCCGTTGTTGGCTTGGTCATTCCTACGGGTTACTCATTCAACCTCGACGGCACTAACATCTACCTGACGATGGCGGTTCTTTTTATCGCACAAGCGCTGAACATCGACCTGTCACTTTCGCAGCAACTGACATTGGTTATCGTGGCCATGCTCACCTCCAAGGGTGCCAGCGGTGTCTCAGGTGCTGCCTTTGTCATGTTAACCAGCACCTTGATGGTGGTCCCACTTGTCCCTGTAGCAGGCATGGTGCTGATTCTGGGAATCCACCGTTTCATGGGTACCGGCCTTGCCATGACTAACCTGGTTGGCAACGGTGTCGCGGCACTGGTTGTATCAGCTTGGGAGAAGGAGCTAGATCGCGACAAACTCGCCAAGGAACTTGGTACTAAGCAGTAACCCTTCTGCCTTATCGATCACAACATCCCTAGAAAGTCTCTGTTCGGTCTACTACCGAGCAGCGACTCCCTGCGTCAGGAAAATAATAAAAATGAACCGCGCCTTATATGTAGCTGTGCTTGCATCCGTATCGTTCTACATCGACACCTCTATGGCCGACAGCTTCATCGCTGATAGTAAAATTCGTTTAGAAGCCCGAAACTTCTATTACAACGGTGATTATCGCCAGGGAGCTGGCGTATCGAAAAAAGAAGAATGGGCTCAGGGATTTTTGCTCAACTATGAATCAGGATACACACCAGGAATCATTGGCTTCGGCGCTGACGCGTTGATCTTTGCAGGCTACAAGCTGGATTCGAGTCCAGATCGCTCTGGTAGCGGCCTCCTCCCCAAACGAGCTTCCGGTGAGGCCGCTGACGAATACTCAAAAGCAGGTTATGGCGCAAAACTCAAGATATCCGAGACTTCGTTGCGCTACGGGATGTCATTGCCAAAGGTACCGGTGCTGCAATACAACAATAGCCGGCTGCTCCCCCAGACGTTTCAAGGTTGGCAGATTACCTCTACTGACGTCGACCGCCTTACCATAAACTTGGCCCAGTTCGATAAGACGATCACACCTGACTCAACCGATCTTCAGGACATCAACCTTGCGGTAAAGGACGGACGATATCGTGCAACTGGCATCGGCGACTACTACCGATATGGCGGCGGCACATACAAGCTGACACCCGAGCTGAGTGCGACGTACTTTTATGGCGAACTTGATGATGTTTACCGTCAGCAGTTCGCTGGATTGATACACAGCACGCGAATCGGAACAGGCACGTTGACTACTGATCTGCGTGCTTTCGCAAGCAGTGATGTTGGCGCAGCCAAAGCCGGAGAAGTTGATAACCGTGCATACGCTGCTTCGCTGGGCTACACCTTAGGCAATGGGCATAGCGTCTTAGCGGCCTATCAGGTTATGGAGGGCGCAACCGGCTTTCCTTACATCAATAACCCCTACCTACCGAACTACGTGCAATACCACGATTTCGCAAGTGCAGGCGAACGTAGCTGGCAGCTTCGGTACGGGTACGACTTTGCAGCCATGGGTGTTCCTGGGCTGAACTTTTTTACCGCGTACACCCATGGAGATGGATTGAAGAAAGTCGGCACTGAAAAGGAATGGGAGCGCGATGTGGATGTGAGCTATGCCTTCCAGGGAAAGCTTAAAGGCTTTTCTGTACGGTTGAGAAACGCAACCTATCGTAGTGACGACGCCAGAGATATCGACGAGACACGCTTAATAGCAACTTACCTCTTCACATCGTTTTAATAATCTGAGGTGTGGCCTCCCCACTCAGGCGAGTTACCGCTTTTGCAGACATTCCTGACTGCCGGCAATGGGTTGGATGCGCGAACAAGTGGACGGATTTATTCTATCGCCACCTTGTGGAAAATAGATCCGTCCCCGTTCTCACGGTCCCCGTTCTCACGTTCTCACGTGGTGCAATGCTCACGTCGTCAACAGTTCAGGCACCTGGTAACCGAACAGGATCGGGCTGCCACGTCATTCCCTGACACCTCCATACAACCCCTCCCGCCGATCCCGATGCAAATCATTGCGTGCACTGATTCGCTTATTGCGCGCCTCACCAAGATTCAGTGCTGCCAATAAAATCTGCTCACTCCCCTGCTCCGCCGGCCCTGCCAAGGGATAACCATCCGCATCGACAATCACCGAACCCTGCACCCAACCAACACCGCGTTCATGCCCATGCCGATCACACGCAGCAATAAACATCCGATTAACCGAAGCATTCGCCTGAACCCGCACCACTTCCGCCGGACGTTCAGTAGGTGGCCGCGGTCCATCCGGCCAATTAACCGGCGCGCAAAGCAATTCAGCACCCGCCAATGCCGGAAGTCGCACCCACTCGGGGAACTCCAGGTCGTAGCAAATCAACATCCCGATTCGTCCATGAACCGTTTCGACTACCGGTGGAGCGGCGTTACCCACACTGAAAATTTCAGACTCAGCATCCCAAAGGTGCGCTTTGCGGTACACGGCACGCAAACCCTTTGCGTCGATCATCGCCGCGCTGTTGGCCAGTTCATCACCTTCCAGCCGCTCGCAAAAACCGCCGACCACGACCAGGTTCAGTTCACGGGCGAGCGCCGTCCATAGACGCAAGGTCGGTCCTTCGGTTGTTTCTGCCAAGGAAAAGGCTTCGTCACGGTCGTTGAACACGTAGCCGCTTTGCACCAGTTCAGGCAGCACCACGATTTGCGCTCCTTGACGCGCCGCCGAACGAATAATGCGTTCGGTGAGTGTGCGGTTGAACGCGAGGTCGCCGATTTTCGGCGCCACCTGGCAGCAAGCAACTACAGTATTTTTTGCAGTGTTCAACGCACCTCCTCCACAGTGAGTTTGGTCATGGAGATGATGTCGCCCTCGGTAATTGAATCGATGACCCGACGTTCCGCCGCGAGGTCCAGCGATCGACTGAGGATAAAGTACGTCAGGCCCGACACCATCAAGCCCACCAGCCAAGCGATGTCCACGCCTTCGAGCATGCGTGCCAGCGGGCCAACAAATACTTCTTTGTTGGCCGCGGCATCGAAGATGTAGAAGAACGGCACCATCGCGGCGAAGCCGATCAGGTACGAGACGATGCCGCGAAATTGCCAGGCGCCGTAAATGCCCTTCGGCGTGAAAAAGTGCGGGATCGCGTAGCGGCCTTTGCGCACGAAGAAGTAGTCGACCAGATTGACGGCGGTCCAGGGCACGAGGAAGTACAGGAGCAGTACAAGGAAGGTGTTCAGCAACGCGATGCCGTCGCCTTTGATCGACAGCACGCAGGTCAGCAGCACCACGCTAATCGCAGTGATGGACAGGATCCGGGCGCGGGGTGTCGGGGTGATTTTTTTGATTGAGTCGACGCCAGTCAGCAGCGTCAACATGGCGCTGTAGGTGTTGAGCGCGATGATCGGCAGGAACCCCGCCACCGAGACGATCACCAGCACATTGCCCAACCCAGGAATCATCGAAGACCCGACCTGGCTCAACGCCACCAGCGCGTCCACCGCTTTAAGCTGCTGCGCCAGCCAAGCGCCGAGGCCGATCATCCAGCTGCCGGACAGCGAGGCTCCGATGAACACGGCAGCGATCAGTTTTGGTCTGCTGGTGTTTTTCGGCAGGTAGCGGGAGTAGTCGGAGACATAGGGCGCATAGGAAATGTTGTAGCTGGCGCCGATGGCAAACAGCGTGGCGAACGCTACCCAGTTGAAACCGAGGTCCGCCGCTGGGGTGACGCCCTCTTGGCCAGCGCCGAACATCAGGGCGATGGTGACCAGCGCGTACAGCGGCAACGTGGCCAGCAACGCCCATTTGAAGGCTTTGTGCATCAGGTCGTGGCCGTAGATCGACAGCAATGCGCCGATCAGCACGACCGCCACCGCGACAATGGTCGGGTCGATGCCGAACACATGTTCGAGGCCGTTCATGATCAGCGAGATGTTCACCACATTGAAGCCGACGAACACAAACATCGTCGCCATCAGGGCCAGTATCACGCCGCGATAACCGAATTGTGCACGGGACTGGATCATTTGCGGCAGGCCCATTTCCGGACCTTGCGAACCGTGGAAGGCCATGAAGATGGTGCCGAACATGATGCCCAGTGCGCCGGCCAACATAGTCCACAGCGCCGACAGGCCGAGGCTTGGGCCGACGAAACCGATCGAGATGGTGAAGAAGTGGAAGTTGCCCAGAAACCAGAAAGGTCCCTGGCTGCTGAGTTTGGCGTGACGTTCGTTTTCCGGAATGTAATCGATCGAGTGGCCTTCGATGGCCAACCCGCCGCTCGCTTCAAGGGCGTGCGCAGACTGTGGGGACCCTGACATATGAATGTTCCTATGCTGGCAATTGTTGTTTTTCTGGGCAATGCGCCGGTTTCATTGCAATGTAGGAGGTTGGTCTGGGCGGTAAAATATCGCAGGCGCACTGTTTACATAGATTCGCGCCTATGTAGCGAAACTCGGAGGCATACATGCTGGGCACTGTATCGGAACTGGATTTGCGTCTAATCCGGGTCTTTCTGACTGTAGTTGAGGCGGGCGGTATCTCGGCCGCGCAGACAGCGCTCAATACCACGCAACCCACCATCAGCGCGCAATTGGCGACGCTGGAAGCGCGGGTGGGATTTCGCCTGTGCGAGCGTGGGCGCGGCGGATTTTCGGTGACACCCAAGGGTGGGCAATTTATCGACGCGGCGCGTCGGTTAGTGGCGGCGGCCGAGGGCTTTCGGGTTGAGGTTCAGCACATCAATCGCAAGGTATCGGGCAATATCAACATCGGCTTGCTTGGTCAAATCGATCCGTCCGCCAACAAAAACATCGCCCTCGCCATTGCCCGTTTGCGATCACGACATGAGGGGTTGTACTTCCACTTCACTGAATTGTCGTCCTCCTTGCTGGAAGAGAAAATCATCAACGGCCACATCGACCTGGCCATCGGTTACTTTTGGCACCGCTTGCCCAACATCGATTACTACCCCTTGTTCAAGGAAACCCAAATCGCCTACTGCGCCCCTGCGCACCCGCTGTTCGCCCACGTGGGTGCACTGACCCGCGATGACGTGCGCGATTACGACTGGGTCTGGCCCAGTCATCCTTTGCCGGAAATGCCCCCACCCACCAGCATCGAACGCTTGACGGTGCTCACTGACAGCATGGACGGCGCGGCTCTGCTGATCCTGTCGGGCCAGCATGTGGGCTTTTTGCCCCAGCACTACGCGGCCAAACATGAACAACTGGGGCAATTGCATCCGCTCAATCCTGAGCTGTTGCGCTATGAAGTCGGCTTTCATGCGGCCGTTCGCCATTCGGCGCGGCAACGGGAGTTGGTGGGTGCATTCCTGGCGGAGCTGATCGAGATTTTCGCAGAAGGGTGAGTCCAGAAACAGTCCGAACGCCAGCGTCGAGATCGACATTAGTTTCAGCTGCGGATTTCACCCACAGGCCTGATATCGATCTGCTGCGTCGCTGCATCGACGCCGGCCTGGTCAAGGGCGAGGATTATTCACTCACCAATTGGATTACCGTCTTGCCCTTGCCGCGGCCTTGCGCGACCTGGCGAAATGCCTCGTTGACTTCTGACAGCTCAAAGTGCTGTTGATCCACGCGGATCGTCAGTTGACCGGCATTGGCCAACGCGGCGGCCTCGCGCAGAATAGCGCCATGGTGTTCGCGTCCTTTGCCGGTGAGCAAAGGCGCCAGGGTGAATACACCCGAGTAGGTTGCACTTTTGAACGACAACGGCGCCAGGCTGTGCTGCCCCCAACCCAGGCAGCTCAGCACGTGCCCGGTATAAGGCTTCACGGCCTTGAATGACGCATCCAGCGTGCTACCGCCTACGGTGTCGTAGACGATGTCGAAACCTTCACCAGCCGTATAGTGCTCGACATAGTCCTCTACGCTCTGCGCCTGATAGTCGATGGCCGTAGCCCCCAGCGAGCGAATGAAGTCGAGACTCGCCGCCGAACCGGTGGCGTAGACGTCGGCACCGCGAGCCTTGGCCAGTTGCACAGCCACCTGGCCGACCCCACCTGCGCCGCCATGAATCAGCACACGCTGACCGGCACGGACATTGGCACGATCTACCAAACCTTCCCATGCGGTAATGAATACCAAAGGCAATGCAGCCGCCTCACGCATGTCGAGAGTGGACGGCTTTGACGCGATCAGCCGGGCATCCACGGCAATGTATTCGGCCATAGTACCCTGGGCACCGCCGATCCCGCCGGGCATACCGAAGACTTCCTGGCCCAGGGTGAAACCTTCAACCGCCTCGCCCAACTCGATAACCGTGCCGGCGAGATCCAGGCCGAGCACTGCGGGTAGTGCCTGACGGGCGTGAGCCCCTGCGCCGGCGGCGATCTTGGTATCGAGAGGGTTGACCCCTGCCGCGTGAACCCTGACCAGCACCTGCCCCTTACCGGGTACAGGGCGATCGATTTGGCGGACAGCCAGAGGGGCCTGAGCGGACTCGGCGATAGCAGCAAGCATGGAGTGATTCATGATGGGCAACCTCTGATCAAGTGGACGCTTACAGATTGCCGCGCGTTCATCATTCCGATAAGAGACTAAATTGGCATATAACTTATTCCACAAAGAGGTCTAATCGCCGATGGACTTGTTCGACAGCATGCACATCTTTGTACGGGTCGTGGAACGCGGGTCGTTTTCTGCAGTTGCTCGCGAGCTGAACATGGGGCAGCCGGCAGTGAGCAAGCAGGTGCGCGCTCTGGAGCAGTATCTGGGCGGGCCATTGTTCGCCCGCAGCACCCGGCACCTGGCCCTGACCGACGAAGGGCAACGCTTCTACAGCCACTGCCAGGAGATTCTCGGCCACCTCGAAACCGCCACACGCAGCTTTACCAGCGGTCAGGAGCAGATCGCCGGCCCTCTGCGAGTCGCTGCACCGGTCAGCTATGGGAGGTTGTGCATAGCACCGCTCATAGGGACTTTCCTGCAGCGCCATCCAGATGTCCGGATCGACCTGCGGCTGAGCGATCACAACGAAGATCTGCTCAAGGAAAATATCGACCTGGCCATCCGGATTGGCGCGGTGAAGAACGAGGGATTGGTGGCCGTGCCACTGGGTACCAGCACGCGGCGGGTCTATGCCGCGCCCACCTATCTGGATCGACACGGACTGCCACGCGAGCCCAATGAGCTGACAGGCCACAACTGCATCGGTTTCACATTGCTGGAGCATTACGACAGTTGGCATTTCACGCACATCGGGCAAGAGCTCGATGTAGCCATCAAAGGCAACGTCACCAGCAATAGCAGCGAGGCCATCCGTGAAATGGTTCTCTGCGGCTTGGGTATTTCCCTTTCTCCAGAATGGTTGTTTGCAGCTGACGTCGAACAGGGCAGCGTTCGTATCGTGCTCGACGATTATCAGACCACCGCACTGCCTGTCAGCGCTGTGCTCAGTCGTGAGCGACGACGTTCAGCGCGGACGATGGCATTCATCGATTTTCTCCGCGAGCGCTTATCGTAAAACCGCCTATCACCAGGCTTCTGTCGAGCGTGCGCGTTGGCTCGCGATTGAGTTGCTGGTCGGCCAGCCGAAGCCGTGGCGCGGCCTGATCGCCCTGCGGCCAGCGCGTGCCACACAGGCCATGGCCAGATCAGTGTTCTGGTCGAGGTCGCGCGACAGGCGCACGATCAGTTCGGCCTCGATCCCCAAAGGCATCGCCCTGCGGAACCTGCCAACTCGACGGGTGTATCGCCATTGCCGATACCCCGGCGGCACTGATCAGCCCTCCCGGAGCGCCGTCCAGGCCGCTGGCGGCCCGGAGGCGAACCAGCCGAGGACATCCGCTACCTGGTGCTGCACGGCATAGGCTTCGGCTTCGCTAGCCAGCTCCAGGGTTGGCGGTTGTTGGCGCCCCTCACGCCAACCGCGAATCAGGATGGCGGCCACCTGCGCGACCGCACTCACAATTGCAACTCAGTCTTACGTCGGCGCAGTTGCGCGGGCGCCGGGCGCTCGCACGGCAGAAACCGGCCGCGACCTGCCTGACCGCGCGGCTCGCCGTCCCAGACCACCTCACCGCGAGACAGGGTCATGGCCGGCCAGGCGCTCAGCGTCATGCCGGCGTAAGGCGTGTAATCGACGTTGTGGTGCAGCATTTCGTTGCACAGGTGTACCGACTCACCTTCGTTCCAGATCACCAGGTCGGCATCGGCACCAATAGCGATGCTGCCCTTGCGCGGATACAACCCATACATCTTGGCGGCATTAGTGGAGGTCAGCGCAACAAAGCTTTGCGCGGTGATGCGCCCACTGCGCACGCCTTCGGACCAGAGCAGTGCCATGCGGGTTTCGACACCGGGAATGCCGTTGGCGATCTGGTCGAACGACACCTCTTCACCGTGGGCCTTCTTGCCATTCGGGCCATCGAAGCGAAAGGGTGCGTGGTCTGACGAGAAAATCTGAAACAAGCCGTTCTCCAAGCCATCCCAGATTACCTGCTGGTTTGCGGCATCGCGCGGCGGCGGGCTGCAGATGCACTTGGCACCTTCGAAGCTGTCGTCACACCCCAGCGAGTCGGCGGTCAGGAACAGGTACTGCGGGCAGGTTTCGGCGTACACCTTCAACCCCTGGCTTTGGGCCCAGCGTATCTGCTCCACGGCCTCGCGACCCGACACGTGCACGATCAGGATCGGCACGTCCACCAGCTCGGCAAGGGCGATGGCACGATGGGTCGCTTCGCGCTCCACCAGCATCGGCCGCGACGCGCTGTGGTAGCGCGGCGCAGTCAGCCCGGCCGCCAGTAGTCGCTCGGTAAGCCAGGCGATGCAATCGCTGTTCTCGGCATGGAGCATCACCATGGCACCCTCGCGACGCGCGACCGACAACGTCTCGAGTATCTCCCGGTCGCCCAGCTTCAGCGCATCGTAGGTCATGTAGATCTTGAACGATGTATAGCCTTCAGCAATCAAGGCCGGCAGTTCTTCACGCAGCAACTGCGGGGTGGGGTCGGTGACGATCAAGTGGAAGGCATAATCGATCACCGGCTTGGTACCCGCCCGACGATGGTAGTCATCGACGGCAGAGCGCAGGCTTTCGCCCTTCTGCTGGCAGGCAAACGGGATGACGGTGGTGGTGCCGCCGCAGGCCGCCGAGACCGTGCCGCTGAAGAAGTCATCGGCCATCACCGAGCCGTCGCCAGTCGGCTGGTCAAGGTGCACGTGGCTGTCGATGCCACCGGGGGTGACATGCCGGCCTGCCGCGTCGATCTCCTGGTGACCTTGCGCCAGGTCCAGGCCAAGGGAGACGATGCGCCCATCACGAATACCAATATCGCTGGTGAACGTGTCCGCGGCGGTTACCACGCGGGCGTTGCGAATCACCGTATCAAAAGGTTGCATATCAGGCCTCTTCCAGAAGTAACCCCCAGCCGATCAGGCGGCGCGTGTCTTCAATCAAGTTCGTTCAAGCCAGGCACGGGCGATTTCTTCGCGCGTAGCAAACCAGACACCGCCGTGTTGCCTGGCATACTCGATGAATTGCTTGATCGCCCTTACCCGCCCGGGACGGCCCACCATGCGTGGATGCAGCCCGATCGACATCATGCGCGGCCCTTCAGCCGACTCTTCATAAAGGACCTCAAAGCTTTCTTTCATGTACTCGAAAAAGTCCGATGCCTGGGAAAGACCCGGAGAATTCCAGTAGCGGAAATCGTTCACGTCGGCGGTGTAAGGCACCACGAGATGACGCTTGCCCTCGACCTCGACAAAGTAGGGAACATCGTCGTTGTAGGCATCGGAGTCGTAGAGAAAACCGCCCTCTTCAGCGACCAGGCGACGGGTGTTGACGCTGGCGCCATAGCGGCAATACCAGCCAACGGGACGCTTACCACAGGTGCGCTCGAACGATTCGATTGCCAGGCGTATGTGCTCACGCTCCTGTTCCTCGGTCAGGCGAAACACTTCCTCCCAGCGATAACCGTGACTGCAAATCTCATGGCCACCCGCGACCGCGGCGCGAGCCACATCAGGGTTCTGCTCAAAGGCCACTGCGCATGCATGAAAAGTTGCGCGAACCGATTGCTGATCGAGAATATCCAGGATTCGCCAGATACCGACTCGAGAGCCGTACTCATACATCGATTCCATGGCCAGATTGCGTGTGCCGTCTGGTATTGAATAGCTACCCCATTCAGTCATGGACTCCTGGTCCGGGTCGCCCATGGCCAGCGAGCGTTCGGAACCTTCTTCGTAGTTGATCACCAGGCTGATGGCCAAACGTGCGCCATTCGGCCAGGTGCCTTGCGGTCGCTGTCTTGCGTAACCCACTAAATCGCGTGCAGGTGAAACCATCGGGATATTCTCCTGAAGTGACTGGTTAAATAAGTACCTGGCGAAAGTCGCGACTTAGCAGTCGATATCTTTCAGCCGGTCATGGCTAAAGGTGCTGTCCGATTGCCACTCGCTGAAGGCCAGCCCCATGGCCAGGGTTTGCGCAATACAGAACGAAGCGGTGAGCGAGCGAAACCCCAATAACTCGGCGTCATTGACCTCGATCACGGTGTCAGCCATCTGCCCGATTGGGCTCAGAACGCTGTCGGTGATCGCTACCAGCGTGACGCCTGCGGCCCGCGCCAGACGACAAGCCTCAACGGTGTCATGGGCGTACGGCGGGAAGCTGACGGCTATCAATAAATCATCATCGGCAATGGCGCTGACCTGCTCCGGCAACGTGCCGCCCGCACCGCTGATGTGCACGGTGCGCCGGCCCACACGACTCAATGCGTAGCTCAGATAGGCGGCAACCGGAAAGGCACGGCGCATGCCGATGACGAAGGTAGTGCGCGCGACTTGCAGATGGGCGATGGCGGCTTCGATATTGGCCTGCTCGCCGCCCTCGGCCAGGTGTTCCAGTGACACAATATTGGCCTGACTGAATTCACGCAGAATCCCGCCGACGTCGCTCGGGTCCTCCAGCAACGTCTCACCGCCATAGTGCCGAATGCGCTCGCTATGAGTGTCGGCAACCTGTTGCAATGGTGCGCGAAACAACCGCTGCAAATCCTTGAACCCTGCAAAGCCAAGGGCCTGAGCCAGCCGAATATAAGCGGAAGGCGCGATGCTCGAACGCTTACCCAGTTCGGCCACCGTGTTGAGTGCGATCTCATGCGGATTGTCTATCAGGTAACGAGCGGCATCGCGCAGACGACCGGTCAGTTGTTCGTGCTGGGCCGATATACAGTCACGCAGCTCTGCAAGGGTTTCAGGTAAGGCCATAGTGAAGGCTCGTAAAATTAGAAGTGTGTGCGCCTGTCAACGCAACGCAGTGATTGCTTGATCCAGCGCAGAGATGAGACGGTCGACTTCTTCCAACGTGTTGTAATGCGCCAACGACACCCGCACTACCCCGCCAAATCGGTCAAGCCCAAGGGCTTCGATAAGGCGCCGCGCATAGAAGTCACCAAAGCGAATGCCGATCCGGTGCTCATCGACCCTGCGCACAATAGCCTCGGACTGAACGCCATCGACCACGAAACTGATCGTTGGCACTCGATCTCGAGTATGCGCCTTGCCAATGATCCGAACGCCCTCACGCTGGCGCAAAAATGCCAGCAGCCGCTCGGCGAGCAAATCTTCCTGCACCTCGAAGGCGTCGAACGCAGCTTGCATGCACTGGCGCTCGCTGCCTTGCACGTCAAGCCGGGTACTGATGTCGAGCAGGTAATCGGTGATACCGATGCAGCCGAATGACAACTCGTAGTTGACGTTGCCCGGCTGCAATTTGTAGGGCACCACTTCCTGACCGATAAAGAAATGGTTAAGGCTCGGCAACTCCAGCAACAGATAACGACGACCCCAGAGCACAGCAAAGTGTGGACCGAAGGTTTTGTAGAAGCTGTAGACGTAGAAATCGGCACCGCTGGCCTGGACATCAACCAGTCGGTGTGGCGCATAAGCGACGGCGTCCACGCAGAGCTTGGCGCCCACCGCATGGACACGTCGTGCTACTTCGGCGACGGGATTGATAGAGCCGAGGATATTCGAGGTGTGGGTCATGGCCACATAACGGGTTTTGTCATTGAGCAAGACCTGCAGGTCATCCAGCTCCAGCTCACAACTATCCTGGTTGACCTGCCAAACGCGCAGGGTCGCGCCGCGGCTTTCGCAAAGATTGACCCAAGGGCCGATATTCGCTTCGTGATCGCAATTGGTCACGATGATTTCATCGCCCGCAACGATTGACGGCGCGATGGCACGACACAGTATTTGCAACAAGTGGGTGGTCGAACCGCCCATGATCACTTCTTCGGGATGCTCGGCGTTGATCAACTGCATAACCGAGTGACGTGCCTGCATCACTCGCTCGCCAGCGTCGACGGAAGGTTGGTAGGACGCACCCAGTTGCACGCTGCTGTTGAGCATGTAATTAACGACACGCTCCGCTACGGCGCTCAGCACCATCGAACCACCGGCGTTATCCATGTAGGCATAGTCATCGGCCAGACCTGGAAATTGCTTGCGAACGTAATCAACATCGAGAGATTTCACTCTACTTTCTCCAGCCGGATTCAATGATGCAAGATGGCCTGCAGGAACGCTTTTGTGCGAGGTTCCTGAGGTGCGGTAAAAAACGGTTCAGGAATGTTCTGCTCAACAATGCGTCCGCTTTCCATGAAGATCACCCGGTCGGCAACCCGACGGGCAAAGCCCATTTCATGAGTGACCACGACCATCGTGACGCCGGAGCGAGCGAGGTTTTGCATGACATCGAGTACCTCGCCAACCATTTCCGGGTCCAGCGCCGAAGTCGGTTCATCGAACAGAATCGCGCGAGGTTCCATAGCCATGGTGCGGGCAATGGCAACACGCTGCTGTTGGCCGCCAGACAATTGGCTGGGGTATTTGTGCGCGTGATCGCCCATGCCGACCTTCACTAATAATTCCTTGGCCCGCGCATGCGCGTCACGCCGGCTCAGACCGCGAACACGGATCGGCGCCAGCGACACATTGTCGAGAACGGAGAGGTGCGGATAGAGGTTGAAACTCTGAAACACCATGCCTACTTCACTGCGGATCGCGGCCAGTCGCGGACCGTTTTCAACCCGCTCACCCGCCACGCGGATATGGCCTTGCTGGTAGTCTTCAAGCAGATTGATGCAGCGGATCAAGGTCGACTTCCCCGAGCCGGACGGGCCAAGTATGACCACCACTTCACCTTCTTCAACCTGCAGATTGATATCACTCAACGCTTTGAAATTGCCGTAGTACTTGTCGAGTTTTTCGATGTCGATCAACGTGCTCATGCGGTTTTTCCTCCAGAGGCGTTACGACGCTCAACCCAACTGACCATCTGCACCAGCGGCAACAGCAGCAACAAGTACAGCAAGGCAGCCCCCACCAGCGGTGTCGGGTTGGCAGCAAGTGCCTGTGCCTGGGTCGCCTGCTTTAGCAAGTCAGGCATCGCTACCACCGAGGCGAGCGCAGTGTCTTTCATGACGTTTATGCAATTGCTCGTCATGGGCGGCATTACGATGCGGATGGCTTGCGGCAAAACAACGTCGCGCATGGTGTTGAAAAAGCTCATGCCTTGAGAAGCCGATGCTTCGAACTGGCCACGGGGAATGGCCTCGATGCCCGACCGAAAAATCTCCGCACTGTAGGCGCAGGAGACCAGCGAAAGCGCACTGGCAGCGGCCGCAAAAGAGGACAGTCGGATACCCACAAAAGGCAGCGCGTAATAGATGAGTACCAGCAGGACCAGCAATGGAATGGAGCGCATGATATCGATGTAGACTCGTGCAAGCGCTCGAACAGGTGCGTAGGAGTACAACCGCAACAACGCCAGCAAAAGCCCACCCACCAAGCCCAGGGCGATACTCACCACCCCCAGCAAAATGGTGACGCCCAGACCACGCATCATCAGCGGAAGCGACTCGACGAGCACGTTCCAATTAAAAAATGTCTGCAAAAGATCCATGGGATACCTCGGTCAATACAAGTGGCGACCGGGCGTCGCCACTTGCATGTATCAGCAGCAGGACTTACTTGAGAACAGCGGCGACCTTCATGGTGCTCGAATCCTTATCGGCTTCGGCGCCAAACCACTGTTTGTGGATTGTTCCAAGCGTGCCGTCTTCTTTCATCTTGCTGATTATGTCGTTGACCTGGTCGCTCATCCCCCAGCCTTTGGCGTGCATCAACGAGTAGCGTTCACCGGTAGGAATACGCGCCACGATGGAATATTGCGGCTTGTCCTTGATGTAGTAGAGCACTGCGGGAATGTCGCTGATGTAGCCGTCGATTCTCCCGGAAGCCAGATCGAGCATGGCCGGCGATAGTCCTTCATAACGCGAGACATCGGCGAATTTGTACTCGCCCTTGTGTTGGCCAATCCACATGTCACCGGTCGAGCCAGTGTCGACGCCAACGACCTTGTCGGCCATATCGGCCAGGCTCTTGACCTTGGATGTGGTCAGCGCGGTAAGAGACTGGTCGCTGTCGAAATAAGGCTGTGCGAAGGCGACCGACTCCAGTCGCTTAGGGGTGATGGTGATCGACGAAATAGCGATATCGACGCGTTTGGATTGCACGGCACTGAACAGGCCGTTGAAAGGAATGTTGACGAACTCGACGCTTTTTCCGGCGCGCTTGGCCACTTCTTTGACAACATCGACTTCGAAGCCGACAAATTCACCTTTGGCGTCCTGAAACTCCCAAGGCACGTTGCCAACGTTAGCACCTACCGTCCAGTCAGCTGACCAGGCTGGTAGTGCAACTGCGGCGGTCATGAACAATCCCAACATCACTTTCGCTTTCATGTTTGCTCCCGATTGTTTGTTTTTTTAGGTGCTAACAGCGGTTGATCTCGTACAACGTGGGATCGAGAGTAAATCAATGGATTATTTATTTCAATACCACTTGTCAATGGATTTTTTACTCCACAGACTTATCCCAAGCAATGGCAGCCTGCTCGGACTGTTTGACGCGGCGTTCCCTTCGCCGGTTGCCTACTTCGTTTGTCCTAAAGGAATTGAATCGCAGGCACAGGTCGCCAGCTTTCGCTTTAGTCAAGGTGCCCAATTGCTCAGGATGGCGCATGCCCTATCACATCAACTTGCTCATACTTTTCGCAGCGCTCTTGCATGCCAGCTGGAATGCCGCGTTGCGCGGTGGCGCCGACAGACTTTGGTCGATGACGATCATGTGTGTAGCGGTAGCCATCGCGAGCGTCGCAATAGCCTTTTTTTGGAGGCTCCGGCCAAAGCCAGCTGGTTCTACGCGGTTCTTTCCGCGGTCCTGCACGTCGTCTCCCATGCCTACAGCGTCATGATCGGCCGTAGCAGTGCCTGCCCTTCATACAATGCCGACAGATAACGCTCGCGCATTTGCTCGACAGTCATTCGCGACGCATGGGTAGTGAGCGTCAACGTGGCCTGCAACTCTCCTTCCCGATCAATCAACGGCACGCTCAGCACCCGCATGCCCACCTCATATTCCTGGTCCACCAGTACGTAGCCACGCTGCGCCGCCAAGGCGATTTCGGCGCGGATCCGGTTTTCGTCGGTGAGGGTGTAAGGCGTGATCGCCTGTAGCGGGTTGCGTGCGAAATACGCGTCGAGCGCCTGCGCCGATAGGCTCGCCAGCCAGAGCCGGCCGCTGCCGGTGCAATACATCGGCACACGTGAGCCCGGCCGAATCGACATCGAGGTAATGTGGCTATAGCGGCTGCGCACCACATGCACGATGTCATCCCCGTCGCGAATGCCCACCGATACATGCTCCTGAGTCGTTCGCGCCACCTGCTCGACGATCGGCCGCAGCATGCGCGGCAACACGGCCGAATCGACATAGGCCTGGCCAATGCGCAAGGTCTTGGCGGTCAGCCAGTAGAAGCGACCATCGGTTTGCGCGAAATCGTCGTGCACCAGCGTCAGCAAAAAACGCCGGGCGGCGCTCTGGGTCATGTCGGCCATGCGCGCCACCTCGGGCACACTCAGACGCGGATGTTCCTGGGAAAACAGCTGTAACAGCGCCAGTCCCTTTTGCAGACCGACGATCAAATCCCGTTGATGGATGGTGGGTTGCTTCATGGCTGCGACTCTTATTCAGGCAAACAATGCGATTATCGCATTGACCATGCGATTATCAACTTGAAAACCCAGTACCTTGATTGTCCACCTCCCTCCTCGCTTGCACTATCGGCCCCACAACACAGCCAATAAGCGGGAGCATCAAATGATCCAGGGTTCGACTGAACTGGTCGCCATCGTCGGCTCACCTGTCAGCCAGGTGAAATCGCCGGAAAACTTCAACTGCTGGTTTGGTGAACACCAGCACAACGTTGCCATGCTGGCCATCGACCTTGCGCCGAGCGCCCTGCAGAACTTCATCGAGACCTTGCGCGGCTGGCAAAACCTGCGCGGTTGCGTGGTCACCGTCCCCTACAAACAGCTGCTGACCGGCCGCCTGGACAGCGTCAGTGAGCGCTCGGCGGCGCTCGGCTCGGTCAACGTGATCCGGCGCGAGGCCGACGGCCGGCTGGTGGGCGATATCGTCGACGGCGAAGGTTTTCTCGCAGCTGCGCGCCAGCAGGGTTTCAATCCGCAGGACAAGCAGGCGTTGGTGATCGGCACCGGCGGAGTCGGCAGTGCGATTGCTTATTCACTGTGTCAGGCCGGGATCAGTCATCTGGTCATCAGCGACTTGAGCGCAGAGCGCGTCGAGATGCTCGGCGAACTGTTGCGCGATACTTTTCCCGAGATCGAAATCAGTGCCAACCCTGCCTCGCTTGAGCACTTCGATCTGGTGGTGAACGCCTCGCCAGTCGGCATGGGCGCCACCAACGAGGAAGGCCCGCTGCCGTTGCCGCACGCCCTGATGCAAACCTTGCAAACTTCGACGTTGGTGGCCGATGTCGTGACTTCGCCGGCCGTGACGCCGTTTCTCGCCTTCGCTCAAAGCCGTGGTTGCCCGATTCAGACCGGCCCGGAAATGGCCTTGGCGCAACTGGGCAACCTCGGCCACTTCATGGGCGTCACACCGCTGCAGATCTGACCTGCGGCCGTGTCTTCGACAGGCGATAGACAATGAACATGACTACCCCCCTCCCTGCGGCTGCGGACCAGGCCTACGACGTGATAGTCCTGGGCAGCGGTGCCGCCGGTTTCGCGGCGGCAGTGACCGCCTCTTGCCGCGGGCTCAAGGTCTTGCTGGTGGAAAAGACCGAAGCCTTTGGCGGCACCTCGGCGATCTCGGGCGGCGCGATCTGGCTGCACGACACCGATCAGGCCCGGGTCGCCGGGCATCACCTGAGCGCAGACCAGATGCGCTGCTATCTCAAGCAAGTGATCGGTGCCGGCTATAACCCACAGTTGATCGACTCCTTCATCGAAAACGGTCGCGAAGCCTTGAGTTTTCTCGAGACCTACAGCGAGCTCAAATACAGCCTGCGGCCGCTGTCGCCCGACTATTACCCGGACTTGCCCGGCGGCACGCAAACCGGTCGCGCCCTGGAAATCGACGAGTACGACGGACGCAAGCTGGGTGAGCACTTCAAGGACCTGAAGCGGCCTCCGGACGGCATGCTGCTGTTCGGCGGCATGATGGTTAATCGTGTCGACATCCAGCACTTCCTCAGCTTCAAGCGCTCGCCCCATTCGCTCTGGCATTGCCTGAAACTGATGGGCCGATATGCCCTGGATCGCCTCTACCATCCGAGGGGCACACGCCTGACCGTGGGCAATGCCTTGATCGCACGACTGGCAACCACCGCCTTCGCCAATGGCGTCGACTTGTGGCTGCAGGCGGCCCCCGAAACGCTGCTTGTCGAGCAGGGCACCGTAACGGGTGTGCAAATCACCTGGCGCGGGCAAACCCGCAAGGTATTTGCCAAAGGCGGCGTGGTCTTGGCCATGGGAGGATTTGCCGCAGGCGCCAAAGCCGCTGGACAACGGCCAGCGACCGACTCGGAACACTGGAGCATGTCGCCACCGGCCAACGTGGGTGATGGACAACGACTGGCCGCTTCGGTCGACGCGGCCATTGGCGACAAACTTTCGGCAAATTTTTTCTGGGCGCCGGTTTCGGTACTGCAAAAAGCCGACGGCAGCCTCGAGCGTTTTCCGCACCTGGTGACTGATCGGGCCAAACCCGGCGTGATCGCGGTCAACCGTGCCGGGCGACGTTTCGTCAATGAGTCGGACTCCTACCACTGCTTCGTCGAAGGCATGTTCGCCAACGGCGGCGCCAACGCGCCCTGCTGGCTTGTCTGCGACAGCGAAGCATTGAACCGATACGGCATGGGCCTGGCCCGTCCGCGACCGGTCGATAACAGCGCGTTGATCGACGCCGGTTACCTGTTGCGCGCAGACAACCTCGTCGAACTGGCCCTCCTCGCTGGCATCGATGCTTCGGCCCTGGTGCAGACCGTGGCGCAGTTCAACGCCGATGCAGCTCTTGGCGTCGATCGTCAGTTCGGTAAAGGCAGCAACCCCTACAACCGCTACATGGGCGACCCGCTTCACAGACCAAACCCGTGCCTGAAGCCACTGCACAAGGCACCGTTCTACGCGATCCGGCTGTTTACCGGTGACCTCGGCTCCGCCCGCGGACTGGTCACCAACGGCCAGGCCAACGTGCTCGACTGCAGCGGCGCGCCGATCCCCGGCCTGTACGCCGCCGGCAACGATATGAACTCAATCATGGATGGCACCTACCCAGGTCCCGGCATCACCCTTGGCCCCGGCATCACCTTCGGTTACCTCGCCGCCAGTGATATCGCTGCCCGTCTGGACCGCAACACAACCCAACAACCCCACACTGGAGAACAGCATGTACTACGAACTGCGCACCTACACGATTAAACCGACCCGCCTGGGTGACTGGCTGGCCCTGTACAAGAACGCAGCATTGGCCGTGCAGCAGGAGCACCTGGGCAACCTGGTCGGTTTCTTCACCACCGAAATCGGTGAGGTCAACCAAGTGGTGCACGTCTGGGCCTATGCCAGTCTCGACGATCGCATGACCCGGCGTAACGCCATGGCAGCCGATCCGCGCTGGCAGGACTTTGCCCGGCAGAACAAGGCGCTCGACGCAGTGGTGACGCTGGAGTCGCGCTTGCTGCGCCCCACCGACTTTTCACCGTTGCAGTAACCATCGTTCTGTTGCGCCGTTTCCACAGGGGAGCGGCCAGCCCCAACGACAAAAACAATAATGGAGGTCGCCATGAGCGTCTTGCCGTCGACCAATGTCGACGACCTTATCTGTGATGTCCTGGTCATCGGTTCAGGCGCCTCGGGCCTGGCCTGTGCCGTCACCTGCGCCGAGCTTGGCCTCGACGTCATCGTTGTGGAAAAAGAGCCGGTACTCGGCGGCACCAGTGCCTGGTCGGGCGGCTGGCTGTGGATCCCCCGCAACCCGTTGGCAGTCGCCGAGGGGATAGTGGAAGAGCTTGAGCAGGCGAAGATCTACCTGCGCAACGAACTGCACAGTGATGTGCTCGACCCTCGCATGGAGATGTTCCTCGAACAAGGCCCGAAGATGGTCGAATTTTTCCAGCTCCATACCGAAGTGCAATTTTTCTCCGGCAGCAGGATGCCTGACTTTCATGCCAGCGAAGGCCATGCCAGAGGCGGTCGCTCGCTCTGCGCCCTGCCGTACGATGGTCGTCGGCTGGGTCCCTGGATTAACAAGCTGCGGCGTCCTCTTGACCTCATCAGCCTAGGCGGAATGGGTATTGGCGGTGGCGCCGATCTCAACCATTTGCTTAATGCGACCCGATCTGCACCCTCGATGCTCTATGCCGGCAGGCGCCTGTTGCGCCATGCCCGTGACCTGCTGTGCCACAGCCGCAGCATGCACCTGGTAAACGGTAATGCATTGGTCGCCCGGCTAATGAAAAGCGCACTGGACCGCAACGTCCGCCTGTTGACCGATACGCCGGTACACCAGTTGCTGCAGGAGGATCAGCGTGTGGTTGGCGCATGTATCGAGAGCGGCGCACGCCTGTTCGACATTCGCGCACGACGTGGGGTGGTCATGGCCTGCGGCGGTTTTCCCCATGATCGACAGCGGATTGCCCGGCAGTTCGCCCATGCCCCGGATGGCGCCGGACACTTGAGCGCTGCGCCCAAAGGCAATACCGGCGACGGTTTACGCTTGGGTGAAAGCGTCGGAGCGCGCGTTGCATCCGACTTACCCCATGCCGCTGCCTGGGCACCTGTCTCTCGCGTGCCGCGAGAGGACGGAGGTTTCAGTGGCTTCCCCCATCTGATGGAACGGGCCAAACCAGGTTTTCTCGCGGTGCGTCAGGATGGTCGACGCTTCGTCAACGAGGCAGACTCCTACCATGACTATATGTGCGCACTGTTCGATGCCTGCGGACCGGGAGAATTCCCGGTGTCCTGGTTGATCTGCGACCACCGGGCCCAGCGGCGCTATGGCCTGGGCTGGTCCAGACCCTATCCATTCCCGACCGCGTCCTATGTTCGCAAGGGCTATCTGTTCAAGGACCCGACCCTGACGGGACTGGCGCGCCAATGCGGGATTGATGCGCAGCAACTGGAAGCCACCGTCACCACGTTCAATCAGTATGCCGAGAAAGGCTGCGATCCGCAGTTCCGGCGCGGTGAGTCGCTGTACAACCAGAACCAGGGGGAGATTCTCCACGGCCCCAACCCTTCCCTTGGCAGCCTGCGGCAAGGACCGTACTACGCCGTGAAGCTGGTGCCTGGCAGCCTCGGCACCTTCGCCGGGCTGCACACGGACGCCTTTGCCCGGGCATTGGACCATAACGAAGCGCCGATTCCCGGATTATTCGCCGTGGGTAACGACATGAACAGCATCATGAACGGTTTCTACCCCAGCGGTGGCATCACCCTCGGGCCGGGCATGACGTTCGGTTACATCGCAGGAAGGACACTTGCAGGGCTGTCAGAATGGGAAAAAAGGGACGAAGGTTGAACGCCCCGACTGTATTGCAGGGCCTCAACTTGGGTCGGTCGCGACAGGCCGTTAATCGGCCAGGAGTTGCCACCCAGATCGCCGCTCAGACTGTTTTACACGTTAACCAGGCACCCCAGAACAGGCTGCTGAAAAAACGGGTAGCGTCCCCAAAACCCGCATCATGCAAAAGCTTCTGAACAGCCGCCTCAGAATGTGGAGGGTCAGCGCCTTGAAGAATTTTCCCAAGTTTAACTTCCACTTCATCCGGGCTGGCTCCGTGCTGCCGCCAACGTTGCCCCCAGGCAGCGAGGAGTAAGGGCTGGCTGGCATAAGCATATTGATTGCCGGCGACAATCAGCGCAGCCCCCGGTTTGAGTCGAGCCCGAATGGATCGCAGAATTTCTCTCTTGGCATCATCCCCATCGAGATGATGGAGTACACCGATCAAAGTGGCTGCGTCGTAGGACTCATCGGCGGGCAAGTCTTCAACGTGCCCAAGGTGCACGTCCGTTCTTTCAAGCAGGTTGTATACGGCTAACTGCTGTTTCGCGGTTTGCAGCATCGGCTCAGATGGATCAACGGCGGTGAAGCGCCAGCCCGGCTCAAGCCTGGCCATCGCGATGATCTCCTGCGCCGTACCGCCAGCGCCGACGACCAGTATTTTGGCCGAGCCGACATTTTCAAGGCTTGCCGCGAGCATGCACGCCACCAAATCCTGGCAGGCGTCATAACCGGCCAGTGCAATACGGCTCTGTCGTCCGTACTCATTGGCCCGAGCGCTATCAAACTTTTCAGCTGATTCAAGTGGTGATTTCAAGGCGGTTCTCCATGTCCTTGAATTAACTTAGGTCATAAAGATCGATAATAAAAATTCATTAATTTTATCCACTGCATTCCCACCAGGAATGTCAAAGCACCGCGGCAGGCCTTTGATCAGGTGCAGGCCTGGTCCTCAAATTGCAGGTGCGCCCACGCAATGCAAGTGGTCACTGCGTGTGCCAAACAAATGCAGATGCGCTACAACTCATAGAACGTCGGAGTCCTCACAGAAAGCGAGCGAATGTGGATGAAACGCAATCTCTGCGTCGTCAGGTGTGTCCGGTTCGCATCCGCTTCGCTCGTCATGCTGGCCACCGGTGCAGTGGCAGAGGATCTCGAACCCAGGTCCTACACCAATACACCGGTCGGTATCAATTTCCTGCTCATGGGCTACAGCGATCTCCATGGCAACGTGACGGCCAATCCCTCGATCCCGCTTGAGGATGCCAAGCTCAACATCCAGACAGTCGTGTTTGCCTACGCCAGGTCCCTGGATGTCTGGGGCCGCTCGGGAAAGTTCGATATCGTCGTGCCCGAGGCGAAATTGACCGGCTCAGCCTTGCTGGCCGGTGAACCCAGGAAACGTGATGTCACCGGGTTGATCGATCCAAGATTTCGCTTCTCGGTCAACCTGTATGGCGCCCCGGCGATGTCCCTGGCCGAGTTCCCCAGTTACCAACAGGATGTGATTATCGGCACCAGCCTGGCGATCACGGCGCCATTGGGCCAATACGACGACAGCAGGCTGATCAATCTCGGCAACAATCGCTGGTCATTCAAGCCTGAACTCGGGGTGTCCAAGCGTGTGGGGCAAGTGACCCTGGAGTTGTCCGGTGCGGGAACCTTTTTCACCGACAATGACGAGCTGCTCGGCAACCACGTACTGTCCCAGGACCCGATTTACCAAGTACAGGGGCATCTTATCTATGCGTTTGAAAACGGGATCTGGGCTTCGCTGGATGCGACCTGGTTCGAAGGTGGGAAAAGCGCTGTCGATGGGGTCAGTAACCACGATTATCAGGAAAACTCCCGCTACGGCTGTACCCTCACGCTGCCCTTGAACCGCAACCATTCCATAAAGCTCAACGCGAGCAAGGGGGGCTATACCCGCACGGGCAGCGATTTCGATGCGGTTGGCATGGTCTGGCAGTATCGCTTCGGCGGTGGGCTTTGACGCTGTTCATGGGCCTTTAGCCTGGGACAAAGGCCTGGCCACCTGCTCCAACGCCCGACGCTCAGCCGCCACGCCCCACACCGCTTGCACCAGCGCCGCCACACACATCAGCGCCGCGCCGATCAGATAACCGATCAACAGACTGCTGCGCTGCTGGGTCTGGATCAGTTGGCCAAACAGCATCGGCCCGATGATGCCGCCCAGGCCCGTGCCAAACGCATAGAACACGGCGATGGCCAGGGCGCGGATTTCCAGTGGGAAGGTTTCTGCAACGGTCAGGTAGGCCGAGCTGGCCGCCGCAGAAGCGAAAAAGAAGATCACCATCCATGCCGCGGCTTGCTGGGTAACATCCAGCCAACCCTGCTGGAAGGCATAGCCACTGAGCGCCAGCAGAACTCCCGATGTCGCGTAGGTGAAGCTGATCATCACCCGTCGGCCGATCAGGTCGAACAGACGCCCAAGCAGCAGCGGCCCGCAGAAATTGCCCAGTGCCAGGGGCAAGACGTACCAACCGACCTGCTCGGCGGGCACCTGGTAAAAATCGGTGAGCACCAGCGCATAGGTGAAGAAGATCGCGTTGTAGAAAAAGGCCTGCGCGGCCATCAGGGTCATCCCCACCAGCGCCCGGCGCCGGAAGCTGACGAACAGGGTATGGAAGATCTCCGCCAGCGGCGTATGGTCCCGCGCGTGCAGGCGCAGGGGTTGATGGGTTACGGCCGGCAACTCATGGTCTTGTTCGCGCAGACGCGCTTCGATGCCTTCGACGATGAGTTGCGCTTCATCGTGTCGACCATGGATCAGCAGCCAGCGCGGGCTTTCCGGTAGCCACAGGCGCATCACCAGGATCACCAGGCCCAGCATGGCACCGATGCCAAAGCACAGGCGCCAGCCCAGTTCGCCGCCGACCACCTGCGGGTCCAGCAGGACGATGGCCCCGCCGGCGCCCAGCGCGGCGCCTAACCAAAAGGTACCGTTGATGGTCAGGTCGACCCAGCCGCGGTAGCGTGCCGGGGTGAATTCCTGGATGGTCGAATTGATCGCCGTGTATTCGCCCCCGATGCCCATGCCCGTCAAGAAGCGCAGCAGCAGGAAGCTTTCCAGGTTGAAGGAGAACGCCGTGGCCGCCGTGGCGCCCACGTACAGCCATAAGGTGATGAAGAACAATTTGCGCCGCCCCAGGCGATCGGTCAGCCAGCCGAACAGCAGCGCGCCGATCACCGCGCCGGCGATGTAGATGCCGCCGGCCAGGCCGATATCGAAGTTGCTCATGCGCAGGTCGGGGCTGTTTTTCAGCGCGCCGGACACCGAGCCAGCCAGCGTCACTTCCAGGCCGTCGAGCAACCAGGTGATGCCCAGCGCGACCACCAGCAGGGTATGAAAGCGGCCCCACGGCAAGCGGTCCAGGCGGGCTGGAAGATCGGTTTCGAATATCGTGCCGGCTTGTTGGTGGGTCATCGCCACAACGGGTCATGTGCAGTGCGTTGTGAGTTAGGAGTCAGCCCCAGGATCGGGAGTTCAAAATTCCACTGCCGCACAAGGCAGGGGCAGGATTGATTCTGTAAGGGCTGGCTTGCCAGCGATGGCGATCCCAACGACGCCATCGCCGGCAAACCGGCTCCTGCAGATCCGTGTTGCTTAACTTCTGACGAAAGCCAGCAGGTCGGCGTTGATGGTATCGGCGTGGGTGGTCGGCATGCCGTGGGGGTAGCCGGAGTAGGTTTTCAGCGTGCCGTTTTGCAACAGCTTGGCTGACAACGGCCCGGAGTCTTCATAAGGCACGATCTGGTCATCATCGCCATGCATCACCAGCACCGGGATCGTGATGCTCTTCAGATCCTCGGTGAAGTCGGTCTGGGAGAAGGCCACGATCCCGTCATAATGGGCAATGGCACAGCCCATCATGCCTTGTCGCCACCAGTTCTGGATGTTGCCCTCGGACGGTTTCGCACCCGGGCGGTTATACCCGTAGAAAGGCCCCGCCGGAATGTCACGGTAGAATTGTGCGCGGTTGGCCTTGAGCTGCGCCTGCAGGTCATCGAACACCGACTTGGGCAAGCCGCCCGGATTGCCTGGGGTTTGCACCATCAAAGGTGGCACGGCGCTGATGATGACCGCCTTCGACACGCGGCTTTCGCCGTGGCGGGCAATGTAATGGATGACTTCCCCACCGCCGGTGGAGTGCCCCACATGCACGGCCCCTTTCACGCCAAGATGGTCGACCACGGCGGCGACGTCATCGGCATAGTGATCCATGTCGTGCCCATCCCATACCTGACTGGAGCGCCCATGGCCGCGCCGGTCGTGGGCAATCACCCGGTAGCCGTTCGCCAGGAAAAACAGCATCTGGGCATCCCAGTCGTCGGCACTCAATGGCCATCCGTGATGAAACCAGATCACCGGGGCATCGCGCGGCCCCCAATCCTTGTAAAAGATCTCGACACCGTCCTGCGTTGTGACATACCCCATGTTCGCGTCTCCTCAATGAAAGGTTACACCGCTTGACCGCCAAAACACCTTGGGACTAACGACAACTTCAAGGTCAATGGGTTTTGGCTGGAGTGTGAGAATAGGCGAACTGGCGAAAAACAGCAGATGTTCAAACCATTGAGAATCACGACTGCCGGACAGTCGCTCGATGTGCTCGGCATCGGAAACAATGAATTATGCGTTGCTGCCGACCTCTACTTCCAAGCACTGCACAGAGAGCGGCTTTCACGAAATTAAGCGAGTCGTTGTTAGTGGAAACCACTAGTCCAGCCCCCGCCAAAACCATGATCTGACAGGCCATGTCGTTCTCGAAATTTCTTTGAATTTTTTCTGACACCGCCACTCCTTTGTCTATGAGCGAATGGAGGGGGATCTCATGAACACGGGTCTTTTTGTCATTGAATACAAGCTTCATGGGGAGCCCAAGTCATTCATTATCAGGACGACGATCAAGCGCAGCGCTGATGCATGGCACTGGGCAAGTTGTGATGCAGGAGTGGCACCCATACCCAAACCGGGAAGGCCGCCGCTTAAGGTCGTCTCCAAGCCTCAAGCCGAGAAGTACGGGATCAGTGACGTGACATGGCGCAAGACAGCAACCTTGAACTGGACAGAGGTGGCAACTTGATGGGCAGACTTTTTTACGGCAGGTATTGATGAACTGCCTATTTTGCGAACAAACCAGGTGTCAGGAGGTTTTATGAGCGCGCAGTCAATTGAGTACCATTTCGAGGTCTACGAGGAGTCTTTCACCAATGCCCCTGTTTGGAGCGTTGAAGCATCAACGCCCTTCCCCGCTGTGTCGATAGGTGATCGTTTCAATCACGTAGGTCTTGACGTTGCCTGGGGCAGGACGGCCACCGACGAAGAGGAATATCGAGTGGTAGACATCGACCACTATTTTTCGCAAAGCGAGGGCAAGCTTGCGTACAAGACCATGGTGAAACTGATGCTGAAACACCGCAACCAGATCTATTGAGGTTTTCGCTCCCGTTTGGTCAGTGAACTACCCAATGACTTTGAAGTGTTCGACGTTGCCAGCCTCGCCTCCTTGTGCTTTGTATTGAGTGAGGCCAGATCACTGAGAAGCCTGCCACACGGCAGGCTTCTTTTGGGGGCTCAGTTCAGATGCGTTTTGAGCTCCAGTGCTGCCTGACGCACCGCAGCCTTGACCTCGGGAATCGAACTCAGCGGATTGAGCAGGCCGAAGTCATGGATCATGCCGTTGTAGCGCACTGAGGTGACCGGCACACCCGCCGCATCCAGATGGCGGGCATAACCTTCACCTTCATCACGCAATACATCGAACTCGGCTGTTTGCACCAGGGCTGCCGGCAGCCCTTCAAGTTGTTCGGCGCTGGCGTTGAGCGGTGAGGCGTGAATCTGTGCGCGCTCGGCCGGGTGGGTGGTGTAGTTGTCCCAGAACCACTGCATCATGCCCTTCGTCAGGAAGTGGCCCTCGGCAAATTGCTGATACGAGCCACTGTCGAAGCCGGCA
Organism: Pseudomonas putida; assembly: GCF_001976065.1. Classification (GTDB taxonomy): domain Bacteria; phylum Pseudomonadota; class Gammaproteobacteria; order Pseudomonadales; family Pseudomonadaceae; genus Aquipseudomonas; species Aquipseudomonas serbica. Next base: position 525,708 of record NZ_MNAH01000001.1, on the reverse strand, counting down.
TTGGTCACCGGCCACATCAGTAACTGAAAGCGCAGGGCGGGGGCTTTCTGTTCCTTGGCCATCAGCGCCACGACCGCCGCCATATTACCGCCGACACTGTTGCCGGCTACCGCCAGCCGCTTACCGTCGACACCGATGTCCCTGCCATGTTCGGCCACCCAGCGGGTCGCGGCATAGGCCTGATTGATCGCGGTCGGGTACTGCGCCTCTGGGGACGGCGTGTAATCGACGTACACCGCGACGGCACCGGAGCCTACCACCAGGTCGCGAATCAGGCGTTGGTGTGTTGGGAAGTCGCCCAAGACCCAGCCACCGCCATGAAAAAACATGAACACCGGCAACTCACCCTTGACCTTGGCCGGGCGGACGACTTTCAGCTTGATGATTTGCTCTCCCACCGCGATTGAGCGGTCGCTGACTTCGACCCCGGACAGATCAACCTTCACCGAGGCCTGTGCACCGGTCAGAACCGCACGGGCGTCCTTCGGGCTCAGTTGCTCCAGCGGTTTTCCGCCACCGGCCGCCAGGGCTTCAAGGAAGGCTTGGGTATTGTGCTCGACGCCAGGGCTACCTGCGGCAAAGGCATTGTCCAGGGAAAGAGCCAAGAGGGTGGTGGCCAGAGTTTTCTGGATGGTGCCCATGGGTAATCCTTTTTAGTTGTTTGAGTTTGAATGATCCAACGATGGCGCCGGCAAGTTCGGCCGGCGCTATTTATTGATTTGTTACTCGATCAGCGGAACGTTGGCGGCTCGTTTGTACGGTCCGTACTCCAACGGCACCCACTCGAAATGCTTGTCCACGGCGCTGATATGACCGATACCGGGGAACGGCAAGTGCGCGGCCGCCACCCAGGTTTTGTTCGCGGCAGCGGCACTGAACACCTGGTTGCGACTCTTGATCGCTTGCTGATTGTTGACGTCGAACCCGATCGACACCTCCGGGTGCAGGAACTGCACGGCGAGGTTGTGCACCAGGTCCCCCATGAACAGGATGCTCTGCCCCTGGGAGGTGAAGCGGTAAGTGCTGCTGCCCGGCGTGTGTCCGGTCTCCAGTTGGGCCTCGACCACACCCGGCAAAGGCGACTGACCCGGGGAGAAGGTTTTGAAGCGCCCCGCAGCGATGTAAGGTGCGGTGGAGTCCTGCGCGATCTTGAAGAAGCCTTTGGCCGCCTCCGCAGCTTTAGCCAGCGCCTGCGGGTCCAGCCAGTAATCGGCTTCGGCCTTGGCGGCGTACACCGTGGCATTGGCGAAGATCGGCTGCTGCTGACCATCCACCAGACCGCAGACATGATCCAGATGCAGGTGCGTAAGCAGGATGGCATCGACCTGCTCCGGCTTGTAGCCGGCGGCTTGCATGTTGGCCGAGAGCTGGCCGGCGGTGGCACCGATGCACTGCCCGGCCCCGGTGTCGACCAGAATCAGTTGTTTGCCCGTATTGATCAGGAAAGCGTTGAACGCCGTCTGCACGCCCGGTGTTTCAATCGCACGACGGGCGAGCAGCGCGCGGATCTGACCCTGGCTCATGCCCTGCAGCAGCTTCGGTGAAAGATCGTTGTAACCGTCGAACAGCGCCGTCACTTCGTAATCGCCCACCGCCAACCGGTAGTAGCCGGGGACCTGAGTGGCCTGAATCGGCGCCTGAGCCTGGGCGCCAGCCGAAGTCAGCACCAATGCCAGGCCAAATCCACGCAGTGTGCAAACCAGAGAATGCTTCATGCCTCACCTTTGATCGAGTCAGAAAGCGGCTGATCACGTCAGCCGAGTAAACTCGATCATGCACCTGCCCAACACCTTGAAAATTGCAGCGATGTGCTAATTTTGCGCAGGGGTATGACACGGCATATGAATGGACGTCGACCATCGGATCTGTCGAAAATCCGCAACGGTTCACCCGCCTGTAGCGGTGTGCTGTCCAACGCCTGTGACAAGGCTCACTTCATAACTCTTAAGGTTTGCTTAAGGACTTTAAATGTCGCCGGCGGACAGACTTTCCTGAACGATCAGGAGAGCCACCATGAACCCGCAATCGGTGAATACAAACCATCCATGCCCTGGTGTACGGCCGTTGGGCGCCCTGTCCGGCTGGCAGGAGCGCCGGGCCAAGGAACTGATGCTGCGTGACATGGGCAGCTGCGTTCGCATCAGCGCGATTGCCGAACACTGCAACCTGTCCCGTAGCCATTTTTCCCGGGCGTTCAAAAAGGTTACCGGCCACTCGCCGCAAGGCTGGCTGGTGATGATGAAAATCGAAAAAGCCAAACGCCTGCTGATCACCTCGATGCCGATCACCGATGTCGTCTATGAATGCGGTTTCGCGGACCACTCGCATTTCACCCGCACCTTCAGCCGCCTGGAAGGGATAACACCCAAGGCATGGCGCCGGGCCTGTGATCAAGCAACGAGCCACCCTGCCCCGCCACCCGTAATTGATCGAGACATACCCCACTGGAGCATTCGCGATAGCCTGGTCGACGGGCGAGAACTACACGCGTGAAATGATCGAGATCAACTAAAACGAACACCTCCCCTTGGCCGCTCATGCGGCCTTTTTTCATCCGGCGCTGGCCGGTGCCAGGGGCAGGTTGAAGCAAATCCGTGCGCCCTGCTCGCTGTCCTGAACCACCAATGTCCCGCCGTGTGCACCGATCACCGACCTGCAGATGGCCAGTCCCATCCCCATGCCGCTGCCTTTGGTGGTGTAGAACGCATCGAAAATCTGCTCGCGCTGGTGAGCATCAATTCCGGGGCCATTGTCCTGGAAGCAGACCTGGACATGAGCGTCCTTCACAACAGAGCCGATGATGATGCGTCCATCGGACAACCCTGCTCCGGCGATGGCCTCCAGCGCATTGGTAATCAGGTTGAACACCACCTGCTGGATCTGCACCTCGTCCGCCGGCACCTGGCATTGCGCATCGAGCCGGGTTTCCAGGCGCACTTTGCGGTTAGCCAGATCGGTGGCGCTCAAGCGCACGACCTCTGCGATCAAGCTGTCTATTTGTACCGGCAACCGCTGCAACGGCGCCTGCTTGGCGAGAACGCGAAGCGCCTGGACAATGTCCGCGGCGCGGGCGCTGTCTGAGCGAATGTCTTCCAGCCCCTGAATCGCCTCCTCCAGATCGGGCTGATCACGCTTGAGCCAACGCAGGCTGGCCGAGGCATTGGACACAATGCCCAGCAGCGGCTGGCTGATTTCGTGGGCAATCGAAGCAGAAAGCTCGCCCATGACCTTGAGGTGCGAGCTACGCGCCAGTTCCGCGCGGGAGCTGCGCAAGTCCGCCTCCATTTGCGCGTGTAGCCGGTTATCCTCGACCAGCTGTTCATACAGCTTGGCGGTTTGCAGTGACACGGCGGCCTGAGAGGCGAGAATTTCCAGCATGGTCAGGCGCTGGGCGTTGAACAGTTTGGGGACCAGGCTATTTTCCAGATAGACCAAGCCGATCAACAGGCCTTGTTTGAGCAACGGCAGGCATAACACCGACCGCACCTGGCGCTGTTGCAGATCGGTGCTGTAGGCCTCGGGACAATCGGCCTGGGCGTCGTCGAGCACCAGGGTCGTGCGCGTGCGCATCGTGGCGTTGAGCACCGAGGCCGGCGCCATCAGTTCGAGCGGTTGCGCGCAGGCCAGAGTGACCCGCACATTGCCGGCTTCGACCGAAGCTGTCGCAGCCAGTTGCAGTTCGGCGCCGCTGACCATCATCAGCATGCCATTGTCGGCACCGGCCTGAATCATCAAGTGATTCATCAGGGTTTCGACCAGTCGCTCGAGCAGAACCTCCTGCGACAGTGCTCGCGCCGCTTCGATCCCCACTTCAAGATCGAGGCGGACCTGAGTCATGGGCCGGACCGGTTCAAACGATGGCTGCGCACTCAGGAACGGGTGCAAGGTTTCCAATAGGTGTGCCTTGCTGTTGGCGCCCCACAGGTTGTAGCAATCGCGCGCGACACGCAGGTGGTGGTTGGCACCCGACACCAGCCCGTTGGATAGGCAGATATCGGCCAGCTGTTCATGGGCCAGCGCCTGCTCATGGATGAAACCTGCCGCCGCCGCAGCGATCTGAGACTGATCGAAACAGCGGATGGCTTCCAGCTCCTGACCGCGCAAACGGGCGATGACACCCTCGATCAGCAGCAGTTTATTGCGGAAGGTTATCGGGTTGAGTTCGATCCACGGCAGGAACCGCAGGCGTTGCCGCTCAAGTTTTTCCAGTTTTGCCGCCACCTCGCCCGGCGCTTGCGCACTGCCCAGCGCCAGGCTGTAGAACAGGTAGTAATCGGCGAGATTGATATGCGCCGGAATGGACCAGGCGAGCGCGGCGGCTTCTTCGAAACGTCTTAATGCGTAAGGGATATCGCCAAAATAAAACGCCGACATGCCTGAATACAGCCACGACCAGAACAGCGTCGGCTGCGACACACGGGTACGGTCGATGGGGCCGAAACGGTCATGTTCGACGCCATCCAGTTCGGCCAACGGCCGGTGCAGGCGCCCGTCACGCAGATCGGTGGCGAATGCCTGCTGCGCCAGCAGGATACGCTCGATATCGATGTAGTGAAATTGCCGCACCCACGCCAATCCATGCTCCAGTTCGCTCAACACCCCTGGCAAGGGTTCGCCCATGAACAGCAGGTCGGAACCGACGTGGTTGCAGGCGTAGCAGGACATGCCCAGGTCGCCGCCGGCCTGGCCGCACTCGAATGCGGCGAAGGCCTTCTGTCGAGCGTACGCCATCGGTCGCGTCCACGGGCTGACCTGATCGAGCGCCACCAGCGTGCCTGTGCGCCCTGCTTCGTAGCCGTGCTTGTCGGTGAGTTCAAGCGCCACTTCGGCGAAGGCCTGCCCGTCCACATATTCGCCATAGCGTTCGGCAATCATCACGCCAAACCAGGCAAAACCGTAACCGCTGCTTGGCGTGGTGCCATGCAACAGTGTGAGTTCGACCATTTTTGCCAGATGCAGAAAACGAATGTCGTCGTCGACGAAGAACGAAGAAATCAACGTACTGAGCAGCTCCATGGCCGCTTCGACAGACGGGTCATCGGCCTTGGGCAGATGCACCAGATCGGCGATGCGGCGCGCGCCGACAAAGTCGCGAACCTGGGTGAATGCCAGGGTCAAATCGTTCTGCGAGGGCCTGCGCTGAAGGGGAATATCCAGCAAGGCCAGACCGCTCAACGCCTCGGTGATCGCCCCCTCGTAATCGGAGTGCAGCGTGCGCAAGGTGGCCCGTAACCGATAGGTCTTCGCGCGGTCGAGCACTGTGGTGGCCTGGGCCAGGCACTCGTCGAGGCGGCACTGGGCGCCTTCCAGGTCGGCCAGGAGCATGTCGCACTCGGCAGCCAGCCATTGGGTGGCAAACGCCTGGCTGTAGAGGCTTGACCAACCTGTCTGGCCGAGCAGACGCTCGGCCGTGCGAAGATAGCCCATGGCCTGCTCGACAGCGGCGGTGTCGCGGGCGCGTTCGGCGGCCTCGACCAGCAGCTCGACGAACGCGGCGCGGCGATGCGCCTCCAGTTCATCGACGTCAATGCGCTGGACCTGGCTGGCGATTTCAAACACACGCTCATGGATCTGCTCGCCCCAATGATCCAGCATGGCGCCAGCGATACGCGCATGCTCGGCGGCGCGTCCCGCTGAAGCCACAAGCTGACAGGCCGCCTCAAGCACACGGTCGTGGGGAAACACCAGTTGCTCGCGTTCACGCAACAGAAAACCTGCATCGACCAGGCTTTGCACATCACGGGTGATTGGTTGCGCCTCACACGGCAACAGCCGATGCAGCAGTGATTCGTCACAGCGTCCGCCGACATAACCGGCCGTGCGCAGCACTTCGCGCTCCATCGGTGACAGGCGTTCGAGTCGCAATACCATCAAGTCCGCGACATTGTCGGCGTAGCGATAACCGTCGACCTCCTGTTGATTCCAGACCCAACGGCGCCCCTGCACGTCAAAGCGCACCAGTCGTTCATCGATCAATGCGCGCAACACTTGGCTGACGAACAGAGGGTTGCCGGCCGTCTTGTAATGCACGACTTGCGCGAGCGCTGCAATCTCCCTGGTATCGGTGCCCAGTTCTGCGCCGATCATCTGTGCGACCGCGGCGACCGACAATGGCCCCAGCATGACACTTGCACAAGGCAACGATTGCTCGCGGCCCAGCACCTCCAGCACTCCCCCCTTACGCTTGAGGGCCTGCGTCTGCGCCTCGCGGTACGCCAGGATCAGTACCAGATGCCGGGGCCGCCGGTCGACGAAGGCCTGCAAAAACGACAGCGTCGAATCGTCTGCCCATTGCACGTCATCCACGAACAGCACCAGGGGGCATCCCGGCTGGGCGAAGACTTCCAATACATCCAGCAAGGTGCGGTTGGCGCGCTCGAGCGCATGTCGGGCCGGCATGTTCGGCAGCTCAGCTGTGACCCCGATGACCAGCTCGGCCTCGGGCGCCAGTTCCACCAGAAGCCTGCCCCGCCCCTTGAGCCGTTCCACCAGTTGCTCGCCCAGCGTCTGCAGCTCCAGGGCCGGCTTGCCCAGCAACTGCGTCAACAGCGACTTGAAGATCTGTGCCAAGGGTGCAAATGGAATTTCCTGCTGCAACAGATTGCTTTTGCCGCTGGCCCAGTAGCCTGGCGCCAGGGGCCGGACCCCCTGATGTATCAACGTCGACTTTCCGGCGCCCGGCGCGCCACCGACCAGCAGGACCCGAGCAATGCCATCGCTGCCCACCTGATCCATCAGCTCGACCAACTGTGTGCGTTCGGCCTCTCGACCAAACAGCACATCGCCGCGGGCCGAGGAAGGCAACACATCGAAAGCGCCCAGGCGGAACGCGTCGATACGCTTATTTTCCAGCCACTGCTGTTGGCACCAGGCCAGATCGACGGCCATTGATTCGGCGCTCTGGTAGCGGGCACCCGGCTCTTTCGCCAGGCCTTTGAGCAGCACTTGGCAGATGCCTTCCGGCAGATCGGTGATACGAATCGCCGGTGATTCAGGCTGGACAGCGGAATGCACGTGCAGCCATTGGGAAGGGTCACGGGCGGTGAGCGGCAGGTGGCCGGTCAGTGCCTGATAAAGAATCGCAGTCAGCGCGTAGATATCGCTGCGCGCATCAAAACTGGCGGCATCGCGTCGAACCTGCTCGGGGGCCAGGTAAGGCCATTGCTCCAAAGGGGGCAGTTCAACGGCGGGCGCCTCCCCGGCATGGCTGTGAACACTCAATAGTCTGACCGAGTCGCCCGCACCCACCACCAAGTGGTGAGGAAGCAGGCTGGCATGTCGTACACCCCTCTTCTGGGCGCTTGCCAGCGCGTTGGCCGCCGCTACGGCGATGGCCAGCAAGCGTGCCAGTGGCAGCCCTGTTTCACTGATCAAATCAGTCAGCGGTACCCCGGATACGGGATAAATCAACAAAGGCCCCTCGGCCGAGCGGATGAAGGCGACAGGGGCAATCGCCCAGGCCGGATCCAGGCGCAAGTGAAAATCGCGCTCCAGCCGCTGACATAGGGAAGGCCGCTGAATCGGCGCCCGGGCGGCGAGCCAGCGTGTGTCCGATGCACGATCCTGGAGCGTGAACCAGGTCAGGTCGTTTTCCCGGCGCAGCAGGGTGAAGGCGCAACGCTCCAGCCAGGCTTCATCGTGTACGACATCAAGATTGTGCAAACCGGATGCTGAGAGAGAGCTGCTGGGCATGAACAATCACCGCTGAAGATTCGTTTCGGGCTGAGCGGGTGAGTATACGCAAGGCTCTGGCCCGATGGCTGCGCTCGAGCAATCCTGTCCGTTATCGGCACCAGGATGGCAGTTGAGGGCCGCGCCGGCCTGTAGTCTTTGCGCACTGAAATCGCTGCGTGTTATCCCTCGGGATAATTGCATTATGCGAGGCCGTCCCCTAGCGTGTAGCCCTGATGAAACGACGTTTGGGCGTCACTACCGGTCAACGCAGTGCAGAGGAACGTATGATCCGACTCGGCCAAGCCACTATTTCCCTGGAACGGCGTGAAGCCTTTCTGGATGGACGGCCGCTGCGTGTCGGGGGCCGGGCATTCGAAATTCTCTCGGTGCTGTTGCAGGCCGATGGCCGAATCGTCAGTAAAGATGAATTGATCACACAGGTCTGGCCTGACACCGTCGTCGAAGAAAACAATCTCCAGGTGCAGATTTCCTCGCTGCGCAAGTTGCTTGGAGAAAAAGAGTTCATCCAGACGGTCCCGCGCCGAGGTTACCGATTATTGAAAGAACGTGAATCGCCCCTGCCCCTGTTCCATCCGGTATCACCCGGCACCTACGCATCCGAGGATCAGGAGGCGATCGATCCTGACAGCGTGCCGGTGTACATCGTGGATGATGAAGCGTCCGTACGCACAGCACTCAGTCGTTTGCTGCGGGCCGAAGGCATCGCGCACCGGATATTCAGCTCGGCCGAAGAATTGCTCAACGCTGACCTCGACATTGGTCCCGCTTGCCTGTTGCTGGACATCAGCCTGCCCGAGGCGACAGGTCTGGAACTGCAATCGGCACTCGGACAACGCGGGCATCCGTGGCCGGTGATTTTCATGACAGGGTTCGGCACCATCCCGATGTCGGTGCAGGCCATGAAAGCGGGCGCGGTCGAGTTCATGACCAAACCATTCAACGACGAGCAACTACTCGACACCCTGCGCACCACCCGTCAGCGTGCAGCGATGGCATTCGAGCTATGGCGGCGCACTCAGGCCGCCCGTAAAAAAGCCGCTCTGTTGACCCCCCGTGAGTGCGAAGTGCTGCCACTGATCGTGGAGGGCCTGTCCAACAAACACATCGCCAACCGGCTGGGTACCAGCGAAATCACCGCCAAGGTCCATCGCAAACACATCATGGAGAAAATGCAAACGCGCTCGCTGGTGAGCCTGGTCAACCTGTATGGGTTGATTAGCTCGGAGCCGACGTTTGGCTCGCAGAGTCCTGCATGACTACCCACAATGACTGCGCCGCGCCAGGGTCATCCGCCAGCGCCATGATCATCGTCTGTATCGTGGACGATGATGCCTCCGTTCGCAAAAGCCTGGCCAATCTGCTGCGGTCGGCGGGATACCACTCTCGGGTATTCATTTCGGGAGAGGAGTTCCTGGCCCTCGAAAACTTCGATGACATCGCGTGTCTGCTACTGGATTTGAAGATGAACGGACTGTCAGGGATCGAGGTCATGCACGCGCTGACGCTCAAGGACAGAAGATTTCCAGTGATTTGCATGTCGGCACACTGGGATGACGCAACGCTGGCCCAAACCAGCCGCTATGAGCCCATCGAATGTTTGCGTAAACCCTTCAGCGGCGAAGCTTTGCTGAGCGCTGTGGAGTCTGCGCTTCGTCGATACGACTGAAGTCCACGCAATGCCCTTGGCCATCCAGTTTTCGATTTGCAACAGCTGGGTCGGCGCTTCGTATTGCACTTTTCCCTTCGCCGGGCGTCCCTTGTTTAAGACAGGCCGACATGGCCTGCCTACCCCGGACAACTGACCCTCAGCCAAGGACTCGTGATGACTTTTTTCATTTTTCTGCTCGCCTGCGCGGCGGCCGCCAGCACTGGCATCCTGTTCAAACCGGGACAGTGGTACCAATCCCTGGTCAAACCCGGTTTCACACCGCCCAATTGGGTGTTTCCACTCGCCTGGACGACCATCTACCTGCTGCTCGCCTGGGGTGGGTACCGGATGACCCTGATTCCTGGCAGTCAGGTGGTGCTGGCGTTATGGGCGGCACAGATCGCGCTCAATACGCTGTGGACGCCGGTGTTCTTCGGCGCGCACCACCTTCTCGCCGCCCTGCTGATCCTGGCGTTGCTCTGGGTGGTGGCCGTGGTGATGGTGGTGATGGCCATGCGGCTCGATGTCATCACAGGTCTGATCTTCTTTCCTTACGTCGTCTGGCTGTGTGTGGCGGCCGCGTTGAATTTTTCCATTTGGCGCAATAACCGCTGAGGCCACCTAGCCCACTGAAGTCGCCCTGGCAGCCTGTGCAGGGTGACGGGATGTCACCAGGCCGATAAAGGAAATCGCCAGCGCCAGGCCAATGGTCGTGCTCACTTCGGTGCGGTGCTCCGGGGTGATCATCATCACCGCCAACGCTGCGCAGATGAACCCGATCACCAGCCAGGTCAGCCAGGGAAACAGCCACATGCGAAAGGTCAGCTCGACCTTCTGGCGCCGCAACATCCGCCGCATGCGCAACTGCGACACGGCAATGGCCAGGTACACCAGCAAGGCAATCGCGCCCGAACTGGCAAGCAGGAATTCAAACAGGCCGGCGGGCATGAAGTAGCTCCACACGGTGATCGCCGCACCCAGCACGGTGCTGGCGATGACCGCTGCCCGCGGCACGCCTTCGCTGGAGGTCGCCTTCAGCGCCTTCGGCGCATCGCCACGACGTCCCAGCGAGTACAGCATGCGCGAGGCGATGTAGATTGAGGAGTTCATACAACTGGCCACGGCGATCAGCACCACCACGTCCACCATGAACTTGGCGTGGGGGATGTTCATGATTTCCAGTGCGCGCTGGTAGGAGCCTACAGAAGCGAGCAACGGATCGTTCCAGGGCACCACGGAGATGACCACGAAAATCGACAGCAGGTAGAACACGCCGATGCGCCAGATCACCGAACGGGTGGCCTTGGCAATGTTCTGCGAGGGGTTGTCGGATTCGGCGGCGGCGATGGTCACGGCCTCGGTGCCGATGAAGCTGAACATGATGGTGATGAAGGCGCCCACCACCGCCGACAGGCCGTTGGGGGCGAACCCGCCGTGGTCGGCCATCAGGCCGCTCAAGCCGCTGACCTGGCGATCGGGCACCCAGCCCATCAACACCGCAAAACCGACGCCGATGAAACCGATGATCGCCACCACCTTGGCCATGGCGAACCAGAATTCGAATTCGCCGTACTTGGAGACACTGAACAGGTTGGTAATCACCAAGGCAATGATCGACGCCAGGGCGAACAGCCAGGCATCGACCTGGGGAAACCACTGGTTCAGCACATGCCCGGCAGCCAGCGCCTCGATGGGAATTACCAGGACCCAGAACCACCAGTACAGCCAACCGATGGTGAAGCCGGCCCAGCGCCCGATGGCCTGGTCGGCATAGGTGGAGAAAGACCCGGTATCGGGATTGGCCACCGCCATTTCCCCGAGCATGCGCATGACCAGCACCACCAGCAGCCCGGAGAACAGATAGGCCAGCAAGACGGCCGGGCCGGCCGCCGCAATGGCATGCCCGGACCCGACGAATAATCCGGCACCGATGATGCCGGCAATGGAAAGCATGGTGACGTGACGAGGCTTGAAGCCCTGCGCCAATTGGCCGTTCGAATCCTTGGAACTCGGGCTTGTCATTGTGTGCACCGCGGCAAAAGATGCGCCACCTTACCCGGCTTTTCCGTCAAATCAGTTACCTGATCGCGCCGCCTCCGTACCTGATCTCGACACGCGCGAGCCATTCGTTCACGGCCAAGACTCATCGGTCATCAACGCAGAGCTGCTGGTTTCAGCTGTTTGCGCGAAACGCTCCGACCGCTGCGCCCAGGCTTGCACTGAGGCGCTGCAGGTCGCCATTGGCCATTTCCAGGCGTCCACACTCCTCGGCATTCTGCTCCACCACCAGGTCCACCTGACCCAAGGCAGCGTCGACCTTGCAAACCAGCTCATGCTGAGTCGCTGCCGCCTGTGCGATGCTCTGTCCGGTGTGTTCGACACGCGAGATCGCCTCGGTAATCGCGTCCAGCACCTGGTTCGCGCGCGCCGTCAGATCAACGCCCTCGGCGGTCAGGCGCTGGCTGTCACACAGGCTGGCGGCAGTCTCCGCGGTCACCTGGCCGAGACGCTGAATCATGCTGTCGATCTCCCCCGTCGACGCTCGCGTACGACTGGCCAGGGCCCGCACTTCGTCCGCAACCACTGCAAAACCACGCCCCTGCTCACCGGCACGGGCAGCCTCGATAGCCGCGTTCAACGCCAACAGATTGGTCTGCTCGGCGATGGCGCTGATCACGTCCAGCACACGGGTAATGGCCTGGCTCTCTTGTTCCAGCAGGTGCATGGAGCTGGCACTGCTGGTCATTTCCAGCGCCAACCGCTGCAAACTTTGACTGGCTTGTCGTACCAGATCGTCGCCCTGATGGATCAGCTCGCAGGTCGCACCCAGGGTTTTCTGGTTGTCTGCGACTTGCCGGGTCACCTGTGCCGCAGCCAGGGTCATATGCTGCATGGACTGCACGACCTGCGCGGCCTGTTCGCGCTGAGCCCGCACGCCCTGCCCTGTGCGCTCGACCATGGCGTCCAGGGTGATGGCAGCACCGTCAAGCTGTTGCACTTCGCTGCCGATGCGTCCGACCAGGTTGCGCAGCGCCTGCATCATCAGGTCGATCGCGTGGCCGAGCTGGCCCAGTTCGTCGTGCCGAGCGAGTAATCCGGGACGCTCTTGCAGGTCCCCCGCCGCCACCCGTTGCGCCAGCTCAAGCATCGACTTCAGCGGGGTAACAATCGAGCGCCGGATCAACAGGCAGGCACCGACACTGAGCACCACCGCCAGCAGCACCATCGCCGCCAGTTGCAACTGCAGACGTTGGCGGAGCAATTCGTAGGATTGCGCGGCCCTGACGCGCTCGTCTTCCAGCAGCATCGTCACTTTCTCGGCCGAACTCGACATGTTCAGCTGTTGCGCCATGGCCTGTTCGCCACTGGCGGCATAAGCCAGGAAGGCCTGTCGATATTCGCTGAGCGCGGCGCTGGCCTCATCCAGTGCCCGATGCCGATCGCCGTCGAGTTGCGCATTCAGGCTGTTCAGCGCCGTCGCCAGCTCACTGACCCGGTTGACCCAATCGTCCTGGTAGCGCTTCTGCGGGTCCAGGGAAAAAAACAGCTCGCTGTCGCGCAGGTTGGCCAGGCGTTCGCGTAAGGCCACCGCCTCTTCCAGTTGCTGCATGGACTGCGCATCGGGCAACCGCTGCTGCTCGAGATTCAGGTTGATATCGTCCAGTTGGTCGAGGAACACCTCGCCGAAACGTTGCCCCGCCGTCTGCGCCAGCTCTTGCATGCGCAGACGCGCCTGTAACGCCTGCTGGCGCGCCTCGGCATAGGCTTGGAACGCCTTCAGGTAACGCTCGGCGGCGTCCGAAAGCGCAGGTGCGAATTCCTCGCCCACGCCGGCGCGCAACTGACTCAACGCTTGCCCGACCTGCGCGGCAGCCTCCGCCGACGGCAGCAAACCGAAGTCCTTCTCCGCCAGCCGCGCCTGGGCGAGGCTGGCTTTCTGTTGGTCCAGCTCGCGTAAACGGGTGGCGCTGGCTTGGCTGACCTGCACCGCATACCAGGCGCTGAGCGCCATGCCCAGTGTGCAGACAAGCACCAGCCCGAAGCCGAGCGACAGCTTGCCGCCCACACTCAGGCGAATCGTCAAGGCACCGAGGAAGTGGCTGGTCATCGGCAGGAAAAACCTGGCACCCGCGGCGATGCAGCGATGGAGCAAATAGCCATCGAACGAACCCTCTTTTATTGTTTTTGTTGGCAGACCAAACGACGGATACAGGTTGCCGGGACAGAGGGGGGGATGACTAATCGCTTGTCGGGATGCGTCCTATCGGCAGGCGCAATACCTCAACGACGGGCGAGCGGAACCTCAGGTATTGATGCGCAGGCTCAAGCGTCGACCGGATCGTAGTCGTTCACGTTGGACACCTGGGCATGCAGGCGGCCCAACAACTCGATCAGCGTGTCCACTTCCTCGGCAGACAGCCCGCTGAGCAAGCGCCGCTCGCGCTCCAGTGCGACCTTGAGCACCCGGGCATGCAGGGCTTTTCCGCTGTCAGTCAGGCTGACGGTGTAGCGCCGCGCATCCTTGGAATCGACCTGACTGCAAATGTGCCCGGCCACTTCCAGCGACTGCAGCGAGCGGCTTACCGCACTCTTGTCGAGGCCGATCGTCTGGCAGATTCGATTGGCGGTGATGTCGTTTTCCACGGCCAGCATCGAGAGCATCCGCCACTCGACCACACCGATGCCGAAATGCTTGCGATAGCACTGCGATGCCCCGGAAGAGAGCTTGTTGGAGAGGAAATTCAGCAGTGCAGGGACGTAACGCGTCAGGTTCAGTTGGGCTTCTGCGGACATAGAGCAAACACCTTGGATCGGCGGGGCCTGAATATTAGTTGACACCGCAACTAAATAATCGGAGGATTTCTCTACCGAACGTCACGGGCGGGGACCTGCATGATAGGCCGTCGCCCTGACTCATAAAAATAATTATCAGGTCCTGGTCATGAACCCCTTCAATCTCATCGCCTTCGCCTTGCCCAAGCCAACGACCGTCCTCCACGCGCCAGCGCCCGGCTGACCCGTCCCCTCGCCTAAGCGCTAACCCATTTTTTTCAGCAGCCACTTCAGTGTGGAGGGATAAGTCATGCTTCAAGTCAACGTCACCCGCAAAGCGGACGAAGCCGAAGGCATCTGCAGTTTCGAACTATGTGCCGCGGACGGCAGCACGCTGCCGGCGTTCGAAGCCGGTGCCCACATCGACATTCACATAGCCGAGGGCCTCACCCGCCAGTACTCCTTGTGCAACGATCCCAGGGAACGCCATCGCTACATGATCAGTGTGCTCAAGGACCCAAGTTCCCGTGGCGGCTCCAGGGCCATGCACGAGCAGGTACGGTCGGGGCAAACGCTGACCATCAGTGCTCCGCGCAACCTCTTCCCGCTGGATCGCTCAGCCCGCCGACACCTGTTGTTTGGCGGCGGTATCGGCATCACGCCCATGCTGGCCATGGCCTATGAGCTGGCGCACCAGGGCGCCGACTTCGAGTTGCATTACTGCTTTCGCTCAAGCGCACGCGCGGCGTTCGTGGCGCTGCTGGCACAAACGCCGTTCGCCGATCGCATCAAGCTGCATGACGACAGCGGCTCGGCCCTGCAGAAACTGGATGCGCCCGCCCTGCTCGCCACACCCGACGCCGGCACCCACCTTTATGTGTGTGGCCCGGGCGGTTACATGAACTACATCCTCGAGGCTGCGCAGAACGCAGGCTGGTCCCAGCACCGCGTACACAAGGAGTTCTTTGCCGCAGACCCTGTCGATCAAAGCGCCAATGCGCCCTTCGAGGTCGAACTCGTACGCAGCGGCCAGGTTATCCAGATTCCAGCCGAACGCACGGTGTTCGAAGTACTGGACGAGGCCGGCATAACAATCGAGTCATCCTGCGAGCAAGGCGTCTGCGGCACCTGCGTAACCCGTGTGTTGAAGGGCATCCCCGAGCACCGGGACCAATTCCTGACAGCGGCCGAACGCGCCGCCAACGACCGCTTTACCCCCTGCTGCTCTCGCGCCAGATCGCCACGCCTGGTGCTGGATCTCTGAATCGAACAACAACATCAAACCTGGAGAACACCCATGAACATCCAGTCGCTTGCCGAAGAAATTGCAGCGCCGACCTTGCCTGCCTTTCCCCTGGACCAGTGGTACGTCGCGGCCCTCGGTTGGGAGTTGAAGGACAAACCCGTGGGCCGGACACTGCTCAACAAGCCGGTCGTGCTGTTTCGCAAACCCGACGGCGAGGTCGCTGCGCTGGAGGACCGCTGCTGCCACAGGGCACTGCCCCTGTCGAATGGCACCCTCGAAGCGTCTGGCATTCGTTGTGGCTACCATGGCCTGCTGTTCGATGAACGCGGCACATGCGTGGAAATCCCGGGCCAGGACAAGATTCCGAGCAAGGCCAAAGTGCCCGCCTATCATGTGCGAGAGCAGGACCAGATCGTCTGGATCTGGCTGGGCAGCGAGGCGCATCCCGAGCCGACCTGCGAGCCACCGACCTACCCTGTCCACAGCAGTGGCAAGTACTTGTTCGACGGCAACGTCTACCACTACGACGCGCCTTACCAGCTGATCCACGACAACCTGATGGACTTGAGCCACCTGGGTTATGTGCACCTGCACACCATCGGCGGCAACGCCAGCATCCACATGAATGCCCGCATGAGCGTGGAGAGTGAAGGCGATGTGGTGCGGGTCGTGCGCCACATGCCGGACTCTGTTCCACCCCCCACCTACACCGCCGCCTACCCGTTCAAAGGCACCGTGGACCGTTGGCAGGAAATCGAATTTCACGTCAGCCACCTGCGCATCTGGACCGGTGCGGTGGATGCCGGTACTGACAACCTGGACGACCCCGATCGTGGTGGTTTCCATATGCGCGGGTTCCACGGGGTCACACCCGAGACCGCCACCACCAGTCACTACTTCTGGACCATTGCCACCAACCCCGAAAGCGATCCCGAAGCCATCAAGGCCAAGGTGGTTGAGCAGACGATATTGACCTTCGACGAAGACAAGGTGGTGATCGAAGCCCAGTACCGAAACATGTGCCGGTTCGGCGTACGCCCGATGATCGACATCCATGTCGATGCCGGCGCCAATCGCGCCCGCCGCATCATCGAGCAACTGCGCCAGTCCGCTTCCTGAAGTCCCCGGCGCACGCTTACCGATTGAGTGTGCGTGCGCATTTTCCAGGCCCTTGCATGCTCCATCGCCGGGGGAGTACGCCAACTAGAAGTGGCGCAGCCTGGCCATCAGCCTGCAATCCACCGCCTACGCACTGGGCGCCACGATCGGCGGTCTCATCGCGGCGCAAATCATTCCGTCCCTGGGCTGGCGTTCAGTGTTCTTTTACGGCGGCATCTCGGCCTCCACCACGAAATCATATCGCCCTTAAGAGGTGTCCGGAATAATTAGGCCAGTTCAGACCCACCGCCTTCGCCGGCAAGCCGGCTCCTACAGAGGATTAGGCCCGGCGCAAATTCCGCTAGCGCCCAGTAAACCTGTAGGAGCTGGCTTGCCAGCGAAGAGGCCGACACAGCCAACATCTCCATCGCCTGACCCACCGCCTTCGCCGGCAAGCCGGCTCCTACAGAGGATTAGGCCAGACGCAAATTCCGCCAGCGCCCAGTAAACCTGTAGGAGCTGGCTTGCCAGCGAAGAGGCCGGCACAGCCAACATCTCCATCGCCTGACCCACCGCCTTCGCCGGCAAGCCGGCTCCTACAGAGGATTAGGCCAGACGCAAATTCCGCCAGCGACCAGCAAACCTGTAGGAGCTGGCTTGCCAGCGAAGAGGCCGACACAGCCAAGATCTCCATCGCCTGACCCACCGCCTTCGCCGGCAAGCCGGCTCCTACAGAGGATTAGGCCCGGCGCAAATTCCGCCAGCGCCCCGTAAACCTGTAGGAGCTGGCTTGCCAGCGAAGAGGCCGGCACAGCCAACATCTCCATCGCCTGACACACCGCCTTCGCCGGCAAGCCGGCTCCTACAGAGGATTAGGCCCGGCGCAAATTCCGCTAGCGCCCAGTAAACCTGTAGGAGCTGGCTTGCCAGCGAAGAGGCCGGCACAGCCAACATTTACATCGCCTGACCCACCGCCTTCGCCGGCAAGCCGGCTCCTACAGAGGATTAGGCCAGACGCAAATTCCGCCAGCGCCCAGTAAACCTGTAGGAGCTGGCTTGCCAGCGATGAGGCCGGCACAGCCAACATTTCCATCGCCTGACCCACCGCCTTCGCCGGCAAGCCGGCTCCTACAGAGGATTAGGCCAGACGCAAATTCCGCCAGCGCCCCGTAAACCTGTAGGAGCTGGCTTGCCAGCGAAAAGGCCGACACAGCCAACATCTCCATCGCCTGACAAGCCGGCTCCTACAGAGGATTAGGCCAGACGCAAATTCCGCCAGCGCCCAGTAAACCTGTAGGAGCTGGCTTGCCAGCGATGAGGCCGGCACAGCCAACATTTCCATCGCCTGACCCACCGCCTTCGCCGGCAAGCCGGCTCCTACAGAGGATTAGGCCCGGCGCAAATTCCGCTAGCGCCCAGTAAACCTGTAGGAGCTGGCTTGCCAGCGAAGAGGCCGGCACAGCCAACATTTACATCGCCTGACCCACCGCCTTCGCCGGCAAGCCGGCTCCTACAGAGGATTTGGTCAGACGCAAACTCCGGCAGCGCCCAGTAAACCTGTAGGCGCTGGCTTGCCAGCGAAGAGGCCGGCACAGCCAACATCTCCCTCGCCTGACCCACCGCCTTCGCCGGCAAGCCGGCTCCTACAGAGGATTAGGCCAGACGCAAACTCCGGCAGCGCCCAGTAAACCTGTAGGCGCTGGCTTGCCAGCGAAGAGGCCGACACAGCCAGCATCTCCCTCGCCTGACCCACCGCCTTCGCCGGCAAGCCGGCTCCTACAGAGGATTAGGCCAGACGCAAATTCCGCCAGCGCCCAGTAAACCTGTAGGAGCTGGCTTGCCAGCGAAGAGGCCGGCACAGCCAACATTTCCATCGCCTGACCCACCGCCTTCGCCGGCAAGCCGGCTCCTACAGCTGTGTGCACCTGCCCCTGCAGCTACTTGACTCCTGACGAAAGCGAGCAAATCGGCGTTGATGGTCGGCATACCGTTTAGCAACAGCCTGGCTGACCGTCAGGAAAAGTGCCTACCCTCATGCATCCGTAACGGTGCATGAGGGCAACCCGGTCAATGCGCTGGAAACACCACACCGACCCGCTCGGCATACGTCAACCAGGCAGCCTTGAGCCGTTGCACCGTTTCCGGTCGGTCGGCCGCCAGGTCGGTGGTTTCGCCGCGGTCCTGGGCCAGATCGAACAATTGCCATTGCGGCGGCTGCGCGTTATCGCCAAAGCCTGCCTGCGCGCGCATGCCCAGCAGCTTCAGGTTTCCCTCGCGGTAATAAGCATTGCCGAACAGCTCGCCGGCCAGGCTGTCGTTAATGTGCGGGCTGCCTTTGCCGGCGAACATTGGCAGCATCGATTTGCCGGTAATCGGATGTTTATTCGAGTCCGTTGGCGCTTCGATGCCCGCCAGTTCCAGGAAGGTCGGCGCCAGGTCATCCACCCGCGCAACGCCGCGTTCCACGCCCTGGCGACGCAGTGACTTGGGCAGTTGAACGATCGCCGGCACGCTGATACCGCCTTCTGCGGTGGTGCCCTTGAACAGGTGGAACGGCGCAGCGCTGACCTCGGCCCAGCGTACGCCATAGTCGATCTGGGAGCCCTTCTGCCCCAGGTTGGCATAGCTATTGTCGGTATGCGCGCCCGGCGGATAGAACTGGGCGTGATTCTCCCCCGCCGCGCCGTTATCCGACATGAACACGATCAGCGTGTTGTCGTACTGCCCGCTTTTGCGCAGGTAGTCGACCAGGCGGCCAATGTTATGGTCGAGGTTGTCGACCATGGCGGCGTAGATTTCCATCTTCCGCGCCTCGACCTGTTGCTGCTCAGGGCTCAGTTGCTCCCAGCCCGGCAGCTTGGGATTCACCGGTAGCGGCTTAGCCGGCTGGGCATCGCCTGCCATCAGGCCGAGCTTTTTCATCCGCTCGATCCGCGCCAGCCGTACGCTGTCATAGCCCTGATCGAACCGCCCTTTGTACTTGTCCAGGTACTCCTTGGGTGCTTGCAGCGGCCAGTGCGGTGAGGTAAACGCCGCGTAGGCGAAAAACGGCTTGCCGTCCTTCTGGCTGTTTTGCAGGTAGCTGATC
Organism: Pseudomonas putida; assembly: GCF_001976065.1. Lineage (GTDB taxonomy): Bacteria > Pseudomonadota > Gammaproteobacteria > Pseudomonadales > Pseudomonadaceae > Aquipseudomonas > Aquipseudomonas serbica. Next base: position 506,160 of record NZ_MNAH01000001.1, on the reverse strand, counting down.
AGTTTGTCGGTGTAGAAGTCCGAAGAATAGAAATTCTCCGGCAACTCCACGGCCTTGCCGTTTTCGCGGTAGTGCACCTGCTCGATCTTGGCCGGGTCGACACTGGCGGGTTTGAAGTGCGATGCACCGCCCTCCAGCAAGGTGAACGACTGCTCGAAACCACGTTGATCCGGCCCCTGGTCCGCCTCCAGGCCCAGGTGCCATTTGCCGACCATGAGGGTGCTGTAGCCGCCTTGTTTCAACAGTTCGGCGATCGAATAGGAACGCTGGTTCAGATAGCCCTCGTACCCCGGCTTGCCCCGTTGAAAGGGTTGCAGGGCTTCCGCCATGGTACCGAGGCCGGCGAGGTGGTTGTCGGTGCCGGACATCAGCATCGAGCGCGTAATCGAACAGGTCGGCGCGGCGTACAGGTTGGTGAACTGCAGGCCATCCCTGGCCAGTTGATCCAGGGTGGGCGTATTGATTTCGCCGCCGTAGCTGCCCAGGTCGGAATAACCCAGGTCATCGGCGACGATCAGCAGGATATTGGGCTTTGCCGAGTCGGCGCTGGCCGCCATGGCCAGGCTGCTGCCCAGTGCCAACGCGGTCGCCAGTATTGTTTGCGGCAGACGCAAAAGAGGCATGTGTTCTCTCTTATTGTTTAATCGAGGATTGTATCAGGCGTTGCTTACTCTTCGAAGATCGCCACCGCTCGCACAAAACCGGCCGATGCATGCTTGATCTTGTAGGGGAAGCAAGACACCACAAATCCACTGGCCGGCAGGGATTCCAGGTTGGCGAGTTTTTCCATTTGCCCATAACCGATATCGCGCCCGGCCTTGTGCCCTTCCCAAATGATCGAGGCATCGCCGTCGGCGGCAAAACGTTCGCGGGTGTACTTGAACGGTGCGTCCCAACTCCAGGCGTCGGTGCCGACCACCCGCACCCCACGTTCCAGCAGATACATCGTGGCTTCACGGCCGATGCCGACGCCGGCATCCAGATACCCCGGCTGGCCGAACAGCGCGCCGGCGCGGGTGTTGACCAGCACGATGTCCAGCGGCTGCAACTCGTGGCCGATTCGCTTAAGCTCCGCTTCGATCTCGGCAGCGGTCACCACATGACCGTCGGCCATGTGGCGAAAATCCAGCTTCACCCCCGGCTGCAAACACCAATCCAGCGGCAACTCGTCGATGCCAAAGGCCGGCTGGCCGCCGTCGGTGGTCGAGGCGTAATGCCAGGGCGCATCCATGTGCGTGCCGCTGTGGGTGGTGATGTGCAGTCGTTCGGCGGCCCAGGACTCGTTGCCCGGCATCTGTTCGAGTTGCAAGCCGGGGAACATCGCGGCCATCTCCGGCCAGCCTTGCTGGTGATCCATGTAATCGATCTTGGGCAACAATGGTGGCGGATCGGTGTAGGGGTTGTTGTCGAGCGTGACCGAGAGGTCGACAAGACGACGCTTAGGCTTGGTTGGCTGTGACATGAAAGGTCTCTCCGGTCAGCGGCAGAAGTCGGGGGGCCGAGGGGTTAAGGGCGTTGCGGACCAGCGCGGCAGCGTTGCGGTCATGGTTGAAACCGGCGGCGCGGGCTTGTGGGGTTTTCAGCGGCGGCATGCGCCCGAACAAGGCTTGCAGCCCGGCGTCAGGGGAAAAACTGATCAGCCTGCGGCGCTCTTGCCCATAACGCTCGGCCAGAGCGTCGATCACTTGGGCGATGGACAACTGCAGCACCGGCAGCTGCCATACCCGCTGGGCTCCGAGCACGGCGCCATTGAGTTCGGCAGCGTGGATCAGGTTGTTCACACAGCAGCGGGCCGACATCCACCAGGCCGTCGCCTGCGGCGAGACCGGACATTGATAGGCTTCGCCCTCGGCAAACGCGCGCATCAGGTCGCTCATGAACGCCGAGCGCAAGCCATTGGGCTCGCGGGGCCTGGCGACGATGCCCGGCAAACGCAACGCTCGACCATCGACATCGCCGCGCCGGGCCAGGTCGCTCACGGCACTTTCCACCATGGCCTTATGCGTGCCATAGGACAATTCGGGACGCAACTCGGCGGCCTCGCTCATGCGTTCCGGCAGATGACCGCCGTACACCGCGACGCTGCTGGCGTACACCAGAACCGGTGGCTGGTTCTTGTTGCGCAGTTGGTTGAGCAGTTCCAGGCTGGCCAGCAGGTTGACCTGATAGCCAAGCTCGTACTGCTCTTCCGCCGCACCACCGGGAATGCTGACCAGATGGAATACCACGTCGATGCCGTCGGCCAGCACCCGGCGCATCAACGCCGGATCGGTCACGCTGCCGAAATGACGACGCAGACGGGTGTCATCCGGCAAGCCTTGCAAATCCCTGTCCAGGACCAGCAACGAAGCAATGACCTGGCCCCGCAGGCTGCCCCGCGCCAGCAGGCAACGCACCAGCTCTCGTCCGACAAAACCATTGGCGCCGGTAATCAACACACGCATAGGGCGCCCCTCAGCCTTGGGCCTGAACGACACGTTGATCGATCGCGCCGAACAACGACTGGCCGTCGCGATCCAGGACGTCCATGTGCACGCGGTCGCCAAAGCGCATGAAGCCGGTTTGCGCGGCGCCCTGTTCGATCATCTCGATGGCGCGGCGCTCGGCGATGCACGCCGACCCCGCGCTGCGCTCGCTATTGGACACAGTGCCGGAGCCGATCAGCGTGCCCGCGCCCAATCGGCGAGTCAGCGCGGCATGGGCGATCAATTGGCCAAAACTGAAATTCATCTGGCCGCCGTGGGGCTGCCCAAACCATTGCCCATTCCAGTGCACGTGCAAAGGCAGATGTACCCGCCCGTCGCGCCAGGCATCGCCCAACTCATCCGGGGTAATGGCCAGCGGGGCGAAACTGGACGAGGGTTTGGCCTGCAGGAACCCGAAGCCGGTGCGCATTTCCCGCGGAGCCAGCGCGCGCAAACTGACGTCGTTGATCTGCAGGATCAATTTGATGTGCTGCAGCGCCTGTTGCGCGTCGCATCCCATCGGCACGTCATCGACCAGCACCACGAATTCGCCTTCGAAGTCGATGCCCTGGCTCTCGCTCGGCAATGCAATGTCGTCGCGCGGGCCGATGAAATCGTCACCGGCGCCCTGGTACATCAGCGGCGTGTGCTCGACGCCGTCGATGGGATCAAGATTGAAGGCTTTCTGCATCAAGGCACCGTGGCTGAGGAAGGCCGAGCCGTCGCACCATTGATAGGCGCGGGGCAACGGCGCCATGGCCTGGGCGGGGTCGAACGCAAAAGCGCCCGTCGCTGCACCCGCATTCAACTCACTCGACAGCGCCTGCAAGCGCGGCTCGACGCTGCTCCAGTTCTCGATCGCCTGTTGCAAGGTCGGCGCCACGGAACTGGCATCCAGTGCCCAGGCGAGATCCCGCGAGACCACGACGAGCCGACCATCACGACTGGCGTTTTTCAGGGTGGCGAGTTTCATGCCGATGCTCCTTGGGCAGGGCTCAATTCAGCGGCGAAGCGTCCGTCGAGCAAGATGAAGACCATGCGCGCCATCGCTTCGGTGCGGTTGCTCCAGGCATGGTTGGTACCGCGCTGCACCACGACGTCGCCGCGCTTGAGGTGCACTTCCTCCTCATCGAGCACCAGCCACACTTCGCCCTCGGTGACGATGCCGTAGTCGAGGGTCTCGGTGCGGTGCATCAGTTTATGTCGAGAGTCCGCTTTGCCAGTGCCGGCGTGGGACTCGCCAATTTCGGCGAACGCCGCCGCGGCACTTTCCGCGCTGACCTGGTTCTGTACGCTGTCCGGCGGAATATCCACCACCCGAATCACACTGCCCAGGGGGCCGGGGCTCAGTTGCAGGGGTTTGCTGCTGGGGTCACTGGCGTTGTCGAGCAAGGCCGGGCTGGTGCTGCTGTTCCACAGTTCGTAAAACACCGTGCCCGGCACCGACGCCAGCGGGAACACGTTCGGCGTCGGCCCGCTGCTGGCGACAATCGCCTGGCCATGCTGATCGTGACCGGTGACCACTCGTTTGAATTCAGGAAGCGCTTGCATGGAAAATCCTCATTCAGTTTCCGTCGCCGATGGTCGAGCCATCGACAACAATATTTGCGTGGGGCGCCAAACCACCGAGCCGCGGCACGGCCAGGCAAAACACTGCCACCAACAGTTGCAGCCCGCCCACAATGGCCAACGCATGGGGTAGCGCGGTGGCGACGCCACCGGTCATGCCGAGCACCACCAGGGGGCTGATGAATTCGCCGGCGAAGATGGCCGCGGTAAAACACCCCGCCGCCCGCCCGCGTTGATGGAAATCGACTTGCGCCATGATCCAGGTGATCAGTGTCGGCAGCATCAGGCCAATGCCCAGGCCGTTGATGGACACGGCGACCACGACCTGCACATGGGTCAAGGCGTCAGCCATCAACAACCCGCCGATGCCCGCCAGCACATAGGCAAGCAACAGCATGTGCTGCCCACGCATTGCGCTGAACAAGCGAAAACTCAACGCACCGACGAGTACGCCCAGCTGATTGGCGCCCATGGTCATGCCGATCTGTTGCGGGGCATCCACCTGCAGCAGGTTGAGCAGGTATCCGGCCTGCACCGGCACGATGAACAGGCTCAGCCCTGCCAGCAGCGACAACACATACAGGGGGGCGAGCGGGCGCCAGGGGAATTTGCCCGTGGGCATCGGCGGGGTGGTTGGCTCGGGTTGCGCAGCGGCCTGTGGCTCCCACAGTTTCCAGGCCATCAGCGGCAGGAAAACCAGGCCCACGGCGTACAGCGCAAACGGCGTACGCCAATCGTTTTGCCCGAGGAAACCACCCAGCGCGATGAACACCGCCGCCGACAACGAGGTGGCGACCATCTGCAAGGCAAACAGACGCTCACGCCGGGCGCCGCTGTAGTAGTCGCCCATCAGCGTGGTGCAGCAGGTCATGATGCCCGCCTCGGCCAAGCCGATGCCCGCGCGACTGAGCACGATCGCCGGCAGCGAGTCGAGCCACAGCGGCAGCACGCCGCAGAGCACGTACAGCGTCATGCTCGCCAGCAACAACGGCTTGCGTCCGAGGCGATCGGCGATCAGACCGGCGAACGGCGCCAGCAAGGCGATCACCAAGGCTGGTAACGTCAATACGATCGGAACCATTACGGCGCTGCCGGGCACGTCGGCAAAATGCGCCTGCATCCGCGGCAACACCGGGGCCAGCAACACCGCGCCCAGCACCGGCAGACAGCTGCCCAGCAGCAACAACAGCGATTGCGCCCATCCGGCTTGCCGGGTGGAATGTGCTACGAAGACATTAGCGACCATGGCACTGCTCCTTGATGCGCAGGTGAGGAACGTTGGCGACCACCGCCGTCTCGGAACCTGCGACGTTGCGCACCGCCACTGGACCTTGCGCCTCGCTGCGTGCGGGCAGCAGGAAGTACGCCAGCGCCGGCAGCAACACCAAGGCGCCAACCATGTTCCAGACGAACATGAAGGCCAGCAGCACGCCCATGTCGGCCTGGAACTTGATCGGTGAAAACGTCCAGGTCGCGACACCAATCGCCAGGGTGATACCGGTCAGCATCACCACCTTGCCGGTGGACACCAGCGCACGGTAATAGGCTTCTGACAGGCTCGACCCTTGGCGCAGATGGCCCAGCAGAATGCTCATCACGTACAACGCATAGTCGACGCCGATACCCACGCCCAAGGCGATGACCGGCAGCGTGGCGACTTTCACACCGATGTTCAGCCAGACCATCAAGGCTTCGCAGAGGATGGAGGTGAGCATCAGTGGAATCACCGCGCACAGGGTCGCGCGCCAGGAGCGGAAGGTGATCAGGCACAGCAGAATGACTGCTCCATAGACCCAGACGAGCATTTCGCGGTTGGCTTGCTTGACCACGATATTGGTCGCCGCTTCGATCCCGGCGTTACCGGCGGCCAGGAGAAACTGCACCTCGTCGGTGTTGTTCGCCGCGGCAAATTGCTCCACGTGCTCGACCAGGCGGGTCAGCGTCTCGGCCTTGTGGTCGGTGAGGTAGGCGTACAGGGTCAACAGGCTGCAGTCTTCGTTGTATAACCCGCGCGGCGCGCTGGCGGTGATCATGTTGAGCATCGCCTGGTTGTTCTGCAGCTCGTACCACTTCGGGTTGCCCTCACTGAGGCCGACCAGCATGCGCCGGTTGAGCAACGCCAGCGAGTTGGTCGAATCCACGCCCGGCAAGGCGCGCAGTTGCCAGTCCAGGGCATCGACCTTGGCCAGGATGTCGTAGCGCGCACAGCTGCTGGCCGGGGTTTTCACCATCACCGCGAACAGGTCGCTGCTGGCGCCATAATGACGGGTCAGGAAGGCATCGTCCTGGTTGTAGCGCGAGTCCGCGCGCAGCTCCGGTGCACCGGCGTCGAGGTCGCCGATTTTCAGTTGCAGGCTGACCACAAAACCGAGCGCCGCCAGCGCGAGGCTGATGGCGATGCACAGGCTCGCCCAGCGGCGATGGGTGAACAGGTCGAGAAAGCGCCAGAAGGCATGGCGGGTCTGACCGCTTTGCTCGGCCTGTTCGCTTTTGAGGCTCAGCTGAGCCGCCCGCGGCGTTACGCCGACATAGGAGAGCAACACCGGCAGCAGGATCAGGTTGGTGAAGATCAACACCGCGACGCCGATGCTGGCGATCACCGCGAGGTCTTGAATGACCTGGATCTTGATCAGCATCAGCACGGCAAAACCCACGGCATCGCACAGCAGCGCCGTCAGCCCGGCGAGGAACAGGCGCCGGAAGGTGAAGCGCGCCGCCACCACCCGGTGCATGCCTCGGCCGATGTCCTGCATGATGCCGTTCATTTTCTGCGCGCCATGGCTCATGCCGATGGCAAACACCAGGAACGGTACCAGCACCGAATACGGGTCCAGTTGGTAGTCCAGCAAGGGCAGCAACCCGAGCTGCCAGACCACTGCCACCAGCGAGCACAACACCACCAGCACCGTACTGCGCAGGCAGCGGGTGTACCAGAACAGCACGGCGGTGGTGATCAGGATCGCGACGGCAAAGAACAACAGGATCTGCTTCAGGCCGGCAATCAGGTCGCCGACCTTTTTCGCGAAACCGGTGATGCGAATGTCGATGTTGGCGCTTTGATAGGTGCTGCGCAGCGTCTCCAGCTGCTCGGACAACACCGCGTAATCCAGCGGCTTGCCGTCAGGGGTGGTGGCTAGCAATGGCACGTAGATGATGCTGGAGGTCTGGTCGAGCGCCACCAACTGACCGAGCTCATTGGAGCGCTGCACATTGCGCCGCAGCGATTCGAGGTTGGCGGCGGTGCCGCTGTAGTCGTCGGGAATCACCGGGCCGCCGTCGAGACCGTCCTCGGTTACGGCTACCCACCGCGTGGCCGGTGTCCACAGCGACTTCATGTAGGCCCTGTCGACACCCGGCAGCAGGTAGAGTTGGTCACTCAGGGCTTGCAGAGTCTTCAGGTACTCGGCGTTGTAGATATCGCCGTGCCGATTGGCCACCACAATGCGCAAGGCATTGCCCAGGCCCGTGAGTTGTTTCTGATGCTCAAGGTAGTTTGCAATGTAGGGTTGCTGTGTGGGGATCATCTTTTCGAAGCTCGCATTGAGCTCGATACGGGTGGCTTGATACCCGAGCACCAGGGTGGTCAGCACACACACCAACAGCACCCACAGGCGGTGGTTGAACAGCGTGCGTTCCACCACGGAACCAGAGCGCGGATCGAAATTCGCCAGGCTGGCCGTGGCGTTGTCGAAAGACTTCATAACCTCACTCCGAAGCGGTAGCGATTGACGGCGAGATGCGCGTCAACCCAGTGAAACCGGCCAGCGTCAGGCTGCCATCGGCGGCCTGGACAACACTGGCAACGGGCTTGCCGAGCGGCTTGCCGTACGGCTGGAGCAGTGCGCCGGGCTGGCTGTTGGTGCGAAACAGGGCGCCGCTCTGATTGACCAGCAACAACTGGCCGTCATCGGTGCGAATCCCGTCGCTGAACGACACCGGCATCGTCACCGACGCGGGCTGGAAGCTTTCGCCAAGGTCGCTGGAGACAAACGCATTACCCTTCAAGCCGGCCACCAGCAACACGCCGTCATCGCGCATTTGCAGGGTGAAAAAACTGCCCGCGTAAGGACTTTCCAACTGCGTGAATGACTTGCCGGCATCCGTCGAACGAGCCAGATAACCCTGCTCGCCGGCCAGGAACCAGTGCTCGCCTTGTTGAGCGATGGCCGACAAGTGCGCGCCCATCGGGTTATCGATTTGCCCCATGATGGATTGCCAGGTGGTACCGCCATCGTCGGTGCGAAACGCCAGGCCGTAAGCGCCAACAATCAGGCCGTGCCGGTCATCGACGAATTGCAGGGCGAGAAACGGTTTGTCAGCAGCCTCACCGGCAAGCCGTTCAGCCGTTTGCACGCGCGCGGCGGCGGCATCCGGATCGCTTGCAGATGGCAGTTGCTCGGTGGCGTCCGCCAACTCAAGTTGTGCCGCACGCAAACCGTCCAGTTGCACAACCCAGTGTTCACCTCCGTCGCGCGATGCCAGCACGACGCCGCCATGCCCCACGGCCCAGCCTGTGTTGGCGTCGACAAACTGCACGGCGGTCAGGCTGACCGAAACCGGCACCGCTGCCTGGCGCCAGCTCACGCCATTGTCATCGGACAGCAGCACGATGCCCCGCTCCCCCACCGCCACCAGCCGCGCGCCCGCCCGGGCCAGGTCCAGCAGCACCGCGGATTGCGCTTGCGGTGCCAGCATCGCCGGCGTATTGAGTGCGTCGCCCACCGCAGCGGCCTGCGCCAGGTTCAACGGCGCCAGAGGCAGCGCCATCAACCACATCAGCCGACCAACCACCTGACAGAATCTGTTCATACCGACCTCGAAAAACCGTTTGATACCGGATCACGCTGCGCCAGCCGCGACCCGGTCTGACTCAACGAACCCCGGCACCCGCCATCGCCGCAGGCGAGAACTCGGAGGCCTTGTAGCGATCCACCACGCCGTACTGTTCGGGCTGGCCGGTGTAGACGTTCTGGATAAACCAGGCGCCGGAGGTCAGGTCGTAAAAACCGGAAGACAATTGCGCTTGTGCAGGCAGGTCCGGCAGGACCGCGGGCAACGACCACAGGGTCTTGGCCAACTGGCCGTTGGCATCCCAACGGTCGCCCAACATGGCTTGCCAGGTGTCTTCATCGAGGTAATAGCGGCCCTTCGGCAACTGGTGACGCTTGCCCGGCGCCAGGTCCGCTTCCACGACCCAGACCCGGTGCAATTCCCAACGCACGTAATCAGGGTTCATGTGATGGGCGAGGAACAGGTCTTCAGGTTTGGCGGCGGTTTGCACCTTGTTGGTGTTGTAGGGGATGTACATCTCCTGCTTGCCCACCAGTTTCCAGTTGAAGCGGTCCATGCGGCCCTGGAACACGCTCAATTCGTCGAAGGACATCACCCCGGCAGTCGCCGGTGTCGGTGTATCGCAGCAGGCATTCGGCAGTTTGCGCACGCGACGTTGGCCGGTCAGGTAGACGTGGGCCTGGGACAAGTCGCCGTTGATGTTGGTACGGCCCATGATCTGCTCGCCGGCGCGCAACGGCGGCCCGACGTTGAGCAGGCGGAACAGCCAATAGTCACCGTCAAAAGTCTCCGGCGATCCGTCCTGGTAGTAATACGGCATCTCCTGAATGGCTTGGCCATCGGTGGTCATGACCGGCTTGCCATCGGCGGTCATCAGGTAGTGACGAAAATGCATCGACAGCGAGGTCCCGCGCCAATTCAGCACATGGTTCCACATGGCTTCGGCACCGTTTTTCGGCACCGGAAACGGAATACCGCCAAAGGCGCCTTCGGGGACGGGGCCGGCGCTGCTGTCGACCAGTTTGGCGCGGGTGGCGTTTTTCAGCGTGTTGTCATACACCCACTGCGGCGCGGCGGCGGTGCGACGGGTCTGGTACACATCGATGCGATAGGTGTCCGGGAAACGCTTGAACATTTCCTTGGTGCCATCACTGAGTTTGCCGGCGTATTGGGCCAGGTTCTTCGAAGTGATGCTGAACAGCGGTTTGTCTGCCGCAAACGGATCGGAACGCTTGCCGCCTTCCTTGAACGAAGGATCGACCTTGGTGTAACCACCGTCCCACGCCGGAATGGAGCCGTCGGCATTGCCGGCGCGCTCGGCGCCAAAAGGCGTCAGGTTTTTCGACAGTTTGGTCGCGTCTTCCGCCGTCGCAGCGCCCGCCATCTGGCTGCAAATGGCCAGGCTTCCCAGCAGTGCAAAGCAAAGGGTTTTGAGCTTGAAGGCTCCGGTTTTCTTGTTATGGGTCATGCGCAAGTCCTCTTAAAACGTGGTCTTGACGGAGAAAGACAGATAATCCCGGTCTTTCAGCGATTGCTTGTAATTGAACTGGCTGGCGGCGTTGAGGTTGGTGTCCTCGGCGCCGTAGTAATGCGTGTAGGTCAGCCCGGCGGTGACGCGATCCAGGTAGGTGGCGGTGATGCCGATGTTCATGTCGCCGCCGTTGTCCGGCCCGAACGAGCTGACAACCGCCGATTTGCCCAGTGGGAAATAACTGAGGCCGACCGGAATGCTGATATCGATGCCGGAGAAGAACTGGCGGTACGTCGGGGTGTAGACCACCTTGAAACCGAGGCCGTCATCGGTGGCATTGGGGTCAAGGGCCGCACGGTTTTTGGTGACGCTCAGCAGGCGGTTCCAGGCGATCTCACCGACCAGTCCGGATTCCCTGGCAAGGAAGTTCGGCCCGAACGACGCCAGGACGTTGAGGTTGACGTGGGCGGTACGGCCGACCGCGTAGAGGGCGTCGTCATCGTTGTCGGCGACCACGCCAGGCAGGACGGTTTGCCCGTTGGAAACCAGCGGCATGTTCCAGCGCATCGAGGCTTCACCGGCGAAGCTGTATTCGTCGACCGTGGTGGAAAAACTGGCGCCGAAGGCGCGAATGTCTTCCGGGTACACCCAGTAGTACTCGCCGATCTGGCCAGTGCCGAAGTTCGGCGCACCGGTGGAGGGTTTGAGATACAGCTTGGGTGTCTTGTCGTGATACTGGATCGCGTACAGGCCGTACTCGACCGTCTCGGCGCTGTACTTCAACTGCAGGCCACCCTGCCCCGAACTTTTCGCTTCCTTGTCATTGCCATGGAAGAACGCCGCCGGGCTGCCGGGATTGCCACCGAGGAACGCAGGAAATGGCGCGCCCACGATCAAGCGTTCGTTGCCTTCACCAATGGTGTCACTGGTGGAAAAGTAACTGCCGGCACCCGGCAGGCGTGTCTCTTCCCACTCCAGCTGGTAAAAGGCGCCGAGCGATACGTCGTTGGTCAGTTGAAACGTGCCGGACAGTTGATTGACCGGACGGGTGATTTCCTTGAACTGGGTGTTGGGTACGGACTGCGCCTTCACCACGTCGACCGGCGCCATGCCACCGGCAATGCCGTTGGCCCCGAAGAACAAGCTCTCGCCCCAGATCAAGCCGTGGCGACCGGCACGCACGGACGTGGCGTGGTCGGCCAGCTCGCCGTTCCAGTACACGAACGCATCGAGCAATTCGCCTTTACCGCCGTGCAGATGGCGAGTGTCGTCGGTGAATTCGTCATAGGCCACGGAACGGGCGTTGGCCCGGGCCGGGTCGTCGTTGTCGTTGTCCTGCTGGTATTCGGTGTCGTACCAGGCGGCGCCACTGAGGCGCGCGCCGACGTTCTTGAACGACATGTCCAGCTCGGAAAGGATGTCCGTGCGGTTGGAGATCAGGCCCTTCTTGAAGGCCCGGTCGCCGTCGTCCTGGTTGAGTGCTACCTGGCCCTCGCTCAATTTGCTGCTGGGATTTTGCGTGCGCCAGGCGGCGCTGTACTTCACCGTGTTGTCCCAACGCAGGTTGAAATCCGGATTGCCGGTGTCTACCGAAAAGGCCTGGGCAGCCTGACTGCACAGCACCAACGCCGCGGCGAGGGTGAAACCAAAGGGTGCAGAGGGGCTGACCGGGCGGCGCGCAAGCGTCGCAGTCGTGGAACTAACCATCGCGTTAACCTCTTGTTTTTATAGTGGTAACTGCTGTGGGTGAATCAGATGGGCTCGGCCGTCAGCGCGAGCATTCGCTTGACCAGGCCGATGCGGTCGAACTCACGGTCGTGTTGCATTTCCTTGTCGCCGGCCAGCACCGAGCTTTCGCTGATGAATCTGCAGCGCTCGAAACGGCGCGCCATGAAGCGCTGCAGCTGTTGCTCGACGTTGCCGTCACGGGTCAGTTCTTCACTGAGCACGATGGCATCTTCAATCGCCATGCCGGCCCCCTGGCCGAGGTGCGGCGTAGTCGCGTGGGCAGCATCGCCGATCAGCAGCACGCGACCGCGGTACCAGGGCTCATTGACGAAGACCACTTCCATCGGCTTGTAGACCACTTGGCTGCTGTCGGTGATCTGCTCGCGCAGTTCGCCGATGAGGCCGGTGAAACCCTGCAAGCGCTGGCGCATCTGCTCGGCCAGCGTGGCCGGGTCCATCCACGGGTTGGACGGTTCGTGGGACGTGAGGAACAGGTACATCAGGTCACCGGCCAGCGGCACCAGGCCGGCGTTGCCTTCGGCACTCTGGTAGTTGGCGAGGTGATCGATCTGCGGGTCACGCGGGAAGTTGTAGCGCCACACCGACTGGCCGGTGAAACGCGGTGTGTAGGTGTCGCCGAAGAGCAAATCACGAACCCTGGAGAACAGACCGTCCGCGCCAACCACCAGGTCGTAGACAGCGCTGCTGCCATCGGTGAACAGCGCATCGACGCTGTCGCCGGTGTCTTTCAAGGCTTCCACGCTAAGGCCCAGGCGTACTTGCGCGCCGAGTTCCAGCGCCGTTTCGCTGAGCACCTTGTGCAGCGCCAGGCGCGAGATGCCGACGTTGGCCGGGTACGCAGGCCCTGCCAGGCGCTGACCCGGAATGCGCGCCAGTTGTTGGCCGGCCGGGCCATAGATGGCGACGTCTTCAAAGGCATACGCCGCATCGAGATATCCATCCAGCACGCCAAGCTTGGCCATCTCGCGGACCACGTTGCTTTGCTGGATGATCCCGACGCCGTACACCGTCCATTCTGACTTGAGTTCGATCAGATCGACCTCAATGCCCTTGCGCCGCAGTGCGATGGCCGCACACAAGCCACCAATGCCACCGCCCACGATCAGAACTTTGTTCACTGCACTCATGGTTTTCTCACTTGTTATTCTTGTGATTCGATGCAGCGTCGGGCACTGCGTCGTTGGGTTCAGCTTCCCGTCAAACCAGGGATTTGACTAATCGCGAGTAGGGATGCGATGTATCTGCAAACGCGATACCTCGATCTGAGGCGGCGCGACCTCCACGCCAGGCATTTGCAGCACCAGCCAGCCCTCTTGCGCACGCCAGGGCAACGCCTCCAGCGTCTGGCCCAGACAGGGGCCGTAGACGCATTCGCCGGTACTTGGCAGGAACTGCGCACCGTGGGCGTAACAGACGATCAACTGGCCGTCGGCGGATAAAAAACGGTCTTTGCGGTACTCCAGGCGCACGTCCAGATGCGGGCAACTGTTGCGATAAATCCGCACCTGTCCCTCGTGCACTACGGCAAACACACTGTCTTTGCCGCGTTGCCATGGATCGAATCCGCGCGCCTGCCCTTCCACCAATTCATCCATCCGGCACAGGTAAAAATCGCTGTGGCTCATGGCAGACACCCGTGTTCAACCCTGTTTGGGTGGCGGGCCGCCGGGTGCCCATTTCGCCTTCGAATTGAACAGGAACAGCTGCGAGTTATCGGCAGACAAAGGCGCGCGACGGGCCTCCCAGGCGTCATCGTGTTTGTCCATGTCGGCGTCGTATTCAATGTGGCAACCCAGGGGGCTGTTGAAGTACCAGAACCAGTTGGAGCCAAAGAGGTGACGACCCGGGCCCCAGAAACTGGTCCAGCCCTTTTGCTCGAACCGCGTGCCGGCCAACAGCACTTCGGTGCCGCTGCCCATGTGAAAGGTGAAGTGTTCGCAGCCCTTCATGTGCGGCGGGGTCTGGATCATGAACAGGCAATGGTGATCATCGGAGCCCGCCGGGCGCATGAACGGCCCGGCGCCGATGAAGGTGTCCGTGGTCCGAAAGCCCAGGCGCTCGGCGTAGAACGCTTCGGCCTTGGCCGCGTCGGGGACGAAATACACCACGTGGGACAGGGTGCGCGGTACCGCGCTCATGTCGAGGGTAATGCCAGGCTGGTTCAGCGGGCGCTGCGGCGCATGGCCGGCGGCGTTGGTCAGGTCGTCCGGGGCGCTGTACGCCTTGCGCACGGTGACTTGGAATGCGATCGCGAACCCCATGTCGTCGACGCTGTGCAGCACGCCGTTTTCCCGTGAGACCTGGCGGTCGCGCGCCAACTCGTCTTCGATGGCGTCCAGGTCCGCCGCGCTGGCCACGCCATAAAGGGTTTCACGAATCGACGGCGCCGGGCCGATCGCCACCGGCAAGGTCGGATCGTCCGCACGGCGAATGATCACGGCGGTGCCGTCCAGTGCTTCAAAACGCCCGCCATCGCTGTCGACGTCAATCGGCGTCAGGCCGTAGTCACGCAGGCAATCGGTACAGGCTTGGATGTCATCGACGCCAAAGATCAGGGCGTCAAGGCCAATGATGTTCATGGCTACCACTCCATTGAAATTATGATCCGGAGACTGCTGCCGAACGCTCGACCAGGCCGATCGGCGATGCATGGAATCCGGTGGTGGTGTCGGCCAGAGGTCCGACTGCGGCGAAGATTGACGTGCGGCTGGGCAGCTGACTAATCGCGAGTGGGGATGCGACCTATCGGCAAACGCGATACCTGAAGACGGGGTTGACGGGACGATCAATTCACCGGAATGTATCGTGAAAATAAATACAAGAGCGGACCTGCCCGATGCGTTTCAACCACCTGGACCTCAATCTCCTGGTGGCACTCGATGTGTTGCTCGAAGAGCAGAACATCACCCGTGCCGCCGAACGCCTGCACATGACGCAGTCCGCAACCAGTGGTGTGCTCGGGCGACTGCGCAGTTATTTCGAAGACGAACTGCTGGTGCAGGTGGGGCGCAAGATGCAGCCCACGCCCTACGCCCGGGAACTCGCCAAACCGATCCGCGAAGTACTGCTGACCATTCAATCCTCGATCACCGCCAAGCCGGTGTTCGACCCCACCACCAGCAAGCGCCACTTCCGCCTCGTGACCTCCGATTACCTGATCAGCGTGCTGTTTGCCCAGGTGATTCAGAAGATCCATCAGGAAGCCCCGAACATCACGTTCGAGATGCTCGGCCCTGGCGACAATTCCGGTGAGTTGCTGATTCGCGGCGAGGTCGACCTGATGATCGTGCCAGAGCGCTACATCATCGACGGCCACCCCCACAAACTGCTGTTTGAAGAAGAACACGTCTGCGTGGTGTGGAACGGTAATACCCAGGTCGGCGACAGCCTGAGCCTTGAGCAGTACATGGACATGGGCCACGTGTCCGTCGGGTTTGGTCGCACCCGGCACTTGAGCATCGAAGAATGGTTCATGAACCAGTACGGGTTCAACCGCCGTATCGAAGTCATCACCAACGACTTCAACACCCTGCCGCAGCTGGTCGTCGGCACCCAACGCATCGCCACCATGCACCAGCGCCTGGCGCGTTTATACGCCGAGCACCTGCCGCTGCGCATCCTCAATCCGCCGGTGAAGATTCCGGTCATGCGCGAAGTCATGCTCTGGCACCGCAGCGTGGACGGCGACCCAATGCACCGCTGGCTGCGCGAGCGCATCAGCGAATTCATCCAGCATCTGGAACAGGATCCTATCGCCGCTCGCGATACCTCGCATCCCGAGTCACGATTGGTCAATTAGCCGGGGCGTCCTTAACGTGCCTTGTGAAAGCTCAAGGCAACCACAAGGACAACAACAATCATGTTCCGTTATTTCCCGACCAATTACGTGTGGAATCTCTCTGTCAACCTGGCCATCGAGATGGGCGCCCGCATGGGCGAAATCGAAGAGATGTGCGCACCGCTGCAGGAAGCCGCCCAGCAGCCCGACGCCGCTGGCACCAAGGCGTTCCGCGAAACCTGGGCGAAGATGGCCGACAAACTCTGCGGCCTGGCCGAGGAAGATGAAGGTAACGGCCGGCTGCTGTCCGCCGGCGAAAAATACAACCGTGCCGCCACCTATTACCTGACCTGCGAGCGCTTGCAGGCCCATGGTGCACCCGGTCGCACCGAGCTGTACCAGCGCTTTTTGCAGACCTTCAAACGCGGAGTCGAACTGTCGCGGGAGAACTGCGAGCGCGTTGAAATCCCCTACGAGGGCAAACATATTTCCGGCCTTCTGGTGCGTGCCGAAGGCGTGAGCGGCCCGGCGCCGATCCTGGTGCAGGTCAATGGACTGGATTCGACCAAAGAGATGAAATACCGCGTTGGCCTGCCCGCCTGGCTGGCAAAACGCGGCGTCTCATCGTTGATCATCGACCAGCCCGGCACCGGTGAAGCACTGCGCTTGCATAACCTGATCGCCCGTTACGACAGCGAGCACTGGGCCAGCCGCGTGGTCGACTGGCTGGAAACCCGCGACGACGTGGATGCCAAGCGTATAGGCCTGGAAGGCGTTTCACTCGGCGGTTATTACTGCCCGCGCGCAGTGGCTTTCGAGCCACGGTTTGCCTGCGGTGTGGTGTGGGGCGCCAATCATGACTGGCGCGATGTACAAAAGCGTCGCCTGGAAAAAGAAGGCAGCTTCCCCGTACCGCACTATTGGGCGCACGTGCAGTGGGTGTGGGGTGCCAAAGACATGGAAGAGTTCATGGCCATCGCCGAAAACGTACATCTGGACGGCGTGCTGGAGCGCATCAAGGTGCCGTTCCTGGTGACCCACGGTGAAAAGGATTCGCAGATCCCGCTGAAGTGGGCACACCGCACTTACGAACAATTGGTCAACAGCCCCAAGCGTGAACTGAAGATCTTCACCGAACGCGAAGGTGGCGTGCAGCATTCGAGCTTTGACAACAGCATCAACGCGGGTCAGTACATCGCTGACTGGGTTGCCGAAAACCTGGGTGGCCATACGGCTTGACCGGACTCGTGTAGGAGCTGGCTTGCCAGCGAAGGCGGCCTCACAGCCGCCACACCTCTCGCGGCTTCACCCGATCCATTGTAGGAGCTGGCTTGCCAGCAAAAGCGGCCTCACTGCCGCCACATCTCTCTCGGCTTTACCCGATCCATTGTAGGAGCTGGCTTGCCAGCGAAGGCGGCCTCACAGCCGACCTATTGTTTGTTGACCGCGTACATATCCATTTCTGCGGTAACGGCCACTTATGGTTTCGCCCTTACGGCGAGTCACTTGGAAAAACGGAACGCCGCCCGTCCCCAAGTAACCAAGGGCTCTTGCCCCTGGCGTTCGGTGCCTCGCTAATGCTCGGCATACCCTCGCTCCGGTCCTGCTCCGTGGGCCCGCCGCGATGGGCTTCTTCAGATGTGTGGGGTGACCAAAGCAAAACGCCGGAAGTCCTTAGGGCTCTCCGGCGTTTTAATTGAGCGTCGAATGAACTCAGTCAGGTGCACGCGTTCCATGGAACGAGCTGATCTGCCAACCCTCTGCGCCGAACGCCCAGACTTGGGTGGCAAAGCCCTCGCCGCGAATCGACTGGTCGCCGCCGCGTTTGCGCAAGGTGTTGCACTGCGTCCCGGTCATCACCGCCAGGTGTTCGCCGTAGAAGCGGATCTGCAATTGCCCACGCTCAATATCCAGATACTGCACGGCGCTTTTGGCGTACTCCAGGTAGTCCGCCTTGCCTTGCACCAATCCGGTGGTGTGCACATACACCAGGTCATCGGCGAACAGCTCGGCAACGCGTGGGTAATCTTCTTCAACCAAGGCCCGGCGGCGTTCCTGCTCAAGTGCCAGGAGTTCGGTTCTTGCAGTTGCGGTGGTCATGGGACGACTCTCTGTAGGTGAGGAACGCGCACCATAGACGTGCGATACAGCCGGTAAAAAATCGTCGATCACGATGCCAGCCATCGCCACTCGCGATACCCGCTCCCTGATCTCGCTCGGTGCCGCCAACGCCACGCCTCAGTTGGGATTGAGCAGCTATCGACGCCATCAATACGTGGGCATTGATGCAAGTTGCTGGTGGCGTTCATGGCCGCGCCCTAGCCTCGCTTTGCATAACTATCCGCAAAGTGAAAACGCCATGAATGCCCTGCACCTCAAATGCCAGACCTTGTTCGACGGTACCGGCCTGCAAACCCGCCAACAGCAAACCCTGGTGGTGGAGAACGGCCTGCTGACATACGTCGGCCCGACAGCCATGGCACCGCAACCACAAGCAGATGACAGCGTTGTGGACGCCGGCGATAACTTTGTCATGCCGGGTCTGGTGGACGTGCATACCCATCTGGCCTTCGGCAACGCGCAGAGCGAAGAAGACATCGATATCTGGACCAGCGACGAATTCCGCGCCCTGCGCGGCATGTTCTTCGCTCAGCATGTGCTGGCCGCTGGGGTGACCAGCATGGTTTGCCCAGGCGATAGCGGCCAGCTCAGCATCGCCGTGCGCAACGCAGTTGCCGCGGGCCTGTTCGAGGGTCCGCGCATCGCGGCCAGCAGCCGGGTCATCACCAATCGCCAAAGCCTCAATGACTGGTTTCCCAGCCGCGTGGGCGCCCCGGAATATTTCACCGCACGCCTGGTCACCAGCCGCAGCGAAGCCCTGGCAGAAATCCGCAAGCAGGCCAAGGATGGCGTAGACCTGATCAAGATCGCCATGGACGGCACCCACCGCCGCCCGAACGGCGAAATCATCGCGGCGTTCACCGCCGAAGAAACCCATGAGATGGTCGAGGAAGCCCATCGCCTGGGCTGCAAGGTAGCGACCCATGCCTATGGCCGTGAGGCGGTGATGTACGCAGCCCGCGCCGGTGTCGACCTGGTGTTCCACGCCTTCTACATGGACGACGCCTGTATCGAGGCCTTGCTCGAAGCGGGCAGTATCCTCGCGCCGACCATGACCTTCCCGCAGAACACCGTGGACTTTTGCCAGCCCCACGACCCGGCCATCAGCACCGGGTACGCCGGTTACTGCGCACGCACGCTGGAAGTCGGCTCGGCGGTGCTCAAGCGTGCCAAGGCCGCCGGCGTGCCGTTCGCCTGCGGCAGCGACAGCGGTTTCGCCGTGACGCCTTATGGCGAGTGGCATGCGCGTGAACTGGAACTGCTGGTCACTCGCCTGGGCTTCACGCCCGCCGAAGCCCTTTATGCCGCCACCGCCGTTGGTGCGCGCTGTATGCCCCGCGGTGAAACCATCGGCTCCCTGGAAGTGGGCAAGCAAGCGGATTTCCTGTTGCTCGACGGCTCGCCGCTGCACGACATCCGCATCCTGCAAGACCGCTCGCGCCTCAAGGCCGTGTACAAGGCCGGTCAGCCGGTGCGCATGGAACGCAGCCCCTACAACCCCAAGCAAGTGTCCGATTTCAATTCGTTGAAGTGGACTGACCTGTACACCCGCGACCGGGTCGCACAACTGGGCAAGTGGGCCGTATGAGGATCGACGTCATGCACACACTCGATTTGATCACAGCCACTCACATCGCCAGCAACGCGATCCGCATCGCCCGGCAAAGCGGGATCAAACCCCTGGCCGCCGCCGTGCTGGATGCGGCGGGTCATCCGCTGGCGGTGCTGCGTGATGAACAGGCCAGTTTCCTTCGCCCGCAGATCGCCACCGGCAAAGCGCGCGGCTGCCTGGGAATGGGCTTCGGCGGAAGGGAGTTGGCGCGGCGTGCGCAGGCCATGCCGGCGTTCTTCGATGCGATCAACAGCCTGACCGCTGGCGAAGTCATTCCGGTGGCGGGCGGTGTATTGATTCGCAATACCGAGGGGCAGATGCTCGGTGCCATTGGCATCAGCGGCGACACCTCGGACAATGACGAGCGCTGCGCCGTACAAGCCATTGACCAGGCCGGGCTGGTGGCCGATACCGGCGATCAGCCGACGGGTTGATCGAGTGACGCGGCCTGTTCCAGCAACAGGCCGCGAAACCACATCAGCGCCGGATCCCGCTCCTGATACGGGTGCCATTGCAGCACCTGCACAGCCTCCGGAAACGCCAGGGGGGCGGGGTGAATGCGCAGCGGATAACGCTGGGCAAAGCGCTGCGCTTGCCGGCGAAACACCGTGGCGATTCGCGCGGTACCGACAATGAACTCCGGCATCAACGCGAAGCTTTCAAGGGCCACCGCCACGCGTCGATGAACGCCCAACTCATGCAGATGCATCGCATCCATGGCCAGGTTTCGCCCATCGGCAAACTCACGCACTACATGTTCGGCGGTGCAGTAGCCCGTCAGGCTCAAGCCCCCGGCGAACTGCGGCTGTTGCGCACAGACGATGCAGCACAGCTGGTCACTCATCAAGGGAACGTGGGGATAAGCCGGGTTCAAGCGGCGCTGCGGCACAATCACACAATCACTGCGGCGATAGTCGAGCGCTTCGCTGACCACATCGCCATCGCGCGGCACGGGCAAGTCGCGCAGACTCAAACGCACACCCGGCGCGACGTGCGCCAGCGCAAGACTGACCGCTGGCAACAGCACTGCGGCCACATAATCGGAAGCCACCAGGGTAAATTGCCGAGTACAGGTGGCCGGGTCGAAATTCACCGGGGTATCGACAATCTCCCGTGTAAGAGCGAGGGCTTGCTGCACCTTGGGCATCAACTCCAAGCCCAATGCCGTCGGCTCAAGCCGCCGCCCGACCTGAACCAGCAACGGGTCATTGAAATGCTCGCGCAAGCGCCCTAGCGCCGAACTGGTCGCTGACTGGCCCAGGCACAGTCGTTCGGCGGCCCTGCTGACGCTGCATTCGCTGAGCAAGGCGTCCAGGGCTACCAGCAGATTCAGGTCAAGACGTCGATATCGCATGCTGTTTCCGCTGCAAAGGAATGGACAGTGGCAACTTTAATGACCCGGTATTGCTCCGGCCAATCGCGTGCTTCGCTAGAAGGTATCGCAACGGAAGATACCTGCCTCCAGCACCGCTTATGTTCGCTACCGAACAGACCCCACCCGCTCGAATAACTCACACTCGTCGGTGGAATGCTGCGCCCGGCGGCGCAATGCCCCGCACACCCAGCCTGGCGTAGAACCGCCTTCATTCCACATGCGACCCGCCCTGCGCGGGTCGTACGAAGGATTTCATGGAAAATATCCTGACTCGCACCCTGTCCAGCCTTTGGCGCTCACCGGCCATCTGGCTGCGGTGGAGTGCCGCGCGGCACAAGTTCGAGTACGAGCCCATCCTGCGTTCCGACCTGTTCAACGCGCAGCAGATGGCCGACCACGGAATCGTACTGGCCCGCCAACACGTGCTCGGTCGTCTTTCAAGAAAGGATGCCTTGCTGGGCCGCCTGACGGACAACCAACTGCTGCTGGAACGTAGCTGCGCAGCGCTCAAGACCGTGCAACTGTCCAGCCGACGCGCTACCCCGGCGGCGGAATGGCTGCTGGACAACTTCTACCTGATCGAAGAAAACATCCGCACCGCCCGGACCCACCTGCCCGACGGCTATAGCCGCGAGCTGCCACGCCTGGCCGAAGGTCCTTCGGCAGGCTTGCCGCGGGTCTACGACATCGCCCTGGAAACCATCGCCCACGGTGATGGCCGGGTCGACGCGCCGAGCCTGGATTGTTTCATCGCCTCGTACCAGACCATCACGCCGCTGGCCCTGGGCGAGCTGTGGGCCATCCCGATCATGCTGCGCCTGGCGCTGATCGAGAACCTGCGGCGCGTGGCGTCCCGGGTCATGGCCAACCGCGATGACCGTAACCTGGCCGATGACTGGGCCGATCGCTTGATCGAAATGGCCGAGCGCGACGCCAAGAGCGTGGTCTTGACCGTGGCCGACATGGCGCGCTCGGCACCGCCAATGACGCCGGCATTCGTTGCAGAACTGGCGCGCCGCCTGCACGGGCAAAGCGCCGCCCTGATCTTGCCCATGGCGTGGATAGAACAAACCCTCGGTGAGGCCGGCCTGACCGTAGAACGCCTGGTGCAGATGGATGCCCAGCAGCAATCCGGCGACCAGGTGTCCATCAGCAACAGCATCGCCAGCCTGCGCTTGCTGGCAGCGACCGACTGGCGCGAGTTCGTCGAGCTGCTCAGCCATGTCGAACAGGTCTTGTGCACGGACCCGGCGGCGGTCTACTCCAACATGGACTTTGCCACCCGCGATCGCTACCGCCATGTGGTCGAACGCCTGGCCCGGCATTGCTTGCAGTCTGAAACCCAGGTGGCACAAGCCGCCATCGAACTGGCCAGCAAGCCCGCGCCCACGGCCGGAGTGAGCGCACACGTGGGCTATTACCTGGTGGCCGACGGATTACTCAGCCTGGAACGAGCGCTGCACGCCAGCGTGCCGCTGCACGATCGATGGAAGCGCCTGCTGCAGAGCGCTCCATTGAAATTCTACCTGTGCCCCGCACTGCTGCTGACACTGCTGTTGGCCTGGCCATTTCTCAGCAGTGCATACCACAGCGGCACGCCAACCTGGGGCCTGATCCTGCTCGCCGTGCCCGCACTCTTGATGACCAGCCGCCTGGCGATCGGGCTGGTCAACTGGCTGGTGACCCTCACTGTAGTCCCGTCGCTACTGCCGCGCCTGGACTACAGCAAAGGCATACCGGCCGAGGCGCGCACCCTGGTGGCGGTGCCGACGATGTTTGCCAACGCCGGCGACATCGAGGCGCTGGCGGAAGGGCTGGAAGTTCGGTTCCTGGCCAATCGCGATGCCAACCTGCATTTCGCGCTGCTCAGTGACTTCATGGATGCCCCTGCCGAAGTGATGCCCGAAGACGGCGAACTGCTCGCCCTGGCGCGTCAACTGATCGAGGCGCTCAACCACAAATATGCCGATGGCCAGGTCGACCGTTTCTTCCTGCTGCACAGGCCCAGGCACTGGAGCTCGACCGAGCAGGTATGGATGGGGCATGAGCGCAAGCGTGGCAAGCTCGCCGAGCTCAACGCCTTGCTGCGTGGCCAAGGCCGGGAGCGCTTCGCCTTGATCGTCGGTGATGTCGCGCCGCTGATGGCGGTGCGCTTCGTCATCACCCTGGACACCGACACCCTGCTGCCACGGGATGTCGCGCGTCAGTGCGTCGGTGCCATGATGCACCCGCTGAACCATCCGGTCTTCGATCAACAGAGCGGCAAGATCGTCAGCGGCTACGCCATCCTCCAGCCCCGCGTGGGGATCAGCCTGCCCAGCACGGCACGCTCGACCTACGCCCGCCTGTTCGGCAGCGATGCCGGCATCGACCCTTATACCCGCGCCGTTTCCGATGTGTATCAAGACCTGTTTCGCAACGGGTCCTTCATCGGCAAGGGCATCTATGCCGTCGACGCCTTCGAACAGGCACTCAAGGGCTGCCTGCCCGACAACCGTATCCTCAGCCATGACTTGATCGAAGGCTGCTATGCCCGCTGCGGGCTGCTCAGCGATGTGCAGTTGTATGAGGAATACCCGTCTCGCTACAGCGCCGATGCCAAGCGCCGACATCGCTGGATTCGCGGCGACTGGCAAGTCCTGTACTGGGCCCTGCCATGGGCACCGAAACCCCAGGGCGGCTTCGCGGCCAATGGCCTGAGCAACCTGGCCCGCTGGAAAATTTTCGACAATCTGCGCCGCAGCCTGGAGCCGGGCGCCTTCCTGACCATGCTGGCATGGGGCTGGCTGGCTTCGGACGAGGCCGCCTCCTGGACGTTGGCGGTGGTCATTCTGGTGTGCCTGCAACCCGTGCTGCAGTCGGTCCTGGCGCTGGTGCAGAAAGCGGCCGATATTCCCCTGGGGCAACACCTGAGCGCGGCGCTGCATACCTCGGGCCAGCATTTCATGCGGGCACTGCTGTCGATTGTCTGGTTGCCCTCCGATGCGTTGTTGAGCGTCGATGCGATTGCTCGCTCACTGTGGCGCATGCTGATCAGCAAGCGCCACCTGCTGCAATGGCAACCTTCCCGTGAGGTGGAGCGCTCCAGTGGCAACGATCTGGCCGGCATGTATAAAAGCCTGTGGATTGCGCCTGCGCTGGCCCTGCTTCTATGTGCTGCCCTACTCCCCTCTCTCCACGTACTTGCCCTGGCGGCACCCTTGCTGCTGGTGTGGCTGGCAAGCCCGGCGATTGCCTGGTGGATCAGTCTGCCGACGACACCGAGCGGGTTCAGTCCGTCAGCCCAGGACCTGCGCTTTCTGCGCAGGCTGTCACGCCAGACCTGGGCGTTTTTCGATCGCTATGTGGGCCCTGAGGACAACTGGTTGCCGCCGGACAACGTCCAGGAAATACCCAAGCCGACCATTGCCCACAGGACCTCTCCGACCAACATGGGCATGGCCTTGCTCTCTCACCTGGCGGCCCACGATTTCGGTTACTTGAGCACCGCGCGCCTGCTTGAACGCATCACGGCCATGCTTGATAGCATGGCCAGCCTCGAGCGACACCAGGGTCACTTCTACAACTGGTACGACACCCAGACACTGCTGCCGCTGGCGCCGCGGTATGTGTCCACCGTGGACAGCGGCAACCTGGCGGGCCTGTTGCTCACCCTGCGGCCGGGGCTTCTGGGGTTGATCGATACCCCACTGTTCGACCGACGCGGTCTTGTCGGGCTGGGCGACACCCTCGATGTGCTGCAGCAAGCGCTACAGGGCGCGGGCCTCGATGACCAAGCCGTGCTTGAACTGCGCGAGAAGGTCGAATCGGCCATTGTCCACGGTACCCCGTACAATCTCCTGCCGCTGCTCGATCAGGTGCAGGCCCTGGCAATCGACGGCACGGCCGGGTCTGCCGAGGAAGCTCACTACTGGCTGCAGGCATTGCAGGCGCAGTGTGCAGACCTGCGGGCAGAACAACTGTGCTTCGAGTTGCCGCCGACACCGACACCCGCATTCACCTTGCGGCAAATGGCCGAGCTCGATACCACGCTGTGGCTGCCCGCCGATCAGGCGCAAGTGCAGGCGGTCCAACATCTGGCCCGGGCACGCATCAGCCAGATCGAGCACCTGGCCGAACTGTCCGCAGCACTGGCGAGCATGGATTTCACCTTCCTCTACGATGCCCAGCGCGACCTGTTCTCCATCGGCTACAACGCCGACGAACGCCGGCTGGACAACGGCTATTACGACCTGCTCGCTTCCGAGGTGCGCCTGACCAATTTCGTGGTCATCGCCCAGGGTCAGCTGCCGCAACAGGCCTGGTTCACCCTCGGGCGCCTGCTCAGCAACAATCGCGGGGTGCCGGTGCTGCTGTCCTGGTCCGGCTCGATGTTCGAGTACCTGATGCCCAACCTGGTCATGCCCAGCTATGAAGGCACGCTGCTGGAGCAGACCTGCCGCGCGGCCGTCGCCTTGCAGATCGAACATGGTCACCAGTTGGGCATCCCCTGGGGTGTGTCCGAGTCGGGCTACAACACCCTGGACGCCCATTCCAATTATCAGTATCGGGCGTTCGGTGTACCTGGCCTCGGTCTCAAGCGCGGGCTGGCCGAGGACACCGTGATTGCGCCGTACGCCAGCGCCCTGGCGCTGCTGGTCGAGCCGCAAGCGGCCTGTCGCAACCTGCAACGCCTGGCGGCCCAGGGCTCGGCCGGTCGTTATGGCATGTACGAAGCAGTCGACTACACCGAGGCGCGTCTGCCTCGCGGCCAGCGCTATGCGGTCGTGCGGTCGTTCATGGCGCACCATCAAGGCATGAGCCTGCTGGCCTTGACCAGCCTGCTGCTGGACCGGCCCATGCAGCGACGTTTCGAGTCGATCCCGGCCTTCCAGGCGACCCTCCTGTTGCTGCAGGAACGCGTACCGAAAACCGCCGCGCCCTACCTGCATGCGGCCCAGGCGCTTACCACTGCGCAAGACGGACAGGCACAGGAAACCAGCCTTCGCGTATTCGCCGATCCCGGGCGCAAACGCCCCGCCGTCCAGCTGCTGTCCAACGGCCGTTACCACGTCATGCTCAGCAGTGCTGGCGGCGGTTATAGCCGTTGCAACGACATCGCCGTGACCCGCTGGCATGAAGACGCGACCCGCGACAACTGGGGCATGTTCTGCTACCTGCGCGATGTCAGCAGCGGCGTGTTCTGGTCCTCGGCGCACCAACCGACCCGGCACCGGCCAGAAAGCCACGAGGCGATTTTCAGCGATGCGCGGGCCGAGTTTCGGGTTCGCGAGCTCGACTTCGATACGCACACCGAGATCGTCGTGTCCCCCGAAGACGATATCGAACTGCGCCGGCTGCACATCACCAACCGCGGCCGCGTACGGCGCAGCGTGGAGATCACCACCTACGCCGAGGTGGTCCTGGCACCGGCCATCAGTGATGCCATGCACCCGGCTTTCAGCAACCTGTTCGTGCAGACCGAACTGTTGCCGGCGTTGCAGGCCATCGTCTGCACCCGCAGGCGCCGTTCCACTGAGGAAGCCGTGCCCTGGATGTGTCATCTGCTGGCCGCCCATGGCGCGGACATCGACGCGATTTCCTACGAGACCGATCGCGCGCGCTTCATCGGCCGGGGACGCGACGTTGCAGCACCGGCGGCGCTCGATGGCCATGTCCAGCAGCTGTCCGGCACTGCCGGCTCGGTGCTGGACCCGATCGTCGCGATCCGCTGCCGCATTGCCCTGGAGCCCGGGCAAACGGCGACCATCGACCTGGTGACCGGCGTCGCCGACAGCCGTGAAGGTTGCCTGTACCTGATCAACAAATACCGCGACCGCCACCTCGCCGATCGCGTCTTCGACCTGGCCTGGACCCACAGCCAAGTGTTGCTGCGCCAACTCAATGTCACGCCGGAAGATGCCCGCCTGTTTGAACATATGGCCGCGTCGATCCTCTACGCCAACGCCGCATTGCGCGCCGAAAACAGCGTGTTGATGGCCAACCGGCGCAATCAATCGAGCCTCTGGGGCCAGGCGATCTCCGGCGACCTGCCCATCGTCCTGCTGCAGATCGCCACCGTGGAGAACATCGAGCTGGTGCAGCAGATGGTCAAGGCCCATGCCTACTGGCGACAAAAGGGCCTGATGGTCGACCTGGTGATCTGGAACGAAGACCAGGCCGGTTATCGCCAGCAACTCCAGGACCTGATCATGGGGGTGGTAACGTCCGGCAGCGAAGCCGCGCTGATCGACCATCCCGGGGGCATATTCGTGCGTCCGGCACAGCAGTTGTCGAACGAGGACCGCACGCTGATCCTGTCAGTGGCGCGCCTGGTGCTCAGCGAAAGCAAAGGCAGCATGGCCGAACAGCTGCAGCGCCGTCACGCCAGCCCGGTGGCCCCGGCGCTGGTCCCCACCCTCAAGCGCCAGGCCAAGGCAACGGCGGCCACGGCCCTGCCCGCCCTCGACGGCTTGCTGCTGGGCAACGCCTATGGCGGCTTCAGTGCCGATGGCAGCGAATACGTCATGACCTTGCAGCCTGGCCAGCCGACACCGGCGCCATGGGCCAACGTGTTGGCCAACCCGCACTTCGGCTCGGTGATTTCCGAAAGCGGTGGCGCCTACACCTGGATGGAAAACGCCCACGAATTTCGCCTGAGCCCGTGGCACAACGACCCGATCACCGATGCCAGCGGCGAGGCGATCTATGTGCGCGATGAAGACACCGGGCATGTCTGGTCGGTGACGCCACAGCCTTGTCCCGGCACGGGCGCGTACCGTACCCGGCACGGCTTCGGCTACAGCGTCTTCGAGCACGACCAAGACGGTATCCACACCGAGTTGTGGGTGTATGTGGCGCTGGATGCTTCGATCAAATTCTCGCACTTGCAGATTCGCAATCGCTCAGGCCGCCCAAGGCGCCTGTCGACGACCTGCTATGTCGAGTGGGTGCTGGGCGACTTGCGCAGCAAATCGGCGATGCATGTGGTGACGGAAGCCGATCCCACCAGCGGCGCATTCTTCGCCAGGAACGCCTATTCGATCGAGTTTGGCGAACGGGTCGCGTTCCTCGATACCGACTCGACCGACACCAGCATTAGCGGCGATCGCACCGAGTTCATCGGCCGCAACGGCAGCCTCAAGGCACCGGCGGGACTGCAGCAGGCACGCCTGTCGGGCCGTACCGGTGGCGGCTTCGATCCTTGCGGGGCGATACAGGTGGCCCTGGACCTCGACAACGGCGATGAGCAGGACGTGGTCTTCCGCCTCGGCGCAGCCAGGGACACGGCATCCGCCCTGCGCCTGGTTCAACAATACCGAGGCCTGGGGACGGCAACCGCGCAACTTGAGGCGGTGCGCGAGCATTGGCGTTCGCAGCTGGACGTGATCCAGGTCCAGACCCCCGACCCGAGCATCGATGTGATGGTCAATGGCTGGCTGATGTACCAGGTGATCGCCTGTCGCTTCCAGGCCCGCAGTGGCTACTACCAGTCCGGCGGAGCGATCGGCTTTCGCGATCAACTGCAGGACAGCATGGCGATGATCCATGCCGATCCCGCCAGCGTGCGTGGTCACCTGTTGCTGTGTGCGGCCCATCAATATGCCGAAGGCGACGTGCAGCACTGGTGGCACCCACCGCTGGATCGCGGTGTACGCAGTGGCTGTTCGGACGATTACCTGTGGCTGGCGCTAGCGACCAGTCACTACGTCAGCGTCACCGGCGACCTCAGTGTGCTGGCCGAACCCGCGGGCTATCTTGAAGGCCGGCCTCTCAATGCCGGGGAGGAGTCTTACTACGACCTGCCGGGCAAATCGCACCTCGAAGAAAGCCTCTATCAGCATTGTGTACGGGCCATCGAACACAGCCTGCAGCGCGGCAGCCACGGCCTGCCCTTGATCGGCACGGGCGACTGGAACGACGGGATGAACCGGGTCGGCCATCTGGGCCAAGGGGAAAGCGTGTGGCTGGGGTTCTTCAGCTTCGATGTCTTGCAGCGCTTTGCCCTCACCGCCCAATTGCATGGCGACCACGCTTTCGCACAGCGCTGTACCCAGCAGGCCGCCCTGCTGCAGGCCAGTCTGGAAGAACATGCCTGGGACGGCTCATGGTACCGGCGGGCGTACTTTGACGACGGCCAGGTCCTGGGCTCGGCCAACAATGACGAATGCCGCATCGACTCAATCGCGCAAAGCTGGTCGGTACTCTCGGGTGCCGCCCCGCAAACCCGGCGCCGTACGGCCATGGCCTCGGTTGAGCAGCACCTGGTTCGCCCCGACACCGGCGCGGTCCTGCTGCTCGATCCGCCCTTCGACACAGGTGTGCTCGAGCCTGGATATATCAAGGGCTATGTGCCGGGCGTGCGGGAAAATGGTGGCCAGTACACCCACGCCGCGGTCTGGGCCGGCATGGCGTTCGCCGAGCTGGGGGACAGCGCCAGGGCCTGGCGCTTGCTCGACATGATCAACCCGGCAGGTGGTGCAGTCGCCAACCGGCTCGAGACCTACAAAGTCGAGCCCTATGTCATGGCGGCCGACGTCTATGGCACGCCGCCCCATGCGGGACGTGGGGGTTGGACCTGGTACACCGGGTCGGCCGGCTGGATGTACCGCTTCATCGTCGAGTCATTGCTTGGCGTGCAGCGGGTCGGCACTTCGTTGCACATCGAACCGCTGCTGGCCCAGGGCTGGCCGGGCTACACGCTGCGCTATCGCCATGGGGCGACGACCTACCATATCGAGGTGCGCCCTGGCACGACCACCACGCAGGTGATCATGCTGGACGGCGAGTTGCTGGGTCACGATGCACTGCCATTGTCGGATGATGGCAGGGAGCATCAGGTGCTCGTGACCTGCCCGGTAAAAGCGCAGCAGGCGCTAATGCCTGGCTACGACAAGACCGTCGAAGCCGATCTTGAGCGCTGAGTTACAGCACGCTGGGTGGGTCAGGGTTCAGGCATTAGTGTTCGGGCCCTGGTGGTGCGGCTGCACGGCATCGCTCAGTTTGCTGTGAACCGGTTGGTTGGCCGCCTGCCCGTGCTTGGGATGCAGGGGCGGCGGCGTGCTTTGTGACTGTTTCGCCGTGGGCTTGCCGGGGCCCTGGCGAAGATTCGGATCAATGTGTTTGCTCATGGCAGTCTCCAACGTCCGGCGCTGCAGGTGCAGCGTCGCTCCCTCAAGCATCGCAGATGCCAGCGGCGACTTCGGTGCGTTGCCCCGCATAGTGCGCATTGGAGTAACCTGTCCCCTCAGGGAATTTTCCCGCGAAGGGTGGCTGATATGTTCGCTGTACCCAAGCCACAACAGAACTACCTGCTGGCCGCGCTTCCGGCGCCAGCGCTGGACCGCCTGCTGCCCCACCTCGAGCTGGTCGAGTTGCCCCTTGGCCAAGTGCTCTATGAATCCGGCGGCGCCCTGCGCCACGTGTACTTCCCCACCGATTCCATCGTGTCGCTGTTGTATGTGATGGAGAACGGCGCCTCGGCCGAGATTTCCGTGGTCGGCAACGAAGGCCTGATTGGCGTCGCAGTCTTCATGGGCGGCGAAAGCACCCCCAGCCGCGCCGTCGTGCAAAGCGCCGGGCATGCCTACCGGCTACCCGGCCAGCAACTCAAGGACGAGTTCAACCGCCACGAAGAAATGTTGCTGCTGATGCTGCGCTACACCCAGGCCCTCATCACGCAAATGGCCCAGACGGCGGTGTGCAACCGCCACCACGCCATCGACCAGCAGCTGTGTCGCTGGCTGCTCTTGTCGCTCGATCGCCTGCCCGGCAACGAGCTGACCATGACCCAGGAACTGATCGCCAACATGCTCGGCGTACGCCGTGAAGGTGTGACCGACGCCGCCGGCAAGCTGCAGCGCCTGGGGGTCATCGAATATACTCGGGGCCACATCAAGGTCCTCGACAGGACTCGTCTGGAGGCGCTGAGTTGCGAATGCTACGCCGTGGTCAAAAAAGAAACCGAACGCTTGCTGCCCTATTTTCCAATGCGGCGTGCCTGATGTCCGGCTTCTTGGCGGACATCAGA
Organism: Pseudomonas putida; assembly: GCF_001976065.1. Taxonomy (GTDB): domain Bacteria; phylum Pseudomonadota; class Gammaproteobacteria; order Pseudomonadales; family Pseudomonadaceae; genus Aquipseudomonas; species Aquipseudomonas serbica. Next base: position 475,220 of record NZ_MNAH01000001.1, on the reverse strand, counting down.
CGTCTCGCAGGGCCTGGCTTTGCGCGGCGTCGACCAACCAGCTGCGAAACGCGGTCATCGCGGCAGTTTCCGGGCGCGATTGCAAGCGGGTCAGCCAGTAACTGCCGGTGGTAATGCCAATGGCAAACGGCTGATGGATCTTCTGTTCCGCCAGCTGCCGGGCGAACATCATCAGCGGCGCCAGTGCTACGCCGACGCCCTGAAGGGCCGCTTCCATCATCGCCAGCGACGAGTCGAACACGATGCTGCGCGGCGGCGCCACCGGGGCCGAAAGCCCTGCTGCCTGGAACCACTGCGACCACTCATCCGTGCGATACGAGCGCAATAATGTCTGCTGCAAAAGGTCGCTGGGCGCGTGCAACTGCCGGGCAATTTCCGGTACACAGAGCACCGACAACGGCGCATCGATCAGGCGCAACGCCTCGATCCCGTGCCATGCCCCCGCGCCAAAGCGAATGGCGTAGTCCAGCCCTTCGGCCGCCACGTCCACGCGGTTATTGTTGGTCGACAAACGCAGATCGATATAGGGGTAACGCGCCTGGAAATCCGTCAGTCGCGGCAGCAACCAACCCACCGCAAAGGTGCCGACTGCCCCCACCGTCAACACTTCACGCTGATGCCCGCCCTGCAGGCGTTCAAGGGTGTCGGCGATACGGTCGAAACATTCGCACAGCACCGGCAGCAGGTTTTCGCCCTCGCGGGTGAGCATCAATCCCCGAGGCAAGCGCTTGAACAGGGTGACGGCCAGCTGAGACTCGAGGCTTTTGACCTGATGGCTGACCGCCGCCTGGGTGACGCACAGTTCTATCGCCGCCCGAGTGAAACTCAAGTGACGCGCCGACGCTTCGAAAGCGCGCAACGCATTCAGCGGCAGGTGGGGTCGAATCATGCCTACTCCCTAGTTTTTCTAATGGCTCGTCCGAGATATCGTCGTTTGTCGTTCCTCGGCATACTGCCTAGATTTAGCGCGCCCAGCGCCAGGTCAAGCGGCGAACTGCGGCGAGCACAGCGCTGAACATCATACAATCGAAGGGAACGACACCCATGACGGATACCATCAAACTCGGCAGATTGAAGCTTTTAGCCGCCTGTGCGGCGATGCTGGCGGCAAGCGAGACGATCGCGCAGGATCACCTCGAATCGGTTGTCAACGACGCCGTGCGCCCCGTCATGCTCGCGCAAGGCATTTCCGGCATGGCCGTGGCCGTCACCTTCAATGGCAAACAGCAATACTTCAACTATGGCGTGGCGTCAAAAGAGACCGGCAAACCGGTGACGCAAGACACCCTGTTCGAGATCGGCTCGGTCAGCAAGACCTACACCGCCACCCTCATCGCCTACGCCCAGGCCACCGGCAAACTGGCATTGACCGACAAGGCCAGCGAGGTGCTGCCAGCCTTGCGCGGCAGCGCGTTCGACCACATCAGCGTGTTGCAGCTGGCCACCTATAGCGCCGGCGGCTTGCCCCTGCAATTCCCTGCCGAGGCAGACTCGGCCGATAAAATGCTCGGCTACTACCAGCAGTGGAAGCCGGTATACGCCGCTGGCAGCCACCGCCTGTATTCGAACCCCAGCATCGGGTTGTCCGGCTACCTCGCCGCCCAGGCCATGGGCCAGCCCTTCGATGTCGCAATGGAAAGCACCCTGCTGCCCAAACTCGGCCTGAAACACACCTGGCTCAAGGTGCCGCAGGATCAGATGGCGTTGTATGCCCAGGGCTACGACAAAGCCGACAAACCGGTGCGGGTCGGGCCGGGGGCGCTGGATGCCGAAGCCTACGGCGTGAAAACCAGTGCTGCGGACCTGATTGGGTTTGTTCAAGCCAACATGAAACCGGCCAGCCTGGACAAGCCCCTGCAACAGGCCATCGCCTTGACTCATACCGGGTACTACAGCGTCGGCGACATGACCCAAGGGCTCGGTTGGGAGATGTATCGCTACCCGGTCACACTGGATCGCCTGCTGGCGGGTAACTCGACGGCGATGGCCATGCAGGCGCATGAAGTCCAGTGGCTGAATCCGCCGCAATCGCAGGCTGGGAATGTGCTGTTCAACAAGACTGGTTCAACCGGTGGATTCGGGGCATATGTAGCGTATGTGCCATCGAAGGATATGGGGGTTGTGATTCTGGCCAATAAAAACTATCCGAATGCGGAGCGGATAAAAATCGCTCACCAGATTCTGAGCGCGTTGAGCGACTGAGGAGTAGACGTCAAAATCAAAAGATCGCAGCCTGCGGCAGCTCACATTGGAATGCATTCCCCCTGTAGGAGCTGCCGCAGGCTGCGATCTTTTAGGCCCGTCCATACAACATGGAACAGGCAAACCTGCCTATCCCCCTTTCCGAACCACCGCCGCACCACCCTCCCCCAGGAAGATCTGCGTCGGCAATTTAAAGCCGCGCAGCTTGAGCAACGCCAACGGCCCCGCGCCCAGTTCGGTGCGTAGGTACCAGGTCAGGCCAATGCCATCAGGGGCCTTGAGCACCACGCAAAAACGGCTGTCGCCGTCACCCAATGGCGTGACCTGGGCTTGTTCCAGCAGGCGGATCAGGCCCCAGGTGCGTTTTGCCGAGCAGGGTCAGCAGCGGGCCGAAGGTAGCGTCCAGGGCCTGGGTGATCAGTTTCAACGCCGAGCTTATCAGCGAGTCGGCTAACGCTTGGGTGCGCGTGCCGGCCTGCCCCAGGCCAGAGTGTTCATCAGGGCGATCAGGAGCGACTGGCCCACCTCGCTCATCAAAATCACCTGACTGGCTGCAGCGCAGCCCTTTCGCCCATCGGCGTGCTTCACTTCGGACATGACTGTGGCACCGGTAAATGCAACGGGGTCTTGATCGGGTATTCGGGGCTGCCGTAGGCGTAGCAGGAGGTGGTGACTTGCAGCTCTTCGCAGGGCAGGAAGTGCACGGTTAGGCCGCAGACTTTTTGGCCGGTGTAGTCAGGGAGTGGTATGACTTTGCTGTGTTGGCGTTTTTGTGAGTCGATCTGTTTTTCCCATGCCAAGTATTTCGGCCAGTCGGCATAACCTGGAAAGTTATCCGCGTAAGCCACTCCCGTCTCCCAATCGACACGCACCGTCATCCCCAGTCGCCAGCGCTGTGGTGCGATATAGCAACAGCCGCCCCCGCCCCCCTGATAAGGCCCGATGATGTCGATGCCCGAACGGCCATCGACACTGAAATGGTTGATCGCCCAGTGAGTGTGATTGATGGCTAGGAGAGTGCTGGCCTGGGCATCTTGTACAAGCAGGCTGCCAGCCAGAATGCCCACGACAACGGCCCCTTCGCGCCATGGGCTGGGTCTCGGTTCGGGTTTACAGCCATGCGTCAAGCCTAGAAAAAAAGGTTCAGGCCGATGCATTTTTCACCTCGCCAGCCTGGGCATAAAACGCGTCCCATAGCGCATCGATGTCTTGCATGGCCTGGGCCAGATGCTCGGCGTCCAGCACCACAGGTTGCGCGGCGCCGGGAGGCCCGGCATTCGGGTTGCGTATGCTCGGTTCGTGGTTCAGAGACTCGCGAGCCCGCTGTTGCCTGCGGCGTTTCACGGCCTCTGCCTGCAAACGGCCCTCGACCGGAAACGCTGGCGGGTTCCAAAGAGGAGCGTGTTTCACTTCGGACATGACTGTGGCTCCGGTAAATGCAACGGGGTCTTGATCGGGTATTCGGGGCTGCCGTAGGCGTAGCAGGAGGTAGTGACTTGCAGTTCTTCGCAGGGCAGGAAGTGCACGGTGAGGCCGCAGACTTTTTGGCCGGTGTAGTCAGGGACTGGTACGACTTTGCTGTGTTGGCGTTTTTGAGCTCTGATTTGTGCCGCCCAGACTTCGTACTTGACCTCATCCGTAAAACCGGGAAATCCATCGGGATAAGCCACCCCCGTCTCCCAACCCACACGCACCGTCATCCCCTGCTGCCAACGTGCTGCTGCGATATAGCAACAACCGCCCCCACCCCCCTGATAAGGCCCGATGATGTCGATGCCCGAACGGCCATCGACACTGAAATGGTTGATTGCCCAGTGAGTGTGATTGATGGCGTCGAGCGTGCTGGCCTGAGCATGTTGTGCAAACAGGCTGCCGATCAAAGCGCCCACGACGACGGCCCGTTCGCACCATGGGCGGGCTTTGAACTCGGCCCTGCGGTCCTGTGCCACGCCTWGAAAAAAAAGTTCAGGCCGATGCATTTTTCACCTCATCAGCCTGGACATGGAACGCTTCCCACAGCGCTTCGATGTCTTGCATGGCCTGGGCCWGGAGCTCGGCGTCCAGCGGTTGCGCGGCACCGGCAGGTCCGGCATTCGGGATGGTGCGCGCCAGCACTTCACCGTTCTCGCCATACAACGCCAGGTCGCGACGGCCGGCCTCGCCGAAAAACACCATGCGTTCGCCGAAATAACTGCCGGTCCTCTCACGTCCAAGTGTGTACATAAACCAGGCGCGGGAGTCGTGGACCTGATCGTCGAACAGTGCGCGTAACAGCCCTTCCGGATGCGCGGCGTTGCGGCTTTCGTCGACATTGCCGCGCCGGGTTTCATTTTGATGATTGATTTCGCGCAACGGTGGCGGGAATAGTCGACTGACCCGCGCCTGCCCCGAAGCTTTCATTCGCTGTCGCTCGAACCGCACCTCGGCGGTCAGTTTCTGATACAGAATCGATGTTGCGATGCCCATCGGTCCCGAGAGCTTCAAGGATTGTGGTAAACGTTCAGGGCCGCGGTAGTCTTTGCCGAACTCTTCGGCCGCTTCGCGCAACTGGGTTTGTGCCATATCGGCATCGAAATCCTTTACCCCGGGCTCCAGCGGCATGTTCGGTTCGCGGCCGAGAAACTCGCGTGCCCGTTGCTGCTTGCGGCTTTTTACGATCGCTGCTTGATTCTGGTCGCGTTCTTTTTCGGCGCGAGCTCGAACTTCCTCGTCGGCCTGGAGGTCGCTCGCCTGAAGATAGAACGGTGTATGCATCAAACTGGCGAACGCGTAGCGGTCGATGCGCCAGGCAGTGATCCAACTCATCTGCTCGCGTAGGGTCTGTTCCAGGCTAGTGGTTGCGGGTAATGGCTGGTAATGGTCAACCTGTTCAGCGGACAGCGGTTGTTGTGCTGGGGGCAAGCCCAGGGTTAGCTGACGCCAGGCATTGAAGCGATCAACTAAGGTGGGCGCGATAGCAAACTCCATCTCTCCCTCGAGATCCATCACTCTCCACACCTCATGGGTCATCTCACCCGACAAGGCAGTTTTGGGTGCTTTCAACGGAGCGCCATGAGCAAAGGCGTCGGAATAAAGATCATGCAGAGCAATTTGCGACAACAGCAAACGATCATCTCTACCTACGGCCTTACCCTGATCCCCCGGCGGATACCCCCCACCCTGATCCGAATGCACGCCCGGATAAATCACCTCCACACTATTCGCCGGGTAACCCCCCTTCTCACGGCGAATGGACTCCAACGGAAAACTCAACCGTTGCTCATGACTGGCAACGATATGCAGGCAACGCTTGACCAGGCTGCTGGCGGGCAGTTCCTGGTTGCCATCGGCCCAACTCATATGGCCGTTGGCCCCTGGTACGATATCGGCCAGGCCGACCGAGGCCACGGTGTCCAGCAGTCCCAGGTACTCGACGCTGACGGGCAGCCGCAGGTCGGACAATGGCAAGGCCAGCGCCGGCTCAGTCAGGGTCAACAGCTGGTTCAGCCAACTGATAAAGGCCCGCGCCGCCGATGCGCCACGGGAAAACCCATACACGTACAGCTTGATTCCCAACAGTTTGACCTGACCGGGTTGCGGTTGGGTCAGGGCAATGCGCAAGGGCTTTTCCAGGGCCTCGAACTGTTTGCGAAACTCACGACTGCGGGCGGCGAAGCCGGTTGCCCATTCCAGTCCGGGCGCCGTGCCCATGGCCTTCACCGCAGCGAGCAGGGCCGGGTTGTCCAGCCGTGGCAGCCCCAACGCACGGCGCAGGGCATCGAGGATCATCAACAGGCCCCAGTTGATCCGTTCCTCGCCATACCAGGCTCCCCCCAGTCCCAGAATGTTGTAGTCGAGGTCGCCGACTTCGGTAAATGGCGTGCCCACACCGGGCATGTAGTACTTGAAGTACTGGCCATTGCCGGTGCCTGCCGCATCCGTCAAACCCTTGGCAGCGGGGCTATGCCCGGTACCGCCGGCATGGCCGTCGCCAATGCTGGCGCGGAACATCCGGGCGACGTTGGTCGGGTGCCGGGGATCCGACAGGTAGAGGTCGTTATTGAGGTTATTGCCGGTGCCGTCGAAGAACAGGCTGATGTGCAAGGTCTTGCAGCACGGCGGCATCAACCGGCGCCCGGCCGCCACGCACAAGGCATCGTGGTAATCCGCCTCCAGCTGACACTGGCGCCGGTTATTTTGATGGACCTGCGCAGCGCTGCGAGGCAAACGGCCCTCGACCGGAAACGCTGGCGGGTACCACATAGAAGCGTGTTTCACTTCGGACATGACTGGGGCTCCGGCAATTGCAGTGGGGTCTTGATCGGGTATTCGGGGCTGCCGTAGGCGAAGCAGGAGGTGGTGACTTGCAGTTCTTCGCAAGGCAGGAAGTGCACGGTGAGGCCGCAGACTTTTTGGCCGGTGTAGTCAGGGACTGGTACGACTTTGCTGTGCTGGCGTTTTTGCGCCTCGACTTTGTCGAGCCAGGCGTCGTATTTGTCTTCATTTGCAAAACCAGGAAATTCATCAGCGAGACCACTTACCCCGCTGGCTCCAGTCTCCCAATCCACACGTAATGTCATCCCCGGTTGCCAACGTGCCGGCGCGATATAGCAACAACCGCCCCCGCCCCCTTGATAAGGCCCGATGATGTCGATACCCGAACGGCCATCGACACTGAAATGGTTGATTGCCCAGTGAGTGTGATTGATGGCTTCAAGAGTGCTGGCCTGGGCGTCTTGAACAAGCAGGCTGCCAACCAGAATGCCAACGACAAAGACCCGCTCGCGCCATGGGCGGGCTTTGAACTGGGGCCTGCAATCCTGTACCTCGCTTCTCACAAAAGGCTCAGGCCGATGCATTTTTCACCTCACCAGCCTGGGCATGGAGCGCTTCCCACAGCGCATCGATGTCTTGCATGGCCTGGGCCAGGAGCTCGGCGTCCAGCGGTTGCGCGGCGCCGGCAGGCCCGGCATTCGGGTTGGTGCGCGCCAGCACTTCACCGTTCTCGCCATACAACGCCAGGTCGCGACGGCCGGCCTCACCGAAAAACACCATGCGTTCGCCGAAGTAGCTGCCGAACCACTCACGTCCCTGCTTGTACATAAACCAGGCACGGGAGTCGTGGACATGATCGTCGAACAGCGCGCGCAACAACCCTTCAGGTTGCGTGGCGTTGCGGCTTTCGTCGACATTGCCGCGCCGGGTTTCATTCTGATGATTGATTTCGCGCAACGGCGGCGGGAATAGCTGACCGACACGCGCCTGCCCCGAAGCTTTCATTCGCTGTCGCTCGAATTGCACCTCGGCGGTCAGTTTCTGATAAAGAACCGACGATGCCATGCCCATCGGCCCGGCGAACTTCAAGGCCTGTGGAAAGCGATCGGCGCCGCGGTAGGCCTTACCGAACTCTTCGGCCGCTTCGCGCAACTGGGTTTGTGCCATGTCGGCATCGAAATCCTTTACCCCGGGCTCCAGCGGCATGTTCGGTTCGCGCCTGAGAAACTCGCGAGCCCGCTGCTGCTTGCGGCGTTTTACGACCTCTGCCTGATTCTGGTCGCGCTGTTCTTCGGCGCGCGCTTTGACCCCTTTGTCGGCTTCGAGGTCGCTCTCGAAGAACAGGCTGATGTGCAAGGTCTTGCAGCACGGCGGCCTCAACCGGCGCCCGGCCGCCACGCACAAGGCATCGTGGTAATCCGCCTCCAGCTGACACTGGCGCCGGTTATTTTGATGGACCTGCGCATCGCTGCGAGGCAAACGGCCCTCGACCGGAAACGCTGGCGGGTACCACATAGAAGCGTGTTTCACTTCGGACATGACTGGGGCTCCGGCAATTGCAGTGGGGTCTTGATCGGGTATTCCGGGCTGCCGTAGGCGTAGCAGGAGGTGCTGACTTGCAGTTCTTCGCAGGGCAGGAAGTGCACGGTGAGACCGCAGACTTTTTGGCCGGTGTAGTCAGGGACTGGTACGACTTTGCTGTGCTGGCGTTTTTGCGCCTCGACTTTACCGACCCAAGCCAAGTACTTCGGCCTATCAGCAAAACCGGGAAATTCATCAGCGAGTTCACTCACCCCGCTGGCTCCCGTCTCCCAATCCACACGCACCGTCATCCCCTGTTGCCAACGTGCCGGCGCGACATAACAGCACCCGCCCCCGCCCCCTTGGTAAGGTCCGATAATGTCGATCCCCGAACGGCCATCGACACTGAAATGATTGATGGCCCAGTGGGTGTGGTTGATGGCCTCAAGGGTGCGGGCCTGGATGTCCTGCGCGAATGCGGAGGCAGTCAGATCGATGAGCATGGCAACGATTACGTTGTTTACTGCGGGTATGGGCATGAAATTCGGCTCCTGTCTTGGCGGGGTCGAGGCACTCAGGCGATGCGCAACTTGTCGAGGGTGAAAGCTTCGCGTTCGGGCATCAGCAGCAATCCAGCCTGAGTGGCTTCGAGCATGGCGCCGTAGCAGGCATGAAAGTGCTGTTCGGCGCTCCGCTCGCAAGGCAGTGCATGGCCCAGGTTGTTCATGGCCAACGTGGCATCACTGGCACAACCGAGGGTGTCTACCTGGCTGTCGCTAAGTTCGATGGGACTCAACAGGGCGACGCTTTCGGGCGTATCGGGAGCCCCTGGAAAGTGCTGGGGAAGACCATCGCGATCGAGCCAGCTCCAGAACACGGCGGGACGCAGCCACGGCTGTTGCTGATCGGCTTGCAGCACATGGCTGAACAGCAGCGGGAACAGACGCGGATCGTAGTAGCGCAGCAACCCCGGATAGCCGCCATTGCGTGCTTCAAGACAGCGCCCCAGGTGCTCGGCCAAAGCCTGGAAAGGCCAGTGGGAAGCCAGCGCCAGCAGTTGCGAGCGACCCTGTAAGTCATGCATCAACCCCTTGAGCCACTGCCGCTGTAGCGGCTGCGCCAGGTCAACGCGCACCAGCAACGGCGCCAGCTCTTCGGCCCCTGCTTCCGGCAGCCCGGTGAACAACGAGTACCAGGTCAGTGATGGCTGCACACTGAGCACACTTGGGAGCAGTGGGCCATTGCTGCCCGCCTGGTCGATGATGATGTCCAGGCAGGTGATGGACGCCTTCGCGCACGAGGCCTCCAGCAAATCGATCCAGGTACCGAGCGGAGTGTTCGTCATGCTTGCGTCTCCCTGAGCACAAAGCCCTGCGCTACGGCCTGGGCTCTTTTCAGGCAGTCCTTGCACACTGAGCCGGGCAGTTCCGGTAGCGGATGGGTTTTGCTGGCGGCCGGGTTGAACTCGTGATGCGCCGCCTTGACCAGGTGATTGCCAGCCGTGCCCTTTTCGATGCCCCCCGCATCGAGGCTGAGATAGCTGCCCCCGCCGTTGAGGTAGATTCTCTTTTTCGCGGTCAGGTGGATTTCATCTTCGGTACTGGTGATTTCCAGGCCAAGACGGGCGATTAGCTCCAGCGTGCCGTTTTGCGCCTGCACGCTGATCGGGCCCTGGTTGGCAATCAACTTCATCCCCAGCTTGCGCACGAACATACTCAGTCCCTCGCCGATGCCGATGAACAGACGCTTGACCACGCTCAGATCGGCCTGGCCGCCGGCGTTGAGCATCAGGTTCTCCTGCGCCGCCAGTTGCAGGTGCTGGCCGCTGCTCAAGGCGATGCCCTGGGGCGCGCTGAGCAGGACCACCTGGGCCTGAAGTGCGTCGATTCGTTCATTCATAAGGGCCCACTGCGCCTGCACATCGGCGGGCTCGGCGTGGGCTGCCTGGGCATCGCTGGACAGGCCTTGCAGTTGGTCGCCGGCCTGTTGCAAGCGGCCCAGTGCGGCCTGCATGTCCAGCACCTGGCCCTGGGCTTTGGACTGCAGGTCGGCACTGATGAACACGCCCTTGCCCCCACGGATAGCGCCATACCCATCGCTCCTCAGCTCAAACCCCTCCCCCCGCTTCTGCTTCTGCGCATCCACCAGATGCCCCAGGTTCAACTGGCTCTTGCCACTGTGCTCGGTGCTGAGCTTGATGTGCTCCTCGCCGCGGTTGTCCTCCATGCGCAGCTTGTTGTTCGCCGGGGTGCGCAGCACGTTGCGTTTGTAGTTGCGCAGGGTCACGTGGTCCGGGTGGTCGCTGTCGTGCAGGGCGTGGGCGATGTAGGGGCGGTCCGGGTCGCCTTGTTCGAAGGCGATGGCCACTTCGGTGCCGCAGATCAGCGGCAGGTGCAGGCCGTGGGTGTCGCCGGCGTAGGGGCGTGCCTGGCGSAGCCACATGCTTTCCTGGCCGAGCTTCCASGGGTCGCGATCGAACAGGAAGTTGACCTTGTAGCGGCCTTCGAGGTCGATTTCGGCGTAGGGATCGTTGGCTTTGCCGCTGGTGACGCGGGCCGGCAGGGTGCCGGCGATGATCGGTTTGGGCGGGACTTGCGGGCGGAAGCAGACCATTTCCGCGTAGGGGATGGCCTCGAAATTTACTTCGATGCTGCGGTCGCGGGCCGCGCAGGTGTGCAGGCCGGTGATCACTGCGCCGGGGGTAAAGGCCTGGGGCGCGCCGGCGATTTTCAGCACCTGGCCCGGTGCCAGGGTGGCGCTGCTGCTGGCGCCGCTGAGGTGGGTCTGGTCGTTGAGGTAGCGTTCGTGGCGCAGGCGCGCGTAGAAAAAACCGCTTTCGCTTTGCAGGTCTTCGTCCTGGTCGAGGCGATCGCCGAGCACGCGGTAGGGTTCGGCGTAGTGGTAGGCCTCGCCGTAGGTGGTGGTCGTGGTGCCGCGAGTCTGGTCGACCTCGCCATCGAGCCGGGCCCGCGCATCGCGGTGATGATAGGCGCGAAAGTTGATGGATTTTTCCACCACCTGGTGGCGGGCTTGCAGGTCCCACACGCCGTCCTCGCCGCTGGCAAAGCCGGACGGTGGACGAAATGGCAGCTGCACGCCGAACTGGTAGTGACGCTGGTCGTCGTGGAATTCGACGACGTCGATCTGCAGGCGGTCGTCGTGGCTGAAGCGGTACCAGATGCCGACCTCGGCCAGCAGGCGCTCGATGAACTTGAGGTCGCTTTCGCCGTATTGCATGACCTGCTCGCGACGGGGGTATTCGCGCACCAGCTGGAACAGGAAATGCTGGCCGAGGAAATCGTGGCGGCTGCGCAGGATGTGCTCGACGATCTCCGGCACCGACTGTTGCTGGTACAGGCGGTACTGACGGCCGCGATCGAGCAGGGCCAGGCGCGGTTGCAGGGTGATTTCGTAGCGAGCTTCGTCGCGGGAGCTGGACAGGCGCTGGAAGGTGTTGACCACGCCATACAGGCTGCGCAACGGCTTGTACTCGGGCACTGGCAGGCCGGGGTAAGGCGGCTTTGGCGGCAACGGATACAGACTGAAGCGGGCGTCCTTGTTGAGTATTTGTTCGGCGCTGAGGTCCTGTTCGGCGCAGGTGAATTCGATGCGGTAGCTGAAGGGCTGGCTGAGGTGTTCCTGGCCTTCGAAGGCCAGGACGTCGAAGACGGCGTTGAATCGGTGGATGGTGAATATGTGGCGGCTGTGGTTGAAGAAGATGCGCGGTTGGGTGCTCATGGTCAGGCCTCCTCGACGATGCCCGGCATCGCTTCCTGTGTGTCGATGAACTGCAGCGTGATGCCGTCATCGTCGCTGTAACCCAGGGTCACCCCCAGGGCTTGCCGATGGGTCGCCTGGCGCTGCAGCAGTTGCTGGCTGAGCACCGGCAATATCTGTTGATTAAGCAGGCTGTCGATGTTGCGCGCGCCGGTATCGGGCAGCAGGCAGGCGGCAACCAGGGCCTGGTTGAGAGCGCTGTCGATCTGGCAGGTCAGGCCGTAATGTCGTTGCAGGCGCGTGGCGACCCGGGCGAGCTTTTGCGCGACGATGCGCTGCAGTGCGTCGACTTGCAGCGGGCGGTAGATCAGGGTCTGGAAGCGCGCGAGCAAGGCCGGCTGGAAGTGTTCGCGCAACAGTGGTCGCAGCAGCTCATGCAGGGTGCTGTCCGCTGCTTCAGGATGCTCTTGCAGGCAGGCTTGCAGTTCATCGCTGCCCAGGTTCGAGGTCATGAGAATGACGGTGTTGCGAAAATCGATTTCGCGCCCCTCGCCATCGCGCATGAAGCCGCGATCGAAGACCTGGTAGAACAGATTGAGTACGTCGCGGTGGGCCTTTTCCACTTCGTCGAGCAACACGACGCTGTGGGGGCGCCGGCGTACCGCTTCGGTGAGCACGCCACCCTGGCCGTAACCGACATAGCCCGGTGGCGAGCCTTTGAGCTGGCTGACGGTATGGGCTTCCTGATACTCGGAGAGGTTGAGGGTAATCAGCGACTGCCCGCCACCGAACAGGCAGTCGGCCAGCGCCAGGGCGGTTTCCGTCTTGCCGACGCCGCTGGTGCCGACCAGCAGGAACACGCCCAGCGGCGCTTGCTCCTCGGTCAGGCCGGTTTTGGCCGCACGCAGGCGCTGGGCCAGTGCGCCCAGGGGATGATCCTGGCCGACGACACGATCACTCAACTGCTGCTCCAGTGCCAACAGGCTGGCCTGCTCGTCCTTGAGCAGACTGCCCAGCGGCACGCCGGTCCAGTCGGCAATCACTTCAGCCACACTGCGCGGGTTGACGTCCAGCGAGAGCAACGGCTGGGCGCCCTGCACTTCGGCAAGCTGCTGTTGCAGTCGAGTACAAAGGGTAATCTGCAGGGGCTCAGCCTGACGTGCATCAAGCAATTGGCGGGTCAGGTCGAGTTCATCGCGGTATTGCCGCACCAGCGCACTGTGCTGGTCTTGCAGCTCGACAAGTTGTGCGTCGATCGAGGCAAGGCGCTCGTCGACGCTGCAGCCACCGAGTTGCGCATCCTCTGCCAGTGCTTGCCGTTCAAGCCCCAGGGCCGCCTGCCCGGCTTTGAGTCTGACCAGTGCCTGGGGTTCGCAGTCGAGGCCCATACGCACCCGTGCACTGGCGGTGTCGAGCAGGTCGACGGCTTTGTCAGGCAGCTGGCGACCGGTCAGGTAGCGCCGCGAAAGCGTGACCGCAGCCTGTACCGCCGCATCCTGAATGTGCACGCCATGATGACTGGCGTAACGCGCCTTCAAGCCACGCAGCATGAGACAGGCATCGAGGTCATCCGGCTCGTCGACCTTGACCTTCTGGAAGCGTCGTTCCAGGGCGGCATCGCGCTCGAAATACTGCTTGTATTCGCTCCAGGTGGTGGCGGCGATGGTGCGCAGCTCGCCACGGGCGAGTGCGGGCTTGAGCAGGTTCGCCGCGTCGGCACCGCCCGCCTGGTTACCGGCGCCGATCAGGGTATGGGCTTCATCGATGAACAACAGCACGGGATTCGCCGACTGCTGCACGGCATCGATGACGTTTTTCAGGCGTTGCTCGAACTCGCCCTTGACCCCGGCCCCTGCTTGCAGCAACCCCAGGTCGAGGGTCCGCACGCTGACTGGTTTGAGGCTGTCCGGAACATTGCCCTCGGCAATGCGTAGCGCCAGTCCTTCGACCAGTGCGGTCTTGCCGACGCCCGGTTCGCCGACCAGCAACGGGTTGTTCTTGCGCCGGCGACTGAGGATGTCGATGACCTGGCGTATCTCATCGTCACGGCCGAACACCGGGTCAATCCGCCCTTCCCGGGCCTTGACGGTAATGTCCTGGGTGAACCTGTCCAGCACGGCCTGCAAGGCCGCCTGGTTAGCGGTCGCGGGTGCAGGCGTGGCCAGCAGATCAGAAGCAACTTGTGCCTGATCAATGCCAGCCGCTTGCTGCGCCTGGGGACGTTCTTCGGAATGTTGATCGAGCAGTGCAGACAGCTGTTGTAACTGGGTTTCGCTGATGCTGAACAACGGCCAGGCGGCTTCGCAAGCCAGCAGGTCGGGTGACTCCAGCAGCGCGCCAAGCAAGTGCGCCGAGCGCAGGTGATCCTGGCTGTCCAGCGATGCACGCAGCCAGGCATCGCTGATCAATTGCTGCAGCTTGCCGCACAGCTGCGGCTTGCCCTGGACGCTGCGCGGCAGTGTGTCCAGGTGTTCAAGCAGCCCGCGCCAGAGTGCATCCAGGTCCCATTCGTAGCGACGGGCAATGAGCGTCAGGTCGCCCTCGCCCTGTTCGAATAATTTGAGCAGCCAGTGCTCGATACTGATGTAGCCATGGGCGCGACTTTGGCACAGCGTCGCCGCCGCGCTCAGCGCCTGGGCACAGTAGGAATTGAGACGGCGAAGCAAGCGGGAGGCGTTCTGTACCATGGGTACGTCCTTGTCTTGAGTGGGAGGCTGGTAATTAAAAAGAGCCCGGCTCGACGGGGTTGGCTGAGCGCCCGCGGACGGACGCTCAACACGGGACACTGGACCCGCAGGCAAGCATGCCTACAGGTTCAATGGGTTAAGCGCTCTGGCGTTCGTCCCAGGCATCGGAGTGACTGAAGTTGCCCTCGATGAACTTCCAGGTGATCTTCTCGAAGCGCAGCTGGACGTCTTCCAGGTGATTGTGTTTTTCCTTGGCCGGGTCCTTGATGTCGTGCATTTTCGTCACGACGCTTACGACCTTTACGTTCTCGAGCAGAGCGGTGTAGTAGACGACCTCCTGGCCTGCGTCATTGATGCGATACCACTTGAACTCGGCGCTCTTGAAGGTCTGCCCCTGGGACGCGCCCTTGAGCAGGTAGACGCTGGCGGCATCGATTTCCTTGGTGAACATGAACGGAGTGTGAATCCGTGTGCCTGTCAGCTTGCCGGTGTTGTTGTCAGTGGGAATGGTCAAGCCATGATCCTGGGCCAGCACTTCGATACTGCCCTCACGCCCTTGAACATCCACCGAACCCTTGATGTCGGCGCCGCCGTCATTTTTCAGCCACAGGTAAACGGGAATTGCCATGTGAAGCTCCTTCTCTCTGAACATGAATGCCGCGTTATGCGACAGGGGGTTGCAAATCCGGCCCCGCAGCGGGGAACACGCAGGCTCCAGGCTCCGGTACCAGACGAATATCAACTCGGCGATTGGCGCTGCGTCCGGTCTCATTGTCATTGCTGGCGATGGGCTGGCTGGCACCGAAGCCCTGCACCGCAAAGCAACTGGCGGGGATACCGCCCATGTGCTGCATCCAGTCGTGCACGGCGGCCGCCCGGGCCCGAGACAACTGCAGGTTTTGCTCGGCGCTGCCGGTGGCATCGGTATGGCCGCTGATCACGATGAGCCAGCCAGGCTGGGCCTTGATGTCGACCAGAGCATTGATAAGGACCCTGGTCGAGCCGGGTTTGAGCTGGGCGCTGCCGGTACTGAATAGCGACAGGCTGTCCAGGCGCACCGGCTTTGGATTACCCACAAGTCTTGGGGCCAGCGACGGATGACGGTGAGCGGCAATCGTCGACTGCAGCCTGATGCGCAATCGCTCGCCCCGGTAAAGGCCCAGCCCCAGCGAAAGGGGTGCGCCGTGTCGGTAGTAGCTGTCCAGTCGCAGGGCATCCTCGCGCAGCACCGCGAGAGCCTGCTCGCGCAGGATGAATTCAGGCCGATCGGGTTGTCCTGACGCGGGGATGGCGTGGTAACGACGCAGGTCATCACTGACCTGGCGGACCAGCAGGGTGTTCTGCCAGGCCGAGCTGGCCAGGGCCGTTGTCCCGGCAATGGCGAACATCCACAACGCGATGACGCTCGCGCGGCGCAATGGGACGCGTTGAGTCTGCGTGGGCAGCAGCGCCAATAAGGGATCGGGGAATGGCATTGACGTGCCCTGCCCTGGCTGCGCCTGCCTGACGTCATGCAGTGCAACCTTGTTGCGCAGCCATTGCTGCCACAGGTTACCCGCGACTGATTGCGCGAGCGCCGGTACGAAGGTGATGGCACAGACCCTCGGCAGGCTGTCGGGATCGCGCACATCGCGGGGGGCCAGGTGGGGCAGTACCGCGTTGTCCAGCCATGCCACGACACTGTTGAGCTTTACGCTGGTGTGCATGCGGGCAGCGCGCGTTGCGCTGTCTGAAGGCTGTCTTTGCCAGTCGTCCAGGCTGGCGCAGGTTCCGGCCTCGCGCACCCTGGGGCTGACTTCACCGGCCTCCCAACTGAACCAGGGGCCTTCTGCGGCCGAGACTTGCACATAGCTCGTCAACAATAGCGGCAACGCAACGCCGCCCTTTCGAATGAGGCCGACCTGATAGCGCAGTGCTCGCGCCTGTCCAGCCAGCACGGCGGTGTCGGCGTGTTCAGCCGGGTTGACGATGAACATGACGCTGAGCTGCCCACTCCATTCAGGACGCAGCGTCATCAGACTGGCGGTGACCGCAGGCAACTGCTCAAGCCCGGGCACCCGCAAATAGCAACCGTGACGGGTTGTGCGCAATGCCAGTTGTTCCACCGGCGTCGCGCCGAACAATCCCGTCAGGCCATCGCCACAAACCAGGACGACCGGTTGACGGTAGGCGGCCGGGGGCAGCGAGGTATTCTCGGCCAGGGTCAATGATGCGCGCATTGACGTTGCCCGGCGCCCAATCCGGTTCCAGGCTACACCCACGACGCACACAACGACCAGAACGGCCATGGCGCGCAGGCTCCAGGTCAACGGAAAGACAATCAGCAACACCAGTAAGAGCGCACCCGCCCATAACCAGAGACCGCGCATCAGTGTCGGCGTCATCGGTCCCACCTCAAGCCTCACCGGGCAAAACCGAGCTGAGGAGATTGGCCAACAGGTGGTCAAGCCCCCACCAGCAACCGACAAACAGCAGACCCACAAGCAGACCATGAGCCAGTGGCGAACGCGGCCATAGCGCAATGCGCAGTCCCTGTCCGAATGTCTTCTTCGTCGCCAGGGTCTGGCTGAGTGCCAAGGGGGCGACTTGCACTTGGAACGCGCTCAGCAACTGTTCGCGCTCAGGATCTTCGGCATCGTGGTAACGCCCCTGGAAGCCGAGCATCAGCACCCGATGGAACACCGTCAGCACCAGTGGATCAGGGGCGGGCTCGCGCAAGACTTCGCGCATGTCTTCATACAGGAACTCGCCCGCCTGGTGACGGCTGAAGAACTTCGCTTGCAAGGGTTCTTTCGTCCAGGCGTCGCGAGCCTGCTTATCGACACGCAGTACGGTTTCATCGAGCAAGGCGCACTGGGCATGGCTGATGTGATCGATGCTGCGCGGGCTCAGACCGGCATGCTCGAGCATCTGGCGAACATGTTCGACCTGCTTTACGCAAAGGTCCTTCAACGTCGGGCCATCGTGCGTCGATGCGCCCTTGCACAGTTCTACCACCAGCAGGTAGCTGTCCTGCAGCAACGCGTCGATATCCACCGCCATTGCGGTGGTTTTTCTTGAGGCATTCAGGTTCATGTGCGCAACACCGCAAACAGTTCAAGTTTCACCTCGGCCAGTGTGCTCGGGACGTAGAAGGCGCAGACCCCTGCAGCCAGCACCGCCTGCCCCTTGGCGTGGTCGAGATCCAGGGCGAAATACTGGTTCTCCAGTCGCAGCGGAATGGCTGCCGGTACATGGCTGAGCGACTGCAACGGCACTCCGTCGAGCGCGGCGTTGATCAAGTGATCGACATCGTCCGGCGTGCCGATCTTGCACAAGCGCGGGAACTGGCTCTGCACCTGTGCCGCCGGCAAGCGGCAACGCACCGACAGATAAAAATCAGCGCCTTCGCGCTCGCACAGACGTGGATCATTGAGGCTGACCTTCCAGCGGTTGGCGCCGTTCTCCTCCATCTCAAGGGCAATGACCCGCGAAGGCAGGCTGGCCTCAAGCAAGGTGGAGATCAGACGCAACAGTGGGGGAAAAACGCTTTCCAGCTGCTCATGTCGATAAGCCGGAATCTGCTCGATATCGTGTTCCAGGGAAAAGGTCAGCAGGCCGCCGGCCAACTTTGCCAGTTCCCGATATACCGGCTCGGGATGTCGTGCCGGGTGCGCCTTGATATCTGCCAGGATCGGCTGGTAGGTGTTCAAGGCATTGAGCAGCCAAAACAACGACACATCGGCCACGGCAAAATCGGCCATGCGCTGGTTACTTTCACGACGCATGCCCATCAGCCGTTGACGCTTGGCGGCCAACTGGATCAGCAAATTATCCAGCTGCGCCAGCAACCCCGGGTGTGCCGCGAAGTCGAGCAGCGGTGGCACATAAGCGCCATCCAGCCCCCATGCACCCTGCCCGTCCCGTATCAGGCGCACGATCGGACAGGTCAGGTAATCGGCGTTATCGTCGTGGGCAAAACGCAGGCTCAGCACGTGTTCCAGCACGCCGATCTGCTGCACCTCGCTTTCGTACACGTCCTGCACTTTGCGCCAGTCCTGGCGATAGCGCGTGGGTCGCTCGACCTTGCCGTCATCGAGCAGGCAGTTGTTGCCATTGGCCTGCTCCAGCGGCAAGGCCAATACCACCGTGGCATCCTGCACGTCACTGGAAAGCAGCTCGGTCAATTCCAGGGCCGAGGGCAGACGATCCACCTCATCAGTATCGATCAAGGTGCCATCGGGCATGCGCAGGCACAACCTTGTGGCCTTGAGCTTGCCCAGGCGCAGGGTCTCCTGGTCAAACGCCACTGCCCCTACACCCCAGGGATGCACCAGTGACAAATGAGCCAGGCGTTCGTTGGTCCAGGCTTCCCATCGCGCCTGTTGCTGGAACTGCTGGGGGCACAGGAGTGCCCCCGCAGACCATACGGGACGGTCGATTTTCAAGACCTGGATTCCCCGCGAGCGCCATCGGCCTTGCGCTTGGGCATCTGCGACACCAGCGAAAGATTGACGTCCATGCCTTCGACCTGGAAGTGCGGCACGGCATACAGCTTGACGCGGAAGAAGCCCGGGTTGTCCTCTATGTCTTCCACGGTCACCTTGGCATCACGCAGCGGATGCGAGGCCTGCAGGTCGTCGCCCGGGTCGGTCATTTCGGTGACCAGTCCGCCGATCCACTTGTTCAGCTCAAGTTCCAGCAAGCGCCGGTCCTTGGTGGTGCCGATGTTTTCGCGCTGGATCAGCTTGAGGTAATGGGCAATGCGCGATAGCAGGAAAATGTAGGGCAGGCGCGAATTGATCCGGCTGTTGGCGGTCGCATCGGCAGTGTCATAGAGGGCCGCTTTCTGAGTCGAGTTGGCCGAAAAGAAGCATGCGTAGTCGCGGTTCTTGTAATACGACAGCGGGATGAAACCGAGGTCGGCGAACTCGAATTCGCGGGTTTCAGGGATCATGACTTCCGAAGGAATCTTCACCTGGTTGCCGGTGCCCAGGTCGTACAGGTGGATAGGTAATTCAGTGACTGCACCGCCCGACTGCGGCCCGCGGATCTGCACGCACCAGCCATTGGCAATGAAACTCTTGACCATGTTGGCGGCAAAGGCGAACGAGGCGCTGGTCCACAGGTACTTGTCGTGGTCGGGGCCCTTGACGCTCTCGATGTAGTTGAAGCTGCGCACCGGGACGGTGTCTGGGCCATAGGGCAGGCGTCCGAGGACACGGGGCATGACCAGGCCGATGTAACGGGCGTCGTCACTGTCGCGGAACGCCTTCCATTTCAGGTATTCGGCGCGGTCAAAATAGTTGCCGATGTCCTTGATCGCGGCCACTTCTTCCATCGACTGCTTGCCGAAGAAGGCCGGGCCGACGGTGCCGATAAATGGCATGTGCGCAGCTGCGGCGACTTTGGAAATGTTGCGCAACAGGGCGATGTCCTGAGGACTGCGACCGAACTCGTAGTTGGAGATAGCCGCGGCAATCGGCTCGCCGCCCGGCGTGTCATACTCCTGGGTATAGGTATGCACGTAGAGGCCGCTTTGAGCTATTTCCGGTGCATCGTCGAAATCCTGGACCAGATGATCCTTGCTGATATCCAGCAATTCGATGCGCACGTTCTGGCGGAAATCGGTCTGGTCGATCAGCGATTTGACCCCGCGCCAGGTTGACTCGACGCGCTGGAAATCCGGGTGGTGCATTACGGCATCAAGTTGCCGACTGATTTGCGCATCCAGTGAGGCAATGTGATCATCGAGCAGGACTTTATCCAGGCGCTCAACCTTCTGTGAAGACTGTCCGAGCAGTTTGAGAAAAACACTGACTGCCGCAGTCACTCGCTCATCAGCAGACACTTCGGACAGCGCCTCGGTATTCTGAAACACTTCGATACTACTTAGTATGGAGACCGGACTGAGATTGATCTTTCCGAACAGCGCGCCATATACACCTTTACTTTCTTCGGACAACACTGTAGCGCCGCGCGATTGCACGTTAGAACTTTCGATGGACATGAAGGTAACTTCCCTTTAAACGAACCGAAGTGGATTAACGATTTTCTGGCGGCGCCAATGCGGCCAACTCAGCGCGCAGTTCGTCACTCAGCGCATCGTCCTTGAGAATGCGTTCCAGTTCATGACGAAAGGTGGCATTGTCCAGCAGGTTAGACTTGAGGTCGCGCAACAGGTTGCGCATGGCCAATAGTGCACGCAGATGCGGGATTTGCCGTGCTACCTGCTCCGGCTCGAAGTCCTTCATGCGCTGGAAATTCAGCTCGACCGAGGTGTCGCCGCCATCATCGACCAAGGTATTTTCCACGGCCACTTTCAAGAGAGGAGAAAACTCCGCCAATACGCTATCGAAGTTGTTTTTGTTGATCGAGACTTTGCTTCGGGCTGATAAGGGACGCTGCTCCTGGCCATTGCTGTAGTCCCCCATCACCATCAGCTTCAGTGGTAGTTCGACTTTTTTCTGCGCACCGCCGGTATGCAGGTCGAGCTTGATATTGACCCGCGCCTTCGGCACTTCGTTTTGAAAACTGCTTGAAGACATAACACCTCCCGATTATTTTGCGACGGCCACTGCCATCGCTAAAACCTGTAGCGACAGGAACTCGAAACTCTAGCCAACAGAGTAGAAAGTTCCTCCACTACAGCCTGTGAATTCCATGTCTAAATAAGTACAACAATATACGCACGGGAACTATGTCTGTTCTCCTACAACAACAATGAAGTATCTCACTCTCACATTCCACCCCTGTCCTTAACTTTGGGAAATTTCGTACTTATTTACGGAAACGCCCTACAAGAAACCCGTGGAAATGGACATTTTGTCGGGCGCCAGTCTTCGTTTTTCTGCTCCGACCGGACTGCACCCTCCCCTCCGATCCACCCGGTCAAAACCCACTGCATCAATTATTTATACTCAAATGCCAGCTTAATAATATTTTACCGACATCAGGCTGATCCCTAGTCTTGAGCCCAGGAAATGGCAGGTCGACACCGACCGTTAACCAACTTCGAAGGGCAAGCAGATGACCATTGAAAAAACAATAATAGATACCTTGATTGTCGGCGCCGGCCAGGCCGGCGTAGCCATGAGTGAACACCTGAGCAAGCTCGGCGTGCCGCATCTGGTGCTGGAGCGCAATCGTATTGCCGAGCGCTGGCGCACCGGCCGCTGGGATTCGCTGGTGGCTAATGGTCCGGCCTGGCACGACCGTTTTCCCGGCCTGGAATTCGACGACATCAGCCCCGATGGTTTTGCCCCCAAGGAGCGCGTGGCCGATTACTTCGAAGCCTACGCCCGCAAGTTCAAGGCGCCGATCCGCACCGGGGTGGAAGTGAAGAAGGTCGAGCGCAACGTCGGTCGCCCAGGCTTCACCGTCGAGACCTCCCAGGGCGTGATCGAGGCCAGCCGAGTGGTGGCTGCCACGGGTCCGTTCCAGCGTCCGGTGATCCCGCCGATCGCCCCCAAGGATGCACAGTTGCTGCAGATCCATTCCGCCGACTACCGCAATCCCGGGCAATTGCCCGAGGGTGCCGTGCTGGTGGTGGGCGCAGGTTCCTCGGGCGTGCAGATCGCCGATGAATTGCAGCGCTCCGGCAAGCAGGTTTACCTGTCGGTGGGCGCCCACGATCGTCCGCCCCGCGCCTATCGCAACCGTGATTTCTGCTGGTGGCTGGGGGTGCTGGGCGAGTGGGACCAGGCCGCGATGAAACCCGGCCGCGAACACGTGACCATCGCCGTCAGTGGCGCCCAGGGTGGCCGCACCGTGGACTTCCGTGGCCTGGCCCATGCCGGCATGGTGCTGGTGGGCCTGACCCAGTCGTTCAACGGCAGCGTGGCGACTTTCCAGGCGAACCTGGCGGAGAACCTGGCCCGGGGCGATGAAAACTACCTGGCCCTGCTCGACGCCGCCGATGCCTACATCGAACGCAATGGCCTGGACCTGCCGGAAGAACCCGAAGCGCGCCATACCTTCCCGGAGCCGGACTGCGTCACCCATCCGATCCTTGAGCTCGACCTGGCCAAGGCCGGTGTGACGTCGATCATCTGGGCTACCGGCTTTGCCGTGGACTACAGCTGGCTGAAGGTTGACGCCTTCGACGACAACGGCAAGCCCCGGCATCAGCGCGGGGTGTCCAGCGAGGCTGGCGTGTATTTCCTCGGCCTGCCGTGGCAGTCCCGTCGTGGTTCGTCGTTCATCTGGGGCGTGTGGCACGACGCCAAGTACGTGGCCGATCACATTGCCATCCAGCGGACCTACCTTGAGTACCGCGACGCCGCCCAACGCGAGGCCGATAGCAACCCGGCCGATCACAAGACCACTGTCAGCGCTTGATAACCGCTCGGCGCGTGAACCGCGCCGCCCCCCATATTCCAGGAGTTTCAAATGACTACGCCTACCCACACTCGCATCCGCATGTTCAACACCAAGGAAACCTACCCGAACCAGAGCCTGGACAACGACCTGTGCCAGGCCGTCCGCGCCGGCAACACCGTGTATGTGCGCGGCCAGGTCGGCACCGATTTCGAGGGCAACCTGGTCGGCCTGGGCGATCCGCGGGCGCAGACCGAGCAGGCCATGCGCAACGTCAAGCAACTGTTGGAAGAAGCCGGCAGCGACCTGAGCCACATCGTCAAGACCACCACCTACCTGATCGACCCGCGTTACCGCGAACCGGTGTACCAGGAAGTGGGCAAGTGGCTCAAAGGCGTGTTCCCGATTTCCACCGGGCTGGTGGTGACGGCATTGGGTCAGCCGCAGTGGCTGATGGAGATTGATGTGATTGCGGTAATTCCCGAATAAGGAGCAGGCCCATGACCTTTTCCATCGCCGCCCGCTGCCCCGACACCGGTCAGTTCGGCATCGCCATCAGCTCCTCGAGCATTGCCGTGGGCGCCCGCTGCCCCTGGTTATTGCCCGGTGTGGGTGCCGTCTCGACGCAAAACATCACCCTGCCCTCCCTGGGCCCGGAAACCTTGGCCCTGATGGAGCAAGGCCTTACACCTGCCGAGGCCCTGGACAAGGTGCTGACCCGCAATGGCTACAGCCAGTACCGGCAGATCACCGCCATCGACCACCTCGGTCGCACCGCGCATTTCAGCGGTGCGCAAACCCTGGGCAACCATAACGCGGTGTCCGGCGAGCAATGCGTGGCGGCCGGCAACATGCTCGCAAGCCCTGTGGTGATCGAGACCATGGTCCGCGCCTTCGAACAGGCCGAAGGCCAACTGGCCGACCGTTTGCTGGCGGCGATGCAAGGTGGCGTGGCGGCCGGTGGCGAAGCCGGGCCGGTGCATTCGGCCGCAGTAATGGTGGTCGGCGAGTTGACCTGGCCGATCGTCAACCTGCGGGTCGACTGGGCCGATGAGGACCCGATTGGCCAGCTGCAAAAACTTTGGCAGGCCTACCGTCCGCAGGTCCAGGACTACATCGACCGCGCCCTGGCGCCCGACCGGTCCCCTGGCTACGGCGTCGCCGGAGACGATCGATGAGCGCCAGCCGCGATTTGCTCGCAACGCTGGTGGCGTTCGACACCACCAGCCGCGAATCCAACCTGCAACTGATCGAGTGTGTCCGCGACTACCTCGCAGGCTTCGATGTGCCGTGCCAGCTGGTCTACAACCCGGAGCGCAGCAAAGCCAACCTGTTCGCCACGATCGGCCCGGCGGACCGGCCGGGCATCGTGCTCTCGGGGCACACCGACGTGGTGCCTGTCGACGGTCAGGCGTGGACCGTCGTGCCGTTCCAGCTCACCGAGCGCGAAGGGAAGCTGTACGGTCGCGGCACGGCGGACATGAAGGGCTACATCGCCTGCGTGCTCGCCCTGGTGCCCGCGCTGGTGCAGGCGTCGTTGCGCCTGCCGGTGCATATCGCCCTGTCTTACGATGAGGAAGTCGGCTGCCTGGGCGTGCGCTCGCTGCTCAAGGCCCTTGAGCAACGACCGGTCAAACCGCTGCTGTGCATCATTGGCGAACCCACCGAACTCAAACCGGTGCTGGGCCACAAGGGCAAGCTGGCGATGCGCTGTGACATCCAGGGGCACGCCTGCCATTCGGCCTATGCTCCGCTCGGGGTCAATGCCATCGAATACGCGGCCGAGCTGATCGCTGAACTGGGGCGCATCGGCCAACGGCTCAAGGCACCGGAGCAGCATGACGCGCGTTTCGATCCGCCGTTCTCCACCGTGCAGACCGGGGTGATTGGCGGCGGCAAGGCTTTGAATATCGTCCCGGCCGACTGCCGCTTCGACTTCGAGGTTCGCGCCCTGCCCTCCCACGACCCGCAACGGGTTGCACAGGAACTGCAGGCCTATGCCGAACAGCATCTGTTGCCACGCATGCGCGCCGTGAGTGAGCACAGCGACATTCGTTTCAGTGAATTGTCGGCGTACCCCGGCCTGGCCACCGATGCCCGCAGCGAAGCGGCGGAGTTGATCGCTGCGTTTTCCGGCTCCCGGGACTTCGGCACGGTGGCGTTCGGTACCGAGGGCGGCCTGTTCGATGCAGCGGGAATTCCAACGGTGGTATGCGGCCCGGGCAGCATGGAGCAAGGCCATAAACCCGATGAGTTCGTCAGCCTGGAACAACTGCACGGTTGCGACGCCATGCTGCAACGGATGCTGCTGGCCATCAGCAACTGATCCCTGGCCCGACTCAGGTATAGAGTCGGGCCAGTTCTTCCTGGCAGTAATCGACGAACAGCTGCACCGGCTTGGTCAGCTGTGCCCTACGCAACCACGCCGCGGACAACCCGGAGCCGGTGACGTTTTCGGCCAGCGGCACGCACACGACTTTTTGCCCGTCATAGGTGTATTCGGAGAACGGTTTGGTCACCAGGATCGAAAAGCCGAAACCCCGCCCGACCATCCCGCGCACCATCTCGATCGAAGGCGAGCTGAACACGATGTTCGGCGTCAACCCGCGCTCTTCGAAAATGCTCACGAAGTAGGTCCGGCTGGGCACCACGTCGAGCAAAATCATCGGCTCCAGCACCAGGTCATGCAGCGAGACTTTCGCCTGCTGGGCGAAGCGATGGTCGGCGGGCAGCAAGGCGTAGGGTTGCTGGGCCGGCATCAGCGCCACGGTCTCGATGGTGCTGTCCAGGTCATGTTCGTAAACCATGGCCATGTCGATGCTGCCGGCGGTCAGCGCCTGCACCAGCTCCTGCTGCTCGCCATCGCGAATGCGGATTTCCACCCCGGGCCAGCGCAGCTTGAACCCGGCGATCAGGCGTGGCAGGTACAGCGGTGCCACGGTTTCAAAACAGCCGATGTCGATCTGTCCCGCCACCACGTCATTGTCCGCCAGGGCATTCTGCTCGAACTCATGGGCGACCCGCAGCAGCTCCTGGGCCTTGCGGTAGAACCGCGAACCGCTCGGCGTCAGCGACACCCCCTGGGCGTGATGGCGGATGAACAGTTGCACGCCAAAACTCTCTTCCAGGTGCTTGATTGCCGTCGACACCGAGGGCTGCGCGATGTAGAGCTTGCGCGAGGCCTCCGCCACGCTGCCGCAGTCGGCCGTGGTGACGAAATACCTGAGCTGGCGCAGGTTGTAGGCGGCCATGGGAACCTCCGGGAAACAGAACATCAGGGTCAAGGGATCGGCAGTGCACACAAGGGTTTGGTGCAGGCCTGCGGTCAAGGCTGAACATACCGGAGGCGACCGCCGGCGCGGCATATATTTTTTAAGGTTTGAAGCAACAAACTTACTAATTTATCTATCCCGATCCATTGCACATGATCGCTCCAACAAGAAAAGCGTCGTTCGCGCGACGCTCACCGAAGTACGTCCACGTACTCACTTTGCCTTGGAGTTCGTCATGGTAACCACTGCAACAACGAGCGCCCCGCTCATCGAGAAACACACGATCGGCTACGTGCCGCCGCAAGATCGTCATGGCAAGACCCGCGACCTGTTCACCCTGTGGTTCGGTGGCAACATCGCGCCCTTGCCCATCGTCACCGGCGCCCTCGGCGTGCAGATGTTTCACCTGAACCTGGTCTGGGGCATCGTCGCCATCCTCGTTGGCCATCTGGTCGGCGGCGTGCTGATGGCGCTGCACTCGGCCCAGGGCCCGCAGATGGGCATCCCCCAGATGATCCAGAGCCGAGCCCAGTTCGGCTCCCTCGGTGCACTGCTGGTGGTGCTGATCGCCGGCGTGATGTACATCGGTTTCTTCGCCTCCAACATCGTGCTGGCGGGCAAATCCCTGCACGGCGTGGTCGACAGCGTGCCGGTGCCCGTGGGCATCGTCATCGGTGCCCTGGGTTCGGGCATCATCGGCATCATCGGCTATCGCTTCATCCACGTGCTCAACCGTATTGGCACCTGGGTGCTGGGCATCGGCATCGTGCTGGGTTTCGCCTACATCCTGACCCACGTGCAGACCGGCGACTTCCTCACCCGCGGCAGCTTCAACATCTCCGGCTGGCTGGCGACAGTGTCCCTGGCCGCGCTCTGGCAAATCGCCTTCGCGCCCTACGTGTCCGACTATTCGCGCTACCTGCCGGCCGACGTGCCCGTGGCGGCGACCTTCTGGACCACCTACCTGGGCACCGTGCTCGGTTCCAGCCTGTCGTTCATCTTCGGCGCCGTCGCCGTACTGGCCACGCCTGTCGGCATGGACACCATGGAAGCGGTCAAGCTCGCCACCGGTTCCATTGGCCCGCTGATGCTGGTGCTGTTCCTGCTCAGCGTCATCAGCCACAACGCCCTCAACCTCTACGGCGCCGTGTTGTCGCTGATCACCCTGGTGCAGACCTTCGCCTACCGCTGGATCCCCACCGCCAAGAGCCGCGCCGTGCTCTCGGTGATCGTGCTCGGTGCCTGCTGCTTTGCCGCCGTCGGTGCCTCCGCTGACTTCATCGGCCACTTCGTCGACATGGTGCTGGTCCTGCTGGTGGTCCTGGTGCCGTGGACGGCGATCAACCTGATCGACTTCTACGCCATCCACAAGGGCAAGTACGACATCGACTCGATCTTCCACGTCGATGGCGGCATCTACGGGCGCTACAACCCGCAGGCGCTGCTGGCCTACGCGATCGGCATCGTGGTGCAGATTCCGTTCATGAACACACCGCTGTACGTCGGACCGATTTCCGAGCACATCAATGGCGCGGACCTGTCCTGGTTGGTGGGCCTGGTGATCACGTCACCGTTGTACTGGTGGCTGGCCAACCGCGACAGTGCCTACAAGCGTCGGTTGTCGGGTGGGAAACTCGCCGCCAGCCTGTAGTCACGATCCTGGACGTTTGCTCGCGACAAGGCCCTGACGTCGAACGTCAGGCCTTTCGCGAGCGACCCCCCCGCCTGAACCGAACCGCGCTTGATACCCCCCCGTTACCCGCCTGTAACGCCAAGACACTTAGCCAGTGCACCGCCTGAACCTAGAGTGAAGCTCTCGATGGATGGCCCCGGTTGACTGCCTGCCAGCCATCGATTGCCCAACACACCACCAAGGAAGAGGGACGCCATGAGCCAATCAAACGCTGTCAGCCAACAACGCCAGCAGCTGCACGATGAGGTGCAAGAAGCCGTCAAGTCGATCATGGGTGCAACGCAACTGAAGTCGGCGGATTACGGCAGGGTATTGAGGTCCGCCCTGGCGGCGGCGCAGAAAACCGTCACCATCGAAATCGCCCCCGGCGACCTGACCCTGCTCAAGAAGTCTGGCTACAAGCTGTGCTTTGCCAAGAAAGTCGGCACCGCCGACTACAACGTGGTCTGGCAGTCCTATGTCGCTTACCTGAGCAATAACGAATTCAGCTGGACGCCGTTGTACCAGATGTTCGCTTCCAACGTGTTCAAGGAAAACATCCAGGTCAAAGTCTCGACCAACATCGTCAATATCGGTCTTGGGCAAACCTCGACACTCGATGAACACGGCCTGCTGAGCCCGGCGATCACGGGCGGCCCGGACGTTTCCATGACCTTTGTGAACGAGTACGCGCCGATCCATCCGGGGATCAACCAGCTGTCCACCGGCATCGATGGCAATCAGGTCAGCACGCCGATCTATGTGGCGGTGGATCAGGTAGTCACCGGTAAAACCGTACTGACCCCCGTCGAAACCATCCTCGTATGGTTCGAACAGAATGTGCAGACCAGTACCATGTTCAGTACCTCACGCTCCAAGGCGATCGAAATCGACCTGACGTTCGAAAACACCGCCGGTCGCCTTTATGAAGGCGGTCAATGGAAAACCGTGTAACCCCTGCGCACCGGGGCAACCCCAGGGTTGCCCCTTTCATTCGTCAATGGTGCCTTTGGCAAAGTAGCCCGTCAGGGACAGGCAGATCGATTGCGCCAGGTCCTCCTGGGTGGCGATGCCATAAGGCTGGGTGCGATCGAACTGCGCCGACCAGCGAATCCGCCCCTGCGCCACATCCACCAGGCGCAACGACGCCCGCACCCGCGCAGGCTCGACCCGCACGCTGCCCTCCAGGCAATAGCTGTAGCGCCCGACGCGTCCGCCATCGGCTGTCTTGACGCTGCTGCGCGGCACCTTCATCAACACATGATTAGCCCCGGTCTGCGCCTGCTCGAACGACTCGAACAAGCGACAACTCAGCTCCTCGCACAAGCCCCGGGCGAAGTCATCGCCGTCACGGGTAATGCAGGTGAACGGCTGGATCTGCAAAACCGGATGGCGGGTGACGATGGCCTTGGGCTGCAATCGCTGATAAGCAAGGCGATAACAGCCGGCCGGTATGCTCAGGCGCACCGGGTCGTGCTGACCGTTGCTGGCGTAGTGCGCCGCAAGCTTGCGCCGTAGCCGCCCCACCTGCACCCGCACCACCGGGTCATCGCCGGTGCAGTACACCGCCGGATCACGCCGGAACACCGCGATGCCGATGGCGTGTTCGGTGAGGGGGGTATTGGAGGGTTGCAAGTCGTGCTCGGCCAGAAAGCGCAACAGACTGCCCATGCGCCGGGACTTGGCGAACAAGGGACTTGCCAGCAGCAATGCCAGTACTCGCTCCATCTCTTCAGGATCGAGCGGCACGGGAACCCGCGCCGCGCTCGAATCCACCATGCGCTTGAACACCATCGCCTGCCTCCGTGCAGATTGCCGACAGGAATAGAGGTGGAACTCCGTGGTTGCGAACGCAACGTGAGCCCAGGGCAGGCTCGGGTGCTGCAACGACGAAGCTTAGCAGCCGTGATGGAACGGGCAGGCAAAAGCGCTGATAGCCAGCTGACATCCGACGAACGTTAGATTCTGATCTGCAAAACCTGCAGGACATTTCCCTTTATGGTGAGGCCGCTAACCACCGACGCACTGCGAAGTGGCGGTAGTCCCGCCAGGCTCAGTCCTCCTGATCGACAAGTCGAGGGGGGGGTGAGGTGCCTGTTTCGTCAACCGCAAATTAAATGAACCCTGCGCACAACTGCCCACCTAACTGAAAGACTATCAGGAGGTGACTACATGCAGATCGAAACGACGTGGATTGTATTGGCAGCCGTTCTTCTGTTGATCGAGTTGTGGGCCATCAACCGGGTGCGCAAAAGCGCAGGCAAAGCGAGCAGCAAAGGCGTGTGGATGGTGGTGATCGTGTTTGTGCCGCTGATCGGATTGATCCTGTGGGCGCTGGCAGGGCCCAAGCACATCACCCACCACCCGGATCCAGCACAGGCCAGACAATAAGGCCGGGGCTACGCGTTAACGCTGCATAAACGAGCCAAATGCATGGAACCACGGGCCACATCGGGGTTTCGAAACTCTATCAGCGCTGATCCTGGTTCAAACAAGGCGCCATTGGAGAGGAAATCCCGATGAACAGTAGACTGCTGCTTTTGCTCGCTGGCCTCTGCCCTGCCCTGGCATTCGCCGAAGGTTGCGACGTGCTGACCCGATCCCAAAGCGCTTCCGTCCCCGTGGTCGAAAGTCATAGTTGTTATGAATACGAAGGCATGCCAGTCAATTCCATCGACTGGTCATGCAGCAACGAAAGCAAGGACATGCTGACCAGCACCAAGAAGAAAGTCGAACATTGTGCAGATCATTATCAAGCCACCTGCACCGCCACGCTGACCCAGGAATCCCTGGCCAATCCTCATTCCACCAGCAAGGACAAGAACAGTCAGTCGGTCAACATCCCCGACAATGCCCAGGTCACGACGTATTACTACGGCGCCGAGCACATCGCTCAGGCCAGGATTGATTGTGAGTCTGGCGGTGGGCACTGGAAGGCCAAATAAAAAAACCGATGCCTGTGCGGGCATCGGTTTTTTTCAAGCACCACGGTTGTTGCGCCGACGTAACGCCGGATCACGCCACGCTGTTATCAGAAGTTCGCCGGCGTGTTCGCGCTGATGATTTCCGCCTCATCCTGGCCGATATTGCGAAACTTGTGCGGTAAGGTCGTCGGAAAGTAATAGCCGTCCCCGGCATTGAGCACGCTGATCTGCCCATCCACCGTCAGCTCGACGGTGCCACGGGTGACCAGACCGCACTCCTCGCCTTCCGAATGCACGATCGGCTCCTCTCCGGAGCTGGCACCTGGCGCGTACTGTTCGCGCAACAGACGCATCTGCCGGCTTGGCACGGAGGCGCCGATCAGCAACAGGCGCAGGCCGTGGCGGCCGAGGTCGGGCTGCTCGTTGGCGCGGAAGACGTATTGATGCTCACGCGGCGGCTGGTCGAAGGTGAAGAAGTCGGCCAGGGACATGGGGATGCCTTCGAGCAGCTTTTTCAGCGAGCTGACGGAAGGACTGACGCGATTCTGTTCGATCAGGGAAATGGTGGCATTGGTGACGCCGCTACGCCGGGCCAGCTCGCGCTGGGACAGCTTGTAGCTTTCGCGTACTAATTTGAGTCGTGAGCCCGTGTCCATGACAGCCTTATGTGCTTGGTACGCAAGGGTAATGGGGGTGGAGAGCAGGCGTGGATCGCGCCGTTTTCCGGTCCCGGAAACGTGAAAGGCGGCTATTAAATCACGTTTGTGGGTGTTGCTCAGCAGGTTCGATAAACGGTGGAAAAAAACAGCCGTCTGCCATGACGCCGTACCCCCTGTGGGAGCGGGCTTGCTCGCGAAAGCGGTGAGTCAGGTAACATCATCGGTGACTGATACGCCGCTTTCGCGAGCAAGCCCGCTCCCACGGGGGACAGGGGTTTTTCTGAATACAAAAGGCCGGCAGCACCTGATCGGGATGGCTGCCGGTGAGGTAAATCTTAGATCCCGAAACGATCACGCAGCGAGTAGTACACCGCGCCCAAGGCAGTCAACGGCGCCGAGAAGGTGCGCCCGCCGATCATCGGCATGTGCGGCAGCGAGGCGAAGGCGTCGAAGCGCTCGGCATCGCCGCGGATCATTTCCGAGATCAGCTTGCCCGCCAGGTGCGAGCAGGTGACGCCGTGGCCGCTGTAGCCTTGCATGTAGTAGGCGTTCTTCTCGATACGGCCGAACTGCGGCATGCGCGACATGGTCAGCAGGAAGTTGCCGGTCCAGCGGTAGTCGATCTTCACGTCCTTCAACTGCGGGAAGGTCTTGAGGATTTTCGGGCGGATCAGTTGTTCGATGTCGTCCGGCTCGCGCGCGCCGTAGACCACGCCGCCACCGTAGAGCAGGCGGTTGTCGGCGGTCAGGCGGTAGTAGTCGAGCAGGTAGTTGCAGTCTTCGACGCAGTAGTTGTTCTTGATCAGGCTGCGCGCCTGCTTCTCCGACAACGGCTCGGTGACGACGATCTGCGAACCGCAGGGCATGCTCTTGCTGGTCACGCGGTTGTCCAGGCCCTGCGGCAGGTAGGCGTTACCGGCGATCAGCAGGTACTTGGCCTTGACCACGCCTTTGGCGGTGCGCACGGTGATCGGTTCGCCGTAGGTGATTTCCACCGCCGCCGATTGCTCGTAGATCTTGCCGCCCAGGCCGATGATCGCCGAAGCCTCGCCCAATGCCAGGTTCAGCGGGTGAATGTGCCCGCCTTGCATGTCCAGCAGGCCGCCAACGTAAGCCTCGGAACCGACTTCGCGCCTGATGTCATCCTTGCCGAGCATCGTCAGGTTCTTGTTGCCGTAGCGCTCCCAGCCCTTCTTCTGTTCGGCCAGGCCCTTGAGCTGCTTCTTGTTCATCGCGGCGAAGATGCCGCCCGGACGGTAGTCGCACTGGATATCGTAGTGCTGTATGCGCTGACGAATGATGTCGGCGCCTTCGAAGATCATGCTGCCAAGGACTTCGGCGGTCTTGTCGCCATAACGCTCTTCGATGACGTCGACGTCACGGCTGTAGGAATTGACCAGTTGGCCACCGTTGCGACCGCTGGCGCCGAAGCCGACTTTGGCCGCTTCGAGCACAGTGACGCTGTAGCCCGCTTCGGCGAGGAACAGTGCAGAGGACAGGCCGGTATAGCCGGCGCCGATCACGCAGACGTCGCAATCCACCGCGCCTTCCAGCACCGGGAAATCGCCGGTGAAGTTGCGGGTGGCCGCGTAGTAGCTGTTTACATGTGCTTGTTTCATAGACTTCTCCGATGGCCGCCGCACAACGCCGGCGACCGCCGCTTTATTGTTATTAGAGCTTGATCCAGGTCGCTTTGAGCTCGGTGTACTTGTCGAACGCGTGCAGCGATTTGTCCCGGCCATTGCCCGACTGCTTGAAGCCGCCAAACGGCGCGGTCATGTCGCCGCCGTCATACTGGTTGACCCAGATACTGCCGGCACGCAAGCCACGGGCGAAGGTGTGGGCCTTGCTCAGGTTGCTGGTCCACACGCCGGCGGCCAGGCCGTAGATGCTGTCGTTGGCAATCGCCAAGGCTTCTTCAGTGCTGTCAAAGGTGATCACCGACAGCACCGGGCCGAAGATTTCTTCCTGGGCGATGGTCATGGCGTTGGTTACGCCGTCGAAAATCGCCGGCTCCACATACAGGCCGCCGGTGTCCTCGAGAGTGCGGCTGCCGCCGGCGATCAACCGGGCGCCCTGCTCCTTGCCGATGTCGATGTAGCGCAGCACGTTGTCCAGTTGACGCAGGTCCACGACCGCGCCGACGGTGGTCGCCGGATCGAGCGCGTGCCCCGGCTTCCAGCCTTGCAGGGCCTCGACCAGCAGCGGGATGAACTGGTCGCGGATCGAACGTTCCACCAGCAAACGCGAGCCGGCGGTGCAGACTTCGCCCTGGTTGAAGGCAATGGCGCCGGCGGCGGCCTGTGCGGCGGCGCGCAAGTCCGGGGCATCAGCGAACACCACGTTGGCGCTCTTGCCACCGGCTTCAGCCCAGACGCGTTTCATGTTGCTTTGCCCGGCGTAGATCATCAGTTGCTTGGCAATCGCCGTGGAACCGGTGAAGGCCAGCACGTCGACGTCCATGTGCAGCGCCAGCGCCTTGCCCACGGTGTGGCCGAAGCCCGGCAGTACGTTGAACACGCCTTTGGGTATGCCCGCATCCAGCGCCAGTTGCGCGATACGAATAGCCGTCAGTGGCGACTTTTCCGAAGGCTTGAGGATGAACGAGTTGCCCATCGCCAGGGCCGGGGCGAATTTCCAGCTGGCCATGATCAGCGGGAAGTTCCACGGCACGATGGCCGCGACCACGCCGGCCGCTTCGCGGGTCACCAGACCCAGTTGATCGTGGGGCGTGGCGGCGACTTCATCGTAGATCTTGTCGATGGCTTCGGCGGTCCAGCGGATCGCGTTGGCGGTCGCCGGGATGTCGATGGCCAGGGAATCGCCGATCGGCTTGCCCATGTCGAGGGTTTCGAGCAGCGCCAGTTCTTCCTGGTTGGCCAGGATCAGGTCGGCGAAGCGGATCAGGATGCGCTTGCGCTCGGCCGGGGCCAGCCCGGACCAGACGCCGGATTCGAAGGCGCGTCGCGCCACCGCGACTGCTGCATTGGCATCGGCTTCGTCGGTGCTGGCGACGTTCGCCAGGAAACGACCGTCCACCGGGCTGATGCATTCGAACGTCGCACCGCTGGCGGCTGCGCAGTATTGGCCGTCAATGAATGCGCGACCTTCGAGGGTGAGGGACTGGAAGCGTTGCTCCCAGTCGCTGCGAGTAATTGTCATGGTTGTGACTCGACGCAGGAAATTGAGTGATCGTCGGACCGACGCCCGCCAATTCAAATTTGCAATACGATCCCTGTGGGAGCGGGCTTGCTCGCGAAAGCGCCGGCACATCCAATATTGATGTCACCTGACACTCCGCTTTCGCGAGCAAGCCCGCTCCCACATTTGATTGTGTTGAACCGACTAATCAGACGGTATGCAAGTACCAGTTGTATTCAAGGTCGGAGATGGAGTTCTCGAACTCGGCCAGCTCGCTTTCCTTGCACGCCACGAACACGTCGATGTACATCGGGTCGATGTAGCGCGCCATGACTTCGCTGTCGTCCAGCTCGCGCAGGGCATCGCGCAGGTTGTTCGGCAGGCTCTGCTCGTTCTGCTCGTAGCTGTTGCCTTCCACCGGGGCGCCTGGCTCGACCTGGTTGGTCAGGCCGTGGTGCACACCGGCCAATACCGAGGCCATCAACAGGTACGGGTTGGCATCGGCACCGGCCACGCGGTGTTCGATGCGCACGGCATCCGGTGAACCGGTTGGCACGCGGACCGCCACGGTACGGTTGTCGATGCCCCAGCTCGGCGAGTTCGGCACGTAGAACTGCGCGCCAAAACGACGGTAGGAGTTGACGTTCGGGCAGAGGAACGCCATCTGCGCCGGCAGGGTCTCGAGCACACCGCCGATCGCGTGTCGCAACGCGGCGTTCTGCTCGGGATCCTCGCTGGCAAAGATGTTGTTGCCTTCTTTGTCGAGAATCGAAATGTGCACGTGCAGACCGTTACCCGCCTGGCCCGGATACGGCTTGGCCATGAAGGTGGTGTCCATCTCGTGGTCGTAGGCGATGTTCTTCACCAGGCGCTTGAGCAGGACGGCGTAGTCGCAGGCCTTTATAGGGTCGGCCACGTGATGCAGGTTGACTTCGAATTGCGCCGGGGCGCTTTCCTTGACGATGGCGTCAGCCGGGATGCCCTGCTCTTTCGCGCCTTCGAGGATGTCCTGCAGGCAGTCAACGTACTCGTCGAGGTCGTCGATCAGGTACACCTGGGTCGACATCGGACGCTTGCCGGACACCGGCGAACGCGGCGACTGCGGACGACCGTTCACGTTGTCCTGGTCGATCAAGTAGAACTCCAGTTCGAACGCGGCGCAGATGGTCAGGCCCATGTCGTCGAACTTGCGCACCACATTGGCCAGCACTTCCCGCGGGTCGGCGAAGAACGGCTGGCCTTCGAGTTCGTGCATGGTCATCAGCAATTGCGCGGTTGGGCGCTTCTGCCAGGGCTCGATGCTCAGGGTGCCGGGGATCGGGTAGCAGATCCGGTCGGAGTCGCCGATGTCCAGACCCAGGCCGGTGCTTTCCACCGTGGAGCCATTGATGTCGAGGGCAAACAGGGACGCCGGCAGGTTGATGCCTTTCTCGTAAACCTTATGAAGACTGGTGCGTTCGATGCGCTTACCGCGCACCACACCGTTCATATCCGCAATCAGAAGGTCGACGTACAAAACCTCAGGATATTTCTTAAGGAATGCGTTTGCTTCGTTGAGTTGAACGGTACGCAGAGGGACCGACATGATGCACCTATTTTTTACTGTTAATTATTATGTTCACCGCCCTTTCACGTAGCCAGTCAATCCGAAAGGCAAAGTGAAGTCAATAGCGAACACTTGGCCTTTCAACGTTTATTTTCGGGCCTCTCAGAGGCACGAGAGTGCCAGATCATCCCGGGAACACGCATAAATCCTCAGCTTCAGACGTGTGGCGTTTAGAATTTTTTACATGAGAGTTGTTAATTAAAATCAACAAGGCTAAGCTCCGGAAAAGCTCGTTCAAGTGTGAAACTTCGAGGTGATAAAAATGGCATTCAAGCCATTGATCGGCGTTACTGCATGCGTCAAACAGATTGGCCTGCACCCCTACCATGTCAGCGGCGACAAGTATCTGCGTGCTGTCAGCGTTGCGGCATTGGGGCTACCTGTTGTCATTCCTTCCCTGGGCGAACTGACCGAAATCGAGGACCTGCTGCCGCAGCTCGATGGTCTGTTGCTGACCGGCTCGCCATCGAATGTGGAGCCCTTCCACTATCAAGGCCCCGACAGCGCTCCCGGCACGGAACACGATCCCCAGCGGGATCGCACCACCCTTCCCCTGATTCGCGCGGCCATCGCCGCGGGCGTTCCGGTGCTCGGCATCTGCCGCGGCTTCCAGGAGATGAACGTGGCGTTCGGTGGCAGCCTGCATCAGAAGGTCCATGAACTCCCCGGCTTCCTCGATCATCGCGAGGCCAACCATCCGGACCTGGCGGTGCAATACGCACCGGCACATGCCGTCGATGTGCAGCCAGGCGGTGTGTTCCAGGCGCTGGATCTGCCGCCGGTGTTCCAAGTCAATTCGATTCACAGCCAGGGCATCGACCGCCTCGCTCCCGGCCTGCGCGCCGAAGCGCTCGCGCCCGATGGCTTGATCGAAGCGGTCTCGGTGGAGAACAGCCAGGCGTTTGCCCTCGGCGTGCAATGGCACCCGGAATGGCAGGTGCTGGACAACCCGCCGTACCTGAAGATTTTCCAGGCGTTTGGCGATGCGTGCCGGCAACGGGCGGCGCTGCGTAATCCGCGCTGACGTCATGAACGATCAAACCATTTACTGCCCCCGTGGGTCTGGCGGGTGCGTTTGCGCGCATCCGTGACCCGCGACAACAACACACTGCAATAACAACAAGCACTACCAGGCAGCCAGGACGGCGGCGCCGAATAAGCCCGAGTGGAGTGCCCGTCAGGCACGCGCAATACCTTGTAGGAGCTGGCTTGCCAGCGAAGAGGCCCTTCGCTGGCAAGCCCGCTCCTACAGAGACCGCGTCCTGATTGGCGCCTTACTGCAAGGGTTTGCAATCAACTATTAAGTCAGGCCGCGTTGGCCCGACGACTGAAACCTGTTGGGAGTTTCACATGGCAAACGCCTCCAGCATCTACAGGAAGGCTCTTGAAGGTCACCAGGCACCGAAAAAGGTGTTGGTGAAAGTCGACCGCGTCACCAAGAAGTTCGACGAGACCACCGCAGTGGACGATGTGTCACTGGAGATCCACCAGGGCGAAATCTTTGCCCTGCTCGGTGGTTCCGGTTCCGGCAAATCGACGCTGCTGCGCATGCTCGCCGGCTTCGAACGCCCGACCGAAGGCCGGATTTTGCTCGACGGCGTCGACATCACCGACATGCCGCCCTACGAGCGGCCGATCAACATGATGTTCCAGTCCTACGCGCTGTTCCCGCACATGACGGTGGCGCAGAACATCGCCTTCGGCCTCAAGCAGGACCGTTTGCCCGCCGCGGAAATCGACGCCCGCGTGGAAGAGATGCTGCGCCTGGTGCACATGACCCAGTACGCCAAGCGCAAACCCCATCAGTTGTCCGGCGGCCAGCGCCAGCGTGTGGCGTTGGCCCGCTCCCTGGCCAAGCGCCCGAAGCTGCTGTTGCTCGACGAACCGATGGGTGCGCTGGATAAAAAGCTGCGCTCGCAAATGCAGCTGGAGCTGGTGGAAATCATCGAGCGCGTCGGCGTGACCTGCGTGATGGTGACCCACGACCAGGAAGAAGCCATGACCATGGCCCAGCGCATCGCGATCATGCACCTGGGCTGGATCGCCCAGATCGGCAGCCCGGTCGACATCTATGAAGCGCCGGTCAGCCGCATGGTCTGCGAGTTCATCGGCAACGTGAACGCCTTCGACGGCACCGTGGTGGAAGACCTGGAAGGCCACGCGATCATTCACAGCGCGGACCTGGAGCAGAAGATCTACGTTGGCCACGGCGTCAGTACGTCGGTGCAGGACAAGTCGATCACCTACGCCATCCGCCCGGAAAAACTGCTGGTCAGCACCACCAAGCCGGACACCCGCTACAACTGGTCCAGCGGCAAGGTGCATGACATCGCCTACCTTGGCGGACACTCGGTGTTCTACGTCAAGCTGCCGGGCGGCAAGGTCGTGCAATCGTTCATGGCCAACGCCGAACGCCGCGGTGCACGTCCGACCTGGGACGATCAGGTCTACGTGTGGTGGGAAGACGACAGCGGCGTGGTACTGCGCGCATGAGAACCTTCAATCAGCAATTGCTGCGCCTGGTGCCCAGCGGACGAAAACTGGTCATCGGCATTCCGTTCCTGTGGCTGTGCCTGTTCTTCCTGTTGCCGTTCTTCCTGGTGATGAAGATCAGCTTCTCGGAAGCGGCCCTGGCCATTCCGCCCTACTCGGAGATCTACACCTACGCCGAGCAGAAATTCAACCTGCTGCTCAACATCGGCAACTACACCTTGCTGGGCGAAGACGAGTTGTACCTGTCGGCTTACCTGGGTTCGTTGAAGGTCGCGCTGTTCAGCACAATGGCGTGCCTGGTGATCGGTTTCCCGATGGCCTATGCGATCACCAAGGCGAGCAAGGAAGCGCAAAACGTCCTGTTGCTGTTGATCATGATGCCGACCTGGACCGCGATCCTGATCCGCGTTTACGCCTGGATGGGCATCCTCAGCAACAATGGCTTGCTCAACGGCTTCCTGATGTGGACCGGCCTGACCTCGCACCCGATCGAGATCCTCAACACCAACACCGCCGTGTACATCGGCGTGGTGTATGCGTACCTGCCGTTCATGATCCTGCCGCTGTACGCCAACCTGGTGAAGCACGATCAAAGCTTGCTGGAAGCGGCGTCGGACCTGGGTTCGAGCGCCTTCAACAACTTCTGGAAAATCACCGTGCCGCTGGCCAAGAACGGCATCATTGCCGGCTGCATGCTGGTGTTCATTCCGGTGGTGGGTGAGTTCGTGATTCCTGAACTGCTCGGCGGTCCGGAGACCCTGATGATCGGCCGCGTGCTGTGGCAGGAGTTCTTCAACAACCGCGACTGGCCGGTGGCATCCGCCCTGGCGGTGGTGATGCTGTTGATCCTGATTGTGCCGATCCTGCTGTTCAACCGCAGTCAAGCCAAAGAGATGGAGGCACGGGGATGAAACGCTTCGGATTTTCAAAGTTCATGCTGATTTTCGGCCTGTCGTTTATCTACTTGCCGATGCTGATCCTGGTGATCTACTCGTTCAACGCCTCGAAGCTGGTGACGGTGTGGGGCGGCTGGTCGTTCAAGTGGTACGCCGGCCTGCTCGACAACTCGCAACTGATGGGCTCGGTGGTGCGCTCGCTGGAAATCGCCTGCTACACGGCGATTGCCGCCGTCGCATTGGGCACGCTGGCCGCGTTCGTGCTGACTCGCGTCACCCGCTTCAAGGGCCGCACGCTGTTCGGCGGCCTGGTGACCGCACCGCTGGTGATGCCGGAAGTGATCACCGGCCTGTCGCTGTTGTTGCTGTTCGTGGCCATGGCGCAGTTGATCGGCTGGCCGATGGAGCGTGGCATCGTGACGATCTGGATCGCCCACACCACGTTTTGTGCCGCCTACGTTGCAGTGGTAGTCTCCGCCCGCCTTCGCGAGCTGGACCTGTCCATCGAGGAAGCGGCCATGGACCTGGGTGCGAAGCCATTCAAGGTGTTTTTCCTGATCACCATCCCGATGATCGCGCCATCCCTGGCAGCCGGCGGGATGATGTCGTTCGCCCTGTCGCTGGATGACCTGGTACTGGCGAGCTTCGTCTCGGGCCCGGGTTCCACCACCCTGCCGATGGAAGTGTTCTCGGCGGTGCGCCTGGGCGTGAAACCGGAAATCAACGCCGTGGCCAGCCTGATCCTGTTGGCTGTATCGATCGTGACCTTCATGGTCTGGTACTTCAGCCGCCGTGCCGAAGCCAACCGTAAACGCGCGATCCAGGAAGCCATGGACCAGACGGCGAGCGAATCCTGGCAGCAACCGAAAAAGCAAATGGTAGAAGCGACGGCCTAGTGCCGTCGCGTTTCACAGTCTTTGCGTTTGAATAAAAAGAATGGAGTTGTACCGATGAAAATGTTTGGCAGGACTCTGCTGACACTGTCCTTATTGGGCGCAATCGCCTCGGGCGCCCAGGCCAATGACAAGGTTCTGCGCGTCTATAACTGGTCGGATTACATTGCCCCGGATACGGTCAAGAAGTTCGAAGACGAGACCGGCATCCGTGTGACCTACGATGTGTTCGACAGCAACGAAACCCTGGAAGCCCGCCTGCTGGCGGGCAAGTCCGGCTACGACCTGGTCGTGCCGTCCAACAGCTTCCTGGCCAAGCAGATCAAGGCCGGGGTCTACCAGGAACTGGACAAGTCGAAGCTGCCGAACTGGAAGAACCTCAATCCGGTGCTGCTGAAAAACGCCTCCGCCAGCGACCCGGGCAACGCCCACGCCTTCCCGTACATGTGGGGTTCGATCGGGATTGGCTTCAACCCGCAGAAGGTCAAGGAAGTGCTCGGCGCCAACGCCCCGACCAACTCCTGGGACCTGCTGTTCAAACCGGAAAACGCCGAAAAGCTCAAAGCCTGCGGCATCAGTTTCCTCGATTCGCCCACCGAGATGATCCCGGCCGCCCTGCACTACCTGGGCTACCCGGTGAACGATCAGGACAAGGCGCACATCGCCGAAGCCGAAGCGCTGTTCATGAAAATCCGCCCGTCGGTGGCGTATTTCCATTCCTCCAAGTACATCTCGGACCTGGCCAACGGCAACATCTGCGTCGCCGTCGGTTACTCCGGCGACGTGCTGCAGGCCAAGGCCCGCGCCGAGGAAGCCGGGGACAAGGTGAAGATCGACTACAGCATCCCGAAGGAAGGCGCCGGCAGTTTCTACGACATGGTCGCCATCCCGCGCGATGCCGCCAACGTCGACAACGCCTACCAGTTCATGAACTTCCTGATGCGCCCGGACATCATCGCCGAGATCACCAACAACATCGGCTACAGCAATGCGAACTCGGCGGCGACGCCGTTGGTGGACGAGGCAATTCGCAACGAACCGGGTTCGTACCCGCCCGAAGCGGTGATGGCGACCTTGTATGCCATACCTGACCAGCCGATTGCGGTGCAGCGGATCATGACCCGGGGTTGGACCAAGGTGAAGTTGGGTAAGTGATATTTATGCGCCACCACCGGGCAATGTGGGAGCGGGCTTGCTCGCGAAGACGTAGTGTCAGTCGACATCATTAGTGCCTGATACACCGCTTCGCGAGCAAGCCCGCTCCCACATTTGATCGGTGGCGCTCTTACTTTTTGCATTCATGCAGCGCCTTACCACCGCTGCATCCCTCACCTGGCTCCTCGGTTAAGGTGAAGTTTGGCGCCCTCGGGCGCCTTTTTTTGTTTTGGCTCAGGCACCGCCCAACGGCCATTCGGCCAACGCCCGATAGCGACCCTTATGCGACTCGAACAAGGTGAAGCGATCAGCCCGCAGGATGAATTCCGCCGGTGTGGCGGACTCCGGCACCGGCGCCCGATAGTCACGCGCCAGGGTCAAATGCGGGCGAAATTCCCGGGGCGCATCTTCCAGGCCGAACGGCAAAAGGGCTTGCTCCAGGTCATACACCAGCCGCAACAACGCCGGCGACGCCTGCTCGGGCGCCAGCACCAGGGCCCCTGCCCTGCGCCAGACATCCAGGCGATCCAGCTCCACCGTCAGGCGTTCCCCCGGCGTGCGCACCGACGCGGCAGCGCTGCAGAGGTCGGCAATCTGCGCGATCTCCACCGCCCCGAGAAACTTCAGGGTCAGGTGAAAATTCTCCACCGGCACCGGACGCCCGCTGCGCAGGTGCAAGGCGCCGCGCCATTGGCCGATGGCCTTACGCAGTGCGGGCGCGCAGTCCAAGGCGAAAAACAGCCGTTTGAACGGTTCATGGGTGTCGTCATTCATGCCTGGTCTCTCGTTTCTGGCGTCTGCCGGCATGCAAGTTATAGTTGATGCAAGCGAATCAACCGGAGGGGAGTATGCGCCAGATCCTCAGCAAGGAACCTTGGTGGGCCGCGCCGCCTCAGCCCGGCCAGGACGAAATGGAGCTGGAATGGGGCTGGCTGGTGCATTACAGCGAAGGCGAGCCGCGTTTCGAGTTCATCCGCGAGCGACCGAGCGATCTCGAAATCCGTAACCGCAAGAGTTGCCGGATCACCCCGACAGCGGAGTGATCCGACGATGTCGGCTCAAGCCTGCACGATCATTTCAAACCCGCCGAAAATCATCCTTTGACCATCGAACGGCATGGGATTGACGTCCGGTTGTACCCGCGGATCGGTCATCAGTTTCGCCATCCCGGCATCACGGGTGGCCTTGTCCGGCCAGACGATCCAGGAAAACACCACGGTTTCATCCTCCTTGAGTTTTACCGCCATGGGAAACGAGGTCACCTTGCCGTCCGGGACGTCGTCGCCCCAGCACTCGGCGAGGCTGAGCGCGCCGTTCTCGATGAAAATGGCGGCGGCCATTTGGGCGTGCTGCCTGAATTTTTCGCGGTTGGCGGTGGGTACGGCAATGACAAAGCCATCGACATAAGACATGAGCGTTCTCCTTGGGTCATGGGTTGAGCTGCTGGTTAGTCGACTGGGTCGGGCTCCAATCGACAGCCCCGCCGTCCGGACCGACCGACGGTTGGGCGCTCTGCGCCAGGCTCCCTTCGATCTGCGAGGCCATGTACAAGGTGCTCGCCATGACACCGGTCGTCGGGTTCTGCAGCAGCTTCGTCCAGGCCTTGTCGAACGTGTTGCCCAGGCTGCTGCGAATCAACGCTTCGCTGTCTGGCCGGTCGTTGGCCTGGATGATCGCCCGAACGCCCGCTACGCCGACGGAGATCAGCGCACCGGCAAGTTTCCCGGCTGCCGCCGCTACCGCACTGGCCGCCCCGCGCGGGGCCATCTCGGCCTCAATGCGTTGACTGGCGCGCTTGGCCACCGGCGCCATGGCGGTGTCAGTGGAGCCCACGCCCTTGTCGCCACCGGCCTTGTGGACCTTGTCGACCAGCGCGGCGTAGGCCGGCAACGTCGCCAACTGTTCAGTGTGCACAACCTGGAACAGCGAGGCGTCCCTGGCGGGTGGCGGTCCGAGGGCGATCGCGGGGATTTTCCGGACGCGGCCATTGAGCTGGGCCATTGGCACGCCATGGCGCTGGGAGATCTTCTGCAGTTCTTCCTTGACAATGTCCACGTAGAACGCCGCTGCCAGGGTGAGAATCGCATCCGGGTCGACCTCGAGCGCCGCCGGGGCCAGCAC
Organism: Pseudomonas putida; assembly: GCF_001976065.1. Lineage (GTDB taxonomy): Bacteria > Pseudomonadota > Gammaproteobacteria > Pseudomonadales > Pseudomonadaceae > Aquipseudomonas > Aquipseudomonas serbica. Next base: position 431,709 of record NZ_MNAH01000001.1, on the reverse strand, counting down.
TTTTTCCTGGTACTTATCCAGCAGGTAGGCCGCCAGGCGTTTTGCCGTCGCATCCTGTTCGCCCTGGGAACTGATGGAGTACCAACTGACTTTCATCGACAGCCATTCCTGGGTCCAATAACTGCTGAACCAGGGTATGAAGTTTTCTTCGGTCAGCTGATAGACGCGGGTGCGCCAGTAATCCATGGCCCCGCGCGCGTAGATCTTTGCCTGATCGGTGGCCGATTGCGATGCTGCAATGATCTCTCGGTCCACTTGCTGCCAGGTGCTCGGGGAAATCATGACCTGGGGCACTTCCACCGGGGCAGGCGGGGCCGTGACGCATCCCGCCAACACCACCAGCACGGCGACGATCAGCGAACGCAGGTTCAAGATCGCGGTTTCCTGAAAAGTGCGCCGAACGGGAGGTCCGGCGTTCATTAGCCCCTGGTTTGAGTATAGGTGGCGGCCGTTGTCCGCTCAGAATCGATAGTGACCTTGAGGCCGCCTTCGCGAGCAAGCCCGCTCCCACAGACCCATACCCCTGTGGGAGCGGGCTTGCTCGCGAAGGGGCCATCGAGAACATCTACAGGATCCGACCATCACTCCCATCGATATTCACCATCGCCACGATTGCCTTCCGCCCACCGACCGTCAGCGTAGGATCAACGCCAACCCCACACCAAACCCTGTAGCGGAGGGTCCAACCATGCTGATCCATCTCCTGACCTGTCTGGCCCTGACGGCCTTCACGTTGAGCGCATTCGGCTGGTACCTTCTTTCCGAGGAGCGCACGTCATGATCTACCACGTCACCCTGGCCGTGAGCTTCCCGGTGTTCGGTAACAACTACTACTCGCAACCCTTCGAGTCTCGTAAAGTATTGACCCTGATGTTTGACGAAAAATTCGAAGCGCTGCTGATTCCGGCAGCCGGCCATCACTTCAGCAACGAAGTGGTCGGGCTCAACGATCAGTTCCGCTTTCTCAACGACGTGCTGGCCGAGCATTTGTCGGCGACCGAAGCCGCCTCTAGCGCCCGCCGGCATCGATACTTCTGAGAAGCTGACCCAGGCCCTCGGCAAAACAGGTCGGCTTGCCCAGGGCAAAATTCGCCAGCAAACGACTGTTTTCCGCACGCGAATGCCTGATGTCACCCGATCGCGGCACATCGTAGGTCAGCGCCAGCGGCCATCCCAGCAGTTCGCTCAGCATCGTCGCCAGATCGTTGACGCTGGTGGAGCGGTTAAACCCGACATTGACCGGTTCCATACGCGGCTTGGCTTCAGTGACCGCCTGCACCAGGATCTTGACCAGGTCATCGACATAGACGAAATCCCGTGTTTGCTCTCCATCACCGTAGACCGTGATGGGGAGTTTTTTTTGTGCCCGCTCGCTGAAAATACTGATGACACCTGAGTACGGCGACGAGGGATCCTGGCGCGGCCCATAAATATTGAAAAAGCGCAGGATGACCGGTTCCAGTCCGTGCTGGCGTCGGTAGAAATCCAGGAAATGTTCGCTGGCCAGCTTGTCGGCGGCATAAGGCGTCAGTGGATTTTTCGGCGTGTCTTCGCTGATCGCAGTGCCTTCGCCATTGTTGCCGTAGATCGCCGCACTGGAGGCGTAGACGACTCGCCTTACACCCGCCTGGCGCATGGCTTCACAAATATTCAGGGTACCGATGAAGTTGCTTTGGTGAGTGGCGATCGGGTCGTCGACCGAGGCCTGCACCGACGCCACCGCCGCCAGATGGACCACGGCGGTGCAGTCCTTCATCGCCCGGGCGACCGTCGACGCATCGGCGACGTCCCCCACTACCAGCGTCAGATGGCAGCGATCAATGGGCAGGTTGGACAATTTGCCAGTGGAAAGATCGTCCAGGACCCGAACGCTGTAACCGTGTTCGAGCAGGGCTTCGACAAGGTGCGAGCCGATGAAACCGGCGCCGCCGGTGACCAGGATTCGCTCAGCAGTCATCATTATTGAGCCTCCGATACGCGGGTGTTGGGGTTGGGATTGCGATCCATTGCGATCAGCTCCCCTAATTGATCGATGAACTCACGGCTGTCACTGAGCAATCCTTGCCAGTCCGTGGGAAAGCGAACATTCAACGGCAATTGATCGATGCGCCAGCGCGGCGGCAGCGGATGATCAAACCGGGCGGCGACCTGCAAGCCCATTTCGCTGGCAGCGAACGGCCCGCGCAACACTGTCGGCGTACGCCCGGCGCTGTCGACTGCCTGGACCACATGGGCGCTCAACCACTCACCATCCGGCATGCGCACCCGCAGCGGCTGGCCAATGGCGGCGTAGCTGATGTTCAGCGGTTCCAGGTAAATCCACAGCAGCGGGTCTTCCAGTCGCTCTATGCGCATCAGCAACGTACCGGCGCCGACGTTTTCGCCGGGGTTGACCAAGACCTCGGCAATCCGGCCGCTTTGCGCGGCGTTGATCGGCAGCGCAGCCAGGCGGGTTTTCAGCCACTGTTGTTCGGCCTGCTGTTGAATGACATCGCGCTCGACGCTTAGCGGCGCCTGGTTGGCCAGTTGTTCACGGCGCTCGAACGCCAGCAGATCCGCCCTGAAACTGTCGAGCTCGGACTTCGCCGACAGTACCTCGCCAGGCGACACCGCCCCTCTGGCAACCAGACTTTCAAGCACCCCCACCCGCTCCTGCGCCCTGCCGATGCGGGTCTTGAGCAACTGCCGTTCGCTGCCACCCAACCTGGTATCGCGCGCAGGTCGGGTTTGGGTCGGCATGGCCGACAGTTGCGATAACCGGGCGCGCCATTCCGGGTTGTCGAGATTGACCAAGGGCTGGTCGGTCCGGACCTGATCACCGGCTTTGACGAACAATTGCTCGACACGCCCGGTATCCCGGGCGCGCACCTCGAGAATCGGCAGGCGCAACTGAGCCGGCGCGTCGATCATCAACATGCCGTAGGCCAGCTTGGCCCCCAGCCAGATCAACGGGCTGGCGACCAACAACAGGATCAAATACCAGCGCACGCGGAAGGCCATGCGTTTGCCCGGCGCGTAGAGCACGGTCAAACCCTGTTCCTGAGTTGGACTCAACTCTTTACGACTATCGAAACGAATCTTCATGACGGCTCACCGTTTTGGAAAGTCTCGCCAGGCTTGCCAGTCAATGCCGGCAATCCCCAGGGGTTGCAGTTGTTCACGCCAGGCATTGCTCTGGTGTTGCAACTGCGCGGTCGACGCGCCGGCCCAGGACTCCGTGGCATCCAGTTGTGGCTCCGTGCTTTGGGCGAGGCGAAACTGCAGATCGGGCCAGCGCTGGGCGATCTGCTCTGCCATTCGTGCGCTGTTTTTCGGGTTACGGGTATAAATCATCAGGCTGACCTGACGCACACCCGCGTCGGGAAGCCCGCATGGCACACAGGTGTGTCCGGGCTTGGCGGCAGCGAACCAGCGATGATGGCTGGAAATCTCGACTGGCCATGGGCTCTCTCGGGAAGCCACGCGCAAGGTCTCGAGCAAATCCTGCAAACGCTGGTCAGGCACCGGCACGCCCAATTGCTCGACCTCCAGGTCGAGGTGCAGGCTGGTGAATGAAAGCCCTTTGAATTTGTCCAGCAGGTCAGTCAGTTGATGGCGTTCCTCTGGCTTCAACCACTCTGGATCGCCCAGCAACAGGCTCACTTGTATGCCTTCGCCAGGCGCGTCCTGCAGCAATTGCGCCAGGCGTTGGCGCGTGGTGGCGAAGTCCTTGATCTGTGCGCCCGTAAGGCCAAGGTAGATCTTGTCCATCCCGGCCTTGCGCAGTGCCGTCAGTTCAACCGCCCGCTGCCCGGGATCGAGCAACGCCTCGCTGTCCCACACATAGCTGGCCTGGGACCACTTTTGCGCTTGCGCCGCTTGAAGCGTCATGGGGTGTACCGTCAGCAAAACAGGGGGCATCCACAGCGTCACGACCAGCAATAGCGAGCGCATATCAGAACCTCGTGGCGCGCTTGAGCACCCACCAGGGTGCCATTGAGCTTTCTTCATGGCCGCGACGGAAGATCTCATTAAGCATGGCCACGACGCTCCAGCACCGCAGCAGGAGCATGAACAGCGGGAAGAAAGGCACCAGCAACCCCAGCACCATGTCCTGTCGTGGCCGGTCGGACACCATCACCAACATGGCGATGAACATCAGCAGGGTGATCGTCAGGTACAGCACATAGATCAGCGCAAACAGAAACAACAGCGTCTTGCCCGGCAGGATGAACAAGGCCAGCAAGGTGTAGATGAAGATGACGAACGGCAGCACCAACTGAAAGAAGAAGCCTGTGAGCAGGATCATCAGGAACGTGCGCCAGCCCAATAAATGGGGGCTGATGTTGCGGTTGTGCTTTCTGATGTAGAGAAAAAACAGGTCGCCGTCCCAACGCAAGCGCTGCATCAGGAACTGGCTGAGCGTCGCCGGTGCATCGGTGTGTCCTACCGCTTCGGGCTCGAATGGAATCCTCAGGTCATGCCGCTTGAAGTAGCTCTTGATGCGCAACGTCAGGTCCAGGTCTTCAGCGGTGTGAGTGTTCCAGCCACCGATTTTCACCAGGAAACTGCGGCGGAACGCGCCAAAGGCGCCGGAGACGTTATTGACCAGGTTCCATTCGGCCAGGCCGATCTTCGACATGTGGATCGACAGCAGATACTCCAGCGCCTGCATGGCTGTCACCCACGAGCCCCAGACATTGCGCACCCGCAGGCTACCGGCGACCGCAGGTACAGCGGGGTCCTCGAAATGCCGCACGATGGAGGCAACCATGTTGTTGTCGAAGGAGGTATCGCCATCGAGCGCCATCACGATTTCACCGCCGGCCAGCGACAAGCCGGCGTTCAGGGACGACACCCTGCCGCCCCTCTGCCATTTGGCGATCGGTCGTAAATGTCGCTTGGGGTATAACTGCGGGTCCACGTTGAAACTGCGAACGGCGCTGAGCGTCGCCTGGTTTACCGTGGCGCCGTCCACCACCGGAATCATCTCGATGTGGCCGTCATAGGTCTGTTCGCACAGGCTCAACAGCGTGGTCTGAACGTCCATGCCTTCGCTGTAGCAGGTAATGATGCAAGAGACCTTCGGCCGATAGACGCTGATCTTCGGCACACTGGTACGTCGACGGGTGAACCAGCGCAATACGCCCAGCATCACCATGATCATCATCGGTAATTCAAACATCAGGAACGCCGGAAAAAGCATGTAGAACAGTCGGCTCATTCCATCCGGCCCGGCGAGCGCACTGAGTGCGTCCAAGAGTTGCTCGAGGAAAGGGCTCATGGCGTATCACCCAGCTCACCGGCCATGCGCGCCAGTAACAGTTCGCCATCTTCCTGATCAAGTAGATCCTGGGGTGCGGTGATGCTGATGACGCGCAAGGTAATGTCGCTGACCTCCGGCGCCGAGAACAGTTCGGCGATTCGGCCCAGGCGCTGCTTGACGATATCCAGCCCCTTCTCGTCGGTATGGGGCAGCATGATCCAGAAGAACTCTTCGGTACTGCGAGAGCAGCGATCCGTTTCCCTGACGGACTCCTTCAAGCGATCGGCGACGCTATCGATGAAGGCATGCCCGCGTTGTTCACCCAGGTGCGACAACGTACCGGCCAGGTTGACGAAGCGCAGACCGATCAGGGAAAACTCAGGCACCGGATGGCGGCGCACAATCTGCATTTGCCAAGTCAGCAGATCATAGAAATCCTTGCCACCCAGCAGATTGAGCTTGCCGAAATGCTGTGCCGACTTTTCACTGAATTCCTGGCGGCAACGGAAACGCCCGGCCTCGGACAGGCGGAAATCCCTGACTTCGCGTATGCGCAACTTGTCCGGCGTGTGTGACAGGCCGCAATCCAGGCAGCGCGCCTGCACCTCGGCGTCGACGAAAAACGCCTGGCATGAGCGACAGCGATAGTTCTCCATCGGACGGTCGTAATCACTGCCAATGTGACGCAGCCGATTCAGGCAGTTGGGGCACAGCAACACCCCGTCCTTGAGAAATGACTCCTGCGCTCCGACATGCCCACAGGTAAAGCAGTGCAAGGACGGTTGCCGAGCAATGTCCATCGACTGGCATTCGGTGCACACATCAATGTAATTGAGCCGCCCCGAACCACAATCGGAACACAGGCGGACGCGGTCGATCAGGACCCCCTCTTCCAGCCAGTCCTGTTGCACCATCAGGCTGAGCCAGACAAACGCGTTGACCTGCTCGCTATCTGCCAGGGCGTCCAGCAGTGGATAGCGATAGTGCTGAGGCACCTCCGGATCGCGCAGGGCGACCACCTGGGCACCGTCGCGCAACCACAGCCAGGACAGCACCCGACTTTCGAAGCGTTCCGGTGCGGAGCCATGACTGAACAGTCCGAAGCGTTCCTGCCACACGCCCCAGAGCCTTTTTATTTCGCCGGTTTCCACAGGACACGCGCCATCGCCCAAGGCTTCGCACCAGCCATCCTGATCCCGGCAGCAGTAAATGAGCGTGTAGCGGTAAGGGGGAAGCGAGCGCAATTTTCGAAGGACTTTCCCGGCGTACGCGGCTGGCATGTCCAGAAGCACCACATCAAATGCATCGGCAGCCAGCAAGCTGCCCAGATCGGTAAAGTGTTCAAGCTCTGGAAGGTTCAGGCTCGGAACTCTATTACCGAATATCGCAACCCGAGGATTTAAAGTTGGCATGACGCACGTCCTCTACAAACAGACAAGTGCGGGTTAATTGGAGGTGGAACACTAGCATCACATTTGTGAAACGTGTGGATTATTATGAAGTTATTTTTTGACAAGCCCAGCGTCAAAAATTCTTCACCACTCGTCGCCAAATCCTGCTGTTACTTTCACGCACAGGAAATCACGGAAGAGTATTAATAATTATTTATTATTCATAGAGTTACACCGCTCTTATAATAACAAGACTTATTAATTCCCAGTAAATAACTAAGCGCTAAAATTGATAGCCCTTGGCCATCCGCGAGCAACTGAGAGCCCTTATCAAATACTTGATTAAATGAACTGGATCCATATTGCTACGCCGTACAGCATACGAAACTATAAATTCAATTTTTTTATATCAGTCCGACCAGCGCTTACAATCAAACAAACGCCGACGCAGAATAGTTTCAATAATGAGACGGCCACTATTTTAACATCAACTAAATAAATAATCGGGTTAATATTAAAAAGGAACGCAAATATCCCTTAAGCAACTACGCAACCATCGATGCACTGGATCGGCATCCAGTCGAGGATGCCAGATCATCGCCAGGGTAAATTCCGGGAGCGAAAATGGCAGCACGAAGCTGTGCATGCCGGACCTAAGATTGGCGGTATGCCGCTCGGGCACGGTGGCGATCAGGTCGCTCGCCCTGGCCAGCGCCAGTGCGGTCGAGAAACCGCCGACCTCGGTTGCAATATTCCGCTGCAAACCGAGCGCCCCCAGGGCTTCGTCAATCGGCCCCTTGTCCATCCCCCTCCGTGAAACGCTGATGTGAGCGTGCGCGACAAAGCGCTCGGGCGATAGCTTGCCGTCGCACAGCGGATGCTCCGCGCGCACCACACCGACCCATCGATCGCGGAACAAGCCTTGGGTACGCAGTTCCGGGCTCGCGGTATTGGCTACCACGCCGGTTTCCAGATCGACCGAGCCGTCGCGCAATGCCGTGCTGTCCTTGTCGATTTTGGGCAAGAAGCGCAGGCGTATTCCCGGCGCCTGCTCGGCGACGCGGGCGATCAGTGCGGCACCGAAGTTTTCGACAAAACCTTCGCTGCTACGCAAGGTGAAAGTGCGCGACACCCGCAGGAGGTTGGGTTGCTCGGCCGGGCGTAGCACCGCTTCAGCGTCCTGCACCAGCTGCGCGACCCGCTCACGCAACTCCAGCGCCCGCGGCGTAGGCACCAGGCCCCGGCCGGCCCTGACCAGCAGCGGATCGCCCGTGGTCTCGCGCAACCGCGCCAGCGCCCTGCTCATCGCCGAGGGGCTCAGGCGCAGGCGTTTGGCGGCGCGGGCAACACTGCCTTCCGCCAGCAGCACATCGAGGGTGATCAACAGATTGAGATCGGGAGTGGACATGCGTGGCCCCAGGGTCGGTTGATATGGCGTTGTATGCACGTAATAAGTGCAAACCGTGCGCCTTCCGCCATGTTAGGCCCCAGCGTAGATTTCGGGTAGCTCCGATCGGGAGTGGCCAGAACAGGGGAATACCATGAATAACGGACCCGCAGTCGCGGCAATAGCTCAACCCACACGCTCGGTGAAAGGCGCGCTGGCCAGCCTGTCGTTGGCGATGTTGTTGTCGTCCCTCGGTACCAGCATCGCCAATGTCGGCCTGCCTTCTTTGGCTCAGGCATTCAGCGCATCCTTTCAACAGGTGCAGTGGGTGGTCATCGCCTACCTGCTGGCCATCACCCTCTCGATTGTCAGCGTCGGTCGCCTCGGTGACCTTGTCGGTCGGCGCCGCCTGCTGCTGTCCGGCATTGGCTTGTTCACCCTGGCGTCAGCGTTGTGCGGCCTGGCGCCCAATCTTGACCTGCTGATCGCGGCCAGAGCGCTACAAGGCCTGGGCGCAGCGGTAATGATGGCGCTGACCCTGGCGTTCGTCGGCGATACGGTAGCCAAGGACAAATCCGGTGGCGCCATGGGGCTGCTGGGGAGCATGTCCGCCATGGGCACCGCGACAGGCCCGGCGCTCGGCGGTGTGCTGATCGGCGGGTTCGGCTGGCGCTGGATTTTCTTTATCAGCGTGCCCCTGGGCGTACTGACCTGGCTGTTCGCGCAACGCTACCTGCCCGAGGATCGCCCGCGGCAAACCGGGCGTACGGGTTTCGATTCGCTGGGCACGGTGTTACTGGCCCTGTTGCGCAATAGCCGACTCAGCGGCAGCCTGGCCATGAGCCTGCTGGTGACCACCGTGATGATGGCGACGTTGCTGGTCGGGCCGTTCTACTTGGCGCAGACGCTGCGGTTGACGGCGGTGGCGATTGGCCTGGCGCTGTCGGTCGGGCCGCTGGTCGCCGCGCTGACCGGTGTGCCCGCCGGGCGCCTGGTCGATCGTTGCGGGGCCCCTGGCATGACCCTCGCCGGGCTCCTGGGCATGGCGCTTGGCTGCTGCCTGTTGTCAGTGCTGCCCGAAACGCTGGGCGTCGGCGGCTACCTCGCGTCCATGGTCGTTATCACCTTGGGGTATGCGCTGTTCCAGACTGCCAACAACACCGCCGTGATGCTCGGCGTGCTGCCCGAACAACGCGGTGTGGTGTCCGGCCTGCTCAACCTGTCGCGTAACCTGGGCCTGGTCACCGGGGCCTCGGCGATGGGCGCCGTGTTTGCCCTGGCCTCCAAGGCGGTCGATATCGGCACCGCGCAGCCGCAGGCCATTGCCAGCGGCATGCGCACGACCTTCCTGGTCGCGCTGGGGCTGATCGTCGTCGCCTGCCTGATCGCGTGGCGCAGGCAGGCAGAGTCGCAGTAAGGGCGCTTACTGCTCCAGCACCACCAGCGGCGTGTCTTTCTTGACGATGTAGGTCGCCAGTTCCGACCCCTTGCCCTGGCCGATGTTTTTGGCCACATGGGCGGTGCCTGCCGGAATGTACAGGGAGTCACCGGCCTTGAGCGTCACGGCCGGTTGCCCTTCGAGTTGATATTCGAACGTACCCTCGATGACGTAGGCCACCTCTACGCCGGGGTGCGAATGTTTCGGCGACACCACGCCCGCATCGAAGTCCACGCGCACCTGAATGACTTCGCGCCCGGCGACATCGAGGTCGCGGCGCACCAGGTCGGTACGCGAAAGGCCGGCCTGCCAGTTTTTCGCCGGCGGCTGGCCTGACTCCTGAGCCTGGGCAAGGCCGGTGAAAGCGCCGAGAGTCGCGGTGATCAGGGCAACGCCGAGCAGGCCTGCCGCATGGCGGGTAGGGATTCGGGACATGGTGATTCTCCAGTGAGCGCAAGGTAAAAGCCGTTGTGCGGCCGTTGCATTACGCGCTCGCCATGTATCGCCTGCGTGTCCCGCCACCCCGGCTTTTGTATGCCAACGTAGCTGGATGAAGGGTGGATACGTTGCGATACGCATTCACCCCGAGCTCCTTGCGGATGATCGGGCGAACCCGACTCTTCGTATCCACCGAACGGTGACGTAACGTCGCCCCCCCGCCGAATAATGAATCAACGGCAGGACATGAGCGCGACAAAGCCTCGGCAACGCTTATAATCGCCGCACGTCGTCTACCCTCAAAAAGCGCCTGACCGTTATCCATGCGGGTCCGGCGCTGGCAAATACTTGCGCTAATGAACCGGAGAACTTTCATGCTCAAACGCACCCTGGCATTGGCTGTCGGCTTGTCCCTGTGTTTTACCACCCTGCTGGCACAGGCCGCCGACGTCCTCAAGGTCAGCGCCATTCCCGATGAAGCCCCCACCGAACTGCTGCGCAAGTTCCAGCCCCTGGGCACTTATCTGGAACAGCAGTTGGGCATGAAGGTCGAGTTCGTGCCGGTGAGTGACTACCCGGCCGTGGTCGAGGCGCTGGCCACCGATCGGATCGACATGGCCTGGCTCGGCGGGTTCACCTTCGTCCAGGCGCGGCTGAAAACCGGAAACGCCATACCGTTGGTGCAGCGCGAGCAGGATGCGCAGTTCACCAGCAAGTTCATCACCGCCGACCCGAACGTCAAATCCCTCGCCGACCTCAAGGGCAAGACCTTTGCCTTCGGCTCGGTGTCTTCGACCTCCGGCAGCCTGATGCCGCGTTATTTCATGCTGCAGGACGGCATCAAGCCGGAAACTTTCTTCAGTCGCGTGGGCTACTCCGGCGCCCATGACGCCACCGTGGCCTGGGTCCAGGCGGGCAAGGTCGACGCCGGTGTCCTGAATGCCAGCGTCTGGGAAAAACTGGTCAAGGCCGGCAAGGTCGACACCGACAAGGTCAAGGTCTTCGCCACCACGCCGGCTTACTACGACTACAACTGGACCGTGCGCGGCACCCTCGACCCGGCGCTGGCGGCGAAGATCAAGGCCGCGTTCCTCGCGCTCGATCCGGCGAACCCCGAGCAGAAAGCCATCCTCGACTTGCAGGCCGCCAGTCGTTTCATCGAGACCAAGCCTGAGAACTACAAGGGCATCGAGGAAGCCGCACGCGCCGCCGACCTGCTCAAATGACATTGCACCTGACCCGGGTCAGCCTCAGCCACGCCAATGGCGTACAGGCGCTGCGTAGCCTGGACCTGCACATCGAAGCCGGTGAACAGGTCGCCATCATCGGCCCGTCCGGCGCGGGCAAGTCGAGCCTGCTCCACGTACTTGCCACCGGCCTGAAACCGAGTAGCGGCGAGCTGCAATTGCTTGGCGAAAATGCCTGGCAGTTGTCTGCCCGCCAGCGTCAGCACCTGCGTGCACGCATCGGCCTGGTTCATCAGTCGCCTCCCTTGCCACCGCGTCAGCGGGTGGTCACGGCGGTGCTGGCCGGAAAGCTCGGCCAGTGGGGATTGGGCAAAAGCTTGCTGAACCTGCTGCATCCACTGGATATTGCGGGAGCACGCGCGGCATTGGCCCGGCTGGACCTGGGCGATAAACTATTTGCCCAGTGCCAACAGCTGTCCGGCGGACAACTGCAGCGGGTCGGCATTGCCCGGGTGTTGTACCAGGCGCCCGAGGTATTGCTGGCCGACGAGCCCGTATCGGCGATGGACCCGGTCCTGGCTGCGCACACACTTTGCGTCCTGTGCCGCCATGCACGCAAGCACGACGTCACCCTGGTCGCCAGCCTGCACGCGGTGGAGCTGGCCCTGGCGCATTTTTCGCGGATCATCGGCTTGCGTGACGGGCAGATCCTGTTCGACCTTGCGCCCGATGCAGTCGATCGCGAGTTGCTCGACAGACTCTACGCCAACGAACAGCTGCAATCGCCAGCGATTGCCGTGACGCCCTTGGCTGTGCAGATCCCCCGATGCTGAGGCGCGATACCCGAGACCCGGCCACCCACCCTCGCCTGTTGCTCAGCCTGCTGGCGATCGCCCTGTTGTGGCCTGGCATTCATTTCAGTGAACTGGACCTGGGCGTGCTCCTGGCCAGTGACAGCCAGAGTGAAATAGGCCGCTTCGTCTCCGCTTTCTGGCCCCCTGCCCATGACCGGACGTTCCTCGAACTGCTGTGGCAAGCCACCTTGCAGACCCTGGCCATCGCCACGGCCGGAATGGCACTCGCGTTGCTGCTGGCTGTCCCTGCCAGCCTGCTCGCCAGCCGCGCACTCTCGCTGTCCGCCGCTTACCGGGCCGGGCAACCGGGTTACTGGGGCCAGTTGCTGCGCTGGCCAGTGCGCAGTGTGCTGATCTTCCTGCGCAGCGTTCCGGAAATCGTATGGGCCTTGCTGTTCGTGCGCGCCGTCGGGTTAGGCCCGACGGCAGGAGTGCTGGCGATTGCCATCACTTACAGCGGCATGCTGGGCAAGGTCTACGCGGAAATATTCGAGTCGGTTGACCAGCGCCCCGCCCACGCCTTGCTGCAAACCGGCAGCGGTCGGCTGGCGGCGTTCAGTTATGGAATATTGCCCAACGTCGCACCGGAGCTGATTTCGTACACGGTGTACCGCTGGGAATGCGCGATTCGCGCCTCGGTGGTGATGGGCTTCGTCGGCGCCGGTGGGCTCGGCCAGCAGATGGATTTGTCACTGCGCATGTTCGCCGGCGGTGAAGTGGCCAGCCTGCTGCTGACGTTTCTTGTTCTGGTGTTGTTCGCCGACCAGCTCAGTCGCCTGCTGCGTGGGAGGCTGGCATGAATCGCCTGATCAACCTGCTGCTGGTTGGCGGTATCGGCGCGGCGGTGATCGCTTCGTTCATCTACCTGGGTATTGATCTGGGCGAACTGGGTGACAGCGGCAACTTGGCACAGATGGGCGCCTACGCACAGCGTTTCCTGAGCCCGGACCTGAGCGCCGCGCATCTGCAAGCCATTGGTCATGGCGCTGTGGAAACCCTTGCCATGTCGGCCCTCGGCACCTTGCTTGCCGCCGTGCTCGGTTTGCTGCTGGCATTGCCCGCAGCCGGACGCTTCGGCTGGACGCTGCAAAATATTTCCCGCCTGGTGCTCAATGCCCTGCGCGCGATTCCGGAACTGGTGTGGGCCGCGCTGATGGTGCTGGCCGCCGGGCTCGGCCCGAACGCCGGCACCCTGGCACTGGCACTGCATACCACCGGCGTGCTTGGTCGGTTGTTCGCCGAAGCACTGGAAAACACCCCGCCGGAACCGGCCGACGCCATCCGGCTGCAAGGCGGTAACGCCGTGTGGGCGTTCTGCTACGGCACCCTGCCCAATCTCGTGCCGCAACTGTTGGCCTACATCCTGTACCGCTGGGAGAACAACATCCGCATGGCCAGCGTGCTGGGTTTCGTCGGTGCCGGCGGCCTGGGTCAAATGCTCTATGTCAGCCTCAGCCTGTTTCAGGAAGCGCAAGCCAGCACGGTCATTCTGGCGATGCTGGTGTTGGTGTTTGCCGTCGATACGCTGAGCAGCTGGAGTCGCCAGCGTTGGGTGAAGGCCTGAGATCGCGCCAATGGCAATCAGGCAGACAAACAAATGCCCCGAAGTCGGGGCATTTGATCTTGGCTAGCTGCATATGTTCAGCTGCACAAGGCAGGCTTCAAAGAGCCAAGTAGGTGGCCAGCGCTGGTCTCTGGCTTACGAGGTTTATCAGGACTCTCACAGCAACAGCAATAAGCGCTGTCCTGCTTCACACGGCATAAGGGCTGGATCTCAGCGCGGAGATCTTTCTAACCGTGTACCCTTCGGAACGCGCCCCACGCGTCCTCGCTATCCGCTTGCGCATCAGTCTGCGTTTTCACCTACAACTTCAGATTAGCAAAACGCCCAGGGCGTGGCCTGGAATTTTTAGATCGATTTGGTCCTGTAGGTGCTGGCTTGATGGCGATGGTGATCTGACGGACGCCTTCGCTGCGCTGCGGCGACCCGACAAGCCAGCTCCTTACAAGGTTCTGCGCAAGACCATCGATCTCATCCAACGAGCTGTGTATTTGCCGATTATGCTGCAATAACGCAGCACTTGTTCAAAACGGCCTTGGGCAAGGCCACTGTTCACTGGCGTTTGAGTTGGCATGCGATATGCCCCTACCAAACTGCCCTGGCCCTGTGTGCCCAGGTCCCATTAGCCGAATCGAGCCGATCCACGCATGGATATCCTGAATTTGCTGGTCAACAAAGCCCAGCCCCTGACCAGTACCGTCGGCGCCGACGGACAACTGCTCAGCTTGTCGTCCAGCCTGAGCGACCAATTGGGCTATGCGCCCGAAGAACTGCTCAATCAACGGATCGAACGGGTATTGAGCGTCGAGTCGCTACGCACGGTGCAGGCACTGTTTGCCAACCCGCCCGCCGATGAACTGATCCACAGCCTCGAACTGACCCTGATTCGCCACAACGGTGGGCTGCTGCATGTGATTGCCAACGGTGTGCTGGAGTGGCGAAACGTACAGCCGGCACGCCTGCACCTGTTGAAAATTCCCCTCGGTACGCTGGGGCACCGGCTGCGCGAAATGCACAACGCCAATGAAGTGATGAGCCAGATGCTGCAGAGCGCCAAGGTCGCCTACTGGTGCATCGAATTCGCCGAGGCAGTGGACATCAACCATGCCCCGGATGAGATCGTGCGCCAGGTGTTCGAAAACGACTCCCACTGGCGCCTGTGCAATCGTGCCATGGCCGAGGTGTATGAGATGCCGTCGGATGTCGACTTCAACCAGCAACCGGTGCGCCTGTACTGGCCGCGTAGCCCGGCCAACGAAGAGTTTGTGCGGCGCCTGATCGAATCCGGGTTTCACGTCGACGGCGCACTGTCGGTGGATCGTCGCCACGATGGCTCGCCGGCCTACGTGGAAAACGACGTCAGGGCCACCATCGTCAATGGCCAACTGTTGCGCATGTGGGGCAGCATTCGTGATGTCAGCCAGGAGTTGCGCATGCAGCACGATGCCGAGCAACGCATCGATGCCTTGCGCCGAGTCTTCGACGCCGTGCCCGACGCGGTGCTGGTGATTGATGAACACCAGCAACCGCAATGGCGCAACGCAGCCTTCGAAGACACCTTCGGCATCACCCATGGCGCCGGCATCGCCCGTTTGCTGTTGGACACTGCCTTGCCCGAACGTACCTGGCACAACCTGCCCCTGCCGGACCTGAACGGGCGCGACCTGAACTTCAACGTGCATTGCTCGCGCATCCTGATTCGTGAAGGCGTGGCCTGGCGCGTGGCGGTGTTTCGTGAAAGCCAGGGCATTCGTACCCCCCAAGAGTTGCACCCATGAAAGACTCCAACCTGCCACCCACCTTGCAGATGGGCATGCGCTCTTCGGTCAATGTCAGCAGCGAAGTGCTGGGCGCCTTGCTGGAAACGCCCGCCTTGCATGCCTTGCTCGACAGCTTCAGCGAAGCGCTGATCATCACCGACGGTGAAGGCCGGCTGCGTTTCATCAACCTGGCCGCCGAGCGCGTCAACCGGCTGTCGAAACAGCAGGCCGTGGGCTTGTCGGAGAGTGATTTTTTCCAGCGGTCGGCGTTGAACTACGACGACTTCCTGGCGGCGCTGAACCGCGGTGGCAACAGTGCGTTGACCCGTTCCCGGGAAGGCCGGGTGCTACTCAGCAGCACCCACGCGATCCCCACCGGCGCCTACGAAAAACCGTTCAGGATGCTCACCCAGAAAGACTTCGACGCCAGCCAGCCGCAGCGCCGCGCATCGCTCAACACCCGGCCGCTGGAGCCACAAGGCCTGCGCGATCCCCAAGACAATGCCCTGCACCTTTCGCCGCAGCTGTCGAGCATCGCCGACACCGGTGTGCGTGCTTTCCGCCGGCGTGCGCGCCTGTTGTTGCTGGGTGAGCCGGGGGTCGGCAAGACCGCCATCGCCCGGCACATCCATCGGGCGGCCGGTTGGGGCGATCGGCCGTTCATCCACGTCAATTGCGGGAGCATCCCGGAAAGCCTGTTCGAGTCCGAGATGTTCGGCTACGAGCGCGGCGCCTTTACCGGTGCGCTGCAGGGCGGCAAGCAAGGCTATATCGAAGCGGCGTCGGGCGGCACCTTGTTCCTCGACGAGATCGGTGAGATCCCGCTGCATGTACAAGCCAAGCTGCTGAAATTTCTCGAAGACAGCACCATCCAGTCGGTAGGCTCGCCCCTGAGCAAAACCGTGCAGGTCCAGGTCATCGCCGCCACCAACAAGGACTTGCGTCACCTGGTGGACATGGGTGAGTTTCGCGCCGACCTTTACTACCGTCTCGCTGTGCTGCCGGTGGAGATACCGCCGCTGCGCCAGCACCGCGATGACTTGCCGTTCCTCATCGACATCCTGCTCAGCCGTATCAATGGCGATCGCGTACCGTCCCTGAGCCTGTCCGCCGGCGTTCGCAAGCGCCTGATGAGCTATGACTTCCCCGGCAACATTCGCGAGCTGGTGAACATTTTCGAACGTTTGGCCGTGCTCGCCGACGATGAAGCGCAGGAGCATCATTTGCCGGCTGAACTGCTTGAACCGGTGCGCGCCCGGGCCACCTCGGTCGTGCAGGATCAAGCACCGCAAGAATCGGAGCAGAACCTCAAGCTGCAGGTTCAGCATTTCGAACGCCAGGTCATCCTCCGCGCCGTGCACCTGTGCGGGAGCAAGCGCAAGGCTGCGCAGCATCTGGGCATTGATATCGGCACGCTGATTCGCAAGTTGCAGCGCGATTGATTGCAGGGTGCGGGCGTGGCGACCCTGTTTTTTTGGCGTACATATCCATTCCTGCGGTAACGGCCACTTATGGTTTCGCTTTTACAGCGAGTCACTTGGAAAAGCCCCAAGTAACCAACCGCTCCTGCCCCTGGCGTTCGGTGCCTCGCGCCGGCCTCTCGAGGTGGCAAGAAAATCAAAAGCCAAAGCGAGGCGGCCGGAATAATTAGGCCAGTTCAGCTTGCCGGCGATGATCGTCAACAATGACGCTGGGAGCCCGACACCCCGCGGTGCTCTCAGGTTTTTCGCGAGCAGGCTCGCTCCCACAGGTATTAGCTTGGCTCTGGTTCTGGCTCTGGCTTTGCTTTGCTTTGGCTTTGGCTTTGGCTTTGGCTTTGGCTTTAGCTTTTGATCTACCCGCCCCATTTCCAGAGGCCGAACGCAGGCGTTGCGCAGTGGGCATCCCGGCATGGATGCCGGGATAGCCGCCCTCGGCCATGGATGGCCGATGGCGGCGGGCCCACGGAGCAATGCCGGAGTGAGGGCATGCCGAGCCTTAGCGAGGCACCGAATGGTGGGGCAAGACCTTTTGGTTCCTTTTGTGGCGTTTGACAAAAGGGACTCGCCGGAAGGGCGAAACCATAGGCGGCCGTTACCGCAGGAATGGATATGTACTCCATCAACAAATACTAGGTCGGCTATAAGGCCGCCTTCGCTGGCAAGCCAGCTCCTACAGGTTTCCCCCAGAGCCCTCCAAAAAACGCTGCAAAAACGCCTACATCATTGTTATTTCTGCTTACACTTTTTCCATCTAAAAACATTTAAACCAATAAAAACAGCAACTTAAACAATTGGCACGCCCTGTGCTCCTGCTATCTGCAACCCACCATCGTCGGGCTCCGATAGTCAGGAGGAATAACAAGAAATGTTGATCACCGGGATCAAAAGTCGGCCGGTCTACGACCGGTTGCAACCTCTGCCGGGAGGTATCCGGCACATCATTGCCGGGCAAGGCAGTGGCGGGCGCGCCATGTTGCGTTTGCTGGACGAGATGGAAGGGCTGGATCGCCCCGTGACCTTGCTGTACGCCCAGGAGTCATTTTCCGGCCAGGACTACCTCGCCCAATTGCAGCAGCACCCAGGTCACCCACTGCGGGTGTACGCCAGCAACCAGGCATTGATCGACGACCTCAATGACCTGCTCGGCGACGCCACGATGGGCACCCGCCTCTACCTCGCCGGTTCCGAAAGCTTCCTCGGCAGCGCCATGCAGGTGGCCACCCGTTTCGACCTCAATCGCGACGAAGTGCTTCGCGAGCACTCCGGCACGCTGGTGCGACGGGTCTGGTGCGTGCACTGCGACACCTACACCGAGAACGTGACCCAACGCATCTACGACTGCCCCGGTTGCAACCTGACGCTGGTGGTGCGCGACCACTATTCCCGGCGCCTGGCGGCCTTCCAGGCGGTCAAGGCCGATGCCGAAGTACCGGGCGAACTGCCCCCAGCCGAGGAACTCGACACATGAGCCAGAACAACGGGACCTTGAACCTGCGGGTGGCCCGCATCGAAGCGGTGACCCCGGAAATCAAGCGCTTCACCCTGGTATCGCCGACCGGCGCGCACCTGCCGGCGTTCTCCGGTGGCAGCCACGTGGTGGTGCTCATCGCCAACCCGAACAACACGCTGCGCAACCCCTACTCGCTGCTGAGTTCACCCTATGACACCAGCAGCTATCAGATCGCCGTGCGCCGGGTGGAAAGCGGTCGCGGTGGCTCGATCGCCTTGCACGACAGTGTCCGTGAAGGCGACATGATCGAGGTCACGCCACCGGTCAATCTGTTTGCGCTGATCAAGCAGGCCCGCCTGCACCTGTTCATTGCCGGTGGCGTCGGTATCACCCCGGTGATCTCCCAGCTGGAGGAATTGCGCCTGAGCAAGGTGCCCTTCGAACTGCATTACGCGGTTCGCGGCGATGAACACGCTCAGCTCGGCAAAGAGTTGCAGGCCACCTACGGCGCGCAGGTCCACTTGTATCGCAAAGGCATCGAGGCGCGCATGGACATCGGCCGGATCCTCGCCAATCGCCCGCTGGGCAGTCACGTGTATGCCTGCGGCCCGGACAGCATGATCGACGCCACCCTGGCCTGTGCCCGCGACCTGGGCTGGACCGACAGTCACGTGCATTTCGAGCGATTCCTCGAGCAAAGCAGCGGCGGCGAAGCCTTCAGCTTCACCCTCGGGCGCAGTGGCGCAACCATCGAAGTTTCGCCTGACCAGACCATGCTCGAAGCGGTCGAGGCCGCGGGCTACAGCATGCCTTACCTGTGTCGTGGGGGTGCCTGTGGCCATTGCGAAACCGAGGTCCTGGAACTCGACGGCGAACTGCTGCACAGCGATGACTGGCTGTCGGACGAAGACAAGACCAGCCGCAAGAAAATCATGCCCTGCGTATCCCGTGCCAAATGCAATCGCCTGGTCATCGACCTCTGATCGACGGAAACCAAAACAATGAATATCAAGTTCAACGCCGACGAAACCTACCGCGACGACTACACCTTCGCCAACAGCCCGCAGACCATCGCCCGCGCACCCTTCCCGTTCCCCGATGACGACTACATGTACTCGATGAACCTCGAGCCCCATGTCCCCGTCGGCGATGGCGCCTTCCGCGCCGCGTTCGATATCGACGAGCACTACATCAGCGAATGCCGGGACCGAGCGATCACTCTGGAGAAGGACCCGGGCATGCACTACGTCTCGGCGCCGCACATGATGGAAGCCCAGTGGGACCTGCTGGAACTGATCATGGAGTCCTACGCCCGCGACTACCCGCAGTATTTCACCCTGTCCCGTGAAGGCCGCCAGTGGCACTGGATCAACCGCCTGCTGGACATCGACGATCACTTCACCTTCGGCGACCCGGCGACCCTGCCTTATGAGCCGATGGAATACGTGACCCGCCAGGCCCAGGGCGACTGGGTCTTGCAGGAAGAACGCGACGGTACGCTGTATTGGGGAGCAGGGATCGCCACCCAGCGCGCCGACTACTCGCTGCGTTTCAACCTCGGCATGAGCTGGGAAGAATTCCACGGTCCGGTGCCGCTGGTGAAGGAAATCGGCATGCTCGACCGCGCCCTCAAGTTCCTCCTGCGCCTGCGCACCGGCCACCCGGTGCGACGCCTGAACTGGTCGCTGACCGTCAACCCGCGCCTTGAGGTCTCGGCCGAAAGCCTGCCCGAATGGGCGCCCGACCGGACCATCGTGACGGCTGAAAACGCCGGCAAACTGGTGTACCTGCGCATTGAGCTGCAACCGCTGCACCGCCTGCCGCGCAGCAACGCCATTGTCTTTCCGATCCGCACCTACCTGCTCAGCCTCGAAGACATCGCCACCAACCCGGACTGGGCGCGGCGCATGCACCGGGTACTGCGCGACCTGAATCAGCAACTGGTCGATTACAAAGGCTTCAGCCGCTACCGCGATGCGGCAGTCGAGTGGCTGTCGCAGTACGACGACGGAACCAAAGCCTGACGTCCCCCCCTGCAGGAACCGGCTTGCTGGCGATGGTGGCTTGGGGGCCCCATCGCCAGCAGGCTGGCTCCCACAGGTTTGAGCACCCGCAATCCACTGCCATTGATAATGAGGAAATAACATGAGTGGCTTATCCAACACGCGTGCAAGCAGCGCCGATCAGGACGCCGAACAACTTCGCGCCCTCGGCTACAGTTCGGATTTCAATCGCAGCATGAGCCTGTGGGAGAACTTTTCCCTGGGCTTTACCTACCTGTCGCCGGTCGTCGGGGTCTATACCCTGTTCGGCCTGTGCCTGGCCGCCGGCGGCCCGCCGATGTTCTGGTCCTACCTGCTGATCGGCGCCGGGCAACTGCTGGTTTGCCTGATTTTTGGCGAAGTGGTGTCGCAGTTCCCGATTTCCGGTGGAGTCTACCCGTGGGCCCGTCGCCTCGTGGGCAAGCGCTGGGCGTGGATGGTCGGCTGGGTCTATGCCTGGGCGTTGTGCGCAACCATCGCCGGGGTCGCGGTGGGTGCCGGACCGTACCTGGCGATCATGCTGGGCTTCAATCCCGGACCGGACGCCAACATCGTCATCGCCCTGGCGATCATCCTGCTGTCCACCGCGCTGAATCTGGTGGGCACCAAGCTGCTGGCACGGGTGGCAATGTTCGGCTTTCTCTGCGAGCTGGTCGGGGCGATCCTGGTCGGTGGCTACCTGCTGATCTTCGAGCGTCATCAACCGATCAGCGTGCTGTTCGACACCTTCAACCTTGAGGTCAATGGCTCTTACCTGCCGGCCTTCCTCGCGGCCTCCCTGGCGGGTCTGTTCCAATACTACGGGTTCGAGGCCTGCGGCGATGTCGCGGAAGAAACCCCGAACCCGGGCAAGCGCATTCCCAAGGCCATGCGCATGACCATCTACATCGGCGGCGCGGCAGCGATGTTCGCGTGCCTGGCGTTGATTCTCTCGGTGCCGGACATGGCCAAGGTGCTCGCCGGTGAAGACACCGACCCGGTCGCCACGATCCTGGCCAATGCCTTCGGCCCGGTCGGCTCGCGCCTGGTCATGGCAGTGGTCATGGTGTCGTTCATCTCCTGCGTGTTGAGCTTGCAAGCGGCGGCCAGCCGCCTGTTGTTCGCCTATGCCCGGGACGAGATGATCGTCGGCAGTTCACTGTTCAAGCGCCTGTCGGCCAACCAGGTGCCGTCGTTCGCGCTGCTGGTCAGCGGCCTGGTGCCGGCGGCGATTGTCTGCCTTGGGATGTTCATGGCAGATGCCGTGGCCACGATCGTCGGTTTTGCGGCGATCGGCATCTACGTGGCGTTCCAGTTGATCGTGATCGCCGCGCTGATCGCCCGCGCCAAGGGCTGGCGCCCCAACGGCCAATTCACCCTCGGCGCCTGGGGCCTGTGGGTGAACCTCGCGGCGCTGATCTATGGCGTGTGCGCCATCGTCAACATGGTCTGGCCGCGCTCGCCGGATGCGGCCTGGTACATCAACTATTCGATGATCCTCACCACGTTGGTCGTGATGGGCGCAGGCCTGGTCTACATGCTGCTGGGCAAGCCCTATGACAAAGGCACGGCGCCAGCGGGGGATGCGTGGAAGTTTTCCAAGCCGCTGGCCAAGGATGCTGATCTTTCCGCTGCTGCGGTAAACAAACCAGCCATCTGACAACCCGATACCCACCGTGGGAACCGAATCAATGTGGGAGCGGGCTTGCTCGCGAAGGCGGCGGTTCAGCCAACATCGACGTTGCCTGTGATGACGTCTTCGCTGGCAAGCCAGCTCCTACAAAAACCGAATCCTGTAGGAGCCGGCTTGCCGGCGAAAGCGCTGGGTCAGCCAACATCGACGTTGCCTGTGATGACGTCTTCGCTGGCAAGCCAGCTCCTACAAAAACCGAATCCTGTAGGAGCCGGCTTGCCGGCGAAGGCGGCGTGTCAGCCAACATCGACGTTGCCTGTGATGACGTCTTCGCTGGCAAGCCAGCTCCTACAAAAAACCGAATCCTGTAGGAGCCGGCTTGCCGGCGAAGGCGGCGGGTCAGCCAACATCGACGTTGCCTGTGATGACGTCTTCGCTGGCAAGCCAGCGTCTACAAAAACCGAATCCTGTAGGAGCCGGCTTGCCGGCGAAGGCGGCGGGTCAGCCAACATCGACGTTGCCTGTGATGACGTCTTCGCTGGCAAGCCAGCTCCTACAAAAACCGAATCCTGTGGGAGCGGGCTTGCCGGCGAAGGCGGCGTGTCAGCCAACATCGACGTTGCCTGTGATGACGTCTTCGCTGGCAAGCCAGCTCCTGCAAAAACCGAATCCTGTAGGAGCCGGCTTGCCGGCGAAAGCGCTGGGTCAGCCAACATCGACGTTGCCTGTGATGACGTCTTCGCTGGCAAGCCAGCTCCTACAAAAACCGAATCCTGTAGGAGCCGGCTTGCCGGCGAAGGCGGCGTGTCAGCCAACATCGATGTTGCCTGTGATGACGTCTTCGCTGGCAAGCCAGCGCCTGCAAGGGGACCGTTTTCCACAGAGAACAACAATAGCTTCGAAGAGGACAATGCCATGCAAACTCAACTCTTGATCAACGGCCAACTGCAAAACGGCGAAGGCCCCGCCCAACCGGTGTTCAACCCGGCGCTAGGAAGCGTGCTGGTGGAAATCAACGAAGCCAGCGAAGCCCAGGTCGATGCCGCCGTGCGCGCCGCCGATGCCGCGTTCGACAGCTGGTCGCAGACCCCGCCGAAAGAACGTTCGTTGCTGCTGCTCAAGCTCGCCGACGCCATCGAGGCCCATGGTGAAGAGCTGGCCAAGCTGGAATCGGACAACTGCGGCAAGCCCTACAGCGCCGCGCTCAACGACGAGATCCCGGCGATTGCCGACGTGTTCCGCTTCTTCGCCGGCGCCAGCCGCTGCATGAGCGGTTCGGCCGGTGGCGAGTACCTGCCCGGCCACACCTCGATGATCCGCCGCGACCCGGTGGGGGTGATCGCCTCCATCGCGCCGTGGAACTACCCGCTGATGATGGTCGCCTGGAAAATCGCCCCGGCCCTGGCCGCCGGYAACACCGTGGTGCTCAAGCCGTCKGAGCAGACGCCACTGACCGCCCTGCGCCTGGCGCAACTGGCGGCGGAGATTTTCCCGGCCGGCGTGCTCAACCTGGTGTTCGGCCGTGGTCCTACGGTCGGCAGCCCGCTGGTCACCCACCCGAAAGTGCGCATGGTGTCGCTGACCGGTTCCATCGCCACCGGCTCGAACATCATTTCCAGCACCGCCGACAGCGTCAAGCGCATGCACATGGAACTGGGCGGCAAGGCCCCGGTGATCATCTTCGACGACGCCGACATCGACGCCGCCGTSGARGGCATCCGCACCTTCGGTTTCTACAACGCCGGCCAGGACTGCACCGCCGCCTGCCGCATCTATGCCCAGGAAGGTATCTACGACAAGTTCGTGGAAAAACTCGGCGCGGCGGTCAGCAGCATCAAGTACGGCCTGCAGGACGATCCGGCCACCGAGCTCGGCCCGCTGATCACCGCGCAACACCGTGACCGCGTGGCCGGGTTTGTCGAGCGCGCCGTGGCGCAGCCGCACATTCGCCTGATCACGGGCGGYAAGGCAGTCGAGGGCAATGGCTTCTTCTTCGAGCCGACGGTATTGGCCGATGCGCAGCAGGACGACGAGATCGTGCGCCGCGAAGTGTTCGGGCCGGTGGTCTCGGTGACCCAATTTACTGATGAAGCGCAGGTGCTGGGCTGGGCCAACGACTCGGACTACGGCCTGGCGTCATCGGTGTGGACCGCCGACGTCGGCCGCGCCCATCGCCTGTCGGCGCGCTTGCAGTACGGCTGCACCTGGGTCAATACGCACTTCATGCTGGTCAGCGAAATGCCCCATGGCGGGCAGAAGCTGTCCGGGTATGGCAAGGACATGTCGATGTATGGGCTGGAGGATTACACCGTCGTGCGGCATGTGATGTTCAAGCATTGAAAAACATCGCCAGCAGGCTGGCTCCTGTAGGAGCTGGCTTGCCAGCGATGGTGTCACCTCGGTTTCAAGGCAGGAACCGGCATTAGGCACCACCGGGCTCCAACCCAAATAAGTCATAACAATAACTACCGATCCGGGCGGCGTCTCCAAGCGCCGCCACGGTCCCGGACACCCGAAATCTGCCGATTTCACGGAGCAAACACACATGAGTGCATCACCCGATCTCTCTTCGGTCATCGCCGACAGCGATGCCGAGCAGCTGCGTAAACTGGGCTACACCTCCAACTTCAACCGCAGCATGAGCCTGTGGGAAAACTTCGCCCTGGGCTTCACCTATCTCTCTCCGGTCGTAGGGGTTTATACCCTCTTCGGCCTGTGCCTCGCCGCTGGCGGGCCGCCGATGTTCTGGGCCTACCTGCTGGTCGGTTGCGGCCAGTTGCTGGTGTGCCTGATCTTCGGTGAGGTGGTTTCGCAGTTCCCGATTTCCGGTGGCGTGTACCCATGGGCCCGTCGCCTGGTGGGCAAGCGCTGGGCGTGGATGGTCGGCTGGATCTACTCCATCGCCCTGTGCGTGACCATAGCCGCCGTTGCGGTCGGCGCCGGCCCATACCTGGCCGCCATGCTTGGTTTTGAACCGAACAACAACACCAACATCGTCATTGCCCTGGTACTGACCCTGTTTGCCACCCTGGTCAACCTCAGCGGCACCAAGGTGTTGGCGCGCATTGCCATGTTCGGCTTCCTCTGCGAACTGGTGGGGGCGGTGATCGTCGGTGTCTACCTGCTGGTCTTCGAACGCCATCAGTCGATCAGCGTGCTGTTCAACACCTTCGACATCAGCGTCGACGGCTCGTACCTGCCGGCCTTTCTCACCGCCTCGCTGGCGGGGATGTTCCTGTACTACGGCTTCGAGGCCTGCGGCGACGTGGCCGAAGAAACCCCGAACCCGAGCAAGCAGATCCCGGTGGCCATGCGCATGACCATCTACATCGGCGGCATCGCGGCGATGTTCGCCTGCCTGGCGCTGATCCTCGCCGTGCCGGATATGCAGGCGGTGATCGATGGCACCGACAAGGACCCGGTCGGCACCATCCTCAACAACGCCTTCGGCCCGGTCGGTTCGAAAATGGTGATGGGTGTGGTGATGATTTCCTTCATCTCCTGCGTCATCAGCCTGCAAGCGGCGGCGAGTCGCCTGCTGTACTCCTACGCCCGGGACGAAATGGTCATCGGCAGCCGACTGCTGAAGAAGATTTCTCCGACAACCCAGGTTCCGGTTGCAGCGCTGTTCGTGTCCGGCGTCCTGCCGGCGCTGATCATCATCCTCGGTTTCTTCCTGCAGGATGCAGTCGCCACCATCGTCAGCTTCGCCGCCATCGGCATCTACCTGGCCTTCCAGATGATCGTACTCGCGGCGCTGTACGCCCGCCTCAAAGGCTGGAAACCCAGCGGCAAATTCACCCTCGGCGCCTGGGGCTGGCCGGTGAACATCGGCGCGCTGGTCTATGGCGTCGGCGCAATCGTCAACATGGCCTGGCCACGGACCCCGGACGCCGCGTGGTACATCAACTACGCCATGGTCCTGAGTACCGCCATCGTCATCGGCCTGGGGTTGCTCTACATGTGGGTCGCCAAGCCGTATGACCACGGCAAGGCGCCAGCCGGGGATGCGTGGAAGGTTAGTCGATAACGGAAGTTGCCCCGGTGCCAACGGGTACCGGGGGTACCTCGAGTCTGCAACAGGCAAGCATTTCGAAACAGTTCCTGGCGTCCCGCGGATGTACAGGTGTTGAGAGTGCTGCTTCAGCGTTCCGAACGCTCTGAGGATTGGTAAGGGAGAACATCCAGCCGCGGCAGATTTGCCGCGACTGAACGTTCCATTTCTTCAAAACCGCGAAACACTGCGCATCGCATCCACCAGATAACGCATTGCAATACGGTCACTCTCCGACAACTCCCGATAGCGCTCCACCAACTTCATCTCCTCGCTATTGAGCCGACGTCTTCGCCGGCCAGTAGACAGGCACGCAAAAATTCCCAGGATTTCGGTGATGCCTTGTACTTTCGACATGGACGATGTCCTTCTCTACGTCAAAGAAAACTTCAGAAACCGCATCGCCCTACCCTTTTTTCAGCAGCCACCCTGCGGCCGCTGAAGCCCACCGGCCCGAAGGGCAGAAACCGGTCATGCCCATAGAATAGAAACTATCCGGGCGCTGAAAAGCAGTTTTTAGAGTAATTAGTCGAAAAAAGCAGAAATGCCCTCTAAATCAGAATCTGCTGTCGGAAACGTTAACCGACATCTCTTGTTTCATTGCCGCGCCACCATCACGCCATCAATCATTTTTTCTGCGTAACCGAACGGTTTAAGCTATTGGTTATCTGTTTAAAGTCAGTTGCGTTTGGCCGAAGGCATGTCCGAACCGATATTTTTGATCCAGCAGTGCCAGGAACGGCGCGGGATCGTTCACGACAGGTTGTACTTATGCATCGCAGGAATTTGCTCAAAGCCTCCATGGCCATTGCGGCCTACACCGGTTTGTCGGCCACCGGCCTGCTCGCTGCACGTGCCTGGGCAAGCAACGGCACGGCGGATGGCGAGGCTCAGGCGTTCGACTTCGAAGCGCTGAAGGTCCAGGCCAAGCAACTGGCCAGCAATCGCTACCAGGACACCAAGCAGGTGCTGCCGCCCACCCTGGCGACCATGACCCCGCAGAACTTCAATGCCATTCGCTATGACGGCAAACATTCGTTGTGGAATGACCTGAATGGTCAGCTGGATGTGCAGTTTTTCCATGTGGGCATGGGTTTCCGCCAGCCGGTACGCATGTACAGCGTCGATCCGAATACCCACATGGCCCGCGAAGTGCACTTCCGCCCTTCGCTGTTCAACTATGAAAATACGTCGGTCGATACCCAGCAGCTCAAGGGCGACCTGGGCTTTTCCGGCTTCAAGCTGTTCAAGGCGCCGGAACTGGACAAACACGACGTGGTGTCTTTCCTCGGCGCCAGCTATTTCCGTGCGGTAGACGCCACCGGCCAGTACGGCTTGTCGGCCCGCGGCCTGGCGATCGACACCTATGCGAAGAAACGCGAAGAATTCCCCGACTTCACCAAGTTCTGGTTCGAGACGCCAGGCAAGGACAGCACGCGTTTCGTGGTCTACGCCCTGCTCGACTCGCCGAGCGCCACCGGCGCCTACCGTTTTGACATCGATTGCCAGGCCGAGCGCGTGGTGATGGAGGTCGACGCCCACGTCAACGCGCGCACCGCCATCGAACAACTGGGCATCGCGCCGATGACCAGCATGTTCAGCTGCGGCACCCACGAGCGCCGCATGTGCGACACCATTCACCCGCAGATCCACGACTCCGATCGCCTGGCGATGTGGCGTGGCAACGGCGAGTGGATCTGCCGCCCGCTGAACAACCCGGCGACCCTGCAATTCAACGCCTTCACCGACAAGGACCCGAAAGGTTTCGGCCTGGTGCAGACCGACCACGAGTTCGCCAGCTACCAGGACACTGTCGACTGGTACAGCCGACGCCCGAGCCTGTGGGTCGAACCGACGACTGCGTGGGGCGAAGGCTCTATCGATCTGCTGGAAATTCCTACCACCGGCGAGACCCTCGATAACATCGTTGCCTTCTGGACTCCGAAAAAACCGGTCGCCGCTGGCGATTCGCTGAACTACGGCTACAAACTCTACTGGAGCGCCCTGCCGCCCGTCGGCACACCGCTGGCACGGGTCAATGCGACCCGGTCGGGCATGGGCGGTTTCACCGAAGGCTGGGCGCCGGGCGAGCATTATCCGGAGGTCTGGGCCCGTCGTTTTGCCGTGGACTTCAACGGCGGCGGCCTGGATCGCCTACCCCCAGGCACCGGCATCGAGCCGGTGGTCACCTGTTCGAACGGCCAGGTGAAGGACTTCAACGTGCTGGTGCTCGATGACATCAAGGGCTACCGCATCACCTTTGACTGGTACCCGACCAACGACAGTGTCGCGCCGGTGGAGCTGCGGCTGTTCATCCGCAGCAATGACCGCACGCTGAGTGAAACCTGGTTGTACCAGTACTTCCCGCCAGCGCCGGACAAGCGCAAATACAGCTGACGAAAACAAAGCCCCGGCCAAATCGACCGGGGCTTTTGTTTGCAGCCTCACTCAATCACGCAAATCCGACTCGTGAATCGGTTGGTCTCGATGGGTCGCGCGGTGGTACTGCGCTGGCCATATGGCCTTGCGCCCGCCCAGGTCATCGTCGGCATGCAGCGCCCAATAGGGGTCACGCAACAGCTCACGAGCGAGGAAGATGATGTCGGCCTGACAGGTGCGCAGGATATGCTCGGCCTGTGCCGGCTCGGTGATCATGCCTACAGTGCCGGTGGCGATGCCTGACTCCTTGCGTACACGTTCTGCGAACCGGGTCTGATAACCCGGGCCTGTGGGGATTTCCGCGTTGACCGCCGTGCCGCCTGACGACACATCGATCAGGTCCACGCCGAGGCTTTTCAAGCGTCGCGCCAGCTCGACGGTTTCATCAGGATTCCAGCCATCCTCCACCCAGTCGGTGGCGGACACCCGCACAAACAACGGCAATTCTTCCGGCCACACCGCCCGCACCGCTTCGGTCACCTGCAACACCAGGCGAATACGATTTTCGAACGAGCCGCCGTACTGGTCACGCCGCTGATTACTCAGGGGCGACAGAAACTGATGCAACAGGTAGCCATGGGCCGCATGCACTTCGACCACCTTGAAACCAGCGGTCAACGCGCGTTTCGCCGCCTCGACAAAGGCCTGAATGACCTCGGCGATCTGGCCTTCGTCGAGCTGTATGGGTTGTGTGTGCTGGGGGTCGAAGGCGATCGGTGACGGGCCGACCGGCTGCCAGCCACCCTCGTCGACTTTTACGCTGCCATGCTTGCCGAGCCAGGGTCTATAGGTACTGGCCTTGCGTCCGGCATGGGCCAGCTGGATGCCGGCGACGGCGCCCTGGGCGGCAATGAAGCGAGTGATGCGTTGCAGCGGTTCGATCTGTTCATCATTCCACAGGCCAAGGTCCTGGTCTGTGATACGCCCGTCGGCCGTGACCGCCGTGGCTTCGGTAAATACCAGTCCGGCGCCCCCGACAGCGCGGCTGCCGAGGTGGACCAGGTGCCAGTCATTGGCCAGGCCATCGACGCTCGAATACTGGCACATCGGCGACACCGCGATGCGGTTGAGCAGGGTCAATTGACGAAGGGTGTAGGGTTCAAGCAGCAGACTCATGGGGCACCTCTCAAATCAGTGGTCAGGCTCCAGGGTTCTGTTTGAATAGTCGACGAGTGACAGGAAAAGGATGCAGCACCCGCCCCCGCGGGCAAAAAATTGACGAGACGTCACAAGGATAATCAAGCAGTGCTTAGAGCCTAGTCGACATCGGGGGATGAGGGAGGGTTCATCGAGATTCGGTGTCGGAAAGATCGCTTTTGCGAGCAGGCTCGTCCCCACAGGGTTCGCGCAAATCCTGTGGGAGCGAGCCTGCTCGCGAAAGGGTCAACGCGGTTCGATGTGGGCAATCATCAGTTGCACCGTCTCATTGCCGCGAAACTCGTTAACGTCGAGTTTATAGGCCAACTCAACCCACTTGATGGTCGGGTTCGGCCAGACCTCACGGTCGATGCCGAAGGCAATGCCGTCGAGCTTGACCGAGCCGCACTCGCTGCGCAGCACCACCTTGAGGTGCCGCTCGCCGACCACACGCTGCTCGACCAATTGAAACACTCCATGAAACAGCGGTTCCGGGAAGTGTTGCCCCCAAGGGCCGGCATGGCGCAAGGCACGGGCCAGTTCCAGGTGGAACTCCTCGACCGCCAGGGTGCCGTCCGACAACAGGCGCCCGGTCAGGTCTTCGTCGCGTAATTGACGACGAACCTCGGCATCGAAGGCTTCGGCGAACAACGGAAAATTCGCCTCCGGCAGCGTCAGGCCGGCGGCCATGGCATGGCCACCGTATTTGGTGATCAGGTTCGGATGCTGCGCCGCCACCACGCTCAGGGCGTCGCGAATATGAAAGCCCTGGACCGAACGGCCCGACCCCTTGAGCAAGCCGTCGCCGGCATCGGCAAAGGCAATGGTCGGCCGGAAATAACGCTCTTTCATGCGCGAGGCGAGGATGCCGATGACCCCCTGGTGCCATTCTGGATCGAACAGGCACAAGCCAAATGGCATCGATTCCACCGGCAAATCCTTGAGCTGGGCCAGCGCTTCACGCTGCATGCCCTGCTCGATGGATTTACGGTCCTGGTTCATCCCGTCCAGCTGCGCCGCCATCTCACGGGCCAGCGCCGCGTCGTCGGTCAGCAGGCATTCGATGCCCAGGCTCATGTCATCCAGTCGCCCGGCGGCATTGAGGCGCGGTCCGACGATAAACCCCAGGTCGGTGGAAGTGATGCGCGCATGATCACGCTTGGCCACTTCAAGAATCGCCTTGATTCCCGGCCGCGCGCGTCCGGCGCGAATCCGCTCCAGGCCCTGATGCACCAGGATGCGGTTATTGGCATCCAGCGGCACCACGTCGGCCACGCTGCCCAAAGCCACCAGATCGAGCAACTCACCGATGTTCGGCTGCGGCTTGCTGGTGTACCAGCCAAGTTCGCGCAACCGCGCACGCAAAGCCATCAACACATAGAAAATCACCCCGACACCGGCCAGCGCCTTGCTCGGGAAGGTGCAACCGGGCTGGTTCGGATTGACGATGGCATCGGCCATTGGCAGTTCGTCGCCGGGCAAATGGTGGTCGGTGACCAACACATTGAGCCCGGCCTTTTTCGCCGCGGCCACGCCTTCGACACTGGAGATGCCGTTGTCCACGGTAATCAGCAACTGAGGCTGGCGTTCCAGGGCCACGGCGACGATTTCCGGGGTCAGGCCGTAGCCGTAGTCGAACCGGTTGGGCACCAGGTAATCGACGTGCGCCGCACCCAGCAGGCGCAAGCCCAGCGTGCCCACGGTACTGGCTGTGGCGCCGTCGGCATCGAAGTCACCGACGATCAGGATCCGCTGACGCTGTTCGAGCGCGGTCACCAGCAAATCCACCGCTGCCTCGATACCCTTGAGCTGTTGGAACGGAATCAGCCGCGCCAGGCTCTTGTCCAGTTCGGCTTCGGATAACACGCCCCGCGCGGCGTACAGCCGGGTCAACAGCGGTGGAATATCACCGAGGAATGGCAGGGTGTCGGGCAGCAGGCGAGGTTCGATGCGCATGGGGTGACAGGGGCTTCTCTTCAATACGTAGGATAAAACCGGTGAGGCCGCGGCTGATCAGCCGCGTTCGCCCAACAGCCATTGCAACTGGACTTCATGCTGGCCGCGGTCGTCGGTGACGAAAATCGTCCCTTCGCTGATCATCACGTCCCACTTGATAACCCGGGGCATGTCCTTGGCCAGGGTTTCCAGGACTTCCTGGGGAACAGCCGCGATGTTGACGTTTTTCAGGTTCTTGATCGCCGGGATCACCTTGCCTTCCCAGACCCGCAGGCTGCCGTAGGCCAGCAGGCTGGTGCGTTCGGTGCGGCGCGAGCACCAGGTCAGGCGGTCGGCATCCGGCTGGCCGACTTCGATCCAGTGCAGGACACGGTCATCCAGGCTCTTTTCCCACAGGGCCGGTTCATCCACGTCTGACAGGCCACGGCCAAACGACAGTTGTTCGTTGTACCAGAGGGCGTAGGCCAGCAGGCGTACGGTCATGCGCTCTTCGGTTTCCGAAGGGTGGCGGGCGATGGTCTGCTTGACGGACTCGTAGACACTGCGATCGAGGTCGGTGAGGTTCAGTTCAAACTTGTAGGTCGTGGACGGCTGGGCCATGAACGGGCTTCTTGATACGGGGAAAGGCGGCAAGTCTAACCGATGCAGCCACCAATCAACGAATAGAAGCAGATCTCCCTTGGGCGCCTGACAGTCGGCTATGTTAAAACTCTGTACTCGCTCAATCTTTGTCCTACAGGAACCCGCATGCCGTCTTCTGCCAAACCGCTCTCAGGTCTGAAAGTCATCGAACTGGGTACCTTGATCGCCGGCCCGTTTGCCTCGCGCATCTGCGCTGAATTCGGCGCCGATGTGGTCAAGGTCGAATCACCGGACGGCGGCGATCCATTGCGCAAATGGCGCAAGTTGTACGAAGGCACCTCGCTGTGGTGGTTCGTTCAGGCTCGCAATAAAAAGTCGCTGACGCTGAACCTCAAGCACCCGGACGGCCTGGCGATCCTGAAGAAACTGCTCAGTGAAGCAGACATCCTGATCGAGAACTTCCGCCCCGGCGTACTGGAAAAACTCGGCTTGGGCTGGGAAGTCCTGCATGCCCTGAATCCCAAGCTGGTCATGGTGCGCCTCTCGGGCTTCGGCCAGACCGGCCCGATGAAGGATCAGCCCGGGTTTGGCGCGGTCGGCGAATCCATGGGTGGTTTACGCTACATCACCGGGTTCGATGACCGGCCGCCGGTGCGCACCGGGATTTCCATCGGTGACTCGATTGCCGCACTGTGGGGCGTGATCGGTGCCCTGATGGCCCTGCGTCACCGCGAGGTCAATGGCGGTGAGGGGCAAGTGGTGGACGTGGCGCTCTACGAGGCGATCTTCGCCATGATGGAAAGTATGGTGCCGGAGTTCGACGTGTTCGGCTTCATCCGCGAGCGCACCGGTAACATCATGCCGGGCATCACGCCCTCCTCGATCCACACCAGTGCCGATGGCAAGCATGTGCAGATCGGCGCCAATGGCGATGCCATCTTCAAGCGTTTCATGCGGGTCTTAGGCCGCGAAGACCTGGCCAACGACCCGGCGCTGGCCAGTAACGACGGCCGCGACAGTCGTCGCGACGAAATTTACGGGGTCATCGATCGCTGGGTCAATTCATTGCCCCTGGACAGCGTCATCGAACGCTTGAATCAGGCTGACGTACCGGCCAGCCGGATCTTCAGCGCCGAAGACATGTTCAGCGATCCCCAGTACCTCGCCCGGGAAATGTTCCTGCAGGCCAAGCTGCCCGATGGCAAGGATTTCAAGATGCCGGGGATCGTGCCGAAACTCTCAGAGACACCCGGTGATTGTGAATGGGTCGGGCCGCAACTGGGTGAGCACAATGCCCAGGTACTCCAGGAACTTGGCTATGACGCGTCGCAGATCACACAGCTGCGCAAAGACGGAGCCATCTGAGCTCAAGCGTCTGTTTGCGCGACTCATCAAGCGCTGCCTGTTGCCGGACGGGCGGCGCTTGGCCGCGTTGACGAGCCTGCTCCTGATCATCACGCTGGCCTCGCCGGTGTCGGCGCAGCCCAAGGAGTCCCTGCTCTGGCTGAAACGCGATCTCCCTCCGCTGTTCATTTTTGACGGCCCGGAAAAAGGCCAGGGGATCATTGATCAATTTCTGCGACAACTGATTGCCGGCATGCCGCAGTACCGTCACAGCGTGATGAAGGTCAATCGTGCCCGTGGCTTGCAGATGCTTCACGAACCGTCACTCACCTGCGATGCGGCGCTGAACTGGAGCAAGGAGCGCGAAAGCTGGATCGCCTTTTCCCTGCCGGTCTTTCGCGCCATGAGCAATGGCCTGGCGATACGGCGTAACGATCGGGAAGTACTGACACCGTTCCTCAAGGATGGAGAAGTGGACCTGGCGGCCCTGTTGGCCACCGGCAACGTGACGCTGGGCATTGTTGCCGAACGCAACTATGGCGAGTATCTCGACGGTTTGCTCAAGCAGGCGCCGGGCAAGGTGCTGACCTCGCACTACGGCAACGACGCCCTGGGCAGCCTGTTGCAGATGCAGCGCCTGGGACGCCTGCAGTTGCTGTTGGGCTACCGCCCGGAAATTCGCTATCAGGCCCGGCAACAAGGCATCGCTGAGGAGGAACTGCAGTTCTACCCGATCCGTGGCACCGGCAAATACCTGTCCGGCTACATCGGCTGCACCAATACGCCCCAGGGCCGCCAGGCGATCGTCGAGATCAATCAGCTTCTGCGCGCCCTGCCCCGGGATCACTTGAGCGAGGCATATGCCGGCTGGCTCGATTCGCAAAGTCGCAGCGACTACCTGCAAGCGGCCAAGACGTTTTTCGAGCAACAGGACGGCTACTGACAATTGCCGGGCAAAAAGAAACCCCGAGAAGTGGGGAGACGACTCGGGGTTAAACGTGGTCTTTTCAAGGACCCGTAACGGCAAGCGGCAAGCACCGGAGCACAATGCTTGATCTTGCTGTTACTAGGTCTGACGATGGGGATGCAGGAAGGTTCCCACAACCGACAATTCAATTTCGACTGGCGAGCAACTTGTCTTGTGCGGCATTGCGCAACGCCGCGATCACACAGGGCTCCAGGCGTCCTTCAGCAATCAGCACGTCGCGGTGCAAACCGTCGACAACATCCGTCAGCTGACGCTTGTCGGCCAACTGTGCCTGATTGAACGCCCGATCGACCACTATGGCGCCGATCGCATTCTTCAACGTCACCCGGCATTCGCCATGAATCCCCGAAGGGGTCAACGTCACCTGGTACGGGCTCAGAGCCTCACCGAGCAAGAGACTGATACTTTCCATCCGATCACCACTCAATAGTCCGAAAACAAAGTGCCTGGGGCGTGTGTACAGTAAATGACCGCGGGCCCGAGTAGAAAGTTCTGAAAACCGAGTGCAGGTGAGCCTGCGCCTCTGGTCGATAGAGCATGCACGGCGAAGATGACAAGGAAAAAACAACCACATCAAGCCTGGCCGGTTCGCCGCCCGATATCGCTCCACCCACCCAGCAAACCTCGTAGCTGGCCGCCCGCACCGTAGAAGGGCACCGTCCACTGGTAGATCGCCCGGGGGCCTGAATTGAACATCAATTGCCGCTCGCAGAAGCACGGTTTGCGCGTGCCCAGCTGGGCCATGAACTCATCATGCAAGAGTTCGGCGGTCTCTTTGGGCAACAGGTCGAGTTCGATCAATTGTCGCCCCTTGATCCGCTCGAAACGGGTCGACAGGCTCTCCTCATAACGCTTGTTGCACAGGATCAAACGCCCCTGGAGATCACGGACGAACAGCGGATCGGGCATGGCGTCGATCAATGCGTGCTGGAAAGCCAGTTGATCGCCCAGGTCCTGTTCGGCCTCCTCACGTTGCCGGACCAAAACCGCCAGGCGGCGGCTCCAGAGCAGCGACAGCACACCGAACAGACAGGCGACCAACAAGCCCCAGCCAATCCATGGGGCGGATCGTTGCCAGGCGTTCGGAGCCGGGTTGGCGCCAGTGAGCCACTTCACACGCAGAGCGCGAAGTTCGGCGGGAGGAAAAGCCGCCAGGGCCTTGTTGAGGATGCTCAACAGTTGCGGTTGTCCTTTGCGCACCGTCAGGTAGTCCGGGTCCCACTGCCCTTCCACGACTTGCCCGACCTGAAGCTGGCCGGAGGGAAAGAGTTGCGCCCCTGTTTCGCTGTCGATGGTGGCATGGGCCTCACCGCTTTCCACCAGCGCGCGAGCCTCAGCGTAGGTCTTGACCGACCGCAACTCGATGGCTGGGTAGTCACGACGAATGACCGCCTCCAGCGCATGCCGAGTCGGCAGGACCAACACGCGTTTGGCCAGCTGCTGCAACGACTCGACCTGGGGCGCCCCGGCCCGCCCGACAAACACCCAACCAGAGCCGCCAAAGGAATGACTGAAATCCAGGAACACCTTGCGCTCGTCATTCATTGCCAGCGTGGTGCTCATGTCCGCCTCACCCCGCTCCAGGCGTTCAAGCATGTGCTCGATGGAGAACGACTCGACATGGACAAAGCGCAAGCCTGTCATGGCGCTGATGCGATCCAGCATGTCCCTGTTCAGGCCGCTCCATTGGCCATGCTCATTCTTGAACAGGTACCGCGGGTAATCCAGCGACGCCACCTTCACTGGCGAGTGTTCGGCGATCCATTGCAGCTCCTTGGCATCCAGCGCGATGCGCACACCCGCGACCGCCTTCGCCGGAGCCGGATCAGCCGCGGCCATGCCACCCAATACACCGCCCAGCGCACCGAGCAAAAGCAGCCAGTATGCCGCTGGCCTTGATTTTCTATAAACCGGCATTGCCACATCCTTGGTAAACAGTCCGCCCGTTCCCATGGGCGACTCCTGCTGGCAAGTGTGGCATGCACAAACAAGAAAGCCCGTCAGGAGACGGGCTTTCTTGTGTGACAAAGTTTGCCGGTTACAAAGGCTTACCGCGGTTGCCATGCTGACTGACAAAGGCCTGCACAGCCTTCAAGTCATTCGGCAATACGGTGCATCGCTCGTCTCTTTCAAACAAATCAGAAAGATGTGCAGGGAGCTCAAGGGCTTTTCCTACACCGGCTTTCTCCACGGCATCCGGGAACTTGACCGGATGGGCCGTGCCCAGGATCACCATCGGGATATCCAGGCTGCGACGGCATTCCCGGGCGGCCTTGACGCCGATCGCGGTGTGCGGATCCAGTACTTCACCGGTCTGCTCATAGACCTCGGCGATGGTTTCGCAAGTTTGCGCATCGTCCACGGCCAGCGAGTCGAACAGTTTGCGCGCTTCAGTCCAGCGCTCCTGCTCGACGCTGAAACCGCCGCCCTGCTTGAAGCTGTCCATCAGACCGGCAATCGCCGCGCCGTTGCGACCGTGCAGGTCGAACAGCAGGCGTTCGAAGTTCGAGGACACCATGATGTCCATCGACGGCGACAGCGTCGCGTGCAGGGTTTCCTTGACGTACTGGTTGCCGCTCATGAAGCGGTGCAGGATGTCGTTGCGGTTGGTGGCGACGATCAACTGGTTGATCGGCAGGCCCATGTTGCGTGCCAGGTAACCGGCGAAGATGTCGCCGAAGTTACCGGTTGGCACCGAGAACGCCACCGAGCGCGCCGGGCCGCCCAGCTGCAGGGCCGCGTGGAAGTAGTAAACGATCTGGGCCATGATCCGCGCCCAGTTGATCGAGTTGACCGCCACCAGGCGGGTGCCCTTGAGGAAACCCTGGTCGGCAAAGCTCGCCTTGACCATTTCCTGGCAGTCATCGAAGTTGCCTTCGATGGCGATGTTGTGGATGTTCTCACCGAAAATGGTGGTCATCTGCCGACGCTGCACTTCGGACACACGGTTGTGCGGGTGCAGGATGAAGATGTCGACGTTTTCGCAATGCTTGCAGCCTTCGATGGCGGCCGAACCGGTATCGCCAGACGTGGCGCCGACGATCACCACGCGCTCGCCGCGCTTTTCCAGCACGTAGTCGAGCAGGCGACCGAGCAGTTGCAGGGCGAAGTCCTTGAACGCCAGGGTCGGGCCGTGGAACAGCTCCAGCACCCACTCATTGCCATTCAACTGGCGCAGCGGCGCCACGGCATTGTGGGCGAACACGCCGTAGGTTTCTTCGAGAATCTTTTTGAAATCGGCGTCAGGAATGCTGCCGGTAACGAACGGGCGCATGACCCGGAAAGCCAGCTCGTGATACGGCAGGCCGGCCCAGGAAGCGATTTCTTCCTGAGTGAAACGTGGCAGGTTTTCCGGGACGTACAGACCGCCGTCGGTGGCAAGGCCTGCCAGCAGGACGTCTTCGAAATTCAGGGCCGGTGCCTGGCCGCGGGTACTGATGTAACGCATGACTGACTCCAATGGACAGTGTTCGCAATACCGGGCCAGCACGCTGGCCCGGTGAACGATAACGGCTTAGTTCAGGTGCTCGACACGGATCCGTACAACCGGACCGACCACGCCCGCCAGGGCTTCCAGGGCCGCGATGGCATCGTTGATGCGCTGCTCCACCACACGGTGGGTCAGCAGGATCATCGGTACCAGGCCATCGTGCTCCTCGGCTTCCTTCTGCATGATCGATTCGATGTTGATGCCACGCTCGGACAGGATGCTGGCCACCTGGGCCAGTACGCCCGGATGGTCCTTGGCCTGGATCCGCAGGTAGTACGCGCTTTCGCAGGCATCGATCGGCAGGATCGGGTGCGCCGACAGCGAATCCGGCTGGAAGGCCAGGTGCGGCACGCGGTTTTCCGGATCCGAGGTCATGGCGCGAACCACGTCCACAAGGTCGGCGATCACCGATGAAGCGGTCGGCTCCATGCCGGCACCGGCACCGTAGAACAAGGTCGAACCGGCGGCGTCGCCGTTGACCATCACCGCGTTCATCACGCCGTTGACGTTGGCGATCAGGCGATCGGCCGGGATCAGCGTCGGGTGCACGCGCAGTTCGATACCCGCCGCGGTGCTGCGCGCCACGCCCAGGTGCTTGATGCGGTAGCCCAGCGCTTCGGCGTAGTTCACGTCAGCGGTGGTCAGCTTGGTGATGCCTTCGGTGTAGGCCTTGTCGAATTGCAGCGGGATACCGAATGCAATGGACGCCAGGATCGTCAGCTTGTGCGCCGCATCGATGCCTTCGACGTCGAAGGTCGGGTCGGCTTCGGCGTAGCCCAGGGCTTGCGCTTCGGCCAACACGTCTTCGAAGGTCCGGCCTTTCTCGCGCATCTCGGTGAGAATGAAGTTGCCGGTGCCGTTGATGATGCCAGCCACCCAGTTGATGCGGTTGGCGGACAGGCCTTCACGGATCGCCTTGATCACCGGAATGCCACCGGCCACGGCCGCTTCGAACGCAACGATCACGCCCTTCTCGCGCGCCTTGGCGAAAATTTCATTACCGTGAACGGCGATAAGCGCCTTGTTCGCGGTGACCACATGCTTGCCATTCTCGATGGCCTTGAGTACCAGCTCGCGGGCGACGGTGTAGCCGCCCATCAGCTCTATGACGATGTCGATCTCAGGGTTCGTGGCCACTTCGAAGACATCGGTGGTAATCGCAATACCGGTCGTTTGGAACTGAGGCTTTGGCGTGCGCATGGCAATTTGTGCCACTTCGATTCCACGCCCGGCACGACGAGCAATTTCCTCGGCGTTGCGCTGAAGTACGTTGAAGGTACCGCCACCGACGGTCCCTAACCCACAGATGCCTACTTTGACCGGTTTCACTGTGAACTCCCCATAAAACGGCCGACTCGAGGCCGGCCGTGAAAACAACCGCAAGTTCGCGGCTCTCTATTGATGGCCCGGCTGGAACTGCCGCCGGGCCACGCTCGTCAACGGCTGACCGTGACGATACGAATTACTTGGCACTGAGCGCCAGTTTGGCGACTTGTGGCGCCGGCTGGTAGCCCGGAATGACCTGACCGTCGGCCAATACGATGGCCGGCGTGCCGTTCACGCCAATCGACTGGCCGAGGGCAAACTGCTTGGACACCGGGTTATCGCACTTGGCGGCCTTGATTTCCTTGCCGTCGACCATCTTGTCCATGGCCGCGTTCTTGTCTTTCGAGCACCAGACCGCCTGCAATTGCTCGTCACCTGGCGAACCCAGGCCCTGGCGCGGGAACGCTACGTAACGCACTTCGATGCCGCGCTTGTTCAGCTCAGGCACTTCGGCGTGCAGTTTATGGCAGTACGGGCAGGTGGTGTCGGTGAACACGGTGATGTGCGACTTGGTTTCGCCGATGGCCGGATACACCACGGTTTCCGCGACAGGAATGGCGTTGACCAGTTTGGAAACGCCCAGGCGCTCGGTCTTCTCGGTCAGGTTGACCGGTTTGCCGTCCTTGAGCTGGAACATGTAGCCCTGGACCACGTACTGGCCGTCGGCGCTGGCGTAGAGCACGCGGCTGCCTTGCAACTTGACTTCATACAGACCAGGCAGGGGACTGGCGGAGATGCTTTCTACCGGTACTTCCAGCTGGAGGTTTTCCAGGCTTTTACGAATCGCTTTATCGGCCGCGTCATCGGCGACGGCAAAGGTGCTGACCAACGCAATGGCGGCGGCGGCGAAAATCTGGATCAGACGCATGAGAACTCCTGAAGGCGGACAAATGGGACGCTCGGAATGCCGGGCCGAAACACCGGGTCATAAACGCCCATCGTGCAAACCGAGAAAGCCTACCACATAAGGTCCGTGTGGCCGAATGCGCCTGTCGCAAGAGATTGCACCTGCCAAATCCGTGTGGGAGCGGGCTTGCTCGCGAAAGCGGTGTGTCATTCAACATGGATGGCGGCTGATACACCGCCTTCGCGAGCAAGCCCGCTCCCACATAAAGCAGATCGCAGACATCGTTAGCCGCGCGGGTGGTGTTTGGCGTGCAGATCCTGCAATCGAGCCCGGGCGACATGGGTGTAGATCTGGGTGGTGGAAAGGTCACTGTGCCCCAGCAACATCTGCACCACCCGCAAATCCGCGCCGTGGTTGAGCAGGTGCGTGGCGAACGCGTGGCGCAAGGTGTGCGGCGACAGCGACTTGCCGATCCCGGCGACCTTGGCCTGGTGCTTGATCCGGTGCCAGAACGTCTGGCGGGTCATCTGCTCGCCGCGCTGGCTGGGGAACAACACATCGCTGGGCCGTCCGCCCAGCAACTCGCCGCGACCATCGCGCAGATAGCGTTCGACCCAGACGATCGCCTCCTCGCCCATCGGCACCAGCCGCTCCTTGCTGCCCTTGCCCATCACCCGCAGCACGCCCTGGCGCAGGTTGACCTGCTCCAGCGTCAGGCTGATCAGCTCCGTCACCCGCAGGCCACAGGCATAAAGCACTTCGAGCATGGCGCGGTCGCGCTGGCCGATGGCCTCGCTTAGATCCGGCGCCTTGAGCAAGGCTTCGACGTCAGCTTCCGACAGGGATTTGGGCAAAGGCCTACCCAACTGCGGCATGTCCACGCGCAAGGTCGGATCGACGGCGATCAGCTTTTCCCGCAGCAGATAGCGATAAAAGCCACGCACACCCGAGAGAAATCGCGCCGTGGAGCGGGGTTTGTAGTTTTGCTCCAGACGCCAGGCCAGGTGATCGAGGATCAACTCGCGTCCGGCATTGATCAATTCCAGGCCTTTCTCCTGCAGCCAGCCGTTGAACAGGGCCAGGTCGCTGCGATAAGCATCGCGGGTGTTGTCGGAAAGACCTTTCTCCAGCCACAGCGCGTCGAGGAATTGGTCTATCAGGGGATGATCGATAGCAGGCATGATCGCTCTGGACACGCCGTCTAGAGACGGCGTGCGAAAAAAGGGTGAACGGAATAAACGGCCGCTAGTCTTTCATAGCCGGCTACTTCAAGGAACAGGAGCTTCAATGAACGAACAGCAGATTCTGTTGGCGATTGGCGGTATCGGAGCTGCGGCGCTGGGTTGTCAGTGGTTGGCGTGGCGCCTGAAATTGCCGGCGATCCTCTTTCTGTTGCTGACCGGGATTCTGGTCGGGCCGATCCTGGGATGGCTCGACCCGCAAGTGATGTTCGGACCGCTGCTGATGCCGCTGGTTTCGCTGGCAGTGGCGCTGATCCTGTTTGAAGGCAGCCTGACCCTGCACCTGTCGGAATGGCGCGAGATCGGCAGCGTCGTGCATCGACTGGTCACCCTCGGCGCGCTCTCGACCTGGGTGGTGATTGCGGTCGCGACCCATTACCTGCTGGATTTTGACTGGCTGCTCGCCATTCTCTTCGGCAGCCTGACGCTGGTCACCGGCCCTACGGTGATCGTGCCGATGTTGCGCGTGGTGCGACCAAAAGCCTCGATTGCCAACATCCTGCGCTGGGAAGGCATTGTCATCGACCCGATTGGCGCCCTGCTCGCCGTGGTGGTGTACAGCTTCATCATCGCCAGCGCGGCGGGTGAAGGCCTGAGCCA
This sequence comes from Pseudomonas putida, assembly GCF_001976065.1. Classification (GTDB taxonomy): domain Bacteria; phylum Pseudomonadota; class Gammaproteobacteria; order Pseudomonadales; family Pseudomonadaceae; genus Aquipseudomonas; species Aquipseudomonas serbica. Next base: position 389,859 of record NZ_MNAH01000001.1, on the reverse strand, counting down.
TAGCCTGCTGACTTTCGGAGGCGTGATTCTGTGTGGCAGCGTGTTCGGGATAGCCGGTGGCTGGGTGCTCGGCATGATTATCCGGCGTCAGTGGCTGCCGGAGTACCTGCACAACCTGGCCGCACTGGCCTCGGTGCTGGGGATTTTCATTGCCGCCAACGCAGTGATGCACGAATCCGGGCTGTTGGCCGTGACCTTGATGGGCATGTGGCTGGCCAACATGAAGGGCGTGGACGTCCGGCACATCCTGCACTTCAAGGAAAACCTCAGCGTGCTGCTCATTTCCGGGCTGTTCATCTTGCTGGCGGCGCGCCTCGACCTGAACGCCATGATCGGACTCGGGCCGCTGGTGTTGATCCTGTTGCTGATCATCCAGCTCATTGCCCGCCCCCTGAACGTGATGCTCTCCACCTTCGGCTCGACTTTGAGCTGGCGCGAACGGGCGCTGCTATCGTGGATAGCCCCTCGCGGGATCGTCGCAGCGGCCGTCTCGGCGATATTCGCGATTCGCCTGGATGAGGCCGGCCATCAGGGTGCCTTGCTGCTTGTGCCCCTGACTTTCGCTGTGATCATTGGCACCGTGGTGCTGCAAAGCGCCACGGCACGGCCATTGGCGCGCTTGCTGAAAGTCGCCGAACCGGCGCCCAGCGGCTTCCTCATCGTCGGTGCCAACGCTCCGGCGCGAACCCTGGGCAAGGCCTTGCAGCAACTGGGCAGTCGCGTGCTGCTGACAGACTCGAGCTGGGAAAACATCCGCGCGGCGCGCATGGAGGGCTTGCCGACGTACTTCGGCAATCCGGCATCGCAGCATGCCGACGCGCACCTGGACCTGGTCGGGCTGGGGCATTTGCTGACGCTGTCGCCGTCCGGCGAACTGAACACGCTGGCGTCGATGCGCTTTCGTCATGACTTTGGTCATCAACGCCTGTTCGGGCTCGCCAGCGGCCAGGAGAGCCGCCGCACCGACAAGCATCGCGCCAGCCATGAGCATCGCGGGCGTTTACTGGGCGATGAGGAACTGACCTACGTCAAGCTGGCCAATCAGCTGCATCAGGGGGCAGAGCTGTACAGCACGCACCTGACCGATGGATTTGGCTGGGAGGATTATCAGGCATTGCATGGCGAGCGGGCGACGCTGCTGTTTGCGCGGGATGACAGTGGCTGGGTGCATGTGGTGACACCGGACAGTGCGCTCAAGCCTGCGGCGGGGTGGACGTTGTTGGCGTTGATTCAGCCTGAGGTCAGCGCCGCTGCGTAAATCGAATCGCGAGCAGGCTCGCCCCCACAGGGGATCCAATCGCACTCACAGATCCACTGTGGGAGCGAGCCTGCTCGCGATGGCCGTGACTCGGTTGCAGGTCAGGCCGCGAACCGGAGAAATCGCAGGCAACAAAAAAGCAGCCCGTAGGCTGCTTTTTTCTGCATCGGAAGCTGGACTTAAGCCAGTTTTTCCTTGATGCGAGCTGCTTTACCCGACAGGTCACGCAGGTAGTACAGCTTGGCTTTACGTACGTCACCGCGACGCTTGACAGCCATGCTGTCGATTTGCGGGGAGTAGGTCTGGAAAGTACGCTCTACGCCAACACCGTTGGAGATCTTACGCACGGTGAATGCACTGTTTACGCCGCGGTTACGCTTGGCGATTACAACGCCTTCGAACGCTTGCAGACGCGAACGGTCGCCTTCCTTCACTTTCACCTGAACGACAATGGTGTCGCCCGGGGCAAAGGTAGGGATCTCTTTGGTCATCTGCTCTGCTTCGAGTGCAAGGATGATTTTGTTAGTCATGCTGTGCTCCTAAGGTAAATCGTCGGATCTACCATCGATACGTTGTTAACTATCGTCCCGCTCGCGGATGTATTCCTCGAGCAGCTTCTTCTCTTCTCCAGAAAGCGAGCGGCTTTCCAGAAGATCGGCGCGTCGTTCATAGGTCCGACCAAGGGACTGCTGTAAACGCCAACGCCGGATGTGCGCGTGATTGCCACTTAGCAATACGTCGGGAACACGCTGATCCGCATACACCTCCGGTCGGGTGTAGTGCGGGCAATCCAGCAAACCATCCGTAAAGGAATCTTCCTCGGCGGAGTCCGCATGCCCTAAAGCTCCAGGCAGCAGTCGTGTAACCGCATCGATCAGGACCATCGCCGGCAGCTCGCCGCCAGACAGTACATAGTCGCCAATCGACCACTCTTCATCGACATGAGCATCAATAAAACGCTCGTCAATGCCTTCATAGCGGCCGGCAATCAGGATCAATGCATCCAGATTCGCCAACTCGCGTACCGCCGACTGAGTCAGTTGACGGCCTTGGGGGGACAGGTAAATCACCTTCGCGCCCTCCCCGGCGACTGCCTTGGCCTGAACCAGAGCATCTTCCAGGGGCTTGATCTTCATCACCATGCCCGGACCACCGCCAAAAGGGCGATCATCCACAGTGTGATGTCGATCCGTCGTGTAGTCTCGCGGATTCCAACAGGTGAGCTGCAACAGCCCCTGTTTCACCGCCCGACTGGTGATGCCGTACTCGCTGATGGCGGAGAACATCTCGGGAAACAAACTGATCACTTCTACGCGCAAATTAGCCACGCTTAGAAGTCCGCATCCCAATCCACCTTCATCTCGCCTGCGACCAGGTCGACGGCCAACACGCATTGCTCGGTATAGGGCAACAGGCGTTCGCGATCATCCAGGCTGCCAGCGCAAGGCTTGACCACCATTACATCATTCGAGCCGGTCTCCAGCAGGTGATCGATCTTCCCGAACAATTGCCCGAGGGTGTCGATGACCTTGAGACCTTCCAGCTGGTACCAGTAGTACTCGCCGTCGGTCAGTTCAGGGAACAGGTTGCGTGGCACGCAGATCTCATAACCGGCCAGAAGACGAGCTTCTTCACGATCATCGAGACCCTTGAGCTTTGCGACCAGGAACTTGTCGTTCCCGCGTCCGCTGACCAGCTCTACCTGCTTTACATTGCCGTCACGCTTGAGCGTCCAGGTTTTGTATTCCAGCAGGTTCTTAATCGGATCAGTAAAGGAGTACACCTTCACTTCGCCGCGAACGCCGTGAACCGAGTAAATCTTGCCGATAACGATCAAATCATCAGCAACAGCTGGCGTCGCGTTCATATTGCTCAGGCCGCAGCCTTAGCAGATTCCTTCAACAACTGAGCAACGCGCTCAGAAGGTTGTGCACCAACGCTCAGCCAGTAGGCTACGCGCTCTTGGTTCACGGACAGACGAACTTCTTGACCACGAGCAACAGGGTTGAAGAAACCAACCTGTTCCTTGTGCGAACCGTCGCGCGGGTTGCGGCTGTCGGTTACGGTCAAGTGGTAAAACGGGCGCTTTTTGGAGCCGCCAAGGGCAAGACGGATTGTTAGCATGTGAACATCGTTCCTGTAGTCGGTGCTGCAAATCTAAAGGCACAGCGGGCATAGGTGCCCGAAAGGCCGCATATTCTAAGGAATATCCGGACTTTTGCAAATGACTTTTTCCGGCGGCCTATCGGACGCCATCCAGATTTGCTATAGAGCCGTCGTTGATAACGGCCGGTCAGCTCCCGCCAAGTGCGGGTTTGCTGTGAATCCCACTTCCCTGTGGGCTGCGCCAGAGCAAGCTCCAGCGCGAATTCTTTACATCTTCGGCATGCCGCCGCCGGGCAACATACCGCCCATGCCGCGCATCATCTTGGCCATTCCGCCTTTCGCGGAGAATTTCTTCATCATCTTTTGCATCTGCTTGTGCTGCTTGATCAAGCGACCGATGTCCTGCACCTGGGTGCCGGAGCCCATGGCGATACGGCGCTTGCGCGAACCGCTGATCAGCTCAGGGTCACGGCGTTCGGCCGGCGTCATGGAATTGATGATGGCTTCCATCTGCTTGAATTGTTTTTCTGCCGCACTCTGGGCATTGCCCATCTGCGCCAGGTTTACACCGCCCATGTTCGGCAGTTTGTCCATGAGGCCGCCAAGGCCGCCCATGTTCTTCATCTGTTGCAGCTGGTCACGGAAGTCTTCGAGGTCGAAGCCCTTGCCCTTCTTCAGCTTCTTGGCCAGTTTGTCGGCCTTGTCTTTATCGAGGGTCGCTTCCGCCTGCTCGATGAGGCTGAGCACGTCGCCCATGCCGAGGATGCGCGAGGCGATACGCTCAGGGTGGAATGGGTCGAGCGCTTCGCTCTTCTCGCCCATACCGATGAACTTGATCGGCTTGCCGGTGATGGCGCGCACCGACAGGGCGGCACCGCCACGGGCATCGCCGTCGACCTTGGTCAGGATCACGCCGGTCAGTGGCAGCGCGTCGCCGAAGGCCTTGGCCGTGTTGGCGGCGTCCTGGCCGGTCATGGCGTCGACCACGAACAAGGTCTCGACCGGATTGATCGCGGCATGCAGCGCCTTGATCTCGCCCATCATCTCTTCATCGATGTGCAGGCGACCGGCGGTATCGACGATGACCACGTCGATGAATTTGAGCTTTGCTTCCTTGATAGCGGCTTGCGCGATCTCGACCGGCTTCTGGCTCAGGTCGGACGGGAAGAAGGTAACGCCGACTTCACCGGCGAGCATTTCCAGCTGTTTGATCGCCGCCGGACGATAAACGTCCGCGGACACGACCAAGACCGACTTCTTCTTGCGCTCTTTAAGGAAGCGCGCCAGTTTGCCGGCGGTGGTGGTCTTACCCGCACCCTGCAAACCGGCCATCAGGATGACCGCCGGCGGCACGGCGCTCAGGTTCAAGTCTTCGTTGGCCGCGCCCATCAGGCTTTCGAGTTCGGCCTGGACGATCTTCACGAAGGCCTGGCCCGGCGTCAGGCTGCGCGACACCTCGGTGCCGACAGCGCGTTCCTTGACCGAATTGACGAAGTCCTTCACCACCGGCAGGGCGACGTCGGCTTCGAGCAACGCCATGCGCACTTCGCGCAGGGTGTCTTTGATGTTGTCTTCGGTCAGCTTGGCCTTGCCGGTGACATGGCGCAGCGTCTGCGAGAGACGGTCGGTTAAGTTTTCAAACATTGCGCGATCCTTTCAGGCCCTGTGTAGACCGGGATAATGGCGGCCCAGACCGGACTAAACGTGTGCTCGGCGAGCCTGCGGCGTGGGCAGGTCGCGGATTATAGCGAAGACTGCGTCTGGCGGACACCTCGCACTTTCGTGTCGCGTGGGTTCTATGCCAAACTCAGCGCCTTTCGGGCTTGCCTAACAGGACTTATGCTCCCCTTGTCACCCAGTTTGCTTACCACCCTCGCCGCCGCCTGCTTGTATGCCGCTGCGACTATCTATCAAGGCACTCGCCTGGCCACCGGCGCCAAGGCCAACAAGCGCCTGCTGGTTACGCTCGGCGTGCTTGCGGTGCTGGCCCACAGCGCCAGCCTGGTGACCCACCTGCTGACCCCGATTGGCCTGGGCCTGGACTTTTTCAGTGCCGCCAGCCTGATTGCCGCTGCAGTCATCGCCTTGACCCTGCTGGCCTGCTCACGAATACCGGTGGAGAACCTGCTGGTCCTGCTGTTCCCCCTGGGCGCATTGACCGTGCTGCTGGCGCAGTTTGCTCCCGCGGGCACCGTGCAGATCATCGACGAAGAACCCGGCATTCTTGCCCACATCCTGTTGTCGATCCTCTCCTACGGCATGTTCACCATTGCCGTGTTCCAGTCGCTGCTGCTGTTGCTTCAGGATCACCAGCTCAAGCACAAGCACCCGTCCGGGCTGATCAAGAACTTCCCGCCGCTGCAAACCATGGAAAGCCTGCTGTTCGGCTTCCTCTGGGCCGGCTGGACGCTGTTGTCGCTATCGCTGATCTCCGGCTGGCTGTTTGTCGAAAACCTGTTCGCCCAGCACCTGGTGCACAAGACCTTGCTGGCCTGCCTGGCCTGGATCGTCTTCAGCGTGCTGCTTTGGGGCCGTAACCGCCTTGGCTGGCGCGGTCACAAGGCCATCCGCTGGACCCTGGCCGGCTTCTGCCTGCTGATGCTGGCGTATTTCGGCAGCAAGCTGGTTCGCGAATACATCCTGCACATCTGACGGGCGGCATTAATGGACGACTTGCCCATAGGGCCGATGCTTGCAGTAGTAGCCTTGCTGATTTTATGGTCAGGCCTGTTTACTGCCATAGAAGCCGCGCAGCAGCATTTGCTGGCCCAGCGCACAGCCTCGCGTGCAAGCGACAAGCCGCTGGCCCGGTTGAGTTTCCCCCTCGTCAGCCTGATTTTTTGCAATACCCTGTGCCGCGCCCTGGTACTGGTCATTTGTACCCTGCTGGCGATTTTCACCTGGGCCGAAAACGGCCCGTGGCTGGCCTGTCTCGGCGCGGGCGCCCTTCTGCTGGTTCTCGCCGACTACCTGCCCCGTGCCCTCGCCGTCCGCCATCCTGACGCGATCCTGGCCTTGGGCAACAACCTGCTCCGCGTGCCACTGAAGCTTATCTACCCAGCGGCGTGGCTACTCAATGCAATCAGCCAGTTGCTGATACGCCCGTTCGCCCGCAAAGCCAGCGTCGTGCAACAGAGCGAAGACGACCTGGCACCGGAGCGGCACGACCATCACGAACAGGCCGTCAACCGCCCGCACCCGCTACCGGGCATCCATGCGCTCGACAACATCACGGTCAATGACATCCTGGTGCCACGCAGCGAGGTTGACGGGATCAACCTCGACGACCCGATCGAAGACATCATCGAGCAACTGCGCCACAACCAGCGCACGCGCCTGCCGGTGTTTCACAGCGACATCAACCAGGTCGAAGCAGTACTCAACACCCGGCAAATCGGCCATTTGCTCCCCGATGGCAGCCTGACCCTGGAAGCGCTGCTGGCAGCCTGTCGCGAACCCTATTTCGTCCCCGAAAGCACCCCGCTGCAACTGCAACTGCTGAACTTCCACAAGCAGCAGCGGCGCCTGGGGATGGTGGTCGACGAGTACGGCGAAGTGCTGGGCATCGTCACCCTGGAAGACATTCTCGAAGAAATCGTCGGCGAATTCGAAAGCCAGCAAAGCCTGGACAACCCGCATATCCATCCCCAGGCCGATGGACGCCTGGTGATCGACGGCGCCGCCTCGATCCGCGAGCTGAACAAGAGCCTCGGCTGGCACTTGCCCAGCGACGGCCCGAAAACCCTCAACGGCCTGGTGACCGAAGCACTGGAAACCATTCCGGACTGCCCTGTCTGCCTGAAAATCGGGCGTTATCGCCTGGAAATTCTCGAGACTGAGGACAATCGGGTGACACAGGTATTGATCTGGCATACCAGTTCTGTACCGGCTATTGCATCAATCCAATAGCCGTTGCCCTTGTTGAATCGTTAGCCACCTTCCTATAATCGAGCCGCTTACCCAAGCCTCGCCGCCCCGTGCTTACCCTGCACACCGCCAGGTCCGGCCTGACCACCAGAAACGTCCGCTACAAACCGACGCCTGCTCCTACCTGGAGCAGCGACCGCGCCTCCACCCACATCCCTGGGTAATCGACCATAATAATTCGCTCCACTGGGGCCCATGACTGTCAGGGATAACCGCATGACGACCAGCACAACCTACGACGAATCCACTCCCGCACAACCGGTGAACTCCGCCAGCCGCGTGGCCACCGCGAGCTTCATCGGCACGGCCATCGAGTTCTACGATTTCTATGTGTACGCCACAGCCGCCGCGTTGGTGATTGGCCCGGTGTTCTTTCCACAGACCTCCGGTACGGCCCAGATGCTCTCGGCCTTCCTCACGTTCGGCATCGCATTTCTTGCCCGACCCCTGGGGTCGGCGTTATTCGGCCACTTCGGCGACCGCATCGGGCGTAAATCGACCCTGGTCGCTTCACTGTTGCTGATGGGCGTGTGCACCACGCTGATCGGCGTACTCCCGGGTTACGACAGCATCGGCGCCTGGGCGCCGATCCTGCTGTGCGTGCTGCGCTTCGGCCAGGGCCTGGGACTGGGCGGCGAATGGGGCGGAGCCGCCTTGCTCGCCACGGAGAATGCGCCCAAGGGCAAGCGCGCATGGTTCGGCATGTTTCCGCAACTGGGCCCGTCCATCGGCTTTCTCGCAGCCAACGGCCTGTTCCTGACCTTGGCCATGGGGCTGGACGATGAACAGTTTCGCGCGTGGGGCTGGCGGATTCCCTTCCTGCTCAGCGCTGCGCTGGTGATGGTCGGCCTGTACGTGCGCCTCAAGCTTCACGAAACGCCGGTATTCGCCAACGCCATGGCGCGCCAGGAACGGGTGAAGATCCCGCTGGTGGAGCTGTTCAGCCAATACTGGGTACCGGTGTTACTGGGCGCCGGCTCGATGGTGGTGTGCTATGCGCTGTTCTACATCTCGACCGTGTTCTCGCTGAGTTACGGCGTGGCGACACTCGGCTACAGCCGCGAAACCTTCCTCGGCCTGCTGTGTTTCGCCGTACTGTTCATGGCCGCTGCCACACCACTGTCGGCCTTGGCCAGCGACCGTTTCGGGCGCAAACCGGTGCTGATCATTGGCGGAGTCTTGGCGATCCTGTCCGGCTTCCTGATGGAACCACTGCTGACCCAGGGATCGACCTGGGGCGTGGCGCTGTTCCTGTGCATCGAGCTGTTCCTGATGGGCGTGACCTTTGCGCCGATGGGTGCGCTGCTGCCAGAACTGTTTCCAACCCACGTGCGGTATACCGGCGCATCGGCGGCCTACAACCTGGGCGGGATCGTCGGGGCTTCGGCAGCACCGTTCTTTGCGCAGAAACTGGTGGCGATGGGGGGATTGAGTTATGTCGGCGGGTATGTGTCGGGGGCAGCGGTGCTCAGCCTGATTGCTGTGCTGTGCCTGAAGGAGACGCGAAACAACGACCTGAATCGGGTTTCTTGAAGTAAAAAGCTTCGCGAGCAAGCCCGCCTCCACAGGGGGGACCGGATTCTTTCTGAAAGAACGCGGTCCTCCGGGGGGGAGCGGGCTTGCTCGCGAATGCCGCGCCTCGGTTACAGCTCTACTACAACAGCCTGGGATGCACGGGTCGCCTTGGCGCGAGCCGCTTCGATCGACTCGTCGCGAGCCAAGGCAACACCCATGCGGCGCTGGCCATTCACTTCAGGTTTGCCAAACAGGCGCAACGCCGTATCCGGCTCGCTCAATGCCGCACCGAGGTTGGCGAAAGCGGTCTGGGTCGACTGCCCTTCCACCAGGATCACCGCCGAGGCCGATGGGCCGAACTGACGGATCAACGGGATCGGCAGCCCCAGAATCGCCCGCGCATGCAGGGCGAACTGCGACAGGTCCTGGGAAATCAAGGTGACCAGGCCCGTGTCGTGCGGGCGAGGCGACACTTCGCTGAACCACACTTGATCACCCTTGATGAACAATTCGACGCCAAACAGGCCACGCCCACCCAGGGCCTCGGTCACGGCCTTGGCCACGCGCTCGGATTCAGCCAGGGCTACCGGGCTCATGGCCTGGGGCTGCCAGCTTTCCTGGTAGTCGCCCTTCTCCTGACGATGGCCGACCGGCGCGCAGAAGGTAGTGCCGCCGACGTGACGCACGGTCAGCAGGGTAATTTCATAATCGAAATCGATAAAACCTTCGACGATCACCCGGCCTTTACCGGCACGCCCGCCTTCCTGGGCGTAGTCCCAGGCCGTCTTCACGTCATCGACGCTGCGCAGCAGGCTCTGGCCTTTGCCCGACGAACTCATCACCGGCTTGACCACGCACGGGAAACCGAGGTCCTCGACGGCCTTGCTGTAGTCCTCGAAGGTGTCGGCGAAGTGGTAAGGCGAGGTCGGCAGGTCCAGCTCTTCGGCGGCCAGGCGACGAATGCCTTCGCGGTTCATGGTCAGCTGTGCAGCCCGCGCGGTCGGGATCACGGTGAAGCCTTCAGCCTCCAGTTCCACCAGGGTCGCGGTAGCAATGGCTTCGATTTCCGGCACGATGAAGTGCGGCTTCTCGGCTTCGATCACCGCGCGCAGCGCCGCGCCGTCGAGCATGTTGATCACGTGGCTGCGATGGGCTACCTGCATGGCCGGCGCATTGGCGTAGCGATCCACGGCAATCACTTCAACGCCCAGGCGTTGCAGCTCGATCACCACTTCCTTGCCCAGTTCGCCACAGCCACACATCAATACGCGGGTCGCGGTGGGCGACAATGGAGTTCCGATACGGGTCATCTCAAGTCCTCAAGAAGCGGATCATCGAGGGATGCGGCGCCTGGCGCGCTTCCCATGGGGAGAAAGCGCGGCATTTTACATGAACCGCAGGGTTTGGCTCAGCTGACGAGCGCCTGTTTGCGCAAGCGCCAGGCCATGATCAGCCAGACGGCTGTGACGCCAGCGAACTTCGAGCCCAGGGCGGTGAGAATGACGCCCGGGGTCAGCGCATCGATCATGCCGAAGAAGATGAACGTATCGAGGGGGATGCTCAGGGCCGAACTTATCCACAGGCGGTCGTGCAACGGACGCCGGGTGATGCTGAACACCAGCCAGTCGATACACTCCGACACCGCGAACGCCGTGGCGCTGGCCAGGGCAATGGAGGGGTCGGAGGTGATATAGGACAGCACCAGCGCCGCCAGCATCGCCGCAATCGCACCATGGCCGAAGCGCGTTTGCACCATGTCGCGCAACACGAACACCAGGCCGCCCCACGCCGACCAGATGATGTCCAGGTCCGGGGCAGTGGAGAAGGCGTAGTTGATCAGCACGACGCTGCCGATGTAGGCGATCAGGAAGAACATGGGGGTACCTGTCAATTTGGCGCACAGGGTACTTCAGAGGAGGCGGTGGTGACAGTGCTGACGTCTTCGCGAGCAAGCCCGCTCCCACATTATTCAGTGCCGGTCACAGAATGTATGAACAACATCAATCAAATGGAGGAGCGGGCTTGCTCGCGAAGGCGTCGCCTCATTTATCGGGCCTTGCCCCAATCATCCACACCAACCCACTGGACTTCGCCCGTTCATGGCACAACCCCAATACCTTGCGCCGCTCTTCGTTGTCCATCCGGCTCCAGCGGGTGATCTCTTCCACCGTGCGCTGACAGCCCGTGCAAATGTCATCGTCATCCAGCGCGCAAATGTTCACGCAGGGCGATGCCACCGGTCGTTCGCTCGTCGTCATTCTTCCTGCTCAGCCAGGTCGCGGGCATAACGTTGCGAGTTATGCACGTAGTGAGCGGCGCTCGCTTCCAGCATCTTTTTCTGCGGCTCGGTCAATTCGCGCACCACCTTGCCGGGCGAGCCCATGACCAGCGAACCGTCCGGTATCTCCTTGCCTTCGCCGATCAACGAATTGGCGCCGATGATGCAGTTCTTGCCGATTTTCGCGCCATTGAGGATCACCGCATTGATGCCGATGAGGCTGTAGTCACCTACAGTGCAGCCATGCAGCATGGCGTTGTGGCCGATGGTCACGCCGGTACCGATGGTCAGCGGGTAGCCCATGTCGGTATGCATCACGGTGCCATCCTGGACGTTGCTGTTCTTGCCGATCAGGATCAGCTCGTTGTCGCCCCGCAGCACGGCGTTGAACCAGACGTTGGCGCCCTCTTCCAGTTTGACCTTGCCCACCAGCACGGCATTGGGAGCGACCCAGCTCTGTGGGTGGGTCTCGACACGGGCGTCGCCCAGGCGGTATTTCATCGTGTTGTCCTCAAGGCACAGGCAGCGGCGAGTTCAGGCCATTGGAGTGATGGCTTTCAGGTGTTGATAAAACTTTTCGGCGGTTGGTGCAGGCTGATTTTCGCGTCATAGAGCAGATTGATCAACTCTACGATCATGATTGCCGTCAGGCCCCAGATCTTGAATTCACCATAGCGATAGCTCGGCACATACCAACTGCGCCCCTGGTAGTCGATGCGATGGGTATGTTCGCGCGGGTCCTTGCGGAAGAACTCCAGGGGCACATTGAACACGGCGGCGATCTCGGCATCGTTGGCCCGGTATTCGACGAAATCCGGAATCACCCCGACATAGGGCGTGACCATGATGCCGTGCAGGGAGATCAACGGACTAAGCGGGCCGATCACTTCGACCAGGCCCGGTGGCAGGCCGATCTCTTCCTCGGCTTCGCGCAGGGCGGTAAAAATCAGGTCGGGGTCTTCGGGGTCGCGTCGACCACCAGGGAAAGCGACTTCGCCACCATGGGTCGACAACCCGCTGGCGCGCAGGGTCAATACCAATTCCGGCTCGTCACTGCGAGTAATCGGCACCAGGACGGCGGCCTCGGGGAAACGTCGGTCAGTCTCCAGCGTGCGCGGTGTGTGGTGACTTACCCGATGCAGTAGCTCGTCCAGCATGAGTGTTCTCGATCAGTGCCTTACCCTGCATCATGCACCAATCGCCGCGGTCGCCCAACCCCCCGGACAGTGGCATGTCGCGAAACGACAACTTGCCGACAGCCACCGCCGCACGCCAAGATAGGCGCAGCATTCAGGAACCCAAGCATGAAATTTTGCAGTCAGTGCGGCAACCCGGTGACCCAACGCATTCCCGAGGGCGATTCTCGCCTGCGTTTTGTCTGCGACAGCTGTCACACCATTCACTACCAGAACCCCAACATCGTCGCCGGTTGCGTGCCGACCTGGGGCACTCAGGTGTTGTTGTGCCGCCGCGCCATCGAGCCGCGCCGGGGCTACTGGACCCTGCCCGCCGGCTTCATGGAAAACGGCGAGACCATCGAGCAGGCGGCCATTCGCGAGACCGCCGAGGAAGCCTGCGCCCGGGTGCGCAACCTGAGCATCTATACGCTGATCGATGTGCCGCACATCAGCCAGGTGCACGTCTTCTTCCGCGCCGAACTGGCGGACCTGGATTTTGCTGCAGGCCCCGAGAGCCTGGAAGTGCAACTATTCGACGAAGCCGACATCCCTTGGGACGAGCTGGCTTTCCGCACGGTGGGCCGTACCTTAGAATGCTTCTTCGCTGACCGGCGGACCGAGGTCTATCCCGTCCGGTCCGAATCGATCCCGCCGCTGGTTCAGCCTGTCATCATTTGATGTCATCTTGGTATCATTACCAGGCGCACTACGATCGTCCGAACTCGGCCCGAACCTTCGGCAGCGCCTGCAAAAACACCTATAAATATATATATAGTCGCGACACCTCTTGGGGAATCGTTTCAATGCGCTGGTTGCTTGCCCTTTTCTGCTTGTCGTTCATCACGGTGTCCCAGGCTACCGCCATGGAACCCCTGAACGGCAAGGTCATCGAGAAAATCCTGGTTCTCAAGTCTGCCCATCAATTGCAATTGATCAATGACGGCAAGCCGTTCAAGACCTACCGCATTTCCCTGGGCAAGCGGCCCAAGGGAGCGAAGCTGATGGAAGGCGACAAACGCACGCCCGAAGGTTTCTACTGGATCGACTGGCGCAAGGTCAGCGACCGCTTCAACCTGGCGATGCACATTTCCTATCCGAACATCACCGATTCCGCCCGTTCACGGCGCGAAGGTGTCGATCCCGGCGGCATGATCATGATCCATGGCACCCCGGACACCGAAGAAAACCCCGAGCACCTGTTCCACACCCTGGACTGGACCGACGGCTGCATCGCCATGCGCAACATGGACATGCGCGAAATCTGGAACCTGGTGCCGGACGGCACGATGATCGAGATTCGCCCGTAAGATGCCGGATTAGCGTTCCCATACCGTGGGAACGCTGCCCGCACTGACCTGCGCGCCACGCCTGCAACGGGCTGATGACCAGGACCTGTGCAGATCCTGAACGCTCCCCGAATATCCCCTCCCCCATTGAAACCACCCAAGGCCTGCCCCATCTAAGACCCATACTCCATTGCGCAGGTGCCCCATGAGCGACCAGCAAGCATTCCCCGAAGACCCCAGCGAATACGCCGACCCGCAAGCCGCCGAACACCACACCACCGGCAAGGGCCTGGCCCTGCCCGGCCAGAACCTGCCGGACAAGGTCTACATCATTCCGATTCACAACCGCCCCTTCTTCCCGGCCCAGGTCCTGCCGGTCATCGTCAATGAAGAACCCTGGGCTGAAACCCTCGACCTGGTCGCCAAATCCGATCATCACTCCCTGGCCCTGTTCTACATGGACACCCCCCAGGAAGACCCGCGCCATTTCGACACCTCGGCCCTGCCGCTGTACGGCACACTGGTCAAGGTGCACCACGCCAGCCGCGAAAACGGCAAACTGCAATTCGTCGCCCAGGGCCTGACCCGTGTGCGCCTCAAGACCTGGCTCAAGCACCATCGCCCGCCGTACCTGGTGGAAGTCGAATACCCGCACCAGCCCACCGAGCCGACCGACGAGGTCAAGGCCTACGGGATGGCGCTGATCAATGCGATCAAGGAACTGCTACCGCTCAACCCGCTGTACAGCGAAGAGCTGAAGAACTACCTCAACCGCTTCAGCCCCAACGATCCGTCGCCGCTGACCGACTTTGCCGCCGCCCTGACATCGGCGACCGGCAGCGAGCTGCAGGAAGTGCTCGACTGCGTGCCGATGCTCAAGCGCATGGAAAAAGTCCTGCCGATGCTGCGCAAGGAAGTCGAAGTCGCGCGCCTGCAAAAAGAGATTTCCGCTGAAGTGAACCGCAAGATCGGTGAGCACCAGCGCGAGTTCTTCCTCAAGGAACAACTCAAGGTCATCCAGCAGGAGCTGGGGCTGACCAAGGACGACCGCAGCGCTGACCTCGAACAGTTCGAGCAGCGACTGGTGGGCAAAGTCCTGCCGGCGCAGGTGCAGAAACGCCTCGAAGAAGAGATGAACAAGCTGTCGATCCTCGAAACCGGCTCGCCAGAGTACGCCGTCACCCGCAATTACATCGATTGGGCGACCTCGGTGCCGTGGGGCGTGTACGGTGAGGACAAACTCGACCTCAAGCACGCGCGCAAGGTGCTGGACAACCACCACGCCGGCCTCGACGACATCAAGGACCGCATCCTCGAGTTTCTCGCGGTCGGTGCCTACAAAGGCGAGATCAGCGGTTCCATCGTATTGCTGGTGGGGCCGCCGGGCGTGGGTAAGACCAGCGTCGGCAAATCCATCGCCGAATCCCTTGGCCGACCGTTCTACCGCTTCAGCGTGGGCGGCATGCGTGACGAGGCTGAAATCAAGGGCCATCGCCGAACGTACATCGGCGCGCAACCGGGCAAACTGGTGCAGGCGCTCAAAGACGTCGAAGTGATGAACCCGGTGATCATGCTCGATGAAATCGACAAGATGGGCCAAAGCTATCAGGGTGACCCGGCCTCGGCGCTATTGGAAACCCTCGACCCGGAGCAGAACGTCGAATTCCTCGACCACTACCTCGATCTGCGCATGGACCTGTCGAAAGTGCTGTTCGTCTGCACCGCCAACACCCTGGATTCGATTCCCGGCCCCTTGCTGGACCGGATGGAAGTGATCCGCCTGTCGGGCTACATCACCGAAGAAAAAGTCGCCATCGCCAAGCGTCACCTGTGGCCAAAACAACTGGAGAAGGCTGGGGTGTCGAAAAGCAGCCTGAGCATCAGCGACAGCGCCCTCAAGGCGCTGATCGACGGTTATGCCCGTGAAGCCGGGGTCCGCCAGCTGGAAAAAAACCTCGGCAAACTGGTGCGCAAAGCCGTGGTGAAGCTGCTCGAAGATCCACAGGCAACGATCAAGATTGGCCCGAAAGACCTCGAATCGTCGCTGGGCAAACCGGTGTTCCGTAACGAGCAGGTACTTTCCGGCATCGGCGTGATCACTGGCCTGGCCTGGACCAGCATGGGTGGCGCCACCTTGCCGATCGAAGCGACGCGCATTCACACCCTCAATCGCGGCTTCAAACTCACCGGGCAATTGGGTGAGGTGATGAAGGAGTCGGCGGAAATTGCCTACAGCTACGTCAGCTCCAACCTGAAGTCGTTTGGCGGTGACCCGAAATTCTTCGACGAAGCGTTCGTCCACCTGCACGTTCCGGAAGGCGCCACCCCGAAAGACGGCCCGAGCGCCGGTGTGACCATGGCCAGCGCCCTGCTGTCCCTGGCCCGCAACCAGCCACCGAAAAAAGGCGTGGCCATGACCGGCGAACTGACGCTGACCGGGCATGTACTGCCGATTGGCGGGGTGCGTGAGAAGGTGATTGCGGCGCGCCGGCAGAAGATTTTCGAGCTGATTCTGCCGGAGTCTAACCGGGGTAATTTCGAGGAATTGCCGGAGTATCTGAAGGAAGGCATTACCGTGCATTTCGCCAAGCGGTTCGCCGATGTGGCGAAGGTGTTGTTCTGATGTTCCTGTAGCGACTGCGCTACCGCTATCGCTGGCAAGCCAGCTCCTACAGGGTTCTTTGGTGAACACTGAATTTGTGTTCAACGCAAACCATTGTAGGCGCTGGCTTGCCAGCGAAGGCGTCAGCCCTGACACCACTTCTTTCCCTGGCTGTCACAATTTGTCTTATCTCGGTTATGCTCGCCGTTCGTCGTGAACGCTGGAGCCGCTGAGCCTATGTCCCCCACTCGCCTGTTTGTCCCCCTCGCCCTCGCCTTGCTGGCCGCCTGCGCCACGCAGCCGAAACAGAACGTGACCGTGGAAAAACAAAGCGAATGCCCGGTAAAACTCAGCAACGGGCAAAACCTGATCCTGACCCTGCCGAGCAATCCAACCACGGGTTATCGCTGGTCGATCCAGGATTCGGCCGGTGGTGTGCTGCGCGCGCTCAGCCCTGAGGTCTACAGCAACCCGGAAGATGCCGGTGTCGTCGGTGCTGCCGGTGTTTCCACCTGGCGATTCCAGGCCTTTGCCACTGGCACGGGACGTCTACGCCTGACTTCGCAACAACCCTGGGCTCCGGAAGTGCTGCCGGCGGATGCCTTCGACTGCGCCATTTCGGTCAACTGACCGTGGGCTGGCTGATTCTGGCGCTGATGGGCGCGGTGACTTTTCTCTACGGCCTGAGCGTGCACGCTGCACTGCTTTGCCTGCTGGTCAAGCCGCTGCCGGTGCTGGCCCTGCTCGGCTGGCTGCACGACGCACCGCCCGGCGAGTATCGGCGCTGGATCAGCCTCGGGTTGATTTTCTCCCTGCTCGGCGACGTGCTGCTGGCATGGCCGGGGGATTTGTTCGTGTTTGGCCTCGGAGCGTTCCTGGTCGCCCATCTGGCCTATCTAAAGGCTTATTTGAGCGACTGCAGGCGGCTGGCCCTGTTGCCGCTGATCCTGGCCCTCAGCGTCGGCGTCGTGCTGCTGGGAGTTCTGATCTCTCACGGGCTGGGGCCGTTGCTGATTCCGGTGATCGTCTACGGGCTGGCGATCAGCGCCATGCTCTGGCGTGCGCTGGCGCGGCTCGGCAGCGACGTGCCCAAGCGTTCGGCGCTGTTGGCGGCAGCAGGCGCGGTGGCGTTTGTGTTCTCGGACAGCATGATTGGTATCAGTCGCTTTGTTGAGCCGTTCGATGCGGCGCCCTATGTGATCATCCTCAGCTACTGGCTGGGGCAATGGGGCATCACCGCCTCGGCGTTCACTCAAAAACTGCGCTAGCAATACACAGATTGCCAACAGCCCTCATGCTCAGGAACACGCTCGTTTCATGCACATACTTGCGTGCATATTGGTGTACACCGCTAACGCTCCCTCCCCCGCAAACAACTACCGAATAACTTATCTCATTACGATTGAAAGCAAACCTATCAGTTCTGTCAGGTGTAAGACGCCGACACTTCATGACACGCTCAGGATGACTCAACGCCTACTGACAATGAAGGAACGCTTATGTATGGCCGTCTCGCACCACATCTACTTGGCACGCTTTCCATCATGTTGCCGCTCTTCACGCTCGCTGCTTCCATTGAGGAAGTTGACGACAAGGGAGTGGGTTCAGATGCTCACACTCAATACGCATTAAAGCTTGATGAACTGCATCTTGTAGCAAAGGGGGAGCCTATTGCACTCGCTGGCAAACGATCGGTGCAACGCATGTCTCAGACCTACCGAGGCATATCCATATATGGCCATGGCGTTGCTATTGAGCGCGATGCCCAAGGACAGGTCATCCATGCCAGCGGCCGCTACCTGCAAGGGATTGAGCACGATTTACCCCACGTAGAACCGGCGCTGGATGCAAATCAGGCAGTAGAGGTATTGCAAGAGCAATGGCGGATCAAAAAAGGCGAAACATCCAAGGCACCGACCTTCACAAGTACAAAACTTTTTATCTATCAGCCACGTCATGAGAGCAAGGCGCGACTGATTTATCGAGTGTCTTATAGTACCGATGCCAAGACCAAGACTGGGATCCCGTCTAACCCGACCGGGTTGATCGATGCCGCGACCGGAGAAGTACTCAAATCGTGGGAAGGCGTTGCGTCGCTGGAGACTCGACCTGCCTATGGTCCCGGTGGCAATGTGCTGATTGGCGAGTATCGCTACGGTAATGAGCGTCCAACGTTGCCTTCCACGCAACGGGGCCATGCGTGCTCGTTCGATCACAATGGCATCCAGATATTCTACGGAACTATCCAGGTACCCTCTCCCCCTTGGATATTTCCGTGCCCTTTTAGCGTTCAGGAGACAATCAATGGCGGCTACACGCCGGTCAACGATTTATATTTCCACACGATTATTACCAGAGACTTGTATCTAGACATACTGGGCGTCCAGCCAATAATCGGCGGACTGAAGATGCTCTTCTTAACTGCCAAGGGCGATGGCGCGGGATGGAGTACAACTGAGAACATGGGGGTTTTCCTCTCCGGAGCGACGTCGTTTCATCCCATGGTAAGCCAGGACATCGTTGCCCATGAGATCAGTCATGGCTTTTCCTTGCAGAACTCGGGCCTGGAAGATTCTTCGGCACAGGAAGGTGGAATTAATGAGGCGTTTTCGGACATGTCCGGCGAGGCGGCCAAGTACCGCAGGAACGGCAAAAGTGATTTTGTCATCGCGAGCTCCATTACCAAGCCTGACGGCGATTACGGTTATCTCGGCGGGCTCCGTCAGATGTGTCACCAGTCCACCGATGGGCACTCCATCGAACATGCCTCAGAGTTCGACGTAAATGGAATGGATGCGCATTATTCCAGCGGTGTCTACAACAAGGCTTACTGCTTATTGTCCAAGACACCAAGTTGGGATCAGCGCAAGGCTTTCCAGGTGTTCGCGCTGGCCAATCACAGCTATTGGAGTCAAGACGAAACCTTTGATACCGCCGCTTGCGGCGCCGAGCAGGCAGCACGAGCATTAGGCCATCCCGTTGCGGAATTGCAAAAGGCCTTGGCCGAGGTGGGCGTACAGTGCGCCAAAGGCACTCCCATTGGCTAAGCGATCAGGCCAACACGCTATCGAAATCCCGTCGCGGCACTCGGGTACCTAGGCTAAAATGCCGGCCTTTTCATCGACACCGCCGGAACCGCCGTGAGCAAAGAATCCGATCGCCTTTTCGCCCAGCCTTTGGCCCAGGTGCCTGACTTCGCCTTCAATGAGGACGTGGTGCGGGTGTTCCCGGACATGATCAAGCGCTCGGTGCCGGGTTACCCGACCATCGTCGAGAATCTCGGTGTGCTCGCCGCGCAATTCGCCCAACCGGGCAGCGTGCTCTACGACCTCGGTTCGTCCCTGGGCGCAGTGACCCAGGCGCTGCGTCGACATGTGCGCACCGAGGGTTGTCGCGTTGTCGCTGTGGATAACTCCGCGGCCATGGTCGAGCGATGCCGCGAATACTTGAACGGCCAGGACTCGATGTTCCAGGAGTTGCTGCCGGTGGACGTGATCGAGGGCGACATCCTCGCCCTGGAATTCAAACCGGCCTCGGTGGTGGCGCTGAATTTCACCCTGCAATTCATCGCGCCGGATCAGCGCACCGCGTTGCTGACGCGCATCCATCAATCGCTGTTACCCGGTGGCGCCCTGATTCTCTCGGAAAAACTGCGTTTTGAAGACGAAAAGGAGCACGCGCTGCTCACCGACCTGCATGTCGCCTTCAAGCGCGCCAACGGCTACAGCGAACTGGAAATCGCCCAGAAGCGCAGCGCCATCGAAAACGTCATGAAGCCCGACAGCCTCGAAGAACACCGCGAACGCCTGTTGGCCGCCGGGTTCTCGAAAGTCGTGCCGTGGTTCCAGTGTCTTAACTTTGCCTCGTTGATTGCCTTGCCATGATTGATCTGTCTCCCCTCGCTCGCCGTCTGGCCGGCACGCCGCTGGCCGATTGGGCCAACACCCTGCAGCAGCAACTCGACAAGAAAATGGAAAAGGGCCACGGCGACCTGGAACGTTGGCAAAGCGCGCTGGATGCCTTGCCGCCGATCCAGCCAAGCGAAGTCGACCTGCTGAACGGTTTGAAACTGGACACCGATTGCGACGACGCCACCCGCGCGCAAATGCGCACCGCGCTGATGGGCTTGTCGCCGTGGCGCAAAGGCCCGTTCGATCTGTTCGGCGTGCACGTCGACACCGAATGGCGCTCGGACTGGAAATGGTCGCGCGTCGCCCCGCACCTGGACCTCAAGGGCAAGCGTATCCTCGATGTCGGCTGCGGCAACGGCTATTACATGTGGCGCATGCTCGGGGCCGGCGCGGACAGCGTGATCGGGGTCGATCCGAACTGGTTGTTCTTCTGCCAGTTCCAGGCCGTGCAGCGCTACTTGTCACAGCCGAACGCCTGGCACCTGCCCTTCCCGTTCGAAGACCTGCCGCCGAACCTCGAAGGCTTCGACACAGTGTTTTCCATGGGCGTGTTCTACCACCGCCGCTCGCCAATCGAGCATTTGCTGGCGCTCAAAGATTGCCTGGTCAAGGGCGGTGAACTGGTGCTGGAGACGCTGGTGGTCGAAGGCGACAAACACCAGGTGCTGGTGCCGGAAGACCGTTACGCGCAGATGCGCAACGTGTGGTTCCTGCCATCGGTGCCGGCGCTGGAGTTGTGGCTGCGGCGTGCCGGGTTCACTGATGTGAAATGCGTGGACGTGAGCGTGACCACGGTCGAAGAACAGCGCGGGACGGAGTGGATGAAGTACCAGTCGCTGAGTGACTTCCTTGATCCCGAGGATCACAGCAAGACCATCGAAGGCCTGCCGGCGCCGATGCGGGCGGTGATCGTCGCTCGCAAGTAACCAATCTCTACCCTACTGAAGATCCCCTGTGGGAGCGAGCCTGCTCGCGAAGACGGTGGCACATCCAGCATTGATGTGGCAGACATACCGCTTTCGCGAGCAGGCTCGCTCCCACAGGGACCGGTGTTTACTCGGCGGGCTTGGCTCTACGGGCCTTGAAGAACTCGCTCAAAACCGCCCCGCATTCCTCCGCCAATACCCCGCCCTCATACAACACCCGGTGATTCAAGAAGCCCTGGGTAAAGAACTGCCCCTGGCTCTGCACGATCCCCGCCTTGGGCTCCAGCGCGCCATACACCACCCGCGCAATGCGCGAATGCACGATCAACCCGGCGCACATGCTGCAGGGCTCCAGCGTCACATACAGTGTGCTGCCCGGGAGGCGATAGTTGCTGACGGCCTGGGCGGCGGCACGGATTGCGACCATTTCAGCGTGGGCACTGGGATCGCTGCCGCTGATCGGGCAGTTGTAGCCACGCCCGATGATCTCACCGTCCTGCACCAGCACGGCGCCCACCGGCACTTCCCCCAGGGCAGCGCCTTGGGCAGCCAGTGCCAAGGCTTCACGCATGAAGTCGCGGTCTCGGCTGCGGTCGATGATGGCGGCGGGACGAATCTGACGCATCACGCCACCTCGATAGCGGCCATCAGGCCGGTTTCCATGTGATCGATCACATGGCAATGGAACATCCACACGCCGGGATTATCCGCCACCAGTGCCACTTGCGCGCGCTCGTTCTTGCCCAGCAGGTAAGTGTCGGTGAAATACGGGATGACCTTGTGCCGGTTCGAGGCAATCACCTTGAAGCTCATGCCGTGCAAGTGGATTGGATGCTGATACTGAGTCATGTTCTTCAATTCGAAAATGTAGCTCTTGCCCTTCTCAAGCTTGGCAATCGGCCGGTCGGCGCAAGTCTTGTCGGTAATATCCCAGGCCTTGCCATTGATCTGCCACAGGCTGGGTGGCCTGCCGTTGTCGACATTGACCGAGACCGAGCCAACCCATTCGAAATTGAAGTTGAGTTTCTCGGCATTGGCCAGGTCCGGCTCGGCAATCGGGTTGGCGGGCAGCGCGGGCGGCCATTGGGTCGGTGCGTCGCTATTGGCGACGGAGCGGAACGTACCCAAGCGTACAGGGCCATTGCGCAACGACAACTCTTCACCGGCCGCCGGCGCCTTGATCGCCAGGCAGATGCGCATGCCGGGGCCCAGCCAGTATTCCTTGCCCAGCGGACGCGGTTCGATGGGGTTGCCATCCAAAGCATAGATCTGCGCTTCGACGCCTGGAATATTCAGGCGATAGGTCAGGGTGTTGTCGAGGTTGAGCAGGCGTACGCGGGTGATCTGCCCGGCGGGCAAGTCGATCACCGCCTGCGGCACGCCATTGATGGTCGCCAGGCGCCCGGCCGTACCGCCACGAGCGGCTTCACGGGGAATGCTGAACTCGACGAACTGGCCGACGTCGTCGACATGCCAGCTCTTCAGGCTCAAGGTTTGTTCATACTTGAAACCGGTGGGCTCACGCTCTTCGATAATCAGCGGGCCGACCAGGCCACGACCGAGCTCTTCGCTGCTGTTCACGTGCGGGTGATACCAGTAGCTGCCGGCGTCGGGCACGCGGAATTTGTAATCGAAGTATTCCCCCGGCAACACCGGCAACTGCGACACGTAAGGCACGCCGTCCATTTCCAGCGGCAGGCGGATGCCGTGCCAATGAATCGTGGTGGCAACCGGCAAGTGGTTGATGAAGCGTACCCGCAGCCAATCCCCCTGACGCGCGCGCAACTCGGTCCCCGGCGCCGACGGGCCGAATGCCCAGGCCTGGGTCTTGTGCCCGGCCACCAGCTCAACGTCCAGTGGGGCCGCAATCAGCTCATAATCGTGGCCCGCATCGGCATCGGCCCGCTTGCCCAACCAGTACCGCGACGCGCCCCCCGCACCGACACCAACGACTACAAGACCGGCCAGGCCACCGAGGATTTGGCGACGGGTAAAGGACATGAACTCAACTACCTCACGGATCAACGACGGGCCCTGGGGCCGCAAAAGGCGAATACGATACACCCGCAATTGCGAAAGCAACAGCAAAGCGGGCGTGACGACGGGCCGCAGGCAGCGCCTGCATCAATGCAAAAAGCCGCGTGAACTCTCGTTCACACGGCTTTTTATCCTGCGATCAGCCCCTCAGGGCTGGTGCGGGATCACTCCCACTCAATGGTCGCTGGCGGCTTGCTCGACACGTCGTAGGTGACGCGGGAGATGCCTTCGATCTCATTGATGATGCGCCCGGAAACGGTTTCCAGCAGCTCGTAAGGCAGGTGCGCCCAACGCGCGGTCATGAAGTCGATGGTTTCCACGGCACGCAGGGCCACGACCCAGGCGTAACGACGGCCGTCGCCAACAACACCAACCGATTTCACCGGCTGGAACACCACGAATGCCTGGCTGACCTTGTGGTACCAGTCGGCCTTGCGCAGTTCTTCGATGAAGATGTGGTCGGCACGACGCAGCAGGTCGGCGTATTCCTTCTTCACTTCGCCAAGGATGCGCACACCCAGGCCCGGGCCCGGGAACGGGTGACGGTAGACCATGTCGTACGGCAGGCCCAGTTCCAGGCCCAGACGACGGACTTCGTCCTTGAACAGTTCGCGCAGAGGCTCGACCAGCTTCAGGTTCATCTCTTCCGGCAGGCCGCCCACGTTGTGGTGCGACTTGATCACGTGGGCCTTGCCGCTTTTCGCGCCAGCCGACTCGATCACGTCCGGGTAGATGGTGCCCTGGGCCAGGTACTTGATGTTGTCCAGCTTGCAGGATTCGGCATCGAACACGTCGATGAAGGTACGGCCGATGATCTTGCGTTTCTTCTCCGGGTCGGCTTCACCGGCCAGGTTGCCCAGGAACTGCTCTTCGGCGTTGGCGCGGATCACCTTGACGCCCATGTTCTCGGCGAACATGGCCATCACTTGCTCACCCTCGTGCAGGCGCAGCAGCCCGTTGTCGACGAATACGCACGTCAGCTGGTCGCCGATCGCCTTGTGCAGCAGCGCGGCAACCACGGACGAGTCCACACCGCCGGACAGGCCGAGCAGGACGTTGTCGGTGCCGACCTGGGCGCGAACCTGGGCGATGGCGTCTTCAGCGATCTTCGACGGGGTCCACAGGGCTTCACACTCGCAGATGTCGAGGATGAAGCGCGACAGGATGCGACCGCCCTGCTTGGTGTGGGTCACTTCCGGGTGGAACTGCACGCCGTAGTAACGACGATCGTCGTTGAACATGCCGGCGATCGGGCAGCTCGGGGTGCTGGCCAGGATGTGGAAGTCTTCCGGCATCTTGGTGACCTTGTCACCGTGGCTCATCCATACGTCGAGGCCGAACAGGCCATCGGCGTCGATGTGGTCTTCGATGCCGTCGAGCAGACGGCTCTTGCCAACCACGTCAACGCGGGCATAACCGAACTCACGCAGCTCGGAACCTTCAACCTTGCCGCCCAGTTGCTCGGCCATGGTCTGCATGCCGTAGCAGATACCGAAGACCGGCACGCCCAGGTCGAAAACGGCTTGCGGGCAGCGAGGGCTGTTGGCTTCGTGAACCGACTCCGGGCCACCGGCGAGGATGACGCCTTTAGGAGCGAATTCGCGGATCGCATCTTCGTCCATGTCGAACGGGTGCAGCTCGCAGTAAACACCGATTTCACGCACGCGACGGGCGATCAGCTGGGTGTACTGGGAACCGAAGTCGAGGATCAGGATGCGGTGGGCGTGAATGTCGAGGGCCATGATTCAGTCTCGTCTAAAAAATTCGGAAACAGTCGTGATTCAGAAACAACTCGGGGCTGAATAAAACAGCCCCGGTTGCTTAGCTTGTTGCTTGAAGGCTCAACCTACGCGGTAGTTTGGCGCTTCCTTGGTGATCTGCACGTCGTGGACGTGGGACTCGGCCATGCCGGCGCCGGTGATCCGCACGAACTCAGGCTTGGTGCGCATCTCTTCGATGTTGGCACTGCCGGTGTAGCCCATGGAAGAACGCAGGCCGCCCATCAATTGATGGATGATCGCGCTCAGGGTGCCCTTGTACGGCACACGGCCTTCGATGCCTTCCGGAACCAGCTTCTCGGCGCCTGCCGAGGAGTCCTGGAAGTAACGGTCGGAGGAACCTTGAGCCTGGGACATGGCGCCCAGCGAACCCATGCCGCGGTAAGCCTTGTACGAACGGCCCTGGAACAGTTCGATCTCGCCCGGCGCTTCTTCGGTACCGGCGAACATCGAGCCCATCATCACGCAGGAGGCACCGGCTACGATGGCCTTGGACAGGTCACCGGAGAAACGGATGCCGCCGTCGGCGATCAACGGAACGCCAGTGCCTTCAAGGGCAGCGGCGACGTTGGCGATGGCACTGATTTGCGGCACGCCGACACCGGCGACGATACGGGTTGTGCAGATCGAGCCAGGGCCGATACCGACCTTGACGGCGTCAGCGCCGGCTTCGGCCAGGGCCTTGGCAGCAGCGCCGGTGGCGATGTTGCCGCCGATCACCTGCACTTCAGGGAAGTTCTGCTTGACCCAGCGAACGCGGTCGATCACGCCTTTGGAGTGACCATGGGCGGTGTCGACCACCACCACGTCAACACCGGCGGCGACCAGCGCGGTAACGCGGTCACCGGTGTCTTTACCGGTACCGACTGCAGCACCCACGCGCAGACGACCTTGATCGTCCTTGCTGGCCAGCGGGTAAGCTTTGGCTTTTTCGATGTCGTTGACGGTCATCATGCCTTTGAGGGCAAATTTGTCGTCGACGATCAGCACGCGCTCGATGCGGTGCTTGTGCAGCAGTTCACGCACATCGTTCTTGTCGGCGCCTTCCTTGACCGTGACCAGACGCTCTTTAGGCGTCATCACTTCACGGACAGTGGCTTCCAGACGGTTCTCGAAACGCACGTCACGGGAGGTGACAATGCCGACCAGGTCGCCATTGTGCAGTACCGGAACGCCGGAGATGTTGTGCATGCGGGTCAGTTCGAACAACTCGCGCACGGTGGCGTCGGCGTCGATGGTGATCGGGTCCTTGACCACACCGGCTTCGTAACGCTTGACCTTGCGCACTTCGGCAGCTTGCTGCTCGATGGTCATGTTCTTGTGGATGATACCGATACCACCTTCCTGAGCCATGGCAATTGCCAGACGGGCTTCAGTGACGGTGTCCATGGCGGCGGAAACCAGTGGAATATTCAGCTCGATGCCACGGGTAAGGCGGGTCTTGAGACTGACTTCGTTAGGAAGCACCTCGGAATAACCGGGCACTAGGAGAATGTCGTCGAATGTCAGAGCTTCTTGGCTGATACGCAGCATCGCGGGGGCTCCCGAGCGGGAAAATGGAAGCGCGCCATTATAGTCACACACCCCCTCGGGTTCAATGTAAAACTCTGTCTATTATCGATACGGTGATCGACGGGTATTTTACCTGGATTTCTTGTAGGAGCTGGCTTGCCAGCGAATCAGGCAATACGGTCTGTCTGACACACCGCTTTCGCTGGCAAGCCAGCTCCTACAGAGATCGGTGTCGATCAGAATTACAGTTCGACTTTCACCCAACTCACCGGCTGATCCAGCCAATCGGCAAACTCGTCGAGAAAG
The DNA here is from genome assembly GCF_001976065.1 of Pseudomonas putida. Lineage (GTDB taxonomy): Bacteria > Pseudomonadota > Gammaproteobacteria > Pseudomonadales > Pseudomonadaceae > Aquipseudomonas > Aquipseudomonas serbica. The sequence goes on along the minus strand of NZ_MNAH01000001.1, from coordinate 363,239 downwards.
CTCTGCTTGAATCCCGCCTCGGCCCAGTTGTTGAAGATGAAGCCCAGGTTGGAAAAGCCGCACTCCTGCAGGAACAGAAAACCGTTGATGTCGTCTTCGTGCCCACATTCCGGGCAGGTGAAGTTGTCGGTACGCCCCGGCATCCAGTCTTCGAGGCTTTCGAACAGCGCTTCACCGACTTCCTTGCGGCACTCGGCACAGCCGGCCTCGCCCAGAAATCCCTTGGCCGGTGTATAGATGCAGCGCTTGGTGACGATCTCCAGGCCATTGATCGGCTCGCCGAACGGCAGGGCTTGCGGGTGCAGGACCACCTCCCGGGCACCCTCGGCGATGGCGTGGGCCATGCGATTGCCGGTGCGACCACAGGTGGTCAGTTCTTCCTCGATGATGTTCTTGCGCACCAGCCAGCGCACGATCGCCCGGGCCCGGGGCTCATGCACCGCCAGCGTGGAGATTTTCGGGACAATGATGCTTTGGGAATTCATGGGGCGGCCTGCTGCAACACTTTGAAAGAAGCCCGGCAGCTTAAGCCCAAGGCTGCGCAGGTCAAGCACTCAAGTAACACCCGATCAAGGCGATGTCGCTGGCCGGGATCAGCCAGGCCACCAGCCGCACGAACGCCTCACGCGACATCGTCATGGTCGACCGATCCACAGGCCCAGTGCCATGGCTGGCAGCAAATACAGCGCCAGCACCGACAAGGGTAGCTCGGCATCGACGCCCGCGACAATCAACAGGCTCAGGCGCCAGCCGGATTCAAGGCGGCAGGGTTCCCCTGCAACATAGAATCCCCCACAAGGGATTTCCGCCAGGTCATGGAGATTGATCGCCGAATGCCTTTAAACTGCGCCCCATGATTAAAGATCCCTTTGCAAGACTCGGCCTGGACCGCGAAGTCCTGACCGTCAGCCAGCTCAACGGCCGCGCGCGGGTGTTGCTTGAAGACGTCTTCAGCAACATCTGGGTCGAAGGCGAAATCTCCAACCTCGCTCGTCCGGCGTCGGGGCACGTGTATTTCACCCTCAAGGACAGCGGCGCCCAGGTGCGCTGCGCGTTATTCCGGCAAAACGCTGCGCGCGTGCGCCAGGCGTTGAAGGATGGCCTGGCGGTCAAGGTCCGGGGCAAGGTCTCGTTGTTCGAGGGCCGCGGCGATTATCAGTTGATACTCGACACCGTCGAGCCAGCCGGTGATGGGGCCTTGCGCCTGGCTTTCGATGCCTTGAAGGAAAAACTCAGCGCCGAAGGCCTGTTCAGCGCCGAGCGCAAAGTGCCGCTGCCGGCGCATCCGCAGCGCATCGGCATCATCAGCTCGCCCACCGGCGCCGTCATCCGCGACATCATCAGCGTGTTCCGCCGCCGCGCGCCGCAGGTGCAACTGACCCTGATCCCCACCGCCGTGCAAGGCCGTGAAGCCACCGCGCAGATTGTCCGCGCCCTGAAACTGGCGGATGCCCGCGGCTTCGACGCCTTGATCCTGGCCCGTGGTGGCGGTTCGCTGGAGGACCTCTGGTGCTTCAACGAAGAAGCCGTGGCCCGCGCGGTGGATGCCTGTGTGACGCCGATCGTCAGTGCCGTAGGCCATGAAACCGATGTGTCCATCAGCGACTTCGTGGCCGACGTTCGCGCACCCACGCCATCGGCCGCCGCCGAACTGCTCGCACCGGATTCCAGCGACCTGGTGCGCCGCGTCGAGAGCCTGCATCGTCGCCTGGTGATGCGCATGCGCGATCGCCTGATGCGCGACCGACTGCGCCTGGAAGGTATTTCTCGCCGACTGCGGCATCCCGGCGAACGCTTGCGCCAGCAAGCGCAACGCCTGGATGACCTGGACATGCGCATGCGCCGCGCTTTCGAACGCAGCCTCAACACCCGTCGCGAACGGCTGATTCGCCTGGAAACCCGCCTGGCCGGGCAACATCCGGGCCGCCAATTGGCGATGCTGCGCCAACGCCTCGACAGCCTCGCCGAACGCCTGCCCCGGGCCATCCGCGAGGGCCTGAAAAGCCGCCGCCTGCAACTGCAGAGCCAGATGCAAACGCTGCATGTGGTCAGTCCCCTGGCGACCCTCGGCCGTGGCTACAGCATTTTGCTCGACGAGCGTGGCAACGCGATCCGTAGCGCCGCACAGACCCACACCGGCCAACGCCTGAAAGCCAAACTCGGCGAGGGCGAACTGCAAGTGCGAGTCGAAGACAATCACCTGACGCCCGTCACTCTTTCTCTACTGGATTGATCCATGCCGCGTTTTTTAGCTCCACTGTTATTGCTGTGCCTGACCTTCAACGCCCACGCCGACAGTTACATCACCCGCCTGTTGAACAAACCGGTGCCGGGCGGCGTGGCGGTGGTCGACCTGGGCAATTCCGCGCAAGCGCCGAAAGCCAGCTACCAGGGCAAGCCGGTGTTGGTGGTCAAGGAACAGAACAACTGGCTGGCCATCGTCGGTTTACCGCTGACGGTCAAGCCGGGCGCCCAGTCGATCAGCAGCGGCGGGCGCACCCTGGGTTTCAGCGTTGGCAACAAGAAATACCCGGAACAACGCATCACCCTCAAGAACACCCAGCAGGTCAATCCTGACCCGGACAACCTCAAGCGCATCGAGCGTGAGCTGGCCGAGCAAATCGCTGCCTACCGCACGTTCAGTCCGAATACACCGAGCAACCTGCTGCTGGACAAGCCGGTCAACGGCCCGCTGTCGAGCAAGTTCGGCGTGCGCCGGTTCTTCAACGGTGAAGAGCGCAACCCGCACTCGGGCCTGGATTTTGCCGTGCCTGGCGGTACGCCGATCAAGACACCAGCCGCAGGCAAGGTGATCCTGATCGGCAACTACTTCTTCAATGGCAACACGGTGTTTGTCGACCATGGCCAAGGCTTCATCAGCATGTTCTGCCACATGTCGAAGATTGACGTGAAGGTCGGCCAGCAGCTGGCTCGCGGTGGCGTTGTAGGTAAAGTCGGTGCGACTGGTCGGGCTACCGGGCCGCATATGCACTGGAATGTCAGTTTGAATGATGCGCGGGTGGATCCGGCGATTTTTATCGGCGCGTTTCAGCCTTGAATCTCAAGTGAGGCCGATGGCCTCTTCGCGAGCAAGCCCGCTCCCACATTGAAATGCGGTCTAAATGTGGGAGCGGGCTTGCTCGCGAAGACGGCGTCACAGGCGATCATTTATTCAGCATCCAGATCCTCAATCCCATGCGCCTCCCGGTCCGCCAGGCAGTGCCTCACCCACTCCTGGGTTTCCTCGGAAAAACCGCTCAGCTCCTGATCCGTGATCAACTCCCGCGCACACAACCCCAGCAAATGCGACCGCGCTTCATGCCGTGAAAACCTGAACACGCCAAACGCCCAATACAGCTCTTTTTGCCCCGCCTTGAGCAACTCCTCGCTGGCATCGATCCGCTCATAGGGTGCGATGCTCTTGTCCAGCACGATCTTTTCGACGTCGGTCATGATCCGGGTGCACATCCGCTCATGGGCCACCGGTCGCAACACGCTGTACAGCTTCCAATCGTACTCGTTCATTACCGACTCCTGTTTGCCAGTCGAGGCTTTAAGAATAGCCTCACCGACAACAGCTGCGGCCAAAACCTTCGATTGCGCATCGCTCAAACCTTGCGCAAGCAACCTCATAATCAGGCGGATTCATCGCAATAAAATCTCGTTACAGATGCCCTGAAGAGGATTCCTCTCAATTTTTTTCGACCGCTTGCCATCCTTCCCCCCCGCGGTTAGGGTTGAAGGCATGAAAACCTCTCACACCCTCATTCAGCTTCGTCAGCACCGCAGTCTGTGCCTTGTCAGCGCACGACTGCCGGGCTGAATCGCGGCGCCTCATCCCAGCGTTACTCCAAGAACATATTGATCCACCGGCAGGCCGCCTTTTTTCGGCCCACACAATAAGGATTTCCCGATGAGCATGCTCAAAGACCCGTCTTCGAAATACCGCGCGTTTCCGACCATCGATATCCCGGACCGCACCTGGCCGTCGAAGACCATCACCGCCGCGCCGATCTGGTGCAGCTCCGATCTGCGTGACGGTAACCAGTCGCTGATCGAACCGATGGACGCCGTCAAGAAGCTGCGCTTCTGGAAAACCCTGGTGCAGGTCGGCGTGAAGGAAATCGAAGCGTCGTTCCCTGCCGCCTCGCAAACCGACTTCGACTTCGTGCGCACCTTGATCGAAGGCAACCACATCCCTGACGACACCACCATCCAGGTGCTGACCCAGGGCCGTGAAGACCTGATCGCGCGTACCTTTGAATCCCTGCGCGGGGCGAAGAAAGCCATCGTGCACCTGTACAACGCGACCTCCCCTTCCTTCCGCCGCATTGTCTTCAACCAGGACAAGGACGGAATCAAGGAAATCGCCGTCAGCGCGGCCAAGCTGTTCGTCAAGTACGCGGCCATGCAGCCTGAAACCGAGTGGACTTTCGAGTACTCGCCGGAAACCTTCAGCGCCACCGAACTGGAGTTCGCCAAGGAAGTCTGCGACGCGGTGATCGAGGTCTGGAACCCGACGCCCGAGCACAAGATGATCCTCAACCTGCCGGCCACCGTCGAATGCGCAACCCCGAACATCTATGCCGACCAGATCGAATGGTTCGGCCGTCACATCAACCGTCGTGACAGCGTGATCATCAGCCTGCACACCCACAACGACCGTGGCACCGGCGTTGCCGCCACCGAGCTGGGCCTGATGGCCGGCGCCGACCGTGTCGAAGGCTGCCTGTTCGGCAACGGCGAGCGTACCGGTAACGTCGACCTGGTGACCGTGGCCCTGAACATGTACACCCAGGGTCTCGACCCGCAACTGGACTTCTCCGACATCGACGGCGTGCGCAAGGTCGTCGAAGAGTGCAACCAGATCCAGGTGCATCCACGTCACCCGTACGTCGGCGACCTGGTGCACACCGCGTTCTCCGGCTCGCACCAGGATGCGATCCGCAAGGGCTTTGCCCAGCAGAAACCGGACGCCCTGTGGGAAGTGCCGTACCTGCCGATCGACCCGGCCGACATCGGCCGCAGCTACGAGGCGGTCATCCGCGTCAACAGCCAGTCGGGCAAGGGCGGTATCGCCTACCTGCTGGAGCAGGAATACGGCATCAGCCTGCCGCGTCGCATGCAGATCGAGTTCAGCCAGGTCGTGCAGCGTGAAACCGATCGCCTGGGCCTGGAAATGTCCGCCAAGCAGATCCACTCGCTGTTGATCAGCGAGTACCTGCAAGCCAACACCCCGTACGCGCTGGTCAGCCATCGCCTGCAGGAAGAAAACGGCAACAGCGCCGTCGAAGTGGAAGTGGCGAGCAAGGGCCAGGGCGAGACCAACCTGCACTGGCGCGGCAAGGGCAACGGCGCCCTGGAAGCGCTGGTGGCCGGTCTGCCAATCCCGGTAGAGATCATGGACTACAACGAACACGCCATCGGCGCGGGCACCAACGCCAAGGCCGCGGCCTACATCGAGCTGCGCGTGAACGGTGAACGTGCGGTGCATGGCGTGGGTATCGATGAAAACATCACCACCGCCAGCTTCAAGGCCCTGTTCAGCGCTCTGAACCGCTCGCTGAGCCAGCCGGAAGCGAAAGCCGCGTAAGCCTCGCTGCAATGCAAAAGGCCCCGGGGTGTGAACCTCGGGGCCTTTTTTTGCCTGCTTATTCTGTGTTGTCTGAACAGACCTCTTCGCGAGCAGGCTCGCTCCCACAGGGGGGTTGTGGTGTACCCAACATCTGCGCCTCCACCGATCAACTGTGGGAGCGAGCCTGCTCGCGAAGGGGCCGGTTCAGGCAGCGAAGATTTCAGGTGAACTCAAAGGTATCGGCATCCAGATTCGCCGGAAACCGCGTGCGATAAGCTGCCAGCTCCGCCGCATCCAGCGTCACCTTGAACACGCCATCCGCCTCCCCTGCGCTGAGCAAGGTCTCACCCTGGAAATCCAGCACCTGGCTGTCACCGGTATACGCAAAGCCTTTGCCGTCGGAGCCGATGCGATTCACCGCCGCCACATAACACAGGTTCTCGATCGCCCGAGCCGGCAGCAAGCGGTTCCAGTGTTGGCGGCGTGCACCGGGCCAGTTGGCGGTGTACAGCAGCAAGTCCGTGTCCTGGGCATCGCGACTCCACACCGGGAAGCGCAGGTCGTAGCAGATCAGCGGCCGTACCCGCCAGCCCTTGAGCTCGAACTGCACCTGGCGCTCGCCGGGGGTGTAATGGTTATGTTCACCGGCCATGCGAAACAGGTGGCGTTTGTCGTAGTGCCACACTTCGCCGTCAGGGCGTGCCCACAACAGACGGTTGCGATGGCTGCCATCAGCGGCCTGCACGATCACGGTACCGGTGATCACCGCATCGAACTTGGCCGATTGAGCCCGCAGCCATTTGCTGGTGGGACCGTTTTCCGCCTCGGCCAGGGTCTCGGACTCCATGGAGAAACCGGTGGTGAACATCTCCGGCAGAATGATCAGGTCAGCGCCGCGGGCCTGCTCCAGCAACTGCTCGAAATGCTCGAGGTTGGCCTGGCGGTCGTGCCAGGCCAGGGTGGTCTGGATCAGCGCCACGGTCAGGTTCGGCAGTGCACTCAGATCACGCATAATTTTTCCGCTGCTTCACGCAGGGTCTCCTCACGTTTGGCGAAGCACAGGCGCACCAGGCGCTGGCCGTCTGGTGGCGTCTGGTAGAAAACCGAGATCGGAATACTCGCCACGCCATGCTCGCGGGTCATCCACAGGGCCATTTCGACGTCATTGAGGTCGGGGCGGATCTGCGAGTAGTCGACCAGCTGGAAGTACGTGCCGGCCACCCGGGTGAAACTGAAACGCGAAGGCGCCAGCAAATCGCAGAACAGATCGCGCTTGGCCTGGTAGAACGCCGGCAATTCTTCGACGTGTTCCGGGTGTTCGGCCATGAAATCGGCCAAGGCATATTGCAGCGGCGTCACGCCGCAGAAACTCACGTACTGGTGCACCTTGCGCAGTTCCGCCGTGAGGGCCGGTGGCGCGACCACGTAGCCGGTTTTCCAGCCAGTGACGTGATAGGTCTTGCCGAACGAGCTGACCACAAAGGCGCGCTGATACAGCTCTTCATGATTGAGCACGCTGGCATGGGCCACGCCGTCGAACACCAGGTGTTCGTAGACTTCGTCGCTGACCAGGTAGATATCGCGATCACGGATCAGATCCGCCAACTGATCCAGCTCGGCCCGACTGATCAGCGCCCCGCTTGGATTGTGCGGTGAGTTCAGCACGATCATTCGCGTGCGCGGGGTGATCGCCTCAGCCAGCTTCTGGAAGTCGATGGAGAAATCATTCAGCCCAAGCTGCACATGCACGCAACGACCGCCAGCCAGTTCCACCGAGGGTTCGTAACTGTCGTAGCACGGATCGAAGACGATCACTTCGTCGCCGTTGCGGATAACCGCCTGGATCGCGCAGAAGATCGCTTGGGTGGCACCGGGAGTGACCGTCACTTCAAGCTCGGCATCCACGTTGACGCCATAGCTGCGGGCGATTTTCGCGCCAATCTGCTGACGCAGCGCCGGCAGGCCGGTCATCGGTGAATACTGGTTGTGGCCACTGGCGATATGCCGACCGACCGCATCGCACAGGGCCTGCGGGGCATCGAAATCGGGGAAACCCTGGGACAGGTTGAGCGCCCCGGTTTGCGCCGCGAGCTGAGACATCTGGGTGAAGATGGTGATGCCGACATTCGGCAGCTTACTGGTGATCATCGAGGAATCCCTGCTCTGCACCCGGCTCTAACGGCGGCGCGGGAGAGTCCGAGGATAGCCCATCCGGCGCCCATAAAAAAAGGGCGCCAAACGGCGCCCTTCTCCAAGCTGATCGCTCCCACGCAGAGCGTGGGAATGATCACCTCAGCCTTCAGGAATCAACGCTTGTCGCGGCGCTTCTTGTCGGCCTTCTTGTGGTGCGACATCAAGCGACGCTTCTTGTTGACCTGGCGGTCTGTCAGCGAGTTCTTGTTGCCTTCATACGGGTTCTCGCCGCCCTTGAACTCGATGCGGATCGGCGTACCGACCAGCTTCAGCACACGACGGTAAGTGTTCTCCAGATAGCGCACGTACGACTTCGGCACTTTCTCGATCTGGTTACCGTGAATCACGATGATCGGCGGGTTTGCGCCACCCAGGTGAGCGTAACGCAGCTTGATCCGGCGGTTGTTGACCATCGGCGGCGCGTGCTCGCCCACCGCATCTTCGAGGATCTGGGTCAGGCGGTTGGTTGGCCAGCGAGTCACGGCGGACTTGAACGAGTTCTGTACGGAAGCATACAGGTTGCCCACGCCAGTGCCGTGCAGTGCCGAGATGAAGTGGATGTCGGCGTAGTCAACGAAGAACAGCCGACGTTGCAGCTCGACCTTCACGAAGTCGCGCTCGCTCGGCGTCATGCCGTCCCACTTGTTGATCGCGATAACCAGCGCACGACCGGATTCAATGGCGAAGCCCAGCAGGTTGAGGTCGTGGTCGACCACGCCTTCGCGGGCGTCCATCACGAAGATCACCACGTTGGCGTCTTTGATCGCCTGCAGCGTCTTGACCACGGAGAACTTTTCGACTTCCTCGTGGATCTTGCCGCGCTTGCGCACACCGGCGGTGTCGATCAGCGTGTACTTCTCGTCGTTACGCTCGAACGGGATGTAGATGCTGTCGCGGGTGGTGCCGGGTTGGTCGTACACGATCACCCGGTCTTCACCGAGCATGCGGTTGACCAGGGTCGACTTGCCGACGTTCGGACGGCCGATGATGGCGATCTTGATCCCGTCTTTCTCGCTCGGGCCAGGAATGCGCTTGGCTTCCTCGCCTTCTGCAACGTCTTCTTCCTCGCCTTCTTCCGGCTCTTCTTCGTCTTTCGGGAACTCGCTCAGGGCGATTTCCAGCATCTGGGTGATGCCACGGCCATGGGCACCAGCGATCGGGATCGCGTGGCCCATGCCCAACGGGGCGAATTCGGCGCGGGCCATGTCAGGGTCGATGTTGTCGACCTTGTTGGCAACCACGTAGGAACGCTTGTTACGCTTGCGCAAATGCTCGGCGATCATCTGGTCGGCGGCGGTGAAACCGGCCTTGGCATCTACCAGGAATAGAACGACATCTGCTTCTTCAATGGCCAGCAGCGACTGCTCGGCCATTTTTTCGTCCATACCATGCTCGTCACCGGAGATACCACCGGTGTCGACCAGAATGTAGGAACGCCCTTGCCACTTGGCCTCACCGTATTGGCGATCACGGGTCAGACCGGACAAGTCGCCGACGATGGCGTCGCGAGTCCTGGTCAGGCGGTTGAACAAGGTGGACTTGCCGACGTTCGGTCGGCCCACCAGGGCGATTACGGGAACCATGCGGCTCTCCACTTCGTTTATTTCAGAAAATACAAAAGCCGCTGCGAGGCAGCGGCTGGTGCTCGGGGCAGCGCCTGTAAGCGCTGCGAGCCCCACAGAGCGGGGCCGCTTGGGGATTAACCCCAAGCATAGTCAAACCTTTACTTGATGGTCAGGGCTTCCAGCTTGCCACTGTTGCCATACACATAAATCGTGTCACCCACCACCAGCGGACGCGCGCGCAGGCCGTCGCTGTCGATGCGCTCACGGCCGACGAATCGACCGTCTACCTGACTCAACAGGTGCAGGTAACCTTCCAGGTCACCCACTGCAACGTAGCTGGAAAACACTTCCGGAGCCGACAGTTGACGGCGGGCCAGCGAATCGTTGCTCCACAAGGCTGTGGTGGAACGCTCGTCGACGCCTTCAACGGTGCCCGAAGACAGACTCACATAGACGCTGCCGAAACCCTGGGCGACACCGGCATAGCTGGAAGCATCACGCTGCCAGAGCTGACGGCCGCTTTGCAGGTCCAGTGCCGCAACGCGACCCTGGTAGCTGGCGACATAGATCGTCTCGCCGGACAACAGCAAGCCGCCGTCGATGTCGACCACGCGCTCCAGTTCCGAACGGCCTTGCGGGATCGCTACACGCTGTTCCCACACCGGCACGCCGTTGGAAATGTCGAGAGCGACCACTTTACCGGTCGAAAAGCCAGCCACCGCGAGGCGGTTGGTCACGATCGGTGCGCTGGTACCGCGCAGGGTCAGCACCGCCGGGGTGCTGTCATACAACCAGCGCTGGTTGCCGGTGGCGGCATCCAGACCGATCAAACGGTCGTCCTGGGTCTGGACCACGACCACATCGCCATTGTTGGCCGGCGGTGCGAGGACTTCGCTGGACACGCGAGCGCGCCATTTCTCTTCACCGTTGATGGCGTCCAGGGCAACGATTTCACCCTTGATCGTACCGACCGTCAGCAGACCGTAACCCACGCCAACGGCGCCGGAAACAGGCAGTTCGAGATCTTTCTTCCATTTGACGTCGCCGTTGCTGCGATCCAGCGCCATCACCACACCGGTGACATCGGCGGCATAGATGGTATCGCCTTCGATGGCCGGAACCAGCATGTTGTAGGTTTCGCCCTGACCGTCACCGATCGAACGACTCCACTGCTTTTGCAGGACCACTTCTTCCTTGAAGTCGGTCAACTCGGCCGGTGGCAATTCTTTCTTGCTGTTGCTGCTGCAACCCGCGGCCAGAATGGCCAGGGCCAGCAATGCTGCATGCTTCCAACGAATCACGTCACGCATCCCCTTTGGCCAGGTCGTCCAGCTTGATTTGCAGGCCACCGACCGCCGCTTCATCCGACAGTGCCGCCTTGGCTTTTTGATACGCCGCGTGTGCTTCGTCGGGACGACCCAGCTGCACCAGCAGGTCGCCCTTGAGTTCTTCGCGAGTGGCCAGGAAGGCCTTGTCGGCATCGCCTTCCAGCAGCTTCAGGGCTTCATCGGCCTTGTTCTGCGCAGCCAGTACCTGCGCCAGGCGCTGACGGGCGATTTCGCCCAGTGCCGGGTTGGCCGGTTTGGCGACGATGGCCGCAAGCTCGGTGGCGGCGTCATCGAGCTTGCCGCTGTCGACCGCGACTTTCGCCACGAACAGGCTGCCGTATTGCGCATAGGCGCTGCCGCCGAACTCGCTGTTGAGCTTGCCAGCCAGGTCCGAAACACGTGCCGCATCGGGCTTGCCGTCAGGGGTCAGCGTGGTTTCGAGCAGTTGCTGATAGAGCATCGAGGCGCCTTGCGACTGGTTGCTCTGATACTTCTGGAACGCCTGCCAACCGAACACGATGACCAGCGCCAGCAGGCCGCCAGTAACCAGGGGCTTGCCGTTGCGTGACCACCATTCCTTAAAATCCGCCAGCTGTTCGTCTTCGGTACTCGACACCCCAATACTCCTTAATCGCTAATTCGGCTGTTTAGACAGCTTCAACCCTGCACGACGCAGGTGGCCAGGTGAGCGGCAAGCGCGTCCCAGGCAATGCTTTGTTGTTCGCCCTGGCCACGCAGGGGTTTGAAACCTACCACTTGCTGGGCCATCTCGTCGTCACCGAGGATCAGTGCGAACAGCGCACCGCTCTTGTCGGCTTTCTTGAACTGGCTCTTGAAGCTGCCGGCGCCAGCATTGACTTGCAGGCGCAGGTTGGGCAACTGGTCGCGCACGCGCTCGGCCAGGACCAGGCCAGCCAGCTCGGCGGCTTCACCGAAGGCGCAGAGGTAGACGTCGACCTGACGGGAAATCTCTTCAGGGATCTGCTCGAGTGTTTCGAGCAGCAGCACCAGGCGCTCGATGCCCATGGCGAAACCGACGCCGGCAGTTGGCTTGCCGCCCATCTGCTCGACCAGGCCGTCGTAACGACCACCGGCACACACGGTGCCCTGGGCGCCGAGTTTGTCGGTGACCCATTCGAAAACGGTCTTGCTGTAGTAATCCAGCCCGCGCACCAGCTTCGGGTTGATCACGTAGGGAATGCCGGCGGCGTCCAGGCGAGCCTTGAGGCCCTCAAAGTGCACGCGGGATTCTTCGTCGAGGTAGTCGGCCATTTTCGGCGCATCGACCAGCACCGCTTGAGTCTCGGCGTTCTTGGTATCAAGAACACGCAGCGGGTTGGTTTTCAGGCGGCGCTGGCTGTCTTCGTCGAGCTTGTCGAGATGCGCCGAGAGGTACTCGACCAGCGCTTCACGATAGCGACCACGGGACTCGCTGGTACCCAGGCTGTTGAGTTCGAGCTTGACCGCATCACGGATGCCCAGCTCGCCCCACAGGCGCCAGGTCAGCACGATCAGCTCGGCATCGATGTCCGGACCGTCGAGGTTGAACACTTCGACGCCAATCTGGTGGAACTGGCGGTAACGGCCTTTCTGCGGACGCTCGTGGCGGAACATCGGGCCGATGTACCAGAGCTTCTGCACCTGGCCACCGCCGGTGATGCCGTGCTCGAGCACTGCGCGCACACAGGCCGCCGTGCCTTCAGGGCGCAGGGTCAGCGAGTCGCCGTTACGGTCGTCGAAGGTGTACATCTCTTTTTCGACGATGTCGGTCACTTCACCGATGGAGCGTTTGAACAGCTCGGTGAACTCGACGATCGGCATGCGGATCTGCTTGTAACCGTAGTTATCCAGCAAACGCGAAACGGTGCCTTCGAAATGACGCCACAGGGGGGTCTGTTCGGGCAGGATGTCGTTCATGCCACGAATGGCTTGCAGAGACTTGCTCACAATAAATCCTTAAATTCGTTCGGCTCTTTAGTCAGGCTCAACCGCGCGCGATAACCGCAGCGTCAGCCTCGACCTTCTCGGCCGCTTTCTCGCGGATCAAGCGTTCAAGCTCATCCACCAGATTGTCATTCGTCAGTTTCTGCGACGGCTTGCCGTCGATGTAAATCAGGTTCGGCGTGCCGCCGGTCAAGCCGATATGGGCTTCCTTGGCTTCGCCGGGGCCGTTGACCACACAACCGATGACCGCAACATCCAGCGGCACCAGCAAGTCTTCGAGCCGCCCTTCCAGCTCGTTCATGGTTTTCACCACATCGAAGTTCTGCCGCGAGCAGCTCGGGCAGGCGATGAAGTTGATGCCACGGGAACGCAGGTGCAGGGACTTGAGAATGTCGTAGCCGACTTTCACTTCCTCGACCGGGTCAGCCGCCAACGAGATGCGAATGGTATCGCCAATCCCTTCGGCGAGCAGCATACCGAGGCCCACGGCAGATTTCACTGTGCCTGAACGCAAACCACCGGCTTCGGTAATCCCCAGGTGCAGCGGCTGGACGATTTCCTTGGCCAGCAAGCGGTAGGCTTCGACGGCCATGAACACGTCGGAGGCCTTCACGCTGACCTTGAAGTCCTGGAAGTTCAGGCGTTCAAGGTGCTCGACGTGGCGCAGGGCCGATTCGACCAGCGCGGCCGGGGTCGGCTCGCCGTATTTCTTCTGCAGGTCTTTTTCCAGGGAGCCGGCGTTGACGCCGATACGGATCGGGATGCCGCGATCGCGGGCGGCATCGACCACCGCGCGCACGCGGTCTTCGCGACCGATGTTGCCCGGGTTGATCCGCAGGCAGTCGACACCCAGTTCGGCCACGCGCAACGCGATGCGGTAGTCGAAGTGAATGTCGGCAACCAGGGGAACCTTGACCAGTTGCTTGATCTTGCCGAAGGCCTCGGCGGCGTCCATGTCCGGCACGGACACCCGCACGATATCGACGCCCGCGGCTTCCAGGCGGTTGATTTGCGCAACGGTCGCAGCGACGTCGTTGGTGTCGCTGTTGGTCATGCTTTGCACAGCGATGGGCGCATCGCCGCCAACAGGAACGTTACCGACCCAGATCTTGCGTGATTCGCGACGTTTGATTGGAGATTCGCCGTGCATGACTTATTGACCCAACTTCAGGCGAGCAGTCTCGCCACTGGTGAACGGAGCGACATTGACCGCCTGACCGTTGTAGCTGACCTGCGCGCCACGGGCGTAGCCCAGGCGTACGGAAAACGGCGGCTTGCCACTGAGGGAAACGCTTTCGCCTTTACGCTTTAGACCGCTCAACAGCACCTTGCCGGCACCGTCGGTCACTTGAGTCCAGCAATCGGCCGTGAACTGCAATTGCACCTGGCCTTGGCCCGCCACCGCAGGCGCTGCTGGAGCCGTAGCGGTTGGCGCTGGCGCAGCTGGAGCAACCGGTGCAGTCACCGTCGGTGCCGCAACGGCTGGAGCAGCCGGGGCTGGCGTTGCAGGTGTGGCGTCGATCGGAGCGGTAGCGGGCGCAACGGGCGCTGGCGTTTCAGCCGGTGCCTGGGTCGCGGTGTCGGCCTGCGGCAATGCCAGGGCCGTTGCATTATCAGTCTGACCTTCCGCGACAGCCTGGTCTTCCGGCTCGTCCAGCGGATGAATCTGGGTGGTGCCGTCGGCGCCTTCGACTTCAACGTGTTCCGGGCTGAGGCTGATCAGGTCCTTGGTGCGCTGCGAGGTCTGGTCCTGCCACCAGACGAAACCGCCACCCACCACGGCCACCAGCAGCAACAGGCTGACAATACGCAAGATGGTGTGGGACACACGCACGGGCTCTTCGATACGACCCAGGCTGTGCACATTGCTGCCCTTGGAGTCGGTACCGGTGGATTGGTCGAATTGCTGGACCAGGACGGCCTGGTCCATGCCGAGCAACTTGGCATAGGCGCGAATATAGCCGCGAGCGAAGGTATGCCCTGGCAGCTTGTCGAAATCACCGGCTTCCAGATTGCTCAGGGAGCCGACGGTAAGGTTGAGCTTGAGGGCCACTTCGGCCAGCGACCAGCCATTGCTTTCGCGGGCCTGGCGCAGGGTCTCACCGGGGTTAACGCGATTCGCTGCTACAACTTCGGGATGCGCCGCTTTCATCATTGCTCCGACAGGTATTGCTGATATTCCGGTGTACCGGGATAGAGTCGTTTTAATTGCAGGCCAGCACTGGCCGCCTTGTCGCGATCATCAAACACTTTTGCCAGGCGAATGCCGAGCAATAGACTACGTGCATTTTGCTCGGTAAGCAGGCTAAAACGATCGTAATAGTCACGCGCGGGCACATAATGCCTGTCTTCGTAAGACAACTCAGCCATTTCCAGCAAGGCCCGAGGTTGTTGTCGATTCAAGCGCAGGGCTTTTTCCAGTTGTTGCTGGGCCAACTCGCGCTGGCCAAGCATCGCGGCCGTCATGCCCAGGTTCTCGAATACGCGCGAACGCTCAGGATACAGGGTATCGGCGGCGGCCTGTTCGAAGCGCTCGTAGGCTTCCTTGTAACGTTTTTGCTCGAAAAGAAAACTGCCATAGTTGTTGAGGATTCGCGCATCGGCGGGGCGGGAAGACAGTGCCTTGCGAAAATGCTGGTCAGCCACGTCGGGCTCCATTTCGGCCTGGAACACCAGCCCCAGCGCCGCATTGGCGTCCGGGTCCGCGGCGTCCAGCTCCAGCGCCTTCTTCAAGGGCACCTTGGCGCGCTCGGTCATGCCTTGTTGCAAATAACCGATGCCCAGTTGCACGTAGGCATCGCGCGCCTCGTCACGGCCCTTGCTGGTCTTCATCGGGTTGTAGTCGCCCGAGAGCACACAGCCAGCACAGAGGCTGGCCAATAGCAAAAGCAGCGCAAAGCGCACGGACATAGAGATCCTCTCTTGATTACTTCGCAGCGTTCGACGCCATATCGTTGTCGGCGCTCAGTTCACGCACGGCGATATAACGTTCGCTGCGACGGGTGCGATCCAGCACCTGTCCTACCAACTGGCCACAGGCCGCATCGATGTCTTCACCACGGGTGGTGCGGACAGTGACGTTGAAACCGGCATGATGAAGCTGATCCTGGAAGCGACGAATCGCGTTGTTGCTTGGCCGCTCGTAACCGGAGTGCGGGAACGGGTTGAACGGGATCAGGTTGATCTTGCACGGGATGTTCTTGAGCAGCTCGATCATTTCAACGGCGTGCTCGACCTTGTCGTTCACGTCCTTGAGCAAGGTGTACTCGATGGTCAGCACGCGCTTTTCGCCCAGGGACGACATGTAGCGCTGGCACGACTCGAGGAGCATCTTAAGCGGATACTTCTTGTTGATCGGCACCAATTGGTTACGCAATGCGTCATTCGGTGCGTGCAGGGACAACGCCAGGGAGACGTCGATGTGCTTGGACAGCTCATCGATCATCGGTACCACCCCGGAGGTCGACAGGGTCACGCGGCGCTTGGAAATGCCGTAGCCCAGGTCGTCCATCATCAGGTGCATGGCCGCGATGACGTTGTCGAAGTTCAGCAGCGGCTCACCCATGCCCATCATCACCACGTTGGTGATGGCACGGTCGACGGTCGCCGGGACGCTGCCAAAGGATTTGTTGGCAATCCACACCTGGCCGATGACTTCGGCGGCGGTGAGGTTGCTATTGAAGCCTTGCTTGCCGGTGGAGCAGAAACTGCAATCCAGGGCACAGCCTGCCTGGGACGAAACGCACAAGGTACCGCGCTTGCCCTGGGGAATGTACACGGTCTCGACGCAGCTGCCGGACGCCACGCGCACCACCCACTTGCGGGTGCCGTCGCTGGAGATGTCCTCGCTGACCACTTCTGGACCACGGACCTCAGCAACAGCCTTGAGCTTTTCGCGCAAGGCCTTGCTGACGTTCGTCATGGCGTCGAAATCATCGACGCCAAAGTGGTGAATCCATTTCATTACCTGACCGGCACGGAAACGCTTCTCCCCGATTGAGTCGAAGAATTTTTCCATTTCCTGTTGAGTCAGACCCAGCAGGTTGGTTTTTACAGTCGATGTAGTCATGGATTCACCTTCACTCTTAAGCCAATGCTTAGCGAGTGGTTACTTCAGTAGCTGCGAAGAAGTATGCGATTTCGCGAGCGGCAGCGGCTTCGGAGTCCGAACCGTGTACGGCGTTGGCGTCGATCGATTCAGCGAAGTCAGCACGGATGGTGCCGGCAGCCGCTTCTTTAGGGTTGGTAGCGCCCATCAGCTCACGGTTGCGAGCGATGGCGTTTTCGCCTTCCAGAACCTGAACAACCACTGGACCGGAGGTCATGAAAGCAACCAGGTCGCCGAAGAAACCGCGCTCGCTGTGCTCAGCGTAGAAGCCTTCGGCTTCTGCTTTGGACAGTTGCTTCAGTTTCGAAGCTACAACGCGCAGGCCAGCGTCTTCGAAGCGAGTGGTGATCTTGCCGATCACGTTTTTAGCAACGGCGTCAGGCTTGATGATGGAGAAAGTACGTTGAACAGCCATGGTGTAACTCCAGAAACGGTAATTTGCGAAAAATTAAACCCGCGAATTATACGCGGGTTCTTGGGTATTGCCTAACCTGCAGCGTGGCTCAGTCGCGTTCTTCGATCCAGTGGGCCTGAATGGCCTCCAGGACCTTTTCGCCACAATGCTCAGGCTTGTCGTCGAATTCGGGCAATTCCATCACCCATTTACGCAGATCGACGAAGTTGACCGACATAGGGTCAACATCAGGCTTGCTTTCAGCCAGCTGGATCGCGATTTCCAGCACATCAGTCCACTTGAGACTCATGACAATTCCTTGGATCAGTGCGGCGCTTCGGCTGCGTGGTTGAGCGAGTACTTCGGAATTTCGACGGTCAGGTCTTCGGTGCCGACCTTGGCCTGGCAGGCCAGGCGGGACACAGGCTCCAGACCCCAGGCCCGATCAAGATAGTCCTCTTCCAGCTCGTCCGCTTCTTCCAGCGAGTCAAAACCCTCGCGAATCAGGCAGTGACAAGTGGTGCAGGCGCAGACGCCGCCGCAAGCGCTTTCCATCTCGATGTGGTGCTCATGGGCCAGTTCGAGGATGGAAATACCCGGCTCAGCCTCCACGACCATGCCATCCGGGCAAAACTTTTCGTGTGGCAGAAAAATGACCTGCGGCATCGTTATTCCTCAATCTCATTCAGGTTGCGCCCCGCCAGCGCGGCTTTCACCGTCGAGTCCAGGCGGCGGGCAGCAAAGGCGTCGGTCACTTGCGACAGACGCTTGGTCTGCTGCTCGATGGCGAAACCATCGGTACCTTTCATCAGTTCGGTCAATTCCTGCACCTGCAGGTCGATGACCATGCGCTCGTCGGCATCGAGCAGTCGCTCGCCGTCGGCCTCCAGCGCAGCCTGCACCGCCTCGATCAGGCGCTGGGCGTCGACCTGTTGCTCGCGCAATACGCGGGCAACCTTGTCGTCGTTGGCGTGCTGGAACGAATCCTTGAGCATCTTGGCGATTTCGCCGTCGGTCAGGCCGTAGGACGGCTTGACCTGGATGCTGGCTTCCACACCCGAACCCAGTTCGCGGGCGGAAACACTGAGCAAGCCATCGGCATCGACCTGGAAGGTCACGCGAATCTTCGCCGCACCGGCCACCATCGCCGGAATACCGCGCAATTCGAAGCGCGCCAGGGAACGGCAGTCGCTGATCAGCTCGCGCTCGCCCTGCAACACGTGGATCGCCATGGCCGACTGGCCGTCTTTGTACGTAGTGAAGTCCTGGGCGCGAGCGACGGGGATGGTGGTGTTGCGTGGAATCACCTTCTCCATCAGGCCGCCCATGGTTTCCAGGCCCAGGGACAACGGAATCACGTCCAGCAACAGCAATTCATCGCCGTCGCGCTTGTTGCCAGCCAGGGTATCGGCCTGGATCGCGGCACCGATGGCCACCACTTGATCCGGGTCGATTTCAGTCAGGGGCTGGCGACCGAAGGCTTCCGCCACGGCTTCGCGAACACGTGGTACGCGAGTCGAACCGCCAACCATGACCACCGCATGCACGTCTTCCAGCTCGACACCGGAATCACGTACCGCGCGGCGGCAGGCTTTCAGGCTGCGGGCGACCATCGGCTCGATCAACGCGTCGAAGGCTTCGCGGGTCAGTTCGGCTTTCCAGTCGCCGTGAACCACTTCGACCGACGAGGCATTGGTCAGCGCTTCTTTGGCCGCGCAGGCGGTTTGCAGCAGTTGACGCTGCGCACCCGGATCGAGATCGGCGGACAGGCCGGCGCTCTCGATGATCCAGCCAGCGATCGCGTGGTCGAAGTCATCGCCGCCCAGGGCGCTGTCGCCACCGGTAGCCAGTACCTCGAAGACACCGCCGGTCAGGCGCAGAATCGAAATATCGAAAGTGCCGCCGCCCAGGTCATAAATGGCCACCAGGCCTTCGGCGTGCTGATCCAGACCATAAGCCACAGCGGCCGCAGTCGGCTCATTGAGCAAGCGCAACACGTTCAGGCCGGCCAGCTTGGCCGCGTCCTTGGTGGCTTGGCGCTGGGCGTCGTCGAAATAGGCCGGAACGGTGATCACCGCGCCCACCAGCTCGCCGCCCAGGGTCGCTTCAGCACGCTGACGCAGGACCTTGAGGATGTCGGCGGAGACTTCCACCGGGCTTTTCGGGCCCTGGATGGTGTCGATGAACGGCATGTGCGACTCGCCACCGACAAAGCGGTACGGCAGTTGGTCACCCAGCTGCTTGACGTCGGACAGACCACGACCCATCAAGCGCTTGACCGACAGCACGGTGTTCAGGGGATCGGTGGCGGCAGCCAGCTTGGCGGATTCGCCAACCTCGACGCGATCGGCGTGATAGCGCACGGCGGACGGCAGGATAACCTGCCCTTGTGCGTCAGCCAGGGGCTCGGAAAGACCACTGCGCAATGCAGCGACCAGCGAATTGGTAGTGCCCAAGTCGATCCCCACAGCCAGACGACGCTGGTGCGGTTGAGGACTTTGGCCGGGTTCGGCGATCTGCAGTAGGGCCATCGTTATCAGGACTTATCTGTATATCAAGCGTGCGACCGGAGCGGCACTGGGTTAATCGTCGAGGCGCTCTTCCAGCTGGCGCACTTCGTAGGTGAGCTTGTCGAGGAACTGCATGCGCCGCATCAGGCGTTCGGCCTGTTCGCGGTGCGCAGCATCGTTCCAGCAAGCTGCGAAGCTTTGGTTCAGTTCATCCTGGGCAGCCTTCAGGCGACGCTTGAAGACAGCGACGCCATCGAGGTCGGCGCTGTCCTGCAGGTCTTCGAGCTCTTCGCGCAACTCCATCTGTTGCAGCAGAAACTCCGGATCATGCACCGTGACTTCCAGCGGCAGCTCGCCACCATTCAAGGCGAGCAGGTAACGCGCGCGCTTGGGTGGACTCTTGAGCGTCTGGTAGGCCTCGTTGAGGCTCGCGGATTGCTCCAGCGCCAGCCGCTGCTCCCGCTCGGAAGCGTCGGCAAAGCGGTCCGGATGAACACTGCGCGCCAACTCACGGTAGCGCGTAGCCAGCTGATCGAGATCCAGATTGAAGCTCGGTTGCAGCTCGAATAAAGCGAAATGACAAGGAGTACCCACGACAAGCCTCAGATGTTGAAGCTTTCGCCGCAGCCACATTCACCGCGCACGTTGGGGTTGTTGAACTTGAAGCCTTCGTTCAACCCTTCCTTGACGAAATCGAGCTCGGTGCCGTCCAGGTAGGCCAGGCTCTTGGGATCGATGATCACTTTCTCGCCGTGACTCTCGAACACCTGGTCCTCTGCAACCACCTCGTCGACAAACTCCAGCACGTAGGCAAGGCCGGAACAGCCTGTGGTGCGAACACCCAGGCGGATCCCTTCACCCTTGCCGCGCCCGTCGAGGGAGCGCCGCACGTGTCGAGCAGCCGCTTCTGTCATGCTGATAGCCATCGGTGACTCCTTACTCGTCGCCAAAAACTGAAAGTCAGATCAAGCCTTTCTTCTGCTTGTAGTCGCGAACGGCAGCCTTGATGGCGTCTTCGGCGAGCACGGAGCAGTGGATTTTCACTGGCGGCAGGGCCAGCTCTTCAGCCAGCTGGGTGTTCTTGATGGTTTCCGCTTCGTCCAGGGTCTTGCCCTTCATCCACTCGGTGGCGAGGGAGCTGGAAGCGATGGCCGAACCGCAGCCGTAGGTCTTGAACTTGGCATCTTCAATGATGCCGGCTTCGTTGACCTTGATCTGCAGGCGCATCACGTCGCCGCATGCCGGGGCGCCGACCATGCCGGTACCGACATCCGGGTCTTCGGCATTCATCTTGCCGACGTTACGCGGGTTTTCGTAGTGGTCGATGACCTTTTCGCTGTAAGCCATGATTCTCAATCCTCACTCATCAGGGCCGCTCTTGAGACCCTGTAGCTGCGCTGCATCAGTCGCCGCGTCGCTACAGGAGCCGTATCTGGCGGCTTCTACATTTAGTGTGCCGCCCACTCGATCTTCGAGATATCGACGCCGTCTTTGTACATGTCCCACAGCGGCGACAAAGCGCGCAGCTTGGTAACGGCCTCGCAAACTTTCTGCGCGGCATAATCGATTTCTTCTTCGGTGGTGAAACGGCCGAAGGTGAAGCGGATCGAGCTGTGTGCCAGTTCGTCGTTGCGGCCCAGGGCGCGCAGTACGTACGAAGGCTCCAGGGACGCCGAGGTGCAGGCCGAACCGGACGAAACCGCCAGGTCCTTGAGCGCCATGATCAGCGACTCGCCTTCAACGTAGTTGAAGCTCAGGTTCAGGTTGTGCGGAACGCGGGCAGTCAGGCTGCCGTTGACGTACAGCTCTTCCAGGTGCTCGACCTGCTTGTAGAAACGGTCGCTCAAGGCCTTGATGCGCACGTTCTCGGCAGCCATGTCTTCCTTGGCCACACGGAACGCTTCGCCCATGCCGACGATCTGGTGGGTCGCCAGGGTGCCGGAACGCATTCCGCGCTCGTGACCGCCGCCGTGCATGGTCGCTTCGATACGTACGCGCGGCTTGCGGCTGACGTACAGGGCGCCGATGCCTTTAGGACCGTAGGTCTTGTGGGCGGAGAACGACATCATGTCGACTTTCAGTTTCTGCAGGTCGATCTCGACCTTGCCAGTGGACTGAGCGGCGTCGACGTGGAACAGGATGCCCTTGGCGCGCAGCAGTTCACCGATCGCAGCGATGTCGTTGATGGTGCCGATTTCGTTGTTCACGTGCATCACCGACACCAGGATGGTGTCGTCGCGCAGTTCGGCTTCGATCATCTCTGGAGTGACCAGGCCGTCGGTGCGAGGCTCGATGTAGGTGACTTCGAAGCCTTCACGCTCCAGCTGGCGCATGGTGTCCAGGACAGCCTTGTGCTCGATCTTGGTGGTGATCAGGTGCTTGCCTTTGGTGGCATAGAAATGTGCCGCACCCTTGATTGCCAGGTTGTCGGATTCGGTGGCACCGGAGGTCCAGACGATTTCACGCGGGTCGGCATTGACCAGGTCGGCCACCTGACGACGGGCGTTTTCGACGGACTCTTCGGCTTTCCAGCCAAACACGTGGGAACGGGACGCCGGGTTACCGAAGTTTCCGTCGACCAGCAGGCATTCACTCATCTTTTGCG
Organism: Pseudomonas putida; assembly: GCF_001976065.1. Classification (GTDB taxonomy): domain Bacteria; phylum Pseudomonadota; class Gammaproteobacteria; order Pseudomonadales; family Pseudomonadaceae; genus Aquipseudomonas; species Aquipseudomonas serbica. The sequence continues at coordinate 341,017 of NZ_MNAH01000001.1, read as the reverse complement.
CGACACGCGGATCAACCGGGGTAGTCGCTGAGTAATCAAGGTAAATCGGCAATTTCATGGACTATCTCCTAAATCAGGCTGGCTGGCGTGCCGCTAGCTCTCTGGCTGTCATTCGACGGCGGACGCTTCAATCTTGTCCAGGCGTGGCGCCTTGCTGTTGCAACGGCGTTGATCCTGACGCTGGGCTACTTCTTGCACCTCACGGCGAGTCACAAGGTCAGCCAAGCTGATACCGCTCAGAAATTCGTGAATCTGCAGGCTCAGATCGCACCACAAGTGGTGGGTCAGGCAGGTGTCGCCCTGATGGCAATCACCCTGGCCCTGGCATTTGGTCGCATCGACCGATTCGTTCACCGCATCGATCACCTGGGCGACCTGGATACCTTGCATGTCGCGAGACAGCTGGTAGCCGCCGCCTGGACCGCGGACGCTGGACACCAGATTGCTGCGGCGCAATTTGGCAAACAGCTGCTCGAGGTAGGACAGGGAGATGCCTTGGCGCTCGGAGATATCGGCCAGGGACACGGGCCCGTGCTGCGCGTGCAACGCCAGGTCGAGCATGGCGGTCACGGCGTATCGGCCTTTTGTAGTCAGTCGCATGGACAATTACCACGGAGTTCGGAATGAGGCGAGTATGCAATTCCCGAGTATTTAAGTCAACTATAAGACCTAGTACTTTAGTCAGGATTACCCGCAAAAGAGCGGCAGCATCATAGCAAAGGCTGGCCGTATACAGCCAGCAGTACCGCGTTATCGTTCTTCGCGAGCAGGCTCGCTCCCACAGTTGACCGTGCAACCCAGTGGGACGCGGTCCAATGTGGGAGCGAGCCTGCTCGCGAAGGGCACGACGCGGTTTAGCTGGCCTGACTCTGATCCTTGTCCTTCACACAGGCGAAATCTTCTTCGCGCAGCTCAGGCAGGTCTTTCGCACAGTAATTACTGCCCAGATCCTTCAACGCTCCGCACATCCCCTCCAGGCGCCCGTCGACTGCCTGCAGATGATCGAGCAGCTGGTTGATGGCACGCGCCACCGGGTCCGGCATGTCTTCCGTCACGCCGTAGGCATCAAAGCCGATCTTCTCGGCCATGGCCTTGCGCTTGGCGTCCAGCTCCTGGTCGGGCTTGACGATGATTCGTCCCGGAATGCCCACCACCGTGGCACCCGGCGGCACTTCCTTGGTTACCACGGCGTTGGAGCCGACCTTGGCACCGGCACCGACAGTGAACGGACCCAGCACCTTGGCACCGGCACCGACCACCACGCCATCACCCAGCGTCGGGTGGCGCTTGCCTTTGTTCCAGCTGGTACCGCCCAGGGTCACGCCCTGATAGATGGTCACGTCATCGCCGATTTCGGCGGTTTCACCGATGACGATACCCATGCCATGGTCAATGAAGAAGCGTCGACCGACCTTGGCCCCCGGATGGATCTCGATCCCGGTCAGCCAGCGGCCGAAGTTCGACACCAGCCGCGCCAGCCACTTCAGGTCCGCACGCCACAGCATGGCCGACAGACGGTGAATCCAGATGGCATGCATGCCGGGGTAGCAGGTCAGGACTTCAAAAGCGTTACGCGCCGCCGGGTCTCGATGGAATACGCTCTGGATATCTTCACGCAAACGCTCAAACATCATTAATCCTTCCGCTTAAGAAGCTCACCACGGGCCGCTTTCTGGGTTTCCGTGAGGATGCCACGCAAAATATTCATTTCCGCCCGGCTGACCGAGCTGCGTCCGTACAACCGGCGCAGGCGCGCCATCAAGTGCCGTGGTTTTTCCGGATCGAGGAACTCGATGGCCACCAGGGTTTGTTCCAGGTGTTCATAGAATCGCTCCAGTTCATCCATGGTCGCCAGCTCAGCGCTTTTGACCGATGCCACCTCTTCCTTCTCGACCTTGGTCGGCTGACCTTGGGCCGCCAACCAGGACATGCGCACTTCATAACTCAACACCTGCACCGCCGCCCCAAGGTTCAGCGAGCTGAACCCAGGGTCTGATGGGATGTGCACGTGATAATGACATCGCTGCAACTCTTCGTTGGTCAGGCCGGAATCTTCACGACCGAACACCAGGGCGATCTCGGCGCCCTGCCCGGCCTCCTCGACCACCTTCGTGCCGCATTCGCGCGGATCGAGCAGCGGCCAGGGAATGCGCCGGTCGCGAGCGCTGGTGCCAAGCACCAGGTTGCAACCGACCAGGGCATCTTCCAAGGTGGCGACGACTTGCGCGTTTTCAAGGATGTCACCGGCACCGGAAGCGCGGGCATCGGCCTCGTGGTGCGGGAACAGGCGCGGTTCAACCAGCACCAGGCGCGACAGGCCCATGTTCTTCATGGCACGCGCAGCCCCGCCGATATTGCCCGGATGACTGGTGTTGACCAGGACGATACGAATGTTTTGCAGCAAGGGAGGCGCTCTCGAACACGATAATCGGGAGCCGAATCTTACAGCTGTAGCTACCGTTAAGCCATGAAAGCGAACGTCGTCCTTCTCCTGTAGAAACTTTCTGATAGAATGCCCGGCTTTCTTTAACAACCTTAGGTGACACATCCATGCAGCCCATGCTGAATATCGCGCTGCGCGCCGCCCGCAGCGCCAGTGAATTGATCTTCCGCTCCATCGAGCGCCTGGATACCATCAAGGTCGACGAAAAAGACGCCAAGGATTATGTATCCGAGGTGGACCGCGCCGCCGAACAGAAAATCATCGACGCACTGCGCAAGGCTTACCCGAACCACTCGATCCTGGGTGAAGAGACCGGCCTGCACGCCGGCAACGGCATCGAAGGCGAAGAGTACCTGTGGATCATCGATCCGCTGGACGGCACCACCAACTTCCTGCGCGGCATTCCTCACTTCGCTGTCAGCATCGCCTGCAAATACCGTGGTCGCCTGGAACACGCCGTGGTCCTGGACCCGGTTCGCCAGGAAGAATTCACCGCCAGCCGTGGTCGCGGCGCTCAACTGAACGGCCGTCGCCTGCGCGTCAGCGGTCGCACCAGCCTGGACGGCGCCCTGCTGGGTACCGGCTTCCCGTTCCGTGACGACCAGATGGACAACCTCGACAACTACCTGGGCATGTTCCGCGCCCTGGTCGGCCAGACCGCCGGCATCCGCCGCGCAGGTTCGGCGAGCCTGGACCTGGCCTACGTGGCTGCCGGCCGTTTCGACGCGTTCTGGGAGTCGGGCCTGTCCGAGTGGGACATGGCCGCTGGCGCCCTGCTGATCCAGGAAGCAGGCGGCCTGGTGAGCGACTTCACCGGCGGTCACGACTTCCTTGAAAAAGGCCACGTCGTTGCCGGCAACACCAAATGCTTCAAGGCAGTGCTGACGGCCATCCAGCCGCACCTGCCGGCCTCGCTGAAGCGCTAAGCTTCCGGCGACAGAAAAAGCACCCTTCGGGGTGCTTTTTTTATGCCTGCAAATCACCCTCAAAAACACCACACCCCCAATGTGGGAGCGAGCCTGCTCGCGAAGGCGGTGTACCGGTCAGCATATATTTTGAATGACTGACCGATTTCGCGAGCAGGCTCGCTCCCACAGGGATTGCGGTGATATTTAAATCGCGAGCACAAAAAAAGCACCCCACAGGGTGCTTTTTTTTTGAATCCGGTTTCAGCAGATCAATGAGCCACCTGATTCTCCGACAGGATCAGCTTGCCTTCCTTGTCCACAGGAATCTGATTCCCCGGGTCACGATCCATCCGTACCTTGCCTTCCTTGCCATCCAGCGAATAACGCACGTCGTAACCCACGACCTTGTCGCTGATGTCATTCACCGTATTACAACGGGTCTGGGTCGTAGTGTAGGTGTCACGCTCCTGCATGCCCTCCTGAACCTTGTTACCGGCATAACCACCGCCGACAGCGCCCGCCACCGTGGCAATCTTCTTGCCGGTGCCGCCGCCGATCTGGTTACCCAGCAAACCACCTGCCAGCGCGCCGACTACCGTACCGGCGATCTGGTGTTGATCTTTCACCGGCGCCTGCCGGGTCACAGCTACATCCTTGCATACTTCACGTGGAGTCTTGATTTGTGTCTTGACCGGCTCAACGGCGAGTACTTGCGCGTACTCAGGACCGTTATCTTTAACCAGGCTGTAGGTGGCCACAGCGCCCCCGGCGGTTACACCGACAGCACCCAATACCGCACCAACCAGCATCGACTTGTTCACATGAACCTCCTGACCATCACATGCGGCACCTGTCCGCGCTTCTCCCTGCCTTGGAGCATAAAAAAAGGCGCGAGTTCAACTCGCGCCTTTTTGGACTACATCGCTAAAGGATTTTTCCCTCAAGGACGGTCGTCGATTTCCTTCTCGGTGTTGGCCGCAGGAATCAGGTCCTCGGAACTCAGGTTCAGCCAGATCAGCACCACGTTGGCGATGTAGATCGACGAATAAGTACCCGCCAGCACCCCGATGAACAGGGCGATGGAGAAGCCGAACAGGTTGTCGCCACCGAAGAACAGCAGGGCCGCGATCGCCAGCAAGGTGGAGATCGAAGTGGCCATGGTCCGCAGCAGGGTTTGCGTGGTCGAGATGTTGATGTTCTCGATCAGGTTGGCCTTGCGCAGCACGCGGAAGTTCTCACGAACCCGGTCGAATACCACGATGGTGTCGTTGAGCGAGTAACCGATGATCGCCAGTACCGCCGCCAGCACCGTCAGGTCGAAGGTGATCTGGAAGAACGACAGGATACCGATGGTCACGATCACGTCGTGGATCAGGGACACAATCGCACCTACCGCAAACTTCCACTGAAAGCGGAACGCCAGGTAGATCAGGATGCCGCCCAGCGCCATCAGCATGCCGAGGCCGCCCTGGTCGCGCAGCTCTTCACCCACCTGCGGGCCGACGAACTCGACGCGCTTGACCGTCGCCGGGTTCTCGCCGCCGACCTTCTGCAGTGCCTCGGCCACCTGGTGACCCAGTTGCGGGTCTTCGCCCGGCATGCGCACCAGCAGATCGGTGGTGGCGCCGAAGTTCTGCACGATGGCTTCGTGATAACCCGATTTCACCAGTTGCTCACGCACCTGGGTGACATCGGCCGGACGCTCGTAGGTCAGCTCGATGAGCGTACCGCCGGTGAAGTCCAGGCCCCAGTTCATGCCCTTGGTGGCGACGCTGAACAAGGCCAGCACGGTAAGGAACAATGTGACGCCGAACGCAACGTTGCGAACGCCCATGAAGTTGATTGTACGTAACATGGCAGCCCCTTAAATCCACAACTTCTTGAAGTCACGTCCGCCGAAGATCAGGTTGACCATCGCGCGGGTCACCATGATGGCCGTGAACATCGAGGTAAAGATCCCGAGGGACATGGTCACTGCGAAGCCCTTGACCGGGCCTGTGCCCATGGCAAAGAGAATCCCGCCGACCAGCAAAGTAGTCAGGTTGGCGTCGAGAATCGCGGTGAATGCCCGGCCGAAGCCTTCGTTGATCGCGCGCTGCACGGTCATGCCCGCGGCGATCTCTTCACGAATCCGCGAGAAGATCAGCACGTTGGCGTCGACCGCCATGCCCATGGTCAACACGATACCGGCGATGCCCGGCAGGGTCAGCGTTGCCCCCAGCAGCGACATCAGGGCCAGCAGCATCACCATGTTCACCGCCAGTGCGACGGTGGCGATGATGCCGAAGAAGCGGTAGATGGCGATGATGAACAGCGAGACGAACAGCATGCCCCACAGCGATGCATCGATACCCTTGGTGATGTTGTCCGCACCCAGGCTCGGGCCGATGGTGCGCTCTTCAGCGAAGTACATCGGAGCAGCCAGGCCGCCAGCGCGCAGCAGCAGCGCCAGTTCGGACGACTCGCCCTGGCCATTCAGGCCGGTGATACGGAACTGCGCACCCAGCGGCGACTGGATGGTCGCCAGGCTGATGATCTTCTTCTCTTCCTTGAAGGTCTGAACCGCGACGTCTTTCTCGACACCGTTGACCATTTGCTTGGTGTAGGTGGTGACCGGACGCTGCTCGATGAAGATCACCGCCATGCTGCGACCAACGTTCGAACGGGTCGCGCGGCTCATCAGCTCGCCACCGTGGCCATCCAGGCGGATGTTCACTTCTGGCGTGCCGTGCTCGCCGAAACCAGCCTTGGCGTCGGTGACCTGGTCACCGGTGATGATCAGGCCACGCTCGATCAATGCCGGAGGACGCTTGCCTTCACGGAACTCGAATTCTTCGGAAGTGGCTTTCGAAGCGCCAGGCTCAGCGGCCAGACGGAACTCGAGGTTCGCTGTCTTGCCGAGGATACGCTTGGCTTCCGCGGTGTCCTGTACGCCCGGCAGCTCAACCACGATGCGGTTGGCGCCCTGACGCTGGACGATCGGTTCGGCAACACCCAGCTCGTTGACGCGGTTACGTACCGTGGTCAAGTTCTGCTTGATGGAGTATTCGCGGATTTCCGCCAGCTTGGCCGGGGTCATCGCCAGACGCAGCACCGGTTGACCGTTGAGGTCGGCCGGAACAATGTCGAAATCGTTGAAATTCTTGCGGATCAGGGTACGGGCCTGTTCACGGCTGTCTTCATCGGAGAAGCCCAGCTGAATGGCGCCGTTGAGTTGCGGCAGGCTGCGATAGCGCAGTTTCTCTTTACGCAACAGGCTCTTCACATCGCCTTCGTACACTTTCAAGCGTGCGTCGAGGGCTTTGTCCATGTCCACTTCGAGCAGGAAGTGCACACCACCGGACAAGTCCAGACCCAGCTTCATCGGGTGCGCGCCGAGGTTGCGCAGCCATTGCGGGGTGGTTTGTGCCAGGTTCAGTGCAACGACGTAGTCATCACCCAACGCCTTGCGCACCACGTCCTTGGCCGGCAGCTGGTCTTCAGCCTTGGTCAGGCGAATCAGACCGCCCTTGCCGCCCGCTGCCAGCGTGGCAGCCTTGACGTTGATCCCGGATTCCTTGAGCGCTGCGCTCACACGATCCAGATCAGCCTGGTTGACCTGCAGCGCAGTGCTTGCACCGCTGACCTGGATGGCCGGGTCATCAGGATAAAGATTGGGAGCGGAATAAATCAGACCGATCGCCAGCACCGCCAGGATCAGAATGTATTTCCACAGAGGGTATTTGTTCAGCATCACGCCGCCCGCTTATGACGCGGGGCGCCTTGCGCGCCCCGTCGATTGAGTAGAAGTTGAAACTTAGATCGCTTTGAGCGTGCCTTTTGGCAGCGTGGCGGCGATGGCGCCTTTCTGGAACTTCATTTCGACGGTGTCGGAAACTTCCAGAACCACGAAATCGTCAGCCACTTTGGTGATCTTGCCAGCGATGCCGCCGGTGGTCACAACTTCGTCACCTTTTTGCAGGCTGCTCAGCAGGTTCTTCTGCTCTTTGGCGCGCTTGGCCTGTGGACGCCAGATCATCAGGTAGAAGATGACCAGGAAGCCGACCAGGAAAATCCACTCAAAGCCGCCACCCATTGGGCTGGCAGCAGCAGGTGCAGCAGCGTCAGCCATGGCATTAGAGATAAAAAAGCTCATTTAGCACTCCAGTTGCAAATGTTGAATCTTGGGGTCAGAAAACTCAGTCCAAAGGCGGCACGGGTAGCCCGCGTTTGGCGTAGAAGGCATCGACAAAGGCGGCCAATGTACCCTGTTGAATAGCCTCGCGCAAACCAGCCATAAGCACTTGATAATGACGCAAGTTATGGATGGTATTGAGCATGCTTCCCAGCATTTCGCCGCACTTGTCCAGGTGATGCAGGTAAGCGCGGGAGAAGTTCTGGCAGGTATAGCAATCGCAGGTCGGATCGAGCGGCGAATCATCATGGCGATGGAACGCGTTTCGGATCTTCAGCACGCCGGTATCGATGAACAGATGCCCATTGCGGGCATTACGGGTTGGCATCACGCAATCGAACATGTCCACACCGCGGCGCACACCCTCCACGAGATCTTCAGGCTTGCCAACACCCATAAGGTAACGAGGTTTGTCAGCCGGCATCATGCCCGGCAGGTAATCCAGCACCTTGATCATCTCGTGCTTGGGTTCGCCCACCGACAGGCCGCCGATGGCCAGGCCGTCGAAGCCGATCTTGTCCAGGCCTTCCAGGGAGCGCATGCGCAGGTCCTGGTGCATGCCGCCCTGGACGATGCCGAACAGCGCAGCCGTGTTCTCGCCATGGGCTTCTTTCGAACGCTTGGCCCAACGCAGGGACAATTCCATGGAAATACGAGCGACGTCTTCGTCGGCCGGGTACGGCGTGCATTCGTCGAAAATCATCACGATGTCCGAGCCCAGGTCACGCTGGACCTGCATCGACTCTTCCGGACCCATGAACACCTTGGCGCCGTCGACCGGGGAAGCGAAGGTCACGCCCTCCTCCTTGATCTTGCGCATGGCGCCCAGGCTGAACACCTGGAAACCGCCGGAGTCGGTCAGAATCGGGCCTTTCCACTGCATGAAATCGTGCAGGTCGCCGTGCTTCTTGATCACTTCCGTGCCCGGGCGCAGCCACAGGTGGAAGGTGTTACCCAGAATGATTTCAGCGCCGGTCGCCTCGATATCCCGTGGCAGCATGCCCTTGACCGTGCCGTACGTGCCCACCGGCATGAAGGCCGGGGTCTCGACGGTACCGCGCGGGAAGGTCAAACGACCGCGACGAGCCTTGCCATCAGTGGCCAGCAGCTCGAAAGACATACGACAGGTGCGACTCATACAGTTTCCTCTGGGCCCGATTCTTCAGGGGCGGTCGGCGCAGGGTTGCGAGTGATGAACATCGCATCACCGTAGCTGAAAAAGCGGTATCCGTTATCGACGGCGGCCTTGTAGGCGGCCATGGTCTCGGGATAACCGGCGAACGCCGAAACCAGCATCAACAGCGTGGATTCGGGCAAATGGAAGTTGGTGACCAGGGCATCGACCACATGAAACGGCCGGCCAGGGTAAATGAAAATGTCTGTATCGCCGCTGAACGGCTTGAGCACGCCATCGCGCGCAGCACTTTCCAGGGATCGCACGCTGGTGGTGCCCACGGCTATCACGCGACCACCGCGCGCGCGGCACGCGGCCACGGCATCCACCACGTCCTGGCCGACCTCCAGCCATTCAGTGTGCATGTGGTGGTCTTCGAGCTTCTCCACGCGCACCGGCTGGAAAGTGCCAGCGCCGACGTGCAGGGTCACGAACGCGGTCTCGATGCCCTTGACGGCAATCGCCTCCATCAGCGGCTGATCGAAATGCAGCCCCGCCGTCGGCGCCGCCACCGCGCCCAGGCGCTGGGCGTACACGGTCTGGTAACGCTCGCGGTCCGAGCCCTCGTCCGGGCGGTCTATATAAGGAGGCAGCGGCATGTGCCCGACGCGGTCGAGCAGCGGCAACACCTCCTCGGCAAAGCCCAGCTCGAACAACGCGTCATGACGCGCCAGCATCTCCGCCTCGCCACCGCCGTCGATCAGGATCTTCGACCCCGGCTTGGGCGACTTGCTGGAGCGCACATGGGCCAGCACGCGATGACTGTCGAGCACCCGCTCCACCAGGATTTCCAGCTTGCCGCCGGAAGCCTTCTGGCCAAACAGTCGTGCCGGAATCACCCGGGTATTGTTGAACACCATCAAGTCGCCAGGGCGCAAATGCTCCAGCAAATCAGTGAATTGACGGTGTGCCAGGGCGCCGCTGACCCCATCCAGGGTCAACAGGCGACTGTTGCGACGCTCGGCCAAAGGGTGGCGGGCGATCAGCGAATCAGGAAGCTCGAAGGTAAAGTCAGCAACGCGCATGATGGGGTGTCGTCTAGCAGGGTCGGGAAGTCTAGCGGAATTATCAAAAATTCTCCATGTACCTGATTGACCGACGGTTATCTCATCTCTATACTCCGCGGCCATTGCCCTGATGGCGGAATTGGTAGACGCGGCGGATTCAAAATCCGTTTTCGAAAGGAGTGGGAGTTCGAGTCTCCCTCGGGGCACCAAAATTAAGAAAGGTCTTGCTTAGCAAGGCCTTTTTTTTCGCCTGTCAAAAGATGACCGCCACGCCGCCGACCTGTAGGAGCCGGCTTGCCGGCGAAGCTTTTGATCCTGCTCCTCCACGCCACCCGCACCGCCGGAACATTTCACAAGGATTCCCCCCATGGAATTGCACCTGGAAACCGTCGCCCTCTTCTCCCTCAAGCTGGCTTATGAATCGGAAGATTCAAGCCCGATTTTGCGTGACGATCTGGTCATGGGTGATTACCAGCGGGATGTGTTTGAGTTGCTGGTGCGGCGGGGGGATGTTGAGGGGATTCAGGTGAAGGTGGGTGAGTGTGTGGGGTTGGCGTTGGAGGCGGTTGGGGGTGTGGATAAGCCGTTGGGGCGGGAGTTGCATAGGTTGGCGGCTGAATTTTCCAGCATTCAGACCATCATGCAACTTGATGCCCCGCTCATCGCGCTCAAGGATTACCTGAAAGTCATCCAATGATTGACGGTGTGCGAACGAAAAAGCGGGACCGACCTTAAACGAGGCCAAGTGCGCTGACTGCAAAAAGCCCAAGCAATAGAACAATAAAAACCACCCCACTCCAATGCAAAACAATTAGTTTGCGCCTGAGGCCTCGAGGAAAGCTTTCCAGGTCCTTAGCATTAGCTCCACCATCACGAAGGTAAATATCAGGCATAGTCATAACGCCCATGATTGCAGCCAGAATAAATAACCTTCCCCAAGCCCCCCATTCTTAAATGGAGCCCTAACCATAATAGATGGGCAGTTTTTCAAGTGATCCAGCATCACATCCATTCTGGTGTAGGCCAAATGCAACGCAACGCCAAGGAAAATGAAAAGACCGCCAAAACCAATAAGGACGGAAAAGGGGACAGATTTATTTCCATTCAATGAATGAACGCAGACACTCTATAAAGCGGAATCGCCCAAAAGTCCACAAACGGGGCCGCAACAATCAATTCGCGCTCCTTACCCCATAGACTCCCGAAGCCAACTAGACCCCGAACAGCTTCCGAGGTAACCCGGCTTCATCTGGAAAACCCATCGCTTTGAAGGTACAGCCGGGCATAGCAGGCTTGCTGTCCATCAGTTCCGCGACTTCATTTATCCAAGTTGAAGCCGGTGCGATCCTCCGCAGCAGAAACCATATGACCGTGACTAATCCGTACAGCCGCTTCAGCGCATACTGATCTAGATCTAAGGTCAGAAAATACGGCTCAGGGGGGACCGTTAACGGGTTAGGAGAGGCTTGATTCCAGATACGCGTATGGTGCGCGCAGCGATTGCGCAAATGGCTGATCTGCTGCATCCACCGGCTAAGCATCTTGGCGTTGTTTAAACCGAGGCGCGCAAGTATCAGATTCTGATACTTGCTATTGAGCAGCTCGAAGAATTCCGAGAGATCCCCAAAATCCCATGCCTCCACCGCGACCCAAATGGGGATGGACTTACCGGTACGAAAGTGCCACTGAATGCAGTCCTCTTTGCTACGCGTAATGTGCGACTGCTGCTTCTGGCTCCATTCTGCCCACTTGTTCCGCGTAATACCGCGGTTGTCCGTGTACGGCTGAGTCCATTTGTGCAGGATGAATATCACATTGGTATAGGCCATAGGGTCGTGATACCCGACCTCGTGAGCCATTACTGTCTTGAGATGAACCTCCAGGCGCTCGACCGCATCCAGCATGAACATCCGCAGTCGTTTATCGAATATGTAAAGGTCTACGGCAGAGTCGAAGGAGGTGGCTGCCTGGAAAGTGTCGAGGCGCAGAGGTTTGCTCGTGACCGGGCAGATATCTTGCTGCAGGCAGTTCATTTTGAACTCTCGCGCCGGGTACCAGTAACCACTGAGGCGGTAATACCCTAACTGCGCGAGCTTGCGTTCTGCACGAGACAGGTCATGGATTTGCATTCCCCTGCTGGCCAGCAGCGCAACCAAATCAGGGTATGAACGGAACGGCTTCGGAGGGGTTGGGCTAGACAACTTCCATGTTCCAGAAACAAGAAGGCCCGAACGTAATGCCGGACTGAGCCAGCACCAGAGGATCGGGCGCGATTGGGATTAATGCTGCCGAAGCCTGACGACCCTGTCAATGTGTACGTTACAAAAATCGCGGTAAACACCAGGGTTTATGCGGGTTTGCGACGATTTGTTGCAGGCGATGGCGTGCGCTTGTGAGCAGCCTAAAACAGAGCCCTTTGGTTAGCTGTCAGGCCATTCCGAGATAGTGGTAGGAACATTCTCTCCGGTGCCTGATGCCAGTGATTGTTAGAGACATTGCGCTGAGCAAAGGGCTTTCGAAAGTTGCAGGAGCGGAGTCTGCGCGATACCCTCCCACCGTCGCTGCAAATTCAGCGACCGGGCTTGGTAACCCGAGGTAAATCACTGCGCAACAGTGCCATGCGTTCGCAGGCGCTTTTTTTCGCCTGCGATCTGCGTTATGGCGGCTGTGTGTGGGACGTCTTCGGACGTGCCGGTTTCCTTGATTTCCCGGTTTACCAACCTGCGCACAGCTGTCACCCATTCGCTTGGTAACGAATTGTGGCAGCTCTTCAAATTAAGGAGCTTCGCAATGCGCAGAATGAATCCGTTTGAAATTTGGCTTTCCCCTCTCGCAATTCCCAATCGCGTAACGCCCTCCCCCATTGCCTCTCCATCCTCGGAGGTGGCCAATGACTGAACAATCCGAACTCAAAACCATCGGCCTGACACCGGCGATCTACTGTGCGGATCAAGCGCTGTTTCATGTCACTCGCGGGGTTCCTCTCGGCGATGCGTTGTCCATGGCTTCCGATTTTCTGTTCCTGGCCAAGACGCTTACTGAAGATGCTGCTTATGCCAGAGATTCTGATCGTCACGCCTGGGCGGCGCATTATCTGACCAGCATGAGTAAGGCGTTGGTGGATGATGCGGTGAAGGTCCTGACACGGGATCGGACTTGTGCGCGGGTAGCCAAGCGGGCGGGGGCGAAGGCTGAGGGTTAGTGGTTTAGGCCTGTGGGTAGCGTGCGATGGTGGCCGTTGATTCAACATTTGTGTTGGCTGGGCTGGCGCCTTCGCGGGCAAGCCCGCTCCCACAATGGGTTGCGGTGAGCTGATGGGCTTTGTTTAGTCCAGTGGGTGAGTGGGTTTGGGGTGCACCTTCAGCATTTGTGTTGGCTGGGCTGGCGTTTTCGCGAGCAGGCTCGCTCCCACAGGGGGGAGTGGGCTGCTTCAGGATTGGTGGTGACTGGGATTTTGGATTGGCCTCGAAGTTTTCGGGGCTTCTTCGTATTTGGGGCAGAGGGGAAGGCTTTCGGCGCAATGGATCAGCGCATCTGCTCCGTAGAATTGCCCTGGGTTCTGATGCTTCTTCTCGCCTGTAATGCTTGTTATACATCAGCCATCGACAGGCCCTTTGGGCATTGGGCCGGTGAGTGAACGCGCCGCGCCTCACTCATCTAGACTTAATGGATAGTCGTAGGCAGAACCGAGTACGTCGCTTTGGTGCAATGCGATCAATAGCGGCGTGGCAAGCTGCCCTTTATGCCCAGTTGAGGTGCGGCGAAGACCGTGCCGGGCACAACAAGATGCCCGCTCAGGGTGCCCTGGCCAACGGCCTGAAATTGCCACGATTCCGTGACGTGGTGTGAGTGCCGCAGCCGACACTTTCGGACGACCGACAACCAGCTGGTTTGTCCGTGACCGTGAGGATTGCTGAATGCCTGATGAGAGTATGCACGTGCCTTTGGTCAACAGCCTGCTGGAGCGCCACAAGGGCTCTGCGGGTGCGCTGTTGCCCATTCTTCATGATATTCAGGAGCGCATTGGGTACATCCCCGATGCCGCCGTCCCCGAGATTGCCCATGCGCTGAACCAGAGTCAGGCCGAGGTGCGTGGGGTGATCAGTTTTTACCATGATTTCCGTACCGCACCGCCCGCTCGGCATATCCTGCGGTTGTGCCGAGCCGAGTCGTGCAAGAGTCGTGGTGCCGAACAGTTGGCCGCGCAGTTGCGTGAGCGGTTGCAACTGGATGACCACGGCAGCAGCGCCGATGGCAGCATCAGTTTGCGACCGGTGTATTGCCTGGGTGCCTGCGCCTGTTCGCCGGCGCTGGAGCTTGATGGCCGGGTGCATGCGCGGTTGAGTGTCGAGCGGCTGGATTCGTTGCTCGATGCTTGCCGGGAGGAAGTTTGATGCCGACTCTCTACCTGCCTTGTGATTCGCTGGCCTGTGCCGTGGGGGCCGATGAGGTGGCGACAGCGCTTGTCACTCAGGCCCACGAACGCCATCTGCCGCTGGAGCTGCAGCGCACCAGTTCGCGCGGGCTGTATTGGCTGGAACCGTTGCTGGAAGTGGACAGCCCGCAAGGTCGTATCGGCTTCGGCCCGCTGACGGCTGCCGATGTGCCATCGGTGCTCGAAGCGCTGAAAGGCGATCCATCCGCTCATCCCCTGGCCTTGGGTCTGGTGGAAGAGTTGCCGTATCTGAAGACTCAACAACGCCTGCTGTTCGCCCGCGCCGGTATTACCCGGCCGTTGTCGCTGGACGATTATCGAGCCCATGGCGGTTTCGAAGGTTTAACCAGGGCCGTCGCCATCGGCGGCGAGCAAACTGCGACGTCGGTGTTCGACTCCGGCCTGCGTGGCCGTGGTGGCGCGGCCTTCCCCGCCGGGATCAAATGGCGCACGGTGCGCGCGACCGAAGCTGCCCAAAAATACATCGTGTGCAACGCCGACGAAGGCGACTCCGGCACCTTTGCCGATCGCATGCTGATGGAAGGCGACCCCTTCCTGCTGATCGAAGGCATGGCCATTGCCGGTCTGTGCGTCGGCGCCACCTATGGCTACATCTATGTGCGTTCGGAATATCCGGACGCTGTGGCGACACTGCGCAACGCGCTGGAGATCGCCCGGTCGAACGGTTACCTCGGCGCCAACGTCGGCGGCAGCGGTCAGGCTTTTGACATGGAAGTGCGGGTCGGTGCCGGCGCGTACATCTGCGGTGAAGAAACCGCGCTGCTGGACTCTCTTGAAGGCAAGCGCGGGATCGTCCGCGCCAAGCCGCCGATCCCTGCCTTGAAGGGCTTGTTCGGCCTGCCGACGCTGGTGCACAACGTGCTGACCCTGGCCTCGGTGCCGCTGATTCTGGCCAAGGGCGCGCAGTTCTATCGCGATTACGGCATGGGCCGTTCCCTGGGCACCATGCCCTTCCAGTTGGCGGGCAATGTGCGTCGCGGCGGGCTGGTGGAGCGGGCCTTTGGCCTGACCCTGCGGGAACTGGTGGAAGTCTACGGCGGAGGCACCGCCAGTGGTCGGCCGCTGAAAGCTGCGCAGGTGGGTGGCCCGCTCGGCGCCTGGGTGCCGCCGTCGCAATTCGACACGCCGCTGGATTACGAGGCCTTCGCCGGCATCGGCGCGATGCTCGGTCACGGCGGTGTGGTGGTGGCGGACGACACGCTGGACATGGCCCACATGGCGCGCTTCGCCATGGAGTTCTGCGCCGAGGAGTCCTGTGGCAAATGCACGCCGTGCCGCATCGGCTCGACCCGGGGTGTGGAGGTGATCGACCGCTTGCTGGCCGCGCAAGACCCGAGCGGTCGTGATGAGCAGGTGATCATCCTCAAGGACCTGTGCGACACCCTGCAATACGGTTCGCTGTGTGCGTTGGGCGGCATGGTGTCCTTTCCGGTCGCCAGCGCCCTCAAGCACTTCCCCGCCGACTTCGGCTTGTTGCCCTCGGAGGCCGAGCAATGATCACTCTCTTCGACCCGAACACCGATATCGACCTGGGCACGCCCGCGCGCGACAGCCAGGTGCAGGTCACCCTGAACATCGACGGCCGCAGCATCAGCGTGCCCGAAGGCACTTCGGTGATGCGCGCCGCTGCGCTGCTGGGCACCACCATTCCGAAACTCTGTGCCACCGACAGCCTGGAAGCGTTCGGCTCCTGCCGCATGTGCCTGGTGGAGATCGACGGCATGCGCGGTTATCCGGCGTCCTGCACCACGCCGGTCACCGAAGGCATGAGCGTGCACACCCAGACGCCGAAACTCGCGACCCTGCGCCGCAACGTCATGGAACTGTACATCTCCGATCACCCGCTGGACTGCCTGACCTGCTCGGCCAACGGCAACTGCGAGCTGCAAACCGTGGCCGGTCAGGTCGGCCTGCGGGAGGTGCGTTATGGCTATGAAGGCGAGAACCATCTGGCCGATGTGAAGGACACCTCCAACCCCTACTTCGACTATGACCCGAGCAAGTGCATCGTCTGCAACCGTTGCGTGCGCGCCTGTGAAGAAACCCAGGGCACCTTTGCCCTGACCATTACCGGGCGCGGTTTTGAATCCCGTGTCGCGGCGGCCGGTGGGGATAACTTCCTCGACTCGGAATGCGTGTCCTGCGGCGCCTGTGTGCAAGCCTGCCCTACTGCGACCCTGATGGAAAAAAGCGTGGTCGAACTGGGCCAGCCCGAGCGCAGCGTGATCACCACTTGCGCCTATTGCGGCGTGGGCTGCTCGTTCCGCGCCGAGATGAAAGGCGACCAGCTGGTGCGCATGGTGCCGGACAAGAACGGCCAGGCCAACCACGGCCACTCCTGCGTCAAGGGGCGCTTTGCCTGGGGCTATGCGACACACCCGGATCGCATCACCAAGCCGATGATCCGTAAGCACATCAACGACCCGTGGCAGGAAGTCAGCTGGGATGAGGCGGTGACCTACGCTGCCAGTGAATTCCGCCGTCTGCAGCAGAAATACGGCCGCGATTCCATCGGCGGGATCACCTCCAGCCGCTGCACAAACGAAGAAACCTATCTGGTGCAAAAACTGGTGCGCGCGGCCTTCGGCAACAACAACGTGGACACCTGTGCACGGGTCTGCCACTCGCCGACCGGCTATGGCCTCAAGCAAACGTTGGGCGAATCCGCCGGCACCCAGAGTTTCGACTCGGTGATGCAGGCTGATGTGATCCTGGTGATGGGCGCCAATCCCAGCGATGCGCACCCGGTGTTCGCCTCGCAGTTAAAACGCCGTTTGCGGGAAGGGGCGCGGCTGATTGTCATCGATCCGCGTCGCATTGATCTGGTGGATACGGTGCATGCCCGCGCTGAGTATCACCTGGCCCTGCGCCCCGGCACCAACGTCGCCATGCTCAATGCATTGGCCCACGTGATCGTGACTGAAGGATTGCTCAAACAAGACTTTATCGACGCCCGTTGTGAGCCTGGCGATTTTGCCCAGTGGAGCGAGTTCGTCAGCCGTGCGGATAACTCACCGGAAGTGCTTGGCCCGATCTGCGGTGTACCCGCTGCCGATATCCGTGCCGCTGCGCGACTGTATGCCACCGGTGGCAATGCGGCGATCTACTACGGTTTGGGCGTCACCGAACACAGCCAGGGCAGTACTTCGGTGATGGGCATCGCCAACCTGGCCATGGCCACCGGCAACATCGGCCGTGAAGGCGTGGGCGTGAACCCGCTGCGCGGGCAGAACAACGTCCAGGGCTCCTGCGACATGGGTTCCTTCCCCCATGAGCTGCCCGGCTACCGGCACGTCTCCAACGAGGTGGTACGAGCGCAGTTCGAACAGGCCTGGAACGTCACCCTGCAACCTGACCCGGGCCTGCGCATTCCCAACATGTTCGAGGCAGCCTTGGGCGGCAGTTTCAAGGGCCTGTATTGCCAGGGTGAAGACATCGCCCAGAGCGACCCCAACACCCAGCACGTCACCGCGGCGCTGTCGGCCATGGAATGCATCGTGGTGCAGGACATTTTCCTCAACGAAACCGCCAAGTTCGCCCACGTGTTCCTGCCGGGCTGCTCGTTCCTGGAAAAAGACGGCACCTTCACCAACGCCGAACGGCGCATCTCCCGGGTGCGCAAGGTCATGGACCCACTGGGTGGCAAGGCTGACTGGGAAGGTACGGTGGCGCTGGCCAACGCCCTGGGTTATCCGATGAACTACAAACACCCATCGGAAATCATGGATGAAATCGCCAGCCTGACGCCGACCTTCACCAACGTCAGCTACGCCGAACTCGATCGCCACGGCAGCCTGCAATGGCCGTGCAACGCCGCGGCACCGGATGGCACGCCGACCATGCACATCGAGGAATTCGTGCGCGGCAAGGGGCGTTTCATGCTCACCGGCTATGTGCCGACCGAGGAGAAGGTCAACACCCGTTATCCGCTGCTGCTGACCACCGGGCGCATCCTCAGCCAGTACAACGTCGGCGCGCAAACCCGGCGTACAGAGAACGTCGCCTGGCACGATGAAGATCGCCTGGAAATCCATCCAACTGACGCCGAAAGCCGTGGCATCAACGAAGGTGACTGGGTCGGCATCGGCAGCCGCGCCGGGCAGACCGTGTTGCGCGCGCGGATCACCGAACGGGTCGCCCCGGGCGTGGTGTACACCACCTTCCACTTCCCTGAATCAGGCGCCAACGTGATCACCACCGACAACTCCGACTGGGCCACCAACTGTCCGGAGTACAAGGTCACGGCCGTGGAAGTCAGCCGCGTGTATCACCCTTCGGAGTGGCAAAAGCGCTTCCAGGCGTTCAGCGAAGAACAGGACCGCTTGCTCAAGGATCGCCGCCACGCCCGTGGTGATAAGGCCGAGGTGCGCCGATGAGCACTGAAAACCTGATCAAGATGGCCAACCAGATCGGCCAGTACTTTGCCACGCAACCGGACCAGGAGCAGGCAGTGCTGGGCGTGCGCAATCACCTGCAGATGTTCTGGGCACCGAGCATGCGCAAGGAATTGCTGGCCTGGCAGACGGAGCATAAGGGGGCGGATTTGCATCCGTTGGTGCAAGAGGCGGTGAGTGGCGCGGGTTGGTAGCGACTGGAAAAACGCTATCCCTGTAGGAGCCGGCTTGCTGGCTCCTACAGGGTCATGTATCAATTTTGAATGCGGCTTTCACTTTTCAGGTAGAGCGACAACTCATGTTGCCGCTGACAGCCAAGCAACAGCCAAAGCAAGATCCTGGCTTTACGCGGACATAGAAATCCCGCCATCGATGCACCCTTGCGAATCAGATCCATCTCACCGCCATTAAAACCATAGCTGGCTTGTGCGGTAGAGCCGGAACCGGTGCGGGTCGCGATGATGACAGGGATTCTTTCGGCGATGTGCTCAATCACCGTCGCCCAGCTCTGCGAGACATGTCCGGCGCCGAAACCGGCTATCACCAGCCCGTCATAACCGAGCGCAAGGATGTTTTCCAGCAGCAGCGTGTCAGCCGAGAGGGATGCCTCCAACATCGCAACCTTCTGTGTTGTCCGTTGCGGCAGGGGCAAAACCTTACGCTGATCCGGCGCGCGCAGGTAGTGAACGCGGTCTTCCATTACCAGGCCTGCAGGTCCCACGACCGGAGAGGTAAACGCCTGCAACGCCAGCGAATCAGTTTTACGCACGCTGCTCGCTTGATGAATCTCCCCGTTCATCACCACCTGAACACCACGCTTTTGGCTGTTCCTGGCCAGGGCGACGTGGCATGCATCCAGCAGATTCGCCGGTCCCTCGGCCCCTGGCTGTGCTGCCGAGCGCATCGCACCGGTCAGCACCAGTGGTGCGTCGTGGGGCCAAAGGTAATCGAAAAACGTTGCCGTTTCTTCGAGTGTGTCGGTGCCTTGGGTCAACACGACACCCACGGCGCCTTGCTTGATTTGAAGTTGCGCCCACGACAATACAGTCAGTAAAAATCCGAAATCCAGTGAAGCGCTGGGTAGCAGTCCAAGGGTTTCAACGGTCACCTGGGCAAACGTCGCCAAATGCGGTACGGACGCCAGTTGAGTCTCGCCGCTGACGGTCGGGATAACGCCTTCGCCGGCATTCCTGGCTTGCATGCTCACCGTGCCGCCGAGTGCCGCGATGGCGAGTTTGGGCAGTTCCATGTGATACCTCATGTGTTCGTAAAGAGAGGTGGCTGTACCCGGTTAAGGACGGGGTACAGCCCAAAGGTCGGTGGCATTTACCCCGCGATAAGGACGCCGATCAGCGGCACGATCAGCAACGTGCTGATGGCCATGGACAGGACATTGCCGATGTAGGCATGCATGTCGGCCGGCAAACGCTTGGCAATCGCACAGGCCAGAGGCGGTGCGATCAATGCCCCCAGCAATGCACTCGAAACGATCACCAGCCAACTGCCGCCATGGGTCAGAATCGCCGCAGGCACCACCGACACCAGAGGAACGTAAGTGGGGTACCAGCCGCGCAACATCCATTGCCGACGCCAGATCACCACCCCGATGGCCGAGGTCAGCGCTTGTGCAGCGATGATGTGCAGCAGCAGACCTGAACCGTACGCCGGGCTCATCGGGTTCATGCTGTAGGCGAGCAATACCCCGAGTAACAAGCCGAGGCTGGCCAGTTCATTGCCGAAAAATGGCGCTTCGGAAAAGTCTGCCAAGACCCGGCGCATGCTCCAGATCACCCCGTAGTCGGGCGCCTTGGTGGCGGGCGCGGGAGGCTTGGAGGGTGGTGTCGCGGATTGTTCGGACTTCATCAAGCTGGGCCGGTAGCGGCACAGCAGAAAAGCCACGACGCTGGCGACCGCCATGCCCAGGACATTGCCGATCACCGCCGGCAATCCCAACGGGTTACACAGGTAATTGACGATCAGCAGGCACATGGGCGTGACGAGTACGGCGCCCATGATCGCGCCGTTGATCGTGACCTTCCAGCCACCGCCAAACATCAGCACCATCGCCGCTGGCAGCGACACGAACGCGGCAAATGTCGGCTGCCAACTGGTGGCGGTCACCGTCCAGCCCCACAGCACGTTACTCAGCAGCAACCCGAGCAGCGAACTGGTGATCAGCCACGGCCATAGCCCCGTGCCATAGGAAATGCTGAAGCCTTGCCAGGTTCTCCCCGTTCGATTCGCCCAGTAAGCGAGATAGGCGCCCGCCAACAGTCCGATCGAGGCGAACTCGTGTTTGTAGAATGCCACCTCGCTGATGTCGCCGAGCAGCCAACGTAACCAGGCACTCGGCTGGGGAAGGCTCGACACCATGTCGCTGTAACTCGGCCAATGGGCGGACCAGAACGAACGATTGGTGAATGAAAGCCAGACAATCAGCAGTGTCGCGCCGATCATCAGCAGGATGACCGCCACATCAAAAAGCGATCTGGTGGCAAACCGGTTTTTATCGGTTGTGGTTTCCATGGGTCAGGTCCCCCTTATCAACGTGGGAGACATGGGTGCTGGGTGTAGCCGAGCATTTGATCGTAGAGATCGGCTCGACGATCACGATGCAGATCGTTCAGGTTGTTCCAGATGAGGGCGCTGCGGGAGCTGGTCAGGTCGATATCGGCAAACAGGATTTCCTGCTGGTCTGCCGATGCTACGGCGCCAATCGGCCAGCCATTGGTCCCGGCAATCAGCGAGCAGCCGAGGTAGCGGGCACCTCGCTCCTCACCAATCCGGCTGGCAGCGGCGATAAACACATTGTTGACGTGTGCCGCCGTCATCGTCAGGTACGACGCCATGCACTTGCCGGCTTCATCGAACAGCGGCGGAGGCGTCCAGACCCAGTTATTGACGCTGCAAATGATGTCGGCGCCTTGCTGACTCAGGATGCGCGGTACCTCCGGGAACCAGATGTCCCAACAAATCAACATCCCGATGCGGCCAATGGGCGTATCAAAAACCGGAAAACCAAGATCGCCCGGTGTGAACCAGAGTTTCTCCAGATTCCACAAATGGGCTTTTCGATATTTGCCGATGAAACCGTCAGGGCCAACGAGTATTGAGGTGTTGAAGAGCCGCATGCCGTCGCGCTCGGCCAGGCCGGCCACGATGTAGACGCTGTGTTTGGAGGCAAAGTCGATCCAGAGTTGCGCGCTTGGCCCGCCGGGTATCAACTGCGCATGTTCAAAAGCATCCTGCCGATTGCTGAAGAAATAACCGGTGCTGCATAGCTCAGGCAGCACAATAAGGTTCGCACCGCCGGTGACCGCCTCCAGCGCCAGTTCCAGGCTACGACACAGATTCGCATCGCAATTTTCGATGCCGACTTGTGGATCGAATTGCACGACTGCTATACGCACAGGGCTTGATGGCTCGCTCATTTCGGGTGACCTCTTTTTATTGTTTTTCACGCTGTTTCAGTGCGTGTTTATGAGAGTCGAAATGCCAGCGGGTGTAAGTCAGATGCTTCCGGTAGGGCTGTAGCCCTTATCCGAAGATTTATGTTCGGGAAAGTGAAAAGGGCCTGCATTTGCAGGCCCTTTTTTATGCGCTGAAGATCCCTCAAATTCACCACAATCCCCTGTGGGAGCGAGCCTGCTCGCGAAAGGGGTGTGTCAGTCACATCATTGCTGAATGTGCCGACGCCTTCGCGAGCGAGCTCGCTCCCACACGTGGTATGCGTCGTTCTCGAGCTCCTGTCTGCTCACTCAATCTCAATCGGCCCCTTGGTCCCCGCATCACTGTCCGTCCAGTAATCCTCTCCCGTCAGCCGTCGATCACCCTGAATCGTGAAGGTGAGCTTGCCCTGGTGAAATTGCAGGGTGCCATCGGTGCGCTTGGCATCGACCCGTTTGCCGTTCACCCAGACCTGCTCCTTGGCATCGATGCGGATGGTGGCGACTGTCGCGCCTGCATCGCTTTTGGCCACCCACTGCCCGGCATAGGGGGTCTGGGTGGTCGAGTTGTCCGCGGCGGGGTTGGTGAAGCCGGCCTTGGCGTTTTCCACTTTGCTCTTGTGGATATCACAGCCCTGGGTCTCGCTGACCTGGGTGCAGCCGGATTGCTCGAGTTGCTTGCGGTATTTGTCGTTGATGGCGTACGCCGGGGATTGCGCGGTCAGCAGGATAACCAGCGCTGGCAGGATGATTCTGTTCATGTTTACCCTCTTCTTCGCGAATGCCTGCATATAGCATGAATGACTCACTTTAGCCTGTGCACGCATTTGAGTCTGTCAGTACACAAAGGCAGCAGCGCCCACCTGCGTTATCATCGCTGCCCCGCGCCCCCAAGAGCCCTGCCCCCGGATGCCTGACACACTGCCTTTGCCTGACGACCTTCAAACACTGCCAGCGGTGCTGGCAGGCCCAATGTTGCGGCGCCTGGAGCCGACGCGGCTGGTGCTGTGGCTGGTGGGTTCGCGGGCGCTGGAGTTGACGCTGCGCTTGCAGGGCGTGGGCGATATTCGTCTCGATGCCGGGCAATGCATGGTTGTTGCCGTGGGTACCCATGCTTTTGTGCACCTGATCGATGTGGCGCTGGACGCCGCCCTGCCCTGCGATGAGTTGATCGAGTACGACCTGCTGATCGATGACGGCACGGGCATCGCCACCTGGGCGCCGCATCTGTTGTACGGCGATGCAACTGCGCCGAACTTCGTCCTGCGTGCGCGCATCGAGCAGTTGCTGCATGGTTCCTGCCGCAAACCCCATCACCCGGCGACCGACGGCCTGCTGTGCGTCGACAGGCTATTGGCGCAAGACCACCTGGCCAGCGAACGTCCGGCGCTGCTGATGATGAGCGGGGATCAGGTCTACGCCGACGATGTCGCCGGGCCGACCCTGCGGGCGATCCATGCCTTGATCGAGCGGCTGGGGTTGTTCGGTGAGCATCTGGCCGGCGCCGTGGTCAGCGACAGCGCCGAGCTGTACGGACACGCCGCCTGTTATTACCACCGCGCGGATCTGCTGCCGGCGCTGCAAAGCAACGAAACCCTGCGCGAGCGCTTTTTCGGCGGCGCGCGCAAACCAATTTTCACCAGCAGCAGTGCCGACAATCACCTGGTGACCTTCGCCGAAGTCATGGCCATGTACCTGCTGGTCTGGTCGCCGACGCCCTGGACCCTGATCGCGCCGAAACCGCCGAAACTGATCAAGGAACGGCGCGAGCGTTATGCCCTGGAGCAGACGCGCATCGACGCGTTCAAGGCTGGCCTGGACAAGGTCGCGCGAGCGCTGGCGCATGTGCCGACGCTGATGATTTTCGATGACCACGACATTACCGATGATTGGAATCTTTCCGCGCAATGGGAGGAAACGGCCTACGGCCATCCGTTTTCCCGACGCATCATCGGCAATGCGCTGCTGGCCTACATGCTGTGCCAGGGCTGGGGCAACAATCCGGATGCGTTCGTCGATGTGCTGGAAAAAACCCGTTCGCTCAGCGCCACCGGCGATGACCATTACCTGGACAGCGATGTCCAGGACGCGCTGATCGATGAGCTGCTGCGCTTCCAGCACTGGCACTACGTGCTGCCCACCACGCCGGCTATGGTGGTGCTCGATACCCGCACGCGGCGCTGGCGCAGCGAGATGAACCTCAAGCAACCGTCGGGCCTGCTGGACTGGGAAGCTCTCAGCGAACTACAGCAGGAACTGCTTGATCATCCCTCGGCGATCATCGTTTCGCCGGCGCCGATCTTCGGCGTCAAGCTGATTGAAACCGTGCAACGGGTGTTCAGCTGGCTGGGTTATCCACTGCTGGTGGACGCCGAGAACTGGATGGCCCATCGCGGCGCGGCCCAGGTGATCCTGAACATTTTCCGCCACTCGCGCACGCCGGGTAACTACGTGGTGCTGTCGGGCGATGTGCATTACTCCTTCGTCTACGAAGTGCTGATCCGCCACCGCAAGGCCGGCCCGCGCATCTGGCAGATCACCAGCAGCGGGATCAAGAACGAATTCCCGCCGGCCCTGCTGGAGTGGTTCGACCGCCTCAACCGCTGGCTGTACTCCCCGCGCTCGCCGCTGAACTGGCTGACCAAGCGTCGGCGCATGCGCATCGTGCCGCACGTTCCGGAGCATGCTGAAGCGGGTGAACGGCTGTGGAATTCGGCGGGGATCGGCCAGGTGTACTTCAATGAACAAGGGCAGCCACGGGATATTTTCCAGCACAACGCCAATGGCGCGCCGAAGACGCGGATGGTGGCGCCTGAGACTGAAGGGCTGGACTGAAACCTGTAGGAGCAAGCTTGCTCGCGATAGCGATCTAACATTCAACATATCTGCTAGTTGATACACCGCTTTCGCGAGCAGGCTCGCTCCCACAGTTTGATCGGTGTCGCTCATGGATTTAACCCGAACCCTGATCATCGGCAACTCCGGCTCCGGCAAGAGCTGGCTGGCCCAGCGGCTGGCCGAGCGATTGCAGGTGCCCTGGACCGATCTCGACCGCCTTCACTGGCTGTCCGACGAACACAGCATCCCCCGCCCGCGCGGCGAAGCCCTGGCCATGGCCCGAATCGCGGCCGGGCAAGAACGCTGGGTGATCGAAGGCGTGTATGGCTGGATCGCCCGCGAACTCCTGCCCCGCACGACTGCGCTGATCTGGTTGAGCGTTGCCGACGAGGTTTGCGTGGCCAATATCCGCCAGCGTGAAGTCAACGACGATGAACGCCTGATTGCCCTGATGGAGTGGGCAGGTAGCTATCGTCAGCGTGACGGGTCCAGCGGCTATGCGGCCCATCGGCAGTTGTTCGAAGGATTTCCCGGTACGAAAATCCGGCTGACGGATCGGGCACAAATGGCAGCGCTGGTTACCCGGCTGTATTCAGCACCTGACTCACCCCCCTGACAATCATTTCCACCTCCCGCTCATCAATCGTCAAAGGCGGCAACAAACGAATGGTCTGCCCCCGCGTCACGTTGATCAGCAGCGCATGATCCCTGGCGGCGATCAGGCTCAGGTCGCGGATCGGTTGCTTGAGTTCGATGCCGATCATCAGGCCTTGGCCGCGGATCGCCAGGACATTCGGATTGTCCGCCAATTCCATGCGCAACCTGGCCAACAGGCGCTCGCCCTGGCGCCGGGCGTTTTCCAGCAGGCCTTGTTCCTCGATGATGTCCAGCACCGTGCAACCGACCCGGCAGGCCAGCGGGTTGCCGCCGAAAGTGCTGCCGTGGCTGCCGGGAGTAAAGAGTTCGGCGGCTTTGCCACGGGCCAGGCAGGCGCCGATCGGTACGCCGTTGCCCAGGCCTTTGGCCAGGGTCATGACGTCCGGGACGATGCCTTCGTGCTGGAACGCGAACCACCGCCCGGTACGGCCGATGCCGGTCTGGATTTCATCGAGCATCAACAACCAGGCGCGCTGGTTGCACAGTTCGCGCACGGCTTTCAGGTAACCCGGTGGCGCCAATTGCACGCCGCCTTCGCCCTGGATCGGCTCCATCAGGATTGCCACGATGCGCGCGCCGTGCGCCTGCTGCACCTGGTTCAGCGCCTTGAGGTCGCCGAAGGGCACCTTGATGAAATCCCCGGGCAATTTGTTGAAGCCCAGGCGCACCGCTGGGCCATCACTGGCAGACAGGGTGCCGAGGGTGCGGCCATGGAAAGCGTTGTGCATGACCACCACCAAGGGTTGCTCGATGCCTTTGCTCCAGCCATGCAGCCGGGCGATTTTCAGTGCCGTTTCGTTGGCCTCGGCCCCGGAGTTGTTGAAGAACGCCCGGTCCATGCCGGCAAGACCGGTCAGCTTGCGCGCCAGCTGTTGCTGCCAGTCGATGCTGTAGAGGTTGGAGGTGTGCAGCAACAGGCCGGCCTGTTCGCTGATGGCCGCGACGATTTTCGGGTGCGAGTGGCCGACGTTGGTCACCGCCACCCCGGCCACCGCATCCAGGTATTCACGACCGGCCTGGTCCCACAGGCGCGTGCCCAGGCCCTTGTTGAAACTCAGGGCCAAGGGTTGGTAAGTGCTCATCAGGCAGGCGGCGGTCATGGCATCAGGCTCCATCAAGGGTCGTTGTTTTTGCAGTATGGTTAGCCACCTGAGCTGGATAAATACTGCAATACTTCAATCATTTTAAAGTCGAACTTGATAATGGATCTGTTCCAGGCAATGACCGTGTACGTCAAAGTGGTAGAGGCCGGCAGCATGACCGGCGCCGCTGCGCAGTGCAAAATGTCCACGACCATGGTCGGCAATCACCTCAAGGCCCTCGAGCAGCGCCTCGGCGTGCGCCTGCTCAACCGCACCACCCGGCGCCAGCGGCTGACCGAATTTGGCACCGCGTATTACCAGCGCTGCCTCGAAGTGTTGGGGTTGGTGGCAGATTCCGAACGGCTGGCCGAGCAAGCGGTGGATGAACCCAGCGGCACCCTGCGCATCTCGGCGCCCCTGACCTTCGGCACGGAAAAACTGGCGCCGGCCCTGAGCGAATTTGCCCTGCTTTACCCGCGGGTAAAACTCGACGTGATGCTCACCAACCGTCGTCCGGACATGCTCGAACACGGTCTGGATGTGGCCTTTCGCCTGGGTGCCCTGGAGTCGACCACCCTGATTGCCCGCCCGCTCATCAACTACACCCTGACCATGTGCGCATCCCCGGCGTACGTGGCCCGGCGCGGCGCGCCACAGAAACCGCAAGACCTGCGCCACCACGATTGCCTGTCCTTCGCCTATCCGGCCGGGGATGACTGGCACTCGGTGGAAAAGGAATGGCGCCTGGCCGGCCCCGAAGGCGAAGTCTCGGTGGCGGTCAGCGGGCCGATGCTGATCAACAGTTCGGCCGGACTGCACCAGGCGGCGCGAACCGGCATGGGCATCGTGATGTTGCCCGATGTCCTGGTCGAGCAAGATATCCAGGACGGCAAGCTGCTGAGCTTGATGCCCGGGTTCACCCCGCCGAGCCGGCCGATGAACCTGATGTATGCACAGGATCGCTACCGTTTGCCGAAACTGCGACGTTTCGTCGACTTCGCCCTGCAGATGTGGGGGATCTGCGGACAACGGCCTTAGCGGCCTACATCCCCGCCTTCACCAGCACCGGTTTGTCCTGATAACGATCCGGGTACAGCTGTTTGAGCTGCGCCACCTTCGGCAAGTCGTTGATCACGATGTAGGGATAGGTTGGGTGCTCGGTGAGGAAGTCCTGGTGTTCTTCTTCCGCCGGGTAAAACCCGTTGTAGCTTTCCAGCTTGGTCACTATCGGCTTGTCGAACGCATGCGCCGCGTCGAGTTGGGCAATGTAGGCCTGGGCGACCCGTTGCTGTTCGCTGCTCTTGGTAAAAATCGCCGAGCGGTACTGGGTGCCGGTGTCGGGGCCCTGGCGGTTGAGTTCGGTCGGGTTGTGCGCCACGGAAAAGTAGATCTGCAGCAACGTGCCATAGCTGACCTGGCTCGGGTCGAAGGTCACCTCCACCGATTCCGCATGCCCGGTATCGCCACCGCTGACGCTTTCGTACTGCGCCGTATTGGCGCCACCACCGGCGTAACCGGAGACGGCATTTTTCACGCCCTTGACGTGCTGGAACACCCCTTGGACGCCCCAGAAACACCCCCCGGCGAATATGGCGGTTTCGCTACGGGCCTGGGTGGTTTCGTCGAGGGTCGGTGGCGGTAGCAGCACTGCCTCTTCAGCCCCGTCAAAGGAAAACGCCGAGCATTGGCCGATGATGCCGGCGGTGGCCAGCCCCAACAGGGTGCGGCGCCAGGTGAACAAGCTCTTCATGTCACAGACTCCAGAGGGATGCAGGGAAATTCAGACAGTCCCGGGCTCGAACTTCAGCGCCAGACCGTTCATGCAATAGCGCAGGCCGGTGGGTTTCGGCCCATCGTCGAAGACATGGCCCAAATGCCCGCCGCAACGCCGGCAGTGCACCTCTTCGCGCAGCATCCCGTAGGAACGGTCCTGACGGGTGGCCACGGCCTTGTCCAGCGGTGCCCAGAAACTCGGCCAGCCGGTGTGGCTGTCGAACTTGGTCGCCGAAGAGAACAGCGGCAATTGGCACCCGGCGCAGGCGAACGTGCCGTCGCGGTGCTCGTTGTTCAGCGGGCTGCTGTAGGCTCGTTCGGTGCCTTCTTCGCGGAGGATTTCGTACTGCTCGTCGCTCAATATGGCGTGCCATTCGCTGTCACTGTGGGTCACTTCGAAGGCCTCGGCGGCGCTGGCGTCGCTGATCAGCGCTGTGCCCATGGAGAATTTCGGCAACAGGCCGATCGCCAGGGCTGCAACACCCAGCCCGCCGCTGGCGAAGAGAAATTGCCGGCGTGAAATGCGTGGTGAAAACATGGCTGTCTCCAGAAAATCCAGGGCTCTTTGATGAAGCACAGCCTAGTCTTGGCTTGATCGCCAAATCCTCACGGGAAGTTAAACAATTCGTGATAACTCGGGCCGTGAAAAACCCGCACAATGCGCTCATCGCGCCGAAGGATTGAGCTGGATGGAACAGACCAAACGCGTCCTCGTGGTCGAGGATGACCTGCATATCGCCGACCTTATCTGCCTGCACCTGCGTGACGAGCAGTTCGAGGTGGTGCACAGCGCCGATGGCACTGAAGGCATGCGCCTGCTGCAACAGGGCAACTGGGATGCGCTGATCCTCGACCTGATGCTGCCCGGTGTCGACGGCCTGGAGATCTGCCGCCGCGCCCGCGCCATGGCCCGCTACACGCCGATCATCATCACCAGTGCGCGCTCCAGTGAAGTGCACCGGATTCTCGGCCTGGAACTGGGTGCCGACGATTACCTGGCCAAGCCGTTTTCCATGCTCGAACTGGTGGCCCGGGTCAAGGCGTTGCTGCGTCGGGTGGAGGCCATGGCACGCAACCTGAAGATGGACGCCGGCAGTTTGCTCATCGACGGCCTGGCCATCGACCCGATCACCCGCGAGGTATCCCTCGACGGCCGGCGCCTGGACCTTACGCCCCGGGAGTTCGACCTGCTGTACTTTTTCGCCCGCCAGCCGGGCAAGGTGTTTTCGCGCATGGACCTGCTCAACGCCGTCTGGGGCTACAGCCACGAAGGCTACGAACACACCGTCAACACCCACATCAATCGCCTGCGCGCCAAGATCGAGGCCGACCCGGCGCAACCGGTGCGCATCCTCACGGTCTGGGGCCGCGGCTATAAATTCGCCACCGGGGAGGAAGCGCAGCCATGAGGCTGACCCTGACGCAGCGCCTGTCCCTGGTGTTCGCCGCGCTGCTGCTGGTGTGCTGCGGCACGTCGGCGTGGCTGCAGGTGCGCTCCAACCAGATGCATGAGCAGGAAGTGGTGCAAGGGCTATCCCGGGATCTGGCGCAGCACATCGCCAGTGACACGGTGCTGATGGACACCCAGGGCCTGATGCCCAATGCCGTGCGCGACCTGTTCAGCAAGCTGATGCAGGTCAACCCCAGTGTCGAGGTGTACCTGCTCGACACCCAGGGCAAGATCGTCGGCAGCGCCGCGCCCGAAGGCCGGATTCGCCGCGAGCGCGTCGACCTGGCGCCGATCCAGCGCCTGCTGCGGGGCGACGCCCTGCCGATTGCCGGTGACGATCCGCGCAGTGTCGATGGGCGCAAGGTGTTCAGCGCCGCACCGTTGAAGGTCGACGGCAAGGCGGTCGGTTATCTCTACGTGGTGCTGCTGGGTGAAGACCACGATCGCCTGGCCGAGCGCGGCGCCACCAGCGCAGCCCTCAATACCGCCCTGCTGTCGATCGGCCTGGTCGCGCTGCTGTGCCTGATTGCCGGTCTCGCCGCGTTCGCGCTGATCACCCGGCCCTTGCGCCGCCTGACCGACACCGTCAGCCAGTTCGACATCGACGGCGTCCCGGTCTCGCCGACCCTGCCCGTCACTGTGGACAAAACCGCCAGCCATGATGAGATCGCCATACTCGACGCCACGTTCCGGCAAATGCAGGCGCGCCTGGGCGAGCAATGGCGTTCCCTGACCCGCCAGGACCAGGAGCGTCGCGAACTGGTGGCGAACATCTCCCACGACCTGCGCACGCCGCTGGCGTCGCTGCATGGTTATCTGGAAACCCTGTCGCTCAAGGACGCCACGCTGTCACCCGAAGAGCGTCGTCGCTACCTGGGCATCGCCCTGGATCAAAGCCGCAAGGTCGGCGGCCTGGCGCAGTCGTTGCTGGAACTGGTGCGGCTGGAACACGGCTTCGTGCAACCGGTGCTGGAGCGCTTCTCCCTGACCGACCTGGCCCAGGATATTTTCCAGAAATTCGAACTGACCGCCGAGGCGCGCCAGGTCGAATTGAAAGCCACCTTCGCCCCCAACGTGTCTGCGGCCTGCGCTGACCTGGGGTTGATCGAACGGGTGCTGACCAACCTGTTCGACAACGCTTTGCGCCACACCCAGCCTGGGGGCGAAATCGAACTGGGGTTGCGTCCGAAGGGGGCGTTCATTGAAGTGACGGTCAGCGACACCGGGCCGGGAATTGCTCCGGAATTACGCGAAGGGTTGTTTTTGCGGCCGTTCAATATCGGTGGCGCACGGCGTGATGGCGGATTGGGGCTGCGGATTGTGCACCGCATCCTGCAGTTGCATGGGCTTGAGATTCAGTTGATCGATGTGCCGGGGCGAGGGGCGACGTTCCGATTTACGTTGCCTGTCGATGAGCAGACCGCATCGGCACTGGCGGTGCGATCCATGAACCTGAATACACCGAGGCAGGCCTGAAAATTTGTGAAGTCTGGCATGGCCCCTTCGCGAGCAAGCCCGCTCCCACAGGGGAACTGCGACATACCCCTTTGTGGGAGCGGGCTTGCTCGCGAAGGGGCCAGCCGGTTCACCACAGAGCCACGGATTAATTCCGATACCCAGGCGCCACCCGCTCCAGCAACCTCAACAACGCTGCCCACGCCAGCTGCATCGCATCCGGATCATTCAGCTCCCCCTCTCCCAGCGCCCGCCCCGGTTCGTTGAACTGGCGCTCGGTGTGCGCACACACCTCGGCCGGCGGCAACACCAGTTCACCCGCCGCCATGGCCGCCAACTGGATGTCGCAGGCTTTTTCCAGGTAGTACATGCGCATGAACGCTTGCCCCACTGTTTCACCCACCGTCAGCAGGCCATGGTTGCGCAGCATCAGCACGGGTTTGTCGCCCATGTCCGCCACCAGCCGTTGCTGCTCGCTCATGTCCAGCGCCACGCCTTCGTAGTCGTGGTAGGCAACCCGGTTGTAGAACTCCATGGAGATCTGATTCACCGGCAACAACCCGCACTTGAGCGCGGCCACCGCGCAACCGGACTTGGTATGGGTGTGCAGCACGCACTGAGCGTCTTCACGCGCGCCATGAATGGCGCTGTGGATCACAAAGCCGGCGGGATTCACCGGGTACGGCGACGGTTCGACGGCGTGTCCATCAAGATCGATCTTGACCAGGTTGGACGCGGTGATTTCGTCGAACATCAGCCCGTAGGGGTTGATCAGGAAATGATGCTCGGGCCCCGGGATGCGCACCGAGATGTGGGTGAAGATCAGGTCGGTCATGCGAAAGTACGCCACCAGTCGGTAACAGGCGGCGAGTTCTTCTCGCAAGCGTTGTTCGGTCGGATTCATGCGCTCACCTTCGCGGTGCAAGCCTCAAGCCCCTGCCCCAACGCGTCCCAGCCATCAAAACCGCGGCGCGCGATAAATACCAGGCGCGTGACGCTCGCCTGTTCGGTGGCCGGCGCAAACTGACTGCGCGTGCCAACGTGCTGCAACCAGTGCGTTTTGTTGCCCTGGGCCAGCCGCACCAGACCCTTGACCCGAAACACGTCACTGGGCAGCGCCTGCAACCAGCCACGCAAACCCTCGGCATCGAGCGCCAAATCGCTCTGCCACAACCAGCTGCTGAACATCTCGCCATGGTCGCCATCGGCAACCCGAGTCAGCGGTTTCAGTGCCCGGGTTTCCAGCTCCAGGTCGGTCTCCAGCCACAAGGCATCGGGCAACTGCGCCTGCACGCTTTCGTGGATTCGGGTCCTGGAGCCCAGTGCATCACGCAGCGCCTGCAACTGAAGCGCGTCGACCAAGTCGGTCTTGTTCAGCAGCAGCAAGTCGGCAGCGGCCACCTGGGCCCTGGCCAGGCGGGCGTATTCACCGTCCAGTTGCAGGTGACGGGTGGCGTCGACCACGGTGATCACCATGTCCAGCTGCATCTGGCTGCGCAGCTGTGGATAAGCCAGGGTCTGCACGATGCGCTGCGGATCGGACACGCCGCTGCACTCAATGACGATACGCTCCAACCTTGGCTCAAGCTGCGCGAGGCTGCCGAGCTGGGCCAGCAGGTCTTCCTGCACGGTGCAGCAGATGCAGCCGTTTTGCAGGCTGTACACCGCGTCAGTCACCTCGGAAACAATGGCGGCGTCGATGTTCAGCTCGCCGAAATCGTTGACGATCACCGCCAGGCGACTGCCTTCGGCGCGGCGCACCATGCGGTTGAGCAAGGTGGTTTTACCGGCACCGAGAAAGCCCGAGACGACGGTCACGGCGATACGTGGCGTGGTCATTCTGCCTTGCCCTCCAGCACCGGTGGTTCGCCCTGCCAGACTGCCTTGAGGCCGACCGCTTCGAGTGTCGAATGACGGTCGTAGACCAGTTGCCCTTCGACGAAGGTCAGCAGCACCTGGGTCTTGTGGATGTAGTTGCGCGCAGGCTTAGCGAACAGGTCACGATCGATCACGATCAGGTCCGCCGCCTTGCCCACTTGCAGGCTGCCGGTGCTGTGCTCCAGGCCCATGGCCACGGCGCCGTTGCTGGTGATCACGGTCAGCGCCTGTTCCAGGCTGATCGGGTCGCCGAAGCAGGCCGGGTCGTCGTTCCACGGGTTCTGCCGGGTGATCATGGTTTCCAGGGCCAGCCACGGGTCGATGGACGCCACCGGCCAGTCGGTGCCCATCACCGCGGTGCCACCGGCGGCGAGCACGCCCTTGAAGTCGTAGATGCGCTTGAGGCGTTCCTGGCCGTAGCCGGAACGCGCGCCGCTGGCGAACGGCGTCGGGTACCAGGCCGCCGGGGAAAACTCGGCGATGACATTGAGTTCCTTGAAGCGTGGCAGGTTACCCGGGTGCAGCAAGGTGCTGTGGGCGCACTGGTGGCGCACGCCGCTGAAACCGTTGCGTCGACGGGCCTCGGCCACCGCATCGAGGAACACGTCGGACGCACCGTCGCCGGTGCAGTGGGCGATCACGCGGATGCCCTTGCGGTCCATGTCCACCACCATGTCGGTGATGTGCTCGGGGGTCAGGTTGAGCTTGCCGCGCCAGCTCGATTCCTGCGGCCACGGGGTCAGCAAGTACGAAGACTTCGGCTCCACAGTGCCGTCGAAGTGGAACTT
Organism: Pseudomonas putida; assembly: GCF_001976065.1. Classification (GTDB taxonomy): domain Bacteria; phylum Pseudomonadota; class Gammaproteobacteria; order Pseudomonadales; family Pseudomonadaceae; genus Aquipseudomonas; species Aquipseudomonas serbica. Next base: position 307,094 of record NZ_MNAH01000001.1, on the reverse strand, counting down.
CACCGCGTTGGCGCTCAGGCGTGCGCTGCGATAGTAATGACGCTCGCCGGCCAGCAATTCCCAGCGACGACGCACCGGAAAAATGTCGTCCTGCCAACTGATCGCCGCTTCGATGCGCACCGTCAGTTCGCCGCTGTCATCCAGTTCCTTGAGGGCCTGCAAGCGCTGTTCGCACACGTGCACGTACTTGCTTGCCGTAACACCCCGCGAGCTCTGGAAGTGCACACCATCGCGATAGGCGCGGCGCAGCACGCTGACCGGGGTCGGCGGCATGGCGGCGTGGATCATCGCGTAGGCGCCGTCGATCATCAGCCCGGTGGGTTCGCCGGTCAGTTCGTCACGCTCGAAATAGCCGTTGCGCGGGTCGCTGGTGTTGCCATCGATCCCGGCCAGTTCCAGGGCCTTGGAGTTGACCATCATGGTGCCCCACATGCGGTCGAGCAGCGCCACGGGGCGGTCGGGCATGACACTGTCGAGCCAGGCGCGGCCCGGGGTCAGGCCGGCTTCACGGAAGGTGTAGCGCACCCAGTACTGGCCGTAGATCCAGCCATCACCCGGATGACTGTCGGCATAGGCGAGGATGCTCTCGCGCAGTTGCTCGGGCGTCGGGTCTTCGATGCCGACGTCGAGGTCATCGGCGTAGCGCGGCGCCAGCGCGAGGTCGGGGTGGGTGTGCATGTCGTGCAGGCCGGGCATGCAGAACGCGCCTTGCAGGTCATGCACACGGGTGTTCGGGCCCTTGAACATCTCGATCTGGCTGAGACTGGCAACACCGATCAACTTGCCATCGCGAATCGCCACCGCCTCGGCCCAAGGGTTGGCAGGGTCCTGGGTGTAGATGCGACCGTTGGCGAGGATCAGGTCGGCGTAGGTCCCCTGCACGGAATGGGTAGAGGAAAAGTTATCGGACTCAGCCATGTAAGCCACCTTTGAGTTCAGGGAGATTGAAAGGTCCGCGGACCTGAAATCTGTTGTTGTTTTAGTCGGCAAGAAAGGTCGCGGCATCGACCTCGATCATCACCGGTACGACGCTGCTGCCCAGTTGCCCCAGCAGCTCGCGCAGGTCGTGCAGGTTGCTCGCCCGGTGATGGGCGACGTGGCAGCTTCGGGCCAGGGCGGCGAAGTCCGGGGTGAGGATGTCCACCCCGAGCAACGGCACCGCCTTGGCGTTCATGTAGTCGCGGATTTCCGCATAGCTGCTGTTGTTCCACAGCAGCAGGATCACACCGACACCCGCTTCCTTGGCAGCGATCAGTTCGGCGCTGGAAAACTGCAGGCCACCGTCGCCGACCAAGGCCACCACCGGCCGCGATGGATCGGCGAGCTTGGCGCCGATGGCGGCGGGCAAACCGTAGCCGAGGGTGCCGTAGCCGCTGCCGGCGTTGAACCAGCTGTTGGGTGTTGGTGCCCGGTAGCCCAGGGCGCCCTGGTACACCGGCTGGGTCGAATCACCGACGATCAGCGGTTGTGGCAAGTGATCACGCAGGGTATCGAGCAAGGCCTGCATACGGCTCTGCTTTGCGCTCCAGCCGGCGTGCTCGAGGGCATTGACCCGGCTTACGCTTTCAGCGGCCCAGGCGAGATCGGCCTGTCGTTGCGGTAGCCGTTCCAACAACGCGAGCAAGCCCTGCTCGGCATCGCCCAGCAAGCCGACCGTGGCCGCTTGCACGCCAAGTATTTGCAGCGGATCGATGTCCAGGCGAATCAGCGGCGCTTTGAACTGCAAGGGGCCAAGGCCGAAAAAGTCGTAGTCGGTTTCCCCAAGCTCGGTGCCGACCGCCAGCACCACGTCGGCCTCGGCGAACAGCTCGCGACCATGGGCCGAGGACTGCACGCCGTCGAGCAAAAGAGGATGTTCGGGGGCCAGCAAACCCCGGGCGTTGGTGGTCAATGCCACGGGGGCCTGAAGACGTTCGGCGAGCGCGCTCAGGGCCGCGCTGGCCCGGCGTGCGCCGCCACCGGCAAGGATCAAGGGGCGCTTGGCGTTCTGGATCAATTCGACCGCACTGGCGATGGCCTCCGGTGCCGGCGCTGGCGCTGCCGGCAGCGCACGCGGGCGCAAGTCCAGGCCCTCGGTGGACATCTCCAACACGTCCAGCGGAATCTCGATGTGCACCGGTCGTGGCCGCGTGCAGCCGAACAGGGCAAAGGCCCGCGCCAGCACTTCGGGCAGTTGTGCCGGGTGCTGCAGCGTGTGACTGAAGGCGCAGACCCCGGCAACAAGTGCGCGCTGATCCGGCAGCTCATGCAGGTGACCGTGACCCAGGCGCAAGTGTTCGCGACGGTTGCAGGTGGAGATCACCAGCATCGGCACCGAGTCCGCGTAAGCCTGGCCCATGGCGGTAATGATGTTGGTCATGCCGGGGCCGGTGATGATGAAACACACCCCGGGCTTGCCACTGGCGCGGGCATAACCGTCGGCCATGAAGCCGGCGCCCTGCTCATGGCGCGGGCTGACGTGTTTCAGGCGGCTGCCATGCAAGCCGCGGTACAGCTCGACCGTATGCACGCCGGGAATGCCGAAGACGGTATCGACGCCATAGCCTTCCAGCAACTGAACGAGCGCCTGGGCACAACGGGTCATGCAGCACCTCTTGGATGAAGGGCCATACCGGCCCGATGACAATTGGCGCTAGTATTGTTGAATCAACCGATACAACAATCGATTTTTTTTGGCCTGACTGTTCGATTTACGTCACCATATGATCCACTCACAACAAGACGGGATGATTTATGCGCTTTCCTTCGATGACCGCTCTTCGCGCGCTGGATGCAGTCGCCCGCACAGGCAGCGTGTCGGTTGCGGCCCGTGAACTGAACCTGACCCGCAGCGCCATCAGTCACCAGATCAGCAAGCTTGAGGAATGTGTCGGCTTCGCCCTCACCGAGCGCATCGGCCGGGGTATCGGCCTGACGTATCAGGGCGAACGTTATGCCCGGGAGGTCCACGGGATTCTGTTGAACCTGCTCGATGCCGGGCAGTCGAGCGACGACCAGGAGATCTCCGGTCGGCTGTGCGTCAGTTGCGCGCCGGGGTTTGCCACCTACTGGCTGTGCCACCACATTGGCGCGTTCCTGCGCCAGTACCCGCAGGTGCAGTTGCAGCTGATTTCCCCGCGCACACCGGATGACATCAGCAACCCCGGCGCCGACCTGTTCATCGCCTACGGGATTGGCGACTGGCCGGAGATGGTCGTCGAAGAGATTGTCGCGCTGCGCTTCTTTCCGGTGTGCAGCCCGCGCCTGATCAACGCGCTGAGCGGCCTGAAAAGCCCCCAGGAGCTGAGCAACTTCGCGTTGCTGCACATGACTGATTACTCGGACTGGCGCGTCTGGCTGACCGCCGCCGGAGCCTCGGGGGTCAACGCGGTGAGCGGCATCCTCTTCTCCGACGCCCACTGTGCGCAGTCGGCCTGCATTGCCGGCCAGGGCATCGCGATCGGCGACAACCTGATCAGCGGCGATGCCTTGTCCAAGGGGCTGCTGGTGCGCCCGTTCGACATCACCATTGATCTACACCGGGGTTATTACCTGGCGGCCGACCCGCAAAAAGCCGAGCGCGCGGTGGTCCAGGCCTTCAGCAACTGGGTCAAGACGCAACTGCAGTCATCCCACCAGACCTGGCAGGACACCCTCTAAACCACACGCCACATCCCCTTGTGGGAGCGGGCTTGCTCGCGAAGGCGGTGTGTCAGTCGCCAAAAAAATTGAATGTGACGCCGCCTTCGCGAGCAAGCCCGCTCCCACAGGGTAAAGCTCTATCTCGGTGCATTGCGCCAGCCAGGTGTTTGTTCAATAAAACTAACCAATACGGGCAAAATAATTCCATTGATGTAGCGATATTTTTAACAATAATAACGCCCAAAGCCCATTTCGGATTTGCCTCCGTCCTCGTACGTCTTATGGGCAATAAAAAGAGGAACCTCATTGTGTCCAGCCGTTCAGCGATTCAGCTCAGCGCTCAAGGTATCAGCCAGTATTACGGCCGTTTCGCGGCGCTGGATAACGTCGACCTGGATGTTCGCCAAGGCGAATTCCTGACCCTGCTGGGCCCCTCCGGCTCGGGCAAGACCACCTTACTGATGATCCTGGCCGGCTTCCTCAGCCCGACCTCGGGCAAGTTGATGGAGCAAGGCGTCGACATCATCCGGCGCTCCGCCGAGAAGCGGAACTACGGCATGGTGTTCCAGGGCTATGCCCTGTTCCCGCACATGACCGTCGCCGACAACGTCGCCTACCCGCTACGCATCCGTAAAGTCCCGGCCGAAGAACGCAACCGCCGGGTCAAGCACATCCTCGAAGTGGTCGGCCTCGGCGCGCACATGCACAAGAAACCCGCCGAGATGTCCGGCGGCCAGCAACAGCGCGTGGCAATTGCCCGGGCGCTGGTATTCGAGCCGGAACTGCTGCTGCTCGACGAACCGCTGTCGGCCCTGGACAAGAACCTGCGCGAACAACTGCAAAGCGAATTGCAGCGCATCCACCGCCAGGTCGGCACCAGTTTCGTGTTCGTCACCCATGACCAGAACGAAGCCCTGGCGCTATCGTCGCGCATCGCGATTTTCAACCACGGCAAGCTGACCCAGGTCGACACCCCGGAAAACATCTACAACCGCCCCGAGAGCCGCTTCGTCGCCGAGTTTCTCGGCAGGATGAACCTGTTCCCGCTGGACAACCTGACCCGCAATGGCCAGACCGCCAGCGGTCGCTGCGGCACCAGCGTGCTGCACGCCCAGGCACCGAACGCGCTGAGCCATGCGCCCATCGTGCTGGCCGTGCGCCCCGAGCACATGGAGCTGCACAGCGATTGCCCGACCCGGGACGGCTACAACGTGATGCCCGCGCAGCTCACCGACAAGGTCTATCAGGGTTCCAGCACTCACCTGTCGTTGAAGGTCGGCGGCGACACCATGCCGATCAACCTGTCCGTGCCCGGCAATCATCCGGGGGCGCTGATGCCCAGCGGCGCGCCGGTGTGGCTGAGCTGGCCGGTGCAGCAAAGCTTCCTGCTGCAGGCCTGAAACTCCAAAACATAGCGTCACAAAGCTCTCTTCCAATGACAACAAAAAGGCCGGTGCCCACGCAGGTACCCGCCGACTGAGGACTCGCCCATGCGCCAGGATCACCAACAAGACTGCATCGAAGTGCTTATCGAGAAGGCCCGTGGCGGTCAGATCAATCGTCGCACCTTCATCCAGGCCATGGGCCTGTTGGCGGCGGTACCGCTGGCGTTGCGCAGTGGCATCAGCTGGTCGGCCGACAAGCCGCTGGTGGTGGTCAACTGGGGCGGCGACGCGCTGAACGCGTTCCGTTCGGCGTGGACCGACACCTTCACCAAGAACACCGGTATCCAGGTTCGCATCGACGGTGCCGGCCCGACCGAGGGCGCGATCCGCTCGCAACTGGCCAGCGGTCAACCGAGCTGGGACGTGGTTGATGTCGAGAGCTACAGCGCCATCGTCCTGGGCCGGGAAAAGATCCTGCAACCGCTGGACTACAACACTATCAAGCGCGATCAGGTGGCCCCGGCGCTCTCCTCCGACTTCGGCATTGCCAGCTACCAGTTCAGCTACGTCATGGCCTGGGACAGCGCCAAGTTTGGCGACAACGGGCCGAAGACCTGGGCCGATTTCTGGGACGTGAAGAAATTCCCCGGCAAGCGCACCTTGTACAAATGGATGAACGGGATGCTCGAAGCGGCGCTGCTCGCCGACGGCGTTCCGGCCGATCAGCTGTACCCGCTGGACGTGCCACGGGCGATGAAGAAGATCGACGAGATCAAGCCTCATGTGCTGTCGTTCTGGAGCTCGGGCGCCGAGAGCCAGCAGTTGATGGTCGACGGTGAAGTGGCGGTGGGCGCGATCTGGCACACCCGCGCCAAGCTGCTCAGCGAAGACACCGACAACCGCGTGCGCTGGAGCTTCGACAACGGTTTCATCAACTCCAGCAGTTGGGCAGTGCTCAATGGCAACCCGGCGGGCACTCAGCCGGCCATGCAGTTCATCCAGCACGCGTTGCAGCCTGAAGGCCAGCTCAAGTTGTTTGAATTGCTGGGCAACGGCCCGTCCAACAGCGCCACGGAAAAACTGATGACGGCCGAGCAGTTGGAAGCCAACTGCGCCTCTGAAGCGAACCTGAAAAAACAGATCGCCCTCAACGCCCAGTGGTACGCCGACAACTACTCCAAAGCCCTGGAAGAGTATCTGACGCGGTTGTCCAAGTGAGCCATCGACCATGACTACGACCCTGACTTCCACCCTGACCGCCCCCAAGCCGCGCTTCAGCTCGCCCGGCCTGGAGCGTGGCTTGCTGCTGTTTCCGCTGCCGATACTGTTGCTGGTCTTCTACGTGTTGCCGTTTCTTGGCGTGGTCGGCTGGAGCTTTTCGCTGCCGACACCTGGCATCGAGCAGTACCAGCGCATCGCCACGGACCCGGCGATCCACGAGATGCTCTGGCGCACCTTGCGCCTGTGCATGACGGTCAGTTGCCTGGCGTTGGTGCTGGGTTACCTGCTGGCGTACTGCTGGGTGTTCAGCCCGCCGTTCTGGCAGCGGGTGGTGGAAATCTGCATCTTCATCCCGTTCTGGATTTCCGTGCTGGTGCGGGCCTTCGGCTGGTTGATCGCCCTGCGCAGCAATGGCGTGCTCAATAACGGCCTGATGGGCATGGGCCTGATCGATCAACCGCTGCAACTGAGCCGCAATGAAATCGGCGTGGTCATCGGCATGCTCCACGTGATGATCCCGTACGCGGTGTTCCCATTGCTGTCGACCATGCGCCAGCTGGACCAGCGCGTGCTCATGGCCTCGCGCGGCCTGGGTGCCGGTGCCTTGCGCACCTTCTGGCAAGTGCTGCTGCCGCAGACCCTGCCGGGCATCCTGGGCGCTTTCATCATGGTCTTCGTGTTCTGCCTGGGCTTTTTCATCACCCCGGTACTGTTGGGTGGCGGGCAAACGGTGATGATCGCCGAGTACGTGTTCCTGCAAATGTTCCAGACCAGCAACTGGGGCCTGGGTGCGGCACTCAGCGTGGTATTGCTGGCCCTGGTCAGCGCGCTGATCTGGGTGCTGTTGAAAATGACCCGCGTGAACCGACTGGTAGGCTGAGATCACTATGAATACCCATCGCACAAGCCTGAGTACCCGCCTGCTGGCCGTGGTTGCCATGGCCTTCATGCTGTTCCCGCTGCTGACGGTCATCCCCGTGTCGTTCACCAGCAAGCGCTTTTTGTCGATGCCCGAAGGCAACTGGTCGCTGCGTCACTACGAGGCGCTGGTGAGCAACCCTGACTGGTTCCATGCGATCAGCCAGAGCCTGGCCATCGCCTTCGCCACGAGCATCATCGCCACCTTGCTGGCGGCCAGTTTCAGCCTCGGCATCTGGTACATGCGCAACAAATGGGCCACGGCGCTGATCGGCCTGGTGCTGTTGCCGATGGCGATCCCACCGGTGATTTCCGCGCTGGTGCTGTACTTCATGGAAACCAAACTGGGTCGCTTCGCCCCCGGCATGGGCTACGACACCCTGACCGGGGTGGTGATCGCCCACGTGATCATGGTGGTGCCGTACGGCGTGGTGACCATGCTGGTTGCCCTCAGCCAGATCGACCGCCGCATCGAACTGGCCTCGCGCAACCTCGGCGCCAGCCTGATGCAAACCACCTTCATGGTGATCCTGCCGAACCTGAAACTGGGCCTGGCCTCCACCGCCCTGCTGGGCTTCGCCCTGTCGTGGGAAGAAGTGGCGGTGACGCTGTTCATCACCAGCGTCAACGTCGACACCCTGCCCAAACGCATCTGGAGCGGCTTGCGCGATAACGTCGACCCGAGTGTCGCGGCGATTTCGGTGTTGCTGATCAGCCTGACCTTGCTGGTGTTGATCGGGCGGCTGGTGGTTCAGCACCTGGCGGACAAACGCGCACAGAAACTGCTGCATCCGTAAACACGCCGGACCTGTAGGAGCCGGCTTGCCGGCGAAGGCGTCTGCAAGACAGGCGCAATGTTCAAGGACGCCTTCGCTGGCAAGCCAGCTCCTGCAAGGGGTATGGGTTATGATTTTGTCCGTTGGCCTGTTCGGCCGTGACAATGCTGCCCCGGTCCAATAGATTAGGCGGCCTGAAAAAGCCCCCGGGTTTTTTCGCCCCTATTCAAGTTCAACGAAGTAGTGAAATTTCAATGTCAGATTCCAACACCGCTGAATCCGTAGTCACCCTGTCGTCCAAAGCGGAATACGAAAACTCCATCAATCTTTCACAGCACGTACCCCAGGCCAAGACCATCAGCGAGATGGTCCTCGACGCCTTCCAGTCCACCCGCGAAAGCGAGCAGATCCGCGAGCTGCGCGCCGCGATCCGCCAGGCTCACGACAGCTTCGACGACGACAAGGCCTACGAACTGATGGGCCAGCTCAAGCAACTCAAGGACGCCGAGGCCGCCGATATCGCCGCCCTCGAAGACTTGAGCAGCAAGTTCCCGATCAGCCGCATCCTGTCCAGCTTCAAGGATGATCCAGCGTTCCAGGAAATCGTCTACGGCCTGGCCCTGAAGGTGCTGAACCAGACCCACCAGGCCATCAGCAACCCAAGCGGCGGCAAGAGCAAGGCCGCCAAGGCGAAGAAAGAAGTCGAAGTGTTCACCATCAGCAAGGACGGCATCAGCGTCACCTTGCCGATGCGCACCCCGCGCTCGCGCCTGAACGTGGACCGTGAAGCCCTGGAGTTCCTCGGTTTCACCTTCGTCGGCGACGGCGACGAGGCCGAGCTGCAAAGCGAGACGTTCCTGGACAACCAGGGCGCCGAACAAGCAGTCAACCGCAAGAACATCATCACCGCCCTGCAACAGCAGACCGCCTTCGACGGCTATAGCATCGCCGCCCAGTAATACCCGCCAGCGCTTCCCCGGAGCCCCGCCTACGTGCGGGGCTTTTTATTGCCCGCGATTCCAGCAAAACCGCGTTTAGTGTTCCAGTATCAAGGCCAGACAAACACTTCCCTTCACCCATCTGCACCACGGGTCCGCCTGCGGGGAGCGTCAACTCACTTTCCAGCCCAAGACCTCAGTGGTGCGACTGCTGAGGTCATCATGAACACGCTTCCCCTGTACCGTCAGTTGGCCAACCACTACCTGGACGCAATCCGCAGCGGCACCCTGAAGACTGGCGAGCGCCTGCCATCGATCCGCCTGATGATGGAAAAACACGCCGTCAGCCTGTCCACCGCCGTGCAGGTCTGCCGCGAGCTCGAGGACTACGGTGTGCTGGAAGCCCGACCGCGCTCGGGCAATTACATCCGCCAGCCCGACACGCCAACCAAACCCCTACCGATCGCCCTGCCCCCGCCGCTGGATACGGGCGTCTATGTCGGCATCCATGAGCAAGTGTCAGCGGTGCTCAAGGCCAGTCAGCGCGCGACGGTCAAGGTCAACTTCGCCAGTGCCTACTGCGCCCCGCCGCTCTATCCGCTGAAAGTCCTGCAGGACAACATGATCAAGGCGCTGCGCCAGGACCCGCATCTGTTCGATACCACCAGTGCGACCAGCGGCCACAGTGTCCTGCGCAATGTCCTGGCCCGGCGGATGCTGACCGCCAAGACCCACCTGAGCGCCGAACGCATCGTGATCACCCACGGCGCCACCGAAGCGATCAACCTGGCCTTGCGCGCCGTGACCCGCCCCGGCGATACCGTGGCCGTTGAGTCGCCGACTTTCTACGGCCTGCTGCAAATTCTCGAAAGTTTGAACTTGCGGGTGCTGGAAGTCCCGGCCTCGGCCCGCGCGGGAATCCATCTCCCGGCCCTTGAACAGCTACTGCACGGGCCGGAGCCCATCAAGGCGCTGATCGTCATGCCCAACCTGCACAATCCGCTGGGTAGCATCATGCCCGACAGCCACAAGGCCCGGCTGGTGAAACTCTGCGCCGAGCACGATACGGTGCTGATCGAGGACGACACCTACGGCGACCTGGTGGACACCGAGCAACCGCTGTCCACCCTCAAGCACTGGGACCGCACCGACAGCGTGATCTATTGCGCTTCGCTGAACAAAACCCTGGCCCCGGGCCTGCGCCTGGGCTGGATCAGCGCCGGAAAATGGCACGACCGCGTGGAAATGCTCAAGCACACCCAGACCCGTGGCTGCGAGAAGCTGTCGCAACTGGCGGTCAGCGTGTTCATGGGCACGCCGTCCTATGAACGCTACCTGCGGCGCTTGAGAAACACCCTGACCCAGCAGCGCCAGCAAATGAGTGCAGCGATCATGCGCCACTTTCCTGAGGGTACCCAGGTGACCAACCCCCGGGGCGGGACTTTGCTGTGGGTGGAGTTGCCGGCGCAGCATTCGTCCATGGCGCTGTTTCATGACGCGTTGAACGTCGGCATCCAGATTTCACCTGGGGATATCTTTTCCAACACCCGGCGTTTCCATCACTTCATGCGCATAGGCTGCGGAGCGCCGTATTCACCGAGGATCGATGAGGCGTTGCAAACCCTGGCGCGGCTCCTCAAAAACCAGGGATGAAAACACCCCCTGTAGGAGCTGGCTTGCCAGCGAAAGCGTCAGCACATCCAGCATCGGGGCGCCTGACACACCGCCTTCGCTGGCAAGCCAGCTCCTACAGGTTTGCGGTGTGTCAGCACATCCAGCATCGAGGTGCCTGACACAGCGCCTACAAGGGGTTCGGGTTATAGGGGATTTTGGTGCAGGCAGATGATATGCGGGTCATCATTCCAATGCGGGAAATGCTCGGCGATCAGCGGGTCGTGGCCGGGGATGACGTGGTCTTCGCTGTCGGCCAGGCGATTGATCTCGCTGAAGGCTTCCAGGCTTTGCGCCAGGTCGTCGATGATCGGAAACGGGCTGCGCTGGCGAATATTTATCCACAGGTGCGCCGCGTCCGAGGCCAGGACGATCCAGCCCCGTTCGGTGTGCACCCGCACCACCTGGCTGCCCGGCGTGTGCCCACCCACCGCGTGCAGTGTCACGCCCGGCAGCACCTCGACCGTGCCGTTGTGCAAACGCATGCGCCCCTCGAACAACGGCGGCAGCGCCGACATCACATCCTCGACCTCGTAGGTCTTGTTCACAATGTGATGGGCCATCTTCGGCCCGGTGCAGAAGCGCAGCTCCGCTTCCTGCACATGCACCGTGGCCTTGGGAAACAACCCAAGGTTGCCGGCATGATCCCAGTGCAGGTGCGTGAGGATCAGGTGCTCGACCTGCGCCGGGTCGATGTCCAGCTGCCGCAGGGAATCTTCCGGCAGGCGATACATTTCACGGTTGCGCCGCTGTGCCGTGGCCGGTTGAAAACAGGTGTCGACCACGATCACCTGGTGCTCGTTGCGAATCACCCAGAAGTAGTAATCCAGTGGCATCGGCGCGTTCGGATCGCCGCAGCACGCATCGTAGAGAAAGTTCTCCCGAGCGGTGCGCTGCGCGTTGGCGCCGACGCGGATGGCGAACACTTCGTACAGGGGAATGGACATGGTCACCTCCGGGTTCAGGCGGCTGCGGTGGCTTTGAGGGTCGGGCGGAAATCGAAGTCGATCTGCTCGCTGATGCCCAGGTCCTGCGCCAGCTTATGCAGGCCACTGTAGTCACGCATGATCGTCGCGTTTTTGTTGCTCTCGCGGGTGTCGGCAATGATCGAACCGGCCTCCTCGACCCCGAGCTGCGTGAGGATCGCCTCCCACATCGAGTAGTCCTGTGCGATGAAGGCACTCAGGGCCACCGACAGGTTGCGGGCAAAAAATATCCGCTGCTCGGGCTGCATGTTGGCGTACATGACCTTGGCCACTTCGGCCAGCACTTTGCTGTGGGCGTACTCGTCGCGATTGTGCAGTTCGGCCACGCGGCGGTTTTGCGGCTGGATGGTCGGGTCGTCCGCCAACAGGTCGAGGTAGGCATTGACGCTGATCTCGGCCACCACCGCGAAGGTGATCGCCGCCAGGTCCCGCTGCCATTGCTCCGGCAGTTCCTCACGCAGGGCCTTGAGGCGCAGGTAAGTTACTGAGGGCGGCAGATCCAGGTCCTGGTCGAGGGCGCGGTCCAGCTTGGTCCGCTCGATGGCCCGCAGGTGCATGAGCGTGTGGTAGTGCTCGTCGATCAGGGTCTGCTGCATCGCCTCGCGAAAATGCCAGTCGTCCTTGCCCAGGTACTGATTGGCGATGACGCTCAGCGCCGGGTTCACCACGTGCTCCTCGGCGGTGACGGTGCGCAGGTTGTAGCCGATCCAGCCCCAGGTCACCACTTTGTTCTTGAGCTCGTCGCTCAAAACCTGGAACTTCGGGTGGTGGAAAAACGGCACCATGCCCTGCGGATAATCCGGGCGTGCCGGGTCGAACACTTCATTGACCTGGGCCTTGTCCGGCGAACACACCCCGGCGCGTTTGGTCCAGGCCTGATTGAGCCGCACGATCAGTTGGTGATCGACCTGGGCGATCTCGATTGCTGTTTGCATGACGCGATACCTGTAGAACGCGTACCCCCTTGGGGTACGCGGAAAAAAGAAGGGCGACGGAAAAATCAGGCCAGCCAATAGCGGGTCAGGTTGCGCGCCGGGTCAGTGTATCGACTGCGGGCATGAATCATCCGCCAGTTGTCCCAAATCAGCAGGCACCCGTCGGGAATCAGCACCGGGACGTTGTGTTCGAGAAAGTACGCCTCACCCAGCGCGGCAAATCTTGCCAGCGGCGCGGTGCTGTTGGCCACTTGCGATTGCTGCAAGGCTTCCTTCGACGGGTTCACATCACCGTAGTGAAACTGGTTGTAGCTGAAGCGGAAAATATCGCCGTCCTCGGTGGGTGTCAGGATGTATTCCCTGACCCGGGTTTGCGCAGGCTCGCCGGGCTTGGCGGTGGCGACGAACTCCACCGGCGTGTCATCGAGCCACTCGCGCAGTTCCGGCTCGGTTCGCTCCAGCGACTTCAAGAACTCATAGCCGTCCACCAGCCCCGTATGCCCGCCACCGCAAGTCGCCTGTTGATGGCAATGCAGCGCCAGGTAACGCGGCGGCGGGCCGTACACCGGCGCTTCGGTGTGCGGGCCGATGCCGTTCATGCTCTGAGAGTACGGCAAGTCCTCGTAGCCCGGCTTGCGGGTGATGGCGAACGCCACCTGGCCATTGAACTGCGGAATGACCGGGCCGAATTCGTGCAGTGTGCCTGTGACATCGTGGGCAAATTCCCCCGGGGTCAGCACCGTCCAGCCACGACGGAACAATTCTTCATGGCGATGGCCCAGCGAAACATAAGGTGTGGACGCAACAATCCCTTGGTCTGACATGGTGAGTTTCCTGGCGGTTTATCAGGCGTTGACGGTTGAGGTGTAGGCGGCGATCAATTCACTGCAGGCGTTGCCCGGTCGGTAGCACTGTTCATCGATGCTTTGTACCGGGGTGATTTCGGCGGCGGTGCCGGTGAGAAAACACTCGTCGAAATCGCCCAGTTCCGTGGGCAGGATGGTGCGCTCGATGACTTGGTAATCCAGCGCCCGGGCCAGCTCGATGACGGTCTGGCGGGTGATGCCGTCGAGGAAGCAATCCGGCACTGGCGTGTGCAAGGTCCGCCCCTTGGCGAAGAACACGTTGGCGCTGGTGGCTTCGGCAACGTGGCCGCGCCAGTCGAGCATCAAGGCATCGTGATAGCCGTTGTTTTCCGCGTCATGCTTGCTCAAGGTAGCGATCTGGTAATGCCCCGACGCCTTGGCTTCGAAGGGGCTGCTGCTCGGCGGCGGCCGGCGCCAGGTGGCGGTCTTCAAGCGGATGCCGGCCATGCGCGCCGCCGGGTCGAAATAGCTCGGCCATTGCCAGCAGGCGATCGCCACATGCACGCGATTGAAACGCGCCGAGGTGGAAATCATCTCGCTGCCGCGCCAGGCCACCGGGCGCACATAGCCGTCGCCCACCTGGTTTCGTCGCAGCAATTGAAGGCTCGCCGCTTCCAGCTCGGCGGGTTCGAAGGGAATGGCAAAATCCATCAGCTGCGCCGAGCGATACAGCCGCTCAGTGTGTTCGCGCAGCTTGAAGATCTTGCCGTTGTACACGCGCTCGCCCTCATACACGGTGCTTGCGTAATGCAGGCCGTGGCTCAGCACATGCAGGCGCGCCTGGGACCACTCGACGAACTCGCCGTCGAGCCAGATCCATCCTTCGCGCTGATCAAACGGGATACCGCTCATGTCCTTGTCTCCCCAGTAATTAAGCGTCGTCCTACGCCGTTTGCAGCAGGACCGGTATCAACTGCGGCGCAGGTTCCAGCAACAGCTCTGCCTCGGTCTGAAAGAAAAAAGCCCGCTCGCCGAAGGCCGGGCGCAGCTCATCGAACCAGGTCGCCTGCGGGTCGAAGCACGCATAGAAGGTGCGCAGTACCCACGACGGGTCACGGGCCTGGAGGAACTGCAACACGAAGACTTTTTCCCCGGCGACGGTCTCGATGCCGTTGATCAATACCTTGCCGTAGAAGGTGCTCATGGACGGCCCGCGCACCGTGCGCGCCAGCCCCGACACCGTGCGGTACGCCGCCTGGAAAATATCGAACGCCCGGGCCAGCGGCATCGCAAAGTAGTGGCTGGGGCCGGTGTCGCGCTCGACGAACATGTAATAAGGCACCGCGCCGAGCCGTACGCCTTCGGTCCAGAGGGTTGCCCAATCGGCGGGGTTTTCGTTGATATGGCGGATCACCGGTGCCTGCATGCGCAGGGTCGCGCCCGTGGAACGAATGCACTCGATGGCTTGACGGGCGATAGCCGGGCGGATCTCCACCGGGTGGTTGTAGTGGCCCATGATCGAGAGGTTCTTGCCCGCCGCGACGATCCGCCGGAACAGCGCCAGCAGCTCGGGCGCATCCTTGTCGGTGACAAACCGTTGCGGCCAATACGCCACCGACTTGGTGCCGATGCGGATGTTCTGGATGTGCGGCAGATCCAGGAGCGGCTCGATGTACCCCGCCAGCGAGCGGGTGTTCATGATCATCGGGTCGCCCCCGGTTATCAGCACATCCGTGACGTCGGTGTGCACCTTCAGGTAGCTGACCAGCTCTTGGGATTCCCGGGCGTTGAACTTGAGCTCTTCCTCGCCGATGAACTGCGCCCAGCGAAAACAGAAGGTGCAGTAGGCGTGACAGGTCTGCCCGGCACCGGGGAAAAACAGCACGGTTTCGCGGTACTTGTGCTGGATGCCCGGCAGGACCTTGCCGTCGAGGGTCACGCCGTTGTGCGTCAGCTGCCCGGCCGGATGGGGGTTCATGCGCAGCCAGATCGCCTCGATCCGCCGCTTGATTGCAGCGGCGTCATCCTCTTCGATCAGTTGCTTGAGCGAGGCATATTCCTGCGCCAACAACATGTCCTTGTGGGGAAAGGTCATGCGGAAAATCGGATCGTCCGGGATGTTGTTCCAGTCGATCAGCGTGCCCAGCACGTATTCGTTGGTGCGAAACGGCATGACCCGGGCCACGACCGTCATGGCTTCCTGCAACGCAGGCGTCAGCTTGTGCCAATACGGTGTGTCGCGAATGGTCCGGGCGTTATAGGGTTTGTAGCGTTCGTGCTCCGACAGTCCTTGCATGGCAGCGCTCCTGGTGATTGCCCTGACAATTGCTACACGATGGCCGGCGCTATGCGCTCTATGTCCATCCATGCGCGGACGCTGTCGCGATCCCACTGGCGGCGCACATAGGCCGCGAGCCGCGCCGGGACTTGATCGCCCTGGGCGACCAGGCGGTTGAGCATGATCGCCAGGTCAGTGTCGGCAATGCTCCAGTCGCCGAAGAGGTGTTCAGCGCCCTCCCCCAGCAAGCGGTCGGCGACGAAGAACAGGCGTTCGACCGCGGCCCTGGCATCCTCGGAGAGCGGCGCGAGTTTTTTGCTGAAGTACACCAGGTCGAACGGACGTTCCTTGCGCACGACCAGCAAATCACTGCGCAGCCAAGCCTGAAGTTGACGGGCCCTGGCGCGCTGCTGGATGTCTTGCGGGAAGAGTCTTGTATGCCCCGGGGCGAGTTCCTCCAGGTATTCGGCGATAGCGGAAGATTCCGACAGTGCAAAGCCTGCGTGAACTAACGCGGGAATCTTGCAGGTCAGGGACATATCACGGTATTTATCTAGATAGTTCTCCCGTGCCTTCAAATCCACGGTAACAACTTCAAATGAAAGTTGTTTCTCCTTGAGCGCCACAAACGCCGACATCGCAAACGCGCTGACAAAATCCGCGCCCACATAAAGTTTAATCCTGTTGCTTTCCATAGAACCTTCCCCTGAACTAAACACATAAATCCGTTGCATTCCAGGCGATCGTAGTAAGTTGCTTAGGCGCTGAACAGATACAGAAATTATCCGTTTGCATCGATACAGAAATTCGAAAAATGCAAACTGCCACGGAACATGGGGGGCACGGCAGAAAAGAAAAAAGGGAGCCCGCGAACGCGGACTCCCTGGAGGGTAACGGAGGGGGAATTACAGCTGGCGGGGGATCAGGCCAACATTGTCGTTGAAATTGGCGAGCAACAGCGCTTGGGGCATATTGCTGATGTTGAGCATGGCCAGCGGCTCGGCGGCGCCGGTGTTGACGAAGCCGTGGCGGGTCCAGGCCGGCACCAGCAGCACGTCACCGGCGCCGACGCTCACTGCCTCGGCATCGCCCAGGGTCAAGGTGCCGTTGCCGCTCTGGATGACGAACAGGTGCCACCATGCATGGTCATGGCCGTTGAGTTCCGCGCCGGGTATCAACCATTGCATGGACACGGCCATTCCGGGGGTCAACGAGCATCCGTCGAGGCTGCTGTCGTGGGCCAGCGCGACAATATCGACGTCGCTGGCCTCGAGGCTTTTGCGCATACCCGTTAGTTCAATATCCTTCCACACCCGCGGTTTTATCGGTTGCTGAACCAGACTTTGGCGAAAGTCTTTATATGAAAAAAACGCACCTTGAACGTCATTCATGTTCGGGTTCCAACTTATTCTGCCGAGTTGAGTCATCCGACCTTAGGCGAACATTTAATCGCTGTAAAGCCGAACAACTCATACTTATAACGCAGAAGGTCGCAACGCCACGATCATGTCCACTTCGACTGCCGCATTCTTTGGCAACTGATAAACACCGACCGTCGTGCGAGTATGTTTGCCGGCATCGCCGAGCACATGACTGAACACATCCGAGGCGCCGTTGGCCACTTCGCTGAGGTCGACAAAGTCCGCCGTGGATTTCACATACACCGAGACCCTGATCAGCGACTTGATCTTGTCCAACGAACCGATGGCATCGACGATCAAGGCCAGGCCGCGCATCGCGCAGAGGCTGGCGGCCGCTTGGGCATCCGCCATGTCGAGGTCCAGGCCGACCCGCCCGGGGTATTGGATCTTGCCGTTGACCCGCGGCACCATGCCGCTGACATGCAACTCGTCGTGGTGGCGGATCAGCGGAGCGTAATGCCCTCCTACGCTGTTTTCGCCGTAGATGTCGTAGTCGAATTCCTTCGCCAGCGCGATGAAGCGTTCATCACAGCTCATGTGCTCAATCATTTACCCAACCTCTTGATCAATACTGCAAAAAACATCGTCCCCTGACACTCAACACAGCATCCGTGCAGGCGGCGCCAGGCTGGTGATCCCGATGCTCGACTCAACGGCCTCGGCCAGGCGCAGCAGGTCATGGCTGAGCTGTGCATAGTCTTCGTTGAACAACACGATGTGGCCGATGAACGAGAAGTTGTCTTTCACCAGCGCGCTGACCGAATCGCCGATGCGCTTGCTCACCACCGCCTCCACCAACTCGATGCCCAGCGAGCGGGCCAGGGCCTGGATGTCCGGAACATCACGCAGGATGCCGCCCGTGCTCGCCCGCAGCAGGCGTATGCCGCAGTAGCCGCGAGGCACTGGCTCGCGGCTATCGACCTGGCCCTCCACGGCCCAGCGCACCCAACGCTCCCATGGGTCGAAATCGACGAAGGCCTGGCGTGCCAGGTCCCAGATGTGCATGCCACCGGGGCGCATGTTGGTTTCAACGGCCGAGGTGCGATGGTTGGCCCTGTAAAATACTTCGTTGTGCCAGGCGCCGTTGTCCTGGGAAACCAACCCGGCCATGTGCTGGCCGGCAGCCTTTAGTCGAGCCTGCACCTCAGGCACCAACGGTGCGGGCACCACTTGCTGGATCTCAGCGCGGTAGGCCCCTTCGGTGGTGGTTTTTTCGGTGATCCAGGTGCTTCCGGCAACATGATCCCAGCTGTACTCCCGGGCGTTCTGGATCAGTTCTTCGAGCACGATGCCGCCCTCGCGATAGGGCTTGAGCGCTTGCCACGCATCGTCGCATTCGGACGGGTGACGGATGACCCGGCAGCCTCGACTGGCACCCTCGCAGGCAGGCTTGATGAACGCCTTGCCGCCCAGTTCGACCACGCGCTGGCGCAGCTCCGGCAGGCTGTCGATACGGCTGGAATGCACTGGCCGGTAATCTTCAGGGGCCGTGGTCGCCGTCGCTTCGAGCTGGCGGAAAATCTGTTTGTCCAACCCCGCCCGAGCCTCGGCAGGTGAAATACCGGGCAAGCCGAAATGACTGGCCAGCGCCGCGCCGAGCAGCACGCCACGGTCGGAAAACGGCAGCACGCCGATCAGCTTCCAGCGATCGGCCTTCAGGCACCCCACCACCAGTTCGAGGGAGGCCGCGACGTCCTGTTCGGCCAGTGAAGTGCTGCAGACGTGATCCGCCACCTGATCGTCATAGGGCTGGACCTGCTCGACCAGCAGGATCAGCCTGGCGCTGTACAGCGACTTGCACAGATCGCGCAGCTTCTGGATATCGTGAACCCGACTGCCGTTGTACCCCACCACTACTACGCATGAAGTCGTATTCATAAAACCCCCGACTTGCAAAGTGAAAACCGAAACAGCGATGACTCAGTCGTGCAACGACGCAATGGATTGCCGGTTGAGCCAGTACCAGACCAGGATCCCGCCAGCGCCGATGGCAGCCAGCACCAAGGCGTTGTAGGGCGGTGGCGCGACCCGCATGATCAACACGGTCAACCCTGCGCCGACGCCCAGGGACACTTCCTTGACGAACATGTTGTTCTGCTTGACCGAGAAATAATCGAGGTGGCTGAAAGCGCATTCGGCGATAGACAGCAGCGCCACCCAGATCAGCGCGCCGACCAGGGTGTCGACGTGGAACGCGGCAGGTGAAGACAGCACGGCAAAACCGCCGACGATGATTCCGATCACCGTCAGCACCTTGAAGCGTCCGGTGCTCTCGATCAGCTTCATCACCGGCACTTGCGCAAAGACCACCACGGCGCTGTTGAGGATCAGCATCAGGCCGTACCAGGCCGGCAGTTCGCCCGTTTTCAGCAGGATCGCCTGGGGCAGGATCGAGAACACGCCGAACAGCTTGATGCCCATGATGACGCCAGCGATGACCCACGGCAGCTTGTTGCGCCAGCCGCTGCCATCCTGGCTGGCGGGACGGGCAACCACGGGGTCGCAAGTGAAGGTCGCGCCCATGGCGATTGGCAGGCACAACAGGACGAAACCGGCGGCGCCCAGGAAGAACAGGGTCGGGGTCAGCAGCGGCGACAGCAGGATCAGCCCCGCCAGCAGGCTGCCCATGTTCATGGCGACGCGGTTGTAGGCGGCGCCCTCCTTGGTCTGGGCCGCCTCGCTCTTGATCAGGTAACCTGCAATCGCAATACCGTAGGCAAACAACGCCGCGGCAAACATCACCACGCCCTGGTTACTGGTGATGGCCAGCAGTACCAGCCCGAGGGCGGCGCACAGCAGGGTAACGCTCAGGGAGCGGCGACCGAGCACCAGCAACGTCAACGGCAACAGCAGCAACAAGGCCCGATAACCCAGGGCCAGGATGCTGTTGGTGGCGGTATCGAGCCAGACGTTGGCCTTGCCCAGCACCGCGAACAGTGACACGGCGGTGATGATCCGGATGGTGAACAAGCGCAGATTGATGACCGGCTTGGCCGCAACGACCGTTGTTTCGACACTCATGCAACACCTCACGAACCTGGCATCGATCGACCGGCATAGGTCGACCATCCAGAAACTCTGTAAGGCGATGGTAGAAAGAGATGCTTGTCTTGGTCAGAGCAAGTTCGTATAGAATCAAACGAACTTTACTGCCAGAGAGACCAGTAAAATGCAGGCTCAGCGAGCAGTGATCGCCGCTATCGAGTTCCAGCCGGGTGTACCGCTGGTGCAGCAGATCGTCGATCAGTTGTCGGTGGCAATTACCAAGGGCGGCCTGCCCCACGGCTCAAGGCTGCCGCCGATTCGCGAACTCTCCGACCTGATGCACGTGGGCAAGTCCACGGTGGTCGACGCCCTTGACCGCTTGCGCGCCAAGGGGCTGGTGGTGTCGCGCCAGGGTTCGGGGCATTACGTGCACCGTTCCAGCACCACCCTGCAGACCCACGCCGGCCCCGATCTGCTGCCCCAGGACACCCTCAGCGTGGTGCGCCGCGCGGTGCTGCTGGACAATGGCGCGCTGCGCCCGGGGGCCGGTTTCCTGCCATCCTCATGGTTGCCTGCTGACGAATTGCTCAAAGCCGTGCGCGGTACACTTCGCGCCACCACGCTGCGCATGGGTGAATACGGTAACGCCAGCGGTTACCTGCCGCTGCGCCAGGCCTTGCGGGTCAAGATGGCGACCCTGGGCGTCGAAGCGCCGGTGGAACAGATCATCACCACCGCCAACACCGTCCAGGCCATCGACATGCTGATGCGCCTGCTGGTCAAACCCGGCGACACGGTGCTGCTCGACGACCCATGCTACTTCACGATGCACACCAACCTGGCCTGGCACGGCGCCAAGGTCGTCACCATCCGCCGCGATTGCGACGGCATGGACCTGGAGGCGTTCGAGCAACTGCTGATCGCTCACCGCCCCGTGCTCTACATGACCAACAACGCCCTGCACAACCCGACCGGGCACTCGTTCACCTCGGCGCAGGTCTACCGCCTGGTGGAGCTGAGCCATCGGTACAATTTCCACATCCTCGAAGACGACCTGTACTGCGACATGCAGCAACGCCGAACGCCACGCCTGGCCGCGAGCGGGCTGGACAACGTGTCCTACGTCTCGGGCTTCTCCAAGACCCTGACCGCCAACAGCCGCGTCAGCTTCGCCGTGCTGTCCCCGCAACTGGCCGCGCGGATGGTCACCCTGAAAATGGCCTGCGGCGGCATGACCTCGGAGATGGCCGAGCAGATCATCTGCACCATGCTCAGCGACGGCAGCTACGCCAAGCACATGCGCCGCACCGTAGACAGGCTTTATGAGTCGAACAGCCGGGTGGCGGCATGGCTGGGCGAAGCCGGGTGTTCGGTGTCTTCGCTGCCCGGTGAAGGGTTATACATCTGGACGCGATTGCCGGATGGATACGATGCCGAAACCCTGGCCAGGAAGGGCCTGGAAATCGACCTGGTATTGGCGCCGGGGACCATGCTCAGCAAGGCGGCGGATGGCAATCGGTTTCTGCGCTTCAACGTCGCGCACAGTGATCACGTGCAGGTGCGCGAACGGTTTTTCCGCTTGCTCGACAAGCCCCATAAATAACCGACTGTCTTCGATCCTGTGGGAGCGGGCTTGCTCGCGAAGAGGCCGTCACATCCAGCATCAATGTCGCCTGACACACCGCTTTCGCGAGCAAGCCCGTTCCCACAGGGTGGAGGTGCTCGATGCACCGTGCAACAACCGCGCGTAAATGAAAAAGCCCCGCGCTTCTCTCGAAGGCGGGGCTTTTCTTTACAGCATCCGACGCTTAAGGCGCGTACGTCAGCAGCAGCTCGGTCGGCACTTTGAAGTCCAGGGACATCATCACGCTCAACGCGGTAATGGTGAAGATCGAGAACACGAACAGCTTGCGTGCCCAGACCGTGTCATCCACTGCCTTGTAGCCGGTCCAGGCCATGTACAACCAGTACATGCCCATGGCCGCGGCGACGGCGAGGTAGCTCATGCCGGCGTAGCCGCTGAAGGTCAGCATCAAGGTCGCCACGAGGAAGGCCAGGATGTAGATCAGGATGTGCTTCTTGGCCACCTGGATGCCACGCTTCACTGGCAGCACCGGAATCGATGCGGCCAGGTAATCGTTGAAGCGGAAGATCGCGATGGCGTAGGAATGCGGCATCTGCCACAGACTGAACATCACCAACAGGGTCAGCGCGGCCATGTCGAAGGTGTTGCTGACTGCGACATAGCCGATCACCGGCGGCATGGCGCCCGACAGACTGCCCACCAGCGTGCCGTGAACCGACTTGCGCTTGAGGTACAGGCTGTAGAAGCCGACGTAGATCACGAAGCCGATCACGGCGAACAAAGCGGCCAACGGGTTGGCCACTTTGTACAACAACGCAACGCCGAGAACACCCAGGACGGTCGCATAGATCAGGGCCAGTTTCAGGGAGATGAGGCCCTGAACCAGCACCCGGTTCTTGGTGCGTTCCATCTTGATGTCGATGTCGCGGTCGATGCAGTTGTTGAACACGCAACCGGAGGCGACGACCAGGGAAGTGCCGATCATGGCTGCCAGAAACACGGCCAGATCGACATGCCCTTTCGAGGCCAGGAAGAACCCGCCTGCCACAGAAAGCACGTTACCGAAAATGATCCCCGGTTTGGTGATTTGGATAAAGTGCTTGAGCGACATCGGGTCTACCTCACTTCGCCATCATGTACGTGTGGATGCTGAACATGATCCACAGCGACAGGCCAACCAGCAGCACGATCACGATGGCCGTAAAGACGAAAGCGATCACGTTGTTACGCTGAGCGATGGAACGGTCCAGGTGCAGGAAGTAATACAGGTGAACGATCACCTGGATCACTGCGAACAGCAGAACGATTGCCAGCGTGGTGGCCTTCGGCAGGCTCGGGTACATCACCAGACCGAACGGGATGACGGTCAGGATCACCGACAGGATGAAGCCGATGGCGTACGACTTTACGCTGCCGTGGCCAGCATCATGGCTGTCATGGGAGTGGGCATTAGCCATTACAGGGTCCCCATCAGATAGACAACGGTGAAGACGCAGATCCAGACCACGTCCAGGAAGTGCCAGAACAGGCTCAGGCAGCTCAGGCGAGTCTTGTTGGTCGACGTCAGGCCCTTTTTCTGCACCTGATACATCATGATCGCCATCCAGATCAAACCGGCGGACACGTGCAGACCGTGAGTACCGACCAGGGTAAAGAACGCGGACAGGAAGCCTGAACGGCTAGGACCGTAGCCTTCGGCGATCAAGATGTGGAACTCGTTGATCTCCATCGCGATAAAGCCTGCGCCCAACAGGAAGGTCATGCCGAGCCAGGTCAGCACCGCCTTCTTGTTGCCCTTGTACAACGCCAGCATGGCGAAGCCGTAGGTGATCGAACTGAACAACAGCAGAGCGGTTTCGCCCAGCACGTACGGCAGTTCGAAGATGTCGTGGCCCGACGGGCCACCCGCTACGTTGTTAACCAGTACCGCGTACACCGCGAAGATCGACGCAAACAGAATGCAGTCGGTCATCAGGTAGAGCCAGAAACCGTATACGGTCATCTCGCCCGAGTCGTGGTGGTGGTCATCGTGCCCATGGTCACCATGGGCGTGTCCAACATTGGTCACTAAGTTCGACATGGTTTAAGCCTGTTCCAACGAGGTTTCAACACGGGTGGCGGTGGCCGGGATTTTCCCTGCCGCTACCAGACGCTTGTGCTGCTCGGCTTCGATGCGCTCGATCGTTTCAACCGGGACCATATAGCCCTGGTCGTCACGTGCAGCGTGGATCACGAAGTAGGCGACAGTGCCTACCAGGCTCGCGATTGCCAGCCACCAGATGTGCCAGATCATCGCGAAACCGAACACGGTCAGCAGAGCGCCCATGACCACACCGGTAGCGGTGTTGTTTGGCATGTGGATCGGCTCGTACTTGGCCGGAGCCTTGTACGCGGTGCCGTTTTCCTTGGCTTCGGTGAACGGGTCGATGCAGTCAGCCTTGGGCAGCACGGCAAAGTTGTAGAACGGAGGTGGCGACGAGGTCGACCATTCCAGCGTGTGGGCATTCCACGGGTCACCGTGTTCGCACATGTTCTCTGGCTTGTTGCGGTCACGCACACTGACGTACAGCTGGATCAGTTGGCAGGCGATACCGAAGGCGATCATCACCGCACCGAACATGGCGACGTACAGGTACGGCACCCACTCAGGGTTGGTGGTGGCGTTCAGACGACGGGTCATGCCCATGAAGCCCAGTGCATAGAGCGGCATGAACGCGACGAAGAAGCCCGAGATCCAGAACCAGAACGCTGCTTTACCCCAGCCTTCGTGCAGCTTGAAGCCGAACGCTTTCGGGAAGTAGAACGCGAAACCTGCGATGTAGCCGAATACCGCGCCGCCGATGATCACGTTGTGGAAGTGCGCGATCACGAACAGGCTGTTGTGCAGGACGAAGTCAGCACCCGGGATGGCCAGCAGTACGCCGGTCATGCCGCCGATGGCGAAGGTCACCATGAAGCCCAGGGTCCACAGCACCTGGCTGGTGAAACGCAGACGACCCTGGTAGATGGTGAACAGCCAGTTGAACAGTTTCACACCCGTCGGGATGGAAATCAGCATCGTCGCCAGACCGAAGAAGGCGTTGACGCTGGCACCCGAACCCATGGTGAAGAAGTGGTGCAGCCAAACCATGAAGCCCAGTACCGAGATCGCGCCCGAAGCGTAGATCATCGAGTGGTGGCCGAACAGTTTCTTGCCGGTGAACGCCGAGATCACTTCCGAGAAGATGCCGAAGGCCGGCAGGATCAGGATGTAAACCTCAGGGTGGCCCCAAGCCCAGAACAGGTTGACGTACATCATTGGATTGCCACCAAGTTCATTGGTGAAAATGTGGAAATCCATGTAACGGTCGAGGGTCAGCAGTGCCAGGGTAGCGGTCAGGATCGGGAACGAAGCCACGATCAGGACGTTTGCCCAGGTGCAGGTCCAGGTGAAGATCGGCATGTCCATCAGCTTCATGCCAGGGGTACGCATTTTCAGCACGGTAGCGAGGAAGTTAACCCCCGTCAGCGTCGTACCTAACCCGGATAGCTGTAGCGCCCAGATGTAGTAATCCATCCCCACGCCAGGGCTGTACTGCAGACCCGACAGCGGCGGATAGGCAACCCAACCGGTCTTGGCGAATTCGCCGACGCCCAGGGACAGGTTGATCAGCACCACGCCGGAAACCAGCAGCCAGAAGCTCAGGGAGTTCAGGAACGGGAAGGCAACGTCACGCGCGCCGATCTGCAGCGGCACTGCAAGGTTCATCAGGCCGGTGAAGAATGGCATCGCCATGAAGATGATCATGATCACACCGTGGGCGGTGAAGATCTGGTCATAGTGTTCAGGTGGCAGGTAGCCAGGCGAACCCTCGGTGGCCATGGCCAACTGGGTACGCATCATGATGGCGTCGGCAAAGCCGCGCAGCAGCATGACCATGGCGACGATGATGTACATCACGCCGATTTTCTTGTGGTCGACCGAAGTCAGCCACTCGGTCCACAGATAGGTCCACTTCTTGAAGTAAGTGATACCCGCGAACAGTGCCAGACCACCGAGCGCGATCATGGCGATGGTCACCATCACGATCGGCTCGTGGAACGGCACCGCTTCCCAACTTAATTTACCAAACATCGTTTACTCCTCTGCCCCGGCAGCTGAATGCGAGTTCATGTCCGTAGCGGCCACTTCTTTCTCTTTCTTCTCGTGCTTGACCTTCGGACCCGGTTTCATGCCTTCGTACTTGTCGACGATGATCTGGAACAGGTTCGGCGTCACCGAGGAGTAGAGCTCGACTGGGTTGTTCTGGCTCTGCTTGGAAAGGGCTGCGTATTCAGCTTGTTCAAGCTGTTTAGGTGCCTTTTTGACTTCACTTACCCAGGCGTCGAAATCTTCCTGGGAAGTTGCGATCGCTTTGAATTTCATACCGGTGAAACCGGCACCGCTGTAGTTGGCGGAGATGCCGTCCATTTCAGCGTTGCGGTCGGCGATCAGGTGCATTCTGGTCTGCATGCCCGCCATCGCGTAGATCTGGCCACCCAGGCCCGGGATGAAGAACGAGTTCATCACGGCGTCGGAGGTGATCTTGAAGTTGATTGGCGTGTGCGCCGGGAACACGATCTTGTTGACCGTGGCAATGCCTTGTTCCGGGTAGATGAACAGCCACTTCCAGTCCAGCGCGACCACTTCGATGGTCACAGGCTTCACGTCGGATTCGATCGGACGGTACGGGTCCAGCTCGTGGGTCGACTTGTAGGTGATGTAACCCAGGGCAATGATGATCAACACCGGGACAGTCCACACCGCGATCTCGATCTTGGTGGAGTGGTTCCATTTAGGCGTGTAGGTCGCCTTGGTGTTGGACGCGCGGTATTTCCAGGCGAACAGGAAGGTCATCACGATGACCGGCACCACGACCAACAGCATCAGCAGCGTGGCGGTGATGATCAGGTTTCGCTGTTCCAGGCCGACCTGGCCCGTGGGATTGAGCAAGGTCATGTTGCAGCCTCCCAGCAACAACGTGCCGAGCAGCGGCAATAAGCCTAGTAGTCTGGGGTACCTGTTTTTACTCATCTCACGACCTCTAAAGCAGCTTGCGCAATGCAGTTGGGTTTTGATCGCCAACACTTCACCCTGCCAAGGGTTGGCATTTTTCTTGGATTGAATAAGGGCTTGCCCGTCGAGCGTCAGAGGCGTTTCGACAAATCCTGGGCCAGCGGTGAGTTCTTATTCGAATTCGTGGTCAAAGGCCTTGTTACAGCCCAATTCCATTTGGTGCGGATAGTTGGAGGCACCGACACCTGGGCGTCACATGAGGCCAAAAAGCCTCTCGACACCCTCTTGCCACTCATGCACCAGAGCCTGGGTGAGCAGTGCCGGGAATTCAGTGCGGGCGATTGTAGATATGTAGCGTTTTATAAACCATGTCTTATCCCGAAATAATTTTTATCCCTGACCGCAACAATCCTGACCCAATTGTGTAAAAGTGGCGCATCTTATCGAAATTGATTCTCAACAAAAACACCAAAAAAAGTAGGTCTACCACCCCCGATTCAGACAGCTTCAGGGGCTCGAACAGGGTCCTCAACCCCGCCCTAGCCCCGGTATGACAAGGGCTCTGGCAAATCGCCACAACCTGTTAAAACTGTCTGCTCCCTTTTGACCCGGCTAAAATCCGGCAACGCTCGAACACGCCAATTTCTTTGCAAGACATCGCACCAATCCGACACTCGAAAGCGCAGTGCGACACTCGCGATGTGACAACATGTCGCACATTTGTCGCACCCCTGATTGCCATGCATCACGGTCTTCTTACCTGGCCCCTGAAATGCAAAAACGCCCCGGCCCTCTCATCGAGGACCGGGGCGTTTCGGGTCTACTAGCGCAGCGTCTTTCGATTGCGCAGCGTCAGCAACGGCACCAGCACCACCACCAGCACGAAGGCCAGCAGCGCCCACTGCGCCAGGGACAACCCCAGGATTGGCGGGTACGGCGTGGAGCAGAAACCGTCGACCTGGAAGCCCAGCGGGAAGATCTTCGCCAGCGGCAAGCCATCGACTATCGGTTGCAGCACATCGATGCCACAGCTGACGGCCGGATAGAACTGCGTATAGACGTGATGCCCGGCCACCCCGACGCCTGCCAGGGCACAAATGACCACCAGGGTCTCCAGCACCGTAATGCTGCGACGGGTGCGCATGGCCGCCCCGATGAAGGCAAAGAGCGCGATCAACAGCAGCGCATACCGCTGCAGGATGCACAACGGGCACGGCGCCTCGCCCAACACCACCTGCATGTACAACGCACCGCCGATCAGCGCCAGGCAAATGATGCCCAACAGCACCAGGTAGCGCCGTTCACGGCCCAGACGCATCGTTTCCTCGCTCATCGTGTTTCCCTTTTGACTATCGATTGCCCGCCAGTTTACACGCTGGCCCTTTCCTTTGAGAGGGCTGGAGCGCACTGGCGGATTGTGGGGAAATAGACGACAGACCGGTTAAGACGGGATTAACCGTAAAGCCCCCGGCCCCTCGAACTCGGCCCGCAACAACTTCACGAACGCCTCGCGAGCCGGGTGCCGGCCTGCGTTCTCGTGCCAGTAAAAAAGGTTGTCGACGCTCGTCAGTTCCGGGAACTCATAGCCCTGGCAACCAGCGCCCAGACCATACTGCTCATAGATGCCCCGGGGAACCAGCGCGACACCGGCACCGGCGCTGACACAACCTACGATGGTGCCATAGCTGGCAATGCTGACAATCGGCTGCACCTGGTCGTGGCGCAATAACCACTGTTCCAGCGCAAAGCGGTACGGGCAGCCCGGCGGCCACATGAAAATCGCTTTGCCCTGCAAATCCGCCGCCTTGCGCAAAGGCCCATGGGAGGCGGATGCGATGAGAATCAGATCTTCGCGGTACATCACTTCCCGCTGCAGTCCCGGGCGATCAACGTTGACCGCCACGAACGCCCCATCCAACCGCCGATGCTGGGTGTCGTCGAGCAATTGCGCCCAGGTGCCGGTGCTCAACTCCAGCATCACCTTTGGGTAAAGCTCGTGGTACTTGGCCAGTAACCTGGGCAATCGCCCCGTGGCACTGGACTCGATGGCACCAATGCGCAGAGGACCGCTCGGCTCGCAGCCGGGCGCCAACGCCCTGCGCGCTTCCTCGGCCAGGCCGAGGATTTTCGTCGTGTACTCAAGAAACACCTCCCCGGCAGGGGTGATCCGCAATCCTCGGCCGTCGCGGGAAAACAGCGGCGTACCGAGTTCACGCTCCAGGGACTTGAGGCGTGCGGTGATATTGGACGGCACACAGTGCAGCACCTCGGCCGCACGCGCGATGCTGCCGAGGTGGTGAACCGTGTTGAACATGCGCAGCTGGGACAGTTCCATAGCTCACCAAAAGTGAATGCTTAACTCAGTTTAAGTCACTTGTAGTGAATTCATAGGGTTTTGATAATTCGAATGTCGGCACGGCATCACGCCTTATTTGCGCCGTACAAAAAGGAAGCCTTATGGATTTTGTTCAACGCCACCTCGCGCAAAGGCCAGGCGTAAAAATCGCCCTGGCGACGGTTTTCGTGATCCTCTGCTGGGCCTACTCCCCCATTGGCATCCGCATCGGCCTGGGGGCTTACGAGCCGGGACATCTGGCGCTGATCCGCTTTCTCATTGCCTCGACGTTCATGGCCGGCGTCGCCCTGGTGACACGTATTTCCCTGCCGCGCCTGAAAGACCTGCCACTGTTGGTCATGCTGGGATTCTTTGCTGTCAGCCTGCACCACATCGCCATCAATTTCGGCCAACGAGGCGTCAGCGCCGGCGCGGCCAGTGTGCTGGCGCAATCCACGCCGCTGTTCAGCACGATACTGGCGCATTTCGTGTTCAAGGACCGGGTCAACGGTTGGCAGTGGATCTGTGTGCTATGCGGCTTGCTCGGTGCGGGGGTCGTGGTGACGGGTGATCGTGGGTTTGGAGAACTGGATGCGCACGGGCTGCTGATCCTGCTGGCGGCCTTGTCCTGGAGTCTCTATTTCGCCCTGCAAAAACGCCATTCCCATCGCTACGATGGGCTGACGATGGTGTGTTACACCATCTGGTCAGGCACCACGTTATTACTGGTGTTCGCACCGGGCTTGTGGAGTGAAGTGCAGAAAGCGCCTGCTTCGGCCAACCTGGCGGTGCTTATCCTGGGCATTTTCCCCAGTGCCCTGGCATACCTGGCCTGGGCCTACGTACTGACTCACAGCAACGTCAGTCGCGCGTCCATTTCGCTTTACCTGATACCGCCCACCGCCATGCTGATGGCCTCGGTGGTACTGGCTGAGCGCCCTTCGATCATGGTCATCACCGGGATGCTCATCGTGCTGGCGAGCGTACTGGCGCTCAACCTGCAACCCTCGAAAGTTCGGGAATCTGCATCGCAGCGGGGCTTTCGCGAGAAAGCCCCGGAAGCGATTGATCACTCGCCGTAGATATCAGACTTGAAGTACTGCTGCGAGATCTTCTGGTACTCGCCACTGGCGCGAATGCCGTCGATTGCGGTGTTCAGCTCCGAGACCAGCTCGGTGTTGCCCTTTCGTACCGCGATCCCGGCGCCCTCGCCCACGTATTTCGGGTCCTTGAGCTCGGGGCCGACAAAGGCGTAGCCCTTGCCACGGGGCATCGACAGGAAGTCGTTCAGGGGAATGGTGTCGGCGAAGATGGCATCGAGGCGGCCGGCCGCCAAGTCCATGTAGATCTCTTCGTTGTTGCTGTAGCGCTTGACGTTGACGCCCTTGGGTTCGAAGACTTCGGTCGCGTAACGGTCGGTGGTGGTTGCCCGTTGCACGCCCACGGTCTTGCCCTTGAGGCTGGCGTATTGGTCATCGACGACCGCACCTTCCTTCATGACCAGTCGCGACGAGGTGAAGTAGTACTTGTGGGTGAAATCCACCGACTTCTTGCGGTCTTCGTTGATGGTCATGGACGACAGGGCCATGTCGATCTTCTTCACCTTGAGGGAAGGAATCAGGCCGTCGAACTCGCCCTCGACCCACACGCACTTGACCTTCATCTGCGCGCACAGGGCATTGCCGATGTCGTAGTCGAAGCCCGCGATCTCGCCTTTTTCGGTCTTGGAGGCGAACGGCGGGTAGGCCGCTTCGATGCCGATACGCAGGGTTTTCTCAGCGGCAAACAGGTTGCTGCACGCCAACAGGCTCAGGGCCAGACCGGTGATGAGGGGGAGTTTCTTCATGTTCGTTCTCTCGCGGGTTGTTGTTGGTTTGGCAAGACAGAAGAAAGAGCAGAATCGTGGGAAAGCCTTTTTTATACTTAGAATTCCATACTGGACTTTTATGTATTTGGCGTCAATCAGGCAAATGGGGACGGTGCCCGCCGATTGTCGGGTAGTGAATCAAGAGGTTCTGGGGTGAAGCGGATGGCCTCTTCGCGGGCAAGCCCGCTCCCACATGGGAACTGCGAACACAGTGGGAGCGGGCTTGCTCGCGAAGACTGACTGAAGAACGTCGCAGGAATTACCGCTTCCACCGATCCGCCGCCGCATGATCGCTGTCACGCCCCTCTACCCAACGTGGGCCGTCGCTGGTGTTTTCCTTCTTCCAGAACGGCGCGCGGGTTTTCAGGTAGTCCATGACAAAGGCGCAGGCGTCGAAGGCGGCCTGGCGGTGGGCGCTGGCGGCGCCGACGAAGACGATGGGCTCGCCGGGCTCCAGGGCGCCGATGCGATGCAGCACTTGCAGCTTGAGCAACGGCCAGCGCTGCTCCGCTTCGATGGCGATCTTGCCGAGGGCTTTTTCGGTCATGCCCGGATAGTGTTCGAGGAACATCCCGGCGACATCCAGGCCGTCATTGAAATCGCGAACATAGCCGACAAAACTCACCACCGCGCCGACGCCGACATTGGCATCGTGCATGGCGTTGACTTCGGCGCCGGGGTCGAACGCGGTCGATTGCACGCGAATGGCCATGCCTCAGCCCCCGGTCACGGTGGGGAAAAACGCCACTTCATCGCCATCGCTGACCGGCTCGTCGAGCTGGCACAGGTCTTCGTTGCGCGCGCACATCAGGTTCTGCTCGCTCAACACCTCGGCGCCATCGCGCTGGGCCAACAGTGCGCGCACGTCGTCGACGGTGGCGAAGTCGCCCTCGACCTTCACCGCATCAACGCCCAGCGCTTCACGGTAACGGGCAAAAAACTTCACGGTCACGTTCATGGCTGATCCGCCTGGAAATGCCCGCTCTTGCCGCCAACCTTCTCCAGCAGGCGCACACTTTCGATGGTCATGCCGCGATCCACGGCCTTGCACATGTCATAGATGGTCAACGCGGCGACACTGGCGGCGGTCAGGGCCTCCATCTCGACTCCGGTCTGCCCGGACAACTTGCAGCGCGCCACGATGCGCACGCTGTCCTCGCCTTCGGCGCTGAGTTCGACCTTGACCCCGGTCAGCATCAGCGGATGGCACAGGGGAATCAGGTCGCTGGTCTTTTTCGCCGCCTGGATGCCGGCAATACGGGCCACGGCGAACACATCGCCCTTGGGGTGACCGCCACTGACGATCATTTGCAAGGTTTCGGGCAGCATGCGCACCAGCGCCTGGGCCGTTGCTTCACGGAACGTCACGGCTTTTTCGGTGACGTCGACCATGTTGGCACGGCCTTGGGAATCGAGATGAGTCAGCACAGGGTTACTCCTGATCAGGAGTCCCGATTGTAAACCTGTGGGTCAGATTTCCGCACGCATGATTATCGGATGGACGCATTCCTGTAGGAGCTGGCTTGCCAGCGATGACGGTCTTGAATTCAACACCTTCAACGCCCCCTTCGCTGGCAAGCCAGCTCCTACAAGGTTTTGTGTCGAGCATAAAAAACCGGACGGCTTTGGGGCCGCCCGGTTTGTGTGAAGCAGTTACAGATGCGATTCGGCGTATTCAGCCAGGATCGAACGTGGCACCCCTTGCAGGGTGATGTGCACTCCGTTGGGGAAATCCTTGAAGCGTTCAGTCAGGTAGGTCAGCCCGGAGCTGGTCGCGGACAGGTAAGGGGTGTCGATCTGTGCCAGGTTGCCCAGGCACACCACTTTGGAACCGGCGCCGGCACGGGTGATGATGGTTTTCATCTGGTGCGGTGTGAGGTTCTGGCATTCATCGATCAGGATCAGGCTCTGCTGGAAGCTGCGGCCCCGGATGTAGTTGAGGGATTTGAACTGCAACGGCACTTTGCTGAGGATGTAGTCGACGCTGCCATGGGTGCTTTCATCATCCATGTGCAAGGCTTCGAGGTTGTCGGTGATGGCGCCCAGCCAAGGCTCCATTTTTTCCGCTTCGGTGCCGGGCAGGAAGCCGATCTCCTGGTCCAGGCCTTGCACGCTGCGGGTGGCGATGATGCGGCGATAGCGCTTGCTGACCATGGTCTGTTCAATGGCCGCGGCCAGCGCGAGGATGGTTTTACCGGAACCTGCGGCACCGGACAGGTTGACCAGGTGGATGTCCGGATCGAGCAAGGCATACAGCGCCAGGCTCTGATAGATGTCACGCGGTTTCAGGCCCCAGGCTTCCTGATGCAGCAGCGGTTCCTGGTGCAGGTCCAGGATCAGTAACTTGTCTTCCTCGATCTCCTTGATCCAGCCGACGAACCCTTGCTCGTCGATGATGAACTCGTTGATGTGCACCGCCGGCAGGTTGTCGATCAGCTGTACCTGATGCCAGGTGCGGCCATGGTCCTGGCGGGTCTCGACCTTGCTCACTCGGTCCCAGAAGGAGCCGGTCATGTTGTGGTAGCCGTTAGGCAGCAACGATACGTCGTCGACCAACTGGTCGGTGCTGTAGTCCTCGGCCGCAATCCCGCAGGCGCGGGCCTTGAGGCGCATGTTGATGTCTTTGGTGACCAGCACCACGGGCTTTTGCGGATCGCGCGCGTGCAGGTCGATCAACTGGTTGATGATTTTGTTGTCGTTCAGGTGCTCGGGCAGAATCAGGTTCGGCTCGGCATGCTTGCTCATCAGAATTGACAGCAAGCCCTTGGGTCCGCTCTTGCCCCGCTGGATCGGCACACCCTGCTCGACGTCCTCGGGTGAGGCATCGCCCAGGGTCTTGTCGATCAGCCGGATGGCCTGGCGGCATTCGGCGGCAACGCTGTGATGCCCGCTCTTGAGCTTGTCGAGCTCCTCAAGCACGGTCATCGGGATCGCGACGTGGTGTTCTTCGAAGTTGAGCAGCGCGTTTGGATCGTGAATCAATACGTTGGTATCGAGTACATAAAGGATTGGCTGGTTGGAAGAAGAGCTACGTCCGTGATCATCCATACTCGGTCACCTTTGTGGGAGCCATTCGACGCAATACCTTGGCGGTGCTGCGCCTCGAAGTGACTACCGAATACACCTGCGGGGACTCAAGTGTTCTGCATACATGCGGGTCTTGGGAGACGCCACCTGTGTTGCAGGTTTCGGCGGTCTGTCTTCGTAATACTCCAAAACCCATGACAGAAAAAAGTACTTTGACGCTTTTTTGAAGTTTATTTTTCAGAATGACCAATAACACTTGGCGGACTGCCATCACCCGTTTACAGTCGGAAGTCAACCTGCAGCAAAACCTCTTCAAAAATCGCCTTTTACCCAATGTTTGCGGGCTTTGGCGGTTTTCAGCGAAACCCCTCCTGACAGTCCTCCCAACCGATCCCGCTTTGCGCCGTTTGCGTAATCAGCCAGGGCAACGCCGTTTTCACCCCGTCCTGCTTCACATTGAAGTTGATCACCCCGTGGCGCCACAGCAGCATCAGGGTCAGCACCCGTTGCGCACTCTGGCTGCCCTTGAGCTTGCCTGCACCGTCCTGGGCATCGATGTCCCACAGGGCGACCTGCAAGCCCTGGGCCTTGAAGAAAGCGGCGGCGTCGGCACGACGCTGGCCATCGGGCGGGCGAAACAGCGGCATGAAGTTCTCCGGCAGTTTATTTTTCGCCAGCTCAACGCTGCGACGTACCGAGTCCTGCCAGTCCTGCCAGTGGCTGTGGGAGCGAAACTCCCAGCCTTGCACACCGATACACTGGGTTGACCAGGTCGACTGCAGGCTGGCCACCGAACGCTCGCCCAGACGTGCCTGGAGGTCCTTGCCGAGCACGAAGAAGGTGCCACTGAGATTGGCCTTGCGCAGGTACTCGGCCACCCAGTCGGTGTGGTCCGGCATGGCGTTGGCGGCGCTGTCGAAGGTCAATAGAAACAGCCGGTCATGCATGCCGTCGCCATTACGCTCAAAGTCTCCAAAACGATCGACTTCACTGCTGGCTTGCGGGAACAGTGCCGCCTTGCGCAGTTGCTCGTCCAGGTACTGGGTGTGGAACAGGCGGCTCGGTTCGTACCACCGGGTGTAATAGCTGTCCTCGCTGAGCTGGAACTTGCCGGCCTGCTCGCGCAAGGTGGCCATGTCCTCGACCAGGAAACAGAAGGAGGCGTCCTGGTCGCAACTTTGCTGGGCGAAGTTGTAGTTGGCCAACAGGCGTTGCCACAGGCGTTGGCGAACTCGATTGACCGAATCCAGATTGATCGTGCGCAGCCCCAGGCGTTGCGCCAGCGCCGCCTCGTCCAGGGACTCACTGGCCAGCAGCACCCGGGCGAACATGAGGATTTCGGCACGCGAGGCGACGTCGAAAAGGGTCGGGTTGTCGAGTTTTTCCGGCCAGGTGCTGCGATCCAGGGTCGCCACCTCACCGGGTGCCGCGATGGCGCCGAAGCTCAGCAGCCAGGCGGTGAGCAGAAAAACGATACGCAATGGGATGCCTCCATAACCAGACCCGGGCGGCACTATAGCTGATCCGCCCCGCATTCCCGCAGCAGCACCGAAGCAAAGTGGGAGCGGGCTTGCTCGCGAAGGCAGTGTGTCAGTCACATTAATATTGGCTGACACGCCGCCTTCGCTAGCAAGCCCGCTCCCACAAGGATTTGTGGATAGCCACCGGTCATCACCTATGGCCTCGATAGCTGGAGTCCACCGCGACAACCCCCTAGAATCGCCGCCACGATTAAAGGAGACGACTTCATGCTGACGGTGATTTCCCCCGCCAAGACCCTCGATTACGAAACACCACCGGCGACCCAACGCTTTACCCAGCCGCAGTACCTCGACCACTCCCAGGAGCTGATCCAGCAACTGCGCGAGCTGACCCCGGCGCAGATCAGCGAGTTGATGCACGTTTCCGACAAGATCGGCGGGCTCAACGCCGCCCGCTTCGGCAGCTGGACACCCGCCTTCACCCCGGCCAACGCCAAGCAGGCCTTGCTGGCGTTCAAGGGCGACGTCTACACCGGGTTGAACGCGCAAACCTTCAGCGAAGCCGATTTTGACTATGCCCAGCAACACCTGCGCATGCTCTCCGGCCTGTATGGCCTGCTGCGCCCCCTCGACCTGATGCAGCCGTACCGGCTGGAAATGGGCACCAAGCTGGCCAATGCCCGGGGCAAGGACCTGTATGCCTTCTGGGGTACGCGGATCAGCGAATGGCTGAACGAAGCCTTGGCCGACCAAGGCGATGACGTGCTGCTCAACCTGGCTTCCAACGAGTATTTCTCGGCGGTCAAGCGCAACGCCCTGAATGCACGCATCATCAATACCGAGTTCAAGGACCTGAAGAACGGTCAGTACAAGATCATCAGCTTCTATGCGAAAAAGGCCCGGGGCATGATGAGCCGATTCGTCATCGAAGAGCGCATCAACGATCCGCAAGCCCTCAAGCAGTTCGATGTGCAGGGTTACCGCTACAGCGCCGAGCAGTCTAAACCGGACAATCTGGTGTTCCTGCGCGACCACGCCCCCGAATGAAGCAACGGGTCGGCGCACGACCTTTCAAACGCCTCGTGCGCCCCCCATTCGTAGCCTGCAATCTCCCCGCCAATTTCGTCATTTTTATGACGCCAAAAAACAGTTTGTCAATTTTCTAACTTTAGTTTCACTCGACTTCGAATATTTTTTTCAGTAGTGGCACCGAAAAAAATTATCAGTAGTGGCAAAAAACTATCCCCTTCAATAATCCGCCTATATATACAGGGCGAAACGGCAAGTGCTATCAATTTGAGAGCAGTGCCATCTTTGTCAATATTTCAAGAAATTTCAGATTTCGCGATGGATGGGCCGGAACTATGTCCAAATGCACCGTTCATACCACCGGTAACGATTCTCGCCGAGGATGTACGAGATAACTTACGCAGAACAGTGATCCATGTAGTGAAGTTGCAATACTAACTTGCACTGACTAATCCCTGATTTGGGCAACACCAGAACGCACAGGAGATACGCACCATTAATATCCCCTACAAGGCCAAGGCCGCGTCCCTATAAACGTGCTCACCTGGGCACCAAAACGCTTGATCCACGGGCTTTCGGCCTGACATCGAGCGTGCAGGAACATTGCACGAACATCCTCTGAATAGAGGACGGGCTGCATAACAGGGCAAGTCATAACAACAAGGCCTAGTTGCGCACACCTTGAGTGCACTTATTTAGACACTCGGAACTTTTATGCCAGCACGCGGTACGGTCACGCCTGCCAGGCGTAACTTCCGTGTGCACTATAAACGCTGAACACCATTAACTCCGGCCATCTAATGGCTTGATCAACACTGAGGTAAATGCGATGCGCATCAGCATATTTGGTTTGGGTTACGTAGGCGCAGTCTGTGCCGGCTGCCTGTCTGCTCGGGGCCATGACGTCGTTGGCGTCGATGTTGCCAAAGACAAGATCGATATGATCAATGCAGGCCGTTCGCCGATCGTTGAACCAGGCCTGGGCGAACTTCTGGCCCAAGGTATCCAGACCGGTCGTCTGCGCGGCACCACCAACTTCGCCGAGGCGATTCGCGACACCGACCTGTCGATGATCTGTGTTGGTACGCCAAGCAAGAAGAACGGCGACCTGGAACTGAACTACATCGAAGCCGTGTGCCGCGAGATCGGTTTTGTCCTGCGTGACAAGACCACCCGTCATACCATCGTGGTTCGCAGCACCGTGCTGCCGGGCACCGTGGCCAACGTGGTGATCCCGATCCTCGAAGACTGCTCCGGCAAGAAAGCCGGTGTCGACTTCGGTGTTGCCGTGAACCCTGAGTTCCTGCGCGAAAGCACCGCCATCGCCGACTACGACCAGCCGCCCATGACCGTCATCGGTGAGTTCGACAAGGCCTCGGGCGACGTTCTGCAATCGCTGTACGAAGAACTCGACGCGCCGATCATCCGCAAGGACATCGCCGTTGCCGAGATGATCAAGTACACCTGCAACGTGTGGCACGCCACCAAGGTGACCTTCGCCAACGAGATCGGCAACATCGCCAAGGCTGTCGGTGTCGATGGTCGTGAAGTGATGGACGTGGTCTGCCAGGACAAGACGCTGAACCTGTCCCAGTACTACATGCGCCCAGGCTTCGCCTTCGGTGGTTCCTGCCTGCCGAAAGACGTGCGTGCCCTGACCTACCGCGCCGGCTCCCTGGACGTGGAAGCACCGCTGCTCAACTCGCTGATGCGCAGTAACGAGTCCCAGGTGCAGAACGCGTTCGACATCGTTTCCAGCCACGACAAACGCAAAGTCGCCCTGCTGGGCCTGAGCTTCAAGGCCGGCACCGACGACCTGCGCGAAAGCCCGCTGGTTGACCTGGCCGAAATGCTGATCGGCAAGGGCTACGACCTGAGCATCTACGACAGCAACGTCGAGTACGCCCGTGTCCACGGCGCGAACAAGGACTACATCGAGTCGAAGATTCCCCACGTCTCGTCCTTGCTCAACGCCGACTTCGACGCCGTGATCAACAACTCCGACGTGATCATCCTCGGCAACCGTGACGAGAAATTCCGCGCCCTGGTGCAGAACGTCCCACACGGCAAGCAGGTGATCGACCTGGTCGGCTTCATGTCCAAGGCCACCAGCGTGACTGGCCGGACTGAAGGCATCTGCTGGTAAGACACCGTCCCTTGTAGGAGCCAGGCTTGCCGGCGAACCAGGCAACGCGGTGTGCCAGACACACCGCCTTCGCGGGCAAGCCGCGCTCCTACAGGTCCGATGAGATCGATTTGGCTTTTTACGCCTGCCTTAACCCCATCGGGCCACCCCACAGGCTCGCCCGAGATCGAGACGGATGCAGATTATGCACAGGCTAAAAAACGGCCTACTCCAGGCCGCCGGTTGGCTGTTCTACCTGAGTTTATTGATGGGCATCGCCATGGCGTTGCCTGTGTCCACGTTCGACTCCGAGTCGAAGGACTTCATTTTCCTGATCGGTATCGTCGGTATCTG
The DNA here is from genome assembly GCF_001976065.1 of Pseudomonas putida. Classification (GTDB taxonomy): domain Bacteria; phylum Pseudomonadota; class Gammaproteobacteria; order Pseudomonadales; family Pseudomonadaceae; genus Aquipseudomonas; species Aquipseudomonas serbica. Next base: position 268,315 of record NZ_MNAH01000001.1, on the reverse strand, counting down.
GCGTTATTCGATGGGTGCCACGCACTTTCTGCGCGGCATGCTGTTCCTGTACGTGGTCTACCCGCACCTGCGGCGCAAAGTGCGCAAGCTGGGCAAGGCGGCCGACCCGTCCCATGTATTTTTGATGGTCACCAGTTTCCGTATCGATGCGCTGACCACCGCGCAGGTGTACAGCTCGGTGATCCGCGAAGCGATTGACTGCGAGCTGCCGACCACCGTGGTCTGCTCTATCGTCGAAATGTCCGATGAACTGCTGGTCAAGAGCCTGTGGAACCGGATGAATCCGCCTGCCCGGGTCAAGCTCGACTTCGTGCGCATTCCCGGCACCGGCAAGCGCGACGGCCTGGCCTACGGTTTCCGCGCCATCTCCCGCCACCTGCCGGATGACCGCGCCGTTGTGGCCGTGATCGATGGCGACACCGTGCTCGGCGAAGGCGTGGTGCGCAAGACCGTGCCGTGGTTCCAGATGTTCGGCAACGTCGGTGGCCTGACCACCAACGAGTTCTGCGAAGTGCGCGGCGGCTACATCATGAGCGAATGGCACAAGCTGCGCTTCGCCCAGCGTCACATCAACATGTGCTCGATGGCCCTGTCCAAGCGCGTACTGACCATGACCGGGCGGATGTCGGTGTTCCGCGCCACCGTGGTCACCAACCCGGAATTCATCGCCGACGTGGAAAGCGACTCGCTGCAGCACTGGCGCCTGGGTCGTTTCAAGTTCCTGACCGGCGACGACAAGTCGAGCTGGTTCAGCCTGATGCGCCTGGGCTACGACACCTTCTACGTGCCTGACGCCGCCATCAACACCGTCGAGCATCCGCCGGAAAAGAGCTTCATCAAGGCCAGTCGCAAGCTGATGTTCCGCTGGTACGGCAACAACCTGCGCCAGAACTCCCGGGCCCTCGGCCTTGGGGTGAAACGCCTCGGTGCGTTCACTTCCGTGGTGCTGTTCGACCAGCGTGTGTCGATGTGGACTTCCCTGCTGGGCCTGACCGTGGCGCTGATCGCCAGCTTCAAGTACGGCACCGCGTTCATCCTGGTGTACCTGCTCTGGATCGGCATTACCCGCCTGATCCTGACCCTGTTGCTGTCCTGCTCCGGCCACCGGATCGGCCCGGCCTACCCGGCGATTCTCTATTACAACCAGATCGTCGGTGCCCTGGTGAAGATCTATGTGTTCTTCCGCCTCGACCAACAGTCCTGGACTCGCCAGCCCACTTCCCTGACCCGTGATCTCGCCAGCTTTCAACGTTGGTTCAACACCTGGTCGTCTCGGACCATGACCTTCTCCGCCGGCAGCATTTTTGTCGCCGTGCTGCTGATGATGGTCTGACCGCCCCCTTATTGAATTAACCAGGAAATCGCCCTTATGAATACCGCCGTCAACGCCAACGTAGTGCATGAATCCGAAGCCCAGCGCCAACACGCCCGGGTGAAAATCCCGGCCAAGCTGCGTTTCTTCGGCCCCGACCGTACGCCGGTCGAAGCGCGGGTGATCGACCTCTCCGCCGGTGGCCTGGCCTTCAATGCCGGGCAACTGCCGCTGAAGATCGGCGACAAGTACAAGGCACGCCTGCAATTCGTCATCGACAACCTCGGCCTGGCCATGGACGTGGAGTTGCAGGTGCGCTCCAACGATCGCGAAACCGGTCGTATCGGTTGCCAGTTCCAGAACCTGGAACCGCAGGACATCTCGACCTTGCGCCACCTGATCACTTCGCACCTGGCGGGCGACATCGTCACCATCGGCGAAGTGCTGGCGACCCTGCAGCGCGACAACTTCACCAAGGCGCGCAAGATCAAGGACGGCGGCCACGGCATGAGCGCGTTCGGGCGCATGAAAGCAGTGACACTGAGCCTGGGGGTTTTCGCCATCGGCCTGGCGGCGTTCGGCTTCATCTTCAAATCGGTGTACGGCATGTACTTCGTCAGCCACGCCCAGGCCGGCCTGGTCAGCGTGCCGGGCGTGAACATCACCATGCCCCGCGACGGTACCGTGCAGAGCCTGGTGAAAGCCGACGGCGTGGCCGCCAAAGGCGCACCACTGGCGACCTTCAGCACCAGCATGCTCGACGTGCTCAAGGGTCACCTGGAAGACGATCAACTGGCTCCGGCCAAGGTTGAAGAGCTGTTCGGCAAGCAGATGACCGGCACCCTGACATCGCCCTGCGACTGCACCGTGGCCCAGCAGATGGTCGCCGACGGTCAGTACGCCAGCAAAGGCGACGTGATCTTCCAGCTGGTACCCCGCAACACCGAAGCCAACGTTGAAGCGCGCTTCTCCTATCGCCAGTTCGGCGACGTTCTGCCAGGCACCCCGGTGCGCTTCCAGATCGCCGGCGAAGACAAGACCCGCACCGGCAAGATCGTCAGCAGCACCAGCCTGAAAAGCGCCGACCTGTCCTCCGACATCCGCGTCCTGATCCAGCCTGACGAAGCCCTGGACAGCAGCCTCGCCGGTCGTCCGGTGGAAGTGAACAGCGACCGTGGCCCGAACCTCAGCTGGCTGATCGACAAAGCCATGGCTGCTGGTCTTTAACCGGAGGACATGCCCGTGACGACGCCACCAATTCCAAGAACACCGCAATCCCTGTGGGAGCGAGCCTGCTCGCGAATGGGTCAACGCGGTTCGTCTGATGCACCGCATCGTCTGCTTCGCGAGCAGGCTCGCTCCCACAGGGGATTCGCGTTCTGCTCGCTGGCCTTGGCAGTCAGCCTCAGCGGTTGTGCCGGTCTGCCCGACCAACGCCTGGCCAACGAAGCGCTCAAGCGTGGCGATACCGCCACCGCGGCGGCGAACTACCAGCAACTGGCAGAACTGGGCTACAGCGAAGCCCAGGTTGGCCTGGCCGATATCCAGGTCGACAGCCGCGACCCGGCGCAAATGAAACAGGCCGAGGCGACTTACCGCGCCGCGGCCAGCGTTTCGCCGCGCGCCCAGGCCCGCCTCGGCCGCCTGCTGGTGGCCAAGCCAGGCTCCACCGAAGCCGAGCAGCACGAAGCCGAAGGCCTATTGAAAAAGGCCTCGGCCGCCGGTGAAGGCAACACCCTGATCCCGTTGGCGATGCTGTACCTGCAATACCCGCACAGCTTCCCCAACGTCGACGCCCAGAAGCAGATCAGCCAATGGCGCGCCGAAGGCAAGCCGGAAGCGGGCCTGGCGCAAGTGCTGCTGTATCGCACCCAGGGCACCTACGACCAGCACCTGGACGAAGTGGAAAAGGTCTGCAAGGCGGCGCTCAACACCACCGACATCTGCTACGTCGAACTGGCCACGGTCTACCAGAAACAGGCCAAGCCTGAGCAACAGGCCGAGCTGATCAAGCAGATGCAGGCGGCTCACAGTCGCGGCACCGTTTCTGCTCAGCGTGTGGACAGTGTTGCTCGCGTACTCGCCGATCCAACCCTGGGCACGCCCGACGAAAAAACCGCGCAGTCGCTGCTCGAACCCATCGCTCCGGGCTACCCGGCGTCGTGGGTCACCCTCGCGCAACTGATCTACGACTTCCCGGAACTGGGCGATGTCGACCAGATGATGAAGTACCTGGACAACGGCCGCGCCGCCGACCAACCGCGCGCCGAGCTGTTGCTGGGCAAGCTCTACTACGAAGGCAAGATGGTCCCGGCCGACGCCAAGGTCGCCGAGGAACACTTCCAGAAAGCCGTCGGCCGCGAAGTCGCCGCCGATTACTACCTCGGCCAGATCTATCGCCGTGGCTACCTGGGCAAGGTCTACCCGCAAAAGGCCCTGGATCACCTGCTGACCGCTGCGCGCAACGGCCAGAACAGCGCCGACTTCGCCATTGCCCAACTGTTTTCCCAAGGCAAAGGCACCAAGCCTGACCCGCTCAATGCGTACGTCTTCAGCCAATTGGCCAAGACCCAGAACACCCCGCAAGCCACCGAGCTTGCGCAAACCCTCGAAGCTCAACTGCCGCCTGCGCAGCTGGCCGAGGCCCAGCGCCTGTTGAAACAGGAACAGGCGGTTCGCGGCAACCTGAGCCAGAACACGCTGCAACTGCACGCCCTGCAAGAAGAAGACGGCGAGGAATCCCTATGAAGTTGAATCCATTCATGAAGGCCGGTATCGGCCTGACGTTCGCGCTGATCTGGTCCTGCCCGACGCTGGCAGCGATGACTGAAGCACCGAAGAACTATGGCCTGGACGTGAAGATCACCGGCCAGTCCGAAGACGACCGTGACCTTGGCACCCAGCGTGGCGGCGACGTCAATGGCCTGGGTCTCGACCTGCGTCCGTGGGTCTATGGCGAAAGCGGCGCGTGGAGCGCCTACGCCATGGGTCAGGCCGTGACGTCCACCGACATCATCGAAACCGACACCCTGCAGCAATCCGAAGGCACCGAAAACACCGTCAACAACGACCGCAAGACCAAGAAGAACTACCTGGCGATGCGCGAGTTCTGGGTCGGCTACAGCGGCTTCACGCCCTACCCTGGCGAGATCCTGAAATTCGGTCGCCAGCGCCTGCACAACGACGACGGCCAATGGCGCGACACCAACATCGAAGCCCTGAACTGGACCTTCGACACCACCCTGTTGCGCGCCAACGCCGGTGTCGCCGAACGTTTCAGCGAGTACCGCACCGACCTGAAAGAGCTGGCACCCAAGGACAAGGATCGCCTGCACGCCTACGCCGATGCCGAATACCAATGGACACCGGGACACTGGGCCGGCATTCGCGGTCATCACACCCACGATGACGGCAAGCTCGACTACCCGGAACCGGGCGTGGCTGGCGATTCGCTGGACAAGAAACAGAACGGCGACATCAGCTGGCTGGGCCTGCAGGCCAACAGCGACGCCTACAACTGGCGTAACACCAACACCGTCAACTACTGGGGCAGCATCACCGGCATGAGCGGCGACCGCGACACGGTCAACCCGCTGAACGCCGATGGCACAGCTCCGGCGCAAGCCAAGCACAGCGGCGATGTCGACGGCTGGGCCACCGACCTGGGCGTGCGTCTGCGCCTCGATCCGCAATGGCAAGTCGGTGCGGCCTACGCCCGTGCCAGCGCCGATTACGAACAGAACGGCCTGGAAAGCAACCGCTCGAGCTACACCGGTACCCGTTCGCGGGTGCACCGTTTCGGCGAAGCCTTCCGTGGCGAAATGAACAACATGCAATCGGCCACCCTGTTCGGTTCGTGGATGCTCAACGACGAATACGACGCCAGCCTGATCTACCACAAGTTCTGGCGCGTCGACGGCAACAAGCCGATCACCAGCAACGGCATCGACGCCGTGCAGAACAACACCGACGACGTCACCGGCGCGGTGCTGTCCAGCACGTCCCTGCCACTGAATGATGGTGATAAAGACCTCGGCCAGGAAATGGATCTGGTCGTCACCAAGTACTTCAAGCAAGGCCTGCTGCCGGCGGCATTGAGCCAGAAGATCGACGAGCCTTCGGCCCTGGTGCGTTTCCGCGGCGGTGTGTTCAAGCCGGGCGACGCCTACGGCAAGGAAGTCGATTCGTACATGCACCGCGCGTTCGTCGACGTGATCTGGCGCTTCTGATGCACATTGCGAAGGGAGTCCCCCAGATGAATCATCAAGCCAGAAAAGGCTCGATCAGCCTGTTGGCCGGCGCGATGCTGCTGGCCAGCGCGACTGCCTTCGCCAATGTGGAGCCGGCGGTGCCTCAACCAGGCAAGCCGGCCACCATGGCCAAGGAACTGCAGCAGGCCAAGACCTACACCGTCAGCAGCGCACCAACCGCGCCGCTGGAACTGGCCACGCCGAAACTGCCGGACACCTCGGGCTATACCGCCGAAGCCATCGCCGCGAAAATCGTGCGCAGCAAGGCCGGCAAGATCAGCGTGCGCCGGATGATGCAGGAAGACGCCCTGAAGGACTTCATCGGCGGCGACAACAAGATGGCCGAGTGGGTGGTGCGTCAGCACGGCATCCCCCAGGCGATCTTCGTCGACGACGGCTACATGAACCTCAAGGACCTGGCGCAGAAGCTGCCCAAGCAGTACTTCAGCGAGACCTCGCCGGGCGTGTTCCTGGCGAAGTTGCCGATCGTGGTCGGTCGTCACGGCATCCTCGAAATCGACAAGCAGACCCAGGAACTGCGCCTGTCCCAAGAGGCCGGTTCGTTCCTGGTCAACGACGGCCAGTTGTTCGTGCGCGATACCAGGATCACTGGCTGGAGCGAGAAGGCCAATGGCCCGGCGGCCTTCAAGTCGCCCAAGGAATTCCGTCCGTTCCTGCTGTCCTGGGGCGGCACCGAGACCTACATCGCCAACAGCAAGATCGCCAGTTTCGGCTACGCCAACAGTAAGTCCTACGGCGTGAGTATTTCCCAGTACACGCCGAACATGGCCAAGGTGCTCAAGCGTTCCGAGCCGACCGGCTGGATCGTCGGCTCCGAGTTCTCGGACATGTGGTACGGCTTCTACTGCTACGAAACCCGCGACTTCGTGGTCAAGGGCAACACCTACAAAGACAACATCGTCTATGGCATCGACCCGCACGACCGTTCCCACGGCCTGATCATTGCCGACAACACGGTGTTCGGGACCAAGAAGAAGCACGGGATCATCATTTCCCGTGAGGTCAACGACAGCTTCATCTTCAACAACCGCAGCTACGACAACAAACTGTCGGGCCTGGTGATCGACCGTAACAGCGTGAACAACCTGATCGCCCACAACGAGATCTACCAGAACCACACCGACGGCATCACCCTCTACGAGAGTGCCGACAACCTGCTGTGGGGCAACAAGGTGATCAGCAACCGTCGTCACGGCATCCGCATTCGTAACAGCGTGAACATTCGCCTGTACGAAAACGTCGCCATGGCCAACGGCCTGACCGGCGTCTACGGGCACATCAAGGACCTGACCAACACCGACCGTGACATCAAGCTCGATCCGTTCGACGCCCAGGTATCGCTGATCGTGGTTGGCGGTGAACTGGCGGCCAACGGCAGCGGCCCGCTGTCCATCGACTCGCCGTTGAGCGTCGAGTTGTATCGCGTGTCCATGCTCGCGCCGACCAAATCCAGTGGCATCAGCTTCTCGGGGATTCTCGGCGAGCGCCAGGATGAAATTCTCGACCTGTTGGTACGCCAGCAGAAAGCCGTGCTGATCGACCCTGTCGAACGCCAGACCGAAATGCGGGACTGAGGATAATTTTATGCACCCACACTTGATCAAATTACTCAGCCTGTCGGCCCTGACCGCCGGCATTCTCGCCGCCAGCGGCGGTGTTCGCGCCGATGAAGTGCAAGCGCCAAAATTCAGCGCCGAGCCGTGCTGCAGCCTGTGCCCCGCGGCCCACGACGCGAAGAACTACACCACGCGCTATCAGCAGAACTTCACCACCCTGGTGCAGGCGCAGGGCGACTGGTTGTTCCGGACCCAGGAAGACTTGCGCACCGAATTCGATACCACCCCGGCCGGCTACAAGCGCATGAAGCAATTGCACGATGCGTTCAAGAGCAAAGGCGTGGAACTGGTTGTCGTTTACCAGCCGACCCGTGGCCTGGTGAACCGCAACAAGTTGAACCCGGCAGAGAAAGCCAGCTTCGACTTCGACAAGGCGCTGAAGAACTACAAGACCATGCTCGGCCGTTTCGCGCAGATGGGTTACGTAGTACCGGACCTGTCGCCGCTGACCAACGAGTCGCTGCCCGACACCCTGCCCGCCCACGACTTCTACTTCCGCGGCGACCAGCACTGGACGCCTTACGGTGCCCAGCGCACGGCAAAAATCGTGGCCGAAAAGGTCAAGCAGATCCCGGCCTTCGCCGACATTCCCAAGCGTGAATTCGAGACCCATAAGTCGGGTCGCATGGGCAAGACCGGAACATTGCACAACATGGCTGGTCAACTCTGTGGCACCAGCTACGCGATCCAGTACATGGATCAATTCACCACCGAGCCGAAAGGCGAAGCAGGCGATGGCGATCTGTTCGGTGATTCCGGTAACCCGCAAATCACCCTGGTCGGCACCAGTCACAGTGGCAAGAACTACAACTTCGCCGGTTTCCTCGAAGAGGCCATCGGCGCCGACATTCTCAACGTGGCGTTCCCTGGCGGCGGCCTGGAAGGTTCGATGCTGCAGTACCTGGGCAGCGACGAGTTCCAGAAGAACCCGCCGAAGATTCTCATCTGGGAATTCTCGCCGCTCTATCGCCTCGACCAGGAAACCATCTACCGCCAGATGATGGCGCTGCTGGACAACGGCTGCGAAGGCAAGGATGCACAGATGTCTGCCAGCACCACTTTGAAGCCTGGCAAGAACGAACTGATGGTCAACAGCAAAAACCTGAACCTGCAAAACGGCAGTCACCAGGTCGACATCCGCTTCGCCGACACCTCGGTGAAAAACCTGCAAGCCACCCTCTGGTACATGAACGGGCGCCACGAGGACATCAAGATCGAAAAACCGGAAACCTCCGACACTGACGGACGTTTCGCCTTCGAGTTGCGCACGGACGAAGACTGGGCCTCGCAGAACCTGCTGGCCGTCGAAATCCAGGGCCCGGAAAAAGCCGGCGCCGCGCCACAGAAAGTCGAAGCGAAAATCTGCAAACGCAACGTATTCCCGAGCGCTGAGCAACGTACCGCTTCAGCCGGGCAATGAGGTCTGCTATGCGAAATCCGAAACTTGCAACACTGACGCTGTTGAGCCTGGCGATGTTCGCCGGTGCGACCCAGGCCGCGGCGCCACTGCGCCCGCCACAGGGCTATTTTGCGCCGATCGAGAAAGTCAAAAGCGGCGACAAGAGCGAAGGCTGCGATGCCATGCCGATGCCCTACACCGGCTCGCTGCAATTTCGCAGCAAGTACGAAGGTTCGGACAAGGCGCGCTCGACCCTGAACGTGCAGTCGGAGAAAGCCTTCCGCGACAGCACCGCCGACATCACCAAGATGGAACGTGGCACCAGCAAGCGCGTCATGCAGTTCATGCGTGACGGTCGCCCTGAACAGCTGGAATGCACCTTGAGCTGGTTGACCGCTTGGGCCAAGGCCGATGCATTGATGTCCAAGGACTTCAACCACACCGGCAAGTCCATGCGCAAATGGGCGTTGGGCAGCATGGCGTCGTCGTACGTTCGCCTGAAATTCTCTGACTCCCATCCACTGGCCAACCATCAGCAGGAGTCGCAGCTGATCGAGGCCTGGTTCAACCGCATGGCCGATCAGGTGGTCAGCGACTGGGACAACCTGCCGCTGGAAAAAACCAACAACCACTCGTACTGGGCCGCCTGGTCGGTCATGGCGACCTCCGTCGCCACCAACCGCCGCGACCTGTTCGACTGGGCCGTGAAGGAATACAAGGTCGGCGCCAATCAGGTCGACGCGGACGGCTATCTGCCGAACGAACTCAAGCGCCAGCAACGCGCCCTCGCCTATCACAACTACGCCCTGCCGCCGCTGGCGATGATCGCCAGTTTCGCCCAGGTCAATGGTGTGGACTTGCGTCAGGAAAACAACGGCGCGCTCAAGCGCCTGGGTGATCGCGTGCTCGCCGGGGTGAAAGACCCGGATGAGTTCGAAGAAAAGAACGGCAAGAAACAGGACATGAGCGATCTCAAGGTCGACTCGAAATTCGCCTGGCTTGAACCATTCTGCACCCTCTACACCTGCGCGCCGGACGTACTGGAGAAGAAGCACGAGATGCAACCGTTCAAGACCTTCCGCCTCGGCGGTGACCTGACCCGTGTCTACGACCCGGCCAACGAAAAAGGCAAGGGTTCCTAGGACCACGCACGATCGTTCCCACGCAGAGCGTGGGAACGATCGTAGGGTTTGAATTTTGTGAGTTATCCCCCCGGTTTTTCGTGGGGGGTTTGGGGGGGCCGTTGGGCCCTTGAATGTAGGTTCAAACAAGGAGAGATCGGGATGGTTTTTTCGTCCAACGTGTTCCTGTTTTTGTTCTTGCCGATCTTTCTCGGCTTGTACTATTTGAGCGGGCAACGCTATCGCAATCTGCTGCTGCTGATCGCCAGCTACATGTTCTACGCCTGGTGGCGTGTGGACTTCCTCGCACTGTTCGCGGCGGTCACGCTGTGGAACTACTGGATCGGCCTCAAAGTCGGCGCCGCCGGCGTGCGGACCAAACCGGCGCAGCGCTGGCTGCTGCTCGGCGTGGCCGTCGACCTGTGCATCCTCGGCTACTTCAAGTACGCCAACTTCGGGGTCGACAGCATCAATGCCATGATGACCTCGGTGGGCCTTGAGCCGTTCATCCTGACCCACGTGCTGTTGCCGATCGGGATCTCGTTCTACATCTTCGAGTCCATCAGCTACATCATCGACGTCTACCGTGGCGATACCCCGGCGACCCGCAACCTGATCGACTTCGCGGCGTTCGTGGCGATCTTCCCGCACCTGATCGCCGGCCCTGTGTTGCGCTTTCGCGACCTGGCCGACCAGTTCAACAACCGCACCCACACCCTCGACAAGTTCTCCGAGGGCTGCACGCGGTTCATGCAGGGTTTCATCAAGAAGGTCTTCATCGCCGACACCCTCGCGGTGGTGGCCGACCATTGCTTCGCCCTGCAGAACCCGACCACGGGCGATGCCTGGCTCGGCGCCCTGGCCTACACCGCGCAGCTGTACTTCGACTTCTCCGGCTACAGCGACATGGCCATTGGCCTGGGCTTGATGATGGGTTTCCGCTTCATGGAAAACTTCAAGCAGCCATACATCAGCCAGTCGATCACCGAGTTCTGGCGCCGCTGGCACATCAGCCTGTCGACCTGGCTGCGTGACTACCTGTACATCACCCTGGGCGGTAACCGCAAAGGCACCCTGACCACCTATCGCAACCTGTTCCTGACCATGCTGCTCGGTGGCCTGTGGCACGGCGCGAACATCACCTACATCGTCTGGGGTGCGTGGCACGGCATGTGGCTGGCGATCGAGAAAGCCCTGGGCCTGAACACCTCGGCGCGCACCTTCAACCCGATCCGCTGGGCACTGACCTTCCTGTTGGTGGTGATGGGCTGGGTGATCTTCCGTGCGGAAAACCTGCACGTTGCCGGTCGCATGTACGGTGCGATGTTCAGCTTCGGCGACTGGTCGCTGTCGGAACTCAACCAGGCCAGCCTCACCGGCCTGCAAGTGGCGACCCTGATCGTGGCCTACGTGACCCTGGCGTTCTTCGGCCTGCGCGATTTCTACAGCAACCAGACGCCGGTCAAGACCAAGCCTGCCGCGAACGTCGACAGCGATGGCCCGGCCGCCACTGAACCGGGCCTGATCAAGGCTGCACCTGGGGATAACCCGGCGAGCATCCACCAGCCTGGCTACACCGTTGGCGTGGAAGCGCAAGTTCAACCGGCCTACTGGACCGCTGACTGGTCGCGTTACGCGATGCGAGCCCTGGTGCTGCTGCTGTTCATCGCCTCGATTCTCAAACTCTCGGCGCAAAGCTTCTCGCCGTTCCTTTACTTCCAGTTCTGAGGGATCTGACCATGACCCGCTCATTACGCATCTTCTACATCGCCCTGTTCCTGGTGACGCTGCTGGCCCTGGGCCTGTGGTCGGTCCGCAGCTTCCTGGGCTTCAGCACCAACGCCGATGCGACGGTGCTCAACGGCCGCTGGACCAAAGCCGTCGAGACGCACTACGACGACGAGTTCCCGATCAAGCGCCTGGGCACCAACCTCTGGGCCGCGCTGGACTTCAAGCTGTTCAACGAGGGTCGTCCGGGCGTTGTGCTTGGTCGCGACCAGTGGCTGTACAGCGATGAAGAATTCCACCCGACCGTCAACGAAGAGCTGAACCTGCAAGGCAACTACGCGCTGGTCGAAGGCGTGCGCCAGACCCTGAAGGACAAAGGCGTGAAACTGGTGATGGCGGTGGTACCGGCCAAGGTGCGCCTGTACCCGGAACACCTCGGTGAGGTGAAACCGGCCAGCATCCACGCCAACCTCTACCAGGACTTCCACAAGCGCCTGGCCGCCGATCACATCCTTGCCCCTGATTTGCTGGGTCCATTGCAAGCGGCCAAGCAGGACGGCAAGCAAGTGTTCCTGCGCACCGATACCCACTGGACCCCGGAAGGCGCCGAGATCGCCGCCAACCGCCTGGCCAGGACCATTGCCGACAAGTACCCGCTGAGCGGCGAACCGCAAGACTTCGTCACCGAGCCGGCAGAGAAAATCACGCACAAGGGCGACCTGCGCCTGTTCCTGCCGCTGGACCCGCTGTTCGAAAACCTGATGCCGGCGCAAGAGCCTTTGCAGAAGCGCAACACCATGGCGGCTTCCGACCAGCCGGCCGCTGAGGACGCCCTGTTCGCCAACACCGAAGTGCCCGTGGCACTGATCGGCACCAGCTACAGCGCCAACCCTAACTGGAACTTCGTCGGTGCACTGAAACAAGCGCTGCGCAGCGACGTGGTCAATTACGCCGAAGACGGCCACGGCCCGATCCTGCCGATGCTCAGCTACCTGAAAAGCGACGCTTTCAAGAACAGCCCGCCGCAAGTGCTGATCTGGGAGTTTCCTGAACGATATCTGCCTGTGAACAACGAAATCGGTGACGCCGACCCGCAGTGGGTCGCAGAGCTTAAACAAGCCGGCGCGCGCCAACAAAACGTAGCTGCAAACACTAAATCCGAGACGCCCGACCGGGCGCAAAACTGAAAGAGAGAGGTACTACCATGACTTTCAATACTACTCCTCGTCGTCTCGCCAAGACCTTTGCACTGGTTGCTGGTATGAGTGTGCTCTCGATGCAGGCCTTCGCCGGCGGCGATGCCGCGCTGTACGGCCCGACCGCACCGAAAGGATCGTCCTTCGTGCGGATCTACAACGCCAGCAACGCTGAAGTCAGCGCCACCGTCGGCAGCACCAACCTGAGCGATGTCGCGCCGCTGTCCAGCAGCGACTTCAGCTTCATGCCGGGCGGTGACTACAGCGCCAAGGTCGGCAGCCAGACCCTGCCGGTGAAACTGGCCGGCGACCACTATTACACCCTGGTCAACAACGCCAGCGGCGCGCCGCAACTGATTGAAGAGCCGCCGTTCAAGAACAAGCAGAAATCCCTGGTGCGCGTGCAGAACCTCAGCGACAAGGCGCTGACGTTGAAAACTGCCGACGGCAAGACCGACGTGGTCCCGAACGTGGCCGCCAAGGGCCGTGGCGAGCGTGAAATCAACCCGGTCAAAGTCAGCCTGGCGCTATACGATGGCGCCACGAAAGTCGGCGACGTGAAACCGGTCGCCCTGGAACGCGGTGAAGCCGCCGTGCTGTACGTCACCGGCAGCGGCAGCAGCCTGTCGCCGGTCTGGGTGAAACGCCCGGTGTCGACGCGCTAATCATTTTTCCGAAAGGTTGACCGCAATCCCTGAAGGAGCTGGCTTGCCAGCGAAGGCGTCCTCAAGGCCCCCTTCGCCGGCAAGCCGGCGCCTACAAAGAGAACGAGTCAGCCTTTGGACACGGAACAAGAACAAGAGTGAAACGACACAGCGTTCGTAGCTCTAACCAAACGATTTTCAAGGAGTAACAACATGATTCCGGTGATCTTGTCAGGTGGTAGTGGCTCACGTCTTTGGCCGCTTTCCCGAAAGCAGTTCCCTAAACAGTTCCTGGCCCTGACCGGCGAGCACACCCTGTTCCAGCAAACCCTGGAGCGCCTGGTGTTCGAAGGCATGGACACGCCGATCGTGGTCTGCAACAAGGACCACCGCTTCATCGTCAACGAGCAATTGGCCGCGCGCAAACTGGAAACCCAACGCATCCTGATGGAACCGTTTGGCCGCAACACTGCGCCGGCCGTGGCCCTGACCGCGATGATGCTGGTCAACGAAGGTCGTGACGAGCTGATGCTGGTCCTGCCGGCCGACCACGTGCTGGAAGACCAGAAAGCCCTGCAACGCGCCCTGGCCCTGGCTACCGTGGCCGCCGAGAACGGCGAAATGGTGCTGTTCGGCGTACCGGCCACCAAACCGGAAACCGGTTACGGCTACATCAAGTCGACCAACGATTCGCTGCTGCCCGAAGGTGTCAGTCGCGTCTCGCACTTCGTCGAAAAACCGGACGTGAAGCGCGCCACCGAGTACGTCCAGTCCGGCGGTTACTTCTGGAACAGCGGCATGTTCCTGTTCCGCGCCAGCCGCTTCCTCGAAGAGCTGAAGAAGCACGATCCGGACATCTACGACACCTGCCTGCTGACCCTGGAGCGCAGCGCCCAGGACGCCGACACCGTGAGCATCGACGAAGCCACCTTCGCCTGCTGCCCGGACAACTCCATCGACTACTCGGTCATGGAAAAAACCCAGCGTGCCTGCGTCGTACCGTTAACCGCTGGCTGGAGCGATGTCGGCTGCTGGTCGTCGTTGTGGGAAGTGAATGCCAAAGATGCCAATGGCAACGTCACCAAAGGCGACGTGGTGATCCAGGACAGCAAGAACTGCATGATCCACGGCAACGGCAAGCTGGTGTCGGTGATCGGCCTGGAAAACATCGTCGTGGTCGAAACCAAGGACGCCATGATGATCGCCCACAAGGACAAGGTCCAGGGCGTGAAGCAGATGGTCAACACCCTCAACGAACAGGGCCGCAGCGAAACCCAGAACCACTGCGAAGTCTATCGTCCATGGGGCTCCTACGACTCCGTCGACATGGGCGGACGCTTCCAGGTCAAGCACATCTCGGTGAAACCGGGCGCGTGCCTGTCGCTGCAAATGCACCACCACCGTGCCGAACACTGGATCGTGGTCAGCGGCACGGCTGAAGTGACCTGCGACGAGAACGTGTTCCTGCTGACTGAAAACCAGTCGACCTACATTCCGATTGCTTCGGTTCACCGTTTGCGCAACCCGGGCAAGATTCCACTCGAAATCATCGAGGTGCAATCGGGCAGCTATCTGGGCGAAGACGATATCGAGCGGTTTGAAGATATCTACGGGCGCTCGACCCCAATCGAGCGCGGCGTGTCGGTGAAAACCATCGCGCAGTAAGCATTGTTCACCTTAAGCCCCCGCTCAACCCGCTGCGTCCCCTATCCGCAGCGGGTTGACCGGGGGCTTTTTTTGTCCGGGTTTTGTGTTGCCCAGGCTGGCCTCTTCGCGAGCAAGCCCGCTCCCACAGTTGACCGAGTTTTTCCAGGAGAAATGCGATCGAATGTGGGAGCGGGCTTGCTCGCGAATAGGTCGGTACATTCACCGCTAAATCTCTCCCATCGCCACCTCCCCTGCGCTTAGGTAGGATGGTCTTCTCCATCCCCAAGGTTTTCCCGTCATGTTCATCGGTGTCCTGCTGGTCATCACCTGGCTGATCCTGCTCCTGCGCTATCCAGCCAAAGCCTTGCCCGTGTCCATGGCCGCCGCCGCAGGCCTGGGCATCGTCGCCACCTGGGTTATCTGGATGGATCACCGTGAGCTCAAACAGCTTGAACGCCTGGAGCTGCGCATCATCTATGCGCCGCAACATTGCCCTGCCGACCGTCCGCTGCAATTGACCATGAGCAACGGCAACGACGTGCCGCTGACCGAGTTGCGCTGGCGCGTCGCTGCTTATGCGCCGGGCGACACCGTCAACCTGGCCGACAACCAGTACACGGCCCCACGCTATCGCGGGCCCGGCGAATTACAGGCGGGGGGGCGCTGGGAAGATTGCCTGCCCATGCCGCCACTGCGCCCCGGCTACCGCCCGGAAACCCTGGAGTTTCGCGCCGAGCGGTTACAGGGTAGTTTCTCCGACTGATCCCCTTCTCTCTTTTGCACAAGGACCGCGCCATGCCCGTTGCGTTGATTACCGGATGTTCCAGCGGCATCGGCCGTGCCCTCGCCGATGTCTTCAAGGCTGCCGGATATACCGTCTGGGCCAGTGCCCGCAAGGCTGAAGACGTCGCAGCGCTGACCACCGCCGGTTTTATTGCCGTGCAACTGGACGTCAACGATGGCCAGGCACTCGAACAGCTGAGCGAACGGATCAACCAGCAACACGGCGGCCTCGATGTGCTGGTCAACAATGCCGGCTACGGTGCCATGGGGCCTTTGCTCGATGGTGGCGTGCAGGCGATGCAGCGTCAGTTTGAAACCAACGTGTTCGCCATCGTGGGCGTGACCCGCGCGTTATTTCCCGTGTTGCGGCGGACCAAGGGGATCGTTGTCAATATCGGTAGCGTGTCCGGGGTTCTGGTTACCCCTTTCGCTGGGGCTTACTGCGCCTCGAAAGCCGCGGTGCATGCCCTCAGCGATGCTTTGCGCATGGAACTGGCGCCCTTTGGCGTGCGGGTGATGGAGGTGCAACCGGGGGCCATCGCTTCCAGTTTCGCCAAGAATGCCGGGCATGAGGCGGAGCAATTGATCAGCGAGCAATCGCCGTGGTTTCCCCTGCGTGAAGGCATTCGGGCACGGGCCAAGGCGTCCCAGGACAATCCGACGCCCGCCAGTGAGTTTGCCGCCGGATTGCTCAAGGCCGTGCAACAGAACAAACCGCCGCGCCTGATTCGTCTGGGCAATGGCAGCCGGGCGTTGCCGTTGATGGCGCGATTGTTGCCCAAGGGCTTGCTGGAGTCGGCGTTGATGAGGCGGTTCGGGTTGCGTGGGCAGCTCTGAAACCGGGTTGACGCCTTCGCGAGCAAGCCCGCTCCCACAGGGGAGCGTTTTTCAAATGTGGGAGCGGGCTTGCTCGCGAAGGCGTCGAAACAGACGCCACAGAATTCAAGGAATCAAACATGACCGACTACACCGAATACTTCGACGAAGTGATCCAGGCGCACGTCGCCATCGAACAATGGCTGGCCGAGGAACGCGACCCGTGCGAACTCGAACACTTACTGACGCGTTTTTCACCACAGTTTTCCATGGTCTCGCCGTTGGGCCGGGTGCTGGATTTTGATGCGTTGAACGAGTTGTTCCTGATGGCCGCAGGCAAGAAGCTTGGGTTCCGCATCGAGCTTGGCGAGTTGAGCGGCATCGCCTTGCACGATGGCGGCGCCACCGTGAGTTACCGCGAACATCAAACCGATGCCACCGGCCTGCATTCCGATCGCCGCTCCACCGTGGTGTTCGAGAAGGTGGAAGGCAAGATTCTTTGGCGGCATCTGCATGAGACGTTTTGTTGACTCCTACAATGACTTGACCACCACCGTACAAGTAATCCCCGCCGCCAGCAGCACCCCCTCCGGCACTTCATCGATGTGAATCCGCACCGGCACCCGTTGTGCCAGGCGCACCCAGTTGAAGGTCGGGTTCACGTCGGCGATCAACTCGCGACTTTCCGGGTTGTCGCGGTCGTAGATGCCGCGCGAGATGCTTTCCACGTGGCCCTTGAGCACTTCGCCGCTCATCAGTTGCATGTCGGCCTTGTCGCCGACGCGCACGTGGGGCAATTTGGTTTCCTCGAAGAAGCCGTAGACCCAGAACGAGTTCATGTCGACCACGGCCATTTTCGCTTCGCCGATGCGCGCGTAGTCGCCCCGATGGACATTGAGGTTGGTCACGTAGCCGTCCACCGCCGCACGCACTTCGGTGCGCTTGAGGTTCAATTCTGCCGCTTCGAGTTGCGCCTGGGCCTGTTGATAATCGGCCAGGGCCGAGTCGGCGAGGTTGCTGGCGTCGTCGCGGTTTTCCCGGGAGATCACCAGGTTGTCCATGTCGGCCCGGCGATGGGCGTTGACCTTGCGCATCTCCCACGTCGCCTTGCGTGACGCCACCAGCGACTGCGCCTGTTTCACCGCGAGGCGGTAGTGCTCGGGATCGATCTGCATCAGCAGGTCGCCCTTCTTCACCAACTGGTTGTCGCGCACTGGCACGTTCACCACTTCGCCGGTGACATCGGCGGCAACGTTGATGATGTCGGCGCGCACCCGGCCGTCGCGGGTCCACGGCGTGTTCATGTAGTGCTCCCACAGGGAGCGGCCGATCCATATCGCCAGGGCCAGTACCAGCAGGGTCGCAAGCAGGCTGAAAAGCTTTTTCATCGGGGCCTTCTCAGGGGTAGAGAGTCAACGGTAGACAGTCAGCGCCATGGCGCCGAACAGACAGGTAAACAGGCTCAGGCGCAGCAGCGCCGGGTGCCAGAAGAAGCGGTACAGGTCGAAGCCGGACAGGAATCGGTCCAGCGCCCAGGCCAGTGCCGCTGCAATGAAAAACATCAGGGTCATGGTCGGCATGTAAACGCCGTGGAAGGCGATTTCACGAGGCATGGTCAAGTCCTTTGGGCTTGGTGTTGGTTCTGGCATTCATGTAGCCGGCGAGCGGCGATTGCGGGTCCAGCAGCGAAGTACGGATAAAGTGCAGGTAGCTCTTCACCCGGCGCAGTGCCGATGTGTCGAAATGCGGAGCGAAGGGTTCGTCAGTGGCTTGTACGCGGCTGATGGCGTGGTCGACGGCGATCAACGCACGCTCCAGATTGCTCTGGCCCGGTTGCAGGAACAGCCGCACCAGCGCACGCCCCATCACGCGGATGGACTGGCGCCACGGCTGGGACTCGGCATAGGCCGGATGCACCGGCAGGATCGCCTGCTCCTTGCGCAACTCGATGATCGCGTGCCCGACCTCCAGCACCACGAACATCCAGCGCAACAGCTGCCGCTGGACCTGCGGCTGCCCCGTCGCGAAGCCGTAGGCCTGATGCACCAGGTCGCGGGTGCGGCTTTCGAAACTCGACGCCAGGCCCTTGAGCTTGCCGCTGATGGCGTAGACCACCTGGCCGCGCAGGTCCTGCTCGAGCCGCTGCCACAACCAGCGACTGTTCGGCGGCAGAATGATCGCCCCGGCCGCCGCGCAGACCAGCATGCCGATGACCATCGCGATGTAGTCGTTGATGAACGTGTAGGGGTTGTAGACCGTGAAATTGTCCGGCACGGAACCTGTGCTGAAGAAGATCAGCAAGCCAAGCCCGACGCCGGCGTATTGCGGCCGCGAGGCCAGGAACGAACCAAGCACGATCACGGGGGCGAGCATTACGCACAGCAACGGAAAACCGTCGATCCACGGGAAGATGAAAAACATCTCGACGAAGCCGATCAGCGCCCCGAGAAACGTCCCGCAAGCCATCTGGAACGCCATGCGTTTAGGGTTCGGCGTGGCGGCGGACAAGCCTACGGTAGCGGCGGCGATCAACGTCATGGTCGCCCCGCTCGGCCACGCCGTCGCCACCCAATAGCTGCCCAGCACTACCAGGATGAACGCGGCGCGAATCCCCGAGGCCGCCGACACCAGCCAGTTGGTTTGCGGGGTGAAGGGCTCGTCCCAGCGCTCGCGCTCGTGGCTGTGATCGGCCAGCGAGGCGTGGGTCTGTGCATAACTGTGCAGGTCGTCGACGAAGCGATAGAGCAGTTCGTAGGCGGTGTGGAAATCCAGCAGTTCGGCATCGCTCGGCCCGCTCTCCTGGAAGAGCGCCCGCAGGCTGCGCACCCGCGCCGGCAAGCCGGCCTTGTAGGCCGTCAGCGCCGTGACCAGACGCGCCGCATCGGCACTGGTCAGCGCGCGACCGCTGAAGCCATCGAGCAATTCGGCAAGGTCTTGCAAACCGGGTTTGATGGCCGCCACGGCGTGATCGGTGTCATTGCTGCGCAGGCGTTCGAGCAGCTGGTGCAAGGCGTTGAAACGCGTGGTGATGCCCATGAACTCACTGTTCAAGCGACTGAGCCGACCGTTGCGCCGCCGCATGTGCGGGTCTTCGAACACCGTCACGCTGCGCAACCCTTCCAGGCCCACCGCTTCAGCAATGAAGCGCACGTTACCGGCCTCGAAGGCTTCCCGCTGGCTGCGTCCGCGCAAGCCGTCGGTGACGAACAAGGCGAACACGCCAAAGCGCTGATACAGGGCATTGCGCATGGCGGCACTGGCGGTTTGCGGCAGGATCGCGGCGCTGACCAGGGTCGCGCAGAGAATCCCCAGGGAGATTTCCAGCACGCGCCAGACCGCCGCCATGAACGCGCCGTCCGGATGGGCCAGCGCGGGCAACCCAACCATCGCGGCGGTGTAGCCGGCCAGCACAAAACCGTAGGCACGGAAGTTGCGGCAACGTGCCGCGCCGGCCGAGCAGATACCGACCCAGATCGCCAGCGAGCCGAGGAACAGTTCGGTGTTCTGCGCAAACAGGGCGATCAACGCCACCATCACCGCCGAGCCGGTCAAGGTGCCAAGAAAACGATAGAAACTCTTGGCGAACACCTGGCCGCTTTGCGGCTGCATGACGATGAATACGGTGATCATCGCCGTACGCGGCTGCGGCAATTCCAGGCGCATCGCCAGCCACAGGGTCAGGAACGCCGCGAACAGCACCTTGAAAATGTAGACCCAGGTCACGCCGTCGCTGCGTGCCCAGTCGAAGAAACCCCGGCGCCATTCGAGGGAGTAGAGCCAGCGCAAAGGTGCGGGCAAGGGGGTCATAAAGCCTGCTCAGTTAACGAAAATTGTGCGATGAGAACTCGGTCCTTGTGGGAGCGGGCTTGCTCGCCAAAGCGGTGTGTCAGGGAACATCGCCATCGACTGACACACCCTCTTCGCGAGCAAGCCCGCTCCCACAGGTGTTGTGTTCAACGCAAAAGGCTCGGGGTTTTCGGTGCAGCGGTCTGGCTGTCGTTTGGCACATCGTTACCGGCACCCAGCCCACCCCCCAACGCCGTCACCAGTTCGGCATGCGCACTCAATCGCGCCGCCTGCACCTGCTGCTGCACCTGCTGCTGCTTGAACAACAGCGTCTGCGCATTGAGCACGTTGAGGTAATCGGTGAGCCCGCGCTGGTAGGCGATCATCGCGATGTCGTAGGTCTTCTGCGCGGCGGCCACCGACTCGGCGGCGAAGGCCTGCTGCTTGTCCATGGACTCGCGGCGGATCAACTGGTCGGAGATGTTTTTCAGCGCGTTGACCAACGTCTGGTTGTACCTGGCCACGGCGATGTCATAACCGGCCGAGGCTTCACCGAGCTCCGAGCGCAAACGCCCGCCGTCGAAGATCGGCAGCGAAATGGCCGGGCCAACGCTGTAGTTGAGCTTCTTGCCGGTCAAGAACTCCAGGGCCCCGCCTCCGGTGGCCATATAGCCCAGGCTGCCGACCAGGTCGACGTTCGGGTAGAACCCGGCATGCGCCACATCGATGCCTCGCGCCTGCGCCGCCACTTGCCAGCGACTGGCAACCACGTCCGGGCGTTGACCGAGCAACTGCGCCGGCAGCGTCGACGGCAGTTTCAGTGCTGCGCCCAGCGACAGTGTTGGTCGCTGCAACTGCGCGCCCCCCCCCGGCCCGAAGCCTGCCAGGGCGGCCAGTTGATTCCGACTCAGGGCGATTTCTTCGTCCAGCGCGTCGATCTGGCGGTGGGTTTCCGGCAATGGCGTCTGGGCCTGACTGACTTCGAAATGGGTGCCGATGCCGCCGTCCAAACGCTTCTGCGCCAGCTCGAGGATTTGCTCTTGCTGCGTCAACGTCGCTTCGACGATGTCCCGCTGCGCGTAGTGCAATGAGAGTTCGATGTAGACGCGCACGATGTTGTTCTGCAATTCGAGCTGCGCCTGGCGTGCTTCGGCGACCGTCATGTGGGCCATGTCGACGGCGCGCTCGGTGGCATTGCTTTCGCGGCCCCAGAGGTCGAGGGCGTAACTGAAGCCCAGCGCGGCGTTGTTGTCCCAGGTGGTGCTGTTGGCCAGGTCGCCGGGGCCGTAGAACTGATCGGTGGGCCAGTTGTGACGCTTGAGCGTGGACTCGCCATTGATCTGCAACGCCTGCGCCGCTTCGGCCACACCGGCCATGGCCTTGGCCTGACGCACTCGTGCCGCCGCCATGGCCATGCTCGGGCTGCCTTGCACGGCGCGGTCGATCCAGCGACTCAGTTGCGGATCGCCATAGGCCTGCCACCATTGGGCGGTGGGCCAGTGCGCATCCTGGGCGGCGCTCTGGATCGCTGCGTCGGTGGCCAGTGAATTGGCCTCCAGCGCCTTGCCCTGTGGGGCGATACCTCCGGTTCCGATGCAGCCGCTGATTGCCAGGGTTAAAGCCAAAACACTGAGCGGCTGAAGCGCTCTGCTGATGCGACGCGGCACTGCTGCGATTTCCTGAATTTGGGAGGAGGCAAATGGATCTCGTGGGATCGGGGCAATTCTATGGGGCGCTCTTGATGGCGATAAGCTGGGAATCCTGTGAATCTTTGTTACCGTTAACGCGATAATCCCTTGGTCGGGGTCTCAGACCCTGAAACTTCGTGTCACAATTTGCCATCGAACCCGAGAGCACCCCATGGACACATTGCAAAACATGCGCGCCTTCAGTTACGTGGCCGAGGCCGGCAGCTTCACCGCCGCCGCCGTGCAACTGGACACCACCACGGCCAACGTCTCGCGCGCGGTCTCCAACCTGGAAGCCCACCTGCAAACCCGTCTGCTCAATCGAACGACACGCCGCATCGCCCTGACCGAAGCGGGTAAGCGCTACTTGCTGCGTTGTGAGCAGATCCTGTCGTACGTAGAAGAAGCCGAGGCTGAAGCCAGCGACGCCCACGCGCGCCCGGCCGGGCAGCTCAAGGTGCATACCATGACCGGTATCGGCCAGCACTTCGTGATCGACGCCATCGCCCGCTATCGCAAGACCCACCCGGACGTGACCTTCGACCTGACCATGGCCAACCGCGTGCCGGACCTGCTGGACGAGGGCTACGACGTGTCCATCGTGCTCGCCAGTGAACTGCCTGACTCGGGCTTCGTTTCCCAGCGCCTGGGGATCACCTACAGCATCGTTTGCGCCTCGCCCGCCTACGTCAAAGCCAACGGTTGCGCGCAAAAACCCAGCGACTTGCTCAACCACGCCTGCCTGCGCCTGGTGAGCCCGGTCATCCCCCTGGAAAAATGGGCCTTCGACGGCCCCGATGGCCAGGAAATGGTCACCATCAACAGCTCGCCATTCCTGGTCAACTCGGCCGACGCCATGAAAACCGCGATCACCAGCGGCATGGGCGTTGGCGTCCTGCCGCTGTACGCCGCGATCGACGGCCTGCGCAACGGCACGCTGGTGCGGGTGATGCCCAAGTACCGCTCGCAAGAGCTGAACCTGTACGCGATCTATCCGTCACGGCAATACCTGGATGCGAAGATCAAGACCTGGGTGGAATACCTGCGTGGGTCGTTGCCGGAGTTGCTGGCGGCGCATCAGGCGGAGCTGGCCGCGTATGAATTGAGCGGCAGTCTCGCCGGGGCGCGGATGGCGACCTGAGATTTACCCGACCGACAGGCAAAAAAAACCGGACACTGTCCGGTTTTTTTTCATTGCCTGGGTTAGATCAATGCAGGATCTGGCTCAGGAACAGCTTGGTGCGATCATTCTGCGGGTTGTCGAAGAAGTCGTTCGGCGCGGCCTGCTCGACGATTTCGCCCTTGTCCATGAAGATCACGCGATTGGCCACGGTGCGGGCGAAGCCCATTTCGTGGGTCACGCAGAGCATGGTCATGCCGTCTTCAGCCAGGCCGATCATGGTGTCCAGAACCTCTTTCACCATCTCGGGGTCGAGTGCCGAAGTCGGTTCGTCGAACAACATGATTTTCGGTTTCATGCACAGCGCCCGGGCAATCGCCACACGCTGTTGCTGGCCGCCGGACAGTTGCCCCGGGAATTTATGCGCCTGCTCCGGAATGCGTACGCGTTCCAGGTAGTGCATGGCGATTTCCTCGGCCTTGCGCTTGGGCATCTTGCGCACCCACATCGGCGCCAGGGTGCAGTTCTGCAGGATGGTCAGGTGCGGGAACAGGTTGAAGTGCTGGAACACCATGCCGACTTCACGACGGATCGCCTCGATCTGCTTGAGGTCGTTGGTCAGTTCCACGCCGTCGACCACGATGCGGCCCTGCTGGTGTTCTTCCAGGCGATTGAGGCAGCGGATGGTGGTGGACTTGCCGGAACCCGACGGGCCGCACAGGACGATACGCTCGCCCTGCTTGACGTTGAGGTTGATGTCCTTGAGTACGTGAAACTGGCCGTACCACTTATTGACGCCCTGCATCTGAATAATGCCTTCAGGGCTCACAGGCTGTTTGATTGCTTCGCTCATTTACAAAGAACTCCTAACGCTTGTGGCCAGTGTCGAGCTTGCGTTCCAGATGCATGGAATAGCGCGACATACCAAAACAGAAAATCCAGAACACCAGGGCGGCGAACACATAGCCTTCGGTGGCCATGCCCAGCCATTTCGGGTCGGCGGCGGCTTGCTTGACGCTGTTGAGCAGGTCGAACAGGCCGATGATGATCACCAGGCTCGTGTCCTTGAACAGCGCGATGAAGGTGTTGACGATGCCGGGGATCACCAGCTTCAGGGCTTGCGGCAAAATCACCAGGCCCATGCTGCGCCAGTAGCCCAGGCCCATCGCTGCGGCGGCTTCGTACTGACCCTTGGGGATCGCCTGCAGACCGCCACGCACCACTTCGGCCACGTAGGCCGACTGGAACAGGATCACGCCGATCAGTGCCCGCAGCAGCTTGTCGAAGTTCATGCCTTCGGGCAGGAACAACGGCAGCATCACCGAGGACATGAACAGCACCGTGATCAATGGCACGCCGCGCCAGAATTCGATGAAGGTCACGCAGACCACTCGAATCGCCGGCATGTTCGAACGACGTCCCAAAGCCAGGACAATCCCCAGCGGCAAGGCACCGGCAATACCGACGGTGGCGATCACCAGGGTCAGCATCAGGCCGCCCCATTGGCTGGTCGCCACCTGGGTTAGGCCGAAGACGCCGCCGTGCAGCAGGCACCAGGCAATGATCGGGTACAGCACCAGGAAGCTCAGGCCATACACCGCTTTATGGTGAAAGCGCGAGATGAACAGCGGCGCCACGCCGATGACCGCCAGCCACACGGTCAGGTCGACGCGCCAGCGCAGTTCCGGCGGGTAATAGCCGTACATGAACTGGCCGAAGCGCTGCTGGATGAACACCCAGCAGGCGCCCTCCTTGGTGCAGTCGGCCTGGCTGGTGCCCACCCAGTTGGCATCGAGGATCGCCCAGCTCAGGATCGGCGGTACCACCAGGTAGATCAGGTAGAACGCAAACAGGGTCAGCAGGGTGTTGAGCCAGCTGGAGAACATGTTCGCGCGCATCCACGCCACCACGCCGATGCTGCGGCTCGGTGGCGGCATGTCAGGTTTGAAAGTATGAGTGCTCATGCGCTTTTCCTTACCGCTCGATCAGCGCAATGCGCTTGTTGTACCAGTTCATCAGCAGGGAAATGCTGATACTGATCGCCAGGTACACGCTCATGGTGATGGCAATCACCTCGATCGCCTGGCCGGTCTGGTTCAGCACCGTGCCGGCGAACAGCGAGACCATCTCCGGATAACCGATACCGGCCGCCAGCGAGGAGTTCTTCGCCAGGTTCAGGTATTGGCTGGTCAGCGGTGGAATGATCACGCGCAAGGCTTGCGGGATGATCACCTTGCGCAGGGTCGGACCGTTGCGCAGGCCCAACGAGTGCGCCGCCTCGGTCTGGCCGTGGCTGACCGACTTGATGCCCGAACGCACGATCTCGGCGATGAACGCTGCGGTGTACACGGTCAGCGCCAGGGTCAAGGCCAGCAGTTCCGGGATCAGCACCCAGCCGCCGACGAAGTTGAAGCCCTTGAGTTGCGGCATTTCCCAGTGCACGGGCGCGCCAAAAATCAGTGCGCACAGCGCCGGGATCACTAGGAACAAGGCCAGGCCGACCCAGAACTTGTGGAAAGGCACGCCAGTGGCTTCGAAGCGCTTGTTGGCCCAGCGGCACATCAGCACGATGGCGACAATGGCCACCGCGATACTGGTCATGAACGCCCAGAAACCATCGGCCATCAACGCCGCCGGCATGTTCAGGCCGCGGCTGCTGACAAAGAAGGTGTCGCCGAAGTTGTGGCTGTTACGCGGACCCGGCATGGTCAGGAACACCGCGAAGTACCAGAACAGGATCTGCAGCAGCGGCGGAATGTTGCGGAAGACTTCCACATAAACCGTCGCCACTTTGGCGATGATCCAGTTCTTCGACAGCCGCGCCACACCGACGATGAAACCGAGGATGGTCGCCAGGATCACGCCGATGAAGGTCACCAGCAAGGTGTTGAGCAGGCCGATGACAAACACCCGGGCATAACTGTCCGCTTCGGTGTAGTCGATCAGGTGTTGAGCGATGCCGAAGCCGGCACTGCGCTCCAGAAAGTCAAAACCGGAGGTAATGCCCCGGTGTTGAAGGTTGGTTTGCGTGTTGTCGAACAGAAACCAGCCTAGCGAGACCACCCCGATGATGGTGATGATCTGGAATACCCACGCACGCACTCGTGGATCGCTGAGGCTGAGCCTCTGCTTAGGTGCGCCGATTGAATTTTGCATGAAGTGCCCCGCAAATAATGGAACAGAACATCACCCGGCGGTTGGCCCGCCGGGTGATAGAACCATCAGCGCACTGGTGGTGCGTATTGAATGCCGCCAGCGTTCCACAGGGCGTTCAGCCCACGGTCGATTTCCAGGGGAGTGCTCTTGCCGAGGTTTTTCTCGAACACTTCACCGTAGTTGCCGACCTGCTTGACGATCTGCACGACCCAGTCTTTCTTCACTTTCAGGTCTTTGCCGTATTCGCCGTCGGTACCTAGCAGACGGGCGACGTCAGGGTTCTTGGTGCCCTTGGCTTCGGCTTCGACGTTCTTCGAAGTGATGCCGGCTTCTTCGGCGTTGAGCATGGCGTAGCCAACCCAGCGCACGATGGCCAGCCACTCGTCGTCGCCATTACGCACGACCGGGCCCAGTGGCTCCTTGGAAATGGTTTCCGGCAGCACCACGTAGTCTTTCGGCGAAGCCAGCTTGCTGCGCTGGGCGAACAGCTGGGACTTGTCGGAGGTCAGTACGTCGCAACGACCGGATTCCAGCGACTTGGCGCTCTCGTCGGAGGTGTCGAAAGTGATCGGGGTGTATTTCAGACCGTTGCCACGGAAGTAGTCGGAAACGTTCAGCTCGGTGGTGGTACCGGCCTGGATGCAGATGGTTGCACCGTCCAGTTCCTTGGCACTCTTGACGCCCAGCTTGTTGTTGACCAGGAAGCCGATGCCGTCGTAGTAAGTGATGAAGCCCGGGAATTTCAGGCCCATGCCTGCGTCACGGGAGCTGGTCATGGTGGTGTTGCGCGACAGGATGTCGATTTCGCCCGACTGCAGCGCGGTGAAGCGCTCCTTGGCGTTCAACTGGCTGAACTTGACCTTGGTCGCGTCGCCGAAGACAGCAGCGGCCACGGCGCGGCAGTAGTCAGCGTCGATGCCGACGATCTTGCCGGTGGCATCCGGAACCGAGAAACCAGGCAGGCCATCACTGACGCCGCACTGTACGAAACCTTTCTTCTGCACTGCATCCAGGGTCGCGCCCGCCTGAGCGAACCCACTGACGCCGAGTACCGCGGCTGCAGTCACGACCGCCAGGGTGGATTTCAACATCTTCATTCAAACCTCCAGTTTTGCTCTTGTTGTGTCGGAGCGTGAGTCCAGTCGCACCCTTTTGAGGCGGTGGTGACCCGTGTTGGCTTTTTTTAGGGTCAACCGACGTTAGGACCGTAGCCATGAGTCTAGTAGGAGAAAATCCACATAATGGACACCTCACTTCTCACCAATCGGCCGAACGGGCTGTAGCCCTTTCTCGTTCGCGAAGCCCGTAGCGGCCACTGGCGAACATCCATTACCGGATTTTTGCTATCCCGCGGCCAGTCGTACACTGATAGTGTTACCGCCAGGCGCGAGATGAGTTGCACCGCTTCCCCATAGCAAAGCCCGTACCACACCGGCTGCTAAAGCGGTTAAGCGACAGGTCAATAGCAAAACTTGTAGCCTTGCGACATCTTCGTAACTGATCAACCAGAGGCGCCCTCGGACCTCGCACTCAATGAGAGCGCCCGCACAAAATTGGAGCAACCATGACCGAGCCCTTGATTCTTCAGCCCGTAAAGGACGCAGACGCCTGCGTTATCTGGCTGCACGGCCTGGGTGCCGACCGCTACGACTTCTTGCCGGTAGCCGAAGCCCTGCAGGAAACCTTGCTGGGCACCCGCTTCGTCCTGCCTCAGGCACCACACCGCCCGGTCACCATCAATGGTGGCTACGAGATGCCGAGCTGGTACGACATATTGGCCATGAGCCCGGCGCGCGCGATCAATCGCGAGCAACTGGAAGCATCGGCGGACCGGGTTATCGAATTGATTGAACAGCAGCGCGCCAGCGGAATAGACGCCTCGCGGATTTTCCTGGCCGGCTTTTCCCAGGGCGGCGCCGTGGTTCTACACACCGCGTTTCTGAAATGGCAGGGCCCGCTGGGTGGCGTACTTGCCCTCTCGACTTATGCACCGACCTTTGGCGATGAGCTGGAACTGTCCGCCAGCCAGCAGCGCATTCCGGTGCTGTCGCTGCATGGCCAGTACGATGACGTGGTGCAAAACTCCATGGGACGTAGCGCCTACGAGCATTTGAAGCAGCGTGGTGTCACCGTGACATGGCAGGAATACCCAATGGGCCACGAAGTGTTACCCGAGGAGATTCGCGACATCGGCCTGTGGCTGACCGAGCGTTTGCGCTGACCGTCGATGTTTAAAAACGCCCTTTGATCCATCCCACTACGCCGCGCCCGATTCTTGCATTACACTGGCCGGCGTACATTCCTTAACCAATTGATGAGATGACCGTGCTCAAAGCACTCAAGAAAATGTTCGGTAAAAGCGAGACTGAGCAACTCGCGCCAGTCCCCAGCGCTCCGTCTCACACCCCCAGCCACCGCACCGACGGTCATCAGCCTGGTCGGGCCGCCCCGGTAGCGGCACCGAAACACGAGCCAAAGAGCGCAGCGGTCGCCGAGCCCGTTGAGCCAACCGCCGCCGAGCAACCGCGCAGCGAAACGCCAAAACCTGCCAAGCCGCGCCGCGAACCCAAGCCCAAGGCGCCGGTCATTCCCTGGAAACTCGAAGACTTTGTCGTCGAACCCCAGGAAGGCAAGACCCGTTTCCACGATTTCAAACTGGCCCCCGAACTGATGCACGCCATCCAGGACCTGGGCTTCCCGTATTGCACGCCGATCCAGGCCCAGGTGCTGGGCTTCACCCTCGCCGGCAAAGACGCCATCGGCCGCGCGCAAACCGGTACCGGCAAGACCGCGGCCTTCCTGATCTCGATCATCACCCAGCTGCTGCAAACCCCGCCGCCAAAAGAGCGCTACATGGGCGAGCCGCGCGCACTGATCATCGCCCCGACTCGCGAACTGGTGGTGCAGATCGCCAAGGACGCCGCCGACCTGACCAAGTACACCGGCCTGAACGTCATGACCTTCGTCGGTGGCATGGACTTCGACAAGCAGCTCAAGCACCTCGAAGCCCGCCACTGCGACATCCTCGTGGCCACGCCTGGCCGCCTGCTGGACTTCAACCAGCGCGGCGACGTGCACCTGGACATGGTCGAAGTCATGGTGCTGGATGAAGCCGACCGCATGCTCGACATGGGCTTCATCCCACAGGTGCGCCAGATCATTCGCCAGACGCCGCCGAAGAACGAGCGGCAGACGCTGCTGTTCTCGGCGACCTTCACCGAAGACGTGATGAACCTGGCCAAGCAATGGACCACCGACCCGGCCATCGTCGAGATCGAGTCGCAGAATGTGGCCAACGAAAACGTCGAACAGCACATCTACGCGGTGGCCGGTGCCGACAAATACAAACTGCTCTACAACCTGGTCAACGACAACGGCTGGGAGCGGGTCATCGTTTTCGCCAACCGCAAGGATGAAGTGCGGCGCATCGAAGAACGCCTGGTACGCGATGGCGTCAACGCCGCGCAGTTGTCGGGCGACGTGCCGCAACACAAGCGCATCAAGACCCTGGAAGGTTTCCGCGAAGGCAAGATTCGCGTGCTGGTCGCCACCGACGTGGCCGGTCGCGGCATCCACATCGACGGCATCAGCCACGTGATCAACTTCACCTTGCCGGAAGTGCCGGACGACTACGTGCACCGCATCGGCCGTACCGGTCGTGCGGGCGCAGACGGTGTGTCCATCAGTTTTGCCGGTGAAGATGACTCCTACCAGCTACCGGCCATCGAAGAAAAACTCGGTCGCAAGATCAGCTGTGAAACGCCACCCACGCATCTGTTGCGGGCGGTTGAGCGCAAGCGGCCGTAACGGCGACTTGCAGTAAAGGGCGCAGCCGGAAACGGACTGCGCTTTTTTTTCGTCTGGTTTTTTCAACAGGTGCTTGCTCGAGATAACTAAAAGTCCATAATGGACAAATTAGTTTACTTATCACTCCCGGAGCCACCATGGCCAGCACCCCCTACGTGATCAACCAATCCCAGGCCCGCGAGTTGCTGGCGCAAGTCGACGTGCCGCAGATCCTGCGCAAATTGTTCCGCGACCTGGCCGCCGGGCAAGCTGTGCAACCGGCACAGCAACTGGTGGAATTCCCCAGGGGTGCCGGCGACTTCATCAACTACCTCGGTGTGCTGGCCGAAGAAGGCGTATACGGGGTCAAGACATCGCCCTACATCGTGGGCGAACAAGGACCGCTGGTGACCGCATGGACCTTGCTGATGTCGATGCAGACCGGCCAGCCGCTGCTGCTGGTGGATGCCGCCGAGCTCACTACCGCCCGCACCGCCGCGACCACGGCGGTAGCGGTTGACGCCCTGGCGCCACTTACCGCGAATCGCCTGGCAATCATCGGCAGCGGCAAAGTGGCCCAGGCGCACCTGCACTACGTGAAAGGGCTGCGCGACTGGCAAAACATCAACCTGTACTCGCCAAGCCTGAGCGAAGACCCTGAAACGGTGAATCTGCTGAAAAGCATCGAGCCGCGCTTGAATATCGTCGACAGTCGCGAGGCCGCCATCCAGGACGCCGACGTGATCATGCTGTGCACCTCGTCCCCTGGTCCGGTGATCGATCCGTCGAGCCTGAGCAAGCCGGCGCTGATCACCTCCATCAGCACCAACGCCCCCCGCGCCCACGAAGTGCCGCCGCAGAGCCTCAACGACATGCAGGTATTCTGCGACTATCGTGTGACCACCCCAGGCGCTGCCGGCGAGATGCTGATTGCCGGCGAACAGCATGGCTGGGACAAGAATGCGATTGTCGGCGACCTGCCCGATCTGCTGAGCGAAAAAGTGCAGCGCCCCGAGTACGGCCGCCATGTGTTCTTCCGCTCGATCGGCCTGGGCCTGGAGGACATAGCGCTGGCCAATGCCATCTACCGCCTGCATCCCTGACACCGCAACACCCTGTGGGAGCGGGCTTGCTCGCGAATACGGTCTGGCATTCGCCGACGATGTCGACGGATAAATCGCTTTCGCGAGCAAGCCCGCTCCCACAGGAGATCACCATCATTCCGGCATTGTGTTTCACAGGAGACGTTCATGAGCCAGGCAGACTTCATCATCATCGGCGGCGGAATAGCCGGCGCTTCCACCGGTTTCTGGCTGTCGCAGCACGCACGGGTGATCGTGCTCGAGCGCGAATCCCATCCGGCCTATCACTCCACCGGCCGGTCGGCGGCGCTGTACACCGCCGCCTATGGCACGCCGCAAGTTCGGGCGCTGACCCAGGCCAGCCGGGATTTCTTCGACGCCCCTCCGGCCGGTTTCTGCGAACACCCACTGCTGACCCCGCGCGGCGAGATGACCGTGGACCTCACCGGTGACCCGGCCGAGCTGAACAAACAATACCTGAGCGCCAAAGCCACGGTCCCCGAGATGCAACTGCTCAGCGCCGACCAAGCCTGCGCGCTCGTGCCGATCCTGCGTCGGGAAAAAGTCCATGGCGCGATCTACGATCCGACCGCCAGCGACATCGACACCGACGCCTTGCATCAGGGTTACCTGCGCGGAATCCGCCGCCACCAGGGCGAAGTCCATACCGACAGCGAAGTCCTGAGCCTGACCCGCGATGCCGCAGGCTTGTGGCAGGTACAAACCAAGGACCAGACCTTCAGCGCTCCGGTCATCATCAACGCCGCCGGCGCCTGGGCCGACAAGATCGGCGAAATGGCCGGCGCCCGGCCGCTGGGCCTGCAACCCAAGCGCCGCGCGGCCTTCATCTTCGCCGGCCCCGAGGGCGTGGACATCCACCATTGGCCGATGCTGGTCAGCCTCGATGAATCCTTCTACATGAAGCCTGACGCCGGGATGTTCCTCGGCTCGCCGGCCAACGCCGACCCGGTGGAACCCCACGACGTGCAGCCCGAAGAGCTGGACATCGCCATGGGCATCTACCAGATCGAGGAAGCCACCACCCTGACCATCCGCCGCCCGACCCGAACCTGGGCCGGCTTGCGCAGCTTCGTCAGCGATGGCGACCTGCTGTCCGGATTCGACTCCCAGGTGCCGGGGTTGTTCTGGGTGGCGGCACAAGGCGGCTACGGCATCCAGACCTCGCCAGCCATGGGCCAGGCCAGTGCCGCGCTCGTGCGGGGTGAACCCCTGCCCGAAACCCTTGGTGGTTTCGGTCTGAATGCCGGCATGCTGTCCCCTGCCCGCCTGGGCTGACGGTTGTCCTCAGGTGACGCGCCGACTCGATTGCGTCACACTTTCAACGCCCTGTTTTACGGGGCGCTGAAGCTGCCCGGAGCCCTACTGTATGAACGCACCTGAAAAAGAACCGGCCCTGAACGACACGTCCCTGGATAACTTCCGGGCGATTGCCGATGCCATCGCGACGTTGTTCTTTCCCCATGCCGAAGTGGTGCTGCACGACCTGCGCACGCAAAAGGTCGACTACATCGCCAACAACCTGTCGAAACGGGAAATCGGTGACGATTCAGCGCTGGAGGACATGCTCAGCGATGATGTCAGCGAACGAAATATCGGGCCGTACGAAAAGCTCAATTGGGATGGTCAGAAGATCCGCAGCCTCAGCACCGTACTGCGCGACCGCCAGGGAAACCCGCTGGCCGTGCTGTGCATCAACCTGAACATTTCGCTGTTCGAGAATGCCAAGGCCGCGCTGGATTTGTTCCTGTCGCCGACCAAAGTGATTCCGCAGCCGGATTCACTGTTCCGCGATGACTGGCAAGAACGGATCAACACCTTCCTCCACGCCTGGCTGCGCGAACGCCAGCTGAGCCTGAACCTGCTGACCCGCGATCACAAACGCGAACTGGTGCTGGCCCTGCACGCCGAAGGCGCCTTCAAGGGCAAAAGCGCCTCCAACTATGTGGCCAATGTGCTGAACATGGGGCGGGCGACGGTGTACAAGCACTTGAAGGAACTCAAGGGCTGAAACCATACCTTGCCGTCACCGGCAGTGTTTATTCCAGCGCCGCAGCCGGGCCGAAGAACTCGTAGCGGCTCTGCTTTTCAGGCACACCCAACGCCTTGAGGTGGCGCTTGATCGCCGCCATGAAACCCTTCGGTCCGAGGAAATAAGCGTCCAGGTCACGCTCTTCGG
This sequence comes from Pseudomonas putida, assembly GCF_001976065.1. GTDB lineage: Bacteria > Pseudomonadota > Gammaproteobacteria > Pseudomonadales > Pseudomonadaceae > Aquipseudomonas > Aquipseudomonas serbica. Next base: position 234,967 of record NZ_MNAH01000001.1, on the reverse strand, counting down.
GCAACCAGGCGGCCAGTTGTTCCTGGCTCAACAGCCCGACCTTGTGGGCCGCCGGGCTGACGCCGTCATCTTCGGCATAGCAGTAGAAACGCTTGAGTTGCGGGTGACGCTCGGCCAGCCCGTCGATCCAGTCGCGGAAGGCGTGGACGCTGCCATTGCGAGCGCAGTGGATAAAGTGCACCGGCCGCTCGGTTTGCAGCGCCGCTTCCAGCATCGCCAGGGTCGGGGTGATCCCGACGCCGCCGCTGATCAGCACCAACGGCTTGTCGCTGGCGCTCAGGGTGAACTCGCCCGACGGCGGGAACAGCTGGATGCTCGCCCCTACCTGCAGTTGATCGTGCAAGTGATTGGAGGCCCGGCCACCGGTTTCACGCTTGACGCTGATGCGGTACTGGCCTTTGTTCGCCAAGGCCGACAGCGAATAGTTGCGACGAATTTCTTCGCCATCGAGGATCAGTTTCATGCCGATGTACTGGCCTGGTTCGGCTGCCAGGATCTGGCCCTTGTCGGCCGGCTCGAAATAGAACGAGGTGATTTCCGCACTTTCCTCGACCTTGGCCGTGACGATGAATTCGCGAGCCCCGCGCCAGCCGCCCGGTGCCTGCTCTTTCTGGTCGTAGATGCTTTTTTCGGCACCGATCAGGATGTCCGCCAGTTGACCGTAGGCCGCTGCCCAGGCCGCAATCACTTGCGGGGTGGCGATTTCTTCGCCCAGCACTTCGGCAATGGCACGCAACAGGCAGTTGCCGACAATCGGATAGTGCTCCGGCAGAATCTGCAGGGCCACGTGCTTGTTGATGATCTTGGCCACCAGGTCGCCCAGTTGGTCGAGCTGATCGATGTGGCGGGCATACATCAATACACCGTTAGCCAGGGCACGTGGCTGGTCGCCGGAGGCCTGGTGGGCCTGGTTGAACAGTGGACGCACTTCTGGATACTCGGAAAGCATCATGCGATAGAAGTGAGTGATCAACGCTTCGCCACCGCTCTCCAGCAGCGGCACAGTGGATTTGACGATGGTACGGTCTTGAACGCTGAGCATAAAGTAACTCCTGGGCAACGAAGGTTTTTAGCAATTACCTTATGCTTATCAGTTTCCGTGCCAACAAATAAAACCATATAAATCAGCAACTTAATAACATGGTAGTCATATCGACACAGACTGCTTTATAGTCACATCGACTACATGGAGTCACTATGACTGCAAAATCGTTGTTAACCGCCCTGCTACCGCTGGTGTCCGACCTGTCCCGCGAACTTCCTGAAGGCGAGCGCTATCGGCGCCTGCTGGAAGCCATGCGCGCCCTGCTCCCATGCGACGCGGCCGCCCTTCTGCGCCTGGATGGCGAATGGCTGGTACCGCTGGCTGTCGACGGATTGAGTACCGACACCCTCGGCCGGCGTTTCAAGGTCAGCGAACACCCGCGCTTCCAGGCCCTGCTCAGCAGCACCGGTCCCACACGCTTTGCTGCCGACAGCGACATGCCCGACCCCTATGACGGCCTGGTCGATGGCCTGGACGATCATCTGGAGGTGCACGATTGCATGGGTTGCCCTTTGTTTATCGACGAGCGGCCGTGGGGCCTGCTGACCCTCGACGCGCTCAATCCGGAACAATTCGAACCGGTCGAGCTGGATGCCCTGGAAGCCTTCGCCAGCCTCGCGGCGGCCACCGTCAATGCCGCCGAACGCATCGAGCGGTTGAACAACAGGGTCGAAGACGAACACCAGCGTGCCGAGGTGTACCGCCAGGCCAGCGGTCAGCAAAACCGCGAAATGATCGGCCAGAGCAAGGCCCATAAACGCCTGGTGGAAGAAATCAACCTGGTGGGCGGCAGCGACCTGACGGTGCTGATTACCGGGGAAACCGGGGTCGGCAAGGAACTGGTCGCCCAGGCCATCCATGCCGCCTCGCCTCGCGCCGACAAGCCGATTATCAGCCTCAACTGCGCGGCGTTGCCGGACACCCTGGTGGAAAGCGAGCTGTTCGGGCATGTCCGCGGTGCCTTCACCGGGGCGCTGAACGACCGCCGCGGCAAGTTCGAGCTGGCCAATGGCGGCACACTGTTTCTCGATGAGGTCGGCGAATTGTCACTGACGGTGCAGGCCAAATTGCTGCGCGTGCTGCAAAGCGGCCAGTTGCAGCGACTGGGTTCGGACAAGGAGCACCAGGTCGATGTGCGCCTGATCGCAGCGACCAACCGCGACCTCGCCGAGGAAGTGCGCAGTGGCCGTTACCGCGCCGACTTCTATCACCGCCTCAGCGTTTACCCGTTGCTGGTACCGGCGCTGCGGGATCGCGGACGGGATGTGCTGCTGCTCAGCGGTTACTTCCTCGAGCAGAACCGCTCGCGCATGGGCCTCAACAGCCTGCGCCTGAGCACCGACGCCCAGGCGGCGTTGCTGGCCTACGGTTGGCCCGGCAACGTGCGCGAGCTGGAACACCTGATCGGGCGCAGTGCGTTGAAGGCGTTGGGTAACTGCAAGGAACGGCCGAAGATCCTCAGCTTGAATGCCGCCGACCTCGACCTGCCCCATGCCAATGTCGAAGTCAGCGCCGAGCAACCCGCCGAAGTGGCCATGGAAACGGTGACCGGCGATTTGCGCGAAGCCACCGAGCGTTACCAGCGCCAATTGATCGGCGCCTGCCTGGAACGCCACCACCACAACTGGGCGAGCGCGGCCCGGGAGCTGGGCCTGGACCGGGCCAATCTCGGGCGGATGGCCAAGCGACTGGGGATGAAATAGCACCGTGGCGTATAACTTGCTTCGAGAGCAACCTTCGCGGCGGCATTCTGTCGCCGCTTTCTGCCCTCGGATGCGACTGGCTGCTCAATGAATACAACGTTTTCCTGCGTAGGCTGCGGTAAATGCTGCAATGACCACCATGTGCCCTTGACCCTGTCCGAAGCCCGGATGTGGGCGGCCGACGGTGGTCAGGTGATCGTGCTGGTGGAAGCTTTCCTGAGCAATGGCCTGGGCTTGACGGCGCAGCAACGCGAACACGCCGAACCGCGCTCGGCGCTGGTGCGCAGCGGCGCCAGCGAGGCTTACGTGGCCATCACTTTTGCCGCCTACAGCACCGGAGCCTGCCGCCATCTGGACCAGGACAACCTGTGCCGCATCTACGAACGCCGGCCGCTGGTGTGCCGTATCTATCCGATGGAGATCAATCCGCACATCCCCCTGGACATCGCCGCCAAGGAATGCCCGCCGCAATCGTGGGAAACAGGGCCACAGCTGATCGTGGGTGGCCAACTGGTGGACCCGGAACTGGCGCAACTGATCCAACGCTCTCGCCAGGCGGATCGCGATGATATCCAAACCAAGGACGCGATTTGCGCGTTGTTGGGGATTCGAACGACTGCCCTTAAGGGCGACGGGTTTACCGCTTATCTGCCGGACATGACCGAGTTCGCGACGATCATCGACGAACTGACCGGGCAAACGTTACCGGTTTGGGAAAGCGAATGGCAGTTTCATGTGTCGGGGGACGATGTCGCCGGGCCCCTGCTGGCAGCGGGCACGCAGGTGGTGACCGAGCCATCCGCTGACTACGCGTTTATTTCATTGCGGGCCGCTTGATTCGAGGAAGGCCCGCTGGAAAAACCTGAAACTAACGCTTGCCCATCGAACGGCGAGTTCCCGGAGGCGCCATCCCCGGCGTCTTGGTGTGACCATTCTTGGCGCCATTCTTGTACCAAGGCTGGCTGGCGTCCTTGGTGGCCTGCAGCTCGCCCGGCTTGAACGGGAACTTGAACGCCGGGATCGCGGGTTTGGTCTCGCTGTCAGCGCTGGAGTCGACGCTGTCTGGCAGCTCGGCCTGTTCGTCGGCCAAGGCTTCGGCTACCGGCGGTTGTTTCGGGGAAGTCATGAAAAGCTCCGGGTGATGCACACTGTGTCGGGCCCGGTCAGCGAGCCGCGAAAGTCGCCAGTATAACGGAATGACCGCTATAAGCCTCAAGCTGCAAGCTTCAAGTTAAAAGCGCTGGGGATAGCTTTTAACTTGCGGCTTGACGCTCGAAGCTTGTAGCTTTCCAACCATTCTCCTGCGCCCGACGAGCCCTGTACCCATGAAAAAAACTGTCCTCGCCTTCAGCCGTGTCACGCCAGAAATGGTGGAGCGCCTGCAACAAGACTTCGACGTCATCGTACCGAACCCGAAAAAGGGTGATATCAGCGCCCAGTTCAACGAAGCCCTGCCCCATGCCCACGGTTTGATCGGGGTCGGCCGCAAGCTCGGTCGCGCACAACTGGAAAGCGCCGCCCGCCTGGAAGTCGTGTCCAGCGTCTCGGTGGGGTATGACAACTATGACGTGGCCTATTTCAACGAGCGCGGGATCATGCTCACCAACACGCCGGACGTGCTCACCGAAAGCACGGCCGACCTGGCCTTCGCCTTGTTGATGAGCAGCGCGCGCCGCGTCGCCGAGCTCGACGCCTGGACCAAGGCAGGCCAATGGCAAGCCAGCGTCGGCACCCCGCTGTTCGGTTGCGATGTTCACGGCAAGACCCTGGGCATCGTCGGCATGGGCAATATCGGCGCGGCCATCGCGCGTCGGGGTCGCCTGGGTTTCAACATGCCGGTCATCTACAGCGGCAACAGCCGCAAGACCGAGCTGGAGCAAGAACTCGGCGCGCAGATGCGCAGCCTCGACGAATTGCTGGCTGAAGCCGACTTCGTCGTCCTTGTGGTCCCGCTCAGCGAGAAAACCAGGCACCTGATCAGCCATCGCGAATTGGCACTGATGAAGCCAAGCGCCATCCTGGTGAACATTTCCCGTGGTCCGGTGGTCGACGAGCCGGCACTGATCGAGGCACTGCAAAACAACCGCATCCGAGGCGCCGGGCTGGATGTGTACGAAAAAGAACCGCTGGCTGAATCACCCCTGTTTCAATTGAAAAACGCCGTGACCTTGCCGCATATCGGCTCGGCCACCCATGAAACCCGCGACGCCATGGCCAACCGTGCCCTTGCGAACCTGCGCAGTGCCTTGCTGGGTGAGCGCCCACAAGACTTGGTCAACCCTCAGGTATGGAAAGGCTGACTGAACAATGGCACGTCTGGCTGGACGTGCCACTTCCCACAACTTTAAACCACCCGCTTACTTGCAATTGAGAAAGAAGAGACGACACAACTTGCAATGCAGTCTCCCTCTGAATTCACCTGAACAGCTATAAACTCCGAGCAATTACAAGAGCACCCAATATGCACTCGGAGAATACCCCCATGAATAAATTCACCACCGCCTGCGTGATAAGGCGGAGCAAAGTACTGATTGTCTTTACAGCGGCATTATTCGGACTGGTGACACTCGTTAACAATGTCACCGACTATGCGGCATACGCCGACTATATCGGGCGCATCATCAGCATGAGCAACACCGAGGGCAACGACTCCCGGCGCTACAGGGCAATCCACTCCACCATGTTTCATCATCGCTTTTACTGGGCGATTATTTCCCTGGAGACCATTTACACTCTCAGCTGCCTGGTGGGAGCTTATTTGCTCTATCGAAAAGTCGATGCACCACGTAAAGAGTTTCACAATGCAAAAAAATTCGCGATAGCGGGGCTCGCAACAGGCATTATTGTTTATCAAATTTTATACGTCATCATACTCAATGAGTGGTTTGACATGGAGTACTCTGCTCAACGAAATGCCAATGATTGGGCACAAAGAAACATTGAATACATGTTTCTCGGCTTGATCTATCTCACCGCCGCAAAAGACGACTGAGCAACCTGCTGCTCAGGCCAGCTTCCCCGCCACCGGTTTGGCGCTAACCCTGGGTTTGCGAAACACCAGCACGTTGCCCAGCATGACCATCACCAGGCCCATCAACGCCGGGGGAGTCCATTGGTAGCCCTCGGCAACTGCCGAGACGTTCAGCGCCACCACCGGAAACAGGACGGTGCAATAGGCTGCGCGTTCGGGGCCCATGCGCCCGACCAGCGTCAGGTAGGCCGTGAAACCAATGACCGATCCGGGGATTACCAGGTACAACAGCGAACCGATGTAGCGTGCGCTCCATTCCATGTCGAATGGAACGCCCTTGACCAGGCACCACACCAACAACATCGCCGCGCCGTAGGCCATGCCCCAGGCATTGGTCGTCAGCGGCTTGAGCCCGGCCTTTTGCTGCAGGCTCGACAACATGTTCCCCGCCGAGAAACACAAGGTGCCGCACAAGGCCAGGCCCAGGCCGAGCAAGGTCTGCGGACTGGCGGTGTGCCCGACCAGCTCGGGCCAGAACAACAGGCCAAGGCCGAGCAAGCCCAGCGCGCCGCCCATCAGCACGTTACGGGCAATTTTCTGGCAGAAGAACACCCGCGCATTCAGCGCATTCCACAACGTGGCCGTGGAAAACACCACGGCGACCAGGCCGCTGGGGATCCACTGGCTGGCGGTCAGGAAACACATGAAGTTGACACAGAACAGGCACAAGCCCTGGGCCAGGCAAATCAGATGCCCGCGACGGTTCATCACTTGCAGGCGTCGGCTGAGCAGGAGGATCGCGAACAGCACCAACGCCGCCAGGCCAAAGCGATAGACAATGGACACGGGAATCGCCACCACGCCCAGTTGCCATTTCAGGGCAATCCAGGTGGTGCCCCAGACCAGCACAGTCAGCAGGTACAACGACAGGTTCATGGCAATGGCTCCTCGGTAGGTGCCCAGTGTCCTGCGCCGCGCTACATCGCACTTGCATAATCTTGCGCTTTTGTCTGGCGACGGGCTGGCAGGTGGACGCCCACGGAGTAGGATGCAAGGCGTTGGAGAGAAACGATCATGCCCGCACTGGAAACCCTGCAAGTCTTTCAAGCCCTCAACCGCTCGCCCAATGCTCGCCTGGAGCACAGCGCCGAGCTCGGTGACGGCTTGGCTGCAGCCTTGTGGAACAACCACCACGATGCCCAGGACTACGAAGCACCGAGCCACCACACGCTTTCCTGCTACATCGCCGGCGGCACCGGGACCTTCCGGCGCGACCAGCCCGGCACCAAAGGCGGCCCGGACAAGCTGTGCATCCTGCCGGCCGACCATCAGTCAGGCTGGGTGATCAATGGCGACATTCGCCTGGCGCACCTGTATTTCAGCCCCGAACAATTTGCCCTTGGCTGTGTCACCCTGCTCGACCGCGAACCAAGGCAATTGCAGTTGCGCGAGCAAACGTTTCTGGATGACCCGCAACAGGCGCTGCGCTTTCGGCAGTTGATCAGCCTAAATTGGGACGAACCGGGAGAGCGTCTGCTCACCAGCAGCCTGGCCCATGAAATGCTCGCCCACGCCCTGTTCAGCCAGGTCAGCCTGCGCCCCGGCCTGCGCCTCAAGGGCGGCCTGGCCGCGCATCAGCGCCGGCGTCTGGTGGAGTTCATCGACAGCCAGTTGGCCGAAGCCATCAGCCTGGGACAATTGGCGGCACTGTGCGCACTGTCGGAATACCACTTTGCGCGGATGTTCCGTGAGAGTTTCGGCTTGCCGCCCCATCAGTATGTACTGGCGCGACGCCTGAACCGGGCGCGGGAGTTGCTGCGCTCGACATCGCAACCCTTGGGCGAGATTGCCCTGGCCTGCGGGTTCGCCAGTGCCAGTCACTTTACCAACCGGTTTCGCCAGGCCCTGGGTGGGACGCCCGGGGAGTATCGACAGGCGTTTTTGCGCTGACATCAGGATTTGCGGTGCCTGTCAGGCCGCCATCGCGAACAGGCTCGCTCCCACAGGACAGAGTCTTTGATCAGAACTCCAGGGTGCTCGACAACGTCACCTGCCGCGAATCCCCCATCGACACAAAGAACCGGCTTGCCGCCGAGGTGTAGTAGGTGCGGTCCAACAGGTTCTTCACGTTGAGCTGAAATTTGACCCGCTGCCCGTCGAGCTGGGTGTCGTAGGTGGCAAAGGCATCGGCGACGGTATAGCTCGGCAGGTCGAAATCATTCACGGCATTGCCCGCTCGCTCCCCGACATAACGCGCGCCAGCGCCAACCCGCAGCTGATCGCCGCCGATGACATGGCCGAAATCGTACACCGCCGACAGCGAGCCGCTGTTTTTGGCCACGTTCTGCAACTGCTTGCCCTTGTAGACCGGGTCTTCGGTCACTTCGGCATCGGTGTAGGCGTAGCTGCCGATCATGCTCCAGCGGTCGCTGAGCTGGCCGCTCAAATCCACCTCCAGGCCACGGGAACGCACCTCACCCGCCGCGCTGTAGAGGGTCACCGGGCCTTCGGAATTGGCCACCAGGACGTTGCGCTTCTTGATATCGAACAGCGCAATGTTGCCCGTTACGCGGCCCGGCATTTCCAGCCTGGCCCCCACTTCCCACGACTTGGCTTCTTCCGGCGCAATGCTGCCGTCGAGCACCGTGCTGCTGCCGCTCAATGGCGCAATGGTCGAGTTGGGCTTGAACGATTCGGTGTAGCTGCCATAGAACGACAGCTCATCGGTGTAGCGGTAGACCAGTCCGGCGCGCGGCACCCATTTCTGCCCGTTGCTGTCGGTGTTGGCCTTGAACGGCTCGCCCTTGCCGGCGTACTGGTCGTATTCCTGGAAACGTGCGCCAGCCACCAGGATCCATTGGTGGTTGAGGTGAATCGAGTCCTGCATGAACACCGAATCGCTGCGCAGTATGTCGGTCTGGGCACTGTCGGCGGGGCTGACCGTAGTGCCTGGCACTTCGCGGCCGTACACCGGGTCGAGGTAGCTGAAGGTGGTCAGGCTCTTTTGCCGGATCAGGTCGGCGCGGTAGATCTTGCGGTATTCGTCATCGATCCCCAGCACCAGGTCATGTTGCATGCCGCCGACATCGACCTGGCCTTCGAGGCTGGCGGTGGTGAAACGGTCGGTGCTGATAGCATTCTGCGTGCCGTCCATGCTGCGCGTCAGCGTGCCGTCGCGGGTGTCGATGGCGGTCACGCGTACTTGGCTGGCGTCATAGGTTTCGCGATTCCAGCTGTAGCCAAAATGGGCTTTCCAGTTGTCGTTGAGGTCGTGGTCGGCCTTGAAGCGATACAGGTCGGAGCGCCCTTCCATGTTGTTGAACGGTTCGTCGAGCCGACGCTCCCGGGAGATGTCCAGCGGATGGTTGTCCCGCGGATCGATCACCGTGCCACGGTCGAACGGGGTGAGGAATTCCCGGTGTTCATAGGCGAACAGCAGCTGGGTGCTTTCACCGAACCAGGCCAGCGACGGCGCCACCAGGCTTTCGCGATGCACACCGTAGTTACGCCAGTAATCTTCGTCTTCGTGGTCCAGCACCATACGGTAGGCGAACCCGGAATCGCCCAGGGCGCCCGTGCTGTCAAAGGTACCGCCGCTGCCGTTCTTGCCTTCGCCATAGGTCGAGCCACGCAGGGTCAGGGCGTTGTACGGATCGAGCTCGGGCTGCTTGCTGACCATGTTCACCACCCCGCCCGGGTCCTGAATGCCGTAGAGCAACGAGGCCGGCCCCTTGAGCACTTCGACCCGGTCGACCGTCGCGTTCATGCCTCGCCCCTGTACCACCGGCATGCCGTCGCGCATGATCGAGCCGTTGCGGTTATCGCCGAAACCGCGGGTCATCACCGAATCCTGGGTACTGCCCAGCGTGTTGCCCTGGGTGATGCCGCTGACGTTCGCCAGCGCATCATCGAGATTGCGCGGCGCCTGGTCGCGAATGACCTGTGCCGGGACGACGTTGACCGTCTGGGGAATTTCCTGGAGCGGCGTCGAGGCGCGCATCACCGAGCTGATGGGCGGCGGCTGGTAACTGGTGGACTGATCCATCTGCGAGGTGATGGTGGTGGCGCCCAGGTTCAACGCGCCCTCGGTCGGTAGGGGCTCCAGGGCCATGGTGTGGCCATCGATGCGGCGGAAGGTCAAGCCAGAACCGCTGAGCAAGCGCTGCAGGGCCTGTTCGGCGCTCAACTGGCCGTCGACTGCCGGAGCATTCAGGGCATAGGGCGCTTCATCGGTGTAGACCACGCTGATGCCGGTGACGTGACTGAAGTCGCTCAGGGCCTGGGGCAGTGGTTTGGCGACCATCGAAAAGCTGAACAGCGAACTTTGCCCGGGGCTGGCCTGCGCAGCCATCGCCCCATTCAGCGGCAGCAGCGCCAACGCCGCGAAGCTCAACGCAGAGACACCCAACCACTGTTTGACCGAACCCGATATTGCCCTGGACTTCATGACTCATGACCTGTGTAGAACCGCAACGGATGCGAATGACTCGCAGTTTCAGTCACTACACGAATGGCGTTCGGGTTTACCTCAGCAGAAAGTTGAAAATATTTTCCTGATGTCTCTCAGCGCAAAATGATCAGACGTCCCAGAACCTGATGCTGCTCAAAGCCCAACACGCCCTGTAACGAACTCAACACCGCCTGCGGGTCCTTGCTCGCAAAGCTGCCACTGACCTTGCGCCGGGCCAACTCATCGTTGAGCAACACGATTCGCCCCGGGTAATACCTGCGCAGATCCTCCACCACATCGGCGACTGTCGCCTTGTAGTAATTGAGCCACCCCTGGCGCCACGCCAACTGCGCTTGGCTGTCCACCGCGTGGAGCTTTTGCGCCGTGCCTTCGCCATAGGCCACTTGCTGGCCGGCCGTGAGGATTTGCTGATCCGCATTCTTGTCCGCCTTCACGCCAACCCGTCCAGACAAGACCGTCACCTGCGCCCCATGGGGTTGCAGGCGCACCTCGAACTGGGTGCCGAGCACCCGCGCCTGGCCCTTCTCGGCGTCGACCACAAAGGGTTCGCCGTTATGGGTCACGCTGAAAAATCCGGCGCCGCGACGCACCTGCACGTGCCGCTCGCCACGGCTGAAATCCACGGCAATCGCACTGTCGGCATCCAGGGTGACCTGCGATTGGTCAGCCAGGGTGACGGTGCGGATTTGCCCCGGTGCCGAGACATAATCGGCGCCCAGGTCATCGAACCAGCGCGCAGGCTGCCAGCCGCTGCCGAGGCTGATCATCAGCAGCAGGCAAGCCGCCATGGCCAGCGCACCGGACCAACGCCCGACGCTGCTGCGGCGTGAGCGATTCATCGCGTTGAGATAACCCTGCAGCGCCAGCGCGTCCTCATCAGCAAGTGCGCGCGCCGGCACTTCGCTCAACTCCCACAGCACTTGCGCACGGGCGTAAGCCTCGGCATGGGCCGGGTCGGCCTGCAACCACTGGCTGAAGGTGGCCTGGTCAGCGCTGCTGGGCTGGTCATGCAACAGGCTCAGCCAGGCCAGCGCCTGCTGTTCCTGAGCGGGCGTCGGCATGACGCGTTCGATACTATTCACTGTGCTTTCCCTGGCGTGCGCGCGTCGGGCTCCCGCAGGCTGGCCTTGCAGGCCTCGAGCGCGCGCATCATATGTTTTTCCACGGCACTTTGAGACAGGCCCATGGCCTTGGCGATCTCGGCGTATTTGCGGCCATGGATGCGGTTGAGCAGGAAGATCTGCCGCGTGCGCTCGGGCAACGCGCGCAACGCCGCTTCGACGTGGCGCAGATCGTTGCCCGCCTCCAGCGCCGCTTGTGGCTCGCTACCGACGCTAAGCGCCGGCTCCGCCATCAAGCCTTCGTTGGCCCGCACCCGCGTGCCTTCACTGCGCAGGTGGTCGATGGCGATGTTGCCGGCGCAGCGCAACAGGTAGGTGCTGAGTTCTTCCACTTGCACCAGAGGGCGGCGCCAGAACCGCAGGAACAAATCCTGCACCAGGTCCGCCGCCGTTGCCCGGCAACCGACGCGACGGTTTACCAGCGCTTCCATCTGCGAACGCTGGGAAAGAAACACCTGGAGAAAGTGCGCTCGGTCGCCGCGTGGTTCGGCGTGCTGGATATCGTCAGATTCAGGGGAAGTCATCGCTCAGTACTGCGCCATGGCGGCAATCGGGCTGGCCAACAGGCTCAAACCGGCCAGCGTCAATGTGAAGCCGCATGAACGTCACGGGGCCAGCAAGGTGCAATACTAATGATAAATATTCTCATACGCAAAGCTATCGGATGAGATCGGGTTCCAATGAGAGGGCTTTAAAAGCAAAACGGGCCTGCAATGCAGGCCCGTTTTCTGTGGGAAGGTAAAAAGTGAATCAGGCGTCAGCCGTTTTGCGCAGCCTGTTCGTTTTCAAGAAACTCTTCTTCCAGTAGCACATCGGCGTGAGCCCTGCGCTCGAACGGCACCACAGCGGCTCGTGGTTTGCCTCGCAATTTGCCGAACAGGTGTTCCAGCGCATGCTCGAGTTTCTCGGCGGCTCCGTCGATCGCCAGTTCCAGGCTGGCAGCTTTATGGGTGACAGAAATCGGTTGGTGGCCTTTTGGCCGCGCTTCCAGCTGGCAGCGCATATCGTGGGGACCAGGCTTGTCGCCGTTCTCGTCCCGCAGGTGAACCTCGACGCGTGTCAGGTCCTCTTCGTAGCGTTCGAGCGTGCTCTCAATGGTAGTACGTACCCACTCCTCCAGTCGTTTACTGCCTTGAATATGGTTATCGCTATTGACTTGGATTTGCATAGTTCATCCCTTATTTCAGCTAGCTCGCGAGAGGCCGGTCAGCTAAGCCCTTGGGCGTCATCACCGTGACCTCTTGGTTACACAATCGGTCTGTACGATGAACAATTCAACCCCTAAAAAAAGATAAATATCTATTCGCAAAAAAAGCCGGACAACCGGCAAAAGCGCTGTTAAGGTCGGGAGTTGGGTCGCCCCGCTCTTATCTGATAATTACTCACATCTGCCCCTCCGACAGCGGGTGCAAGCCGCGAAAAATCCCCGCCTCCTCCACCAGCCAGTCATGCACCGCACGCACGCCCGGATGGCTCAATGCCCCCGGCGCATAGAGCACCATGTAGCGCTTGTGATTAGGCACCGCCAGGCCGAACGGCACGATCAATGCGCCCCGTTCCAGCTCGTCGTTGAGCAGCGTACGTCGCGCGATCGCCACGCCCATCCCGGCAATGGCCGCTTCGATGGTCAGGTGATTGCGATTGAAGGTATGCCCGCGCCGCACATCCGCCCCCTCAAAGCCAATGGCATCGAGATAGAACTCCCACTCCGCATATTCGTAGCTGCCGCGCCAGGCGGTGATGTCATGCAACAGCGGAAAATGCAGCAGGTCCGCCGGGCCATGCAGCGGTGGGCGACCGCGCAACAGGCCGGGGGCACAGACCGGGAAAATCTGCTCGTCGAGCAGGGCTGTGGATAACAGGCCCGGGTAGCTGCCGTCGTTGAGGTCGATGGCCAGGTCGAAATCACCTTCATGCAACGGCACGCTGCTGTCCTCGGCCACCAGGCGCAGCTGAATGTCCGGAAACCGCTGCTGCAAGCGCGGCAGTCGCGGCGTGAGCCATTTGCTCAGGAAGGAAGGGATCGAACGCACTCGCAGCGTGCCGCTGATCATGCCCGCGTCCAGCCGGCGCAACTCCGCATCGATGCTGCCGTAGGCCTCGTTGACCGTAATGGCCAGGCGCTGGCCTTCGGCGCTCAGCTCCACGCCCCGGGCACGCCGGTGAAACAGACGAAAACCCAGGCGCTCCTCCAGTTGCCGAATCTGCTGGCTGACCGCCCCTGGGGTGATGTGCAGCTCTTCGGCGCAACGGGTGAACGACAAGTGCCGTGCGGCACAGGAAAACACCTGCAGCCAAACGTATGTCTGGGCGTGTAATTGACGGCTCATCGTTTAGTCCTGCTAAAGGCTCTCTTAGGAAGTTTCGTTGGTCACTCAAGACCGAGGCAGGCAGTATCGCTGAAATTGCGCTTGTCCTACAGAAATGGCAGCGATTCATCCTCCATTACAGGAATAGGCTTTAGCATGGCTATCAGTGTTTTCGATCTCTTCAAAGTCGGCATCGGCCCGTCCAGCTCCCATACAGTCGGTCCGATGCGGGCCGCGGCGACCTTCGCCCAGGCGCTGGTCGATCAGGCTTTATTGAGCGATGTGCGGCGCGTGGAGATTCGCCTCTACGGTTCCCTCTCGGCGACCGGCGTCGGTCACGCCACCGACCGCGCCTGTGTCATGGGCCTGATGGGCGAATGGCCGGACCGTATCGATCCCACCACCATCGACAGCCGCATCCACACCCTGCGGGAAACCGGCGAGCTGTCCCTGGCAGGCCAGGCGACTATCGCGTTCAACTGGTCCCGCGATCTGCTGCTGCTCGACGAGAGTCTGCCCTACCATCCCAATGCCATGTCCCTGACAGCGTTTGGCGAGACGGGCGAGCTGTTCGAGCAAACGTACTACTCGATCGGCGGCGGTTTCATCATCGAGGCAGCAGAGGCCGAATCCGGTGTGGCGCCTGCCAGCGACGTGGTGCTGCCGTACGACTTCTCCAGCGCCGCCGAACTGCTCAAGCTCTGCAACCAGCACGGCCTGCGGGTTGGCGAATTGATGATGGCCAACGAACGGGCCTGGCGCAGTGACGAGGAGATCCGCCAGGGCCTGCTGCACATCTGGTCGGTGATGCGCGAATGCGTCGAGCAGGGGCTGGTGCACGAAGGCATCCTCCCTGGCGGGCTGAATGTGCCGCGACGCGCGGCGAAATTGCACCGAAGCCTGTTGGAAATCGGCAAGCCGAACGTCATCACTTCGACCCTGTCGGCCATGGAATGGGTGAACCTGTTCGCCCTCGCCGTGAACGAAGAAAACGCCGCCGGTGGGCGCATGGTCACGGCGCCGACCAACGGTGCAGCGGGAATCATTCCGGCGGTCCTGCACTACTACATGAAGTTCAACCCTGACGCGTCGGACGATGACGTCGTGGCGTTCTTCCTGGGCGCTGCCGCCGTCGGCATTCTCTGCAAGAAAAACGCCTCGATCTCCGGCGCCGAAGTCGGCTGCCAGGGCGAGGTCGGCTCAGCCTGCGCCATGGCCGCCGCCGGTCTGGCAGAAGTGCTCGGCGCCACGCCGGAGCAACTGGAAAACGCCGCCGAAATCGGCCTGGAACACAACCTCGGCCTGACCTGCGACCCGGTCGGTGGGCTGGTCCAGGTGCCGTGCATCGAGCGCAACGCGATTGCCGCGGTCAAGGCCATCAACGCTACGCAGATGGCCCTGCGCGGCGATGGCAAACACTTCATTTCCCTGGATCGGGTAATCCGCACCATGCGCGACACCGGCGCCGACATGCACGACAAGTACAAAGAGACATCACGTGGCGGTCTGGCCGTGAACTGGGTGGAATGCTGACCGGTTTGGTGGCATGCGGGCAGTCAGTGCCCTGAAACGGGCAGGCAACAACAAGGTGGGCCACAGTGCCCGCCTTGTTTTTGCCGCGTTTGCTGTCCGACAATCTTTCGGCATGCCCCTTGCTATATCCCGCTTGGAACATTGATGGCGATATTGACGAGAATGGCCGATGGTCCGGCGTTGCGAACCAACCCGATCATGGCCGGTCAACAACTGCACGTTCAATCAAGCGGTGACGCATCATGGACAACCCTTTTCAGCTCATTACCGATGCCTTTGCGGCGCACTATCAGATCAACCTGAGCATTCAGGGTCTGGACGGCAGCATCATGCTGACCCTGTCCAACAGTGGCCGCGTAGTGGCAAAACGCATGATCAGTGCCGAACAACGCAACGATCCCCAACGCCTCAAACGCCTGGTGCAAAGCATCCAGTTCGGCATTGCCATCGAGCAGGGCCACAGCGCGGTGGCCATCCTCGAAGCCATGACCGATGGCGGCACGGGCCCTCTGCCACCCCCTCCTGTGAAAAACCGCCCGTGCCCGGCCATCAGGCTTTAAATCTCGCCCTTCTCCACCTCCGGATGCTCACCCGAGCCCGCACCGGTCTTACGGTGCGGGTGCTCGATCTTCACCGACGGAAATTGCGATGAGGCATAGCGCACCACCAGGATCGCAAACGCCAGCAGCAGAATTCCGCCGCACAGGTAAATGATCCCCAGGTCCGGTGGATTGTGATGGGAAACATTGGAAATCAGCAGCCGCGTGAGCGCCGTGATGGCGACGTAGATCAGGAAACGCACCGGCATGTGGTTGGTCTTGAAGTAAATCCCGACCATCGCCCCCAGTTCCAGATAGATGAACAGCAGCAGGATATCGTCGATCTTGATATGACCCTGCTCGAGCATCCCGAGAAACTCCATCACCGCTGCCCACGCAGTCACCGCACCAATGGCAAACAACGCCAGGTAATGGAAGGTTTCGACGAACAGGTTACCCAGCGACTCGGCCAGCTCATGGACATTCTGCCGCAGTTTTTCGGCCCAGTTGATTTTCACGATGATGCTTCCTTAGGTCGGCTCGACCGGATAATGCAGGTTGGACGTGACGTTTGTTCTGCATGCAGAAACAAGGCCACGATCATGATGGCGAGCCGCCGTAGATTCTGCTCCGTGGCGTTTGGTCGCAGCTACCTTTAGCTGAGGCCTGACAAATCTCGAAACCGGCCTACATTAAAAAGCCACTACCCAAACCCCGGGGATTCGCTTATCCTTTGCTGTATATAGATACAGTAGTCGAATCAGACTGACCAATGTGAAGGCATATGAGGTGGTGAATGGCCGTCGAAGTGGTATACCGCAGCAGCCGAGATCTGGAGCGCTTGTTCATGGATAAAGCCGAAGCTGACCGTCATGACAAGATGCTCGAACTGGCCGAGTTGCTGGCTGAAGTGTTGCAAAAAGCTGTTCCGTCCCTGACCGAACAGCAAGTGGAAGAAGCCGGGATCTACATGGCGAAGAACCGCGATGTGTTCGCCAAGGCATTCAAGAGCCAGCCGGACGCCTTGTCCGAACTGCTCACAGCGCCAGCGGAAGTCGAAGAGCCGGTGAAAGCACCTGCAGCTGTTGAAACGCCTGCGGCCAATAAAGAGCAAAGCGCAGAACCGGTTGCCCCGCCCAAGCCTGCCAAGGCTGCGAAAACAGCGAAGTAAGCGGCGCCAGAATTGAATAGGCCCTGAGTCCGATGGACACAGGGCCTTTTTCATTTGTGAAAATCAAAAGATCGCAGCCTTTGTAGGCGCTGCCGCAGGCTGCGATCTTTTGATCGTCTATCGGTAAAGCACTTTCTCCGCCAGCTCGTCCGCCACTCGGGCCGGTGAGCGTTTTTCCGCCTGGGCATGGGCGAAGACTTCGGTGAGGCGCGAGCTGATTTTCGACAGGTGCGCAGTGATGGTCCCCAGCTCTTCGCCACGATGCTTGAGCGAAACATAGATCAATCCACCGGCATTGATCACGTAATCCGGCGCATACAGGATGCCCCGTCGTTCGAGCTGATCGGCGACGTCCAGATGGGTCAGCTGGTTGTTCGCCGACCCGGCCACTGCCGAGCAGCGTAGTTGCGTTACGCTGTGGCTGTTCAGCACCCCGCCCAGACCGCACGGCGCAAGAATGTCGCAAGGCGTGCTGAGCAACGCGTCGTTGGCAATCGGATGGGCGCCGAGCTGCTCCATCGCGAGCTGGACCTTGCCGTGGTCGATGTCGCTGACCAGCAGCTCGGCACCGGCGGCGTGCAGCTGTTCGGCCAGGGCAAAACCGACGTTGCCCAGGCCTTGAATGGCGACGCGCAAGCCTTCGAGGTTATCGCTGCCCAACCGGGCCATCGCCGTGGCACGAATTCCGGTAAACACGCCCATCGCCGCGTGAGGTGCAGGATCGCCCGCCGACGTGGTGCTGGTGACGTGCTGGGTCTGTTGGGCGATGCAATCCATGTCCGCCACCGAGGTGCCACTGTCGATGGCGGTGATGTAGCGCCCGTCGAGCTGATTGATACAGCGTCCGAAAGCTTCAAACAGCGCAGCGCGATTGGCCACGTGGACGGGGCGAATGATCACCGCCACACCGCCGCCCTGGGCCAGGCCGGCCAAGGCCGCTTTGTAGCTCATGCCTTGGGCAAGGCGCACCGCATCCTCGACGGCCGACTCGTCGCTCGGATACGCCAGGTAACGGCAACCGCCCAGAGCAGGCCCCAAACGGCTGTTATGAATGGCAATGACCGCCTTCAACCCGGTGGCCGGGTCGACGCTCAGATGCAGCGATTCAAGGCGAGTGCTTTGCATGAGAGCGAACATCGTAGGGCTCCCGAATCACTTCTTGTAGTCGCCAGTATAGGCTTGCGCCCAAAAATTGCAGAAGCGCACCGGAATAAGCAACGGCGCCATAAAAGCTTTAGGAAATAACCGCAATTGCTCCCGTGCGGTACTGGACGGATGGCAAAGACCGGTCTAAAACGAGGCATAGCCCGGAGATTCCGATGACGCCGCGCCAATCGTTTTTCGCCTGCCTGCAACGATCACCGCCTGCGCTGTTCGAGGCGGCGCTGTGGATTGCCGTCGAACACGACAAGCAGGTAAACCCCGAAGCGGTAATGGCGGACTTCAAGGAGCTGCAACAGCGGGTCAGTGGTGGTTTGCCGATGCTGCCCGTGAGCGAGTTGGCGCAACCGTTGCTCAGGCGCATGGTCGAGCTGGGGTTCGCCCAGGACGACTTCGCCCCCTTGCGACCGCAAGTGGCATTGCTCGATAAAGTCCTGGAACATCGCCGCGGGCAGCCGCTGTCACTGGGGCTGATAGCCTTGGAACTAGCCCGAGGCCTGGAGATTCCCCTGGTCGGTGTCAACTTCCCGGGGCATTTCCTGCTGCGGGTGCCAGGCGCCGATCATCTGCTCGACCCTTGCGGTGGCCGGCGCCTGTACCCCAACGATTGTCGGGAGTTGCTGCATCGCCAGTACGGCCCGAACATGAAGCTCAATGCTGAACACCTGGTCACCGCCGATCCGGCGCAAATGCTCCAACGCCTGTCACGCAACCTGCGCCAGCTGCATCTTTCCCACGACGATTACATTGGCGCGCTGATCGACGCCGAACGCGTGCTGGAACTGGGCAATGCCAGCGCCTCCGACTATCTGGCCCGGGCCAGCCTTTACCAACGGCTGGACTGCCCGAATGCCGAACGCTTCGACCTGGAGCATGCCCTGCTGCTCAGCGACGATCCGATCCAGCGGATTCGCCTGACTGAGCGGCTGGGGCATTTGCCGCCCAATTCCATCGTTCATTGACAGCAAAAAGATCGCAGCCTGCTGTTATCAAGGTGTGTCTGGCTGATTCGCCGGATGCGCCTTGATGAATGCCGGATGCGCCGCCGCCAACGCCGCCACCCGACGAATCCGCGGATACGCCTCAAGGGAGATACTGAAACGCTCAGCCGCGTACAACTGCGGAATCAGGTAGACATCCGCCAAACCTGGCTCAGGCCCGAAGCAATAACCCTCATCCCCAATCAACTGTTCCACAGTCGCCAGGCCCTGGCTGATCCAGTGCCCGATCCACTCCATGACCTGCGGTTCATCGTGACCCAGCTGGCGCAACCGGTTGAGCACGCTGACGTTGTGCAGTGGATGCACATCGCAGCCAATCACCGCCGCCACACCGCGCTCACGGGCGCGAGCAGCGAGGTCCCTGGAAAGCAGCGGCACCTGTGGATAACGCTCCTCCAGGTATTCGATGATCGCCGGTGACTGAATCAACAGCTCGCCTTCATCGGTGCGCAAGGCCGGCACTCGACCTTGCGGGTTGATGGCAAGATAGGGCGGCTGCCGATGCTCGCCACCTTGCGCCGCGATCAAGTTGACCGGCAGCGCCTGGTAATCCAGCTCCTTCAACGCCAATGCAATCCGCACCCGATAGGACGAGGTCGAGCGGTAGTAGGTATAGAGCTCCATGACCTGCTCCTCTTAACGCGCCGGCACGACTTTGCCGCGGCATTCACCGAAACCGATGGACGCAAACCCTTCGCGGCTGCAACGGCCACGCAGGATGATTTCATCGCCATCCTCGAGGAATTTGCGCACCTCGCCCGATGCCAGTTCGATCGGCTTCTTACCGCCCTCGGTGATCTCCAGCAGACTGCCGAACTGACCGCTTTCCGGGCCCGACAAGGTGCCTGAACCGAACAGGTCGCCGGCCTGCAACTGGCAGCCATTGACGCTGTGGTGCGCGACCATTTGCGCCACGGTCCAGTACATGTGTTTCGAGTTGCTCAGGGTCAGGCGATGGGCAGGCAGGTTCTGTTCGCGCATCGCTTCGGTCAGCAAGAGCACTTCCAGCTCGATGTCAAAAGCACCGGCGGCCTGATCACGCTTATCAAACAGGTACGGCAGCGGCTGCGGATCGCCTTGCGGGCGGGCAGGCTGGGCGCGGCGGAACGGCTCCAGCGCTTCGGCGGTCACGACCCACGGTGAAATGCTGGTGATGAAGCTCTTCGACAGGAACGGCCCCAGCGGCTGGTATTCCCAGGCCTGGATGTCGCGCGCCGACCAGTCGTTGAGCAGGCAGAAACCGGCGATGTGATCGGCAGCGTCGCCGATGGCGATGGCGTCGCCCATGTCATTGCCCTGGCCGACCCAGATGCCCAGTTCCAGTTCATAGTCCAGGCGTGCGCACGGACCAAACGTCGGCTCGGTCTGGCCGGCCGGCAGTGTCTGGCCTTTCGGACGGCGCACGTCGGTGCCCGACGGGCGAATGGTCGAGGCGCGGCCGTGGTAGCCGATAGGCACGTACTTGTAGTTTGGCAGCAACGGATTGTCCGGGCGGAACAGTTTGCCCACGTTCTGGGCGTGCTCGATGCCGACGTAGAAGTCGGTGTAGTCGTTGATTTTCGCTGGCAGGTGCATCTGGCAATTCGCGGCCAGCGGGAGCAGTTTTGCGCCCTGGGCTTCGATCTTGCCATGCAGGGTGCTGCCCTCCTTGAGCAGTTCGATCAAACGCTCACGCAAGGCCACCCGAGCCTCGCGGCCCAATTCGAAGAAGGCATTCAATTGACCACCACGGGTGGCTTCGACGGCGGCTTTTGCCGCGCCCTCGAACAGGCCGGCCTCGAGCGCCGCTTGCAGGTCGAAGATATGGTCGCCGATGGCCACGCCACTGCGCGGCGCTGAATCCTGCACGCTGAACACGCCCAATGGCAGGTTCTGCAGCGGAAAATCCGCATGATCGTTGGCCGAAGCAACCCAGCTGCGAGTGATGGAAGTTTGCGTCATGGGTTATCTCCGGGTCGGGTCGAAAGTGGCGGGAAAAGTGGCCCAGCAGGCATCGTAGTCAGCTTGCAATTGCGGGCATTCAAGAGCAAAGCGGCTCGGACGCAGCACTTGGCTGGTCTCGAACATGAAAGCCATGGTGTTGTCGATTTTCGCGGGTCTGAGTTCGGCGTTGATCGCTTTGGTGCAGGTCTCGCCGTCTGGCCCGTGAGCGCTCATGCAACTGTGCAGCGACGCGCCGCCAGGCACGAAACCTTCGGCCTTGGCATCGTACTCGCCCTGGATCAGGCCCATGAATTCGTTCATCAGGTTGCGGTGGAACCACGGCGGACGGAAGGTGTTCTCGGCCACCATCCAGCGTGGTGGAAAGATCACGAAGTCGAGGTTGGCCAGGCCGTGCACGCTGGTCGGCGAGGTCAGCACGGTGAAGATCGACGGGTCCGGGTGGTCGAAGCTGACCGTGCCGATAGTGTTGAAGCGACGCAGGTCATATTTGTAAGGCACGTTGTTGCCATGCCAGGCGACCACGTTCAACGGCGAGTGATTGAGCTCGCAGCCCCACAACTGGCCGAGGAATTTCTGTACCAGGGTCGTGGGTTGTTGCAGATTTTCGTAGGCCGCCACCGGAGTCAGGAAATCCCGCGGATTGGCCAGGCCGTTGCTGCCAATCGGGCCCAAGTCCGGCAGGCGCATTGGCGCGCCATGGTTCTCGGCGATGTAACCGCGCGCTTGCGGGTCGAGCAGTTCGACGCGGAATTTCAGCCCGCGAGGCAATACGGCAATTTCCAGCGGCGCCACTTCCAACACGCCCAGTTCGGTGGCGATGCGCAGGCGGCCCTGTTGCGGCACCAACAGCAGTTCGCCGTCGGCGTTGAAGAAGACGCGCTCCATGGAGCGATTGGCGCAGTACTGATAGAGGCTGATCCCCGCCGGTTTATCCGCGCCGGCGTTGGCCGCCATGCTCACCAGGCCGTCGATGAAATCGGTCGGCTCGGCGGGCATATCCAGCGCATTCCAGCGCAGGCGATTGGGCGTCACTTCGCCCAGCGGGCCGCCGGCCAGTTGCCGATCAAGCTTGACGAAAGCCGGGTGATTGGCCGACGGCTGGATGCGGTACATCCAGGTCCGCCGGGCTTCGCTGCGGGCCATGGTGAAGGCGGTGCCGGAGAACAGTTCGGTGTAGAGACCGTAAGGTGCTTTCTGCGGGGAGTTCTGACCGACAGGCAGTGCACCGGGCAATGCTTCACTGCTGAATTCGTTGCCAAAGCCTGACTGATAGGCCAGCGCCTGGACGTTTGAATCGGAGTTCATGGAGCCTCCTGAACAGGGAGTCGGCAATGGCCCTTCACTCTATGAAAGCGATCATGGCACGCCGGGGTTGTTTTTATCGTAATCTGATTACGCATAACGTAATTTGATTGGTATTGACCGTCAAGCTATAAAGACGCCCATTCGTCCCGGGATCCCCTCCATGGAAAAGCCTGAAAGCAACGGTAAACAGAAAGTCCGCTCCGCCGAGGTGGGCACCGACATCCTCAAGGCGTTGGCCGAGCTGTCGCCCTCGACTTCGTTGTCACGCCTGGCCGAGCACGTGCAAATGCCCGCGAGCAAGGTCCACCGCTATTTGCAGGCGCTGATCGCCAGTGGCTTTGCCGAACAGAATGCCGCGACCAACCATTACGGGCTGGGCCGCGAAGCCTTGCGCGTCGGGTTGGCGGCACTCAACAGTATGGACGTGCTGAAAGTCGCCGCCCTGCCGTTGGCCGAGTTGCGCGACGACCTGAACGAAACCTGTTTTGTGGCGGTGTGGGGTAACCAGGGCGCGACCGTGGTGCACATCGAACCGGCGGTGCGCGCGGTGACCGTGGTAACCCAATTGGGCTCGGTATTGCCACTGCTCAGTTCATCCACCGGGCTGGTGTTCGGCGCCTACCTGCCCAAGCGCGAAACCGTGGAGTTACGCGAGCAGGAACTGCAATCCGCCAGCGCTCACCCCCTCAGCGATGATCAGGCCTATGAAGCGCTGTGCGGGCAGATCCGCGACCGCGGCCTGCACCATGTGCATGGTTTGCTGATGCCTGGCGTCGATGCATTGTCGGCACCGGTGTTCAACGCGGTCGGGCACGTGGCGGCAGTAATCACCATTGTCGGCCCGACCTCGTTGTTTCATGCCGACGAAAACGGTCCGGCGGCGCAGCGTCTACTGGCGGCTACACGGGCCGTCAGTTGGCGGATGGGCTATGAACCATCCACTGTCATGGGTTAGCCGGATGACAAGGTGCCTGCCCCTTCGGACGTCAAATGACAATGCCCAACACTTTCGCCTTGGCCACGGCTTGCGTCCTGCGTTCCACTCCCAATTTGCCGTTGATGCGTCGTGCGTGGGTCTTGACCGTATGCAAGGAAATGAACAACAAATCGGCAATCTGTTGATTGGAGTTGCCCTGCGCCACTAACCGCAGCACTTGGATTTCACGCTGGCTCAACTGGTTTTGGGCTGCGCCCGGCGCCTTCTGTTCAGCGCGCGACTCGGTCAGCCCGATAGCGTCGGGTAGCTGCGGCTGGCGCAACCGCAAATCGCGCAGGGCCTGTTGCAGGTTGCACCGCTCAACCAGGGCCAATCCTTGCGTCAGTGATTGCCTCGCAACGTCCGGATCGCCGTCAAGCCAGGCGACTTCAGCCATGACCAGATGCAGCTGCCCTTGCAGCGCCAACATGCCCCGCTGACGGGCCCGTTGCAATTGGGCTTCGAGCCGTTCCAGTGGCACTTGCGCCTGCCCCAGGTAAACCTCGGCCAAGACCAGCAGTAGCTCCAGGCCGTCTATCAGTTCCAGCGTGGCGGGCGGAGCCTGGCGTGCGCAGGGGCCGTGGTAGTGACGCAACACCCGGGTCAGGGCCTGGTGCGCCAGTTGCGGTCGTCCTTGTTGCAGCCAGAAATGGATACTGGTGTGCAGTAAGACACTGCGATACACCGACTCAGGAATCCGTCGTTGCTGCATCAACCGTTCGGCGTCGCGCAACAGGTCGAAAGCCTGGGCGTAATCCAGGCGATTGGCCGCCAGTTGGGCCAGCCCGAGAAAACCATACAGCGCTCTTTTGTCCTGGCTACACAAGCAAATCTGCAGGCCGGACTCGAAGTGCATGGCCGCCTGTTGTTCCCGACCCAGGCTCAAGTTCAATCGGCCCCGACGCAGGGCGATCCGTCCCAACAAGGGTTCGGCATTCGAGTGCTGCCGACAGAGCAGGCTGTGCATGTGGGCGAGCAGGTCATCGGCCCGGCCGGACGCTCCGCGTTGCTCGAGCAACTGCGCGTGATCAAGCTCCAGCAACCCTTCGAATACCAGTGATCCTTGCGCCCGGGCGAGGCACAACGCTTCCCGGTTGAGCGCCTGCGCGACGTCAAGTTCGCCCCGCAGCAAGGCCTGTTGGGTCAAACCGGACAGGCACATCAAGCGCGCAGGCCAACACTCGTGGTCGAGCTCGCCCAACGCCTCGAGAAAGTGTGCCCGCGACACGTGCATGCGCCCCTGCAAATGCAGGAGCCAGCCTTGTTGAGCCTGCCAGCGCGCGATCAATTGCCGTTGAAGGACTGCCGACGGCTGGGGCGCGAATCGGGACAACTGTTCGATGCACTCGCCCGCCTCCTCGAAGCGTCCGGCGAACAACAAGGCCGCGGTGATCAACCCGACCAGTTGCGGCGAGCCGAACAGCAGTTCCTCGCCGCGTTGCTCGTGCAAATGCAGGAGCAATACCACGGTCTGCTCTTCGAACAGCTGCTCGAAATCGAAATGCTGCAACAGACTGACGGCGACCTCGAACTCCTGCGCCAGCAAGGCCTGTTCAAACGCAGCCTTCCAATCCTGTTCGGCGACGAACCACTGACAAGTACGACGATGCCAGAAGCGTCCTGCCGGCCATTGTTCATCGCGCATCAACCGGCTCAGGGGGGCGAAAACCTGCCACCAGTCTGTCGAATCTTGCCAGGGCTCGATGAAACAGCCCAGCTCTTGCAACGTGCTCAAGTATTGCGCACCCTCGCCAGCGCCGAACAGATGATCGCTGAGCCGGGCGTTGAAACGTGGCAACTGCGCCAGCACGCGCCAGGCCTCGGCCAGTTCCGGTGTCAGATGGGCAAAGAGCTCATGCTCCAGGTAGTCGTGCAGGGTATCCGGTCGACCGCTGGGCGTGTCGTGGCGTGTCCAGTCGCATTTTTGCAGCAGCGCTATCCGCACCCCGGCGCACCAGCCACCACTGTCCCGGAAAATCCTCTCGGCCCCTTTCGCGGCCTGGCCCGGTTCCAGGTGATGCAACAGTTTTTCGATTTCATCCTGATTGAACGCCAGTGCGGCAGGCTCGGCATCGTACAGTTCATCACCCAGCAGGAGCCGTGGCCAATTGCACGGCGGACGTCTGCGCCCACTGAGCCACCAGGTGATCATCGGGCTGCTGCCGGCCAGCAACCGGTCGAGCAACAGGTCCAGTTCCGGGTGAGGCACACGGCAGTAGTCATCGATAAACAGCCAGGTCGTTGTCGGTAGTCGAGCCAGGTACTCCAGCAATGCAGACTCATCCGACGTTGCCAGCCCCAGCGTCTGCGCCAGGCGCTGGCAAAAACCATCCACGCTGAGCGCCTCACCCGCCAATGGCAGCCAGCGGACCTGAGAGGCTGCAGGCGCGTTGAGCATGCACTCGACGAGCAGCGCACTCTTGCCACTGCCGGCCGGTGCACAGAGCAATTTCACCCGCGCCGTCGAGTCCAGCAGCGGCTTGACCAGACGCGCGCGATACAAGTGATGGGGAGACAATCGGGGCAGGTGTCCAGGACGGTCCAGACACGTCGTCATGGCAGTCATAGTGGTGCGCCTTTTTATTTTTGTGGCGCCACCCTAGCCCTCTGTTGAGCGCTTATTGAAGAAGTATTCAACACACTTATCGAGCCCTATAAAAAAGGTGACCGCAAAGTCACCTTTATGTGCAAACCCTGTAGGAAATTTACCTCACGCCTGTACTCCGCAACGCCGCAGGCGTGTAGTCCCCTGCTTTGGCAGCGATGTTGAATTCGAAGCTGCGTTTCTCTTCGTTCTTCATTCCCAAGGCGATGTAGCGACCGGCAATCAGGTCGTACAGTGCTTCGACCGTGTAGGCCGGGACCTGATGATCGTAGTAGAACTGTGCGTGCCCTTCGGCCACCCGCCAGAGCTGGCCACGACCGTCATAGTGATCGGCCAGGGCCACTTGCCAGGTGTCTTCGTCGATGTACATGTGACGCTTGGCATACACATGCCGCTCATTGGGCTTGACCGTGGCGACCACCTCCCAGACCCGATGCAGCTCATAGCGGGTCAGGTCCTGATTGATGTGCCCGGCCTTGATCACGTCCGTGTACTTGAGGTCGGGCGAGTCAAGCTTGTAGCTGTTGTACGGGATGTACATTTCTTTCTTGCCGATCAGCTTCCAGTCATAGCGATCCGGCGCTCCGGAAAACATGTCGAAGTTGTCCGTGGTGCGCAACCCGTCGGAAGAGGTGCCCACGCCGTCATAGGCCACTTGGGGGGCACGGCGGACACGGCGTTGACCGGCGTTGTAGATCCAGGCCTTGCGGGGTTCCTGGACCTGGTCGAGGGTTTCGTGAACCAGCAGCACGTTGCCCGCCAGGCGAGCCGGCGCGGTGACTTCCTGCTTGAAATAATTGAGGACGTTTTCATCGCTGCCTGGCTTCAGGTCACCCAGCAGTGACGGCACCGCCACTTCGTCCTTGAACCGAATGACCGTGAAATCGCCATTGGACTGGGGCGTTGCCTGGGTGATGGTGCGACGCAGGTTGCCGCCGTGATAACGGGTGATGTGGTTCCAGATCACCTCGACCCCGTTCTTCGGAATCGGAAAGGCGTAGTAACGATTGCCAGTGAAATTGGCCAGGCCGTTGCCGTCGTTGGTCGGTATCACATTCAGCGCGCTGCGCTTGGCCGCCTCGTTGACCTCGGGCGGCAACGCCGCTGTGCGATGGCTCGGATAAACCGGGATTTTGTAGGTGTCGGGGTAGCGTTTGAACATCGCGACCTGGCCATCGGACAGCTTGTCCTTGTGCTGCTCCACGGTCGCCGCGGTGATGATGAACAAGGGTTTTTCATTGGCGAACGGGTCGGCCAGGAAGCCCTTGCTGTCCACTGCGCCCGCATTTTTTGAGAGGCCGCCGGTCCACGCCGGAATCGTTCCGGCGGCATTACCGGCCTTCTCGGCGCCCAGCGGGGTGAGGCTGGTACCGAGCTTGTTCGCTTCTTCCGCCGATACCGCCGCCATCACGTTGACGGCCAGCAGACTCAGGGCCAGGGCGGAGCCCAATTGCAGAATCATCTTGCGCATCGAATTCATCCTTTTTCAGCCAGGTCAGAAGTTCACGCCAAAGCTCAACGCGACGAAATCGCGATCTTCGAGCACGTTGTAGTCACCGCCGAAGAAGTCGGTGTAACTGAGGCTTGCGGTGTAGGTGTTGCGGTAGTCCGCGTCCACGCCGAGGCTGACGGCCTTGGCTCCTTCATTGAACAACCCGTTTGGGCCGTAGCCGGCGACATCGTGGGACCATGACAGGTTGGGGCGGAAATTGATCCCGGCGATGACGTTGTTGTAATCGAGGATGGCGCGGGCGCGGTAACCCCAGGAGGTCGACGTGACGAAACCATCGGTATCGCCGCCGAAACCGTATTGGCCGTACACCGAGTCGCGGCCATAGCGCAACTTGCTGCGCGACTCCAGGCCACCGACCCGAACCACGGCTGCTTCCCCCACCAGGGTCAGGCGATCCGCGCCCGCGACCTGATCGACGAAGTGCGTGAGGGTGCTCTGGATCTGGGTCACTTCCTTGCGCCGGTAGCCTTTGTTGTCGGCACCGGGTGAGGTCGCGATCGGCGACGCCGCACCACCGGCGATCGGATTGAGCATCGCCAGGGTCAGGTCGGTGCTGTTGACCTGCACGGGCAGGTTGGGGCGATAGCTGATCTCGCCGGTCCACGCCGTGCCAGTGGGTAAGGTGGTGGAGAAACTCGCGCCATACAGGCGAATGTCTTCCGGGTATTCAAGGTAATACTGGCCGCGACCGAGCATCACGCTTTGCGCCAGTCCCGAACCGCTGCCGGGGGCGATGGCATTGGCCGTGGCGACGATTCGTGGAAGGCTCGCCAGCGTCGACAATCCGGCCGTCGTCGTTCCGACATTCGGCGTGCGACTGTGATAGTTCATGAAGTACAGACCGTATTCGGTATCGTCTCCCAGCCAGCGCAACGCCGTGCCCCACTGTCCCGAATCGCGGGCATCACGGTCGCCGCCACGGGGCACGACCACGCCTTCGCGGGTGACTTCAAAGCCTTGGCCAAATGCCGCGGCAATCGGCTGCAAGGGCGCAATGGCCGGGCTGGCCACGGTGTAGCCCTTGTCGCAACCATCGGCCACCACGTCGGCGCCGAAGAAGGTGCCGCAGTTATCGACGACGGTCTGGTCCCACTCCAGTTGATAGAAGCCTTCCACCGTCAACTTGTCCGTCAGGCCTTGGGAGGCGAACAGCATGTTGACCGGAATCAGGCCCTCCTTGATCTCCGCGCCGGGACGGCGGAAGGCGGATACGTCGACCGGGTTGATGCTGTTGATCGAGTTGCCGATAAAGGTGCTTTCACCCCAGCTGACCACCTGCTTGCCAGCGCGCACCGTGCCCGGCAGATCGGCGATGGAGTAGTTGTGATAGACGAAGGCATCGAGGATCTGCCCACCGGACGACTTGGAACCCTCTTTGCGATTGTGATCGCTGATCGGCTTGAACGGCCGGTCTTCGTCCTTCAATTCGAAGTCGTACCAGTACTTGCCACGGACGAATACGCCGGTGTCGCCGTACTTGAGCTCAAGGTCGTGAATGCCCTTGAAGATCTTCGAGAACGTTTCACCCTTGCCGAAATTCTGCCGCCCGTCATCACCGGTCGACGCCTGCCCGCTGCCGCCGTTGACGATGCCGACCAGCGAATCATCGGCATCGCGCATGCCCCAGCTCGCCCCGACCGACAGTGAAGAGTCGAACGTGCCCTCGATTTCGCCAATGTTGAATGACAGAGCCTGCGCCTGGGCACAGCACCCCAAGGCCACCGCAACGGCCAGCGCCTGCGGTGTGAAGATGGCGCGCATTGTTGTTCTTGTCATGCGTCTTCCCCGGTGAGTGACAGAAGGCCACACCCTACTGCCGCACGCCGGGAGCGATAAGCGCACAAAGGAGGTATTCGTGGTGTCGCTCTAAAGGATGAATGCCTGCCTGGAACGGGGAACAACGCGGGGCATAGACACACTGGATGGGGCGGCATCAACCAGAAACATGGTCTACGCTGCTGGCAGGCAGGACTGTTGCACCCACCGTAACGGTGCATCTTCGCGATCGCTATTTTTCCTTGGCCGGCAAAGACTTATTCTTGCCCTGCGCTTTCGGGAAAACAGCCGCAAGCACAAAGCGACGCAAGGTGCCCTGCCCTCGCGGCTCGCGACAGATTTCAGATGATTTGAACGTATCGAGTCATCACCCCGTGTACATCGACGTTGATTTGTAGCTCCTGGATCCAACGTCTTCTTTGGCCGCTGCGTTTGCAGCGGCCTTTTTTATGGGCGGTAGTTCAAGCGGGGCCGTCTAATCCACTTATAGTTTAACAAACGCTCAACAAGACACTTTCTCTAACTATATACATCTTGATTCTATTTCAGGCCGATAGAAACACTTATCAACTTTCCACGTAAAAACTCACCTGTTTTTCAGAAACTCCCTACAGGCTTTGGTAATCACCAGAAGCGCTCCGGCAATTACGCTATCTCGCAGATCAGAACCAGTCACGCCCCATTATCCGCTGACCTCCTGTTAATTCATTGCGAGTGCCTTCATGAAGTCCATCAGCTACGACAAATACCGCTCGACCAAAAGTTTCAACAGCCGGATTCGCTTTCTTGTCTTTCACTACACGGCGGTCGATTTCGCCAACTCGGTAAATATTCTGACGGGACCGTACGCCAGCGCACACTATCTGGTTCCGGACATTACAGATCCCAGTTACCTGAACGAAGGTTTTACCGAACAGGAAGTCTTCAACCTGGTGGATGAATCCCATCGGGCCTGGCATGCGGGTGTCAGCCAGTGGGGCAATCGCGGCAATCTGAATGACACGTCCATCGGTGTGGAGGTCGTCAATCTTGCGACGGATGACAACGGCGAATTTACCTTTCCACCCTACCATCCCGAACAGATCGCCGCCGTTGAAGAACTGGCACTGAACATCCTCAAGCGCTACCCGGACATCACCCCGACCCAGGTACTGGGTCACTCGGATATTACGGTTGGACGAAAAAGCGACCCGGGGCCGGAGTTTCCCTGGCATGCGCTTTATCTCAAAGGCGTCGGTGCCTGGTTCGACGAGGCCACTCGAGACGACTATCTACAGCAATACAACGCCTGCGCCATTCCGGCCCGCAGCGAGTTGTTAACGCTGTTCAGGAAATACGGGTATGACATCTCCGGCGCTTCGACCGAAGAAGGTTTTAAACAACTGGTGCGGGCATTTCAGATGCATTTTCGCCAAGAGCGTTACGACGGGGTGATGGATGCGCAAACAGCGGCAAACCTGGCAGCGCTGGTATCCAGGTACTTTCCTCGATAACCGATGAGAACAGCAGGCAAGGTCATTCGATATGACCTTGCCTGCCGCGTTACATCGAATACTTCTGCAAATTCCCCATCATCTCCTTCAACGCCTCGATGTTGTCCTTCGGATGCGCCGCGCCCTCGAAGTCGCAAATCTGCTGCCAGTGCGCCGCGACGTCTTCCGGGGAAAAGCCGACCCGCGGATCGAACCCGGCGCCGAGGCTGCGTTCCCAGCGCACCTTGCCCATCCAGCCGCCGCCCACTTCGAACAGCCCGGAGGTTTCCTGGCAGTTTTCGCTGGCCAGGTACACCACCAACGGGCTGACCAGTTCCGGTTTGAGTTGTTCGAACACTTGCGGCGGGATCAGGCCTTCGGTCATGCGAGTGCCGCCGGTGGGGGCGATGGCGTTGACCAGGATGTTGTTCTTACGGCCTTCGATGGCCAGGGTGCGGGTCAGGCCGTAGAGACCGAGCTTGGCCATGCCGTAGTTGGACTGGCCGAAGTTGCCGTAGATGCCTGAGGTGGACGCGGTGAAGATCACCCGGCCATAGTTTTGTTCGCGCATGTGCGGCCAGGCGGCGCGGGTCACTTTGTAGGCGCCTTCGACGTGGACGCGGTAGACGAGGTCCCAGTCGCCATCTTCCATTTTGTGAAAGGTCTTGTC
Source organism: Pseudomonas putida (assembly GCF_001976065.1). GTDB lineage: Bacteria > Pseudomonadota > Gammaproteobacteria > Pseudomonadales > Pseudomonadaceae > Aquipseudomonas > Aquipseudomonas serbica. Next base: position 203,681 of record NZ_MNAH01000001.1, on the reverse strand, counting down.
GCGCAGGATGCCGGCGTTGTTGACCACCACGTCGACGCGGCCGAAGGCGTCGAGGGCGTGCTGGACGATTTTGTCGCCGTCGGTGACCGAGTCGTGGTTGGCCACGGCAGTGCCGCCCGCTTCGCGAATTTCGTTGACCACGCGGTCTGCCGCCGAAGCGTTGGCACCTTCGCCCTGGGTCGAGCCGCCGAGGTCATTGACCAGCACCTTGGCCCCCTGTTTGGCGAACAGCAGTGCGTGCGCCCGTCCCAGGCCGCCACCCGCACCGGTGATGATCACGACTTTATCTTCGAAACGCACAGACTCATTCATGGGGAACTCCAGCAGGCCAGGGACATTGGATTGGAGTGTCAGGCACGGGACTGCGGGTCACAATGAATACGGGGGAGGCTGAATGGTGTGCGATAAGGCAGGGGGATGATGAGCACAAATCTTGTAGGAGCTGGCTCGCCAGCGAAGGCGGCCTTGAATGTAGCGCTGCTCTTTCGGGCCTCTTCGCTGGCAAGCCATCCCACAGTGGATCGGGTATGGTCGCGAGGGCCGGTTCCACAGGACTCCTAGGAGCAAGCCACCTTGAGCGGCGTCGAGATCAACCGGTCGCGAAACGCCAGGTAGTGTTTGAGCACCTGGCACGGCGCCTCGATCTGCGGGTAATGACCGATATCGCTCAGCAGGATCGTGTCCGGGTTGGGTACCAGCTCACGGTAGCGCGCAACCATGTGCGCACCGGAGATCGGATCGACCTCGCCATCGATTACCCGCAGCGGCACTTCACCGCGCTGCATCGCGCCGACCCAACGCTCGCGCTGGGTTCGCCGTTCGGGGATGTAGGCAATCAATTTATGCATGACCCGTGGCCCGTGATTGCTTTCGACAAGGCTCCAGAAATCATCCATCTGGCTCTCGCTGGGACGGGTCTGGGGGCCAAAGATCTGGCGGAAACTCTTCACCAGGCCATCACGACTGAAAGCACGGCCAATCATCCACCCCAGCGGGCTGAGCAGGAGTTTTTGCATCAGCACCGGGCGATGGGTTTCGGGAAAAAGCCCGCCGTTGAGGAACACGCAACTGGCGAGGTCGATGCGTGCTTCGTAATGTCGGGCCAGCAGTTCCTGGGCCACGCTGTCGCCGTAGTCATGGGCCAACAGGTGCAACGGTTGCTCGACGCCCAGGTGAGCCAGCAGCGCCTGTTGCAGGTCAGCCTGCTCAAGCAGGCTGTAATCGTGATTGACCGGTTTGGCCGAGTCGCCGAAACCGAGCATGTCACAGGCAATCACCCGATAACGCTGGGCCAGGGGTTGCCAGAGGTAATGCCAGTCCCAACTGGCGCTGGGGAAGCCATGGATGAGCAGTAATGGCTCACCCTGCCCCGCTGTCCAGTAACGGATGGCCTGACCACGAAACAGGAAAGTCTGGCTGCGCTTTCGCCAGACGCTCAGGGGAATCTCGGCAAGTTGCATTAGAGTTTATATCCCGGGTCCAGTTTATCGAGCTTGCGCAGCAGCGCCGGCCAGGCCAGCGCTCCGCCCATTCCTTGAGCACTTTTGGTGACACCGGCGATCATCGCCTTGGCACCGGCGAGAATCTGCGGTTCGATGGCGATCAGTTCCGCCCCGCCGTTCTGCGCCATGACCTGAATGTCGCAGGCACGCTGGAAGATAAACATCGCCAGGAAAGTGTCGGCGATGGTGCTGCCGCAGGTCAGCAGACCGTGGTTGTGCAGCATCAGGAAGTTGTTTTCCCCAAGGTCGGCTTGCAACCGCGCCTTTTCCTCGTGGTTGAGCGCAACGCCTTCGTAGGCGTGATACGCAAGGCTCGACAGGACAAACAGCGACTGCTGACTGATCGGCAGGATGCCTTGTCGCTGCGCCGACACCGCCACACCCGAAGCCGTATGGGTGTGCAGCACGCATACGACATCGTGGCGAACCTCATGCACCGCGCTATGGATGGTGTATCCCGCCGGGTTGATCTCGTAGGGGCTGTCCATCAGCTTGTTGCCGGCCTGATCGACCTTGACCAGGCTCGACGCGGTAATTTCGTGGAACATCAGCCCATAGGGGTTGATCAGGAAGTCTTCGGTGCCCGGCACCTTGGCGGAAATGTGCGTAAAAATCAGATCATCCCAGCCATGCTGGGCGACCAGGCGGTAGCAGGCAGCGAGGTCGACGCGGGTCTGCCATTCGGCAGCGCTGACCTGGTCTTTGACGTAGGAGGTGGATTGGACGGGGGCTACGCTCACGACAAGGAACCTCGGTTTTTATTATGGAGTGTTTCCAATGACTACCGAGTCTAGTCACCCTCCGAGGTTCGCGTAGTTGCATTGGCAGCCAGCTTGATGGCCGAGCGAGTCAGTGACTCGATGAGTTTTGGATCCATGGCCGGGTAGCGCCGCCCGCCATGACTGGCCCGCTACCCGTTGCTCCCGCGTGGTCGATCAGCCCCGCAGAGCGTTGACCAGTTCCTCCAGCCAAGGCTCGGCGTCCGTTTCCGGGGTCACGCTTTCACTGGCATCCAGGCGCAGCATCGGCAGGACTTCGCGAATGCCCAACTCACCGAACAATTCACGCATCAGCTCGCCACCGCCGCAAAAGGTATCGCCATAACTCGCATCGCCCAGGCCGATCACCGCCCCTGGCAGACCTCGCCAGGCGCTGGGCAGCTGGTCGCGAATCATCGAGTACAGGGGTTGCAGGTTGTCAGGCAACTCGCCCATGCCGGTGGTCGACGTCACCGCCAGCAAGGCTTCGGGACCAAAAGCCTGAAGATCGGCGAGGCTTGCACGGGGGTTGTGGAGGGTTTCGAAACCGGCTTTGTTCAAAATATTGGCGGCGTGGCGGGCAACCTCTTCAGCCGTGCCGTACACCGAGCCGGAAATGATGGCGACTTTCATCAATCTGATCCTGAAGCTGAATAAAAGATCGGGATATTAACAGCACGGTCTGGATTGTTCTTTTAGAATCCCACAGACAAACCAACAAGGAAGGGTTTCACCGATGATCAACGCCAAACTGCTGCAGATGGCCATCAACGCCTCCAACGACGGTATCGTGATTGCCGAAAAAGAAGGCGACCAAGACAAGATCCTGATTTACGTCAACCCGGCTTTCGAACGCCTGACTGGTTACACCAGCGAAGAAATCCTCTACCAGGATTGCCGCTTCCTGCAGTCGGGAGACCGCGATCAGGATGCCCTGCCAAAGATTCGAGATGCGTTGGACAGAGAAGGCTCCTGCCGGGAAATCCTGCGCAACTATCGCAAGGATGGCACCCCGTTCTGGAACGAACTGTCGCTTTCGACGGTGAAAAATCCGAATGACGGGCAGGTTTATTTCATCGGCGTGCAGAAAGACGTGACCATCCAGGTCAAGGCGCAGCAGCGAGTGATACAGCTTGAAGCGCAACTGGCAGAAGTTCAGGCTGAGCTTGCTGCGCTCAAAGCGACGAACGGCAGAAACAAAACCGCGAATTAATTGTCATTAACTACAATCACCAGTGCCTCTGTAACTAAATTTTTCGAGCCCACCATGCAACGCGACGCGCTCCTGACCCAGGATGAGCTGGATTTTATCCAGACCATGCAACACAACCCGCAACTGAATGTGCGGGATGCGACGTCGAGCCTGCTCGTCAATGGTGGGTCGCAGATCCGTGACCTGCTCACGCGCCTGGCCGCGCATGAGCAGGTCACCCTGCAAGCCAACTTCGAGAACCAGCAGATGACCTTCCCCCTGCACTTGGTGGAAGACGAGTTTCATGCCATGCATCTGCGCCTTGGCGTGCCCAGCATCTATGAGGGCGGGCCATCGATCCGGCCATGGCGGCTGGTGCTCGACGAACCGGTGGCGCTGGAAAATGCCAAGGGTCAACCCGGCACCCTGTGGGTGCACGAGGTATCGTTCAAAGGGGTTTTGCTGGAGATTCGCAACAAGACCAAGGCACCCAAGCATTTCGCGTTGTGGTTCAGCCCGTCAGGCTATGAGCGCATCGCACTGCGTGGCACGCTCGAAAAAGAAACCGAGCAGGGTTTCTTTGCCTACCAGTTAAGCCAGAACGACCTGGATGAAACCGAGCGCCTGCGCCAGTTCATCCTGCAACAGCATCGCTTGACCCACCCCACCCTGCACCTCTGATCCCTGCCCCGCTGAATCTCAGGTATCGAGGTTACCCGCCAGAAACTGGTTGAGGCGCTGACGCATCACCGTCCCCTCATTCCCAAGGCAACCGATCGATGACCCGGCCAGGCTTTCCTGTGCCAGGTCACTGGCATCACCGGCCAACAACAACGGACACTCCAGGCTCATCGCCAGCCGATTCAGGCGACGGGGCAAGTCGGGGGTGGGGACATGGTTGGAAAACAGCACCAGCGCCCGTGGCTTGATCCTCTCGCAGACCAGGGTCAGTTCGTCGAACGGCTGCCCGGTGGTCAGCACACGCACTCCCATTTGATCGTTGGCGAGAAACAGGGCAGCGATGAGCAGTTCAAGTTCGCGACACTGGCCTGCCAAGGCACTGACGATGACTCGCCTGGGGTGCTTGTCACGGTTCAGCAGCAGACGCTGCACCACTCGCGAGCGCAGGAAACCATCAAGGAACAACCACTCGCTGGCCCGGCCAAACGTGTCCTGGCGCTGCAGCAATTGCCGCCACAGCGGAAGAAGGATGTCCTGGTAAACAACCGGCTGGGAGTAGCTGGAAAATATCTGCCCGTAGACCTGATCCAGCCGGGCGTCGTCAAAAGCACTGACGGCGGCCGCAAGCTGTTGTTGCCACTGTGCGTAATCGGCCTGCACCAGATCGTCGGGGAGGATGTGGGCCAGTGCCTGCAGGGGCGCTGCCTTGGCCAGGATCTTGCCGATCTTGCTGACCGCTACACCGCGTTCGATCCAGCTAAGGATGCTTCGCACTCGATCGATGTCGGTCATCGAATACAAGCGATGTCCGCTTTCGGTGCGCGTGGGTACGATCAGGCCATAACGTCGCTCCCATGCGCGAAGCGTGACCGGGTTCACGCCGGTCAGGCGCGCCACCTCACGAATCGGAAAAAGCTCCTCCCGTTCCAGGGAGAGCGCCGGTGACACTTCCAGGTCAACGTCGGTCAAGACAGGCATTATCGGCCTACATCCATGTGTTATTCAGATCCCATTGTACCTCCGCTGCACCTTAATGATTCAAGACATAGATTGTTACCGAGCCACCGAGGTCGCAGGTATCATCAGGAATAATACTTGCTTGCCCCAAGATGCAGCCCATTACCCCGGCGCTGCGCCTGTCCGGCGCGACCATTGCCCGGCGCACCCTGCACTCAAAACCGCTAAAAAGTCGCAGCCTGCGATCTTCTCAGAGACATCGCACGCCCCGTCGCTGGTATAGTTTTGCTCTTACCGCGACCCGAGACGTTCATGACCTCTACCGCAGCCCCCATTCTCATCACCGGTGCAGGCCAGCGGGTCGGCCTGCATTGCGCGCAGCGATTGATCGAAGACGGCCAGCGGGTGATTTTCAGTTACCGCAGCGAACGTCCCGGCGTGCAAACCCTGCGAGACCTGGGGGCGATTGCGCTGTTCGCGGACTTCTCCAGCGAAGCCGGGATCCTCACCTTCATCAGTGAGCTGAAAAACCATACCGACAGCCTGCGCGCAATTGTCCATAACGCCTCCGAATGGCTGGCCGAAACCCCGGACACCGATGCCACGGCATTCACTCGCATGTTCACCGTGCACATGCTGGCGCCTTACCTGATCAACCTGCATTGCGCCGACCTGCTCGAACGCTCGAGCCCCGCCGACATCGTGCACATCAGCGATGACGTGACCCGCAAGGGCAGCAGCAAGCACATCGGCTACTGTGCCAGCAAAGCCGGGCTCGACAGCCTGACCCTGTCCTTCGCCGCCCGATACGCGCCCGGCATCAAGGTCAACGGGATCGCGCCCGCCCTGCTACTGTTCAATGCCGACGACGATGCAGCCTATCGCGCCAAGGCACTGGCCAAATCCGCACTGGGCATCGAACCTGGCAGTGAAGTGATCTACCAGAGCCTGCGTTACTTGCTCGACAACCCTTATGTCACCGGCACGACCCTGACCGTCAACGGCGGAAGGCACATCAAATAAGTGTCCCTGAGGATCTTCCATGACGCTTTCCCCGCCCCAGAATCGCTTGTCACAGAGTTACCGCGAAATCCTCATCGGTCTCGGGGAGAACCCTGATCGCGAAGGCCTGCTCGATACGCCGTTGCGCGCGGCCAAAGCCATGCAGTATTTGTGTCATGGTTACGAACAGAGCGTCGAACAGATCGTCAACGGTGCGCTGTTTGCGTCCGACAACGATGAAATGGTGATCGTCGACAACATCGAGCTGTATTCGCTCTGCGAACATCACATGCTGCCCTTCATCGGCAAGGCTCATGTGGCTTATATTCCAACGGGCAAGGTGCTGGGCCTGTCGAAAATTGCGCGGTTGGTGGACATGTTCGCCCGTCGCCTGCAGATCCAGGAAAACCTCACCCGGCAAATCGCCGACGCCGTGCAACAGGTGACCGGCGCGGCAGGTGTCGCGGTGGTCATCGAAGCACAGCACATGTGCATGATGATGCGCGGCGTCGAGAAACAGAATTCGACCATGAACACCTCGGTGATGCTCGGTGCCTTCCGCGAGTCGAGCAACACCCGCCAGGAGTTCCTGCAATTGATTGGACGGAGCAAGTAGCAATGCCACAACTTCAACCAGGCATGGCGCGCATCCGGGTCAAGGACCTGTGCCTGCGCACCTACATCGGCATCAACGAGGATGAAATCCTCAACAAGCAGGATGTGTTGATCAACCTGACCATCCTCTATGCGGCCCAGGAAGCGGTGCGCGACAACGATATCGATCACGCACTGAACTACCGCACCATCACCAAGGCGATCATCGCGCACGTAGAAGGCAATCGCTTCGCCCTGCTCGAACGCCTGACCCAGGAGCTGCTGGACCTGGTCATGGCCAATGAGTCGGTGCTGTACGCCGAAGTCGAGGTCGACAAGCCCCACGCCCTGCGATTCGCCGAGTCGGTGTCGATCACGCTTGCAGCGAGCCGCTAGCTTCAAGCCTGAAGCGGCAAGCTGTAAACTTCGACTCACCGCCATCCATCTTTCAGCTTGAAGCTTGCCGCTTGAAGCTGTCCCAGAGAAAATCCATGACCGATCAAGAACGCCTTGAGCTCGAAGCCGCCGCCTTCCGCCGGCTGGTGGCCCACCTGGACAGCCGCAAGGATGTGCAGAACATCGACCTGATGAACCTCTCGGGTTTCTGCCGCAACTGCCTGTCCAAGTGGTACAAGGCCGCGGCCGATGAACGCCAGATCGAGGTCAGCCTCGATGAAGCCCGCGAAGTCGTCTACGGCATGCCGTACGCCGAGTGGAAAGCCCAATTTCAGCAAGAAGCCAGCGCCGAGCAACAGGCGGCGTTCGCCAAAGGAAAACCCAATGAGTGATTTGAATACCCTGCGCGCCAGCCTCAACAGCGGCGAACACGCCTTCGCCGATACCCTGGCGTTCATTGCCGCCGGTTACGACTACCAGCCCCAGGCCTTCAACAATGGCGGCGTGGAAAACGCCGCCGGGCAGAACGAAGGTTCGTGCAAGACCCTGGGCATGGCATTGCTGGAAGGGCTGAGCGATGAGGAAGCGCTGCTGGCGTTCGGCGAACATTATCGTTCGGTGCTGGCGACGCCCGAGGGCAGCGATCACGGCAATATCCGTGCGTTGATGGTGCATGGCCTGGCCGGTGTGAAGTTCACACAGCAGCCCCTGACCCGCCGCTGATCCTTGTAGGCTTCGGCTTGCCGGCGAAGGCGTCCTGAAGGGTGATGCAAAATTCAGGGGCCCCTTCGCTGGCAAGCCAGCTCCTACAGGTTCTGCGTTTCAACACGTCCCGACTTTTAAGATTGACCCGCCCACTTTATTTCGTTTGCCCGCCACCACTGCCCGCGGCTTAGATAAAAAGAAGTCCTCCTTCTTCCGAGCCGGCCCCCATGCGCAGCGAAACCATCAGCCAGTCGATCAACATCGTTCACCCTGTCACCCTCAGCCACGGCAAAAACGCCGAGGTCTGGGACATCGATGGCAAGCGCTACATCGACTTTGTCGGCGGCATTGGCGTGCTGAACCTCGGCCATTGCCATCCGCGCATCGTCGAGGCCATCCGCGAACAAGCCACCCGGCTGACTCATTACGCCTTCAACGCCGCCCCCCATACGCCCTACATCGACCTGATGGAGCGTCTCAGCGCCTTTATGCCGGTCGATTACCCGGTCAGCGGCATGCTCACCAACAGCGGCGCCGAAGCGGCGGAGAATGCGCTGAAGATCGTCCGTGGCGCTACCGGGCGCACGGCCGTGATTGCCTTTGATGGTGCTTTCCACGGGAGGACCCTGGCTACCCTCAACCTCAATGGCAAGGTTGCACCCTACAAACAGAAAGTCGGGGTGTTGCCCGGGCCGGTGTATCACCTGCCGTTCCCCAGCCGCGACAACGGCGTGACCTGTGTCGAGGCCCTGAAAGCCATGGAGCGCCTGTTCAGCGTCGAGATCGATGTTGCGGACGTGGCCTGCTTCATCGTCGAACCGGTGCAGGGCGAAGCGGGCTTCCTGGCCATGGATGTCGAGTTCGCCCAGGCTTTGCGCACGTTTTGCGATGAAAAAGGCATCGTCCTGATTGCCGATGAAATCCAGTCCGGCTTCGGTCGTACTGGCCAGCGTTTTGCGTTCTCGCGACTGGGCATCGAACCTGACCTGATCCTGCTGGGCAAGAGCATTGCCGGCGGCGTGCCGTTAGGGGCGGTGGTCGGGCGCAAGTCGCTGCTCGACAACTTGCCCAAGGGTGGGCTCGGCGGCACGTACTCCGGCAACCCGATCGCCTGCGCTGCTGCACTGGCGACGCTGGACGAAATGACTGACGCCAATCTGCAGGCCTGGGGCTCGCAGCAGGAAGAAGCGATCGTCAGTCGCTACCAATCCTGGCGCGATCGCAATCTGTCACCGTACCTGGGGCGCCTGACCGGCGTTGGCGCGATGCGCGGCATTGAGCTGGCCCTCGCCGACGGCACACCGGCTCCGGCGCAGTTGACGCAACTGCTGGCCCTGGCGCGAGACGCCGGCTTGCTGCTGATGCCCAGCGGCAAATCTCGGCACATCATCCGGTTGCTGGCGCCGTTGACCACGGAATCTGCGGTACTGGAGGAAGGCCTGGACATTCTCGAGGCGTGCCTGGCCAAACTGACCTGAACACCCCCCCTGAGGGATAGTCTTCAGGCATTGAATTGCACGTACAAAAAAACCGGCCGAAGCCGGTTTTTTTACAAGCGCAGAATCAGGCGTTCTGCAGATTGTCCAGGTAACGCTCGGCATCCAGTGCCGCCATGCAACCGGCGCCAGCGGAGGTGATGGCCTGACGGTAGACGTGGTCAGCCACGTCACCGGCAGCGAAGATGCCTTCCAGGTTGGTCGCAGTGGCATTGCCATCACGGCCGCCGTGCACCACCAGGTAACCGTCTTTGAGCGTCAGCTGGCCTTCGAACAACGAAGTGTTCGGGGTGTGGCCGATGGCGATGAACACGCCGTCGACCTTGATCTCGTCGAAGCTGCCGTCGTTGTTCTTCAGACGAGCACCGGTCACGCCCATGTTGTCGCCCAGGACTTCGTCCAGGTTCGCATTCAGCTTCAGGATGATTTTGCCTTCAGCGACGCGGGCATTGAGTTTGTCGATCAGGATCTTCTCGGCGCGGAAGGTTTCGCGACGGTGGATCAGGGTCACGGTACTGGCGATGTTCGCCAGGTACAGGGCCTCTTCAACAGCGGTGTTGCCACCACCCACCACGGCCACTGGCTTGTTGCGATAGAAGAAACCGTCACAGGTCGCGCACGCGGAAACGCCTTTGCCCATGAACGCTTCTTCCGATGGCAAGCCCAGGTAACGAGCGCTGGCGCCGGTGGCGATGATCAGGGCGTCACAGGTGTAGGTCGCGCTGTCGCCGGTCAGGGTGTACGGCTTGGCAGCGAAGTCCACGGCATTGATGTGATCGAACACGATTTCGGTTTCAAAGCGCTCGGCGTGCTCTTTCATGCGTTCCATCAGCACCGGGCCGGTCAGGCCATGGACGTCGCCCGGCCAGTTGTCGACTTCAGTGGTGGTGGTCAGTTGACCGCCGGCCTGCATGCCGGTGATCAAGAGTGGCTTGAGGTTGGCACGGGCGGCATAAACGGCAGCGCTGTAACCGGCAGGGCCGGAACCGAGAATAATCACTCGCGAATGACGGACTTCAGACATGACCTGCTCCTGTTGACCGGCCCGCAATACCGGGCGCGGAACGCCGGATGACCGGCGGGAATAAAAAAGGACCATTGAAAGCACTTGGGGAAGGCTTGAACTCGACAGTCCTGTAAAAAGGTTGGGTGCAGCGTATCGAGGGGGCGAAGATTAAGGAAATACGGTTTAACAATCCAGCTCATAGGTGGTCTCTATCCTGACTGAGTGATGATCGGGGCGCCTTTGTTACAGTTAATGTCGATGTCGATGTCGCGCTTTCGCCTGTCCGGCAAAGCCGGTAAGGTCGGCGCGTTTTCCTTTGCTCGGAGCACCCTATGCCCGCCCCTGTCCTGTCCGGCCCGCAATATCTGCGTGAAGGCCTGAAACTGGTACTCAGCCCCAGCCTGCGCCTTTTTGTATTACTTCCACTGGTGATCAATCTGGTGCTGTTCGTCGGATTAATCTATCTGGCCGGCCATCAGTTCAGCCTGTGGGTCGATACGCTGATGCCGTCCCTGCCCGACTGGCTGGGTTTTCTCAACTATGTGCTGTGGCCGCTGTTCGTGGTGCTCGTGGTGTTGATGGTGTTCTTCACCTTCACCATGCTCGCCAACGTCATCGCCGCCCCCTTCAACGGCTTCCTGGCGGAAAAGGTCGAAGTGGTGGTACGCGGCACCGACGATTTCCCGGCCTTCAGCTGGGGCGAACTGATCGCCATGATCCCGCGGACCCTGGCCCGGGAAATGCGCAAGCTCGGTTATTTCCTGCCCCGGGCGCTCGGGCTCTTCATCCTTTCGTTCATCCCGGTGGTGAACATCGTTGCGGCGCCGCTGTGGCTGCTGTTCGGGGTGTGGATGATGGCGATCCAGTACATCGACTACCCGGCGGACAACCACAAGCTCGGCTGGAACGAGATGCTCGCCTGGCTGCGCCAGAAGCGCTGGCAGAGCATGAGTTTCGGCGGCATCGTCTACCTGATGCTGCTGATCCCGGTGGTCAACATCCTGATGATGCCGGCGGCCGTGGCTGGCGCGACTCTGTTCTGGGTGCGTGAGCGTGGGGCGGAAAACCTGGTGACCCAGCGCTGAGTCGGTCACAAATCCATCATCCCACCGTCACAACGCCGACATGGCCTCAGCCTACACTGAGGTCATGACGACAGCTCTGCATATCACCCTGATCACCGAAACCTTTCCTCCGGAAATCAATGGCGTGGCCAACACCCTTGGGCGCCTGTGCGACGGTTTGCGCGCGCGCGGGCATCAAGTGGAACTGGTGCGGCCACGCCAGGGCTGCGATCAACCGGCGAGCAGCGACGATGCGTTGTTGCTCTGCCGAGGCTGGCCGCTGCCAGGCTATCCCGGGTTGCAATGGGGGCAGTCGTCGATGCACAAGCTGCTCAGACGCTGGAAGCGCCATCGCCCCGATGTGCTGTACATCGCCACCGAAGGACCGCTCGGCCTATCGGCATTGCGCGCAGCACGGCGCCTGGGCATTTCGGTGGTCAGCGGGTTTCACACCAACTTCCAGCAGTACTCCAGCCAGTACGGGTTCGGCTTGCTGTCTCGCCTGCTGACCCACTACTTGCGCTGGTTCCACAATCGCTCGAACCTGACGCTGGTGCCCAGCGTCAGCCAGCGCATGGAGCTGGAACGCCGGCATTTCGAGCGCCTGGCGTTGCTCTCCCGCGGGGTCGACAGCCAGTTGTTTCACCCAGCCAAACGCTTGAATGCGCTACGTGAGCAATGGGGGCTGGGCGAAAAAGACATCGCCGTTATCCATGTAGGGCGGTTGGCAGCGGAGAAAAACCTCGCTTTGCTCAAACGCTGCTTCAACACGCTCAAGGCCACTTATCCACAGCGCACCTTGAAGCTGATCGTGGTGGGCGATGGCCCGCAACGCCTGCTGATGGAAAGCGAGTTGCCCGAAGCGATTTTCTGCGGAGCGCAACGAGGTGAAGCCCTGGCCAGTCATTATGCGTCGGGGGATGTATTTGTGTTTCCGAGCCTGACCGAGACCTTCGGCAATGTAGTGCTTGAAGCGCTGGCCTCGGGACTGGGGGTGGTGGCGTACGACCAGGCGGCAGCGGCGCAGCATATCCGCCATGGCTACAACGGGGTGCTGGCGATGCCGGGGGATGAGGAGGCGTTCTGCGATGCTGCCGCGTGGTTGCTGGAAAGGCGCGAAAACCTGCGTTGTGTGCGGCTCAATGCACGCCAGCATGCCAGTCGCCAGGGTTGGGCGGCGATCATTGAACAGTTCGAGGGGCAGTTGCGGGGGGCTTGTGTTGGCGAGGTGGTGGTGCCGAATGCATCGGTAGTTCCTTGAACCTTTGCTGGCCTTGAGGCCGTCTTCGCGAGCAAGCCCGCTCCCACATTTGGAATGCGTTCCCCTGTGGGAGCGGGCTTGCTTGCGAAGAGGCCCTTCCGGACGCCGCTTAAACCAGTGTCATCAACGCCTCACGGCTGAACGGCAGGATGTCTTCCTCACGGCCGTCCCGCACTTTCTGCGCCCAATCCGGATCCACCAAAAGCGCACGACCCACCGCCACCAGGTCGAACTCATCGTTGTTCAAGCGCTCCAGCAGTTTTTCCAGGCTGGCCGGCTGTGCCACCTTGTCGGTATTGACCATGAACTGCAGGAACTCGCCATCCAGGCCGACGCTGCCCACGGTGATGGTCGGCTTGCCGGTGAGCTTGCGCGTCCAGCCTGCCAGGTTCAGTTCGGAACCGTCGAATTCCGGCTCCCAGAAACGGCGTGTCGAACAGTGGAAAATATCCACGCCTGCATCGGAAAGTGGCTTGAGGAACTCGCCCAAGGCTTGTGAAGTTTGCACCAGGCGCGCGGTGTAGTCCTGTTGCTTCCACTGAGAGAAGCGGAAGATGATCGGGAAACCTTCGCCGACGGCGGCACGTACCGCCTGAATCAATTCGATGGCGAAACGCGAACGGTTGGCCAGGCTGCCGCCGTATTCGTCGGTGCGCTGGTTACTGCCTTCCCAGAAGAACTGGTCGATCAGGTAACCGTGGGCGCCGTGGATTTCCACGCCGTCCATGCCGATGCTCTGGGCATCCTTCGCCGCTTGGGCGAACGCGGCAATCACGTCCTGAATGTCTTGCTGGGTCATGCCGTGAACCACGACCTGGCCATCCTTCACTTTTTCCGATGGTCCGTACCCCGGCACGCTGGCGTCCCGCTCGGTACCGATACGGCGCACACTCCCGACATGCCACAGTTGCGGGACGATCTTGCCGCCTTCGGCGTGAACCGCATCGACGACTTTCTTCCAGCCAGCCAGCGCGGCTTCGCCATAAAAATGCGGGACGTTCGGGTAGCCGTTGGAAGCCTTGTGCCCGACCGTGGTGCCTTCGGTGATGATCAAGCCCACGCCAGCGGCGGCGCGACGGCGGTAGTACTCGATCACTTTGGAATTGGGGACGCCACCCGGCGAGAACGAACGGGTCATCGGCGCCATGACCACGCGGGTTGGCAGTTCGAGGGTGCCGAGGTGGAACGGTTTGAACAGGGCTTTTACAGGCATGGGACGCTCCACGAAGAATGACTTTATGACGATGATAATATGGAGAGTGAAGCGCCTTTAACAGCATTATTGATTTTGGTGATTAAGAATCAGAAGTGTAGGAGCGAGCTTGCTCGCGATGGTCGCCAACGATAACGCTGTCAGCCAGACACACCGCAGCGCTTCAGGCTCATCGCGAGCAGGCTCGCTCCTACAGGGGGTGGGAGAGGTCAGGCCAGGGCTTTTTCGATCGCCTGGACCACGCTCGGATCATCCGGCGCCGTACGTGGCGAGAACCGCGCCAGTACACGACCGTCTTTACCCAACAGGAATTTTTCGAAGTTCCAGGTGATGTCGCCGGGAAACTCCGCGCCCTCGCCCGCCAGCAGCTTATACAGCTGATGACGCTCGTGACCATTGACTTCCAGCTTGCTGGACAACGGAAAGGTCACGCCATAGTTGAGGCTGCAGAAGTCTTTTATTTCCTGCTCGGTACCTGGCTCCTGCCCGGCAAACTGGTTGCACGGCAGGCCCAGCACGCTGAAACCCTTGCCTTTGTATTGCTGGTAGAGGTTTTCCAGCGCCGCGTACTGTGGCGTCAAGCCACATTTGGAGGCCACGTTGACCACCAGCACGACGTGCCCCTTGAAAGGTGCCAGAGGTAGCACCTGACCATCCAGGGCTGTCAGATTAAGTTCGTGAAAAGCACTCATGACGTACTCCAGATTCCCGTGTTCTTCTCGAAACAGCCACTTGGTGGTGTCGCCTGGAACAGCCGCAGACTAAAAAGGCGCCCTCGGGGCGCCTCTCCAGCTATCTGAGCTTAGCGCAGAAATCAGTGGTGATGGCCACCTTCGCCATGGACGTGGCCATGGGCGACTTCTTCCTGGCTGGCATCACGGATGCTGACGATCTTGACCTGGAAGTTCAGGCGCTGACCGGCCAACGGGTGGTTGCCGTCTACGGTGACGTCGTCGCCGTCCAGATCGCGGATGGTCACGATCTGCATCTGGCCGTCTGGAGCGGAAGCGTGGAACTGCATGCCCACTTCCAGCTCGTCAACGCCTTCGAACATGCTGCGGCTCAGGGTGCTGACCAGTTCGGCAGCGTACTCGCCGTAGGCATCTTCCGGTTCAACGGCCACGGTCAGCTCGTCGCCGACTGCTTTGCCTTCCAGGGCCTTTTCCAGGCCCGGAATGATGTTGCCTGCGCCTTGCAGGTAGACCAGCGGCGCGCCGCCGGCTGAGCTGTCGATGACCTCACCAGCGTCGTTGGTCAGGGTATAGTCGATGGAGACAGCCTTATTGGCGGCGATCAGCATGGGGCGAGACCTTTTGCATAAGAATATTGAAAGACCCAGTTTAGCGAAGCAATCGTCCGAAAGCGAACACAACCCGGACAGACGGGATTCGACGATTACAGGCTTCCATCAGGACGATGACGGCCACTGGGTGGTCGAGCTTTCCTGCGGCCACACCCAGCACCTGCGGCACCAGCCGCCCTGGCAATCGCGGGCCTGGGTTCTGGACCCGTTGCAGCGCCAGGAAAAAATAGGCCTGTCCTTTGATTGCGGTTGGTGCGCACAGGGCCCGGTTAGCGATAACCTTGACGACTGAATTGCGGCAGATCGTCAGCTATAGATGATCGCCATTGCCATGCTCCTTTAGAGAATCCGCATGCAAACTTTTTTTATCGCGCCCACCGATTTTGGCGTGGGTCTGACCTCCATCAGCCTCGGGCTGGTGCGCACCCTTGAGCGTGCCGGTCTCAAAGTCGGCTTTTTCAAGCCGATTGCCCAGCCCCACCCGGGTGACACCGGCCCCGAGCGTTCCACCGAGCTGGTGGCGCGCACCCACGGCCTGAAACCGCCTCAACCCTTGGGCCTGGCCCATGTCGAGCGCATGCTCGGCGACGGCCAGCTCGATGAGTTGCTCGAAGAAATCATCACCCTGTATCAGCAGGCCGCCATCGGCAAGGACGTGTTGATCGTCGAGGGCATGGTCCCGACCCGCAGCGCCAGCTATGCCGCGCGGGTCAACCTGCACCTGGCCAAGAGCCTCGACGCCGAGGTGATCCTGGTCTCGGCACCGGAAAACGAAGTGCTGACCGAACTGTCCGGTCGCGTCGAACTGCAGGCGCAATTGTTCGGCGGCCCCAAGGACCCGAAAGTCCTCGGCGTGATCCTCAACAAGGTCAAGACCGACGAGAGCATGGAGGCCTTCGCCGCCCGCCTGAACGAACACTCGCCACTGTTGCGCAGCGGCGACTTCCGTCTGCTCGGTTGTATCCCGTACCAGCCGGAGCTCAATGCACCGCGCACGCGAGACGTGGCGGACCTGATGGGCGCCCAGGTGCTCAACGCCGGCGACTACGAAACCCGGCGCATGACCAAAATCATCATTTGCGCGCGCACCATGCGCAACACCGTGGAGCTGCTCAAGCCCGGCGTGTTGGTAGTGACCCCTGGCGATCGCGACGACATCATCCTCGCCGTCAGCCTCGCCGCCATGAATGGCGTGCCCCTGGCCGGCCTGTTGCTGACCAGCGACACCCTGCCCGACCCGCGCATCATGGACCTGTGTCGCGGCGCCCTGCAGGCGGGCTTGCCGGTGTTGTCGGTGAGCACCGGCTCCTACGACACCGCCAACCAGCTCAATGGCTTGAACAAGGAAATCCCGATCGACGACCGCGAGCGCGCGGAGATCATCACCGACTTCGTCGCCAGCCACCTGGACGCCAACTGGCTGCACCAGCGCTGTGGCACGCCGCGGGAAATGCGCCTGTCGCCGGCGGTGTTCCGTTACCAGTTGATCCAGCGTGCCCAGTCCGCCAACAAGCGCATCGTGTTGCCGGAAGGCAGCGAACCGCTGACCGTCCAGGCCGCCGCCATCTGCCAGGCCCGGGGTATCGCCCGTTGCGTGCTACTGGCCAAACCGGCAGACGTTGAAGCCGTGGCCCGCGCCCAAGGCATCGAGCTGCCGCCGGGGCTGGAAATCCTCGACCCGGACCTGATCCGCGAGCGTTACATCGAGCCGATGGTAGCCCTGCGCAAAAGCAAAAGCCTCAATGCCCCCATGGCCGAGCAGCAGCTCGAAGACACCGTGGTGATCGGCACCATGATGCTGGCGCTGGATGAAGTCGACGGTCTGGTGTCCGGGGTCATTCACTCCACCGCCAATACCATTCGCCCGGCCCTGCAACTGATCAAGACCGCGCCGGGCTGCACCTTGGTGTCCTCGGTATTCTTCATGCTGTTTCCCGAGGAAGTGCTGGTCTACGGCGACTGCGTGATGAACCCGCACCCGAGCGCCAGCGAACTGGCGGAGATTGCCCTGCAAAGCGCCGACTCGGCAGCGGCGTTCGGCATCACCCCGCGCGTGGCGATGATCAGCTATTCCAGCGGTGAGTCGGCCAGCGGCGAGGAAGTCGAGAAGGTCCGCGAAGCAACGTTGCTCGCCCATGAACAGCAACACTCGCTGCTGATCGACGGTCCGTTGCAATATGATGCCGCCGCCAACGAAACCGTGGCCCGGCAACTGGCGCCGAACAGCCAGGTGGCCGGTCGCGCCACGGTGTTCGTATTCCCCGACCTGAACACCGGCAACACCACGCACAAAGCCGTGCAGCGCAGCGCCGACTGCGTCAGCCTCGGGCCGATGCTGCAAGGCCTGCGCAAGCCGGTGAACGATTTGCCGCGCGGCGCGCAGGTCGACGACATTGTCTACACCATCGCCCTGACCGCGATTCAAGCTGCCAACCGACCTATGGATGTGTAAATGCTGGATTTTCTACCCGCGTTTTTGCGCGGAGTGATCGCCGCCCTGTTGTTGGCGCTGAACACGATTTTGCTGTGCTCGTTTCTGTTCTGTGTGGCGCTGTTCAAGGTGTTGCCGTTCGCCCTCACTCAACGCATCGCACACTGGCTGATGAGCCATACCCACGAAGCCTGGATCAGCCTCAACAAAGGCTGGATGAACCTGGTCCGTCGCACCCGCTGGCACGTCAGCGGGCTGCAAGGCCTGGACTATCAGCACTCGTACCTGGTCACCAGCAACCACCAGAGCTGGGTCGACATCCTGGTGCTGCAATACGTGCTCAATCGGCGTATCCAGCCACTGAAGTTCTTTCTCAAGCAGGAGCTGATCTGGGTGCCGGTGATTGGACTGGCGTGGTGGGCGCTGGGTTTTCCGTTCATGAAGCGCTACTCCAAGGCCTATCTGCAAAAGCACCCGGAGAAGAAAGGCAAGGACCTGGAAACCACGCGCAAGACCTGCGCGAAGTTTCGCGACAACCCGGTGGGCATCTTCAATTTCGTCGAAGGCACGCGCTTCACCGCAGGCAAGCACGCCCAGCAGAAATCGCCGTTCAAGTACCTGCTCAAGCCCAAGGCGGGCGGCATTGCCTTTGTGCTGGATGCCATGGGTGAACAGTTGGAGTCGATCGTCAACGTGACCATCCACTACCCCGCCGGGCGTCCCGGTTTCTGGGATCTGTTGTGCGGGAACGTTGCGGACGTGGTGGTGCACTTTGAAGAGCTGAAGATTCCGCCGCAGTTCATTGGCAAGAACTACGACCAGGATGGCGAGTATCGCTTGCAGTTCCAGGGCTGGATCAACCAGTTGTGGGAAGACAAGGATGCGTTGTTGGGGCAGATGCACCGCGAATATCCAGCCAAGTAACCAGGTGTCGGTTATGGCCTCTTCGCTGGCAAGCCAGCTCCTACAATGATGGGCGGCCAGCGAAGGCGTCCGACCAGGCACAAAAAAACCCGCCGATGATCACTCATCGGCGGGTTTTTCATTTTTGGCTAAGGCTTAGATCGCGCCACGCTTGCGCAGCAGATCCAGCACTTGCTTCACGCCTTCTTCCAGCGACACAGACTGGGTGTCGATCACCAGATCGGCATCCAGCGGCACGTCATACGGGAACGACTCGCCCGGGATATTATCCCCGGCCGCCGCGTACAGGCCTTGCGGGTCACGCTCGGCGCAGACGGTCGGCGAGGCCTGGACGTAGACCGTCAGCAGACGTTCCTTGCCGATCAGCTCCCTCGCCTGCTCACGACCTTCGGCACTCGGCGCCACGAAGGCCGCCAGGGTCAGCAGACCGGCTTCGTTGAACTGACGCGCAACATGCGCGGCACGACGCCAGTTCTCCGTACGCCCGGCGCGATCCTGTGGCAGACCTTTGTTCAGGTCGTGACGCAGGTTCTGGCCATCGAGTACGAACACCGCACGGCCAAGGTCGAACAACTTGCGTTCAACCGCATACGCCAGGGTGCTTTTGCCCGCGCCCGACAGGCCGCTGAACAACACGGTGGCCGGTTGCTGACCGAAGCGCTGGGCGCGTTCTTCGGTGGCGACGTGGGCCAGTTTGCCGTGGTGCGTGCTGGTGCCATGAGCCACTGGCTGCGCGACGATCATGCCGGCGCCAACGGTGCCATTGGTCAGGCGATCGATGATGATGAACGCGCCGGTGGTGCGGTTGCTGTCGTAGCCGTCGAGGGCAATCGGCGCGTCGAGCGCGATCTTGACCTTGCCGATTTCGTTCAGTTGCAACGCGCTGGCCGGGCCTTCTTCCAGAGTGTTCACGTCGACCTTGTTGACGATGCTGGCGATGGAGCCCGGCACGTAACTGGTGGCGCGCTTGAAGTCGTACTTCTTGCCCGGCAGCATCGGCTCTTCAGCCATCCACACCAGCATGGCTTCGAAGCTGTCGGTCACCGGCGGAACGTTGTCGGCATGTACCAACAGGTCGCCACGGGAGATATCGATTTCGTCTTCCATGGTCAGGGTTACGGCCTGGCCTGGACCTGCATGCTCCAGCTCACCTTCGAAGGTGACGATGGATTTCACGCGGCTGCTCTTGCCCGACGGCAGCACGACCACTTCGTCGCCCTTCTTGACGATGCCGCTGGCGAGGGTGCCGGCGAAACCGCGGAAGTTCAGGTTCGGACGGTTGACGTACTGCACCGGGAAACGCAGGTCGGTGAAGTTACGGTCGCCCGCCACTTCCACGGTCTCGAGGATTTCCATCAGCGACTGGCCGGTGTACCACGGCGAGCGCTCGGATTTGTTCACCACGTTGTCGCCCTTCAAAGCCGACATCGGCACGAAGTGCATCGTGGTGGGCTTCATCTTCAAGCCTTCGGCGAACTGCAGGTAATCGGCCTTGATCGACTCGAACACGCCCTGGTCGAAGTCCTTGAGGTCCATCTTGTTGATGGCGACGACGATGTGCTTGATGCCCAGCAACGAGGCGATGAAGCTGTGGCGACGGGTCTGGGTCTGCACGCCGTAGCGGGCGTCGACCAGTATGATCGCCAGGTCACAGGTGGATGCACCGGTGGCCATGTTGCGGGTGTACTGCTCATGGCCGGGGGTATCGGCGATGATGAATTTGCGTTTTGCGGTGGAGAAATAGCGATACGCGACATCGATGGTGATGCCTTGCTCACGCTCGGCCTGCAGGCCATCGACCAGCAACGCCAGGTCGATATCCTCACCGGTGGTGCCGACTTTTTTCGAGTCGCGGGTAATGGCTTCCAGGTGATCTTCGTAGATCATCTTGGAGTCGTGCAGCAGGCGCCCGATCAGGGTGCTCTTGCCGTCGTCGACGTTACCGCAGGTCAAAAAGCGCAGCAGCTCTTTACGTTCGTGCTGGCCCAGGTAAGCGAGGATGTCCTCGCTGATCAAATCAGATGCGTGCGACATGACAACCCCTTAGAAATAACCCTGACGTTTTTTGTCTTCCATGGAGCCAGCGCCATCGTGATCGATGACACGGCCCTGGCGCTCGGAAGTTCGCGTCAGGAGCATTTCCTGAATGATGTCCGTGAGGCTTTCGGCCTCGGACTCCACCGCGCCCGTCAACGGGTAGCAGCCAAGGGTACGGAAACGCACTTTCTTCTTGACGATGCGGGCTTTGTCTTCATCGCTCAGGTGTTCGAGGATGCGCTCGTCATCGATCATGATCAGGGTGCCGTTCTTCTCGATGACTTCACGCTCGGCGGCGAAGTACAGCGGGACGATCGGGATACCTTCAAGATAGATGTACTGCCAGATGTCCAGCTCGGTCCAGTTCGACAATGGGAATACACGGATGGATTCGCCCTTGTTGACCTTGCCGTTGTAGACGTTCCACAGCTCTGGACGCTGGTTTTTCGGGTCCCAGCGGTGCTTGCTGTCGCGGAACGAGTACACGCGCTCTTTGGCACGGGATTTCTCTTCGTCGCGGCGGGCACCACCGAAGGCGGCGTCGAAACCATGCTTGTCCAGTGCCTGCTTCAGGCCCTCGGTCTTCATGATGTCGGTGTGCTTGGCACTGCCGTGGGTGAACGGGTTGATGTTCTGCGCCACGCCATCGGGGTTGACGTGGGTGATCAGGTCCAGGCCCAGCTCGGCAACCATCTTGTCGCGGAAGGCGTACATCTCCTGGAATTTCCAGCGAGTGTCGACGTGCATCACCGGGAACGGCAGCTTGCCGGGGAAGAATGCCTTGCGTGCCAGGTGCAGCATCACGGCGGAGTCTTTACCGATGGAGTACAGCATCACCGGGTTGTCGAACTCGGCGGCCACCTCGCGGATGATGTGGATGCTTTCCGCCTCCAGCTGTTTCAGATGCGTCAGTTTGTCGACCATGGCTACTCACGAAAACTTTCTTATGAACGGCCAGCGGGCCGTGTTCGAGCGAGGAATCCTAGCACAGCGACCTCTTCTAATCAGGACACCAACTAGATCGAAAGAGCATATGAATATGCCCGCCCGTTTGGCAACCGCGGACCTTTGTGGGAGCGGGCTTGCTCGCGAAGGCGGCGAATCAGTCAGCATAAATGTTGAATGACACACCGCATTCGCGAGCAAGCCCGCTCCCACATTCAGATCGGGTTCGGGCAGTCGATGAAGATGTGTTCCAGGGCAAACCTGCGCGCAAGGTAGTCACCCAATGCCTGCACGCCATAGCGCTCGGTGGCATGGTGGCCGGCGGCAATGAAGCTGATGTCGTTCTCCCGCGCGCTGTGGAAAGTTTGCTCGGACGCTTCGCCGCTGAGGTACAGATCGACACCGGCCAGCACCGCCTGATCGATGTAACCCTGGCCGCCACCGGTGCACCAGCCGACTCGGCGTATCATGTTGCTGCCTTCGATCAGCAAGGGTTCGCGGCCCATCACCTCGCGCACGCGGCGGGCAAAGTCCCGGGGTGTCGCGGGTTCGTTCAATGAACCGACCAAGCCGACGATCTTCAGGTTGTCGGGGTCCAGCGGCCCTTCGACGGTGATGTCCAGCTGCCGCGCCAACTGCACGTTGTTGCCAACGTCAGGGTGCAGGTCCAGCGGCAAGTGATAGGACAGCAGGCTGATATCGTGCTTGAGCAGCGTCTTCAGGCGGCGCTGCTTCATGCCGGTGATGCACGGATTCTCACCTTTCCAGAAGTAGCCGTGATGCACCAGCACCAGGTCGGCATTGGCCTCCACCGCGGCATCGAGCAAGGCCTGGCTGGCGGTGACGCCACTGACGATGCGCATCACCTGCGGCCTGCCCTCGACCTGCAGGCCGTTGGGGCAGTAATCGGCAATTTTCGAACTGCCGAGGTAACGGTCGGCTTCTTCGACCAAGGTGCTCAGGGCGACGGCCATAAAAGACTCCTAAATATCCCGTTCAGAGGCAGGCGCAGCCTCGTATAATGCGCGTCATTATGAGCGGTCTCATACCGCCTGCAACTCTCTCAGGACGTGCTTAATGCTCAAGGCGCTGCGTTTTTCCGGCTGGCCGCTGTTGGCCGGCGTGCTTGTCGCTCTGTTAATCATCCAGCGTTACCCGCAGTGGGTCGGGCTTCCAAGCCTGGACGTCAACCTGCAACAAGCCCCGCAAACCACCAGCATGCAGCAAGGCCCGGTGTCCTATGCCGATGCGGTGACCACCGCCGCGCCGTCGGTGGTGAACCTGTACACCACCAAAGTCATCAACAAACCCAATCACCCGCTGTTCGAGGATCCGCAGTTTCGCCGCTTCTTCGGCGACAACTCGCCCAAGCAGAAACGCATGGAGTCCAGCCTCGGTTCGGGCGTGATCATGAGCCCGCAAGGCTACATCCTCACCAACAACCACGTCACCAGCGGTGCCGACCAGATCGTGGTGGCACTCAAGGATGGCCGTGAGACCCTGGCACGGGTGATCGGCAGCGATCCGGAAACCGACCTGGCGGTCCTCAAGATCGACCTGAAGAACCTGCCTTCGATCACCGTCGGCCGCTCCGACAACCTGCGCATCGGCGACGTGGCCCTGGCCATCGGCAACCCGTTCGGCGTCGGCCAGACCGTGACCATGGGCATCATCAGCGCCACCGGGCGCAATCAGCTGGGCCTGAACAACTACGAAGACTTCATCCAGACCGACGCCGCGATCAACCCGGGCAACTCCGGCGGTGCGCTGGTGGATGCCAACGGCAACCTGACCGGCATCAACACGGCGATTTTCTCCAAGTCCGGCGGCTCCCAGGGCATCGGCTTCGCGATTCCGGTGAAGCTGGCCATGGAGGTGATGAAGTCGATCATTGAACACGGCCAGGTCATTCGCGGCTGGCTCGGCATCGAAGTGCAGCCATTGTCCCAGGAGCTGGCGGAGTCGTTTGGCCTGTCGGGGCGTCCAGGCATCGTGGTCGCGGGGATTTTCCGTGACGGCCCGGCGCAAAAGGCCGGCCTGCAATTGGGCGATGTGATTCTCAGCATCGACGGCGAACCGGCGGGCGATGGCCGCCGCTCGATGAACCAGGTCGCGCGGATCAAACCGACTGACAAGGTTGCGATCCAGGTGATGCGTAATGGCAAGGAATTGAAGCTCACCGCGGAAATCGGCTTGCGCCCGCCGCCTGCGCCGGTGAAAGACAAAGAAGAAAACTAAGCAGCAATACAAAAAACTGTGGGAGCGAGCCTGCTCGCGAAGGCGGCGTGTCAGTCAGCGCATAGGTTAACTGACATACCGCTTTCGCGAGCGGGCTCGCTCCCACAGGTGTATCCGTGTTGGTTTAGAGGTCGCCGAGGCCGTCGATCAGGGCCTGGTTCTGCTCAGGCGTACCGATTGAGATCCGCAGGAACTGGGCAATCCGCTCCTGCTTGAAGTGCCGGACGATCACACCCTGCTCACGCAGTTTTGCCGCCAGGCCTGCTGCATCGTGCTTGGGGTGACGGGCAAAAATGAAGTTGGCCGCCGACGGCAGCACTTCAAAGCCCTTCGCCTCCAATTGCGCAACCACCTTCTCACGATTCTCGATCACCAACCGGCAGGTCTTGTCGAAGTACTCGCGATCCTCGAACGCCGCCGCGGCCCCGACATTCGCCATCCGATCCAGCGGATAGGAGTTGAAGCTGTTCTTGATCCGCTCCAGCGCTTCGATCAGGTCCGGGTGCCCCACCGCCAGGCCAACCCGCAGGCCAGCCAACGAACGGGACTTGGACAGGGTTTGAGTCACCAGCAGGTTTGGATAACGATCCACCAGGCTGATTGCCGTCTCACCGCCGAAATCAATGTAAGCCTCATCCACCACGACCACTGAATCCGGGCTGGCCTTGAGGATTTGCTCGACGGCATCGAGTGCCAACAGGCAACCGGTCGGTGCGTTCGGGTTGGGGAAAATGATCCCGCCGTTGGGTTTGGCGTAGTCGGCCGGGTTGATCCGGAACTGCTCGTCCAGCGGCACCGCATCGAACTCGATGCCGTACAGCCCGCAGTAGACCGGGTAGAAGCTGTAGCTGATGTCCGGGAACAGCAGCGGCTGATCGTGCTGCAGCAAGCCGTGGAAAATGTGCGCCAGGACTTCGTCGGAACCGTTGCCGAGGAACACCTGGTTGCCCTGCACGCCGTAGTACTGGGCCACGGCGTTTTTCAGCCGGTCGCTGTTCGGGTCCGGGTACAGGCGCAGGTTGTCGTTCAGTTCAGTCTGCATCGCGGCCAAGGCTTTGGGCGATGGACCGTACGGGTTTTCGTTGGTGTTGAGCTTCACCAGTTTGGCCAGTTTCGGCTGCTCGCCCGGCACGTACGGCACCAGGTTCTTGACGAACGGGCTCCAGAATTTACTCATCTCAGTTCCCCTGCTTGTCGTCAATGATGCGGTATTCGGCACTGCGGGCGTGGGCGGTCAGCGACTCACCACGGGCCAGCACGGAAGCGGTCTTGCCCAGCTCGGACGCGCCCTGCTCGGAGCAGAAGATGATCGACGAGCGTTTCTGGAAGTCGTAGACGCCCAGCGGCGACGAGAACCGCGCCGTGCCGGAAGTCGGCAACACGTGGTTCGGGCCTGCGCAGTAGTCGCCCAAGGCTTCGGAAGTGTGACGGCCCATGAAGATGGCACCGGCGTGGCGGATCTGTGGCAGCCAAGCCTGCGGATCGGCGACCGACAGTTCCAGGTGCTCCGGCGCGATGCGGTTGGCCACTTCGATGGCTTGTTCCATGTCGCGGACCTTGATCAGCGCACCACGGCCATTGATCGAGGTTTCGATGATCGCGGCACGCTCCATGGTCGGCATCAGCTTGGCGATACTCGCCGCAACTTGGTCGAGGAACTCGGCATCCGGGCTGACCAGGATCGCCTGGGCGTCCTCGTCGTGCTCGGCCTGGGAGAACAGGTCCATGGCGATCCAGTCCGGATCGGTCTTGCCGTCACACACCACGAGGATCTCGGACGGACCGGCGATCATGTCGATACCGACCTGGCCGAATACGTGACGCTTGGCCGTGGCAACGTAGATGTTGCCCGGGCCGACGACTTTATCGACCATCGGCACGCTTTCGGTACCGTAGGCCAACGCGGCCACTGCTTGGGCGCCACCGATGGTGAATACACGGTCGACACCGGCGATGCAGGCGGCGGCCAGCACCAGCTCGTTGATTTCGCCACGCGGCGTCGGCACCACCATGACCACTTCGGTCACGCCGGCAACCTTGGCCGGAATCGCGTTCATCAGCACGGACGACGGGTACGAAGCCTTGCCGCCAGGCACGTAGAGCCCAGCGCGGTCCAGCGGCGTGACCTTCTGGCCCAGCACGGTGCCATCGGCTTCGGTGTAGCTCCAGGAGTCCTGCTTCTGCTTTTCGTGGTAGCTGCGCACCCGGGCGGCGGCGACTTCCAGGGCTTGGCGCTGCGGCACGGTAATGCGGGTAAGCGCCAGCTCCAGGCGTTCGCGCGGCAGGATCAGGTCGGCCATGGACTTCACGTCCAGGCCGTCGAACTGGCGGGTAAAGTCCACCAGCGCCGCATCGCCACGCTCGCGCACGGCCTTGATGATGTCCAGCACTCGCTGATTGACCGAGTCGTCAGACACACTTTCCCAGCTCAGCAGATGATCCAGATGATGCGCGAAATCCGGGTCAGCAGCGTTGAGTCGGCGAATTGCAGTCGGTGCGGTCATAGCGAGAGCCTCATAGGATTGGCAAAAAACTCAGGCGCCCTAACTTAGCAGTCGTTTCCGCTTGGGCACCTGAGAATTCTGGCTATGAGGCGGATAGACGGGCGCGACTCAAAGTCGCGCAGGTGAATCAGCCGCGGTGTCGAGACTCCACTGCCTTGCGCAGGGTGTCGATCAACGCCTGGATACGGGCGTGCTGCATTTTCATCGAAGCTTTGTTGACGATCAGACGGGAGCTGATGGCCGCGATGAAATCCTGTGGCTCCAGGCCATTAGCCCGCAGCGTGTTACCGGTGTCGACCACGTCGATGATCTTGTCGGCCAGGCCGATCAGGGGCGCCAGCTCCATAGAGCCGTACAGCTTGATGATGTCGACCTGACGGCCTTGTTCGGCGTAGTAACGCTTGGCGACGTTGACGAACTTGGTGGCGATGCGCAGGCGGCCCTTGGGCTCGGCCGCGCCGACCTTGCCGGCCGTCATCAACTTGCACTGGGCAATCTGCAGGTCCAGCGGCTCGTACAAGCCCTGGCCGCCGTATTCCATCAACACGTCTTTACCCGCGACACCGAGGTCGGCGGCACCATGCTCGACATAGGTCGGCACGTCGGTGGCACGCACGATCAACAGGCGTACATCTTCCTGGGTCGTGGGAATGATCAGCTTGCGACTCTTGTCCGGATTCTCGGTCGGCACGATGCCCGCTTCAGCCAGAAGCGGCAGGGTGTCGTCAAGGATGCGGCCCTTGGACAGTGCGATGGTCAACATGGGAAACGTCAGTCCTTATCAAGGTACTCATGCCCGGTCGCAAATGGCGCCGGACACACGTCGAGCCGGAACCCGGCTCGACTTGCAACAATTCAACGGGCACGTCCCTGCGCCCATGCAACAGAAACTAGCCCGGAACGCGGCGGATCTTGGCGCCCAGCATCTGCAGCTTCTCTTCGATGCACTCGTAACCACGGTCTATGTGGTAGATGCGGTCGATCAGGGTGTCGCCGTCGGCGATCAGCGCCGAGATCACCAGGCTGGCCGAAGCACGCAGGTCGGTGGCCATCACTGGCGCGCCCTTGAGCTTCTCGGTACCGGTAACAATGGCGGTGTTGCCTTCGACCTGGATCTTGGCGCCCATGCGGTGCAGTTCGTAAACGTGCATGAAGCGGTTTTCGAAGATCGTCTCGATCACGGCGCCCGTGCCTTCGGCAATGGCGTTGAGGGAGATGAACTGCGCCTGCATGTCGGTCGGGAAAGCCGGGTACGGAGCGGTGCGCACGTTGACGGCTTTAGGCCGCTTGCCGTGCATGTTCAGCTCGATCCAGTCTTCGCCGCAGGTGATTTCGGCACCGGCTTCACGGAGTTTTTCCAGAACGGCTTCGAGGATGGTCGGATCGGTGTCCTTGACCTTCACACGCCCGCCGGTCACGGCCGCAGCTACCAGGTAAGTACCGGTTTCGATACGGTCCGGCATTACCTTGTAGGTGGTGGTGTGCAGACGCTCGACGCCATCAATGGTGATGGTGTCGGTGCCAGCGCCGGAAACCTTGGCACCCATGGCATTCAGGAAGTTGGCCAGGTCGACGACTTCAGGTTCGCGCGCGGCGTTAGCCAGTACGCTGCGACCCTTGGCCAATGCGGCAGCCATCATGATGTTTTCGGTACCGGTCACGCTGACGGTGTCGAAGAAGAAGTGCGCGCCGCGCAGGCCGCCTTCCGGGGCCTTGGCCTTGATGTAACCGCCTTCGACGTCGATGATCGCGCCCATGGCTTCCAGGCCACGGATGTGCAGGTCAACCGGACGCGAACCGATGGCGCAACCGCCAGGCAGCGCGACTTCAGCTTCACCGAAGCGGGCAACCATCGGGCCCAGTACCAGGATCGACGCACGCATGGTCTTGACCAGTTCGTACGGAGCGATCAGGGTCTTGATGGTGCGCGGGTCGATCTCGACGGCCAGCTTCTCGTCGATCACCGGTTCGATGCCCATACGACCGAACAGCTCGATCATGGTGGTGATGTCGTGCAGGTGCGGCAGATTGGCCACAGTCACAGGACCGTCGCACAGCAGGGTAGCAGCGAGGATCGGCAGGGCCGAGTTCTTCGCCCCGGAGATACGGATTTCGCCATCGAGACGAGCACCGCCAGTAATAATCAATTTATCCATAAGAATCTCGACGCCCTTGGGCTCAGGTGCGCTCGGCCCAGGCCGCGCTGCTGAAAAATTTCATAGTGACCGCATGGATGCTGCCATCGGTGATCCATGGGTTCAAATGGGCATAGATCTGCTGCTGACGCTTCACCGGGCTCAAAGCCGCCAGTTCATCGCTAATCACGTTCAGCTGGAAATTGCAGCCTTCGCCCTCGACTTCTACCTTCGTTCCGGGCAGCTTTCCTTCAAGGAAGCTCTTCACTTCTACGGCCTGCATGATCAACCTCAATCGGCGCCCTGTGCGCGCGGGTCGGACATCATACAAAAAAGCCCCGCGCCTGCGAACCCCGGGAAGCAGGACTCTGACGGGGGGCTTCTTTATAGATGCGGGTTAGGGATGCGCCAACAGCTCGGTCAGCTCACTGACCTGGGCGATTTCGCGCATATCTTCTGGCATCCCGCGGATGCTCAGCGCCTTGCCGGCCGCCTGGGCATCACGCATGAAGCACAACAGCAACGACAGACCGACGCTGCTGGACTTCTCCACCGCCGAACAATCGACCACCAGGGCCGCGGCCTTGCTGGCGCTGATCAGCGCCTGCCCCTGCCGGCGCAGCTCAGGACCGGTGCGATAGTCCAGCACGCCGCTGAGCCGCAGCTCGCCGGCTTCGTCCATGCGGACCGCCGACTCACTCATTGGGTCTGTTTCTCGGTGGATTCCTTGGCCTTGGCGACTTCCCCGGCCCAACCATTGATGGTTTTGTCCAGGTCGTTGCCATTGCGCTGCATCGCATCAGCGAACTGATCACGGAACAGCTTGCCAATGTTGATACCGTTGATGATGACGTTGCGCAGCTTCCATTCGCCGCCGACCTTCTCCAGTGTATAGGACACAGGATAGATTGCGCCGTTGCTGCCCTTGACCGTCATGCCAACGCTCGTACGGTCGCCGGACTCGTCCTTGGCAGGATCAACGGTGATGCCCTGGTTGTTGTACTCGAGCAAGGCATTGCCATAGAACTGGAACAGACCCTTCTTGAAGTTCTCTTCAAAGGTCTTCATTTGCGCAGGCGTAGCTTTGCGCGAGTACTTGACCGTCATGATGCTCTTGGAAATGCCCTCGGCATCCACCACAGGCCCAACGATGCTGTTGAGCGCCGCATAGAAGTCCTGCGGATCCTGCTTGTACTTCTCTTTGTTGGCAGCCAGGTCGGCCAGCAACCGGTTGGTGGTGTCCTGGACCAGTTCGTGCGCGGAAGGCGCCGCCACGGCGTTAGCCACCAACGGCAGGGCCGCGAGCAAAACCAACAGGCCACGTCGTAAGGTAGAGATCATTCAAAAGCTCCTCATTTGGCGTCTTTGCTAACGGTATTGAGCAGGAATTTACCGATCAGGTCCTCGAGTACCAGCGACGACTGGGTGTCGTGGATGGTCCCGCCATCCTTGAGCAGGGCTTCTTCCCCGCCCACGCTGATACCGATGTACTTCTCGCCCAACAGGCCAGCGGTCAGGATAGATGCGGTGGAGTCAGCCGGTAGATTATCTACGCGCTTTTCCAGCTGCATGGTCACCCGACCGGTGAAGCTGTCGCGGTCCAGATCGATTGCCGTGACCTTGCCGATGGTTACACCGGCCATGGTCACTTTTGCTCTGACAGTCAAACCGGCGATATTGTCGAAATACGCGTAAAGTTTATAGGTTTCGGTGTTCGGGCTCGGGGACAGGCCACTGACCCGCAACGCCAGCAACAGCAAAGCCAGGATGCCAGCCAGCAAGAAAAGGCCGACACCGATTTCCAGGGTGCGGTTTTGCATCAGAAATCTCCAAACATCAAGGCGGTCAGAATAAAGTCCAGGCCGAGCACAGCCAATGAGGCATACACCACGGTCTTGGTAGTGGCACGACTGATCCCTTCTGAAGTGGGCTCACAGTCATAGCCTTGGAATACGGCGATCCAGGTCACGACGAAGGCAAAAACCATGCTTTTGATGATGCCGTTGAGCACATCGTCGACAAAGGTCACGCTGTTTTGCATGTTCGACCAGTAGGAACCGTCATAGACCCCCAGCCAGTCGACGGCCACCCAGGAACCGCCCCAGATACCCACCACGCTGAAAATCATCGCCAGCACCGGCAAGGAAATGAAGCCGGCCCACAGGCGCGGGGCAATGATGTACTTGAGCGGGTCCACCCCGATCATTTCCAGGCTGGAGAGCTGCTCGGTGGACTTCATGTTGCCGATTTCCGCCGTCAGCGCCGAACCGGCACGCCCGGCGAACAGCAAAGCGGTGACCACCGGCCCCAACTCGCGCAGCAGCGTCAGCGCAACCATCTGCCCCACCGCCTGCTCCGAACCGTAGCTGGAGAGGATGTTGAAGCCCTGGAGCGCCAGCACCATGCCGATGAATATCCCGGAGACCACGATGATCACCAGGGACATTACGCCCACCGAATGCAGTTGCTTGACCAGCAGGCCAAACCCGCCACCGATGCCACCGCGCCCCAGCAGTGCGTGAAACAGGAAAAGCGACGAGCGCCCGAACACTGCCAGCACATCGATGCCCGCGTGGCCGAAGCGGCGCACCCTCTCCAAAAGTGAAATCTTGCGCATCAACGCTTCCCCAGAAGATCTGCGCGGTAATCCGTCGCTGGAAAGTGATAGGCGACCGGACCGTCGGGATCGCCTGTCATGAATTGACGAATGCGCGGCTCGTCCGAGTTCATCAGTTCGTCCGGCGTGCCCTGCCCCAGTACCTGCCCGTCGCCCACCACATAGATGTAATCGGCAATGCTGGCGGTTTCGGCCAGGTCATGGGACACCACGATACTGGTAATGCCCAGCGCATCGTTGAGCAAACGGATCAGGCGCACCAGTACGCCCATGGCGATGGGGTCCTGGCCGACAAAGGGCTCGTCATACATGAGAATTTGTGGATCGAGCGCAATCGCCCGCGCCAGCGCGACGCGACGCTTCATGCCGCCGGACAGTTCGTCGGGCATCAGGTCGATGGCACCGCGCAGTCCCACGGCCTGCAATTTAAGCAGGACGATGTCGCGGATCATTTCCTCGGGCAGGGCGGTATGAACGCGCAACGGGAAAGCAACGTTCTCGAAGACATCGAGGTCGGTAAACAGTGCGCCACTCTGGAACAGCACACCCATGTGCTTGCGTGCATCGAACAGATCACTGCGCGACAACGCCGGCAGGTTCTGGCCATTGACCCAGACTTCGCCACTGGCAGGCCGCAACTGCGCGCCCATCAAACGCAGCAGCGTGGTCTTGCCACACCCGGAAGGCCCCATGATGCCGGTGACCTTGCCGCGCGGGATGCGGATATCAATGTTATTGAAAATGCTGCGCGAACCGCGCTTGAAGGTCAGTCCCTTCAGCTCGACCGCGTAGGCGTTATCGGCGCTCATCTAAACTCCTTGCGATGCAGCCTCACACTCGGACGCCTGGCTTCCTGACAAAAGCACACTACTTCCTGGGCGGGCCGAACTGGCGGCGAACTATATCACTGCAAGCGTCACGCGCCCAAGGCCAATGCCGGGCCATATTCAGCAAGATGACAGCCAGGAAGCTCCATCTAGAGGGTATTCGGTAACAACGAATGACGATGGGCAACGAACTTGCGTGAGGGTTTGAACCATACCGGCTATAATCGCCGCCTTTTCATCAGGCTAAACATTTTCGAAATGAGCCAATCCAGCGACCTGATCAAGTCAGCACAACGCACCATCCGCCTCGAACTGGAAGCCGTCAAAGGCTTGCTGCCCCGTATCGACGCGGATTTTGTGCGTGCCTGCGAAATGATTCTGGCCAGCAAAGGCCGCATCGTCGTGCTCGGCATGGGTAAATCGGGGCACATCGGCAACAAGATTGCCGCGACCCTGGCCAGTACCGGCACCACAGCCTTTTTCGTGCATCCTGCCGAAGCCAGCCATGGCGACATGGGCATGATCACCCGCGACGACATCATCCTGGCGCTGTCGAACTCCGGCACCACCCATGAAATTGTCACCCTGCTGCCACTGATCAAGCGCCTGGGCATCCAGCTGATCAGCATGACCGGCAAGCCCGACTCGCCGCTGGCCAAGGCCGCCGAGGTCAACCTGAATGTGCATGTCGAGCACGAGGCCTGCCCGCTGAATCTCGCGCCGACCTCGTCGACGACTGCCGCGCTGGTCATGGGCGACGCCCTGGCCGTCGCGTTGCTGGAAGCCCGCGGTTTTACCGCCGAGGACTTCGCCTTTTCCCACCCGGGCGGCGCATTGGGCCGACGCCTGCTGCTGAAAGTGGAAAACGTCATGCACGCCGGGCAAGAACTGCCGCAGGTAGAGCGCGGCACCCTGCTCAAGGATGCCTTGATGGAAATGACCCGCAAGGGTCTGGGCATGACGGTGGTACTCGAGGCCGACGGCAAGCTGGCCGGGATCTTCACCGACGGTGATTTGCGTCGCACGCTGGACCGCAGCATCGACGTCCACAGCGCCACCATCGATCAGGTCATGACGGCCCATGGCAAGACTGCCCGCGCCGAAATGCTTGCCGCCGAGGCCCTGAAAATAATGGAAGACCACAAAATCAACGCACTCGTCGTCGTCGACAGCGAAGATCGCCCGGTCGGCGCCCTGAACATGCACGACTTGCTGCGTGCGGGAGTAATGTAATGAGCACGGACCTGCTGCAACGCGGCAAACAGATCAAACTGGCGGTGTTCGATGTTGACGGCGTCCTGACCGACGGACGCCTGTACTTCCTCGAAGACGGCAGCGAATTCAAGACGTTCAACACGCTCGACGGCCAGGGCATCAAGATGCTGATGGCGGCCGGCGTGCAGACGGCCATCATCAGTGGCCGCAAGACTCCGGTGGTGGAGCGACGGGCGAAGAACCTCGGCATTCCCCACCTGTATCAAGGGCGCGAAGACAAACTGGTGGTGCTCGACGAGCTTCTTGGCCAACTCGGCCTAAGCTATGAGCAGGTCGCCTACCTCGGTGACGACTTGCCGGACCTGCCGGTGATCCGCCGCGTAGGCCTGGGCATGGCCGTGGCCAATGCCGCCAGCTTCGTGCGCGAGCACGCTCACGGCATCACCCAGGCCCGCGGTGGCGAAGGTGCCGCCCGTGAATTCTGTGAATTGATCCTGCGCGCCCAAGGCCGCCTCGATGAGGCCAACGGCGCGTACCTGTGAGCCAGATCATGCTAAGTAAAAAGTTTCGCAACATTCTGGTGTTCGGCAGCATCGCGGCGATTTTCGCCGCGGTGGGCTACTGGAACATCAGCCCGGAACGCTTCCTCGACAAGCAGGTAGTGCACGTCGATGAGAGTGCGATCGACTATTACGCCACCAACGCCCACAGCGTACAGTTCCTGCCGGACGGCAGGCTCCAATACGAGATGACGTCGGACAAGGTCGAGCACCTGAAAGCCACCGAAGTGACGCTGCTGACCAACCCCGACCTGAACATGTTCCGGGGTACCGAGTTTCCGTGGCATGTCCAGAGTGAAAAAGGCGAAGTCAATCCCGACGGCACACAGGTCGAGCTGATCGATTCGGTGCGCATTACACGTTTTGACGAGAAAAACCGCAGGACCCTGATCACCACCACTCGCATGACCGTGTTCCCGCAGCAACAATATGCGCAGACCGAGCAAGACGTTAGAATCGACGGCGCTGGCGGTGTATCGACTGGCAAGGGAATGAAGGCGTATTTGAAAGAAAGCAGGATACACCTGCTATCGAACGTAAGAGGACAGTATGAGGCTCGTTAAAACCCTCCCTATTTTGCTCAGTCTGGGCGCTGCACTGGGAAGCGTGAGCGCCTGGGCTCTGCCGGACGATCAACAGCAGCCTATTCGCATTCAGGCCGACGATGCCCAGCTGGACGACAAGCAAGGCATCGCCACCTACACCGGCGACGTCATCATCACCCAGGGTTCGATGAAGGTCACCGGCAACAAGGTGACCATGACCCGCGCCCCGAACGGCGACATCGACGTGGTGACCTCGGTGGGCAACCTGGCCTACTTCGAGCAACTGCAGACGGCTGGCGACGCCAAGCCGGTTCAAGGCTGGGGTGTGACCATCCAGTACCTCGCTCCGCAAAACCGCGTAGTGCTGATCGATAAGGCCAAGGTCATCGACAAGGACAACAACGTCACCCAGGGCGAGAAAATCGTCTATGACACCGAGAAGAAGCTGGCCAGCGCCGGTCGCGCCACGGGCAGCAAGGTGACCGAGTCGCGTCCGCGCATCGACATGGTGATCCAGCCGAAAAAGAAAACCGACGAGCAAAAGGCCCCGTAATGGCAACTCTGAAAGCCCAGCACCTGGCCAAGAGCTACAAGAGCCGCCAGGTCGTGCGTGACGTCAGCCTGTCGATCGACAGCGGCCAGATCGTCGGCCTGCTAGGCCCCAACGGCGCCGGCAAGACCACCTGCTTCTACATGATCGTCGGCCTGGTACAGGCCGATCAGGGCCGCGTGCTGATCGATGACCTCGACGTCAGCCACCAGCCGATGCACGGTCGTGCCAAGGCGGGTATCGGCTATCTGCCGCAAGAAGCGTCGATCTTCCGCAAACTGTCGGTGGCCGACAACATCATGGCCATCCTCGAGACCCGCAAGGAACTCGACAAGGCCGGTCGCCGCAAGGAACTGGAAAGCCTGTTGCAGGAGTTCCACATCAGCCACATCCGCGACAACCTCGGCATGAGCCTGTCCGGTGGCGAGCGCCGCCGCGTGGAAATTGCCCGGGCGCTGGCCACCAACCCGAAATTCATCCTGCTCGACGAACCATTCGCCGGCGTCGACCCGATTTCGGTCGGGGACATCAAGCAGATCATCCATCACCTCAAGGCCAAGGGCATCGGTGTGCTGATCACCGACCACAACGTCCGCGAGACCCTGGATATCTGCGAAACAGCCTACATTGTCAACGATGGCCAACTGATCGCCGAAGGCGACGCTGAAACCATCCTGGCCAACGACCTGGTGAAGGAAGTGTACCTGGGGCATGAATTCCGTCTGTAAGCGTGGAGGTGTCCGGCGGGTCGACCGAGCGCCTGGCGCAATAAAAAATCAACCTTTTTTTATTGTTACAGCGCTCTAGGCAAACGCCGCGGTTTCGGGCATATAATTTGCTTATGTTTGGCGCTCCGGCGCCCTGTAGTGGATGGCGCATGTGCGCCGGCGAATAAGGTGTTAAGCCCCTGCCATGAAACCATCGCTAGTCTTGAGAATGGGCCAGCAGCTGACGATGACACCGCAGCTGCAACAGGCCATCCGCCTGCTCCAATTGTCGACCCTGGACCTGCAACAGGAAATCCAGGAGGCCCTGGAGTCCAATCCGATGCTCGAGCGCCAGGAAGAAGGCGACGACTTCGACAATTCCGACCCGCTGGCCGACAACGCCGAACACAAACCCAGTACCGATATCCAGGAACCCTCCTACCAGGAAGCCGCCCCGACCGTCGATAACCTCGAGGAAGGCGACTGGAATGAGCGCATCCCCAACGAACTGCCTGTCGATACCGCCTGGGAAGACGTGTACCAGACCAGCGCCAGCAGCCTGCCAAGCAACGATGACGACGAGTGGGACTTCACCACCCGCACATCGGCGGGCGAGAGCCTGCAAAGCCACCTGCTGTGGCAATTGAACCTGGCCCCGATGTCCGACACCGATCGCCTGATCGCCGTGACCCTGATCGACTGCATCAACAACCAGGGTTATCTGGACGAGACGCTGGAGGAAATCCTCGAAGCCTTCGACCCGGAACTGGACATCGAACTGGACGAAATCGAAGCCGTCCTGCACCGCATCCAGCAATTCGAACCCGCCGGCATCGGCGCCCGCAACCTGGGCGAATGCCTGCTGCTGCAACTGCGCCAGCTACCCGCCAAGACGCCTTGGCTGGCCGAAGCCAAGCGCCTGGTGACTGACTACATCGACTTGCTCGGCAGCCGCGACTACAGCCAGCTGATGCGCCGCATGAAGCTCAAGGAAGATGAACTGCGCCAGGTGATCGAACTGGTCCAGAGCCTCAACCCGCGCCCGGGCTCGCAAATCGAGTCGACCGAAGCCGAATACGTGGTTCCCGATGTGATCGTGCGCAAGGACAACGAGCGCTGGCTGGTGGAGCTCAACCAGGAATCGGTGCCTCGCCTGCGGGTGAACGCCCAATATGCTGGCTTCGTTCGCCGCGCCGACACCAGTGCCGACAACACCTTCATGCGCAACCAGCTGCAGGAAGCCCGCTGGTTCATCAAGAGCCTGCAGAGCCGCAACGAAACGCTGATGAAAGTGGCCACCCAGATTGTCGAGCATCAGCGCGGCTTCCTGGAGTACGGCGACGAAGCCATGAAGCCACTGGTGCTGCATGACATCGCCGAAGCGGTCGGCATGCACGAGTCGACGATTTCGCGGGTCACCACACAGAAATTCATGCATACCCCTCGGGGAATCTATGAACTGAAATACTTTTTCTCCAGTCACGTCAGCACCTCCGAGGGCGGAGAATGCTCGTCCACGGCGATTCGCGCGATCATCAAAAAACTGGTGGCTGCGGAAAATCAGAAAAAGCCGTTGAGTGACAGCAAGATCGCTGGTTTACTGGAGGCACAAGGCATTCAGGTGGCTCGCCGCACCGTCGCCAAGTACCGCGAATCCCTCGGGATCGCGCCTTCGAGCGAACGCAAGCGGTTGATGTAGAGCCACGCCACAGCGTTCCAGTGGCAGGCATTTCTGCCTGCCGCTTTATGCACTGGCAACGAAGGAGAAGCTGTATGCAAGTCAACATCAGTGGACACCAACTGGAAGTGACCGAACCTCTTCGCACCTACATCGGCGAAAAACTCCAACGATTGGAGAGGCATTTCGACAAGATCACCAACGTGCAGGTCACGATGACGGTCGAAAAACTGAAGCAGAAAATCGAAGCCACGCTGCATATTCCCGGCAATGAAGTGGTCGCCAACGCGGAAGATACCGATATGTACGCCGCGATCGACTCACTCACCGACAAGCTGGATCGCCAACTCAAAAAGCATAAGGAAAAGACCCAGAGCCAGCTCCAAGGCGCAACCGGTCGTTAATACTCCCAACCCATGATCCGACTTGAAAGCATCCTGACCCCCGGCCGTTCCCTCGTGAACGTGCCGGGCGGCAGTAAAAAGAAAGCCCTCGAGCAAATTGCCAACCTGATCGCCCGGGAAGTGCCGGGTCTGGAGATGCAAGATGTCTTCGAGGCTTTGATTGCCCGTGAAAAACTCGGCTCGACCGGTTTTGGCAACGGCATCGCTATTCCCCACTGTCGCTTGAAGGGCTGTATATCGCCCATCAGTGCCTTGATGCACCTCGACGCCCCCATCGATTTCGACGCCATCGACGGCGCCCCGGTTGACCTGTTGTTCGTGCTACTGGTCCCGGAAGCTGCTACCGATGCGCACCTGGAGCTATTGCGCCAGATCGCCAGCATGCTCGACCGCAAGGAAGTGCGCGAAAAACTGCGTAGCGCCCCGAGCAATGAAGCCTTGTATCAGGTAGTCCTGGACGAGCAAAACGGTCATTAATCATGCGCTTGATCATCGTCAGCGGTCGTTCCGGCTCTGGTAAAAGTACCGCCCTCGACGTCCTTGAGGACAACGGCTACTACTGCATTGACAACCTGCCTGCCGGGTTGCTACCTGAACTGGCTGAGCGAGCGCTGATTCACACCGAGCTGGCCCAACCGCTGGTTGCCGTGTCCATCGATGCGCGCAACCTGCCCAGTCACCTGTCGCGTTTCCCCGAGCTGCTGGCAGAAGTGCGCAGCCGTCACATCCAGTGCGATGTCCTGTACCTGGATGCCGACGAGGAAACCCTGCTCAAACGTTTCTCGGAAACCCGCCGGCGTCACCCACTGAGCAACGCCAACCGCTCACTGGCCGAGGCGATCAACGACGAGACCACCCTGCTCGGGCCGATTGCCGACCTGGCCGACCTCAAGCTCAACACCACCAGCCTGAACCTGTATCAACTGCGCGATACCATCAAGCTGCGCCTGCTGAACCAGCCGGAGCCGGGCACGGCATTTCTCGTGGAGTCGTTCGGGTTCAAGCGTGGCATGCCGGTCGACGCCGACCTGGTATTCGATGTGCGCTGCCTGCCCAATCCTTACTGGAAGCCGGAACTGCGCGAGCAGTCCGGGCTCGATAAACCGGTGGCTGATTACCTGGCGGCGCAACCCGACGTCGAGGAAATGTTCCAGGACATTTCGACGTACCTGCTCAAATGGCTGCCACGCTTTGCCGCCAGCAACCGCGCCTATGTCACTATTGCCGTTGGCTGCACCGGCGGCCATCACCGCTCCGTCTACCTGACTGAACGTCTTGGCCAGGTCCTGCAGCAATCCCTGAAGAACGTCCAGGTTCGCCACCGCGACCTCAGCTAAAGGATTCACACCGCGATGCCTGCTCTGGAAATCGAAATCATCAACAAGCTGGGCCTGCATGCCCGTGCTTCTGCAAAATTCGTCGGGGTCGCCGGTGAGTTCAAGGATTGCACGATCAGAGTAGGACGCACTCCGGAATCCACGGTCGACGGCAAAAGCATCATGGCAATGATGATGCTCGCTGCAGGCAAGGGCACTAAAATCTATATCAGCACCGAAGGCGAAGACGCGCAAAGGGCACTGGATGCGTTGAAGGACTTGATCAACCGTTATTTCGACGAAGGCGAGTAAACGCCAGTCCAGACCAGAGACGCTCAGTAATCCGATAAAAAAAGGCGCACCACCCAATCAGGTGGCGTGCCTTTTTTGTGACGAGGGCGTTTAGCTGCCCGCCACCGTCATGCGCTCGATCAACACCGAACCGGTGCGAATGTTGCTGCGCAGCTCCAGGTCATTACCCACGGCCACGATCTGCTTGAACATGTCGCGCATGTTGCCGGCGATGGTCACTTCCTGGACCGCGAACTGGATTTCGCCGTTCTCGACCCAGTATCCCGCCGCGCCACGGGAGTAATCGCCGGTCACCATGTTCAGGCCCTGGCCCATCAGTTCGGTTACCAGCAGGCCACGCCCCATGCGACGCAGCAAGGCAGCCTGGTCCTCGTCACCATGGGTGACGAACAGGTTGTGCACGCCGCCAGCGTTGGCGGTGCTCGGCATGCCCAGCTTGCGGCCGGAGTAGGTACCGAGGATGTAGGACACCAGCTCACCTTTTTCGACGAACGGTTTAGCGTAGGTCGCCAGGCCATCGCCATCGAACGCCGCGCTACCCATGGCCCGCATCAGGTGCGGACGCTCGTCGATGGTCAGCCATTCGGGGAACAGCTTCTGCCCCAGCGTGCCTTCGAGGAACGAGGATTTACGGTATAGGCTGCCGCCGGAAATGGCCGACAGGAAACTGCCGAACAACCCGCCAGCCAATTCGGCGGAAAACAGTACCGGCACTTCGCAGGTCGGCACCGGACGCGCGCCCAGACGGCTCGCCGCACGTTGCGCAGCACGTTGGCCAATGCTCACCGGATCGGCCAGCAGGTTGCCCTGGCGATTCACGTCGTACCAGTAATCGCGCTGCATCTGGCCATCAGCCTCGGCGATCATGACGCAACTCAAGCTGTGCCGGGTCGATGCATAACCACCGACAAACCCGTGGCTGTTGCCGTAGACACGGCAGCCCTGATGGGTGCTAAGGGTGGTGCCATCGGCGTTCTTGATCCGGCTGTCGGCGGCAAACGCCGCGGCCTCACAGGCAAGCGCCTGCTCGATCGCCTGCTCCGGGGTGATGTCCCATTGGTGGAACAGGTCGAAGTCCTGCACATCCTTGGCCATCAGCGCGGCATCCGCCAGCCCCGAGGCTTCGTCTTCCGAGGTGTGCTTGGCGATAGCCAGGGCAGCGGCTACGGTTTCGCGAATCGCCTCCGGGCCACTGGCCGAGGTGCTGGCCGAGCCCTTGCGCTGACCGACGTACAAGGTGATGCCAAAACCTTGATCGCGGTTGAACTCGACGGTTTCGACTTCACGCTGGCGGACCGTGGTCGACAGGCCCTGCTCCAGGGACACCGCCACTTCACAGGCA
Organism: Pseudomonas putida; assembly: GCF_001976065.1. Lineage (GTDB taxonomy): Bacteria > Pseudomonadota > Gammaproteobacteria > Pseudomonadales > Pseudomonadaceae > Aquipseudomonas > Aquipseudomonas serbica. Next base: position 163,264 of record NZ_MNAH01000001.1, on the reverse strand, counting down.
CTGGCCCCCTGGCGCTTGGCTTCAGCGATGATCTGCTCGACTTGTTCTTGCAGTGCCGGCAACGCTTGTGGGCCGACGCTTTCAACTGCACTCATGCTGTTCTCCACTCAAATTCTGCTTTCGGTAACGGTCATCGAGCGACCGGGCCGGACAAGCGGCCCCCGACTGGTTATCATGGCGGCGTTTCTTTGCGGACGGCCACCATGGTTGATTCTTACGACGACTCCCTCGATACGGGAGAAAAAAGCAAATCCCAGGTTAAACGCGAGCTGCATGCTCTGGTTGACCTCGGCGAGCGCCTTACAACGCTCAAGCCTGACTTGCTGGCAAAACTGCCTTTGACCGACGCCATGCGCCGGGCTCTGGCCGATGCGCCCAAGCACACCGCGAACATCGCGCGTAAACGGCACCTTCAGTTCATCGGCAAACTGATGCGCGATCAGGACACTGACGCGATTCTGGTTTTGCTCGATCAGCTCGATGCCTCCACTCGCCAGTACAACGAACGCTTCCATAACCTGGAACGTTGGCGCGATCGTCTGATCGCCGGCGACGATGCCGTACTGGAAAAATTCGTCGTCGACTACCCGGACGCGGACCGCCAGCAACTGCGTTCCCTGATCCGTCAGGCCCAGCACGAGGTTGCGCAAAACAAGCCTCCTGCTTCCAGCCGTAAAATCTTCAAGTACATCCGTGAGCTGGACGAGACTCAACGCGGTCTGCGTTAATTCTCGAAGCGGGTGAGCTGCCTGGCAGCTCACCCGCAGCCTCACTTCTTACGACCCCGTGCCACCCACGGTGATCGCATCAATCTTCAGCGTTGGCTGGCCGACACCCACCGGCACCGACTGCCCGTCCTTGCCACACGTCCCCACACCACTGTCCAGCGACAGGTCGTTACCGACCATCGACACCTTGCTCATGGCTTCAGGGCCGTTGCCGATCAGCGTCGCGCCTTTGACCGGAGCGGTAATCTTGCCGTCCTCGATCAGGTACGCCTCGCTGGTGGAAAACACAAACTTGCCGCTGGTGATGTCCACCTGGCCGCCGCCGAGGTTGGCGCAGTAGATGCCGCGTTTCACCGAAGCGATGATTTCCGCCGGATCGCTTTCACCGGCGAGCATGTAGGTGTTGGTCATGCGCGGCATCGGCAGGTGCGCGTAGGATTCGCGACGACCGTTACCGGTGCGGGCCACGCCCATCAGGCGGGCGTTGAGCTTGTCCTGCATGTAGCCCTTGAGGACGCCGTTTTCGATCAGCGTGGTGCACTCGGTCGGCGTGCCTTCGTCATCGACGCTCAAGGAGCCACGGCGTCCCGCCAGGGTGCCGTCATCGACGATGGTGCACAGCTTGGACGCAACCATCTCGCCCATGCGCCCGCTGTAGGCCGAGCTGCCCTTGCGGTTGAAGTCGCCTTCCAGGCCGTGACCGACCGCTTCGTGCAGCAATACACCCGACCAGCCGGAACCCAGCACCACTGGCAAGGTACCGGCCGGTGCCGGAATGGCTTCCAGATTGACCAGGGCCTGGCGCAACGCTTCACGGGCATAGCCCATGGCGCGGTCCTCAGCGAGGAAATAACGGTAATCGGTACGCCCGCCACCGCCGTGGCCACCGCGCTCGCGACGGCCGTTCTGCTCGACGATCACACTGACGTTGAAGCGCACCAGTGGCCGTACATCCGCTGCCAGTCCGCCATCGGTGGACGCCACCAGAATCCGCTCCCAGACACCGGCCATGCTCACGGTAACCTGCTGGATACGCGGGTCGAGCGCACGCGTGGCGGCATCGATGCGCTTGAGCAGATCGACTTTCTCGGCACGGGTCAGCACTTCCAGAGGATTGTCCGGCCCGTACAGCTGCGCCACATCCTGGGTGGTGAACGCTTGCACAGTGCCATTCTGCCCGGCCCGGGAGATCGAGCGGGCGGCACGGGCCGCCGCGCCCAAGGCTTCCAGGGTGATGGCGTTGCTGTAGGCAAACCCGGTTTTCTCACCGGATTGCGCGCGCACGCCAACCCCTTGGTCGAGGTTGAAGCTGCCTTCCTTGACGATGCCGTCTTCCAGCGCCCAGGACTCGGATATCTGCCCCTGGAAATACAGGTCGGCGGCATCGATGCCGGGGCCGGCCAGGTCGCCAAGCACACCTTGCAGGCTTTCGATCGTTACGCCACCGGGTGCCAGGAGGTGTTCACTGACTGAGGACAACAACTCGCTCATATGCTTTACGCCTTAAATTCATCGTTCTGAGGCAGGTCGCTGGGCGCCCTGCGAGAAAAAGCGCCGGTGACTGGACACCGGCATCCGCGCCCGGATGGACGCCTGTTCGCTGCTATCGCGTTCGGCCAGCAGCACGGCCTCGCCTTGATCCTGTTGTGCCAGCACCCGCCCCCATGGGTCGATGATAGCGGCGTGACCCCAGGTTTCCCTCGGCCCCGGGTGCGTTCCCCCTTGGGCGGCCGCGAGCACGTAACACTGGGTTTCGATGGCTCGCGCACGAATCAGCACATCCCAGTGTGCAGCACCGGTCACGGCAGTAAAGGCCGAGGGTGCGGTAATCAGCTCGGCACCGGCGGCTCGCAGTTCGCTGTACAGCTCCGGAAATCGCAGGTCATAACAGACTGTCAGGCCGACTCGCCCGACCGGTGTGTCCGCAACCACCACGCCACTGCCATAAGCATAGTCATCGGATTCGCGATAACGGCCGCGATTGTCCGCCACGTCCACGTCGAACAGGTGCAGCTTGTCGTAGCGCGCCACCGTCTGGCCCTGATCATCGACCAGCAACGAGCAGGCATGCACCTTGGCCGTCGGCTGATCCACCGGCGGCAACGGCAAGGTACCGGCCACTATCCATAACTTGAGGTCGCGGGCCGCCTGTTTCAACCACGGCAGGATCGGGCCGTCGCCATGCGCCTCGGCGCGACCGATGTCGGCGATGTCGCGCCGGCCCATGGCGGCGAAGTTTTCCGGCAGCACAGCCAGTTTCGCACCACCGGCGGCCGCCTGTTCCAGCAGCTGGCGCGCCCGGGCCAGATTGGCCGGCACATCGCCCTGGCTGACCATTTGAATCACCGCTACAGACATGGCCTTACCCTTATCTGGAAATCAACACATACCTGTAGGCGCTGCCGCAGGCTGCGATCTTTTGATGTGGCCTTGAAAAGATCGCAGCCTGCGGCAGCGCCTACAAGGGCGGGTAAGGCCATGCTACTCCATAGGCCTTCGGAGTGGTTTTTCAAAAAGCTTTATCGAAGGTGATTTTCGGCTCTTTCCACGGCCCCTTGACGGTGTACTTCACGCTGGCAAAACGCGACACACGGTCACCGATCAGCTTGTCGATCAGGAACAGCGCCCCGCCGATGGCCGGTGCACCGACGATCAGTGCGGCAATCGGCAGGTTGTTGGTCACCGGCAAGGTCACCATCAATTTCGCATCGATCTGATCGGCCACCATGTTCAGAGTGCCGTTGAGCTCGATGGTGCTGGACGGGCCCGTCAATCGGATAGGTTCGCGGGTCACGTACACCCCGTTGGTCGCCACCAGCAGGCCCTTGACCCGGTCATAGCTCAGGCCTTTGCCGAACAGGTCGGAGAAATCCAGACGCAAGCGGCGGCCAATCGAGTTGAAGTTGAGCAGGCCAAACACCCGCAACGCCTGGGCACTGCCTTCAACCTCGACAAACTGGCCTTCATTGAGCGAGGCATCGAGCGTGCCGGAGAAGCGCTTGGTGGCCAGCCATGCCGGCGAGCCGGGCCAGCGGCCATCGACATCCAAGTGAAATTCCTGGCTGGTGACGCTCGGGGCGAAGCCCCAACCCTTGAGCACATCCGCGAGATTCTTGCCGCTGATCCGTCCCTTGTACCAGCTGGAACTGGCGCCGGGCGCGCCTTCCCAACCGCCGCTGCCCTGCAACAGGATGCCCTTGAGGCCCATGTCCAGCGAGTTGAGCGCAATACCCTTGGCCGTCGGACGCACCTTCAGCGACCAGGCGCCGACCAGGTCGTTGCCCTGGTACAACTGGTTGATGATGATATCCAGCGCCGGGATCTTCTTCGGGTCCACCGAGGCCAGGGGGTCCGGCGAGTTTTCATCGGCCAGCACAGTCGGATCAGGTGCTGGCAGCCGCACGGTCTGCAGGTTGATCACCATCGGTGCGGCTTTGGCATCGGGGAAGCTAGCGTTGCCCTTGACCTGCTGGCTGTCGAGTTGCAAGGCCCAGGCGGACGGCTTGCGTGTCAGTTGCACCGCGGCCTGGTCCAGCGTGGTGCCAAAAGCGCTGAGCTTGCCGACCTTGATGTCCGCCCCGCTGAGCAACTGCTTGGCATTGCCGCCGGGGTCTTGCCCGACATACTTGCTCACCAGATCCTGCCACGGGCCGACATCCAGTTCCGACAGCGTGCCACGAATCCGCAGGCCCTTGGCACCGGGCAGCATTGCATTGCCATTGCCGAGGAACAACTCGCCGCGGCCGTTGGCAAAATTGTTGGCAGGAGCGGCAAACGTGAAGTTCGCCAGTTCACCGTAGTTCACCCAATAGCGTCGCTCTTCGCCTTGCAGGGTCATGCGAAAGGAGGTGTCGCGTCCGGCATCCGCCGACAGGCCAAATGGCGCTGGCAGGTCGACGGTGACACCCCTGAGACTGGAATTGACCATCAACTGGCTGTCGGCGCCGTTGAGGGTCAGTTGCAGTTGATACGGGATCACGCCACTGACCGGCAACGGCTGGGTCACGCTCAGCCACTCCGAGAGCTTCTTGACCTCGACCTGTCCGGAAGCGGTGACCCGGGTGTTGAGCTTACCTTCGCGACCCTCGGCGAAAATCTGCGCAGTTACCGGTTTATCAAAGGCGCGGGCGCTGATGTTCTGTCCACTCAAGCCTTTGCTGCTGTCGAAACGGAAGTCACCTTTGAGCTGAGTCAGCTCAAGGGGGGGATCCGGCAGTTTCAAGCGCGCCTTGGCCGTCTTGAAGTCGACCAGGATCTTCGGCTGTTCGCCCCTGGCCAGCGGAATATCCAGCTTCAGCTTGCCTTGCAGGTCGCCCTCACCTTCCCAGCCAGCGAAAGTCTCGGCAGTGCCTATTGGCGCTTCCTTGAGAATTTTCAGGCCATCGCCCAATCCGCCTGCGAACGCGCCATCAAGAAACAAATGGCTGTTCTGCCCGGCAGGCGCGTGGGGAATACTGACGTAGATGTCGCGCACCTGGGTGTCGAGCAACTGCCCCTGGCTGGCCAGAACCCGCACGCCACTGTCTTCGACGAACACATCACCCGTGACCTTGCCGACATGCGGCCAGCCAGGCTGAAACGCCAGCTCGGCATCGTGGACCTTGAAAAACAGGCTGATGCTGCGGGCCGTTTCCTGCGCACCATGATTCAACGAGCCCTGATACTGGAAGAAACCCTGGTCCACCGCACCTTTGAGAATCGCGGTACGCAGCCATTCGTCCAGCGCCGGACTGAGGACGGTCGGCAAGTACTTGGCGGTGTAGCGACCGTCGCCCTCGACCATACCGACCCGCAGGTCCATGTAGTCTTCCCGGGCGCCATCGAAAAACAGGCGGATCAGGAAGTCGCCGGCAATCTTGCCCTCCTCGCCCAGCACTTTCAGGTAGGGCGCAACCAGGGTGAAACTTTCCTTGTCGAGCTTCCAGGTCAAGGTCGCGTTGGCCTGGATGTATTGCCATGGCTTGGCGAAAATCGGGTCCAGGTGCAGCATGAAATCCTTGCTGTCCATGCGCAACTCGCCATGGCCAAGGTCGCCACTGATGCTGCCCGAGACATTGCGTGCCGCCGGCGCGCCGTGATACGCGTCAAAACCGACGTGATCAAGGTTGGCCGCGAAGCTGAACCTGCTGTCGTCGGTGGCATTGGGTTTCACATCGATCAGGACGTTGCGCAGTCCACCGGTGACGTTGAGCCGCTCGACCACCGTGGCAACGCCTTCCGGCAATGGCGCCAGGGCGTTGAGCAGCGGAGTGAGAGGCGTCAGGTCTAGGCGATCGGCTTGCAGGTGCCAGAGGTTTTGCGTGCTGTCGGCGGCCGTGGTCTGCTTGAATTGCAGGCGTGATTCCCAACGGTTCTCGCCCAGGTTCATGGCCAGGGAATCCACCGTGACCAGCATGCCCTCAGCGCTGCGCTGGAAATAACCGTTGAGCGCCAGATTGTTGATCTGGATCGGCTTGCGCTCGGCATAGGCCCCCTTGAGTCGGGGCGCATTCACACGAACGGCGGCACTTTGCAAGGCGCCCTTGCCCCAGGTCACCCACAGCTCGCCGCCGGCCTTGATCTCAGAGAAATTCCATTGCTGGGTCAGGGTTTCGGGCAACCATTTCGACCAGTCGCTTTGCGGCAGGCTCGCATAGACTTCGACCTCGCCGTCCTTCCATTCGCTGGCACGAATGCGGCTACGCAAACTCATGGCCACCGGCTGTCCATCGGGCAGGGTCAAGCGGACATCGAGGCGCTGGCGGGCGGCGCCGGTTTTCAGACTCAAGCCGACGTACGTCAGTGTCAGCGGTGATTCCCCCCACGGCTGCAACGTGACCTGGCTGTCGAGTACCGACAGCTGCTGGATCATTTGCATGCGATTGAGCAACTGCTCCGGGTCGAGGGGTTGATCATCCTTAACCGGCAAACCTTCCAGCGCCCAATTGCCATCATCGCCTTGCTTGAGGCTGATCTTCAGGCCATCGAGTTCCAGCCTGGCAAGGCGCACGTCCCGTGCCAGCAGACTGGCCCACAGGTCCGGGATAGCCCGCACCTGATCCAGGTGCAGGGCATTGGCACCCTCGCCTACCGTTACATCGTGAGCCGACAGTATCGGCGCAAAGCCACTCCAGCTGCCTTTCAACTCACCGATTTGCAGGGGCATGCCCAAGGCCTCGCTGGCCTTGGTTTCGACTTCGCTACGGTACTCGGCCACCAGTGGCGCCAGTTCCCGGCCAAGGCTGACGTACACCGCCATCAATACCAAAACCAACGCGCACAGGCCCAGACCCCAGCGGGTCAGTGCGGCCAATATGCGTGTCAGACGCTCCATGTCAGTTGGCTCCCCATGGCAAAAGTTTTGCAGAAAGCTGAAGCCAGCCGTTCAGGAAAATTCAAGACGCAGCAACTCAGAGCAGCACTACGTCGTATTGTTCCTGGGAATACATGGTTTCGACCTGGAACCTGATGGTGCGCCCGATGAACACTTCAAGTTCGGCGACGTTGCCCGACTCTTCATCGAGCAGGCGGTCGACGACTCTCTGGTTCGCCAGTACACGATAGCCTTCCGCCTGATAGGCGCGCGCCTCACGAAGGATTTCGCGAAAGATTTCATAGCAAATGGTTTCCGGAGTTTTCAGCTTGCCGCGCCCCTGGCAGCTGGTGCACGGCTCGCACAGGACCTGTTCAAGGCTTTCGCGGGTGCGCTTGCGTGTCATCTGTACCAGGCCCAACTCGGTGATGCCGATGATGTTGGTCTTGGCGTGGTCGCGCTCCAGTTGCTTCTCGAGGGTGCGCAACACCTGGCGCTGGTGCTCTTCATCTACCATGTCGATGAAGTCGATGATGATGATCCCGCCCAGGTTGCGCAGCCTCAGTTGACGGGCAATGGCGGTCGCGGCTTCGAGGTTGGTCTTGAAGATGGTTTCTTCAAGATTGCGATGCCCCACGAACGCCCCGGTGTTGACGTCGATGGTGCTCATGGCCTCTGCCGGGTCGACCACCAGGTAACCGCCGGACTTGAGCGGGACTTTGCGCTCCAGGGCTTTCTGAATTTCATCTTCGACGCCATACAGGTCGAAAATCGGTCGTTCGCCCGGATAATGCTCCAGACGATCGGCGATTTCCGGCATCAGTTCGGCGACGAACTGCGTAGTTTTCTGGAAGGTTTCCCGGGAGTCGATGCGAATTTTCTCGATCTTCGGGCTCACCAGGTCCCGTAGCGTGCGCAGCGCCAGGCCAAGGTCTTCGTAGATCACGCTGGGAGCGCTGATAGTCTTGATCTGCTCGCTGATCTGGTCCCACAACCTGCGCAGATAGCGGATGTCCATGAGGATTTCATCGGCCCCGGCACCTTCGGCCGCCGTGCGCAGTATGAAACCGCCCGCTTCCTTGATGCCCTCTTTGGCGACGCAATCGGTCACCACTTGCTTGAGCCGTTCGCGCTCGGCTTCGTCTTCGATCTTCAGCGAAATACCCACGTGGGCGGTGCGCGGCATGTACACCAGGTAGCGCGAAGGGATCGACAGTTGCGTCGTCAGGCGCGCACCTTTGGAGCCAATCGGGTCCTTGGTGACTTGCACGACCAGGCTCTGGCCTTCGTGCACCAGCGCGCTGATGCTCTCGACGGCCGGACCTTCACGCAGGGAGATTTCCGACGCATGAATGAATGCGGCGCGGTCCAGGCCGATATCGACAAACGCCGCCTGCATGCCCGGCAATACCCGCACGACTTTGCCCTTGTAGATGTTGCCGACGATCCCGCGTTTTTGCGTGCGCTCGACATGAACTTCTTGCAGGACACCGTTTTCGACCACCGCCACGCGCGATTCCATCGGCGTGATGTTGATCAGGATCTCTTCACTCATGGCAGGGTCTCGTTCAGGCATGTTCACGATAATGGCCGGATACAACGCTTAGCGCGCGTTATGGGGTTGCCAACAGGGTATGCCGAAATGGCCGAGCAGTTCCGCGGTTTCGCACAGCGGCAATCCAACCACCGCCGAGTAACTTCCAGTGAGCCCGGCGACAAACACCGCACCCAGTCCTTGAATGCCATATCCACCGGCCTTGTCCCGCGGTTCGCCGCTGGCCCAGTAGGCGGCGGCTTCATCAGGGCTGATATGACGAAAACGTACCTGGCTGGTGACCACTCGAGACTCGCAACGCTCGCCGTCGAGCACTGCAATAGCCGTGAGGACCTGATGCTCGCGCCCGGACAACATCTTCAGCATGGCGCACGCGTCAGGTTCATCAACTGGTTTGCCAAGAATTTTTCCGTCGAGCACCACAGCGGTGTCGGCACCGAGCACACAGCACTGGACGTCAGACGCGATCGCGCCGCGCCCGGCCTCGGCCTTGCCGCGCGCCAGGCGCTCGACATAGGCCGAAGGGGATTCGTGAGTCAAAGGGGTTTCGTCGATATCCGCACTGATGGCGCAAAACGGTACGCCGATCTGCGTGAGCAGTTCACGCCGACGTGGCGAGCCAGAGGCGAGGTATAACCGTTTCATCAAGACCTCTCCCTGTCTGAATGCCTGAGCGAATTAATTGATTTTGTAGCGTCGACGCAGTCCGCGCAAACCGAAGCTGATCCAGGGCCAGAGCAACGCGCTGACCAGGGCCGGCAACACCAGCGCCAGGGTCGGTTGACGATTGCCGGTCAGGGCGCTGAGCCAAAGTTGCACAAGCTGAGCGAGGCCGAAGATCACCAGGATCACCAGGCTCTGCTGCCACATCGGGAACATTCGCAGGCGTTGCTGCAGCGCCAGCACCAAGTAGGTGATGAGCGTCAGGATCAAGGCATTCTGCCCCAGCAGCGTGCCGTACAGCACATCTTCGGCCAGGCCCAGGCACCAGGCCGTGACCATCCCGACTTTCTGCGGCAGCGCCAGCGCCCAGAACGCCAGCAGCAAGGCCAGCCACAAGGGACGCAAGATCTCCATGAATTGCGGCAGTGGCGATACGCTTAGCAACATGCCGATGGCAAACGTCAGCCAGACGATCCAGCCGTTTCGGGAAGCTGTAGCACCGACCATTATTCTCGTCCCCTGGTAGTAGCCGGCGCGGAGACTGGCGGTTTGGCCGCAGGCTTGGCGGCGGCGGGTTGCGCCGCCGGTGGCTTGGCGGGTGCGGTCGCGGCTGGTTTGGTAGCAGGCTTGACCGGGGTCGTGGCAGCCGGCGCGGCCACTGGAGCAGTTGGGGCAGCGGGAGCGGTAACAGCCGCAGGAACAACCGCTGGCCTCGGCACGGTCGCCGGAATGATCGGCCCACCGCCCTGCGCATCCAGGCTTTCCTGGGCCTGGGCAGCATCGTTGGCGCGCTCTTCGGCGGTCCGGGTGTCGCTGAACACCAGCAGCAGGTAACGGCTGCGGTTCAAGGCGGCAGTTGGCACGGCGCGAACGATGGCGAACGGCTGGCCAGAATCGTGGATCACTTCCTTGACCGTCGCCACCGGGTAACCTGCCGGGAAGCGCTGGCCAAGGCCGGAACTGACCAGCAGGTCGCCTTCCTTGATATCGGCGGTATCGGCGACGTGACGCAGTTCCAGGCGCTCCGGGTTGCCAGTGCCGCTGGCAATGGCGCGCAGGCCGTTGCGGTTGACCTGCACCGGAATGCTATGGGTGGAATCGGTCAGCAGCAGGACCCGGGAGGTGTAGGGCATCAACTCGACCACCTGGCCCATCAGGCCTCGGGCATCGAGTACCGGCTGACCGAGCACCACGCCGTCGCGCTCACCCTTGTTGATGATGATGCGATGGGTGAACGGGTTGGGGTCCATGCCGATCAACTCGGCCACTTCGACCTTTTCGTTGACCAGTGCCGAAGAGTTGAGCAGCTCGCGCAGCCGGACGTTCTGCTCGGTCAGGGAGGCAAGCTTTTGCATGCGCCCCTGCAACAGCAGGTTTTCGCTCTTGAGTTTTTCGTTTTCGGCGACGAGTTCGGTGCGGCTGCCAAACTGGCTGGCCACACCCTGCCATAGCCGCTGCGGCAGGTCGGTGATCCAGTAAGACTGCATCAGCACCAGCGACATCTGGCTACGCACTGGCTTGAACAGTGTGAAGCGGGCATCGACCACCATCAGCGCGACCGACAGCACGACCAGCACCAACAAGCGCACGCCCAGTGAGGGACCCTTGGTGAAAAGCGGTTTAATAAGCCGCTCCTCCCAGGCAAATGTTCTCTTTATTCATACGGCATCAAACCGGCCTGGATGCAGACGACAGAAGATAAACGCGAACAGGCAGCACTGCAAAGTGCCGCCTGCGCGCTCAACAGCATAGAGGCGATCCGGCGAATTACTCGCTGGAGAGCAGGTCCATGGTGTGTTTATCCATCATTTCCAATGCACGGCCACCGCCGCGAGCAACGCAGGTCAACGGGTCTTCGGCGACGATCACCGGCAAGCCGGTTTCCTGGGCCAGCAACTTGTCGAGGTCTCGCAGCAAGGCGCCACCACCGGTCAGTACCAGGCCACGCTCGGCGATGTCGGAAGCCAGTTCCGGCGGCGATTGCTCCAGGGCGCTTTTCACGGCCTGAACGATGGTCGCCAGCGACTCTTGCAGAGCTTCGAGCACCTCGTTGGAGTTCAGGGTGAACGCGCGTGGAACACCTTCGGCCAGGTTGCGGCCACGAACGTCGACTTCGCGAACTTCGCCGCCCGGGTAGGCGGTACCGATTTCCTGCTTGATGCGTTCGGCAGTCGATTCACCGATCAGGCTGCCGTAGTTGCGACGCACATAAGTGATGATCGCTTCGTCGAAGCGGTCGCCGCCAACGCGTACGGATTCGGCATAAACCACACCGTTCAGGGAGATCAGCGCGATTTCGGTGGTACCGCCACCGATATCCACGACCATCGAACCGCGAGCTTCTTCAACCGGCAGGCCGGCACCGATCGCGGCAGCCATCGGCTCTTCGATCAGGAATACTTCACGGGCACCGGCGCCAAGCGCCGATTCACGGATGGCGCGACGCTCAACCTGGGTGGATTTGCACGGAACGCAGATCAGCACACGAGGGCTAGGCTGCAGGAAGCTGTTTTCGTGAACCTTGTTGATAAAGTACTGCAGCATCTTTTCGCAGACGCTGAAATCGGCGATCACGCCGTCTTTCATCGGACGAATGGCAGCAATGTTGCCCGGCGTACGGCCCAACATGCGCTTCGCTTCGGTGCCGACAGCAACGACACTTTTCTGGTTACCGTGCGTCCGAATGGCCACAACCGATGGCTCATTCAGGACGATACCGCGCTCGCGCACGTAAATAAGGGTGTTGGCAGTGCCCAGGTCAATGGAAAGATCGCTGGAAAACATGCCACGCAGTTTCTTGAACATGGGAAAGGGACCCTAGGCAACGCGTGGGTAAAAAAGTGCGGCAAACTCTAACAACGACAGGGATTTTGGGCAAGGCGCCAATATGTTAAATTGACCGCTTTTATGTGCACCAAACCCCACAATCGCGGCCATATGACCGTAGAAGTGCGGTAGTGTTCCGACAATCTAACACACGGACGCCGTCCGTTTTGTTTTCCACTGGAGAATCCCAATGGCGCTTGAACGCTCCGACGTGGAAAAAATCGCTCATCTGGCCTGTCTGGGCCTCAATGATGCCGATCTTCCACACATCACTTCGGCCCTCAACAGCATTCTCGGGCTGGTCGACGAAATGCAGGCAGTCGATACCAACGGTATCGAGCCGCTGGCCCACCCACTGGAAGCCAGCCAGCGCCTGCGTGCGGACGTCGTGACCGAGACCAATCACCGCGAGGCCTACCAGTCCATCGCACCAGCGGTCGAAAACGGCCTGTACCTGGTTCCGAAAGTCATCGACTAAAGGGAAAGAGCCTGCAATGCATCAATTGACTCTGGCCGAGATCGCCCGCGGACTCGCCGATAAAAAGTTTTCCTCCGAAGAGCTGACCAAAGCCTTGCTGGCGCGCATCACCCAGCTCGACCCGCAGCTCAACAGTTTCATCAGCCTCACCGAAGACCTGGCGCTGACGCAGGCGAAAGCCGCTGACGCCCGCCGGGCCAACGGTGAGAGCGGCGCCCTGCTCGGCGCGCCGATCGCCCACAAGGACCTGTTCTGCACCCAGGGCATTCGCACCAGTTGCGGCTCGAAGATGCTCGACAACTTTAAAGCACCGTACGACGCCACCGTCGTCGCCAAGCTGGCCGCTGCCGGGGCCGTGACCCTGGGCAAGACCAACATGGATGAATTCGCCATGGGTTCGGCCAACGAGTCGAGCTACTACGGCGCGGTGAAAAACCCATGGAACCTGGAACATGTACCGGGCGGCTCGTCCGGTGGTTCCGCTGCGGCGGTTGCCGCTCGACTGTTACCAGCAGCCACCGGTACCGACACTGGCGGTTCCATCCGTCAGCCTGCGGCCCTGACCAACCTCACCGGCCTGAAACCGACGTACGGTCGTGTTTCGCGCTGGGGCATGATCGCTTATGCCTCGAGTCTCGATCAGGGTGGTCCGTTGGCGCGCACGGCCGAAGACTGCGCAATATTGTTGCAAGGTATGGCCGGCTTCGACCCGAACGACTCCACCAGCATCGACGAACCCGTGCCGGACTACAGCGCCAGCCTCAACGGCTCGCTGCAAGGCCTGCGCATCGGCGTGCCTAAAGAGTATTTCAGCGCCGGTCTCGACCCGCGCATCGCCGAGCTGATCCACAACAGCGTCAAGGAGCTGGAAAAGCTCGGCGCCGTGGTCAAGGAAATCAGCCTGCCGAACATGCAGCACGCGATCCCCGCGTACTACGTGATCGCTCCGGCGGAAGCCTCGTCGAACCTGTCGCGTTTCGACGGCGTGCGCTTCGGCTATCGCTGCGAAAACCCGGTCAACCTGATCGACCTGTACAAACGCTCCCGTGGCGAAGGCTTCGGCCCGGAAGTGCAGCGCCGGATCATGGTCGGTGCCTATGCGCTGTCCGCCGGTTACTACGACGCCTATTACCTGAAGGCGCAGAAGATCCGTCGCCTGATCAAGAACGACTTCATGGCCGCTTTCAACGAGGTCGACATCATCCTTGGCCCAACCACGCCGAACCCGGCCTGGAAGCTCGGCGCCAAGAACAGCGACCCGGTCGCTGCCTACCTGGAAGATGTCTACACCATCACCGCCAACCTCGCCGGCCTGCCAGGCCTGTCGATGCCGGCCGGTTTTGTCGACGGTCTGCCGGTCGGCGTGCAACTGCTCGCCCCGTATTTCCAGGAAGGCCGCTTGCTCAACGTTGCGCACCAGTACCAGTTGAACACTGACTGGCACACCCGCACCCCAACCGGCTTCTGAGGAGACACACATGCAATGGGAAGTCGTGATCGGGCTGGAGATTCATACCCAGCTCACCACCCGGTCGAAAATCTTTTCCGGTAGTTCCACCACCTTCGGCTCCGAGCCGAACACCCAGGCCAGCCTGATCGACCTGGGCATGCCTGGCGTACTGCCGGTGCTGAACCAGGAAGCGGTGCGCATGGCGGTGATGTTCGGCCTGGCGATTGACGCCGAGATTGGCCAGCACAACGTGTTCGCCCGGAAAAACTATTTCTACCCGGACCTGCCCAAGGGTTACCAGATCAGCCAGATGGAATTGCCGATCGTCGGCAAGGGCCACCTGGACATCGCCCTTGAAGACGGCACGGTCAAACGCGTCGGCATCACCCGCGCGCACCTGGAAGAAGACGCCGGCAAGAGCCTGCACGAAGAATTCAGCGGCGCCACTGGCATTGACCTGAACCGTGCCGGCACGCCGCTGCTGGAGATCGTTTCCGAGCCGGACATGCGCAGCGCCAAGGAAGCCGTGGCTTACGTCAAGGCGATCCACGCACTGGTACGTTACCTGGGGATTTGCGATGGCAACATGGCCGAAGGCTCGCTGCGTTGCGACTGCAACGTGTCGATCCGTCCAAAAGGCCAGGTCGAGTTCGGTACGCGCTGCGAGATCAAGAACGTCAACTCGTTCCGCTTCATCGAGAAGGCGATCAACAGCGAAATCCAGCGCCAGATCGAGCTGATCGAAGACGGCGGCAAGGTCATCCAGCAGACTCGCCTGTACGATCCGAACAAGGACGAGACCCGTCCGATGCGCAGTAAAGAGGAAGCCAACGACTATCGTTACTTCCCCGATCCGGACCTGCTGCCGGTGGTCATCGAGAACTCTTTCCTCGATGACGTGCGCGCCACCCTGCCGGAATTGCCGCCGCAGAAGCGTGAGCGCTTCCAGGCGCAGTTTGGCCTGTCTGTGTACGATGCCAGCGTCCTGGCCACCAGCCGCGAGCAGGCCGACTACTTCGAGAAAGTCGCGAGCATCGGCGGCGACGCCAAGCTGGCGGCCAACTGGGTGATGGTCGAGTTGGGCAGCCTGCTCAACAAGCAAGGCCTGGACATCGAACAGTCACCGGTTTCCGCAGAGCAACTGGGCGGCATGCTGCTGCGCATCAAGGACAACACCATCTCCGGCAAGATCGCCAAGGTGGTCTTTGAAGCGATGGCCAACGGCGAAGGCAGCGCGGACGAGATCATCGACAAGCGCGGCTTGAAGCAAGTGACCGACACCGGCGCGATCTCGGCGGTGCTGGATGAAATGCTTGCGGCCAACGCCGAGCAAGTCGAGCAATACCGCGCGGCAGACGAAGCCAAGCGCGGCAAGATGTTCGGCTTCTTCGTCGGCCAGGCCATGAAAGCCTCCAAAGGCAAGGCCAACCCGCAACAGGTTAACGAACTGCTCAAAAGCAAGCTCGAAGGCTGATGAAAATGGAGCCAGCCCAACACACTGGCTCCATTCCCCTGTGGGAGCGGCGGTGGGACGATTCGACTTGCTCGCGAATGCGGTTGGGCACTCAATTCAAAGTTGACTGTCAGAATGCATTCGCGAGCAAGTCGAATCGTCGCACCGCCGCTCCCACATTTGTTTTTGGAAGTTTTCAAATGAAGCGTCTACTTGGACTTTGCGCCCTGCTCTCGTTCCTGGCCGGTTGCGCCAGCAACGATACCGTCGACCCCCACGGCTACGACAAAACCGGCGTTGCGTCCTACTACGGCGCCAAACACCAAGGCAAACGCACCGCCAGTGGCGAGCGTTTCAACAAGAATTCCCTGACCGCCGCCCATCGCCAGCTACCCTTCGGTACACGGGTGAAGGTCACCAACCTGAACAACGACAGATCCTGCGTGGTACGCATCAACGACCGCGGCCCGCATACCCGGGGCCGCTTGATCGACCTGTCCCAGGAGGCCGCCGAACGCCTGGGCATGCTCAAGAGCGGCACCGCGCGGGTTCGCGTGCAGGCCCTCGACTGACCGACGGAGTCCCGACCATTTTCGGACTAGCCGATTTACCCCTGATCAGCGTGATCGAATTGCTCAGCGGGCTGGTGCTACTGATTGCCGGCGCCGAACTGATGGTGCGCGCCGCCGTGCGCCTGGCCGCACGCCTGCACGTACGCCCACTGATCATCGGCCTGACCATCGTCGCCCTCGGCAGCAGCGCACCGCAGATGGCGGTCAGCCTGCAAGCCACCTTGGCGCACAACGCCGACATTGCCGTCGGCAGCGTGATCGGCAGCAGTATCTTCAACATCCTCGTCACCCTCGGGTTTTCCGCCCTGATCATTCCGTTGCGGGTTTCCCGACAGCTAGTGCGCCTGGACATCCCGCTGATGATCGGCGCCAGCCTGTTGGTGTTCTTCCTGGCGTGGAATGAAGAGCTGACCCGTGCCGACGGCGTCATGTTGCTGGTGGCACTGCTGCTGTACCTGGCCTTGTTGCTGCGCCAGTCGCGGCATTCGGTACGTCCGGTATCAAGCCATGACCACAGCGGCCAAGCACCCTGGCTGCGCAGCCTGTTGATGATCCTCGCCGGCCTGGCGATGCTGGTGTACGCCGGGCATCTGCTGCTGGGAGCGGCGGTCGCGGTCGCCACCGACCTGGGGCTGTCGGAGCGGATCATCGGCCTGACCGTCGTCGCCGTTGGCACTTCGCTCCCGGAACTGGCCACTTCGCTGATCGCCGCGTTGCGCGGCGAACGGGAAATTGCCGTGGGCAACGTGATCGGCAGCAATCTGTTCAACCTGTTGGGCGTTCTGGGCCTGACGGCGCTGATTGCACCCTCGCCCTTGTCGGTATCGCCCAACGCGCTGGATTTCGACCTGCCGGTGATGCTTGGCGTCGCGGCGTTGTGCCTGCCGGTATTCTATTCCGGTTACCGGGTGACCCGCGCCGAGGGCCTGGTGTTTCTCGGCCTGTACCTGGCTTACGGCCTGCACGTGGTGTCGTTCACCACCGGCATGCCGCTGGCCGGCAAGCTTGAACACCTGATGCTGTTTTTCGTCCTGCCGGCACTACTGGCGTACTTGTTGTTCACGTCATTGCGCGCCTGGCGTCGCCAACACCACAAGAGGGAATTGCCATGACCGAGAATAAAAAAGCCGGCGTCGAAGTACGTCGCCAAGTGATGGGCGACTCCTTCGTCGACCGCGCCCTGGACAATGCCACCGAGTTCACCCAACCGCTGCAGGATTTCGTCAACGATCATGCCTGGGGCGGCGTGTGGAATCGCGAAGGCCTGCCGTTGAAAACCCGCAGCCTGATTACCCTGGCCGCGTTGACCGCGCTGAAGTGCCCACAGGAATTGAAAGGTCACGTACGCGGCGCGCTGAACAACGGCTGCACCGTGGAGGAGATTCGCGAGGCACTGCTGCACTGCGCGGTGTATGCGGGTGTGCCGGCAGCGATAGATGCGTTTCGCGCGGCGCAGGAAGTGATTGAGCAACACCAGTAACCCTTACCGTTTAAAACTTGGTTCGATGGGGACCGTGATTGATTTCGCCGTCCCGTCGAATGCATTCGATTGCCAGAAATCCGACTAACGCTTACTTATAACGACACTTTCCATTACATATATTCCGAAAAACAACACTTCCAAAAAAACTTCCAATTTCAATGACACGAAGACAATATTTTCCGGCCGCAAAAATAATTTCGCGATAACAATCATAAAAAAATTGAAACAAGCGAGACTAGTCCAATGCGATCCACCCTTCGTGTCATTCTACCAAACATGTTAGTAATTCTTGGATTGGCAAGCTTCAGTGCACAAGCCGAAACATTGGTCGATACATGCGCTCCCCCCCAACGATTTCAGCGAAATACTGAACTGCTATAAAAACCAGGAAGCAAGCAAACCATTACTCTACTTCGCAAAAGGCTCCGAGACCTTTCCTGGCGTAGTGAAGCGCAGCTTTGACCTGTCATCTCAACAGTGGTCGCCTGAAGGACTGGTCAGCCCGGAACAATGGAAACATAGTGTCGATATTTATATCCCGCACAACGCCCTTCATGGACAGGCATTACTGGTCGCCAACAACGGAACCAACATACCCGCCGGCAACAAGGCTAAATCTGAACCTACAGATTTCACTCAAGCCATGGCCCTGGAAGTTGCACGCCAAACTAATACAATCGTCATTTCGCTCAGCGACATCCCCAATCAATATCTCACTTACGCCGATGACGGAGTTCCCCGCACAGAAGACTCAAGTGTCGCCCATAGTTGGAAGTTGTTTCTCGAAAGTCCTGAAACGCGCCCCTACATGGTGGCTCATGTACCGATGATGGCATCCTTGGTCAAGGCGATGGACCTTGCCCAGAAAGAACTGAAGCCATGGAAAGTTGAACGATTTATTGCCAGTGGGGTGTCGAAACGCGCCTGGGCAGCTTGGCTGGCCGCTATTGCCGATGAGCGCGTCAACGCCGTCGTGCCATTTGTCTGATGGACTCGGCACAGCCAAAGTGTTCGAACATACCTTTCAAACCTATGGCAAAAACTGGCCGCTGGCCTTCTATGACTATTACAGCGAAGGGGTGCTCCGTCTGCGCCACACCGAAAACTTCGAGAAACTGCTGAAAATCGTCGACCCCCTGGCTTATCTGGACAGCGCCTATGCCGAGCGCTTGGCCATTGCGAAATACGTCGTCAACGCCAGCAGTGACGACTTTTTCACCCCTGACAATTCGGATATCTATTTCGATCGACTGCCTGGGCCGAAGAGCCTGCGGGTTGCCCCCAATTCCAGCCACAACGGCATCAGGCAATTCGTTGAAAGCTCACTGATTCCTGTAGTCAATCGGTGGCAGCAAGATCGCCCGTTACCCTCCGTGACGACAAGCGCAACAACCCATGGAACGGGCAAAGCCGTTTCGCTGCACTTTACCGAGGCGCCGGTTCAGGTGACTCAATGGACGGCCGTGAACCCGATGGCGCGGGACTTCCGGGATGCTTGCGGAATTCGTTATCAGCCACGGCATGTCACCCCTTCCACCCCAATGCATGCACAGATACAGATAGAGACACCCGAACAGGGCTGGACAGCAACATTTGTCGAGGCGACCTTCGCCGATGGTTTTGTCGTCACCACACCGGTACAGGTCCTGCCTGATCGCTACCCGACCGCAGCACCTCCAGAGACCGGGCCACTGTGCAAAACCCTGCCCGAGATGGCCAGCCGCTAGATCCACCCACCCCACTGCAACAAAAAGATCCCGATGTTGGTGGTCACCGCCGCCATCAGCGTGGTGATAACAATGATCGCCGCCGCCAGTTCATGATTGCCGTCCGCCGCCCGGGCCATGACAAAACTGGCGGCGGCGGTCGGGCTGCCGAAGTACAAAAACAGAATCCCCAACTCAGCACCGCGAAAACCCCAGAGCCACGCGCCGAGCGTCGCCAGGATCGGCAGGCCGAGCATTTTCACCAGGCTTGAACTGAGCGCCATCGAGCCACTTTTGCGCATGGCCGCCAGCGACAGCGTGCCGCCAATGCAGATCAACGCCAACGGCAAAGTGGTTTGCGCCAGATACTGGCCGGAGGTCTCCAGCCATCCCGGCAGGCTGATCTTGAAATAGGCAAAGGGTGCCGCCGTAATCACGCTGATGATCAGCGGATTGACCATCACGCTTTTGCAGATGCTCCACGGATCGGACTTGATCACCGGGCTGTAGACCGCCAGCACGATGGTCGACAGCGTGTTGTAGAACAGGATCACCAGCGCGGCCAGAATCGCCCCCAGGGAAATCCCGTAGTCGCCGTACATGCTCGCAGCCAGCGCCAGGCCGATCACGCCGTTGTTGCCGCGAAACGCCCCCTGGGTGTAAATCCCCCGGTCTTCGCGCGGGCACCTGAAGATCGCCCAGCCCCAGGCAATGGCAAAGCACACCAGGGTGGCGACGGAGAAGTAGATCAGCAGTGCCGGTTGCAACGCGGCATGCAGGTCGGCATGCAGGATGCCCAGGAACAGCAGCGCCGGCATGGTGACGTTGAACACCAGGGACGAGGCGGTATGGATGAAGTTGTCGTTGATCCAGTCGATGCGCTTGAGCAACACCCCCAGAAACAGCATGGCAAACACCGGTGCGGTGATGTTCAGGGTTTCGAGGAAAATTGCCAGCATGCCGGTGGGAACCTTGGGGTGGGCGTCGTTAGGGGGCTAATGATAAGCCACTGAGGACGTTGGCGTCTGGTAGATCGCCTTCGCGAGCAAGCCCGCTCCCACATTTGATCGCATTCCTTCAGGCTGCATGCGGTCGAATGTGGGAGCGGGCTTGCTCGCGAAGCAGGCGACGCGGTCCTACGTGATCGGCGCCGGGTTGAACAAGGTGATGTCGTTATGCAGCTTGTGCTTTTCAGCCCACGTCTGCTGCTTGCCGCTGGCCACATCCAGGTAGTAGTGGAACAGCTCCCAGCCAAGCTCCTCGATGGAAGCGCGACCGGTGGCAATGCGCCCGGCGTCGATGTCGATCAGGTCCGGCCAGCGCTGCGCCAGTTCGGTCCGGGTCGACACTTTCACCACCGGTGCCATGGCCAGTCCATAAGGCGTACCGCGCCCCGTGGTGAACACATGCAGGTTCATCCCCGCCGCCAGTTGCAAGGTACCGCAGACAAAGTCACTGGCCGGGGTCGCGCAGAAGATCAGGCCTTTTTCCTTGAAACGCTCGCCAGGGCCGAGCACCCCGCTGATCGCACTGCTGCCGGACTTGACGATCGAGCCCAGGGACTTCTCGACAATGTTCGACAACCCGCCCTTCTTGTTACCCGGCGTGGTGTTGGCACTGCGGTCCGCCTCACCCTTGGCCAGGTAACGGTCGTACCAGTCCATTTCCCGCACCAGTTCCTGCGCGACTGCCTCGGTTTTAGCGCGGGAGGTCAGCAGGTAGATCGCATCGCGAACCTCAGTCACTTCGGAGAACATCACCGTCGCACCGGCACGCAGTAACAGGTCCGAGGCATAACCCAGGGCCGGGTTGGCGGTGATCCCGGAAAACGCATCACTGCCACCACATTGCATGCCGAGGATCAGCTCCGACGCCGGTACGGTTTCCCGACGGCGTTGATCAAGCTTCTTCAGACGGATTTCCGCCAGCTCCATGATCTGTTCGATCATCTCGGTAAATCCGTGACTGGAATCCTGCAGGCGATACAGCCACGGCTCGCTCAAGTCCACCGAGGCATCGTCCTCGTGCATCACTTGCCCGGCCTGCAATTTCTCGCAGCCAAGGCTGATCACCAAGGCTTCGCCTCCCAGGTTCGGGTTGCGCGCCAGGTTGCGCACGGTGCGGATCGGGATATAGGCGTCAGTCGCGGTGATTGCCACGCCACAGCCGTAGCTGTGGGTCAGCGCCACTACGTCATCGACGTGTGGGTACTTGGGCAACAGCTCGTCCTTGATGCGCTTGACCGCATGATCCAGTACACCCGTTACGCACTGCACCGTGGTCGTGATGCCCAGAATGTTACGCGTGCCGACCGTACCGTCGGCGTTGCGATAACCCTCGAACGTATAACCTTCCAGCGGTGCCTGCGCGGCCGGCACTTCGGTGGACAGCGGCAGGCTGTCCAGCGGCGGCGCGGTCGGCATGCGCAGTTGATCTTCCTTGACCCAACTGCCACGGGGAATCGGCTGCAGGGCGTAGCCGATCACCTGCCCGTAACGAATCACCTGGCCACCCTCGGGAATGCCTACAAGGGTGGCCTTGTGGCTCTGTGGCACGAAGTCCACGGTGACCAGGCCATCCGGGAACTCGGTTCCGGCCGGCACACCCTGGTCATTGACCACGATCACCACATTGTCCCGCTCGTGCAGGCGGATGTAACGCGGCGAGTCGGAATGTTCAATCAACTGCATGACGCCGCTCCTCAGGAATGCGCTTGTGACAATTTACCGGATGCTTCAGGACCGTTTACCGGCGGCTCCTTGAGCACCACTCGCTTGATCGGACCGACGATGACCAGGTAGCTGAACACTGCGACCAGTGCGTTGCAACCGACAAACACCAGCGCCCATTTGAACGAGCCGGTGGAGCTGATGATGTAGCCAATCACGATCGGAGTGGTGATCGAGGCCAGGTTACCGAAGGTGTTGAACAGGCCACCGCTCAAACCAGCGATCTGCTTCGGTGAAGTATCGGACACCACGGCCCAACCCAATGCACCCACGCCTTTGCCGAAGAACGCCAGGGCCATGAAGCCCACGACCATCCATTCAACGTCTACGTAGTTGCAGGCAACGATGCTGCTGGACACCAGCAGGCCGGCGATGATCGGCGCCTTGCGGGCGAAGGTCAGGGAATGGCCCTTGCGCAGCAGGTAGTCGGAAATCACGCCGCCGAGCACACCGCCGATGAAGCCGCAGATCGCCGGCAACGAGGCAATGAAACCGGCCTTGAGGATGGTCATGCCGCGTTCCTGCACCAGGTACACCGGGAACCAGGTCAGGAAGAAGTAGGTGATGCCGTTGATGCAGTACTGGCCCAGATACACACCGAGCATCATGCGATTGGTCAGCAACTGGCGGATATAGTCCCATTTCGGACCGTCGGCCTTTTTGCCTTTGCCCTTGTCCTGGTCCATGTCGACCATGCCGCCATTGTCGGCAATGTGCTTGAACTCGGCGTCGTTGATCATCGGGTGTTGGCGCGGGCTGTAGATAACCTTCAGCCAGATGCCGGAGAAGATGATGCCGATCACGCCCATGACGATGAACACGTGCTGCCAGCCGAAGCTGTAGACGATCCAGCCCATCAGCGGTGCAAACAACACGGTGGCAAAGTACTGCGCCGAGTTGAAGATCGCCGAAGCGGTGCCGCGTTCGGCAGTGGGGAACCAGGCCGCGACGATGCGTGCGTTGCCCGGGAAGGACGGCGCTTCGGCCAGCCCCACCAGAAAGCGCAGCATGAACAGCGCAACCACCGCCGTGGACATGCCGAACTCGCCGACATAACCCTGCAACACGGTGAACAGGGACCAGGTGAAGATGCTCAGTGCATAGATTTTTTTCGAACCGAAACGGTCCAGCAGCCAGCCACCGGGAATTTGCCCGGCCACGTAGGCCCAACCAAATGCGGAGAAGATATAGCCGAGGGTAACCGCATCGATGCCAAGGTCCTTTTGCAGGCTGGAGCCCGCGATGGCGATAGTGGCGCGGTCGGCGTAGTTGATCGTGGTCACCAGAAACAGCATGAGCAGGATCAAATAGCGGACGTGAGTCGGCTTCTTGGACGATTGCATGTAGATGTACTCCCACTGATTATTTTTATGCGGGGTGAATCTTTGGTTCTTCTGTGGGAGCGAGCCTGCTCGCGATGGAGGTCAACGATGACGCGGGGCATTAGGGTTAACGCCGCGACCTCAAGACCTTCGTGAGCAATCGAACGTCGACCGGCTGCTCCTACAGGGGTATTGCGTTACGAGCCGATGTAGCTGGTCTTCACGACCGTGTAGAACTCTTGTGCATAGCGACCTTGCTCACGTGATCCATAGGATGAACCTTTACGCCCACCGAACGGAACGTGGTAATCCACACCGGCGGTCGGCAGGTTGACCATCACCATCCCGGCCTGGGAGTGGCGCTTGAAGTGGTTGGCATACTTCAACGAAGTGGTGGCGATGCCCGCCGACAGACCGAACTCGGTGTCGTTGGCCATGGCCAGCGCAGCTTCGTAATCGGCGACGCGGACGATGTTGGCCACCGGGCCGAAGATCTCTTCACGGCTGATACGCATCGACGCTTCGCTGTCGGCGAACAGGGTTGGCGCGAGGAAGTAACCCTCGGTGTCGCAGGTCACCAGACCACCGCCACTGACCAGGCGCGCACCTTCGGACTGGCCAATGTCGATGTACTTCATGTCCTGTTCAAGCTGCGCTTGCGAAACCACTGGACCGATATCGGTACCGGTTTTCAACGCGTGGCCAACCTTGATCGACTTCATGCGCTCGGCCATGGCTTCGACAAACTGGTCGTGAATCCCGGCGGTGACGATAAAGCGGCTCGACGCCGTGCAACGCTGGCCGGTGGAGTAGAACGCGCTCTGTACCGACAACTCGACCGCTTGCTTGAGGTCGGCGTCGTCGAGAATGATCTGCGGGTTCTTGCCGCCCATTTCCAGCTGCACCTTGGCCTGGCGCGAGACGCAGCTGACGGCGATCTGCCGACCTACGCCCACGGAACCGGTGAAGCTGATGCCATCGACTTTCGGGCTATGCACCAGCGCATCGCCAACCACACGACCGCTGCCCATCACCAGGTTGAACACACCGGCCGGGAAGCCAGCGCGGGAGATGATTTCCGCCAGGGCCCAGGCACAACCCGGCACCAGGTCCGCAGGCTTGAGCACGACGCAGTTGCCGTAGGCCAGGGCCGGGGCGATTTTCCATGCCGGGATGGCAATCGGGAAGTTCCACGGGGTGATCAGACCGACCACGCCCAACGCTTCGCGGGTGACTTCTACATTGACGCCCGGACGCACCGACGGCAGGTAGTCGCCGAACAGGCGCAGGCATTCACCGGCGAAGAATTTGAAGATATTGCCGGCGCGGGTCACTTCGCCGATGGCTTCGGGCAGGGTCTTGCCCTCTTCCCGGGCCAGCAGGGTGCCGAGCTCTTCGCGACGGGCGAGGATTTCAGTGCCGACTTTATCCAGGGAGTCGTGACGCGCCTGGATGCCGGAAGTGGACCACGCCGGGAATGCGGCACGGGCGGCGTCGATGGCGGCGTTGACCTGGGCCAGGTCAGCCTTGGCGTAATCGCCGATGGCATCGGTCAGTTCGGACGGGTTGATGTTGGTGGAGTAATCGCCACCGGCAACCCACTCACCGTTGATGTAGTTGTCGTAACGCTTTGCATTTGCCACGGGACTGCCCTCGAAACAAAAAGATTTCACGCAAAAGGCCGCTGACTCAGCGGCCCCGTTAAATCGAAGTGTTACTGCGCGCCCTGCTTGTCGATCAGCGCGGCGAGCATTTCGTACTCTTCGCCGGTCAGGTCGGTCAGCGGTGCACGTACGGGACCGGCGTCGTAACCGGCAATTTTTGCCCCGGCCTTGACGATGCTCACGGCATAACCCGCCTTGCGGTTACGAATGTCCAGGTACGGCAGGAAGAAGTCGTCGATGATCTTGCCAACGGTGGCGTGATCTTCGCGAGCGATGGCATGGTAGAAGTCCATCGCGGTTTTCGGGATGAAGTTGAACACCGCCGAGGAGTAGACCGGCACGCCCAGGGCCTTGTAGGCCGCAGCGTAGACTTCGGCGGTCGGCAAGCCACCCAGGTAGCTGAAGCGATCACCGAGGCGGCGACGGATCGACACCATCAACTCGATATCGCCCAGGCCATCCTTGTAGCCGATCAAGTTAGGGCAGCGCTCGGCCAGACGTTCCAGCAACGGTGCGTTCAGGCGGCAAACGTTGCGGTTGTAGACCACCACGCCGATGTTGACCGACTTGCACACCGCTTCAACGTGGGCGGCAACGCCGTCCTGGCTGGCTTCGGTCAGGTAGTGCGGCAGCAGCAACAGGCCTTTGGCGCCCAGACGCTCGGCTTCCTGGGCGTATTCGATGGCTTGACGGGTCGAACCGCCGACGCCGGCCAGGATTGGCACGCTGGTGGCGCAAGTGTCGACGGCAGTCTTGATGATTTCCGAGTATTCACTGGCCGCCAGAGAGAAAAACTCACCGGTACCGCCTGCGGCGAACAAAGCCGAGGCGCCGTATGGGGCCAGCCATTCAAGACGCTTGATGTAACCAGCGCGATTGAAATCGCCCTGGGCATTGAAATCGGTGACCGGGAAAGACAGCAGACCGGAAGAGAGGATGGACTTCAGTTCTTGTGGATTCATTATTCGAACACCCTGGGTAGCGACGTTTGTGTGTGAGAAACCGTTCAGCCTTCGCCGAAGTTGTAGGTCATCGTACAACTTAAAATATAACCGTCAACTGCATTTCATCGTCAGGGGTAAAAATTGTTCGACAAGAAGGCGTGGACGCCAGTGGTTATGGGCGTTTCAGCGTTGGAAGAAGAAATGGGATGCACAGCATGGGGAGATACGTTGTCGGAAGATCATTGAGCGATTGCCGAGAATGAGGCGTGCTTTGCGGGCGCCATCGCGAGCAGGCTCGCTCCCACAGGGGGATCGCCTGCGCACACGAAAACCTGTGAGCATTTGCAATCAATTGTGGAAGCGAGCCTGCTCGCGATGACAGCTTACCGGGCGATGACTCGCCGAAGCAGCAAGACTAACCGCGCTGCGCCTCAGCCTCTTCATGGGCATGACGCAGCCGCTCGCGGCTGTTGGTCAGGTGCAGGCGCATGGCAGCGCGCGCCGCGTCGGAGTCCTGGCGGGCGATGGCGTCGTAGATCTCTTCGTGCTCGCGGCTCAGGCGGTTCATGTAGTGCTGCTGATCGTCATGGGCCAACCGAGCAGAGTTCAGGCGGGTGCGCGGAATGATGCTGGTGCCCAGGTGAGTCATGATGTCGGTGAAATAGCGGTTGCCGGTCGCCAGGGCGATCTGCAGGTGGAACTGGAAGTCCGAGGCCACGGCATCGCTGGCATGGGAAACACTTTCATTCAGTGCATCCAACGCCGCCCTCATTAAACCAAGCTGCTCGGGGCTGCGACGTTGCGCGGCGAGACCGGCGGACTCCACCTCCAGGCTGATGCGTAGCTCGAGAATCGCCAGCACGTCTCGCAGGGTGACCACGGTCGCCGGGTCAATACGGAAACCGCTCGGGCTCGGGGTGTCGAGCACGAAGGTGCCGATGCCATGACGGGTTTCCACTTGCCCGGCCGCCTGCAAACGGGAAATCGCTTCACGCACCACCGTACGGCTGACGCCATGGGCATCCATGATCGCCGACTCGGTGGGTAACTTGTCGCCACGCTTCAAGTGACCGTCGCGGATCTGCTCGGACAGCACCGTCACCAGTTCCTGAGCGAGGCTGCGGCGCTTGCGAGGGAGGCGTGGTGCGGCGTTCGGGTTTTCCATGGTGAACATCTGTCTCGAAAGATTCGGCTGCTGAATCCGCATCATAGCGCAACGCGGTTGTACGATCACCTTGTAGGAGCTGGCTTGCCAGCGATGGCCATAACGCGGTTTTCTGTTGAACTGCGTTATCGTTCATCGCTGGCAAGCCAGCTCCCAAAGAGCTCGTGGTGTTTATGCGGTCACGGCCTGGTCCACCAATCGCCCGTTCTCGATACGAACGTGCCGCGGGTGGAAACGCTTGAGGCTGCTGCGATGGCCGACACTGACAATGCTCAGCCCCGGCAACTCATCGATCAGTGCCTGGTACAGCGACGCCTCGTCTTCTTCATCCATCGCCGAAGTCGCTTCGTCCATGTACAGCCATTGCGGTGCAAAAAGCAGCGCGCGGGCAAAGGCCAGGCGCTGCTGCTCGCCCGGCGAGAGCATGCGCTGCCAGTGATTGGCTTCGTCGAGACGCGCCACCAGGTGCGGCAAACGGCAGGTTTCCAGGACGTGCACGTAGCGCTCGTTCGGGTAAGTATCGCCCGCCTGTGGATAACTCAACGCTTCGCGCAACGTGCCAATCGGTAGATAAGGCTTTTGCGGCAGGAACAGATAGCGCGCCGCCGGCAGCCGGATACTGCCGTGCCCGGCTGGCCACAGGTGTCCCATCGCCCGCAGCAAGGTCGACTTGCCGCTGCCGGAACGACCACTGAGCATGACGCGCTCGCCCTCTTCCACGGTCATGTCGGCATTGGTCAACAGGTGGCGACCGTCGGCCAGGTCGAGGCCGAGGTTGTGCACCTTCAAGGCAGCACCCGAGTTCTGCACGTCAATGGCTGGTGCACGTTGCTCGTTGTCGGACATGGCCTGGCGGAAGCTGAGCAGACGATCACAGGTGGCGCGCCACGAAGCGAGGCTCTGGTAGGCGGTGATAAACCAGCTGAAGGCATCCTGGACATTGCCGAACGCCGAGCTGATCTGCATCAGTTCACCCAGTTCGATCTTGCCGGCGAGGTAACGCGGCGCGGCCACCATGAAGGGGAAGATGATGGCGGCCTGCTCGTAACCGGACGTGAAGAAGGTCAGGCGCTTGGACACCTTCATGATGTCCCAGAAGTTGTGCCAGACCATTGAGAAGCGATGGGTCAAGCGGCGGTTCTCGTTGGGCTCGCCGTTGTACAGCGCGATGCTTTCGGCATTCTCGCGAACCCGTACCATGGAGAATCGCAGGTCGGCTTCGAAGCGTTGTTGCCGGTTGTTCAGGCCGATCAGGCGGCGACCGATCATGTGCGTCAACCAGCTACCCACCACGGCGTAGACCAGCACGCACCAGAACATGTAGCCGGGAATGGTCACACCGAACACCTCGATGCTGCCCGACACACCCCAGAGGATGATCGAGAACGACACCAGGCTGACGATATTGCGCAGCAGTCCAACGCCCAGGCTCAAGGTGTCGGAGGTGAAATTATTGAGGTCTTCGGAAATCCGCTGGTCCGGGTTATCGGTGTAGCCCCCCTGCTCCAGCTGGTAGTAGTTCTTGTTGCCCAGCCAACGGGCGAAATGCTTTTCGGTGAGCCACGCCCGCCAGCGAATCGTCAGCATCTGCGTCAGGTAAAGCCGGTACACCGCACCGACAATCGCCACTGCCGCAATCGCGCAGAAATACAGGATCAGTCGCCAGAATGCCTCCTCGTCCTTTTGCTGCAGGGCGTTGTAGAAATCCTTGTACCAGGTGTTGAACCACACCGAGATGCCCACGCTCATCAGCGACAGCGCAATCACGGCAATCAGCAATGTCCAGGCCTTTACCTTTTCTTCGCTCTGCCAATATGGCGTGATCATGGCCCAGACTTTTCGGAAAAAATGCCCGCGCACAGCATCATTGACCGCGCAATATTCAGCGTTCTGATTCATGGATAAGGCTCGATAAGAAAAAGTACATGCACGAACCGATCATAGATGATCGGTTCGGTTTGTCGCGAGGAACAGCCCGCATTCGTTCAGCGCCGGTTCAGCGACGAACGGGACGCTTCTGCAGTTTGCGCTGCAGCGTACGGCGATGCATGCCCAGGGCGCGGGCGGTGGCGGAGATGTTGCCCTCGTGCTCGGTCAACACGCGCTGGATGTGTTCCCACTGCAGGCGGTCCACGGACATCGGGTTTTCCGGCACCAGGCTGTCAAGGTCGGCGTGTTCGGACAGCAGCGCGGCCAGCACGTCGTCAGCGTCGGCGGGCTTGCACAGATAGTTGCAGGCGCCGCGCTTGATCGCCTCCACGGCGGTGGCGATGCTCGAATAACCGGTGAGGATCACCACGCGCATTTCCGGGTCCATTTCCAGCAGCTTGGGTAGCAGCACCAGGCCAGAATCACCATCCATTTTCAGGTCCAGCGCGGCATAGTCCGGCATATCGGCCTGGGCGATGGTCAGCCCCTCTTCGGCGGAACCGGCGGTGCTGACGCGAAAGCCACGGCGGGCCATGGCGCGGGCCATCACCCGGGTAAAGGTCGCGTCATCGTCGACCAGCAGCAAATGCGGCAGTTCTTCGCCTTCGACTTGGATTTCGTCACTCATGTTGGTCTCCTCGGGCGCCGTGGGGCAGGCGCAGCTCGGTGAGCGTGCCGCCTTCCTCATGACTGTAGAGTTTCACTGAGCCGCCGGCGCGTGTCACGCTGGCCTTGCTCAAAAACAGGCCCAGGCCGAAACCTTTGCCCTTGGTGGTAAAGAATGGCTTGCCGATCTGCTCGGCAATGGCCAGCGGCACACCGGCGCCGTGGTCACGGATGCTGATGGTCAGGTCCTCGGCATTCCAGTCCAGGGTCACCTGCAGCCCTTCGGGGCAGGCATCCGCCGCGTTGTTCAGCAAATTGAGCAATGCCTGGGTCAGGTCTGGCGGCGGCGCCATGCGTGGCACCGTGCCCTGGCCCAGGCGCTGGAAGCGATAGCTGGCTTCCGGGCGCATCAGGTGCCAGCGATTGAGCGCCTCATCGAGCCAGTCAGTGACGTCCTGCATCTGCACGGCGAGCCGGCGATTGGCCTCCGCCGCCCGCACAAGCTGCTGCAAGGTTTCTTTGCACAACTTGACCTGATCCTGCAGCACCTTGAGGTCATCCTGCAGCATCGGGTCAGGATGATCCTGTTGCATCTCCTTGAGCAACACGCTCATGGTCGCCAGCGGTGTACCCAGCTCATGGGCAGCGCCCGCCGCCTGGGTGGCGACGGCCAGCAGTTGCTGGTCGCGCAGGCCTTCTTCTCGGCGAATGGCCCGCAGCTCTTCCTGGCGACGCAGCTCTTCGGCCATGCGCGCGGCGAAGAACGTGATCACTGCCGCCGCCAGGGCGAAACTCAACCACATCCCGTAGACCTGCAGGTTTTCCTGGGCGATCGGGAAGGTTTGCAACGGGTAGAAGCGCGCCAGCAGCAGGGTGTACATGGTCAGGGCGATGCCCGACAGAATCACCGAGTAACGCCATGGCAAGGTCACTGCCGCGATGGTTAGTGGCACCAGGTAATAAGAGACAAACGGGTTGGTCGAGCCACCCGAGAAATACAGCAGCGCACTGTGGATAAACAGGTCGCAGGCCAGCTGCACCGCGTACTCGAGCTCGGTGACCGGCCAGGTGGTACGCAGCCGAATGGCCGTGAACGCACACAGCAGCATCGAGCAGCCGAGGGTCGCGGCCAGTTGGAACCAGGGCAATGGCAGTAGCTCGAGCCAGTAGGCCAAACCCACGGAACCGGCTTGAGCGGCCAATACAAGGGTGCGGATGAACGTCAGCCGCCAGAGATTCTGGCGCGTGGCGGAAGTGATTTGAACGGGGGCGAGCATGAGCTCTCCTGATGAGCGCTCCAGGCGGATCGAAGGGAGTATAACCAAGCGCGGGTCTGGCAGGCGAAAGTGCGGCAAAAGGACACATGCAGGAGCGAGCCTGCTCGCGATGGTCGTCAACGATGACGCTGGGACCTTGGCACCCCGCGGCGCCCTCAGGTTCATCGCGACAGGCTCGCGCCTACAGGGGGGGCATGTACATCTGTATACAAGTTGTAACTGTGCGAAACGGATCATCAACGCTAGAGTCTGATGACTCTCGCAGGCACGCACCATCAACCTGCGCACCCACCCAGGAGCCTTCATGCACACATTCCGCCGCAGCGCCGCCCTCCTCGCCCTGAGTGCTGGCACCCTCGCCGCACTCCCGTCCCTGGCCGCCGACGAGCTACATTACAACCAGATTTCCCTGCGCGCCGAAGTCAGCCAGGAAGTCGCTCGCGACCTGATGATCGTGACCCTCTACACCGAAGAACAGAACACCGACCCGGCCAAGCTCGCCGCCGACGTCAGCACCACCATGAACAAGGCCCTGGCCCAGGCCAAGCAAGTCAAGGACATCACCCTGCGCCAGGGCAGCCGCAACAGCTATCCGATCTACGACGCCAAGGGCCAGAAGATCACCGGCTGGCGTGAGCGTGCCGAATTGCGCCTGGAAAGCCCGGACTTCGCGGCCCTGTCGAAGCTGACCGGCGAACTGCTCGGCGACCTGAAAATGGGCGGCATGGATTTCGCCATCGCCACACCCACCCGCAAGGCCAGCGAAGACGCTTTGCTGAAGGAGGCCGTGACAGCCTTCAAGGCCCGCGCCCAACTGGCCACTGACGCCCTGGGCGGCAAGGGTTACAAAATCGTCAACCTAAACTTCAACAGCAATGGCTACCCGCAACCGTACATGCGCGCCCCGATGATGATGAAAGCGGCCAGCATGGACGCCGCTGCGGTGACGCCGGAAGTTGAAGCCGGTACCAGCCAGGTCAGCATGACAGCCGATGGCTCGATTGAAGTGCTGATGCCTTGACTCGATAAGTCTGGATAACAAAACGGCGATCATTGAAGTGATCGCCGTTTTTTTTTGGATCCTGAGCTATAAATGAATACGCACACCCAAAAAGCCGAGGGACTTCATCCGGTGCAACCGACCCTTTGGCTGATCGGGTTGCAACAATAACCACTCTTATTCACGCCATACCCACCCCACAAACAGGGGTATATATAAGTAACACCCCGCCCTGACCGGGCGCATCCAGATCGCGGCACGCACCGTTTAAGTGCGTCGATTGCACCTGAAAAACGTCGCGCAAACGGTCAAATGCGTCAAGTTTTATACAAATGCGACATTAAGGTACGTTCGTGCCACTGTTTAACGCCTGTAGTCGCTCTGGATCTTGCATTGGGTATGGCCCCTGCATAAGTATCCGCAGGCACGACTCACGAGGTCGTCCTCAAAATCAAAAAATGACAACAAATCATGAGGCCACCATGCTTAAACAAGCGGTCATTCCGTTTTTATTAGGTGCCAGCTTGCTCGCTAGCGCACCGTTCGCCCAAGCTGCGACTAACCTGGTGTTCTGCTCCGAAGGGAGCCCGGCCGGATTCGACCCAGGCCAATACACCACCGGAACCGACTTCGACGCCTCTGCCGAAACCATGTTCAACCGCCTGACCCAGTTCGAGCGCGGCGGCACCGCCGTCATTCCTGGCCTGGCGACCAGCTGGGACGTCTCCGATGACGGCCTGACCTACACCTTCCACCTGCGTGAAGGCGTCAAGTTCCACACCACCCCTTATTTCAAGCCGACTCGTGAGTTCAACGCCGACGACGTGCTGTTCACCTTCAATCGCATGATTAACAAGGATGACCCGTTCCGCAAAGCGTACCCGACCGAATTCCCGTACTTCACCGACATGGGGATGGACACCAACATCACCAAGATCGATAAAGTCGACGATAAAACCGTCAAGTTCACCCTCAAAGACGTCGATGCCGCGTTCATCCAGAACATGGCCATGAGCTTCGCCTCGATCCAGTCCGCCGAATATGCAGCCCAGCTGCTGAAGGAAGGCAAGGCCGCCGACATCAACCAGAAGCCGGTCGGCACGGGTCCGTTCGTGTTCAAGAGCTACCAGAAAGACTCCAACATCCGCTACACCGGGAACAAGGACTACTGGAAGCCGGACGACGTCAAGATCGACAACCTGATCTTCGCCATCACCACCGACCCGTCGGTACGTATCCAGAAGCTGAAGAAAAACGAGTGCCAGGTCACCCTGTTTCCTCGTCCAGCGGACTTGAAGGCACTGCGCGAAGACAAGACCCTGAAACTGCCTGACCAGGCTGGTTTCAACCTGGGCTACATCGCCTATAACGTGATGCCCAAGGTTAAAGGTCAGACCGACGCCAACCCGCTGGCCGACCTGAAGGTTCGCCAGGCACTGGACATGGCCGTCAACAAGCAACAGATCATCGACTCCGTATACCAGGGCGCCGGCCAGTTGGCGGTCAACGCCATGCCACCGACCCAATGGTCCTACGACACCACCATCAAGGATGCGCCGTACAACCCTGAGAAAGCCAAGGAGCTGCTCAAGGAAGCCGGCGTGAAGGAAGGCACCGAAATCGTTCTGTGGGCGATGCCGGTACAGCGTCCCTACAACCCTAACGCCAAGCTGATGGCTGAGATGCTGCAGTCCGACTGGTCCAAGATCGGCCTCAAGGTCAAGATCCAGAGCTACGAGTGGGGCGAGTACATCAAGCGCTCCAAAGGTGGCGAGAACCAGGCGATGCTGATTGGCTGGAGCGGTGACAATGGTGATCCCGACAACTGGCTGAACGTGCTGTTCGGCTGCGACTCGCTGGAAGGCAACAACTTCTCCAAGTGGTGCGACAAGAAGTTCGACGACATCGTCAAACAGGCCAAGCGTACTTCGGACCAGGGCAAGCGCACTGAACTGTACAAACAGGCGCAACACGTCCTCAAAGATGCTGTTCCAATGACACCTATCGCTCACTCGACGGTGTTCCAACCCATGCGCGCCAATGTGCAGGACTTCAAGATCAGCCCGTTTGGCTTGAACTCCTTCTACGGCGTCAGCGTCAGCAAATAAGGTTCTGTAGCGGCGACGTTTCTTGACGTCGCCGTTACTTTATCGACCGAGAAAGCAGGAATCCGCCTACCTCCAAATCGTCTACTGCCTTCAGCAGAGCATTAGGACGCGTCGCTTTTTCCTACGAGTCTTTAGGACTCTTCGTATTTACTGCCGAACCCACGATTCATACCGTCGGGATTCGACCAGTTCATGCGTGGGTTATCGGTTTTGCTGCACGTCATGGCTTGAGACCAATGAGACCTCCCTTTACCCGGATTTCTCATTGCCAAACATTGAACAAGAGAGAGCGTCATGCGCCATACCCTGGTTTTATCCGCATTGCTGGGCACAGGCCTGTTGGCCGCGACGTCCATGAGCCAAGCTGCCTCCAATAGCCTGGTGTTCTGTTCCGAAGGCAGCCCCGCCGGCTTCGACACCGCGCAATACACCACCGCGACCGATAACGACGCCGCCGAACCGCTGTACAACCGCCTGGCCGAGTTCGAAAAAGGCTCGACCAATGTCGTACCGGGCCTGGCCACGAGTTGGGATATTTCCGAGGACGGCCTCAAGTACACCTTTCACCTGCGTCCCGGGGTGAAATTTCACACAACCAAGTACTTCACGCCGACCCGTGACTTCAACGCTGACGACGTGCTGTTCACCTTCAATCGCATGCTCGATCCGCAGCAACCTTTCCGTAAGGCCTACCCGACGGAATTTCCGTATTTCAACGGGATGAGCCTGAACAAGAATATCGCCAAGGTCGAAAAGACCGGGCCGCTGACCGTGGTCATGACGCTCAACAGCGTGGATGCCGCGTTCATCCAGAACATCGCCATGAGCTTCGCCGCGATTCTCTCCGCCGAGTACGCCGACAAGCTGCTCGCCGAAGGCAAGCCGAGCGACATCAACCAGAAGCCGATCGGCACCGGGCCGTTCGTGTTCAAGAGCTACCAGAAAGACTCGAACATTCGTTACACCGGCAACCAGCATTACTGGGACCCGAGTCGGGTCAAGCTCGACAACCTGATTTTCGCCATCAACACCGACGCCTCGGTGCGTGTGCAGAAGCTCAAGGCCAACGAGTGCCAGATCACCTTGCACCCGCGCCCCGCCGACGTGACCGCGTTGAAGAACGACCCCGCGTTGCAGTTGATCGAAAAGCCCGGCTTCAACCTGGGCTACATCGCCTACAACGTGCGGCACAAGCCGTTCGACCAGCTCGAAGTTCGCCAGGCACTGGACATGGCGGTGAACAAGCAAAGCATTCTCAACGCCGTTTACCAGGGCGCAGGGCAACTGGCGGTCAACGCCATGCCGCCGACCCAATGGTCCTACGACGACACCATCAAGGATGCCGCCTACAACCCGGAAAAAGCCAGGGAGTTACTCAAGGCCGCCGGCGTCAAGGAAGGCACCGAAATCACCCTGTGGGCCATGCCCGTGCAGCGCCCCTACAATCCCAACGCCAAGCTGATGGCCGAGATGCTCCAGGCGGACTGGGCGAAGATCGGCCTCAAGGTCAAGATCGTCAGCTACGAATGGGGCGAGTACATCAAGCGCACCAAGAATGGCGAGCACGACATCAGCCTGATCGGCTGGACCGGTGACAACGGTGACCCGGACAACTGGCTCGGCACGCTGTACAGCTGCGACGCCATTGGTGGCAACAACTACTCCATGTGGTGTGATCCGGCTTACGACAAGCTGATCAAGCAGGCCAAGGTCGTCACCGACCGCGACCAGCGCACCCTGCTCTACAAACAGGCGCAGCAGTACCTCAAGCAGCAGGTACCGATCACGCCGGTCGCCCACTCGACGGTCAACCAGCCGCTGAGCGCCAAAGTCGAAGGGTTCAAGGTCAGCCCCTTCGGTCGCAACGTGTTCTCGGGTGTCGGCATCGAAAAGTAAAACCGTGTAGCTGAAAACGCTGGGGGCGCATTGCGCCCTCACGCAAGCGTATTGCCGTAATTCGCCATTTTGGCTCACAGCAAACGTTTGCGATGCGTGCAAGTGTTGCAAAACAAATAGCCGGACCACCCAAAAAGGCCGGCATTAATAATAGAAAGTAAGGAGCTTCACCCATGAAACTGAGCAGCACCGCGATACTGGCCTTGGCCATCAGCAGCATAACCGCCACGGCGTACGCTGAAACCCAGAGCCAGGCGTACACCCCAGTGACCGTGAATGAAAAAAGCGCCCAGAGCGAAGCCACCGGTTTCCTTGAAGGCCAGTCAATCAGCGGTACGACCCGTAACTGGTACGCCAACGAACAACTGAAGCGCGGCGCCAAGTTCACCTACAAGAAAGACGGCGTTTCGACCCCGACTGATCGTCGCATCAACTGGGTTCAGGGTACGATCGTCAAGTACAACTCGGGCTTCACCGAAGGTGCCCTCGGTTTCAGCACGGAAGTGGCGGCCTACAACGCCATTGCCCTGGATCAGGACCGCAAGGACCTGGCATCCAACAACGGCGGCGCACCGGGCACTCGCCCAGGCGCGGGCAACAACCGTACCCTGACCGAAGAAGGCGGCGACGCCGTTGGCCAGTGGAGCAAGCTGGGCCTGGCCAACGTCAAGGCGCGTATTTCCAACACCACCCTGACCGCCGGTCGCCAGAACTTTAGCAGCCCGATGGTCGACGTCATCGGTAACCGTGCGCTGCCTTCGAGCTTCCAGGGTGTAGCGATCCACAGCGAAGAGCTGAACAACCTGCAATTCGACCTGGCTACCTTCGATCGCAACTCTCCGCGTACCGAAGAAAGCCAGCGCA
This sequence comes from Pseudomonas putida, assembly GCF_001976065.1. Lineage (GTDB taxonomy): Bacteria > Pseudomonadota > Gammaproteobacteria > Pseudomonadales > Pseudomonadaceae > Aquipseudomonas > Aquipseudomonas serbica. The sequence goes on along the minus strand of NZ_MNAH01000001.1, from coordinate 126,554 downwards.
AATTCCGCACCGAATACGCCAACGGCATCGTTGAAACCGATCACGTCTATACCGGCGGTATCACCTACACCCCATTCGCCAGCCTGACCACCAGCCTCTGGGCCACCCAGGCTGAAGACATCTGGAACCAGTACTACTTCGGCGCCACTCACGTGCTGGGCGACAGCCAGGTGCTGAGCCTGACCACCGGCCTGAACTACTACAAGACCCAGGAAGAAGGCAAAGCGCTGATCGGCGACATCGACAACGACACCTACTCCCTGTCGTTCGGCCTGACCCACCAGGCGCACACCCTGACCTTCTCGTACCAGGAAGTGAACGGTAACGAGTACTTCGACTACCTGCACGAAACCAACGGCATCTACCTGGCCAACTCCCTGCTGTCGGACTTCAACGGCCCGAACGAGAAGTCCTTCCAGATCGCCTACGGCTTGAACATGGCCGAGTACGGCGTGCCAGGTCTGAAGTTCAACATCTACCAGGCCCGCGGCTGGGGCATCGACGGCACCCACTACACCGGCAACAAGGGCGTGGCGGACAAAGGCTACGACGGTATCCAGTCGCAAGACGGCGAACACCATTACGAATACGGCATCGGCGCCACCTACGCCGTACAGAGCGGACCGTTCAAGGCCACCACTATCCGTGGCACCTACACGGCTCACCGTGCCAGCGAAAACCAGGCTGATGGCAGCATCAACGAGTTCCGTCTGGTGACCACGGTTCCGTTCAACATCCTGTAATGCCCGTGCCTAACGGCTGATTCAATGACGAGTCGGCCGTTAGGCGTTTGTCCTTTAACTGATTGCAGAGGGTTCTTGATGAAAATGCTTCCCCTACGTGCGGCCATCGCGGCCGCATTGCTCAGTGTCGCTGTCGGCGTTTCGGCCAAGCCCCTGGTGGTTTGCACGGAAGCCAGCCCCGAAGGCTTCGACATGGTCCAGTACACGACTGCAGTCACCGCCGATGCCGTGGCCGAAACCATCTTCAATCGCCTGGCGGACTTCAAGCCCGGCACCACCGACGTGATTCCGGCACTGGCCGACTCCTGGGACATCAGTGAAGACGGCCTGACCTACACGTTCCATCTGCGTAAAGGCGTCAAGTTCCACACCACCGAATACTTCAAGCCGACCCGCGACATGAATGCCGACGACGTGGTCTGGAGCTTCCAGCGCCAGCTGGACCCGAATCATCCGTGGCACAAACTGTCGAGCGTGGGCTTCCCGTACTTTGAAAGCATGGGCTTCAAGGAACTGCTCAAAAGCGTCGAGAAAGTCGACGACAACACGGTCAAGTTCACCCTGACCCGCCGCGAAGCGCCGTTCCTGGCCGACATCGCCATGGCCTTCTCGTCAATCTACTCCGCCGAGTACGCCGACCTGTTGCTCAAGGCCAACAAGACCGGCGACCTGAACAACAAGCCAGTGGGTACCGGTCCGTTCGTCTTCCAGCGCTACAACAAGGACGCCCAGGTTCGCTTCAAGGCCAACCCGGACTACTTCCGCGGCAAGCCGCCGGCTGATGCGCTGATCCTGGCCATCGCCACCGACAACAACGTGCGCCTGCAGAAGCTCAAGGCCAACGAATGCCAGGTCGCGCTGTATCCGAAGCCGGATGACATCCCGAGCATCAAGAAAGACTCGAACCTGAAGGTCGACGAACTGAACGCGATGACCGTTTCCTACATCGCCATGAACACCACGCACAAGTACATGAGCGACGTGCGGGTGCGCAAAGCCATCGACATCGCCTTCGACAAAGAGGCGTACGTCAATGCGTTGTTCGGCAAAGGCAATGCGACCGCCGCGGTCAACCCGTACCCGGACACCCTGCTGGGCTACAACCACAGCCTGAAGAACCCGGCCCACGACCTGGACAAGGCTCGCGCCCTGCTCAAGGAAGCCGGCGTACCGGAAGGCACCACCTTCACCCTGTTCACCCGCAACGGTGGCGGCCCGACCAACCCGAACCCGATGCTCGGCGCGCAGATGATGCAAGCGGACCTGGCCAAGGTCGGGATCAAGATCGACATCCGCGTGATGGAATGGGGCGAAATGCTCAAACGCGCGAAAAACGGCGAGCACGACATGGTTTCCGCCGGATGGGCGGGCGACAACGGCGACCCGGATAACTTCCTGACGCCTATGCTCAGTTGCGAGGCCGCGAAGAACGGCGAAAACTACGCTCGCTGGTGCAATGAAAAATTCCAGGCCCTGCTTGACCAGGCCCGCGAAAAAACCGACCCGGCCGAGCGTGCAGCACTGTACGAACAGGCTCAGGTTATCTTTAACCAGGACCAGCCATGGATCAGCATGGCGCACACTAGAATGTTCACTGCAATGCGCAACAACGTAGAGGGCTACCAAATAAGCCCGCTCACCACCAATAACTTCGCCACCACCCAGGTGAAGTAGATAAGAAACTCCCGGCATTGCCGCACCCTGGCATGCCGGGCACGCCTAACCGGCTGATGAGGTACACCTTACGATGTTTAGTTTTATTGCCCGCCGACTGGGGTTACTGATCCCCACGTTCTTCGGCATCACCTTGCTGACTTTCGCGCTGATTCGCATGATCCCTGGCGACCCCGTGGAAGTCATGATGGGCGAACGCAGAGTCGACCCGGAAATGCACGCTCAGGCAATGGAACGCCTAGGTCTGAACAAACCCCTGTATGCCCAGTACCTGGATTACATCGGCAAACTGGCCCACGGTGATCTCGGGGAATCCCTGCGTACCCGTGAAAGCGTCTGGAACGAGTTCACCTCCCTCTTCCCCGCAACCCTGGAACTGTCCATGGCCGCCCTGCTGTTCGCCGGCATCCTGGGCCTGCTGGCCGGGGTGATCGCAGCCCTCAAGCGAGGGTCCCTGTTCGACCATGGGGTGATGGGTGTCTCCCTCGCGGGATACTCGATGCCGATCTTCTGGTGGGGCCTGATCCTGATCATGTTCTTCTCGGTATCCCTGGGCTGGACCCCGGTGTCCGGGCGGATCGACCTGCTCTATGACATCGAGCCGCGCACCGGCTTCATGCTGATCGATACGCTGCTGGCCGATGACGTCGGCGCATTCTTCGATGCCCTGCATCACCTGATCCTGCCGGCCATCGTGCTGGGCACCATCCCGCTGGCGGTGATTGCGCGCATGACCCGTTCGTCGATGCTCGAAGTGCTGCGTGAAGACTACATCCGTACCGCCCGCGCCAAAGGCCTGTCGCCGTCGCGCGTGGTGTTCGTGCACGGCCTGCGCAACGCGCTGATTCCGGTACTGACCGTGGTTGGCCTGCAAGTCGGCACCCTGCTGGCAGGCGCTGTCCTGACCGAGACCATCTTCTCCTGGCCGGGCATCGGCAAATGGCTGATCGAAGCCATTGGCGCCCGCGACTACCCCGTCGTACAAAACGGCATCCTGTTAATCGCCTGCCTGGTGATTCTGGTCAACTTCGTAGTGGACATCCTCTACGGCTTTGCCAACCCACGCATCCGTCATCAGCGCTGAGGTCAATACCCATGAGCACTCCAACATCCTCAGTAGCCACCGCCACGTCCGCCGTGGACCAAAGCCTGCTGTACCCGTCGCCGTACAAGGAATTCTGGCAAGCGTTTTCCAAGAACAAAGGTGCCGTTGCCGGCCTGATGTTCATGCTGCTGGTGATTTTCTGCGCCATCTTCGCCCCGTGGGTTGCCCCCCATGACCCGAGCGAGCAGTACCGCGACTTCCTGCTCACCCCGCCAGCCTGGCTGGAAGGCGGGCAGATCCAGTTCCTGCTGGGTACCGATGAACTGGGCCGCGACCTGCTGTCGCGCCTGATCCAGGGCTCGCGCCTGTCGCTGCTGATCGGCTTGTCGTCGGTGGTGATGTCGCTGATCCCGGGGATCCTGCTGGGCCTGTTCGCCGGTTTCTTCCCGAAAGCGGTCGGCCCGACCATCATGCGCCTGATGGACATCATGCTGGCCCTGCCGTCCCTGCTGCTGGCCGTGGCGATCGTCGCCATCCTCGGCCCTGGCCTGATCAACACCGTGATCGCCATCGCCGTGGTGTCCCTGCCGTCCTACGTTCGCCTGACCCGCGCCGCGGTGATGGGCGAGCTGAACCGCGACTACGTGACCGCCGCGCGCCTGGCCGGTGCCGGCCTGCCACGCCTGATGTTCGTGACCGTGCTGCCCAACTGCATGGCGCCGCTGATTGTCCAGGCGACTCTGAGCTTCTCCTCGGCGATTCTCGATGCCGCCGCACTGGGCTTCCTCGGCCTTGGCGTACAACCGCCAACTCCTGAGTGGGGCACCATGCTGGCTTCGGCCCGCGACTACATCGAACGCGCCTGGTGGGTCGTCAGCCTGCCTGGCTTGACCATTTTGCTCAGCGTGCTGGCAATCAACTTGATGGGTGACGGCCTGCGCGATGCGCTGGACCCGAAACTCAAGAACGCCGCCTGAGGAGATTCCAATGTCACTGTTAGAAATCAAGAATCTCAACGTTCGCTTCGGCGACAAGAACGCTACGCCCGTAGTCGATGGCCTCGACCTCAAAGTCGACAAGGGCGAAGTGCTGGCCATCGTTGGCGAGTCGGGTTCGGGTAAATCCGTGACCATGATGGCGCTGATGGGCCTGATCGAGCATCCCGGCATCGTCACCGCCGACTCGCTCAGCTTCGACGGCAAGGACATGCTCAAGCTCAGCAACCGTCAGCGTCGGCAAATCGTCGGCAAAGACCTGTCGATGGTCTTCCAGGACCCGATGACCGCGCTCAACCCGAGCTACACCGTCGGTTTCCAGATCGAAGAAGTGCTGCGCCTGCACCTGAAAATGTCCGGCAAGGCTGCGCGCAAACGCGCCATCGAACTGCTGGAAAAAGTTGAGATCCCGGGCGCGGCCAGCCGAATGGACGCCTACCCGCACCAACTGTCCGGTGGCATGAGCCAGCGCGTCGCGATCGCCATGGCGATCGCCGGCGAGCCGAAACTGCTGATCGCCGACGAACCGACCACGGCGCTGGACGTAACGATCCAGGCGCAGATCATGGACCTGCTGCTGGCGTTGCAGAAAGAGCAGAACATGGGCCTGGTGCTGATCACCCACGACCTCGCGGTCGTGGCCGAAACCGCCCAGCGCGTCTGCGTGATGTACGCCGGCCAAGCGGTCGAAGTCGGTCAGGTGCCGCAACTGTTCGACATCCCGGCACACCCGTACAGTGAAGCGCTGCTCAAGGCGATTCCGGAACACAGCCTGGGCGCCTCGCGCCTGTCGACCCTGCCGGGCATCGTGCCTGGCCGCTACGACCGTCCGCAGGGCTGCCTGCTGTCGCCGCGCTGCCCGTACGTGCAGGACAACTGCCGCGTGCAGCGCCCAAGCCTTGACCCGAAAAGCAACAGCCTCGCCCGCTGCTTCTTCCCGCTGAACCAGGAGGTGGCGTAATGGCCGTCGTACTTACCGCCCGCGACCTGACCCGTCACTACGAAGTGTCCCGTGGCCTGTTCAAGGGTCACGCAACCGTACGCGCCCTCAACGGCGTGTCGTTCGAACTGGAAGCCGGCAAGACCCTCGCCGTGGTGGGTGAGTCAGGGTGCGGCAAGTCCACCCTGGCCCGCGCCCTGACCCTGATCGAAGAGCCGTCCTCCGGCTCCCTGAAAATCGCCGGCCAGGAAGTCGCCGGTGCCGATAAGGCCCAGCGCAAGCAACTGCGCAAAGACGTGCAGATGGTGTTCCAGAGCCCGTACGCCTCGTTGAACCCACGGCAGAAAATCGGTGACCAGCTCGCAGAACCTTTGCTGATCAATACCAACCTGTCGGCCACCGAACGTCGCGAGAAAGTCCAGGCGATGATGAAGCAGGTGGGCCTGCGTCCTGAGCACTACCAGCGTTATCCGCACATGTTCTCCGGTGGCCAGCGCCAGCGTATTGCGCTGGCCCGGGCGATGATGCTGCAACCGAAAGTGCTGGTGGCGGACGAACCGACCTCGGCGCTGGACGTGTCGATCCAGGCGCAGGTGCTCAACCTGTTCATGGACCTGCAGCAGGAGTTCAACACCGCCTACGTGTTCATCTCCCACAACCTGGCGGTGGTGCGCCACGTCGCCGATCACGTGATGGTGATGTACCTCGGCCGTCCGGTGGAAATGGGGCCCAAGGAAGACATCTACACCCGCCCCCTGCACCCGTACACCCAGGCACTGTTGTCGGCCACTCCGACCATCCACCCGGATCCGGACAAACCGAAAATCAAGATCGTCGGCGAGTTGCCCAACCCGCTGAACCCACCACCCGGCTGCGCCTTCCACAAGCGCTGCCCATACGCCACCGAGCGTTGCAGCACTGAAGAGCCGGCCCTGCGCCTGCTCGACAGCCGCCAGGTGGCTTGCCACTACGCCGAGCAATTCCTCGACGGCGCGGCGTAAACAAACGCCCCGGTCAGCGGGGCGCTTGAATCAGGCAAACCCCTTCTCTTTCGATTGCACATCAATCGAGGGAGCAGGGGTTTTCTTTGGTTTGCACAAGCCCACTGCCATTTCTGACAGTTACGCACGCCCCGCTGTTTTGTTTGAATCCTGTCGCAGAGTCCTGTGTCACGCGACGCAAGGCGTAGACACGCAAACATTCAAACGACAGGGACAGGTGCAAACATCATGGAAATCCAAGCAACAGACGGAAACGCTGGTCAGCTAGACCCAGTATTCGGTGATTTTGGCCAAATCAGACCCGACTTTCTGGCCGGCTCGGTCAGGGCCGTTGTGTTATCGGCTGAAGGTGAACTGACCTACGCGACTCGGCAGGGACAGGGTTTCACTCTGTACCGCACCGATTCTGACGGCATCAAGGACGACGCGTTCGGCCACGACGGCAACACCGGTGAGTGGCGGTTTGTCTGCGGTAAACAGGCAACGCCGGTGCGCTTGCTACTGCAGGACGATCGCAAGATCCTGGTGATCGGTGAGACCCAGGAAGCCGACGGTATCCGCCGGGCCGCACTGCGACGCTTTCATGCCAACGGAAGCCCGGACCTGGTCTTCGGCAGTGTCGTCATTCCAGTCGCACAGCATGATTATTCCCAAGTGGAGCTGATCGACGGTTGCCTGCAGGATGATGGAAAGGTGCTCGTGTCGTTCACCTATTACATCAGTGACTCCCAAGGGGCACTGCTGGCGCGCTTGTACGGCAACGGTGAACTGGATACCGGATTCGGCAACGGCGGGTTCCTCGAGATCGAAAGCGAGGGCGATTTCATCCAGCTCAGTAGCGTGGTGATTCAAGACGGAAAAATCGTTGTGGGGGGGACCACCCTATCCGGTCAGCTGGTTCTGGCCCGTTATGATCTGCAAGGGCGAATCGATAGCCAGTTTGGTGTCGATGGTTTTGCTTTCTACGCATCAACCGATGGCTCACTCAGGATGCGTCAGCTCATCCCACAGGCGGATGGCAAGCTGGTATGTGCTGGCGGCCTGCAGGAGACCCTGGGCATGGTGATGAGGTTTACCGCAGACGGTCGCCCCGACAAGGAGTGGAATGGCGGTCGTCCTGTATTGACCGACACCGGTCCTGAAACATTCTGGAGAGCCTTGGCCCAGCAGCCGGACGGGGAGATTGTCGTGGTCGGTCACAACCGGGCGCTGCATATCCTCGCTGGCAGGTTGTTGCCCAATGGCAAACCTGACGCTCGCTTCGGCAGGACCGGGACCGGATGGATATCCTTTGGTCCTTCAGGGGGATTGGCGTGGGATGTGAAGGTGCAGAGCGCGGCCAGAATGATCGTTGGCGCCGAGGCGGTCATCGACATCGGTCATCACGGCCCGGTGGTCTACGGGCTGCAAGCCTGAGCCCGGCTTCCTGCAGGAGCGAGCTTGCTCGCGAAGGCGGACTGTCAGTCGCTTATGATGCTGACGGATATGACGCCTTCGCGAGCAAGCTCGCTCCTACAGTGGGTCCGGCGCAAGGGTTTGGTAGGGTCTGCGATTTACGTCTGGCTGTCGCCTTCGTCGACATCATCGGAGTCCGGTTCATCGGTGGTCGAGTCATCGTCGTTGTCGGCACCACCCTGCCCCTTGTCGCCCGGTTCCGATTCGGACTTGGCGATCATCAGCTCGCCGAGGGTCCCCTGCCCGCTCGACGCCTGGGTTTCATGATCCTCACACTCGGCCCAGACCGCCGAACTGCCGAGGGCCAGCATCACCAATACCTTCAACAGCAACACAACGCGTAGCAATCTGTTCATAGCCGAATCCATCCTTTCGTGGAGTGCCTGTCTGGCGCTGATTAAATCTAGTTCCAATCACCAGGGTTCACCAAATAGGACGCTAACGACCGGTCGGAAATGCCGAGAAAGGTGAGACTGGTTTTGAATAAGGGTTATACCCAAACTCAATAACAACACCGTCCAGTGTGGGAGCGGGCTTGCTCGCGAAGAGTCCATCACACCCAATATCCATGTCGACTGACACTCCGCTTTCGCGAGCAAGCCCGCTCCCACACTGAACCGCGCACCAACAAAAAACCCCGCAGCTTTCGCAACGGGGTTTTTGGTGTTTCAACTCAAAGCTTAGTGATGCTCACGCGTCGCACGGAATTTCACGTCCGGCCAGCGCTCTTCCATCAGGGCCAGGTTGACCCGCGTAGGCGCGAGGTAGGTCAGGTGACCGCCGCCGTCCAGTGCCAGGTTTTCCACGGCCTTGTTGGTGAATTCCTCAAGCTTCTTCTTGTCGCTGCATTCGATCCAGCGCGCGGAATAAACGGTGATCGGCTCGTAGGAGCACTCGACCTTGTATTCCTCTTTCAGGCGGCTGGCGACCACGTCGAACTGCAGCACACCGACGGCGCCGAGGATGATGTCGTTGCTGCGTTCCGGGAAGAACACCTGGGTCGCGCCTTCTTCGGCCAGTTGTTGCAGGCCCTGGCGCAGTTGCTTGGATTTCAGCGGGTCTTTCAGGCGTACGCGGCGGAACAGTTCCGGGGCGAAGTGCGGGATGCCGGTGAAGCCCAGGACTTCGCCCTCGGTGAAGGTGTCGCCGATCTGGATGGTGCCGTGGTTGTGCAGGCCGATGATGTCGCCGGCAAACGCTTCTTCCAGTTGCTCACGCTCGGAGGAGAAGAAGGTCAGCGCGTCGCCGATCCGTACGTCCTTGCCGGTGCGCACGTGGCGCATCTTCATGCCCTTCTCGTACTTGCCCGAGCAGATACGCATGAACGCGATACGGTCGCGGTGTTTCGGGTCCATGTTCGCCTGGATCTTGAAGATGAAGCCCGAGAACTTCTCTTCCACCGGTTCCACGGTGCGCTCGTTGGCTACACGCGCCAGTGGGCGCGGCGCCCAATCGACGACGGCGTCGAGGACGTGGTCGACACCGAAGTTGCCCAGTGCCGTACCGAAGAACACCGGGGTCAGCTGACCGTCGAGGAACTCCTGCTGGTTGAACTCGTGGCAGGCGCCCTGCACCAGTTCCAGCTGTTCGATGAAACGCTCGTACTCGTCACCCAGGTGGGCGCGGGCTTCATCGGAATCGAGCTTCTCGATGATCTTGGTTTCGGTGCGCTCGTGGCCGTGACCGGCGGTGTAGACGATGATGTAATCGTCGGCCAGGTGGTACACGCCTTTGAAGTCGCGGTAGCAGCCGATCGGCCAGGTGATCGGCGCGGCCTTGATCTTGAGGACCGCTTCGATTTCGTCGAGCAGTTCGATCGGGTCGCGGATGTCACGGTCGAGTTTGTTGATGAAGCTGACGATCGGCGTGTCACGCAGACGGCAGACGTCCATCAGGGCGATGGTCCGCGGCTCTACACCCTTACCGCCGTCGAGGACCATCAAGGCCGAGTCCACCGCCGTCAGGGTGCGATAGGTGTCTTCGGAGAAGTCTTCGTGGCCCGGGGTGTCGAGCAGGTTGATCATGTGCTCGCGATACGGGAACTGCATGACCGACGTGGTAATGGAAATACCCCGTTGTTTTTCCATTTCCATCCAGTCGGAGGTGGCATGGCGGTCGGATTTACGAGATTTCACCGTACCGGCTACCGCAATCGCCTTGCCCATCAGCAGGAGCTTCTCGGTGATGGTGGTCTTACCGGCATCGGGGTGGGAAATAATGGCGAAAGTGCGGCGTTTCGCGACTTCGGCGGCCTGTTTGGTCATGGGAAATCGCCTGGCAGGTGATTCAAAAAAGGGCGCAGATTATAGCCCAAGTTGAGTCAATAACCGAACCGTTGAGCACATCAGGGGTGGCCAAATGCTGCCTTAGATGGGAACCTTTTAAAGCACGGAGACGTCCACTCCCCCGTAACGACCACTCGTCGGGGGCCTGAAACACCCGCATTTCAGCCTGACGAGGCTGTGCTCATGGCTCGATTGCAGGCCGTTTTACCGGCCTGTTCGAGCTGCTTCTCGCGATCATTTTTTCGCCAGCCAGGAATGGCGTTGCCACGCGAAAAAGTGTTCGCCGACTGAAAAAAGGAGTCCGCCTGTGGCTATTCGCTATGGCAAAGGGCTGATAGGAGGCGCGCTGGTAATCGCCCTCCTGGCCCTGCTGGTCCACTGGATCGGCATCAACACGATCGAACACTACCGCGACGATTTGTTGTTTTACCTGCAAGCTCATCTGATTCTCGTCCTCGCGTCCATGCTGGCCGCCCTCGTTGTGGGCATCCCCGCCGGCATCTTCCTCAGCCGCCCGAGCATGGTGGGCCGCGCTGAGCGCTTCATGCAGCTCTTCAACATCGGTAACACCGTGCCGCCTCTCGCCGTACTGGCCATCGCCCTGGGCATCCTCGGCATCGGCAGTGGCCCCGCGATCTTCGCCCTGTTCCTCGCTTCGTTGCTGCCGATCGTGCGCAACACCTACGAAGGCCTGAAAAACGTCCAGGGTTCGCTCAAGGAAGCAGCCGTCGGCATCGGCATGACGCCGTCTCAGGTGCTGTGGCGGGTCGAACTGCCAAACGCCGTGCCGATCATCATCGGCGGCGTTCGCGTGGCCCTGGCGATCAACGTCGGTACCGCGCCCTTGTCGTTCCTGATCGGCGCCAACAGTCTGGGCAGCCTGATCTTCCCCGGCATCGCCCTGAACAACCAGCCGCAACTGCTGCTGGGCGCGGCTTGCACCGCCCTGCTGGCGTTGCTGCTCGATGGCCTGGTGACGCTCGCCAGCCGTCTCTGGCTCGAACGCGGTCTGCGCCCGTCTTAAGCCTCGGCAAAGGAATCATCATGAAGACATCAAGCTTTTTACTAGGCTGCGTCCTGCTGTTCGCAGGATTTGCCCAAGCCGCGGAAAAACCGCTGATCCGCATCGGCGCCCGGGTGTTCACCGAACAGACACTGCTGGCGGAAATCACCTCCCAGTACCTGCGATCCAAAGGTTATGAAACCCAAGTGACCGCAGGCCTGGGCAGCAACCTTGCCCGCAGTGCCCAGGAAAGCGGTCAGTTGGACATGCTCTGGGAATACACCGGCGTGTCGTTGGTGGCCTACAACCATGTCGACGAAAAACTCGACAGCGAACAGTCCTACGCCCGAGTCAAAGAACTCGACGGCAAAAAAGGACTCGTCTGGCTCACTCCGTCGAAATTCAGCAACACCTACGCTCTCGCCCTGCCGAAAAACGTCGCGGATGAGTACCCGCAGATCAACACCATCAGTGAACTGAACACAGTGCTGCGCAAAGAAGCCGAGACCAACAATCTGGTGGCGCTGGATACCGAATTCGCCAACCGTTCGGACGGTCTGGATGGCATGGTCAAGCTCTACGACATGAACCTGACCCGCAAAAACATCCGCCAGATGGACGCCGGTCTGGTCTACACCGCCCTGCGCAACGGCCAGGTGTTTGCCGGCCTGGTCTACACCACCGACGGTCGCTTGAACGCCTTCAAGCTCAAGCTCCTGGAAGACGACAAGCATTACTTCCCCGACTACACCGCAGCGCCCGTGGTTCGCCAGGCTTACCTCAATGAGCATCCGCAACTGGCCGAACAACTCAAGCCCCTGGCTGAACTGTTCGACGACAACACCATGCGCGAGCTCAACGCGCGGGTCGATGTCGATCACCAGAGCCCTTCGGCCGTTGCCGCAGATTTCCTGCGCCAGCATCCAATCAAATAAGGAGGAAAAGCCATGGAATTTCTCAACGCCTTTTCCCACCTCGACTGGGCACAGGTCCTGCACCTGACCGGGCAACACATCACCCTGGTGGGCATCGCCGTGACCCTGGCGATCGTGGTCGGCGTGCCGCTGGGCGTGCTGATGACGCGCTTCCCGACGCTCGCCGGCCCGCTGCAGGCCAGTGCCACGGTGCTATTGACCGTGCCGTCGATTGCGCTGTTCGGCCTGCTGCTGCCGTTCTACTCCAAGTTCGGCCAGGGCCTGGGCCCGATGCCAGCCATCACCGCCGTGTTCCTGTATTCGCTGCTGCCGATCATGCGTAACACCTACCTGGCCCTGACCAACGTCGAACCAGGCATCCGCGAAGCCGCGCGCGGCATCGGCATGACCTTCGGCCAGCGCCTGCGCATGGTCGAGTTGCCCATCGCCGTGCCGGTGATCCTCGCCGGCGTGCGCACTGCCGTGGTCATGAACATTGGCGTCATGACCATCGCCGCGACCATCGGCGCCGGTGGCCTCGGTGTACTCATCCTCGCTTCCATCAGCCGCAGCGACATGTCGATGCTGATCGTCGGCGCCGTGCTGGTCAGCTTGCTGGCCATCTTCGCCGACCTGCTTCTGCAATGGCTGCAACGCTCGCTGACTCCAAAAGGACTGCTCAAATGATCGAACTTCAAAACCTCAGCAAGACCTTCCAAAGCAACGGCAAAGACGTGAAAGCCGTGGACTCGGTAAGCCTGACCGTCAATGAAGGCGAAATCTGCGTATTCCTCGGGCCATCGGGTTGCGGCAAAAGCACCACGCTGAAGATGATCAACCGCTTGATCAAGCCGACCTCGGGCAAGATCCTGATCAATGGCGAAGACACCACAGGCCTCGACGAAGTGACCCTGCGCCGTAACATCGGTTATGTGATCCAGCAGATCGGCCTGTTCCCCAACATGACCATCGAAGAGAACATCGTGGTGGTGCCCAAGCTGCTCGGCTGGGACAAACAGAAATGCCACGACCGCGCCCGCGAGTTGATGAGCATGATCAAGCTCGAACCCAAGCAATACCTGCATCGCTACCCTCGGGAGCTGTCCGGCGGCCAGCAACAAAGGATCGGCGTGATTCGCGCGCTGGCAGCCGATGCACCGCTGTTGCTGATGGACGAACCCTTCGGCGCGGTCGACCCGATCAACCGCGAAATGATCCAGAACGAGTTCTTCGAGATGCAACGGGCGCTGAACAAGACCGTGATCATGGTCAGCCACGACATCGACGAAGCGATCAAGCTGGGCGACAAGATCGCGATCTTCCGCGCCGGCAAGCTGTTGCAGATCGATCACCCGGACACCCTGCTGGCGCATCCGGCGGATGATTTTGTCAGCAACTTCGTCGGCCAGGACAGCACGCTCAAGCGCCTGTTGCTGGTCAAAGCCGAGGATGCGGCGGACAACGCGCCGTCGGTGAGCCCGGAAACGCCGGTGGCCGATGCACTGGAATTGATGGACGAGCATGACCGTCGCTACGTGGTGGTCACCTGCGCCGACAACAAGGCCCTGGGCTATGTACGCCGGCGCGACCTGCACCGTCAGAGCGGCACGTGCGGGCAATACCTGCGCGAATTCAACGCCACGGCGGCGTATGACGAGCATCTGCGCATCCTGTTGTCGCGGATGTATGAGTTCAACCGTTCGTGGCTGCCGGTGATGGATGCGGAGCGGGTGTTTCTCGGGGAAGTGACGCAGGAGTCGATTGCCGAGTATCTGAGTTCGGGCAAGTCCCGTGGGGGCAAGACCAGTATCGTTTCGCCAGCAGAGACTGCTGTGGCCTGATCCCTTCACTGATCGTTCCTACGCTGCGCGTGGGAACGCCTCCCTGGACGCTCTGCGCCCGCCCTTTGAGACGCGGAGCGTCTCTTGATGCATTCCCACGCGGAGTGCGGGAACGATCATTCAGGGGAACATCACACCGTCACACAGGTCCGTTACATCAGTAGTTGTAAGGGACCGCACGACGGATGCGTGCAAAAACGCGACATTTTTTGTTGATCTCAAGCCCCTCACGCCCTAAAGTTCGCGCCGAACGTCCATGCTGGAAACGATCCATCCGGCTCAAGTACTGACGACGAGACAGCAAGGCCAAGGGAAAGCAGCGCTTCCCATGGCCTTTTTGCTTTCGGCGACATGCCTTGGGAAGTAGGCGAACCAAAGTGGGGATACGGAGGACGTTCATTTGCACCCATTGATAATTTCAGTTTGCCAGTAGGAGTTCCCAGCATGTCGATCCAGGTCGAAGACTATTTCGCGCGCGAAACCTTCCAGAAAATGAAGGCGTTCGCCGACAAGCAAGAAACCCCGTTCGTGGTGATCGACACCGCGATGATCAGCCAGGCCTACGATGACCTGCGCGCCGGTTTCGAATTCGCCAAGGTCTACTACGCGGTCAAGGCCAACCCGGCTGTGGAAATCATCGACCTGCTCAAGGAGAAAGGCTCGAGCTTCGACATCGCCTCGATCTACGAGCTGGACAAAGTGCTGAGCCGCGGCGTCAGCGCCGACCAGATCAGCTACGGCAACACCATCAAGAAATCCAAGGACATCCGCTACTTCTACGAGAAGGGCGTGCGCCTGTATGCCACCGACTCCGAAGCTGACCTGCGCAACATTGCCAAGGCCGCACCGGGTTCGAAAGTCTACGTACGGATCCTGACCGAAGGCTCGACCACCGCCGACTGGCCTTTGTCGCGCAAATTCGGCTGCCAGACCGACATGGCCATGGACCTGCTGATCCTCGCCCGTGACCTGGGCCTGGTGCCGTACGGCATCTCCTTCCACGTTGGCTCGCAGCAGCGCGACATCAGCGTCTGGGACGCGGCGATTGCCAAGGTCAAGGTGATCTTCGAGCGCCTGAAGGAAGAAGACGGCATCGTCCTCAAGCTGATCAACATGGGCGGCGGCTTCCCGGCCAACTACATTACCCGCACCAACAGCCTGGAAACCTACGCTGAAGAAATCATTCGCTTCCTCAAGGAAGACTTCGGCGATGACCTGCCGGAAATCATCCTGGAGCCGGGCCGTTCGCTGATCGCCAACGCCGGCATCCTGGTCAGCGAAGTGGTGCTGGTCGCGCGTAAATCCCGCACCGCCGTCGAGCGTTGGGTGTACACGGACGTGGGCAAGTTCTCCGGCCTGATCGAAACCATGGACGAAGCCATCAAATTCCCGATCTGGACCGAAAAGAAAGGCGAGATGGAAGAAGTCGTCATCGCCGGCCCGACCTGCGACAGCGCCGACATCATGTACGAGAACTACAAGTACGGCCTGCCACTGAACCTGGCCATCGGTGATCGCCTGTACTGGCTGTCGACCGGTGCGTACACCACCAGCTACAGCGCCGTCGAGTTCAATGGCTTCCCGCCGCTGAAATCTTTCTACGTGTAAGTACTGCACGCAGAAATCAAAAATGCCCATGCTCTGTCATGGGCTTTTTTGTGGGTGATCTGTAGGAGCCGGCTTGCTGGCGATCAACGATCACGCGGTGGGTCTGGTTAACAGCGGCGCCTGAATTACCGGCAAGCCGGCTCCTACAGGGTCGAGGCGAGTTCGAGTTCAGTGCAGCGTCGGCGGTAATCGTCCGCCAGCACCTGGATGCGCGGATCGGTGGCGCTCATCAGCGCCTCGCTCGCCACCCGCAGAAAATTCAGGTTCCCGGTGATCAGCGCCGTGCGTAGCCAAACCAGCGCTTGATCGACATTGCCTTCATCAGCCAACACCGCTGCAAAGCTGAACTGCCCGCGAAAGTCCCCACCCTTAGCCGAACGCCGATACCAATCGCGCGCGGCTTGCAGGTCTTTCGCGCAGATCCGCCCTTCTTCCAGGTAGCGCCCCAGCAGGTTCATCGATTTTGCATGGCCCATTTCGGCGGCCTGTTGATAAAACCTCAATGCCTGTTGCTGATCCTCAAGCACCCCACGCCCGGTCGCCAGCAGGTTGGCGAAGTTGTACATCGCCCAATCCAGTCCGGCTTCGGCTGCGATGCGATAGTGCCTGGCGGCTTTCGCGGCATCGGCCTCGCAGCCCCAACCATGCTCATGACAGCGGCCGAGCATGTTGCGCGCCATCAAATGCCCGCGCCGCGCGGCGATGTCAAACCAGCGCACGGCCAGCGGCTGATCCTGGGCGATGCCCTGCCCGTCCAGCAGAATCTGCCCAAGCAACGCCTGGGCATCGAGGACATCTTCGCCGGCGGCCATCAAAATGGCTTGGGCCGCACGGGCCGGGCTTTCTTCGAGCATGGACTTGAGCGTATCGCCGTCGAGGATTTCCTCACGGCGCAATTGAAAACTCATACCTCGACCCAGCGCCGCAACAGGTTGTGATAGGTGCCGGTCAGGCGAATCAGCGAAGGGTGATCAGGCACATCTTCGGTCAACTGCCGGATCGCCCCGTCCATCTCGAACAACAGGGCACGCTGGCTGTCTTCGCGCACCAGGCTCTGGGTCCAGAAAAACGAAGCGTAGCGTGTGCCACGGGTGACGGCGTTGACCTTGTGCAGGCTGGTGCCGGGGTACAGCACCATGTCCCCAGCTGGCAGCTTCACGCGCTGGGTGCCATAGGTGTCCTGGATTTCCAGTTCGCCGCCGTCGTAGTCCTCGGGCTCGCTGAAGAACAGCGTGGCCGAGAGGTCGGTGCGCACCCGTTCGATACTGCCCTTGGGCTGGCGCACGGCGTTGTCGATGTGAAAGTCGAAACTGCCGCCGGCTGTGTAACAGTTCAGTAACGGAGGAAACACCTTGTGCGGTAACGCCGCCGACATGAACTGCGGGTTTTTCCACAGCCGCTCCAACATGGCCGCGCCGATCTCCTTGGCCAGCGGATGACCTTCCGGTAACTGCAGGTTGTGCTTGGCCTTGGCCGATTGATAGCCGGCGGTGATCTTGCCATCGGCCCAATCGGCCTGTTGCAGAGCCTCGCGAATGCGCTGCACTTCTTCTTTTTCGAACAAGCCGGGAATGTGCAGCAGCATGGGGGCAAGCACCTGAAAGCAAAGGGGTGCCAATGATATTGATTCTTATTGCCTGTGTAAAACCCGACAGACGAATGAAACAGCAAAAACCGTAAGGTTAAATTGTAAAGAATGTAAATTCAGTGCGAATAGTAATGTTTCGCAATTGATACGAATACGTGTTTACACTATATTCCGCCGCCTCAAATCCTTGGGGAGGGGAATAAAAATGTCACGTCAGCACCCACAACTACCGGTCAGTTCACCACGTCTGCTCGCCTCCGCCATTGGCGTGGCTATCACTGCCGGCTCTGCGGGCCACATGGTTTTCGCCGCTGAAAAAACCAACGAGAAAGCGCCAAGCAACACCATTTCCCTGGGCGCTACCGCAATCACCGGCGAAGCCCAGGACGAGACTTCCTACAACGTCGAGACAGCCTCCTCGCCCAAGTACACCGCGCCGCTGGTGGACACTCCGCGCTCGATCACCGTCATCCCGCAGCAGGTCCTCAAGGACACCGGCGCCCTGAACATGCAGGACGCGCTGCGTACCGTTCCGGGCATCACCTTCGGTGCTGGCGAAGGCGGCAACCCCCAGGGCGACCGTCCGTTCATCCGCGGTTTCGATGCCCAGGGCGACACCTATCTGGACGGCGTGCGCGATACCGGTTCGCAAAGCCGCGAAATCTTTGCCGTTGAATCGATCGAAGTCAGCAAGGGCCCCAACTCGGCCATTGGCGGTCGCGGCGCTGCCGGCGGCAGCATCAACCTGGTGAGCAAGAAAGCGCACCTGGGCGACTCGTTCGACGGTGGCTTTACCTGGGGTTCGGACCAGACCCAGCGCTACACCATGGACGGCAACTACCAGTTCTCCGACACCGCTGCCGGTCGTTTGAACCTGATGAGCCACGAAAGTAATGTCGCCGGCCGTGAAAGCGTCGATTACGATCGCTGGGGTGTCGCGCCATCGCTCGCCTTCGGCCTGGGCACCGACACTCGCGTCAACCTCGACTACTACCACCTGGAAAGCAACGACACGCCGGACTCGGGTATTCCCTACACCATCCCGGCCGGTGGCTCGGCTGCCCGCACCAAGTCCAATCCGGACAAGCCTTACGCCGGTGGCGACAGCAGCAACTTCTACGGCCTGACCGATCGTGACTTCCGCAAGGGTCGTACCGACACGGCGACCATCGCCGTCGAGCACGACCTGAACGACGCGCTGACCGTCAAGAACACCCTGCGCCACGGCAGCAGCATGCAGGACTACATCCTGACCCAGCCGGACGACAGCAAGGGCAACGTCAACAATGGCACCGTCTGGCGTCGGGCCAATACCCGTGTCAGCAACACCGATACGACCACCAACCAGACCGACCTGTTCGGTGACGTCTACATCGCCGGCTTCAAGAACAGCTTCGCCACCGGTATCGAGTTGAGCCGCGAGGAAAGCAAGAAGTCCTCGTACACCGTCAACACCGACACCACGCCTCTGACTCCGATTACACCAGCGACTCCATCAGGCTCCAACTGCAGCCCAGCAACTATCGGCGCGCCAAGTGGCTACAACTGCACCTCACTGTCGAACCCGAACCCGAACGATCCATGGAACGGTTCGATCAGCCGCAACTACGCCGGTACCGACACCACGGGTAAAACCTACGCGCTGTACGTGTTCGACACCCTGACGTTGTCCGAGCAGTGGCTGGTGAACATGGGCCTGCGCTACGACCATTTCGACACCGACTACAAGACCTACAACGCCGCCGGCACCACGACCTCCAAGGGCGATGACGTCAGCGAGTTCGTCACCGGTCAGCTCGGTGTGGTCTACAAACCCGCGGAAAACGGCAGCATCTATGCGTCCTACGCAACCTCCGCGACACCTCCGGGCTCCACGCTTGGCGAAGGTCAGGACGGCAACCCGCTGGGCGGCACCCCGGATCGCAACGGCAACCTGCTCAAAAGCGATTTGGAGCCGGAAACCACCAAGAACTACGAAATCGGTACCAAGTGGGATCTGCTGAACGATCGTCTGTCCTTGACCGCGGATATCTTCCGCACCGAGAAAGACAACGCTCGCGTCCAGGTCGATACCACCACGTACGAAAACGCCGGCAAGACCCGCGTCCAGGGTGTCGAGCTTTCGGCCACCGGCAAGCTCACCGACAAATGGCAAGTCTTCGCCGGTTACGCCTACATGGACAGCGAGCAGGTTGATGGCGGTCCGATGGGCGCAGCCAACGATGGCAACGAACTGCCTAACACCCCGAAAAACAGCGCCAGCCTGTGGACGACCTATCAGGTCACGCCGAAGCTGACCATCGGTGGCGGTGCGTTCTATGTCGACGACGTGTTCGGCAGCGTGGCCAATACCACCATGGTCAACGACTATGTGCGTTACGACGCGATGGCCGCCTACAAGCTGACCAAGAACGTCGACCTGCAGCTGAACGTGCAGAACCTGACCGACGTCACCTACTACGACAAAGCGTTCTCCACGCACTTCGCCAATCAGGCGGCGGGCCGGACTGCGCTGCTGAGCACCAACTTCCACTTCTGATAGGAATTTGCAGGAGCGAGCTTGCTCGCGAAAAACTCAAGGGCGACACGGGCTGCCAGACAGGCCGCGTTATCGTTGACGACCATCGCGAGCAAGCTCGCTCCTACAGACAAACAGACATTGGCGGTGGCCAGCCCCGTTCATCCAGATGAGCGGGGCTTTTGTGTGTAAAGGGAATGTTTCTCGACAACCCACGGCATAATGCGCGCCGTGATGATTATTTTTGAACGAACAAGGCGAGCGACGTGTTGAAGAAAACCCTGTTCCAGTTGCACTGGTTTTTTGGCATCAGCGCCGGACTGGTCCTGGCCCTGATGGGCATCACCGGTGCGACGGTCTCGTTCCAGGATGAGATCCTGTATGCGCTGAATCCTTCCGTGTTGCAGGTCCAGAAGCAAGTCGCCGGCGTCCTGCCACCCGCCGAACTGGTGGAGAAGATCGAAGCGACGACGCAAATGAAAGTCGCGATGCTCTCGGTCGGCATCGACAGCGACACTGCCGCCAAAGTGTTCTTCACCCCGCCGGCGGGTGAGCGTCGCGGTCCCATGCGTTACTTCGACCCCTACACCGGTGAACTGCTGGGCGACGCCACCGGCCAGGGCTTCTTTGGCCTCATGCTGCAACTGCACCGTTTCCTCGCCATGGGCGATACCGGTCGGCAGATCACCGGTGCCTGTACCCTGATCCTGGTGTTCTTCTGCCTGTCCGGCCTGTACCTGCGCTGGCCCCGCCAGTGGAGAAGCTGGCGCGCCTGGCTGACCCTCGACTGGAAGAAAAAAGGCCGCAGCTTCAACTGGGACCTGCACTCGGTTGCCGGCACCTGGTGCCTGGTGTTTTACCTCCTGGCCGCGCTGACCGGGTTGTCCTGGTCCTACGAGTGGTACAACAAGGGCTTGACCCGACTGCTCTCCGATTCGCCGCAGAACGAACGTGTGCGCGGTGGACGCGGCCCGGCGCCAAGCGGCCCGGCGCCGACGGCCAATTACTCGGCGATGTGGAGCAGCATCTACAGCGCCGCCGGTCCCGACCTGAGCTTCTACAACACCCGCATGCCGCCCGTGGCCGGGCAACCGGCGACCGTTTTCTACCTGTTGAAAAACTCGCCCCACGACCGTGCGCTGAACCAGATCAGCCTCGACCCGGTGACCGGCGCGATCAAGCGGCATCAGCGCTACAGCGACAAGAGCCTCAAGGCGCAACTGCTGACCAGCATCTATGCACTGCACGTGGGCAGCTACTTCGGCATCGTCGGGCGCATCATCCTGACACTCACGGCGTTGAGCATGCCGCTGTTCTTCATCACCGGCTGGCTGCTGTACCTCGATCGCCGGCGCAAGAAACGCCAGATCAAGGACGCCCGCAAAGGCCTGGCCCAATCCGGCAGCGACGCCCCGGCCTGGCTCATCGGTTTCGCCAGCCAGAGCGGCTTTGCCGAGCAACTGGCCTGGCAGACCGCCGGCCAGTTGCAGGCGGCCGGTTTGCCAGTGAACGTGCAGCCGCTGGCGGATGTCAGCGAGCAGCAACTGCAGGGTTCGAGCAATGCGCTGTTCGTGGTCAGCACCTTCGGCGACGGCGAAGCGCCGGACAGCGCCCGGGCTTTCGAACGCAAGGTGCTGGGCCGGGCGTTGAGTCTCGATAGCTTGAACTATGCCGTGCTTGGACTCGGCGACCGGCAGTATCAACACTTCTGCGGCTTCGCCCATCGCCTGCACAACTGGTTGGGCGAGCACGGCGGCAAGACCTTGTTCGCCCCGGTGGAAGTCGACAGCGGCGACCCCTATGCCTTACGCCACTGGCAGCAGCAACTGGGCCAGTTGACCGGCCAGGCGCCGATCGACACCTGGCAGGCGCCGCGCTACGACAACTGGACCCTGATCCGTCGGGAGCTGCTCAATCCGGACAGTAGCGGTTCGCCGGTGTACTTGCTTGGCCTCGCCGCCCCCTCCACCAGCAGTTGGCTGGCCGGTGACCTGGTGGAAGTGCTGCCACGCAATTGCCCATGGGCCATCGAGCATTTCCTCGACGGCCTGGGGATCGACGGCCGGGCCACCATTGAACTCGATGGCTTGTCGCAAACCCTGGAACAAGCTCTCGCCAGTCGCCAGCTGCCCGAGAACCGCAGCCATCTGGTCGGCTTGCATGCCCAGGCGCTGGTGAGTGCGCTGGTGCCATTGGCGATGCGCGAATACTCCATTGCCTCGATTGCCGCAGACGGCGTCCTGGAATTGATCGTGCGCCAGGAAGTGCATCCCGATGGCAACCTTGGCATCGGTTCCGGCTGGCTGACCGAACACGCCCCCGTAGGCGGCAGCATCAACCTGCGGGTGCGGCGCAATAGCGGCTTCCACCTGCCCAATGAACCGGTGCCAATGATTTTGCTGGGCAACGGCACCGGGCTGGCGGGCTTGCGCAGCCTGCTCAAGGCGCGCATTGCCGATGGCCAACAACGTCACTGGCTGTTGTTCGGCGAGCGCAATCGAGAGCACGACTACCTGTGTCGCGATGAGCTGCAAGAGTGGTTGATTGCCGGCGATCTCGAGCGCCTGGACCTGGCGTTCTCACGCGATCAGGCCGAGAAGATTTACGTGCAGGATCGCTTGCGTGAATCGGCCAGCGAACTGAAGAAATGGCTGGCGGAGGGCGCGGTGATCTATATCTGCGGCAGCCTGCAGGGCATGGCCGCGGGTGTCGACCAAGTGCTCAACGATGTGCTCGGCGCTGCCGAGGTCGAGCGCCTGATCGAACAGGGCCGCTACCGCAGAGACGTCTACTGACCCCCGCGCCCTGTAGGAGCGAGCTTGCTCGCGAAAGCGGTCTGACAGGCAACACAGATGTTGAATGTCAGTCAGTCTTCGCGAGCAAGCTCGCGCCTACAGGGCTGGTTGTAACGTCTGCTCGAACACCGCCACTCCCTCCAGATCCCGCAACACCACACTCAGCTCCCCGTTCTGCCCGTCGATGTTTACCTCGCCAAAAAACTGGAATCCGCCAAACGGCGACATGTTGTGCACCGGTGGCGCTTTCTCGAACACCACTTCGGGACCGAAGGTCATGTCCAGCGTGTCCGGGCCGAAGCTCCCCGCATTCAACGGCCCCGCAACGAACTCCCAGAACGGTTCGAAGTCCTGGAACGCGGCCCGGTCCGGGTGATAGTGATGCGCTGCGCAGTAGTGCACATCCGCCGTCAGCCAGACAAAATTGCGCACCTGCTGCGCCCGCAGGAAACCCAGCAATTCGGCCATTTCCAGCTCCCGCCCCTGGGCCGGTCCGGGATCTCCGTTGGCCACCGCTTCCCAGCGCATCACGCCGGGGCTGACCTCGCCATCCGGTGCGCCCAGGCCAATCGACATGTCGGCGGCAATGACTCTCCACTGGGCCCTGGACGCTTTCAACGAAGCCTTCAGCCAGTCCAGTTGTTCGCGCCCTAGAAACGGCTTGGCATCACCAAGATTGGCGTCATTGGCCCCGCGATAACTGCGCATGTCGAGCACGAACACATCGAGCAACGGCCCGTAACTGAGCTGGCGATAAATCCGTTTGCCACCCTCGGCGCTCTGCCAACGCATCGGCGCATATTCAAGCCAGGCCTGACGTCCGCGATTGACCAGGCTGTGGATATCTTTGAGGGTGTAGCGCTGATCCAGCAACTTCCCTGGTGACCAGTTGTTCACCACTTCGTGGTCATCCCATTGCCAGATCTGCGGGACCTCGGCGTTAAAGCGGCGGACATGTTCATCCATCAGGTTGTAACGGTAATTGCCACGAAAATCGTCGAGGCTTTCGGCGACCTTGCTCTTCGCCTCGCTGGTGATGTTGCGCCACACCCGGCCGCTCTCGGTGGTGAGTTGCGCCGGTATGGGGCCGTCGGCGTAGATGGTGTCGCCGCTGTGGATAAAGAAGTCCGGCAGGCGCAGGCGCATGGCTTCGTAGATGCGCATGCCGCCGATGTCCGGGTTGATACCGTAGCCCTGGCCGGCGGTGTCGCCGCTCCAGACGAAGCGAACATCGCGGCGGGTCTGGGGCACGCTGCGCAGGTGGCCGAACCAGGGTTCGCTGGCGACGCCGCTCTGGGCGTCTTCGAATTGCACGCGGTAGAAAATCGCCTGGTCGGCGGGCAGCCCGGTGAGTTCGACCCGCGCCGTGAAGTCGCTGCGGGCGTCTGTCAGCGCCGAGACCAATCGCCGGGGGTTGGGAAAGAGGCTGCGGGTGTCCCACTCCACCACCATGCGTGCAGGGCGGTCGCAGCGGCTCCAAATGATCGCTTTATCGCCCAGCAAGTCGCCGGACTGCACGCCATCGGTGAGTTGCGGACGATCCTTGACCGAGGCGATCACCGCCGGAGCCAGGCCTGGCATCAGCAAGCCGGCACCGACGGCTTGCATGACACGCCGGCGACCGAGGTCAAATTCGCTCATGGTGTTCTCCCTGAAAAAAGGAAAACCAAATCACCGCAGATCCTTGTGGGAGCGGGCTTGCTCGCGAAAGCGGCCTTGCAGCCACATCAATGTTGACTGATGCGCCGCCATCGCGAGCAAGCTTGCTCCTACAGGGTCTTGGGGGTGTCAGGCGCTGACGGGTTCTACCGCCAACTCCACCACCTCCGGCCGCTTGACCAGCGCATATACCACCGCCGTCAACAAACTCCCCGCAACAATCGCCAGCAGATACAGCAGCGCATGGTTGATCGCATTCGGGATCGCCAACACGAACAACCCTCCGTGGGGCGCCATCAACTTGCAGCCGAAATACATCGACAAGGCACCGGTCAGCGCACCGCCGGCAATGCTCGCCGGGATCACCCGCAGCGGGTCTTTCGCGGCAAAGGGAATCGCGCCTTCGGAGATAAAGCACAGCCCCAGCACCAGCGCCGCTTTACCCGCCTCGCGCTCGGTCTGGGCGAACTTGCGCCGGGCGATGAAGGTGGCGATGCCCAGGCCGATCGGTGGCACCATGCCGGCGGCCATGGTCGCCGCCATCGGTGCATAACTCTGCGACGCCAGCAACCCGACCGAGAACGCATACGCGGCCTTGTTGATCGGCCCGCCAAGGTCGACACACATCATGCCGCCCAGCAGCACACCGAGCAGAATCGCGTTGGTGGTGCCCATGCTGTCGAGGAAGTGTGTAAGCCCGCCGAGCATGCCCGCCACCGGCTTGCCAACCACGTAGATCATCACCAGGCCGGTGAACAGGCTCGCCAGCAACGGGATGATCAGAATAGGTTTCAGCGCCTCGAGACTCTGTGGCAACCGTGCATAACGATTGATCGCCTGGGCCGCGTAACCGGCGATAAACCCGGCAATGATCCCGCCAATAAACCCGGCGCCCAGGGTGCTCGCCAGCAGCCCGCCGATCATCCCCGGCGCCAGGCCAGGGCGGTCGGCAATGGAGTAGGCGATATAGCCCGCCAACAGCGGCACCATCAGCTTGAACGCGGTCTCGCCGCCGATTTGCATCAGTGCAGCGGCGAGTGTCCCCTCTTCCTTGAACGCGGTGATGCCGAACACGAAAGACAGGGCGATCATCAGGCCGCCCGCCACTACCATTGGCAGCATGAACGACACGCCGGTGAGCAGGTGCTTGTAGACCCCGGTCTTCTCTTGCCTGGCCGGTCCCTTGGCACCGGTCGAAGCGGTTTCCTGCTTGCCTTCGGCCAGCGCTTTTTTCAGCGTCGCCTCGGCCTGCTTGAGGGCAATGCCGGTGCCGCAGCGGTAAATCTTCTTGCCGGCAAAACGTTCGGTGGCAACTTCGATGTCCGCCGCCAGCAGCACCACATCGGCGTCGGCAATCGCTTCGGCGCTCAGCGGATTGCGGGCGCCGACCGAGCCCTGGGTTTCCACTTGCAGGTCGTAGCCCAGACGCTTGGCTGCCTGCTGCAAGGCTTCGGCGGCCATGAAGGTGTGGGCAACCCCCGTCGGACATGCCGTCACGGCAACCAGTCGCGGCGCGTTCTTGGCCACAGCAACCGGCTCGACCACGGCATCAGGCGCGACATACACCTGAGCGTCTTCAGCACCACGGCGCAACACCGCTTCAACATCCTGCAGCGCTTGGGCAGGCGTGCTCTGGAACAATCGTTTGCCGACGAAACGCGACATATCCACAGGCACGCTGGTCACCAGCAACACCCACTCGGCCGCGTCGATCGTTGCCGCCGACAATTGGCGCTCGGGGTGCGCCGTATCAATGATTTCGACGCTCGTGCTCCAGCCCTGACGCTGGGCTGCTGCCTCGAGCAAACGGGCACACAGCACACTGGTGACCATGGCGCTCGGGCAGGCAGTAACAATGGCTAACTTCATGACCAACCCTCTTATTGTTCTGTCAGGGGGCGTACGCGCACCCCCTGCTCGAGCTGCGCCAGTTGCGCCGCATCGCCGATACCGAAACCGATCTGGGTGACCGCCATCGCGGCGATCGCCGTGGCCGTGCGCAACGTCTGTTCAGGCGTGTCGGCACTGACCAGGCCATGCAGCATCCCCGCCAGCAGAGAATCACCCGCCCCAACCGTGCTGGCGATGCTGACCCTGGGTGGCGTGGCGTGCAGCGCCGAGCCGACACTGAACCAGTTCACGCCTTCGGCGCCGTGGGAGATCACCACATGCTCGATGCCCTGAGCGTGCAGACGGCTCGCGGCTTCAGCTTGAGCCATGACCGACACCACCTCGCCACCGAGCACTTCAGCCAGCTCCTGGGCATTGGGCTTGATCAACCAGGGGCCGGCCTTGAGCGCGGCCCGCAAGGCCTGCCCGCTGGTGTCGAGGGCCACCTTCAGGCCCAGGCCTTTCAAGCGCACGATCAACGCCTGCAACCACTGCGGGCTGATGCCCTGGGGCAGGCTGCCGGCCACCACTACCGCGTCATGCCCCGGCGCAATCCGGTCGAGACGTTCGAGCAATGCCTGCTGCGCCGCCGCGCTGACCAGCGGCCCCGGTCCATTGAGGTCGGTGATGCGCCCATCGCTTTCCGCCAGTTTGATATTGCTGCGTGTTTCACCGGGCACCCGGATGAAGGCATCGACAAAACCGCGTTTGGCGAACAGGGTTTCAAACGCTTGCAGATTGTCTTCGCCGAGGAACCCGCTGACCGTCAGTTGATGCCCCAGGTCAGCCAGCACTTGTGCCACGTTCAGCCCTTTGCCGGCGGCATGGGTGTGCATGGCATCGCTGCGGTTGACCTGACCGGGCTCAAGGCGCGACAACTCGACCGTAAGGTCCAGCGCAGGGTTGAGGGTCAGGGTTAAAATCTTGGCCATTACAGGGCCTCCACTAATGCGCGCACTTCATTTGCGCTGCCCACGATCAGGGCTTGTTGGGCCAACGTCCTGGCTTGGGCGAGACTGAGTTCGCGAATCCGCGCCTTGACCTCGGCAATGCTGCGTCCGCCGACACTGAGCTCATCCACACCCAGGCCGACCAGCACCGGCACCGCCAGCGGATCGGCCGCCAGCTCGCCGCACACGCCGACCCACTTGCCATGGGCATGGGCCGCGCGCACGGTGATGTCGATCAGTTGCAGCACCGCCGGATGCAAACCATCCGCCTGGGCCGACAAGGTTGGGTGACCACGGTCGATGGCCAGAGTGTATTGCGTCAGGTCGTTGGTGCCGACGCTGAAAAAGTCGACCTCCCTGGCCAGTACCGGCGCCAGCAGGGCCGCCGATGGCACTTCGATCATGATCCCCAACTGCAGGTCCGCCACCGGTATTTCCAGGCGCAGGCGTTCGGTCATGTCCCGCGCCTGGCGCCACTCGTCGACGCTGCCGACCATAGGGAACATGATCCGCAGCGGACGGTTGTCGGCGGCTCGCAGCAAGGCGCGCAACTGCGCTTCCATGATCTGCGGCCGCTGCAGGGTCAAGCGAATGCCGCGCACCCCGAGGAACGGGTTTTCTTCCTTGGCGATCGGCCAATACGGCAGCGGTTTGTCGCCGCCCACGTCCAGGGTGCGCACCACCAGCGGCCGGCCGGCCAGGCCATCGAGTACGCGGCGGTATTCGGTTTCCTGGGTCGCTTCGTCCGGCGCTTGCGGGTGGGCCATGAAAATCAGCTCGGTGCGCAGCAGACCGATGCCTTCGGCGCCCTGCTCGACCGCGCTGGTGACGCCGGCACTTTCGCCGATATTGGCGAACACTTCGACGGCGTGACCGTCAGTGGTCAACGCCGGTTGATGGCGTTGTTCGGCGGCGGCCTTGAGGCGTTGTTCGCGGGTGTCGCGCTCCACGATAGCGCGTTGCAAAGTGGCTGCATCGGCGTCCACATGCAAGCGACCGCGCTGGCCATCGATCAACAACGGTGTACCCGGTGCCAGCAGCAACACCGCCGCGCCGGCACCCACCAGCGCTGGAATTCCCAAGGCCCGCGCCACAATCGCGCTATGGGCGGTGGCGCCCCCCCGGGCGGTGAGAATGCCGGCGACCCGGGTCGGATCAAGCCGGGCCACGTCGGAGGGGCCGACTTCGTCCATCACCAGAATGTACGGCTGTTCAGGTTCACTCGGGGTTTCGACACCACTGAGTTGCGCCAGCACTCGACGGCCAATGTCGCGCAGATCGGCTGCGCGCTCGGCGAGCAAGGCGTCCTGCAAGGATTCCTGTTGCGTGGCGGCGGCTTCGATCACGGACATCCACGCCGCTTCCGCACTTTCGCCCTGCTTGAGACGAGTGTCGACTTCGTCGGTCAATTCCGGATCGTCGAGCATTTCCTGGTGGGTGATGAAAATCTCGCGGATAGCCTTGGCCTTGCTGCGCTCGATCAAGCCACCGATATCCTGGCGCACATGAGCCAACGCTTGCTTGAGACGCTCACGCTCGATGGCGGCGGATTCTCCGCGCAGCGGGTAATCGATGGTTTGCAGCACCTGGATATGCGCCGGGCCGATGGCGATTCCCGGGGCGGCGGCAATGGCCTGCACCAAGCTGCCGGCTGCCGGGGCGAGCAGCACCTGGGCCACCTCGACAATCTCTTCACGCGCCTGGCTCACCGGTGGCAACGGCTCGACCTCTTCACCGAGACCTTCTTCGATGGCGGCCAACAAGACGGGCAAGGCATCGGCAGCGATGCTTGGCTCGGCGATGATTTCCAACACCTGGCCGCGACGGGCGCCGAGGCTGAGCAGCTTGCTCAAGCTCTTGACCGACACCGCGCTGTCCTGGCCATCGACAATGCGCACACGAATCTCGCCTTCAAAACTTTTCGCCAGTTGCGCCAGGATTTTCGCCGGACGGGCATGCAGGCCGTGGGCGTTGGCCAGCGCAATACGCGCGCTCGGCCAATCGGCGGGCAGTTCACCACCCAGCACTTCAAGCACGGCGCGGCAACTGGTGGCACGGCCCAGTTCATGGCCGCGACCTTCTATCAGCAACGCACACAGGCGCTCGAGCAACGCTTGGTGGGCCTCGCCAAGACTGGCCAGACAAAATAAACCGTTCAGCGGCTGCCCCAGGTAACGCAGCGGTTTGTCCGGGGTGACGAATGCCAGGCCAGGGCGTTTTACCGTTTGTTCACTGTGCAACCACCACAGGCCATCGCCCAGCGGCAGCGCTTCGACTTGCTGCAACACGGCGGAGAATCCGTTGCTGACGCAATCGGCCTGGCGCAGCAAACGCGCGCCGCGCCAGACCAGTTCTTCGAAATCTTCGGCGGCAACGCCCAGGCCGATCATCTGCGCATCCAGCGCCAATTCCTGCGGCGCGCCTTGCAACAGTTTCAGCAAGGCTTCGGCGGATCCGGCGCGGCGCAAGGCCTGGCCCAGATCGGTTTCACCGAGGGCACGGGTCAGCAGTTGCAACAGGCGCAGGTGTTCGTCGGACTTGGCGGCAATACCGATCGCCAGGTAGACGATCTGTCCGTCGCCCCAATCCACGCCATCGGGGAATTGCATCAGGCGCACACCTGTGGAAAACACCTGATCGCGGGTTTCGGGCGTACCGTGGGGGATGGCAATACCTTGACCGAGAAAGGTCGAGCCCTGGGCTTCGCGAGCCTGCAAACCGGCGAGGTAGCCCTCGTCAACCAGGCCATCGGCAACCAGGTGCCGGGCCAGCAGTTGCAGCGCGGCGGACTTATCCACAGCCGACTGGCCCATGGATATCTGCTCTATGGTGAGCTCGAGCATGCTTTCTCCTGTTGGCACCCTTGGGGCGCCAGGTATTGTTTTTGAATGATTCAGCTTAGGCCTTTGTCTTCAAACAATCTTTGGTGGTTTCGCGGCAGAACCGTCCAAAGCAGCCATTAACGTAGAAAATACGCCTGCTGAAACGTTTAATCTAGAGTGATTGGCACGTTACTCGATAATGTTCCATCCTTGAAGTCCAACTTGTCGGATGCGTTGTGACCAAGGTCGCCTGCCTGAATCGGGTAGGATTGGTGAAAATGTCGAGGCAAGCTCGAAAAAACAAGGAATAGCGGGTTGAAACTCAGTGATATAGCCCAGTTGGCCGGTGTGTCCGTCACCACCGCCAGCTACGTCATCAATGGCAAGGCCGAACAACAACGCATCAGCAGCGCCACCGTTGAGCGCGTGCGCGCGGTCGTCGAAGAACATGGCTTCACGCCTAACCCTCAGGCGGCCGGCCTGCGCAGTCGCCACACCCGGACCCTGGGCTTCATTCTGCCGGACCTGGAAAACCCCAGTTACGCGCGGATCGCCAAGCTCCTGGAACAAGGCGCCCGGGCGCGTGGCTATCAGCTGTTGATCGCCAGCTCAGACGATGCACCTGACAGTGAACGGCAACTGCTTCAACTGTTCCGCGCCCGTCGTTGTGATGCCCTGATCGTCGCCAGTTGCCTGCCACCGGGGGACGACAGCTATCGCTTGCTGCAAGCCAAAGGCATTCCAATTATCGCCATCGACCGGGTCATGGAGCCTGAATACTTCTGTTCGGTGATCAGCGACGATCGCGAGGCCAGCCTGCACCTGACCCAAAGCCTGCTTGATCCAGTGCCCAGGCAGATTGCCTTGATCGGTGCCCGACCCGAGTTGAGCATCAGCCAGGAACGGGCCGCCGGTTTCAAGGAGGCCCTGGTCGGGTACGACGGCGAGGTATTGATCGAACACGGTGATTCGTTCAGCCGTGAGTGCGGGAAACAGTTGATGGAAGAATTACTCCAGCGCGTAGGACACTTGCCCGAAGCCCTGGTGACGACGTCCTATGTCCTGCTCCAGGGCGTGTTCGATGCCTTGCACGACTTTCCGCTGAAAACCCGCCCGCTGCGCCTCGGCACCTTTGGTGACACCCAGTTGCTGGATTTCCTGCCGCTGCCGGTGAACGCCATGGCCCAGCAACACCAATTGATTGCCGATAAGGCACTCGCACTCGCGCTGGCGGCCATCGAGCAATCCGATTACCAACCCGGTGTGCAGGCCATCGCGCGGACGTTCAAGCAACGTATTCGCCAGGACTGAGCCATGGACCTGATCGACACCCACACTCATCTGGACTTCCCCGACTTCGACGCGGATCGTCAGGCGCTGATGGCCCAAAGCCGTGCACTCGGGGTGCGGCAGATGGTGGTGCTGGGGGTTTATCAGGGCAACTGGCAGCGTGTCTGGGAACTGGTGCAAAGCGACCCCGACCTGCATGCGGCGCTCGGCTTGCACCCGGTGTATCTGGAGGATCATCGTCCCGAGCACCTCACCGAACTGGGCGACTGGCTGACGCGACTGGCCGGCCATCGCCAGTTGTGCGCGGTGGGTGAGATCGGCCTGGACTACTTCATCGAAACCCTGGACCGCGAACGCCAGCAAGCGTTGTTCGACGCGCAACTGCAACTGGCGGTGGATTTCCAGCTGCCCGCGCTGATCCATGTACGCCGCAGTCATGCCGCGGTGATTGCCACGCTTAAACGCTTCAAGCTCAAACGCGCCGGGATCATCCATGCCTTCGCCGGCAGCGAGGAAGAAGCTCGCGAATACATGAAGCTCGGTTTCAAGCTCGGTCTCGGTGGCGCGGCGACCTGGCCTCAGGCACTGCGCATGCACCGCGTGCTTGCCCGGCTGCCACTGGCGTCAGTGGTGCTGGAAACCGACTCGCCGGACATGGCGCCCGCGATGTTTCCCGGCCAGCGCAACAGCCCGGCGCACTTGCCGGCGATCTGCACGGCACTGGCGGCAATCATGTCGCTCGCGCCCGAACAACTGGCCGCCGCCAGCAGCGCCAATGCCCGTGAATTGTTCAACTGGTAATCAGTCGACGTGGGCCTTGGCGGCCTCGAGAATCAGGGTCATGTGTTGACGCTGACGGGCAATTCGAAGGGCAACGAAGTAGACGAAAATCGCCACCAGCGAAACATTCAGCTGCTCCACGACGCTGAGTATTCCAATCCATTCCAATACCAGCGCCACCAACAATGTGCTGCAAATCGTGACCAACAGGCTTGCCTTCAACATGGCTATCGAGTCCAGGGACCTGAAGCGCCTGATCTGTTTCGGGTCGCACAGTTGCAGGTTTTTCTGACAGTGAGAACAGGTGAATGCTTCGTTGATTGCAATGGCATTGAGTTGCCAGGGCTTGAGTAACAGCGTGCGCTGGCAATGTGCACAGCGCCCCTGGATTCCTAGTGTTGCAACAGCCATGACCGCGCCTCCTCCTTGTACTCAGTGAAGTGGATACTCCTACATTGAAGACGAAAAACCAGAAGCTATAGGAAAACCGGAGCTTTCCTACAAGAACTGGGCAGTATTACTACATACTTTTCAGACCCTGAACGCACTGATCAGCTGCTTCAGCTCCACCACCTGCGCCGACAGCGCGCGACTGGCGTCCTCCGTTCGGTGCGCACCTTCGGCCGTGCGTTCTCCGGCACGATTGATCTCGACAATGTTCTGGTCAATGTCGTGGGCAACGGCAGTCTGCTGCTCCACAGCCGCGGCGATCTGCTGATTTTGGTCGACGATCATTCCTACAGCACCAAGAATATTTTCCAAGGCCTGCTGGACCTTTTCCGACTGCCCCACCGTACCATTGGCCATCTCATGGCTGACGCCCATCGCCTTGACCGCCGCCCCGACACCGCCGTGCAGCTTGGCGATCATCTGTTCGATCTCTTCGGTCGATTGCTGGGTGCGCTTGGCGAGCGTGCGGACTTCATCCGCTACCACCGCAAAGCCGCGCCCCTGTTCCCCCGCCCTGGCGGCCTCGATGGCGGCATTGAGCGCCAGCAAGTTGGTCTGTTCGGCGATGCTCTTGATCACTTCCAGCACACGGCTGATGGACTGACTGTCGCTGGCCAACTGGTTGATCACCTGCACCGACTGATCGATTTCGCTGGCCAGTGCAGCGATGCTGCCCTGCTGCGACTCCACCAGTCCACGACCGCTCACCGTTTCGTCGTTGACGCTGTGGGCGCTGCTGACGGCAGCGGCGGCGCTGCGCGCCACCTCCAGGGAGGTGGCTGACATCTGGTTCATCGCCGTGGCGACCTGCTCGATCTGCGAGCGTTGCCCGGCCACCGCCTGGTTGCTTTGCGCCGAGACGCTCTCGACTTGCCCGGCCTGGCGCTCGACCTCGCCGACGGTCTGGCCGACACGCTCGATCAAGTCATGGATCTTCTTCACGGTACCGTTGAACACCTCGCCCAACTCGCCCAGTTCGTCACGGCTGTGGGCGTTGAAGGTGACCGTCATGTCACCGGCCGCCACCTTGTCCATGACCGCGCCAAGACGCCTGAGGGTGGTGCGGGTGGAGGCGTAGAAGGCACCGTAAAGATAAAAGATCAGCACGAACACCACCGACAGCGCCAAGGCTTGCAGAATCATGTGCGTGCGGTTCTGGTCCAGGCGCTGTTGCAACTGGCTACCGAGAAATTTCAAGGTGGCTTCGTTGAGCTGGTAGGTCTGGCCCATCAACGCCGAAACCTGATCGTAAAAGGCCTGCCACGGTGCATCGAGCGTGTCTGCCATCACCACCTGCTCTTCGAACAGCTCACTGGCCTGCTTCAACGAGGCCTTGCTGCTGTCAGCCTGGGCCGCCAAGGCTTCGCGCGCGGCGTTGCTGGAGCCCGTGGCGTCCTGCAGCTTCAGGCCATACTCGGCATGGAGCTTGTCGATCTGCGCCAGCAACTCATCGAAACGCGTGCTCGACGACGAATTGAGAAAACCCTGGCCCAGCGAAGCGGAGCCCAATGCCCGCCCTTCGCCGAGCAGCTGGGTAATGCGCGGGGTGATGTTGGTGACGAGTTCGCTCAGCTGACGCATATCACTTTGGCTGTCATGGCTGAGGCCGGCCTGGCTGGCGATGACCTGGCCGAAGACCTGGGCATTGCCGACCAGTTTGCCGATCAGTGCGCTTTTACTTTGCAGGGACTTTTCCGTCTGCTGAGCCTTGATGGCGCTGATCATTTCATCGCGCTTGCCATCGAACAGTGCGATCTGCTCCGGGTCAGTGGCCATCGCACTCAAGCCCTGCAAGCGTGCCAGCACGCCCTGTTCCAGCGTGCCGATCTGCGCCTCGACATTCCCCGCCTTGCCGGATTGACCCAGGGCGACGTTGATTTGCACAAGATTGTTCAGGGTTTCCAGATCACGTCGCAGTGCGAGGCTGCTGCCCAACAGGTCGAGGCTTTGCAGTTCGACCCGGGTGCCCTGGAATTCGCGATAGGAGTCACGCACCAGATAGAAGTTGGTGACCAGCATCGGCACCAGGAACAATACGCTGATCAGGCTGAACTTCATGCCAAAACTCAGGCGGTTCATCAACGCGACGGCGGGATAGAGCAAGCTCTTCACTGGAAGTCTCCCTTGGATTTCTTATTTTTATGGTGGGCGCAGCGAGAGAGCAGATAGCCACTATTCGGCGCTATCCCTGTATAGCGTAAATCAGGGGGATGTTTTGTAACTTAAGGTTAACGGTGAAGAGAACGCGTACCACCAAACAATAGGTCGAGCGTTAGCTCGCCTCGCTTTGGTTTTTGATCTTCTTGCCCCATCGTGAGGCCGAGTGGAGGTTCTGCGCAGTGGGTAAACCGGCATGGATGCCGGTTTAGCCGCCCTCGGCCATGGATGGCCGATGGCGGCGGGCCCACGGAGCAGGACCGGAGCGAGGGGATGCCGAGCATTAGCGAGGCACCGAACGCCAGGGGCAAGAGCGTTTGGTTACTTTGCGCTTTTCAAAGTGACCCGCTGTAAGAGCGGAACCCTAGGTGGCCGTTACCGCAGGAATGGATATGTACGCGGCCAACAAATAATAGGTCGGCTGTCAGGTCGCCATCGCTGGCAAGCCAGCTCCTACACTGGGTCGGGTACCTCCGCGAGCATGCGGCGACCCGACAAGCCAGCGCCTACGGCAACACTGTCCACAACGCAAACCCCGCATACCAAAGCACTGCCGCCCGCAGCAGCAACTCCCAGATACGGTCTAGATTGTGGATGCCCTCAGGCCCAACGACCGGCGCTGGAATTTCACCCGCCACCAGTCCGACCTTTTCGATCAGTTGGGCCGCGCTGATATTCCAGTTCAACAGCTCGTGCAACATCACCCGGCTGACCGCGACAAAGTTGCCGACCAGGGCAAAGCTGGCGGCCAACAGGCGTACCGGCACCCAGTCGAATGCATGACGCAATTGCGCCGCGCGTTCGACCACGGCCGGGTTTTGCCCGTGCTCTTCGGCCAGGGCCAGCAAGCGATAGCTCAACGCGGCGACCGGCCCCAGAAGGAAGTACCAGAAAATGATCGCGAAAAAGCTCTGGTAGGCCTCCCACAATAAATGCCCTTCCACCCGTTCCAGCAGTTGCTCGGCATTGTCGGCGCAGATGTCCAGGTCTCGTTTGGCCACATGGGCCGCCGCTTGCAGGTCTTCGCGGCGCCAGGCATCGCGGAAGGGCCCGAGACCGCCGAGCAGATCACCGCGACCCAGACTGTAGATCACCACCAGTAGATGCACCGGCAGCGCCAATAAGCCGTAGGCGACAGGGTCGAGCACCACCAGCAGCAAGCCCAGCAGCGCCACCGGAAACAGCACCAACACAGCCAGGACCAACCACGGACGGTTCACCAGGCGCGGGCTGAGCTCAAGCTTGTGCAGCTCGCGAACCCAGCCAGCGTCGTGTTGAACCCGGTGGCGCAGGGCCGAAAATTTCTCGATCCACACCGCCAACAGCAACACCAGAAAACTCATTATCCTTCCTCTTGTGCCAGGGCTGCGCGGTAGCGTGCCCAGTCGAACGCGGGCCCCGGATCGGTCTTGCGCCCGGGGGCGATGTCGCTGTGCCCGCAGATGCGTTGCGTGGTGATTGCCGGAAACGCCGATTGCAGTTGACGGGTCAGGGTCGTCAACGCTCGGTATTGCGCATCGTCGAATGGCAGATCATCCGTGCCTTCGAGTTCGATGCCTACGGAAAAATCGTTACAGGTTTCCCGCCCCTCGAAACTCGATACTCCCGCATGCCAGGCGCGCTCAAGGCAAGAGACAAACTGAGTGACGGTGCCGTCACGCTCAATCAGAAAATGCGCAGACACCCGCAGGTCGGCAATTCCTTCAAAATAGGGGTGCTCCGTGACATCCAGGCGGTTCTGGAAGAACTCCTGCACCTTGCCAGTTTGGAATTGCGCTGGCGGCAGGCTGATGTTGTGAATCACCAGCAGGGAAATTTCGCCCTCGGGGCGCGCATTGAAGTTGGGCGAGGGGCATACATGCACACCCTTGCACCAACCACTCGCGGGGTCCAGCTGCATACAAATTCCTTCAACGACGACTGTGTTGATGTCCAGTATGCCGCGATAGTCCTCTGGGAGCGATCACTTGACGCGATTGAGGCGCTGCAGCTTGGCGATCACCGATGCCAGGCCTCGGCCAAACAATGCGCCATCGTCAAGCACGCGCACCGCGCCGCTTTGTAACTGTCCTTCCTCAGCCGTCTGCAGAAAGAATGGCTCCAACACCTCGACCAGCACCGACGCCCCCGCAGGCGAATGTCCCGGTTGCTCGAACGATTGAACGTGCAAGCGCTCCAGCTCGCTGAAAAATGCGCTGGTGGAAAAGGGATCGAACGCCGAACGGCTCAGCCCCTCGCGCAACGACTTGAGCAACCCCGGGACCAGCGTCAGCAAATGCTCGGGTGCATCGGGCTGGTCGTGTCTCTGGACGCTCCAGATCAAATTCGCCAAGGCCTGCACATCTGCCTGCCACTGTGGCGACAGATGACCGTGCTTGAGGCAGGTCAACAGCAACACGTTACTCCAGGCGTCGTGCACGAACGCCAGCACACTGTGCGGTAGTGTCTTGCCCAGGAGCTCTTGATTCAACGCCTGCTCCACTCGCTGGCGGGCCAAGGCGGTTTGGGCGCGTCCTTCTTCGGCATCACGAATCCGCTGTTCCAGCAGCTCACTGCGACGGCGCTCGTCACGAGTGAACGCAAGGAACTCCGCCAGCAACTCGGAAAATATCGCCGGATCGTCGCCAAACTCATTCAACAAACGCAGCACCATCTGCTCGATGTACCGATACAGACTGTCGCGCTCATGACCATCGGCCTCACCCCACCCCTGGGCCGCACGGGCGATTTCGTCGAGCAAGCGCCGGGCCGGATGACTGCTGTGGCTGAACAAGTGCTTGTCGAGTACCGCCACTTTCACCAGCGGTATCCGCAGGCGAGCGATCAATGTCTTGAGGCGGTCCGGCAATGTAGCGTCAGCCAGGATGCAGTCGAACAGCATGACGGTGAGCTGGATGGCATCGGCGTCTACCCCCTCGATGACCCACGACTTGCCGCTTTTGACCCAGACCCGGTTCAACAGCTGCTGCAATTGGCCACGCAGGTCGGAGTCGTTCACAGCGAACGGTTCATGCTGCAGGTGTGAGAGCAGGCGCAACAGTTCGCGGTTGGAAATCTGCTGTGTCGGGGGACTGGCTCCAGGGGTGGCGGCAACGCTCGAACGTACCGGCAATAAAAGGTTCTGCAGGTTGGCGAATACCTCGGGCACATGGTTTTCGGCTGCCGGCCCTGCTGGTGCGGCTAGCGCAGCAGCGATGGCGTTTTCCGTCGTATCACTGGTCGGGGCAGGCGCAAGGCCAGGCAGCACGCCAGTGGCCATCAGCAGTTGGTTTGCCTGGGCGTAAAGCTGGCCGGCGCCACTGAGCACGTAGCGATCAAACAGCTGGAGGATGACCATCTTCACCTTGATGTCCACACCCAGGTGGCGCCCGGCCCCAAGAAAAAACTTGCAGAGCATCGTCGGCCCCAGCGGATTGTGCTGCTCGATCAACGTCCTGCCCAGCAATGTGCTGAGGCGGGCGGTGAGCTGGTCCAGGGCGAAACCGTCACGGTAGAGCACCTTGTTGACCATCGCGTCCACAGCAAGGTTGCGCTCCAGCCCGTCATCAGGTAGCGCCGCGCGGGTGCTGGTGGACAATGACCGAGGCAGGACCCTGTAGGCGAGGTGGCATTGGCCCAGGCTGATGAACGC
The DNA here is from genome assembly GCF_001976065.1 of Pseudomonas putida. GTDB lineage: Bacteria > Pseudomonadota > Gammaproteobacteria > Pseudomonadales > Pseudomonadaceae > Aquipseudomonas > Aquipseudomonas serbica. The sequence continues at coordinate 88,520 of NZ_MNAH01000001.1, read as the reverse complement.
TTCGAAGAATTGCTCGAAAAACAACCGTTCGATGCTTTTGCGTTTCAAGCGCAGGTCGCGCATCGCCTCAAAGAACAGGTTCTGCTCGACATCATCGAGTGCCCGGTCGGCCATTTCGAAGAGGGTATCGTCGGCATTGTCGAACAGCGTCTGCAGAGCTTGCCTGAGCTGTTGAGTAGCCTTGTCGCGAACCTGCAGCGCAATGACAGGCAGGCGGGCGAGTGGCGGGTCCATCGCCTGGTCGAGAGCGACCCTGCGCAAAGGCACCACATTCCCGTCGTTGTGCATCCAGCCTCCTGAACCCTGCAGCCGTCAAAGTCGTGACGTCAAATCCAAGGCGAATTATCGGGTAAAGGTAGTCCTAACGCCACCCCAGTGCTCACCGCGCATGAAAAGAACAGGCTCGCGCAACGCAATCGACCAGATGCAGGCTTCAGGACGGTGGGAACGATGCGCATGCCTTGGGTTGCTCGGTAGCATGGCCCTATAATCGGAGCACTTTGTTTGTGGAGTTCCTTATGCCGAATCTACGTCTCGCCGATCTGAACGCCGAAATCGAAGCCAACGTGCGCCGCGCGTTGCTCGAAGACATCGGCAGCGGCGACATCACCGCGCAGCTGATCCCGGCCGAACGCCTGGCCAAAGCCACCATCATCACCCGCGACGCCGCCGTCATCTGTGGCACTGCATGGGTAGATACCGTGTTTCGGCAGCTGGACCCACGGGTTGCGGTGCATTGGCAGGTCGCCGATGGCGAGCGCGTCAAACCCAACCAGGTGCTGTTCCACCTCGAAGGGCCGGCCCGCTCGCTGCTGACGGGCGAACGTAGCGCGCTGAACTTCCTGCAGATGCTCTCCGGCGTCGCCACTCGCGCGCAGCAACTGGCAGACTTCGTTGCGCAAACCCAGGTGAAACTGCTCGACACCCGCAAGACCCTGCCAGGGCTGCGCTTGGCACAAAAGTACGCCGTGACCTGCGGCGGTTGCCACAACCACCGCATCGGCCTGTATGACGCCTTCCTGATCAAGGAAAACCACATCGCCGCCAGCGGAGGCATCCCCCAGGCCATCGCCGCCGCGCACAAGATCGCACCGGGCAAGCCGGTAGAGATCGAAGTGGAAAGCCTGGATGAACTGAAAGAAGCGCTGGCGGCCGGGGCTGACATCATCATGCTCGACGAACTGAGCCTGGATGACATGCGCGAAGCCGTGCGCCTGAACGATGGCAAGGCAAAGCTGGAGGCCAGCGGCGGGATCAACGAAAGCACATTGCTGCCGATTGCCGAAACCGGGGTGGATTACATTTCGATTGGGGCGATGACCAAGGATGTGAAGGCTGTGGATCTGTCGATGCGACTGAGCCTCTGATCACGCGTCGTTGAACGAAAAACGCCGGCCTCATGAAGGCCGGCGTTTTTGTCAGACCACCAGATTATTCATCTCGCAGTACTCATCCCACTCGACACCCAACACTTCAGCCGCTTCCTTGTGCAGTTTCAGGCGCTCGGCCTCGTACTCTTCGGGGGTTGATGTGTATTTGAGCGTCAGTTCCCACGGCTGCAAGCCCTGGGCTTCGGCTTCATCCTCGAACGCCCACTGGATCTGGTCTTTCTGATCGTCGGCGGGCAGGTCCTTGATCTCATCGGCTAGCTGGGGCGAATCCAGCAAATACTTCTTGAGCGCTTCTTCGTGCCTTTCTTCCTGGGACATCTCTTTAACGGTCATGGCGTTCTCTTTGATCGGGGGAATGGAAGATGGATCTGGATCATCAAGGATCTCTCTGACGCAAAAAAACCGCTTGAAGCCCGGCTTTTCTGGCCTTCAGAACCATTCGGGATCATCTGAAAACAACGTGTCGCTGGTGCCCGAGACAGGAATCGAACCTGCGACCTTCGCGTTACGAGTGCGCTGCTCTACCGGCTGAGCTACACGGGCAGTGGGCTAAACCTAGCACTGACCATGGAGTCAGGCAACTTCCAACACCGTTAAAAAAACAAAAGATCGCAGCCTGTGTAGGCGCTGCCGCAGGCTGCGATCTTTTGATTTTTCTGCGCATAACAAAACGCCCCGAACCAGTCGGGGCGTTTTGTTGTTCAGCGGTCAGGCGCGGGAGTGATTAAACGCCCGAAGCCTTCGCTGCTGCTACGTCCTTGATGGACAGCTTGATACGGCCGCGGTTGTCCACGTCCAGTACCAGCACTTCCACTTCCTGGCCTTCTTTCAGGATGTCGGTCACTTTCTCGACGCGAGCATCGCTCAGCATGGAGATGTGAACCAAACCGTCCTTGCCCGGCAGGATGTTGACGAATGCACCGAAGTCGACGATGCGCTCAACCTTGCCGACGTAGATCTTGCCGATTTCGGCTTCAGCGGTGATACCCAGGACGCGCTGACGTGCAGCTTCTGCCGCTTCCTTGGTTTCGCCGAAGATCTTGATCGAACCGTCGTCTTCGATGTCGATCGAAGCCTTGGTTTCTTCACAGATCGCACGAATGGTCGCGCCGCCTTTACCGATGACATCACGGATCTTGTCGGTGTCGATCTTCATCGCGATCATGGTCGGAGCGTTGGCCGACAGTTCGGTACGCGACTGGCCAATGATCTGGTTCATCTGGCCGAGGATGTTCAGGCGCGCTTCCAGGGCTTGGCCCAGAGCGATTTCCATGATCTCTTCGGTGATGCCCTTGATCTTGATGTCCATCTGCAGCGCGGTCACGCCTTTGGCGGTACCGGCTACCTTGAAGTCCATGTCGCCCAGGTGGTCTTCGTCACCCAGGATGTCGGTCAGGACGGCGAATTTCTCGCCTTCTTTAACCAGACCCATGGCGATACCGGCAACCGGCGCCTTCATCGGCACACCAGCGTCCATCAGGGCCAGGGAAGCGCCGCAAACGGAAGCCATGGAGCTCGAACCGTTGGATTCGGTGATTTCCGACACAACACGGATGGTGTACGGGAACACGTCAGCGGCTGGCAGCATGGCCGAAACCGAACGACGGGCCAGACGGCCGTGACCGATTTCACGACGACCAGCGCCCCCCATGCGACCACACTCGCCTACCGAGAACGGTGGGAAGTTGTAGTGCAGCATGAACGGGTCTTTTTTCTCGCCTTCCAGGGTATCCAGCAGCTGTGCGTCACGGGCAGTACCCAGTGTTGCAACAACCAGAGCCTGAGTTTCGCCACGGGTGAACAGAGCCGAACCGTGGGTCTTTGGCAGAACACCGACTTCGATGTTCAACGGACGTACGGTCTTGGTGTCGCGACCGTCGATACGTGGCTTGCCGTTAACGATGTTTTCGCGAACGGTGCGGTATTCGATTTCGCCGAACGCCGCTTTGACTTCGCTGGAAGAAGGCTGGCCTTCTTCACCGGACAGCTTGGCAACGACCTGGTCCTTCAACTCGCCCAGGCGAGCGTAACGGTCGGCCTTGACGGTGATGGTGTAGGCCTGGGAGATCGCTTCGCCGAACTCGGCACGGATAGCGCCCAGCAGTTCGGTGGCTTCTGGCGCAGGAGCCCAGGTCCAGGTTGGCTTGGCAGCTTCAGCGGCCAGTTCTTTGACAGCGTTGATCACAACCTGGAATTCGTCGTGAGCAAACAGTACCGCGCCCAGCATCTGGTCTTCGGTCAGCTCTTTGGCTTCCGATTCAACCATCAGCACGGCGTCCGAAGTACCGGCAACGACCATGTCCAGGCTCGAAGCAGCTTGCTGCTCGTAAGTCGGGTTCAGCAGGTAGCCGGTGCTTTCGTGGAAGGCAACGCGGGCAGCGCCGATCGGGCCATCGAAAGGAATGCCGGAGATGGCCAGCGCAGCCGAGGTACCGATCATCGCAGCGATGTCCGGATCGGTCTTCTTGCTGGTGGACACGACGGTGCAGACAACCTGCACTTCGTTCATAAAGCCTTCAGGGAACAGCGGACGGATCGGACGGTCGATCAGTCGGGAAGTCAGGGTTTCTTTCTCGGAAGGACGGCCTTCGCGCTTGAAGAAACCGCCAGGGATCTTACCGGCAGCGTAAGTCTTTTCCTGGTAGTGAACAGACAGAGGGAAGAAGCCCTTGCCTGGATCGGCTTGCTTGGCACCAACGACGGTCACCAATACGCTGACGTCGTCGTCAACGGTGACCAATACTGCGCCGGAGGCCTGACGGGCGATACGGCCAGTCTCGAGGGTGACGGTCGACTGACCGAACTGGAACTTTTTGATTACCGGGTTCACGGTGTCCTACCTTCTTTTGTGGCTCTTGGGGAAACTGGGTTCTTGCGAAATTCTTGGGCAACGCCGGGAATCGGCCCGACCGGTTGTCCTGGTTGTACTCACACAGGCAAAACGGATATCCAGATAAAACTTGAGGCTGGGAGCCTGCCATGCACCGGCGCAAATCCGCTGATGCACGACAGACAACCAACCTCTAGCGCAATCGCTTATTAGCGACGCAGACCCAGGCGACCGATCAGAGCGCTGTAACGGCTCACGTCTTTGCCTTTCAGGTAGTCCAGCAGCTTACGACGCTGGTTAACCATGCGGATCAGACCACGACGGGAGTGGTGATCTTTACCGTTGGCCTTGAAGTGACCTTGCAGTTTGTTGATGTTGGCGGTCAGCAGTGCAACTTGCACTTCTGGCGAACCAGTGTCACCAACAGCTTGCTGGTAGTCAGCTACGATTTGAGCTTTTTCTTGAACGTCGAGAGCCATGTGGCAATCCTTTTATCAGGAAACTGTTTCAGAAAAACAGTTTCAACAGGCCAGGGACAAATCCCTGTATCTAAAAAAGAGTAGTGACCGTGCCTGCTAACAGCCACACTCGTTCGGTCATTCTGACCGAATCAGTCGACGCGGCGCGATGCGCCCGTCTTCGCTCACTTCACCGATACCGATGAAGCGACCATTGTGATCCTGTACCCGTACCATGCCGAACTTCGGGGCATCCGGGGCGCGTACCGGCTGGCCGTTGAGCCAGTAGAACGCACTCGCTTCCGAGAACTGCAGCAGTGGCCAATCCAGCAGGCCGCTGTCCGATGGCATCAGGAAGCGGTCGACCGCCTCGTTGCCGCCTTCGGCATGTACCGCTTCCAGCTCTTCGAGAGTAACGGTCTGCGCCAGGGTGAAAGGCCCGGCCTGGGTACGTCGCAGTTCTGCAACGTAAGCGCCACAACCGAGTTGCTCACCGATATCCTCCACCAGGGTGCGAATATAGGTGCCTTTGGTGCAATCCACCGCAAGCCGCGCAGTATCCCCTTCGAAGGCCAGCAATTCCAAGCGCGTAATAGTAACAGAACGCGGTTCGCGCTCCACTACTTCACCTGCTCGGGCCAGCTTGTACAACGGCTGCCCATCACGCTTGAGGGCCGAGTACATCGGCGGTATCTGACTGATTTGCCCACGAAATTGCGGCAATACAGCTTCGATATCGGCGCGACCAACGGTCACCGGCCGCTCCTGCAAAACCTCACCTTCGGCATCGGCCGTGGTGGTGGTCTTGCCCAGCTGCGCCAGGGTTTCGTAACCCTTGTCGGAATCGAGCAGGTACTGCGAGAACTTGGTGGCCTCGCCGAAGCACAGCGGCAACACGCCGGTGGCCAGCGGATCGAGACTACCGGTGTGCCCGGCCTTCTCGGCGTTGAGCAACCAGCGGACCTTCTGCAAGGCGGCGTTGGAGGTGAACCCCAGCGGCTTGTCGAGCAGGATGATGCCACTGACGTTACGACGGATACGTTTAACCTGAGCCACCGATTACTCCTTGGTGTCTTCGGCTTGTGCCGCAACCGAGTGCTGATTGTCTTCAGCCACTGCGCGCTCGATCAAGGCCGACAGATGCGCACCGCGCACGACGCTTTCATCGTAGTGGAAGTGCAACTGCGGAACGCTGCGCAGCTTCATCTCGCGAGCCAGCTGCATGCGCAGGAAACCGGCGGCGGAGTTGAGCACCTTGATGCTTTGCGCGATGTCTTCGTGGCTGTCCTGGCCCATCACGGTAATGAAGATCTTCGCGTGACCGACGTCACGGCTGACTTCCACAGCGGTAATGGTGACCAGGCCGACGCGCGGGTCTTTGACTTCACGACGGATCAGTTGTGCCAGCTCGCGCTGCATCTGATCGCCGATACGTTGGGTACGGCTGTATTCTTTTGCCATGTCTTGTTACCTGTTACTGCCCCACGGTGAAACCCGTGTGGTCTGAAAGCGGCAAACGCCCGGCCTGACAAAAGCCAGACCGGGCGTTGCGTTTAGAGTCCGGGCGATGCGCCGCGCAATTGCATGCGGCTGGCCATCACGGCTCTTGAAGTGCGCGAGTTAGAGGCTGCGAGCAACCTGGACCTTCTCGAAGACTTCGATCTTGTCACCGACCTTGACGTCGTTGTAGCTCTTAACGCCGATACCGCATTCCATGCCGGCACGTACTTCGGAAGCGTCATCCTTGAAGCGGCGCAGGGATTCCAGCTCGCCTTCGAAGATAACGATGTCTTCACGCAGTACACGGATTGGACGGTTACGGTGAACGACACCTTCGATCACCATGCAACCGGCGATCGCGCCAAACTTCGGCGAACGGAACACGTCACGCACTTCGGCGATACCCAGGATGTTCTCGCGAACATCGCTGCCGAGCATGCCGGTCAGGGCTTTCTTGACGTCTTCGATGATGTCGTAGATCACGTTGTAGTAACGCATATCCAGACCTTCCTGCTCGACGATCTTGCGCGCGCCAGCATCGGCACGCACGTTGAAGCCGAACAGTACAGCGTTGGAGGCCAGTGCCAGGTTGGCGTCGGATTCGGTGATACCACCGACACCGCCACCGACCACGCGCACTTGCACTTCGTCGTTACCCAGGCCGTTCAAGGCACCGTTCAACGCTTCCAGCGAACCACGGACGTCGGATTTGAGGACGATGTTGAGCGTCTTCTTCTCTTCCTGACCCATGTTTTCGAAGATGTTTTCCAGCTTGCCGGCGTGAGCACGGGCCAGCTTGACTTCGCGGAACTTGCCTTGACGGAACAGAGCCACTTCACGGGCTTTCTTCTCGTCGGCAACCACACTCATCTCGTCGCCAGCATCCGGGGTACCGTCCAGGCCGAGGATCTCGACAGGGATGGCTGGACCGGCTTCCTTGATTGGCTTGCCGTTCTCGTCGAGCATGGCACGTACACGGCCGTAGTTCGAACCGACCAGGACCATGTCGCCTTGACGCAGGGTACCGTCTTGAACCAGAACGGTAGCCACCGGGCCACGACCCTTGTCCAGGCGGGATTCAACCACGACACCACGGCCAGGAGCCGATGGAGTAGCGGTCAATTCCAGGACTTCGGCCTGCAACAGAACAGCTTCGAGCAGTTCGTCGACGCCAGTACCCATCTTCGCCGAAACCGGCACGAATGGAGTGTCACCACCCCACTCTTCCGAGGTCACGCCGTGTACCGACAGTTCGCTACGGATGCGATCGAGGTCAGCACCTGGCTTGTCGATCTTGTTCACAGCGACAACCAGCGGAACGCCAGCAGCCTTGGCATGCTGAACAGCTTCGATGGTCTGCGGCATCACACCGTCGTCCGCTGCAACCACCAGGATCACGATGTCGGTCGCCTTGGCACCACGGGCACGCATTGCGGTAAACGCGGCGTGACCAGGGGTGTCGAGGAACGTCACCATGCCACGGTCGGTTTCAACGTGGTAGGCACCGATGTGCTGGGTGATACCACCGGCTTCGCCAGCAGCTACCTTGGCACGACGGATGTAGTCGAGCAGGGAAGTCTTACCGTGGTCAACGTGACCCATTACGGTCACGACCGGCGCACGGGAAACAGCCTCGCCTTCAAACTTCAGGGACTCGGCCAGGGAATCTTCCAGGGCGGTGTCGCTGACCAGGGTCACTTTGTGGCCCAGCTCTTCGGCAACCAGCTGGGCAGTTTCCTGGTCCAGTACCTGGTTGATGGTCGCTGGAGTACCCAGTTTGAACATGAACTTGATGATTTCAGCAGCCTTCACCGACATCTGCTGGGCGAGATCGCCAACAGTGATGGTTTCGCCGATCTTCACTTCGCGCACGACAGGGCCGGTTGGGCTCTGGAAACCGTGGGCGTTGCGTTTCTTCAGCTTGGCCTTGCCGCGACCACCACGACGGAAGCCGTCGCTTTCTTCGTCGGTAGTCCGTGGGGCAACACGTGGAGCTGGCGCCTTTTCCTTGACCGAAGCACGATGCGGAGCGTTTTTACGCTCGCCATCGCCACTACCGCGACGATTGTTGTCGTCGGCACGTGGCTTGTCCGGACGACGCTGTTCGTCGCGCTTGCGGGTATCGGCCGCAGGTGCCGGAGCGGCTGCCACGACCGGTGCGCTTTCGCGAACAGGTTCGGCTACCGCAGCTGGCGCTGCAACAGGTTGGGCTGGAGCGGTCGGCGCAGCTGCAGGCTGGCGACGCGCTTCTTCTTCGGCGCGACGCTTGGCTTCTTCTTCAGCCTTCTGACGGGCAGCATTTTCTACTGCGCGACGTTCATCCAGTTCACGCTTGCGCTCGGCTTCGATTTCTTCCGGGCTGCGCTGTACGAAGACTTTCTTCTTGCGTACTTCAACGCTGATGCTTTTGCTGCCAGCAACACGCAGGGTGCTGGTGGTTTTACGCTGCAGCGTAATCTTGCGTGGTTCTTCCACTTTCGCCTTGTGGCTGCTTTTCAAGTGAGTCAGCAACGATTGCTTCTCACTATCAGTCACACTTTCTTCGGCGGCGGTGTGCGGCAGACCTGCCTCACGCATCTGCTGCAACAGGCGCTCTACCGGTGTTTTGACCTCATCGGCCAGTTGTTTCACCGTGACTTGCGTCATGCACTTCTCTCCTCAGGCCGCGCCTAATTACTCGAACCAGTGGGCTCGGGCGGCCATGATCAACTTGCCGGCACGATCATCGTCAATGCCGTCGATGTCGAGCAGGTCGTCAATAGACTGCTCGGCCAGGTCTTCGCGGGTAATTACGCCGCGCACCGCCAGTTCCATCGCCAAATCCTTGTCCATACCCTCAAGCGAGAGCAGGTCTTCGGCCGGATGGGCGTCTGCCAGCTTTTCCTCAGTAGCGATGGCTTTGGTCAACAAACGATCCTTGGCACGAGCGCGAAGCTCGTTGACGATTTCTTCGTCAAAGCCGTCGATGTTGAGCATTTCTTCCAACGGTACGTAGGCAATCTCTTCCAGGCTGGTAAAGCCTTCATCGACCAGCACCTGTGCCAGCTCTTCGTCGACTTCCAGCTCGTCGATGAAGTTGCGCAGGATGTCGCCGGTTTCTGCTTGCTGTTTAGCCTGGATGTCCGATTCGGTCATCACGTTCAGGGTCCAGCCAGTCAACTGGCTGGCCAGACGCACGTTCTGACCACCACGACCGATGGCCTGAGCCAGATTGTCTGCGCCGACGGCGATGTCCATTGCATGGGCATCTTCGTCAACGATAATTGCCGCAACCTCGGCCGGGGACATGGCGTTGATCACGAACTGAGCAGGGTTATCGTCCCACAGGACGATGTCCACACGCTCACCACCCAACTCGCCCGACACTGCCTGGACGCGCGAACCGCGCATACCGATGCAAGCGCCCTGCGGGTCGATGCGTTTGTCCTTGGAGCGCACGGCGATCTTGGCGCGCGAACCCGGATCACGGGACGCAGCCATTACTTCGATCAGGCCTTCGGCAATTTCCGGCACTTCGATGCGGAACAACTCGATCAGCATTTCCGGCGCGGTACGCGACAGGATCAACTGCGGGCCGCGGTTCTCGGTGCGGATTTCCTTGAGCAGCGCACGCAAGCGCACGCCAACCCGGAAAGTTTCGCGAGAAATGATGTCTTCACGGGCCAGCAACGCCTCGGCGTTGTTACCCAGGTCGACGATCACGTTATCGCGGGTGACTTTTTTCACGGTGCCGGAGATGATTTCACCCAGGCGCTCGCGGTAAGCGTCGACAACCTGAGCGCGCTCGGCTTCGCGAACCTTCTGCACGATGACCTGCTTGGCAGTCTGTGCAGCGATACGGCCGAATTCGATGGACTCGATTTTCTCTTCGACAACGTCACCGACCTTGGCGCCAGGGTGCGTCTCAGCAACCTTGCTCGGCCAGGTTTCGATGGCCGGATCGTCCAGGTCTGCTTCTTCGACGACCGTCCAGCGACGGAAGGTTTCGTAAGCACCGGTGTGGCGGTTGATTTCCACACGCAGATCGACTTCGTCCTCGAAACGCTTTTTGGTAGCCGTGGCCAGAGCGAGCTCCAGCGCTTCAAAAATTACGTTAGCCGGTACGCCCTTTTCATTGGATACCGACTCAACAACCAGCAGTACTTCTTTGCTCATCGTACGCCTCGCCTTTCGCAAGCCATTGGATCCGCGGGATCCGCAGTATCTGGCACGCCTCAGTCAAAACTGGGAATAATGTTGGCCTTGTCGATCATATCGATCGGCAACAGGAACTCATGGTCTTCTACCTGCACCACGACGTCCTGCTCTTCTACACCGCGCAGAAGGCCCTGAAAGTTGCGTCGTCCTTCAAAAGGCGAGCGCAGCTTGATCTTCACTTGTTCACCGGCAAATTTTGCAAACTGCTCAAGAGTGAACAGCGGGCGTTCCATGCCTGGCGAGGAAACTTCGAGGGTGTATTCAACGGAGATTGGATCTTCAACATCCAATACACCGCTGATCTGACGGCTGACGATGGCACAATCGTCCACCAGCACACCGCCCTCTTTATCGATATAAACGCGCAACATCGAGTGACGACCCTGAGCCGAAAACTCGATACCCCAGCATTCATAGCCTAGGGCCACGACCACCGGGGCCAGCAAGGCCTGCAACTCTTCTAGCTTGCTCGACACCTGAACCCCCTCGTGCATGTATGTGCATGCTATGCAAAATAAAAAAATGGGCGAAACGCCCATCCTTGAAACGCCGTCGAACAGCGGCGTTGGAAGTGTCCAGCTAACAAAAAGCCCCTTAAAAGGGGCTCCTTAAACTGGTTGCGGGGGCCGGATTTGAACCGACGACCTTCGGGTTATGAGCCCGACGAGCTACCAGACTGCTCCACCCCGCGACAAAGCTGGGGCGGAAGTATACGACCGATCCCCTACAGGGTCAATGTAACCTTCCACCTGCAAGAAAGCCCGCAACAGCGGGCTCTCCTGACTAATTGGTACCGAGAAGGGGACTCGAACCCCTACACCCTATGGGCACAACCACCTCAAGGTTGCGTGTCTACCAATTCCACCACCTCGGCAATACTACGTTTGAAACCCTTCTTACTTCTGCTCTTGAGCTGGAGGCACGTCAGTCGCTGGAGTAGCCGACTTTTGCTCTTGAAGCACCGGGACATCATCAGAAGCCGGTTGTTGCTTTGGAACTTCCAACACTGCCGGGTTTGGCAAACCTACTTGAGTCAGCTGGTGAGCTTTCTCTTTAGCAAAGTAACCTAACCCTAAGCTGGTTATGAAGAAACCTGCGGCAAGTATAGCAGTAAACTTACTAAGAAAGGTAGAGGAACCTTGGCTTCCGAACACAGTATTTGAAGCACCTGCTCCGAAAGACGCGCCAGCGTCCGCACCTTTACCCTGCTGCAGCAAAACCAGAGCTACTACGCCCAATGCACCCAGCAGATGAAAAACGACTACGACTGTTTCCAGCATTTTTTCAGTTTCCCGCGGCGCGACAAATCGCACCGAACTCATCTGCATTCAGGGAAGCCCCACCAATGAGGCCCCCATCGATATCCGGCATGCCGAACAGTTCGACCGCATTGGCCGCCTTCACGCTGCCGCCGTATAGAAGCCGCACACCTTGCGCGACTTCAGAATTCTCTGCCGCTAACTGCGCACGAATGGCTGCATGCACATCCTGCGCCTGTTGTGGCGAAGCAGTCAGCCCGGTGCCAATGGCCCAGACCGGCTCGTAAGCGATTACTGCCTTTGCAAACACACCGACACCCAACTCGTCGATGATGCTGCCCAACTGCTGCGAGACAACCTCAAGGGTCTTCCCGGCTTCACGCTGCTCCAGGGTCTCCCCTATGCACAACACCGGAACCAGGCCACTTGCCTGTGCCGCTGCAAACTTGCGAATCAGCACTTCGTCCTGCTCGCCCATTATCTGGCGGCGCTCGGAGTGCCCGACAAGCACCAGGGAACAACCTGCATCCACCAGTTGACTTGGCGAGACCTCGCCAGTCAGTGCACCTTGCCCCGACTCCACCGCAGAGTTCTGCGCGCCGACCGAAATCGACTTTCCTTCCAGGCCATCAACCACTTGGCTGATATGCAAAAAAGGCGGGAATACCGCGACATCAACACCGCTCGGCAAGGCCAAGTCACGTAGGCCGTTGATCAGCTCAGCGACGCTGGCGCGGGTACCGTGCATCTTCCAGTTACCAGCTACCATAGGGCGACGCATGCTGTACCTCGTCGGTCAAAGTGGGCGCAGATGTTACCCAACACAATCGAGGCTGGCAAGCCGAATTCAGGCAGAAACTTCAGTAACCAGTTTTGCCAGCTCTTCGGCGTAGCCGCGAACCAGGGTTTCGTCTTCGCCTTCGACCATGACACGCACCAGCGGCTCTGTCCCGGACTTGCGCAACAGCACGCGTCCGCGCCCCGCCATGGCCTGGGTGACACGCTCACTGGCTTCCTTGACCGACGCATGCTCGAGCGGGTTTGCACCGCCACCGAAACGCACGTTGATCAACACCTGAGGGCACTTGCGCAATGCCTGGCGAGCTTGTGCAAGACCCTGCGAACGGGTCTTCAGCGCCATCAGCACCTGCAGCGCGGCGATGATCGCGTCACCGGTAGTGGTGTGATGGAAGCAAACGATATGCCCCGAGTTCTCACCACCCACCAGCCAGTTGCGCTCCAGCAGATCCGCGATGACATAACGGTCGCCGACGTTGGCGCGCACAAAGGGAATCGCCAGGTCCGCCAGGGCGAGCTCCAGCCCCAGGTTGCTCATCAATGTACCGACGACACCGCCTTGCAGCTTGTTCTGCTCATGCAGATCGCGAGCAATGATGTACAGCAACTCGTCGCCATCGACGATGGCACCGGTGTGATCAACCATCAGCACGCGGTCGCCGTCACCGTCGAACGCGATACCCAGGTCGGCATGCTCGGCCAACACGGCAGCCTGCAACTGGCCCATATGGGTCGAACCGCAGTTATCGTTGATATTCAGGCCATTGGGATGCGCGGACAGGACCACGACATCGGCACCCAGCTCGCGGAATACGCTGGGCGCTACCTTGTAGGTCGCACCGTGAGCGCAGTCGATGACGATTTTCAGACCGGAAAAGCTGGTGCCGGTAGGCACGCTACTCTTGCAGAATTCGATGTAGCGACCCGAAGCGTCGTTGATTCGCGAGACCTTGCCGATCTTGCTCGATTCGACCACGGTCATCGGTGTATCGAGCAACTCTTCGATCATGTGCTCGACTTCATCGGGAAGCTTGGTGCCCTTTCCGGAGAAAAACTTGATGCCATTGTCATCATGGGGATTGTGCGAAGCACTGATCACGATACCGGCTTCAGCATGAAAGGTACGCGTCAGGTAAGCGATGGCCGGCGTCGGCATCGGGCCCAGGAGCATCACATCGGCACCCGCCGATGTCAGCCCGGCCTCAAGTGCCGATTCGAACATGTACCCGGAAATCCGCGTGTCCTTGCCGACCAACACCTTGCACGCGCCCATTTTGCGGAACGCCATGCCGGCAGCCCAGCCCAGCTTGAGCATAAAGTCTGGAGTGATCGGATACTCGCCGACCCGACCACGAATACCGTCGGTGCCAAAATATTTCTTAGTCATAAGTACTCCATCTTTCTTATTCGGCTGATTCCACTGCGGCGATCATTTTCACCACATCAACTGTTTCAGCGACGTCATGGACACGCAATATACGCGCACCCTTATGCGATGCCAGCGCCGCGAGGGCAAGACCGCCGTAAAGACGCTCACCAACGGGACGATTCAACGCCTGACCGATCATGCTCTTGCGCGACACCCCAACCAACAGCGGGCGCCCCAGGGCATGCAAGGCTTCCATGTGCTTGAACAAGCTTAGATTGTGCTGCAGGTTTTTTGCGAAGCCAAAACCCGGATCCAGGATGATCCGCTCAGCCGGAATGCCCACCGCTGCGCACTGAGCCATGCGCTCGGCAAGAAACTCGCCCACCTCCCGGGTGACGTCCTGGTAGTGCGGGTTGTCCTGCATGTCACCCGGCTCACCGAGCATATGCATCAGGCACACCGGCAAGCCGGTAGCCGCCGCCGCATCCAGCGCACCTTCGCGGCGCAACGAACGCACGTCGTTGATCAGGCCAGCACCCAGTCGCGCCGTTTCGCGCATGACTGCGGGCGTGGAGGTATCGACCGAGATGATCACATCCAGCTCACGGTGAATCCGCTCGACGATCGGCGCCACGCGCTCCAGCTCTTCGAGCGGTGAAACCGCCCTGGCGCCCGGGCGAGTCGACTCACCGCCGACATCGATCAGTGTGGCGCCAGCCGCCACCATGGCTTCGGCATGGCGCAACGCCGCATCGAGCTGGCTGAATTTGCCACCATCGGAGAAAGAATCGGGAGTGACATTGAGAATGCCCATGACATGCGTCTGGGCCAAATCAAGAACCCGGTTGCCGCAAGGCAACCGGGTCGAGGACTGAACAAAAGTCATTTCAAACCTTAAACGTCAGCAGCGGGACCGCCGATAGGTGTTTCCGGACGCTCACCCTGCACCGCCGGAGGCGTGCCAGATGTACCGGTACCGCCCGACCAGTCGCGAGGCTCGCGAGGGGTGCGTCCAGCCATGATGTCGTCGATCTGCTCGGCATCGATGGTTTCATACTTCATCAGGGCATCGGCCATGGCGTCAAGCTTGTCACGGTTGTCCGTGAGAATCTGCTTGGCCGTGCCGTAGCACTGGTCAATGATGCTGCGCACTTCGGAGTCGATCAGCTTGGCTGTCTCACCGGAGAAACTGGCGTTCTGGCCACCGCCGCCGCGACCGAGGAACACTTCGCCCTCTTCTTCGGCATACATCAGCGGACCGAGTTTTTCGGAAAGGCCCCACTTGGTCACCATGTTCCGCGCAATCTGGCTGGCACGCATGATGTCGTTGGACGCACCGGTGGTGACGCCATCGAAGCCCAAGGTCATTTCTTCAGCGATACGGCCACCATAGAGCGAGCAGATCTGGCTGATCAGCGCACGCTTGGACAGGCTGTAGCGGTCTTCTTCCGGCAGGAACATGGTCACACCCAGCGCACGACCGCGCGGGATGATAGAGACCTTGTATACCGGATCATGCTCAGGTACGACGCGGCCGACAATGGCGTGGCCAGCTTCGTGGTAAGCGGTGTTCTGCTTTTCTTTCTCGGACATGACCATGGATTTGCGCTCGGCACCCATCATGATCTTGTCTTTGGCCAGCTCGAACTCTTTCATCTCGACGATGCGCTTGCCGGCACGGGCAGCAAACAACGACGCCTCGTTGACCAGGTTGGCCAGGTCGGCACCAGAGAAGCCAGGAGTACCACGAGCGATCACAGCCGGAGCGACGTCGTCACCCATCGGCACTTTGCGCATGTGGACCTTGAGAATCTGTTCGCGACCACGGATATCCGGCAGGCCAACCACGACCTGACGGTCGAAACGGCCTGGACGCAGCAACGCAGGGTCCAGTACGTCTGGACGGTTGGTCGCGGCGATCACGATGATGCCGTCGTTCATTTCGAAGCCGTCCATCTCTACCAGCAACTGGTTGAGAGTCTGCTCGCGCTCATCGTGACCACCGCCCATGCCGGCACCACGGTGGCGACCGACGGCGTCGATTTCATCGATGAAGATGATGCATGGCGCGTGTTTCTTGGCTTGCTCGAACATGTCGCGAACACGGCTGGCACCGACACCGACGAACATCTCGACGAAATCGGAACCGGAGATGGTGAAGAACGGCACCTTGGCTTCGCCGGCAATCGCCTTGGCCAGCAAGGTTTTACCGGTACCCGGAGGACCGACCATCAGCACGCCGCGAGGAATGCGGCCGCCCAGGCGCTGGAATTTGCCCGGATCACGCAGGAACTCGACCAGTTCGCCGACTTCTTCCTTGGCTTCGTCGCAACCGGCAACGTCAGCCAGGGTGGTCTTCACCTGGTCTTCGGAGAGCAGGCGCGCCTTGCTCTTGCCGAAGCTCATAGGGCCGCCCTTGCCACCGGCTCCGCCCTGCATCTGGCGCATGAAGAACATGAACACCGCGATGATCACCAGGATCGGGAAGCTCGCCACCAGGAGTTGAGTCCAGATGCTTTGCTGCTCAGGCTGCTTGCCTTCGACCACGACGTGGTTGTCCACCAGGTCGCCGATCAGGCCGTTGTCCTGGATCGCCGGACGAATGGTCTTGAAGCTATCGCCATCGTTGCGCTTGCCGGTAATCACGTAGCCATCAACCGCCACGCGCTCGACCTTGCCATCCTTGACCTGCTGGATGAAGTCGGAATAGTTGAGGGTCTGCGGCTCGTTAGGGCTGGAGAAGTTGTTCATCACCGTCACCAGGACTGCCGCGATGATCAACCACAGGATCAGATTCTTTGCCATATCGTTCAATTAACTACCCTCTGAAGCAAGCGCCGCTGTTGGCGCGCGCTTCGCATGATATTCACCGGCCTAACTTACTACATTACCTACAACTCTGGCAGGCGCCGTCTGTAACCCTTTGTGAAACACTTTCTACACAATATTCGTTTATGCACGCGAGGCGAAATACGAAAAACCTATCACCCCGCCAAAAAACCTCGTTTTATTCACTCCGACCGCGATAGCCCCAAGCCAGCATGTATTGCTCGCGGGAGCTGCCACGTGAAGAGTCCGGCTTGATCATCTGGATCTTGTCGAATTTCTTACGAGCGTCCTTCAGGTAAACATCGAAACCTTCGCCCTGAAAAATCTTGATCACGAAATTACCACCGGGCTTGAGGATCCGCTCCGCCAAATCAAGCGCCAGCTCGCACAGGAACATGGCCTTGGGCATGTCCACTTCAGGCGTACCACTCATATTGGGGGCCATATCGGAAATCACAAGGTCCACCTGCGAATTACCCACGGCTTCAAGGATCCGAGCGAGCACTTCGTCCTGGGTGAAGTCACCCTGGATGAAAGTCACGTCCGGAATGCTGTCCATTTCCAGGATGTCCGAGGCGATCAAACGGCCCTGGCCACCGATCAGCCGGCTAGTGACCTGCGACCAGCCACCGGGCGCCGCACCCAGGTCGACAACACTCATGCCCGGACGAATCAGCTTGTACTTTTCCTGGAGTTCCAGAAGCTTGTAACTCGCACGCGAGCGGTAGCCGTCTTTCTGCGCCTGCTTCACATAGGGATCATTGACATGTCTTTTCAGCCACTCAAGGCTTGTCTTGGAACGCGCCATTGGGCACCTCGATGATAAGGGTCGTGATTAGTTGGGCGGATCCACGAACCCTCGGGTAAAATGGCCGCCATTTTACAGAATCCAGACGAAAGGGTCAGATTATGCCGCTCACTCAAGAGCAGAAGAAACAGTACAAATCCATTGGCCACCATCTGAAACCAGTTTTGATCGTGGCTGACAACGGTTTGACTGAAGGTGTGTTAGCCGAACTTGAACGCGCCCTGGCGGATCACGAGCTGATCAAGATCAAGCTCAACATCCTCGATCGCGAATCGCGCCTGGCATCCATTGCCGAGCTGTGCAAGGTTGGCAAAGCGGATCTGGTACAGGTCATCGGCAAGATGGCCCTGATTTACCGCAAGAACTTCAGCGTCAACAAGCAGCTGTCGAACGTCCATCGCTTCAAGTGATGACAAGGGTCAAGGGTGTGCTTCGCGCACCCTGCCACTCCATCCGGGTACCGGCTGCATGATCAGCACCAGGCCCGAGAACCCCAGCACCAGATAGCTGAACACTTGCCAGCGCTGCGCATCAGGCCAGCCGACATGCACGGCGACATACGTCGCACACGCCAACAACGCAATCAACAGCACCTGCCCACGAAAATCCCGCCATAGACTGGCAAGGCCATTGGCCTGTACCAGCACCAAAGCCTGAAAGATCACGCACACGGCGGCAAACCCCACCACCATGCTCTCGAACAAGCCGGCGATCTCATCGATCAGCAACGGTGCCAAGCCAATTCGGCCCAACACCGGCTGCAAACCGAGATGCACCAGCCACAGACCGCCAACCCACAACATCTGGGCCAGCTGCCAGAGCATGGCGCCCGCATGCAGCGGGCGCCTGGCTTCAGATGTGACGGACTTCGACAATCTCGTACTCGATAACGCCGCTAGGCGTTTTCACGGCAACCACATCACCCTCTTCCTTGCCGATCAAGGCTCGGGCCAAAGGCGAGCCGACCGAAATCTTGCCGAGTTTGAAGTCAGCCTCATCCTCACCCACGATGTGGTAAGAGACGCTTTCGTCAGTCTCGACGTTGGCGATTTCGACGGTGGTACCGAAAATCACTTTGCCGGTGTGAGGAATGGTCGTGACATCAATGATGACCTGATTCTGGATCCGGCCTTCGATATCACGAATCCGCGCCTCGACCATGCCTTGCTGTTCGCGGGCGGCATGGTATTCAGCGTTTTCTTTCAAGTCACCCAACTCGCGAGCCGTACCAATGTCCTGGCTGAGCTTGGGACGGACGACCTTGGTCAGATGAGCGTGTTCTTCTTCCAGGGCTTTGGCGCCCAGGACGGTCATTGGGTATTTGATCATGCCTTCAATCCTGCGTGTAGATCCTGCAAGCGGCGCACGGTCTTCTCGGGACCGAACTTCAGCGCTTCACAGATAGCTTCGCCAGCAGCAATGGTCGTGGTGCAGTAAATCTTGTGCTGCAAGGCATTACGACGAATGGAATAGGAGTCAGCGATCGACTGACGGCCTTCGGTGGTGTTGATGATCAGGGTGACTTCGTCATTCTTGATCATGTCGACTACGTGCGGACGCCCTTCGGTCACCTTGTTCACCCGGCGCACTTTCAGGCCTGCCGCTTCGATCAGCTTGGCAGTACCGGCAGTGGCCACCACTTCGAAGCCCAAGTTGATCAGATCACGGGCCACGCCCGCAACCAGTGGCTTGTCGTCATCACGGACGCTGATGAACGCAGTACCGCCGGTCGGCAGCACTTCGCTGGCACCCATCTGGGCCTTGGCGAACGCTTCACCGAAGGTGTCGCCCACGCCCATCACTTCACCGGTGGACTTCATCTCAGGGCCGAGGATCGGGTCAACGCCAGGGAATTTGGCGAATGGGAACACCGCCTCTTTCACACTGTAGAAGTTCGGGATGATTTCCTTGGTGAAGCCGATTTCCTTCAGGGTTTTACCGGCCATCACGCGTGCAGCGATCATTGCCAGGGAAACACCGATGCACTTGGACACGAACGGCACGGTACGCGAAGCACGCGGGTTGACTTCGATGACGTAGATGTCGTCGCCCTGCAGCGCCAACTGTACGTTCATCAGGCCGACCACACCCAGTTCCAGGGCCATTTTCTTGACCTGTTCGCGCATCTCGTCCTGGATGTGCGCCGGCAGCGAGTACGGCGGCAGCGAGCAAGCGGAGTCACCGGAGTGAACGCCAGCCTGTTCGATGTGCTGCATGATCGCACCGATCACCACGTCTTTGCCGTCGCAGACCGCATCCACGTCCATTTCGATGGCGCAGTTGAGGAAGTGGTCCAGCAGCACCGGGCTGTCGTTGGACACTTGAACCGCTTCACGCAGGTAGCGCTTGAGTTCTTCTTCTTCGTAGACGATTTCCATCGCACGGCCGCCCAATACGTAGGACGGACGCACCACCAGCGGGTAACCAATCTTGCTGGCGGCACGAATCGCTTCGTCTTCGCTGCGCACGGTGGCGTTTGGCGGCTGACGCAGGTTCAGGCGCTGGACCATCTGCTGGAAGCGCTCGCGGTCTTCGGCACGGTCAATGGCATCAGGGCTGGTGCCGATGATCGGCACGCCGGCGGCTTCCAGGGCACGCGCCAGTTTCAGCGGGGTCTGGCCGCCGTACTGGACGATCACGCCTTTGGGCTTCTCGACGCGGACGATTTCCAGCACGTCTTCCAGGGTCACTGGTTCGAAGTACAGGCGATCGGAGGTGTCGTAGTCGGTGGACACGGTTTCCGGGTTGCAGTTGACCATGATGGTCTCGTAACCGTCATCGCGCAGGGCCAGTGCCGCGTGTACGCAGCAGTAGTCGAACTCGATGCCCTGGCCGATGCGGTTCGGACCGCCACCCAGGATCATGATCTTGTCGCGACCCGATGGCGCGGCTTCGCACTCTTCTTCGTACGTCGAGTACAGGTACGCGGTATCGGTGGCGAACTCGGCAGCGCAGGTGTCGACGCGCTTGTAGACAGGGAAGATATCCAGCTTGTGACGGTGAGCACGCAGGGCCTTCTCGGTCACACCCAGCAGCTTGGCCAGGCGCATGTCGGAGAAGCCTTTGCGCTTGAGACGGAACATCAGGTCGCGGTCGATGCTGGTCAGACCCAGGGTCTTGACCTTCTCTTCGTCCTTGATCAGGTCTTCCATCTGCACCAGGAACCACGGATCGATCATGGTCATGCCGAAGATGTCTTCAACGCTCATGCCAGCGCGCATCGCGTCCGCCACGTACCAGATACGCTCGGCGCCCGGTACGGTCAGCTCGCGCTTGAGCACGCTCATGCTTTCCGGGTTGCTCAGGTCAACCTTCTCGTCCAGGCCGCAAACGCCCACTTCCAGGCCACGCAGGGCTTTCTGCAGGGATTCCTGGAAGGTACGGCCAATGGCCATGACTTCACCGACCGACTTCATTTGCGTGGTCAGGCGTGCGTCAGCCTTGGAGAACTTCTCGAAGGCAAAGCGTGGCAGCTTGGTCACGACGTAGTCGATGGACGGCTCGAAGGATGCCGGGGTCTTGCCGCCGGTGATGTCGTTCGACAGCTCGTCCAGGGTGTAGCCCACAGCCAGTTTGGCCGCGACCTTGGCAATCGGGAAGCCGGTGGCTTTCGAGGCCAGTGCCGACGAACGGGATACGCGCGGGTTCATCTCGATCACGACCATGCGGCCGGTGTTCGGGCAGATGCCAAACTGAACGTTGGAACCGCCGGTTTCCACGCCGATCTCGCGCAGTACCGCCAGGGAGGCGTTACGCAGGATCTGGTATTCCTTGTCGGTCAGGGTCTGTGCCGGTGCCACGGTGATCGAGTCACCGGTGTGCACGCCCATCGGGTCGAAGTTTTCGATGGAGCAGACGATGATGCAGTTGTCCTTCTTATCGCGGACAACCTCCATCTCGTATTCTTTCCAGCCGATCAGCGATTCGTCGATCAGCAGCTCTTTGGTCGGCGACAGGTCCAGGCCGCGGGCGCAGATTTCTTCGAACTCTTCACGGTTGTAAGCGATACCGCCACCGGTGCCGCCCATGGTGAAGGACGGACGGATGATGCATGGGAAGCCGAGCTTCTCGAGAACCGCGTTGGCCTCTTCCATGCTGTGGGCGATACCGGAACGCGGGCACGCCAGGCCGATGGACTTCATCGCCTTGTCGAAACGCGAACGGTCTTCAGCCTTGTCGATGGTGTCGGCATTGGCACCGATCATTTCTACGCCGAACTTCTCCAGGACGCCTTCGCGCTCCAGATCCAGGGCGCAGTTCAGTGCAGTCTGGCCGCCCATGGTCGGCAGCAGTGCGTCCGGACGTTCTTTCTCGATGATCTTGGCAACGGTCTGCCACTTGATCGGCTCGATGTAGGTGGCGTCGGCCATGGCCGGGTCGGTCATGATGGTGGCCGGGTTGGAGTTCACCAGGATGACGCGGTAGCCCTCTTCGCGCAGGGCTTTGCAGGCCTGGGCGCCGGAGTAGTCGAATTCGCAGGCCTGGCCGATAACGATCGGGCCAGCGCCGAGAATCAGGATGCTTTTAATGTCTGTACGTTTTGGCATGGGTTTGTCACTCAAATCCGCAGGTCAGTCGGCAAGCCGTCTTGTTCAATCTGTGAAGACCCGAGGGGGCCACCGGTATCGGGGCCGCCCTCAGGCTTTGCAACATCAGGGCGAGCGATCAGCGTCGCTTGGCCATTTCGTTGATGAAGCGATCGAACAGGGGTGCTACGTCGTTCGGGCCAGGGCTGGCTTCAGGGTGACCCTGGAAGCTGAAGGCGCTCTTGTCAGTACGCTCGATGCCTTGCAGCGTGCCGTCGAACAGCGATTTGTGGATCGCGCGAACGTTGGCCGGCAGGGTCGCTTCGTCTACCGCGAAACCGTGGTTCTGGCTGGTGATCATCACCACGCCAGTGTCCAGGTCCTGGACCGGGTGGTTGGCACCGTGGTGGCCATGGCCCATTTTCAGGGTCTTGGCGCCGGAAGCCAGGGCCAGCAGCTGGTGACCGAGGCAGATGCCGAATACCGGAATTTCGGTTTCCAGCACGTCCTTGATCGCCTGGATCGCGTAGTCGCAAGGCTCCGGATCACCAGGGCCGTTGGACAGGAACACGCCGTCCGGCTTCAGGGCCAGCACGTCGGCAGCAGGCGTTTGCGCAGGCACGACGGTTACGCGGCAGCCGCGCTCGACCAGCATGCGCAGGATGTTCACCTTGACGCCGTAGTCATAGGCCACCACGTGGTACGGCAGCTCGGAGGCTTCGATGGTCGCGTGGCTGTCGGTTTTCAGATCCCAGACAGTCGAGCGCCACTCGTACTTCTCGGTGGTGCTGACGACTTTCGCCAGGTCCATGCCCTTGAGGCCAGGGAAACCCTGGGCAGCGGCAATGGCGGCCTCTTCGGAAATGTTGTCACCGGCCATGATGCAGCCGTTCTGCGCGCCTTTTTCACGCAGGATGCGCGTCAGGCGGCGAGTGTCGATACCGGCGATGGCCACAACGTTGTTGGCCTTCAGGTAGTCGGACAGGGACATGGTGTTACGCCAGTTGCTCGCCACCAGAGGCAGGTCACGGATGACCAGGCCAGCGGACCAGACGCGGTTGGACTCGGCGTCTTCCGGCGTGGTGCCGGTATTGCCGATGTGCGGGTAAGTCAGGGTAACGATCTGTTGGGCGTAGGAAGGATCGGTAAGGATTTCCTGATAGCCGGTCATTGCGGTGTTGAACACCACCTCACCAACGGTTTGACCGTCGGCTCCAATGGCTTCGCCGCGAAAAATGCTGCCATCAGCAAGGGCGAGTATGGCTGGCTTAGTCAAGAAGACCTCCCGTAAATAAAGCCTGAAAGGGCGATCGCAGGTTGTAAAAAAGCGGAGTGACGTATGGACACGTCACCCCGCTTCTTCACTGAATTATTCTGCGCGCTTTTAGTGGACACACTAAAGCTGTAGCTTACAGAAAAAGGCCTTTTTGGTCTACCGCCAATGAGCCCTAAAGGCTGGAGAATGCGACAGGACGTCGCTTGGCGGAATAAAACCGGGCTCAGACGCTACGCGCGAGCCCGATTTCGGGTGCATCTTAACGCAGATCGAGCACGTCTTGCATGTCGTAAAGACCAGGCTCGCGCCCATCCAGCCACAAGGCGGCACGTACCGCGCCCTTGGCGAAGGTCATGCGACTGGAAGCCTTGTGGGTGATCTCGACACGCTCACCGTCGGCGGCGAACAACACGGTGTGATCACCGACGATGTCGCCAGCACGAACCGTGGCAAAACCGATCGTTTCCCGCTCGCGAGCACCAGTCTGGCCCTCACGACCGTAAACCGCGACTTTCTTCAGGTCGCGACCCAGGGCATCGGCAATCACTTCACCCATGCGTACGGCCGTACCGGACGGCGCATCGACTTTATGCCGATGGTGAGCTTCGGTGATTTCGATATCGACATCGTCACCCAGCACCCGGGCAGCGGTGTCGAGCAGCTTCAGGCACAGGTTTACGCCGACGCTGAAGTTGGCTGCGAAGACGATCGGGATATCCTTGCCCGCCTCTGCCAGCAACTGCTTCTCTTCAACGCTGAAGCCGGTAGTGCCGATGATCATCGCCTTGCCGTGCTTTCGGCAGAAGGCGAGGTTCTTCAGGGTCACTGTCGGGTGGGTGAAGTCGATCAGCACGTCGAACTCATCGACCACACGATCCAGATCACCCGACAACGGCACGCCGATGCGGCCGATCGCAGCCAGCTCGCCAGCGTCCGCGCCGACCAGCGTACTGTCAGGACGATCCACTGCCGCCGTCAGGCCGGCACCCGGTGCTTGCTGCACGGCTTCGATCAGGGTTTTGCCCATGCGCCCGGCGGCGCCCATCACAGCTATACGTCGCATGCCTGTCTCCTTACAAATCGCCGAAGAAGCGCTTCACGCCTTCGAACCAGCCAGTGGTTTTCGGTGAGTGACTGTTGTCGTCCGCCAGGGAGCTGCGGAACTCTTCGAGCAATTCACGCTGACGACGACTCAGATTGACCGGAGTCTCGACCGCCACACGGCACATCAAGTCACCCGCACCGCCGCCACGCACCGGGGCAACGCCCTTGCCGCGCACGCGGAACTGCTTGCCGGTCTGGGTCCCTTCAGGGATTTTCAGCTTGACCCGACCATCGAGGGTCGGAATCTCCAGCTCGCCACCCAGTGCCGCATCAACGAAGCTGATCGGCACTTCGCAGAACAGGTGCTTGCCGTCACGCTGGAAGATCGAGTGCTCGCGCACATTGATCACCACGTACAGATCGCCGGTCGGCCCGCCTTGGGCGCCCGCCTCGCCTTCACCCGACAGGCGAATGCGGTCACCGGTATCGACACCGGCCGGAACCTTGACCGACAGGGTCTTGTACTCTTCGACGCGACCTTCGCCGTGGCAGGAATCGCACGGATCGGAAATGATCTTGCCCTGGCCATGGCAACGCGGGCAGGTTTGCTGCACCGAGAAGAAGCCTTGCTGCATGCGCACCTGGCCGATACCGCCACAAGTCGGGCAGGTGACCGGCGAAGAGCCCTTCTTGGCTCCCGAGCCGTCGCACGGCTTGCAGTTGACCAGTGTCGGAACGCGGATATTCACGCTGGTGCCGCGCACCGCTTCTTCCAGATTCAATTCCAGGGTGTAGCGCAAGTCACTGCCACGCTGGGCGCCGCCACGGGAACCACCGCGACCACCACCGAAGAAGTCGCTGAAGACATCGCCGAAGATGTCGGAGAAATTCTGCCCACCGAAACCGGCACCGCCGCCACCCATGCTCGGGTCGACACCGGCATGGCCGTACTGGTCATACGCCGCACGCTTGCTGGAATCGGACAGCACTTCGTAGGCCTCATTGGCCTCCTTGAACATCTCTTCCGATGCCTTGTCATCAGGATTACGGTCCGGGTGGTGCTTCATCGCCAGGCGACGGTAGGCCTTCTTCAGGTCCGACTCGCTTGAGCCGCGCTCAACACCCAATACTTCGTAATAGTCACGCTTTGCCATAAGTCTCTGCACTCTTGAGGACGTTCGACAAACCTCTCCTGAGCCTCGCCAAACTCGTTGAGCCCCAATACAGGCCCGGACCCAACTCACGTCAATTCAACGATCCTGGTCTTTGATTCGATCGGCACTTTCGGCTCGAAAAGCAGGAGCATTCCCGGCCATGCCATCAGCACGCGAGCGTTGTCGCATGCTGTAAAAATTCGCTAACTCCAGACACGCCAACGCGGGAGCAAGCTCCCGCGCGGCGACATCCTACCAGTCACCGCCGCAAGGCAGTCAACCGGCCGACCAACAACTTACTTGTGGTCTTTTACTTCTTCGAACTCAGCGTCGACCACGTCGTCAGCCTTCTCGGCCGACTCACCTTGCGGTGCCGCGCCTTCAGCTGGCTGAGCCTGTTCGGCGTACATCTTCTGGGCCACTGGAGCGGAGACTTTCGACAGCTCTTCAACCTTGGCTTCGATAGCGGCCTTGTCGTCGCCTTTCACGGCGGCTTCCAGGGCAACTACAGCAGCTTCGATCGCAGTCTTCTCTTCAGCGCTTACCTTGTCGCCAGCATCAGCGACCATTTTGCGCGTCGAGTGAACCAGTGCATCACCCTGGTTACGGGCAGCGGCCAGCTCTTCGAACTTGCGGTCTTCCTCGGCGTTGGCCTCGGCATCACGCACCATGCGCTCGATCTCTTCATCGGACAGGCCGGAGTTGGCCTTGATCACGATCGACTGAGTCTTGCCGGTGGCCTTGTCCTTGGCGCCTACGTGCAGGATGCCGTTGGCGTCGATGTCGAAGGTCACTTCGATTTGTGGCACGCCACGTGGTGCTGGTGGAATCTCGGCCAGGTCGAACTTGCCCAGGGACTTGTTCTGCGCAGCCTGCTTACGCTCACCTTGCAGCACGTGAATGGTCACAGCGCCCTGGTTGTCGTCGGCAGTCGAGAACACTTGCGATTTCTTGGTAGGAATCGTGGTGTTTTTCTCGATCAGCGCAGTCATCACGCCACCCATGGTTTCGATACCCAGGGTCAGCGGGCTGACGTCCAGCAGCAGAACGTCCTTCACGTCACCGGCCAGTACCGCACCCTGGATGGCAGCACCCATGGCTACTGCTTCGTCCGGGTTGACGTCTTTACGTGCTTCTTTACCGAAGAACTCGGTCACCAGTTTCTGAACCAGTGGCATACGGGTCTGACCGCCGACCAGGATCACGTCGTTGATCGCGCCAACGTCGATACCGGAATCTTTCAGCGCGATGCGGCAAGGCTCGATGGTGCGTTGAACCAGGTCTTCAACCAGCGCTTCCAGCTTAGCGCGGGAGATCTTCACGTTCAGGTGCTTAGGACCGGTGGCGTCTGCAGTGATGTACGGCAGGTTGACGTCGGTCGACTGAGCGGAAGACAGCTCGATCTTGGCTTTTTCAGCAGCTTCTTTCAGGCGCTGCATTGCCAACGGGTCACCCTTGAGGTTCATGCCGCTTTCTTTCTTGAATTCGTCGACGAGGTAGTCGATCAGACGAATGTCAAAGTCTTCACCGCCCAGGAAAGTGTCGCCGTTGGTGGCCAACACTTCGAACTGGTGCTCGCCATCGACTTCAGCGATCTCGATCACGGAAACGTCGAAGGTACCGCCACCCAGGTCGTAAACGATCACGGTGTGATCGCCCTTGGCCTTGTCCATACCGTAGGCCAGAGCAGCCGCGGTGGGTTCGTTGATGATACGTTTTACGTCCAGGCCCGCGATACGGCCGGCGTCCTTGGTCGCTTGACGCTGGCTGTCGTTGAAGTAGGCCGGAACGGTGATCACCGCTTCGGTCACTGGCTCGCCGAGGTAGTCTTCGGCGGTCTTCTTCATTTTCTTCAGGATTTCAGCCGAGATCTGTGGCGGTGCCATTTTCTGGCCGTTCACTTCAACCCAGGCGTCATTGTTGTCAGCCTTGACGATCTTGTAAGGGACCATCTGGATGTCTTTCTGTACCACTTCTTCTTCGAAGCGACGACCGATCAGACGCTTCACCGCATACAGGGTGTTGTGCGGGTTGGTCACAGCCTGACGCTTGGCGGACTGGCCGACCAGGATTTCGCCATCGTTGGCGTAAGCGATGATCGACGGCGTGGTACGCGCGCCTTCGGCGTTTTCAATAACTTTGGCCTTGCCGTTTTCCAGCACGGAGACGCAGGAGTTGGTAGTCCCCAGGTCGATACCGATAATTTTGCCCATGTTCACTCTCCCGAAACTTTGGATTTGGTTGCCGCAGCAGTGGTGGCTAACTGCGGTAGCACTTAAACGCTTGACTTCTAAATGGGGGCCTTGCGGCTAATTTCAAGCCTGCTCGTCAATCGAAGGCGAAACTGGCGCAGGCGCCTTGCTGACCACGACCATTGCCGGACGCAGCAGGCGACCATTGAGCTGATAGCCCTTCTGAAACACCTTCAGAACACTGTTCGGCTCAAGGTCAGCGCTTTCCTGCATGGCCATTGCCTGATGAAGAACGGCGTTGAAAGGTTCGCCATGCGGATCGATCGCTTCCAGCTGATAACGCTTCAGGGTGTCCTGGAACATTTTCAGGGTCAGTTCGATCCCCTCGCGCATCGGACGAATGCTTTCGTCATCCGGGCTGGACAACTCCAGGCCGCGCTCCAGGCTGTCGATGATCGGCAGCAGGTCGCCAGCGAATTTTTCCAGCGCGAACTTGTGCGCTTTTTCTACATCCTGCTCGGCGCGACGGCGGACGTTCTGCAGATCGGCGGCTACACGCAAAGCCTGATCCTGCGCACCTGCCAGTTGCTCTTCGAGCACTTGTACACGCGCCGCCAGGTCATCACCCGAAGCCTGGGGAGCCTGGTCGGCGTCTAGATTTTGCGTATCCACTGTCTGTTCGTCAGCCATAGAATTCTCCTTTCAATATCGTCCGCGAGCTCGACTCGCGCTTCTGTCCAGCTATATGGGGCCGCAAAATCCGGCTTCAAGGGGCTCAATGAGATTAACCCTACAAAAAGCTCTGCATTGTCATTCCCCGGCGCGCTAAGGATTTCGTCGGCTCAAGCAAAACGAGCTAACAGAGGGCATTGTCAGCCAGAAACAAAACACTGTATAAATAACCAGACCTAAAGCCTGGGAGCGGCCTTTATGCTGGTGCACCTGTCCGTACACAACTACGCCATCGTTGAACATCTCGATCTTGAACTCGATCGGGGAATGAGCGTGATCACAGGGGAAACCGGCGCGGGCAAGTCGATCATGCTCGACGCCCTGGGCCTGACCCTCGGCGATCGAGCCGACAGCGGCGTGGTCCGCCCCGGCGCAGACAAGGCCGACATTCTGGCAACCTTCGACCTGGCCGACATCCCGGAAGCCAGTACCTGGCTGGCCGAACGCGACCTCGAGAACGAGGGCCCGTGCATCCTGCGCCGCGTCATCACCGCCGAGGGGCGCTCGCGTGGCTACATCAACGGCACGCCCTGCCCGCTGGGCGACCTCAAGGCCCTCGGTGAGCTGTTGATCGACATCCACAGCCAGCACGAACATCAGTCTTTGCTCAAGACCGACACCCATCGCCGCCTGCTCGACGAATACGCTGGTGCAACGGACCTCGCCCGCCAGGTGCAGCTGGCTGCCCAGCGTTGGCGCCAGACTCACCACGAGCTTGAGCGACTGTCCAACTCCGGCGATGAGCAGCGCGCCCGCCATCAGTTGCTCAGCTATCAGCTTGAGGAACTGGAAAACCTTGGCCTCGGCGAAAACGAACTGGAGCAGCTGGAGCAGGAACACAAGAACCTGACAAACGCGGAAACCTTGCTGGGTATCTGTCGACAAGTGGTCGAGCAATGCAGCGAGAGTGATTCCGGCAATGTCCTCAACGCCCTGACGGCGAGCCTCAATCGCCTGTCGAGCGTGAACAGCTCGATTGGCGCATTGGGCGAAGCCAGCAGCTTGCTGACCAGCGCGCAGATCCAGGTTGAAGAAGCTGTAGGCGAGTTGAACCGCTTCCTGGACAATTTCGACGCAGACCCGGCACGCCTTCAATACCTGGAAGAACGGCTCGATGCGATCTACACCATGGCGCGCAAGCACCGCATTCAGCCCACCGAGGTTGCAGAGATGCAGCAGCGCTTGCTGGATGAAATCGAAACCCTGAACGCCAACGATGAATCCATCGAGCGACTGAGTGATGAGCTGGCGTCTTTTGCGCGTCATTACCAGGAGAAGGCTCGAGAGCTGAGCGATCTGCGCCACCAAGCCTCCAGCAGTCTGGCCAACGCGGTGGAACAGGAGATCCAGCGACTGGGCATGCCCGGTGGGCGCTTTGCCATCGAACTACGACCCAACAGCAGCAATGAATTGCTGCCCAACGGACTCGAGCAGGTAGAACTGCTGGTTAGCGCAAACCCGGGGCAGCCCCTGAAAGCGCTGGCGAAGGTGGCATCGGGTGGCGAGCTGTCGCGAATCAGCCTGGCCATCCAGGTCATCACCGCACAGACCTCCCGCGTACCGACCCTGGTGTTTGACGAAGTGGACGTCGGCATCGGCGGCCCCACCGCCGAAATCGTTGGCCAATTGCTGCGCCGTCTCGGCGAGCGTGGACAAGTCCTCACCGTTACGCACTTGCCACAGGTGGCGGCGCAGGGCCATCAGCATTTGTTTGTACATAAAGTGCGCGGCGAGGATGCCACTCGCACGGCCGTATCCAAACTGAGCAAGAACGACCGCGTTGAAGAAGTGGCAAGGATGCTGGGCGGTATCGACCTGACCAAGGAATCCCTGGCCCACGCCAAGAAGATGGTCGTCACCGCAAAAATTTGAGATGAGCAGAAAGCACGAAGGCGACCCTGGGGTCGCCTTCGTTCGTTTCGCGAACCCTGGGGTCCGCGCGACATGCTTACTTTTTCTTGCGTACGTACAACACAAGATTGTGATCAACCATCTCGAAGCCATACTTGTCGACGATGGCCTTTTGCAGGCGCTCGATTTCTTCGTCGAAGAATTCGATCACTTCGCTGGTTTCGACGTTGACCATATGGTCGTGGTGCTTGCCATCGTCCAGTTCGAAGACCGCGTGGCCTCCGTCGAAGTTGTGCCGCACCACAAGTCCAGCTGCCTCGAACTGGGTCAGTACACGGTAAACCGTGGCCAGACCGACGTCCTCGCCAGCTTCCATCAATGCCTTATAGACATCCTCGGCACTCATGTGGCGCTGCTCGGCAGAGTCGAGCATTTGCAGAATCTTGACCCGTGGCAGGGTCACTTTGAGGCCGGCTTTGCGTAGTTCGCTATTTTCAACCATGGTCAGCTTTCTCGCGATGCTGCTTCGCAGCTTCTCTTAATGCGGGTATGATCGGCGTTTACGTTGTCCCAGCCAAGATAGTGGAAGTCGCCCACCGATGCAAAACACCAAGCTCTTGCTAACCAGTTTCACCTTTGTGGGACTGCTCGCACTCGCCGGTTGTTCATTCCCCGGGGTTTACAAAATCGACATCCAGCAGGGCAATGTCGTCACGCAGGACATGATAGACCAGTTACGCCCGGGAATGACCCGCAAGCAAGTACGGTTTATCATGGGCAACCCCCTGCTGACTGATACGTTCCATGCCGATCGCTGGGATTACCTGTATAGCCTGCAACCGGGTGGCGGTGAACGCCAACAAGAACGCATCAGCGTTATCTTCAACCCAAATGACCAGCTTGTCAGCCTCTCTGGCGACTTCATGCCTGGCGTAAGCCGCGACGAAGCCATTCTGGGCAAGGACAGTGCTGCCCCTGTCACCGCACCGGCAGAGAATGTCGAGCCGCCGAAACCGGAAAAGCCAGTCAAGCCAGGTTCGTTGCTCGATCAGATCCAGAAGGAAGTGGACGGTGTCGAAACCGTACCTGTTCCAACTCCAGAACCCCTGGAAACCTCGCCGCAATAATTTGCGACGTAAAAAAACCCGGCATGCCCGGGTTTTTTATTGCCTGGTATTTGGCGGGCTCAATTATTTCGCGCCTTGGCCTCGGCAGCCTTGGCCGCACGCAGTCGACGCACCTCCTTTGGATCCGCCAACAACGGCCGATAAATCTCGATGCGATCGCCCGTTTGAACAGGACGACTCTCGGCATCGACGATCACCTTGCCAAAGACCCCCACCGGACACTGCGCCAGGTCCAGCTCAGGAAAAGCCTGACCCACACCGGACTTCAGCAAGGCTGCGCGAACGGACGTTCCTGCCGGTACCTTCACCGGCAAGAGCACCTGACGATCTACAGCGGCGTAGACCACCTCGATCTCTATCATCGCCTCAACCATGCATTTGCTTGGCGCGCTGGCAGAACGCGTCCACCAGTGTATTGGCCGCCTGATTGAACAACGGCCCCAAGGTCGCGCGAATGATCGGGCCTGCGTAATCGAACGACAGGTCCAGGCTGATCTTGCAGGCCTTCTCGCCCAACGGCTTGAACACCCACACGCCATGCAACTGAGTGAACG
This sequence comes from Pseudomonas putida, assembly GCF_001976065.1. Classification (GTDB taxonomy): domain Bacteria; phylum Pseudomonadota; class Gammaproteobacteria; order Pseudomonadales; family Pseudomonadaceae; genus Aquipseudomonas; species Aquipseudomonas serbica. The sequence continues at coordinate 56,625 of NZ_MNAH01000001.1, read as the reverse complement.
GCCCCTCTTCGAGATTCATCTCGATCGACTGGCCGGGCACCAGGGTATTGCGCGTCACGAAATGCTGGCTCAGCCCGCCCTTGGCCACGCCCACGCTGGCGCGCATATGGTCGGCAGAGCTTTCCAGGACTTCGGCCGTTGAGCACCAGGGCAGGAATTCCGGATAACGCGCCACGTCGTTGACCAGGTCATACAGCGCTTGCGCGGGGTACGGCAGCAAGGCCGAACGTGAAATGTGTGTCGTCATGTCAGCGTCACTTCCACAGCTGGGCGGCAAACACTACAAGAATGCCGATGGGCGCCACATAGCGCATCAAGAACAAGGACAGGGCAAACAACATCGGGCTGCGCATCGACAGTTCGTCACGCACCGCGTCACGCCCCATTACCCAGCCTGCAAATACCACGAAACACAATCCGCCCAGTGGCAGCATGATTCGCGAGGTGAAGAAATCGATCACACCGAAGAAATCCAGGCCGCCCGCCGCCCCCCATTGGTAGAGGTGGAACAGCCCGCCTTCGTTCACGAAAAACTTGGCTTCCTTCCAGATATTGAAGGAAAACACCGTGCCCAGACCGACAAACCAGCAGGTGAACGCCAGCCAGAAAGTGACCCAGGCACGACTGACTTTCGAGCGTTCGACCAGGTAAGCCACCATGGGCTCGAGCAAGGATATGGCCGAACTCCAGGCTGCAATCGCCACCAGCACGAAGAACACTACGCCCATCAACTGGCCAAACGCTACGTTGCCAAAGGCAAATGGCAGGCTGACAAACATCAGACCAGGGCCTTCGCTCGGGTTCAAGCCGCCGGCAAACACAATCGGAAACAGTGCCAGGCCGGCCACCAGGGACACAAAGGTATCCAGCAGTGCCACACCCACAACGGTCCCGGAGATCGACGAATGCTTGGGCATGTAGGCGCCGTAGATCATGATCGAACCCACCCCGACGCTCAGGGAGAAGAAGGCATGGCCCATGGCCGGCAGCAAGCCGTCGAGGACTTTTTCCGGATGGAAGTCGAACATGAAATGGACGCCTTCCATGAAATGCCCGGTGGTCATGCTGTAGCCCAGCAGCACGAGGATCATCACGAACAGCAGCGGCATCATGATCCGCAGGCTGCGTTCAAGCCCCGCAACCACGCCCTTGGCGATGACCACCGCCGATAGCAGCATGAAAATCGTGTGCCAAAGTGTCAGGCGCCATGGATCGGCGATGACATTGCCAAAGTAAGCACCCACCTGGTCCGGCGTCGCCCCCTGGAAGTCGCCACGCCCCATGTCGATGATGTAGTCCAGCGACCAGCCGCCGACCACGCTATAGAAAGACAGGATCAGCAACGCCGTGATCATGCCGGCGAATGCTCCCCAGGACCACTTGGTCGAATGCCCCGCTTCCAGCGCCAGCACCTTCAAGGCGTTGGCCGGGCTTTGCCGGGCGCGGCGGCCGATCAGGGTTTCGGCGAGCATGACCGGTACACCGATCAACGCGATGCAGGCCAGGAACATCATCACGAAGGCCCCGCCACCATAGACCCCGACCATGTAGGGGAATTTCCAGATACTACCCAGGCCCACGGCCGAACCGGTCGCGGCGAGTATGAAGACCCAGCGGCTAGCCCAACTGCCGTGGACAGAAACCTTGTCTGTCGACATCGTTATTACGACCAAGCGTTCAAAAAAGAGGCCGCATTGTCCGGGATTCAATCAACCTGCTCAAGCACGCAGCAACACCGTAGCCGACTCGCGCGCAACTCCCTATAATGCCGCCCCTATGGCTAAACAGAAGAAACACCCAACAGGGACCATCGCGCAAAATAAAAAGGCGCGACACGATTACTTCATCGAACATCGGTTCGAGGCTGGTCTGGTCCTGGCCGGCTGGGAAGTAAAAAGTCTGCGGGCAAGCAAGTTGCAACTGGTTGACAGTTACGTACTGCTCAAGGATGGCGAAGCCTGGCTGCTCGGCAGTCACATCACGCCCCTGACGACCGCCAGCACCCACGTCATCGCCGATCCGGTGCGCACGCGAAAATTGCTGCTCAACCGGCGGGAGCTGGAAAAGCTTGCCGCCGCCGTGCAGCAAAAAGGCTACGCCTGCGTGTGCCTGTCCTGGTACTGGAGCAAGCACATGGTCAAGTGCGAGATTGCCCTGGGCAAGGGCAAGAAGGAATACGACAAGCGCGATACCGAGCGCGAACGCGACGCCGGGCGCGAATTGCAGCGCGCGGTGCGCAATAAGGGCAAGGAAGATTAATTCCTGGCCCTGATCGTTCCCACGCTCTGCGTGGGAATGCAGCTATGGACACTCTGCGTCCGCTTTGTGACGCGGAGCGTCACGGGATGCACTCCCACGCAGAGCGTGGGAACGATCGCTGACTGACTACATCCCCTTGCGCCGCTCCGCCCGAGCCACGCGCTGCACTTCCTGACGCACCTCCTCCAGCACCTCCTGCACGTACAGAATGTGTCGACTGGAGACTTCCCGCGCCTGTTCCGCCCGACCTTCGATAATCGCCAGGTACAACTCCCGGTGCTGCGTAATCAGCATGTCGCGGGTTTCCGTGCGCTGCCTGTACATGCCGCCGATGTTCGTCACCACGTTGCGCTTGAGCAGGTCGAACAGCCCTCGAATGGTATGCAGCAACACCGCGTTGTGACTGGCTTCGGCGATCGCCAGGTGAAACTTCGCATCCGCTGCCCCCTCTTCCGCCCGACTGACTTCATCGTGACGCGAATAGCAGTCCTGCAATTGATTGAACGCTGCAGTCAGTCGTTCGCGATCAACGTCGGTGGCGCGTAAGGCCGCGTAATAGGCGCAGGACGCTTCCAGCGTGTGGCGAAACTCCAGCAGATCGCGCTGGGCTTCGGGGTTGCTTTCCAGAAGATGCAACAGTGGATCACTGAATGTCGTGCCCAGGGACTCGACCACGTAATTGCCGCCACCCTGACGACTGACCAGCAGTCCCTTGGCCGTCAGTTTCTGAATAGCCTCGCGCAACGAAGGACGCGAAACGCCAAATTGCTCGGCCAAGGCGCGCTCGGCCGGCAAGCGCTCACCCGCCTTCAGCGTGCCCTCAAGGATCATGCCCTCGAGCTGCTCGACAATATCGTCAGACAAACGGCGTTGCCGAATCTGATCAAACGCCATAACTCAATTTCTCCACCATCCCGACGGTGCGCCGGGGCTCTATTCTGGCCTATCCATGAGGCGCAGGCACCTGCCACGCGACCATTGCCCGAGCCGGGCAGATCCTTCGCAAACCCCTGCCTACGACAAAAGTTTTAGGGCGGCAAATTGACACACCGCCTACAAGACTTTTACCCTAGCCAACAGCGATTGTAAATTGGTCTTGCCAATTAACCAAGAACGCTGATCAGTGCCTGACCAACAACAATTAGGGGCCACCCCATATGCAAACCTGGCAACAGCTCTACAGCCCGCTCGGCAGCCTCGGCCTGTCCGCACTCGCAGCCGTCATTCCCATTGTGTTTTTCTTCCTGGCCCTGGCCGTGTTCCGCCTCAAAGGACACGTGGCCGGCAGCATCACCCTGGCCTTGTCGATCCTGGTGGCAATCATTGCCTTCAAGATGCCCGTGGACATGGCGTTCGCCGCCGCCGGGTATGGCTTTGCCTATGGCCTGTGGCCGATCGCCTGGATCATCGTGGCGGCGGTCTTCCTCTACAAACTGACGGTCAAGAGTGGCCAGTTCGAAGTGATCCGCAGCTCGGTGCTGTCGATCACCGACGACCAGCGCCTGCAAGTGCTGCTGATCGGCTTCTGCTTCGGTGCATTCCTCGAAGGTGCAGCCGGCTTCGGTGCACCGGTGGCGATCACCGCCGCGCTGCTCGTAGGACTGGGCTTCAACCCGCTGTATGCCGCGGGCCTGTGCCTGATCGCGAACACCGCGCCGGTAGCCTTCGGTGCCCTTGGTATTCCGATCATCGTCGCCGGGCAAGTGACCGGCATCGACGCCTTCAAGATCGGCGCCATGACCGGCCGCCAGTTGCCGCTGCTGTCGCTGTTCGTGCCATTCTGGCTGGTGTTCATGATGGATGGCCTGCGCGGCGTGCGCGAAACCTGGCCGGCCGCACTGGTTGCGGGCTTGAGCTTCGCCGTGACCCAGTATTTCACCTCCAACTTCATCGGCCCGGAACTGCCGGACATCACCTCGGCCCTGGCCAGCCTGGTTTCCCTGACCCTGTTCCTCAAGGTCTGGCAGCCAAGACGCGCCGCCGGCCAGCACATCGTCGGTGCCGTATCGGCTTCGGTGGTCAGCGCCAGTGCCGGTGGTTTCGGCCAGAAGCGCACCACCGTGGCGTCGCCCTACAGCCTGGGTGAAATTTTCAAAGCCTGGTCGCCGTTCCTGATCCTGACCGTGCTGGTAACCATCTGGACCCTCAAGCCGTTCAAGGCGATGTTTGCCGCCGGCGGCTCGATGTACAGCTTCGTGTTCAACTTCGCCATCCCGCACCTGGATCAAATGGTGATCAAGGTGGCACCGATCGTGGCCGCGCCGACCGCCCTCCCGGCCGTGTTCAAGCTTGACCCGATTTCCGCCACCGGCACCGCGATTTTCTTCTCGGCGCTGATCTCGATGCTGGTCCTGAAGATCAACTTCAAAACTGGTCTTACCACTTTGAAAGAGACCTTCTACGAACTGCGCTGGCCGATCCTGTCCATCGGCATGGTGCTGGCCTTCGCGTTCGTCACCAACTACTCGGGCATGTCCTCGACCATGGCGTTGGTCCTGGCCGGCACGGGCGCCGCCTTCCCGTTCTTCTCGCCGTTCCTTGGCTGGCTGGGCGTGTTCCTGACCGGTTCCGATACCTCGTCCAACGCACTGTTCAGCTCGTTGCAGGCGACCACCGCCCACCAGATCGGCGTCAACGACACCTTGCTGGTGGCGGCGAACACCAGCGGCGGCGTGACCGGCAAGATGATCTCGCCTCAATCGATCGCCGTGGCCTGCGCCGCGACCGGCCTGGTGGGCAAGGAATCGGACCTTTTCCGCTTCACCCTCAAGCACAGCCTGTTCTTTGCAACGATTGTCGGCCTGATCACCCTGGCCCAGGCCTACTGGTTCACCGGCATGCTGGTGCACTAAGTACTACAGGCGAGAAGGAAAAAACCGACGCCGGGCCACGACCCCGGCGTCAGCTATTCACCACCCGGTCTGCAAGGCTGCTGAAAGCATCTCTGTCTATATTCAGCGGCCTCAGCGGACGGATAACCGGGCCCACCCGGAGACACGCCTGATGAGCGAGCTTTTTTACAACGCTGTGCCGAATGCGACCCGTGTCGCCCCGCCACTGCCCGAGCCTCGGCAATACCCCAGCGAAAAACCGCAACGGGTGTACCTGTTCGGGACCTGCGTAGTGGATCTGTTCTACCCGCAAGCCGGAATGGACGCGATCCACTTGCTGGAGCGCGAAGGCATCCGTGTCGAGTACCCGCAAGGGCAAAGCTGCTGCGGGCAACCGGCCTACACTTCGGGCTACACCGAGCAGGCCAGGACCGTCGCGCGCTCGCAACTGGCGCTGTTCGCCGGGGATTATCCGGTAGTGGTGCCTTCGGGCTCCTGCGCGGGCATGTTGCGCGAACATTATGCCGACCTGTTCAAGGATGAGCCGGACACGTTGAAACAGGTACAGGCGCTGGCTGCCAGGACCTATGAGCTGGCCGAATTCCTGTTGTTTGTCTGCAAAGTGCAGCTCAAGGACAGCGGCACGCCGGTGAAAGTCGCGCTGCATACATCGTGTTCGGCACGCCGTGAAATGAACACCCACCTGCACGGGCGCGAACTGTTGGCGCAATTGAGCAACGTGGAACGGGTCGAGCACAGTCACGAAAGCGAATGCTGTGGCTTCGGTGGGACTTTCAGCGTCCGAATGCCAGACATTTCCGGCGCGATGGTGGCTGACAAGACTCGCTCGCTGAAGCAATCCGGTGCGCACCAGGTACTCAGTGCCGACTGCGGTTGCCTGATGAACATCAACGGCTCGCTGGAGAAACAGAAGGAAGCGTTGCGCGGCCAACACCTGGCCAGTTTCCTCTGGCAGCGTACCGGGGGTGCCCAATGAGTGCCGTCGAGATTATTCCTACGGTTGCCGTAGAAGAAGACTTCCGCACCCGGGCTCACGAGGCCTTGGGTGATGCGCAATTGCGAGGCAACTTCCGCAAGGCGATGGATTCGCTGATGACCAAGCGGGCCGCGGCTTTCAGCGATGCCCACGAAAGAGAACACCTGCGCGCGCTGGGCAATGCCGTCCGCGCCCGTGCGTTATCCAAGTTGCCCGAGCTGCTCGAGCAACTTGAACAAAACCTGACCCGCAACGGTGTGACAGTGCACTGGGCGGAAACGGTGGACGAAGCCAACAGCATCGTCCTCTCGATCATCCGCGCTCACGAGGGGCGGCAAGTGATCAAGGGCAAATCGATGGTCAGCGAAGAAATGGAGATGAACCACGTCCTCGCTGAACAGGGCATTGAATGCCTGGAATCGGACATGGGCGAGTACATCGTCCAGCTCGACCACGAGAAGCCTTCACACATCATTATGCCGGCAATCCACAAGAACGCCGGTCAGGTCGCGTCCTTGTTCCACGACAAACTTGGCGTGGAATACACCAAGGACGTTGACCAACTCATTCAGATCGGTCGCAGGGTCCTGCGGCAGAAATTCTTCGAAGCGGACATCGGCGTCTCCGGCGTCAACTTCGCCGTGGCCGAGACCGGCACCCTGCTGCTGGTGGAAAACGAAGGCAACGGCCGCATGACCACTACGGTGCCGCCGGTGCACATCGCCGTCACCGGCATCGAAAAAGTCGTAGAGAACCTGCGCGACGTGGTGCCGCTGCTGTCGTTACTGACTCGCTCGGCCCTGGGCATCCCGATCACCACCTACGTCAACATGATCTCCGGGCCGCGCAAGGAACATGAGCTCGACGGCCCTCAGGAAGTGCACCTGGTGCTGCTCGACAACGGTCGCAGCCAGGCCTTTGCCGACAGCGAACTGCGCCAGACGCTGAATTGCATCCGCTGCGGCGCCTGCATGAACCATTGCCCGGTCTACACTCGAATCGGAGGTCATGCCTACGGCGAGGTCTACCCCGGCCCTATCGGAAAAATCATCACCCCGCACATGGTTGGCCTGGCGAAAGTCCCGGACCACCCCAGCGCCTCTTCGTTGTGCGGTGCCTGCGGCGAGGTGTGCCCGGTCAAAATTCCGATTCCTGCATTGCTGCGTCGCCTGCGGGAAGAAAACGTCAAGGCGCCCGACAGCCCTCATCAAGTGATGCGCGGCCAGGGCAGCAAGTACTCGCGCAAAGAACGGTTCATCTGGAACGCCTGGGCCAGGCTCAACAGTTCGCCGACGCTGTACCGCCTGTTCGGCCTGGCCGCGACTCGCCTGCGCGCCCTTGCGCCAAAGAATGTCGGCCCGTGGACGCAGAACCACAGTGCGCCCAAACCCGCTGCCCGCTCACTGCACGACATGGCTCGCGAGCATCTGGCCAAACAGGGAGACCGTTGATGAGTGCCAAGCAAAACATCCTCGCCAAACTGCGCAAAAGCCTGACAGGCACCACGCCAGTGGCTGACAACTTCGATGTCGATCTGGTGACACAGCCCTATAGCTACACCCCGGAACAACGCATCCCGCAGCTGCGCAAACTGATGGAAGCGGTGCACACGGAAATCCATCTGACGTCCGGCGAAAAATGGCCGGCGCTGTTGGCGACACTGCTGCAGGAGCGCCAACTGCCCAGCCTGTTGATCGCGCCGACTACGCCGCACGGGCAACGCGTCACTCAGCACTGGGCGACAAATCCCGGGCTGCCGGCGCTCAAGGCCTACGACCGTCCGATTGAAGAATGGAAAGCCGAGCTATTCAACGACACCCCGGCCAGCCTGACCACCACCCTGGGCGCAATCGCCGCCACGGGCAGCCTGATTATCTGGCCGACGCGCGAAGAACCGCGCCTGATGAGCCTGGCGCCGCCGGTGCATTTCGCCCTGCTCAAGGCCAGTACAATCCGCGATAACTTCTATCAGGTCCAACAGGAGTTCGAATGGGCCCAGGGAATGCCAACCAATGCCCTGCTGGTGTCCGGCCCGTCAAAAACCGCTGACATCGAACAAGTGCTGGCCTACGGCGCCCACGGTCCGAAAGACCTGGTGGTGTTGATCCTGGAGGACCAATGAGTCTACCGGCCGCTTTCCTGCGCGATGCGCAGCAACTGATTCCCCGAGAGCGTCGTTTCGACGATCCGCTGTCGACCCTGGCGTTCGGCACCGATGCCAGCTTCTATCGACTGATTCCACAATTGGTGATTCGCGTCGAGTCCGAAGACGAAGTGGTGGCGCTGCTGCAACTGGCGCAGCGCGACCGGGTTCCCGTGACCTTCCGCGCTGCCGGCACCAGCCTGTCCGGGCAAGCCATCAGCGATTCGGTGTTGATCGTGCTTGGGGATAACTGGAACGGTCGCGAGATCCGTGGCCAAGGCACACAAATCCGCCTGCAACCGGGGGTCATCGGCGCGCAGGCCAATGCCTGGCTGGCCCCGTTCGGGCGCAAGATCGGCCCGGACCCGGCCTCGATCAACGCCTGCAAAATCGGCGGCATCGTGGCCAACAATGCCAGCGGCATGTGCTGCGGCACCGCACAAAACACCTATCACACCCTGGCCGGCATTCGCCTGGTGCTGGCTGATGGCAGCCGTCTGGATACCGAAGATGCCGCCAGTGTTGCGGCGTTTCGGGCCAGTCATGGCGACCTGCTGGAGCGTCTCGCGACCTTGGGCCGCGAGACCCGCGCCAACGCCGAACTGGCTGCAAGAATTCGCCACAAATACCGTCTGAAAAACACCACCGGCTTGTCGCTCAACGCCTTGGTGGATTACGACGAGCCTGTGGATATCTTGAGCCATCTGCTGGTGGGCTCCGAAGGCACCCTCGGTTTCATCAGTGCAGTGACCTACGACACGGTGATCGATCACCCCAACAAGGCCTCGGCGTTGATCGTGTTCCCGGATGTGGAAACCTGCTGCAACGCGGTCACCGTGCTGAAGAGCCAACCGGTGTCAGCGGTAGAGCTGCTGGACCGACGCAGCCTGCGTTCAGTACAGAACAAGCCTGGCATGCCCGCTTTCGTACAACAGCTGTCGAACAACGCCTGCGCCCTGCTGATCGAATCCCGCGCGGCAACTTCCTCGTTGTTGCAGGAACAACTGGCGCAGATCATGGCGTCGCTGTCCTCGTTCCCGGTGGAGAAGCAAGTCGATTTCACCGAAGACCCACTGGAAAACGCCCGGCTCTGGGCAATCCGCAAGGACACCTTCCCCGCCGTCGGCGCGGTGCGCAAAACCGGGACCACAGTGATCATCGAAGACGTGACCTTCCCGGTGGAACAACTGGCCCTTGGCGTGAACCGGCTGATCGAGTTGTTCGACAAACATCACTACGACGAAGCGATCCTTTTCGGACACGCACTGGAAGGCAATCTGCACTTCGTCTTCACCCAGGGCTTCAACAGCGCGGAAGAAGTCGCACGCTACCAGGCGTTCATGGACGACGTGGCGCAACTGGTGGCTGTCGAGTTCGGCGGTTCGCTCAAGGCCGAGCACGGCACCGGGCGCAACATGGCGCCCTTCGTCGAACTGGAATGGGGCAGCGATGCATACCAGTTGATGTGGCAGCTCAAGCGCTTGCTCGATCCCAACGGCATTCTCAATCCGGACGTGGTCCTCAGCGAAGACCCGCAGATCCACCTCAAGCATCTCAAACCGCTGCCGGCCGCCGACGAGATCATCGACAAATGCATCGAATGCGGCTTCTGCGAGCCGGTCTGCCCCTCCAAAGGCCTGACCTTGAGCCCGCGCCAGCGCATCGTGATCTGGCGGGACATCCAGGCGAAGAAACGCGCCGGGGTCGACACCCGCGAACTCGAAGCGGCCTATGAATACCAGGGCATCGACACCTGCGCCGCCACCGGTCTTTGTGCGCAGCGCTGCCCTGTAGGAATCAACACAGGCGAGTTGGTGAAAAAGCTTCGTGGCCAGCACGCCACCCATAAGAAAACTGCCAACTGGCTGGAAGGCAATTTCGCCACGGCGCTGCAAGGTGCGCGTTTCACCCTGCACGTGGCCAACGGCGCACGGATGCTGTTGGGTGCGCCACGCCTGGCAAAGTTATCCGCGACCTTGACGCGCTTGTCCAAGGGCCAGGTCCCCCAATGGACCAACGCCATGCCACAGCCGGAAAAAGCCATTCGTTTCAGCCCGACGGTGACCGACGAACGCCCGCGCGTGGTGTACCTGGCCGCGTGCGTTTCACGGGCGATGGGGCCGGCGGCGGGCGACAAGGAACAAATGTCGCTGTACGACAAAACCCGCGGCCTGCTGGAAAAAGCCGGTTACCAGGTGGTCTTCCCGGACAACCTGGACAACCTTTGCTGCGGCCAGCCATTTGCCTCCAAGGGCTATGCCGAACAGGCCGAACACAAACGCCAGGAACTGATCGGCGCCCTGCTCCACGCCAGCCGTGGCGGACTCGACCCGATCTACTGCGACACCAGCCCGTGCTCACTGCGCTTGACCCAGGACCTGGGCGATGTGCGCCTGGACCTGTACGACCCGGTGCGATTCATTCGTACGCATTTGATGGATCGACTGCAGTTCACGCCGCAGGAAGCCCCCATCGCCGTGCATGTCACCTGCAGCACCCAGCACCTTGGGGAAAGCCAGGCGCTGATCGATCTGGCGCGCAAATGCAGCAAGAACGTGGTCATCCCCGAAGGCATTCATTGCTGCGGGTTTGCCGGCGACAAGGGTTTCACCACCCCCGAGCTGAACGCCCATTCGCTGCGCACCTTGAAGGATGCGGTGCAGTATTGCAGCGAAGGCATTTCCACCAGCCGCACCTGTGAAATCGGCCTGAGCCAGCATGGCGGGATCGATTATCACAGCCTGGTGTACCTGGTGGACCGCGTGACGCAAGCGCGCCCCGCTTGAAAACGCACGGTTGAATACGGGGTCACTGGCGTGACCCCTTTTTCATAGGCGTCGACAAGCGCCAGCATTTTCACTACCTCGCAAAAAATAACCGAATTCCTGCGCGCGGCTATAGTCATTTAGCTAGGCCCTTCATAAGGGCTTATAACCACCTCGGACGGCAGCCCGATCTACCGGCAGCACCGAGCCCTCATGCGCAAGGAGATACCCATGAAGCACTCTGCAATGGCTGGATTGTTCATTTCTGCTGCACTGTTGACATCGCCGGTGTTTGCGGCGGACGAGAATCTTTGTGACGGGAACATCGCCAAACTGAAGAACGCCATCACCACCGCGCCTGCCGTATCAGAGAGCGCCATGGATAACGCAAAAACTGCACTGGCGGATGCGGAAAAGGCCAAGGCAGCCGGTAACGACAAGGACTGCATCGAGATCTCCGGCCAGATGCTGGAGAAAATCCAGCAGCGCAGCCCTACCAAAAAGTGATCACAGGCAAGGCCAACCTTCGGGTTGGCCTTCCGCGCCACATTGGCGTAGACTACACCTGCTTGTTGCTCATACGATTCACGAGCAATGAGTTCGGGGCCGTTTAGGATTCGACGCCGGTTGCGAAACTTTAGGTGCATGCCGAGTTGGTAACAGAACTCGTAAATCCACTGTTGCAACTACTTATAGTTGCCAATGACGAAAACTACGGCCAGGAATTCGCTCTCGCTGCGTAAGCAGCCTTAGCCCTGAGCTTCTGGTACCTTCGGGTCCAGCAATCACCAGGGGATGTCTGTAAACCCAAAGTGATTGTCATATAGAACAGAATCGCCGTGCAGTACGTTGTGGACGAAGCGGCTAAAACTTACACAACTCGCCCAAAGCACCCTGCCCGTCGGGTCGCTGAGGGTTAACTTAATAGACACGGCTACGCATGTAGTACCGACAGCGGAGTACTGGCGGACGGGGGTTCAAATCCCCCCGGCTCCACCAATCAAACATCTAAAGACGTCCAAGGACGTCTTTTTTTGTGCCTTAAACCCAGCAAACATGGGGCCTTCAGCGCCATCATGATCTATCAGCGTCCATAGACATCCATGCAAACGTGTATTCCAAGTGGTATTCCAAGCTCTCAGCTGGTAATTTTTGGAATACACAAACAGCATTGGGATACACCATGTGCGCCCAAGCCACGCGCCTTTCAGACATGAAAGTCAAAGCCGCCAAGCCTAAGGAAAAGGACTACACACTCACGGATGGCAACGGCCTCCAAATGCGAGTGAGAGTCAATGGCTCAAGGCTATGGAATTTCAACTATATCCATCCCGTGACCAAAAAACGGATCAATATGGGATTAGGTACCTTTCCCGAGATCAGCCTGGCCCAAGCCCGCAAACGGACAGTTGAGGCTAGGGAGCTTGTCGCCCAGGGACTAGATCCGAAAGAGCAGCGCGATGCTGATCGCCAAGTGAAAAAAGCCGCGACAGAGCACACGTTTCAAAACGTGGCGACGGCATGGTTTGAACTAAAGAAAGACTCAGTGACAACTGCCTACGCTGAAGATATTTGGCGCTCGCTCACGCTCCACATCTTCCCGGACATGGGCTCAACCCCAATTTCCGCAATCAGCGCCCCTAAGGTCATCAATTTGCTCAGACCTCTTGAGACCAAAGGTAGTTTGGAGACTGTTAAACGGCTGACCCAGCGCCTCAACGAGATAATGACTTATGGGGTGAATTATGGGCTCATCCATGCTAACCCCCTTAGCGGGATTCGCTCGGTCTTTAAGAAACCAAAAAAGAAAAATATGGCGGCACTGCCGCCCGATGAGCTAAATGAGCTCATGGTGGCAATTGCCAACGCCAGCATTAAAAGAACAACTCGCTGCCTAATCGAATGGCAGCTCCATACGATGACCCGACCCGCAGAGGCCGCCACCACTCGCTGGGCTGACATCGACTTCGAGAAGAAAATCTGGACGATCCCAGCGGAGCGCATGAAGAAACGTCGCATACACATTATCCCTCTCACGGAGCAGTCTCTGGCACTCCTAGAGGCCATCAAGCCCTACAGTGGAAACAGGGAATACGTTTTTCCTGCAGACCGGAACCCTCGCACTCACTGCAACAGCCAGACCGCTAACATGGCGCTAAAGCGTATGGGTTTCGAAGGGCGTTTGGTAAGTCATGGCATGCGATCAATGGCGAGCACCATCCTCAACGAGCAGGGCTGTGATCCTGAGTTGATCGAGGTTGCGCTTGCCCACGTCGATAAAGACGAGGTACGCAGCGCCTATAACCGAGCGGACTACATAGAGCGCAGACGCCCAATGATGAAGTGGTGGAGCGAGCACATCCAGGAAGCGGCCACCGGCAACCTCTCAGTGTCAGCAATCAAGGAAAACAGGGACAGAAAAGTCGTGTCGATACGTTGATCTACGGCCCGGTGTCGGACAAAACCCATGGTTCTCGGATAGAGAGAACGTCATTGCTCCGACACATCGTCGCTGGACTCCTCGACATCGGATTTCATCGTTGCGTACATCTTCTTGAGCAGTGGCTCAATGATGCGCTCCGCCTCGTCCCAGTAGTCTTCACGAAGCATCGAGTACTTCACGTCCAAGTGTATCTCTCTATCGAAGGGGAAGTCCGTTGGAGTCTCCAGTCCAACAATTAGCTGCATGTCCTCCGGCAACTCTTTAGCGATGAACTGAAGCACAGCGGGAAGATTAATATCGTCTTGAGCCTGCTGGTTCGGCGAGTCAATGACGACTGGTATATCGTACGTACCGGTCACACCTTGGCACGTTCGCCACAATGCGGCGTAGTAGGCCAAAATCGACCGAGGTCCGCCGCTTCCGGATAGGTCTGGACGGCTGGTGAGCTTCATCTTTGATGCGTCCACAGGGGGGAGCTGCAGCGCAACACGACCGGTCACGTAGTAGGATCTGAAGTCTTCCAAGATCGCCCGCGTTCTTTTCACGGCGCGCAGCGACTTCATCTTTTCATCTAATGAATCGACCGCACCTAGAGCCTTGTTGATCGCCTCTTGCAGCAGCTTACGCTCGGCTTCGAACGCCGCGAACGCACTTTCTGCGCCCATGCTACCAACGACGTCCTGGAACTTGAGCTCGCCTTTGCTCGTACCCAACAACGTGGAGATGCGCTGATAGTTCTCGTTAAGTGTGCTGAGTTCGGCCAACGCGGTTCTGCATCGATGCCGTACTTCGTTTGCGTCATCCCTAAGGCGTCCAGCGAGTTCACGTAGTACACGCGCGTCCTCAGCGAAATTGAGCAGATCTAGGAATGACTTGGTGTGCTCGGCGTTGCAAGTTGGGCAAACCAGCGGCTCAGAATCTCCAGTGCGCAGATACTTGGCATCGTGGTCATAAGCCGCGAGAGCATCATCGGCCAGCCGAATCTGTTGCTCCAAACTGGAAAGCAAGTCTTGCTCGCGGACAGCAGCACTTCGTAGCATCTCCTGCCGCTGATTCAGCTCATTGACCTCTTGGGTCAGCAGATCGATCTCATCTGCAAAGTTCTCAGGGTTGAGCTTGGGACCGGATAAGGGCAGCGTACGGCTAAAGCGCTCTATAGTACGTTCAAGGAGTTTGTACTCGCGCCGATGCTCCTCAAGAACCTTGGACTCTTGAACCCTCTCTGCTCTAGCACGGTAGTACTCAGGCGGACACACACCAGTGAAGTACTCCAGAATGGCGCTCCAGGGGGAGCTGAATCTTTTGAGCCCGCCAAAGGTGTTCCACTCAGACTGCCAACTGCCGTCCTGATTTACATAGAAAGGCAAGAAGAAGCACGCAGGGTCCGCCGGCCGAATCTCTGACTCCTTCTTGTCAGTGAACACTAGGTTGAAATCAGTGACGTCACAGAAGGCCTGAGACCACTCTCCAAATTTCGAGGTGGCGACAATCATCTCTCGATTGATGTTGAACAACGCACGCCGCCCGTTCTGGTGAAGCGCGAAGAAGTGACGCCCGTCGATAGAGAATTCAAGGAGTGATGCCGTGTTGTCGTCCCATGATTCCAGCTTCCCCTGAGGCTTGGCACCAAGAGTCTCAAAGAGACTGCGAATCAGACTCGTCTTGCCCGTGTGATTCCTCCCCCTCAACAAATTCTTCTTCGGGTGGAAGTTCACGTGCCTCGCCTTCCTGTCGCGATGCGAGAGCAGCCAGATGTTTTCGAATCGGAAGCTTTTCATAGTTCTTAGTTCTCAAGCTACGAACGAGGAATCTCAGTTCGGGTCCACGCATTTCTTAATAGCCCTCATCGCAAAGCGCGCTAGAAGTTCGGCATCACGAAAGCTGCTGAAATCCTGTCTCAGCGCAGCTAACCCCGCCTCGAAATACGGTCGCAGGCCCAACCCGCGCGCATTGGCGTCGAGCCAGACATCACAAAAATCATGAAGAGATTGAACAACAGGCAGCGTCGCGCCTGTGAGTTGCTCACGCACAACTCGGGCCGCCTCCGCACGCATTGCAGTCACCACCATGAAATCCATTCCTTCGCTCTGCAGTTGCGTGAGCCAGTCATTCAGATATGCAGAGTGATCTGGAATGGTCTCGAGCGCACCCAGCGCAGAGATAAACTCGTGCCTTGCGAACCCTCGCTGCTTAACGAGATCGCCGAAAGATGAGCAAGTATCAGTGTGGCGACCTAGAGGAGAAATCTTAGTAACGAGGGATTCTACGAACGATGCGGCTTGGCCCGCATGAGGAGGGCTCCGCTGCGTCAATAGCTCCAGAGCGGACTTGATGACGTAACTGCTGGGCTCATCAGGGTGGATGGCGACTCTCTTCAGTTTGAGCTTCGTCAAGTCTGGAACAGGTGAGCCATCAGCACTAAGCGAATGCAGAGCTTGAGCCAACAATTGCGAATGCTCAGGGGCGAAATCTGCCAGTGAGCAAGGCATTGACGTTGCAGCATTTCCTCCGGCAGCGAGGGGAATGTCACATCCAGCATTTGAAATGAAGTAGGCCTCGACGGGCAGTTTATTGAAGGCTGCAAGACTGAGCTGAAGCTTTCCTAGTGCACTGTCACTGACCTTTGTAAATGTGGGTGTTACTGCCTTTGATGCAGTTGTCGAGCTCTTTTTCTTAGGAGGCGCCGTTGTCCCAGTGAGAACGGACCACGTCCACTCTCCACGGTCCTTCTTTTTCACCTGATAAACACGAGCGCGCGTAGGAGTATTTACTGAGTTTAGTTCCGTGACATCTTGCACTGTCTCGAAAAGGAGCAAGAAGTCCGGTTCGTTCGCCCGCTCCATTTCCACCATTCGGAGCACCGCCCACCAGCGCTGAAAGTCCACGCCCTTAGCACCATGCCCTCCACCTGTCTCAGTGAGACCTGGTTTGTTCGCGACGAGAAGTAACTCTGCGGCACCAGCCGATATGGACAAGGCATCCTCCCTATGCACTTTCGCCACCAAGGATGGCACGCTGCAATCATCAATCACATTTTGAGGACTGTAAAGGTATTAGGCATTGCCTTACCTCTTCCAAGGATGATGAGGCTGACATAGGCCATTTCGCACGACTGCCTTTATTAAGGCGACTCGTACAAAATAATCACTTGCCAATCTTTTGGAAAAATACTCAGTGCTACATCACCGCCATGATAACCACGTCATTGAGCTCCCAATGTAAATGCAATGCCCTCTCTGTAACGCCAGCAAAATTGCTTCACTCTGAACGACCATAAAAATAGGCGCGACCATTGGTACCGTCGGCGGTGCCGCTCGGGGCTTCAGCGCAACTCTAGCAAGTGGGCCGGATGGTGAGCTCATCGGCGATGTCGGCGGCTGTGCGCGCAGCGCCCAACTGGGCGAGTCGCTCGAACACCACGTTCTGGCTATACGGCTACAGAGGTAAGTAGACATACCTTCTTTAGCCGTTCGTTGAGCTCATGCCGTGCACTGCGCCGAGGTCTGAGCGATATGCAACATGCGCCTGGATTCCAACTCTTCGAAATAAGTGCTCGCCACCACGTTAAAGTTTTTTCTCTGACGGCCGATGTCCAGATGCCAGCATTGTACCAATGACGCGGGTGATCCACTGAGCTAGCAAGGACGATAAGGTGCTCAACCTGCCCGCACTACGCCTCCTTACTTGCCCTCAGTTTGCCACGCTGATTGGGTGCCCCTGCCTGAACACAACTTGCGCAGCCCATGAATTTGGATAGCCAACAGATCGCTGCAGAAAATCGAGCCCATTTAGTCAGATAGGAAGACACCATGACTGCAGCTGAAGACCTCTCCGAAGGCCTCTATCTTAAACTTATCGATCACATCAGCACCTTGCTCAAAGCCTTGGCACGGGGTGCCGACGATCCAAGCCTAGCCTCGGCCCAAGCAGAGGCGCAGAGCAAACTGCAGGAAATCGAACAGGCGCTGACCAAGGCAATTAACGAGTTAAAGGACAACGCTGAACACAAGACCTTCACCGTTGCGTTCTATGGCGAAACCAACGCTGGCAAGTCTACGCTGATCGAAACCTTGCGCATCTTGCTCAGGGAAAACACCAAACGTGAGCAACGTCAGCGCTTCCTCGCCTTGCAGCAGCAGTCGGGGCTGAGCGAAGCGGCGTTGCAGGCACTGGAAACCGAAATCGAGTCGCTGGGAAGCCGCTTGGCTCAGGCCGAAAGTGCAACAGCCGCCACCGATGCTCGCCATGACCAGCGCCAAGTCGAACAGCAGTTGCAAGAAGACGCCCTGCGCACGCGTATCGAAGAGCAGAAACGAAGCGCTAATCTGATCCAGCGCATTCTCAACCTGCTGCGCAAGCTTCCCGAAGAAATCGCTCTGGTGCAGTTGCAGGCCGGCTCCTCCGTGCTGTCCGTACAGCGTGAAACCGAAATGACCACGCTACGTCAGCAAAGCGAAGATATTCAGTCCCTGCTAGCCGAAACCTGCCAACGTCATGCAACGGCACTGGATGGTCTACAGCAACTGGCCGCCTTCGAAGACGGCAGCATCATCGGTGATGGCCGCGCTGACTTCACCCGCCAAACCCAAGCGTATGCCTTTGATTCAGAAGGGCAGCACTTTCAGTTGCTCGATGTTCCCGGCATCGAGGGTGACGAAAGCAAGGTCAGCGAGCAGATAAGCAACGCGGTCAAGCGTGCCCATGCGGTGTTCTACGTAACGTCCAAAGCGGCACCTCCGCAGACCGGTGATGCAGGCTGTCCTGGTACTCTGGAAAAAATCAAGGCGCAATTGGGTGCGCAGACGGAAGTCTGGACGCTCTACAACAAACGCATCACCAACCCAATGGCCCTGCAAAAACCCGCATTGATCAGCCCTGACGAGCAGGCCAGCCTGGATGATCTTGACCAGATCATGCGCAAGCAGCTGGGCGAGCATTACCAGCGCAGCATGACCCTCTGCGCCCTGCCCGCGTTCTATGCAGCAGCCGATTGCCTGGTACCACGCTCCACGATAGCGACCAGCCGCAAGAAATTCCTCGATGCCATGGCGCCAGACGCGCTGCTGGAAAAATCCGGCGTCAAGCAGTTCTATCGGCACCTGACCCGAGACCTGGTCATAAACGTACAGACCAAGATACGCCGCTCGAACATGAACAAGGTTCAACTGGCGGTAACCGATGTTTGCTCAGAAGTGAAAGCCATCCAGGTCGCGCAGTTCGCTCCGTTGGCGAAAAAACTGCACGAGGAAGCCGAGAATGCCTGTCACCAGTTGCAAATTGCGTTTAAGTCCCTCAACAGCCGCCTGAGCAATGCGGGCGAGCAGGCCATCGGCGAGTTTGAAGACGCCGTGCGCAACCGCGTTTACGACAGCATCGACGACGACATCAGCAATGATGATTTCAAAGAAGCACTGGAGCAGGCGCTACAGAGTGAGCAGTCGGCACTGCAGGAAAAACTCCCCACAGCACTCGACAAGCAAGTCGAGCAGTTCCAGAAGAATGTCAGCGAAATCGTCCAGCGTTTCGAGGCTCATGCCAAAGACCTGCTGGCCGGCTACTCACAGATCGGCAAGGCACGCCTGGCCGGAGACTTCAGCCTGAACGTGAACATCGACAACGGGATCAACGTCGTAGGCTTGCTGGCCAGCCTGGCCGGTGGTGCAGTGTTGTTCTGGAACCCCGCCGGCTGGGTGCTGATGTCCATTGGCGTGGCGACGCTACTGGTCGGTCTCGCAAAGGCCGTGTGGAGCTTTTTCGACAGTGACTACAAGAAAGGCCAACAGCGCAAAGCCACCGACAACAACCTCGAAAACGCTTGCGAGGCGATCCGCGACAGTTTCCGCGAAACCCTCGCGCAGGCGCTGCCGCCACTGGAAGAGAAAATCGAACAAATCCGTACCGTTCTTCGGCAACCCGCCCTGCAGGCACGGCACATCAACCAAAAACTCGACGCTGCCCACCTCGGCCTGAAAAAGATAGCCAGCGACCTCAAAGCATAAGGAACTGCACCATGAACTCGACCCTTGAGCTCTTTCTGAACCAAAACAACAAGGCTCTGGCACTGCTGGACAAACTGCGAGTGTTCCTCGAAAAAGGCACGGCACTGGGCGTCAACATCGACCCGACACTGCTGAGCAAGCTCGAACATGCCAGTCAGAACCTGGCCAACGACAAGCTGAAAATTGCCCTGATCGGTGGTTTCTCTGAAGGCAAGACGTCCATCGCTGCGGCCTGGATGGAGCGTCTCGACAAATCCAGCATGAATATCAGCCAGCAGGAGTCATCGAACGAGGTGAAAGTCTACGAAGTAGATGACAACTTCGTGCTGATCGATACCCCAGGGCTGTTCGGTTTCAAGGAACAGTTCAACGCCGATATCAATGCGATGGAGAAGTACAAGGACATCACGCGCAAATACGTCAGCGAAGCACACCTGGTGCTGTACGTGATGAACTCGACCAACCCGATCAAGGACAGCCATAAAGATGACCTGAACTGGCTATTCCGCACGCTCGACCTGCTGCCGCGCACCGTTTTCGTGTTGAGCCGTTTCGACGAAGTGGCCGACGTGGAGGATGAGGCCAGCTATGCGCAGCACCTGCAGGTCAAACGCAGCAATGTGGAAAGCCGACTTCGCGAGTCCATCGGCGCCAGCGACGCGGAGGTGGCGGCACTGAGCATCGTCGCAGTGGCGGCAAATCCGTTCGACATGGGCACCGATTACTGGCTCGAGCGGATCGAGCAGTTCAAGACACTTTCGCACATCAATAACCTGCAACAAGCAACCGCCGGCAAAATCCAGTCCAGCGGCGGCTCTGCGGTAATCGTCGAGCAAGCGCGAAAGAGCGTGATCCTCGACGTGCTGCACAAAGAGTTGCCAGTGGCGGTGGAAAACGACCAACGCCTGGGCGAAGAAGTAGAGCGCCTCAGCGGCGTCAGCCGCACGCTCAGTCGTCAGCTCGATAGTGCCAAGGGTCAGATCGGTGAGGTACGCATTGGCCTGCGCGAATTTGTCACCCGCTATTTTTCCGGGTTGATCATGCGCACTGAAGGGCTGACCCAAGAGACCTTCAAGGAGTTCTTCGAGCGCGAGATTGGGCGCGATGGGGTCATGGTGACCACACGCCTGCAAAACGAATTCGATCGTCAACTCAACGGGGTGAGCCAGGAGCTCAGCCGCATGCGGCTGAGCTTCGACTCCGAAATCGATCACTTCAACACCAACGTGATCAACCTGGGCAAGCAAGGCGTGAACTATGTGATCAAAGGCAACCTGATCAACAATGGCACCATTCTGGCTGCCCGAGACGGCATCGTCAGCGTAGCCAAGACCCTCGGCGTAGATTTGGGCAAGGCACTTAAATTCAAGCCTTGGGGCGCGGTTAACCTGGCGAAAAACCTCAACGGCATCCTGTCGGTTGCAGGCCTGGCACTGGAAGCTTGGGACAGCTATGAGCGCAAGAAACGCGAGGATCAGTTCAGACAGGCCATTGCAGAGATGGTGGACAACTTCAACAACCAGCGTGAAGAACTGTTGAACATGATTCAGGACGTCTCGTTCGAGGAGCGATTCTTCCCTGACTACGCCTCGCTTGATGCCAATGCTGCTGATGTTCAGGTCGCCATCGATACGCAGAAAAAGCTACGTGAACAATTCCGGGAATGGCGCCAAACCGGGGAATTGATCGAAGCCGAATTCACCCGGATCGAGGGCTGAGATCATAATGAACACGATGTGCGTAAGCCGCTGGTTAATGGTTTCCCCAAAGGGCCCCGAAACTTGCGCAGAGAATGGCGCCCTGGTGCATCTGCGCCAGGGCGATGCCGACGGCGCTTGTGGCCCATACGCGCTGATGATGGCGTTGCTCACACTCGGCGTGCTAGAGCGTAAAGAGATCACTGATATGAATCTCTGGGATGGTCGCAGCCGCGAAGGCAAGTTTCGTAGCGCGCTGATCTCCCATGGCGCGCTGATTTCCTCCGGAACCAACGGCGAGGATCTGGCTAGCCTTGCCCAACACTTCCGTGGAAGTGGTATTGAAGTCGAGCACGTGACAGGCAGCAAAAAACAGCTAGTCAGCGAACTACGCGATGCGCTGGACAGGAACGGCATTCCATTGATAGGCGTAAGCTGGTCGAAGCATAGTGGCCACTGGATGATGGTCGTGGGCCATCAAGGCTATGAACACGAAGGTCAATATCAACTGACCCATTTGCTCTGTCTTGACCCTAGTACTGAACCCCCCAGGGCCTCCCTCTGGAACGCAGTGATTGAGGTATTCACTGAAGAGGGCCAGTCAGTGTCGCGCGGTATCTACAGCAGTAATCACTGGGGAATGGACGGCCATACCAGCACCTGCAAGCTTGATGAAGCGGTTGTGCTCGAATGCAATGAGGAGTGATAAAAACATGTCAGACAACGCATTTGAAAAGGACTACTCGGACAATTCCTTCTGGGAAAAAATCAAAAGCCATGCAAAATCCGCAGGCGAGGCCGCCCTCGAGCCAGCGCTGAAGATGTATTACGCCGCAACAGATTCGGATACCCCAACGTGGGCGAAAACTACCATTTATGGAGCGCTGGGATATTTCATCTCGCCGATCGATGTCATCCCGGATATCACTCCAATCGTAGGATACACCGACGACATCGGCGTTTTATGCGCGGCTTTGGCCGCAACCGCGACCCACATCAAGGCCGAGCACGTGACTCGGGCGAAGCAAACACTGAAACAGTGGTTCTCCTGATCGCAACGCGATGCCTCACGCAAGACTGTGTTTGAGTGAGCATCGACAAAACCGGGCCATCACAATCTGACACTCCATGCGTCCCAGACTCCTGGATTACCAGCCCAGCCCCTCAAGACGCGTCACCGACTTGAACGCGACAACCATCACATCAACCTTACACGGCGCGGTCACCATGCGTCCGGCCATCACACCTTGCGTGACTAGACCGTTAGCCAGTATGCGGCAGCAACTGGTCGACTTCACTCACCAGCTGCGTCGGCAGGCGCGTGGGAACATCCTTCAGATACGCGTACGGATCATGTCCATTCAGTAGAGAAACTGGATCAAAAGCATAAGCGCAGCCGCCCGTTTACCGCTGCGCAACGAACCTACAAAGAGCCAGTTCTTGCGCCCAAGTGCCAACGGCCGAATTTGGTCCGCCGCCCAATTATTATCAACAAGTACGGCTCCACCATCGAGGTAGCGCAACAGAGCTGCCCTGCGTTTCAGGCTGTAGTCCAGCACTCTGCTGAAAGCCGAACCTTCGGCCACGAGATAGCGCTGGATGATCATCCAGGCATGCAGTGTACTCATCACCGGCGCGGACACCATGCCCTTAATGCTGGAGTTCGAAAGGTGTGTTCCCGGTACGCTTTCGATAATTTTAGGTTACGCTTCGCACCATACTGCACCAAAGAAAAAACCGAATTAGCCGGCTTGTTTCTGAAGAACAAGGCAGAGCGCTACATGACTCTGTAGGTGACCGCAGGCTGGTGAGACCAACACCACGAAATGGTGAGATTATGGGGGGATGGCGAACAGTTTAACTAAGCTGCTACCCGCAAAACTGTCACAGCAGTCTCCTGTGCGTACAAAATTCTGCATGCCCTCGAGATTGTAGGTGGATAAATACAACAAATGAATTCGAATAATTTTTATCCTCTAAAAGCTCGCTGGCCCCAGCTGTATCAGCATGCATCGTTTGCCGAATTCTACGTGTTTTCAGATCCGCACACGGCGGCCATCAAGATGCGCTGCTTCGCTGAAGTCCTGGTTGGCATTCTCTACAGAGAGCTGAGACTTCCGAGCGAACCGACAGATGGTTTTTTTGAAAAGCTCAAATTGCCGGATTTCCGGGAGGTTGTCGGCGACACCGTCCTCCAAAAGCTCCACGCCCTTCGGATGCTCGGCAACAAAGCCGCCCACGGCAACTCGATGGGTGCCGATATTTCCCTTCTACTGATTGAGGAGGCATACCTTATCGGTCAGTGGTTTTACAAGACCTACAGCGGGGAATGTCTCGACGAGTATCCGCCCTACACTGCTCCGACTAAACCCTCTGAGCATCTCGCAGAGGTGAGCAAGGCAGGAGAAAACCTTGCTAAACAGTTGGCAGCTGCAAAGGATGAGTTGAGCCTATTGGAGGCTGCGGAGAAAGCCGCCCAAGCCGAAATAGCAACCCTAAACCAGACGCTTGACGAGGCTAAACTCCGAGATTTCAAAAACTCGGCCGCGCGGGTCACCGAAACAATCGATTTCAAATCCGCGCGCACGCGCAGGCTGATAAGCACTAACGACGCCTTCGCCGGGTATTCACTGACTGACGGACAGGCGGAGCTGATTAACCGGCTGGAACGATTCCTCAACGGCAATGAGGAAAGCGTGTTCCTCCTCAAAGGCTACGCGGGCACCGGCAAAACCTTCGTCACCAAGGGCCTGACCGAGTATTTTCGCGCGATAGGCCGAAACTACGTTCTTGCCGCGCCGACCGGCAAGGCGTCAAAAGTAATCGCCAGCAAGACAAAGTCACCCGCTTACACGATTCACAAGACCATTTACTCGTTCGACGACATTTCTGAGTACCGCGACGCCGGGATGGACGGAACCGAGACGTTCAAGTTCTACGCTCAAGTGGCGGTGAACAGCCTTTCAGCTGATACGGTCTACATAGTGGACGAGGCGTCCATGATTGCGGATATCTACCAAGAGGCGGAATTTTTTCGTTTCGGGACGGGATACCTGCTTGCCGACTTCCTCAAGTTCGTGAACCTAGACCACAACGATCACAGCAAAAAGGTGATTTTCATCGGTGACGACGCGCAGTTGCCACCGGTGGGCATGAGCTTCTCGCCTGCTCTGGACGCGGATTACCTATTGCGCAAGCATCACACACGCTCGACCGGGTACGAACTGTCGGAGGTGGTTCGGCAAAAATCGGAAAGCGGCGTAATCGCAAACGCAATACCGATTCGAAAGTCTTTGCAAGCCAAGGTTTTCAATCAACTGGTGATCGATTTCGACCATCCCGACGTCCAGAAGGTGGAACACCAGGATCTGATGTTGCGCTATCTCGAGTCCTGCGGCGGCAAGATTAACGGGGAATCCATAGTCATCGCGCACTCAAACTCCGATGTTGGGGACTACAACCGCCAAATCCGAGAGCATTTTTTCCCAGGCTGTCCAGAGGTTATGCCCGGGGACAAGGTCATGGCCGTCTCGAACAGCGACGCCTGCGGGATATTCATCTCGAACGGTGATTTCGGCTTGATCCGGCAGGTAATTTCCTCCCCGGAGAAACGAACCATTACGCTTAAAAGGAAAGTCCCTGACTCGGGGAAACTCGAGGAAACACCGGTTCTGCTGACGTTTCGTGATGTAGTGGTAGGCTTCAAAGATCTGGAAGGCGTTGCTCGTTTTTTCCAGATAAAAATCCTGGAGGATCTGCTCTACAGCAAGGAGCCTGGCCTCTCGTCCGATCAGAACAAGGCACTCTATCTGGATTTCTGCATTCGCAACGAAGGCATTAAGAGGAACAGCGCCGAGTTCAAGCACAAACTGAAAACCGATCCGTATTTCAACGCGCTGAGGCTCAAGTTCGGCTACGCAATCACCTGTCACAAAGCCCAAGGCAGCGAATGGAATCATGTGTTTGTGAAATCCAAGAGCCACCAAAGCCAGCTGACAGCCGACTATTTCCGCTGGTTCTACACCGCAATCACGCGCACGGCAAAAAACCTTTATTTGCTCGACCCGCCGAACCTGCAACCGTGGAGCCGCATTGAAATCGTTTCGAATCCTGCTTTGGACTTTCTTCAATTCCCGAATCCGCTGAAGGATATTCTTGCCATGCCCGCCAGCCCACAGCAGACGTCTGTGGCCCTTGCTCTGCAGAACTCCGACACATTTGGCATTCCCCCGACGGCGTCGTTTCTGCTTTCTCTGCTGGCCGAGGTCTGCAAGCTGATCGACGGCCAGGGCATCGCCATTGAGGAGGTGTTTCACAATCAATACCAAGAGGTTTACCACTTCAAGCGCGAAGCAGAGTTTGCTCGGATAGACATCGCCTACAACAGCAGGAACAAGGTTACCAGCGTCGCTGCCCCCCGCCTTACGGACCTGGGCGCCAAGTTGGCAGCTCTACTCGCTCCGCTCAAAGGCAAGCCACTGTTTGCGGGCACAGACTCCCCGATTATCGAGATGCGCTTCGCCAAGCCATTCCTGAACGATTTCCACGAGAGGGTTCTCAGCCTTTGCGGTGAGAGCGGCATTGCCGTTCAGAAGGTTGTAGAGCAGCAATGGTCCCAGCGATACAGCTTTGCCAAAGATGGCGCGGTCGCCGTTTACGATGTCTGGTACAGCGCGAAAGATCAATTCACGAAGTGCCAGCCACTGATCAGCGCCTGCTCGCCGGGCTCGTTGGTCGGTGACGTCGGCTTACTTCTTACAAAAGGAATGCAGGGGTGATTACAAACAAGGAGGTTTTCGCCAAACGCAAGGAAGGTGCGATCGATGAGGCATATCGGATGGCACTGGAACTGATGGGGGCACCGCAAGTAGATGACTGGGACCGGAAAGCATTCTGCTGGACCCTGATCGACCTCATCAAGCGGGACGCCAAAAGCGGGAACCAAGAGAACCTGCCCCACTACCGCAATCAACTGGAAGGCAGCAAAGTCGACCTCTCAGACGACGTGCTCGCCAAGGGGATTCGTAATGCCCTGGCGCTGTGCAATTCCCACGGGCAGCAGATCAGCCAGGCGAAAGCCCTCAGCAAGGATGGCCAGCATGCGCAAGCAGCTGTCGTTTATCGCACGGTGTGGGCCGACGGCGCCGCCGACAAGGAAACCCAGACTGGCCTTGGATGGGCGTTGTTCAAGCACTCCAAGGAGTTGATGGCTGCCGACAGCGTTAACCTCGGAGCCATCAAGCGCAACCTGCACGACTATCTCAAGCTGGATGTTGAAAAGCCTTCGCTGCTGCACGCATGCGTACTTCAACTTGCCGCGAAACTCGCAGGGCAGGACAAATTGAGCATGCTTGGTTTTTCGCGCCTGTGGAAACTAGAATATCTGCGCTCGGAGGATTTCGAGCGCTATCGAGCGGAGGACGGCAAGGAATACCCGTCCTTGGCGGAGAAGGTCATCCAGCAGGCAGGTAAGGAGGCCAGCGCCTCAACCAACGCCGAAGACCAGAATTACATGCTTCCCCATATCAACGCGGCAATCGAGCGATTTCCCGACAACATCTGGCTGAAACTCGATAAAGCGAAGGTGCTCTTGTCCTTGGGCGCGCATGACGAGGCCTTAGCCTTCGGGCTCCAAGTCGCTAAGGCCAAGGCAAACGACTACTGGGCTTGGGGGTTACTGGGGGACATCGTTTCTCGCACCGACCAGCAAGCGGCGCTCGGCTGTTACTGCAAGGCACTGTCCTGCCCCGCCGATGACAAATTCACGGGAAAAATCAGGCTCAAAGTCGCTCAACGAATGTTGGAATGCAATGACTTGTCTGCCGCCAAGCGCGAAATCGAGACGGTTATCGCCTCCAAGGAGAATGAGGGCCACAAAATTCCCGAAACCGCGGCTCAACTCGCTTCTCAGCCATGGTTTGCCGAATCGCAGGCCAGCGCTTCAAACCGCGCCTTCTATCAGACTCATGCGGCAGCTGCCGAAACTCTGCTATTCAGCAACTTGCCTTGGCAAGATGCCAACATTGGCGAAAAATTTACGGTTCCAGGCAAAGAGGACAAGCCGAAGCGGAGGTTATTCCTGAAAACCTCCTCTATCCCGACAGAGGTGAGCATTTCCGAATCCAAGGTTGGACGCAAGAAGCTGGCTCCGGGCAATGCGGTCAGGATCAAGGGCGAGTTTGACGACAATCAGAGGTTCAGGATTTTCGTGCTGGAAGACAGGCCATCCGAAACGCTTTGGGATGTTTTTCCGGAAAAAACAGGTGTGATCGACCACATCAACAAGGACAAGCACGTCCTCCACTTCATCGTCGACCGCGAGATAGAGGGTGTAATCCCTCTTTCCGAACTGTCCGGTTCTTTCGTTGAAGGGGACTCGATAGGTCTAAGGCTATCCCGATACACGTCAAAAAAAGGCCAGGGGTTCCGTGTGCATCAGGCTTGGTCGACCGACAAACAGCCAGATGCACATGTCAAAAAGGCATTCTGTGAGGAGGTCCGCGTATCCAATGGCATGGGCTTCACGGAAACCGACATCTTCGTTGCGCCCCCGCTTGTGACAGAGCACGGAGTCGAGGATGGCCGGAAAATATCTGGCACTGCTGTGCTGAGCTACAACAAGAAGCGGGCTTGCTGGGGGTGGAAAGCCGTTTCGATTGACGCAGAATGACTAGTGCCGTTGCTGCGGCGCCTCAGGAGGCTGTTGGTCGTGTTGTGGAATGCGGGGTTGGAGTGAGGCGTCTACCAGCGCCTCAGATTTGGCATAGAGAGAAAGGAAGTAGATTTGAAATCGACTCCGATTCAACGGATCTTGGCTCAGGGTCACTTTGATGGGCTGTGTCTGATTTATTCTCTGTTCAATGCGTACAAAGCACTGAGAAGCCCTAGCGAAAAAGCTTCAGATTTTGCGTACAGGAGCTCAAATTTTTGGAGGCGGGTGATTAGTAACACGCCATCCCTTCACAATTTCGTACTGGGCGAAGGTAGTGACTTCGGGAAGCTCAGGAACGCGACAGACGCCAAGGTCAAGCAAGCGTTTATCGCTACCTGCTTCGAGGTGATGACCGATGGATCTGCTGTGTCCTCGGTGGTTACTCCCTCCAACATTGAGTCTCTGGCAACGATGAATTTCACTGACTCGGTGGCGATTCTCTGTGTGAAGGAGAAGGCTGAATTCGAAGAGGGTGGGATGGGGGATCATTGGGTAGCGATTGTTGGACGTGAAGATGACACCGCGGTTTACCTTGTGGCTTGCTCGTACACGAACCATGCCTATGGACTCAATGAGCGAAAGGATGCCAAGACGGGTCGATACTATAATACGACCATCGAAGTGGACCGCATCGCCACATCCACTTCTTACCCCGACAACATCAACGTTATCCAGCTCGTTTCAAGCTCATAAAAATCCCTCGGTGATACTAGAGCTGATGCGGTGCAGGCGTGGTTGGCGCGCTTTTGACGATTTTTCAGTTCAAGGAAGTTGAAATGTCTTACCAATTTTACGGCAGAAATATTCCCAAAAGCATTTCATGCATCAACGTCGAACCATTTTTGGATAAATTATCCGAAATCACCGAAAATTTTACCGCTCTACCTGAACAGTTTTTTAAAATTTGGAACGCGATATGGTGGATTGACGTTACAAGTGGCTTTCCCGAATTTAAAGAGAAACTGGCTGAATATGCATTATTGTGCCAGTTACCGCCTGACCTAGAGCAATATCTAGATTACGACGTTTCTGAGCTTACTATTACCCAACGCTTTCATGTGTTAGTGACGTTGCTAGAAAGTGAAAATGTGGCGGAAACCTTTGAGAAATATACTGAGCCTGAAAGCTTTAAGTGGTATATGGCTAGCTTTAATCTCCACAGAAACGGTGATTTATCCGAAGATGTGCTGGAGCGCATGTCAAAAGGTTTTAGGGATTTTTGTTATGAAATAGGTCACTTCCAGATGGCGCTTCAGTCGATAGTCCCGAAACGGGATTCAATTATTCAGGTCTTTTCTACTCAAAATATCCGGTACGCAACGGGTGAGCTGAATTTCGATAAAATACTGAAGGTTATGAAATCCCAGTTTGGTGAGCCTCATAAAGGATACATCGCATACAAGGGTGTCATTATTGGGCGCTTGCTGAGCCAATCTTCCAAGGTTGTGGTGAAACCAAGCTCGACTGCAGTGGGATTGAGCCTTGAAAAAGCCGTGTTTGAGCTTTATCGGGTCATCGGTTATGCCGTGTCTGAAACGAGCGCAACGGGTGATTTTGGCATAGACATTCTTGCTCAATCGAATACCGAAAAAATCGGAATCCAATGCAAGAACTACGCTGGAACGGTAGGTGTGGAAGCCGTAATGCAGGCGCACTCAGGTGGGCACTACTACGGTTGCACCCGATTCATCGTCTATAGCGCTAGTGGATTCACCCCAGCAGCTCTGGAAATGGCGACCAAACTCAAGGTCGAGCTTCTGATTTACAAAGGTGCTTGATGCGAAAATATATCCGTGCTGGACTGCGCGACAGTCCAGAATGGGAGATCTTAAAGGCTTGATTTTGCGTTTGGGGTCAGCGTGATGACCTCTCTCGGTCTCATTAGTCAAGTCGAATGCAAACGGGTGGTCTCTGGCAGTGCAAATGGGTGGTCAAGTCTGTGCAATTACGCAGATTCCAGCCCCAAGTCTGTCGGTAGGTCCCGGAATTCCTGAGCGGCCCTTTTTCCCATCGAACTTATTTCGCGTCCCGTCCTACCGTACACAGTCGGTATGTTGTCCAGCTTACGGAAAAGGCCGTCCAGTGTAGGGTCACCGCTCCTTGAGCTGCCTGCAACGCGCCGAGCAGGCCGAGGTGGTCGACGGGCGATTCGTATTTCTGTGGATCGCCTTCAATGCTGCCTATGCCACCGACATCGATGAGACCCAACGATTGGCAGCCGAGTACCGCCATTTACCAACACTAAGTTATCGCTAAATGCCGTTGCGCAAATTCGCGCTCTTCGTAATCGGTAATTCAGAAACGCTTCAGAACACTCCTAGTTCTCCGTTGAGTACAGAGTGGCTGCGATGTTCCCAAAGAGTCCCGAATTACGATGAATATTGAGCATTCTAGCGGCTGGCGAGTTGTTTTCTATCTTGAATTTTGCCAGTTTCAGCTTGGCTTCCTCGCTTAGGCATAGAGCTGGATTTCCGAGTAAAGCGAGCTTCACATCAGCGTTGGTATCGTTAGCCAACGTTTCCTGAACCTCGCTGGTAACCTGTAAGTTTTTGGCAAGGTTGATCCGCACCTTGGAGCTGGAGTCAGTAGCTAACTGGACTTGAATTGCTTCGGCAAGTTTCGGGTGCGCGGCAAGGACAAGCTTTAAGGGATTGTCGGCATTTTTCAGCAACATTTGCTGTTCTGCCGCCGTCAACTCTGGACGTCTGGCAAATGCCTGCTTGATCTTGCTTGCGCCCTTCTCAAGGAGTTGAAGTTTTACATTGGCTCCAAGCGATGGATTAGAAACCAGGGCAGCGACAACCGAAATGTTGTCATCCACCGCCAGCTTAAACTGCAGGGATTCAGGCAGAATCAAGTTGCCGCCCACCGCCCTCCTTACGTCAGCATCGTCATCCAACACAAACTTCTCCAGAACTTGCTCGGGAAGTGCCCTATTACTTGCCAAGCCCTGACGAACAAGCGCATCGCTATCGGCTGCCAGCTTCTGCTGAAGAGTTGTCCCTTTCGCCTGGCTTGCCAGCTTGGTGCGCAGTTCTTTGGCAAGAGTACCGTCATTGATCTGGCGAATCAGCAGATCTTCCGGTGCATTGCCGTTCAAGCAGGCCAGCTCGAGTAGCTCCAGATCGTACTGTGGGCTGCTCAGGGGAATATTGATGCGAATCGACAGCAAGCGCTCGGGACAACGCGGGTTTTCGTAAACGGCCTTGATCACTGTGCGCTGCGAATCCATTGCCAACTTCTCTAGCTGATCGTCCGGACAATCCGGGTTACTCGCGACTTCCTCACGTTTCACATGGTTAGGGTCGGCAGCCATCTTGATCATCTGTGCCACACTGAGCCCCTGATACTCAGATGCCGGGCGCAACTTGAGTTTTTCGAACAACTCTTCGTACTTGCCGACCTGATCGCGCAGGGTTTCGCGCAGTGGGATGGTGGACTGGATCGCGTCTTCCAGCAATTTCTGAGTCAATGCGCTGCCGTTAATGAAGGCATTAGCCAAGGCTTCATTGACCGCATTCTCGATGTCAGCACCGCAGTAATCACGACACAGTTTTACGAGCTTCAACATCTCCAGTTCAGCAAATGTCTGGTTCGACTTGCCCAAATGGATCTTCAGGATACTTTCCCGCTCCACGGCATTGGGAAAGCCCACATAAAAGATCTCGTCGAAACGCCCTTTGCGCAGCAGCTCCGGTGGCAAAGCGCTGATGTCATTGGCGGTGGCGATAACGAACACCGCCCCGGTCTTTTCCTGCATCCAGGTTAGGAAGTAGCCCAGCAGGCGCGCCGTCACTTCCGAAGCATTACCGCCGCCCATGCCAACGAAAGCCTTTTCCAACTCATCAACCCAGAGAATGCAGGGGCTAACGGTCTCGGCCATACTCAGCGCACGGCGCATATTGTGCTCGCTTTCGCCGACATACTTACCAAGCAATGAGCCGATATCCAAACGCAACAGGGGCAACTGGAACAGGCTGGCTGCGACCTTGGCTGTCAGCGACTTACCGCAACCTGGCATACCGGCGATCAACACCCCTTTGGGTGCCTTGACTCCCCGTTTAGTGGCCTCGTCCAGCCGACGGATAATGGTGGAGCGCTGCTCCAGCCAATGTTTCAGGTTCTCCAGTCCACCGATATCGCCCAACTCCACCACGCTAGGGACCATCTCCAGCACACCGCTCTTGGCGATAATATGTTCCTTCTCGTGGAGAATCATCTTTAATGCACTCTCATCCAGCGTCGCGGCCTGCCGGGCCATCATCCTTAGCAACTGACCGATTTCGCTGATGGTCAGTCCACTCAGTCCTGAAACCACCTGATCATTCAGATTTTCCGGCACGGACAATTGCCCGCGGGCTGCTGCCTGCGTCAGCAAGGCCTTGATTTCCTCGCGATCCGGCAGCGGTAGGGCGAGCAAGGTTACTTGGGCCTCGATCGGGGCAGGGATACACACCGCCTCCGAGACCAGAATGACTGAGCACTCGCCAGCGTGATGACGTTCGATCAGGTTCAGCAACTGCTTGAGGCGTGCAATAGCGAGCGTGTTGTGTTCTAGAGCGAGTCGAGCGCCTTTGATCAGGATCAGTGACTGCTCCAGGTCCGCGTGCAACAGTGCTAACAGGGCGTGTTCCAGCTCGGTTTTGCCTGACTCGAGATTACTCAGTGGGCGCTTGTTGTCGAAGTCGACCCAACCATGCCCCAGGTTCCACTCGTGGATACGCTTGAGCCCGAGCTTATCCTGAAGTCGGATCAGCAACTGATCGACACGGGCCTCTTCGGCGGACTGGATATAGATGGCGGGAGCGCCAGCCAGAAAATGCTCTTCCAGCTTGATTTCGAAATTCTTTTTGCTTTTCATGAAAAAGCCTCAGCCAAAAACCCAGTTAAACGCGCCTTTGATACTATCTACTACGGCCGAGCCAACCTCTTTAATGGTTTCCGTCACTTTCCGAACAACCTTGCTGGCAACCTCGACAATCTTTCTGCCACCCTTTTCAATAAGCGTGCCCACCGCCTTCCCTGCTAAACCACCGGCAATGCCGCCAACAAGACCACCCACAGCCGTACCTCCAGGACCAAAAACGGAACCTAACGCAGCTCCCCATTTGGCGCCAAGTTGAGTGCCTTTCTGTTCGACTGCTTGCGCCAGCGAGCGAGCCGCCACCATGGTTGTCTGCTCGATGGCATTGATTGCGGTATCGGCGAGGATGTCGCCCTGCCCCAGCTTATACAACGCCTTGGAACGCTCCAGGCCGGTATAGGTAGTAGTCGCGATCACCTCGGTTGGTGTATTGCGGAAAAAACTCAGCCAACCGCTTTTGGCAGCAATCACCACGCCACCGGAAACGGCAACCTGCGCACCGATATGCCGGGTGGACTTCAGCGAACTGTCGAAAAATTCCTGCAGGGCGACACTGACCGGTGCGTTTTCATGGCCACGCATCCAGTTCCAGGTGCGCTGCCCGAGGATGCGGGCACCATGGCAGGAAGCATTCAGCGCCGCATTTAGCAATGCCTGATTGTTGATGTCCTTGGCAATGGCCAAACGGGAGTTTTCGTCCCAGATAGTCGGTTGTTTTTCCGTAGTGACTGTCGTACCGACAATGGCGACGCCGGCTGGTACCGTAGTGTGACGAACATCCCGCTTGAGTGTCTGCATCAGCGATACGTTGGCCGACTCCAGCATGTCCTGCACATGCCCGGCGTACTCGTCCAGATTCAGGTCGGGATTGCCCTGAGCGTCCTGCTCCAGCTCCTTGGCCAGCCAGTTAGCCGTGCTTTTCCCCTTGTCGAGATGTCGTTGCAACGACTCTTTATGCTGATTGGTACGCGTGATCGACTCGATGAGCGTGCTCGCGACACTTTCGACTTCGGCGTTGTTTTCCCAGAGATGCGGATACTTGTTGAATTCATGCGTGAGCCACTGATCCAGGGGCACCTCGTGGCGATGCTGGTCGTAGGAACGAATGAAGCTCCAAATGACCTCTACAGCCTTGGGCGCACTACCGGAGTCAGCGAATGCGACTTGGCTCAGCAGATCTGCTTGGCGCTCGTGCTCTTTTTCATCGTTAAGCATCGGCTCGGAAACGTTCGTCATAGAAAATCCGTCTGATTGGCTCATGGCAGAGTGTCCTTTGGGGTTCAGCAAGGGGTGACAAAAAAAAGAAATGATACCCGGCAAAGTGCCTATGGTCTCGCTAACGAATGGCCTTTTGCCATGAGGCACCACCCAGATATCACTGGACATGCACTTAGAGACGCATAAACAACTCTGCTAACGTCCGCTCAACCCACCCCGCATCGCGCATCTTCAACGATTCGCTCCCGCACTTCGGGCACTGCTTGAACCACTCCCCCGATCCCAGTGCATCACTCCGGGGTGCCACCGTTTTCTTCCAACCACATTCACCACACACAAACGTAAATGGCCTGGGCTTTATAGGCATCGCAGCTCTCCTAAAAATTATCCATAGTCGTCTCCATCAGCGCTCTCAGCCAGCGGGATACGCCAGCTCGATCTGCAAATCGAACTCTCCGCCATACCCACAGTACTCACGCGGAACGCGATCAATGTCCTCGGCGATTTGCACAATTACTTCGCGCAGTTCCAATTGTTCGAACCACCGA
Source organism: Pseudomonas putida (assembly GCF_001976065.1). Taxonomy (GTDB): domain Bacteria; phylum Pseudomonadota; class Gammaproteobacteria; order Pseudomonadales; family Pseudomonadaceae; genus Aquipseudomonas; species Aquipseudomonas serbica. Next base: position 22,149 of record NZ_MNAH01000001.1, on the reverse strand, counting down.
GTAGGAATCGCTGCAGCACCATACTGAACACCCAACAAGTGCCCGGCGATGAGCCCGGTACTGTCGCTATCGCCACTGTGATTCACCGCCGTGATAACGCCCTCTTCGAACGAAGGCGCTGCCAGGGCACACCACAATCCGATAGCCAGCGTTTCTTCGGCGACCCATCCGCCACCGAGCTCGCCTATTCGTTGCGGAGTGGGCTGGTAGCCCTCGTAAAAGTAGAAAAGTACGCGCTCAATGAGGCTCCGTATTTCTTCCATACCGGGCACTTGTCCATATTGGGCCAGGCTCTGAGTGACTGCGTGTTCCAGGCTGTCTTGCCGATCGACAATGCGCTGGAGAATATCGGCGAACAGCCCGGCCGCCAGGTAGCCCGTAGGGTGTCCGTGAGTCAGGCGCCCTGACTGGACAGCGTAGTCAAAGGCGTTTGCAAAGAAGGCGCAGGGCGCAACGCGCATCAAGGCGCCACAACCTTTGCTGTTATTTTCGGCCACAGCGCCCAGCCGCGGACTGGCCTTTAGTGCACCTAGGCAAGTAGTGCCAGGGGCGCGCCGAGACCAGAGCTCCGATTGCTTGATCAGCCAGCCGTCCACGCCGATCGGCATCGCCGTAGGGTAGTCCTGGGTTATCAGCCAGCGCAGCAACGCATGATGAATAATGCTGGGGACGTGGCAAGTCCCTCGTGAGCTGCCGCGCACAAACGCCCGCAGCAAGCCCTCTGCGGTGAAAAGCATCATCTGCGTGTCGTCGGTGATGGCGCCGGTGGTACCGAAAGCAGGGGCAAAATCAACGATACCTTGTGGACCGAACTTAGCTTCAATTGCAGACCACTCAAGAAACTCCACTGGGGCGCCTAGCGCATCACCGACGGCGCCGCCGAGCAGGCAGCCCTTGATCCGTTCGAGTCTATTCATGTCCTTTTCCTTATCCCTCTGCAGGGATCAATTCCTGCAGAATCACCAGCTTTCTTTGCAACTGCTGGACGTGCTCTTTCTCGGCTCGCAACGCCGAACGCAGTTCGCGGTTTTCCATCTCCCAGATCCGCGCCCAGCGCACACTCTTCTGGCAGCCCAGAGCCACCTGCCAGAGCTCATGCAACCGCAGACACTGATGCAGAAGCACCAGCAGGATTGCTCCCATCATCAGCAATGCACCTGTCGAAACCGCTTCCGACATACTCATGTCCACTTCCTTTCGTTACTTCAATTCATTTTGAAGACAGTCACACGATATGTAGTGTTAAACGACAGGTCTAGAATGTAGACTTATACAGGTAAAGTATTCGCGCACATGGAGAGGGTATGAAACGCAAGCAGTCCATCGAACAGGTACGCTGGGACCTGGCACTTCGCTATCGTTTGATTGAGACCGTTGCCTGGTGGGAGGGCCGGTTGACCACGGGACACTTGATGCAGAGCTTCGGCATCAGCCGTCAGCAGGCGTCCAAGGACATCAACACCTACATCACAGAACATGCGCCTAAAAATCTTACATATGACAAAAAAATAAAAGGCTACGTGCCCAGCAAAACCTTCACGCCACTGTTCATCGACGACAGCGCCAGCGCCTATTTGCACCTGCTTTACCAGAACAATGAACGCGCTCCGCACATTGATGGGCTCGCCCTGGCCTACGCCCACACCAAGGTGCTGGAAGTCCCGGATCGCCCGATTCGACCGGAGGTCCTGCGCCCATTGCTCAAGGCCTGTCGCGATGGCCTGCGCCTGGAAACCGAGTACGTATCGCTCAATACCCCTAACGTGGAAATTCGCCTCATAGCCCCTCACACGCTGGTCTACACCGGTATGCGCTGGCATGTGCGGGCTTACTGCGAGAAGAACGGCCAGTACCGCGACTTTGTACTCAGCCGCCTGCGGGGTCAGCCGGATTTGCTCGACGAATCGCAAAACACACGAGAGCTGGATGAAGACTGGAATACCGAGATACCAGTCATCTTTACAGCCGATGGGCGATTGAACGCGGCGCAGAAGTCGATCATCGAAACCGACTTCGGCATGATTGATGGCCAGCTAGTGGTGCCCAGTCGCAGGGCTCTGGTGAAGTATGTATTGCAACGCTATCAGATCGACCCGAGAAACCAGGCAACCAACCCCGAAGCACAGCAAATCGTGGTAACCAACCTCAAGGAGCTGCGACCCTGGCTCATGCATGACTAATCCTCAAGCCTCTGATCGAAGGCGTGTTGCCCCCGAGTCAATCGCTGTCCGTCAGTCATTTCGACTCGGCAACATCCATGTCCACCCGGCCGACATCTCGTGCCAGATACGCGCAGCACTTATGTAGTTGTTGATCTCCCGGATCAGCAGCTGCTGCGCTATGTCGTGATGGCCATTGAGGATCGCTAGATTTCGAGCGGTATTGCCCTCGTTGTTCTTCGCGTTCATATCAAGTTCGAACATATTGTAGTTGTCAGTGAAGTACTTGACGGCCTTGAAGTGGCCGCTTATTGCGAGCCAATGGATAGGCGTATTTCCGTCCACATCACGATGGTTGAGACTACCGCCTAGCCGGAAACGCGTTTCAAGGGTTTTGATTTTTCCCTGCCTGGCGGGCAGATGCATGTATTTATCGTGCGGCATGAAGCTGCCGAGGCCTTTCCAGTCCCGCCGTTGCTTGTCCCCCACGGCACCGAGTGCCTCCAGCTTCTCGATCAGGACGATTCGGTTCAGCCGGTAGGCGATGTCCAGTGGTGTGTCCCCTGCAAGATCTCGGTCATTGAACGCCAGCGGGTCAAACGACGACAGATACTGCGTATTGTCGAGAAGCACTGAAGCGTGCCAGTCCCCCAGGTCGAGTCCCTCTATGTCGTCAACGCAATAGCCCGTCGGGGCCAAAGTCTTTTGCAGCAGAGGAAGTAGAGCGGGCGAGATTGGCATTACTTTCTTCCCTGTTCCAGATAGATGACAAGATCCTTGTAGGCGCTAATCACACAGCGCGACAGCATTGGCAGTCGTCCCGTACCTGACAGCCATGCACAAGCCATTGACCAGGCTTATGTCGTGCGGAGTAAGGCAGCGAATGGCAGTCAGATTAGGGCTGGCGACGATACAGGCCAGCGACTTCGCCCGACTGACGGCCACATTCAAGCGGTTTTTCGAGTACAGAAAACCAATGTCTCTGGGCAGGTAGTCTTCATTCGAGGTCGCCATCGAAACGATGACAATCTCCGCTTCTTGCCCCTGAAACTTATCCACAGTGCCGACACGAGCGCCCGCTGGCAGCACCTGTTTCAACAACTGCACTTGCAGGTTATAGGGTGCTACTACCAGGATGTTTTCGATGCATATCGCGTGCTCGACGCCCTTGTTATCCACATAACGCTGCCGCAAGAAGTATGCGAAAAGCGCTTTGACTTGCTCCGCTTCTTCGTCCGAACTCTGGCTGTTGCCATCGTGCGCCACAGGGCAAAACATTAGCCCGCTGTCCGGCACATCCGGTCGTTGGCCATCCAGTAACAACACCCGTCGCTCGGTACCAGGCGCCGAGGAAAGTTGCCCTTCGTACACAGCTTGCGAAATGAATGAGCAAACCTTGGGGTGCATCCGCCAGGTTTGCGCCAGGAACACTCCACGATTAAGCGCGATGATGGGCGTGCCATTCAGCAGATAGTCGAGGATAGAGTCCCCGGAACGGCCTGGATGCACGCCTTGCACCGGTTGCGACAATTGCATCTGATCGCCCATCAGGACGATGTTGCGAGCAGCCATGCCCATCGTGACCAGATTCGCCACACTTACCTGACCAGCCTCGTCGATAAAGAGGTAGTCCAGTTGCTCGGTGAAGGCGGGATCGGCAAATAGCCAGGCAGTGCCGGCCGTCAAGTCAATGTTCGGCCCCCAGGCATCGAGGAACTCACTCTTGTCCTCAATGGAACGAATGCAGCGGCCGGTGAACTCCGTGCCTTCTCCCTCCGAGGACTTTTTCAATCCCTCAAAAGTGAATCCCTCTTCTTGTGCACGACACTCAACGGCCGCCAACAGATTATTGATGGCGTGGTGCGAATTGGAAGTTACGCCGATGCGCTTGCCCGCCTTGAGCAAGTCAACGATGACGTGCGAGCCGGTGTAGGTCTTGCCTGCGCCTGGCGGCCCCTGAATAAACAGCACGCTGTGCTCGAGGTTTCGCACCACCTGCTTGATGGCATCAATCGTCGGCAGGCTTGAATCAAGCAGTGGTGCACCCGGCTTGGCGCCCTTCACCCGCGGGGCGCGTCGATACAGAAAGTCGGTAACCGCCTGGAAGCGCTGCTCGCCAGCCAGGACGTTGTCGGCATATCGATACAGCGCCTCTCGCAGCGATTTAGTCGGAATCGGCTGGCCAGGAATCATGTCGAAGCAATCAGGCGGAGCTTTATTCACGGTGGCCTGGAATGTCGCCAGACACTTTTCATAGTCCAGATGAACCAGCTGTACCGCGTTCAGGGACTCACTGATGGCCCCTTTAGAACCGCTGCGCATTTTGGTTTCCTGAGGATCGAAGCTGTACTCAAACAAAAATGATTTCTTGATCGGTTCAGGCGGCGTTGTTGTGCGCCGCAAACCGGCCAGGCTCTCGATATCATCTAGCAGTTCCTCGGTTGTCATGTCCTGCCGGCTGAAAAGCTGCCACCACGTCGGCTTATCGGCGCGGCGGTGGAAGTCGAGTAGCTGGAAGGTCAGCAACGTGACCTGTTCCTCGTCACTCATGGCCTCTTCGTCGGTGCGCAGACCACCCAGTAAACGATCGTGATAATTCTCCAGAAGAATCTCGATTTCCTTTTGCTCCACGACTGACTTCTCGCCTTCGGCGGCAGCCCCTGAAAAAGCGCCTGCATTTGACGGCGTGATGTCCAGCAACCAGTTGCGCAGAAGGTAGGTGGATAGCACGTCGTCTTCGTTGTAACGCTCGATCTGCTCAAGCAACTTCGAATCGCCGGTCTCTTTCCATCGCTCATAAAACACGATGCTCGCGCCAGCATTGGTGACGTCGCCGTCACGTCGGCCCATGTAGAAATGCTCGATATTCTTGATCGAATAGCTGGGTTCGGACACCCGGATCGCTTCGCGAACGACCTTGTACAGATCGATCAGCTTGCCGTTGCGCAGCAACCAGTCCACTTGAGCTTCACGCGTGCCGTGCTGGCTCATCAGGCGTTTGATGGCCGTCTCTTCGTAACTTGCGTAGTGGTAAATATGAGCGTCGGGGTAACGCTTGAGATGCCCGATGACCCAGTCGATGAACTGCTCGAAGGCGATCTTTTCTTCATTTCTGGTATGCGCCCAGAACGGTTTGAAGGTTCGCTGCCCATACTCGTCGATGTAAAGACCGAAGAGGTATTCCAGCCCTCCCTCCTCCAGCGGATTGCCCTCCATGTCGAAGAACAGATCACCGTCGACCGCCTTGGGCATCCGATGGAAACCACGCCGTTCACCCAAGACAGGCAGGAGCTCGAACAACGGCACGTCACTGGAACGCCCCTGGAACTGCAAACGCGCCTGATGCCGCAACTTGCTCAATGACTCTGTCTGCAGTTTAGGAATGCGCAGGTCGTCAGTACTGTCCGCCAACTGGTGCAATGTGGTCACGCCGGCACTCTGTAACTTCTTGATTTGCGAACGGCTGATACCCGCTACCGCCGAGAGATGATCGTCCTGCAGTCGTTGTTCGTCGCAGCGATCAAGCCAGGCGCAGAACCCACAATGCCCGCATGGCTCCGGGTAAGTAACGGGTCGCTCGGCACTGTTCACGAACGCTTCGAAACGCTGTAGCACATGCTCCAGATAATCGGCGTAGTCAGCGACCCGAAATGCCTGCTCGGTACGCGCAGCATCACCGAGTACGACATACATAAACGTTGGTTGCACACCTTGGATCGAGATCAGCATTCGTGAATAAAGCGCAACCTGTACAAGGAACTTGGCCTTGGCCGTTTTCGCCAGTTTGGTGTCGATCACCTCATAGCTGTGGTCGCCCAGCGCCGACGCCCGCGGCACTTTGCGCAGGAAGTCGGCATGGCCAATAAAGGCGCCTTCCTGAAGCGACGCCTGGAAGATGATATCGACACCGGCCTTCATGGCCTGGATGGTCAGTACCACCCGACGCGCGAAACTCGGATTGCCCTCGGCAATGTCGACAACGTTGGCGTATTGGTTTTTCAGCCGTTCGAAAAAGGCCGCTTCATGGGCCAGACCTTTGTCCTGGATCAAACGGTTCTGCTCGCTTGCCGCCGCTTTTTCCATAGGGCTTACAAGGTTCTGAAGGTCCAGCGCCGTGAGGTGCTGGCACTCAAGAAAACCGCAGATATCTGAGGCAGAGTACAACTGAATTCCGTTCCGGCTTTGCATGGTCGCTTCCAGTACGGTGAAGCGTCCAGGAACGCTTCACGCTGATTCAATGTCGTGTGTGAGTCAGGCGTCGAGCGAGCATCCGCCGAAAAACTGCTCGAACAACGTCGTCGGCAAATGTTCTGCATCGAGCAGCCCGAAGTGCTTGCCCACGTTGCGCCCCAACGCCATCAGCGTCTTGGCAGAGTTCTCGGTACCTGCATATCCGGCGCTCAAGAGGTAGCCGATGCGTGCCTTTTCAGTCGTCGCCCGCAGATACGCATTGCCCGTGATCAACACATCCACCAAACAGACGCTTGCCCGTTCATCACCCAGGGTGAACGGTTCCAATGTCTCGCTCACCAATGCAGCGCACAACCCATCCTTGCCACCGACGACGATACGTTCGAGTTCTTCGAGCGACCGGCCAAACAGGTCGAATTCATCGATGGAAAACGCGAAACAGTAGCCCTGCGCTGTGGCACGCGTGAGCGGGTTCTCGTTGCGCGGGTTGGCCAACAGCCAGGCAATGAAGGACGCTTTATTGTCGAGCGAACCGCTGTGGCGGAAGGCCAGATAGTCCTTTAGGACCTGACTGAAGGGATGCCCGGTTGGCACCCATCCAGTGCTTTCACGTTCACTTTTCTGCGGATCACTCGCTGGCACTGCGGCCTTCGGATCAGTCGCCAGCGTCACATCAAAGCACCGCAGGTCATAGCCGAGCATAAACAGGCTGGCCTCGAAGGCATGGCATCGCGTGGGCAGCGCCCCTTGTTCGGCAAACCAGCCAGTACGTTCGAGCAGGGCGCGGATAATCCAGCCCAACCGCACCTGCCAACGTGCCCATTCGGCATAATCAATCGCCGAAAATTGCGGCGCCGCCAAGCCGTTCAAGAATGCTCCCGGGTTGCGGATCTGGTTGCCACGAGCGGCTCCGGACGGGAACGCCAGCAGAGGTTTGCCGCTCCCCGTCCATTGCTGGCGAAACAATGAATACAGCATGCCTGTCGCTGCGCCGACGCGACTGTCATAGATGGGTGACCCCGACGGATCAAGCAAGGCGTGAATCTTGGTCAGGCCAGCATCGAAACGCTCGACACTGATCGCGTCGAGATCATTCAGATCATTGTCGCCGTCGAGCGACATGAGCCCGGCCATTTCCCGCAGATAGCTCGACAGCTCGCCCTTTTCGGCCAGCCGGTGCAAAAATGGAATGGCTCCCCGGACACCACCCCAACGAAGAATCTGCAAACACGCCTGAAGCGCTTGTTGTTCGTCCCCCCGGTTGACCGCACTCGTCAGCCACTCGCGAAGTTGTCCGAGAGAGCGTTGAGTTTCAGCCCAGGTTTGTGAATCCACCGAATTTTGATGGGTATCTTGCCAGCTTGCTTTCCAGCGGTATTGCTCAAGAATCTGCTCGAAACCCTGGACATCAGCGGTTAAACCGCCCGGCACAAATTTGCTCGCCTTGAAGCGCAGCTTGAACGTCAACGTCGGCAAGTTCGTTGCGAGCCATGCGATGAAGGACTCAACTTCAGGTTGCGCCAGGAACTGTTCGCGCTTCATGCAGACCACCTTGCAGGTAATATCGAATGGCCATACCCTAAGCAAAACCACAGCCCCCGTCCATGTTGTTTGTCCGTACAGGTAAACAAATGGAGCAGGTTCTCAGGCCCTCGATAGAAACTTCTCTACCCATGCCTGGGTTTAATCAAAAATATGTAAAGTTTTCAGACGCTCCCAATCTGTTGACGTACTGCCCATGACCTCAAGGATCGGCACCCCATGGACCATCAAGCACTCAAGACCCGTCATCGACAGGAACGTGAAAGTCATCATCCCAACCTCACCTTGCGTGTTCATCGGGCGCTGAGTTGGCTCAATCGTGCCGAGCAAGCTGACGATGTCGATGGGCGTTTTATCTTCCTGTGGATCGCCTTCAACTCGGCCTACGCCACCGATATTGACGAGCAGTACCGCCTTTCCGAGCAGTCCACGTTCAAGGCGTTCCTGGACAAACTCTGCGCGCTCGACACGGCCAACCTGATCGAGAATCTGGTCTGGTCCGCGTTCTCCGGCAGCATTCGCGCGTTGCTGGACAACCCCTACGTGTTCCAGAGCTTCTGGGATTACCAGAACGGCAAGATCAGCGAGCAACAGTGGACCGAGCGCTTTGCCAGCGGTCGGCGAGCAGCGCAGCAAGCGTTGGCCAACCGCAATACCCCAGCAGTGCTCGGCGTTCTGTTCAATCGAATTTATACATTGCGAAACCAGGTCATGCATGGGGGCGCAACCTGGAACAGCAGTGTGAACCGGGATCAGCTGCGCGACTGCTCAAACCTTCTCGGCAAGTTGGTGCCGGTGATTATTTTGCTGATGCTGGATAACCCGGAAACGCTATGGGGTGATGCTTGTTATCCGGTTGTTTCTTAGGTCGTGGGACTTTCCAATCACGCGATCACAAACGAAGTGATTCCGCTGGCTGTTCATCCTCATCACCTAACTTGCCACTGTCGAGCATGACATCTTCGTCCTCAATCAGAGGGATTGCGAAAAAGCGGGGACTTTGGGCGCAAACTGCGCCCGTTCCCGCCCACGAACTGTTCAAGGAAAGAATGCAATGATCAAGAAATCGGTATCGGAGCTCTCGTTCGTCAACAAAGGGTCGCCATTGCCCACTGTCGAGGTCGACTCGCACTCCGTCGAAAATGCGGGCTTTAGTATCTACCGCACTGTGATGCAGGTACTGACCCAGTTGGCCGAACAGGACGCATCACTTCGCGCAACCCTTTACATGTACGCTTCTGCCAGCGTCAATTTCCGTGAGCAGAGCTGGTCTGAATTCCTGTTGGTTGCCGGCCCTAATAAGGTTCTACTGGCCTTGGGCGCTGGCTTCGAGCGGTTGCCAGCGGTGAAGTCGCGGTTCAGCGATTACGTTTCGTCCTCCATAGCCCTGCGCACCTTTCATGTCGAGGATGGGCTGGTATGGGAGCAGGAGGACGCCTGCACTTGGTATTCCAATGGTCAGAGCCTGGCTGACCTGACCGCTGAGGCCGAAGAGGCGGAAGAGGCGGAAGAGGCGGAAGAGGCGGAAGAGGCCGATGATGATCCGGAACTTATAGAGGGGGATGAAGAGGACGAGGACTGGGATGTCGAGGAACCAGATGCCGAGGATGAGCAGGGTGCAGACCAGGCCGTGGCCACTGCCGAGCGAAGGGCGGCGCGCTATCGGGCCGCACGTTCGGATGCGAAGGTCAGCAGCATTCGGGCAGCCATCGAGGAAGTCTTTGGTCTACCGGAAGGTTCGGTCGCGCTCTGTGGACCGGATCGGCGTGCGCTGCGGGGAGATGCCCGGATCAGGACGTTGCGCAAACGCTGGGAAGAGAGCTGAGCAGGGGAGCAGATAAATGACGCATGAATCTCCTGTCCGGGTCAGCACCCTGGCATTCGACGATCTGCTAAAGGTAGGTTGGCCATTGGCACTGGACAGTTATCAGCGCGGCTTCGTGTGGGGCCCGGACAAGCTGTTGCAACTGACCAGTGATCTCGCAGAGTTCGCAGGCCAGCCGGACAAAACCTTGCCTTACTACATTGGCGCGGTATTGCTGCATCGCGATGTGCACCAATCGAGAAGGTTCATCATCGATGGTCAGCAGCGCATCACGGCGTTGTCGCTGCTGTATCACCGCGCGACCGGTGCACTGCCAGCGGGCCAGGTGCTCAGCTATTCGGGGCAGTCCGCACGACATATCCGTGAAGGGATTCAGGCGTTGAAGCAGCAAGAGCCGATTGCACCGGAGATCATCGGAAAGCTTCGTCTGACGGTGATCGAGGTGGACAGCAGCGACCTTGCCTTCACCTTTTTCGATACCCAGAACAATCGCGGCGTGCCTCTGCGGGCCACCGACCTGCTCAAGGCCTATCACCTGCGTGCGATCGATCACGCAGACGCTGAGGGCGATCTGAAGACAGCCCTGCAGCAGCACTGCGCCGAGCGCTGGGAGGCGCTGCAACGTCAACCCGCGATACTGTCGCCCGGCCAGGATTTTGCCCCCAACCTGTTCAATCGTTTTCTCTGGCGTGCGCGGCGTTGGCGCGGTGCGCAAACTCCAGCGGGCAGACACGAGACGCTGCTGACCGAGTTCCAGTGCGACACATGGAACCACGTTGCGGACAGCCGCAGCAGCGTCGACAGCGTGCCGCTCTACGCCACCCGACACAATCGGCTGGCAACTGCGTTGACGCTGACGGGCGACGGAGAGCACGTACTGCACGGCAGTCAACTGCGCATCAGCCACAACCCCGCGAACTTGCCGATGGCACTGCGCCAGCCCATTCATGAGGGCGTGGGCTTCTTTCTCTACGCAGACAAGTATGCCGCCCTGCTGCAGAGGCTGATGAACGATCCTGCGCCGTGCGCGCAGGTGAGTTTTTTCCGCGCGATATATCGACAGCTGCTGTGCAACAACCAGGAGTATCTGCGCGAAATTTTCATGCTCTGCAGCCTGGTGTACATGGATCAGTTCGAAGTCGAGCAACTGACCGCGTTTGCCTTACGCCTGGAGTTTCTGCTGGGCGCAATTCGCCTGGAGAAAAAACAGGTCAAGCAGGAAACCGCCGCCAACTTCTTCAGGTTGGCCGAGCTAAACCTGCTGGATGTGATCGCACAAAGCTACCATCCGAAACAGGTGCTGGACTTTCTGCAAAAGCGCCAACAGGCCGTGGCATCGTTGTATGCCGATGAAACGATTGAAGTGGGGAATGGTGTGCAAGGTCGATACAAACGGGCTGTTCTGGCGTTCTACAAGGTGCAGGCGGATCCTGAATGCCGCAACCTTGCGGACAAATCGCAATGGCTTGAGGTGTTTCTTAAAGCCTCCCATGGAGGTCGCCATGAGCATTGATTCCAGCCTCTGCACTCTGCAACAGCTGGCCAACAGGAAAGACGCTGCGTGGTGTTTCAATGTGCCGATCTACCAGCGCCTGTATGTGTGGGGTGATGAGCAGATCAAAACACTGCTGACAGACATCGCCAATGCTTTCGATCGAGGCGACACGCAGTTCTTCCTGGGCGGCACGCTGTTGGTGGAAAAAACCACCGATGAAGATCGCAATCAGGGCATGCGCCGCTTCGACCTGATCGACGGCCAGCAGCGTTTCACCACGTTGTGGATGCTCAGCACGGTGCCGGTATGGAGCCAGGTGATGGAGGACTTCAGTAGGGTTGTGCTGAAGGAAAGGACGATTCCGCGTCTGCACTTCTCAATCCGGGAGCAGGTGAACGACTTCCTTGCCAGCATGATGCCGGGGGGGAAAGCGACGAGCAGCGAAATCATCGACACTCAGAGCATGAGAGAGGCTCAGCAATTGATGGCCTCCTTCGCGCAGACCTACAAGCGTGCGGACGGCGGGCCTGTTGATGATGAATATCTCAAGGCGCTGGCCAGCTTTGTGTATCGCAATGTATCGCTGGTGCTCACGCAAGTACCTGAGGGCATGGACCTGAACAAGCTGTTCGAAGTCATCAACAACCGTGGTATCCAGCTACAGCACCACGAGATCCTCAAGGCTAGGTTGCTGCAGGACATCCCCGCGGAAAGCCGTTTCCGTTTCGCGGCATTGTGGAATGCCTGTGCCGACATGAGTGGCTTTGTCGAGCGCAATCTGTGTCTGGAAACCCAGCTGGAGGCGCACCGACTGGGGGATCTCTATAACAAGGGGCAACTGCTCCATGCAGGCGCCGTACACGGGTTGCTCGATCGAAAGACCGACTCCGCGCAAACGGATGGCTACGACCGCCTGACCTTGCAGGCCATCGTTGACGGCTCTGTTACCGATATCGGCGCGTCTCCGGCAGCAATCGCCGAGGATGACGGAGAAGCCCCCTGGGCGCGGAGCATCATCGGCTTTCCACTCTTCTTGCTTCATGTGTTGCGTATCTGGCTGAAGGAGCAAGGGCAGGCGGATCTGCCGCGTGTGCTGGATCGGCAGTTGCTCGCCCTGTTTGAAGCCCACTTGCTGGCGCCAGCGGATTCGGCGCAGCGTGTGGCGAGGGCGCAAGGGTTCATTGATCTGCTCTGGCGCATGCGTGTGCTGTGGGACGAGTATGTGATCAAGTGGGTCGATCAGGGCGATGACGAAATCCATCAGGTCTGCCACACCTCGATTTCCGCCAGTGAAGACAAGCGTTACATCAATCGCAGTCGCGACAATGCCGTGCACCAGGGCCTATCGTTGCTGCAGAGCATGCTGTATCACTCGCAGGAAATCACCACCCATTACTGGCTGACCCCCTTCCTGTACTTTATCCACAAGCATGCGCACACCGTGCGGGGTGGTGGCGGTGAAATCGAGCGGTACTACGGCTTCCTATGCCATCTGGATAACCAGCTGCTTGGAGAAGTGACGGATGCTGCGCTGGTCGTACGTAGCCGCCGGTTCATGGACGATCCCTGGCGTACCGCTTCGGCGCTGCAGTTCGAAGCTGTGCTGACGGAGGACCATGGCGTCAGATTTGCGCATTACTGGTTCTATAAACTGGACTTCGTGCTTTGGTATGAACAGCAACGTGATCATGAGTTCTGGGGCAATTTCCGTTTCACCGCGAAGAACTCGGTAGAGCATATTTCGCCGCAGACCCCACAGGCGATCGATACCAACACGGTCTCGCGGGATTGGCTGGACCGCTTTGGCAATCTCGCGCTTGTCTCGCGCAGTATCAACTCGGAGTACGGTAATCTGCCCTACAACGAAAAGCGCCAGCGATTCCTCAACAAGCGGGCGTACGAGAAGCGACCTGACTCCCTGAAAATGGACTTGATCTATTCGAAGGAAACGTGGGGAGAGGTCGCGGCCGATGCTCATCAGGCTGCCATGCTGGCGGCAATGCAATGCCATTACCAAAGGGTTTTCACCATCGACTAGGGTGACGGTGAAGCAAGCGTTATCAGCGCTATCCATTAAGCGCAACGACGGGTGATAACCCTGCAGCGATGTCGCCCGATGAATCCACAGCCAGGAGCGACGGTTCAGCATCTACGGCGTAAGCAGGATTACACTGCGAACCACTGAGATGATGCCATCGCGTGCAAGCCCGCTCCCGCAAAGCTTGGAGCCCAATCCCTTACTACCGTCCATTTGGGTCGATCTCAGTCTGCCACGACCGGCTAATGACGACCCAAAGTTCCCTGTCGCAGCAGCTAGAAAATCAGGGGAGATTTAGCGTGCCAGATGGGTCTGAGCATATGTTCACTGAGAAGAGCCAAAATTCATTAAAAAGCTGGTCACATAGGCCTGGCAAGACGTGGCCCGAAAACGTGTGTATGGATTAGATTACCCGTCATTTGAGAAGCGCGAAGAGTACATCCAGTGAAATTTCCACATTGGTGTCTGGTTCGTAGAAACAATCATCTAACGGATCCGTCCAAACCAACTCCCCGGTCAAAGGCCGTCGCATGCAGTTACTCAGCCGCAGGTCCATCGACTCAATCCCCGGAAACTCCGCCGCCAGCGCCAGCGTTTCCATCAACCCAGCATACTGCCTGTGAGCGCGCGCCAGTTCACGACATTGCTGTGCAACAACGGGTAAGTCCCTCGAGCCAGGCTGCCCCTCTTCATCGAATCGCGCAAGCCAAGCCTCAAGAACAGGCTCGCTGCCCACTTCAATATCAACCAGGCGCTCGACCTGCGCTAGCCAGTAGAACTCTACCTCAGGGCCAGACTCGTAGGTGTCCGATAACGCCACCGCACCATAGTTGTGCAGTACCCTGACCACGTTTGGGTTACCCGCAGCCGATTGTTGCGCCAGGAAGTTATGGCCACTGCCTTGCAGGGTTAGCCGCAGCAAACTGTCACCCTTCTCGAAGATAGTTGAACTGGAACCGGTCTTGAATACCTTCGCGCCTTTGAGTGGCAAGGTTTCCAGCAGCCGGTCGAAATTCGGGGTCGGGAAACGCACGCAGATGTGTTCGCTCATTGTGTTCTTCCATAACAGATTGATGGGCCTGCCAAGCGCAAACTTCGGCTCATTTTGACAACGACAATTCAGCTTGTAGCCGGTTTTATTTCAAGCAGGCCTTCCACCACAGCATTGACGTCTGCCAGGCCGCCAATGCTCACAAGCCAGCCATAAGTGATGGGTTGCTTGCCATTATGCAATTTCGATGGAAACTTCGACATGCTTGAGTGGTGTCGATGGCCTGTGCTGACGGCGATTTCCGCCAGCAGATCTACCAAGTGCCCCCTGATGATGTTGGGGTGAACCATCAGACAGATGTTGTTGATGCGGGTCCTTGCTTTCAATAAATAGACCGTCTGGCCGGCAGCGCAAAACTCTGCAAGGTATTTGCTCTCCCTAACGAGCACGTATCCGCTCTGTTCAATCTGCTTGATCACCTTATTGGTGAATTCATCGCATGGGACAGCTACGGTCTTGCGGGCTGGCTTGGCCGGAGGCGGTGGGGCAAGGGCAGCTTGGGTACTATCCGGTAGAGGGACGGCGCGTGGCGGTTCCGACATTGGCGCAGCGCCGCACAGAAGCAACGCAGTTGCGCCAGCCATTCGCGCATAGGCCCGATCGAGTTTCGCAACTCTGTGACGTACAGGGTCTGCTGGCTTCAGGTCACTGAGTGTTTTATCTCTGATATACACACTCGGTGCGCTGCCGCCACTGGTTGAAGGATGGCAGAAAGAACCCAGAAACTGCCGGGCGTGCAGATACCCGTTATCGACGCACCATTGCAACGCGTCTTCGGGGCAATCGCCCAGGCCGATATACAGGGCGTCTGGGTTAATTTCGCGGAGTGTGGAGACGAAGCAGTCCATGAAGCACTCTCGAAATAAAGGGGAAGCCATCAGGTAGGCAAATGAGCCCGCAAACATGGATTCGCCGCCCTCAGGCGTTGTTGTAAAGGCCGCGTGAGGTATGACCGAGGTTCCGTGGAACAAGTCGGCGTTTTCTTCCCACAGGGACTCTACATTTGGAATGCGCAGGATCTTGTCGAACTTGAAGTGCCGCAGATAGCGCAGCAAGTTTGGGCGCATGGCGCTGCCACCGAATGCACCAAGTTTTTTCACTTCATGAAGCAGCGTTGCAGTCGGGATGCCAACGGCCATTAGTCGCTGGACTTCGCCGTACGCCAATCGCAGCTGGTTGGGGCCTGGGGTGATGCCCACGATGACCAACTTGGCATCAGCGTTGACGTGTTCGAAAGGGATATACCTGAGGATGTCTCTGCCTGTGTTTTCAATCACGAGCTCGGGACTGTTGGCGCCCGCCGTGCCGAGCCTGCGGATGGCAGGTGAGTAGCGCTCGAAAAGTGTGTGGTCCATCGAGTTGTTCTCCTGATCTGTTCGAGCTCGTTCCGTTAGTAGGGCAGTTGCTCAGCGGTGCCGGTGTTGGGCCGGTATTTTCTCGGTCCGAATCAGTCGCTCGCGCTCTTCGACTCGTCCGCCACGGTTGATAGGGGCCTACCTGTATCCTGCCGACGGAATCGGCTCTGGGAGGCGCCTGGGTTACTCGGCGCGCAGCGTTAGGGTTGTTGTAGTTATGGGTTACCAGAGCTGCTCGTCGCGAACTGCTGCTTCTGGCCATTTGTTGCCCTTCCTGACAGGCAGCAATCGGCCAATTCTGTTGAAAACAGTCGGCCATAGTCTCCACGGCAGAAAAGTACGTACTTGAAATTGAAATTTTTATTTTGAGCAGAGTACTCCGGCTCAGATTTCGCGTAACTGCGCGCTAAAAAAGACGTTTTCAGCCGTCAGCATGCGGGCAGTCTGGAAGGACTTACTTTTTCACCAGAATCGGCCAATATCGGTCACTCTCGAAGGCCCGCGATGCAGCATGGAAGCGGATCAAGCTTCTGTTTTCTCCTGTGCGCTAGCTGGAATATTCAACTCACTCAGCGAATCAATAAGGACTTGGATTTCCTCAGGATGCTTAGGCCGGGGTCTGCGCACAATTTCCTTCTTCTCCGCTACCGTTCGTTTTTTATTAGCCGTAATGAACTCCATGAGCCCGCCAAAGATAAAGAACAGTGAAAACCCCAGCGTAAATGGGGCCAGCACTATTCCGATGAATATTCCCAAACATCCGTCCGCCGCTTGATTTGAGTCGTACTCGCATGCCTCAAGTGTCGTCACTTCCTGAGGAGCATAAAGAGCAGCATCGAGCCCGGGAATGTCGGACGCGAAGAGCTCAGACTGCCCCCTTCCGCTTAGAGGCTGGGACGGGTTATTGCTGTACTTTCCAAAAGCGCGATGCTTACTGAGGTGGTCCAGCAGTGTTTGCTCAACATCCCATGCATCCTAGAGCTGCGTGAAGAAAAACACTTTATCGATAAGTTTTTCATCGCCGTGACCACCATACGCCATGCGATCGACCAGGCTAGCCTTGGTCGTGAAGCCAATTTTGTAAAAAAGACCCTGTGGAGTGGTTAGCCGTGCGTAATAGACGTTACCTGCAGGGTTACTAGGCCTGCGGAACCAGCGCTTGAATCTCGTATACAGTGATGCATGTGGCTTGGCCATTCCCTTTATAATTCCCGATAAGTCCGCAGCTGGGACATCCTACAGTGGCGGCATTAAGCCTCCCACCTCAGCCTTGCATCTCCCAGGGCTCGTGAGACGGTAGCTCCAGTTGGTGCTGCCGACTAAGGTCTGCTGTACCTACCTTGAATCGCGCTCAAATTTGTAGTCATTCCATGACTACTTCTGGCCGATTCTATTGAAAAAATCCGGCTGGGTTTTCACGGCAGAAAAATACGTGCCTGAAATTGAGACCCTAGCTTTGAGCAGAGGCTTCCGGACTCGGATTTCACGTTGTAGCGTGCGAGAGAGATGTTTTCACCCATCAATATTCGAGCATTTTGGGCAAACCGACTTTTCAACAGAATCGGCCGATTGCTGCACTTAATCGTCATGGAGGCCGATTACGATTCGACTCAAAAAAAATTCAGTCCTACATCACTGCCATGACATCCACCCCATGGAGCTTAGAACCATGTCATTGCATTGCCCTCTGTGTAACTCCCCCAAGATCGCATCTTTACAAACAGCCATGAAGATTGGCGCAGCTGTTGGAACCGTAGGCGGAGCCACTCGTGGTGCGAGCGCCGCTCTGGCAGCAGGCCAGGTGGGCGCCTATGTCGGCGCTATTGCCGGCCCTCTTGGCATCACCCTCGGCACAGTTTCTGGTGCCATCCTCGGCGGGCTCGCTGGAGGTGCAGGCGGCTGCGCCCTCGGTGCTCAGCTTGGCGAAAAACTCGATCGCCATGTGTTCGCCAACAACCTTTGTCTCGCCTGCAATCATCGCTTCAACCTACCAGCCTAATCCTCTTACAACATTCTTCGGTAAATGCTGCGCGTGCGCAGCATTTATTCCGGCACGCACCCAAAGGAATTACTCCCATGGCTCATCTCGTCGAACAAATGGCATACGTTGGCGCTACCCCTTGGCATGGTTTGGGTAACCACCTGACGCAAAAACAACCGCTGGAAGTTTGGCAGCGCGAAGCCGGCATGAACTGGCAGATTCAGGAAAGTCCAGTTCACTTCAAGGCCGACACTGTCGGCAACCTCGGCACGATTGACTCCTTTCCGGAACAGAAGGTGCTGTATCGCTCCGACACCAAGGCCCCGTTGTCGGTGGTCTCCAACCGCTACCAGGTTGTGCAGCCCCGTGAAGTTCTGGAGTTCTACCGGGATCTGACTGAGGTCTCCGGCTACGAGTTGGAAACAGCTGGGATACTCAAAGGTGGCCGCAAGTTCTGGGCTCTGGCCAGGACCGGGCAGACAACCGTGCTGAAGGGTGACGATCAGGTCAATGGCTATCTGCTGCTAGCCACCTCCTGTGACGGTACGCTGGCCACCACCGCGACCCCGACCACCGTGCGTGTAGTTTGCAACAACACCCTGACCATCTCCCTGAACGGCGCTACCCGCGCAATCAAGGTACCGCACAACACGCGCTTTGATCCGCAGGCCGTGAAGAAACAACTGGGCATCGCCGTCTCGCAATGGGATGAGTTTATGTACCGCATGCGCGCACTGTCGGAACGCAAAGTGCAGTGGCATGAGGCGATGGGCTTCTTTATGAATGTGCTGTGTGACGTAGCCCCCAATAGCCAGCTGCCGGAAGTGCTGCCGAATGAGCGAGCCCTGCGCAAGGTGCAAGGGCTGTACGAAGGCCAAGGTCGTGGAGCGACGCTGGAGTCAGCCCAAGGAACTGCGTGGGGTTTGCTCAATGCTGTGACTGAGTACGTCGATCACGAGCGACGTGCCAGGAGTACTGAATACCGCATGGACTCCGCGTGGTTTGGGGCCGGTGCCAGCCTCAAAGAGCGTGCACTGAACGCCGCGCTGCAACTCGCCGCCTAGCCCCACTCATCTACTCAAAGCGCCTGGTCAGCTTCTGCTGGCCGGGCGTTTTTATGCCGCATAGGAAAACATCATGGAAACGCAAACGCTGCAACAATCCCGCAGTAAACCCCGCCCTGCCTTGCGCCTGGTGGGGACCAAACAACTTCCCCGAGAAGACTGGCTGACTGTGCGCAAACAAGGCATCGGCAGCTCGGATGCCGCCGCTGCCATAGGCCTTAACCCTTACAAATCCCAGTTGGAGCTGTGGCTGGAGAAAACTGGTCGTGACACCTCACTGCCCAAGCTAGATCTCAATGATGAAGAGAGCCCTGCTTACTGGGGCAACATCCTCGAACCGATTGTCGCATCGCATTACACCAAGCGTAGTGGTCACCGGGTACGACGTATCAATGCCGTGCTGCAGCATCCTGATCCTAAACTGCCCTGGATGCTGGCCAACATCGACCGCGAGGTCATCGGCGCCGACGATGTACAGATCCTTGAATGCAAAACTGCCGGCATAAACGGTGCACGCCTCTGGAAAGAGGGCGTGCCCGAGTACGTGCAGTTGCAAGTGATGCACCAGTTGGCCGTGACCGGCAAGCAGGCTGCCGATGTGGCGGTACTGCTGGGTGGCCAGCACCTGGAGATCCATCGCATCGATCGGGACGATTCGATGATTGCTCGGCTGATCGATCTGGAGCGGTTGTTCTGGGATTACGTGGTCAGTGACACCCCACCACCGGCTGATGGCACAGCTTCTGCGGAAGCGGCGCTGCGCTGCCTCTACCCAGAGGATAACGGCCAGACCCTGGATTTCAGTCAACACACGGATCTGGCCAGCACCTACCTGGAGCTCAAGTCTGTTCGCCAAAGCATGGCTCAGCAAGAGACGCGCGAGGCGCAGCTCAAGCAAGCCCTGCAGCAGGCCATGGGCGCAGCCACCCGCGCGGAGTTTGCCGATGGCTACATCAGTTGGAAGAAGTCCAGGGACAGCACCGGGCTGGATGTCGAACAGATGCTCAAGGACAAACCCTACCTACAAGCCCGCTACCCCAAGATCAAAACAGGCAGTCGCCGCTTTTTGATTAGCTGAACCATACCCCGTCTCCCAAACCACCTGGACCGTTTCCATCCTGGTGGCTTTTTTATTTCCAGATCAAGGATAACCAACATGCTCAAAGGTTTAGCCATTACTCCTCCGGTACTCGGGCGTATTTCCATCGGCAAGGTCGTCGAGAAAAACGGCAAACGTTTGCCGGAGAAAGATGATCAGTTCACTATTACTTCGCAGGTACAGAACCGCGACGGCTGGCTGCTGCACCCGCTCAATGAGGAACTGCGCAATGGCCAGGACGGCAAGCTACGCAGCATTCCGATCCGTTTGTTGTTCAACGAGCCGGACCTCAACTTTCGGGCTGACTACAGTCTGTTCGACCGTAACACCGGTCGGCCGGTGTGCGTCGGCAATGGTGAGACCTGCAAGCGCTTGACCAAGGACGGAATCCAGTCGTTGCCCTGCCCTTCACCGGATGGCTGCTCACTGGCCCAAGGCAATGCCTGCAAGCCTTACGGCCGGCTGAACGTGGTAATTGGTTACGATGATCCGCTAGGTAGTTTTGTCTTCCGCACCACCGGTTTTAACAGCATTCGCACTCTGGCGGCACGCCTGCAGTATTTCCAGGCCATCTCCGGCAACCGCCTGGCCTGTCTGCCACTGGAGCTACGCCTGCGCGGTAAGTCCACCCGCCAAAGCCATGGCACTCCAATCTTCTACGTGGACATCACCGTGCGCAGAGGCTTAAGCATGGAAGACGCCTTGCTGGAAGCCAAGCAGCTTGATGAAACCCGACAAGTCTCTGGCTTTGACCAGACCGCATTGGATCGCGTGGCACGACAGGGCTTTAACAACGGCGCCTTTGAAGACAGTGAGGAGGACACCGGCGCCATCGTCGAGGAGTTCTTCCCCGCAGCTGAAGATCAGCCCGGCAAGGAAGAAGTCACCCCCAAACCAGCAGCCCTTACCAAAACATCACTGGCACAAAAGCTGGAATCTAAACCCCTCCAAAGCAGCAGTGACCACTCCGCTCGCGCCCACTGATCAAACTTCCAACATGACCAAGGTATTCCAATGCAGGAGAGTCCCCATGAAATATCACAAGCTCATAGCCGGTGAAGAGACCGGTACTTATGTAATGGAATCACCAGTCACCGAGGCCGACATCCTGCAGATGGCTCAACAACTCGCGATGAGTCGTCTATCTAAAGGACGAGCCTTGACTGAGCCGAAGCAAGTATTCAGCCATCTACAAACACTGTTGCAGTACCACGAGCATGAGGTCTTTGCGTTATTGCTGCTCGATACCAAGCACCGGGTGATTGGTTTCCGAGAGCTATTCAGAGGCACCCTGGATGGAACCAGCGTGTCCCCAAGGGAAGTGGTCAAGATCGCCCTGGAACACAACGCTGTCGCCGTGATCCTTGTTCATTTTGTGGCGCGCCACAAAATGACACATAACCATCCCTTCGGATCCCCGGAGCCTAGTCAAACCGATCGTATGCTGACCACAACTCTCAAGAACGCTCTCAACATGATCGGCACCCGGATTTGGATCATGTTGTCGTGGGGTATGAGGGCTTTGCCTCGTTTGCCGAACGGGGTTACCTGTAACCCAAAAAAGCTGGTTTAGTTACTCCGTCCAACAGACTCGCCCTGGTCAATGCCGAAGCGGTAATTGGCACGGTAAGCTCCCATTTCATTGGAGCTTATTTTTTGTCATGCCCCCTAGGTGACTTCGCCGGACGGTTACTTGCAGATGCTTTTTCCTGCGGACAAAACAAAACCCCTATCTGCATGCGCAGATAGGGGTTTCGGAATTTAATCTTGACGATGACCTACTCTCACATGGGGAAACCCCACACTACCATCGGCGATGCATCGTTTCACTTCTGAGTTCGGGATGGGATCAGGTGGTTCCAACGCTCTATGGTCGTCAAGAAATTCGGGTACTGAGTCGTGGCCGGTTGGCCTCGCTTCAGCAAATTGGGTATGTGACAGCTTGGTGTTTTGTGAGTATCTCGAACTTTCGGTTCGTTTCGTCTTCACACACCGCAATCTGGCCTCTCTCGAGTTCGCAAATTGCTTGGGTGTTATATGGTCAAGCCTCACGGGCAATTAGTATTGGTTAGCTCAACGCCTCACAGCGCTTACACACCCAACCTATCAACGTCGTAGTCTTCGACGGCCCTTCAGGGGACTCAAGGTCCCAGTGAGATCTCATCTTGAGGCTAGTTTCCCGCTTAGATGCTTTCAGCGGTTATCTATTCCGAACATAGCTACCCGGCAATGCCACTGGCGTGACAACCGGAACACCAGAGGTTCGTCCACTCCGGTCCTCTCGTACTAGGAGCAGCCCCTCTCAAATCTCAAACGTCCACGGCAGATAGGGACCGAACTGTCTCACGA
>NZ_MNAH01000018.1 GCF_001976065.1 Pseudomonas putida | reverse complement strand
ATACCCGCGTGATGATGTTTGGCATCGCCCACGCTCGCGCAGGGGATCGGGTTTCCTGTGGCAAAAACGACGAAACCTACCAAATCGTCGGTGGCATCTCGTACATGGACAGTCACGGCAGACTGGTAGCTGGCTCGCTGGATAGCCGCAGCAGCTGCCCCTGCAAGGCCAGTCTCCTCCACTCCTTCACCAACGCCACCTATGAGTCCAAACAAAGTGCTGCGCCGCAAGCCGTGAGGAGTGTCCCTCAACAGGAAGCGGCGCCAGTTGCCCCCAGCAACCCCGTCGCACCGCGACAATCCAGTTTCACTTCAGCACGGGCGCCCACACCGACGCTCAGCGAACGGCCAGGGACAGTCTGTGAAAACCTTTGGCGCGGATACCAGCAAAGGGTTGAAAACGTCGTGGCACCGGGCGGCAAGTTGATCGCCGACCCGAAGGCGCGCAACAAGGCAATCAATGCTGCCTACGCCCAGCTATGGCGCCACGACCCGCGTTTTCAGTGGGCCGGGCTGGCGGCGTTCGCTTCGAAACAGGTGGGTTGTGGTCTGCTGCACGCGGCGGATTCGGTCGAGAAGATTCAGGCGGAAGAAGAGGCGATACAGCAATTGAGGGACAGTGCCAGACAAGGACTGAGAGGCTTGCTCAGTCCCAGTGAGCGGGAAAAGCGCGCGACCATTCGGGCGTTTGAGCAGCGCCAGCACGAGTACGAAGAGGCCAACCGTGACAACCCGGTATGGGGCTTCACCCACTGGGGTGCCGACCTTCCCTTGTCGCTCCCGCAACGGATGTACCGGTTTGTGTACGAGATGCTGGCGATGGGCAATACCACGCTGTTCCTGGATGTGTATCCGCTGCATGTGTTCTACAAGGAACGGGGGTTGGAGGCGCTGAAGGATTGCCTGGAATCACGTAGCAACATTTTTGGGAATGGCCAACATCCGGTGTTGTGGCCGGTCGGGCAGGAAACGCTGAAGTTCGGGACTGACCACAAGGAAATCCTCTTGGCCTTCGAGGCGATCGAAGCGGGTAACATCGCCGAAAGTGTTGAACATCTGGCCAAACACGAACAGCGGAATATTCTGCAACCAGCGATGTACAACGACAGCGGTCTGAAATGGTTATTGCGCGGTAACCATGCCTCCTACGTCACTAACATCCCCTCCGGCGCCGCCCAGGCCATCGAGCTGACGCTGGCCAGCCAGTGCCGTCCAATCGAGGACGGACGCACCATTGGTTTTGGCAGTAATCCCTTTGCCAACCTGGCTGACATCGAACGGCGCATGATCTTTGTGCTCAAAGCCGCGGCGCAGTTTGACGATTTGCTGCATAGCGACCAACGCGACCAGATTGAGCAATCGATTCGGGATATCGCCTGGGGTGGAGGCGTGCGGTGAACCTGATGCATCGCATGGGTTGGCGACGCGGCGTGTTGGCACTTGCGATCGCGGCCCTCCTGACGTCAGCCGCGATTCAAGTACTCTCGGATGAGCCGGAAATCGCCCTATTGATTGGCGAGCCTTACGAGGCTATGCGCCAGCGCTCCAGCGCAAGAATCGATCCAGTCATACCAGGGCACTCCTGGTTCAATGTTCCCAAGTCTGATGCCCGTCTGCGCTTCGCAGATCCTGAGTTTGGCTTTGTGACCCCGCTGGCCCGTTTCTTCACGGTGGGTTTTGGACGCGATGAACGGATCGACGGTGTCCGCATGTCTCCGCAAATCGAGCCGCTATTACTCGACGACACCCTCAAGGTCGTACTGGATCTGCAAGAGCAATGGCGCAACGCTGGCTGGACCCCCATCAAGGTCGATTACTTCCCTTCATTCGCCGACACTCCTGAGTGGCGAGCCCAACTACGGGACGTGAACAAAGGCGGCAAAACTTATTGGCACGCGTCCAACCGGTATCAAGTGATGTTGATTGTGAATCGATTCAAGGACCAGAAACGGCCCACAGAGGAGCGCTATCTCATCACGCTGTCACTGGCCACGCCATGGACGAACCCTTGACCATACTTCATAACGACGAACGTGCGATTTGCACTGGCGACGCGACCACGGCCTAGGACGCCAGCAAGAAACCCCGCGCAACGCTACACCAACACCCCTAATTCCTTCGCCCTGGCCACCGCCTGCGTGCGCCGCTCTACCCCCAGCTTGCTGTTGATATGGCTGGCATGGGTTTTCACCGTGTGCAGGGAAATGAACAGCTGGTCGCTGATCTCCTGATTCGAGCAGCCTTGGGCAATCAGGCGCAGGACGGCCATTTCCCGGGTGCTGAGTTGCTCCGACGCCGGCGTCGACTCCGGTGCCGGGCGGGCGGCCGCGGCGGGAAGTTTTTCGGCAAGGTCCTGGGAAATCGTGGTCGATGCACAGAGTTGCAGCTGTGCCCGCAGCCAGTCCGGATGCTCGGCCAACAACCCTTCAAAGGGTTGCAACACGCCCCCGGCGGCGGCATCCAAGGCCTGGACCAGCGCCTTGCGGGCCTCAGGCTCGCGTCCGCTGCCCAGCAACAACGAAACCTTTCGGATAAAGGGGACAGATTTATTTACCATCACCTTTGCTCTATTGCATATGCACCGCTCCTCAGGAAACGGGGCATGTGCCACCGCCCTTGATCCAAAGCGAGTGGCGCATCAGAACCGCGAAATCCTGCGTGCAAGCAAAACGACATTACATCTTGGAACATTACTAAGTAGTCGTCAGCCTGTCCACACCCTCCGTATCGCTGTCCTTGTCGCTCACTCTAGTGTGCTGGTTGCGGTATATCGTTGGCGCAGCTCAGCACCTAGTGTGCAGTAACCTCCCGTAGGTGCGTGAAAGGCACGGCACGCCTTAAGGCTTTACCGGAAATAGTGGCGGTGTCAGATGATAAGGGCATATTTTAGAATATTGGAGATTTGTTTTGGGTATTCCTAAGGCTCTTAAACAACACTTGTGCGGGCACAGTTTTGGCACACGGCGAGAGCAAAACATTGCAAAAGTACGCTTCGAAACGCACATCATTGCATGAACACAAGCATTTGAAATAAAAGGTGTTTTTACATAAAAACTTGTAAATCAACGTGAGAGCCAGTCACGCATCATTGCAGTTGCACTGCAACGGGCCGACAGGGAAGGTTTCGCGGATCAGCGCAGGTTTGGCAGCGTCCATGGGTGTTCCTGGAAAAAATGGATAGCCTATTCTCGCACAGCTCGACGACATCGCCGATGCCGTCCACTGCCCCTCCCCCTTCCAGATTGCGGAACAGGACTACAGCAAACAAGGAAACGTCTGATTTACGCCTGACCGCCCCATATTGAACCCTTGCGCTGCACTTTGCCCTGCCTCCAATCCTTCGGAGGCAGGCGCAATTTGCTCGTCAACGGACAAGGAGTTGCAGCCATGGCCAAGGGATATTTCATTCGCAAGGGCGASAAGACCAGTTGCGGTGGCGAGGTGCTCGAGGCCGATACCCGCGTGATGATGTTTGGCATCGCCCACGCTCGCGCAGGGGATCGGGTTTCCTGTGGCAAAAACGACGAAACCTACCAAATCGTCGGTGGCATCTCGTACATGGACAGTCACGGCAGACTGGTATCTGGCTCGCTGGATAGCCGCAGCAGCTGCCCCTGCAAGGCCAGTCTCCTCCACTCCTTCACCAACGCCACCTATGAGTCCAAACAAAGTGSTG
>NZ_MNAH01000003.1 GCF_001976065.1 Pseudomonas putida | reverse complement strand
ATGTTGGCTGACACGCCGCCTTCGCCGGCAAGCCGGCTCCTACAGGATTCGGTTTTTGTAGGAGCTGGCTTGCCAGCGAAGACGTCATCACAGGCAACGTCGATGTTGGCTGACCCAGCGCTTTCGCCGGCAAGCCGGCTCCTACAGGATTCGGTTTTTGCAGGAGCTGGCTTGCCAGCGAAGACGTCATCACAGGCAACGTCGATGTTGGCTGACACGCCGCCTTCGCCGGCAAGCCCGCTCCCACAGGATTCGGTTTTTGTAGGAGCTGGCTTGCCAGCGAAGACGTCATCACAGGCAACGTCGATGTTGGCTGACCCGCCGCCTTCGCCGGCAAGCCGGCTCCTACAGGATTCGGTTTTTGTAGACGCTGGCTTGCCAGCGAAGACGTCATCACAGGCAACGTCGATGTTGGCTGACCCGCCGCCTTCGCCGGCAAGCCGGCTCCTACAGGATTCGGTTTTTTGTAGGAGCTGGCTTGCCAGCGAAGACGTCATCACAGGCAACGTCGGTGTTGGCTGACCCAGCGCTTTCGCGAGCAAGCCCGCTCCCACATTGATTCGGTTTTTGTAGGAGCTGGCTTGCCAGCGAAGACGTCATCACAGGCAACGTCGGTGTTGGCTGACCCAGCGCTTTCGCCGGCAAGCCGGCTCCTACAGGATTCGGTTTTGTAGGAGCTGGCTTGCCAGCGAAGACGTCATCACAGGCAACGTCGATGTTGGCTGACCCAGCGCTTTCGCGAGCAAGCCCGCTCCCACATTGATTCGGTTTTTGTAGGAGCTGGCTTGCCAGCGAAGACGTCATCACAGGCAACGTCGATGTTGGCTGACCCAGCGCTTTCGCCGACAAGCCGGCTCCTACAGGATTCGGTTCCTCCAGGGGTATTCGGTTACTTGCCGCCGCTCCCCGCCACGCTTTCACCGCCACGGGTCAGGTAATAGGCGCCAAGGATCGGCAGCATGGTCACCATCATCACCAGCATCGCCACGACGTTGGTCACCGGCACGTCCCGCGGCCGGCTGAGCTGGTTGAGCAGCCACAGCGGCAGGGTGCGTTCGTGGCCTGCGGTAAAGGTAGTGACGATGATTTCGTCGAACGACAACGCGAACGCCAACATGCCGCCAGCCAACAGCGCCGAGCCGAGGTTCGGCAGGATGATGTAGCGGAAGGTCTGCCAGCCGTCGGCGCCGAGGTCCATCGAGGCTTCGATCAAGCTGTGGGAGGTGCGGCGCAAGCGGGCGATGACGTTGTTGTAGACGATCACCACGCAGAAGGTCGCGTGGCCGACGATGATGGTGAACATTCCCGGCTCGATGCCCAGCGTCTTGAACGTCGCCAGCAGCGCGATCCCGGTGATGATGCCTGGCAGGGCGATCGGCAGGATCAGCATCAGCGAGATGCCTTGCTTGCCGAAGAAGTCCCGGCGATACAGCGCCGCCGAAGCCAGCGTGCCGAGGACCATGGCTATCAGCGTGGCAATCGAGGCGATCTGCAACGACAGCTTGATCGCTTCCAGTACGTCCGGCCGGGAAAACGCCACGCCGATCCACTTCAGCGTGAAGCCCTTGGGCGGAAAGCTGAACGCCGCGTCTTCGGTGTTGAAGGCGTACAGGAAGATGATCAGGATCGGGAAGTGCAGGAACACCAACCCGCCCCAGGCTGCAATGCGCAAACCCAGGGATGCTTTTTCAGAGTGCATCGAAGGCCCCCAGTCGTTTGACGATGGACAGGTAAATGGCGATCAGCACGATCGGCACCAGGGTGAAGGCGGCCGCCATCGGCATGTTGCCGATCGCACCTTGCTGGGCGTAGACCATGCTGCCGACGAAGTAGCCCGGCGGGCCCACCAGTTGCGGCACGATGAAGTCGCCCAGGGTCAGCGAGAAGGTGAAGATGGAACCGGCGGCGATGCCCGGAATCGCCAGCGGAAGTGTCACTTGCATGAAGGTCTGGCGTGGCTTGGCGCCGAGGTCTGCCGACGCTTGCAGCAGCGACGGCGGCAGGCGTTCCAGCGAGGCCTGGATCGGCAGGATCATGAATGGCAGCCAGATGTAGACGAACACCATGAAGCGTCCCAGGTGCGAGGTCGACAAGGTACTGCCGCCGACGCCGGGAATGCCCAGGATGAACTGCAAGACCGGCTCCAGTCCCAGGTGCTGGACGAACCACTGCGCCACGCCACCCTTGGCCAGCAACAGGGTCCAGGCATACGCCTTGACGATGTAACTGGCCCACATCGGCATCATCACCGCGATGTAGAAAAACGCCTTGGTCTTGCCGGTGGTGTAGCGCGCCATGTAGTAGGCAATCGGGAACGCGACGATGGCGCTGGCGATCGAGACGACGACCGCCATGCTCAAGGTGCGCAGGATGATGTCGAAGTTCGACGGCTGGAACAGCGCGGCGAAGTTGGCCAGGGTCAGGTCGGGGGTGACCGCCATGGTGAAGTCGTCGAAGGTGTAGAAACCTTGCCATAACAGGGTCAGCAACGAGCCGAGGTAGATCGCGCCGAACCACAGCAGCGGCGGCACCAGCAGCATCGACAGGTACAGGTTCGGTCGGCGATACAACAGGTTGGAAAATCGGCGCAACGGCGAGCCACTGGCCGGGTTTTGCGGGAGAGCGACGCTGGTCATTTCACACCTCACCCACGATGGTGTCGTGCAACGGGATCATCGCTTCACGCGCCCAGCGTGCGCTGAGGCGTTGTCCGGTCTGATGTTGTGCGCTGCTGTCGATCCACTGGTTGTTGGCCTGGCTGATGTTCAGGGTCTGGCCGTTTTCCAGTTTCAGTTCATAGCGGGTGGCGCTGCCCTGGTACTGGATATCGTGCAGTAGACCGCTGACTTCGATTTCGTGCGCGGCCAGCGGCCCTTCGGCAAAACGCACGTGTTCCGGGCGAATCGAAAACGGCTGTGGGTTGCCGCTCAATTGCTTCGCCAGGTCGCCGCGAATCACGTTGGAGGTGCCGACGAACTCCGCCACAAACGTGGTCGCGGGTTTCATGTAGAGATTGCGCGGGGTGTCGACTTGCTCGATGCGACCCTTGTTGAACACCGCCACGCGATCGGACATCGACAGCGCTTCGGTCTGGTCGTGGGTGACGAAGATGAAGGTAATGCCGAGCTGGCGTTGCAGCTTCTTCAGCTCGCTCTGCATTTGCTCGCGCAACTTCAGGTCGAGCGCGCCCAAGGGTTCGTCGAGCAGCAGCACTCGCGGACGATTGACCAGGGCGCGGGCCAGGGCCACGCGCTGGCGCTGGCCGCCGGACAGTTGCACTGGCTTGCGCTCGCCGTAACCGCCGAGGGCGACCATGTCGAGGGCTTCTTCGGCGCGTTTCTGGCGCTCGGTTTTGCCCACGCCTTTGACCTTCAAGCCGTAGGCGACGTTGTCGAGTACGTTCATGTGCGGGAACAGTGCGTAATCCTGGAACACGGTGTTCACGTCACGCTGGTACGGCGGCAGGCCGGCGGCCTCCTCGCCATGAATACGGATCGAGCCCGCGCTCGGTTGTTCAAAACCGGCGATCAGGCGCAGGCAGGTGGTTTTGCCCGAGCCCGAAGGCCCGAGCATGGAAAAGAACTCGCCGTCCTGGATGTCGATGGAAACCCGGTCAACGGCTTTCACTTCGCCGAACTGACGGGAAACGTTGGTGAACTGGACTGCAAGCGTCATGGTGCGGTGCTCCGAAAAGGCGAGGGCCGTCGCAGCGGCCCTGCCTGGACTTCTGAAAAATCTGAATCGAATACGGTGTGCTGGCTGTAGAGATCCCCTGTGGGAGCGGGCTCGCTCGCGAATGCAGTGTGTCAGGCAACATCAATGCTGGATGTGATGGCCTCTTCGCGAGCAAGCCCGCTCCCACAGGGGCGGTGTCATCTCACAAACTATCTGCCGCCCATGATCGCAATGTAGTCCTGGGTCCAGCGGCTGTACGGCACGAACTTGCCGCCTTCGGCCTGTGGGGTTTTCCAGAAGGCGATCTTGTCGAACTGGTCGAACCCATTGGTCTTGCAACCTTCGGCGCCGAGCAATTCGCTTTCCTTGCACGCGGCCGGTACCGCTGGCAACGAACCGAACCACGCCGCCACGTCACCCTGGACTTTCGGTTGCAGCGACCAGTCCATCCATTTGTAGGCACAGTTGGGGTGCTTGGCTTCGGCATGCAGCATGGTGGTATCCGCCCACCCGGTGGCGCCTTCTTTCGGGATGGTCGAGGCGATCGGCTGTTTCTCGTTGACCAGGCCGTTGACCTGATACGGCCAGGCCCCGGACGCGACCACGCCTTCGTTCTTGAAGTCGCTCATCTGTACGGTGGTGTCGTGCCAGTAGCGGTGGATCAACGGCTGCTGGCCGCGCAACAGATCGAGCACCGCCTTGTATTGCGCTTCGGTCAGTTCGTAGGGGTTCTGGATGCCCAGTTCCGGCTTGGCGGTCTTGAGGTACAGCGCCGCGTCGGCGATGTAGATCGGGCCGTCATAGGCTTGCACGCGGCCCTTGTTCGGCTTGCCATCCGGCAGGTTTTCGGCATTGAACAACACGCCCCAGCTGTCGGGCGCGGTCTTGAAGACGTTGGTGTTGTACATCAATACGTTCGGACCCCACTGGTACGGGGTGCCATAGGTCTGGTTGTTGACCACGTACCACGGCGCATCTTTCAGGCGCGGGTCGAGGTTCTTCCAGTTCGGGATCAACGTCGTGTTGATCGGCTGTACGCGCTTGCCAACGATCAGGCGCAGGGAGGCGTCGCCGGATGCGGTCACCAGGTCATAACCGCCCTTGGCCATCAGGCTGACCATCTCGTCAGAGGTCGCCGCGGTCTTCACGTTGACCTTGCAGCCGGTTTCCTTCTCGAAACCGGTCACCCAGTCGTAGGCCTTGTCGCTTTCGCCACGTTCGATGTAGCCAGGCCACGCCACGATATCCAGTTGGCCTTCGCCGGCACCGACAGCCTTCAACGGCTCGGCGGCCTGGACACTGGCACTGGCCAGCAGCGCTGTGGTGATTGCACTGAGCAGTGCGGTCTTGTGCACGAACATGGGATTTCCCTCTTCTTCAAATTATGGTCGGGGCAGTTGTGAACGTGGTGAAGCATGCCGCTATCGGCTTGTTATTAGCGTAGTCAGAGATGCTGCCCGTGGCGGGCCATGATGTGCCGCACCACGCTGTAGTCCTGGAGTGAATCGCTGGACAGGTCCTTGCCATAGCCCGACCGCTTGAGCCCGCCGTGGGGCATTTCGCTGACCAGCATGAAATGGCTGTTGATCCAGGTGCAGCCATACTGCAAGCGCGCCGCGACCTGCATCGCCTTGTCCAGGTTCTGGGTCCAGACCGAGGAGGCCAGGCCGTATTCCGAGTCGTTGGCCCAGTCCACGGCTTGTTCGAGCTGATCGAAACGGGTCACGGTGACCACTGGCCCGAACACTTCGCGCTGGACGATTTCATCGCTTTGCTTGCAACCGGCGAGCAACGTCGGCTGGTAATAGAAGCCGGCACCGGAATGCACCGCCGCACCGGTCACCCGTTCGATATGGGGTTGGCCCAGGGCACGTTCGACGAAACTGGCCACGCGGTCGCGCTGGCGGGTGCTGATCAGCGGGCCGATTTCGTTGTCGGCATCGCGTTTGCCGGCGAAACGCAGGCTGCTGACTGCCGCACCGAGTTCGGCTACCAGGCGATCGTGGATGCCGGCCTGTGCATACACCCGACAAGCGGCAGTGCAATCCTGCCCGGCGTTGTAATAGCCATAGGTGCGCACGCCTTCGACAACCGCCTGGATGTCGGCATCGTTGCAGACGATTACCGGCGCTTTGCCGCCCAGTTCCAGGTGCGTGCGCTTGAGGGTTTTTGCCGCGGCCTGGAGGATTTTCTGCCCGGTGACGATATCGCCGGTCAGCGACACCATGCGCACCTTGGGATGGCTGACCAGGTGACTGCCGACGCCTTCGCCGCCACCGCAGACAATGTTGATCACGCCGGGTGGCAGGATCTCGGCCAGCGCCGGGGCCAATGCCAGGATCGACAGGGGCGTGTGCTCCGATGGCTTGAACACCAGGGTGTTGCCGGCGGCCAGGGCCGGGGCGATTTTCCATGCCGCCATCATGATCGGGTAATTCCACGGCGCGATGGACGCCACGACTCCGATAGGATCACGACGCACCATGCTGGTGTAGCCAGGCAGGTACTCGCCACTGAGCTGGCCGGTCTGGCAACGCACGGCGCCAGCGAAAAAGCGGAACACATCGACCGTGGCACTCAGGTCGTCCTGGCGGGCAAGGTGCAACGGCTTGCCACAGTTCAGGGATTCAAGGCGGGCGAGCAGGTCGGCGTTTTTTTCGATGGCGTTGGCGATGTCGAGCAACAGGTTCGAACGCTGCTGCGGCGTGGTCCGCGACCACCCGGCAAAGGCACGGTGGGCGGCGAGTATGGCGGCTTCGACTTGTTCGGTGCTGGCTTCGGCGATGTGCGTCAGGACTTCGCCTGTGGCCGGGTTGAGGATCGGTTCGACACGGCCTTGCCCTGCGACTAATTCACCCTCGATCAACAATGCGGTGAACAACGGGGTCTGCGCGCCAGCCATTTTGCGGGTTCTCTTATCTTGTGTGGCCATGCTGCTCCCTGTGACTGGGGCTGGCCGTCTTATATGGATGCAACAAGACTAGTGCGCAGACCCGAGGTCGACAAATTCTAAATACTGAAGGTGGCGTTCGATTAAATAGATGGCTTGCGCCCGCCGTGGGGTTGCTCGCGGGCGACGGTCAGGAACGGGTCCACCAAGGCCGGGCGGGCGGTCCCGCGGCGCCAGGCCAGGCCGACATCGAGGGTCTGGCTGAGGTCGGCAATCGGCCGCGCTTCGATGATGTCGCCCTCCAGCGACCACGGCCGGTACGTCATGTCGGGCTGGATCGACACGCCAAGGCCCGCGGCCACCAGGCTTCGCACGGCTTCGGTCGAGGCGGTGCGCAGAGTGATGCGCGGTTGCAGGGAGGCGGCTGTCCACATGCGCTGGGCATTGCGGTCCATTTCATCAACGTTCAATTGGATCAGCGGCTCGCGGGCCACGTCGGCCAGGTTGATGCTGTCGTGTTCCAGTAGCGGATGCTGGGCCGGTAGCCACAAGCGATGGGGCGAATGGGTCAACACTTCGGTCTGCAGGGCGTGGCGGTCTTCGAGGTTGGAGAGGATCAGCACGCCGACATCGATCTCGCCGCTGACCAGCAAGTGTTCGATGTACGGGCGCTCGTCCTCCATCACGCGGATCTCGACATTGGGGTAGGCGCGCTGGAAGCGCGTGAGCAGATCCGCCAGGTAATAACCCGCCACCAGGCTGGTCACCCCGATGATCAGTTGCCCGGCCACCTGGTCGGTGCTTTGTTGCAGGCTGCGCTTGGCGTTGTCCACGGTGGCCAGGATCAGGTGCGCCTGACGCAGGAACTGGTGCCCCTGATGGGTCAGGGTCATGCCCTTGGCGTGGCGATTGAACAGGCCGACGCCGATTTCCTGCTCAAGTTGCTGGATCGCCAGGGTCAGGGTGGACTGGGAAATGAACGCGGTTTGCGCGGCGGCAGAGATCGAGCCTGTCTCGGCCACGGCAATGAAATGACGGATTTGACGCAAGGTCATCATGAAGAGCGTACCCGGTGCACTGTTTTATAGACTTTATCGAGTGTATATCTTTTTTTTCGATGGAAGCCTCAACCGGGTTTCGGGCGAGTACCACGCAGGCGCCTACGATGGTGCTCATCATTTCCTGTTTTTTGCCGACACGCTTGAGACTGCAGGACCCTTGAACTGGGAGGTGGCGCGATGAGCATCAGGAAATTGTCATTGGGATTGGGACTTTTACTTGGCCTGGGGGGAACTTGCCTGGCGTCTGCTCCAATCGGACGAGGTGATATCCATTTCCAGGGAGCGATAGTGGAAGCGCCGTGCAAGGTGTCTGTTACCGGCCAAGTGTTGGCGATGCATGGCTGCCCGAGAGCCGCGCATGGCGGCGGCAGCAGTGCGTCGGGCATGGAGCCGGCAGTGACTGTCAGTTCGCTCGATTCTTCGGCCGTCCCCGCCAGGTTGCAGGTCAATGACGGGCCGCTCCCCCGGCAATACAGGTTGCTGGACGCTGCCTCCAGACCGATCAGTTCGGGAAACTATCGGGTCACCCTGACCTATCCCTGAGCATTATCGCCCCCCGGGAATCTGCCTGCCGGCAACATCCGGAAGCAATCCTGCCGGGAGTCGCCGGGCACTTTCGATCTAGGCTGGTGGCCTTAGTGTCCGGTTGAACCCTTTTTTTTTGGAGGCGGAAAATGATCACCCGTGGATTGCTCGACCAACTGCTCAAGTCTGGTCAGGATTTATTGCAAAAAAAGACCGGTGAGACGCAGAACAAAGGCGCGAGCGGCGGCATCGGCAGCCTGCTCTCCGGTGCTGGCGGCGGTGCCTTGGCCGCCGGGGCCATGGGCCTGCTGCTGGGTAACAAGAAGGCGCGCAAGGTCGGGGGCAAGGTCGCGGTGTATGGCGGTCTCGCCGCATTGGGCGTGTTGGCCTACAAGGCCTATGGCAACTGGCAGGCCCAGCAGGGCACGGCCCCGAGGAATGAACCGCAAACCCTTGATCGCCTGCCGCCTGCGCAAGTAGAGCAGCACAGCCAGGCGATTCTCAAGGCCCTGGTGGCGGCGGCCAAGGCCGACGGTCATATCGACGCGCGCGAACGCGAGCTGATCGAAGGTGAGTTCAGCAAGCTCGACAACGACCAGGCGCTGCAACACTGGCTGCACGCTGAACTGAATAAACCGCTGGACCCCAGCGATGTCGCCCGCGCCGCCAGCACCCCGGAAATGGCGGCCGAGATGTACATCGCCAGCGTGATGCTGGTGGATGAGGAGAGCTTCATGGAGAAGTCCTACCTCGATGAACTGGCGCGGCAGCTCAAGCTGGAACCGGGATTGAAGGCGGAGTTGGAAAAACAGGTTCGCCAAGCCTGAAAAATCGGCCACTTCCATTTTTTTGCCAAGAGATGAGAAGTGGCGCAACCGTCTTATAAATGAAACAGCGCCCTCGGCTATACTCCCCGCATTTCGAAATGCCCCCGAGGATTGACTGTGAAGAACTGGACGTTGCGCCAACGCATTTTGGCGAGCTTTGCGGTAATTGTCGCCATCATGTTGCTGATGGTGGTCGTCTCGTATTCGCGCCTGTTGAAGATCGAGAGCAGCGAAGCCAGCGTTCGTGAGGATGCGCTGCCGGGGTTGTATTACAGTTCGATGGTGCGCGGCGCCTGGTCCGACAGTTATCTGCGGATGCTGGAGATGCTGGAGATGCTGGGACTGGAGCAGGGGCAGGGCTTTAGCGCCAAGGATGCATCGGACTTCAAGGACTTCTCCGAACGTCTGCAGGAGCAGATGGAGCTTTATCGCGAGACGGTCACGACGGATGAAGACAAGGTCGAGTATGCCGCGTTTGAAAAACACCACGCGGACTACAACCGGATCCTGCTTGCCGTCACCGAGTTGCATAAACGCAATCAGGACGCCGAAGCCATCAGGATGTTCAACGAAGAGTTGACCCCCGCCTGGACGGCCGGTCGCATGAAGCTCAGTGATATCCTGCGCCACAATAAAGCCGTGGCAGACCAGGATGTGGCGGCCATTGACGATGCGGTGATCACCGCCAAGGTCATCATGGGCATTTCCCTGGTGTTTGCCGTGCTGGCCGCCGGCCTCTGTGGCCTGCTGTTGATGCGCGCAATCATGGCGCCGATGAATCGCATCGTGCAAATTCTCGAAATCATGCGCACGGGCGACCTCAGTACGCGCCTGAACCTTGAGCGCAAGGATGAATTCGGTGCCGTGGAAACCGGCTTCAACGACATGATGGCCGAGCTGACTTCCCTGGTGTCCCAGGCCCAGCGCTCGTCGGTGCAAGTGACCACCTCGGTCACCGAGATTGCCGCGACGTCCAAGCAGCAACAGGCCACTGCCACTGAAACGGCCGCCACCACCACCGAAATCGGCGCGACTTCCCGTGAAATCGCCGCCACTTCCCGTGACCTGGTGCGCACCATGACCGAGGTGTCTACCGCAGCCGACCAGGCCTCGGTGGCCGCCGGCTCCGGGCAACAGGGCCTGGCGCGCATGGAAGAGACCATGCATTCGGTGATGGGCGCGGCTGACCTGGTCAACGCCAAGCTGGCGATCCTCAACGAGAAGGCCGGCAACATCAACCAGGTGGTGGTGACCATCGTCAAGGTCGCCGACCAGACCAACCTGTTGTCGCTCAACGCGGCGATCGAGGCCGAGAAGGCCGGCGAATACGGTCGCGGTTTTGCCGTGGTCGCCACCGAAGTGCGGCGCCTGGCGGACCAGACCGCCGTCGCCACCTACGACATCGAACAGATGGTGCGCGAAATTCAATCGGCAGTGTCGGCCGGTGTAATGGGCATGGACAAGTTCTCCGAGGAAGTGCGCCGTGGCATGTTCGAGGTGCAGCAGGTCGGCGAGCAGTTGTCGCAGATCATCCATCAGGTCCAGGCGCTGGCGCCGCGGGTGTTGATGGTCAATGAAGGCATGCAGGCCCAGGCCACCGGCGCCGAGCAGATCAACCACGCGCTGGTGCAATTGGGTGATGCCAGCAGCCAGACCGTTGAGTCCCTGCGCCAGGCCAGTTTCGCCATCGACGAGCTGAGCCAGGTGGCGGTAGGGCTGCGTAGCGGCGTCTCGCGATTCAAAGTCTGATGAGCGAACTCACGGCCAGGCGCACCGTCGTGAAACAGGCGGCGCATGCGTTGTTTCTGGTGTTTCGCATCGGTCACGAGCGTTATGCCTTGCAGGCGACCGAGGTGGCGGAAGTGCTGCCGCGCCTGCCATTGAAGCCGATCGCCCAGGCGCCGCACTGGGTAGCCGGGATATTGGCCTATCGCGGTGCGGTGGTGCCGGTCATCGACCTCAGCGCATTGACTTTTGGTACGCCTGCGCAGGCGCGCACCAGCACGCGACTGGTATTGGTGCACTACCGCGCGGATGCAAGCGCCGAGGCACAACTGCTCGGGCTGATCCTGGAGCGGGCCACCGACACTTTGCGTTGCGACCCGGCAGAATTTCAGCCCTATGGCCTGGACAACCCCCAGGCGCCCTACCTGGGGCCCGTGCGTGAGGATGCCCAGGGTTTGTTGCAATGGGTGCGGGTGGCCGATCTGCTGGATGATCAAGTTCGTACGCTGCTGTACCCGACGCCACCGCTGGACCTTTCATTGCTGGAGCCGCAGCGATGAGCAGCGACCAGCGTTTTTTCGATTTCCTCAAGGAGCGCATCGGCCTCGACGTGACGTCTGTCGGCCCGGCGATCATCGAGCGTGCGGTGCGCCAACGCAGCGCTGCATCCCAGGCGCAGACGGCCGACGAATACTGGCGAACCCTGCAGTGTTCAAGCGACGAGCAGCAGGCGCTGATCGAGGCAGTGATTGTTCCCGAGACCTGGTTTTTCCGTTATCCGGAATCCTTCGCCACCCTGGCGAAGCTGGCGAGCAGACGCCTGGCCGACCTCAACAACATGCGCGCCCTGCGGATTCTCAGCCTGCCGTGCTCCACCGGCGAAGAGCCTTATTCGATCGCCATGGCGCTACTGGATGCCGGGCTCAAGCCGCACCAGTTCAAGGTCGACGGCATGGACGTCAGCCCGCTGTCCGTGGACAAGGCGCGGCGTGCGTTGTATGGCAAGAATTCGTTTCGCGGTCAGGACATTGCCTTTCGCGACCGCTACTTCATCGCCGAGAACGACGGCTATCGACTCAGCGCCCGGGTGTTGGATCAGGTGCGCCTGCAGGTCGGCAATCTGCTCGATCCGGCCTTGCTGGCCAACGAGCCACCTTTTGACTTCGTGTTCTGCCGCAATCTGCTGATCTACTTTGATCTGGCCACGCAAAAGCAGGTTTTCGAGGTACTCAAGCGTTTGACCCATCTCGATGGCGTGCTGTTTATCGGGCCGGCCGAAGGCAGCCTGCTGGGGCGCCTGGGCATGCGCTCGATCGGCATCGCGCAGTCCTTTGCCTTCAGTCGCCAAAGCGCTCCTGAGCCCGAGCCTCTGCCGACATTCGTACCAACATCCTTGCCGATGCCGCTACCCGTGCGCAGGATCGCCCCGGTGCCGACTCCACGGCGGCCGTTCGCCAGCGTTACGCCGACATCGCATGCGGCCAAACCGAACAATTCCGAGGCTGTCGCGCTGCTGGCGAACGTCGCCGCGCTGGCCAACGAAGGCAAAAGCGCCGAAGCTCGCGCCGCCTGCGATCACTATTTGCGCCACCATGAGCCGGTGGCCCAGGTCTTTTACTGGCTGGGGCTGCTCAGCGATGTCGCCGGCAGTGTCCTCGAAGCCCAGGGTTTTTATCGCAAGGCGTTGTACCTCGAACCGCAACATTCCGATGCGTTGATGCACCTGGCTGCCTTGCTGCAATCCCAGGGCGATACCGTGGGAGCCAGACGATTGCAGGACCGCGCCGCCCGCAGCGAGCGCGCCGCTGACAGTGAGCGTAAACGATGATCGCCTCCGACTCCTTGAACGTCACCCATGCAGATGCCCAGGCCATCGACGATTGCTGGAACCGTATCGGCATCCATGGCGACAAGTCCTGCCCGCTGCTGATCGAACACATCCATTGCCGCAATTGCGCGGTGTATTCGGCGGCCGCAACGCGTCTGCTGGATCGTTACGCGCTGCAACAGGACGACCGCGCGTCAATGTCCGTTGCAGTCGAGAGCGAGGTGCAGACCCGTTCGCTATTGATGTTTCGCCTCGGCGAAGAATGGCTTGGGCTGGCCACACGCTGTCTGGTGGAAGTGGCGCCGTTGCAAGCCATTCACTCCTTGCCCCATCAGCGCTCCCGGGCCTTGCTCGGGGTGGCGAATGTGCGGGGTGCGCTGGTGGCGTGCCTTTCCTTGGTCGAGTTGCTGGGACTCGATAGCGTCAGCAGCGTGCCCAATGGTGTGCGGGTCATGCCGCGGATGCTGATCATTGCCGCCCACGGCGGTCCCGTGGTGGTGCCGGTGGACGAAGTGGACGGGATTCATGCCATCGACGAACGCATCCTCGATGCGGCGTCCCGCTCTGGTGCGCAAGCCAGTGCCAAGTACACCCGTGGTGTGATGCAGTTCAAAGGTCGCAGCCTGCGCTGGCTGGATGAAGAGCAGTTGTTGTCCGCCGTGACCCGGAGCCTCACATGACCCCCGAGCAAATGCGCGACTCCTCTTTGCTGGAACTGTTCAGCCTGGAAGCCGAGGCCCAGACCCAGGTGCTGAGCGCAGGCCTGTTGGCGCTGGAGCGCGATCCGACCCAGGCCGATCATCTCGAATCCTGCATGCGCGCGGCGCATTCGCTCAAAGGCGCGGCTCGAATCGTCGGCGTCGATGCCGGCGTCAGCGTCGCGCATGTCATGGAAGATTGCCTGGTCAGTGCCCAGGAAGGGCGCCTGTACCTGCGCCCGGAACACATCGATGCGTTATTGCAAGGCACCGATTTGCTGATGCGCATCGCGACTCCGAACAGTGTGTCGGGGCCTGCGGAAATCCAAGCCTATGTCGCCTTGATGGGGCGCCTGCTGGATCCGATGGCCGCCGCGGTACCGGACCTGGCACCCACCGCGCCGGTGATGGCAGAACTGCAACTCCAAGCACCCGTGGTGGAAGAGCTGGCGCCGCCCGTCGAGCCGCTGGCGGTTGCGCCGAAACAGAACCGGCGCACCACCGAAAACGGCGAGCGCGTGCTGCGGGTCACGGCTGAGCGCCTGAACAGCCTGCTCGATCTGTCGAGCAAATCCCTGGTGGAAACCCTGCGGCTCAAACCGCACCTGGCCACCATGCAGCGGCTCAAGCGCATGCAGAACAACAGCCTGCGGGCCCTGGAAACCCTAAACCTGCACCTCAAGGACCAGGCCCTGAGCCTCGAAGCCCGGGAAGCCCTCGAAGATGCCCGTCGGCTCTTGGCTGAATCCCAGCAACTGCTGGTGGAAAAAAACGCCGAGCTGGACGAGTTCGCCTGGCAGGCCAGTCAGCGCGCCCAGGTGTTGTACGACACGGCCCTGGCTTGTCGCATGCGACCGTTTGCCGATGTGTTGAGCGGCCAGGTACGGATGGTCCGTGACCTCGGTCGTAGTCTCGGCAAGCAGGTAAGGCTGGAGATCGAGGGCGAGAAAACCCAGGTCGACCGTGACGTCCTGGAAAAACTCGAAGCGCCCCTGACGCATCTGCTGCGCAACGCCGTGGATCACGGTATCGAGACCCCGGAACAAAGGCTGTTGGTCGGCAAGCCGGAGGAAGGCCTGATCCGTCTGCGCGCCTCCCATCAAGCCGG
The DNA here is from genome assembly GCF_001976065.1 of Pseudomonas putida. Taxonomy (GTDB): domain Bacteria; phylum Pseudomonadota; class Gammaproteobacteria; order Pseudomonadales; family Pseudomonadaceae; genus Aquipseudomonas; species Aquipseudomonas serbica. The sequence goes on along the minus strand of NZ_MNAH01000003.1, from coordinate 848,183 downwards.
CTTGCTGGTGCTGGAGTTGAGCGATGACGGTAATGGCGTCGATCTGGAGAAGGTCCGGCGCAGCATCGTCGAGCGCCAGTTGTCCCCGGCCGATACGGCCGCGCAACTGAGTGAAGAGGAGCTGCTGACGTTCCTGTTCCTGCCAGGCTTCAGTCTGCGCGACACAGTCACTGAAGTCTCCGGGCGCGGTGTCGGCCTGGACGCAGTGCAGCACATGGTCCGCCAACTGCGCGGAGCGGTCGTGCTGGAGCAGACGGCAGGTAAAGGCAGTCGCTTCCATCTTGAAGTGCCGCTGACCCTGTCGGTGGTGCGCAGCCTGGTGGTGGAGGTCGGCGGCGAGGCCTATGCCTTCCCGCTGGCCCACATCGAACGCATGTGCGATCTGGAGCCGGCGGATATCGTTCAGGTCGAGGGCCGCCAGCATTTCTGGCACGAAGGCCGGCATGTCGGGCTGGTGGCCGCCAGTCAATTGTTGCAGCGTCCGGCGAACCAGGTGGCTCAGCAAACCTTGAAAGTCGTGGTGATCCGTGAGCGCGATACGATCTATGGCGTCGCGGTCGAGCGCTTTATCGGTGAGCGTACATTGGTGGTGCTGCCCCTGGATGAGCGTCTGGGCAAGATCCAGGACATCTCGGCCGGCGCCTTGCTCGACGACGGTTCGGTGGTGTTGATCGTCGACGTCGAGGACATGCTGCGTTCGGTGGACAAACTGCTTAACACCGGGCGCCTGGAGCGCATCGCGCGCCAAGGCAGTCAGGCGGTCGAAGCGGCCCGCAAGCGGATCCTGGTGGTCGATGACTCCCTGACCGTGCGTGAGCTGCAGCGCAAACTGCTGCTCAATCGAGGGTATGACGTGGCCGTGGCGGTCGATGGCATGGATGGCTGGAATGCCTTGCGTTCGGAGGATTTCGATCTGCTGATCACCGACATCGACATGCCGCGCATGGACGGTATCGAGCTGGTGTCGTTGTTGCGCCGGGACAACCGCCTGCAATCGCTGCCGGTGATGGTGGTGTCCTACAAGGACCGTGAAGAAGACCGTCGTCGTGGACTGGACGCCGGGGCCGACTATTATCTAGCCAAGGCCAGCTTTCACGACGACGCCCTGCTCGATGCGGTGGTTGAGCTCATTGGAGGAGCACGGGCATGAAAATCGCAATCGTCAACGACATGCCCATGGCCGTGGAGGCCTTGCGCCGGGCATTGGCCTTCGAGCCGGCGCACCAGGTGATCTGGGTGGCGGGCGATGGCCGGGAGGCCGTGCAAAAGTGTGCCGAACACACGCCCGACCTGATCCTGATGGACCTGATCATGCCGGTGATGGACGGCGTGGAAGCCACCCGGCGCATCATGGCCCAAACGCCCTGCGCGATCGTCATCGTCACCGTCGATCGCCAGCAGAACGTGCATCGGGTGTTCGAGGCCATGGGCCATGGCGCCCTGGATGTAGTCGACACGCCGGCCCTCGGCGCGGGCAATCCCCAGGAAGCGGCGGCCCCACTGTTGCGCAAGATCATGAACATCGGCTGGCTGATCGGCGACAAGGGCAATCGGGAGCGACCGGCCCCGAGTCCCGCGCGCAGTTGCGGCCCACGCCAGAGCCTGATCGCCATCGGTTCATCCGCTGGCGGGCCGGCGGCCTTGGAAATCCTGCTCAAGGGCCTGCCCCGGGACTTTTCCCCGGCCATCGTGCTGGTGCAACACGTCGACCAGGTATTCGCCGCCGGCATGGCCGAATGGCTCGGCAGCGCCAGCGGCCTGAACGTACGCCTGGCCCAGGAGGGCGAGCCGCCGCAAAGCGGCACCGTGCTGCTGGCGGGCACCAATCACCATATCCGGTTGTTGAAAAACGGCACGCTGGCCTACACGGCTGAGCCGGTCAACGAGATCTACCGTCCCTCTATCGATGTGTTTTTCGAGAGCGTGGCCAGTTACTGGAATGGCGACGCGGTTGGCGTTTTGTTGACCGGCATGGGGCGAGATGGGGCGCAAGGGCTTAAACTCATGCGCCAGCAGGGCTACCTGACCATCGCGCAGGACCAGCAGAGCAGTGCGGTGTACGGCATGCCCAAGGCGGCTGCGGCCATCGATGCCGCCGTGGAAATACGCCCGCTGGAAAAGATAGCGCCTCGTTTGCTGGAGCTTTTTCCCAAATGACCCTCTCAACAGCAATCCTGGCCCAAGTAGTTTCAGGTGAACGCACATGAATGATTTACAGCTCGACGACTTCAAGACTGACGAAAATGCCGCCATGGTGCTGTTGGTGGACGATCAGGCCATGATCGGCGAGGCAGTACGACGCGGGTTGGCGAACGAAGAAAACATCGACTTCCACTTCTGCGCCGACCCGCACCAGGCCATTGCCCATGCCGTGCGCATCAAGCCGACAGTGATCCTGCAGGATCTGGTCATGCCTGGGCTCGACGGCCTGAGCCTGGTGCGCGAATACCGCAAACACCCGGCGACCAAGGACATTCCGATCATCGTCCTGTCGACCAAGGAAGACCCGCTGATCAAGAGCGCGGCGTTCGCAGCCGGGGCCAACGACTATCTGGTCAAGCTGCCGGACAACATCGAGCTGGTCGCGCGCATCCGCTATCACTCGCGTTCCTACATGACGCTGCTGCAGCGGGATGCGGCGTACCGCGCCTTGCGGGTCAGCCAGCAGCAGTTGCTCGACACCAACCTGGTGCTGCAACGGCTGATGAACTCCGACGGCCTGACCGGGCTGTCGAACCGTCGGCATTTCGACGAGTACCTGGAGCTTGAATGGCGCCGCTCGCTGCGTGAGCAGAGTCAATTGTCGTTGCTGATGATCGATGTGGACTACTTCAAGACCTACAACGACACCTTCGGCCACCTGGAAGGCGACGAAGCCCTGCGCCAGGTCGCCACGGCGATCCGCGACGCCAGCGCCCGGCCTTCCGACCTGCCGGCCCGCTACGGCGGCGAAGAATTCGCCCTGGTGCTGCCCAACACCTCCCAGGGCGGGGCGCGACTGGTGGCGGAAAAACTGCGCATGACCGTCGCGGCGCTGAAGATTCCGCATATTGCCCCGACCGAAGGATCGAGCCTGACCATCAGCATCGGCCTGTCGACCATCACCCCGACAGCAGGCAGCAATTGCCGAGAATTAATCTCGGCGGCGGACAAGGGGCTGTACCTGGCGAAGAACAATGGGCGCAATCAGGTGGGGATCGAGTAACTTCCTTTTGAAGCAAGCAGCGTTATCTTCTGAGCGTCCAACAAGCTCTGAAACCCAGGCTCCAAAAATCGGTTTCTAGCTAAAAGCGGCTCTGTGGTCAGTCTAGTTTTGAACTGGTCACATGAGCTGGTTGCATAGCTCATGGGCAAATCAGCCAAGTACAAGACGATGAGTAGGGGCGACAGAGCTGGCATGGAGCCGCACCTGTTTGACCCTTACTACTTTATCGTCAAATGATATTTGCGTAAAAGCATCAGTGCGCTATCTATCGATATAATTGCGTTAGTAATATCATTATTTTCCGGAGCAATGTTAAAGTTCAAGACGTCGGTCATGTCGGTATAGTTAAGTTTGCACTCTTCAAAGTGTGTGTGTGTGAGGTCGCTTCCATAAAACGATGAGCGAGCGAGATTGCATTTTTGGAAAAAAGTATCTCGAAGCATGCACTGTATAAACTGGGTTTCTACGAGGTTGCGGTTGGTAAAAATGTTGTAGTCAAGCCGGCATTTGTTGAAGGATAGTTTTAATGGGGAGGCAGCATTAGTCCAGTCGAGACCAAGTGATTTGCACTCATTGAAGCTCGCATCAACGAACTGTGAATTGCCAAGTATCACATTGCTAGTATCGCACTCAGTGAATTCACAAGAGTCGAACTGGCACTTGCTTAATTTCGCGCCAGAAAAAAAGCACTTGATGAATCTGCATGAAAAAAAACTCCAGTTCGATATTTTTTTTTCAGAAAATTTCAATCCGGAAAATACCCGATGCTCAAGATGACGAACTCTGTTCATACTTGCTCCTTATTATTTGGTAAGTAATTAAAGTGTCAGCGTTCCTCAAGTACTGTCGCCTTGATGAACGCTTCGTCTGCAGTGGTTGAGTTGAATAGGTCCAGGAAATTTTGCATGCTATTAAATCTATGCATGCCAGATTTTTGGAGGAAATAAAAGTAGTCAGTATTTTCACCTATTTCTTCTAGGATGTGCGAGGAAACGATAATGGTACATCCGGAGTCCTTCATCTTATTTATAAGTTTCCAGATAAGATAGCGATACTGAACATCCACGCCTGCTGTCGGCTCATCCAGGATGAATAGATTTTTTTTACAAATCGCTAGCATTGCTGCTGTCGCGAACCAACGCTTCTCGCCAAAACTACATATTCCTGTTCGATGATTCTTTATTTCTTCGTAGCGGCGCAGCATGTGTTTCGGCCATAAGCGAGTCAAACTTAAAGATGCCTGAAGTTTACTAATCCCCTGAAAAGAGGACATCATTTCTAATACTTCTTTGATGCGTAAAGCAGGGGGGAGAGTAACAACTTGTGGCAAATAGGCGATCTCATCTGCCTTGATGCTGACCAGTAGATTGCCACTTGTTGGTCTCAGGTGTCCGCTTATCAAATCGAACAATGTGGTCTTGCCTGCTCCATTTTCTCCTAATACTCCAATAATGCAGCCGCGTTGAAAAGAAAACGAAATATTATTTAGGACGCTATTTTCGGCGTATTTGAATGTGAGGTTTTCACCATTGATTAAGGTGTTTGTCATTGTCTGTTCCATACGGGGTTTGTTCTCATGAAAGTGGTACCGACTCCACCTAGGGCGATCAGGAAGAGTATTGTGCCGATTGACTCAGGTGCAAATACACCGTTGCCAGACATAAATCGAGTGGCAATTGATAGTGGGTTGAATAAGTTAAGATAAGTAAGTGTCGGCGTATCTGACTTTAAACTAGCAACGCTGAATATCAGCATTGTCATGAAGATTATTGATATGCCAGAGTTTGCATTTGAAAAAGTTATTGGTAGTACAGAAATAATCATTGTGCTCCATGCAAATAAAATCATTATGAGTGCAAAAGGTAGTGAGAAGCTCTTCAGGGCTGTTGTTGGGTTTGTTCCGAAAATAGTTGTTGTTAAGGTTGTAAAGATAATAAAATAGAGAATTGAAAGTATAATAGATGCATTTATTTGTGATACTAGAAAAATTGTTTTTGCTTTTTTGCCCTGAATGAAAGTTTTCATAAAGCCACTTTCACGTCTACCCACAAGATACAAGGAAAATCCAAACAAAGAGACGGAGAGAGCTAAATAGCTCAGATACCAAGACGCTTGTGCGATGTACCACTCAGATGAAAGGTTGTCGTTGTTGAGGGAGTCGAGGTTAAGAAACACGAATAGAAGTGGCGGGGCTATCAGAGACCAGAAGAGGGAAAGCGGCTCTCGGAGTTGTTCGAGGATAAACAAACGACTTAGCGTGCTGGTGTTGACTATCCAAATTCTCAATTTGTGTCTCCTTGCGTATGATTTGATGTGGACTACGGAAAGGGAACCATGCTCAGTTTGCGATCTTCATATGTTTTCGGGAATTCGGAAGAAATTGCATTTTCGAAATTCAATGGGCTGGAACAATCCATGTGTATGAAGAGGGCTGGGCTGAAAACTCGAACGAGCCAAACTAAGCCCCTGATAAGTGACTCACTTCGAGCATAAACAAATACATTGTTTGTGATTGTTTTAAGGTGTGATTCTAGCTCGTATCTAGTGATTTTTGGTTTGTCTAGGAAATCCTTGAGTGAAATTACATGAAGTGGAGTTTCTTTTGTCATGAGCGTGTAGGTGTCTCTTTTGTTGCTTTTCCAGAAGTGACGGTGATAACTGTCGTCGATATCGGTAATATCATATCCGCCAATCTTGAAGTAATGCAAAAAAGCAAAACTTTGCCATAGTTCTGTTATTGATTTTTCTATTGCCGATTCTGCAGAATATCCATAACTAAGGCCGGTGCAATATTGCACGGTTAGTGAGTTGTCATCTGCGCCATATATGCTTATTACTGCGAAGCCTGGAAAGCCGGGTATCGTAATGTCGTATAGCTTTAGTGAGCCGGACTGCTGAAGTTTATTTATTAGAGTTCTGGTGTCGGTTTTCAGGCCCTGCAGTTCGTTGGTTATAATTATCTCTTGGGGTACCTGTTTGGTTATCCAATACCGAAGCAGGCACTGTCTTTCGATGAGTTCTTTTAACGCACCATCAAGGGCAGAGTTAAGATTTATGTGCGCGGCGCATCCTGTCGTGTCTCTGTTAGGTAGATACTTGATATCTTCCTGTAGGGCATGGTTCGATAGTGAGATAAAAACTGTGGGAGCATAACTCATGGCATGGGAAAATAGATTGAACACTCGGTTGCATGAGAATTGATGCGACTCTATTGACGGTCTGAGTTTTTCTTGTGTGGTTTGCGTTAGCGCTGCAGTATAAGTCTGTACTGCTTCAATGGGCATCATATCAGCTAATCTAAGCAGCTTTTCAGGGGTGACTTCGTTGTAAAAGTGGCGGCGTTCCATGAATTCGCCAATAGTTCCACAAAGTGCCTCTCGTGAAGTGCCTACAGCACTTGTTGGAGCGACTCTATGATGATCAAAGGCTTGAGCAAGTGCTGGAAGTTCGCGTGCTATCTGTGGGGTAAGCATAAGGTTGGAAGGCCAAATCGATCCGATTGGTTGAGCTAAATTTATCATTTTAATTACTCGCATTTCCAAAAAATTGCACGACTAAAGGTGCCATGCTTCTCATATCAATACCGATGGTTTTGGCAACTTGAAAATCAGTGAAACCTGCCCAAGGTCGGCTTCGAAGGCCAAGAATTTTTGCGTTTAGATCTGCTGTTTGATACATGGAGCCAGCTTCCATTAAAGCAAGACGGTAGCCTCTCGTACGATATTTGAAGATGGCTCGTTCAAAGAAAATTGCATAAACTAATGCGAAATGTGGCCGCCCAAGAAGTCCAGAGTCGCCGCCCGAAAGATCGCTAAGAATATTCTCAGGGGAGTGGGCGGTCATTGACTCTAATTGTTTGGATAGCGGAAGGAGGTGTAAAATACTATCTCCTGTTGGCCAGTCACTTATTTTTTCAGAAACTCGACAAACAAACACATCAATTGGGTAGAGCCCTCCGCCAGAAGGATAAGGACGCTTTCTGCTTTCGCTATTTCTTGCGCTAAAGCTTTCTATTAACAGTTTGTCAATTACCGAAAACTCAAGCGTTTGTGTATCGTCAAAAAACTCTGCTGATTCGTCTCTGAGTATAGATGTTCTTTTTCCGGTTAATTGGACTGATGATTTAATGCTTGGCCATATGGATAGCTCTGACTCGACCATTTCCGATAGGATTTTGTCCGGAGCGCTCGATAAGTAGCATCTGTTGGTAATTCCTGGTATCAGCGAATAATTGCTTTTTGAATGAAATTCTATTACTTGGTTGTACGTTTCAGGGTCAGTGAAGCGTCCGATCTCAAATGGTGAAATCTCAATAGGTTTTTCCATGGTTACCACACTCCTTTCATGCAGCTACAGCTGTGCCAGTGAGCGATGGGTTCACTTGATACGTTGCAGTTAATTAGATCAGTGCTTATGGCTGATATAAAATTGTCGAGGTGTACCCGATTGATAGGTATTCCTACTAATTGCTGAATTCGTCGGCGCAGAACCTGAGCCGAAAACATCCGGTCGCAATCTGTTATGGGAATGCTTGGAGGTATCGCTTTTTCGTAACTACTTAATAGTTCGATCACTTGGTGCCAGGAGTTTTTGTTGTTGCCGAAGCTTCGTTGCTCTCGGCTTCGCCATCTGTCAACGTGGCAAAAATGACATGGGCTCCCAATGGATGGCATGAAGAGTCCGTCAATTTTAAAATTGTGGCAAAAATAGTACGCCTGAATGAATCCGATATTTTTAAGTGTGGAGCATTTATTGTATAGATCTCGTATGATTGGAGATGAATAGTTCTCCAGGAAAATAATAAATAATGAGCTGTCTTTTAATGCGTCTGGGGGGATGTTGTTGGGTGTGCATGATGTAACTAGATTTACGCCATCCGCTCTTAGGGAGGATTCAAATGTTGATATTGAGCTTAGATCGCTGATTAGTACGCATTGTGAAAATGGAGTGTTTTCGTTTGTGTGTTCAGAGGCTATTTCTAATATTCCTGTTTGCTGTAGAAATTTCACTCCCTTTTCCTGGTCGATATCTCCGGTTCGTAAAGCTGCGCTGAACTCTTCTTTTTGAAAGTACTGGGCTCGATCTCCAGTAAGCTCTGTTAAGAAGCGAATCATGTTTTTGTCTGTTACGCGTATTGAAGTATGTGGGGCGATTAGTAATGTGCCACCAACGCCGTCGGTGAGCCCGAAAGGCCTTATGAAGTACATATCATTCCTTCGAATTTAGGTCGTTACTCTTTTTCCAAGAGTAACGACTTTGGAGGGGGGCTAGTTTCTAGCTTTGGTTGTTAATTGCGTTCTGGTGCGCCGGCGTTACCGCTGCCTCCACTTCCGCCATTGCCACCACTGCAACCGCCACCACCACATCCGCCGCAACCACCACCTTGCCCACCGCAGCTTCCTCCCAAGCTCGTTTGTGGGTGGTCATATGAACTTCTTTGCGAATCTACAGCAATAATCTCGCCGAACTCAGAGATGTATTCATTATCCATAAGATAAATCCTTTTCTAGAATGTAGGTTAGATATTGGTGTTGCCATTGCAAAGTGCTTAACGATCGAGCTCGATGCAGGTTTATTTATAGTTTGAAATGATCTGGTTGCGCAATTGCTAACTTCGTAGTCCTTCTCCCTTTCTAGTGAAAGTTAATTCCTACAAAGTTGTTAGATGCTTTCAGCATTTTGTGAAATTGCGTTTAGTTTGGTCGTGTAAGTTGCTATATGCGCAGCACCGAAATGTCTAAACCTGGGGGGTTTCCGGGCCTACGGCCAAGCAGAACGACTGATTTCGAGAGCTGACCGCCAGGCGGGCTGCCGTGACAGCCTGATTACGGTATACTCGCCGGCTTTCAAAAGTTCGCCAACGAGTGCTGCCCGCCATGGAAATCAACCCGATCCTTAACACCATCAAGGACCTGTCCGAGCGCTCCGAAACCATTCGGGGGTATCTTTGACTACGATCAAAAGCATGAGCGTCTGACCGAGGTCAATCGCGAGCTTGAAGATCCGAGTGTCTGGAACAAGCCTGAGTACGCCCAGGAGCTGGGCCGCGAGCGTTCTGCGCTGGCGCAGATCGTCGATACCCTGGACGAATTGAACACGGGTCTGGCCGATTGCCGCGACCTGCTGGACATGGCCGTCGAAGAAAACGACGAAGGCGCAGTGGGCGATGTCGTCGCCGAGCTGGCCCGTCTCGAAGAAAGCCTGGCCAAGCTGGAATTCCGACGCATGTTCAGCCACGAAATGGACCCGAACAACGCTTACCTGGACATCCAGGCCGGTTCCGGCGGCACCGAAGCCCAGGACTGGGCCAACATTCTGCTGCGCATGTACCTGCGCTGGGCCGATAAACGCGGTTTCGACGCGACCATCATGGAGCTGTCGGCCGGTGAAGTCGCCGGGATCAAGGGCGCCACCGTGCACATCAAGGGTGAATACGCCTTTGGCTGGCTGCGTACCGAAATCGGCGTGCACCGCCTGGTGCGTAAAAGCCCGTTCGACTCCGGCAACCGTCGCCATACCTCTTTCTCCGCGGTGTTCGTTTCACCCGAGATCGATGACAAGGTGGAAATCGAGATCAACCCGGCAGACCTGCGGATCGACACCTATCGTTCCTCCGGTGCCGGTGGTCAGCACGTAAACACCACCGACTCGGCCGTACGTATCACCCACGTACCGACCAACACCGTGGTCAGCTGCCAGAACGAACGCTCCCAGCACGCCAACAAGGACACCGCCATGAAAATGCTGCGGGCCAAGTTGTACGAGCAGGAAATGCAGAAACGCAACGCCGCGTCGCAGGCTCTGGAAGACACCAAGTCGGACATCGGCTGGGGTCACCAGATCCGTTCGTACGTTCTCGATGCCTCGCGCATCAAGGACCTGCGGACCAACATCGAACGCAGCGACTGCGACAAGGTACTCGACGGCGATATCGACGAATACCTGGAAGCCAGCCTGAAATCAGGGCTGTAAGACATGCAATACGGGATCGGTCTCGATCCCTTGTAGGAGCCGGCTTGCTGGCGATCCCCGGCCGCAGGCCGGGGGCAACGAACCCGTGATGGAATATTTAAAGACATGAGCGACCTAGAACTCGACCCGCAAGCCCTGCAACAGGAAGAAAACTCCCTGATCGCCCTGCGCAAGGAAAAGCTTGCTGCCGAGCGCGCCAAGGGCAATGCCTTCCCGAACGACTTCCGCCGCGAAAACTACTGCAATGACTTGCAGAAACAGTACGCGGACAAGACCAAGGAAGAGCTGGCAGAGGCTGCAATCCCGGTCAAGGTTGCCGGTCGCATCATGCTCAACCGTGGCTCGTTCATGGTGATCCAGGACATGACCGGTCGCATCCAGGTCTACGTCAACCGCAAGACCCTGTCCGAAGACACCCTGGCCGCGGTGAAAACCTGGGACATGGGCGACATCATCGCAGCCGAAGGCACCCTGGCCCGTTCCGGCAAGGGCGACCTGTACGTTGAAATGACCAACGTGCGCCTGCTGACCAAGTCCCTGCGCCCGCTGCCGGACAAGCACCACGGCCTGACCGACACCGAGCAGCGCTATCGCCAGCGTTACGTTGACCTGATCGTCAACGAAGACGTGCGCCAGACGTTCCGCGTGCGTTCGCAAGTCATCGCCCACATCCGCAGCTTCCTGATGAAGCGTGACTTCCTTGAAGTGGAAACGCCGATGCTGCAGACCATTCCGGGCGGCGCGGCAGCCAAGCCGTTCGAAACCCACCACAATGCGCTGGACATGGAAATGTTCCTGCGTATCGCGCCAGAGCTGTACCTCAAGCGCTTGGTAGTTGGCGGTTTCGAGAAAGTGTTCGAGATCAACCGCAACTTCCGTAACGAAGGTGTGTCGACTCGTCACAACCCTGAATTCACCATGTTGGAGTTCTACCAGGCCTACGCCGACTACGAAGACAACATGGACCTGACCGAAGAACTGTTCCGTGAACTGGCACAGCTGGTCCTGGGCAGCACCGACGTACCGTACGGCGACAAGGTGTTCCACTTCGGCGAACCGTTCGTGCGCCTGTCGGTCTTCGACTCGATCCTCAAGTACAACCCTGAGCTGACCGCCGACGACCTGAACGACATCGACAAGGCACGCGCTATCGCCAAGAAGGCCGGCGCCAAGGTGCTGGGCTTCGAAGGCCTGGGCAAACTGCAGGTGATGATTTTCGAAGAGCTGGTCGAGCACAAACTGGAGCAGCCACACTTCATCACCCAGTATCCGTTCGAAGTATCGCCGCTGGCCCGTCGCAACGACGAGAACCCGAACGTCACCGACCGCTTCGAGCTGTTCATCGGTGGTCGTGAAATCGCCAACGCCTACTCCGAGTTGAACGACGCGGAAGACCAGGCCGAGCGTTTCATGGCCCAGGTGGCCGACAAGGACGCGGGCGACGACGAAGCCATGCATTACGACGCCGACTTCGTTCGCGCGCTGGAGTACGGCATGCCGCCGACGGCGGGCGAAGGCATCGGCATCGACCGCCTGGTGATGCTGCTGACCAACTCCCCGTCGATCCGCGACGTGATCCTGTTCCCGCACATGCGGCCGCAAGCGTAAGTGTTTCAATTAAAAAGCCGCCTGAAATAGGCGGCTTTTTATTGCCTGTCTGGTACAAACGTATCAAATAGTTACTTTTGAAGTAGAGAGGAATACCTGTCGTGAACTCTGCAATAGCTCAAGAAGGTGCAGCGGGTATCGCCACTGCGGTCGCTGAAAGTGTTCAGTACCAGGGCCGCAAGGCCAGCCGACAGGGCAGCGAGCAGCGTCGACAGGACATTCTCGATGCCGCGATGCGCATCGTCGTGCGTGATGGCGTACGGGCCGTGCGCCATCGTGCAGTGGCTGCCGAGGCTCAAGTGCCGTTATCGGCGACCACTTACTACTTCAAGGATATCGATGACCTGCTCACCGATACCTTCGCCCAATACGTGGAGCGCAGCGCGGCCTACATGGCCAAGCTGTGGGTGAACAACGAGGGCCTGCTGCGCGATATGATCGCCAGCGGCGACGGCAGTCCACAGGCGCGTTCAAAGCTGGCGGACGATATTGCACGGTTGATGACAGAGTATGTTCATCGGCAGTTGGTGACCCGTCGTGAGCATTTGATGGCCGAGCAGGCGTTCCGCCAGGAAGCGCTGTTGAACCCGCGCCTGGCCGAGTTGGTGCGCTCCCATCAACAGATCCTGCTGCAGGGTTCCTGCCAGCTTTTCCAGGTGCTGGGCTCCCGCGAACCGCAACAGGATGCCAAAGTGTTGACGGCGATAATCGGACGGATGGAATATCAGGGCCTGCTCAACGACGCCGAACCGGTCGCCGAAGAGGAAATGCTCGGTATCCTGACGCGTTACATGCATTTAGTGCTGGCGTCGGTTTAATCCCTTGTGGGAGCGGGCTTGCTCGCGAATGCGGTTGCACATTCAACGTCTATGTCGACTGAAACTGCGCATTCGCGAGCAAGCCCGCTCCCACATTAGGTAGGCGTGCGTTCCAAAAGGGAGTGTTGAATGAGAGTCTGGCGCGTCGTAGTGGTCGCCTTGTCGTTCCTGTTGCTCAGTGGCTGCCTGGTGACCTTCAAGGAGCCGCTGCCTACGCGCGAGCCTGTGCCCAAGGGCTTGCTTGGCAAATGGACCAGCACCAATGCCTGGGGTGAGCCGGTCAACCTGGAGCTGACGCGCATCGGCAACAATCGCTATCAGGCCGTGAGTTACTTCAAGGCCAAACCAAAGGAGCGCGAAGCCTATCCTTTCACCGTGTCACGCCACGGCAGCCGCTGGTATCTATCGGCGAAAGTGCCGGCGAAGTTCGGCGGGCATTTCACCATCGGCGGGTTTGAACTCACCGACCAGCATGAACTGGTGGTGTATAACCTCGACCTTGAACAGATCAACCAGGCTCTGGGACAGAAGGCCTTGAGCGGCGAGAGCTTCCAGACCGACGACGGCGATGGCGTGTTGATCAACAGCCCCGTGGACCAAGTGTCCGCCTACCTCGACGACCCGGCCAATTCCGATGTGTTCGTCGAAGTGGTGCGTTACCAGCGCCAGGTCAAAGCCAAGTAACCCAGCACAGCAGATTTCTACAGGAGTTTCGGGTGGACGATTACCAGCAGTCGATACGCATTTTGTCCGATCGCATTGTGCTGGCGCAGACGCCGATTCGCGTCCTCGATGCGGTCAAATGGGACGACAGCATCCGCAAGGGCTTCCTCAAGGCCAAGGGCAAGGAGATGCCGGCGGTGGACCGCGACTACTACCTCAACCGTCCGTTGGCCTTCGATTCCAGCAAGGTGAAGCTGGAATTCCAGAACATCGAGCGCGACATCACCCGCCAGCTTGGCCAGTTCAACCCGGTCGGGCAGATCATGCGCCGCATGTGCAAGGAATACCGCATGGTGGTGCGCATGCTCGAAGCGCGCGGCACCGAGGATTTCGGCCTGATTTCCCAGGAGTTGTACGGCGCTGCGTCCGATGCGTTCCACGCTGGCGACCCGACGCTGTCCGACCTGGGCATGATGCTGTCCGAATACCTGAACAACATCGACGGTCGTGGCGATCTGAAAGATGAACCGAAGACGCTGACGGCCAAGGATGCCGTCGACCTGTTGCAGCATCGCTTGAACAAGGTGTTTGGCGAGGCAGAGGAAACCATCCGGGTGTTCGAGTCCGACGGGATCGTCGCCGATGCGGCAGCCGGCGCCGACTACATCAAGATCCGCTCCGATGCGATGTTCAACCAGCGCGATGTGCGCGCCCTGGAAGTCCACGAAGGGCTGGTGCACGTCGGCACCACCCTCAACGGCCTGAACCAGCCGATCTGCACCTTCCTGGCCAAAGGTCCACCCTCGTCAACGGTGACCCAGGAAGGCCTGGCGATCCTGATGGAAATCATCACCTTCGCCTCGTACCCGAGTCGCCTGCGCAAACTGACCAACCGCACGCGGGCGATTCACATGGTGGAGGAGGGCGCCGACTTCCTGCAGGTGTTCGAGTTCTTCCGCGAACAGGGTTTCGAAATGCCCGAGAGCTACAGCAACGCCAGTCGCGTTTTCCGCGGCTCGGTGCCGACAGGTCTGCCCTTTACCAAAGACTTGTCCTACCTCAAGGGCTTTATCATGATTTACAACTACATTCAGCTGGCGGTGCGCAAAGGCAAGCTGGAGCAGATACCGCTGCTGTTCTGTGGCAAGACCACCCTGGAAGACATGCGCACCTTGCGCCTGTTGGTGGACGAGGGGCTGGTGGTGCCGCCCAAGTACCTGCCGGAACAGTTTCGCGACATGAACGCGTTGTCGGCGTGGATGTGCTTCTCCAACTTCCTCAACCACCTGAGCCTGGACCGGATCGAGGCGGATTACTCCAATATCCTGTAATCACGACACCTTCTGTAGGAGCTGGCTTGCCAGCGAAGAACGATAACGCGGTGCGGCAGGTAAACCGCGTTACGGCGTTCGCTGGCAAGCCAGCTCCTGCAGGGTCAGATATTCACATATATCGCGAGGTTTCAACGGATGAGAATCCTCGGCATCTTCTGCCTTCTCCTGGTCCTCAGCGGTTGCAGTTCCTTGCTGTTCTACCCCGAACCCGGCCAGCTGTTCACCCCGGAAAAAGCCAAGCTCGAATACCGCGAGGTCACCCTGACCACCGCCGACGGTCTCAAGCTGAACGCCTGGTGGCTGCCGGCGAAAAAGGGGGTCGAGGTCAAAGGCACCGTCCTGCACCTGCACGGCAACGGCGGCAACCTGCCCATGCACCTGGGCGGGAGCTGGTGGTTGCCCAAGGAGGGTTACCAGGTACTGCTGGTGGACTATCGCGGCTATGGTTTATCCGAGGGCGAGCCGAGCCTGCCGGCGATCTACCAGGACATCGACGCCGCGTTCAAATGGCTCGACCAGGCCCCCGAGGTCAAGGGCAAGCCACTGATCCTGCTCGGCCAAAGCCTCGGTGGGTCGATGGCCGTCCACTACCTGGTGCAACACCCCGAGCGGCAAAAGCAGCTCAAGGCCCTTGTGCTCGATGGCGTGCCCGCCAGTTACCGTAGCGTCGGCCGCTATGCGCTGAGCAATTCATGGGTGTTCTGGGCGTTCCAGGTGCCGCTGTCCTGGTTGGTGCCCGATGGCGACAGCGCGATCAACTCCATGGCGCAACTCAATGGCGTGCCGAAACTGATCTACCACAGCATCGACGATCCGCTCGTGCCTCTTTCCAACGGGATCCGACTGTATCAAGCTGCGCCGCCGCCAAGGGTGCTGCAATTGACCCGTGGCGGTCATGTGCAGACATTCGCCGACCCGGTCTGGCGCAAGGTCATGTTGCGTTATCTCGATGACCCGCAGCATTTCAACGGCCTGCGCCGCCTGGGTGAAATCCCCAATTACCCGGCGCCACCGAATTCAGAAAATGAACCACCAGAGAGCCCGCAATGAGTGAAGAACGCAACGCCATCCCGCTGATCATCACCGGTATCTGCAGCATCCTCGGCACCGTCGCCGCCCTGTGGTGGTACGGCTACCTGCACTTCGCCAAGCCAGAGGATGCGTTGCTGCTCAACGAATTCACCATGCTCAAGACCGTGCCGGGCGAAGACTACAAAGTCTCCCTGGAGCCGGCGGCGCAGGTGGCGCAGTGCATCGATGGTGTGCTGGTATTGTTCGATACCGAGCAGAAAGGATTGACCGGCGTGTTGATCAACAACAAGAAAAAGGCCGTGCGTTGCATGGGGCAGGAAACGCCGCAGAAGCTGGAGCAGTAAACACAAATAAAATGTGGGAGCGGCGGTGCGACGATTCGACTTGCTCGCTCCCACATTGGTTTTGCGTTATTGCCAATTATTGGGTGTTGGCACTCACCGCCGAACGTGGAATCACCGGCTGGTTGTCATTGGAAATAGTCACTTCCACCCGACGGTTCTGGGCCCGACCCGAGACGCTGGTGTTATCCGCTACGGGATACTCCTTGCCATAGCCCTGGGCGACGATGCGGGTCGGATCGACGCCCATCTTCACCAGCGCCGTGCGCACGGAGCTGGCGCGACGTTCCGACAGTGACTGGTTATGCGAGGTGGTACCGGTGCTGTCGGTGTAGCCCTCGACAATCACTTTGCGATCCGGATTGTCCCGCAGGTACTGCGCCAATTTGTTGATGTTCACCAGACCATTGGATTTCAGCTCGGCCTTGTCGGTGGCGAACAGCACATCACCGAAGGTCACCAGCGTGCCGCGATCGGTCTGCTTGGCGTTGAGGCTGTCCTGCAACTGCTTGATCTGCTGGTCGCGGGCGTCCAGGCGGGCCTGGGCCCGTTGCGCGGAAGCATTTTTCAGGTTGGCTTCGGCGGTACGCAGAGCGATGGTCTGTTTCGCCACTTCGACGCGCTGATTGGTCAGGTAGGCCAACTGATCGACCTTGGCCGCATCTTCCTTGTCCAGATAGGCTTTATCGGCCTTGTCCAGATAATCACTGGCTTCCTTGGTTTCCAGCGCCGCGACTTTGCTCGCCTGCGGGTTGGCCTGCAGCCCTGAATAATTGGTGCGGGCCTGTTCAAGGCTAGGGTTCGGTGGCGTGGAGCACGCAGCCAGGGCGACGCTTGCGGCCAGCAGGGCAGGGATCATCATGTGTTTGCAATTCATGGTTTAGTCCTTTCAATCGATTAAGAAATACGTCGCGCCGCGCCGTTACTGAACGGTGCGCTGGCTTTCCTGACGCAGTTCCTGAACCCCTTTCTGAGAGTCCTTCACAGACTGTTCGGCTTTCATCGCCTGGGCTTTGCGCTCGGCTACGCGAGCGTCCCACTCAGCCTGTTCGGCCAGGGTCCTGGCTTGATCGTACTGCTTGTCGTGCATGGCAATTTCGGCTTGCTTGAGCTTGTCCTGTGCAGCTTTCATTTCCACGGCGGCGAATTCGGTACCGCCGGCGCTGACGGCGCTGTTGACCGCTGACTCGGTGACGGCGAATTGCTCGGTAGGCGGGTTACCGGCGCAACCGGCCAGTACGAGACTGCCACCGATCGCCAGTGCCGCCATTTTCAGACCGTGCAGGGAAGAGGATTTGCCAGTTCGGGTTTTCATTGATTTCAACTCCATTGGGCTAACTCCTGAGCAACGTGAACATCCATCCTGGGCAAGGAGCCGAAAGCTACCGTTTTGGGGGCGTTTTGATACGGCCGTCCCAGGCGTGGTTACTGGGTTGACCCGAGGCGTTTTTTGAAAGTTCAGAGAAATTAGCCTGCTACCGAAAAAAACTTCGACGAAGTGGGCGGGGCTCTATACCGAGGATTGTGGGGATAAGCATGCATGTTCACGCCCCTCGAAGGGGGCGCGAACAGCGTTTTTCAGAAGGGAAGATAGGGGGAAAAATCAGTGTTTCTGTTTGTCGCCCCCGGCCGACAAATCGTGCAGATGACGACGGGACAAGGCGAGAAAACGTGGGGTCGGGCCGATGTCTTCGTACAGCGGGTCGCCTTCTTCGTCAGTGGCTACGACGGTCGTACCTTTCACATAGGGAAAGCTTTTTTCCAGTTCTTCCAGGGCAGCCCCGATCAGTTCGCCCAACAGTTCTTCGGGATGCCGCTTGGGGTACATCTCGATGATCGCCGCAAGCCGTGCGGCAGCCTCCACGTCCAGATGAATCGAATAGCCTGTGTCGGTCAGGCGACCTTTGGCGTTTTCTTCCCAGTGGTTGGCAAGCTCGCGGATTTTCATAATGACCTCATTGCGCTCCTGCTCATTGCAGGCGGGGAATGTCCGGCAGGCGCCGGCGACAGCCGTTGTACGGCGTACTGTTGAGACTAGCTTCAACGCCAAAGGTTTACAGGCCCTTCGTCGTCTTGCTTGTAAGAACCGGTCTGGAGCGGCACTCTTAAGGTTCCTGGTCGACCGGATTTTTCGCTGGAGAACTGTTGATGACCGATATTGATGCACGCTTGCGCGAAGACGTTCACCTGCTGGGTGAGTTGTTGGGCAACACCATTCGTGAACAGTACGGGGACGGCTTTCTCGACAAGATCGAACAGATCCGCAAGGGCGCCAAGGCTGACCGTCGCGGCTCCATGGATGCCGAACTGAGCGCCAGCCTCAATCAGTTGACGGAAGACGAATTGCTCCCGGTGGCGCGGGCCTTCAACCAGTTTCTCAACCTGGCCAACATCGCCGAGCAGTACCAGCTGATCCACCGTCGCGAAGAGTCCCAGCCGGCACCATTCGAGGCGCGGGTATTGCCGGAGTTGCTCGCCCGCCTGCGCGCCGAAGGTCATGGCGCCGAGTCCCTGGCCCGGCAACTGGGTCGACTTGAAATCGAGCTGGTGCTGACCGCACACCCGACCGAAGTCGCGCGCCGTACGTTGATTCAGAAATACGACGCCATCGCCGCGCAACTGGCAGCCCTGGACCATCGCGACCTGACCAGCGCCGAGCGTGAGCAGATCAAGTCGAGGTTACAGCGCCTGATCGCCGAAGCCTGGCACACCGAAGAAATCCGCCGCACGCGGCCGACGCCCGTCGACGAAGCCAAATGGGGCTTCGCGGTGATCGAACACTCGCTGTGGCAAGCGATCCCCAATTACCTGCGCAAGGCCGACCAGGCCCTGCACGCCGCCACCGGCCTGCGCTTGCCTCTGGAAGCCGCACCGATTCGCTTTGCCTCGTGGATGGGCGGCGACCGCGATGGCAACCCGAACGTGACGGCGGCGGTGACCCGCGAAGTACTGTTGCTGGCGCGCTGGATGGCGGCTGACTTGTACCTGCGCGATGTCGATCACCTGGCGGCCGAGTTGTCGATGCAGCAGGCCAGTGAAGAATTGAAGGCCAAGGCAGGCGACAGCGCCGAACCCTACCGCGCGGTGCTCAAACAGCTGCGCGAACGCCTGCGCGCGACCAGAAACTGGGCGCACACCGCGTTGTCGACGCCGACGCCGGCACCCGCCGATGTGTTGCAAAACAATCGCGACCTGCTCGATCCGCTGGAGCTGTGCTATCACTCGCTGCATGAGTGCGGCATGGGCGTGATCGCCGACGGTCCGTTGCTCGATTGCCTGCGCCGGGCCGTGACGTTCGGCCTGTTCCTGGTGCGCCTCGATGTGCGCCAGGACTCGTCGCGCCATACTGCGGCGATGACCGAAATCACCGATTACCTTGGCTTGGGTCGCTATGAAGACTGGAGCGAAGAAGAGCGCATCAGCTTCCTGACGCGCGAACAAAATAACCGTCGGCCCCTGCTGCCGGCCCACTACACGCCCTCGGCCGACACCGCCGAAGTGCTGGCGACTTGCCGGGAAATCGCCGCCGCGCCAGGGGCGTCGCTGGGCTCGTACGTGATCTCCATGGCCGGTGCCGCTTCCGATGTGCTCGCGGTGCAGTTGTTGCTCAAAGAGTCCGGCGTGTTGCGGCCGATGCGCGTGGTGCCGCTGTTCGAAACCCTCGCCGACCTCGACAACGCGGGCCCGGTGATCGAGAAGTTGTTGTTGCTGCCGGGCTATCGCTCGCGCCTGCAAGGACCGCAGGAGGTGATGATCGGTTATTCCGACTCGGCCAAGGACGCAGGGACCACGGCGGCGGCCTGGGCGCAGTACCGGGCGCAGGAGCGGCTGGTGGATATCTGCCGCGAACAACAAGTGGAACTGCTGTTGTTCCATGGTCGCGGTGGCACCGTGGGGCGTGGCGGCGGCCCGGCCCACGCGGCGATCCTGTCGCAGCCGCCGGGTTCGGTCGCCGGACGCTTCCGCACCACCGAGCAGGGAGAAATGATTCGTTTCAAGTTTGGCCTGCCGGACATCGCCGAGCAAAACCTCAATCTGTACCTGGCCGCGGTACTCGAAGCGACCCTGCTGCCGCCGCCACCGCCAACGCCTGAGTGGCGCCACTTGATGGACGAACTGGCCGCCGACGGCGTCAGCGCCTACCGCGCCGTGGTGCGGGAAAATCCGCAGTTCGTGGAGTATTTCCGCCAATCCACCCCGGAACAGGAACTGGGGCGCCTGCCGTTGGGCAGTCGTCCGGCCAAGCGACGTGCCGGCGGGATCGAAAGCCTGCGGGCCATCCCGTGGATCTTCGGCTGGACCCAGACCCGCCTGATGCTGCCGGCCTGGCTGGGCTGGGAAGCGGCACTGAGCAAGGCGCTGGAGCGCGGTGAAGGCGAACTGCTTGCGCAGATGCGCGAGCAATGGCCGTTCTTCCGCACTCGCATCGACATGCTGGAAATGGTCCTGGCCAAGGCCGACGCGGATATAGCCCGGTCCTACGACGAGCGATTGGTCGAACCGGACTTGCTGCCATTGGGTGCGCACTTACGCGACCTATTGTCGCAGGCGTGCGCCATCGTTCTCGGGCTGACCGGCCAGTCACAGCTGATGGCACATAGCCCAGCCACCCTTGAATTCATCCGTTTGCGCAACACTTACCTCGACCCGCTTCATCTATTGCAGGCCGAGTTGCTGGCACGATCGCGGCAACCGGATGTGGCACAGGACAGCCCGGTAGAACAGGCGTTGCTGGTGTCTGTAGCGGGGATTGCCGCCGGTTTGCGCAATACCGGCTAAGGTTTTTTGCCAGGGGTTGGAGCATCCGGCGCGGGCGTCGGATGCGGCTCGATGGCGGGTGCAAAAGTGCTGCCAGGCGACAGTTAATGATGGGGTTGCGACTTGGGGAACCGGGTTGCGGGGGCACGACAGACAGCGGTTTCTCCGACTTTTGGCGGCTTGTGTGGGCGCAGCCTGCTGTGTATCTTGAGCAGCCTTTGGCCGTTTGGGCGGTCACGACCCTATTTTTGAGATTGGCCCCACGAGGCGAATCTGACGTTATCTAAATAAAAAATTGAGGAGCACATCGATGCGCGTCATTCTGCTGGGAGCTCCCGGGGCCGGTAAAGGTACTCAGGCTAAGTTCATCACCGAAAAATTCGGCATTCCGCAAATCTCCACCGGCGACATGCTGCGTGCTGCGGTCAAGGCCGGCACCGAGCTGGGCATCAAGGCCAAGAGCATCATGGATGCCGGTGGCCTGGTGTCCGATGACTTGATCATCGCCCTGGTCAAGGACCGTATCGCCCAGCCTGACTGCGCCAACGGTTTCCTGTTCGACGGTTTCCCGCGCACCATTCCCCAGGCTGAAGCCCTGGTGACTGCCGGTGTCGAGCTGGACGCAGTGGTTGAAATCGCCGTTGAAGACGAAGAGATCGTGCAGCGTATCGCCGGTCGCCGCGTTCACGAGGCCAGCGGTCGCGTTTACCACATCGTCTACAACCCGCCGAAAACTGCCGGCAAGGACGACATCACTGGCGAAGAGCTGGTGCAGCGCAAGGACGACACCGAAGAAACCGTGCGTCATCGCCTGTCGGTCTACCATTCGCAGACCAAGCCGCTGGTGGACTTCTACCAGAAGCTGTCGGCTGCCAACGGCAAGCCGAAGTACAGCCATATCGAAGGCGTCGGTTCGGTTGAATCGATCACCGCCAAGGTGCTTGAAGCACTGAGCTAAAAAAACGCTTCATCTTCTACGGCCCGCTTGCGGGCCGTAGTTGTTTATACTGGCGCACTTTTTCTGACCTCTCTTGTGGATACATCGATGAGCACCTTGCTGGCCCTGGACACCGCGACTGAAGCTTGCTCCGTTGCCTTGCTGCATGACGGCAAAGTGACGAGCCATTACGAGGTGATTCCGCGCCTGCATGCACAGAAGCTGCTGCCGATGATCCAGCAGTTGCTCGCCGATGCCGGCACCACCCTGCAAGCGGTCGACGCCATCGCCTTCGGTCGGGGGCCGGGCGCGTTCACTGGCGTGCGCATTGCCATCGGCGTGGTGCAAGGCCTGGCGTTTGCACTCGATCGTCCGGTATTGCCGGTGTCGAACCTGGCGGTGTTGGCCCAACGCGCCTATCGCGAACACGGCGTCAGCCAGGTCGCGGCGGCCATTGATGCGCGGATGGACGAGGTGTATTGGGGCTGCTACCGCGAAACCGCGGGGGAGATGCGCCTGGTCGGCGCCGAAGCGGTATTGCCTCCGGAGTCGGCCGCGTTGCCGGCCGATGCCAGTGGCCAATGGTTCGGTGCAGGCACCGGCTGGGGTTATGCCGAGCGCATCGCCGTCGACCTGAGCGGCCAGGATGCGGGCATGCTGCCCCACGCCGAAGATTTGCTGACCCTGGCGCGGTTTGCCTGGGCGCGGGGCGAGGCGATCGTGGCGGATGAGGCGCAGCCGGTTTATCTGCGGGACAAGGTAGCGACGCCTAAGGCGCGTTAATCCTTGAAACCGTGTCGTCCCATTCGCGAGCAAGCCCGCTCCCACAGGATTTACGCCAATCCCTGTGGGAGCGAGCCGGCTCCGGGCGGCGATCCGACGAAGGCGATCTCCCTGACGAAACCAATCGTCGTTTTCTAACCCCGGGTTTTAAACCTTTTGCCTTTTATGTGTTCTAGTTATCACTGGGCGGTTTGCGATGTGGCTTAGGTGCCACTAGACTGCCATTACTGATACCGAGCATGCACCTATGCGTATAGACGGCGTTTCCTCTCAGTCCTACCCCATCAAGCGCAAGCCTCGCAAAGACCAGGTCGTGCATGACGAGTCCGTCGATATCGAAGGCGAGCTGGAGTTCGCCTCTGAAGAGCAACTGGCTGCCCGTGCCGCCAAAGCCGCTGCGCAAAAGCTGAGCAATCTTCCCGCCCGTCAGCAGGACATGCTTTATCACCGCGCGATGAGCAGAAGCGTGGCAATGGCACTCTCCAGCTATCTGAGTACTGCCAGTTTCGTCGATTGGGATGCGCAAGTGCTGGGCCTCGATCTGTACATCTGATGCTGCCTTACTACCTCGGTTGCCCGTCCTGGAGTGAAAGCGCCTGGCGCGATTATTTGTATCCAGCAGATGCCAGGCCCGCGGAATTTCTCGATCTGTATTCCCAGGTATTCAACGCCGTCGAAGGCAATACAACCTTCTATGCGAGCCCGGCTGCGAGCACGGTGCAGCGCTGGGCAGAAACCATGCCCGAGCATTTTCGCTTCACCGCCAAATTTCCCGGTGACATCAGCCACGGCGGTGACTTGCGCGATCAACTGACCGCCGCCGAGACCTTCACCCAACTGCTCAGACCCCTCGGTGAGCGGGTTTCGCCACTGTGGTTGCAGTTGTCGAAAAGCTTCACGCCACAACGCTTGCCCGAACTGGCCGGCTTTATCGATGGCCTGCAACGACCGCTGGCCGTAGAAGTGAGGCATGACGACTTTTTCGCCAAGGGTGATAGCGAGCGCGAGCTCAATCGCCTGTTGCTCGATCGCGGTGTCGAGCGCATTTGTCTCGATCCCCGTGCGTTGTTCAGCTGCACCTCGACCGAGCCTTCAGTACTGCACGCCCAATCGAAGAAACCCCGTGTGCCCCCGCGTCCGGCAGCATTCACGCGGTTTCCACAGGTGCGCTTCATCGGTCATCCGCAGCTTGAGGCCAACGATCCGTTCCTGCTGCCGTGGGTGGAGAAAATTGCCCTGTGGATCGAAGAGGGCCGTACGCCCTATATCTTCCTGCACACCGCCGACAATCTGCTCGCGGCGAAACTGGCGCAACGTTTTCATGCGCGCCTGATGCTGCGACTGCCTGGCTTGCCGGCGCTGCCTGAGCTATACAGAGAGCCCGCGGCCGAGCAACTTGGCTTGCTCTGACAGCGGACTCGTTTCCCTACAGGAGCCTGCCAATGGATGCGCAAACCCTTCGAGCCCAAGCGTTCAGAGCCCTGCACGAACGCCAAGGGGCTTTTGTGATCCCCAATCCGTGGGATGCAGGTTCGGCGAAAATACTCGCCAGCCTGGGTTTCGAGGCGCTGGCGACCACCAGCGCCGGTTACGCTTTTTCCCAGGGACGCCCCGATGGCGGCCTGACCCTGGACGACACCCTGGCCAACGTCCGGGCGATCGTCGCCGCCACCGACCTGCCGGTCGCGGTCGATCTGGAAAACGGCTTTGCCGATGATCCCGCCGAGTGCGCGCAGAGCATTCTGGCGGCTGCGGGCGCCGGTGCCGTCGGCGGTTCGATCGAAGACTTCACCGGCCGTGCGCAGGGGCCGATTTATTGTTTCGAGCATGCCGTCGCGCGCATCGAGGCCGCCGTCGCGGCCGCCCGCAGCTTGCCTTTCGCGTTTACGCTGACCGCCCGGGCCGAGAATTTCCTGCATGGCAATCCGGATCTGGCTGACACGATTCGCCGCTTGCAGGCGTTCGCCGAAGCCGGTGCGGACGTGTTGTATGCGCCGGGATTGCGCAATGCGGACGAAGTCCTGGCGGTGGTCCGCGCCGTGGCGCCCAAGCCGGTCAACGTATTGATGTCCGGCGGCTTGAAGCTGACGGTCGAGCAACTGAGCGAAATGGGCGTCAAGCGCATCAGCGTCGGCTCGGCGTTGGCCTTGGCGGCGATGGGCGAGTTCTATCGCGCCGCCGGGGAGATCAGGACAGCGGGCACGTTCGGCTTCACGTCACGCTCCATGCCGTACGCCCAGGCCAATCAGTTTTTCAAAGGCTGACGATGCGGCTTCGCGGGTATCTGCTGCTGGTACTGGTGATCATCGCAGCGGCAGGTGCGGGCGTCTGGCGCGGCTGGATTTCGCTGCCGCCGCAGTGGAATCCCTGGGCACCGCTGGACGTAAAGGCCGCGCCGAACCTGTTGACCCGCTACAAACTGATGCGGCTGCGCGCTGATCCGCAGCTGTGCGACCAGGCGCTGAGCAGCTCTGGATTGCGTGTGACCCGTCAGGCCGACAGCCCGGACGCCGAATGTCCGCTGACCAATACCCTGCGAGTCCAGGGCAGCGGAGTCGCCCTGAGCAGCAGTTTCCTCGCCAGTTGCCGACTGGCGGTGTCGTTTGCCCTGTTCGAGCATCACGCTTTGCAACCGGCGGCGCAGGCGGTCTATGGGCAAGCGGTCACCCGGGTCGATCATCTTGGCAGCTTTGCCTGTCGCAATGTCTACAGTCGCGAGAATGGCAGGCGTAGCCAGCATGCGTCGGCCAATGCGCTGGATATCGCCGGTTTTCGCCTGGCTGACGGTCGGACCATCAGCGTGCTAAAGGATTGGCCGAAGGATAATCAGGACGCGCAGTTTCTAAGGCAGGTTCGCGATGGCGCCTGTGGCCTGTTCAGTGTGGTGTTGAGCCCGGATTACAACGCCGCCCATCGCAATCACTTTCATGTGGATGTCGGGCCGTGGTGGGTCTGTCGTTGAGGCTCAGGCGGCGAGGCGCAGGTTCTGCAGAACGATCGGGCGCGCCCAGCGGCTGTCGAAATCGAGCTGCTTCTGTTGTTCCACCAATTCTTCAGGCGAGAACGGCGGGAACGGCTTGTCCAGCAGCTCGAGTTCGAACTCGGCGATGGGCAGGTGCAGCGCACGCGGTTGTGGAGTCGGGCCCGCTGCTGGAAGGTGCTGGCCGGCGGTGAGTACGATCGGTCGGACCCAGCCGCTCTCGAAGTCCTGCTGCTTTTGCTGGGCGTCGATTTCTTCAGGCGGGAAGGGTGGGAATGGCTTGTCGGCCAGGTCCATGTCGAACTCGGCAATCGGCAGGAACAACGGCTCTGGCGGACGAACTTCGTTGTCCCTCACGTCGCATTCGCGCTGGGAAACGATGTGTGCCAGCAAGTCGCTGCCAACGCTGGGCTCAACCGGGCTGTCGAGATCAACCGGTGGAAAATTCAACGATTCAGGCAGCACTGCCTCACCCGACTGTTCGGCCAGCGCACGGGCAAAGAAATCCTGCCAGATGTGACTGACGCCGCTCAGCGCCTGGGTGTTGCGCAGGTTGTAGTCGCCGTAGGGCGAGATAAAACCTGTGATTGTGGGTTGAATGTCTGACATTTCTCTCGGTCGACGCTCAGCTCTGGCAAAATGCTCGTTAGTTTTGTTATCGGCCGTTTTTGCCGATCATTAATTTTTTGAGCGTGTTTTCCGATGATTGATCAACCTGCGGCCTGCCGCATCCATGTCGAGGCGCTGGGCGCGGCCTTCGAGCCCCAGGCCGAGCAATGGGCCGAGCGCCTGGGCCTGCCGCTACAAATGGCTGATGGCGAGTTCGCGTTGCAGGTGGGTGACCAGGGGTTGCAGCTGCAACAGTTGGGGCCGGATGCGCCAGGCCCGGTACGGGTGGATTTCGTCGAGGGAGGTGCGGCGCATCGGCGGTTGTACGGTGGCGGTAGCGGCCAGATGATCGCCAAGGCTGTCGGCATCGCCCAGGGCGTACGCCCGCGTGTGCTGGATGCCACCGCCGGGCTGGGCAAGGATGCGTTCGTGCTGGCCAGCCTGGGCTGCGAGATGAGCCTGATCGAGCGTCAGCCATTGATCGGTGCCTTGCTCGAAGATGGCCTGGCCCGGGGCGCGGAAGATTTCGACGTGGCGCCAATCGTGGCGCGCATGCGCCTGCTCAAGGGCAATTCGATCGAGGTGATGCGCCATTGGGAGGGCGACCCGCCGCAGGTGATCTACCTCGACCCGATG
Organism: Pseudomonas putida; assembly: GCF_001976065.1. Taxonomy (GTDB): domain Bacteria; phylum Pseudomonadota; class Gammaproteobacteria; order Pseudomonadales; family Pseudomonadaceae; genus Aquipseudomonas; species Aquipseudomonas serbica. Next base: position 821,507 of record NZ_MNAH01000003.1, on the reverse strand, counting down.
TTCCCCCATCGTGAGAAAACCGCCTTGGTGAAGAAGGAAATGCGCCTGTTCCGGCCGCTGGTAGGGGATGATCCCGATGCACCGGCCTTGCTCGAAGCGGCATTGGCGTTGGCCACCCACCGGGTTGTGGTGAAGCGCCCGCGCAAGGCGCCATGCATCGAAGGGCCGAAGCCGAGTCATGCACTGGATGGCAAGTCCAGTCGATATGACATCTATCCGAAAAAGGCGCTCAAGCCGTAAGACCGAGTCGTCCCAATCGCGAGCAGGCTCGCTCCCACAGGGAATCTACGATGTGGCATAGATCCATGTGGGAGCGAGCCTGCTCGCGATGGGGCCAGACCCGGCAGCCTGAATCTATTTGGCTCACTCAGGCCGATAAGCCCGCATGAACAATCCCACCACTTCCTGCACATGGCTCTCGGCCGCATCGCCGGTCAACGGCTCGCCGCAGCCGTAAAGCAACCGAAAGTTCGCCGCGCCCTTGAGCAGGCAGAAGAAGTGTTCCGCCGCGTTGCGCGGTTTATCGATACTCAACACGCCGCTTTCGTTGATTCGCGCCAGCAACCGCTCCATGCCGTGGAGCATGCGCTGGGGCCCAGCCTCGAAGAAGATCAGCGAGAGTTTCGGGTCCTGGCTGCCCAACGCCATGATCAGGCGATGCAGGTTCACCGACTCGTCGCTGTTGATCAGCTGATGAAAGCCGCGGGCGATGTTCAACAACACCGTTTCCACGGCCACGCCTTCCGGCAATTCGAAGAACAGCGACGGCAATTGCTCCTCGCACTTGGCCACCACGGCGGCGGAGAACAGCGTCTCCTTATCGTTGAAGTGACTGTAGACCGTCAGCTTCGACACCCCGGCCTGCGCAGCGACTGCATCCATGCTGGTGTTGGCGTAACCCTTGGTCAAAAACAGCGTTTTCGCTGCATCGAGGACCGCCTGGCGCTTGGCCAGATCCTTGGGGCGGCCCGGGCCACTGGGTGCTGAAAGATTGTTCGGCATATTCGCTTTTATTACTGGACTGGTGAGTTTGCTATTAATAACATACTCGTCAGTATAATTATTCCAAGCACCATTGGCGAAAGGTCCTTCACCATGTTCCGCTATGCCTTGCCCCTCGCGTTGCCAGTCACCCTGGCGTTTTTATTGACCGCGTGTGGTCACGAGGAGGCGCCTGCTGTCAGCGTGCGCCCGGCCATGGTGGTGCAGCCACAGCCTTCGACCCAGGCGACGGAAAGCTATCCCGGCGAAGTCCGCGCTCGCTTTGAACCGGACCTGGCGTTCCGCATTGGCGGCAAAGTCAGCCGACGACTGGTCGACGAAGGGCAGCGGGTCAAGGCCGACCAACCGCTGGCGGAACTCGATCCCCAGGACGTACGCCTGCAACTGGAAGCCACCCGCGCCCAGGTCGCCGCCGCCGAAGCTAATCTGAACATGGTGCGCGCCGAGCGTGATCGTTATAAAACCCTGATGGAGCGGCAGCTGGTCAGCCGTTCGCAGTACGACAATCACGAAAACCTTTATCGGTCCGGTGAAGCGCGTCTTAAACAGATCAAGGCCGAATTCAACGTCTCGACCAATCAGGCCAGTTACGCGGTACTGCGCGCGCCGCAGGATGGTGTAGTCGCCAAGCGTGCGGTGGAAGTCGGGCAAGTCGTCGCGGCCGGGCAAACGGTGTTCACCCTGGCCACCGATGGCGAGCGGGAAGTGTTGATCAGCCTGCCGGAGCAGAGCTTCGGCCGCTTCAAGGTCGGCCAGCCGGTGTCGGTTGAATTGTGGACGCAACCGGATCAGCGCTTCGCCGGACACATCCGCGAACTGTCGCCGGCCGCCGATCCCAAGTCCCGCACCTTCGCTGCGCGTATCGCCTTCAATGCCGGCAGGGTGCCGGCAGAACTCGGCCAGAGCGCCCGGGTCTTCGTGCAGACCGACGCGGCCGTACCGTTGTCGGTGCCACTGTCGGCGCTGACCGCGGAAAATGGCGTGACCTACGTCTGGGTCGTCAGCGCCAACAACACCTTGAAGAAGACCCCGGTGCGGGTCGGCGCCTTCGGTGAAAAAACCGTCCCCGTGCTCGAAGGCCTCAGTGCCAGCGACTGGGTAGTGGCCGCCGGCGTCCATGTGCTTCTCGACGGGCAACAAGTGCGTCCGGTGGATCGCTCCAACCGCGTGGTCAATCTGGCGGACAAGGAGTAATCCCCGATGGGTTTCAATCTTTCTGCCTGGGCGCTGCGTAATCGCCAGATCGTCCTGTTCCTGATGCTTTTGCTGGCGATCGTCGGCGCACTGTCCTACACCAAGCTGGGTCAAAGCGAAGACCCGCCGTTCACCTTCAAGGCCATGGTGATCCGCACCAACTGGCCGGGAGCGACTGCGCAGGAAGTCTCGCGCCAGGTCACCGAGCGCATTGAAAAGAAGCTGATGGAAACCGGCGAGTACGAGCGCATCGTGTCGTTCTCCCGCCCGGGTGAATCCCAGGTGACGTTCATCGCCCGTGACTCCATGCACTCGGTGGATATCCCGGACCTCTGGTATCAGGTGCGCAAGAAGGTCAGCGACATTCGTCACACCCTGCCGCCGGGCATTCAAGGGCCGTTCTTCAATGATGAATTCGGCACTACCTTCGGCAATATCTACGCCCTGACCGGCGAGGGCTTCGATTACGCCGTGCTCAAGGACTATGCCGACCGCATCCAGATCCAGCTGCAGCGGGTCAAGGATGTAGGCAAGGTCGACCTGCTCGGATTGCAGGACGAAAAGGTCTGGATCGAGCTGTCCAACGTCAAGCTCGCCACCCTCGGGCTGCCCCTGGCGGCGGTGCAACAGGCGCTTGAAGAGCAGAATGCGGTGTCCACCGCCGGGTTCTTCGAAACCAGCAGCGAGCGATTGCAGCTACGGGTCACGGGTAATTTTCAGACGGTCGAAGAGATCAAGAACTTCCCGATTCGTGTCGGCGATCGGACGTTCCGCATCTCGGATGTCGCAAACGTGCGACGCGGGTTCAACGATCCACCGGCACCGCGCATGCGCTTCATGGGTGAGGACGCCATCGGCCTGGCCGTGGCCATGAAGGACGGTGGTGACATCCTGGTGCTGGGCAAGGCCCTGGAAATCGAGTTTGCCCGTATCCAGAAAAATCTCCCGGCCGGCATGCAACTGCGCAAGGTCTCCGACCAACCGGCTGCGGTGAAGACCGGGGTCGGCGAGTTCGTCCAGGTGCTGGTCGAAGCGCTGGCCATCGTGTTACTGGTGAGCTTCTTCTCCCTCGGTGTGCGCACCGGCATGGTGGTGGCCCTGGCCATTCCGCTGGTGCTGGCGATGACGTTCGCCTGCATGTATTACCTGGGGATTGGCCTGCACAAGATCTCCCTCGGCGCGCTGGTGCTGGCGCTGGGCTTGCTGGTGGACGACGCCATCATCGCCGTGGAAATGATGGCGATCAAGATGGAGCAGGGCTTCGACCGGATCAAGGCGGCGAGTTATGCCTGGACCAGTACCGCCTTCCCGATGCTCACCGGCACGCTGATCACCGCTGCCGGTTTCCTGCCGATCGCCACCGCGCAATCGGGTACCGGTGAATACACCCGGTCGATCTTCGAAGTGGTGACCATTGCGCTATTGGCGTCCTGGGTGGCGGCGGTGCTTTTCGTGCCGTACCTGGGGGAAAAACTCCTGCCGGACCTGGCGAAAATTCATGCAGCCAAACACGGTGCCGGCCAACCCGATCCCTACGCCACGCCGTTTTATCAGCGCGTTCGGCACCTGGTGGAATGGTGCGTGCGCTGGCGTAAGACGGTGATCATGGCGACCGTGGTGCTGTTCATTGCGTCCATCGTGCTGTTTCGTTTTGTGCCACAGCAGTTTTTCCCGGCGTCGGGCCGACTGGAGTTGATGGTCGACCTGAAACTGGCCGAAGGCGCGTCCCTGAGCAACACGGCCGAGGAGGTCAAGCGCCTCGAAGCCTTGCTCAAGGACAAAGCCGGGATCGACAACTACGTGGCCTACGTCGGCACCGGTTCGCCGCGTTTTTACCTGCCGTTGGATCAGCAATTGCCAGCGGCGAGCTTCGCCCAGTTCGTTGTCCTGGCGAAAACCATCGAGGAGCGTGAATCCCTGCGCACCTGGCTGATCACTACCCTCAACGAACAATTTCCGGCCATGCGCTCGCGGGTCACTCGTTTGGAAAACGGTCCGCCGGTTGGTTATCCGGTGCAGTTCCGGGTGACCGGTGAACACATCGAGGAAGTCCGCGCACTGGCCCGCAAAGTCGCGGCCAAGGTTCGCGAAAATCCCCATGTGGTCAACGTCCACCTGGACTGGGAAGAGCCGAGCAAGGTGGTGTACCTGAACATCGATCAGGACCGTGCGCGGGCATTGGGGGTGAGCACGGCGAACCTGTCAAAGTTCTTGCAGAGCTCGCTGACCGGTTCCAGCGTCAGCCAGTACCGCGAAGACAACGAGTTGATCGAGATCCTGCTGCGCGGCACCTTGCACGAGCGCACCGAGCTGTCGCTGCTGCCAAGCCTGGCGGTGCCGACCGACAATGGTCGCAGCGTGGCCCTGTCGCAGATAGCGACCCTGGAATACGGCTTCGAGGAAGGCGTGATCTGGCACCGCAATCGCCTGCCCAACGTCACCGTGCGTGCCGACATTTATGGCAAGGAACAACCGGCGACCCTGGTGCAGCAGATCATGCCGACGCTGGACCCGATCCGCGCGGAACTGCCTGACGGGTATTTGCTGGATGTGGGCGGTACGGTCGAGGATTCTGCGCGTGGGCAGAACTCGGTGAAGGCGGGCGTGCCATTGTTTATCGTGGTGGTGTTGACCTTGCTGATGCTGCAATTGCGCAGTTTTTCGCGCACCGCGATGGTGTTCCTGACAGCGCCCCTGGGCTTGATCGGGGTGACGCTGTTCCTGATGGTGTTCCGTCAGCCGTTCGGGTTCGTCGCCATGCTCGGGACCATCGCGCTGTCGGGGATGATCATGCGTAACTCGGTGATCCTGGTGGATCAGATCGAGCAGGATATCGCTGCCGGGCTGAAACCCTGGCAGGCGATCATCGAGGCCACGGTGCGGCGTTTCCGGCCGATTGTGCTGACCGCGCTGGCGGCGGTCCTGGCGATGATTCCGCTGTCGCGCAGTGTGTTTTTCGGGCCGATGGCAGTGGCGATCATGGGGGGGTTGATCGTGGCGACGGCGTTGACGCTGTTGTTCCTGCCGGCGTTGTATGCGGCCTGGTTCCGGGTCAAGAAAGAACCGGCCTGATTGTTCAAGCGTGTACACCTGTAGGAGCTGCGGCAGGCTGCGATCTTTGATCTTGATTGTCAAAATCAAATAATCGTCCAACCACGGCCCGAACCTGCGGCACTTCCTACAGCCATATCAGAACCGTCCGATATTGAGACTCGCAGGTCCGGATGTTGTACTCAAGACTCGGTTTCACGAGTTTTCGAGACAGCTCCAATGAAGAAGCCACCCATGCTGAAGGGGCGGTCAGACCCGGTTTTTGATTTGCTGACAAAGTCGCCCCACAAGGAGCGCCTCACTGAATACCTCGCCTTGCTCAAGCCCCTGGACGAGCAGGGGCGCTATTTGCCATTCGATGATTTGCGTTATCGCTGGGCCTCTGGACTGGATTCGAATCTTTGCTGGGCTTTGGTCAAGAAAGCCCGAACAGCGCAGTACGCCAGCCTGTTGCCATTGGGTGAGCCGGTGCAATGGGGCCGTTTCCTGTTGACGCCCTTGGCGCAAAAAGCGATTTCCTCCGTGGACCGTCGAACGACGACGGCCGCGTTGGAATACATGAGCAGCCAGATCGGCGAGAACGCGCATTTCAGCTACCTGCTCAACGACCTGATCGAAGACGAAGCCATCAGCAGCAGTCAGCTCGAGGGTGCAGCGACTACCACTCGGGTGGCCAAGGACATGCTCAAGCGCCATCGCCTGCCGCGTACGCCGGATGAGCGAATGGTCATCGGCAATTACAGGATGATGAACTTTGCCTGGGAGAAACGGAACGAGCCCTTGAGTGTCGAGCTAATCACGGCACTTCATCGCGTTGGCGTATCCGGTATCGACGATGCGCAATATTCGCCAGGGCATCTGCGGATCAGGGATGACGTGGTGGTGCAGGACGGCCAGGGCAATACCGTTCATGTACCGCCTCCCGCCGCGGGGCTCGCTGCCCGATTGCGGGTGTTGTCGCAGTGGATCAATCAATCCCATGACGATCCGCACCGTGTGGATCATCTGCACCCGTTGATCAAGGGCATCGCGCTGCATTTTGCCCTGGGTTATGAGCATCCTTTTCGCGATGGCAACGGCCGCGTCGCGCGGGCGTTGTTCTACTGGTTCATGTTCAAGAACGATTTCTCGGCGTTTCGCTACATCGCAATCAGCGTCTTGCTGCGCAATGCGCCGGTGAAATACGGCCGTTCCTATCTCAACACCGAAGCGGATGACCTGGACCTGACGTATTTCATCGATTTCCAGTGTTTGGTGGTGCTGCGTGCTGTCAGCAGTTTTACCGAGGCCTACAGGAAAAGTCTTGTTAATGCCGAGAGCCTTGATCGTTGGTTGTCGGAGTCCGGGTTTTTCGAGCGGCTGAGTGGGAAGCAGCGGGCGGTGTATCAGGTGGCCAGGAGCGGGATGGCGAAGGAGTTTACGGCGATCAATGTGAAGGAGAATCTGGGGTGTTCGTACAACACGGCGTCGGCCACCTTGAACGGATTAGTGGATTTGGCGTTGTTCGAGAAACGCAAGCTGGGGCGTGAGTGGGTGTATTTTCTGCGTGTTAAAGCGAACTGATTTGTGGGAGCGAGCCTGCTCGCGAAGACGGTAAGCCTGCCAACATTTATGTTGACTGAACGGGCCTCATCGCGAGCAGGCTCGCTCCCACAGGTTTTTCGGTGAGGTTTAGAGCGTACCAAATACTTTCTTGGCCAAACTGGTCGCCGCCGCCGCCGGGTTCTGGCGGATGGTTTCTTCCTGTTTGCCGATCATCTCGAACAAGCCATTCAACGCCTGTTCGGTCACATAGTTTTCGACGTTGGCATTCTTCGCGTCGATCACGCCCATGGTCGCGGCCTGGCCGGCGAAGGAGTTGTACTGCTGGGCCAGGCCGACCTGGTCGGTGGCTTGCTTGACGATCGGCAGGAATTTGATGCGGATTTGTTCGCGGCTGGTCTTGTTCAGGTATTGGGTGGCCGAGTCATTGCCGCCGCTGAGGATGCCCTTGGCGTCTTCCACGGTCATTTTCTTCACCGCATCGACGAGGATTGGCTGGGCCTGGGTCACGGCGTTTTCCGCCGCTTTGTTCATGCTGGTTTCCAGTTGGTCGACCTGATCACCCATGCCGAACTGTTTCATTTTGCTGGCGACCTTGCCCAGTTTGCCCGGCAGCTCGATTTTCACCTCCGGGTTGTTGCTGAAGCCACCCGGGGTGCCGAGTTGTTTCACGGCCAGTTGCGCGCCTTGGGTCAGGGCGTCCTTGAGCCCGCCGGTGGCGTCTTTCTGCGACAGGTCGCTGAGGGACAGTGCCGCGGCGCTGGCGGAGATCATCAAGCCTGCGCACAGGCCGGCAAAGCTTAGGGTGGGGCGGAACATGGCAACTTCCTTTTTCAAAAAAATTCTGGGCGAGTCAATCTAGACGGTTGGCGTGGGCTGATCCGCCGCATCTTCGCTGCGATGCAACGCCACCTGACGGATCGACAAGCGAATCTCTGCCGGCAACACCCGTTTGGCCGCGCCTTCGGCCAGTTCGCCGAGCAGCTCGTGATAGCTCAGCTTGCCGGCCTCGTCGCGCTTGAGCACTTGAAGGTCGAGCATCGTCTGGATGAAGTGGCGGAACAGGCTCTTGTCGAAGAATTCCGGGGCGTTCAAGCCATGCAGTATCGACAGGCGCTGGGCCATGACCGTGCACAGGTCTTCCAGCTCTTCGGCGCTGATGCTGTTCTGGCCGCTGTTGAGCAGCAAGGACACGGTCATGTAGAAACGCTGCAACGTCTGGGCGATGCTTTTCGACAGCAGCGTCAGCAGCACAAAATGCCGCGAGCTTGGCGCCGGGCGCAGGTACACGTTGTTTTCGAAACGCAGCAAGCCTTGCTCGACGAAGGCTTCCAGCCACTGGTCGATCACCGCGTCCAGTTCGTCCAGCGACCAGCGAATGAACAACTCCGCTTGCAGGTAGGGGTACAGCGCACGGGTGTAGCGCAGGACCTGTTCGCGGCTCATGCGCGACGCGCTCTGGAAGAAACTCGCGAGCAGCGACGGCAGCGCAAAGATGTGCAGCACGTTGTTGCGGTAGTAGGTCATCAGGACGGCGTTCTGCTCGTCCAGGTAGAGAATCTTGCCCAGGGCGTCGCTTTGCTCGGACAGCAGGTCCATGTCCTTCACGTGCTCAATCAGAGCGCGACCATCGCCGTCCGGCAGCGTGGTGTGCGGCGAGTACGGGACTTTGCGCAACAACGCCAGGTACAGGTCGAGGACACGCGCCATTGCGCGATCGTCCAGGGCCAGGCGGCTGGTGGACAGCAGCGCCAGCGCAACCAGGTTGACCGGGTTGATCGCCGCCGCTTCGTTCAAGTGCCGGGCGACTTTTTCACCGAGGCGGTTGGTGGTTTCGTTGAGCCAGGCCGGTTTGAACTGCGGGCCCAGTGCCTGCGTGCGCCAGTCCGGCTGCTCGCTGTCGAGGAATTGCGCGAGTTTGATCGGCTCGCCGAAGTTCACCGCCACTTGCCCGAAGCGCTGCTTGAGTGCGCCGATGACTTTGAAGATGTCGAAGATCGATTCTTTCTTCTTGGTCGCGCCCCGCAACTCGCCAAGGTAGGTGCGGCCTTCCAGCACGCGCTCGTAACCGATGTACACCGGTACGAAGACGATGGGCATGCGCGACGAACGCAGGAAGCTGCGCAAGGTAATCGCCAGCATCCCGGTCTTCGGTTGCAGCATGCGCCCGGTGCGTGAGCGGCCGCCCTCGACGAAGTATTCGACCGGGAAGCCTTTGGTGAAGAGGGTGTGCAGGTATTCGTTGAATACCGAGGTGTACAGCGGGTTGCCCTTGAAGGTGCGGCGCATGAAAAACGCACCGCCGCGACGCAGCAGGCCACCGATCCCCGGCATGTTGAGGTTGATCCCGGCGGCGATGTGCGGCGGGGTCAGGCCATTGCGGAACAACAGATAGGACAGCAGCAGGTAGTCGATATGGCTGCGGTGGCAGGGTACGTAGATCACTTCGTACCCCGGGGCGACTTTTTGCACCCCTTCGATGTTGTTGACCTTGATGCCGTCGTAGATCTTGTTCCAGAACCAGCTCAGCACCACTTCCATGAAGCGGATCGCAGTGTAGGTGTAGTCCGAGGCGATCTCGTTGCCGTAGCGCAGGGCTTGGGCCTTGGCTTTTTCCGCAGAGATGTTTTCACGCTCGGCTTCGTCGAGGATCGCTTGCTTGACCAGCGGCTGGTTGACCAGGCCCTTGACCAGATTGCGCCGGTGGGAAATATCCGGTCCGATGACGGCGGCTTTGAGGTTGCGAAAGTGCACCCGCAAAATGCGCTGGGCCATGCGCACGGTGCGCTCGTGGCCCTTGTTGTGCTCGATCAGTTCGCGCAGGTGGATCGGCGCGGAGAACTGCACGCGGGTCTTGCGGCCCAGCACGATGATGCTGAGCAAGCGACGCAAACGCCCGGTGACGGCCCAGCTGTCGGCGAACAACAGCTTCCATGGACTGTTTTCGCTGTCCGGCGACTGGCCCCAGAACACGCTGACGGGAATGATCTGCGCGTCTTCGGCAGCGTTCTGGCTCAAGGCGCTGACCAGGCGGGTCAGGGTGGGCGGTGCGCCGCGCTTGTCCTGGCGGCCTAGCCAGTCCGGGTCCGGGGTCAGGTAGAAGAACGCGGCCGGTTCCAGCAGGTTGCCCACCGAGACTGGCAGCACCGGGCGCGGCAGGCCGGCCTTGGTGCATTCGGTGTCGACCACGGCGAGGTCGGTCAGCGAAGGATTTTGCAGAACGTAGAACACCGGACGACTGCGGTCGAGGTTGAGGGTGAACGACGACTGGTTGATCGTCTCCGAGCGAACCCAGAGGTACAACAGCCGGCGCAGGGTGCCAAACACAAGACGGCGGAACGGGGAGCGGGTCATACGGCTTCTGCGTGAGTGAATAAAACCGAGCGTTTGCTCGGGCGCTCGATAGTGTGCCGGATTCGCTGAAAATCGGCAAAAAAGCAGTCAACCAATCTGTAGTTGAGACTTTTTGTGTGTGTCATATACTCGGCCGCTCAAAATAAAAACAACGGGGGTACTGACATGGTTACGCGCGAAACCGGCAATGTGAAGTGGTTCAACGACGCCAAGGGCTACGGCTTTATTCAGCGCGAGGACGGGGTGGACGTGTTCGTGCATTACCGCGCGATTCGCGGGGAAGGGCATCGCTCGCTGACCGAGGGTCAGCAGGTGGAATACGCGGTGGTGACCGGCGAGAAGGGCTTGCAGGCTGAGGATGTGGTAGGTCTGTAACTCGGATCTTCAGATCACCCAGAACCAATGTGGGAGCGGGCTTGCTCGCGAATGCGGTGTGTCAGTCAATGTTGATGGCGACTGACAGACCGCATTCGCGAGCAAGCCCGCTCCCACATGTGATTGGCGTCGTTTACGCGGTTTTCCAGGTGATCTCTTCTTCACCGTCGGCGCTGATGCGAATCCAGCGATCCGCCGTCTCTTCACCTTCTTCCTCGACCCAGCTACCCGGTGCGCAGCGCACTTCGACGTTGAGTGCGGCGAACGCGGCGCGGGCGCAGGCGATATCGTCGTCCCACGGCGTCTGGTCGCTTTCCAGGTACAGGCTGTTCCATTTCCCTACGGCCTTGGGCAACCAGGTTACTGGCACGTTGCCAGCCTTGCATTTGTAGGTCTGGCCTTTCTGCACCCAGTCGGTGCACGGGCCCAATGCCGTGCCGAGCCAGGCCGAGATGGCCTTGTGGTCGACGTCGGCGTCTTTCAGGTAAATCTCGATATCGGGTTGGCGCATGGATGTCCTCACTGCGTGTCTGAAAAATCCATTCGCGGATTTAGCCGGTCTCGGGCCGTTGCCCAAGGCCAAAAATGTTTGAAGTTATTGAAGTACGAAATAATCGTAGCGCATCGACACGGTGACCTCGAAAGGTTCGACCTGATCGACAACCGCTGCCCGGCGTTCGGCACTGGCACGCCAGCCGTGGGGCGTCATGGCCAGCAGGTTCGCCCGGTCCTGACCGCTGGCAAGCGTCAGTTTGAATGTCAGGGTTTCGCTGTGTGCCAGTGCCATGCCTTCGGGCACCAGGTCCAGGTGCTTGTCGTCGATGTACTCGCGGACTTCGTCGTACAGCCGCTCACGCAGCTCCATCAGGTGGCCGCTGGTCGGCCCGACTTTCATCAGGCCGCCGCCGGGGCTGAGCAGGCGCTTGGCTTCTTCCCAATCCAGCGGGCTGAAGACACTGGCCAGGAACTGGCAGCTGCCCGACGCGAGCGGCACGCGGGCCATGCTGGCGATTAACCAGGTGAGTCCGGGATTGCGTTTGCAGGCACGCTTGACCGCTTCCCGGGAAATGTCCAGGGCGTAGCCGTCGGCGTCCGGCAAGGCGTCGGCGATTTGCGCGGTGTAATAGCCCTCGCCACAACCGATGTCCACCCAGCGCTGTGGCGCGTAGCCGGCAGCCAGTTCCGCGAGGCGCTTGGCCACCGGCGCATAATGGCCGGCGTTGAGGAAGTCGCGGCGGGCCTCGACCATCGCCTGGTTATCCCCAGGGTCGCGGCTGTTCTTGTGCTGCACCGGCAACAGGTTCAGGTAACCCTGGCGCGCGCGGTCGAAACGATGCCCGGCGGGGCAGGCCACGCCGTTGTCCACCGCGCTCAGCGGTTCGCTGCAGATCGGACATGCCAGCATCAGGCGAGCAACTTGATCAGGGTCTGGTAGTAGATTTCGGTGAGCACATCGAGATCGGCCGCCAGCACCCGCTCATTGACCTGGTGGATGGTCGCGTTGACCGGCCCCAGCTCAACCACTTGCGTGCCCATGGTCGCGATGAAGCGGCCATCGGAGGTACCACCACTGGTGGACGCCTTGGTTTCCCGACCGGTGATGTCCTTGATGCTCGACGACACCGCATCGAGCAGCGCGCCCGGTTCGGTGAGGAACGGCAGGCCGGACAATGCCCAATCGATGTGCCAGTCCAGGCCATGCTTGTCGAGGATATCGGCGACGCGCTTCTGCAGGCCTTCGACGGTGGATTCGGTGGAGAAGCGAAAGTTGAACACCGCGATCAGGTCACCCGGGATCACGTTGGTCGCGCCGGTCCCGGAGTTGACGTTGGAAATCTGGAAACTGGTCGGCGGGAAGAAATCGTTGCCGTGGTCCCAGTGCTCGGCGGCCAGTTCGGCCAAGGCCGGAGCTGCAAGGTGGATCGGGTTCTTCGCCAGGTGCGGGTAGGCCACGTGGCCCTGAACACCGCGTACGGTAAGCTTGGCGCCGAGGGAGCCGCGACGGCCGTTCTTGACCACGTCACCGACCAGGGTGGTGCTCGACGGTTCGCCGACGATGCACCAGTCCAGACGCTCCTTGCGCGCGGCCAGGCGTTCAACCACCGCCTTGGTGCCGTGATGCGCCGGGCCTTCTTCATCGCTGGTGATCAGGAAGGCGACCTTACCCTTGTGGTCCGGGTAGTCGGCGACGAAACGCTCGGCGGCCACGGTCATCGACGCCAGGCTGCCTTTCATGTCCGCCGCGCCGCGGCCGCAGAGCATGCCGTGCTCGTCGATCACCGCGTTGAACGGGTCGATCTGCCAGGCCGTCACGGGACCGGTCGGCACCACGTCGGTGTGGCCGGCGAAGCACAGCACGGGCCCATCGTGTTTGCCGTGGGTGGCCCAGAAGTTATCCACATCTTCGATGCGCATCGGTTCCAGGGCAAAACCGGCATCGCCCAGGCGCTGCATCATCTGCTTCTGGCAATCGGCATCGACCGGGGTCACGGACGGACGGCGGATCAGGTCGATGGCGAGTTGAAGGGTCGGCGAAAGGTCGGCGTGGGCCGTCATGGAAAACTCCGGAAGCTGTAAATGCGGGAGCGAGCCTGCTCGCGATGGCGGTCTGTCAGCCAACATAGTTGTTGAATGTGACGGACTCATCGCCAGCAGGCTGGCTCCCACAGGTATTGGGTCGGGCCATAAGGCCGCTGGGCGCGCAAAATGGCGGTTATCTTAAAGCAAAACGGCGACCATTGGCCGCCGTTTAGTGCATCCGGGCTGATTTAGACCACCGGTGCCGTTTGCCCCTCGACCGACGGTTTCGGCAGCGACGACAGGAACGCCATGATCAGCGCGGCCAGGTACGGCAGCGACTGCACCAGCAACATGGTCACCCAGAAGCGCATGTCGTTGCTCGGCATGCCGTTCACCAGGTAAATGCCCAGGGCCGCGCCCCACAACAGCAACATGATGAACACTTCTTCTCGAGCCTCGGAAATCGCCACCCAAAAGCCGTGGTTATCGGCGTTTTTCGGCGTGCGGAAGAACGGAATGCTGCTGGTGAAGAAGCCGTACAGCACTGCCTTGGCGATGGTGTGCGACAAGGCCAGCCCGGCCAGCGCCGCGCAGAATGCATCCTTGAGGTTCACGCCCACCGCACGACGGTAGAGGAAGATGATCTTGCCGACCTTGAACACGAACAGCGCCAAGGGCGGGATGGCGAAAATCAGCAGCGGCGGGTCGACCCGTTGCGGCACGATGATCATCGCCGCCGACCACAACAATGCGCCGACGGTGAAGAAGATGTTCATGCCATCGGCCACCCACGGTAACCAGCCCGCGAGGAAGTGGTAGCGCTGGCCGCGCGTCAGTTGGGTGTCCTTGCCGCGCAGCAGGCTGGCGGTGTGGCGCTTGATGATCTGGATGGCGCCGTAGGCCCAGCGGAAACGCTGTTTCTTGAAGTCGATGAAGGTATCGGGCATCAAGCCTTTGCCGTAGCTGTCGTGGTAATACGCCGCCGACAGGCCTTTTTCGAACACGCGCAAGCCCAGTTCGGCGTCTTCGCAGATGCACCAGTCGGCCCAGCCCAGTTCTTCGAGCACCGAGCGGCGGGTCATGGTCATGGTGCCGTGCTGGATGATCGCGTCACGGTCGTTGCGGGTGACCATGCCGATGTGGAAGAAGCCTTTGTATTCCGCGTAGCAAAGCTTCTTGAAGGTGCTTTCGTTCTGGTCGCGGTAATCCTGCGGCGATTGCACCACGGCGATCTTCGGATCGGCGAAGTGCGGCACCATGTGCTTGAGCCAGTTGGGGTGCACGCAGTAATCGGAGTCGATCACGGCGATCACTTCCGCATCCTTGGCGGTGTGCGGAATCAGGTAGTTCAGCGCGCCGCCCTTGAAACCGGCCAAGGGTGCGACGTGGAAGAACTTGAAGCGCGGACCGAGGGTTGCGCAGTAATCGCGCACCGGTTCCCAGACCGCCGGGTCCTTGGTGTTGTTGTCGATGATCAGGACTTCGAAGTCCGGATAGTCGAGGTTGGCCAGGGCGTTGAGGGTCTGTTTGACCATCTCCGGTGGCTCGTTGTAGCAAGGCACGTGGATCGACACTTTTGGACGGTAGCTGGAGTCGCCTTCCACCGGCAGGAACTCGCGTCGGCGCTTGTGCACCCACACGGCTTCGGCCAGTTCATGGGCCTCGGTCAGCAATACGATGAATACACCGAGCGCACCAAGCGCTAGCAGGAATCCTACGGTCAGGCTGAACCAAGTGCTGTATTGCTGGCTGTAGTCATAACCGATCCACACCAGCACCGAACCGCAGAGGAACGCGATGAAGGTCAGGAAGGTACGGCCACGCTGACGCAGGGCCGAGCCGTCGATCATCAGCAAGGTCAGCGACAGCAAAGCCAGCACCACCGAGCCGATAGCCAGCACACGCCATTGCGGAATGGCGACCACCGGGCCTTCGAAGTTGAATTTCTGTTGGCGCGCGGCGTTGAACACGCCCCAATAAGCACCCACCGAGCCTTCATCGCTGGCCTTCCACGGTTGGTCGAACGCTTCGATCACGAAGTAGTTGAAGCCCTGGCGGTTGAGCTTGTTGACCAGGGTTCTCAGGTAGATCGCCTGGTCTGCCGGCGACGCATCGGCGCCTCCGCGCATGCGGCCGTTGCTCGGCCAGCCCACTTCGGACAGCAGCAGCGGCTTTTTCGGGAACATCTTCTTCAGGTCGCGGGCGCGATCGAGGACGAACTGCCCGGCCTTGTCCATCGGGATGAATTCCCAGTACGGCAGCACGTGGGCGGCGATCAGGTCGACGTGCTTGGCCAGTTCCGGGTGCTCTTTCCAGACGTGCCACTGTTCGGACGTGGTCACCGGCACCTTCACGGCGGCGCGGACGCGGTCCAGCATGACGCTGAGTTCCTGGGCAGTGATTTCCTTGCGGAAGATCGCTTCGTTACCGACCACCACGCGAACCACACTGCGTGAGGTATTGGCGATTTCGATGGCGCGGGTGATTTCGCGCTCGTTGCGCTCCTGGTCCGGGCTGATCCAGATTCCCAGCGTCACCCGCAGGCCGAACTCTTCCGCCAGTTTGGGAATGTTCTCCAGCGTGCCATCGACCGAGTAAGTACGGATGTTGTCCGTCAGCTTGCTCATGATCTCCAGGTCACGACGCATTTGATCGTCGGTCGGGTACTGCTCTTTCTGTGGGAATTGACCCTGCTGGAAAGGTGAGTACGAGAAGCCGGAGATCTGTTCGGGCCAGTTGGGGGCGGTCACCGGGCGATTGATCAGCGCCCAGAAGCCGGTAAACAAGGCAGCGATGGCGAGCACCACCACCAGGTTGAGTCCAAATTTACGCGATGACATAGTTATTTCGGGTTCCAAAGACTGTGGAACGAAGGAACGGTCGGACCGCCAAGGGGCGCGCATCCTACACTGGGCATTCTCTGAACGTACAGCGGACAGGGAATTACCCGACATTGGGCAATTCACTTTCACATAAGTTCTTACACTTACCGCTTGAAGCCTAAAATTTAGTGCTGCGAAGGCCTATACTGCGCGCCGGTTTTTGAGGTGATGGTCATGAGTACAGAAGATCCGCGGTTTGCAGGCATCGCCCGCTTGTATGGCATCGAGGGCCTTGAGCGCCTGCGCGCAGCCCATGTGGCGATCGTCGGCGTCGGCGGCGTCGGTTCCTGGGCGGCGGAAGCCATGGCCCGCTGCGGTGTCGGCGAGATTTCGTTGTTCGACCTGGACGATGTCTGCGTCAGCAACGCCAACCGCCAGCTGCACGCGCTGGACAGCACCGTCGGCAAACCCAAGGTCGAGGTAATGGCCGAGCGCCTGCGCGGGATCAACCCGGATTGCACGGTGCACGCGGTGCCGGATTTCGTCACCCGCGAGACCATGGCCGAGTACATCACACCGAACATTGACTGCGTGATCGACTGCATCGACAGCGTCAACGCGAAAGCGGCGCTGATCGCCTGGTGCAAACGGCGCAAAATCCAGATCATCACCACCGGCGGCGCGGGCGGGCAGATCGACCCGACGCTGATCCAGGTCTGCGACCTCAACCGTACATTCAACGACCCGCTGGCGTCGAAAGTGCGCTCCACCTTGCGCCGCGACTATGGCTTCTCGCGCACCGTGACCCGTCATTACAGCGTGCCGTGCGTATTCTCCACCGAGCAACTGCGCTACCCGAAACCCGATGGCAGCATTTGTTTGCAGAAGAGTTTTGTCGGTGACGGCGTGAAGCTCGACTGCGCCGGCGGGTTTGGCGCGGTGATGATGGTGACGGCGACCTTCGGCATGGTCGCGGCGACCAAGGCGGTGGACAAGATCGTGGCGGGTGTGCGGCGGCCGGCGGAGCGCGTTAAACCTCAAGCCTGAGGTTGTTGCTGATGGCCTCTTCGCGAGCAAGCCCGCTCCCACATTGGAAATGCGCCGAACACAAATCCCCTGTGGGAGCGGGCTTGCTCCGGGCGGCGTTCCGACGAAGGCGATTAACCGGCCAACTCCATCATCCGCTGAAGCACCGCATTCAGGCCGTTACTACGCGACTGCGACAACTGCCGCCCCAACCCCAATTGATTGAACCACTCCGGCAAATCCACCTGCCGCAACTCAGCCGCTGACAACCCGTTGACCCGCGCCAGCAGCAATGCCACCAGCCCCCGAATCAACCGCGCATCGCTGTTGGCGCTGAACTGCCAATGACCGTCACGTAACTCACCCACCAGCCACACCTGGCTTTCACAGCCGTGCACCCGGTTGGCGTCGCACATGTCCGAGTCGCTCAAGGCGGGCAGGCGCTCGCCCCATTGCATCAACAGCCGCGCACGTTGCTCCCAGCCAGCGGCAGCCTGAAAGGTTTCGAGTGCGGTAACGGCGTTGGCGGGCAAGCTCATCGCAGCAACTCCAGCGCCTGGTCCAGGGCTTCAAAGAATCGTTGCAGGTCCTCGGAATCGTTGTACAGCGCCAACGACACCCGAATCGCCCCGGCCAGCTTGTAGCTTTTGAGCAAGGGCATGGCGCAGTGATGACCGGCGCGCACGGCGATGCCCTGTTCGGTCAGCAGGTGCGCCAGATCCGAGTTATGCACACCTTCGACGGTAAAACTGGCCAGGGCCACCTGCGGCCTGCCCAACAAGCGAATGCCGTCGCGTGCCGCAAGTCCTTTCAACAGACAGGCATGCAGCGCTGCTTCATGGGCCGAGACCGCGTCCTGATCGAGACCGACGAGGTAATCCAGGGTTGCCCCCAGCCCGATGACACTGGAGATCGGCGGCGTTCCGGCTTCGAAACCCAGTGGGGCATGGCGAAAGCGAGCGCTGAGGTAGTCAGCGTCCAGCACCATTTCGCCACCGAACTGCCAATGACGCAGTTGCTTGAGCGCCTCGTTGCGCCCGAACAGCACGCCCAGGCCATCGGGGCCGTAGAGCTTGTGGCTGGAAAACACATAAAAGTCGCAGCCCAGCGCCTGCACGTCGTGCCGGCCATGGACCACGCCCTGGGCGCCGTCGATCACGGTCAGCGCGTTGTGTGCCTTCGCCTGCGCCAGCAGCGCGGGTAGCGGTTGCCAGGCGCCGATGACGTTGGACAGCTGGCTGACGGCCAGCAGGCGTGTGCGAGGGCCGATCAACCGTCCGGCGGCTTCAAGGTCGATCACGCCGTCAGCATCCAGCGGCAGGATCACCAGCTTGAGGTCGCGACGGGTTGCCAGTTGTTGCCATGGCAGCAGGTTGGCGTGGTGTTCCAGGGCGCTGATGGCAATCTCATCGCCTGGATTGAAGAGAGGCTCCAGGCCATAGGCCAGGAGGTTCAGCGCGGAAGTCGCGCCGTGGGTGAAGATGATTTGACCGCTGTCGCCGGCATTGAGCCAATGGGCGGCTTTGCGCCGACTGTCCTCGAACGCCTGGGTGGCGTGAGCGCCGGGCAGGTGTTGCGCCCGATGCACGTTGGCCGCGCCGTTGGCGTAGTAATGCGCCAGGGCATCGAGCAGGGCTTGGGGTTTTTGCGTGGTGGCGGCGTTGTCCAGGTAGGTCTGGCCTTGCCGCTGCAGGGCGGCGATGGCTGGAAAGTCGGCGCGCCAGGGAGAGAGTATCATCATGCTATCGGGCCCTGGTGAACATGGGCGGGGTATACACAAGACACTGTGGGAGCGAGCCTGCCCGCGAAGGCGTCCATATGGATGCCAGAAGCTTCGCGAGCAGGCTCGCTCCCACAAGTGCCTGCGGCACTTAGTTGTGAGCGTGCAGTGCTTCGTTCAGTTCGATCGCCGATTTGTGGGTTTTGCATTCCACTGCACCGGTTTCCGAGTTACGACGGAACAGCAGGTCGGTCTGGCCGGCCAGTTCACGGGCCTTCACGACCTTGACCAGCTTGTTGTTCTCGTCCAGCAGCGCCACCTTGGTGCCAGCGGTCACGTACAGGCCCGATTCAACGGTGTTGCGGTCGCCCAACGGGATGCCGATACCGGCGTTGGCGCCAATCAGGCAGCCTTCGCCCACCTTGATCACGATGTTGCCGCCACCCGACAGGGTGCCCATGGTCGAGCAACCGCCGCCCAGGTCCGAACCCTTGCCGACGAATACGCCGGCGGAAACGCGGCCTTCGATCATGCCCGGGCCTTCGGTGCCGGCGTTGAAGTTGATGAAGCCTTCGTGCATCACGGTGGTGCCTTCGCCCACGTAGGCGCCCAGGCGCAGGCGCGCCGCGTCAGCGATACGCACACCGGCCGGTACCACGTAGTCGGTCATTTTCGGGAACTTGTCCACCGAGAACACCTCCAGCAGCTCGCCGCGCAGGCGGGCTTCGAGTTGATGCTCGGCCAGTTCGGCGAGGTCGATTGCGCCCTGGCTGGTCCAGGCCACGTTCGGCAGCAGTGGGAACACGCCCGCCAGGTTCAGGCCGTGCGGCTTGACCAGGCGATGGGACAACAGGTGCAGCTTGAGGTAGGCCTCAGGCGTGGAGGTCAGCTGTGCATCTTCGGCCAGGACAGTGGCGACCAGCGGCTTGTGGCTCTCGGCCAGACGGGTCAGCAGGGCCGCCTGGGTAGCGTCGACGGCTTTCACGGCTTCAGCCAGTTGCGAGGCTTGCGCGGTGGTGAAGGTGATGGCCTGGTTGCCTTCGCTGTAGCCCAGGATCGGCGCGATGGCAGCGACCAGTTCGGCCGAAGGATTAAGCAGCGGCTGTGCGTAAAATACTTCCAGCCAGGCGCCTTGACGGTTTTGAGTGCCGACACCAAAGGCCAGGCTGAATGGGGTAGTGGACATGTTGATACCTCTAACAAAATTGAAACGGGCTGCTTACTTGAGCGCGGCCGCGTAGATATCTGGCTTGAAGCCAATCAGGGTTCGGTCACCGAGATCGAGCACCGGGCGCTTGATCATCGAAGGTTGTGCGAGCATCAATTCAATGGCTTTCGGCTGGTCGAGATCGGCTTTGCGTTCGTCGTCGAGCTTGCGAAAGGTCGTGCCTGCACGGTTCAACACCACTTCCCAGCCGTGCTCGTTGCACCATTGGGTCAGGTGTTCACGGTCGATACCGACCGCTTTGTAATCATGGAAGTCATAGCTGACAGCATGTTCATCAAGCCAGGTGCGCGCCTTTTTCATGGTGTCGCAGGCCTTGATGCCGAAAAGGTGCAACGTTTTACTTGAAACGGTCAAGGAATCGCCCCCTTTACAGGTGTCGGAAATAAAAGGTGTCGGATTATGCCATGGCCGGACGGTTTCGCGGCGGCTGTAGGACAAAACCTGTGGTAACGCGGTTGTGACAGCGTGCGACATAGGTACAAGGGCCAGCACATAGTCTAAGCGGCTAATATGGCACTTCAAATGCTGTCGATTGTCCGGGAACCCCGTTTTATGCAAACCGCCTACACCGTCCTGATCCTGTTGATGCTGGTGGGCGTTTCACGCTTGCTGGGGCGGGTGATCCCGCTTCCATTGCCGTTGGTGCAAATTGCCGCGGGTGCCTTGCTGGCCTGGCCGACCCTTGGCCTGCATGTGGCGCTGGACCCCGAATTGTTCCTGTTCCTGTTCCTGCCGCCGCTGTTGTTTTCCGACGGTTGGCGCATGCCCAAGCGTGAATTCTGGCAGCTACGTGGACCGATCCTGACCCTGGCCGTGGGTTTGGTGCTGTTTACCGTGGTCGGCGCCGGGTATTTCATTCACTGGTTGCTGCCAGGTATCCCGCTGCCCGTGGCGTTTGCGTTGGCGGCAGTGCTGTCGCCCACGGACGCCGTGGCGGTCTCGGCGATCTCCCAGAATCGCTTGCCGACGCCCTTGATGCACATTCTGCAGGGCGAGGCGCTGATGAACGATGCCTCGGGTCTGGTGACCTTCAAGTTCGCGCTTGTGGCCGCCGTGACCGGGGCATTCTCGCTGGCCAACGCCAGTGTCACCTTTGTCTTGGTGGCGGTGGGCGGCCTGGCGATTGGCGTCGCGTTGAGCTGGCTGGTGGGGCGCCTGCGCGCGTGGATGATCGCCCGTGGCTGGGATGACCCGGCCACCCACGTCGTGTTCATGTTGTTGCTGCCGTTTGCCGCGTACGTGCTGGCCGAGCGCGTGGGTGCATCGGGCATCCTGTCGGCGGTAGCGGCGGGGATGATGCAGAGCTGGCTCGACCTGCTGCCGCGCCAGACCAACACGCGGCTGCTCAATCGCAGTGTCTGGTCATTGCTGGAATTCGCCTTCAATGGCCTGATTTTCCTGCTGTTGGGCTTGCAGTTGCCAGACATCATCAAGGCCGTTGCCAGCCATGAAACCTCGCTGTGGCCGACGCTGTTGTATCGCTGCTTCGATGTGCTGGCGATTTTCCTGGTGTTGCTGGTGCTGCGGTTCGTCTGGGTGCAAAGCATCTGGCGCCTGTCCATTCTGTTGCGGCGCTGGCGTGGCAAGGCTGAGATTACCCGGGTGCCGAGCGCCCGTTCCTGCTGGTTGCTGACCGTCGGTGGCGTGCGCGGGGCAGTGACGCTGGCGGGTGTGATGTCGGTGCCGATGTTCATGGGTGCCGACGCATTTCCCGAGCGTGACCTGCTGATCTTCATCGCGGCCGGGGTGATTCTGCTGTCGTTGATCGCCGCCTGCATTGCCTTGCCGTTGCTGCTGCGCGGCATCGAGAAAAGCCCGGACGACAAGCGCCGCAATGAGGTGCGCGAGGCCTGGCGTAAAACCGCCGAAGCGGCGATTCATGCCCTTGAAACCGAAGAGGTCAACCCGCAGGATGCCGCTCAAGCAGCCCTGGCGGCAGAACTCAAGGCGCGGATCATGTCCGAGTATCGGTATCAGCTGGAAGTGTTCAATGACTCGGCCGAAGCCCAGGCGCTGGCGTTCCAGATGGATCTGCTGGAGCGGCGTCTGCGCTTGAAGGCGCTGCGGGCGCAGCGCCTGGAGCTTTACAGTCTGAGCCGTCATCACCAGGTCGGCGATGACGTGTTGCGTGAGGTGTTGGGTGAGCTGGATCTGAGTGAAGCCAAGCTCGGCCAGGTGAAATAACCCCGCGGTTATTTGCGGCGCTGGATGAAGTCGCGGATACGTTGCGCAGCCTCGACACACTCGGCCAACGGCGCAACCAGCGCCATGCGCACACGGCCGGCACCCGGATTGACGCCATCGACATCCCGCGACAGGTAGGAGCCCGGCACCACGGTCACATGCTCCTGCTCGAACAGGTCGCGGCAGAAGGCTGCGTCGTCACCGGCCACATTCGGCCACAGGTAAAAACCGCCGTCCGGGCGTTGCACGTCCAGCACCGGGCTGAGGATTTCCAGCACGGCGTCATACTTTTCGCGATACAGCGCACGGTTGGCGCGTACGTGCACTTCGTCGTTCCACGCGGCGACGCTGGCCAGTTGGGTCTGGACCGGCATCGCGCAGCCGTGGTAGGTGCGATAGAGCAGGAAGCCCTTGAGGATATCCGCGTCACCGGCCACGAAGCCAGAACGCAGGCCCGGCAGGTTGGAGCGCTTGGAGAGGCTGTGGAAGACCACGCAACGCTTGAAGTCCTTGCGACCCAATTCCACGCAGGCGCTGAGCAGCCCGGCCGGCGGGGTCTGTTCGTCGAAATACAGCTCGCTGTAGCATTCGTCCGCAGCGATCACGAAGTCGTGTTCGTCAGCCAGGGCGATCAGCTTCTTCAGGGTCTCGACCGGAATCAGAGCGCCGGTCGGGTTACCCGGCGAGCACAGGAACAGGATCTGGCAGCGTTTCCAGATGTCCGGGGAAACGGCATCGAAATCCGGGTTGAAGCCGTTTTCGTCCAGGCACGGCAGGTAGTGCGGCTTGGCCCCGGCGAGGAACGCGGCGCCTTCATAGATCTGATAGAAGGGGTTGGGGCTGACCACCAGCGCGTCGTCGCCACGATTGACCACGGTCTGGGTGAAGGCGAACAGCGCTTCGCGGGTACCGTTGACCGGCAGCACGTTGCGCGCCGGGTCGATCCAGCCGTTCGGCACGCCGAAGCGCCGCTCGCACCAGGCGCCGATGGCTTCGCGCAGCGCGGGGATACCGAGGGTGGTCGGGTACACGGCCATCTGATCCAGGTTGCTGGCCAACGCCTCGGCGACGAAGCTGGGCGAGCGGTGCTTGGGTTCGCCGATCGACAGCGCGATAGGGCGCTTGTCCGGGTTGGGCGTGACGCTGCCGAGCAGGGCGCGGAGCTTTTCGAACGGGTAGGGCTGGAGCTGGGTCAGGGCGTTGTTCATGAGGGCCTCGTTCAATGTGGGAGCGGGCTTGCTCGCGAAAGCGGTGTGTCTGTCGCCATCAATGGTGTTTGACAGGACGCTTTCGCGAGCAAGCCCGCTCCCACAGGGGGAATATGTATATTCAGATACTGATGCGCGACAACTTGATATCGGGTTCCTGGTTAACACTCAACTGCTCGACGATTGCGTCTTGTAACCGACTGCACAACAACGGGTCGGACAACGGCTGGTTGTTCGCGTCGGTAATGAAGAACACGTCTTCCACGCGCTCGCCGAGGGTGGCGATCTTGGCGTTTTGCAGCGACAGGTCGAACTCCAGGAAAATCGTGCCGACCCGTGCCAGCAGGCCAGGGCGGTCAGGGGCGGTCAGTTCCAGTACGGTCACCGGACGCTGGGCGTCATTGTGGATCGTCACCTGTGGCGCAAAGGCGAAATGCTTGAGCTGGCGCGGCACCCGACGCTGGATGATGGTCGGGTAATCGTCCGGATTGCGCAGGGCTTCGGTCAGGCCGTCACGGATCTGCTTGACCCGCGCCGGATTATCGCCGATCGAGTCGCCGTCGGTGTCGAGCACAATGTAGGTGTCGAGGGTGAACTGGCTGCTGGAGGTGATGACCCGGGCGTCATGGATGTTCAGGTTGAGCTGGTCCATCGCGGCCACGGTCACGGCGAAGAAGTCGTGCTGGTCCGGTGCGTAGATGAAGATCTGCGTGCCACCCTCGAACTCGCGCTGGGTGGTTTCCTTGATCAGCACCAGCGGCCCGCCGTCGGCTGGCTGCTGGAGGATCGCATCACTGTGCCAGGCGACGTCGCCGGCAGTGTGGCGCAGGAAATAGTCATCACCCAGTTGCGCCCACAATTGCTCGACGTCGTCCGGGTCGGTGCCGCCCCGCACGAGGATGTCCAGCGCGGCGCTTTGGGTCTGGCGGATCTGTTCTTCGCGGTCCACCGGGTTCTCCAGGCCGCGACGCAGGGCGCGCTTGGTTTCGGTATAGAGCTGGCGCAGCAGGCTGGCCCGCCAGGAGTTCCACAGCGTCGGGTTGGTGGCATTGATGTCGGCGACCGTCAGCACGTACAGGTAGTCGAGGCGGGTTTCGTCGCCCACGGTCTGGGCGAAATCATGGATCACCTGCGGGTCGGACAAATCCTTGCGCTGGGCCGTGGTCGACATCACCAGGTGGTTTTGCACCAGCCAGACGATCAGGCGGCTGTCCCACACCGGCAACTGATGGCGCTGGCAGAAGGCCTCTGCGTCGACCGCGCCGATTTCCGAGTGATCGCCGTGCCGGCCCTTGCCGATGTCGTGGTACAGGCCGGCCAGGTAGATCAGTTCGGGCTTGGGCAGCTTGGCCATGAGCTTGCTGGCCAGCGGGAATTTTTCCGAGACCTGGGTGTACTGCAGCTTACGCAGGTGCTTGATCAGGTTCAGGGTGTGGGCGTCGACCGTATAGATATGGAACAGGTCGTGCTGCATCTGCCCGACGATGAAACCGAATTCCGGCAGATAGCGCCCGAGAATGCCATAGCGGTTCATCCGGCGCAGGTTGCGGTGGATGCCGATCTTGCATTTGAACAGCTCGATGAACAGGCTGGTGTTGCGAATGTCGTTGCGGAAGTTGTCGTCGATCAGGTGCCGATTCTCGCGCAGCAGACGAATGGTATCGGCACGCACACCCTTGATTTCCGGTTGTTGGGCCATCAGCACGAAGATCTCGAGCATGGCGAACGGCGTGCGGCGGAACACGTTGTCGTTGCGCGCTTCGATGTAGCCGTCGTGCAGCTGGAATCGCGAGTTGACCGGTTGTGGCGGTGCCGCATCCTCCGGCGCGAGGATGACTTCCTCGAAGTGCTGGATGATCAGGTCGCTGAGCTGGGCAATGCTCATGACCACGCGGAAATATTGCTGCATGAAGTTCTCGACGGCCTGCTTGGCGTCGTCCCCCTCAAACCCCAGCAGCCCGGCAATGGTGCGCTGGTGATCGAACAGCAGGCGGTCTTCGGAGCGTCCGGCGAGCATGTGCAGGGCGTACCGGACCTTCCACAGGAACTCCTGGGAGGAAGCCAGCAAGGCGTTTTCGCTTTCGACCAGGAACCCTTCGCCGGCCAGTGCCCGCAAGTTCAAGGTGCCGTATTCGCGACGGGCCACCCAGAGGATCGTCTGGATATCCCGCAAGCCACCGGGCGAGCCCTTGACGTTGGGTTCCAGGTTGTATTCGGTGTCGTTGTACTTGTGGTGACGAGCCTTCTGCTCGGCGCGCTTGGCCAGGAAGAAGTCCTTGCTCGGCCACATGTGCGCGGTGCTGGTGACATCCAGCATGCGTTGGCGCAAGTGTTCCGGGCCGCAGATGGTGCGGCTTTCCATCAGGTTGGTCACGACTGTCAGGTCGGCGCGGGCCTCCTGGGCACACTCCTCGACCGACCGAACACTCTGGCCGACTTCCAGGCCGATGTCCCACAGCAGGGTCAGGAAACGCTCGATGGAATCGCGGAAAACCTCGTGGTCGGCACTGTCGAGCAGGATTAACAGGTCGATGTCGGAATAGGGGTGCAGTTCGCCACGGCCGTAGCCGCCGACCGCCACCAGCGCGATATCGGCGTCTTCACTCCAGTCGAACTGTTCCCAGGCCTTTTGCAGGAGGTTGTCGACGAACCAGGCGCGGTCCTCGATCAATCGGCGAATGTCCCGGCCACTGCGAAAGCGTCCGTCGAGCACTTCGCGAGCCTGGCGGATCGCCTTCTTGAAGGCCGCGATCGGGCTGGCCTTCAGGGCCAGTTCAGCCTGGAACTGGCCACGATCGAAGAGTTCGGGATCCACCTGCGGCATTGATTGGCTTTCCTTTCTATAGGCTGGGGACGGTGACGGGATCAGGCCGAAACGCGGGGGATGGTGTCATCGCTGCGCAAGGTGAAGATCTCGTAGCCGGTTTCGGTCACCAGGAGGGTGTGCTCCCACTGCGCCGACAGCTTGCGATCCTTGGTGATCGCGGTCCAGCCATCGCCCAGCACCTTGGTGTCGGCCTTGCCCTGGTTGATCATCGGCTCGATGGTGAAGGTCATGCCGGCTTTGAGCTCCATGCCGGTGCCGGCACGGCCGTAGTGCAGAATCTGCGGCTCTTCGTGGAACACCTTGCCGATGCCGTGGCCGCAGAACTCGCGAACCACCGAGAAGCCGTTTTTCTCGGCGTGCTTCTGGATGATTTCACCGATGTCGCCCAGGCGGCAGCCAGGCTTGACGATTTCGATCGCCTTGTACATGCATTCCTGGGTCACTTGCGACAGGCGCTCGGCCCAGACAGGTACGGTGCCGACGTGGAACATGCGGCTGGTGTCGCCGTGGTAGCCGTCCTTGATGACGGTGACGTCGATGTTCAAGGTGTCGCCATCCTTGAGCGGCTTGTCGTTCGGGATGCCGTGGCAGACCACGTGGTTGATCGAGGTGCAGATCGACTTCGGGTAGCCCTTGTAATTCAGCGGGGCAGGGATGGCCTTCTGTTCGTTGACGATATAGTCGTGACAGATCTGGTTCAGTTGATCGGTGGTAACGCCCGGTTTGACATGTTCGGCAATCATTTCCAGCACATCGGCGGCCAGTTTGCCGGCGACGCGCATTTTTGCGATGTCCTCGGGGGTTTTGAGGGTGACGGTCATACAGGCTCTCTCTGCGCTCGATGGCGCTTTCTTGACGAAAAGGGCGTTGCGCGATCGCTCTTCGCAGCCCTGAAAAACGCGATTCTAACAGACGATCAACGCAAATCCGCGGCTCTGTGCATCGCTTCTCTTTATAGAATGGTGCATTCTGGGCGGATTCCAAGGGGGTGATGATGAGCATTCGCCTCGATTGTAGAATCCGGGTTCCGTTTTTCCCTGCCTTGTGATATAAAATGCGCCGCTTTCCGGGGATGCCCCGAAAAGCCTAAATCCACACACGTGTCGACACGATGACCTGGGTGCCGCAAGCGAAATGCTGGTGGTTGGTCATTGGGATACGTGGAGGCCAAACCCGACTTATTAAGGAACTATCATGTCCCAAGTCAACATGCGCGATATGCTGAAGGCCGGTGTGCACTTCGGTCACCAGACCCGTTACTGGAACCCGAAAATGGGTAAATACATTTTCGGCGCGCGTAACAAGATCCACATCATCAACCTTGAAAAAACCCTGCCAATGTTCAACGAAGCTCTGACTTTCGTAGAGCGTCTGGCCCAGGGCAAAAACAAGATTCTGTTCGTCGGCACCAAGCGTTCCGCTGGCAAGATCGTTGCTGAAGAAGCAGCACGTTGCGGTTCGCCGTACGTCGATCACCGCTGGTTGGGCGGCATGCTGACCAACTTCAAGACCATCCGTGCTTCCATCAAGCGTCTGCGTGACCTTGAAGTACAAGCCGAAGACGGTACTTTCGCCAAGCTGACCAAGAAAGAAGCGCTGATGCGCTCCCGTGACCTGGAAAAGCTGGATCGTTCCCTGGGTGGTATCAAGGACATGGGCGGTCTGCCAGACGCTCTGTTCGTTATCGACGTTGATCACGAGCGCATCGCGATCACCGAAGCCAACAAGCTGGGCATCCCGGTCATCGGCGTTGTCGATACCAACAGCAGCCCGGAAGGCGTTGACTACATCATCCCAGGCAACGATGACGCAATCCGCGCTATCCAGCTGTACATGGGTTCGATGGCTGACGCTGTGATCCGTGGTCGCAACAACGTTGCCGGCGGCACCGTAGAGTTCGCAGCTGAAGAAACTCAGGCTGCAGCTGAGTAATTGACGCCCTGGCGTTGACTCAGTAAGCAAAAAGGGGGCTTGGCCCCCTTTTTGCCACCTCGAAAACCATTTGTCGGCGCCCACTGATCTATCTGTAACGTGCGGCAGCTAACAAGGATGGTTCGGGAAGAATTGAACGCCCGTTCGATCGGGTGGAATGGTTGATAACCTATCCAAGAGGAATTTAGAAATGGCAGAGATTACTGCAGCGTTGGTCAAAGAACTGCGCGAGCGTACTGGCGAAGGCATGATGGACTGCAAAAAAGCCTTGACCAAGGCTGGCGGCGACATCGAAAAAGCCATTGATGACATGCGTGCTTCGGGCGCCATCAAGGCTGCCAAGAAAGCGGGCAACGTTGCCGCTGAAGGCGCTATCGCCATCAAGGCTGACGACAAGTCCGCCGTACTGCTGGAAGTGAACTCGCAGACCGACTTCCTGGCCCTGCAAGACGACTTCAAGAACTTCGTTGCTGCCAGCGTAGAAAAAGCCTTTGCTGAAAAACTGACCGACGCAGCTCCGCTGATCGCCGCTCAGGAATCGGCTCGTGAAGCCCTGGTGGCCAAAGTTGGCGAAAACGTCAACATCCGTCGCCTGGTTCGCGTTGAAGGTGACGTGGTCGGTACTTACCTGCACGGCAACAAGATCGGTGTTGCTGTTGTTCTCAAGGGCGGCGATGTTCAGCTGGCCAAAGAGATCGCCATGCACGTGGCTGCAAGCAACCCTGAGTTCCTGCTGCCTTCGCAGGTTTCGCCAGAAGCCATCGAGCGTGAAAAGGGCGTTTTCATGTCCTTGAACGAAGACAAGATGAAAGGCAAGCCTGCTGAAATCGTCGAGAAGATGATTGCTGGCCGTATCACCAAGTTCCTGGCCGAAGCCAGCCTGGTTGAGCAAGCTTTCGTCATGAACCCAGAGCTCACCGTTGGTGCCCTGGCCAAGAAAGCCGGCGCTGAAATCGTTTCCTTCACCTACTTCAAGGTAGGCGAAGGCATCGAGAAGCCAGTTGACAACTTCGCTGAAGAAGTTGCCGCACAACTGGCTGCCGCCAAGCAATAAGACGGTTTTTTTAACTGTCGCCCTGAAGAGGCTGCCCGCTCACGCGCGCAGCCTCTTTTCAGATGGGCAGCCAATTTTTATTGGCTTCCGTTTGGAACTGGCTTACAAAGCCATGTTCCGATGGCGCTGAAGCAGCGCCACGCTAGAGTGAACGCCAGCTGAAAACAGCTCGCAAAGAATTTTTTAAAATACGCCGCAGGAGAGATTCGCAATGGCTCAGCAGGGCAGTGGTTATCAGGCTCGCTATAAACGCATTCTACTCAAGCTTAGCGGCGAGGCCCTGATGGGCTCGGAAGAGTTCGGGATCGACCCGAAAGTTCTGGATCGCATGGCACTGGAAGTCGGCCAACTGGTCGGTATCGGTGTCCAGGTCGGCCTGGTGATCGGCGGCGGCAACCTGTTCCGCGGCGAAGCGCTCAGCAAGGCGGGCATGGACCGGGTCACCGGCGACCACATGGGCATGCTGGCCACTGTGATGAACGCCCTGGCCATGCGCGATGCGCTGGAACGTGCCAATATCTCGGCCATCGTGATGTCGGCCATCTCCATGGTTGGCGTGACCGATCACTACGATCGCCGCAAGGCCATGCGCCACTTGAACTCCAAGGACGTGGTGATTTTCGCGGCCGGCACCGGCAACCCGTTCTTCACTACGGATTCGGCTGCTTGCCTGCGTGCAATTGAAATCGACGCCGATGTCGTGCTCAAGGCAACCAAGGTCGATGGCGTCTACACCGCTGACCCATTCAAAGACCCGCATGCCGAGAAGTTCGATCATCTGACCTACGATGAAGTACTGGATCGCAAGCTGGGCGTGATGGATCTGACGGCTATTTGCCTGTGCCGCGACCACAAGATGCCGTTGCGCGTATTTAACATGAACAAGCCCGGCGCCCTGCTGAACATCGTGCATGGTGGCGCTGAAGGGACCCTGATCGAGGAAGGCCAACAATGATCAACGAAATCAAGAAAGACGCTCAAGAGCGCATGCAGAAGTCCGTCGAATCGCTGGCGCACAACTTCGGTCGTATCCGTACCGGCCAGGCTCACCCGAGCATCCTGGAAGGTGTGATGGTGCCGTACTACGGTGCCGATACCCCGATCAAGCAAGTAGCCAACATCACCGTCAAAGATGCTCGCACCCTGCAAGTCGTTGCCTTTGAGCGCAACATGCTGGGCGCCGTCGACAAGGCGATCGGTAGCGCTGGCCTGAACCTGAACCCGACCAACCTGGGCGAGCTGCTGCTGATCTCCATGCCGGCCTTGACCGAAGAAACCCGCAAGGGCTTCACCAAGCAGGCGCGTGACGTGGCTGAAGACGCGCGTGTTGCTGTGCGCAACATCCGTCGCGATGCCAACAGCCAGCTCAAGGATCTGGTCAAGGAAAAGGAAATCAGCGAAGACGAAGAGCGTCGCGCAACCGGCGAAATCGATGATCTGACCAAGAAGTACGTGGCTCAAATCGACGCGAACCTGGCGCAGAAAGAAAAAGACCTGATGGCCGTATAAGGGTCGCGTTTTCATGGAAAAGACCAAGCAGGTTGCACCTTCCGCGGTGCCGCGCCATGTCGCGATCATCATGGATGGTAATAATCGCTGGGCGAAAAAACGCTTTATGCCAGGTGTCGCCGGGCATAAAGCGGGTGTGGATGCGGTTCGGGCGGTCATCGAGGTGTGTGCCGAAGCCAAGGTGGAAGTGCTGACCCTGTTCGCGTTCTCCAGCGAGAACTGGCAGCGTCCTGCCGATGAAGTCAGTGCCTTGATGGATCTGTTCTTCAAGGCATTGCGTCGAGAGGCCAAGCGCCTCAACGACAACAACATCAGCTTGCGCATCATTGGCGACCGTTCGCGCTTTCATCCGGAGCTTCAGGCTGCCATGCGTGAAGCCGAGGCCATGACAGCCGGCGCCAATCGCTTCGTCCTGCAGATCGCCGCCAACTACGGCGGTCAGTGGGATATCGCACAAGCCGCACAGCGTCTGGCGCGTGAAGTTCAGGCAGGGCACCTGCGGCCGGAAGACATTACCCCGGAACTGCTGCAAACCTGTCTGGCCACCGGCGACCTGCCGTTGCCGGACTTGTGCATCCGTACCGGCGGCGAACATCGCATCAGTAACTTCCTGCTGTGGCAACTGGCCTACGCCGAGTTGTACTTCTCCGACCTGTTCTGGCCGGACTTCAAACACGATGCCATGCGCAATGCGCTGGCCGATTTCGCATCTCGCCAGCGCCGCTTCGGTAAAACGAGCGAGCAGGTCGAGGCTGGAGCCCGGGTTTAATGCTTAAACAACGAATCATCACCGCGCTGATCCTGCTGCCGATTGCCCTGTGTGGGTTTTTTCTGCTGGAGGGTTCCGCTTTTGCGCTGTTCATCGGCCTGGTCGTGACCCTGGGCGCCTGGGAATGGGCGCGCCTGGCCGGTTTCACTGCGCAAGCGTTTCGTGTCGGCTATGCCGCCGTCGTCGCAGTGATGCTGTTCGTCATGTGCATCCTGCCTGGCCTGGCGCCCTGGGTGCTGGGGGCTTCGGTGCTCTGGTGGGCGCTGGCGACCTATCTGGTGCTGACCTACCCGCGCTCCAGTGCGCATTGGGCGAGCGCCGCCTGCAAGCTGTTGATCGGCCTGCTGATCCTGTTGCCGGCCTGGCAAGGCCTGGTGCAGATCAAGCAGTATCCGCTGGGCAACTGGTTGATCATGGCGGTGATGGTGTTGGTCTGGGGGGCGGACATTGGCGCTTATTTCTCCGGGCGTGCTTTCGGCAAGCGCAAGTTGGCGCCTCAGGTCAGCCCAGGCAAAAGCTGGGAAGGCGTATATGGCGGCCTGGCCCTGAGCCTTGTGATCACCACCCTGGTTGCCCTGGTGCGCGACTGGACGGTGGCTGAATTGTTCAAGGGGCTGATCGGCGCTGCGCTGATCGTGTTCATCTCGGTGGTGGGTGATCTCACCGAAAGCATGTTCAAGCGCCAGTCCGGGATCAAGGACAGCAGCAACCTGCTACCTGGGCATGGTGGCGTGCTGGACCGCATCGACAGCCTGACCGCGGCGATCCCGCTGTTTGCCGTGCTGTTGTGGATGGCCGCACCGTGAGCCGCCCTCAGCAGATTACCGTCCTGGGGGCGACCGGTTCGATCGGTCTGAGCACCCTGGATGTCATCGCTCGTCACCCCGAGCGCTATCAAGTCTTCGCCTTGAGCGGTTTCAGTCGTCTGAGTGAACTGCTGGCGCTGTGCGTGCGTCACGCGCCACGGTACGCCGTGGTGCCTGAAGCCAGTGCTGCCCGCCGATTGCAGGATGATCTGCACGCCGCCGGCCTATCGACTCGCGTACTGGTAGGGGAAGAGGGGTTGTGCCAGGTGGCTGCCGACCCTGAGGTCGATGCGGTGATGGCGGCCATCGTCGGTGCGGCGGGCTTGCGCCCGACCTTGGCGGCCGTCGAGGCCGGCAAGAAGATCCTCCTGGCCAACAAGGAAGCGCTGGTCATGTCTGGCGCATTGTTCATGCAGGCCGTGCGCAAGAGCGGGTCGGTGTTGCTGCCGATCGACAGTGAGCACAACGCGATTTTCCAGTGCATGCCCCGGGATTTTGCCCGTGGCCTGGAGTCGGTCGGCGTGCGCCGGATCCTGCTGACCGCCTCTGGCGGTCCGTTCCGGCAGACGCCCATGGCTGAACTGGCGCATGTTTCGCCCGAGCAGGCCTGTGCCCACCCTAACTGGTCCATGGGGCGCAAGATCTCGGTCGATTCGGCCAGCATGATGAATAAAGGGCTTGAGTTGATCGAGGCCTGTTGGCTGTTCGATGCCAAGCCTTCCCAGGTTGAGGTGGTGATCCACCCGCAAAGCGTGATTCATTCGCTGGTCGACTACATCGACGGTTCGGTCTTGGCCCAGTTGGGTAACCCCGACATGCGCACGCCGATTGCCAACGCCCTGGCCTGGCCGGAGCGAATCGACTCCGGCGTGCCGCCGCTGGATCTGTTTGCCGTCGCGCGCCTGGACTTCCAGGCTCCGGATGAAGATCGGTTCCCGTGCCTGCGCCTGGCGCGTCAGGCAGCCGAGGCGGGCAACAGCGCTCCGGCGATGTTGAATGCGGCAAATGAAGTCGCTGTGGCAGCCTTTCTCGACGGACGGGTTCGTTACCTGGAAATCGCGAGTATCATCGAGGAAGTACTCAATCTCGAACCTGTGGTTGCAGTGAGTGATCTTGAGGCGGTGTTCACGGCGGACGCCAAGGCGCGTGTGCTGGCCGGGCAATGGTTAAGTCGCCACGGGCGTTAAGTATTGCAATGCGCTGGCCCATGCAGCACTGGATGCAGTACTGGATGCAGGGCTCGATAGAAATGCGGAGAAAATAGATGAGCGCGCTCTATATGATTGTCGGCACCCTGGTCGCTTTGGGCGTGCTGGTTA
Organism: Pseudomonas putida; assembly: GCF_001976065.1. Taxonomy (GTDB): domain Bacteria; phylum Pseudomonadota; class Gammaproteobacteria; order Pseudomonadales; family Pseudomonadaceae; genus Aquipseudomonas; species Aquipseudomonas serbica. The sequence goes on along the minus strand of NZ_MNAH01000003.1, from coordinate 788,065 downwards.
CCTTCCACGAGTTCGGCCATTTCTGGGTCGCGCGTCGCTGTGGGGTCAAGGTGCTGCGTTTCTCCGTGGGCTTCGGCATGCCGCTGCTGCGCTGGCACGACAGGAAGGGTACTGAGTTCGTGGTAGCTGCCATTCCGTTGGGTGGCTACGTGAAAATGCTCGATGAGCGTGAGGGTGAAGTACCGGCCGATCAGCTCGATCAATCCTTCAACCGTAAAACCGTGCGCCAGCGTATTGCGATCGTGGCGGCGGGGCCGATTGCCAACTTCTTGTTGGCGATGGTGTTTTTCTGGGCATTGGCGATGCTCGGCACCGAACAGGTCCGTCCGGTCATTGGTGCTGTAGAGTCTGGAAGCCTGGCTGCCAAGGCGGGCCTGAATGCAGGCCAGGAAATCGTGGCCATCGACGGCGAGCCCACTTCGGGTTGGGCGGCGGTCAATCTGCAATTGGTCCGTCGCCTGGGTGAAAGCGGCTCACTGCAGCTGGTGGTTCGTGAGCAGGGCACCACAGTGGATTCGCCTCGTGAGCTGGTGCTGGACAAATGGCTCAAGGGCGCTGATGAGCCGGATCCAATTCGCTCCCTGGGCATTCGCCCCTGGCGCCCGGCATTGCCGCCCGTCCTCGCTGAACTGGACTCCAAAGGCCCGGCCCAGGCTGCCGGCCTGAAGACCGGTGACCGGCTGTTGGCGCTCGACGGCAAGGCGGTGGATGACTGGCAACAGGTCGTCGATACAGTCCGCATGCATCCTGATACCAAAATCATGCTGCGGGTCGAGCGTGATGGTGCTCAAATCGATGTCCCGGTGATGTTGGCTGCCCGTGGCGAAAAAAAGGCACCCAGTGGTTACCTGGGGGCAGGGGTAAAAGCTGTCGATTGGCCACCAGAGATGATTCGCGAAGTCAGTTACGGGCCGTTGGCAGCCGTGGGGGAGGGGGCTCGCCGCACTTGGACGATGAGCCTGCTGACCCTCGATTCGCTGAAGAAAATGTTGTTCGGTGAGCTCTCGGTAAAAAACTTGAGTGGACCGATAACCATTGCTAAAGTGGCGGGCGCTTCGGCCCAGTCGGGTGTCGCTGATTTCCTGAATTTCCTTGCTTATCTGAGTATTAGCCTGGGGGTTCTGAATTTGCTGCCCATTCCTGTGCTGGATGGGGGGCATTTGTTGTTTTATCTGATTGAGTGGGCGCGTGGTCGTCCCTTGTCGGATCGGGTGCAAGGTTGGGGGATACAGATCGGTATCAGTTTGGTGATCGGGGTGATGTTGCTTGCTCTGGTTAATGATCTGGGTCGACTGTAACGCTTCGCTGAATTGCGAATCTGCCGCATTTTGCGGCAGTTTTTATTGCCAGTTGGAATAAGAAAGGACTTCATGAAACGTCTGCTGCTAACTGCGGTTCTCACCGTATTGATGATCGCCGAAGTTCACGCCGAGTCCTTCACTATCTCTGATATTCGCGTCAATGGCCTCCAGCGGGTCTCCGCGGGTAGCGTCTTTGGTGCTTTGCCGTTGAACGTCGGTGAACAGGCGGATGATCGTCGCCTGGTGGAATCCACTCGTGCGCTGTTCAAAACCGGGTTCTTTCAAGATATCCAGCTGGGCCGCGATGGCAACGTCCTGGTCATCACGGTAGTCGAGCGTCCGTCGGTTGCCAGTATCGAGATCGAAGGCAACAAGGCGATCTCCACCGAAGACCTGATGAAGGGCCTCAAGCAATCCGGCCTGGCCGAAGGCGAGATCTTCCAGCGCGCCACCCTCGAAGGTGTACGTAACGAGCTGCAGCGCCAGTACGTGGCCCAGGGTCGCTACTCGGCTACCGTCGACACCGAAGTGATCCCGCAGCCACGCAACCGCGTCGGCTTGAAGGTCAACATCAACGAGGGCACCGTTGCGGCTATCCAGCACATCAACGTGGTGGGCAACACGGTGTTCGCGGACGAAGACCTGATCGACCTGTTCGAACTCAAGACCACCAACTGGCTGTCGTTCTTCAAGAACGATGACAAGTACGCCCGTGAAAAACTCTCCGGTGACCTGGAGCGCCTGCGTTCCTACTACCTGGACCGCGGCTACATCAACATGGATATCGCTTCGACCCAGGTGTCCATTACCCCGGACAAGAAGCACGTCTACATCACCGTCAACATCAACGAAGGTGACAAGTACACCGTTCGTGACGTGAAGCTGAGCGGCGACCTGAAAGTCCCTGAAGACCAGGTCAAGTCCCTGCTGCTGGTGCAGAAAGGCCAGGTGTTCTCGCGCAAGCTGATGACCACCACGTCCGAACTGATCACCCGTCGCCTGGGTAACGAGGGCTATACCTTCGCCAACGTCAACGGCGTGCCTCAGCCCCACGATGACGATCACACGGTAGACATCACTTTCGCCGTCGATCCAGGCAAGCGCGCCTACGTGAACCGCATCAACTTCCGTGGCAACACCAAGTCCGAAGACGAAGTGCTGCGTCGTGAAATGCGTCAGATGGAAGGTGGTTGGGCGTCGACCTACCTGATCGACCAGTCCAAGACCCGTCTGGAGCGTCTGGGCTTCTTCAAGGAAGTCAACGTTGAAACCCCGGCCGTACCGGGTGTCGATGACCAGGTTGACGTCAACTACAGCGTTGAAGAGCAGGCCTCCGGTTCGATTACCGCCAGTGTCGGTTTCGCCCAGAGCGCGGGCTTGATCCTCGGTGGTTCGATCACCCAGAACAACTTCCTCGGTACCGGTAACAAGGTCAGCATCGGCTTGACCCGCAGTGAATACCAGAGCCGCTATAACTTCGGTTACGTCGACCCCTACTGGACTGCCGATGGCGTGAGCCTGGGCTACAACGCCTTCTATCGTACAACTGACTACGACGACCTCGACGTCGACGTTGCCAGCTATGCCGTGGACAGCCTGGGTGCGGGCGTGAGCGTCGGCTACCCGATCAGTGAGACTTCGCGTCTGACCTTCGGCCTGACGGCCCAGCAGGACGAGATCAAGACGGGTGTGTATACCGTTGACGAGATCTTCGACTTCGTTAACAAGGAAGGCGACAAGTACCTGAACTTCAAGGCTTCGGCCGGTTGGTCCGAGTCCACCTTGAACAAAGGCGTACTGGCAACGCGTGGTCATTCCCAGAGCCTCGTGCTGGAAACCACGACGCCGGGCAGCGATCTGTCGTTCTTCAAGCTCGATTACCGTGGCCAGTTGTTCCAGCCTTTGAGCGACAACTACACCATGCGCCTGCATACCGAATTGGGTTATGGCGATGGCTACGGTTCGACCGATGGCTTGCCATTCTATGAAAACTACTATGCTGGTGGTTTCAACTCGGTTCGTGGCTTCAAGGACAGCACTCTGGGTCCTCGCAGTACGCCAAGTACCGGCAAGAACCCTGGCACTGCTTTCGACCCGGACCAGGATCCGCTGCCGTTCGGTGGTAACGTGCTGATCCAGGGTGGTGTGGAAGTACTGTTCCCGCTGCCGTTCGTCAAGGACCAGCGTTCCCTGCGCACTTCGGTATTCTGGGATGTGGGTAACGTATTCGACTCATCGTGCTCGGATACTGTGAACGCCGATGGTACGAAGTCCAATACCAAGTGTAACGATATCAGTCTGAGCAATATGGCCAGTTCCGTCGGTGTGGGTGTGACCTGGGTCACCGCACTGGGTCCTCTGAGTTTCGCGCTGGCCCTGCCAGTCAAGAAGCCGGATGACGCTGAAACTCAAGTGTTCCAATTCTCCCTCGGCCAGACGTTCTAAGCGTCTGACCCAAGATAACGACAATGGATTTTGTAGGAGTGCATCGTGCGTAAGTTGACTCAATTGGTTCTCCTGGCTTCCGTACTGGTCGCAGGTCCGGCATTTGCCGACATGAAAATCGCTGTCCTGAACTATCAGATGGCCCTGCTGGAGTCCGATGCGGCCAAGAAATACGCCGTGGATGCCGAGAAGAAATTCGGTCCTCAGCTGAGCAAGCTCAAGACCCTGGAAAGCAGCGCCAAGGGGATCCAGGATCGTCTGATGGCCGGTGGCGACAAAATGCAGCAAGGCGAGCGTGAGCGTCTGGAGCTTGAATTCAAGCAAAAGGCCCGCGACTTCCAGTTCCAGTCCAAGGAGCTGAACGAAGCCAAGGCCGTTGCCGACCGTGAAATGCTGAAGCAGCTCAAGCCGAAACTGGACAGCGCTGTGGAAGAAGTCATCAAGAAAGGTGCTTTTGACCTGGTCTTCGAGCGTGGTGCAGTGATTGATGTCAAACCTCAGTACGACATCACGCGCCAGGTTATCGAGCGCATGAATCAGCTGAAGTAATCCATGACAGTGACCATTAAGCTCGGCCAACTGGCCGAGTTCCTGGGCGCCACGCTACGTGGCGACCCGGAGAAAGCAATTACTGGGCTAGCCACCTTGCAGGAGGCTGGCCCAGCTCAGTTGAGCTTTCTCGCAAACCCCCAATACCGGAAATACCTGGCAGGCAGTCAGGCGGCAGCGTTGTTGCTCAAAGCCGCTGACGCCGAAGGTTTTGTCGGGGATTGCCTGGTGGTGCCCGATCCTTACGCTGCCTACGCGCGTGTTTCCCATTTGTTCGATCCCAAGCCCAAGGCGGCCGCCGGCGTTCACCCGACGGCAGTGATTGCCGCGGACGCGGTGGTCGATCCGGCTGCGAGTATCGGTGCATTTGCGGTCATCGAAAGCGGGGCGCATATTGCCGCCGGTACCACTATTGGCGCGCATTGCTTCATCGGCGCCCGTAGCGTTGTCGGCGAAGGTGGCTGGCTGGCACCGCGCGTCACGCTGTATCACGACGTGCGCGTGGGCAAGCGGGTGGTGATTCAGTCCGGTGCAGTGCTCGGTGGTGAAGGCTTCGGCTTTGCCAACGAGAAAGGCATCTGGCAGAAAATCGCCCAGATCGGCGGTGTCTTGGTCGGCGACGACGTGGAAATCGGCGTGAATACCGCCATTGACCGTGGCGCGCTGGCCGATACCGTCATTGGTAACGGCGTGAAGCTCGACAACCAGATTCAGATCGCCCACAACGTCCAGATTGGTGATCACACCGCCATGGCGGCGTGCGTGGGCATCTCCGGCAGCACCAAAATCGGCAAGCATTGCATGCTCGCCGGTGGCGTAGGGCTGGTGGGGCATATCGATATTTGCGACAACGTGTTCATCACCGGGATGACCATGGTGACCCACTCGATCACCGAGCCGGGTGCCTATTCGTCCGGTACGGCGATGCAGCCAGCCGCCGAGTGGCGCAAAAGCGCGGCACGTATCCGCCAGCTCGATGACATCGCGCGGCGTCTGCGACAGCTGGAAAAGCAAACAGGGGAAGTGACCCCTGGCGGTAATGCTTCATCAGATGGCTGATACCATTTCCATATCAAGCGTGCACAGCCGCTAGACTGCGACCTTGATTTGCTAGAGGAGTGTGCGTCAGTCGCGCACTCCCAATCTTTACATAGGCTTCCCCCCGAAATGATGGACATCAACGAGATTCGCGAATACCTGCCTCACCGTTACCCGTTCCTGCTGGTGGACCGGGTAGTGGAGCTGGATGTTGAAGGCAAGCGCATTCGCGCCTACAAGAATGTCAGCATCAACGAACCGTTCTTCAATGGTCACTTTCCTGCGCATCCAATCATGCCAGGCGTACTGATCATCGAAGCGATGGCTCAGGCTGCAGGGATCCTTGGTTTCAAGATGCTCGACGTGAAACCCGCCGACGGCACCCTTTATTACTTCGTCGGCTCCGACAAGCTGCGCTTCCGCCAGCCTGTACTGCCGGGCGATCAGCTGATCCTTGAAGCCAAGTTCATCAGCTGCAAGCGTCAGATCTGGAAGTTCGAGTGCCAGGCTTCGGTCGATGGCAAGCCGGTCTGCTCTGCTGAAATCATCTGCGCGGAACGCAAACTATGAGTTTGATCGACCCTCGCGCAATCATCGATCCGACGGCCATTCTGGCTGACGGCGTCGAGGTCGGCCCGTGGTCGATCATCGGCGCAGGTGTGGAAATCGGCGAGGGGACCGTGATCGGGCCGCATGTGATTCTCAAGGGCCCGACCCGAATCGGTAAGTACAACCGTATCTACCAGTTTTCCTCGGTAGGTGAGGACACGCCCGATCTGAAATACAAAGGCGAGGAAACCCGCCTGGTGATGGGCGACCACAACGTCATCCGCGAAGGCGTGACGATCCATCGTGGGACCATTCAGGACCGTTCGGAAACCACCCTGGGCGATCACAACCTGATCATGGCGTACGCCCACATCGGTCACGACAGTGTCATCGGCAACCACTGCATCCTGGTCAACAACACGGCGCTGGCCGGCCACGTGCACGTGGAAGACTGGGCGATCCTGTCCGGTTTTACCCTGGTTCATCAGTATTGCCACATCGGTGCCCACAGCTTTTCCGGCATGGGTACGGCGATCGGCAAGGACGTCCCGGCGTATGTCACGGTGTTCGGCAACCCGGCCGAAGCCCGCAGCATGAACTTTGAAGGCATGCGCCGTCGCGGTTTCAGCGAAGACGCGATCCACGCCCTGCGTCGTGCCTACAAGGTGGTCTATCGCCAGGGCCTGACGGTTGAGCAGGCGCTCGCCGAACTGGCCGAATCCTCTGCCCAGTTCCCGGAAGTGGCGGTGTTCCGCGACTCCATACAGTCCTCGACCCGCGGCATCACACGCTAACCATGGCCAATTTGCGTATTGCGCTGGTGGCAGGTGAGGCTTCCGGCGACATTCTGGGCGCGGGTCTGATGCGCGCGCTGAAGGCTCGCCATCCGGCGGTTGAGTTCATCGGTGTCGGCGGCCCGTTGATGCAGGCCGAAGGCCTGGCGTCCTACTTTCCCATGGAACGTCTGTCTGTGATGGGCCTGGTGGAAGTGTTGGGTCGGTTGCGTGAATTGCTGGCGCGCCGTAAGAAGCTGGTGGCCGACCTGATCGCCGCGAAACCAGACGTGTTCATCGGCATCGATGCCCCGGACTTCAATCTCAATATCGAACTCAAGCTGCGTCAGGCCGGGATCAAGACCGTGCATTACGTCAGCCCGTCGGTCTGGGCCTGGCGGCAGAAGCGGGTGCTGAAGATTCGCGAAGGTTGCGACCTGATGCTTACGCTGTTCCCGTTCGAAGCGAAATTCTACGAAGAGAAGGGTGTGCCGGTGCGGTTTGTCGGGCATACCCTGGCCGATGCCATTCCGCTCGAAGCCGACCGCGCTGCGGCGCGGGCCGAGTTGGGATTGCCTGAAGGGCCGTTGGTTGCACTGATGCCGGGCAGTCGTGGCGGCGAAGTGGGCCGGCTCGGTGCCTTGTTTCTCGATACGGCCCAACGCCTGCGGGCAATGCGACCCGGAGTGCGGTTTGTAGTGCCATGTGCCAACCCACAGCGCCGGGCCCAGCTTGAAGAGCTGCTGGTCGGTCGCGATTTGCCGCTGACCTTGCTCGACGGCAAGTCCCATCTGGCCTTGGCGGCATGCAATGCCGTGCTGATTGCCTCCGGTACAGCAACGCTTGAAGCCTTGTTGTACAAGCGGCCAATGGTCGTTGCCTATCGCCTGGCACCGCTGACATTCTGGATTCTCAAGCGTATGGTGAAAAGCCCCTACGTTTCCTTGCCGAACCTGCTGGCCCAACGCCTGTTGGTGCCCGAGTTGCTGCAGGATGACGCCACCGTCGAAGCCTTGGCCCAGACCTTGTCGCCGCTGATCGAAGGTGGCCAGGAGCAAACCCGCGGTTTTGATGAAATTCACCGGACCCTTCGTCTGGACGCTTCCAACCAGGCTGCGGATGCAGTGCTGAACCTGATCGGCCAAGTACAATGAGTAAAACAAGCATGCAGATGGGGCTGGATTTCACCTTGGTCGCTGAAGTGGAAGAATTGGTTGCCGGTGTCGACGAGGTCGGCCGCGGCCCACTCTGTGGCGCCGTGGTGACGGCGGCTGTGATTCTTGATCCGAACCGTCCGATCCTCGGCCTGAACGACTCGAAGAAGCTCACCGAGGCCCGGCGCGAAAAACTCTACGACGAAATCTGCGAAAAAGCCCTGAGCTGGTGCATTGCCCGCGCCGAAGTCGAAGAAATCGATGAGCTGAACATCCTCCACGCCACCATGCTGGCCATGCAGCGCGCCATCGCCGGGCTGCACATCCAGCCGAAACTGGCGATGATCGACGGCAACCGTTGCCCGAAACTGTCGATGCGTGCCGAAGCGGTGGTGCAGGGCGATGGCAAGGTTCCGGCGATCGCCGCGGCATCGATCCTGGCCAAGGTCAGTCGCGACCGTGAAATGGCTGCTTTCGAATTGATCTACCCGGGTTACGGGATCGGCGGGCACAAAGGCTACCCGACGCCCGTTCATCTGGAAGCGCTTGCACGCCTGGGGCCGACCCCGATTCACCGGCGCTCGTTTGCCCCGGTGCGTCTGGCGTACGAGGCCCGGGAGAGTCTCATCGAGACTTAGTTGCAAGGCTGATTTTTTTTACCAAGGCCCGGTACAATCCGGGCCTTGTTGTTTTCATGACTTAACGCAGGATCACTATGCCGGCTTCATTCGTTCACCTACGCCTGCACACTGAATACTCCCTGGTCGACGGTCTGGTGCGGATCAAGCCGCTGGTCAAGACGCTGGTCGGCATGAACATGCCTGCCGTAGCGGTCACTGACCAGAGCAACATGTGTTCCCTGGTCAAATTCTACAAGAACTCCATGGGTGCCGGGATCAAGCCGATCTGCGGCGCCGACCTGTGGCTGTCGAACAAGGATCCGGACAACCCCCTGAGCCGGATCAGCCTGCTGGTGATGAATGCCGCGGGTTATCGCAACCTCACCGAGTTGATTTCTCGCGGTTTCATCGAAGGGCAGCGCAATGGCTCGATCATCATCGAGCGTGAGTGGGTAGCCGAAGCCAGCGACGGCCTGATCATGCTGTCGGCGGCCAAGGAGGGCGAGATCGGCCAGGCCATGCTCAGCGGAAACCCCGACGAAGCGGAAAACCTGGCGCGTGAATGGATGGCGGTTTTCCCGGATCGCTTCTACCTGGAAATCCAGCGCACCAACCGCCCCAACGATGAAGAGCAATTGCACGGTGCCGTGGCGCTGGCAGAGAAGATCGGCGCACCGCTGGTCGCGACCAACGACGTGCGCTTCATCAAGCAGGAAGATTTCGCCGCCCACGAAACCCGTGTGTGCATCGGCGAGGGTCGGGCCCTCGACGACCCGCGACGTTCGAAGAATTACAGCGATCAGCAGTACCTCAAAAGTGCCGAGGAAATGGCCGAGCTGTTCAGCGACATTCCCGAGGCGCTGGAAAACACCGTCGAGATCGCCAAGCGCTGCAACATCGAAGTCAAGCTGGGCACGCACTTCCTGCCCAACTTCCCGATTCCCGATGGCATGACCATCGATGAGTACTTCCGCAAGGTGTCCTTCGATGGCCTGGAGGAGCGGCTGTCCGTCCTGTTGCCCAAGGACACCACCGAAGACTACGAAGCCAAGCGCCAGGTCTATGTCGACCGGCTGAATTTCGAACTGGATATCATCATCCAGATGGGGTTCCCCGGTTACTTCCTGATCGTGATGGACTTTATCCAGTGGGCCAAGAACAACGGCGTGCCGGTAGGTCCAGGCCGTGGATCGGGTGCCGGGTCGCTGGTGGCCTACGTGCAGAAAATCACCGACCTCGACCCGCTGGAATATGACCTGCTGTTCGAACGTTTCCTCAACCCGGAACGGGTTTCCATGCCCGACTTCGACGTCGACTTCTGCATGGACGGTCGCGACCGGGTGATCGACTACGTTGCCGAGAAATACGGCCGCAACGCGGTAAGCCAGATCATCACGTTTGGTTCCATGGCCGCCAAGGCTGTGGTCCGCGACGTGGCGCGGGTGCAGGGCAAGTCTTACGGCCTGGCGGATCGCCTGTCGAAGATGATCCCGTTCGAAGTCGGCATGACCCTGGAAAAGGCCTACGAACAGGAAGAAATCCTGCGCGACTTCATCAAGGTCGATGAGGAAGCCGCGGAAATCTGGGAGATGGCGCGCAAGCTTGAAGGCGTTGTACGTAACGTCGGCAAGCACGCCGGTGGCGTGGTGATCGCGCCGACCAAGCTGACTGACTTCTCGCCTATTTATTGCGACGAAGCAGGCGATGGCCTGGTAACCCAGTTCGACAAGGACGACGTTGAAGCCGCCGGCCTGGTGAAGTTCGACTTCCTGGGCCTGCGGACCCTGACGATCATCGACTGGGCGCTGAAGACCATCAACCGTGACCGCGCCAAGGTCAACGAGCCGCCGCTGGACATCGCGTTCATCCCGCTGGACGACAAACCGACCTACAGCCTGCTGCAAAAAGCCGAAACCACGGCGGTGTTCCAGCTTGAATCGCGCGGCATGAAGGAGCTGATCAAGAAGCTCAAGCCCGACTGCCTGGAAGACTTGATCGCACTGGTGGCACTGTTCCGCCCCGGCCCGCTGCAATCGGGCATGGTGGACGACTTCATCAACCGTAAGCACGGTCGCGCCGAACTGGCGTATCCGCACTCGGACTACCAGTACGAAGGCCTCAAGCCAGTATTGGCCCCGACCTACGGCATCATCCTGTACCAGGAACAGGTGATGCAGATTGCCCAGGTGATGGCGGGCTACACCCTCGGTGGTGCGGACATGCTGCGTCGGGCGATGGGTAAGAAAAAACCCGAGGAAATGGCCAAGCAGCGAGGCGGTTTCATCGAAGGTTGTGCGACCAACAACATCGATGCGGACCTCGCCGGTAACATTTTCGACCTGGTGGAAAAATTCGCCGGTTACGGCTTCAACAAGTCCCACTCCGCAGCCTATGGCCTGGTGTCGTACCAGACCGCGTGGCTGAAAGCGCACTACCCGGCGCCGTTCATGGCCGCGGTGCTTTCGGCGGACATGCACAACACCGACAAGGTCGTGACCTTGATCGAAGAAGTGCGCACGATGAAGCTGCGTCTCGACGCGCCGGACGTGAACACGTCCGAGTTCAAGTTCACGGTGAACGACGAAGGCCGGATCATTTATGGCCTTGGCGCGATCAAGGGCGTGGGTGAGGGCCCGGTGGAGGCGATCACCGAAGCGCGGCAGGACGGTCCGTTCAAGGACCTGTTCGACTTCTGTGCCCGGGTCGACCTCAAGCGCATCAACAAGCGCACCCTCGACGGCTTGATCCGTAGCGGTGCGCTGGATCGCCTGGGCCCGTATTTCCATGACGAAGCCAAAGCCTATCAGGCCAATATCGACCGCAACCGAGCGGTATTGCTGACCGCGATGGAAGAGGCGATCAAGGCCGCCGAACAAACCGCCCGTACCCACGACAGCGGGCATGCCGACCTGTTTGGCGGGCTGTTTGTCGAAGAGGATGCCGACGTCTACGCCAATCACCGCAAGGCCAAGGAACTGACCCTCAAGGAACGGCTCAAGGGTGAGAAAGACACCCTGGGCCTGTACCTGACCGGTCACCCGATCGACGAATATGAAGGCGAAATCCGCCGGTTCGCCCGTCAGCGCATCATCGACCTCAAGCCTGCGCGCGATACCCAGACCGTTGCCGGCATGATCATCGCCCTGCGGGTGATGAAGAACAAGAAAGGCGACAAGATGGGCTTCATCACCCTCGACGACCGTTCGGGGAGGATCGAAGCGTCGCTGTTCGCCGATGCGTTCCATTCCGCGCAATCGCTGTTGCAGACCGATGCGATGGTGGTGGTCGAAGGTGAAGTCAGCAACGACGACTTCTCCGGCGGCCTGCGCTTGCGGGTCAAGCGCGTGATGAGCATGGAAGATGCGCGCACCAACCTGGCCGAAAGCCTGCGCCTGAAGTTGCATGCCAAGGATCTCAAGGGCGATCAGCTACGCTGGCTGGGTGAGCTGTTGAAGCGTCACCGCGGTGCATGCCCGATCACCATGGACTACACCAGTCCCGATGCGAAAGCCTTGCTGCAGTTCGGCGAAGGCTGGCGAATTGACCCGGCGGATGCGTTGATTCAAGCCCTGCGTGACCAGTTCGGGCGAGACAACGTCTTCCTCCAATACCGTTAACGGTCAGGGTGTCGCTTTTGACTTTGAGCGGGACCCTGAGCTTGACCAGAATTTAATCTCGACCTGAACGCGCCTGTCCCTTATGGTAGGGCGCGAATAGACAACCGGCCGGCCCAAGCTCTCTTGGACGTCGACCCAAGACGGACGCCTATGAACCCGAATTTTCTAGATTTCGAACAGCCGATCGCCGACCTGCAAGCCAAGATCGAAGAGTTGCGCTTGGTCGGTAATGACAATTCGCTGAATATCGGCGATGAGATTTCCCGCCTGCAGGACAAGAGCAGTACGCTGACCGAGGACATCTTCGGCAAGCTGACCAGCTGGCAGATCGCGCGTCTGGCGCGTCACCCGAAGCGTCCATATACCCTGGACTACATCGAACACATCTTCACCGAGTTCGATGAGCTGCACGGCGACCGCCACTTCTCCGACGACGCTGCCATCGTGGGCGGCATTGCCCGCCTGGACGACCAGCCAGTCATGGTCATCGGTCACCAGAAGGGCCGCGAAGTGCGCGAAAAGGTTCGCCGCAACTTCGGTATGCCGCGTCCGGAAGGCTACCGCAAGGCCTGTCGCCTGATGGAAATGGCCGAGCGTTTCAAAATGCCGATCCTGACCTTCATCGACACCCCGGGTGCTTACCCTGGCATCGACGCTGAAGAGCGCAACCAGAGCGAAGCGATTGCCTGGAACCTGCGCGTGATGGCTCGCCTGAAAACCCCAATCATCGCCACTGTGATCGGTGAGGGTGGTTCCGGTGGTGCGTTGGCCATCGGCGTTTGCGATCAGCTGAACATGCTGCAGTACTCGACCTACGCGGTGATCTCGCCGGAAGGTTGCGCCTCGATCCTGTGGAAAACCGCCGAGAAAGCACCGGACGCCGCAGAGGCCATGGGCATCACTGCCGAGCGTCTCAAGGGCTTGGGCATCGTCGACAAGGTAATTGGCGAGCCATTGGGCGGCGCGCACCGTGATCCGGCAGCTGCGGCTGCCTCGATCCGTGCCGAGCTGAGCACGCAACTGGCGATGCTGAAGAAGCTCGACCACAAGGCGCTGCTGGACCGTCGTTACGAGCGTCTGATGAGCTACGGTCTCTGATCTGACCGCGCTTTACTCATGTGGGAGCGGGCTTGCTCGCGAACGCGGTATAACAATCGACAATTTTGTTGGATGTTAAGCCCCTTCGCGAGCAAGTCGAATCGTCGCACCGGCGCTCCCACATTTGATTTGCGCTAGGTGATCGATATGAGTCATCCCATGATGAATCTGCCTGGCAGGCTGTTGCTGAATCTTCAGCCCTGGCGCCACGCTACAACCTGGCATATCGCTTTCTCCGGTGGTCTCGATTCCACCGTGCTGCTTCATCTCCTCGCCGATCTGGCAAAAAACCAATCTCTGCCAGCGTTGAACGCCATCCATGTCCATCATGGCCTTCAGGCTGCGGCTGAGGCGTGGCCAGAGCATTGCCGTTCTATGTGCGAGTCGCTGGGAGTGCCGCTGCAAGTCATTCGCGTCCAGGTGCAACCCGGCGCCAGCCTTGAGCGTGCCGCCCGTGATGCGCGGTATGCGGCGTTCATCGAGGCCACTCAAGCCAATGAAGTGCTGCTGACGGCCCAGCACCGAGACGATCAGGCGGAAACCTTGCTGTTTCGCCTGCTACGTGGGGCTGGCGTAAGAGGATTGTCAGGGATGCCGCGCCAGCGCCCGCTGGGCAAGGGGCAACTGCTGAGGCCCTTGCTCGATGCAACCCGTGCCGAGCTTGAGGCCTATGCATCGCAACACAAGCTGCGCTGGATCGAGGATCCTTCAAACCAGGATCGGCAGTTCTCACGCAATTACCTGCGTCATCAGGTGTTCCCGGCCTTGACCCAACGCTGGCCGCAGGCCATGGCGAGCATGGCGCGCAGTGCTGCGCATTTGAGCGAGGCGCAGGAATTGCTAAATGAGCTGGCACGGATCGATTTGAGCGAAGCCAGCGCCGCCAGCGAATTCGATTGGTTGAAGTTGCCGTCGATCAAGTTGACGCCTCTGGAAAAACTCTCCGACGCCCGCCAGCGAAATGCGCTCAGCCACTGGCTCGAACCCCTGACTCGGCTGCCAGACAGTGACCATTGGTCGGGTTGGCTCGATTTGCGCGATGCCACCGGCGACGCCCGGCCGATCTGGCGCCTGGCCGAGGGTGAGCTGCATCGGGCGGGCGGGCGTATCTGGTGGTTATCCGGTCGCTGGTTGCGCGCAGCGCCAGTGCCTGGAGCATGGCTTGAGCCCGCGCAGCCGCTGGCGTTGCCCGACAATGGTGTGCTCACGCTGAATGGGCAAATCCCTGATGGCCCCTTGCAGATCCGCTATCGTGAAGGGGGCGAGGTGATGGAGTTAGCTGGCCGCGGCCATCGCGACCTGAAGCGATTGCTCAATGAGCGCGGGGTGCCGCCGTTCGTGCGCGGCAGATTGCCGCTGCTGTTCAAAGACGCGCAATTGCTGGCGGTGGCCAATCTGTCGGGGCTGGATGGCGAGGCGGCCGGAGGCTGGAATCTACATTGGCAACCACCAGGCGAAGATCAAGGTTTGAGCTGAAAGGGGCTTTCCGGTAGACTACGCTCCCTTCTTGATACAACTTCTGTGGATTCGCCTGAATTGCAGGAGTTGCCGATTACCAAGCAGTCTTTGCTGGGCGATTCCAAAAAATGTGTAGCGAGCAACGAACCGGTGTTTCATCTCCCGGTCTGTCCCAACGCGGCGGTTTTTTTGAAAGGTGCACTGTGATTAATGCAGGTGATCGGGGGCTTCGGCCTTCCTTCGCTTTCCCCGGCGGCTCGGACCGCTTTAACGCAGACTTCTAGGGTTTTTCATGACGCGCTACATATTCGTCACGGGCGGTGTTGTTTCTTCATTGGGGAAAGGCATTGCATCGGCATCATTGGCGGCCATCCTGGAGGCGCGGGGACTTAAGGTCACCATGCTGAAGCTGGACCCGTACATCAACGTCGACCCGGGCACCATGAGCCCGTTCCAGCACGGTGAGGTGTTCGTCACCCACGACGGCGCCGAGACCGACCTGGACCTGGGCCACTACGAGCGGTTCATCCGCACGACCATGACCCAGAACAACAACTTCACCACCGGCCGTGTCTACGAACACGTCCTGCGCAAAGAGCGCCGTGGTGACTACCTGGGTGCAACCATCCAGGTGATTCCGCACATCACCGACGAAATCAAGCGCCGCATCATCAAGGGCGCGGGCGATGCCGACGTGGCGATGGTCGAGATTGGTGGCACCGTGGGTGACATCGAGTCGCAACCGTTCCTCGAGGCCATCCGCCAGCTGCGTTTCGAAGTCGGCGCCAAGCGCGCGATGCTGATGCACCTGACACTGGTGCCGTACATCGCCACTGCCGGCGAAACCAAGACCAAGCCAACCCAGCACTCGGTGAAGGAACTGCGTTCCATCGGCCTGCAGCCGGACGTGCTGGTCTGCCGCTCCGACCACCCGATCGATGTGTCTTCGCGTCGCAAGATCGCGCAGTTCACCAACGTTGAAGAACGTGCGGTGATCGCGCTGGAAGACGCCGATACCATCTACAAGATCCCGGGCATCCTGCACTCCCAGGGCCTGGACGATTTCGTCGTCGAGCGTTTCGGCCTGCAATGCGGCGGTGCCGATCTGTCCGAATGGGAAGCCGTGGTCGACGCCAAGCTCAACCCTGAGCACGAAGTGACCATCGCCATGGTCGGCAAGTACATGGAGCTGCTGGACGCCTACAAGTCGCTGATCGAAGCGATGAGTCACGCCGGCATCAGCAACCGTACCAAGGTCAACCTGCGCTACATCGATTCCGAAGACATCGAGAACCAGGGCACCGCGCTGCTGGAAGGCGTCGACGCGATCCTGGTGCCTGGCGGCTTCGGTCTGCGTGGCGTGGAAGGCAAGATCACTGCCGTTCAGTACGCTCGCGAAAACAAGGTGCCATACCTGGGTATCTGCCTGGGCATGCAAGTGGCCGTGATCGAGTTCGCACGTAACGTGCTGGGCTGGAAAGACGCCAACTCCACCGAGTTCGATCGCGCCAGCGGTCACCCGGTCGTGGGCCTGATCACCGAGTGGGAAGATGCCACCGGCGCTGTCGAAATCCGTACCGAAGCGTCCGACCTGGGTGGCACCATGCGCCTCGGCGCGCAGGATTGCCTGCTGGAGCCGGGCTCCCTGGTTCACGATTGCTACGGCAAGGACGTGATCGTCGAGCGTCACCGTCATCGCTACGAAGTGAACAACAACCTGCTGCCGCAAATCATCGAAGCCGGCCTGAAAATCTCCGGTCGCTCCGGTGATGGCGCGCTGGTCGAAGTGGTTGAAGCCCCGGATCATCCATGGTTCGTCGCTTGCCAGTTCCACCCTGAGTTCACCTCGACGCCTCGCGACGGTCACCCGTTGTTCAGCGGTTTCGTCAAGGCAGCTTTGGCTCAACACCAGAAGAAGGCTTGAACCTCATGGCGCAGAAGATCATCCGCGTAGGCGATATCGAGATTGCCAACGACAAGCCCATGGTGCTGTTCGGTGGCATGAACGTGCTGGAAAGCCGCGACATGGCGATGCAGGTCTGCGAAGAGTACGTGAAGGTTACCCAGAAACTGGGTATCCCTTACGTGTTCAAGGCCAGCTTCGACAAGGCCAACCGTTCCTCCGTGACCTCTTACCGTGGCCCAGGCCTGGAAGAGGGCATGCGGATTTTCCAGGACATCAAGCAAGCCTTCGGCGTGCCGATCATCACCGACGTCCACGAGCCCGAGCAGGCCGCGGTCGTCGCTGAAGTCTGCGAGATCATCCAGCTGCCGGCCTTTTTGTCGCGCCAGACCGACCTCGTGGTCGCGATGGCCAAGACCGGCGCGGTGATCAACATCAAGAAAGCCCAGTTCCTCGCACCTCATGAAATGAAACACATCCTGAGCAAGTGCGTGGAAGCGGGTAATGATCAGTTGATCCTCTGCGAACGCGGTTCGAGCTTCGGCTACAACAACCTGGTGGTCGACATGCTCGGCTTCGGCATCATGAAGCAGTTCGAGTACCCGGTGTTCTTCGACGTCACCCACGCGCTGCAAATGCCCGGCGGTCGCTCCGATTCCGCCGGTGGTCGTCGTGCCCAGGTCACCGACCTGGCGAAGGCCGGCATGAGCCAGTCCCTGGCGGGCCTGTTCCTGGAAGCCCACCCGGATCCGGACAACGCCAAATGCGACGGTCCTTGCGCCTTGCGCCTGGACAAACTGGAGCCATTCCTGGCCCAGCTCAAGGCTTTGGACGAACTGGTGAAGAGTTTTCCTGCCATAGAAACCGCGTAATATCGGCAACCCCGATCCTGTGTAGGAGCTGGCTTGCCAGCGATGAGGCCCGAAAGGACGCCATCGCCAGCAAGCCGGCTCCCACAAATGTGACCTGTAGGAGCTGGCTTGCCAGCGAAGGGGCCCGAAAGGACGCCATCGCCAGCAAGCCGGCTCCCACAAAGTAATGCGAAAGTTATAAATCGAGCGGTACAGCGTTTTCGTCAACTTTGGAGTGTTTACAACAATGGCTAAAATCGTCGACATCAAAGGTCGTGAAGTTCTCGACTCCCGTGGCAATCCCACCGTGGAAGCGGATGTGCTTCTCGACAACGGCATCATCGGCAGTGCTTGCGCGCCGTCCGGTGCTTCCACTGGCTCGCGTGAAGCGCTCGAGCTGCGTGATGGCGACAAGAGCCGTTACTTGGGCAAGGGCGTCCTGAAGGCCGTCGCCAACATCAACGGTCCGATCCGCGACCTGTTGAAAGGCATGGACCCAAGCGACCAGAAAGCGCTGGATCACGCGATGATCAAGCTCGACGGTACCGAAAACAAGGCAACCCTGGGCGCCAACGCGATCCTCGCCGTTTCCCTGGCCGCGGCCAAGGCAGCAGCACAGGACCAGGACCTGCCGCTGTACGCTCACATCGCCAACCTGAACGGTACCCCGGGTGTCTACTCGATGCCGGTTCCGATGATGAACATCATCAACGGTGGCGAGCACGCCGATAACAACGTCGACATCCAGGAATTCATGGTGCAGCCGGTTGGCGCCAAGTCTTTCTCGGAAGGCCTGCGCATGGGCACCGAGATTTTCCATCACCTCAAGGCTGTCCTGAAGGCCCGTGGCCTGAGCACTGCCGTGGGTGACGAAGGTGGTTTCGCCCCTAACCTGGCTTCCAACGAAGACGCTTTGAAAGTGATCTCCGAGGCCGTGGCCAACGCCGGTTACAAGCTGGGCACCGACGTGACCCTGGCCCTGGACTGCGCAGCCAGCGAATTCTACGAAGACGGCAAGTACAACCTGTCCGGCGAAGGCCAGGTGTTCACCGCTGAAGGTTTCGCTGATTACCTGAAAGGCCTGACCGAGCGTTACCCGATCATCTCCATCGAAGATGGCCTGGACGAGTCCGACTGGGCTGGCTGGAAAATCCTCACCGACAAGATCGGCGAGAAGACCCAGCTGGTAGGCGACGACTTGTTCGTGACCAACACCAAGATCCTGAAAGAAGGCATCGACAAGAAGATCGCCAACTCGATCCTGATCAAGTTCAACCAGATCGGCACCCTGACCGAAACCCTGGAAGCCATCCAGATGGCCAAGGCCGCTGGTTACACCGCCGTGATCTCGCACCGTTCGGGCGAAACCGAAGATTCGACCATTGCCGACCTGGCCGTGGGCACTTCGGCTGGCCAGATCAAGACCGGCTCCCTGTGCCGTTCCGACCGCGTTTCCAAGTACAACCAACTGCTGCGTATCGAAGAGCAGTTGAATGGCAAGGCCAAGTACAACGGTCGCAGCGAATTTCGCGGTTGATCGATTGCTGATAAAAAGACAGCGGATTGTGTCGGAAAAATCGCTATAGCGACGTTTTTGCCACTAATCTGATGCCTTATAAGCACAAGCCTGGTTCTTCCAGGCTTCGTGCTATCAGTAGCTTCATGTTTTGATGTGGCTGTCTTTTTTCACTGGATACCTGATATTCGATGCGCAGTCCCAATTGGTTGTTCCTCGTCTTGCTCCTGCTGCTGGCTGGCCTGCAGTACCGCCTGTGGGTGGGAAACGGAAGTCTGGCGCAAGTGGCCGAGCTGACTCAGCAGATTGCCGATCAGCAAGCTGAGAACCAGACGCTGCTGGAGCGCAATCGGGTGATGGACGCGGAAGTCAGTGAGTTGAAAAAGGGCATGGAGACCGTTGAAGAGCGGGCTCGCCATGAATTGGGCATGGTCAAGGACGGTGAAACCCTTTACCAGTTGGCACAATGAACCTGTCTCTGCCGGCCTTCTGGGCCGTGATTCCTGCCGCGGGCGTCGGTGCCCGTATGGCCGCGGACCGTCCCAAGCAATATCTGCAACTGGGCGGGCGCACTATTCTCGAACACAGCCTCGGCTGTTTCCTCGATCATCCTGGCCTGAAGGGCCTGGTGGTCAGTCTTGCTGTTGATGATCCTTATTGGCCGAACCTGGCCTGTGCTGGCGACAAACGCATCCAACGCGTTGACGGCGGCGCCGAGCGTTCCGGGTCGGTGCTCAATGCCTTGCTGCACTTGCATGCGTTGGGTGCTGAGGATGAGGATTGGGTGCTGGTGCACGATGCGGCACGGCCCAACCTGAGTCGCGATGATCTGGACAAGTTGTTGGGCGAACTGGCGGATGACCCGGTGGGCGGACTGTTGGCGGTGCCTGCGCGGGATACGCTTAAGCGGGTCGATAAACAGGGTCGTGTGGTTGAGACCGTGGATCGCAGTGTGATCTGGCAGGCCTACACACCGCAGATGTTTCGCCTGGGTGCACTGCATCGCGCATTGGCGGACAGCCTGGTGGCGGATGCTGTCATCACCGATGAAGCGTCGGCCATGGAGTGGTCCGGGATGGCGCCTCGGCTGATCGAAGGGCGATCCGATAACCTTAAGGTCACTCGCCCTGAGGACCTTGAATGGTTGAGACAGCGTTGGACGAACCGCCGCTAAAAGATCGCGTACAACGTGCCCCTGCAGGGACTGCCGAAGGCGGAATCTTTTGCTCTTAACCCCGATACTCCGGCCGCTCGGCCAACCCTTCCTTCAAATAATCCACCAGCTTGCGCACCTTGGGCGACAAATGCCGTTGCTGCGGATACAGCGCCCACACCGCCGTATTGGGCGGTTGATGCGCTTCCAGCAGCGAAATCAATGCGCCGCTTTTCAGATGCTCCAGCACGTAATAATCCGGTAGCTGACACAACCCCACGCCCTGTAGCGCCGCATCCAGCACCGCTTGCCCACTGTTGCAGCGCCAGTTTCCCTGCACCCGTTGCGAAAATTCCCGCCCGTTTTGTTCCAGTTGCCAGAGGTCCGAACTGCCGATGAGACAATTGTGCCGGCTCAGTTCCGACAAGCTGTGTGGCCGACCATAACGTTCCACGTAGGAAGGCGACGCGCATAGATACATGCGCCGTGGCGCCAGGCGCGTGGCCACCAGTCTCGAGTCCTGCAGGCGCCCCAGGCGGATCGCCAGGTCCAGGCCCTCATGCACCAGGTCGAGTTGGCGGTTGCTCAATTCGATGTCGATCCGCAGTTGTGGATAAAGCCCCATGAAACGGGTCACCAGCGGCACGATGAACCGTTCGCCGTACGCCACGGCACAGGTCATGCGCAGCATGCCCTTGGGTTCGCTGGTCAAGTCGCCGACCGCCCGCAGCGCTTCTTCGCGACCATCCTGCAAACGCTGGCAATGTTGCAGGAACGTTTGCCCGGCCTCGGTCAGTGTGACCCGGCGCGTGCTGCGATAGAGCAGACGGGTTTGCAGGCGCTCTTCGAGGCGTACGATTTGTCGACTGATATGCGAGGACGAAACGCCCAGGCGTTCCGCGGCAGCGGTGAACTGGCTGCATTCGGCGACGGCAACGAATTCGTCGATACCTTCCCAGCGACTGTCAGGCATTCAATGATTATCCCTGTATGGCAATAATGTTTTGCTTTTGTCCTGATTATTCACCGTAAGGCGCTGTATTACACTCCTTGTCTCGTTTTTATTCACTGGAGAACCACTATGATCAAGTCGCGCGCTGCCGTTGCCTTTGAGGCCAAGAAACCCCTCGAGATCGTTGAAGTCGATGTCGCCATGCCCAAGGCCGGTGAAGTGTTGCTGCGGGTGGTGGCTTCCGGTGTTTGCCATACCGATGCCTACACCCTCTCGGGGGCTGACCCGGAAGGCATCTTTCCGTCGATCCTCGGTCACGAAGGTGGGGCGATCGTCGAGGCGATCGGCGAAGGCGTTACCTCGGTGGCGGTGGGCGACCATGTGATCCCGCTGTACACCCCGGAATGCCGTCAGTGCAAATTCTGCCTGTCGGGCAAAACCAACCTCTGCCAGGCCATTCGAGCGACCCAGGGCAAAGGCCTGATGCCAGATGGCACTTCGCGTTTTTCCTACAACGGTGAAACGATTTTCCATTACATGGGCACTTCGACGTTCTCCGAGTACACCGTGTTGCCGGAAATTTCCGTGGCCAAGATCGCTAAAGAAGCGCCACTGGAAAAAGTCTGCCTGCTCGGTTGCGGTGTCACCACCGGCATCGGCGCAGTCCTCAACACCGCCAAGGTGAAACCCGGTGATACCGTGGCCATTTTCGGCCTCGGCGGCATCGGTCTGTCGGCCGTCATCGGCGCGGTCAAAGCCAAGGCCGGTCGTATCATTGCCATCGATGTCAACCCGGCCAAATTCGAGATCGCCAAGCAGCTGGGTGCAACCGATTGCGTGAACCCGAAAGATTTCGACCGTCCGATCCAGGAAGTCATCGTCGACATGACCGATGGCGGCGTCGATTTCTCCTTCGAGTGCATCGGCAACGTGCAATTGATGCGTGCCGCCCTTGAGTGCTGCCACAAAGGTTGGGGCGAATCGGTGATCATCGGCGTCGCCGGTGCCGGCCAGGAAATATCCACCCGTCCGTTCCAGCTGGTCACCGGTCGCGTCTGGCGCGGTTCGGCGTTCGGCGGAGTGCGTGGCCGTACCGAATTGCCAAGCTACGTGGAAATGGCCGAAACCGGTGAGATCCCGCTGGATACCTTCATCACCCACACCATGGGTCTGGAAGATATCAACAAGGCTTTCGACCTGATGCATGAAGGAAAAAGCATCCGCTCCGTCATCCATTTCTGAGGTCCGCCATGAGCCTGGAAAATATCTCCTGCCAGAAAAGCTTCGGCGGCTGGCACAAGCGTTATCGCCATCGCTCGGAAGCGCTCGGCTGCGACATGGTTTTCGCGGTGTACCTGCCACCGCAAGCGGAGCAGGGCGGCAAATTGCCGGTGCTGTACTGGCTGTCCGGCCTGACCTGCACCGACGAGAACTTCATGCAGAAGGCCGGCGCCATGCGCATGGCCGCCGAGCTCGGGCTGATCATCGTCGCGCCGGACACCAGTCCCCGTGGCCCCGACGTACCGGGCGATCCGGACGGCGCCTGGGACTTTGGTCTCGGGGCCGGGTTCTACCTGAACGCCACCCAGGAACCCTGGTCGCGGCACTATCGGATGCATGACTATGTCGTGCAGGAATTGCCTGCATTGGTCGAGGCGCATTTCCCGGCGTCGGACAAGCGCGGCATCAGCGGCCACTCCATGGGTGGCCACGGTGCGCTGGTCTGTGCCTTGCGCAATCCGGGGCGTTATCGGTCGGTGTCGGCGTTCTCGCCAATCAACAATCCGATGGACTGCCCTTGGGGTCAAAAGGCTTTCTCCCGTTACCTGGGTGAAGACCGTTCGAAATGGCGCGAGTGGGATGCCTGCGCATTGATTGCCGAGGCCGATGAAAAGCTGCCGCTGCTGGTCGACCAAGGTGATCGCGACGATTTCCTGGCCACCCAGCTCAAGCCTGAAGCCTTGCAACAGGCGGCCAGACTGGCCGGCCATCCGCTGACGTTGCGTCTGCAACCGGGCTACGACCACAGCTATTTCTTCATCGCCAGTTTCATCGAAGATCACTTGCGGCATCACGCGCATGCTCTAGCAGGCCAATAGCAGGTAGAATCACGCCCTGACAAAATTCGGGGCGTTTTTTTATGCGTATTGGCCACGGCTATGATGTGCACCGTTTCGCTGAAGGCGATTTCATCACTCTGGGCGGCGTGCGCATTGCACACGGCTTCGGGCTGCTCGCTCACTCCGATGGTGACGTCCTGCTGCATGCTTTGAGCGATGCATTGCTTGGCGCTGCTGCGCTGGGTGACATCGGCAAGCATTTCCCGGACACCGATCCGCAATTCAAGGGCGCCGACAGCCGCGTGCTGTTGCGTCATGTCGTCGAATTGATCCACGCCAAAGGCTGGAAAGTCGGTAACGTCGACAACACCATCGTTGCCCAGGCGCCGAAAATGGCCCCCCATATCGAATCGATGCGCGCGCTGATTGCCGCGGATCTTCAAGTTGAATTGGATCAAGTGAACGTGAAAGCCACCACCACCGAAAAGCTCGGCTTTGTCGGTCGCGAAGAAGGCATTGCCGTGCATTCCGTTGCCTTGTTGCTGCGCGCATGAACGAACTGCAATTACTCGGCCCGCGGGCCTACGGTGAAGCACTCGGTACCGCCGTACTGAAAGCCATCGCGGAAGATTTCCAAGTCGACGAAGTCCTTGATATTCCCTTGAGCGGCGACGGCGAACACCTGTGGATCTGGGTGGAAAAGCGCGGTCTGAATACCGAAGAGGCGGCACGCCGAATCGCCAAGGCGGCGGGCGTGTCATTGCGTACTGTCAGCTATGCCGGGCTCAAGGATCGCCAGGCGCTGACGCGCCAGTGGTTCAGCGTGCAATTGCCGGGCAAGGCTGATCCGGATCTGTCGGCGGCAGAAAACGATACGCTGAAAATCCTCAAGACCAGCCGCCACAAGCGCAAGCTGCAACGCGGTGCCCATTCGGCCAACGGCTTCACATTGCGCCTGACGCAATTCGCTGGCGACAATGCGGCGATCGAAGAACGCCTGCAACTGATCGCCAGGCAAGGCATCCCCAATTATTTCGGCGCCCAGCGTTTCGGGCACGACGGTGGCAACGTCGTCGACGCCCGCACCTGGGCCGCGCGCAAGGCCTTGCCGGAGCAACGCAACGTGCGTTCGCGCCTGCTGTCGACCGCCCGCAGTTTCCTGTTCAACCAGGTGTTGGCCGCGCGTGTCGCTGACGGCACCTGGCAGCGTGCTCAGATAGGCGATCTGCTGGCGTTCACCGACAGCCGCAGCTTTTTCCCGGCCGGCGAAGCCGAGTGCAGCGACCCGCGACTGGCGATTCTCGATCTGCACCCGACGGGTCCGCAGTGGGGCGAAGGTGACTCGCCGGCCACGGGCGCTGTCCATGAACTGGAGCAGGCGATCGCCGCTCGCGAAGCAGACCTTCGCGATTGGTTGATCAACGCCGGAATGAGCCACGAACGTCGCATCCTGCGGCTGCCCATTGCCGGGTTGACGTGGCATTATCCCGAGCCTGACATTCTGCAACTGGAATTCGTCCTGCCGGCCGGATGCTTCGCCACCGTATTGGTGCGCGAGCTTGTTGATCTGGTGCCGGTGGGGCAGACGGACAGCCCATGCGTATTCTGATTTCTAATGACGACGGGGTAACCGCACCCGGACTCGCCGCGCTTTATGCTGCGCTGGCGGATTACACCGAGTGCGTGGTCATTGCCCCGGACCAGGACAAAAGCGGCGCGAGCAGTTCGCTTACGCTCGACCGTCCGTTACACCCTCATACGCTGGCCAACGGCTTTATCAGCGTGAATGGCACGCCAACCGACTGCGTGCACCTGGGCCTCAATGGCCTGCTGGAGCGTGAAGCGGACATGGTCGTGTCCGGCATCAACCTGGGCGCCAACCTGGGGGACGACGTGCTGTATTCGGGTACCGTGGCGGCGGCGCTCGAAGGTCGGTTCCTGGCGCGTCCTGCGTTTGCCTTTTCGCTGGTCTCGCGACAAGTCGACAACCTGGCCACGGCGGCCTACTTTGCGCGCAAACTGGTCGAGGCCCATGCGGATCTCGAGCTGCCACCGCGTACGGTACTGAACGTGAACATTCCCAATTTGCCGCTGGAGCACATCCGCGGCATCCAGTTGACCCGCCTCGGCCATCGCGCCCGCGCGGCGGCCCCTGTGCAGGTGGTCGACCCGCGTGGCAAGTCCGGGTACTGGATTGCGGCGGCGGGCGATGCTGAGGATGGCGGGCCCGGCACGGATTTCCATGCCGTGATGCAGGGCTATGTTTCCATCACTCCGTTGCAACTGGATCGCACCTTCAATGATGCCTTCAGGAGCCTCGACGGTTGGTTGGAGGGATTGCATCCATGACCCGTGGACAAGACGACATGTTGCACCGCGGCATCGGCATGACCTCGCAGCGTACCCGCGAGCGCCTGATTCAGCGCCTCTACGAGGAGGGGATTTCCAACGCCAAGGTGCTGGAAGTCATCCGTCGTACACCGCGTCACCTGTTCGTAGACGAGGCACTGGCGCACCGGGCCTACGAAGACACCGCGCTCCCCATCGGCAACAACCAGACCATCTCCCAGCCTTACATGGTGGCTCGCATGAGTGAGTTGCTGCTCGAAGCCGGGCCGCTGGACAAGGTCATGGAAATCGGCACCGGGTCGGGTTATCAGACCGCAGTGCTGTCGCAACTGGTCGAGCGGGTTTTTTCCGTGGAGCGTATCAAGGTGCTGCAGGACCGGGCCAAGGAACGCCTGGTCGAGCTGAATCTGCGTAACGTGGTATTTCGCTGGGGCGATGGTTGGGAGGGCTGGCCTGCACTGGCGCCCTACAACGGTATTATCGTGACGGCGGTGGCAACCGATGTACCGCAAGCGCTGCTGGATCAACTCGCGCCAGGGGGGCGCCTGGTGATCCCGGTCGGCGCCGGCGAGGTGCAACAATTAATGCTGATCATTCGGGAAGAACATGGATTCTCCAGGCGCGTCCTGGGGTCGGTGCGCTTCGTCCCGTTACTCAATGGTCCACTGGCCTGAGCATTTATTTAAACGTGCTGAATTCTCTTCGATTGCCTCTGTCTTACAGCGGCGGCGATTGATTAAACGGGTTGTTTTGTCTGGCAGCAAACGTGTGCGCCAAGCCATTTCGCTTCATTAAGGGTAAAACCGGTACGGCCCGTTATACTTGCGACACTTCGTGCTGTAACACGGCAAAATCACATTTTCAGCCACCACAAAGGGAGCGGCGGGTGAGTCTCACAGTCATAGCGCAGCGTATGGGTACAACGAGCTTTCAGCGCCTGGTGACTGGCCTTGTCATGAGCACCTTGCTGGTTGGTTGCTCCAGTAACAAATCCAGCGACGTCCGCGTTGTCGATCGCAATAATGCTGCCGCCCAGCGGCCGGCCGTGACCACGGGGCAGTACGTCGTTCGACCCAAGGACACCCTGTTTTCCATCGCCTTTCGTTATGGCTGGGACTACAAGGCGTTGGCGGCACGCAACAACATTGCGCCGCCGTACACCATCCATCCAGGTCAGACGATTCGCTTCGATGGGCGCAGCGGTTCAACGCCGACCACAGTGGTCAGCTCGTCCAGTTCCTCGCCTTCATCCTCGAGTAAAACCACGGTCATTCGCCGCTCTGCAGACGGTACGACCACGACCACACCGGTGGTTGTACCGTCCGTCGCCAACAAGCCGGCACCCGCTCCACTCCCTCCAGCGGGCCCAGCCCCGACCGGCTGGGGATGGCCTTCTAATGGCATTTTAATTGGTAAATTCTCTTCAAACGGTAGTTTGAATAAAGGAATTGATATCGCAGGGGATTTGGGACAGCCTGTTTTAGCTGCGTCTGATGGGACGGTGGTATACGCCGGGAGTGGCTTAAGGGGCTACGGCGAATTAGTCATCATCAAACACAGTGAAACCTACGTCAGTGCCTACGGACATAACCGCAGGCTGTTGGTTCGGGAGGGGCAGCAGGTCAAGGTCGGACAGACAATTGCCGAAATGGGGTCAACGGGTACAGACCGGGTGAAGCTGCATTTTGAGATTCGCCGCCAAGGTAAACCTGTAGATCCGCTGCAATTCCTGCCACGTCGTTGATCGCTTCCAGCCTGTTCCGTCACGTAGAGGGGACAGGCTCCAGCGTTGCCAAGGATAAAGGCGCCGCTTGAGCTTGAGGTCGAACTCACCAAAGGACTATAACAATGGCTCTCAGTAAAGAAGTGCCGGAGTTTGACATCGACGATGAGGTTCTCCTAATGGAGACCGGCATCGGCACGGATTCGATGTCGAATGATGAAGGGGCGGCTCCACCTTCCGTTCGTGCCAAATCCAAACACTCCGCGACATTGAAGCAACATAAGTACATCGATTACACGCGTGCACTTGATGCCACGCAGCTGTACCTCAATGAAATCGGCTTTTCCCCTCTACTGTCCCCCGAAGAAGAAGTTCATTTTGCGCGCCTGTCGCAAAGTGGTGATCCGGCCGGGCGCAAACGCATGATCGAAAGTAACCTGCGGCTGGTGGTGAAAATCGCCCGACGTTACGTCAATCGGGGGCTGTCGCTACTCGACCTGATCGAAGAGGGCAACCTCGGCTTGATTCGGGCGGTGGAGAAGTTCGACCCTGAACGCGGCTTCCGCTTCTCGACCTACGCAACCTGGTGGATTCGTCAGACCATCGAGCGCGCGATCATGAATCAGACCCGGACCATCCGGTTGCCGATCCATGTGGTCAAGGAGCTCAACGTGTACCTGCGGGCTGCACGGGAACTGACGCAAAAACTCGATCATGAACCCTCACCCGAAGAGATCGCCAACCTGCTGGAAAAACCGGTAGCAGAGGTCAAGCGCATGCTCGGCCTCAACGAGCGGGTTTCTTCGGTCGACGTCTCGCTGGGTCCGGATTCGGATAAAACCCTGCTGGACACCCTGACCGACGATCGCCCAACCGATCCATGCGAGCTGCTGCAGGATGACGACCTGTCTCAAAGCATCGATCAGTGGCTCTCGGAGTTGACCGACAAGCAACGCGAGGTGGTTGTACGCCGCTTCGGCCTGCGCGGTCACGAGAGCAGCACCCTTGAAGATGTAGGCCTGGAGATTGGCCTGACCCGGGAACGGGTCAGACAGATTCAGGTAGAAGGTCTGAAGCGCCTGCGTGAGATCCTGGAGAAAAACGGGCTGTCGAGCGAGTCGCTGTTTCAATAAGCCATTCGTTAGTGCTCAGTGAAAAGCCCCGACTGGTTCGGGGCTTTTTGTTGTTGGGCGATAGCGCAGCTTTGTAGCTTCACGGTGTAAGTCATCGCTTACTCTTTTCGTAAGTGTTCACTATTTTTACAGGTTGGCAGTCGACCATATTGTTTAGAGGTCAGTCCTATCTATTTGAAAAGCCAGTAAGTTTTTTAATATGAAGGGGATGTGACAAGCCATCCTGGCCGAGGCGGGCGATTGCTCCTGACGCTAAACACTCTAGTATCGGTGATGTGTCTACGGACAGACACACTCCTCATGGACGAGGGGGAAAGGACATCGCAGGAAGCGATTCATCAGGATGATGAAAAAGGAATACAGGGAATAGGGAAAAAGTGGGCGGGTCGAACCGCCCCTTTTTTTGCCTGCAGAAAAGCAAAAAGGCCCTTGTGAGGCCTTTTTCGGGAACGCGGGGATAATCAGCGTTCGAGGTGTTCGATCTTGCCTGGCTTGCCATCCCACTCGGCAGAGTCGGGCAATGGCTCTTTGCGTTCGGTAATGTTCGGCCAGATTTCAGCCAGCTCAACGTTCAGCTGGATGAAGTTTTCCATGCCTGCAGGTATTTCATCTTCGGAGAAGATGGCCACAGCCGGGCATTCAGGTTCGCACAGTGCGCAGTCGATGCACTCATCCGGGTGAATCACCAGGAAATTCGGGCCTTCGTAAAAGCAGTCCACCGGACAGACTTCTACGCAGTCGGTGTACTTGCACTTGATGCAGTTGTCGGTGACGACGAAGGTCATTTCTAATTTTCTCCTCAGGCGCGGCTTGCTGCGCCCCTTCACATAGGGGTCGCAAGGTTTGGGAGCGATAGTCTGCAAGCCAGGCTAATAGCCAGCAGCATCCCAAACCGCGCGAGATTCTAACAGCTTGCAAGCCAGTGCGTTAGACCCGTGTCTTTAGTGTATAGAGCATTTCGAGTGCGCGCCGTGGCGTCATGTTATCCAGATCGAGTCTGGCCAGTTCATCCAGCACCGGGTGTGGCAGGCTGGCGAACAGGTCGCTTTGCTGCGGCGCGGCTGGTTTGCCTTTGGTCGGCGCAGGCGCTTCGTGGGGCAGGGCAGTGTCTTCCAGCCGGCTCAAATGCTCACGGGCACGCGTGATCACTTCGTTCGGCACGCCGGCCAACTGCGCAACCGCCAGGCCATAACTCTGGCTGGCTGGCCCTGGCAGTACATGGTGCAGGAACACGATGCGTTCGTTGTGCTCGGTGGCATTGAGATGCACGTTGGCCACCAACGGCTGGGCTTCCGGTAGCACCGTCAGCTCAAAATAGTGGGTGGCGAACAGCGTGTACGCCCGCAGGTGCGCCAGGCGCTCCGCCGCTGCCCAGGCCAGGGACAAGCCGTCGAAGGTGCTGGTGCCGCGCCCGACCTCGTCCATCAGCACCAGGCTGCGTTCGGTGGCGTTGTGCAGGATGTTGGCGGTTTCGCTCATCTCGACCATGAAGGTCGAGCGCCCACCGGCCAAGTCGTCGCTGGAGCCGATCCGGGTGAAAATCCGGTCGACCAGGGACAGCTCGCAGCTGGCGGCCGGGACGAAGCTGCCGATGTGCGCCAGCAGCACGATCAACGCCGTCTGCCGCATGTAGGTGGATTTACCGCCCATGTTCGGACCGGTGATCACCAGCATGCGGGTATTGTCGTCGAGGCTCAGGTCGTTGGCCACGAACGGGGTGGTCAATACCTGTTCAACCACCGGGTGGCGACCCTGGCTGATGCGCATGCACGGCTCGCTGACAAAGCGCGGGCAGTTCAGGTCGAGGTTCAGCGCCCGTTCGGCCAGGTTGCTCAGCACATCAAGCTCGGCCAGCGCGGCCGCCGTGTCCTGCAGCGGTGGCAACTGGGCGATCAGGTCTTCGAGAAGTGCTTCGTACAGCATCTTCTCGCGCGCCAGGGCACGGCTTTTGGCGGACAGTGCCTTGTCTTCAAAGGCCTTCAGTTCCGGCGTAATGAAGCGCTCGGCACCTTTGAGGGTCTGGCGACGAATGTAATCGGCGGGTGCGGATTCGGCCTGCTTGCTCGGCAGTTCGATGAAGTAGCCGTGGATGCGGTTATAGCCGACTTTCAGGTGAGACAGGCCAGTGCGGGCTTTTTCCCGGGCTTCGAGGTCGATCAGGAATTGCCCCGCGTTCTCGCTTAGCGATTGCAGCTCATCGAGCTCGCTGTCGTAACCGGTTTTCAACACGCCGCCGTCACGGATCACCGCAGGCGGGTTGTCGATGATGGCTTTTTCCAGCAATGCCGCCAGCTCCGGATAGGTGCTGGTGGTGGTTGCCAGTTGGTTGAGGTGTGGCGCTTCCAGCTCGGTCATTGCCGCTTGCAGTTGCGGCAGCGCGCCGAGGGCATCCCGCAGGCGAGCGAGGTCTCGTGGGCGGGCGTTACGCAGGCCGATCCGGGCGAGAATGCGCTCGATGTCGCCGATTTCCTTGAGCTGCGGTTGCAGCTTTTCGAAACGGTAGCCGTCCAGCAGGCAAGTGATTGAGGTCTGGCGCGCCAGCAACACGCTCAAGTCACGCAGCGGACGGTTCAGCCAACGGGTCAGCAGGCGGCTGCCCATGGCGGTCTGGCAGCGATCGACCACCGATTGCAAGGTGTTGTCGCGGCCACCGGCCAGGTTGGTGTCCAGTTCCAGGTTGCGGCGGCTCGCACCGTCCAGCACTACCGTATCGTCCAGGCGTTCATGGCGCAGGCTGCGCAAGTGCGGCAGGGCGGTGCGCTGGGTTTCCTTCGCATAGGCCAGCAGGCAGCCGGCTGCGCCGATGGCCAGGGTCAGGTTTTCGCAACCGAACCCTTTCAGGTCCTGGGTAGAGAATTGCTGGCACAGACTCTTCAGCGCCGAATCGCGCTCGAAGTCCCAGGGTGCCCGACGACGAACGCCACGACGCTTCTCGGCCGGCAGATCCTTGGGCCAGTCATCCGGGATCAACAATTCCACCGGATTGACGCGCTCCAGTTCCGCCAGCAGGTTTTCCCAGCCCTTGATCTCCAGCACGCTGAAGTTGCCGCTGGTGATGTCCAGCACCGCCAGGCCGAACAGGCGCTCATCCCCCAGCACGGCAGCGATAAGGTTGTCCCGGCGCTCATCGAGCAGGGCCTCATCGCTCACCGTGCCCGGGGTGATGATCCGCACCACCTGACGATCCACCGGACCTTTGCTGGTGGCGGGATCGCCGACCTGCTCGCAGATCACCACGGATTCGCCCAGTTTCACCAACTTCGCCAGGTATCCTTCCGCCGCATGGTAGGGAATACCGCACATCGGGATAGCCTGGCCAGCCGACTGCCCGCGAGCGGTCAGGGTGATGTCGAGGAGCTTGGCGGCCTTCTTCGCGTCTTCATAGAAGATCTCGTAGAAGTCGCCCATGCGGTAGAACATCAATTGGTCAGGGTGCTGGTTCTTCAGGCGCCAGTACTGCTGCATCATCGGCGTGTGCGAGGACAGGTCGGAGAGGGCTTTATTCATCGGATTGCCAGGAAAACTCGTTCAAAAGGTGTGGGGCAAAAGCGGGCATTGGCACGGCTTTTCCGCGATGGGCGCAAGGTTACCATGGGCAGTCTTGTCGACGCAGGCATCCACGGCCGGGTGACGCCTTAATTGATGACTCATGCATGGGCTATGCAAATAAGCATTTGTCGCGGCAAAAAACTTCGAGCAATATGCGCATTATGCAAAAACGCAATGTTTCGACCGTTTTACGAGCGCTGCTCGATCAGCACGGTATCTCCCCCACGGAGCTACACCGTCGTACCGGCGTGCCTCAATCCACGCTCTCGCGCATCCTCGGCGGGAAGATCGTCGATCCTTCGGATAAACACATTTCGAAGATCGCCGATTACTTCGCGGTAAGTACCGATCAACTGCGCGGCCGTGCGGTTATCGCGCCGACGATCAGTGCCCGGCGTGAAGCCGCGCATTCTCAGCTCACCGACATCAGTCTGTGGGACGATGACACCCCCATCGATGACGACGAGGTTTCGGTACCTTTTCTTCGTGAGGTTGAATTGGCTGCAGGATCAGGAAGATTCGTCATCGAAGAGAGCGAGCGCGCCAGCCTGCGCTTTGGCAAGCGCAGCCTGCGTCATAACGGTGTGCAATTCGACCAGGCCAAATGCGTGACGGTACGCGGCAACAGCATGCTGCCCGTGTTGCGCGACGGCGCCACGGTGGGGGTCAACGCCGGCAAACGGGGGATTGGCGATATCGTCGATGGCGACCTGTATGCCATCAACCATAACGGCCAGTTGCGGGTGAAACAGCTGTATCGACTGCCGACAGGGATTCGCCTGCGCAGCTTCAACCGCGAAGAGCACCCCGACGAAGACTATTCCTTCCTGGAGATGCAGGAGGAGCAGATCCTTATCCTCGGCCATGTGTTCTGGTGGGGCATGTACGCTCGTTGATCTTTCGTGTACTTGCCTCGCACCTGCCTGGACTGCATTTCTTGCGTGTTAAAAAATGCATTAGTGCATTGACTGTATATGCATCCATGCATAATCTTGGGCCTGCCCGTTAACATCGCACCCCAAACATCCTGGAGGCCCGGCATGACAAACGAGCAACAATTGTTGTTGGACCTGCCGATCTGGCTTGTCGTCACGCTTGCAGTGGTCAGCGGGGTGTCCGGGGAAATGTGGCGCGCCGACAAGGAGGGCGCCCGTGGCTGGTCGCTGCTGCGACGAGTGGCCCTGCGCTCCGGGGCCTGCATGGTCTGCGGTGTCTCGGCAATGATGCTGCTGTACGCCGCCGGGATGTCGATCTGGGCCGCTGGCGCCTTCGGGTGCCTCACGGCGATAGCCGGGGCCGACATGGCCGTTGGTTTGTACGGGCGCTGGGTGGCCAGGCGCATCGGTATAGAGGACGGGCCGCAGCGCGATTCTCGCTCCGACCAACAGTGAATCGGTGTCGCTCTGCTCGCTGGCATGAGCGCGGCGCAGCGCGACACAACACGGCGCAACAATTGCTGGCGAGGCTTGCGCGGGGCAGATCTGTAATCTTGCGATCGGGGCACGGTGTCCAACACGCTGAAGACGGAATTCCACCAACCTCACCTTGCCAGTCTCATGCATCAATCAAAGGAGCGAGCGATGCGCCTCACCGAGCAACAGTTACTCATGATTTTTCCAGTCGCCCGCACTCGGGCGGGCGTGTTCATCCTGGCCCTCAATGACGCCATGGCACGTCGTAATATCAATACTCCGGTGCGCACTGCCGCCTTCCTGGCGCAAATCGGCCACGAGTCGGGGCAGTTGCAGCATGTGCGGGAGTTGGGCAGCGAGAAGTATTTCGAGAAATACGATGCCGGGGTCCTGGCCAGGCGCTTGGGCAATTCCCCTGGCGACGGTCAACGCTACCGGGGCCGTGGTCTGATCCAGGTCACCGGCCGTAGTAATTATCTGCAATGCAGTCGGGCACTGTTTAGTGATGAGCGCTTGTTGCAACATCCCGAACTGTTGGAGCTACCACAGTGGGCCGCTGAGTCCGCCGCCTGGTTCTGGGAGCGAAACGGCCTTAATGAACTGGCCGACGGCGATGAGTTCAACAGTATTACCCGACGGATCAATGGGGGCTTGAACGGGCTGCAGGATCGGTTGCTGCTTTGGGAACGGGCAAAGGCGGTGTTATGCCCGCCTGCAAGTCTGTGAGGCCTGCGTCAGAGCGGTTGCCCGCTCACATTTTGATCGGTCCTGTCACTTGCAAGCGCTACTCGCTCGTGTACGTTAGGCCCCATTCCGCTCGATCAGGAGATGACCGTGAAAGAAATCACTCAGCTGGCCGCTGAACTCGGCAGGCGCCTACAGGTTCTCAATGCCCACGTCACCGCCGCAGAGTCCTGTACGGGCGGCGGTATCAGCGAGGCGATTACCCGGATACCGGGTAGCTCGGCATGGTTCGAGGCCGGTTATGTCACCTATTCCAACCGACAGAAGACGCTTCAGCTGAATGTCCCGACCGAATTGTTTTCAACGGTGGGGGCGGTCAGTCGGGAAGTGGTCGAGGCCATGGTCCGTGGAGCACAGGAAAAGAGCAGTGCACGTTTTGCCGTGGCGGTCAGCGGAGTGGCAGGGCCGGACGGCGGTTCGCCAAACAAGCCGGTGGGCACCGTCTGGTTGGCGTGGGGTGTCGACGAGCAGGTGTTCAGCGAGGTGCAGCACTTTGCCGGTAACCGCGACGAGGTTCGCCGACAAACGGTGAAGGCCGCGCTAGAGGGGCTGCTGCGTCATGCCGCGGGAGAAATCTCAAATCAGGGGTAGGCGATCCGCAAACGCTGTGGAATAATACTGTCTACTTATACAGGTGTTGGCCGTCAGGCCTTATTGATTACGTGAGGACTTTAATGGACGACAACAAGAAGAAAGCCTTGGCTGCGGCCCTGGGTCAGATCGAACGTCAATTCGGCAAGGGTGCCGTAATGCGTATGGGCGATCAGGACCGTCAGGCGATCCCGGCCATCTCCACTGGCTCTCTGGGTCTGGACATCGCTTTGGGCATTGGCGGTCTGCCAAAAGGCCGCATTGTTGAAATCTACGGTCCTGAATCCTCCGGTAAAACCACACTGACATTGTCCGTGATCGCCCAGGCTCAGAAAGCCGGCGCGACCTGCGCATTCGTCGATGCCGAGCACGCCCTGGATCCTGAGTACGCCGGCAAGCTGGGCGTCAACGTCGACGACCTGCTGGTGTCCCAGCCGGACACCGGTGAGCAAGCCCTGGAAATCACCGACATGCTGGTGCGTTCCAATGCGGTTGACGTGATCATCGTCGACTCCGTGGCGGCGCTGGTGCCGAAGGCTGAAATCGAAGGCGAAATGGGTGACATGCACGTGGGCCTGCAAGCCCGCCTGATGTCCCAGGCGCTGCGTAAAATCACCGGCAACATCAAGAACGCCAACTGCCTGGTGATCTTCATCAACCAGATCCGCATGAAGATCGGCGTGATGTTCGGCAGCCCGGAAACCACCACCGGTGGTAACGCGCTGAAGTTCTACGCCTCGGTGCGTCTGGACATCCGTCGTACTGGCGCGGTGAAAGAAGGTGATGAAGTCGTCGGTAGCGAAACCCGCGTCAAGGTTGTCAAGAACAAGGTGGCTTCGCCGTTCCGCCAGGCCGAGTTCCAGATTCTTTACGGCAAGGGCATCTATCTCAATGGCGAGATGATCGACCTGGGTGTTCTTCACGGGTTCGTTGAAAAATCCGGTGCCTGGTATGCCTATAACGGCACCAAGATCGGCCAGGGTAAAGCCAACTCGGCCAAGTACCTGGCGGATAACCCGGATATTGCCGCAACGCTCGAGAAGCAACTGCGTGACAAGTTGTTGTCTCCAGCTTCGGTAGCAGACGCCAAGGCTTCTGCGGTCAAAGAGACTGAAGACGATCTGGCTGACGCTGATATCTGATTGATCCGATGACCGCCGTACTCGATACCCTCGTCGCGGTGCGGCGAACCGCAATGGACCTGCTCGCACGACGCGAGCATGGTCGAGTCGAGCTGACGCGTAAACTGCGTCAGCGCGGCGCTCTCCCCGAAATGATCGAAACAGCACTCGACCGATTGACGGAAGAGGGTTTGTTGTCCGAATCCCGCTATCTTGAAAGTTTTGTTTCCTACCGCGCCCGTTCTGGCTATGGGCCGTTACGCATTCGTGAAGAATTGAGCCAGCGCGGCCTGCAACGTAGCGACATCGAACTCGCCTTGCGTGAGAGCGGCATCGACTGGCAGGAGCAATTGCAAGACACCTGGCGGCGCAAATTTTCCGGGCAATTGCCGATAGACGCCCGTGAGCGTGCCAAGCAAGGCAGGTTCCTGGCGTATCGGGGATACTCCATGGAAATGATCAGCCGCTTGTTCAGCGGTCGAGGGATGGACGATTGACTAAAACGGCTCGCTATTTCAATAGCGGGCCGTTTTTGCCTCACGAAACCTTTAATGACTCTCGAGTATGCTGCTGCACAGTTGACTGGTTTTGCGCCCAGTTTTCCGCCAGGTTGATGTAATCCACCAATTCGCGCAGCCGCCCATGATTACGGGCCGTGAAGGTGAAGGCCAGTCGCGCCAGGTGACTGAACTGTGCTTCGTTGTGCTCCTCGCCGTTGTAGGCATGTTGATGGAATTGATCGCTCAGGCACAGGTCGGCGAATGCCTCCTGCATGTGCTCGAGAGCCTGGTCACTGAGCTTGTGGTTCATGCGAATCACGAACTGATGCTTGAGCCAGCGGCTGGAGTGGTAATTGCTGTAGAACTGGTTGATCTGCTCCACCGCTTCTTCGGCACTGTAGACCAGCTTCACCAGCTTCATGTCGGCGGGCAGGATGTAGCGATTTTCCTCCAGTTGATGGTGGATGAAGTCCAGCGCCCCTTGCCAGAATTTGCCGCCCGGCGCATCCAGCAGCACCACGGGCACCAATGGGCTTTTACCCGTCTGGATCAGCGTCAGTACTTCCAGCGCTTCGTCCAGGGTGCCGAACCCGCCCGGACACAACACCAGTGCGTCCGCTTCCTTGACGAAGAACAGCTTGCGGGTGAAGAAAAAATGGAAGGGCAGCAGGTTGGTCGTGCCCTGGACGGTCGGGTTGGCATGTTGCTCGAAGGGCAGGGTGATGTTGAATCCCAGACTATTAGCAAGTCCTGCGCCTTCGTGGGCCGCGGCCATGATGCCGCCTCCCGCACCCGTGATGACCATCATGTCCGAGCGCGCCAGGGCGGCGCCCAGTTCTCGGGCGAGGCCATACAAGGGGTGTTCCACTGGCGTGCGAGCGGAGCCGAAAACAGTGACCTTGCGTCGCCCCTTGAATTGCTCCAATACACGGAACGCATGCTCGAGTTCGCGCAGGGTTTGCAGGGTTATCTTGGCATTCCAGCGGTTGTGGTCTTCCTGGGCCATGCGCAGCACGGTCAGGATCATGTCGCGGTAGATCGGAGTGTTCGGGCTATTGGGTGAAACCAGGTTAAGTTGTTCTTCGACCTTGCTGATGAGGTCGTGGCCGCTTTCTTCAAAATGACGGCTCAGGAGGTCATTCGGTTGGTAAGGCATTCAACTTCTCCTTCTGCACAGAGCCATCGGCTTCGACAATTCACCGTCAACGCCACGACACGTCATGTGTCGCTGTCTGCCCAGGCCCATGCCTGGGCGATCCACTTGACCCGATCGGCGATCGAGTCATCCATACCGGCTCTGTCTTTCCCTTGGATGAAAGAAACGTTCGCATAGCGCAAGACCTAACGGGCGGCCCTTTTTCCTGCTCTGACAAATGAACGTGGATACCTGAAATCTAGACCCTCGCGGTTATTCGTGCCTTGATCATTGCGCCGCAAAGTCTTTCCTGGCAACCGTTTATTGACGATTTGCAAGGTGGTTTCACCGCTCGTCAGAACCCGCCCCGGGCACTCTGCACTCTGATTTACTTAGATACAGGTATTACACGACAACTTCGCGTCAAGGGCAGGGCGCAGGTACAAGCGGTTCAAGGATTTTTTCGCTCATCACGAGTGAAGTGCAGGGAGCTGGCAAGCCATGGCCAGGGTCATTCTGGAGATCGATACGCAACTGTATCGATTGCTGAAGTCATCAGCCGAGATCCATCATCTGAGTCTCGAGGAGGAGTGTTGCCGGCGTCTTATGGACGCGGAGCGGCGCTCACGCTATTTGCAGGCGTTGGTGGCGGAACTGCGCGCCGAGGATGAACAGCGGCGCGCCAAATCTCACTGACTCACTTTTTCTTCTGGGTTGCTTTCGGGCAATCCGATTCCTTATAGCTGGCAGAGCCGACCGCACGGTTGGTCTTTACTTCGGTGAAGTCGTAACGCATGACCGCGCCCTTGGCCATCAGCTTGCGGTAGGACGGGTTGTTGCATACCGACGCGCCAAGCTGGAAGTACACGGCCTTGGGATCGGCGCGCATCTTGTTGGCGTGACTGCTTTGCACGCTCAGATGATTGATCAGCACATTGCCTTCGACCGTGTAGCCCTGATCGAGAATGTCTTCATTGATCGCCCGTGGAGTGCCGACGCTGCTTTGCGCGGCGACGTTTCGCAGCTCTCTGTTCAGATTCTGCTCACTCAAGGACGCAGCCTGGGCGTTGAAGGACGACGCCAGCAGAATGGCAGCGGTGGGAACGATAAAGCGCAGCATGAAACTCTCCTGGGGCAGTGATGGGGGTTTGACCCACCACATGACTGTGCGTTCAGTGGCGGCGAATTATAGGGGAGCAGGCCTGGACGGTACAGGTTTGCACGGGTAGGTCTGGTAAACTGCCTGCTCTTTCTCCCTGCGAGTGTTTTTCGTGTCGATCTCTTTTTCCTGCCGGCGTGGCTTGCAATGAACCATGCCCCCAACGCCGTTGCCCGTCTGCGCGACCAGCGCGAAGAGGAAGGCATCAAGCCGATCCAGGCCCGTGGCTGGCGGGCGACCCGCTGCCGCGCGTGCCGCGTGATCGAGAGTCACTGCCTGTGCGCCTGGCGCCCGCAGGTCGAGACTCGCTCCGGGGTATGCTTGATCATGACCGGCAAGGAAGTGTTCAAGCCCAGCAACACCGGCTGGCTGATTGCTGATGTGGTGCGTGACAACCATGCCTTCATCTGGTCGCGTACCGAGGTCGATCAACAACTGCTGGCGTTGCTCTGCGACCCGCAATGGCAGCCTTATCTGGTCTTCCCGGGTGAATATGTCGCGCCCGAGCGGGTGACTCACTGCGTGGCAGTCGATCACACCCGACGCCCGCTATTCATTTTACTGGACGCGACCTGGACAGAAGCCCGGAAGATTTTCCGCAAAAGCCCCTATTTCGACGCGCTTCCGATTCTCAGCCTGTTGCCCGAGAAGCTCTCCCGTTATCAGCTGCGCCGCTCTACTCGCAGCGAACACCTGTGCACCGCGGAAGTCGCGGCGTTGTGTCTTGATCTGGCGGGCGATGTAGAGGCGGCGTCGGCACTCGACGCTTATTTCGATGTGTTCAGCCAGCATTACCTCGATGCCAAGCGTCAGCTGGAAATGAATGTTTCGACGCCGG
Organism: Pseudomonas putida; assembly: GCF_001976065.1. GTDB lineage: Bacteria > Pseudomonadota > Gammaproteobacteria > Pseudomonadales > Pseudomonadaceae > Aquipseudomonas > Aquipseudomonas serbica. Next base: position 748,774 of record NZ_MNAH01000003.1, on the reverse strand, counting down.
CGCACACCGAGTTGCTGGCCTATGTTCAGCCAGCCGGGGTATTGATGGACTGATTGTCGCCAATGCTGCAATAAAGTGTGCCGGCCATGTCGCTTGACCACCCCGGTTTCGCTGGGCATGCTTGGCGCCGATTAGGGTGCGGCCAGAGTTTGAAACGCCGTTTTTTGCGTTGAACGTGCCCTGTTGGTGCAGCTCCGTGGCTGTTACCTTGAGTTGTTTTGGTGAGTCCCGAATGCATCGGGCATCCCATGAAAAACAGGATCATTTGAAAAATGGCCACATACGAAATCCTGATTGCCGATGACCATCCGCTTTTTCGTTCCGCCCTGCATCAAGCGCTGACCCTGGGCCTGGGCCCGGATGTGCGCCTGGTAGAAGTGGCGAGCATTGCCGAACTGGAGACCCGCCTGACCGAAAAGGCAGACTGGGACCTGGTGCTGCTGGATCTGAACATGCCGGGTGCGTACGGTTTTTCCGGGTTGGTGCTGTTGCGCGGCCAGTATCCGCAAATTCCTGTGGTCATGGTTTCGGCCCAGGAAGAAGCGACGATCATGGTGAAATCCCGCGAATTTGGTGCAAGCGGTTTCATACCCAAGTCCAGCGACCTGAGCGTTATCCAGAAAGCGGTGCGCGCGGTGCTCGATGGCGATGTGTTCTGGCCACCGCAGGCGTTCGAAGCCGTCAGCGTTTCCGATGAAGCCAAGGCGGCCAGTGAAGGCCTTGCCAGCTTGACTCCGCAACAGTTCCGGGTGCTGACCATGGTCTGCGAAGGGTTACTGAACAAGCAGATTGCCTACGAGCTGAGCGTTTCCGAAGCGACCATCAAGGCTCACGTAACCGCGATTTTTCGTAAGCTGAATGTGCGCACCCGCACCCAGGCGGCGCTGCTGCTGCAACAACTTGAGTCAATTTCAAGCCATTAAGCGCTGGCATCTTCACGCTTTTTTGACTTTGGTTGATCTAGCTTTCTCACTCCTTTTTTGGTCAGTTCCTACTCTATGTCACCTTTCAAAGGCCAGACCGGCCTGAAACGTATCCTCAATGCCTCCGGTTACTCGCTGGACGGCCTGCGTGCAGCTTTCACCGGTGAAGCCGCTTTTCGGCAACTGGTGTTGCTCAACGTCATTTTGATCCCGCTGTCGTTCTTCTTGAACGTGAGTCGTGTCGAGCAGGCGTTGCTGATTGCGGTCTGCCTGCTGGCGCTGATCGTCGAGTTGCTCAATTCTGCCGTGGAAGCGGCCATCGATCGCATTTCCCTGGAATTGCACCCGTTGTCGAAAAACGCCAAGGACATGGGCAGCGCCGCCCAATTTGTGGCCTTGACCATGATCGCGCTGGTTTGGGCGGTGATCCTGCTTTAAGCGATCGCTGGCAGGACGATCTCGTCGCTGCGTTGCACCCCGGCGGTGAACGCGCGGCACAGGTCGAGGAATTCACGCATCGCCGAGGTCTGGTACTTCTGCTTGTGCCAGATGAAATAGAACTGTCGCGCCAGGTCCAGGTCCGGAGTTTCCACCGCGACCAGGCTGCCGCGACGGAAAGCATCCCGCAATGCCAGTCGCGAAATGCAGCCTATCCCCAGGCCGGATTCCACGGCGCGCTTGATGGCTTCGGTGTGTTCCAGTTCGAGGCGGATATTGAGCGCACTACGGTGATGGCGCATAGCCTGGTCGAACGTCAGGCGCGTGCCTGAGCCTTGTTCGCGCAAGATCCAGGCTTCGTGGCTCAACTCCTCCATGCTCGCGGTACCGCGTTTGGCCAGCGGGTGCTGCGGCGCGCAAAAGACCACCAGCTCATCTTCGACCCAGCTTTGCACTTCGATGTCCGGGTGGCTGCAATCGCCTTCGATCAGACCCAGGTCAATTTCGTAGTGGGCAACCTGTTGCACAATATTGGCGGTGTTCTGCACGTGCAGCTTTACCTGGCTTTCCGGGTGGCGCTGCATGAAGCCGCCGATCAACAGGGTCGCGAGGTAATTGCCGATGGTCAGGGTTGCGCCCACCGCCAATGAGCCGAAACCGGATTTGCCATTGAGCAGGTCTTCGATCTCCTTGGCCTGGTCGAGCAAGGCCACCGCCTGGGGCAGTAGCTGTTTACCCAGGGCGTTGAGGCTCAGCCGCTTGCCAGCGCGATCGAACAGCTGGCAGCTGCACTGGCGCTCCAGTTCGGTGATTGATGTGCTCGCCGCCGACTGCGAGAGGTTAAGCAGGCCCGCAGCACGGGAAACGCTTTCCTGCTGGGCGACGGCAACGAACACTTGAAGCTGACGGAGAGTAAATCGCATATCGATATAACCGATAACCCTTATCTTAATAATCCAGTTAACAGATATTGTCGGCGCTATTAGAATGCGATGCAATTGCGCACCGCCGGTCTCTTCCAGAAAGAGCAAGCGCAGACCCAATCTCCAGGAGTCCCCGTACATGAGCAACATGAACCACGAGCGTGTCCTCAGTGTTCATCACTGGAACGACACTCTGTTCAGCTTCAAGTGCACCCGTGATCCGGGCCTGCGCTTCGAGAACGGTCAGTTCGTGATGATCGGCCTGCAACAGCCCAACGGCCGCCCGCTTATGCGCGCTTACTCGATTGCCAGCCCGAACTGGGAAGAGCATCTCGAGTTCTTCAGCATCAAGGTGCCTGATGGTCCGCTGACTTCCCAGCTGCAGCATCTGAAGGAAGGCGACGAGATCATCATCAGCAAGAAGCCTACCGGCACGCTGGTGCTGGATGACTTGAAGCCTGGCAAACATCTGTACCTGCTCAGTACCGGTACCGGCCTGGCGCCGTTCATGAGCGTCATCCAGGACCCGGAAACCTACGAGCGTTTCGAAAAAGTGATCCTGTGCCACGGCGTGCGTTACGTCAATGAAGTCGCCTACCGCGAGTTCATCACCGAGCACTTGCCGCAGAACGAGTTCTTCGGCGACGCCCTGCGTGACAAGTTGATCTACTACCCGACCGTGACCCGCGAGCCGTTTGAGAACGAAGGTCGCCTGACCGACCTGATGCGCAGCGGCAAGCTGTTCAGCGACATCGGCCTGCCACCGATCAACCCGCAGGACGACCGCGCCATGCTGTGCGGTAGCCCGAGCATGCTCGACGAGACCAGCGAAGTGCTGAACAGCTTCGGCCTGAAGGTTTCGCCGCGGATGCGCGAACCGGGTGATTACCTGATCGAGCGTGCGTTCGTCGAGAAATAAGCACCAGTAACTGCTTTTGTTTTACCTGTGGGAGCGAGCCTGCTCGCGATGGGGGAGTGTCAGTCGACATCAATGTTGGCTGTCACACCGCAATCGCGAGCAGGCTCGCTCCCACAGTCGTTTCTGGTGTTCAGCCCTTTGCGGGAATGACTTCGAGCACGCGGATCTGCTCGGGGCACGGATAATGCCAGCGCACATCCACATCCCAGAATTGCGCACCGTATTCCCGTTCCGGCACAGGCGTCTGGTACGCCGGGCGCGGATCTTGCGCCAGGCATTGCTCGATCAGTTCAACCAATGGCTCTTCAAGGCGCTGGGCATGCCCGTGAGCCTGTTGCAGGGCCGACTTCGTCCACTGTACGGGAATCAGTTGTGGCGCGGCGCTGGCGATGCTGTTGGTGGCTGTGTCGATGATGTCGGCGTAGGGCACGTAGGGTTTGATATCGAGGATCGGTGTACCGTCCAGCAGGTCGATCCCGGATATCCACAGGCGATCGGCTTCGACCTTGTCCAGTTTGACCACTGACTGGCCAATGCCGTTAGGTCGGTGGGTGGCGCGGGTGGCGAACACGCCCATGGATTTGTTGCCGCCAAGGCGCGGAGGGCGGACTTTGAGCCGTGGTTTTTCCTCCAGGGCCTGGTGGAACAGGAACAGCAGCCACACGTGGCTGACCTGCTCCAGGCCCTGCACTGCATCCCCTTGATCGAACGGTGCCACCAGTTCCAGTACGCCACGGGCGGCCGGGGCCAGTTGCGGTTGGCGCGGAATGGCGAACTTCTCCTTGAAGCAGGAGTGTACGAAGCCGATGGGGGAAACGCTGTAGGTCATGGTTTGGGGTCGAGGCAGAATTAAGGCGCGCATGATAACCCGTTCGACCAGCATTCAGTTGTGCCTGTGCCGGCCCCTTCGCGAGCAAGCCCGCTCCCACATTTGATATAGGGTACACAGGAGATCAGTGTGGGAGCGGGCTTGCTCGCGAAGGCCGTAACGCCGATTTCAGAGGCTAAACCCACCGTCCAGCGGAATGATGTTCCCGGTCATGTACGCCCCAGCCGTACTCGCCAGGCTGATCGCCAGCGCCGCCATTTCTTCCTCGCGTCCCCAGCGCTTCATCGGGATCAACGCGGTGTCCTGCGCCAATGCCTGCTCGTCATGGCCGATGTGCTGGGTCATCTTGCTCGGAAAGCGCCCCGGGGCGATCACGTTGACGTTGATGTGCTGGCTCACCAGTTCCCGCGCCAGAATCCGCGACAGTTGATGCAAGGCTGCTTTGCTCGGTCCGTAGGCATACGCCTGTTCGCCGAAGGATGAAATCCCGGCGACTGAACCGATATTGATGATACGTGCCGGGTTCGCGGGCGAACCGGCCTTGCGTAACAGCGGCAGAAATTGCTGGATGCAGTTGAATACGGAAGTCACATTCAGCTGCATGACCTTTTCCCAGCCCTTGATCGGGTAGCTTTCCAATGGCGCCCCCCACGTGGTGCCGGCGTTGTTCACCAGAATATCGAGGTGGGTCATCTGCTCGCCCAGGCGCGTGGCCAGTTGCTGCACGCCTTCTTCAGTCGCCAGGTTGGCGGCCACGGCGTGACAGCGTCCGAGCGCGCCGAGCTCATCGGCGGTTTGCCGGCAGGCTTCGACATCGCGGGCACAGACGTAAACGGTGGCGCCAGCCTCGACATAGGCCTTGGCGATCATTTTGCCGATGCCGCGGGTTCCGCCGGTCACCAATGCGGTGCGGCCTTGCAGGGAAAAGTAGGAATGCATGGCGAATCCTGAAGACAGAAGGTCATTACACCCTAGTCGTCAGTCGCAGGAAGCGGAGCCATTATTTTTGCGCGGAATGGGAAGCCATACGGCCGGACGTCGACCCCTGTAGGAGCTGGCTTGCCAGCGAAGGGCCCGAGAGCCTTGCGGCGATCAACCAGCCGCCTTCGCTGGCAAGCCAGCTCCTACATGGGCGATCAGCGTCGAGGTTATTGCGGGCGCACACGCAGGGTCAGGCCCTTGAGGAAGTTGCGCAGCAGCTGGTCGCCACACGGGCGGTAGTTGGTATGGCCAAACTTGCGGAACAGCGCGCTCAACTCAGGTTTGGAGACAGGGAACTCGGCGGCCTTGAGGATCGCGTGCATGTCGTCTTCTTTCAGCTCGAAGGCCACGCGCAGCTTTTTCAGGATGATGTTGTTGGTCACCGGCACTTCGATTGGCTGCGGTGGGCGGCTTTCGTCCTTGCCGCGCTTGAAGATCACCAGGCCGTCGAGGAAATGCGCCATGACTTCGTCCGGGCAGCGTACGAAGCCTTCTTCGTCTTCCTCTTTCTTGTCGAGGTAGGTCAGCAGGTCCGGCAAGGTCACGTCCATGCCGCCGAGCTTGATGATCTCGATGACTTTCTTGTCACTGATGTCGAGCATGTAGCGCACGCTGCGCAGTACGTCGTTATGAATCATGGTGTGCAATCCTGATATTCAGCAGTGGGCGCCGCATAGCCGTGGCGCCAGAATGTGTGGCGGCGTGAGAAGCCTTAGAACTTCTCTTTGCCGGACAGGTAGCGCCATTGCCCAAGAGGCACCTTGCCAATGGACACGCCGCCGATACGGATGCGACGTATGCCCACGACCTTCAGGCCGACGGCCTGGCAGAACAGGGCGATCACGCCCGGTTGCGGGTTCTTCATGGCGAAGCGCAGACGGTTTTCGTTCTGCCAGCTGGCCTTGACCGGCGGCAGTTCCTTACCCTTGTAGGTCAGGCCGTGCTGCAGGCGATTGAGGCCATGCTCAACCATGTTGCCTTCGACTTCGACCACGTATTCCTGCTCGATCTTGCTGGAGTCGGCGGTGAGCTTGCGCAGGATCTTCCAGTCCTGGGTGAACACCAGCAAACCGCTGGCATTGGCCTGCAGGTCGGTGCTGGCGGTCAGGCGCTGGAAATGGCCCTTGAGCGGGCGCTTGCCGTAACGGTGCTCCTCGCTCAGGGTTTCGGCGCTGATGGTCGCCATGGCGCTTTCCACGTCCATGCCCGCGGGCACGTTGAGCAGGATGGTCACTGGCTCCGGCGCGGTGGCCTTGGCGTCCTTGTCCAGCTCGACTTTCTGGTCGGCGACTTTGAACTGCGGCTCGTCGACGACTTCGCCGTCGACGGTGACCCAGCCGCCCTCGATGAACAGCTCAGCCTCCCGACGGGAACAGCCGACGAGTTCGATGAGGCGTTTGGAGAGACGAATCGGGTCAGTCATGACAGGGCCGTAACAAAAAAGGGGTGGGCATTGTACCTGCCTGGCGCCGGTTAAGCCCGGTTCCATTTGTGGGAGTTGTGTCAGCCGTGGTGTGAGCGCTGCTGATTCTGCCGCAACCGCATGTGCAACAGCGGATACGGCTGCCCCATGCCATCGACCTCCGAACGCCCGATCACCTCGAAGCCCTGCTTGAAGTAAAACCCCAGGGCTTGCGGGTTCTGTTCGTTGACGTCCAGTTCATCGGCATTGAGATTTTCCAGGGCGTAGCGCAGTAAGCGCTTGCCAAGGCCCTGGCCGCGGTGCGCCGGGTCGATGAAGAGCATCTCGATCTTGCCCGCCGCGACGCCGGCGAACCCGGTGATTCGCTGCTGCGGGTCTTTGGTGCAGATCAGCATTACCGCGTCGAGGTAGCGGGTCAGCACCAGGTTCTTCAACAGTTCGATGTAGCTGTCCGGCAGAAAATCGTGGGTAGCACGGACCGAGGCCTCCCAGACCCGGGTCAGTTCTTCGTAGTCGCTTTGTTTCGGTGTATGAATGACCGAATGTTGGTGCATGCCAGCCTGCCCCTTGGGTTGTTGGAGATGAGAATCCGTTCCTCTCCAAACGATAGCCGTAAAAAAGCCCCGCATCTCGTCAAGAGAGCAGGGCTTTTCGTATTTTTTGCGTTTAGATCTGTTCAGCCCACAGGTCGTATTCGTCGGCGTCGGTCACTTTGCACCAGACTTTGTCGCCCGGCTTCAAGTTGCTGCCGTTGTCGATGAACACGTTGCCGTCGATTTCCGGGGCATCGAAGAAGCAGCGGCCGACCGCGCCTTGCTCGTCGACTTCATCGACCAGCACTTCGATTTCACGGCCGATGCGCATTTGCAGGCGCGCCGAGCTGATGGCCTGCTGGTGCGCCATGAAGCGCTCCCAACGGTCCTGCTTGACGTCGTCCGGGACGACTTCCAGGTCCAGGTCATTGGCCGGGGCGCCTTCTACCGGCGAGTACTGGAAGCAGCCGACGCGGTCGAGCTGGGCTTCGGTCAGCCAGTTCAGCAGGTACTGGAAGTCTTCTTCGGTCTCGCCGGGGAAGCCGACGATGAAGGTCGAGCGGATGATCAGGTCCGGGCAGATTTCGCGCCAGTTCTTGATCCGCGCCAGGGTCTTGTCTTCGAACGCCGGGCGTTTCATCGACTTGAGCACTTTCGGGCTGGCGTGCTGGAACGGGATGTCCAGGTACGGCAGGATCTTGCCGGCGGCCATCAGCGGGATCAGTTCGTCGACGTGCGGGTACGGGTAAACGTAGTGCAGGCGCACCCAGACACCGAGGGTGCTGAGGGCTTCGCAGAGTTCGGTCATGCGGGTTTTCACCGGCGCGCCGTTCCAGAAGCCGGTGCGGTACTTCACATCGACGCCGTAGGCGCTGGTGTCCTGGGAGATCACCAGCAACTCCTTGACGCCGGACTTGACCAGGCGCTGGGCCTCGTCGAGTACGTCACCGACCGGACGGCTGACCAGCTTGCCGCGCATCGATGGGATGATGCAGAAGCTGCAGCTGTGGTTGCAGCCTTCGGAAATCTTCAGGTAGGCATAGTGGCGCGGGGTCAGCTTGATGCCTTGTGGCGGCACCAGGTCGATCAGCGGGTTGTGATCCTGGCGCGGCGGCACGACTTCGTGCACGGCGTTGACCACTTGCTCGTACTGCTGCGGGCCGGTCACGGCCAGCACGCTCGGGTGCACGTTGCGGATGTTGCCTTCTTCGACGCCCATGCAGCCGGTGACGATGACCTTGCCGTTTTCCTTGATGGCTTCGCCGATCACTTCCAGGGACTCGGCCTTGGCCGAATCGATGAAGCCGCAGGTGTTGACCACCACGACGTCAGCGTCCTGATAGGTGGACACGACGTCATAGCCTTCCATGCGCAGCTGGGTCAGGATGCGCTCGGAGTCGACCAGTGCTTTGGGGCAACCCAGGGATACGAAGCCAACTTTAGGATTGGCAGGCGCAGGAGTGGTGGACATGTCTAACCTCGGTATTTGTGACGCCTCCAGCCGAAGACGGCAAGGCGACAGACGGGCGCCATGTTGCGCCTCTGGTCAAAAAGTGCGCAATTCTATCGATGGCGGACGCAGTTGACCAGCTTTATGCAGGGAAATACGACGAGTGCTGCGCTATGCTTCGCGCCGTTGGGCTTTACCGATTTTTTACAGTCAACGAAACGTCTGTAACAGCAAGTAAAACAGCGCATGCTGCATGACAAAGCATAGTGCTTCTTCATAGAAGCCCAGGTCTGGGTAGTAGGAGTGGTGGATGGGTCAGGCAAGTAGTCAGGCTGAGGGTGCCGGTCACTCGGCGGCCAAGCCTATTGGCATGCTGGTCGCGGCGGTCGGGGTGGTTTATGGCGATATCGGCACGAGCCCGCTGTACACCCTCAAGGAAGTGTTTTCGGGGGGCTATGGCGTACCGGTCAACCATGATGGCGTGCTGGGCATTCTGGCACTGATCTTCTGGTCGCTGATCTGGGTCGTGTCGATCAAGTACATGATGTTTGTCCTGCGCGCCGACAACCAGGGCGAAGGCGGGATCATGGCCTTGACCGCGCTCGCCCGGCGGGCGGCGGCAGGGCATGCGAAATTGCGCACGCTGCTGGTGGTCTGCGGGCTGATCGGTGCGGCGTTGTTTTATGGCGACAGCATGATCACCCCGGCGATTTCCGTACTCTCGGCCATTGAGGGCCTGGGGCTGGCCTTCGACGGCATCGACCACTGGGTGGTGCCGCTGTCGCTGGTGGTGCTGGTAGGGCTGTTCCTGATCCAGCGTCACGGCACCGCGCGCATCGGCATCCTGTTCGGGCCGATCATGGTCACCTGGTTCGTGGTGCTCGGGGCATTGGGTGTCCATGGGATCATCCAGCACCCAGAAGTGCTGCAGGCGATGAACCCGGCGTGGGGCGTGCGCTTCTTCGTCGTGCACCCGGGCATGGGCGTTGCGATCCTTGGCGCGGTAGTGCTGGCATTGACCGGTGCCGAGGCGCTGTATGCCGACATGGGCCACTTCGGCCGCAAGCCGATTGCCCGTGCCTGGTTCATCCTGGTGCTGCCGGCGCTGGTGCTCAATTATTTCGGCCAGGGGGCGCTGCTACTGGGCGATCCGGAAGCCGCACGTAACCCGTTTTACCTGCTGGCGCCAAGCTGGGCGCTGATTCCGCTGGTGGCGCTGTCGACCCTGGCCACGGTGATCGCTTCCCAGGCGGTGATTTCCGGGGCGTTCTCCCTGACCCGCCAGGCGATCCAGCTCGGCTACATACCGCGCATGCACATCCAGCACACCTCCAGCGCCGAGCAGGGCCAGATCTACATCGGCGCGGTGAACTGGGCGCTGATGGTCGGCGTGGTGCTCCTGGTGCTGGGTTTCGAATCCTCCGGTGCCCTGGCCTCGGCCTACGGCGTGGCGGTGACCGGGACCATGCTGATGACCAGTATCCTGGTGTCGGCGGTGATACTGCTGTTGTGGAAGTGGCCACCGGTGCTGGCGGTGCCTGTCCTGTTGGGCTTCCTGCTGGTGGACGGAGTGTACTTCGCCGCCAACGTGCCGAAGATCGTCCAGGGCGGTGCGTTCCCGGTGATTGCCGGTATCGCGCTGTTCGTGTTGATGACCACCTGGAAGCGCGGCAAGCAGCTGCTTGTGGAGCGAATCGACGAGGGTGGCCTGCCGCTGGAGATTTTCATCAGCAGCATCGCCGTGCAGCCGCCGCACCGTGTGCAGGGCACGGCGGTGTTCCTCACCGCGCGCCCGGACGCCGTGCCCCACGCGCTGTTGCACAACCTGCTGCATAACCAGGTGCTGCACGAACAGGTGGTGCTGCTGACGGTGGTCTACGAAGATATCCCGCGCGTGCCGGCGAGCCGACGCTTCGAGGTTGAATCCTACGGCGAAGGCTTCTTCCGGGTGATCCTGCATTTCGGTTTCACCGACGAGCCGGACGTGCCGAAAGCGCTGAAACTGTGTCATCTCGATGAGCTGGACTTCAGCCCGATGCGCACCACGTACTTCCTCAGCCGCGAGACGGTCATCGCCTCCAAGCTCGAAGGCATGGCCCGCTGGCGCGAGGGGTTGTTCGCGTTCATGCTGCAGAACGCCAACGGCAATTTGCGCTTCTTCAATTTGCCGCTGAACCGGGTGATTGAACTGGGGACGCAGGTAGAAATGTAAGCCGATAAAAAAGCCCCCGTTGCCTTGCGGCAGCGGGGGCTTTTTTGTGTACATTGCCTGAAGGCGACAACGATCCAGAATGTGGGAGCGGGCTTGCTCGCGAAGACGGACTGACAATCGACAGTGATGTCGCCTGACCCACCGCTTTCGCGAGCAAGCCCGCTCCCACATTTGGATTTCTGTTGCTTGCAGGAATGAAAAAGCCCCCGCAACCGAACGGCAGCGGGGGCTTTTTTGTGCGGCTCAGATCACTCTTGAGCTTCTGTTTGCTGCGCTTGCCGCTTCTCGATCACATCCACCAACCGCTGGGCCAGGGCCGGGTAGTTTTCATCGAAGTGGTGACCACCGGGCAACTTGATCGCTTCGCCCACCGCGCTCTTGTCGGTGCAGCCGCTTTCGTCGACTTCTTCCTCACCGTAGATGCACACCACTTTGGCGGCGGGCAACTTGGCCATTTCCGGGCCGGTGGCGGCTTCCTTGCCGGCGTTGCCGAGCCAACCCTCGACTTCGATTTCGAAGCTGCCGGTGCGGGCGAAGGCCAACAGGATAATGGCGTCGACGCGCTGCTGCTCGGACTCTGCCAGGCGGTTGTAGATCGCCGGCAGCACATCGGCGCCGAACGAGTAACCGGTCAGGATGAAGCGCTTGGTGCCCCATTTCTGCCGGTAGTGCTGCATCAGCTCGGCGAGGTCCAGGGCGCTTTGCTCGGGGCTCTTGTGCTGCCAGTAGTAGCGCAGGGTGTCGATGCCGACCACGGGGTAGCCGATCTTGGCCATCTCGCCCGCGACGTCGCGGTCGAGGTCGCGCCAGCCGCCATCGCCCGACAGGAACAGGGTAACCGTATCCTTGGCCTGGCCGGCGGGCACTTCCACCACCGGGATCTGCAGGCCACCGGCGTCCTTGTCGCCACCGACCAGCAGTTTGCGCAGTTCGTTGTTCAACACTTGCGGCAGGTTGATGTCGTAGTCGCTGATGCTGGTTTCGGCGTTGGGCTGGTCTCGCACGAAACCGGCGCTGGTGTCGTCCGGGTTGTCGTTCCACGCCACCAGCCAGTGGCCATGAGCAGCGCTCTTTGGCAGCAGGTGGGTGCAGCCGGGTTTTTCCAGCGCCAGGTCCACCGACACGGCCTGGGCGTTGTCGTTCTTCTGCTCGGACAGCCAGCGCCAGGCCAGCACCGCGCCTGGGCCTATGCCGCTGACCAGCGTGGCCGGGCCCTTCAGTTCCCGCAGGCCCGACTGCAGGGCACGGCTTTGCAGCAGGCAGTCCTTGGGCAGGATCACCTGGACAATCTGCGCCGAACCGCTGCGACTCAGGGTCAGCAATTGCTTGTCGCTGAGCTTCTGGTCTTCGTTGACCGCCACCAGTACCTGGGCTTTTGCCGTGGTGCCGGGGATGACCCGGGTCATGGCCGCGCCGCCGGCAGCGGGTAATTGTTCGAGGGTCGGTTCCGGGGCCGGGCGTTTGAGGTACCAGTAGCCACCACCGAGAATCAGGGCCACCACTACCAGGGTGCCCAGTACATAGCGCAGGGAGCGTTGAATCATCAGCGTTTCACCAATCCAGTCAAGCCACCCGCGATCAGGGCGGCAGTGTCGGCCAAGGCAACCAGCGGATCGAGTCCGGCGGGCACGGCCATATAACGGGGTTCCCAGTCAGGCTGGAACTTGTCTTTGAAGCGGCGCAAGCCTTGGAAGTTGTAGAGCTGCTCACCACGGCGGAATACCATCGAGCCCAGGCGCTGGGTCAAGGGTGCACCGCGACGGGGCTGCAGCCCCGACAATGGCACCATGCCCAGACTGAAACGCGCGTATCCGTGACTCTTATAGTGTTGGATCAGGCCGACCATCATGAACTCCATGGTCAGCTTGGGGGCGTCCGGGTGTGCGCGCATCAGGTCGAGGCTGGCCAGGTCATGGCCGTAGGTCTCGAGCAGGTTGGCGAACGCCACCGGGCGTCCTTCGAAACGGATCACTGCAATGCGGAAGTGCTTAAGGTAATCGTCGCTGAAACGGCCGAGGGAGAAGCCTTTCTCGCGCACGTTCTTGCCGGTCAGCCAGGCATCGGAGATGACCTTGAGCTCATCCATTGGCGCTTGTCCTGGTTCATGGATTTCCAGCGACAAGCCATCGCGGGTTCCACGGTTCCAAGTGTAACGCAGGTCCTTCATCTCTTTGCCCTTGGCCTCAAGGTCAAAGCGCACGAGATCGACCCTGGCTTCTTCGCCCAGTTTGATCGCGGTCAGGCCGATGTCCATGTAGTACGGCAGGTTTTCCGCGCGCACTTGATAGAACACGGGGCGGGCGTGATGGATATCGCACAGGTCGCGGAACTGCCAGATCATTTCCGCCCGTTGCTGGCCCGGGCCGATCGGGTCATACAGCGCCACGAGGCTGCGGCCGCGACGGGCGTACATCAGGAACGCCTCATCGTTGGGGTGGAATAGCAGTGCCTTGTCGCCGGTCAGGGCCAGGCCACCATCCGGTTGCGCGGATGCCATGAGGATCTTGCTTGCGCGCGCAAGCTCATCGGGTGTGGGCAGGTGGATCACCGGGCGTGCGGTGCGCAGCAACCAGGTCAGCGAAACCACCACCAGCAGGACTGCCGCGCCGAGCAGCGAGCGCAAGCCACGGGGGGCATCGGCATCGAGGGTGAACTGCCACCAGAGTTGATGGCTGTACGGAACGTCCTGGTAAGCGAACAGCAGCAGCCACATCGAGGCGCCGAGTACGCACACGCTGGCCACCAAGTACAGGGGTGAAAACGGCAGCTCGGTCAGGCGGCTGGGGCGATAGAACGAGCGACGGAAAACCCCCAGCAGGCTCGCCGTCAGTACCATCAGCGTGGCTTCCTCCCAGTCGAAGCCCTTGAGCAGGGAGAGCAGGGCGCCGACCAGCAGCAGAATGGTGGTCAGCATCCACGCCGCCGACAGGCGACGACGCAGGCCCTGGGCCAGCAACAGGCACAACACGCCGATCAGGCTGGCGCCAAAGTGCGAGGCGTCGACCAGGCGGTGCGGGATCAGAAAGCCGATATGTTCAAGGCGCGTGTCGATTTCCGGGGTCGCGCCGGAGAACAGCAAGACAACACCGGACAGGAACACCAGCAGCGCCAATATAGGCGCGGCCAAGCCGGAAGCCGCGCGCAGGGTCTGGCGCGTCTGGAACAAGCGCTGGCCTTCGCTGATCAGCAGGAACAGGCAGGCCACCAGCATCGGCAGCACCACATAGATCAGGCGATAGAGCAGCAGGGCGGCGGCCAGTGGAGCAGCGCCGAGTGTGTCGGAGAAGGCCGCGAGCAGGATCGCCTCGAACACGCCGACGCCGCCCGGCACATGGCTGAGTACGCCAGCGGCCAGGGCCAGCAGGTACACCAGAAGAAAGGCGCCGAACGGCGGTGCTTCCGGCAGCAACAGATAGAGCACGGTGGCGGCGGCGGCCACGTCCAGCGCGGTAATGATCAGTTGCAGGAAAGTCAGGCGGCGCCCGGGCAGGCGCAGGGTGCGGCGGCCGATCTTGACCAGCAGGTTGTCGGCGTAAGGTTGTTCCGGCAGGCGGCGGCGGTAGATACCGATGGCCAGTACCGTAAACAGCAGCAGCACAGCCGCCGCCAGGGTACCCAGCAAGATTTGCGAAAGCCCCAGGGCGGCGGAGGCGTCGGGCAGGTCGCTGAGTGTCGCCAGCGCGGCAAGCGGTGGCAGGGCGCAGCCGAGCGAGAGGCTGGCGAACAGCGTCATGCGTGCGACTTCAGTGGCCCCCAGGCCATGACGCGCATACAGGCGGTAGCGAACCGAGCCGCCGGACAGCATCGAAAGACCAATGGCATTGCCGATGGCAAAAGCGGTGAAGCCGCCCAGCGCCAGGGTTCGTGGTGCCAGGCTTACGCCGGCGTAGCGGCTGGCCGACCATTCGTAACCGAGCAAAATGATGAAGCCTGCGACGGTAGCGCCCAGCGCGCCCAGCAGTGCCGGTTGCGGAACCTCGAGGATCGAGTCGTGCAACGCGTCCAGGTCGAGTTCGCTCAACAAGTGACGACAGGCAATCAGCGCGATGGTGAACAACAGTAGGGTGACCGCCAGGCCGATGGGTTGGCGGTACTTGCTGATTCGATCAAGCAAGCGTAACCGCTGCGCCTTGATCGGCTGTGTCGCTGTGACGGTGTCTTGTGGATCAGACGAGTTGGCGCGCATCAATCACCTCTTGGATTGTGCGCGACAGGATGGGGGTATCCAGCCAAGTTACCAATCCCTGTAGAAAAAAATAATCACAAATATTAACGACTGGCACCCTGTCCCGGTGACAGTTCGTCGTCAGTCGTAGAGGGCTCATCCTGCGATTGAGCATAGTCGGAACCCAGCGAATCGGTGACCCGGAGGGCTCACTGCACAGTGACAGGTCATTGTTGCGAAAGGACTTTTTCAACAGATACAAAAAAGGCCACTCTTTCGAGTAGCCTTTTTTGATGTTTGGTTGCGGGAGCCGGATTTGAACCGACGACCTTCGGGTTATGAGCCCGACGAGCTACCAGACTGCTCCATCCCGCGTCTGTGTGGCGGCATTCTATAGAGAATCGCCGGGGTGTCAACCGTTAATCCCCAATTGAGTCAAATAAGTGTGAGAAAGCGCAAAGCACGGGGGAGGTGACATAAGTTGTGGAATCAAAACGATTTCTCATTGCCGCGTATTGCAAGTCACTGCGAGGCTTGGGCAGGCCGACGACAAAAACTGACACGCACAAAAAAGGCCACTCTTTCGAGTAGCCTTTTTTGATGTTTGGTTGCGGGAGCCGGATTTGAACCGACGACCTTCGGGTTATGAGCCCGACGAGCTACCAGACTGCTCCATCCCGCGTCTGTGTTGGCAATTCTATAGAAATACGCCGGGGTGTCAACCTGCTATTTTGATAAAACCTGTTCCTGTTCAATCGCTTAGCTGCCGATGGTGGTGTGCTGGAGGCCTGAGAGGCAGGCATGGCAAGGGCTGCGGCTCTATTGGGGGGCTCTTCTCGATTGAGAAAATAAATTTCTCACAGGTTTCCTACGAGTAAAAAAGAACCAACAAGGTACTGGTGCTATATACAGTTGTCAGTGAGATACTGTTTTTCCTACACCGCGTGACGCTATTTCTACACCATGAACACCGCGTTGAAATGACCCAGCGAAAAATCATCCACGTCGATTGTGACTGTTTCTACGCCGCCATCGAGATGCGGGATGACCCGCGCCTGGCAGGAAAACCCTTGGCGGTCGGCGGGTCGGCGGACCGACGTGGGGTGATTGCCACCTGCAATTATGAAGCGCGGGCCTATGGCGTACGTTCAGCCATGTCCTCCGGGCATGCCCTGAAGCTGTGCCCGGACCTGACGATCGTCAAGCCGCGCATGGAAGCCTATAGGGAAGCGTCCAGGGAAATTCATACGATCTTTCGCGATTACACCGACATCATCGAGCCGCTTTCCCTGGATGAGGCCTACCTCGATGTGTCGGACAGCGCTCATTTTGGCGGCAGTGCGACGCGAATTGCCCAAGACATACGCCGACGCGTCTCTAATCAGTTGCACATCACCGTCTCCGCCGGGGTGGCGCCCAACAAGTTCCTGGCCAAGATCGCCAGCGACTGGAAAAAGCCCAACGGGTTGTTTGTCATTACCCCGGGTCAGGTCGAGGCGTTTGTCAGTGGCTTGCCAGTGAGCAAGCTGCACGGGGTCGGTAAAGTCACCGCCGAGAGACTGGGCAAGCTCGGCATCGTCGACTGCTCGCAACTGCGCGAATGGAACAAGCTGGCGCTGGTGCGCGAATTCGGCAGTTTTGGCGAGCGGCTCTGGAGCCTGGCCCGGGGGATCGATGATCGCCTGGTGCATAACGACAGTCGCCGCCAGTCCATCAGTGTCGAAAACACCTACGACGTCGACTTGCCGGATCTGCGCAGTTGCCTGGACAAATTGCCGGAGCTGCTGGAGACCCTGGCCGGTCGCATGGCACGAATCGACAGCAGCTATCGGCCGGGCAAACCTTTCGTCAAAGTGAAGTTCCATGATTTCACCCAGACCACGCTAGAGCAGGCCGGGGCAGGGCGGGATCTGGGCAGTTATCAGCTGTTGCTGACCCAGGCGTTCAATCGAGGCGGTAAACCGGTGCGGTTGTTGGGGGTAGGGGTCAGGCTGGAGGATTTGCGGGGCGGGTTCGAGCAGATGGAATTGTTTGAGCGTTGAAAATCAAAAGATCGCAACCTTCGGCAGCTCCTGCAGGGGCTGCGATCTTTTAACAGGCGCCTCAGTTCGGACGGGGATCCGCCGCCACGAGTCGCCCGGCATCCTTGGTCAGGGATTTGAGGAATTCGGCCTGCAACTCGGGGTCGTTGCGGGTCAGTTCGATCAGGCTCTGTTCCAGTTCGGTGGCTTCTTCTTCCAGACCCAGCTCCGACAGGCGCTTGACTCGGTGAACCCACTGGCTCACTTCGTCATCTTCCAGGTCGTCGTAAATCAACCCATGGGCTTCGAGCAACTTGCCGCGCAAGGTGCTGCTCAGCGCCAGCGACGAATCGCTGTGCACTTCGTCCTTGGCGTCCTGGACGTTGATCTGCAGCTTGGTCAGGTGATTGAGGTCATGTTCGGCGAACGGGCTGTCCAGCAGGTTCAGGCGCAATACGCCATTCTTGTCGGTGCTCAGCTCGAAGGTTTCCTTGCCGGCCTTGACTTCGACTGGGCGCTCGCTCCAGGGCAGGCTCGAATACTCCGTGCGCTTGTCGAGCTGGACTTCATCGATACCGGCCAGGTTCTGCTGAGCGCGTCCATGGGACTGCACGTTCATGAACGGGTTGAGCCCGGCGAAGCCGTAGCTGAACCAGTCCTTGGTCATGCTGTCCGGCAGATTGCCCAGGGCGAACACGTTGGCCACATTGGCGCCGACACCGGCCACCACCGCGACCGCGCCCAGCGGGATCTCGTAGACCTCCCGCCAGGGTTGGTACGGGGTGTAGCGATCGTAATGGCGGGTGACCTCGAACTCGGTGACTTCAAAAGTCTTCTGCTCGTGGATTTTCACCCGACGTTGCGGCAGCTCAAGCACCTTGGGCTCGCCAACATCGATCTGCAGGCTATGGTCGAGCAGTTTTCGCTCGACTCGTTCCTCGTGCTCGCTGCGTTGTGACATGTGGTTGGCACAGCCGCTGACCAGCAGGGTGCCGCACAGGGCGGCACCACCGAGGCCTAAGGTGTTTCGCTTGAACATGACGTCTCTATCTGGTTTCAGCGGCGGATACGGGCCTGAAGGAAAGGCAGTACGTCAGCGACGGGCAGCGCTTGCGGCTCGGCCTCGGTACGGCTCTTGTATTCCAGGTTGCCTTCGGCGAGGCCGCGGTCGCTGACCACGATCCGGTGAGGAATGCCGATCAGCTCCATGTCCGCGAACTTGATGCCCGGGCTGGTTTTCTTGTCGCGGTCATCCAGCAGTACTTCGAAGCCGGCAGCAGTCAGTTCGGCATACAGCTTGTCGGTGGCTTCGCGAACCAGTTCGGTTTCGTAGCGCAGTGGCACCAGGGCAACCTGGAAGGGGGCCAGGGTGTCGCTCCAGATGATGCCTTTGTCGTCGTTGTTCTGCTCGATGGCAGCCGCGACCACGCGGGAGACGCCGATGCCATAGCAGCCCATTTCCAGGGTCACCGGCTTGCCGTTCTCGCCCAGCACTTCGCACTTCATCGCCTTGCTGTACTTGTTGCCCAGCTGGAAGATGTGCCCGACTTCGATGCCGCGCTTGATTTCCAGGGTGCCCTTGCCGTCGGGGCTAGGGTCGCCGGTGACCACGTTACGCAGGTCGGCCACGGTCGGTACTGGCAGGTCGCGCTCCCAGTTCACGCCGAAGTAGTGCTTGTCGTCGATGTTGGCACCGATGCCGAAGTCACTCATCAGCTCGACGGAACGGTCGATGATGATTGGCAGTGGCAGGTTCAACGGGCCCAGGGAGCCGGCGCCGGCGCCAATGGCGTCACGCAGCTCGGCATCGCTGGCCATGACCAGCGGGCTGGCCACGCCTGGCTGGTTCGCCGCCTTGATTTCGTTGAGTTCGTGGTCGCCACGGATGATCAGGGCGATCAACTTGCCTTCTTCCTCGGCATGCACGATCAGGGTCTTGATGGTCTTTTCGATCGGCAGGTTGAAGCCTTCGACCAGTTGCGCAATGGTCTTGGCGTTCGGGGTGTCGACCAGACGCAGTTCTTCGGTCGGCGCCGCGCGCGAGGTCTCGCGTGGCACGGCTTCGGCCTTCTCGATGTTCGCCGCGTAGTCGGAACCGTTGCTGAAAACGATATCGTCTTCGCCGGACTCGGCCAGCACGTGGAACTCGTGGGAACCGGCGCCGCCGATGGAGCCGTTGTCGGCTTCTACAGGGCGGAACTTCAGGCCCAGGCGGGTGAACACATTGCAGTACGCCTGGTGCATGCGGTCGTACGTAACCTGCAGCGAAGGCTGGTCAGCGTGGAACGAATAGGCGTCCTTCATGATGAATTCGCGGCCGCGCATCAAACCGAAGCGTGGACGGATCTCATCACGGAATTT
This sequence comes from Pseudomonas putida, assembly GCF_001976065.1. Lineage (GTDB taxonomy): Bacteria > Pseudomonadota > Gammaproteobacteria > Pseudomonadales > Pseudomonadaceae > Aquipseudomonas > Aquipseudomonas serbica. The sequence continues at coordinate 729,596 of NZ_MNAH01000003.1, read as the reverse complement.
GGTCTGGATCTGATACAGGTTGATCGGCAGCTGCTTGTAGCTGCTCAATTCGTTGCGCATCAGGTCGGTGATGACTTCTTCATGGGTCGGGCCGGCGCAGAAGTCGCGACCGTGGCGATCCTTGAAGCGCAGCAATTCAGGGCCGTACTCTTCCCAGCGCCCTGATTCCTGCCACAGCTCAGCCGGTTGAGTGCTTGGCATCAACACTTCCAGCGAACCGGCGGCATTCATTTCTTCGCGAACGACGGCTTCGACCTTGCGCATCACTCGCAAGCCCATCGGCAGCCAGGTGTACAGGCCCGAGGCGAGTTTGCGGATCATGCCGGCGCGCAGCATCAGCTGATGGCTGATCACGACCGCGTCGGAAGGCGTTTCTTTCTGTGTGGCAAGCAAAAATTGACTGGTGCGCATGGTTGGCCGTTATCGATTGCTGATGACGAGAAATGACGGAGCATTGTACGGGCGAGTTCCGCTGGCGTACAGGCGTGCGGTCGGTGCGGTGGCAGGAGGACGGAATTGCCTCCGTCCTCTGTAGGATTTCTGCGATTGTTTCCTAGGATTCTTCCACAACCTGGGTCGGAACCGGTTCCGGCGTCGGTGTAGGACCTGCGCGACGGTTCTCCTGGAACCAGTGCAGGGCGATCAGCAGCAGCGTCGGAACCCCCAGCAGGGCGGTGATCAGGAAGAAGTTGTGGTAACCGAATTTCTCGACCATGACGCCTGAATAACCGCCGATGAGGCGCGGCAGCAAGAGCATGATCGAGCTGAGCAGGGCGTATTGGGTGGCGGAGAACTTGAGGTTGGTCAGGCTCGACAGGTAGGCGACGAACGCCGAGGTCGCCAGGCCCGAACTGAAGTTGTCCAGGGAAATGGTGAGGATCAGCATGTTCAGGTTGGCGCCCATGTCAGCGAGCATCAGGAACAATATATTGGTGCCCGCCGACGCTACGCCGCCAATGAACAGGATTGGCAGGATGCCAAAGCGCACGATCAACAGGCCGCCCATGCCGGCGCCTACCAGGGTCATGATCAGGCCAAAGATCTTGCTGACGCTGGCGATCTGATCCTTGGTGAAACCCTGGTCGATGTAGAACACGTTGGCCATGACGCCCATGACCGTATCGGACATCCGGTAGGTCGCGATCAGCCCCAGCAGCAGTAGCGCTTGCCAGCGATAGCGCAGGATGAAGTCGTTGACCGGCGTCAGCACCGGCGCCAACCCCCGGCGCCCGATGGCCGAGAGGCACAGGGCAGTGAGCGTGGTGTAGAGGATCGCGCGCAGGAACGCGCGGTCTTCAAGCAGCAGGTCGAGCAGGCTCACGCCTTCGAACAGCACGCTGGCGAAGTCGGTGTTGTAGAGCTGGGTAAACATCGCTGGTACGGAGACCAGTAGCACGATCAGGACGAACACCGAAGCCAGTTGATGCGCAAAACTGTAGCGTCCGGCCTGCAGTTGCGTACGCAGGGGTACCGAAGGTTCGCGCATGACGAAAGAGGTAAGCAGCGCCGGGACCATCAGGGCACCGAACAACAGGTAAGTGCCGGCCCATGCCGAATGCTTGTAGTTGAACCCGGTGGAGCCGAAGCCCTCGGCAAAGAACAGTGCGCCGGCCGTGGCCAGCAGTGCCGCGATGCGGTAGCCAGACATATAACTGGCGGCAAGCGCCGCCTGGCGACTGTCGTCGGCGATTTCCAGGCGGTAGGCGTCCACCGCAATGTCTTGGGTTGCCGAGGCGAACGCGACGACCACCGCGATGGCGATCAGCCAGGACAAATGCTTTTGCGGGTCACAAAAACCCATGCCGACCAGGCCGAGAATGACCAGCCCTTGCGACAGCACCAGCCAGGAACGTCGTCGGCCGAGTTTGCCGAGCAGCGGAAGGCGCCACTGGTCGAGCAGGGGGGACCAGACCCATTTGAAGGCATAAGCCAGGCCGATCAGGCTCGCATAGCCGATGGTTTCGCGCGCCACACCGGCTTCACGCAACCAGACCGAAAGCGTCGAGAACACCAGCATGTAGGGCAGGCCGGCGGCGAAACCCAGCAGTAACAGTACGAGCGTCGAAGGGCTGGCATAGGCAGCAAGCGCGGCGCGCCAGGTTTTACGGGGCATGGGCTGGAGTCTGCCTCAAGAAATACGGAAACAAAGCGCGCACTCTAACCGCTGTGCTCTACCGGGCGCCACCCATGGCGCTGAATATCAACACGATTATTCTGGATACTGATGCCCTCCATGCGCAATCGCGCACGTTGTTCGTCCCCGGAAGCACTGCCTGCGGGCAGGCTCAGGCGCCCGCCGGCACCGAGCACGCGGTGCCAGGGCAATTTGCTGTCGCCGGGCAGTTGGCTCAGTGTCCTGCCGACCCAGCGAGCGGCGCGTCCCAGTCCCGCCAGTTCGGCGAGTTGACCATAACTCACGACCTTGCCTTCGGGTACTTGCGCGAGTGTCAGGTAGAGCGCCGTGCGTCGGATTTGCGCGGCACTGTCGGGTTGTTCGGTTGGCTCGATCACGTTCGCAGTTCCTGAAGTCGTTCGCAGTACCGTCTGTAGAGTAAAGGCTGGATCGCCAATTGAGAAATGAACTCATTAGAAATAGTCGGGTCAGTCCTTGCTAGGGTCTTATTCCTGCGAATAATGCCGACTTTTTTTCGCGAACCTGAGCCTGTATTTGCTTATGTTGTCCAGAACGTTGCTATGCCTCGCTGTTGTCAGTGCCTCCACTCCCTTGCTCGCAGATACCGTCTGGTTGAAGAACGGTGACAAGCTGAGCGGCAAGATCATCCTGTTCGATGGCGGCAAGTTGCTGGTCCAGACTGAATATGCGGGGGCGGTCCCGATCGACTGGAAGCAGGTCAAGACCCTGGAAAGCGATCAGGAGTTGCTGGTCAAGCAGGACGCCTACACCGGCGAGAAGGCCAAGTCGCTGCATACGGCAGAGGATGGCAAGGTCACCCTGGAAAACGGTGAGGCGCCCAAGACGGTCGAGCTGGCGAGTGTCCAGCAAATCCTCAAGCCCAAGCCGGTGGTCGAAGACCTGGTGTGGAAAGGCAATATCGATGCGGCGCTCGATTATCAGCGGGCTGACAAGGATACCGACGATTACGACATCGATTTCAAGACTACGGCACGCCATGGTCGGTGGCGGCATACTGCAGAAGGCGAGTACAACCGCGAATTCCAGGATGACGTGGTCACTACGGATAATTGGCGCGCAGAGTACTCCCTCGATCGCTTTCTGACGGAAAAATGGTTCTGGCAAGGTCGCCTGGTGTACAAGCGTGACAAGGTCGAAGACCTTTCCCGTCAGCGTACTGTCGGCACCGGTCCTGGTTATCAGTTCTGGGATAACGAGCTGGGGGCATTCTCCCTGGGCTCGCTGGTCAACCGCACGGATTATCAATTCAGCGATGGCAGCAAAGAGAACTTCTATTCTGTCGCGATGAAGTGGGACTACAACCGTTACCTGATTGGCAAGAAAGTCGAATTCTTCACCAATGGCGAGGTGGGCAAGCCGTTGTCGGGCGTGGCCGAATACGCGTTGGATGCCGAGATGGGCTTGCGTTACAAGGTGACAGACTGGGCATCGCTGAACCTCAAGGCTGAGCGGGACATTATCGACGGCACCGATGATGCTGACCTGGACAAGACCCGATACACGGCCGGATTTGGCGTGACCTGGTAAACGCAAAAAGATCGCAACCTTCGGCAGCTTCTACAGGGTGTACATCAATCCTCTGTTGGAGCTGTAGAAGGTTGCGATCTTTTTTGCCCGACAAAAACAGGCGGGCACAAAAAAGCCCCGCTGTTGAGGGCGGGGCTTTTTACTAAAGCAAGTACAAGTTAGATAACTTGAACTTCTTCAGCTTGCATGCCTTTCTGACCGCGGGTAGCGATGAAAGAAACCTGTTGGCCTTCTTTCAGGCTTTTGAAGCCGTCGGATTGGATAGCTTTGAAGTGAACGAACAGGTCGTCACCGGATTGTGGAGTGATGAAGCCGAAGCCTTTTTCATCGTTGAACCACTTAACGGTACCGGTTTGGCGATTAGACATGGTGTAACTCCTTGAACAAAGATAACTGCGACTCAGGAAAAACCCTGGCCGAGACTGAGTGCAAAGAGCAGGAAAAATTCTTGTAGATGGTTGGATCGAAATTCAACATATCGTGTAGAGATTCTCAGTGACACAAGCAGCACAGTGACGCCACCTTAACCCTTTTTCCGGAACGTGCCAATGCTTCTTGCGAAGGTTTCTCTGTTTTAAGGATCGACGGTGTGTCGGTTCGTCGCCAATGCAGGTAATTCTTGGATGTCTGGCGAGGAATTGCAGCGCGGACTTTGAACCCGGCGGCGCGCCCGGTAAGATGCCGGACAGATTTTTTCCACCTCGCTATTCAGGACACCCGCCATGAGCATCAAATCGGACAAGTGGATTCGCCGCATGGCGCAGGAACACGGCATGATCGACCCTTTCGTCGAGCGCCAGGTGCGTGGCAGCGACGATAGCCGGGTGATCTCCTACGGCGTGTCCAGCTACGGCTACGATGTGCGTTGCACCAATCACTTCAAGGTGTTCACCAACATCAATTCGGCGATCGTCGACCCGAAAAACTTCGATGCCGGCAGCTTCGTCGACATCCACAGTGACGTGTGCATCATTCCGCCGAACTCCTTCGCGCTGGCCAGCACTGTCGAATACTTCCGCATTCCGCGCAATGTATTGACCATTTGCCTGGGTAAGAGCACCTATGCGCGTTGCGGCATCATCGTCAACGTCACGCCGCTCGAGCCTGAGTGGGAAGGCCACGTGACCCTGGAGTTTTCCAACACCACCAATCTGCCGGCGAAAATCTACGCCAACGAAGGCGTGGCGCAGATGCTGTTCCTTGAATCGGACGAAGAGTGCGAAGTGTCCTACAAGGACCGTGGCGGCAAATACCAGGGCCAGCGCGGCGTCACTCTGCCGCGTACCTGAGTCAGCCGTCTGACGAACCGTGGGAATTCCTGGGCGCGCGTACACTCTATGGAATGTACTGTTCCGATTCGCGCAAAGCGGGTCGGGCCATCGCCCAGGAGTGCTTTATGAAGATCGACCCGCGTATAAGTGCCGAACTGGCAAGGCTTGAGCCCAATCAGGTTGGCGTCCTGGCCTGGTCCTTGTTGGCACACCCGCCAATCAGCATGGCCGGTGGCATCCCCGGCCAGCCTGATCCCGATACCCCCAACGAACAACCGACCGAACCCGGCGAGCCCACTTTGCCCGACGAACCGCCTCCTGCGCCGGTTGCCTGACATCGCCTGCGTTTGCCGGTGTTTGTAGGAGCGAGCTTGCTCGCGAAGAACGTGAGGGCAATGCGTTTTCCCGGGAAGCCCGCGTCAGCGTTAACGTCCATCGCGAGCAAGTTCGCTCCTACAAGGACACCGGCCAAATTTCGTTGTCGCCGATGACAAAAATCCTGCAGTCGTCGTCCCGTTCAACCTGATAGCCGCCGGTAAACGCGCCAAAGGCGGGTAGCAGGCTGATATCCCCGCCAAGTCTGAAACAGGCCAATCGCAGGCTCTGCCGACCCCGTCCGTTCAGGCGATAAACCGGATGCACGTGCCCGGCGAGCACGTGCCGTTGCGGGTGCGGCTTGGGTTCGTGTTGCAAGGCGAACGGCCCCAGCAGCAAGGGCTCAGGCACCACGCGAATGTTCAACGAAGCCGGCGGGTCCCCGGCGCGCCTGTCGTGGTTGCCGCGAATCAACGTCATCGGCATTTCGGCGTAGCGTGCTCTCCAGTCAGCCAAGGCGTTCAGGGTGGCGCTCGCATGTGAGCCCGGTCCGTGAAGAAAGTCCCCGAGGAAAATCAGCTGTCGGCAAGGCAAGCTGGCCAGCAGTCCGTCAAGCACGGCGATATTGCTGCGGGTGGTGCCCTGCGGGACCGGTTGGCCAAGGCTTCGGTAAGCGGCGGCCTTGCCGAAATGCACGTCGGCGATCAACAGGGCATGTTGCGCTGGCCAGTAGAGGGCTTTTTCCGGCAGCAGCCAAAGCTCCTCACCGGCCAGGCGCACGGGGTAGGGCGAACTCATCGTGCTTTCCCCATACCGGCGGTTTTCTCGAGGTCGCTGACCATGCGCCTGATGCGGTCGGCGAGTTTTTCCGAGCTCATGCTCTCGCGCATACGTTCCACCAGCAGTGGAAACCCGAGGGGCGTAGGACGTTTGACCAGATGCAGGTCGAGACGCAGACGACGGATGTGCGCCAAGGTCTGTTCCAGGCGATGAATATCCAGTTCTTCGCGCAGGACTTCTTCGCCGGCTTGGGCTAACAGCAGGTTTTCCGCGTCGTACTGTCTGAACACCTCGAAAAACAATCCGCTCGACGCTTGAACCTGACGTGTGCTTTTCGGTGCGCCGGGGTAACCGGCGAACACCAGTCCGGCGATCCGGGCGATTTCCCGAAAGCGCCGCAAGGCCAGTTCTCCGGCATTCAGGCTGGCGAGTGCATCCGCCAGCAAATGCTCTGGACTGAACAGGTCGGGGTTCAATGCCTGCGCCCAATCCACAGGGGTGGCGCTGAGCAGTTCCAGCCCGTAATCATTGACCGCTATGGAAAATGTCAGTGCCTGCTGCTGGCTGACTCGCCACGCCATCAAACTCGCGAGGCCCAGATGCACCTGGCGGCCGGCGAAGGGATACAGGAACAAGTGCCAGCCCTCACGGGACTTCAGCGACTCGGCCAACAACGATTGCGACGTCGGCAAACCAGACCAGCGTTGCTGCACCTCCAGCAGAGGGCGCAATGCCTGCATTTCCGGGCCACTGAACTCGCCGTGCGCCGCTGCACTGAACCGCTCGACCACCGCTTGTGCCAGTTCATTGGAAAGTGGCATGCGCCCGCCATTCCAGCGCGGCACCGCGGCTTTCTTCACGGTGCTGCGTTTGACATAGGCGGTCATGTTTTCCACGCGCACCAATTCCAGCAGGCGACCGGCAAACAGAAAACCGTCACCGGGTTTGAGCCGTGCGATGAAACCTTCTTCAACACTGCCCAGTTGCTTGCCGCCGCCGCCCTTGCTCCAGAACTTCAACTGAATACTCGCATCGCTGACAATCGTGCCGATACTCATGCGGTGGCGTCGGGCAAGTCGCGCATCGGGTACCCGCCAGATTCCCTGTTCATCCGGTTCGACCCGGCGGTAATCCGGATAGGCTGTCAGGGAAAGTCCGCCATGGCGTACGAAAGCCAGGGCCCAGCTCCAGTCCGCCAGGGTGAGATCACGATAAGCCCAGGCTGTGCGTACTTCATCAAACAATTCATCGGGCACAAACCCACCGCCCAGGGCCATGCTGACAAGATGCTGGACCAGCACATCCAGAGGTTTATGGGGTGACTTTCGAGGTTCGACCCGTCGTTGCGCCACCGCGTCCTGTGCCGCTGCCGCTTCGATCAGCTCCAGGCTGTGCGTCGGTACCAGTGTCACCCGTGAAATCCGCCCCGGCGCATGCCCCGATCGGCCCGCACGCTGCATCAGCCGCGCCACGCCTTTGGCCGAGCCAATTTGCAGCACCCGTTCCACCGGCAGGAAATCCACTCCCAGATCCAGGCTGGAGGTGCAGACCACCGCCTTGAGTTGACCCTCCTTGAGGGCGCGCTCCACCCAGTCACGGGTTTCACGGGATAACGAACTGTGGTGCAGTGCGATCAGCCCGGCCCAGTCCGGCCGCGCTTCCAGCAACGCCTGATACCAGATCTCCGATTGCGCTCGAGTGTTGGTGAAGACCAGGCTGCTGGCGCTGGCTTCCAGTTGCGCGGCGACCTGCGGCAACATTTTCAGACCGATATGTCCGGCCCATGGAAAGCGTTCGATCTCGGGCGGCAGCAGCGTGTCGACCTGCAGTTTCTTTGGCGTGCGGCCTTCTACACTGACGCCGCCTCCCTGTGGGATCAAAACCTGTTCGGCGTGGGCTTGATTACCCAGCGTTGCGGAAACGCCCCATACGATCAATTGCGGATTCCAGCGGCGCAGACGGGCGAGGGCCAATTGCAGTTGCACGCCGCGTTTGTTGCCGAGCAGTTCGTGCCACTCGTCGACCACCACCATGCGCAACGTCGCGAGCGCCGTTGCCGCGTCTGCCCTGGCAAGCATCAGGGTGAGGCTTTCCGGCGTGGTGATCAGGGTGGTAGGGAGGCGCCGGCTCTGGCGCGCGCGTTCGCTGCTGCTGGTATCGCCCGTACGCAGGCCGACGCTCCACGGAATCTGCAGGTCTGGCAACGGCCCTTGCAGCGCGCGGGCGGTGTCCGCCGCCAAGGCGCGCATCGGGGTAATCCACAGGACTGTCAGGGGGGGAGAAACTACTTTTCGTTTACGCGAAGTTTCAACAGTCGGGGAGCAGCAAGCGAAGCGATTGAGTGCGCCAAACCAGATCGCATAGGTCTTGCCGGCGCCGGTGCTGGCATGGAGCAACCCGGACTGCCCGTGCTCGACGGCCGCCCATACCTGTTTCTGGAAGTCGAACGGCTTCCAGTCGCGAGCGGCAAACCAGCGTTTTGCGAAGTCGTTTTGGGTTCCCATTCGGGCCGCATGCGCTCTGAAAGGCTTCTTTCAATGACCACGTCGGGCTGGCAAAGGTTTAATCAAATGCCTGGCTCGGCTCACTTGCCGCTGCGCCATCCGCGCACTTTTCATATTCGGAAATAACTGTGTTAGTGGCTGAAACCTATTGGCCGATTGGCCGTGGTTTTATCGCTGCACCGGTCGCGCTGGCGCATTTTGCGAAAGCCGACCGCGCGCCGTTGTCCATGAACAGGAAAAGGAATATTCAGATGAAGTCAGTTCGTGCGGGGCATTTGCGTGCCGATTTGATCGCGCAGAGTGCGAGTGAGCCCCTCGCGTTTCGAGCGGCGCCCACGCTCGACTATTTCGAGCAGCCGGGCCTGCACTGCCTGGGGGCGAGCAATGGTCAGGACAAAGCGTTTTACGTCTATCTGCCGCGCGGTATCGAGAGTGGCAGGTTTCATCTGGGGCTGAGTGAGCGCTCCCCCATGATCATCCATGTGACGGGCGACTCGGAAGCGGAGCTGTATCGAGGGGCGCTTGAGTTGACGGTGGGAGGCGACGCACAGTTTGCCGGTAGTTTCCGTGGTCTGGACGCTGAAGGAATCGAGGTGGAGAACGGCAGCTTCAGGCTTGAGCACGCCAGTGGCTGAACCTCAAATGAAAGGGAAGCCCGTGCTCCCCTTTCAACTGCGACCGTTACTTCAGGTTGCCGCTGAGGAACTGTTTAAGACGCTCGCTTTTGGGGTTGCCCAGTACGTCTTCCGGCGCGCCTTCTTCCTCCACCAGGCCCTGGTGCAGGAACAACACCTGGCTCGACACTTTGCGCGCGAAGCTCATTTCGTGGGTGACCATGATCATGGTCCGGCCTTCTTCGGCCAGGCCCTGGATCACCTTGAGTACTTCACCCACCAGTTCCGGGTCCAGTGCCGAGGTCGGTTCGTCGAACAGCATCACTTCCGGCTCCATCGCCAACGCGCGGGCAATCGCCACTCGTTGTTGCTGGCCACCGGAAAGGAATGCCGGGTACTGATCCGCTACGCGCGCCGCCAGCCCGACCTTGTCGAGGTAACGCCGGGCACGGTCTTCGGCTTCCTGCTTGCTGCAGCCCAGCACCCGGCGCGGGGCCATGGTGATGTTTTCCAGCACCGTCATGTGGCTCCACAGGTTGAAATGCTGGAACACCATGGCCAGGCGGGTGCGGATCCGTTGCAGTTCATCGGCATCGGCCACGTGCATGCCGTGACGATCCTTGATCATGCGAATGGCTTGGCCGTCGAGGCTCATGGCGCCGTCGTTGGGTTGTTCGAGGAAATTGATGCAGCGCAGGAAGGTACTTTTCCCGGAGCCACTGGCACCGATCAGGCTGATGACGTCGCCCGTGTTGGCCTTGAGCGAAACGCCCTTGAGCACCTCATGATCGCCATAGCTTTTATGCAGGCCTTCAATGGTCAGTTTGTACATGGAGCATGCATCCTCAAGGCGAAAGTAGGTAGCCGCTGCGATAGGCTTCGGCGCCCGCGACGTGGGCGATCACCATGCCAGCCGTGGCCATGCGCCGCAGCGAACGGGCGTACATCAAGCCGGCGGCGGTGCAATGGACAGGCGTGACGCGGTCGCTGATCGGGTCAATGATTTCGGCGATCACTTGCCCGGCTTCGAGGTATTGCCCCGGCAGCGCACTGAACACCAGCAACCCGCCGATCGGCGTCGCCACAGGTTCCACGCCGGCCAGGGGAGTGGCCGGGTAGGGCAGGTCGGGCAATGGCGCCGGTTCACCGGCAATCGCGCCGAACTGGATCAGGTAATCGACCAGCGCCTGGCAGTCGAGGCTCGCCAACGGGTGGCTGACGTCGCCCTGGCCGCGCAGTTCGACGGTGACCGAAAAACTGCCCAAGGGAATGTCGAAGTGCTCGCCGAACCGCTCTTTCAACTGCCACCAGAGCAAGGTGAAGCACTCGTCGAACGACTGGCCGCCGGAATCGGTAGCCAGCAGACTGGCTTGGGCGCCGATGTAGCGGGCCAGCGGCTCGACCTGCGACCAGGCCTCGGGCGTGGTGTACAGGTGGGCGACAGCTTCGAAATCGCAATGCAGGTCCAGCACCATGTCGGCATCGCAGGCCAGCCGTTGCAGGGTCAGGCGCTGGGATTGCAACTGGGTGCTGGCGGTCTGGCGTGCCAAGGCTTGGCGCAGGCTGTCGCGGATCAGTTCGAGGTTGCGCTGCGGGTCGTCGCCGAGTTGGCCTTCGATCGCATTGCCGACCTCTTCGCTCAAATCGACGAACCAGCGGTTGAAGTTCTGCCCGCTTTCGAGCTCATAGCGGCCCAGCGGTACATCCATCAGCACCTGTTCCAGGCCGGCCGGGTTGGCCACGGGCACCAGGACGATTTCGCTGCGCAGTCGGCCAGCGGCTTCCAGCTCGGCCAGGCGTTGCTTGAGGTGCCATGCCACCAGCATGCCGGGCATTTCATCGGCGTGCAGGGATGACTGGATGTAGATCTTGCCCTTGGCCGGTTGTGGGCCGAAATGAAAACTGTGGATCTGTCGTGCGGTCCCCGGCAAGGGGGCCAGCAGGTCGTGTATCTGGTGGCGCATTTTTTTCTTATCCCGAAGCGGGTCCTAGTGGGTCGGCCCGAGGAAGGCCAGCCAGCGGCGTTCGGCGAGGCGGAACAGGCCGACCAGCGCAAAGGTGACGGTCAGGTAGATCAGCGCGGCGATGCCGAACGACTGGAAGGTCAGGAAGGTCGCCGAGTTGGCGTCCCGAGCGACTTTCAGGATGTCCGGGATGGTCGCGGTGAATGCCACAGTGGTCGAATGCAGCATCAGGATCACTTCGTTGCTGTAGTAGGGCAGCGAGCGACGAAGGGCCGAAGGCATGATCACGTAGGCGTACAGCTTCCAGCCTGTCAGGCCATAGGCCTTGGCTGCTTCGACTTCACCATGGGCCATGCTGCGGATCGCCCCGGCGAAAATCTCCGTGGTGTAGGCGCAGGTGTTCAGGGCGAAGGCCAGGATGGTGCAGTTCATCGCATCGCGGAAGAAACTGTCGAGTATCGGTTGCGCGCGTACGGCGGCCAGGCTGTAGATCCCGGTGTAGCAGATGAGCAGCTGGATATACAAAGGCGTGCCGCGAAACAGGTAGGTGTAGAACTGCACCGGCCAGCGGATGTAGAAGTGCGGTGAGACCCGGGCGATCGACAGCGGAATCGAGACGATGAAGCCGATGAAGATCGACGCACTGAGCAACCACATGGTCATGGCCAGGCCGGTGATGTTCTGGCCATCGGTGTAAAGGAAGGCTTTCCAGTATTCCTGCAGGAGTTCGATCATCGTACGGCCTCCCGGGTACCGGCGGCGTAGCGGCGTTCGAGCCAGCGCAGAATGACGTTGGAGGCACTGGTGATCGCCAGGTAGATCAGGGCGGCGAGTACCAGGAAGTAAAACAGTTGATAACTGCTTTTACCTGCATCCTGGGCAGCCTTGACCAGGTCGGCGAGGCCGATGATCGACACCAGTGCAGTGGCCTTGAGCATGACCATCCAGTTGTTGCCGATACCCGGCAGGGCATAGCGCATCATTTGCGGGAACACCACGATACGGAAACGCTGGCCGCGCTTGAGCCCGTAGGCGGTGGCCGCTTCGACCTGGCCGCGAGGCACGGCGAGGATGGCGCCGCGGAAGGTTTCGGTGAAATACGCGCCGTAGATGAAGCCCAGGGTCAGTACCCCGGCGCTGAACGGGTTGATCTCGATGTATTCCCATTCCATGTAGTCGGTGAGCGACGTCAGCCAGGTTTGCAGGCTGTAGAAGATCAGCAGCATCAGCACCAGGTCTGGCACCCCGCGAATCAGCGTGGTGTAGCACTGGGCAAGCAGGCGCAGCAATTTGACTTTTGACAGCTTGGCACTGGCGCCCAGCAGACCGAGCAACACGGCCACCAGCAGCGACATCGCCGATAACTTGATGGTCATCCAGGTACCTTCCATCAGCAGCGGGCCAAAGCCCTTGAGGCTGAAGGCGGAAAGCCCCAGGTTTTGTAATAGGGTTTCGAACATAAATCAGCAACCTGATCGGATGAAAAAAGCGCCCATCACGAGATGGGCGCCGGGCATTACTTGCCGCTGTACAGGTTCAGATCGCCAAAGTGTTTCTTTTGAATGGTGGCATAGGTGCCATCATCGTGTAACGCTTTGATACCTTTATCCAAAAGTGCTTTCAGCTCGGTGTTACCTTTCTTAATACCGATTGCAGTCTTGGCTGGCAGCAGTTCGCTGTCGACGGGTTTGCTGATTTCGTAACCGGCGCCGTTTGGCGACTTCAGGAAGCCAAGTTCAGCTTGCAGCATGTCCTGGATCCCGGCGTCGAGACGACCGGAAGTCAGGTCGGAATACACCTGGTCCTGGTTCTGATAGGCCTGGGTTTTCACCCCAGCCTTGTCCAGAACGGCCTTGGCATAGGCTTCCTGGATGGTGCCTTGTTCGTAGCCGACGGTCTTGCCTTTCAGCGAAGCGACGTCTGCCGTGATGCCGGAACCTTTCTTGGACACGTAAGCGGTCGGGCCGGAGAACAGTTCGCTGGAGAAGTCGATGACTTTTTCGCGGGCCGGGGTGACGGTCATCGAAGAGATGACACCGTCGAATTTATTGGCCTTGAGACCAGGAATCATGCCGTCGAAATCGCTCTCGACCCATTTGCACTTGACCTTCAACTCGGCACAGATCGCATTACCCAAGTCGATGTCGAAACCTACCAGGTTGCCGTCGGCCGCTTTCGACTCGAACGGTGCATAGGAAGGGTCAACACCAAAACGCAATTCCTTGTATTCCTTTGCCAGCGCGGAGCCGGCTGCTACGCACAACGCCAGTGCAGAAAGGGTCAGCAATGCTTTTTTCATTATTCAATCCCTAAGAACCAATATGAGCGCTTGTGGCGCAGAATTATTGTTACTGGTAAGCGTAAGTCCTGATGAAAGTAGCAATTTCCGAACCAGAGTGCCGAACAAGCGTTTAAAAGGTGTTCGGGAAATTGCAGGAGGGGATTAGTGCACGAAAATGGGCGTCATGAAAAGCCCGCACTTTTTTGGTTCTGCGTGAAGCTGGCAAGGATGAAGATCAGCCAAGCAAATCCTGCAGTGTCCCCAGGTGATCAGCCTCTTCGACCGACTTGTCCTGGCGCCAGCGCAGCATCCGCGGAAACCTCACCGCAATCCCGCTTTTGTGGCGTTTGGACAGGGCAATGCCCTCGAAACCCAGTTCAAACACCAGGCTCGGCTTGACGCTGATCACCGGGCCGAATTTTTCCACCGTGGTCCTGCGTACGATGTTGTCGACCTGGCGCATTTGCTCATCGGTCAAACCCGAATAGGCCTTGGCGAACGGCACCAGGGCGCGCTCACTGGCGTCGGGTGGTGCGTCCCAGACAGCGAAGGTGTAATCGCTGTAGAGGCTGGCCCGACGGCCATGACCGCGCTGCGCATAGATCAGCACCGCGTCGACACTGAACGGGTCGACCTTCCATTTCCACCAGACCCCCATGTCCTTGGTGCGCCCGACGCCGTAGAGCGCGTCCCGCGCCTTGAGCATCATGCCTTCGACGCCGAGCCTGCGTGATTCTTCCCGCTGCCGGGCGAGGTCGAACCAGTCTTCCCCGGTCAACAGGGGCGAGGCGAGCAGCAGCGGATTGTTAGCCTGGGCGATCACCCGCTCCAGCTGACTGCGCCGAAGGCTTTGCGGCTGGTTGCGCCAGTCCGCCCCCTGCCATTCCAGCAAGTCGTAGGCGAGGATGGCCACAGGCACCTCATTGAGAATCTTGCGGGTCAGGTTTTTACGGCCAATCCGCTGTTGCAACAGGGCAAAAGGTTGCACGGCAGGGGCCTCCGGGGCGGGGTCGAAGGCATCTTCCGTGTCCGATCGAGCGGCTTTCCAGGCGACGATCTCGCCATCGATCACGGTACCGTCGGGCAGGCAGTGGATCAGGCTGTCGAATTCCGGAAAGCGATCGGTGACCAGTTCTTCACCCCGCGACCAGATCCACAGGCGCCCCTCGCGCTTGACGATCTGGGCCCGGATGCCGTCCCACTTCCATTCCACCTGCCACCGGCTGGCGGCACCGAGCTGCGCCTCGAACTGCTCGACCGGTTGCGCCAGGGCATGGGCGAGAAAAAACGGATACGGCTGACCGCCCCGTTGCGCATGCTCGTCGGGCGATTGTGCGGCGATCAACTTCAGGTAGCTGGCGGCACTGGGCCGGTTGGACAGGTCGGTATAGCCCACCATTCGCTGGGCCACGCGTTTGCTGTCCAGTTGGGCCATGGACGCCAGGGCGCGGGTCACCAGCAACTTGGAAACCCCGACGCGAAAGCTGCCGGTGATCAATTTGATGCACAGCATCAGGCTGGGACGGTCCAGTTGCGACCAGAGAACGGGCAGGCGTTCGGCAAGCACATGCGGGGATTCGCCGCGCAATGGCAGCAGTTTTTCTTCGATCCACACCGCCAGGCCTTCGCCGGAACGGTAGGGCATTTCGGGCAGCACCAGGGAAATGGTTTCCGCCAAATCGCCCACCGCCTGGTAGCTCTCTTCGAACAGCCAGGATGAAAGCCCGGAATAGGCCACTGCCAACTCCCGCAGGATGCGAACCGGCACCAGTTGCCTTGGGCGTCCACCGGACAGAAAGTACACGGCCCACGCGGCATCTTCCGGTGTGGCTCGGGCAAAGTAATCCTGCATGGCCGCGAGCTTTGCGTTGCTCGACGTCGTGGCATCGAGTTCGGCGTACAGTTGGGCGAACGCCTTCATGGTGCGGCCTCGATGGCTTCGACTGTCGATGCTTCCTCATCGTCGCCGTACTCGGTACTGAAACCTTGGGCATCGAGGCCTTGTTCGCGCAGGTGGCGCACCAGTACCGCGACAGAACCGTGGGTGACCATCACCCGCTCAGCCCCCGTCTGTTCGATGGCCCAGAGCAAACCGGGCCAGTCAGCGTGATCGGACAACACGAAACCGCGATCCACTCCGCGTCGCCGACGGGCTCCGCGCAATCGCATCCAGCCGCTGGCGAAGCCGTCGCTGTAGTCGCCGAAGCGGCGCATCCAGGTGCTGCCACCGGCGGAAGGTGGCGCGATGACCAGCGCTTGGCGCAGGATCGGATCATTCTTGTTGAAGTCACCGGCGTAGAGCGTTGGCGGCAGATCAATGCCGGCCTCACGATAGACACGGTTCAACGGCTCGACCGCGCCATGCGCCAGGATGGGGCCAAGGCTGGCATCGATGCCGTGGAGGATGCGCTGGGCCTTGCCGAAGGAATAACAGAACAGCACGCTGGCTTTGTCTTGCTCGACGTTAGCTTGCCACCACTGGTTGATCTCGGCGAAGACCTGCGCCTGCGGCTGCCAGCGATAGATTGGCAGGCCGAATGTCGACTCGGTGATGAAGGTGTGGCAACGCACCGGCTCGAATGCGGCGCAGGTGCCATCGGGTTCGATCTTGTAGTCCCCTGACGCGACCCAGACCTCCCCGCCATATTCCAGGCGCACCTGGGCCGAGCCGAGTACGTGGCCGGCGGGGTGGAAACTCAGGGTGACACCGTGATGCAGCAGTCGCTCGCCATACGCCAAAGTTTGCAGGTTGATGTCCTGGCCCAATCGCGCACGCAGAATTCCTTCACCGGATGCTGCCGCCAGGTAATGCTGGTTACCGGTTCGGGCATGGTCGCCATGGGCGTGAGTGATGACGCAACGCTCAACCGGCCGCCACGGGTCGATGTAGAAATCGCCGGCAGGGCAGTACAAGCCTTCGGGACGCGCGATGACAAGGTCCACGTTGCTATCCAGGTGGAGGGTCTTGTTAGCTAGGAGACTGGCGCGGTGGAAGAAGTTCTATCGGGATGTCCAGGCAAACAACCTACCCCTGTAGGAGCGAGCTTGCTCGCGAAAGCGGCTTCACATTCAACCTGTATGTTGACTGGTACACCGCCTTCGCGAGCAAGCCCGCTCCCACATTTTGGTCCCGCGTTATTTGCCAGGTGTCAGGGTCAGGCGCTTGGTTCCATACACCCGGTCAAAATTCGCCGGCTGCATCGGCAAGCTCTGGTACTGCCCCTTCAGCCACGGCTCGATGCCGTTGAGGTAGTTTGGGCTGGCCGGGTTGCCGGACTGGCCGGTGGCGATCTGGCCCATCAACGGTTCGGGCTGGCCGAAGTCGACGATCAATCGCATGGCCGGTACCCGGGTCGTGTTGAAGTCCTGGCCCACGGCATAGGCGGCCGTGTTGAGGGTCGTCTGGTCGCCACCGGCCGGCTGTGGACCGCGCACGGTCTGGCCACTGGCGTTCTTCCACTCATAGCGGTGCAATTTACCCCACTGCCAGGCTTTGTGATCGCCGCCCAACTGACTGTCGCCGGCAGTGATCGCTGCGGCCAGGCTGCGGGCGAGGATTGCCGGTTTGTCTTCTTTCTGCGCGGTGCGCACGTCATCCCAGAACGGACTGTCTTCGCGCCCCAGCAAATGGTCGGCCTGGGCCGCGTAAGACAATGAGCCGTTGGCGATGAAGGCTTGCCACGCCGGGCTGCCTTGCGGTCCCAATTCATCGAGGAAAATCTGCCGGGTGCTTTCCTGCAGGAACAGCTCATAGATCGCCGCGTCGGCGGAGGTCGCGCCGAGTTTGCCGTCAAACGCCATCAAGCGGGTCAAGGCCTCGCGTGCCTTGCCGCGATCCGCCACTGGCAAGGCTTCGATGGCCTGCTTCAGCGGTTGGGACATCCCCGGTGCCTCGAACATCTTCTTCAGTTTCGCGGCGAACGTGGTGGTCTGGTCGTATTGCATGGCGATCAGGCTACGGGTGTCATGTTTGCCCACCCCAGCCAGCTCGGCCAAGCGCTCGCCGCGTTCCGGTGCCGACCAGGAGTTGGACAGCTGCATGCCATAGCCATGGGGAATGACCCGCTGGTTGGCGGTGCCGAGCCAGCCCTGGGCCGGGTCCTGATCGTAGGGGTGCAGCATCGGGTCGGCGTAACCGTCCCAATCGTAACGCCCCTCCCAGCCGGGCGAGGGCAGCAGGCCTTCGCCTTCGCGGCGGTTCGGATAGCGACCGGTGACCTGCCAGCCAATATTGCTCGCATCGGCGAACACCAGGTTCAGGGCAATGGCCCGAATCTCGCGGCTGGCGTCCGACGCTTTCTCGACGTTCTGCGCACGGGACAGGTCGAAGAAGGCGTCCAGGCTCTTGTCATCGGTGAAGCTCGGCGTTTGCAGGGCCAGGCCGAATCCGCTGCCCTGGGCCAGGCCTTGGGCACTGTTGAGCAGGGGGCCGTGGCGGGTTTCGAACACCGCTTCGCGAATCGGCCGCTGGCCTTTGACGAAGTAGGTTTCGTTACGCACGATCGCCGGCTGCCACTTGCCAGCGGTCTCGTAGGACAGGCCATTGCCCTGGCGTTTGATTTTTTCCAGGAACAGGTCCTGGTTATCGCCCATGACGGTTGTCATGCTCCAGGCCACTTTGCCGTTGAACCCGTCCAGTACCATCGGCAAGCCGGCGATGGTCGCACCGGAGGCCTGATACTTCGGTGCGCGGATCTGCACGTAGCTGAACAGCGACGGCACCCCCATCGGGCCATGGCTGTCGCTGGCCAGCAGGCTTTTACCGCTGCGGCTGCGTTGCGGCGCAATGGCCCAGTTGTTCGATGAAGTGGCGCCCAGCAGGTTGAGTCCGGACAACTGGCCGGTGGCCTTGCTGATGTCAGCCAGCCCCGGTACTTGGCCGTTGAGCTTGATGCCTTGCAGCTTCTCACTTTCGCCCAGCGGCAGTTTTTCATCCGGAGCCGAAGGGGTCAGCCACGGCAGTTTGTCGGTGGTGACGGTCTGGGCCAGCACCAGCGAGGCAATTTCCTCGGGCAGGTTGGCGGATTGGCTGAAGTTGAACAGGCAGAAGATCAGCGCCGAATCTTCCGGCTTCCAATACTCGGGCTTGTACCCGGTGGCAACGAGGTCGGCAGGCAGCTTGTCGCGGTAGCGGAACAGATAGGCGTTGACGCCGCGGGCATAGACTTCGAAGAAGCGCTTGAGCCGCGGTGAAGAGGCCTTGTACAACTCGCCGGCGTTTTTCTTCAGGTTGACCGCGCGCATATAGCGGTCAGCGTCCAGCACGTCCGACCCCTGCATCTCGGCCAATCGACCTTGGGCAAGCAGTCGCAGAGTGACCATCTGAGTGATGCGGTCACTGGCGTGCACATAGCCGAGGGCAAACAGTGCATCGTGGAAACTGTTGCTTTCGATCAACGGCATGCCCATGGCATTGCGCCGCACCGAAACGTTCTGCGCCAGCCCTTTGAGCGGCTGAACACCGGAGGTGGGCGGGAGGGTGTCCTGGGCGTTGAAGCTCTGACAACCGGTCAGGCTTAAAACACCCGCCACTGCTGCGGCAACGCCGAACCGGGGTAGAAAATGTGAAAGGGCTGGCGAGGCCATGGCAAAGCTCCTGCGGGGTAGAGGCGGCGGCGCGCAATAAAGGCGCTACGTTAGTGAGCAGGAGGGGGCCGCGCAAGCGGGAGGCGGGGTTATTTCAATAATCGGCCCGATGGCGCCATCCGTCGACCCTGTTAGTTCTGACAGTAGACAATCAATTGTGCCGAACGGACTCTGGTTTCCTGCTCACGCTGTCTTCAGCGTTCCAGGCGCACGGAGTCTCTACATGAACAGCAAATGGCTGGTTAGCTTCGTGGCAATCTGTCTCGGTGTCGGCGCACTGCTCTTTTCGGCGAAGCAGGCGACGGTCAAGCGCAGCCCCTATACGTTGTTTGAACCGCCCATGACGGTTGAACAAAAAGCCGAGGTGCAGCAGCAAATTGACCGACAACTCATTCATAAGTCTGGCGGGCATCAAGTCAGTGCGACTCAAGTGACTTACGACAACGGTGCCGCCGTGCTGACCTTCCCGGTACCCGGCGACGCAGGTCAGTCGGATAGCGCCTGCGATTACGGTTACGTGTGTCTCTGGACCGCTGCGGATTTCGCTGGCAGGAAATTGTCCTTGCTCAGCACCGCGAGAAGCCGCCCGGTCAATCTGTCCGACTACGGTATGAACGCCCAGGTCGTCTCCTGGCAGCACAACAATAAGGCCCACTCAGTGAAGATTTTCGGTGTCGATGGACCTGGCGCCAGGGGCAACATGGTGATGAGCAATATCAGGGAGGTGATCCTGGGCAGGGGCTGTTGTCCGTTCAGTCTTCCCGACGATGTGCGCATCATTGACTCCTGGACGGAGATCAAGGCCCAGAACCGATTGACCGAGCATAACGCCCGGGTCGTGAGCATCGCGTTTGCCCCCATGTTCATGTTGTTTGCCCAGTGAATGCATCAGCTGGCACCCAGACCTGCAGCTGCTGAACCGTTTTTGTCCTCAATGCTGGCCGACTAGTGGCCTTGCAAGCCCAAAGCCGGTGTCTATGCTGAGCCCTAATTAACCATATCGATCGTTATCGGCGTATGTGGTCAATCGAGCCAAGCTGCCAGAGTGCGCAACCCAAGGCACCGACACACTTGCAGGACGTTATCCGGAAATGGAGTTCGCTTATGAGCACGTTAGGGCTGGCCCGACCCCGGGCTATCAAGAGAAGGATGTCTTGATGAGAGTGGCGTGTTAAGGACCTCTCCGATCGAACATCACCTATCACCTGATTGATTCCTCCTCGTTGGAGGAACGCGTGTACCTGTTCTATTGAACGTAGTGGTGGATTTTGAAAGACCGGCAACTTTCATGAATGCGCATAGGTGATACGACCATGTTTAACCTGCATCACAAGGCTGACCTGCTGGAAATCGAACGTTTCAGCTGCGCGCTGACCGAAGCCAACGCCAAGCTGGCGGCTGTCAGTCGGTCCATGGCTATGATTGAATTCACCCCCGATGGCATCGTGATCGAGGCCAATGAGAATTTTTGCAAAGCCATGGGTTACAGCGGCGAAGAAGTGCGCGGCAAACATCACCGGATATTCTGCGAGGAGGCGTTCTACCGCAGTGAGGAGTACGCCAAATTGTGGCACGATCTCGCACGGGGCGAGCCGATCAGCGGCACCTTCCAGCGCTTGAACAAGAGCGGCAAGGAGATCTGGCTCGAAGCCAGCTACATGCCGGTGTTGGGTCCCGACCGCCAGGTGCGCAGCGTGATCAAGGTGGCCACCGACATTACCGCCCGAGTCAACCAGGACCACGAAAACCAAAGCAGGCTCGCCGCCCTTGGCCGCTCCATGGCCGTAATCGAGTTCACCCCCGAAGGCCGAGTGATCACGGCAAACGACAACTTCCTGAAAACCACGCAGTACTCGCTCAATGAAATCGTCGGGCAGCATCACAGCATGTTCTGCCATCGCGCCGAAGCAGAGTCCCAGGGCTACAAGAACTTCTGGGCCTCACTCAACCGAGGCGAATATCATTCCCATCGTTTCGAGCGCAAGAACAAGCAGGGCCAGACGATATTCCTAGAGGCCTCCTACAACCCGTTGTTCGACGCCAAGGGTCGCCTGTACAAGGTGGTCAAGTTCGCCAGCGACATCACCCAACAAATGACCACCCTGCAAACCGCCGCGGACTCGGCCCACAGCACCTCGGTGCAAAACGACGCCTGCGCGCGCAAGGGCTCCGAGGTGGTGCAGCAGACGGTGCAGATCATCCAGGACATTTCCAAGGACCTGAACCAGGCGGCGCTGAGCATCGACGCGGTGAACAAGCAGTCGGAGATCATCGGCTCGATCGTCCAGACCATCCGCGGCATTGCCGACCAGACCAACTTGCTGGCGCTCAACGCCGCCATCGAAGCGGCCCGCGCCGGCGAACATGGGCGAGGGTTTGCCGTGGTGGCCGATGAAGTGCGCAGCCTGGCCGCACGCACCAGCCAGGCCACCCTGGAAATCGTCGATGTGGTGCGCAAGAACCACGACCTGTCATTGAGTGCGGTGTCGAGCATGCAGTCGAGCCTGAGTCGAACCGGACTGGGCGTGGAACTGGCGAACGAGGCGGGGGAGGTGATCCTCGAGATCCAGCAGGGCTCGCGGCATGTGGTAGACGCGATCAGCCAGTTCAACTCGACCTTGCAGTTGAACTGACCGGCACCTCACCTGTAGGAGCTGGCTTGCCAGCGAAGGCGTCCAGAAGATCGATCAAAGGTTCAAGGCCGCCTTCGCCGGCAAGCCGGCTCCTACATTTGTTGCTGGGTGATTTCACCGCTGTATTGGGCTTTCTCGGTTTGAGCCAGCTTCGCCTTGTCCAGCAGGCGCTCGGCTATTTCCTCGCCGATGGCTTGTTGTTTCTCCGGCGGCATCTGATCGATCTGCTCCTGGGTCAACCCCATCTCCTCCAGGATCGCATCGCGCATGCGCTGTTCCGGGGTCTTGCTCATGTAGTCCTTGAATGCGGACGTCGCCGAGCCATCGCCAATCCTGTCCTTGACCTCGTCAGGCAGTGGCGCAGAGGTCGCTTGCAGGCCCACGCGGGTCTTGGCGAACGCTTCATCGACGTTGTCGCTGATCCGGCTGGCTTCGCTCACTTGTTGCGTCGCCAGTTGCGTGGCGGATTCCTCGACCTGCGTGCTGGCTTGCGTGGTCTGCGCCTGCACGTTGTTTTGCAGGGCCTGGGTCATGACGCTTTGCAGGCCGGCGGCGGCTTCGGCGACCGAGTCTTCACCGGGGCGTTTGGGGAGGGGCGTTACCAGGTTCAATTTTGCACTGACCAACATGATAGGCAGACCTTGTAGGTATTGGCGGTGCAGTGCATTGAGCAAAGAGTATGCCTATACAATAAATTCCCTCAATATCAATAAGTTGAGACTTTACAACCGACAGCTGACCCACAGGCTGCGGTCAACCCTTGCCGTCGGGCGGCAAGGGTTTGCAAGGCATGACTAATCAAGGCAGGCCATTACAGCAGTGTTTGAGGAAGCCCGGGTGTTGCGCCAGGCGCTTGAAATACTCGTCGACGGCCGAATAGTCGGGCCGCTCCATGGGCGTCATCAGCCAGCGGTTGACCGAGAGCCCAATGACAATGTCGGCCACGCTGAATTTTGCCCCGGCGACATAGGCCTGGGTGGTCGCGAGCTGATGTTCGAGAATGGCCATCTTCTGGTTCCAGCCGCGTACGCCGACTTCGATGCGATGGGCTTCCTGGAATTCCGGATCCTTGCGCACCAGCGCCATGAACGCGTAGCTCCAGGACGAATTGAGATCGGTGGCCTGCCAGTCCATCCACTGCTCCACCCGGGCGCGCGCGGCCGGATCGCTGGGCAGCAGCTCCGTATGGTGGTGCTGGTGCCTGGCGCTCAGGTAGCGGCAAATGGTGTTTGACTCCCACAGCACACCGGCATCATCGATGATCACCGGTACCTGTGCGTTGGGGTTGTACCGCAGGAACTCGGGGCTGTGGGTCGAGGCAAAACCGCTGCCCCAATCCTCGCGTTCATAGGAAAGGCCCAGTTCCTCACAGGTCCACAGGACCTTCCTGACGTTGATCGACGAGGCTTTTCCCAGAATCTTCAGTGTGTGTTCCATGGAACGACTCCAGCGAGAGTGGCGTATATTCAAGTGTAGGAGCTACCGCAGGCTGCGATCCTTTGATCTTGGTTTGCGCAGCAATAGCACGCAGCAGTGGTGAGGGAGGGAACTCCTTAACCACAATGGACAATCAATTAGGAAGACTCGATTCTCGTCGAACTAATCAGGTCTTCGACCAGGGTTGACCGGTTCGCCGTTCGTGTGGCCAACCCAAGTATAGCCTTGGGCCAATCAAGCCCAAGCGCTCTGTAGTGCAGGCCATCGCGTTGAATTCGCTGCATCGATGCGGGTACGACCGCAATACCCATCCCCGCTGATACCAGGTTAACAGCGGACGATAGTTGGGGAGCCTGCTGACGGATGATCGGATTGAAACCACTCTGCCGACAGGCAGCCACGATATCCGCACTCAGTCCATAACCGGATTTGCGCGAATACAGGATGAAGTTCTCCTGCCGTAAATCAGCGAGGGACAGTCGCTGGTACGACGTTAATGGGTGGCCATCTGGCAGGACAACAATAAGGGGTTCTTCGGATAGGGTGATGAAATCAATATCGCCGCCCATGGCAAACGGAGGCCTCACAAACGCGGCGTCAATTTCTCCACGGCCGAGTCTGGAAATGAGTGATTCGCTATTGTTCTCTTCAAGGTTGACCTCAACCTTGGGGTGCTGTTGCTGATACCGCCTGATCAAACCGGTGACCGTATCGTTAAACGAGGCGGATTCGGTAAATCCCAGGTTCAATGAGCCGACCTCACCTCGCGCAACGCGGCGCGCATTTTTTTGGGCGTCCTCGGCACGTGCAAGAATGTCTTGTGCTGATACCAGGAATGCCTTGCCTGCGTCGCTGAGTACGACGCCGCGTCCTACACGGTGGAAAAGCGGCGTACCGATTTCATCCTCCAAATCACGTATCTGCTGTCCAAGCGGGGGCTGGGCGATTCCAAGTTGTTCGGCTGCTCGTGTGAAGTTTTCCGCTTGGGCCGTGACGACGAAATAACGTAAGTGCCTGAGTTCCAATTAGGACTCCAAAGATACTGATTCTGGATTTTCTAAATATTAGACATTTTACTTTTTCGCCGCCATGCTTCTCCTACGCTAAAAGTGCAGTCGGTGGTTCGATCAGGACGAATACGTCCGTGAACCGAAGCCGCAGAACATAGGAAAGTAATATGGATGCTCAACTAATAATAGTTGCCGGACTGGTCGCTGTGACAATCTTGCTATGGGCAACACGTAGACTTCCGGAGTACTTGACTGCACTTTTGTTTTTCGCGGTTGCGATGATCCTCCATGTCGCTCCCGCTTCCTTGATCTTCTCCGGTTTTACCTCTGCTGCATTCTGGCTCGTCATTAGCGGCTATGTCATCGGGATTGCTATTCGTAAAACGGGATTGGCCTCTAGATTTGCCAGGGTACTCGCGGTCCATCTTTCCAGGTCTTACCCGCAAATGGTCGCTGGCATAGTCGGCCTCACTTACATGCTTGCCTTTGTTATGCCTTCAAACATGGGACGTATTGCACTTCTAATACCGATCGTACTGGCGCTTGCTGATCGAGTGGGTTTCAGGGAGAAACGTCCAGGGCGTATAGGGCTTTCACTCGCTGTCGGCTTTGGCACCTTCCAACTTTCGGCATCCATTCTGCCAGCGAATGTTCCAAATCTTGTTATGGCCGGGTCGATCGATACCACGTACGGGATTCAACTCTCTTATCTGCCGTATCTGATACTACATGCACCCGTACTTGGCATTCTGAAGGGGGCTGCACTGTGTGCATGTATTGTCTGGTTATTTCCGGATAAGGTGGAAAAAAGCATAGAAGTGGAACCCACTCGTCCTTTGAGTCCTGAGGAAAAGAGATTAAGCGTTCTCCTGCTGATGACCCTGGGACTCTGGCTTACCGATTCCTTGCACGGAGTTTCTCCTGCTTGGGTCGGTCTCGTGGCAGCTTGCTTATGCCTGCTTCCACGAGTCGGCTTTGTATCCAGTGACGAATTTGGTCAAGAGGTAAATCATCGGACCGCGGTGTATGTTGCAGCAATCCTCGGCCTCGCTGCACTTGTAGGACAAAGCGGACTGGGAACCTTTATAGGAAATGAACTACTGGCTATCGCACCGTTGGATCCGTCCTCACCGTTCAGCAGTTACGCCTTGATCGTAGGGTTTTCCACGCTGCTCAACTTTGTGGTCACAGCGAACGGAGTGCCAGCCCTATTTACTCCCCTGGCGCAGTCGTTAGCCACTGCATCCGGGTTGCCTTTATTAAGTGTTCTGATGATTCAGGTCATCGGGTTTTCAACACCGCTCCTGCCCTACCAAGCCTCACCGATTGTTCTCGCAATTGAAATGGGAAGAATCCCTTTCATGGCAGCTTTACGATTGAGTCTTGCGCTTGCACTCATTACCTTTGTTGTATTGGTTCCCATCAATTATGGATGGTTCGTCTTTTTGGGTTGGTTACCCTGACCCTGAAGCACGTTACAGGTTAACCGAATAACCAAAGTCGATCTCGCTAGAATGGCTGCCAGTACTTACTCCTGCCAATGATTCATTATCCTGGGTACTTATTCTGAAGCGGCAGACACGGCCCATTCTTTAAGTCGTGTCGCCGAACGTGCCTTTAAGTACTCTCGCGCACCTTCAACTCAAACCCCATGTCCTGCACCGGTCTGGCCACGGTATTACCGGCCATCAGCGCCAGCATCTGCTCCGCCGCGCGGCGGCCGATGGCTTCGCGCGGGGTGTTGATGCTGCTCAGGCGCGGGACCATGTGTTCGGACATCGGCAAATCGTTGAAACCCAGGATCGCCACCTGTTCGGGGATCTTGATCCCGCAGCGCATGGCTTCGAGCAGGGCGCCCTGGGCCAGGTCGTCGTTGCCGAAGAAGATCGCATCGACGTCCGGGTGGCTGGCCAGCAGTTGCAGGAACAGTTCGCCACCCAGGCCGACGGAGGAGGAGCGCGGGGTCAGCACTTCCAGGTCCGGGTCGTACAGGCCGGCCTTTTTCAGGGCCTTGCGGAAACCCTCACCGCGCAGCAAGGTGCGTTGATCGAGCTGTGCGCCGATGTACGCCAGGCGTTTGCGCCCGCGCGAGAGCAAGTGCTCGGCCGCCGTTTCACCGGCCGCCAGTTGCGAAAAGCCAACGCAATTGAGACCGGCAGCGCTGTCCAGTTCCATCATGTACACACATGGGATATTGCTGGCTTCGATCATCCGCCGCGAACTTTCGGTGCGGTCGAAACCGGTCAGCAGCAAGCCGCGAGGCTGATAGGCCATGTAGTTGCGCAGCAGGTTTTCTTCTTCGTCGCGCGAGTAATGGAAGTTGCCGATCAGCACTTCGAAGCCCTTGGGGCGCAGGACCTGATGAATGGCTTCCAGGGTGTCGATGAACAGCAGGTTGGACAGGGAGGGCACCAACACCACCACCGAATGGCTCTGCGCCGAGGCCAGGGCACGGGCTGCGGGGTTGACCACGTAGTTGAGTTCCAGCGCGGCTTTCTGGACTTTTTCCACCAGTTCAGTGGCCACCGTGCTGACCCCGCGCAGGGCGCGGGAGGCGGTAATCGGACTGACACCGGCCAGGCGTGCCACTTCGTTCAGCGTAGGGCGGCCAGTGGTGCGGGTATTTTTATCGTTTTTAGTTGGAGTCATCGACGGCTTGCCAAACAAAATTCAAGGCACTAAGGTAGCGCTGTCTCGATGCAGCTGCAAATGCGTGAGCGGGGGTTCGCCTGATCCTCGCTTTTTGGCGTTGGGGACACACATGCTGCAACCCACAAAATGACAAGAAAGGCGTCGGCAACTTCTGCTTTTGGTCTGGTGTCATAACTGGCAAAGGTAGCGCTGTCTGCGCGCTGAGGTGTTACATGAATCATCCCATCACCGCCCTGGTCATCATGGGCGTTGCCGGTTGCGGCAAGACGTGCGTCAGCGAGGCCCTGTGCCAACTGAGCGGCGCCACTGCCATTGAAGGCGACTCTTTCCACCCTGCCGCCAATATCGAAAAGATGAGCGCGGGAACCCCCCTGAACGATGAAGACCGCGCCGGCTGGCTCGACAGCCTGTGCGATGAACTGCGCCGCATCGATGCCAAGGGCCAACGCCCTGTGCTGACCTGCTCGGCGCTCAAGCATATTTACCGCGAGCGCCTGCGCAGCGCCTTGCCGGGCCTGGGCTTCGTGTTCCTGGAGTTGACCCCGGAAGTCGCCGCCGCACGCGTCTCCCATCGCCCGGGTCATTTCATGCCGGCCACCTTGATCGAAAGTCAGTTCGCCACCCTCGAGTCTCCCAAGGGCGAGCCGCTGACACTGGCGCTCAATGCCTCGATCTACAGCGTTGAAGAATTGGCCGCTCAAGCCCACACCTGGTGGCAGGCCAACGGCCTGAAGCAGGCGGTATGAGCGTGCTTGCAAAGACAGCGCTGTCCGCGCGACTACTGATTAACCCGCTTTAATAACAACAACAACCAGGAGACACCCCTAATGTTTGGCATGTCCCACGAGACGTTCCTTCTGCTCGACGCAGTGGTCACGGTGATCGGGCTTATCGTCCTGATCACCAAGTTCAAGTTGCACCCCTTTCTGGCCCTGATCATCGCCGCCGCCTTCCTCGGGCTGACCTCCGGCATGCCGATCGGCACCATCATCAAGGCGTTCCAGGACGGCTTTGGCGGCGTGCTCGGTTTCGTCGGCATCATCCTCGCGCTGGGGACCATGCTCGGCAAAATGATGGCTGAGTCGGGCGGGGCGGACCAGATCGCCCAGACCTTGATCCGCGCCTTCGGCAAGGACAAGGTGCAGTGGGCAATGATGTTTGCGGCCTTCCTGGTCGGTATCCCGTTGTTCTTCGAAATCGGCTTCGTGCTCCTGATTCCGCTGGTGTTCATCGTCGCCCGTCGCACTGGCGTGTCGATCATCAAGATCGGTATCCCGCTGCTGGCCGGACTCTCCGCCGTCCACGGCCTGGTGCCGCCGCACCCGGGTCCGTTGCTGGCCATCGGCGTGTTCGGTGCCGACATCGGTAAAACCATTCTGTACGGCCTGATCGTTGCGCTGCCGACGGCCATCATCGCGGGCCCTATCTACGGTACCTTCATTGCCAAGCACATTCCTGGTCATCCGAACCAGGAGCTGGTGGATCAACTGGCCCGCGAAACCGATACGGCTGAACTGCCGAGCTTCGGCATCACCCTGGTGACCGTGCTGCTGCCGGTGTTCCTGATGCTGCTCAAGACGTTTGCCGACGTGGTGCTGCCCGACGGCAACATCTTCCGCGCCTTCATGGACCTGATCGGTCACCCGATTTCGGCGTTGCTGCTGGCATTGCTGCTGTCTCTGTATACCTTCGGCTACAAGCAGGGCATCGGTTCCAGCCAAATGATGAAATGGCTGGATGCGAGCCTCGCACCAACCGCCGCAATCATTCTGATCATCGGTGCCGGTGGTGGCTTCAAGCAGATGCTGGTGACCAGTGGTGTGGGTGACGTGATCGGCCACATGGCGGTCAATGCGCAGATCTCGCCGATCCTGCTGGCCTGGCTGGTGGCGGCGGTGATCCGCATCGCGACCGGTTCGGCGACCGTGGCAACCATTACCGGCGCGGGCATCGTGGTGCCGGTGGTGGGGATGATTCCGGGGGTCAACCGTGAGCTGCTGGTGCTGGCCACCGGTGCAGGTTCCCTGATTCTGTCCCACGTCAACGACGCCGGTTTCTGGCTGGTCAAGCAGTACTTCAACATGACCGTGGCCGAAACCTTCAAGACCTGGACGGCGATGGAAACCATCCTGTCGGTGGTGGGCCTGGGCTTTATCCTGTTGTTGTCGCTGTTCGTCTAAGCGATTCGCCAGGCACAAAAAAACCGCAGCGATGCGGTTTTTTTGTGGGTGATGATCTCAGGATGAACGAGATCCAGTATGGGTTTTGTTTCAGGCGTTGGTTTTCGGGGCTAACCCATCCGCCCGGAACATCCCGCGAATCCCGCGTACCGCCTGACGAATCCGGTCCTGGTTTTCGATCAGGGCGAAGCGCACGTGATCATCGCCGTACTCGCCAAACCCGACGCCCGGTGAGACGCAAACCTTGGCTTCGGCCAGCAGTTTCTTGGCGAACTCCAGCGAACCCAGGTGCGCGTAAGCCTCGGGAATCTTGGCCCAGACGTACATCGACGCTTTCGGGTTTTCCACCATCCAGCCCAGTTCATGCAGGCCTTTGACCAGTACGTTGCGGCGCTGCCGATACTGTTCGGCGATGTCGAGCACACATTGCTGATCGCCTTCCAGCGCGGCAATGGCCGCCACTTGCAGCGGGGTGAAGGTGCCGTAGTCGTGGTAACTCTTGATCCGCGCCAGGGCGTTGACCAGTTCCGGGTTGCCGACCATGAAGCCGATGCGCCAGCCTGCCATGTTGTAGCTCTTGGACAGGGTGAAAAACTCCACCGCGATGTCCTTGGCGCCGGGCACCTGCATGATCGACGGGGCTTTCCAGCCGTCGTAGACGATGTCGGCGTAGGCCAGGTCGTGCACCACCAGCACGTCGTACTGCTTGGCGAGGGCGATCACCCGCTCGAAGAAGTCGAGCTCCACGCACTGGGCGGTGGGGTTGGACGGGAAACCGAGGATCATCATCTTCGGTTTCGGGATCGAGCCGCGGATGGCCCGTTCCAGTTCAGCGAAAAAGTCCACGCCCGGCACCAGCGGCACCGAGCGCACCTGGGCGCCGGCAATCACGGCACCGTAGATGTGGATCGGGTAGCTCGGGTTGGGCACCAGCACGGTGTCGCCCTGGTCGAGGGTGGCCAGCATCAGGTGCGCCAGGCCTTCCTTGGAACCGATGGTGACGATGGCTTCGCTTTCCGGGTCGATGTCGACCGCGTAGCGATCCTTGTACCAGTTGGAAATCGCCCGGCGCAGGCGCGGAATGCCCTTGGACGTGGAGTAGCCATGGGTGTCTTCGCGCTGGGCGACAGTGACCAGTTTTTCGACGATGTGCGGCGGCGTGGCGCCGTCAGGGTTACCCATGCTCAAGTCGATGATGTCTTCGCCACGACGACGGGCGGCCATCTTCAGCTCGGCAGTGATGTTGAAAACGTAGGGGGGGAGTCGATCTATGCGCGCAAAGCGGCGCGGCGAACCTTGTTCGGCCATTGTTGCCTCGGATAACGTAAGCGCCCGGAACCGTCCGAGCGACGCTGGCCACTGCGGTGGCCTGTGGCGGAATGTACGATCTGGCGTGGCAGAATGTCCAGCCTCAAGGTAAACAAAATTTTGTGAAGGAAAGGGTTCGATGGAATTTACCAGTGGCTTCCTGTTAAGCCTGTCGCTGTGCCTGGACATCGGCGTGGCCAACATCGCAATGATCACCTTGGCCATGCAGCGCGGCTATTTTCAAGGCTTTGCCCTGGGCTTGGGCACCTGCGTCGGCGACCTGATCTACGCGGTGCTGGCGCTGGCCGGCATGACCGTGTTGTTGCAATACGAAACCGTGCGTTGGGTGTTGTGGATCGGTGGTTCGGCGTTGCTGGTGTATTTTGCGGCGAAGATGATTTACTCGGCGATCCACCATGAGGCGCTGTTGGCCGAAACCGCCGAGGTCGGCCACAACTCCCATCGCAAGGAGTTTTTCCGTGGGATTTTTC
Source organism: Pseudomonas putida (assembly GCF_001976065.1). Classification (GTDB taxonomy): domain Bacteria; phylum Pseudomonadota; class Gammaproteobacteria; order Pseudomonadales; family Pseudomonadaceae; genus Aquipseudomonas; species Aquipseudomonas serbica. The sequence goes on along the minus strand of NZ_MNAH01000003.1, from coordinate 698,888 downwards.
TCGCCATGTCGTCGCCCAGTGCCATTCTCTGGTTCGCCGCGGTAGGCGGCACGCTGATCGCCCGTTCCGGCGGCGGTGGAGCGCTCAGCTCGGCATTGTTTCTCGGTGGATTCCTTTGCGCCGGGCTGCTGTGGTCCGCAGGCCTGTGTTTCGCGGCAAGCCACGGGGGCAAGTTGCTCGGCGACAAGTTGCTGCGCTATTCCTACCTGGCATCAGCGGCGATCTTCTGTTATTTCGCAGTGTACGTGATCCTATCGGGCTACAACGAGTTTGTCGGTTCCGGTGCCGCCCCGCCGTTGCACACCCTGTAACTGGGCGAATCGGGTTTGGCTTCTATACTCCCAGCCGAACCCACTTTTTACCTTCCAGGAGTCGAGTCATGGACGAGAAAACACGCGTCGAAGTGACGGAACCACGCTTCGAACACGGGCACTTCCTGCTGATTGCAGGGCTTGGCGAACAATTTACCCAGCAAACCGTGACAGGCATTCCCGAGCTATGGGAAAAATTCATTCCCCATATCGGCAATGTTCCTGGGCAAAAAGGCGAAGTGACCTACGGCGTCTGCTGCAATTTCGACGGCAAGGGCGGCTTTGATTACATTGCAGGCGTCGAGATCAGCAAGCTGGATGATTTGCCGGATACCTACCGCTGGGTCGAGGTCCTGCCGCAGCAATATGTGGTGTTCGAACACAAAGGTTCGCTGGACACCCTGCCGCAAACCTTCCAGTACATCCATGGCACCTGGCTGCCGCAGTCCGGCCGCGAGCTGTTGAACGCCCCGGAATTCGAACGCTACAGCGAAGACTTCAACCCCAAGCTCAATACCGGCACGCTGGAACTCTGGTTGCCGATCAAGGTGTGACCAGTACATCGAGAGACGGGTCAGCCGATTCGTCTCTCGATGTCGCGCCGAGGCTGATTTATCATCCACGGCCTTTCCCTCGCCGATTCCGAGCCGTCATGAACACCCTCATCCGTAATGTCACGCCTGCTGACCTGGACCGCTGCTACGCCATCGAAACCCTTGCCTATGAAGGTGACGAAGCCGCGACCCGGGAGAAAATCGCCACTCGCATCGCCACCTGGCCCGAAGGTTTCATCGTCGCGCAAGTGGACGACGTGGTTGCCGGTTTCATCAATTCCGGCGCGGCGTTCCAGGTGGAAATGTCCGACGAGGCGTTCAAGGAACTCATCGGCCACGACCCGGCCGGACCCCACGTGGTGATCATGTCGGTGGTCGTGCACCCGGATTATCAGGGCCTGGGCCTGGCGAAGCGCCTGATGGGCGAGTTCATCGAGCGCATGCGCACGATGGGCAAGGCCAGCATCAACCTGATGTGCAAGGAGCGGCATATTCCGTTGTACGCAGGCTTTGGCTTCGCCTACGTCAAGCCATCGGCGTCGGATCATGGCGGGATGGCCTGGCACGAAATGACCCTGAACCTCTGAACCCGACGCAGATCCCACATTGGATTGTCGTCAGACTCAGAATCTCAGGCTCATCCGCCGCTCATAGCCGATCCGCCCCTTGTACGCTTCGCCACTGTCGACAAAACCATACCTGGCATACAGCGCAATGGCAGTGTCGTTGTCGGCATCCACCGACAATTCCAGCCCCCTGATTTCCGGCCACGCCAGGCGCGCCACTTCGGGTAGCGCTTGCAGGCAGGCCTTGCCATACCCTTTGCCCTGGGCGCGCTGATCGACCTGCAACGCATGCAGCGTGGCGCTGTGCTCGTCAGCCCAGGCGGGCAATACCGGTGGGCGCTTGAGCAGCAGGAATGCGACAGGCATGTCTTCGGCCAGCAAGGTAAACCCTTTGACGCCGGGGCCCGGCCTGGATAGCAGGGTGTGCAATGCACCGTGAATGTCGCCGCAAAACCTGATTTGTTCCGGGTGTACTTCGATGGCCTCGACCTGTTGGCGCTGCAACGCGTTCAGGCTTTCGTAAGGCACGAGTCGGGTTGTCACTGGAGTGTCCTTTTTCCAACCGAAATGAGCCTCGGATTCTAGCGAGTTTGCGCTTGTGGATTATTTTTATTTCGACTGTCGATCTGGCGGATCGTCGGACGACTAAGGGTGTCTTCCAGTAAAAACCACGGAGAACCACGATGAGCGCTACCCACGAAATCCAGACCCTGATCGCCACCTACCGTGAGGCTGTCATCTCCAAGGACGTCGACAGAATCATGGCCCTTTACGCCGACAACATTGTCTCCTACGACGCCGTCAAAGCCCTGCAATTTCGCGGCAAGGCAGCCTACCGCGCGCATTGGCTCGAATGCATGGAAATGTGCCAGGGCCAACACAAGTTTGACTTCGAACATATGAACATCGTCGCCGATGAACACATCGCTTTCGCCCATTGGCTGGCCCATTGCGGCGGCACCAACGAGAAGGGCGAAACCCAGGCCTGCTGGATGCGCGTAACCGCCTGCTATCGGCGCGAGGCCGGGCAATGGCGCATCGTCCACGAACACTGGTCGGCGCCATTCGACATGATGAGCGGCACGACCTTGTTCAACCTGGAACCCTGATCGTCGGCAAGCCGTGCGAAACGGCCGATCTGCGACCATAGTTGATCCGTTCAATCGGGAGAGCGCGATGAAGTATTTATGCCTGGTCTACAGCGATGAGCGCCTGCTGCATTCGCTGCCGGAAAGCCCCAAGGACGAGGAATGCATGGCCTATGCCGAGTCGATCCAGGGCAGTGGCCGGATGGTTGCCGCCGAAGCGCTGGAGTCGGTGCAGACCGCCACCACGGTGCGCATGCGCAACGGCAAGTTGTCGATCACCGACGGCCCATTCGCCGAAACCAAGGAGCAGTTGGCCGGCTTCTACCTGATCGATGCCAAGGACCTCAACGAAGCCCTGCAGGTCGCCGGGAACATCCCGGCGGCGCGGGTCGGCAGTGTCGAAGTGCGTCCCGTTCGGCAGTTGAATCCTTAAGATGCCGGGGCTGTCGGCACAGGCCAGGGTCGAGCAGGTTTATCGCCAGGAGTCGCGACGTATCCTGGCGACCCTGATTCGCCTGCTCGGCGATTTCGACCTCGCCGAAGAGGCCTTGCACGAAGCGTTTTTCGTCGCGGTGCAACGCTGGCAGCAGGACGGCGTGCCGGACAATCCGCGTGCCTGGCTGGTATCCACGGGGCGCTTCAAGGCCATCGATGTGCTGCGCCGGCGTGCGCGCTTCAATGCTTCGCGGCCCTTGTTACAGGCGCAACTCGAGGCGTTGGAGCAAGCCGACTGGAGCGACGAAGACGTGGAGGACGATCGCCTGCGGCTGATCTTCACTTGCTGTCACCCGGCATTGGCGGCGGACGCCCAGGTGCCGTTGACGCTGCGCGAAGTCTGCGACCTGACCACGGAAGAAATCGCCCGGGCCTTTCTCTCGGCACCCGCCACCATCGCCCAGCGCATCGTGCGCGCCAAGGCGAAGATCCGTGACGCGAAAATTCCCTATCAGGTGCCATCCCATGCCGAACTGCCCGAGCGCCTCGACAGCGTGCTGCGGGTGATTTACCTGGTATTCAACGAAGGCTATTCGGCGTCCGTCGGGGCACAAGTGACCCGCGAAGACTTGACCCGCGAAGCGATTCGCCTGGGGCGTTTGTTGATGGAGTTGCTGCCTGAGCCGGAGGTCATGGGCTTGCTGGCCTTGATGTTGTTGCACGAGTCCCGGCGCGTGGCCAGGACCTGCGCGGACGGCGACTTGATTCTGCTGGATGACCAGGACCGCACGCTGTGGGACGCGCAGATGATCACCGAAGGTTGTGCCTTGGTGGAGCGCGCATTGGGCACCCGACGATTCGGCCCGTATTGCCTGCAAGCGGCAATTGCCGCGGTGCATGCCGAAGCGCCGTCGATCGAGGCAACCGACTGGGTGCAGATCGTCGGGCTGTATGACGTGTTGCTGCGGGCCTGGCCGTCGCCGGTGATCGAATTGAACCGGGCGGCGGCGATCTCCAGGCGCGATGGCCCGTTGGCAGGGCTTACCCTGGTCGAGGCGATTCTGGCGCGGGGTGATCTGCTCGATTACCACCTGGCGCATTCGGCGCGGGCGGAGTTCTGCCGGCAGTTGGGCAGGGTGGAGCAGGCGCGGGCCGCCTATGGGCGGGCGCTGGAGTTGACGCAGCAGGAGCCGGAGCGGCGGTTTATCGAGGCTCGGTTGCAGGCGTTGGAGTGATGTGAATTTTGCTGGCCCCTTCGCGAGCAAGCCCGCTCCCACAGGGAATGGCGTGCACCACAAACCCCTTGTGGGGGTGAGCCTGCTCGCAAAGAGGTCAGAAGCCACACCCCTATTCCAGCATTTTGCCCAGCAACCAGCTCCCAGCCGGCCCCGGCGGATGCAAGCGTGACCACAAGGCATCCACCGACACCGTTTTCGGCCAGCCACGCACCTCCAATTCCTGCAACGCCCCCGCGCCAAAACGCCCAACCAGCCAGCGTGGCAGCGGCGCCCAGCCGAATCCTCCCTGGGCCATTTCCAACAGCATCAGGTAACTGGGTGCCGACCAGACCCGTCCCTTGGCACGGCTTTCGTAGGGGTTGACGATGGTCGCCAGGCGCAGCTCGCGATGCTGTTGCAGTGTGTCCTGGTCAATATTTTCCTGCTTGGCCAGCGGATGCTGGCGGGACACGAACAGGGCGAATTCCGTGCGTTCGTCCACGGTCGAGCTGACCAGGTCCGGCGGATAGCTCTCCTGCATTTCAGCGAAGGCGATGTTGGCCCGACCGCTTTGCACCAGTGCGACCAGGTCGTCGCATTCGGCAATCAGGCATTCGAGTTCCAGGTCGGGATAACGCCGCTCGAATGCATTGAGTGCCACTTCAAAGCGATCGGACTGATAAGTGTCGGAAAGCGCCACGGTGAGCTTCGCCTCGACGCCCTGGGACAGTTGGCTGGCGGTCATTTCCAGGCGACTGGTGGCGGCCAGGATCTCTTCGGCCCGTTGCAACATGACGTGCCCGGCGGGGGTCAGGCTGGGCTTGCGGCTGCTGCGGTCGAACAGTGTCAGGTTCAGATCGATTTCCAGGCTGGCCACCGCGGCACTGATGGTCGACTGACTACGGCCCAATTTGCGCGCCGCGGCGGAAAACGAGCCTTGGGTCGCAGCCTGGACGAACGCCTGCAGCACTTCCTGAGATGCCATGAACTATCGCCTTGATCGATGGTTATTGGTTATGAAGTATCGGTCTGAGGTTGGATGATGGCAACCATCGTTACCAGGGAGTCAGGCCATGAGCGCCAATAAATCCATTACCGAACGTATTTTCCAGGCCATCGGGTTCGAACTGCTGGCCATCCTGATCTGTACGCCGTTACTGGCCTGGATCATGGACAAACCGATGCTGGAGATGGGCGCTGTCACGGTGGTCATTGCCGTGTTGGCCCTGGCATGGAACGTGGTTTTCAACGGCCTGTTCGACCGCGTGCTCAAGCGTTTCGCCATTGCCCACAACGCCTGGGTCCGCGTGGTGCACGCGCTGTTGTTCGAAGGCGGACTGGTCGCCCTCGGCGTACCCTTGATTGCCTGGTGGCTGAATATCAGCCTGTGGCAGGCGTTCCTGCTGGATATCGGCGTGCTGCTGTTTTTCCTGCCGTACACCTATGTTTACCACTGGGTGTATGACGTGGTGCGCGAGCGGATGGTCGTTCGCTCTACCTTATTCAGAACAATTGGGTGAACAGCCAGTACAAACTGCCCGACAACACTATCGCCGCCGGCAAGGTCAGTACCCAGGCCATCAGCAGGTTGCGGATGGTCTTCATCTGCAAGCCGCCGCCATTGGCAACCATGGTCCCTGCCACTCCTGACGACAGCACGTGGGTGGTCGAGACCGGCAAGCCGAACATGTCGGCGGCACCGATGGTCAGCATGGCCACGGTCTCCGCCGAGGCACCTTGGGCGTAAGTCAGGTGGGACTTGCCGATTTTCTCGCCCACGGTCACCACGATGCGCTTCCAGCCGACCATGGTGCCCAGGCCCAGCGCTATCGCTACAGCGATCTTCACCCACAACGGGATGAAGCGCGTGGCGTTGTCGATCTGCTGCTTGAACAACTGCAATTTGCCGGTGGTATCGGCGTCGAAGTTACCGACCTTGTTCTTGTCCATCAGGCGAATGGTCTCGCTGGTCAGGTACATGTCGTTGCGCACGTTGCCCATGGCTTGCGCCGGGACTTTGGACAGCGAACCATAACCCTTCACTTCGTTGCCGATGTTGCCGGTCAGTGCCGCAAGGGCAGGGATCAGTTGCGGCGTGACTTCCTTGCTGCGCACGTAATCGGAGAGGATCGGTCGCGGGTCGGCCGGTGCCGGCAGCGGTGCACGCTTGACCAGCGCCTGCTGGGTCACTTCGGCCACGGCGGCAAACTGCAACGCCTGATCCGCGGGCATGGTGCGGTTCAGCGCATAGGCCATCGGCAAGGTCCCGACCAGAATCAGCATGATCAGCCCCATGCCTTTCTGACCGTCATTGGAGCCGTGGGCGAAGGACACGCCGGTGCAGGTCAGGATCAACAGGCTGCGAATCCACCACGGCGGCGCCATATTGCCCTTGGGCTCCTTGTACAGCGCGCGATTCTTGACGAAGGCACGCAGGGCCAGGAGCAACAATGCGGCGCAGCCGAAGCCGACCAGTGGCGAGAGCAGCAGGGCGTAACCGACCTTGGTCGCCTGCGCCCAGTCCACACCGCTGGTGCCGTCACGCCCGTGCATCAGGGCATTGGCTACGCCGACTCCGATGATCGAGCCGATCAGGGTGTGCGATGACGAGGCCGGCAGGCCCAGCCACCAGGTGCCGAGGTTCCACAGGATTGCGGCGATCAGCAGGGCGAAAATCATCGCAAAACCCGCCGATGAACCGACTTGCAGAATCAACTCGACCGGCAACAGCGCGATGATGCCGAACGCCACCGCACCACTGGACAGCAACACCCCGAGGAAGTTGAAGAACCCGGACCAGACCACCGCGAAATTCGGTGGCAGCGAATGTGTATAGATCACTGTGGCGACGGCGTTGGCGGTGTCGTGGAAACCGTTGACGAACTCGAAGCCCAAGGCAATCAGCAAGGCCACGCCCAGGAGTATGAACGGCGTCCAAGTGGTCACCACGGTGCCAAGCTCGTTCACGTCGTGCATCAGGCTATAGGCGGTGAACAGCAGCCCGAGGCTCAGTACTGTGAAAAACACCACCAGAGTGTACGCGCCGGGTTTTTTGTCCAATTGCGGTTTGACGCTGATGGCGGGCGCCGGGGCGGCGGTGAAAGAGGGAGTGGCCATGCCGGACATTCCTGAGGGGAAAGGAGTGTCGCCCATGATCGATGCGAAATATTACAGAGAAACTGCGCTGGATCAGGTTTTGTTTTTTTTGCGGTGACCACCGATCGAAAAATCCACGCGCCTACTAATCCTGGCGCTTGGGAAACGCCCAACGACCTGCCATGCCACCCAGACGCAGAAAAGCCGCACGATGTTGCCATCGTGCGGCTTTTCTCCGGGTGTATCAGTCGTCTTGCTTGTTCTTCAGGACTTCACCGGTGGCGGCATTCAGGTCCACGTCCCATTCAACATTCTTGGCGTCGCGCAGTTCGACTTCGTACTCGTAGATGTCGGAGTGCTTGTCCAGGTCGCTGTCGGTAATCGTCGCGCCGGGGTGCAACTTCAGCACGATCTGGTTCAGCTCTTCCAGCGGCTTGATCTTGCCATCCTTGGCCAGCTGAGGGATCTGGTCGACGGGCACGTCTTTGGCCTGGGCCAGGCCCGCGGTGAGGGTCAGGGCGGCAGCAGTGAACAGAGCGGTCAGGGTTTTCATGAGGTTCTTTCCTTGGGTGAGCTGTCTAAGTGGGATCAGATTAATTGTGGCAACTTAATTCACGCTTAAATTCCCTTGAATCGAACAATCAATACCCATTATTGCGCAGCACCTGCGCCACACTCACCGGCGCCGGACGCTTGTAGAACTTCAGCAATTCGCTGGCACGGTTGGTGAAAATGCCATCGACGCCTGCCTCCATGACCTTCTGGTAATCCACCGCCTCATCAATGGTGTACGCGTGCACCAGCAGACCTTGATCGTGGGTGTACTGATTCATCCACGGTTGCACCAGGTCGGCGTAGCTCTGATCGCCACCCTGGGTCAGCGCGGCGGACGGTCCGGTGCCGATTGCGCCCTGGGTCTTGGCGTAGTCGACCCAGCGCTGGAACTCGGCTTTATCCTTGGGTTGTTGTTTGGCGTAGTAAGCGGCTTTGTCCTTGGCGCCGGACTCGGCAAAGCTCACGGTCGATTGTGGCTCGATGTTGCCTTCGCCGACCCACAACAGCAGGATCTTCGGTACCTGTGGCATTTCCTTTTGCAGCAATTCGAGGCTGCTCTTGTCGAAGGTTTGCAGCACCACCTTGCCTTTGCCCTGGCCGACGCGCAGTTCGCTTTTGGCCAGTTTCGACCCCGCCGGGCTCAGCCAGCCTCGATCCTGGAGTTTTTCCTTGAGGTCATGCTCGATACCGGGAAACTGCTTGGGCTCCTTGGTTTCGATGTAGAGGCCAGGCTTGTGCAGCGGATTGCCCTGGGCGATGTCGATGATTTCATCGAGGGTGAGGATTTTCAGGCCGGCAAACGCAGGCTGCGCGCGATCGGGGTAGGCCGCGTTGAACCAGCTGCCGGCATCCAGGGTTTTCAGTTCGGCCATGGTGAAGGCATTGGCGGGGCTGTCCTTGCGCTCGGGGAACTTGCTGGCGACATCGGTGGTGCGTTGCAGGTTATTGTCGTGCAGAGCGAACAGCACGCCATCCTTGCTGCGCTGCAGGTCCAGCTCCAGGTAATCGGCACCCACGTCGCGTGCCAGTCTGTAGGCGGCGGCGGTGGATTCCGGGGCATCGAAAGACGCGCCACGGTGAGCGATCACCGCCGGGTGTGGAATGCCCACACGGGTGGCCAGCGCGGCGGGGCCGGGCTCGCTGGCGGCCTGGGCCTGGCCGAGGCCAAGCAGCAAACTCAGGAGCAGGGCGCTTTGGGTGAAGGTGGCCGGCATGGTCGAGATCCTTTCGTGACAGGTTTCAAAGAGTCTCTTTTAACAACTGAGCGATGCCAGCGCTATCACGAGACCGACATAAACGTGTTGAAAGCTGATGCGGGTCAGCGCTTTTGTGCGCTTGTCTGCATTATTCTTGGCCCAGGCAAATTCCCCGGCAGAGGGAAAACCATTCGCTGGCCACGCGTGTAAACCATCGATCATTTATTGTGAGGTTTGCGTGCGCATCACTTCCCAGCTCATCTGCCAGGCCGCTGACCAACTCAACGGCTTCGTTGGCCTCAATCGCAAGACCGGCCACTACATCGTTCGCTTCAGCGAGGACGCCTTCGGCATGGACGTGGCTGACGACGGCATCATTCCCTCCAGCGAATTCGTCTGGGCTGCCGGCCCTGAGCAAACCATGACCCTCAAGCGCGAGTTGATTCAGCTGTTACTGGATCAGAACATCGACGACCGAATCAACATTACTGAACCGCTGCGGGTATACATGGACAGGCGGGAAGTGCCGGAGATTTCGGCGGTGAGGCGTTTGGTGCGAGGTTGATGGTCGTGCGGTGATGCACCGGCCTCTTCGCAGTGTAGGCGTCGGCTGCCTCAGGCTTTTCAGGTCTTTGGCCCGTCAATTTTTGCATCCATCCGGCAGGTCGTCCCATAAACACCTCGATCAAGGTGTTGCGACGACCGGTTGAATTCGCCCTATAGCCTCGGTGCGGGTTTCATTCTGAAACACATTTTCACCGTGCACATCAGAGCGACCAATCCTTCGACGCCGCCGTCGAGATTGTCGTTTATTGCACCTGATAGCAGGCCAGGAACATGTCCAGCGCCGACTCCACCACGGTACTTTGCATCTCGATCGACAAAGCCGGCAGCCCCATGGAAATCTGCGGCCAGAAGGCAAAGGATTTGAGCATGCCATGCAACTGTTGCGCGGCAAATTCCGGGGCGACCGCTTTCAAGCGACCATCGGCCTGGGCGGCACGAATCCACAGGGTCAGGTTTTCTTCACGCTCACCCATCCGGGCCACCATGCTTTGTGCGCGCTCGGGGGAGTGGATGGTGGCAGCGATAGCCACCCGCGCCAGATCGAGCAGGTTCTCATCGCTCAACATCTGCAGCTTTACCGTCAGCAGGTGCCGCATCTGGTCACGCAAGGGCAGGTCCGGACGGTAAGGCGCTTCCTGTTCCGCCGTTACCCGGACCCATAGTTGATTGAGAATTTCGGCGAACAATTCTTCCTTGCTGGGGAAGTGGTTGTACACCGTGCGCTTCGACACACCGGCGGTGGCAGCAATCCTGTCCATGCTGGTGATGTCGAATCCATTGGCACGAAATTCGACAATCGCCGCCTGAATGATCGCTTCGCGTTTACGGTCGGTGAGGCGCTGTGGAGCTGTCATAAATACGCTTCGGCAAGAAGAAAGGAAAATTACACTTGGTAGTTTACTTGTGATCGGCTTTGCTGCAACCTTGAAACTACACTGTGCAGTGTAATGTTTTGTTAATCCTGCCCGGTAAAACTAGAGTGCTCGGCTGATGCGTGCGTGTCTCGGCCATTTATCGTCACTGGACGGAGAATCGTGAAGCGGTTTTCCCGGAGTCTTGCCCATGGCCAAATCAACTTCCGCGACGAACAGCGCCTCCAAGCCCGAAGCTTCCCGACAGGCTCAAGGACAGTTTCAAAACCATCGGCCGATCCAGCGTCTAAGCGTTGGCAAAACCTTGCGTATCCTCTGGAGCGCGATGTTTCACAAACCCCGCGACACCCGTCCGACGGCACCTGTACCCGTGCAGTCGCTGACGCAAGCGGCGTTGATGGCTGCGCCGAACCACAGCGTCTATCGCCTTGGTCATTCAACGGTATTACTCAAACTGCGCGACAGATTCTGGATCACTGACCCGGTCTTCGCCGAACGCGCCTCCCCCGTGCAATGGGCCGGCCCCAAGCGTTTTCACCAGCCGCCGATCAGCCTCGATCAATTGCCTCCGATAGAAGCCGTGATCCTGTCTCACGATCACTACGATCACCTGGACTATCGGGCGGTGCTCAAGCTTGCCGACAAGGCCAAGTACTTCCTCACCCCGTTAGGGGTGGGCGATACCCTGATCAAGTGGGGTATCGACCCCAGTAAAATCCGTCAACTGGACTGGTGGCAGTGCACTGAGGTCGAGGGCATTCAGTTCGTCGCCACGCCATCGCAGCACTTTTCCGGTCGTGGCCTATTCGACGGCAACAGCACCCTGTGGGCCTCGTGGGTAATGATCGATGGCGATACGCGCATCTTCTTCAGTGGCGACAGCGGCTACTTCGACGGCTTCAAACACATCGGTGAACAATACGGCCCCTTCGACCTGACACTCATGGAAACCGGCGCCTATAACGTCGACTGGCCCCATGTGCACATGCAACCTGAGCAAACCCTGCAGGCTCACCTCGACCTCAAGGGGCGTTGGTTGCTGCCGATTCACAACGGCACCTTCGATTTGTCGATGCATGCCTGGTACGAACCCTTCGACCGTATCCTGGCCCTGGCCTGGGAGCGCAATGTCTCGATCACCACGCCGCGCATGGGCGAGGCGTTCAATGTGCTGGCTGCGCAGCGCGGTACGGCGTGGTGGTATGAAGTCGAACAGCAGGTTTACCAGGAGCAGCAAAGTCTCGGGTGAAACAACTACAGGACGAAGCGAGTTTTCCTATGTGATTCGGGGGCAAGTGATGACGGACATTTCCGGCCGCGTCTGTAGGCTGGAGAGCGAGTGAACTCATTCACTTGCTACCATAAGGATGTCATTCACATGGATGTAAAGTTGAAAGGCTGCATGACGCGGCTGGCCCAGATTGTTCTGCTATCGATCGCAAGCTGCGCCAATGGGCAAGCCTTGGAGTACTTGAGTGTCGATGAAATCAGCAAGGAAATGGAGCGCGGCCAACTGAGCGCCGAGGCGCTGGTACAACATCTGCTGCAACGCGTCGACAGACTCGATAAAAACGGACCCGGGATCAATGCAATCATTGAGCTGAACCCCGATGCGCTGGCGATTGCCAGGTCGCTGGATCGTGAGCGCGAAACCGGGCATGTTCGCGGCCCCTTGCACGGAATTCCACTGTTGTTGAAAGACAATATCGATACATCAGATCAGATGCAGACCAGCGCCGGGTCAATGGCCATGATCGGGCAACCCGCCGCCAAGGATGCCTTTATCGTGCAACGGCTGAGGGCCGCTGGCGCGATCATTCTGGGCAAGACCAATCTCAGCGAGTGGGCGAACTTTCGTGATGCAGCGCTTCCCGACGGCTGGAGCGGCCGAGGCGGACAAACCAGGAATCCGCATCTGTTAAGCCAGACCCCTTGCGGTTCGAGCTCAGGGTCCGGCGCGGCAGTAGCCGCAGGTTTCGCACCCTTGAGTGTAGGGACGGAAACCGCCGGCTCGATTGTCTGTCCGGCATCGCTCAATGGGGTGGTGGGGCTCAAGCCCACGGTGGGGTTGTTGAGTCGCAGTGGCATTGTTCCGGTAACACACAAACTCGACACCCCTGGGCCGATGGCCCGCACCGTTCGCGATGCGGCCTTGCTGCTAAACGCCATGACGGGTAATGACGCCGCCGATCCGGTCAGCAAACCGCAAGCCCTCAATGGCTTGGATTACACGGCATTGCTCAGGCCCGGTTCGCTGGTTGGACGGCGCCTCGGTTATCCACTCAAGTTCGATGTGAGTGGTGAGGCAGCTCAGGGCGATCCCCAGTTTTCCCGTGCGCTGGAAGTCATGCAGGCCGCCAGGGCAACGATGATACCCATCGAGCTCAATGACCCTCAGTCGGCGCAGGTGGACGAGGCTCTTTCCATGGGCATCAAAAGACACCTGCCTGACTACCTCGCGAAACGGACCGGTCTGGCAATTCAGAGCCTCGAAGACCTTGTGCGTTTCAATCAACACACACCCGGCGTCGAAGGTCATGGGCAAAGCGTCTTGATCGCTGCCAATGACGTGGCGTTTGACCAACGTACCTACGAGCAACTGTGGCAGACAATCCAGCGTGAAAACGCCGCGGTCATCGATGACGTCCTGGCGCGGCACCAACTGGATGCCGTGGTGCTGGATGTCGGCTCACCGGGGTTGAACATCGTTCCGCTGGCGGGATACCCCAGCGTCATGATGCCTACCGGAGCAGACGAGGAAGGGCTGCCCACATCAGCATTGTTCTTCGGTGCACGCTGGAGCGAAGCCAGTCTCCTGGCCTTGGCTTATGGCTATGAACAGGCGTCCCATGCACGGCCAATACCTGCATTCAGGCCGTAGTTTCAGTTCGCTGCAAATCTGGTCGTAACTCGCAAGGTGGAGTTGCGACCTCATTCAACCATCGCAAAATCCGCCCGCGCCATTGGATTGGGCGTAGACCCTTTCACGTTCATCCCTCTGCCCGGCGCAAACCCGGGGAAGAACACCAGCCCTTCCGCTTCAAGCCGGTACGCCAATGCCAGGCGAGTGACATCCAGCACATCCTGCCGCGCCTCGAAGCGCTCGATGGCCTGCACCGAAACCCCGGCTTCGCGGGACAAGGTTTCCACGCTCCAGCCCAGCATCGCTCGGGCCTGGGCGCAGTGGGCCGGGGTGAATTGGAAGAGGGCGATACGTTCCAGGGTGATTTTCATCGCTTGAGAGGCCATGGGGGTTCTCCGGGCTCGAGAGTACTGGTTTTAAATTCACTGTGTTTTTGTACAGTTGTTTTCGATCCGGATCAAACGCATTTTTCGATTTTTGCCGATTCGTACCCCTTGGCCAGACAGAAGGTCAGTGTCTGTGCGGGACCGATGACTAGCCCTCCAGTCCCGGCGCCTCGCGCACGATCAAGTGGTCCAGATTCTCGATATTGGCGCTGAACACTCCGAACGTCTGCTCGGGATTTTTTTTGCTGGGCACCTGCTGCAGCGCCGGCTGGACGCCATAAAAGAAGCAATACAACGGCCGCCCGCTCTCGATGGCGTGCTTGATCTGCGCCAGGAACGCCGTGCGTTTGCGGTAGCTATCGATCAGCTTCTTGTTAAGGTAAACGTTGACTGAGTAGGGTTTTTTCTCGAACCAGACCTTCTTCTCGAAATCGATGCGAAAGCTTTGGGTGTAGTCCTTGATCTGCTTGATCTTGCCCCAGTAGACCAGCCCCTTGTTGTCTTGCAGGTATTCGATCTTCTTGAAAAACGAGGCATACGGTGCCGTGTGCTCGCCAATCTTCAGCGGCATGCGCTTGAGCAGCGCCTTGTCCTCGAAATTCGACACGAAGCACTCCACCGGGTGGGCGAAGACACTGGTCTTGTCCGGTGCCGATTCCCGCCCGGGCTGCTCGACACTGTTGGCTGCCGGAGCCGCTGCTGGTTCAGCTCCTTGCAGATCGGCAGCCACAATCGGGTGCGATGGCTTGCGCAGGTATTCACGCCTGCTCAGTAACAATTCCGACGGGAAATGTTCCTCACGACTGTCATCCGTTTCCTCGCCGGTCGAGGTCGGGGCCTTCAGGCTCACATAAGGACAACCGGCGACATGCCGCGTGCTCGGCAGGTTCTTGAAATGCGGCGTGCGCACATAGTTGACGTTCTTGGCGTTGAACGTGCCCAGCCCGTTCGCCACATCGAACGCCAGGCGACAGGCGTCATTGGGGCATTGGAAATGTTCTTTCGCGGAATCGAACGCCATCGTCTCGTCGAAATTCAGATCGCGCACGTCGTAGATCGACAGTTTTTCATCGAGGCCGAGGCAATAGGCGAGGTCGAATTTCATGGGCTACCACTGCGCACGATGTGAACCCAGTTCAGACGCCGCAAGCGTCCACTGCACGGGTGTCCCGGTGATCTTCAGCGGGACGTGCAGGCGATGTGCCGGGCCCCATGGCGTTTGCTCGACGAGCATCCCCTGGTCCTGTTCATCTTCGGCCCGCAACGGTTCGTCGCTCCCGCGACCCTGGTCGATCAACAGTTTCGCCGTGCGCGCCAGCGACAGCCGCGCCGAACCACCCTGGCCGTTGTTCAAGCGTCCAGCCAACAACTTGATCGCACTGGCCGCCATCAGATACCCGGTGGCGTGATCGAGCGCCTGCAGGGGCAAAGGTGCCGGTTTATCCGCCTGCTGGCTGATCATGCCGGCATGTGCGATGCCGCTGCTCATCTGCACCAGGCTGTCGAAGCCGCGACGGTTCTGCCACGGGCCGCTCCAGCCGTAGGCGTTGAGGCAAACGTCGATCAGGCCTGGGATCCGTCGGTGCCGTTCTGCGGCACCATATCCCAGGCGTTCCAGGGCATCGGCGCGATAACCGTGCAGCACGATGTCGGCGTCCTTGAGCAGGCTTTCGAATACCTCGCGAGCGGTTTTGTCGTGCAGGTCCAGGCGTGCGCAACGCTTGCCCAGCGTCATCTCCGGCACCACGCCGGGCTCGTTCCAGGTGGGTGGGTCAATGCGCAGTACGTTGGCGCCAAGGCCAGCGAGAAAGCGGCTGGCGACAGGGCCTGCCAGCACGCGGGTCAGGTCCAGCACCTTGATGCCGGCCAGGGGCTGCGCCACCGATCCCTGCCAGGCGGTGCTGTGCCGGTGGTTGCCGGTGGTGAACTGAACCAGCGGTTCGGCATTGACCGCAAGCCCTTGCGGATGGGCCTGCCACTGTTCCCAACTGCGCATTTGGGCGGCACAGCCCCCGGCATCGACCACGGCCTGCTCCAGGTCGCTCTTGGCCCATCGCACCACTTTACTGGCCATCGCCTTGCGGTCGGCGCAGGCGCCCAGCACCGATTCAGCGGCGGCGCGGTGATGGGGCGCATTGGTGTGCAGGCGGATCCAGCCATCCTTTGTGGCGTAGTCACCTGCGATCGGGTCCCACAGCGGCGGAACCTTCCAGCCAACCGGGCGAATAGAACCGGAGAACCAGAAGGAGGCCAGGCGTCGGTCGACTTCAAGGCCGGGCAAGCGTCCGGTTTGCTGGTGCAGCAATTCGCTGACAGCCTGGCCGGCGGCGGCGATGCTGGCGCACGCCAGGTCGGTGACGGCAAACGCCGAGGGCAGGGCGCCGCTGGAGGTGAACGCAATGGGCGTGTGCGGCATGCCGAGTTCGGCTTGAATGGACGTGAGTAAATCAGTCATCGAAGGGCCCTCCGGAACGAGAGCCCGATTGTAGGAGCGAGACGGGATGAATTACACCCGGAACTGATCCATCAGTTTCATCTGCTGGGTGGTCAGGGCATTGAGCTGGCTGCTGATCTGCGCCGATTCGGTGGCTTGCCCGGTCAGGGTTTCGGTGACGGTGCGGATCGCCGATACGTTGCGGTTGACCTCTTCGGCCACGGCGCTTTGCTGTTCGGCGGCGCTGGCGATCTGCAGGTTCATGTCGCTGATCACCGTGACCGCGTCGCTGATTTTGCCCAAGGCCTGGACCGCTTGCTGGATTTGTCCGGCGTTGCTGTGGGCCTGGGTCTGGCTCGAGTGCATGGTGGCGACCACACCGCGGGTTCCGGTCTGGATGCGCTCGATCACCAGGCGAATTTCTTCCACCGAATCCTGGGTGCGTTTGGCCAGGTTGCGCACTTCGTCGGCGACCACCGCAAAGCCGCGACCGCTCTCGCCGGCACGGGCGGCTTCAATCGCCGCGTTGAGGGCCAGCAGGTTGGTCTGTTCGGCGATGCTGCGGATCACCTCCAGTACCGAACCGATCTGCTCGCTGTTGACCGCCAGTGCCTCGACTTCCGTCACGGCCTTGCTGACTTCGTCGGCCAGCTGATTGATGTCACGCGTGCTGCGCTCGATGATCTGCATGCCGTCGCGGGCCGACTGATCGGCACCCTTGGCCGCACTGGCGGCGTTCGACGCGCTGTTGGCGACGTCGTGGGCGGTGGCGCTCATTTCATTGGACGCGGTGGCGACCTGGTCGATTTCACGAAATTGCACCTGCATGCCTTCGCTAGTCTGGCGGGCGATTTCCGAGGACTGGTCAGCGGTGCCGCGGGCATCGGTAATGCTCTGCTTGATCTGTGCGATGGTCGGCTGCAGCTTGTCGAGGAAGCGGTTGAACCAGCTGACCAGTTCGCCCAGTTCATCCTTCTTGCTGTAGTGCAGGCGCTGGGTCAGGTCGCCGTCGCCGCTGGCAATCGCCTTGAGCATCACGGCCACGCTGTTGATCGGCCGGGTCACGCCGGAAGCAGTCAGCCACATCAGCAACAGGCCGAGCAGGCCGGCAACGACGGCGACCAGTATCGCCTTGAGCGTGCCGCTTTGCTGGGCATCGTCGAGCACTGCTTGCAGCTTCACCGAATCGGCCAGCAGCACTTGTTTGGGCAAGTCGATCACCACGCCCCAGGGCTTGGCGTCGGCAATCGGGCTGACCGGGTACACGGCGCGGATCAGGTCGCCCTGTTGGAGTATCTTCGGCGCACCGCTACCCAGCGATTGCTGGATGTCTTTACCTTCGGCGCCCAGGGTGTCGCCGATGCTCTTGCCAACCTTGCCGGCGTCGACACTGTAGGCGGCGAGCACGCCGCTGCCGGAGACGATCAGCATGTGCCCGGCGTTGTTGAACAGCTCGCGCTGGGAGTCGACGGCGGCGGCCTGCAAGGTGTCGAGGGCGATATCGATACCGACGACGCCGATGGCCTTGCCGTCCACCAGCAGCGGTATGGAAATGGTGGTCATCAACACTTCCTTGTCCGCGACGGTGTCGGCGTACGGGTCCAGCAGGCAGGTCCGCTTGCTGTCCCGGGGGCAGGTGTACCACACGTTGTAAGGCGTGCCGCTGAGGTTCAGGGTGGTCTTGGTCATGTCTTCTTCGACCATGATCGTGTTCAGCGCGGTCCCTGCGGCACGGCTCCAGTAGGTGGCGAAACGACCGGCTTCGTTGGACTGGCGCGCGGCGTCACCGACGAATTCGCTGTCCTTGCCATCCAGGCCGTCGGGTTCGAACGCCAGCCAGATCCCCAGCACCTTGCTGTTGCGCTCGAAGGCGGTTTTCAGGCTCTGGTTGAGCTCCTCGCGCAGGGTGCCGGCCTCCAGCGAACGCTTGGCGGCCATGGTGCGCATGTCCTTGATCTGGTCCGCCAGGGCGGTCACCACCGTCAGGGTTTCACCGAACGTCTTCTGCACCCGCACCGCTTGCTCGGCCGCCTTGGCCTGGAGCAGGTCCTGCACACTGTCGGTAAGCATTCTGCTGCTGGAGGCGCTGACCAGTTCATCGTTCTGATTGGTCTGGTAGAGGTTCATGCCCACGATCGATGCGACCACGCCAAGCAGGCACAGGCCGGACAACAGGACGATTTTCAGGCGGATGGACAGTGAGTCGAACATGGGGCGAGCTCGCGAATGGATGAGGGGTGGCTGTGAGCCATTACGGCTCGACACGCCAAATCCATTTAGCGCCATTCCAGCTCATCGGCGCGGGGCACAGAATGCATGAGGGGGCTGCCGACGAACGGTCATGTTTAAACGTTTGCGCGGGAAAAAGTGCCGGAAAGCGGATGAAAAACGGGGAAGTTTATCGGCGTTGCGCCAGGGATTCCGGTCGCGACCAGATCCACAAGTTGCCCAGGCCCATGCCAGCAATCGCCAGGTAGATCGGCCAGCCGTGATCAAGCATCACCAACATGAGCCCGGCGCATGACAGCATGCTGACAGTGGCGCTGATTTTTGCCCGGCGCGCGATGATCTTGCCGTTGCGCCAGTTACTGAGGATGGGGCCGAACAGCCGATGGTTTTCCAGCCAGGCGCTCAGGCGCGGCGAACTTCTCGTGGCAGCCCACGCGGCCAGGAGGATGAATTCGGTGGTCGGCAGGCCGGGTATGACGATGGCGACCAGGCCGATGCCGAGGCTGACGTAGGCCAGCAGGCCGAAGAGGAGGCGGGCGAGTTTGGAGGAGGTGGGCATGGGCTCAAAGTAAACTGGCGATCTTGCGGGCACAATCGGCCCCTTGTAGGAGCGAGCTTGCTCGCGAAGACGGCGGCACATTCAAATACAATGTGCCTGACACACCTTCGCGAGCAAGCTCGCTCCTACAAAGGGCGGTGGGGTGTCAGGCGGTTTCCGGGGTGCTGGCGTAAGCCTGTTCCAGCAACACCGTGAAGCGGTTGAAGGCGTCGATGGCGCCTTTATCCAGCTCGGCTTCTTCCTCGGCGCTGAGTTCCAGTTCATCGAGGGTCTTGACGAAATTTTTCCAGCCTTGCGCGCGGCCACCTTCAGGTTCGCCAAGATGGCGGGCGCCGAAGGTTTCGCTCAGGCCCAGGCCCACGGCACGCTTGATCAGGAACGCCGCGCCCAGCTTCGAGCCTTCGGAGACGAAGATCCAGCCCAGGGCCCGGGCTTTGCCTGGGTTCTGCAGCGCACCGGCAACCGGCGCCGGCACTTCGCTGTCGAGGTCCGCGAGGTCTGCCTTGGCCGCATCGGCACGGCAGCGCGCCGGCAGGTCCGGGACGATGGCCGTCAGTTCGGCATCGTTGTACAGCGCCACCAGTTCCGACTGGAACAGGTATTGCGCCACCACGAACCGGGCAAAGCTGGCCTGGGTTTCAAAGGGGGCATGGGCCTTGACCAGTGCATCGAGCTTGCTGTGCGGCTCGTTGGTGACCTGGTTCAAGCGTTGTGAACGCAGGGTGGGGCGTTGGGCGGTGTCCTGGGTGGTCATGGCAAATCCTTGGAAAAGAAGAGGCGCTTGGTAACGAGACGAATGAGCAGGCGCATGACAGTAAAAAAACCTCACCGGGCGGCTGTTACAGCAACGCGCGGTGAGGTGCTCAGGTTCAGATGTCCCAGACCAGGTTGATCGCGAAGTTGCGTCCAGGCTGAGTCAGGCGATCGAGGTTGGCTGGCTGCGTTACCGAGGCTTCGCCGACGCTGTCATAGCCGCGTACGTCATCCCACTGCCAGTATTTCTTGTCAGTCAGGTTGTACAGGCCGGCGTTGACGGTCAGGTCGTCGCTTACCTTGTAGAAACCGGCCAGATCAAGCACACCGTAACCCGGTGTCTTGAATTGGGTGCTGGTGCCGTCCGGCGTGTTGAAGCTGGTGCTGTCGACGCGGGTCTTGCGCTTGACCAGGGTCCAGTTCAGCAACGCGCCGTATTGGTCCTGGTCATAACCGAGGCCGAACACGCCGGTCAGCGGATTGACGCTATTGAGTGGCTCACCGCTGTCATCGTTGCGACCATACAGGTAGGCTACGGAGCCCTGGGTGTACAGGCCGTTTGGCGCACCGAAGCTATCCAGGTTCAAGCGGCCCTTGAGTTCCAGGCCCTTGATGGTGGCGTGCTTGATGTTGTTGCTCTGGAAGGTCGTCTCGGTGTAGCCGGGGGTAATGGCGTTCTCGTCGATGAAGTCGCGGTATTTGTTGTAGAAAACAGCGACATCGAAGGTGCCGGCCTCGAACTGCCCACGCAGGCCGGTTTCATAGCTTTTGCTCTTTTCCGGTTCGAGATCGGGGTTGGGCGCGACCTGATAGCCACCCGCCAGGTTTTCGAAGCGGCCATACAGGGCCTTGGCGGACGGAGTGCGGAAGCCTTCGGCGTACTGGCCATACCAGGTGTAGTTGTCGTCGAAGCGGTAAGTGGTACCGAACTTCGGCGACAGGCGATGCCAGGTCTTGGTGTCCTCGTTGACCTCGCCGTTACCACTCTGGTCGGCCGTCACCAGGAACTCATCGGTCAGGTGCGGCTTGAGCTGGGTGTAGTCGTAGCGCAGGCCGGGCACGAAGGTCCAGTCGTTCCAGGCGATCTGGTCCTGGGCGAACAGGCTGTAGGTGTTGATGGTCGGGTCCGGGAAGTCGCTGGCCGGGGTCAAGGTGTCGGCAGGGCTGGCGGCGCCGACGACACGGCAGGTACCGGCCACGGTCAGGCAGGTGCCGCTACCGGTGCGCAGGCCGGTGACTTTGTCCTGCTTGATGGTGGTGCCGTAAGTGACGACATGGTCCGTGTCGGCAATGGCAAATGCCTTGTCAGCCTGGGCATCGAATACCCATTGGCGGTCCTTGTAGGTGGTATCGCGGTTACGCAGCACCGTGCGCGACGGCGCATAGATTTCTTCCGTGCTCTGGTCGGTCTTGGCGATCTGGTAATTCAGTGTCCACTTGATGTTGTCGGCCAGCAGGCTGTCCAGGGCGAAGCGGTGTTCCAGGCCAAAGCGCTCGCGGGTAATGGTGTCGTTGCCGGTGCGCGATTGGTAGAAACCGAAGCCGCGTCCCGCGTTGAAGGGTCCACCCACGGCGCTCAGTTGATGGGTGTCGCGATCGTCCTTGTAGTGCTCGTAAGTCAAGCCGAAGCGCGCATCGTCAGCGTAGTTCCAGCCCAACTTGGCCAGCACGTTGGTGGTGCGCACGTCCTCGGGGTTGGCTTCAGTGCGGTTCAGGCCGGTTCCACCGGTCTCGCCGTAGGACTCGGTTTCATGACCATTGCGCTGGCTGAGGTGCAACAAACCGTCGAAGTCGCCGGTGCGCCCGGCCACGGTGCCTGAGGTGAGCCAGCTATCATCGGCCGAACTGTAGCCGGTCTTCAGGCGGGCACCGACGTCCTGGCCTGGCTTGATGATGTCGTCCGGGTCCAGGGTGTAGTAGCTGACGGCGCCGCCAATGGCGTTGCTGCCGTACAGCACCGACGCCGGGCCACGGAGGATTTCCACGCGCTTGACGATTTCCGGGTCGACGTAATTGCGGTTGGTCTGGGCGTACGGGCCATTGAAAAAGCCGTCGGGCACTTGCACGCCGTCGACCTGGGTCAACACACGGTCGCCGTCGATGCCGCGGATGTTGTAGCCGGAAAGCCCCGCGCGTGTACCGGCACCGCCCACCGAAACGCCTGGCTCGTAACGCACCAGATCCTTGATGCTGTTGACGTTGTTGCGGTCGAGCTTTTCGCGGGTGTGGACGGTGACAGTGCTGGGCACGCTGCTCACGTCCTGCTCCTGACGCGTGGCGCTGATGGTCACTTGTTGCAGGTTGAGCGTGCCGGAGTCAATGCGAGGCTCGAGGATGATGTTGTTGCTGCCCAGTTTGCGATAGTTCAGGTGGGTCCCCACCAACAGGCGCTCGAGGGCTTTTTCCGGTGTCAGCGATCCGCGCACGCCCGGCGACTCCATGCCTTGAGCCAGTTCGGCGGAAAAGCCGACCTGCCAGCCGGTCACAGCGGTAAAGGCATTGAGCGCCGACACCAGCGACTGCGGCGCAATGGTGAATGCGTAATCGCCCATTTTGCGCGCCGGCTGCTCGGCGGCAGTGGCGGCCATGACCGGTGCAGTACCGGCCATCAAAATGGCGGCGGTCAGCAGCGACAGTACGCGGGAGGGTGAAGAGGCTGGGCGGGTAAGGCGAGAGGACATCGATAGCGCTCCGTGTCGCACGAATCTTTATAGGTGCTGATTGGCATATAGAGATGCGAATCAATTGCATTGGCTATAACGAGACGTACGAGCTTTGGCTATCGAGTAAAAATAATTCTCATTTAGTTCAAGATCACCAGCGCCGGGTATTCCTTGAGCTGTGCCGAGGTGATGTGTGCCAGCGATCGGATCACGTCCAGCGGCTGGTCGAGACGATAATTCCCGGTCACGGCAACATCGGCCAATCGCTCGTTGTTGTTGATGATCCAGCCCGGATAATAGCGGCGCAGCTCCGCCAGCACCTGGCTCAGCGGGCAGTTTTCAAACACCAGGCGACCCTGGACCCAGGCCAGGTCGGTGGCCGCATCCAGTTTGGCCGGGCGGTCGAAACCGTTGGGGCCGATACGGATGCTTTCCCCGGCTGTCAGGCGTACCCGGGCGTCGCCGCCGGTGGCGCGCAAGTCGACATCCCCGCGCTGCACCCGAACCTGAGTCACGCCATCGAGGTAACGCACGGCAAACGCGGTATCGCGGACACTCGCCGTGACCCGCCCTGCGTCGATTTCCAGCGGCAGGCCGCGATGGGGCTGCACGTCGAAAAACGCCTCGCCCTGATACAGGCGGGCCACGCGCTTGTGCTCGTTGATGGTGCTGGAGAAGGCCGAGTTGGTGTTGAGCAGCACTTGCGAGCCATCCTCCAGTTGCAGGCGCTGGCGCTCGCCAACCACGGTCAGGTGATCGGCCTGCAGGCGCAGGGGCAGATTACTGAAACTGAACAAACCGAGGATCAGCACGGCGGCAGTGGCCAGGGGTTTGCAGTGCGGACGCAGGCGCGACAGCACGCTGACTTTCGCGGGCTGCGTCGCCAGGCTCTGCGCGCATTGGGTGACGGGTGCACCGTTCCAGATCGCCTGGGCCCTGGCGAACGCTTCGGCGTGCGCCGGGTCGGCCGCGAGCCATTGGTGGAACTGGCGAGTCTGTTCTTCGCTCGGGCTGTCCAGCACGATCAGCCAGTCCAGGGCCTGGTCCATCGCCTCGGCTGTGGCCGGCGCCTGGGCAGGCGAAGGGGCGCGGTGGGTGTCCGTCACGGTGTTTCCTCGGCAGTGTCTGTGCACGGCTGTTTTTTTAGTGAAGCGCAAAAGAGGGCCAAGGGTAGCCCTGATGACCAGGTGCGTCGAGCCAGCGGCGATTCAGTGGTCGTTCAACCGGTCGGCGAGGCCGATACAGATCGTCATGATCAGTTTCAGCTCCTTCTGCACGGTACTGAGCGAGACGTCGAGTTTCTCGGCAATCTCCAGGTAGCTGTGGCCGTGCAGGCGGCTGAGGATGAAAATCTGCTGCTGGCGGGCACTGAGTTGACTGAGGCGCACGTTCAGACGCTCGAGCAATTGTTCGGCATGGGCGGCGTCCTCGGCACTGCTGGCGGGGGCGGCGACGCTTTCCACCACGTCCAGTGGTACGTCATCGACCATGGTCCGCGAGTGGATGCGTCGGGCACGCAAATGGTCCAGTGCCAGGTTGCGGGCCGTCTGGAAAACAAAGGGCTCCAGGTGATCGATGGCCCGCTCGCTGAGCGCTCGGGTCACGCGCAGGTAGGTTTCCTGCAAGAGGTCTTCGGCGGTGCTGTGGTTATTGACCATCCGCTCCAGCGTGCGCAGCAGGGACACTCGCTGGGTGATGAAGACGTCGTTGAAGCGCGATTGACTCACGGGAGGACCTGATCCATTTCGAGTAGATGATAATGCTTATCATCTACTCGAATGGTCAAGTATTGAATTGTGAAGGTTTACGCGCGGCCTTGCAGGTACGTCGCGTAATCCGGAATCCGATGTGGATGCGCCTGATCCATCAGCGGGCTGCTGAGCAGGTAGTCGGCGCTGCATTCGTTGCATGCCACCGGGATGTTCCACACCGCAGCAACCCGCAGCAATGCCTTGATGTCGGGATCGTGGGGTTGTGGTTCGAACGGGTCCCAGAAAAATACCAGCATGTCGACCCGTTGCTCGGCGATGCGCGCGCCGAGCTGTTGGTCTCCGCCGAGCGGGCCACTGATCATGCTTTCCACCGGCAGGTCCAGGCGTTGTTGCAACAACAACCCCGTGGTGCCGGTGGCGACCAGTTCATGCCGGGCCAGGCGGTCTTTCTGGCGTTCTGCCCAGTCCAGCAAAAACACTTTGCAGTGGTCGTGAGCGACCAGGGCGATGCGCTTGCGCGCAGTCATGGTCTTTTGGGTGAAGCTGATACCGATCATGGGTTGTTCCATAAACAACGGGGGGCGTCTGGCATGCTGGCGATGGCGATCTCGAGGATGCCTTCGCTGGCAAGTCGGATCGCCGCATCGCAGCTCCTACAAGTAAGCTTCGCTTACTCTGCGTGGCACAGCGCCAGGCAGTTATCGAGCATGCGGTTGGAGAAGCCCCATTCGTTGTCGTACCAGGCCAGCACCTTGAGCAGCTTGCCGCTGGATTTGGTGTGGTTGGCGTCGAAGATCGACGACAGCGGGTTGTGGTTGAAGTCGCTGGAAACCAGCGGCAAGGTGTTGTAGCCGAGGATCTTCGAATGCTGGCTGGCCTGCTTGAGCAGCGCGTTGACCTCTTCAGCCGTGGCTTCTTTTTTCAGCTGCACGGTCAGGTCCACCAGGGAGACGTTGATCACCGGCACGCGCACCGCCATGCCGGTCAGTTTGCCCGCCAGTTCCGGCAGCACCAGGCCGACCGCTTCGGCTGCCCCGGTCTTGCTCGGGATCATGTTCTGGGTGGCCGAACGGGCGCGGTACGGGTCGCTGTGGTAGACGTCGGTCAGGTTCTGATCGTTGGTGTAGGCATGGATGGTGGTCATCAGGCCGCTTTCGATGCCCAGTTCGCGGTGCAGCACCTGGGCCACCGGGGCCAGGCAGTTGGTGGTGCACGAGGCGTTGGAAATGATCTGGTGCGACTGGCGCAGAATGTCGTGGTTGACCCCATACACCACGGTGGCGTCGGCACCTGATGCTGGCGCGGAGATGATCACTTTGCGTGCGCCGGCCGTAATATGCGCGGCGGCTTTGGCGCGGTCGGTGAACAGACCGGTGCACTCGAACACCACATCGATCTTTTCCGCAGCCCAGGGCAGTTCGGCCGGATTGCGAATGGCGCTCACCGAAATTCGATCGCCGTTGACGGTGAGACTTTCCTGATCATGCTGGACATCGGCTTCAAACGTGCCGTGAACCGTGTCGTACTTGAGCAAATGCGCATTGATAGCGCTGTCTCCCAAGTCGTTGATGGCGACGATCTGCAAATCCTGGCGATAGCCTTGGGTATAGAGTGCTCGAAGGACGTTACGACCAATTCGGCCAAAACCATTGATTGCGATTCGTAGAGTCATTTGTCAGCGCCGCCGTCGTTTTGTTGTTGGAATTACAAGATTATTCGCAAAAAAATAGAAAACAAGCCTTTTTAATGGCAATATTTTATTCAATCTACAACGAGTGACCTGAATCAACTGGTCCAACCGATCAAGAAAACCGTCTGTCATCCCATCGACACCGGCCTTTGATCAGCATAGACAATCAGGTCGCCACATCCGTTAGCCTGGAGTTCTACACATGCATCCCCGCGTCCTTGAGGTCACCGAACGGCTTATCGCCCGCAGCCGCGCCACGCGTCAGGCTTACCTTGCACTGATTCGCGATGCCGCCAGCGACGGTCCGATGCGCGGCAAGCTGCAATGCGCCAACTTTGCCCACGGCGTGGCCGGTTGTGGCAGCGACGACAAGAACAGCCTGCGGATGATGAACTCCGCCAACATCGCAATTGTTTCGTCATATAACGACATGCTCTCGGCGCACCAGCCGTACGAAGTCTTCCCCGAGCTGATCAAAAAAGCCTTGCGCGAAATCGGCTCCGTCGGCCAGTTCGCCGGCGGCACCCCGGCCATGTGCGATGGCGTGACCCAGGGCGAGCCCGGCATGGAGCTGAGCCTGCCGAGCCGTGAAGTGATCGCGCTGTCCACCGCCGTGGCGCTGTCCCACAACATGTTCGATGGCGCGCTGATGCTCGGCATCTGCGACAAGATCGTCCCGGGCCTGATGATGGGTGCGCTGCGGTTCGGCCATCTGCCGATGATCTTCGTCCCGGGCGGGCCGATGGTGTCGGGCATTTCCAACAAGCAGAAAGCCGACGTGCGCCAGCGCTACGCCGAAGGCAAGGCCAGCCGCGAAGAGCTGCTGGAGTCGGAAATGAACTCCTACCACAGCCCCGGTACCTGCACCTTCTACGGCACCGCCAACACCAACCAGCTGCTGATGGAAGTCATGGGCCTGCACTTGCCGGGCGCCTCCTTCGTCAACCCGAACACACCGTTGCGCGACGCGCTCACTCGCGAAGCGGCGCACCAGGTGACGCGCATTACCAAGCAGAATGGCGATTACCTGCCGATCGGCGAAATCGTCGACGAGCGTTCGCTGGTCAACTCCATCGTCGCCCTGCATGCCACCGGCGGCTCGACCAACCACACCTTGCACATGCCGGCCATTGCCATGGCCGCAGGTATCCAGCTGACCTGGCAGGACATGGCCGACCTCTCCGAGGTAGTGCCGACCCTGAGTCACGTCTACCCGAACGGCAAGGCCGACATCAACCACTTCCAGGCCGCGGGCGGCATGTCGTTCCTGATCCGCGAACTGCTGGAAGCCGGGCTGCTCCACGAAAACGTCAACACCGTGCTGGGCCATGGCCTGAGCCGCTACACCCAGGAACCGTTCCTCGACAATGGCGAGCTGGTCTGGCGCGAAGGCATCACCGAAAGCCTTGATGAAAGCATCCTGCGTCCGGTCGCCCGCGCATTCTCGCCAGAGGGCGGCTTGCGGGTGATGGAAGGCAATCTTGGTCGCGGGGTGATGAAGGTTTCTGCGGTGGCCCTGGAAAACCAGATCGTCGAAGCGCCCGCCATGGTGTTCCAGGATCAGCAGGACCTGGCCGATGCGTTCAAGGCCGGTTTGCTGGAGAAGGATTTTGTCGCGGTGATGCGCTTCCAGGGCCCGCGCTCCAACGGCATGCCGGAACTGCACAAGATGACGCCGTTCCTTGGCGTGCTGCAGGATCGCGGCTTCAAGGTGGCCCTGGTCACCGACGGGCGCATGTCCGGTGCGTCGGGGAAAATCCCCGCGGCCATTCACGTCAGCCCTGAAGCTTATGTGGGCGGCGCTTTGGCGCGGGTGCAAGAGGGCGATATCATCCGCGTCGATGGCGTCAAAGGCACCCTGGAGCTTAAGGTGGACGCCGAAGAATTTGCAGCGCGCACGCCGGCCAAGGGCCTGTTGGGCAACAACATCGGCACCGGTCGCGAACTGTTTGGTTTCATGCGCATGGCCTTCAGCTCGGCAGAGCAGGGGGCCAGCGCCTTCACTTCTGCCCTGGAGACGCTTAATTGAAACTGGCTTTGGTCGGTGACATCGGAGGCACCAACGCACGTTTCGCGTTGTGGAAGAACCAGCAACTGGAATCGGTCCAGGTGCTGGCGACGGCCGACCACGCCAGCCCGGAAGAGGCGATTGCCCTCTATCTGAGCGGGCTGGGCCTGGCGCCGGGTTCGATCGGCTCGGTGTGCCTGTCGGTGGCGGGCCCGGTGAGCGGCGACGAATTCAAGTTCACCAACAACCACTGGCGCCTGAGTCGCCGGGGGTTCTGCCAGACCTTGCAGGTGGACCGGTTGCTGCTGGTCAACGATTTTTCGGCCATGGCCCTGGGCATGACCCGCCTGCAACCCGGCGAGTTTCGCGTGGTGTGCGAAGGCACGCCGGAGCCGTTGCGCCCGGCGGTGGTGATTGGCCCGGGGACGGGGCTGGGTGTCGGCACCTTGCTTGATCTCGGTGAAGGCCGTTTTGCCGCTTTGCCGGGGGAAGGTGGTCACGTCGACCTGCCGCTGAGCAGCCCGCGCGAGACTCAATTGTGGCAGCACATCTTCAACGAGATCGGGCACGTCAGCGCTGAAACGGCGTTGAGTGGCAGCGGCTTGCCCCGGGTCTATCGGGCGATCTGTGCGGTGGACGGCCACAGGCCGGTGCTCGACACCCCGGAGGCGATTACGGCTGCCGGGTTGGCGGGCGACCCGATTGCCCTGGAAGTGCTCGAGCAATTCTGCTGCTGGCTCGGCCGCGTGGCCGGCAACAATGTGCTGACCACCGGTGCGCGCGGTGGCGTGTACATCGTTGGCGGGGTGATCCCGCGCTTCGCCGATTTCTTCCTCGAAAGCGGCTTCGCCCGGTGCTTTGCCGACAAGGGCTGCATGAGCGATTACTTCAAGGGTATCCCGGTGTGGTTGGTGACGGCGCCGTATTCCGGGCTTGTTGGCGCGGGTGTGGCGCTGGAGCAATCCATTCCGGTTTGAAAATGCGATCAAAATGTGGGAGCGAGCCTGCTCGCGAATGCAGTGTGTCAGTCAACGAATGTGTTGAATGTAAAACCGCTTTCGCGAGCAGGCTCGCTCCCACAGTTGTTTCTGTGGTGTTTGCAGTTTCAGTGCTTAAGGCATAATCCGCCCAATTCAAATAACAAGGACGCCTTCCTGTGAGCTCAGTCAACAAGTCGATTTTGTTGGTCGATGACGATCAAGAGATACGCGAGTTGCTGGACACCTACCTGACCCGCGCCGGTTTCCAGGTACGGACCACGCCCGATGGTGCAGGCTTTCGCCAGGCCCTCAACGATGCGCCCAGCGACCTGGTGATCCTCGACGTGATGCTGCCGGACGAAGACGGTTTCAGCCTGTGCCGCTGGATTCGCCAGCACCCGCGTCAGTCACAGGTGCCGATCATCATGCTCACCGCCAGCTCCGACGAGGCCGATCGGGTCATCGGCCTGGAACTGGGGGCCGACGACTACCTGGGCAAGCCCTTCAGCCCACGGGAATTGCAGGCGCGCATCAAGGCCTTGCTGCGCCGGGCCCAGTTCGGCCAGGGCTCCGGCGGCGAAGTGCTGGCCTTCGATGACTGGCGTCTGGATATGGTCAGTCATCGCCTGTTTCACATTGACGGTGAAGAGGTGATTCTGTCCGGTGCCGATTTCGCCCTGTTGAAGCTGTTCCTCGACCACCCCCAGGAAATCCTTGACCGCGACACGATCGGCAACGCCACCCGCGGCCGGGATCTGATGCCCCTCGACCGCATCGTCGACATGGCGGTCAGTCGTCTGCGCCAGCGTCTGCGCGATACGGAAAAGCCACCGCGACTGATTCGCACCGTACGGGGCAGCGGCTATCAGCTGGCAGCCAGTGTGGTTGCCGCCAATGGTCACTGATTTCCTGCGCAAGCTGGCCGGCCGCGTGCCGGTGCCGCGCTCGCTGCTCGGGCGCATGTTGCTGCTGACCTTGCTCGCGGTGTTGTTCGCCCAGACCTTGTCGAGCGTGATCTGGGTCTCTCAATTGCGTGCGACCCAACTGGAAGGCCTGGTCACCAGTGCGCGCAGCCTCGCTCACTCGATGAACGCCAGCGTCAGTTACCTGCGCTCGTTGCCGGTGGCGTATCGCCCGTTGGTGCTCGACCAGTTGCGCAGCATGGGCGGCACACGGTTCGTGGTGACGCTCAATGACAAACCCCTGGGCATGGAAGTGTTGCCGATCACGCCACGCAAGGAGGCGGTGATCAAGGCCGTGGATCAGGTGCTGCGCCAGTCCCTGGGCCAGGACACCGACATCTCGGTGACCTTTGTCAGTCCCGAAGACCTGCGCATCTTCAACGGCGGTCTCAAGCTCGACGAATTGCCGCGTTCCTGGGCGCACTACGCCCTGACCCTGGAGCCGGTGAACCCGCCGGTGCTGGTCACGCAGATCCAGATGGCGCCAGGTGAATGGCTGTACATCGCCTCGCTATTGCCTGAGCCTTACACCAGCCTTGAAGAACAGGGCCTGCCGGCGCAGCAAGTGTGGTTCATCGTCCTCACCAGCGGCTTTTTGCTGTTGTTCATCGGTCTGCTGGTGCACTGGCAAAGCCGGCCGCTCAAGCGCCTGGCGCGGGCGGCGCGGGACCTGTCGCTGGGCGCCGACGTCGAGCCGGTGGCCGAAGGCGGCGGCAGTGAAGTGGTCGAAGTCGGCCGCGCCTTCAACACCATGCGCGAGCGCATCAGTCGTTACCTGACCGAGCGCAGCCAGTTGTTCAGCGCGATTTCCCACGATTTGCGCACGCCGATCACCCGGCTGCGGCTGCGTGTCGAACTGCTCGAAGACGAAAAGATACAAGCCAAGTTCAGTCGCGATCTGGATGAGCTGGAGTTGCTGGTCAAGGGCGCGCTGCAATGTGTGAAAGACACCGACATCCATGAAAATATCGAGCAGGTGGATCTCAATCATGTGCTGGAGTGCCTGGTCGAGCCGTACCTGTCACCCACCGGCAACGGTCGCGTGACCCAGCACGGACGCGCGCTGGCGGCTTATCCGGGCAAGCCGCTGGCGCTCAAGCGGTGCATCGGCAACCTGATCGACAACGCCCTGAAATACGGCCAGAACGCCCACCTGCACATTGATGACGACGACAGCGCGTTTGTCCTGCATGTCGACGATGAAGGACCTGGGGTTCCCGAGCAGCGGCTGGAGCAGGTGTTCGAACCGCACTTCCGCCTGGCCGGGCAGCAGCAGGGGTATGGGTTGGGGTTGGGGATTGCGCGCAATATTGCCCATAGTCATGGCGGTGAGGTGAGTTTGCAGAATTTGCGTGAGGGCGGGTTGCGGGTGACCCTGCAGTTGCCCCGCAGCATTGATTAGCGATACCACGTTATCGTTCTTCGCGAGCAAGCCCGCTCCCACAGTTGGAATGCATTCCCATGTGGGAGCGGGCTTGCTCGCGAAGGCGTCAGATCATTCAACACAATTCCAAACGATAAATGTCACAACTCGGTGACATAACTCGCCCCCTTCGTTACAAGCCCGCCACCGCCCGTTGTTTAGACTGCCCCACAGTCATAACAACAAAAAAGGCACCCCATGGACTCCTTTCAACCCGCCTTCAGCAGCTGGCTGAACGCCTCCGCCCATCAGCAATGGCTCGCCGCCGAAGGCTTGCGCCTGCTGGCGTTTGCCAAGGCCTCGAAGCTCCCTGAAGGCTTCGGCAATCTCGACGAGCGCGGTCACCTGCCGGCCGATGCGCAAGCACAAACCATGAACACCGCGCGTATGACCCACAGCTTCGCCATGGCCCACATCCAGGGTCTGCCGGGTTTTGCCGAGCTGGTGGATCACGGCATCCAGGCCCTGCGCGGGCCGTTGCGCGATGCCGTGCACGGTGGCTGGTTCGCGATGGCCGAGCACCGTGACGGCAACACCGGCAAGAACGCTTACCTGCATGCCTTCGTGGCCCTGGCCGCGAGTTCCGCGGTGGTCGCGCAACGGCCCGGCGCGCAGGCCTTGCTCGACAACGCGATCGACATCATCGACAGCTATTTCTGGAGCGAAGACGAAGGCGCCATGCGCGAATCCTTCAACCGCGACTGGAGCGAGGAGGAGGCGTACCGAGGCGCCAACAGCAACATGCACGCCACCGAAGCCTTCCTCGCCCTGGCCGATGTCACCGACGACAATCGCTGGTTGTGCCGCGCCCAGCGCATCGTCGAGCGGGTGATTCATGCTCATGCCGCGGCCAATGACTACCTGGTGGTCGAGCATTTCGACCGCGCCTGGCAACCGCTGCGCGAGTACAACCGCGACAACCCGGCCGACGGTTTCCGTCCCTACGGCACCACGCCGGGCCACGGTTTCGAATGGGCCCGATTGCTGTTGCATCTCGAAGCGGCGCGGGTGCGCGCCGGCATGCTTACGCCGGGCTGGTTGGCCACCGACGCGCAAAAACTCTTCGAGCACAACTGCCGCCACGGCTGGAACATCGATGGGGCGCCGGGCCTGGTCTACACCCTCGACTGGGATAACCAGGCAGTGGTTCGTCATCGCCTGCACTGGACCCATTGCGAAGCCAGCGCCGCCGCCAGTGCCTTGCTCAGGCGCACGGGCGATGAGCAATACGAACACTGGTACCGACAGTTCTGGGAATTCTGCGACAGTCATTTCATCGACCGCGAAAACGGCAGCTGGCACCACGAACTCGACCCGTTGAACCGCCCGAGCGGCGATATCTGGGCCGGCAAACCCGACCTCTATCATGCCTGGCAAGCGCTGCTGATCCCGCGCCTGCCGCTGGCGCCGAGCATGGCCAGTGCGCTGGCGGCGTCGTCCCAGAGCGGTTCTATGTAACCATGCGGTGACATTCGCGCGTCCCTTCGTTACCTGCGAAGGGCCGTCCCCTGTTTAAAATCTTCTGCAGCGCAAGCACCAGACTTGCATGCATAACAACAAGAAAGGTACTTCTCGATGAATGCGATTTCTCGCCTCGCTACTGTCATTTCTCTCGCCTCCCTGTCTGCGCTTCCTCTCAGTGTGCTTGCCGCCGAATCCAAAGGTTCCGTGGAAGTCGTTCACTGGTGGACCTCGGGTGGTGAGAAAGCAGCGGTCGATGTGCTCAAGGCTCAAGTCGAAAAAGACGGTTTCACCTGGAAGGACGGCGCAGTCGCCGGTGGTGGCGGTTCCACGGCCATGACCGTACTCAAGAGCCGCGCCGTGGCGGGTAACCCGCCGGGCGTCGCGCAAATCAAAGGACCGGACATCCAGGAGTGGGGCAGCACGGGCTTGCTCGCCACCGACACGCTGACAGAAGTCGCCAAGTCGGAAAACTGGGATGGCCTGCTGTCGAAAAAAGTCTCCGACACCGTGAAGTACGAGGGCGACTACGTGGCCGTGCCGGTGAACATCCACCGCGTCAACTGGCTGTGGATCAACCCTGAAGTGTTCAAGAAAGCCGGGATCGACAAGGCCCCGACCACCCTCGAAGAATTTTATGCCGCTGGCGACAAGCTCAAGGCAGCAGGCTTCATCGCGCTTGCCCACGGCGGCCAGCCTTGGCAGGACAGCACCGTCTTCGAAGACGTAGTGCTGTCGGTCATGGGCGCTGACGGTTACAAGAAAGCCCTGGTCGACCTGGACCAGAAAACCCTCTCCGGGCCGGAAATGACCAAGTCGTTCGCCGAGCTGAAAAAGATCACCGGCTACATGGACCCGAACCGCGCCGGTCGTGACTGGAACATCGCCGCCGCCGACGTCATCAACGGCAAGGCCGGCATGCAGATGATGGGCGACTGGGCGAAAAGCGAGTGGACCGCGGCGAAGAAAGTCGCCGGCAAGGACTACCAGTGCGTGGCGTTCCCGGGCACCGAAAAAGCCTTCACCTACAACATCGACTCCCTGGCGGTGTTCAAGTTGAAAGCCGATCGCAAGGGTGACATCGCTGCCCAGCAAGACCTGGCCAAGGTCGCCTTGGGTACCGACTTCCAGAAAGTCTTCAGCATCAACAAGGGTTCGATCCCGGTACGCACCGACATGCTGAACGAGATGGACAAGCTCGGCTTCGATTCCTGCGCGCAAACCGCGGCCAAGGACTTCCTGGCGGACGACAAGACCGGCGGCCTGCAACCGAGCATGGCGCACAACATGGCCACCTCCCTGGCCGTTCAGGGCGCGATCTTCGACGTGGTCACCAACTTCATGAACGACAAGGACGCAGACCCGGCCAAGGCCAGCGCCCAACTGGCGTCGGCGGTCAAAGCAGCCCAATAACTCCTGACACAGCCTGACCCCATGTGGGATCGGGCTTGCTGGCGAAAGCGGTGTATCAATCGACATTGATGTTGAATGTCAGTCCGCATTCGCGAGCAAGCCCGCTCCCACAGGGGATCACCGTGTCGACTCAATTCTCTTCACTGGATTATCCCGATGAGCTCTGTGGCGGTTTTCAGCAAAGCCTCACCGTTCGATGCGCTGCAACGCTGGTTACCCAAGTTGGTACTCGCGCCGAGCATGCTGATCGTGTTGGTTGGCTTCTACGGTTACATCATCTGGACATTCATACTGTCCTTCACCAATTCCAGCTTCATGCCGAGCTACAAGTGGGTCGGCCTGCAGCAATACATGCGCCTGATGGACAACGACCGCTGGTGGGTCGCGAGCAAGAACCTGGCGCTGTTCGGCGGCATGTTCATCGGCATCAGCCTGGTGCTGGGCGTGTTCCTCGCCGTGCTGCTGGACCAGCGCATTCGCAAGGAAGGCTTCATTCGCACCGTCTACCTGTACCCGATGGCACTGTCGATGATCGTCACCGGTACCGCGTGGAAGTGGCTGCTCAACCCCGGCCTGGGCCTGGACAAGATGCTGCGTGACTGGGGCTGGGAAGGCTTTCGTCTGGACTGGCTGGTGGATCAGGATCGCGTGGTCTACTGCCTGGTGATCGCCGCCGTGTGGCAAGCCTCGGGGTTTGTCATGGCGATGTTCCTCGCCGGCCTGCGCGGTGTCGATCAGTCGATCATCCGTGCCGCGCAAGTCGACGGTGCGAGCCTGCCGACCATCTACCTCAAGATCGTGCTGCCGAGCTTGCGCCCGGTGTTCTTCAGCGCCTTCATGATCCTCGCGCACATCGCGATCAAGAGCTTCGACCTGGTGGCGGCGATGACCGCGGGCGGTCCCGGTTATTCGTCCGACCTGCCGGCAATGTTCATGTACTCCTTCACCTTCAGCCGTGGCCAGATGGGCATCGGTTCGGCCAGCGCCATGCTGATGCTCGGCGCCGTGCTGACCATTCTCGTGCCGTACCTGTACTCCGAGCTGCGAGGCAAACGCCATGACTAATCAACTCGGCAAACCAACCCTGAGCTTCAGCCGCGTGGCGATCTACGCCACCCTCCTGTTGGCAGCGGCGGTGTACCTGATCCCGCTGATCGTGATGCTGCTGACCAGTTTCAAATCTCCGGAAGACATCCGCACCGGCAACCTGCTGAGTTGGCCGACCGTGATTGACGGCATCGGCTGGATCAAGGCCTGGGACGTGGTCGGCGGCTACTTCTGGAACTCGGTGAAGATCACCGTGCCAGCGGTTCTGATCTCCACGTTTATCGGTGCAATGAACGGCTATGTGCTGTCGATGTGGCGCTTCCGTGGCTCGCAACTGTTCTTCGGCCTGCTGCTGTTCGGTTGCTTCCTGCCGTTCCAGACCGTGCTGTTACCGGCCTCGTTCACCCTCGGCAAGTTCGGCCTGGCCAACACCACGACCGGCCTGGTGCTGGTGCACGTGGTCTATGGCCTGGCGTTCACCACGCTGTTCTTCCGCAACTACTACGTGAGCATTCCGGATGCGCTGGTGAAGGCCGCGCGGCTCGATGGCGCGGGCTTCTTCACGATCTTCTGGAAGATCCTGCTGCCGATGTCGATCCCGATCGTGATGGTCTGCCTGATCTGGCAGTTCACCCAGATCTGGAATGACTTCCTGTTCGGCGTGGTCTTCGCCAGTGGCGATGCCCAGCCAATTACCGTGGCCCTGAACAACCTGGTCAACACCAGCACCGGGGCCAAGGAATACAACGTTGATATGGCCGCCGCGATGATCGCCGGGCTGCCGACACTGCTGGTCTACATATTCGCTGGCAAGTATTTCCTGCGTGGGCTGACGTCCGGCGCGGTCAAGGGGTAGAAGATGGCAACTCTCGAATTACGCAACGTCAACAAGACTTACGGCGCCGGTTTGCCGGACACCCTGAAAAACATCGAGTTGAAGATCGATGATGGGGAATTCCTGATCCTGGTCGGCCCCTCGGGCTGCGGTAAATCCACGCTGATGAACTGCATCGCCGGCTTGGAAACCATCAGCGGCGGGGCGATCCTGGTGGACGACGCCGACATCAGCGGCATGAGCCCGAAAGATCGCGACATCGCCATGGTGTTCCAGTCCTACGCGCTGTACCCGACCATGAGCGTGCGCGACAACATCGCCTTCGGCCTGAAGATCCGCAAAATGCCGACCGCCGAAATCGACGAAGAAGTCGCCCGGGTGTCCAAGTTGCTGCAGATCGAACACCTGCTCGGCCGCAAGCCCGGGCAACTCTCCGGTGGCCAGCAACAGCGCGTGGCGATGGGCCGTGCGCTGGCGCGGCGGCCGAAGATCTATCTGTTCGACGAACCGCTGTCCAACCTCGACGCCAAGCTGCGGGTCGAGATGCGCACCGAAATGAAACTGATGCACCAGCGCCTGAAAACCACCACGGTCTACGTGACCCACGACCAGATCGAAGCCATGACCCTGGGCGACAAGGTGGCGGTGATGAAGGACGGGATCATCCAGCAGTTCGGCACGCCGAAGGACATCTACAACAACCCGGCCAACCTGTTCGTGGCGAGCTTCATCGGCTCGCCGCCGATGAACTTCATCCCCCTGCGCCTGCAGCGCAAGGACGGTCGCCTGCTGGCGCTGCTCGACAGCGGCCAGGCCCGTTGCGAGCTGCCGCTGGGCATGCAGGACGCAGGCCTTGAAGACCGCGAAGTGATCCTCGGCATGCGTCCGGAACAGATCGTGCTGGCCAATGGCGAACCCAACGGCCTGCCGAGCATTCGCGCCGAAGTGCAGGTCACCGAGCCGACGGGGCCGGACACCCTGGTGTTCGTCAATCTCAACGACACCAAGGTCTGCTGCCGCCTGGCGCCGGACGTGGCGCCGCAAGTGGGCGAGACCCTGACGTTGCAATTCGATCCGGCGAAAGTGCTGCTGTTCGATGCCAAGACCGGGGAGCGCCTGGGGGTGGCTGGCGCGCCGAAAACCGAATCACACAGCGCCAACGTAGCCCAGTTCAAAGGCCGCTGAAGATCATTGTAGGAGCCGGCTTGCCGGCGAAGGCGGTGTGCCTGATACGCCGCGTCGCCTGCTTCGCTGGCAAGCCAGCTCCTACAGGGGGTAACCGTCGTAACCGCGTTAGAAAAACAAAAGTTAATAACAATAAGACGAGGATGTAGGGATGAAAAAGAACAACAACGCTCAGCGAATCTGCCGGTTGTCAGCGATTGCTGCGCTGAGCCTGGCCGGTAGCGTGCACGCGGCTGAAGCGTTTAGCCCGGATTCGGAGTGGATGACGGGCGACTGGGGTGGCGAGCGGACCAAGCTGATCGAGCAGGGCATCGACATCAAGATGGACTACGTCGGTGAAGTGGGCGGTAACCTCCACGGCGGCTTCAACGATGACAAGACCGCTCGCTACAGCGACCAGTTTGGCCTGGGCGCGGCACTGGACCTGGAGAAACTGTTCGGCTGGGACAACACCCAGGCCAAGATCCAGCTCACCAACCGTAACGGCGAGAACATCTCCAATGATCGTATCGGCGACCCGCGTGCCGGCACGTTGAGCTCCTCCCAGGAAGTCTACGGCCGTGGGCACATGGTCCGGCTGACCCAACTGTGGATCAAGCACCAGTTCTTCGACAACAAGCTCGACATCAAGGCCGGTTACTTCGGTGAAGGTGAAGACTTCAACACCTTCCCGTGCGAATTCCAGAACCTGGCGTTCTGCGGCTCCCAGGTGGGCAACTGGGCCACCAACATCTGGTACAACTGGCCGGTCAGCCAGGCCGCGATCCGCGTGAAGTACAACTTCTCGCCTGAGTGGTATGCGCAGATTGGTGCGTACAACCAGAACCCGAGCCAACTGGAGCACGGCAACGGCTTCAAGCTTAGCGGTAGCGGTACCGAAGGCACCGTGCTGCCGGTGGAGTTGGTCTGGTTGCCTAACCCCAACAAACTGCCGGGCGAATACCGTGTCGGTTACTACAAAAGCACGGCCAGCGCCGACGATGTCCTTGAAGACGACAACGGCAACAATGCGGCCACCAGCGGTAACGCCTATCGCAGCCACAGCAGCAAGCACGGCTACTGGTTCGTGGCGCAACAGCAACTCACCAGCCACAACGGTGATGCCACCCGCGGTCTGAACATCGCCGCCAACGCCACGTTCCACGACAAGGACACCAACATCGTCGACAACTACCAGTCGCTGATGTTTGTGTACAAAGGCCCGTTCGATGCGCGTCCGAAAGATGACATGGGGATCGGTTTCGCCCGTATCCATGTCAACGACGACGTGAAGAAAAACGCCCAATTGGTCAACGCCTCCAATGGCGTCAGCGACTACAACGATCCGCTGTTCTCGCCGCTGCGCGACACCGAATACAACTACGAACTCAACTACGGCTTCCACGTGACCAACTGGCTGACCGTGCGTCCCAACCTGCAGTACATCACTCACCCAGGTGGCGTGGATGAAGTCGATGACGCTTTGGTCGCCGGCCTGAAAATTCAGTCGGTGTTCTAACGCGACTGCGATAAGCTCCTCTCCCTGTGCGCATTTTGCGGACGGCCATGGCTGTCCGCTTTTTTTTGCGGGCCGCGCACCCCGGTAACAGATGATTTTCAGGACCGTGGCACATGCTTGAGCATCCGCTACAACGCTTCTTCAAATCCTTGCGTGAACGGCCGGTGTTTGCGTGGGAGCGCTATCAGAAGCGCGACGTGTTGGTGATCGATCATCCGCTGTGTCAGGCGGTGTTCAGTCGCCAGGGCGCGCAGTTGCTGCACTTTCAGCCCAAGGGCCAGAAACCCTGGCTGTGGTGCGCGGCGAAGTGGCCGCAGGTCGGGGCCATTCGCGGTGGCGTGCCGGTGTGCTGGCCATGGTACGGCCGTCATCCGAGCGAAAACGCCTGGCCGTCCCACGGGTGGGCGCGTTTGCTCGACTGGAAATTGATCGACAGCCGTAGCGATGACGATGGCGTGCGCCTGCATTGGCAGCTGGAGCTGTGCGACTGGCAGGTAGACCTGCACGCGCTCCTGGGTGAGCGCATGGATCTGCGCCTGAGCACCGAGCATCAGGACGACATGCCGTGCCAGTTGAGCCAGGCTTTGCACGCTTACTGGCGTATTGGTGACGTCGGTGAGGTAGCGCTGTCTGGGCTCGATGGTGCGCAAGGTTACGACCAGTTGAACCGGCAGGTTTGCCAGCAGGAAGGCGAGTTGCGCGTCGACGGCGGCTGCCAGCGGGTGTTCCAGCATGACGGCGAATTGCAGCTCAACGATCACGCCTGGGAGCGGGCGTTGTGCATCGATACGGGCGCCAGCGCCGACACCGTAGTCTGGCATCCGGGCTCACGGCCACTGTTGGGCGTGAGCTGGAACGAGATATCCGAATTCGTTTGCGTGGAGGCTGCGAGTGGTGGCACCGATAGCCTGTGCCTGAAGCCGGGAGAGCGGGCGCATTTGAGTTTGCAGGCGCGAGTGGGGGTTTAGCTCTGGATCTTGGGGTGTCCGGGCTGGCCCCTTCGCTGGCAAGCCAGCTCCTACAGTGTCCATGTCGGGCACAAAAACTGCGACCGACGCTGAACCTGTAGGAGCGGGCTTGCCAGCGATGAGGCCAGGTCCGGCAATAGAGATCTAATTGAACTCGTCACCTACCGGATACCGGCTGGCATTCAAGCTCTCCTTGATCTTGCGCAAATGCGGCTGGAAATCCACTCCGCGACGCAAGGTCATGCCTGTGGCGAGCACGTCCAGCACGGTCAGCTGAATGATCCGCGAAGTCATCGGCATGTAGATGTCAGTGTCTTCCGGCAGCGGGATGTTCAGGCTCAAGGTACTGGCCTTGGCCAGGGGCGAGTTCTCGGCAGTCAGGCCCAGCACCGAAGCGCCGTTTTCCCGAGCGATGCGCGCCACTTCCACCAGTTCGCGGGTGCGGCCGGTGTAGGAAATGATCACGAACAACTCGCCCGTGTGCGCCACCGAGGCAATCATGCGCTGCATGAGCACATCGGCATGGGCGGTCACGGCCAGGTTGAAGCGGAAGAACTTGTGCTGTGCGTCCAGCGCCACCGGGGCCGAGGCGCCGAGGCCGAAGAAGTGGATCTGCCGGGCCTGGATCAACAGGTCGACGGCGCGGCTGATCAGGTTCGGGTCCAGCGCCTGCAGGGCACTGTCCAGGGAGGCGATGGCGCTGCCGAAAATCTTCTTGGTATAGGCTTCAGGATTGTCATCAGCCTCGACCGCACGGCTGACATAGGCCGCGCCACTGGCCAGGCTTTGGGCCAACTGAAGCTTGAGCTCGGGGTAACCGCTGACGCCGAACGAACGGCAGAAACGGTTGACCGTCGGTTCGCTGACGGACGCCGCCTGGGCGAGGGCGGCGATGCTGAAGCGGGTGGCCTGCTGTGGATTGAGCAGGATCACCTCGGCCACTTTGCGTTCGGCCTTGTTCAGCTCTTCAAGGCGACTCTGGATTTGCTCCAGCAAATTTCGCACGCGGTCCATATAAGTATCCTTTACACCTGCGCCGATAAGCGCGCGGCTAATGCAAAAAGGGCCTTTGGTGAGGCCCGTAACGGTGGCCTATCCTACTGATGGCTCCGACCGACCACCACACGGAATCTGTATTTTGCGAAAATGTTGTGGTTATTACTACATTTTCCCTTGAGTGATGCCTTGAAAAAAGGTATTTGTAGCTTAACTTGATAAAAGAACAAACATCATGCCTTCGATTACGGTTGAACCGTGCACCTTCGCCTTGTTCGGCGCCCTGGGCGATCTGGCCCTGCGAAAGTTGTTTCCTGCCCTCTATCAACTCGATGGCGCAGGCCTCTTGCACGAGGACACGCGGATCATCGCGCTGGCCCGGGAGCCTGGCAGCGAGCAGGAGCACCTGGCGTTCATCACGTCCGAACTGCGCCGCTACGTGGGTGCCAAGGAGCTGGACGAAGCCGTGCTCGAGCGCTTCCTCGCACGCCTGAGCTACCTGCACGTCGATTTCCTCAAGTCCGAAGACTACGTGGCCCTGGCTGAAGCAGCCGGCAGCGCACAACGGGTCATTGCCTATTTCGCCACGCCGGCAGCGGTCTACGGCGCGATTTGCGAAAACCTGGCCAAGGTCGGCCTGGCGGAAAACACCCGCGTGGTGCTGGAAAAACCCATCGGTTCGGACCTGGAATCCTCGCGCAAGGTCAATGACGCCGTGGCGCAGTTCTTCCCGGAGAACCGCACCTATCGCATCGACCACTACCTGGGTAAAGAGACCGTCCAGAACCTGATCGCCCTGCGTTTTGCCAACAGCCTGTTCGAAACCCAGTGGAACCAGAACTACATCTCCCACGTGGAAATCACTGTGGCCGAGAAGGTCGGTATCGAAGGCCGCTGGGGTTACTTCGACAAGGCCGGCCAACTGCGGGACATGATCCAGAATCACCTGCTGCAGCTGCTCTGCCTGATCGCCATGGACCCGCCGGCCGACCTGTCCGCCGACAGCATCCGCGACGAGAAAGTCAAAGTGCTCAAGGCGCTGGCACCGATCAGCCCGGAAGGCCTGACCACCCAAGTGGTGCGCGGCCAGTACATCGCCGGCTACAGCGAAGGCAAACCGGTACCCGGTTACCTGGAAGAACCCAATTCCAACACCCAGAGCGACACTGAAACCTTCGTCGCCCTGCGTGCCGACATTCGCAACTGGCGCTGGGCCGGCGTGCCGTTTTACCTGCGTACCGGCAAGCGCATGCCGCAGAAACTGTCGCAGATCGTCATCCACTTCAAGGAACCGTCGCACTACATTTTCGCTCCCGAGCAGCGCCTGCAGATCAGCAACAAGCTGATTATCCGCCTGCAACCGGACGAAGGCATTTCCTTGCGCGTGATGACCAAGGAACAAGGCCTGGACAAGGGCATGCAGCTGCGCAGCGGTCCGTTGCAGCTGAATTTTTCCGACACCTGGCGCAGCGCACGGATTCCCGATGCCTACGAGCGGTTGTTGCTGGAAGTGATGCGCGGCAATCAGAACCTGTTTGTCCGTAAAGATGAAATCGAAGCCGCGTGGAAGTGGTGTGACCAGTTGATCGCCGGGTGGAAAAAATCCGGTGATGCGCCCAAGCCGTACGCGGCCGGGTCCTGGGGGCCGATGAGCTCCATTGCTCTGATCACGCGGGACGGGAGGTCGTGGTATGGCGATATCTGATTTGAAACTGCCCCAGGGCGTCAGCGGGCATGCGTTCAAGAGCCCGGTGCTGCTGGCCGAAAGCCTGGCGCTGAATGTGGCCAAGCACTTGGGTGATGCCATTGAAGCCCAAGGCACGGCGACCCTGGTGGTCTCCGGTGGCCGCAGCCCAGTGGCTTTTTTCCAGCATCTGGCCAAACAGCCGCTGGACTGGTCGAACGTGGTGGTCAGCCTGGCCGATGAGCGCTGGGTGCCGGTCGAGCACGCCGACAGCAATGCCGGTTTGCTGAAGAAATACCTGTTGCAGGGGCCGGCGGCCAAGGCTCAGTTCCTGAGTTTGTACAGCGCCAGCGCCAACCTTGAACAAGCCGCCGATCACGCCGACCGCTTGCTGTCCGAGCTGCCGGTGATTGACGTGCTGGTGCTGGGCATGGGTGACGATGGCCACACGGCGTCGCTGTTCCCCGGCAGTCCGAACCTGGCCGAAGCCCTGCAGGCGGACGGCAGCCGGCGCTGCTACCCGATGCTGGCGCCAACCGTGCCGCGTCAGCGCCTGACCATGAGCCGTGCGCTGCTGGCTTCGGCCAAACACAAGATCCTGTCGATTTCCGGTCAGTCCAAGCTGACCACCCTCGATGAGGCACTGGCCGGTGATGATGTCGCCGCATTGCCGATTCGCGCCTTTCTGCAACCCACGTTAGAGATTTACTGGTGCCCATGAGCCAAGGAACAGCCGCTATGACAAACCCATCCCCGACCGTTTCCATGGCGGACAAAGTTGCCCTGATCGACAGCCTCTGCGCCAAGGCGCGGATCCTGCCGGTCAT
The DNA here is from genome assembly GCF_001976065.1 of Pseudomonas putida. Taxonomy (GTDB): domain Bacteria; phylum Pseudomonadota; class Gammaproteobacteria; order Pseudomonadales; family Pseudomonadaceae; genus Aquipseudomonas; species Aquipseudomonas serbica. The sequence continues at coordinate 655,855 of NZ_MNAH01000003.1, read as the reverse complement.
TACCATTGCTCGCGAGCAGGACATCCTGCCGCTGGCCGACGCCCTCGCCGCCGGTGGCCTGACCGCCCTGGAAGTCACCCTGCGTTCGCAGTTCGGCCTCAAGGCTATCCAGGTCCTGCGTGAACAGCGTCCGGAGCTGGTGACCGGTGCCGGCACCGTGCTGGATCGGCACATGCTGGCGGCAGCGGAAGCAGCGGGCTCGCAGTTCATCGTCACGCCAGGCATCACCCGTGACCTGCTCGAAGCCAGCGTCGCCAGCCCGATTCCACTGTTGCCAGGCATCAGCAATGCCTCGGGCATCATGGAAGGCTACGGCCTGGGCTATCGCCGCTTCAAGCTGTTCCCGGCGGAAGTCAGCGGCGGCGTCGCGGCCATCAAGGCCCTGGGTGGCCCGTTCGGCGAAGTGAAATTCTGCCCAACCGGCGGCGTGGGTCCGGCTAACATCAAGAGCTACATGGCATTGAAAAACGTCATGTGCGTGGGCGGTAGCTGGATGCTTGATCCGGAGTGGATCAAGAACGGCGACTGGTCCCGCATTCAGGAATGCACCGCCGAGGCTTTGGCGCTGCTGGACTGATCCGCTTCAACTGACACTTCGTTGTGTGCTTTACGGCTTTACGGTGCGCTTGGTCGGTGCACCGTTTTTTTTTGCCCGCAAAAAAACGTGTGGGAGATTCTATGCTGCAGGCTCGCTCCCACAGTAATCTCAGCGCAATTCCGTCAACGCCGACGTCAACACCATCATATCCGCCGCCGTAGTCGTCAGCCCCGGCGTGATACGGATACACGGCCCACAGGCCGCACCGCTGCGCACTACGGTGAACAGGTTGTAGTCGTTGAGCAGGCGTTCGACCAGCGGCTGTTGGTCGGCGTGTGCGTTAAAGCGCATCGAGGTGATGCCGCAGTACAACCGTGGGTCATCCGGCGTCATGACTTCGATGCCCGGCAGCTCGCGTGCAGGCTTCACCCACAGGTTGCGCAAGTAATTGAGTCGCGCACCCTTGGCGGCGGATCCGCCCATCGCATGATGTTCCTCGATGACCAGCGGCAGGGTCAGCAAGGCCGGTATGTTCGGCGTGCTGTGCGGCGTGCGGGCGCGGATGTCGGTGACCGGGAAATGCATTTCGCCCATGTCCGGGTCGATGTCGGCAAGGCGCTCTGGAGCGATATGGATGAAGCCCAGGGTCAGCGGCGCACCGATCCACTTGTGCAGGTTATAGGCGGCGAAGTCGATGCCCAGCTCTTTGAGGTCGAACTCGAACTGACCCAGCGCATGGGCACCGTCGAGGATCACGTCGATGCCGTGTTCCCTGGCGGCGCCGGCAATCGCCTGGACCGGCATCACCAGGCCAGTGCGGTGGGTGACGTGGGTCAGGGCCATCAGCTTGAGTCGCGGGTAACGCTTGAAGGCTTCGCGGTAGGTGCCCAGCAGGCTGTCGAAACTGGCGGGATGCCGGTGTTCGATCTCGATGACTTCAACGCCGCGGTAGCGCGCCAGCCAGCGCATGGCGCTCTTGACCGTGTCGTATTCCAGATCGCTGAACAGCACCTGGTCACCCGGTTGTAAAAGGTTGTAGTTGCGGATCAACGATTGCAATCCGTCCGTCGCGTTGCGGGTGAGGGCGACGCTTTCTGCGACAACGTCGATCAACCCGGCCACCAGCGCGCTGATCTTCTGGCTCTCGCCCTGTTCGAAACGCTGGCGCACGTAGACCGAGTTGCTGCGGTTGATCAGCTCGATGTTGCGTTGATATTCCTCGACCACCGTGCGCGACATGCGCCCGAAGTAACCGTTTTCCAGGTTGGTCGGGCCAGGCTGGACAGCGTAGCGGTCGGCGAAGGTGCGCCAGAAGGCTTCATCACGGGCGCGGCGGGTGTTATCGGGCATGGGTTACTCGTTCAATGACGGGGTGCAGGTTTGCCGTGTTTGGCGCGCAAGGGTTCGAGCAGCTCGGACAAGCCGTTGTGATCGATTTCCTGCATCAGGGCCAGTAACCCGCCCAACTCGCCGTGGGGAAAACCCTCCCGGGCGAACCAGTTGAGGTAGGGACCTGGCAGGTCGGCGATGATTCGCCCCTTGTATTTGCCGAAGGGCATCTGGCGGGTAATCAATAGTTCGAGCTTTTCAGGGTTCATCAATCGGCCGTCTTGAATCAATCAGTCTGGAAAATACAGGCATTCTGCATGCAGGCCAAATGACAGATCATGCAAATAAAACGGATACAGATTTTTGCCTAAAGTATAAGTTATTGAAAAATAACGAATTAATAATGAATTCCAAGCTGGCATGACCAGTGCAATACCTATTGCATCTTTCATCAACCCGCGAGGAATTGAAAATGACCGACATGAATAAAGAAGCGATTTCTGTACTCAACGACCTGATCGAAACCTGCAAGGACGGTCAGGAAGGGTTCAAGACTTGCGCTGAAGACATCAAGCACCCTGAACTCAAAACCTTGTTCGTGCAACGTTCGGCCGATTGCGCAAGCGCGGCTGCTGAATTGCAGGGCCTTGTTCGCTCGATGGGTGGCGATCCGGAAACGTCCACCAGTGTCAGCGGTGATCTGCACCGTCGCTGGGTCGACGTGAAGTCGATGTTCACCGGCAAGGACGAAGAGGCTGTACTGAACGAAGCCGAGCGTGGTGAAGACCATGCGATGAAGGCTTACAGAGACGCCATGGAAAAGATCAACAAGCACAACCTGGTGGGCATTCGCGATGTCGTTGAGCGTCAGTACCACGGCGTACAGCGCAATCACGATCAGGTAAAAGCCCTGCGTAACCAGGCTCGCGCACGCTCTTAAGCGTTCGTTAGCTGTCAAAAACGCCAGCCAGCCTGGCGTTTTTTTGTGCCGGGGATTTACTGCTGGACGGGAGATAGATAGCTAGCTAATAATTTGTTTTTTCAAGTTGCCCGGCGTAAGCCGTCTATCGTTAAACCGTCTTATCAAGAGTCCAATTCGTGCCTATCACCCTGCAGGCTTTGTTCGCGCCTGACCGTCGCGCCGTGCAATTCGCGATCAAGACCCTGATCGGCGGGGGCGTTGCGCTGTGGCTCGCGTTGCGCTGGGGCCTGGAGCAGCCGGCATGGGCGTTGATGACAGCTTTCATCGTGGCCCAGCCGTTGTCCGGGATGGTCCTGCAAAAAGGCCTGGCACGGCTGCTGGGCACACTGGTCGGGACCATCATGTCGGTGGTGTTCATGGGCGTCTTCGCCCAGACACCCTGGCTATTCCTGTTAGCCCTGGCGTTGTGGCTGGGGCTGTGTACCGCCAGTTCAACGTTGTTGCGCAGCGCCTGGTCCTATTCATTTGTGCTGGCCGGCTACACGGTGGCGATCATTGCCTTGCCGGCCATCAATCATCCACTGACAGTGTTCGATCAGGCGGTGGCGCGATGCACGGAAATCAGCCTGGGGATTATCTGCGCCACGGCCAGCAGTGCCTTGCTCTGGCCCCTGCGGGTCGAACGCCAGTTGGCGGACCAGGCCCGGGCAGCCTGGCAAAGCGGCATCAATGCCGCGCGGGCGACACTGGCCGGCGATGGTCAGGCGCGCAAGGGCTTGTTGGAAATTCTCGGTAGAATCGTCGCGGTGGACGCCCAGCGTGAACACGCCTGGTTCGAAGGCGGCCGAGGCCGACAGCGCGCGCGGGCCATCAGCGGCCTGAGCCAGAAACTGTTGATGCTGTTGCGCATTGCCCGTTCGGTGCGCCGGCAGTGGAAGCAGTTGGAGCCCCAGGAGTCCGAGCAATTATTGCCGTGGATGAACGAGGTGCAGGAGGCGCTGGGCAGTGCCGATGGCGCGACCCTGCAAGCCTTGCGCCCGCGGTTGCTCGATGCCTCCCATGATCCGCACATCAGTTCTGCGCAGAGCTACTGCCTGGTCCGTTTCACCTTGTTGATGGATACCGCCATGGCGGCGAACGCGGCGTTGAAAGCGGTGGAGCAGGGCAGTGAAACACTCGACCCGCCAAGAACCCTGGCACCGCATCGCGATCTGTCCCTGGCCCTGGTCTTCGGTGCCCGCAGCGCCTTGGCTTTCCTGGTGGTGTCGTGCTTCTGGCTGGCCACCGCCTGGCCCGCCGCGGCCGGTGCCCTGGTGTTGACCTGCGTGGTCTGCAGCTTGTTTGCCAGTCGTGAGAACGGTGCGCAGATCGGCATGAGTTTCATGCGGGGTATTTTCCTGGCCATTCCGGCGGCGTTTATCGTCGGGCAGATTCTGCTGCCGCAATGGAGCAGTTTCGCCATGCTCTGCCTGGGCATGGGGGTGCCGCTGTTTTTCGGCGCGCTGGGCATGGCCAAGCCGCAGATTGGCGCCACGGCCACTTCGTTCTGCCTGCATTTCATTGTGCTCGTGGCACCGCTGAACCAGATGCAGTTCGACGTCGCGACCTTCTTCAACAGCGCCCAGGCCATGGTGATCGGCGTTGGTGCGGCGGTGTTGGCGTTCCATTTGCTGATCCTGCGCAACCCGACCTGGCATGGTCGACGTCTGCTGGCGGCTACGCTTGACGACCTGGTACGCCTGACAAGGCGCAACCTGGCCGGCGCCGAAAGCTGGTTCGGCGGGCGCATGGCCGACCGTTTGCTGCAGCTGGCCCGGCACTATCCGGAGCTGCCGGAACCGGCCCGCAGTCGTTGGGACGACGGCTTGCTCGGCCTGGACATCGGCGACGAATTGCTGCATCTGCGCTTGAGTCTGGCGGTGGCGCAGGTACCGGTCACGGCACCACAGCGGCGGTATCTCGACGATCTGGAAAATGTCCTGCGCCAAGGTCCGGCGGGCAGTCGCGCCGAGGCCTTGGCCGAACCCAGCGAAGCGTTGCTGCAAACCCTGTACGTGTTGCCCCCCAGCGATGCGGTGAAGCTGGCCCAGGGCGCGGTGCTGCAATTGCAAAACAGCTGGCGTGCCTGGTGCCGCCAGCAGGAGGAACTTCATGGGCTTGCGTGAGTGGTCGGTGGGCGGCGTGCTGCTCAGTCCGTTCCTGATTTACCTGGTGCTGGCACTGCTGGTGACTGGCGCCTTGCGCCTGTTGTTGCGCCTGACCCCGGTGAGCCGCTGGATCTGGCATGAAGCGTTATTCGATTGTGCCTTGTACGTCTGTGTATTGACCGTGATCACCGTCGTCCTCGGACCTTTATAAGGAGTTGAACATGCGTACCCCCGTACGTGTCGCCGTCACCCTGTGCCTGGTGGCCGTGGCGATTTTTGCCGGCATCCATTTGTGGCAGTACTACATGCTGACCCCCTGGACCCGCGACGCGCGCATCCGCGCCGATGTGGTGGTGATTTCCCCGGATGTGTCGGGGTGGGTGCGTGAGCTCAAGGCTTACGACAACCAAGAGGTCAAGGCTGGCGATCTGTTGCTGAGCATCGACCGCGACCGCTTCGAGGCCGCGCTGGAGAAGGCCCAGGCGGTGGTGCAGACGCGCCAGCAGCAACTCAATCTACGCGAGCGCGAAGCCAGCCGACGCGCCAGCCTCGGGCCGCAGGCGATCAGTGCCGAGCTGCGGGAAAACGCGCAGATCAACGCCGGTATCGCCCGGGGTGAATTGCGTGAAGCCCAGGCCGAAGCCAAGGCCGCGCAAATCAACCTGGATCGCAGCCAGGTCCACGCCCCGCGCAACGGGCACATCACCAACCTGCGCCTGGCCCAGGGCAACTATGTGAATGCCGGGCAGTCGGTCATGGCCTTGATCGACGACTCGACCTTCTATGTGCAGGCGTATTTCGAAGAAACCAAGCTGCCACGGATTCGCGTCGGCGACCCGGTGAAAGTCTGGTTGATGAGCGCCGGGGATGCCTTGCAGGGGACGGTGGAAAGCATCAGCCGGGGGATTACCGACCGCAACACCACGCCGGATGGGCAGTTGCTGGCGGAAGTCGAGCCGACGTTCAACTGGGTTCGGCTGGCGCAACGGATTCCGGTGCGAATCAAGCTGGACAAGGTGCCCGAAGGGCTCAACCTGAGTGCAGGGATGACGGCGAGTGTGCAGGTGCAGGAGTGATCGTTCCCACGCTCTGCGTGGGAATGCAGCCCGGGATGCTCCGCGTCCATTCAATAACCGAACGCGGAGCGTCCGTTGAGGCATTCCCACGCGGAGCGTGGGAATGATCACTCTTAACCGATGCTGATGGGCGGCAACTCGGTCAAGGTCACCGACTGTTGCTTGCGTGGCGCCAGGATCTCTGCCTCGCCATCCACCACCAGCTCATCGCGCTGGTTGAATACGCGAGTGGCAATGCGCACACGAAACTTCGGCAGCTTCTCGAGGATTTCCAGGCGCACCGTCAGGGTGTCGCCAATCTTCACCGGCTTCTGGAAGCTCATCTGCTGACCGATGTAGATGGTGCCCGGTCCAGGCAGCTCGCAGGCGACCGCGGCACTGATCAGCGCGCCGCTGAACATGCCGTGGGCGATACGCTCCTTGAACATGGTGCTGGCGGCGTATTCAGCGTCCAGGTGCACCGGGTTGTGGTCGCCGGACATCGCGGCGAACAGCTGGATGTCGCGCTCCTCGACGGTTTTGCTGAAGCTGGCGGTCTGGCCGATTTCGAGGGCTTCGTAAGGGGTGTTGGTAACCTGGGTCATGTGTCTGGATTCCTGTGACGAATTAAAAAATTCACAAAAAACTATTCGGTTCGGTGTGGTCGCGGGTTGCTCAACGTCTGGTTGAGCCAGGCCAACACGTCGCTCGTCACTTCATCGCGGTTGATGTCGTTGAACAATTCGTGCCGTGCCTGCGGGTAAACGGTCAGTTGCAGGTTCTGGCTGCCAGCCTCGCGCAGCGCGTTGGCCAGATCATTCAGACGCTTGCCTTCACTCACCGGATCACATTCGCCGCCAATCACCAGCAACGGCAGGCCCGGATCAATCTGGGCGAGATTGGACGCTTTGCTGATTTGCTGCAAGCCGCCGAGTAAATCGATCCACAGTTGGTTGGTGCAGCGAAAGCCACACAGCGGGTCGTTGGCGTACAGGTCGACCTCTGCCGGGTCACGGCTGAGCCAGTCGAAGCGGGTGCGCGCCGGTTTGAATTTTTTGTTGAACGAGCCGAAGGACAGCCATTCGATCAGGGCGCTGCGGCCCTTGGGGCCCTGGCGCAGGCATTCGATACGCGCGATCTGGCGGGCTGCGCGATACAGGGCCACGGGCTGGAAGTTCGAACCGCTGAGGATGGCCCCGTGCAGGCTGGCGCTGTGGTGCAACAGATACGCCTGGGCGATGTAGCTGCCCATGCTGTGTCCCAGCAACACGATGGGGACGCCGGTGTGCTGCTGGCCGATGTGCTGGTTGAGGCACGCCAGGTCGCCCACCACCTTGGCCCAGCCGTCGCTGTCGGCGAAATGGCCGAGCGTCCCGTTTTCGGCAGTTTTGCCATGTCCACGCAAGTCCGGCGCGTAGACGCCGTAACCCTGCTCGCAAAGTCTTTCCGCCAGGCGCGCGTAGCGGCCGCTGTGTTCCGCCATGCCGTGGGCCAGCAGGATCACGGCCTTTAGCCTGCCAGCAGGGAGCCATTGGTTGACGAAGAGCCGGCTGCGGTCACTGGCGGTCAGCCAGAACGTATCGTGGATCATGGCGATTCCTTTCCATGCAGGGGGGCACGAGGTGTTGCATTGTATAGCGCATTACGACGTTGGCATCAGCCCACGCCACGGCGGGAAGATTCACACGGTCTATGACGCCTTTGCTCATATTTGCCTGATTCGCCATAGCTGCTAGTGTCCGTGAAGCTCCGTGGTCTGTTATTGAGAAATGACAGATCAGCGGCCCCGGATAGGTTCAGGTAAAGAGGACAAGAACAATGCAACCTGATTTCTGGAATGACAAACGCCCGGCCGGCGTACCCCTGGACATTGATGTCGCTGAATACAAGTCGGTCATCGAGGTGTTCGAGCGTTCCTGCAAGAAGTTCGCTGATCGCCCGGCATTCACCAATATGGGCGTCACCCTGACCTACGCTGAACTGGAACGCTACAGCGCCGCGTTCGCCGGTTACCTGCAGGCCCATACCGACCTGGTACCGGGAGATCGCATCGCGGTGCAGATGCCCAACGTCCTGCAATACCCCATCGCCGTGTTCGGCGCCTTGCGTGCCGGGCTGATCGTGGTCAACACCAACCCGCTGTACACCGCGCGGGAGATGCGTCACCAGTTCAAGGACTCCGGTGCCCGGGCACTGGTGTACCTGAACATGTTCGGGCAGAAAGTCCAGGAAGTGCTGGCCGACACCGATATCCAGTACCTGATCGAAGCGAAGATGGGCGACCTGATGCCGGCCGCCAAGGGCTGGCTGGTCAATACGATGGTGAGCAAGGTCAAGAAGATGGTCCCGGCCTATTCCTTGCCCCAGGCGATCTCCTTCAAGACAGCGTTGCGCCAGGGCCGAGGCCTGGGCATCAAGGGGTTGAAGGCGGACCTCAATGACATCGCCGTGCTGCAATACACCGGTGGCACCACCGGCCTGGCCAAGGGCGCGATGCTGACCCACGGCAACCTGGTGGCCAACATGCAGCAGGCCCGGGCCTGCCTCGGCCAGTTTGGCGCCGACGGCCGGCCGCTGTTGCGCGAAGGCCAGGAGGTGATGATCGCACCGCTGCCGCTGTATCACATCTATGCGTTCACGGCCAATTGCATGTGCATGATGGTGACCGGCAATCACAACGTGCTGATCACCAATCCCCGGGACATCGGCGGATTCATCAAGGAGCTGAAAAACTGGCGGTTCTCGGCACTGCTGGGGCTCAACACGTTGTTCGTCGCGCTGATGGATCACCCGGACTTCAAGACCCTGGACTTCTCCAGCCTCAAGCTCACCAACTCCGGCGGCACCGCGCTGGTCAAGGCCACGGCCGAGCGCTGGGAGCAGATGACCGGTTGCCGCATCACCGAAGGCTACGGCCTGACCGAAACCTCGCCGGTGGCCTGCACCAACCCCTATGGCGACCAGTCGCGCATCGGCACGGTGGGCTTGCCGGTGCCGGGCACCACGCTGAAGGTCATCAACGACGAGGGCGTCGAGCAGCCCTTGGGCGAGCGTGGCGAGTTGTGCATCAAGGGCCCGCAGATCATGAAGGGCTACTGGCAGAAACCCGAGGCGACCAACGAAGTGCTGGATACCGAGGGCTGGTTCAAATCCGGCGACATCGCGGTGATCGACCCGGACGGCTTCGTGCGTATCGTCGATCGCAAGAAGGACATGATCATCGTCTCGGGTTTCAACGTGTACCCGAACGAAATCGAAGACGTGGTCATGGCTCACCCGAAGGTCGCCAACTGCGCGGTGATCGGTGTGCCGGACGAGCGTTCGGGCGAGGCGGTGAAATTGTTCGTGGTGGCCCGCGAGGCGGGGGTCAGCCTTGAAGAACTGAAAGCCTACTGCAAGGAAAACTTCACGGCGTACAAAGTGCCCAAGCACATTGTCTTGCGTGAGTCGTTGCCGATGACACCGGTGGGCAAGATTCTGCGGCGGGAGTTGCGGGATATCGCCTGATGGGTGAATAGCGCGGATCGCGAACAGGCTCGCTCTCACAAGGTTCAGTGGTGAACCTGTGGTAGCGAGCCTGCTTGCGTTTTTTTTTGCAGAATCCCCCGAATTACAAGGCTCTCAGGGCTTTATAGAATTTTTACTCTAAAATGACCGGTTTGTATTCTTGAGTCACAATTGTGACTGTAGAGGCCGCTTTTGGCTCTAGGCGACCCTAGGCAAAGCTGCTACTCTCGGCGCGTTTTGTGCTTCTCGGCCTGTATGAAAGCCCAGATTCACCAATAACCAAACACCAATAATAATCGCATCAAATGCGGTGTTGAATTCGCGTTGCTGAGGAGTGGGCTTCCATGATCGAAGACTTTTGGAAGGATAAGTACCCAGCTGGAATTGCTGCCGACATCAATCCAGACGAATACCCGAATATTCAGGCAGTGTTGAAGCAGTCCTGCCAACGCTTCGCCAACAAACCGGCATTCAGCAACCTGGGCAGGACCATCACCTACGGTGAGCTGTATGAACTGTCCGGTGCCTTTGCCGCGTACCTGCAACAGCATACCGATTTGCAGCCCGGCGATCGAATCGCCGTGCAACTGCCTAACGTGTTGCAGTACCCGGTCGCCGTCTTCGGTGCCATTCGCGCCGGGTTGATCGTGGTCAACACCAACCCGCTGTACACCGCGCGGGAAATGGAACACCAGTTCAACGATTCCGGTGCCAAGGCCCTGGTTTGCCTGGCCAATATGGCGCACCTGGCTGAAACCGTGGTGCCCAAGACCGGGGTCAAGCATGTCATCGTCACGGAAGTGGCCGACCTGTTGCCACCGCTTAAGCGTCTGCTGATCAACAGCGTGATCAAGTACGTCAAGAAGATGGTGCCGGCCTACCACTTGCCAAAAGCCGTAAAGTTCAACGACGTGTTGAGCAAGGGCCATGGCCAGCCCGTGACTGAAGCCAGCCCCGCCAGCAGCGACGTTGCGGTGTTGCAATACACCGGCGGCACCACTGGTGTGGCCAAGGGAGCGATGCTGACCCATCGCAACCTGGTGGCGAACATGCTGCAGTGCAAGGCACTGATGGGTTCCAACCTCAATGAAGGTTGCGAGATCCTGATCACGCCGTTGCCGCTGTACCACATCTATGCGTTCACCTTTCATTGCATGGCGATGATGCTGATCGGCAACCACAACATTCTGATCAGCAACCCGCGCGACCTGCCGGCGATGGTCAAGGAACTGTCGAAGTGGAAGTTCAGCGGTTTCGTCGGCCTCAACACCCTGTTTGTGGCCCTGTGCAACAACGAAGGCTTTCGCAAGCTGGATTTCTCGGCGTTGAAAGTCACCCTGTCCGGCGGCATGGCCCTGCAACTGGCGGCGGCGGAGCGCTGGAAAGCGGTCACCGGTTGCGCGATCTGCGAAGGCTACGGCATGACTGAAACCAGCCCGGTGGCCACGGTCAATCCGATCCAGAACATCCAGATCGGCACCATCGGCATTCCGGTGCCGTCGACCCTGTGCAAAATCGTCGATGATGCCGGCGTCGAACAGCCAATGGGCGAAATCGGCGAGCTCTGTGTGAAAGGCCCGCAAGTCATGAAGGGCTACTGGCAGCGCCAGGATGCCACCGATGAAATCCTCGACAGCGAAGGCTGGTTGAAGACCGGTGACATCGCGCTGATCCAGCCTGATGGTTACATGCGCATTGTCGATCGCAAGAAGGACATGATCCTGGTCTCCGGTTTCAACGTGTACCCGAACGAGCTGGAAGACGTGCTGGCGACCCTGCCGGGCGTGCTGCAATGCGCGGCCATCGGTGTGCCGGACGAGAAGTCGGGGGAGGCGATCAAGATTTTCATCGTCGCCAAGCCGGGCGTGACCCTGACCAAGGAACAGGTGATGGAGCACATGCGCGCCAACGTCACCGGCTACAAGGTCCCGCGTTCCGTGGAGTTCCGCGATGCGCTGCCGACCACCAACGTCGGCAAGATCCTGCGTCGGGAATTGCGCGATGAAGAGTTGAAGAAGATCAAGGCGAAGAACGCCGCGTAAAACAAAAAGCCCCGCAGATGCGGGGCTTTTTGTTGGGGTTCTTTTATTGGCGGAACGGCGCGAAATTGACGTTGGTGCCCGCCGGGCGCATGTCCTGCAGGAACGAGTCCTTGTCGGCGCTCAGTTCCAGGCTCAACGCCGCCTTGCGCTTGCCTTCGTTGCGCACCACCAGGCCTTCGAGCTTCTCGCGCAGGAACACGGTCGGCACCTTCAGGTGCAGCAATTCGTCGGTGTCTGGCGTGTGCATCAGCAGGTGAATCCACTCGTACTGACCCACGGCCAGGCGCGCCACCGGGATATCGAACCACCAGATGTTGCGGTTGCGGTTCAGTTCGGTGAAGTGGCAGTTGTTGACGCCAAGCACAGCACCGCCGAGTTCCAGGTTTCTGCGGGCAATGGCCTGCTTTTTATCGAGTTTCATAACATTCCTACAAAATTGGATCTTCAGCGCCAGGGCCTGAATACGTTGCGCATTCTCGGGGGTTGGCCGGTAAACATAAAGCCCAACCTGCTCGGATCGATGAAATGTCGCGGTAAAAATAAATGAAACTCTGCGCAAAGGCCTCCGGTCAACCTTGTGTAACGACTTTTCTCACCTAGATGTTCACAGGAGAAAGACCATGGGTAGCACTGGCGATAAAGTAAAAGGCATGGCCAACGAAGCAGCCGGCAACGTCAAGCAAGGCGTCGGCAAGGCCACCGGTAACGACAAGATGCGCGCCGAAGGCGTGGTGCAGGAAAAGAAAGGCGAAGCCCAGCAAGCGGTCGGCAAAGCCAAGGATGCCGTCAAGAAAGGTGTCGACAAGGCTTGATTCGGCCTTTGCTGAACTCAAGAGCGGCCATCCACAGATGGCCGTTTTTGTGTCAGCTTGAACTAGATTGCTGAAATTGTTTCAAAGTCGCCAGGTAGACGACTTTACTGAATGAAAGCGACCCCAGGGCCGCCACGATTATTACTCGCTTTTGTTTGCGGCGGACGGAGACGCTAATGATATTCCCGGACATGAGAGGTCTGCCCCTGCACCGTGTGATCATGCGCACGGTCACTGAGTTCGTCGACGACGAAATGTCGACCTATGCCTCGGCGCTGGCTTATCAGATGCTGTTTTCGTTGTTCCCCTTCATTCTCTTCCTGATCGCCCTGATCGGTTTCCTGCACCTGCCTGACTTCTTTTCCTGGCTGCGCCTGCAGTCGGAACTGGTGCTGCCGCCCCAAGCGCTTGAGCAGGTCAATCCGGTGATCGACCAGCTCCAGCAATCCAAGGGGGGGCTGTTGTCGGTGGGTATCGTGATTGCCCTGTGGACTGCTTCGGCCGGTGTGCGGCTGATGATGAGTGCCATGAACGCCGCCTACGATGTGGTCGAAGGCCGTCCGGCGTGGAAACGTTTTCCATTGTCGATCATCTACACCGTCGGCATCGCCGGCATGCTGTTGATCGCTGCCGCGCTGATGGTGCTCGGCCCGCAGGTGATGAGCTGGATCGCGGCGCAAGTCGGTCTCGAGTATTTCATCGTCACCCTCTGGACCATCGCACGCTGGCCGGTGATCGTGATCCTGCTGATGGTCGCCGTGGCGCTGATCTATTACGTCATGCCTGACGTCAAGCAAGAGTTCCGCTTCATCACGCCCGGCTCGGTCCTGGCGGTGGTGGTGTGGATCATCGCGTCGCTGGGCTTCGGTCTGTACGTCAAGGAGTTCGCCAACTACAACGCCATGTATGGCAGTATCGGCGCGATCATTGTGCTATTGCTGTACTTCTACATCTCCGCCGCGGTGTTGCTGCTGGGCGCGGAGATGAATGCGGTGATCGAGCACATGTCGCGAGAGGGCAAGGACCCTGGCGAAAAGGTCGCTGGCGAGCATGGCCCCGTCCATGAGGAAAAACACCACGTATCGGGACTGGGCCGCGATCATTCACAACCGAAACCGACCATTGACGAAACCTGACCATGATTCGTGAAATTCTGAAAATGGGCGATGAGCGCTTGTTGCGCATTGCCCCGCCGGTGCCAGCCGAGATGTTCGACAGCCCCGAGTTGTGGCAACTGATCGACGACATGTTCCAGACCATGGAAAGCGTCGGCGGAGTCGGCCTGGCCGCGCCACAGATCGGCGTCGACCTGCAACTGGTGATCTTCGGCTTCGAGCACAGCGAACGTTACCCGGAAGCCGAAGCGGTGCCACAGACCATCCTGATCAATCCGCTGATCACGCCGCTCAGTCCGACCCTGGAAGAAGGTTTCGAAGGGTGCCTGTCGGTGCCTGGGCTGCGTGGTGCGGTGGATCGCTATCAACATATCCGCTACGAAGGCGTCGACCCCAAGGGCGAGCCGATCGTGCGTATCGCTTCGGGCTTTCATGCTCGGGTGGTGCAGCATGAGTGCGATCACTTGATCGGTCGGTTGTACCCGTCGCGCATCAGCGATTTCAGCAAGTTCGGGTTTACCGAAGTGATGTTCCCGGATCTCGATCCCAACGCAGACGACTGACCGGTCTACCGCTCCAGGCCCATGGCAATCATCGGCTTGCTGCGCGCGTATCGACTCAGGCGCTCGACCATGGCGTAGGGCATCGGCGGATCGAAGACAAAACCACGACGCTGATAAAAATCACGCAAGTCCGGATGGCAGAACAGCCATACCGGGCTTTCAATGTGGCCGGTGGCGGCTGCGATCAACGCGGCGGCGACTCCCTGTTCGCGACAGGTCGGCGCGACGAACAGCCCGGTCAACCAAAGCCCTCCCGATACCGGCCGCAAACACAGCGCACCGACGATCTCGTCGCGCCGTGCTACCCACAATTGTGCCTCACGGACCGCTTTCATCGACGATTGGTGGGCGCGATAAAACTTGTTCATCAATGGCCATAAGGGCTCGTCGAGCCGGGTGTACTGGGTGTCGGGCATGGTCTGGGACTGTCGGTGTGCAAAGCCTGCGATTATAAAAGAACACGCCGGCGGCGATAGGTGTATACCTGATCTCACATCCCAATCAGTGGAGTACGCATCATGTCCAAAGGTATGGATTCAAAGAAAGCAGCGAAGAAAAAACCGCTGAAATCCGCGATCGAAAAGCGCACGGAAAAGAAAGCGAAGAAGGTGGGTGTTTTCGGTCATTGATCTGGTGCTGACGTGCAGCTCCCAGGCAGGATGGGAGCTGCATTGCATCGCCTGCCGATCAGTCGATCAAGCGCCGTGGCACTTCTTGAACTTCTTGCCGTTGCCGCAGGGGCAAGGATCGTTGCGGCCAACGTCTTTCAAGGCGTTGCGCACCGGCTCCTGGTGGGCGTGGCCGCAGTTCGGGCCGTGAACATGGCCATGGTCGTGATCATGCTGGTGATGATCATGATCGTGGTTGCAGTCTGGGCCATGGACATGGGGTTGCTGGGTCATCGAGGTTACTCCGGAATTAGATCGGCGGGGATTATCACGCCATTACGCGCCAGGTGCACGTAGTGGGCGATGAATAAACCGGTTTCCATCTCACCTTCCAGTCGATACGGAACGGCCTGCTCGGGGTTTTTCAGCTGTTTGACCAGGTCCTTGACCTTGGGCCACAGGTTGGTGCGGATCGGCACCTTGTAAAAGCGGCTGCTCTTGGGATTGACGGTGATCCAGTGCTCATGCTCGCCTTCGGCCAGCAGGATATCGCCCAAGTGGATGCGATACTCCAGGCCGCGCACGGTCAGTTCGCTGTCGTTGCGGTTGTCGATGCGAAAATGCAGGACAAACCGTTGCTCCATCAGCTTGGCCCGTACCACCTCGACCCGAACCAGATGTACCTCGGGGTCCGGCTCGTCGGTGCTGAACCAGGACGTGCAGCCACCGAGCCCCAGGCAAAGGGCCAGGGTGAGCAGAAAGCGTTCGAGTCTCTGGGTGATCATCGTACTTCTCCCCTGTAGGAGCTGGCTTGCCAGCGAAGGCGGCGTGGCTGGCATACCGCATCGTATGGTTCGCCGGCAAGCCGGCTCCTACAGATCGGGGTCAGCTACCGAAATACCCCGAACAGCACTTCTTGAATTTGTGCCCGCTGGCGCAAGGGCAGGCGTCGTTGCGTCCGATGTCCAGTTGCACGGTAGGGTCGATGAAGTACCAGCGCCCCGCGTTCTGCACGAACGACGAGCGTTCGCGGTGGCTGTGTTCGCCGCTGCCGTCATGCCAGCGGGCGGTGAAGGTGACGAAGGCATGCTCCGGCTGGCCGCCGAGGACTTCGGAGCTCTCGACTTCAAGGCCCAGCCAGGTGCTCTGGGCGCTCCAGTCGGTGATCGATTGACGGTCGAGCCCGGCCTGCTGGGCGGGCAGGGTGGTTGCCACCAGATAATCGATCAGGCCCAGCACGTAGGCGCTGTAGCGCGAGCGCATCAGGGCTTCGGCGCAGGGCGCCGGATGTCCGGCATGGTAATGGCCGCAGCAGGCGTCGAGCAGGGTGCCGCTGCCGCAAGGGCAAATGGATGTACTCATTGCGTTACCACCAATATTTCCCGAAATTTTCCGGATTGGCCCAGAAACGCGAATTGAGCCAGTCGGGTACTTGTTTGTAGTCAAGCAGATCATAGGTGAACAGGGTCAACACCTGTTCGTCACGCTGGAAGCGTTCGCTGGCTTGCAAAGCCAGGGAGAAAAAATCCGTTTCCTGCCAGCCGCTCGCCGGCAAGTCGGCCAGCACCGCGATGCGGCTGGCGTTGAGGTTGCGAATGCCGCCGAGCAGGTTCAGGCCGTCACGCTTGGGCAAGTGCTCGAGGCAGTCGACCATCAGCGCCAGGTCAAAGCGCCGTGCCGCCAGCTCCGCGGGCAACGCCCCGGGCGCTGCGTGCGCCACACTGCTGTCTGGATGCGCCAGCTTGAAGGCCTCAAGCGCAGGGAATTCGCTGGCGCCTATCAACAACAGGCGCGCGGGGGCGTAACGGTCGAGCAGGGCAGCCAGCGCCTGCTGCGGTGTGCGCGAAGAAATACCGGCAATCATCGAAGTTCCTCTATCAGATTTGCCAAGACTAGCCTGCCCGTCAGTTCGATCCTAGAGCGCGTTTGCCGCAAAAATCACGATCACCCCCAATCAGCAGACAAAACTGCTATGGCCTATTGCTGGCGGAGATTAAAACTCCGGTCTTTACTCCCTGAATCGGTTCTAAGCCGATCCTTCAGGAGAAAACTAGATGAGCATAGTTCGGACAGCATTACCCCTGGTTCTGCTAACCAGTGTGTTGACTGGTTGCGCAGGTTTGCAGAAAACCGACTGGCCGACCTGTGCGGCGGTCGGTGGTGTCGTAGGTGCGGGTCTCGGTGCAACCGAGAGTTCATCATGGGCCGGTTATGGCGCCTTGGTAGTCGGTGCTACGGCGGCAGCCTATTGCTGGGTTCACGGTGATGGTGACGAAGACGGTGACGGTGTGCTCGACAGTCGCGACAAGTGCCCGGGCACGCCAAAAGGCGTACGGGTCGATGCCGATGGCTGCCCACCACCTGCACCTGCTCCAGTGGTTGAAGAAGCCGTGGTGGTCAAGGAAGAAACCATCGTCATTCGCGATGTCAACTTCCAGTTCGACTCGGCCAAGCTGACAGCCGCCGACAAAGACAAGCTCAACACCATTGCCACTCGCTTGAAACAGGAAGCCGCCAGCGCCCGCCTGACCGTGACCGGTCACACCGACAGTGTGGGCAGCGATGCCTACAACCAGAAACTGTCGGATAGACGCGCCCACTCGGTGGTGGAATACCTGATCGAAAGTGGTGTACCTCGCAGCAGCTTCGTGTCGGTCACCGGTGCCGGTGAAAGCCAGCCGGTTGCAGACAACAAAACCGCTGACGGCCGCGCGATGAACCGTCGTACGGAAATCAAAATCAACCGCTAGACCCCACGCATCCGCGGCTTGTGCAGTCGTGGATGCGGGTCTTTACTCCTGTGTAACCGGCATTGGCCGGTGACACAGGAGCTTTCAGAAATGAGCAATCTCACACGGACCGTCTTGCCGGTTCTGCTGCTTGGCAGCCTGTTGACCGGTTGCGCTACTCACAGCGATGGCACTGCCCCCCTCAATCAACGTACCTGGCCGATCTGCAGCCTTATTGGCGGACTCGTCGGCGGAGGTTTGGGTGCTCTCGAAAGTGGCGGTTGGGCGGCCGGTGGAGCGGCGCTGGGTGTATTGACCGGTGGCTTGATCTGTTATGCCCAGGACGGCGACGAAGACGACGATGGCGTCTTCGACCGTCGTGATCGCTGCCCGGATACCCCCGCCAATACCCCTGTGGAACATCATGGTTGCCCGCTGCCGCAATACCCGGCGAGCGCGAAGCCTGAACCTGTGCAAGCCGAAGTCATCACCCTGAGCGATGCCGATGATGTGCTGTTTGCCTTCAATAGCGCTGACTTGACCCCTTCCATGCAAAGCAGGCTGGATTCGGTCATGGGCAAACTGCAGGACCCCAGCGTCACGAGCATCAAGGTGGTCGGTCATACCGACAGCGTCGGTTCGGATGAGTACAACCTGGAACTGTCGCAAAAACGTGCGAGCAGCGTCGCCGAATATTTGCTGAGCCAGGGCGTCACGCCGAACAAGGTCACCAGCGAAGGCAAGGGTGAAAGTGAGCCCGTTGCCGACAATGAAACCGAAGAAGGTCGCGCGAAAAACCGCCGTGTGGAATTGAATATCAACCGCTGAGCCGCGCAATAGAGCCGTCGGGCGACGATTTACGTCGTTCCGTCGGCATTTGCCGATCTTCATGAAGAATTTTCGGTTGCCCTCTGGCTTATCCCGCGTGGAAGCCGTTACTGTGCGAGCAAATAATAATTCTGGTCGGTGGCGCGTATGAAGGTGATATGGGGGCTGGGGAAGCTGTTGACCCTGGTGTTCTGGCTGGTGGTGCTGGTCAATCAGCTCACGCCATTCATCTATCCGCTGCACCTGCTGGTCAATCTGGCCGGCTGCCTGCTGGCGGGGCTTCACCTGCTGGAGGCGATGTTCTGCTTCCGCACGCTCAGGGGCCGTGCCCACCCTTGGCTCGATCGCCTGAAAATCCTCTTTTTTGGCGTATTCCACCTGCAAACCATCCCGGCTCCCAATGTGCCTAAGGCTTCCCATGCGTAAACTCTGTCTGCTCGCCGCACTCATCAGCCCATTGGCCTGCGCCCAGGTGGTGAGCGTTGAAACCAACTCGCTGATGCGCCTGCCCAACACCGCCAGCACCCTGCAGCTTGAACGGTTGGAAGTAGCTGACTATGGCACCTTGCTGATTCCCTCGAACGTAACCGAGGTCACCGTCGGAGAACTGCACCTGGGCCGTGACGCGCGAATTACCATCGTCCCCGGCGAACAGGCGCTGGAGCTCAAGGTCAATCGCGCCGAGTTGTCCGAGGGTAGCCAGATTACCGCGCGCGGTGCCCCGGGGACTTACCAGAAAGCCGCCCGTTCCGGGCGCAACCTGAACATGCAGATCAAGGCGCTGAGAGCGCCACAACTACTGGTGGATGCTCGCGGTGGCGCGGGTGCGCCGGGGTTTATCGGCCTCGACGGAGCCAACGGCCAGGCACCGGGTTGCGCCTGGGGCCAGGCGGGTCGCGGTGCCGATGGCAGCGACGGCAGTGATGGCCAGGCAGGTGCGCCTGGCGCGGCGGTCAGGCTGGCCGTACCGCGCGATTACCCGGCAGACAGGATCAAGGTTCAAGTGGCCGGCGGTCCTGGTGGCATGGCCGGACCTGGTGGCAAGCCAGGGGCAGGCGGTAAGGCCAAGGGCTGCCTGGTCTACAAGGCCGATGGCGGCAAGAGCGGCAAGCCTGGTATTGATGGGCAACCGGGGGTGGAGGGGGCTGCGGGGTCGGTGACGGTGCAGCGGTTGTAATCCCCCCACAGACTGATCGTTCCCACGCGAGCGTGGGAACGATCACATCACAACACCGGCCGAACTGCAGCAATCGCCACCAACACCAACCCCACCATCAAATTGATCCCCACCAAGCGGCGAATCCTTCCCAGTACCGCAGCCCCCGCCGGCCAATCCTGGGCCGTCACCGCGGTACGCAGTTCGGGCAACATCAATGCCTGGATCCGGATGAACAACGCGGTCATCACCACATACAACCCCATCATCACCTGCACATACCGCGGGGCGCTTTCAAAGCCGGCGAACTGCAGATGAATCATGCCAACGCCGCTGATCGGCAGCAGCACCACCGCGACCCAGACCCAGCGGAAAAAACCTTGAAACACTCCCAGCCACAGCTTCAGCCGGGCAGGGCCCTCCAGGGCCTTCAAGGCCGCAGGGCGCAAGACCATCCAGGCGAAAAACATGCCGCCGACCCAGACCAGGGCTGCCAGTACATGCAGGCTATAAATGAGGCTAAAAAGTGTCATCGGGTTACTCCGTTCTGCGCGGGATTAATTAGCGGGGTATGATAGCGGCCGAACCGAACCACTGAAAATTTATCCAGCGTTTTTTGCGCCCGACAATCCATGATCAGCACCGAACTCAAAACCACGATCCAGGGCGCCTATTCGCGTTTTCTCGAAGCCAAGAGCCTCAAGCCGCGCTACGGCCAACGCCTGATGATCGCCGAAATAGCCAAGGTCCTCGGTGACATCGACACCGACGACGAAGGCCGGCGCAGTGGCGACCCCGCGATTGTCGCGGTGGAAGCCGGCACCGGTACCGGCAAGACCGTGGCCTACAGCCTGGCCGCCATCCCCACGGCCAAGGCTGCCGGCAAACGCCTGGTGATCGCCACGGCCACCGTCGCCTTGCAAGAGCAGATCGTCTACAAGGATTTGCCCGACCTGATGCGCAACAGCGGGCTGAATTTCAGTTTTGCGCTGGCCAAGGGACGTGGGCGCTACATGTGCCTGTCCAAGCTCGACATGTTGCTCCAGGAAGGACACGCACAAACCGCCACCGCCCAGTTGTTCGAAGAAGAAGGCTTCAAGATCGAGGTCGATGAGGCCAGTCAGAAGCTGTTCACCAGCATGATCGAGAAGCTCGCCGGCAATAAATGGGACGGTGACCGCGACAGCTGGTCCACCGCCCTGGAAGACGCCGACTGGGCGCGCCTGACCACCGATCACAGCCAGTGCACCAATCGTCATTGCCCGAACTTCGGCCAGTGCGCCTTCTACAAGGCCCGCGAAGGCATGGGCAAGGTCGATGTGATCGTCACCAACCACGACATGGTCCTGGCCGACCTGGCACTGGGCGGCGGTGCCGTGCTGCCCGATCCGCGCGACACCATCTACGTGTTCGACGAAGGCCATCACCTGCCGGACAAGGCCATCGGTCACTTCGCCCACTACACGCGCCTGCGTTCCACCGCCGACTGGCTGGAAACCACTGCCAAGAACCTCACCAAGCTGCTGGCCCAGCACCCGTTGCCGGGTGATCTGGGCAAGCTGATCGAGCAGGTGCCGGAGCTGGCGCGGGAGATCAAGACCCAGCAACAGTTCATGTTCACCGCCTGTGAGCAGATCGCCGACTTCAAGCCCGGCGAAGATGTCGAAGGCCGCGAACGCCCGCGCCACCGTTTCGTCGGAGGGGTGATTCCCGAGCACATGCGCGAAATGGGCAGCGAGCTGAAAAAAGGCTACGCGCGCCTGACCGACCTGTTTACCCGCCTCACTGAATTGCTCAAGGAAGGCATGGACGGCGAGGTCAATATCGGGATCGCCAGCAACCAGGCCGAAGAGTGGTATCCGCTGTTCGGCAGTCTGTTGTCGCGCTCATCCGGCAACTGGGAGTTGTGGGTCGCGTTCACTGCTGAAGACCCGGAAGACAACCCACCCATGGCGCGCTGGTTGACCTTGGCGGAAAGCGGCTCGCTGTTCGATATCGAGGTCAATGCCAGTCCGATCCTGGCGGCGGAAATGCTCCGGCGCAACCTGTGGAACGTCGCCTATGGCGCACTGGTGACGTCGGCCACCTTGACCGCCCTGGGCACCTTCGACCGCTTCCGCATGCGCGCCGGCTTGCCGAAAAAAGCCGTGACCGCCGTGGTGCCCAGCCCGTTTCATCACGCCGACGCCGGCGTGTTGCGGGTGCCGAACCTGAACGCCGATCCGCGGGATGCGGCGGCCCATACCGCTGCAATCATCCGCGATCTGCCGGACCTGGTAGAAGGCTCAAGGGGCACGCTGGTGCTGTTTTCCTCGCGCAAGCAGATGCAGGACGTGTTCGACGGCCTGGACCGCGACTGGCGCAAGCAAGTGTTCATTCAAGGCAACCTGTCGAAACAGGAAACCCTGAACAAGCACAAGGCGCGAGTCGATGGCGGTGATTCCAGCGTGCTGTTCGGCTTGGCGAGTTTTGCCGAAGGGGTCGACTTGCCCGGTGCGTACTGCGAGCACGTGGTGATCGCCAAGATTCCGTTCTCGGTCCCTGATGACCCGGTAGAAGCGGCGCTGGCCGAATGGATCGAGGCCCGTGGCGGCAATCCGTTCATGGAAATTTCCGTGCCGGACGCCTCGCTGAAACTGGTCCAGGCCTGCGGGCGCCTGCTGCGCACCGAAGAGGACCGCGGCACCATCACCTTGCTTGATCGGCGCCTGGTCACCCAGCGCTATGGCAAGGCAATCCTCAATGCGTTACCTCCTTTCCGACGTGAAATTTCCTGATAAACCGGTGGGCAGTTTTGCCCACCGCGTTGTCTATCTCTCTACCATTGCTTTTCCATTGGCCCATTCGGGTCGCCAGGGAGAATTCCGTTCTCATGATTCGCTGTTCGCTACCTGCCGTTCTTGCCCTGATGTTCGCAACGCCCTTGCTGGCCGCACCCGCCGGGCAGCAGACGCTGTTCAACTTTGTACGCCCCGCCGATGTGGTCCAGGTGGCGACCCAGGACGCCAGCCTGCCGCAGTCCAACGCCGAACAGACCCCCGAAGGCGAAGTGCTGCGCCGGGTTACCTTCAACCCGGTTGCCCGACCAACCCTGCGCCTGTCCCCGCAGACCGGCGTCTGGGACTGGTCCCAGTCGGGCGTCATGAGCCTGCGGATCCAGAGCGCCATGAACTGGGCCTTGACCCTGTACGTGACCATCCAGAGCAATGACGGCAAGACCTTGGTCAGTCGCGTCGATCTTCCAGCCGGCCCGGCGCAGACCCTGTTGGTGCCGTTGCTGCCGACTTCACCGCTGAGCCAGGGCCTGAAGGCTGGCCCGCCAATGCCGATGACGGTCGATGGCCAGCGCGTTTTGCTGGCCAGCAGTGCCGGTGAGCTGGACCGCAGCCACGTGGTGTCGGTCAGCTTGTCCATGGATCAACCGAAAGTCGCCCAGAGCATCCTGCTGGAGCGCTTCGGCGTGCAGGACGGTGAAGGTGTGACCCAAACGGTCTATGGCGGTCTGGTGGACGCCTATGGTCAATCGACCCGGGCCAAATGGCCAGAAAAGATCAGCAGCGACGAACAACTGAAAAGCGCCGCCGCCAAGGAACAACAGCAGCTGAAAACCTGGCTGGGTGAGCGCGAAAAGTCCCCCCTGGACACGTTCGGCGGCTGGACCAACGGACCGACGTTCAAGGCCAGCGGCTTCTTCCGCACCGAGAAACGCGACGGTCGCTGGTACCTGGTGACGCCCCAAGGGCATCCGTTCTACTCCCTGGGGGTCAATACCGTTGCCGCGGACGTCAACCAGACTTATGTCGCCGGTCGTGAATGGATGTTCGAATCCCTGCCCAAGACTGACGAACCGCTGGCCAATCACTTCGGTGAAGGCGATAACCGCGGTGGCAACGGCGTCGATCAGGGCCGGGGTTTCAATTCTGGAAGGTGGTATGACTTCTACGGCGCCAACTTGCAGCGCCTGAACGGCGACCCTTGTGCATTGGGTAGCAATACCAAGGCCGGCGTTGCCGAAGCGGCCAAGGCCGATGCGGTAGAGGCGACGGCCGAGAAGGCGGCCGAGACCGCCGTTGTGCCATCAACGGCCGAATCCGGTGTCGCCGAAGCCGCCAAGGCTGGTGCTGTCGATGCGACGGTGGCGAAAGCGGCTGAGCCGGTACCTGCCGAGTCGTGCAAAACGACCTTCGATGAGCAGCGCTGGACCGACCATACCCTGGCGCGCCTGCAAGCGTGGGGGTTCAACACCCTCGGCAACTGGAGCGCACCGGCACTGGGCGAGGCGCAGCGCATGCCGTACACCTTGCCACTGTCGATCGTCGGCGATTATGCCAGCATCAGCACCGGCAGAGACTGGTGGGGCGCGATGCCCGACCCGTTCGACCCACGTTTCGCCATGGCGACGGAGCGCGCGGTGGCCATTGCCGCCCGCGACCACCGCGACGATCCTTGGCTGATCGGTTACTTCGCCGACAACGAACTGGCCTGGGCCGGTCCCGGCGATGACCCGAAAGACCGTTACGCGCTCGCGTACGGCACCTTGAAAATGACCACCGACGTGCCGGCCAAGCGCGCGTTCCTCAAGCAATTGCGCGACAAATACCGTAACCAGGCAGGCTTGTCGAAGGCCTGGGGTATTGATCTGCCAGCCTGGGAGCTGATGGAAGACCCGGGCTTCGTGCCGCCGCTGCCTAGCGCCGAGCACCCGGAAATCGAGGCTGACTTCAAATACTTCCAGAAGGTCTTTGCCGATACCTACTTCAAGACCATTTCCGACTCGCTAGAGTGGCATGCACCGAACCAGCTGTTGCTCGGCGGCCGGTTTGCCATCAGCACCCCGGAGGCCGTCGAGGCCTGTGCGCAGTACTGCGACGTCCTGAGCTTCAACATGTACACCTTGCAACCCCAGGACGGTTACGACTTCGCCAAATTGCGCGGCCTGGACAAACCGGTACTGGTCACCGAATTCAATTTCGGCTCCACCGATCGCGGCCCGTTCTGGGGCGGCGTGACGCAACTGGCGAAGGAAGAAGACCGTGGCCCGGCCTACGCGAACTTCCTGAAACAGGCGCTTGCCGAACCGTCGATTGTCGGTGTGCACTGGTTCCAATACCTCGACCAACCCGTAACCGGGCGCCTGCTGGATGGCGAAAATGGTCACTTCGGTCTGGTGGGCATTACCGATCTGCCGTTCCAGGGTTTTGTCGACAGTGTGCGCAAGAGCAATCTGGCGACAGTCGATCAATTGGCTAAAGAGGCCCAGAAGGCCGCAGCCGAGCTCGACAAGGCCAGCCACGACGCCGAGGGCGGGCGCAAGGCCGACGCCGGCAAAGGTCCGGGGAAGGGCGCCGGTGGGCATTCTGGCGAAGGTCATTGAGCCCCGATACGACTGAGATCCAATGTGGGAGCGGGCTTGCCCGCGAAGGCCTCATTACGGACACAAATAATTCTGATCAGTTTTAACGGGCGATTGACCGCCCAGCCCGCCCCTGTTCCCAAAACCCTCAAGGGCTGGAACAATGCGGCCCACTTTATACAAGGTTTTTCCGGGGAGTTGCGGGTGCAGATTCAGGGTCATTACGAGCTTAAGTTCGAGGCAGTGCGTGAAGCGTTCGCGGCGCTGTTCGACGATCCTCAGGAACGTGGCGCCGCATTATGCATCCAGATCGGCGGCCAAACCGTCGTCGACTTGTGGTCCGGCACCGCCGACAAGGACGGGGCTGAAGCCTGGCACAGCGACACCATCGCCAACCTCTTTTCCTGCACCAAGACCTTCACTGCCGTCACCGCCCTGCAACTGGTGGCCGAAGGCAAGCTGCAACTGGACACCCCGGTGGCCCGCTATTGGCCGGAATTCGCCGCGGCTGGCAAAGAATCGGTCACCCTGCGCCAGCTGCTGTGCCATCAGGCCGGTCTGCCGGCATTGCGCGAGTTGTTGGCTCCCGAAGCGCTTTACGACTGGCAAACCATGGTCAACGCCCTGGCCGCTGAAGCGCCTTGGTGGGCGCCAGGCGAAGGCCACGGTTATGCGGCCATCACCTATGGCTGGCTGATCGGCGAGCTGCTGCGCCGTGCGGACGGTCGTGGCCCCGGTGAATCCATCGTGGCGCGAGTTGCCAAACCCTTGGGCCTGGATTTTCACGTCGGCCTGGCCGATGAAGAGTTTCCTCGCGTGGCGCACATTGCCCGCGGCAAGGGCAATGTCGGCGATGCTGCGGCCCAGCGCCTGCTGCAAGTGACCATGCGCGAGCCAACGGCCATGACCACCCGCGCATTCACCAATCCGCCCTCGGTGCTGACCAGCACCAACAAGCCGGAGTGGCGGCGCATGCAGCAGCCGGCGGCCAATGGCCACGGCAATGCCCGTAGCCTGGCCGGGTTCTACGCCGGATTGCTCGATGGCAGCCTGCTGGAAGGTGAGTTGCTCGATGAACTGACCCGTGAGCACAGCCTAGGCGAGGACAAGACACTGTTGACGCGAACCCGCTTCGGCCTGGGATGCATGCTCGACCAACCGGACGTACCCAATGCGACCTTCGGCCTGGGCGCGCGCGCGTTCGGTCATCCGGGCGCCGGCGGTTCCGTTGGTTTTGCTGACCCGGAACATGATGTGGCGTTTGGTTTTGTGACAAATACCCTGGGGCCGTACGTCTTGATGGATCCGCGCGCACAAAAGCTTGTGCGGGTACTGGCCACTTGTCTGTAAATCACGCTCAAGGGTTCCGGAACTGGAACCCGACAGCCTTTTCAGTTTCCAAGCGTCTGTTTATGTGGGCCGACCCAGCCTGATTTTCATTACTTCATTTTTTGTGGATATCCAATGTCAACCAAACCAACCCTCGCCTTGGCACTGTGCTTCGCTATTACCGGTTGCGCCCAGAATCCGAAAAGTGATGCAGACGGCGGCAGCTGGTGGCCGTTCGGCTCTTCAGACAAAGTCGCCGCCAAAGACCCGGCTCCGGCCCCGGCCCCGTTGAAGCCTGTTGCAACCGCTCCGGTGGCCAAGGCTGAAAGCTCCAACCCTTGGTACTGGCCGTTCGGCTCCGAAGAAATGCTCGATAAAAAGCCAGAGGTAAAACCTGAGGCCAAGCCGGTCGAAGTGGCCAAGGCCAAGGCCGAGGCCGATGCGGGTGGCAAGTGGTGGTGGCCGTTCGGCGGCAAAGAGCAGAGCACTGCCAAAGTCGTGCCGATGCCGGATCCCAAAGTCACTCAGGCCTGGCTTGACGACTACGAACCTCGCCTGCGTACAGCGATCAAGGACAGCAACCTGCAACTCGAACGCCGTGAAAACGTCCTGGTGGTGACCGCGCCGGTAGAAGGCTCCTTCAACCCGGACCGCCCGGCCATGCTACTGCCGGTCACCCTCGGCCCGTTCACTCGCGTTGCGAAAATCCTTGAAGCCGACCCGAAGACTGCGGTACTGGTACTCGGCCACAGCGATACCTCGGGCGCAGCTCCTGCCAACGTCAAGTTGAGCCAGGAACGTGCCCAGTCGGTAGCTGCGATCTTCCGACTCAGCGGCCTGCAGCGCGATCGCCTGATGCTGCGTGGCATGGGCGGTGAAGCCCCGCGTGCAGCCAATGACAGCGTCGAAGGGCGTTCCCTGAACCGCCGCGTGGAGCTGCTGGTGACCCCGCAAAACACCATGGTCGCGTTGTTGAGCAAGTACAACATGCCAGCCCCGGCGCCCGTGCGCATGGTTGCAGCCCAGGACATCAAGCCGGTTGCCAAGCCTGTGACTCCCGCACCTGCCGATGCGAAGAAAGCGGCTGCACCGGTCGCGAAAAAAGCGCCGGCCAAGAAAGCCGCTGCGAAAAAGACCCCGGCTAAAACGGCAACGCCGGCGAAGAAAACGGCACCGGCCAAAGCCGCCGCCGACAGCAAAAAAGTCGCCGCTGCGGATGCTACAAAGAAGTAATTCGTCAATCATAAGGAATGCGCCATGACCAAGGCCCTGGCTGATATGCGCCGCGACTACACCCGTGATGGACTGACCGAGGCACAAGCCCCGGCCGAGCCGTTTGCGCTGTTCCACCAATGGTTTGCCGACGCGGTGAAAACCGAGCAGGCACCGGTGGAGGCCAATGCCATGACCTTGGCCACTGTCGACCAGGAGGGGCGGCCGCACTGCCGCATCCTGCTGCTCAAGGGCCTGGACGCCCAGGGCTTCACCTTCTTTACCAACTACGACAGTGCCAAGGGCCAGCATTTGGTTGCGAATCCCTTCGCAGCCATGACGTTTTTCTGGCCGACACTTGAGCGTCAGGTACGGATTGAAGGTCGGGTGGTGAAAGTCACGCCCGAGGAATCCGACGCGTACTATCAGGTGCGCCCGCTGGGTAGCCGCCTGGGTGCCTGGGCTTCGCCGCAGAGCCGGGTGATTGCCGATCGTGGTGAACTGGAGTCACTGCTCAAGGATACCGAGCAACGTTTCAGCGATACCCAACCTCACTGCCCTGAGCACTGGGGCGGTTATCGTCTTCTGCCAGAGCGCATCGAGTTCTGGCAGGGGCGTCCGAGCCGTCTCCATGACCGGCTTAACTATCGCCTGCAGGGCGCCAGCTGGATTCTTGAACGCCTGGCGCCTTAAGCAGTCTACCGCTCCGGATAGCCTGCCGCTGCGGCCTCGAGCCACTGTGGCAGGTCTCGACGCCTGATTTTCTGCGCCTGAGCACTCGCCAGCCGTTCGAGCATGAACGCTTGTTTGCGCTCATCCTTACCGGCCAGCGCCAACGCCAGGTCGCGGTCCATCCAGCGTCGGATCCGCACGTACAGCCATCCATGGAAGTACAGTCCGGCAACCGTAGTAACGAAAATGATAAAGTAATCCATCTGGATTCCCTGGTCAGTGGCACTGTCTTGCGAGTAGGCCGCGGCTGTTTGGCGAACGTATGGACGGGCCTGTACGAAGGCTGAATCGAAACATTTTTATCCGGGCAATGCCGTGACAGGCGTCAAGCTGCGGAGTTTAATGATTACTTGTCCTTTGGAGTTGATGCTATGCGTAAGTCTGTTCTGCTGGTTGCTTCCTTTTCCACGATGGCGATGTTGCTCACTGGCTGCCAATCGAGCTTGACCGGTGACTCCTATTCCCGTGACGAGGCGCGTCGCGTGCAGACGATTCGCATGGGCACCATCGAAGCCCTGCGTCCGGTGAAAATCGAAGGTACCAAGACGCCAATTGGCGGCGCTGCAGGTGCAGTCGTCGGCGGTGTTGGCGGCAGCGCCATTGGTGGCGGTAAAGGCAGCATCGTCGCCGCGGTCATTGGTGCCGTCGCTGGTGGCCTGGTAGGTTCGGCAGCTGAAGAAGGCCTGACCCGCACCCAAGGCGTGGAAATCACCGTGCGCGAAGACGACGGCAGCATGCGCGCCTACGTGCAACAGGTTCAGGAAAACGAAGTGTTCCGTGTCGGCGAGCGCGTACGCATTTCAACGGTTGATGGTACCAGCCGCGTTTCCCACTAAACGGGAACACGGGTAAAAGAAAACCCCGACCAGGGTACTGGTCGGGGTTTTTTTTGTACCGGTTTCCAGCATCAGGCTACACATCGCCGTTCTTCAGGGCCGTTTCAATGACCTGCTCCGGTGTCAGTTCTCGTGCGTTGTCTCCATCACCAAAATATTCGCCGTGCCAGAAAAAAAGCTCGGAAATACGAGCATCTGGAATATTGAGGGCCAGCATTTCCAGCCAGAAGTCGGTGGCATGTTCCGGGCTATCGGCATCCATGACTCTGTGAGCCATTTCGATCAGTTCAGATTGGGCGATATCCTTGAGGCATAGTTCATAAGGACCCGCCAGGATCTGGCGAACCCATGTGTCATGATCCTGAGTCCTGTATATGCCTTGAAAATCGAGAAAGGTCAGATGGGTCATGGCCTCTCGACTGAATTCAGCCAGCAATTTCGGCAGCAAGGTCTGCCAGGCGAGCGACTCTGGTTTCGCAAAGATGCGGGGGCATTAGATCCTGACGCAGCGCCATAACCCTCTCCGACGTTACTGAGTTTGACCGTGCCTGCGTAAAGCAAAAGGCACGAGTCAGAAATCGCAAAGTTATCGAAAAAGGCTTGGGGGTTTATGCAGGCAGCATCCGTAAAGATTCTAGGAAGAATCTGCCCTGGTTTCTGTCAGCTGCTTTCACTCGGTTGCACTATCAGTTCTGCTAGTGGTCGGCGTTGGAAAGTTCGGCGATAGTAAGCCCTATTTCAATTGACTGATGGGAAGCTCCCCCATGCAATCTCAAAATGAAACTCTGCTCTGTCGTTATGGGTACGATCCGCTGGATCGTCTTGGCACATGTACGCCATTGGAGCAGTCCAGCACCCAGCGATTTTATCTGAGGGATCGTCTGGCTACTGAGGTCCAGAGCGCACTTCAATGCTCGATTTTTCAGAATGAGGATCATGTGCTGGCGCAATGCATGCGTCACAGCGGAGTAGTTGGCACCACATTGCTTGCCACTGATTTTCAGCGATCGGTGTTGAACACACTCGAGGCAGGACGACACTCGAACTCTCTTGTCTACTCACCCTATGGTCACCGTCCGGTAGAGGGCGGATTGCTCAGCTTGCTTGGTTTTAATGGAGAAAGGCCGGATCCGGTGACCGGACATTATTTGTTGGGGAATGGATATCGGGCGTTTAACCCAGTGTTGATGCGGTTCAATAGCCCGGACAATTTAAGTCCGTTTGGCAAGGGAGGGCTTAATACATATGCTTATTGTTTGGGGGATCCAGTGAATTATGAGGATCGATCCGGGCATACTCCGAAGTTCATAAAATCTTTTCTCAGGGGAATAGGTTTGATGTCAAAGCCTAAGCCTGCGACAAAAGTGGTGCAGCAAAATACTATCGACCAGCACGCTATGGTCACTAATGCAATAACGGATAGACCTTCCTCGAATCCTGTTGAGGTGGCCCCTGCTGCTGGATTGGGCCTTACAAAAAACGAACCCCCTTTTCAGAGTGCATCCAATAATAGTTTTCCAAAAAAACCAGTTACCCAAATCAGAGTGACAAACGAGCAGAAAAAAACTGTTGGTATGTTTGATATAGATGATGCACAACGCAATAGCGTTGATTTAACAATGAAATTTTACAAGGGGACAGCTGTTTCACTTCAAGTTCAGTCAGATCTTATTAGACAAATCACAAAATTACCTACTCCCAAACCTGGCGAATACTATCGATTCCCAAACTCTATAGAAACGCTGACGCGATGGCCAGATGGGAGTCTAGGCTGATAAGGTTTTTAATCTGGGCAATGGTTTCTACGGTTAAAACGTCCGTCGTTTACCCATCGGTAGCCCCTATGAAAGGGCTGCCGATGTTAATGAACCTGTAGAATCAGCGCTGTAGGGCATCTTGAATGATGCTCGGCCTGTTGCTGTTTATCAGGTTGGCAACGCGGTGCTCTTGCGACTCGCCATCGCCGTCACCGCGTATCCGATCAACGCCGCCAAGATCGAACCGGTCAGAATGCCCATGCGATCCATGCCCGCGTAGTCACTGACGCCTGGCTCAAAGGCCAGCGAACCGACAAACAGGCTCATGGTGAAACCAATGCCGCAGAGAATCGCCACGCCCAGTACCTGGCCCCAGTTGGCACCCTGGGGCAGGGCGGCAATCCCGATTTTTACCGCCAGCCAGGTCAGGCCGAACACGCCGACGGTCTTGCCCAGCAACAGGCCAACCGCGATGCCCATTGGCACTGCATGGGTGAAGCTCTCGGCGGTCACGCCACTCAGGGACAGGCCAGCGTTGGCGAAGGCGAACAGGGGGAGGATGCCGTAGGCCACCCACGGGTGCAGGGCGTGTTCCAGTGCCAGCAGGGGAGAGGGTTCGGCGTTTTTCGTGCGCAACGGGATGCAGAAGGCCAGGGTTACACCGGCCAGCGTGGCATGCACACCGCTCTTGAGCACGCAGACCCAGAGGATCAGGCCAATGATCATGTAGGGCCCGAGCTTTACCACGCCGAGCCGGTTCATCCCGATCAGCGCCGCGATGCAGGCGGCGGCCAGTGCCAGGGACAGGGTCGACAGCGCGCCGGAATAGAAAATCGCGATGATGATGATCGCGCCGAGGTCGTCGATGATCGCCAGGGTCATCAGGAACAACTTCAGCGACACCGGCACGCGTTTGCCCAACAGTGCCAGCACACCCAGTGCGAAAGCGATGTCGGTGGCCGTTGGGATCGCCCAGCCGTCCAGGGCCGGTGGGTTGTCACGGTTGAGGAACCAGTAGATCAGCGCTGGTACTACCATGCCGCCAATGGCGGCCGCGCCGGGCAGGACGATCTGCGACGGCCTGGACAGTTGCCCGTCGAGGACCTCGCGCTTGACCTCCAGCCCGATCAACAGGAAGAACAGCGCCATCAGGCCGTCGTTGATCCACAACAGCAGCGGCTTGGCGATTTTCAACGCGCCGATCTGAGCGACGACGGGGGTATCCAGCAGGCCATTGTAGAGCCACGACAGTGGCGAGTTGTTGATGATCAACGCCAGGATAGCGGCGGCGATCAGTAACAGACCGCTGGCAGCTTCCAGCTGAAAGAAACGCGTGAACGTGCTACGCAGAGGCAAAGTCGCTCTCCATCGATAAAGTCAAAAGGTGGCACACCCTAACCCGTACCGTTAGTTGTTAAAACAAAAGTTATATTCTTTTTTGTTATATGTCGTAACAACGCGATTTCCCGGCAAGGACCTGAGCCTAGCAGTTGTCCGGCGGATTGGAACTCAGCTGTACCTGTGTTTGATGTAGGATTTTTCCTAAGCTTGCAGGTTGAGGCTTGTGACAGGGCCGCCTATTGCCTGATCCATCGAGATAACCACCATGAGCAACAACCGACAGTGGTCCCGCGAAGCCATCCGGATCATCGAAGCCGACTTCCAGCGCAGCGCCGACACTCACCTGATTCCCTTGTCGCTGCCAGGTTTTGCGGGCATCGAGCTGTACTTCAAGGATGAATCGAGCCATCCCACCGGCAGCCTGAAACACCGCCTGGCGCGCTCGCTGTTCCTGTATGCGTTGTGCAATGGCTGGCTCAAGCCCGGCGCGCCGGTGATCGAGGCATCCAGCGGTTCGACGGCGATTTCCGAAGCGTACTTCGCGCGATTGCTGGGGGTGCCGTTCATTGCCGTGGTGCCGGCCAGCACGTCGAGGGAAAAGATCGCTCAAATCGCCTTTTATGGCGGGCAGACACACCTGGTGGCTGATCCGACGCAGATCTACGCCGAGTCCGAACGCCTGGCGCGCGAGCACGACGGCCACTTCATCGACCAGTTCACCTATGCCGAGCGCGCCACCGACTGGCGGGCGAACAACAACATCGCCGAATCGATCTTCCAGCAGATGCGTTTCGAAAAGTACCCGGAGCCGAGTTGGTTGGTGTCCAGCCCCGGCACCGGGGGCACGACGGCGACCCTGGGGCGTTACGTGCGTTATCGCCAGCACGCTACTCGCGTGTTGTGTGCCGATGCCGAGCGTTCGGTTTTTTTCGATTACTACCAGACCGGCGACGCCAGCCTGCGCCTGGATCACGGCTCGCGGGTTGAAGGCATTGGCCGGCCCCGGGTGGAAGCGTCATTCCTGCCCAAGGTCATCGATGCGATGGTCAAGGTGCCGGACGCGTTGTCGTTGGCCGCCATGCATTACCTGGCTGAGCGTTTGGGGCGTCATGTCGGCGGATCGAGCGGGACCAACCTGATCGGCGCCTTGATGGCAGCGCAGCAGATGGCGGCGGCGGGGGAGGAAGGGTCGATCGTGGCGATCTTGTGTGACAGCGGCGAGCGTTATGCCACGACCTATTACGATCAGGCGTGGCTGAAGGCCGAGGGCTTTGAGTTGAGCGGGTTGATCGATGCGGTGGCCGCGACGGTCGAGCGTGGTGAGCCGCTGCCGGCGAGCGTGTTGCGCGCCAATATCTGACCCCCTGCACCTGTAGGAGCTGGCTTGCCAGCGAAGACGAAAGCACATTCAACATTAATGTTGACTGATCCGCCACCTTCGCGGGCAAGCCCGCTCCTACAGTATTACGGTCAGGCTTCGAGGCCGAGGATATCCCGTGCCACCGCTTCTGCAATGCGAATCCCATCGACACCCGCCGACAGAATCCCGCCCGCATAACCCGCGCCTTCACCCGCCGGGAACAGGCCTTTCACGTTCAGGCTCTGCATCGACTCGTTACGCGTAATGCGCAGCGGCGACGAGGTGCGGGTCTCGATCCCGGTCAGCACGGCATCGTGCAGCGAGTACCCGCGAATCTGCTTCTCGAACGCCGGCAAGGCCTCGCGAATCGCTTCGATGGCGAAGGCCGGCAAGGCCAGCGCCAGATCACCCAGGGCAACGCCCGGTTTGTAGGACGGTTCAACGCTGCCCAACGCCGTGGACGGCTTGCCAGCGATAAAGTCGCCGACCAGTTGCGCCGGTGCTTCGTAGTTGCTGCCACCGAGCACAAAAGCGTGGGACTCCAGGCGTTCCTGCAACTCGATACCGGCCAGCGGACCGCCCGGATAATCGACTTCCGGGGTAATCCCGACAACGATCCCGGAGTTGGCGTTGCGCTCGTTCCGCGAGTACTGGCTCATGCCATTGGTGACCACTCGGTTCGGCTCCGAGGTCGCCGCTACCACCGTGCCGCCCGGGCACATGCAGAAGCTGTAGACCGAGCGGCCGTTCTTGGCGTGGTGCACCAGTTTGTAGTCGGCGGCGCCGAGTTTCGGGTGGCCGGCGTACTTGCCCAGGCGCGCGCGGTCGATCAGCGACTGCGGGTGCTCGATGCGGAAACCTACCGAGAACGGCTTGGCTTCCATGTACACGCCGCGGCCGTGGAGCATGCGGAAGGTGTCCCGGGCACTGTGGCCGAGGGCCAGGATCACGTGTTTCGAATGGATCTGCTCGCCGCCATCGAGTTCGACGCCGACCAGTTGGCCGTCCTCGATCAGCACGTCAGTTACCCGCTGCTGGAAGCGCACTTCGCCGCCCATGGCGCGAATCTGCTCACGCATGTTTTCCACAACGCCGGTCAGGCGGAACGTACCGATGTGCGGTTTGCTGACGTAGAGGATTTCTTCCGGGGCGCCGGCCTTGACGAACTCATTGAGCACTTTGCGCCCGATGAACTTCGGATCCTTGATCTGGCTGTAGAGCTTGCCGTCGGAGAATGTCCCCGCGCCGCCCTCGCCGAATTGCACGTTGGATTCGGGGTTGAGCACGCTTTTACGCCACAGGCCCCAAGTGTCCTTGGTGCGCTGGCGCACTTCGGTGCCGCGTTCGAGGATGATCGGCTTGAAGCCCATTTGCGCAAGCAACAGCCCGGCGAAGATCCCGCACGGCCCGAAGCCGACGACTACAGGGCGTACGCTCAGATCGGCCGGTGCCTGGCCAACCATTTTGTAGCTGACATCCGGTGCCACATTGACGTTACGGTCATCGGCGAACTTGCGCAGTACCGAGGCCTCATCGCGAACATCAAGGTCGATGGTGTAGATGAAGCACAGCTCGGAGGACTTTTTGCGCGCATCGTAGCTGCGCTTGAACAAGGTGAAATCGAGCAAGTCTTCGCTGCTGATGCCCAGGCGCTGCAGGATGGCAGGGCGCAGGTCTTCATCGGGATGGTCGATCGGCAGCTTGAGTTCGGTGATTCGTAACATGGCGGGATCCGGTTCGCGGGGCGCACAACTGCGCCAGGGCGTTTGAAACCGGCGATTATAAGCCCCAAAGGCGCAGGCCCGTGAGGCTTAAACGATCAGTCGTCGCGCGAACCGCCGAAATACCCGCAACCGCGCTGTACCTTGCCATCGATGCGCAGTTCGGCACTCATGTGCTGCAGGCCGCCCGTGCTGGCGTCGATGCAGCGTTGTGGCGCGACCCACAGTTCGATGTGCTGGTTATTGGCTTCGGTGCTGAGGTTGAAGCGACCCTCACCCAGCTGCTCTTCGACGTAGGGCACGGCCAACGGTGGCTGGCCGGCGCGTTCGAGGACCATGCCTTTGCCGGTGACTTTCACGCTCCATTCGGGGGCATGGCCGGCGGCGCGCAGGATCAGCGGCTTGAAGTTCGGATCGGCGCACGCGGTGCCGGAGCGCTCGACGCGGTACAGCGTTTCCACGTCGAGCTGGTCTTCGCCGTTACCCGGAACGATGCGCCCACGTACATCGGCAAACAGCTTGCCCTGGGCATCGGCGAGACCCGCGGCCTGTTGCAGGACGCTGGTGCCACCCGAATCGTTGACCACGTAACGGCGTTGTTCACCGCACGGCTGGAACAGCAGTTTGCCGTCGGCAGCGCTCAACTGGCCCTGCATGCGGGTCTGCCCGACGCGGGAGGCACTTTCACGCGAACCGTCGAACAATTGGCAGGCTGCGAACAGGGGGAGCAGGGCAACAATGACTAAGGAACGGGCAACACGCATCTTGGGGTCTCCTGACAAGTGCCGCCACGTTACGCAGCCTGACCGTTCATCACAAGGTTTTAGCCCACGTGAAAGGTCTGACCTGTCTGCAAGCCTTCGACGCTTTTGGCGTAGGCCAATGCCACATCCTCGGCAGGAACCGGCTTGAAGCCACGGAAATAGGGGGCATAGCTGCCCATGGCTTCGACCAGGACGGTCGGGCTGATCGAGTTCACGCGCAAGCCGCGTGGTAATTCGATAGCGGCGGCGCGGACGAAGCTGTCCAGCGCACCGTTGACCAGCGCTGCCGATGCGCCACTGCGGATCGGGTCGTGGCTGAGTACGCCGGTGGTGAGCGTGAACGATGCACCCTCATTGGCGAACTCACGGCCAATCAGTACCAGGTTGACCTGGCCCATCAGTTTGTCCTTGAGGCCCAGGGCAAAGCTCTCTTCGCTCATTTCGGCCAGTGGCGCGAAGGTCACGTTGCCGGCAGCGCACACCAGTGCATCGAATTTGCCGGTCTGTTCGAACAGTCGGCGAATAGACGTGCTGTCACTGATATCTACCTGAAAATCACCACTGCTGCGGCCGATGCGGACGATCTCGTGGCGCTGGGACAGTTCCTTGTCGACGGCCGAACCGATGGTACCGCCTGCGCCAATCAAAAGAATTTTCATACTGGCTGATCCTCGATGGGTTGAATGAGGCTTCAGTTTAGAGTGGTTTTTTCTACGGATAAGCGCGCTAATAGGCAACCTTTGGTTTTCAAATGGAAACAATCCGTGAGCGAGATGGATGACCTGGCCGCGTTTGCGGTACTGATCGAAGCGGGGAGTTTTACCTTGGCTGCGCAGCAATTGGGCTGCAGCAAGGGCCAACTGTCCAAGCGCATCAGTCAGTTGGAAGCGCAGTTTTCCGTGGTCTTGTTGCAGCGCACCACGCGACGCTTGAGCCTGACGGCGGCGGGCGCGGCGTTATTGCCCCAGGCCCAGGCGCTGGTGGTGCAGGTCGAGCGCGCGCGCCAGGCCCTGGCACGCCTGAAGGACGACATGGCCGGCCCGGTGCGGATGACGGTTCCGGTGTCGCTCGGAGAAACCTTTTTCGATGGATTGTTGCTGGAGTTCTCCGCCCAGTATCCCGAGGTGCAGATCGAGCTGGAACTCAACAACAGTTACCGTGATCTGTCCCGCGACGGTTTCGATTTGGCAATCCGCTCCGATGTGGCGATTGACCAGCGCCTGGTGGCGCGCCCGTTATTGGCGTGGCGGGAATTGACCTGCGCCAGCCCCGCCTATCTGGAGCAATACGGTGAGCCGCAGACGCCTCAGGCGCTGGCCGAACACCGGTGCCTGCTCAACAGCCACTACAGTGGTCGTGAGGAGTGGTTGTATCACCAACAGCACGAGCTGTTGCGGGTGCGGGTTTCCGGCCCCTTCGCCAGCAACCATTACAATCTATTGAAAAAAGCCGCACTGGCTGGCGCCGGCATTGCTCGTTTACCGTCCTACGCGTTGCCGGAGGAACTGGCCGACGGGCGTTTGCGCTGGCTCCTGCGTGATTATCAGACCCGCAGCATGCCAATGTACCTGGTGCATCCGTACCAGGGGGGGCTGCCGAAACGCACGCAGGTGCTGGCGGATTACTTGATCGGTTGGTTCAAGCGCAGCGGCGAGGCGCTGGATCGACTTTGAATCTTCACACGGACCCTGTAGGCGCTGGCTTGCCAGCGAAAGGGGCATAACATTCAACGACCATGTTGACGGGTACACCGCTATCGCTGGCAAGCCAGCTCCTACAAAGGAAATGCGGTGTTAAGGCAGGCATAAAA
Source organism: Pseudomonas putida (assembly GCF_001976065.1). Classification (GTDB taxonomy): domain Bacteria; phylum Pseudomonadota; class Gammaproteobacteria; order Pseudomonadales; family Pseudomonadaceae; genus Aquipseudomonas; species Aquipseudomonas serbica. The sequence goes on along the minus strand of NZ_MNAH01000003.1, from coordinate 618,289 downwards.
AAACGGCCCGCAAAGGCCGTTTTTTGGTTACCGCAAAGGCTTAGCCGCCGAGGTACGCATCGCGCACTTTCGGATCGGTCAGCAACGCTTCACCGGTGCCGGTCATCACTACCCGGCCGTTCTCCAGAACGTAGGCGCGGTCAGCGATTTTCAGGGCCTGGTTGGCGTTCTGTTCGACCAGGAACACCGTCACACCGTCCTTGCGCAGCTGTTCGATGATATCGAAGATCTGCTGGATGATGATTGGGGCCAGGCCCAGCGAAGGCTCGTCGAGCAGCAGCAGCTTGGGCTTGCTCATCAGCGCGCGGCCGATGGCGAGCATTTGCTGTTCGCCGCCGGACATGGTGCCGCCACGCTGGCTGAAGCGCTCTTTCAGGCGTGGGAAAAGTCCGAGGACCTTGTCCATCTGTTCCTGATAGTCGCCCTTGGCGGTGAAGAAACCACCCATGGACAGGTTTTCTTCCACGGTCAGGCGGGAAAACACCCGACGACCTTCCGGCACCACGGCAATGCTCTTGCGCATGATCTGCGAAGAATCCTGGCCGACCAGTTCCTCACCCATGTAGCGGATGCTGCCGCTGTGGGCCCGAGGCGAACCGCACAGGGTCATCAGGAGCGTGGATTTGCCGGCACCGTTGGCGCCGATCAGGGTGACGATTTCGCCTTGACGGACTTCGACGTTGACGCTGTGCAGGGCCTGGATCTTGCCGTAGAAAGTGGAAACGTTTTCGAACTGCAGCATTTACGCTTCCCCCAGGTAGGCTTTGATCACTTCAGGATTGTCGCGGATCTGTTCCGGCGTACCGTTGGCCAGGGGCGTGCCCTGGTTGATCACGACGATGTGGTCGGAAATGCTCATGACCAGTTTCATGTCATGTTCGATAAGCAGCACGGTGACGTTGTGCTCCTCACGCAGCACGCTGATCAGCGCCTTCAGGTCTTCGGTTTCCTTCGGGTTCAGGCCGGCGGCCGGTTCGTCGAGCATGAGGATCCGCGGACGGGTCATCATGCAGCGGGCGATTTCCAGGCGCCGTTGCTGACCGTAGGCCAGGGTACCGGCCGGACGGTTGGCGAACTCCTTGAGGTTGACCTTTTCCAGCCAGTACTCGGCGAACTCCATGGCCTCGCGTTCGCTCTTGCGAAACCCCGGGGTCTTGAACAAGCCGGACAGGAAGTTGGTGTTCAGGTGGCGATGCTGGGCGATCAAGAGGTTCTCGACCGCAGTCATGTCCTTGAACAACCGCACGTTCTGGAAGGTACGCACCACGCCCTTGAGCGCGATCTTGTGGCCCGGCAGGCCCTCGATCGGCTCACCATCGAGCAGGATGCTGCCGCCGCTCGGCTTGTAGAAGCCGGTCAGGCAGTTGAACACGGTGGTCTTGCCGGCGCCGTTGGGGCCGATCAGTGCAACCACTTGTTTCTCTTTCACGCTCAAGGCAACGCCGTTGACCGCCAGCAAGCCGCCGAAGCGCATGCTCAGGTTTTCTACTTTAAGGATCTCGCGGCTCATTTGCGCAGCTCCATGTGAGGACGTTGCATGGGCAGCAGACCCTGAGGGCGCCAGATCATCATCAGTACCATCAAGGCACCGAACATCAACATGCGGTATTCACTGAACTCACGCATCATTTCCGGCAGCAGGATCATCACCACCGCCGCCAGGATCACGCCCAGCTGCGAGCCCATGCCACCCAGCACCACGATGGCGAGGATGATCGCCGACTCGATGAAGGTGAAGGACTCCGGCGTCACCAGCCCCTGGCGGGCAGCGAAGAAGCTACCGGCGAAACCGGCGAAGCTTGCGCCCAGGGTGAAGGCCGACAGCTTGATGATGGTCGGGTTCAGGCCCAGTGCGCGGCAGGCGATTTCGTCTTCACGCAACGCTTCCCAGGCGCGGCCCAGGGGCATGCGCAGCAAGCGGTTGATGACGAACAGCGCAGCCAGTGCCAGGAACAGCGCAACCAGGTAAAGGAAGATCACCTTGTTGATCGAGTTGTATTGCAGGCCGAAGTACTCGTGGAAGGTTTGCATGCCTTCCGCGGCTTTACGTTCGAAGGTCAGGCCGAAGAACGTTGGCTTCTCGATGTTGCTGATGCCGTTCGGGCCGCCGGTGATGTCCGTCAGGTTACGCAGGAACAGACGGATGATCTCACCGAAGCCCAGGGTCACGATCGCCAGGTAGTCACCGCGCAGACGCAGTACCGGGAAGCCCAGCAGGAAGCCGAAGGTGGCCGCCATCAGGCCGGCGATCGGCAGGCAGATCCAGAAGCTCAGGCCGTAGTAGTGCGACAGCAGCGCGTAGCTGTAGGCGCCGACGGCGTAGAAACCGACGTAACCGAGGTCGAGCAGACCGGCCAGACCGACCACGATGTTCAGGCCCAGGCCCAGCATCACGTAGATCAGTACCAGCGTCGCGATATCCACCGCACCGCGAGAACCGAAGAACGGCCAGACCAGCGCGCCAGCGATCAGCGCGATGATGATCCAGCGCTGTGTGGTCGGCAGGGTCAGGAAGTTGCTGGCCTTGGCCGGAATCAGCGGCATGCCTGGCGAAGAACGCCAGGCCGAGCTGATCTGCTGGTCGAACAAGACACGCAGGAACATCAGCACCGAGCACACCGCGATGGTGATCAGGGTGGCGTCGCTGGTGCCATGAACTTCGAGGTTGATGCCGACGATGGTCAGCTTCAGACCGAGTACCGGGTAGGCCACGGCCCACACCAGCAAGGCGCTGAACAGCGCCTGTTTAAGATTCCTAGTCATACCTTCTCAACCTCCGGACGGCCCAGCAGGCCGGTTGGCCGGAACAACAGCACCAGAACCAGCAGGCCGAACGCCACGACGTCCTTGTACTGGTCGCCGAAGATATCGGCACCAAAGGCTTCCGCCACACCCAATACGAGCCCGCCGAGCATGGCGCCCGGAATGCTGCCGATACCGCCCAGTACCGCTGCGGTGAAGGCCTTGAGGCCGACGAGGAAACCGGCGTTCGGGTTGATCACGCCGTATTGCATGCTCAGCAGCACGGCCGCGATGGCCGCCAGCGCGGCACCGATGACGAAGGTCAGGGCGATGATGTTGTTGGTGTTGATACCCAGCAGGTTGGCCATCTTGATGTCTTCGGCGCAGGCGCGGCAGGCGCGACCCAGGCGAGAGCGGGAGATGAACAGCGTCAGGCCGAGCATGGCGACCAGGGTCACCACGAACACCACGATTTGCATGTAGGAAATCAGCACTTCATGTGCGCCACCTGGCCCAAAGGCAAAATTGCCCGGAATCAGGTTGGGGATGGATTTGTCCTTGGAGTCTTGCGCCAGCAGAACGGTGTTCTGCAGGAAGATCGACATGCCGATGGCGGAGATCAGCGGGATCAGACGGTTGCTGCCGCGCAAGGGGCGGTAGGCGATCCGTTCGATGCTGTAGCCGTAGGCACTGGTGACGACGATGGTTGCCAGGAAAGCGGCGGTCATCAACAGCGGAACGCTGTCGAGTCCCAGCATGGCCAGCCCGGCGATGGCGATGAACGCCACGTAGGAGCCGATCATGTACACCTCGCCGTGGGCGAAGTTGATCATTCCAATGATGCCGTAAACCATCGTATAGCCGATGGCGATCAGGGCATACGTGCTGCCAATGGTCAGGCCATTAACCAGCTGTTGGAAAAAGTGATAGATGTCAGGCATTACAGCGCTCCTAAAAACCTGATACGCATTTCACTGGTGGAGTCATTTTCCCGCCCGGGCCCCGTGGATCTGCATCCACTTCGAATCCGGGGTTTGCCAGCGAACCGCTGATGACGGTTTTGAGATTTTCAGGTGGGGAGACTGGCGGATCACGCCAGCGCGGCCCAGATACGATCGTAAAACAAAGCCCACGGCACGCCGTGGGCTTTGTTGGCAGTCAGTCAGGCAACGCCTTACTGAGGCTTGGCTTCAGTTTTTGGTTTGCCGAAGTGCCACTCGTAAACCACGAATTTGAAGTCTTTCAGGTCGCCTTTCTCGTCGAAGCTCAGGTCGCCGGTCGGGGTCTTGAAGGTGCCAGCGTGGATGGCTTCAGCCACTTTGGCGGAGTCTTCGGACTTGGCAGCCTTGATGCCGTCGGCGATCACGGTCACAGCCGAGTAGGCCGGGAACACGAACGGACCGCTCGGGTCTTCTTTCTTGGCCTTGAACGCATCAGCCAGGGCAACGTTGGCCGGGTCCTGGTCGAAGGATTTCGGCAGGGTCACCAGCAGACCTTCGGAAGCGTCCTTGGCGATCTGCGAAATGGAGTCGTTACCCACGCCTTCCGGACCCATGAACTTGGCTTTCAGGCCTTTTTCCGCAGACTGACGCAGGATCAGGCCCAGCTCCGGGTGGTAGCCGCCGTAGTAGACGAAGTCGACGTTGGCTTGCTTGAGCTTGGCGATCATCGAGGAGAAGTCCTTGTCGCCGGCGTTGACGCCTTCGAACACGGCAACCTTGACGCCTTTGCCTTCCAGGGTTTTCTTCACGGCAGAGGCGATACCTTCACCGTATTGCTGCTTGTCGTGCAGGACAGCAACGATCTTCGGTTTTACGAAATCGGCAATGTAGTTACCGGCGGCAGGGCCCTGGGCGCTGTCCAGGCCGATGGTGCGGAACACCATTTTGTAACCACGAGCGGTGATGTCCGGGCTGGTGGCAGCCGGGGTGATCATGATCACGCCTTCGTCTTCGTAGATGTCCGAAGCCGGTTGAGTGGAGCTGGAGCACAGGTGACCAACCACGAACTTGACGCCGTCGTTGACGACTTTGTTCGCGACCGCTACCGCTTGTTTTGGATCGCAGGCGTCATCGTATTCAACGGCTTCGAGTTTCTTGCCGTCTACGCCGCCTTTGGCGTTGATCTGTTCAATGGCCATCTTGGCGCCGCTGAACTGCATGTCGCCGTATTGGGCTACAGGACCGGTTTTAGGGCCGGCGATGCCGATCTTGATGGTGTCAGCTGCGAACGAATGGCTGGCAACCCCGGCCAGAACCATAGCGGCAAACAGTTTGGAAATCTGCTTAGTAGCCTTAGTCATAGTGCTCCACTCTTACTGTTGTAATTTTTATAGTCCTGGCGCCGTAGGCGGCAGAACCGGGTCAGATATCCACGACATCTCCCGGAAAAGCCCCTCGGCAACTGTACCGGTACAGTGTAGAGCGCCGATTGTCAGCCTGGGAAGCTGGCGCCGGGGGGCAAAACTTGGGGGTGTCGCTTTTTTGAAAGAAAAAGTCAGAATTGCGGCGGGGCTTTGACGGGCTTATAGCCAGATTCGGTGCACTCCTTGGCTTTCCTGCGCTTTTCATTCGGTAATGCCAATTGCTTCTGGGTTTTTCTGCCTGACCACCGACGTTATCATTGCGTCGATTTCTTTTCCGGACCGGAACCCATGACTGAAGAACCTAGCACCCTCTATGCCAAGCTGCTCGGAGAAACCGCATCTATTACCTGGAAGGAACTGGAGCCGTTCTTTGCCAAGGGTGCCCTATTGTGGGTCGATCCAAGCCTGGATTTGATTGCGGCAGCCGAGGCCGTAGCGACCGACGAAGGCGAGAAAGTGGCTGCCTGGCTGGCCGAAGACAAGGTCGCCAAGCTGTCTGAAACGCGGGCGCTGGATCTTTTCGAACGCGATCCACAGCTGTGGGCGGTGGTGGTTTCGCCATGGATTATGATCCAGGAAAGAGCGCAGGGTTAATTGCCTGCACCACGTTGGTGCCATGTCTTGCCGATCGAAAGTGTGTAGCCGAGTAGCGTGATGGCAGGTTGCCGTAGAGAAAGGCCACAGCTTCACGGTGACGTAAACGTAACGGGAACAGTTGGGAGAGCAGCGGAAGGGCTGATCAATTGTTTCTGGATGTTGAATTGTGTGATTTTTGAGGGCGTCATCGCGAGCAGGCTCGCTCCCACAGTTGACTGCATTCTTTCTGGAAGAACACGTTCAACGGTGGGAGCGAGCCTGCTCGCGATTGGGTGCGACGCGGTGCTGCGCCGGCCTTAGTAAGCCGTCTTGCCCGTATGGTTATTCAACGAAATCACCTTCGTCTTGCCAATCCGGTGACGATAGATCTCACGCAAGTACTTGATCGCTTTCTTCACGCAATCGCGTGACAGGCGGATGTCGTTGATCGAGACGAACTTGTCCTTGTCGTTGATCAGCTCGCGATACTTCTTTTCGTACATCGGCTTGATCGCATACCAGTTGGTATCGAGGATTTTCGCCGGATTCTCGAATTCGTTGAGCAGGTCATCGATCAGGTCTTCATCGAACTGTTCATTGATGATGAAGTCCAGGACCGAGTTGTCCAGGGTGTCATCGAAGCGGTAAGGGGTACGGGCAAAGCAGCGCTTGATGAACGCCACGATCAAGGTCAGGAAATCGTCCGACAGGCACGGGCTCTTGGCGATCAGGGTGGTCAGCGACAGGTTGGCCGAGGCGCCGATCACCAGCGCATAACGCTTGAGCGTGGTGTTGGGGAACAGGTTGTTGAGGTGGGTCTTCAAGCGGTTCAGGTCCATGTAGGACAACTTGTAGTCCTTGGGCAGGGACACGATCGACACCACCGACGAGCAGTTCTTGAAGAAGTGCAGGTCGTGCAGGGCAGCCGCGTCGTAGCCCGAGTTCTTGTACTGCTCCAGCGACGCCCGATAACGCTTGGACTCGATGGGCAACAGGCTGATGCCTTCGATGGCCTGGGTGACCTTGTTGAAATGTGGCAGGTCGATCGAGCGGAAGAACAGGTCGTCGATGTTCAGGCGCTGCGGCTCTTTATCGAAGACCTTGAATTTGTCGCTGCTTGGCGGCGGTGTTTCCGGCACCACGGATTCGGCATACGCAATGGCCACTGGGCCGGCGAGGCTCATGAACAGGTCGTTGGCGTCCAGGCGAATGGTTTCGCCGATGTCGATGCCGGCACGGCGGAAATAGTTCTGGTCATAGTCGGTCGTGACAGCTTGCGCGGTCAGGATGTTGAAGATCTGCTGCGAGATGTACTGGTTGGCATGTTTTTCCATCGCATTGACGTCGATGTTCTGGATGTTGCCGTCATCGCTTTCTTCGGCATAACGCATGATGTCGTTGGAGATCAGCATCATCGCGTTCCAGGGGCGGATACGGCCCATGACGCTGGCTTCACTGCTGTCTTCGTTGGCGAAGTTGTAGGAGAAGTCCCATTCTTCCGACAGGTATTTGCACAGCAGGCGGCCGGCGTTGATGTGCAGCGCCTCGGACATTTCGCTGCGGTGATCGGAAATGTTCGGCAGCACGCAGATGCCGCTGGTGAAGATCGGTTCGAAGACGAAGGAGTGACCGCTCTTGCCGTCGTGCTCGTCCATTGGCTTGGTGTCGAACGTCTTGTTCATGTACGAATGCTGCTGGGCCAGGCCGAATTCCGACGCCATGCCTGAACCGGTACCGCCACCGGCACTGAAGATCGAGAAATACAGGCGCGACTGGTTGGCCTTGATGCCGCAGCTGTCAATCAGGTACGAGTGGATCATCTTCCAGTCCGGGCTGGAAAAACGCTGGGTGTCTTTGTTCAGGATGATCTTGGCCAGGTACTGACCGAGGATCGGTGCATTACCGGCACCGCCGGCATGGACTTCCGACAGGTCCATGATTTTCATTTTGCTGTAGTCGCGCAGGAATCCGCTCTTTTCGCCTTTGCGCGAGAAGCGGATACGCCCGGCGATGTCCTTGTCCAGGTCGCCCAGCATCACCAGCGGTTCTACCAGGAACACCGGTTTGGCGGCCTTGCTCGACCCCAGGCGCAGGTTGTTGCGAATCCATTGTGCCGGGCTGTAGCCTTTTTCCGCATAGCGCTTGTCAGGCGAGAGGCGATCTTCGCTGTTGAATTCGTTGAGGTAGAACTTGCGGGCGTTGTAGACCAGTTCCGCAACGTCCAGCGCGATGTTCGAACCGCAGCGGCCCAGGCCAATCAGGCACACCGACGGAAACGCCTGATCGTTGTGCTGATCGTTGTCGCCTTCCAGGTGCGATGGGCGCGGGAACACCATGTCGCGCAGGCCGTCGAGGTTGTCGAGAATGCGATCGGTGTTGGTTTCAGTGAAGTACAGGTATTGCTGGGTCGCGAGCGGGCGTGAAGGCGTCAATGGCTTCGATGGCGCGGGGCTGTTCGCCGCCGGGTTCAGCGTCGGGTCGCAAAGCGCAGGGGCCGTATTGTTTTTAGAAGTCATCGTTCGCCATCTACCTGGGCTGGTCAGTCGGGCAACATACTGTCGTCGACCGTCACGGAATGAGATCTCGCGTCTTTTATCAGCGCGTATTTGACCCGAGCGGGGCATCAGCATGTGCGTCGCTCGGCGGAATCCTTTCCTGAGTCCTGATGAATCGGCCAATATTCGCTGTTCTTTAATCAAAAGGAGGCAAAATGATGTCAACGCTACCGTCCCTGGGTTTTGCCGGAATTGGCCTGATGGGCCTGCCGATGTGCCAGCGTTTGCTCGCCGCGGGTTACCCGCTGACGGTGTGGAACCGTAATCCGGCCAAGTGTGCGCCGCTGGTCGAGGCCGGTGCACGCCAGGTCGCCACACCTGCCGAGTTGTGTCGGCACGCCGAGGTGGTGATGTTGTGCCTGGCGGATACCTCGGTGGTCCGTGAGGTGGTTTTCGGCAAGTCGGGCATCGCCGAGGGGGCGAAAGAAGGACAATTGCTGGTGGATTTTTCCAGCCTGGAACCCACGGCGACCCGGGAAATGGCGACAGAACTCGGCAAGACCGGCATGGGTTGGCTGGACGCGCCAGTGTCCGGCGGAGTGGTGGGTGCCGAGGCCGGAAGCCTGGCGATCATGGTCGGCGGCACCGTGGCTGACCTTGAACGGGTCAAACCGGTTTTGCTGAGCCTCGGTCAGCGGGTGACACACATGGGTGCGGTGGGAGCAGGGCAGGTGACGAAGGCCTGCAACCAGATGATCGTTGCCTGCAATGCACTGGTCATCGCCGAAGTGGTGGCCTTGGCGGAGCGCTCCGGTGTCGATGCCAGCCTGATCGCCGAGGCACTGGCCGGTGGGTTTGCCGATTCAAAACCCTTGCAGTTCCTGGCACCGCAAATGGCCGAGAGCCGTTTCGAACCGGTCAAATGGCATGTGCGGACCTTGCTCAAGGATCTGGATGGCGCGGTAAAGTTTTCCCGCGAGCAAGGTTCGGCGACGCCGATCAGCGGCCTGGCCGCGCAATTGATGCGCCTGCATGGGAGCCAGGGTTTCCTGGAAAAGGACCCGTCTACATTAGTGCAGATGTACCGTGAGCAAGACTCAGGTGCGTGACGGTGCATGAATGTTTGCGCTGGTTGATTTCGTTCAGCACGGGCCGCAGTTCGCCCAGCGGTACCGGGCGGCTGAGCAGGTAACCCTGGACGAAGTCGCAGCCGTGGCGTTCGAGAAACTGGTATTGCTCGAACGTTTCGACGCCTTCGGTGACCACGTCCAGGTGAAGGGTGTGGGCCATGACGATAATGGCCTGGACGATTTCCATGTCCTGGGTGGCTTTTGGAATGTCCTGGATGAACGACCGGTCGATCTTCAAGGTGTTCAGCGGCAAGCGCTTGAGGTAAGCCAGGGAGGAATAGCCAGTGCCGAAGTCATCGATCGACAGCGATACGCCCAGGGCGCGTATCTGCTGCAGCAACACCAGGGTATCGGCAATGTTGCCCATCAGCGCATTCTCGGTGACCTCCAGTTCCAGGCGATGGGGTTCGACCCCGGCATTGCGCAAGGCGAGTGAGATTTCGTCGCTCAGTTCTTCGCGCGCCAGGGTCAGCGGAGAGCAATTGATGGAGATCTTCAGGTTCGCACACCCCTGGCGTGACAGCTCACCCAGGTCCTGGCAGGCCTTGCGCAGCACCCAATTGTCCAGTTCGGTGATCAGGCCATTGGCCTCGGCGATGCCAATGAAGCGGTCCGGCGCGAGAAATCCGTGGACCGGGTGTTGCCAGCGGATCAACGCTTCGAGCTTGCTGGCCTGGCCGGTCTTGAGGTCGTAGATCGGTTGGTAATAGAGCATCAGGCCGGTGTCTTCGCGCAGCGCATGGCGCAGTTCTTCCTCCAGTTGCAGCTCCAGCATGGCGCGTGCTTTGAGGTTGGCACTGAAGAAATTCAGGCCGTTGCGGCCGCTGTCCTTGGATTGATACAGCGCCAGGTCGGCGTTTTTCAGCAGTTCTTCACAGGTCTTGCCGTCCTCGGGGAACACGCTGATGCCGATGCTGGTGGTCATGACCATGCGCCGTCCGGACAGCTCGATGGGTTCCTTCATTTTCAGCATGATGCGCTGGGCCATCTGGCGCGCCTCTTCACGGTCATGCAGGTCGATGAGGATGCAGAATTCGTCGCCTCCAAAGCGTGCCACCACATCTTCATGGCTGCGCACCGAGCTCTTGATGTGCCGGGCGAGCACCTTGAGCAGTTCATCGCCGGCATCGTGGCCGAGGCTGTCATTGATGCGCTTGAAATGGTCGATATCCAGGAACAGCACCGCGAGCATACCGCCTGAGTGAGTGCGCTCCAGGAGCTTTTCAGCGAAAAGCTGGTTGAACCCGCGACGGTTGACCAGGTTGGTCAGGGCGTCGTAGTGCGCCACTTGTTGCAGGGACATGCGCGCTTGATCGAGTTGGGTGAGCAGCGAGTTCACCCGCAGCAGGTCACGGTCCTTGTGCTGCAGCTTCTTGTCCGCCAGCGCTGCACTGATGCAGCTGCCAATGATGAGCAGGGTCATGACGGCTATTGTCAGGCCCAGTTGCAGATGGTTGTTTTCACTTGGCTGGGTCAACAGGCTGCCGGTTGGCAGCACCAGGTCGAAGGCAGCCATGCCGGTGAAATGCAGGCTGATGATGCCTGCACCCAGCAACAGGCTGGCGCCGCATTTGCGCAGTTGGTGAAAAATACCCGCACCAGTGCGCAGATAACTCGCTAGCAGTAGTGCCGCCAGACTGACGGCAAAGGCGATCAGGAGCGACAGAATGAACAGCGCCGGTTGGTAATAAGCCGTCGCTTGAGAACGCATGGCGGCCATGCCCACGTAGTGCATGGTGGCTATGCCGAGGCCGATGACGATCGATGCCTTGCAGCATTGCCGCAAGTTCAGGGTTGGCAGGCTGAGGGTGTGCATCGCCAACCACGACGCACACAGTGCAACCAACAGCGACAAGAGCGTGATCGGCAAGTGGTAATGCACGTCTATCGGCGCCTGGAACGCCAACATCCCAATGAAGTGCATGGCCCAGATTCCGCCGGCCAGGCATCCGGCACCGATCCAGCGCCAAAGACGTTGTGACGCCGGTTTTTGTGCCTGGGCAATCCGTTCGGCCATATCCAGTGTGGCGAAACACCCGGCGCAAGCGACCAGAAAAGCCAGCAGCACCAGAAAAGGGTCATGTACGCATTGGAGTATGACCTGTCCGCTTTCTGCTAGCTGTGTAGTGAAATGCAGACCAAGCCACTCCATAGCATGCCCCGTGTTTGTCTCCCTGGCCGGCAATCAACGCTGGCGAATGCCTTGCAGTATAGAAGGCGTGCATTGAACGCAAGGGATAGTGGCACATTGTCTCCCAATGATTTTGGAATGAGTCTTAGTGCGTTTGGAAATAAAATGTTGCCTGGGCCCCGTCTGTTTCCATGGGCGGGTATCAGCTTTACGAATAATTACAGACAGTGTTGGCCGGCCTGACTAGATTGCAGGTTCCGGGTGGCAGTGAAGCCCCCATAACAATAAAAAGAGATGGACCCATGCAGAACTCGACCCAAGCGGCGAATGCCTGGCGCATTTTGTTCCTGCTGTTCCTGGCCAACCTGTTCAACTTTTTCGACCGCACGATTCCCGCCATCATCATCGAACCGATCCGCATGGAGTGGCACCTCAGCGACTTTCAGCTGGGGATCATCGGTACGGCATTCACCATCGTCTACGCGATCGCCGGTCTGCCGTTGGGCCGTATGGCCGATACGGGTTCGCGCAGCAAGTTGATGGGTTGGGGCCTGGCGGTGTGGAGCGGGCTGACGGCGGTCAACGGAATGGTGGGCAGTTTCTGGAGTTTCCTGATCGTGCGCATGGGGGTGGGTATCGGTGAGGCCAGTTATGCACCGGCCGCCAACTCGCTGATCGGCGACCTGTTTCCGGCGCATCGACGGGCGCGGGCCATGGGCATCTTCATGCTCGGGTTGCCGTTGGGTCTATTGTTGGCGTTCTTCACCATCGGCGCGATGGTCAAGGCATTCGACAGCTGGCGGGCGCCGTTCTTCATTGCCGCCGTGCCGGGGCTGATCCTGGCGATCTTCATGTTCTTCATCAAGGAGCCTAAGCGCGGTGCGGCGGAAAGCGTGCAAGTGTCACAGGAAAAGATCGACCGGCCGATCCGCCGGGTGTTGGCGGTGCCGACCTTCCTGTGGCTCGTGATGGCGGGGCTCTGTTTCAACTTTGCCACCTATGCCTGCAACTCGTTCCTGGTGCCCATGCTGCAGCGTTATTTCCTGATGCCGTTGCAGGAAGCCGCGGTGGCGACCGGGGTGATCGTCGGCGTGACCGGGTTGTTCGGCCTGACACTGGGTGGCTGGGTCGCGGACAAGATCCATCAGCGGGTGGCCAACGGTCGCCTGCTGTTTGCTGCATTCAGTCTGATCATCTCAACCTTGTGTACTGCCTGGGCGCTGCATTCGGGGCGGATCGAGATCGGTGTGTTCGTGGCCGTGTTCAGCCTGGGCTGGTTGTTTGCCTATAACTTCTATACCTGCGTCTACACGGCGATCCAGGACGTGGTCGAGCCGCGCCTGCGAGCCACCGCCATGGCCTTGTTTTTTGCCGGGCTGTACCTGTTGGGGGGTGGTCTGGGTCCGGTGGTGGTTGGGGCGTTGTCCGATCACTTTGCCCACACCGCCATGCTCGCGGCCGGTGCCGAACAGATGACTGAAGCTTTCAAGGCAGTCGGCCTGCATGACGCGATGTACCTGATACCGGTGGCGCTGTTCTTCACCATGGTGTTCCTGGTGTTGGCGTCGCGGAGTTTTGTGCGCGATGCGAAGCGGATGAAGGATGGGTTGGTTGGGGGGGTTGAACCTGAGGGTGTTGCGGCGACTGCTTGATCGCCATTGCCAGCAGGCCATCGGCATCGCACAAAAGTCAGGTAAAAAAAAGGCCCGCATCGCTGCGGGCCTCTTTGTTGAAGCGCTGGAGCAGGGGACTTAACCCGCCACCAACACCCGTATCGCTTCCAGTCGCAGCGCCGCCTTGTCGAGCATGGCCAGGCCTTGTTCGCGCTGCTTGCGCAGGGCAACCAGTTCGCTGTCACGTACGGTCGGGTTGACCGCTTGCAACGCGGTCAGGCGTGCCAGTTCTTCGTCGGTATCGGCAGCCAGGCGACGTTGCGCCTCTGCCACGCGTTCGGCGTGACGTGGGTAGATCTTGTCTTCGCCGGCGTTGATCCGTGGCGTCAGCTGATCGCGCTGTGCCTGGATGAACTTGTTGGCGCTGGCGCGGGGCACGCTTTCGAGTTGATCGTTCAAGGTCTCGAACGACACCCGGGCCGACAGGTCATTGCCATTGGCATCGAGCAGGCAGCGCAGGGCGGCCGGCGGCAGGTAGCGGCCCAGTTGCAGCGAGCGCGGGGCAACCACTTCACTGACGTAGAGCAGTTCCAGCAACACGGTGCCGGGTTTCAGCGCCTTGTTCTTGATCAGCGCCACGGCGGTATTGCCCATGGAGCCGGACAGCACCAGGTCCATGCCGCCCTGGACCATCGGGTGTTCCCAGGTAATGAACTGCATGTCTTCGCGAGACAGCGCCTGGTTGCGGTCGTAGGTGATGGTCACGCCTTCGTCGTCGCCCAGCGGGAAGCTGGCGTCGAGCATTTTTTCGCTCGGCTTGAGGATCAGGGCGTTTTCCGAATGGTCTTCGCTGTCGATGCCGAATGCATCGAACAGGGTTTCCATGTAGATCGGCAGGGCGAACTGGTCGTCCTGCTCGAGGATGGCCTCGACCAGCGCCTCACCTTCGCCGGCGCCACCGGAGTTGAGCTCCAGCAAACGGTCGCGGCCGGTGTGCAGCTCGGCTTCCAGGCGCTCTCGCTCGGTACGGGCTTCGTCGATCAGCGCTTGCCAGTCACCGTCATCGGCTTCTTCGAGCAACGGCAGCAGGCGCGGGCCGAACTGATGTTGCAGGGCGTTGCCGGTCGGGCAGGTGTTGAGGAACGCGTTCAGGGCTTCGTGGTACCACTGGAACAGGCGCTCTTGCGGGCTGGTTTCCAGGTACGGCACGTGCAGTTCGATGGTGTGCTTCTGGCCGATCCGGTCCAGACGACCGATACGTTGTTCCAGCAGGTCCGGGTGGGCCGGCAGGTCGAACAGCACCAGGTGGTGTGAGAACTGGAAGTTGCGACCTTCACTGCCGATTTCCGAGCAGATCAGCACTTGCGCGCCAAACTCTTCGTCGGCGAAGTAGGCGGCGGCGCGGTCACGCTCGAGGATGTTCATGCCCTCGTGGAATACCGTGGCCGGGATGCCGGAACGCACGCGCAGGGCGTCTTCCAGGTCCATGGCGGTTTCGGCGTGGGCGCAGATCACCAGTACCTTGGTGCGCTTGAGCATTTTCAACTGGTCGATCAGCCACTCGACCCGTGGGTCGAATTTCCACCAACGCTCTTCTTCATTGGCGTCCGGCTGGGCCTGGAAGCTGACTTCCGGGTACAGCTCGGCGTGATCGCCCAGCGGCAGTTCGAGGTATTCGTCCGGGCACGGCAGCGGGTAAGGATGCAGCTTGCGCTCCGGGAAGCCCTGGACCGCGGCCCGGGTATTACGGAACAGTACGCGGCCGGTGCCGTGGCGGTCCAGCAGCTCGCGCACCAGGCGCGCGCTGGCTTCGGTGTCGCCATCGTTGACGGCGGTCAGCAGGGCTTCGCCTTCGTTACCGAGGAAGCCATGAATGGTTTCGTGGGCTTTCGGTGACAGGCGACCTTTTTCCAGCAGCTCCTGAACGGCCTCGGCCACCGGGCGATAGTTTTCGCTCTCGGCGCGGAATGCCGCCAGGTCATGGAAACGATTCGGGTCGAGCAGGCGCAGACGCGCGAAGTGGCTGTCCTGGCCCAGTTGTTCCGGGGTTGCGGTCAACAGCAGCACGCCCGGGATGGTTTCAGCAAGCTGCTCGACCAGGGAGTATTGCGGGCTGACCTGGTCTTCGTGCCACACCAGGTGGTGGGCTTCGTCGACGACCAGCAAGTCCCAGCCGGCGGCGAACAACGCGTCCTGGGCTTTCTCGTCGTCTACCAGCCACTCCAGCGCCACCAGCGCGAGCTGGGTGTCTTCGAACGGGTTGGAGGCATCGCTTTCGATGAAGCGTTCTTCGTCGAACAGCGCGACCTGCAGGTTGAAGCGCCGGCGCATTTCCACCAGCCATTGGTGCTGGAGGTTTTCCGGCACCAGGATCAGCACGCGATTGGCGCGGCCCGAGAGCAGCTGGCGATGGATCACCAGACCGGCTTCGATGGTTTTGCCCAGGCCCACTTCGTCGGCCAGCAGGACCCGTGGCGCAATACGGTCGGCCACTTCGCGGGCGATGTGCAGTTGGTGCGCGATCGGTTGCGCACGCACGCCACCCAGGCCCCACAGCGACGACTGCAGCTGGCGGCTGGTGTGTTCGAGGGTGTGGTAACGCAGGGCGAACCAGGCCAGGGGGTCGATCTGCCCGGCGAACAGACGGTCGCTGGCGAGACGGAACTGGATGAAGTTCGACAGTTGGGTTTCCGGCAGGGTGACCACTTCGTTCTGCGCGTCGAGACCGTGATAGACCAGCAGGCCATCGACGTCGTCGACTTCGCGTACGGTCAGTTTCCAGCCTTCGAAGTGAGTGATGGTGTCACCCGGCGAAAACCGCACACGGGTGAGGGGCGCATTCCGTAGCGCGTACTGGCGAGTGTCGCCAGTGGCCGGGTAGAGCACGGTCAACAAGCGGCCGTCCTGTGCCAGAACGGTGCCCAAACCCAGCTCCGCTTCGCTGTCACTGATCCAGCGTTGCCCCGGTTGATACTGCTGCGCCATGCTGCCTGACTCCCACCTTGAAAAAGCGGGCTATCTTAACGGAATCAGGTCTCCAGACCAAAGGATTACCTGTGTGGGAACTGCCTTGGGCTGCGAACTCATGATCTTCCCAGGCTGAAGAAATCGTAGCTGCGAAACTTCACGCCGTGCCAATCGGGTCACAGTTTGCGACCGATGGCTCAAGTCGCCGTCACCGCGGCCGACAGCCTGCAGACAGGAGACTGATAAATATGCTGCCACCGATGCTCCCCTTGAGTGCCGTGCCGATCACTTCCCAGCACGACCCGGTCCGCCCGCGCCCGGATATCGCGCCCGTCGTGCCGATGCAGGAAAGCGCCAGCGACAGCACCATCGACCTGCAACAGCGCGATCCGGAAGAGGCCGCGCTGCTGTTGCGCGAGGAACAGCGACGCAAGCAGGAGCAGCAACGCCGCCGCCGTGAAGCCGACGAGGACCCGCAAGCGCACCTGGCGATCCCGGGTGACGAGCTCAATGCCGACAACACCGTGCCGGTGGCCCCGTTGATGGAAGACCAGCCTCGCCAGGGCTTGTGGGTCGACATCGAGATTTGAGCCCGTGGCTGGTCAGCGCCGTCGCCAGACCGCATTATTGGCACATCCCTGCCGCGCGAGGCGGCCATTGAACTTCTTTTCAAGCGATGCACTGACGCCATGAGCCAAGATGACAAGCTGATCGACCTGAATGCCGAACGCGCCAAGCGTGTCCATGACCTTAACGACAAGCGCCTGAACGAAGTGCGCCAGGCGTTCGAACAGGCCATGCCGTTGGGCAAGGCGAAGAAAAAGCCGAAGAACAAGCCCAAAAAACGTTGAGTGCTCCTGCATCGATTGATGCAGGTCAGTTTTCCTCTCCTTCCGTGCCCGGTCCCGGGCAACATTGATCCCGGTCAATATTCTCTCCTGCCCGATTGGTTACCTTGGCTCCATCGCAACAGGGCAACTGCAGGAGACGCGTCATGTTTTTCGATAACGTGGTGATCGCCGGAGTGCTGACCGTCAGCCTCATGTTTGTGTTTTTTGCAGGGTTCGGACTTTTTATCTGGAAAGACTCGCACAAGCGGAAAAAGCCGTAGGTCTTTCTGGAGGCAATGAGCACGCAAGGCATTTTGGGCAACTTCGGTTGCCCTTTTTTTTTGCCTGCGCAAACGTGTCTGACCCTGCACAACCCTGTGGGAGCGGGCTTGCTCGCGAATACGTAGTATCAGTCGATACAAATATCGCCTGACATTCCGCATTCGCGAGCAAGCCCGCTCCCACAGGGGGGAAGACGGTGTCTGGAATATTCAGGTAATAAAAAAGGCGCGGTCCTCACGGAGCGCGCCTTTTTTAGTTCGGCTGCTTAATTAGCTGCCCAGTGCCTTCGACGCCAGCCAGAACAGGCCGGCCGACAGCCCCACGGTGGCCGGCAGGGTCAGGACCCAGGCCAGCAGGATGGTCTGCACGGTGCCGCCCTGCAAGCCGCTTTTGTTGGCGACCATGGTGCCGGCCACGCCCGAGGACAGGACGTGGGTGGTGGACACCGGCAGGCTGAAGATGTTGGCCATGCCGATCAGGCTCGCGGTGGTGATCTGCGCCGACATGCCTTGGGAATAGGTCATGCCTTGCTTGCCGATCTTCTCGCCGATGGTCAATACCACGCGTTTCCAGCCGACCATGGTACCCAGGCCCAGGGCCAGGGCGACCGCCAGGATCACCCAGAAAGGCGCGTATTCGGTGGTCGTGGTCAGGTCCTTGCGCAGCTTGTCCAGGTCAGCCTTTTCTCTTGGGGCCAGGCTTGGCAACTTGCTGACTTTCTTCGCCGTGTCGTCCAGGCAGAGCAGGTAGCGACGCACTTCGATGCGGCTTTCAGACGGCAGCGAGTGGTAGTCGGCTACACCCTTGAGGGTGCCGAGCAGGGCATTGATGGTCGGCTCGGTCTGTTGCGGATTGCAACGGAATTTCTCCGGCAGATCGCCTTCGACGCTTTTACCCAGGGCCAGGAATTCGCCCAGGGTGGCGGCGTTGCGCTGGTAGAACTGGTTCAGGTGCAAGGTGGCGTCGCGGGTACGTTCGATCTGGTAGGTGGTGCTGTTCAGGTCAAGTACGAACTGCGCCGGCACGATACCGATCAGCACCAGCATGATAAGGCCGATACCTTTCTGACCATCATTGGAACCGTGCACGAAGCTCACGGCCATGGCCGAGATCACCAGCACCAGGCGGTTCCAGAACGGCGGGTGTTTCTTGTCGTCGATCTTGCGGCGCTGCTCCGGCGTCTTGTGCATCTTCGACAGCGGGCGCCACCATTTCAGACCGATCAGGATCAGCGCCGCGATCAGGAAACCTGCCATTGGCGAGAACACCAGCGACATACCGATATCGATCGCCTTCTGCCAGTTCACGCCATCGGCCAACGGAATATCGTTGATCAGGGCGTTGGCCAGGCCGACGCCGAGGATCGAACCGATCAGCGTATGGGAGCTGGAGGCAGGGATACCAAAGTACCAGGTGCCCAGGTTCCAGGCGATGGCGGCGGCGAGCAACGAGAACACCATGGCCAGTCCGTGACCGGTGTTCACATTGATCAGCAGCTCCACCGGCAACAGGTGGACAATGGCATACGCCACGCCAACGCCGCCCAGCAATACGCCGAGGAAGTTGAACACACCGGAAAAGAACACCGCCAGATGAGGCGGCATGGCTTTGGTGTAGATAACAGTGGCTACCGCGTTAGCGGTGTCATGAAATCCGTTGATGAACTCGAAGGCGAGGACAAAAGTCAGGGCGAGCAGGAGGCTCACAAGCACCCAAGCATCCAGTCCGCTGAATAAATCGATCATGAAGGTTTTCTGACCCGGTCATAAGGGGGCGCGATTATGCCAGAAAAGACTGGAAATCGATGCACTTGCTGCTCATCGGTAACATTCTTCAACGAATTATTTTGCTTTGGGACCTGAATTTCCTGCGCTTTTGCGGGTCTTGCAAGTACTTGAATTTCTTTGGAAAGCCCGCAGGCACGGGGGTTTGCCACGCCTGGAATGACCGTGCGCGCAGTTGTATGAAATTTCTGAAAAGAGTGTCAGATACGAACCTTTAGCCTTCATCCGGTCGGCAAGGCGGTCGCTGCCCGCTCATAGCGGGCGCAAAAAGGCAACGTCAGTACATCCCGCTTTTAACGGATGCAACACAGAACCCTGCAAGTATTCAAAGCCCGGGCCTTCACGGCTCCTCGGCTTTGAGTTCCTTTTCCATTTTTTCCAGTTCTTGCTTGAATACCTGATCCTGAACGGTGGCGCGTTTACGCCATGGCTTGCGTTCCGGTTCGGGCTGGGCGGCGTAGGTGGTGACTTCCCCGCCATAAACTTCCTTGTAACGTTGTTCCTGGCGCTCAAGTTCCGCGCGCAGTTCGTCTTTTGTCACGGTGCTACCTGATTGAGTTGAGGTGAATTCTGGTGAAACGCACTGCATGATGTATTGGCCGCACTTGTCAAAAGCAAAAAGGCCCTTGCAGGCATTTTTTGCGACAGTGTGATCATTACTTCCATGTTGCAGGCGGCCACGACACCAGAGATATACAGCTGACGCAGCATCAGAGCCTGTTTCAGCGAGCGCAATGGCGCGATGCGGATGCAGTCGGCGTCATGGGCTTGCTGTGGAGAGCGGCGATGGAACATCGCGCCACCGGTAGCGGCATCGGTTAATAAAAATCCGAGTGGCTACTGAATTACATTATAGCGAGCGATTGACAGAACACTATCACGATAGAGTTAAAAGTGGATCTTGATGTGTGATTGTTTTTCTACCCATAACCCTTTAGTGGCAACTAGAGGGCTGGATGATGCCACTGTACGGCGATGCATTTCTGGCGCCATTAAGTCGCACAATTCAAGTCCAGTTAGATTGCGCATGGAAGTCGCGAGAGGCGCCTGGGCAAAAAATCATCGATTGCGATAATCGATCGGCGGTTCGATAATCGCCCAGTCATGTCGGGATCGGGCTTGTGTACCTTGCAGCGAGTCGCCTGTAATAGATTCCGATCCGTCTGGGAAAAGGACCTTGTATGAACGATCAATTGCGCAACTCCTTCGCTTCGGTGGCACCGCCGATCGTTGCTTCGCCTGCCAAACGCATTCAGGCCCTGACCGGCGACCCGGACTTCATGACCTCGTTGGCGCGCGGACTGGCCGTGGTGCAAGCGTTCCAAGAGCGCAAACGGCATCTGACCATTGCCCAGATCAGCCACCGTACGGAAATTCCCCGTGCCGCCGTGCGACGTTGCCTGCACACGTTGATCAAGCTCGGTTATGCCACGACCGATGGCCGCACCTATTCGTTGCTACCCAAGGTGCTGACCCTTGGCCATGCCTATGTGTCCTCGACGCCGCTGGCCGTTTCTGCACAGCCATACCTGGACCGCATGAGCGAGCAACTCCACGAGGCTTGCAACATGGCCACCCTGGAAGGCGACGACATTCTATACATCGCCCGCTCGGCGACCACCCAGCGCCTGATCTCGGTCGACCTGTCGGTGGGAGGGCGCTTGCCGGCCTATTGCACATCGATGGGCAGGATCCTGCTCGCCGCCCTCGATGACACTTCATTGCACGAGTATCTCGACCACGCCGACCTGCAAGCCAAGACCAGTCGAACCATCCATACCCCCGAAGCATTGCTCGAATGCCTGCAGGAAGTGCGTCAGCAAGGGTGGTGCATCGTCGATCAAGAACTGGAGCAGGGGCTGCGTTCGATCGCCGTCCCGGTGTACGACGCTTCCGGCCAGGTGGTTGCGGCGCTCAACGTCAGTACCCATGCCGGGCGGGTCAGCCGCAACGAACTTGAACAGCGTTTCCTGCCCGGTCTATTAAGTGCCAGCCGCGACCTCAGTACCCAGCTGTTTACCTAAGCTGTTCGATAATCGCACAGACTCGCGTTTGGCGAATTGACGCTCTTTCCCTTGGCTCATTAATGTCGCGGCAGCGTCATCCGGCGCTGTCGATCTTGATCCGGCACCGGACGACGACCACTAATAATGAGAAGAGGCACCCCCATGCGCACATTCCCCGACTGTCGCTATCCTACCCGGCTATTGCACCGGAACCCGATCGCCTGATCCTGACACCCCCTTTTTCGTGGCAGCCTCTTTAAAGGCTGGCATCTGTTCGACTGCGTTCTTTGCGTGGAAAAAAATAATGAACCAGCCCCAGTCCGCTGTAGGTAACTGCCTCGACGTGCAGTCCTTCATCAATGCCCAACCCATTTCGCGTTATCAGTGGCGAGTGGTGATCCTGTGTTTCCTGATTGTTTTCCTTGACGGCCTGGATACCGCGGCGATGGGTTTCATTGCACCCGCGCTGTCCCAGGACTGGGGTATCGATCGTGCCAGCCTGGGCCCGGTAATGAGTGCGGCGCTGATCGGCATGGTTTTCGGGGCGCTGGGCTCCGGTCCGCTGGCTGACCGGTTTGGGCGAAAAATCGTGCTGGTTGGGGCGGTGCTGCTGTTCGGTGCCTTTAGCCTGGCTTCGGCCTACAGCACTAACGTCGACCAGTTGCTGGTGTTGCGTTTCCTGACCGGCCTCGGGCTGGGCGCGGGCATGCCGAACGCAACCACGCTGCTGTCGGAATACACCCCGGAGCGCAAGAAGTCCCTGCTGGTGACCAGCATGTTTTGCGGCTTCAACCTGGGCATGGCCGGCGGTGGATTTATCTCGGCGAAGCTGATTCCGGCCTTCGGCTGGCACAGCCTGCTGCTGATCGGCGGGATCCTGCCGTTGATCC
The DNA here is from genome assembly GCF_001976065.1 of Pseudomonas putida. Lineage (GTDB taxonomy): Bacteria > Pseudomonadota > Gammaproteobacteria > Pseudomonadales > Pseudomonadaceae > Aquipseudomonas > Aquipseudomonas serbica. The sequence goes on along the minus strand of NZ_MNAH01000003.1, from coordinate 596,478 downwards.
TCGGCGTCGTGTTGCTGATCTGGCTGCCTGAGTCGGCGCGCTTCCTCGTGGTGCGAAATCGCGGCACCGACAAAGTGCGCAAGACCCTGGCGCCCATCGACCCGACAGTGGTGGCCCAGGCATCGAGCTTCAGCGTACCGGAACAGAAAACCGTGAAGGCGCGCAACGTGTTTGCCGTGATCTTCTCCGGCACCTATAGCGTCGGTACCTTGCTGTTGTGGCTGACCTACTTCATGGGTCTGGTGATCGTTTACCTGCTGACCAGTTGGCTGCCGACCCTGATGCGCGACAGTGGCGCGAGCATGGAGCAGGCCGCGTTCATCGGAGCGTTGTTCCAGTTCGGTGGGGTGTTGAGCGCGGTGGGCGTAGGCTGGGCGATGGACCGCTTCAATCCGCACAAGGTCATCGGCACTTTCTACCTGCTGGCCGGCATCTTTGCCTACGCGGTAGGGCAGAGCCTGGGCAACATCACAATCCTGGCCACCCTGGTATTGGTGGCCGGTATGTGTGTCAACGGGGCGCAATCGGCGATGCCGTCTCTGGCGGCGCGGTTTTATCCGACTCAAGGGCGTGCTACCGGGGTTTCGTGGATGCTCGGGATTGGCCGCTTCGGCGCAATTCTTGGCGCATGGATGGGCGCCACGCTGCTGGGGCTGGGCTGGAACTTTGAGCAAGTGTTGACGGCCTTGGTGATTCCGGCGGCATTGGCGACCGCGGCGGTGGTGATCAAGGGGCTGGTCAGTCATGCGGATGCGACCTGATCCATTCCTTTATAGGCGCTGACGCAGGCTGCGATCTTTTGCTGGGTGAGCAAATCGATAGCTGAACAACAATGTGTTCGATAAACGAACACTCAGTCGATTATCGAATTGTTTGCTCCATGTCAGGCGCTTAATCTTTAACCCTTGCGGCGCTGCGCATCGGCGCCTTTTTCATTACGTTGGGCCAAGCACCTGGAGAAGCATGATGCGTGAAGTTTATATCTGCGACGCGATTCGCACCCCCATCGGCCGTTTCGGCGGCGGCCTGTCGGCGGTTCGCGCTGACGACCTGGCCGCGGTGCCGATCAAGGCGCTGATGGAGCGCAACCCGTCGGTGGACTGGTCGGCGGTGGACGAAGTGTTCCTCGGCTGCGCCAACCAGGCCGGTGAAGACAACCGCAACGTGGCGCGCATGGCGCTGCTGCTGGCGGGGCTGCCGGAGACCATTCCTGGCGTGACCCTCAATCGCCTCTGCGCTTCGGGCATGGATGCCATTGGTACCGCGTTCCGTGCCATCGCCAGTGGCGAAATGGAGCTGGCGATTGCCGGTGGCGTCGAGTCGATGTCCCGCGCGCCGTTCGTGATGGGCAAGGCCGATGCAGCGTTCTCGCGCAACATGAAACTGGAAGACACCACCATCGGCTGGCGCTTCATCAACCCGTTGATGAAAGCCCAGTACGGGGTGGATGCGATGCCGCAGACCGCCGACAACGTCGCCGACGATTACCAGGTGTCCCGCGCCGATCAGGACGCGTTCGCCTTGCGCAGTCAGCAACGCACGGCCGCCGCGCAAGCTGCGGGCTATTTCGCCGAAGAAATCGTCGAAGTGCGCATTGCCCACAAGAAGGGTGAAACCGTGGTCAGCCAGGACGAACATCCTCGCGCCGACACCACCCTGGAAGCCCTGACCAAGCTCAAGCCGGTCAACGGTCCCGACAAAACCGTCACTGCCGGTAACGCTTCGGGTGTCAACGACGGTGCCGCCGCCTTGATCCTCGCCTCTGCCGAAGCGGTGAAGAAACATGGCCTGACCGCCCGCGCCAAAGTGTTGGGCATGGCCAGCGCCGGTGTTGCGCCACGGGTGATGGGCATTGGTCCGGTACCGGCCGTGCGTAAACTGATTGAACGCCTGGGTGTGGCCATCAACGATTTCGACGTGATCGAACTCAACGAAGCCTTCGCCAGCCAGGGCCTGGCGGTACTGCGTGAACTGGGGATCGCCGACGACGCGGCCCAGGTCAACCCGAACGGTGGCGCCATTGCCTTGGGCCATCCGCTGGGCATGAGCGGTGCGCGCTTGGTGTTGACTGCACTGCATCAGCTGGAAAAAACCGGTGGCAAGAAAGGTCTGGCGACCATGTGCGTCGGTGTTGGTCAGGGTCTGGCCTTGGCGATCGAGCGCGTCTGACGCGCTCTGCCGACTAACAAGAAACTGAGGAAAGCTTCATGACTGACAAGCCTGGTTACCGCCGCCCGCAGGAAGGCACCCAACCGCCATACCTGCACCCGACTTACCAATCCACCAACCTGCGCTCGCCGTCCAAGCCATTGGTGTTCTTGCCGCATTCGCTGTCGGAAATCACCGGTCCTACCATCGGTGCCGAGCGCGTCAATGAGAAGGACAACGACCTGACCGCCCAGCACGAAGGCGAACCGCAGGGCGAGCGCATCATCATCCACGGCCGTGTGCTGGATGAAAACGGTCTGCCGGTGCCGGGGATTCTGGTAGAGATCTGGCAGGCCAACGCCGCCGGTCGCTACAACCATGCCCGCGACCTGCACGACGCACCACTGGACCCGAACTTCACCGGCACCGGCCGCACCGTGACCGACGCCGATGGCTGGTACCAGTTCCAGACCATCAAGCCCGGCGCGTATCCGTGGGGTAACCATCACAACGCCTGGCGCCCGGCGCACATCCATTTCTCGCTGTTCGGGCCGAGCATCCTCACGCGTCTGGTCACCCAGATGTATTTCCCGGGCGACCCGCTGCTGGCATACGACCCGATCTACAACTGCGTGCCCGATACCCGCGCCAAAGAGCGTTTGATCGCCGCATTCGATCTCGAAAAAACCATCCCTTCCTATGCCCTCGGTTATCGCTGGGACATCGTTTTGCGCGGCCGCGACGCCACGCCGATGGAGAAATAAGATGACGCTGACTGCGACCACGTCCCACACCGTCGGGCCGTACTACCACATCGGCCTGACCTGGCTGAACCGCGAAGACCTCACCGTCGAACAAACCCTGGGCGAGCGCGTGGCGATCACCGGGCAAGTGGTCGATGGCAACGGCGATGTCGTCAACGACGCGATGCTGGAAGTCTGGCAGGCTAACGCCGCCGGCAAGTACGACCATCCCGAAGACGACCAGGACAAACCCCTGGACCCGAACTTCGAAGGCTTTGGCCGGGTGCCGGTGGACGCCGAAGGGCGTTTCCGATTCACCACCATCAAGCCGGGCACGGTCGAGGGCCTCAAGGGCACGACCCAGGCACCGCACCTGGTCGTGCTGGTCTTTGCCCGTGGCTTGGTGAAGCACTTGCTGACGCGGATCTACTTCGAAGGCGAACCGGCCAATGTGTCGGATCCGTTGCTCGAATGCGTGCCGGCCGAGCGCCGTGGCACCTTGCTGGCGAAGCGGGATGCGTCAGGTGTGTACCAGTGGAACGTTGTTCTGCAGGGTACCGATGCCGAGACGGTGTTCTTCGACTATTAAGAAGCACCCCAAGACCTGTAGGAGCGAGCTTGCTCGCGAAAAGCGCAGGGGCAGACAAAAATGCTTCGCCTGACCCAACGCCTTCACTGGCAAGCCAGCTCCTACAGGGATTTGTGTGTTGCTGATTCATTTGCGGAACGGGACTGTTGCAAAGTGTGTCTAGAATCTCACTGTCCCTATTGAGTGAACAAAACAATGGCAACCCCAACTACAGCTCCTGCGGCGCTCTACACGGGCGAAGAACGCAACAAGCGAATCTTCGCGATTGTCGGTGCTTCTTCCGGCAACCTCGTCGAATGGTTCGACTTCTACGTCTACGCCTTCTGTGCGATCTATTTCGCCCCGGCGTTTTTCCCGTCCGACAACCCCACCGTGCAGTTGGTCAACACCGCGGGCGTATTCGCCGCCGGGTTCTTGATGCGCCCGATTGGTGGCTGGATTTTCGGCCGCGTCGCGGACAAGCACGGGCGCAAGAATTCGATGCTGATATCGATTCTGATGATGTGCTTCGGCTCGCTGCTGATCGCCTGCCTGCCAACTTACAAGGACATCGGCGTCTGGGCGCCAATCATGCTGCTGTTCGCACGTTTGCTCCAGGGCCTCTCGGTGGGCGGCGAATATGGCACCACCGCCACCTACATGAGCGAAGTCGCCCTCAAGGGCCAGCGGGGTTTCTTTGCCTCGTTCCAATACGTTACGTTGATCGGCGGGCAGTTGCTGGCGGTGTCGCTGGTGGTGGTCCTGCAGCAGTTCCTCAGTGAAGACGAATTGCGCGCCTACGGCTGGCGGATTCCGTTCGTGGTTGGCGCCGTGGCGGCGTTGATTTCGTTGTTCCTGCGTCGTTCGCTGAAAGAAACCACCAGCAAGGAAATGCGCGAAAACAAGGACGCCGGCAGCATCGCCGCACTGTTTCGTGACCATAAGGCCGCGTTCATCACCGTACTGGGCTACACCGCCGGTGGCTCGCTGATTTTCTACACCTTCACCACGTACATGCAGAAGTACCTGGTGAACACGGCGGGCATGCACGCCAAGACGGCCAGCTACATCATGACCGGCGCACTGTTCCTTTATATGTGCATGCAGCCGTTCTTCGGCATGCTCGCGGACAAGATCGGCCGACGTAACTCGATGCTCTGGTTCGGTGCCCTGGGTACGCTGTGCACCGTGCCGATCCTGCTGAGCCTGAAAAGCGTCAGCAGTCCGTTCCTGGCCTTTGTGTTGATTACTGTGGCGTTGGCGATCGTGAGTTTCTACACGTCGATCAGCGGCCTGGTAAAAGCCGAAATGTTCCCGCCTGAAGTGCGCGCCCTGGGTGTCGGCCTGGCTTACGCGGTGGCGAATGCGATCTTCGGCGGTTCGGCGGAGTACGTGGCCTTGAGCCTGAAGGCGGTCGGAATGGAAAACTCCTTCTATTGGTACGTGACGGTGATGATGGCGATCGCGTTCCTGTTCAGCCTGCGTCTGCCCAAGCAAGCGAAGTATTTGCATCACGACCTTTGATCTACACAAGCGGGCCCGAGCGGCCCGCACCTCCAGGGACTGTTTATGAACGAGCGACCGGGCAATCAATTGTTCGATGCCTATTTCACTGCAAGCGACATGCGTGAAGTGTTCTGCGATCAGGGCCGGGTTCAGGCCATGCTCGATTTCGAAGCGGCGCTGGCCCGGGCCGAAGCTCGGGTGGGGTTGATTCCGTCGAGCGCTGTCGCGCCGATCGAAGCGGCTTGCAGCGCCGGGCTTTATGACTTTGCGGCGTTGGGCGAGGCAATCGCCACGGCGGGCAATTCGGCGATCCCGTTGGTCAAGGCGTTGGGCAAGCAGATCGCCGCGAGCGATGCCCAAGCCGAGCGCTACGTGCATCTGGGCGCCACCAGTCAGGACGTGATGGACAGCGGCCTGGTGCTGCAATTACGCCGCGCCCTGGAATTGATCGACAGCGATTTGGCACAACTGGGCCAAACCCTCGCCACCCAGGCGCAACGTCATGTGTCCACGCCACTGGCCGGGCGCACCTGGTTGCAGCACGCGACGCCGGTTACCCTCGGCATGAAAATCGCCGGTTGGCTGGGTGCGGTGACCCGCAGTCGTCAGCGTTTGCGGGAACTCAAGCCACGTCTGCTGGTGCTGCAATTCGGCGGCGCTTCCGGAACCCTCGCGGCCCTCGGTGAGCAGGCGATGCCCATTGCCCGGGCGTTGGCCGAAGAGCTGCAACTGACGCTGCCCGACCAGCCCTGGCACACCCAGCGAGATCGCCTGGTGGAGTTTGGCTCGGTACTGGGATTGATCGCCGGCAGCCTCGGCAAACTCGGTCGCGACATCAGTCTGTTGATGCAGACCGAAGCGGCCGAAGTGTTCGAACCTTCGGCACCGGGCAAGGGCGGTTCCTCGACCATGCCGCATAAACGCAATCCCGTCGGCGCGGCGGTGCTGATCGGCGCGGCGACTCGCGTGCCGGGCCTGCTTTCGACGCTGTTCAGCGCGATGCCGCAGGAACATGAGCGCAGCCTGGGGCTATGGCACGCCGAGTGGGAAACCCTGCCGGAAATTTGCTGCCTGGTGTCCGGTAGCCTCAAGCAGGCACTGCTGGTGACCGGCGGGTTGGAAGTGGACGCCGCACGTATGGCGCGCAACCTCGATCTGACCCAGGGCCTGGTGCTCGCCGAAGCGGTGAGCATCGTCCTCGCGCAGCGGGTCGGCCGCGACACCGCGCATCATCTGTTGGAACAGTGCTGCAAACGCGCCGTGGCCGAACAACGTCATCTGCGCGCGGTACTCGGCGACGAGCCGCAAGTGAGCGCCGAACTGTCGGCGGCTGAACTCGATCATCTGCTGGACCCCGCCCATTACCTCGGTCAGGCCCGTACCTGGGTCGAGCGAGCGGTGGCTGAACATTCTGCGTTAACTGCCTGAAGGAGACTGCTGTGGCTTTCGTTCAACTCGCCGATGGCGAACTGCACTACCAAATTCAAGGGCCGCAACTCGATGGACCGGTCGATGCGCCGGTACTGGTGCTGTCCAACTCCCTGGGCACCGACCTGCATATGTGGGACGCGCAAATTCCGGCGTTCACCGAGCATTTTCGCGTGCTGCGTTTTGACACTCGCGGTCACGGCAAGTCGCTGGTGACGCCGGGGCCTTACAGCATCGAGCAACTGGGCCGCGACGTGCTGGCGCTGCTGGATGCGCTGCACATCGAGCGGGCGCATTTCTGTGGCCTGTCCATGGGCGGGCTGATCGGCCAATGGCTGGGCATCAATGCCGGCGAGCGCCTGAACAAACTGGTGGTGTGCAACACCGCAGCGAAAATCGGCGATCCGTCGGTGTGGAACCCACGTATCGAAACCGTGCTGCGCGATGGTCAAGCCGCGATGGTCGCCCTGCGCGATGCATCGATTGCCCGCTGGTTCACCCCGGATTTCTCCGCAGCCAATCCGGCAGCGGCCAAACAGATTACCGACATGCTGGCGGCGACGTCGCCTGAAGGTTATGCAGCCAATTGCGCGGCGGTGCGTGATGCCGACTTCCGCGATCAGCTGTCCTCGATCAAGGTGCCGTTGCTGGTGGTTGCCGGGACTGAAGACGCGGTCACGCCGCCCTCCGGTGGGCACTTCATCCAGGAGCACGTGCAGGGCGCCGAGTACGCCGAGTTCCATGCGGCGCACTTGTCCAACGTCCAGGCGGGCGCTGCGTTCAGCGAGCGGGTCCTGGCGTTCTTGTTAGCTCATTGAGGGGATTGTTGTGGACGAGAAACAACGTTACGACGAGGGCATGAAAGTCCGTCGCGCGGTACTCGGCGACGCCCATGTCGACCGCAGCCTGACCACCCTGACCGAGTTCAACTCGGAGTTCCAGGAAATGATCACCCGCCACGCCTGGGGTGACATCTGGACCCGTCCGGGACTGCCGCGCCACACCCGCAGCCTGATCACCATCGCCATGCTGATCGGCATGAACCGTGAGGGTGAGCTCAAGCTGCACCTGCGCGCCGCCGCCAACAACGGCGTGAGCCGTGGCGAGATCAAGGAAGTGATCATGCAGAGCGCGATCTACTGCGGCATTCCCGCCGCCAACGCGACCTTCCACCTGGCTGAGTCGGTGTGGGATGAGTTGGGGACTGAATCGCGGGATTAAATGTGTCGCAGGTCTTGAAGATACCGAAGATCTAGTGTGGGAGCGGGCTTGCTCGCGAATGCGGTGTTTCAGTCGACATCATTGCTGGCTGACCGTCCGCTTTCGCGAGCAAGCCCGCTCCCACATTTGTTTTGTGTTTACAACAGGCTGATCGGATAGCTGATGATCACACGGTTCTCATCGAACTCGTTGTTGCTGTAATCGCGGCGCATGGTCGAGTTGCGCCATTTTACGTTCAGGTCTTTCAGCGCACCGCTCTGCACGGTGTAGCCCAGTTCACTTTCACGACCCCATTCCTTGCCATCGGTGACAGTGCCGGTGTGTACGTTGTCGCCACTGATGTAGCGGTTCATCAGGGTCAGCCCCGGCACGCCAAGGGCAACGAAGTTGTAGTCGTGGCGCACCTGCCAGGATTTTTCCCGGGAGTTGTCGTAGCTGGAGTTGTAGCTGTCGTTGGCCAGGGTCCCGCCGCTGGTGCCGTTGACACGCATCCACGGGCTGTCGCCGGTGAGTTTCTGCAGGCCGACGTAGAAGGTGTTGCCGCCGTACTTGGCCGAGAGCAGGCCGTACAGGGTCTTGTTGTCCAGTTCGCCAGCCCGGGCGCTGCCGTCATCCTTGCCGTAGAAGAACCCGAGATTGGCGCCCAGGGTCCAGTCGCCGATCGGTTGGCTGTGGGTCAGGTTGATGAATTGCTGACTGTAGATGTCCTTGAGTTCGGCGTTCCACACACCGATCTGGGTGCGTTTCTCGTTGAACAGGTACTCGACGCCCTGGAAGTTGAAACGGTCGGAGGTGAACGCGGCTTTGCCGGTCATCGACATGTCGTTCATGCTGCTGTCGTCGCGCGGGCTGTTCTGGCGGAACTGGCCGCCGTACAGCGTCAGGCCGTCGAACTCCTTCGAGGTGACCTGACCGCCACGGAAGGTTTGCGGCAGCGAGCGGCCGTCGTCCGAGCGCAGGATCGGCAGCGCCGGCATCCATTCGCCCACCTTCGCTTCGGTCTGCGACAGTTTGGCCTTGAACGCCACGTTGGTGCGGCCGAAGTTGTCGGCCGGGCGGCCGTCACTGTCCAGCGGCAGCAACTGGGTACCGCCGGTGCCTTTGCCGCCGTCGAGTTTCACCGAGTACAGCCCCAGCACATCCATGCCGAAGCCGACGACGCCCTGGGTAAACCCGGACTTGGCGTCGAGAATGAAGCTTTGCGTCCACTCTTCGGCCCTGCCTTGGGTCTTGGTCGGGTTGGTGAAGTTGCGGTTGATGTAGAAGTTGCGCAGGTTCAGGTTGACCTTGGCCCCTTCGACAAACCCCGACTCTTCGGCCTGGGCGGGCAGGGCTGCGCTCGCCAGGGCGATGGCAATCAGGCTGGGAACGAAATAATGCGCGGGAGAAGGCATGGGCTGGGGTCTCTCTAATTCTTGGGGATGAAACAGGGTGATGCCGCAACCTGGGGTTGCAGACGTGCATGTGGAGTCGGGACAGAAGGGGCGGATCAGCCGGGGAGGGCAGGGCGCGGGGGCATGGCATCGAACCTGTTGTTATTGGTTTTGTTGGCCGAATGGTGATGTGAATGTACTAGGTGGTTCAATCTATGAAGGTAGATTTTGGGCGATTATCGAACATAAGATTGGCTGTGATTTTTGTGCTGTTCTTGCTGGCCTCTTCGCTGGCAAGCCAGCTCCTACAGGGAACCAGGTTTCTGCAGAGATAACGCGATCGAATGTGGGAGCGGGCTTGCTCGCGAAGGGGCCGGATCTGACAACGCATACTTTCCCGCAATCAACAAAAAGCCCACCAATCGGTGGGCTCCTTGTGTTCACAGCGCTATCAGAACAACTTCAACTTCGGCGCTTCTTCTTTCAACGGCTCGTTCTTCGCCGTCTGTTCATTCCAGCCACCGCCCAGGGCCTTGTAAAGGTTGACCTGGCTGACCAACTGCGCCAGACGGTCGGTGATCAGAGCCTGTTGGGCACTGAACAGCTGACGCTGGGCATCGAGGAAGGTCAGGTTGCTGTCGACACCGATGCGGTAGCGACGCTCGGCCAGGCGGTAGTAGTCCTGGTTGGCGTTGACGAAGTCTTGCTGGGCCTGCAACTGCTGGACGTAGGTCTGGCGCGCGGCCAGGCCATCGGCGACTTCCTGGAAGGCCGTCTGGATGGACTTCTCGTAGTTCGCCACGCCAATGTCTTTCTGGATTTTCGAGTAATCCAGGCTGGCACGCAGGCTGCCGGCGTTGAAGATCGGCAGGTTGATCTGCGGCTGGAACAACCAGGTGCCCGAACCACCCTTGAACAAGCCGGACAGGTCCGGGCTCAGGGTGCCGGCGTTGGCTGTCAGGCTGATGCTTGGGAAGAACGCCGCGCGCGCCGCGCCAATGTTGGCGTTGGCGGCCTTGAGGTTGTACTCGGCCTGCAGGATGTCCGGACGACGCTGCAGCAAGTCCGACGGCAGGCCGGGCGGTACTTCGGCCAGCAGATCGTCGTTCAGCGGTTTGGCCGCTTGCAGGTTGGCCGGGATGCCGGTGCCGAGGAGCAACACCAGGCTGTTCTCATCTTGAGCGACCTGACGGGTGTACTTGGCCAGTTGCGCACGGGCGTTTTCCACCGAGGTGCGCGACTGCGCCAGGTCCAGGGCCGAAGCGACCCCCACTTCGTTGCTGCGCGCGGTGAGCTTGTAGCTCTCCTCGAACGCGGCGAGGGTGTCCTGGGTCAGCTTGAGCAGTTCCTTGTCGGCCTGCCAGGTCAGGTAGGCATTGGCCACGCTGGCCACCAGGCTGATCTGGGTGCTGCGCCGGCCTTCTTCGGTGGCGAAGTACTGCTGCAGCGCTTCTTCGTTCAGGCTGCGAATCCGCCCGAACATATCGAGCTCGTAGGCACTGATGCCGACGGTGGCCGAGTAGGAGCTGCTGATCCCGGCTTCGCCGGTCTGCGAGGCGTCAGCCGGCAGGCGTTGACGGCTGCCGGTGCCATTGGCTGAAACGGCCGGGAACAGATCGGCGCGCGAGATGCGGTATTGAGCCGCAAAGGCGTCGATGTTCAAGGCCGCGACACGCAGGTCACGGTTGTTTTCCAGGGATACCTGAATCAGCTGCTGCAGCGCCGGGTCATGGAAAAACTGCTTCCAGCCCTGCTCGGCAGCGGCCTGCGCCGGTGCCTGGGCCGGCGAATACGCCGGGCCCTGCGGGTATTGACCTGCCACCGGAGCATCCGGCCGCTCATAGTCAGGTATCAGCGAGCAGCCACTGAGCACGAAGGCGGCGACTGCCAGGGAGAGTAGCGACTTGCTCATTAGCCAGCCTCTTTAGGAGTTTCAGTAGCGTCTTCCTGGTCGACGTTTTTACGCTGACCCATGGCCGACACGGTGACGAAGAACAGTGGGACCCAGAAGATCGCCAGGACGGTTGCCGTGATCATACCGCCAATCACACCGGTACCGATGGCATGCTGGCTACCGGAACCTGCGCCTGTGGAGATCGCCAGTGGTACCACGCCGAGAACGAAGGCGAGCGAGGTCATGATGATCGGTCGCAGACGCATGCGGCAGGCTTCGATGGCCGCCTCGCGCAGGCTGCGCCCCTGTTCGTGCAGCTCCTTGGCGAATTCGACGATCAGGATGGCGTTTTTCGCCGCCAGGCCGATGGTCGTCAACAGGCCCACCTGGAAGTACACGTCGTTGGACAGGCCGCGCAGGCTGGTGGCCATCAGTGCACCGATGATCCCCAGCGGTACTACGAGCATCACCGCAATCGGAATCGACCAGCTCTCATACAGCGCCGCCAGGCACAGGAACACCATCAGCAGCGACAGGGCGTACAGCGCCGGTGCTTGCGAGCCGGACAGTCGTTCCTCGTAGGACAGGCCGGTCCAGGAAATACCGACACCCTTCGGCAGTTTGGCGGCAAGGGCTTCGACTTCGGCCATCGCTTCACCGGTGGAATAACCCGGGGCCGGAGCGCCAAGGATTTCCATCGCCTCTACGCCGTTGTAGCGGGCCAGTTTCGGCGATCCGTAGATCCACTCGCCCTTGGCGAACGCCGAGAACGGAACCATGGTGCCGACGCTGTTGCGCACGTACCACTTGTTCAGGTCTTCGGGGCTCATGCGTGAACCCGGCTGGCCCTGCACGTAAACTTTCTTCACCCGACCCCGGTCGATGAAGTCGTTGACGTAGCTACTGCCCAGGGCAATCGACAGGGTGTTGTTGATGTCGGCGATGGTAATGCCCAGCGCACTGGCCTTCTCGTCGTCGATTTCCAGTTGGAATTGCGGTTCGTCGTTCAGGCCGTTCGGACGCACCTGGGTGAGGATCTTGCTCTGCGCCGCCATGCCGAGGAACTGGTTGCGGGCTTCCATCAGCTTGTCGTGACCGATACCGGCGCGGTCCTGCAGGAACACGTCGAAACCGGTGGCGTTACCCAATTCCAGTACCGCTGGCGGGGCGAAGGCAAACACCATGGCGTCACGGAAGGTGAAGAAGTGCTGCTGGGCACGGGCCGCGACCTTGAACACGCTGTTGTCGGCGTTTCGATCTTCCCATGGGCGCAGCATGATGAACGCCATGCCCGAACTCTGGCCACGGCCGGCGAAGTTGAAGCCGGTCACGGTAAACACCGAGTTCACCGCATCGCCTTCACCGCCATCCTTGCCCGGACGCAGGAGGAATTCACGCATTTCGTCCACGACTACCTGGGTGCGCTGGGCGGTCGAACCGGCTGGGGTCTGCACCTGGGCGAACAGTACGCCCTGGTCTTCTTCCGGCAGGAACGCCGTTGGAATGCGGGTGAACAGCCAGATCATGCCGACAACGATGATGAGGTAGGCCAGCAGGTACGGCGCCTTGTGCGTCAGCATGCTGCCCACGCCACGCTCATAGCTTTTGACGCCACGGTCGAAGTTGCGGTTGAACCAGCCGAAGAAGCCGCGTTTGGGCGTGTGGTGCTCGCCTTTCGGAATGGCCTTGAGCATGGTGGCGCAAAGCGCCGGGGTGAAGATCAGGGCAACCAGTACCGACAGGGCCATGGCCGAGACGATAGTGATCGAGAACTGCTTGTAGATCACACCGGTGGAGCCGCTGAAGAACGCCATCGGCAGCAATACCGCCGACAGCACCAGGGCGATACCGACCAGCGCACCCTGGATCTGGCCCATGGATTTCTTGGTCGCTTCCTTGGGCGACAGGCCTTCTTCGCTCATCACCCGTTCGACGTTTTCCACCACGACGATGGCATCGTCCACCAGCAAGCCGATGGCCAGCACCATGCCGAACATCGTCAGGGTGTTGATGCTGAACCCGGCCGCCGCGAGGATCCCGAAGGTACCGAGCAGTACTACTGGCACTGTCATCGTGGTGATGATGGTGGCGCGGAAGTTCTGCAGGAACAGGAACATCACCAGGAACACCAGCGCAACCGCTTCGACCAGGGTGTGAACCACGCCCTTGATCGATTCGGTCACCACCGGCGTGGTGTCGTACGGGAACACCACTTCCATCCCTTCGGGGAAGAACGGCTTGAGGCTGTCGATGGTCGCGCGCAGCGCCTTGGCGGTATCCAGGGCGTTGGCACCGGTGGCCAGTTTCACCGCCAGGCCGGAAGCCGGGGCGCCGTTGAACTGGGCGTTGATGCTGTAGTTCTCGCCACCCAGGCCGACTTGGGCGACATCTTTGAGGCGAACCTGGGAGCCGTCCTTGTTGACCTTGAGCAGGATCTTTTCGAATTGCTCGGCGGTCTGCAGACGGGTCTTGCCGATGATCGTCGCGTTCAGCTGGGTGCCGGGCAGGGCAGGCAGGCCGCCGAGCTGGCCGGAGGAGACCTGGACGTTCTGTGCGGCAATGGCGGTCTTGACGTCGATCGGGGTCAGGTGGAAGTTGTTCAACTTGGCCGGGTCGAGCCAGATACGCATGGCGTACTGCGAACCGAACACCTGGAAGTCGCCGACACCGGCGGTCCGCGATATCGGGTCCTGCATGTTCGACACGATGTAGTTGGACAAGTCGTCCTTGGTCATGCTGCCGTCACGCGACACCACACCGATCACCAGCAGGAAGTTCTTCACTGCCTTGGTCACGCGGATACCTTGTTGCTGCACTTCCTGCGGCAACAGCGGGGTGGCCAGGTTCAGCTTGTTCTGGACCTGGACCTGCGCGGTATCGGAGTTGGTGCCCTGCTCGAAGGTCGCGGTAATGGTCATGGTGCCGTCGGAGTTACTTTCCGAAGATACATAACGCAGATTGTCGATACCGTTGAGCTGTTGCTCGATCACCTGGACCACGGTGTCCTGCACGGTTTGCGCGGAAGCGCCCGGGTAGGCCACGGAAATGGCGATGGCCGGCGGCGCAATGCTCGGGTACTGGTTGATCGGCAGCTTGAGGATCGACAGTGCCCCGACCAGCATGATCACCAGGGCAATTACCCAGGCGAAAATCGGACGGTCGATGAAAAATTTTGACATGAGTTACTCCCCTTTGCCGCTGGCAGCCTGCTCAGCTGGCTTGGCGGGGGCCGGGTTCCTGGCGCCTACGTTGGTCGCGTCAGTGGCCTTGACTTCGATGCCGGGCTTGACGAATTGCAGGCCTTCGGTGATCAGGCGATCGCCGGCCTTCAGGCCGTCTTCGATCAGCCATTGGTTGCCGACGGTGCGGCTGGCCTTGAGCTGACGCAGTTCGACCTTGTTGTCCGGGCCGACGACCAGCGCGGTCGGTGTGCCTTTGAGGTCACGGGTCACGCCTTGTTGCGGGGCCAGGATCGCCGCGCTGTTCACACCAGCCTGCAACTGCGCGTGGACGAACATGCCCGGCAGCAGTGTGTGGTCAGGGTTCGGGAACACGGCACGCAGGGTCACGGAACCGGTGGTCTGGTCAACCGACACTTCGGAGAACTCCAGTTTACCGTCCAGCTTGTATTCGCTGCCGTCTTCGAGGGTTAGCTTGACCTTGGCGGCGTTGTCGCCAGCCTTCTGCAGGCGTCCGCTTTCCAGTTCGCGCCGCAGTTGCAGCAGTTCGACCGAAGATTGCGTCACATCGACATAGATCGGATCAAGTTGCTGGATCACAGCCATCGCTTCAGTCTGGGCATTGCTGACCAGCGCGCCCTCGGTCACCGTGGAACGACCGATCCGGCCGGTCAACGGCGCGTAGACCTTGGTGTAGCGCACGTTGATCTGGGCCGATTGCAACGACGCTTCCGATTGCAGGCGGTTGGCCACGGCAGTGTCGTATTCCTGGCGGCTGACAGCCTGTTCGTCGACCAGTTGTTTGTAGCGATCGGAGATCGATTTGGTCGAGCGCAAATTCGCTTCGGCGCTTTTAAGCGTCGCTTCATAGACCGACGGATCGATCTGATAGAGCTGCTGGCCGGCCTTGACGTCACTGCCTTCCTTGAACAGGCGCTTGAGAATGATGCCGTTGACCTGCGGGCGAACTTCAGCGATGCGGAACGCGCTGGTACGACCCGGCAAATCCGAGGTAAGCGTAAACGTTTGCGGTTGCAGGGTAACGACGCCGACCTGAGGCGGTGGTGCTGCCGGTGGAGCTTCTTCCTTTTTGCATCCGCTGAGCAACGATGCGAGGGCGACGGCGGCGACCAGAGCGGTAACAGCTGGCTTGAATTGCATGAAAATCCTCGGGTCAGGCGCGCAAAAAAACGCACAAGAAAAGATGGAAGGTTAAAAAGTGTGGGCCGGGTGGATAAGTAGCATGCTAAGGAATATACTTACATTCACGGCTGTTTGTAAAGACCTTGGGTACGTACCCGGCTCGTTACAAACGCGTTGGAAAAATTGAAATCGTAGGCCCGGGGACGACACCCAAGAGCACTCGCCCCGCTTTTATTCAGCTGATATCCAGACATCGCTGAAGCATCCTGATTGAGGTTGTACTGCCATGGTCCGTCGTACCAAAGAGGAAGCTCAAGAAACTCGCAGCCAGATACTCGAAGCGGCCGAAAAAGCCTTTTTCGAGCGGGGTGTGGCGCGCACGACCCTGGCAGACATCGCGACCCTGGCCGGCGTCACTCGCGGGGCGATCTACTGGCATTTCAGCAACAAGGCGGACCTGGTGCAGGCCATGCTCGACACCCTGCATGAGCCTCTGGATGAAATGGCCAAGGCCAGCGAAAGCACAGACGAACCCGACCCCCTGGGCTGCATGCGCAAGCTGTTGATTCATTTGTTTCATCAAATTGCGCTGGACCCGAAAACCCGACGCATCAACGAAATTCTGTTTCATAAGTGCGAGTTCACCGATGAAATGTGCGACTTGCGCCAGCAACGCGTGGCGGCGAGCCTGGACTGCAACGTACGGATCGGCCTGGCCCTGAGTAACGCGGTGAATCGCGGGCAATTGCCGGAAAACCTCGACACGGCTCGCGCGGCCATCAGCCTGCATGCCTACATCGATGGCATCCTGTACCAGTGGCTACTGGCTCCCGATAGCTTTCAATTGCACCTCGAGGCCGAGCGTTGGGTTGATACAGGATTGGATATGCTGCGCCTGAGCCCCAGCCTGTGCAAATGAAACAAAATTCGTAATTCGCACACACGCTGTCAATAAACGCGGGCGATGGTTATCTCTTCGCCCGCGCAGTCATGCTGGGATGCTTTTATATACGGACGCGCGTCAGGTTGACAGGTAACTCGCTACGTATTTTGTATGGATTTTGTGTCGCAGTAGAGAAATCCTGCTGGTTTCAACCCAGGATGATCACGACGTTATAGCTATAAGGTGCGCCATCAAGGCTTCGGGTAATGCTGGATTTGCAATTGAGCGGGGTATTACCGATGGAGCGAATGTCATGCGATCTGCTTACAGTAACCTGCGGTTCAAAGGTCCAAGGGTTGTAAGGCACTACCAGCTTCAACAGCGTTGAAAAGTCGAATGCCAAGCCGCCGCCCTTATAACCGAAGCCATGTTTTACTTGCGTCGGAAGATTGGACCGGCGGGTGCGACGCGCAGGTATCTCACTGCTTAGCCTGAAGGATTCAAATTGCCAAGGTGCAATGTCATAGGCTTCTTTTGGATGGATACTGTTATCCCAAGTGGAACTCTCGAGTGCAAAGGTCTCGTCTGTGCCATTGTAAATATAGACCAGTACGGTGGTGTGGGTTTTGACCCGTTTGATGGCTTTCCAGTTTTCTTCTTCGTCTACCTTGGCTTCTTTTGCAAGTTTGTCCAGCCTGTCCTGATGCTTCTGGCGCTCTTTATCCCTGCGTGATTTGTCTTTGTTATGTTCGTGAACGGACTCTATCAAGCCCGACAGGAAGCCGAAATAGGCATTGGCGGCAGTGACAATGGCCTGGTTAAGCTCATTTTTCTCGAAGGATACGTGCTGGATGTCTTCGTATATCTCCTCGTTGTCAGGTGTTCGAATGTCGTTTGTGTCATTGTCTTTTGGATCGTCCATGATATAAGTCTTCGATTGTTAGTTGGAGTTTCTGAAGATAGCAGGGCGATATTTTACTTTCCTGTCAGATGTGTTTTGTTTTATTGCGTGAACTGAGCCAATAAAAAAACCCGACTCTTTCGAGTGGGGTTTTTTTGTTTTGTCGGGTGATGCTTACAGTGTCGGGTAGTCGATATAACCCACCGGCCCCTTGGCATAAAACAATTCCGGACGCGCTTCGTTCAGCGGCGCATCCGCTTTCAAGCGTGCCGGTAGATCCGGGTTGGCAATGAACGGTACACCAAAGGCGACGGCATCAGCCTTGCCGCTGGCCAGCCAGGCGTTCGCACTGTCTTTGGTGAAGCGTTCGTTGACAATGTACGGGCCGCCGAAGGCTTCCTTGAGCTGTGGGCCGAGGCTGTCGGCGCCTTCTTTCTCACGCGAGCAGATGAACGCGATGCCACGTTTGCCCAGTTCGCGAGCGACGTAGGTGAAGGTTTCGGCCAGGTTGTCATCGCCCATGTCATGGGAGTCGGCGCGTGGTGCCAGATGCACCCCGACACGGCCGGCGCCCCAGACTTCGATCGCGGCATCGGTCACTTCCAGCAACAGGCGGGCACGGTTTTCCAGGGAGCCACCGTAGTGGTCGGTGCGCTGGTTAGTGCTGCTCTGCAGGAACTGGTCGAGCAGGTAACCGTTGGCGCCATGGATTTCCACGCCGTCGAAACCGGCGGCCTTGGCGTTCTCCGCGCCGGTACGATAGGCGTCGACGATGTCGGCGATTTCAGCGGTTTCCAGGGCGCGTGGAGTCGGATAGTCGGCCAGTGGGCGAACCAGGCTGACGTGACCTTTGGGCTGGATGGCGCTCGGTGCAACCGGTGCTTCACCGTCCAGGTACGAAGGGTGCGATACACGACCCACGTGCCACAGTTGCAGGAAGATCTTGCCGCCGGCACCGTGGATCGCCTTGGTCACGTTGGTCCAGCCGCGTACCTGGTCGTTGGACCAGATGCCCGGGGTGTCCGGGTAGCCGACGCCCATCGGCGTGACCGAAGTGGCTTCGCTGAGGATCAGGCCGGCGGAGGCACGTTGTACGTAGTACTCGGCCATCAGGGCGTTGGGTACGCGGCCCTCGTCGGCCCGGCAACGGGTCAGCGGGGCCATGATGATGCGGTTGGCCAACTCGAGGTCGCCCAGTTTGATCGGATCGAAAATAGTCGTCATGAATTACAACCCTCGTGAGGTATCAGTGGGTAGCAGGGGCCAGTTCGGGATTACCGCTCTGACGGAAAGTGATCAGGGTCGCCAGCAGGGCGAATACCGCCAGTGCCGCTGCTGCGAGGGGCACGCTGGCCAGGCCGAAACCGTGGGCGATGACGCTGCCGCCGACCCAGGCGCCCAGGGCGTTGCCGACGTTGAAGGCGCCGATGTTCAGGGTCGACACCAGGTTCGGTGCCGCCTTGCCGTAGGTCACCACGTTGACTTGCAGGGCGGGCACGGCGGCAAAGCACGCAGTGGCCCAGAGGAACAGGGTGATTTCGGTCGGGATCAGCGCGACGCTGGTCCAGGTCAGCACGGTGGAAACCACGGCCATCGCGATGAAGACGCCGATCAGCGTCGCAGCAAGGCCTTTGTCCGCCAGCTTGCCGCCGATGATGTTGCCCACCGTCAGGCCCAGGCCGATCAGCATCAGGGTCCAGGTCACGCCACGGGGCGACACGCCTGTGATTTCGCCCAGCAGCGGCGCGACGTAGGTAAACAGGGTGAACACCGACGCGGCGAATAATGCGGTCATGCTCAGGGACAACCAGATACCGGCGCCTTTGAGCGCACGCAGTTCGGCGCGCATGTCGAGTTTCTCTTCATCGCGCTTGGCGGGCAGGAAGCGGATCAGGCCGATCAGTGCGATCACACCGATCACGGTCACTGCCCAGAAGGTTGAACGCCAGCCGGCTTGCTGACCGAGTGCGGTGCCCAGTGGCACGCCCAGGACGTTGGCCAGGGTCAGGCCGGTGAACATCAAGGCCACGGCCGATGCGCGTTTGTTGGCTGGCACCAGTCCTGCCGCCACGACCGAGCCGATGCCGAAGAACGCACCGTGACACAGCGCGGTGACCACGCGGGCAAACATCAGCACGTTATAGTCACTGGCCACTGCGCAGAGCAGGTTGCCGATGATAAAGATGCCCATCAACGCGACCAGTGCGGCCTTGCGCGGCAGTCGGGCAGTAGCCAGTGCCATGAACGGCGCACCGATGGCCACGCCCAAGGCATAGCCGGTCACCAGCCAGCCGGCGCCGGGAATCGATACACCGAGGTCGGCAGCCACATCGGGCAGCAGGCCCATGATGACGAACTCGGTGGTACCGATGGCAAAGGCGCTCAAGGCCAATATGAGTAGCGAGAGGGGCATGGGTTAATTCCTTTTCGGCTGGCTGACGTTAAGGGTCAGAGCTCTTTGCTGAAGACTTTGAGGAATTCCTGGATGGTTTCCTCATTGCGTTTGAAAAAGTGCCACTGGCCGACTTTACGGCTGCTGATCAGGCCGGCGCGTTGCAGGGTTGCCAGGTGCGCGGACACCGTGGACTGCGACAAACCGCAACGTTGATCGATCTGCCCGGCACAAACGCCGTGCTCGTTGCTGTGGGACTGGTCTGGAAATTCGACGTCCGGATTTTTGAGCCAGTGCAGGATTTCTCGCCGTACCGGGTGCGCCAGGGCTTTTATTATTTCGTCGAGTTCAAGGTTCATGGTTTGGGGGCTCGTGATGTGTAAAACGCTATATCGCGATGAAGCGAACTTTAAATCGGTATTTCGCGATATACCAATATGATTTCGTTCTGACGACCGAGTAAATCGGTATATCGGGTTATAACGATATGCTGGGTGTGCAGACATGGGCGCGGTGCTAAGCTGCGCCCATGAACTATCTCGCACATCTTCACCTCGGTGGCCAGCGTCCCGGTCAATTGCTCGGCAGTCTGTATGGCGATTTCGTCAAAGGGCGGCTGCAAGGGCAGTTCGACCCGGAGATCGAAGCGGCCATCCAGCTGCATCGCAGCATCGACGTATTCACTGATCGTCATCCGTTGGTGGATGGCGCGCTGTCGCGGTTTTCCCTGACGCGGCGGCGTTATGCCGGCATCGTGCTCGACGTGTTTTTCGACCATTGCCTGGCCCGGGACTGGGCGATGTATGCCGACCGGCCGCTGGAGCTCTTCACCTCGGACGTGTACCGGGTACTGTCCAACCAGCCACAGTTGCCGGAACGCCTGGCGAAAATCGCGCCGCACATGGTGGCTAATGACTGGTTGGGTTCCTATCAGGAGTTCGAAGTGCTGGAGCAGGTGTTGCGGGGGATTTCGCGGCGCCTGACCCGGCCGGAAGAATTGGCCGCTGCGATGCAGGAACTGCGGATATTGTATGAGCCGTTGAGCGAGGATTTCCGGTTGTTCTATCCGCAGCTTCAGGATTTTGCCCAAAAGCCTCCAGCAACATAAACCCCTGTGGGAGCGGGCCTGCTCGCGATAGCGGTGTGTCATTCAACATCATTGTTGAGTGTTAAACCGAATCGCGAGCAGGCTCGCTCCCACAGGGGGTGTATTTTTTCAGGGCAATTGTCTCAGGCCGCGATGGCGGGGCGCATTGGGACTTGCTGCTTTTGCGGGATCTCACCAAACAACGCCTTTTGCACCGCCTGCTGCGCCTCGAATGCCAGTGCCGCACGTTCGCGACCTTCGCAGGCAATCGGCTTGAGCAGGTGAATCTCCACATCGCCGCGGTCATTGGCAAACAGGCGCATCAGGTGCGACAACAGGTCATCATCGCCAATGAACGGCGCCAGTGTGTCGGGCTCGCCGTTGCGCAGATAACGAATCGCCACCGGTTGCAGCGCCACTTGCGAGTCGATGGCGGCAGACAGCAGGCGACCATGGAAGGTGCGCAGCGAACGGCCGTCGGTGGTGGTGCCTTCGGGGAACATCAGCAGCGGGTGGGCGTGCGCCAGGTGTCGGGTCATTTGCTTGCGGATCAACTGGCTGTCACCCGAACCGCGACGGATGAACAGGCTGCCAGCCTTGGCTGCCAGCCAGCCCGCGACGGGCCAGGTGCGCACTTCGGCCTTGGACAGGAAGGACAGCGGCGTGAGCATCCCCAGCAGCGGAATATCGGTCCAGGACACGTGATTGCTGACCCACAGCATCGGCGCCTTCGGCAGTTGACCGTGCACCGTCACGGCAAAGGGCAGGGCGTTGCTCAGGCGCGCCATGAAAAAGCGCGACCAGCGCTGGCGGCGCTCCATCGAATGGGCCAGCCCCAATCGTTCGAATACACCGAACAGGGTTGCCATGCTCAGGCCGAGCCCGACCACCAGCAACACCCGGGCGATTCGCGCGTACACGCGCAAGCGACTCATTACACAGCCGCCTTGAAGTGTTTGGCGTAACGCGGGCAGAGTTCGTCGCGCTTGAGCAGGATGAACACATCGGCCACCTGGAAATCTTCGTCCCAGCACGGCTCGCCGCAGATCTTCGCGCCCAGGCGCATGTAGGCCTTGAGCAGCGGCGGCATTTCGGCGATCACGTTCGATGGAATATCCAGGGTCGGCAATGGCTTTTTCGGCTCGGCCCGCAGGTGTTCGGTGCACAGGTAGCGTTCGCGCAGACGCTGCATGATCGCGTGGGCCTGGATCCCGCCGTCCTGCATCGGAATGCTCGCGCACCCCATCAAGTAGCTGTAGCCGCCCTGGTTCAACACTTCGGCCAGCTCACCCCAGAGCACGGCGATGGTGCCGCCGTTGCGGTAGGCCGGGTCGACGCAGGTACGGCCGATCTCCAGGATCGGGCCTTGCAGATGGACCAGGCCGTGCAGGCTGAATTCTTCTTCGCTGTAGAATTTGCCCAGGCTGCTGGCGGCGGTGTGATCGAGCAGGCGGGTGGTCGCCACCAGGCGCCCGGTGTTCAGGTCGCGCACGCCGATGTGGGTGCAGTGAGCGTCATAGTCGTCCATGTCCAGGCCCAGCTCGGCACCTTTGAGCCTGGCGTTGAATTCGCCGCTGAACACGTTGAAGCGCAAGGCCTGGGCTTGCTGCAAAGCCTCGGCGCCCACCAGGCGTTCAGCTTGCAGGCGGCGTTCGTTGCCGGTGTCGCGGATGCGGGCGATCTGAGTCATGACGAATCTCCGTGCGGGCTGCTCACCCGTCTTTGGGTTACAGCGAATCGACTTTCTTTATCCAGCCTTGTTGTGCAAAGTCAGGCTATGTAGCCCCGGTGTCATCGCCATTAAGCTTTGGTGATGCTTGTATGACAGCCCTTGAGGAGCCTCTTATGCCCTGGCAAACCCTGTTGAACCGCCACGCTCGCTTGCCCGCCAACCCGGATCTGGGCGAGGGGTTCGCCACGTTGTTGCAGCAGCTGGGCAACGTCACCCCGTTTGAACTGGCCGTGGTCGGCGCACGGATGATGGCGACGCCGGGGCTGGCGTTCCTGGTGGGCTATCAGGCAGCGTTGCGCATGCTTTGGCCAAGTGCACCGTTGAGCCTTGGCGCGTTGTGCGCGACCGAACAGCGCAGTCTGCGGGTGGCTGACATGCAGACGCGCCTGGACGATTTGCGCTTGAGTGGTCGCAAGGATTTCGTCACCGCGGGCGATGCCGCCGACTGGCTGCTGATTGCTACCCGCAGCGAACAGTCCGGCGAGACTGCGCGCCTGAGTCTGGCGGTGGTCTACCCCGATGAGCCGGGCGTGAGGGTGGAAAAACTGCCGCCGATCCCGTTGATGCCGGACATCAGCCATGGCCGCTTGTTTCTGGACAACGCACTGTGCGAACTGCTGGCGGGGGATGGCTGGGATGCCTACGTCAAGCCGTTCCGAACCCTCGAAGACATCTATGTATTGAGTGCCATGACGGCCTGGCTGTACGGCGTCGGCCAGGACTGTGCCTGGCCGCAGGCCTTGCAATTGCGCTTGCTGGCGCTGCTGGCCGGGTGTGCGGAAGTCAGTCGACATCCCCCGGTCAGCCCGGCGGGGCATGTGTTGCTCGGTGGGTTGTTTGCGCAGTTCGAAGGGCTCAAGGATGAAGTCAATGAAGCGTTGGCCGAGGGGCCGCCGGAGTGGGCGGCGATGTGGCAGCGGGATCAGGCGGTGATGGATCTGGCGGCGGGTGCACGGGGCAAGCGACTGGCCAAGGCGTTGGCGGTGTATTGACGGGCGCCTTCGCGAGCAAGCCCGCTCCCACATGTTGAAATGCGTTCCCCTGTGGGAGCGGGCTTGCTCGCGAAGGCGGCCTCATTGGGGACACAAATCCCGGAACTGTCATCAACCTCGACTAGGCTCTGCAGGCTATTCCTTGCGAGCCCACGCCATGTTCAAAGGCTTGTCACTGATCTTCATGTTGCTCAGCCTGACGGCTCACGCCGAAAACTGGCCTGCCGAACAATGGTCGACCGGCCGGGAAGCGACCGGGCCGGCGCTTGAGGCGTTGGAGCAGTACGCTTTCCCACCCCGCGACGACACCACTCGCCAAGGCATCCGCACCGACGCCTTGCTCGTCATCCGCGATGGCCAGTTGATCTACGAACGCTACGCCGGCCCGACCACCGCCGAAACGCCGCATCTCACCTGGTCCATCAGCAAAAGCCTGATGGCCACGGTCCTCGGCGTGGCGTATGGCGAAGGCGGGTTCAAGCTGCAGGACCCGGTGGTCAAATTCTATCCACCCCTGCAAAAACACCCGGACCTGACCATGGCCGACCTGCTGCACTGGGCCTCGGGTCTGGACTGGCAGGAAGATTACGAATACGCACCGCTCAATTCCTCGGTGGTGGCCATGCTCTACACCCGAGGTCATCGGGACATGGCTGCCTTCACCGCGAATCACGGCACCTACGCGGCACCGGGGCAGTCGTTTCGTTACGCCAGTGGCGACACGAATCTGCTGTCCGCCGCGCTGAAAACCATCGTCGGTGCAGAGCGCTACGCGGACTACCCATGGATCGCGCTGTTCAACCCCCTGGGCATTCGCCGAGCGACCTGGGAAACCGATGCCACGGGAACCTTCGTCGCCTCGTCCTATGCCTACCTGACCGCCCGGGATCTGGCCCGCATCGGCCTGTTGATGGCGCGGGACGGTCGCTGGGGCGATAGACAACTGCTGCCCAAAGACTGGGTGGCATTCAATCGCGAGCCCTTCGCGGGCTATCGCGCCTACCAGGATGAGGCGGTGCCCGGTGGCCACTGGTGGCTCAATCGTGCAGTCGACGGGGGCGCCCGGCCCTGGCCCGATGCACCCGCCGATACGTTTGCCGCCCTGGGCCATTGGGGCCAGGCGATGTATGTAATTCCCGGGGAAAACCTGGTGATCGTGCGCTATGGCGATGATCGCGATGGCCTCTACCAGCACAACGAATTGCTCAAGCTCGCGCTGAAGGCCTTTGCCGGGACGGTGAAACCATGAGCGGTTTCATGAGACGCCGACCGATCAGTTCATTGTTGTTGATCCTGCTGCTCGCCTTGCTTGGCTGGATCTGGCAGGAGCGGATGGCGCTGTGGGCATTCCCGGACATCATCAGCGCCTACACCGCCAAGGAGTATTGTTCGTGCCGCTACGTGATGAACAACGACGCTGGCTATTGCCGTGGCTACGTCAGGCAATGGCTGCCCACCAGCGGCTTTACCGATGACGCTGCCGGCAAGCGCGTCACGGTCAGCGGGCTGGGGCGCAGCAATATTGCCGTGTGGGTCGGCGAGCACCAAGGCTGTCGCCTTAACCCCTGACCTGCAGGTTCCATCTGGTGGAACCACATTCGATTGTCCTCGCGCGCGACTCGCGGTTATCTGGTGGCGAGCGCGACCTGCCTTTCAAGCGTCGCGAAATCACTACGAACAAAAAGAACGGGAATACACCCGGCCTGAGGAAATCGTCATGACCCGACATCAACACATTCTGGCCTGGCTCAACGACGTCGCCAGCGACCTGCACGCCACCCGCCAGGACATCCACGCCCACCCGGAACTCGGCTTCGAGGAAAACCGCACGTCGGCGCTGGTAGCCAAATCGCTTTCGCAATGGGGCTACGAAGTGCATACGGGCATCGGCAAGACCGGAGTGGTCGGCGTTCTGCGCAACGGCAACAGCCCGCGCAAACTCGGCTTGCGCGCGGACATGGACGCGCTGCCGATCATCGAGAATACCGGCGCGGCCTACAGCAGCCGACACCAGGGCTGCATGCACGCCTGTGGGCACGACGGCCATACCACGATGCTGTTGGGCGCGGCGCGCTACCTGGCGGCGACGCGTCAGTTCGATGGCACCCTGACCCTGATTTTCCAGCCGGCCGAGGAAGGCCAGGGCGGCGCCGAAGCGATGCTCGCCGATGGCTTGCTCGAGCGTTTTCCCTGCGACGCACTGTTCGGCATGCACAACATGCCGGGCCTGCCAGCGGGGCACCTGGGCTTTCGCGAAGGGCCGATGATGGCCTCGCAGGATCTGCTCAACGTCTCCATTGAAGGCGTCGGCGGACACGGCTCGATGCCGCATCTGGCGGTCGATCCGCTGGTGGCAGCGGCCAGCGTGGTCATGGCCCTGCAAACCGTGGTCGCGCGCAACATCGATGCGCAGCAGGCGGCGGTGGTGACGGTCGGTGCATTGCAGGCCGGGGAGGCGGCCAACGTCATTCCCCAACAGGCGACCCTGCGCCTGAGCCTGCGTGCATTGAATGCCCAGGTGCGTGAGCAGACCCTCGAGCGGGTGTGCGCGATCATCGAATCCCAGGCCCGCAGTTTTGGTTGCAGCTCGACAATCGAACACCGTCCGGCCTATCCGGTGCTGGTCAACCACGCCGCCGAAACCGAGTTCGCCCGGCAAGTCGGCGTCGAGCTGGTCGGCGCCGACGCGGTCGATGGCAACACGCCCAAGCTGATGGGCAGCGAAGACTTCGCCTGGATGCTGCAACGTTGTCCCGGCGCCTACCTGTTCATCGGCAACGGCGTATCGCGCCCGATGGTGCACAACCCCGCCTACGACTTCAACGACGACATCCTGCTGACCGGCGCGGCGTATTGGGGCGCGCTGGCCGAGAGCTGGCTCAAGCCGGCCTGACCCTTTCACTTTCTACTGCCGCTGGACCCGGGTGCGCCAAGTCGCGCCCGACATCACCCAACAGGTTTCTGGAGAGTTCCCATGCACACTTCGAGCACAGGTGTTTCGCGCACCCGGCAGGTGGTTGCGGCCGTTATCGGCAACGCGCTGGAATGGTATGACTTCATTGTCTACGGCTTTCTGGCGAGCATCATCGCCCGGCAATTTTTCCCCTCCGAAGACGAGTACGCGTCGCTGCTGATGGCCTTGGCGACCTTCGGCGTAGGTTTCTTCATGCGCCCGGTGGGCGGCGTCTTGCTGGGCATGTATTCGGACCGCAAGGGACGCAAGGCGGCGATGCAGATGATCATCCGCCTGATGACCGTGTCGATCGCGCTGATCGCCTTCGCGCCGAACTACGCCGCCATCGGCATGGGCGCACCGCTGCTGATCGTGGTCGCGCGGATGCTCCAGGGTTTCGCCACCGGTGGCGAATACGCCAGCGCCACCGCCTTCCTGGTGGAAAGCGCGCCAGCGCACCGCAAGGGGCTGTACGGCTCGTGGCAATTGGTCGGGCAATGCCTGGCGGTGTTTTCCGGAGCGGGGATGGTGGCGCTGTTCACCCATCTGCTGACCCCCGAGGCGCTGGACAGCTGGGGCTGGCGGATTCCCTTCATGATCGGCCTGTTGATCGGCCCGGTCGGGCTGTGGATTCGCAAGCACATGGAGGAACCGGAGGAGTTTCTCGAAGCGCGCAAACAAGCCAAAGGCGAGAGCCCGAGTTTGCTGCAAGTGATCCGCGAACATCGTCGCGCCATTCTGGTATCAATGGGCCTGGCCTGTGGCGCGACAGTGTCGTTCTACGTGGTGCTGGTGAACATGCCGACCTTCGCCCACAAGAACCTCGGCCTGCCGCTGGACCAGGTGCTGCTGGTGCAGATGCTCGCCGTGGCGGTGATGACCGTGGTGATTCCGCTGTCGGGCGCCTTGTCTGACCGCCTCGGCCGGCGTCCGGTGTTGATGGCCTTCACCCTGGCGTTTTTCCTGATGGTCTATCCGTTGTACGTGTGGGTCGCGGCGGCGCCCTCGGTGGAGCGTTTGCTGGTGATGCAACTGTTGCTGTGCACGGCGATTGGCGGTTTTTTCGGCCCGGCACCGACGGCGCTGGCCGAGCAGTTTCCGATTGAAGTGCGCTCCACCGGGGTGTCGGTGGCCTATAACGTGGCGGTCATGGTGTTCGGCGGTTTTGCCCCGCTGATCGTGACCTGGCTGAGCAAGGTCCTGGCCACGCCGGTGGCACCGTCGTTCTACGTGTTGTTCGCTTGCGTGCTGACGCTATTGGGCACTTACTGCATGCAGGAGGCACCACGGGCAAAGAAATCCGTTGCACTTAACCTTGGGGTGAAACCTTGAGCATGAATCCGATTGTTGAAATGGACGCTGATGCGCTGTCCCGGGCGATCCACGCGCGCCATGTGTCCTGCCGTGAAGTGATGCAGGCTTATCTGGCGCAGATCGAGCGCTTCAACCCGCAGGTCAATGCGCTGGTGTCGCTGCGACCGGCCGAGGAGTTGCTGGCAGAGGCCGATGCCTGCGACCGACAATTGGCCCAGGGCCAGTCCCGGGGCTGGATGCACGGCATGCCGCAAGCGGTCAAGGACCTGGCCGCCACCGCCGGTTTGCGCACGACCATGGGCTCGCCGCTGTTCGCCGAGCAAGTCCCGCTGCACGACGCCATCAGCGTGGCGCGAGTGCGTGCCAGCGGCGCGATCATCATCGGCAAGAGCAACGTACCGGAATTCGGCCTCGGCTCGCACACCTACAACAGCGTGTTCGGCACCACCACCAATGCCTACGATCCGTCGCTGGTCGCCGGTGGCAGCAGCGGCGGGGCGGCGGTGGCGCTGGCGTTGCGCATGCTGCCGGTGGCCGACGGCAGTGACATGATGGGTTCGTTGCGCAATCCGGCGGCGTTCAACAACGTGTTCGGTTTGCGCCCGTCCCAGGGCCGCGTGCCACACGGTCCGCAGCCCGAAGTTTTTGTCCAGCAACTGGCCACCGAAGGACCGATGGGGCGCACCGTCACCGATGTCGCCCGCTTGCTCGGCACCCAGGCCGGTTACGACCCGCGCGTGCCGTTGTCGCTGACTCAGGACCCGGAGATTTTCCATCAGTCGCTGGCGCAGGATTTTCGTGAGGTTCGCCTCGGCTGGCTGGGCGATTACAACGGCTACCTGCCAATGGAGCCTGGCGTGATGAGCCTGTGCGAGTCGGCGCTGCAGGACTTCGCAGAGCTGGGTTGCAAGGTTGAAGCCTGTCAGCCGGATTTCTCCATGGAACGCCTGTGGCAGACCTGGCTGGTGCACCGTCACTGGCTGGTGCAAGGTGGCCTCGGCGCGCTGTATGCCGACCCGCACAAACGCGAACAGCTCAAACCCGAAGCCCAATGGGAGATCGAGGGTGGCCTGCGCCTGACGGCAGCGGATGTCTATCAGGCCTCGGTCGGTCGCAGCGAGTGGTATCGCGCCTTGAACGAGTTGTTCGAGCGTTACGACTTCCTGCTGCTGCCCACGGCCCAAGTGTTTCCTTTTGATGCACAAACCCCTTGGCCGCGCGTCGTCGGCGGGCGGAACATGGACACTTATCACCGCTGGATGGAGGTGGTGATCGGCCCCACCCTGGCCGGCTTGCCGAGCATGAACGTGCCGGTGGGCTTCAACCCGGCCGGCCTGCCGATGGGCCTGCAGATCATAGGCCCGGCCCAGGCCGACCGCGCGGTGTTGCAGCTCGCTTATGCCCACGAACAGTTGACCCAGTGGGTCAAGCGCCGGCCGCCCGGTTGTCTGCCAAGTGCGTGAAACCGGTGGGCAGGCCCACATCTTGCTGCAAGAAGCGATCATCCATCAGCGCCCAAGGAGATCGAACACATGGACAGCAAGGCAGAAACCGGCAGTGTACGTTCCGTCGAGCGCGCCCTGGCGATCGTCGAGTTGCTGGGCGAGCATCAGGCGCTGGGCCTGGAGGAGTTGCACTACCTGACCCGTCTGCCCAAGGCCACGGTGTCGCGCATGTTGCTGACCTTGCAGGAGCAAGGCTGGATCTATCGCGGCTTGAGCGACCGGCGTTACCGCTTGTGTGCCAGGCGCCTGTTCGGTGACAGTCGGCAGCGCTTCAAGCGGCGCCTGGTGGAGAACGCCGCACCGCTGCTGCTGGAATTGAGCGAGCGGACCGGGCTGGTGGCGGACCTGTCGTGCTTCGATGGCGAGCGGGTGGAGGTGATGGAAAGTGCGATCCCTGCCGTGCTGCGCAAGCGCTATCCGAACAACTGCCAGATCGTCGGCCAGCACGCCAGCCTGTTCCACTCGGCCATGGGCCGGGCCTGCCTGGGTGAGCTGCAAAGCGATGAAGTGGCGCGTCTGGCCGAGCGTGAGCGACTGAGCGATGAATCCCTGTTCAACGCCACCCAACAGGCATTGCATCAAGGCTTCGGCCAGCGCACCGAAGGCTACTGGGAATACCCGGTGCGATTACCTTTCCTGATTCGCGCGGTGGCCTTGCCGATTCACACCGATGGCCGGCTGGTCGGCAGCATGGCGTTGCACTGGCCGATGGATCAGGCGCCGGTGGAACGGGTGCTGAGCCTGCACCTGAGCAGCCTCGCCGCGACCATTGGCGATGTGCAGCAGGCGATGGCCTGATAGTTAAAGCGGTTTGCAATAGCGCCACGGGCAGTTAAGGTTCAGCACAGGTTTATCTGCCCCAGAGTTTCTATGTTCAAGCGGTCTGTCTGCAAAACCCTCGCCTGCCTGCTGTTGGCCGGCGCATCGCTGTCGGCCCAGGCCAACTGGTACCTGGACGGCGAGTCCTCGCGGCTGTCGTTCGTCAGCACCAAAAACGCCAATGTTTCCGAAGTGCAGCGCTTCCTGGTGTTGCACGGCAAAGTCGATCCCAGCGGAAAAGCCGAAGTGGAGGTCGAGCTGGAGTCGGTCAACAGTGGCATTCCGTTGCGCGATGAGCGCATGCGCAAGGCGCTGTTCGAGATCGACAGGTTTGCCGAAGCCCTGATCAGCACGCAAATCGACCTGCGCCCGATCAACGACCTCGCCCCCGGCGCGCAACTGGAATTGCGCCTGCCACTGATGGTCGACCTGCACGGCAAGCAGCACACCTACAACGCCGAACTGCTGGCCACCCGTCTCGATGACCGACGTTTCCAGGTGGTGACCCTGGAGCCGGTGGTGATCAATGCCGAAGACTTTGATCTGGCGCCCGGGCTGGAAGCGTTGCGCAAGGTCGCCGGCCTGTCGGCCATCAGTCTGTCGGTGCCGGTGGGTGCGGTGCTGATCTTCACGGCGCGCTGACATGGCTGGTCCGATCTTTCCCTGGCGTGAAGGCAATCGCTTCGAATTGCTGGTCGACGGCCCGCAATTTTTCCCGCGCATGTTGGTGGCGATTGCCCGTGCCGAAGAACAGGTTGAACTGGAGCTTTACCTGGTGGAGGCGGGCGCTTGCGCCGAAGCCATGGTTCAGGCACTGGTCCAGGCCGCCGAGCGCGGTGTGCGGGTGCGCTGCCTGTTCGATGATTACGGCAGCCTCGCTTTTACCCTGACCCTGCGCCAGCGACTGACGGCCGCGGGCGTCGAGCTGCGTTTCTACAATCGCCTGAGCTGGCGACGCTGGGTCGGTAATTTCTACCGAGATCACCGCAAGCTGTTGCTGGTGGACCAGAGTCTGGCGGTGGTCGGTGGCACCGGTGTGACCGATGAATTCTGGACGCCGAACGAAGACGTCAGCGAGTGGCACGAAGTGATGGTGGGAATCACTGGCCCGCTGGTGCTCGACTGGCAATTGCTGTTCGACCGCCAATGGATCGCCAACCGCCATCGTCGCGCCTGGCGACCGGCTGCGCATTTCGGTCTGCCGCGCCTGCCCCGCGTGCCGTCCACGGGGGAGGGCATGGGCCGTGTCGCCTATGCCGACGCCCGCCAGCACCGGGATATCCTGCAATCGCTGATTCGTGCATTGAACAGCGGACACAAACGCATCTGGCTGGCCACGCCGTATTTCCTGCCGACCTGGAAAGTCCGCCGTTCACTGCGCCGCGCGGCCTCCCGCGGCGTCGATGTGCGGCTGCTGCTGACCGGTCCGCGCACCGATCATCCTTCAGTGCGTTACGCCGGGCATCGCTACTACCCGCGACTGCTCAAGTCCGGGGTGAAAATTTTCGAATACCAGCCGTGTTTCCTGCATCTGAAAATGGTCCTGATCGATGATTGGGTGAGCATTGGTTCGTGCAATTTCGATCACTGGAATTTGCGATTCAACCTGGAGGCCAACCTTGAAGCGCTGGACCCTGGGTTGACCCGTGACGTGATGGCGAGTTTCGAGAAGGACTTCTCGCTTAGCCAGGAAGTGAGCCTGGAGGCATGGCAACGCCGACCGCTGTGGAAACGGGTCAAGCAGCGGGCGTGGGGGTGGGTGGATCGGTTGGTGGTCAATCTGCTGGATCGAAGGGGATAGTCGCTACACCCAATACCCTTGTAGGAGCTGGCTTGCCAGCGAAGAGGCCATAACATTCAACATCTTCGTTGGATGTTAGGCCGCCTTCGCTGGCAAGCCAGCTCCGACAAGGGGCGCGGAGTTTGAACGGTTAGAGCAACTCGAAGCTCTGCTGCGTCACATCCTGTGAATCCAGGCCGATCTGCACGTTGAACTTGCCTGGCTCCGCCGCGAACTTGAGCTGGGTGTTGTAGAACTTCAGGTCGTCTTCGGTGATGGTGAAGTGCACGACTTTCTGTTCACCGGCCTTGAGCATGACCTTCTGGAAGTTCTTCAGCTCCTTGATCGGGCGGATCATCGAGCCGGTCTCGTCCTGGATGTACAGCTGCACCACGGTTTCGCCGTCACGCTTGCCGGTGTTTTTCACCGTGATGCTGGCGTCGAGCTTGCCGGTCTTGTTCAGCGTGGTCGACGACAGCGCCATGTCGCTCAGGCTGAAATCGGTGTAGCTGAGGCCATAACCAAACGGGTACAGCGGGCCTGTAGTGTCATCGAAGTATTGCGAGGTGTAGTTGCCCGGTTTGCCCGGCGTGAATGGCCGGCCAATGGTCAGGTGGTTGTAGTAGGTCGGAATCTGGCCCACCGAGCGCGGGATGCTGATCGGCAGTTTGCCTGACGGGTTGTAGTCGCCGAACAGCACGTCGGCGATGGCGTTGCCGCCCTCGGTGCCGCTGAACCAGGTTTCCAGGATCGCGTCCGCCTGTTCTTTCTCCTCGAGAATCGTCAGCGGGCGGCCGTTCATCAACACCAGTACCAGCGGTTTGCCAGTGGCCTTCAGGGCACGGATCAGCTCGCGCTGGTTTTGCGGAATATCGAGATCGGTACGGCTCGACGATTCGTGGGACATGCCGCGGGACTCACCCACGGCGGCAACCACTACGTCGGCATTCCTGGCCGCTTTCACCGCTTCGTCGATCAGCACGTTCGCCGGACGCGGGTCATCCACCACTTCCGGGGCGTCGAAGTTGAGGAAGTTCAGGTAACCGAGGATGTTCTTGTCGCTCGTGATGTTGGCACCACGGGCGTAGATCAGTGTCGATTTATCACCCAGGGCGTTGGTCATGCCGTCGAACAGGGTCACCGATTGCGCCGGCCGGCC
Source organism: Pseudomonas putida (assembly GCF_001976065.1). Taxonomy (GTDB): domain Bacteria; phylum Pseudomonadota; class Gammaproteobacteria; order Pseudomonadales; family Pseudomonadaceae; genus Aquipseudomonas; species Aquipseudomonas serbica. The sequence goes on along the minus strand of NZ_MNAH01000003.1, from coordinate 563,758 downwards.
GGCGGCGGCCCAGCTGCCCATCATGTCGATCGGGGCCTTGGCCAGCGGGCCGACCAGGGCGATTCTCGCGGTTTTCTTCAGGGGCAGTGTTTCGCCCTGGTTCTTCAGCAACACCAGGCTGCGGCGCGCCACATCACGGGCTTCGGCACGGTGCAGGCGGCTGTCGGCGTAGGTGTCGACCGGATCATCCTCGGCCTTGCCAATGCGCAGGTACGGGTCCTTGAACAGGCCCATGTCGTACTTGGCGTCCAATACTGCACGCACCGCGTTGTCGATGTCGCTCTGCTGGATCTCGCCGGCCTTGAGCAGCCCTGGCAGCTCTTTGCCGTAGAGGGTGTCGTTCATGCTCATGTGGATGCCGGCCTTGATCGCCAGCTTCGCGGCTTCACGACCGTCGGCGGCAACGCCGTGCTTGATCAGCTCGAAAATCGCCCCGTGGTCGCTGACCGCCAGGCCCTTGAAGCCCCATTCCTTGCGCAGCAGGTCGTTCATCAGCCAGGTGTTGGCAGTGGCCGGCACGCCGTTGATAGAGTTCAACGCGACCATCACCCCGCCAGCGCCGGCGTCAATCGCGGCGCGGTACGGCGGCAGGTAATCCTGGTACATCTTGACCGGGCTCATGTCGACCACGTTGTAGTCTCGACCGCCTTCAACGGCGCCATACAGGGCGAAGTGCTTGACGCTGGCCATGATGCTGTCGGCGGCGTTCGCACCAGCACCCTGGAACGCCTTGACCATCACGCCGGCAATGCGCGACACCAGGTAAGTGTCTTCGCCAAAGCCTTCGGACGTACGGCCCCAGCGCGGATCGCGGGAGATGTCGACCATCGGTGCGAAGGTGATGTCGAGGCTGTCAGCCGCAGCTTCCTTGGCGGCAATGCGCCCGGACAGGCCAATGGCATCCATGTCCCAGCTCGACGCCAGGGCCAGCGGAATCGGGAAAATGGTGCGGTGGCCGTGGATCACGTCGTAGGCGAAGAACATCGGGATCTTCAGGCGGCTGCGCATGGCCGCGTCCTGCATCGGACGGTTTTCCGGGCGGGTGATCGAGTTGAAGGTACCGCCGATGTTGCCCGCCGCGATTTCCTTGCGAATCATTTCGCGCGGCATTTCCGGCCCGATGCTGATCAGGCGCAACTGGCCGATTTTTTCTTCGAGGGTCATTTGCTTCATCAGGTTGCTGACGAAAGCGTCCTTGTTCTCCAGGGGTGCGGGCGTCGTGGCGGCCAGTACGTTATGACTGGCCAGGCTGACGAACAGGCCCAGCAAACACAGCTTCTTCATGAATAGTTTTCTCAAGGGCCCAAGCGGCGATGTACACGCCGGCCAGCCAAAATTTAGGGAGCGACTATTGTTGTTCGGGTGCTGACTCAAAAAGCGACAGCCGAAAATGGCAGTCGAACACCGGAAGCGGTTTTTGTGCAGGGCATTTTTTAGCCCATTTGCCCCGACGCGATCCAGTGCCGCGCCGATTATGCCCGAAGAGCCGGCCGAGAGGGTCGCCGGTTGTTTTTTCCATGACATGTGAACGGAGCATCACTCTGATGAATGTACGACAGTCTTACCGGTCGAGCCTGCAAGTGGTCACGTTGCTGGTGCTGGCCACATTGCTCACCGCCTGTGGCATCAACAACATCCCGACCCTCGATGAACAGGCCAAGGCTGCCTGGGGCCAGGTGCAAAACCAGTATCAGCGTCGCGCCGACCTGATTCCCAACCTGGTGGAAACCGTCAAGGGCTACGCCGCGCATGAACAGGACACCCTGACGGCCGTGATCGAAGCCAGGGCCAAGGCCACCTCGATCCAGGTCGATGCCTCCACGCTCGACAACCCGGAAAAACTCAAGCAGTACCAACAGGCCCAGGATCAGCTCAGCGGCGCCTTGAGCCGCCTGATGGTGGTGTCCGAGCGCTATCCGGACCTCAAGGCCAACCAGAACTTCCTTGCCCTGCAATCGCAGCTTGAAGGCACCGAGAACCGGATCAGCGTAGCCCGGCGTGACTTCATCCTGGCGGTGCAGAAATACAACACCGAGATCCGCACGTTCCCCGGTCGCCTGTGGCACACCGTGATGTACAGCAACCTTCCGGAACGCCAGACATTCGAGGCCACGCCCGGTTCAGAGAAGCCACCCGAGGTCAAATTCTGAATCCTTGATGGCAGATAAATGACCCCTGTAGGAGCTGCCGCAGGGACGTGCGAGGTTGCCAATGCGAGTGTTGAAGATCGGCCTGGTGGTGTTGCTGGGGCTGTTTGCCCTGGCGGTCCAGGCCCAATTGAAGTTCCCGGAACTGACCGGACGGGTGGTGGATAACGCCCAGATGATCGAGCCAGCAGTGCGCGAGCAGCTGGTTCAGCAGTTGCAGGCCCATGAAAAGACCACTGGCGAGCAATTGGTGGTGGTCACGCTTGCCAACCTGCAGGGCACCGATATCGCCGATTTTGGCTATCAACTGGGCCGCTACTGGGGTATCGGCCAGAAAGACAAGAACAACGGCGCGCTGCTGATTGTTGCCCGTGATGAGCGCAAACTGCGCATCGAAGTCGGCTATGGCCTGGAAGATCGCCTGACCGACGCCCAGAGTTCGGTGATCATCCACCAGGTCATCACCCCGGCGTTCAAGGCTGGCAATTACAGCAAGGGCATCAGCGACGGGGTGGCAGCGATGCTGGTGGTGCTGGGCGGCAATCCCCTGGACGAGCCCTCGACGGTCTATGAGTCCAGCGGCGATCCGGGAGACGATTTCGTCTCGCGGCACCCGGGGTTGTTCGTGTTCCTGGTGTTGTTGTTCATTCTGACAGTATTTGTTTGCCAGATGCTCGGTATCCTTCCCTCCGGTCGTGGGGGCTCCGGTGGTTCCGGTGGCGGTTTTGGTGGCGGCGGTTTTGGCGGTGGCGGCGGGTTCAGCGGCGGCGGGGGCAGTTTCGGTGGCGGCGGTTCGTCGGGCGGCTGGTAATGACTCGGCAGAAAAACAATAGCGAGCAGGCATTCAACACATGGCATTACTGACTGAACACGAACAACGCAAGGTGGCCGAGGCGATTGCCCGGGTCGAGCGCGACACCGACGCGGAGCTGGTCACCGTGCTCGCGGCCCGGGCCGATGACTACGTGTACATCCCGCTGCTCTGGGCCAGCCTGCTGGCATTGGTGGTGCCGGGGATCGTGCATTACCTGACGGGCTGGCTGACCTTGCACAGCCTGCTGCTGGTGCAATGGATCACCTTCATCGTGCTGTGCCTGGTATTGCGGTTACCGAAAATCACCACGCACCTGGTTCCTCGTTCGGTACGCCACTGGCGCGCCTCGAACCTGGCGCGCCGGCAATTCCTCGAACAGAACCTGCACCATACGGTCGGCAGCACCGGCATCCTGATTTTCGTCTCTGAAGCCGAGCGCTATGTGGAAATCCTGGTGGATGAGGGTATTTCCAGTCGGCTGGACAACAGCCATTGGGACGCGATTGTCGCGGCGTTCACCCGGCAGGTGCGACAGGGCCAGACGTTGCAGGGCTTCGTGGCCTGCGTCGAGGCGTGCGGCGAATTGCTCAAGGTGCACGTCCCGGTGACGCATGTACGCAACGAACTGCCTAACCGCCTGGTCGTGCTCAGCTAAGCGGGCCGTCGAACACTTTTGTAACGCCTGGCGGTACAACTGCGGCCGGTTGTCTGGCTGCTGCCCGGTCTTCAACATCTCCCTCCAACAGCGAACGCCCTGTGACGGGCGTTCTGACGTAGAGGGAGGTACTTATGTCAACGCATCGACCACTCGATTATTTTGCCGGTGCCGCGTCTGACGGCGCGGCAAATGAACCGCCGGTCCATCTGACGGCGAAAGAATCACAAGCCTTGATGTGGTGCTACAGGGGCAAGACTTCCTGGGAAATCGCCAGGATTCAGGATTGCTCGCCGACCACGATCAACTTTCACTTTTCCAATATTCGCCGCAAGTTTGCTGTCAGGTCCCGTCATGCTGCCTTGCTCAAAGCCATTGAGTCGGGCGTCATTTGTGTCGACAGCGTCGATGAGCGAGGTGGTCATGAACTTGTCTGATTCGGCCTATAACAGTATCAGTGGCCTGCTACTGGGATTGGGGATCGCGACGCTGCCTTCGATTGATGGCGAAGCGCTATTCGGTGCATCGCTCGGGGCGTGGCTGGTCATCACCACTCGTGCTGACTTCAAGACCTGGCAGCGTATCGGCTCCTGGTTGCTGTCGGCGGGCGTTGGCTATCTGTTTACCCCTGTCGCGCTGCCGCTGGCACCTTTCCTGACCGAAGGGGTAACGGCATTTCTTTGCGCGCTGATCATTATTCCCATCAGCGTCAAGCTCATGCAGTGGGTCGACGGCGCTGGCCTGGGTGAAATCATTGAGCGCCTGAAAGGACGACGCTGATGGGTATCAACTTGTCATGAACACGTGCAGCGGGACATTGCGGGTGTGACGCGCCTTCAAGTAAGCGGCCATATGACATTATGTTTCGTTCGACTGTTGCAGTGTCGACAGGATAGACGCCATCTCTGAAAGTTTGAGTTCCATTTCACGCAGGCGACGTTTTTCCTCCAGGGCATTTTGTATGGCGCAGCGATCTTCTTCACTAAGCAATCGCCACATGGAGAGAATTGTATCTTCCCGAGTGGCTGTTTCCTGACTGAGTTCCGAGGCATTAACAGCGGCGCTATGGCGCAGGATCGGTCCTTCACCCAGCAGCAACCAGTCGAGCGAAACGCCGCGCGATTGAGCGATTTCTACGCATAATGAGTATGGCGTACTGTCACGACCCTTCCAGCTGCTAAGGGTCTGTGGGCTGATTTGTAGCGCAGAAGACAAGGAGGCATCGCTTTTGGTGCCGGTTATTTGCTTCAGTCGCGCTAAAACAGCTTGTGATTTTTTGCTACGCAATTTGAGCCTATTCCTTTTGACACATGCTGTTTGAGTGCTTAACGTATGCGCGATGAGTACTTTTTTTATTATGAGTAATCAATTTTCAACTATGAGTCAGATGAATTTGATGTCGAAACTTCCTAATGGTAGCAGGGTGATTTCCTACATGTTTGGTTCTTACCCATTACGCCGTTGTTCATTGCACTTTCTTTTTTCGGGGGCGCGTTACTTGCAGTGCCGGGTGGCAGCGATCATCACATCAAGCAGTATTGCGTTTGATTATGTTGATTACCACCCGATGAACAGCAGGATCCAGGCATGAGTACTTACAAGATGGTTTGTCCACACTGCTTGAGCCGGATGCGCATCCGCACCAGCGAGGGCCGTCATATTTTCCTGCGGGTAGCGTACTTGCAATGCACGTCGGAAGACTGCGGCTGGTCGGTACGGGCAGAGTTCGAGATGACCCACGAACTTTCACCCAGTGGAATGCCCAACCCCGCCGTGCACTTGCCTTTCGCCGGGCCCGATTTGCGGCGCGACGCGCGCCCGGTTGCGCCGCCGACCACGGCGTCGCCGGAGTCATGAATATGTCCACTACGGTTGAAGGCGAGGACCTGAACGAGCAATTGCTGGGCATTGCCCAGGCATTTCTGGCCCGACATGAAGGCGATGCGGTGGTTGATGATCAGGTGCTGTTCTGTCGTGCCGTAAAACACTTGCAAGGGATTGATGTACCGATGCACCTGGCGGAGCGACTGGTCAGCCACGCCTACGGGACGCTCAAGTCCTGCAACGATCGACGACGCCTGGACATGGGCGCAAGCTCCGAAACCGTCGCTGTCATCACTGACCCCGCCAATGGCCTGACGTGGGCGGTACCGGTGGGATTGATCGTCAGGTACGTGATCAATTCACCGGTCAATCGCAAACTTCGGCTGGTGGAGCCCTGACGCATCGGTGAGTACAAGCAGGTCTGGGAGGAGTATTACCGGGCCTGCGAAAATAACCCCGTGCCCAAAACCCGCATCCCCCCTAAAATATCGGGCATTCTTCGATTCGCACTGCCCGAGGCCGTTTTTCCATGTCCGTCACCGCCACTCCCGCCAGCCTCGCGCCGGACCATCACGCCCAGTTCATCGACCTGTTGCAATCGAGCCTCGACCAGAGCGCCTTTATCAAGCTGGTGCTGGCCAAGTACGTCGGCGATGAAGCGGACCTGCAGCGGATCATCATCAAGCCGGTGACGGTCAAGGCGCAGTCTTGCCTGTCCTTCGTCTATCGGTACAAGACCCGCGACATCACCAAGAACCTGCCATTGGTCGAAGGTGTGGCAGTCATCGCCGGTTTGTTGCCGGCGTCCTTCAAGAATGCGCATTTGTTGGCATTGACCGATGAAGCCCAGCTCGAATACGGCAAAAAGGGCAAGGCTTCGCTGTTCAAGAGCAAACCCCAGCAACTGCGCGAAGTGCCGACCGCTGGGCACAACCGTGAGAAACACCGTTTCCTTGATCTGGACCGGCCGTTTCTCGTCGACCTGGGCGTCACCAACAAGCAGCATGAACTGATCCCGGCGATGTCACGCAAGTGGAAGCAGATCAACAAGTTCATCGAAGTCTTCAGCCACGCGCTGACCTCGTCGCCATTGGCGCTGGACAGCCCGGTTCGGGTGGCGGACTTCGGGTCGGGCAAGGGTTACCTGACCTTCGCGATCCATGACTATCTGAGCAATACCCTGAAGGCCGAAGCGCAAGTGACTGGCGTCGAGTTGCGCGAAGACATGGTCACCTTGTGCAACACTGCCGCAGCCAAGCTTGAGCATCCCGGGCTGGTCTTCAGGTGCGGTGATGTGCGCAGCGTGGCACCGAGCGAGCTGGATGTGATGATCGCGCTGCATGCCTGCGACATCGCCACCGACTATGCGATTCATACCGGCATTCGTTCCGGTGCCTCGATCATCATGTGCTCGCCGTGCTGTCACAAACAGATTCGCCTGCAAATCCAGAGCCCGGCATTGCTCAAGCCGATGCTGCAATACGGCTTGCACCTGGGGCAACAGGCGGAAATGGTCACCGACAGCTTGCGCGCGCTATTCCTCGAAGCCTGCGGCTACGAGACCAAGGTGTTCGAGTTCATCTCGCTGGACCACACCAACAAGAACAAGATGATCCTGGCGGTCAAGCGCGCCGAGCCGGGTGATCCGGCCCAGCTGCTGGCGAAGATCGAGGAACTCAAGGCGTTCTACCACATCACCGAGCATTGCCTGGAAACCCTGTTACGGGCTGACGGTTACCTCTGACCCCTCAGGTTTACGCAGTGGCAATGCGTGCGGGCTTGACCGCCGTCTTGCGGCCCAACACGACGGTCACGATCACCCCGCCCGCAAACAGCCAGGTGATCGGCTCGACCTGTTCGCCAAAGAACAGTGCGGAAAAGCCGATGGTGAAGAAAATTTGCAGCAGCTGGATCTGGCTGACCCGGGCGATGCCACCGATGGCCAGCCCGGCATACCAGGCAAAAAAACCGATGAATTGCGAAAACAGCGAGACGTAGCCGAAGGCCCACCAGGTTTTCGCCGAAATCTCGCCCTGATGTTGCAACCCAAGGTACAGCACCGGCCCGATCAACAGCGGCGTCGACAGCACCAGCGCCCAGCAGATCACTTGCCAGCCGCCCATTTCCCTGGCCAGGCGGCCACCCTCGGCGTAGCCCAGGCCGCCCACCGCAATTGCACCCAGCATCAACAAGTCTCCGGCCTGAATGCTGCCGGCCCCGCTGATCAGTGCATAACCGAGCACCAGGGCACTGCCCAGCGCGGCGCAGGCCCAGAAGGCTTTCGACGGCCGTTCATGGGACAGCCACGCGGCGTACAGCGCCACGCACAGGGGCTGCAAGCCATTGACCAGGGCGCCATGGGACGCCGGCAAGGTTTGCATAGCCCAGGCGGACAGCACCGGGAACCCGAGGATCACCCCGGCAATGACCAGCGTCAGGCCTTTGACCTGCTTCCAGGTGGGCCACTTCTCACGCCGCCACAGCAACAGCAAAGCCGCGGGAATCGCCGCGAACAGTGCCCGACCCAGGCCATTGAGCAGTGGATGCATTTCCTGCACGACGATGCGTGTGAAGGGCAGGGTAAGGCTGAAGATCACAACGCCGAGCAGGCCCAGGGCCATGCCGGTGTTTTCGCGGGAGGTCATGATGGCAACCAGAATCGTGGAGGGTGAGAGATGCCTTCATCTAGCCATAAACCGCGGCGTCTGCGCTGCTACAGCTGGGCGCAGAGTTATGCGTACAGTTGGAAGCAAAGCTCTCAACGTAGGAGTTCGGTGTAGTAGCAGGTTATTACCCACCCCAATGGATAAGGTCTATGTTGAATACTCCTACGCATTTTCCAGAGGAGTCCTCCCCATGGCGGCGAAAAAAATTCTGATGCTGGTCGGCGATTACGTCGAAGACTATGAAGTGATGGTGCCGTTCCAGGCCCTGTTGATGGTCGGTCACACGGTGCATGCCGTTTGCCCGGACAAGACCGCCGGCCAGACTGTACGCACCGCCATCCATGACTTCGAAGGCGACCAGACCTACAGCGAAAAACCCGGTCACCTGTTTGCCCTCAACTTCGATTTTGCCAAGGTCAGCGCGGCGGATTACGACGCGGTGGTGATCCCCGGCGGTCGTGCGCCGGAGTACTTGCGCCTGAACGAAAAGGTCCTGGAACTGGTGCGCGACTTCGACAAGGCCGGCAAGCCGATTGCCGCCGTGTGCCACGGCGCACAATTGCTCGCCGCCGCCGGGATTCTCGAAGGGCGTGAATGCAGCGCTTACCCGGCCTGTGCGCCAGAAGTGCGCCTGGCGGGCGGTACGTTTATCGATATCCCGGTGACGGATGGCCATGTTCAAGGCAATCTGGCGACGGCACCGGCCTGGCCTGCCCACCCGAACTGGCTGGCCGGTTTCCTCGGTTTGCTGGGCACCAAAATCACGCTGTAACGGGGGACCCGTCCATGTGCGAGCTGTACGTCAAAGCCGATCCGATCCTCTACGAATCGCGCTCCCGCTCGCTGCGCATCTGCGGGGTGGTCACCACCCTGCGCCTGGAGAATCAATTCTGGGACATCCTCAGCGAAATCGCCGAGACCGACGGCATGACCACCAATCAGCTGATCGCCAAGCTGTACGAAGAGGTCATGGACTACCGCGGCGAGGTGATCAATTTTGCTTCGTTCCTGCGGGTGAGTTGTACGCGGTATCTCAGTCAGCGGCGGACCCAGGCGCCGGAGTTGTCGGTGGTGCGGGCGGTGGTGAAGTAGCACAGGCGACAAAAATCCTGGCCTGGTCTTTACTCTGAAGCGCGCAACCTTCCAATCGCCAAGGAGAAAGAGCATGTCTGGATGGTACGAAGTGAGCAAGAGCAGCAGTGGTCAGTTCAAGTTTGTGCTGAAGGCGGCGAACGCCGAAACCATTCTGACCAGCGAGTTGTACACCACCCGCGCCGCCGCCGACAAAGGCATAACGTCGGTCCAGGCCAACAGCCCGCTCGATGAGCGCTACGAGAAGAAAACCACCAAGGACGGCCATCCCTATTTCAATCTCAAGGCGGGTAACCACGAGATTATCGGCAGCAGTGAGTCCTATTCCTCCGATGCCGCCATGGAAAAAGGCATTGCCAGTGTTAAGGCGAACGGCCCTTCCAAGGTGATCAAGGACAAAACCCTTCCTGTGCTCTGAAAACACCGACGAGCTAATGTGGGAGCGGGCTTGCTCGCGAATGCGGAATACCAGTCACATTCATGTTGCCTGGCACTCCGCTTTCGCGAGCAAGCCGCTCCCACATTTGTATATGTGAATCCCAAGATCAACGCAGGGCGTTCAGCAGGCCTTGCAGTTGGCTAATACCCGCCTCGTCCAACGGGAACACCGGCAACCGCGGATCGCCCACCTCCAGCCCTGTCTCCCGCAAACCCGCCTTGATCGTTGCCGGCAACCCCCCCTTGAGAATGAAGTCCAGCAATGGCAACTGGTGATAGAACAGTTCACGTGCCTTGTTCAGGTCGTTGGCCAGCACGGCGTCGTACAGGTCGAGATTGAGCTGCGGGATCAGGTTTGGCGCCGCGGTGCACCAGCCTTTTGCCCCGGCCGCGAAGGCTTCCAGCGCCAACGGGTTGCAACCGTTGTAGAAGGGCACCTGACCCTCGCCCAGTAATTGCAGTCGATGCATGCGCTGGATGTCGCCAGTGCTCTCCTTGACCATGGTCACGTTTTCCACGGCCTTGACGATGCGCAGGATCAGGTCCACCGACATGTCGGTACCGCTGGTGGCCGGGTTGTTGTAGAGCATGATCGGCACGCCGATGCTGTCGCCGATGGCGCGGTAATGGGTGAGTATCTGCGCTTCGCTGAGTTTCCAGTATGACGTCGGCAGCACCATCACCACGTCGGCGCCATGGGCTTCAGCGAAACGGGCGCGACGTATCGCTTTGGCGGTGGTCAGGTCGGACACGCTGACGATGGTCGGCACACGCCTGGCCACGTGCCTGATACTGAATTCGGCAACCTGGTCCCACTCCGCATCGCTCAGGTAAGCGCCTTCGCCAGTGCTGCCCAGGGGCGCGATGGAATGCACGCCGCCGTCGATCAAGCGGTCGATGGAGCGCCCGAGCGCGTCCAGGTCAATGTCTTCGCCATCGGCGGTAAAAGGGGTGATGGTATAGCCGATGATGCCGTGAATGTTTGCAGTGGACATGGGTCTCTCCGTACAAAAAAAGGTCTGGGTTCAGTTCAGGCAATCGGCGTGTCGACGCAGGTTCTGCCGGGCGTAGTAGTTGAACGCGGCGGCGTGGCGCTTGGGCCGGGCAATCCAGTCATGGGCTTCGCGGCCCAGCTCGGGAATGATCGGCTTGATCGTTCCGGCACTCATCGCCAGCAGCTGCAGCCTGGCGGCGCGTTCGATCAGTTGGGCGATCACACAGGCCTCCTCGATGGTGGTGCCGGTGGACAACTGGCCGTGGTGGGAAAGCAGGATCGCCCGCTTGTCACCCAGGGCACCGGCAATCAATTCACCCTCTTCATTGCCCACCGGTACGCCCGGCCAGCCTTCGAGAAATGCGCAGTCGTCGTAGAGCGGGCAGAGGTCCATGTGGGAAATCTGCAGTGGCACCTCCAGCATCGACAACGCCGCGACGTGGGTCGGGTGGGTGTGGATGATGCAGTTCACATCCGGGCGGGCGCGGTACACCCAGCTGTGGAAGCGGTTAGCCGGATTGGGCATGCCGTGGCCTTCGAGCACTTCCAGGTCTTCGTTGACCAACAGCAGGTTGCCCGCAGTGATTTCGTCGAAACCCAGGCCCAATTGTTGAGTGTAATAGGTGCCAGGCTGTGGGCCACGGGCGGTGATTTGCCCGGCCAGGCCAGCGTCATGGCCATTCTCGAACAGAATGCGGCAGGTCAGGGCCAGCTTTTGCCGGTCGGTCCACGTATTATCCGCGAGGGTGTTTTGCATCTGGGTCAGCGCTTGCTTGACCAGTTGCTCTTTGGGCAGTGCTAATGTCGTGGCCATATCGGTGTCCTCTTTGGCTGGGTCATGCAGATGACACGAAAGATGCTATATGACACCTTGTGTCATGAGCAAGGACAATTCGTCACCATCCTTGATGGATTAATCGCTCTACATGTCTATCCGTTTGAAATTATTGAGAAAAAAACTTGGCGTGACCCTTGAAGAATTGGCGGAAAAGTCCGGCATGACCAAGAGTTATCTGTCAAAAGTCGAACGCGGCCTGAACACACCGTCGATCGCGGCCGCGTTGAAACTGGCCAAGGCACTGAACGTGAAGGTCGAGGAGCTGTTTTCCGAAGACAAGGTCAGCCTCGACAGCTATAGCCTGGTACGCAGCCATGAGCGCCAGCCCCTGGGGGCCAGCGCGGACAATCCGGGTTACGCGGTGCTGGCCCATCAGGTCAGCGAACGCAGCTTGCTGCCGTTCATCATTTATCCGCCGACAGAATTTACCGACAAAGCCTTCAAGGAACATTTGGGCGAAGAGTTTCTATTCGTTCACGAGGGGCAGGTGGAAGTGGATTTCGTCAACGAGCGGGTGCTGCTCAGCCGTGGTGATGCGCTGCACTTCAACTCACAGAAACCGCACCGTATACGCTCGGTGGGCGAGGTGCAGGCGCAGTTGCTGGTGGTGGTGCATAGCGCTGAAGAATGAGTCAGCTTTCCTCCCACAGGGATTTTGTGAACGTCGCAGGTTAACTGTGGGAGCGGGCTTGCTCGCGAAAGCGTCAGATCGGGCAATACTAGACTTCGACTGGAACCGTTAGCTTCGGGCTACCCAGCGCATGGCTCTTGGAATCAAAAAACCGCAACGCAACCCCCGTCCCCTCGAACACCTTCGCGTAATGCCGCTTCTGATGCTGGATGAACGCCTTGCTGCGCGGGTAGATCGAGATCGCCACCACCTTCGGTTTCGCCTGGCGCAGGGCGTGCACGATGTGGCTGTCTTGCTCGCCCAGGGCATGCCCGAAAATGCACAAGCTGTCGCCGTGGCCGAGCAACTGGTCGTAGCAGAACGACAGGTAATCGGAACTGCGGATGGTCTTGAGCTTGTCCGCGCTCGGTCCTTCGTTGATGAACAAGGGCACGTCGTCGAGGGTCTTGATCGTGTTGTTGATGGCGAAATTGCCGAGCAACGTGCCCTCGGTCGACATCAGTTTGCGCGCCGTGCCGTCCTGATTGCGCACCAGGTGAAGACCTCCATGCAAGTACAGCAGGCGAGTTTTGTCGGTGGCGGTGACGCTCAGGTCGAAGGCCGGTTCAGACCCCTGGAACAGATCGGTGATCGCCTCGGGTTGCTGCTGGATCGCCCAGTAGTTGAGCAAGTCGTAGTTGGTGGTGAACACGGTGCGATAGCGGGCCAGTTCCTGACTGATCGTCGCCAGGCTCGACGCCTCGACCAACCGCCACGGAATGTGTACCGCGTGCACGGTGTTGATCAGCGCTTCCTTGATCGCGTAGTAGCGATTGCGCGGCGCGGTGGAGCTGACGGCCAGGGCCTTGTTGACCCGGCTGGTGGTTTTCAGGGCGCTGAGCACCTGCTCGAAACTGCGGGTCTGCAGCGCCTCGAACACGCTCAGCTCGGACGGGCTGAGGGGTTTTTCCTCGACGGTGCGGGCGTTCTCGAACAGCGAGTCGTAGCCGAAGTCGTCCCACACCGCACGGCTGGCCCCATTGCCCACCAGCAGACCGTCGAACGCAGCGCTGGTGCGCAAGGCGTTCCAGTCTTCAAGTTGGGCATCGACATCCTGGAAATCGGTCATTGCGGTGGTCGTCTCGAAGCAAAAGGTCTGATGGGCGGCGACTTTATCATGGTCGGGCGCTTCAACCACGGCACGTCGCGGGCGAAGGGCGCTATGCTGCGATTTTCGTCCCAGCCGCCGTTGCCGAGTGTCCGATGCTGCAAAAAAGCCTGATCCGCCGTCTCGACCTGATCACCCTGCAACTGTTTGTCGCGGTCCACGAGGAGGGCACGCTGACCCGTGCCGCCGCGCGTGAGGCGATTGCGGTGTCGGCGGCGAGCAAGCGCTTGATGGAGCTGGAGGAGGCGCTGGGTATCAGCCTGTTCGTGCGTCAGGCCAAGGGCATGACGCTGATACCAGCGGGTGAAACCTTGCTGCACCACGCCCGGCAGATGTTGTTCAACGTCGAGAAAATGGGCCTGGAACTGGGTGAGCACAGCCACGGTGTGCGGGGCTATGTGCGGATGCTCGCCAATCTGTCGGCCATCATTCAGTTCCTGCCCGAAGACTTGCGGGATTTTTCCGAGCGTCATCCGCAGGTCAAGACCGATCTCGAGGAGCGGCCCAGTGCCGGGGTGATCCAGGGCGTCCTGGATGGCGTGGCGGATCTCGGCATCTGCTCCATCGACAGCGACATCAAGGGCCTGCACAGCGTGCTGTATCGCCAGGACAAACTGGTGGTGTTGATGCCGTCGCATCATCCATTGGCGGGCCGTTCGGGCCTGGCGTTCGCCGATACGCTGAACAGCGATTACGTCGGGTTGCACGCCGCCAGTTCGATCAACATGCGCACCCACGCCGCGGCGCGTGAGGCCGGCAAGGTCTTGCGGGTGCGGATCCATGTGCCGGGATTCGATGCCATGTGCCGCATGGTCCAGGCCAACATGGGGATTGGCGTGCTGCCGCAGCGGGCCTATGAATTGTTTGGTCGGGCCCTTGGGTTGGCGGCCGTGCCCTTGACCGATGAGTGGTCGGACCGCGCCTTGATCGTGGTGGTGCGTGATGAGGCGTTGTTATCGCCAGTGAGCCGGATGTTGTTCGAGCATCTGCGCGGCTAGGGCGTTCGCGTTTCGCGAACGCTCGTTGCCAACTGAAGGTTGGATTCCCACGCCCCCTGTCCTCTAGCCTTGGCCCATATTCCAAGAACAAGAGGTACCCCGCGATGACTGCCCCCTTGAGTGCGATCAAAGTGATCGAGATCGGCACGCTGATTGCCGCGCCGTTCGCCGCGCGCATGCTCGCCGAGTTCGGCGCCGAGGTGATCAAGATTGAAGCCATGGGCCAGGGTGATCCCCTGCGTAAATGGCGCAAGTTGCACCAGGGCACCTCGCTGTGGTGGTACCTGCAATCACGCAACAAGAAGTCCCTGGCGCTGAACCTCAAATCCGCCGAAGGCATCGAGCTGGTCAAGCAACTGGCGACAGGTGCCGACGTGCTGATCGAAAACCTGCGTCCCGGCGCACTGGAAAAACTCGGCCTCGGTTGGGAGGTGTTGCATGCCCTCAATCCCAACCTGACCCTGGTGCGCATTTCCGGTTATGGCCAGACCGGTCCGTACCGCGACCGTCCGGGTTTCGGTGCCATCGGCGAGGCCATGGGCGGCATCCGCTACACCAGCGGCACCCCCGGTTCGCCTCCGGCGCGGGTGGGCGTCAGCCTCGGCGATTCCCTGGCCTCGCTGCACGCCGTGATCGGCGCACTGATGTCGCTGCTGCGGGTGAAGACCGGGCAGGGCGGGGGACAGATCGTCGATGTGTCCCTGGCCGAAAGCGTGTTCAATGTCATGGAAAGCCTGGTTCCGGAATACGACATGCTCGGCCATGTGCGTGAGCGCAGCGGCGGTGCCTTGCCGGGCATCGCACCGTCCAACACTTACCTCACGGCCGATGGCGCCTACGTGGTGATCGCCGGCAACAGCGACCCGATCTACAAGCGACTGATGCAAACGATCGGCCGCCAGGATCTGGCCGACGCTCCCGAATTCGCGCATAACGATGGGCGTGCGGCCAAGAGCAACCTGCTCGATGCGGCAATCACCCACTGGACCAGCAGCCTGCCGATCAACGACGTACTGGCGGCCCTGGAAGCCGCCGAAGTGCCGGCCGGACGTATCTATTCGGTGGCCGACATCGTTGCCGATCCGCATTATCAGGCGCGGGACATGCTGCTCAGTGCTGAACTGCCTGGCGGCGCCACGGTGAAGATGCCGGGCATCGTGCCGAAACTGTCGGAGACCCCGGGTGGCGTCAACTGGTCGGGCCCGGAGCTGGGCCAGCACACCGACGGCATCCTCGCGCAACTGGGTCTCACCGTGGCAGACATCGAACGCCTGAAAGTCGAAGGAGTGGTGCAATGATCACTGATTATTCCGAGCACCTGATCGTTCAGGAAGTCTCCCCGCGCGACGGCTTGCAGATCGAGCCGACCTGGGTGGAAACCGTCGACAAGATCGCGCTGATCGATCAACTGTCGCAGGCCGGTTTCAGCCGCATCGAGGCCGGTTCGTTCGTGTCGCCCAAGGCTATTCCGGCCTTGCGCGACGGTGAGTTGGTGTTCAAGGGCATCAGCCGCCAACCGGGGGTCATCTATGTCGCGTTGATCCCCAACTTGAAGGGCGCGCAACGGGCACTGGCCTGTAGCGCCGATGAACTGAATCTGGTGATGTCCGCCAGCCAGACCCACAACCTGGCGAACATGCGCATGCGTTGCGAAGACTCGTTGGCGGCGTTTGGCGAGATCGTCCAGTTTGTGCAGGGCTCGCCGGTGCGCCTGAACGCGAGTATCGCCACGACCTTTGGTTGCCCGTTCGAAGGCAGGATCGATGAGAACCGGGTGTTGCAGATCGTCGAGGCCTACCAGGAACTCGGCATCCAGGGCATCACCCTGGCCGATACCACCGGCATGGCCAATCCGCGGCAGGTCGACCGCTTGGTGCGGCGAGTGTTGCAGCGAGTATCGCCTGCGGACCTGACCTTGCATTTCCACAACACCCGGGGCCTGGGTCTGTGCAACGTGCTGGCCGCCTACGAGGCCGGTGCCCGACGTTTCGACGCGGCGCTCGGTGGTCTTGGCGGCTGCCCGTTTGCACCGGGCGCCTCGGGCAACATCTGCACTGAAGACCTGGTGAACCTGTGCGATGAGGTCGGCATTCACACCGGTATCGATTTGCCACTGTTGCTCAAGCTGTCCAGAGGCTTGCCGGCGCTGCTTGGCCACGAAGTGCCGGGACAACTGGCCAAGGCCGGACGCAATTGCGACCTGCACCCCGTGCCCTCCTGACTACACCCAAGCCCCCTGTGGGAGCGGGCTTGCTCGCGAATACGGTCTGACATCCAGCAATGATGTCGACTGACACTCCGCCTTCGCGAGCAAGCCCGCTCCCACATTGGGGGGGCAGTTCACCGAACAGATCAACCAGACAACAAAAACAATCGGACACCCCAAGGGCAGTCCGCCTGGAGAACCACAATGAGCCTGAATGCACTGGAGGCCGGCGCGAGCCCGGCCGTTCACCACGATGAAGAAAAAGCCCTGGTCAGCAAGGTCGCCTGGCGCTTGATGCCGCTGATCATGGTTTGCTACCTGTTCGCGTTTTTCGACCGCATCAACATCAGCTTTGCCAAGTTTCAGCTGCAGACCGACCTGAGCCTGAGCGACACCGCCTACGGCCTCGGCGCCGGATTGTTCGTGGTCGGTTATGTGATTTTCGAAGTGCCAAGCAACATGATGCTGTACAAGGTCGGCGCCCGTCGCTGGATTGCCCGGATCATGATGTCCTGGGGCCTGGCCACCGCGCTCATGGTCTTCGTCAACAGCGAATGGCAGTTCTACACCCTGCGTTTCGTGATTGGTGCGATGGAAGCGGGTTTTGCCCCAGGCGTGCTGTATTACCTGACGCTGTGGTTCCCGCAGCACTATCGCGGGCGCATCACTTCGATGCTGTTCCTGTCGTCGGCCTTTGCCGGTCTGGTGGGCGCGCCGTTCTCCGGCCTGGTGCTGCAACACCTCGATGGCTTCATGGACATGCGCGGCTGGCACTGGCTGTTCCTGCTCGGTGGTGTGCCGTGCATCGGCCTCGGCTTGCTGGTGCTGACCTTGCTCAAGGACCGCATCGAAGACGCCCATTGGCTGACCCCGTCGGAAAAGACCCTGCTGGCCAGTCGCATCGCCCACCATGAACCGCACAAGAGCGGTGGCTCGCTGCTCGCCGCGCTGCGCATTCCGGGCTTCCTGACCCTCGGCCTGATCTACTTCCTGATCCAGGTGGCGTCCTACGGCCTGAACTTCTGGGCGCCGCAACTGATCCGTAGCGCGGGTACCGAGAGCCCGGTGATGATCGGCCTGCTGACGGCAGTCCCGTACATCTGCGGCGCCATCAGCATGGTGGTGATCGGGCGCTTGTCCGATGCCTCAGGCGAGCGGCGCAAGTTTGTCGCCGGCCTGGTCGCGGTCGGCGCGATCGGTTTCTTCTGTGCCGGGATCTTCGCCAACCACACGACCTTCCTGATCGTCGCCCTGGGCATGCTCGGCGCCGGCATCATCGCCTCCATCCCGAGCTTCTGGACCCTGCCGCCGAAACTGCTGGCCGGTGCCGGCGCCGGGGCGGCGGGCGGGATCGCGGTGATCAACACCCTGGGGCAGTTCGGCGGCATCGTCAGCCCGGTCATGGTCGGACGGATCAAGGACTTGACCGGCAGCACCACACCGGCGCTGTACGTCATTGGTGTCTGCGCGCTGATTGCCGTGGCGCTGTTGCTCTGGGGCCTGCCGCAGAAGTTGCGGACCCTCGACAAGTTTTAACGATTCGCAATCTACGGCAGTTCCCACAAGGACCACGCATCCTTGTAGGCGCTGCCGCAGGCTGCGATCGCCTGATCTTCAAGAAGTAGCCGTAATCGCTTTACCAGCCGACTCACCAAACTGAATCAACACCACACCGCCTATCAATAGCAATGCTCCCAACACCCGCGGCATGGTCACCTGCCGCTCCACCAACCCAAACCAGCCAAAGTGATCCAGCAACAGCGACGCCACCACTTGCCCCGCCAGCGCCAACGCCATGAACCCCGAGGCGCCAAGCTTGGGCAGCAAAACCAGGGCCAATGAAATAAAACACACCCCGAACGCCCCACCAGCCCACATCCACGTCGGCGCCTTGACGATGAACGCCAGCGATGGCAACGGCAAGCGCATCGCCAGCATGATCGGCAACAACACCACAATGCTCACCACCAATGAAGCGAGGGTCGCCCACAGCGGATGACCCAGGCCGCGCCCGAGATTGACATTGATCGCGCTCTGAAACGGCACCACCGCACCGGCGAACGCGGCAAGCAGCAACAGTCCCGCCCAATGCAACGTACTCATGGTCATTCTCCAACAGGTTTTGCTGGACTCTAGAGTATTCGTCGCGCAGATTTAAATTCCGTTTTGCTATCCAGAACATGCATCAAATGAATGATCTGCGCCGCATTGATCTCAACCTGCTGGTAATTCTCGACGCCTTGCTCAGCGAGCAACACGTGACCCGTGCGGCCGAGCGTCTGCACTTGAGCCAGCCAGCCGTCAGCCATGCCCTGGCGCGGCTGCGTGATCTGCTCGGCGACCCGCTGCTGGTGCGCGCCGGTGCCAGCCTGGTGCCGACGCCGCGAGCGCTGGAACTGATGGCGCCACTGACCGAAGCCCTGGCCCAGGTGCAATCGCTGCTGGCACCCAACGCCTTCGATCCGGCCACGGCCAAACGCACCTTTCGCCTGGCGATGTCCGATTACGGTGCCGCCATCGTCCTGCCAGGTTTGATTCGCACCTTGCGTCGCGAAGCGCCGGGCATCGACCTGCAAATCAGCCACGCCAGCCGCGAAGGCATGCTCGAAGGGGTGCTCAACGGCGATATCGATATTGCCGCCGGGGTGTTTCCGGAGATGCCCAACGAGCTGCGCAGCACGGCGCTGTTCGAGGAGCACTACGCCTGCCTGGTCGACCGCCACAGCCTGCCCGACGGCGCAATCCTCGACCTGCCGACCTACCTGGCACGCCCGCACGTGCTACTGGAAATGCGCGGCAGTGGCACCCCGGAAATCGAACGAGCCCTGACAGCCTTGGGTGAACGCCGGCGAGTCGCGATCAGCCTGCCGCACTGGAGCGTCGCTCCGCAGTTCATCAGCAGGACGGATCTGATCCTCACAGTCGCTTCTCGGGCGTTGCACGATATCGACACGTCGTCATTGATCGAGCTCCCACCGCCGTTTCACATTCCGTCGTTCACCTTTGTCCTGGTGTGGCACAAGCGACGGGGCGGGGATCAGGCACTGAACTGGTTGAATGGGCAAATCGAGCGAGCTTCAGGTGATATAGACTGGCGCCCATTTACCAGAACAACGCATAAGGACTCCCCATGACTCCCTCGCTGCTAATGGCCGTTCTCGCCTCGGGCTTCATCTATGGCATCACGCCAGGGCCGGGTGTACTGGCAGTGTTCGGCATCGGCGCAGCACATGGGCGGCGGGCGGGGGCGGGGTTTCTTTGCGGGCATTTGCTGGGGGATGTGGTCTGGTGCAGCACCGCACTGGTGGCGATCGTCGGTGCCCGGGAAATCGGCAGCACCGCCTTCGATGTGCTGGGCGTGCTCAGCGGGCTCTACCTGTTCTGGCTCGGCTGGCGTGCGGTGCGGGCGCGTCAACGGGGTGTCGAGGCGCCACAGGGACCTGCGCGGCAACCATTCTGGCACGGCATTCTGTTCGGCCTGACCAATCCGAAAGCGTACCCGGTGGCAGTGGCCACCTTCACTGCGCTATTGTCCAGCCGGGCAGAGTTGCTGACCTGGTCGATGTTGCCGTGGCTGATCGCGTTGAGCTTCGTCGGCGGCCTGCTGGCCTACGCTATCCTCATCGGCATCGTTGGGGCGCGCCAGGTGCGCACCTTGTATCAACGCCATGAATTGGCTATCACTCGGTTGTGCGGGGTGATGTTTATCGGTTTCGCCATTAACGCCTTGGCGCATGCGCTGCCGGGGCTGGTGACGAACAAGGCTTGACGCTGATCGAAGGGACGCATCGGTTGCACAGTCGGCGCTCGGGCGCCTGACCGGTCAGGGAAGGTTTTCATTTGGCTGCAATGTCCGGACATGCTCACGGCACAATGACCTCCAGGAACATCACCTCCAGAAACTCCGCTCCGTTGGCGAGCTACATCGACCTCTTGCTCGACGCCGTTTGTGCGGTCGACAAACAAGGTCGCTTCGTTTTTGTCAGCGCGGCTTGCGAGCGCATTTTCGGCTACAGCCCCGACGAGCTGATCGGCCAGCCCATGATCGACCTGGTGCACCCGGCCGATCGTCAGCGCACCCTCGACGCCGCGCGGGAAATCATGGGCGGCGAGCCCAAGTTGAATTTCGAGAACCGCTACCTGCGCAAGGATGGCCGTGTGGTCAATATCCTGTGGTCGGCGCGTTGGTCCGAGGTCGATCAACTGCGCATCGCCGTGGCCCGCGACATTACCGAGCGCAAGCAGGCCGAATCCCGGCAAGCGGCGTTGTATGCCATTTCCGAAGCGGCCCATGCGGCGGAGGACTTGCTGGCGTTGTTCAAGCGTATCCACCAGATCATCGGTGAATGGTTGCCGGCGCTGAATTTTTCCGTGGCGCTGTATGACGAGCAGTGTGCGCAGCTGCAGTTTCCCTATCACGTCGGCGACCACGAGCCGCAACCGGAACAACCCGGCACCCTCACCGCACGCCTGTGCGCGGAGGTCATCCGCAGCGGCCTGCCGATCCTGCTCACCCCGGAACAGAGCGATGCGCCGTTGGGGTTCGAGACGCTGGTGACCGGACAGCTTTCGTCCTGCTGGCTGGGCGTGCCGCTGAACTCGCAAAACGGCACCATTGGTGCCCTGATCGTCAAGAGCGTGCCGGGCGGCGAGCGCTACACCGAGCAGGACAAGGAGTTGCTGCAATACGTTTGCGCGCAAGTCGCCACCGCGATCGAGCGCAAGCAATTGCACACGCGCCTGCAGCGCATGGCCCAGTACGACCAGCTGACCCAACTGCCTAACCGCGAACTGCTGCGTGACCGTCTCAAGATCGCGCTGGAATCGGCTCGGGAGGACAGTGGACGCATGGCCCTGTTGTACGTCGATCTTGACCGCTTCAAGGAAGTCAACGACACCCACGGCCATGCGGTCGGCGACATGTTGCTGCAAACCGTGGCCAATCGGCTCAAGGGCTGCGTACGGGAAACCGACACGGTGGCGCGCATTGGCGGTGACGAATTCGTGGTGTTGCTGCACCGCATCCACGCCTCGGGTGATGCCGACTGTGTGGCTGGAAAAATTCGCCAGGTACTGGCGGCACCTCTGCGTCTGGACGGGCACAGCCTGCACATTCACCCGAGCATCGGCGTCGCCCAATACCCCGAGCACGGCACTGAAGAAAAACAGCTGTTCAGGCACGCGGACGAAGCGATGTATACCGCCAAGCGCGCCAATCACCTGCGACTCGTCTGAAAATATCGCCACCGTTCGTCGTGACGATTCCAGGTTTTCTAAACCTTTTGATGCGTGGAAATTCAGATTCTATGCGGGCTACAGCTCGCCGAGATCATCATCAAGAGGTAGAGAATCATGCCTAATTCAAGAAACTCGAACTCGGGAAACTTCGCCAATGATCGAACGAAGGCGTCTGAAGCCGGTCGCAAAGGTGGGAAAACCACCACCACGACTGTCGATAAAGAGCCTACGAAACCCATGGGCCGTAAACCTGGACAAAAGTCCAAGTAATCGATGAAGGTGGTTTTGATCGAGAAGCGGGAGCGAAAGCTCCCGTTTGAATCTTTACCGAGGAGGGCGCGACCATGAACCGCATGGCCACCCGATTACGCAACGGCGGCCTGGCCGCTTTACTGGGCCTGTGTGCCACCAGCGCCTTCGCCCAGAGCCCCACCGAATTCATCAACGATGCGTCGGCCCAGGGTATCGCCGATATCGAAGCCAGTCGCCTGGCGCATCAGAAGTCCGAATCCAAAGAGGTCAAGGACTACACCATCGTGGTGATCAACGACCGCACCACCGCCAACCAGCACCTGGCAAAAATCGCCAAGCAACTGGATCTGCCAGTGGCACCGCGCGAAGAGGTAGTGGAAAAAGCCAAGGCCCTGATGCCGCCAGTCACGGAAGGCGCATCGTTCGATGAGGCTTACGCGGCCAGTCAGGTCAAGACCACCGAGCAAGCCATCGAGCAGCTCGAACAAACGGCGCAGACCACCGACGTGCCGCAGATCAAGGCGTTCGCTGAAGAGACCCTGCCAAAACTGCAAAATCACCTGCAAATGGCCAGGGACCTGCAAGCCAGTCGCTGACCCTTAGCGTATGCGGGTGACTTTGGGTCACCCGCATACGCTCCATCAGCAGTTATTCAGATCCTGTTTGCCTTTCTCCTGGACCACGGTGCCATCGATGGAAATGGTCTGGCCTTCGCCCAGGCTGCGGTAGTGCTTTCTCAAGGCTTCCAGTTCCTTGAGGTCCAGCGCCTCGAGGCCCAGCATCGCGTTCTGAGCCTCCTTCGTCACCCGCAGCAGCTCATCGACCTTCAGGTGCAGAATGTCCGTGTCGCGGTTCTGGGTGTTCTGGATCAGGAATACCATCAGGAAAGTGATGATGGTGGTCGAAGTGTTAATGACCAGCTGCCAAGTATCGTTGAACCCGAAAATCGGCCCACTCAACCCCCACACTAAAATCAGGATGATCGCTCCCAGGAATGTCGTGGGGCTGCCGGTCCAGAGGGCAAGCTTTTGTGCGATTTTTGCGAATTTCATGGCCGTTTTCCTTATTGGGGATGCACCTGAAATTCAGACATCGGTGGCGAGATGAAAATTCGGCTTTTTACCCGCTCCAATGGAAAATCCCGTAGCCGTCCTCATAACCACCCATCTCCAGCGGCCGCCCCCAATCCACTGTAGGAGCTGGCTTGCCAGCGAAGGCGCCCTCATGGCCGCCCCCTCTCTACCGGCCCCACCCGATCCACTGTAGGAGCTGGCTTGCCAGCGAAGGCGGCGGAAAGACTACCGCAATCTTCAAGGTGCAATAGAGCACCGCCCACCAGTCGATGTATCGTAGCGAACCCGTTGTCAGCCAAGCCCCAGACAACGAACCTACAGGAGAACGCAATGAGTTGGTCCGCCAAACAATACGTCGCTTTTGAAGATGAACGCACCCGTCCCGCCCGCGACCTGCTGGCCGCCATCCCCGCCGGGACGGTGCGCTCGGCCATCGACATCGGTTGCGGTCCGGGTAATTCGACCGAGTTGCTGGTGGAACGCTTCCCCGATGCCACGGTGCGCGGACTGGACAGCTCAACGGACATGATCGAGGCCGCGCGCAAGCGCTTGCCCCAAGTGCAGTTCGACATCGCGGACATCGACACCTGGAGTGACACTGGCCCGTTCGACGTGATTTTCGCCAACGCGGTGCTGCAGTGGATACCGGATCACGCAACATTGCTGCCTGCGCTGGTGAGCAAGCTCGCGCCCGGAGGCAGCCTGGCGATCCAGATGCCGGACAACCTCAATCAACCCTCACACCGCTTGATGCGCGAAGTCGCGGCGCAAGGTCCTTGGGCCGAAAAACTGGCAGGCGTCGCCAAACAACGGACCGAAATGGCCGATGCCAGCGTTTATTACTCGATGCTCAAAGCCTGTTGCACCCGCGTCGACGTATGGCGCACCACGTACCATCATCCGCTGGCGGGGGGCGCGTCGGGCGTGGTGGAGTGGTTCAAGGGCAGCGGCTTGCGGCCGTTCCTCGAACCGCTGGATGAGGCAGAACGCGTGCAGTATCTGCAGCAGTATCAGTCTGCAATCGTACAGGCCTATCCGGCATTGGCCGACGGTTCGGTGTTGCTGCCGTTCCCGCGGTTGTTTCTGGTGGCGACGCGCTGACTCATCTATCAGCGCTGTACCGCGACCAGCAGCATCATCGGTCGCTCCCGCTCTTCGGCCAATGCCGGTTGCGCTTCAACCTCGGCATCCGTGGGGCCCCATTCGTTGACATGCTGGATGCTGAAACCAGCGCCAATCAATGTGTTGAGCAAGGTGCCGAGGGTGCGATGCTGCTTGATCACGCCGTCGGCCAACCAGTTGGTCACACGCTCGCCTTCCCTCTGATAACCATCGACCGGCCAGCTCCTGCGGCCCTCGGCATCGGTGATCCAGCCGGGATCACGCGGCGCCATGAAGATCGGATGCTCGATGGAAAACACAAAACGTGAACCGGGTTTGAGCGCTGTGTGGATAGTCGCGAACAGCCCCGGCAAGTCCTTGATGTAATGCAGCGCAAGAGAGCTGTAGGCCAGGTCGAAACTGTCTGCCGGCAGATCGAGCCGTTCCAGGTCTGTGTGTTCGTAGCGGATGTTGCTGGCAGACGTTGTGCTACGAGCCTGATCGAGCATTTTCTGCGAAACGTCCAGGCCCAGCACACTGTGGGCGCCTTGCTCACTGGCCCAGCGGCAAAACCAGCCGTAACCGCAACCGAGATCCACCACTTTCAAACCTTGCATGGGCGGCAACATCGCCCTCAGCGCAGGCCATTCCGGTGCGGCATCGAGGCCGCCAATCGAACGGGCCATTTGACTGTAGCCCTGAAAAAATCCGGGATCGTCGTAGATGTTTTGAGTCATGGTAGTGGTGCTCTGCTGAGATCGTTTGGGTTAGCGCAAACCTTGTGGGAGCGAGCCTGCTCGCGATGACGGTCGCACAGTCACATCTGAGTTGCCTGCCAGGCCACCATCGTGAGCAAGGTGTTACGTCAGGACGTTTCGGCATCCATGCGTCGAGCGATGACATCCAGCACATCGCAGCCATCGCGCAAAGGGATGCAGCACAACAATGCGAAGTCGCTGAGGATGACCGAGTCTGTGCTGATTTCACCTCGCATCGCGAGGTTTTCGAGAACCTGCGTCACGGCACCGATCCGGTATCGGGCACTGCTGAGCAGTGAGTGCAACGGTTGAGTGGTGTTGACGTAAAACGAGGGGAGGTCGTCGGCGTTGCTGGTTAGAGCCATGTATTCATTCATGAGTGATTTCCATGGAGAGGAGATGTCCCACCACTCAATCGTCGCCAAACAAAGGGTGGTAGCTGTACGCGGGTTGGCGAACCGGGCCATGGTAAACCGGCAGACCCTAGGGTCTCCCACGCACAGCCACCAAAAAACAGGTAGCCAAGTGCGTTCAAAAGCGCTCCGAGAAAATCTCGGAGGCTTCTGTACCACGGCATCGAGTCGCCAAACCCGATACGCCATTTGGGGCGCGCTCGGACTATAGGTCTCATGACTAAGGCACAGCAATGCGCGAGTGTACGGACATTTCCCAGACTATTGTAGGACGTTGCTTTTTTTAGAAATGGCATCACGTGAGATCCGGCAATTCACTAAATTGCGGCGACAAAAAAACCGGCCACGTGGGGCCGGTTGATGCATCACCGCAATAAGGTCATGAGCTCTGCTGCAATACCTTGAGCGCTGCCGAGGCCAGAAAGCCCGAACGGCTTTTCTCTTCCGGGTGGTGCAGCACGTACTCATCGATACGGTTGAGCAGGTACCCAGGCAGGGTGATGTTCAGCTTCTGGGCCTTGCCTAGATACTTGGTAACGTCGATGTCCACCAGTGCCCACGCACATCCCGCGTATTTTGGGTTGGCTGCGTGCAATGTCACTTTATTCGCGGGGGGAATGGCTGAACCCCCTTCGGCCAGAATCTCGAAATGGCCTTCAATGGCTTCTCGGGCCATCGCCATCGCATCATCCAGATCTTCCCCGGCGGAAAAGCAGCCCGGGATGTCAGGGACTTCAACGCCCCAGGCGTGCTCCTCATCTCCCATTGAAATCGCAATTGGGTAAAGCATTGTCATTGTCCTCCGAGGACTCGGCGCAGCGTCTGTCAGAGCAGCGCTTGTTGCAAGATACTGATGGCCGTTTTCTTGAGAAGATCTTTCTTCGGGTGAGGGACTGTCACCAGCCCCGGTTTGGTCGGATGCTTGAAGTGATGATGGCTGCCTCTGATACGTACCAGATACCAGCCGTCCGCAACGAGTTGGCTTATCAAAAATCGGCTATTCACATCACCTCCCTGTGGTGTGCTTGTGGTTACTATACCTACTGGTTATTTTTAATCAACACTATAACCACCAAGTCATCCTGGCTCGGTGGGACAGCGACAGGATTGGAGTCTAGAAGGGCGCTGCGGACATGCCTTTGGGCAAGCCTGAAAGGAGAGGGTTGGAGTATTGCGAGGTTTTGCGCGTAGGGATCGGTAGACGTGAAAAGGCTAATGCTTGATGAAAAATGATACTGAAACCGTATTTTTTGAAAAAAACGCTAACGGGTTCAGAGTAGTCGCGACAGCGGCGGGGATATTTGCTAGTCGACCAGCGGAAATGACATGGCGAATCTCACCAAACCCCACGCATAAAAAAACCGGCCATCTAAGCCGGTTTTTTCTTTACCTGCATCCCCCGTCAAAAAACAACGTGAGACAAGAATTCGGTTGGAGCGGGTGAAGGGAATCGAACCCTCGTTATCAGCTTGGGAAGCTGGAGTAATGCCATTATACGACACCCGCTCAGAGCGGTGACTTTGTACCAGATGTGCGCGTGGAAATGAAGTTTTTCTTTGCGTTTGATGGCTTTAGCGCGGGTGAAACACATGCACGGACCCTGTGGCGGTCGTTCGCGGGCAAGCCTCGCGCCTACAGATTATGTAAGGGCAGCGGGGCTTGCTCGCGATGACGCTGTTTCAGAGGGACAATGCATGGTGGTCCTGAACGTAGTGGTAACGCGGTCGGCTATCGTGCTGTGCCGGCTTCAGGAACCCCAGTAATGCGTTGCGGCTGTCTCGGCAGGCGGCTTTGTGTTCCATGTCGAGAAAGTGGCCGGTAGCGCCCAGGGTCGTGAAGGTGGCGTCTTGCACGTGGTCGGCGAACAACCGGGCGCCGTCGGCGGCGGTGTATTCGTCCCATTCGCCGTTCATGAACAGCACCGGTACGTTGATTTTCTGCGCCGCCTTGAAGAAGCACTGGCGGTCGCTGTGCAGCAGGTCGCTGATGTGGAAGTGCATCTGCCCGTATTCGTGATCGGCCAGGCTGCTGACGTGACGATAGTTGAAGCGCTTGAACAGCGTCGGCAGGTGTTTGCCGATGGTGCTGTTGACCAGGTTGCCGACCCGGTCACCGTCACGGCTGCCGAGGTAGTCCACACCGCGCTCGAGGTAGTCGAGCATGTGCGCATTGATCTCCGGGGAGAACGAGCTGATCACGGCTTTTTCGATGCGCCGTGGCTGTTGGGCCAAGGCGACCAGGGTCGCGGCGCCACCCCAGGAAAACGACAGTACGTGTTCGGCGGCGAAGTGGTCGATCAGCTCAAGGAGGATCTGCCCTTCGACTTCCTTGGTCAGCAATTTCTCATGCAGGTTGTGGGCTTTGGACCGGCCCGCGTAGGGCTGGTCGTAGCAGACCACATTGAACTGCGGGTGGAGGTTCTTCACGGTTTGAGCAAACGACGCAGTCGTGGCCATCGAGCCGTTGACCAGAATAATGGTCTTTTCTGCGGCGTCTGCGCGATAGAACTCCGTGTAAACCCGATACTGACCCTGTATATCCAACACAGCGATTTCTGGCCTCATGTCATAAGACTCCTGGCAAGCGGGTATGCGCGCAAAAGAGATTGCACGAGCTTTGTGACAGGTAGGCATACGCCTTGGAAATTGTTAGCCCATGTCGATCCATTGAAGTCCGGTCGACGGGTATTGTTATTGGCGGGCAGTCTGCCGGGTGAGGCCGGAACCCAAGGGTTCCTACCGGCAAAAAGTTTCTTAGATACGTCTTGTGACTCATCGGTCACATTTCGGCCGACGTCCTGATTCAAGCAGGGGTCACGTCATCGCGCAAGTGCCTTTGGTAAATTGTTCGACAACTTCTGCTCAGCGGTAGGCTGCTTAGATCAATTCGATCTCATCATCGCTCAGCGGGCGGTATTCGCCCGGTTTCAACGCGTTGTCGAGCACCAGCGGGCCCATGGATTCGCGATGCAGGCGCAGCACCTTGTTGTTGAAGTGACCGAACATGCGCTTGACCTGGTGGTAGCGGCCTTCGACGATGCTCAGGCGAGCACATTTGGGGCCCAGTAGCTCTAGCCCGGCGGGTTGGGTGGTGAGATCTTCGAAGGCGAAGTACAGGCCTTCGCGGAAGGTGATCGCGTATTCGGGGCCGATGTCCTGCTCGGTTTCAACGTAATAGACCTTCGCCAGTTTGGTCTGCGGCTGGGTCAGGCGTCGCGACCAACTGCCGTCGTTAGTGATGAGCATCAGCCCGGTGGTGTTGAAATCCAGGCGTCCGGCGATGTGCAGGTCGTCCTTGTCCGGTTCCGCGATCAGGTCGAGGACGGTGGGGTGTTGCGGGTCGCGGGTGGCGCTGACGCATCCGGCGGGTTTGTTGAGCATGAAGTGACGCAGCGGCTTGCCGGCTTGCAGCACCTGGTCGTCGACTTCGACGCGGCTGAATTCACGGACGTCGGCATGGGGATCGCTGACGGTCTTGCCGTCGATCCTGACGCGTTTTTCCACCAGCAACAGGCGTACCTGCTTGCGGTTGAAGCAGGGCAGGTTGCTGAGAAAACGGTCGACGCGCATGACGTGAAAATCAGTGAAGAAAGGGGGCGCGCATCTTACTTGATCAACTGCGCCGATGCTTGCAACTGCGCCTCGACCTCGGCGCAACGCGGGCACAGGCAGGCCGCGTTGCGCAGTTCGGCGGGCAGCGCCTGGAGCACCGCCGGGTCGATGCTGACGCCGTAGCACCAGCAGGCCCGGTCAGCGGTTCGCGGGTCGGCCAGGGTGCAGTCGTTGGGTGCGCCGCAGGCCGGGCAGAGGTCAGGCTTTTTCATAGGCAGGATGCGGCAGTTCCACGCAGATTCGGTTGCGGCCCGATTGTTTGGCCCGATACATCGCATGATCGGCCCGAGACAGCAGGGTGTGCAAGGTGTCATCGGGCAGCAGGGTGGTCAGGCCGATGCTGACGGTCAGTTGCAAGCGGTTGCCATTGTACGCATAGGGCTGTCGCTCCACATGCTGGCGTATTTTCTCGGCGATTACCTGGCCGCCATCACCGTCGGTGTCCTTGAGCAGCACGATGAATTCTTCACCGCCCCAGCGACAGACGATGTCGGAGTGGCGCAGGCAGCTTTCCAGGTCCCGGGCGAAGCCGATCAGCACCTGGTCGCCGGCCAGGTGGCCGTAGGTGTCGTTCAAGGCTTTGAAGTGGTCCAGGTCCAGCAGCAGCGCCGTCAGCGGCCTGGGTTCGCGCTGGGCTTCCTGCAGCGCTTGCGCGGCCAGCAGGTCGAAACCGCGGCGGTTGGGCAGTTCCGTCAGGCTGTCGAGCGTGGCCTGGGTCTGGATCTGTCCCTGGTAGCGCTTGATCACGCGGTTGAGCAAGGCCAGCACGATCAGTGTGACGATCAGGCAGATCAGCAGGTTGAGGTACAGCGAGCGGCGGATGTCGCTGAGGTCACCGTCTTCGCGCTTGTCGACGAACAGGTACCAGTTCAGCTCCGGGATGAAGCGCACGTTGAGGAAATGGCCCTGGCCCTGGCCGGAATATTCGTAGCTGCCGCTGTGGGGCTTGGGCAGTTGGCTGAGCAGGTTCTTCATGCTGTCGAGTTCGGCCAGGGTCTGCCCGGCCACGGCACCCTGAGGCCCGCCCTCGGCCCCGGTGAGTACCAGGCGGCCGAAGGTGTCGACGAAGTACACGCTGCGTTGGTAGCGCTGCTGGTATTTGTCGATCAGCTTGATCACCGCATCGACCGTCAGCCCGACACCCGCGGCGCCGATGAAGCGGTTGTTGTAGTCGTAGACCTTGTAGTTGATGAAAACGGTCAGGTTGTCCTTGTTGGCGAGGTCCGGATCGACGTTGATCTCGTAGGGATCCTTCATGTCACGGACACGGAAGTACCAGGCATCGCGGGGCTCGGTGACCTTGACCTGCTTGAGTACACCCTTGGCGTGGTAGTAGGTCAGGCTGGCGTCGGAAACGAAAAACGCCGTGTAGGCACCGTAGTGGGTCATGACCTCGTCGAGGTAGCGGGTCATCTGCCCGGTGTCGCGTTCGCCGTTGACCACCCAGTCGCGCATGAAGGTGTCGCGGGACATCATCGAGGAAATCAGGATCGGCCGGACCAGGTCTTTCTGGATTTCCGAGTAGACGGTGTCCGAGGTCAGCGGCAGTTCGGTGTTGACGATGTTGTCGCGGATCGACGCTCGCGAGGCGTAGTAACTGAGAAAGGAGGTGGCCAGGAAGCCCGCGCCCAGCAACGCGATCAGCGTGAGAACCAACGACCGTTGGGAATACAGCGGCGAGCGAAGTGGCATGGCAGTTCCATTGTCAGCAATCCGATGGCAAGCATTCTAAGGGCTGGCGCGGGAAATAACTGCCCCATGTGCGCCGCGAATGGTCGTTCCTGTGTTGTGGCACAGATTGCAGATCGTTCCCACGCTCCTGCGTGGGAATGCAGCCAGGGACGCTCTGCGTCCCCTCCAAAGCCGGACGCGAGGCGTCCGTTGAGGCATTCCCACGCGGAGCGTGGGAACGATCTCAGGTTCGAGACTGCAGGTAGGCGCGCCATCCACCCAGATGGCTGATATCCACTGCCCCCTCCAATCCATAGGCCTCACAGATAAACCCGCTTTCCCAGCGACCATCTGCCAGTTGCACCTTGCCCAGCCCCAGCGGTGCCGGGATGCCGGTGAGGAACGAGCCCAGTTCGCTGCTCGGCAACTCCCAGACTTCCACTGCAATCGCCACGCCGCCTTCCTTGACCCGGACCATGCCCGGACGCAACGGCGGGCCACCGGCCAAGGCATAGAGTTGATAATCGGCCGAGCTGAACGTCGATTCCACCAGGCGCGCGCCGCGCTGTTTGAGCTGCCAGTTCAACGCCAGGCCATCCAGGTGCGCGCCACAGACCACCAGCCGCGCCCGGTCATGGCGCGCAACAGCGGTCGGTGACGGGGCCGCCAAGCCTTGCTGGCGCTGCAAGCCGTCGGCCAGGCTCAACAGATACTGATCGGTGAACGCCCGCCCGAACAAGGTCACGCCCCAGGGCAGGCCGTTGTCCATGAACGCGCTGGGCACCGCGACGGCGGTGTAGTCGAGCAGGTTCATGAAGTTGGTGTAGTAGCCCAGTTCGCTATTGCGCCGTACCGGTTCGGCGTCGAGTTCTGCCAGGGAGACCGGGCGGCCAATGGTCGGCGTGATCACGCAGTCGAGGTTTTGCAGCGCTTGGTCGCACAGGGCTTTGAGCGCTTGCAGCCGGTATTGGGCGCGGAAGGTTTGCACACCGCTGACCGCCGGCGCCTTGGCCAACACAGCGCGGATCACCGGCAACACGGCTTGCGGGTTTTCCTCCATCAGCTCGCCAGCCACGCTGTAGCGTTCCGCCACCCACGGGCCTTCGTAGAGCAAACGCGCCGCTTCGAGGAAGGGCGACAGGTCCAGTTCTACCGCTTCACCACCGAGGGTCTTGAGTCGCTCGATTGCATCGGCAAATAACAGTGGGCCTTCAATGCAACCGAAAAATTCCAGGTCCTGCGCCCGCGGTACACCGAAACGGAACGCACGCACGGCGCCGAACGCCGAGCCGTCATTCCACAATGGATTACTGCGGCTGTACTCGTCCCGTGGATCAAGTTTCGCGGTCAATGCGAGCAGTTGACTCGCCTCCCGGGCGGTCGCGGTAAAAGTTGTCACGCAATCGAGGGTGCGACAGGCCGGCACCACGCCCGCGGTGGAAATCAGGCCCTTGGTGGCTTTCATCCCGACCAGGTTGTTCAACGCCGCCGGCACCCGCCCGGAACCCGCGGTGTCAGTGCCCAGGGAAAAACTCGCCACACCGAGGGCCACCGCCAGGGAAGAGCCGGCGCTGGAGCCACCCGACGGGTACTCCGGCAACACGCTGTTGGGGCACGCGCCATAGGGCGAGCGCGTGCCATTGAGGCCGGTGGCGAACTGATCGAGGTTGGTCTTGCCCAGCGGCACGGCGCCCAGTGCCAGCAGTTGCTCGACGATGGTGGCTGAACGTTGCGGTACATAGGCAAACGCCGGGCACGCCGCTGTGGTCGTTATGCCGGCCAGGTCGATGTTGTCCTTGATCGCGAACGGCACGCCATAGAGGGGCAGGCTGTCGATGTCGCGGCCGTCGAGTGCGGCGAGGTAGGGTTCCAGTTCTTCGGCGCTGAGCAAATGGATGAACAGGTGATAGTCCGGGTTCAATGCCGCTGCTTTATCGCGCAGGCTTGATAGCAATTGACGAGGCGTGGTGCTGCCGTCGCGATAAGCGTTGCGCAGGGCGTCGAGTTGCAGGTTGATGTTCATGGTATTCGTCCTTTCGAAATAGGTTCAGTCGAGTTCCAGCACCACGACGCGTTGTCCGGCGCGCACCGCCGAACCCGGCTGCACGCGAATCTCGCGCACCACGCCGGCCATTGGGGCGAGCAGGGGGATTTCCATCTTCATCGACTCCAGGATCACCAGCACGTCACCGGCTTCGACCCGGCTGCCGGCCTGCACCTGGACTTGCCAGAGGTTGCCGGCGATGTGGCTGTCGACGCTCTGCTGACCGCTGACCAGAGGCGCGTCTTCGCTCGCTTCTGGAACCAGCTCTTCGCTGTCGAAATGCGCCTGGCCGCTGGCGATCCAGCGCTCGCGCTCGGCGTTGAATGCGGTTTGTTGCTGATCACGAAAAGCGCTGATGGTCTCTGCTTCCTGTGCCAGGAAAGCCTGATAGTCCGCCAGGTTCAGCTGGCTGTGTTCGATGTTCAGATCGAAACGCCCGAGGGGGAAATCCCGGCGAATGCGCAGCAGTTCATCGGCGCTGACCGGGTAGAAACGGATCTGGTCGAAGAAGCGCAGCAACCAGGGTTTGCCATCGAACGCGGCGACTTCGCGGTAGCGATTCCACATCTGTAAGGTGCGCCCGACAAACTGATAACCGCCGGGGCCTTCCATGCCGTACACGCACATGTAGGCACCCCCGATGCCCACCGAATTTTCCGCGGTCCAGGTGCGCGCCGGGTTGTACTTGGTGGTCACCAGGCGATGGCGCGGATCGAGCGGGGTGGCGACCGGTGCGCCGAGGTAGACATCGCCCAGGCCCATCACCAGGTAGCTGGCGTCGAACACCGTGCGTTGCACTTCGTCGAGGTTCGGCAGGTCGTTGATGCGGCGGATGAACTCCAGGTTGCTTGGGCACCAGGGGGCGTCCTTGCGCACGGTGGTCATGTATTTCTCGATCGCCAGCTGACAGGCCGGGTCGTCCCAGGACAGCGGCAGGTGGACGATGCGCGAAGGCACCTGCAGGTCCTTGGCCGCGCACACGGCGTCCCATTCCCCAGCCACGATGCCGAGCAGGTCGGCGAGCGGCAATTGCTCGGGTTGGTAGTGCACTTGCAGCGAGCGGATGCCCGGGGTCAGGTCGATCACACCGTGCAGGTCTTTGCTTTCCAGCGCCTGCATCAGGGCGTGGGCGCGGAAGCGCAGGACGAGGTCCAGTTCGGGGGCGCCGATTTCAAGGAGCAGATGGGTATCGCCGGAAAGGCGCGCCACCAGGCGCGTGTCGTCCTGACCAATGTCCAATACAACAGGCGACACCATCCCCTGTGGAAGCGGCGGTGCGGCGATCCGACTTGCTCGCGAAAGCGGTGCTTCAGACACATCAATGTTGACTGACACGCCCCCTTCGCGAGCAAGCCCGCTCCCACATTGATCCCATTTCAAGGCCAGGGTGCGGGCGGTCTTGATGTCGACGGGGGAGAACTGCACCTTGTCCCCAGCCTTGAGCTGCCCAAGTTGCCAAAGATCCGCCTCGATCACCGTCACCGGGCACACGAACCCGCCCAGGCTCGGGCCATCCGGGCCGAGGATCACCGGCATGTCACCGGTGAAATCCACTGCGCCAATGGCGTATGGATTGTCGTGAATATTTGATGGGTGCAGCCCGGCCTCACCACCATCGGCGCGCACCCATTCAGGCTTTGGCCCGATCAGGCGCACGCCGGTGCGGCTGGAGTTGAAATGCACTTCCCACTGGGTCGCGAAGAAAGTGCCGA
Source organism: Pseudomonas putida (assembly GCF_001976065.1). Classification (GTDB taxonomy): domain Bacteria; phylum Pseudomonadota; class Gammaproteobacteria; order Pseudomonadales; family Pseudomonadaceae; genus Aquipseudomonas; species Aquipseudomonas serbica. Next base: position 529,435 of record NZ_MNAH01000003.1, on the reverse strand, counting down.
TGTAGTTTTCAGTGAAGTATTCCGGTGCGCCGTGAGGGCCGTAGATCACGCGAATTTGTCGTACCGCAGGCAACTCGGCGATATCAGGCAGTTGCGCACCGACGCTACGGTCGCAGAGCGCCGGTAGGTGCAAGACATCCCCGGCGCGTAGAGCACGACCGCCATGCCCGCCAAACTGGCCGAGGGTGAAGGTACTTTTGCTGCCCAGATAATCCGGGACCTGCAAGCCACCGCGCAGGCACAGATAGCTACGCGCGCCAGCGCCGGCAATGGTGCCGAGACTCAATGTGGCACCGGCCGGAATGAGCAGAGCGGTGTTCATCGGCACGGCTTCACCGTTCAGCGTGAGCGGAATTTGCGCACCGGTTACCGCCACCACCGCATCACAATTGAACCGCAGCAACGGCCCGCTCATGGTGATTTCCAGCGCTGCGGCGCCTTCGTCATTGCCCAGCAAGAGGTTGCCCAGGCGCAACGCGCGACTGTCCATCGGTCCCGATGGCGGCACGCCTACCGCCCAATAGCCGAGGCGGCCGGGATAGTCCTGGACGCTGGTCTGGGTGCCGGCGTTGAGTACTTCGAAGGTGTTGGCCTGATACACCAGGCCTTCCAGGCAACGGGTCCATGGCTGGCCGCTGGCGAAAGGCACATCCAGCAGAATCTGCCGCAGGTAATCGCGGTTGGTTTCCACGCCATAGAGCAGGCTTTTACCCAATGCTTCATGCAGATCGGTGCGCGCTTCTTCGCGGGTCGGCGCCCAGCTGATGACCTTGGCGATCATCGGGTCGAAGTAGGGCGGGATCTCGCAACCGGCCTCGACCCAGGTGTCGATGCGCAGCTGTTTGCCGTCGGCGCCGGGAAAATCTACGGCAGTCAGCAAGCCCGGACTCGGTTGAAAATCCCGCCCCGGATCTTCGGCATAAAGTCGTGCCTGAATCGCATGGCCGTCAGCTTTCAAGTCCTGGCTCAACGCGCTCAGCGGCGGCAGATCACCAGCTGCCAATTGCACCATCCAGCGCACCAGATCGACGCCCCAGACTTGCTCGGTAACGCCGTGTTCCACCTGCAAGCGAGTGTTCACTTCCAGGAAGTAGAAACGCCGTGCATCGCTGTCAAAGACGAACTCGACTGTGCCGGCGCTGCGGTAACTGACCGCCTTGGCCAGCTTGATCGCCGCTCTGCAGAGTTCATCGGCCATGCCCTCGGGCAGGTTTGGCGCCGGGGTTTCTTCGAGGACTTTCTGGTTGCGCCGCTGCACTGAACAGTCGCGCACGCCCAGGGCGATTACCTCGCCACGGCCGTCGCCAAACACTTGCACTTCCAGGTGCCGGGCGCGCTGGATGTACTTCTCGATGAACACGCCGGCGTCGCTGAAATTGTTCTGGCCCAGGCGCTTGACCGCCTCGAAGGATTCGCTCAACTCGACCGCGCTGCGGCACACACGCATGCCGATGCCGCCACCGCCGGCGGTGCTTTTAAGCATGACCGGATAGCCGACTTGCTCGCCGGCGATCAGCGCTGCGTCGAGGCTGTCGAGCAACTCGGTGCCTTCGAGCATCGGCACGCCGTGTTGTCTGGCCAGGGCACGGGCGGTGTGCTTGAGGCCGAATACGCGTAGCTGCTCTGGGGTCGGGCCGATGAAAGCGATGTCGGCGGCTTCGCAGGCTTCGGCGAAGGCGGCGTTTTCCGAGAGAAAGCCGTAGCCGGGGTGAATCGCCGTGGCGCCTGTGGCCTTGGCGATGGCGAGGATTTTGTCCACCGCCAGGTAGGTGCCAGCCGCCGCGCCTTCACCAAGGCAATGGGCCTCATCGGCTTGCAGGATGTGCAGGCTCGCGGCATCGGCTTCGGAGTACACGGCAACGCCTGCCACCTGCAGTTCGCGCAGGGTGCGCAGGATGCGGCAGGCAATCGCGCCACGGTTGGCAATCAGGACTTTTTCGAACATGGCATAACCCCTGGAGGGGATGCGGGCCGTCCCGCAGTTTTTTGACATGCATCGGGGCCGTCCCCGATGACAGAAATTCACACCACCCCCTGTAGGAGCTGGCTTGCCAGCGAAGGCGGAGTGTCAGTCGACATCCATGCTGGATGTGACGACCCCTTCGCTGGCAAGCCAGCTCCTACAGAGAGAAGTGGTCACTTAATGCACTGCCCGGAGCGGGCCTGGCACAGGGCGAATAACCATTTACGCAAACGGCTGAGTGTCAGTTCCATACCAGCAGCTCCGCAGGGGTCGGGTTGTAGGCGTTGCACGGGTTGTTCAGTTGCGGGCAGTTGGAGATCAGCACGATCACGTCCATCTCGGCGCGCAGGTCGACGTACTTGCCCGGTGCGGAAATGCCGTCTTCGAACGTCAGCCCGCCGTCTGCCGTGACGGGTACGTTCATGAAGAAATTGATGTTCGGCCCGATGTCGCCTTTGCCCAGGCGCCCGTCATGCACGCAGGCGCGCAGGTAGTTGTCGCGGCAGCTGTGCATATGGCGTTTTTCCAAGGCGTAGCGCACGGTGTTGCTCTCTTGCGCGCAGGCGCCGCCGAGAGTGTCGTGGCGCCCGCAAGTGTCGGCGACGATAGTCAGCATCGGCTTGCCGAGGTTGGAATACAGCACGCTGCCGGTCGTGAGGTACACGCTGTTCTGCCGCCGCAGGGTGCGCTGCACGTCGTAGCGTTCCTTGGGATTGGCGACGCTGTAGAACAGGGTGTCGACAGCCTGGTTGCCTTCCAGGTCGAGGATGCGCAGGGTCTGGCCGGCCTTGACCTCCATCAGCCAGGGTTCGCCGGCGGGGATGGTTGCACGGTAGACCGCGGTTTCTGGCTGCGGGTGAACTGTGGCGATTGCAAGTGACATGGCAGCGATCCTCAGGCGAACAGACGGTCGGTGTTGATGAAGCCGCGCTCGTTTTCCGGGCGCGAGGTACGGCAGTGTTCGGCAACGCTGGGGTCGGCGTTCATCCAGCTCAGCTTCAAGGGTTTCGGGGCGTACTCCGGGGCCGGGTCCATCGGATGCTGCAGGGCGGTGAGCACCACCAGGGTGTCCATCGGCGCGTACAACTCGATGTAGTCGCCGGCCTTGGAATTGCCTTCGACGAAGTGGAAGCGCCCGGCGTCGTCGACGTTCACCCGGCTGAACAGGTTGAGGGTCATCAGCAGGTCGGACAGGCCCAGGCCCCACTTGCCCAGTTCCACCAGCAGGTTGTCGGTGCCGTTGCGGAAGAAGCCGTTGCGCAGTTCCTGATAGCGGCCCTGGCCGTATTTTTCTGCCACCTCTTCAGCGCAGAGCACGCCGCCAAGGCTGTCGCTCCAGCCGCAGGTGTCAGCGGTGATGGCGGCCAGTACGCGGCCCATGTCCGAGTACAGGCAATGGCCGGCGGTGAGCTTGGCAGTGTGTTGGCATTTGAGGCTGTCAGGCAGGTTCAGGCGTTCGGTTTTTTCATTGGCGTTGAGCAGCGTCAGGCTGACGTTGGCGCCGCCGCGCAGGTCGGTCAGGCGCAGCAGCTGGCCGCGTTTGAGCACGAAGGAACGGTGGCCGCCACCGGGCAGCATTTCTTCGGCGAAGGGCGGGAACAGTTGGGTCGAATCAGTCATGTCGAAGTCCTCTCAAGCGGTTCGTAGCGCGCCTGCCAGTTGCACCGGCAAGGCGTCGACGGCGGCACGGCAGGTGCGGCGGTCGCTGTTCAAAGGGATGTCGTAGGTGATGCGTGCGCCATAGGCGCCGGGGGCGTGCGGGTCGAGGCGGACCTTGTCGAACACCAGCAGGCGAGTGCCGAGGCTGAAGCCTTCGGACAGGTCATGGGTGACCATGAATACCGTCAGTCGGGTCTCGCGCCACAGCTCCAGCAGCAGGGCGTGCATGTCCTTGCGGATGCCCGGATCGAGGGCGCCGAAGGGTTCGTCGAGCAGCAACACCCGCGGCTTCATGATCAGCGCCTGGGCGATGGCGAGGCGTTGTTGCATGCCGCCGGAAAGCTGCGCCGGGTACTTGTCCAGCGAGTGCCCGAGGCCGACTTTGTGCAACAGCACCGCAGCCTGTTCGCGGGCCTGCTTTTTAGCGCTGCCGAACAGGCGTCCGAGCAAGGGCGAGCGGGGCAGTTCGAGGCCGAGGGCGACGTTGTCCAGCACGCTCAGATGCGGGAATACCGAATAGCGCTGGAACACCACGCCGCGGCTGGCATCCGGCTCTGCGGCCAAGGGCTGACCGTCGAGCAGGATCTCGCCGCGACTGGCGCGTTCCTGGCCGAGCAGCAGGCGCAGGAAGGTCGATTTACCGCATCCGGAGGCGCCTACCAGGGTGCAGAACTCACCCTCGGCGACGCTCAGGTTCAGACCTTCGAGCACCACCTGGTCGGCGTATTGCTGCCAGACGTTTTTCACCGTGATGAAACTCATGCCCGCGCTCCTTCGTACCAGGGGAATGCACGCAGGGTCAGGCGCTTGAGGCCCCAATCCATCAGCCAGGCGAGCAGGGTGATCCACACCACGTACGGCAGGATCACGTCCATCGCCAGGTAGCGGCGCACCAGGAAAATCCGGTAGCCGAGGCCGTCGGTGGAGGCGATGGCTTCGGCGGCAATCAGGAACAGCCACGCCGAACCCAGCATCAGGCGCAGCGAGATCAGCAGGCGCGGCAGCAATTGCGGCAGCACCACCCGCAGCATCAGGGTCCAGGTCGATGCACCGAGGGTCTGCGCCTTGATCAGCAGTTCCACGGGAATTTCCCGGGCGCGCTGTTCCAGGTCGCGGGCCAGGGCCGGCGTGATGCCGATCACGATCAGCATCACTTTCGACAATTCCCCCAGGCCGAAGACGATGAACAGGATCGGCAGGATCGCCAGCGGTGGCACCATCGACAGCACGGTCAGCAAGGGTGACAACGGCGCGCCGAACAGCGGCAGGGTGCCGGCGGCAATGCCCAGGCACAGGCCGGCGAGCGCGCTGATGCCCAAGCCGATGGCCAGGCGTCGCAGGCTGGAGGCGCTGTCCTGCCAGAGCAGGTATTCGCCGGTGCGGCTGTCGGCCACGAAGGCCAGGCGCTGCACGGCGTCGCTCATTTGTACGGCGCTGGGCAGCAGCTTGTCGTTGGGATTGTCTGCCAGCCGCTCGGCCGAGCCCATGAAGTAGGCGAACAGCAGCAGGGCGAACGGCAGGATCACCAGCAACAGGCGGCTCGGGCGATCCGGGTGGCGATTGATCAGGCGCATGGCCAAGTCCTCTGGTTACAACTTGGCGTCGGCAGCCATCTGCACGTAACTGGGGTCGAAGCGCAGCTTGAGGTTGCCCTTGTCGCCGCTGGTGACCCCGTTGGCGAAGGCCATGCCGACCGCGCTGGTGTCTTTGGCGCCTTCACCGAGCAAGCCGTGCTGGAAGGAAAACTCGGCCACCTTGCGCATGGTTTCCGGCAGTTGCTTGCTGGTGCTGAACGCCAGGGCTTCCTGGGGGGTGGCGAACAATTTGGTGGTGTCCAGCTGCGCCTGGAAACCGGCCAGGTCGGTGCCCGAGGCTTTGGCCATGTGCTCCAGTGCGGCCTTGCTCGCGGCGTTTTTCGCGTTCATCAATTCGATCACTTCGAACCAGGCGCCGGTCAGCGCTTTACCCAGGGCCGGGTTGTCCTTGAGGGTCTGGGAGTTGACCACCATCATGTCCATGATCTCGCCGGGGATCTGGCTGGAGTTGAAGACTTCGGTCACGCCGGGCTTGGCCTTGATGTCCGACAGCATCGGGTTCCAGGTGGTGACGGCGCTGACCTGGTCGGTGTTGAAGGCGGCGGAGATGTCGGCGTCGGAGGTGTTGACCACTTTCAGGTCTTTCTCGGTGAGGTCTACCGAATCCAGGGCCCTGGCCAGCAGGTAGTGCGACACCGAGAGCTCGACCAGATTGACGTCCGTGCCCTTGAGGTCGGCGACTTTCTTGCCTTCGCCCTTGAGCACGATGCCGTCGTTGCCGTTGGAGAAGTCGCTGACGATCAGCGCGGTGCTGTCGACGCCGCCAGCGGCCGGAATGGTCAGCGCATCCATGTTGGTCATGGTGCAGCCGTCGAATTGGCCGGCGGTGTACTGGTTGATCGATTCGACGTAGTCATTGAGCTGCACCACATCGATCTTGATGCCGTACTTCTTCGCCCACTTGTCGACGATGCCTTGGCTGCCAGCGTATTCCCATGGCATCCAGCCGGCGTAGATCGTCCAGCAGACGCTGAAGTGGTCTTTCTGGGCGGCGTGGGACGAGAGGCTCACGAGGGCTGCGAAGGCAGCGGCGAGCAGGGCGGGTAAACGATGCTGGGACATGGTGGTTCTCCAGTTGATCAAGGGCGGACAGGAAGGCAGCGGCACCGCGAACGGTGGCTTGTCTCCCGGGCTTTTGTCCCGCCGTGTAACCTCAACTGGAGGTCGCCAACTCTCGGACCAGCCACTCGCGCTTGCGAGCCGGAACCCTAGTCAGCCATTGCAAATTGTGGTGCCGCGAACCTGTGATGACTCCTGCACGTATTTGTTAAAGCGAGAGACGTGCCAAGTCGATTGAACCGCTCTGGTCCGCGGGGTTGTTCTACTGATCATGTAACAAGGTCGCTTGCGCTTGCCTTGTGATGGTGCGCGGATGCACCGCAATGGGACGTGCTGGCCATCGTTAACGGATGAAAACCTTTCATCGAGGAGATGTTTCAACGTATTGCGGAAACGCACCAGATCTCGAATTCGATGTCTGATCTACCGACAGTCACAGAAAGTTTGACTGTCGCTTGCCAGCGTCGCTGGTATGGCTCACTCGCGGTCCAGGAGGCCGCTATGCATCGACAAATTCTTCTGATTGCCGTGTTGGGTTTGTTTCTGAATGGTTGCGTACCATATTCCGATGGAGGAGCCGGTTATTACAGTTCCGAGGTCTACACCTCGCCAGCGCCCTATTACGCCGGCGGCGGCTCTTACTACTCCAACGGCGGCGGTTACTACACGCCACCGCGCCGGTACTACGCGCCGCCTGCACGGTATTACCAGCCCACACCGCGCTATTACCACCAGCCGCGGGTTTATCAACCGGCGCCGCGCTATTACCAACCGGCACCACGCTATTACCAGGCTCGCCCAGACTACCGGGCGCATGGTTGGGATGGCCGTAACCGCGGCGGCTGGAACAACGATGATCGGGGTGGACGCAACAACAACCGCGGCGGTCGAGGTGACCATAACGGCCGGGGCGATCATAACGGTCGCGGTGATCACGACGGCCGGGGCAACCACCGCTAGTCTCATGCATTAAAGCAATACCTGTGGGAGCGGGCTTGCTCGCGAATAGGGCGTGTCAGGAAACGTTAATGTCGACTGTCACTCCGCCTTCGCGAGCAAGCCCGCTCCCACATTTGGTTCAGTAATCCGACAGATCCGCCAACGGATGACGACCTTCCCAGACCTTGTGGAAATGCGCCTCTACCACCGCATCCGGCACGTTGTTGACGTCCGGCCAATGCCAGTGGGGTTTCTGGTCCTTATCGATCAACCGTGCGCGCACGCCCTCGCTGAATTCGGGATGGCGACAGCAGTTGAGGCTCAGGGTGTATTCCATCTCGAAGACTTGCGCCAGCGACAGGTGGCGGGCTCGTTTGATCTGTTCCCAGACCAGATGCGCGGTCAGCGGCGAGCCTTCGATCAGGTTGCGCGCGGCGCGGTTGAGCAGCGGGTCGGCGTGATCGCGCAGGGCGGCGATGGCCTTCCAGGCACAGCGCACATCACTGACGTCCAGCAGTTCATCGATCTGCTGGCGGCGAGGCAGCCACTGGGCTTCGGGCATCTGCGCAACGGCCTCCTGCTGCAAGGCCTTGAGCAGGCTGTTGAGTTGCATCGGCGTCTGTTCCTGCCAGTTCAACTGCAGCAGGCCTTCGATCAGCTGTGGCTGCTGCTCGTCGAGCAGGAAACGATCAGCCAGGTCGAGATCGATCGCATCGCGACCGTTCATGTGGGCACCGGTCAAGCCCAGAAACAATCCGAGTTTGCCGGGCAAGCGTGACAGGAACCAGCTGGCGCCGACGTCCGGGTACAGGCCGATGGTGATCTCCGGCATGGCCAGCCGGCTGCTCGGGGTGACAATCCGAATGCTCGCTCCCTGCAACAGCCCCATGCCGCCCCCCAGCACATAGCCGTGGCCCCAGCAGATCAGCGGTTTTGGATAGGTATGCAGACTGAAGTCCAGGCGATATTCCGCGGCGAAGAAATTTGCGGCCAAGGGGGGGACTTCGCCCGGATGGGCGCGACAGGCCTCGACCAGGCTGCGCACTTCGCCGCCGGCACAGAAGGCCTTGATGCCGTGACCGCGCAGCATCACGCAAACGATTTGCGGTTCCTTGGCCCAGGCGTCCAACCTGTCGCGCAGGGCGTTGATCATCGGCAGGGACAGGGCGTTCAACGATTGCTCGGCATCCAGTGTGGCAATGCCGATGCGGGCGCCGTCAGTGCCGGTGAGTTCTTCGAAATGCAGATTCATCGGTGACCTCGCTGGGGAATTTGAGGGTTAAGTATGATCGCTGTGTGGGAAAGTGCCGGATCTGTGTCAGATCAATTGACAAGCGTGATGGGCTTTCCTAGGGTTCGCCCCATTGTTTTTGCCGGATGTAACCATGACTGCTGACGACCGTATCAAACTCGAACCGAGCTGGAAGGAGGCACTGCGTGCCGAATTCGACCGGCCCTACATGGCAGAGTTGCGAAAATTCCTCCAGGACGAGCGGGCGGCGGGCAAGGAAATCTATCCGCCGGGGCCGATGATCTTCAACGCGCTCAATTCCACGCCGCTGGACAAGGTCAAGGTGGTCATTCTCGGCCAGGACCCCTATCACGGCCCGGGCCAGGCGCACGGCCTGTGTTTCTCGGTACAACCGGGCGTGCCGGCGCCGCCGTCGCTGGTCAATATCTATAAAGAATTGAAGCGCGACCTGAACATCGACATCCCCAGCCATGGCTACCTGCAAAGCTGGGCCGAGCAGGGCGTGTTGATGCTCAATACCACCATGACCGTGGAGCGTGCCAACGCCAACGCGCACAAGGACAAGGGGTGGCAGTTTTTCACCGACCGGATCATTGAAGTGGTCAGCCAGCAGCAACCGCATCTGGTGTTCATGCTGTGGGGCGCCCATGCCCAGAGCAAACAAAAGCTGATCGATGCCACCAAGCACCTGGTGCTGACCTCGGTGCACCCGTCACCGCTGTCGGCCTATCGCGGCTTCCTCGGGTGCGGGCATTTCAGCCGGACCAACAAGTTCCTGGAGCAGAATGGCGAGACGCCGATCGAGTGGCGCTTGCCACCGGTCGTCCAATGATCGTTCCCACGCTCTGCGTGGGAATGCCTCAACGGACGCTCCGCGTTCGCCTCTGAATGGGACGCAGAGCGTCCCGGGCTGCATTCCCACGCAGAGCGTGGGAACGATCAGGTCAGGAGGACTCTGGATTGCGGTTCCAGTACTTGAACAACGGCTCCGCCAGAAACAACACGAACAACAGCCGCATCACCTGCATCGCCGTTACCAGCGGCACCGACAATTGCAGGGTTTCGGCGGTCAGGCTCATCTCGGCAATCCCGCCGGGCATCATGCCCAGCGTCAGCGAGCGCAGATCCAGGTGAGTCAGCGCACTCAAGCCCAGCGCTGCCGCCGTGGCGATCAACATGGTCAACACCGTGCCGATCAAGGTCCGGCCCATGAACGACGGCGCGCGCCGGAAAAACTGACGATTGAAGTGACACCCCAGGCCGCTGCCGATCAGCCATTGGCCGATCTGGCTGCCACCGTTGGGCAAGCCGATGTGCAGGTCCCAACCAATGCTCACCGATGCGCTCACCAGCAAGGGACCGAACAGCCAGGGATTGGGTTGACGCAGTCGTTCCAAGACCCAGGCCGCCACCGCCCCTGCCGGTATCAACACCGCCAGCCAGCCCCAATCGATGCTGCCGGCGTGGGCAATCGGCGCACCGTCACCCAACAAGTATTTGAAGGCCGCCGGTACGCAAAGCACGACCACCAATACCCGCAAGCTTTGCCCGGCCGCGACCCGACTGAGCACCGCACCGTTGCGTGCGCCAAGATTGACCATCTCCCCGGAACCACCGGGCATGCTGGAAAAGAACGCCGTGGCGCGATCTTCACCCGTGCGACGCATCAGCCACACGCCGACGACCGCTGACAGGCTGGTGACCAGGGCGCCGAAGAAGATCAGGCCGAAATGGCTCAGCACCTGCTCCATCACCACCGGGGTGAAGTGCAGGCCGATGCCGATGCCGATGATCCACTGGCCGCACTTGCGCCCGCCAGGAATTTCCGCCAGTTGCCAGGGTGTCAGGCAGCGCACCAGGATGATCGCCAGCAACGAGCCGACCATCCACGGTAAAGGCCAGCCGACCTGGCTGGCGAGATAACCGCCCAGCAGGCCGACCAGCGGGGTTCCCCACCAGAGTATGAAGGGGGACCGATCAGACATCGGCGATAGCGCGTTGCGCGGCCGAACGTTTGCGCCAGATGCGGATAAGCGGCATCAACAGCATGATCGCCGTCAGGACCCAGCAACCGAAAGTGATCGGGCTAGACCAGAGGATTTCCAGCGCACCGTTGGAAATCGACAGGGCACGACGCAGGTTCTGTTCCATCAGGCCGCCGAGAATGAAACCCAGCAACACGGGCGACAGTGGGAAGTCCAGCTTGCGCAGAATGTAGCCGAAGATGCCGATGCCGATCATCAGGAACAGGTCGAAGGTGGTGGCGTGCACCGCATAGACGCCGATCCCGGTAATGATCGCGATCACCGGCACCAGCGCCCAGTTCGGCACGGCGAGGATACGGGTGAAGATGCGGATCATCGGAATGTTGAGGATCACCAGCATCACGTTGGCGATGAACAACGAGGCGATCAGGCCCCAGACGATGTCCGGTTGCTGTTGGAACAGCAGCGGGCCGGGGGTGATGTTGTACAGCGACAGGGCGCCGATCATCACCGCCGTGGTGCCCGAGCCCGGAACGCCGAGGGTCAGCATCGGCACCAGGGCACCGCAGGCCGCGCCACCGATGGCGGTTTCCGGGGCCGCGAGGCCACGCATGTCACCCTGGCCGAACGTGCCCTTGGCGCCCGCCATGCGTTTTTCGGTCATGTAGGCCACGGCACTGGCCAGGGTCGCACCGGCACCCGGCAATACGCCCATGATGAAACCCAGGACGCCGCAACGAAGGTTCACCACGAACACCGACGCCGCTTCCTTGAAGTTGAACATCATGCGGCCGGTGGCTTTCACCGCTTCCTGGCCGTGGTGGGTTTTCTCCAGCAACAGCAGGATTTCACTGATGGAGAACAGGCCCAGCACCAGTACCACGAACTGAATGCCGTCGGTGAGGTGGATGTTGTCCCCGGTGAAGCGGTACACGCCGCTGTTGGCGTCGATGCCGACGGTCGACAGGAACAGGCCGATCAGCGCCGCGATGAAGGTTTTCAGCGGGCGGTCACCGGCCATGCCGCCAAGACAGACAATGGCGAACACCATCAGCACGAAGTATTCCGCCGGGCCGAAGGCGATCGCCCATTTCGCCAGCAGCGGGGCGAACAGCACCATGCCGCAGGTGGCGATGAAGGCACCGATGAACGAGCTCCACGCCGACAGCGACAACGCCACGCCGGCCAGGCCTTTGCGGGCCATCGGGTAGCCATCGAGGGTGGTCATCACGGTGGAAGCTTCGCCCGGAATGTTCAGCAGGATCGAACTGATCCGGCCGCCGTATTCGCAACCCAGGTACACCGCCGCCAGCAGGATCAGTGCCGACTCCGGTGGCAGACCGAGAGCGAAGGCGATGGGGATCAGCAGCGCCACGCCGTTGATCGGCCCCAGGCCCGGCAGCAGGCCGACCACGGTGCCGATCAGGGTGCCGCAGAGTGCGGTCACCAGGTTGTACGGGCTCAGCGCGACGCCGAAGCCCTGACCCAAATAGCCAAGAGTATCCATATCAGTTCTCCAGAACGTCGAGCACGCCAAGTGGCAGTGGCACGTCCATCAACTTGTCGAACAGCAGGTAGAGGCCGACGGCCATCAGGCTGATGATCACGATGCTTGGCACCCAGCGACCGCCATACAGACGAGCCATGGGCACGCCGATCAGGATGCTGGCGACGATGAAACCCAGCGGTTCGAAGGTGCCGGCGAACACCAGTAGCAGCGCTACGCAGATGCCGATCTTGGTCAGGGTTTCGCGATCCAGCGGCGGCTCGTCTTCGCTGTGCTTGATCGGAGCCGGACGGAACACCATGTACAACAGCGCTGAGCCCATCAGGCCAAGCATCAACAGCGGAAAGGCCCGAGGCCCCACCGGTTCGTAGGAAAAAGCCGCTTGATACGGCCAGGCCATCAGCGCGAGGCCGAGACAGGCCAGCAACAGCACCGAAGCAAAAATGCGTTGTAAGAGCATGGGGGAACTCCTGTGCCGCGACTCCGCCAAACGGAGTCGCAGCCGCTAGACAGAGGCGATCACTGGATCAGGCCGAACTCTTTGGCCAGCACTTTGTAGTCCGCAACCTGTTTCTTCACGTAGGTGTCCAGTTCCGGGCCGGTCATGGCGAACGGGAACAGTTCACGCTGATCGCGCAGCTTGGCGAACTCGGGGGAGGCCAGCAGTTTGTCGAAGGAGTCTTTCCACCAGGCATAGTCTTCGTCGCTGACTTTTGGCCCGAGGTAGAAGCCGCGCACCACTGGCCAGACGATGTCGTAGCCTTGCTCGCGGGCGGTCGGAATGTCTTTCATCTCCGGCTCGTCCAGGCGCTTGTCGGAGAACACTGCCAGCAGGCGCATGTCGCCGCTCTGGATGTGCGGCATGGAGTCGGAGATGTCGGTGCTGCCGACCTGGATGTGGCCGCCGAGCAGGGCGGTGGCGATTTCACCGCCGCCTTCGAGGGCGACGTAACGCAGGTCACGCGGGTTGATCCCGGCGGCCTTGGCGATCAGCGCGGTCTGCATCCAGTCCTGGCTGCCGACGGTGCCGCCGGAACCGATCACCACTTTGCTCGGATCTTTCTTCAGCGCCTGCACCAGATCGTCCAGGGTCTTGTAGGGCGAATCGCTTTTCACTGCGATGGCGCCGTAGCTGGTGCCGACGGCGGCCAGCCAGCGCACGTTGGTTTCATCGAAACGACCGAACTTGCCCTGGGCCAGGTTCAGCAACGAACCGCTGGACCAGGCCACCAGCGTGCCGGCATCCGCCGGGCGCTGGGCGACCACTGCGTTATAGGCCACTGCGCCGACACCGCCGGGCATGTAGGTCACGCGCATCGGCTTGGTCAGCAGCTTTTCGTTGACCAGCGCGCTCTGCGCCAGTTTGCAGGTCAGGTCGAAACCGCCGCCGGGCGAGGCCGGGGCGATGCATTCCGGGCGCTTGGGCTCGGCCATCAGTTGGCCGGCAAACAGCATGCAGCTGGCGGCGAGGGCGAAACGGCGCAGTGATCGATTCATGTTTGTCTCCACAGGAGTTTTTGTTTTTGGGGGATGTTTCAGATGCAGCGGTTTCGCTTCGCGCAGTCGATAACGGCGCCGGCAAGCGTAAACGACGGGGAGCGGGAAAAGGGGCGGGGTGGGCAAATCTGGCGCTGGCTGGACAGCATGGCGAAGTACCTCATTATTGTTCTTATTGGCGAAAACGCATCGAGGCGTTTTTCGGGAGCTACATTTCAAAGCACGATCGATGGCTGTGATCGAAACCATCCGTGGGTCGACTCTAACGGTCGAACCTTTCGCTAACCTTTCATCGGGCTTTCACGGTTTTTCGGGCTTCACAGAGGCGGACGCCGCTGTAAACTCCGCGCCAAAGAATGGCGTCGACCATCCCTGAACGAGGTAATGATCCATGCGTGTCCTGCTCGTCGAAGACCATCTGCAGCTCGCCGAAAGCGTCGCCCAGGCGCTCAAGAGCACCGGGTTGACCGTGGATGTGCTGCACGATGGCGTCGCGGCCGACCTGGCGCTGAGTAGCGAGGAATACGCCATGGCGATTCTCGACGTCGGCCTGCCGCGCATGGATGGTTTCGAGGTGCTGGCGCGCCTGCGTGCCCGTGGCAAGAACCTTCCGGTGTTGATGCTGACCGCCCGCAGCGACGTCAAGGATCGCGTCCATGGCCTGAACCTGGGCGCCGACGATTACCTGGCCAAGCCTTTCGAGCTCACCGAGCTTGAAGCCCGGGTCAAGGCCCTGTTGCGCCGCAGCGTGTTGGGTGGCGAGCGCCTGCAACGCTGTGGTGTGCTGGCTTACGACCTGGAGACCCGGCGCTTTACCCTTGGTGAAGAATTGCTGACCCTGACCTCCCGCGAGCAGGCCGTACTCGAAGCCCTGATCGCCCGTCCCGGCCGGGTGATGAGCAAGGAGCAACTGGCCTCACAGGTCTTCGGCCTCGACGAAGAAGCCAGTCCTGACGCCATCGAAATCTACGTACACCGCTTGCGCAAGAAACTCGACGGTCACCCGGTGGCCATCGTGACGTTCCGCGGTCTCGGCTATTTGCTGGAAAGCCGTGATGCATAAGGCCAGCAGCCTGCGTTGGCGGTTGTTGTCGAACCTCGCGCTGTTGCTGGTGGTATTGATGCTGGCCAGTGGCTTGAGTGCTTACTGGAACGGGCGCGAAGCGGCCGACACGGCCTATGACCGGACATTGCTGGCCTCGGCGCGGACCATCGCCGCCGGCCTGTCCGAACGTGATGGCAGCCTCAGCCTGGACGTGCCCTACGTGGCCCTCGATACGTTCGCCTACGACAGTGCAGGGCGGATTTTCTACCTGGTCAACGACATCAACCAGAAGCTGATTTCCGGCTACGAAAACCTGCCGCCGCCGCCACCTGGAACTCCGCGCACCGACGACTACCCGGCGCTGGCGCGTTTTTACAACGCGACTTATCGGGGGCAGAACGTGCGCGTGGTCAGCCTGCTCAAGGCTGTCAGCGAGCCGAACATGAACGGCATGGCGGAGATCCGCGTGGCGGAGACCGATGAGGCCCGCGTCAGCATGGCCCGTAGCCTGGCCGGCGACACCCTGTTGCGCCTGGGCATGCTGGCGATTGGCGCCTTGATGGTTGTGTGGTTTGCGGTCAGTGCGGCGCTACGTCCACTGGAGCGTTTGCGTACCGCGGTGGAGGAGCGCCAGCCCGATGACTTGCGGCCGCTGCCCCTGGTCGAAGTGCAGCGAGAGTTGTGGCCTCTGGTGCGTGCGCTCAATCATTTCACCGAGCGACTACGTGGACAGTTCGAAAAACAAGCGCAATTCATCGCCGATGCCGCCCACGAACTGCGCACGCCCTTGGCGGCACTCAAGGCGCGGCTGGAACTGGGCCTGCGCTCGAGCGAGCCGCAAACCTGGCGCAGCACGCTGGAAACTGCCGCCCAGGGCACCGATCGCCTGACCCATCTGGCCAATCAGTTGCTTTCCCTGGCCCGGGTGGAAAACGGTGCCAGGGCGATTGCCGAGGGCGGCGCGCAATTGCTCGACCTCAGTCAATTGGCGCGTGACCTGGGCATGGCCATGGCGCCGCTGGCTCACAAGCGCGGTGTGGCCCTGGCGCTGGAAGCGGACGAACCGGTGTGGTTGCGCGGCGAACCGACGCTGCTCAACGAGCTGTTGAGCAACCTGGTGGATAACGCGCTGGCCCATACGCCTGCCGGCGGCAACGTGATCTTGCGGGTGTCGGCCCCGGCGGTGCTGGAAGTCGAGGACGACGGGCCGGGGATTCCCCTCGATGAGCGTGATCGGGTGTTCGAGCGTTTCTACCGGCGCAATCAGCAGGTGGCGGGTTCAGGCCTGGGGTTGGCGATTGTCGGCGAGATCTGCCGCGCGCACCTGGCGCAGATCAGCCTGCATGACGGAGAGAAGGCGGGGCTGAAGGTGCGGGTGAGTTTTATGGCCGGGGAATGATGGGGGCTGTTCTGGCCTCTTCGCGAGCAAGCCTGCTCCCACATTGAAAGGCATTCCAATGTGGGAGCAGGCTTGCTCGCGAATGGGGCGACGCGGTGTTCGGTCAATAAAACATCAACCGCGTTTCTTCCAGGTCAGCACACATCGCCTTGTTGTCCGGATCGATCCCAAGCTTGACGAAGGCCGGTACGCCAAAGGGGTCGATGCGCGAAATCGGGTGGTCGGTGTCTTTGTGGCAGTACAGGCTGGCCACTTGGACCAGGTCGACATAATCGACCTTCGCGGACTTTCGCTTGAAGTCCAGGTAGTGCCGCGGCACCTGCACCAGCGGCTCCGGAAACTCCCAGACCCGCAGCAGCTTGTCGCCGAGCAATGGATGAATACGGTCGATCACATGGTTGAGGCTGACCGGATCGGACAACAGTTCGTAGTGATCTTCGGCGTACGTCAGGATCGGCAATACCCCGATCTGGTGCACCAGCCCGCCAAGGGCCGCCTGATCAGGCTTGAGCTGGGTGTAGTAGCGGCACAGCGCATAGCTGACGCCGGCGATTTCCAGGCTTTTGCGCCAGACATCGCGCATTTTCTGTTCGACCACGGCGGAGCGTGCATGGAAGATCTGTTCCATGACCAGGCCGATGGCCAGGTTGCTGCTGTAGTTGATGCCCAGCCGCGTGATCGCGGTGTGCAAGTCGGTGACTTCCTGTGCCGCGCGCAGCAATGGGCTGTTGACCACCTTGATCAGCCGCGCTGACAGGGCGGTGTCGCGGCCAATCACTTTGCTCAGGCTACCGATACTGATTTCCGGGTCTTCGGCGGCCTTGCGTATCTGCAAGGCCACTTCCGGTAACGTTGGCAGAACCAGGTCATCGTTATCGATGGCCTCAACCAAATCCTGTTGGACCTTTTCCGCCAGCTCTCTCATTACGCTTCTCTAGGTGTTGCAAAAAAGTACCGCGGTTAACGCTGGATTTCGCGATCGCGGTCCAGTTCATACGGCAGGTCGAGCAGGAGCAGGGCCGGGCCGTCGAGTGCGCCCAGATGAATGTCGCCGCCTTCTGCAGCTTCGGCTTGCAACACGGCCAACAGTTCAATGTGATTGGCGGCATTGGCGGCCAGCACCACTTCACCGATCGAACTGCCGTGACTCGGGGCAAACAGCTGGGTACCGGGTTCCGGGAGTTCGCCGGCATCCAGTTGCAGGCGATACAGGCGGCGCTTGAGTTTGCCCAGGTACTGCATGCGCGCGACGATTTCCTGGCCGGTGTAGCAGCCTTTTTTGAAACTCACGCCACCGACGGCTTGCAGGTTGAGCATCTGCGGGATGAACAGCTCGCGGGTGCTTGGCATCACCTGGCCGATGCCGGCGCGAATCTGGCCCAGCAGCCAATGATTGAGGTCACCTTCGCGCAGCAGGGCGGACAGCTTGCCCTTGATCCCGTCGGCTTGATCGGCGGCAACCCAGAGTTCGGCGCGTTCGGGCGAGACGCGAATGGCGATCAAGCCGTCATGGCGCACCACGCTGTCGGTCTCTGCCGGCAAATCAAGGCCGAGACTTTTCAACGCCGCATCGCCATGCTCCACGCCGAAACGCACCCAGGCAGCGCTTTCATCAGTCAGTTTGGACTTGGAAAACACCGCGTATTTTTTCAGGTCCGCCAATTGCGGTTCGAGCAACTCGCTGGCCATGGCCAGGAGTACGCCATCACCTTCGAGCAGGATGCGGAAGCTCGACTGCATCCGGCCTTTCTGCGTGCAACGCGCGCCGAGGCTGGCCTGGGTGTCGCTCAGGTAATTGAGGTTGCAGGTCAGTTGGCCTTGCAGGAATTTGCCGGCGTCCGCGCCGCGGACCGCCAGGACACCTTCATGAGACAGCGTGCAGAAAAAAGCGGAATCGGCCATGGGTCATCGCAGGGTAGAGAGTCTGGTGGACATGATAAGGGGCTGCCCTTGAAATGGGTAGTTCACAAAGGTTCGTCGTGCCCGACCAAAGCCGACTGTTCGATGGGGCGCGGGGCTGTATACTTGCGGCCTATTTGAGGAGCGCTCCATGGTCGAAGATGTTGAACTGAATCGCCTCTACTGGCACAGCCGCCGCGGCATGCTTGAGCTTGACGTGCTGCTGGTGCCGTTTGTGAAAGAGGTTTATCCGCACCTCAACGAAGTGGATCGCGCCTGCTACGTCAGGCTGCTCGAATGCGAAGATCAGGACATGTTCGGCTGGTTCATGGAACGCGCCGAATCCGAAGACCCTGAACTTCAGCGCATGGTTCGCATGATCCTGGATCGTGTCCAGCCCAAGTAACGGGTTCGAATGCCGCTGGCATGCCTCACGGCATTTGCTGGCGGCGTATCTTGTGGCCCAGGCGTTCGCGCTGGGTGCTTTGTACCTGCTCGCCATACCGCTCTGGGTCAGTCTGCCCGGTGCCTTGTGCTGTCTGTTGCACGGCGCCTGGACCTTGCCTCGGCAGATTTTACTGACGCACCCACAGGCATTTCGCGGCTTGCGTCGTGACACCGATGGCTGGCAGCTGTGGAATCAGGCGAAGGGATGGCAGCCGGTACAACTGCGTCCGGATAGCCTGGCGTTGCCGTTGATCGTGGTGCTGCGCTTTCGTCTACGCGGTGAGCGGCGGCTCAGGACAATCTGCGTGCCCCGAGACTCGCAGGCGGCGGATCTGCACCGACGCCTGCGAGTACGGCTCAAGTTCAGCCGGCGTAGGTGGGCGGCACCAGGATAGTGTCCCGGGCGACCGGCAGCATGTTCGGGTAGTCGAGGGTGTAGTGCAGGCCGCGACTCTCCTTGCGCTCCATGGCTGACAGGATCATCAGCTCAGCCACCTGGGCGAGGTTGCGCAGTTCGATCAGGTCCCGGCTGACCTTGTAGTTGCTGTAGAACTCGTCGATTTCGTCGAGCAACAGGCGCACCCGGTGTTGCGCCCGCTGCAGGCGCTTGTTGGTGCGCACGATGCCCACGTAGTCCCACATGAACCGGCGCAATTCGTCCCAGTTATGCGCAATGATCACGTCTTCATCGGAATCGGTGACCTGGCTGGCGTCCCAGGCGGGCAGGGCGACCGGGGCCGAGATCTGCGGCAATTGTTCCACGATGTCCGCCGCCGCCGAGCGCGCGTAGACGAAACACTCCAGCAACGAGTTGCTGGCCATGCGGTTGGCACCGTGCAGGCCGGTGAAGCTGGTTTCGCCGATCGCGTACAGCCCTGGCACGTCGGTGCGACCTTGCTGGTCGACCATCACGCCGCCACAGGTGTAGTGCGCCGCCGGCACCACCGGGATCGGCTGTTTGGTGATGTCGATGGAAAACTCGAGGCAGCGTTCGTATACCGTGGGGAAGTGCGTCTTGATGAAGTCTTCGGATTTGTGGCTGATGTCCAGATAGACACAGTCGATGCCAAGCCGCTTCATCTCATGGTCGATGGCCCGGGCGACGATGTCCCGTGGTGCCAGTTCGGCCCTGGGGTCGAAGCGCGGCATGAAGCGTTCGCCATTGGGCAGCTTGAGGTGCGCACCCTCGCCGCGCAGGGCTTCGGTGACCAGGAAGCTCTTGGCTTGCGGGTGGTACAGGCAGGTGGGGTGGAATTGGTTGAATTCCAGGTTCGCCACCCGACAGCCCGAGCGCCAGGCCATGGCGATGCCATCACCGCAGGCGCCGTCGGGGTTGCTGGTATAGAGGTAGACCTTGGCGGCACCGCCGGAGGCGAGGATCACGAAACGGGCGCCGTAGGTGTCGACTTCACCGGTGCCACGGTTGAGCACGTAGGCACCCAGGCAGCGATCGCCTTCAAGGCCCAGGCGCTTTTCGGTAATCAGGTCGACTGCGACCCGCTGTTCCAGCAATTCGATGTTCGGCCGTTGCTGGGCCTGGGTGAGCAGCGTCCGGAAAATCGCCGCGCCGGTGGCATCGGCGGCATGGATGATGCGCCGATGGCTGTGTCCGCCCTCACGGGTCAGGTGGAACTCGAATCCGCCATCTTCGGTGCCGGACTGTTCATCGCGGGTAAACGGCACGCCCTGGTCGATCAGCCATTGAATGGCCTCTCTGCTGTGCTCGACGGTAAAGCGCACGGCATCTTCGTGACATAGCCCGCCACCGGCGTTGAGGGTGTCATCGACGTGAGACTCGACAGTGTCGGTGTCATCCAGTACGGCGGCGACCCCTCCCTGGGCCCAGAACGTCGAGCCATTGGCGAGGTCGCCTTTGCTCAATACGGCGATGCGCAAATGACCGGGCAAGGTCAGCGCAAGGCTCAAGCCGGCAGCACCGCTGCCGATTACCAGGACATCGTGTTGAAACTGTTGGCTCATTTCAGGATTCCGCTCAAAGCGACCCGGGTCGGGGTAGGTGCCAGACATCTGGACAGGCATGCCCGGCAGCCGCACAGCCCACTAGTATATAGAGGGGGGGAGCGGCACAATAGCCGAGCCGATATGGCATTGTGAAACTACTGTGACCGAAAACGGCCGACGCTTCGTCGGATGTTTTTTCCACCGGTTCGGCGACAAGCGAACTGTATCGTGGATTTAACACTCTTTTTCGCTTCAGGGTTGCACAATGTCGATTTCGGGCAGCTATATTTTTTGGAACTTTTGCCAAAGGCCCAAGATCAATAGACGGTTGCCTGAATCAAGGGACAGTGTCGGTTTCATCGCAGGATGGCGGTTGGAATCCTTGCCGGCGAAACCGATGACAAGATTATTCGCGCAGCCGGGGAATCTCGCGCTGCGTTTTTCGTGCGTGCCGAATCAGAGCCCGCAGGAAACTTGCCTGGAGGGGGAGAACTTTTGCGAAAAGCCCGAGTCTATGTTTGCAAGCCCGGTCGTTTAGTAATGCAAGCCTCCTCCGAGCTTATCGAGGAGTGTTCATGCTAACCCAGGAAGAGGATCAGCAGCTGGTCGAACGCGTTCAGCGCGGCGACAAGCGTGCATTCGATCTGCTAGTGCTGAAATACCAGCACAAAATTCTCGGGTTGATCGTGCGTTTTGTGCACGACACCCATGAAGCCCAGGATGTAGCGCAGGAAGCCTTTATCAAGGCCTATCGTGCACTTGGTAATTTTCGCGGAGACAGCGCGTTTTATACGTGGCTTTACCGCATCGCCATCAACACGGCGAAGAACTATCTGGTTTCACGCGGCCGTCGGCCGCCGGATAGCGATGTCAGTTCCGAGGATGCAGAGTTCTACGATGGCGATCATGGCCTCAAGGATCTCGAGTCGCCAGAACGGGCTTTGCTGCGGGATGAGATCGAAGGCACCGTCCATCGAACCATTCAGCAACTGCCAGAAGATTTGCGTACGGCTTTAACTTTACGCGAATTCGATGGTCTGAGTTACGAGGACATTGCGAGCGTCATGCAATGTCCGGTGGGTACCGTGCGCTCCCGGATCTTCCGCGCCCGGGAGGCCATCGATAAAGCCCTGCAGCCGTTGTTGCAGGAAAACTAAAGACAGCGGCGACAGCCAAGAGAGGAACGCCATGAGTCGTGAAGCCCTGCAGGAATCGCTGTCCGCAGTGATGGATAACGAAGCGGACGAATTGGAATTGCGTCGGGTACTGAGTGCCTGTGACGATGTTGAAACCCGTGAAACCTGGGCTCGTTATCAGATCGCTCGGGCAGTGATGCACAAAGACCTGCTGCTTCCACGCCTGGATATTGCCGCGGCTGTTTCTGCTGCATTGGCTGACGAAGCCGTACCGGCAAAAGCCACCCGTGGTCCATGGCGCAGCCTGGGTCGCCTGGCCGTTGCCGCTTCGGTGACCCTGGCGGTATTGGCAGGTGTTCGCCTGTACAACCAGGACGAGATCGCTGGCGTCGAACTGGCGCAGCAATCCACCCAACCTGGCCTGGCAGTTCCACAAGTCAAGGGCCCGGCTGTTCTGGCAGGCTACAATGAGAGTTCGGAAGCCACTGGTCCGATGGCCAATGGTGTATTGCAAGGTCAACCAGGCTGGAATGATCAACGTCTGCCTGGCTACTTGCGCCAACACGCTCAACAGGCTGCACTGAAAGGTACCGAGAGCGCTCTGCCTTACGCTCGTGCAGCAAGCCTGGAAAACCGTTAAGGAGGATCATGCGCGCCATACCTCTACTTACGCTTTTGCTCGGTGGCTGGTTCATTGTTCCAGCCCACGCCGATCAGGCTCAAGACTGGTTGACCCGTCTGAGCCAGGCCGAGCAGCAGCAAAGCTTTCAAGGTACTTTTGTCTACGAGCGTAACGGTAGTTTTTCTACCCACAACATCTGGCACCGCGTCCAGGATGGCAAAGTCCGCGAGCGTTTGATCCAGCTCGACGGTTCCGCTCAGGAAGTCGTGCGCATTGATGGACGTACTCAATGCGTAAGCGGCAACCTGATGGCAGGGCTGGGGGATACCTCCAACTCGCCAGCTCGTTCACTTGATCCACAAAAGCTCAAGAATTGGTATGACCTTGCTGTCATTGGCAAGTCGCGCGTGGCCGGGCGTCCGGCAGTGATTGTCTCGCTGACACCCCGTGACCAGCACCGCTACGGTTTTGAACTGCATCTGGACCAGGAAACCGGCCTGCCCCTGAAGTCATTGCTGCTGGATGATAAAGGACGGCTGCTGGAGCGCTTCCAGTTCACCCGACTCGATCCCTCTACGGTTCCCACCGACAGCGACCTGCAGGCAGGCACCGAGTGCAAGCCGGTCAAGCTCGACAGCGACAAGGCGTCGGCGGTCAAGGAGGCGCGGGTCTGGCATTCCGACTGGGTGCCACCGGGTTTCGAATTGACCAGCAGTACAGTACGCAAGAACCCCGAGACCAAGGCCCAGGTCAGCAGCCTGATGTATGACGATGGCCTCGCGCGCTTCTCGGTATTCCTGGAGCCTTTGAGCGGTTCAGGTGTCACCGACACCCGTACGCAACTGGGCCCGACCGTTGCCGTCTCCCGGCGCTTGAGCACGCCGCAAGGCGAGATGGTGGTGACGGTAGTGGGTGAGATCCCGATCGGCACCGCTGAACGGATAGCCTTGTCCATGCGCACCGACGCCGCTGCAACCCAGCAGTGACGTTAAATCGAAATGTTTAGTGAGCATTTCAATTTGCAAATCCCTCCAATATTTTTTATAGGTCAGAGCCCCTCGGCTCTGGCCTTGTTTGTTGTTCCCGGAACAAAAATACCGGCGTATCGTTCCCGGTGTTCCTTGCTCCATATCGCTTAACCATGCTCGTCGTAACGGGAGCCGTATGTCGATACCACGCTTGAAGTCTTACCTCTCCATTTTTGCCACCGTGCTGGTGCTCGGTCAGGCGGTCGCTGTTCAGGCGGTCGAATTACCTGATTTCACGCAACTGGTTGAGCAGGCGTCGCCTGCGGTGGTAAACATCAGTACTACGCAAAAACTGCCTGAGCGCAGAGTGAACCAGCAGATGCCCGACCTCGAAGGCTTGCCGCCGATGCTGCGCGAGTTTTTCGAGCGCGGCATGCCGCCGGAGCCTCGGTCCCCCCGTGGTGATCGCCAGCGCGAAGCGCAATCGTTGGGTTCGGGCTTCATCATTTCGCCTGACGGCTACATCCTGACCAACAATCATGTGATTGCCGATGCCGACGAAATCCTCGTGCGTCTGTCCGACCGCAGTGAAATGAAGGCCAAGCTGATCGGCACCGATCCTCGCTCCGACGTGGCGCTGCTGAAAATCGAAGCCAAGGATCTTCCGGTCCTGAAACTGGGCAAGTCCCAGGATCTGAAGGCCGGGCAATGGGTCGTGGCAATCGGCTCGCCGTTCGGTTTCGACCATACCGTGACCCAGGGTATCGTCAGTGCCGTCGGACGTAGCCTGCCCAATGAAAACTACGTGCCGTTCATCCAGACTGACGTGCCTATCAACCCGGGTAACTCGGGTGGGCCGCTGTTCAACCTCAATGGTGAAGTGGTCGGGATCAACTCGCAGATCTACACCCGTTCCGGCGGCTTCATGGGTGTATCGTTCGCGATCCCTATCGATGTGGCCATGGACGTGTCCAATCAGCTGAAAAGCGGCGGCAAGGTAAGCCGTGGCTGGCTGGGTGTGGTGATTCAGGAAGTGAACAAGGACCTGGCGGAATCGTTCGGCCTGGATAAACCGGCCGGTGCACTGGTCGCTCAGATCCAGGATGACGGCCCGGCTGCCAAGGGCGGTTTGCAGGTAGGCGATGTGATCCTGACCATGAATGGCCAGCCGATCGTCATGTCCGCCGATCTGCCACATCTGGTGGGCGCATTGAAGGCGGGCTCCAAGGCCAATCTGGAAGTGATCCGTGAAGGCAAGCGCAAGAATGTCGAGCTGACTGTTGGCGCAATCCCGGAAGAAGGCAAGGAGCTGGACGACCTGCCGCAGTCGAGCATCGAGCGCAGCAGCAACCGCCTTGGCGTCGCTGTGGCCGAGCTGACGGACGAACAGAAGAAAACCTACGACCTCAAGGGTGGCGTGGTGATCAAGGAAGTCCAGGACGGTCCTGCGTCGATGATCGGCCTGCAGCCAGGCGATATCATCACTCACCTGAACAATCAGGCGATCGGTTCGGCCAAGGAGTTCACGGACATTGCCAAGGCGTTGCCGAAGAATCGTTCGGTGTCGATGCGCGTACTGCGCCAGAACCGTGCGAGCTTCATCACCTTCAAGCTGGCTGAATAATCTGCTGGTTGGCTGAATGAAAAAACCGCCTCGAAAGAGGCGGTTTTTTTTTGCGGGTGCGCAAACTTGTCAGCCCATCATGTCCTTGATCATGCGTTCCTGCTCCATCAGCTCGCGCTGGCGGGCATCGATGCGCGAGGACAGAGGGAAGTTCGTGCCGGCTTTGCGTTTGGCAAAGTCCAGCTGCTGGATGGCCTGGCGATAGTCGCCCACCAGCGCGAAATACTCGGCGCGCGCCTGGTGCAGGCCAATGATATTGCCTGACAGTCCGCGTGTTTCGGCGACCTGATACCACACATCCGGATCGTCCGGACGCGATTTGAGCAGGCCTTCGAGGGCCTTTTCGGCATCGGCGGCGCGGTTCTGTTTCAGCAACAGGTCGACGCGAACCTGGTTCAGCGGATAATTGCCTGGGTACTGCGCCAGCATCCGGTCCACCCGGGACTGTGCATTCGGCAGGCGATTGTTGGTGATGTCCAGATCGACCTGGGCGAGGTTGTAGATGATCTCGTTCGGCGCCTTGGCCAGCAGCAACTTGAGGTTTTCCCGTGCTTCGTTCAGCTGGCCACCCTTGATCTGGGCGATCGCAAGACCGTAGCGCGCCACATCGCTTTTCGGGTTTTCATCCAGCAGGGCGCGGAAACGCTTGGCGCCCAGGCCCGGGGTTTCTTCATAGATCAGCTGCACCCGTGCGCGAATCAACTGATAGCGCAGGGTGTCTTCGATGCCGCCTTGCGGGGCCTGCTCGGCACGGTTGCGGGTGTCAGCGATACGCGATTCGGTCACCGGGTGAGTCAGCAGGAATTCCGGTGGCTTGGCGTCGAAGCGGTACTGACGCCCCAGGCGTTCGAACATGGTGGGCATGGAGCGCGGGTCGTAGCCGGCCTTTTCCAGATTGACGATGCCGATGCGATCGGCTTCCTGTTCGTTTTGCCGAGAGAATCGCCGCTGCTCCTGGATAGCCGCCGCCTGCGTCCCTGCAATCGCCGCAATACCGGCATCGCCGCCACCGGCCGCCGCGATCACGATACCGGCCAGCAACGCGGCCATCATCGGTACTTGCATGCGTTGCTGGGCCTCGACGCCACGGGCAAAGTGGCGCTGCGACAAGTGAGCCAATTCGTGAGCCAGTACCGAGGCATATTCGCCTTCGGTCTGCGCATTGAGGAACAGGCCGCCGTTGACCCCGACAATTCCGCCGGGTGCCGCGAACGCGTTGAGTTGCGGGCTGTTGATCAGGATGAACTCCAGGCGCCGGTCATTGACCTGGCTGGTCTCCACCAGGCGGTAGACGCTGGACTCGACGTAGTCCTTGAGCTGCGGGTCGTTGAGCTGCGCCACCTGGCTGCGCAACAGGGCAAGCCAGGCGCGGCCCAATTGGTATTCCTGTTGCGGCGAGACAATGGCAGAACTGGCGTCGCCGAGTGACGGCAGGTCGTCGGCGAAGCCCGGTGAGGCGAGCAGGCAAGCGAGCGTCAGCAGGGTAGGGCGCAAAAAAGTCATGCACAGAGCCTTAGTCGACAAAGAGCTTACTGTAGCCGGACACCAGCCTTGCGACCAGATATTCTAGGTAACTCAACCACCTGACCCGGAGTGATGCAATGATCGACGCTGTAGCCCATGATGTTGAGCTCGACGCCAGTGGCCTCAATTGCCCCTTGCCGTTGCTCAAGGCCAAGATGGAACTCAACCGGATGGCCAGTGGCGCGGTGCTCAAGGTCATTGCCACCGATGCGGGTTCGCAGCGTGATTTCCGCACCTTTGCCCGATTGGCCGGTCATACGCTGCTTCGTGAAGAAGATGAAGCGGGCATTTACCGTTACTGGTTGAAAAAAGCCTGAAACCTGCTGCGTTCGTTCTTAAGGATTATTGATGTTCAAAGTGTTGCGCGACTGGATTCAGCGCTATTTCTCCGACGAAGAAGCCGTGGTTCTGGCGGTCCTGTTGTTCCTGGCATTCACCGCCGTGCTGACCTTGGGCGGAATGCTCGCGCCGGTGCTGGCGGGGATGGTACTGGCCTACCTGATGCAGGGCCTGGTGGTGAGCCTCGAGCGCTTGCGGGTGCCGGGTGGCGTCGCGGTGGGGCTGGTCTTCGCGCTATTCATGGGGCTGCTGCTGGTGTTCATGGTGGTCGTGGTGCCGTTGCTCTGGCATCAACTGATCACTCTTTTCAACGAATTGCCTGGCATGCTCGCCAAGTGGCAGACGCTGTTGCTGTTGCTGCCGGAGCGCTACCCGCACCTGGTGTCCGACGAGCAGGTGCTGCAGGCCATCGAAGTGGCGCGGGGCGAGATCGGCAAGTTTGGCCAGTGGGCGCTGACGTTTTCGCTGTCCAGCCTGCCCCTGCTGGTCAACATCATGATCTACCTGGTGCTGGTGCCGATCCTGGTGTTTTTCTTTCTCAAGGACCGGGAGATGATCGGCCAGTGGGTGCGCGGCTACCTGCCCCGCGAGCGGGCGCTGATCACCCGCGTCGCCCGTGAGATGAACCGACAGATCGCCAACTACATTCGTGGCAAAGTCATCGAGATCTTCATTTGTGGTGGGGTGACCTACGTCGCCTTTGTCGTCCTGGACCTCAACTACGCGGCGCTGCTGGCCTTGCTGGTGGGCATCTCGGTGGTCGTGCCCTACGTGGGGGCGGTGGTGGTCACCGTGCCAGTGTTCCTGATTGCGCTGTTCCAGTGGGGCTGGAGCGATCAGTTCATTTATCTGATGGCGGTGTACGGGATTATCCAGACGCTGGACGGTAACGTGCTGGTGCCGTTGCTGTTCTCGGAAGCGGTAAACCTGCATCCGGTGGCGATCATCTGCGCGGTGTTGTTGTTTGGCGGGCTATGGGGCTTCTGGGGGGTGTTCTTTGCGATTCCCCTGGCGACGCTGTTCAAGGCCGTGCTGGATGCGTGGCCGCGCAAGGAGCCGGTGGTGGCGCCGCTCCTTTGAATACTGGCTTTGAGGGCCTCTTCGCTGGCAAGCCAGCTCCTACAAGGTACGCGCGACCATTGTAGGAGCTGGCTTGCCAGCGAAGGCGTCAGAACAGACACCCAATTAATCAGGCTTGGTTAAGGGCCTGTGCCGCCGCCAACACCGCATCCACATGCCCCGGCACCTTCACACCACGCCATTCCTGACGCAGCACACCGTCCTTGTCGATCAGGAACGTGCTGCGATCCACGCCCATGTATTCCTTGCCATAGAGCTTTTTCAGCTTGATCACATCAAACAGCTGGCAGAGCGCTTCTTCCTTGTCACTGATCAGCTCGAAGGTAAAGGCCTGCTTGGCCTTGAAGTTCTCATGGGACTTGAGGCTGTCGCGGGACACACCGAACACTTCGGTGTTGGCCGCCTTGAAGGCGTCCAGCTGATCGCGAAAGCCCTGGCCCTGGGTGGTGCAGCCCGGCGTGCTGTCCTTGGGGTAGAAGTAGATGACTACCTGCTTGCCCTTGAGGTCGGCGAGGCGCACGGTTTGCCCGCTGGTGGCGGGTGCTTCGAAGTCGGCAACCGGTTGGTCGAGTGCAACGGCCATGAATGCTTCCTTACATTGGGTTCTGTGGACGCCATGGTTCGATCAGGGCGTCGAGGTTCAGTGCATCGGCGAAGTCGAGGAACTGGTCGCGCAACCAGCTGATTTGCACACCGGCCGGCAAGGTCACGGTAAACGTGGCGTTGAGCATGGTGCCGCCGGTCTGAGGCGCCTGATAGGTGTCACAGGTCAGGTTTTCCAGCTCGACGTTGTGATCCATGAAGAACTGGCACAGCTCGTTGATGATGTCCGAGCGGTAGGCCGAGCTGACATAGGCCACGTAGGGCAACGCCTGGGGACGGTTCTCCAGGGCCGCGCTGCGGACCACATTGACGGTGAAGGCGTGCCGCTTTGCCAGGGTCGGCAGGCTGCCTTCCAGGCGAGCCAGGGCGTCCCAGCTGCCAGAGATTTCGAGGACCAGCGCACTGCACTCGCCATGACGGGTCAGGCGGGAGGTGACCACGGCGCAGCGATTTTCATGGCTGGCGCGGCACAGGACGTTAGTCAGCTCCATGGGGTTGGCGCCGAGGGCACTGATGACAAGGAATTGTTCGCGAACTGTGGGGGTGGACATGCAGCATTCCTAAAGCGATGAGCGGTCGGTACTTCTATCGGCGGGTTTTGCCGGGAGCGAGCCTGCGCATGCGAATTCGCAAAGCCTCGGGCACAAGGTCGCAACGTGGCTCCAGAGCGGCAGGAGCGGGGGTGGCAACCCTGGATCGGGGGCTTGTGATGTCGAAAATGGAGGCGCAAACCCGAAATACGAGCTTAGCAGTATCGATCAAAGTCTGAAGGGTAGCGAAAAGCAGCGCCAAGGGGAATGGCGGCAGCGCAGTACTTCGCTTGTACAAGCATCTTGGCGCCAGTACCATTACGGCTCTCTTTTTCCGGCAGGAGCGGTTGCATGATTGCGGGCAGTATGGTGGCACTGGTCACACCCATGGATGCACAAGGTCGTCTCGACTGGGACAGCTTGAGCAAACTGGTGGACTTTCACCTGCAAAACGGCACCCACGCCATCGTGGCGGTCGGCACTACAGGTGAATCGGCCACCCTTGATGTGAGCGAACACATCGAAGTGATCCGTCGCGTAGTCAAGCAGGTCAACGGCCGCATTCCGGTCATCGCCGGTACCGGCGCCAACTCGACTCGCGAGGCGATCGAGCTGACCACCAATGCGAAGAACGCTGGCGCCGATGCTTGCCTGCTGGTCACGCCGTACTACAACAAGCCGACCCAGGAAGGCCTGTACCAGCACTT
Source organism: Pseudomonas putida (assembly GCF_001976065.1). GTDB lineage: Bacteria > Pseudomonadota > Gammaproteobacteria > Pseudomonadales > Pseudomonadaceae > Aquipseudomonas > Aquipseudomonas serbica. Next base: position 500,094 of record NZ_MNAH01000003.1, on the reverse strand, counting down.
CAAGGCGATCGCCGAAGCCGTCGACATCCCGCAGATCCTCTACAACGTGCCAGGCCGCACCGCTTGCGACATGCTGGCCGAGACCGTGATCCGCCTGTCGACCGTCAAGAACATCATCGGTATCAAGGAAGCCACCGGCGACCTGCAGCGCGCCAAGGCCATCATCGACGGCGTCGACAGCAACTTCCTGGTGATCTCCGGTGACGACGCCACCGCTGTCGAACTGATCCTGCTGGGCGGTAAAGGCAACATTTCGGTGACGGCCAACGTCGCCCCGCGTGACATGGCCGACCTGTGCATTGCTGCACTGAACGGCGAAGCCGAGAAGGCCCGCGCCATTCACCAAAAACTGATGCCACTCAATAAAACCCTGTTTATCGAGTCCAATCCAATTCCCGTGAAATGGGCGCTGCATGAAATGGGCCTGATGCCTGACGGAATCCGTCTGCCGCTCACCTGGCTCAGCGCCGAATGTCACGAACCGCTGCGGCAGGCCATGCGCCAGTCCGGCGTCCTGGTTTAATTGAGGAAGTACAACGCATGAAGCGAATGGCCGGACTTTCCGCGCTTGCCTTGATCATCTCCAGCACCAGTGGCTGTGGATGGCTCTGGGGCCCGGATGGTTATTTCCGTGACCGTGGTAGCGACTACCTGGAAGCGCAACAGACTGCACCGATGCAATTGCCACCGGATATCACCACCGCCAAGCGCCTGGATCCGCTGTTGCCGATTCCGCGCAACGTCGCCGATGACACCGCCAAGGGCGAATACGTCGTACCGCGGCCTCAGCCATTGACGGCCGCCGCCGACGCCAGCGCCTACTCGCTGCAAAAGAGCGGCGATACGCGCTCGATCCTGGCGCAGAACCCGCCAGCGGAAGCCTGGCCCGTGGCCGTACAGTTCTTTCAGGACAACGGTTTCCGCCTGGACGAACAGCGTCCGCAAACCGGCGAGTTCACCACCACCTGGCAGCATTCCGACGAACTGTCCGCCGCAATGGCCAAGCGCCTGAGCGCAGCCGGCGTCGCTTCTGACAGCGAAATCCGTGCCCGGGTACGTATCGAGCCGGGTGTACAGCGCAATACCAGTGAAATCTACGTGGTTACCGCCGAGCGTCCTGCCGGCAGCACTGCCGATGTCGCCTTTACCAACCGTTCGGTCAACACTGGCCTGGATGCGGCACTGGTCGACGACATGCTGGCGAGCATGAGCCGTATCTCCGAGAAGGGCGGTTCGGTGTCCATGCTGGCGTCCCGTGACTTTGACGCGCCAAGCCGCATCAGCCTGAGCGAAGATGGTAGCGGCAACCCGGTGCTGAACGTCGGTACCGACCTGGATCGTGCCTGGTCGAGCGTCGGTCGTGCGCTGGAGCAAGGCGAATGGCGGGTTGAAGACATCAACCGCAGCCTTGGCCTGTACTACATCAACCTCGCTGAAAAAGCCGAGAAGAAAGACGACAAGCCCGGGTTCTTCAGCGGCCTGTTCGGCAGCGCACCGAGCAAGGAAGAAGTCGAGTCCCGTGCCGAGCGCTATCAGGTTCGCCTGAGCAAGGTCGGCGAGAACGTCCAGGTCACCGTCGAGAAAAACATCAACACCGTGGCGCCGGCTGACGTGGCGCGCAAAGTGTTGAGCGTGATTCAGGACAATTTGGGCTGATCACATGCGTTTTGCCGTTCTCGGCAGCGGTAGCCAAGGGAATGGCACGCTGATAGCCAGCGCTGATACGTATGTGCTGGTGGATTGTGGTTTCTCCCTGCGGGAAACCGAAAAACGCTTGCTGCGCCTGGGTGTAGACCCTGCGCAGTTGAGCGCGATACTCGTGACCCACGAACATGCCGACCACGTGCATGGCGTGGGTTTGCTGTCTCGGCGCTACAATCTGCCTGTCTACCTCAGTCGCGGCACCCTGCGCGGGATGCGCAAGCCGGTCGAGCCCGCGGGCTTCCTGGCCGGTGGCGAACAACTGCAGATCGGCAGCTTGAGCATTGGTGTCATTGCCGTGGCCCACGATGCGCAGGAGCCGACGCAATACGTGTTCAGTGACGGTGAGCGGCGCTTCGGCCTGTTGACCGACCTGGGCTCATATTGCGACAAGGTGCTGGAAGGCTACCGCGACCTCGATGCATTGATGATCGAGGCCAACCATTGCCGGGACATGCTGGCCCGCGGTCATTACCCGTACTTTCTCAAGCAACGGGTGGGCGGTGAGCTGGGACATTTGAACAACCATCAGGCGGCATTCCTGGTGTCCGAGTTGGGCTGGAAAGACCTGCAACACCTGGTCCTGGCCCATCTGAGCAGCAAGAACAACCTGCCGCGGCTGGCCCGGCAATGTTTTGTCGACACCCTTGGGTGCGACCCGGACTGGCTGCAACTGGCCGATCAAGATTCAGGGCTCGACTGGCGTCACATCGCCTAGCCCACCTACTTAGCAAGCGGAGCCCATCATGGAAAAACGTGAAGAACTCTACCGCGGCAAAGCCAAATCGGTTTACAAGACCGACGACGCTAACCGCTTGATCCTGCTGTTTCGCAACGACACTTCGGCGTTCGACGGCAAGCGCATCGAACAGCTGGACCGCAAAGGCATGGTGAACAACAAGTTCAACGCCTTCATCATGCAGAAACTCGAAGCCGCCGGCGTGCCGACCCAGTTCGACAAACTGCTGGGTGACAACGAGTGCCTGGTGAAGAAGCTCGACATGATCCCGGTCGAGTGCGTCGTGCGTAACTACGCCGCCGGCAGCCTGGTCAAGCGCCTGGGCGTCGAAGAAGGCATGAAGCTCAACCCTTACACCTTCGAACTGTTCCTGAAAGACGACGCCAAGGGCGACCCGTTCATCAACGAATCCCACGTCGTGGCGTTCGGTTGGGGCACTGCCGAGCAACTGGCGCGCATGAAGGAGCTGTCGCTCAAGGTCAACGAAGTCCTGAGCAAACTGTTCGACGACGCCGGCCTGCTGCTGGTCGACTTCAAACTGGAATTCGGCGTGTTCCACGACGGCTCCATCGTCCTGGGCGACGAATTCAGCCCGGACGGCTGCCGCCTGTGGGACAAGGCGACCAAGAAGAAAATGGACAAGGACCGCTTCCGCCAGGGCCTCGGTGACGTCATCGAAGCCTACGAAGAAGTCGCCAACCGTCTGGGCGTACCGCTTTAATCGACGCAAGCATCTGATAGCACAGAAAAAATTTGCGAAAGAGGGTTTGCTTTCGGCAAAAGTGTTGATATGATGCGCGCCGTTGGAGAGATGCCAGAGTGGCCGAATGGGACGGATTCGAAATCCGTTGTACCTTCACCGGTACCTAGGGTTCGAATCCCTATCTCTCCGCCATTACATAGAAAAAGCCCCGTAGCTGAAAAGTTACGGGGCTTTTTTGTTTGTGCAAAAAACTGTCAGGGATTTTAGCTGCGCGGGTACGCAGGGCGAATCAGTTACCCATGGTGGCGTGGGTGATGATTTCGTTCTCGACCAGCAGGTTGATCCGTGCGGGGTTGTAGTCCTTGGTCAAGATGAACCCGTTGCCCCTCGGTCGTACCGCCAGGCCGGTCTTGTTGGCGAGTTCTTCGCGAAGTTCCTCGGTGTATGGCCGGCCGATGTACTGATTGGCGGTGTCCAAGTGTTGTTTCAAGTCCATGGTCATTTATTGCTTCCTTGCGATAATTGAAATAAGTACGTGTGCTTCTATCATCCGGGTTGGATGACGCAGGGATATTCTGGAATAACCGAGCTTCTTTATCATCCGCTGGATTGTGTCGGGATGTTTGACTTCGTTGCTTGCAATGTGCGCATGTTTGTTGTTCTTGCGAAAGACCTTGTTTCAAAACTCTCAAGTAATCTGTGAGCGTGATATTCATAATTGATGGCTAGTGAGCAATCAGGTAATTGTTGCACGCTAATCTGAAGAATATTCCTACAGAATATCTGATACTAATTCCTGCAAGTCCAAGAGAGGTCAATATGCTCCGGAGCATTACCGCTGCCATGGTTTTCATTTCCGCGCCAGCCTGGGCTGCCCAGGCGTCGGCGTCCTTTACCGGTACGGATTATAGCGGGCGCTATGAATGTGTCGGCAAGGACAGTCATGCGGGTGATTATAAAGGTGTCGTCGAAATGAAGCTCAATGCAGAGCAAAGTGTCGGGAAGTTCGGGGCCTATGCCTTTGCACTGACGATGGAGGACAACTCCAGGTATGTCGGGTTCGCTGCCGCTACGTCCGATTCGCTGGCGGTGTCTTTTGCGCATACTGATCCGGCGTTGAAGGATTATGGGGTCGGTGTTGCGCAACTTGTTACAACGCCCGAGGGCAAAGTGTCTTTCACTAAATATTATTACGGTCCTGAATACAATGGTGGCGGGCACGGTATGGAATACTGCGTCAGAAGTTGAATTGCCCGAAGGCGCCAACGATAAAGCGTCTGTCCAGGAAATCCTCGATGTCAGCACAGAAGCTGCCTTGAGAGGCTGGACCAAATCGGAGGCGAAATAAAAATCCGCGTGTGAACCTGTTGGCATTAAACCAGGACCTCTCGCGGCATTCGCTAAGTCGCGTAGACACCGCTTGTTACACCTCCCTAAACTGTCGATAGTTTTTGAGCGCGGGGTCAATGGATGAATCGCAACGAACTACGCAAGGCCGACATCAACCTGATGGTGGTGTTTGAAACGCTGATGCTCGAACGCAACGTCACCAAGGTGGCGAAGAAGCTGTTTCTTGGTCAGCCGACCATCAGTTCGGCACTCAACCGCTTGCGTACCATGTTCAACGATCCGTTGTTCATCCGCGTCGGGCATCGCATGGAGCCGACGGCGCGGGCTGAAGAGATCTTTCGGCATTTGTCGCCGGCGCTGGATTCGTTGTCGGTGGCGTTGAGCCTGACCCATGATTTCGACCCGAGCAGCAGCACCATGACCTTTCGCATCGGGATGTCCGACGATGTCGAGTACGGCCTGTTGCCACCGTTGCTGCGGGCGTTGCGCCAGGAAGCGCCGAAGGTGGTATTCGTGGTGCAGAATGTCGATTACTGGCGCATTCCCGACTTGCTGGCGTCAGGAGACATCACGGTCGGAGTCAGCCAGACCCGCGGTCTGCCGGCCAACGCCAAACGCAAGTTGTTGCGGCACATCCAGCCCAGCGTTCTACGCGCCGATGCCAGTGATACACCGTTGACGCTCGATGAGTACTGCTCGCGCCCTCATGTGCTGGTATCCCATATTGCCAACGTCAGTGGCTTCGCGGACGAGTGGCTGTCGGCAATCGGCCGCACGCGCCAGGTGGTGCTCTCGGTGCCGCAATACAGTTCGTTGCCGGCCTTGCTCGCCGGGACCGATCTGCTGGCCAGCCTGCCGGATTACACGGCAGAGGCCATGGCGGCGTCCGGCCAGTTGTTCAAGGAGCCGTTTCCGTTCAAGACACCGACCCTGGAGCTGTCCATGGTCTGGCTCAGCCACGTCGACAGCGACCCCGCCGAGCGCTGGCTGCGCTCACGGCTCGAAGCCTTCATGGGCGAGCGCAATCTGTTGTCGCTGCCCCAGTGAGCAAGGCAGCGCCGTGTTATACCTATGAACTTTTCCACCGACCTAAGGGAGTTACGCCATGCCTCACCTGCACCTGGAATATACCGCCAACCTGCCTGAGCTGAACGCCGATGTGGCGTTGATGCGCCTGAACAACACGCTGGTGGGCTCCGGCCAGTTCGGTGCCGAACTCGACATCAAGAGTCGCGCGGTGAAGGTCCAGACGTTCAAGGTCGGCACGGCATTGGCCGAGCGGGCGTTCGTGCATGTGAAACTGGCAGTGCTGAGCGGTCGCTCTGCGGAGATCAAGAAGCAGCTGTCCGACAGCCTGCTGGCCGTGCTCAAGGATCTGTGTGAATGGCCGACGGGGGTGGAGGTGCAGTTGTGCGTGGAGATTCTCGACATCGATCGCGAGTCCTATGCCAAGACTACCGTCGGCGTCTGAGTTTCAGGCCGTGTCCAGTTCCGCGCAGGCCACGATCACCTGCTCGCGTAACCAGATGTTGGCGCTGTCCTGATCGGCGCCCTGGCTCCATTGCATGTCGAGGGTGAAACCCGGCAAGCCATTGGGTGCTTCGCAACGCTCGAAGGCGGTCTCGTCGGCCAGCAATTGCTGGATGCGCCGGGGCAGGGTGAGGAGGAAGTCGGTGCCGCCGATCATCTTCAGGGCCGCGCCGTAGCTGTTGGCCCGCGCGACGATCTGCCGTTGGCGGTTTTGCTGGGCCAACCAGCCGTCGACCATGTTGCTGGTGGAGGTCCAGGGGGTCGGGAACACGTGTCGGCGCTCGATGAAGGTTTGCAGGCTCAGGCGTGGTTGCGACGAAGCGCTGCGTTTGTCGAGGACGCAGACGAAATCGTCTTCCAGCAGCGTGCGTACATGGCAGTCAGCGTGGCTTCGATGAAAGTCGGGGCCAAAACCAATCGCCAGATCCAGGCTGCCCTCACGCAGCGCCTGGGCCGGGATGTCAGTCTCGAGTTTATGCACATTGACCACCACAGCAAGCTCGGCGAGCGCGAAGCGCTTGAGCAGGCGCGGTAGAACCAGCTGCTCGAAGTATTCCGGTGCGCAGAGGTTGAAAACCGTGGGTTGCAGGGTGGGATCGAATGCCGACGCACTGGCGTGACACAGGTTGATGCTGTCGAGGATCTTCAGCACGTGGGGGTACATGCTGTCGGCCTTGTAAGTGGGGCGCATCCCGGTGCGGGTGTTGATGAACAATTCGTCCTCAAACCCTGTACGCAGTTTTTTCAGGCAGTAACTCACGGTGGACTGGCTGACGCACAGCGTCTCGGAAACGCCGGAGACGCTGTTTTGCTCATACACGGCGACGAACACCATCAAGTCCTCCATGTCGAGCTTTCGTAGCACGTTGCTGTTCAGCATCCTTTCTGGCTCATGTGCAAACTTGAGCGACTGATCCTAGCTCAATGACGGCAACAGGAGAATGTCTGGTAGGCGTTCGGAGTCACCGCATGTGCCTGGCGTAATGGCGTGGATCGAAGCGCAAGGCCATCAGGATCATCAGGGCTACGACCCCCGTGAGCGACCACCAGGCCCATTCGAAACTGCCGAGTTGATCGCGGATCATCCCGGCCACCAGCGGCGAGACGCCCGCAATCAGATAGCCGATGCCTTGCACAAACGCCGTGAGCCCACCCGCTTGCCGGGGCTCGTCCAGATGATCCAGCGACACGATCAGGCTCATTGGGAACAGCCCGCCGATTCCAAGTCCCAGGAGGCATGGCCACAGGAGGCCGAAGTTATCCGGGCTGAGAATCAACCCGCAAAAACCAACCATGATCAGCGCCAGCAACACCACCAGCACCAGGCGCCGATCGCGGCTGCCGTTGGCGATGGCTGGAACCAGCAGGCCGGACAACACCTCCATCGCGGTGAGGAAGCCCAGCAACAACCCGGCGTCCTGTTCGCTCCAGCCCTTTTCCACGTAGTACGGCGCCAGCCAGGCCAGCACGCAGGTATAGGACGCCGTGCCAAGGCCGAAAAACACCGCGAGCAGCCAGGCGCGGGGGTGACTGAAGAACGAGCGGTGGCTGGTTGATCCCGGTGTCGGTGCCCCCACCCGTTGACCGCACCAGAACAGCAGCGCGAGCGCGGCCAGCACCGCCCAGATGGCCAGACCCAGGCACCAACTGCCTGTATGGACCATCACCAGTGGGGCGAAAGAGGCGGCAATGGCGGCGCCACCCATGATCGACGTGACGTAGAGCCCCATGCACAGGGCCACGTTGTCGCTGAAGCGGGCTTTGATCAGCGTCGGCATCAGTGCCTGGATCAGTGCGATACCGATGCCGGCCAGCATGGCACTAAGGATCAGTTCCAGCGCCGAATCGAGGAGCAACCGCGATGCAGTCGCCAGGCCGATGACCAGCAGCGACAGCACGACCGTGCGGCGCTCGCCGAGGCGTTGACTGATCGCCAGCCCAAAGAACATTGCCAGCCCCATGGTCATGACCGGCAGCAGGGTCAGCAGCGAGGCGAGGCTGAAACTCAGCGGGATATCGCCACGAATCGCCGACAGCAAGGGACCGACCGCAGCCATGGAAGGCCGCAGGTTAAGGGCGACCAGCATGATGCTGAACATCAGCCACAGGGCAGGGCGGGAGGTAACGCGAATGTTTTCCATGATCGGACCTTGATAAGTCAGGGGCCGATTAGGCGCGATGGGTTCGCAGCCGGCAAATCAGAAAGTCACGGGCACTATCGGGAAATTAATTAATGCTGCGGTGAGTGATCTTGCTGAACCAGGGCTGAACCATTCTCAAATAACCTAAAAGTTTCATCAAGTGCCGGTGGGGCCACTAATCGTTGGCTTCTTTTTCACGAAAAATTGATGGTTGGCTGCCTAGAGTTAGTGCTGTCTTGATAAATGAAATTTTCACACTTGTCCAAGGCACTTCTATTCAGGAATAGCCGATCACCATGTTGAAGATTAAAGCCGTGCGCCCGGAGTGGGTGACACTGATTGCCAGCGCCTTTTTATTGACTGCCTGCAATTTCGTCTTGTGGCAACACCTCTTCGATATTACCTCGTCTGACGGTAAAGGCATCGTCATGCGCGTGGCATTTGGGGTGATGATTCTCGCGGCGTTCAACATTATCCTGACCTTGCTGGCGTTCCGCCCGGTGCTGAAGCCGGTGCTGACCCTGCTGTTCATGATCAGCGCGGGTGTCGCTTATTTCATGAGCCAATATGGCGTCCTGATTGACGTTGGCATGTTGCGAAACTTCGCGCAAACCAATGCCACGGAAGTACGGGACTTACTGTCGTTAAAGTTGCTTGCTTATATTGTTTTCCTCGGTGTACTTCCGTCCTGGTTGTTGTGGAAAACGCCGGTTGAATATCGCCGCTGGCATCGAGCGTTATTAAGCAAGGCTCTCGTGACGTTTGCCTCGGCGGCGGTCATCGGTGGTGTCGCGCTGATCAACTATCAGGGACTTTCTTCGCTGTTTCGCAATCACCACGAACTGCGCTTGATGGTGGTGCCGAGCAACTACATAGGTGCCTCCGCCGGTTACTTGCGTGAGCAAATCGCGTCAGCGCGCCAGCCCTTTGTCAAAGTTGGTGAAGATGCCCAGCGCGATTCCGCCTGGCAAACCCATGGTCGCAAGTCCCTGACGGTTCTGGTGGTGGGTGAAAGTGCCCGGGCAGAGAACTTCGGCGTTCTGGGCTACAACCGCGACACCACGCCGAAACTGGAAAAGGAAGCCGGGTTGATCGCGTTCACCGACGTGAAATCTTGCGGCACTGAAACAGCCGTGTCGGTGCCCTGCATGTTCTCCAACATGGGGCGCAAGGATTACAACGCGAGCAAGGCCAAGAACGAAGAAGGCCTGCTGGATGTGCTCAAGCGTGCGGGCCTCGATGTGATCTGGCGTGACAACCAGTCTGGCTGCAAGGGGACCTGCGATCGCGTCACTCTTGACGACCTCAGCAACCTAAAAGACCCGGTGCTGTGCGCCAACAGTGAATGTCGCGATGAAATCCTGCTGCAAGGCCTGCAACACTTCATCGATACCCTGGATAAAGACACGGTACTGGTATTGCATCAGATGGGCAGTCACGGTCCGGAGTACTACAAGCGCTACCCGAAGGAATTCGAGCGCTTTACCCCGGTCTGCAAGAGCAATGCACTGAACAACTGCAGCCGCGAAAGCATCATCAACGGCTACGACAATACGCTGGTGTACACCGACCATGTGCTGTCGACCTTGATCGATCTGTTGCGCAGCAACCAGGACAAGGTTGATACCGCGATGCTTTATCTGTCGGACCACGGCGAATCCCTGGGCGAATACAACCTGTTCCTCCATGGCACGCCTTACATGCTGGCACCGGATCAACAGAAACACGTGGCGATGCTGGCCTGGTTCTCCGACAGCTATCAGAAGTCGTTCTCGGTAGACACCCATTGCCTGCAACTGAGTCGTGAAAAACCCTTGAGCCAGGACAACCTGTTCCATTCGATGCTGGGGCTGCTGGAGGTCGACAGCAAGGTTTATAACCAGGACCTGGATATGTTTGCCGGGTGCCGTAGAGCGGCGATCGATGGCGTATTGGCCAAAGATTGAGTGCTGCGACGTTCATTCACGCAACGGCCTGCGGTCGGCCAGTCTTCGCCAAGAGCCATAGCCCATGTCAGCCCAATCCCCCTCCGCCATCGAGCTCGAGTTCGCCCGGCAGTATGACCAGGAGCACGCCCGCGTCTGCCTGCAGCCGCAAGCGCAGGACCTGGGCGAGCGGCTGGCGTTCTGGCGTGACGAGCAACTGGTGCGCCGGGCGCTCAAGGTCGCTGGCGAGCCGGGCTTGATTCTCGATGTGGCTTGCGGCGTCGGGCGCTTCTGGTCGGTGCTGGGCGAGCGGGCGAACCGGATGATCCTGGCGATGGATCCGTCCCAGGGGATCCTTGAACATGCCCCAAGCCACCATTCGCATTGCCTGATGCAGCGAGTCAGGACCTTTCAAAGCTCAGCCTTCAACATTGGCTTGTCGGAAAATGCGGTTGACTGCATTTTTTGCATGCAGCTGTTTCAGTACATTGCCAGCCCCGAGCTTCGTTTAGCGATGTTGGGCGAGTTTTGCCGGGTCAGCCGAGATACGGTGATTGTGGCGGTGCGCATCGGTGGTCGTTTCAAGCGAAGGCGCACCGACGGGCAGGGGTCTGCCACTCAACCGCTGATCAGCAAGGTCCAGGTAGAAGCTGAATTCAAACAGGCAGGATTGCGCGTGATCGGCCATCAGGATTTTCTGCCCGGCTGCGCACCGAGGCGGGTTTACGTGCTGGGTAAGGTCGATTAGATCGTGTTTGTCGGACTTTTCTTGCCATCAGGCAGGCATTTTCGCTAAAGCTCTTGTTCAGTGGATGCGCGGAAATCGTCGAGGGCGATATATACTGCGCGCCATTCTTCAAGGGAGAGCCGTGTGGCCATCGATATTCACTGGATTCGCGACAACGATAGCCTCGGTCGGTTTTGCACCGAGTGGCAGCAACTGCCGTTCGTTGCCCTCGACACCGAATTCATGCGGGTCGACACCTTCTACCCGATCGCGGGCCTGCTGCAGGTCGGCGATGGCGAACGTGCCTACCTGATCGATCCTCTGACCATCGACAACTGGCAGCCCCTGGCCGCGTTGCTGGAAAATCCGGCCGTGATCAAGGTTGTCCATGCGTGCAGCGAAGACCTCGAAGTCCTGCTGCGCCTGACCGGTAGCCTGCCGGCACCGCTGTTCGACACGCAACTGGCCGCCGCTTACCTCAACCTGGGCTTCTCCATGGGCTATTCGCGGCTGGTGCAGGAAGTGCTGGGCATCGACCTGCCCAAGGGCGAAACCCGTTCCGACTGGCTGCAACGTCCGCTTTCCGAAACCCAGATCAGCTACGCCGCCGAAGACGCCGTGCACCTGGCGGAAGTCTTCGTCAAGTTGCGCCCGCAACTCTCGGACGAAAAATACGCCTGGGTCCTGGAAGACGGAGCGGAGTTGGTGGCCAACCTGCGCCGTGAAATCGACCCGTACGAGGTCTATCGCGACGCCAAGCTGGCCTGGAAGCTGTCCCGCGCGCAACTCGCCGTATTGCGTGAACTCTGCGCCTGGCGCGAGCAAGAGGCGCGAGCCCGTGACCTGCCGCGCAACCGCATCATCCGCGAGCATTCGCTGTGGCCGCTGGCGCGCACGCAGCCGGACAACCTCGGCGCATTGGCGAAAATCGAAGACATGCACCCGCGCACCGTGCGTCAGGACGGTGAGTTTCTGCTTGATCTGATCAAGCGCTCTGGCAGTGTGTCGCCCGAGCAATGGCCGCCCGCCGTGCCTGAGCCGTTGCCGGTGGACGCCGCCGCGCTGCTCAAGCGGCTCAAGGCCATCGGCCAGGCCGAGGCCGAGCGCCTGAACATCGCGCCGGAGGTGATGCTGCGCAAGAAAACCCTGGAAGCCTTGCTCAAGAGCGGCTTCCCCAATGGTCCCTACCAATTGCCTGATTCATTGCGTGGCTGGCGCCGCGAATTGATGGGCCAGGCGCTGCTCGACAGCCTGGCCACCGCCGGAGAACAGCCTTGAAACGTATTTGCTCCATCTACCGCAGTTCGAAGAAAAACGAGATGTACCTCTATGTGCTCAAGAGCGATGCCCTGGAGCGTGTACCGGAACCCTTGATGGCCGCCTTCGGCAAAGCTATCCACGCGTTCGACCTGGTATTGAGCCCCGAGCGCAAGCTGTCGCGCGAGGACATTACCGTGGTTCTTGAAAACCTCGAAAAGCAGGGTTATCACCTGCAAATGCCGCCAGCGGAAGAGGAATACATCGAACACTTGCCGGAAGAATTGTTGCGACGCAACGATCCCATGTGATCGACAGACAGGCTTTGTTCGAAGCCTCGATGGACACTTGAATGATTTTGGCGATGGCCGCAGCGACGGAGCAGGGCTCTGTCGGCGGCCGTCCGCACTGTTTTTCGAAAGGTTTGAAGCATGCGCGTCCTGATTGCTGAACACGATCACCCGGTGTACGCCCGACTGTTGCAAGAGGCGGCGCCTGAGGTGGAAGTCCTGACCAGCGGCGATTCCGCCGAACTGGCTCGTCTGGCCGCCGATTGCCCGGTCTGGCTTGGCCAACCCGACTTGCTGGCGACCCTGCTGCGTCAGGGCCATCAGCCGCAATGGCTGCAGTCCACCTGGGCGGGGATCACGCCGCTGCTGGCCGATGGCTTGCCCAGGCACTATCGCCTGACCCGCGCGGTGGGCATTTTCGGTCAGGTCATGGCTGAATACGTGCTTACCTACATGCTCGGCCACGAACGTGAAGTGCTGGCGCGGCTGGTCAGCCAGGTCGAGCGCAAATGGGACAGTCGTCACGGCCAGAGCCTGGCGGGGCGCAAGGTCTTGATCGTCGGCACCGGTGATATCGGGCAGACGGTGGCGCAGTTCCTCGTGCCTTTTGGTGTCCAGTTGTATGGCATCGCCAGTGAGGCCCGTGAGCAGTCACCCTTCATCGAAGTCGGTTCGCTGGCGGATCTGCCGCGCTTGGTCGGTGAAGCGGATTACGTGGTCAATCTGCTGCCAAATACCCCGAACACCCACGATATTTACGACGCGGCGTTGTTCAAGCAGTTCAAGCCGACCGGGTTGTTCATCAACGTCGGGCGCGGTGTTGCGGTGGTGGATGCGGATCTGGTGGAAGCCTTGAAGGAAGGGCATCTGGTGGGCGCCGTGATCGACGTCTGTCGCCAGGAGCCGCTGCCACAACGTCATCCATTCTGGACGGCTTTTGGCCTGCTGCTGACGGGCCACAGCTCGGCACCGACCTCGCCTTCGCTGATGGTGGATCTGTTTATCGAGAACCTGCGGGCGTATCAGGCGGGAGAGGCATTGCGCGGGGAAGTGGATTTCAATCGCGGATACTGAGTTGACGCTAAACCTGTAGGAGCCGAGCTTGCTCGCGAAGAGGCCATCACATTCAACATCATCGTTGACTGTGACACCGCTATCGCGAGCAAGCTCGGCTCCTACAGTAGATATGCGTTGTGGTTTAGAGGGTGAAGTCGCCTTCAGCCGCCAATTCGTTCAACGGACGCCGCGGGCTCGGCTCCTCACGGGCTTGCAGGTAGTCCGCCAGCGTTGCTTTATCCCCCAATTTACCCACTGCCACGGCCGCATGCAGGGCATAGCCCTCAGGGATGTTCAGCTCCTTGCGGGTCAGCTCCTGATCGAAACCGGCCATGCCGTGGGTGTGCCAGCCGCTGATGCTGGCTTGCAGCGCCAGGTGGCCCCAGGCGGAACCGGTGTCGAAGGTGTGCCACAGCGCCGGGGTTTCTTCGCTGGCGCCAGGCGCGGTGAAGGTGGTTTTCGAGATCACGATCACCAGTGCCGAGGCGTGTTGCGCCCAGCTGCGATTGAATTCGTTCAGCAGGCCCAGGTAACGCTCCCAGTTCGGCGTATCGCGACGCGCATAGAGAAATCGCCAAGGCTGCGAGTTGTAGGCCGACGGCGCCCAACGCGCGGCTTCGAAGAAGCTCAGCAGGGTCTCTTCAGGAATGCTTTCGCCGGTGAAGGCACGGGGCGACCAGCGATCGGTGAACTGAGGGTGAATGGCGTATTCGGCAATACGGGGATTTGCACTCATCAAGAGATTCCTTGCTACGTTTGAAAGTGGGAGCGACGCAAAACCCTACTTGGCGACGCAATAACTGACAAGCCCGTTCTACCGGCAGTCGCCAATGCTTGGCCCGCGGGGCTGCGGGCACTAGACTGGCGGCCTTTTCACCACCTGATGTCGATGCTCGAACCATGGCCGCCAAAGTAGAACCGTTCTGGATACGAAAAACCCTCGATCAACTCGATCAGCAGGAATGGGAATCGCTGTGCGACGGCTGTGGCCTGTGTTGCCTGCAAAAGCTCGAGGACGAAGACGACAACAGCGTCTATTACACACGCATTGCCTGCAAACTGCTGGACCTGAAAACCTGCCAGTGCAGCGACTACCCCAACCGTCGCGCCTCGGTGCCGGACTGCATCCAGCTCACACCGGGCAAGGCCGACGAGTTCAAATGGTTGCCACCGACCTGCGGCTATCGCCTGGTCAGCGAGGGCAAGGACCTGCCGCTGTGGCATCACCTGGTGTGCGGTGATCGCGATGCGGTGCACCACGAACGTATTTCCCAGTCCGGGCGCATGCTCGCCGAAGGCAGCGTGGCGGAAGAGGACTGGGAAGACCATCTGATTTTCCGCGCAGGTTAAAGCGCAGCGCAGGTCAAGGTTCCACCAAGGAGTGTGTATGGCTGTGGGATGGCGGCAGGCGCTGGTCATTGGGTTGTGCGCCCTGAGCTTGCCCGTGTGGGCGGCGAAGAAAGTCGATCTGGATTACCACGTGCGCCTGTTGCCGCAAAGCGACCAGGCTGAGGTGCGCCTGACCCTGGCCCAGGGCGCGGCGGTGCGCAGCCTGGATTTCGACCTCGGCGACGGCAGCCAATACAGCGATTTCAAGGCCGACGGCCAATGGCAGCTGACCGCAGGCAAGGCGGCCCGCGGGGTATGGCGCCCGACGGCCGAGAAGGCCAGCCTGACCTATCGGGTGAAGATCAGTCACGGGCGCAAGAACGGCAGCTTCGACACGCGCATGACTCCGACCTGGGCGTTGATGCGCGGTGACGATCTGGTGCCGCCGGCCAGGCTCGATCAGCAGGACGGCACCGAGTTGGTTTCACGCCTTGAATTCGAGTTGCCCAATGGTTGGCAAAGCGTCGAAACCGCCTGGCCGCGCATCGGCAAGCATAAATTTCGTATCGACAGCGTTTCCCGGCTGTTCGACCGACCCACGGGCTGGATGCTCGCCGGGCACCTGGGCAGTCGACGAACGCGCTTGGGCGAAACCGAAGTCACCGTCGCCTCGCCGCGCGGGCAAGGCATGCGGCGCATGGATGTGCTGACGCTGCTGACGTTTGTCTGGCCCCAGGTGCAGGCCGTGTTTCCTCGTCACCCGACCAAGTTGCTGATTGTCGGCGCCAACGATCCCATGTGGCGTGGCAGCCTGTCGGCGCACGAATCGATTTATCTGAATAGCCGCCTGCCGCTGGTCGGTGAAAATGGCAGGAGCCCGTTGGTTCGAGAGTTGGCCCAGGTGTTCGGGCGGATCAACGATCAGCAGCGCAGCGACTGGATCAGTGAAGGTTTCGCCGAGTACTACGCCATCGAACTGGTGCGCCGGGCCGGCGGCATGAGCGATGAGCGTTATGAGGATCTGCACGGGAAGCTGGTCAAGGACAGCCAGAAAGTCACCAGTTTGCGGGGCGAGCAGATCAACCCTGCGCAGGTCGCGAAGGCGGTGGTGTTGCTACAGGAACTGGATCGCGAGATTCGCCTGAAGACACGCAACAAGCGCTCGCTGGATGATGTGCTGCGCGGGGCGATGCACCTGGGGAGCATTGATACCAAGCAATTCGTACAGCTCAGTGAGAGCGTGCTTGGCGAGTCTTCCAAGGTATTGGATAGCGGGTTGCTTCGGTAATACCGCCCTCGCCAGCAGGCTAGCTCCCACAGGGGGCTTCTTTGTCGTGTGATAGCGAAGATCACTGTGGGAGCCAGCCTGCTGGCGATGAGGCCATAAGCCCTGGCGCAAACTCCGGATCAAACCCCGGTTTTAGGCGACTTCAGGGAATCATTGCCGGTAACGGTCGCGGTTTTGGTCGCCGCCTCGGCATTGGCTTTCAACCGATTCAACTCTTCACCTGCGCGCTGAATTTTCGCCCGCACGTTATTCATGTCCTGTCGGCTTTTTTCCAGCAGGCTTTTAGCCGAGCTGTGGCCGGTGATGCCACGGGCCAGGGCCACGCCGCCGATCGCCACTTGAATCAAGCCGAACAGGCCGCCGCGACGCAAACCTTTGCCGACCATGACCACGCCGCCAGCCAGTGAGCCGATGCGTTCCCAGCCATGCACATTCTGTTCGGAGGGGGTCTGGAATGGGGTGGATTCGATGCGCTCTACGCGTTTGAGTTCGCTCATGATCTGACTCCAGGCTTGAGTAATGGATAGATAAGCTGACTGCGGGTGCAGGCCACTTGTTCCATCGGATGTGCGCCGCTTCAGCGGAATTTTGGCCCCGAACGGGTGTTGAGGCCCTTGGCCATGCGGTCGTAGAGCACGACGTTGACCGTGGCGGCCAGGTTCATGCAGCCGGTGGTCGGGATGTAGACCACGTCTTCGCACCAGTCACGGATCTCTTTATCCAGCGAGCCGTCCTCCGGGCCGAAGATGTACAGCGCACGGTCCGGGTGAGTGTACTCCGGCAACGGGCGGGCGCCATCGACCAGTTCCACGGCAACGGGAACACAGTTGAGGGGCAGGATTTTCTTCAGGTCGTCGATGCCGATCAGCGGAATATCGTAGTGGACGCGCTTGGTATCGGTGACGAAGTCGGCGGCGCGTTCATAACGCTTGCCGGTGTAGAACACCGATGCCACGCCATAACAGCCAGCGGCGCGCATCACCGAACCGACATTCTCCGGTGATTTGGGGTTATACAAACCTATGCAGCTGTACCGTTTATCTGCCACGAGCGGGGTGCCTTTGGGAAAAAAGCGCGATTATACGGGGATTGGGTGGCAGCGGTCAGGTCACAGATTGGCGGTGCCTGGGCAATCGGTTTCGCGAGCAGGCTCGCTCCCACAGGGGATTTCCAGTGCAACAGAGATCCAATGTGGGAGCGAGCCTGCTCGCGAAGGGGCCAGTCTAGGCGCTGAAGATTCAGTCGTCCTTCTTCATCAACCCTGCCAACGCCGCAAACGGGTTGTGCGTCGCCTTGGCGATCTTCGGCGTGCTCAGCGAGCCTTCGCCGAAATACTGCTGGTCGGTATAACGCGAGTGTTCGTTATCGTGGCAGTACAGGCACAGCAATTCCCAGTTCGAACCGTCCTGGGGGTTGTTGTCGTGGTTGTGGTCGCGGTGGTGCACGGTCAGCTCGCTCAGGCGCTTGCCGGAGAATTCACGGGCGCAGCGGCCGCACACGTGCGGGTACATCTTCAGGGCCTTGTCGCGGTAGCCCATTTCCTTGTCGCGCTGGTTGTCGGCCAGGATGCGGTCCAGCTTCGAGGTGTTGGTCGGGGTGGACGAACTCATGGGTTCACCTTTGTTGAATGACTAATGACGGTATAAGCGCAGTTTAGCTCAGCCCTTGAGCTTCTCGGCAATCCAGATGGTGTGGCGGGTGCCCTTGTTGCCGTGGGCGAAGACCTGCACTTCCTCGGCCTTGAAACCGGCTTTTTTCAGTTTGTCGGAAAACTGCCGGTCTGCGCTGGCCGACCAGACCGCCAGCACGCCGTTTGGTCGCAGGGCCTTGGCGCAGGCGCTCAGGCCGCCGGCGGAGTAGAGCCAGCTGTTGGCCCGCTGGGTCAGGCCTTCGGGGCCGTTGTCGACATCGAGCATGATTGCGTCGAAACCTTGCGGCTCTGCCTGCAGGACCTTGGCCACGTCTTCCAGGCGGATCACGGTGCGCGGGTCTTGCAGGGGGTTGCCGGCTTTTTCGCCCAGCGGCCCACGGTTCCACTCTACGACGCCGGGCACCAGTTCGGCGACCACCACTTCAGCGGACTTGCCCAGGTGCTTGAGCGCGGAGGCGAGGGTGAAGCCCATGCCCAGGCCACCGATCAATACCCGCGAGTTCGGCCGTCCCGCGACCTTGCGGCAGGGGATCTCGGCCAAGGCATCCTCGGAGCCGTGCATGCGCGTATTCATCAGTTGTCCGCCGTCACCGCCCTGGATCTTGATGACGAAATCCTCGCCATACTCGAACAGGCACAGGGCCCCACCGTTCTCGGGAATAGGGGCGGTATCGAGTAGAACAAAACGTTTCATGAGGCTCACTTGAGGAAAATGGCAGCACAGGGGAAGGCAAAAGGGCGCAGTTGGGAGTAGCCTGCAAAAGACCACAAGGCCAACGGAGCCATTGATGAAGCGCACCATTCTAACGGCCATTGCCCTGACCGCGCTCTCGATAACTGCAGTGCAGGCCCAGCAACTGCAGACAACGCCGATCAGTCCCGCGCCAATGCCCGGTTCGCCAGGCACCGCAACGCCCACGCCGTATCCGCAGATCAGCCCTGCACCCCAGCCTAAAGTGGGTCCAGGCAGTAGCGGCCCACCCTTGGTGCCGATCGAGATGCCGAGCCCCCCGACCAAGGACCAGCCAGTGCCGGGGATCGAGCAGAACCCGCCGAAGGTCAAGCCGCCCGGCGGTTAAACCTGTTGCGCCAGCAGTTGCCCGTCGGCCATGCGCAAGCGTTTGGAGAGTGAGACGGCGAGGGCGCGGATGATTTTGGCAGCGATTTTCGGAGCCTCATTGAGCATCTTTTCCAGCGAATCCTTGCCCAGGTTGAGCAACTGGCAGTTGCTCGCGGCCACGCAACTGGCCGAACGGCGTTCGCCGTCGAGTACGGCCATTTCGCCGAACGAGCGACCGCTGCGCAGCGTCGCGATGGTCACCTGCTGGCCGTCGCTGGTGGTCTTCTGCACCGCCACCTGGCCGGTATGGATGATGCACATGAAGCTGCCGGCATCGCCCTCGTGGAAGATTTCTTCGCCTTGGGCAATGGTGCTGAGGCTGAAATAACCCGAGGCCGCGGCGAACTCCGCCGGCAGCAGCTGATTGAACAGGCCGCAGTCCATCAGCCAGTTGCGAATTTCGTTGTTCAGTAAGGTGGGTTCTGACATGTCGTGCGGTCCGGTAACCCTGTGGAAGCGGGCTTGCTGGCGAAGAGGCCAAAATACTCAACACAGAGGTTGACTGAAAAATCGCCTTCGCGAGCAAGCCCGCTCCCACAGGTGGGTCAGTGTTGTATCGGCTTGCGTTGTGCGCGATTAAGACCCGCGCACCCAGCCAAGTTCCTCAGGCAACCCCCAACACCTTGAACAAAAATGCATATTCGAGCGCTACGTCACGCAATCCCTGGTATCGACCGCTCATCCCGCCATGGCCGGCGCCCAGTTCGGTCTTGAGCAGCAATGGATTGTTATCGGTCTTGGTGGCGCGCAATTTCGCCACCCATTTGGCCGCTTCCCAATACTGCACGCGACTGTCGTTGTAGCCAGCGATCACCAGAGTCGGCGGATAGGCTTGCGCGGTGACGTTTTCGTAAGGCGCATAAGCCTTGATCCGATCATGCACGTGCGGCTCTTCAGGATTGCCCCACTCGTCGTATTCGGTAACGGTCAAGGGCAGCTCCGGGTCGAGCATGGTGTTGAGTACATCGACGAACGGCACTTCGGCGATCGCCGCGCCAAACAGCTGCGGCCGCTGATTAAGCACTGCCCCGATCAGCAGGCCGCCGGCGCTGCCCCCGCTGATCGCCAGTTGCGGCGCGGTGGTCAGGCCATTGGCGATCAGGTGTTCGGCGCAGGCAATGAAGTCGCTGAAGGTATTCTGCTTGTGCTCCTGCTTGCCGGCGCGATACCAGGCTTCGCCCAGTTCACCGCCGCCGCGAACGTGAGCGATGGCGAACGCCATGCCGCGATCGAGCAGGCTCAGGCGCGCGTGGGAGAACCACGGGTCGAGGCTTTCGCCATAGGCGCCGTAGCCGTACAGGTAAAGCGGAACCGGCTTGCCGAGTGCTTCGCGCTTGACCACCAGGCTGATCGGCACTTGCGTGCCATCGGGCGCCGTTGCCCACAAGCGCTGGCTGACGTAGGCGTCGGCGTCGAACGGGCCCAGCACCGGGGTTTGCTTGAGCACTTTCTGCTCGCCGCTGACCAGTTCCAGCTGGCGGATTTGCGCCGGACGGTTCAACGCTTCGTAGCGCAGGCGTATCCGCTCGCTGACGAATTCCAGGCTGTTCTGCACGTGCAGGCTGTAGGCTGCGTCCGGCAGTTGCACCCGATAGCTCGGCAGGTCCTGCGGGTGAACCTCGATCACCGGCAAACCGCCGACCCGCAGGCTCAGGGTCATGGCGCCCGCGTTCAGGCTCATGCCATCGATCATCACCGTGTCGCTATGGGGAATCAGGTTCTGCCAATCGGCTTCGGTCGGCGCCACGCCGGTATCGACGGCGGTGTACAAGGCAAAGTTGATGCCGTCGCGATTGGTCCGGATGAACCAGGTCCATTGGCCGTCGAGCGCGCCGTGGTCAACATCGTACTCATGGTTTTCCTGGCGGGGCGCCACGCAGGTAAAGGGCAGGTGCGGGAGGTTGGCGTCGAGCACCCAGGCTTCGCTGGTGGTCTTGCTGCCCACGGACAGCAGCAATTGCTGTTCGGAGCTCGAACGGTAGCAATGCATGAAGAAGCGGCCGTCCGTTTCATGGAACACTTCTTCGGCCGCCGTGCCATCCAGGCGGTACCGCAACAGCTTGTGCGGGCGGTGAGTGTCGTCCAGTTCGCCGAAAAACAGGGTCAGGCTGTCGTTGGCCCAGGTCATGCTGCCGTCGCAGTCCTGGAATTCCAGTTCACTGACGCGCCCGTCGGACAATTCCTTGACGAACAGCGTGTAGATCTCATCGCCAGTGGAATCGACGCTGTAGGCCAGGCGTTGATGATCGGGGCTGATGCTGAACGCGCCGAGGGAAAAGAAACCGCCTTTGGCCAGTTCGTTAGGGTCCAGCAGCAGTTGCTCCCGGCTTTCGTCGAGGACCAGGCTGTCGTCGACCGGGCGCGGGCAGCGGTAGTGACGGGCATACTCGTCGCCGGCCGTGGTGCGCGTGTAATACAGGTACGGTCCCCACGGCGAGGGCAGGGACAGGTCGGTTTCGAGAATCCGGCCCTTGATCTCCTCGAACAGGGTTTCACGCAACCCGGCCTGATCGGCGGTTTGCGCTTCCTGATAGCGGTTTTCAGCCTTGAGATAGTCGAGCACCGCTGCGCTGTCGCGCTCCTGCAGCCAGGCGTACGGGTCGGGTCCTTCGGCCTTGCGGGCGATCGGGGCGTCGGAAACGTTGGCGGATAGGGGCATGAAAGTCTCTCGAACAGTTTACTGAATAGGGGTTCACAACCTGTGGGAGCGGGCTTGCTCCGGGCGGCGCTCCGACGAAGGGGTCAGCAAATTCAACATCTCTGTTGACTGACACACCGCTTTCGCGA
The DNA here is from genome assembly GCF_001976065.1 of Pseudomonas putida. Classification (GTDB taxonomy): domain Bacteria; phylum Pseudomonadota; class Gammaproteobacteria; order Pseudomonadales; family Pseudomonadaceae; genus Aquipseudomonas; species Aquipseudomonas serbica. The sequence continues at coordinate 478,500 of NZ_MNAH01000003.1, read as the reverse complement.
ACAAGCCCGCTCCCACGGGGGTCGTGAGTTGCTGGCTGGATTTGGGCAGCCTGATGGACGAAAAGCCGTTATCATAAGCGCCTCTTTGCCTGCCTTGCCATGGACACCATGACCGAGAACGACTATCTGATCGCTTGGGGCCTCTACGCCTTTGCCGCCTTGGGCTGCCTGCTGGTGTGGATGCGCATCACCCGCTGGATGTGGCGCTGGCTGCGCGAACCCCTGCGTTTACTGGTGGCGGTGCTGCTGTTCAGCCCGACCATCATCGACCCGGTGAAGGAAAAAGTGGCCCCGGCCCTTGCCATCACCGCCCTTGACCTGTTGTTCAAGGTCGGCAACAACGCATGGCGGGCGATTTCCGACCTGTTGATGTACGCCATGATCGCTTTTGGTATCTACCTGGTGTTCGCGGGGGCGCGTTTCATGCTCGAACGCGGCGCCAAGGCCCGCCGGGAACAGGCCGCCGCGGCCCAGGCTGCTGCCCGCGCCGACGAGCCGGAAGAGGACCACCCTTTTGGCGGTGCCGGCGATGATCGCTACGGTCGTCCGCCTGTGCCGGGCAATCCCCAGCGGATGCGCGTCGAACCCCGTCTGTGACCGTGTCCCTGCCATGAAGCGAGAGTCCGAGCATGTGTGAGCTATTGGGCATGAGCGCCAATGTCCCGACCGATATCGTGTTCAGCTTCACCGGGCTGATGCAGCGCGGTGGGCGTACCGGTCCGCACCGTGACGGCTGGGGCATCGCTTTCTACGAAGGCCGGGGCTTGCGCCTGTTCCAGGACCCGGCGGCGAGCTGCGAGTCGGAAGTGGCTAACCTGGTGCAACGCTACCCGATCAAGAGCGAAGTGGTGATCGGGCATATCCGCCAGGCCAACGTCGGCAAGGTCTGCCTGTCCAATACCCATCCCTTCGTGCGCGAGTTGTGGGGCCGTAACTGGTGTTTTGCCCATAATGGCCAACTGGCGGATTTTCAGCCCACGGCCAGCTTCTACCGCCCCGTTGGCGATACCGACAGCGAAGCGGCGTTCTGTGACTTGCTCAACCGCGTGCGGGCGGCCTTTCCCGAGCCGGTGGAGGTTGAAGAACTGCTGCCGGACCTGGTCGCCGCCTGCGCCGAATACCGCAGCAGGGGCGTGTTCAATTGCCTGCTCAGCGATGGCGACTGGCTGTTCTGCTATTGCTCGACCAAGCTGGCGCAGATCACCCGTCGAGCCCCGTTCGGCCCGGCGCGCCTGAAGGACGTCGATGTGATCGTCGACTTCCAGGCCGAAACCACGCCCAATGACGTGGTCACGGTGATCGCCACCGAACCCTTGACCGAAAATGAAACCTGGACCCGCTACGAGCCAGGCCAATGGAGCCTGTGGCGACGCGGCGAATGCGTCAGCCAGGGCAGGACCGCATAAGGATCATCCCCATGTTGCTCAGTTATCTACGGCTGGTGTTGTTTGCGGCGGGCCTGTTGATCGGTGTCCAGGTGCCGGGGTTCATCAACGATTATGCCAAGCGGGTCGAAGCGCACCTGATTGAAGCGCAGTCCGGGTTGAGCGGGTTCCAGAACACGGCCAATCAGTTCTTCAAGGGCGACATGCAGGCCTTGGTCGCCCACTACCGCGCCAGTGAAGACCCGATCTTTCGCAGCGACGCCGACAGCCTGGGCAACCTGCTGACCCGCCAGGTGGCGCTGGACAAGCAGTTCCAGGCGATGCAGGGGCCGTGGTACATCCGCTTCCTGCAAGTGGTGCTGGCTGCGGACGCGGACATTCGCAAGGAAACCTGGAATGGCTACAGCTACCAGATCCTGCTGACCCCGGAGGCGATGATCTGGGGCATGAGCGGCGCGTTGCTGCTGTCGTTCGGGATCGAGTGCCTGTTCCGCCTGATCGACTGGGTGGTGTTGGGCGGCAAGCGTTTGCGTCAGAGCCGGCCGATCGAAGAGCGGGATTTGCGCGGTTTGTAGGAGCTGGCTTGCTAGCGAATCAAGCGATGCGGTGTGTCAGGCATTGCGCCTTCGCTGGCAAGCCAGCTCCTACAGGATCTTCAGCGATTCAAAACGATGTAGTCTTCACCCACCCGGCGCGCATACCCCTCCAGCACCTGCTGACACAACGCCACAATTTCCTCGACCCATTCCACGCCGACCCGCCACGACACCACCACTTGCAGGTCCGGTGGTCGCTGGTCGATGTCCAGCAAGGTCAATTCACCCCGCGCCAGTTCCTCGGCCACCAGTACCGGGGGCAATGCACCGATGCCGAAGCCGTCGCGCAGCAGGCGAGTGATCGCCGAGACCGAATTCACGCAGTTCAGCCGAGGCGCAATCACGCCATTGGCCTGCATCAGCGCGAGCACTTCCTGATGGGGATGGGAGTTTTTCGAGTAGGTAATGATCCGCTCATTGGCCAGGTCGGCGATGCCTGAGTAATCGCGGTTGTAGAGCGAGTTGCTGGCGACGATCCAGCCCATGGGGTGGCTGGCCAGTTCCAGGCTGCGCACGCTTTCCTGGCGCAGCAGGTCGGTTTGCAGGATCACATCGAGAAAGCCTTTTTGCAGCTGATCGCAGAGGTTCAGCGAGGTATCGGCCACCAGTTCGATTTCCACCAGCGGATAGTGATCGGTCATCTGCGCCACCAACGGGCTCAGCCAGGTGTGGATCACCGTGTCCATCACACCGATGCGCACGCGCCCGGCCTTGCAGGAACGGGTTTCGATCGACTGCTTGAGCGCTTGCATGGTGTCCATCATCTGCTCGGCGTATTCGAGCACTTTCAAGCCTTCGGGCGTCAGGCTCACACCCCGTGAATCGCGCAGGAACAGCTTTACCCCAAGCTCGCCTTCGAGCACGGCGATGCGGCTGGAAATCGACGCCTGGGTGGTGAAGAGCTTGTCGGCGGTGAGGCGGAAACTCTTGAGCCGGGCGACCCAGACGAAGGTCTCGAGAAACTTCAGGTTCATGTGATCAAGTTTTTCTTATGGCTAGGGCGGGTTTTTATTAGTTGGACGCAGAGCGCTGGCGCGTCCAAAAATCGGCACATCCGGTTCCCACGATAGGCGTCGTCGGGGCTCAGAACAATACCAATAAAATCAGCGCGGAGATTTGCCATGAGTGCGCCCGACACCACCGTCATTCCGAAAGCCACGGCTCGCCCGGGACCTTTCGACTGGTACCGCAACATCAATCAGCAGGAACGCCGCACCTTCTGGAGCTGCAAGATCGGCTATGGCCTGGATGGCATGGACACCCAGATGCTCAGCTTCGTGGTGCCGACCCTGATTGCCATGTGGGGCATCACCACTGGCCAGGCCGGGCTGATTCACACCAGCACGCTGATCGCTTCGGCCATCGGTGGCTGGGTGGCGGGAATTCTCTCCGACCGCATCGGTCGCGTGCGCACCTTGCAACTGACGGTGCTGTGGTTTGCCTTCTTCACCTTCCTTTGCGGTTTCGCCCAAAGCTACGAACAACTGCTGATTGCGCGGACCCTGATGGGCTTTGGTTTCGGCGGCGAGTGGACCGCCGGCGCTGTGCTGATCGGCGAAGTCATCCGCGCCCAGGACCGCGGCAAGGCCGTCGGCATGGTGCAATCGGGCTGGGCGCTGGGCTGGGGCCTGACCGCGATCCTGTATGCGCTGCTGTTCTCGATCATGCCGCCGGAAGACGCCTGGCGTGCGCTGTTCATTCTCGGCATCGTGCCGGCGATTTTCGTGATCTTCGTTCGCCGCCTGGTCAAGGACCCGGAAATCTACCGCGAAGCCAAGGCCAAACAGGAACCCAGCAACCCGTCGAAGTTCTACGAGATCTTCGCGCCCGGCATGCTCTTCACCACGATTCGCGCTTCGCTGCTGACCACCGGTGCGCTGGGTGGTTACTACGCCATCACCTCCTGGCTGCCGACCTTCCTGAAGAACGAACGCGGCTTGAGCGTACTCGGTACCGGCGGTTATCTGGCGATGGTGATCGTCGGTTCCTACGTTGGTTATGTCATCAGCGCTTATCTGACCGACATTCTCGGTCGCAAAAAGAACTTCATCCTGTTCGCTGTCGGTTCGTTCACCATTGTGCTGCTGTACACGCAAATGCCGGTCAGCAACGGTGTGATGCTGTGGCTGGGCTTTCCGCTGGGCTTCTTTGCCTCGGGCATCTTCAGTGGCATGGGTGCGTTCCTGACCGAGCTGTTCCCTACGCGCATTCGTGGTTCGGGCCAAGGCTTCTGCTACAACATCGGCCGGGCGCTGGCGGCGTTGTTCCCGCTGCTGATCGGCCTGCTCAGCCAGACGGTACCGCTGAGTGTCGGCATCGGTGCCTTTGCGGCGGTGTCCTACGGCGTGGTGATCCTCGCAGCCCTGAGCCTCCCGGAAACCCGTGGCAAGCAACTCGACGCCCAGTAACTGGTAACCTGCGGGGCGTGTCATACGGATATGTCCCACAGCTAAAAAGAATAATGCCTACAGGAGTGTTCAGCGTGAGCCGCCTGCTATTGAACTGCGACATTGGCGAAAGCTTTGGCAACTGGACCATGGGTCTGGACGCGGAAGTCATGCCCTTCATCGATTGCGCCAACATCGCCTGCGGCTTCCATGCCGGCGACCCGAGCATCATGCGTAAGACCGTCAGCCTGGCCCTCAGCCACGGTGTGCAGATCGGCGCCCACCCGGCCTATCAGGATCTGGTCGGTTTCGGCCGCCGTTCCATGGCCTATGCCACCCAGGAACTGCAGGACATCCTGCATTACCAGATCGGCGCCCTCGACGGCATCTGCCGGGCCCAGGGTGGGCGGGTCAGCTACGTCAAGCCCCATGGCGCGATGTACAACGACATGATGGCCAACCCGGCGCAACTACGCGCGGTGCTGCAGGCCGTGGCGTCCTATGACCGCAGCCTGCCGTTGATGCTGATGGCCACCCGTGATAACAGCGCCGCGCAGCAGTTGGGCGAGGAGTACGGTGTGACCCTGTGGTTCGAAGCCTTCGCCGACCGCGCCTACGATAGCGCCGGCAGGCTGGTGTCGCGGCAACTGCCAGGGGCAGTGCATCATGATCCGGAAACAATCATCGAGCAGGCGTTGATCATTGCCCGTGGCGACGACCTCACTGCCAGTGACGGCAGCGCCTTGCACCTGCAGGCCAATACCCTGTGCGTGCACGGCGACAACGCCAGTTCGGTGGCCGCCGTGCGACGCATTCGTGAAGCCCTGAATCAGCAGGGCGCGTCATGAAACTGCGGGTAGAAGTGGTCGCGCTCGATTGCCTGATGGTGCGTCTGTTCGATGAGATCGCCGAAGCCAACATGCCGTGGATGCTCGCAGCCAGCGAAAGTCTGCGAGCAGCGTTCGGTGAACAGCTGATCGACCTGGTGCCGTCCTACACGACCTTGATGGTGCATTACGACTTGACCCGCCTGAGCCCGGGCCAGGCCCGGGAATTGATTGCCGAAGCGTTGATCGACTTGTCGCCCAATGCGCGCACTCCCGGCAAGTGTCATGTGCTGCCGGTGTGGTATGACTTGAGTGTCGGGCCGGAATTGAGCTTGTTGTCGCAACGCAGTGGGTTGGCGGTCAAAGAGGTGATCCGCTGTCACAGCGCCCGCGAGTACCAGGTGTTCGCCCTGGGCTTCGCACCGGGGTTCGCGTTCATGGGCCTGGTGGAAGAAGTCCTCGCCGCCCCGCGCCTGGGCACGCCGCGCAAAAAAGTCGCCGCTGGCAGTGTCGGCATTGCTGAACGGCAGACGGCTGCCTATCCGGTGGTATCGCCAGGCGGCTGGAACCTGATCGGTCGCACCCCGGCCAAATTGTTCGACCGCAACCGCGATGGCTACAGCCTGATGCAACCGGGCGACACCGTGCGCTTCGAAGCGATCGGTCATGCCGAATTCATCAACCTGGGCGGTGACGACACGCCACTGGAGGCCCAGGCATGAGCCGACTGACGATTGAAGCAAGTACACCGCTGTGCCTGTTGCAAGACGCCGGTCGTTTTGGCGTGCGGCACCTGGGCGTGACCCAGGGGGGCGCGGCTGATTGGCGTTCGATGTCCTGGGCCAACTGGCTGCTGGGTAACGGGCTGGATGCGCCAGTGATCGAAATCACCCTCGGCGGGTTTACCGTAGTGGCCGAGGAAGAATGCGTGCTGGCCTTGGCCGGGGCGGATCTTGGCGCGCAGGTGGACGGCGAACCGCTGGCACCGTGGCGCAGCTTCAGGCTGCAAAAGGGGCAGCGTTTGCATTTCACCCAGCCATTGCTCGGTGCCCGTGCCTACCTGGCCGCGCCGGGAGGCTTCGATGCGCCGAAGGTGTTGGGCAGCAGCGCAACAGTGGTTCGTGAGGAGCTCGGCGGACTGGATGGCATGGGGCATGCGCTGGGCAAAGGGGCGAGCTTGAGCTATTCGGGCAACTCAGTGATGTTGTTGCGGGAGTTGACCGCAGACCAGCGGCCAAATCTGAATCTTGAGGCGCCGTTGGATCTGGTGCTCGGTGCGCAAATCGGTGAGTTCAGCGGGCAGAGTCTGTTCGATGCATTCAACAGCGCATGGAGCCTCGACAGTCGTGCTGATCGCATGGGCATTCGTCTGCTGGGCACGGCGTTGCAGTACCAGGGCAAGCCGATGATTTCCGAGGGCATTCCGTTGGGGGCGGTGCAGGTGCCGCCGGATGGACAGCCGATTGTGTTGCTCAATGATCGGCAGACCATTGGCGGTTATCCGCGATTGGGGGCGTTGACGCCGTTGGCGTTGGCGCGGTTGGCGCAGTGTCTGCCGGGGGCGCAGGTGCGGTTGCGGCCGGTGGTGCAGGAGGTGGCGCATCGCGAGCAGGTCGAGTATTTGCGCCGATTTACCCCACAATGATCGTTCCCACGCTCTGCGTGGGAATGCCGCCCGGGACGCTCCGCGTCCCTGTGACGCGGAGCGTCACTTGATGCATTCCCACGCAGAGCGTGGGAACGATCGGCGTCCTACTTGGACAAAAACCGCATCCCTTCCTCCAACCCCCGAAGAGTCAGCGGATACATCTGGTCCTCGATCAAATCCCGCACGATGTTGGTCGATGAGGTATAGCCCCAGGTGTCCTTTGGATACGGGTTGATCCAGATGAGTTTCTTGTACTTCTCCCTGAAACGCTGCATCCAGACATAACCGGCTTCTTCGTTCCAGTGCTCGACGCTGCCACCCGGCTGGGTGATTTCGTAAGGCGCCATGGCGGCGTCGCCGATGAAGATCACTTTGTAGTCGGCGCCGTACTTGTGCAGCAGGTCCATGGTCGAGGTGCGCTCTGAGGTGCGACGCATGTTGTTCTTCCACACCGATTCATAAATGAAGTTGTGGAAGTAGAAATACTCCAGATGCTTGAACTCGGTCTTGCAGGCCGAGAACAGCTCTTCGCAGATCTTCACGTGGGCGTCCATCGAGCCGCCGATATCGAACAGCAGCAACAATTTGACGGTGTTACGACGCTCCGGCCGCATCTGGATGTTCAGCAGTCCGGCATCCTTGGCGGTGTGGTCGATGGTGCCATCGATGTCCAGCTCCTCCGCCGCACCCTGGCGAGCAAACTTGCGCAAGCGGCGCAGGGCGACCTTGATGTTGCGCGTGCCCAGTTCGACTGAATCGTCGAGATTCTTGTACTCGCGCTGGTCCCAGACTTTCACCGCCTTGCCCTGGCGCTTGCCGGCATCGCCGACCCGAATGCCTTCCGGGTTGAAACCGCCGGAACCGAACGGGCTGGTACCACCGGTGCCGATCCACTTGTTGCCGCCGGCATGGCGTTCCTTCTGTTCTTCCAGGCGTTTCTTGAATTCTTCGATCAGCTTGTCGAGGCCGCCGAGGGACTGGATCGCCGCGCGCTCTTCATCGGTCAGCGAGCGCTCGAACTCCTTGCGCAGCCAGTCTTCCGGAATCAACGCCTGCAGGTGATCGTCGAGCTTTTCCAGGCCATTGAAGTAGGCCCCGAAGGCCCGGTCGAACTTGTCGAAATGCTTTTCGTCCTTCACCAGGATCGCCCGGGACAGGTAATAGAACTCATCCATGTCGGCGAAGGTCACGCGCTGTTTCAGTGCGTTGATCAGGTCCAGCAGCTCGCGCACCGAGACCGGTACCTTGGCTGCGCGCATTTCATTGAACAGGTTGAGCAGCATGGCATCAGCCTCTTAGCGGGTGCCGCGACGGCTCATGAACGCCAGACGCTCCAGCAGTTGCACGTCCTGTTCGTTCTTCACCAAAGCGCCGGCCAGCGGCGGGATGGCCTTGGTCGGATCGCGTTCGCGCAGCACCGCTTCGCCGATATTGTCGGCCATCAGCAGCTTCAGCCAGTCCACCAGTTCGGAAGTCGAGGGTTTTTTCTTCAGGCCTGGCACCTTGCGCACGTCGAAGAACACATCCAGCGCTTCGCTGACCAGGTCTTTCTTGATGTCCGGGTAATGCACGTCGACGATCCGCTGCATCGTCGTGCGATCCGGGAAAGCGATGTAGTGGAAGAAGCAGCGGCGCAGGAAGGCATCCGGCAGCTCTTTCTCGTTGTTGGAGGTGATGATGATGATCGGGCGCTTCTTGGCCTTGATGGTCTCGTCGATCTCGTAGACGTAGAACTCCATCTTGTCGAGTTCTTGCAGCAGGTCGTTGGGGAACTCGATGTCGGCCTTGTCGATTTCGTCGATCAGCAGGATGACCCGCTCTTCCGATTCGAAGGCTTCCCAGAGCTTGCCCTTTTTCAGGTAGTTGCGAACGTCGTGGACCTTCTCTGTGCCGAGTTGCGAATCGCGCAGGCGGCTGACGGCGTCGTACTCATAGAGGCCCTGGTGCGCCTTGGTGGTGGACTTGATGTGCCAGGTGATCAGCTTGGCGCCAAAGGAGTCGGCCAGTTGCTCGGCGAGCATGGTCTTGCCGGTGCCTGGTTCGCCCTTGACCAGCAGTGGCCGCTCCAGGGTGATGGCGGCGTTGACCGCCAGCTTCAGGTCATCGGTGGCGACGTAGGCCTGGGTGCCTTCGAACTTCATCTGCTAATCCTCGAACGGTAACGCCGGCCTGAGCGAGGCAGGGCGCAAGGTGCAATAAAAGGTGCAATAAAATGGTCAGCCCCGACTATAACGCGCAGTCCGGTCGACTGTGAACGCAGACGGCTTATTCAGTCTCTGAATGGAGCGTCACATCTTGACCGAGTCTTGGCGGCTGGCCAGTATCGAGCTATCGCCATTTTGGCGATATGGATGCGCTCGCAGCCCGCAGCATCAGCCGAGGACACCGGGCGTTACATCGTCATGGGCAACGTTAACCGGCGTCCGGCTTGGGTCGTTCATACTGGGCATTGAATGCCTGAATGAAACCATTGCGTAAAATCTGCAAAAACGCCTCGAACGCGCTGATATTTTTTTGATGGACGTTGCCCCGGAGTTCGACGCGGGTCGCAAACTGATTCTTGCCCTGGTTTTTCAGCACGGTTTCCGAGCCGCCGACGATCGCCTCCCAAATGGAGCGAAAAATCCCCTTGTCCTTGTTTTCCACGTCCTGTTGCCAGTTGAACACGTCGACGTCCCTGAGCAGCGGTTTGATATAACCCGTCAATTTGGCTTTTTTCGCCTCGGCTTCGATGACCACATCACCATGGCCGGCATTGAAATCGAACTTTCCGTAGGCCGAAGCAAAGTCGTTCATGCGTTTGAGCTCAATGTCCCGGGCCCGCATGCGAAACTCGAAATCTTCGAAATTACTCAGCGGATCGAAGGTGGCCGTGGTTTCCAGAGGGGCGTGCCCCAACAGCAGCGCCTTGCCTTCGAAGCGGGCGGCGCGCCTGCCTTTGGAATCGACCACGTTGGTGAGGTTGTAAATACTCAGGTCGACCTTGGTGGCATTCATGTTCACCGGTGGTTTGGAATTGAAGTTGCGAAAGCTGATCTTGCCATCGTTGATCCGCACTTCATTCAGGGTGATTGGCAGCAATTTACCCAGTTGGGCACGCCAGTCGGTGCCTTCACCAGTTTGCGAGTTTTGCTTATTGGCTCCGCCGTCGACGAAGTTGACTTCGGGCTTCAAGAACATCACTTCGGCAACCACCGCGTGGTCGTACCACAGGGAATGCCAGCTGACCGAAAGGTCGATCAGTGGCGCGTTGACGAAGGGCACAGGCACCTTGCCCTCGACCTTGACGATTTTCAGGCCGTTGATCTTGTAGGCTCCGCGCCACAGCGCCAGGTCCACGTCGGTGATCTGGCCGCGGTAATCACCCATGTTCGCCAACCTGTCATTGAGGTAGTCGCGCACCAGGTAGGGCAGGGCGAAGTGCAGGGCAATCAACAGCACAAGGAGGCCGGCGAAGCTCCACAACGGCCAGCGGTATCGACGTTTCATGGTGGTAATTCTCTGGCGTTCTAAAGCCATTGACTGCGCTGCTGCCCGGACGTTCGACCTGACTGGACGCCCAAGGGCAAGAGGCTTACCTTGATGCCCTATTTCAATGCTGTCGTTAAGGACCCAGCCATGAGCCGTATCTACGCTGACAATGCCCATTCCATCGGCAACACGCCGTTGGTGCAGATCAACCGTATCGCGCCGCGCGGCGTCACCATCCTGGCCAAGATAGAGGGGCGCAACCCTGGTTATTCGGTCAAGTGCCGAATTGGCGCCAACATGATCTGGGACGCCGAAAGCACAGGCAAACTCAAGCCGGGCATGACCATCGTCGAGCCGACTTCCGGCAACACCGGTATCGGCCTGGCCTTCGTTGCCGCCGCCCGTGGTTACAAATTGATGCTGACCATGCCGGCATCCATGAGCATCGAACGCCGCAAGGTACTCAAGGCACTGGGGGCGGAACTGGTGCTGACCGAGCCGGCCAAGGGCATGAAAGGCGCGATCGAGAAGGCCGGTGAAATAGTGGCCAGTGATCCGGCCCGCTATTTCATGCCGGCGCAGTTCGACAATCCGGCCAACCCGGCCATTCACGAAAAAACCACAGGGCCGGAAATCTGGAACGATACCGACGGTGCCGTGGATGTCCTGGTGGCCGGTGTCGGAACAGGCGGAACCATTACCGGCGTTTCGCGGTATATCAAGAATACCCAGGGCAAACCTATCGTCTCGGTGGCGGTGGAGCCCGCCGTATCACCGGTGATTTCCCAGGCGTTGGCCGGTGAAGAAATCAAGCCGAGCCCGCACAAGATCCAGGGTATCGGCGCCGGTTTCGTGCCGAAAAACCTCGACCTGTCGATCGTCGACCGGGTGGAGCTGGTCACCGACGAGGAGTCCAAGGCCATGGCCCTGCGCTTGATGCAGGAAGAAGGCATCCTGTGCGGCATCTCTTGCGGCGCCGCGATGGCCGTGGCGGTACGCCTGGCGGAGACCCCGGAAATGCAGGGCAAGACCATTGTGGTGATCCTTCCGGATTCCGGTGAACGTTATTTGTCGAGCATGCTGTTCAGCGATCTGTTTACCGAGCAGGAGAACCAGCAGTAACAGGCGGGGAAGGCTGAGTGATGGAGAAGGGGAGCCCCTTCTCCACCGGGTGTAACTGACGCGCATCAGCAAGCGTTCAGCCACCTTATGTTAAGAAATGCTTTGTTACGCATTCCTTAATACTCTATGTCGGACAACACGGGTTTTTCCCGTGGTTGGTAGTGTTTATCATGCCAATGGCTGCGTCGGGGAATGGCGTAGCGTAGATGTCTATCGATCAAGGAGTTGTTGATGAGCGTTTCGGTTGCCGCGAAAGCGTCGTTGTTGCTGCTGTTTCTGGGCAGTACCCTCTATGTGCATTTGCGGGGGAAGGCGCGTTTGCCGGTCTTGCGTCAGTTCGTCAACCATTCAGCCCTGTTCGCGCCCTATAACGCCTTGATGTATCTGTTTTCCAGCGTGCCTTCAAAACCCTATCTGGACCGCACCCGGTTTCCCGAACTGGACGTGCTCAAGGACAATTGGCAAGTTATCCGCGACGAAGCGATGCACCTGTTTGACGAGGGTTACATCCGCGCTGCGGAAAAAAACAACGATGCCGGATTCGGTTCCTTTTTCAAGAAAGGCTGGAAGCGCTTCTACCTCAAGTGGTACGACGAACCCTTGCCCTCGGCCGAATTGCTGTGCCCGAAGACCGTGGCGCTGCTCAGCGCCATTCCCAATGTCAAGGGGGCGATGTTTGCCTTGCTGCCGGGTGGCAGTCATCTCAATCCGCACCGCGATCCATTCGCCGGCTCGTTGCGTTACCACCTGGGATTGTCGACGCCCAATTCCGACGCTTGCCGCATCTTCGTCGACGGTCAGGGCTACGCCTGGCGTGATGGTGAAGACGTGATGTTCGACGAAACCTATGTGCACTGGGTCAAGAACGAAACCGACAAGACCCGGGTCATCCTCTTTTGCGACATCGAGCGACCGCTCAGTAACCGTATGATCACCCGCATCAACCGCTGGATCAGCGGGCTGCTGGGGCACGCCACCGCGCCGCAGAATCTTGCGCACGAGCGGGTGGGCGGGATCAACCAGGCCTATGCCTGGAGCAAGCAGTTCAGCGACAGGTTCAGTGGAGCGATCAAGCAGTGCAAGCGCCGTCATCCCAAGGCATATCGGGTAATGAGGCCGGTCTTGGCGATTGGCGTGCTGGGGTTGCTGGGCCATTGGCTGTTGGGCTGAACACCATGGCGGGCAACGCCCGGGAAAAAGATCGCCATCAGGCGATCTTTTTTTTATTTTTGGGAGCTAAGCTATATTACGAATGTCGCCTGTAAATGCCGTTCAGGGCGTCAGGGGAGTCTATACAGAGCCGGTCGCAGAGCTGGCGTGCATTGTTGAATGTTCAAAACCTTATCCAAATCCTTGCGACAGCAGAGCATCCTTGGCAGTAACGCCATTGGGGGGCCGATCCTCGCAACCTTACTGAAAAAAAGGTCTGAATCAATGACCATCCTGGTAACTGGCGGTGCAGGCTTCATCGGGGCGAATTTCGTATTGGAATGGCTCGCTCATTCCGATGAAACCGTAGTCAATCTGGACAAGCTGACCTATGCCGGCAACCTGAATAACCTCAGCAGCCTGACGGGCAATTCGCAGCATGTATTCGTGCAGGGCGATATCGGTGACAGTGCCTTGGTCAAGCACTTGCTCGAAGAGCACCAACCCCGCGCCATTCTCAATTTTGCCGCCGAGTCCCATGTCGATCGCTCCATCCACGGCCCGCAACCATTCATCGACACCAATATCGTTGGCACTTTCCACTTGCTCGAAGCCGTGCGCGCCTACGCCAAAGCGCTGGCGCCCGATGCACTGCAGGCCTTGCGCTTTTTGCATGTGTCCACTGACGAGGTCTATGGTTCGCTGGCCAAAGACGAAGCGGCGTTCGATGAAAGCCACCCGTATGAGCCCAACAGCCCATACTCGGCGAGCAAAGCTGCCAGCGACCACCTGGTGCGCGCCTATCATCACACCTATGGCCTGCCCGTACTGACCACCAACTGCTCGAACAACTACGGGCCGTATCACTTTCCGGAAAAGCTCATTCCGTTGATGATCGTCAACGCGCTGTCCGGCCAGGCATTGCCGGTCTATGGCGATGGCCAGCAGATTCGCGACTGGTTGTATGTCAAGGACCACTGCAGCGCCATCCGCCGCGTATTGGAGGCCGGTAGCGTGGGTGAGGTCTACAACGTCGGTGGTTGGAACGAAAAAACCAATCTCGAGATCGTGCACACCGTCTGTGCGCTGCTCGATGAGCTGCGTCCGCGTGCCGACGGCCAGCCCTACCATGCACAAATCAGCTACGTCACCGATCGGCCCGGCCACGACCGACGTTATGCCATCGATGCCCGCAAGCTTGAACGTGAACTGGGCTGGAGGCCGGCAGAAACCTTCGAGACCGGCATCCGCAAAACCGTCCAGTGGTACCTGGATAACCAGGATTGGGTTCGCAATATCCAATCCGGCGCCTACCGCGAATGGGTCGAGAAAAATTATGCCGGGCGCAGTGCATGAAGCTGCTATTGCTCGGCAAGAACGGCCAGGTGGGTTGGGAGCTGCAACGCAGTCTTGCTCCGCTTGGCGAGTTGTTGGCGCTGGATTGCGCAAGCCAGGCGTACTGCGGCGATCTGAACGATTTGCCAGGCCTGGCCGCCACAGTGCAGCGCTTTGCGCCTGACGTTATCGTTAACGCAGCGGCCTACACCGCAGTCGACAAGGCCGAAAGCGAGTCGCAGCTGGCTCATCGGGTCAATGCCGATGCGCCAGCGGTGCTGGCTCGAGAGGCATTACGGCTGAAGGCTCTGCTGGTGCATTACTCCACCGACTATGTGTTCGCCGGGCAAGGCGATACACCCTGGCAGGAAAACGATCCGGTAGCGCCATTGAGTGTCTATGGGGCCAGTAAGCTGGCCGGTGAGCAGGCGATTGTCGCCAGCGGCTGTGCGCATCTGATCTTCCGAACAAGCTGGGTGTATGCCGCACGTGGCAACAACTTTGCCAGGACCATGCTGCGCCTGGCCCGGGAACGTGAAAGCCTGGCCGTGATCGATGATCAGTTCGGTGCACCAACCGGCGCCGAACTGCTGGCGGATGTGACCGCTCATGCCATCCGTAGTCTAATGACCGACCCGCAATTGGGCGGGATCTACCACCTTGCAGCTGCGGGCGAAACCACCTGGTGTCGCTATGCCCGTTTTGTACTCGAACATGCCGAGCGGTCAGGTATGAACCTCAAGGTTACCCCGGCAATGGTCGACGCGATCGGCACCCAGGCGTACCCGACGCCAGCCCGACGCCCAAACAATTCCCGACTCGATACTCGCAAACTGCAAAAGGCCTTTGCGCTGAGCTTGCCTGACTGGAAAGTTGGCGTGACACGGATGCTCGCAGAAATACTGGAGAAATAACTATGCTCAATCGTAAAGGAATCATCCTTGCCGGCGGCTCTGGTACTCGACTGCATCCGGCGACATTGTCCATTTCCAAGCAACTGCTGCCGGTTTACGACAAACCGATGATCTACTACCCATTGAGCACCCTGATGCTGGCGGGTATCCGCGATATCCTGATCATCTCCACGCCTCAGGACACGCCGCGTTTCGAGCAGCTGCTGGGGGATGGCGCCCGTTGGGGCCTGAACATTTCCTATGCCGTGCAGCCTTCGCCCGATGGCCTGGCGCAAGCCTTCATCATTGGCGAAGACTTCATCGGCAACGACCCCAGCGCCCTGGTCCTGGGTGACAACATCTATCACGGCCACGACTTCATCAATATTCTGCAAAGTGCCATGACCCGTCAGGCCGGGGCGAGTGTATTTGCCTATCACGTCAATGACCCGGAGCGTTACGGCGTGGTCGAGTTCGACAACCTGGGCAAGGCGATCAGTCTCGAAGAAAAGCCACTCAAGCCCAAGTCCAACTTTGCGGTCACCGGCCTGTATTTCTATGACCAGGACGTTGTCGAGATGGCCAAGAGCATCAAGCCATCGGCGCGGGGCGAGCTGGAGATTACCGATATCAACAGTCTCTACCTGGAACAGGGAAGACTGGCGGTAGAAATCATGGGCCGCGGCTACGCCTGGCTGGATACCGGGACCCACGACTCATTGCTCGATGCCAGTCAGTTCATTGCCACGCTCGAGCGGCGCCAGGGCCTTAAGGTCGCCTGTCCCGAAGAGATTGCCTTCCGGCAGAAATGGATCGATGCCGATCAGTTGCAGAAACTGGCGGCGCCCTTGGCAAAAAACGGGTATGGCCAGTACCTCAACCGTCTTTTGCAAGAGGGTTGATGCCTGCCACACCTGTGGTTATAGTCAGCACAAGCAGGTCTGAAGGACCTGCTTTTTCAACCTCTCGAAAAAGATCAGCCCAATGCCTGCATCCCTCATCAACGCGGTAGTCGATTCAGCGGTCAACGCTGGCGTCGTGCCGTGCGGGAACCAGCAGCCTGTGCAGATCAGTCATTACCCTCCACCTGTCAGTAGCACGTCGGTGTACGCAGTCGTATCACCGCCGGGTGTTGGCATTTCGGGCTGATCAGCGCTGTTCTGCTGTTCCTGTCTGAAAAAAGCACCCGCTTGAAAAAACTACTGGATTTCAGCTTCGGCTGAGTTGGCTTCTTGCCTGACTACAGGTGGTATTCATGTTTGTCCTTTCGAAAAAATCCGCGCTCGCGGCGGCTTCCACGAGCCTGTTCGTTCTGCTGTGGAGCAGCGGGGCGATCTTCTCCAAGTGGGGGCTGGCCCACGCATCACCCTTTGCCTTTCTGTTGATTCGTTTCGTCATCGCGTTGTGCGGCCTGGTGCTGCTGATGCCATTGCTGAAGTTGAAATTGCCCAAGGGCGGCAGGCCGATGCTGTATGCGATGGCCACCGGTGTGGTGTTGCTGGGGGCGTATCAGATTTTTTATCTGCTGGCGCTCGACCTCAAGGTTACGCCCGGTGTGATGGCGACCATCATGGGTGTGCAACCGATTCTCACTGTGGTGCTGATGGAGCGTCAGCGCTCGGCCAGCCGCCTGTTCGGCCTGTCGCTGGGCCTGACCGGGTTGATCATGGTGGTCTATCAGGGCATCGGCTTGGCCGGCATGTCGCTGGCCGGGATGCTCTTCGGCCTGCTGGCGCTGGCCAGCATGACCTTCGGTTCGATCATGCAGAAACGCATCACCGACAATCCCCTTGGCACGCTGCCGGTGCAGTACCTGGCCGGGTTGTTGCTCTGCGGTATTTTCGTGCCGTTCCAGCCGTTTCATTTCGAACTCGGCAGCGGTTTCATCGTGCCGGTGTTGTGGATGGGGCTGGTGGTGTCGGTGCTGGCGACCTTGTTGCTGTACCGCTTGATCGCCCGGGGCAACCTGGTGAATGTCACCAGCCTGTTCTATCTGGTGCCGGCCGTGACAGCCGTGATGGATTACCTGATTTTCGGCAATCGCCTGGCGCTGTTGAGCATCCTCGGCATGTTGCTGATTATCGTCGGATTGGTGTTCGTGTTCCGTAAAACCGCGTGAAGCAAGACAAGGCCCGAGGCAAACGCCTCGGGCCTTTTCATGTGCTCAGCACATGTTCGGCTCGCACCGAGTTCATGAACGCCTGCATCGCCGAGGATTGAATGCGATGGCGCCGGGTGATCAGCCCGTAGGGCGGCAGTCGTGCTTCGAATTTGATCGGCAACACCGCCAGCAGGTCACGACCGGGATAATCCTCGACCACCGACACCGGTGTGACCCCGAGCATGTCGGTCTGCTGGATCAACGAGAGCAGGGTCATGATCGAGGTGGTTTCGACGATGCTGCTGGGAATATCGACCCGCGCATTGTGGAACACCTGATTGATGATCGCGCGCATCGGGCTGGGCTGCTGTTGCAGCACCCAGGTCATGTTCTGCAATTCTGCCCACCCCAGTTGCTTCTCCTGCGCCAGCGGATTTTGCGCACCGGCAATCACACAGAGGGCTTCTTCACCCAGGCTGTCGAACAGCAGTTCTTCGGCCCGTGCGCCGGGCGGAATCCTGCCCAGGACGATGTCCAGTTGATCCTGCAACAGCGCCTGCACCAGCACATCGCTGGTGTCGACCTGGATGCTCATGGACAAGCGTGGATGGCTTTGCTTCAAGGTCGCGATGGTGCGGGTCAACAGTCCCGAGGCCAGCGCCGGAATCGCCCCAACGGCGACCCGCCCCAGGTTACCCGATTGCAGCGCCACCAGTTCTTCGCGCATACCGCTGAGTTCGGCGAAGACCATGCGTGCGTAGTAGATGACGGTTTCCCCGAACGGGGTCGAGCGCATGCCCCGGGGCAGGCGTTCAAACAGCTCGACGCCGAGCAGATCCTCGGCCTCGTGCAGCATCTTGGTCGCCGCCGGTTGAGTCATGCCGATGTGGTCGGCGGCGCGGCGCAGCGAGCCGAATTCCTCCAGCGCCAGCATCAGCCGCAGCTGGCGCAGACGCAGTCGACTTTGGATTACATTGGCATCAGGGATTCGCGACATGGGCCGTACTCGCAATAAAGACTGCGGCAAGCCTGACAACAAATGTCAGGCGTTGCCAGCATTGCTGTGTCACAGCACCGATTTTGGTTTGACGACCTGGGGTTTGCGCAGGCCCATCAGCGTTTGCAGCGCCTTGGAAATCAACGGCCAGAACAGCATCAGCAGCGCCGCCGTGGTCAGGCTGCCCACCAATGGGTTGGACCAGAAGATCCCCAGGTGCCCGTCAGAGAACAGCATCGACTGACGGAACGCATCTTCGGCCTTGTCGCCCAATACTGCCGCCAGTACCAGTGGCGCGATCGGGTAGCCGAGTTTCTTGAACAGATAACCCAACGCGCCGAATCCGAGCATCAGCACCACGTCGAAGAACGAGTTGTGCACCGAGTAGGCACCGATGGCGCAGACCATGATGATGATCGGCGCGATGATCGAGAACGGAATGCGCAGGATCGAGGCGAACAGCGGCACGGTGGCCAGCACCACGATCAGGCTCACCACGTTGCCCAGGTACATGCTGGCGATCAGGCCCCAGACAAAGTCATGCTGCTCGACGAACAGCGTTGGCCCCGGGTGCAGGCCCCAGATCATCAGGCCGCCGAGCATCACTGCTGCGGTGGCCGAACCGGGAATGCCCAGCGTCAGCATCGGCAGCAAGGCGCTGGTGCCGGCCGCGTGGTCCGCGGTTTCCGGGGCGATCACGCCTTCGAGTTCACCCTTGCCGAAGTTGTCGCGGTTCTTCGAGAAACGCCGCGCCAGGCTATAGCTCATGAACGATGCGGCGGTCGGCCCGCCCGGTGTGATGCCCATCCAGCAACCGACCAGGGTGCTGCGCACAATGGTCCACCAGTAGCGCGGCAGCTTGGCCCAGGTGCGCAGGATCACCATCGGTGTGATGCGCGCATGTTCGCCACGGAACACCAGGCCTTCCTCCACGGTGCAGAGGATTTCGCCGATACCGAACAGACCGATCACCGCCACTTCGAAACTGATACCGGTCATCAAAATCGGCTGATCGAACGTCAACCGCAGGTTGCCGGACACGGTGTCCATGCCGACGGCCGCCATGGCAAATCCGATCATCATCGCGACCACGGTTTTCAGCGGAGGGTTCTTGCTCATGCCGATGAAGGTACAGAAGGCCAACAGGTACACCGCGAAGAACTCCGGCGAGCTGAACGACATGGCGAACGCGGCGATTTTTGTCGACAGGAAGGTCAGCAGCAGCACGCCGGCCAATGCGCCAATCAGTGCGGAACTGAACGCCGCGGTCAGGGCTTCGGCGGCACGACCTTCGCGGGCCATCGGGTAGCCGTCGAACGTCGTCGCCACCGATGAGGGCTCACCGGGGATGTTGAACAGGATCGAGGTGATCGAGCCGCCAAACAGCGCCCCCCAATACATGCACGACAGCAGGATGATCGCCGACACCGGCGACATGGTGAAGGTCAGCGGCAGCAACAGTGCCACGCCATTGGGAGCGCCAAGGCCGGGCAAGACGCCAACCAGGATGCCCAGCAGCACGCCGATCACCATCAGGCCGATGTGGCCCGGGGTCAGGATCAGGTTCATGCCTTGCAACAGGGAATCGAATTCGCTCATTTGAAGTTTCTCCCGGCCAGGGCAATCCAGTCGCCCATCGGGCCGGCATCCAGCGGGACCTTGAACCACAGTGCGAAAATCAGGTAGCTGGCGAGTACCGCGCCGAGGGATACCGTGCCGATCATCAATTTGCCGTAGGGTTTTGCGCGAACCTTGTCACGCCACATGAACCAGGCGATGAAGCACGCCGAGGCGACGTAGATGCCGGTCAGTGGCATGGCCGCGACGAACAGCGCGATCGGGATGAACACCGACAGCACTTGCCTGAACGCACTGCGACTGACGAATGCAATGCTCAGCGCTTGCCAGCGCACCAGGGTCAACACGCCGTTGGCCACGCTCGCGGCGCTCAACATCAGGCCGATGTAGAAAGGGAAATAACCCGGCTCGGGGCCGGCATCGCCCCAGCCGATACCCTGTTCGACACTGCCGTACATCACCACCACGCCAATCAGCGCGGTGAAGACGGTCAGGCCGAGTTCGACCCAACGGGTACCGACCAGCGCGGGTGAATCCGAAGAATGGGACATGAAGACACCTCCAGCAGATAACGGCCGCCCGCAGGCGAGCGGCCGTGACAACGTCAGTTTTTCAGCCAGCCGGCTTCCTTGAAGACCGGGGTGACGCGGGCGGTGTCTTTTTCGATGTAGGCGGTCAATGGCTCGCCCTCGAGGAAGGTTGGCACCAGTGCGTTCTGCTTGACGTAGGCCTTGAACTCCGGCGTTTCAGTGACCTTGCGCATCAACTCGACATAGAACGCCCGCTGCTCGGAGGAAATGTCGCCGGGCATGAACACGGTACGCGGGAAGCGGTATTGATCGATGCCCAGGCCTTGTTCGTGGCAGGTCGGCACATCGGCCCAGGATTTGTCGCCGGCGACTTTTTCGGTATAGGCCATGCGCTCTTTACTGAACACGCAGAGCGGTTCGACCTGATCGCCGCGCCATTGACTGATGCTTTCGCTGGGGTTGTTGACGTTGGCGGCGATGTGCTTGCCCGCCAGTTGGGTCGCGGCTTCGCTGCCGCTCTTGAACGGGATGTACACCAGCTTGCTGTCGGTGGTCTGGTTTAACAGCAGGGTCAGGGTCTGGTCGACATCCTTGGACTGGCTGCCCCCCATGCGCAGGTTCGACGGGTCGGCCTTGACCGCTTCATAGAAACCTTTGGCGTCCTTCCACGGCGCGTCTTTGTAGCTCCAGAGAATGAAGTCATCCTCGGCCACGGCGGCAATCGGTGTCAGTTCCTGCCATTGGTAGCCGAGCTTGGACACCAGCGGCAACAGATAGATGTTGTTGGTGCCGATCACCAGTTTCTCGGCATCGCCCTTGTTCATTTTCATGTCGAGAAACGCTTCGGCGCCATTGCCGCCACCCTTGTTCAGGACGATGGTATTAACGTCGAGAAACTTGTGTGTGGTGATGATCGACTGGATCAGGCGACCGAGCTGGTCGGTACCGCCACCCGGGCCACCGGCGACGACGATTTCGACGTTCTTGTCCGGTTGCCAGGCGGCATTGGCAAGAGCGGGAAGGGCGCCGGCGGCGATCAGGGTGCAGCCAAGAAACAGACGGGAAGTGCGACGGACGAATGCATTTCGCATGATGGAAGAGCCTCGTTTTTGTAGTTGTTATGAGTGACTTGTTTGCGTTCGAAAGCTGCAAGCCTGGGTCGAGTGTGGGAAGACGCCGTCGCCGCGTCTAGTCAAAACAATACATACACCGATAGCCTGGGGTTATAGCTAACCCAATCAAGCCGATCTTCTGTAGGAGCTGGCTCGCCAGCGAAGGGCCCCGCCATCCCGATTCAAGATTCAAGACCGCCCTAGCCGGCAAGCTGGCTCCTACAGAAAAGAATGCGTTCAACATTGAAAGGTGGTTGAAAGCAGCGCATGCCATAACCCGAGGCTATCGCCTGATTTCAAGTTTTGATTAGACGGTTATCACCGGGCCTTCGATAGTGCTCACAACATCGCACAAGAATAATAAATCGAGGTACGCACCATGGCTCGTTCCAGTGCTTCCCTGCATCTGCCCGGCGCAGACGCCGCACCCGCAGTCGCGGCAATACCGCAAGTGACTGCCTTAAAAGCCAGCAACGTGCGCTGGCGGATCTTCGCGATCATCTTTGCATTGACAATGGTCAACCTGATCGATCGGGTGTCGCTGTCCATTGCCATGCCGACCATCGCCCATGAGTTTTCCCTTTCCCCAAGCCTCCAGGGGCTGATTCTCAGCAGCTTCTTCTGGGCCTATGCGCTGCTGCAGATTCCCGGCGGCTGGATGATCGATCGCTTCGGGCCGCATCGGGTCATCACGTGGTCCACCGGCTTGTGGGGTACGTTCCAGGTGCTGGCGGCGTTCGCCACTGGCGGCTTGTCATTGTTGTTTGCCCGCGTGGCGCTGGGGGCTTCGGAAGCGCCCTTGTTCCCGTCAGGCGGCAAGCTGATTTCCCTGTGGCTGGCGCCCGGCGAACGCAGTCGCGGGGCGGTGCTGATGGACAGCGGCAGCCCATTGGGCGTGGCGCTGGGCGGGTTGATCATTGCCTATCTGATTGCCTCGCTGGATTCGTGGCGCCTGGCGTTCGTGATCGCCGGCATCGCGACCCTGGTACTGGCCTGGGTGGCGTGGCGTTATCTGCGTGATGACCCGGCCAGTCACCCTCAGGTCAATGCCCTGGAGCTTGCGAAGATCAATGCCGGGCGCGCCACGCCGGCCGCCGAAGCCGCGCGTGCACCGGTCAAGGGCCTGGGTATCGCTGCCCGTTCCCTGAGCGGTTTACTGATCGGTCGTGCCAGTTGGGCCATGGTGTATTTCGGCCTGCTGACCTGGGGGCCGAGCTACCTGGCACAAGCCCGGGGCTTTGATATCAAGGGCATTGGTGCGGCGACCTTCGTGATTTTCGTCTGCGGCGCCTTGGGTTCATTGACCGGTGGTTTCCTCTGCGACGGCTTGATTCGCAAGGGCGTCAGTCGCGGTGTGGCAGTCAAGAGCCTGCTGGCGTTTTCCGGGCTGGTGGCCCTCGGCGCATTCCTCCTGCTGCCGACCCTGAGCAATCCTTTTGCGGCCGTGGCGCTGTTGGCCATGACCGCGTTTTTCTTGATGTGGGGCAGCCTCTACTGGAGCTTCCCGGCACTGCTGGCGGCACCAGCGCGGGTCGGCCTGATCGGCGGCGTGATGAACATGGCCGGTAGCACTGGCGGTATCGCGGTGCCGATCCTGGTGGGTGTGATCTTGCAAATGACCGGTGGCTTCGCCCCGGTGCTGGGATTCTTCGCGGTGTGCTCGGCAGTGTTCGTGCTGGCAACGTTGTTCATCAGTCTCGACGAGGTGCGCCATGGGTGAACTGTGGAACGGTCCGATCATCGATGCCCATCATCATTTCTGGGACCCAACGATCAACGACCATCCGTGGCTGGCACCGGAGGCGAACATCCCGTTTCGCTATGGCGATTACACTGCGATCAAGCGCCGTTATTTGCCTGACGACTACTTCGCCGATGCCGGCGTCCATCGAGTCGTGCAAACGGTGTATGTCGAGACCGAATGGAACCCGCAGGACCCGATTGGCGAAACCCGTTTCATCGAGCAACTCGCGGCCCGCTACGGCGTACCGAATGCGATTGTCGCGCAAGCCTGGCTGGACCACCCGGACGCCATCGCCGTGCTGCGCGAGCAGGCCAGCTACAAGTGCGTGCGCAGCGTGCGGCACAAACCCGGCGGGCCGACATCCCCCGAACAGTTCGGCCGGGTGCGCAGCCTGATGAGCGACGAGCGCTGGCGGCGCAGTTATGCCGCGTTGGAGGGGCTAGGCCTGCACTTCGATCTGCAAACCCCTTGGTGGAACCTGCCCGAGGCCGAACGGCTGGCCCGGGACTTCCCCGGCATCACCCTGATTCTCAACCACGCCGGCTTACCCAGCGACCGCAGTGCCGAGGGCCTGGCCGGTTGGCGCGCGGCGATGGCGCGGTTGGCGCAGTGGCCGAACGTGCAGGTCAAGATTTCCGGCCTGGGCCAGGCGGGCAGGGCGTGGCGCGCCATCGACAACGCCTGGATCGTGCGCGAAATCATCGCGATGTTCGGCTGCAAACGGGCGATGTTCGCCAGCAACTTTCCGGTGGACAGCCTGTGTGGCTCGTTCGACGACATCTACCGCGGTTTCAAATCCATCGTCGCCGATCTGCCAATGGCCGATCAGGAGCGACTGTTCTACAGCAACGCGCAGCGCATCTATCGCTGCGAACCTGGCGCCATTGACCGGGCGCTGCCTGAATCCTTGAGGAGTGAAGCATGAACAAGACAACCATCGCGATGGTCCTGGGTGACCCGGCGGGCATCGGTCCGGAACTGATCGCACGCTTGCTCGGCGACCCCGACGTACGCAGCCAGGCCAACGTGATCCTGATCGCCGACGAAGCGGAAATGCGTCGCGGCATGCGCATCGCCGGGGTGGAGTTCCCCTATCGCCGGGTGGAGTCGCTGGAGCAGCTGTCATTCGCTGACGACACACCGCTGTTCTACGATTTTCGTGGCGACACCCTCGGTGAGTTTCCCCGCAGCGAGGCCAGTGTCATTGGCGGTCGCTACAGCCTCGACACCCTGGAAGTCGCCCTGCGCCTGACCGAGGCCGGGACCACCGACGCGATATTGTTCGGGCCGTTGAACAAGACGTCGCTGCACATGGCCGGCATGGCCCATAACGATGAGTTGCACTGGTTTGCCGAGCTGCTGGATTTCCACGGGCCGTTCTGCGAATTCAATGTGCTCGACAATCTGTGGACGTCACGCGTGACCTCCCATGTAGCGTTGTCAGCAGTCCCGGGCATGCTCAGTCAGGCGCGTGTGGTGGAAGCGATTCAACTGATCGACACCGCACTCAAGCGCAACGGCCTGGAAAAACCACGCATCGGCGTCTGCGGCCTGAACCCGCACAACGGCGACAACGGCTCGTTCGGTCGCGAAGAACTGGACATCATCGGCCCGGCCGTGCGTTCGGCCCAGGCACTGGGCATCGCGGCGGAGGGGCCGTATCCGGGGGACACGATTTTCCTCAAGGTCCAGGGCGATGCCAGCGCCTTCGATGCGGTCGTGACGATGTACCACGACCAAGGGCAAATCGCGATCAAGTTGATGGGCTTCTCCCGTGGCGTCACGGTGCAGGGCGGCCTGCCCATTCCGATCACTACGCCGGCCCACGGCACCGCATTCGATATCGCCGGGCAGGGCAAGGCCAACGTTGGCGCGACGCGCCAGGCGTTCGAGATTGCTTGCCGGATGGGTGGCAACAGCTACTGACACAACGCAAAAACCCTGTAGGAGCTGGCTTGCCAGCGAAGACGGCCTGACAGACACCCCCGAAGTGACTGTCGGGCCGCTTTCGCTGGCAAGCCAGCTCCTACAGTTTTATGTATTCCCCGATAACTCGATCTAGCGGATTACTGCATTTTCCTATCACCCCAGGTTATCGCCGGATACGCATAAGTGATTATCCGCACCCCCTGGGCGCTGGCTACAGTCGCTCCATCGAATGCGCACAACCGCCCACCCGAGCGGCTCCGCGCAGCGACTCAACAACTACAAGAAGCCGGCAGCGCAAGGAAACCGTATTCATGAAAATCAAAGCGATCCGTACCCGCGTATTCGAGTGGAAAGGCAAAGTCGTCCCACCTCAAGCGCACTTCTGCACCAACGCCAGCGACATCCTGTTCGAGCGCGGCGACGCCATGGGCTCGTTCCGTTTCCACGGCTGGCTGGTGGTGGAAGTCGAGACCGACACCGGTCTCGTCGGTATCGGCAACTGCGCCCTGGCGCCGCGTGTGGCCAAGGAAATCATCGACACTTACCTGGCACCCATCGCGATTGGCGAAGATCCGTTCGACAACGAATACATCTGGCAGAAAATGTACCGTCAGAGCCATGCCTGGGGCCGCAAAGGCATCGGCATGGCAGCCATCTCGGCGATCGATATCGCCATCTGGGACATCATGGGCAAGGCGGTCAACAAGCCGGTGTTCAAACTGCTCGGTGGCCGCACCAAGGAGAAGATCTGGACCTACGCCTCCAAACTCTACGCCAACGATAACCTCGACCTGTTCCTCGAAGAGGCCCAGGGTTATCTGAACCAGGGCTTCACCGCGCTGAAAATGCGCTTCGGCTACGGCCCGAAAGACGGCCCGGCGGGCATGCGCAAGAACATCGAACAGGTGCGCGCCCTGCGGAACCTGGCCGGCCCCGACGTCGACATCATGCTCGAATGCTACATGGGCTGGACCCTGGAATACGCCCGCCGCATGTTGCCTAAACTGGCCGAGTTCGAACCGCGCTGGCTGGAAGAACCGGTGATCGCCGACGACATCGAAGGCTACATCGAGCTGAAAAAAATGGGCATCATGCCGATCTCCGGCGGCGAGCACGAATTCACTTCCTACGGTTTCAAGGACCTGCTGGAACGCCGCGCCGTCGACGTGATCCAGTACGACACCAACCGCGTCGGTGGCATCACCGCTGCGCGCAAGATCAACGCCATGGCCGAAGCCTGGTCGGTGCCAGTGATCCCCCACGCCGGACAGATGCACAACTACCACCTGACCATGTCCACCACGGCCTCGCCAATGGCGGAGTTCTTCCCGGTGTTCGACGTCGAAGTCGGTAACGAACTCTTCTACTACGTGTTCAAGGGCGAACCGCAACCGGTCAACGGCTACATCCAGCTCGACGACAACAAGCCGGGCCTGGGCCTGGAAATCTCCGATGAGTACCTGAGCGACTTCAACATCATCGAGTGACCTTGAGGCGTCGTCATCCGGCGGCGCCGTCCATGACTTTGCGGAGGCCGACATGCGCCTGATTCAATTTGAAAACACTGCCGGCGAACGCCAGGTCGGGCTGGTCGACGGGGCACAGGTCCTGGTGCTCAAGGGCACCCACAGCACCCGTGAACTGGCACTCGCTGCGATCCGCGGCAAACACAGCCTGCAGGAAGAAGTCGCCCTGCGCGGCACCGAGCCGGGCCCGGAATACGCCCAGCTGTTGCAGCAGCGCCAGGTGCTGCCGCCGCTGGATCACGAAGACCCGGCCCATTGCCTGATCAGCGGCACCGGCCTGACCCACCTGGGCAGCGCCTCGACGCGGGATAAAATGCACCAGCAGGAAGGTGCCATGGAAACCGCCATGACCGACACCATGCGCATTTTCAAGTGGGGCCTGGAGGGCGGCAAGCCAGCGGCCGGTCAGGTCGGTGCGCAGCCGGAATGGTTCTACAAGGGCGACGGCAGCATCGTCGTGCGTCCTGGCGCCGACTTCCCGGTGCCGCCCTTTGCCGAAGACGCCGGCGAAGAACCGGAATTGACCGGGCTCTACGTGATCGGCGACGACGGCCAGCCGTATCGAGTCGGTTTTGCCCTGGGCAACGAGTTCTCCGACCACGTCATGGAACGGCGCAACTACCTGTACCTCGCCCATTCGAAATTGCGCTGCTGCTCCTTTGGCCCGGAGCTGCGCGTCGGCGAATTGCCCAGGCATCTGGTAGGCACCAGCCGCATCAAGCGCGATGGCAAGACGATCTGGGAAAAGGAGTTTCTCAGTGGCGAAGACAACATGTGCCACAGCCTGGCCAACCTCGAATTCCACCACTTCAAGTACGCTCAGTTCCTGCGTCCCGGTGATGTGCATGTGCACTACTTCGGCACCGCCACGCTGTCGTTTGCCGATGGCATCAAGACCCAGCCGGGGGATCGCTTCCAGATCAGCCTCGATGAGTTCGGAGCGCCGCTGGTGAACGGCATTGGCGAAAGTGCCCAGCCGCTGGCTATCGGTCAGGTGCGAGCGCTTTAACCCCTGTAGGAGCCGGCTTGCCGGCGAAAGCGATTTTTCACGCGACGTTGATGTTTGCCGTGCCATGGCTTCGCCGGCAAGCCGGCTCCTACAGGTCTGTAATCGATCAAGGAATCCGCAATGACCACGATACTTGGACACAATTACATCGGCGGCCGCCGCAGCGCCAACGGCAACGTGCAACTGCAAAGCCTCGACGCCACCAGCGGTGAGCCTTTGCCTGGCACCTTCTTCCAGGCATCCGAAGCCGAGGTGGATGCCGCTGCCAAGGCCGCCGCTGCGGCGTCCCCGATCTACCGCAACCTCAGTGCAGAAAAACGCGCGACCTTCCTCGACGCCATCGCCGATGAAATCGATGCGCTGGGCGATGACTTCGTCGCCACCGTGTGCCGCGAAACTGCGTTGCCAGCCGGACGTATCCAGGGTGAACGCGGTCGCACCAGCGGCCAGTTGCGCCTGTTCGCCAAGGTCCTGCGTCGCGGTGATTTCTACGGCGCGCGCATCGACCGCGCATTGCCGGATCGCCAGCCTTTGCCTCGTCCGGACCTGCGGCAGTACCGCATTGCCCTGGGGCCGGTGGCGGTGTTCGGTGCCAGCAACTTTCCGTTGGCGTTTTCCACCGCCGGTGGCGATACCGCCTCGGCCCTGGCCGCCGGTTGCCCGGTGGTGTTCAAGGCCCACAGCGGGCACATGGCAACCGCCGAGTGGGTGGCGGACGCGATCATTCGCGCCGCCGAGCGAACGGAAATGCCCGCCGGGGTGTTCAACATGATCTACGGCGGTGGCGTCGGTGAGTGGCTGGTCAAGCACCCGGCGATCCAGGCCGTGGGATTCACCGGTTCGCTCAAGGGCGGCAATGCCTTGAGCCACATGGCGGCGACCCGGCCGCAGCCAATCCCGGTGTTCGCCGAGATGTCGAGCATCAACCCGGTGTTCCTGCTGCCCGAGGCGCTGGCCGTGCGCGGTGAACAGATCGCGGCGCAGCTTGCCGGTTCGGTGACCCTGGGCTGTGGGCAGTTCTGCACCAACCCTGGCCTGGTCATCGGCCTGCGCTCGCCGCAGTTCAGCACCTTTCTCGAAACCTTTTGCGCGAGCATGAACCAGCAACCGGCGCAAACCATGCTCAATGCCGGCGCACTGGCCAGCTACAGCCGAGGCCTGGGCGAGCTGCACGAACATCCGGGGCTGACCCACCTGGCGGGCAAGCCGCAACAGGGCAATCAGGCGCAGCCGCAAGTGTTCAAGGCCGATGTCAGCCTGCTGCTCAAGGGCGATGAACTGCTTCAGGAAGAAGTGTTCGGGCCGGCTACCATCGTTATCGAAGTCGAGAGCCGTGCGCAGTTGGCGCAGGCGCTGCAAGGCCTGCGCGGGCAATTGACGGCGACGCTGATTGGCGAGGCGGACGAATTGCTGGAGTACCGCTGGCTGGCTGAATTGCTGCAAGAGAAGGTCGGGCGGATCCTGCTCAACGGCTATCCGACCGGGGTCGAGGTCTGCGAGGCCATGGTGCATGGCGGGCCGTATCCGGCGACGTCCGATTCGCGCGGGACGTCAGTAGGGACCTTGGCGATCGATCGATTCCTGAGGCCGGTGTGCTTCCAGAATTACCCGGATGCGTTGTTGCCCGAGGCGTTGCAGGACGCCAATCCGTTGGGGATTCGGCGGTTGGTGGATGGGGAGGTCAGTGATTCAGCCTTGTAGCGTCTGACCTGCCGCTTTCGCGAGCAGGCTCGCTCCCACAAGGGATCTTCGGTGAACACATGATGTGTGAACACCCGGATCAAATGTGGGAGCGAGCCTGCTCGCGAAGGCTTCATCCAAAACGCAACAATCCTACCGGCCAGCCACCAAGCCCGGTTTCACCGCAGCCGGCTTCAACACCAACCACAACGCTGCCGCAATCAACACCCCGCCATAGATGTGCGCCATCGACAACGGCTCATCCAGCAACATCGCGCCCCACAACACCCCGAACGGCGGGATCAGGAAAGTCGTGGTCATCGACCTCACTGGCCCGACCGAGCTGAGCAAACGGAAGTAAACGATGTACGCCAGCGCGGTACACACCAGCCCCAATCCCAGCAACGACAACCAGACATCCCAGCCACCCCAGCTGGCCGGCGGCTGACTGATCACGCTATAGCCGAACAGCGGCAACAGAAACAACGTCGCCCCGAGCATGCTGCCCAGCGCAGACAAACGGCTGTCGAGGCCACCGGCCTGATCCAGCCAGCGGCGGGCAAGGAACCCGGCGAAGCCGTAACAGGTGGTGGCGAGCAGGCAGGCGAGGGCGCCCATCAGCAATTGCAGGTCGAACGCCACGGGGCCTGCGCGCGTCAGTACGCCAACACCGAACAAGCCAAGGAATACCCCGCCGAGCTTGGCGGCGGTGAGCCGTTCATGGAAGAACATCCCGCCGATCAGCACGCCCATCAGCGGCGTGGTCGCATTGAAAATGGCCGAATACCCGGCGGGCAGCACCTGGGCGGCCACGGAGTACAGGGTGGCCGGAATCCCCGAGTTGATCACCCCGAGTAGCATCACGGTCTTGAGTTTGCCCTTGAAATCCCAGCTGATGCGCATCAGCCCAAGGATCAGCAACAGGCCGGTAGCGGCAATCGAGACGCGGAAAAACGCCGTGGGAATCGTGCCGATCACCGGGGCGATGATGCGCATGAACAGAAAGCTCGCACCCCAGATGGCCGCCAGTGACAGTAAACGGACAATATCGACGGGGTTCACAGCGTTCTCCTTCCTGATGGGGACGAGAGTGTTGCCGAGCGGCTGATCGATGGCAACCGGAAAACGGGCAAATAACCCGGGCGCAAAATTACACTTCTCCTGCACCCGCTTCACTGGCTAAGCTCAGGGCTCACGAATTCCCGCAGAGGTCTCACCATGCCGCAGCAATGGCCAGCCGCCGATATCGCCCGAATGATCCTCGATGGCTTTGACGATTACCGCGAGCATTTCCGGCAGATCACCGACGGCGCGCGGGCCCGCTTCGAGCAGGCACAGTGGCAGGAGACGCAGGTCGCGTCGGCCGCGCGGATCAATCTCTACGAAGAAAAAGTCAGCGAGACGGTGGAGCGGCTGCGCATCGCGTTCGACAGTGACACCCTGGACGTCAGTTGCTGGCCGCTGGTCAAGAGCGCGTACATTGCCTTGATCGACCTGCGCTTCGACGATGAATTGTCCGAGACCTGGTACAACTCGATTTTCTGCGGGCTGTTCAGCCATGACCTGATCAGCGACGGCTGCATGTTCATCCACACCACCCGGCCGAGTCTGCGCCGGGCTCGCGCCGCGCAAACCCGCACCTACAAACCCCAGGGCCAGCTGGCGGGCATGCTGGCGAGCATTTTTGCCGATTATCGCTTCAGCGAGGAATACGCCGACCTGCCCGGCGACCTGCGCCGCCTTGAAGCGCAACTGCGCGAGAACCTGCCGGACTGGGTCTGCAAGGACCCGGAGCTCAGTGTCGAGCTGTTTTCCTCGGTGCTCTACCGCAACAAAGGCGCCTACCTGGTGGGGCGCATCTACACCGCCGATGAGCAATGGCCGCTGGCAATCCCGCTGCTGCACCTCGAGGGGCGCGGCATCCAGATTGATGCGTTGATCACCGACGAAGCGGACGTGTCGATCATCTTCTCGTTCACCCGTTCGTATTTCATGGTCGATGTGCCGGTGCCGGCGGAGTTCATCGGCTTCCTCAAACGCATCCTGCCGGGCAAGCACATCGCCGAGCTGTACACCTCGATCGGTTTCTACAAGCACGGCAAATCCGAGTTCTACAGGGCGCTGATCAACCACCTGGCCAACACCGACGACCAGTTCATCATGGCCCCCGGCGTGCGCGGCATGGTCATGAGCGTGTTTACCCTGCCGGGGTTCAACACGGTGTTCAAAATCATCAAGGACCGCTTCTCGCCGTCGAAAAACGTCGACCGCGCCACGGTGATCGAGAAATACCGGCTGGTGAAGAGCGTCGACCGGGTCGGGCGCATGGCTGACACCCAGGAGTTCGCCGACTTCCGCTTCCCGCTGGGCAAGTTCGACCCGGCGTGCCTGGAAGAACTGCTGGACGTCGCGCCGTCCACGGTGTCGGTGGAAGGCGACACCGTGCTTATCCGTCACTGCTGGACCGAGCGGCGCATGACGCCGCTGAACCTGTACCTGGAACACGCCAACGACGCGCAGGTGCGCGAGGCCCTGGAAGATTACGGCCTGGCGATCAAGCAACTGGCGGCGGCGAACATCTTCCCCGGTGACATGTTGCTGAAGAACTTCGGCGTTACCCGTCACGGTCGCGTGGTGTTCTACGACTACGACGAGATCTGCTTCCTGACCGAGGCCAACTTCCGCCACATTCCCGAGCCGCGTACACCGGAAGACGAAATGGCGTCCGAGCCCTGGTATTCGATCGGACCGCTGGATGTGTTCCCTGAAGAATTTCCGCCGTTCCTGTTTGCCGATTCGGGGCAGCGCAAGTTGTTCGATCAACTGCATGGCGAGTTGTACAACGCCGACTACTGGAAAAGCCTGCAAGAGGCGATCCGGGCGGGGAAGGTGATCGATGTGTTCCCGTACCGCCGCAAAGGCCATGATACCGAGTGACATTCTGATCATTCCCACGCTCTGCGTGGGAATGCAGCCCGGGACGCTCCGCGTCCCTAGCGCGGGCGCAGAGCGTGGCAACGATCACACGGCGGTGCAAATCTGCGACAATCGCCAACCTGCGCCACTAGACGACTGAATTGCGTACCCGATGACCGACGAATCGCCCTCCATCGACAAACTGCTGAAAAACCTCGATCACGCCATGCTTGCCGACCGCCACCGGCTGCGGCGGCAGTTGCTTGAGCTGCGCAAGAAACCCGACGAGGCCAAGCTGGCCCAGTGGGTCGCGCGGATGCAGGCGTCCTGTGACCAGGTGCTGGCCCGCCGCGCCAGCCTGCCGGTGATTCGTTATGACGACAGCCTGCCGATCGCCGCCAAGCGTGACGAAATCAAAGAGGCCCTGCTCAAGCACCAGGTGCTGATCATTGCTGGCGAAACCGGATCGGGTAAAACCACTCAGTTGCCGAAGATCTGCCTGGAAATCGGCCGCGGCCAGCATGGCCTGATCGGCCACACCCAGCCGCGCCGAATTGCCGCACGCAGTGTGGCCGCCCGGGTTGCCGAAGAACTCGGCACGCCGTTGGGCGCGCTGGTCGGCTATCAGGTGCGGTTCGAGGATCAGAGCGATGCCAACACCCTGGTCAAGTTGATGACCGACGGCATCCTGCTGGCGGAAACCCAGAACGACCGCTACCTGGAACGCTACGACACGATCATCGTCGACGAAGCCCACGAACGCAGCCTCAACATCGATTTTCTGCTCGGCTACCTGAAAACCCTGCTGCCGCGCCGCCCGGACCTGAAAGTCATCATTACATCGGCGACCATCGACCTGGAGCGCTTCTCCAAACATTTCGACGATGCGCCGATTGTCGAAGTCTCCGGTCGCACCTTCCCGGTGGACACGTGGTATCGCCCGCTGACCCTGGAGCAGGACGAGGAAGGCAACCGTGTCGAGGACGACCTGACGGTGGATCAGGCGATTCTCGCCACCCTCGACGAAATCGCCGCCTATGAGCGCAGCGAACGCCGCAGCCCCGGTGACGTGCTGGTGTTCCTGCCCGGCGAGCGCGAGATTCGCGACGCCGCCGACATGCTGCGCAAGGCCCAGCTCAAGCACACCGAGATCCTGCCGTTGTACGCACGCCTGTCGCCGGCCGAACAGCAGCGGATCTTCCAGTCGCACCCGGGTCGTCGCGTGGTGCTGGCAACCAACGTCGCGGAAACCTCGCTGACCGTGCCGGGCATCCGTTACGTGATCGACAGCGGCACCGCGCGCATCAGTCGCTACAGCTACCGCGCCAAGGTCCAGCGCCTGCCCATCGAAGCGATATCCCAAGCCAGCGCCAACCAGCGTAAAGGTCGCTGCGGACGGGTCGAGCCGGGCATCTGCGTGCGCCTGTACAGCGAAGAAGATTTTCTCGGGCGGCCGGAATTCACCGATCCGGAAATCCTGCGCACCAACCTCGCCGCCGTAATCTTGCAGATGCTGCACCTGCGCCTCGGCGAGGTCAGCGCTTTCCCATTCATCGAGCCGCCGGATGGCAAGGCGATCAGCGACGGCTACAACCTGCTGCAAGAACTCTCGGCGGTG
Organism: Pseudomonas putida; assembly: GCF_001976065.1. Taxonomy (GTDB): domain Bacteria; phylum Pseudomonadota; class Gammaproteobacteria; order Pseudomonadales; family Pseudomonadaceae; genus Aquipseudomonas; species Aquipseudomonas serbica. The sequence continues at coordinate 444,947 of NZ_MNAH01000003.1, read as the reverse complement.
GACCGCAACAGTCAGCTGACCCCGCTTGGTCGCCAACTGGCGCGGCTGCCGGTGGACCCGCGCATGGGCCGCATGCTGCTCGAAGCGGCCAAGCTCGGCAGCCTGCAGGAAGTGCTGATCGTCGCCAGTGCCATGTCGATCCAGGACCCGCGCGAACGTCCGCCGGAGCGCCAGCAAGCGGCGGATCAGGCTCACGCACAATGGAAAGATGCCGATTCGGACTTCGCCGGGCTGGTCAACCTTTGGCGCGGTTTCGAAGAGCAGCGCCAGGCGCTGACCGCCAGCCCGCTGCGCAACTGGTGCCGCAAGAATTTCCTGAATTACCTGCGCCTGCGCGAATGGCGCGACTCCCATCGCCAATTGAGCCTGATCTGCCGCGACATGCAGCTGAGCCTCAATAAAGAGCCGGCGGATTACCCGAAACTGCACAAAGCGGTGCTGGTGGGGTTGCTCAGCCAGATCGGCCAGAAAACCGAAGATGGCGATTACCTCGGCGCGCGTCAGCGGCGTTTCTGGATTCACCCGTCCTCGGGCATCGGCAAGAAACGCCCGCAGTGGCTGATGACCGCTGAACTGGTGGAAACCACCAAGCTGTATGCACGGATGGTGGCCAAGATCGATGCCGACTGGATAGAGCCGCTGGCCGGGCACCTGATCAAGAAAAACCACTTCGAACCCCATTGGGAGAAGAAGCGTGGCCAAGTCGTGGCCTTCGAGCAGATCACCCTGTTCGGGCTGATCGTGGTCGGCCGTCGGCCGGTGCATTACGGCCCGGTCGATCCGGTGGTGTCCCGCGAATTGTTCATCCGCGAAGCACTGGTGCGTGGCGAGATTCAGTCGAAAGCCAAGTGCCTGACGGCCAACAAGCAGTTGCTGGAACAGCTCGACGAACTGGAAGCCAAAGCCCGCCGTCGCGACATTCTCGCTGACGAAGAAACCCTGTATGCCTTCTACGATGCGCGGTTGCCGGCAGAGATTCACCAGACCGCGACGTTCGACAGCTGGTACCGGATCAACAGTCAGAAAGACCCGCAACTGCTGATCATGCGCGAAGAGGACGTGCTGGCCCGCGAAGCCAGTGAAGTCACCGCCCTGCATTACCCGGACACGCTGCACATCGGCGACCTGGAATTGGCTCTCAGCTACCACTTCGAACCGAACCACCCGCGCGACGGCGTGACCCTGCGTGTGCCGGCGCCGTTGTTGCCGATGCTGCCGCCGGAACGCCTGGAATGGCTGGTGCCGGGGCTGATCGAAGCCAAGTGCATTGCCTTGGTGCGCAACCTGCCCAAGGCTTTGCGCAAGAATTTCGTGCCGGTGCCGGACTTCGTCAAGGCCGCGTTGCAGCGCATGACCTTCGCCGAAGGCTCGTTGCCCCAGGCCTTGGGTCGCGAGCTGCTGCGCATGACCGGCGCTCGGGTCAGCGATGAAGCCTGGAGCGAGGCGGCGCAGCAGGTCGAAAGCCATCTGCGGATGAACCTGGAGATCGTCGACGCTCAGGGCAAGTTCCTCGGTGAAGGGCGCGACCTGGCCGAACTGACCGCGCGTTTCGCCGAAGCCAGCCAGGCCGCCCTGGCCGTGCCGCAAACCGCGAAAAGCCAGCAGCCGGTGGAGCCGAAAGTGTTTGCCGCCGTGGCGGAGAAAACCCAACAGAAGATCGCCGGCTTGTCGATGACGGTCTATCCGGCGCTGGTGGAAGAGGCGGGAACGGTCAAGGAAGGACGTTTCTCGACCCCCGCCGAAGCCGAGTTCCAGCATCGCCGCGCCTTGCAGCGCCTGCTGATGCAGCAACTGGCGGAGCCGGCGAAGTTCCTGCGCGGCAAGCTGCCGGGTCTGACCGAACTGGGCCTGCTGTATCGCGACATGGGCCGTGTCGATGCGCTGGTCGAAGACATTCTGCTGGCCAGCCTCGACAGCTGCATTCTCGACGGTGAAGACCCGCTGCCACGCGATGGTGCCGGGCTGGCTTCGTTGGCCGAACGCAAGCGCGGCGCCTGGACCGAACATGCCGAACGCGTGGCCAGGCTGACCCTGGAAATCCTCAAGCACTGGCACGGTCTGCAAAAACGCTTCAAGGGCAAGATCGACCTGGCGCAAGCCGTGGCCTTGAACGACATCAAGCAGCAGCTCAGCCATCTGGTGTATCCGGGGTTTGTCCGGGAAACGCCGATGCAGTGGCTCAAGGAACTGCCGCGCTACCTCAAGGCCATCGAACAGCGTTTCGAAAAAATCGGCGCCCAGGTACAACGGGACCGGGTCTGGAGCGGCGAGTTGTCCGGCCTCTGGACGCAATACCAGACCCGCGCCAACAAACACGCCCAGGAAGGCAAGCGCGATCCGCAGCTGGAGTTGTACCGCTGGTGGCTGGAGGAGTACCGGGTTTCACTGTTTGCCCAGCAGTTGGGGACCAAGGTGCCGATCTCCGACAAGCGCCTGAGCAAGCAATGGAGCCAGGTCGAACCCTGATCCTCTGTGGGAGCGAGCCTGCTCGCGAAAGCGGTGTGTCAGTCACCATTGATGTTGAGTTTGATGGCCCCTTCGCGAGCAGGCTCGCTCCCACAGGTTGCTGTAGTGTCTCTAACAGGTGGGTTATCCAGCAAAAAGGCGCCAAAACCCTAGGTTTATGGCAAACTTCGCGCCTATAAACGCCGGCCCCGCGGTTTTGAGCCTTCGCCGCCGCGGGCAGGTCGGAATAAAGCGATGCCAGGTTTGCGTACCCGGATGGGAATAGACCCTTTGTGCATTGGTACGCTTGTACCAATGCTTTCTGCCTGAACAGATTAGAGACACGACCATGCATAACGTCGTCATCAGCGGCACCGGCCTGTACACCCCGGCCAACAGCATCTCCAACGAAGAGCTGGTGCAGTCTTTCAATGCTTATGTCGCTCAATTCAACGCCGACAACGCCCAAGCCATTGCTCGCGGTGAAGTCGAGGCGTTGACCGAGTCCAGCGCAGCGTTCATCGAAAAAGCCTCTGGTATCAAAAGTCGCTTTGTCATGGACAAGGAAGGCATTCTCGACCCGCAACGCATGGCGCCACGCTTGCCGGAGCGTTCCAACGACGAATGGTCGGTGCTCTGCCAGATGGCCATTGGCGCTGCCGAACAAGCCTTGCAGCGCGCCGGCAAAACCGCCGCTGACATCGACGGCGTGATCGTCGCCTGCTCCAACCTGCAACGCGCCTATCCTGCCATCGCCATCGAAGTCCAGGCAGCGCTGGGTATCCAGGGTTTCGGTTTCGACATGAATGTGGCGTGCTCCTCGGCCACCTTCGGCATCCAGGCCGCGGCCAACAGCGTCCAGTTGGGCCAGGCCCGGGCGATACTGATGGTCAACCCGGAAGTCTGCACCGGTCACCTGAACTTCCGCGACCGCGACAGTCACTTCATCTTCGGCGATGCCGCGACCGCGGTGATCATCGAGCGCGCTGACCTCGCTACCTCCCGTTACCAGTTCGACATTGTCAGCACCAAACTGCTGACCCAGTTCTCCAACAACATCCGCAACAACTTCGGCTTCCTCAACCGCGCCGCGGAAGAGGGCATCGGTGCCAAGGACAAACTGTTCGTGCAGGAAGGCCGCAAGGTGTTCAAGGAAGTCTGCCCGATGGTCGCCGAGCTGATCGCTGCGCACCTGGAAGAGAATCAACTCAACGTCCACGACGTGAAGCGCTTCTGGCTGCACCAGGCCAACCTCAGCATGAACCACCTGATCGTCAGGAAGCTGCTGGGGCGTGAAGCTACCGAGCAGGAAGCACCGGTGATTCTCGATACCTATGCCAACACCAGTTCGGCAGGTTCGGTGATTGCGTTCCACAAAAACCAGGACGACCTGGCCGCCGGCTCGCTGGCGGTGCTCAGCTCGTTCGGTGCCGGTTACTCGATTGGTAGCGTGCTGCTGCGCAAGCGCTGATTTTTCGCTGTAGCTGGAAAGATCGCAGCCTGCGTCAGCTCCTGCAGGGGACTACATAACCCTGCAGGAGTTGGCGCAGCCTGCGATCTTTTTTTGTGCACCAATAGAAACAGCCCGGCGCTGAACTATCGGAGGATGATGGGGACCGATAGATCAACGCCAGGCTGTAAAGGGGCTCAGGCATCCGTGCCGGAGTCGTGTAGCGGGAGCATCAGAACTTCGCTTCGGCATCCAGTTGCAGGGTGTTGATGTCGGAGTCTTTCAGGTTGACGCTGGCGTTGGTGTAGTCGGAAGTCGCCATGAAGTACGTCGCCCCCAGGGTGAAGTTCTTGTCCAGCTCGTAGCTGACTTTCAGCTTGCTGCCGCGCGAACCGGTGAAGCCGTTGGCGAAGTCGGAGTCGGTGAAGGCACCCACCACTGCGTTCTGCTGCACGTCGCGATAGTTGTAGTCCAGGCCGAAGCCATAGATCTTGGTCTTGACGCCGGCCAGCCAGCCAGTGTCCTGATTGTTGCTGGCTTCGGCGTTGTGCACGTACTGGCCGTACAGCGACAGCGGCATTGGCAGGCCGCCGATGTCGATCTGGCTGAAACCTTCCCACAGGCGGAACTCTTCGCCCGGGCTGTTACCATTGACCGCCAGTGCGCATGGCGTGGTGGTGGCGGTGCAGGTGCTGTCTTCGTCGTTGTCGTAGTTGTAGAGGCTGCCGCCGACGGTCAATTTCAGGTTGTCGGTAATGGCGAAACGCGCACCCAACTGGCCAGCGTACAGGCGCAAGTCATGCTTGAACTGCACGCCCTCGCCATCGACGTTGTCCTTGAGCGTGTAGTGACCGGCACTGCCGAACAGTTCGGTATTGCCCAGCGGATACTTGTAAGTCAGGGCCAGGCCTTCGGGGTTGATGTCGCTATCCCAGATGATGTCGCCCATGCTCACCCACGGCTGCAGCATCTTGCCGCCGATCACGTGCAGGTTCTTGATGGCGTCGGGGTGGTAGTCGACATAGCCCAGGTCCAGCCAGATCTGCTTCTTGTCGAAGTAGTTGTTCAGGTCCTGATTGGTGGAACGAGCATCGTCGTTGCTGCCGGTGGCAATACGGATGCCGGTGTCCACCTGTGGGTTGATCTCGCTGAACGCACCCAAGCGGGCACGAATGCGCTGACGATCCTGGTCCTTGTTGTTGGGAACGCCATCGTTGTGGACGTTTTCCTGACGGAAACGCACGTCGCCCTTGAATTGGGTCTTGGCCGCCCACGCCAGCTTCTGGTCGAAGGTGCTCAGCTCATTGGTTTTCTTCGCGGTGGCCGCGATCTGCTCGTTGGTCTCTTGCTGGGCCTGACGAGCGATTTGCTGCTCCTTCTGATCCCTTGCCAACTCGGCTTGCAATTCGCTGTATTGGGCGTTGGTAATCGAACCGTTAGCCCTGAGCATGTCGAGCAGTTTGGCGTCGACTGCGGCGCTGGCAGGAACACTCATGGCCAGCAACAGGCCGCCACACAAGGCCGCCGCAGTTTTCGTGGAAGCAAGACGCATATCAATCTCCGAAGATGAGAGTGGATGGCTGGACCATCCTGGGCACAACCGACCATGGGGTGGACGGAAAACAGTGGCCGGATATAACCCGGCGCTCTAAAAACAGGCGCCAGTATCGCGATGGTTTATGACAAGGCAGTGGCAGAGTGATGGCATGTCTGTGACGATGCCAAACCTTTGCGGACCCTTGATCCAGAGCGCCATGGTCGAATTGAACGTGTGCAATGCACACCGATAGGCGATACTCGCCAGGCTTTCACACCATGAAGAGTGAGGATGGTGATGCCGTTGCAACGCCTGCAAAGTCTGTCCGAGATCAACCCGCAAACCTGGGACGCGCTGGTACCCGAAAATCAGCCATTCCTGCGTCACGGGTTTCTCGGCGCGCTGGAAGACAGCGGCAGCGTCGGGCCTCATTCCGGTTGGCAACCCGAGCATTTATTGCACATGGACGGTGATCGACTGATCGCGGCGTTACCCAGCTACCGCAAATGGCATTCCTATGGCGAATACGTGTTCGATCACGCTTGGGCCGATGCTTGCGAACGCGCGGGCATCGATTACTACCCCAAGCTGCTGACGGCCGTGCCGTTCAGCCCGGTCAGCGGCCCGCGCTTGCTGGCGAGCCGGGTGGAGGACGGTTTCGAATTACTCAAGAGTCTGCCGGGCTATCTTGAGATCGAACAACTCTCCAGTGCCCACATCAACTTCACTGACCCGTTCACCGACGCCGCGCTGGCCGAACAACCGGGGTGGTTGCAGCGCATCGGTTGTCAGTACCACTGGCAAAACCGTGGCTATCGGGATTTCCAGGATTTTCTCGACGCCCTGAGTTCGCGCAAACGCAAGCAGATGCGCAAGGAACGCGAGCAAGTGGCGGGGCAGGGTATCGATTTTGAATGGCTCGAAGGCTGGGAATTGACCGAGTCGCTGTGGGATTTCGTCTACGCCTGCTATGCCAATACCTACGCCGTGCGCCGGCAAAGGCCCTACCTGACGCGGGCGTTTTTCAGCCTGCTGGCCGAGCGCATGCCGCAATCGATTCGGGTGGTATTGGCCAGGCAAGGCTCGCGTCCCGTGGCAATGGCGTTCAGCCTGGTCGGCGGTGACAGTTTTTACGGGCGCTATTGGGGCTGCCTGGCGGAATTCGATAGGTTGCACTTCGAAACGTGCTTCTACCAGGGCATGGACTACGCGATTGCCAATGGCTTTGCGCGTTTCGATGCCGGCGCGCAGGGCGAGCACAAGTTGATTCGCGGTTTCGAACCGGTCATCACGCACTCCTGGCATTACTTGCGCCATCCGGGCTTGAAAGCGGCCGTGAAGGACTTTCTGCAGCAAGAGCGGATTGGCGTATTGGCCTACGCGGATGAGGCGAAGACCGCCTTGCCTTACCGGCAAGGCTGATCTTCGCCGTACTGTCGGTCAGCTGTTTTCCTTGCCGAGGAAGCGATACAGCACGCCGCCGACGACCGCACCGAGCAGCGGCGCGACCCAGAACATCCACAGTTGCTGAATGGCCCAGCCGCCAACGATCAGCGCGGGGCCGGTGCTGCGTGCCGGGTTGACCGAGGTATTGGTGACCGGGATCGAGATCAGGTGGATCAGGGTCAGCGCCAGGCCAATGGCAATCGGCGCAAGCCCCGCTGGCGCACGGTTGTCGGTGGCGCCAAGGATGATCAGGATGAACATGGCGGTCATCACCAACTCACAGACAAAGCCCGCCGCCATCGAATAGCCACCGGGGGAGTGTTCGCCGAAGCCGTTGGATGCCAGGCCTGACGCCAGTTCGAAACCGGGCTTGCCGCTGGCAATGAAGTACAGCAGGGCGGCCGCGATGACCGCGCCAAGCACCTGGGCGATGATGTAGGCCGGCAGTTCACTGGCCGGAAACCGTCCGCCGACCACCAACCCCAGCGACACCGCCGGATTGAGGTGGCAGCCGGAAATGTGGCCAATGGCGAAGGCCATGGTCAGCACCGTCAAGCCAAACGCCAGGGAAACCCCCAGCAAACCGATACCGACATCCGGGAAAGCCGCAGCCAGCACCGCACTGCCGCAACCACCCAACACCAGCCAGAAGGTACCTACCAACTCTGTAGCGGAACGTTTGAACAGAGACATGAGAGAGTGTCCTTTCGAGATTTCGCTGCGTTGTGCATCCAGCAGATGGACTGCAAAACCACCTCCAGAACCTTGGCTGAGTACAGCACTGTTTTTCCAAAGTTCCAGTACGCATAAAAAAACCGCCAGCGCCCGTGGTGAGGAGCGTGGCGGTCTTTTATCGGTAAAAGGCCTAATCGATCCCGACAAAACCCCCTGTCTGGTGCTGCCACAACCGCGCATACAAACCGCCATGGGCCAGCAGTTCGGCGTGGCTGCCGGTTTCGGCGATCTTGCCGTTTTCCAGCACCACCAGACGGTCCATCCGGGCGATGGTCGAGAGCCGGTGGGCGATGGCAATCACGGTTTTGCCTTGCATCAGGGTTTCGAGACTTTCCTGGATGGCCGCTTCGACTTCCGAGTCCAGTGCCGACGTGGCCTCGTCCATGATCAGGATCGGCGCGTCCTTGAGCAGTACGCGGGCGATGGCGATGCGCTGGCGCTGGCCACCGGAAAGCTTCACCCCGCGTTCCCCGACATGGGCATCGAAACCGCTGCGGCCTTCGGCGTCCGACAGGGTGGGAATGAAGCCGTCGGCCCGGGCCTTGTGCACCGCTTCCCAGAGTTCGGCATCAGTGGCGTCGGGCTTGCCGTAAAGCAGGTTGTCGCGGATCGAGCGATGCAGCAGGGACGTGTCCTGGGTGATCATGCCGATGCGTTCGCGCAGGCTTTCCTGGCTGACGTCGGCGATGTCCTGGCCGTCGATGAGGATGCGCCCGCCCTCGACGTCGTAGAGGCGCAGCAGCAGATTGACCAGGGTCGACTTGCCCGCGCCGGACGGACCGATCAGGCCGATCTTCTCGCCGGGTTTGATCGTCAGGTTGAGCCCGCCGATGATCCCGCTCTGCTTTCCATAGTGGAAATCGACATTTTCGAAACGCACTTCGCCACGGGCCACCGCCAGCGGTTTGGCCTGGTCACGGTCGGTGACGCTGACCGGTTGGGAAATGCTTTGCAGGCCGTCCTGGACCATGCCGATGTTTTCGAAGATGCCGGTGACCACCCACATGATCCAGCCCGACATGTTGACGATACGGATCACCAGTCCGGTGGCCAGGGCAATGGCGCCTACGCTGATCAGCGACTGCGTCCACAGCCACAGGGCCAGGCCGGTGGTGCTGACGATCAACAGACCGTTCATGCTGGTGATGACCACGTCCATGCTGGTGACGACGCGACCGGCCAACTGGGCTTTTTCGGTTTGCTCCTTGATCGCTTCGCGGGCGTATTGCTGCTCGAAGTTGGTGTGGGCAAACAGTTTCAGGGTGGTGATGTTGGTGTAGCCATCGACGATCCGTCCCATGAGTTTGGAGCGCGCATCGGAGGCCACCACCGAGCGATCCTTGACCCGTGGCACGAAGTAATAGAGTGCGCTGATGAAAGCGATGATCCAGGTCAGCAGCGGGATCATCAGGCGCCAGTCGGCTTCGGCGAACAGCACCAGCGAGCTGATGGCATAGATCAGCACATGCCACAGCGCATCCACCGCCTGCACCGCCGAATCGCGCAGGGAGTTGCCGGTCTGCATGATGCGTTGGGCGATGCGCCCGGCGAAGTCGTTCTGGAAAAAATTCAGGCTCTGCTTGAGCACGTAGCTGTGGTTTTGCCAGCGGATCAGGCTGGTCATGCTGGGGCTGAGAGTCTGGTGCACCAGCAGGTCATGCAGGCCGACGAACACCGGGCGCAGGACCAGCGCCACCACCATCATCCAGGTCAGTTCAAGGCCGTGTTCCTTGAAAAAGTCGGCGTTGGGCGTGCCCTGGGCCAGGTCGATGATGCGGCTCAGGTAGCTGAACAGCGCCACTTCGATCAGGGCGCCAACCAGGCCGACGAGCAGCAGGGCGGCGAAGCTGGGCCAGACCTGCTTGAGGTAGTAGGTATAGAACGGTAATACGCGATCCGGCGGTGCGGCCGTCGGGGCGTCGCGAAACACGTCGATCAGTTTTTCAAAGCGGCGATAAAGCATCGGTTATTCGCCCGCGAACGGGCTCTCCTTCAACGGTTTGAGCGTTGCCGGCGAACACCGGCAACGGCTCGGACATCCTTGTCCAGCTTAGTCTCAGTCGATGCGCTTGGCCGACTTGATGAACACAGGGTCTGCGGGTACATCCTTCATGCCGCTGCGCACGGTGGTTGGCGAATTGACGATGATGTCCACGACGTCCATGCCCTTGACCACTTTGCCAAATACCGCATAACCATCACCCTGGTCGAGGAAATCGTTGTCCTTGACGTTGATGAAGAACTGGCTGGTGGCCGAGTCTGGCACCGAGGTACGGGCCATGGACAAGGTGCCACGCACGTTGACCAGGCCGTTCTTGTGCTCGTTCTTGATCGGTGCCTTGGTCTCTTTTTGCTGCATTTGCTGAGTGAAACCACCGCCCTGGACCATGAAGCCCGGAATCACGCGGTGGAAAATGGTGTTGTTGTAGAAGCCGCTATCGACGTACTCAAGGAAGTTCTTGGTACTGATCGGGGCCTTGACCGGGTCCAGTTCGATTTCGATCTGGCCGTTGGTGGTCTCCAGTAGAACGTGCGGCGCCTTGGCAGGCGTTGCCGCCATCAGGTTGGCGGCGAATAGAACGGAGCCAGCGGCGAGGGCGATTTTTTTCAGCATGGGTCAGTGATCCTGAGTGTGGTGGTATCGACTGCGGCAAGAAACTCGAGCAGTGTCTGGTTGAAGCGTTCGGGCTGGTCCAGCGGGGTGGCGTGACGCGAGTCTGCGATCACTGCCAGCCGCGCATTGGGCAGCAGTCTTACGTAGTTTTCCTTCAGTGCAACCGGTGTGTAGTCACGGTCGGCGCTGACGATGAGGGTTGGACAGGACACTCTCGATAGTCGTTCCTGAACCCCCCAGCCAACAATGGCATTGAAGCTGGCGAGATAAGCATGTTTGTCGTTTTTTGCCCAGCGTTCGGCCATTTTTTCTCGTAATTGCGCCTGCTCGGGTTTGGGGAACAGTTTGCTACCCAGGGCTTTGCCAATGGTGTGAAGACTGAGTACATGCATCAGGCTCCAGCGTTTGAACCACTGCCAGTAGTCGTCGCGGCTGCGCAACTTGACCTGCGGTGCGCTATTGACGATGCACAGGCTCTTGAGCAACTGCGGTTGATCCACGCCCAGTTGAAAGCCGATCATGCCGCCCATGGACAGCCCGACGTAATGGACCGGTCCCAGGTTCAGGTGCTCGATCAGCGCCACAAGGTCGGCGCTGAAACCGGCGATGCTGTAGCGCTCGCGGGGTTTGTCGGAGCGACCGTGGCCGCGTACATCCGGGACGATCACCCGGTAACGGGTGGCCAGCGTCGGGATCTGTTCCTCCCAGTCCAGGGTACTGGACCCCAGGCCGTGGACCAGCAGCAACGGCGTGCCCTGGCCATATTCCTCATAGTGCAGGTTGCAACCTTCGTGTTCGAAATAGGCCATGCGTTACCTCCGTGTCAGGCTTGTTCTGGGGCGGCGAACGGTGCATCCAGGGGGGCGGTGTCGAACGTGCGCAGTAACTCGATCAGAATCTGCGTCGCCGGGCCGAGCGGTTTGTCCTTGTTCGAGTACAGGTAAAAACTCGGGTTACGGCTGCCGCCCTGGTCCAAAGGTAGCAGCTTGAGCGTACCTTCCTTGAGTTCCCGTTCAATCATGTGCCTTGGCAGCCAGGCGAAGCCCAGGCCGCTGCCGACGAAAGTGGCGGCGGTAGCCAGGCTGCCGACGGTCCAGCGTTGTTCGGCACCGAGCCAGCCGACGTCCCGGGGCTGCTGGCGACCGGAGTCGCGGATGACCACTTGCAGCTGGCTTTCCAGGTCCTGGAAATTCAGTTCGCGATTGAGCCGGTGCAAGGGGTGTTCCGGATGGGCGACCGCAACGAACTCGACGTCGCTCAGTTCCGCGCCCAGGAAACCGGGAATGCTGAAACTGCTGATGGCCAGGTCGGCAACGCCTTCGAGCAGTACCTCTTCCACCCCCGATAACACCTCCTCACGCAGGCGCACGCGGCAGCCACGGCTTTGCGGCATGAACGCGGTCAGCGCACGGACCAGCCGGGCGCTCGGGTAGGCGGCATCGACCACCAGGCGCACTTCGGCTTCCCAGCCCTGCTCCATGTGATGGGCCAGGTCTTCGAGCTGACTGGCCTGTTTCACCAGTTGACGGGAGCGGCGCAACAACACGCCGCCAGCTTCGGTGAGGACCGCTTTGCGCCCGTCGATGCGCAACAATGGCACGCCGAGCTGGTCTTGCATGCGCGCCACGGTGTAGCTGACCGACGATTGCGAGCGATGCAACGCCTCGGCTGCCTGGGCGAAGCCACCGTGGTCGACCACGGCCTGAAGCGTTCGCCATTGATCAAGGGTCACGCGGGGCGCTTTCATGATGGGCTCCTCTTGTCCTAAGCTGCGCAGTTCTAATTGGAGACTGCTGAATGAAAAAAATCGGTTTTTTGGTACTGGCAATGCTGCCGCTGACTGCGTTTGCTTACCCGATCGACGTACAGAAAGAGCTCAATGGACTGAAGATCGACTACACCACCTACGCCTCCGATTACGACATGGGTTCGATCACCGTGAACAACTACGGCGACGTCGCCGCCGAATGCGCGGTGGTGTTTCGCAACGGTCCTGAATCGCCGAAGACCCGCAGGATCAATCTCGACGCCGGCAAAAGTGCCGATCTTTCCGCCAAGTTCAACCGCAAGATCATCAAGCTGTACATCACCATGACCTGCAAGCCGAAATGACCTTCAGCGGAGCACGCTCATTGCTGATGCTCCGCTTATAAACGAATTTATTGATCGGTTATAGCAATTATTTGCGCTTTTTAATCGATATGGCGCTGTTTAACCTTCACTCCATCGACCTACAGCATTCTCAGATGGAGGCTACAGCCCATGTCCCGCGTTCTGATCATCGAAAGCAGTGCCCGTCAGCAAGACTCGGTGTCCCGTCAACTGACCCAGACCTTCATCGCCCAGTGGCAAGCCGCGCATCCGAAGGACCAGATCACCGTTCGTGACCTGGCCGTCAACCCGGTGCCCCATCTGGACATCAATTTGCTGGGCGGCTGGATGAAGCCCGCCGATCAGCGCAGCGACATCGAACAACTGTCCCTGGAACGCTCCAACCAGTTGACCGACGAGTTGCTCGCCGCCGATGTGTTGGTAATGGCTGCGCCGATGTACAACTTCGCCATCCCGAGCACCCTCAAGGCCTGGCTTGACCATGTGCTGCGTGCCGGCGTGACCTTCAAGTACACCGAAACCGGTCCGCAAGGCCTGCTCAGTGGCAAGCGCGCTTATGTGCTGACCGCTCGCGGCGGGATCTACGCCGGCAGTACTGCGGATCACCAGGAACCCTACCTGCGCCAGGTCATGGGCTTCATCGGTATCCATGACGTAACGTTTATCCATGCCGAAGGCATGAACCTGGGCGGTGACTTCCAGGAGAAAGGCCTGAACCAGGCGAACGCCAAGCTTTCTCAAGTGGCCTGAGCCGTTAATCGCCAGATAATCACCGGATGATCTAGTGACCTGGCGTGCACCCCTTAGCCTGCACGCGCATCGAACCTCCCTTTGCACTTGTTGCTCCTGAGTGCTCTAGCCCGATTGAACGCTTTAGCGAGATCGGGCTTTTTTTTGCCTTGGTTTTTGTATCGTTTGACAGTTCGCGATAACCGGCAAAACCCGTTATCTTCGCCGCCATTCAAAACGAGGCGAGCATGGGCTATCTACTTTTTGTCACGCTTATCCAGGCGTTTTCCTTCAGTCTGATCGGCGAGTACCTGGCCGGGCATGTCGACAGCTACTTCGCGGTGCTGGTGCGCGTGCTGCTGGCGGGGCTGGTGTTCATCCCACTGACCCGCTGGCGTTCCGTGGAGCCGGCGTTCATGCGCGGCATGTTGCTGATCGGCGCCTTGCAGTTTGGCGTGACCTACGTCTGCCTGTACCTGAGCTTCCGTGTGCTGACGGTGCCGGAGGTGCTGCTGTTCACCATCCTCACGCCGCTGCACGTGACCCTGATCGAAGACGCACTGAACCGTCGCTTCAATCCCTGGGCCTTGGTCGCGGCACTGGTGGCGGTGGCGGGGGCGGCGGTGATTCGCTACGACCGGATCAACCCGGACTTCTTCATGGGTTTCCTGCTGCTGCAACTGGCCAACTTCACCTACGCCGCCGGCCAGGTGCTCTACAGACACCTGGTCGCGCGCCATCCGAGTGACCTGCCGCATTACCGGCGCTTCGGTTATTTCTACCTGGGCGCATTGGCGGTGGCGTTGCCGGCGTTCCTGTTGTTCGGCAAATCCAATTTCCTGCCCGAAGCTGCGCTGCAATGGGGCGTGCTGCTGTTCCTCGGCCTGGTCTCGACCGCGCTCGGGCTGTACTGGTGGAACAAGGGCGCATGCCTGGTCAATGGCGGAACGCTGGCGGTGATGAACAACCTGCATGTACCGGTGGGGTTACTGATCAACCTGCTGATCTGGAATCAGCATGAGGAGCTGGGACGGTTGTTGCTGGGTGGTTCGGTGATCCTGATGGCGGTGTGGATCAGCCGGTTGGGTGTTGCCAAACGGACGTCTGCACGCGAAACCTTGTAGGAGCGGCCCGCGAAGGCGATATGTCAGGCAACATTGATGTCGACTGACACTCCCTCTTCGCGGGCAAGCCTCGCTCCTACAAGGGTAATGTGTTGTTACATGACGTGTTTTTCAGGCTCGGGGATGTGGCTCGCGCCCAACACCGCCGGCAGCAAGCCGGCGCGTAGATCCGTGCCGCTGGGCTGTTGGTAAAGGCTCAACCCAAACTCCGGCAACACCGCCAGCAAGTAATCGAAAATATCCCCCTGGATCCGCTCGTAATCGGCCCAGGCCGTGGTGCGGGTGAAGCAGTAGATCTCCAACGGAATCCCCTGGGCGGTGGTCTGCATCTGGCGAACCATGCAGGTCATGTTGGGCTGGATCTCCGGATGACTCTTCAGATAGGCCAGCGCGTAGGCGCGAAAAGTGCCGATGTTGGTCATGCGCCGGCGATTGGCCGACATCGCTGCAACATTGCCCTGGGCTTCGTTCCAGGCCTTGAGTTCGGCCTGCTTGCGGCTGATGTAGTCCGTGAGCAGATGCACCTGGGACAGCCTCAACTCCTCGTCATCGCGGATGAACCGCACGCCACTGGCGTCGATGAACAGGCTGCGCTTGATCCGCCGGCCACCGGACTGCTGCATGCCGCGCCAGTTCTTGAAAGATTCGGACATCAGGCGCCATGTCGGGATCGAGACGATGGTCTTGTCGAAATTCTGCACCTTGACCGTGTGCAGCGTGATGTCCACCACATCGCCGTCGGCACCGACCTGTGGCATCTCGATCCAGTCGCCGACCCGCAGCATGTCGTTGCTGGTCAGCTGCACGCTGGCGACGAACGACAGCAGGGTGTCCTTGTAGACCAACAGGATCACCGCCGACATTGCACCGAGACCCGACAGCAGCAACAGCGGTGAACGGTCGATCAAAGTGGCGACGATGATGATCGCGCCAAACACGTACAACACCATTTTCGCCAGCTGCACATAACCTTTGATCGAGCGGGTGCGGGCGTGCTCGGTGCGCGCGTAGATGTCCAGCAGGGCGTTGAGCAGGGCAGAGACGGACAGCAACAGGAACAGGATGGTGAACGCCAGCGCCACGTTGCCGAGAAACAGCATCGCGGTTTTGTTCAGCTCCGGCACCAGGTGCAGGCCGAACTGGATCACCAGCGACGGGACTATCTGCGCCAGTCGCTGGAACACCTTGTTGTGCCGCAAGTCGTTGATCCAGTGCAGCGCCGGCTGACGGCCGAGTATTTTGCTGGCGTGCAGGATCAGGTAGCGCGCCACTCGTCCTAGGGCCAAGGCTATGAGCAACAACACCATCAGTGCCAGGCTGGCGTGCACGAGCGGATGCTGGTCGAGGGCACCCCAGAGGTCTTGGGCGTTGAGCCAGAGCTGTTTGATATCCATGGGCTAAAACGATTCTTCTGTGGGACACGAGGGGCAATTAGAGCATTTAAGACGCTTTGTATTACGTTCGAGGACAAATCGGGCAACAAAAAAACCACTGTTTACCGTCATTTGTATAAAGAAACTCGGCCTGAGCGCTCGAAACCGGTACCCTATGCAGCTGTTTTTTTGCATTTCTTCGAGGTAGCACCCGTGTTTTCCGAATTCGCCTTGCACGAACGCCTGCTCAAAGCCGTGGCCGAGCTGAAATTTGTCGAGCCAACGCCTGTGCAAGCAGCGGCTATTCCGCTGGCGCTCCAAGGTCGTGACCTGCGGGTGACAGCGCAAACCGGTAGCGGCAAGACCGCTGCATTCGTTTTGCCGATCCTCAACCGCTTGATCGGCCCGGCCAAGATCCGTGTCAGCATCAAGACCTTGATCCTGCTGCCAACCCGCGAGCTGGCCCAGCAGACCTTGAAAGAAGTTGAGCGCTTCGCGCAGTTCACCTTCATCAAGTCCGGCCTGATCACTGGCGGCGAAGACTTCAAGGTCCAGGCTGCCATGCTGCGCAAGGTGCCGGACATCCTGATCGGTACCCCGGGCCGCATGATCGAGCAACTGAACGCCGGCAACCTTGACCTCAAGGAAGTCGAAGTGCTGGTGCTCGACGAAGCCGACCGCATGCTCGACATGGGTTTCGCCGAAGACGTACAGCGCCTGGTGGACGAGTGCACCAACCGCCAGCAGACCATGCTGTTCTCCGCCACCACCGGTGGTTCCGGCCTGCGCGAGATGATCGCCAAGGTCCTGAACAATCCTGAGCACCTGCAGCTCAATGCGGTCAGCCAGCTGAACGAAACCACCCGCCAGCAAATCATCACCGCTGACCACAACCAGCACAAAGAGCAGATCGTCAACTGGCTGCTGGCCAACGAGACCTACCAGAAGGCCATCGTCTTCACCAACACCCGGGCCATGGCCGATCGCATCTACGGCCGCCTGGTGGCCCAGGAATACAAGGCGTTCGTGCTGCACGGCGAGAAAGACCAGAAGGATCGCAAACTGGCGATCGACCGTCTGAAGCAGGGCGGGGTGAAAATCCTCGTGGCCACCGACGTCGCCGCTCGCGGCCTGGACGTGGACGGCCTGGACCTGGTGATCAACTTCGACATGCCGCGCAGCGGTGACGAATACGTGCACCGCATTGGCCGTACCGGGCGCGCCGGCAACGATGGCCTGGCCATTTCGCTGATCTGCCACGGCGACTGGAACCTGATGTCGAGCATCGAGCGCTACCTCAAGCAGAGCTTCGAGCGCCGCACCATCAAGGAAGTCAAGGGCACCTACGGCGGACCGAAAAAGGTCAAGGCCTCCGGCAAGGCAGTCGGCGTGAAGAAGAAAAAGACCGACGCCAAGGGTGACAAGAAAAAAGTCGCCGCCAAGACCCCGACCAAACGCAAGAGCGTCAACCGCCCCAAGAGCGACTCCCTGGTGAGCAAGGACGGCATGGCCCCGCTCAAGCGCCGCAAGCCGGAAGCGCCGGCCGCTGAATAAGCGCCTCGGTCAGCTCAATGAAAACCCGGACAATGTCCGGGTTTTTTTATCTTCAACTTTCGGCTTTCTTCTCGGCCGTGCCTAATTCCTTGAGCCGCTGATCGATCAACTGGCACTTGTCTGGCAAGTCCTTGGAGGCCGTTCCCAGGTCCATCTTCTGCAGTTCGTCGTTGATTTCCTTGGCCTTGGCCGGGTTCTGTTCGGTCAGCTTGGTGACTTCCTTGGCCAGTTGCTCGCGCTTGAGGGTGGCCTCCTCGGGTGTGCAGGCCAAGACGGGCAGGGCGCAGGCGAGGGTGGTGGCGAGGGTGAGTTTCAGCAGGATTTTCATCTGTGGGCCTCAGTTCCGGTTAAGGCGGGTTAACCGGTTGAGGGCTGCAGCAGGGAAAAAGTTCAGCCTCATCCCCCATGGCAGCAGCTCTTCGTCGCCTTATCCTCATACCGATCATGGTGCCGCACCCAATCCATGATTTCGTCTTCATTGCGCCCCTTGGGCGTCAGGTCGAGGTAGTTGTAGGTACCGACCAGCAGATCCAGGCCGCGGGCATAAGTCGAATAAGTATGGAAAATCTCGCCGGCCTCATTGCGATAGAACACGCTGAGTCCGGGCAGTTCTTCCTCGGAGCCATCGGTTTTTTCGTAGTTATAGGTGGCCTTGCCGGTGGCGACGTCTTCGGGGCGGGCGGTCACACCGAAGTCATAGTTGAAATCACAGCCTTCGGAAGACACCCAGTCGAATTTCCAGCCCATGCGCCGCCGGAACGCCTGGAATTCAGCGAACGGTGCATGGGACACCACCACCACCGCGACGTCATGGTGCGCCAGGTGCTGGTTGGCCCCGTCGATGTGGTCGGACAGGAAAGAGCAACCGGGACAGCCTTCATCCCAGCCTTCGGCGAACATGAAATGGTAAATGACCAGTTGGCTGCGGCCATCGAACAGGTCGGCGAGTTTCAGTTCGCCATTGGGTCCCTGGAAGTGGTAGTCCTTGTCGATTTTCACCCAGGGCAGGGCGCGCCTTTCTGCGCTGAGTTTGTCCCGCTCTTTGGTGAAAGCCTTTTCGTTAGCCAGGTGTTGTTTGCGCGCGGCGAGCCATTCTTCCCGCGACACAACGGGGTGGTTCTCAATGTTCATGGTGTTTTCTCCTGCAGGGGGCTGGGGAGGTGGCCTACACAGCCTAGTCGTTTGACTGGGCCGCCATTCGACATACCGCCGGTCGGTCGCCGCAAACGCTGCGTATGAACGGCTGCGCACCACGCCGGTCACAACCTATGAAGGCCCTCACTCACGGGTACCGGAGGTTGAAACGGGATGACGACTTATAACTGGGATTTGATTGAACGCTTGCTGCACGAAGTACAGAACGGTGCGAGCAGCTTCACGCCACGGCCCTACGCCGAGCAGTACGCCGCTGAGAAAGCGTCGGAAGGTGAGCAGACTGAAAACCTGGACCACTTGAAAGCGGTGGCCGGCGAGTATGAAAAGTTATTGCTCGAGCGCGGATATATCGAACCACGGCCGGAGGAGCAGGGTGGCTCCGGGTCGAATTACATTTTGACGCCTCGGGGCGCAAGCCTCCTGAGCCTCATCGACAGCAGCATTCCGGGCAATGACCATCCACGGCAGGTGCTGGATGAGCAGGAAGATGCGTTGGATGAGCTGACGTTCGATGAGGTGGCGTCGAAGGCGCAGATCGCCTGAACGTCATGTAGCCCTTGTAGGAGCTGGCTTGTTCGCTCCTGCAAGGGTTTGTGTTGAGTTCAATTCTGCTTCGCTGCCTTCAGGCACTTTAAATCACTGAAATCCTTCCTCACACCCTCAATCTTCTTCAGCAACCGCTCTCGTTGGTCCGGCGTACTTTCAGCCATCAAATCCACAAACAGCGCCCGCGCCTGGGCTTCGGTTTTGGCGAAGGCCTCGCGGTAGGCCGTTGTCCATAAACTTTCGCGATTCACCAAAAGCGTTTCGATTCGCTGTGGGAATTGTGGCGTCTGGCGTTGCGCCACCGCGGCGCTGAACTGTTTCTGCCAGTGGATGCGGTTGGCGATCCATTGCGTGTACTGGTCACCCAGGGCGGTGGACCATGCCATCACCCGCTGTTGTTGGGAGATGCTGAGTGGTCCGAGCCATTGATTCAGGCGTTTCTCCATGCGCTCGGCCCGCTGCTTGATCTGCTGCTCCAGTGGCGGTTTCAGGTATTTTTCCTGACGCCTGCGTTGGTCCTTGGCGAAGGCCTCATTCATTTCTGCGACCTGATTGTCATTCAGGCCTTGCAGCAGTTCGATGGCTGATGGCGTAATTTCCCGGGCCGTCTCGGCAATCGCTGCTTCAGCTTCCGTTGTGCGCGCCTGCAGCGTGGCGTCGGTCACCTGATTCGTCGCAATCATGTCCTGCAAGCGGTCCAGCCAGTCGAGATACCCCGGCATTTGCGTGGTGCAATGCCAGCTCAGGTGTTCCTTCAGACGATCGTTGAACCAGCTTTTCTGCTCGCCGTTCATGTCCAGGTAATCGCTGAGCGTCCAGGGAATGATCACGTCGAGGTTGCGATAGGCCAGGTCCATTCGGCTGCAGGCGCCGAGGGCCAGGGTGAACATGAGCACTAAGGCGATGTGTTTGATCCAGCGCGGTTTAATCCAGCGAGACATGGGCGAATCCTTGCGAAAGCCTGGCTTCTGGAGCTGTTTCTCATGTGAACGCAGAACGAGCCCGGCAGTTCAGCCCATCAGTAGAATGTGCGTTCGGCCTTGAGGGTGAGTAGTGCGTCGCACTGGCTATTTTGCCCTGTATAGGCTGAACAATAGCTGCCGCTGAGGCTGGAGTCGCTGTAGATCAGGTCGAGGTCAATGCCCATGAAGGGTCGGGACAGTTTTACCGACCAGTCGGTGAAGCTGCCGACATAACCGCCATCCACCGAAACCGGCGTGTTCAGCTGATGGGTGGTGTATTTCATGCTGACCCCGATGCCGAACGGCTGGTTGCCGCGCAGGTCGGCAAACAGCGTGCTGTTCTGTTTGTCCGGGTCGTTGCTCAAGGCTGCCCCGAAACGGCTGCCCAGCAGGGTCAGGCCGCCGAACACTTCCTGGCTGTCGAGGGTGTCGACATCGGGATAGCTGTAATGGATCACGCCCACTTCGTAGCCGAGGACCTGGTCGAAGGGTTGCTTGAAGCCCGCGTACGAGTCGATCTCCAGGTTTTTCCCCGGGCTGATGCCCATGCTCGGCGACCATTGGCCAAAGTAGAAGCCGCTGTCATGAGTCAGGTCCAGGCCACCATGAAACGAACCGACAGCCGAGGGCTTGACGAGGCCTTGGGCCATGCTGCGACTGGGGCTTGTCCCGAGCTTGAGGTCGAAATCCCCCAGCTCTCGTTGAAAGATTTGCCCGTGCACCGTCTGGCACGCCAGCAGGCCGGCGAACAGCAGAGATAAATAATTGGGTATGCGCATGCGTCACTCCATGAACAGCGAGCGCAGGCTTTGGCCTGCTGAAACGCTTGATCCAGACGCGTGCAAGGATACCGACGAATGACAGGCAGCGTGACCCGTTCGTCGATTTCTACAAGATTGGGGGGGGGCAGCGGGGGTGTTACAAGGTTCCAGTCCAAGCGCTTCGAAGCTCAAAGCGCTTAGGGACCAGTTGCGGGGGGATTACTTCTTGCCCAGCGTGATCTGCTTGGACGGGCCGAACGACTGGCCGCTGACACCTTTGGCAATTTGCTGGATTTCACCACCGGATTTGAGGAACGCAGCGATCTGGTTGTTGATCGATTCGCTGGTTTCGACGGCTGGAGCTGGCTTTGCTTTGCTGTTGGATGCTTTTACACGCATGGCGGCCATTAACCTGTAGAAAATTAACTTGGCCAGGCATCGTACAGGATTGAGTTGATATTTGCTTGGTAAATATCCGGTGGAAGACATTGGAGGGAGCGGCTACAAAATGCAAATTGTTATTTGCAATATTGCCCTAAGCCGCTGTTTTAACTAAGAACCTGGCTGGGAAAAACAGCGTTTCGCCAAGGGTAGGCGGCGGGATAATTGCCAGCTCAGTCTGACGAGCGGCCGGTCGAGCAGGGCAAAACCGAGAAAAATTAAGGCTTTGCGGGGAATTTCTGGTGCCACCGGGCTGACCGCAGAAACTGATCGCTAAAACTGGGTAGAATGCCGCCACGCAATGAGGGTATTGGACATGGCTTTAGTCGGGCGTTACAACAGTTTACAAGTGGTTAAACACACTAACTTCGGTTTATATCTGGACGGTGGCGCGGAGGGTGAAATCCTCTTGCCTAATCGTTATATTCCAAAAGATATTCCCAGCGAAGATGAAGACTGGCTCAACGTTTTTGTTTATCTGGATAGCGATGACAAACTCATCGCAACTACTGAAAAGCCGAAAGTTCAAGTCGGTGAATTCGCCAGTTTGAAAGTTGTTGAAGTGAATAGTATTGGGGTGTTCCTGGATTGGGGGCTGCCCAAAGACCTGCTGCTGCCGTATTCGGAAGAAAAGCGTCAGATGCAGGCCGGTGAATACGCCGTGGTACATGTCTACCTCGACAAGCATACCCGCCGCATTACCGCTACGGCGCGCCTGGATCGGTACCTGGACAAGACGCCTGCCAACTACACCCCGGGGCAGGAAGTTGACCTGTTGGTAGCCGAAGCCACCGACATGGGCTTCAAGGCAATCATCAATAACAAGCACTGGGGCCTGATTCACAAGAACGAAATCTTCAAGTTCATGCGCGCCGGCAAGGAAGAGAAGGGCTTCATCAAGGAAGTCCGTAGTGACGGCAAGATCAGCCTGAGCCTGCAACCGGTGGGCGTGGAAGCGGCCAGCAGCCTGAACTCGAAGATCCTCGCCAAGTTGCGCGAAAACAACGGCAGCCTGGCCGTCAGCGACAAAAGCGATCCGACCCTGATCAGCAGCATGTTTGGCGTCAGCAAAGGCAACTTCAAGAAGGCCATTGGTGCGTTGTACAAGAATGGCCAGATTGTCATTCACGCCGATCGCATCGAGTTGAGCTGAGCCGCATCCCTGCACAATGACGTGCGCAGAGCGGTAAATGTCTCGGACAGACGGTAATTTCTGTCCATCTGGTTAATAATCGACAGCATGACTTTTCGCCCCGGCGCCGTTTGATCAACAAGCGGGCCGGGGCTTTCCTGTTCTCTGTCGAGCCACTGCCATGTTCTGTGTTGTCGAGGTATTACGGTGAGCGCCACCCGGCGCAGCGCCGATGGATTTGCCCTGCAAGTGATGGTGGGGTTGTGCCTGGTCTGGGGCATTCAGCAGGTGATGATCAAGTGGGCGGCGCCCGATATTGCGCCGGTCATGCAGGCAGCCGGGCGTTCGGGCCTGTCCGCGCTGCTGGTGGGGTTGTTGATCTGCTGGAAGGGCGGCTGGGATCAGGTGGGCGCCACCTGGCGCGGCGGGCTGTTGGCCGGTGCGCTGTTTGGCCTGGAGTTCCTGTTCATTTCCGAAGGCCTGCAGCTGACCACGGCGGCGCACATGTCGGTGTTCCTCTACACCGCGCCGATTTTTACCGCATTGGGCGTGCACTGGTTGTTGCCGAGCGAGCGTTTGCGGCCGGTGCAGTGGCTGGGCATTTTCCTGGCTTTCGTCGGTATCGGCGTTGCCTTTGCCGGTGGCGTGTCTTGGGACAACCTCGATCGCCGCATGTTGCTGGGCGATGCGCTGGGTGTCCTGGCGGGAGCCTGCTGGGGCGCGACCACCGTAGTGGTGCGTGCTTCGCGTCTGTCGGAGGCGCCGGTGACCCTGACTTTGTTTTACCAGTTGATCGTCGGTTTCGTCGGCCTGTTGCTGATTGCATTGCTCAGTGGCCAGATTACCCACGTCAGCCTGACCAGCGTGGCGGTGACCAGCGTGCTGTTCCAGGGCGTGGTGGTGTCGTTCTTCAGCTATCTGGTCTGGTTCTGGCTGCTGCGTCGTTATCTCGCGGCCAACCTGGCAGTGTTTTCATTCATGACGCCTTTGTTCGGCGTCACATTCGGAGTGGTCCTGCTGGGCGAGGCGCTGAGCCTCAACTTCGTCATCGGTGCCGTGCTGGTGCTGCTGGGGATAACCTTTGTCAGCGCTGAACAGTGGGTGCGTCGCCGGTTACGCAGGGCGCTCGGGCAGCCTTGAGTGGATTACACGGGGGCTGCCCGCCATGGTCTACGGGCCGGGCTGAACGCTTGTCGTCGGATTGTGATCCATTCAGTAACAGATCGTTGCTATGTTTGGCGAGCATTGCTCGGCACTTCGGACTATTATCAGTGCGAAGCGACTACAGAATTCCGGTCGCCCGGCACTACCCTGAAGGGGGCATCATGAAAGAGAAAATCCAAAACTGGCTGCACGACCTGGGTGTTGCGCTCGGTTTGATTGAACCGCCTCTGCAACCTGTGCCTATTCGTACCGACGACGAACAGCGCCGTCGCCAGCAGCGTCGCCGGTAACACGACGCCGTTTTGCAGCAGCAGCCAAGGGCTGCTGCTCCATGAGTAATGAGTGCTTCCAGAGAGATCGGACAGGTCAATGCCGCCCGATTTCCATCAAGAACCGGCTCAAGTCGTTCGCCGTCCTGGCGGTCTTGAGTATTCGGTCTTCCTCGGCGGTGAACGCCGTCAAGCCGAGTTCGTCTTCCAGATGGAAGATCAGGTCTTCGATATCCGCTTTATCCAATCCCAACTGCGCCAGGCTGGCGTTGTCGTCGAAGTCATCCCGTCCTTCAAGCATCCGGCTGATGTAAAGATGGACGGCGGCGCGCACGGCAGTTCTTTTCATGGCAGGTCTTCGACGGCGTTGTTGTGATCGTCCCTGCGCTTTGTTCCTGGTATTCAGTACAGCAGGCTTCAGCCGTGCGAGCGTTGCCATTGGTCAATCATGTGGTGCAGATGAGCCCCGGAAAAACTGCCGAAATGCCCGCCATGTACCGTACGGATCGGCAGGGCGCGCAAGCGTTGCAGGCTGCGTGCATAGTCGTCGAGGTTGGAGTGGTAGGCGTCTTCGATCAGCGGCCCGTCGTAGATGATGTCGCCGCTGAACAGGGTCTCGGTCGCCGCTTCGTACAGGCTGATGCCGCCCGGCGAGTGCCCCGGCGTGTGCAGCACTTGCAGCACCCGGTTACCCAGGTCCAGGACGTCGCCTTCCTCGATGGTCCCGGTGGCCGGTGCGGCCGTGACCCGATACTCGGCGTAGCACAACGGGCAATCGGGGTGCGCTTCAAACATGTCGTCGCCGACAAAGGCCCTGCTCAAGTCGTTCTCCCCGTCCGGTGCGGCCAGGATGTCCGCCTCCGCCGGATGCACCAGGCGCTCGGCGAATTCGTGGTGCCCGGCAATGTGGTCGAAATGGCAGTGACTGGCCACCGCCACCAGGGGGCGCTCGGTGATCCACGGCAGTTGTTCGCGCAGGCTGACCAGTCCCGAGCCGCTGTCGAGCAGCAGGTCTTTGTCGCGGCCTTGAATGTGCCAGAGGTTGCAGCGATAGAAGGGGCGAATATAAGGCTCGTGAATCAGGCGGATGCCGTCACTGAGCTGTTTGACTTCGAACCACTGATCGCGGCTGACGATCTTCATGGGCAGTTTCCTTCAGGCGAAAAAAAACGAGTGTGGCAACCGACGCCACACTCGTCGAAGAAAGCATCAAGTCGTTATGTTCAGCTTAGGCGGCGCTGGCCAGCGTCGCCGGGCGACGGGACATCAGGCTGACCATCACGAAACTCACCAGGCCTACGCCGAGGCTGTAGTAGATCGGGGTGTTGGCGTCCAGGCCGTCCTTGAACATGAACACCAGCGCGGTGGCGAAGCCCAGGCCCATGCTGGCGATGGCGCCGGCGGTGGTCGCGCGTTTCCAGAAGATCGCACCGATCAGCGGGACCAGCATGCCGCCCACCAACAGGTTGTAGGCCAGGGTCAGGGCGCTGATTACGTCGTTCACCACCAGGGCGATGCCCAGCACCACAATGCCGGTCAACATGGTCACCAGACGGTTCAGGCCCAGGCTCGACTGTTTGCCGCCGCGCAGTTTCGGCAGCAGGTCTTCGGTGAGGGTGGTGGCAGCGGCGAGCAGGCCCGCGCTGGCGGTGGACATCATGGCGGCCAGGGCGGCAGCGATCACCAGGCCGCGGATACCGTCCGGCAGGGACAGCTTCACGATTGCAGCGAAAGCGTTGTTGACGTTGTCCAGGTCCGGGATCAGTACATGGGCAGCCATGCCGATCAGGGCGCAGGCCAGACCGTAGATGATGCAATAGATACCGGCAGCGGTACCGGCGACCTGGGCTACTTTGGCGGACTTGACGGTGAACACCCGTTGCCAGATGTCCTGGCCGATCAGGATGCCGAAGAAGTAGATCATGAAGTAGGTGATGATGGTGTCCCAGCCGATGGTGGTGAAGCTGAACGCTGCCTCCGGCAGTTTCAACACCAGCTCATCCCAACCGCCAACGCGGTAAAGGCAGATTGGCAGCAGGATGAACATCAGGCCGACGGTCTTGATGACGAACTGGACGATGTCGGTCAGGGTCAGCGACCACATGCCGCCAATGGCCGAATAGACCACCACCACGCCACCGCCGAGCAGTACCGAGACCCAGAATGGCAAGCCGAACAGCACTTGCAGCACGGTGCCAATGGCCAGGATCGAGGTCACGCCGATCATCAGCGCGTACGCCAGCATGATCACCGCGCTCGCGGAGCGGGCCATCGGGTTGTAGCGTTTTTCCAGGACCTGGGTAACGGTGTAGATTTTCAGCTTGAGCAGAGGTTTGGCCAGGAACAGGTTCAGCGCGACGATCCCGCAACCCAGGGCCGCGCACAGCCAGAAACCGGAGATGCCATGTACGTAGCCCAGGCGCACGGTGCCCACGGTGGACGCGCCACCCAGGACGGTGGCGGCCATGGTGCCCATGTACATGCTCGGGCCGAGATTACGACCGGCGACCAAAAAGTCTTCGTTGGTCTTGGCCTTGCGCATGCCGTAATAGCCGAGTATCAGCATCGCGGCGGCGTAGATGAGTACGACGAATAAATCCAAAGCCATGATGGCGTGTCTCCGATTGTCTTTTTTATGTGGAACAAAGGCGATTTTGTGGGGCTGCTCTCTGTGGGAGCGAGCCTGCTCGCGAATGCGGTCTGTCAGTCACATTGATGTTGAATGTGCCGCCGTCTTCGCGAGCAGGCTCGCTCCCACAGGTGTATCTGTGTCAGGCGGGCTGACGTTGTTCTGGTTTCGCCGTGATGCTTGTGCTCTTGCTGCGTGAATCATTCGGGCCGAACACCGCGTGCGGTTCCGGGAACAGGCTCAGCAGCGCCAGGTACACCAGCGAGGCCAGGCCCAGGGTGACCGGCAGACTGATGTCGATACCGCCGGCCATTTCCCCCAGTGGTCCAACGAACTGCCCCGGCAGGTTCACGAAGCACAGGCCCACGGCCGCGCTCGGAATCCAGGCACCCAGGCCACGCCAGTTCCAGCCGTGGGTGAACCAGTAGCGGCCACCTTTCTCGCCGCGGGTGAACACTTGCAGGTCATCCGGGCAGTAGAAACCGCGACGCACCAGCAGGCCGATGATCATGATCACCATCCACGGGGTGGTGCAGGTGATGATCAGTACGGCGAAGGTCGACACGCTCTGCACCAGGTTCGCCGCGAAGCGTCCGATGAAGATGAAGGCAATCGACATCACACCGATCAGCAACGTCGCCTTGACCCGCGACAGCACCCGAGGAAACACGCTGGACATGTCCAGCCCGGTGCCGTAGAGCGAGGTGGTGCCGGTGGACATGCCGCCGATCACCGCTATCAGGCACACCGGCAGGAAGAACCAGCTCGGTGAAACCGCCAGCAAGCCGCCGACATAGTTATTGGCGGCGATGTAGTCCGGTGCCTTGATCGCTACGATGGTGGCGGTGGTCAGGCCGAACAGGAACGGGATGAAGGTCGCGATTTGCGAAATCACCACAGCGGCCATGATCCGGCGCTTGGAGGTTTCACGCGGAATGTAGCGTGACCAGTCGCCGAGGAACGCACCGAAGGAGATCGGGTTGCTCATGGCCACCAGTGCGGCGCCGATGAAGGCCGCCCAGAAACCCGGTTGCCCCATGTTCACGGAGCCGGCGTAGTTCGCATCGAAAGGACCTGCGAAAGCGAAGATGCCCAGCAGGAACAACAGACTGGCGCTCCACACTGCAATCTTGTTGACCCACAGCAGGAAACGGAAGCCATAGATGCACACGGTCAGTACCAGGATCGCGAACAGACCGTAGGCCAGGCCCAATGTCAGGTCGGTTTCCGGGAGGCCGATCAGGCGCTTGGCGCCACCGATCAGCGCATCACCCGAACTCCACACCGAGAGCGAGAAGAAGGCGATGGCGGTCAACAGCGACAGGAACGAGCCGACGATTCGCCCGTGCACGCCAAAGTGTGCGCCGGAAGACACGGCGTTGTTGGTGCCATTGATCGGGCCGAACAGGCCCATCGGCGCGAGGATCAGCGAACCCAGTAACACGCCCAGCACGATCGCCAGCACGCCCGCCTGGAAAGACAGGCCGAACAGTACCGGGAAGCTGCCGAGTACGGCGGTGGCAAAGGTGTTGGAACCACCGAAGATCATCCGGAACAAGTCCGTGGGGCCTGCGGTGCGTTCGTTGTCCGGGATCTGTTCGACCCCGTGGGTTTCAATCTGCGTAAGGCTTTGGTCGTTGTTGTTGTTATTCATGATCTGCTCCGATCATAAAGGCGCGCTCATCGTGCGTGAGCGTCACCTGTTTGGCTAAGGGGTTGGCAGCCCTTCCGGCATGGCGGACAAATGTTCGTGACAGGCCAGCCACAGGCCTTGTTGTTCTTGGCCAGACGCTTGTTTCTTGAAAACAATCGTCTCGCGCTCCTGGCTGAAGTGTTGCTCCCCTTGCATGCGCAGCTCGGTGGCCACGTCATGGATGAAAATCGCCGCGTCACCCTGCAAGCTGACGAAAGCGTTGCTCGAGGTGCACGAAAGCACCTCGAAGCCGTCCTCGGCACGCCAGCTGTCCCACAACGCCTGGTAGGCATCGCGCGACAGCAGTGGCTGTTCGAGGGTGTAGAAGACGAAGCTGGCATCGGCGCTAAACGCGCCGAAGTAGGCTTCGCGATCGTTACGGGCGAAGGCGGATACCAGGTCGGCAGCCGCTGTCAAAACCTGATCACGTTCGTTCATGCCCGATCCTCAGCGATGGACCACGCCAGGCAATACGCAGAGCATTTCGTAGAGCAGGTTGGCGGCCAGCAGCGAGGTGTTGCCGGTGGTGTCGTAAGCGGGCGAGACTTCTACCAGATCGCAACCGACCAGGTCCAGGCCTTGGCAGCCGCGAACGATCTCGATGGCCTGAATGGTCGTCAGACCACCGATTTCCGGGGTGCCGGTGCCAGGTGCCCAGGCCGGGTCGATACCGTCGATGTCGAAACTCAGGTACACCGGACCGCCGCCGACTTTCTCACGTACTTCAGCCATCAGTGGGGCCAGGGATTTGTGCCAGCACTCTTCGGCCTGGACCACGCGGAAGCCTTGGTTGCGGCTCCAGTTGAAGTCGTCAGCGGTGTAGCCCTGGGCGCGCAGGCCGATCTGGACGACACGGTCCGGATCGATCAGGCCTTCCTCGACGGCGCGACGGAAGGTGGTGCCGTGGGCGATTTTCTCGCCGAACATGTGATCGTTCACATCGGCGTGGGCGTCGATGTGCACCAAGCCGACCTTGCCGTGCTTTTTATGGATGGCACGCAGGATTGGCAGGGTGATGGTGTGGTCGCCACCCAGGGTCAGGGGAATCACATCGTGTTCGAGGATGTTGTCGTAGGATTCTTCGATGATCCGCACGGCATCCAGCAGGTTGAAGGTATTGATCGCCACGTCGCCGATGTCGGCAACCGACAGCGAGTCGAACGGGGCAGCGCCGGTGGCCATGTTGTAGGGGCGGATCATCACCGACTCGGCGCGGATTTCGCGAGGTCCGAAACGAGTGCCAGGGCGCAGGGAGGTACCGATGTCCAGCGGCACGCCGACAAAAGCAGCGTCCAGACCTGCAGCGGTCGGTACATGGGGGAGTCGCATCATGGTGGCGATGCCGCCGAAGCGCGGCATTTCGTTGCCGCCCAGTGGTTGGTGAAGAATCTTGTCCACGGGTAGGGCCTCATCGTCGTTGTTTTATTTATTGGGTTTCGCCGTTCACGCAAACACGGGCGAACCTTGTGGCGGCGATTCTGCGAAATGTAGTGGCCGGGAAGAATCGCTACGGGCAAATACTTAGTTCAGATTTTTCTAAACTAATGGCGGGAGCAGCGATAGACTTCTCACCGATCGTTCCCACGCTCCGCGTGGGAATGCATCCTGACTGGTTACGGAGCCACCATGGCCAACGCTTTACCCGACCTCAAACTGCTGCGCATTTTCGTCAGCGTGGTGCGTCATCAGGGCTTCGCCAACGCCCAGCAAGAGCTCAACCTCTCGACGTCGGCCATCAGTACCTACATGAGCCAGCTCGAATCCGCCCTGGGCCTGGTCCTTTGCCATCGCGGCCGTGGCGGGTTCAGCCTGACCAGCAAGGGTGAGCTGTTTCACCAGGAAACCCTGCGTCTGTTAGCCGAGCTCGAAGGTTTCGAACAATATGCCGCCGCGCTCAAGGGCGAATTGCGCGGCACGCTGAATCTGGGAGTGATCGACTCCACGGTCAGCGACAAGGCTCTGCCGTTCGCCGAAGCCATCGGCGCCTACAGCCAGGAGCATCCGGCGGTGCACCTGCACCTGTCGGTGATGAGCCCCTACGAACTGCAGCTGGGCGTGCAGGACAATCGCCTCGACCTGGCCATCGGCGCGTTTTCCACACGCATGAGTGGACTGGTGTACATGCCGCTGTATCGCGAACAGCACTGGTTGTATTGCAGCACCCGGCATCCGCTATTCAATGAGCGGCGCATTCCCGAGCAAGTCATCACCCAGCAACGCATGGTCGGTCGAGGCTACTGGAGCCAGGCCGAACTGGCCCGCCATGGCTTCAAGCACAGTGCCGCGACCGTGGAGAGCATGGAGGCGCAGCTGATTCTGGTGCTGTCCGGCGCCTACATCGGTTACTTGCCGGAACATTACGCCCAGGCCTGGGCCGACAAGGGCGACTTGCGCGTGCTGTTGCCGGCCACCTTCGGTTATCAGGCGCCGTTCTCGATGATCGTGCGCCGTGGCCGCAGCCGTGAACCACTGATCCAGACTTTTCGCGATCTGCTCAAAGCACAACTCAATCAGGCGTGAAGACGATGCCGAGAATTCAATGCCCCCGCTGCCTGCGCCCGCAAAGCCACTGCCTGTGCCCGCTGATCCCCAGTCTCGACAGCCGCACCCGGGTGTTGCTGTTGCAACACCCCAGCGAAGTGAACCATGCCCTTAACACCGCGCGGTTGGCGGCGCTTGGGTTGAACAATGCCGAGTTGATCGTCGGTGAGGTGTTCGAGGACCTGCCAGGTTTGTTGAATCAGTCGGGCTATCGGGCGCGCTTGCTGTTTCCCGGGGAGGATGCACAACCGATGCAGGCCTGTGCCGTTACCGAGGAGCCGCTGTTGCTGGTCGTACCGGACGGCACCTGGCGCAAGGCGCGCAAGATGCTGCACCTGAATCCGCTGCTGGCAGCATTGCCCAGAGTGACGCTGGCGCAAGGCGGGGTCTCCCGTTATCGATTGCGCAAGGCGCCGGGGCCCGGCGCACTGTCGACGGTGGAGGCGATCGTACAGGCGCTGGAAACCCTCGAAGCACCGACCACCTTTACGCCGTTGCTCAGGCCGTTCGAGGCGTTGATCGAGGGGCAGATTGCGGCGATGGGGGAGGAGACTTACCAGCGTAATCATTCTGAAAAATGATCGGTGGTCTTGATGGCCTCATCGCGAGCAGGCTCGCTCCCACAGTGTCCGTGTCGTGCACAAAATCTGCGACCACCACAAAACCTGTGGGAGCGAGCCTGCTCGCGAAGAGGCCAGATCAATCACCACCAAACCCGGGTAAACACTAACGCTCCCGCATCGCCTCGGTCCGCGCTTTCAACACCGGTTTAAGCAGATAATCCAGTACCGTCTTCTCCCCGGTAATGATGTCCACCGTCGCCACCATCCCCGGAATGATCAGCAGCGGTTTCACATCCCCGCCCAGGTGGTTTTTGTCGGTGCGCACCTGGATCAGGTAGAAACTGTTGCCCTTGTCGTCGGTGATGGTGTCGGCGCCGATCAGTTCCAGCTTGGCGCTCAAGCCGCCATAGATGGTGTAGTCATAGGCACTGAACTTGACCATGGCTTTCTGGCCCGGATGCAGGAACGCCACGTCCTGTGGCCGGACCTTGGCCTCGATCAGCAGGTTGTCTTCCAGCGGCACGATTTCCACCATGTCACTGCCCGGCTGGACAACGCCGCCGATGGTGTTGACCTTCAACAACTTGATGATGCCCTTGACCGGCGAAACCACGGTGGTACGGGTCACGCGGTCGTCGATGGCAATGCTCGTCGCCGTGATTTTCGACAGGTCGGTGCGTTTCTCGTTCAGCTCTTTGGCCGCGTCCGAGCGGAACGACTGTTCGGATTCGTCGATCTTGCTGCGGATCTCCGCAATCGCCGATTCCGCCCGGGGAATGGCCAGGGTGGTGGCGTTCAGCGAACCACGGATTTCCACCGCACTGCGCTTGAGCCGCAGGATCTCCACCGGCGATACGGCGCCGGTCTTGACCAGGGGCTCGGACATGGCCATCTCCTGGTTGACCAGCGCCAGGCTGGAGCCGTATTGCCCGGCTTTGGAGCGAAACTCCGCCAGTTCCTGGGTTTTTTGCCGCAGTTGTTCGGTCAGCGTGCGTTGTTCGCTGGCCAGTCGACGTTGTCGTTGTTCATACAGTGAGCGTTCGTCTTCGGCGACTTGTGGCGCCTTGGCGATCACTTCATCCGTTAGCTTGAACGGCCGGCCTTCGGCTTCGGCCGACAGGCGTTCGACCTGCGCGGTCAGGGCGTAGCGATCGACCTCGCTTTCGCCCTTGTTCGACAGGTAGCGGGTGTCATCCAGGCGCAGCAAGGTGTCGCCCTTGTTCACCATCTGTCCTTCACGCACGAAGATCTCGGTGACGATGCCGCCCTCAAGGTTCTGGATGACCTGAACCTTGCTCGACGGAATCGCCTTGCCTTCGCCCATGGTGACTTCCTGCAGCACCGCGAACTTGGCCCAGGCCAGCGCGCTGACCAGCAGCGCAGCGGCCAGCCACACGGTGATCCGCGACCAGCGTGGCGAGTCCTGCAACGCGGCGCCGGCCGTTTCCGGCATGAACTCGGCTTCGGCACTTTTGCTGAAGCTGTCGAAGTAGCCACGTGCTTTGGAAGCATCCGATGAAGCGGACATAGGCAACTCCTAGACGGCCGCAGAGCCGACACGGCCCTTGCGCAGTGCATCGATGACCGCTTCTTTCGGGCCGTCGGCGACGATCCGCCCGTTGTCCAGCACCACCAGGCGATCGACCAGGCTGAGCATCGAGGTGCGGTGGGTCACCAGCAACACGGTCTTGCCCTGGACCCAGGTGTGGAGTTTTTGCCGCAAGGCGTCTTCGCTGCTGTTGTCCATGGCGCTGGTGGGCTCGTCGAGCAGCATGATCGGCGGGTCGAGCAACAACGCCCGGGCCAGCAACACGGCCTGGCGTTGACCACCGGACAGCAGTTGCCCGCGCTCGCCCACAGGGCGGTCGAAGCCTTGTGGGTGTTGCCGGGCCAATTCGGTGACACCGGTCAGTTCGGCCACTTCGAGCATGCGTGCGTCACTGATGTAGCGCGCCCCCAGGGTCAGGTTGTCGCGCAGGCTGCCGGCCAGCAGCGGCAGGTCATGGGCGACGTAGCCAATCTGATGGCGCAGGTCCGCGACATCCAGTTGCCGCAGGTCCAGGCCATCGAGCAGCAATTGGCCTTGCGCCGGTTCGTAGAAGCCCATCACCAGGCGTCCCAAGGTGCTTTTGCCCGAACCGCTGCGACCGATGATGCCGATCCGTTCGCCGGGTTTCACGCTGAAGCTGACATTGGCCAGCGCCGGGGCGTTCTGGCCGTTGTAGTGAAAGGTCACGCCCACCACATCCAGGGCGCCTTGCAATTGGGTGCGCTCCAGCGGCCGTTGCCTGGCATCGCGCTCCTGGGGCAGGGACATCAGCGCGTCGGTGCTTTTCATGGTCAGCTGCGCTTGCTGGTAGCGCGTGATCAGGCCGGCAATCTGCCCCAGCGGTGCCAGTACCCGGCTGCCGAGCATGTAGGTCGCCACCAGCGCACCAACGCTGAGGTTGCCGGCAATGATGCTGTAGACCCCGGCAACGATGGTCGCCATACCGGAAAACTGCTGGATGAACAGCGTGCCATTGGTGGCCAGCGCCGAGAGGTTGCGTGCATGGCTGTCGAGGCGGGTGAGTGCGCCGTGGGTGCTTTCCCACTTGTGCTGGCGCTCGCTTTCAGCGCTGCAGGCCTTGAGGGTTTCCAGGCCGCCGAGGGTTTCGATCAGCAGGGCCTGGCGTTCGGCGCCCAGGCTCAGGCTTTTCTGCACGGTGTCGCGCAAGCGCGCCTGGATGATCATGGCGAAAATGATCGTGATCGGAAACGCCAGGACCGGAATCACCACCAGCCAGCCACCCAGCAGGCCGATCACCACCAGCATCAGCACGGCGAAGGGCAGGTCGATCAGGCTGGTGAGGGTCACGGCGGTGAGGAACTCGCGCAGGCCCTGGAAGTCGTGGATGCTCTGGGCGAAGCCACCGATGGTCGCAGGCTTGGCTTTCATCGCCATGCCGGTGATGCGTTCGAACAGGGTCGCCGAGAGAATTACATCAGTCTTCTTGCCGGCAGTGTCCAGCAAATGCGCGCGTACCACCCGCAGCACCAGTTCGAAGCCGGTGCCGATCAGCAGGCCGATGGACAGCACCCACAGGGTCGAGGTGGCCTGGTTCGGCACCACGCGGTCGTAGGTCTGCATCACGAACAGCGGCACCATCAGCCCCAGCAGGTTGATCAGGAAACTCGCCAGGATTGCATCGCTGTACAACCATTTCGACAGTTTCAAAGTGTCGCGAAACCAGGCCTCTACCCGCGGCACCAGGGGGGAACGAAGGTCTTCGAGTTCATGCCGGGGGCGGGCGAACAGCGCCTGGCCACTGTAGTGTTCGGCCAGCTCTTGTGGGGTGGTCCATTGCTCGCCGCCATCGGCTTCACTGGGCAGGACCAGGATCCGGCCATCGTCGCCATAGCGGCGCAGCACGGTGGTACGGCCGTTGTTGAGCAGCAGCAGCACCGGCAGATTGAGCGCGCTGATGTCTTTCAGGTCACGGCGCAGCAGGCGCGCCTGCAATCCCGCCCGGGCCGCTGCACGGGGCAGCAGGTCCAGGCTCAGGCGTTGGTGTGCCATAGGCAGCCCGGCACTGAGGCTGGCGCGACTGACCGTCGCGCCGTGGAGTTTGCAGAGGATCAACAGACCGTCCAGAAGCGGGTCATCGAAGCTCAGGCGTGGATCGACACCGGTGTTGGCGGTTTCCATGCTGGTCACATTGATCGCTCCAGGCACTACTTCAATTCAGGCAGGCGAGCTTCGCTTTTCACTTCAGCCTGGGCGATGGCGTCGGCCGGCAGCACCACGCGTTGCTTGCTCAGCAGCTGGCCCATGTTCGCCAGCACACGGTACATCGAATACTCCTCGGTGTAGCGGACTTCGGTGTAGCGGCGGTTGGCGTTGTAGAGCTCGTTTTCGCTGTCCAGCAGGTCGAGCAGGGTCCGTTGGCCGAGGCCGAACTGATCCTGATACGCCACGCGCACGCGTCGGCTGGTCTCGGCGTACTCGCGGGCGGTCGGCGTTTGTTTCTTGGCATTGACCATGGCGTTCCAGGCCAGGTGGATGTTTTCGTTGAGTTGGCGCAGGGCGTTGTTGCGGATGTCCATTGCCTGATTGATCTTGTGGGCATCGGACTGCAGGCGCGCCTTGTCGCTGCCGCCGCGGAACAGGTTGTAATTCATCACCACACCGACCCGCCATTCATTGTCATGGCCTTCTTCGCCGGCGATGTTGTTGTTCGCGCCCACCGCGGCTTCGGCGTCGAAACGCGGGTAGAACGGCGACTTGGCAACTTCGTACTGGCTCTCGGCCGATTGCACGTCGGCCTGGGCGGATTTCAGATAAGGGTTGTTGTCGACCATGCTTTGCTGGGCATCCGTCAGCGAGGCGGGGACTTCGCCACGGATCGACGGCGGCGCTTCAAGTTCATCCGGCAGGCGCCCGACCACGGCGGCGAAGTTGGACTCTGCGTCGGCCAGATCGACTTCGGCGGTGTCCAGGTTGTTTTCCGCCAAGGCCCGACGAGCGCTGGACTGGTCGGCGTCGGCGTTGCTGCCCACCCCACGCTCAGTGCGCAGGCCGATCTGATCGTTGACCCGCAAGTGCGCTTGCAGATTGTTCTTGGCCAAGGTCACCAGCTCGCGGCGCTTGAGCACTTCGAGGTAGACCTCGGCGGTGCGCAGGGCCAGGTCCTGGGCGGTGCCTTGGGCGTAATACGCCCGGGAGTTGACGACGCCCTTGGTGCGCTCGACCTCGTTGGCGGTGTTGAACCCGTCGAAGAGCATCTGCCGCAGTCGCAATTCCGACTGGGTGTAATTGAGGATTTCGGTGTGGTGATTACCCAGCGCCCGAGTGTTGGTGTTGTCGCTGTACCCGCGCCCGTAGGCGGCATTGAGGTCCACCGATGGATAAAAACCGCCCTTGGCGACTTTCACGTCTTCATCAGCCGACAGACGGCTGTCCACCCGCGATGCGAGTTCCGGGTGGGTCGCGATAGTGCTCTGGATCGCTTCGGTCAGTGACATGGCGTGCGCTTGGGAACTGCAGGCAATTGCCAGCAAAACCGCGCTGCAGAGGGGGTTTAAAAGGCGCATGGTCCATCTCCCTGAATCCTAATAGTGCTTTATGCGTCGCCAATTATTTGACGACATTTATAGGCAAAACCGTTTCATGCTTGTAACAAGAGAGCTAAGAACATTTTCAGCCGAAGCTAAGAAGTTTTTCTCATAATTGTTATGCCAAAAAAAACTTATGCGCTCCGCAAAATCCAGCACATTGTTCTCTCCAGAAGCCCTTGATTTATGTGCTTTGTGGCGCACATCAGGGGTTGAGGAAAGTTCAAATCCACTTATCGAGAAAGAGCGGAGAAGTACTGGAGGGGAGGGATGCGGCGCAGACTGGGGTGACGGTTTTTTGTCACCAAGGTGATTCAGGACTGTTACGCAAGGCTGGCGGATCACGTTGTTTTCGACAGGTAGCCCAATGCCATTGATTGCAAAGGGGTTAGCCAGGTTTTGGACAGCGGCCGCGATTCGCCAGGTAACCTGCTTGAGCCATGTGCATGTTCTCCGCATTCAGACAAGGCGCCGACGAAGCGTTGGCAGCGGAGGGAATGCACATGGCTACGCTCATCGGTACCGTCAGCAAGGTTATCGGTCAGGTCTTCGCGGTAGCGGGTGATGGCACCCGTCGAGTGTTGGTCGAGGGGGATCGGTTATTTGCCGGCGATCAACTGGTGACCGGAGCCGAAGGGGCGGTGGCGGTGCATCTGCAGAACGGCCAGGAGTTGACACTGGGCCGCGGCAGTAGCCTGCAAATGACCGACCAGTTGCTGGCGCAGACTTCGCCCCACGTGGAAACGGCTGAAGCGACGACCCCGAGCCAGGCGCAGTTGAGCGATGTCGAGCAACTGCAAAAAGCCATTGCCGCTGGTGACGACCCCACCCAGACCGCGGAAGCCACGGCGGCCGGCCCGGGTTCGACCGGCCCTGCCGGGGGAGCACTGGGAGGAGGCCACAGTTTCGTCATGCTTGAGGAAGTGGGAGGGCATGTCGATCCGACCATCGGTTTCCCCACCGCCGGGTTCAACGGCATTCCGGAATTTCCGCTGGAGTGGCACGACGGCGATCGCAACCCCGACGACAGCGCCTCTGCACCGCTGGTTACGCCGCCGGTCGCGGTAATACCGCCCTTGGTAACACCACCTGACGTTACGCCGCCTGAAGTCGTACCGCCTGTCGTAGCGCCGACCGAAGTCATTCCACCCGTCGTCACGCCCCCCGTGAACAATCCGGTTTCCCTCGATGGGCTGTCAGTGGCGGGGGGTGAACTGACCGTCAAAGAAGCCAACCTGGCCGAGGGTTCAGCGAGCAATCCCGACGCACTGACCCAGAACGGCACCTTCACCGTCACGGCACCTGACGGCCTGACCAGCCTGAGCATCGGCGGGATCAGCGTGATCAGCGCTGGCGTGGCCAGCGGTTTTCCGCAGTCGATCACCACGCCCTTGGGCAGCACCTTGACCATCACTGGCTACAACCCGACCACCGGCGTGGTGAGTTACAGCTACACCCTCAACGGCAGCGAAAACCATTCCACCGGCGACGGCACCCAACTCAGTGAACATTTCACTGTGGTGGCCGGTGACAGCAACGGCGACACCGCCACCGGCACCCTGGACGTCATCATCACCGACGACGTGCCCAAGGCGATCGACGACACCCACCCCAATACCGCCTCGGAAACCCTGCTCACCCTCGAAGGCAACGTCCTCGGCAACGACGTGCAAGGCGCCGACCGCGTAGCGACCGGCCCCAACAGCGGCCCGATTACCCCCGGCACCTTCATCGGTACCTACGGCACCCTGGTGCTCAACGCAAACGGCACCTACACCTACACCCTCAACCCCGGCGACGCCGACTTCAAGGCCTTGCACGGCGGCGGCAATGGCACCGAGACCTTCACCTACACCCTGACCGATGCCGACGGCGACAGCAGCACCGCCAACCTGGTGCTGAACATACACAACAACGATGACGGGGTGACCCTCGGCGGCCTGGATGTCGCCGGCGGCGAGCTGACCGTCTACGAGAAGAACCTCACCTACGGCAGCGACCCCGACGCCCCGGCGCTGACCCAGCACGGCACTTTCACCGTCAACGCCCCGGACGGCCTGCAGAGCCTGAGCATTTCCGGTGTCGAGATCATCAGCAATGGCGTGGTGCAGGGCTTGCCGATCTCCGGCAGCACCTGGATAGGCAGCACCCTGACCATCACCGGCTTCGACCCGGCCACCGGCGTGGTGAGCTACAGCTACACCCTCAACTACACCGACACCCACCCCAACGCCGACGGCGCCAACAGCATCACCGAGAACTTCGAAGTCATCGCCGTGGATGCCGACGGYAGCGAAGCGCGKGGSGAAATCAACGTCAAGGTCGTCGACGACCTGCCGACCGCCAAGCCCGATGCGACTTCGGTGGCCGAGGGKGGCACCGTCACCGGCAACGTGCTGGTAAACGATATCGGYGGCGCCGATGGCTCCGGCGGTGGCGTGGTCGGCGTGCGCGCAGGCGCCGACACCTCGTCCCCGGTGCATGGCGGCCTGAACAGCCAGATCAACGGCACCTATGGCTACCTGACCCTGGATGCGGCGGGCAACGCCGTGTACCACAGCTACCCGAACTCGGTCAGCGGCCCGGGCGCGAGCGACGTATTCACCTACACCCTGCGCGATGCCGACGGTGACGAAAGCACCACCACCGTCACCATCGACGTGCACAACAGCTGCCTGGTGGCGACCAGCGACCACGACGTGACTGTCTTCGAAAAAGCCCTGGACCTGCATCAGGATGGCCAGGACCTGGCCCCCGGCAGCGTGACCGGCAGCCAGCCCCAAAGCCCCGGCGAAACCGCCAGTGGCACCCTGGTTGGTGCGGTCCACGGCGGCAGCGGCGCCATCACCTACAGCCTGGTCAGCAATGCCGTTGGCACCTACGGCCAACTGCTGCTGCACCCGGACGGCAGCTACACCTACACCCTGACCTCGCCGGCCAGCACCACGCCACAGGCCAACGACGGCGCCAACACCCTGCACGAAAGCTTCACCTACCAGGCCGTCGATGGCCTGGGCAACAGCGTCACCAGCACCATCGTGATCAACATCGTCGATGACGTACCGACCGCTACCGTCGACATTGCATCCGTGGGAGAAGGCGGCTACATCGGCGGCAACGTGCTGTGGAACGACCACACCGGGGCCGACGGCCAGTTCGCCGGCGGTGGTGTGGTCGGCGTGCGCGCGGGCTCCGACACCTCGACCCCGGTGCATGGCAGCCTGAACAGCCAGATCAACGGCACCTATGGCTACCTG
The DNA here is from genome assembly GCF_001976065.1 of Pseudomonas putida. Classification (GTDB taxonomy): domain Bacteria; phylum Pseudomonadota; class Gammaproteobacteria; order Pseudomonadales; family Pseudomonadaceae; genus Aquipseudomonas; species Aquipseudomonas serbica. Next base: position 405,621 of record NZ_MNAH01000003.1, on the reverse strand, counting down.
ACCCTGGATGCGGCCGGCAACGCGCTGTACCACAGCTACCCGAATTCGGTCAGCGGCCCGGGCGCGAGCGATGTGTTCACCTACACCCTGCGTGATGCCGACGGTGACGAAAGCACCACCACCATCACCATCGACGTGCACAACAGCTGCCTGGTAGCAGCCASCGACCAGGACGTRACCGTCTACGAAAAWGCCCTGGACCTGAATCAGGACGGCCAGGACCTGGCCCCCRRCAGCGTGACCGGCAGCCAGCCTGGCAATACCGGTGAAACCGCCAGCGGCACWYTSGTSGGCGCRGTCCACGGYGGCAGCGGCRMCATCACCTACAGCCTGGTCAGCAATGCCATCGGCACCTACGGGCAATTGCTGCTGCACCCTGATGGCAGCTACACCTACACCCTGACGTCGCCGGCCAGCACCACGCCCCACGCGGACGACGGYGCCAACACCSTSCASGAAAGYTTCACYTACCAGGCCACCGACRGCCTGGGCAACATCGYCACCARYACCATCGWGRTCRMCATCGTCGAYGACGTGCCSAMSGCKAYCGMCGACAYYSCATCCGTSGGARAGSSCKGCTAYMTCGRMGGCAACGTSCTGKGSAACGACCACACCGGGGCCGATGGCCAGTTCGCCGGCGGCGGCGTGGTTGGCGTGCGCGCGGGCTCCGACACTTCGACCCCGGTGCATGGCGGCCTGAACAGCCAGATCAACGGCACCTACGGCTACCTGACCCTGGATGCGGCCGGCAACGCGCTGTACCACAGCTACCCGAATTCGGTCAGCGGCCCGGGCGCGAGCGATGTGTTCACCTACACCCTGCGTGATGCCGACGGTGACGAAAGCACCACCACCATCACCATCGATGTACACAACAGCTGCCTGGTCGCGGCCAGCGACCAGGACGTAACCGTCTACGAAAATGCCCTGGAACAGCCGTGCAATCCCGGCGAAATTGCCACCGGCACACTCGTGGGCGCGGTCCACGGCGGCAGCGGCGCCATCACCTACAGCCTGGTCAGCAATGCCGTTGGCACCTACGGCCAGCTGYTGCTGCACCCTGACGGCAGCTACACCTACACCCTGACSTCGCCGGCCAGCACCACACCGYCGGYCAACGATGGTGCCAACACCGTCCAGGAAAGTTTCACCTACCAGGCCACCGATGGCCTGGGCAACATCGCCACCAGCACCATCGTGGTCAACATCGTCGATGACGTGCCGACCGCTACCGCCGACATTGCATCCGTGGGAGAGGGCGGCTATATCGGCGGCAACGTGCTGTGGAACGACCACACCGGGGCCGATGGCCAGTTCGCCGGCGGTGGTGTGGTCGGCGTGCGTGCTGGCGACGACACCTCGAGCCCAGTGCACGGCGGCCTGAACAGCCAGATCAACGGCACCTACGGCTACCTGACCCTGGATGCGGCCGGCAATGCGCTGTACCACAGCTACCCGAACTCGGTAGGCGGCCAGGGCGGCAACGACGTGTTTACCTACACCCTGCGCGATGGTGACGGTGACGAAAGCACCACGACGGTGACCATCGACGTGCAGAACAGCTGCATGGTGGCGAGCCGCGACAGCGACGTGACCCTTTACCAAAAAGCACTGAACCAGGATGGCCAGGACCTGATCGGGAAAGGGGCGGACTTTACCGGGACCAAACAGAACTACAGTGTCTCCGGCAGCAATGCCGACATTGCCCGCAGCGCCTTCGTCGCCAACGCGGCGGCCATGACCGCCGTCCTGGTGGTCAGCGGAGCGCTGGGTGCGGCCAACGGCAACCACAACGACAACCTCATCACCATCAATCTCAAGCAAGGGGAAACCCTCAACCTGGATCACAATCTCGCCGCCGGCCATGTCAGCATGGAGTACTCGATCAACGACGGCGCCTACATCGCCGTCGCTGACGGCCAGACCATCAAGGCGACGTCGGATGCGACCTACCACATCCACATCGCCAACATCCCCGACGGTGCGGGCCCAGGCGCAAACAGCGCTGAAAACTACCAGTTGAAGATGACCGTCGATTACTCCGGGGGCCACGATACCGCGTCGGACCACGGCTATACCGCCAGCGACAGCCATGGCGGCGGCGACAGCATGATCATCAGCTACCAGGATGGCCACACCCTTACCGGGACGGCGGGTGATGACACGCTGGTCGCCGGCATCGGCAACACCGAGCTGCACGGTGGAGCCGGCAATGACTTGCTCTACAGCGGACCGGGCAACGACCTGCTCGATGGGGGGGTGGGTATCGACACCGCGAGCTACGCCCACGCTACCGCCGGGGTCACGGTCAATCTCGGCGAGACCGGCGCACAGAACACTCTGGGTGCAGGCACCGATACCCTGACCGCTATCGAAAATCTGGTCGGCTCCAACTTCAATGACTCACTCACCGGTGACCACAACAGCAACATCATCACCGGCGGCCTGGGCAACGATGTGCTCAACGGCGTAGGTGGCGACGATTTCCTGATCGGCGGCTTGGGCAACAACACCCTCACCGGCGGCGCTGGCGCCGATACCTTCCAGTGGCTCAACGGCAATAGCGGCCACGACGTCATCACCGACTTCACACCGGGTACCGACAAGCTTGACCTGTCGCAACTGCTGCAAGGAGAAAACAGCAGCGCCGCCTCACTGGATGACTACCTGCACTTCACCGTCAGCGGCAGCGGCGCGTCACTGGTGACCAGCATCGACGTCAGCGCCATGGCTGGCGCCGCGCCGAACCAGACCATCGACCTGGCCGGAGTCAACCTCGCCAGCCACTATGGGGTGATGCCGGGGGCGGGTGGGGTCGTTGGTGGAGCGGATACGGCAACCATCATCAACGGCATGCTCAATGACCATTCGCTGAAGGTGGATACCGTGTGACCTGACGCCCGCAAGAAAAAACCGCTCTCCCTTGGGACAGGGAGGGCGGTTTTTTCCTGCGACAAAGCGTTTGTGTTCGATCGTCAGCAGATCACATCGGCTGCGGCTCACCGATCAAGCGCCCCGTCGCGCCAAACACCCCCAATGCCCTGATTGCTTCCAACTCCCCTTGGGTTTCAACTTTTTCCGCTATCAAGGGCAAGTCGATGCTGTGGGTGGTCCGGCAAACTGCCTCGATAAACAGCCGTTTATCATGCTTGGCATCGATGCCACGGATGTAGGCACCGTCGATTTTAAGGTACGCCAGCCCCAGTTGCGTGAGGTTGCCGATCTGGCTGAAGTGGCCGCCAAAATGCTGCAGCCCGATACGGTACCCCGTGGCGAGCAGGCTGTGGCTCAAGCGTTGCAATTGCTCTGGCGGTGGCAGCTGGCGCTCATCGATTTCCAGGGTCAGAAGGGGGGCCAGTTCCGGCAGGGATTCCAGCATGTCGAGGATCAGTTTCACCTGCGCCTGATCGCGCAAGGTGCTACCGGACAGGCTCAATGCCAGCGGCAACCGGTTGATGACGAGGTATTCGAGGGTGGCATCAAGCATCGCCAGGTCGAATCGGGCCGACCAGCCAAACCGCTCGATCCACGGCAGGAACTGCCCGGCGGCAATCGCTTCGCCCTGTGGATCGAGCAGGCGTGCGAGGACTTTGTGATGCAGGACCTGCCGGGTGTCGGCGCATTGCACCACCGGTTGAAAGTACAACTGCAGCTTGCCTTCGTTCAGGGCATCGTCAAGCCAGCTGTGCCAGTGATGTTGTGCCTGCTTTGGCGCGCTGTCGCTGCGGCCCGATACTGCCCAGGGGCGCTCGGGATGTTGCCGGGCCTCTGCCAGCGCCTGGTCAAGTTGATGCAGGACGTGGCTCGCCGAGTCGCCTGGGTGGAACGAGACGATGCCCAGGTGGGCGACGGGCGTGCAATCACTGGCGCCGGTCAGGCGCAGGTTCTCCAGCGTGGCGCTGATCTCGGCGGCCAGGCGCGTCGCTTCTTCGGTATCGAGGTCCGGTGCCAGCAGGCTGAATTCGCCACCGCGATTGCGCGCTGCCAGCCAGGTGCGACGCTCTGCAACCTGTGTCAGACGCTTGAGCGTTTCGCCGACCGCGCCAATCAATGCATCGGTGCGTTGCCCGCCCAGGCGCTGATTGAGTCCGGCCAGGTCGTTGAGCTGCAGCATCAGCAGGTGACCGATGCCATTTTGCTCGGCGACCAGCAATTGATCGGCCAGTTGTTCGTCTAGCAATCGCCGGTTGGCCAGCCCTGTCAGGTTGTCCTGATAGGACTCGTTGAGCAGTTTTTCACTGCGCGCAGCTTCTTCGGCGAACAAGGTCTTGAGCTTCTCGACCATCTGGTTCATCGCCAGCACCACGCGTTTCAATTCCGGCGTACGCGGCAGCGTCGGCAAGCTGAGAAACTCGCGTTTGCTGATGGCTTCGGCCTGCCGGACCATGGTGTCGAGTGGACGTAATTGCCGACGCAGCAGCCAGCCGCCGAACACCGCGCTGAGCAGACCGCAGAGCAGCAGCCAGACGAGGCTTCCCAGTGTGCTGTCCCAAAGTTTGGCCAAGGCGAATTGTGGATTGCTCAACACTTCGACCCGCGCCACCTGTTGCCAGCCACGGGTGATCAGCGCATCGCCACCTTCGGGGTGCAGGTTCACCAGGTTGACGAACCAGCCAGGCACGCCGTCGATTTGCTCGGGGATGCTGCGCTGCACCAGCACCTGCCGATTCTCAAGGTGGGTGACGCGGATGTCGCTGAAATAACCACTGTCGAAAATCGAGCTGACCATCAACTCCATCATGGCCGGGTCGTCGATCTGTGTAGTCAAGGTCAGGCCCAGCGCAGTCGCGGCGTCCTGGGCATGGGCGCGCAACTGGCCCAGCGTCTGTTCGCGAGAGCTTTCCAGGCTGGCATAAAAACTGCCGCTGAACGCCACCAGCAAGAACAGGCAGATAGCGAGAAACAACTGGTTGCGCAGTTTCATCGAGCGCTCCTTGGCGTGGCGGCTAACCGTCGCCCACGGCGAATCCTTCGGTTTGCATTTTTTTCAGGACGTCTTGCCAGCGCGACAGTTTTTTCGAGTCGCCGCTGCGGAGGTTGCCAGGCTTGCCGGGCAGGTACAGGCCTTCGGCGTTGAAGGCATACACCGGCAGCAGGTCCTTGCGTTGCGAGGCGGGGCGGATGTCGCCGATCAGGTTGTCGAGCACCAGTGGTTCGGCGCCAGGGCTGCTGTAGTAGGTCAGCACCATGTGCGCCTGGTTCTGTTTCAGGGCCTTGACGTAGGTAATGCGCAGCTTGTCGCTGGGAATGCCCAGCTGGCGCAGGCTGAAATATTTCGCCAGGGCATAGTCTTCGCAATCGCCCGCGGCCTTGATCAGCGCCTCGACCGGCGTGGCCCAGTAATCGCTCTGGCGCCAGATACGCGCGTCGTCCTGGAAATCCAGCTGCTGGTTGAAGAAGCGATTGACCGCAGTCAATTGCTCCTGCTCGGGCAGGTTGCGTCCGTTCTGCAGCATTTCGCTCCAGGGCTGGATACGTCCCTGGGTCGGCCCGAGGCTGGCATAGCGTTTTTGCGCGGTGTGCGAAATCTGCGCGAAATCCCAGGCGGGCCAGGCACTGCCAAGCCCGGCCAGGGGAAAACTGGCCAGCAGCAGCCATCCGCCAAACCGAAGTCTTGGTGTTGGCCATCCTGGACTACCCGGACTGCGCGGCATGACTGGCTGCTCGAGTGCAGAGAAGTGAAGTCTAGGTGGTGGTCAGACAAGCGTCGACCTGCAGGCGGGGAAAACTCAGGACTTGTGCAGGGTTTTCTGCTTGAGGATGTACAGGGTCACCAGCACCGCACTGGTCAGCATGAACCCCCGGGCCCAAGGCATCGGCACCAGGTAGCAGGAAAACAGGATGCTGGTCCACATCAGGCCAATGGCGTAGACCTTGCCCTTGAACGGGATACCGTTACCGTCGAGGTAGTCACGAATCCAGGGCCCGAGTCGCGGGTGACTGACCAGCCACTGGTAGAAACGCGGCGAACTGCGGGCAAAGCAGGCAGCCGCCAGCAACAGGAAGGGTGTGGTGGGCAGTACCGGCAGGAAAATCCCGATCACCCCCAGCGCCACGCTCAGCCAGCCGATGGCCAGCAGCACGTAGCGCAACATCAGGGAGCGGTTGCCTATGGGGTTGTCCATAGGCAAAACCTTAGTGATGGCGTGGCTTGAGGATCGCCGGTTTTTCGTCCGGTGCGTTGCACAGCAGGTACAGCGCAGTCAGGGCTTCCGGGATCTGTACGATCATGTCGTCCATCAGGTTGGCGTCGGCGGCAATGTCGGAGAACTCCGGTTGCTCGTCGAACAGGCCCGAGCCGACCATGATCGGCAGGAGCATTTCGCTGACTTCGTCTTCGGCGGTTTCGAACCAGGCTTCTTCACGCAGGAACACGCCTTCCATGAAGCCGATGCACCAGCCGCGCAGTTCGGAATCGTCCGGATCGTCGCCCAGGTCGAGGTCGCACGGCAGTTCGAACTCTTCATCGGAGGCCAGCTGGCGGGCGATGTGAGCCTTGAGGCCGATCAGCGTGGCTTCGATTTCTTCGCGTTGGGCTTCGCCGCTGTAGTGCGGCTCTTCGGCGAAGAGGGCATCGATCCATTCACGGTCGGGCACGGTTTCGGAACAGATCGACAGCGCGGTGAGGTAGCCGTGGGCGGCCACGTAGTCCAGCGCCTCGTCATGCAGTTCATCGGCGTCGAGGAAGACTTGCAGGCGGGTTAGTTGCTCAGCGAAGGACATTAAAGGGCTACCTTGGGGAATATTCGATGCGGGAATTCTAGGCCTTCTTGAGCGCTTGGGCCAGCCGCGCGGCATATTTGCCCCCTTACGGCCCGCGCATTGCGTTATGAATCCTGTCCATTGCCTCTTATCAGCGGTGCCCTTTGCCGGACAGGGCTCGGGTATACTCGCGCGTTTTGTGATGCCCTGCTGGTATCACGGCTGAAATGTGAAGCGACATGCAATGCGCACTTACGATTTGTCGGTGCAGAGTTGCGGGTTCTGCACCAGCCTTGCAGGGATGTTTCGGTGATTTTTGGAGTTTTTATGCTCGAACAGGCTCAGCGCGTCCTCAAGGACATCTTCGGCTACGACAGTTTCCGTGGCCGCCAGGGTGCGATCATTGAGCGCGTGGCCAGTGGTGGCGATGCCCTGGTCCTGATGCCTACCGGTGGTGGTAAATCCCTGTGCTTCCAGGTGCCGGCGCTGCTGCGCGATGGCCTGGCGGTGGTGGTATCGCCGCTGATCGCGCTGATGGACGACCAGGTCGCGACCCTGGAAGAACTGGGCGTGGCCGCCGCGGCATTGAACTCCACGCTCAGTGCCGAGCAACAACGAGACCTGGCGGCAAGGATCCGGCGCGGCGAGGTGAAAATGCTCTACCTCGCGCCCGAGCGTCTGGTCCAGCCACGGATGCTGAGCTTCCTGCAAGGGCTGGACATCTCCCTGTTCGCCATCGACGAAGCCCACTGCGTGTCTCAATGGGGCCATGACTTCCGCCCGGAATACCTGCAATTGGGCCAGTTGGCGGAATTGTTCCCCGACGTACCGCGCATTGCCCTGACCGCCACCGCCGACAAGCGTACCCGTGAAGAGATCGTCACTCGCCTGCACCTGCAGAATGCCGAGCGCTTCCTGTCGAGCTTCGACCGGCCGAACATTTTTTATCGCATCGTGCCCAAGGAGCAGCCACGCAAGCAGTTGCTGGCGTTCCTCGCCGAGCGTCGCAGCGATGCCGGTATCGTCTATTGCCTGTCGCGCAAGAAAGTCGAGGAAGTGGCGACCTTCCTCAGCGAGCAAGGCTTCCCGGCGCTGCCGTATCACGCCGGCCTGCCCAACGATATGCGTGCAAACCACCAGAAACGCTTCCTCAACGAGGAAGGCCTGATCATGGTCGCCACCGTGGCCTTTGGCATGGGCATCGACAAGCCCAACGTACGTTTTGTTGCTCACCTCGACCTGCCGAAGTCGCTTGAGGCCTATTACCAGGAAACCGGTCGCGGCGGTCGAGACGGGCTGCCCGCCGATGCCTGGATGGCCTATGGCCTGCAAGACGTGGTGATGCTCAAGCAGATGCTGCAGAACTCCGAAGGCGACGAACGCCACAAGCGTCTGGAGCAACACAAGCTCGATGCCATGCTCTCACTGTGTGAGGAAACCCGCTGCCGTCGCCAGACACTGCTGGCCTACTTTGATGAAGACATGCCCGAGCCCTGCGGTCATTGCGACAATTGTGTCGACGGCGTGCAGACCTGGGACGCCACCGAGCCTGCCCGTCAGGCGCTGTCGGCGATCTACCGGACAGGCCAGCGCTACGGTGTCGGGCACCTGGTGGATGTCTTGCTGGGCAAGGACAACGAAAAGGTGCGCAACTTCGGGCATCAGCATCTTTCGGTGTTTGGTGTCGGCAAGGCGATGGCCGAAGGCGAGTGGCGTTCGTTGTTCCGCCAGTTGGTGGCCCGTGGCCTGGCCGACATCGACCTGGAAGGCTACGGCGGCCTGCGCTTGAGCGACACGTGCCGTCCACTGCTCAAAGGTGAAGTGACCCTCGAACTGCGCCGCGATCTGAAGGCGCAGACGACCGCCAAGAGCAGCAAGAGCCAGGCAAGCCAGCTGGTGCGGGGCGAAGAGCGCGAACAGTGGGAAGCGCTGCGTGCCCTGCGACGCAAGCTGGCCGAAGAACATGGTGTGCCGCCGTACGTCATTTTCCCCGACTCGACCTTGCTGGAAATGCTGCGCAGCCAACCGACCTCGCTGGCGCAAATGGCCCGGGTCAGCGGCGTCGGCGCACGCAAGCTGGAGCGTTATGGCGAGGCTTTCCTCGAAGTCCTCGGTGGCCAGGCCGAAGCACCGAAAGTTGTCGCAGACCTGCGCCACGAGTTGATCACCCTGGCGCGCGCCGGCATGACGCCGTTGCAGATCGCCGGTCAGTTGCAATGCTCGGAAAAGAACGTCTACACGTTGCTCGCCGAGGCGATCGGCAAGCAGCAGTTGTCGCTGGAACAGGCGCTGGACCTTCCAGAGGACTTGATGGGCGAAGTCCAGGATGCGTTCCTCGACGGTGAGGGCGAACTGCCGCCCGTGTCGGAAATTTCCGCGCTCTTTGCCGGTCGGGTTCCGGAGGGCGTCTTGTACTGTATTCGGGCCGCCCTGCAGTCGGAATTTGAACTTTGAGTGACCGGCCTCACTGATGTAACGATTCAGTACAGAACAAGCCTTGCCTCCAGCCAAGGCTCATGATTAGCTGACTAATTATTAGTATTTCTCTTATTTCAGTCTGATCATGAGTGTTTTATGCCGTTGACCGATCAACACCGTTTTGGCATGCAACTGGCCCAGATGTCGCGTGGCTGGCGCGCCGAGCTCGACCGCCGTCTTGCCGGACTCGGCTTGTCCCAGGCCCGCTGGCTGGTGCTGCTGCACCTGGCGCGCTTCGAGCAAGCGCCGACCCAGCGCGAGCTGGCGCAAAGCGTCGGTGTGGAGGGGCCGACCCTGGCTCGGCTGCTCGACAGTCTGGAAAGCCAGGGCCTGGTGCAACGACAAGCCGTGCTGGAAGACCGTCGGGCAAAAAAAATCGTGCTGTGTGCCTCGGCGCTTCCCCTTATCGAACAAATTGAAACCATTGCCACCCAGCTGCGGCATGAACTCTTCGAAGGCGTCGATGAAGCGGATATAAAGGTCTGCATGCGCGTTCACGGGCATATTCTGGGCAACCTCGAAAAATCCTGAGACACATCCCCCCGCCAGGCTTTTGAGGCGGGGCATTGGGCGGACTATAAGAACTAGTCGGCAATATCGTGTTCGTACCGGATGTGCGAACACGTGCAGATTGGTTTTTTGGTTACCTAAGGGATGTTCATGCTCCAGAGTCGGCTATTGGTTGTACGGTATGGCGCCAGGTTGTTGCTGGCGAGTGCCACTGTCACCTACTCGGCGTGGGTGTCGGCGCTGGGCCTGGGTGAAATCACCCTGCACTCGGCATTGAATCAGCCGCTGCGCGCCGACATCGCCCTGGTGGATGCTGCAGGACTTGCAGAGGGCGAGCTGGCGGTCAGCCTGGCGACGGCAGACGAGTTCAGCCGCGCCGGGGTCGAGCGGGTGCTCTTCCTCAACGACCTGACATTCACGCCCATCCTGCGGGGTAACCGCAGTCTGATCCGGGTCAGCTCCAGCAAACCGGTCAAGGAACCCTACCTGGATTTTCTGGTGCAGCTCGACCAGCCCAATGGTCGCTTGTTGCGCGAGTACACCGTACTCATCGATCCTCCGGGCACCGGGGATATTGCCCCCGTCAGTGATGAACCACCGGTGAACCGTCCCTCTTCTGCCTTCCCGAGTGTTGAGCCGGCAGTCGCCGCATTACCTGCCCGCACGGAATCGGCAGCAAAGCCTGTCACCGCCCCCGCAGTGGATCCTTTGGCTGAACAACTGGCCACCAGCGTGCTGCACAACCAACAGCTGCAGGCGACCGTCGATGAACTCAATGCAAAACTCAAGGCGCAGGACGAGCAGATCGCCTTTGAGAAAACGCAGGTGGCCGAACTGCAAACCCGGTTGGCCGAGGTCAAGCCGGCACCGTCGGATCGGGTAGACGTGGCGCCAGCGCCAGTGGTGGAGCCTGGTCCGAACGGGTTATTGATCGGTGGGTTGTTGGCGCTGGTGGCGTTGGCGTTATTGCTGGTGTGGGTTCGTCGTCAACCACGGCAGGGCCAGATAGCACTGGAGCCATCGCAACAAGACCCGCTGCCCGGTCCAGCAGCGGCGCACGATGGGCAGATACTTCAGGAAGTTCCCATCCGTCATTCGCCATTGGAAACTCTTGCGCCGGTCGCGCTTGCAACATCGGCGATTTTGCCCTTGGTTACGGCCTCGCCGCCATTACCTGCCGATGAGTTCCAGTTGAACCTGGACGACTTGTCGATGGATGCGAACTGGGATTTGGGCCCGATGGACATATCGCCTTCCGCCGAGCCGCCGCCGAGAGCGCCAGCGCTGCCCGAGCCCGAGATTGAATGGGTGATCGAACCCGCTCATGACGAAGGCTCCTACCGGCAATAAAGACCGTTATCATGATGGCGCCCTCTGTCTCAGGAATGTCGCCAATCATGACCGCCAGCAAACCGGAAATCGTCATCACCTATTGCACCCAATGCCAGTGGCTGTTGCGTGCGGCCTGGCTGGCCCAGGAGTTGCTCAGCACCTTTGGCGATGACCTGGGCAAGGTGTCCCTGGTGCCCGGTACGGGCGGGGTCTTTCACATTTTCTGTGACCAGGTGCAGCTCTGGGAGCGCAAGGCTGACGGCGGTTTCCCCGAGGCCAAGGTGCTCAAGCAGCGGGTCCGCGACCAGATCGATCCGGACCGCGACCTGGGGCATAACGATCGCACTCAGTGAGACACCGCCTCGGCGGCAACGGTTTTCTTGCTCGAACCGCTGGAAAGCCTGCTCGACACCACGATCGCGACGATGATCAATGCGCCGCCAAGCAGCATGCGCAGGGTCGGGTTTTCATCGAACAGCAGCCAGGCCATGGTGATCCCGTAGACCGGCTCCAGCGCAAAGACCACGGCGGCGGTCCGCGCCTTGATCACCGCCAGGCTGGCGACAAAGAGGCTGTGGGCGACGCCGGTGCAGAACACTCCGAGCAGGCCGATCCAAAGCCAGTCGATCGCCCGCACTTCGCTCAGGTGCGGGGCTGCTGCCGGTAACAGACACAATCCGACCACCACATTCTGGCACAACGCCGCCTGTACTGGCGGGATACGCGCGGAGCTGGCGCGGTTGGTCAGCGACAACAGTGCGAACAGCAGGCCTGAGGTGATCGCCCAGAGCAATCCGGTTGTAGCGCCACTGCCCAGATCGAAATCAGGTGTGACCAGCACCAGCCCGACACTCACCAGCGCTACCAGGAGGATTTCATTGGCGCGGATCCGCTCGCGGAAAATCAGCCCTTCAAGGATGACGGTAAAAGCCGGGAAGCTGGCAAAGCCCAGGGTTGCGATGGCCACGCCGGCGACCTTCACCGCAATGAAGAAACTCACCCAGTGCCCGGCCAATAGCAGACCGCTGAGCAGCAGACGGCGCACATCCACCGCTTCGAGTCTCCGCCAACGGGTCTGGCTGGCAAAGCGTGCAAAGAACGCAAGCGCCATGACCGCGAACGCCGCCCGGCCGAAAACGATGATTGCCGCAGAGGCGGCGGCGAGTTTGCCGAACACGCCGGTCAGGCCGAACATCAATGCGCCGATATGCAGGGCGCCCAAGGCGGTACGGGGAGTCATGGCAATCCTTGATAAAGGTCGTGAACCCGGTCATTTAACCGCGCCCGCTACCGCGGTGTCTGTCGCCAGACTCGCGTTATTTGTCGCCAGCCTCGCGCCGTAGCCTGCCCGGCGACGCGCCGAACTCGCGGAGCACCGCGGCGGCAAACGCACTCTGGGAGCTGTAACCGACCCGGCAGGCAATCTCGCCAATGGGCAATGCCGAATGGCGCAGCAATCCCACGGCCTTGTGCAGGCGTCGGCTGCGGATGTAGTCCATCGGCGTCTGCCCGCATTCGGCGACGAACCGTGCGTGCAAACGGGCGCTGGAAAGACCGGCCACTCGAGCCAGGTCGGCGACTTGCAGCGGGTAGGCGGCGTATTGGTCGATGTGCGCATTCAGCGCCGCGTAGGGCAACCGCCGGCCGCCGATTGATTCTGGCCTGGCGTTGTTGAGGCTGGCCAGCAGCAGCACCGCGCCTTGTTGCGCAATGACCGGGTCATCGACCGGGCTGTTGGCCAGCCACTCGACCAACTGGCTCTGTCCCGCATCCAGCGACAAGCGGCCGGCGTTGTCGAGCAGGCGTCGACTGGCATCGGCATGATCACCCAGGGACTGGCCAAGCCATTGATCGCCGGGCACGTCCAGGACCAGGCATCGACTGCCATTGGGGCTGCCGCAGGCATGGTGAAAACCGGAGGGAATCACCACGAAGCTTTGCTGGACCACCTGACTGCCACGCCCGTCGACTTCGAAATCCAGCGCACCCGACAGCCCGAACACCAGTTGCGCGTGCTCATGGCTGTGGACGATCAGGTCATGGGTGTACTGGCGCAGGGTAAGGATCGGTCTCATCGCGGCTCTCGTTACAGGCTCTCATTGCAGGTTGATGAGTCAGGTCGCAGTCTACACCGACACGGCTTGTACGCGCTGTCACAGGACTGACTTGCTGCTGTCATGGGGCATTAACCCGACCGGGTCAAGCTTGCCAAAACTTGTCCTGAGGGTTGCCCATGACCAGCGCCGAGCTCGCCAAACCCAGTCGTAAGCAACGTGTGCGGACCCTGTGGATCTCCGATGTGCACCTGGGTACGCGCGATTGCCAGGCCGAGCACCTGTCGCAGTTTCTCAAGGGCTATCACGCGGACAAGATCTACCTGGTCGGCGACATCATCGATGGCTGGAAACTACGCGGCGGCATGTACTGGCCACAGGCGCACACCAATGTGATCCGGCGCCTGCTGACCATGAGCAAGCGCGGCACCGAGGTGATCTACGTCACGGGCAACCACGACGAATTCCTGCGCCGCTATTCGAAACTGATCCTGGGCAATATCCAGTTGGTGGACGAAGCGGTGCACGTGACTGCCGATGGCCGGCACTTGCTGGTGATCCACGGTGACCAGTTCGATGTGATTACTCGCTATCACCGCTGGCTGGCGTTTCTCGGTGACTCGGCCTACGAATTCACCCTGACCCTAAACCGCTGGCTCAATCATTGGCGCGCCCGTTATGGCTACGGCTATTGGTCGCTGTCGGCGTACCTCAAGCACAAGGTAAAGACCGCGGTCAGCTTCATCAGCGATTTTGAAGAGGCCATCGCCCATGAGTGCGTCAAGCGCGAACTCCACGGCGTGGTGTGCGGGCACATCCACCATGCCGAGATTCGCAAGGTGGGTGAGGTGGATTACCTCAATTGTGGCGACTGGGTGGAGTCGTGCACGGCACTGATCGAGCATTGGGATGGCACGATCGAGTTGTATCGCCTGGCGGATGCCCAGGCGCGGGAGGCGGTGTTGAAGGCTGCGAAGGTGGCGGAGCTGGCTTGAAATTTCGCTGATCGTACTGGCCTCTTCGCGAGCAGGCTCGCTCCCACGATTGGATCGCATTTTTCCCGAATGAACGCGGTCAACTGTGGGGTGAGATACTCGCGAAGAGGCCAGTCCAGGCCCCCGAGGACTTTCAGGCCGGTGAATATTCGTCCATCGCCGCCTTGTAGATCGAGTGTTTCGGCTGCGCAAACAAGCGCTCCATCATCGGCTCGAAGAAGCTCAATGGCAGCGTGTCATAAGCTGGATCAAACGCCGCCGCATCGTATTTGGCGCAAAACTCGATGGTCGCCTGGTATTGCGGGTGATCGCTGAATTGCTCGCGCAGATGCCGATCCATCCCCAGGTGGTGAAAGAAGTAGTAGCCCTGGAAAATCCCGTGCTGTTCCACCATCCACAGATTCTCCGCGCTGACGAACGGCTTGAGGATCGCTGCGGCGATGTCCGGGTGGTTGTAGGACCCCAGGGTGTCACCGATGTCATGAAGCAGGGCGCAGACCACGTACTCTTCATCACGGCCATCGCGCCAGGCGCGGGTGGCGGTTTGCAGCGAGTGGGTCAGGCGGTCCACGGGGAAACCGCCGAAGTCACCTTCGAGCAACTTCAGGTGCGCCGCGATCCGTATCGGCAACTGCCGAGCGTAGGCGCTGAAGTCCGCGGCGATGATCGCCCAGTCTTCCTGCGTGCCATCCTTCATGTGGGTGAAACGGGCATTGGCATTCATCGACAATCCTCTGCTGGTCTAGAACGGCACGCGTCCCAGGATCATGTCGCGGTACATGACGAAATCACCGAGAAGGCTGTAGAAAGGGTGCTGAAAGGTTGCAGGACGATTCTTCTCGAAGAAGAAATGTCCGGCCCAGGCGAAGCTGTAACCGGCCAGCGGCAATACCCACAACAGCGTCCAGGCGCCCCGACCAATGGTCAGCGCCACAATGAAAATGACCAGCGTCGTGCCGATGAAGTGCAATCGTCGGCAAGTACTGTTGCTGTGTTCGCTGAGGTAATACGGGTAAAACTCAGCGAAGGTGTTGAAACGCTTGATGTTTTCCACGACCGCAATCTCTGTGGTTATTGTTCTGGCTGCAAGTTGTTCTGCGGGTAGCTTATTTGAGTCTAGAGTGATCATTGGCGGGAGCCAGTGACAATAGGCGCCACTTTAGTATCCTTCGGAAAACCTGCCGCGAAAGACGGCTCACCAAGACAGTAAACGCCATGAGCGAACGAACGACTTCTGCAAGCTGGGCGATGGGGATTGTCAAGGCACTGGAAATGGACGGCCTGGATTGCCGGGTTCTGTTCAATCAGCTGGGGCTCGACTACGCGGCACTGGATGATCCGGATGCGCGCTTCCCGCAAGATTCCATGACACGACTGTGGCAACGGGCGGTTGAACTGTCCGGCAACCCGGCGATTGGCCTGAACATGGGCAAGGTGGTGCGACCGGCCCAGTTCCATGTCACCGGTTACGCCCTGATGTCCAGCCAGACCCTGGCTGAAGGGTTCAAGCGACTGGTACGTTACCAGCGGATCATTGCCGAAAGCGCCGACCTGAGTTTCCGCCTGCTGGATGAAGGTTATGCGCTGATCCTGACGGTGCATGGCGACCATTTGCCGCCGACCCGGCAAAGCGCCGAGGCCTCGTTGGCCTGCGCCCTGGCACTGTGCGGCTGGCTGACGGGGCGCACGCTGCACCCGCGCAAGGTGCTGGTGCAGGGTGATCAACCGGTCGATCTCGAACCCTACAAACAAGCCTTTCATGCGCCGCTGGTGTTCAACGCGCCCTACGATGCGTTGATATTTGAACGTGCGGACATGGAAGCGCCGCTGCCGACGGCGAACGAGGCCATGGCGCTGTTGCATGACCGATTTGCCGGCGAATACCTGGCGCGGTTTTCCGAGAGTCGGGTCACGCACAAGGCGCGCCAGGTCCTGTGCCGTCTGCTGCCACAGGGCGAACCCAAGCGCGATGCCGTGGCGCAAACGTTGCACTTGTCGCAACGCACCTTGCAACGGCGTCTACAGGAGGAGGGCACGAGTTTTCAGACGTTGCTCGACGACACCCGTCGCGAGCTGGCCGAGCAGTACCTGGCGCAACCGACCATGACCCTGCTGGAAATCGCCTATCTGCTGGGATTCGCTGATCCGAGCAATTTCTTCCGTGCCTTCCGCCGCTGGTTCGACACCACACCCGGCGAATACCGGGCGCGGCTGATGGGAACGCCTGCGCCGGTCAGTGACGCCAGAACGCCGGAATACACAGCACAAACACCGTAATGATCTCCAAACGGCCCAGCAGCATGCCGAACGAGAGAATCCACTTGGCCGCGTCCGGCAGGGAAGCGAAGTTACCTGCCGGGCCGATGGTCTCGCCCAACCCCGGCCCGACGCCGG
Source organism: Pseudomonas putida (assembly GCF_001976065.1). Lineage (GTDB taxonomy): Bacteria > Pseudomonadota > Gammaproteobacteria > Pseudomonadales > Pseudomonadaceae > Aquipseudomonas > Aquipseudomonas serbica. The sequence continues at coordinate 389,156 of NZ_MNAH01000003.1, read as the reverse complement.
ACACGGTGCTGGCGGCGCCGGTCAACGCGGTCATCCAGTCCACCCCGAGCAGTGACAGCAACAGTGCGATCACGCAGATGGTGATGGCAAAGAAGAACGAAAAGGTCAGGATCGAGCGCACGATCTCTTCATCGAGGCGGTGGCCGTTGTACTTCTGCTTGATCACCGCACGCGGGTGAATCAGCTGGTTAAGGTTGGCCTTGAGCAGGATGTAGGCGACCTGGAAGCGGAAAATCTTGATCCCGCCAGCGGTCGAACCGGAACAGCCGCCGACAAAACCCAGGTAGAAGAACAACATCAGCGAGAAATTGCCCCACAGGCTGTAGTCCCCCAGTGCAAAGCCGGTGGTGGTGACCACCGACGTCACGTTCAGCGCCACATGCCGTAGCGCCTCCAGCCAATGCAGCTTGGTGGTCCACCAGTACCAGGTGCCGAGCACCAGCCAGGTTACCAGCAGCATGCCGAGCAAGCCCTGTACCTGTTGATCCTTGATCAGCGCCCGGCGGTTGCCACGCAGGGTCGCCACGTACAGGGTGAACGGCAGGCTGCCGAGAATCATGATGACGATCGCCACCCAATGCACCGCCGGTTGCGTCCACTTGGCCAAGGACTGGTCCGAGGTCGAGAAGCCGCCGGTGGAGATCGCTGACATCGCATGGTTGATTGCATCGAACGGGCTCATCCCGGCCCACCAGAATGCCAGGCTGCCAAAAATGGTGATGCCGACGTAGGCCGCCACGATCAAGCGCGCCACCATGTGCGAACGGGGCATGACTTTCTCGGAGCGGTCCGACGACTCGGTCTGGAACAGCCGCATGCCACCAATGCGCAGCAGCGGCAGGATCGCGACCGCCATGCCGATGAAGCCAATGCCGCCGATCCAGTGCAGCAGCGAGCGCCACATCAGGATGCCGGGTGACATGTTGTCCAGGTGGTTGAGCACTGTCGAGCCGGTGGCGGTGATGCCGGACATGCTTTCGAAGAATGAATCGGTGTAGCTGATGTGCTGGGTCAGCAGGAACGGCAGGGCGGCGAAGATGCACACCACCAGCCAGCTGCTGACGGTCAGCAGGTACATGTCTCGCGGCCGCAGGTGGACATGCTCGGGGCGCCCGGGAATGACCAGGGCGAGGCCGGCGACAAAGGTGATCATGCTGGCCCAGAGAAACGATGGCAGGTCGCCGGTGCGATCGAAGATCACCAGCGTGCCCATGGGCACGACCATGGCGATGGCCAGCGTTATCAGGAAGATGCCGATGATGAAACCAATGAGACGTAAGGTCGGCAACGCCATGAAATCCGCTCGGCTGAAGTAAGGAGGGCGCCATTCTACCTGCGGGGCAGGGCATGTAAACCGCACTGTCTCAGGAGTTACAGCTAGAATAGCCGCACAATTTTTTCTGGAGGTGGCCGATGCAGGCTCTCGACGTTTTGCTCAACCGTGTTTCCGTCCCGCGCCTGATCGAACCGGCACCCACCCAGGCGCAACGCGAAGTGCTGTTTGCCGCAGCCATGCGCGCCCCGGATCACGGCCATTTGCAGCCTTGGCGTTTCCTGACGGTCGAAGGCGCGGCGCGTGAGCAAATGGGCGAGTTGCTGGCCGAAGCGGCGAAGCTGCAGGACGCTGAAGTCACCGAAGCGGCCATCGATAAGGCGCGTAACGGACCGCTGCGGGCACCGATGGTGGTCGTGGTGATTGCGCGGGTGCAGGAGCACGTCAAATATCCGAAATCCGAGCAGTTGCTGGCCGCAGGTTGTGCGGCGCACGGGATTTTGCTGGCAGCCTATGCGCAGGGCATCGGCGCGGTCTGGCGCACCGGTGACCTGGCCTACTCGCCGCATGTGGCCAAGGGGTTGGGCCTGGCCGAAGGTGAAGAGGTGATTGCCTTCCTGTACCTGGGTACGCCGCTGAAAGAGCCGCGGGTGGCGGAGAAGGTTGACCTGGCCGAGTTCGTCAGCGCCTGGCCGAGTAAAGCCTGACACCACCGATCCATTGTGGGAGCGGGCAAGCCCGCTCCCACAATGGATCGGTGCCGTTCATATAGTTTGGGGGTTGCCTCAGGGTTGAACTACTGCTCCCGGCACGAGCGGAAACTCCAGGGTGGCAATGAACCCACCCTCCGGGTGATTGGCCAGCACCAGGCTTCCGCCATGCCGTTCCGCCGCACGGCGCGCAATCGCCAGTCCCAGGCCATGCCCGGCCGCCGTCTGCCCGGGCGCGCGATAGAACGGCTCGCCCAGCTGGCGCAAATGTTCAGCCTCTGCCCCCGGCCCATGGTCACGCACGGTCACCACAATCCGGTCCCCTTGGCGTAAAGCCTGCATTTCAATCGGCAGACCGCCCGCCGGGTTGAAGCGCTGGGCGTTGCGCAGCAGATTGTCCACGGCGCGTTCGATCATGGTTGGCCAACCCTTGAGGGTCAGCTGTGACTCGGCTTCCAGGTGCACGAGCTGATCGGGTGAACCCAGTTGTGCATCTTTCTGCAGGGTCGTGAGCAGCGCGTTGAGATCCACGTCTTCGGCGCTGGCGTTATCGGCATCGACCCGCGCCAGCACGAGGATTTCGCTGATCAGCGCTTCGAGACGATCGCATTCGCGGGTGAGGCGCGGCCAGAGTTTTTCCCGTTCCTCAGGGCTGGCCCGTTCGGCCAAAGCCAGCGCGATACGCAGCCGGGCAAGCGGGGACCGCAGTTCGTGGGACACATCGCGCAGCAATTGTCGTTGACTGCCGATCAGGCTTTGCAGGCGCGCACCCATGCGGTTGAAGTCGTTGGCCAGGACGCCGAATTCATCGCGGCGGTTGGCCAGTTTTACCAGGCTGTTCTGTTGGTAGGTGGTTTGTCCCAGGTCATGCACTGCGCCGCGTAAACGGCTGAGCGGGCGGGTGATGGAAAGGGTCACCAGCAGGCTGAACAGGGTCAGTACCACCAAGGCGATCCCCAACGCACTCAATGGCCAGAGCAGGCTTTCACGGTGCCAGGCGTCGAGTTCCGGATGGGGAATCCGGTAGATGAACAAGTAGGTGTCACCGCTTTTGTCGCTGGTGAATTCATCGGTCAGGCGCCGCCAGGGCAGGCGACGGTCATCGTTGTTCTGCCGCGCTTCAAAGGCAGCCGCGCGCCGTGGGAAGGTGCCGCGCACCACCGGGTCGCCGCTCTCGTTGAGCACCTGGACGTCGATGTGATATTGGCGCTTGCGTTGTTGCAGGATGTCCTGGGCCGCGTCTTCGCCTTGGGATTCGTAGGTCTGCGTCCATTGCTCGGCCAGGGTATTGAGGCCCGGATGGCGGCTGAGTATCCACGTATCCTGATTGAGCATGTGCCCGAGCAGAATGGAAAACCCTGCAACCAGGGCGATGGCCAGCCAGAAGCTGGCCAGGATCCGCCAGAACAATGAGCGCACAGAAATCCCTCAAAACAAACACAGACCATCAAAATGACCAGGCCCAACGGTATTCAGCCGTTGGGCCTGGTGTTAGCACATTATTGCGCTTTTTGTGCCTGTTGCGCTTTCCACGCCTTGAACTCGGCCCACTCGGCGCGACGTTCAGCCTGTTTTTTCTGGATCTCGTCGAATTTCTTCTGTTGATCCGGCTTCAGCAAGGCGCGCACGTCTGCTTCGGCTTTCTTGTGGTTGGCGGCCATTTCATCCTTCATGGCTTTCTGGTCGGCTGGCGAGAGTTTTTCCAGGTACTTGTCGACCACTTGCTTACGCTCGTGCATCTGCTCGCCCATGATCTTGCGGATCTGCTCGCGCTGCTCGCGGCTCAGGTCCAGTTGACTGTACGGGCCTTTGCCGTGCGTGCCGTGCATCTGACCACCGTGACGCGAGCCGTCCATCGGCCCATCCATCGGGCCTGTGCCTTCAGGCATGGCCATGGCAACGGTTGGCAGGGCGGCGGCGAACATCAGAGCGATAAGGGTCTTGCGCATGGTGAATCTCCTTGTCTCATTCCCGGTACGTTCCGGATGAGTTCAGATTACGCAGATCAAGGTCAGCGGCGGTCAGCGGTAGGTAAAGCTTGGGTAAAGATGGTTTTATCACTACCTGACAAAACCACTCCCTGTAGGAGCCCGGCTTGCCGGTGATGGCGTCCTCGAGATCGTCATCGCCGGCAAGCCGGGCTCCTACAGGGGATGTTTGGAATCAGAGGCTGTAGTAGTAGCCGCGGCTGCGCAGCGCCACGATGCGCGGGCGGCCATCAGGATGCGGGCCGATCTTTTTGCGCAGGTTGCTCACGTGCATGTCGAGGCTGCGGTCGTACAGGGTCAGCTTGCGGCCGAGGGCGATTTGCGCCAGCTCCTGTTTGTCCAGCGGCTCGCCGGGCTGCTTGAGCAGGGCTTCGAGCAGGCGGCTTTCGGAAACCGTCAGGGTGAACTCCTGTTCATCGATGCTGACCACACCGCGCACCGGGCTGAAACACAGGTCGCCCAGCTCGATCTGGCTGGACGTCGGCGCCGGATGGCTGCGGCGCAGCACGGCGCGCAGACGGGCCGTCAGTTCCCGCGGGTCGCAGGGTTTGGCCAGATAGTCGTCGGCACCGAGCTCCAGACCAAGGATGCGGTCCAGGGGTTCGCCGCGGGCTGAAAGCATCAGCACCGGCAAGTCCGGATGATCGCTGCGCAGCTGCTTGAGCAGTTCCAGGCCGCTTCCGTCCGGCAACATTACGTCCAGCACCACGGCGGCCGGGGAGGTTTGCGCCAGTGCGCGACGGGCGCTCTGGCCATCGTGGCAGGCGCGCACCTGAAATCCTTCCTGGCTCAGCCAGCTGCTCAAGAGCTCGCACAGCTCCTGGTCATCATCAATTAGTAACAGCTCGCTCATGGATCACTCAATTTAGCCATTGTCGACGTTTTCGCCTCGCACCACTGGCGAAGATACCGCAGAGCAGGGCCAATAGCGCCACCCCGGCGCCAATGACGAACCACTGTTGCTGATCGGTCAACCAGCGCGGGATCGAACTGCCGGCCTGTACTTCCCGAAGTTGCAGCTTGAGTCGCTGATTCTCCTGGCGCAACCGGACCAGCTGGACGCTTTCGCGTTCGCCATCGGCACTGTTCAGTTGTTTGCTCAGTTCTTCTCGCTGCCGCTCGCTTTCCTTCAAGCGTTGCTGCAATTCATTGATCTGACTGCCGGCGCTCAAGGACAGCGGCGTGGAGTTCGCGCCATCGACGGCTTCTTCACCGTGGGCGGGCGCCACGATCGACAACGTCACCAACATCAGACACAGCGGACCTTTGCGCATCGCGACTCCTGATTCCAATACGGATATTGGGGAGTTTGTCGGCAGGCAAAGGAGAATAATGAGCGATTGAGAACGCGATGAACCGATAAGGTTCACCGCGCAAAGGGGCGTTACGGAAGGACTTGCTTGAAAGGCTTGACCACAACGTTGGCGTAGACGCCTGCGGCGATGTACGGGTCAGCGTCGGCCCAGGCCTGTGCGGCGCCCAGGGAGTCGAATTCGGCGACGATCAGGCTGCCGGTGAAACCCGCTGCCCCCGGATCATTGCTGTCGACCGCCGGATGCGGGCCGGCCAACACGATCCGGCCTTCACCCTTGAGTACTTGCAGGCGCTCAAGGTGCGCAGGCCGAGCGGCCAGGCGGGCTTCCAGGGAGTTGGCGACGTCTGTGGCAATGATTGCGTAATGCATGTCAGTCCTCGGTTTTCGGCGTTGTGGTATCGGCGTCGTGCAGGTGGCGGGACAGGTAGATGCCCTGGCCGACCAGGAACAGCAAAGTCATGCCCAGGCTGCCGAAGACCTTGAAGTCGACCCAGTAGCTCTGGAACGTGAACGCGACGAACAGGTTGGCGGCACCGCAAAACAGGAAAAATGCGATCCAGGCGATGTTCAGGCGCGTCCAGACCGGTTCCGGCAGGGTCAGTGCGTGGCCCATGATGCGCTTGATCAGCAGTTGGTCGCCGATGAAGTGACTGCCGATGAACGCCAGGGCGAACAGCCAGTTGACCACCGGGGCTTTCCATTTCAGGAAGGTTTCGCTGTGGAAGGCCAGGGTCAGGCTGCCGAAGACCAGGCAGGCGATGAGGGTCAGCCACTGGCTCTTCTCCAGCTTGCGCTGTTTGATGAACAGCGTGCCGTAGACCACCAGGGAGCTGATGATCAGCATCGCGGTGGCGCTGTAGATACCGCCGACAGTGACCTCGTGGCCGGCAATGTCGACGACCCGAGGATCGATCTTGAAGACGATGAAAAACAGCAGGAGCGGGATGAAATCGATGAATTGTTTCACAGTGGCAGCCAGAAGCAGGATGTGGCGGCATAATAACAAACATATGGGCGCGCGATAGCGCCAGCTGATTTGAGGTTACAAAGCCCTGTGAATGTTGATTTGCACTGCCATAGCACGGCCTCCGATGGCGCCCTGGCGCCTGCGGTTCTGGTTGCGCGTGCGTTCGAGAAAGGCGTGCGAGTCCTGGCCTTGACCGATCACGACACCCTTGAAGGCCTCGACGAGGCCCGTCACGCCGCGCATGCGCTGGGGATGCAGCTGGTCAACGGCGTCGAATTATCCTGCACCTGGGGCGGCGCGACCATTCACGTGCTGGGCTATGGCTTCGACGTCGATGCCGCGCCGTTGGTCGAGGCGATTGCCAAATTGCGCGATGGCCGCTGGCTACGATCCGAGGAAATCAGCCGCAAACTGGCACTCAAAGGCATGCCGGGTGCGCTGGAAGGCGCCCGGGAAGTCCAGCAGACCCTGGGTGACAGCGGCAACGCACCGGCCCGTCCGCACTTCGCGGACTGGATGGTGCGCGAAGGTTTCGTCAAGGATCGCGCTGAAGCATTCCGCAAATGGCTGGGCGCCGGCAAGCTGGGCGACGTCAAGCAACACTGGCCGACCCTGGAAGAAACCGTCGAAACCCTGCGCGCGGCCAAGGCCTGGGTCAGTCTGGCCCACCCCTGGCATTACGAATTCACTCGCAGCAAGCGCCGCCGCCTGATTGCCGACTATATTCAAGCAGGGGGCCATGCGATCGAGGTGGTCAATGGCTATCAGCCTGCCGAGCAAGTGGGCAGCCTGGCCATTCTGGCCCGCGAGTTTGGTCTGCTGGTCAGCGCCGGCAGTGATTTTCATGGCCCTGGAGGCTGGTCCGAGATCGGCGAATATCGCCCGCTTCCGGAGGATCTGCCACCACTGTGGTGTCGATTCAAACATGACCCAAATATTGCCGTCGTCTGAACAGGTAGAGAATGTGAGTCAATTTTTCCAGATTCATCCGGAAAACCCGCAAGCGCGCCTGATCAAGCAGGCTGTCGAGATCATTCGCAAAGGCGGGGTGGTGATTTATCCCACGGACTCCTCCTACGCCATTGGTTGCCAGATCGGCGACAAGGTTGCCGTGGAGCGCGTTCGGCGTCTGCGCCAGCTCGACGAAAAGCACAACTTTGCGCTGATCTGCAGTGATCTGTCGCAGCTGGGGCTGTTCGCCAAGATCGACACTGGCACTTTCCGCATTCTCAAGGCTCATCTTCCGGGGCCCTACACCTTCATCCTCAATGCCACCCGCGAAGTCCCGCGCCTGCTGCTGCATCCGAAAAAACGCACCATCGGCCTGCGGGTACCGAGCCATCCGATTGCCCTGGCGCTGCTCGAAGAGCTGGGTGAACCGCTGATGAGCGTGACGCTGATCATGCCGGGCGACGAGGATCCTTTGACCGATCCTTATGAAATGCGCCAATTGCTCGAGCATCAGGTCGACCTGATCATCGACGGCGGTTTCGGCGGGATCAAGGCTTCCACGGTGATCAACCTCGCCGACGGCGAGCCGGAAGTGATCCGTGTCGGTTGCGGCGACCCTGCGCCGTTCATGGTCGAGGCCTAGATGTCCGCAGTGGAAGCCGTCGACAGTCAGGCCGGAGCCCAGCAAGAGCTGCCTTTCGCCATGGTCTATGGCCAGGCGGTCATGGAAATGCCGCTGGACCTGTACATCCCGCCGGATGCGCTGGAAGTCTTTCTCGAAGCCTTCGAAGGCCCCCTCGATCTGCTCCTGTACCTGATCCGCAAACAGAACATCAATATCCTCGACATCCCGGTAGCGGAAATCACCCGTCAGTACATGGGGTATGTCGAATTGATGCAGTCGGTGCGCCTGGAACTGGCCGCCGAATACCTGGTGATGGCCGCGATGCTGGCCGAAATCAAGTCGCGGATGCTGCTGCCGCGGGCCGAAACCGTCGAGGACGAGGAAGAAGACCCGCGCGCCGAACTGATCCGTCGCTTGCAGGAATACGAGCGCTTCAAGGCTGCCGCCGAAGGCATCGATGGCCTGAGCCGGGTCGGTCGCGACGTGGTGGTGCCCAAGCTGGATGCCCCAGAGGCCCGGGCGCGCAAACTGTTGCCGGATGTGCGCCTGTCCGAGATTCTGCTGTCCATGGCCGAGGTGCTGCGCCGCGGCGACATGTTCGAAAGCCACCAGGTCAGCCGCGAGGCGCTGTCCACCCGTGAACGCATGAGCGACGTGCTGGAACGGCTCAAGGGCGGCGGTTTCGTGCCGTTTGTCGAGCTGTTCACCGCCGAGGAAGGGCGCCTGGGGGTTGTCGTGACTTTCATGGCGATCCTCGAGCTGGTCAAGGAATCCTTGGTCGAGCTGGTGCAAAATGAGCCGTTCGCCGCGATCCACGTCCGAGCAAGAGCCGAATAACGAGTCCAATCATGAACCTGAGTGAACCCCGCGAGCTGGCGCCACTGCTCGAAGCCTTTCTGTTGGCCTCCGGAAAACCGCAATCCCTGGAGCGCCTGTTCGAGCTCTTCGAAGAGGCTGAGCGCCCGGAACCGGCGGTCTTCAAGAAAGCCTTGACCCTTCTGGGCAAGTCCTGCGATGGCCGTGCGTACGAGTTGAAGGAGGTCGCTTCCGGCTATCGCCTGCAGATCCGTGAAAAATTCTCCCCGTGGGTGGGGCGTCTTTGGGAAGAACGGCCGCAGCGCTACTCGCGTGCCATGCTCGAAACCATTGCCTTGATCGCCTATCGCCAACCGATCACCCGGGGCGAGATCGAAGACGTGCGGGGCGTGGCGGTCAACAGCCAGATCGTCAAGACGCTGATGGAGCGCGAGTGGATCCGCATCGTCGGTTACCGCGACGTTCCGGGCAAGCCTGCGATGTTCGCCACCACCAAGGCGTTTCTCGATCACTTCAATCTGAAGAACCTGGATGACCTGCCGCCGCTGGCCGAGGTGCGCGAGCTGGAGCCGGATCCGGTGCTCGATTTCGACGACGCACCGGTACCCGCCGGGCTGCAGGAACTGGCCGACGCCAGCGCCGAGCCGGAAGAGCCCAAGGAAGAGACCAGTTTCCATACGCTGTTGCTGGAGCTGGACAGCATGGAGGAGGGGATCAAGACTGATTTCGACGATTTGTTGCGTGATGGTGAGCTGCCGGCGATTGATCAGGAGCAGCCTGACGTTGAAGCGGAGCAGGTGGATTTGCCGGTTGAGCCTGAACCCGAGGAGGAAGAAGACATCCTGGGTGTTGCCGAAGCCCGGGAAAAACTCCTGGCCGCCGTTGCTGCCCTCGAACAACCGAAACCCGAGCCGGAGTTGTCCGACGAGGAAGCCGAAGCCCTGGCCTTGGCCGAAGCCATCGAGGCCGAACGCCGCGAATTCGACGACTGACACAGTTCCACAGGGGGAATGTGTTCACAGTGGATCACCGGCCGGCGGAAAAAGAAATAACCTTGCGTTGATCAGCTAGTCTCTGATGCGCAAACGCCCACATGCGCGTATGATTCGCGACCCTTCGGCGATCCCTTCGCTCAAGTACCCAGTTTTCAGAACACACCGGGAGGTGCCCAGATGAGTATCAAAGACCAGAAAGACGACCAGGAAATCGGCCCAGCAGGCGAAAAGCTGCAGAAAGTCCTCGCCCGTATCGGCGTCGGCTCGCGCCGTGACGTGGAAGCCTGGATCAGCCACGGCCGGATCAAGGTCAACGGCAAAGACGCCACCCTTGGCCAGCGCGTTGACATGCATGACGCCATCACCATCGATGGCAAGGTAATCAAGCGTGAAGAGGCTGCCGAGTCGGTCCGCCGCGTGATCATGTACAACAAGCCTGACGGCGAGATCTGCACCCGTGTCGACCCGGAAGGTCGCCCGACCGTGTTCGACAAGATGCCAAAGCCGAAAGAAGGCCGCTGGATCAACATCGGTCGTCTCGACATCAACACCACCGGTCTGTTGATGTTCACCACTGACGGTGAACTGGCCAACCGCCTGATGCACCCTTCCTACGAAATGGACCGTGAATACGCGGTACGTGTGCGTGGCGAAGTCGATGACGAGATGATCGAGCGTCTGAAAGCCGGCGTGGTCCTCGAAGACGGCCCGGCCAAGTTCACCGACATCAAGCAGGCGCCAGGTGGCGAAGGTTTCAACCACTGGTATCACTGCGTGGTGATGGAAGGTCGCAACCGCGAAGTTCGTCGCCTGTGGGAATCCCAGGGCCTGGTGGTCAGCCGCTTGAAGCGCGTGCGTTTCGGTCCGGTGTTCCTCAACTCCGACCTGCCGATGGGCCGCTGGCGCGAAATGAGCCAGTACGAAGTCGACATCCTGAGTGCCGAGGTCGGCCTGACGCCGGTCGCGATGCCGCAGATGAACGCCAAGAGCAAGGACAAGCTTGAACGGATGCAGCGTAAGTCGTCGCGTCCAATGGCCAAGACCGAGCGCGTACGGACCCTGCGTCCGGCCACTGGCGCAGCCGCCGCTCCGGCCGCACCGCGTGCCAGCCGCGAGCCGCAGATCGAAGGCGAGCGCCCGGCACGCAAGCCAGCCGCCCGTCAGGACGGTGAGCGCGGTCCGCGCACGCCGCGTCCGGCCAATGGCCGTACCGAGCGTGGCGAAGGCCGTGGTACCCCGGTAGCCGATCGTCCGGCCGACACCAAGCGTCCGGCCAAGCCAGCGCCGAAGCGTCCTGGAATCAAGCTGGTCGACGGTGATACGCCATCGGGCAAGCGCCGTGGCGCACCGGCGGGTTCCGGTCAGCGTCCGGGCTTTGGTCGTCGCAAGCCTGAGTAATCGGTAAGCGCTTCACGAAAAACGCCAACCTTCGGGTTGGCGTTTTTTTTCGTGCCTGATTTTAGCCCTGTGGTGTTTTTGAGGACGCCTTCGCGAGCAAGCCCGCTCCCACAAGGGATCGCATTTCCGTGGAACAACGCAGGCTCCTGTGGGAGCGAGCCTGCTCGCGAAAGCGTCAGTCCAGCAGGTAGATGCCCAAAGTGGAAAGCCAAAATGACAGGCTGTAAAGAAAACATGACGAAATCCAAGGGTTAACCCCATGAAATCGTCTTTCTTTTGATCCCGTAAGAAAATCCTTACGCTCCATTCCTTCTGCTCCTTCCCCCAACGCTCTAGCCCGCTTGTTTCCCGACCCCATGCAAGGTGTCATGCGCGCCATGCCTGTCGTGCAGGTGCATAACAAAAAGGAGGCGCAATGAACGCCGCAATCCATTTTCAGCTCTCATCGCGGGCCGGTGTTTCTACCGTCCCGGTCCTGGACCTGCAAAGGTCTGACCTCCTTTTTGCTGCCGCCCGACCCCATCGAGGCGGACACACGCAATCCCGGCTACCGACACGCTGATCCAGCGGGGTCTGGCAACAGGGGGTTACAGGTGTACAATGCGCCGCGTTTTACCTGTGACCTCCTGCGCAAATGCGCAAACCTCAAGGCTATCCGCCTTGTTCACTCCGCCGCGTCACAAGCGCGTCGGGTTCGATTTCGTCACAGATAAAAACAAACAGGTGACGCATGACCGTTGTAAATACGCTGAACTCCTGGTGCCTGCGCTGGGGTTTGATCGGCGCTGCTTAACCTCTGTCCTGAGCAGCAACGCCTACTGAACATCATCAAACCTTGCGTGAGACCCTTTTCATGAGTGGACAAAACTCGCATTCGGGCGAGCTGAAACGCGGCCTGAAAAATCGCCACATTCAACTGATTGCCCTCGGTGGCGCGATCGGTACCGGTCTGTTCCTCGGCTCGGCCGGAGTGCTGAAATCCGCCGGGCCGTCGATGATCCTCGGCTATGCCATTTGCGGCTTCATTGCCTTCATGATCATGCGCCAGCTGGGCGAAATGATCGTCGAAGACCCGGTGGCTGGCTCCTTCAGCCATTTCGCGCACAAGTACTGGGGCGGCTTTGCCGGCTTCCTGTCGGGCTGGAACTGCTGGATCCTGTACATCCTGGTCGGCATGTCGGAGCTGACGGCGGTCGGTAAATACATCCACTACTGGGCACCGGACATCCCGACCTGGGTCTCCGCAGCGGCCTTCTTCGTGCTGATCAACGCGATCAACCTGGCCAACGTCAAAGTCTTTGGCGAGGCCGAGTTCTGGTTCGCGATCATCAAGGTCGTGGCGATCGTCGGCATGATTGCCCTGGGCAGCTACCTGCTGGTCAGCGGCAATGGCGGCCCGCAAGCGGCGGTCAGCAACCTGTGGTCCCACGGCGGCTTCTTCCCCAACGGCGTCAACGGCCTGGTGATGGCCATGGCGTTCATCATGTTTTCCTTTGGCGGCCTGGAGATGCTCGGTTTCACCGCAGCCGAAGCCGACAAGCCGAAAACCGTGATCCCGAAAGCGATCAACCAGGTGATCTACCGGATCCTTATTTTCTACATCGGTGCCCTGGTGATCCTGTTGTCGTTGACTCCGTGGGACAGCTTGCTGGCCACCCTGAACGCCTCCGGTGATTCCTACAGCGGCAGTCCGTTCGTGCAGGTGTTCTCGATGCTGGGCAGCAACACCGCTGCGCACATCCTCAACTTCGTGGTCCTGACCGCGGCCTTGTCGGTGTACAACAGCGGCACCTACTGCAACAGCCGCATGCTGCTGGGCATGGCCGAACAGGGCGATGCGCCCAAAGCACTGGCGAAGATCGACAAGCGCGGCGTGCCGGTACGTTCGATCCTGGCCTCGGCCGCCGTGACCCTGATCGCGGTGCTGCTGAACTACCTGATCCCGCAGAACGCGCTGGAACTGCTGATGTCGCTGGTAGTGGCCACCCTGGTGATCAACTGGGCGATGATCAGCTACTCGCACTTCAAGTTCCGCCAGCACATGAACGCGACCAAACAGACGCCGCTGTTCAAGGCCTTCTGGTACCCGTACGGCAACTACATCTGCCTGGCGTTCGTGTTGTTCATTCTCGGCGTGATGTTGTTGATTCCGGGGATCCAGACTTCGGTGTACGCAATTCCGGTGTGGCTGGTGTTCATGTGGGTCTGCTACGGCATCAAGAACAAGCGCAGCGCGCAACGCGCCTTGCAGCCAGCGGTGGAGTAACTCCGCGCAGAAACGACAAACCCGGCCATGTGCCGGGTTTTTTGTGGGCAATGCAGGGCCCCTACGGGGTATTCTGGCGACTCTGAATACGGACGCTTCTCCATGCTGGTGATTTCCAACAACGTGCATCTGCCGGATGCCGAGATCGAATTGACGGCGATTCGCGCCCAGGGCGCGGGAGGGCAGAACGTCAACAAGGTCTCCAGCGCCGTGCACCTGCGCTTCGACATTCCGGCCTCGTCCTTGCCCGAGTTCTATAAGGAGCGGCTGCTGGCGCTGCGCGACAGTCGCATCACCAGCGAAGGCGTGTTGATCATCAAGGCCCAGCAATACCGTACCCAGGAGCAGAACCGCGCCGATGCGCTGGAGCGTCTGGTCGAGTTGATCCAGAGCGCCACCAAGGTCGAGAAGAAACGCCGGCCGACCAAGCCGACCCTCGGTTCGAAGACCCGTCGGCTCGAGTCCAAGAGCAAGCGCGGCAACATCAAGGCGGGGCGCGGCAAGGTCGACTTTTAGCGCGAATCCCGCGCCTGGCGTTGTTTCGGTGCCTGACGGTACAGGTAGAGGCTCAACGCCAGGCCGCTCACGGCAGCGAGGGCGGCGAACAGGAAGATCGAGGCAAAGCCGAATCCTGCCGCCACCGCGCCGGCCAGCGGCCCGGTGATCCCCAGCGACAAGTCGATGAACAGCGAGTAAGCACCGACCGCTGCACCGCGACTGGAAGCCGGTACCAGGTTGACCGCTTCGACACCCAACGCCGGAAACACCAGCGAGAAACCGAAACCGCTCAATGCCGCACCTGCCAACGCCCAATGCGCGTCGGGTGCCAGCCACAACAGCAACAGGCCCAGGGTTTCCACCGACAGGCAGGCAATCGCCACGCGAAAACCGCCGAGGCGGTTGATTAGGTTGCCGAACAGCAGCCGCGCACCGATGAAGCTCGCCCCGAACAGGCTCAGGCACAACACGGCGTTGTCCCAATGTTGAGTGGCGTAATACAGGGTGATGAAGGTGGCGATGGTGCCAAAGCCGATCGAGCCCAGGGCGAGGCCGCAACCGTGGGGCAGCACCCGACCAAGCACGTGCATGAACGGCAAGCGTTCGCCGACTACGATAGGCGCCGCGGTTTTCGGCCAGGCCAGCAGCAGGCCAAGCACCGCCAGCAAGGCAATGCTCACGCCCATGCTCCACAATCCCATCTGCTTGACCAACAGCACGCCCAACGGGGCACCCACGGCCAGTGCGCCGTAACTGGCAATGCCGTTCCACGAGATGACCTTGGCGGTATTCGCCGCACCGACCCGGCCGATGCCCCAGCCAATGGAGCCTGAGCCCACCAGGCTTTCGGCACTGCCGAGCACCAGGCGACCGATCAATAAGCTGATCAGGCTGAGCATTGGCAGGCTTTCGGTCCAAGCCGAGATCAGCATGAACACACCGCTCAGGCCGCAGCCGGCCAGACCATACATGACCGCCAGTTTGCTGCCCTTGTTGTCGATGATTTTCCCGGCGTAGGGGCGGCTGAGCAGGGTAGCGAGGTACTGCACGCTGATCACCAGCCCGGCGATCACGGCGCCAAAGCCCAGGTCGCTATGGACATAGCCCGGCAGTACCGCCAATGGAATGCCGATATTGAGGTAGCCGATGAAGGTAAACAGAACGATGGAAACGACTTGCAGCGTGACCGCCAGGGGGCGCTGGTTTTCAGACATGGGTAAAGGTCCACGGGAAAGCAGGGATAGATAGGCTGCTTATGATAACGGCGCGAGCGGCCGCGGGTCGTGGAAAAAGTAAAACTATTTGCCGGGCGGGATCAATCAGGCTTGGCAGGGGCTACCAGTTGCGTAGTGACCAGGGCGGCCAGGGCATTTTCTTCGCTGCCGAAGCGCGCGAGCAAAGCGGCCTGTTTTTCGCGGGGGAGGCGATTCCAGATCTCGATCATTTTCTCGGCGGTGCCGATCAGGAGATTGGCCTGGGCTTCGTTGAATTCGTCGGTCATGGGCGGGTCACTGTTCAGGCGGTGTGGAAAGCGCATGTTAGCGCTTTCCACACAGTCTGTACGGCGGGTGTTTCAGTCTTCGCTGTCTGCCTGGCGGCGGTCAGTGGCTTCTTTCGGCTCGGGCTGTTGGGCGCCGGCTTGTTGCGTGGTCGTCTGCTCAGGTACGTGCAGGCTTGGGAAGGGGAGATTAGGAATCTCGTGCATGGTCGCGCTCCTCGCTAAGTCTGTTGATAGATCTGGTAGATCCGCGCTTTCAAAAAAGCCTGGGCAGGATACAGGAGTAGAAATGACAAACAGACTTTTATATCCATTTGTTTCGACGGATGGGCTTGTCTAGACAGGACGAAACAACTGTGGGAGCGAGCCTGCTCGCGATGGCGGCCTGTCATTCAACGGTGATGTTGATTGGTAGACCGCTTTCGCGAGCAGGCTCGCTCCCACAGGGGGGGGGGGGCATGTCGGAGGGTTATTTGCAGACGCTGGCGATCGCTTCGGCCAGCATATCCAGGCGCGTAGCATCAATGCCCGCCACGTTCGCCCGACCCGAACTGACCATGTACACGCTATGGTGGTCCCGCAGCGCCTTCACTTGCTCAGGCGTTAACCCGGTGTAGGAAAACATCCCGCGCTGCACGCCGATGTGCGCAAAACGCTCGCGCAAACCGTAAGCCTCCAGTGCTTCGAGCAAACCGCTGCGCAGTTGCGCGATACGCAGGCGCATGGTTTCCACTTCGTCGGCCCAGAGATTTTTCAATTCCGGGTCGCCGAGGATAGTCGCCACCACGGCAGCGCCGTGATCCGGCGGCGTCGACCACAAATTGCGGGCGATGTTGGCCAGTTGGCTACGGATGTCGGTCAGCTTGTCGGCGGATTTCGCGCAGACGATCAGCGCGCCGGTGCGGTCGCGGTACAGGCCGAAGTTCTTCGAGCACGAACTGGTGATCAAGACTTCCGGCAACTCGGCGGCAAACAGCCGCGTCGACCAGGCGTCCTGTTCCAGGCCATCGCCGAAGCCCTGGTAGGCGAAATCGATCAGTGGCAGCAACTCGCGCCGACGCACCACGTCCAGCACCCGGCGCCAGTCATCATGGGACAGATCGAAGCCGGTCGGGTTGTGGCAGCACGCATGCAGCAGCACTACGTCGCCCTTGGGGGCTTGTTCGAGCGCGGCGAGCATGGCATCGACGTCGAGACGGTTGTCGCTGCCCACGTACGGGTAGTGGCTGACCTTGACCTTGGCCGCGGCGAAAATGGTTTCGTGGATCGGCCAGGTCGGATTGCTCAGCCAGACGCCACGGCCCGGCAGGCACTGGGCAATGAAGTCCGCGCTCAAGCGGAGTGCGCCCGTGCCGCCAGGGGTCTGGGTGGCACCGGCGCGCTGTTCGTTGAGCAGCGTCGAGTCGGCGCCGAGCACCAATTCGCTGATGACCTTGCCGAAGGCTGCATCGCCGTGACCGCCGATGTAGGTCTTGGTGGTCTGGCGATCCACCAGGCGCGCCTCGGCGAGTTTCACCGCCTGGGGAATGGTGGTCAGGCCCTGGGCGTCTTTATAGACACCCACGCCGAGGTCGAATTTGCGCGGGTAGGGGTCCTGCGCATAGGCCTCCATCAGGCCGAGGATCGGGTCGCCGGGCACCCGGCCGATGGCGTCGAAATGCATTATTTGCGGCCCTCGGCATCCTTGGCAACGATGTCAGTGCGCGCGGCCATGATGAAGTCGTTGCGGTGCAGGCCCTTGATCGAGTGGCTCCACCAGGTCACGGTGACTTTGCCCCACTCGGTCAGCAGGCCTGGGTGATGGCCTTCAGCCTCGGAGATTTCACCGACAGCGTTGGTGAACGCCAGGGCGTGCTTGAAGTTCTTGAACAGGAACACCTTTTCCAGCTGCATGATGCTGTCGCGAACTTCGATGTTCCAGTCGGGGATCTGCTTGATCAGGATCGGCAATTCTTCGTCGCTGACCTGTGGGGCATCGGCGCGGCAGGCTTCGCAGTGGGCTTGGTTCAATGTGGACATGATGGATTCCTGAAATCGGGATAAAGGGAAATCGACCGTCAATAACACCACGCTAAAGCAAAGCGTCGGTTCCTGACAGACTCACTTGATCGAAAAAGCGGCGGTTCAGGCCGCTTTGGGCTTCGGTGGAAATTTCGGCGCGTGCAGACCCATCTGCATCGCTTGCTTGACCATGCCCATGATGTCTTCGTGGGCCAGGTCAAACAGGCGCTTGAGGTTCGGCAGAACGAAATACAGCGGCTGCAGGATGTCGATGCGGTAAGGCGTGCGCATGCATTCGAGCGGGTCGAAGGCCTGATGCTCAGGCTCGTCCGACAGGCAATACACGGTTTCTTTCGGTGAAGACAGGATGCCGCCACCGTAGATGCGTTGGCCTTGGGGGGTGTCGAGCAGGCCGAATTCGATGGTCATCCAGTACAGGCGCGCCAGGTACACACGCTCTTCCTTGGAAGCCTGCAGGCCGAGCTTGCCGTAGGTGTGGGTGAATTCAGCGAACCAGGGGTTGGTCAGCAATGGGCAGTGGCCGAAGATCTCGTGGAAAATGTCCGGCTCTTGCAGGTAGTCCAGTTCTTCGCGGGTACGAATGAACGTTGCCACCGGAAACTGCTTGCTGGCGAGCAATTCGAAAAAGGTCTGGAAGGGGATCAGCGCCGGAACGCGAGCGACTTGCCAGCCGGTGGTTTCACCGAGGACCTTGTTGATCTCGCCCAGTTGCGGAATGCGGTCGTGGGGCAGACCGAGTTTTTCGATGCCGTCCAGGTATTCCTGGCACGCACGCCCTTCGATCACTTTCAGTTGGCGAGTGATCAGCGTGTTCCACACTGCATGTTCTTCAGCGGTGTAGTCGATAAAACCATGCGCATCGGGCTCGCGAGCCACGTATTGCGTCTGCTTCATGCTGCTCTCCTGCTAGGGGATTCGTTCTTGTTATGTGCTGCTATGGACCTAGGAATACCCCATCAATTGCAGCGTTGCAGCAGGTGAGCGGCGTCCCTCGCATGAAAAATCCTGCAAAACCGTAAAGTTTTCGTTACGTATCGTCCGTCATCGCGCAGATGTTGAGATTGGCGGCTGGGAAAAGCCCTACATCTGTCACATAATCTTGACGACTATTTGAGCGCCTCCTCGGAAAAGTCGGGCGCTAACCCTGTGGGAGCCAGCAGGCTGGCTTCCACAGGTTAATCATCGTTTATCAGGTCTTTTACATGCGTATCAAAGTCCACTGCCAGAACCGCATCGGCATCCTGCGCGACATTCTCAACCTGTTGGTCGAGTACGGCATCAACGTCGCCCGCGGCGAGGTGGGTGGCGAGCATGGCAATGCCATCTACCTGCACTGTCCGAACCTGATCAACATCCAGTTCCAGGCGTTGCGTCCGAAATTCGAGGCGATTGCCGGGGTTTTCGGCGTCAAGCGCGTAGGGCTCATGCCCAGCGAGCGTCGGCACATGGAACTCAATGCGCTGCTCGGCGCGCTGGAGTTTCCGGTGCTGTCGATCGACATGGGCGGCTCCATCGTCGCGGCCAATCGTGCGGCGGCGCAGTTGCTGGGTGTGCGGGTAGATGAGGTGCCGGGCATTCCCTTGTCCCGCTATGCCGAAGATTTCGATTTGCCGGAGCTGGTGCGCGCCAACAAATCGCGGATCAACGGGCTGCGGGTCAAGGTCAAGGGCGATGTGTTCCTAGCCGACATCGCGCCCCTGCAATCGGAGCATGACGACAGCGAAGCCATGGCCGGTGCCGTGCTGACCCTGCATCGCGCCGACCGTGTGGGTGAGCGCATCTATAACGTGCGCAAGCAGGAGTTGCGCGGCTTCGACAGCATCTTTCAAAGCTCGAAGGTGATGGCGGCGGTGGTGCGCGAAGCCCGGCGCATGGCCCCGCTCGATGCACCGCTATTGATAGAAGGCGAAACCGGCACCGGTAAAGAGCTGTTGGCGCGCGCCTGCCATCTGGCCAGCCCGCGCGGACAATCGCCGCTGATGGCGCTCAACTGTGCCGGTCTGCCGGAATCCATGGCCGAGACCGAGCTATTCGGTTATGGCCCTGGCGCCTTCGAAGGCGCCCGGGCCGAGGGTAAGTTGGGGCTGTTGGAATTGACGGCGGGCGGTACGCTGTTTCTCGATGGTGTCGGGGAAATGAGCCCGCGCCTGCAGGTGAAATTGTTGCGCTTCCTGCAGGATGGTTGCTTCCGCCGCGTAGGCAGCGATGAAGAGGTGTACCTCGACGTGCGGGTGATCTGCGCAACCCAGGTTGACCTGTCCGAACTCTGCGCCCGCGGGGAGTTTCGCCAGGACCTGTATCACCGCTTGAACGTGCTGTCGTTGCACATTCCGCCGCTGCGCGAATGCCTCGACGGCTTGACCCCGCTGGTGGAGCACTTTCTCGACCAGGCCAGCCGGCAGATCGGTTGCCCGTTGCCCAAGCTCGCGCCAGCGGCCATGGATCGGCTCAGTCATTACCACTGGCCAGGCAACGTGCGGCAGTTGGAAAACGTGTTGTTCCAGGCGGTTTCCCTGTGCGATGGCGGCACGGTCAAGGCCGAGCATATTCGTCTGCCGGACTATGGCGTGCGTCAGCCGCTTGGCGATTTTTCGTTGGAGGGCGGGCTGGACGAGATTGTCGGGCGCTTCGAGAAAGCGGTGCTGGAGCGGTTGTATTCCGAGCATCCGAGCAGTCGGCAGCTGGGCAAGCGGTTGGGGGTTTCGCATACCACCATTGCCAATAAGCTGCGCGATTATGAGGTGGGTAAGACTGAGTCTTAGCTGACTTTTGTTGTGATTGTGCCGGCCTCTTCGCGAGCAAGCCCGCTCCCACAGGTTTTGTGAACGCCACAGATCACTGTGGGAGCGGGCTTGCTCGCGAAGGGGCCAGCATTGCTGGTAAGCAGGTCAAGCCTTGCCACTTACCGGCATATCACCGCCGGTTTTTCGTCTCTGATACAAACCCTCCAGACCGGCGAAATCTCTCAAGTCCTTTGTTTGCCGGGCCTCACGCTGCCAAAACCGACTTGGTCTGCAAATTGCTTATGCCACGTCAGTACAGCATCGGGCGGCAAACGTCCGGCAGGCAGAGGAAAGCGTGTGGACAAGTACCTTTATGTGGCAATGACCGGCGCCAGCCAGAATGCGCTGGCGCAAAAGGCCCATGCCAACAACCTGGCGAACATCTCTACCAACGGCTTCCAGAAAGACCTGGAGCAGGCCCGCTCGATGCCGGTATTCGGCGACAGCTTTCCGGCGCGAGCGTTTGCCCTGTCCGAACGCCCGGCCACCGACTTTACCCCAGGCTCGCTGGTACAGACCGGCCGTGACCTCGACGTCGCCGTACAAGGCAGCGGCTGGCTGGCGGTGCAGAACCCCGATGGCGGAGAAAGCTACGTGCGTACCGGCAGCCTGGTGGTGGACGCCCTGGGCGTGCTGCGGGCAGGCAACGGCATGCCGGTGATTGGCAATGGCGGCCCGATCGCCGTGCCGCCCGAGCAGCAGATCGAAGTGGGCGAGGACGGCACCATCAGCATTCGCGCCATGGGCGAAGGTCCGCGTGTAATGGCCGAAGTTGACCGCATCAAGCTGGTCAACCCGGACATCAAGAACATGACCAAGGGCCTGGACGGTTCGATTCACACCAAGGACGGCCAGCCTGCGCAAGCCGATGCGAACGTCAAGCTGGTATCCGGTTTCCTCGAGTCGAGCAACGTCAACGCCGTGGACGAGATGACCCAGGTGCTGGCCCTGTCGAAGCAGTTCGAACTGCACATCAAGATGATGAACACCGCCAAAGAAGACGACCAGGCCATGGCTCGGGTCTTGCAGATCAGCTAATTACCAGAACGTCGCGCCGTAAAACAGGCGCACGAGGAGAATCGAATGCTTCCGGCTCTATGGGTTGCCAAAACCGGTCTGTCCGCCCAGGACACCAACCTGACCACCATTTCCAACAACCTGGCCAACGTCTCGACCACGGGTTTCAAACGTGATCGCGCCGAGTTCCAGGATCTGCTGTACCAGATCAAGCGTCAGCCAGGCGCCCAGTCGACCCAGGACAGCGAACTGCCGTCGGGCCTGCAACTGGGTACCGGTGTGCGCATTGTCGGCACCCAGAAGAACTTCAACGCCGGCAGCCTGCAAACCACCGAGCAACCGCTGGACATGGCGATCGACGGTCGCGGCTTCTTCCAGATCCTGCAGCCGGACGGCACCACGTCCTACACCCGTGACGGTACTTTCCACCTGGATTCCAACGGCCAGATCGTCAACGCCAGCGGCTTTGCCCTGGAACCGGCGATCGTCATTCCGAACGACGCCCAGACCTTCACCGTGGGCAAGGATGGCACCGTCTCCATCACCGTCGCCGGCAACCCGGCGTCCCAGGTGATCGGCAACCTGCAAACCGCCGACTTCATCAACCCGGCCGGCCTGCAGGCGGTGGGCAACAACCTGTTCCTGGAAACCGCCGCCAGTGGCGCGCCGCAAGTCGGCACCCCGGGCCTGGCGGGTTTCGGTACCACGCTGCAGAACACCCTGGAAACCTCCAACGTCAGCACCGTTGAAGAGATGGTCAACATGATCACCACTCAGCGCGCCTACGAGATGAACTCCAAGGTGATCTCCACCGCCGACCAGATGCTCTCGTTCGTAACGCAGAATCTGTAATCAAGTCTTTGGGGCGGCCATGAGGTCGCCTGCAACACCGTGAGGTAGGGTCATGAAACGCTTCGTCTCTGTTCTGGCACTGAGTGGGATTACTGCGCTTGCAGGCTGCGTGCCTGTGTCGCCAAAGCCCAATGACCCTTACTACGCCCCGGTGTTGCCGCGCACGCCGTTGCCGGCTGCCGCCAACAACGGCTCGATCTACCAGGCTGGCTTCGAACAGAACCTGTACACCGACCGCAAGGCGTTCCGGGTCGGTGACATCATCACCATCACCCTGAACGAAAAGACCCAGGCCAGCAAAAACGCCAACTCGCAGATTGGCAAGAACAGCAAGGCCAGCATCGGCCTGAGCTCGCTGTTCGGTTCCACGCCCAGTACCAACAATCCGCTTGGCAGTGGTGACCTGAGCCTGGACGCCAGCTATGAAGGCGACCGTGCGACCAAGGGTGACAGCAAGGCCGGGCAGGGCAACAGCCTCACCGGCTCGATCACCGTGACGGTCGCCGATGTCTTGCCTAACGGCATCATCGCCGTGCGCGGCGAGAAGTGGCTGACCCTCAACACCGGCGACGAACTGGTGAGGATTGCCGGTCTGGTCCGGGCTGACGACATCTCTACCGATAACACCGTGTCGTCGACCCGTGTCGCCGATGCGCGCATCACCTATTCGGGCACTGGTTCCTTTGCCGATGCGAGTCAGCCAGGCTGGTTCGACCGTTTCTTCCTCAGCCCGCTGTTTCCTTTCTAGGTGGCCTTCCAGTTGAGCATGTTGAAATTCAAAAGCCTCATGGTCGCCACCCTGATGCTGTCCGCAGCCTTCAACGCTCAAGCCGAGCGCCTGAAGGACATCGCCAGCATTTCCGGCGTGCGCTCCAACCAATTGATCGGCTACGGCCTGGTGGTCGGGCTCAATGGCACGGGCGACCAGACGACGCAGACCCCGTTCACCCTGCAGACTTTCAACAACATGCTCTCGCAGTTCGGCATCAAGGTACCGCCGGGTTCGGGCAACGTGCAGTTGAAGAACGTCGCGGCGGTGTCGATCAGTGCCGACTTGCCGGCGTTCGCCAAGCCGGGGCAACAGGTCGACATCACCGTTTCGTCCATCGGTAACTCCAAGAGCCTGCGCGGCGGCACCTTGCTGCTGACGCCGCTCAAGGGTATCGACGGCAACGTTTATGCGGTAGCCCAAGGCAACCTGGTGGTCGGCGGGTTTGATGCCGAGGGGCGCGATGGCTCGAAGATCACGGTCAACGTGCCTTCGGCCGGGCGCATCCCGGGCGGTGCTTCGGTCGAGCGAGCGGTGCCGAGCGGTTTCAACCAGGGCAACAGCCTGACCCTGAACCTCAACCGTTCCGACTTCACCACGGCCAAGCGCATCGTCGACAAGATCAACGACATGCTCGGCCCTGGCGTGGCCCAGGCCATCGACGGCGGCTCGGTGCGCGTCACCGCGCCGCTGGATCCGAGCCAGCGTGTCGATTACCTGTCGATCCTGGAGAACCTTGAAATCGATCCGGGCCAGGCGGTGGCCAAAGTCATCATCAACTCGCGCACCGGCACCATCGTGATCGGCCAGAACGTCAAGGTTTCCCCGGCCGCCGTCACCCACGGCAGCCTGACCGTGACCATTACCGAAGACCCTATCGTCAGCCAGCCCGGCCCTCTGTCCAATGGCCAGACCGCTGTCGTGCCGCGCTCGCGGGTCAATGCCGAGCAGGAAGCCAAGCCGATGTTCAAGTTCGGCCCGGGCACCACCCTCGACGAAATCGTCCGTGCGGTGAACCAGGTCGGCGCGGCACCGGGCGACCTGATGGCGATCCTTGAAGCACTGAAACAGGCTGGCGCCCTGCAAGCCGACCTGATCGTGATCTGAGGAGGGCGAGCATGGACATGTTCAAGAGCGGTCGGGTCAGCAGCAGCGATTCCGGTGCGTTTTCCGACCTGAACCGGCTGAACCAGCTCAAGGTCGGCGACAAGAACAGCGACGCCAACATGCGCAAGGTGGCGCAGGAGTTCGAGTCGCTGTTCCTCGGCGAGATGCTCAAGTCCATGCGTTCGGCCACTGAGGCGCTGGGCAAGGACAACCCGATGAACACCGCCGAGGCCAAGCAGTACCAGGAGATGTACGACCAGCAACTGGCGGTTTCCATGTCCCGCGAGGGCGGTGGTATCGGCCTGGCGGACGTGCTGATGCGCCAGATGTCGAAGAACAAGCCACTGGCGCCGGGTGAAGCGGCGACACTGTCGGCGGCCAAGCAGGAGGCCGCGAAAGCGGCCGCGCAGACACCGCTGGCCGCCGGTACGGTGGCGATCAACGGGCCGCTGTCGCGGGTCAATGGCGAGCGACCGTTGTGGGCCTCGCGTTCGCTCAGTGCACCGACAGGCGAGGGCGCCCATCGCAATGACATGGCGCTGATCAACCAGCGGCGCCTGGCCCTGCCGCCAAAACTGGCCGACCGCTTGCTCGCGGGCCTGGTGCCTTCCGCCACGCCGACCACCGCCACTGCGGTCAACAAAACGACGTTGCCCGAGCGTGTCGCAACTTCCGGTTCGGGTCCCTTGTACAACGGCGACTGGCTGGCGAATGCGCAGATGGCGTCGAGCGGGTCCTTGCAGATTCACGGGCGCGCCATTGCGCAGATCCCCTTGGCGCCGGCGAAAAAAGCCTTCGGCAGCGCCGACGAATTCATCGACACCATGCTGCCGATGGCCAAGGAAGCGGCCGATCGCATTGGTGTCGATCCGCGTTACCTGGTGGCCCAGGCCGCCCTGGAAACCGGTTGGGGCAAATCGGTCATGCGCGCCCAGGACGGCAGCAGCAGCCACAACCTGTTCGGCATCAAGGCCGGCAGCAGCTGGAAGGGTGATTCGGCGCGGGCCATCACCAGCGAATTCAGGAATGGCGAGATGGTCAAGGAGACGGCCGAGTTCCGCTCCTACGATTCCTACAAGGACAGCTTCCATGACCTGGTCACGCTGCTGCAAACCAATAATCGTTATCAAGATGTGGTGAAGTCGGCCGATAACCCCGAACAGTTTGTGCGCGAGCTGCAAAAGGCCGGTTACGCAACCGACCCGGCTTACGCCAGCAAGATTTCGCAGATAGCCAAGCAGATGACGAGTTATCAGAACTACGCTGCGGCGGGCGTTTCCACCACGCCTTTATAGACATAAGGTAAAAGGTCTGAACAATGAGTTTGCTCAACATCGGAATGTCGGGTCTGTCTGCCAGCCATGCATCGTTGGTGACTACCGGTAACAACATTTCCAACGTCGATACCGTCGGGTACTCGCGCCAACAAACTGTGCAGGGTACCAAGGACTCCATTCGGTACGGCAATGTGTTCATTGGCACCGGTACTACGCTGGCCGACGTGCGTCGGGTGTACAACAGCTACCTCGACGCGCAGTTGCAGACCTCGACCTCCCTCAACAGTGATGCGCAGGCCTATTTGGGGCAGGCCACCCAGGTGGACAAGCTGCTGTCCGACAGCGGTACCGGTGTGACCAAGACCTTGCAGTCGTTCTTTTCGGCCATGCAGACCCTGGCCGGCAGTTCCAACGACAACGCCGCGCGCCAGGCCCTGCTGACCAACGCCCAAGGCTTGAGCAGCCGCTTCAATGCCATCTCCGGGCAATTGAAGCAGCAAGGCACTTACATCAACGATCAGCTGGGTTCGATGGCCGACCAGGTCAACAAGCTGGCGTCGACCGTTGCGGCGTACAACAAGAAAATCAGTGAAGTCAGTAGTTCGGGTGGCACGCCCAACGAGCTGCTGGACCAGCGTAACGAAACCATCCGCCAGCTCAATGAGCTGGTGGGCACCCAGGTCACCGATACCGAAGGGCGCATGGATATCTACCTGGGTAACGGCCAGCCATTGGTGGTGGGTGACACTGTCAACAAACTGCGCGTGGCCTCCGACCCGGCGGATCCGACCCGTTCCTCGATCATCATGGATCGTAACGGTTCGTCGGTCGACATCACCAATGTGATGAGCGGCGGCGAGATGGGTGGGCTGTTGCGTTATCGCAATGACGTATTGACCCCGGCCGTCAATGGCCTGGGGCGTATCGCCATGGTCGTGGCCGATCAGGTCAACAAGCAATTGGGGCAGGGGCTGGATCAGAGCGGCAATTTCGGCGCGGCGCTGTTCAATGACATCAACAGTGTTGCGGCCATCAGCCAGCGCAGCATCGCCAATGCCAACAACAACACGGCGTCGGGCAACCTGAACGTCACCATCAAGGACACCAGCAAGCTGGCGGCCAGCGATTACCAGGTGACCTTCACCAGCGCCACTGGCTACAGCGTACGGCGCTTGTCGGACAATACCGACATGGGCAGTTTCGACCTGGGCACGACGCCGCCACCGGTCATCGATGGCTTCAGCCTGAGTCTCAACGCCGGTCCGGTTAACAGTGGCGACAGCTTCAAGATTACCCCGACCCGCAGTTCCGCCGCAGACATGACCACCGTCATGACCGACGCCAAGCGCCTGGCCACGTCCGCACCGCTGACCTCTACCAAGGCCCAGGGCAACACCGGTACCGGGGATGCCAGCCAGCCGACCCTGAAGACCAGCCTGGACATCTACGATTCGGCCCAGCGCCTGGAAGTGCAGAATGCGGTCAAGGCGTCGATGCCGGTCCGTATGCTGATGACCAGCGCCAGTGCCTATGAAGTGTTCGATGCCAAGGGGGTCAGTATTGGCACCGGCAACATCGTGCCCGGCCAGAACAACGACCTGAGCATTTCAGTGCCGTACACCGATGCCAGCGGCGCAGCCAAGACCTTCAGTGTCGGCATGACCGTCAGTGGCAGTCCCAAGGCCGGCGACAGCTTCAACATCGCGATGACCGCCGCCGACAGCACCGACAACCGCAACGCCCAGGCGCTGCTGGCCCTGCAGACCAAGGCCACGGTCGGTGCCACGGCAACCAGTCCCGGCGTGAGCTTTACCGAGGCCTACGGCGGCCTGGTGTCGACCGTTGGTTCCTTGACCAAGCAGGGCCAACTCGATGCCACGGCGACCGACACCATCGTCACCGGGGCGCGCAATGCGCGTGACTCGCTGTCGGGTGTCGACCTCGACGAAGAGGCCGGCAACCTGACCAAGTACCAGCAGTACTACACGGCCTCTTCGCAGATCATCAAGACTGCGCAGGAAATCTTCAGCACCCTGATCAATGCCCTTTAAGGAACCGTAGAGCATGCGAATTTCCACTGCACAGTACTACGCGACCACCGCGGCCAACTATCAACGCAACCTCAACAACGTGATGAAGACGGCCGAGCAGGCCAGCAGTGGCATCAAGCTCGAGACGGCGGCGGACGATCCGGTTGGCGCCGCGCGGTTGCTGCAGCTTGAGCAGCAAAAAGCCTTGCTGGGTCAGTACACCACCAACATCAACGCGTTGAACACGGCCCAGGCGCAGGAAGAAAGCGTGCTGGACAGCATCAACACCGTGCTGCAAAAAGTCAGCGAGCTGACGGTGCGTGCCGGCAGCGCCTCCTTGAACGACGACGATCGCAAGTCCCTCAGCGAGGAGGTCGGCCAGGCCGAGCAGCAGCTGCTGAGCTTGATGAACAGCAAGGATGCCAACGGCAAGTACATCTTTTCCGGGGCCAGCAACAACACGCCGCCGTTCGCCCGCAACAGTGATGGCACCTACAGCTATCAGGGCGACCAGACCCAGCTGGAGCTCAAGATCGGTGACTCGATGTCCCTGGGCCTGAACGATACCGGTTGGGAAGTATTCCAGCAGGCAATCAATGCCTCGCGCAGTACCACCACCCTGACCGCGCCGGCTGTCGACGACGGGCGCGTAGCCTTGTCATCAGGCCTGGTCAGCTCGGGGCCGGCCTTCGATGCCAGCTTTCGCGGTGGCGAGCCTTATACCCTGGCGTTCACCAGCAGCACGCAGTTCGTGATCACCGATGCCGCGGGTAACGACGTGACCGCCGAAGCGACGGGTGCCGGCAAGTTCGATCCGAACAACAAGGATGGCAGCGACATCACTTTCCGCGGCGTGAGCTTTGCACTGGATATCACCCTCCAGGCATCCGACACGCCCGCTACCGCGGATTCGGTCATCGCCGGCCACAGTTTCAAGCTGGAGGCCAAACCGGACAGTTTCGTCAGTACCCGCGCGCCCGGCAATGCCTCGACGGCCCTGGTCACCCAGACCCAGGTGACCGATGCCGCCGCCTACAACAGCTTTTTCCCGGAAAGCGGGGCGGTGCTGAAGTTCACCAGCCCGACGACGTTCGAGTTGTACGCCCGGCCATTGACCAGCGGCAGTACGCCGGTTACCACCGGGACCGTGGCCGGCGGCGTGGCGACCGCGGCCGGCGTCAGCTTTACCCTGAGCACCACGCCGGCACCGGCGGCCAACGATCAGTTCGATATTTCGGTCAACACCCATCAGACCCAGAACGTGCTCGACACGGTCAGCCAGCTACGCCAGGCACTTGAAACGCCCACGTCCGGCAACCCGGCGGCACAACGCAACCTGGACAATGTGATCGCTTCCTCCATTGCCAACCTGAGCAATGCCAAGAACCAGGTCGACCTGGCCCGCGGTGCCATCGGTGCCCGGGGCAATGTGATGGACATGCAGCGCGATCAGAACCAGAGCACTGATCTGCTCAACACGTCCACCCAGTCTTCGATCCGCGAGGCCGATCCGGCTGAAGTGCTGACCCGCCTGACCTTGCAGCAGACCATGCTGCAGGCGGCGCAACTGGCATTCGCCAAGGTGTCCCAGCTGAGCCTGTTTAACAAGCTTTGAGTCGGTCCTGACCGCTCGCGGCCAGCCCTGTGTTGCACGGGGCTGGCTTTTTTTGAGGTTTTTTTCGCGATGATCCGCTGCTGCACGAAACGGGGCCCGGACCACAAAATCAAATAAAGCCGTGAACTCTGAGTGACCCGCCAGTCAAAACGCGCATCTTCACTGTATCCTGTCTGCGGGCGGTGAAGGTGGCGGACAGTTCAAGCAGGTGCTTGAGCCACGACGATGCCCCTCTGGGGCCGGTCCCTGACTGTAGACGCCCTCGATTCAGCGAGCGGCGATGTTCAGCTGTTTATTATTGGGAAGCCATAATGATTGGCATAAAAAATATAGCGAGTTACGTGCCGACAGCCGGGGTTGACAACTACGCCCAGGGTGCAAAGTTCGACAAGGACGAAACCTTCATCCTTGGCAAGATCGGTTCGGCCTTTTTGCCGCGCATGGATGCTGATCAGGAAACCTCCGACCTGTGCGTCGAGGCCGCCAATGCGTTGTTCGCTGCCAGCCCTGAACTCAAGCGTGAAGCCATCGACTGCCTGATCGTCGTCACCCAGAACGGTGACGAGGAAGGATTGCCGCACACCGCTGCGATCGTCCAGGACAAGCTCGGTTTGCCGACCCATGTCGCCGCTTTCGATATTTCCCTGGGCTGTTCCGGCTACGTGTACGGCATCTATGCAATAAAGGGTTTCATGGAAGCGGCGGGGCTGAAAAACGGCCTGCTGATCACCGCCGATCCCTATTCGAAGATCGTCGACCCCGAAGACCGCAATACCACCATGCTGTTCGGCGATGCCGCCACCGCGACCTGGATGGGCGAAAACGCCGTCTGGCAGCTCGGCAAGTCGAAGTTCGGCACCGACGGTTCCGGCGCGCCGCACCTGAAGGTCAGCGATGGCGTGTTTTTCATGAACGGCCGCCAGGTGTTCAACTTCGCCCTGTTGAAAGTCCCGGCGCACTTGCATGAGCTGCTGGAAGAGTCCAATTTGCAGGCCGGCGATATCGACGCCTTCTGCATTCACCAGGGCAGTGCGGCCATCGTCGATGCCGTGGCGCGCCGCTTCGAGGAAGGTGAACCGGAGAAGTTCGTCAAGGACATGCTCGAAACCGGCAACACGGTGTCATCGAGCATTCCACTGCTGTTGCAGAACCACGTGTTCGATTCCAAGTGGACCCGAGTGGCCATCAGCGGCTTCGGTGTGGGGCTGTCGTGGGGCTCGGCGATTCTCTATCGCGGCTGATCCGCGCACGCGCAGTCAATGAAACGCCCGGCCATGTAAATTGCCGGGCGTTTTGCGTTTTTCTGGCGCCGTTTTTCTGTCTCTAACACCTTGAAATTAAAGGGCTGGCACGCTGCCACTAAAAAAATCGAAAAAACCGCTCAAGCAAAGCCTCCTCGCGACGATAACTATTACGTAGGTTCTCTAGGCCACACCCGGCGGTTGCCAGGGCCGGAAGCCGCAGTATCCATCCAACGAGGATTTCGTCATGGCTTTAACCGTAAACACCAACATTGCCTCCATTACTACTCAGGCTAACCTGAACAAAGCCGGCGGCGCCCTGGCCACCTCCATGCAGCGCCTGTCCTCCGGCCTGCGTATCAACAGCGCTAAAGACGACGCTGCCGGCCTGCAGATCTCCAACCGCCTGACCAGCCAGATCAACGGCCTGGGTCAAGCAGTGAAGAACGCCAACGATGGCATCTCCATCGCGCAAACCGCTGAAGGCGCGATGCAGGCTTCGACCGACATCCTGCAGAAAATGCGTACCCTGGCCCTGTCCTCGGCTACCGGCTCCCTGAGCGATGCCGACCGCAAGTCGAACAACGACGAATACCAGGCACTGACTTCCGAACTGACCCGTATCTCCCAGACCACCACTTTCGGTGGCCAGAAGCTGCTGGACGGTTCCTACGGCACCAAGGCCATCCAGGTCGGCGCCAACGCTAACGAAACCATCAACCTGTCGCTGGAAAACGTGGCGGCCAACAACATTGGTTCGCAGCAGATCAAAAGCGCTACTTCTGATCCGAAGCTGACCGGTCTGACCGGCGGTGACATCACTGTCACAGGCAACGGCGAAAGCAAGACCTTCACCGTAGGTGCTGCCGCCTCGGCTAAAGAAATTGCCAAGGGCCTCAATGGGCTTGTCGGTGGTCTGACGGCGAGTGCCAGCACCGAAGTTCGCTTCACTGTGGATGATACTGCTGCCACGGCTACTCCGGCTTCCTTCACCATGGATGTGGGTGGCCAGCAGGTCGACTTCGTGGGCGTTACCAGCACCGCCAGCCTGGCAGACCAACTGAAGTCCAACGCTGCCAAGCTGGGCATCAGCGTCAACTACGACGAAGTGAACAATTCCCTGTCGATCAAGTCCGACACCGGTGAAAACGTTGGCTTCTCGGCGGTGACAGGTGGTGCTGCCATCGAAATCGCCGCCAAAGATGGCGCGGGTACCTACAGCAACGATGTTGCAATCGCTGACACCCTGGTTGCCACTGGCGCAGTTTCCCTGGACTCCACCAAGGGCTTCTCGTTGACCGGTACTGGTGTGGCTGAAGTCTTCGGCACTACCACTACTTCGGTAAAAACCACCATTTCGCAAACCGACGTGACCGATTCCACCAACGCCCAGAATGCCCTGGCCGTTATCGACAAGGCAATCGGCTCCATCGACGACGTGCGTTCGAACCTGGGTGCTACCCAGAACCGCCTGACCACCACCGTGGACAACCTGCAGAACATCCAGAAGAACTCCACGGCTGCCCGTTCCACCGTGCAGGACGTCGACTTCGCGGCTGAAACTGCCGAGCTGACCAAGCAACAAACGCTGCAATCGGCTTCGACTGCCATCCTGTCGCAAGCCAACCAGCTGCCATCCGCTGTACTGAAGCTGCTTCAGTAATCCCAGCGTTTGGTAATTGACGGAGGGGCGCGTTTACGTGCCCTTTTGTCTTTTCCGTGATGAGGAGATTGGACATGGATATGAGCGTCAAGTTGAACCAGTCTTACCCAGCGGTTGCGCCGCAAACCCCGCCCGCACCGGTCGATCCTGTCCTGCGGCCCAAGGTCGAAGCCGTCGCCCCGGCGGCGACAGAGCCAAAGCGTGATGAGCTGGAACAGGCGGTCACCGATATTCGCGAGTTCGTTCAGGCAAGCCAGCGCCAGCTGGATTTTTCCATCGACGATTCGACCGGCCGGGTCGTGGTCAAGGTCATCGCCACCGAGAGCGGTGACGTGATTCGCCAGATCCCTTCGGAAACTGCACTAAAACTGGCGCAAAGCCTAAGCCAAGCCAGCAGCCTGTTGTTTGACGACAAGGTCTGAGCTGGCATGAATTTTGTTGTTGTCTGCGTTTGAGGCGCATCTCGCCAAGAAAGCGGCAGCCACTGGATAAGGAGAAAAACGATGGCGGGTTCAACGGTTAGCGGTATCGGTTCGAACATCGATACCCAGGCGATTGTTAAGTCTCTGGTTGACGCCGAGAAGGTGCCAAAACAAACGCAGATCAACACTCAAACGTTGAAAGCAACCACCACGCTATCGTCGATCGGCAAGATCCAGGCCGCGCTGGACGCCTTTCGTGGCGCCCTGACTACCATGGGCTCGGATAACAGCTTTCGTGGCTTGATCACCTCGTCCTCGGATGAAAAGATCGCCACCATGACCGCTGGCAGCGGTGCTTCCACGGGCAGTTTCTCGCTGGTTGTGACTCAATTGGCCAGTGCGTCGAAACTGTCGACCAAGACCTTTGCCGGGGGCGCTTCCTCGGTGGTCAACAGTGGTACGAGTCCGACTACCTTGACGATTTCTCAGTCAGGCAAGAACTACGACCTAAGTGTTCCTGCCGGGGCAACGCTGCAGCAGGTGCGTGACTCGATCAACTCGCAGTTTTCCACGTCAGGCTTGAGTGCCAACATCCTTACAGACTCCACGGGGTCGCGACTTGTACTGACATCGACCACCATGGGCGTTGGCTCAGACCTGACGCTGTCGGGCGATTCAGGTATCGATGTTGGCGCAACGGTGGTGGAAACGCCAAAAAACGCCAAGTACACCATCGATGGCACGATCGAGATGGAGTCCAAGAGCAATACCATCGAGGAGGCGGTCAGTGGTGTCAGCATCAAGTTGCTGTCGGTTTCGTCGAAGAGAACCGACTCCGACGACCTGATCCCGATCACCATCTCAGTGTCGACCAGCAACGCGGCCTTGAAATCCGGGGTCAAGGGGTTCGTCGATACCTACAATGCGCTGATGAAGGCGATCAGTGCGGAAACAAAGGTCACGATCAACGCCGATGGTTCCCCGACAGCGGGGACCTTGACGGGTGATTCCACGATGCGCTCGCTGATGAGTTCGATTCGTAACGAACTCAATACCCTGTCCGGTACCGGCACCTTCAAATCGTTGGCGCAGTTCGGTATCAGCACCGATTCGTCCACGGGCTTGCTGACCCTCGATGACAAGAAGTGGGACAAGGCGATGGCCACCAATGCGGCGGACGTCAGCAGTATCTTCAGCGGCAAGAGTGGACTGTTGGCGCGTTTGACGACTGCCACGGACGGTTATGCCAAGGCGAGTACTGGCACTCTGGCGGAGCGTTCCAAATCCCTGAGCGAAAGCTTGAACGATCTCAAGAAGCAACAGGACACCCTGGATGAGCGCATGACGCTCCTGCAGGCCAGTCTTTCGGCCAAATACAACGCCATGGACTCCCTGGTCGCCAAGCTGCGCGCCCAGAGCAGCAGCATCATGACCACGCTCAACGCCCTGAACAATCAGAAAGATGAGTGATCGACAGCTCTCATGAAAAAGCCCAGGCGAGCTGTCATGACCGCGCCTGGGTTTTTTCGTTAGCGACACGCCTGCATTAAAGTTTTCTGTCGACCAGTCGACATAAAGAACAGAGCGTTCCCTTTTTCGGTAGTTGTCTGCACGAGGTAGAAACATGAACCCCATGAGAGCCCTTCGCCAATACCAGAAGGTCAATTCCCATGCCCAGATCTCTGAAGCCAACCCCCATCGCCTGGTGCAGATGTTGATGGAAGGTGGCTTGGACCGCATGGCGCAGGCCAAGGGCGCGCTGGAGCGGGGTGACATCGCACTCAAGGGGTTGATGCTGGGCAAGGCCACCGACATCCTGATCGGGCTGCGCGATGGCTTGAACCCGGAGAAGACTGAAGATCCGGCGTCCATTGAGCAACTCGACGCCTTGTACGTCTACATGACCAACCGCTTGATGGAAGCAAACGCCAATAACGATGCAGCCATCATCGACGAAGTATCGGGTCTGCTCGAAACCTTGAAAAGCGGTTGGGATGCGATTGGAAGCCCACAGGCCTGAGGGCCGAGGATGACGTCATGAGCCAAGCACTGCAACGGATCGAAGAAACACGCGAAGCGCTGATCGATGCGCTGGCCGCGCGTAACTGGGATGCAATCGGCGAGCTCGATTCGGCCTGCCGTGAGTGCGTCGATGAGGTGCTTGCCGAGGCACCGATCGACGAAGATGCGCTGCGCACCCATCTGGAAAGCCTGCTGGCGGTGTACAAAGATTTATTGACGGTGACGATGGGCGAGCGTCAGGCAATTGTTGATGAGATGTCGCAGATCAACCAAGCGAAGAGCGCGGCAAAGGTTTACCATCTGTTTGGTTAATTAATTTCTGCTTAATCCAATCGGATTGCGCCATAAATTTGACTGTGAACGGTTTTTTGACTTTACTAGTGGCTGTTTCCAGATTTCAGGCGTCTACAGGCATTAACCAGTCTGCAAGCGTCTAGCTTGCCCACTCATTTCGGGCACCGGGTTGACTAGGGAAGTTACGATTGCATGTGGCGTGAAACCAAAATTCTGCTGATCGATGACGATAGCGTCCGCCGCCGCGACCTGGCGGTGATTTTAAATTTTCTCGGCGAAGAAAATTTACCCTGCGGTAGCCATGACTGGCAGCAGGCTGTCGTCTCTTTGTCGTCCAGTCGTGAAGTGATCTGTGTCCTCATCGGGACGGTCAATGCTCCGGGTTCGCTTCAGGGCTTGTTAAAGACACTCGCAACATGGGATGAGTTCCTTCCGATTTTGCTGATGGGCGATAATTCTTCCATCGACCTGCCGGAAGACCAGCGTCGCCGCGTGCTGTCGACCCTCGAAATGCCTCCCAGCTACAGCAAGTTGCTCGATTCGCTGCACCGTGCCCAGGTCTATCGCGAGATGTACGACCAGGCCCGCGAGCGCGGTCGGCATCGCGAACCCAATCTGTTCCGCAGCCTCGTCGGCACCAGCCGGGCGATCCAGCACGTGCGCCAGATGATGCAGCAAGTGGCCGACACTGACGCCAGCGTTCTCATCCTCGGCGAGTCCGGCACCGGCAAGGAAGTGGTCGCGCGCAACCTGCATTATCATTCCAAGCGCCGTGAGGCGCCGTTCGTGCCGGTCAATTGCGGGGCGATTCCGGCCGAGTTGCTGGAAAGCGAATTGTTCGGTCACGAGAAGGGCGCCTTCACCGGGGCGATCACCAGTCGCGCCGGGCGTTTCGAACTGGCCAATGGCGGTACCCTGTTCCTCGACGAAATCGGCGACATGCCGCTGCCGATGCAGGTCAAGCTGCTGCGCGTGCTGCAGGAGCGTACGTTCGAGCGCGTGGGTAGCAACAAGACCCAGAGCGTCGATGTGCGCATCATCGCCGCGACCCACAAGAATCTCGAAAGCATGATCGAGATCGGCACCTTCCGCGAAGACCTGTACTACCGCCTGAACGTGTTCCCGATCGAGATGGCGCCACTGCGCGAGCGTGTCGAAGACATCCCGCTGCTGATGAACGAACTGATCTCGCGCATGGAGCACGAGAAGCGCGGTTCGATCCGCTTCAACTCCGCGGCGATCATGTCGCTGTGCCGTCACGGCTGGCCGGGCAACGTCCGCGAGCTGGCCAACCTGGTGGAGCGCATGGCGATCATGCATCCGTACGGGGTGATCGGCGTGGTCGAGCTGCCGAAGAAATTCCGCTACGTCGACGATGAAGACGAGCAATTGGTCGACACCCTGCGCAGCGATCTCGAAGAGCGGGTGGCAATCAACGGCCATACCCCGGACTTCACCACCCATGCCATGCTGCCACCAGAAGGCCTGGACCTGAAGGATTACCTCGGTGGCCTGGAGCAGGGCCTGATCCAGCAAGCGCTGGACGATGCCAACGGTATCGTGGCGCGCGCCGCTGAACGCCTGCGTATCCGCCGCACCACGCTGGTGGAAAAAATGCGCAAGTACGGCATGAGCCGCCGTGATGGAGATGAACAGGCGGATGATTGACGCCTGTTTTTCAACCCCTTCATTTTCAAGCAGTTTTTTTTAGGCACGGGTATTGCTATAGCCCTCGCAACGTTCCGTTTCACTGACGGTCAGCCAAGCGAGAGAGCACATCATGCCCCAAGCCGCCTCAATGTCTCCTGTTCCAGATACCCTGGGGGATGCCCTGGGGCAGTCGTCGTCCGTAGAGCAGGCGAGCCGGCTTGGCCTCGAGCAGGCGTTTGCCCTGTTCAACCAGATGTCGAGCCAGTTGACCAACTCCTACTGCATGCTCGAAGCCCGGGTCACCGAGCTCAAGGGCGAGTTGGCGGTGGTCAGCGCCCAGCGCATGCAGGAGCTGGCGGAGAAAGAGCGCCTGGCCAATCGCCTGCAACATCTGCTCGACCTCCTGCCCGGTGGCGTCATCGTCATCGACGGCCAGGGCATCGTGCGCGAAGCCAACCCGGCGGCATGCGAACTGCTCGGCCTGCCCCTTGAAGGTGAGCTGTGGCGCCAGGTCATTGCCCGTTGCTTTGCGCCCCGTGAAGACGACGGTCATGAAGTCTCCCTCAAGGATGGTCGGCGCCTGTCGATTGCCACGCGTTCACTGGATGCCGAGCCCGGGCAACTGGTGCTGCTCAACGACCTGACCGAAACCCGTCATCTGCAGGATCAGCTGGCGCGCCACGAGCGCTTGTCTTCTCTGGGGCGCATGGTGGCGTCGCTGGCGCATCAGATCCGCACGCCGTTATCCGCGGCCTTGCTCTACGCCAGTCACTTGACCGAGCAAGCGCTGCCGGTAGACACCCAGCAACGTTTCGCCGGACGACTCAAGGAGCGCTTGCACGAGCTGGAACATCAGGTGCGCGACATGCTGGTGTTTGCCCGCGGTGAGCTGCCATTGACCGACCGAGTAACCCCGGCGCAGCTGATGCAATCACTGCAGGCGGCGGCGCTGGCGCACGTGCAGGACCTGCCGATTCGCTGGCAATGCGACAGTCATGCCGGTGAATTGCTGTGCAATCGCGACACCCTGGTCGGCGCGGTCCTCAATCTGATCGAGAATGCCATCCAGGCCAGTGCCGGTGAGGTGCGCTTGAAGGTGCATCTCTACACCCGTGGAAACAACCTGCGATTGTGCGTCAGCGATAGCGGCAGCGGTATCGACGGCGCTGTGCTGGCGCGTCTGGGTGAACCCTTCTTTACCACCAAGCCTACCGGCACCGGCCTCGGCCTGACCGTGGTCCACGCTGTCGCCAGGGCCCATCAGGGCGAGTTGCGATTGCGCTCGCGTATCGGTCGTGGCACCTGTGCGCAGGTGTTTCTACCGCTTTTTCTCAGTGAAAAAAGCAGCGCCCGGGGAGTGGAGTGAAACTCATGGCCATCAAGGTTCTACTGGTCGAGGATGACCGCGCGTTGCGTGAAGCGCTGGCTGACACGCTGTTGCTTGCCGGTCACGATTACAAGGCCGTGGCCTCGGCGCAGGAAGCCCTGGAGGCCGCGGCGGCCGAGGCGTTCAGCCTGGTGGTCAGCGACGTCAACATGCCGGGCATGGACGGTCACCAACTGCTCGCTTTGCTGCGGGCGCGACAGCCGCAACTGCCGGTGCTGCTGATGACGGCCCACGGTGCCGTCGAGCGGGCGGTCGATGCGATGCGTCAGGGGGCTGCAGATTACCTGGTCAAGCCGTTCGAGCCCAAGGCGCTGCTCGAGCTGGTCGCGCGGCATGCGCTGGGCAATGTCGGCAGCAGCGACCATGAAGGACCGGTGGCGTTCGAACCGGCCAGTGCACAGTTGCTGGAGCTGGCCGCGCGCGTGGCGCGCAGTGATTCCACGGTGCTGATCTCCGGTGAGTCCGGCACCGGCAAGGAAGTGCTGGCGCGCTACATTCACCAGCACTCTCATCGCGCCAGTCAGCCGTTCATTGCGATCAACTGCGCGGCAATTCCCGACAACATGCTGGAGGCCACGCTCTTCGGCCACGAAAAGGGCTCGTTCACCGGGGCTATCGCGGCGCAGGCCGGCAAGTTCGAGCAGGCCGATGGCGGGACGATCCTGCTCGATGAAATTTCCGAAATGCCCCTGGGGCTGCAAGCCAAGCTGCTGCGGGTGCTGCAGGAACGTGAGGTCGAGCGAGTCGGAGCGCGCAAGCCTATAGCGCTGGATATCCGCGTGGTCGCGACCACCAACCGGGATCTGGCCGGGGAAGTGGCGGCGGGGCGTTTCCGTGAAGACCTGTACTATCGCCTGTCCGTATTCCCGCTGGCCTGGCGGCCGTTGCGCGAGCGCACTGCCGATATCCTGCCCCTGGCCGAGCGCCTGCTGGCCAAGCACGTCAATAAAATGAAGCATGCCGCGGCGAGGTTGTCGCCCGAGGCGCAAGCCTGCCTGATCGGCTATCCGTGGCCGGGCAATGTGCGTGAACTGGATAACGCGATTCAGCGCGCATTGATCCTGCAGCAAGGTGGCCTGATTCAACCCCAGGATTTCTGTCTCGCCGGGCCGGTTGCCTGCGCACCGCTGCCGGCGTTGGCGCCAGCGCCTGCGAGGGCGGTGGAGATCGAGGTCGAGGTTGAATCTGCCGGGGCGCTGGGCGATGACCTGCGCCGGCGTGAATTCCAGATGATCATCGACACCCTGCGCACCGAGCGCGGCCGCCGCAAAGAGGCCGCCGAGCGCCTGGGCATCAGCCCGCGCACCTTGCGCTACAAGCTGGCGCAGATGCGCGATGCCGGGATGGACGTGGAAGCGTATTTGTTTGCGACCTGATTCGGCGGGTATCCGCCGAGCTGGCACCCTTGTTGCTAACACCTCGTTACCCGCTGAGTGAGCGTCAAAAAAATTGCGGGCCGCCAGCGACGTAGCTCGTTTTCAAAGAGAGAAACCATGAGCCAAGGTATTGAATTCAATCGGTTGATGCTGGATATGCGCGCCATGCAAATGGACGCCATGTCTGCGCCGAAATCGACTGCCGCCGTCCCTGAACTGAATGGCAGCAGCTTTTCCGACATGCTCGGTCAGGCCGTCAACAAGGTCAACGACACCCAGCAGGCTTCTACGGCCCTGGCCAACGCCTTCGAGATCGGCAAGAGCGGCGTCGACCTGACGGACGTGATGATTTCCTCGCAGAAGGCCAGCGTGTCGTTCCAGGCATTGACCCAGGTGCGCAACAAGCTGGTTCAGGCTTACCAAGACATCATGCAGATGCCGGTTTAAGGACGAGATTGAGTCATGGCAGATGCAATCGCTGACAAGGTTCCGGCCAAGGCCAACTCCGTAGACGGCAAACCGCCGCTGTTCGGGTTGTCCTTCCTGGAAAACCTCTCCGAGATGACCATGCTGCGCCAGGTGGGCTTGATGGTCGGCCTGGCCGCGAGCGTGGCGATTGGCTTTGCCGTGGTGTTGTGGTCCCAGCAGCCGGACTACCGTCCGCTGTACGGCAGCCTGGCCGGCATGGACGCCAAGCAGGTGATGGATACCCTGGCGGCCGCCGATATCGCCTATAGCGTCGAACCCAATTCCGGTGCCTTGCTGGTCAAGGCCGAAGACCTGTCCCGTGCGCGTCTCAAGCTCGCGGGCGCGGGTGTCACGCCCAGCGATGGCAACATCGGTTTTGAAATCCTCGACAAGGAACAGGGCCTGGGTACCAGCCAGTTCATGGAAGCGACCCGTTATCGTCGCGGCCTTGAAGGCGAGTTGGCGCGGACCATTTCCAGCCTGAACAACGTCAAGGGTGCCCGGGTGCACCTGGCGATCCCGAAAAGTTCGGTGTTCGTGCGTGACGAGCGCAAGCCGAGCGCTTCGGTGCTGGTCGAGCTGTACTCCGGGCGTTCGCTGGAGCCGGGCCAGGTCGTGGCCATCGTCAATCTGGTGGCGACCAGTGTGCCCGAACTCAGCAAGTCGCAGATCACCGTGGTCGACCAGAAAGGCAACCTGCTCTCCGATCAGGCGGAAAACTCCGAACTGACCATGGCCGGCAAGCAATTCGACTACAGCCGCCGCATGGAGAGCATGCTCACCCAGCGCGTGCACAACATCCTGCAACCGGTGCTGGGTAACGACCGCTACAAGGCCGAAGTCTCGGCCGATGTCGACTTCAGCGCCGTCGAGTCCACCTCCGAGCAATTCAACCCGGACCAGCCGGCGTTGCGCAGCGAGCAGTCGGTCAACGAGCAGCGTACCGCCAGCAACGGCCCGCAAGGTGTGCCGGGTGCCCTGAGCAACCAGCCACCGTCGCCAGCCTCGGCACCGCAAACCACCGGTGGCGCCACCGCGGCGGCCGGCATGGTGCAGCCTGGCCAGCCTCTGCTCGATGCCAACGGCCAGCAGGTCATGGACCCGACCACCGGCCAGCCAATGCTCGCGCCATATCCGGCGGACAAACGTTCGCAATCGACCAAGAACTTCGAGCTCGACCGCTCTATCAGCCATACCAGGCAACAGCAGGGCCGATTGAATCGCCTGTCGGTGTCGGTGGTGGTCGATGACCAGGTCAAGATCAACCCGGCCAATGGTGAAACCACCCGTGCGCCGTGGAGCGCCGACGAATTGGCCCGTTTCACTCGGCTGGTCCAGGATGCAGTCGGTTTCGACGCCAGCCGGGGCGACAGCGTCAGCGTGATCAACATGCCGTTCTCCGCCGAACGTGGCGAAGTGATTGCCGATATTCCGTTCTACTCCCAGCCGTGGTTCTGGGACGTCATCAAGCAGCTGTTGGGCGTCCTGTTCATCCTGGTGCTGGTGTTCGGCGTGTTGCGCCCGGTGCTCAACAACATCACCGGTGGCGGCAAGGGCAAGCAGTTGGCGGGCATCGGCAGCGACGTCGAGCTCGGTGGCATGGGCGGCCTCGATGGCGAGCTGGCCAACGACCGTATCAGCCTTGGCGGCCCGACCAGCATCCTGCTGCCGAGCCCGAGCGAAGGCTATGACGCACAGTTGAACGCAATCAAGAGTCTGGTGGCAGAAGACCCGGGTCGTGTTGCCCAAGTCGTGAAAGAGTGGATTAACGCAGATGAGTGATAACCGAGCCATTGCCGCCAAACTGAGCAAGGTCGACAAAGCCGCGATCCTGCTGCTGTCGCTGGGCTCGACCGATGCCGCCCAGGTGCTGCGCCACATGGGGCCCAAAGAGGTCCAGCGTGTCGGCGTGGCCATGGCGCAGATGGGTAACGTGCACCGCGAGCAGGTCGAGCAGGTGATGAGCGAGTTCGTCGATATCGTCGGCGACCAGACCAGCCTGGGCGTGGGTTCCGACGATTACGTGCGCAAGATGCTCACCCAGGCACTGGGCGAGGACAAGGCCAACGGCCTGATCGATCGCATCCTGCTGGGCGGCAATACCAGCGGCCTCGACAGCCTGAAGTGGATGGAGCCGCGCGCGGTCGCCGACGTGATTCGCTACGAGCACCCGCAGATCCAGGCGATCGTGGTGGCGTATCTCGACCCGGATCAGGCCGGTGAAGTGCTGGGCAATTTCGACCACAAGGTGCGCCTGGACATCATCCTGCGGGTGTCCTCGCTGAACACCGTGCAGCCGGCGGCCCTCAAGGAGCTCAACCAGATTCTCGAGAAGCAGTTCTCCGGCAACTCCAATGCTTCGCGCACCACCCTGGGCGGGATCAAGCGCGCGGCGGACATCATGAACTTTCTCGACAGCTCGATCGAAGGCCAGCTCATGGACTCGATCCGCGAAGTCGACGAAGACCTGTCCGGTCAGATCGAAGACCTCATGTTCGTGTTCAACAACCTGGCCGATGTCGACGATCGCGGCATCCAGGCGTTGCTGCGTGAAGTGTCCTCCGACGTGCTGG
Source organism: Pseudomonas putida (assembly GCF_001976065.1). GTDB lineage: Bacteria > Pseudomonadota > Gammaproteobacteria > Pseudomonadales > Pseudomonadaceae > Aquipseudomonas > Aquipseudomonas serbica. Next base: position 347,288 of record NZ_MNAH01000003.1, on the reverse strand, counting down.
TGCTGGCCCTCAAGGGCTCGGACGAAAACGTCAAGGAGAAGATCTTCAAGAACATGTCCAAGCGTGCGGCCGAACTGTTGCGCGACGATCTCGAGGCCAAGGGCCCGGTGCGCGTCAGCGATGTGGAAACCGCTCAGAAGGAAATCCTCACCATCGCCCGTCGCATGGCCGAAGCGGGCGAAATCGTGCTCGGCGGCAAGGGCGGCGAGGAAATGATCTGACCCCATGGCCAAGAACGATGAGCAACCCTCTGACCTGATCCGGGCCCGGGATGTCGGTGGTTTCGAATCCTGGGCGCTGCCCAGCTTCGATCCGCCGGCCCCCGAGCCTGAGCCTGAGCCCGAACCCGAGCCGCCGCAAATGGAGGAAGTGCCGCTGGAGGAAGTCCAGCCACTGACCCTAGAAGAGCTCGAGAGCATTCGCCAGGAAGCCTACAACGAAGGTTTCGCGGTGGGTGAGAAAGAAGGCTTCCATAGCACCACGCTCAAGGTTCGCCAGGAAGCGGAAGTGGCCTTGGCGGCGAAGATCGCCGGGCTTGAAAAAATAATGGCGCATCTGTTCGAGCCCATCGCCGAACAGGACACCCAGATTGAAAAGTCTCTGGTCGAGCTGGTGCGGCACATGACCCGGCAGGTGATCCAGCGCGAACTGGTCATGGACTCGTCGCAGATCGAACACGTCATGCGCGAGGCCCTCAAGCTGTTGCCGTTGGGCGTCGACAACGTGCGGCTGTACATCAATCCGCAGGATTTCGCGCAGGTCAAAGCGCTGCGCGAGCGCCATGAGGAAACCTGGCGCATCGTCGAGGACGAGGCGCTGTTGCCCGGTGGTTGCCGGGTTGAAACCGAACACAGCCGTATCGATGCCACGGTGGAAACCCGTGTAGCGCGCGTGATGGACAAGCTGTTCGACCAGCTTCACGAGCAGGCCTTGCACCCGGCCGCGGCGGATCTGAGCCTGGAGCTGCCCGTCGGCGACAAACCAATGGCTGCCCCCGATGCGCCTTGAACGCACCAGTTTCGCCAAGCGCCTGGGCAGTTACGCCGAGGCCACGACCCTGGCTGGCGCGCCGATCCTCGAAGGTCGCCTGCTGCGCATGGTCGGCCTGACCCTCGAAGCCGAGGGCTTGCGCGCGGCCATGGGCAGTCGCTGCATGGTCATCAACGATGACAGCTACCACCCGGTGCAGGTCGAAGCCGAAGTCATGGGCTTTTCCGGCAGCAAGGTGTTCTTGATGCCGGTCGGCAGCGTGGCCGGTATCGCCCCCGGTGCCCGGGTGGTTCCCCTCTCAGACAGCGGCCGCTTGCCGATGGGCATGAGCATGCTCGGGCGCGTGCTCGATGGTGCCGGTCGTGCGCTGGACGGCAAGGGCGGGATGAAGGCCGAGGACTGGGTGCCGATGGATGGCCCGACCATCAACCCGCTCAAGCGCGAACCGATCAGCGAGCCGCTGGACGTGGGCATTCGTTGCATCAACGGCATGTTGACGGTCGGGCGCGGTCAGCGACTCGGTCTGTTCGCCGGTACCGGCGTCGGTAAATCCGTGCTGCTGGGCATGATGACGCGCTTTACCGAGGCCGACATCATCGTCGTTGGCCTGATCGGCGAGCGGGGGCGTGAGGTCAAGGAGTTCATCGAGCACATCCTCGGTGAAGAAGGGCTCAAGCGTTCGGTGGTGGTGGCATCGCCCGCGGACGATGCGCCGCTGATGCGTCTGCGCGCCGCCATGTATTGCACGCGAATCGCCGAGTATTTCCGCGACAAGGGCAAGAACGTCCTGCTGCTGATGGATTCGTTGACACGTTTCGCCCAGGCCCAACGGGAAATCGCCCTGGCCATCGGCGAGCCACCGGCGACCAAGGGTTATCCGCCCTCGGTGTTCGCCAAGTTGCCGAAGCTGGTGGAGCGCGCCGGCAATGCCGAGAAGGGCGGTGGTTCGATCACGGCGTTCTATACCGTACTGTCCGAAGGTGACGATCAGCAGGACCCGATCGCCGACTCGGCGCGGGGCGTGCTCGACGGGCACATCGTGCTGTCGCGGCGCCTGGCCGAGGAGGGCCACTACCCGGCTATCGATATCGAGGCCTCCATCAGCCGGGTCATGCCGGCGGTGGTGTCGCCCGAACACATGGCTCGGGCGCAGTACTTCAAGCAGTTGTGGTCGCGCTATCAGCAGAGCCGCGACCTGATCAGCGTCGGCGCCTACGTCGCCGGCGGCGACCGCGAGACCGACCTGGCGATTTCCCTGCAGCCGCAGCTGGTCAAATACCTGCGCCAGGGCCTCAACGACAGCATCAGCCTGGGCGAAAGCGAAGCGTACCTCGCTTCGATCTTCGCGCCCGCGGCGGGCGGTTAACCGGTCATGGCCCAGAGTCGGGCGGGCCGCCTGGCCCCCGTGGTGGAAATGGCCGAGAAGGCCGAGAAAACCGCGGTCCAGCGTTTGGGGCACTTCCAGGGCCAGGTCCGGCTGGCCGAAAGCAAGTTGGCCGACCTTGAAGCCTTTCGGCTCGACTATCAGGAACAGTGGATCGTGCGCGGCAGTGCCGGCGTGTCCGGCCAATGGTTGCTGGGCTACCAGGGCTTTCTCGCGCAATTGGGCACGGCCATCGATCAACAGCGGCAAAGCCTTGCCTGGCACCAGAACAACCTGAACAAGGCGCGGGATACCTGGCAACAGGCGTTCGCCCGGGTCGAGGGTTTGCGCAAACTGGTACAACGCTACCAGGACGAAGCAAGGGCGCTGGAAGACAAGCGCGAGCAGAAGCTGCTGGACGAATTGTCCCAGCGCCTGCCGCGCCATGATGCGTATTGATCGTTGCCCGGGAAAAGATCGCAGCCTGCGGCAGCTCAGGGTGAGCGCGAAACCCATGTAGGAGCTGGCTTGTCGGGGCGCCGCATCGCAGCGAAGAGGCCCGAAAGAACAATGCAATACCCAAAGCCGCCTTCGCCGGCAAGCCGGGCTCCTACAATGTTTTGTGTTGGCCATGAGTCCGTGGTTGTCCTCGGACCATGTAGGAGCTGGCTTGCCAGCGAAGAGGCCCGAAAAAACAATGCAATACCCAAGGCCGCCTTCGCCGGCAAGCCGGGCTCCTACAATGTTTTGTGTTGGCCATGAGTCCGTGGCTGTCCTCGGACCATGTAGGAGCTGGCTTGCCAGCGAAGAGGCCCGAAAGAACAATGCAATACCCAAGGCCGCCTTCGCCGGCAAGCCGGGCTCCTACAATGTTATGTGTTGGCCATAAGTCCTTGGCTGCCCTCGGACCTGTAGGAGCTTGCTTGCCAGCGAAGAGGCCCGAAAGAACAATGCAATACCCAAGGCCGCCTTCGCCGGCAAGCCGGGCTCCTACAATGTTATGTGTTGGCCATGAATCCGTGGCTGTCCTCGGACCATGTAGGAGCTGGCTTGCCAGCGAAGAGGCCCGAAAGAACAATGCAATACTCAAGGCCGCCTTCGCCGGCAAGCCGGGCTCCTACAATGTGTTGTGTTAGCCATAAGTCCTTGGCTGCCCTCGGACCATGTAGGAGCTGGCTTGCCAGCGAAGAGGCCCGAAAGAACAATGCAATACCCAAGGCCGCCTTCGCCGGCAAGCCGGGCTCCTACAATGTTATGTGTTGGCCATGAATCCGTGGCTGTCCTCGGACCTGTAGGAGCTGGCTTGCCAGCGAAGAGGCCCAAAAGAACAATGCAATACCCAAGGCCGCCTTCGCCGGCAAGCCGGGCTCCTGCAATGTTATGTGTCGGCCATGAGTCCTTGGCTGTCCTCGGACCTGTAGGAGCTGGCTTGCCAGCGAAGAGGCCCGAAAGAACAATGCAATACCCAAGGCCGCCTTCGCCGGCAAGCCGGGCCCTACAATGTTTTGTGTCGGCCATGAATCCGTGGCTGTCCTTGGACCTGTAGGAGCTGGCTTGCCAGCGAAGAGGCCCGAAAGAACAATGCAATACTCAAGGCCGCCTTCGCCGGCAAGCCGGGCTCCTACAATGTGTTGTGTTGGCCATAAGTCCTTGGCTGCCCTCGGACCATGTAGATACCGTCTTGCCAGCGAAGAGGCCCGAAAAAACAATGCAATACCCAAGGCCGCCTTCGCCGGCAAGCCGGGCTCCTACAATGTGTTGTGTTAGCCATAAGTCCTTGGCTGCCCTCGGACCATGTAGGAGCTGGCTTGCCAGCGAAGAGGCCCGAAAGAACAATGCAATACCCAAGGCCGCCTTCGCCGGCAAGCCGGCTCCTACAATGTTATGTGTCGGCCATGAATCCGTGGCTGTCCTCGGACCTGTAGGAGCTGGCTTGTCGGGGCGCCGCATCGCAGCGAAGAGGCCCGAAAGAACAATGCAATACCCAAGGCCGCCTTCGCCGGCAAGCCGGGCTCCTACAATGTTTTGTGTTGGGCATGAATCCGTGGTTGTCTTCGGACCTGAGCTGCTGAAGGCTGCGATCTTTTGATCTTGATCCCTGCCTTGCCCCAACCTCTACACGATGCTAAACCTTGTACAAGAAGGTTCACCAATGACAAGGAAGCCATGACATGTCAGTCGTTACAGAAGTCTCCCCGGACGGGGAAAAACTGACGATATCGGTCAAGGGACGATTCGATTTCGCCAAGCATCAGGATTTCCGAGCATCCTACGAAAACAAGGCGCTCAAGGCGGTGGTGGTCGACCTGAAAGAGGCCACCTACCTCGACAGTTCCGCCCTGGGCATGCTGCTGCTGTTGCGTGACCATGCCGGTGGCGACGATTCCGACGTTCGCGTGGTCAACAGCAATTCTGACGTGAGGAAAATTCTCGCCATCTCCAACTTCGACAAGCTGTTCGACATCAGTTGATCACCGTGCAGGCGGCAATCGAGTCGCTGACGATCCTGATCGCCGAAGACAGCGCGGCCGACCGCCTGCTGTTGTCGAGCATCGTCCGCCGCCAGGGGCATCAAGTGCTGACGGCGGCCAACGGCGCCGAAGCGGTCGAGGTGTTTCGCCAGCAACGTCCGCAACTGGTGTTGATGGACGCGATGATGCCGGTGATGGACGGCTTCGAAGCCGCCGCGCAAATCAAGGCATTGGCCGGGGAAACCCTGGTGCCGATCATCTTCCTCACCTCGCTGTCGGAAAACCAGGCGTTGGCCCGCTGCCTGGAGGTCGGGGGTGACGATTTTCTGGCAAAACCCTACAACCAGGTGATCCTCGCCGCCAAAATCAAGGCAATGGACCGCTTGCGGCGCCTGCAGGCCACCGTCCTGCAGCAGCGCGACCAGATCGCCAGGCACCATGAATACTTGCTCAATGAGCAGCGGGTGGCCAAGGCGGTGTTCGACAAGGTGGCCCATTCCGGTTGCCTGAATGCGCCCAATATCCGCTACCTGCAATCGCCTTATGCGTTGTTCAACGGCGACCTGCTGTTGGCGGCGTTCACCCCGGCCGGGGACATGCACGTATTGCTTGGCGATTTCACCGGCCATGGCCTGCCCGCCGCCGTTGGTGCCATGCCCCTGGCTGAAGTCTTCTATGGCATGACCGCCAAGGGGTACGGCCTGGCCGAAATCCTGCGCGAGATGAATGCCAAGCTCAAGCGCATCCTGCCGGTGGACATGTTCTGCTGCGCGACGATGCTGTGCCTGGGTTTCCAGAGTCGCTCGCTGGAGGTCTGGAACGGCGGCATGCCGGACGGCTATCTGCACCACATCGCCAGTGGGGAGCGAACGCCACTGACGGCGCGGCATTTACCCTTGGGTGTGCTGAGCCCGCACACCTTCGATGATCGCACCGAAGTGTTTCCGATGGCCGTGGGTGACCGGGTATTCCTGTTGTCCGACGGGGTGATCGACACCTGCGATGCCGATGATCAGCTGTTTGGCGTGCAGCGGTTACAGCAGGTGTTTGCCGCCAATCGTCAGCCTGACACCTTGTTCGAGGACATCGAGCAGGCACTGCGTGACTTTCGCGGTGTAGCCCGCGACGATGTCAGCATGGTCGAGGTCATCCTGACCGAGCTCGCGCAGGCGAGTTTACCGGCACCGGTCTATTCCGACAGCGGCCAGTCCTGCCCCCTGGACTGGTCGGCCAGTTTCGAGTTTCGCGCCGAGACCCTCAAGCGCTTCAATCCATTGCCCTATCTGTTGCAACTGCTCCAGGAAGTGCATGGCCTGCGGGCGCAGAGCGGGGCGCTCTACAGTGTGCTGGCGGAGTTGTACTCCAATGCCCTGGAGCATGGGGTGCTGGGCCTGGACTCCAGCCTCAAGCGCGATGTGTCAGGTTTTACCCGCTATTATCAACAGCGCAATACGCGCCTGGACGAATTGAAGGACGGTTATGTCCGGGTGCATTTACAGGTCACGCCAGAGGGCGAGGGCGGTTGCCTGGCGATTCGCGTCGAGGACAGCGGCAAGGGCTTTGATGTCGGGCAGGTGCTGCAGCGCCCCCCCGATCCTGTCCGCCTGTCCGGACGCGGCGTCAACCTGATCCGTCAGTTGGGTCAAAATGCGAGCTGGTCTGACGGCGGTCGAAGTGCCCGCGTGGAGTTTTACTGGAAGGCTCTGGCATAATCCGAAGATTCTTGATCAGGGAGCGAACAAGTGACTGAAGAACATCTTGACCTGGACGCGCTGAGCGCGTTGCGCGAAGTCATGGAGGACGCGTATCCGCAGTTGCTGGATACCTTTCTCGACGATTCCGAACAACGCCTGCAATCGCTGCGAGAGGCGGGGAAAGCTGCGCAGTTGATAGACGTGGCTCACAGCTTCAAAGGCAGCAGCAGCAATATGGGCGCCGTCAGACTCGTCGCGTTGTGTGGCGAACTTGAGAAGAATGCCGAAAAGCTTTCTTCCTCCCAAATCCAGGAGCTGATCGCTGCAATCGACGTAGAGTTCGCGATCGTGCGACCCCTTTACGAAGCAGAGCGGCAGCGGTCCCTGGCGGAAAACTGAGGCATAAGGCGCTTTTCGTTTTCACCGAGTGAAACTGGCTCGACCCTTGCAGTCAACTCTTCAACTGTACCTACGATCCCAGTGCAGCGGAGACCGTTAAATGCCCCTTACCCCCCAATCACTGCTCCAGGCTGCTGCTCAATCCAAGAGTCAGGCCAAGAGTCAATCCGTTTCAGCCCCTGCCACCGCAGTGATTGCCGAGCCCCGGGATAAGGCCTCCAGCTTCTCGCAGGTGTACGCCAGGCAAGCTCGGGACAAAGCCGTGTCGACCCCTGACACACCTTCGAAATCGGCACGAGACAAGGTTGCCGACAGCGTCGCCCGCAAGGATGTAGAAGATAAATCTGCCGCGCAGCAACCCGCCGTTGCCGATAGCGGCAATAACTTGCCCGCCGATAAACCGGCGCAAGCCGACGACAAGCCGGCCGATGCCGATTCGACGGACGCCGGACAGGCGCCGGTCGTCGATGCAGTGCCTGTTGATCCCGCCTCGGTGCCTGTGGTTGCGGCGCCTGCGTCGCCTGTGGTGGCGGATCCCGCCGAAGAGACGTTGGCGGCGCTCGTTGCGCCAGCCGTTCCCGCCACTGACGCCGGTTTCGATCCAGAAGCCGACCCACTCGACGCCTTGCCAGCCCTGCGCATGGCCATGGAGCAGAGCGGGCATGTCTCGGCTTCGAGCCAGGCACAACCCAAGGCGGCACCAGCCCAGGCCGACGGCGAGCTGACCGCGGCGCAGACCTTTGCCGCCGGCATGGCGAACATGCTCGATGTGCAAGCCGACAAGGACAGTACCGGCCAGGGGGGCGAAAAAGCCTTCGGGGGGCTGATCGATGCGGGCCTCAAGGACCTCACATCTGCCAGCAGCGATACCCGGGTCGATGATTTCGCCAACCGCCTGGCGGCATTGACCCAGGCGGCCACGCCGAAAACCGCCAACGCCGTGCCGGTCAACCAGCCTATCGCGATGCACCAGAGTGGCTGGACCGAAGAAGTGGTGAACCGGGTCATGTACCTGTCCAGCGCCAATCTCAAGGCGGCCGACATCCAGTTGCAGCCGGCCGAGCTGGGCCGCCTCGACATTCGGGTGAACATGGTGCCCGACCAGCAGACCCAGGTGACCTTCATGAGCGCTCATCCGGGGGTGCGTGAAGCGCTGGACAACCAGATGCACCGGTTGCGCGACATGTTCGCCCAACAGGGCATGGGCCAGGTTGACGTCAACGTCTCCGACCAGTCCCGCGGTTCGCAGGATCAGGGGCAACATCAGCAGGCGCAGAGCGGGCGGGCCAGTGCCAGCGGCGGTCGCCTTGACGCCATGGATGACGAGATCGCCCCGAGCGTGACGGAAGTGGCCGCAACGGCTACGCGGGTGATTGGCTCCAGCGCGGTTGACTATTACGCCTGACCCGGCGCTCAACCCGATCGTTCCCACGCAGAGCATTGGAGCGATCGGGCTTCCTGGATAGTTCTGGCATAACACTTGCTCCAGCCTTGCCGTGCGACTGTGAAAACCCGAATAGTGACGGATTATTGGCATGGCGAAGAGCGACGCAGCAGTAAAAGACCCCGCAACCAAAGGCAAACTCAAGCTGATCATCTTGATCGTGGTGGCGCTGCTGCTGGCGATCGGCTTGTCCGTTGGGGCGACCTGGTACTTCATGCACAGCGCCCAGAGCAAGCCTGCCGTCGTGGCTGAGACCGCCCCTGTGGGCAAGCAGCCAGCGGTTTTCGAGGCGATGGCCCCGGCGTTCGTGGCCAACTACAACCAGGGCGGCCGCCAGCGCTACATGCAAGTGAGCATTACCATGCTCGCGCGCAACCAGGCGGACCTGGACGCGCTCAAGGTGCACATGCCGGTAATCCGCAACAACCTGGTGATGCTGTTCTCCGGTCAGGACTTCGCGACCCTCGCCTCGCCGGTCGGCCAGGAAATGTTGCGCCAGAAGGCCACGGCCAGCGTCCAGGAAGTGGCGCAGAAAGAGCTCGGCAAAGTGGTGATCGAACAGTTGCTTTTCACTAATTTCGTACTGCAGTAGGAACACGACATGGCCGTGCAGGACCTGCTGTCCCAGGATGAGATCGACGCGCTGCTGCATGGCGTCGACGATGGTCTGGTACAGACCGATATCGCTGCCGAACCCGGCACCGTCAAGAGCTACGACCTGACCAGCCAGGATCGCATCGTCCGTGGACGCATGCCGACCCTGGAAATGATCAACGAGCGTTTTGCCCGCTACACGCGCATCAGCATGTTCAACCTGCTGCGCCGTTCGGCAGACGTGGCGGTCGGTGGCGTGCAGGTGATGAAGTTCGGCGAATACGTGCACTCGCTGTACGTGCCGACCAGCCTCAACCTGGTCAAGATCAAGCCGCTGCGCGGCACTGCGCTGTTCATCCTTGACGCCAAGCTGGTGTTCAAGCTGGTGGACAACTTCTTCGGCGGCGATGGCCGCCACGCCAAGATCGAAGGGCGTGAATTCACCCCCACCGAGCTGCGCGTGGTGCGCATGGTCCTGGAGCAGGCCTTCGTCGACTTGAAAGAGGCCTGGCAGGCGATCATGGAAGTGAACTTCGAGTACATCAACTCGGAAGTGAACCCGGCCATGGCCAACATCGTCGGCCCCAGCGAAGCCATCGTGGTGTCGACCTTCCACATCGAACTCGATGGCGGTGGCGGTGACCTGCACGTGACCATGCCGTACTCGATGATCGAACCGGTGCGCGAGATGCTCGACGCCGGCTTCCAGTCCGATCTCGACGACCAGGACGAGCGTTGGGTCAATGCCTTGCGCCAGGATGTGATGGACGTCGATGTTCCAATCAACGCCACCGTTGCCCGTCGCCAGTTGAAGTTGCGCGACATCCTGCACATGCAGCCGGGGGATGTGATTCCGGTGGACATGCAGGAAGAACTGGTCATGCGCGCCAACGGCGTGCCGGCCTTCAAGGTCAAGATGGGCTCGCACAAGGGCAACCTTGCGCTGCAAGTGATCGAGCCGATCGAGCGTCGTTGAGGCGGCGCCACTCCCCCTATTAATTGACTCTTCTGATTGAAGAGTTGTTCGCCGAGGACAAATGATGGCTGACCACATGAATACCCAGGACGACCAGGCGCTGGCTGATGAGTGGGCTGCGGCCCTGGAAGAAACCGGCGACGCCGGGCAGGCCGATATCGACGCCTTGCTGGCCGCCGATGCTGGCCGCTCTTCGTCCAACCGCCTGCCCATGGAAGAGTTCGGCAGCGTGCCGCGGAGCAACGAGCCGGTGAGCCTGGAAGGCCCGAACCTGGACGTGATCCTCGATATCCCGGTGTCGATCTCCATGGAAGTCGGCAGCACCGACATCAACATCCGTAACCTGTTGCAGCTCAACCAGGGTTCGGTCATCGAGCTCGATCGCCTGGCCGGTGAGCCGCTGGACGTGCTGGTCAACGGCACGCTTATCGCCCATGGCGAAGTGGTGGTGGTCAACGAGAAGTTCGGCATCCGCCTGACTGACGTGATCAGCCCAAGCGAACGCATCAAGAAGCTGCGCTGAGTGAAAAGGCTCTTGGGGTTTTTCTCGGCGCTGGCGCTTCCCTGCAGCGTGCTGGCCGCCGAGCCTGCGGCCCATGCCGCTGCTGCGCCGGTGGTCAACAGCGGCGTGGCCGGGCAGTTGACGCAGCTGGTGTTCGGCCTGCTGCTGGTGCTGGGGCTGATTTTCTTCCTCGCCTGGCTGTTGCGTCGGGTGCAACAGGCCGGGCCGGCCGGCAAGGGGCAGGTGATCGAGCTGATCGGCTCCCGCGCGCTGGGGCCCCGTGATCGCTTGATGCTGGTGCAGGTGGGCAACGAGCAGATCCTGCTCGGCCTGAGCCCGGGCACCATCACGGCGCTGCATGTGCTCAAAGAGCCGGTGCAGGTGCCGGGCACGACCGAGAAAGCCACCCCGGAGTTCGCCCAGCGCCTGATGGAGCTGATGGGCAAGGATCAGAAGGATAAGAAGTAATGGGTGCGCTGCGCATCGTCTTGACCCTGGCCATGATGCTGGCCGCGCCGCTGGCGCTGGCCGCCGATCCGTTGTCGATCCCGGCCATCACCCTGGGCACCAACGCCGAGGGCGCCCAGGAATACTCGGTCAGCCTGCAAATCCTGCTGATCATGACCGCGCTGAGTTTCATTCCGGCGTTCGTCATGCTGATGACCAGTTTTACCCGCATCATCATTGTCTTCTCGATCCTGCGCCAGGCCCTCGGCTTGCAGCAGACACCGTCGAACCAGATCCTCACCGGCATGGCGCTGTTCCTGACCCTGTTCATCATGGCGCCGGTGTTCGACCGGGTGAACCAGGATGCCTTGCAGCCCTACCTCGCGGAAAAAATGACCGCCCAGGAAGCCGTGGCGAAGGCCCAGGTGCCGATCAAGGACTTCATGCTGGCCCAGACGCGCACCAGTGACCTGGAGCTGTTCATGCGCCTGTCCAAGCGCACCGACATTGCCACGCCGGACCAGGCGCCGCTGACCATCCTGGTGCCGGCGTTCGTCACCTCTGAGCTCAAGACCGCGTTCCAGATCGGCTTCATGATCTTCATTCCGTTCCTGATCATCGACCTGGTCGTGGCCAGCGTGCTGATGGCCATGGGCATGATGATGCTCTCGCCGCTGATCATTTCCCTGCCGTTCAAGATCATGCTGTTCGTGCTGGTCGATGGCTGGGCCCTGATCATCGGCACCCTGGCCAGCAGCTTCGGCGGTGTCTCGCCATGACGCCAGAAGTCGCCGTCGACATCTTTCGCGAAGCGTTATGGCTGACCACCCTGATGGTCGCGGTGCTGGTGATTCCGAGCCTGCTCGTGGGGCTGTTGGTGGCGATGTTCCAGGCCGCCACCCAGATCAACGAACAGACCTTGAGTTTCCTCCCGCGCCTGCTGGTGATGCTGGTCACGCTGATCGTCGCCGGCCCCTGGCTGGTGCAGACCTTCATGGAATACATCCTGCAGTTGTACGGCAGCATTCCGCAGGTCATCGGCTAGACCATGTCGTCGCTGCTGCAGTTGACCGATACCCAGATCAGCACCTGGGTGGCGACGTTCATGTTGCCGCTGTTTCGCGTCGGCGCCTTGCTGATGGTGATGCCGGTGTTCGGCACCGCCCTGGTGCCCAAGCGCATCCGCCTGTATTTCGCTTTGGCCATCACTGTGGTCATCGCCCCGGGCCTGCCGCCGATGCCGCCGGTGAATGCGCTGGACCTGAGTGGGCTACTGCTGATTGCCGAACAGATCCTCGTCGGCGCGATCCTGGGCTTCTCCCTGCAACTGTTCTTCCAGGCCTTCGTGGTGGCGGGACAGATTGTCGCGATCCAGATGGGCATGGGCTTCGCCTCGATGGTCGACCCCACCAACGGTGTGTCGGTGGCGGTGATCGGGCAATTCTTCACCATGCTGGTGACGCTGCTGTTCCTCTCCATGAACGGCCACCTGGTGGTGTTCGAGGTACTCACCGAGAGCTTCACCACCTTGCCGGTCGGCAGCGGCCTGATGGTCAACCATTACTGGGAACTGGCCGGCAAGCTCGGCTGGGTGCTCGGCGCGGCGCTGCTGCTGGTGCTGCCGGCGATCACCGCGCTGCTGGTGGTCAACATCGCGTTTGGCGTGATGACCCGGGCCGCGCCGCAACTGAACATCTTCTCCATCGGCTTCCCGCTGACCCTGGTGCTCGGCATGTTCATCCTCTGGGTCGGGCTGGCGGACATTCTCAACCAGTATCAACCGCTGGCCTCCGAGGCCCTGCAGTTTTTACGCGAACTGGCACAGGCGCGCTGACTCATGGCTGAGAGCGAAAGCGGTCAGGACAAGACAGAAGACCCCACGGAGAAAAAGAAAAAGGATGCCCGGGAGAAGGGTGAGATCGCCCGGTCCAAGGAGCTCAACACCCTGGCGATCATGCTCGCCGGAGCGGGGGCGCTGCTGATCTTCGGTGGCGCCCTGGCCCAGGACATGATGGACCTGATGCGCCTGAATTTTTCCCTGTCCCGCGACGTGGTGCTGGACCAGCGCGCGATGGGCACTTACCTGCTGCACTCGGGGCAGATCGCCTTGCTGGCGATTCAGCCGGTCATGATCACCTTGCTGCTGGCGGCGATTATCGGCCCGATATCCCTCGGCGGCTGGCTGTTTTCCGCCGGCACCATGGCGCCCAAGTTCAGTCGCATGAACCCCGGCGCCGGCCTCAAGCGCATGTTTTCGGCCAAGGCCCTGACAGAACTGCTCAAGGCCCTGGCCAAATTCTTCATCGTCCTGTTCGTGGCCCTGGCGGTGTTGTCGGCGGACATCGACGACCTGCTGCGCATCGCCCACGAACCGCTGGATCGCGCCATCACCCACAGCCTGCAAGTGGTCGGCTGGAGCACCCTGTGGATGGCCTGCGGGCTGATCATCATCGCTGCCGTCGACGTGCCGATCCAGATCTGGGAAAGCATCAAGAAGCTGAAGATGACCAAGCAGGAAATCCGCGACGAGCACAAGGACCAGGAAGGGCGGCCGGAGGTCAAACAAAGGATTCGCCAGCTGCAACGCGAAATGTCCCAGCGCCGCATGATGGCGGCGGTGCCCGATGCCGACGTGGTCATCACCAACCCGACCCACTACGCCGTGGCCCTCAAGTACGACCCGGACAAGAGCGGCGCGCCAATGCTGATCGCCAAGGGCAGCGACTTCCTGGCGCTCAAGATTCGCGAAATCGCGGCGGCCAACGAGATCCTGCTACTGGAATCCCCGGCGCTGGCGCGGTCGATCTACTACTCCACGGAGCTTGAGCAAGAAATTCCGGGTGGGCTCTATCTGGCGGTTGCTCAGGTGTTGGCTTACGTTTACCAAATTCGACAGTATAGGGCGGGCAAGGGCAAACGGCCGGATCCGCTTAAAGATGATTTGCCGATTCCGCCGGATTTACGGCGGGATTCTTGATCAACTAACTGTTTGAGTCTTGAATTGCATTGAGTTTCTTACTATTGGTTGTCAAAAAGGGCGGAGCCCTGAATTTGAGTGTGGTTCAGTGGTTCGGAGTGAGTTTCGTATATCTTGAATATTGGCGTTGAGATCATTGGTCACGTCGGTGTTTGGATATAAAGAAACTGCTTCTATGATTTTCATTTTTGATTGACTTAGCTCTCGTATTATTGGAGGGGGTAATGCGAGGTTTTTTACTTCCTTTCGAGTATAGCGAAGCACAGCTTGTTTGCTAATATCCTGTAATGACTGCGGATTCATAGTTGTAGTGGGGAGGATGTCACGTGACAGGAGAGCTGTACTGGTGCGCCAAGTTTGACCAGCTGATAATTGTGCGGCTGGATTGGGTGGAAAAGGTAGGGGTATTGCTCCTGAACCTTGAAAAGACCGTGCGAATGAAGTGCTGATACGATCTTTTGCCCGGCTTGCCCAAGTCAAAAGACTCTTGATTATGATAGTTGAAAAGTGCCCTGTTTCATCTGTTCGATTTATTGGGTCGCCCAAGCAGTATGTGTAGAAATTCAACCCGCCCTCTCCAAACGGACTCAAGCTATCGGGACTGTTAAACCGCATCAACACTGGATTAAACGTCCGATACCCATTCCCCAGCAAATAACCCCCGGTCACCGGGTCCGGCCGTTCGCCGTTAAAGCCAAGCAGGCTGAGTAACCCGCTTTCAACAGGGCGGTGACCATAAAGCGAATAGGCGATGGGCTGCCGTGGATGATCGGCATTGAGCACCTGCAACACCGAACGCTGCTGATCGGTGGCCAACAGCGTGGAATCGGGTGCACCACTCTCACTCCGCTGTTGCGCCAACAGCTGATCACCATGCTGGACGATCGAATAGCGCATCGCCCCCTGTATCTCGGTGGCCAACCTGCTTTTGCAGTAAAAGCGCTGGCGCTCAGGGACATCTGGCAGTGCATGACCGATCAGTCGATCAAGGGGGTCGTAGTGGTATTGGCAGAGCAAGGTTTCACGCGACGATGTCATGGAGGGGGAGCTCCGAAGGTCCGAAGTGCGGAAGCTCAGTATTGGCGGTTTGGCAAGGGTTGGGTACTAGCAGAACTGATAGGTGTGCTGGGTTTGTGCGTTGGATTTGCTGAGCAGCAGCGCGCTTTCTGAGAGATTCGCTGGCAGTACCGGCCTCATCGCGGGCAAGCCCACACACAAGGTTCCGAGGAAAAGGGGACAGATTTAAAGAAAGCGGAAAGAAAGGACAAAGAACGGGAAAAGGGGACAGATTTATTTAATGCGGATTTATTTAATGCGCTGTCGATCATCGTTCTGCTGATGTGGGGAAAGGGGACGAATGGAAAAGCATGCCAAAATAAAGCTGTCTCCTTTTCGCAGCGCCGGCAAGGGCAAGCGCCCGGATCCGCTCAAGGATGACCTGCCGATCCCGCCGGATTTGCGTCGCGATTCCTGATTATTCCCGTCAGCTGCTCAATACACAGAAGCTGTGGGAGCGAGCCTGCTCGCGAAGAGGCCATACCTGTCAATTGGGACGGTGGCTGACACACCGCCGTCGCGAGCAGGCTCACCCCCATATGGCTTGAATCTCCCTCTTAATAGATGTTAAAACCGAAAGGATCGCGAAACCTCTGTTTCAACCGTTATCAAAAAACGGACAAATAAATTTATTCCCTTTCCTTTTCCCGTTAACTGGCGGATTTATAAGTTATTCGAGACGTGGTTCAGTGCCAGAAACCCATATGTCTCCGGTGTCTTTTGGAGAAAAGGGGACAGATTTATTTGCGAAATAAAAAGCGGACTTTCAAGGTCTCGTTAATTTTCGTCCTGCTTTTTTGCAGGCCTACCTTGCCCTCGACCTATTATTCGAAGCCCTGTGATGTTTTCTATTTCTTTCACAAAGCGGGAGGACYCTGTCAATTGCCCTCGTTGAAGGGCTTCTCTTATTAGCTCCAGCTCACCACTCGGGGCGACCTGCTCAACAAATTCTGTATAGCGATTACGGCGAGCAAGCTCAGTTTCGCCAAGCGCTTTAAAGCAGGGGTCGATATCCAGCCAGTTATTTGCTGCCGGTTCTACCACGCGAAGGTGGTAGCTGGACCAAGGATAACATTCTGCTCGGGAAACGAGATTGGCCCTCAYGGGATTCAGCTCAATGTATCGGCTGCACGCCAGAAGGTAGGTGTCAGATTGAACARCGCTGGATTTGTAACGGCTCTCCCATAGCGTGCCGGAACGTCCTTCCAGCTTATTTCGATAGCGAGTCATGCGAGCTGCGAGGGMTTTCATCAATTGTCCCAGGCTTGATGCAGCGTCACCAGGTGCAAGCAAAAGGTGAACATGATTGGTCATCAGGCAATAGGCATAAATGCGTACACCAAAAGCCTGCTTCAGTTCGCGCAGGTCCGAGAGGTAATACTCAAAATCAGCTGCGTCAGCGAAAACAAACAACCTGCCGATTGTGGCCTCGCTGTACGACATGGTGGGGGTAGTTGGGCAGTACAACGCGTCCTACTCTGGGCATGCTGTTTCCTACGTCCTTGCAGTGATACGGATAGCTTAGCGGGAGCGAAATACACCGTTCTTGTTTGTTGTTAATAAATTTGTCGATTTCATAGCTGAGAAAATATATCTGTCCCCTTTTTTGCATGCAGGTTCGCCGCAGAAAATATCTATATAGGGCACTCTCCAAGTCAATCCAGTTAGCATGAAAAAGCGTTCATTAGCAGCCAAGGAGGGCATGACTATGAAGCTTGGAATGGCTACAGGATTGTTTCTGGGACTACTCTATTGCGTGGCGTGGCCAGCTTACGGCCATCTTGACGGCGCGTACTCCCATGACCCGGATGATCCGTTCACCGATAGATCGCAGTGGATGAAAACCATCCGCGACGATGTCCAGCTCAGTGAAATGGCGTTGCCGGGTACTCATGATTCGGCGACTTTCCAGGTCACCTGGTATCCGGTTTACAAGGATGTCGTCGAAACTCAAACCCTCGGTTTCGACAAGCAGTTGGAGTACGGAATACGGGTATTGGATCTGAGGATTCGTCGTACAGGCGATGCTTTGGCGCTGCACCACGGTGCCGTGTTCCTGGACAGGATGTTGGGTTCGGCGCTGGAGGCGATCAAGCGGTTCCTGCGAGATAATCCCAGCGAAACGGTATTGGTTCGGGTGAGTGATGAGCATGAGGCAGACTCGAACGTCAGCCAGAGCCTGGAGTATGTCTTCGACCAATACATGCAGCTGTATTCGGGTATCTATCTGAAAACCCAGAACCCGAAGCTTACGCTGGGCGAGGCGCGCGGCAAGTTTGTGGTGCTATCGGCCGATGCCAGGCTTAATAAATTCGGGCTCAGTTACAAGGATGAGAGTGTGTTCAATATTCAGGACGACTACTCCATGGAGTCGAACTGGGGCCTGCATGACAAGTACATCAAAATCAAACAGCAGTTGCACAATGCCGCAGCGGGCAGCCGGGATACGTTTTATGTGAACTACCTTTCGGCCAGTCATCGTTCGTTTCCTTATTTTGTTGCCAGTGGCCATGTGTCCCCGGGAACGGACGCGGCAAGGTTGTGGACAGGGCTGATTGATTTTGGGCATAGCGACCTCTATCCAGGGTTTCCAAGGACGGGGTGTGCTGGGGGAATGTGTTTTATTTCTTTTGAAGGCACCAACACACTGACGCGGGACGATTTGAAGGCGTTGAATGATCAGTCTACGCAGGTGAGAACGGTAGGTGTTGTGATAGCGGATTTTCCGGGTGATTCGCTGATTGACAGTGTTGTTCGTAATAACTATCGGCGCGGGCATGATTTAGGAAAATAGTTGTATTTAGAATTGAAAGTACTGGTTGCGAATTCTTTCTTTTTCTTTTAGTAGTTTAGGGATCTTCTCGTGTGTTACCGAATCCATTCTTTGTGTATACGAGGATACAATTCTGGCATAGAAGTGTTCGGTAGTTGGAAAGAGACGAAGCTGAGTGGGAATGTCCATGTCTCGGTCGCGAGACAGGCTGTTGAGCAAGTTCATATATCTCTCTTGAGGAGAGTTTGGGGTTATAGGGTATCGGGAAGCATTTTCCGCAACCCAGGAAAAAAAGCTTGGGCTTGCGGGGCGAGCCCCTTCGAATTTTGTCGGCTCCAAGTCGATGGAGTTGTGTGGTATTTTATTTGAAACGCCCAAGGCGATTTTATCTTTGTCGAGCACGTTACGTCTCGCTTGTTCTGAAAGCTTGGGTACTTCACTTTCTATGGCCAAAATGCGCTTGTAGGCGCTTGTTGCTCGCGCGGGAGTAACGCCAATTTTTGACATGAAGCGTGTACCGAAAGTGGTTATGATTTTGGATTGTTGCTGAGCGTATTCCGCTGCCAAGGCTATCAGTATCGAGTGTCCGGTCGGGTCGCTTGAGTTGATCGGGTCTCCAACGCAATACGTATAAGCGTTCAATCCTCCCTTTCCGAAGGGGCTCAAACTGTCCGGACTATTAAATCTCATCAACACCGGATTAAACGCCCGATACCCATTCCCCAGTAAATAACCCCCCCGTCACCGGTTCCGGCCGTTCGCCGTTAAAACCGAGCAGGCTGAGTAACCCGCTTTCAACAGAGCGGTGGCCATAGGGCGAATAAGCGATGGGTTGCGGTGGATGATTGGCCTTGACTGCCTGCAGTACCGAACGCTGTTGATCGGTGGCCAACAGCGTGGCATCAGGCGCATCACCGTCGCTTCGTTGTTGCGCCAACAACTGTTCACCCTGCTGGACGATCGAGTAGCGCGTCGCACCCTGTACCTCGGTAACCAGCCTGCTTTTGCAGTAGAAGCGCCGGCGCCCGGGGGTATCTGCCAGGGCATGGCTGATCAGGCGATCGAGGGGGTCGTAGTGGTAATGGCAGAGCACGGTTTGGCGCGGTGATGATGTCATGGGTGGTTATCCCAACAGCCGAAGTGCGGGAGTTCAGTATTGGCGCCTTTGCAGAAGTTGGGTACAAGCAGAACTGATAGGTGTGCTGGGGTTGCGTCTTCGATTTGCGGATCGGTTGTGTGATTTTCGAGATACTTGGTGGCAGTGCCGGCCTCTTCGCGGGCAAGCCTCGCTCCTACAGTGATTGGGGGTAATCGCGAAATCAGCGCTCGACACAAATCGGGAGAAAAGGGGACAGATTTATTTGCGAAATAAAAAGCGGACTTTCAAGGTCTCGTTAATTTTCGTCCTGCTTTTTTGCAGGCCTACCTTGCCCTCGACCTATTATTCGAAGCCCTGTGATGTTTTCTATTTCTTTCACAAAGCGGGAGGACCCTGTCAATTGCCCTCGTTGAAGGGCTTCTCTTATTAGCTCCAGCTCACCACTCGGGGCGACCTGCTCAACAAATTCTGTATAGCGATTACGGCGAGCAAGCTCAGTTTCGCCAAGCGCTTTAAAGCAGGGGTCGATATCCAGCCAGTTATTTGCTGCCGGTTCTACCACGCGAAGGTGGTAGCTGGACCAAGGATAACATTCTGCTCGGGAAACGAGATTGGCCCTCACGGGATTCAGCTCAATGTATCGGCTGCACGCCAGAAGGTAGGTGTCAGATTGAACAACGCTGGATTTGTAACGGCTCTCCCATAGCGTGCCGGAACGTCCTTCCAGCTTATTTCGATAGCGAGTCATGCGAGCTGCGAGGGCTTTCATCAATTGTCCCAGGCTTGATGCAGTGTCACCAGGTGCAAGCAAAAGGTGAACATGATTGGTCATCAGGCAATAGGCATAAATGCGTACACCAAAAGCCTGCTTCAGCTCGCGAAGGTCCGAGAGGTAATACTCAAAATCAGCTGCGTCAGCGAAAACAACCTGCCGATTGTGGCCTCGCTGTACGACATGGTGGGGGTAGTTGGGCAGTACAACGCGTCCTACTCTGGGCATGCTGTTTCCTACGTCCTTGCAGTGATACGGATAGCTTAGCGGGAGCGAAATACACCGTTCTTGTTTGTTGTTAATAAATTTGTCGATTTCATAGCTGAGAAAATAAATCTGTCCCCTTTTTCGTTCGTCCCCTTTTTCGTTCAGATTGGACGACACTTGATTTTGTCACGGCTTTCCCATAAGTTCCCTTAACGGCCTTCCAACTTATTCCTAAAGCGATCTTCTTACTTGAAGCTAAAATAGAAGCTGCACTATTTGTGGTTTAAAATGGGGCTTCGAAAGCTCTTGGACGGGCTTTTTTTTGTGAGGCTGTAGAGCCCAGTTGTCTGATAACGACGGCTCTCGATATGTGGGGTTTGGCTATGAACTCCATTGTCATATGGTTCGGATTTTGATGGTCGAATGAGTAGTAATTAAATTCGTAGTCTCTGCCTGGAGTCTTTCCCTGCAGGTTCTGGATGTGGACCTCTACAATATTCGCTTTTCCCAGGTTCCACGTGTCATCTCCAGTGCTTTGAAATTGCGCCGAATTAGCGTATTCCTTAGCTATGCCCTTGTCCGGAGTGAGGTAGAAGCCAGGTCGCTCTTCAATTTTCGAGTAGTGCGGTTGTGCGCCTTCTCTGAGTAGTTTTTTTACATCGGATTTTGATGTGCCGTGATAGCCCAAAAAGTCAGGCTCTGTTAGTGACGGTATTGTGAGATCAGGCGCTGATAGCCGTCTGTTCTTTACAGGGTAAGGGCGTAGGTCGAAGCGGCTTGAGTATGATCTGCTGGCATAGTTGCCATCAAATTTAAATAAAGATTTCAATATTGTTGTTAACAAGGGACTGTGTCCCGAAGGGTCGGAGGAGTTAACGGGTTTTCCCATGCAATATGCGTACGGGTTCAACCCTCCCTCCCCAAACGGACTCCAACTGTCTGGGCTGTTAAACCGCATCAATACTGGATTGAACGCCCGATATCCATTCCCTAACAAATAGCACCCGGTCACCGGATCCTGCCGTTCCCCGTTGAACCCAAGCAGGCTGAGTAACCCGTTTTCAGCGGGGCGGTAGCCGTAGGGCGAATAAGCGATGGATTGTCGTGAGTGATTGCCCTTGAGGGCGTGCAACACCGAACGCTGCTGATCGGTGGCCAGGAGCGTGGTGTCGGGTGACTCGCTTACGCTCTGCTGTTGCGCCAGCAGTTGGTCCTCATGCTGGAACACCGAATACCGGTTCGCGCCCTGGATCTCGGTGGCCAGTCGGCTTTTGCAGTAAAAGCGCTGGTGCTCGGGCTCGTTTGGCCGTTCGTTGCTCGTCAGGCGGTCGAGGGCATCGTAGCGATAGTGGCAGAGCAGGATATCGCGTGGGTTGGTCATGTGTGAACGCCTCGAAAGGTCGAAGGACTTGCGCTGAGTATCAGCGGATTCGCCAGAGGCGGGTACTAGCAGAACTGATAGGTGCGCTGGCGGGTGCCACGTTCGACGGGCTGCTTCGCCGGGCGTGTATCCTTGGATTTGCGGCGTGATGGCAGACATCCGCGCAGGCAGTACGGGCCTCTTCGCGGGCAAGCCGCGCTCCTACAGGATGCGCGTCATGCTTGATTGGTAAATCCCGCTATTTCAAACCCCGCCTAAAGTTGGAAAGCTTCTTGCAGTACCCACCCCGCGCCCGCTTCTGGCGTCAAAAGTTTTGCTTCAAAGGAACGGGGAATACCGGTGGATCGCTCTCAGTTAATCAACAGTGCTCGCACGAACATGGCAGACCTCAGCCGAGGCAATCTGGGCGTGCCGCTGTTGCTGCTGGTCATGCTGGCGATGATGATGTTGCCGATGCCGCCGTTCCTGCTCGACGTGTTTTTCACGTTCAACATCGCCCTGTCGATCGTCGTTCTGCTGGTCTGCGTCTACGCCTTGCGGCCGCTGGATTTTGCTGTGTTTCCGACCATTTTGCTGGTGGCGACGTTGTTGCGCCTGGCGCTCAACGTGGCCTCGACGCGGGTGGTGATGCTCCACGGCCAGGACGGTCATGCCGCCGCCGGCAAGGTGATCCAGGCCTTTGGCGAGGTGGTGATCGGCGGTAACTACGTGGTCGGTATCGTGGTGTTCGCGATTTTGATGATCATCAACTTCGTCGTGGTAACCAAGGGTGCCGGGCGTATTTCCGAGGTGAGCGCGCGTTTCACCCTCGATGCGATGCCCGGCAAGCAGATGGCGATCGACGCCGACCTCAACGCTGGCCTGATCGACCAGAACCAGGCCAAGGCGCGGCGTTCGGAAGTGGCCCAGGAGGCCGAGTTCTACGGTTCCATGGACGGTGCCAGCAAGTTCGTGCGCGGTGACGCTATCGCCGGCCTGCTGATCCTGTTCATCAACCTGATCGGCGGCATGGCGGTCGGTATCTTCCAGCACAACATGTCCTTTGCCGACGCCGGCAAGGTGTACGCCCTGTTGACCATCGGTGACGGTTTGGTGGCGCAATTGCCATCACTGTTGTTATCCACAGCGGCGGCGATCATGGTCACCCGTGCTTCGGGCTCCGAAGACATGGGTAAGCAGATCAACCGGCAGATGTTCGCATCGCCCAAGGCGTTGGCGGTGTCGGCCGGCCTGATGGCGGTGATGGGGCTGGTGCCGGGCATGCCGCATTTTTCCTTCCTGTCCATGGCCGCCCTGGCCGCGGGTGGCGCGTACCTGTTCTGGAAAAAGCAGAACACCGCCAAGGTGCAGGCCCTGCAAGAGGTCAAGCGTCAGCAGGAACTGCTGCCGTCGCCGGCCCGCGCCCAGGAAACCAAGGAGCTGGGCTGGGATGACGTGACGCCGATCGACATGATCGGCCTGGAAGTGGGCTATCGCCTGATTCCACTGGTTGACCGCAACCAGGGTGGGCAATTGCTGGCGCGGATCAAGGGCGTGCGCAAGAAGCTGTCCCAGGACCTGGGCTTCCTCATGCCCACGGTGCACATTCGCGACAACCTCGACCTGGCGCCGAGCGCCTATCGCCTGACCCTGATGGGGGTAATCCTGGCCGAGGCGGAGATTTACCCGGATCGCGAGCTGGCGATCAATCCGGGGCAGGTCTACGGCACGCTCAACGGCATTACCGCCAAAGATCCGGCTTTCGGCCTGGAGGCGGTATGGATCGAAATCAGCCAGCGCGCCCAGGCGCAATCGCTTGGCTACACCGTGGTCGATGCCAGCACCGTCGTGGCCACCCACTTGAACCAGATCCTGTACAAGCACTCCAGCGAACTGATCGGTCACGAGGAAGTCCAGCAACTCATGCAATTGCTGGCGAAAAACTCGCCGAAACTGGCCGAAGAGCTGGTGCCGGGCGTGTTGTCGCTGTCGCAATTGCTCAAGGTCCTGCAAGCGCTGTTGGCCGAACAGGTGCCAGTACGCGACATCCGCAGCATTGCCGAAGCCATCGCGAACAACGCCAACAAGAGTCAAGATACCGCCGCGCTGGTGGCCGCGGTGCGTGTTGGCGTATCCCGCGCAATCGTGCAAAGCATTGTAGGCACTGACTCCGAGCTACCAGTGATCACGCTGGAACCAAGGTTGGAACAGATATTGCTCAATAGTCTGCAGAAGGCAGGACAAGGCTCTGAAGAGGGCGTTCTGCTGGAGCCAAGCATGGCTGAAAAGCTGCAGCGCTCGTTGATCGATGCGGCGCAGCGGCAGGAGATGCAAGGTCAGCCGGTGATTCTGCTGGTGGCCGGTCCGGTTCGCGCGATGCTCTCGCGATTTGGCCGGCTCGCAGTCCCGGGTTTGCATGTGTTGGCTTATCAGGAAATTCCTGACAACAAGCAAGTGACCATCGTTGCGACAGTAGGGCCCAACGGCTGAGGTAGTGGTTTATGCAAGTTAAGCGTTTTTTCGCCGCCGATATGCGTCAGGCCATGAAGCTGGTTCGTGATGAGCTGGGCGCCGATGCCGCCATCATTGGCAACCGCCGCATCGCCGGTGGTGTCGAGCTTATGGCTGCCCTGGACTACAAGCTGTCGGCGCTGGCTCCGCGCGTGCCGAACGTGGAACTCGAGGACGAGCTGCGCAAGACCCAGTCGCGGATCGTCACTGCCCAGGCCGAATTAAGCCTGCGCGGCGAGGGCGAGAGCGACAAGGGCACCAATCGCCAGTTATTTGCCGGCTTGCCGCTGACTGCTGCTGAACCGCTGATCGAACCGACCTTTGCCGAACCTGCGCGACCTGCCCCGGCACCTGCGCCGGCGGCCGGCCTGGATACGCGCGCCTTCGACTCGATGCGTTCGGAGCTCAACAGCCTGCGCGAACTCATGGAAGTACAACTCGGCTCCCTCGCCTGGAACCAGCTGCGGGGCAGTCGTCCTGACCAGGCAAACCTGTGGCGTCGCCTGCAGCGCATCGGCCTGTCCGGCCCGTTGTCGCGAGACTTGCTGGCGCTGGTCAGCGAAATCGAAGAACCCCGTCAGGCCTGGCGTATGTTGCTGGCGCACCTGGCGCGGATGATCGCCACGCCGGAAATGGAACCGCTGGAAGAGGGCGGTGTGATCGCCATGGTCGGCCCGGCCGGCATGGGCAAGACCACCACTTTGGCCAAGCTGGCGGCACGTTACGTGCTCAAGTACGGCGCGCAGAACATCGCGTTGGTGAGCATGGACAGCTTCCGTATCGGTGCCCAGGAGCAGCTCAAGACACTCGGGCGGATTCTCAATGTCTCGGTGACACACGTCGATCCGGGCCAGTCGCTGGTCCAGGCACTGGATCCGTTGTTGCGCAAGCGCGTGGTGCTGATCGATACCGCCGGCCTGCAAGCCAGCGACCCGGCCCTGCGCATGCAACTCGAAAGCCTGGCCAGTCGAGGCATCCGCTCAAAAAATTATCTGGTCCTGGCAACCACCAGCCAGAAACAGGTTCTAACCGCCGCTTATCACAGTTACAAGCGCTGCGGGCTCGCTGGCTGCATCCTGACTAAACTGGATGAAACGGCAAGCCTGGGCGAAGTGTTGAGTCTGGCCATCAGCCATGAATTGCCGGTGGCCTACCTGACCGATGGCCCGCGGATTCCAGATGATTTGCATCTGCCGCGTCGTCATCAACTGGTCAGTCGGGCCGTCAGCGTGCAAATGCAGGAAGAACCCAGCGAAGAAGCCATGGCTGACATGTTCGCTGATATCTATCACAGCCCGACCAAGCAGGTTGGCTGAGGTAATAATGAATAGTTTTTGTACCTACATCGATGGCCTGCCATGCATTGTTCCGGTTGTGAACGCGCAGCCAGTTATGTGGCCCCGTCTATGCAGAACAAGGTAAAGAAATAACATGGGCAGCATGCATCCTGTACAGGTGATCGCGGTGACCGGCGGCAAAGGTGGCGTCGGCAAAACTAACGTGTCAGTGAACTTGTCCCTGGCTTTGGCTGAGCTTGGCCGGCGCGTCATGCTGCTTGACGCCGACCTGGGCCTGGCGAATGTCGACGTTCTGTTGGGGCTGACACCCAAACGTACCCTGGCCGACGTCATCGAAGGCCGCTGCGAGCTGCGCGACGTGCTGTTGCAGGGCCCCGGCGGCATCCGCATCGTTCCGGCGGCGTCCGGCACCCAGAGCATGGTTCATTTGAGCCCGGCCCAGCACGCCGGCCTGATCCAGGCCTTCAGCGACATCGGCGACAATCTCGACGTGCTGGTGATCGACACTGCGGCGGGCATTGGTGAGTCGGTGGTCAGTTTCGTGCGCGCGGCCCAGGAAGTGTTGCTGGTGGTCTGCGACGAGCCGACTTCGATCACTGATGCCTACGCACTGATCAAATTGCTCAATCGCGATTACGGCATGAACCGTTTCCGCGTGCTGGCGAACATGGCGCAGAGCCCGCAGGAAGGGCGCAACCTGTTCGCCAAGTTGACCAAGGTCACCGACCGCTTCCTCGACGTCGCCCTGCAATACGTCGGCGCCGTGCCTTACGACGAAAGCGTGCGCAAGGCCGTGCAGAAGCAGCGCGCCGTGTACGAGGCCTTTCCACGCTCCAAGTGCTCGTTGGCATTCAAGGCGATCGCGCAGAAGGTCGACACCTGGCCGCTACCCGCCAACCCGCGTGGGCACCTGGAATTTTTCGTCGAGCGCCTCGTGCAACAAACGGCAGGACCCGTGCTATGACCGCGAGCGGTTACAACCTCTACAAGGCATCGGCGCGTGACGCGCAGTACGAGCTGATCGAGCGTTACGCGCCGCTGGTAAAACGCATTGCCTATCACTTGCTGGCGCGTCTGCCGGCCAGTGTCCAGGTCGAAGACCTGATCCAGGCCGGGATGATCGGCCTGTTGGAAGTATCGACCAAATACGACGCCAGCAAAGGCGCGAGTTTCGAGACCTATGCAGGTATCCGTATCCGCGGTGCGATGCTCGATGAAGTCCGCAAGGGGGACTGGGCGCCGCGTTCGGTCCACCGCAATACGCGGATGGTCAGCGACGCCATTCGCTCGATTGAAGCGAAAACCGGACGTGACGCTAAAGATCACGAGGTTGCGGCCGAACTCCAATTGAGTCTTGACGATTATTACGGGATTTTGAACGACACCCTGGGCAGCCGCCTGTTCAGTTTCGACGACCTGTTGCAGGACGGCGAACACGAAGGGCTGCACGAGGACGGCGCGAGTGCGCATATGGAACCGTCGCGCGATCTGGAAGATGAACGCTTCCAGGCGGCGCTGGCCGATGCGATCGCCAATTTGCCGGAGCGTGAGCGCCTGGTGTTGGCGCTGTACTACGACGAAGAGTTGAATCTCAAGGAAATCGGCGAGGTCCTGGGGGTCAGTGAATCCCGGGTCAGCCAGTTACACAGCCAGTGCGCGGCCCGTTTGCGGGGGCGTCTGGGAGAGTGGCGAGCGCGCTGAAGGCAGTGTGGGGGCACTGCGACGCGGCTGGTGGGGTGATGAACCGTGCCGGTCTCGATCCGTTGTACTCCAGACAGTCATCGAGTGTTTCGCCAGTTTGATTGAAATGGCGCGTCCAGGTGCTGGGCGCGTTTTAGTCTGCTTGGAGGTCGAATTGGACAAGAACATGAAAATCCTCATCGTTGATGACTTCTCAACGATGCGGCGGATCATAAAAAACCTGTTGCGTGACCTTGGGTTCACCAACACGGTCGAGGCCGACGATGGCACTAGCGCCATTCCGGTACTCAACAGCGGGAGCATCGACTTTCTGGTGACGGACTGGAACATGCCTGGCATGACCGGTATCGATCTGCTGCGCCACGTGCGCGCCGATGAAAGGCTCAAGCACCTGCCAGTGCTGATGGTGACTGCCGAAGCCAAGCGCGAGCAAATCATTGAAGCAGCCCAGGCCGGCGTAAACGGCTATGTGGTCAAACCCTTCACGGCCCAGGCGTTGAAAGAAAAAATCGAGAAGATTTTCGAACGCATCGGTTGAACTGCGCCACGGGGGAGCTATGGGGCATAACGAATCATCCCAGGGCGATTTTGAATCGACCCTGAAAAAACACGCCGTCGAATTGGTCGAGAGCCTTGAAAAGGGTAGGTTCGGCGATGCTGTGCAATTGATCCATGAGCTCAACCAGACCCGTGACCGCGGCCTGTACCAGGAAGTGGGCAAGCTCACCCGCGAGTTGCATAGCGCGATCGTCAATTTCCAGATTGACCCGCACATGCCGCAAGCCGAGGAAGTGTCACAGATCACCGACGCCACCGAGCGCCTGGGGTATGTGGTCAAGCTGACTGAAGCTGCCGCCAACCGCACCATGGACCTGGTGGAAAACGCCACGCCGCTGGTCAACAGCCTGGCGGACGAAGCCCAGGGGCTGAGCACCGATTGGGGACGGTTCATGCGACGCGAAGTCGGCGCTGAAGAGTTCCGTGAGCTGGCCCGGCGTGTCGACGGCTTCTTGGCGCGCAGCAGCACGGACAACCGCGCCGTGTCGAGCAACCTCAACGACATCCTGCTCGCCCAGGATTACCAGGATCTCACGGGCCAGGTGATCAAGCGCGTGACCCAACTGGTCACCGAAGTGGAAAGCAACCTGCTCAAGCTCGTGCTGATGGCCAGTCAGGTGGACCGCTTTGCGGGCATCGAACATGACCGCGCGGCAATGCTTGCAGAAAAAGATCCACAAAAACATCTCTCCAAGGGTGAAGGTCCGCAGATTCATGCCGATAAAAGAGAAGACGTTATGTCCGGTCAGGACGATGTGGACGATTTGCTATCCAGCCTAGGATTCTAACATTTTAGGTTTTTGGGTTTTTAGACCTTTAGGAGCACCCCCTTAAATGAGCTTCGGCGCCGATGAAGAGATCCTTCAGGATTTCCTGGTTGAGGCCGGCGAGATTCTAGAGCAACTGTCCGAGCAACTGGTCGAGCTGGAAAGCCGTCCGGATGACGCGGACTTGCTCAATGCAATTTTTCGCGGTTTTCACACTGTAAAAGGGGGCGCCGGCTTCCTCCAGCTCAACGAGCTGGTGGAGTGCTGCCACATCGCCGAGAACGTGTTCGACATCCTGCGCAAGGGCGAGCGTCGCGTTGACTCGGAATTGATGGACGTGGTCCTCGAGGCGCTGGACGCCGTGAACAGCATGTTCGGCGAAGTGCGCGAGCGCAGCCCGGTGACGGCGGCAACGCCTGAGTTGCTGGCGGCACTGGCGCGTCTGGCCGAGCCGCAATCGGCTGACGAGGTGGTGGTTACCGCAGTGGTCGAAGCACCTGTGGTTGAAGCCGATCCAGGCGATATTACCGATAACGAATTCGAACAACTGCTGGACTCGCTGAATGCCGTCAAGGCCCAGGCCGAGGCGCCAGCGGTTGCTCCAGCACCCGCCAGCGACGAAATCACCGACGCCGAGTTCGAGTCGTTGCTCGATCAGTTGCACGGCAAGGGCAAGTTCGCCGTCGATGCCGTGGCCCCGGCGCCCGTTGCGCCGCCAGAGCCGAAAGCCGCTGGCGATAGCTCGGACATCACCGACGAAGAATTCGAAGCGTTGCTCGACCAGCTGCACGGCAAGGGCAACTTTGCGGTCGAGGCGCTGGAGTCGGCGATCGCATCGGTGCCTGCACCGGCAGCGCCTACCGCTGCGGCGGCCGGCAGCGATCTGATCAGCGACCATGAATTCGAAGCACTGCTCGACGAATTGCACGGCAAAGGCAAGTTCAGCGACGTCGGCACGGCGACAGCGGCCAGCGGCGCGAACGCCTCGGTAGCGGTGCCGGCTGCCAAGGCGGTTGCGCCCAAGCCCGTGGCCAAGGCGCCCGAATCCAAAGCCCAAGCGCCGACGCCCGCCGCTGCACCGGCTGCGGCCCGTGCCCCGGCCGCGCCGCCTGCGGAAAAACCCGCCAGCGAAGCCGAGACCACCGTGCGGGTCGATACCGCGCGGCTCGACGAGATCATGAACATGGTCGGCGAGTTGGTGCTGGTGCGTAACCGCCTGGTGCGCCTGGGTGCCAACAGCGCCGACGAAGCCATGTCCAAGGCCGTGTCGAACCTCGACGTGGTCACGGCCGATCTGCAGACCGCGGTCATGAAGACCCGGATGCAACCGATCAAGAAGGTCTTCGGACGTTTCCCGCGCCTGGTTCGCGACCTCGCGCGCCAGCTCAAGAAAGAGATCAACCTGGAGTTGGTCGGCGAAGACACCGACCTCGACAAGAACCTGGTCGAAGCGCTGGCCGACCCGCTGGTCCACCTGGTGCGCAACGCGGTCGACCACGGCATCGAATCGCCGGAAGAACGCGAGGCCTCGGGCAAGGCCCGTGGCGGCAAGGTGATCCTGGCGGCCGAGCAGGAAGGCGATCACATCCTGTTGTCGATCTCCGACGACGGCAAGGGCATGGACCCGAATGTCCTGCGTGCCATCGCGGTAAAACGCGGTGTGATGGACAAGGATGCGGCCGACCGCCTGAGCGATACCGAGTGCTACAACCTGATCTTCGCCCCGGGTTTCTCGACCAAGACCGAGATCTCCGACGTGTCGGGTCGCGGCGTGGGCATGGACGTGGTGAAAACCAAGATCTCCCAGCTCAACGGTTCGATCAACATCTATTCGGCCAAGGGCCAGGGCTCGAAGATCGTCATCAAGGTACCGCTGACCCTGGCGATCATGCCGACCCTGATGGTCATGCTCGGCAACCAGGCGTTCGCCTTCCCCCTGGTGAACGTCAACGAGATCTTCCACCTCGACCTGTCGCGCACCAACGTGGTGGACGGCCAGGAAGTGGTGATCGTGCGGGACAAGGCACTGCCGTTGTTCTACCTCAAGCGCTGGCTGGTCAGCTCCGCCGCTCACGAAGAGCAGCGCGAAGGCCATGTGGTGATCCTTTCGGTGGGCACCCAGCGGATCGGCTTTGTCGTCGACCAGCTGGTGGGCCAGGAAGAAGTGGTGATCAAGCCATTGGGCAAAATGCTCCAGGGAACCCCGGGCATGTCGGGCGCCACCATCACCGGTGACGGCCGCATCGCGCTGATTCTCGATGTTCCGAGCATGCTCAAGCGTTACGCCACACGGCGTATTTGATTCTGGCGTGGCGGGGCGACTGATGCCCCGCTGCGTCTAATGGAGTGTTTATGGCAGTCAAGGTCCTGGTGGTGGACGATTCGGGGTTTTTCCGCCGCCGCGTCTCGGAAATTCTTTCAGCGGATGTGAATATCCAGGTCGTCGGCACGGCGACCAACGGCAAAGAGGCGATCGATCAGGCGCTGGCCCTCAAGCCGGACGTGATCACCATGGACTACGAGATGCCGATGATGGACGGCATCACCGCGGTACGGCACATCATGCAGCGCTGCCCGACCCCGGTGTTGATGTTTTCCTCGCTGACCCACGAAGGCGCCCGGGTCACCCTGGATGCGCTGGACGCCGGCGCGGTGGACTTCCTGCCGAAGAACTTCGAAGACATTTCGCGCAACCCCGAGAAGGTCAAGCAACTGCTGTGCGAGAAGATTCTCAGCATCTCGCGCAGTAATCGTCGTGTCAGCAGCTACAGCGCGCCAGCGCCCGTGGCTGCGCCGGCTCCGACACCAACGCCTGCGAGCACTATCGGTTATGGCAGCAGTGCGCCTGTGCGTCCGGCACCGGCTCCGCTCCCGACCCGTGCCCCCGTGCATGCACCGGCATCGCCCGCGCCAAAACGCAAGGCCTACAAGCTGGTGGCCATCGGTACGTCCACCGGCGGACCGGTTGCCCTGCAGCGGGTACTGACCCAGCTGCCAGCCAACTTCCCAGCCCCCATCGTGTTGGTCCAGCACATGCCGGCAGCCTTCACCAAGGCATTCGCCGAGCGCCTGGACAAGCTCTGCCGGATCAGCGTCAAGGAAGCCGAGGACGGCGACATCCTGCGTCCGGGGCTGGCGTTGTTGGCGCCCGGTGGCAAGCAGATGATGGTCGATGGCCGCGGCGCGGTGAAAATCCTCCCGGGCGACGAGCGCTTGAACTACAAGCCGTGCGTGGACATCACCTTCGGTTCGGCGGCCAAGTCCTACGGTGACAAAGTTCTGGCGGTGGTACTGACCGGCATGGGCGCCGACGGCCGCGAAGGCGCGCGCCTGCTCAAGCAGAGCGGCAGTTCGATCTGGGCCCAGGATGAAGCCAGCTGCGTGATCTATGGCATGCCCATGGCCATCGTCAAGGCCGAGCTGGCCGACGCGGTGTATGGGCTGGACGACATCGGCCGGCACATCGTCGAGGCCTGCCTCTGATGGACGTGTTAAGTCTCATCGGCATCATCATGGCGTTCGTCGCCATCATCGGCGGCAACTACCTCGAAGGTGGACATATCGGTGCGCTGGCCAACGGTCCGGCCGCGTTGATCGTACTGGGCGGGACCATTGGCGCGGCGTTGCTGCAATCGCCCATGAGCGCTTTCAAGCGTGCCATGCAGATCCTGGCGTGGATCCTGTTTCCGCCGCGGGTCGACCTGGCCGGTGGCATCGATCGCGTCGTCAACTGGAGCCTGACCGCCCGCAAGGAAGGCCTGCTCGGGCTGGAAGGGGTGGCCGATGCCGAGCCCGACAGCTATTCGCGCAAAGGCCTGCAATTGCTCGTCGATGGCGTCGAGCCGGAAGCGATCCGCAGCATTCTCGAGGTGGATTTCTACACCCAGGAAAGCCGCGACATCGAAGCCGCCAAGGTCTTCGAAAGCATGGGCGGTTATGCGCCGACCATCGGCATCATCGGTGCGGTCATGGGCCTGATTCATGTCATGGGCAACCTGGGCGATCCGTCGCAGCTGGGCAATGGCATCGCCGTGGCCTTCGTCGCCACCATCTATGGCGTCGCCAGTGCCAACCTGGTGTTGCTGCCGATTGCCGCCAAGCTCAAGTCCATCGCATTACGCCAGTCGCGTTATCGCGAAATGTTGTTGGAAGGGATCCTGTCGATCGCCGAAGGTGAAAACCCACGCTCGATTGAGTTGAAGCTCCAGGGCTTCATGGATTGATGGGGGACATGGATCATGGCACGTCGTCGCCAGCCTGAAGAACACGTCAATCACGAACGCTGGCTGGTGTCCTACGCCGACTTCATCACCTTGCTGTTCGCCTTCTTCGTGGTGATGTACTCGATCTCCTCGATCAACGAAGGCAAGTACAAGGTCATTTCCGAGGCGTTGGTCGGGGTCTTTAACGATACCGATCGCGCGCTCAAGCCGATCCCCATCGGTGACGAGCGGCCGAAGACCGTGACCCCGGCCAAGCCGCTGGTCAAGGACAGTGACCAGGTCGATGCCGGTGTCTCGGGTGCCAGCGATCCGCTCAAAAGCATCGCCGATGACATCAGCGCGGCGTTTGGCGACCTCATTAGTTCCAACCAGATGACGGTGCGCGGCAACGAGTTGTGGGTCGAGATCGAACTCAATTCCAGCTTGCTGTTCGGCAGCGGCGATGCCATGCCCAGCGACATCGCCTTCAACATCATCGACAAGGTCGCGAAGATCCTGAAACCGTTCGACAACCCGATCCACGTCGAGGGTTTCACTGACGATCAACCGATCCGCACCTCGCAGTACCCCACCAATTGGGAGCTGTCTTCGGCGCGCTCGGCCAGCATCGTGCGCATGCTGGCGATGCAGGGGGTCAACCCCGGTCGCCTGGCGTCGGTGGGGTATGGCGAATTCCAGCCGGTGGCCAATAACGCCACGGCCGAGGGCCGGGCACGCAACCGTCGGGTGGTGCTGGTGGTCTCGCGCAACCTGGATGTGCGTCGCAGCCTCACTGCCACCGGTGCGGCCAATGCGCAACCGGATGCCGCATTGAAGCGTGCTGGCACACAAACTGCACCGACCAAGGTCAAGTCGCCGGTAGGGGAGAACGCCGTCAATTCTCCGTCACCCGCATTAACACGCTGAGCTAATTCTCGGCCGACCCGTTCGGCCGGGAGGAACAATCGAATGAGAGTCTGGGCAGTCGCCAATCAAAAGGGTGGTGTTGGTAAAACCACTTCCTCCATCGCTTTAGCCGGGTTGCTGGCCGAGGCAGGCAAGCGCGTGGTCGTGGTCGATCTGGACCCCCACGGCTCCATGACCAGCTATTTCGGTTACGACCCCGACAGCCTTGAGCACAGCAACTACGACCTGTTCCTGCATAAAGGCAGCGTGCCCCAGGGCTTGCCCGGGCAGTTGTTGCTGCCTACCAGCCACGAAAGCATTTCGCTGTTGCCATCGAGCACTGCGCTGGCCACCCTTGAGCGTCAGTCGCCGGGCCAGAGTGGCCTGGGCCTGGTGATTGCCAAGAGCTTGGCGCAATTGTGGCAGGACTTCGATTACGCGGTGATCGACAGCCCGCCGTTGCTCGGGGTGCTGATGGTCAATGCCTTGGCGGCGAGCCAGCAACTGGTGATCCCGGTGCAGACCGAGCACCTGGCGGTCAAAGGCCTGGAGCGTATGGTCAACACCCTGGCGATGATCAATCGTTCGCGCAAGCAGGCCTTGCCGTTCACCATCGTGCCGACGCTGTTCGACCGCCGCACGCAAGCCTCCCTCGGTACGCTGCGAGTGCTGCGCGACAAGTTTCCGGAAGAGATCTGGCAGGGCTACATCCCGGTCGACACGCGCTTGCGCGATGCCAGCCGGGCGGGGCTGACGCCTTCGCAATTCGACGGCAAGAGCCGTGGCGTCGTCGCCTACCGCGCGTTGCTCAAGCATCTGCTGGCGGCGCAACTTGTTGCGCAGGTGGCTTGAGAATGAGCGCGATCCCTGTAGGAGCAAGCTTGCTCGCGATGGTCGTCAACGATAACGCTGGAAACCTGGCAGCCCGCGGCGCTCTCAGCTTCTTCGCGAGCAAGCTCGCTCCTGCCGTTGGGGTGAGTCAGTGAATCGTCCGGTCAAGATCACCTCGCGCCCGCAATTGGCACTGCAGTCGTATCTGGACAGCTTGCTGCAAGACATCACCGAGGAACTCTCGGCGGACATCGAAGCACCGTTGGAAGTCGTCGAGGCCGAGTCTGCGCTGGACGAGTTCCAGGCCGCGGTGCTCGAGGAGCAGGCTCGGGATGCACAGAAGGGCGTCGTCCCGGATGTTGCGCCTGTGGTACCTGTGGCGAAGCTCAAGGTGGCCGTGATCGAAGCGCCGGCCCCCGTGCTGACGCCGGTATCAACCATCGCGCCATTGCTGCACGCCCTGGTACCGCCGCCGGTCGAAGTGCATCAAGCCTTGGTGCCTCCGGTCGTCGAAGTGCATTTGCCACCTGCCAACACGCCGCCACCGGTGGAAACCGACGATCGTCCGGCCTGGGCGGCCGAACCCTTCGAATGCCTGTTGTTCGATGTCGCCGGCCTGACCCTGGCGGTGCCGCTGGTGTGCCTGGGTTCGATTTATCCACTGGCCGGTCATGAGCTGACCTCGCTGTTCGGCCAGCCGGACTGGTTCCTGGGCATCCTGCCGAGCCAGGCTGGCAACCTCAAGGTTCTGGACACGGCCCGTTGGGTCATGCCCGATCGCTACCGCGAGGACTTCAAGCAGGGCTTGCAGTACGTGATTTCCGTCCAGGGTTACGAATGGGGGCTGGCGGTGCATCAGGTCAGCCGCTCGTTGCGCCTGGACCCGAACGAAATCAAATGGCGCAGCCACCGCGGCCAACGGCCATGGCTGGCGGGCACGGTGATAGAACACATGTGTGCCTTGCTCGATGTATCCGAACTGGCCGAATTGATCGCCAGCGGTGGGGCCAGGCACATGGGCGGCAACAAGCCGACCCACACAACTACATAACAGAACAACACCGCCAGGGCGGTTTCTTGAGGGGATCAGGGTATGAATGACAAGGCAACGGCGGCAAAGGGTTCCGAAGATCCGATCCTGCAATGGGTCACCTTCAAGCTGGACAACGAGACCTATGGCATCAACGTGATGCGCGTCCAGGAAGTCCTGCGCTACACCGAAATCGCCCCGGTACCGGGTGCACCGAGCTACGTGCTGGGCATCATTAACCTGCGCGGCAACGTGGTCACCGTGATCGACACCCGCCAGCGCTTCGGCCTGATGAATGCCGAAATCAGCGACAACACCCGTATCGTCATCATCGAAGCCGACAAGCAGGTGGTCGGGATCATGGTCGACAGCGTGGCCGAAGTGGTTTACCTGCGTCAGTCGGAAATCGAGACGGCGCCGAACGTCGGTAACGAAGAATCCGCCAAGTTCATCCAAGGCGTGTGCAACAAGAACAACGAACTGCTGATCCTGGTCGAACTGGACAAGATGATGAGCGAAGAAGAATGGTCGGAACTGGAGAGTATCTGATTGATCCTTGAGGTAGCGGTCATTGTCCTGTTCCTGTTGTGGGCAGGCACGCTGGCAATGTTTCTGTCTTACGTGCGCGGTCAAAAGCTGATCGCTGCGCAACAGGCCCAGGGCGATGCGCAGCGTGACCAACGCATCAAGGACCTGAGCCGGCGCGTCGACAATTACCAGAACGGCAATGTGCGCATGGGTGAAGACCTGCATGAACTGCGGACGATCGTCGAGCCCTTGCCGGACAGACTGGCCCGCATCGAACAGCGCGACCCCGCGAGCCTGTCGTTTGAACAGGCGGCGAAACTGGTCGGGATGGGCGCCAGCGTCGACGAACTGACCCAGTCCTGCGGCCTGACTCAGGCTGAGGCGGAGTTGATGAGCAAGTTGCACAAGAACTAAACATCGCTCGGATCGTTCCCATGCTCTGCGTGGGAATGCTTCTAGGGACGCTCCGCGTTCCGCTTCCGGGAGGTGACGCGGAGCGTCACGGGCTGCATTCCCACGCAGAGCGTGGGAACGATCAACCTCGTTGTTAGGTGGTACCCGTTCCTCTGTAGGAGCTGGCTTGCCAGCGAAGACAATCGAAAGATCACCGCCATTTATAGTTTTGTTTGAAGGGCGAATTTTTCGCACTTCAATAGCGATCTCAATTCGTGCATTTCGACTTCAGTTGTATGAGCCCTGTTACTTTGGATAGTTGAGTCGTTTTGGCGAAAGCCTTAGTTTGAATTCGAACCTGCTTTGCAGGCTCGACACACTAATGTGTGAAGTTCAAACTTCAAGGAGTGATTTGCATGGAACAGCAGCGAAATCGTCATACCGGAATCATTGCGTCTTTTCAATTGGAATATCCAGGTTGGCCAGTCATAACACCAGCGGCAAAAGGAACAGTTCGATCCACACTTGATAATAATCTATACGATCTTCGTGGGCGTGACTTCATGGGCATGGAGCGTCTGTTGCCCCTTGTAGGCGTGCGTATTTCTTTTGTGCTTGTCCGGTGGAACGACGGTAAAGTGACCGCGGGTGATATTCGACTGGAAGCATAGATCGCGATGCCTGATTAAGGTATCGCTATCAGTTATGTGTTGGCTGCCTCTCTCAATGAGGGCAGTCAGCACGTTGTCATTTCAATAATTGTCGCCCTGGTCGGTGATATCGCGTTCCACTATCACCGCATCCGGATTCTGCCCCACCGGAAACTTCCCCTTCAAATTCCACGCAAACGCAATGATCTCGGCAATCGTCAAATAAAGCTCTTGCGGAATACTCTCTCCCAACTCCATCCGCGCCAACAGGCTTACCAGTTCGGCGTTTTCGTAGATCGGCACTTCGCAGTCGCGAGCGATGCGCAGGATTTCTTCGGCCAGTTCTTCGTCGCCCTTGGCGGTGAGGGTCGGGGCGTGGGTGCCGCCGTATTTGAGGGCGATGGCCTGGCGTGGGGCGTTGGGGTTTTTCATGCGTTTTCGTCGACCCAGCGTTGTTCGAGGCGGGTTTGTGGACCTTGGGGCGGTTTGCCGAGGTGGCAGTCGAGGTCGCCGACGTTCAGCCCGGCGGCCAGCATTCTTTGGCGCAATGCCGCCAGGTTGCTTTCGATCAGGCTGGCGGTGTAGGCGCGTTCGGCCCACAGCTGGCTGCTGAGGCTGCCCTGGATCAACTGTGCCTGAACCTGCAGCGGGCCTAGCGGTTCCATGTCGAACGCCAGTTCGATGCGCCAGAGTTGTTGCTTGGGTGCGCGTTCTTCCGGGCGTTCCTTGGGTTGTTCTCGTTCGGGGGCGTCCTCGCGCTGGAACTTGATCTGCAGCGGCACGATGTCCTGCAGGTTGCGCATCGGGATCTCCAGTTGCCAGGTACTCATCAGCCGTCCGTCCGCGGTGACGCCGGTTTGCTCCAGGCTGGACAGCTGGTGACTTTGCAGGCGGGAAACCGCCGCGGCGGCCAGGCGCAGCAGATGTTCCAGATCGTCTTCGCCGTCGGCGCTTTGCAACAAACGCTCAGGCAGCGGAAACCCGGTGGGCGATGGCTTGGCGCTGACCTGGCCGAGCATGCCCAGGGCATTGCGCACGAAACTCGGCATGGCCTGGGCCAGGGTGTTTCCGGCGATGATCGCGCCGAGATGGGTGCTGGCCGGCAGCCCGGAGGACAACTGCCCGATCAGTTTGAGCAGGTCGGCCTTCATGTCGGACGCCAGGTTCTGACCGCCCAACAGTTTCGACTCGAGGAATGCGCCGCTATTGGCCAGTGCCTGGGCCAGGCCTTTGGTGCTGCTCAATTGCTGGAGGTCCGGCAGGCCTGCAAGCAATCGGTCCACGGCCGCGCGCAGGTCGCTGGAGGTCTGGTTCGAGGCCGGCAGGTTCTGCAGCACTTTGAGCAACCCGTCCAACGAACCCTGGCGACTTTGCTGGCTGAGCAGTTGCTGGGTCACGGCCAATTGTTCCTGACGGCTGCTCAAGGGTACGAACTTCAGAGTGTGAGCGTCCTGCACCTGGGCGCTGAGCAAGGTGCCGATGCGCAGCGGCTGCGAGCTGTCGATGCTCAGCGTGCTGCCGCTCAGCGCGGTGTTGAGCAAGCTGACCATCGAGCGAAACACCGTGGGTTGCCCCGGCACGGTCGGCAACATTTGCGAGGTCAGCACTTTACCCTGCAGCAGGGTGCCGACCGGCATCTGTGCAGTGTCGATGCGGGTGAGGGTGGCGACGCTGGCGGCGATGGCTTGCTGCACGGTGACCGCCAGGTTGCCCGCCGAGGGCTGGGTGACCGCGATGCTGGTGCCCTGGGACAGGGGTTGGTTGCTCAGGGCCTGGAGCGTGGTCTGCCGGCCACTTTCGAGGGTGAGCTTGAGCAGCAATTGAAATGCCTGATCCGCCTGCTTGAGCGACAGCACTTCAGCCTTGGCGGTCTGGCCGGCGCTGATCAGGCCCTCCATCGGCGTCAGCAGCTTGAGCAACTCGCCGTTCACCGCCTGCGGGCGCGTGGTCGCCGGGGTGGCTTGCGGTAGCGGGAGGATGTTCATTTCGCCTGTCATACGCGGTCACAACCTTGGGAAATTGCACGCTTGAGAGTAGGAAATGGCATGTATAATGCCGCCCCGTTGTATACAGAGTGCGGTAAATTTCGCAGTTATTTGACGTAGCTCTCTCGTTCGGGCCGCCAATACATTTATTCTGCATCTCTTTAACGGCCGCACCAGCGCCGACTTGAACCGTATAAGGCCCGTGAACCCTTGACCAGTCCAGTCCTGCAAACCGTTGCCCTTGCCTGCGAGCGAGACCTTCGGCTGCTTTTCGAAAATCTCGATCTGAGAATGGCCAGTGGCGAAATGGTACAGATCAGTGGCCCCAATGGCAGTGGCAAGACCAGTCTATTGCGCCTGTTATCCGGCCTGATGCACCCAACCGCCGGTCAAGTGCTGCTCAACGGTCAACCGCTGAGCGAGCAACGCACGGAGCTTGCTCGCAACTTGCTGTGGATCGGCCATGCCGCCGGCATCAAGGATTTGCTCACCCCGCAAGAGAACCTGAGCTGGCTGTGCGCCCTGCATCAACCGGCTTCCCATGAGGCGATCTGGCAGGCCCTGGCGGCTGTCGGATTGCGCGGTTTCGAGGATGTCCCTTGTCATACGCTGTCCGCCGGTCAACAGCGCCGCGTGGCACTGGCACGGCTTTATCTGGACAGCCCGCCGCTGTGGATCCTCGATGAGCCGTTCACCGCCCTCGACAAGCAAGGCGTGGCGCAACTTGAAGAACACCTGGCCGGCCACTGCGAACGTGGCGGCATGGTGGTCTTGACCACCCACCACACGCTGAGCCGCATGCCGGCGAGCTATCGCGACATTGATCTGGGGAACTGGGCCGTATGAGTGTTTTCGGCCTGTTGGTCGCCCGCGAGGCTCGTCTGCTGTTCCGCCGTCCGGCCGAACTGGCCAATCCGTTGGTGTTCTTTGCCATCGTCGTTTCGCTGTTCCCGCTGGCGGTCGGTCCCGAGTCTCAATTGTTGCAAACCTTGTCGCCGGGACTGGTCTGGGTGGCGGCCCTTTTATCGGTCCTGCTCTCGCTGGACGGGCTCTTTCGCAGTGATTTCGAGGATGGATCGCTGGAACAGTGGGTCCTTTCGCCGCACCCCCTGGCTCTTCTGGTATTGGCCAAGGTGCTGGCACACTGGGCGTTTTCCGGCCTGGCATTGGTTTTGCTCGCGCCTTTGCTGGCGTTGATGCTCGGTTTGCCTGCCGCCTGTCTGCCGGTGTTGCTGCTTTCTCTATTGCTGGGTACACCGGTGCTGAGCCTGCTCGGTGCGGTGGGCGCGGCCTTGACGGTCGGCTTGAAGCGCGGTGGCCTGTTGCTGGCATTGCTGATCCTGCCGTTGTACATCCCGGTGTTGATCCTTGGCAGTGGTGCCTTGCAGGCCGCTTTGCAAGGCATGCCGGCGACCGGTTATCTGCTGTGGCTTGGGAGCCTGACCGCCCTGGCGATAACCCTGACACCTTTTGCAATAGCTGCTGGCCTGAAGATCAGCGTCGGCGAATAATGAGGTCTGGTTAAAAAATAACCAGTAAAGACCCTTTGGCTGCGTCGTGAAAACGAACAGCAACCGTGATGGAAACAGTATGAACTGGACGTGGTTTCACAAGCTCGGCTCGCCCAAATGGTTTTACGGCATCAGCGGCAGAATGCTGCCATGGCTGAGCGTCGCGGCGTTGCTGCTGATCGGCGTTGGCGTGGTCTGGGGCTTGGCCTTTGCACCACCGGATTACCAGCAGGGCAACAGCTTCCGCATCATCTACATCCACGTTCCGGCTGCCATGCTGGCCCAGTCCATCTACGTGATGCTGGCGGTGTGCGGCATCGTCGGGCTGGTGTGGAAAATGAAACTGGCCGATGTCGCCCTGCAATGCGCAGCCCCCATCGGTGCCTGGATGACCGCCGTGGCGCTGGTCACCGGGGCGATCTGGGGCAAGCCGACCTGGGGCTCGTGGTGGGTCTGGGATGCACGTCTTACGTCCATGCTGATCCTGCTTTTCCTGTACTTCGGTCTTATTGCGCTGGGCAACGCCATCAGCAATCGTGACAGCGCGGCCAAGGCTTGTGCGGTGCTGGCGATTGTCGGCGTGATCAATATCCCGATCATCAAGTACTCGGTGGAGTGGTGGAACACCCTGCACCAGGGCGCGACGTTCACGCTCACGGAAAAACCGGCGATGCCCGCCGAGATGTGGCTGCCGTTGCTGCTGACGGCGCTGGGTTTCTACTGTTTCTTCGGCGCGGTGCTGTTGCTGCGCATGCGCCTCGAAGTGCTCAAGCGCGAAGCCCGGGCCAGTTGGGTCAAGGCCGAAGTCGAACACAGCCTGGAGGTCGCTCGATGAGTTTTGCTTCATTCGGCGATTTCCTCGCCATGGGCCATCATGGCCTGTATGTCTGGTCGGCCTATGGCATCTGCCTGGCGGTGCTGGCCCTCAACGTGGCGGCGCCGATCCTGGCCCGCAAGCGGTATCTGCAACAAGAGGCGCGTCGTTTGCGCCGGGAGAACGGCAAGTGAATCCGCTGCGTAAAAAGCGTCTCATCATCATTCTGGCGATCCTGGTCGGGGTCGGCGCCGCCGTGGGCCTGGCCCTGAGCGCCCTGCAGCAGAACATCAACCTGTTTTACACGCCGACCCAGATCGCCAATGGCGAAGCCCCTCAGGACACACGCATCCGCGCGGGCGGCATGGTCGAGGCCGGTTCCCTGCAGCGTTCCGGCGACTCGCTGGACGTGAAGTTCGTCGTCACCGACTTCAACAAATCCGTGACCATCGCTTATCGGGGCATCCTCCCCGACCTGTTCCGCGAAGGGCAGGGCATCGTCGCCCTCGGTAAGTTGAACGCTGATGGCGTGGTGGTGGCCGATGAAGTGCTGGCCAAGCACGATGAAAAGTACATGCCGCCGGAAGTGACCAAGGCCCTGAAAGACAGCGGCCAGTCGGCACCCACTCCCGCGAAAGAGGGCTAACTGATGACATCTGGAATTTTTATCCCGGAGTTGGGCCACCTGGCCATGATCCTGGCCCTGTGTTTCGCCCTGGTTCAGGCCGTGGTGCCGTTAGTGGGCGCCTGGCGCGGTGACCGCTTGTGGATGAGCCTGGCCCAACCCGCCGCCTGGGGCCAGTTCGCGTTCCTGTTGTTCGCCTTCGGTTGCCTGACCTACGCATTCATGGCCGATGATTTCTCCGTCGCCTATGTCGCCAGCAACTCCAACAGCGCACTGCCCTGGTACTACAAGTTCAGCGCCGTCTGGGGGGCACACGAAGGTTCGTTGCTGCTCTGGGCGTTGATCCTCGGCGGCTGGACGTTCGCCGTGTCGGTGTTTTCCCGGCAGTTGCCGCAGGTGATGCTGGCGCGAGTGCTGGCGGTGATGGGCATGATCAGCACCGGTTTCCTGCTGTTCCTGATCCTCACCTCCAACCCGTTCAAGCGCATCCTGCCGCAAATACCCAGCGATGGCGCCGACCTCAATCCGTTGTTGCAGGATATCGGCCTGATCGTTCACCCACCGATGCTGTACATGGGTTACGTCGGTTTCTCGGTGGCGTTCGCCTTTGCTATCGCGGCGTTGATGGGCGGTCGTCTTGATGCTGCGTGGGCGCGTTGGTCGCGTCCGTGGACCATCGTCGCCTGGGCCTTCCTCGGCATCGGCATCACCTTGGGCTCCTGGTGGGCCTACTACGAACTTGGCTGGGGCGGCTGGTGGTTCTGGGACCCTGTGGAAAACGCCTCGTTCATGCCGTGGCTGGTGGGCACGGCGCTGATTCACTCGTTGGCGGTCACGGAAAAACGTGGCGTGTTCAAGAGCTGGACCGTGTTGCTGGCCATCGCGGCCTTTTCCTTGAGCTTGCTGGGTACCTTCCTCGTGCGTTCCGGCGTGCTGACCTCGGTGCACGCCTTTGCTTCGGACCCCGAACGCGGCGTGTTCATCCTGATCTTCCTGCTGTTCGTGGTCGGTGGTTCGCTGACTCTGTTCGCCCTGCGCGCACCGGTGGTCAAGAGCCAGGTCGGCTTCAACCTGTGGTCGCGGGAAACCCTGTTGCTG
Organism: Pseudomonas putida; assembly: GCF_001976065.1. GTDB lineage: Bacteria > Pseudomonadota > Gammaproteobacteria > Pseudomonadales > Pseudomonadaceae > Aquipseudomonas > Aquipseudomonas serbica. The sequence continues at coordinate 304,756 of NZ_MNAH01000003.1, read as the reverse complement.
GGCAACAACCTGGTGCTGGTGGTAGCGGCTTCGATGATCCTGCTGGGTACCTTGTATCCGCTGATCCTGGATGCCATGACCGGCGCCAAGCTGTCGGTCGGCCCGCCGTACTTCAACGCGCTGTTCATCCCGTTGATGGCCTTGTTGATGCTGGTGATGGCGGTCGGGGTGATCGTGCGCTGGAAAGACACCCCGGTGAAATGGCTGTTGGGCATGCTCACCCCGGTACTGCTCGGCAGCGCCGCGCTGGCGGTGGTGGCTGGCGTGGCCTACGGCGATTTCAACTGGGCGGTGCTGGCGACCTTCATGCTCGCGGCCTGGGTGTTGCTGGCCGGTGTGCGTGACATTGTCGACAAGACCCGCCACAAAGGCCTGATCAAAGGTTTGCCGACCCTGACCCGCAGCTACTGGGGCATGCAGGTTGCCCACCTGGGCATCGCCGTCTGCGCCCTTGGCGTGGTGTTGTCGAGCCAGAACAGTGCCGAGCGCGACTTGCGCCTGGCGCCGGGGGAATCCATGGCCCTGGGCGGTTATCAGTTCATCTTCGAAGGCGCCAAGCACTTCGAAGGCCCGAATTTCACCTCCGACAAGGGCACCGTACGGGTGATCAGGGATGGCAAGGAAGTCAGCGTGCTGCACCCGGAAAAACGCCTGTACACGGTGCAGAACTCGGTGATGACCGAAGCCGGGATCGACGCCGGTTTCACCCGTGACCTCTATGTCGCCCTGGGCGAACCCTTGGGGGATGGCGCCTGGGCGGTGCGTGTGCACGTGAAACCGTTCGTGCGCTGGATCTGGTTCGGTGGCTTGCTCACCGGTCTGGGCGGGTTGCTGGCGGCGCTGGATCGGCGTTATCGAGTCAAAGTGAAAGCCCGTGTGCGTGAAGCGCTGGGCCTGTCGGGAGCCACTGCATGAAGCGTTGGTTGATGGTGTTGCCACTGGCGATTTTTCTGGTGGTCGCTGTATTCCTTTACCGTGGGTTGTACCTGGATCCAGCCGAGCTGCCTTCGGCCATGATCAACAAGCCGTTCCCGGAGTTTTCCCTGCCGGCGGTGCAGGGCGACAAGACCCTGACCCGTGCCGACATCCTCGGCAAGCCGGCACTGGTCAACGTCTGGGGCACCTGGTGCATCTCCTGCCGGGTCGAGCACCCGGTGTTGAACAAGCTGGCCGAGAAGGGCGTGGTGATCTACGGCATCAACTACAAGGACGTCAACGCCGACGCCTTGAAGTGGCTGGATGAATTCCACAACCCGTATCAACTGGACATCCGTGACGATGCCGGCACCCTGGGCCTGAACCTCGGTGTATACGGCGCCCCGGAAACTTTCTTCATCGACGCCAAGGGCATCATCCGCGACAAGTTCGTCGGCGTGATCGACGAGCAGGTCTGGCGGGAGAAACTGGCGGCCAAGTACCAGGCGCTGGTTGATGAGGCCAAGCCATGAAGCGCTGGCTAGCCGCTGTCGTTCTGGGCTTGAGCATGGCCGGCGTGGCCCACGCCGCCATCGACACCTATGAGTTCGCCAAGGAAGGTGATCGCGAGCGTTTTCGTGAATTGACCAAGGAACTGCGTTGCCCCAAGTGCCAGAACCAGGACATCGCCGACTCCAATGCGCCGATCGCTGCCGACCTGCGCAAAGAGATTTTCCGCATGCTCGGCGAGGGCAAGGACAACCAGCAGATCATCGACTTCATGGTCGATCGCTATGGTGATTTCGTCCGCTACAAACCCGCCCTGAACGCCAAGACCGCACTGCTCTGGTTCGGTCCCGCCGGCTTGCTGCTCGGTGGTTTGGTGATCATCGCGGTGATCGTCCGTCGTCGTCGCGCACAACGCGCCGAGGCGCCGGGATCGCTTTCTGCCGAGGAGCGCGAGCGCCTCGACCAACTGTTGGATAAAAACCAAGAATGATTGATTTCTGGCTCGCTGCAGGTCTGCTGCTCCTGGTGGCCCTAAGTTTTCTATTGATCCCCGTTCTGCGTAGTCGTCGCGCCCAGCTCGAAGAGGATCGTACTGCCCTGAACGTGGCGCTGTATCAGGAGCGCGTGGCCGAGCTGCAGGTTCAGCAGGCGGAGGGCGTGCTCGATACCGCGCAGATGGACGCCGGGCGCGCCGAAGCCGCCCGTGAATTGCTCGCCGACACCGAGGGCGTTGCCGCGCCACGGGTGTCGCGCCTGGGCAAGCCGGCCCCCTTGCTGGCTGCGATCCTGGTCCCGGTGCTGGGCCTGGGCCTGTACCTGCATTTTGGTGCCAGCGACAAGGTCGAGCTGACCCGGGAATTCTCCCAGGCGCCGCAGTCGATGGAAGAGATGACCCAGCGTCTGGAGCGCGCAGTCGCGGCGCAGCCGGATTCCGCCGAAGCGCTGTACTTCCTCGGTCGCACCTACATGACCCAGGATCGTCCTGCCGACGCGGCGAAGGCCTTCGAGCGCACCGTCAATCTCGCCGGGCGTCAGCCTGAATTGCTTGGGCAGTGGGCGCAGGCCCAGTACTTCGCCGATGGCAAGAAATGGTCGGACAAGGTCCAGGCCCTGACCGACGAAGCGCTCAAAGCCGATCCGAAGGAAGTCACCAGCCTTGGCCTTTTGGGCATCGCCGCGTTCGAAGGCCAGCGTTATCAGGAAGCGATCGATTACTGGAATCGTCTGCTGGAGCAACTGGCGCCGGAGGATAAATCCCGTGTCGCGCTGCAGGGCGGCATTGCCCGGGCCAGCGAGAAACTGGTGGCCAGCGGGGGCAAAGTGGCCGAGGCGCCAGCGGCCAAACCGGCAGCGCTGCTCAAGGTCCGGGTGGACCTGGCGGCCGACCTGAAAGCCAAGGTCCAGCCGGGCGACAGCGTATTCATCTTCGCCCGCGCCACCTCGGGCCCACCGGCGCCGTTGGCGGCCAAGCGCCTGACCGTGGCGGATCTGCCGGCAACGGTGGAACTGGGCGATGGCGATGCAATGATGCCGCAGTTGAAACTGTCGAACTTCCCTGAAGTCCAACTGGTTGCGCGCATCTCCCGTGCCGGCCAACCGACGGCAGGCGAGTGGATCGGTCGTAGCCAGCCCCTGGCCAGCAGCACCACCGCGCCGCAACAACTGACCATCGACAGCCCGGATAAATAACAGGAAACGCCACCATGACCGCCATTGCTCGTATTACCCTGCTCAGCGTTGTTTTGGGGCTGAGCGCTTGTGCGGTCCAGCGGCCACCCGAGCAGACGACTCCGCCACCGATCCCGCCGTCGCAGCCGAGTACCAAACCGGCGCCCTCGACGGTACCGAGCAAACCGACTACCCCGGCCAAGCCGGCCAAGCCATTGCCGCGCACCTCGGCGAGCTTTGCGCCGCCACCGGGGGGCAACAGTCACTGGGACCCGAAACTGGGTGTGTACGTGCTCGACGATCAACCGAACACCTTCTACCGCCAGCGCACCTATTACCGCTGGGATAACGGCTGGAGCCGCTCGATCAGCCCGAAAGGGCCGTGGGAAGAGACGGATATCCAAGGGGTGCCGGGCGGTTTGGGACGGCAGTTCGGGCAGTAGTGCAAAAGGCGACCTTTGGGGTCGCCTTTTTTGTGGGGGCTGAATCTGTTCTTGAAAGCAGCGTCAAAAGATTCTGATCTTATAAAATTTTGCCGATCCCGCTGGTGATGGACCACTCGCCGGGTCAGCGCCAGATCGCGCAGGAATCCAAGTACCGTGAACATTTCATGGCCACCGGGCTCTCTGATCGCGGCAAGAAAATTTACCGGTAGCCAGCAAGCAGGGCGACAAGCGAAGAGGGTGTTTTGATGGCAGGCAGGTTGATCTATCTCATCGGGCCTTCGGGTTCAGGCAAGGACAGCCTGCTCGATGCCGCGCGGGAGCGGTTGGCCGAGCGCGGCTGCCGCATCGTGCGGCGGGTCATCACGCGTTCGGCGGAAGCGGTGGGCGAGGCGGCGCTGGGCGTCAGTGCGCAGCAGTTCGCCGGAATGGAGGCCCAGGGCGCGTTTGCCCTGAGCTGGCACGCCAATGGCCTGTCCTATGGCATCCCGCGGGAAATCGATGACTGGCTGGCCGCCGGGCAGGACGTGCTGGTCAACGGTTCGCGGGGGCACCTGCACAATACTCGCGAACGTTATCCAGACATGTTGGCAGTGTTGCTGACCGTTAACCCGGCTGTGCTACGCCAGCGCCTGCTGGCGCGTGGGCGTGAGTCCGTGGCTGAAATCGACCAGCGCCTGGCGCGCAATGCCCGTTTCAATGAGCAACTGCTGGCCGAAGATCCGAACGTGCATGTGCTCGACAACTCCGGGCCGCTGGAGCACACCGTCGAGCGATTACTGGCCTGCCTCGACGAGCCCGGTGCATGCGCCTGACTGGACACACACTCCGCAATATAACCAAACGGCATGCCTTTCGAATGGGGCTTTGATAACACCGCCATCAGTGTCCAGGTCCCCGATATTCCAAGTGCGCTAACCGCCGGGGACGTTGTCTTGGCGGGCGCTTCGACTTGCCCGCCAGGCGCCTGGATTACGCGGTCGCCAGCGAAGCCTTCTGCGAAGCACTGAGAAAGCGCAGCAACGCCAACAGTGGAAACGCACTGCCGACCACCACGATCCACAACCATCCGCCGTGCTCATACACCGCGCTGGCCACGGACGAACCAAATGCGCCGCCGATGAAGATGCTGGTCATGTACAAGGCATTCAGGCGGCTGCGGCTCTTGGCGTCCAGGGCATAGACCGCGCGTTGGCCAAGGACCATGTTCATTTGCACGCAGAAGTCCAGGACCACGCCGGTCACTGCCAGGCCGATCACGCTGTAGGCCGGATGGATGAACGCGGGCAGGAAGCTCAGGCTGGCGAACAACAGGGCCAGCAATGAAGCAATGCGGGTGTGACCGGCGTCGGCCAGGCGTCCGGCGATAGGCGCGGCAATGGCGCCGATTGCGCCGACCAGAGCGAAAATTGCGATCTGGCTTTGCGACAACCCATGATTGCGCGCCAGTTCCAGCGGCACGGCGGTCCAGAACAGGCTGAACGTGGCGAACATGCACCCTTGGTAAAACGCTCGCTGGCGCAGCACCGGCTGTTGGCGCAGGAGCGTCCAGAGCGAACCCAGCAATTGGCCGTAGGATGCGCTGTGGTCAGGCTGGCGCTTGGGAATGGTCACCGCCAGCACGATGCTGATTGCAGCCATCAACAGTGCAGCAATGACGAACATTGCCCGCCAACCGAAATGATCGGCCACCACGCTGGACACCGGTCGCGCCAGCAGGATCCCCAGCAACAAACCGCCCATGATTCCGCCGACCACGCGACCGCGGGATTCTTCCGGCGCCAGGTGCGCGGCCAGCGGAATCAGGATCTGCACCGACACCGAGCTGAAGCCCACCAGCAGCGAAATCAGCAAGAACACGTTCGGCTGATCGGTGAACGCGGCGCCCAGCAGACTGGCAATCGCCACCAAGGTGGTGATGATCATCAGCCGGCGGTTTTCCAACAGGTCACCCAAGGGCACGAGGAAGAACAGGCCCAGGGCGTAGCCGATCTGGGTCAGCGACACGATCAGGCTGGCCATGGTGCTGGTCAGGCCGATGTCCGGTGCGATCAGGCCGATGATCGGCTGCGCATAGTAGATGTTGGCGACGATCGCACCACAGCAGAAGGCAAACAGCAGCACCATGCCTCGGGTCATTGTCGCGGTGCCGTGGGGCACTTGGGTCGCTGGGTTCATAAGGTGTCTCGTTGAACTGGAGGGAAAGCGCGCAGGCTAAAGGCTTGACCGCAACGGCGGAAGAGAGTTTGGAGTGATAGTAGTCATGCCATGGCGTAATGATTGACGACCGCGCGTGCCGCTCGCCGATGTGGTGCAAGCGCAGACCGGCCATCCGAAGAACCGCCCGCTTTGCCGTGACAGCTAGAATTTACAGGGGGATCACTTCAACGTGTCCTTACATAGCGGGAGTATCACGATGAAAATCGTATCTTCGCTGGCGTTGGTGGTAGCGGTTGGGTCGATCTTCGGGTGCTCGACAGTACCTGACCGTCAGGTCACCAACGTTCCCTTGAACGCTACTTCCATCAATGCCGGGAACATCGCCCGGCCCATCATGATGTCCGACGGTAACACAACGGTGTTCTGGTTCGCGGTCAGTGGCGAAAGCATGGGAAGTGCTTTGCCGGGCCGCTTGCAGGCCTATATCTATCCGGGAAGTTGTGCGAGCCTGGGTGCGAAACCGGCCTATGACATGAACGACGGTCCGAATGCGCGGTTCTATTCCCAGGCGTCGCACCAGTATTTCTGGAAGAGCGCTCCGATCGCCATGGAAACGCTGCGAGCGGGCGGATATGCCCTGGTCGTGCGTGAAAGCCCGGCCGATGGTAATCAGGATATCTTCTGCGGCAACCTGAGCTAGCGGCGCACCCCTGCAGGAGCTGGCGCAGGCTGCGGCAACTCCTACAGGCAATCGTGTCTGCTTAACGGTTACTGCGCATAAATCTGGTCGAAGACCCCGCCATCATTGAAGTGGGTCTTCTGCACGGTGCGCCAGTCACCGAAGGTCTTCTCGACCGACAGGAAGTCCACTTTCGGGAAGCGGTCGGTGTACTTGGCCAGCACGACCGGGTCACGCGGACGCAGGTAGTTGGCGGCAGCGATTTCCTGGCCTTCTGGCGACCACAGGTACTTCAGGTATTCCTCCGCGGCGGCGCGGGTGCCTTTCTTGTCGACGGTCTTGTCGACCACCGACACCGGTGGCTCGGCTTCGGCGGAGACGCTTGGGTAGATCACTTCGAACTGATCGCGGCCAAACTCGCGGGCGATCATTTCCGCTTCGTTTTCGAAGGTCACCAGCACGTCGCCGATCTGGTTGGTCATGAAGGTCGTCGTCGCGGCGCGGCCACCGGTATCCAGCACAGGCGCCTGCTTGAACAGCTTGCCGACGAAGTCTTTGGCCTTGTTCTCGTCGCCGCCGTTTTTCAGCACGTAGCCCCAGGCCGACAGGTAGGTGTAGCGGCCGTTGCCCGAGGTTTTCGGGTTGGGCACGATGACTTGCACGCCGTCCTTGAGCAGGTCGGGCCAGTCTTTGAGGGCTTTCGGGTTGCCTTTGCGGACGATGAACACGGTGGCCGAGGTGAACGGCGCGCTGTTGTTCGGCAGGCGGGTGACCCAGTTGTCCGGGATCAGTTTGCCGTTGTCGGCCAGGGCGTTGATGTCGGTGGCCATGTTCATGGTGATCACGTCAGCGGGCAGGCCATCGATGACCGAACGTGCCTGTTTGCTCGAGCCACCAAAGGACATCTGCAGGGTGATGTTTTCGTTGTGTTCGGCTTGCCAGTGTTTCTGGAACGCAGTGTTGTAGTCCTTGTAGAAATCGCGCATCACGTCGTAGGAAACGTTGAGCAGGGTCGGTGCGGCCTGGGCCATGCTGGACAGAGCCAGGCCCGCGGCCAGGAGTGAGGCGCCAAAGAGTTTTTTCACTGCGAATTCCTTGTTCGAGACGATGTTTTTTAGAATACGAGGCAATTTGCCAGCGACTATAGCCGGGCTCGCATAGTCGTTTAAAGATTAAAAAGCTCTTTGCTTATTCCCGTTTCTTGAATAATGCGTTGCCGCAGCGAGAGCAGAACGCGGCGCCGTGTTCATGGCTGTTTTTCTTGCACACCGGGCAGTCATGTTGCAGCTGTTCGCCACGCATGGCGTTGGCCAGTTCGGCGGTAAAAATACCGGTCGGTACGGCGATGATCGAGTAACCGGTGATCATCACCAGCGAGGAAATCACCTGGCCCAATGGCGTCTTCGGTACGATGTCGCCGAAGCCCACGGTGGTCAGCGTCACGATAGCCCAGTAGATGCCCTTGGGAATGCTGGTGAAACCGTGCTCCGGGCCTTCGATCACGTACATCAGCGTGCCGAACACCGTCACCAGCGTGCAGACGCTCACCAGGAACACCACGATTTTCTGCTTGCTGCCGCGCAGCGCGGACATCAGGTAGTTGGCTTGTTTGAGGTAAGGGCTCAGCTTGAGCACGCGGAAAATCCGCAGCATCCGGATGATCCGGATAATCAGCAGGTACTGCGCATCGGCGTAATAGAGCGCAAGGATGCCGGGCACGATCGCGAGCAGATCCACCAGTCCATAAAAGCTGAAGGCATAGCGCAGGGGCTTGGGCGAACAGTACAGGCGCAGGCCATACTCGATGGCGAAGATGACCGTGAAGCCCCATTCGATATACGCCAACACGTCGGCGTAGTTGCGGTGAACGGTGTCGATGCTGTCGAGCATCACGATCACCAGGCTGGCGAGGATGATCAACAGCAGTATGCCGTCGAAGCGCCGACCCGCCGTGGTGTCGCTCTGGAAAATCATGACGTAAAGGTCTTCACGCCAGTTTTTGTTGCTGTCCATGGATAACGCCTGACTCGATGATCAGCGCAGCCTAGGTTGATTCTCCCCAGGAGCGCAAGGCGCACTGGCGCCCGTCGCTTTGCCGATCAGTTGAGCCACCGTGCGGATCAGCCAGCAGGCGAGGATAAACGGTGCGGTCAGCGTGGGCAGGCCGATAGCGGCAAACATCGGCGTCAGTAGCAGCGCTGAGGCAATCGCCACCAGTGGCAGCCAGGGCTGCTGGCGCTGCGCGCTGAAGGCGAGGGCGGCGAGCACGGCGTTGTAGCCAGCCAGGCCCAGCAGTGCAGTGTAGAAGTCGTGATTCAGCAGGCTCCAACCCATGCCCGCAATCGACGCCAACAACGCCCAGCAGAAGGCGCGACGATCGGCGATCAGCAACCCGGCGGCAATCATGGCACCGGCCAGCGGATGACCGAGGAACATCACCTGGCCGAGGCCCTTGAAGGGGGCGGCGAGCATGTTCAGTGTGCTGACCTCGATCAGGTGCGCCTCGGTCGAGGGTGTGGCGAAGCACAGCAGTAACCAGCTCAGTACGACGAAGGGCGCGGTGTAGGCGGGCAGGTATTGGCTGAACCGGACGCGTTTGAGCCATTGTTGAGTGATCATCGCACTCAGGCCGCCGGCGGCCAGGATTAGCGGTGGCATCATCGCCGACCAGGGGAAGTACAAGCTCAGCAGCAGGCCGAGCAATACGCCGTTGTAGCTGAACAGCCCGGCCTGACGATCAGCCTTGGCATAGTTGCGACGTTGCGCGGTGAGCAATCCGGCGACACCGCCAAGCAATGCGCCACCGAGCAGGGCAGGAGCGGTGAACAGGATGGCCGAAAGAATCAGCAAGCCGCACAGCGGATTGCGCTGCAGGAATATCTGACTGAAACCGTTGAGCAAGGCTTCGGCCCAGTCGGGGCAGTGGGTGTTGAAGTGGTTGGCAGGCATGGTAAGGGTCGTTTCAGTACTGATCGTTCCCACGCTCCGCGTGGGAATGCCTAAATGGACGCTCTGCGTCTGCTCTTGGGACGCGGAGCGTCCCGGGCTGCATTCCCACGCAGAGCGTGGGAACGATCATGTGGAAGTTAAATCAATGTTTCGATACGCAAAGAGTTAGTCGACCCCGGCTGCCCAAACGGCACACCCGCCGTAATCAATAACGTATCGCCACGCTGTGCCATGCCCTGGGCCTGGGCAATCTCCAGGGCCGTGGAGCAAACCTCGTCCACCTGGCGCAGGCGATCGTTGACCACCGAGTGCACGCCCCACGCCACGGTCAGGCGACGAGCGGTTTGCAGGTTCGGCGTCAGGTTGAGGATCGGTACCGTCGGCCGTTCACGTGCAGCGCGCAGGCTCGAGGTGCCTGATTCGCTGTAGTTGACCAGCACCGCCACCGGCAACACATTGCTGATACGGCGGATCGCGCAACTGATCGCATCATTAACCGTCGCTTCGGCTTTTGGTCGGCTGACGTCCAGTTGGTTCTGATAGTCCGGGCCGTTCTCCACCTGGCGGATGATCTTGCTCATCATCTGCACGGCTTCCAGCGGGTATTCACCGGACGCGGTTTCCGCCGACAACATCACCGCGTCGGCCCCTTCGGCCACCGCGTTGGCGACATCGGTGACTTCGGCGCGGGTGGGCGCCGGGGAGAAACGCATGGATTCGAGCATCTGCGTCGCCACCACCACCGGCTTGCCCAGCTCGCGGCAGGTGCTGATGATGTTCTTCTGGATCTGCGGCACGCTTTCGGCCGGCACTTCCACGCCCAGGTCACCGCGGGCGACCATGATCGCGTCGCTCAATTCGGCGATTTCGCGCAATTGCGTGACCGCTGACGGCTTTTCGATCTTGGCCATCAGGAACGCCTTGTCGCCGATCAGCGCCCGGGCTTCGATGATGTCTTCCGGACGTTGTACGAACGACAGCGCCACCCAGTCCACCCCCAGTTCGAGGCCGAAGCTCAGGTCACGGCGATCCTTGGCGGTCAGTGGGCTCAGGTCGAGCACCGCTTGGGGCACGTTCACGCCTTTTCGATCGGACAGTTCGCCGCCATTGAGCACGGTGGTGTCGATGGCGTCGGCATACTTGGTGACCACCCGCAGGCGCAGCTTGCCGTCGTCCAGCAGCAGGTCCATGCCCGGCTCGAGCGCAGCGATGATCTCCGGGTGCGGCAGGTTGACCCGGCGCTCGTCACCTGGCGTGGCATCGAGGTCCAGGCGCAAGGCCTGACCGCGATACAGCTGGACTTTGCCCTGGGCAAATTTGCCGACCCGTAATTTAGGGCCTTGCAGGTCCATCAGGATGCCCAGCGGATAATTCAGCTGGCGCTCGACTTCACGGATCCACTGGTAGCGTTTGGCGTGGTCGGCGTGATCGCCGTGGCTGAAGTTCAGGCGAAAGATATTGACCCCGGCCTGCACCAGTTCACGAATGTCATCGATTCCGTCGGTGGCGGGACCGAGGGTGGCGAGGATCTTGACCTTTTTATCAGGCGTCATGTTTTGGGCTCTCAAGGATCAGAATGGCGCGGAAGTCGTTCACGTTGGTGCGGGTCGGCTCGGTGACGATCAATGCGTCCAGCGCCTCGAAATAGCCGTAGCCATTGTTATTGTCCAACTCGTCGCTGGCGCTCAAGCCGAGGGCGGCGGCGCGGGCGTAGCTGTCCGGGGTCATGATTGCCCCGGCGTTGTCTTCGGAACCGTCGATGCCGTCGGTGTCGCCGGCCAGGGCATAGACGCCGGGCAAGCCCTTGAGGCTGTCGGTCAGGCTCAGCAGGAACTCGGCGTTGCGCCCGCCACGGCCATTGCCGCGAACGGTGACTGTGGTTTCGCCGCCCGAAAGAATCACGCAGGGCGCGGCCAGCGGTTGACCGTGCTGGACGATCTGTCGGGCGATGCCGGCGTGGACTTTCGCCACTTCCCGGGATTCACCTTCCAGGTCACCCAGGATCAATGGGCTGTAACCGGCCTGGCGGCACTTCACCGCCGCGGCTTCCAGGGATTGCTGTGGACGGGCGATCAACTGGAAGTGGCTGCGGGCCAGGCTTGGATCACCGGGTTTTACCGTTTCCGATTCCGGGCTTTGCAGCCAGCTACGCACGGAGGCCGGCACGTCGATGGCATAGCGCTTGAGGATCGCCAGCGCTTCGGCCGAGGTGCTCGGGTCGGCCACGGTGGGGCCGGAGGCGATGACCGTGGCGAGATCGCCCGGCACATCGGAAATCGCATAGGTGTACACAGTGGCTGGCCAGCAAGCCTTGCCGAGCCGGCCGCCCTTGATCGCCGAGAGGTGTTTGCGTACGCAGTTCATCTCGCCAATGGTGGCGCCGGATTTGAGCAGGGCTTTGTTGATCGATTGCTTGTCGGCCAGGGTGATGCCGGCAGCGGGCAGGGCGAGCAACGCCGAACCACCGCCCGACAGCAGGAAGATGACGCGGTCGGCTTCGGTCAGGTTGCTGACCAGTTCGAATACACGCTTGGCCACCGCCTGGCCGGCTGCGTCCGGAACCGGATGCGCGGCTTCGACCACTTCGATTTTTTCGCAGGGGGCGCCGTGACCATAACGCGTCACCACCAGACCGGACACTTCACCCTGCCAGCAGCGCTCGACCACCTGGGCCATGGCCGCCGCGGCTTTGCCGGCACCGATGACGATCACCCGACCGCTACGGTCGGCAGGCAGATGGGCTTCGAGGACTTGTTGCGGATGGGCCGCGTCGATGGCTGTGGCGAACAGCTCGCGCAGGAATTGTTGCGGATCGACCGACATGGCGGGCTCCCGGAATTCTTGTTATGGGTTGACGTTGCCGCGGTGATACCTCTGTAGGAGCTGGCTTGCCAGCGATCCAGACGCCTCGGTATGTCAGGCAGACCGTGTCGAGGCAATCGCTGGCAAGCCAGCTCCAACAGGGGGAGTGGCGTTATTTATCGCGAATCGAGAAATTCGCCATGTGTTCCAGGCCCTTGATCAGCGCCGAGTGGTCCCAGTTGCTGCCACCGATGGCGGCGCAGGTGCTGAACACTTGCTGGGCGTTGGCGGTGTTCGGCAGGTTGATGTTCAGCTCCTTGGCGCCTTGCAGGGCCAGGTTCAGGTCCTTCTGGTGCAGGCTGATGCGGAAGCCCGGATCGAAGGTGCCCTTGATCATGCGCTCGCCATGCACTTCGAGGATCTTCGACGAAGCGAAGCCGCCCATCAGCGCTTCACGCACCTTGGCTGGATCGGCACCGTTCTTGGCCGCGAACAGCAGGGCTTCGGCCACCGCCTGGATGTTCAGCGCAACGATGATCTGGTTCGCCACCTTGGCGGTTTGACCGTCACCATTGCCGCCGACCAGGGTGATGTTCTTGCCCATGGCCTGGAACAGCGGCAGTGCGCGTTCGAAGGCATCGGCATCGCCGCCGACCATGATGCTCAGGGTCGCAGCCTTGGCGCCGACTTCACCGCCGGACACTGGCGCGTCGAGGTACTGGGCGCCCTTTTCATTGATTTTGGCGGCGAAGGCCTTGGTGGCGGTCGGCGAGATCGAGCTCATGTCGATCACTACCTTGCCTTTGCCCAGGCCTGCAGCCACGCCGTCGGCGCGGAACAGCACGTCATCGACCTGCGGGGTGTCCGGAACCATGACGATGATGAATTCGGCTTCCTGGGCGACTTCCTTCGGGTTCGCCAGGGCAACGGCACCGGCGGCGACCAGGTCGGCGGGGGCGGCGTCGTGGTGCGCCGACAGGAACAGGCTGTGACCGGCTTTTTGCAGGTTCGCCGCCATTGGGTGGCCCATGATGCCGGTGCCGATAAATCCGATTTTAGCCATGAGAAAATCCTCTTGTTTTTGTTGCTGCTTCAAACAAATTGGGAACTGCTTTTGTAGGAGCCGGCTTGCCGGCCAAGGCTGCTGGATGACCAGCGCAAGGCTCAAGGGCGCCTTCGCTGGCAAGCCAGCTCCTACAAGGGAGCTGTGTCAGATTGCGTTATGGGTTTTCAACCAGCCCAGGCCTGCTTCCGTGGTGGTCAGCGGCTTGTATTCGCAACCGACCCAACCCTGGTAACCGATGCGGTCCAGGTGTTCGAACAGGAAGCGGTAGTTGATTTCACCGGTGCCTGGTTCGTTGCGCCCCGGGTTATCCGCGAGCTGCACATGGTTGATCTCGCCCAGGTGCGATTGCAGGGTGCGGGCCAGGTCGCCTTCCATGATTTGCATGTGGTAGATGTCGTATTGCAGGAACAGGTTGGTGCTGCCGACCTGCTCGCGAATCGACAGGGCTTGTGCCGTGTTGTTCAGGTAGAAACCCGGGATGTCGCGGGTGTTGATCGCTTCCATCACCAACTTGATGCCGGCCGCTTGCAACTTGTCGGCGGCGTACTTGAGGTTGGCGACGAAGGTTTTTTCCACGGTGGCATCGTCAACGCCTTGTGGGCGGATACCGGCCAGGCAGTTGATCTGGGTGTTGCCCAGTACTTGTGCGTAGGCAATCGCCAGGTCGACACCGGCGCGGAACTCTTCAACCCGGTCCGGCAAGCAGGCGATACCGCGCTCGCCCTTGGCCCAGTCGCCTGCTGGCAGGTTGAACAGCACTTGGGTCAGGCCGTTGGCGTCGAGCCGGGCCTTGATTTCGGCCGAGCTGAAGTCGTAGGGGAACAGATACTCGACACCACTGAAACCGGCCTTGGCGGCCGCTTCGAAACGGGCGAGAAAGTCTTGTTCGGTGAACAGCATGGACAGGTTGGCTGCGAAACGCGGCATGGTGGTCTCCCGTATTAGGTTCTCGTTCCCACGCAGTGCGTGGTAACGATCAAGCGATCAAGCTGTTAATCGAGCAACGAAATCGCCGTCGGTGCGTCGTTGCCGACCAGCGCCAGGTCTTCGAATTCGTTGACGGCGTTGATCTCGGTGCCCATGGAAATGTTGGTCACGCGTTCCAGGATGATCTCGACGATGACCGGTACCTTGAACTCTTCGATCAGCTCCTGTGCCTTGCGCAGGGCAGGCTGGATCTGCGCCGGTTCGAACACACGCAGCGCCTTGCAGCCGAGGCCTTCGGCCACCGCGACGTGGTCGACACCGTAGCCGTTGAGTTCCGGCGCGTTCAGGTTGTCGAACGACAGCTGCACGCAGTAATCCATGTCGAAACCGCGCTGCGCCTGGCGGATCAGACCCAGGTATGAATTGTTCACCACAACGTGGATGTACGGCAGCTTGAACTGCGCGCCCACTGCCAGTTCTTCGATCATGAACTGGAAGTCATAGTCCCCCGACAGGGCCACAACCTTGCGGTTCGGATCAGCCTTGACCACGCCCAGTGCCGCTGGAATGGTCCAGCCCAGAGGGCCTGCCTGACCGCAGTTGATCCAGTGACGCGGCTTGTAGACGTGCAGGAACTGCGCGCCGGCAATCTGCGACAGACCGATGGTGCTGACGTAGCAAGTGTCCTTGCCGAACACCTGGTTCATCTCTTCGTAAACGCGCTGCGGCTTGACCGGCACGTTGTCGAAGTGAGTCTTGCGCTGCAGGCTGGCCTTGCGCTGCTGGCAGTCTTGCAGCCAGGCGCTGCGGTTTTTCAGCTTGCCGGCGGCTTGCCATTCGCGAGCAACTTCGATGAACACGGTCAGTGCGGCGGCGGCGTCGGACACGATGCCCAGGTCCGGGGTGAACACGCGGCCGATCTGAGTGCCTTCGATGTCGACGTGAATGAACTTGCGGCCTTCGGTGTACACATCGACCGAACCGGTGTGACGGTTGGCCCAACGGTTACCGATGCCCAGCACCACGTCCGACTTCAGCATGGTGGCGTTGCCGTAACGGTGCGAGGTCTGCAAGCCAACCATGCCGACCATCAGCGGGTGATCGTCCGGGATGGTGCCCCAGCCCATCAGGGTCGGGATGACCGGGATACCGGTCAGCTCGGCGAACTCCACCAGCAGGTCGCTGGCGTCGGCGTTGATGATGCCACCACCGGCCACCAGCAACGGGCGTTCGGCCTGGTCCAGCAAGGCCAGAGCCTTCTCGACCTGGACGCGAGTAGCGGTCGGCTTGGCCAGCGGCAATGGCTGGTAAGCGTCGATGTCGAATTCGATTTCAGCCATCTGAACGTCGAACGGCAGGTCAATCAGCACCGGGCCTGGACGGCCGGAGCGCATCTCAAAGAAAGCTTTCTGGAACGCGTAAGGCACCTGGCCCGGTTCGAGAACGGTGGTCGCCCACTTGGTGACTGGCTTGACGATGCTGGTGATGTCGACAGCCTGGAAGTCTTCCTTGTGCATACGGGCGCGGGGTGCCTGGCCGGTAATGCAGAGGATTGGAATCGAGTCGGCCGAGGCGCTGTAGAGCCCGGTGACCATGTCGGTACCGGCAGGGCCGGAAGTGCCGATGCATACGCCGATGTTCCCGGCCTTGGTGCGGGTGTAGCCCTCGGCCATGTGCGAGGCGCCTTCAACGTGGCGAGCGAGTACGTGATCGATGCCGCCGACCTTTTGCAGGGCGGAGTACAGCGGGTTGATGGCGGCACCGGGGATGCCAAAAGCGGTATCAACCCCTTCACGGCGCATCACCAGAACGGCGGCTTCGATTGCTCTCATTTTGCTCATGGTTTTGTGCCTCTTTACGTTTTGTAATTGTATACAAGTGGCTTTGCGCAGAGTGTATTCACGGCGGACGGCGCAGGTCAATCCATTTTCTCAAGCGCTTGTTTCATTCGTCGGAAGCCCGGTCTACTGTGGCTTTTCGTCGCATGTGGCGCTTTTCGATAATTATTGTATACAAAAAAATAACTCATTGTGTTCTATTTGTTGCATCGGGCTGCGGCACATCGAAGCAGTCCACCGCCTTTCCGAAAAACAAAATGAGGACGGCACCATGAGCGCTTTAACCTTGAAAGTCGCAGTCAACCTGGTCAACGAAGCCATCAGCGCAGGGCGGGCCATTTCCGCAGCGCCACTGACCATCGCGGTACTGGATGCCGGCGGGCACCTGATCACCCTGCAGCGCGAAGACGGCGCCAGCCTGCTGCGCCCGCACGTCGCCATTGGCAAAGCCTGGGGCGCCATTGCGCTGGGCAAGGGCTCACGCCTGCTGGCACTGGACGCGCAACAGCGCCCGGCGTTCATCGCAGCATTGAATAGCCTGGGGCAGGGCAGCGTCGTGCCGGCACCGGGCGGTGTGCTGGTGCGGGATCAGGACGGGAACGTGCTGGGGGCGGTGGGGATCAGCGGGGATTTGTCCGACGTTGATGAGCAGTGTGCGATCAATGCGATCGAGGCGCTGGGGTTGAGGGCGGATGCTGGGGTGGTTGCTTGATCCTTGCTTGACTGATCTATCGCTTTCGCGAGCAAGCCCGCACAAATTGTGCAGTCACCACACATCCACTGTGGGAGCGAGCCTGCTCGCGAAGGCGTTCTACCAGACACATCAAGCTAAAAGTCTGCATGACTGCCTGGCAGTTCCATGGCTAACCTTTCATGACTCCTGCATGAAAGAGGCAAAGGAATGCCTGATCCAGCAGCTTCCCATCGATTGAGATCGGGCCGGTATGCCGAACCCAACCGAATCTATTTGCTCACCACCAATACACTTGATAGGGAACCCATTTTTGCGGACTACTCTTCGGGCAGGCTGGTTGTGCATCAATTTCGCCAAGCACACATCTCAGGGCTGGTGAACTCTCTGGCATGGGTAGTCATGCCTGATCACTTTCACTGGCTGATTGACTTGCAGCGGGGGTCTTTGAGTGGGCTGATGCAACGAACCAAGTCGTTAAGTACCAAGGCGCTCAACCGGTCCACTGGGCGTCAGGTCAGTGTCTGGCAGCAAGGCTTTCATGATCGAGCACTGCGCCGTGATGAGGATCTGGTAAAGATGGCTCGATATATTGTGGCCAACCCGCTGAGGGCAGGACTGGTCGAGCGGCTAGGCGACTATCCGTTGTGGGATGCAATTTGGGTTTGAGCTGGAACCGAGTTGCCTTCTTCGCGAGCAGGCTCGCTCCCACAATGGATTTTCAGTGTTCTTGTGGGAGCCAGTCTGTTCGCAAATGGCGGTCTATCAATCCGGCTCACACCCCTTGAGCACCAACCGAATAATCGTCTGCGCCGCCGCTTCGTAATCTTCTTCATCCAGCTTGGCCTTGCCGGTGATGGCGGTGATTTGCCAGTCGAAGTCGGCGTAGGTCTGGGTTGCGGCCCAGATGCTGAACATCAGGTGGTTGGGGTCGATGGGCGCTATCTGGCCACGGTCGATCCAGGTCTGGATGCAATCGATGTTGTGCTTGGCCTGGCCGTTGAGCTGTTCGACCAGGTCGGCGCTCAGGTGCGGGGCGCCGTGCATGATTTCGCTGGCGAACACCTTGGAGGCGAAGGGCAGGTCGCGTGAAATGCGGATTTTCGAGCGGATGTAGCCGCTTAGAACTTCACTGGGCACACCGTCGGGGTTGAACGGTGTCGAGGCCTGCAGAATCGGCTCGATGATGCTTTCGAGGACCTCGCGATAGAGGTTTTCCTTGGATTTGAAGTAGTAGTAGACGTTAGGCTTGGGCAGTCCCGCCTTGGCTGCTATATCGCTGGTTTTGGTCGCAGCGAAGCCCTTGTCGGCAAATTCTTCACTGGCGGCACGCAGGATCAGTTGTTTGTTGCGCTCGCGGATGGTGCTCATAAACCAGGGGGTTCCTTGCCTGTACTGGCGGTGGCGCATGGTAGCACCGGCCTTCGGCGACGCTCAAGAATGCGCCGTGCGGTGCTCGGCCGCGCTATGCTGCACGGCATTCACTCAAGAAGGAAAGCCGATTCATGGCAGGAAGCAGTTTGCTCGTGCTGATCGACGACATCGCCGCGGTGCTGGACGATGTGGCGTTGATGACCAAAATGGCCGCCAAGAAGACCGCCGGGGTGCTGGGCGATGACCTGGCGCTCAATGCCCAACAGGTCAGCGGTGTGCGTGCCGAGCGGGAAATCCCGGTGGTCTGGGCGGTCGCCAAGGGCTCGTTCGTCAACAAGCTGATCCTGGTGCCGTCGGCATTGGCCATCAGCGCATTCATCCCGTGGCTGGTCACGCCGTTGTTGATGGTCGGTGGCGCCTACCTGTGTTTCGAAGGGTTTGAAAAGCTCGCCCATAAGTTTCTGCACAGCAAGGCTGAAGACCAGGCCGAACATGCCGAGCTGGTCGAGGCGGTGGCGGATCCGGCGGTCGACCTGGTGGCGTTCGAAAAGGACAAGATCAAGGGGGCGATCCGCACCGACTTCATTCTGTCGGCGGAAATCATCGCCATCACCCTTGGCGTCGTGGCCGATTCGGCGCTGACCCAACAGGTCGTCGTGCTCTCGGGTATCGCCATCGTCATGACGATTGGCGTGTACGGGCTGGTGGCGGGCATCGTCAAGCTCGATGACCTGGGCCTGTGGCTGACCCAGAAGCCGGGGCAGATGGCCAGAAGCATCGGCGGCGGCATTCTGCGCGCGGCGCCATACATGATGAAAAGCCTGTCGGTGATCGGTACCGCGGCGATGTTCCTGGTCGGTGGCGGGATTCTGACCCACGGCGTGCCGGTGGTGCATCACTGGATCGAAAGTGTCAGTGCAGGGGCGGGTGGTGCCGGATTTATCGTGCCGACTTTGCTCAATGCGGTGGCGGGGATTGTGGCGGGGGCGCTGGTGTTGGTTGGAGTTTCTATTGTTGGAAAAGTCTGGAAGACGCTGAAGGGCTAAGATCAACCCTTAACAAATGTGGGAGCGAGCCTGCTCGCGATAGCGGTGTAACAGTCAACCTATGTATTGAATGTTATGACCACATCGCGAGCAGGCTCGCTCCCACAGTTTTTTTGTGGCGGTCGAAATTACTCGGCAATCTGCAATTTGCGCGACTCGGTGTACACGTAACGCACCTTCTCGTACTCGAACGGCGAGTTCAGCTGGCCGTAGCGGAAGCTGGTCTGATAGCGCCTGTCGATGCCGCGCAGGATCCAGACTTCCGGATGGTTGGAACTGACTTCGGCTACGTTGAGGAAGTTGATCGCGCTTTCGGCGCTGAAATCCACCACCAGGCCACCGGTGTCACGCAGGTTCGACGGGCCGAGGATCGGCAGTACG
Source organism: Pseudomonas putida (assembly GCF_001976065.1). Classification (GTDB taxonomy): domain Bacteria; phylum Pseudomonadota; class Gammaproteobacteria; order Pseudomonadales; family Pseudomonadaceae; genus Aquipseudomonas; species Aquipseudomonas serbica. The sequence goes on along the minus strand of NZ_MNAH01000003.1, from coordinate 285,307 downwards.
AAGTAGGCGCCGCCCGGTACACCATAGAAGCCCAGGGTCTGGCCAAAGTCTTCGTTCTGGCGCGGCAGGCCCATGGCGGTGGCCGGGTCCCACAGGCCGGCGATACCGATGGTGGTGTTGAGCAGCAGCCGGCCGGTGATTTCCATCGAACGCTGGCCCTTGAACTGCAACAGGCTGTTGAGCAGGTTCGGCACGTCGCCAACGTTGTTGAAGAAGTTGCTGACGCCGGTGCGCAGGAAGCTCGGGGTGATGTAGCGATAGCCATCGACCACCGGCAGGAACACCCATTGGTCGAACCGGTAGTTGAAGTGGTAAACGCGGCGGTTCCACTGTTCCAGCGGGTCATAGACGTTCAATGCGCTGAGCGTCGAACGCTCGAACTCGCGCTGGTCCAGGCCCGGGTTGAACTTGAGTTTGCTCAGGGGCTCCTTGAAGCCGTCACTGTCGACGACCACCGGGGCGTTGGCCTTGCTGTTGTCGGCATTGGCAGCGGTTGCACAGAGTAACGCAGCGATAAGCAGGAGGTATTTAGCCACGGAAGAACTCCAGCATGGCGTCGCTGTTGACGCGGTAGTTAAGGTTGCCGCAATGGCCGCCCAGCGGGTAAACGGTCAGGCGATCGCCAAAGGTCTTGCGCAGGAAACCCAGGTCACCAGGGCCGAGAATCACATCGTCGGCGTTGTGCATCACGGCGATTTTCGGGCTGTCGTGCAGGTAGTCCTTCAGTGCATACAGGCTCACCTGGTCGATCAGTTGCAGCAGGCTGCCGCCGTCGGTGCGCGCACGCCACATCGGGATCACCTGTTCGGTGATGTAGCAGTCGAAGTCACACTGCAACGCACGCTTGAGGTAAGGCGTGAGGCTGGTGCCTTCGGTGATGGGCGTTTTCGGTGGCGTGATCAGGCCGCGACGGTTGATCAGGTCCGAGGTGAAGGCGATGTCGGCCGCGGAAAAACGGAACGAGGTGCCGATCAGCATGGCCATCTGTTCATTGCTCAGGTGCTGCTTGGACTGCTGGAAGTCGTAAAGCAGGGCGTCGTTGAGATCGATGTAGCCCTTCTGCTGGAAGTAACGGGTGAGTTTGTTCAGCACCAGTTCATAGAAGGTGGTGGTGTTGTTGATGCCCTTGACCTCGGTCTGGACCAGTCGGTCCAGGTTGGTGATCGAGGTGTAGAGGTTGACCGGAGGATTGAGCAACAGCACTTTCTTGAAGTTGAAGCTGCGGCGGGTTTCGTCCAGGTGCGCGACGAATGCCGCATCCAGTGCACCCAGGCTGTAGCCCGTCAGGTAGTAATCGGTGACCGGCAGCTTCGGGTTTTGCGCCCGTATGGCCTGCATCACTCGGTACATGTCTTCTGCGTCGTCCTTGGTGACGCCCGGGGTGGCAAAACGCGAGGCGGCGCTCATGAAGTCGAAGCTGGTGGGCGACGACAGTTGCACCACGTGGTAGCCGGCCTTGTAGTAGAGCTTTTTCAGGTATTCGTTGAGGGTGCTGTCGTAACGCGCGCCCGTGCCGGCGATCAGGAAGATCAACGGCGCGGGTTTATCCTGGGTGGCGATGCGATAGGTGAGTTTCTTCACCGCCCAGAAGTTGTCCGGCAGTTCGAATGCACGTTCGGGCCGTAAGGTGACGCTGCGATCCGACTGATCGATGTCGTCATCGAGCGGCAGCTCGGGACGCAGGTCCGGTGGCGTCGTGGCGATGGTCGCCTCGAACGGGTTGGTCAAGGGGTAGCCATAACTGGCGGCGTCGATATCGACCGCCAGTGCGGACGCACTCAAAATAAGGCCGCCAAACAGGGCGGCGAAGCGCAAGGAACGGAGCATGACTAGATCCCTTAGAAAAAGGTGCCGAATGAAGTTCGCAGGGTATGACCACTGGTTTTGCGCCAAAGTGCCACGCAACGGCACCAAACTGGCCTGAATTCCGAGTAATAGTAGCTCGACGATACACTTTGCAGTGATTGAATGACCAGTTATCAGTTGTTATCGCTTGCGTAAGGCTGTCGGGCGATTAAGCTGGCCGCCGTTTTCGCCTATTGGAGTGCTCCATGTCCCGCCGCTTGCCCGTGATTGTGCTGCTTGTTTTGTTGCCGCTGTGGCTGGCTGCCAGCTATGGCGCGCGTTATGGCTTCATGGAAGATGCGCAATGGGTCGGCATCTGCGTGGACGAGACCAGCCGCTGGGAGTGCCAGGTGCGTTCGAACCTGGGCCTGATGATTCACTTCCAGGTATTGGGTTGGGCAGCACTGGCGGCCGCCGTGGTCGGCTTTGTGCTGCCAGGGCGGGCAGGGTGGTGGTTGGCGGTCCTGGCGCTGGTATTCGGCTTCCCGGCGCTGGCGTTGTACAACACGACGATGGCGGTGTTTGCGGTGGTGATTGCGGGGTTGCGGTTGGTCAGGGCATCCCGTAGCGCCTGATCGATAGCCTTCGCGAGCAGGCTCGCTCCCGCAGTAGATTTGTGAACGACGCAGATCAAATGTGGGAGCGAGCCTGCTCGCGAAGAGGGCGGATGCAGCGCCGAATCAGCCCTTGCGAACCCGCAAGCTGCGCCACAACGCCGCCACCATCAACAGGCTCACCAGCGCCCAGCCCCAGGCCTGCTGGTTCTGCAAACCTTCACGAAAAAGCTGCGGCGCGATGCCGGCGCCGATGATGAAGGTCAGCAGGGCGATCTCCCGGCGCGGCACCCTCACCGGGCGGCACAGGTAAACCAGCGCTGGCAGGATGAAGGCGACGCTCGGGAAGCTGCGATAACGCGGGTCGAACACCAGCTCCAGCATCATCACCGCAGCGGCAAAGCCTGCCACTGCCAGTATCCAGCCGGCCCGACGTTCCAGGGCATTGAACGCCCAGCCACGCCAGCCGGTGCGTGGGCTCAACGTCAGCGCGGCATGGGCCAGCACCAACACATTCAAGGCGGTCAGCAGGGCGACCCACAGCCACTCACTGGCAAAACGCGTGGTGACCCGTGCCAGGTCGCCCCAGGCACCCAGTGAACAAGCGGCCAGGGCTCCCAGCAGCGGCAGCACCAGCGCGGCGCGCGTGCTGCGCACACGACCGCCAAGGATCAGCGTGGCAAGGAAGATAAACCCGCCGACCACCAGCCACTGCGACCAGAACGGCACGTTCGACACCGGCCCGGCCAGCACGCCCTTGTCCTGCCGGTCCGCATCGAACAGTCCCCAGTAACCGCCGACAGCCCCTTCGCTGGCGCGCTTCCATGGCTGGTCGAAGGCTTCGATGAGGTTGTAGTGCCAGCCTTGCTGCTCGGCCATGGCGACAAAACCTCGAATGAATTTGGCCTCGTTGACCCGGCTTGGCAGCGCGGTTTCACGCTGGCGGCCTTCGCTCGGCCAGCCGGTTTCGCCGATCATCACGTCCTTGGGCGCGAATTTGTTGCCGAATACCTGGCGGACCTCGGCTACATGCTGCAGAGCGGCGTCGATGTTCGAAGGATCATCTTCCCAGTACGGCAGCAAGTGGATGGTCAGGAAATCCACGGCTGGCGCGACTTCCGGGTGCTTGAGCCAGAACTCCCAGACATCGGCATAGGTGACGGGTTGCTTGACCTGGCGCTTGACCTTGTTGATCAGTCTCACCAGCTGGGTGCCGGTGACTTCCTTGCGCAGCAGGGTTTCGTTGCCGACGATCACCGCGCTGACCACATCCGCGTTGGCATTGGCCGAGGCGATAAGCAGGTCCACTTCTTTTTCAGTGTCCACCGGATTGCTGTTGATCCAGGCGCCGATCATCAGCTTCAACCCATGCTTGCGCGCCAGATCGGGCAGGGCTTCGAGGCCGGTCATCGAATAGGTGCGGATGCATTGGAAACTTTTGGCCAGCAGCGCGAGGTCGGCGTCCATGCGCTCGGGGCGCAGTTTGAACGGCACATCGAACGGTGACTGGTCTTTGTCGAACGGGGTGTAGGAAGCGCATTGCAGCTTGTGCGTCGCGCTGGCGGCATCCGGCAGGATCACCGGTTTGCCCAGCCCGTACCAGAAGCCGCCGAGGGCAAACAGCCCCAGCAGGCAAGCGAACAGATAGGCAAAAAAAGGAAAGCGGGATGTCGCGGGCATGGTCAGGCCGTCTGGGAGCAAAGCGGCGCATGTTACCTGCATTTGTCGCGTGCTTGGTGGCCTGCATGATTTTGACATGCAAAGTTCGGGCGGACCGACCGCTTCGTTAGCGCGGCTCATGACTCATGGCGTTCTGATGTCGTTTCTCGATGGCTCGAGGTCGCTGGCAGAGAAGGTCACCCTCTGTGTCAGGTTGATTATCGCAGTGTCAGTACTCCGCTGATGTACGAACGAGTTTGCGGGTGGGGCGTGATGGGGGCGCTGTGCACTATAACTATACGTTGACGCGACTCGGCATCCGTCGAGCGCAGCACTTTCGGGGAAGTAACGATGAAGATGCGACGACTTTTAGGCGCAGGTGCCGCTCTGGTGCTTGCGATTGGCTCCACATTCGCCAATGCCGAGAACAAGACCCTGAGCATCGGTTACGTTGACGGCTGGTCCGACAGCGTCGCGACCACGCACGTGGCCGCTGAAGTGATCAAGCAGAAGCTCAATTATGACGTGAAGCTGCAAGCCGTCGCCACCGGGATCATGTGGCAGGGCGTGGCCACCGGCAAACTCGACGCCATGCTGTCGGCCTGGCTGCCAGTGACCCACGGCGACTACTGGACCAAGAACAAGGACCAGGTCGTCGACTACGGGCCGAACTTCAAGGACGCCAAGATCGGCTTGATCGTTCCGGACTACGTCAAGGCCAAGTCACTTGAAGACCTGAAGACCGATGACAGCTTCAAGAAACGCATCGTCGGCATCGACGCCGGTTCAGGCGTGATGCTCAAGACCGAACAGGCAATCAAGGACTACGACCTGACCGGCTATCAACTCAAGGCCAGTTCCGGCGCCGGCATGATTGCCGAGCTGACCCGTGCCGAGAAGAAGAACGAATCCATTGCCGTCACCGGTTGGGTGCCGCACTGGATGTTCGCCAAGTGGAAACTGCGTTTCCTGGAAGACCCGAAAGGCGTGTATGGCGCGGCTGAAACCGTGAACAGCATCGGCAGCAAAGAGCTGGCGACCAAGGCACCGGAAGTGGCCAAGTTCCTGAAGAACTTCCAGTGGGCGTCGAAAGACGAAATCGGCGAAGTCATGCTGGCGATCCAGGAAGGCGCCAAGCCTGAAGCCGCGGCGAAGGACTGGGTAGCCAAACACCCGGAGCGCGTGGCTGACTGGATCAAGTAATTACATAGAGCACGCTTGACCCTGTGGGAGCGAGCCTGCTCGCGAAGCGGTCTGTCAGTTGACCAACATCTCGACTGACCTGACGCCTTCGCGAGCAGGCTCGCTCCCACATTTATTTATTCTTGCTGGACTTTGGCAAATACGTCACGTGGTTCTAAGACTAAGGTCGTCTGGAACCTGCCCCGCAGCCGCATAGAGTGGATACCGTTCCAACTAAATCTGTGCTGCGAGGATAAAAACAATGAACGACAGCATTTACCTCTCGATTCAAAACAGCCCGCGCTTCAAGGAGCTGGTTAGCAAGAGGGAACGATTCGCCTGGATTCTTTCGGCGATCATGCTAGGGCTTTACTCCGGATTCATCCTTTTGATTGCTTACGGTCCGCATGTACTGGGGGCGAAAATCAGCCCTGAGTCATCGATTACCTGGGGCATACCGATTGGTGTCGGGCTGATTGTTTCGGCTTTCATACTGACCGGTATCTACGTGCGACGCGCCAACGGCGAATTCGACGACCTGAACAATGCGATTCTCAAGGAGGCTCAGCAATGATCCGGCGTCTAATGGCTCTTTTGAGCATCGCAGCCTTCGCACCGGGCGCCTGGGCGGCTGACGCCCTGACCGGCGCTGTGCAAAAACAACCGCTTAACGTATCGGCGATCCTGATGTTCGTCGCATTCGTTGGTGCGACCCTGTGCATCACCTACTGGGCTTCCAAGAAAAACAAGTCGGCCTCCGACTATTATGCGGCAGGTGGCAAGATCACCGGCTTCCAGAACGGTCTGGCGATTGCCGGTGACTATATGTCCGCGGCATCCTTCCTGGGTATTTCCGCGCTGGTGTTCACCTCCGGCTACGATGGCCTGATCTACTCGATCGGCTTCCTGGTGGGCTGGCCGATCATTCTGTTCCTGATCGCCGAGCGCCTGCGTAACCTGGGCAAGTACACCTTCGCCGATGTGGCGTCCTACCGCCTTGGGCAAACCCAGATTCGCTCGCTGTCCGCTTGCGGTTCGTTGGTGGTGGTGGCGTTCTACCTGATCGCGCAAATGGTCGGGGCCGGCAAGCTGATCCAGTTGCTGTTCGGTCTGGATTACCACGTAGCAGTGATCCTGGTTGGTGTCCTGATGTGCATGTACGTGCTGTTCGGCGGCATGCTGGCGACCACTTGGGTGCAGATCATCAAGGCAGTGCTGTTGCTGTCCGGTGCCTCGTTCATGGCGCTGATGGTAATGAAGCACGTCAACTTTGACTTCAACACGCTGTTCTCCGAGGCGATCAAGGTTCACGCCAAAGGCGAAGCGATCATGAGCCCAGGCGGCCTGGTGAAAGATCCGATCTCGGCGTTCTCCCTTGGCCTGGCACTGATGTTCGGTACCGCCGGCCTGCCACACATCCTGATGCGCTTCTTCACCGTGAGTGACGCGAAAGAAGCGCGCAAGAGCGTTTTGTACGCAACCGGCTTCATTGGCTACTTCTATATCCTGACCTTCATCATCGGCTTTGGCGCGATCCTGCTGGTCAGCACCAACCCGGCGTTCAAGGATGCGGCTGGCGCGCTGTTGGGTGGTAACAACATGGCGGCGGTGCACCTGGCCAACGCGGTGGGCGGCAGTATCTTCCTGGGCTTCATCTCGGCGGTAGCGTTCGCGACCATTCTGGCAGTGGTTGCCGGCCTGACCCTGGCTGGTGCCTCGGCGGTGTCCCACGACCTGTATGCCAGCGTGATCAAGAAGGGCAAGGCCAACGAGAAGGACGAGATCCGCGTTTCGAAAATCACCACCATCGCTCTGGCGGTGCTGGCGATCGGTCTGGGCATCCTGTTCGAAAGCCAGAACATCGCGTTCATGGTGGGCCTGGCGTTCTCCATCGCGGCGAGCTGCAACTTCCCGGTCCTGCTGCTTTCCATGTACTGGAAAAAGCTGACCACTCGCGGTGCGATGATTGGCGGCTGGTTGGGCCTGGTGAGCGCTGTGGGCTTGATGATCCTTGGGCCAACCATCTGGGTGCAGATCCTGCATCACGAGAAGGCGATCTTCCCGTACGAGTACCCGGCGCTGTTCTCCATGATCATTGCCTTTGTCGGGATCTGGTTCTTCTCGATTACCGACAAGTCGACTGCGGCTGATAACGAGCGCGCACTGTTCTTCCCGCAGTTTGTTCGTTCGCAGACTGGGTTGGGGGCGAGTGGGGCGGTTTCGCACTAAGGCTTCGGATTTACTTGTGTAAATTGCGGTAAACAGAAATGCCCCGGTCGAAAGATCGGGGCATTTTTGTTTGTCTGCAGGTTGAGAGGTCTGGTGTCAGGGCTGACGACTTCGCGAGCAGGCTCGCTCCCACAGTAATTGGTGTGTTCACTGGCGTTCAATGTGGGAGCGAGCCTGCTCGCGAAGGCGATAGTGCCGGCACTGCAATACTTGAAGAGGGCGGGAAGGGCGCACAAACAAAAACGGCCTCTATATGGATAGAGGCCGTTCCCGGTACAACTCAACACGCTACAGCAAGACTGATCTTACTTGCGGTCTTCCAGCTTGGTGATGTCACGCGACTCGTAGCCGGTGTACAGCTGGCGCGGACGGCCAATCTTGTACGGGCTGGAGAGCATTTCTTTCCAGTGGGAGATCCAGCCGACGGTCCGCGCCAGGGCGAAGATCACGGTGAACATGCTGGTTGGAATGCCGATCGCCTTGAGGATGATCCCCGAGTAGAAGTCGACGTTCGGGTACAGCGAGCGCTCGATGAAGTACGGGTCGGTCAGGGCGATCTCTTCCAGGCGCATGGCCAGTTCGAGTTGCGGATCGTTCTGGATGCCCAGTTCCTTCAATACTTCGTCGCAGGTCTGCTTCATCACGGTGGCGCGTGGGTCGCGGTTTTTGTAAACGCGGTGACCGAAGCCCATCAGCTTGAACGGATCGTTCTTGTCCTTGGCCTTGGCGATGAACTTGTCGATGTTAGAGACATCGCCGATTTCATCGAGCATGGTCAGGACGGCTTCGTTCGCACCGCCGTGGGCAGGGCCCCACAGTGCAGCGATACCGGCGGCAATACAGGCGAACGGGTTGGCACCCGAAGAGCCGGCCAGGCGTACGGTGGAGGTCGATGCGTTCTGCTCGTGGTCGGCGTGGAGGATGAAGATCCGGTCCATGGCCTTGGCGAGTACCGGGCTGATCGGTTTGATCTCGCACGGGGTGTTGAACATCATGTGCAGGAAGTTTTCCGCGTACGACAGGTCGTTGCGCGGGTACATCATGGGTTGGCCCATGGAGTACTTGTAAACCATCGCTGCCAGGGTCGGCATCTTGGCAACCAGGCGGATCGCGGAGATTTCGCGATGCTGCGGGTTATTGATGTCCAGGGAGTCGTGGTAGAAGGCCGAGAGGGCACCGACTACGCCGCACATGACAGCCATCGGGTGGGCGTCGCGACGGAAGCCGTTGAAGAATGTCTTCAACTGCTCGTGAACCATGGTGTGGTTCTTCACGGTGCTGACGAACTGGGCCTTCTGCTCTGCGGTCGGCAGTTCGCCGTTGAGCAGCAGGTAGCAGGTTTCCAGGTAGTCCGATTTTTCAGCCAGCTGTTCGATCGGGTAACCGCGGTGCAACAAAATGCCGTTGTCACCGTCAATATAGGTGATCTTCGACTCGCACGAAGCGGTCGACATGAAACCTGGGTCGAAGGTGAAGCGGCCCGTGGCCGTCAGGCCCCGAACATCGATAACATCGGGACCAACGGTGCCGGTTAAAATGGGCAGCTCGACGGGGGCTGCGCCCTCGATGATCAACTGCGCTTTTTTGTCAGCCATGTGGCCTCCTATTTATGCTTGAAATCATCAGACAGACCCCCCACGCAGGGCCCGCACCACTATAGTGAGATAAATCCGAATGTCAATTTGCCTAAAGTCTTGCTCCAGAAGGCTTTAACCGTACTTTTTTCTCGAAATTGCCTGCCATTTACGCCTTTTATGTCCGTTGTGCAATCAGCTGTTTGGGTGAGGTCTTTGCGTTGTCATTAGTAGCCTAACTGTCTATACTCGGCAGCCGACCGCCAAGGGCTTTTGGGCTTGCGTTATTGGGGGTCGCCTCCCTGGGTGGTGGTTACCTGACCAGTGCACTCCCCAACAACTTTGCCCTGATTGTTAGGGGCTCTTCAGTGTGAAAAAAAAGCCGTGAAAAGCCAACGACCTGTAAACCTAGACCTAAGGACCATCAAACTCCCAGTCACTGCTTACACGTCCATTCTTCACCGTATCTCCGGTGTCATCCTCTTCGTGTGCCTTGCCATCATGCTTTATGCATTGGACAAGTCGCTGAGCTCCGAGGAAGGCTTCGGTCAGGTGAAAGCGTGTCTGACCAGTCCGCTAGCCAAGCTAGTGATTTGGGGCATCCTGTCCGCCTTGCTGTATCACCTGGTTGCCGGTGTGCGCCATTTGATCATGGACATGGGCATCGGTGAGACGCTGGAAGGCGGCAAGCTGGGCTCGAAAATCGTTATCGCCGTTTCCGTGGTGGTAATCGTTCTGGCAGGAGTTTGGATATGGTAACTAACGTCACGAACCTGTCGCGTTCGGGCCTCTATGACTGGATGGCGCAACGTGTGTCTGCGGTCGTTCTCGCGGCTTACTTCATTTTCCTGATCGGATACGTCGTGGCCAACCCTGGCCTCGAGTACGCCCAATGGCATGAACTGTTCGCCAATAACTGGATGCGTATTTTCAGCCTGCTGGCCCTTGTTGCTCTGGGCGCTCACGCCTGGGTCGGCATGTGGACCATCGCGACCGACTACCTGACGCCAATGGCGTTCGGCAAGTCCGCGACGGCTATACGTTTCCTGTTCCAGGCAGTATGCGGCGTTGCGATGTTCGCTTACTTCGTCTGGGGCGTGCAGATTCTCTGGGGTATCTGATTCATGGCTAACATTCCAACGATTTCTTTCGACGCCATCATTATTGGTGGTGGCGGTGCCGGCATGCGCGCAGCGCTGCAACTGGCGCAAGGCGGTCACAAGACTGCGGTAATCACCAAGGTTTTCCCGACCCGTTCGCACACTGTATCCGCCCAGGGCGGCATCACCTGCGCCATCGCGTCCGCTGACCCGAACGATGACTGGCGCTGGCACATGTACGATACCGTCAAGGGTTCCGACTACATCGGTGACCAGGACGCTATCGAATACATGTGTCAGGAAGGCCCGGCTGCCGTTTTCGAGCTGGACCACATGGGTCTGCCGTTCTCGCGCACCGAAACCGGCCGTATCTATCAGCGTCCGTTCGGCGGTCAGTCCAAGGACTACGGTAAAGGCGGCCAGGCTGCCCGTACCTGCGCAGCGTCCGACCGTACCGGTCACGCCCTGCTGCACACCCTTTATCAGGGCAACCTGAAAGCTGGCACCACGTTCCTGAACGAGTACTACGCCGTTGACCTGGTGAAGAACGGTCAAGGCGAATTCGTCGGCGTGATCGCCATCTGCATCGAAACCGGCGAAACCACCTACATCCGTGCCAAGGCTACTGTCCTGGCAACCGGCGGTGCAGGCCGTATCTATGCCTCCACCACCAACGCCCTGATCAACACCGGTGACGGCGTTGGCATGGCCCTGCGTGCTGGCGTGCCGGTACAAGACATCGAAATGTGGCAGTTCCACCCGACCGGCATCGCCGGCGCCGGTGTACTGGTAACCGAAGGTTGCCGTGGTGAAGGTGGATACCTGATCAACAAGCACGGCGAGCGCTTCATGGAGCGTTATGCTCCGAACGCCAAAGACCTTGCCGGTCGTGACGTTGTTGCCCGTTCGATGGTTAAAGAGATCATCGCCGGTAACGGCTGTGGCCCGAACGGCGACCACGTAATGCTCAAGCTCGACCACCTGGGCGAGGAAGTGTTGCACAGCCGTCTGCCTGGCATCTGCGAACTGTCCAAGACGTTTGCTCACGTTGATCCGGTTGTTGCTCCAGTTCCGGTTGTTCCCACCTGCCACTATATGATGGGCGGCGTTGCCACCAACATTCATGGCCAGGCGATCACCCAGGACGCCGAAGGCGTAGACACCATCATCCCGGGCCTGTTCGCTGTAGGCGAAGTGGCTTGCGTATCGGTTCACGGCGCCAACCGCCTGGGCGGCAACTCGCTGCTCGACCTGGTGGTCTTCGGCCGTGCTGCCGGCCTGCACCTGGAAAAGGCGCTGACCGACGGTATCGAGTACGACGACGCCACCGACGCCGACATCACTGCGGCCCTGGCGCGTCTGTCCGCCCTGAACGAGCGTACCGATGGCGAAGACGTGGCAACCCTGCGTCGCGAGCTGCAAAACTGCATGCAGAACTACTTCGGTGTATTCCGTACCGGCGAATACATGCAGAAGGGTATTGCCCAGCTGGCTGACCTGCGCAAGCGCATCGCCAACGTCAAGATCAACGACAAGTCGCAGGCGTTCAACACTGCGCGTATCGAAGCTCTGGAACTGCAGAACCTGCTGGAAGTGGCCGAAGCTACCGCCATCGCTGCCGAAGTACGTAAAGAGTCCCGCGGCGCTCACGCCCGTGAAGACTTCGAAGATCGTGACGACGAAAACTGGCTGTGCCACACCCTGTACTTCCCGGGTGAGAAGCGCGTTGCCAAGCGTGCCGTGAACTTCTCGCCGAAGACTGTTCCGACTTTTGAACCTAAGATTCGGACTTATTAAGGGTGGCCGCCATGTTGCAAGTCAGTGTTTATCGTTACAACCCTGATCAGGACGCTGCGCCGTTCATGCAGGAATTCCAGGTCGATACCGGTGGTAAAGACCTGATGGTGCTGGACGTACTGGCCCTGATCAAAGAGCAGGACGAAGGTTTCTCCTATCGTCGCTCTTGCCGTGAAGGTGTTTGCGGTTCCGACGGCATGAACATCAACGGCAAAAACGGCCTGGCCTGCGTCACGCCGCTGTCTGCTGTTGTAAAAGGTAACAAGTTGATCGTTCGTCCTCTGCCAGGTTTGCCGGTTATCCGTGACCTGGTCGTCGATATGAGCATCTTCTACAAGCAATACGAAAAGGTTAAGCCTTACCTGCAGAACGACACGCCGGCTCCGGCCATCGAGCGCCTGCAGTCCCCTGAAGAGCGTGAAAAGCTCGATGGTCTGTACGAGTGCATCCTGTGCGCCTGCTGCTCGACTTCGTGCCCGTCCTTCTGGTGGAACCCGGACAAGTTCCTGGGTCCAGCTGCACTGCTGCAAGCGTACCGCTTCCTGGCAGACAGCCGTGATACCAAGACGTCCGAGCGTCTGGCTTCGCTGGATGACCCGTTCAGCGTATTCCGCTGCCGCGGGATCATGAACTGCGTCAACGTATGTCCGAAAGGCCTGAACCCGACTAAGGCCATCGGTCACATCCGTAACATGCTGCTCTCCAGCGGCGTGTGATTCAGCTGTAGTACCCGTAAGACTGTTGTACCCGTAGATGCTGCGGCGCAGGCTTCAACCGGCGCCGTAGTTTTAACCTGAGCAGCAGCCTAAAAGGCTGCGGCTCTTATTTTGAAGAAATGAGACAAGCAGGGGCATCCGGGCTGGTACCCGGACTATCAGTGTGATCCTAGTGGCTTGTTTTGGTCGCTGCATTCGGACTTCTGCAAGTTTGCTCGGTGTCGACACCGGTGGTGTTCCCCTAACCGAGGGTGACCAAGCATGCAAGAAAGCGTGATGCAGCGCATGTGGAACAGCGCCTACCTATCCGGTAGTAACGCTGCCTATGTGGAAGAGCTCTACGAGCTCTACCTGCACGACCCTAACGCTGTGCCAGAAGAGTGGCGCACCTACTTCCAGAAGTTGCCTGCTGACGGCAACTCTGCCACCGATGTTTCGCACTCCACAATTCGCGATCATTTCGTCTTGCTGGCAAAGAACCAGCGCCGCGCCCAACCGGTTTCCGCCGGCAGCGTGAGCAGTGAGCACGAGAAGAAGCAAGTTGAAGTGCTGCGATTGATCCAGGCCTACCGTATGCGTGGCCACCAGGCAGCCCAGCTTGACCCGCTGGGGCTGTGGCAGCGTCCTGCACCTGCAGACCTGTCGATCAATCATTACGGCTTGACCAATGCCGATCTTGATACGACCTTCCGTGCCGGCGACCTGTTCATCGGCAAAGAGGAAGCGAGCCTACGCGAAATTCACGAAGCGTTGCAGCAGACATATTGCCGCACCATCGGCGCTGAGTTCACGCACATCACCGATTCCGAGCAGCGCCAGTGGTTCCAGCAGCGCCTGGAAAGCGTGCGTGGCCGTCCGACGTACTCCGCCGACATCAAGAGCCACCTGCTCGAGCGCGTGACCGCCGGTGAAGGCCTGGAAAAATACCTGGGCACCAAATACCCGGGCACCAAGCGTTTCGGCCTGGAAGGTGGCGAGAGCCTGATTCCGATGCTCGACGAGCTGATCCAGCGTTCCGGTTCCTACGGCACCAAGGAAATCGTCATCGGCATGGCCCACCGTGGCCGTCTGAACGTGCTGGTCAACACCTTCGGCAAGAACCCGCGTGAGCTGTTCGACGAGTTCGAAGGCAAGAAGAAGGTCGAGCTGGGTTCCGGTGACGTCAAGTATCACCAGGGCTTCTCGTCCAACGTAATGACCACCGGCGGTGAAGTTCACCTGGCCATGGCGTTCAACCCGTCCCACCTGGAAATCGTTTCCCCGGTGGTCGAGGGTTCTGTTCGCGCCCGCCAGGACCGTCGCAATGACCTGACCGGCGAGAAGGTCCTGCCGATCTCCATCCACGGTGACGCGGCATTCGCCGGTCAAGGCGTGGTGATGGAAACCTTCCAGATGTCGCAGACCCGCGGTTTCAAGACCGGCGGTACCGTGCACATCGTGATCAACAACCAGGTTGGTTTCACCATCAGCAACCCGCTGGACTCGCGTTCCACCGAGTACGCGACCGACGTTGCGAAAATGATCCAGGCGCCGATCCTCCATGTGAATGGCGATGATCCGGAAGCCGTGTTGTTCGTGACCCAGCTGGCCATCGACTACCGCATGCAGTTCAAGCGTGACGTCGTGATCGACCTGGTCTGCTACCGTCGTCGCGGCCACAACGAGGCCGACGAGCCAAGCGGCACCCAGCCGATCATGTATCAGCAGATCACCAAGCAGCGCACTACCCGTGAGCTGTACGCCGATCGCCTGACCCAGGCCGGTGTGTTGGACGCTGAACGTGTTCAGGCCAAGGTCGACGAATACCGCAACGCGCTGGACAACGGTCTGCACGTAGTGAAAAGCCTGGTCAAAGAGCCGAACAAAGAGTTGTTCGTGGACTGGCGTCCGTATCTGGGCCACGCCTGGACCGCGCGTCACGACACTCGCTTCGATCTGAAGACCTTGCAGGAACTGTCCGCCAAGCTGCTGGAAATCCCGGAAGGCTTCGTGGTTCAGCGCCAGGTTGCGAAGATCTACGAAGACCGTCAGAAGATGCAAGCCGGCGGCCTGCCGATCAACTGGGGTTACGCTGAAACCATGGCGTACGCGACCCTGGCGTTCGAAGGTCACCCGATCCGCATGACTGGCCAGGACATCGGCCGCGGTACGTTCTCGCACCGTCATGCCGTGTTGCACAACCAGAAGGACGCGGGCACCTACATCCCGCTGCAGAACCTGTACGACGGTCAGCCACGTTTTGACCTGTACGACTCGTTCCTGTCCGAAGAAGCGGTGCTGGCGTTCGAGTACGGTTACTCGACCACCACGCCAAATGCCCTGGTTATCTGGGAAGCCCAGTTCGGCGACTTCGCCAACGGCGCCCAGGTTGTAATCGACCAGTTCATCACCAGTGGCGAGCACAAGTGGGGCCGTCTGTGCGGTCTGACCATGCTGCTGCCGCACGGTTATGAAGGTCAGGGGCCGGAGCACTCCTCGGCTCGTCTGGAGCGTTACCTGCAGCTGTGCGCCGAGCACAACATCCAGGTGTGCATGCCGACGACGCCGGCACAGATCTACCACTTGCTGCGCCGTCAGGTGATTCGCCCGCTGCGCAAGCCACTGGTAGTCCTGACTCCGAAGTCGCTGTTGCGCCACAAGCTGGCCATCTCGACCCTGGAAGATCTGGCCGAAGGTTCCTTCCAGACCGTTATCCCGGAAATCGACGCCCAAGACCCGAAAAAGGTCGAGCGCGTTGTCCTGTGTAGCGGCAAGGTCTACTACGACCTGCTGGAAAAACGTCGTGCCGAAGGCCGTGACGATATCGCCATCGTGCGTATCGAGCAGCTGTACCCATTCCCTGAGGACGACTTGAAAGAAGTCCTGGCGCCTTACACCAACGTCAAGCATGCCGTGTGGTGTCAGGAAGAGCCGATGAACCAGGGTGCGTGGTACTGCAGCCAACACCACATGCGTCGCAGCATCAGCAACCTCAACAAGTCCCTCGTACTCGAGTACGCGGGCCGTGAGGCTTCTGCTGCACCGGCATGCGGTTACGCATCGATGCACGCCGAGCAGCAGGAAAAACTGCTGCAAGACGCCTTTACTGTTTAACGCCTTCGCGCACCTGAAACCGAATTTAAGGACCCACAGATAATGGCTATCGAAATCAAAGCCCCCACTTTCCCGGAATCGGTTGCCGACGGCACCGTTGCCACCTGGCACAAACAACCGGGCGACGCGGTCAAGCGCGACGAACTGATCGTCGACATCGAAACCGATAAAGTCGTACTCGAAGTGTTGGCTACCGCTGACGGCGTGCTGGGCGCTATCGTCAAGAACGAAGGCGACACCGTTCTGTCCGACGAAGTCCTGGGCTCCATCGAAGCGGGCGGCGCTGCTGCCGCTCCAGCCGCTGCTGCTCCGGCCGCCGCTGCCCAAGCTGCTGCTCCAGCTGCCGAAGGCGAAGACGATCCTGTTGCTGCACCGGCTGCCCGCAAGCTGGCTGAAGAAAACGGCATCAACATCGCTTCCGTTGCCGGCACCGGCAAAGGCGGCCGTGTGACCAAGGAAGACGTGGTTGCAGCCGTTGCTGCCAAGAAAGCCGCTCCGGCTGCCGCGCCTGCCAAGGCTGCTGCACCTGCCGCTGCTGCTCCAGTATTCGCTGCTGGCGATCGCATCGAGAAGCGCGTTCCGATGACCCGCGTTCGCGCTACCGTGGCCAAGCGCCTGGTAGAAGCCCAGTCGAACATGGCGATGCTGACCACGTTCAACGAAGTCGACATGACCGAAGTCATGGCCCTGCGTTCGAAGTACAAGGATCTGTTCGAGAAGTCCCACAACGGCGTGCGCCTGGGCTTCATGTCGTTCTTCGTGAAAGCGGCCACCGAAGCGCTGAAGCGCTTCCCGGCTGTCAACGCGTCGATCGACGGCGGCGACATCGTTTACCACGGCTACGCTGACGTCGGCGTTGCAGTTTCCAGCGATCGCGGCCTGGTTGTACCGGTCCTGCGTAACGCCGAACTGATGAGCCTGGCTGAAATCGAAGGCGGCATCGCCACCTTCGGCAAGAAAGCCCGCGACGGCAAACTGTCGATGGACGAAATGACCGGTGGTACCTTCACCATCACCAACGGCGGTACCTTCGGTTCGATGATGTCGACCCCGATCGTCAACCCGCCACAAGCAGCCATCCTGGGCATGCACAACATCATCCAGCGTCCGATGGCCATCAACGGCCAGGTCGTTATCCGTCCGATGATGTACCTGGCACTGTCCTACGATCACCGTCTGATCGATGGCAAAGAAGCTGTGACTTTCCTGGTGACCATCAAGAACCTGCTGGAAGATCCGGCTCGTCTGTTGCTGGATATCTGATAGAAGCAGCCATGAGCTGCAAGCTCGAGCTCGCGGAAAACCCGCGGCTTGGCTTGCAGCTTGCGGCTTGAAGCTTTTCGCTAAAGAGGATTTTTTGAATGTCGCAGAAATTTGACGTAGTAGTGATCGGCGCTGGCCCTGGCGGCTATGTGGCTGCCATCAAGGCCGCTCAGCTTGGCCTTTCGACCGCCTGCATCGAGAAGTACACCGACAAGGAAGGCAAACTGGCTCTGGGCGGTACCTGCCTGAACGTCGGCTGCATTCCATCCAAGGCCCTGCTGGACAGCTCGTGGAAGTACAAGGAAGCCAAAGAAGGCTTCGCGATCCACGGTATCAACCACGCTGGCGTGACCATGGACGTGCCAGCAATGGTCGGCCGCAAGGCCACCATCGTCAAAGGCCTGACCTCTGGCGTTGCGACCCTGTTCAAAGCCAACGGTGTGACTTCCATTGAAGGTCACGGCAAGCTGCTGGCCGGCAAGCAAGTTGAAGTCACCAAGCCAGACGGTTCGGTAGAAATCATCCAGGCCGAGAACGTCATCCTGGCTCCAGGTTCGCGTCCGATCGACATTCCGCCAGCTCCGGTTGACCAGAATGTGATCGTCGATTCGACTGGCGCACTGGAATTCCAGACCGTGCCTAAGCGTCTGGGCGTGATCGGCGCTGGCGTGATCGGTCTGGAACTGGGTTCGGTCTGGTCGCGTCTGGGTGCAGAAGTGACTGTCCTGGAAGCCCTGGACACCTTCCTGATGGCCGCTGACGCCGCCGTTTCCAAGGAAGCACTGAAAACCCTGACCAAACAGGGCCTGGACATCAAGTTGGGCGCTCGCGTGACCGGCTCCAAAGTGAACGGCGACGAAGTCGTGGTGAACTACACCGATGCCAAGGGCGAGCAGAACATCACGTTCGACAAGCTGATCGTAGCCGTTGGTCGCCGTCCGGTGACCACTGATCTGCTGGCTGCCGACTGCGGCGTGACCCTGGACGAGCGCGGTTTCGTGCACGTCGATGATCACTGCGCCACCACTGTACCGGGCGTCTACGCCATTGGTGACGTGGTTCGCGGCATGATGCTGGCGCACAAGGCGTCCGAAGAAGGCATCATGGTTGTCGAGCGCATCAAGGGCCACAAGGCCCAGATGAACTATGATTTGATCCCTTCGGTTATTTATACTCACCCGGAAATCGCGTGGGTAGGTAAAACCGAGCAGGCCTTGAAAGCTGAAGGCGTTGAAGTTAACGTCGGCACCTTCCCGTTTGCAGCCTCTGGCCGTGCCATGGCTGCCAACGACACCGGTGGTTTCGTCAAGGTCATCGCAGATGCCAAGACAGACCGCGTACTGGGCGTCCACGTGATCGGCCCAAGCGCCGCAGAACTGGTTCAGCAGGGCGCAATCGGTATGGAATTCGGCACCAGCGCTGAAGACCTGGGCATGATGGTTTTCTCCCATCCGACCCTGTCTGAAGCCTTGCACGAAGCTGCTTTGGCAGTGAATGGCGGCGCCATCCACATCGCCAACCGCAAGAAGCGTTAAGACAATAAGAAACCACGGCGGTTTGGCCCGTCGTGAGCCTTGCATGCAAGACTCACCGCGGAATATCCGCTGGACGCAGTCTTGCGTAGCTGCACCGGTTGTCCGGAAAGGCTACGCAAGCAGCAGTCACAGGTGGTGCGGCACTTGAACAAGTGCAGCACCGAATGCGCAGTACCTAACGAAGACGGTAAAAAGCATGAATCTTCACGAGTATCAGGGTAAGCAGCTGTTCGCTGAATACGGCCTGCCAGTTTCCACTGGTTATGCAGTAGACACCCCGGAAGCAGCAGCAGAAGCTTGCGACAAGATCGGCGGCAGCGAGTGGGTTGTCAAAGCCCAGGTCCACGCCGGTGGTCGCGGTAAAGCGGGCGGCGTAAAGCTGGTTCGCAGCAAAGAAGACGCCAAGGCCTTCGCACAGCAGTGGCTGGGCAAGCGTCTGGTGACTTACCAGACTGACGCCAATGGCCAGCCAGTCACCAAGATCCTGGTTGAATCGTGCACTGATATCGCTAAAGAGCTGTACCTGGGCGCTGTCGTTGACCGTTCGAGCCGTCGTATCGTGTTCATGGCTTCCACCGAAGGTGGCGTGGACATCGAGAAAATCGCTCACGACACTCCAGAAAAAATTCTGAAGGCCACTATCGATCCACTGGTTGGCGCTCAGCCATTCCAGGGTCGCGAGCTGGCATTCCAGTTGGGTCTGGAAGGCAAGCAAGTTGCCCAGTTCGCCAAGATCTTCGTAGGTCTGGCCAAACTGTTCAAGGATCACGACCTGGCCCTGCTGGAAGTGAACCCGCTGGTGATCAAGGCTGACGGCGATCTGCACTGCCTGGACGCCAAGATCAACATCGACGCCAACGCCATGTACCGTCAGCCTAAGCTGAAGACTTTCCACGATCCGTCGCAAGACGATCCGCGCGAAGCGCACGCTGCCAAGTTCGAACTGAACTACGTAGCGCTGGAAGGCAACATCGGTTGCATGGTCAACGGTGCTGGCCTGGCCATGGGTACCATGGACATCGTCAACCTGCATGGCGGCAAGCCAGCCAACTTCCTCGACGTGGGCGGCGGTGCTACCAAGGAACGCGTAACTGAAGCGTTCAAGATCATCCTGTCCGACACCAACGTCGCTGCAGTACTGGTCAACATCTTCGGCGGCATCGTTCGTTGCGACATGATTGCCGAAGGCATCATCGGCGCTGTGAAAGAAGTCGGCGTGAAAATCCCGGTTGTTGTTCGCCTTGAAGGCAACAACGCTGAGCTGGGCGCTAAAGTACTGGCAGAAAGCGGTTTGAACATCATCGCTGCTACCAGCCTGACCGACGCTGCTCAACAAGTTGTCAAAGCTGCGGAGGGCAAATAATGAGCGTCCTGATCAATAAAGACACCAAAGTTATCTGCCAGGGTATTACCGGTTCGCAAGGTAGTTTCCACACCCAGCAAGCCATCGAGTACGGCACCAAGATGGTGGGTGGCGTAACTCCGGGCAAAGGCGGCACCGAGCACCTGGGCCTGCCAGTGTTCAACACCGTGAAAGACGCTGTAGCTGCCACTGGCGCCACCGCCAGCGTGATCTACGTTCCAGCTCCTTTCTGCAAAGACTCGATCCTGGAAGCTGCTTTCGGCGGCATCAAGCTGATCGTCTGCATCACCGAAGGCATTCCTACCCTGGACATGCTGGACGCTAAAGTTAAGTGCGACGAACTGGGTGTTACCCTGATCGGCCCTAACTGCCCAGGCGTGATCACCCCAGGCGAATGCAAGATCGGCATCATGCCAGGTCACATTCACTTGCCAGGCAAGGTCGGTATCGTTTCCCGTTCCGGCACCCTGACCTACGAAGCTGTGAAGCAGACTACTGACGCCGGTTTCGGTCAGTCGACTTGCGTCGGCATCGGTGGTGACCCGATCCCGGGTTCGAACTTCATCGACATCCTGAAGCTGTTCCAGGAAGACCCGAAGACCGAAGCGATCGTAATGATCGGTGAGATCGGCGGTTCGGCTGAAGAAGAAGCGGCTGCCTACATCAAGGCACACGTGACCAAGCCGGTTGTTTCCTACATCGCTGGTGTGACTGCTCCTCCGGGCAAGCGCATGGGCCATGCTGGCGCAATCATCTCTGGCGGCAAAGGCACTGCAGACGAGAAATTCGCTGCTCTGCAAGACGCAGGCGTTAAAACCGTGCGTTCGCTGGCAGACATCGGCAAGGCCCTGGCCGAGCTGACGGGTTGGGCTGTCAAGTAAGCCTCGTGCTTAACTGACGCTTCACCAAACAAAGGCCACCTTCGGGTGGCCTTTGTCGTTTCCGGGTGATCGTTCCCACGCAGAGCGTGGGAACGATCTGTGCCAAGGTAGAAAATTAGGTATGTAAACGCGACATTGAAGTGTCGCGTATCGGATAGATCGCACCCTAACAGTGCGTTTGGCGTGCAAATTCGTTAGGATACGCGCCATTTTTGCGTCCGCAGCCCACAAGGCCGCAACGCGCTAAAAGGGTTGGTCCCATACGGACCGACAGCATTTCCCTCACCCATAGGGAAATCCCTCTCTAAATTCCGATTCAGTAGTGTGGTATTTCCTTAATGAAAGTGTTGAAAGGCCAGGACATCCTGGCACTTGGTTTTATGACGTTTGCCCTGTTCGTCGGGGCTGGCAACATCATCTTCCCGCCTATCGTCGGTTTGCAGTCCGGGCCTCACGTCTGGATGGCGGCGCTGGGCTTCCTGATCACTGCAGTCGGCCTGCCCGTGGTCACCGTCGTGGCCCTGGCCAAGGTGG
Source organism: Pseudomonas putida (assembly GCF_001976065.1). Taxonomy (GTDB): domain Bacteria; phylum Pseudomonadota; class Gammaproteobacteria; order Pseudomonadales; family Pseudomonadaceae; genus Aquipseudomonas; species Aquipseudomonas serbica. Next base: position 263,982 of record NZ_MNAH01000003.1, on the reverse strand, counting down.
GGGGCGCCATGGATGCCCTGAGCAGCCCGATCGGCAAGATCGCCGGTGGCCTGCTCGCGGCGGCGTGCTACCTCGCTGTCGGCCCACTGTTCGCCACGCCGCGCACCGCAACCGTGTCGTTCGAAGTCGGCCTGGCGCCCCTGACCGGCGAAAGCCCACTGGCGCTGTTCCTCTACAGTTCCGTGTACTTCCTGGTGGTGTTCTTCATCTCGCTGTACCCGGGTCGTTTGCTCGATACCGTCGGACGTTTCCTCGCACCGCTGAAAATCATCGCCCTGGCTGCGCTCGGTATTGCCGCGTTCGCCTTGCCAGCGGGTGACATAGGCCATGCAACGCCTGAATACGTGGCGGCACCGTTCTCCCAGGGCTTCATCAACGGTTACCTGACCATGGATACCCTCGGTGCACTGGTGTTCGGCATCGTTATCGTCAACGCCATCCGCTCTCGCGGTGTCGAGTCGCCGGCGTTGATCACCCGTTACGCGATCATTGCCGGCCTGATTGCCGGCGTGGGCCTGGCACTGGTCTACATCAGCCTGTTCCGTCTGGGTGCGGGCAGCCATGAAGTCGCCGCCGGTGCCACCAATGGCGCGGCCGTACTGCACGCCTACGTGCAGCACACCTTCGGCTCCCTGGGCAGCGGTTTCCTTGCCGTGCTGATCTCGCTGGCCTGCCTGGTCACCGCAGTTGGCCTGACCTGTGCCTGCGCCGAGTACTTCAGCCGGGTGCTGCCACTGTCCTACAAGACCCTGGTGATCATCCTCGCAGCGTTCTCCCTGCTGGTGTCCAACCTGGGCCTGACCAAGCTGATCGCGTTCTCGATCCCGGTACTGACCGCGATCTACCCGCCGTGCATCGCCCTGGTGGCCCTGAGCTTCTGCAAGGACTTCTGGCATGAACAAGGCCGCATCGTTGGTCCGGTGATGCTGGTGTCGTTCATCTTTGGCCTGATCGACGCCCTCAAGGGTGCCGGCCTGGCGGACTGGATGCCGACTCAACTGTCGCACCTGCCGCTCAGCGAGCAAGGCCTGGCGTGGCTGGTGCCTTCGGTGATGACCCTGGTGGTCGCCGTGGTGTGCGACCGTCTGCTGGGCAAGCGCGAAGAAGCGCTGGCTTAAGCGTTACCAGCCCGTCACGAGCGGGCCGGTGAGCAAAAACAGAAATGCCCCGTATCAATCGATACGGGGCATTTTTTTTACCTGGAGTGCGGTGTCTTTTGCGTTGCGCTAACGTCGAAAGACTGCTGGGACCTCATGTGGGAGCGAGCCTGCTCGCGAAGGCGTCGGCATGTTCGACGCACATGTTGATTGATCTTGCGCTTTCGTGAGCAGGCTCGCTCCCACAAGGTCCCAGTGTTTTGTCATCACATCAAAAGGACTCGCATGTCGTTCATCCAAGCCAACCTGATCCACATACTCGCTGCCATCTGGTTCGTGATCTGCTGGGGCGGTTACACCCGCTATGCGACCTGGAAGGGCCGTGACACCGCTTGCCTGGCCAGCGTGCTGCATCTGTATCGCGAAGACTGGATGCGCCGCATGCTGCTGCGCGACAACCGCATCGCCGATGCCAGCGTGATCGGCAACCTGGAGCGCAATGCGTCGTTCTTTGCCTCCAGCACCCTGATTATCCTGGCCGGTATCCTCACGGTGCTCGGGGCGTCCGAAAGGGCGGTGTCGTTGCTGGCCGATATCCCGATGGTGCAGCAGGCGTCCCAGGGGATGTCGGAGATCAAGTTGTTATGCCTGGCGCTGGTATTCGTCTATGCGTTCTTTACCTTCAGCTGGTGCATGCGCCAGTACAACTTCGCCGCCATCCTGGTGGGCTCGGCCCCCATGGTCGGTGAGCGGCATGTGTCGGAGCAGGAGCGCAAGGCCTTTGCCAATCGCGCGGCGCGGGTTATTTCCATGGCGGCCAACCAGTTCAACTTCGGCCTGCGTTCCTATTACTTCGGCATGACCATGCTGGCCTGGTTCGTCAGCCCCTGGTTGTTCATGTTGATGAGTGCCGGCGTGGTGTTTGTGCTGTACCGCCGCGAGTTTCACTCCGACGTTCTCGATGTCATGGTCTATACCCCTACAGAGGCGCCTTTGCCCGAGGTAAATAAAGAGGTCGCTTGATGAGTATTCCATTCTGGTGCGTGTTCATCAGTGCTGTACTGATTTACGTGGCGCGCATGCCCGTGACCACGGCCATGAAAGAGCAGGGCGGCTACAATAATCACTTGCCACGCCAGCAGCAGGCGCAACTCACGGGACTGGGTGCGCGTGCGCTGGCAGCGCATCAGAACAGTTTCGAAGCTTTCATATTGTTTGCAGTGGGGGTGTTGATGGCCCACACCACGCAAACGGCGGGATGGTTGATCGACTCGTTGGCGATCATCTTTGTCATCGCGCGAGTCCTCTACCTGCTGTGTTACTGGAAAGATCTGGCCTGGCAACGCAGCCTGGTCTGGCTGGTGGGATTAATCTGTTCGTTGTTGCTGATGATTAGTCCGACTTTTCGAACGATTTTGCTCTAGCGCTGACGTTCGGACAAAAGCTGCACGCAAAAGAAAACCCGCACTTGGCGGGTTTTCTTTTATCACGCTAAAAACCAATTTAGTTTTTAGGCGCGGCTTCTTTTGCCGCAGCTTCGTTCGATTCAGCCTGAGCTTTGGCGGCTTCGGCGTTTTCTTTCGCTGCGTCGTTCACTTTATCCTGAGCTTTGTTCATGTCTTGCTGTGCTTGCTCAGCATGTTCGGCGGCATCTTGAGCTTTGTCCTCGGATTTTTTATCGCAAGCAGCGAGACCGAGGGAAGCGGTCAACATCAAGGCAATAGCAAAAGTCTTACGCATGGGGTGTTTCTCCTTGTGGAAAAGATCTATCTGGCCTTAAGAGCCTTGGTGTCATGGTTAAGTTCCTCAAATTATTTCAGATATAAAAGTTTGTTCTAATGCGGAACTTTTACCTGGCTCTCTACTTCACTGCCAACTAAACAAGAGTCTTTATCAACATGGCTGAAAACCCCGTTTTTGAGCGTGCGACACGATTCCTGTCGGCGCTGCGACATTGTCAGGTTCTCGGGTTGCGCGTTCACAGCGCCAGTGCCGAAGGGCTCACCGTGGTGCTGCCATACGGCCCGCAGATCGTCGGCAACCCCCAGAGTGGCGTGATTCACGGCGGTGCCTTGACTACCTTGATGGACACCGCTTGTGGCATGTCGACCCTCTGCGTGCTGCCGGAATTCGAAGTCTGCCCGACACTCGACCTGCGTATCGACTACATGCACGCAGCCGAACCGCATAAAGATGTCTACGGCTTCGCCCAGTGCTATCGGGTGACCACCGACGTGATATTCGCCCGTGGATTTGCCTATCAGGATGACCCCAAGCAGCCCATTGCCCACGTGGTAGGCACTTTCATGCGCATGGGCAAGGGCATCAAGGGGACCAAGGGTTTTGCAGGTGCCATCGCCGGAGGTGCGAAGTGAGCGAGTCATTCAAGGAGCAACTGCAACGGGCCCATGAGCAGGGGGATTACGCGCCGCTGTTGAAGCTGATTCCCTACGCCGGATTGATCGGCGTGGAATGCTCGCGGGTCGGCGATGAACTGCTGTTTCGTCTGCCGGCCAACAAGGACAACATCGGCAACCCGTTATTGCCGGCCATTCATGGCGGCGTGATCGCCGGCTTCATGGAACTCTCGGCCGCGTTTCACTTGCTGGTGGCGACCGGTTCGCCGGGCGTGCCGAAGATCATCGACTTCTCCCTCGATTACCTGCGCGCCGGGCAGTTTCGCGATACCTGGGCCCGTTGCCAGGTGTGTCGCCAGGGGCGCCGCGTCGCCAACGTGGCGATTACCGCCTGGCAAAGTACTGAAGCTGAACCCATCGCCACGGCCCGAGCGCATTTCAAACTCGATGAGCCCTTGAAATCCTGAACACAGCCCCCAACTCTGATGACAACCCGCCGCCGACCCTCAAGGTCGCGGCCACTGCCATCTGATTGGAGTTTGATGACCATGAGTGTGGAAACTCAAAAGGAAACCCTGGGCTTCCAGACCGAGGTGAAGCAACTGCTGCACCTCATGATCCATTCGCTGTATTCCAACAAGGAAATTTTCCTTCGCGAACTGATCTCGAACGCCTCTGACGCTGTAGACAAATTACGTTTCGAAGCGCTGTCCAAGCCACAATTGCTGGAAGGTGGCGCTGAACTGAAAATCCGTGTGAGCTTCGACAAGGACGCCAAGACCGTCACCCTCGAAGACAACGGCATCGGCATGAGCCGCGAAGACGCGATCACCCACCTGGGCACCATTGCCAAGTCCGGTACCGCCGACTTCATGAAGCACCTGACGGGCGACCAGAAGAAAGACTCGCACCTGATCGGTCAGTTCGGTGTTGGTTTCTATTCGGCCTTCATCGTCGCCGACAAAGTCGACGTATTCAGCCGTCGAGCCGGCAGCGATGCCAGCGAAGGCGTTCATTGGTCGTCCAAAGGTGAGGGCGATTTCGAAGTCGCCACCATCGAGAAGGCTGAGCGTGGCACGCGTATTGTCCTGCACCTGAAAGCCGGTGAAGACGAGTTCGCCGATGGCTGGCGCCTGCGCAACATCATCAAGAAATACTCCGATCACATTGCTCTGCCGATCGAGTTGCCGAAAGAAGTGGCAGCCGCTGAAGGCGAAGAGAAGCCGGCCGTTGAGTGGGAAACCGTCAACCGCGCCAGCGCCCTGTGGACCCGTCCGCGTACCGAGATCAAGGACGAGGAATATCAGGAGTTCTACAAGCACATCGCCCACGACTTCGAGAATCCGCTGAGCTGGAGCCACAACAAGGTCGAAGGCAAGCTGGAATACAGCTCGCTGCTGTACGTGCCGGCCCGTGCGCCATTCGACCTGTACCAGCGTGAAGCGCCAAAAGGCCTGAAGCTGTACGTGCAGCGCGTGTTCGTCATGGACCAGGCTGAGTCCTTCCTGCCGCTGTACCTGCGCTTCATCAAGGGTGTGGTCGACTCCAACGACTTGTCGCTGAACGTGTCGCGGGAAATCCTGCAGAAAGACCCGATCATCGACTCGATGAAGTCGGCGCTGACCAAGCGCGTGCTGGATATGCTGGAAAAACTGGCGAAGAACGAGCCAGAGCAATACAAAGGCTTCTGGAAAAACTTCGGCCAGGTCATGAAAGAAGGCCCGGCAGAAGATTTCGCCAACAAAGAGAAAATCGCTGGACTGTTGCGTTTCGCATCGACCAACGGTGATGACGGCGAGCAGGTTGTCGGCCTGGCCGAGTACCTGGCACGTGCCAAGGAAGGTCAGGACAAGATCTACTACCTGACCGGCGAAACCTACGCCCAGGTCAAGAACAGCCCGCACCTGGAAGTCTTCCGCAAGAAAGGCATCGAAGTGCTGCTGCTGACCGACCGTATCGACGAGTGGCTGATGAGCTACCTGAGCGATTTCGACGGCAAGAGCTTTGTCGACGTGGCGCGCGGTGACCTGGACCTCGGCAACCTGGACTCGGAAGAGGACAAGAAGGCCGCGGAAGAAGTCGCCAAGTCCAAGGAAGGCCTGGTTGAGCGTCTGAAGACCGCGCTGGGCGAATCCGTGGCTGAAGTACGGGTATCCCATCGCCTGACCGATTCCCCGGCGATCCTGGCCATCGGCGAGCAGGACCTGGGCCTGCAGATGCGTCAGATCCTCGAAGCCAGCGGGCAGAAGGTTCCGGATTCGAAGCCGATCTTCGAATTCAACCCTGCTCACCCTCTGATCGAGAAGCTCGACAACGAGCAGAGCGACGAGCGCTTTGGCGACCTGTCGCACATCCTCTTCGATCAGGCGGCCCTGGCGGCCGGCGACAGCTTGAAGGACCCGGCGGCCTACGTGCGCCGCCTGAACAAGCTGCTGGTTGAACTGTCGGCTTGACAAGGTTGTAGAAAAACCCGCTTCGGCGGGTTTTTTTCATTCTGGTGTAAAAAAATCAGGAGTCATAAATGAGCCAAATCACTGTACGTTCTGTTGTCTACCAGATTGATGGCCAATCCTACGAAAGCCGCCTGGCTTTCGACGCCGACCACAAAGGCCCGCGTCCGGGTCTGTTGATGGCGCCGAACTGGATGGGTGTTGGCGCCGGGGCCGAGGAGATCGCCAAGTCGGTCGCGGCCAAGGGTTACGTGGTGTTGATCGCGGATCTCTATGGCCAATCGGTTCGTCCGCAGAACAACGATGAGGCTGGCGCGGCAATGACGCCGTTGAAGAATGACCGGCCGTTGCTGCGCAAGCGCATGCAGGTGGCGTTCGAGCAGCTGCAAAGCCAGGGTGAGGCCGCTGTCGATACCTCGAAGCTGGCGACCTTCGGTTTCTGTTTTGGCGGTTGCTGCGCACTGGAATTCGCCCGCACGGGGGCGCCAGTGAAGGCGGCTGTGTCGTTCCATGGCACGCTGGACACACCGAATCCGGCCGATGCAAAAAACATCAAGGGCAAGGTGCTGGTGCTGCACGGCGCTTCCGATCCGTTAGTGCCCAAGGAGCAATTGCCGGCGTTTGAAGATGAAATGAACGCCGCTGGCGTGGATTGGCAGCTGCTGAGCTACGGCGGCGCGTTCCACTCGTTCACCGATCCCCATGCGAACGTGCCGGGGATGATGATGTACGACGCCAAGGTCGCTGCTCGGGCCTTCACGTCGATGCACAATCTACTGGATGAAGTGTTCAAGGGCTGATTGCGATAGTGCCGCCCTCTTCGCGAGCAAGCCCGCTCCCACATTGGAATGCGGTCAACTGTGGGAGCGGGCTTGCTCGCGAAGGCGATGTGAAATTCACAATAAGTCTTAAGGAAGTTCGATCCGCTCAACTTCCCCCGGCACCGTCGGCCAATCCCCGGCCGCCCAGCGCCGACGCGCTTCATCGATGGCTGCCGGATCGCTCGCCACGAAATTCCAGTTGATCCGTCGTGGCCCATCCAGCGGCGCACCACCGAACAACACCGCATGACTGTCGCTCTCGGCGAACAAGGTCATTTCTTCCCCGGGTGGCAACACCACCAGTGAATGCGGCTCTATCGGCTCGCCATCGAGCTGCACGTCCCCGCTCAACACATACAGCGCGCGCTCTTCATGCTCGGTGGGAATCAGCAGGGTCGTCGCCGTTTGCAGGTTCACTTCGGCATACAGCGTCGGCGAAAGCACTGGCACTGGCGATTCCAGGCAAAAGCCCGAGCCTGCGATCATGCGGATCGTCACCCCGAGGTTTTCGCTGACCGGCAGTGTGGCGGCGGGGTGGTGGCTGTAGTGTCCTGGCCCCTGTTCCTTGTCTTTGGGAGAAGCCAGCCAGATCTGCAAACCGTGCATCGTAAAGCCGCTGTCTTTTAGCGCTTCGGGTGTGCGCTCGACATGGGCGATGGCGCTGCCAGCGGTCATCCAGCTGACATCACCGGCATTGACCACCTGGTCCGACCCGAGGCTGTCCTTGTGCTGCAGCTGGCCTTCAAAGAGGTAGGTGAGCGTGGAGAGACCAATATGCGGATGCTGGCGGATGTTCATGCCGGTACCCGCTGCATAACGGGTTTCGAGCATATGGTCGAAAAACACGAAGGGCCCGACATTGCGGCATTTGGCTGATGGCAACGGGCGAAGAATCGGCTGGCCTTCGACATCTTCGGCGCGGGGGCGGATCACGAGCGGAGTGTTCATGGTGCGTTCCAGGCTGAGCGGGTGATGCGGTCGAGCATAACCCGCTTGCGCAGCCCTTGCCGCTATTGGCTGAACGCGCCTTCGGCCAGATGGGTTTCGATGCTGACTTCAGAAGTGGTCATCAGCTTGTGCACCGGGCAGCGATCGGCCACCCGGTGCAGCTCTTCGCGCTGGGCGTCGGTGAGCACGCCCTTGAGGGTCAGCTTGACGTGGAGTACGTATTTGCCTTTTTGCTCCTGGCTGTTGTCGCGCTTGACCTCCACGCCAACGCCCGTCAGCGGAATGTCCTTTTTCTTCGCATACATCTTCAAGGTCAGGGCCTTGCAGGCGCCCAGTGCGGCATCGAAGTAGTCGTGCGGCTCTGGCGCCGAACCTTCGCCGCCTGCCGATGGCGGGGCATCGGCATAGAGTTCGTGGTCATCGATCTGGACGGTATGACGCAAGCCTTCGGCAGAAACGGTGTTGACGGTGACAGTCATGTGAAACCTCGCAGGCAGCAGGGAAAGTCATTCGATCAAAAAAGACCTTGAAGGTATAGAGCATTGCGCCTGTCGTGCGTTCCTGCTTTTTAATCTTCAAAAAAAACCCCGCAAGTGCGGGGCTTCTTCAAGAGGTGCAGTTCAGCTGCCTTTAACCGACTTGCCGTTCACCGTGCCGTCCAGGAGCATGATGTTGTACTCCTTGCCGTCGGTCTCGACCTGTTGCAGGCGAACCAGCAGGTAATCCCAATCCTTGGCGAACCAGAGCACGGTGATGCGCTTGCTTTGTGTCGGGTCGCGCACGCGCTCGACCTTGATCGCGTCGATCTGGCCAGCCTTGGTCTCGACTTTTTCCGAACCCAGCACGCGGAAGTCATAGGTATCGACTTCGCCATCATCGACAACCTGATAGCTCATGCTTTTCTTGCCGGCGGCTACGTCATGCTGCAGTGCCAGCTGGTAGGTGGATTTGTCGAGCATGCCGCGGTTGAGGGCAATATTGACCGCGTCGCCACGATCGGTGCCGGTAACCTTCTTGGCAGTCCAGTCGAAGTCCAGGTCAGCCTTCTTGGCTTTACCCAGGCCACCCCGTTCGAAATGGTAGGACTGTGGCAGCAGGGTGTCCTTGTCGACGGTCAGGGTGCTTTCTTCGGACAGGCTGGCGATCATCATCGAAGCCTTGAAGTTGAGCTTCCAGACGCCATTGGCTTGCTTGGTCAGGCTGCGCTCGGCCGTGCCGCTCATGGGCAGCTGCTTCCAGTCGGCGGTGTAGCTGGCGGAGAAAGGTTGAAGGTCTGCAGCCTGTGTGAAGGGCAGGGCGAGCAGAGCGCAAGCGAAGAGCAGGGCGCGACGCATAAAATCTCCTAGGGTCGAATCAAGTGGCCGCTGGCCGCGAGTAACTGTCCATCCAGTAAAGCACCTTGTTCGCCGAGGGATAACCGGCCTTCGGCAAACCAACGCACGGCCATGGGGTAGATCAGGTGTTCCTGCACATGGACCCGCTGCGCCAGACTCTGCGGCGAGTCGTGCAACTCTACCGGTATTACTGCTTGTACGACCAGTGGTCCGCCATCGAGTTCCTCGGTGACGAAGTGCACGGAGCAGCCATGTTCGGCGTCACCGGCTTCCAGCGCGCGCTGATGAGTGTGTAACCCTTTGTATTTGGGTAGCAGCGAGGGATGGATATTGAGCAGGCGGCCCGCGTAGTGGCGTACGAAGTCAGCGCTGAGAATGCGCATGAAGCCGGCCAGGACCACGAGTTTGGGATTGAAGGCGTCGATCAGTTCGATCAGCGCGGCGTCGAAGGCCTCGCGGCCCTCGAAAGCCTTGTGATCCAGGGTGCGGGTGTCGATACCCGCGTCCCTGGCGCGTTGCAGGCCATAAGCGTCGGCGCGGTTGGAAATCACCGCAGCGATGCGGACCGGGCTGTCGCCGGTCCGCGTGCTGTCGATCAAGGCCTGCAAGTTACTGCCGGTGCCGGAGAGCAGCACCACAACATCACAGGTGTTAGGCATTAGTGAGCCTTGAGGTTCTTCAGTTCAACCTGGGCAGCGCCTTCGGCAGCGGTGGCGATCTGACCGATGACCCACGGTTGCTCGCCGGCTTCACGCAGGACGTTCAGCGCGGTTTCCACGTGCTCTTGAGCCACGCAGATGACCATGCCTACGCCGCAGTTCAGCACGCGGTGCATTTCGTTTTCGTCGACGTTGCCTTTTTCCTGCAGCCAGTCGAACACCGCAGGGCGGGTCCAGCTTGCCACGTCAACCACCGCTTGTGCGCCTTTTGGCAGGACGCGCGGGATGTTGTCCAGCAGGCCGCCACCGGTGATGTGAGCCATGGCTTTCACGGCGCCGGTTTCCTTGATCAGCTTGAGCAGCGGCTTCACGTAGATACGGGTCGGGGCCATCAGCAGGTCGGTCAGCGGCTTGCCGTCGAGCTGGATGTTTTCGATGTCGGCACCGGACACTTCGATGATCTTGCGGATCAGCGAGTAGCCGTTGGAGTGCGGGCCGGAAGACGGCAGGGCGAGCAGGGCATCGCCGGCAGCGACTTTGGAACCGTCGATGATTTCGGCCTTTTCCACGACGCCGACGCAGAAGCCGGCCAGGTCGTAGTCTTCGCCTTCGTACATGCCAGGCATTTCAGCGGTTTCGCCGCCCACCAGGGAGCAGCCGGACAGTTCGCAGCCAGCGCCGATGCCGGTCACGACCTGGGTCGCGGTCTCGACGTTGAGTTTGCCGGTGGCGTAGTAGTCGAGGAAGAACAACGGCTCGGCGCCGCAGACCACCAGGTCGTTCACGCACATGGCGACCAGGTCGATGCCGATGCTGTCGTGCTTGTTCAGGTTCAATGCCAGGCGCAGCTTGGTGCCGACGCCGTCAGTACCGGAAACCAGCACGGGCTGCTTGTAGCCGGCCGGGATTTCGCAGAGGGCGCCGAAACCGCCCAGGCCGCCCATGACTTCCGGGCGCGCAGTGCGCTTGGCGACGCTCTTGATGCGTTCGACCAATGCTTCACCGGCGTCGATGTCTACACCGGCGTCCTTGTAGCTCAGGGAGGGTTGCTTGCTCATGATCCAGGCCTTTAGGGGGGATTTCTGTAACGACCGAGTCCAGCGGGACCGCCAAATTCGACGAAGGTGATTGCCTCACGCGATATTCGAGGGTGCCCGGCTGTTGCCGGTCTGCGAAGGCGCGCGATTTTATCAGGCTTGACGGTCAGCGGCCATCCTCAGGCCGACGGCAGGGGGCATATCGGCCGAAAAAAAACGCCAGGGCCTCCCGTGGATGACATCCTGCTCGCCTGCACAAGTTGTCGTCATTAACCGTCTATCGTTACCACAGTGCGAAAACTTACCCAGGGCGTGTGAATGTTTTACGTCGGGCGATGGTCACAGCCTTGCTCGTTCGTGTTCACGCGGTCTGTTCCAGCCGCTTTTGTCCTCAGGAATCTTCCATGGGTTTTTGTAAATTCTTTTTTGTGGGCTGCTTGTCAGTGGTCGGCCTGGCCAGCCAGGTAAGCCAGGCTGAAACCGTCAAAGGCCTTTATCAAGTGCGCGAGCCGGTCAGCGGCCAGTCACCGCAAGAGCGTGACGAAGCGACACAGCGGGCGCTCGATACGCTGGTCTTGCGCCTGACCGGCGATCCCAAGGCGCCACAGAATCCGGGGCTGGCGGCGATTCGCAAAGACCCGCAGCAAATCATCAGCCAGTACGGCTTCGAGGCCGGCCCGCCGGAAGTGTTGAAAGTCGACTTTGACCCTGGCACCACCGACCAGGCCTTGCGCCGGGCCGGGCTGGCAATGTGGGGTGCCAATCGGCCGTCGATATTGGGCTGGTGGTTGAACGACTACACCGAGGGTGCAAGCCTGGTGGGCGATGGCCAGGCCGGTGCGACACCCTTGCGCCGCGCCGCGCAGCACCGTGGTTTGCCCCTGCGTCTGCCATTGGCGGACCTGAACGAACAAATCGTCGCCACCGCGCCGAATCTGGAAAGTGCTGATCCGTCGGCCCTGCGCAGCGCATCCCAGCGTTACAATGCCGACGCCCTGCTGGCGGTGCATGCCCGGGAAGAGGGTGGCCAGTGGCAGGCCAAGTGGCAGTTGTGGCTGGGTGACCAGAAAGAGGCCGGCAGTGCCCAGGGAGCCGATCAGGCTGCTTTGGCAGACGCGGTGATGCTGGCGGTGAACCAGCGACTGGCGCCGCGATTCGTCGCCAAGCCAGGGGCCTCGTCCGCGCAGCTGCTGGAAGTCCAAGGTATGAACCTGGAGCGTTATGCGACCCTTGGGCGCTTGCTGGAGCCTTTCGGCGGACGCCCGCAAAGTGTCGACGGCGACCGGATTCTTTATCGGGTCAATGGCAGTACCGATCAATTGCGCGCGCAGTTGTCGCTGGCCAGGTTGCAGGAGGTCGCGGCGGAGCCGGTGCCGGCGCCAGCGGCACCCGTTCAGCCTGTAGCTGGCGGTTCGGCCCCTGCAGTCGCGCCTGCGCCTGCACCGACGCCGCAATTGCGTTTCCGCTGGTAGGATTTTCTTTCTTATATAGAAGCAATGGAGTGGTTCATGGCCGATACGCGGCGTTGGTTCTGGTTGGGTGGAGTGATTCTGCTCTGCGCGTTTGTCTGGCTGTTGCACCCGATCCTCACGCCGTTCCTGGTGGCGTTGTTGTTGGCCTATCTGTTTGACCCTTTGGTGGATCGGCTGGAAAAAGCCGGCCTGTCACGGACCTGGGGGGTGATTGCGGTATTTGCCCTGTTCACCCTGATCTTCACCACGCTGTTGCTGGTGTTGGTGCCGATGCTCGCCAAGCAACTGTTTCGCTTGTATGAGCTGGCGCCGCAGATGCTTGATTGGCTGCAGCACACGGCATTGCCTTGGGCGCAGTCGAAGTTTGGCTTGTCGGAGGGCTTCTGGAAGTTCGACAAGCTCAAGGCGGCGATCAGCGAGCACATGGGCCAGACCACCGACATCGTCGGCGTGGTGCTGAGCCAGGCGACCGCCTCGGGCTTGGCGTTGATTGGCTGGCTGGCCAATCTGGTGCTGATTCCGGTGGTGAGTTTCTACCTGCTGCGCGACTGGGACCTGATGGTGGCCAAAGTCCGCAGTCTGTTGCCGCGCGATCGCGAAGAGCAGGCGGTGTCACTGGCCGGAGAGTGCCATGAAGTGCTCGGCGCCTTCGTCCGCGGGCAATTGCTGGTGATGGTCGCCTTGGGCGTGATCTATGCTGCGGGCTTGATGCTGGTGGGTCTGGAGTTGGGCCTGTTGATCGGCATGATTGCCGGGCTGGCGGCGATCGTGCCGTACATGGGCTTCATCATTGGCATTGGCGCGGCGCTGATTGCCGGCCTGTTCCAGTTTGGCGGCGAGTTGTATCCGATGATGGGCATCGTCGCGGTGTTCATGGTCGGTCAGGCGCTGGAGGGCATGGTGCTGACGCCATTGCTGGTGGGCGACCGCATCGGACTGCACCCGGTGGCGGTGATCTTCGCGATTCTGGCCGGCGGCGAGCTGTTCGGGTTTACGGGTGTATTGCTGGCGTTGCCCGTGGCGGCGGTGATCATGGTGCTGCTGCGTCATGTGCATGATTTGTATAAGGATTCTGGTATGTACAGTGGTGTTGACGATCCCGAGCTTTAGAGGGGGCCACGGGCAGCCCGATTCGACCCCGGCCGGCTGCCCGCAGCGCCAAAGAATCTGTCATAAAACCGGTGCGCTAACGCAAACCTTTGATTTTGCTTGTGGTCTGTCGCATTGTGCGGTCGGCCCCACGGGTATAAACTTCGCAAACTTTACACAGAGGCCACTAACGGTTCCTTTGGAACTGTTCAGTCAGCATGAAACCGATTCAGCTGCCCCTAGGTGTGCGTCTGCGTGACGACGCCACCTTCATCAACTACTACCCAGGCGCCAATGCCGCTGCACTCGGCTATGTCGAACGTCTGTGCGAAGCCGACGCCGGCTGGACCGAAAGCCTGATTTACCTGTGGGGCAAGCACGGGGTAGGGCGCACGCATCTGTTGCAGGCCGCGTGCCTGCGTTTCGAACAGATGGGCGAACCGGCGGTTTACCTGCCGCTGGCCGAGTTGATGGATCGTGGCATCGAAATTCTCGACAACCTCGAGCAATACGAACTGGTCTGTCTGGATGACCTGCAGGCGGTGGCCGGCAAGGCTGACTGGGAGGAGGCGTTGTTCCACCTGTTCAACCGGCTGCGTGACAGTGGTCGGCGCCTGCTGATCGCCGCATCGACTTCGCCGCGCGAGCTGCCGGTAAAACTGGCCGACCTCAAGTCGCGCCTGACCCTGGCGCTGATATTCCAGATGCGCCCACTCTCTGACGAAGACAAATTGCGCGCCCTGCAACTGCGAGCGTCACGTCGCGGCCTGCACCTGACCGACGAAGTCGGGCACTTTATCCTCACCCGCGGTACACGCAGCATGAGCGCGCTGTTCGAACTGCTTGAGCAACTCGACCAGGCCTCTCTTCAAGCTCAGCGCAAGCTGACCATCCCGTTTCTCAAAGAGACGCTGGGCTGGTAGCCAACCCTGGTAAATTCGAGGCTTGCGTCGATTTTCGGCATATTTTGGGCGCCAGAAAATCCGCTTTCCTGCGGTGTGCAGGTTGCGTAAGTGTCTAGAATGGGCTTTAGCGCTTAGATGTTATCGAGAAACCAAGAAGTCACAAAAAGTTCGATTGAATTTGCAAATGAGGATGATAGCGGGCATAGTCTCGGCTTCTTGACACTAATCAGCCACGGTCGTGCCCATGCTAAATCGCTTTGCACCCCTCGTGCCCCTCGCACTCGTTACCCTGTTGTTCGGTTGCGCTGCCCACACGCCAGTGTCCGAGCAAGCGCAACAACAGCAGGTTAAAAATTCCGTTACCGCCCAGTCTTCCGCGCTTTATCAGCAAGCGCTTGAACAGGAAGAAGCGGCCACCGAGAAAGAACTGGCCAGCTTCGCCAACGGCAAGGCGTACCAGCTTCCGGTTCTGGCCGACAGCATCCTCGAACGCGGCATGTCCCTGATCGGTACCCGTTACCGTTTCGGCGGTACCTCTGAAGCCGGCTTCGATTGCAGCGGTTTCATCGGTTATCTGTTCCGTGAAGAAGCGGGCATGAACCTGCCACGCTCCACTCGCGAAATGATCAACGTGGATGCACCGCTGGTCTCGCGCAGCAAACTTGAGCCAGGTGACCTGCTGTTCTTCGCCACCAATGGTCGCCGCGGTCGCGTCAGTCACGCCGGTATCTACCTGGGTGACAACCAGTTCATCCACTCCAGCAGCCGCCGTAGCGGTGGTGTGCGCATCGACAGCCTGGGCGACAGCTACTGGAGCAAGACCTTCATCGAAGCCAAGCGTGCACTCGCCATGGCGCCTGCAGCGGCTCCAATCGTAACCGCTCGCAAGTAAGCGTACTTTTCGTAAGGCGAACTTAAAGTCTTACTTGAAGTTTGCCATATAAGCGCTAAAATTCTGATCCATGAATGATGGCAAACCGCCTGCGTACTCCGCAGGCGGTTTTCTTTTCTGCACTCGCGCAGAAAAAGCCGCAGCCTGATCAGGATGCTCTGCTATGACGATGTCGGCCCGCCTCACAATCATGCTGTTCGCAGCGCTGCTCAGTGCTTGCGCCAGCCGAACGCCGCCACCTGCGCCGGTGGTTCGCGCACCCATCGTGTTCGGTCCCTCCCAGGCTTTTTCTCCGGAAGCGGAAGATGTGCTGTTTCGCGCGTTGGGGCTGGTCGGCACGCCTTATCGCTGGGGCGGCAATACGCCGGACTCCGGATTCGACTGCAGTGGGCTGATTGGCTACGTTTACCGGGATGTAGCCGGTATTTCCCTGCCGCGCACCACGCGCGAAATGATTTCCATGCAGGCGGCCAGCGTTGGCAAGGAAGGCCTGCAAACCGGTGACCTGATCTTCTTCGCCACCAATGGCGGTTCCCAGGTCAGCCATGCCGGTATCTACGTCGGTGAAGGGCGTTTCGTCCACGCACCGGCTACCGGTGGCACGGTCAAGCTCGACAGCTTGTCCAAGGCTTATTGGCAGAGAGCCTACCTGAGTGCCAAGCGCGTTTTGCAACCCGAGCATCTGGCGCGCAATCCGTAACCGCCAGGGGGTATTGTCATGACAGCCCGCACGCTCAACCTCGACGATTCGCTGTATCAATACCTGCTTGATGTTTCCTTGCGCGAAACGCCAGTACTCAAGCGCTTGCGTGACGAAACCCAGGCGCTGCCCATGGCCCGCTGGCAAGTGGCGCCGGAACAGGGGCAGTTTCTCGCCTTGCTGGTAAAACTCACCGGCGCCCGACGCGTTTTGGAAGTCGGCACGTTTACAGGCTACAGCGCCCTGTGCATGGCGGCGGCCTTGCCGGATGACGGTTTGCTGATCTGCTGTGACATTCCCGGCGACTACAACGCCACCGCGCGCCGCTATTGGCAGGAGGCTGGTGTATCCGGGCGAATCGATCTGCGTTTGGCTCCCGCACTGGAAACCCTTGGCAAGCTGGATGAGCCAGGCCAGTTCGACCTGGTGTTCATCGATGCCGACAAGGCCAATTACCCGGTCTATCTGGAGCATGCGCTACGGCTGTTGCGTATCGGCGGCCTGGCGGTGTTCGATAACACGCTGTGGAGTGGTCGGGTGCTTGAGAAAAACCCCGAGAGCGAGGATACCCGCGCGATCCAGGCGCTCAATCGCGCCTTGAAGGATGACGCGCGGGTGGATCTGTCGCTGTTGCCGTTGGGAGATGGGCTTACCCTTTGCCGTAAGCGCTGATCTCTCGCGGTTGTACCCGATCCAAACTGTAGGAGCTGGCTTGCCGGCGATGGCGGCCCGACAACCAACCAATCACGCCCGGATGTACCCGATCCACTGTAGGAGCTGGCTTGCCAGCGATGGCGGCCTAGCAGCCAACCTGGATTTTGTTGACCGCGTACATATCCATTCCTGCGGTAACGGCCTCTAATGGTTTCGCCCTTACGGCGAGTCACTTGGAAAAGCCCCAAGTAACCAAGGGCTCTTGCCCCTGGCGTTCGGTGCCTCGCTAAGGCTCGGCATGCCCTCGCTCCGGTCCTGCTCCGTGGGTCGCCGCGATGGGCCATCCATGGCCCAGCGCGGCTAAACCGGCATCCATGCCGGTTTACCCACTGCGCAGAACCTCCACTCGGCCTCTCGAGGGGGCAAGAAAATCAAAAGCCATATCAAGATCAAACGCGAAAGCGAGGCGGCCTGACAGCCGACCTGATTGCAGGTTTGTCCGCTATCCCATTGTGGGAGCGAGCCTGCTCGCGATGGACTTCCAGGCAACGCGTTCATCCAGGCAGGGCGCGTTATCGTTGACGTCCATCGCCAGCAGGCTGGCTCCCACAGGGGATTGGAGGTATCTGCAAAAGTCAGGTCGGCTGTCAGGCCGCCTCGCTTTGGTTTTTGATCTGGGTGCCCCGTTAACCACGATGGCCCATCGCGGCGACCCACGGAGCAATGCCGGAGAGAGGGCATGCCGAGCCCTAGCGAGGCACCAAGTGGGTGAGTCATACCGGCAAAGCCTTTTGCTTACTTTTCGGCGTTTGAAAAAGTGAGTCGCCGTAAGGGCGAAACCATAAGTAGCCGTTACCGCAGTAACGGATATGTACTCAGAAAACAATCTCCCACAACAAGCTTCGATGCGGCATGGATCAACGTTGGTAGAGGCTCCGATGGAGGTCGTCACAGGTTGACGGACAGGCTCAGGGTGTGAGGGGGCAAGAAAATCAAGATCAAAAGCCCCGCAAACGCAAACGCAAACGCAAAAGTAAAAGCCGACCGGTCGGCCTGTTTTTCAAGTGCGGGTTATGGCGCGGCCGACACCCGCCACACCTTGTTCCCCACATCATCGGCCACCAGCAGATCCCCTTGCTGATCAATCACCACACCCACCGGCCGGCCCATGGCTTTTTCCTCGTCATTGAGAAAACCGGTGAGCACATCCACCGGCTGCCCGCTTGGTTTACCGCCGCTAAAAGGCACGAAAATCACTTTGTATCCGCTGTGCGGCTTGCGGTTCCAGGAGCCATGCTGGCCGATGAAAGCGCCTTCCTTGAACGGCGGCGGTAACGTGTTGCCTTCGGCAAACGTCAGGCCCAGTGAGGCCGTGTGCGGGCCGACCGCGTAGTCCGGGGCAATCGCCTTGGCCACCAGGTCAGGGTTTTGCGGCTCGACGCGCACATCGACGTGCTGGCCGTAATAGCTGAATGGCCAGCCATAGAAGGCGCCATCTTTCACCGAGGTAATGTAGTCCGGCACCAGGTCGCTGCCGATTTCGTCGCGCTCATTGACCGCTGTCCACAGTGCGCCACTATTTGGCTCCCAGGCCATGCCGTTAGGGTTGCGCAGGCCCGAGGCGAAGATCCGGTGGTTGCCGGTGGCACGATCCACTTCCCAGATTGCCGCGCGGCCTTGCTCCTGGTCCAGGCCGTTTTCGCCGACGTTGCTGTTGGAGCCTACCGTGACGTACAGCTTGCTGCCGTCCTTGCTGGCGATGACATTCTTGGTCCAGTGGTGATTCAGCGTGCCCCCCGGCAGGTCGACGACTTTGATCGGTTGTGACTTGATGGCCGTGTCACCGTTTTCATAGCGAAAGCGCAACAGCCGGTCGGTGTCGGCGACGTACAGGTCATTGCCGACCAGGGTCATGCCAAAGGGCGAGTTGAGGTTTTCCAGGAACACCGTGCGGGTTTCGGCGACGCCATCGTGGTCGCTGTCGCGCAGCAGCGTGATGCGGTTTGGGCTCGGTACGGCGGCACCGGCGCGCCCCATGACTTTCTTGGTGATCCAGCCCTTGATGCCTTTGTTGTCATCGGGCTTGGGCGGGGCGTTGGTTTCGGCGACCAGCACGTCGCCATTGGGCAGCACGTAAAGCCAGCGCGGATGATCGAGGTTCTCGGCAAATGCGCCGACCTGAGTGCCGCTGGCCGCCACGGGTTTTGCGCCATCCGCCCAGCCGATGGCCGGGGCGATGTTCATTGTCGGGAACAGCGTCTTGTTGGGTTCCGGGAGCCGGGGTGACGGCCCTGTGCCGTCGGTGACTTGCAAGCGGGCGGATTCGCCACAGGCGGCGAGCCCTCCCGCTAACACAACAACGAAAAGCAGCTCAGACGTACGCATTACTGACCTTCCCTATGAATGCAGTGACTTAATTCATAGAGAAGCGCGGCAGCCCGATGGTTCAACCTCAGCCGCGAGCTTCCTTGAGCAGCACAGCGATGCCGGGGTGATAGTGACCGGTTTCGTTGCGTAATTTGCGATAGGCATAGGGGAAATACCAGGCCACGGCGCAGCTGTGCTCCTTTTGCAGGTCATCGACCGTGTCCTGGAGTTCTTCGGGGGTAGCGCCTTGCTGGCTCTTGTGCGGTGCGACGAACAGGCAGCCGATTTTCAGGTCGCTGGCGTAGCTGATTTTCTTCGCATCGCTGGTGATATCCAGCAGGGCCTGGGTCAGGTTCAGGCTATTGAGCCTGGGCCAGCGTTGCGTGGTCTGCAGCCAGGCGCGGGCTTCGGGCGTGGCGATAAACAGATCGGCGCGGCCGTTGCGTTCGCCTTCTTCGATCTGTTTGCGGGTGGGCGATTGTTGCAGCGTAATCATCTCGGCCATCCAGGCGGCGGCGGAAAACAGGCCGAGGTTGGCCTTTTCGTCGAGCCAGTAGGGCGTCTCGTTGTCGCCGCGCACGGCGTTATAGCGATCTATACAGTCGAACCAGCGTTCCAGGGCTGGGCGCAGGAATTCCAGATTTGGATTGCTGATGATGATGCCTTGCATGGGGTTCACCCTTGTTATTGTGCCGTGGCTTATGGCTATTTGATATCACTGCTGGGCGTGTGGCACAAGATTGACGTCACTTTATTGGTGGGTGGCAGTTATTCGCGACAGCGCCGCGTCTTCAATTGACGCTCCACCCCCAACCCTCTAACCTTCGCCGCTTGTTTCAGGTGCTCTGTGGCTTTGGGTCGACAGAGTGAAACAGGGAAGCCGGTGAGTTGAGCGCTTCAGTCGATGAAGCCCTGCGATCCCGGCGCTGCCCCCGCAACGGTAAATGAGTGAAAACTGCGTCTGGAGCCACTGTGTCGATCGTTGATGCGGGAAGGCGCGCAGTCCGGCATCACGCCGCTCATGAGCCCGGAGACCGGCCTGATCCATCCAAGCGGCATCACGGTGGGCGATGCCAGGCTTCTTGCCGTCTATTCTTGTGCCTGCCCGCCGTTAATCCTGCCTCAACGGAGAGCTCCCCATGTCTGATACCCCTGATCGTGACGAACGTCATCTGGCGCGCATGCTGCGCAAAAAGGCCGTGATCGACGAACGCATCGCCAATTCCCCGAACGAATGCGGCCTGCTGCTGGTGCTGACCGGCAACGGCAAAGGCAAGAGCAGCTCGGCGTTCGGCATGCTTGCCCGTGCCATGGGGCATGGCATGCAGTGCGGTGTGGTGCAGTTCATCAAGGGGCGCAACAGCACCGGTGAAGAGCTGTTCTTCCGGCGTTTCCCCGAGCAGGTGCGTTTTCATGTGATGGGCGAGGGCTTCACCTGGGAGACCCAGGATCGCCAGCGCGACATCGCGGCGGCCGAAGCGGCCTGGGCGGTATCGCAGCAATTGTTGCGCGATCCATCGATCGGCCTGGTGGTGCTGGACGAACTGAACATCGCCCTCAAGCACGGCTACCTCGATCTCGATCAGGTGCTCAGCGATCTGCAGGCGCGCCCGCCCATGCAGCATGTGGTGGTCACCGGTCGTGGCGCCAAGCCGGAAATGGTCGAGCTGGCGGACACCGTCACCGAAATGGGCATGATCAAGCACGCCTTCCAGGCCGGTATCAAAGCGCAAAAAGGCGTCGAGCTGTGAATCAATCTCGTCATTGCCCGGCGGTATTGATTGCCGCACCGGCCTCCGGCCAGGGCAAGACCACCGTGACCGCCGCGTTGGCCCGATTGCATCGCAACCAGGGCCGCAAGGTGCGGGTGTTCAAGTGTGGCCCGGATTTTCTCGACCCGATGATCCTCGAGCGTGCCAGCGGTGCGCCGGTGTATCAACTGGATATGTGGATGGTCGGCGAGCAGGAAAGCCGTCGCCTGCTGTGGGAGGCCGCCGCTGAGGCTGACCTGATCCTGATCGAAGGCGTCATGGGGCTGTTCGACGGTACGCCGTCCAGTGCCGACCTGGCGCGGCATTTTGGCGTGCCGGTGCTCGGTGTGATCGACGGCACCGCCATGGCCCAGACCTTTGGCGCCCTGGCCCTGGGCCTGGCGCGCTATCAGCCGGACTTGCCGTTTGCCGGCGTGCTGGCCAACCGCGTAGGCACTCTGCGCCATGCGCAACTGCTCGAAGGCAGCCTGACCGAAGGCCTGCGCTGGTACGGTGCCTTGTCCCGGGAGACCGGCATCGAATTGCCCAGTCGCCACCTTGGCCTGGTGCAGGCCAGCGAGTTGAATGACCTGGACGTGCGCCTCGATGCGGCGGCGGATGCCCTGGCCAGCAGCTGTGAAGTCGCGCTGCCACCAGCGGTGGAGTTCGCCGCGCCGGATGTGATCGCGGCCGAACCGTTATTGGCTGGTGTGCGTATCGCCGTGGCCCGTGACGAAGCCTTTGCCTTTACCTACGGGGCCAGCCTGGATGTGTTGCGGGCGATGGGTGCCGAGTTGCTATTTTTCTCGCCGATCCGTGACGCGGGTTTGCCCGAGGCGGACAGCCTGTACCTGCCGGGCGGCTATCCGGAGTTGCACCATGTGGCGCTGTCGCAGAATACCGCGATGTTGGCGGCGATCCGCGCGCACCACGCGGCGGGCAAACCCTTGCTGGCGGAATGTGGCGGGATGCTTTACCTGCTCGATTCGCTGACCGATGTCGAGGGTACGCGTGCGGAACTGGTCGGCTTGTTGAAGGGCGATGCGGTGATGCAGAAGCGCCTCGCTGCATTGGCCTTGCAAGCGGTGGAGCTGCCGGAAGGTTCGCTGCGTGGACACACCTACCATCACTCCTTGACCACCACCGAACTGGCACCGATTGCCCGGGGCTTGAGTCCTAACGGCGGGCGTGGCGCTGAAGCTGTTTATCGTGAGGGGCGGATGACGGCCTCTTACGTGCATTTTTATTTTCCGTCCAATCCGCAAGCGGTTGCCGCGTTGTTTGCGCCAGACCTTGAGGCCGCCTTCGCTGGCAAGCCAGCTCCTACAGTTGATCACCTAACCCCGGTAGGCGCTGGCTTGTCGGGGCGCCGCATCGCAGCGAAGAGGCCATGACTGACAACACCTTCAGCCAGGCCGAACGCGATGCGGTCTACCGCGCCATCGCCGAGCGTCGCGACATGCGCCACTTCGCCGGCGGCACGGTCGAGCCCGAGTTGCTGCGGCGCCTGCTCGAAGCCGCGCATCAGGCCCCAAGTGTCGGCCTGATGCAGCCCTGGCGCTTCATCCGCATCAGCGACCGTGCCTTGCGCAGCCAGATCCAGGTCCTGGTGGAGCAGGAACGCGTGCGCACCGCCGAGGCCCTCGGTGAGCGCACCGACGAATTCATGCAACTCAAGGTCGAGGGCATCAACGATTGCGCGGAGGTGCTGGTCGCCGCGCTGATGGACGATCGCGAACGGCATATCTTCGGTCGTCGTACCCTGCCGGAGATGGACCTGGCCTCGTTGTCCTGCGCGATCCAGAACCTCTGGCTGGCGTCCCGTGCCGAAGGGTTGGGCATGGGCTGGGTCTCGCTGTTCGAACCGCAAGCCCTGGCGGACCTGCTGGGTCTGCCGACGGGTGCCAAGCCCTTGGCAATTCTCTGCCTGGGCCCGGTCAAGGCGTTTTATCCGGCACCGATGCTGGCACTCGAAGGCTGGGCGCAGGCGCGTCCGCTGAGTGAGCTGTTGTATGAAAATTATTGGGGAGTGAGTCAATGAGTGTGGCGTTGTTGAGTGTCGCCGCAGTGGCGCTGGATGCGCTGCTGGGTGAACCCAAACGCTGGCATCCGCTGGTGGCGTTCGGTCGATTTGCCCAGCGCATCGAGCAACGTTTCAATGGCGGCGGTCGCGGCTGGCGCAGCCATGGGGTCACCGCTTGGGTGATCGCCGTCCTGCCGCTGACCCTGTTGGCCACGGCATTTTCCTGGGCGCCCTACGTCGGCTGGGTCGTCGAGATCCTCGCCCTCTATTGCGCCTTGGGCATGCGCAGCCTTGGCGAACATGTAGAGCCTGTGGCCAAGGCCTTGCGCAGCAATAATCTTGAAGAAGCGCGCCAACGGGTGAGTTATCTGGTCAGCCGCAAAACCAGTGATCTGGATGAAACCGCCGTCGCCCGTGCCGCCACCGAATCGGTGCTGGAAAATGGCAGCGACGCAGTGTTTGCCGCGTTGTTCTGGTTCGCCGTGGCCGGGGCGCCGGGCGTGGTGCTCTATCGTTTGAGCAACACCCTGGACGCCATGTGGGGTTATCGCAACGAACGCTTCGAGCGGTTCGGCTGGGCGGCGGCGAAGATCGACGACGTGCTCAACTACATTCCTGCGCGCCTGGTGGCGTTGACCTATGCGCTGCTGGGCAAGACTCGCCTGGCGTTGAAATGCTGGCGCACCCAGGGGCCGACTTGGGACAGCCCGAATGCCGGCCCGGTGATGGCGGCGGGTGCTGGTGCGTTGGGCGTCGAGTTGGGCGGGCCAGCGATTTATCACGGTGAATTGCATCAGCGGCCTCAGTTGGGCGAGGGCGTGCCGGCCGATGCCGACGCCATCGACCGCGGCTGGCAACTGGTCCAGCGCGGGGTATGGTTGTGGCTGCTGATTATGTGTGTGGGGGCTGAATTTTATGCTTGAGCACGGCGGACGACTGCGCAAGGCGGCGCACGATTACGGCATTGACGAAGCCGATTGGCTCGACCTGTCCAGCGGCCTGGCGCCCTGGCCATTTCCCGTGCCGGACATTCCGCTGCGCGCCTGGGCGCGATTGCCGGAAACCGATGACGGCCTGGAGCAGGCGGCCTGCGACTATTACGGCACCCTGCAGGCATTGCCGGTGGCCGGCTCGCAGATGGCCATCCAGTTGCTGCCGCGCCTGCGCCGGGCGGGCAAGGTCGGCGTGCTGTCGCCCTGTTATGCCGAGCATGCCGAGGCGTGGCGGCGCAACGGATACATTGTGCGCGAGGTGCTGGAGCAGGAAGTCGACTTCTTCGTCGATAGCCTCGACGTGCTGGTGGTGGTCAACCCGAACAACCCGACGGGGCTGAACCTGACGCCCGCGCGTCTGCTCGACTGGCATTCGCGCCTCGCTCCGCGCGGTGGCTGGCTGGTGGTGGATGAGGCCTTCATGGACAACACGCCGCACCTGAGCGTGGCGCCGTTTGCCCATCAGGTCGGTCTGATCGTGCTGCGCTCCTTTGGCAAGTTTTTCGGCCTGGCCGGGGTGCGCCTGGGGTTTGTCCTGGCGGAGCGCAGGCTGCTCAAGTTGCTCGCCGAGCAGGTCGGGCCCTGGGCGGTCAGCGGGCCGACCCGTGTGCTGGGCCAGGCGTGCCTGCGCGACACCGAAGGGCACACGCGCCAGCGGGTGCGCGCCGAAGAGGCCAGCGCGCGGCTGGCCACTCTGTTGACTCAATACGGCTTCGAACCCCAGGGCGGTTGCGCCTTGTTCCAGTGGCTGATCACCGAGCGCGCCGAGCTGTTGCACGACTTCATGGCCCGGCGCGGCATTCTGCTGCGCCTGTTCATCCACAACAGCAGCCTGCGTTTCGGCCTGCCTGGCGATGAAGCCGACTGGGCACGCCTCGAATCGGCGCTGGACGCCTTCGCCAAGGAACACCCATGACCACGCTGATGGTGCAAGGCACCACCTCCGACGCCGGTAAAAGCACCCTGGTGACGGCCCTGTGCCGCTGGGCGACACGCCAGGGTGTCAGCGTGGTGCCGTTCAAGCCGCAGAACATGGCGCTCAACAGCGCGGTGACCGCCGACGGTGGCGAAATCGGCCGGGCCCAGGCTGTGCAAGCCCAGGCTGCCTTTCTCGAGCCCCACACCGACATGAACCCGGTGCTGCTCAAGCCCAACAGCGATACCGGCGCCCAGGTGATCATCCATGGACGTGCGGTCACGACCATGAACGCCGTGGCCTATCACGACTACAAGGCGATCGCCATGCAGGCGGTGCTGGCCTCCCATGAGCGCTTGAGTGCGGCGTATCCGCTGGTGATGGTCGAAGGCGCGGGCTCGCCGGCCGAGATCAATCTGCGCGCGGGCGACATCGCCAACATGGGTTTTGCCGAAGCGGTGGATTGCCCGGTGGTACTGATCGCCGACATCAATCGCGGGGGTGTTTTCGCCCATCTGGTGGGCACCCTGGAACTGCTGTCACCGAGCGAACAGGCGCGGGTCAAAGGTTTCATCATCAACCGTTTTCGCGGCGACATCGCGCTGCTGCAACCCGGTCTCGACTGGCTTGAGGCACGCACCGGCAAACCGGTGATCGGCGTGCTGCCGTACGTGATGGACTTGCACCTGGAGGCCGAGGACGGCATCGACCAGCGCCAGGCCGACAAGGCCGGGCACGTGTTGAAAGTGGTGGTGCCGGTACTGCCGCGCATCAGCAACCACACCGATTTCGATCCGCTGCGCCTGCACCCGCAAGTGGACCTGCAATTCATCGGCCCCGGCCAGGCGATTCCGCCAGCCGACCTGATCATCCTGCCGGGCTCGAAAAGCGTGCGCAGCGACCTTGCGTACCTGCGCGCCAACGCCTGGGATACCGCGATCTCCCGGCATTTGCGCTACGGTGGAAAAGTCCTGGGCATTTGCGGTGGCCTGCAAATGCTCGGCGAGCAAGTGCATGATCCGCTGGGCCTTGAAGGCGCGCCGGGTTCGAGTGCGGGGCTGGGGTTGCTGGCGTTTGAAACGCAGTTGGAAGAAGAGAAGCAGCTGCGCAATGTACGCGGGCGCCTGGCGCTGGAGAATGCTGAAGTCAGCGGTTATGAAATCCACGCTGGCGTCACCACCGGCCCGGCCCTGGAAAACGCTGCCGTGCAGCTGGACGATGGCCGCTGCGATGGCGCGCAGAGTGTTGACGGACAGATTATCGGCACCTACCTGCATGGCCTGTTCGAGTCTGCGGCGGCGTGCAGTGCGCTGTTGCGTTGGGCGGGACTGCAGGATGTGCAGGACGTGGATTACCACGGGTTGCGTGAACGGGATATCGAGCGGTTGGCGGATCTGGTGGAGAAGCATCTGGATACCGGGCTGCTGCGTGAGCTCTGCGGGATTTGAGTTGGCAGTTGACCGCGTTCCATTGTGGGAGCGAGCCTGCTCGCGAAGACTGCAGTGGCCTCACTGCACATTTACAGGAATGAACCATGCTCCAACTGATCCTCGGCGGCGCCCGCTCCGGCAAGAGTCGCCTGGCTGAAAAACTGGCAACCGACAGTCGGCTCCAGGTGACCTACATCGCCACCAGCCAACCCCTGGACGGCGAAATGAATGAGCGCGTGGCCCATCATCGCGCCCGCCGTCCGGCCGAATGGGCGCTGATCGAAGAGCCGCTGGAACTGGCCCGCGTCCTGCGTGAAACCGCCAGCGCTGAGCGCTGCCTGCTGGTGGACTGCCTGACGCTGTGGCTGACCAACCTGCTGATGCTTGACGATGCCGAACGCCTGAACGCCGAGCGCGAAGCCTTGCTCGAATGCCTGGCGTCGTTGCCGGGTGAAATCATTTTTGTCAGCAACGAGACCGGAATGGGTGTCGTGCCCCTGGGCGAATTGACTCGCCGCTATGTCGATGAAGCCGGTTGGCTGCATCAAGCCCTGGCCGAGCGTTGTCAGCGCGTCATCCTGACCGTCGCCGGCCTGCCCCTGACTTTGAAAGGAACTGCGTTATGAACCCCTCCTGGTGGCTGAACCCGTGCCGACCGATCGACGCCCAGGCTGTCGAACAGGCGCAAGCCCGTCAACAGCAACTGACCAAACCGGCTGGTTCCCTCGGCCAGCTTGAGACGGTGGCGGTGCAACTGGCCGGGCTGCAGGGGCAGGTCAAGCCGACTCTGGAGCGATTGTGGATCGCGATTTTTGCCGGTGACCATGGTGTAGTGGCCGAGGGTGTGTCGGCCTATCCACAGGAAGTCACCGGACAGATGCTGCAAAACTTCGTCAGCGGCGGTGCGGCGATCAGCGTATTGGCGCGGCAGTTGGGCGCCTCCCTGGAGGTGGTCGATCTTGGCACCATCACGCCGTCATTGAACCTGGCGGGTGTGCGTCACTTGAACATCGGTCCGGGTACGGCGAATTTCGCCCAGGCTCCGGCGATGACCGTGGCTCAGGGTGAGCGTGCCTTGCAGGCCGGCCGCGACAGCGTGCAGCGGGCCGTCGCCATGGGCGCGCAACTGTTCATCGGTGGCGAAATGGGCATCGGCAACACCACGGCGGCCAGCGCCCTGGCCTGTGCCTTGCTTGATTGTCCGGTGGTGCACCTGGCCGGGCCGGGGACGGGGCTGGATGCGTCGGGGGTCAGTCATAAAGCCCGAGTGATCGAACGCGCGCTGGCCTTGCACGGCGCTCAGCGTGGCGATGCGCTGCAAACCCTGTTCAATCTCGGTGGTTTTGAGGTTGCGGCACTGGTCGGCGCCTACCTGGCATGCGCCCAGCAAGGCATCGCGGTATTGGTGGACGGGTTCATTTGCAGCGTCGCGGCGTTGGTGGCGGTGCGCTTGAATCCATCGTGCCGCCCATGGCTGTTGTTCGGTCATCGCGGGGCTGAGCCGGGGCATCGCCATGTGCTGGAAACCCTGAATGCCGAGCCCTTGCTGGACCTCGGCTTGCGCTTGGGCGAGGGCAGTGGCGCGGCGTTGGCGGTGCCATTGCTGCGTCTGGCCTGTGACCTGCACGGGCAGATGGCGACGTTCGCCGAGGCAGCGGTGGCGGACCGTCCGGCATGATCTTGCACCTGGACCTGTTGCGCCACGGTGAAACCGAACTCGGCGGCGGCTTGCGTGGCAGCCTCGACGACGCGCTGACGGACAAGGGCTGGGCGCAGATGCGCGCGGCGGTGGCGGAGCAGGGACCTTGGGATCGCCTGGTCAGTTCGCCGTTGCAGCGTTGTGCCCGGTTCGCCGAAGAGCTGGCGGTGCAATCGGGGCTGCCGATCGAGCTGGACAGCAACCTGCAAGAACTGCACTTCGGTGCCTGGGAAGGGCAGAGCGCTGCGGCGCTGATGGAGACCGACGCCGAGGATCTGGGTTTGTTCTGGGCTGATCCTTATGCCTTCACTCCACCGGAAGGCGAGCCGCTCACGGACTTTTCCGCGCGGGTGCTGGCGGCAGTGGCGCGTTTGCAGGCGGCGTACGCCGGGGAACGTGTGCTGCTGATCAGTCATGGTGGGGTCATGCGATTGTTGCTGGCCCATGCCCGCGGTTTGCCGAGGGAGCAACTGCTCAATGTTGAAGTGGCGCATGGGGCGCTGTTCTCGCTGGCGGTCGAGCCCGATGGCGTATTAAGGGAAGTGCGCTGAACATGTTGCCATTCTGGATCGCCCTGCAATTCCTGAGCAGCCTGCCGATTCGCTTGCCGGGCATGCCGACGCCTGAAGAACTGGGGCGCTCGCTGCTGTTTTATCCGCTGGTGGGTTTGCTGTTCGGCGCGATGCTGTGGGTGTTGAACTGGCTGTTGCTGGGTACGCCATTGTTGCTTCACGCGGCAGTGTTGCTGGCGGTGTGGGTGCTGCTCAGCGGCGCGCTGCACCTGGACGGCCTGGCCGATAGCGCTGATGCCTGGCTTGGCGGATTCGGTGATCGTGAGCGCACGTTGACGATCATGAAGGATCCACGCAGCGGGCCGATTGCAGTGGTCACACTGGTGTTGGTGATGCTGTTGAAATTTGCCGCCCTGGTTGCGCTGATCGAGCAACAGCAGGCGCTGGCCCTGATCATTGTTCCCTTGATCAGCCGCAGCGCGTTACTGGGATTGTTCCTCACCACGCCTTACGTACGTCCCGGCGGTTTGGGGCAGGCCCTGGCCGATCATCTTCCGCGCCTGGCGGGCAAGCAGGTGTTGGCGGCAAGCAGCCTGTTGTGTGTGCTGATCGCCGGCCTCGACGGTGTTTGGGCGTTGCTGCTGGCGGCATTGATTTTTGTCTGGCTGAGGCAGGTGATGCGGCGTCGATTGGGTGGCACGACGGGGGACACGGCGGGGGCGTTGCTGGAATTGCTGGAAGTTGCGATGCTCGCAGGACTTGCACTCATCTAACCACGGGTATATACACGCATCATGCTCGACTCCCAATGTTTATGTATCAACCTGCGTCGCGCCGCCCGTGGCGTCAGCAGGCATTACGACGGCGCTCTCGATGGCTTCGGAATCAACGTTGCCCAGTATTCTTTGCTGTGCAATCTGCAGCGCCTGGACCAACCGAGTATTTCCACCCTGGCCGAGGCCATGGGGCTGGATCGCAGTACCCTGGGACGCAATTTGCGGGTGCTGGAAGGTGAAGGCCTGGTGATGCTGGTCGAGGGCGAGGACATGCGCAATCGCATCGTCCAGCTGACCGAAGCGGGCGCCGAGCGCCTCAAAGCCGCTTTGCCAGCCTGGGAGGCAGCGCAACAGCGATTGATCGATCGCCTGGGGGCCGAAAAACGCGAAACGTTACTCAAATTGCTGGACGAACTGGCATGAGGCCGGTTCGCTCGATCATAAGCGGGTATATACCCGCGACTGGAGAACAAGAATGACATCGATGTGGCGTACGTGCGGTTGGGTGTTGGTGGGCAGTGCGCTGATCCTGGCGTTGTCCCTGGGAGTGCGGCACGGTTTCGGGCTGTTCCTGGCACCGATGAGCGCCGAGTTCGGCTGGGGGCGTGAGGTCTTTGCCTTTGCCATCGCTCTGCAGAACCTGATCTGGGGCCTGGCGCAACCGTTCACCGGTGCCTTGGCCGACCGTTTTGGCGCGGCGAAAGTGGTGCTGGTCGGCGGTGTCCTGTACGCGGCAGGCCTAGTGTGCATGGGGCTTTCCGACTCGCCGGGGACCTTGTCCCTGAGCGCCGGCCTGCTGATCGGGATCGGCCTGTCCGGCACCTCCTTCTCGGTGATCCTCGGCGTGGTCGGGCGCGCGGTGCCGCCGGAAAAACGCAGCATGGGCATGGGCATCGCCAGCGCCGCCGGTTCGTTCGGCCAGTTCGCGATGCTGCCGGGCACGCTGGGGTTGATCGGCTGGCTCGGCTGGTCCGCGGCATTGCTGGCGCTGGGCGTGCTGGTGGCGCTGATCGTGCCGCTGGTGGGCATGCTCAAGGACAAGCCGCTGCCGGTACTCGGCCACGAACAAACCCTCTCTGAAGCGCTGAAAGAGGCCTGTTCCCATTCGGGATTCTGGCTGCTGGCGTTCGGTTTTTTTGTCTGTGGGTTCCAGGTGGTGTTCATTGGCGTGCACCTGCCGGCCTACCTGGTGGATCAGCATTTGCCGGCGACAGTCGGCACCACCGTGCTGGCGCTGATCGGCCTGTTCAACATCTTCGGCACCTATACCGCCGGCTGGCTCGGCGGGCGCATGTCCAAGCCGCGCTTGCTCACTGCCCTGTACTTGTTGCGCGCAGTGGTGATCGCGCTGTTCCTGTGGGCGCCAGTGACCACCACCAGCGCTTACCTGTTCGGGATGGCCATGGGATTGCTGTGGTTGTCGACCGTGCCCTTGACCAACGGCACCGTGGCCACCTTGTTCGGTGTACGAAACTTGTCCATGCTCGGTGGGATAGTGTTCCTGTTTCACCAGCTCGGGTCGTTTCTCGGTGGCTGGCTGGGCGGGGTGGTGTATGACCGGACGGGGAGCTACGATTTGATCTGGCAGGTGGCGATTCTCTTGAGCCTGATGGCTGCAGCCCTGAACTGGCCCGTGCGTGAGCGGCCGGTGGCGCGCCTGCAAACCCAGATGAGTGCGACATGAACAGCCTGTGGCCACGGATCATGGTGGCTGCCGTCTGCGCCTTGCTGCTGGCGCTGGCATGGTGGGGCTGGCATCAGGGCGGGTTGGCGCTGATGCAGCTGGGCCTGGGGGCATGCTAAAGGCTTGCAGGCGGGAAGTGAGGGCGAGTAACGTCGACCAAACACGAACTCTCAAGGAAGTACCGATATGCTGATGCGCTGGCTGGCGGTTCCCGCGTTACTGGTAGCCTTTACCGGATTGGCCCAGTCGGCCGAGTGCCCGGCGTTGCTGCAGGGCTCGTTGCCCAAGTTGCGCGCCAATGAATCCATTGGCCTGTGCCAGCGCTTCGCCGGCAAGCCGCTGGTGGTGGTCAATACTGCAAGCTTCTGTGGTTTTGCCCCGCAGTTCAAAAGCCTTGAGGCGCTCAATCAGCGGTATAAGGAGCAGGGGCTGGAGGTGATCGGTGTGCCGTCCAATGACTTCAAGCAGGAGTCCAAGGATGGCGCCGAGACGGCCAAGGTCTGCTACGTGAACTACGGCGTGACCTTCACCATGACCGAGCCGCAGAAGGTCAGGGGCGACGATGCAACAAACCTGTTCAAGGTGCTCGCCGAGCAGAGCGGCGCGCCGAAGTGGAATTTCTACAAGTACGTGGTCGATCGCCAGGGCAAGGTGATCGCCAGTTTCTCCAGCCTGACCAAGCCCGATGATCCTGAGTTCATTGAAGCGGTGGAAAAAGCGCTGGCTTCGCCGCCGTTGGCTTCAGCGCCCTGATCGACGCTCACATGGATAACGCAAAACTGTAGGAGCCGGCTTGCTGGCGATGACGGCCTTCCGGCCAGCCTGATCTCATGCGTGGAAATTAAAAAGCCCCGCCTCTGTACAAGAGGGCGGGGCTTTTTGGTGTCAGGCGAAGGGTTCAGGCTCGCCGCAGGTCATCAGAAGCGGTAGGTCGCACCGACACCGAAACCGTTCGCCCAGTTTTCATACTTGGAGCTGTAGGCCTGGCGGCCGTTGTTGTCGTTGACCTTGACCGACTCTTCACGCAGGTACGAGTACGCCACGTCGATGGTCAGGTCGTCGGTCGGGCTCCAGCCGGCGCCCAGGCTGAAGATCGTGCGATCGCCCGTTGGAATGCGTGGGGAGCGATTTTCGTTGTTGGTCGGCGACTGGTCGACCGACAGGCCGGTACGCAACACCCATTGCTTGTTCAGCTGATACGAAGCACCGATGGCGTGAGCCCAAGTGTCGTGCCAGTTCTGTTCTTCGGTGATGGTGCCAAACGCTGGGTTCAAAGCAGCAGGCACACCACTGTTCTCGACGGTGATTTCTTTCAGGCGGCTCCAGCGAGTCCAGGTGCTGCCTGCGTAGAGGGTCCACTGGTCGTCCAGTTGATGCGTGACCGAGAAGTCCACCGACTCAGGCGTGGTGATGTCCAGCGAAGCGTCGTACTTCTGGTTCGGGCTCTGACGCAGGGCAGCGAGGCCGACGTAGTTGACCTTGGTGTCACCCTCGAGCTTGTACTTCACTTTCGAGTGATAGGTCAGGCCGACGCGAGTGGAGTCGGTGGCTTGCACCAGAATACCGATGTTGTAGCCCAGCGCAGTGTCGTCACCCTTGATTTTGACTTCACCGTCCGGTGCGGCTGGGTTCGGGCTCAGCGACAGATTCGATTCCAGCTTGCCGTCGATGCGGTTGATCGTCGGACCGAAACCGATCGACACCTTGTCGTTAAAGGCGTAGCTGACGGTTGGCTGCAGGGTCACGATCGTGACTTCGCTCTTGCTGCCGAAGTAACGGCCGGCGAAGCCGTTCTCATAGTCGGTCACCAGGCCGAAGGGAGCGTAGACGCCGAAACCGACTGCCCACTGGTCATCGAGTGGCTTGACGTAGTAACCCATAGGCACGCCCATGAAAGGGACCATGTCGCCCTTGTTGGTGCCGCCATTCGACGAGCTGGCATCGCTGATGTCAGCGTGCGCGTCGATGAATGCAGCGCCGCCGGTTACTTGTTCGCGCTTGAGGCGAGACATGCCGGCAGGGTTGCCAAATACGGTGGATGCGTCGTCGGCAGCAGAAGATCGCCCGGCAAAACCTGTCCCCATCCCGCTGATGCTTTGTTCGTTGAGGGCAAAACCACTGGCGAAGATCTGGGTGGATGCCAAGGCAACGGCGAGGCTAATGGTGGTTTTGAGCATTACTTTTTTCATTATTAGAACTCCTGGTGATCACCGGGGCGAAAATTACCAACATTTTCGTCCCAGCGCCATAGGCTGTAATGCTTGATTTAGAGCGGTTTTGTAGGACAATCCGACCAGATTCGCTGCCAGTTGAGCGATCTTTGCATCCAGAGGTTTCAGCAGGCGACCTGATTCAGCGGTGATACACAAGTTTGCCAGGCGCAGGTGAAGTCTCGCAGGCGACCCTGGGGCTGGAAGGTCTGGCGCCAGATTCGCGCCATGCCCAGCAGGTCGTCTGCTTCGGGGAGGGGAGTGTTCTGTTCTTCGACCAGCAGCCAGGCAATGGCGGTGGCGTAACGCAGGTTGACGGTCAATTCCAGGTGCGGGCCGCTGAGGAAAGCATGCTGGCTCGCCAGGCCTCGAACCAGGCTCGCACGTTCCGGGTCGAGTGCCAGGTAATGGTCCCAGAGTGCCTGGTGGCGGGGTTCGGCGATTCGGTACAGGCCGTGTCCACGGCGGTCATGCAGGGCGGAACCAAGGGCTGACTGGCTGGCGGCAATGCCAAGCAGCAGGGATTCGGCGGTTGCGCTATGGCGTCCAAGGTAGATCAAGGTTGGACGGATCACATAACGGCACAGTTCGCTGGCAGCGATACCCATAAAACCCTCGATACATCAATTTGGCGACGAACCTGAAAGGCTTTGGCAGCGGTGAATCGACTCAGGCTCGTCGGAAGCGGAACAGGGCCGCTTGAGTTGAAGTCTAGTGTCATATTCACCGCGTAAAGGACTGTTTTTAAAATATTTCCGCCTGCGAGTTATAAACCTTATATCTATCCGTGCTTAGTCACCTGGAAACGTTGGGCAACAAAAAGCCCCGCTTTTTGGGCGTAATGCTGTTCACTTAAGCATGGTGTTGTTAAGAACTGGATTGGGGGGATATCCATTGCTGCGGTAACGGCCACTTAGGGTTTCGCTCTTACAGCGAGTCACTTTTGGAAGAACGGAACGCCGCCCGGCCCCAAGTAACCAAAAGGCTCTTGCCCCACCACTCGGTGCCTCGCTGTGGCTCGGCATGCCCTCTCTCCGGCATTGCTCCGTGGGTCGCCGCGATGGGCCATCCCTGGCCCAGCGCGGCTAAACCGGCGTCCTGCCGGTTTCCCCACTGCGCAATGCCTGCGTTCGGCCATCGTGGTTTAACGGGGCGCCACGATCAAAGCAAAGCGAGGCGGCCTGACAGCCGACCTGGTTTCAAGTGAGCACGTTCCCCTGTAGGAGCGAGCTTGCTCCGGGCGGCGTTCCGACGATGGACGTCAACGATATCGCGCCCTGTCTGGAGGATCGCGCTATCTGGACGTCCATCGCGAGCAGGCTCGCACAATTGGATCGTAGACAGGTCCCTTAATCAGGTCGGCTGTCAGGCCGCCTCGCTTTTGCTTTGGCTTTTGATTTTCTTGCCCCATCGAGAGGCTTCGTTCCGGTTCTGCGCAGTGGGCAACCCGGCATGGATGCCGGGTTAGCCGCGCTGGGCCAAGGATGGCCCATCGCGGCGGGCCCACGGAGCAGGACCGGAGCGAGGGTATGCCGAGCCTGGGCGAGGCACCGAACGCCAGGGGCAAGAGCCCTTGGTTACTTGGGGCCGGGCGGCGTTCCGTTCTTCCAAGTGACTCGCCGTAAGGGCGAAACCTTAGGTGGCCGTTACCGCAGGAATGGATATACACCTAATCCAAATATCCACCTGAAGCCCTCCAACCTAAAGTGAACAGCATTACGCTTTTTGGGCGGGGCTTCTGGTGTTTCAGTAACGCTGGCGTCTCAGGCGACCAGGGCCTGGCGCGTACGCTCGATCACTGCCTGCAGCGGTTCGGCGCTGGAGTACTGGTCGGGGTACAGGCGTTCGCTGTGACGGGCGATGCCGTGTTCGTTGACCAGGGTGAAGCTGAAACAGCCTTTGCGCGCGGCCATGATCAGGCAGTTCATCGGTGCAAAAGCGTTGGTGAGGGTGCGGATAGCATCCTGGGTATGGATTTGAGTAGACATAGTCATTGGGTGTTCCTACAAGCGACACGGATAAGAGCCGTGCAAAATTAAAACGTTCCAGTGACGACGACCACCGTTGGTCGAACGAAGAACCCGACTGGAACAAAGCAGCCAGTTTGAAGCGCTGATAATTGGCGCGCTTGGGCTGGCAGGTAGGTACTTAGGAGGGCAGGCAACACATCAGGGGCAAAGGTTCTGGGCCCGGGGTGAAGATCCTGATCAATTTGCAGGCTGGTTCGGACAGAGTAATGAGCCTGGCAACACCCTTTGTTTTCGATTCAAAGGCCGTGTTGGCGCAAGATTTACCTGGAAACCATCGAGGTGGTCGATCCCGCTTTTTCGGTGGCTGCTTCCTGTGGAAGGCTCCGGGGGGATTTGTTCGACCAGAATTGACTTTCAGCTTGGTACTAACGGCGCGGATAGTAACGGATTGATCTGGCAAAGGGAAGGGGGCTGGCAAAAAAACAGCATGCTCTCGCCACTTCATCGTCCGGCGGCTGCGTGGCGATGCCTGGGACAGCCTTGTAGTAGCCCGAAATCCGACCGGTGGTCTTCATCATTTGCATGCCCGCAACCAGCCTGGAACGCGGGTTTAGCGTGGGTTATCCCCAGCAAACAGAGAAAAATGCGCCGAAAAAGCGCAGCGATATAACCGTGACGAAGGTACTTGTGCACATTAGTTGCGCAGACTGTCACCGCGCTGTCATCCAGCCTTCAAACGCAGTGGGTGCCTGTAACCAAAATTTAAGTCAATGAAAAACATCGCTTTTTTTTACTGGTGAAAAAATCGTCAGTTTGACTGCAGGCCCCATTCCATAAGCCTTTGCGCGAGTTCAATGACGGTTGTCCACTGAGTTATCCACAGCTTCTGTGGATTGTCCCGAGCGCTTGCTCTAGGACGGGCGTGCCGGGTTTTTTTCGGCTTTACCTGTAAGAAAAAGAGAGTAGAGTGGCGCGCCTTCCGATCTGCCCACAGTGCTTTATGAAGTTTCGTACACCACCTCCTTCCTCCTCCGACAAATCGTCCACCGTCGCCTCACCCAAGCGCTTTTCGATGCGGGTGGCCGAGTGGCTGCTGGACAGCCCGCGCCTGGGCGAAAACCCGAACGTCAAACACATCGCCGGACATTTGCTCAAGCAACCGGCGCGTGAAGGTGTCGTCGCTGCACAGGGACGGCTGGGGCAACTGATGTGCCGGGAATGCGGTAACGCCCGCGATCGCCGGATTGGCCAGGATCTCTTGCGCCAGGCCGCAAGGGCAGGGGACTTGCGTGCGCAGCAGGAACTGGGCCTGATCGAAGACTGAGCTGTCCAAGACCTGACGCCTTGGTTAACCTTCAGGCTTTATTTCAATGGCAGGAGTGGCTATGGCTATGGACTTGACCAGCGCATTGCTGGGGCTGGCGGGTGCGGCGCTGCCGTTGCTGGTGTTGGCCTGGCAACTGCAACGCCGGGCGAGCACTGCCCAGGCCCAGGCGACGCTGCTGGAAGAGCGCCTGGCCACGGCGCATCTGGCGCAGGATGGCTTGAATGCGCAACTCGAGGCCTGTCGCGATGAAATCGCCGATCTCGCACAGGCCAACGCCGCCAAACAGGCAGACCTCGCCGCGGTGCGGCGTGAGGTCGAACTGCTGCAAATCGAGCGTGACGATGCCCGCGATGCGGCCCATGCCTGGAATATCGAACGCGCCGGCAAAGAGGCTGAATTGCGCCGCCTTGACGCTCAGGCCGCGTCCCTCAACGCCGAGCTGCGCGAGCAGCAGGAAAGCCATCAGCAGCGCCTCAACGACCTGCAGGGCTCGCGGGACGAGCTGCGGGCGCAGTTCGCCGAGCTGGCGGGAAAAATTTTCGACGAGCGCGAGCAGCGTTTTGCCGAGACCAGCCAGCAGCGCCTGGGTCAACTGCTCGATCCGTTGAAGGAGCGTATCCAGTCTTTTGAAAAACGCGTCGAGGAAAGTTATCAGGCCGAAGCCCGGGAGCGCTTCTCCCTGGCCAAGGAGCTGGAGCGCCTGCAACAACTCAATCTGCGCCTGAGCGACGAGGCCACCAACCTGACCCGCGCCCTGAAAGGGCAGAAAACCCAGGGCAACTGGGGCGAACTGATCCTGGAACGTGTGCTCGAGCATGCGGGGCTCGAGAAGGGCCGCGAGTACCAGACCCAGGTCAATCTCAAGGGCCCGGATGGCGAGCGTTTCCAGCCGGATGTCATCATCTACCTGCCGGGCGACAAACAGGTGGTGGTCGATTCCAAGGTCAGCCTGACGGCCTATCAGCAATACGTGGCTGCCGAAGACGAAGCCATCGGCCAGATTGCCATCAAGCAGCATGTGCTGTCCCTGCGAAATCATGTCAAGGGCTTGGCCGGCAAGGACTACAAGCGTCTCGACGGCTTGCACAGCCTCGACTTCGTCTTGCTGTTCGTGCCGATCGAAGCGGCGTTTTCCGCCGCGTTGCAGGCTGAGCCGACGCTGTTCCAGGAAGCGTTCGACCGCAACATCGTGATCGTCAGCCCGACCACGCTGCTGGCAACCCTGCGGGTCATCGACAGCTTGTGGAAGCAGGAGCGGCAAAGCCAGAACGCCCGGGAAATCGCCGAGCGGGCCGGGTGGCTGTACGACAAGTTCGTGCTGTTCATCCAGGATCTGGACGAAGTCGGCAATCGCTTGCAGCAATTGGACAAGGCCTACAGCTCGGCGCGCAACAAGCTGACAGAAGGGCGGGGCAACCTGGTCAGCCGTAGCGAGCAACTCAAGTTGCTGGGCGCGCGGGCGAGCAAGAGCCTGCCGGCGGATTTGTTGGAGCGGGCGATGACTGATGTGGACGGGTTGGTCGAGTTGCCGGAATAAAGATCAAAAGATCGCAGGCTGCGATCTTTTTGACATTACAACGGCAAATGCCGACTCAACAATGCCCGCAACGCCGCCGGTTTCACCGGTTTGGCCAAGTAGTCGAGCCCCGCCGCGTGCACCTGGGCCATCGTCTCGGGTCGACCGTCGGCGCTGATCACCACGCCGGGGACCGGCTCGCCCAAGCGGGTGCGCAGCCAGGCCATCAGTTCGGTGCCGGTTTCGCCATCGTCCAGGTGGTAGTCCACCAGCGCCAGTTGCGGGCGCAACCCGTCGGCAAGCAGCGTCATGCACTCCTGGCGGTTACGTGCGGTCCAGACCTGGCAGCCCCAGCGGGTGAGCAAGCTGTTCATGCCGATCAGGATGCTGTCTTCATTGTCGATGCACAGCACATGGGCGCCACTGGGCAACTTGCCGTTGAGTTCGGCCGCCTTGGCCGGCAGCGCCGCTTGCGCGCGGGCCAGGGGGACGCTGACGCTGAACACACTGCCGCGCCCCGGCCACGAGCGCACGCGCAGCTTGTGCCCCAGCACTCGACAGAGTCCGTCGGCGATCGCCAGCCCCAGCCCAAGACCCTTTTCGGCGCGGGTCTGATGGCTGTCCAGGCGTTTGAATTCTTCGAAGATCACCTGTTGCTTGTCTTCCGGAATGCCTGGCCCGCGGTCCCAGACTTCCAGGCACAACTCACCCTGGCGGCGGCGCACACCCAGCAATATCGGCCCTTTGGCGTAACGAAAAGCATTGGTCAGGAAGTTCTGCAGGATGCGCCGCAACAACTTTATGTCGCTATTGATGCGCAACGTACTGCTCCTGACCCGAAACTCCAGTCCCTGGTCCTGGGCCAGTGCCTTGAACTCGGCGCCCAGGGTGTCGAACAACTCATTGACCGCGAACGGCTTGGCATCCGGATTGATCTTGCCGTTTTCCAGGCGGGAAATATCCAGCAAGTCGCTGATCAGGTCCTCGGCCGAACGCAGCGAGCTGTCCAGGTGCTGGACCAGTTTTTGCGCCTCGGCGGACAAGCCGTCGTCCTGATGGGAAAGGGCGGCGGAGAACAGGCGGGCGGCATTCAGCGGTTGCATCAGGTCATGGCTGACGGCAGCCAGGAACCGGGTTTTCGACTGGTTCGCCGCCTCGGCGGTACCCTTGGCTTCGGTCAGGGCCACGTTGAGTTGCGACAGCTCGTGGGTGCGCTCGGTGACGCGCTGTTCCAGGCCCTCGTTGGCCTCGGTCAACGCCTGCTCGGCTTCGCGGAACGCGGTAATGTCGGTGAAACTCATGACGAAACCGCCGCCGGGCATCGGGTTGCCGATCAACTCGATCACCCGGCCGTTGGGAAACAGCCGTTCGGAGGTGTGGGCGCGGCCCTGGCGCATCCAGTGCAGGCGACGGGCAACGTGCACTTCCGCTTCGCCGGGGCCGCACAAACCGCGCTCGGCATTGTAACGGATGATATCGGCAATCGGGCGGCCGACGCTGATCAGGCCGTCCGGGTAGTTGAACAGCTCCAGGTAGCGACGGTTCCAGGCCACCAGTTTCAGCGACTGGTCGACCACGCTGATGCCCTGGGTGATGTTCTCGATCGCCCCTTGCAGCAGCGCGCGGTTGAACTGCAGGACTTCCGAGGCTTCGTCGGCGATGCGCACCACGTCCTCAAGCTGCATTTCCCGGCCTTCGATGGCGGCTTTCACCACGGCGCGAGTCGATGAAGCCCCCAGCACACCGGCGAGCAGGCGTTCGGTGTGGGCGATCCATTCACCGTCGGCGTTCTGGTTCGGATTGAAGCCCTTGCCCTGGCGGTAGGCAAAACGGATGAAGCTCTGCCGGGCGCGTTCTTCACCGACGAAGCGTGCGGCCAGTTGCAGCAGATCGTCGATCTGTACCGCGAGCATCGAGCGGGCGCTGGGCCGGGCACTGATTTCCTGGCCGATGAACCGACCTGCTTGCCAGTGCTCCGACACACGGGTGCGCGACAGCACCGAGACCCAGGCGAACAACGTGAAGTTGCCCGCCAGGGACAGCACCACGCCCTGGGTCAGCGGGGTGATCGGCAGGTTCAGCGGGTTGCTGTGCAGCCACGCCAGGCCCGGGAAACTGCTCAGGGACAAACCGAGGCTGTGGGCCGCAATCGGCAGGATCAGCGTGTAGAACCACAGGAATGTGCCCGCGGCGAGGCCGGCGAAGACGCCGCGGCGGTTGGCCTGTTTCCAGTACAGCGCGCCGAGCATCGCCGGCGCCAGTTGCGTCACGGCGGCGAAGGCGATCTGGCCGATGGTCGCCAGGCTGGCGGTCGAGCCCAGCAGGCGATAACTGACGTAGGCCAGCAGCAGGATGACCACGATGCTGACCCGGCGCACCGACAGCATCCACTGGCGGAACACCTCGAACGGGCGCTCGGCATTGTTGCGCCGCAGTAGCCACGGCAGCAGCATGTCGTTGGAGACCATGGTCGACAGCGCCACGCTGGCCACGATCACCATGCCGGTGGCCGCCGATGCGCCGCCGATGAAGGCCAGCAGCGCCAGGGCCGGATGCGCCTGGGCCAGCGGCAGGCTGATGACGAAGGAATCCGGCAATACCGAACTGGGCAGCATCATCTGGCCCGCCAGCGCGATCGGCACGACGAACAGGGCCGCCAGGGCCAGGTAGGCCGGGAATACCCATTTGGCCAGGCGCAGATCCTGCGGGTCGATGTTCTCGACCACGGTGACGTGGAACTGCCGCGGCAGGCAGATGATCGCCATCATCGCCACGCCGGTCTGCACCACCATCGATGGCCAGTTGATGGTTTCCTTCCAGTATTCTTCCAGGCGCGGGGCGAGCATGGCCTGGTCGAACAGGTCGTCGAAGCCGTCGTACAGCCCGAAGGTCACGTAGGCGCCCACCGCGAGGAAAGCGAACAGCTTGACCAGCGATTCGAACGCAATCGCCAGCACCATGCCGCGGTGGTGTTCCGTGGCGTCGAGGTTGCGCGTGCCAAAGACAATGGTGAACAGCGCCAGCACCAGGGACACCACCAGCGCCGTATCCTGCGCGCGAACCCCCATGGCATCGGCGCCGGCACCGATCAGCAGGTTCACCCCGAGCACGATGCCCTTGAGCTGCAACGCGATGTAGGGCAACACGCCGACCAGGCAGATCAGGGCCACCACCACCGCCAGGGATTGCGACTTGCCGTAGCGGGCGGCAATGAAGTCGGCAATGGAGGTGATGTTCTCCTGCTTGCTGATCATCACCATTTTCTGCAGGACCCACGGCGCGCCGATCAGCAACAGGATCGGCCCGAGGTAGATCGGCAGGAAAGACCAGAGTTGCTCGGCCGCCTGGCCCACCGCGCCGAAGAACGTCCAGCTGGTGCAGTAGACCGCCAGTGACAGGCTGTAGACCCAGGCTCGCACTCGCGGCGGCAGGGGCGCGCTGCGACGGTCACCGTAGAAGGCGATGGCGAACATGATGGCCATATAGGCCAGGGCGACGATAGCAATCAGCCCGCTGGACAGCGACATGGGAACTCCAGGCAACCAAAGACACCCGAGCCTCCCGCCCGGACAGACAGTCTCGCACGATGGCTGGGGTTAGTCAGTGTCGACCAAGGTCGTGGCGTGGCGGGGTGTCGCAGGAGAGATGGCCCTTGGACCTCGGGTGTTCGATCAGGCCTCTACAGGGGATCGCTATCTCCTGTGGGAGCGGGCTTGCTCGCGAATGGCGTCGTCACTGATTCAACGCAATCTCGATCAACCGATGCAACTCCTCACCTTCCAGCGGCGCCTCGGAAAACAGGATACGAAACACGATGGGTGCCGCCACCATGTTGATCAACCGATCGA
The DNA here is from genome assembly GCF_001976065.1 of Pseudomonas putida. Classification (GTDB taxonomy): domain Bacteria; phylum Pseudomonadota; class Gammaproteobacteria; order Pseudomonadales; family Pseudomonadaceae; genus Aquipseudomonas; species Aquipseudomonas serbica. Next base: position 222,546 of record NZ_MNAH01000003.1, on the reverse strand, counting down.
CACCGGGTTTCGGCTGGTCCGGATAGCGATCCAGAATCACCTGCAATTGACCGCCAATGATGGTCGCGCAATAGCTCGGTTTCAGGCTCGATTGCACGTCACGCAGCATGTTGCGGCCAGGCGCGGAACTCATCTCGTCGAGGTATTGGTCCGCCCAGGCTCGAATATCGCCCGCCAGGCTGCCGGTGTTGGCTGACTCGGTTTCCGGCTGCATGCGGGCCAGGGCGACGTCTGCCAGCAGCGCCGACAAATCGCCCCAGCGTCGATAGATGGTCGAGGGCGTGACGCCTGCCCGCGCAGCGATCTGCGGCACGGTGACGCTGGCGCGGTCTTGCTCTTCGAGCAGTTCGCGCACGGCGGTATGGATCGATTCCTGAACCCGGGCACTGCGGCCGCCGGGGCGTAAAGTGGGCGCTGTCATCGCATGTTTCCTGTTTCGCGGGCTCTGTGGGGCCATGTACCGGACCTTAACACAAAGAATTTGCTTTAAGCGCAAGCCGGTAGCACACTCCGCAAAAGCAAAAAATTAGCTTTTGCGGAGTGTGCCCATGTCCCGTTCTCATTCTAACCGTGCAAGCCTGTGGTTCCTGGCCATCACTTTGCTCGGGTTTTTGGCGGCTTCCACGGCGCCGACGCCTTTGTATCACCTGTATCAGGAGCAGCTGCAGTTTTCGGCTGCCATGCTCACGCTGATTTTCGGCGTGTACGCCCTCAGCCTGCTGGCCGCGCTGCTGACGGTGGGTTCGCTCTCGGATTACCTGGGGCGCAAGCCGGTGATTTTCACGGCTGTCGTGCTCAATAGCGTGGCGATGCTGGTGTTCATTTACGCTGATAGCGTCGCCTGGCTGATCGGTGCGCGGGTGTTGCAAGGGTTCGCCACCGGCATGGCGACAGCCGTGCTCAGTGCCTCTTTGTTGGATGTCGATCGCCAGCAGGGGGCGCTGATCAACAGCGTTGCGCCCTTGCTCGGCATGGCCATGGGCAGCATGGGTTGCGGCCTGTTGGCGGAGTTTGCGCCGGCGCCCCTGCAGTTGACTTACTGGCTGCTGCTCGCCCTGTTTGTGTTGCAGGCCGTGTATGTCTGGCGTTTACCAGAGAGCGTATCGCCACAGCCCGGGGCATGGGCATCGTTGCGACCGACACTGCATGTGCCCGTTCAAGCGCGCTCAACTTTGTGGCGGGTCCTGCCGCTCAATGTGGCGACCTGGGCGCTCGGCGGTTTTTACGCATCGCTGGCGCCGTCGCTGGTGCGTACGGCCACCGGTTCGACCTCGAACCTGATTGGCGGAGCAACGGTCGCAGCCTTGACGTTGACCGGTGCGGCGATGATTTTCACCCTGCGCAATCAATCCGCCGCCAAAGCGCTGCAACTGGGCACAAGTCTACTGCCGAGCGGTATCGTGCTGATCCTGCTGGGCGTGCACGGCGCCAGTCTGCCGCTGTTTTTCCTTGGCACGCTTGTCGCTGGCTGTGGCTTCGGTGCCGGTTTCCTCGGAGCCGTGCGCAGCCTGGTGCCGCTGGCCTTGCCCCATGAGCGGGCCGGATTGATGTCGGCGTATTACGTGCTCAGCTACCTGGCGTTCTGCCTGCCGTCGTTCCTGGCCGGTAACCTGACGCATACGTTCGGCCTGGTGGCGACTGCCGATGGTTATGGAGTGGGGCTGATTGTCCTGTCCATCGGCGCCTTGCTGATGGCGTGGCGTCAGCGAGCGGCTAAGGTGTGTGTCGCAGGCGATTGATGGCTTATTCGTAAAATAGATAAGATATAGAGATATTACCCGTTATATCGATATTCGATCCGGATCTATGATGGGCTCCACCTCACCAGAGGAGAGGAGTTCGCCATGACATGCCCCGACACCATCAAGCCCGGTATCAAACCGTTCAGCCATTTGCAGCACCCGCGCGAGGTCATCCGCCAGTTCACCCCTAACTGGTTCGCCGCCACCATGGGCACCGGCGTGCTGGCCTTGGCGCTGGCGCAACTACCCGTTGCCCATCCCGTTCTGCGCGTCATTGCCGAAGGTCTTTGGCTGTTCAATATCTTTCTGTTCCTGTTGTTCACCCTGCTGTACGCGGCGCGGTGGGCGATGTTTTTCGATGAGGCGCGGCGGATTTTCGGCCACTCCACGGTCTCGATGTTTTTCGGCACGATCCCCATGGGCCTGGCGACCATCATCAACGGTTTCCTGGTGTTCGGTTTGCCGCGCTGGGGCGACGGCGTGATCGCGCTGGCCGAGACGCTATGGTGGCTGGATGTGGCGATGTCGCTGGCATGCGGCGTGCTGATTCCCTACCTGATGTTCACCCGCCAGGAACACAGCATTGACCAGATGACGGCGGTTTGGCTGTTGCCGGTGGTCGCGGCGGAAGTGGCGGCGGCCAGCGGTGGCCTGCTGGCGCCGCACCTGGTCGATGCCCATTCGCAACTGGTGATGCTGGTGACCAGCTATGTGCTCTGGGCATTTTCTTTGCCGGTGGCGTTCAGCATCCTGACGATCCTGTTGCTGCGCATGGCGCTGCATAAACTGCCCCACGAAAACATGGCCGCTTCTAGCTGGCTGGCGCTCGGGCCGATCGGTACCGGGGCCCTGGGCATGTTGCTGTTGGGTGCGGATGCGCCAGCAATTTTCGCCGCCAATGGCTTGCCGGGCGTGGGTGAAATTGCGGCGGGGCTGGGCCTGGTTGCCGGGATCACGCTGTGGGGCTTTGGCCTGTGGTGGATGTTGATGGCCGTACTGATCACCCTGCGTTATCTGCGTGGCGGCATTCCGTTCAATCTCGGCTGGTGGGGTTTCACCTTTCCGTTGGGCGTCTATTCCCTGGCAACGTTGAAACTGGCCAGCACGCTGCACCTGGCGTTTTTCAGTGTCTTCGGTTGTGTGCTGGTGAGCCTGCTGATCGTGATGTGGCTGATCGTCGCCCGGCGTACCGTGCAAGGTGCCTGGCGTGGCGAGCTGTTTGTCTCGCCGTGTATTGCAGGATTGAAGAAATAACCTGAAAAGATTAGGTAATGTGTGGCCTGGATCGACGTGCGACATTCCAATCAATGTACCCACGCCACTCGCTACCTACTCATAAGCTTCAGGGACACATGGACGATGAGTCACCCTTCACAATTCACCTTGCTGCGCACCCGGCGTTTCCTGCCGTTCTTCGTGACCCAGTCCCTCGGGGCGTTCAACGACAACATCTTCAAGCAGTCGTTGATCCTCGCCATCCTTTACAAGCTGTCGATCGACGGTGACCGTTCGATCTGGGTCAACCTGTGTGCGCTACTGTTCATCCTGCCGTTTTTCCTGTTCTCGGCGCTGGCCGGGCAGTTCGGCGAGAAGTTCGCCAAGGACGCGCTGATCCGCCTGATCAAGCTTGGGGAAATCGTCATCATGGCGGTGGGCGCGGTGGGCTTCCTGTTCGATCACCTGTCGTTGATGCTGTTGGCGCTGTTTGCCATGGGCACGCACTCGGCGCTGTTCGGGCCGGTGAAGTACTCGATCCTGCCCCAGGCCCTGCATGAGGACGAACTGGTAGGTGGCAACGGCCTGGTGGAAATGGGCACCTTCCTGGCGATCCTGGCCGGGACCATCGGCGCCGGCATCATGATGTCGTCCACTCATTACGCACCGATCGTTTCCACCGCGATCATCGCCATCGCCGTGCTCGGTTACCTGGCCAGCCGCGGTATTCCGCGGGCGGCAGCGGCCACGCCAGAGATGCGCCTGAACTGGAACATCTTCAGCCAGTCCTGGGCCACGCTGAAGCTGGGCCTGGGGCAGACCCCGGCAGTGTCGCGTTCGATTGTCGGCAACTCATGGTTCTGGTTTGTCGGGGCGATCTACCTGACGCAGATACCGGCCTATGCCAAGGAATGGATGCACGGCGATGAAACCGTCGTGACCTTGATCCTGACGGTGTTCTCGGTCGGCATCGCCGTGGGTTCGATGCTTTGCGAAAAACTCTCCGGGCGTAAAGTCGAAATCGGCTTGGTGCCGTTCGGCTCGTTCGGCCTGACCGTGTTTGGCTTGTTGCTGTGGTGGCATTCCGGCGGGATTCCCGACAGTGCCCTGGGCCATGGCTGGATCGAGATTCTCGGTTTCGGCCACACCTGGCTGGTGCTGCTCGATATTCTCGGCCTGGGGGTGTTCGGCGGTTTCTACATCGTGCCGTTGTACGCCCTGATCCAGTCACGCACCGCCGAGCATGAGCGGGCCCGGGTGATCGCCGCCAACAACATTCTCAACGCGCTGTTCATGGTGGTGTCGGCGATTGTCTCGATCATTCTGCTGAGCATGGTCCAGCTGTCGATCCCGCAGTTGTTCCTGGTGGTGTCGTTGCTCAACATCGGCGTCAATGCCTACATCTTCAAGATCGTGCCCGAGTTCACCATGCGTTTCATGATCTGGCTGCTCAGCCATTCCATGTACCGCGTGGAGCATCGCAACCTGGACCTGATTCCCGATGAGGGGGCGGCGCTGCTGGTGTGCAATCACGTGTCGTTCGTCGATGCCTTGCTGATTGGCGGTGCGGTGCGTCGGCCGATCCGCTTTGTGATGTACTACAAGATCTATAACCTGCCGGTGCTCAATTTCATCTTTCGCACCGCGGGGACGATTCCGATCGCGGGCCGTCAGGAAGATATCCAGATCTACGAGAAGGCCTTCACTCGCATCGCCCAATACCTGAAAAACGGCGAGTTGGTGTGCATCTTCCCTGAGGGCAAATTGACCGCCGATGGCGAGATCAACGAGTTCAAGGGCGGGCTCACGCGCATTCTCGAAGAAACCCCGGTGCCGGTCATTCCCCTGGCATTGCAAGGGCTGTGGGGGAGTTTCTTCAGCCGTGATCCGGGCAAGGGGCTGTTCCGCCGGTTGTGGTCGCGGGTGACGCTGGTGGCGGGGCCGATGGTGGCCGTTGAAGCGGCGCAGCCTGCCAGGCTGCAGGCCATGGTGGGTGAGCTGCGTGGCACGTTGCGGTGAGTTGTGCGGGGATATCACCCCGCCATCGTCAAGCGATTGCGCCCCTCGCGCTTGGCCACATACAGCGCGCTGTCGGCCCTGCGCAGCAGGCTCTCGGCAGATTCTCCGGGCAGCAGGGTCGAGCAGCCGAGGCTGACGGTCAGCTCGACCGTGCAGCCATTGGCTGGATAATCCTCGGCCTGCACTGCGCACCGCAGGCGTTCGCCGACCAGGGCTGCCGCTTCCCGGCTGGTGTTGGACAGCAGTATCAGGAACTCTTCGCCACCGTAGCGAAACACCATGTCGACGTTGCGCAACTGATTCTTGATTGAGGCCGCCACCGCCTTGAGTACGTCATCGCCGGCGCCGTGCCCATGGGTGTCGTTGACCTGCTTGAAGTGATCGATGTCCAGCATCAACAAGGACAGGGGTTGCATGTGACGTCGTGCCAGCTCGATTTCCCGCTGCAGCGTCTGGTCCATGGCGATGCGATTGCCGGTGTCCGTCAGCGGGTCGCGCAACGCGCTTTGGGTGGCGGCGCGGTACAGCAGGGTATTGCGCATAGGGAAGAGCAGCGCGGCCAGCAGAGATTCCAGGTAGCCCTGTTCCTGCTCGCTGAAACGCTGGTTGCGGCGAAAGATCAGTTCGCCCAGGTGCTCGCCTTCGTGGCTCAGGCTGTAGCTGATCGAGTGGTGGCCCCGCAGGCCGAATTCCAGGCGCAAGTCACTGCTCTGGTGCTGATAGCTCAAGGCATCGAGCGGGACCAACCGCTGGATTTCGCGGTAGAACAACCCGAGTATGCGTTGAGGCTCAAGGCTGGTTTGCAGCTGCAGGTTCAATTGCTGGCGCAACTGAGCAGCGCTGACGGGCCTCTCCAGAATGGGTGGCTGCTGACCAAAGCCCAGGCGTTGCAATTTGGCGCTATCGAAGTCAATTGCGTTGGTCTGGGAAGGTGATTTCATATGGCGCGCGCCCTTGAGCAGTAAGACTGTCTTACAAGCTGGGTGCGAGCAGTCTCAAGGCTGCGCGTCGAACTGGTCCGTCAGTCCCGTAGGACATTTCGTACAAGCTTAATCTGCTTTATTGCAGATGAGTAATCTGCAATTTGGCGTCGCCCCCTCTGCTTTTCCGCAGCGTGTCTGGGCAAAACCGGAGCGAAAGTCGTGCCATTTACCCGATTTAAACAAAAATCTTTGTTAATCAATTAGTTGTGGTTGGCTAACGCTGGGCAGAGAAAAAGTGCGACGGTTGTTTGACCAAAAATGAGCTGTCGCTGGAGTACCGCGCCGGGAAGCCGACGCGGCACAAAAGCGACGTACGGTATTATTGGGCGTTGAACGCCTGGCCGTTGATACCGGTACTGTCAGGGCCCATCAGGTAGAGGTAGACCGGCATGATCTCCTCAGGGGTCGGGTTGTTCAGCGGGTTTTCCCCGGGATACGCCTGGGCGCGCATGCTGGTGCGGGTGGCTCCCGGATTGATGCTGTTGGAGCGCACTGGCGCCACGTTGTCGACTTCGTCGGCCAGGGTTTGCATCAGGCCTTCGGTGGCGAATTTCGAGACACCGTAGGCGCCCCAGTATGCGCGGCCCTTGCGGCCAACGCTGCTGGAGGTGAACACCACGGAGGCATCCTGGGACAGCTTGAGCAGTGGCAACAGGGTGCTCGTCAACATGAACATGGCGTTGACGTTGACCTGCATGACGCGCATGAAGTTTTCGCCTGACAGCTGTTCGATCGGGGTGCGGGGGCCGATGATCGACGCGTTGTGCAGCAAACCATCGAGGTGGCCGAATTCGCCTTCGATCATCGCGGCCAGCTCATCATACTGATGGGGCAGGGCGGTTTCGAGGTTGAACGGGATCACCGCCGGTTGCGGATGGCCGGCCGCTTCGATCTCGTCGTAGACCTGGGTCAGGTTGGCTTCGGTCTTGCCCAGCAACAGGACGGTGGCGCCATGGGCGGCATAGGTTTTGGCGGCGGCGGCACCAATGCCGCGGCCAGCGCCGGTGACCAGGATGACCCGGCCTTTGAGCAGATCGGGGCGGGCGGAATAATCAAACATGAAAAACCTCACGAAAACAGACGACAGATCGCGGCGCGGCCATTCGCGGGCAAGCCCGCTCCCACAGGTCCGGTTGAGGGTAGAGAATTTGTGATCACCCCGGGCCTTGTAGGAGCGGGCTTGCCCGCGAAGGCGTCAGCATTCACGCCGTATTCCAAAAATCAGGAACCGGCTCTCAGCAGCTACACAAAGCGCTATCCAGAACCTTGCGCAACTCCAGCGGATGATCGACCACCACATCCGCACCCCAATGCCGCGGATTGTCGTCCGGGTGGATATAACCGAACGTCACGGCCGCCGTCCTGGTGCCGGCATCGCGCCCCGATTCGATATCGCGCAAGTCATCGCCCACGAACAGCACGCTGGCCGGGTCGAGGTCGAGCATCTTGCAGGCGAGGATCAGCGGCTCCGGATCAGGCTTGCTGTTCTTCACATGGTCCGGGCAGATCAGCAGCGCCGAGCGCTCGGCCAGCCCCAGTTGCTGCATGATCGGTTCGGCGAAACGCAGCGGCTTGTTGGTGACCACGCCCCAGATCAGGTTGGCCTTCTCGATGTCGGCCAGCAGTTCGCCCATGCCGTCGAACAGCTTGCTGTGAACCGCGCAGCCAACGAGGTAGCGCTCGAGGAACTCCAGGCGCAACGCCTCGAAACCCGGCGATTCCGGGTCCATGGCGAAGGTCACTGCGACCATCGCCTTGGCGCCGCCGGAGATTTCGTCGCGGATGTGCTTGTCATTGATTGGCGGCAACCCACGGTCGGCACGCATCGCCTGGCAAATCGCAATGAAGTCCGGCGCGGTGTCGAGCAGGGTGCCGTCCATGTCGAAAAGAACTGCTCTAATACGCATCGGCTTACTCCTCGCGCAAAGTCTGGATCATGTAGTTGACGTCCACGTCGGCCGCCAGTTTGTAATGCTTGGTCAACGGGTTGTAGGTCAGGCCGATGATGTCCTTGACGGTCAGGCCGGCCATGCGGCTCCAGGCGCCGAGCTCGGAAGGGCGGATGAATTTCTTGAAGTCGTGGGTGCCGCGTGGCAACAACTTCATGATGTATTCGGCGCCGACGATGGCGAACAGGTAAGCCTTCGGGTTGCGGTTGATGGTGGAGAAGAACACCTGGCCGCCCGGCTTGACCATGCGGAAGCACGCGCGGATCACCGAGGACGGGTCGGGTACGTGCTCGAGCATTTCCAGGCAGGTGACCACGTCGAACTGCTCCGGCATTTCCTCGGCCAGGGCTTCGGCGGTGATCTGCCGGTATTCGACGTTCACGCCCGATTCCAGCTGATGCAGTTGTGCCACCGCCAGCGGCGCTTCGCCCATGTCGATGCCTGTCACGGTCGCGCCGCGCTGGGCCATGGCCTCGCTGAGGATGCCGCCGCCGCAACCGACATCGAGGACCTTCTTGCCGGCCAGGTTGACGCGTTCGTCAATCCAGTTGACCCGCAGCGGGTTGATGTCGTGCAGCGGTTTGAATTCGCTCTCGCGGTCCCACCAGCGATGGGCCAGGGCTTCGAATTTTGCGATTTCGGCGTAGTCGACGTTGCTCATGGTTTAAGTCCTCTAAAACTTGAAAAATCCTGTAGCCCCGGAGGTGAGTCCGGGGGGCTTACGATTCTTTGCGGCCGCTGATGCGCAGGCCCCAGGCCTTGGCGGTGGCGACGAGTTGTTGCTCATCCAGGCGCGTCAGGCGACGGTCGTCGAGCAGTTGCTTGCCCGCGACCCAAAGGTGTTTCACGCAGTCGCGGCCGGACGCATATATAAGCTGCGAAACCGGGTCGTAGATCGGCTGCTGGGCCAGGCCCGAGAGATCGAACGCCACGATGTCGGCGGCCTTGCCGATTTCCAGCGAACCCACCTGGGCTTCGATCCCCAGTGCGCGTGCACCGTTGAGGGTGGCCATGCGCAAGGCACTGTGGGCGCCCAACGCCGTGGCCGAACCCGCGACAGCCTTGGCCAGCAGGGCGGCGGTGCGGGTTTCGCCCAGCAGGTCCAGGTCATTGTTGCTGGCGGCGCCGTCGGTGCCGATGGCCACGTTGACGCCGGCCTGCCACAAACGCTCTACCGGGCAAAAACCGCTGGCCAGCTTCAGGTTCGATTCCGGGCAGTGAATGACATGGGTGTTGCTTTCTACCAGCAGCGCCAGGTCTTCCTCGCTGATCTGGGTCATGTGAACCGCCTGGAATCGCGGCCCCAGCAGGCCCAGGCGCGCCAGGCGGGCCAGCGGCCGTTCACCGCGCTGTTCGAGCGCTTGCTGCACTTCGAAAGCGGTTTCATGCACATGCATGTGGATCGACGCATCCAGCTCTTCGGTGATCACCCGGATTTTTTCCAGGTTTTCATCGCCCACGGTGTAGGGTGCATGGGGGCCGAAGGTGATTTTGATGCGTTCGTGATGCTTCAGGTCGCCAAACAGCTCGACACCCTGGCGAATTGCTTCGTCCGCCGTGCTGGCGCCCGGGATCGGAAAGTCGAGGATCGGAATCGCGATTTGTGCGCGAATGCCGCTGTTGTGCACGCACTCGCTGGCAACCTTCGGGAAGAAATACATGTCAGAGAAGCAGGTGATGCCGCCTTTGAGTTGTTCGGCGATGGCCAGGTCCGTGCCGTCGCGGACGAAATCCTCGTCGACCCACTTCGCTTCGGCTGGCCAGATGTGGTTTTCCAGCCAGGTCATCAGCGGCAGGTCGTCGGCCAGGCCGCGGAACAGGGTCATCGCCGCATGGCCGTGGGCGTTGATCAGGCCGGGGCTGAGCAGGATGTCCGGCAATTCGCGCACTTCGGTTGCGTTAAGCTGCAGGGCGGCGCTGCGTGGACCGATGAACGCGATGCGCCCGTCGCGGATGCCCAGGGCATGATCCTTGAGCACGACGCCAGCGGGTTCGACGGGTACCAGCCAGGTCGGCAGCAACAACAGATCGAGCGCAAGGGCAGTGTTCGGCATCGAGGATCGGTTCCACGGCTTTTATAAAGGATGGCGAAGTATACCCGAGCGTCTTCGCCGGGGGATCGCTATAATCGGCGGCTTTTGTTTCTGACTGCGGGGTGTTTGATGCGCGATCGACTGTTGGCTGCGGAGAAGGTGAAAGCCATCGATTGGCGTGATGGCGCCCTGTACCTGCTGGATCAGCGTGTGCTGCCGTTCGAGGAAACCTGGGTCGCCTGCACAAGCTCGGCAGCCGTAGCGGAGGCTATTCGCTCGATGGTGGTGCGCGGCGCGCCGGCCATTGGCATCAGTGCCGCCTATGGCGTTGTACTGGCAGCGCGCGCCCGGTTTGCCGAGGGCGGCCACTGGCAAGCGGCGCTGGAAGAGGATTTCACGCTCCTTGCCGATTCCCGTCCGACCGCGGTCAACCTGTTCTGGGCGCTGGGTCGCATGCGCGAGCGCCTGGATCGCCTGAAAAAACACGCGGACCCCTTGTCCGTGCTGGAAGCCGAGGCCCTGGCCATTCATGAGAGTGACCGTGAAGCCAACCTGACCATGGCACAACTGGGCGTCGACCTGATCCGCAAGCACCAGGGCAACGCCCAGGCGATCATGACCCACTGCAACACCGGTGCACTGGCCACCGGTGGCTTCGGCACGGCACTGGGGGTGATTCGCGGTGCGTTCATCGAGGGCATGGTCGAGCGCGTGTACGCCAGTGAAACCCGTCCATGGCTGCAAGGCTCGCGACTGACGGCCTGGGAGTTGGCCAACGAAGGCATTCCGGTGACCCTGCATGCCGACTCCGCCGCGGCGCACATCATGAAGATCAAGGGCGTCACCTGGGTCGTCGTCGGCGCGGACCGCATCACCGCCAATGGCGACGTGGCCAACAAGATCGGCACCTATCAGATGGCGGTCAACGCCATGCACCACGGCGTGCGATTCATGGTAGTGGCACCGAGCTCGACCATCGACATGAACCTGGCCAGTGGCGACGACATCGTGCTCGAGGAGCGGGATGGGCGCGAGCTATTGGAGGTAGGTGGCCAGCGGCTCGGCGCCGATGTCGATGCGTTCAACCCGGTGTTCGACGTGACCCCGGCGGACCTGATCGATGCGATCGTCACCGAAAAAGGCATCGTCGAGCGCCCCGATACCGCGAAAATGACCCAGTTGATGTGCCGCAAGCGCCTGCATTGATGACCTGTGGTGTCTATTAAATCGCCTTCGCGAGCAGGTGATCGAGGTGTGATCGCAATGGTCGACACGACAAAGATCCATTGTGGGAGCGAGCCTGCTCGCGAAGAGGGCCTGAAAGACTATGAATAACCCAGAATCACCCCCCCGAATTCTCATTCATCGCGGCTCTAAGCCTCTCTCGTCTCCTATCAGCCTGTCATCGGTCAACTAACTATGCTCCATGCGCATCAGGGGGATAGGTGCGTGGCGGCTCTTGTGATAACATCCGGCGGTTTCCAAGGTAGTCCTGCGGGGCGACCTTCACTGCGCAGATCCATGGCATAACTCGTTGATTTGTCGTAAGTCGGTGCATGGCACTCAGCCTGCAGCGGCGAGCTTCGTTCGTCCCATATGGATGTGACGAAGTTTCACCAGAAAAAGGAATCAGGCTTCTCATGGGCGAACTGGCCAAAGAAATCCTCCCGGTCAATATCGAAGACGAGCTGAAGCAGTCCTATCTCGACTACGCGATGAGCGTAATTGTCGGGCGGGCACTGCCGGATGCGCGCGATGGCTTGAAGCCCGTGCACCGGCGCGTGCTGTTCGCGATGAGCGAGCTGGGCAACGACTTCAACAAGCCGTACAAGAAATCTGCCCGTGTTGTCGGTGACGTGATCGGTAAGTATCACCCGCACGGTGATACCGCGGTGTACGACACCATCGTTCGGATGGCGCAGCCATTCTCCCTGCGCTACCTGCTGGTAGACGGCCAGGGCAACTTCGGTTCGGTGGACGGCGACAACGCCGCGGCCATGCGATACACCGAAGTGCGCATGACCAAGCTGGCGCACGAGCTGCTGGCCGACCTGCATAAGGAAACCGTGGACTGGGTGCCGAACTACGACGGCACCGAAATGATCCCGGCGGTCATGCCGACCCGTATTCCCAACCTGCTGGTCAACGGCTCCAGCGGTATCGCCGTGGGCATGGCGACCAACATTCCGCCGCACAACCTCGGTGAAGTCATCGACGGTTGCCTGGCGCTCATCGACAATCCCGAGCTGACCGTCGACGAGCTGATGCAATACATCCCGGGTCCAGACTTCCCGACCGCTGCGATCATCAACGGTCGCGCCGGCATCATCGAGGCCTACCGCACCGGTCGCGGCCGCATCTACATGCGCGCCCGCTCGATGATCGAAGACATCGACAAGGTCGGTGGTCGCCAGCAGATCGTCATCACCGAACTGCCTTACCAGCTGAACAAGGCCCGCCTGATCGAGAAGATCGCCGAGCTGGTCAAGGAGAAGAAGCTCGAAGGCATCACCGAGCTGCGCGACGAGTCCGACAAGGACGGTATGCGCGTCGTGATCGAGCTGCGTCGTGGCGAAGTGCCTGAGGTGATCCTCAACAACCTCTACGCCCAGACCCAGCTGCAAGCGGTATTCGGCATCAACATCGTCGCGCTGATCGACGGCCGCCCACGCATCCTGAACCTCAAGGACCTGCTGGAAGCCTTCGTGCGTCACCGTCGCGAAGTGGTCACCCGCCGTACCGTGTTCGAACTGCGCAAGGCGCGCGAGCGTGGTCACATCCTCGAAGGTCAAGCGGTTGCCCTGTCGAACATCGACCCGGTCATCGCCCTGATCAAGGCCTCGCCAACCCCGTCGGAAGCCAAGGAAGCGCTGGTCAGCACCCCTTGGGAGTCCTCGGCTGTGGTGGCGATGGTGGAACGTGCCGGTGCCGATTCGTGCCGTCCGGAAAACCTCGACCCGCAATACGGCCTGCGCGACGGCAAGTACTTCCTGTCGCCAGAGCAGGCGCAAGCCATCCTGGAACTGCGTCTGCATCGCCTGACCGGCCTGGAGCACGAAAAGCTGCTGGCCGAGTATCAAGAGATCCTCAACCAGATCGGCGAGCTGATCCGCATCCTCAACAGCGCCACGCGCCTGATGGAAGTGATCCGCGAAGAACTGGAAGTGATCCGCGCCGAATACGGCGACGTGCGTCGCACCGAGATTCTCGATGCCCGTCTCGACCTGACCCTGGGCGACATGATCCCGGAAGAGGATCGCGTTGTGACCATCTCCCACGGTGGCTATGCCAAGACCCAGCCGCTGGCTGCGTACCAGGCCCAGCGTCGTGGTGGTAAAGGCAAGTCGGCCACCGGCGTCAAGGATGAGGACTACATCGCTCACCTGCTGGTAGCCAACAGCCACACCACGCTGCTGCTGTTCTCCAGCAAAGGCAAGGTGTACTGGCTCAAGACCTACGAGATCCCGGAAGCGTCCCGCGCGGCCCGTGGTCGTCCGCTGGTCAACCTGCTGCCGCTCGATGACGGTGAATACATCACCACCATGCTGCCGGTCGAGGAATACACCGAAGGTCACTTCATCTTCATGGCCACCGCCAATGGCACCGTGAAGAAGACCCCGCTGGAATCCTTCAGCCGTCAACGCAGCGTCGGCCTGATCGCGCTGGAGCTGGACGAAGGCGACGTGCTGATTTCCGCGGCCATTACCGATGGCGAGCGCGAAGTCATGCTGTTCTCCGACGGCGGCAAGGTGACGCGCTTCAAGGAATCCGACGTTCGCGCCATGGGCCGTACCGCCCGCGGTGTGCGCGGCATGCGCCTGCCGGAAGGGCAGAAGCTGATTTCCATGCTGATCCCGGAAGAAGGCAGCCAGATCCTCACCGCTTCGGCGCGTGGTTATGGCAAGCGCACCGCGATCACCGAGTTCCCTGAGTACAAGCGTGGTGGCCAGGGCGTGATCGCCATGGTCAGCAACGAGCGTAACGGCCGTCTGGTTGGAGCGGTCCAGGTGCTCGATGGCGAGGAAATCATGCTGATTTCCGACCAGGGCACACTGGTTCGTACTCGAGTCGACGAAGTGTCCAGCCTGGGTCGTAACACCCAGGGCGTGACCCTGATCAAGCTGGCCAACGATGAAACGCTGGTTGGTCTGGAGCGGGTCCAGGAGCCGTCGGAAGTCGAAGGTGAAGAGCTGGAAGGCGAAGAAGGTGCCGGGTTCGAAGGCAATGTCGTGATTGACGACATCGTCGAGGACCAGCAACTCGACGCCGCTGCTGACGAAGAACCACAGGAATAAGCGGGTAAGCAGGGGGCGGATGAGAATTCGCCCCCTTGTTGTTTGTCCGTAACGAAATATCGACACCTCCGGAGATCCCTTGTGGGAGCGAGCCTGCTCGCGATGCAGGCGCCGCGGTACCTCTGAAGCACCGCGGTGATGCATTCGCGAGCAGGCTCGCTCCCACAGAATCCCGATTCGTCAGGGCTCCGGTGTCGGCTGATAACGATTTATGCGTGATACCACCAAATCAGAGCGAGATTGGATGTGAGCAAGAGAGCCTATAACTTCTGTGCCGGTCCTGCGGCGCTTCCCGAAGCTGTCCTGCAGCGCGCCCAGGGTGAACTCCTCGACTGGCACGGCAAGGGCCTGTCGGTCATGGAAATGAGCCATCGCAGTGATGAGTTCGTGTCCATCGCCACCAAGGCCGAGCAGGATCTGCGTGATCTGCTGAATATCCCGTCGAACTATAAAGTGCTGTTCCTGCAGGGCGGCGCCAGCCAGCAATTTGCCCAGATTCCCCTGAACCTGTTGCCGGAAAGCGGCTCTGCGGACTATATCGACACCGGTATCTGGTCGCAGAAAGCCATCGAGGAAGCTTCGCGCTACGGCCACGTCAATGTTGCCGCCACTGCCAAGCCCTACGACTATTTCGCCATTCCTGGCCAGAACGAATGGCAGCTGTCCAAAGACGCGGCCTACGTTCACTACGCGCCGAACGAAACCATCGGCGGCCTGGAATTCCAGTGGATTCCCGAGACCGGTGACGTTCCGTTGGTCGCCGACATGTCCTCGGACATCCTCTCGCGCCCGGTGGATGTCTCGCGCTTCGGCATGATCTACGCCGGCGCCCAGAAAAACATCGGCCCGAGCGGCATCGTCGTCAACATCGTGCGTGAAGACCTGCTGGGTCGCGCTCGCTCCATTTGCCCGACCATGCTCAATTACAAGGTCGCGGCCGACAATGGCTCGATGTACAACACCCCGCCGACCCTGGCCTGGTACCTGTCCGGCCTGGTGTTCGAATGGCTGAAAGAGCAGGGCGGTGTCGAGGCGATCGGCAAGCTCAATGACGTCAAGCAGCGCACGCTGTACGACTTCATCGACGCCAGCGGCCTCTACAGCAACCCGATCAACAAGTCGGACCGCTCGTGGATGAACGTGCCGTTCCGCCTGGCGGACGACCGTCTGGACAAGCCGTTCCTGGCCGGTGCCGACGAGCGTGGCCTGCTGAACCTCAAGGGCCACCGTTCCGTGGGTGGCATGCGCGCCTCCATCTATAACGCCGTCGACATCCACGCGATCAACGCGCTGGTTTCGTACATGGCAGAGTTCGAGAAGGAACATGGCTAATGTCTGAGCAAGAACTCAAGGCACTGCGCCTGCGCATTGATGCCCTGGACGAAAAAGTCCTGGAACTGATCAGTGAGCGCGCACGCTGCGCCCAGGAAGTTGCGCGAGTAAAGATGGCCTCGCTGGCCGAAGGCGAAGTGCCGGTGTTCTATCGTCCTGAGCGCGAAGCTCAGGTGCTCAAGCGAGTCATGGAGCGCAACCAGGGGCCGCTGGGCAACGAAGAGATGGCGCGGCTGTTCCGCGAAATCATGTCCTCGTGCCTAGCCCTCGAGCAGCCGCTGAAAGTGGCGTACCTCGGCCCTGAAGGCACCTTTACCCAGGCCGCGGCCATGAAGCACTTCGGTCACGCCGTGATCAGCAAGCCGATGGCGGCCATCGACGAAGTGTTCCGCGAAGTGGCGGCAGGTGCGGTGAACTTTGGCGTGGTCCCGGTGGAAAACTCTACCGAAGGCGCGGTCAACCACACCCTCGACAGCTTCCTTGAGCATGACATGGTGATCTGTGGTGAAGTGGAACTGCGCATCCACCATCACCTGTTGGTCGGTGAAAACACCAAGACCGACAGCATCAGCCGCATCTACTCTCACGCCCAGTCCCTGGCCCAGTGCCGCAAGTGGCTGGACGCCCATTACCCGAATGTCGAGCGCGTGGCGGTGTCCAGCAACGCTGAAGCGGCCAAGCGGGTCAAGGGTGAGTGGAACTCGGCGGCAATTGCCGGCGACATGGCGGCCGGCCTCTACGGGTTGACCCGCCTGGCGGAGAAAATCGAGGACCGTCCGGACAACTCCACGCGTTTCCTGATGATCGGTAACCAGGAAGTGCCGCCGACCGGCGACGACAAAACGTCGATCATTGTCTCGATGAGCAACAAGCCGGGTGCGCTGCATGAATTGCTGGTGCCGTTCCACGACAACGGCATCGACCTGACGCGAATCGAGACCCGTCCGTCGCGCAGCGGTAAATGGACCTACGTGTTCTTCATCGATTTCGTCGGCCACCACCGCGATCCGCTGGTAAAAGGTGTGCTGGAAAAGATCAGCCAGGAAGCAGTAGCACTCAAAGTGCTGGGTTCCTACCCGAAAGCAGTTCTCTAAGGGGCGGTAGCAAATGAGTGGCAATTTCCTCGCTCTGGCACAGCCGGGCGTGCAACAACTTTCGCCATACGTTCCGGGCAAGCCCGTGGACGAACTGGCACGTGAGCTGGATCTCGATCCGGCCAGCATCGTCAAGCTGGCGAGCAACGAAAACCCGCTGGGCGCCAGTCCCAAGGCACTGGCGGCCATCCGTGAAGAGTTGGCTGAGCTGACTCGTTATCCGGACGGTAACGGCTTTGCACTCAAGACCCTGCTGGCCGAGCAGTGCCGCGTCGAGCTGAGTCAGGTGACGTTGGGCAATGGTTCCAACGACATCCTGGAGCTGGTCGCCCGCGCCTACCTGGCGCCGGGCCTGAATGCGGTGTTCAGCGAGCATGCGTTTGCGGTCTACCCGATCGTGACCCAGGCCGTCGGCGCCCAGGCCAAGGTGATTCCGGCCAAGGACTGGGGGCATGACCTGCCCGCGATGCTCGCGGCCATCGACGCCAATACCCGCGTGGTCTTCATCGCCAACCCGAACAACCCGACCGGGACCTGGTTCGATACCGAGGCGCTGGACGAATTCCTCCAGGACGTGCCGGAGCACGTGTTGGTCGTGCTGGACGAGGCCTACATCGAATACGCCGAAGGCAGCGACTTGCCGGACGGCCTGGACTTCCTGGCGGCTTACCCGAACCTGCTGGTGTCGCGCACCTTCTCCAAGGCCTACGGCCTGGCGGCCTTGCGCGTGGGTTATGGTTTGTCCACCGCCGTGGTCGCCGATGTGCTGAACCGCGTGCGCCAGCCGTTCAACGTCAACAGCCTGGCCCTGGCCGCTGCTTGCGCTGCGCTGCAGGACGCCGAATACCTGGCGGAAAGCCGACGTTTGAACGAGTCGGGCATGCAGCAACTGGAAGCGGGTTTCCGTGACCTGGGACTGGGCTGGATTCCGTCCAAAGGCAACTTCCTTTGCGTGGACCTCGGCCAGGTTGCAGCGCCGGTGTTCCAGGGGCTGTTGCGTGAAGGCGTGATCGTGCGTCCGGTGGCCAACTACGGCATGCCGAACCACTTGCGCGTGACCATCGGTCTGCCGGCGGAAAACAACCGCTTCCTCGAGGCGCTGGCCAAGGTTCTGGCCCGTGGTTGATGTCACTACAGTGCAATCTGCTGAGCCCATGATCGGTCGCCTGGTGGTGGTCGGCCTGGGTTTGATCGGCGGTTCGTTTGCCAAGGGTTTGCGCGAAAGTGGCCTGTGCCGCGAAGTGGTCGGGGTCGATCTTGACCCGCAGTCGCGCAAGCTGGCGGTTGAACTGGGCGTGGTGGATCGCTGCGAAGATGACCTGGCGCTCGCTTGCCAGGGCGCGGACGTGATCCAACTGGCAGTGCCGATCCTCGCCATGGAAAAAATGCTCGGCCGTTTGGCCGGCATGGATCTGGGGCAAGCGATCCTGACAGACGTTGGCAGCGCCAAGGGCAATGTCGTGCGGGCGGCGGCCGAAGCCTTTGGTGGCATGCCGGCGCGTTTCGTGCCGGGCCACCCGATCGCCGGTTCCGAGCAGAGCGGGGTGGAAGCCTCCAATGCCGAACTGTTCCGTCGCCATAAAGTGATCCTGACGCCGCTGGAGCAGACCGATCCGCAGGCCTTAGTCGTGGTCGATCGCCTGTGGCGCGAGCTGGGCGCCGATGTCGAGCACATGCAGGTCGAACGCCACGACGAAGTACTGGCGGCCACCAGTCATCTGCCGCACTTGCTGGCATTCGGCCTGGTCGATTCGCTGGCCAAGCGCAATGAAAACCTTGAGATCTTCCGTTACGCTGCGGGCGGTTTCCGCGATTTCACAAGAATCGCCGGGAGCGACCCGGTGATGTGGCATGACATCTTCCTCGCTAACCGCGAAGCTGTCCTGCGCACACTCGATACATTTCGCAGCGACCTCGACGCCTTGCGCGACGCGGTCGATGCAGGGGATGGGCACCAATTGTTGGGCGTTTTCACTCGCGCCCGGGTTGCCCGCGAGCATTTCAGTAAAATCCTGGCCCGTCGGGCCTATGTGGACGCTATGAATTCCAACGATCTGATTTTCCTGGCTCAACCTGGTGGCCGCCTGTCCGGTCGGATTCGCGTACCAGGTGACAAGTCGATTTCCCACCGTTCGATCATGCTGGGCTCCCTGGCCGAAGGCGTCACCGAAGTCGAAGGTTTCCTCGAGGGCGAAGACGCCCTGGCGACCTTGCAGGCGTTCCGTGACATGGGCGTGGTCATCGAAGGCCCGCACCATGGTCGGGTGACCATTCACGGTGTTGGCCTGCATGGCCTGAAACCCGCGCCGGGCCCGATCTACCTGGGTAACTCCGGTACGTCGATGCGCCTGTTGTCCGGCCTGCTGGCCGCGCAGGACTTCGACAGCACCCTGACTGGCGACGCTTCGCTGTCCAAGCGTCCGATGAATCGCGTGGCCAATCCGCTGCGTGAAATGGGCGCCGTGATCGAGACCGCCGCTGAAGGCCGTCCGCCGATGACCATTCGCGGTGGCAACAAGCTCAAGGGTCTGACCTACACCATGCCGATGGCCAGTGCCCAGGTTAAATCCTGCCTGCTGCTGGCGGGTCTGTACGCCGAAGGCAAGACCACCGTGACCGAGCCTGCACCGACTCGCGACCACACCGAGCGCATGTTGCGCGGCTTCGGCTACCCGGTCAGCGTCAACGGTGCCACCGCATCGGTCG
Source organism: Pseudomonas putida (assembly GCF_001976065.1). Lineage (GTDB taxonomy): Bacteria > Pseudomonadota > Gammaproteobacteria > Pseudomonadales > Pseudomonadaceae > Aquipseudomonas > Aquipseudomonas serbica. Next base: position 203,178 of record NZ_MNAH01000003.1, on the reverse strand, counting down.
AGTCCGGCAGCAAGCTGACCGCGACCCACATCGAAGTACCGGGCGACATCTCGTCGTCGGCGTTCTTCCTGGTGGCCGCATCGATCGCCGAAGGCTCGGAGCTGGTGCTGGAGCATGTCGGCATCAACCCGACCCGCACCGGCGTGATCGACATCCTGCGCCTGATGGGCGCTGACATCACCCTGGAAAACCAGCGTGAAGTTGGCGGCGAGCCGGTGGCTGACCTGCGCGTTCGGGCAGCTAAACTAAAAGGTATCGAGATTCCCGAGGCGCTGGTGCCGTTGGCAATCGACGAATTCCCGGTGCTGTTCGTTGCCGCTGCCTGCGCCGAAGGGCGTACCGTCCTGCGCGGCGCCGAAGAGCTGCGGGTCAAGGAGTCGGACCGGATCCAGGTCATGGCCGATGGCTTGCTGGCACTTGGCGTCAAGTGTGAGCCGACCCCGGATGGCATCATCATCGATGGCGGCTCGATCGGTGGCGGTGAAGTGCATGGTCACGGCGACCACCGGATTGCCATGGCCTTCAGCGTTGCCTCGCTGCGCGCCACCGCGCCGATCCGCATCCACGACTGCGCCAACGTCGCTACCTCGTTCCCCAACTTCCTCGCGCTGTGCGCGCAGGTCGGTATCCGCGTTGCGCAAGAGGCTGAGTCGTGAAGAGCATTGCACCGGTCATCACCATCGATGGGCCAAGCGGCTCGGGCAAAGGCACCATAGCCGGGATCCTGGCCAGGCGCCTGGGCTGGAACCTGCTGGATTCCGGTGCGCTGTATCGCCTGCTGGCCTTCGCCGCGCACAACCACGGCGTCGACCTGACCAATGAAGAGCTGCTGAAGAAACTGGCCGCTCATCTGGATGTGCAGTTCATCGCGGCGACCGAAGGCCAGCTGCAGCGCATCATCCTGGAAGGGGATGAAGTCAGCGATGTGATCCGTACCGAAAGCGTCGGCTCGGGTGCCTCGCAAGTGGCTGCATTGCCCGCGGTGCGTGAGGCGCTGCTGCAGCGCCAGCGCGCTTTCCAGGAAGCGCCGGGCCTGGTGGCGGATGGTCGCGACATGGGCACCGTGGTATTTCCGGATGCTCCGCTGAAGATTTTCCTGACCGCCAGCGCCGAGGAAAGGGCGCGTCGTCGATATTTGCAGTTGAAGGGCAAAGTCGAGGGTGTTAGTCTGTCGAGTCTGCTAGATGAGATACGTGCGCGCGATGAGCGTGACACCCAGCGAGCGGTAGCCCCGCTCAAGCCGGCGGCTGACGCCATACAGCTGGATTCCACGGAATTATCCATCGACCAGGTGCTGGAACGCATCATGAGCGAGATCGCCATTCGCGATATCGCCGGGTGACCAAGAAGGCCGCAGGGGACCAGTCATAGTCCTGTGGCGCTTCTTCTTAATGAAACTAACCCACACCGTCTGGGGTGTGGAGATGGGCGTATTCTTCGCCCTCATCAACAGGAATTAAAATGAGCGAAAGCTTTGCGGAACTCTTTGAAGAAAGCCTAAAAACCCTGAACCTTCAGGCAGGCTCCATCATCACCGGTGTTATCGTTGATATCGATTACCAAGCTCGCTGGGTAACCGTTCACGCTGGCCTGAAGTCTGAAGCACTCATCCCGCTTGAGCAGTTCTACAACGACGCTGGCGACCTGACTATCAACGTCGGTGACGAAGTTCACGTTGCGCTGGACTCGGTAGAAGACGGCTTTGGCGAAACCAAGCTGTCCCGTGAAAAAGCCAAGCGCGCTGAATGCTGGATTGTTCTGGAAGCTGCCTTCGCAGCCGAAGAAGTGGTCAAGGGCGTTATCAACGGTAAGGTTAAAGGCGGCTTCACTGTCGACGTTAACGGCATCCGTGCGTTCCTGCCAGGTTCTCTGGTTGACGTCCGTCCAGTGCGCGACACCACGCACCTGGAAGGCAAAGAGCTGGAATTCAAGGTCATCAAGCTGGACCAGAAGCGCAACAACGTTGTCGTTTCCCGTCGTAGCGTCCTGGAAGCCGAGAACTCCGCCGAGCGCGAAGCTCTGCTGGAATCCCTGCAGGAAGGCCAACAAGTCAAAGGTATCGTCAAGAACCTCACCGATTACGGCGCATTCGTCGATCTGGGTGGCGTCGATGGCCTGCTGCACATTACCGACATGGCTTGGAAGCGTATCAAGCATCCTTCCGAAATCGTCAACGTTGGCGACGAGATCGATGTCAAGGTTCTGAAGTACGATCGCGAACGCAATCGTGTTTCCCTGGGCCTGAAGCAACTGGGCGAAGATCCATGGGTTGCTATCAAAGCCCGTTACCCAGAAAGCACTCGCGTTACCGCGCGTGTAACCAACCTGACCGACTACGGCTGCTTCGCTGAGCTGGAAGAAGGCGTTGAAGGCCTGGTACACGTTTCCGAAATGGACTGGACCAACAAGAACATCCACCCTTCGAAAGTCGTACAAGTCGGCGACGAAGTGGAAGTTATGGTTCTGGACATCGACGAAGAGCGTCGTCGTATCTCCCTGGGCATCAAGCAGTGCAAATCTAACCCATGGGAAGATTTCTCTGGCCAGTTCAACAAGGGCGATAAAATCTCCGGCACCATCAAGTCGATCACCGATTTCGGTATCTTCATTGGTCTGGACGGCGGCATCGACGGCCTGGTTCACCTGTCCGACATCTCCTGGAACGAAGTTGGCGAAGAAGCTGTTCGTCGTTTCAAGAAGGGCGACGAGCTGGACACCGTTATCCTGTCGGTTGACCCAGAGCGCGAGCGCATCTCCCTGGGCATCAAGCAACTGGAAAGCGATCCGTTCTCCGAGTACGTTCAAGAGAACGACAAAGGCGCAATCGTTAAGGGCATCGTGAAAGAAGTTGACGCCAAAGGCGCCATCATCACTCTGGCCGACGATATCGAAGCGACTCTGAAAGCCTCCGAAATCAGCCGTGACCGCGTTGAAGACGCGCGCAACGTTCTGAAAGAAGGCGAAGAAGTAGAAGCCAAGATCATCAGCGTTGATCGCAAGAGCCGCGTAATCCAGCTCTCGATCAAGTCGAAAGACGTTGAAGAAGAGAAAGAAGCCATCCAAAGCCTGCGCGACAAGCCGCAAGCTGGTTCGGATGCTCCAGTAGCCACCACCCTGGGTGACCTGCTGCGTGCTGCACAAGCGGAAAAACAGAACTAAGTTCTGACTTTCTGTAAAAAAGGGCGACTTCGGTCGCCCTTTTTTGTATCCGAAATTTGGCCTGCATCCCGGGGCCTGAATCTTCTGCGCCAAAGCCGCGAAACATTGGCCGGCCAAAACTGTCTGTTTCTTTAGCAGGATCAATCGCTTATTTGCAGCTAGTCTTAGCTTGGGGTAATCGACGCTCAGGCTGTGTGCCTGGCATAAGGATGTGAATGAAAAGGCTCGTGATCGTCATGGCAGTGCTGGCATTGGCGGGTTGTGCCACTGGTGCGAAAACGCATGCCGTGCGTGGGGTCAGTGGCATCGAGATCGATTGCTCAGGGCTGGGGTCGAGCTGGGAGAGGTGTCAAAAGCGCGCAGCCAAGGAATGCAAGGGTGCTGGCTACAAAGTCCTGGCGAGGTCCGATGACGCCAAGGAAGAGGAAGAGTTCTTCTTCGGTTTCAATCCTGCGGGCCTGGTTACGCGGACGATGCTGGTTATCTGCAAGTGAGTGGGCGGGCAGGGCAATGCAGCGCCCGGAGTAGAAAAAAACACGGTACAGGATGGGGCTGTTCAAATTTGTCAGGGCATGCTAAAACCTTTAAAGCGCTGATCTAGCTGCTTGAAAAAGAAGGGAAAATTATGACGAAGTCGGAGTTGATCGAACGAATTGTCACCCATCAAGGGCTGCTCTCATCCAAGGATGTGGAGCTGGCCATCAAGACCATGCTCGAGCAAATGTCACAATGCCTGGCAACCGGCGATCGTATCGAGATCCGCGGGTTTGGCAGCTTCTCACTGCACTACCGCGCACCGCGCGTAGGGCGTAATCCGAAGACCGGTCAATCGGTTAGCCTGGATGGCAAGTTTGTACCGCATTTCAAGCCGGGGAAGGAATTGCGGGATCGGGTGAATGAGGAGGAGGAGGGTGAGTTTGAATAGGCAAGGAATTAGTTATGTATAGACTCAGGCGCGTAGTCTTCGTGGTAGTGGTTTCGATGCTGCTACTCTGTGTCCTGGCGTTCGTGCTGGAAAATCAGCAGGATGTCTCCTTGTCATTTTTTGGTTGGTCACTACCAAAACTACCAGTGGCGTATACTGTGATAGCGGCGTGGTTGGGCGGAATGTTGATCGGTCCACTTGTTGGTGGGTTGTATTCACGTGTAATGCGTAAGCGACAACGGCATACAATCTGATTCGACGCATTGTCCCGGTGTCGGAGCCTGCCAGCTAGCATTCGTGGCTGTTGATTCATAAGGGCTGTGGTCATTGGCTCGACAAATTAAATGATGATCTGTTTTTTATAAGTGTAATCATGTTTTGCGTAAAGAAGAAAAGAGATGAATAATAATAAATGAATATCAATATTTTTCTTCAAAAGCTATTGCTTTATGTGCCTGTAAAAATGGTACCCGCTGTTTCGGGTATTTTTTTGGTTTTTTTTCTGTATAAATCGTTTCCGGAAGGGCAGTACGTCAGTTACTCAGTAGGTTTGTTTTGTTCATTGGTTGCTGCTCAGTTGTGTGCAGGCTGGGTTGGTAATTCATTTATTTATTATTATTCTGGTGTTGAAGATAAAAAAAGGTTTGTTTCTAATTGTGTGTGTGTGATTTTGCTGATCGCTCCTGTTGCCTCAAGTTTGTCGGCAATCATATCAAATAGTTTTATTGTCGGAAGCAACGTATTTATCTATGTATGGTTGCTTTGTTTTAGTCAGGTCCTGTTTTTTTTCCTTTCGTCCGTATGTCAGGCTGGATTTCTGGTGAAGCAGCAGCTTGTTGCTGTTGTGTTGCAAAGTTTAGCTCAGATTGTATTGGTTATGCTTTTTTTTCGATTAATAGAAGTTAACTTCCGATACGCGTTGTTGGCATCAATCGCAGGTTATTTTTTTGCAGGCTTGTTTATGCTGTATTCCATTTTTCGAGTTTCTGGTGTATGCAATCCGTTTGCCGATATTGGATTGCTTAAAAAGCATTTGAGTTTGCTCTATCAATACGGTGCTGCGTTATCTCCCTGGATTCTTGGCATGTTGGTAATGGCGGGGGCGGATAGGCTTGCAATTGAATATTACGACACTGCTCACGGTGATTCGTACTTATCGTTAAAGGATTTGTTTGTGGGGGGCGCTGGTTTGCTTAGTATGCCTCTGCTGATGATGGTTCATCCTTTTGTTATAAAGAAATTTAGAGAGGGAGTGTTTGCAATAAAAATGATTGAAAGCTCTTCGAGTTTTTTGATTATTGTGTTTTCGCTCTTGTGGAGCGTTCTGTATTTTGTCGGATTTGATTTTTTTGAAAGAATTACAGGAAAAGAAATAGGTGCGTCCAGTATTACTATTTTTTTTGCGTTTGCTGGAGTTTTCTTGAATAGCGCGGCTGTTTATTTTCAGAAGCGACTTGAGGTGCATCGTAAGATGAAGCTGCTGGCTGGTCTTTCACTGCTGTCAGCGCTTACGTCCATTTGCTTCGCCTGGGTAGGGGGAAGGTTCTGGGGGCTGTTTGGGATATCCTTGGGTGTGTTACTGGCGCAGTTAATTTATTTCGTGTTTGTTGTTGGTAGTATGTATAAGCGACTTGATCTCTATCGAAGTTTTACAGTTCCTCTAATAGTGTCATTGTTGGCGTTTGTCATCGGGAGCGTTTTTTATCAAGGTTTACAGAGTGGGTTTTCTTCTTTTATTTGGTGGGAACGGTCGATTTGTTGGCTGGTAGGATTTTCAATAGTTTCACTTGTTTCACTCTGGAAGGGAGTCCGATGGGCTGAGTTTATGAAGGCAACTCTTTGATGGGTAGGATGGTGGTAACGGGATAAGCGTTGATTTGATGGTTTTGAAATAGGCATGGATTGCCTGGTCGCAGAAATAAATAGCGTTGCTATTTTCTGCGTCGTGGCAAGGGAATTTATTGGATATTTCTGGTAGGAAGCATTGGGGATGGTTGTTCTTGAGAATCTTAGAGTATGGCTTTCTAGGAATTTGGCTCCGGTTATATTTTTGGTTGCCTACTTTTTTACGGTAGTGCTAGGTAATATAATTTATTGGCTCCCTTTTGGCAGGGCGCTGCTGGAGAGGGATGGCTACACTGCGAGAATTCTCGGCTTTGAGACACTCTTTACTCCCGGATATTGGTTGTTGTTGGCTTTGCCCTTTCTGCTCACCCCAGTTCTCGTGTTCGTGATTAAAAAAATGTTCGGTGGAATGATTTCGAGATTGGCAGAATATGTTGCCGATTTTTCAATCGCCGAATATTTGTTCATTATTTCTGTTGCCTATGCTTTCGTTGTGTATTCACTGGTAAAAGCTGATGCGTTTTCATTGTTCTTGGCCGGAACAGATGCGGTTTCGTCCGTACTCGCGCGTTTTCAGATTCGGGATCAGCTAGGCTTTGCGCCCCTTGCTGTGCTTATGTCTGTACTTCACTATTTATCCATATATTCTTTAGTTAGATGGATGAAGGGAAAAGGAAAGTTTTGGCTTTTTGCCACTGTCGCTAATGCGGCTTTGATGTCCTTGTTTCTGACAATGCTGAATATGAAGTGGCCAATTCTTATATTTTACGCTGGTTTAGTCTTGGCGATTTTTGTGTATGCCAAAAAATATGCTTATTTCAAGACCATTATCGGCGGCGTGTTGCTTATATTAATGTATTTTCTGATTTCTGCTTTTGTATTCAGGCTCGCGGCGCCGAGTCAGATGGTAGAAAACACACCGGCCCAAGCTGAGAGTAAGCTTCCTTCGGTCCAAACCGATAGCAAGGCTCCAACGGACAGTTCCATGGGTTCAGCTTCCAACAAAACTCAAGTCGCTAGGGATTCTGGTGTAATTGAAAACGTAGTCAATGTAGGTGGGGCTGCAGCTTATAACGCGCCAATGTTAATGTTTAACGTTGTTAACAGAATGGCCATTATTTATCCCTACTATTATCAGGTGTTTACCAAGGAAGGCGCGGTATGCGGGGGGGTACTGGCTCAAGCTAGAATTGGTCAGCCATGTAGGCCGAGCACCTATATTTATGGCCGAATATTTGACGATCAATTCAAGGGTCGGGGAACAGCGCCCGCGGCTGTACAAATCACGGCATACGCATTGGGAGGATGGCCGTTGGCTGTAATCGGGTTGCTTTGTGCCTCGATTGTTCTAGCGGTTTTTGCTTCTCTTCCACTGGGTGCAAGTGCAACTATTGGTTCTCTCGCGATAACAGGCGCTATTGCCGGCTATCATTTTTCACAGCTACCTGGCGAGGGCCCGATTTTCTATGATCATGGCGTCTTCTGGACCTTGCTTGTGTTAATTTTGTTCGGTGTATGGCGAGCAGTGAGTCATCGATTGGGGTCGCGGAAACATGATCTAAAGGTTCAGTAGGCTATTGCCAAAGGGTCTCGTGTGACCGGGAATCGGCACGCGAGGCGAGCCTTCTTATCATTTGTTATTATCACAGCATACGATAGGAAGGTTGGTATTTTGCAGCAGGCTAATAAGTGTTTTATTCGTCTGGTAAGTTTAGAAGGCGGAAATGAATAAAAAAATAGTCTCGGTTGGATTCCATGTTGGTGATGAATACTTCGAGAAGTATTCAAAAGGAGATCCATTTCCTCAAATAGCAGCATACAAGCTTGAGGGTAGATTTCTTGAGGCTTTACGCTTTGATGGAGATACTGTAAATACCGTGGCGAGTATTGCGGTTTCGACATATCCTCGGAATAAAAGAGTGTACTTTCCAAAGGCGTCGACGGCAAATAATGAGGAGCGTCACACTATAACTGCATTGCTCAATTTGCCGTTGGCAAAGTTTGCAAGTCGCTTCCTGGGTGCACTATATAGTCTATTGAAGCTTCGAAAAGATGGGATGAGTGTGGTTTGTGTTTACGCTGCTCATACCCCAAATTTGCTAGCTGCTTATTTAATTCGTAAGATTTACGGTGTCCCATTTTTTATTTATATCCCTGATCTTCCTGTTTATATGGATATGGGTATGGATAGATCTTTTGTTATGCGAGCGTTGAAAAGGATAGATGCTCGAATAATCGATAGTCTCATTTGTAAATGTTCAGGTGTATTTGTGGCCAGTAAGTACATGGTCTTGGACAGTCAGAGATGGGCTAGCAAGCCCTACCTTGTGCTCGAGGGTATGTCTAATAATGCCGCTGCATCCGTATCCGAAAATGTTTCTCCTGAGCAGCATAAAAAGATTATTTTTTATGCGGGGGGGCTTAGTAGGGCCTATGGAATAGTTGAATTGGTGGAAGGGTTTATCCAGGCTAATGTTGATTATGAGCTTTGGTTGTGTGGCCGTGGTGAGTTGGAGCCCTATTTAAAGGAAATGGCGGCCCTCCATTCGTCGATCAAGTATCTAGGGTTTCTAAGTGCTAAAGAGGTTGAGGTCATCCAATCCAGCGCCTCTTTCCTGATCATGAGCAGAAATCCCCAACTCAAATACACGCGCTATTCCTTTCCTTCAAAGTTGATAGAATACATGGCAAGCGGAGTTCCAGTTCTCACTACGCGTCTATCTGGCATTCCCGATGAGTATTTCGAGTTCTTGAACGCCATAGAAGACCCCTCTTCGGAAGGCATTTGTACCGCTTTGAAAGCTTTTTGCGCAGTTGATCGACAATTTTTGTTCAAAAAGGCGGCTTGTGGTAGGATTTGGCTTTTGAAGAATAAAACTAGCGTTGCCGTCGGACGAAAAATTTTAGATTTTATGGAGACACAAAATTGACTATTTTTAGCGGAAAAAAACTGTTGATCACCGGCGGGACTGGTTCTTTCGGTAATGCTGTACTGAAGCGTTTTCTAAATACCGACATCGCTGAAATTCGTATTTTTAGCCGGGATGAAAAGAAACAGGATGATATGCGTAAAATTTACGCAAACTCAAAACTGAAATTTTATATTGGTGATGTGCGCGATTATCAAAGCGTTCTAAATGCGACTCGCGGCGTTGATTATATTTTCCATGCTGCCGCCTTAAAGCAAGTGCCTTCGTGTGAGTTTCATCCAATGGAGGCTGTAAAAACTAACGTCATGGGTACGGAAAATGTACTTGAGGCTTCCATTTTGAATGGAGTCAAGCGTGTAGTTTGTCTCAGTACGGACAAGGCAGTATATCCAATCAACGCAATGGGTATTTCCAAGGCGATGATGGAAAAAGTCATGGTGGCAAAGTCACGCGGTGCCGACGATGATAAAACAGTAATTTGTGGTACCCGTTATGGCAACGTAATGGCATCGCGAGGCTCGGTAATACCACTGTTTATTCAACAAATTCGTGAAGGCAAGTCGCTCACGCTGACTGATCCGAACATGACGCGTTTCATGATGACGCTCGCGGATGCAGTGGATCTCGTTTTGTACGCGTTTGAGCATGGCAATAATGGTGATTTGTTTGTGCAGAAAGCACCTGCAGCAACTGTCGAAGTGCTTGCTAAGGCACTGACGCAAATGCTCAACCTGCCCGAGCACCCGATTCAAGTTATCGGTACTCGTCATGGTGAAAAGCTGTACGAAGCCCTGTTAAGCAGAGAGGAAATGGCCTGTGCGGAAGATCGTGGCGACTACTACCGCGTTCCACCTGATTTGCGCGACCTGAATTACGCAAAATTCGTAGAGCAAGGCGAAGAGAAAATCTCTCGTACTGAGGATTATAACTCTCATAATACTGAAAGGCTGGATGTAGAAGGCATGAAACAACTCCTCCTCAAGCTTGATTTCATGCGCGCGATTCAACGTGGCGAACATGCCACGCCTGAGGAGTGACACGATGAAAGTGCTGGTTACCGGTTCCAACGGATTTGTTGGCAAGAACCTGATAGCGCAATTGAGCGAACGCAGTGATGTCGAAGTCCTGCGTTTCACTCGTCAAGATGATATTGCGCATCTTCCAAAATTGGTCGCCGAAGTAGATTTCGTGTTCCACTTGGCGGGAGTAAATCGTCCACAGGATCCTGAGGAATTCAAGGAAGGCAACACAGATCTGACTCGCGCACTTTGTGATGCCGTAGCCGGATGCAGCAAGCCTGTATCGGTACTTTATACTTCTTCCAGTCAAGCCGAGCTGGACAACCCCTACGGATGCAGCAAGCGTGGTGCAGAGGCGGCGTTGAACGAGTTGGCGGACAGTCACGGTACAAAAGTGTATGTCTTCAGACTGCCAAATGTGTTCGGAAAGTGGGCTCGTCCAAACTATAACTCTGCCGTAGCAACATTTTGCCATAATACTGTCCATGGCTTGCAAATTCAGGTGAACGATCCTAACGCGAACATTACGCTTGTCTATATAGATGATGTCATTAAGTACTTCATTGCCGCGATGGACGGGCAGCTGCCGAATGAGCGTTTTGTAACTGTCGAGCCGCAATACAATATTAGTGTCGGGGCGCTGGCAAACCAGTTGAAGGCGTTTCGCGACAGCCGCGATACGTTGATCACTGAGGCAGTCGGCACGGGCTTGGTGCGAGCGCTTTACTCGACGTATGTCAGTTATTTGACAACGGATCAATTCACTTACGAGGTTCCCAAGTATGGGGATCCGAGGGGGGTATTCGTTGAAATGCTCAAGACGCCCGATAGTGGGCAGTTCTCATATTTCACTGCTCATCCTGGTGTGACGCGCGGTGGTCATTACCATCACTCGAAAACTGAGAAATTTTTAGTGATCAAAGGCAAGGCGCGCTTTGGTTTCCGTCATATTGTCTCAGGAGAATTTTACGAGTGTTTCACCACGGGTGAGAAACCGGAAATTGTAGAAACTGTACCGGGATGGACGCACGACATCACCAATGTGGGTGCCGATGAGATGATCGTGATGCTCTGGGCAAACGAGATTTTTAATCGCGAATTGCCAGATACGTACGCACGTCCAGTAGCAGCACCTGAATAAGAAAGGCAGTGCTCTCTGCTGGTGCGGTGCAGAGAGCTCATCTGCCGGAAGTCAGGATGCGCTCGCAAGCTTCGCCACAGCCGCTCCGTAGCATGGGAAATCGGCTTCGGTTAGTTGGCTCAAGCGACGCGTGTTACTGATGTTTTCTATCACTTTTGAATGTGACGCTTAAAAAATGAAAAAATTGAAAGTCGTGACCGTAGTGGGCACCCGCCCAGAAATTATTCGTCTCTCGCGCGTAATGGCTGCTCTGGACCAATATTGTGATCATGTACTTGTTCACACGGGTCAGAATTACGACTACGAACTCAATGAGATATTCTTTCAAGACTTGGGCATCCGTAAACCTGATCATTTTCTCAACGCGGCGGGTGCTACCGGTGCAGAGACTATCGGTAATGTGATCATTAGCGTGGACCGTGTACTGGCAGAAATTGAACCAGAAGCCTTGTTGGTCCTGGGGGATACTAACAGCTGCATGGCGGTCATTCCTGCCAAGCGTCGCAAGATACCTACCTTCCATATGGAGGCGGGTAACCGTTGTTTCGATATGCGCGTTCCTGAAGAGATCAATCGTCGCATCGTTGATCACACCGCAGATATCAACCTGACGTACAGTACGATTGCGCGTGATTACCTGCTTCGGGAAGGGCTTTCTCCCGATATGGTAATCAAGACCGGCAGCCCGATGTTTGAAGTGCTCAATTATTATCGCGGAGGTATCGACGCATCGGACGTTCTAACCCGTCTTGGATTGGAAAAAGGCAAGTTTTTCGTTGTGAGTGCTCACCGCGAAGAGAATATTGACTCCGATACAAACTTCGCAAAATTGGTCGAAGCACTAAATACAGTTGCCGAACATTATGGCTATCCTGTAATTGTCTCAACCCATCCGCGTACCCAGAAACGGGTCGACGCCATGGGGGTCAAATTCCACGACAATGTTCGCTTGCTCAAGCCGTTGGGCTTCAAAGATTACAATAAGTTGCAGCTTGATGCTAAGGCGGTCCTTTCCGACAGTGGAACAATCAATGAAGAATCGTCGATTCTTAACTTCCCGGCTTTGAATATTCGCGAAGCGCATGAGCGTCCGGAGGGTATGGAGGAAGCCGCAGTAATGATGGTTGGCCTTGAAGCTGAGCGTGTGATGCAGGGGCTGCAGGTGCTCGAGGGGCAGGGTCGTGACCAGGATCGTACATTGCGTCTCGTAGGTGACTACAGTATGCCGAATGTAGCTGAGAAAGTAGTGCGAATCATCCACAGCTATCGAGACTATGTCATGCGCACCGTATGGAGAAGGTACTAATACGAATGGCCATTCGTGTTCTACTATTCACCCAGTGGTTTGATCCTGAGCCAACATTCAAAGGTCTGGTTTTTGCTCGAGAACTAGTTGCGCAGGGTTTCGATGTCGAGGTTGTCACTGGCTTCCCAAATTATCCCGGTGGTAAGTTGTATGCAGGCTTCAAAATAAAACTGTTGCAGCGAGAGTTCATCGACGGTGTCCATGTAACACGCGTACCACTATATCCAAGTCATGGGCAGAGTGGTATCGGTCGAGTCTTGAACTACATTAGTTTTGCTGCCAGTATTTTGTTTTATGGCCTGTTTCGTGCAAAAAAGCCAGACGTCATTTATGCCTACCACCCTCCATTGACGGTAGGTATTGCAGCTGCGCTCGTCCGTTTTTTTCGGCGTATACCGGTGGTGTACGATATTCAGGATATGTGGCCAGACACACTCAAGGCCACGGGGATGTTTTCAAACGAAAAGCTTTTGAAAGTTGTCTCTCGCGTCTGCGATTGGGTATATGACCAAGTTGATCAAATAGTAGTGTTGTCTCCTGGCTTCAAGCGATTATTGATCGAGCGAGGAGTGCCTTCGCATAAGATCGATATCATTTATAACTGGTGCGCGGAAGGAATGGTTGGTGCAGCGTCTGATAGTCCGCCGAAAAACTTTCCAGTCACGACAAAGTTTCGGATTCTATTCGCTGGAAATATGGGGAAGGCACAGTCACTGGATACGGTCATTGCTGCGGCGAGATTGTTGCAGGAGAAGCATAGCCAAGTAGCGATGATCTTCCTTGGTGGAGGGGTTGAAGCCGCCAGGTTGGAGTCATTGGCGAAAAGCGAAAATCTAGAAAATGTATATTTTTTACCGGCTGTTCCCATGTCAGAGGTGGGTGCTTATCTAGCCAATGCCGATGCCTTGTTGGTACATCTGAAAAAAGACCCATTGTTCACCATCACGATCCCCTCTAAAACCCAGGCATACATGGCCGCAAGAAAGCCTATCTTGATGGCTGTGGACGGTGATGCTGCCGATCTAGTCGGTGAGGCCGGTTGTGGTGTCGTGAGTGAGTCAGACAATCCGCAAGCGCTTGCGGATGCAGTCCTGGCTTTGATGGAAATGACGGTGCAAGAGCGTAATCAGATGGCTGAGAACGGGCTCACGTTCTATCACAAAGAGCTCAGCTTGCGTGTCGGTGTCGAGCGTTTTGGAGAGCACTTCAAGCGTTTGTCGAAATGAATTCAAATGGGTTTTTCTACAACGATAAGCTGTATTCAAGGACTTTCGATGTTAAAGCGCCTTTTCGATATTGTGGCCTCCGTCTTGGGGTTGATTTTATTGTCTCCCGTAATCGCGATCGTCGCATACCTGATTCGCAAGCGATTAGGGTCGCCGATTTTGTTTCGGCAAGTCAGGCCAGGTCTTGGGGGTAAGCCCTTTGAAATGATCAAGTTTCGCACTATGCGGGACGCATTTGATACCCACGGTCATCCACTGCCCGATGCTGAGCGCATGACAGATTTTGGCAGGTTTCTTCGATCCAGTAGCCTGGATGAACTGCCGGAGTTGTGGAACGTCATAAGGGGTGACATGAGCCTGGTGGGCCCGCGCCCGCTATTGATGGAGTATCTGCCTCTGTACGACCATGTTCAGGTTCGAAGGCATGATGCGCGCCCGGGTGTTACCGGGTGGGCCCAGATTAATGGGCGTAACGCACTGTCCTGGGAAGAGAAATTCAAACTGGATGTGTGGTACGTGGACAATCAGTCACTCTGGCTCGATCTGAAAATCATCTTCCTCACCATCAAGAAAGTGTTGATCAGGGATGGGATCAGCGCAGAAGGAGAGGTCACGATGACAAAATTCACCGGGTCTAAAAAATGAAAAGGCTGGCAATCCTTGGGGCAAGTGGGCATGGCAAGGTCGTCGCGGACACGGCAGACAGTTGTGGGTGGAGCGTCATTGAATTCTTTGATGATGCATGGCCTCAATTGTCCTCCATAGGGATTTGGCCGGTTGTGGGAACGACCCAGGACTTGCTCAATCGAGTGAAGGAATTTGAAGGTGTCCTGGTTGCGATAGGAAACAATAGAGTTCGCCGAATTAAAATCGATCAGCTGAAGGCGTCTGGCGCGCATCTTCCTGTGTTGTTGCATCCTTCGTCGACCATTAGCCGATTCGCCAGGATCGGTGCTGGAACGGTGGTGTTTGCCTCTGCGGTCGTCAATGCTGACGCGACGGTTGGCGAAGGAGCGATTCTAAATACCGGCTGCAGCGTTGATCATGACTGCGTGCTTGGGGCGTGCGTGCATATAAGTCCGGGCGCTCGATTGGCAGGCACTGTAAGCGTTGGTGACGGAAGCTGGATTGGTATCGGTGCCTCCGTCAGGCAACTGCTCACCATCGGCTCGAATGTGATGGTGGGAGCCGGGGCAGCAGTCATCTGCAATATCTCTGATAACATGATTGTCGCAGGGGTACCCGCCCGAACGATTGCAGGATCCTGAGTGTACGACCATCGGATGCGCGTGACTGATCGGCCGTTTGATTTTTCGACGGCTCTTTTTTAATTATGGATGGCAGGTAAAAACGTGTTGAATACCCCATTTTCTCCTTGGCCTTCGTTCACAGAAGAAGAGGCTGATGCCGTTCGCGACGTAGTGCTTTCCAATAAGGTCAATTATTGGACCGGACAGGAATGCCGCGAGTTTGAGAAAGAGTTCGCCAAGTGGGCGGGTACAGAGTATGCCGTTGCCCTTGCGAACGGCACCGTTGCCTTGGATCTAGCCCTGGTGGCGCTTGGAATCGGGCCGGGAGACGAAGTGATCGTTACTCCTCGTACTTTTCTTGCCTCAGTTTCAAGTATTGTCAACGCAGGTGCGACTCCGGTATTTGCCGAGGTCGACCGCGATACCCAGAACATAACTGCGCAGACGATAGCGGCCGTATTGTCTCCTCGTACCAGAGGCATAATCTGCGTGCATCTGGCTGGCTGGCCGTGCGATATGGATCCGATCATGGAGCTTGCAGCACTCCATGACCTCAAGGTGATCGAGGATTGCGCTCAAGCACATGGAGCAACCTATAAAGGGCGTTCTGTAGGTTCCATTGGTCATATCGGCGCCTGGTCATTTTGCCAGGACAAAATTATGACTACCGGGGGTGAGGGTGGCATGGTCACGACCAATGACCGAGCCCTCTGGCTGAAAATGTGGTCGTTCAAGGATCACGGCAAGAGTTGGGAAGCTATCTACGAGCGCGAGCACCAGCCAGGCTTTCGTTGGTTGCATGAGAGCTTTGGTACGAACTGGCGAATGCTCGAAGTGCAAGGGGTTATCGGTCGTATTCAGCTACGCCGTATGGCTGGATGGCGTTCCAGTCGAATCAATCATGCGGAACAAATTTGGTCCCAGGCTCGTCAGCTCAAAGGGCTTCGCGTTCCAGCAGTATCCGATGATTGCGCTCACGCAGCCTATAAATGCTATGTCTTCGTAGAGCCAGAACAACTAAAAGCTGACTGGAGTCGTGATCGTATCCTGTCCGAGATTTCTGCCCTTGGCGTGCCATGTTTTTCGGGCTCATGCTCTGAGGTGTACCTCGAGAAAGCATTCGATGATACTGGTTGGCGTCCGGATGTTCGCCTGCCTGTCGCACAAGAGTTGGGTGAGACAAGCTTGATGTTCATGGTGCATCCGACGTTGACTGAAGCCGAAATCGCAAAGACTTGCGATGCGATTCGTAGTGTCATGCAGCAAGCTGTAAAGCTCTAGGCTGGTTTTTGTCTTACAATCTACTGGGGAACGGATCAGTGTCTTGCCGGGTGCAGGCCTGATCCCAATTTTTCCATTCAGGTTGTAAATTTGCCTGAAGTTTCGGCTTAGATGGCAGTAAGACGCTAGAGAGCGTAATGCTCTGGCGGCAGTCTGATGTAGGTTCCAACGGCTCCAGTTTGCATTCCGAGCACAGGCCGCGCGCTGGTGGATTGGCGATTGCATTCAGCCCCCTTAATGGCGCAACTGGTTTTTCAGATTTTTGGAGACCTGATTCATAGATTTTCAAGTAACGAGTGCGTCAGGGGACGTTCACTCGTCAACACGATCAATAGGGGAGCGGTTCGAGGTGTACGACGGAGTTATGGATAAGTTACGCGCACTGTTACTGGGGCTACCACGTCGTCAGAAGCGACTCATTCAGGTTTTAACTGACGTCGTGCTAGTGTGGGCCGCCCTGTGGTTAGCCTTTTTGGTGCGCCTCGGCATTGATGATATGGTCAACCCACTCATTGTCCATTCCTGGTTGTTTTTAAGTGCTCCGATAGTCGCCATTCCTTTATTCATTCGTTTCGGGATGTATCGCGCCGTAATGCGGTATTTCGGGAATGATGCGTTGATCACGATTATCAAGGCAGTCAGCTTGTCTGCTTTGATCCTTGGCGTAGTCGTATACCTATACAGCAATCACCAGACTATTGTTCCGCGTTCAGTGGTTTTCAACTATTGGTGGTTAAGCCTAATCATGGTGGGTGGGTTGCGATTGGCTATGCGTCAATATTTTTTGGGAGATTGGTTTTCTGCGGTGCAGCACGTACCTTTTACCAATCGAGATGACGGACTACCCAAGGTTGCGATATATGGTGCTGGAGCTGCTGGAAACCAATTAGTTGCGGCATTACGTATGGGGCGGATTATGCGTCCCGTCGCGTTTATTGATGATGACAGCAGCATCGGTAATCGTATTATTGCAGGGCTGCAGGTTTACAAACCCAAACATATTCAGCAGATGATTGATGACAACGGCGCTCAGGAAATTCTATTGGCAATCCCGTCTGTCAGTCGAGGTCGCCGTCGCGAGATTCTTGGTTTCCTAGAAGGTTTCCCTCTGCACGTTCGAAGCGTCCCCGGTTTTATGGATTTAGCCAGCGGCCGAGTAAAAGTCGACGATATCCAGGAGGTGGACATCGCAGACCTCTTGGGGAGAGATGCCGTTCCGGCCCAAGGGGATCTACTTGAGCATTGTATCAAGGGTCAAACAGTTCTTGTCACGGGGGCGGGGGGGTCAATTGGATCGGAACTATGTCGGCAAATTCTAACGCTGGGTCCGACGGCGCTACTGCTATTTGAGCACAGTGAATTTAATCTTTACGACATCCAGTCCGAGCTCGAGCAACGAATTACTCGTGAGTCTCTATCAGTGCGCCTCTTACCTATTTTAGGTTCAGTGCGCAGCCCGGATAAATTGCTGGACGTCATGAAAACCTGGCATGTGGACACTGTGTACCATGCTGCGGCTTATAAGCACGTGCCTATGGTCGAGCACAACATAGCCGAAGGTGTTCTCAACAATGTTATCGGCACGCTTAACACTGCTCAGGCGGCACTCAAAGCAGGTGTTGCCAACTTTGTCTTGATTTCAACGGATAAGGCTGTAAGGCCTACCAATGTCATGGGCAGTACCAAGCGTCTCGCGGAGTTGACACTTCAGGCTCTGAGTCGAGAGTTGGCCCCAGTATTATTCGGCGATACCACTAACGTATCCCATGTCAATAAGACCCGTTTTACCATGGTGCGTTTTGGTAATGTCCTGGGCTCGTCTGGCTCGGTAATTCCGCTGTTTTACAAACAAATAAAGTCAGGTGGTCCGCTCACCGTCACTCATCCGAAAATCACGCGTTACTTCATGACCATTCCTGAAGCAGCACAACTAGTGATTCAGGCAGGTTCGATGGGGCAGGGTGGCGATGTTTTCGTCCTGGACATGGGGCAACCTGTGAAGATCGTTGAGCTTGCGGAAAAGATGATTCATCTATCCGGATTGAGTATTCGTTCTGAAAAAAACCAGCATGGCGACATCTCCATCGAATTCACGGGGCTTCGTCCCGGCGAGAAGCTGTACGAAGAGTTGTTGATCGGTGACAACGTTAGCGCGACCCAGCACCCAATGATAATGAGCGCAAGCGAGGATCATTTGCCGTGGGACGTACTAAAGGCAAAACTTAGCGAATTACTAAGCGCCGTTGAGCGCGATGACTACGCGCGCGTTCGCCAACTCCTGCGCGAAACCGTGAGCGGATACGCCCCCGACGGTGAGATCGTCGACTGGATTTACCAGCAGCGTCGCCTCGAACCCTGATTGTCTCACATCCGGCAACAGACACACTTTTGACTCTTTCCCTACATCGCCTAACTTGAGGAAGCAGCTGAGAAAAAGCTGCTTCCTCAACTGATGTCATGGAGCGTCATTATGCCTACAGGCTATTTCTATTCCCTGGTTTTTGCCCTGCTCACCAGTCTATCTATCCCTGCTAACGCCGCGCCTGCGGCCAAGACGGAAGTGTCCAAGGCTCCGGTGGCGATGGAGGCTTCGGCGGGTGCGCAATCCGCAAAGGTGGATCTCAACAAGGCCGATGCGCCGACCTTGCAGCGTGAGTTGTCCGGGGTAGGGGAGGCCAAAGCTTTGGCGATTGTTGCGTATCGTGAAAGTAATGGCCCGTTTGCATCCGTCGACGAGTTGCTCGAAGTGAAGGGTTTCGGCAAGGCGCTCCTGGATAAGAATCGCGAGAAGCTTCAGGTAAACTAAACTTGTGGTAAGCCTTGGAGGCCGGTCATTGACCGGCCTTTTTGGCTTGTGTGCCAGGTATCGCGCGTTGCTCGTTGGCACAACCAACTTGGCTTTGGTAGCCTCGCTGGTGACTTAGAAGTGAAAGTCTTTTAAGGGACCGCTACTGAAAGTGAAAGCCGATTCGAAGAGCAACCCTGGTGGCAATCAACCAGTTGGTAAATGATGCGAGGCAACAACAGGCTATTGCAAGTGCTGACGGTGTAGGCGTTGATGCTGCTGGCGAGTGGGTGCGCTTTCAAGCAGGAAAAGTGGGTACCAGTGCAAGCTGCGCCGCCGGAAATTCCGCAGCTATCGAACGAAGCAAGGCAGCTACCCGCGCCCCAATGGACCTCTGACTTGTTCCAGCGGGCTGTCAAAAGAGCGGGAGAGCTGGTAAAGGCTTATTGCCTATCCATAATAGCGGGGTTAGCGTGTGAGCGTTCGTTTAACCCACTGGCGAGCGTGCCGAAATAGTGTTCCGGCACACCGTGCTAGTGAGGGGGAGTGCGAGGAATGCTTTGCGTTATTGACTACCAAAATTGGAGTGCGCTGAAAAATCGTGCGATCGAAGACGAAGTGAAGCACGAATCATCCTTCATGCACGAGGCCTTCGAATGTGCTCTATTGTCGAAAGTTTCAAGGCAGTTCGCCATTTTCTCTTCAAAAGAGCAAACGGCGCCCTCTTTGGATAGGCAAAGCATCGGATTGTGGATGACTTCTGTTTTTAGGGTATTGGCTGTTTTCTCACACCAAACAGGGATGTAGTCACGCGGCACTTCACCATAATCACGGAAAGCGTTCTCGGGCGACAGTTCCAGATTTTCGGGCAACTCTGCAACTAGATAAATAGCGCAATCACCTGAGCTGACCTTGTCTTCTGGCGGGTAATTACATTCGAGGCTCAACCGCTCGCCGTCATTAATTGTCCAATTAACAGGAACCTGGCCAGGTGAGTCCTGATCGGATGGCGGGAAACAGAACCGTTCGATCACCTTGCCATTCCTCTCATGAGTAAGGCAGGCATCCATTGCCGAGGTATGAAGGTTGTTCCCGATGTAGGCGACAGCGCTCACGATATTTAAAGGCTTACCGCCGGCGTAGCTTTGGAAATATGACGGGGCCATCGGTTCATCTGCGCTAAACATCTGGTCGTAGTAGGGCAGGCGCAGGAAGCGATATCGAGGGGAGTTGGGCTTGTACCGCGTGTATTCAATGGTACAGGTGCCATCCATACTCCCGGAAGGAAGAACTGAACTAACGGTGCCAAGCGAGTTGCAGGTAAGCAATGTGCCCTTAGGGACATAAATTGGCGATGCCGTTAGATCGACAAATTGGTTCCAATCTCCAGCGGGAACAAATACGGGACCTTCCACTGGGCCCGTAGGATAAACCCAACCGGGGGTTGCCTTCGTCCTCACGGTGTTAAAGCACAAAGGCTCCAAGAAACCGCCGCGACCTAATATCGGATACTTAACTGGGTAGGGATCAGACTCCTTCCGCCAGGTTCCGATGCAATAGTCAGCAAACCCACCGTACTTGAAGCCTGGCACGCTGATGGAAACCTTCGTTATGCTTACGTCGTGTGCAACTCGGATGGGTTCAGGGTTCTGGCGGAAAACAATCGTTTTTGTGCGTGTGAACTCGTCGTATATTAAATAACCGATGCTGCCGATTCCGGCGATTATCAGGGCTAATGTTATTGCTGTTTTACGCCTCGTCATGCGTCTCTAATCCACTATAATTTTGGCAGCCCAAAATTCTAGAGGATTATCTGGGGTCGTTCTACTGCAATCTCGGCCCCTCCGATCATCATTTGGTGAATCACAGCGTTCTATGTTGGGGAGTGCGAGCGACGGCAAAGCCAAGTCCTGATGGGGCGAGAGCTATGGGCGAAGCGAACCCTGACTATCGGCTACCACGTCTTCTACCAAGATGCTCCATAAACGGCATATGCCGCTATCCTGTAGCCAGGCTATGGGATGAGCTGGCATCAGCAGCCGAGACTGAGAGTGGCAACAATGAGCCTGGATCGTTTGCGCGACCGACTTAGAGGCCTACTGCGCGGAGCGCGGGGTTGCAAGATGGCAACCGACATTGAGCGAATAAATCCTGTATTTCGTGGTTGGGCAGGCTATTTCAAACTCAGTCAGAGCAAGCGGCCCCTTGAAAGTCTGGATGGTTGGGTGCGTCGTAAGCTGCGCTGCGCCGTCTGGCGTCAATGGAAGCAGCCCTCAACAAGAGCTCGTAACCTGATACGCCTAGGGCTCAGCAGGGGGCGCGCCTGCATATCGGCGTTCAATGGCCGTGGCCCATGGTGGAGCTCCGGCGCTGCACATATGAATCAAGCGCTACCGAAGAAACTGTGGGATCAGGTTGGACTGGTCTCAATACTGGATACGGTTAACCGGCTTAATCGCATAGCTTGAACCGCCGTATACGGATCCGTACGTACGGTGGTGTGAGAGGACGGCGGATGTAAATCCGCCTCCTACTCGATTCTGGGGCATTGCTGCGAGGTTTTGCCTTTCGTCGGCACTGAAAAAATTACGGCTATCATACAGCAAATAAATTATGCATATAATAAATAACCTGTCCGCTCAAACGCGCTGAGATCTGGCGCCTATCTATCCATTCCTCTGGCATTTCCAAGGA
The DNA here is from genome assembly GCF_001976065.1 of Pseudomonas putida. GTDB lineage: Bacteria > Pseudomonadota > Gammaproteobacteria > Pseudomonadales > Pseudomonadaceae > Aquipseudomonas > Aquipseudomonas serbica. Next base: position 181,617 of record NZ_MNAH01000003.1, on the reverse strand, counting down.
GCAACCACATGACTCCCCTTCAGTCCCAAGGCACCGCCCTCGTCACCGGCGCCTCATCCGGTATCGGCGCTATCTACGCGCAGCGCCTGGCGGCGCGTGGTTTTGATTTGTTGTTGGTCGCTCGTGATCTGGAGCGGCTTGAAGCGGCGGCGAGCGCGTTGCGTGATGCCCATGGTGTGCAGGTCGAGGTGCTCAGGGCGGATTTGACGCGGAGGGATGACGTGCTGAAGCTTGAGCAGCGTTTGCGCAGTGATTCGAGCATCAGCCTGTTGTTGAACAATGCGGGAGTGGCGGCGGATGGGTTGTTGGCCAATGCCGATCTGGACCAGCTGGAGCGTATGATTCAATTGAATATCACGGCGGTCACGCGGTTGGCGTCGGCTGCGGCGGCGGGTTTTGCCAAGGCGGGGCGGGGTACGATCATCAACATTGCATCGGTGGTGGCGTTGTTTCCCGAGCGTTTTAATGCGACGTACAGCGCGAGCAAGGCGTATGTGTTGAGTCTGACCCAGTCGCTGAACGCCGAGCTCGACGGCACCGGCGTCAAGGTCCAGGCTGTGTTGCCAGGGGTGACGCGTACCGAGATCTGGGAGCGCTCGGGTATCGATGCTTCGCAGATTCCCGAGGAGATGGTCATGGAGGCGGGGGAGATGGTCGATGCGGCCCTGGCGGGTCTGGATCAGGGTGAGTTGGTGACCATTCCTTCCTTGCCGAATGCGGGCGACTGGGATGCATTTGTGGCGGCGCGTCTCGTCATGGCGCCTAACCTTTCCAAAAGCAAGGCTGCCGCGCGTTACAAATGACGCGGGCGAACCGGTATGAGGTGGTTGCGGTATGAGTGATCGTCGAGTGGTAGTGACAGGCATGGGGCTGGTGTCTCCCCTGGGTAGTGGCGTCGAAGCGGTCTGGACGCGGCTGTTGGCCGGGCGTTCAGGGCTGCGCAACTTGCCAGCCGAGGTGGTGGCGGACCTGCCGACCAGTGTCGGCGGGGCAGTGCCGACGCTGGCAGAGGATCCTGAGGCGGGTTTCGACCCTGATCGGGCTACTGCGCCCAAAGAACAGAAGAAGATGGATCGGTTCATCCTGTTTGCCATGGAGGCGGCGCGTCAGGCTATCGAGCAAGCGGGTTGGCAGGCGCAAACCGCCGAGGCCCAGGAGCGCACGGCCACCATCATCGGTTCCGGCGTCGGTGGTTTCGGCGCGATTGCCGATGCGGTGCGCACCACGGACAGCCGCGGGCCGCGACGTTTGTCGCCGTTCACCATTCCTTCGTTCCTGGTCAACCTGGCGGCGGGTCATGTGTCGATCCAGCATGGGTTCAAGGGCCCGCTGGGTGCGCCGGTCACGGCCTGTGCGGCCGGCGTCCAGGCCATTGGCGATGCGGTGCGGCTGATTCGTTGCGGCGAGGCGGATATTGCGGTGTGTGGCGGGGCGGAGGCGGCGATCGATCGGGTCAGTCTGGCCGGCTTTGCGGCGGCGCGTGCCTTGTCCAGCGCGTTCAACGACACCCCGGAGCGCGCCTCGCGACCGTTCGATCGGGACCGCGATGGCTTTGTCATGGGCGAGGGTTCGGGCCTGCTGGTGGTTGAATCCCTGGAACATGCCTTGGCCCGGGGCGCTCAGCCCCTGGCAGAAGTGGTCGGTTATGGCACCAGTGCTGATGCCTATCACCTGACCGCGGGGCCTGAGGATGGCAGTGGCGCTCGTCGCGCCATGTCATTGGCATTGGCGCAGGCAGGAATCTCGCCGGAGCAGGTTCAGCACCTGAATGCGCACGCTACTTCGACGCCAGTGGGAGACCTGGGTGAGTTGGCTGCCATCAAGGCACTGTTCGGTGCGAACAACGGCATTGCGGTGACATCGACCAAATCGGCCACCGGGCACTTGCTCGGTGCCGCCGGTGGCATCGAAGCCATTTTCACGTTGCTGGCGATCCGCGATCAGATCGTGCCGGCGACCCTCAATTTCGATAACCCGGACCCGGCTTCCGAGGGCGTGGACATTGTCCATGGCCAGGCTCGACCGATGGCGATCGAGTACGCGCTGTCCAACGGTTTCGGGTTTGGCGGGGTCAATGCCAGCGTGCTGTTCAAGCGCTGGGTTGGCTAGTCCCGGACAGATTGAGCCAGGTGCGTGTCACCTCGAGAATCTCGGCGGCCAGTTCGGGGTTCTCGACGCTGCGCGATAGCAACAGCGCGCCGATCAGTGTGGACATGATGACGATGCTGCGGTGCTCGGTGTTTTCACCCTCGAGCGTGCCTTGAATCTGGCGCAGTCGTGCCTGGAGTACCGCGTCTGAAGTCGGGCTCGGCTGGCCGCGCAGGCCGAGTTCCGACGACATGGTCGGCAGCGGGCAGCCTTCGTGGGGCGAAGTCTGGTGCCATTCGGACAGATAGGCATTGATGAACGCCTCCAGCGGACGGTCCTGGGCGAACAGCTCGGCGCATCGGACGTCCACTTCATCCCCGGCGGCCTGTAACGCTTTTTCCACCAGTTCATCCTTGGACTTGAAGTGTGAGTAAAAGCCTCCGTGGGTCAAGCCCAGCGCTTTCATCAGGGGCTGCAGGCCGGTCGCGCCAATGCCGTCTCGGCGAAAGCGCACGGAAGCTTCCTTGATGATGCGTTTGTTGGTCTGGGCTTTATGGTCCTGCGAGTAACGCATCTGATATCTCCACATCAATGCGCCATATTAACCAATGAAAATTGGATGGTGACTGTACTTCTATTTCTAAAAAGCATGCAGATGCGTCGAACTTGATCCAAACGCCAATGAAATATGGCACGAATAGTGATTACTCATTCTTTACCGATTGTTGAACAATCCGAGGTATGAGGCATGAGCAGCGGACTGTCACTGGCCGATCAGATCACTCTGGAGTTACGAGGCGACATCATTGGTGGGCGCTTGCTGCCGGGCATGGCGTTGGTGGAAAGCGATCTGGTGACCGCCTACAACGCTTCGCGCAACACCATTCGCGAGGCCCTGCATCGCTTGGGGCAGGAGGGGCTGACCCGCTATGTGCGCAACAAGGGGGTGATGGTTCGCCGGTTGGGGATCGAGGATGTGCGAGACCTGTTCCAGGTTCGCCGCACGCTCGAGTTGCAGGCCATCAGTACCGCTCGGCCCCTGCGCGAGTGCCAGTCCGACCGCATGCGCCAGGCCCTGGAGGCCGCCGAGTTGGCCCGGGAGCGCGAGGACTGGCGCGCCGTCGGCACCCATGGCCTGGCCTTTCACCAGCATATCGTCGGGCTGTTACACAGTACGTTGTTTGACGAGTTCTTCACTAACGTCGTCGCGCAGTTACGCCTGGTGTTCTGCACCGCCCCCGATGAATCACGATTCCAGGCGCCCTGGCTGGCTCGCGATCGGCAGATCCATGAGTTGCTCGCTGAGGGTGACCGGCGCGGGGCCGCAGAGGCCATGAACCTGTATCTCGATGATTCCGAACACTTGCTGTTGCAAATGCTTGCCCCTGCTTCCCATCACTGATCGAGGAACTGTGCCATGTACAAAGACTATCCGGCGGCCTATCAAGTCAGCAAAGGCTCGGCCTTGCAGGTGGACAAGGCCTTCTACGAGCGGGTTCGCGACGCGAAGGACGGGCGCACCCTGATCGAGTCGTTCGAAGTGCCGATTCGCACAGGCCGTGCCTGGAAGGTCCCGGCTGGGCATGTGTTTCGCGTCACCACGCCGGTCGGGCCACAAGTGGGGGATTTCAATGTCTGGAATGCCAACGATCCGCGCGAACGCTTGTGGGCAGCGCGCACCCGGCAATTGCAGGGCGCGCATGTCAGCACCCACGACCGACTCTGGTCGAACCTGCCTTTTTTGCGGCCGCTGGTGACCATCACCGACGACAGCCTCGCCGCGTACGGCATCGATGAACATGGCGGGCGCCTGCACGACTTGCTGGGTACCCGTTGTGACCCGTACGTGAACAAAATGCTCACCGGCGAGGACTTCCATCATCACTGTCATTCCAACCTGACCCGCGCGGTACTGCCCCACGGCTTGACCGAATTCGACGTGCATGACGTGTTGAACATTTTCCAGTGCACGGGGCTCAATCATGACGACATGTACTTCATGAAGGCCTGTCCGGCGCAGAAGGGCGATTACCTGGAGTTCTTCGCCGAGATTGATTTGCTCTGTGCCTTGTCGACCTGCCCGGGTGGTGATCTGTCGCTGGCCATGTGGGGGCCGGATGCCCAGGACCCGCTGAGCGTGTGCCGGCCGCTGGGGGTGGAGATCTATCGACTGGACGATGCGTTGCTCGAAGGCTGGAGTCAGCCGGAGCGAGCGTCGTACAAGGGGTTGCATGGGTTGCAGATTGCCAAGGCGGATTGGGAAATGTAGGCGCTGGCTTGCCGGCGAATAACGCAAGAGCGGTGCGGTGAACCAGTTAACACGCGTTATCGTTGACGACCTTCGCTGGCAAGCCAGCTCCTACAGGGTCATGCGTACAGATCACGATCAGGTCCGCCGCCCAACTCACTACGAGATTTTCAAGCCCATTGCATGTCCTTGAACCCGCTCATATTTTTTAATCCGCTCGAACGGTTGTAACTTCGTCTCAGATAGGTACAATGGCGCGGCTCGCCGTCAGGTGAGCGTCGTTATGGTGACCCCATCGGTCCCCCCGCAACGATCAGCCGTGAACCCGGTCAGGCCTGGAAGGGAGCAGCCGCAGCGGTGACATTGTGTGCCGGGGTGTGGCTGGTGGGGTTACCACCTATCTCTAAGTCCTTGGTTTAACAAGGATTTGTCAGTCTAAAATCTCGAAGTGTGACAGCGTTTAGGTACACCTAAGTGGTGGACTGTGTCCGCAATCTTACCTTGATCATTTTCATCTCGCCATTACGGCCGATTGAGCTGCGTTGTCGTTGTTGAGTATCCGGGGCTAGGCGGGGGCTAAGGTTTATCGCGGTCGTGCCCACGCTAGCATCATCCAGCCCACCCCTCTGGGTGTATTCGAGTCATCCGTAATCAATATCCAAGTGAAATTTGTTGTTGGCAAGGTGCCATCTGGATACGCTTTGGCCATCACTTAAGGCCGTCCAAAGGGATTTGAAATGCGTACCAGTCGCTTCGCGATTACTCTGATGATCTGTCTTGCAGTACCCGGATTATCCATCGCAGCTACGAAGAAGAACGCCAATAAGCAGGTGCTGCCAGACTGCGACAAAGTTCTAGTTGATGGAAGTGGCCTATCTACAGAAGAAAATGAGTTCCTTTTCTCAGTCCAGAAAACGTTGATGACTGCCGAGTCCCTCGGGTTTGCTCTTGGTAACGACACCGTTTTAGGAGACTTCTATGCCCAACGGAAGGGAAAGGAGTTCAACGCTGATTTGATGAGGCTCAAAGAACTATCCCGCAAGCAATCCATGGGTTGGCTGATGGGGCATGACTTCGATGAGGCTAACACCGCATTGAGAGCTGCGCTTAAAGAGCGAAAACTTTCAGCGGACGCCTACAACGTAGGTGTATGCCGTGTAGGTTCCATGGCAAACACCTCGACCAATGCCTAAAACATGTATGTCACAACTTACCTGAAGGGGCTTGAGGAGAAGCGGGTTGGCATGCAGGCGCAAGTTGGATATTTCGACGTGACTGTAAATGATTGCACTCTCAGTAACTCCATTGATACTGGCAATCGCTTCACCGCTTTAAAGCCCGATGCTGATGCGCGTTATCTAACGGTGAACGCCACTTTTAAGAATACTGACAACGAGGGCCGACTTCCATTTGAGGGAAGTCTGATTATCAGGAAGGACGGCAAGGATTATAAATTTGACACCACGGAATCGGTAATGAGTGAAGGGTACGGCATCCGATTGCGATCTCTGAACCCCTTCATCAAGCTCACAACGAAGATTGTCTACAGGGTTCCCAATGAGTTGAGTGGTGACGTTTATTGGAAGCCGGGCAGAAACGCTGAAGACAAGAGGCTTTGGTGTACGCGGTTACCTTCGGCATGATGTTACTGTCGACCAACCCCTCACACCACACAAGCCGTCAATCCTTGATTGGGTAGCTAACAATCGCTTGGGCACTCGACATCAACATCATCTGGTCACCTGACAAACCAGTAAATGGAAAGCCTGAATATGGGAAATGCCCTGACGACAAATTCACATACAGCCTGTCGTCAGTGAGTTCAACTTTAGTGGCCCCTGATGGGTAAATTCCTTTACCCTTTTCGGTAATCGAAAATGCCAGCGGGAAGAATGAGAGTACACTGATAGTGCATATGTTTCCTCTATTCTTGAACGCAAACATCTTGGCACTCAGATGATGGTGATGAGGATAGAACCAGCAATACAAATCATGAGTGCTATCGATGGCGGCAGTATCACCCATAACAAACTTTTGCAGCGGTGTGAAATATGGTGTCTCTATTGGTTCTCTTTTACACTCATCAACAGTTGTAGCTGACAGCACGTGCCCTATCATTGCACGACAGAACCGCACAGAATCAAATGGTAGCGTGACGTAATTCAGGTGATTACTGGCGTAAGCAAAGTGATGAGCTACAAGTGTGGTGAGTTCCTTATAGACCCTCGCCACCTCTTGGTCATTTGATCCCAGATGATTGCTGTTGCAGGCTTTGCAGATGGTTTTGAATTTACTGCCATTAGGTGACTTCACGCCTTTAACTGGGATCGGATCAATGCCCATCACTTCAGTTAGATGCACTTGCTCAACCTTAGTAATCGTGATGCTTCCCTGTGGCGGAACATGATCCCAACTGAGTCTGCCATAGTTACCGCAAATCAAGCAGTAGCCTTGGGCAATCTCAGTGTGCATGCGTCGTTCGGTTAATCGCTTGGTGAAATCCCCCATCGCATCACTCCTTCTGCGGGCAGTCAAGAGCGAAATGGAATAGACGAAGCTACGATCTTCTCAGCCAGCCCATCTTTTCCCCTATGACTCAACATTCGTTTGACGGCAGTAGCGGCTAGCATCGTCGAAGTGGTTGGCCCAAGGATAATTCTGTCTACAATACCTTCTAATGAAAGGTGCTCTCCAAACAAACCCTCCAAAGGCTTCACTTGGAATTTTAGTTTCGGCTCGACAGCCCCCTTTGGAGTTATCGCATATCCGAGCATGCCCTTAAGCTTCTCGCCCTTATCACGCTCGCTCATATAGACAATACGCCACTCTTGCTCTTCATGAAAACCACTGTGCTTTGTGAAGAGTGCGAAAACTTTCAGGCGCTCGATCCAATAATACGCAATATAGAAAAGCTCTTCATCACTAAGTGCTGCCCCGGCTATTACCTTAGCCAAGCCTTTAATCTTAGTTGCAATCCATTCCAATCGGTCTTCACGTGTACCATAGTGCACAGCGCCAATGATAAAAGGGGAAGATTCCGAAAACGAAATTTTGGTGGTGTCGAATATAATAGCTACACCGCTACCACCAGCGCCATATCCACGCCACATTGACAAAAGACCGTCATTGTTCTCTGGCGAATGCTTTGCCAAACACATGATATAAGTATCAAACGCGTGCTTCGTTTCGAACGCCTCGAATAGATTATTGAAGTACTCCATCATCGTATCGAATGCTTGATCATCTTGAAAAGCCGACTTCAACTCTTGACTAGTACGAAATGCATGCGCACCTTCTACCATGCCAAAACGAAGCTCTTCCAAATCATTCATGTAAAGTGGGTTAGAAAACCATATCTCGTTGTTACTCATCATCGCTTCTAGTACTGCTACGGAAGTATAATGAGCGAGCAACGGGCGTTGAGCCGGAAAATCGTTCTCTTCATCTAGGTCGCCCCACATCACAGACTGAATCTGTTCATTGAAACTCATTTTGTAATCGTCCTTATTGAAAATGTCAAAAATGCACAGATAAGCCCTAAAACGCGAGGGCTCGACAGCTTTACACTGTCACTTGAGTAAAGTCGTAACCACGCTCCCTAAGCTACCCTTCACGCCATCAGTCATACCTGAGAATATCAAAGGGCCATCATTGCTCAAGGCAAATGGCCCATACAGCAGAAGGAAGCCACAGCCCCCTTCACGAAGCTGCAATTCTAAATACAGGCGTCACCGAACAACTCCATCTGGAGCTGGCCCTCAAGCATTTCATAGTATGATTTATCAACATCGATATTGCTTAAAGAGTTCTTCTCAACGTCATGGAAATGATGAGTGGCACTATCCCCCAGCAATACGGGTGGCAAATTCATGTGCTGCAAATTCATTGCACCATAGTTACCAAGGGTATAAGTCAAGTTATGAAACCCTGCCGCTGCCATGCTCACGATAGTCTTGTTGGGGCTCGATTGCAGTTTAACGGCAATGCTTGCACCCTCAACTAGCGCCGTTGCCTCATAATCTTTCTCGTAATGAATGCCAAATCGCAACAGTGTAGTTACAAGAGATAATCCAAAGCTCTGCAGATTGTCTAGAGAATTTCTATCCATGCTCATGCATAGGACGTAAAACAACACCCCAGGGTCGTAGTTTTCTAAACCCCGACGAATTGGTTTGGCTTCTGGTTGCCCATTACGCAACCCAACCACATCGTAGAAGGTTTGGATATTTCTCAAGATCGATCGGTATACACTTTCACTTGAATTTAGTACCACTCTAGCGATAATAGAGGATGCCAAGAAGCTAATGCTTGCCTCAGATGAATTAAACCTATTGGCTACTAGATGAGCGCATACTGAGTATTCGGTATGATTTTCATTGTAGAGATACTCCATTGTTTCTTTTTCATGCAGCTTAGTTTGAACAGTTCGCTCACCCTCATCCTCAATTCGCTTTATCAACGAGGCTGTGGCATCCAACTCGGCAGCCATGGCACAAGTTTCAAGCAGGGATATCGTAGAGATCGGAGAACGAACAATAGGCTCCCATCTTTCGTTGAAGAAGCGGATGAAGAATATCGGTCGCTCACCCGGCTTTCCATCATGACGGAACTGTTTACCAGAAGTAGGCCGCCATTGCCATGGACGGCCAGTATCATATTCCTTGGTGACAGTTGTGTAATAGTCAGGAAGCTTAATCCGTTTGAGGTGGTTGTAGCACGTTCGCATCACATGAAATTTCGACTCATCTGTCAATTCGCAAGTAAATGCACTATTCAGCGTCCTGAGATGCCGCAATCCCCAAAGAGTAGAGGTTGAGTCGACAAAGTGAGTGTATTCATGCACGGCCAAAACAAGAGCTTTCGCGTAGCGCGCGTAGCTCATCAAGTCAAATTTCTTTTCCGATTCTAAATCCGCCAGAGAAATCCCTTGTACATTGTGGGCTTCCAATGAGTCAAGCATCACCACACATGTATTGAAATCGAACTGACCCAGAGTATCAATCTTCCGCAGAGGATTCCAACGGGCACTTGTCTTCTTTACCTTCTCAGCCAAGGGCAGATTTTCGTGCGACATTCCTTTTCCTTAGAGCGATCAATTTATGTTGTTATAGCGCGGCAGAGGCCATTGTAGCAGAAGAAAATTTAATTAAGCAGCCTCAACTAAAAACTTTTCTAACCTCATAGCCAAAGTGCGCTTGAGCGACTACTACTCTAACTATGAGCAGGGATAAAAGCCCCTGAGTGCGAGAATTACTAGCAATCCGGGTGGCTCGTCTAAATACTTGGGATTCTCTTTTAACCACTTCACAACAATACGAGCTGCTTGCACATAACTAACAGAATTAGGCATACATACCCGCTCAGCAGGCGAAAGCCCTTTATCAATTGTTGGGAGTAATGACATAGTTCCTACAAGAACACCTTGGCAGTTGCCTGCATCAAAATGATCGCCAACCTTACCATAACTTTCGTTCCACTTAATTAACGCCTGACAGTGCAGCAACAGCCCGTTGCCGTCTAGCTCTGAAGCCTTCACATCTCCCGAAACAGGCAGAACTGTTAATAGTGCTGTGGTTATCGCCGCGATTATTGAAGCCTTCATAGCCTATCCCTTATATAGCTCGACAGAGATAAATTGGACAACATCTTACCCGCCCACCATAGTAGATAAACTTCATGCAAGGCGATTATCTACAAGGAAAAGCATCTTGGAATGCCCCAATGACTAGATAGCCTTCAGGATAGTGCATTTCGTTCGGATGGTCATTGATATATTTAACAACAATCCGAGCAATTTGAATATTAGTGGTATTCCCAGGCAGGCAAAACTGCTTCTCCTTGGAGATAGCACCATTCAACAGAACTGATAAAGACCCAACAGCATTAATTGAACCGAGACAGTATTGGGAGTTTAAAGCATTTCCTGAAGCACCATCGCTATCATACAGTTCAACGGTAGATTGACAGTCTCTCAGAAGAGTATTGCCGTCTGCCGCTGCACCGGGGCTATGAAGGATCACGGCTAGAGCTAATGTAGTCGCTATGGTATGCGTTCTCATGGGACACCCAAGGCAGGCCATCACAGTGAGCTAACTGTAGCAGGGTAAAAGCTGGATGATTTTCTATCCCCCGCGCCGCGAACGCTACGCACCTTGGGCTTGTTCTTGATTTTTGATTGGGAAATATAAGCTGAGGGGGTGAGAGGGGTGTGAGGTTTGGAAAGTGAGGTTTTGTGCGAGGGGTGTTTAACGCTGTGCGACCAGCCAAAGGAGAAACGTTCGTAATTTCATAATAACCCTGTGCCCCCTCAGAGCCCCTAGAGGTTCAGACAACCTTGTTCCAATGGCGTTTAACTGTGGCAATACCAATCTTGAGGTCTGCTGCTACCTGAGCTTGTGTCATGTCCTTGGCCTTGAGGCGTTGCACATCGGCTGTTGTGTCGAGAGCTTCAGGACGCCCCAGCTTCTTACCCTCAGTCTTGGCTCGTGCTAACCCTGCTTGGGTACGTTCGATCAGCAGATCACGTTCAAACTCTGCCACAGCACCCAGCACCTGCATGGTCATCTTGCCTGCTGCACTGGTGAGGTCTACGCCACCAAGGGCCAAGCAGTGGACACGTATACCACTCGACTCCAGATGCTCAACTGTAGCGCGTACATCCATGGCGTTACGGCCTAAACGGTCTAGCTTGGTAACGATCAACACGTCTCCAGATTCCATACGATCAAGCAGCTTCTGAAAGCCGGGGCGTTCTTTGGCTGCAATGCTGCCTGAAATGGTTTCCTCCACCACACGGCTCGCCTGTACATCAAACCCGGCAGATTTCACTTCCTGCAATTGGTTCTCTGTGAACTGGTTGGATGTGGATACTCGTGCATAAAGGAAGGTGCGGGACATGGCGGTCAGCTCCAAGGGATCATTTAACGTAGTATCAGTGTATCGAGGTATCAACAATTAACAAAGGCTAATTTAATGATGCCTAATACCGCCTGTCTGGAGCGTATCGTTTAACGACCGTTTAATGAGCCCGGCAATGAGTGGCCGTTTACTGCCTAAGTTTGAAAATTCCAGCTGTGATGGCGGACGCGTTCGCATCGAGAGTTTCCAATGCAGTCACGGCGTTCTCATGGACTTCGCATGAGCCACTGGCTTTAGCCCATAGGGCCACTTCTTCAATTGCAGCGGCTAACGCGTGTTGGTTGTGGAGCAGGAGGGTTAGCACATCTGCTGTCGCTATATGTGCGGCTGTATTGTCCGGCATGGTTGACGTCCTTGAAGAGGTGCAGAGATCGTAGTCCAGTGCATGGATGACTGGGCGACTCACTTCAACTCGTTATTGAGCTGCCGTGGCTGAATCTACCGGCAATGACTTTTCAAACTCTATGATCAGTTCGACCAGCCCGATTCCCAGTACCTTGCACAGGTCATGAAGCTGCACGATGTCCAAGCGACGTGTACCGCTTTCAACATCACTTATGAATGACTGTGGACGCCCCAAAGCTTTTGAGCACTCAACCTGCGTCAGGGCGGCTGCTTTCCTGTGCTTCTTCAGTAGGGTCAGTAGAACTGCGTGTTCGGGTCTATGGATCGTTTTGGGCATTGGCTGGATGGCTTCGGTTGGGAGCCTTGCAACCTATATCCGGTTTTCAGATATCTGAAATTCAGATAAAACTATTGCTTCTACGCCTTCCTATTCTCCAAGCAGAGACCAATCATGAACGATCAGCTCTACTATCTGACCAGTCAGAAGAAAACCACAAATCACATCCTGCACCTGCTGATGTGCGTCGTGACGTGCGGTCTTTGGGTGTTCGTGTGGGGTATGACGATGCGTGCGAATGACTGGCACAATCGCAAGATCGACAAACAGATCAAGCAGTTGATGAGCAATCGGTAAGGCTGGAACTCACTAAAATCCAATCTGTTGTGCCCGCGAATGGGAGCGAAAGCTGTGCAGGCTATCGCTCCTTTGCTTACTACTGTTGATACTGGAATGTAGGAGTCATCGCGTCAGCATTGGACCGCAGCCGATCAGCGTACTTAATCAATGCTCGTACGACGCGAAGATCAGGTGCAATTTCTCGCAGGTAATCACGAAGATGATCGTCAATCACATCAGCTTTCAATCTCTGCCAGTCGCAGTGGGCTTCCAAAGCATCCGTTCTCCATTCTCCGATCTGGCTTGATCCCTTGTGCATAATATCGGCTTGGAATCCGCCGCCAAACATGGTTACTCCCGGATACCCTGATCGAGGTGTTTTCCTTCTCCATCGCACTGCCATATTAATGCTCGGAGGTACGAAGCAGCAGGTATCAGGGCTGTAGATTCTGTTACCCGGTACAAGAATATCTTTGTCCAACTGGTAGTCGACGATGGAGTTCTGGTCAAACCACGCCTTAAAGTCAGAGTATCTATACCAACAGGGTGCTACGGTGCAATCAGCGTAGGTTGCACGAGACCTTGTTGAGTTTTCGTTGTAACAGCAATCAAACATTCTCTGCCAAACGTTGTACGACCAGTCGTCTGCACCGGAAGCGTCTTTGAAATCGTCAATGCCCACACCGAACAACAAATCACTTTTCAATGTGTCGGTGACTGGTTTTGGTATCGTAAATTCTATTGGTGCGTAGTCTGGGGTTCGTGTTCTTGAACCCTTACCAAGAGAAGGAAGGGATTCTGTTGCTTGTGTTTCGTATATCATGAACATATGGGCTCCTTGTTGTGTTGTTGGTGGTGGTATTCCTCTTCTTTTTGATTGAGGTATGTTCGACATGCCCGCCGAAAGGTCTTCTTTAATAATAGGAATTTGCTCAAGCCCTTTAATTACGGGGCTTGCGGCGGGATTTTTACGTAGTTTTCTCGAGAAAGTTACGTGAAGCTATGCTGCAACTAGTGTGACTTTGACTGAGGGCAGCCTGTCGCCAGTTTGGTTCAGATACCAGTCCTTCATGTACCGTTCTTGCGCGTAATCATCGCCCCGGAAGATCAGTCTAGGATTGATCACCAGCTTGATCTCGCCCTTGCGAATGTCACCTTTCCTTGATGTGCTGACCTGTACCATGTTGGCATTGATCAAGGTGTTCAGCTTTTTCATCAGGTTCGATTCTGTTGTGCTCAGTGCTTTCGCCAGATCCGCTTGAGGCAAGATGATGACGTTGTGGTACTGAACCAGTTCGTGCAGCGTACGAAGGGTGTTCATCATCGGCAGAGTGATACGGCAGTCCACGCCTGTACGGCGCCATACGCCATGGGCAATATCTTGTTCATCGATCAGTGAGTGCAGCGTATGTGCAGGCAGCTTGCGTCGGTCAATATGCTTCATGAACGCGCTTAGGTCGTCAGCACTCCGGCACTTGCTCAGTTCGGGTTGGTGCTCAGGGCGTTCGGAGAAAACGGAGGGCTTATCATCGTAGCCGAGGATTTCGCCGGTTTCTGAACTGATTAACAGTCCATCGACGTGAAGAAAGGGTGTTGCGGTAAAAGCTGGACAGTTAGGTGCCATTATTCATTCTCCTATATCAGTTCATTTCAGTAGGCAATTCCTCTTGGGTGGCTGCCGGTTAGTTGATAAATCGCAGGCAATATAAAGCCCCCTTGCAAGGCACCAATTTGGTGGTCGCGGCGGAGGCTTAAAAATGTCTGTTCTGCTCACTGAAGCAGGTTGTTAATACTACACGAATCCTGCGAAAAAGTAACCCCTGCGGCTTGACATTTACGAATCAAAAGTTTGGAAAAACTACTTTCCAGAGAGAGGGAAACGCATTTGCTTAGTCCAGATGGCTGATATGTCTTATAAACATTGGGGTTGGCGGGGAACATGACTGTATGTAGTCGATGGAAACCATTAGTTTGTCCGATCTTTTCAGTAGGTTATTCGAGGTTACTGAATGTGCATTAACGCCTCGACCATGGCTTTAATTGGTGTCCTACTCCCGTAGATGCCAAAAGTGACGGAGCTGTCTTCATGCCCCACCATCCGTTTGATCAGCGAGTCTTGAACGCCAGCGTCACGCAGGTCATCAATGAACGTATGGCGGAAGCTGTGGAACGTTTTCTTAGGGTCAGTAATCCCCCGTTTTGTCTTGTACCGTCCGAACCATTTACTAGGTGCATGGCCAAGCTTTCCTCGTACGGGTTCGAGCTCTGGGAACAGTCGATCTGCTCCGGTGGCTTTAACTGATCCAACATGCCGCAGTAGACCAAGTTCTAACAAGGCGGGGTGGAGAGGTAGCAAGCGTCGGCTACTTGAGTTCTTCAAGTTCTGACCTTCGCTGCTGTCATCGATACGGATGCATTGGATGCCCTGTTGCTGGATGAAGTCATTGACGTGCAATTGGCATAGCTCTTCCAGTCGGGCACCTGTATAGCGACCCAGCAATGGTATCCAGTACCGCCAAGGATGCTTACGAGACTCCACTTTGAGTCCATCCAGATTGATTAGGGTTGTCAGGTCGTGTCGTTCAAATGAAAGCCGTGCGTCCTTGGCCGAGCCTGTCATCACCTTCAGACCCGCCAGAGGATTGTCCGTGATGTAGCCGTTGGCCTTGCACCAATTGAGAAAGGCAGAGAGTTTACGAAGCCGGTTGTTCACCGTTACCGCAGAGATGGTCTTGTACGTGTCTGCCGACTCCACAACCTGTCGCAAAGACATACCTTTGAACTCAGGGCGTAGGCCAAAGTATTGAGGGCATCGGCTCAATCGTTCTTTCAGCAGTCGGGCTTGCTGAGCGTCGAAAGCTTCGACTGGCATGTCACCCATCAACTCAAACAGATCACGTAGGGCACGCTCCACCTCGAAGGTGCTGACGGTTCTCCATGTACTCCCACGTTTTCCCTCATCTATATAGCGCTTCGACAGGGTAGACAGAGGCGGACCATCAGCGACCGATTTCGCTGGCTTGGCGATGGGATGATGTGAGCGATGCATTGAGGGTGGGGCGGGGCATCTATCTCGCCATTCAGTGCAAAGCTTACGCAGCGTCAGGATGTCTGCCAAAGGGTGCTCACACAGGTAGCTATGCACTTGCTGGGCCAGTGAGCTGGCGAGGAATAATGCAGCCTGACGTTCTCGTAAGTTCAGGCACATACGCAAGGTGTGACGGTTTGGAAACAGATGCTTAGGCAATCGAAGGTTCAGGTAGTAGACCGATTGGCGGCGGACGATATAGGCCATGAGTGGAACACCAAAGTGGAACAGCAGAGTGGAACAATGCTGGTCGCACCTTGAGTTTTAACTGCCCGTGCAGTGAGTTCGCACGGTAGATATCCAGCAACCTCAAAAGCCTGAAACCCTCACCCCATAAGGGCCGCAACGATCAGCCGTGAACCCGGTCAGGCCTGGAAGGGAGCAGCCGCAGCGGTGACATTGTGTGCCGGGGTGTGGCTGGTGGGGTTACCACCTTAACGAACCGCGAGACCCTCTCTCGCGTCATCTGCCATAAACCATTTTTCCTTTGCTGCCATGGCATCTGCCCATCGCGGTTTCTTGTCGTCCGCGATTTACCGGCGACATGAAGAAGGAGCACGACCCGTCGAGCGCGACACGCCGGCCTCCTTTTTTCTTTTCTGGCTCTAAGGCTTGGACAAGGCCTGGTCAACCGCTGCAATCAGCTTTCCCAGATCCTTTGGGGGGGCTTTATGTATGACATCGAATAGATACGCCCGCTGTTCATCCTCATCGCCCAGGTCGGCGAAGAAGGCTTTCAGCTTCACCCCCAGCACATTGGCAAACATGAACAGTGCGTCCACGCTGGGGGTATAGGTGCCGGTTTCGAAGCGGCTGATGGTTTTGGGGTCAAAACCGGTTTTTTCGCCTAGTTCAGCCTGAGTAAGCCCCGCGACCTTGCGGTACCGCCGGATGGCTGGACCCAAACTTGAAATGTGCATCGCTCAATTCCCATTTAGAATCAAGAACTTAACGACAGATTTTGGCATTAGACAACTGCATGATCCATCACCTCGCTTTGCAAAATGTGATGCATTTCGTAGAATTGCCGGTCAAGCGCGACATTGAGTGAGCTTGTTTCAGATTATGGAACGATATGAAAAAGCCACTATTGCGCGTTCACGCAAGGCGGCGAGAACTACTTGAAGCCTTGCAGAATATTACCAGCATCGGTGTTGCTGCCTTGAACGGGTTCCACCGCCAGCGACAGCGAGCCTGACTCATGGATGAGAAGTACCGCAGGGCGGTGGATGCCGCCGCGATTTTTTCCGAGACCGATCTGAGCGGCCGGATCACTCACGTCAATGACCAGTTTTGCGCGGTGTCCGGCTACAGTCGTGAGGAGTTGCTTGGGCAAAACCATCGCATGCTCAACTCTGGCATGCACGCCACTGAATTCTTCGTCGAGATGTGGCGCACCATCGCCCTGGGTCATATCTGGAAGGGCGAGATCTGCAACCGTGCCAAGGATGGCAGCCTGTATTGGGTCGAAAGCACCATGGTGCCGGTGATCGATACGGCCACCGGGCGGGTCGAGCGGTACCTGTCGATTCGTTTCGACATCAGTGAAAAACGTCAGCTCCTGCATTCCCTGCAATGGCGGGTCGGCCATGACGTGCTCACCGGGCTACCCAATCGTGCCTTTCTCTCGGATCTGCTGGACCAGGCGCTGGAGTTCTCCCGGCAGGAGAGCATACCGCTGGCGGTATGCATGCTCGACCTCGACGGCTTCAAGGCGGTCAATGATGGCTACGGTCATGCCACTGGCGATCTTTTACTGGTGGAGGTGGCCAAGCGCCTGCGCAACATTGTGCGTGGCGAGGACGTGGTCGCGCGGCTGGCCGGCGATGAGTTCGTTCTGGTATTGCGTCATGTGCAAGACCTGCCGCAATTGCGGGCCACGCTGAGCCGGGTGCTGGGGGCCATATCGGTACCGTATTCGCTGCACGGTAAGGACATCAACGTGTTTGCCAGCATTGGCGTCACGCTGTTTCCTGACGATGACGAAGATGCCGGAACCCTGCTGCGGCATGCCGATCAGGCCATGTATGTGGCCAAGCAGAGCGGTCGCAAGCGCTTTCATTTATTCGACGTGATCCGCGACCGCCAAGTCCAGGCCACCCATGAGACGGTCGAGCGGGTGCGCCAGGCGCTGGTGACCGGCGAATTGCGCGTGCATTACCAGCCCAGGGTCGACATGCGCCACGGCCGGGTCGTCGGCTTGGAGGCCGCACTGCGCTGGGAGCACCCGCAAAACGGCCTGGTCCCCGCGCGGGATTTTTTGCCCCAGGTGGAAGAGACAGACCTGATCATCGATATCGGTGAATGGGTACTGGACCGAGTGTTGGCCCAACTCGATCATTGGCAGCAAGCCGGCCATGACTGGCCGGTGAGCATCAATATTGCGGCGCGGCATTTTCAGCGGGCGGATTTCGTCGAGCGGCTCAAGAACCTGTTGGCGCGGCACGAGCGGGTCGCACCGCAGCGCCTTGACCTGGAGATCGTCGAGTCGGTGGCGATCGAGAACATCCAGCATGTCAGTGCGTGCCTGCAGGCCTGCCAGGCGCTGGGGGTACAGTTTTCCCTGGGGGATTTTGGCACCGGTTACTCATCCCTGAGTTACCTCAAGCGCCTGCGCACCCAGACCATCAAGATCGACAAGTCCTTTGTGCGCGACATTCTTCACGACGGCGATGACCTGGCGTTGACCACTGCTGTGATCGGTCTGGCCCGGGCATTTGGCCGCCAGGTGATCGCCGAGGGGCTGGAAAGTATCGAGCACGGCAAGTTGCTGTTGCGCCTGGGCTGCGAGGTGGCCCAGGGGAGTTTCATCGCGCAGCCGATGCCCGCTGTCGACGTGCCGGGCTGGGTCGCGGGTTTTGTCACGCCAGCGCAATGGCGGGTGGCGGATGCGACCGCCTGCGGTCACGGCGCGGCTTCAGCCTTGTCGCCAATGTAGAGCCGAATGATGTCATCGATCTCCCCTGACATCTTCATGCGTAGCAACGTGCGCAGAATGCGCTGCACCGGCACCTTGGGATCGTTGCGCACATAACAGCCGACCTTTTGCTCCTGCAAGAGAGCCACGCTTTGCAGTTGCTGCTGCGGTAGCAATCGCTGGTTGAACCAGTCCAGGGTCCATTGGTTGCTGACCGCATAACGGTTGCGTCCGGCCTGCAGCTTCTCCAGCACCTGTTCCTGGTTGCGGGCATCGTCGCGATGCAGCCGGTTGGCGTCGAACAGCGGTTGCAGGGTCGGGTAGCTGTAACCGAGGACCGTGCCGATCGATTGATGCGTCAATTGGGTCGGGGTCACTGACGTCGTGGCGCCAGGCAGGCTGACCAGCAGGTCGGGTTGAGTCCAGAGCGGAATGCTCCAGATATAGTCGCCGGACTGGTTCGGCGTCCATGACTGCGCGGCGTAGCAGCGAATGTCGACCTCACCATGCTCCATGGCGTTCTGCACCCGGCCGCGGGGCAAGACGTGAAACTGCGCCGGTACACCGACCTGGGTGGCGAGGCTGAGCATCACGTCATACAGGATGCCCTGGGTCGGCCGCCCACGTTCGAGTTGCACCATCGGCATGGCCCAACTGTCAGGTATAACGAAGCGCAACGGCGCGTCAGCGGCCGCCCCGTCCAGGCTGATCAACAGCAGTGCCCCCAAGGCCAGCCGCATAAACGCTCCGATAAATCCTGCCAAAGTGCAGCTTAGCCAGATTAGACGAGCGCACCGGATGCAATTTGTGCCTTGCTCCGCTAGCATTAGCCGCTTCTGCTTCCTTCGCTGCGACGGTTTTCGATGAGTTATCAGGTTCTTGCACGTAAATGGCGTCCGCGCTCGTTCCGCGAAATGGTCGGCCAGACCCATGTGCTCAAGGCTCTGATCAATGCCTTGGACAGCCAGCGGCTGCACCATGCGTACCTGTTTACCGGTACGCGCGGGGTCGGCAAGACCACCATTGCGCGGATCATCGCCAAATGCCTGAACTGTGAAACAGGTATCACTTCAACGCCCTGTGGCGAGTGTTCGGTGTGCCGCGAGATCGATGAAGGCCGCTTCGTCGACCTGATCGAGATCGACGCCGCCAGCCGCACCAAGGTCGAGGACACCCGCGAGCTGCTCGATAACGTGCAGTACGCCCCCAGCCGTGGCCGCTTCAAGGTCTACCTGATCGACGAAGTGCACATGCTTTCCAGCCATTCCTTCAATGCGCTGTTGAAAACCCTCGAAGAGCCGCCACCCTACGTCAAGTTCATCCTGGCCACCACCGACCCGCAGAAACTTCCTGCAACGATTCTCTCGCGTTGCCTGCAGTTCTCCCTGAAGAACATGACCCCTGAGCGGGTGGTTGAGCATTTGAGCCACGTGCTGAGCGTGGAGAACGTGCCGTTCGAAGACGACGCACTGTGGTTGCTCGGTCGCGCCGCCGACGGTTCGATGCGCGATGCCATGAGCCTCACCGACCAGGCGATCGCCTTCGGTGAGGGCAAGGTCATGGCCGCTGACGTGCGGGCGATGCTCGGCACCCTCGATCACGGTCAGGTCTATGACGTGTTGCATGCGCTGATCGAAGGCGACGCCAAGGCCCTGCTCGAAGCGGTCCGCCACCTGGCCGAACAGGGCCCGGACTGGAACGGCGTGCTCTCGGAAATCCTCAACGTGCTGCACCGTGTCGCCATTGCCCAGGCCTTGCCTGAGGGCGTCGACAACGGTCATGGCGACCGCGACCGGGTCTTGGCCCTGGCCCAGGCCCTGCCGGCCGAAGACGTGCAGTTCTATTACCAGATGGGGCTGATTGGCCGCCGCGACCTGCCGCTGGCGCCGGACCCTCGTGGCGGCTTTGAAATGGTGCTGTTGCGCATGTTGGCGTTCCGGCCTGCCGACACCGCGGAGGCGCCGAGGCAACCGCTAAAGCCAGTGGGGATCAGCCAGGCCACGGTTGATTCCGCCAAACCAGTGGCTGCCACGCCGGTCGTTGCGTCAGTAGCCGCTGCGCCCGTTACGGCGCAGGCTCCGGCACCTGCGCCAGCGGCTCCTGTCGTTGTGCCCGAGCCGGAGCCCGAGCCGATGCCGGAGCCGGTCGTCGAGGCGGTCGTGGTCGAAGCAGTGGTCGACCTGCCGTGGAATGATCCGGTCGAGCCTGAAGTCGTTCAGCAGCCCGCCGTCGAGCCGGTGCTGGAAACCGCCAGCGAGCAGCCCGAGTTGCCGCCGATGCCGTTGCCGACGCCGGACAGCGTGGTGCCGGACGCGCCGGAGTGGGCTGCCGCGCCGATTCCTGAACCGACGGTGGCCGAAGTCGATGCCGGTACGCCGGGCATGGACCTGGATGACGAGCCACCGCTGGACGAAGATTACATCGAGCCTGACATCGACTCGGCCTACAGCTACCTCGACGAGTTGGCCAGCGAGCACGCCGCCGAGCCGGCTGCAGAGCCTGAGCCTGAGCCTGCCGCGGCACCTGCCACCGGCCTGGCCCTGCAATGGCTGGAGTTGTTCCCGAATCTGCCGATCTCCGGCATGACCGGCAGCATCGCCGCCAACTGCACGTTGATCGCCGTCGAGGGCGACAACTGGTTGCTGCACCTGGACCCGGCCCACAGCGCCCTGTTCAACGCCACTCAACAGCGGCGTCTCAACGAAGCGTTGAACCAGTATCACGGGCGGACCCTGACCCTGACCATGGAGCTGATCAAGCCCGAGCAGGAAACCCCGGCCCAGGCGGCCTCGCGCCGCCGTGCCGACCGTCAGCGCGAGGCCGAGGAGTCGATCCACGGTGATCCGTTCATCCAGCAAATGATGCAGCAGTTCGGTGCGGTCATCCGTAACGATACTATTGAACCTGTCGAGGCCCTGGTCAGTCAGGGCTAATAACTGAAGGCGTTCGCCCGAACGGGCCGGGCGCCGTTTAATCCAAGTACTTTTGAGGTGATTCCCATGATGAAAGGTGGCATGGCCGGCCTGATGAAGCAGGCGCAGCAGATGCAGGAAAAAATGGCCAAGATGCAGGAAGAGCTGGCCAACGCCGAAGTCACCGGTAAAGCCGGTGGCGACATGGTCACTGTGGTGATGACCGGTCGTCACGACGTCAAGCGCGTGACCATCGACCCAAGCCTGGTCGAAGGCCTGAGCGAAGATGACAAGGAAATGCTCGAGGCGGTGTTCGCTGCGGCCGTTAACGACGCCGTGCGCAAGATCGAAGCCAACAGCCAGGATAAAATGGGCAGCATGACCGCTGGCATGCAACTGCCACCGGGCATGAAACTGCCATTCTGATTCGCCATCAGGCGTCGGATGAGCTACAAAAAATGCCAGGCATCGCGCCTGGCATTTTTTTTGGCCGAGTCTGATCGTTCCCACGCTCTGCGTGGGAATGCAGCCCGGGACGCTCCGCGTCCCTTCCAAGGCCGAACGCGGAACGTCCGTTGAGGCGTTCCCACGCAGAGCGTGGGAACGATCAGGGCGAGACAGAAACATCGAACGCGACCCCGCCCCAACGGTCTGCTCCCTATACCGCTGAATTCATCGATCAAAGGAGACGCTGCCATGTCCGACCCCATGACCCTCAACCAACGAATCGTCCTGGCCTCGCGCCCGGTCGGCGCGCCAACGCCGGAAAACTTCCGCATGGAGCGGGTGGCGCTCCCTGATCTGGAAGAGGGGCAGGTGCTGCTCAAGACCCTTTACCTGTCGCTGGATCCCTACATGCGCGGGCGCATGAGTGATGCGCCGTCCTACGCCGCGCCGGTGGAAATCGGCGAGGTGATGACCGGCGGCGCGGTCAGCCGGGTCGAGCGTTCGCGCCATCCCAAGTTCCATGAAGGCGATCTGGTGGTCGGCGCCACGGGGTGGCAGAGCCACAGCATCAACGACGGTCGCAGCATCATCCCGATACCGTCGGGGCTGCCCAGCCCCTCCATGGCCCTGGGCGTGCTGGGCATGCCGGGCATGACCGCCTACATGGGCCTGATGGACATCGGCCAGCCAAAGGAAGGCGAGACCCTGGTGGTCGCGGCGGCTTCTGGCGCCGTGGGCTCGGTGGTGGGCCAGGTGGCGAAGATCAAGGGCCTGCGCGTGGTCGGTGTGGCCGGTGGCGCGGACAAGTGCCGTTACGTGGTCGAAGAGCTGGGCTTCGATGCCTGCGTCGACCACAAGAGCCCCGACTTCACCGATGAGCTGGCGCAGGCGTGCCCCAAGGGCATCGATATCTATTACGAGAACGTCGGTGGCAAGGTGTTCGACGCCGTGGTGCCGTTGCTCAACCCCAAGGCACGGATTCCGCTCTGCGGCCTGATTGCTTCCTACAACGCCAGCGAAGCGCCAAGCGGCCCGGATCGCCTGCCGCTGTTGCAGCGCACGCTGTTGACCAAGCGCGTACGCATCCAGGGCTTCATCGTGTTCGACGACTACGGTGACCGTCAGCCGGAGTTCATCAGCGCGATGGCGCCATGGGTGCGCGATGGCAAGGTGAAGTTTCGCGAAGACGTGGTCGATGGCCTGGAGAATGCGCCTGATGCGTTCATCGGCCTGCTCGAAGGCCGCAACTTCGGCAAGTTGGTGGTACGGGTCGCGCCAGCGCAATAATTGACGCTTACCAGAGGCGCGGGTATAAACCGCGTCTCGTTGTTTTCGTCGGACTTTTCCCCATGAGCTTCAGCCCTTTGATTCGCCAACTGATCGACGCCTTGCGAGTTTTGCCAGGTGTGGGTCAGAAAACCGCCCAGCGCATGGCGTTGCAATTGCTCGAGCGTGATCGCAGTGGCGGCTCGCGCCTGGCGCTGGCCCTGAGCCAGGCCATGGACGGGGTCGGTCACTGCCGCCTGTGCCGCACGCTGACCGAAGACGACCTCTGCCCGCAATGCGCCGACACCCGCCGCGACGACACTTTGCTCTGCGTGGTGGAAGGGCCGATGGATGTCTACGCCGTGGAGCAGACCGGTTTCCGTGGCCGCTACTTCGTGCTCAAGGGGCACCTGTCGCCGCTTGACGGGCTGGGGCCGGACGCCATTGGCATTCCGCAGTTGATGGCACGGATCGAGGAGGCGGGCACCTTCACCGAAGTCATCCTGGCCACCAACCCGACGGTGGAAGGTGAAGCTACCGCGCACTACATCGCCCAATTGCTCAGCAGCAAAGGCCTGGTCGCTTCGCGCATCGCCCATGGCGTGCCGTTGGGGGGCGAACTGGAATTGGTGGATGGCGGGACACTGGCGCATTCGTTTGCGGGGCGTAAGCCGATCTCCCTCTAAGTTATAGGGTGTTTTTTAATGACGCCTTCGCGAGCAAGCCCGCTCCCACATTGGTTTTGTGCACGCCGCAGATCTAATGTGGGAGCGGGCTTGCTCGCGAAGGCCGCGACTCGGTCCAACAGATTGACTCATTCCTGTTGAAAACCAAGCAAGCGCTCGGTTAACTTCGTTGAACCCTTCAGTGGAGTTCGCCGATGCCTGCCTTTCAGGAATACTTCGACCCCAGCCACCAAATGGTCCGCGACAGCGTCAGACGATTCGTCGAGCGTGAGATCCTTCCGGACATCGACCAGTGGGAAGAAGCCGAAAGCTTTCCCCGGGAGCTCTATCTGAAGGCCGGCGCGGCGGGCATCCTTGGCATCGGTTATCCAGAAAGCCTGGGCGGCAGCCACGAGGGCGATGTGTTCGCCAAGGTCGCCGCCAGCGAAGAACTGATGCGCTGCGGCTCCGGTGGCCTGGTGGCGGGGCTGGGTTCGCTGGACATCGGCCTTGCGCCAATTCTCAAGTGGGCCAGGCCTGAAGTTCGTGACCGAGTCGTGCCACAGGTGTTGTCCGGCGAGAAAATCAGCGCCCTGGCGGTCACCGAACCCGGCGGCGGGTCCGACGTCGCCAACCTGCAAACCCGCGCCGTGCGTGAGGGCGACTTCTATCGGGTCAGCGGCAGTAAAACCTTCATCACCAGCGGCGTCCGGGCGGATTTCTACACCGTTGCGGTGCGCACCGGCGAGCCAGGTTTCGCCGGCATCAGCCTGTTGTTGATCGAGAAGGGCACCCCGGGCTTCACCGTCGGACAGCCATTGAAGAAAATGGGCTGGTGGGCGTCAGACACGGCCGAACTGTTCTTCGATGAGTGCCGTGTGCCTGTAGGAAATCTGATCGGCAGTGAAAACATGGGGTTCGCCTGCATCATGGGCAATTTCCAGAACGAACGCCTGGCCTTGGCATTGATGGCCAACATGACCGCCCAGCTTGCCCTGGAGGAGAGCCTCAAGTGGGCGCGCGAGCGTGAAGCCTTTGGTAAGCCGATCGGCAAGTTCCAGGTGATCAAGCATCGCCTGGCGGAGATGGCCACGGCACTCGAAGTCTCAAGGGAATTCACCTACCGGCAGGCGGCGAAGATGGCCGCAGGCAAGAGCGTGATCAAGGAAATTTCCATGGCCAAGAATTTTGCCACGGATACCGCAGACCGGATCACCCACGATGCCGTGCAGATCCTCGGTGGCCTGGGTTACATGCGCGAGAGCCTGGTGGAGCGGTTGTATCGGGATAACCGGATACTTTCGATTGGCGGGGGGACGCGGGAAGTGATGAACGAGATCATCAGCAAGCAGATGGGGCTCTAAGCTTTGTGGTGTGACGGATGACGCCTTCGCCGGCAAGCCAGCTCCTACAGAGATCTTCGTCCCGCAGATTAACTGTAGGAGCTGGCTTGCCAGCGATGGCGTCAGTACAGGCGCTACTTATTTATCGGTCAGGGCAAACTGCGTCAGGCAAAAAGTCGGAATCCCCATGTCTTCCAGGCGCTGCGACCCACCCAGCTCCGGCAGATCGATGATCGCCGCCGCTTCATGAACCCGCGCACCCATGCGCCGAACCAGGTTCGCCGCCGCAATCAGGGTGCCGCCGGTAGCGATCAGGTCATCGAACATCACCACCGAATCGCCTTCGCACAGGCTGTCGGCGTGCACTTCAAGAAACGCTTCGCCGTACTCGGTCGCATAACCTTCGGCCAGCACGTCGGCCGGCAGCTTGCCTTGCTTGCGAAACAGCACCAGCGGCTTGTTCAGCTGGTAGGCCAGCACCGAACCGATCAGGAAGCCCCGGGCATCCATGGCGCCAATGTGGGTGAAATCCGCCTCGACATAGCGGTGGGCGAAACTGTCCATCACCAGGCGCAGGGCCGTGGGCGACTGAAAGAGCGGGGTGATGTCGCGAAAGATCACGCCGGGCTTGGGAAAGTCGATCACGGGGCGGATGAGGGATTTGATGTCGAAGGAGTCGAAGACCATCGCGGAGGTGTCCTGGCAGGCTGCAAACGACACAGTATAACGGCGGCTGAACCCTTTCGCTCAGCCGCGATCGACCCAATCAGCCTTCGAGGGAGCCACCGGCCAGGGCGCACAGTTGGATCGGGTCGAGGATGCGGATTTCCTTGCCCTCGGCGGCGATCAGTTCGTTCTGCTGGAAGCGCGTGAACACCCGCGACACGGTTTCCACCGCCAGGCCCAGGTAGTTGCCGATCTCGTTGCGCGACATGCTCAGGCGGAACTGATTGGCCGAGAAGCCCCGGGCCCGGAAGCGCGCCGACAGGTTGACCAGGAAGGTGGCGATGCGCTCGTCGGCGGTCTTTTTCGACAGCAGCAGCATCATCTGCTGATCGTCACGGATCTCACGGCTCATCACGCGCATCAGCTGACGGCGCAACTGCGGCAGTTGCAGGGCCAGTTCATCGAGACGCTCGAAGGGGATTTCACAGACCGAAGTGGTTTCCAGCGCCTGTGCCGACACCGGGTGCTTTTCGGTGTCCATGCCCGACAGCCCGACCAGTTCGCTTGGCAAGTGGAAACCGGTGAGCTGTTCTTCGCCGCCATCACTCAGGTTGAAGGTTTTCAAAGCGCCGGAGCGCACGGCATAGACGGAGTCGAACTTGTCGCCCTGGCGGAACAGGAACTCACCTTTTTTCAGTGGTCGACCACGTTTGACGATCTCGTCCAGAGCGTCCATATCTTCCAGATTCAGAGAAAGTGGCAAACACAGCGGGGCCAAGCTGCAATCCTTGCAATGTGCCTGAGTGTGAGCGCGCAGTTTTACTGGCTCGGACATTTCTTCAATCCTTGTGGGAAACACACATAAGACGTAAGGGTAACCCACTGCAGGACATTGAGGCCAGCACGCGGCGGATTTGTCGCAGTATCTAGATCACTCGGGAAAACCGCTGCTGGCTGTGTTGCTCAAGGTAGGCATCGAAAACCATGCACACTGAACGAACCAACAGGCGACCTGCCGGCAACACGGTGATGCTTTCGTTATCGAGCTCAATCAGGCCATCCTTGGCCATGCACTGCAGTTGAGGCCAAAGTTCGCCGAAATAGCCTTGAAAATCGATGTTGAAAACTTGTTCGATGCTGGCGAATTCCAGGCTGAAATTGCAGATCAGTTGCTGGATCACGGCACGCCGCAGACGGTCATCGGCATTGCACAACAGGCCGCGGCTGGTGGCCAGTTGCGACGAGGCCAAGGCGCTCTGGTATTGGTTCAGGTCGCTGCTGTTCTGGCAGTACAGGTCGCCGATCTGGCTGATCGCCGAGACGCCGAGGCCGATCAGGTCGCAATGGCCGTGGGTGGTGTAGCCCTGGAAGTTGCGTTGCAGGGTGCCTTCCTCTTGGGCAATCGCCAGTTCATCATCGGGCAGCGCGAAGTGGTCCATGCCGATGTAGCGGTAGCCGGCGGCGGTCAACTGTTCGATGGTGCCCTGCAGCATTTGCAGTTTTTGCGCCGGCGTCGGTAGCTCGTTGCTGTTGATCCGCCGTTGCGGCATGAAGCGTTCCGGCAGGTGCGCGTAGTTGAACACAGAGAGTCGGTCCGGCTGCAGGCTGATGACTTCATCGACGGTGCGGGCGAAGTTTTCCGGGGTCTGCCTGGGCAGGCCGTAGATCAGGTCGATGTTGATCGAGCGAAACTGCAGGGTGCGGGCGGCGTCGATCACCGCGCGGGTTTCCTCAAGGCTCTGCAGGCGGTTGACCGCACGCTGCACGGCCGGGTCGAGGTCTTGCAGGCCAATGCTGACCCGGTTGAAACCCAGCTCGCGCAGCAGACCCATGGTCGACCAGTCAGCTTCCCGCGGGTCGATTTCAATGCCGTAGTCGCCGCTGTCGTCGTCGAGCAGATTGAAGTGCTTGCGCAGGTGCGCCATCAACTGGCGAAGTTCGTCGTGGCTGAGAAAGGTCGGGGTGCCGCCGCCGAAGTGCAGCTGCTCGACTTTTTGCGTCGGGTCGAGGTGACAGGCGATCAGCTGGATCTCCTGTTCCAGGCGCTGCAGGTAGGGCAGCGCGCGGCCACGATCCTTGGTGATCACCTTGTTGCAGGCGCAGTAGTAGCAAATGTTCGCGCAGAACGGTACGTGCACATACAGCGACAACGGGCGCACGGCCTTGCGGCTGTCGCGCAGGGCATGCAGCAGGTCGAACGGGCTGATCTGGCTGTGGAATTGCACGGCGGTCGGGTAGGAGGTATAGCGCGGTCCCGCCAGGTCATAACGGCGGATCAGATCGGTGTCCCAACGAATGGCGTCGAGCATCATGCGGGCATTCCCCCGGATAGGCTGGCAGTGTGGGCCAGTCTAGGGGGGGGAGTGGTGGGGCATCTTGATTTGCGTCAAGGGTGGATACTTGTGTTGTCTGTGCGGGCCGCCGATCAATGCCCCATGAGCCAATGCTGATGCGGCCCAGGTAACGTCCAGACCCCAAACAGCATCACCAACAACCCACCCGCCATGCGCACGCTGCGTTTGCGCAACAGCGCCGTCACCCGTTCAGCGGCCAATCCGGTGGCGAGCAGTACCGGCCAGGTGCCCAGCCCGAACGCCAGCATCAACAACGCACTGTCCAGTGCATTGCCCTGGCTGGCCGACCACAGCAAGGTGCTGTAGACCAGTCCGCACGGCAGCCAGCCCCAGAGCGCGCCCAACAGCAGCGCGCGGGGCAGGCTCGACACTGGCAGCAGCCGGTTGGCAATCGGCTGGATATGCCGCCACAGGCCGCGACCGAGGCTTTCGATGCGCGTCAACCCGCTCCACCAACCGGCCAGGTACAGGCCCATGGCGATCAGCAGCAGGCCGGCGAGCACGCGCATGAACATCGCCGCCGGGCTGTTGGCCACCGCCCAGCCGGCCAGGCCGATCAGCAGGCCGGCGGTGGCGTAGCTGAGGATGCGCCCCAGGTTGTAGGCCAGCAGCAGGCGAAAGCGCCGGTTGCGTTGCTCCTTGGGGATGGCCAGCGTCAATGCGCCCATCAAGCCGCCGCACATGCCCAGGCAATGCCCGCCACCGAGCAGACCGAGGATGAGCGCCGACACCAGCAGCGGCGCCAACTCAAGCATGGGGCGGTGCCTTGTCGTCAGGCTTGGTCGGGTGGCCGCTGGCCTCGTCGACCGCCGCGGTGTGGTTCGGATCCTGGTCGTCGAACAGGATGCTGTGGGCCGGGCCGTCGAGGTCGTCGTACTGGCCGCTGTCGACCGCCCAGAAGAAGATGTAGACAGCGATGGCCACGATCAACAGCGCGGCCGGAATCATCACGTAGAGAGCTGGCATCTGGACTCCATGCCCGCGCGGCTCAGGCCGGCAGCGGGCGGGTTTCTGGCGTGGTGCGGGCAACCGGCGCGCTCGGCAGGCGAGTCAGGCGCAGGGCGTTGAGCACCACGGTCAACGAACTGATCGACATGCCGACCGCGGCCCACACCGGCGTGATCCAGCCGAGGGCGGCGAACGGTAACATCAAGCCATTGTACAACCCGGCCCACAGCAAGTTCTCGATGATTACCCGACGGGTGCGCCGTGCCAGGCTGAAGGCTTGCACCAGGGCATCGAGGCGGTTGGACAGGAGCACGGCGTCGGCGCTGGTTTTCGCCAGGTCAGTGGCCGAGCCCATGGCCACGCTGATATCGGCGGCGGCCAGTACCGGCACATCGTTGACCCCGTCACCGAGCATCAACACCTTGCGGCCTTCCTTGTGCAGTTGTTGCAGGACTTGCAGTTTGTCGTCCGGGCGCAAGCCACCACGGGCCTCGTCGATACCCAGTTCGGCCGCCACACTGGCAACCATCGGCGAGCTGTCGCCAGACAGCAACAGGGTGCGCCAGCCGCGTGCCTTGCAGGCGGCGAGCAGGGCAGGGGCATCAGCGCGCAGGCGGTCGTCGAGAACCAGCCACGCCAGCGGCCCCTGGCTATCGCCGAGCAGCAGCCATTGGCCGGCTTCGTCAGGAATGGCTGGCACGGCAGCGCCGCTGAGTGCGCAGACAAAACCGGGCTGGCCGATGCGCAGGTGCTGAGCGCCGACCCGGCCTTCGAGGCCAAGCCCCGGTGTGCTGTGGACGTCCTCGGCGGCCATTGGCGCGCGACCGAAAGCGCGGGCAATCGGGTGTTCGGAGCGGTTCTCCAGGGCCGCCGCGAGACTCAGGCAACGATCGCTGTCGAGGGCGCCGAGGGGGCGGATCGAACGCAGCGCCAGGCGACCTTCGGTGAGGGTGCCGGTCTTGTCGAAAATCACCGTGTCGATCTGGTTCAGGCCTTCCAGCACATGGCCGCGCGTCAACAGCAAACCCAGCTTGTGCAGGGTGCCGGTTGCCGCGGTAAGGGCGGTCGGCGTGGCCAGGGACAGTGCGCAGGGACAGGTCGCGACCAGCATGGCCAGCACGATCCAGAACGCCCGCGAAGGGTCCAGCTCCCACCACAGCAGACCGATGGCGGCGGCGGCGATCAACGACAGCAACAGGAACCATTGCGCGGCGCGATCGGCGATTTCCGCCAGGCGCGGTTTTTCCGCCTGGGCGCGATCGAGCAGGCGGACGATGGCCGAGAGGCGGGTATCCTGGCCGAGGGCCAGGACTTCGACGGTCAACGGGCCTTCCACATTCAGGGTGCCGGCGGTGACGGCGTCGCCCGGCGTGCGTGGCTGCGGCAGGTATTCGCCGGTCAGCAGCGACTCGTCGATGCTCGACTGACCATTGAGAATCTTGCCATCGGCCGGGAGGATCGCCCCGGGATGCACCAGCACCCGATCGCCGACCCGCAGCTCGCTGAGCAGGATGCGCTCGCTCTGGCCGTCGCCACCCAGGCGCAGGCATGAAGCGGGCAAGAGATTGACAAGTTGCGCGGTGGCGGCGGCGGTGCGTTCCCGGGCGCGCCGTTCCAGGTAGCGGCCGGCCAGCAGAAACAACGCGAACATGCCGACGGCATCGAAATACAGCTCGCCGACCCCGGTGATCGAGGTCCAGATACCGGCGATGTAGGCACTGCCAATGGCCAGCGACACCGACACGTCCATGGTCAGGTGCCGTGTGCGCAGATCGCGCATGGCGCCCTTGAAGAACGGCGCGCAGCTGTAGAACACGATCGGCGTGGTCAGGAACAGCGCGACCCAGCGCAGGATGGTGTGCAGCTCGGGGCTGAGGTCGATGTTGAATTCCGGCCAGGTGGCCATGGTCGCCATCATCGCCTGGAACCACAGCAGCCCGGCCACGCCGAGTTGGCGCAGGGCCAAACGGTTTTCGCTGGCCAGTTGTTCGCTGGCGCGGTCGGCCTGGTAGGGGTGGGCGGCGTAACCGATGTGGCGCAACTCGGCGAGCACCCGGCTCAGCGGCAATTGCGCGTCAGCCCAGCGCACGTGCAGGCGATGGTTGGACAGGTTCAGCCGCGCCTCGGCAATGGCGGGCAAGGTGCGCAGGTGTTTCTCGATCAGCCAGCCGCAGGCAGCGCAACTGATGCCTTCCATCAGCAACGTGGTTTCGGCCAGTTCGCCTTCGTGGCGAACGAAGGGCTGCTGCACGTCGGCGCGGTCGTACAGCGCCAGCTCATCGACCAATTGCACCGGCAGCGCCTCGGGGTTGGCGGAGGCTTCGCTGCGGTGCTGGTAATAGCTTTCCAACCCGCCGGCGACAATGGCCTCGGCCACGGCCTGGCAACCCGGGCAGCAGAATTCCCGTGGCTCCCCAAGCACGGCGGCGGTGAAGCGGCTGCCGGCCGGGACGGGCAGGGCGCAGTGGTAGCAGGGGGTTGGGGTGGTCATGAGGCGTTGTCCAATGATCGTTCCCACGCTCTGCGTGGCAATGCCTCCCCGGACGCTCTGCGTCCGCTTCGGCTGGGACGCGGAGCGTCCCTGGCTGCGTTCCCACGCAGAGCGTGGGAACGATCAGGATAAGGCTTATTTCTTCAGGTCTTCCGCGCCTTGCAGCGGCTCGTCACCCAGTAGCAGCTCCTTGTCGTGGCTGACCAGTTCTTCCTCGAACATGCGCCAGATGTGGTCATCCTGGCTGCCGAGCAATTCGATGAAGCGCCGGCCTTCGATCTTGTCGCTCAGCTGGCCGATGTAGCGGCCCTGTTCGGTGTCGCTGCGGGTGAGGGTGATCTTGCGGTCCTTTTCCGGTTGCGTCGGCGAGATCAGGTTCAGCTCAAGTGTCGCAGGCTGGCTGTTGCCGCTCAGGCGCACGTCGACTTCACCGGTCACGTCATCCAGATGAATGCTGGCGCGCATCAGCAGGGTCTGCGCCAGCAGCTCACGGTCCAGGGAGCGGTTGATGCCCTTGCCAGCCTCGTAGTAGTTGTCGTTGACCAGGTTGTCCGGGTTGTTCACTGCGATGGTCACCATGGACAAGGTCAGGGTCACCGAGCAGGCCAGGATCCCGATGATGATCCACGGCCAAAGGTGCTTGTACCAGGGGCTTGCGGCAGTTGCTGCGGGCATGATCACTTCTCTCAACGATTTTGTGGGCCGATGAATCGGCTCTTGGCTTCAACGTGGATGCTGGGGTCATCGGCGTCCTTGAGGATGAATTTCACCTCGTTGGTGCTCGATGGCAATTGTTCCGGGGCCACCGAGAGTTCGACCGGTTGGCTGACGATGTCGCCGGCCGCCACCTTGATCTCGCGCCGACCCTGCAGCTTGAGGTCCGGCAGGCCGGTGGCGTCGAGCACATAGCTGTGGTCGCGCTGGTCCTTGTTCATGATCTTCAGGCTGTAGACGTTCTCGATCCGGCCTTCGGCGTTCTCACGGTACAGCACGCGGTCCTTGCTGACGTCGAAACCGACCAGCGAACGCATGAAGAATGCAGTCACCAGCACACCGATCATCGCCAACAGCACCACGGCATAGCCAATCAGGCGCGGACGCAGTTTATGGGTTTTCTGCCCGGACAGGTTGTGCTCGGTGGTGTAGCTGATCAGGCCGCGCGGGTACTCCATCTTGTCCATGATCGCGTCGCAGGCATCGATGCAGGCGGCACAGCCAATGCATTCGATCTGCAGGCCGTCGCGGATGTCGATCCCGGTCGGACAGACCTGGACACACATGGTGCAGTCGATGCAGTCGCCCAGGCCCTGGGCCTTGTAGTCGATGCCTTTCTTGCGCGGGCCACGGCTTTCGCCGCGGCGCGGGTCGTAGGAGACGATCAATGTGTCCTTGTCGAACATCACGCTCTGGAAGCGGGCGTACGGGCACATGTAGATGCACACCTGCTCGCGCAGCCAGCCGGCGTTGCCGTAGGTGGCGAGGGTGAAGAAACCGACCCAGAAATACGACCAGCCATCCGCTTCGCCGGTGAAGAACTCGATCACCAGTTCGCGTATCGGCGAGAAATAGCCGACGAAGGTCATGCCGGTCACGAAACCGATCAACAGCCAGAGGCTGTGCTTGCTGAATTTGCGCAGGAACTTGTTGGCGCTCATCGGCGCCTTGTCCAGCTTGATGCGCTGGTTGCGGTCGCCCTCGGTGACCTTTTCGCACCACATGAAGATCCAGGTCCACACGCTCTGCGGGCAGGTGTAGCCGCACCAGACCCGGCCGGCGTACACCGTG
This sequence comes from Pseudomonas putida, assembly GCF_001976065.1. Lineage (GTDB taxonomy): Bacteria > Pseudomonadota > Gammaproteobacteria > Pseudomonadales > Pseudomonadaceae > Aquipseudomonas > Aquipseudomonas serbica. Next base: position 148,520 of record NZ_MNAH01000003.1, on the reverse strand, counting down.
ATGAAAAACAGGCCGAAGGCGGCGATGATCAGCATGCCCGACAGCAGGATGAAATCCTGGGGCCAGAAGGTGGCACCGAAGATGAAGAACTTGCGCTCGGGCAGGTTCCACCAGACGGCCTGGTGCCCGCCCCAGTCGAGCCATACCGTGCCGAAATACAACAGGAACAGGAGCGCGCCGCCCGCCATGCGCAGATTGCGGAACAGGCCGGTGAAGGCGCGGGTGTAGATTTTTTCCCTGGAGGCGTAGAGATCGACGCTGTTGCTCGCGTTCTTGGCGGGCGGGGTGACGTCGTGTACCGGTATCTGGTTGCTCATCATTGCATCCCACGGCAGTGGAAAAATGCCTCGGTCAGTACATGCCGACCGCGGTCAAAAAGAGGTGTTGCAGTGGCCCAATGATACGCCTGTCGCTCTAGCTCAAGGGTGCGACCTTTGGTCGCGTTGGGGAAAAAACCCGAATGGTGTAGCGAATGTAACAAAACATGATGCAGGTCAATTGACTATAGCTCAATGGTTTGCCCGGCCGAGCCGTCGGGGCCTGGCTACGGAGCGCGGCGGAGGTTCGCCGCGCTCACAGGTCACGGCTTAAGGCAGGTTGCCTTGGCCCAGGCTGTCGATCCCGCTGCCCTTGCCACCGGCGGGGGCGGCAAAGCTGGAACGACGCTGCGCAGTTTTCTCACGTTCCTCGGGTATTTCGCACTCGGTGATGGCGCGCTCAACATCCGCAACGATCTCAATATAGGTTTCAGTTCATGAACCGGACGCCCATGACAAAACGGCCCCGCCAATTCACATTGGCGGGGCCGTTCGTTATTGCTTCAGGCGTATGCCTTACTGGGCGTCCGCCGCCGGAGCCTTCTCGCCATGAGACAGGCTGTAGACGTAAGCGGCCAGCAGGTGAACCTTGTCGTTACCCTGCATCTGCTCTTGCGCAGGCATCTGGCCCTGACGGCCGTAGCGGATGGTCTGCTGCAGTTGCGCGAAGCTCGAACCGTAGATGAACCCAGCCGGGTGGGTCAGGTCGGGTGCGCCCATTGCCGGGGTGCCTTTGCCTTCCGGACCGTGGCAGGCCACGCAGTTGGCGGCGAACAGTTTCTGCCCGGCAACCGGGTCGGCCTTGGTGCCTTCCGGCAACTTGCGGCCATCGAGGTTGGTCAGGACGAAAGCGGCAACGTCCGCAACGCCTTGCTCGCCGATCACTTCAGCCCACGCCGGCATCACCGCATGGCGACCGCCCATGATGGTGGTCTTGATGGTTTCCGCTTCGCCGCCCCAGCGCCAGTCGGCGTCGGTCAGGTTAGGGAAGCCATAGGCACCCTTGGCGTCGGAACCGTGGCAGACCGAGCAGTTGGAGGCGAACAGGCGGCCGCCCATTTTCAGCGCCTGTGGATCCTTGGCGACTTCTTCGATCGGCATGGAAGCGAACTTGGCGAAGATCGGACCGAACTTGGCGTCCGAGCGGGCCATTTCCTTTTCCCACTCGTGAACGCCGGTCCAGCCGGTCTGGCCGTTGGCGAACGCGGTCTGCTTCTCGTTATCCAGGTAGTTGTAACCCGGCAGCAGGCCTTTCCAGTTGCCCAGGCCCGGGTACAGCACCAGGTAGCCCAGGGCGAAGATGATGGTGCCCACGAACAGCATGAACCACCATTTCGGCAGGGGGTTGTCGTACTCCTCGATCCCGTCGAAGGAGTGGCCAACCGTCTCTTCGGTTGCCTCGGTGCGCTGGCCCTTGCGGGTCGACAGCAGCAGCCAGGTCAGGGAAAAGATCGTACCGAGACTGAGGACTGTGACATACAGACTCCAGAATGTAGTCATTCTTTGTTACTCCTAGAAGCTTGCTCGACGTGCTTGATGGCTTCGGGATCATCCGCAAAAGGCAGCAAGGTCGCGTCTTCGAACTCCGACTTGCGCTTGGGACTGAATACCCACAACGCCAGACCGATGAAGGCCACCATCACGACAACGGTGCCCAGGCCACGAATCATCCCGATATCCATTTAGATCACCGTTTGCTTTTGATGATGGTGCCCAGGCCTTGCAGATAGGCCACCAGCGCGTCCATTTCGGTTTTGCCCTTCACGGCTTCCTGTGCACCGGCGATGTCTTCGTCGGTGTAAGGAACGCCGAGCGTGCGCAAGACTTCCATTTTCTTGGCGGTGTCCTTGCCGTCGAGCTTGTTTTCCACGAGGAACGGGTAGGCCGGCATCTTCGACTCAGGCACTACGTTGCGCGGGTTGTACAGGTGCGCACGCTGCCAGTCATCGGAGTAACGACCGCCGACACGGGCCAGGTCCGGACCGGTACGCTTGGAACCCCACAGGAACGGGTGGTCCCACACGCTTTCACCGGCAACCGAGTAGTGGCCGTACCGTTCGGTTTCAGCACGGAACGGGCGGATCATCTGCGAGTGGCAGCTGACGCAACCGTTGGCGATGTAGACGTCGCGGCCTTCCAGTTCCAGGGCAGGGCGGGGCTTCATGCCCTCGACCGGCTTGTTGGTGACGTCCTGGAAAAACAGCGGAACGATCTGGGTCAGGCCGCCGACACTGACGGCGATGACCATGAAGAAGGCCAGCAGGCCAATGTTCTTCTCGACTGCTTCATGCTTCATCAGTGAGCTCCAACTACAGCAATCTGTTCGGCAGCTTTAGCTTCTGCCGGGTTCGAGGCACGTACGGTACGCCATACGTTGTAGGCCATGAACAGCATGCCGGTGGCGAAGAACGCACCGCCCAGGGCACGCACGATGAAGCCAGGGTGGCTGGCCTGCAGGGCTTCGACGAACGAGTAGGTGAGGGTGCCGTCATCGTTGATTGCACGCCACATCAGGCCCTGGGTAATGCCGTTGACCCACATCGAAGCGATGTACAGCACGGTACCGATGGTTGCGAGCCAGAAGTGCGTGTTGATCAGGCCGATGCTGTGCATCTGCACGCGACCGAACAGTTTCGGGATCATGTGGTAGATCGCGCCGATCGAGATCATCGCTACCCAGCCAAGCGCGCCGGCGTGTACGTGGCCGATGGTCCAGTCGGTGTAGTGCGACAGCGAGTTCACGGTCTTGATCGCCATCATCGGACCTTCGAAGGTCGACATGCCGTAGAACGCCAGGGACACGACCAGGAAGCGCAGGATCGGGTCGGTACGCAGCTTATGCCAGGCACCCGACAGGGTCATCATGCCGTTGATCATGCCGCCCCAGCTCGGTGCCAGGAGGATGATCGACATGGCCATGCCCAGCGATTGGGCCCAGTCCGGCAGTGCGGTGTAGTGCAGGTGGTGAGGACCGGCCCAGATGTACAGGGTGATCAGCGCCCAGAAGTGCACGATGGACAGGCGATAGGAGTAGATCGGACGCTCGGCCTGTTTCGGCACGAAGTAGTACATCATCCCCAGGAAGCCCGTGGTCAGGAAGAAACCTACGGCGTTGTGGCCGTACCACCACTGGATCATCGCGTCGGTCGCGCCCGAGTAGGCCGAGTAGGACTTGAACAGGCTGACCGGCAGCGACATGTGGTTGACGATGTGCAGCATCGCGGTCACCACGATGAAGGCACCGTAGAACCAGTTGCCCACATAAATGTGCTTGGTCTTGCGCTTGACGATGGTGCCGAAGAACACCAGACCGTAGGTCACCCAGACGATGGCCAGCAGAATAGCCAGGGGCCATTCCAGCTCCGCGTATTCCTTGGTGGTGGTGTAACCCAGCGGCAAGGTAACGATGGCGCCGACGATCACCGCTTGCCAACCCCAGAAGGTGAAGGCCGCGAGGCTGTCGGAAATCAGTCGCGTTTGGCAGGTTCGCTGCACGACGTAATAGGAAGTGGCAAACAGTGCACAACCACCGAAGGCGAAAATCACCAGGTTGGTGTGCAACGGGCGCAAGCGTCCAAAGCTCGTCCAGGGCAGGCCGAAGTTCAATTCCGGCCAGACCAGTTGCGAGGCGATGAAGACACCGAGCCCCATGCCAAGGATCCCCCAGACCACCGTCATGATGGCGAACTGGCGGACTACCTTATAGTTATAAGCAGTCGGACTGATTGCTGTGCTCATTCTAAGGTTCCACGGTTTGGGTGTTTTATTAGGATTAAAAATCGGCCGCAAGTATGTAGAAAGCAGGGGGTCATTGCAACGCGCCATGACCTGGGTCAATGCTTTCAAATGCTGATTCTGCGGCCTTTCCATGCGCCGCGTAGGGTCAAAATTGGCCTCGGACAATATGTCGCAGGGAACGGAAAAAGCGAGAGGGTTCAGGTCACTTGTAACGGGGTGTGTTGAAAAGGCCTGATAGGCCGACCGACGGCATTTGGCACGACAGCCGGTATCTACCTGCCTTTGCGGCCTTTCCATCAGCCGTTTCGGTGAACCCATCGCGCAAGCAAGACCTGGAACCGGCACGGGCCAGTCCGCATCGACCAAGCGTAGACCCGAATCCGGGGATTCGAAAGGTGAGGTTTTAAGGGGGTGCGACAATGGGTCGCAAAGGGGCGGGGAACTGCCGCATTCGAAAGAATGCGGCAGTTGAGGTGTTGCGAATGATTACTTTTTGCCTTCCGCTTGCAGATTTTCTGTATTCAATCCATGCGACAGGCTGTACACATAAGCTGCTAGCAATTGTACTTTATCGTTACCCAGTAACTCGTTCTGCGCCGGCATATGACCCTGGCGACCGTGGCGGATGGTCTGCTCGAGCTGGGTCAGGCTCGTTCCGTAGATGAAACCGGCCGGGTGCGTCAGGTTCGGCGCCCCCATGGCGGCGGTGCCCTGGCCGTTGGCCCCGTGACAGGCGGTGCAGGTGGTGTTGAAGGCTTGCTGCCCGGCTTGCAGGTCGGCCTTGCTGTCCGCCGGTAATGGCAAGCCGGCCAGTTCATGGCGTACATAAGCAGCGACGTTCTTCACCCCCGCTTCGCCGAGGATTTCACCCCAGGCCGGCATCGCCGCCATACGGCCACCGAGGATGGTGGTCTTGATGGTGTCGGCGTCGCCACCCCAGCGCCAGTCGCTGTCCGCCAGGTTGGGAAAGCCGAACGCGCCCTTGGCATCCGAGCCGTGGCACACCGAGCAGTTGGAGGCGAACAGGCGCCCACCCATTTTCAGCGCTTGCGGGTCCTTGGCCACTTCCTCCAGTGGCATGGCGGCGAATTTGGCGAAGATCGGTCCGAATCGGGCGTCGGCCCGGTCCATCTCCTTTTCCCACTCATGCACGCCGGTCCAACCGTTGGCGTAGCCGGGCAGGATGCCTTTCCAGTTGCCCAGGCCGGGATAGAGGACCAGGTAGCCGACGGCGAACACCAGGGTGCCGGCGAACAGCATGAACCACCATTGCGGCAACGGGTTGTCGTACTCCTCGATGCCGTCGAAGCTGTGGCCCATGGTCTGGTCGACGCTGCCCTTGGTTTCGCCCTTGCGGGTGCCGATCAGCAGCCAGGTCAGGCCGATCAGGCTGCCGATGGTCAGTACGCAGATCCACGTACTCCAGAAAGTGGTCATGGCCGGGTGCTCCTTGTGGCGGATTCTTCGGGGATCTCGGGTTGGGGTTCGTCGGCGAACGGCAGCAGGCGCGCTTCGGCGAATTGCGCGCTGCGCTTGCCGTTGAACACCCACAGCGTCAGGCCGACAAAGGCCACGAACACCACGACCGTGCCCAGGCCGCGGATCATTCCAGTACTCATTTCAACGACCATGGCTCACCTCTTGCTCTTGATCGCAGTGCCGAGCACCTGCAGGTAGGCGACCAGTGCGTCCATCTCGGACTTGCCCTTGAGCGACTCGGCCGCGCCAGCGATGTCGTCGTCGGTATAGGGCACACCCAGGGTGCGCATCGTCTTGAGCTTGGTTTCGGTATGACCGCTGTCGACCGCATTGGCCACCAGCCACGGGTAGGCCGGCATCTTCGATTCCGGCACCACGTTGCGCGGGTTGTACAAGTGCGCGCGGTGCCAGTCATCGGAGTAACGCGCGCCCACCCGGGCCAGGTCCGGACCGGTGCGTTTGGAACCCCAGAGGAACGGGTGATCCCACACGCTTTCGCCGGCCACCGAGTAATGCCCGTAGCGCTCGGTCTCGGCGCGGAACGGACGGATCATTTGCGAATGGCACCCCACGCAGCCTTCGCGGATATAGATGTCGCGGCCTTCCAGTTGCAGCGCGGTATAGGGCTTCATGCCTTCCACCGGTTTGTTGGTCACGTCCTGGAAGAACAGCGGGACGATCTGGGTCAGGCCTCCGATGCTCACGGCCAGGATCATCAGCAGCAGCAACAGGCCGACGTTTTTCTCGATTGTTTCGTGTTTCATGGCGGACTCCTCAGGCCATCTGCGCGGCAGCGGCGGCTTCGGCAGGCTGCGAGGCCCGCACGGTGCGCCAGGTGTTGTAGGCCATCAGCAACATGCCGCTGAGGAAGATCGCCCCGCCCACCAACCGCACGACGAAGCCGGGGTGGCTGGCCACCAGGGTTTCGACGAAGGAGTAGGTCAGCGTGCCGTCCTCGTTCACTGCACGCCACATCAGGCCCTGGGCGATGCCGTTGACCCACATCGAGGCGATGTAGAGTACGGTGCCGATGGTGGCGAGCCAGAAGTGCGCGTTGATCAGGCCGATGCTGTGCATCTGCGGGCGACCGAAGATTTTCGGGATCATGTGGTACAGCGCGCCGATGGAAATCATCGCCACCCAGCCGAGGGCGCCGGCGTGTACGTGGCCGATGGTCCAGTCGGTGTAGTGGGAGAGGGCGTTGACCGTCTTGATTGCCATCATCGGCCCTTCGAAGGTCGACATGCCGTAGAACGCCAGCGACACCACGAGGAAGCGCAGGATCGGATCGCTGCGCAACTTATGCCAGGCGCCCGACAGGGTCATCATGCCGTTGATCATCCCGCCCCAGCTCGGCGCCAGGAGGATCAGCGACATCACCATGCCCAGCGACTGCGCCCAGTCTGGCAGGGCGGTGTAGTGCAGGTGGTGGGGACCTGCCCAGATGTACAGGGTGATCAGCGCCCAGAAGTGCACGATCGACAGGCGATAGGAGTACACCGGGCGCTCGGCCTGTTTCGGCACGAAGTAATACATCATCCCGAGAAAACCGGCGGTGAGGAAAAAGCCCACGGCGTTGTGGCCGTACCACCATTGCACCATCGCGTCGGTGGCGCCGGAGTACAGCGAATAGGACTTGGTGAAGCTGACCGGCAGCTCCATGTTGTTGACGATGTGCAGGATCGCCACGGTGATGATGAAGGCACCGAAGAACCAGTTACCAACATAGATGTGCTTGGTCTTGCGCTGCATGATCGTGCCGAAGAACACCACGGCGTAGGCGACCCAGACGATGGTGATCAGGATGTCGATCGGCCATTCCAGCTCGGCGTACTCCTTGGAGCTGGTGTAGCCCAGCGGCAGGCTGACGGCCGCCAGCAGGATCACCAGCTGCCAGCCCCAGAAACAGAAGGCGGCGATTTTCGGTGCAAACAGCTGGGTCTGGCAGGTGCGTTGCACCGAATAGAACGAACTGGCGAACAGGGCGCAACCGCCGAAGGCAAAGATCACCGCGTTGGTGTGCAGCGGGCGCAGGCGGCCGAAGCTGGTCCAGGGCAAATTGAAGTTGAGTTCGGGCCAGACCAACTGGGCAGCGAGAAAAACCCCGAGCCCCATGCCGACGATGCCCCACACCACCGTCATAATGGCGAATTGGCGGACCACCTTATAGTTGTAGGCGGTACTGATAGAAGTGTTCATGGTTCCCCATCCACGGTTCAGCCCAAGTGTGCAAGCGCACCCTTCGGCCTGAGTTATAGGCAGACTAAAAGCGAGGCAAGCATGGACAAACAGCACAAGGCCGGTATTGACGGGGATCAATGGGCGCAGTGCGTGCGCGAACATGGATGGAAGTGGGATGCGGCGTCGGGCAAGGCCTCGGCGACCCTGATCCTGGCGCATGGCGCCGGTGCACCGATGGACAGTAACTGGATGAACGACATGACCGCACGCCTTGTGGCGCAAGGTGTCAGCGTGCTGCGCTTCGAGTTTCCCTACATGGCGCAGCGGCGCATCGATGGCGGCAAGCGCCCCCCCAATCCGATGCCCAAACTGCTGGAGTGTTGGCGCGAGGTGTACGCGCAGGTGCGACGCCATGTCACTGGGCCCCTGGCCATTGGTGGCAAGTCCATGGGCGGTCGGGCGGCCAGTATGCTCGCCGATGAATTGGGCGCCGATGCGTTGGTGTGCCTGGGTTATCCGTTTTATGCGGTGGGCAAGCCGGAAAAACCTCGGGTCGAGCATTTGGCTGGATTGAAGACGCCCACGCTGATCGTGCAGGGCGAGCGGGATGCGTTGGGCGATCGCGAGGCGGTCGAGGGTTACTCGCTGTCCCCGAGTATCGACGTGTTCTGGCTGGTGGCGGGGGATCATGATTTGAAGCCGCTGAAGGCTTCGGGGTTTACGCATGAGCAGCATCTGGACGTGGCGGTAAAGATGGTGGCCGAGTTTCTTGAATAAAGTTCTTTTAGAACACAGGGCATCATCACTAGTTTGCGATGAAACCCGGCATTCTTTTATTGATTGGACATGTCCAGATTGAAACTACCGCTAGGGTTCAGGTGCAGGTCCATGAACATTGCAGAGAATGTACCTGTGACTGTCCATGTGTTGGGGGCGATCATTACACTCGCCTCACCGCGGTCCGCAAAAGTAATTTTGGCGATAGGGCCGCCGACCCAATGCAAATGAAATATTTCAAGCCGCTCTGGCCCACCTACCGTGAACACTCCATCTACGGGAGCCGCGTTATTGAAGGGGAGCAGTAAACCATATCCGTGAATATTTTCTTCAAGTCCGTAGCTGCCAAACCATAGCCATGAGTCGGCGCCATCTGGTTCCGCGGCTATAAGAAATCGTGCGAGCTCCGCCTTGTAATCTATATCTTTTAATCTCCATTGAAACTCGTTGATTCTACCGATTGGAAGGTCGCTGATAGTGGCCGACCCATCTTTGTTTCTAGTGATTTTTACCTTGGCTAACGGCGTGTTTGGATGCTTGTTATTGTTCATATAAATACTCTTCTCTATGGCGTTGGTTATTACGCTTCAGCTAGAGCTATCTGCGCGATGCATAGAGAATGTCGGAAGTAGTGCGGGGTAGATACTGGTAAAAGTGACAGTCGTTTATATCGATTCGGTGTGTTTCGGTGCTGAGCTAGTTGTTTGCGCAATATTCAATAACTCATCCTGGCTGAGAAATCCTCGGTGCAAAAATGAGAAAAGCCCTGCAAGTATGAACTTGCAAGGTTTCTCGGTCGGGCTGACCTTCTCGTGGCAGTCGAAAGCTCGCCCGGCATTTCTTCTCAACTAACGATCAGCGATTAAACCGCTCCACCAACGAGTACTGCGTATTCGCCGTCTTGGTCAGCTCTTCACTCAACAGCGCCGAGTTCTGCGCCTGTTCCGAGGTCTGGTCCGCCAGTGCCGAAATGTTGCTGATGTTGCGGCTGATTTCTTCGGCCACGGCGCTTTGCTCTTCGGTCGCGGCAGCGATCTGGGTGGTCATGTCGGTGATGTTGGCCACCGCCTCGCTGATGCCGACCAGCGCCTGATCCGCTTCCAGCACCCGCGCCACGCCTTCTTCGGCCTGGCGATGTCCGGCTTCCATGGTCTGCACCGCGGTGTTCGCGGTTTGCTGCAGCTTGGCGATCAGGGCATGGATCTGCCCGGTGGATTCGCTGGTGCGTTGGGCCAGTTGGCGAACTTCGTCAGCCACCACCGCAAAACCACGACCCATCTCGCCGGCACGCGCCGCTTCAATGGCCGCGTTCAGTGCCAGCAGGTTGGTCTGGTCGGCAATGCCCTTGATCACGTCGACCACGCCGCCGATTTCGTTGCTGTCCTTGGCCAGTTGGGTCACGGTCACCCCGGTTTCCCCCACCACCACCGACAGGCGCTGGATGGCTTCGCGGGTTTCCCCGGCGATGTCGCGACCGCGGCCGGTCAGGCGATTGGCTTGCTGGGTGGCGTCGGCAGTGCGCTGCACATGGCTGGCGACTTCCTGGGTAGTGGCCGCCATCTGGTTGACGGCGGTGGCGACCTGCTCGGTTTCAACGCGTTGGCGTTCCAGGCCGCTGGAGCTGTCGTGCGCCAGGGCGTCGGACTGCTTCGCCTGGTCGGTCAGGTGCTCGGCGGTGTCCTGCAGGCGGGTCAGGCAGGTTTTCAGGCGTGCCTCCTGGCTGAGGATCGACATTTCCAGGCGTGCCTGGGCACCGCGGCTGTCGGTGTACATCTGCGCGATCAGCGGGTCGGACGTGGTCTGCTCGGCCAGGCGCAGCAAACGCTTGATGCCGCGTTGCTGCCAGCTCAGGCCCAGCAGGCCCAGTGGCACCGAAAGACCGGCCGCCAGGGCGAAGCCCCACTGGGAGGTCAGTGTCGCACCGATCATGAAACTCAACTGGCTGACCAGAATGAAAGGCAGCCAGTCCTGCAGCACCGGCAACCATTTATCGGTGGCAGGGATGGCTGGCTTGCCCTGGTTGATGCGTTGGTAGAGCGCTTCGGCGCGGCGTATCTGTTCGGCGGTGGGCTTGACCCGCACCGACTCGTAACCGATCACCTGGTTGCCTTCGAAGATCGGTGTCACATAGGCGTTAACCCAGTAGTGGTCACCGCTCTTGCAGCGATTCTTGACAATGCCCATCCATGGCAAGCCTTGTTTGAGTGTGCCCCACATGTGCGCGAAGACCGCGGCGGGTACGTCGGGATGACGCACCAGGTTATGCGGCGCGCGGATCAGTTCCTCACGAGAAAACCCGCTGATCTCGACGAAATCGTCGTTGCAGTAGGTGATCATGCCCTTGGCATCCGTGGTGGAAATCAACCGTTGCTGAGCCGGAAAGGTCCGTTCGCGTTGTGTAATGGGCTGGTTATTACGCATGGCTTGTTTAATCCGCAAGGCTTTGACGGGTTGTCGGCCGTGCAGCGGCTTTATTGAATTTATTTTTTTTTACCGGGCGCCCGGCGTCGATCAAGGCGAATAGGCGACGACGGGTCGTACTGTAACGGTTTGTAAGGGTTTCCCTGCAAGGGCGCTCAGCGTATGATTTTGCGCCCCCGGCAGTGGCGTTTTAGTAGCTCACCCTTGAGTGGCGCTGGAGTCGATGCCGGGCAAAAAGTACTCCTAATAATAAATACAGAGTCACTACCCAACGGAATTCAGCAAGTTTCTCAAGGTTATGTCGGACCCATGAGGGTGTTCGATGCACCCATCGCACGAAGCGATGGCGGTACCGTTGAGAATATAAAAAGGTGGAGAAAGTCATGCGTAAAAAAGTTGCAATAATTGGGGCTTCGTTTCGTTTTCCCGGCTCCACTTCCGCAACTTTTTGGCAGAATCTGCTGGAAGGGCACGACTTCATCACGCAAGTCGACCCGTCCCGCTGGTCCCGCGATGCGTTTTTCCACCCGGACAAGGCCAACCCTGGCACCGCCTACACCCTGGCGGCTGGCACGCTGGGCGACATTTCCACCTTCGATGCCGGCTTCTTCAGCATTTCTCCCCGCGAAGCGGCGATCATGGACCCCCAACAGCGCCTGTTACTGGAGCTGGGCTGGGAAGTGTTCGAGAACGCCGGGGTAAAACCGTCGAGCGTGCGCGGCAGCAATTGCGGTGTGTACCTGGGCATTGCCAGCACCGACTACGCCTATCGCCTGTCCCATGACCTGTCGCTGGTGGATGCCTCGACGGCCACGGGCAACACCTTCAGCATCGCGGCCAATCGCCTGTCGTATTTCTATGACCTGCACGGCCCGAGCATGGCGGTCGACACCGCCTGTTCCTCGTCGCTGGTCGCGTTCCACCAGGCCTGCCAGGCCATTCAAAGCGGCGATATCGACCAGGCACTGGCCGGCGGTATCAGCCTGCACTTGCACCCATTCGGCTTCCTGATCTTCTCCAAGGCCTCGATGCTGTCGCGCAAAGGGCGCTGCAACGTCTTCGACGAAGCCGGCGACGGTTATGTGCGTTCCGAAGGGGCAGGGCTGTTCTACCTCAAGGATTACGACAAGGCGGTGGCCGATGGCAACCAGATCCTCGCCGTCGTCGCCGGCAGTGCGGTCAATACCGATGGGCGCAAATCCGGGCTGACCGTACCCAGCGCCGATGCGCAGGCAGCGTTGATGACCCAGGCCTACGCCAGCGCCGGGATCTCGCCAGCCGACATCGACTACCTGGAAGCCCACGGTACCGGTACGCCGGTGGGCGACCCCATCGAAAGCCGGGCCATCGGCCTGGCCCTGGGCCAGGTGCGCGGCGCGGACAAGCCGTTGTTGATCGGCTCGGTCAAGAGCAACATCGGTCACCTGGAGGCCGCGTCCGGCGTGGCCGGCTTGATGAAGGCGCTGTACTGCGTCACCGAGCGCCAGGTGCCGGCCACCATCGGCATCAAGAACCTCAACCCGCGTATTCCGTTCGACGAGCTCAACCTCAACGTCGCCACCCGCAACCACGCCCTCAAGCCGGACGGCACGCTGGTGGTGGGGGTCAACTCGTTCGGTTTCGGCGGCGCCAACGCCCACGTCATCCTGCAAAGCCACACGCCGGGCGTTGTGCCGCCGGTTACCCAGGCGGGCGCGGTGCCGTTGATGGTCTCGGCCAAGGACAGCGCCGGGTTGGCGGCCATGGCCGAAAGCATTGCCCAGCACCTGGGCGATCACCCGGCAGCCAGTCTGTATGACGTGGCCTACCAGGCGATGATGCGTCGCGACCTGCATCCGCAGCGCGTAGTGGTGTTCGGCTCCGACCAACAGCAAAGCGCCCAGGCGTTGCTGGATTTCGCCCTGGACCCGGCCGTACCGGCCTTGAGCGCGGTGGTCGAAAGCGGTCGCGCGCTGGATCAGGCCAAAGGCCCGGTGTTCGTCTACTCCGGCAATGGCTCGCAGTGGCAGGGCATGGGCAAGGCGCTGCTCGCCGATGCGGTGTTCCATGCCGCGGTGAGCGAAGTCGACGCGCAGTTCCAGCCACTGGCCGGCTATTCGCTGATCGCCGAACTGGCGGGCGAATACGGCCAGGAGCGTTATCACCTGACTGAGCTGGCCCAGCCGGCACTGTTCGCACTGCAAGTGGGCGTTACTCGCATGCTGGCCAGCCAGGGCGTGGTACCGCAGGTGGTGATGGGCCATAGCGTTGGCGAAGTGGCGGCCGCCTGGGCCTGTGGCGCCCTGAGCCTGGCCGACGCGACCCGCGTGATCTACCACCGCAGCCGCCTGCAGGGGCTGACCGCCGGCTCCGGGCAGATGTCCGCCGTGGGCCTGTCGGGCAGTGACACCGCGAACCTGTTGCTGGAGCTGGGCTTGGACGACGTGGTCGTCGCCGGCGAGAACAGCTCCAAGGGCGCCACCGTGGCCGGTTCCGTGGCCGGTCTTGAGCGTCTTGAGCAGGCGCTGACCGAACGCCAGGTATTCGTGCGCCGCCTTGGCCTGGACTACGCCTTCCACTCGCCGGCGATGAACGTGATCGCCGAGCAGGTGGTCGAGGCATTGCGCGAGATCGCGCCGCGCGCCAGCCAGATCCCGATGTATTCCACGGTCACCGGTGGCCTGCTCGATGGCGAACGCCTGGACGCCGAGTACTGGTGGCAGAACATCCGTTTCCCGGTGTTGTTCCAGTCCGCCAGCGAGACCCTGTGCGAGCAGGGCTACAACGTCTTCGTCGAAGTCGGCCCGCACCCGATCCTGCGCAGCTATGTCAGCGATGCCCTGGCGGCACGCGAGCAACAGGGCGTGGTGATTGGCACGCTCAAGCGTCATGACGACGCGCCGCCCATGGTCACCCGCGCGGTGGCCAAGGTGCTGATCAGTGGCGCCGAGACCGACCTGGCGTGCCTGTTCCCGAGCACCGGCCGCTTCGTGCGCCTGCCCAACTATGCCTGGCAGCGCGAGCGGCACTGGCACGCCGATACCCCCGAGTCGGCGCGCACGCTGTACCTCGACCGTGTGCATCCGTTGCTGGGCCATGCGGTACCCGGCCACGAACTGACCTGGGACAGTCGCCTGGACACGCAATTGTTCCCGTCCCTGGAGGACCACAAGGTCGGCGACGCCGTGCTGTTCCCCGGCGCCGGTTTCACCGAGCTGGTGCTGGCGGCAGCGCAGTGCCACCAACCGGGTGAATTCGTCGACATCGAAGAGCTGGAAATTCACAGCCCGCTGGTGCTGCACGCCGAGTCGAGCAAGCGCGTGCGCGTGCAGATCGACAGCAGTGACGGCACGGTGTCGATCGTTTCGCGCAGCACTTCCCAGGAAGAACCCTGGGCCCGCCACGTGGTTGCCCGCCTGCCGGGCGAGGCCCGTGGTGTGCTGCTCAACGAACCGGCACCCGCGTTGCCAACCCGCGCCGCGGATTTCAGCCGTGCCGAACATTTGCAGCTGACCTCGGCGGTCGGCCTGAATTACGGCCCGGCCTACCAGGCCATCGAAGCCGGCTGGATCGACGGTGACCAGGTACTGGCGCAGCTCAGCGTGCCGAGTGTCATCGCTTGCGAACTGGCGGCCCTGCACTTGCATCCGGCGCTGCTGGACAGCGCGTTCCAGCTGATCACCCAATTGCTCAGCCGCGACCCGAAGGCGCGCAACGGGCTGGCGTTCATCCCGGTAAAACTGGGGCGCATCAACTTCGCCGCAGGCAGCCTGCCGCCGTGCCTGGCCAAGGTGCGCCTGGTGCGTCGTTCGGAACACTCGCTGCTGGCCGACTTCACCCTGTACGACGCCGAGGGGCGCGCCGTGGTGTGCATCAAGGACGCACGCTTCCGTGCCGTCAAGTTGCACAAGGACCGCAGCGGCGACCTGAAACTGGTGGACTTCGCCGGCATTGCCAAACCCTGGCCGCTGGCCGCCCGTGCGTTGCCGCAACCGGCCTCGCCATTGCGCGATGCACTGGCACAAAGCCTGGCGTTGGTGATCGATGAACCGACCCTGGTGCGTTACAGCCAGGAAGTCGATCCGCTGTTGGACAGCCTGTGCGCCAGCTTCGTGCTGGAAGCCATCGAATCCCTTGGCGGCCAGCTCAGCGCAGCGCAACGGGCGACCTGGCAGGCCGCCGCGCAAGGCTTCTGCGGCTACCTCGATCACCTGCTGCAGCAAGCGCTGGACGACGGCAGCCTGATCGCCAGCGGCGATGGCTGGCAGTTGGCCGATCAGGGCGAGCAACCGAGTGCCCAGGACATCTGGCAGGAACTGTTCCGCAGTTATCCCGAGCACTTCCAGATCATTCACTCGGTGGGCCGTATCGGCATCCACCTGCTGGACCTGCTCAGCGGCGCGACGCAGATCGACGCGCTGTTGCCGCGGGAAACCTCGCCGGCGCAACTGGCCCGCCAAGTGCTGGGTGCCAGTGGTTACCACGCCTTGCTGGACGCGATCAAACGCCACATCGACCAACGCCTGGCCGTGCTGCCGGCCGGTCAGCGCCTGCGCATCCTCGAGCTTGGCTTCGGTGGATCGCCGTTCGCCGCGCAACTCTGTGCGCAGCTGGACTTCGACCGAATCGACTACCAGTACAGCGCCGACGACCTCGACCCGGCCAGCTTGCTGCAAGCCGACTTCCCGGACCTGCAGCTGCTCAACCTGAGCGACGCCGCCCAACTGCCGGCCGTGCCCGCCCAGGGGTTTGACCTGGTGCTGGTCGCCAGCGACCTGGCGCCGCTGCAAGCCATCAGCGCAGGCCTGAGTCATGGTGCGGCGCGCTTGTCGGCAGGTGGCCAGCTGATGCTGGTGGCGCAGCACCCGGCCCGTTGGGCAGATTTCGTGTTCGGCGCGCAACCTTCGTGGTGGCTCGCCGGGCAGGGCCAGGACAGCCTGTCGGTGCAGCAGCGCCCGGGCTTCTGGCAACAGGAACTGCGCCGTCACGGCCTGAACGTCGGCGAGGCGCTGGAATTGAGCCCGGCCATGTCCAGCGGCAGCTACGTGCTGGTAGGCGCGGCTGAACAAGCGGCGGCCTTCGAGTCGCAACCCCTGCCGGCCCAGCGCTGGTTGCTGGTGGCCGATGAGCAGGGCGCGGAACAAGCCTTCGCCGAACAACTGGCTGCCGCCCTGCGCGAGCAAGGGCAAAGCGTTGACTGGTTGGCGCCGGCACCGGCCCAGGACCTGGCCGCGCAACTGCGCACCACGCCCGCGCCACAGCACCTGCTGTTGCTCAGTGGCCTGTTCGGCAGCGAGGGCCTGGATGATCAGGCGCGGCGCTGCATGCTGGCCGCGGCACTGACCCAAGCGTGCGAGCAGGCGGGCATCAGCCCCGATTGCTGGCTGCTGACCCGCGGCGCGGCGGTGCATTTGCTGCCGGCCGCGGCACAGGTCGCCGGTAGCCTGGCATCCGTCGCCGACGCGGCGCTGTGGGGCTTTGGTCGCACCCTGGCCAACGAAGCCGTGGGTTGCCGCGTGCGCCTGCTGGACCTGGCCGAAGGGGCCGGTGTCGAAGCGTTGCTGCCGGCCCTGCTCAACGCCGATGACGAAACCGAACTGGCCATCAGTGCCGAGGGCGATCGTTACGTAGCCCGCCTGCGGGTGCGCCCTCATCATCAGGAGGCTGGCGCCGAGCAACAGCTCGCGACCCAGGTCAGCCTTGGCTTCGAGCTGCCGGGCCAGTTGCGCAACCTGCGCTGGGAAGCCCATGAGCCGTTACTGCCGGCCGGCGATGAGCTGGACATCGAGGTGCAGGCCACCGGCCTGAACTTCCGCGATGTCATGTATGCCCTCGGCCTGTTGTCGGACGAAGCCATCGAGAACGGCTTCTCCGGCCCGACCCTGGGCTTCGAATTCGCCGGTGTCGTGCGCGGCAAGGGTGCGCAGGTGCAGGGCGACTTCCAGCCGGGTGACCGGGTTGTCGGCTTTGGCCCGTCGAGCTTCGCCAATCGCCTGATCACCAATGCCAATGCAGTGGCGCGGATTCCCGAGGGCATGTCCTTCGAGGCGGCGGCGACCATTCCGAGTACCTTCTTCACCGTGTACTACGCGCTGCACCACCTGGCGCGCCTGGAACCGGGCGAAAAAATCCTCATCCACGGCGCCGCGGGCGGTGTCGGCATTGCCGCGATCCAGATCGCCAAATGGTGCCGGGCCGAGATCTACGCCACCGCCGGCAGCGATGAAAAACGCGACTTCCTGCGCCTGCTCGGGGTCGAGCATGTGTTCGATTCGCGCTCGCTGGCGTTTGCCGACGAGATCCTCGCGATCACTGACGGCCGTGGCGTCGACGTGGTGCTCAATTCCCTGGCTGGCGAGGCGATCAACCGCAACCTGCAAGTGCTCAAGCCCTTCGGCCGTTTCCTGGAGCTGGGCAAGCGTGACTTCTACCAGAACACCAAGATCGGCTTGCGTCCGTTCCGCAACAACATCAGCTACTTCGGCATCGACGCCGACCAGCTGATGAGCGAACGCCCGGACCTGACCCGCCGCCTGTTCAGCGACATGATGCAGCTGTTCCGCGATGGCATCCTCAGCCCGTTGCCGTACCGTGAGTTCGATGCCAACGATGTCGTCGAGTCGTTCCGCTACATGCAGCAGGCGCGGCAGATCGGCAAGATCGTCGTCACCTACCGCACGCCGATCCAGCAGGTGTTCCGCGCACCGCTGGCACAGGCGCAGGCATTGCAGCTGGCGGCCGACGGCACCTATCTGGTCACCGGCGGGCTCAGCGGTTTCGGCCTGCGCACCGCGCAATGGCTGGTGGACAAGGGCGCGCGGCACCTGGCGTTACTGGGTCGGCGCGGCGCCGCCACCGAAGAAGCGCAACCGGCGCTGGCGGCGTGGCGTGAGCAGGGCATCGAGGTGCAGGCGCTGGCTTGCGACATCACCGACAGCGCCCAACTGCGCAGCGTGTTGGCCAGCATCGAAGCCTCCACGGCGCCGCTGCGTGGCGTGGTGCATGCGGCCACCGTGTTCGAAGACGGACTGATCCGCAACCTGACCCAGGCGCAACTGCAACGGGTGCTCGAACCCAAGGCCAAGGGCGCGCAGTACCTGCACGAACTGACCGCGCACCTGGCGCTGGACTTCTTCGTGCTGTTCTCCTCGGCGACCACCCTGTTCGGCAACCCGGGGCAGGCCAACTACGTGGCCGCCAACCACTGGCTCGAAGCCCTGGCCCGTCATCGCCTGCTGCAAGGCTTGCCGGCCACGGCGGTGCTGTGGGGGGCCATCGACGATGCCGGTTTCCTCGCGCGCAACCAGGACGTCAAGGACGCCCTGCAAAGCCGCATGGGCGGCGCGGCCTTGCAGTCGCAAGCGGCGCTCGACACCCTGGAACGCCTGCTGTTGCAACAGCGCTCCGGGCTGGGTGTGCTGGAGCTCGACTGGAAAGCCCTGTCGCGCTTCCTGCCAGCCGCCGGCTCGCCCAAGTTCAGTGAACTGGCGCGCCTGCACAGTGGCGAGCAGGAGGAGGAGAGCAACGTCGATGACATCCAGCGCCTGTTGCTGGAGATGAACGACCAGGAACTCACCGAGCTGTTCGCCGAGATGCTCAAGCAGGAAATCAGCGAGATCCTGCGCATGCCGACCAGCAAGCTCGACAGCAGCCGGCCGTTGCAGGAACTGGGGCTGGACTCGTTGATGAGTGTGGAGCTGGTGGTGGCGGTCGAGGAGCGCTTCGGCATTCGCTTGCCGGTGATGGAGCTGAGCGAAACTTCGAGCATCGCCAAATTGACCGTGCGCATTCTCGAACTGTTGCGCGGCAGCCAGGATGCCGAGGCCGCCCCGATTGCCGAAGACAACTTGCAGGCGCTGACGCTGGCGCGCCATGGCGCCGATCTGTCCGAAGCCGAGCTGGCGCAGGTCCGTGAAGGCGCGCGCGACCCTGATTCTCAACTATCCCGTTTGATCAATTGACTATGACCTCTAAAAGTACTTCAGGGCTTGGCGCTTCGATGAAAGACAAGCTGATCCAGCAAGCCCTGGAGCGGCGCCTGCGGCAGACCGGCGACGGCGCGCCGCCGGCCTCGCTGGCGGACGTCAGTCGCCATGCCCGGGCGGTGCCGGAGCAGTTCTACCGCTTCGACCAGCACCCCGGTTACCAGCAACTGCGGATCATGCATGACGGCGCGGCGCGCTTTGGCCTGACCAATCCGTTCTTCAAGCTGCATGAAAGCCTGGCGGGCGCCGAAACCACGATCGGCGGGCAACGCTTCGTCAACTTCGCCAGCTACAACTACCTGGGTTACTCCGGGCATCCGCTGGTTGCCGAGGCGGCCAAGGCGGCGATCGATCACTACGGCACGTCGGTGTCGGCCAGCCGCCTGGTGTCCGGCGACCGGCCGATCCATCGCGAGCTGGAGGCCGAACTGGCGCGGCTGTACGAGGTGGACGACGCGGTGACCTTCGTCAGTGGCCATGCCACCAACGTCACCACCATCGGCTACCTGTTCGGCCCGCGGGACCTGGTGATCCACGACGAACTTATCCACAACAGCGTGCTGCAAGGCATCCAGTTGTCCGGCGCGCGGCGCTTGAGTTTTGCCCACAACGACTTTGACGCCCTCGACCGTCTGCTGGGTGATCAACGCCAGCATTTCGAGCGGGTGCTGGTGGTGCTCGAAGGCATCTACAGCATGGACGGCGACTACCCGGACCTGCCGCGCTTTGTCGAGCTGAAGAACAAGCACAAGGTGTTTTTGATGGTCGACGAGGCCCACTCGCTGGGGGTCATGGGGGCCAACGGCAAGGGCATTCGCGAACACTTCGGCCTGGCGGGCAAGGACGTCGACATCTGGATGGGCACCCTGAGCAAGACCCTGGCCAGCTGCGGGGGCTACATTGCCGGCGAGTCAGCCCTGGTCGAACACCTGAAATTCATGGCGCCAGGGTTTCTCTACAGCGTCGGCATGCCGGCCTCGGTGGCGGCGGCGGCACTGGCCGCCGTGCGCTGCCTGGCCGACGACGCCGAGCGCGTGGCGACCTTGCAGGCCCGCGGCCAACAGTTCCTCGCCCTGGCCCGTGAAGCGGGGCTGGACACCGGCACCAGCACCGGGCTTGCGGTGATTCCGGTGATCACCGGCAGTTCGCTAAAAGCCACGCAACTGTCCGGTGCCTTGGCCAAACGCGGGATCAACGCGCAACCGATCCTGCACCCGGCCGTCCCGGAAAAAGCCGCGCGCGTGCGTTTCTTCGTCTCGTGCCTGCACACCCCCGAACAAATCGCCGAAACCGTGGCCATCGTTGCGCAGGAGCTGCAAAAGCTCTAACGCCGCCTCCGCCACTCGCTCGCGGCCGCTCCCGATCCAATGTAGGAGCTGGCTTGCCAGCGAAGGGTCCCTCAAGCCCAACACAAAATTCAAAACCGCCTTCGCCGGCAAGCCGGCTCCTACAGGTCCCGTGCAATGCCACGATGTTTTTGTAGGAGCTGGCTTGCCAGCGAAGGGTCCCTCAAGCCCAACACAAAATTCAAAACCGCCTTCGCCGGCAAGCCGGCTCCTACAAATCCCGGGCAATGCCACGATTTTTTTGTAGGAGCTGGCTTGCCAGCGAAGGGTCCCTCAAGCCCGATACAAGATTCAAGACCGCCTTCGCCGGCAAGCCGGCTCCTACAAGTCCCGTGCAATGCCACGATGTTTTTGTAGGAGCTGGCTTGCCAGCGAAGGGTCCCTCAAGCCCAACACAAAATTCAAAACCGCCTTCGCCGGCAAGCCGGCTCCTACAACCAAATGGCGTCCCACAATGGATAATCGTGAACCCGCCTGACCAGGCCAGCCCGCAATGGATTGGCAATGATGTAACGCGCCACGGCCCGTAAATCCTCCTCGCGACGAATCGCCCGGTCATGGAAACCTTTCTGCCACATCTGCCCGGTGCGGCCCAAGCGGGCATTCACGGTCCTCGCGCAACGGGATTTGGTCGCCCTCATCAAGCAAGCCAGCGTGTTGTTCTGGAGCTCGATCAGCCAGTGAAAGTGGTCAGGCATCACCACCCAGGCCAGGGAATTGGCCTGCTCCTCTGTCTGGGCCTGACGAAATTGCTCGACCACCAACCGTCCGACACGCCAATCGCTGAAGAGCGGTTCGCGCAGGCGGGTAACGGCGGTGAGCAGGTATATCTGTCCGGACTGCGAGTAGCGCCCGGAGCGCAGATGGTTGGCATGTGATCGAATGGACAATCCTTTGCCCTCCTTTATCAATCGAAAAAGGTAAGGCTAGTGCGCAGGAAATTTGACATTGAAAAGGTTTGGTTCCGGATATGACCAAGCCAGATGCCACAATGCTTTTGTAGGAGCTGGCTTGCCAGCGAAGAGGCCCGCCAGCCCAATACAAAATTCAAAACCGCCTTCGCCGGCAAGCCGGCTCCTACAGGTCCCGCCAGGATGGTCCGCTGCAACACCACGCTGTATGTGTAGGAGCTGGCTTGCCAGCGAAGGCGTCCTCAAACCCGATACAAAATTCAAGACCGCCTTCGCCGGCAAGCCGGCTCCTACAGGTCCCGCCAGGATGGTCCGGTGCAACACCACGCTGTATGTGTAGGAGCTGGCTTGCCAGCGAAGGCGTCCTCAAACCCGATACAAAACTCAAGACCGCCTTCGCCGGCAAGCCGGCTCCTACAGGTCCTGTGCAATGCCAGGATGGTCCGCTGCAATACCACGCTGTTGGTGTAGGAGCTGGCTTGCCAGCGAAGAGGCCCGCCAGCCCAATACAAAACTCAAGACCGCCTTCGCCGGCAAGCCGGCTCCTACAGGTCCCGTGCAATGCCACGATGGTCCGCTGCAATACCACGCTGTATGTGTAGGAGCTGGCTTGCCAGCGAAGGCGTCCTCAAACCCAATACAAAACTCAAGACCGCCTTCGCCGGCAAGCCGGCTCCTACAGGTTCCGTGCAATGCCACGATGGTCCGGTGCAATACCACGCTGTTTGTGTAGGAGCTGGCTTGCCAGCGAAGAGGCCCTCGAGCTCGATATAAGAATCAAGGCCGCCGGCAATCCTCAGAACATCCCCTTGAGGTACCTGCGAATCTGTCGATAGCGTGCACAACTGTCGAGCAGACCAGGTTGGGGGCGGGCATTGTGAGCCTGGGCCTGTTGCGGGCTGCAAGGCAAACCGCGGATGTGTGCCAAGGGTTGTTCATTACCACACGGCCACTGCAACGCATCCGGGCGCAGACGCCACACCGGCACGCCATGGGCCTCGGCACCGGCCTGCAGGTCAGCTGATTCACAGGCATGCCACACCAACAACTTGCCGGTTTCGCGAGCTACCGTCGGGATCAGTTCGGCGTTATCGCGAGCGAACGTCAACTCCCCCCAGCGGCTGTTGAGCAACGAACGCATCGCCGACCGCTCGCGCCGCGGCACCCCAATCACCGTCACGCTGCCGGCAAACTGGCTGTCCTGCTGTTTTTGCCGGGCCAGTTGTCGGGCCACGGTCATGACGTCGCAGCGCTGGTCGGTCAACGGATCGACATAACGGCAATAGCGGATGTACGCGGCCGCCACCAATTGCTCCAGAGTCGGTCGGGCCTGGCGGCGGGGGATGGCCAGGCGGTCATCGGTCAAGCCCCAGCCTGCATAGAACGGCAGGCCGAAACAGGTCACCGGGATGCCCTGGATCAAGGCTTCGAGCCCGGCTTGGCTGGTGCCCACATAAACCCGCCGGGCCCGGCGCGCCAGGGAGGCCCAGGACACATGACGACTCTCAAGCACCAGGCCGCGCTCGCGTGCGGCATCGAGCAGGCAGCTTTTCTTGTGGCCGCTCACGCAGTCCGGGTGGATCCGCACCCGCACATCCGCCTCGGGGTTTTCCGCGAGGGCCGCGTCGAGCATGCGGATGAAATCCGCCTCACACAGCCCGCCACCGGGAATCGAAAAGTCGCCGTAGGTCTGATCCACCACCAGCACCAACGGCCGATCCTGCCCCAGCGGATCGTCATCGCTCAAGTCTGGCGCATTGTTGTACTTGCCGATGCCGCTGCTGCGCATCAGCGCAATCAGTTCCTGCGCGGTGGCCAGGTCCGCCGCGCTCAGGGTATGGGGCACCTGCAGGATGTTTTCCAGAAGCGACGGCCGATCGGCCAGGTAATGAATGCCGATCGGGTCGACCACCATCGACATCGGCGTATCGCCTTCCACCCCCAGCGACGAAGAACGCAGGAAGCCGTCCTCCAGCGCCACATAGGGAATCCCCCAACGCTTGCACAATACCCGCGCATGGTCGGACGAACTTTTGTAGCCGATCCCGGATATCGCCTTCAACCCCGCCGGCCGCTGTAGCCCGCGGCGCCACAGCCACTTTGGCGGCCCCTCAGGGTCGAGAAACTCGCCCAGGTGAAAGACTTTCCACATCACCCATTGCGACATGATGCCCACCCAGCCGGGACCTTCCACCAGGGACTCAAGGGCGACGGGTCGATGCATTTCGTGGGCACTCATGGGCGGGGCGACAACAGACGGCGCAGGTTGATCACGGTGGGAATCGGCATCAGGCGGCTGAGCCAGCTCATGGTGCGTATCGACACGAAACCGTGGTGGGCATAAAACGCCCGGGCGGCAAGGTTTTTCGCCTGCACTTCCAGCTCGATTTTTTCATGCTCGCTGTCCAGCGCCTGCGCACACACCGCCTGCAGCAAGGCGCTGGCGACACCCTGGCGGCGGTCGACTTTGTGAACGCGCAAGCCGTACAGGTAAAACCCGTAGTACCACTCGCGGCACTCGCTGATCATGAACAGCCCGTAGCGCAACGTGCCGCCCAAACGGCCGAACTCCCGCACGAAGGGGCGAAGGCCTGGTGAAAACGGCCCGCGTCTATGGTGTTTGAACGTCGCATAGCCGACGGCGCCATCACTGCGATAGGCAAGCAACACCCGGTCCCAATTGATCCCGTCCGCCAACAGGCGGTGTCGGCAATCTTCGTCGCCGAGGATGAACTTCAGCGAGCCGCGCCCCGAGGTGATCCAGCGTGCAATCGCAGGCGTGCGCTCCGAGGTATTCGAAGCGAGGACGATCTGCACCGGCTCACGCTGCATCGCGTGCCGACGCCAGGTGATCGATAAACGCCTTGGCCAGGTGCTCGACGCCCAGGTTCGCCGGGGCGCTGGCGCCACGCGTGGTATTGGACCAGATGAAGTACTCGGTATCGCCATCCGGCTCACCCAGGGCGGCATAGACGTCGGGCAGGATCGGTACATGGTCACCGAAGAAACACAGCCCGGTCGGTGTGCCGCGCGCCAGCATGTGCTCGCGCAACTGGCCGAGCATGCGGTCGGCGTTGCCCAGGTGACGCACGTACGGGGCGAGGTCGCGCAGGTCATCAGGCAAAGGGCGGTCGAACCATTGTCCGAGATCGTCCGCCGCGACGCTTTCCAGGTGCAACGGCCCGTGGTTCTCCATGGTGATGGCATGGATGTACAACGGCTGCGTGCGGCCCGGGGCATCGAGCAGTTCGCGGATCTTGTCGGCCACCGCGCAGTCACCGATAAACGGCCCGGCCTTCTGCTGCTCGGTGAAGCTGCGCACGTCGATGAACTCGTCGAAGCCCAGTGCCGGCAACACCTTGTCTCGGCCGTAGAAACTGCCCACATAAGGATGCACGCACACCGTGCGGTAGCCACGGCTTTTCAGTTCCAGGGCGATGCTGGCAACGCCCTGGCGCGCCAGGTGGCGATAGGGGTTGAAGCGGTGTACGCCGAGTTGGTCGACCTTTATGCCGGTCAGGAAGGCGAATTCGGTACGCACCGTATTCGCCCCCCAGGCCGCCACCTGCAACCGGCCCTGGGCCAGCGCTTCAGCGCGCAAGGTGTCGAACTGGCTGAGGACCTGCCCACGAATGCCGGGCCACACGCGGCGCGCATCGAAAAACGATTCGCTCTGCACCGACACCAGGTCCGCCAGGACGGTATCGGCCATGGGACGCGCCTCCTCGCCAAGGAACGGCGAGTTCAACGACGCCAGCGTCACAGGACGCCGGGCAGCAAAAAAGTACGTCCACAAACTGCCCGCCAGGCCCCAGCGAGCCAGGTCGAGGGCGGCGTCGAACGTCGGTTGCAGCGGCTTCAACCCGCCCAGCCAGAGCAACGCCAGGCCACCGAGCAAGGTGCCGGTCGCCACGGCGCGGGCGTTGGCGCCGACCGGTTCGAAATACAGCCCGCAACCCAGATAGATGACAAACAACACCGCCAGGCCAATGGCCTTGCCGATACCGAAAAACGGCAGGTACAGGCGCGGATAACGCACCGCATCGCTGAAGTATTCGAAGTCGGCGCAGACGAAGGGCTCGCGCAACGAATGGTATTTGGCATTGCTCACCAGCACGATCAACAGCCACAGGGCCAGCACGTTCACTCCGCTGAACCAGGCGCGACCGGTGATCAGGTACAGCAAGCCGACGGCGAACGCCCAGGCGCCGGCATGCAGCAGCCAGGCGCGCAGCGGGCGACGCCAGCCGGGGCAGGGCACCAGCAGTTTTTCGAAGGCACACGACAGGACAAACCCGAGCACAAGCACCAGGCCAAACGCACTACTCAACACATCAGGCACCGTAATCCAGCCACCGCAAAATGATCGACGACAGCCGTGGCGGGATAACCCCCAGGGCCCAGCATCCGAGGTTCAGCGGGAACGGAAAACTGATCCGCGCCTGGTTCGCCGCCAGGCCACGCTGGATTCTTCGCGCGGCTTTGTCCGGGGCCCAGAGCAAGGGTTTGGGCCCGGGCATTTCAAAGCACATTTTCGACTCGACATAGCCGGGCATGATCACATTGACCTGCACACCGTCCGCCGCCACCAGGTCGCGCATGGCTTCGCCGTAGGCCTTGATCGCCGCCTTGCTGGCGCTGTAGCTCGGGGTGGCGGGCAGCCCGCGCCAGCCGGCCAGGGAACTGAACAGGGCGATCTGCCCGGACTTGCGCGCACGCATGAACGGCAACGCCGCCTGCACCGTGGCCAGGGCCGCCAGCACATTGATTTCGATCAGCGCCTGGGACAACTCCCAGATTTCACCCTCGCCATTGTCGCCGGTGGAGGTGTTGACCCCGGCGCCGACGATGATCAGGTCCGGCGCCTCGCTCACGCTGATCTCGCCAATCCACCGCCGCAAGGCTTCCAGGTCCTGGACGTCGAGCGGCTGCAGCAACACCCGGGCACCCAGGGCGCGGCATTGCGCGGCCATTTCTTCCAGGCGGTCCAGGCGCCGGCCTTGCAGGATCAGGGTCACCCCCGGCGCCGCATAGGCAGGCGCCAGGGCACCACCGATGCCGCCTGTGGCACCGGTGATGAGAATGCAGCGTGGAGACTTGTGCAGCGTCATAGGTACTGTTCGATCTTCGAGGTTTTGGCCATCAACACTTCCAGGGAATTGTTCACCGCCATGTCGATGCCACAGCGGGTATAGAAGCCGCCGTTGACCTGGGTGGTATGAATCACCGTGCTGCGAAAGCGTTGAAAGAGCGTGGAGTCAGGTGGTTCCGGGTGATCCCAGAACGCGTCGAGGCCGCCCTGGTGGGTCAGCCCCTTGAGGTTGTAGATCGGGTCGCTGAGGGCGATGGTCGGCACGTTGTGCATCAGCGACGAGCCGCCCACGGTGCTGTTGACCGTGACCACGCCGGCGACGTGGGACAGCAGCGTCGGCATGTGCCCGCTTTCGAGGAAGTCCACGCGATCGGCGATGCCCAGCTTGTGGGCAATGCGCCGGGTGATGCGCTGGTAATTGATGATGCCGGGGGTCAGCGGATGGTTCTTCACCACCAGCCGCGTATCGCCGGCGGCATGGCGGGCGAACGAGCCCATCACGTGCTTGAGCACATCCTTCATGTGGCGGAACGGCGAGTGATCGCGGATCTGCGCATCGCTGTCCAGCTGCAGGGGCAACAGGAAGGTGCGGTGACGATTGCGCGCCACCTCACTGATCACCTCGGAATCGCGACCCTTGGCATTGAGCAGGCGAATGCCCTGGCGAATGTAGCCCGCATACTCCACCGCCGCGTTGAACGGCGCGTGAGTCTTGTAATGCGGGAACACCACTTTGTTCAACGCGCCGCCGACGTGGTACATCACGTCGTGCAGGGCCCGGGAGGCAAAGGACAGGCGGAACTCGTTGCCATTGTGATAACGCGGGATGTACTTGCCCACCTCGCGATACCACTCCGGATCCCGCGGCAGCAGCGAGTGATTGTTCACGCCGTTGCGCTCGAGGGTGATCCAGTAGGGGCGGAAGTAGCCTTCCTCGAACACGTGCACGCGGATCCCCAGCGACTTGGCCAGCGTCACCGCAGGTTGATGCACCGGCCGGCAGTCGCCGAACAGCACCACGTCGGTGATGTGCTCCGCCTTGAAGCAGTGGCTGTAGAAGTCCGCCAGTTGCTCGGGGCGCGCCGAATAAAACACCCGCGCACCGCTGCCGTACAGGGTATCGCCCATGTTGAAGCTGACGGACTTGACTCGCTGTCCTTCGTTGCGCAGGGCCTGGGCCAGGCGCGCGAAAAACGGCGAACTGACGCCCTGCAAAAACAGGAACGAGTTGCGCGGCTTGACCGGCACCGGACGCAGAGAGCGTTGACGGGGAACTAGGATTTCCTGAGGCGTGGTTTCAAAACCGTAAGGAGCAAACGCTGAATCATCTCTCGCCATGTTGGAGTTCTTCCTTGCGTTGGTACTTCATCCCAGTTCTGGATCTCAGTTAGCGTTCGTTCAGGAGTAGTAAATTTTCGGGTGATGCGGCTGACATAGGTCGGGTAGCGGATCAGCGTCGCGGCCACCAACTCGTCCAGGCTCAGGCGCCGGGTGCGGCGCGCCTGGACGTCCGGGCTTAAATCGCGATCCTCGGTCAACCCCCAACCGGCATAGAACGGCTGGCCGTAAGTGGTCACCGGCACGCCGCGCAACAAAGCTTCGAAGCCCGATTGCGAAGTCAGCACATGCACCTCGTCGACCTCGGACAACAGTGCGTGGAACGGCACATCGCCCACCACCTGGTTGCACCAGTCGCTGGTGCGTTCTTCGTCTACGCCGGCCTCGCGGGTACCGGCCAATACTTCCGGGTGCGGCTTGTACAACAGCCACGCCATGGGGTGACGCTCGCGCACTGCCTTGAGCAAATCCAGGTTGCGGCGGATCCGGTGCGCGCCATAACGAATCGACGCGTCGGACTCCACCTGGCCCGGTACCAGAATCACCCGCTCGACACCGGCAGGGCGTTTCCACGGCGTGCCGGGCAGGTTGTACTTGGTCACGCCGGCCACGCAGATCGCTTCACGCAAGGCCGCTGCCCGCTGCAACAAGCCCGGTGCACAGGGCTCGTTTTGCAAGATGTGTTCCAGCCGCGAAGGGCGGGTGGCGTCGTAGTAAATGCCCAGGTCGTCGAACACCCAGGACAAGGGGCGGGTTTTCTTTGCGCCCAGGCCGACGGAGCGCAGGAAGCCGTCTTCGACGCGGCCGAGGTGGCGACCCGCTTTCACGGACAAGGGCATGTCGTGCTGGCAACCCCACGTGACGACCGGAGCGGCCACGCGACGACGGGAGAAACGCCCGAGAAACCGGATGGATGAACCGTTGAAAAAGTCGAGCACCAAGGGTTGTTTCCACTTGCTGAAGCCGACCATTTGCAAGGCATGGGGCAAGCGACTGCGCATCCGTCGCTGCAAACCCAACCACGCCAGCACGGTCTCCACTTGGCATGGCGCGCCCGTCTCCGGGTCGACGTAACGCGGGTATTCCACCAACGCGGCATGCAGCAATTGCTCAAGACTGACGGGCTGACGTCGCTCAGGCGCGGGCAACGCATCCACGGTTAGGCCCCAGCCCGCATAGAACGGCATGCCAAAAGTGTGCACCGGCACGTTCCACAACAGGGCATCGAAGCCCAGTTGCGAAGTCATCACGTACACCGCCTGCACGGCCGAGAGCAACTCGGCGGGGTGCACGTTATCGCTGATCACCTGAACCCGTGGATGCTTGCGCAACGCCGCCAGATCAAAGTGCCCCTGCTTGCGCCCGGCCACCACGTCCGGGTGCACCTTGACCACCACCGTGCACTGCGGGTGACGGGCCAGCGCGGCGTCAAGCATGCGCTGGAAATCGGTGGCACTAGCGCCTTGCAACGAGGCATCGCCGCGGGTCTGATCGGCGACCAGCACGCAAGGCTGCGGCAACACGCAGGCCTCGATCCGCGCGCCGTTGTACTTGGATACACGCTCCTCACACCAACTTGCCTGCAAGGCACGCGCACGCAACACCTGGGCTTGGGTCAGCGGCAGGGGAATCAGTTGTTCGAGGCGAGAAGGGCTGCTGGCGTCGTAGTAGATGCCCAGCGGGTCGACGACCAGCGACAGCGGCGGGTCTTCAGCCCCCAGGCCCACCGAACGCAAAAAACCGTCTTCGACCGTAATCAGCGGCAACCCGGCAGCGTCGGCAGCCGCCTTGGCACGCAACGCGCTGGGTTTGCGTCCCCACGCCAACACGTCATCGGCCCGGGCAATGTCGCCCACAGCTCCACACAGCAGCCGATACTCAGGCAGCAAGGCGGAGAGGGTAGGGATCTGTTGCGCACCTTTAGACAGAATCAGCAAAGAGCGACGCGGTGAAGCAGCATTGTCCATAAAAAACAGCGGATATCCATATCGGGCGCAATCATCGGTCAGGCACGCATTAATGCGTCTGCCTGGAGGAAATGCTTAATGAAATATGCCGAGAATGATAATACAAACAGAGGGTAACCATTCACAAAAGTACGAAAAAACTGACGACTTTTTCACATAAATGGAGATTCCATCAAACACCTGCAGACCCTCGACTCAACGGCCCGATGAGCGGCATACCTGTAGCTAACAGCGCGATTGACAACCGCAAATAAACCAATCAAACGGCTTACACACCCTTGTAGGAGCTGGCTTGCCAGCGAAGGCGTCCACCCAGCCAACCATCTCACCCAGATTCACACATCTCCTCAAGAAACATCCGACAAACTTTTCAGGTTGTCCCTAGGAAGCAGCATCTCTAGCCTTTGTCCGCCGCTGCCAAATCAGTGGCCGGGACTGGAACCCTGGTGAATAAACGGCTCAATAACGTCACTCATAGATGGAGCTCCACCATGCCCAAACATTCCCCAAGCACCATGTTCCTCATCGCCCCAGGCATCGACACCGAAACCCTGCTGGCCCACGCCTGTGAGTCGCTGAGGTCTGCCAGTGTCATGGCCAGTGATTTCGCAACATTCGTCGACGGGCCGCAGCGCAGCATGCTGTTGGGCATCCAGCAAGTGATCATGCTGGCGGATATGGCGGTGAATCGCGCGCTGGATAATCTCGATCCGCAAGGGTAATCGCGGTGCTGGAGGCGCCCTCGAGTCATCCAAGCCCCTTGGAGCTGGCTTGTCGGGTCGCCGCATCGCAGCGAAGGCGTCCTCACTTCGAACAACGAACGTCCGTATCGACTCGCCTCGCCTAACGGCCCGACATCAAAGGCAGCGCCAACAAATATTCATACTTCGCATGCAACAGATCCAGCTTGCCCCGTCGCTTATAGTCAGCAATGGTCGTGGGCCGCAGGAAGTACCAGAGTGAGTTTTGCAGGAACAGGTAATCCAGGTTGCGCAACGCCTGTTGCCGGTCGAACCGAGGGTCCAGCACCTCGACATAGGTTGCGAGGAACTCGGCGCGAACGGCTACAAAACGTTCCATATCGCTGCGCCGAAATACCGCACTCACATAGGACCCACCGTCAAATCCGACACGCCCGATCTTGAACTCGCTCCAGTCGATCATCTGCAGACCCTGGGGCGACTGGAAGAAATTCTTGCGCAGGTAATCCATATGGCAAAAACAGCGCTGACTGGTTTTAGCGGCCTCGGCCTCGCGACGCAATATTGGCCGCAACGCAAGAAGTTGACCCGGCAGGTCGGCAAAGCGCTCATCGTCTCCAGCCAATTCCACAAGGGAGTGCAAATATCGCTCGAAATTGAAGCGCGGCCGCAGGAGATACCAAGGTCGAAAAAAATCCATGGTCCAGAACTTGGGAGCCTGCCACCAGGGTGAGAACCCCAGATACCGACTGGACAGATTCTCGATCTCGGCAATGCCCGGTGCCATGATCTTGGCGATAGAGGCCAAACGTGGCGGGCGGCCTTGTACGTAGCTGGTAAAAATCAGGCTTTCCCAAGGCGTCTCAATGACGCCCAGGCAAATCGGATGCTTGAAATGAACGCTTCCCCATAGCACGTTGCGCTCCCGATAGAAGCGTGACTCGAGGCTGGGGATAAAGAGAATTTTGCGAATCGACTTTTCGATCACATCAATCGTGGCGCCGGTACCGAGATCCGTCAGTCGGTGATGGCGCACATAACTGACGAACGAGGCATTGGACGCCAGGTCGGTGGTGACGATGCTGAAACCATTGGCTCGATAAGCTGGCAGGAAAAAGCTCAGGCGTTTTTCCAGCGTGGAGCGGCTTAACCAGAAGGCATTCCTGTTCCTGGTGAGTGTTGTGATGTTCGATTCGATACCCATATCTTCCAACTGTAAGCAATCATCCATTTATGCCTGACACACCCGTGAAGTCGGCGCGATCCTTGCCCACTTCCCGTAACAGTTGACCAGAAGGGGCGCGATAGTACGGACTCCGTCCATTGATTGCCAATTATGTGGCGCGCTATGAGGCAGATTTGGGAAATTTCCTACAGGCGGAGGGACATCTTCGTTCCCTCGCTGCTATTCACCCGTTACCATACGCGCCTTCAAAATCAAGGAGCGATAAGGTCCCCATGAATCACCTTCCCATTGCCAAAGAAGCGCTTTATGCGCAAGCGCAAGCAATCAGTAAGCTGGCGGAGCGCCTGGATGGCGAATTCCAGCGTGCGGTCGAACTGATCCTCGGTTGCAAAGGTCGCACCGTCGTGTGTGGCATGGGCAAATCCGGTCTGATCGGGCAAAAGATGGTCGCGACCTTCGCCTCCACCGGCACCCCGAGCTTCTTCCTGCACCCGGCTGAAGCCTTCCACGGCGACCTGGGCATGCTCAAGCCGATCGACGTGCTGATCCTGATCAGCTACAGCGGCGAGACAGAAGAACTGATCAAGCTGATCCCGAGCCTGAAATCCTTCGGCAACAAAATCATCGCCATGACCGGCAACGGAAAGTCGACCCTGGCCAAGCACGCGGATATCTGGCTGGACATCTCCGTCGAGCGAGAAGTGTGCCCAAACAACCTGGCGCCGACCACCTCCACTTTGGCGACCATGGCCATGGGCGATGCCCTGGCGGTGGCCTTGATCGAAGCCATTCAATTCAAGCCGATGGACTTCGCCCGCTACCACCCCGGTGGCAGCCTGGGTCGTAAGCTGCTGACCCGCGTCAGCGACGTCATGCACTCACCGGCACCGATTGTCACCCCGGCCACAAGCTTCCACGATTGCTTGCTGGTGATGACCCAAAGCCGCATGGGCCTGACCGTGGTCATGGAGGAGGGCGCACTGGTCGGTATTGTCACCGACGGCGACCTGCGTCGTGCACTGCTGGAAAACGAAGGCGTGATCCACACCACCGTCGCCCACTTCATGACCGCCAACCCTCACACCATCAAGGATGATTCGCAGCTATCGGAAGCGGAAGCCTACATGCTCGACAACAAGATCCGTGCCTTGGCCGTTACCAATAGCGAAAACGCTGTCGTAGGCGTGGTCGAAATCTTCGACTGATAACCGCCAGCTCCTACGATCCCACACGATCCATATGGGAGCTGGCACCGCCTGCTTGAAGGTTATTGCGGCTATTTGAAGACCGATGACTATGGGGGCATAAGCCTAGGGCTCCCAATCTTACGAAGAGCGATTGGGCTGCTGGGCGCACGCGAGGCGCAAGTCGAGGTGCAAAAAGTGCAACTCAAGGGTAAGTCGGGAAGCGGCGATATAGCATTAAAGCTGATCTGCTATTTTTACGGTATCGAGATTGCGCTCAAGCAGAGCAGTGATGACGGGCGGAAAAAGGCTCGTTAGGTGCGTCTGCGCTGTTCGAGCAGAAAGAATGGATGGTAAAAACCTTGATACGAGTGACGACCACAATACGCATTCGGCAAAGCTATAGGCCAGCTTGCCAGCAACTTGAACAAACTTGAACGATGCGTCGAAGAAGGCTACTTGTCGATCGACAATAACGCTGCCGAACGTGCAAGCCGACCCTTTCTCATTGGAAGAAAGAGCTAGTTATTTAGCGATGCGCCCAGAGGTGCGACAACCAGCGCTCAACGTTACAGCTTGGTCGAGACTGCCAAAGCCGATGGCCATGAGTCCTATAAGTGGCTGCGCCACGCATTACAACGGCAGCCATTGGCGACCTCGTTTGAAAATTACAAAGTGCTGTTGTCGTAGAGCTACTCGCTATTCGCCTAATTGAGTGCCATCCACCTTGAAGTTGGTGGGTTTATAGAGCGGTTAAAAAACGGATCGCACTTTGGGCTATGATATGAGAAATGTCTGGTATTCGAGTCAGTATGCATTCGCTTCGTGATGTAAAGTCTCAAAGCTAGAGTATCGGAGAAGAAAGTTAAGTTAAGCTTATTGGCGCCTAGCAAATTGCTAGGCGCCAATAAGGTTAACCAGTTGTTTCTAACTTCAAAGTTGCTAGCTCGTTTTCTACTCTTTTCAATTTTTCGTGCATGGCTTCGAAAGTTTCAAGTGGAACAAGTTTTCTATTTTCTAGGAAGGAGTGACACGCTTTCACGTAAGGCGCTATTGAAGGACTGACCTCTTTTGAGATGTCAATGTCAAGGTAGTCATAAACCGCTGTAGGGAGAAAGCAAGTAGAGTGTGTTTTCTTGGCCAGAAGTCCAATTAGGCCAAATTCAAGGCATTTGTTTGCTTTGTTGTACTTGCTGAGTCTGGATTTATCGGTGGGTTCGGGGTTGTCAAATGCGGATTCGATAGTCGTGTCTATGTCAATAGTTATCGGCTGTGAAAGCTCCCACACAGAATACAGCTTCGAGAAACATTTGACTATACTGTGATTTTTATTTGAGATTTTTACTAAGGAGTATCCGTCTGACCAAGCGGAAATCGCAATAATTTCCAAGCCTGCTGTATGGGGTGGGAGACGCTTAGGGTTTGTTAAGTAAGCTACATCTTCACGAAAAATAGAGTTCTTTTTTTCAGTTGTTTCACCAGGCTGAATCATCGACGCTTCAATAATGGTGTATGATGGACCTGTTAGGTCTACTGGTTTTAAGTTGCATTGATTCGTTTGGGCATGATTTGCAATATTTATTCCAAGTTGGTGCAGAAAACCTTCGTGCAAGTGTCTGGGATGTGGTATTAGATTCATTACGTCTGCAACCGGTAATTCAGTTGTGATTGCAGAGAGGTTAACAATCTTAAAACCGTGTGCTAAGCAGTTCAGAATGTGTCGCTCATTTATGGAGTTTATGAATTCAACTCGCTCCATATGTGGTGCATGGTGATTGGCAGGGAGAATAACAACATAGACATTCCTATTTGTCATGCTCAATATTCTGTAGTACTCATCAATCTCTGTGGATATTGATTCAATGCTTAGTTGTGGTGAGGCGGCAAAAAAAGAGTCGTTCACATTTGACTCTGTTACTACAAAGTTAGCGTGCCGTATTAGCTCTTTGTTTCTTTCAAGTTCATATAGATTCTGAATGCAAGAAGTTGCACCAAGACCCAATCTTTTTGTTTGTACTTTACTTTCAAGTCCTGAGCCAATTCCGAATTTCAGAACAGAGTTACTACCGCCAAGCAAGACGCAGTCCATGTGCAAAAGCCCTTTGCAGACCTAAATGAGAATGGCTGGGATTATGCCGTCATGATTGATCAGAATAAAGCTTGATTTTTGGTTGGGAGCAATTTGTTAGCTACTCAAATCGACCCATAGAATCAAACCTGCACCCTGAAGCCTGCGTGATTTATAATGAGCGTGTAGGCTGTATTTTTATACAGTTATTTGAGAGTGATCATGGCTAAAAGAAGCAAGATTCAAAAGATCCCCAGTTCGTTCGAATTGCTGGCTGCCCGGATTCAGAAGCAAATCATTGCCCCTGCTGCCCAAAAGGCCCAAGCAGTGACGATTTACAAGGAGGAAGGCGAATCTTCTGATGATTGGGAGCAGATCGTAAGCGCCATCTCCGAAACCGACTCAGTCTACGTAACAGTTCAAGACGATGACGGTGTAAGGATTTTTTGGGATGTGCCTGATCAAGATTGAGTTGTAGCTTTCTAAATGTCCGCCAAGCGCGGGCTTTTTTTCGCCTGGAGAAAAGCGATGAATGAAATGGAAATGGATCGCGACATCCTTGCCCAAACGCTGTGGGATGAGGCTTGGGGGGATTGATCGGCCAGATCGCCGTGGCCGGGACCATGCGCGACCGCTTGAACGATGGCAAGCGCGACAATGAAAACGGGGCCAACATCGGCCCCGTGTCTCTCCGCGATGAGCGACTCGTCAGCTTACTGCGCCATCTTCGCCATCACCTGCGCATAACCCGCAGCAGTGCCCAGTACCGCGTCCTTGCCCTGAGCAAACAGAATACTGTCCGCCACCTCACGAAACGCACCGGTACCGCCCGCTGCATTCAGTACATGGGTGGCCGCCGCTTTCACGTACACCGGCGCATCCGCGACTGCAAACGACAGGGCACACGCCGCGAAGGCCGGAAGGTCGATGCAGTCGTCACCAATGCACGCCGTTTGCGCGGCGCTGACACCGGCTTCAGCCATCAACTGGTTGCAGGCCGCCTGCTTGTCCTTCACGCCGAACTGGCAAAGGGTAATGCCCAGGTCAGCCACGCGCTTGCGCAGCGTTGCCGAATCACGACCTGACAACACCGCCACCCGCACGCCGTTTTCTTCCAGCAACCGCATGCCCATGCCATCACGCACATGGAAACGCTTCAGGCATTCACCCGTGGCGTCGTAGTAGATGCCGCCGTCAGTGAGCACGCCATCCACATCGGTAATCACCAGGCGAATGTCGTTGAGAGTCGGTTGTGGCGCAGGGGCCAGCCCGCTCATCAGCGCCCGCACTTGCTCCAGGCATTCTGGGGTGTCCACACCCGGGCCGGTCGGTTCGACCTGGTACGCCCGAATGCAATAACCCGCGGCCATCAGCCTCAGTTGCTCGAGTTTCTCCGCATGCTCCAGCATCGGCTGAGGCAGGCTGCTGTAGTCGGCTAGCACATCGCGACGATAACCATAGACACCGACATGCTTGAGGTAGTGAGCGACTTCGCCGTCTCGTGGGTACGGAATCGGCGAGCGGCTGAAGTACAACGCGTTCCCGTTATTGGCCAACACCACTTTTACGGTGTTGGGGTTGCCGGCTTCGTGCGCTTCGATCGGGTGGCACAAAGTACCGACCTTCACGTTCGCATCAGCGAGCATGCCCGCAGCCAGCGCCTCGATGTCCGCTGGACGCACCAGCGGCTCATCGCCTTGCAGGTTGATGTAGATATCCGCGTCGATCAGCGCCATGACTTCGGCCAGGCGGTCGGTACCGGACGGGTGATCCGGCGAGGTCATCACGCATTCCCCACCGAACGCCCGCACCGCTTTTGCAACGCGCTCGTCGTCGGTGGCGATCACCACCACATGAGCATTGCCGACTTGCAGGGCGCGTTCGTAAACGTGTTGCACCATCGGCTTGCCGGCAATATCAGCCAGCGGCTTGCCCGGCAGGCGGGTCGAGCCATAGCGGGCCGGAATGACAATCGCGACCCGTTGTTCTGTACTTGCCATGTTCACAATCCTTGTTTCAACAGACTTGGCTTCAGGCAATGTTCAGTGGCGGGAACGATTTGACCAGGTCATCCAGTGCCTTGATCTGCGCCAGGAACGGCTCCAGCTGATCCAGCGGCAGTGCGCTTGGGCCATCGCACTTGGCTTGATCCGGGTTCGGGTGAGCTTCCAGGAACAGACCGGCCAGGCCAACACCCATACCGGCACGTGCCAGTTCAACGACCTGCTCACGGCGACCACCCGATGCTGCGCCCGACGGATCACGCTGTTGCAGTGCGTGGGTAACGTCGAAAATGATCGGCAGGTTCGCGCAGGTACGCTTCATCACACCGAAGCCCAGCATATCTACTACCAGGTTGTCATACCCTAGGCACGTGCCGCGATCGCACAGGATCAGTTGGTCGTTACCGGCTTCCTTGAACTTGTGCACGATGTTCTGCACTTGCGATGGGCTCAGGAACTGAGGCTTCTTGATGTTGACTGGCTTGCCGGTTTTGGCCAGAGCCACTACCAGATCGGTCTGACGGGCCAGGAATGCTGGCAGTTGCAGCACATCGCACACTTCGGCGACAGGTGCGCACTGATAAATTTCGTGGACATCGGTAATCACCGGTACGCCGAATTCAGCCTTTACCGCTTCGAAAATACGCAGGCCTTCTTCCATGCCAGGGCCACGATAGGAGTGGATGGAGGAACGGTTGGCTTTGTCGAAGCTGGCCTTGAAGACGTATGGAATGCCCAGTTTCTCGGTGACGCGCACGTATTCGGCGCATGCGGTGAGCGCCAAGTCCAAGGATTCAAGGACGTTGATGCCGCCGAACAGGACGAAAGGGGTGTTGTTGGAGCATTCGATGGTTGGGGTGATTTTCAAAGCAAATATCTCATTTAGCTAGGTGTGAAAATATTATCGGGTCAATCTAGGTATTCAGTATAAAGCCTTAAAGCGTTAATCAGCATTGCTTGCTGTCGATCGGGTCTGTCCGCGTGTAGCGGCAGCATTGACAGAAACAATAATACAGTTAATGGTAAGATTTCTTTGGTGGTGATGCCTGGTAGAAGGTTTGATTTGGTGAACGCCTCCTGTATGCGTAGCAATCGCTCATCAACTCGAAAGACGATTTTTTGAGCTTCACTTTCCTTGTTTTCGATTTGATAGCGCCCAGCGAATATGAAGTCATATAGACCTATAACGGAATGACAGACCTTGGCAAGGTCATATTTTTGATCTCCCAAAATTGTCAGCTCCTGTTTTTGGTTCAAACCACGTGGATCAATTACTTTAATCGATCTGCGTTGGGAGTCATAAAGAATATTGCTGAAGCAAAAGTCCCCGTGAAGCACTGTTGGAATTAACGGCAACTCTAGTGTGCGGGAAATACAATCTTTTGCAATCTGATGAAGACTATGGAGTTTTCGTCTGTCATAGGCAGTAGGTGCGTTCAAATCAATGCCAGAGCTTTTGGCAAATTCTTCAAGTCGAGAAAATGTTTTGTCTTCATATAAGTTGCGCGCATCAATTTGAATAGTTTCAGTCTGATTGTTTTTATTAAGGCTGGCAAAACTGTTACGAGTATCTCGAAAAAAAATACTGATTAGATTAAAAATTTCTTTCCAGAAAGAATTCGGATTTCGTCCATGCACTAAAATCTCGTTAAGAGGGGGGAGGTGCAGGTACTCAAGTACATAAAAGGGGGTGCCGCTTTCGATGTCTATGCCGCTATCAATTAATTGTGGTGTGTAATGTATTAGCGCGCTAGGAAGTCGTTTGAACCATTCAGTTTCGGCAAGAATCTTCATGTGTGGAGTGCCCGACTTCCTAACGGTTCCATTCTCAATGCGCAGAGAATTGAATACTCGTTGAGTGGTGATTTGTGCGCGCGATACGAAATAAGTTTCCACATCTCCAAGGTCGTACCAACCAATAATTTTTGGGTACTCTAATGCGACCAGTTCTGCGTAGATACGCACTGCCTCCTTGAAGTTACCTTGTGATAATCTCAGCGCGCTGATGAAATCTGCGGATGATGAAAAGGAAAAGTAGCCGCACCACTGTAAGGAAGAGCCAGACTGGTTGAGCTCCGCTTTCAATGCATGCTTGTTTTCGACAACAGGGTCAGAGGCAGCGACAGCGATAAGATTGGAGTTCTTCGGGACTTCATCCAGAAATGTATCGCCATGCAATAATCTCAAAGGCTCTTTGTCGGCGTGGTCAAATGTATCTAAAATATAGAGCAAGCCATGGGCTAAAGAAAGATCGCTCGGAACAAACACACAATCAATCTCTAAAGAAGTAAAGAGCATCTGTTCGTCAATAGTTATCTTGAAATTTTCAGGCAAGGATACGACTATCTTTTCATCATATGTGTTGCGCAGCATTGAAACTTGATATTCGAGTAGCTTTCTGTTGCCAATAGGCAGCAGGCAAGGAGGTAGCTTGCCAAATTCTGCTTGAATTTCAGGAGTGGTATATGCTGCTGAATTGATAATGATCATGCCTTGATGCTCTTCGATGTTAGTATTTCAAGAGATGATATTTAAATGTCTGATACAATTAAGAGAACGGAGATGTAGTTTGTTATTAAAGTGTGGTTGATACGAGTTATTTTTCATGCTTTGCTTCTTCGTATATTTTTAATAGGTTTATATATTCACTTGGGGTTCCGCAGAACTCGATTTCATTTGGGTGTACTTTCATGAATTTAACTATTTTTCCGGATTCAATTAATCTGTTATATAGCGGTGCAACGTAATATTCGCCGTTTATCGATGAGTTTGTGCTGACGGCATTTAAATATGCTTCTTCAAAAGTATTTTTGCTTTTAAAATAATAAAGCCCGTCGCTACATAGATCGGATATGCGTTCCTTTTCGGCCGTTCTTGCCACCGTTTCAGAATCCTTTGGAAAAATAAAAGACCAATGGTTTCCAGGGCCGTCAAAGACTTCGAGATATCCGTCGCACTCACCGATAAATTTAGGTTTTCTATAGTTTTTTCTGAATGTGTCAATGTTAAATATAATAATCGGCTCGTCGGATTCTAATTCTTGGGTAGCGAGAAAGACCGTTTCTGCCTGGCCGTTAGTCTCATGGTTAAGCGTAATAATTCTGTAGTCTTCTAGGCCAAGTTTTTGTAGTTCGTTTGTTACGAATTGGTTAGTGTTATAAATGTTTCTTGTAATGAAAATGAATGGTTCTTTGTTGAAATAGTGCTTAAATGAAAGAACTGCTTTGGAAAATACGGAAACGCCATCTACCTCAAGCATGTATTTTGGCTTGTCGAATCCTGCATTGAAAAAGCGACTGCTAAGCCCTGCCATGGGTATAATAATCAATTTTGCATTCCGTTTTTTTTCATGGTGAGAGTTTCAATTTTCTTGGTTAGGTCATTCACTTCCATGGTGTTATTTAGTGTATTGCATACTTCAATGCTTGCCCGCAAGGTAATTTCATTTGAGAAATTTCCAAGTTTGCATGACTGTTGTAAATATATCCAGGCTAAATTTAAATAAAAATGTTTTTTATCTTGTGCGCATGATTTTGCTATTTGGTGATAGGTTGTGCCTATATGTCTTAAAAAAATATGATCTTTATTATTTTTTATTGATGCAGAAAGTAGAGCTTCCAAGGCTTTGTCTAAATTACCTAACTTTGATAGGGTAAGTGCATAATCGATGGTCGGGCGTGCATCGTGATCTTTTAAATAGAGATGTGCTTTTTCGTACAAAGGAAGCGCTGTAATTAGATCGTTATGAGATTTAGCGATGCTAGCTAGAAGCCAAACTTTTTCTATAGGTGCTTTGAGGATGTTTTCTTTCGAAGGAAGATCAGCGCTAATCATCTTTTCTTTGTAGTAAAGGTTAGCCATAAGCATGTGTGCTTTTGACTCTCCAGATGACAAAGTAGGCTTTGCAGTGATATCAATCATAAATGCAGGAAAAACTTCTCCTACTTTTTTTCGAGCAACGGAAGTAGATACAAGTGCTTTTGAGTTTATGGAATTGCAGGTTATATTTTTTATAAATTTGACATGATAACCTAGCAGGCGTTCCGCGGAACGCTTGCTATATGCTAAGTTTGGATGCTTGGCAAGGTTCCAATAATCAGAGAGCATTGTAAATATTTCGGCGTAGTCATCCATGCTTCGCGAACTTCCGATCGCAAAAATATCACTCAAGAAAAGCTCGTCGTTTAGAGAGCTTTCATCGGCAATAGTGCTGATTTCATTGTCGGAATGTTCTCGTTTTACACTTGAAATTATTTCTTCTAGGTTGTTAAAGTCAATGTCTGTTCGGGCTCTAATTACAATGTCGTATTTAAAGTTGTTTTGAGATTCATAATTTTTCTTTAGTTCGTTTGAATCGTGAATTTTATAAAACATTGGGAGCGAAAACATATATCGCTCTGGCATTGCGTCAAGAAGGTCTGCAGGATAAGTAATGCCATTTAAAGTCCGATTGATTTCGAAATCAATTATTGATTCTTCTATGTGTATTGCTTTGATGTTTGGTATTAGTGAGGTTACTAAGTCTTTATCAATTTTCTTGTTATCGTAGAACAGTTTGTGAAGCGCTGGATAGTTTCTTTTGAATTTTTTGATGTCGTAGTTATATTTTTGATTTTCGTCTAGACCAATAATCAGTTCTGCAATGGAAGCGCTCGGGAAGAAGCGATCATATGCAGAGGTCGCCTCGATGTCATTCCAAGTGCTGATAAATACATCAGCACTAGTCTTTTTTATGAGCGCGACAAGCTGGTTATCTTCACTTAGGTTTCTAAGGTGGCCAGATACACAGATTGCAATTCTCATTTTCAGGCTTCCAAAAGCATCTTTTCGATTTCCGCAGTCAGCGCAGTATAAGAATGTTGCTCGGAAAAAGTTAATTGCGATACTTTTTGAGCGGCAGATCTGGCTGCATCATTCTCTAGAAGTTTAAGCACGGCGTAAGCAAAGCTTTCTGGTTCCGACTCACAGATCAGTCCGTGGCTTATATCTATCCCTTCAAAAGCAACGGGTGTTCCGACGAGTGCTTTGCCGTATGCCATCCCTTCAACGACCTTGATTTTCATTCCGGTGCCGTAGCGAATCGGGCAAACGATTACTCTAGATGATTCATAAATAGGAGTAAGTGATTCTACAAAACCTTGCTGAATAATTCTGTGCGGGAAGCTTGATTTGGCAATGGCTTCTTTGATTTTTCTGTTTCTATTGATATTTCCCTGAATCAAGAATTTTGCTCTAGTGTTCTTTGAGAGAATTACAGGCAAAACATCGGTGATAAACCAAGCAAGACCGTCAACGTTAGGCGCGGAATTGGATCCAATGAAAGTAATGTCATATTTGAACTTCGAGGAAAGTACAAATCTTGGGTCGTCTGTGGCCTTCAGCGTCACAAGTTTTGCTTTTGGTTTATATATTTCCTGGATCGAATCTGTTTCTGCGGGTGAAATGGATACAGCTATATCGCAGTTGTTGATTTCTTTAAGTTCGCTTGCAATGAATTTTTTCAGATATTTTTTTCTACGCGAAGGGCGAAGCTCTGGAAGCACATCCACTTCTACGCGAGCGGATTGCATGTCGTGCATGTCGACAATGATTTTTGTATTGGTTTTAAGGTTTGAAGGTTTTACCTTCATGTAGTTGAACCATGCGAAATCGAATTCGTTAGAGTTCAGGCTGCTCATAATGATTTTCTTGAAGTTATCAGGCAGCATTTTGCTGTTGTTAATCAAGGCGTCGTGATAGGTGAGCTCTGAGAAGTGTTGCAGAATTTTATATTTGCTATCTAGGCGGTTAAAGAACGTATTTTCTTTTTTTACGTAGTTTGGATGTCGGCGTACGCTAACACTTAAGTTTATGTTTTGATAATGCGTTTCGAGGCGCATCTTAAGATCGTTTGAAGAGGTTTTCTCCTCGCTTTGATTTAGAATCAAAAGCGTTACTCGATGCCCGCAGTCGAGTAACGCTCTGATCATTTGGTCAGTGCGGTGCGCACTTCCCCGATTAATAGGAATCGGGATTACAGGACTTACAAAGAGTATGTTCTTTTTTTTTTCAGCTCTAGAGGTACATTCACTTTGTCAAAGTGAATTTTGCGCGTGATATTTCTATAGGAACCGTCCTTTTGTTGAACTAGTTCAGTTTCGAATTTGCCGAACGAATAAACATTGTTTACCAGGTGGTGAATAAACCGGTTGCGGGTGTTTTCGCAGGGCTTAAAGCCGCTATGAAGCCAGTAGGCGACATCCTCAGCACTATTTACGCTGTGGTTGATGTTTGGGTGCGAATAAAAGGCATTTCCGGCGTGCAGAACTGGTTTGTTGAACAGTGCGGAAATTACGCCCACGCCACTGTTAACCAATAATACCGCCTCTGACATTTCAATGAGATCGTGGATATGGGTGTCATCATCAACATACATGACGTCAGCCGATGGACGATTTTGTTCAAGAGGGTGTTTTTTGGCAACGATCACCCATTCGTCTGAATGCTGTTGGAGCAGATTTTTTGTCTTCGACACAAGTTTCACAAAGTTTTCGAAACTTCCGACTTGACCGCTGAAGAATTTAATTGTGGTATCGGAGGGGCGTTGAAATGGAACAAAAAGAACTTTTTTGCCCGTTAATCCCAGATCCTCTTTAAGTTGTGATCCACCGATTGCTGGTGCTTGATTTTCAAGCGGAGCATGTGTTTTCGCTTCTTCGATATAAGCGGTTACCGCTTCCTTTTCATCTTCATTCAGAGGTTTATCCCAGGTGAGTGGGTGATAGGTAGCGCTGTCGGCGTTGAAGCCGAAGTCGAAGAACCACGAGCCTGGAAGTGCGCCTCGGTCAAAAACTAAAACGGGGAAACCCAAAGTTTTTAAATGTGTATAAATCCAACGACGGCGTTCATTGCCGTAAGGGTTTGGCATTATCACCATATCAAAGGAGGAGTTGCGTATGAAGGTGATCGCCTCGTCGGCTTTCTGAAATGAACCTTCTTCGCGGAACGTGATAGTACCGAACTCACTAATGGTAGATTCGATACTTTTATAAGCGGCTGAGAACCGATCCCCAAGAGCCAAAATCTCAAAAACGCCATTTCTCATTTCAATATTTCCATATGTTGGGGGTTGATTTAACTTGTTACGCAACTGTCATTGGTTCTGATACACGGCCATATCGATCTTCAAATCTCACGATATCATCCTCACCCAAGTAAGCGCCCGATTGGACTTCGATCATCTCCAGAGGGATTTTCCCCGGATTCTCAAGTGCGTGTACGACGCCTATGGGGATGTAGGTCGACTGATTCTCGGAAAGCAGTATCTGCTCATCACCAATCGATACTTGTGCCGTGCCAGTCACAACAATCCAGTGCTCTGCGCGGTGATGGTGCATCTGTACCGAGAGCTTTTGCCCTGGTGCAACCGTGATGCGCTTCACCTGATAACGCGGACCGTGGTCAATGGAGTCGTAGGCTCCCCATGGACGGTATACCTTGCGGTGATTGGTCGCTTCAGTGCGCGCACTTTGTTTGATGCGATCAACCAGCAGTTTTACGTCTTGCGCCTTGTCTTTGGCCGCGACCATTACCGCGTCTGCGGTTTCGACCACAATAACGTCATCCAGGCCCAGTACGGACACCATGCGATGCTCAGCATGAACATAGGCATTGCGGGTTGCTTCGAGCATGACGTCGCCGCGGGAGGCATTGCCCTGGGAGTCCTTTTCGGCAATTTCCCAGACCGCCGACCATGAACCTACGTCGTTCCACCCGGCGTCCAGGGGGACCACTGACACCTGGTTGGATCGCTCCATCACGGCATAATCGATGGAAATGTTTTCTGCGGTTGCAAAGGCCATGGTGTCGAGGCGGGTGAAGTCCAGGTCTTCCTTGGCATTTCTCAGCGCTGCCTGTACGGCATTAAGAACTTGCGGGGCGTGTTCTTCCAGTTGAGCGAGCATGCTTG
Organism: Pseudomonas putida; assembly: GCF_001976065.1. Lineage (GTDB taxonomy): Bacteria > Pseudomonadota > Gammaproteobacteria > Pseudomonadales > Pseudomonadaceae > Aquipseudomonas > Aquipseudomonas serbica. The sequence continues at coordinate 103,899 of NZ_MNAH01000003.1, read as the reverse complement.
ATGCCTGGAACAGGAACATGCCGCTGTTCCAGTAATACCGGCCATCAGCCAGGTATTGCTCTGCAGTGGCGAGGTCCGGTTTTTCAACAAATTCTTGAACAGCCTGAATTTCGTCGGATTTCTCTGCGACGCGAATGTAGCCATAACCTGTTTCAGCTTTGTTCGGAACGATTCCGAACGTCACTATCTGGCCGTCACGCGCTGCGGGTGTGCCTGCTGCAAAAGCCTTGTGTAGCGCATCCAGATCATCGAACACGTGGTCGGCCGGTAACACCAGCAGCAACTCGTCCCTGCCTGTCGCCAGGGCTTTCACCACCGCCGCGGCAATGGCGGGGGCGGTGTTGCGGCCGATCGGCTCGAGCAAAATAGCCTGAGGGTTGATGCCCAGTGCCCGGCACTGCTCAGCCACCAGGAAGCGGTGGTCTTCGTTGCTCACAACAATCGGGGTCAGCGGTCCATCCTGGATGCCCGCCAGCCGCGACAACGTCGCCTGGAACAGCGACTGGTCGCCGTTGAGTGTGAGGAACTGCTTTGGGTGCATTGCACGCGAAAGCGGCCAGAGTCTGGAGCCTGAGCCACCAGAAAGTATTACTGGGATCATGTAATTTCCCTATCGCTGATCAAATTTCAAAAGTTACTTGTAAGCGCCAACTGCGCGGCCCAACACCATGGTCTGTACGATTGGCGAGATAACTTTTTGCCATTCGTAAATCGCTGCGTTGGTCACATAGATGGTGTCATCCGGTTTGATCATGATCTGGCGCGCGTAGAAAACGGCTGCCGGATCACGCATATCCAAGCGCAGGACTGTCGGTTTCGAGTCGGTGCCTTCACCCATGCGGAACACGAATACGCCTTCCGGGTTCGCGTTGGCTTCTCGCAGCCCGCCGACGCTGCCCAGTGCATCAAGCAAGCTGGTGTTCTGGGCTGGCAGATCTTTGAGGCCTGGCTCGCCAACGGCGCCCATGGCGACAAAGCGCTGACGGGCACGGTCCAGCACCACTTCCGAGTTAGGACGCAGCACCATGTTGTTGCCGGCTAATACGTCTTCATAGTTGAACTGCTGAACCTGGCTGCCCGTACGGACAGTGACGTTGACCAGATGGGGCTCCATTACTGGACCCCCAGCCTGGTTGACGGCATCAAGCAGTGTCAGTGGGCCTTGCAGGGTGCTGAAGCGGCCGGGGGACTTGACTGCACCGGCTACCAGTACCGAGCCCGACAGGTCGCCAACCAGTTCAACGTGGGTCTGCACGTCGGTGGTAACGCCCTTCAGCTGCTTTCGGATCATGTTCTCAACTTCGTTGAGCGTCATGCCGGCGACGAATTGACGGCCCACGTAAGGTAGCGAGATCATTCCCTGGTCGTCGATACGAGTCTTGAGCTGGGTGCCCCCAGTGGACAGCGGGGCAAACAGCGCAGAGCCTTCCGGTGCGTTGTCGGTGATCAGCACGCTGAGGGTGTCACCGGCCATCAGTCGCGCCGAGGGAGCGACGGGCTTGGCGATGCTCGACTGCACTGGGCGTACTGCGCCGCGCATGTACGGGGCGATGGTGCTGGCGTTGATCTCGACCAGGTTGTACGGCTGGTTTTTGCTTTCGATATCGCCCTTGTAAGGGCCGGCGCCGGACAACGTGCCGCCGCACCCTGTCAGGGTCAGGGCCGCTAGCATCAAACCCGCTACAGCGCTGTTTCGCATGCTCACATTCAGGGGGCGAAGGGGCAGGCCAGTAATGGATTTAATCACGATGATCCTCGATCGATGCAATTAGGAAGCGGGTGATGCCGTAGAGCAGCAGCAGTGCCAGCAAAATGGTAATCAGGTTGTAGATGCGCTCTGGATAGATAGCCAGCTGCGGCGTGTTCGGGCTGACCACGGTGACCAGTGTGCGGATTTTCTTGCTGGCTTCGATGCGGGCGTTGTCGAGGGCGGCGACTGCGGTTTTATAGCTCTCTTCAGCGATGCCGGCGTCCAGGGTCAACTGCTGGAAGCGCGAGGCGACAACGTTCAGCTGGGAGCCGTCGGGCGACGAGACCAACAGGCGTTTTTCCTTGGCCAGTTGCTGGGTGATGGCGCTGACCTTCTGCTTTTGCTGTTTGACCTGCGGCGAATCAGGCCGCAGCTTGTAGAGCATTTCGGTGAGCACGGCCTGTTCTTTGGTGTACTGGCCTTCGAGGTCGGCAATGATGGTGGCTCGGCTTTGCGCGGTGTTGCCGCCATCCAGGACCTTGTTGTCATTCTGGAAGTCGATGAGTTCGGTTTTGCGCTCGGCATAGTTTGTGCGCGCCGTTTGCAGCTCGCCCGTGGCGAAATTCATTTGCTCGCGGGCAATGCTGTGGCTGACTTCGTTGACGAAGTGTTCACTGGCTTCAAGGATGGCGCGCAGCATCTGCTCCGACAATTCCGGGGTAAAGGCTTGCACCTCGACACGTAGCAGGCCGGTGGTTTCGTCGTAGTGGGCGGAAACCATGCGCTGGTAGTACTCGAGTAGGTCCTCGCGCTCGGCATCTTTGTCCAGCCAGAAGAAAATGTCATGGCGCTGGGCGGCATATTGCTCGATCCAGTGCAGGCGTTCTTCCAGCAGCAACATCATGTCCATCGACACAATGTATTCGCGCAGGTAGAGGGTTTCCTCTCGGGAGGCTGGGTTGGTGCCGGTCAGCAAGGTGGCCAGCCCAGGCATTGCGGCGTTCTGGTTGCCGCCATCCTGGCGGACCACCACCTGGGCGGAGCTGACATAACGGTCGACGGCGAAAATACCGTAGTAGATGGCCGCCAAGGCCAGTGGCAGGACCACCAGGCCAATTGCCAGGCGCCAGCCCTTGAGTTTACCCGTACTGCTCATATGTGATGCATCCTTGAAGTGGAACGGTGCTGCGATATAAGGGGGGGTGTGGTCAGGTGTTGTAGGCTTTGATGCCTTCGGCGACGTCGTCGTAAATCTGGATACCGCCATCGCGCACAAGCAACACGACGTCACAGAGCTTTTGGATTTCGGGCATGCTGTGGGAAACCAGCACCACTTTGGACTTCTTCAGCCGCTCTTCGAACACGTCGGCACATTTACGCCTGAACTGGGCATCACCCACCGACATCACTTCGTCGATCAGGTAGTAGTCGAAGTCGAAGGCCATGCTCAGGCCGAACGCCAGGCGCGAACGCATGCCGGAGGAGTAGGTCTTGACAGGTTCGTCGATCCAGCTGCCGATCTCGGCAAAGTCTTCGACGTAGGCAACCTTTGCGCGCATGGCGTCGCCGACCGCACCGTAGACGCGGCTGACGAACTTGATGTTTTCGCGTCCGGTCATGCTGCCCTGGAAGCCACCGGACAAACCGACGGGCCAGGAGATGCTCTTGTTGGTGGCAATGGTGCCGGAGTCCGGCACATCGGCGCCACCCAACAGGCGAACCAGGGTCGATTTGCCTGCGCCATTGCGCCCGATCAGGCCGATGTTCTTGTCGGCGGGGATTTTCAGCGACAGGTCGCGGAAAACATGGCGACGCCCTTTGGGGGTCAGGTACGACTTGGTGATATTTCTGAGCTCGAACACGGTAAGCCTGCGGTTAGCCGTTCTTGGTGGAGATCAAATGCAGTCGACGAACCCGGTACGTGCCGAGCGATACGAACAGCAAAACCAGGGTGACAGCGACTACGTACTCAATAGAGACGCCATCGACGGGCACGTAGTAGGGGAAGATCTCGGCGCGGATCAGTTCCAGCAAGTGCAGGAATGGGTTGAGCAATAACAGAGGCAGCATCGCGTGAGGCAGATAGGCCGCGGGTATCAGCACGCCGGAAATGAAATACAGCGGGAAGAACATCATGCGGATGAATATCTTGGCGCCCGGAATCGCATGGGCAATCAAGGCCAGCAGCATGCCCAGCCCGAAGGCAAACAGTAGGCCCAGCAGGATAGTCAGTACCCATTGGATAGGTGCCTTGACCGACATGTCGAAACCATACCAGGCAAAGCCAAATACCAGGATGGCGTAGACCAGGGCGGAAATGCTGAATTCCACCAGGACGCGGGCGATAAAGGTGTCGAGGGGTTTGATCTGCTTGTAGGCAAACAGCGAGCGGTTTTCCTTGGGGCTGTCCATCAAACGTAACGCCGTGTTGCGAAACAGCAGAAAGGGCGCGAGTCCAACCAGGACGAACACTGGAAATTCGAGCCCGACTACCGTTCTGCCGCGAATCAGAGCGAACAACGTACTCAAGATCAAAAGGTGGGCAATCGGCTCAAGTAGCGTCCATACCGCGCCCATGCGACTTGCGCCTATGCGCGCGCGTGCTTCGCGCAACACCAGGGCGAATATGACGGACTTTTTGATTTGCAGGGAGGAGCGGGGCTTCAACATGATTTACCGCACAGCACAACACCGCGATAAACGCGTTGCTTGAATTCATATTCAGAGGACTATCTGCCAATGTAGGGCAAATCGCTTCCATTCGTGGGGCGGGAGGTTAAACGCTCGGCCTGACAGGAGTCAAGCTGCATAGTTCCCTACCGATAACCGGCTGTATTTGCCATCGGGGAGGGCATTTTGACGGGTGTGACCGCTCGGATAGCGATCGACGAATGATGGCTCATGTGGCCATCATTGGGTAAGTGAATAAACCGAAGTGCAGCAAATTAATTCCAAAGTGAGTGGTGATGGCGGCCGCCAGTCCACCGAATCGATAGGCCAGTCCGTAGCCGATACCCGCCAGAGTCGCCAGCAAAATCCATTGCCAACCGGCACCCCAATGGGCCAGCCCGAACAGGAGCGCAGCGATCAGCAGAGCGAGGTGTTCGCCGTAGGGCAGATGCTGGAGGCGACGGCTCAGGCCTCCCTGCAGGTAACCCCGAAACAGCGCTTCCTCTACCAGTGTCACCAACAGCAGGTTGTTGTTTATCCACAGCCACGTCTGCGGCGGCCATTTTGGTGACCACTCGACTATCCCCAGTAGCCATGCGCTTCCCAGCGTGACGATTGCCGTCAGGCTCAGGGCGAGGGCGCCTGCCTTTAATGCTTGCATCAACGAGTGGCGGCCGATGATCCATGGGCATGCGAGTAACAGCCAGAAGCCTATCAGCGGTTTATCCAGATTGAGGTTCATCGAGAAGGGTACGGCGTTCTCGGTGAAGCGTTCCTGGTCGATCATCCTGGCGTTGTGAAACCCAGGCCACCAATGCAGTGCCAGGGTGAGCGCCAGGAGGATGAACAGGGCGTGGCCAAGATAGCGGACGTAGCGGATGTGTTGTTGCTGGACGGCGAATCCGGCGAGCAGCAGCAGGATGATTGGAAGGCTGGCCTGAGCGGCGATTTGCCCGTAGGTGAGTGCCAAGACGTAGCCGGCAGAGAGGAGTGTCAGGTATGGCCAAGGCATTACGAGCATTAACGTTTCCTTGTTTCAGGTGAGCTCGCTTTAATGTGGGGCATTTAGGCAGATATGGCCGTGCGTCTGCAATTGTGGTGCTGTGTTTTAGTGCGTAAAACTGACTGTGTGACTATGTTCAAAGGTACCTGACATTTTTTGGAAAGGTGCTCTGCCAAATCCTGCTGGAAAAAGGGGAAGCATATGACAAGTTGGTCCGTGATCACTGTGACGTTGTTGATGTTGATGCCTCTTATGACCCTTGTTACTTCGTTAAGGGGGTGGGTCATGCATTTCAAAGTTGAAGGCGACACCGAGTACTAGTTGCGGTTTGACCAGGTACTGGTCCTTTCAATAGCGCTAACACTGAGCACAGGGATGTGGTCCTCCCGCCAATACGGAATTTTGTGCGTGGTGCTGTTCCCTTCAAAGCTGCGCGCCTGTTGGCAGATCTGTCGACTGGGCGGCCGTCTTCGCTGGCAAGCCAGCTCCTACAGGGGCCTGAATGCATTCGAAATCAGGTTGGCCAGTAGGCGCCTTGCTTTTGCTTGTTCGCCAAGCGTGGTGACTGCGCTGTTGAGGCGCAACAGCGCCGAGGCTCAATGAACGGCCGAGGACCTTGGGACGGGAACGCGTTCAAACCTGGAAACCTCTTTGACCCAGAATCGACGGTATTTGGTTTGGTCTGGCGCCAATGGCTTGTGATTTGACCAGGCGTGTCCAGTTTTCAAGCTATCACGGTACGCTTCCCACTCTTTTTCTTCGGCGACTTCCTTCGCCCTGTTCTCATCATCGAACCAACCAAGAACGTACACTTCGCCTTGATCGATACCGTGCTCGATCAATAGATAAATCTCTTTCATACGCTAAACCCGTACCGACAAATTTTAAAATACCCTACCACAGCGTATTGCCCTGATTATCGGCAGGGGGCTTCGTTTCTTGAGCTAATGAGTTGGTCGTGGATCTTGGATGGTCGTTTTCGGTTGAGGTATTGGGCGGTTCGATGAGCAGCGTGGGCGTTCTGTCTCGGGTTGATCAGTTGAGAGATTCTCTCCGGCTGTTGGGGCGCTTTCGCTGGCAAGCCAGCTCCTACAGTAGATCGGGTACAGCCGCGAGAGATGGGTTGGCTGTCGGGCCGCCTTCGCCAGCAGGCTGGCTCCCACAGTGGATTGAGTACATCCGTGAGCGATTGGTTGGCTATAAGGCCGCCATCGCCAGCACGCCGGCTCCTACAAGGGGTAACGCGTACGGGTCCAGATCAGGCCGGCCGGTTGGCCGCCTCGCTTTTGCTTTAGCTTTTGATTTTCTTGCCCCGTCGAGAGGCCGGAGCGAATACCAGCCGGATTTAAGGCTGCAGGGTTCCCCTGCAGCATAGAATCTCCCACAGTTGATCGGGTACATTCGTAAGTGATGGGTTGGCTGTCAGGCCGCCTTCGCGAGCAAGCTCGCTCCTACAGTGGATTGGGTACATTCGTGAGTGATGAGTTGGCTGTGGGGATGCCTTCGTCAGCAAACCTGGCTCCTACAAGTTGGGCAGGTTGAAGGAGGGCTTTAGGCGCCGTCACCGAAGCAACGGCACCTGAAGCACCAACACTTACAGCCACGCACTTACGACGCAATCAACTGCCGCAACACGTAATGCAAAATCCCTCCCGCCTTGAAGTACTCCACCTCATTAAGCGTATCGATCCGGCACAACACTTCGATTTTTTCCCGGCTGCCGTTTTCCCGGGTGATCACCAGGGTGAGGTTCATCCGTGGGGTTAGTTCCACGCCGGTCAGGCCGAGGATGTCCAGGGTTTCGCGGCCGGTGAGGTTGAGGCTCTTGCGGTTCTGGTCGAGCTTGAACTGCAGAGGCAGTACGCCCATGCCTACCAGGTTGGAGCGGTGGATGCGTTCGAAGCTTTCGGCGATGACGGCCTTGATGCCCAGCAGGTTGGTGCCCTTGGCAGCCCAGTCACGGCTGGAGCCGGTGCCGTATTCCTGGCCGGCGATGACCACCAGCGGGGTGCCGGTGGTTTGATAGCGCATGGCGGCGTCGTAGATCGGCAGTTTTTCGCCGGTGGGGATGTAGTAGGTGTTGCCGCCTTCTTCGCCGTGGAGCATTTCGTTGCGAATGCGGATGTTGGCGAAGGTGCCGCGCATCATCACCTGGTGGTTGCCGCGGCGTGAGCCGTAGGAGTTGAAGTCGCGCGGTTCCACGCCTTTTTCCCGCAAGTACTGGCCTGCCGGGCTGTCGGCCTTGATGTTGCCGGCGGGGGAGATGTGGTCGGTGGTTACCGAGTCGCCGAGCAGGGCGAGGATGCGCGCGCCGCTGATGTCCTTGACCACCGGTGGCGGGCCGCCGATGTCGTCGAAGAACGGCGGGTGCTGGATGTAGGTCGAGTCGTCCTGCCAGATGTAGGTGGCGGCTTGCGGCACTTCGATGGCTTGCCATTGCTCGTCGCCGGCGAACACTTCGGCGTATTCCTTGTGGAACATGGCGGTGTTGACCCGTTCCACCGCTTCGGCGATTTCCTGGCTGCTGGGCCAGATGTCGCGCAGGTACACCGGCTGGCCGTTCTGGTCTTCGCCCAGGGGCTCGCGGCTGAGGTCGATGCGCACGGTGCCAGCCAGGGCGTAGGCGACCACCAGCGGCGGCGAGGCCAGCCAGTTGGTTTTCACCAGCGGATGGACTCGGCCCTCGAAGTTGCGGTTGCCCGACAGCACCGAGGCCACGGTCAGGTCGGCTTTCTGGATGGCTTTTTCGATGGGCTCCGGCAGGGGGCCGGAGTTGCCGATGCAGGTGGTGCAGCCATAGCCGACCAGGGCAAAACCCAGGGTGTCGAGGTACTGCGTCAGGTCGGCCGCCTTGTAGTAGTCGGTGACCACCTTGGAGCCTGGGGCCAGCGAGCTTTTCACCCAGGGTTGGCGCCGCAGGCCTTTTTCCACGGCTTTTTTCGCCAGCAGCCCGGCTGCCATCATCACGCTCGGGTTGGAGGTGTTGGTGCAGGAAGTGATGGCGGCGATCACCACCGCGCCGTTTTTCAGGCGAACCGTCTGGCCTTCGAATTCGTAGTCCACTTCGCCGGCCATGTCTGCGTTGCCCACGGCTACGCCGCCACCGCCTTCGCTTTCCAGGCGACCTTCTTCCTTGCTGGTTGGCTTGAGTTGCAGGCCGATGAAGTCGCTGAACGCTTGCGCGACGTTTGGCAGCGAGACGCGGTCCTGCGGGCGCTTGGGCCCGGCGAGGCTGGCTTCGACGCTGGCCAGGTCCAGGGCCAGGCTGTCGGTGAATTGCGGTTCCTTGCCCGGCAGGCGCCACAGGCCCTGGGCCTTGCTGTAGGCCTCGACCAGCTTGACCGTGGCGTCGGGGCGGCCGGACAGGCGCAGGTAGTTCAGGGTCACGTCGTCCACCGGGAAGAAGCCGCAGGTGGCGCCGTACTCCGGCGCCATGTTGGCGATGGTCGCGCGGTCGGCCAGGGGCAGGTCGGCCAGGCCGTCGCCATAGAATTCGACGAATTTGCCGACCACGCCTTTCTTGCGCAGCATCTGGGTGACGGTCAGCACCAGGTCGGTGGCGGTGATGCCTTCCCTGAGTTTGCCGGTGAGCTTGAAGCCGATCACTTCGGGAATCAGCATCGACACCGGTTGGCCGAGCATCGCCGCTTCGGCTTCGATGCCGCCGACGCCCCAGCCGAGTACGCCAAGGCCGTTGATCATGGTGGTGTGGGAGTCGGTGCCCACCAGGGTGTCAGGGAAGGCGTAGGTGCGGCCGTCTTCGTCCTTGGTCCAGACGGTGCGGCCCAGGTATTCCAGGTTGACCTGGTGGCAGATGCCGGTGCCCGGCGGCACCACGCTGAAGTTGTCGAAGGCGCTCTGGCCCCAGCGCAGGAAGGCGTATCGCTCGCCGTTGCGCTGCATTTCGATGTCGACGTTCTGTTCGAAGGCGCTGCTGGTGGCGAACTTGTCGACCATCACCGAGTGGTCGATCACCAGGTCCACCGGCGACAGCGGGTTGATCCGCTGTGGGTCGCCGCCGGCCTTGGCCATGGCCGCGCGCATGGCGGCCAGGTCGACCACGGCGGGCACGCCGGTGAAGTCCTGCATCAGCACCCGCGCCGGGCGGTACTGGATTTCGCGGTCGGAGCGGCGCTCCTTGAGCCAGGCGGCGATGGCCTTGAGGTCGGCACCGGTAACGGTCTTGGCGTCTTCCCAGCGCAGCAGGTTTTCCAGCAGCACCTTGAGCGACATGGGCAGCGCGTCCAGGTCGCCCAGGCTCCTGGCGGCCTCCGGCAGGCTGTAATAGTGGTAGGTCTTGTCGTCGACTTGCAGGGTTTTAAGGGTCTTCAAGCTATCGAGGGACGGCATTACGGTCACTCCTTTGAGTCCGCACGGGTACGGACTGAGGGAACGGGCAGAGCACTAAACCTAGCCCTGTTTTAAGTAGCTGGCTAATAACTGGACTCTATGGGCAAGTCCGAGGTTCCGAAGTCGGCTATCATGCGCCGGTTTTCGTGACAGGCTTTGCGTTAGCGCAAGCCTGGGCATCGCGCAGTGGTTGAATGTCTCGCCATCTGCCCAGGAGTAAGAATGAACACCCTTTTCATGCATTGCCGGCCGGGCTTCGAAGGTGAAGTCTGTTCCGAGATTTCCGACCTCGCCGCACAATTGAACGTGGCCGGTTATGCCAAGGCCAAGGCGGCCACCGCCTGCGCCGAGTTTGTCTGCACCGAAGAAGACGGCGCCGAGCGTTTGATGCGCGGGCAGCGTTTCGCCAACCTGATCTTCCCGCGCCAGTGGGCCCGGGGGATTTTCATCGACCTGCCGGAAAGCGATCGCATCAGCGTGATCCTCGCGCATTTGGCGGATTTTCCGACCTGCGGCAGCCTATGGCTGGAAGTGGTCGACACCAATGATGGCAAGGAGCTGTCGAATTTCTGCAAGAAGTTCGAAGGCCCGCTGCGCAAGGCGCTGACCGGCGCCGGCAAGCTGGTGGACGATGCGACCAAGCCGCGCTTGTTGCTGACGTTCAAGAGTGGCCGCGAAGTGTTTGTCGGCCTGGCGGAGTCGAACAATTCGGCGATGTGGCCGATGGGCATTCCGCGCCTGAAGTTCCCCCGCGAGGCGCCGAGCCGTTCGACCCTGAAGCTGGAAGAGGCCTGGCACCACTTCATCCCGCGGGACCAGTGGGACGAGCGCCTGCACAGCGACATGACCGGTGTCGACCTGGGCGCGGCGCCCGGCGGCTGGACCTGGCAGTTGGTCAACCGCGGCATGCTGGTGACCGCCATCGACAACGGGCCGATGGCTGAAAGCCTGATGGACACCGGCCTGGTGCAGCACCTGATGGCCGACGGTTTCACCTTCAAGCCCAAGCAACCGGTGGACTGGATGGTCTGTGACATCGTCGAAAAGCCGGCCCGTAACGCGGCGATGCTCGAGGAGTGGATCGGCGAGGGGCATTGCCGCGAGGCGGTGGTCAACCTCAAGTTGCCGATGAAACAGCGTTATGCCGAGGTGAAGCGCTTGCTGGAGCGTATTGCCGACGGTTTCAAGGCACGGGGCATCAAGGTCGAGATCGGTTGCAAGCAGCTGTATCACGACCGTGAGGAAGTGACCTGCCACCTGCGCCGGCTGGACGTGAAGAAACCGAAATCCCGCTAACAACCCCGGCCCTCTGCCGATCGTTCCCACGCTCCGCGTGTGAATGCCTCAACGGACGCTCCGCGTTCGGCTTTGGAAGGGACGCGGAGCGTCCCGGACTGCATTCCCACGCAGAGCGTGGGAACGATCGGCGGGGGGCGGTGAAAGGCCACAGATGACCGAACACCCGGCAATGGGCGACAATGCCGGCAAGTTTCAGGAGTGAATCATGAGTGAATTGCTTGATACGCCGGTAGACGGCACCCTCGACGCCACGGGCCTCAATTGCCCGGAGCCGGTGATGATGCTACACCAGCACATCCGTGACCTGGTGCCCGGTGGCCTGCTCAAGGTGATCGCCACCGACCCGTCGACCCGCCGCGACATCCCCAAGTTTTGCGTGTTTCTCGACCACGAGCTGGTGGGGCAGCATGAAGACGCCGGCACTTATCTGTATTGGATTCGCAAAAAATCCGGCTGATCCACACACCTTGTAGGCGCTGGCTTGCCAGCGGAGACGGCCTATCAGCCACCATCAATGTTGACTGACCCACAATACCCTGTAGGAGCGAGCTTGCTCGCGAAGGCGGAGTGTCAGTCACCATCAATGTTGACTGACATGCCGCCTTCGCGAGCAAGCTCGCTCCTACAAGGTCATTTCAGGGCGTTGCGAATCCGCTTGCGCGCACTGCGCGTCAAACGGATCGACAGCATCAGCGCCGCGCAGCTTAAGCCCACGATCAAACCCTGCCACAGCCCGCTCGGGCCGCTTGGCGTGCCGAACCAGTCGGTCAGGCCGAGGGCGTAGCCCACCGGCAGGCCGATGCCCCAGTAGGCGAACAGCGTCAGGATCATCGTCACCCGGGTGTCCTGGTAGCCGCGCAACGCACCGGCTGCGGTGACCTGGATCGCATCGGAAAACTGGAACAGCGCCGAATACACGATCAACATCGCCGCCACCCTGATCACCGTCGGGTCTGCCGTGTAGATGGTCGCGATGTGCTCGCGCAGCAACAGCATCATGCTCGCCGAGAGACACGCGTACGCCAGCGCCGTGCCCATGCCGACGCCCGCAGCGAAACGCGCTTCCCGGGGTTGCTCGCGCCCCAGCGCCTGGCCGACCCGCACGGTCACGGCCATGCCCAGGGAGTAGGGGATCATGAACACCAGCGAGCTGAAGTTCAGGGCGATCTGGTGGCCGGCGACCACGGTGGCGCCGAGGCTGCCGATCAACAGGGCGATCACCGCGAAGATGCTCGACTCGGCGAACACGGCAATGCCGATGGGCAGGCCGATGCCCAGCAGGCGCTTGATCACCGACCATTGCGGCCAGTCGAAACGGCTGAACAGCTGGCTCGACTGATACGCTGGCGCCCAGCGCTCCCAGCCGGCCATGCCCAGGGCCATCACCCACATCACGATGGCCGTGGCCCAGCCGCAACCGACGCCGCCCATGGCCGGCACGCCGAAGTGCCCGTAGATGAACACGTAGTTCAGCGGGATGTTCAGCGCCAGGCCACACAGGCCGAGCACCATCGCCGGGCGAGTGCGCCCCAGGCCATCGCTGAAGCAGCGCAGCACATGGTAGAGCGCAACCGCCGGCAAACCGCTGGCGATGCCGTGCAGGTACTGCATGCAGGGGCCGATCAGTTCGGGATCAACCTTCATCACGCGCAAGACCGGTTCGGCGCACAGCAGCAGGCCGGTCGCGATCAGGCCCACCACCAGGGCCAGCCACAGCGCCTGGCGCACGATCGGACCGATCTCGCTGTGGGTGCCGGCGCCGAAGCGCTGGGCGACTTTCGGCGCGGTGGCCAGCAAGGTGCCGGTCATCAGCAGGAACACCGGCACCCAGATCGAGTTGCCCAGCGCCACCGCCGCCAGGTCGCGCGGCCCGACCCGGCCGGCCATCACCGCATCGACGAAGCCCATCGCCGTGGTGGCCAGCTGCGCGATCATGATCGGCAAGGCCAGGCCGAGCAGGTTTTTCAGCTCCAGGCGAACCCGGGCGGGGCGGGAGAGGGAAGGCTTGGTGATGGGGGTGGTCACGGAATTCAAGGGTAAAAACGTCCAGATATGTTTGCTGCGCGGATGCATATTCTACGCGTTGACGCAGCGGTCAGGAAAAGACTGTGTTGAGGATTTGTAATTCCTGCCCCCCCTTGCAGGAGCGAGCCTGCTCGCGATGGACGTCAACGATGACGAGGACTACCTGAATAAGCGCGGCGCCTTCACCTTCTTCGCGAGCAGGCTCGCTCCTGCACGATGTGTGCTAGGCGGCAGCTACCCTCTACGCCTACACTGCCGATCCGCCAAAGGAGCCTGACATGCTGATCGTTGCCGACGAAAATATCCCCCTGCTCGACGCCTTCTTCGAACATTTCGGTGAAATCCGCCGGGTGCCGGGGCGTTCCATCGACCGCGCCACGGTCGAGCAGGCCGATGTGCTGCTGGTGCGCTCGGTCACCCGCGTCGACCGTGAGTTGCTGGAAGGCAGCAAGGTGCGCTTCGTCGGTACCTGCACCATCGGCACCGATCACCTGGACCTCGACTACTTCCAACAGGCCGGCATCACCTGGTCCAGCGCGCCGGGTTGCAACGCCCGGGGCGTGGTCGACTACGTGCTCGGCAGCCTGTTGACCCTGGCTGAAATCGAAGGCGCCGACCTGACCCAGCGCACCTACGGGGTGGTGGGTGCCGGTGAAGTGGGTGGACGGCTGGTCAAGGTCCTGCAGGGCCTGGGCTGGAAGGTGCTGGTCTGCGATCCGCCACGCCAGGCCGCTGAAGGGGGCGATTACGTCAGCCTTGAGCAGATCATCGAACAGTGCGACGTGATCAGCCTGCACACCCCGCTGACCCGCCGGGGTGCCCAGCCGACCTGGCACCTGTTCGATGAAAAACGCCTGAATCAGCTCAAGCCCGGCACCTGGCTGATCAACGCCAGCCGTGGTCCGGTGGTGGACAACCGCGCCCTGCGCCAGGTGCTGCTGCAGCGCGAAGACCTGCAGGCGGTACTCGATGTCTGGGAGGCCGAGCCCGAAGTCGACGTCGCCCTGGCCGAACTCTGCGTGCTGGCCACCCCGCACATTGCCGGGTACAGCCTCGATGGCAAGCAGCGCGGAACGGCGCAAATCTATCAGGCGTACTGCGCGTTCCTCGGGCAAGTGCCCCAGGTCAGCCTGAACGACTTGTTGCCAGCCCCCTGGCTGGCGCAGGTGACCTTGAGCGGGGACACCGATCCGGCTTGGGCCCTGGCGATGTTGTGCCGTGGTGTGTACGACCCGCGCCGTGATGACGCGGATTTTCGTCGCAGCCTTGTAGGCAGTGTGAGTGAGCAGCGTGCGGCGTTCGATGGGCTGCGCAAGAACTATCCCTCGCGGCGCGAGATCGACGGGTTGCAGGTGCGCATCGACGGGGAGGCGCCAGCGTTGCAGCAGATCGTGGCGGCGCTGGGCGCGACGGTTGTCTGAATTTCAGGCAATAAAAACCCGGCCCTGATGGGCCGGGTCAATGAAGACGGTGGCTACATCACTTTTCTTCGGCAGGCTTGACCAATCGTTTCTCCAGTTCGCTGCACGCTTTCTGGATCATTTTTTCAGTGATCGGCACTTCGCGGCCTTGTTCATCGATTATCGAGCACCCCAGAGACTGGTCTGGCTGCGTGCGGATCACTTCAATCTTGTCGTCGCTGCGTTGTTGCAAGGACATGGCCTGTCTCCTCATCAGGTTGTGTGCCTAGATTAGAACCGTCAGGTGACCAGGCTGTGACAACTCCCTGCGATCGCTCCTGAACGGCATCGCCAGTCGACCAGAAATATCCCGACATGGCTACCGCAACTTTAGACCAATAGTGTCTAGGGACTAGACGGCACGGTCATAATTAACCTGACTCATTCTGATTCAACCGGTTCCACCCGCTGGTCGGTGTACGCTGCACCCATCAATTATTCCGTTATGGATGATGCAAATGCTCACAGTTCGTCACCGTCGTGCGATTCGCCTGGCCAGTCGATTCATTGCGCCTTATCGCTGGCAAGCGCTGGGTGCCCTGTTCGCGCTGGTCGTTACGGCGGGCATTACCTTGTCCATGGGGCAGGGCATTCGCCTGCTGGTGGATCAAGGGTTCATGACCCAGTCGCCGCATTTGCTCAACCAGTCCATCGGTCTGTTCATGCTGCTGGTGGTCGGCCTGGCGGTCGGTACCTTTGCCAGGTTTTACCTGGTGTCGTGGATCGGCGAGCGCTGCGTCGCCGACATCCGCCGCCGGGTGTTCAATCACTTGGTCTACCTGCACCCGGGGTTCTACGAGGACAACCGCAGCTCCGAGATCCAGTCACGGCTGACCGCCGATACCACGCTGCTGCAATCGGTGATTGGCTCCTCCCTGTCGCTGTTCCTGCGCAACTTGCTGATGGTGATCGGCGGGATCGTCCTGCTGTTCGTCACCAATCCAAAACTCACCAGCATCGTGGTGATTGCCTTGCCGTTGGTGATCGCGCCGATCCTGATTTTCGGACGGCGGGTGCGCAGCCTGTCGCGCCTGAGCCAGGACCGCATTGCCGATATCGGCAGCTATGTGTCCGAGACCCTGGGCCAGATCAAGACCGTGCAGGCCTATAACCACCAGGCCCAGGATGAACAGCGTTTCGCCGTCACTGTGGAGGAAGCGTTCGACACGGCGCGCAAGCGTATCTTCCAGCGGGCCTGGTTGATTACCCTGGTGATCGTGCTGGTGCTGGGCGCCGTGGGCGTCATGCTCTGGGTCGGCGGCATGGACGTGATTGCCGGGCGGATTTCCGCGGGTGAGCTGGCGGCGTTCGTGTTCTACAGCCTGATCGTCGGCAGTGCGTTTGGCACCTTGAGTGAGGTGATCGGCGAGTTGCAGCGTGCGGCGGGCGCGGCGGAGCGGATCGCCGAGTTGCTGCGGGCGCAGAACATCATCCAGCCGCCGACGTCCGGTCTGGTGACCTTGCCCGAGCGGGTGAAAGGCGATCTGGTGTTGCAGGACGTGCGCTTTTGCTACCCCTCGCGGCCTGAAAGCTACGCCGTCGATGGCCTCAGCCTGACCATCCAGGCCGGGGAAACCCTGGCATTGGTCGGGCCCTCCGGGGCCGGCAAATCCACGGTGTATGACCTGTTGCTGCGCTTTTACGACCCCGCCGAAGGGCGGATCCTGCTCGATGGCGTGCCCCTGACCCAGCTCGATCCGCTGGATCTGCGGCGCTGCTTCGCCCTGGTCTCGCAAACCCCGGCGCTGTTTTTCGGCAGCATCGAGGACAACCTGCGCTACGGCAACCCGACGGCGACCTCGGCCGAGGTCCGCGAGGCGGCAAAAATCGCCTACGCCCACGACTTCATCGAAGCCATGCCCAACGGCTACCAGACCCACCTGGGCGACGGCGGCCTCGGCTTGTCCGGCGGCCAGCGCCAGCGCCTGGCCATCGCTCGCGCGCTGTTGGTGGATGCGCCCATCCTGCTGCTGGACGAAGCCACCAGCGCCCTCGACGCCCAGAGCGAACACCTGATCCAGCAAGCGCTGCCGAGCCTGATGAAAAACCGCACCACCCTGGTCATCGCCCACCGCCTGGCCACGGTCAAGAACGCCGATCGTATTGCGGTGATGGATCAGGGCAAGCTGGTAGCGGTGGGAACGCACCAGTCGCTGATCGCGAACAATGCGTTATATGCGCGGCTGGCGGCGTTGCAGTTCAGTGATGGCCAGACCGTCCCCGAACTTTAGGCGCCGGGCGCCTACAAGGCATTCGCCGCCCAAATAATTTGTAGGAGCTGGCTTGCCAGCGAAGAGGCCCGAAAGACCAGCGCAACGTTCAAGGACGCCATCGCCGGCAAGTCGGGCGCCTACAAGTGAAGGCGCCCGCGAGACCAGCGCAATGCTCAGAGACGCCTGTCACTGATCATCAAAATACCGCTCATGCCAATCCACCAGCGGCTGCGGTGAGTTGAGTTTCTGGCCGTAGATCACCGAATAAGACAGCACGTTCTGCACGTACTGGCGGGTTTCGTCGAACGGGATGCTTTCCACCCAGACGTCGAAGCTCAGGTGGTCCGCACCGCGCAGCCACTGGCGTACGCGGCCCGGGCCGGCGTTGTAGGCGGCGGAGGCGAGGACGCGGTTGCCGTTGAACTGGCTGTGGACCTGGCTCAGGTAGGCGGCGCCAAGCTGAATGTTCTTGTCCGGGTTGAACACTTGCTGCGGCGAGGCCAGCGGAATGCTGAACTTGCGTGCGGTTTCCTTGGCGGTTCCCGGCATCAATTGCATCAGGCCGCTGGCGCCGACGCTGGAACGGGCGTCGTCCATGAAGGCGCTTTCCTGGCGAGTAATCGCAAATACCCAGCTGGAATGCAGGCCGCGGACCTTGGCTTCCCGGACCAGGGTGTCGCGGTGGGCCATCGGGAAGCGGATGTCCAGGTCGTCCCAGTACTGCGCCTGACTGATGGTGCGAATCGCCGGGAAATACCACTTCAGGTCATAGGCCAGTTTTGCCTGGGCGACCATTTCGTCGCGATTGAAGTGGCGGCTGACGTGGTACCACTCGCGGCGACCGTCGACGATTTGCCCGCGGGCATGAAATTCCAGGGCGCGACGTATACCGGGGGTGTTGCGCACCTTGTTCATCAGCGCCTGGCTGAGCACCAGCGGTTTGTTGTTCAGCGAATAGGGCGACTGCGAACGGTCGGCGGCGAGGAAACCATAGAAATCGCGCTCGCGGGCAAGGTTCTTGTAGAGGGTTTGCGCTTCGGGGTTCTGCGGTTGTGCCAGTTCCAGGCTGCGGGCCTGCCAGTAGCGCCAGCGGTTGGTGGTGGCGAGGTCCTGGGGCAGGCGACGCGTCAACTGGTAGGCATCGTCCCAGCGCGCCAGGCGCAGCAACAAGCGCATGCGCCATTCAGACACGGTGTTGTCGCGCAGTTCCGGGTCGTACTTGGTCATCATTTCCAGTGCACGGCTGTCGAAACGTCGTGCCAGGGTCAGCCCGATTTCCCGAGCGATGGCCACTTTTTCATCACGAGAGAAGTGCATGCTGCTGGCATAACCGTCGAGCAGGGCCATCGCCCTGTCCGGGTCCTGGCGGGCGAGACGGCGCAGGCCGAGGCTGACCACGTCAGACATCGGTTCGTCGGCCGGGGTGAAGCGCGACGGCGAATTGAGCAGCTCCGGTTTCTGCGCCACATCGATCAGCAGGCGGCCACGCGGGGCGAGCGTGGTCAAGCCATTGACCAGGCTGTTGGCCAGTGGGTAGTTGCGCGCCTGGGCGGCGAGCTTGGCGCGCTCCCAGCGCTTCTGTTCGGTCAACTGGCCTTCGGCGGCCCACATGCCAAACAAAGCGTCACAGGCTGCCGGTTGCGTCTTGCCGGTCAGCCAGAGCTTGTTGGCGTTGGCGTAGCCTTCGGTCTTTTGGTTGTGGCTGATCTGGTACTGCGCGTTCAGGCAATCCAGTTCGGTGAAATTCATCTTGGGGTCGTAATACTTGACGAACGTTGCCCAGTCGCCACGTTCGGCCAGCCAGCGCAACCAGCGCAGCTTCATCCAGTTGGCCTGGGGCAGGTCGCCGTGTTCGGCGAGGAATTTCTCGATCTCGGCATTGCTCGCGGTCTTCAGGCGCGCGGTCAGCTCGTCGTAGGCCAGGTACGGTTCCAGCGGATAGTCGGCCAGGGCCTGGCTGTAACGGAAATACGGCCCGGTGTCGCCCTTGGCCAGGGCACGCTTGGCTTCGTCGTAGTATTGGCGTTGGGTGGACAGGTCCACCGCCTGTGCGGATTGAACGGCAGCGGCAGAAAGTAGAAAACAGGACAAGAGTTTGAAAAGGCGACTGCGCATGAGACGTCCGGACAGAAAAAACATGACAAGTGCTGGCGATCCCCGCACTGATTATCTGTAGCTTAGCCTTTTGCCAGCAACGGGCGAAAGCTTTGCCGAGCTGTCTGCATCAGTTCGCAACATTTGTCGTGCAGAGTGCTGCCACATTGAAAATGCCGGCCTGCTGGAGCCCCGTTTCAGGTAGAATGCGCGCCCGGTTTTTGGAGAAGCTCATGACCCTGCTCAAATTCAGCGATGTGTCCCTTGCTTTCGGCGCTATGCCGTTGTTGGACAAGGTGTCCTGGCAGATCGCCCGTGGAGAGCGGGTGTGCATCATCGGCCGCAACGGCACTGGCAAGTCCAGCATGATGAAGCTCGTCAAGGGCGACCAGAAGCCCGATGACGGCTCGGTTTGGCGCGCACCCGGGCTCAAGATTGGCGAATTGCCGCAAGAATTGCCGGTAGCCGACGAGCGGACTGTGTTCGACGTGGTTGCCGAAGGCCTGGACGGTGTCGGTGCGTTGCTCGCCGAATATCACCATCTGAGCCAGAACATCGTCACCGACGCCGACCTGGACAAGCTGATGCACGTCCAGCACGACCTCGAAGCCCGTGACGGCTGGCGTTTGCAAACCCTGGTCGACAGCACCCTGAGCCGCCTGCAGTTGCCGGCCGACAAGACCCTCGCCGAATTGTCCGGTGGCTGGCGTCGTCGTGTGCTGCTGGCCCAGGCCCTGGTGTCCGAGCCAGACCTGCTGCTGCTCGACGAACCGACCAACCACCTGGACATCGGTGCCATCGCCTGGCTGGAAGAAGCGCTGAAGGATTTTCAGGGCGCCGTGCTGTTCATCACGCACGACCGTTCCTTCCTGCAGAACCTGGCGACCCGCATCCTCGAACTGGACCGCGGTGGCCTGATCGACTGGAACGGCGACTACGCCAGTTTCCTGGTGCACAAAGAAGCCGAGCTGGCCGCCGAGGCGACAGCCAACGCCTTGTTCGACAAGCGCCTGGCCCAGGAAGAAGTGTGGATTCGCCAGGGCATCAAGGCCCGTCGTACCCGCAACGAAGGCCGCGTACGCGCCCTGAAAGCCCTGCGCGTCGAGCGTAGCGAGCGTCGCGAGCGCACCGGCAAGGCCAACATCCAGCTGGAAACCGCCGACAAGTCCGGCAAGCAGGTGATGGTGCTCGATAACGTGAGCTTCGCTCACCCGGGCGGTCCGTTCCTGATCAAGGATTTCTCGATGGTGTTGCAGCGCGGCGACCGCATCGGTCTGCTTGGCGCCAACGGCACCGGCAAGACCACGTTGCTCAAGCTGATGCTCAGTGGCTTGCAGCCCACCAGCGGCAAGGTGGAAGAGGGCACCCGGATCGACGTTGCCTACTTCGACCAGTTGCGCCACCAGCTGGATCTGGAAAAGACCGTGATCGACAACGTCGCCGAAGGTCGCGACTTCATCGACATCGATGGCCAGAGCCGCCACGTGCTGAGCTACCTCGGCGACTTCCTGTTCAGCCCGCAGCGTGCCCGCACGCCGGTCAAGGCGCTGTCCGGTGGTGAGCGTGCCCGCCTGTTGCTGGCCAAGCTGTTCAGCAAACCGGCCAACCTGCTGGTGCTCGACGAACCGACCAACGACCTCGATGTGGAAACCCTCGAGCTGCTCGAAGAGGTCCTGCTGACCTTCAACGGCACCGTGCTGATGGTCAGCCACGACCGGGCATTCCTCGACAACGTGGTCACCAGCACCCTGGTCTTCGAAGGTGAAGGCAAGGTTCGCGAGTACGTCGGTGGTTATCAGGACTGGCTGCGCCAGGGCGGCTCGCCGCGCTTGCTGGGCGTGACCGAGAGCAAGTCGGGCAAGGCCGACCTGAACTCCGCTGTCGTGACGGCCGCACCTGCGCCTGTCGCCGCCGCCGAGGCGCCGGTGGCGAAGAAGAAGCTCAGCTACAAGTTGCAGCGTGAGCTGGAGGCGTTGCCGGGGCAGATCGAAGCCATGGAGCAGCAGATCGCCGCCGTTGAGGCACAGATGGCCGATGCGGGTTTCTATCTGCGTCCGGCTGCGGAAACTGCGGCAGTGATCGATCAGTTGGCGCAGTTGCAGGCTGAACTCGACGTGATGGTCGAGCGTTGGGCCGAACTGGATGCCTGATTGATCCGGTAATAAAAAAGCCCGGCTTCACACAGGTGAACGCCGGGCTTTTCATATGGAGACCTGTTAGTTGTTGCAATCCCAATGTGGGAGCGGGCTTGCTCGCGAAGGCGGTTTAACATTCAACGAATGGGTCGTCTGTCACACCGCTTTCGCGAGCAAGCCCGCTCCCACAGGGGGTACCTGAAACTTCAGGATTTGTTTTGCAGGCGCACCGCCAGCACATCGCAAGGCGCGCCGTGCAGCACGTCGTTGGCCGTGGAGCCCAGCAGCAGGGCCAGGCCATGGCGGCCGTGACTGCCGACCACGATCAGGTCGCACCCTTGCTCCTTGGCCAGGTGATGAATCTCCTGGCGTGGCTGGCCGTAGGTCAGGTGGCTGAATTCCCTGGAAAGCTCAGGGTATTTGAGGATCAAGCGATCGAGACGCTCCTTGGCCTGGTCGAACTGCTGTTGTTGCAGTTGTGACAGGTCCATTGGCACGTCACCACCAAAGGCCATGGCCATTGGCTCGACGATATGCACCAGGGACAATTTCGCCTCGTTGCTCACCGACAGCTCGCGAGCACGGTGGATGACAGGGTCGCACTCTTCGGTCAGGTCTACAGCGACCAGGATGTGGGTGTAGGGCATGAGGTGCTCCTCCTGAGGATTGCAATATTGGTAAGTATGGCTGGTTTCAAGCGCATTGGTTCTAAAGTGGCTCAATGTGCTCATCAAGAATCGGGAGTACAGATATGACGGTCTGGATAGTGGTGTCAATCCTGTTGGTGGTGCTCAGCCCGCTGGCATGGCTGCGCCCCTCGCGTCATCAGAGCGGTCGCATGGCCCTGCGCATGGAGGCGCGACGCATTGGCCTGTCCATGCAACTGGCGCCTCAGGAGTGGCCGCACTGGCTCGCCCAGGAGCCGCCAAACCCTTGTGCGCAGTACCATCGGCCGCGCCGGGGCAATCAGCCGGCCTGCTGGAGTTACTGGCAAAAATCACCGGGTTTGTGGGTCAACCAATGGCAGGAACCCTGCGAAGATCCCG
This sequence comes from Pseudomonas putida, assembly GCF_001976065.1. Taxonomy (GTDB): domain Bacteria; phylum Pseudomonadota; class Gammaproteobacteria; order Pseudomonadales; family Pseudomonadaceae; genus Aquipseudomonas; species Aquipseudomonas serbica. Next base: position 81,914 of record NZ_MNAH01000003.1, on the reverse strand, counting down.
CGCTGCTCAATCATTTCGAAAAATTGCCGGGCAACGTCTTCAAGGTCGAGGCCGACAAGCAAATGATCACCCTGTATTGGGGTGAGAAGGGCGAGGCCGAAGTCTTGCAGCACATCGACGCCACCCTCAAAGCCCTCGCCTGAACCCCCGAGCTTCCTCGCCTGCCCGATCTCTGTAGGCGCTGGCTTGCCAGCGGAGGCGGCGTGCCAGACAGCATCCTGGCTGCTGCTGATATGGCTTTCGCTGGCAAGCCAGCTCCTACAGGTTGTTTTGCAGGCAATAAAAAGCCCGACAACTTCATCGGGCGGGGGTTGGCCAGGCAGGCCGGTAATTCGCTGTGGGCTGATCTTACGCTGGGCATTCGCCAAAAGCGTTCACTTTTTTCCCCAGGTTCCGCCAGCGTAGCCGGTTAAACACCGGCTGCCGTGAATTAGGGCGAATTTTCTAATGATTGATCCTATGAATGATTGCGCATACCTGTGTCTGTAGCAGGTACTGGCAATACGGATATGACCGCAACGTCGCATTTCAACCCGCATTTTGGGCGATTGACAATTGTCGGAAATTCCGTGAAGGTGACGTACCCAAATCAAACGGGCGTATGAATTGAGCGTTTGTCCGACAAACAGCTCCTACAGAATCCCGACTATCGCGTTGGCGGGTGTGCCGGGTTGAGAGGCGTAGCATTGACGTTTAACGTCCCTGCCGAACCATTCACCTGCGTCCGACGTGTACTGTTCAGCTTCCATATCGTGGAGATCAGTTGATGATTTACGAAGGTAAAGCCATCACGGTTAAGGCTCTTGAAAGTGGCATCGTCGAACTGAAGTTCGACCTCAAGGGTGAGTCCGTCAACAAGTTCAACCGTCTAACCCTGAACGAACTGCGTCAGGCCGTGGACGCCATCAAGGCAGATGCTTCGATCAAGGGTGTGATCGTCAGCAGTGGCAAGGACGTGTTCATCGTCGGTGCCGACATCACCGAATTCGTCGACAACTTCAAGCTGCCGGATGCAGAGCTTGTGGCTGGCAACCTCGAAGCCAACAAGATTTTCAGCGATTTCGAAGACCTCAATGTCCCGACTGTCGTCGCAATCAATGGCATCGCATTGGGTGGCGGTCTGGAAATGTGCCTGGCGGCGGACTACCGCGTCATGTCGACCAAGGCCAAGATCGGTCTGCCGGAAGTCAAGCTGGGCATCTACCCGGGCTTCGGCGGTACCGTGCGTCTGCCGCGCCTGATCGGTACCGACAACGCCATCGAGTGGATCGCTTCCGGCAAGGAAAACCGTGCCGAAGACGCGCTGAAAGTGAGCGCCGTCGATGCCGTGGTTGCTCCTGAAAAACTGCAGGATGCCGCCCTTGAACTGATCAAGCGCGCCATTTCCGGCGAGTTCGATTACAAGGCCAAGCGCCAGCCGAAGCTTGAAAAACTCAAGCTGAACGCTATCGAGCAAATGATGGCTTTCGAAACCGCCAAGGGTTTCGTGGCCGGCCAGGCTGGCCCGAACTACCCGGCCCCGGTCGAAGCGATCAAGACCATCCAGAAAGCCGCGAACTTCGGTCGTGACAAGGCCCTGGAAGTCGAAGCCGCCGGTTTCGTCAAGCTGGCCAAGACTTCGGCAGCCCAGTGCCTGATCGGCCTGTTCCTGAACGATCAGGAACTGAAGAAAAAGGCCAAGGCCTACGACGAAATCGCCAGGGACGTGAAGCAGGCCGCCGTACTCGGCGCCGGTATCATGGGTGGCGGTATCGCCTATCAGTCGGCCTCCAAAGGCACGCCGATCCTGATGAAGGACATCAACGAGCACGGTATCGAGCAGGGTCTGGCCGAAGCCGCCAAGCTGCTGGTAGGCCGCGTTGACAAGGGGCGCATGACCGCCGCGAAAATGGCTGAAGTGCTCAACGGCATTCGTCCGACCCTGTCCTACGGTGACTTCGGTCACGTGGACCTGGTGGTTGAAGCCGTCGTCGAGAACCCCAAGGTCAAGCAAGCTGTTCTGGCCGAAGTCGAAGACAAGGTCAAGGAGGACACCATCCTGGCGTCCAACACCTCGACCATTTCCATCACCTTGCTGGCCAAGGCCCTCAAGCGTCCGGAAAACTTCGTCGGCATGCACTTCTTCAATCCGGTGCACATGATGCCCTTGGTGGAAGTGATTCGTGGCGAGAAGTCCAGCGAGCTGGCGGTTGCCACCACCGTTGCCTACGCCAAGAAAATGGGCAAGAACCCGATCGTGGTCAACGACTGCCCGGGCTTCCTGGTCAACCGCGTGCTGTTCCCGTACTTCGGCGGTTTCGCCAAGCTGGTCAGCGCCGGTGTGGACTTCGTCCGTATCGACAAGGTCATGGAGAAATTCGGCTGGCCCATGGGCCCGGCGTACCTGATGGACGTGGTCGGCATCGACACCGGCCACCACGGTCGCGACGTGATGGCTGAAGGCTTCCCGGACCGCATGAAGGATGACCGTCGTTCGGCCGTTGACGTGCTCTACGAAGCCAAGCGCCTGGGCCAGAAGAACGGCAAGGGCTTCTACGCCTACGAGACCGACAAGCGCGGCAAGCAGAAGAAAGTCGCCGATCCGTCGGTGCTGGAAGTGCTCAAGCCAATCGTCTTTGAACAGCGCGAAGTCACCGACGAAGACATCATCAACTGGATGATGATCCCGCTGTGCCTGGAAACCGTGCGTTGCCTGGAAGACGGCATCGTCGAAACCGCCGCCGAAGCCGACATGGGTCTGGTCTACGGTATTGGTTTCCCTCCATTCCGTGGCGGTGCGCTGCGTTACATCGACTCGATCGGTGTTGCCCAGTTCGTTGCCCTGGCTGACCAGTACGCTGATTTGGGCGCGCTGTACCACCCGACCGCGAAGCTGCGCGAAATGGCCAAGAACGGCCAGAGCTTCTTCGGTTAAGCGCCCCCAACTAGAGTGAGAGTGAACTTATGAGCTTGAATCCTAGAGACGTCGTGATTGTCGACTTCGGTCGTACTCCGATGGGCCGCTCCAAGGGCGGCATGCACCGCAACACCCGCGCCGAAGACATGTCGGCGCACCTGATCAGCAAATTGCTGGAACGCAACGTCAAGGTCGACCCGAGCGAAGTCGAGGACGTGATCTGGGGCTGTGTGAACCAGACCCTGGAGCAGGGCTGGAACATCGCGCGCATGGCGTCGCTGATGACCCAGATCCCGCACACCTCGGCCGGCCAGACCGTCAGCCGCCTGTGCGGCTCGTCGATGAGTGCCCTGCACACCGCCGCGCAAGCGATCATGACCGGCAACGGTGACGTTTTCGTGGTTGGCGGCGTCGAGCATATGGGTCACGTGAGCATGATGCACGGTGTCGATCCGAACCCGCACATGTCGCTGTACGCGGCAAAGGCTTCGGGCATGATGGGCCTGACCGCGGAAATGCTGGGCAAGATGCACGGCATCACTCGCGAGCAGCAGGACGCCTTTGGCGTGCGCTCCCACCAACTCGCCCACAAGGCGACCGTGGAAGGCAAGTTCAAGGACGAAATCATCCCGATGCAGGGCTACGACGAGAACGGTTTCCTGAAAACCTTCGACTTCGACGAAACCATTCGTCCGGAAACCACCCTGGAAAGCCTGGCGGCATTGAAGCCTGCTTTCAATCCGAAGGGCGGCACCGTGACAGCGGGTACTTCGTCGCAGATCACCGATGGTGCCTCGTGCATGATCGTGATGTCGGCGCAGCGCGCACAGGACCTGGGCATCCAGCCTATGGCGGTGATTCGCTCGATGGCAGTGGCAGGTGTGGATCCGGCGATCATGGGCTATGGTCCAGTACCGGCCACACAGAAAGCACTGAAGCGTGCGGGTCTTGGCATCTCCGACATCGACTTCTTCGAGCTCAACGAAGCTTTCGCCGCACAGGCCCTGCCAGTGCTGAAAGATCTGAAAGTGCTCGACAAGATGAATGAGAAGGTTAACCTGCACGGCGGCGCAATCGCCCTGGGTCACCCGTTCGGTTGCTCCGGTGCGCGTATCTCCGGCACTTTGCTCAATGTGATGAAGCAAAATGGCGGCAGCCTTGGGGTAGCCACCATGTGCATTGGTCTCGGCCAAGGCATCTCCACCGTCTTCGAACGCGTTTAAACGTTGCGTTGACGGAAGCCGGGGCCTAGTGCCCCGGTTTTTGTTTTTGCGGATTTTTTATTTTTTATTTTGAACGGACTTGAGTGAGGGCCGAAGCATGCCGATACAACCTGGGCTCTATCAACATTACAAAGGTCCGCAGTACCGTGTGTTCAGTGTTGCGCGGCATTCGGAAACCGAGGAAGAAGTGGTCTTCTACCAAGCCCTGTATGGCGATTACGGCTTTTGGGTGCGCCCCTTGAGCATGTTCCTGGAGTCCGTCGAGGTTGACGGCGAACAGGTGCCACGCTTTGCTTTGGTGCAAGCTGAACCGAGCGTTTTTCCGAAGCCGTAAGGGGAGGGCGCGCACAACCCTGCGCTTGACCTCACCTTGTAGCCACTATATATAGCGGTGCCGCGTCAGGCGCCAACCGCCTTTCACTTCTAGAATTCAGGAATTTTCTGATCCATGGGCAAATCGCTGGTCATTGTGGAATCCCCGGCTAAGGCCAAGACCATCAACAAGTATTTGGGCAACGAATACGTGGTGAAGTCGAGTATCGGCCATATCCGAGACCTGCCCACCAGCGGTTCGGCTAGCGCCAGCAAAGAGCCAGCCGCCAAGCGCGGCAAGGCTGCTGCGGGTGAAGCGCCGGCCTTGTCGCCGAAAGAAAAGGCGCGCAAGCAGCTGGTCGCTCGCATGGGCGTCGATCCCGATCATGGCTGGAAAGCCAAGTACGAGATCCTCCCGGGCAAGGAAAAGGTCATCGAAGAGCTGCGCCGGCTCGCCAAGGATGCTGACACCATCTATCTCGCAACCGACTTGGATCGCGAGGGGGAAGCCATTGCCTGGCACCTGCGCGAAGCCATCGGGGGTGACGACAGCCGCTACAAGCGCGTGGTGTTCAACGAAATCACCAAGAAGGCGATCCAGGAAGCCTTCTCCCAGCCAGGCGAGCTGGACATCGATCGTGTCAACGCCCAACAGGCGCGTCGCTTCCTCGACCGCGTGGTGGGCTACATGGTCTCGCCGCTGCTGTGGGCCAAGATCGCCCGTGGCCTGTCCGCCGGTCGGGTGCAGTCGGTTGCCGTGAAGCTGGTGGTGGAGCGTGAGCGGGAAATCCGCGCGTTCATCCCGGAAGAGTACTGGGAAGTCCATGCCGACCTCGGCACCGCCAAGGGCGCGACCGTGCGTTTCGACGTCGCTCGTGAGAAGGGCGAAGCCTTCAAGCCGCTCAACGAAGCCCAGGCCATGGCCGCGCTGGAGAAGCTCAAGGCTTCCAGCTACAGCATCGTCAAGCGCGAAGACAAGCCGACCAGCAGCAAGCCGTCGGCACCTTTCATCACGTCTACCCTGCAGCAGGCCGCGAGCAACCGCCTGGGCTTCGGCGTGAAGAAGACCATGATGATGGCCCAGCGTCTGTACGAAGCCGGCTACATCACTTACATGCGTACCGACTCGACCAACCTCTCGGTCGATGCCGTGACGATGGCGCGTACTTATATTGAAAGCGAGTTCGGCAAGAAGTACCTGCCGGAAACCCCGAATGTCTACAGCAGCAAGGAAGGCGCACAAGAGGCTCACGAAGCGATTCGTCCTTCTGACGCCAACACCGAGCCAAGCAAGCTGTCGGGCATGGAGCGCGACGCTGAGCGCCTCTACGAGCTGATCTGGCGCCAGTTCCTCGCCTGCCAGATGCTACCGGCGCAATACCTGTCGACCACGGTCACCGTCGGTGCCGGCGACTTCGAGCTGCGTGCCAAGGGCCGTATCCTCAAGTTCGACGGTTACACCCGGGTCATGCCGCAAATCGCCAAGCCTGGCGATGACGACGTGCTGCCGGACATGGCCCAGGGCGACGTGATGAAGCTGATCAAGCTTGATCCGACCCAGCACTTCACCAAGCCGCCAGCGCGTTACTCGGAAGCCAGCCTGGTAAAAGAAATGGAAAAGCGCGGCATCGGTCGTCCTTCGACTTATGCGGCAATCATTTCGACCATTCAGGATCGCGGCTACGTGGCGCTGCACAACCGCCGTTTCTATTCGGAAAAGATGGGCGACATCGTCACCGAGCGGCTGTCCGAGAGCTTCTCCAACCTGATGGACTACGGCTTCACCGCCGGCATGGAAGAGAACCTCGATGACGTGGCCCAGGGCGAACGCGACTGGAAAAACGTGCTCGACGAGTTCTACGGCGACTTCAAGAAGAAGCTCGAAGTGGCCGAAAGCCCGGATAGCGGGATGCGTGCCAACCAGCCGGTGATGACCGACATTCCGTGCACCACGTGCGGGCGTCCGATGCAGATCCGTACCGCATCGACCGGTGTGTTCCTTGGTTGCTCCGGCTACAGCCTGCCGCCGAAAGAACGCTGCAAGGCGACCGTCAACCTGGTGCCGGGCGATGAAATCGCCGCGGACGACGAGGGTGAATCGGAATCCCTGGTGCTGCGCGGCAAGCATCGCTGCCCGATCTGCAGCACGGCGATGGACGCCTACCTGCTGGACGAGAAGCGCAAGCTGCACATCTGCGGTAACAACCCGGATTGCGACGGCTACGAAATCGAAGAGGGCACCTATCGCATCAAGGGCTATGAAGGTCCGAGCCTGGAATGCGACAAGTGCGGCAGCGAGATGCAGCTCAAGACCGGCCGTTTCGGCAAGTTCTTCGGTTGCACCAACCCGACCTGCAAGAACACCCGCAAACTGCTGAAAAGCGGTGATGCGGCGCCGCCGAAGATGGACCCGGTGAAGATGCCTGAGCTGAAATGCGAAAAGGTCAACGACACCTACATCCTGCGCGACGGTGCCTCGGGCCTGTTCCTGGCCGCCAGCCAGTTCCCGAAAAACCGCGAGACCCGTGCACCGCTGGTGATCGAGATCGTGCCGCACAAGGATGAGATCGATCCGAAGTACCACTTCCTTTGCGAAGCGCCAAAGAAAGATCCGGATGGCCTGCCTGCCGTGATCCGTTACAGCCGCAAGACCAAGGAGCAGTACGTGCAGACCGAGGTCGACGGTAAGCCGACTGGCTGGAAAGCGTTCTACGACGGTGGCAAGTGGAAGGTCGAGGACAAGCGACCGGCCGCGAAGGCGTAACAACCGCCACACTGAAAAAGCCGCATGACAACCCTCGGGTTTTCATGCGGCTTTTTTGTTTGCGCAGGGTGTATGTTTCCGGCCTGTCGGCAAACGCGGCCTTGAGTATTGCGCTGCTCTTTCGGGCCTCTTCGCTGGCAAGCCAGCTCCTACAGGGGAAATGCGGTCGGCTCCCGATCAGGCCGGCCGGTAGGCCGCCTCGCTTTTGCTTTGCTTGGCTTTTGATCTTGATTTTCTTGCCCCCACGGAGCAGGACCGGAGCGAGGCACCGAACGCCAGGGGCAAGAGCGTTTGGTTACTTTGCGCTCTTCAAAGTGACCCGCTGTAAGAGCGGAACCCTAAGTGGCCGTTGCCGCAGGAATGGATATATCCGCGGTCAACAAATAGCAGGTCGGCTGTCAGGCCGCCATCGCTGGCTCCTACGAGGCGATGATGAGCCGGTATCTGCTTCAGGATTAGACAACGCTTGCGGGAGAGGGAGTTGATCCACGACACTGTCTGACCTGCGTGAAGCAATTATTTCGTTGTGGAGGCTGCCGTCATGGCCCACGAACTCTATACCCGTACCAACCAGAAGATTTATTTCGCCGGCCTGTCGCTGGAAGCTCTCGCCAAGGCCGAAGAGGGGCGGGCGATGAATTCCCTGGCGCTGATTCAGGCGGGGCGAGAATCGGCCCTGTTTCACCTGTACGGTGCCTTGCTGGGACTGTGTCACGAGATCGCCGGCTTCTATCGCTTGCCTCAGGCCAACGCCTCCCGGGCTGAGTCGCTGCTGACTCGCGAAGTGCTGGACAGCATCGCTATTCCGGAAATGGCCGAGATGGTCGAGCTGGCGAACAACCCGGAAACCTGGCTGGCCAAGCTTCTGGCGGCCCATGCCGCGTTGTTCCAGCCGCCACGAGCGCCGCGCAAGCCAAAGGGTGATGTGACGCAGCCGCTGATCCTGGCGGTAAACCTCGATGAAGAAGAGGCGCCTCAAGAGCTGGGTCGCGAGGAGCTGGAGAGCTGGCGGCAAAACCTGAAAAGCCTGGCCATCCGGTTTCGAGAAGGCTTGAACGAATGCTGAGGGAGTAAACAGCGCAGCGAACGACCCTTGGGGTTGTTTGCTCGACTGCTGAGCTGTTTTTCGCGATGGCATCTGGTCAAGATCCCGAGCGAACCCTCGTCGATGCCTATATAATGCCCGCCTTTCGTGGAGAACAGACCTTTATGCCAACGTCCTTTCTAGAAATTGTCGAGTTACCAGACGGCCGAATCGAGCTGCGCAGGGCTGAGGACGAGGGTTCTCTGGTTACTTTGGATTTCTCCGAGGATGCCAAAGCCTTCCTGCAAGGCCAGCACGTGGAAGTCGCCAAGGCGATGTTGAGCGTTGGCGTGCAAATGGCAGGTCGCCTGGTTGAGGGCGATTTTGAAAAGGACGAAGGGCCGCGGGTTCTTCATTGACCCCGCCCGTCGGTTTTTACCGGCACTGCCTTCCATTGGCTTCTCCGTCCTGGCGGAAGCCCGGCACGTTCAGCGTGCGCCGTTAACCCAGTCGAATATTCAGGCTTTGAGCATCCCCGGTCCGGGCGGCGCTGATCAACTGTTGCCGCGCAGATGTACTCAACGGATTGAGCCAGCTGACCACCGTGTGGCTTCGGCCGAGGCGAAGGGCTTCGCAGGTCAGTTGCTGGGCGCTCTGGGCTCCGCGTGGTTGCAGCAGCAGGATGCGTTCGCGATTGAGGCCGGCGTCCCGCAACCAGGTCTGGGTCAGGCTGGCGGGTGGGGCGATCAGGGTCAGCCAACGTGCATCCTGGTCCTGGCTGAGTTCCCGCAGGATCGGCGCCAGAAGGTTCAGGCAGTTCCCGGCTGCACCACGCAGAGACAGTTCACTGAAGACCTCGGGTTCGGCGCTCCAGGGTGACTCGACCACTTCCTTCAGGATCGGCGCCAATGGCTGTGCCATGAACGCTTCGAACTGAAGCGGCAGTTGGGCTTGCTGTGGTGTTTGTGGGAACTGCATAAAGCCTCCTTTAGCGGCGAATGACGCCGACGCTCAAGCCTTCGATCACCAGTTCCTGATCTTTAAGGTTCACTTCGATAGGGGCAAACTCTGGGTTCTCGGCCAGCAGCCAGACTTTGCTGCCGTCGCGCTTGAAGCGCTTGACGGTCACTTCGTCGCCGATCCGCGCCACCACGATCTGGCCATTGCGGGCTTCGCGGGTGGTGTGGACGGCCAGCAGGTCGCCGTCGAAGATGCCCACATCCTTCATGCTCATGCCGTGCACCCGCAGCAGATAGTCAGCGCGCGGGTGGAAGAATGCAGGATTGATGTTGCAGGACTCTTCAACGTGTTGCTGGGCGAGGATCGGCGCGCCGGCCGCGACCCGGCCAATGATCGGCAGGGTGGAGTCGTCGGCCTTGGCCTCGAAGCCCGGAATGCGAATGCCGCGCGAAGCGCCTGGGGTCATTTCGATCGCGCCCTTGCGGGCCAGCGCCTTGAGGTGTTCTTCTGCCGCGTTGGGCGATTTGAAACCCAGTTCCTGAGCGATTTCCGCGCGGGTCGGCGGGTAGCCGTTGTCTTCCAGGCAGCGTTTGATGAAGGCCAGAATCTCGGCTTGGCGTGGCGTCAGCTTTAGCATATTGATCGCTCTGTCTTTTTATACAGTGACTGGGATTATATACAGTGGAACGGTCTTGGCAATGCCCCTTTTTTTGTCTGCCGCCAGACGGTCGCTCAACCTGCTGGTGGAAGCTTTGCGGTTGTGTGGTTAAATGTCTGACCGACCATTCGCAAAACGAACTGCCAGACTTGACAACACAAGGGTTGAAACGTATGTTTCAAACAAGTGTTTGTCAGGCGGAGTAGCCATGGCCCAGTCGGAAACCGTTGAACGCATTCTCGATGCTGCCGAGCAGTTGTTCGCGGAAAAAGGTTTCGCTGAAACCTCATTGCGTTTGATCACCAGCAAGGCGGGTGTCAATCTCGCGGCGGTGAACTATCACTTCGGTTCGAAGAAGGCGCTGATCCAGGCGGTCTTCTCGCGCTTCCTGGGGCCGTTCTGCATCAGCCTCGACAAAGAGCTGGAGCGGCGCCAGGCCAGGCCTGAAAACAAGCCTTCCCTCGAGGAGCTGCTGGAAATCCTCGTCGAGCAAGCCTTGGTGGTGCAACCGCGCAGCGGCAACGACCTGTCGATCTTCATGCGTTTGCTCGGGCTGGCCTTCAGCCAGAGCCAGGGACATTTGCGTCGTTATCTGGAAGACATGTACGGCAAGGTGTTCCGCCGCTACATGATGCTGGTCAACGAGGCTGCGCCGCGCATCCCTCCAATCGAACTGTTCTGGCGCGTGCACTTCATGCTGGGTGCGGCTGCGTTCAGCATGTCCGGTATCAAGGCGTTGCGCGCCATCGCCGAAACCGACTTCGGGGTCAACACTTCCATCGAGCAGGTCATGCGCCTGATGGTGCCGTTCCTGGCGGCCGGCATGCGCGCCGAATCCGGGGTCACCGACTCGGCCATGGCCACCGCGCAGTTGCGTCCTCGTAGCAAATCGACACCGGTTGCCGCCAAGGTTTAGCCGCTGATGGGTGGGCGCGGCGGCTTACATCCGATAAGCTAGCCGCCCATGCCGACTCTCGTTGTCAACCCGCTCCCGTTACTGATCGTCGTCCTCCCGGGTACAGCCCAGGGCGGTGCATCGCTGCGAGCCGGGTATATCGTTATCAAGGAATTGCTATGACTGCTGGCCTGCAAGGCTCGTTGATGGTGGACGTCGCCGGTACCTGGCTGACGGCTGAAGATCGCCAATTGTTGCGCCAGCCCGAAGTGGGCGGCCTGATCATTTTCGCCCGCAACATCGAACATCCACGCCAGGTTCGTGAGTTGAGCGCGGCGATCCGCGCCGTTCGTCCCGACCTGCTGCTGGCGGTGGACCAGGAGGGCGGGCGGGTCCAGCGCCTGCGCCAGGGGTTCGTGCGACTGCCGGCGATGCGCGCCATTGCCGACAACCCTAACGCTGAATACCTGGCCGAGCAGTGCGGCTGGATCATGGCCACCGAAGTGCTGGCTGTTGGCCTGGACCTGAGCTTCGCCCCGGTGCTGGATCTCGATCACCAGCGCAGCGCGGTGGTCGGAACCCGTTCGTTCGAAGCTGATCCGCAGCGTGCCGCGCTGCTGGCCGGTGCGTTCATTCGCGGCATGAACGCCGCGGGCATGGCCGCCACCGGCAAGCACTTTCCCGGCCATGGCTGGGCCGAGGCGGATTCCCATGTCGCGATCCCCAATGACGAGCGCAGCCTCGAGCAGATCCGCGCCCATGACCTGGTGCCTTTCGCTAAATTGAGCAAGCAACTGGCTGCGGTCATGCCTGCCCACGTTATTTATCCACAGGTCGACGCGCAGCCCGCGGGTTTCTCCCGGATTTGGCTGCAGGACATCCTGCGTGGCGAGCTGCAATTCGACGGGGTGATTTTCAGCGACGACCTGTCCATGGCCGGTGCCCATGTGGTGGGCGATGCCGCCAGCCGTATCGAAGCAGCATTGACCGCCGGCTGCGACATGGGCCTGGTGTGCAACGACCGTGCGGCCGCCGAACTGGCCCTGAGCGCCGCTCAGCGACTGAAGGTCAAGCCGTCGGCGCGCATTGCGCGGATGCGTGGCCAGGCGTACGCGAGCACCGAATATCGTCAGGATCCGCGCTGGCTGGCTGCCGTGGGCGCGCTCAGGGATGCTCAGCTTATCGATTAACGGAGGGGCGCCATGACGGTCTACGCGATTATCGGCGGTACCGGCCTGACCCGGCTGGAAGGCCTGGACATTCGTCAGTCATTGGCGCTGGACACTCCCTACGGCGCGCCGTCTGCCGAGGTGCAGATCGGCGAGTACGCCGGCCACGAAGTGCTGTTTCTCGCCCGGCATGGCCAGCCGCACCGCTTTGCCCCGCACCGGGTGAATTACCGCGCCAATCTCTGGGCGCTGAAGCACGCCGGTGCCGAGGCGATTCTTGCGGTCAACGCGGTGGGCGGCATTAACGCGGCGATGGGCACCGGGCATTTTTGCGTGCCGCATCAATTGATCGACTACACCAGCGGGCGCGAGCAAACCTGCTTTGCCGACGACCTGGAGCCGGTCACCCATATCGACTTCAGCTACCCCTACAGTGAATCGCTGCGTCAGCGCTTGATCGCAGCGCTGGCGGCCGAAGGTGTTGGTTTCAGTGATCAGGGCGTGTATGCCTGCATGCAGGGACCGCGGCTGGAAACCGCTGCCGAGATCCTGCGCCTGGAGCGCGATGGCTGCGACATCGTCGGCATGACCGGGATGCCGGAAGCAGCCCTGGCCCGCGAGCTGGAACTGGATTACGCCTGCCTGGCGCTGGTGGTGAATCCGGCGGCGGGCAAGTCGGCATCGGTGATCAGCATGGCGGGGATCGAACAGGCGTTAAGTGAGGGGATGGGCAGGGTGAGGTCGACGTTGGCGCGGGTGCTCAAAGGCTGAGCCAGGCGTGGGTCCGAGTCGCTCCCTTCGCGAGCAAGCCCGCTCCCACGTTTCGATTTTTGTGAATCCTCAATGGTTGGGGCAACACAAAGTCCAGGTGGGAGCGGGCTTGCTCGCGAAGGCTATCTGTCAGTCGCCGCAAGTCTCAGCGCTTCTCCAGTTTGTCTGGCAACGGCGCAAACAACGCTTCAATATCATCGCTCTGCAGCTTCCAGTCCCCCGCCTGGCGCCCATCCAGCACGCCCGCCGCCAGGTCCGATTTTTCCTTCTGCAGGTGCTGGATTTTCTCCTCCACCGTGCCGCGCGCAATCAGCTTGTAGACGAACACCGGCTTCTCCTGGCCGATACGATAGGCGCGGTCGGTGGCCTGGTTTTCCGTGGCCGGGTTCCACCAGGGGTCGTAGTGAATCACGGTGTCCGCTTCGGTCAGGTTCAGGCCAACGCCGCCGGCTTTCAGGCTGATGAGAAAGATCTGACGCTTGCCGCTCTGGAACTCCTTCACGGGCGTGCGACGGTCGCGGGTCTGTCCTGTCAGCAGCGCGTAGGCCACGCCGCGTTTTTTCAGCTCGTCTTCGATCAGCGACAGCATTGAGGTGAACTGCGAGAACAGCAGGATGCGCCGGCCTTCCTCGAACAGTTCTTCGAGCATTTCCATCAGGCTGTCGAGCTTGCCCGAGGTGCTGCCCCGTGCCGGAAGGGTCGCGTCGTTGACCAGGCGCAGATCGCAACACACCTGGCGCAGCTTGAGCAGTGCCTCGAGGATGATGATCTGGCTGCGGGCCACGCCTTTGCGGGTGATTTCGTCGCGGACTTTCTTGTCCATGGCCAGGCGCATGGTTTCATACAGGTCGCGCTGGGCTTCGTTGAGTTCGACCCAATGGATGATCTCGGTTTTCGGTGGCAGCTCGGTGGCTACCTGTTCCTTGGTCCGGCGCAGCAGGAACGGTTTTATCCGACCGTTGAGGTGCTGCAGTCGTACTTCGCTGGTGCGCTTTTCAATCGGGACGCGGTAATCGCGGTTGAAGCTTTTCACGTCGCCGAGCCAGCCAGGCAGGAGGAAATGAAACAACGACCAGAGTTCACCCAGGTGGTTTTCCAAAGGCGTACCGCTCAGGCACAAGCGCTGGCGGGCGTTCAGCTCGCGGGCAGCCTGGGCGGCCTTGCTGTTGGGGTTCTTGATGTACTGCGCTTCATCCAGCACCAGAACGTGCAGCGGCTGCGCCGCCAGGCGCTCGACGTCCTTGGGCAGCAACGCGTAGGTGGTCAGGATCAGGTCGTAGTCGGCCAGGTTGTCGAAATGCTTTTTGCGGCTGGCGCCGTACAACGCCAGCACCTTGAGTTGCGGGGTGAAGTGCGCGGCTTCGTCGAGCCAGTTGGGAATCAGGCTGGTGGGCATCACCACCATGCAGGGGCGATCGAGGCGCCCGGCGTTCTTCTCGCTGAGCATATGCGCCAGGGTCTGCAGGGTTTTGCCCAAGCCCATGTCGTCCGCGAGAATCCCGCCGACCTCCAGTTGCCGCAACGACTGCATCCAGCTCAGGCCTTCGAGTTGATACGGGCGCAGGGTTGCGTTCAAGCCGTCCGGTGCCGTGGCGGCGTAGTCCTTGATGTCACGCAGGCGCTGGGCAAAGGTGCGGATCTGCTCGCCACCTTCCCAGAGCAATGGCAGGTCTTCCAGCGCATTGAGGCGCGTGGCGTCGGCCTTGCTCAGGCGCAGTGTGGTTTCACCAGGCTCTTGCAGGTAAAACTCGCCGAGGGTCGCCAGTACCGGTTTCAGGCGGCCGAAGGGCAGGGCGACTTGCAAGGGGCCGTGCTCGGCGTTGGGCCGGTTGGGAATGTTGACCAGGATCAGCTCGTCGTCGCGCCGCCGGGCCAGGCGCTCCGGGTTGAGCAGTTCGGTGTGGGAGCGCATCAGGTTCAACAGGATCGGCAACAGGCTCAGCCGCTCGCCATTGACGATGATCCCCAGTTCCAGGTCGAACCAGTCCCGTTCCGGCGCCTGTTCGACCGTGGCGTACCAGTCGTCAACGGCGGTCAGGTCGAAGCCGAAGTCCTCGTTGATCTGCAGCTCCCAGCCCTGGGTGCGCAACTTCGGCAGTTCATTGAGGGTGAAGGTCAACCAGGCGCTGTCATTGACCATCTCATACAGTTCCCCGGCGCTTTCCGGCAGGGCCTTGCTTTGCCGGGTGGCGATTTTGAAGCCGAGGATTCGCAGCTGTTCGCGGTAGGACTGTTCCACGTCCGGGTGGCGTTTTATCCGCAGGGTCTGGGTTTCCTGGCGAATCAGGATGTCGGAATTCTTCTGGCCTGAAACGTACTCGTCCAGATAACTGAAAGACAGCGCCGCGCGATGCTGGATGTAACGCTGCATCCGCCCGTTGCGCGGTTCGAAGGCGCTGAACTCGATGCTCGCCAGCCACAGGCGCGGTACCGGTTGCACATTGTCCACCAGCACTTGCGGTGGCGCCTTGGGGCTGCGGTTTTCCAGTACCGCCTGGAGTTTTTCCAGGAGTTCGGCGTCCTTGGCGGCGGCGGGGTAGTCGAGGGTTTCCTGCACTTGCAGGAGCACCGCCGCGCAATGTTTGCAGTTGCTGTGCACCGGGCAGGAGCAGGTGGCGTCAACCATCAGCAAGGTGCCTTTGGCCGACTCGCGCAGGCGAATGGTCTGACGGTAGACGTTGCCGCCAGAGCCTTCGCAGGCCGCGAGGATGGTCGAGTCGCCGACTTCGACGATCCTGACGCGATTTTCCAGTGCGTAGCGGCGACCGCGTTCCAGGCTCTGTTCCTTGAATCGGCTGACCCAGGAAGGTGCCAGGGGTTTGCTCAGGGTCGCGGACATGGGGGCTTCAATCAGTCCGGAACGACTTCAGGGGCTTCCCGGGGAGCGGGCGCCGTCAATGACGTGATCTTGATCAGCAGGCCCAGGTGGCCGTTGTCGAGGAAGTTGAGCTGGCCGTTCTTGGTGTGGCTTTCCTGTTTCAGGCGTTCGCTGGCGGTGACCAGGCCGTCGTCGTTGAACTGGTTGACCCAGAAATCGGCGTCTACGTCAGTGAAGCGCCCAAGCGTCATGTTCAGGGTGCCTTCAATCGGGTACTGACCGAACTGCTCCTTGCCGTCGCTGACCGCGACCTTGACCGGTGTTTCGCCGAGGGTCTGTTGCCAGGCCTTGTGCAGCAGCACGGTGTATTCATTGCTGGCGGTCAGTTTTTCCACTTCGCCATTGAGGCTCGGCGTGCGCAGGCTGTCAGGGCTGACGGCTTGCGCGCCGGCGGCCCAGTCTTCGGGCGCGGCACGGCTGACAATCGCCGGCACGGCATTCTGTCGCACCAGAATCATTTCAATTTGATACAGGTCATCGGCAAAGACCGACGGGGCGACCAGTGCTGTTATTAACATTGTCAACAAGGTCAGTGAGCGAAACAGGCGCATGCGGCGTCCTTCAAGCAGTTTTCGGGATGAGGCGCTCGAACAGCGCCTCTACAGTATTAAAGCGCTCTTCCGGGCGCTCCATCGGGACCTGGAACTTGAACATCGTGGCCCCTTCGAATTTGTAGCGTTTGGGCTGGCTCTGGATCAGCTTGATCAGGGTCAGCGGGTCGACCGGGGTCTGTGTCGCAAACTCGATTCGACCACCCTGCGGGCCGCCGTCGACTTTCTTGATGCCCAGCAACTCGGCCTGCAGTTTCAGGGCGGTGATGCGCATCAGGTTCTTGGTCGGCTCCGGCAACAGGCCGAAACGGTCGATCATCTCCACCTGCAAGTCCTTGAGGCCTTCCTCGTCGGTGGCCGAGGCGATGCGCTTGTAGAGAATCAGGCGGGCGTGAACGTCCGGCAAGTAGTCCTCGGGAATCAACGCCGGTACGCGCAAGTTGACTTCCGGACCGCCGCCCAGAGGCTGGTCGAGGTTGGGTTGTTCGCCCTTGCGGATCGACTTCACCGCGCGTTCGAGCATTTCCATGTACAGGGTGAAGCCGACCGCCTGGATCTGCCCGCTCTGACCATCGCCCAGCAATTCGCCGGCGCCGCGGATTTCCAGGTCGTTGGTGGCGAGCACGAAGCCCGCGCCGAGGTCCTGGGTGTTGGCAATCGCTTCGAGGCGCTTTTCCGCGTCTGCGGTGATCTGCTGGCGCGGTGGCGTCAGCAGGTAGGCGTAGGCCTGGTGGTGACTGCGCCCGACGCGGCCGCGCAACTGGTGCAATTGCGCCAGGCCGAACTTGTCGGCGCGCTCGATGATGATGGTGTTGGCGCTCGGCACGTCGATGCCGGTCTCGATGATGGTCGAGGCGATCAGCACGTTGAAGCGCTTGTGATAGAAGTCGCTCATCACCTGTTCGAGCTCGCGCTCGCGCATCTGCCCGTGGCCAATGCCGATCCGCGCTTCCGGTACCAGTTCGGCGAGGTCGGCGGCGCATTTCTCGATGGTCTTGACGTCGTTGTGCAGGTAGTAGACCTGGCCGCCACGCAGCAGCTCACGGAGCAGGGCCTCCTTGACCGTGCTCTTGTTCTGCTCCATGACGAAGGTGCGTACCGACAGGCGCCGGGCCGGCGGCGTGGCGATGATCGACAGGTCGCGCATGCCCGACACGGCCATGTTCAGCGTGCGCGGAATCGGCGTGGCGGTCAGGGTGAGGATGTCGACTTCGCTGCGCAGGGCCTTGAGCTGTTCTTTCTGACGGACACCGAAGCGGTGTTCTTCGTCGATGATCACCAGCCCCAGGTTCTTGATCTTGACATCGTCGGACAGCAACTTGTGCGTGCCGATGACGATGTCGATCTTGCCTTCGGCCAGGTCCGCGATCGCTGCATTCACTTCCTTGGCCGACTTGAAGCGGCTCATCACTTCCACGCTCACCGGCCAGTCGGCGAAGCGGTCGCGGAAGCTGTTGTAGTGCTGTTGGGCGAGCAGGGTGGTCGGTACCAGGATGGCCACCTGGCGACCGCCGTGCACGGCAATGAACGCGGCGCGCATGGCCACTTCGGTCTTGCCGAAGCCGACGTCGCCGCACACCAGGCGATCCATCGGCTTGGGCGCGAGCATGTCTTCGCGCACCGCTTCGATGGTGGTCTGCTGGTCCGGCGTTTCTTCGAACGGGAAACCGGCGCTGAAGGTGGCGTAATCGGCCTTCGGGTCGGCGAAGGCATAACCCTCACGGGCGGCGCGGCGCGCATAGATGTCGAGCAATTCAGCGGCGACGTCGCGCACCTGTTCGGCGGCCTTGCGCTTGGCTTTTTGCCAGGTCTCGGAGCCCAGGCGATGCAGCGGGGCGAGGGCGTCGTCGCTGCCGGTGTAGCGGGCGATCAGGTGCAGGTTGGCCACCGGCACGTAGAGCTTGGCGCCTTCGGCGTATTCCAGGGCGAGGAATTCGGCGGTCTGGTTGTCGATTTCCAGGGTGGCCAGGCCCAGGTAGCGCCCGACACCGTGATCGATATGCACCACCGGCGCGCCTTCGCGCAGTTCGGTGAGGTTCTTGATGACCGCATCGTTGTTGGCGTCGGCGCGTTTTTCGCGGCGCCGGCGCTGCATCACGCGCTGGCCGAACAGCGGGCTTTCGGCGACCAGCGCCAGGGCCGGGTCGTCCAGTAGCAAACCTTCGTCCAGCGGCGCGATGGTGATCGCCAGGCGGTCCTTGCCGGCGACGAAGTCTGGCCAGCTGTCGACGGTCTTGGGTCGCAGCTTCAGGCGTTCGAGCAGTTCCAGCAGCACCTCGCGACGGCCCGCGGACTCGGCGGTAAACAGTACGCGACCGGGGAACTCGTCGAGGAAACCGGCCAGCGCCGCCAAGGGTTGCGTGGCCTTGGCTTCGATGGCCAGGTTCGGCAGTTCCCGGGCCGGGAAGCGTTCGCGGCCGGCGCCGGTTTCCACGTCCTGTTGACTTGCCACCACCCGCGGCCAGTTTTTCAGGCGCGCGAAGCAGTCTTCCACCGGCAGGAACAGCTCGGCGGGTGGCAATAATGGACGGGATGGGTCGACGCGTCGCTCTTCGTAGCGATTGCGCACGTCGTTCCAGAAGTTTTCCGCCGCCTGTTCGATGCCTGGCAGGGAAAACACCTGGGTGTCCTGGGGCAGGTAATCGAACAGGGTCGAGGTTTCTTCGAAGAACAGCGGCAGGTAGTACTCGATACCGGCCGGGGTAATCCCGCTGCTCAGGTCCT
This sequence comes from Pseudomonas putida, assembly GCF_001976065.1. Lineage (GTDB taxonomy): Bacteria > Pseudomonadota > Gammaproteobacteria > Pseudomonadales > Pseudomonadaceae > Aquipseudomonas > Aquipseudomonas serbica. Next base: position 63,089 of record NZ_MNAH01000003.1, on the reverse strand, counting down.
GGAAGATCGGGCAGCGCCGGAAGTCGACATCGAAGCGCTCGCGAAAGCGCGCCTTGAAGCGGGTGACCGCCTCTTTCTGCAGCGGGAATTCCTTGGCCGGCAGCAGCTTGACCGAATCGACCTTGTCGATGGAGCGCTGGTTTTCCGGGTCGAAGGTGCGCAGGGTCTCGATTTCGTCATCGAACAGGTCGATGCGATACGGCAACTTGCTGCCCATCGGGAACAGGTCGATCAGCGAGCCGCGCACGGTGAATTCGCCATGCTCGTACACGGTATCGACGTAGCGATAGCCGGTGGCCTCCAGGCGGGTGCGCATTTGCTCGACGTCGAGCTTCTGGCCGACATCCAGCACCAGGCTGCTGCCGAGCAGGAACTTGGTCGGCGCCAGGCGGTGCAAAGCGGTGGTGATCGGCACCACCAGCACGCCGTGCGACAGCTCGGGCAGCCGGTACAGGCTGGCGATGCGCTGGGAAATGATGTCCTGGTGCGGCGAGAACAGGTCGTAGGGCAGGGTTTCCCAGTCGGGGAAATGCAGCACGGGCAAATCCGGGGCGAAGAAACTCAGCTCCTGTTCCAGCCGTTCGGCACTTTGGCTGTCGGCGGTGAGCAGCAGGGTGAAGCGCTTGGCAGCGCTGGCGGCCTCGGCAATAGCCAGGCTCAGGGCGGCACCGGGCAGGTTGCCCCAGTGCTGTTTACCTGCCGCGGCAGGGAGAAGCGGTAGACGCAGAACGGGCACGGAAGGTTGAGCTCCAAGCGTTGCGACAAAGTCGGTAATTGTAGCGGTCCCGGGTGCCGCCTGTCAGTTGCAGACTGTGTCTATTACGCAGGTTTGGCGAAATGTAGTGGTAAAGACAAAAAACCACGGTTTTTTACCGGAAAAACCGGAATATGTAGTGGTAAAACCAGCAGGTGTTACGGAGGGTTACGGATAAGGTAGCGTTGTCTCCAAAAAATTGACTGCGCTGAAAGCCCCGGTTTCATTGGGCTTCAGCGATGCGTGATTTTTTTGAAGGGAAAATTGTTACGGATCGCACGACAGGCGCGCATTGCTACACGAGGCGTACGGCGGCATAATGTAGCCCCTTTTTTCTGCCCCTACATGTGGAAGGTTCCCGTGACTCAGAAGCCCGACCAGTGTCTTGGTGAATGGATCGACCGTGAAGCACTCGCAGAAGCGATGATTCCGCTTATCGGTCAGCTCTACCGCAATAACAATGTGGTGAGCTCGATCTATGGCCGCAGCCTGATCAATCGTTCAGTCATTGCGATTCTCAAAGCTCACCGCTTTGCCCGTCACCGTCAATCCGACGATGCCGAGCTGTCCGTCCACGAAACATTCCCGCTGCTCAAGGCGATGAGCGAGCTCAAGCTCGGCGCCGCTTCGGTAGACCTGGGCAAGCTGGCAGCCAAATTCAAGGCTGAAGGCAATGGCCGTACTGCCGAGCAGTTCGTCCGTGAAGAACTGGCCGACGTGGTTGGCCAGCAGAACGCCTCCGCCCGCAAAGGCACCGACGTTGTCCTGTACGGTTTCGGTCGTATCGGCCGTCTGCTGGCGCGCATCCTGATCGAGAAAACCGGTGGTGGCGACGGCCTGCGCCTGCGCGCCATCGTCGTGCGCAAGGGCGCCGAGAACGACCTGGTCAAACGCGCCAGCCTGCTGCGTCGCGACTCGGTCCATGGTCCGTTCGATGGCACCATCACCATCGATGAAGCCAACAACACCATCACCGCCAACGGCAACCTGATCCAGGTTATCTACGCCAAGAGCCCGGCCGAAGTCGACTACACCCAGTACGGCATCGAAAACGCGCTGATCGTCGACAACACCGGTGTATGGCGTGACGCCGACGGCCTGGGCCAGCACCTGGCCTGCCCGGGCGCTGCCCGCGTGATCCTCACCGCACCTGGCAAGGGCGCGCTGAAGAACATCGTTCACGGCATCAACCATGGCGACATCACCCCGGACGACAAGATCATCTCCGCGGCTTCCTGCACCACCAACGCCATCGTGCCGGTGCTCAAAGCGGTGAATGACAAGTTCGGCATCGTCAACGGCCACGTCGAAACCGTTCACTCGTTCACCAACGACCAGAACCTGATCGACAACTTCCACAAGGGCAGCCGTCGTGGCCGCGCCGCGCCGCTGAACATGGTCATCACCGAGACCGGTGCCGCCACTGCAGCCGCCAAGGCGCTGCCAGTGCTCAAGGGCAAGCTGACCGGCAACGCAATTCGCGTTCCTACTCCGAACGTGTCGATGGCCATCCTGAACCTGAACCTGGAAAAGGCCACCACCCGCGAAGAGATCAACGAGTACCTGCGCCAGATGGCCATGCACTCGGATCTGCACAAGCAGATCGACTACGTCAACTCGCAGGAAGTGGTTTCCACCGACTTCGTTGGCTCGCGCCACGCAGGCGTTGTGGACGCTGAAGCGACCATCACCCAGGATAACCGCGTTGTACTGTACGTTTGGTACGACAACGAATTCGGTTACAGCTGCCAGGTGGTTCGCGTAATGGAAGACATGGCCGGTGTAAACCCGCCAGCATTCCCGCGCTAAACCTTAGCTGCACATGAAAACGCCCCGACCTTGGTCGGGGCGTTTTTGTTTGTGCGCCTTTCAGACATTTCCTCGCGGATAAGGTCGTCTTGGAAACACTCTTGTAGGAAAAGGATTGTTTCAGTTAGCGAAACTTCTTATTCGTCTTTTTGACCCTGCCGTGAAGGTCGCAACGCTGTTAGCGTCCGCTGCATTATTTCTCAACACCCTTCCAATCATAAGGAGTTTGAAATGAATGCACCCTTCGTCCCCTCGTATACCAACGATGTCTCCCCAGAGTATCTGCGCGGTCTGGACAACCTTCATTTCACTGAGCATCGAATTGCGCAATTAAGTGAACAAACCCGGACGGTTGTTTGTGAGCAACAGGCTTTCATCGACACCCATCCCGCTATCGCCATTTTCCGATGCGCCACAGAGGGCAGCCAGACCCGCAACGGCGGGGTGATCCAGCAAGGTACGGGGCCGCTGGAATTCAATCTGGAAGATGGGCGGTCGGTGCGCGGAGCACGCAAAGGCGACTACGCCCTGTATGCCGATGGCACTACGGCGCAGATCATCACGGGCGCCGGGCAAGGCAACAATGATGTGGCGCTGGTCGGCAGCGTACTCAGCAATGGCGACGAGATCATCAATACGCTGCAAGACGGCTTCTCGTTTATTGCGCGTGAAGGTGTGTCGATCGCCGAAGATTTTCTGCCCTCTATCGCGGACTGAACAATGAAGGCAGGCAGTTGCCTAGGCCACAACCCAAGGTCGTAAACCTTCTGGACTCGGCTGGAAGTCATGGAGAAGAAATTCAATGAGAGAAGGACATTTCATCGGTTTGAATGACCGAACCACCTGTGGTGGCCAGGTTCTCGATGGTGACACCCGGATCATGATGTTCGGCATTGCCCACGCCCGCGATGGTGATCGCGTCACCTGTGGAGAAGACGGGAAGACCTATCGGATCGTCGGCGGCATTTCGCACATGATCAGTCATGGAAAGGCCATGGCGGGCACGCTGGACAGTTACAGCAATTGCCCCTGCAAGGCTCGGCTGATCGCCACGGTGCTCACGGCTACCTATGAAAGCAAGGAAGGTGCTGTGCAGCCGGCCACCAGGGTCGCAAGCTCACCGGCGACCCCGGTGGCTAACAGCTTCACAACCAGGCCCCAGGTGGTTAGTCCGAAGCTGGCAGATCAAGTCGTTATCCAACCCGGCGACCTTGGTGGAAGCAAAGTCTGTAACCATCCAGACCAAATGGAAGCGTTGGCCAGTTACATCGCTGGCGAGATGAATCGGAACATCAAGCATCCGGCCGTGTTGAAAATGAAAGAGCTGTTGAGCTACGACAGCGGTGCAGAAGCCAGGAAGTTTCGGTCGTTACCCTGGTACGCCAGGCTGGCCGGACCACCGAATTTCAACGGCATCGAATGGACGCTAAAGCTTCAGGCGATGGCGATCTGGACTAAGCAAGTGGGTCAAAATATGGAGTGGGATCATAAGCCGAAGCTGGAGGCGATGTACAATGGTGACGTCCGGCACAAGCAAGGTAGGTACGAGTACTACTACGATATCTGGTCGAATATTCACTATGGGTATGTTGGTATCGCAGGTGGGCTTTCAGAAAGCTTGCTACTAGACGGTGCAGGGGCTGAACAAATCGCCTCGGATTCCTTCCGTAAGGTTGATGAGGCACTAACAAAACCAAAAGAGGAAAGAAGACTTCTAGGCCCTCGTCCTACAGACAGTCCTTGGACAAAGTTGCGATCATGGGATGATGTAGCTGATAGGGTATCCATCAGCATCGGTATCAAGCTCGCCAACCAGTACCCTAATGGTGGTATAACTGCGCAGATCATCATGAATGAAGTGTTGGGAGTTGCAGTAGAAAATTGGGGGGAAGGAGTCCGTGTGCACGTCTGCAAATAAATCCAGATTACGTTACATTCGGTGGATATGGATTCTGCTGCTACCGCTATTAATTCCCCTGCTGGTGTTTTTGATAATTGTCCTCTGGCGAATTATTATGCTGCCTGCTGCAACGGTCCATTACTCCAAGAACGGGGTGGATGAACTGCGGTTCATCTGGAATGTACAGCACCGGATTTACAAAGGGCGCCTTCCCCCAGGCAGCAGTACACGGGATTATGGGTTCTTGTTTCCAGATGAGAAGTTTTTCATGGAGATCTCTTGGTGGAATGATAAGGATCTCCGGCACTGCGTCAATATATCCCCGAAATGGTCCACTACGCACATCTATCTTGATGCAAATGGCGATATTGATCACAGCGAAGGCGTCGGCACAGACTCTGATCGATTGAAACAGTGCAGTACAGATCCTGCGAGCCCATGAGCGATGTAAGTAGAAAAAATAAATTGCAGTTTTCGTTATTCACCCGGAGAACTATGGGAGTTGGGTTCGTACCAAAATTCGCTAGACCTTATTTCCGGTATATACGATGGTTATGGATTCCGTTTTTACCACTGCTCCTGCCGCTGCTGGTACTGCAGTTGATGGCTCTTTGCAATATTTATGCTCTACCCAGTGCCACCGTCAATTATTCCAAGGATGCCGAAAAGGGATTGCGGTACACATGGAACGATCAAAGATCGGATATACAGGGGGCGGATGTCCCTCGGAGGCTCCGTCAGCGACCACGGATATCTATATCCGGATACCGAATTTTTCATGGAGTTTTCTTGGGCAGTTGAGAACGGGCGTTGGCACTGTATCAGCATCACACCGAAGTGGCTCAATATGCATATTTTCCTCGATGCGGACGGCAACATCGATATGAACAAAGTGAGCGGTACAAATGTGGGTAAGCTAAAAGAGTGTCAATGGGATTTGGTCAAGCCATGACATGCGTCAAATCAGTAGTCTGTCTTGGTTTGATCAATTAAGCCTGCCAACACACCCGCGACTGAAGGGGAGGAGTTCGTGGCAGCATTGGCAGGTGAAACCCTAAAGCGGTACTCACGGTGGCTATGGATCCCAGTTGTGTTTTTGGCGATCATCCATTGGGATATTGCGTTGCCTACTGTGACTATTTATTACTCCAAGCATGCTAAAGAAGAAATCAAATACATTTGGAATGTACAGCACCGGATATTCAAAGGACGAATGCAACCTGGGGGCGGCACACGTGATTATGGCTTCTTGTTTCCAAGTGAGAAGTTTTTCATGGAGGTCTCCTGGTGGAATGATAAAGCGCTCCGACACTGTGTCAACGTGACCCCAAAGTGGCCAAATACTCACATCTACCTGGACGCCAATGGTGATGTTGATTACAGCGAAGGCAGTGGCACGGATTCGAATCGGCTGAAACAATGCTTTACGGACACAGCGAGCCCATGAGAAGCGGGCGGAAACTGCTCGCAATATCGTTTCTAATGTATTTTCTCTGGTATGTCTCCGTGCCGAGGGTGAAAGTCTATTTCTCGGAGGAGGGGGTTGAACAGTTGAGTTTTGTTCTAAATACTCAACACGATATATTTCGAGGGGAAATCTCCCCCGGCCACTCAACAGGAGGCCCTGGTCACATTTTTAAAGATGATAATTTCTTTATGCAGTTTGACTGGGCTGTGTCAGAAAGAAGTCATTGTATAAGAATGATTCCTGAGTGGCCGGTGACCAGCATCTATATTGGAGCAGATGGATCTCTCGATAGCAGTCGTACTAATGCTGTTAATTCAGGCCGATTAACGGAATGCCCTCGGCCATGAATACCACAACAAAGGGGTGGAGTCCCTGCCCGAGTCTAGCGACATTGATCTCAGCGAAGGCAGCGGCTCGGATTCGGATCGCTTTAAACAATGCACCACAGACTACGCGCGCCCCTGATAGGCGCCAAAGCATGAATGTAGCCCGTCTCCCTGGACCGCTTAGCACTGACTTATATCATTTTACTCTGTCCGGCCATCATTTAAGAATTATTTAAAATCCGATAAAAAGTTCAATTCGCAATAAAAAATAAAAACCACCAATAAAAATAACAGCTTGCCGACTAATGCATGCCGTGGATCCAATCATCAATCCGCTACATATTTGACGTCATTTAATTGCTCTATTCATTTACTTGACACCCCCAAGCACTGAATCTAGTGTCGCCCATGACACCGCCCGCTCTGCCTCGGGCATTACGAACGTCATGCTTTACAGCAACTCTCCAAAAAGACGGGAATCCCATTTCCGCTCACATCACAATAAAAATCACATCAATCAGCGTCGGCTTAATTGCCGTGCAGAGACCCATTACGTTTTGCTCACCCTGCCAGAAGTGTTTTCGCAGTCAGGCCCGCTATTGCCTGGCTGATATGCGGTTGGTCTATCGGGAGAGTCGAACATGGCGGAAGAACGATCGAAGTTGTTGTCGCTGTTACCGCGCCTGGTGGGGTTGGGTGTGTTGGGGTTTGTTGTCTGGCTGTTGCTATCGACTTTGCTCATGCCACTGGTGTCAGCCTCTGCCACCCGGGCGATTCTGAATGCGCCGGTGATTCTGTTGACCACGCCGATTGATGGCGTGGTGAGTTCCCTGGCGGTCAAGCCGGGGGTGACGTTTACCCAGGGCCAGAAGATTGCCGTGGTGGAAAACCCGCGGGCGAATCAGGAAACCTTGTTGACCCTGCAAACCCGGCGCCTGACGTTGGAGCAGCAGTTGTCGTCTTCGGCCAGTCAGGCCGAGCACGATCAGCGTTATTACGAGGAGCTGGAGAAGACCAGCCAGCAGTACCAGGCCGCCTTTCATACCCGCCAGCTCTACACGCAAAAAGCCCTGAAAGCCGAGAACAGTGCCGCCAGTGCGCGGTTGATCGATGCTCAGGAAACGGTCGAGCGCAATCTCGAGTTGTTCGTCCAGGGTGCGGTCAGTGGGGCGGTGGTGGCGTCGTCGAAAGCCCAGTTGGCGTCGTTGCAGGGCGCGGCCGAGTCGGTGCGTTCGCAGTTGCGGATCACCGATGGTGACGTCAGTGCGGCCAACAAGCGGGTCTACCTCGATCCCGATCAACTGCGCATGTTCGATCTCAGTGCGCAGATGACCACGCTCAAGCTCAGCCTGGAGAATCAGGCGCGCAACCGGGCGACCTATCAGCAGGAACTCGCCAACCTCAACCAGCTGATCGATACCGAGCAGAACCGGATCAAGTTGATGGCCGGCTACGACGTCGTGGCGTATTCACCGGGGACCGTCCAGGAGCTGCTGGCGCCCCAGGGCACCCTGGTGCAGGCTGGCTCGACCCTGCTGCGGGCCACCGATTGTGCGCAGAGCTACGTGATTGCGGTGTTCCCCGAGCGCATGGCCAGCAAGATCGACCGCGACAGTGTGCTCACCGTGAAAATCCGCGGCCTCGACCAGCCGCTCAAGGCCAGTGTGGTGCAGTTGCTGTCCAGTGCGTCGGACATCCGCGCCAATACCTACAGCGTGCCGTTTCCCTATGCCGAGCAGAATTCGGTGTACGTGGTCGGCACCTTTGCCACTGACCTCACGGACAGCCAGCGTGCCATGACCTGCAACCCGGGGTTGTGGGCCAGTGCCGAGGTGTCGCGGCCATGAATATTCTATTGCGAGCGATGGTGGGGCTGACGTTGATGATCGGCGCGGCAAGCGGATGGGCCGCGCAAGCCCGGCCGCAACTGGCGGCAATGACCTGCGCCGCCCTGGATCAGGCCGTGACATCGCAGCCAGCGGGCCCGGTACTGCTGGCCAGTTATCCGCCGCTGGATGGCCAGCCCGCGCCGATCCTGGCGTTGCGCGGCGTGGCGTTCACCTACGACAACGCACTGGCCAGCATCGCCCTGTTTGCCTGCGGCAAGGCCGAATCGGCGCGGCGGATTGCCGATGCGTTGGCTTTCGCCACGCGGCACGATCCGGAGTACCAGGACGGACGCCTGCGCAACGCCTACGCCGCCGGCCCGGTGGCCGCGCCGTCGATGAAGTTGCCGGGCTATTGGAGTGTCGAGCGCAACGCCTGGAACCAGGACGCCTATCAAGTCAGCAGCGCCACCGGCAATCAGGCCTGGGCGGCACTGGCCCTGTTGGAGGCCTATCGACAGAGCGGCGAGGCGTCCTATCTTGAGGCCGCGCGCAAAGCCCTGCACTGGTCGCAGCAAAACACCTACGACGGGCAGTCGCCCGCCGGATTCAGTGGCGGCTATTACGGGTACTTTGACAAGCAGGTCCAGCAGAACTGGAAATCCACCGAGCACAACGTCGACCTCGCGGCGGCGTGGTCGGCACTCGACGCAGTCGCGCCGAATCAGGACGCAGCGAAACAGGCGCGGATCGCCCGGCAGTTTGTCTCGAGCCAATGGGATGCCGGGGAAGGGCGCTTCCTGATCGGTACCGGCGCGGATGGCCAGACCTCGGATCGCGTGCGCTCAGGGCTCGACGCACAGATCTGGCCCTTGATCGCCCTGCATGAGCCGCCCAAGGACTGGCGGCGGGTCTTCGCCTTCATCGATCTGGCGCACCGTGCCGGCGAAGGTTACGGTTTCAACCGCGACCCCGATGGCCTGTGGACTGAAGGCACCGCCCAGGCCGCTGCGGTGGCGCGCTTGAGCGGCCTGGGTGACAAAGCCCAGCCGCTGTGGCGCGTGCTGCTGGCCCAGCAGGCCGGCAACGGTTGGCTGTTCGCCACGCCGCAAGCACGTATCAGTACCGGGCTGGCCATAGGCCCGGACTCGGTCAGCAACGATTTTTTCTATTACCACCTGCCTCACTTGGGCGCCACAGCGTGGGCGGCGATTGCCGCCACCGGCGTCAATCCCTTTACCGGTTCGCAAGAGGCTGACTGACATGCAGGCACTGGACTCGCTGCAACTGCTGCAAATCAATGTCTGGACCCTGGCGGCGGTGATTCTGTTCACCTGCCTGACCCACCGTGATCAATGGGCCGCGCGGGTCGGTTTCGGTGCCATCACCGCCTTCCTGCTGATCAATTATGCGGCCTGGCGGATTCGCGACACTTTGCCCGACGGTCATTCCGGATTCGCCACGGTCTGGGCCTACACCTTCCTGTTCTTCGAGATGCTGGCGATTGGGTACACGCTGTTTTCCATCGTCGTGATGCTCTGTCGCACCGATCACCACAAAGCCGCCGATGCCGGCGAACGCCGCCTGCGCCAGCAAGGCAACGCGGTGCCGGCGGTGGATATCTTCATCGCCACCTACAACGAAGGCCTGGAAATCCTCGAAAAAACCATTATTGCCGCCCAGGCCATCGACTACCCGAACTTCACCATTTGGGTACTCGACGACACCCGGCGCGACTGGTTGCGTGACTACTGCGCCGAGATGGGGGTGCAGTACGCGCGGCGCCCCGACAACTCCCACGCCAAGGCGGGCAACCTGAACAACGGTCTGCGCCAGTCGGCGGCCCTCAGCAATGCGCCGTACATCCTGGTGCTCGACGCCGACTTTGCACCGCAGCAGCCAATCCTCTTGCGCACCCTGGGGCTGTTCGACGACCCCAGGGTCGGCCTGGTGCAGACGCCGCAGTTCTACTACAACCCCGATCCGATCCAGCACAACCTCGGCACTTCAGCCTGCTGGGTGGATGAGCAGCGGGTGTTCTTCGATGTGTTCCAGCCAGCCAAGGATGGTTGGGATGCGGCGTTTTGTGTCGGTACGTCCTTCGTGGTGCGACGCGATTTGATTACCGACATCGGTGGTTTTCCTACAGGTTCGGTCTGCGAAGACATCTACACAACCTACCGGTTGCTGCAGAAAGGCTACGTCACCCGCTGGTTGAACGAGCGCCTGTCCATTGGCTTGTCTGCCGAAGGCTTGACCGAGTACATCAATCAGCGCGGGCGCTGGTGCCTGGGCACGATCCAGGTGGCGCTGCTCAAGGAAGGCCCGTTGCGCGGCAGCGGCTACACGCTCAATGACCGGCTGCACTATATCCATGGGCTGATGCACTGGTTTTCCAAGCCGTTCATTTTGATGATGCTGGTGTCGCCGGTGCTGTATTGGTACTTCGGCATCGCCGGGTTCTACGCCAATCCGGTGGATTTCCTGGCGTTCGGCATGCCGGCGCTGATTGCCTTCTGGGGCTACGGGACCTGGGTGACGGACCGGCGAACCTTGCCAATCTTCACCGAGGTCACGCAGATCGTGGCCTCGCTGGCGGTCACGGCGACCATCGCCAGCGCCATGCTTCGTCCGTTCGGCAGGCCGTTCAAGGTCACCGCCAAGGGCCTGGACCGGACGAAAACCATGGTTCACTGGAAGCTGTTCGGCTTCTTCCTGGCCCTGACCCTGCTGTCCCAGTTCGGCGCCTACGTCGCCATCAGCACCGCCGCCGCGTTCGACGGCAACATGCTGTTCAACCTGTGCTGGACGGTGGTCGCGCTGGTGTACAACCTGGCGACCCTGGTGGCCTGTGTCGACCGGCCGCGCTTGCATGGCGAAGAGCGTTTTCCGTTCGACAAACCCACCGGTTTTCGTTTTGGTGGCAAGGTCCTGGCGGGCCGCCTGGTGGATATTTCCCTCAGCGGCGCGTCGCTGAACTGCGCCTTCGCGTCCTCGATCAAGCCAGGCCTGTGTGGCCAGATATGGGTCGACAAGCTGGGCTGGCTCGACGTTGAAGTCATGCGCAATCACGGCGCGGACCAATTGGGCCTGAGGTTTGCCGACCTCGACGAAGGGTTGCGGCGGCAACTGATCGCCCGGCTGTTCAGTGACGCCACGATCAACGTGGTCAGCAAGGCGCAACCGGCACAGGCCTTCGGCACCTTGCTGCAGCGCTCGTTGATCGGCGAAAAACGCCTGGCGCCGCGTGTCGCCAAGCCGGCCAGGGCACCGACCTATGTCCCTGCACCGCGGTGGCGGCCCATCAGTGTGCGTTCGCGTAAGCAGGCGCTGCCGCACATCAGTGTCGGCCGGACGGGCCTGTGGTCGTTGCTTCTTTCCCCCTTGCGAGCTTTGCTCGGCCAACGTTTCTAGGTGCGCGCCATGAACAGTTGCTTGCCCACTTCATGTTTCATGACCTTGTTTTTGCTCGGCGGTTGTTCGCTGGAACCGACCTACGAGAAACCCGAAGCACCCATCGACCAGCAATGGCCAGCCAATGCCGCCGGTGAATGTTGCAACGGCAAGCAGGCGTTCGATAAGGACTGGCGCGGTTTTGTGGTCGACGAGCGCCTGCGCCAGTTGATCGACATGGCCCTGGCCAACAATCGCAGCCTGCGCCAGTTCGCGGCCAGTGTCGAAGAGGCGCGGGCCGGGTATGACAGTGCGCGCTCGGGGCTTTTTCCTACCATTGGCATCGACACTTACGCCGGTCGCAGCAAGTTACCGCCATTGGTGCGCACGCCTGGGGGCGGCGACACCGCTGGCAGCATCGCCAATACGTATCAGGCAACGGCGGGTTTTACCTCCTACGAGCTGGACCTGTTCGGGCGTATCCGCAGCCAGCGCAATGCCGCCGGGGCGCGGTTCGAAGCGTCCGAGGCGGATTACCAGGCGGCGCGGCTGGCGCTGATCGGTGAAGTCGCCAGCACCTGGCTGAGCCTCAAGGCCAACCAGCATTTGCTCGACCTGGCGCAGACCACCTGGCAATCCCAGGACCGTTACGGGCAGCTGTTGCGCAAGAGTTATAACCTCGGTTCCAGTGCGCGGATCGATGTCCACCAGGCGGATGCGCAAACCAATACGGCGGCGGTGCAGGTCAATACCTATCGCATGCAAGTGGCGCAGAACACCAATGCGCTGCGGGTGTTGGTGGGGCAGCCGGTGCCGGTGGGGTTGCTGCCGACCGGCGCGCTGGGTGAGCAGATGGCGACGCTGGACGTGCCGGCGGGTTTGCCTTCGGCGCTGGTCGAGCGGCGGCCCGACATCATGTCTGCCGAGGCGCAGTTGCGTGCCGCCAACGCGGATATCGGCGCGGCACGCACGGCGTACTTCCCGACCTTTTCCCTGACCTCGGCCCTGGGCAGCCTGACCGGGGAATTCTCCCAATTGCTCACGGGCCCGGCGCAATTCTGGTCGCTGGCGCTGGCCGGTTCGCTGCCCTTGATCGACGGTGGCGCGCGGCGGGCGCAGGTGGATGCCAGTCGCGCCCGTTTCGACGGCCAGGCGGCGGCCTATGAAGCCACGGTGCAGAACGCTTTTCGCGAAGCGGCCGATGCCCTGAATGCGCGGCAGGAAATGCTCACCCAGGTCGAGTACCAGAAAAAACTGGTGGGGGACTATCAGGAAGCCTACCGGCAGTCGCGCCTGCGCTTCGAGTCGGGGCTCGACAGCTATTTTTCCACCATGGATGCGCAGCGCTCGTTGTTCGATGCGCAGCAGAAATGGGCACAGCTGGAGTTGGCGCGGGAGATCAATCAGGTGACGTTGTACAAGGCGTTGGGAGGAGGGTGGAGCCAGTCGTTGAAGATGGCGGATCGTTGAACCACACAAGTTCACTCACACCACAATCCACTGTGGGAGCGGGCTTGCTCGCGAAGGCGTAGTGTCAGGCAACATCATCGGTGACTGACACTACGCCTTCGCGAGCAAGCCCGCTCCCACAGTTCTATCGCATAATGACCACCTTGGCGTTGGGTCAGGAAATGCCGTGGGGAGTGGGGGACTTGTTGAACAGATGGCAGGCCGTTGTCTTTGGGTTGATGGGCACCTTGTCCGCCTGCGGCACTGGCGAATCCATGGAAAGCTTCGGTGGGCCAACCATGGGCAGCACCTATTCGATCCAGTACGTGCGCCGTGCCGGAGTTCCCGCCCCGGCCGAGGTCCGGATACAGGTCGAAAAAATCCTCGCTGAAGTCGACCGGCAACTGTCGACCTACCGCAGCGACTCGGACACCGAGCGCTTCAATGCTTTGCCCGCCAATAACTGTCTGGCCATGCCCGCTCCGATCCTCGAATTGGTCCGCATCGGCGAGCAGCTGTCCGTGCAAAGCGACGGCGCCTTCGATCTGACGGTCGAACCGCTGCTCAACCTCTGGGGTTTCGGCCCCCAAGCCCGCGAAGAAAAAATCCCTACGACCCAAGCGTTGGCCGAGGCGCGCCGAAGTGTCGGTCACGATCATCTGCGCATCGATGGCGACCGGCTGTGCAAGGACGCCGCCGTCGAGGTCGACTTCAACAGCCTCGCGGCCGGCTATGCGGTGGACACCATTGCCGCGAAGCTCGAGGCCCTGGGCATCCACGACTACCTCGCCGAAGCCACCGGCGAACTCAAGGCGGCAGGCAGGAAACTCGACGGCTCGCCGTGGCGCATCGCCCTGGAAGAACCCCGCGACGATCAACAAGTGAGCGAGCGCATCATTGCCGTCGACGGCTATGGCTTGTCGACGTCCGGCGACTATAGAAATTATTTCGTACAGGGCGGCCGGCGTTTTTCCCACACCCTTGATGCCCGCACCGGTACACCGGTCTCACACAACCTGGCGTCAGTCACAGTGATTCATCCTTCAGCGCTGATGGCCGATGGCTTATCGACGCTGTTGCTGATTCTCGGCCCGGAGCGGGGTTGGGACTACGCAGAAAAACACGACATCGGCGCATTTTTTGTGATGCGGGTCGATTCAGGTTTCGTCACACGAAGCAGTCACGCTTTTGCCCGCTTGAGTGGCGAAAAAACCGAATGATTGCGGTGATCCGGGCATTGAAACCTGGCGTTGTAGTGCAGGCAAAACTAGCCTACGACGCGACCAAGGGTTAATGTGCGCGGCGTTGACGCTTCTATAGACTGTGTCCGGGTTCTGCATGGGCCCCAAATTGTTCCTTCATGCCACAGATTGGCGTGATTTAGCCGCAGGTGCCGTTGGCGCCACGGCCTGTTCTGAGGAGTACGCATGGCTGTCTACAACTACGACGTGGTGGTGTTGGGTTCCGGCCCGGCGGGGGAAGGCGCGGCAATGAACGCCGCCAAGGCAGGGCGCAAGGTGGCGATGGTCGATAGCCGTCGCCAGGTCGGCGGCAACTGCACTCACTTGGGCACCATCCCGTCCAAGGCACTGCGTCACTCGGTCCGGCAGATCATGCAGTTCAACACCAACCCGATGTTCCGGGCCATTGGTGAGCCGCGCTGGTTTTCCTTCCCGGACGTGTTGAAAAGCGCGGAAAAAGTGATCTCCAAGCAAGTGGCCTCGCGCACCGGCTACTACGCCCGTAACCGCGTCGACGTGTTCTTCGGCACCGGCAGTTTCGCCGACGAGCAAACCATCGAAGTGGTCTGCGCCAATGGCGTGGTGGAAAAGCTGGTGGCCAAGCACATCATCATCGCCACCGGTTCGCGCCCTTATCGCCCGGCGGACATCGATTTCCACCACCCGCGTATCTACGATAGCGACACCATCCTCAGCCTCGGCCACACCCCGCGTAAACTCATCGTTTATGGCGCTGGCGTGATCGGTTGCGAATACGCCTCGATCTTCAGCGGCCTGGGTGTTCTGGTCGAGCTGGTGGACAACCGCGGTCAGTTGCTGAGCTTCCTCGACTCGGAAATTTCCCAGGCCCTGAGCTACCACTTCAGCAACAACAACATCACGGTTCGCCACAACGAAGAGTACGACCGCGTCGAAGGCGTGGACAACGGCGTGATCCTGCACCTCAAGTCCGGCAAGAAGATCAAGGCCGACGCCTTGCTCTGGTGTAACGGCCGTACCGGCAACACCGATCAGCTGGGCCTGGAAAACATCGGCGTTAAGGTCAATAGCCGTGGCCAGATCGAAGTCGACGAGGCGTACCGCACTGCCATCCAGAACATCTACGGCGCCGGCGACGTGATCGGCTGGCCGAGCCTGGCCAGTGCCGCCCACGACCAGGGCCGTTCGGCCGCTGGCAGCATTGTCGACAACGGCAGCTGGCGTTTCGTCAACGACGTACCGACCGGGATCTACACCATCCCCGAGATCAGTTCGATCGGCAAGAACGAGCAGGAGCTGACCCAGGCCAAGGTGCCGTATGAAGTGGGCAAGGCGTTCTTCAAGAGCATGGCCCGGGCGCAGATCGCCGGCGAGCCACAAGGCATGCTGAAGATCCTGTTCCACCGTGAAACCCTGGAAGTGCTGGGCGTTCACTGCTTCGGCTACCAGGCATCGGAGATCGTGCACATCGGCCAGGCGATCATGAACCAGCCGGGTGAGCTGAACACCTTGAAGTACTTCGTCAACACCACGTTCAACTACCCGACCATGGCCGAAGCCTATCGGGTCGCCGCGTACGACGGCCTCAACCGGCTTTTTTGAGCGGCTCCGGCCGGTGGCCTGAGCCGGCCGGGGAGACCGATTTCAGCAATTCTCGAGCGTGGCGGTGGCCAAACCGGGAAAGTCTGTAATCAGGCTGTCAACGCCGAAATCAGCGAGCCTGCGCATCAGCGCGGGTTCGTTGACTGTCCACACCGACACATGCAGCCCCTGGCGCTGCGCCTTCTGCAGGCGTTCCGGCGTACACAGGGTCCAGTTCAGCGCCAGGATCTCGCAGCCGTAGCCTTGCGCGACCTTCAATGGGTCGAGCCAGGCGTATTCGGCCACCAGGCCGCGGGACACGTCCGGCACCAGGTCCAGGGCCGCTTTCAGTACTTCCCGCGAACTCGAGGTGATCGTGATCCTGTCCAGCAGGCCATGACGCTGGGCCATTTCACGAATCGCCAGCACCGTCGTGGCGGCGCGGGTGCGTGAAGCGCTCTTGACCTCCAGCTGCCAGTGCTCGAAGTCGCATTTCTCGAACAGCTCTTCCAGGGTCGGAATCGGGCACGGCTTGATCCAGCCCGGGCCACCCTTGCGTGCGTCGTAGGTCACCAGCTCCGCGGCGGTGTGCTCGACCACCTTGCCGCGCCGGTCGGTGGTGCGCTTGAGCGTCGGATCGTGGATGACCATCAGCTCGCCGTCCATGGACAGGTGCAGGTCCAGTTCACAACGGCGCACGCCGTGCTTGAGACATTCCTGAAAGCTGGTCAGGGTATTTTCCGGTGCTTCGCCCTTGGCGCCGCGGTGGCCGTAGATGAGGGTCACGATTATTCCTTGATTTAAATGCCTGATTCGTTCAGTTCGCGGGCCAGGCGTCGTTCCTGGGCCTGCCTTTGCAAGATATGGCGCGCCAACAGTTGTCGCTGGGCGTCGGTCAGGTGTTCGAACTCGGTGCCGACGTCATAGCCCTCGCCCTTGCGGTCGCAATGGGTGACACGCGCGCGCAGCAACAGGCCCAGGGCCTGGGGCATCAGCACCAGCTTGACCGACAGGCGCGAACCGGCGGCGATGGGGGAAGGGTGCTGGAAGTCGATGCCGCCTTCGGAGATGATCACCGGCTGCGGTTCACCGATCTGCCCGAGCACGGTGATGGCGATCACCTGGCTGAGCAGGTCGATGCGCTTGTTCTGGGATTTGAGGAACGCCGCGAGGTTGCGGTCGCGCTCGCTGATCTGGCGCAGCAGGTGCTGCGACTCGAATTCGCTCAGGTGCAGTTCGCTGAGCAGATTGAAGAGTGGGGAAGCATCCTGCAACACTTCCTGCCCGGCGGCTTCGAGGGCAGACAGGGGCCGAATTTCCAGTGCGATCATGTCCTCGATACGGTAGTATTCGCGGCGATCTTCTTCATCTAATGTCGACATGGCGAACCCATGGTAGCGGCGGTGGTCTGAGTGTAAAGCTGGTTATCGACCCCCGCCACAAGGACGTTCCTTTTCCCTCCGAACAAGCCCCGACATGTTCAGACCTCTCTTCGTATTTATAGGCACGCGTTATACCCGTGCAAAGCGTCGCAATCATTTTGTGTCATTCATTTCCCTGACCTCGATGATCGGACTCGCCCTCGGCGTGGTCGTGATGATCGTGGTGCTGTCGGTCATGAACGGCTTCGATCATGAGATGCGCACCCGTGTGCTGGGCATGGTGCCCCACGCGACCATCGAGTCCGGCGAGCCGATCAGCGATTGGCAAGGCCTGGCCGCCAAGGTCAAGCAGAACCCGCAGGTGACGGCTGTAGCACCGTTCACGCAGATGCAGGGTTTGCTGACCAACAACGGCAAGGTCAACAAGATCCTGCTCAATGCCATCGACCCGGCGCAGGAACGCCAGGTGTCGATCATCGACAACTTCATGACCCAGGGCAAACTTGACGACCTGGTGCCGGGCGAGTTCGGTATCGTCATCGGCGACAAGGCGGCGGCCAAGCTCGGTGCGGCCGTGGGCGACAAGCTGACGTTCGTGGCGCCGGAAGTCACCGTGACCCCCGCCGGGATGTTCCCGCGCATGAAGCGCTTTACCGTGGTCGGCATTTTCCATGTCGGCGCCGGCGAGCTCGATGGTTACCTGGGCGTCACCAACCTGCAGGATCTGGCGCGGTTGCATCGCTGGAAGCCGGATCAGGTGCAGGGCCTGCGGCTGAAGTTCGACGACCTGTTCCAGGCTCCGCGCACGGCGTGGAGCATCGCCCGCGAGCTGGGCGAAGACCATTTCTACGCCCGCGACTGGACCCGCACCCACGGCAACCTGTATCAGGCGATCCGCATGGAAAAAGCCATGATCGGCCTGTTGTTGCTGCTGATCGTCGCGGTCGCTGCGTTCAACATCATTTCCACGCTGGTGATGGTGGTGAACGACAAGAAGAGCGACATCGCGATCCTGCGTACCCTCGGCGCCACGCCGGGCACGATCATGCGCACCTTCATGGTCCAGGGTACGGTGATCGGCGTGGTCGGCACGGCCATCGGCGCGGTGGTCGGGATTTTCGCCGCGCTCAATGTCAGCGCGGCCATCTCGGCGCTTGAAGGCCTGATCGGCCACAAGTTTCTCAACGCCGACGTGTATTTCATCGATTACCTGCCGTCGCAGGTGCAGAGCCAGGATGTCCTGATGGTCTGCTGCGCGGCGTTGGTCCTGAGTTTCCTCGCCACCCTGTATCCCGCCTGGCGTGCCGCGCGCACCCAGCCGGCGGAGGCGTTACGTTATGAGTGAGTCGGGCATGAGTGATAAAGCAATCTTGAGCTGCCGCAGCCTGGGCAAGTCCTACGAGGAAGGCCCGGAGTCGGTTGAAGTGTTGGCGGGCCTGCAACTGGAGTTGCACCCGGGCGAGCGTGTGGCGATTGTCGGCAAGTCGGGCTCGGGCAAGAGTACCTTGCTCAACCTGCTGGGCGGCCTCGATACGCCGACCAAGGGCAGCGTCTGGCTCGACGGCGAAGAGCTGTCGGCATTGAGCGAAAAGAAGCGCGGGTTGCTGCGTAACCGCGCCCTGGGCTTCGTGTACCAGTTTCACCACCTGCTGCCGGAATTCACCGCCCTGGAAAACGTCTGCATGCCGTTGCTGATCGGCAAGACCGCGATCCCCGAGGCGCGTAAACGTGCCACGGCGTTGCTGACGCGGGTAGGGCTGGGCCATCGCCTGGAGCACAAGCCGGCGGAATTGTCCGGTGGCGAGCGCCAGCGTGTGGCCATCGCCCGCGCCCTGGTGAACAATCCAGGCCTTGTGATGCTCGACGAGCCGACCGGCAACCTCGACTCCCACACCGCCCAGGGCATCCAGGACTTGATGCTGGAACTCAGCACCTCGATGCGCACCGCGTTCCTGGTGGTGACCCACGACATGAACCTGGCTCGCCAGATGGACCGCGTCCTGCACTTGCAGGAAGGTTGCCTGACGCCTATCTGACCGCTTGCCACCCGACGGCGCTGAAAAGCCCGTCGGGTCTTTTATTTTCATACGGTGCCCCAGCGAATGTTCAGACCGTTATCGATCTTTATCGGCACGCGCTATACCCGCGCCAAGCGCCGCAATCGCTTCGTTTCCTTCATCTCGATGACCTCGATGATCGGCCTCGCCCTGGGCGTGCTGGCGATGATCGTGGTGCTGTCGGTGATGAACGGCTTCCAGCGCGAAATGAGCTCACGCATCCTCGGCATGGTCCCGCACGCGACCATCGTCGGGGTCAATCCCATCGATGACTGGCAGCCCGTGGCGGCCGCCGCGATGAAAAACCCGCAAGTGACGGCCGCCGTGCCGTTCACCGAGATGGAAGGCATGCTGTCCTACAAGGGCACGATGCAGCCGATCCAGGTCAGCGGCGTCGATCCGGCGCTGGAAGGGAAGGTGTCGATCGTTGCCCAGCATATCGTCCAGGGGCGCCTGGATGCCTTGAAACCGGGTGAGTTTGGCGTGGTGATCGGCGAGATCACGGCGCGGCGGTTTCGCCTGAATGTCGGTGACAAGATCACCCTGATCGTGCCGGAAGTCAGCAATGCGCCGGGGGGCATCACCCCGCGCATGCAGCGGCTGAACGTGGTCGGGGTGTTCAAGGTCGGTGCCGAGCTGGACGGTTCGATGGCGCTGATCCACATGGCCGATGCCGCGGCGATGCAGCATTGGGCGCCGAACCAGGTGCAAAGCGTGCGCCTGGCGGTGAAGGACCTGTACGCCGCGCCGCAAGTGTCGAGCAACATCGCCAGTGGCTTGGGCGGTGCCTACAAGGCTGACGACTGGACCCACACCCAGGGCAGCCTGTTCAGTGCGATGAAGATGGAAAAAACCATGATCGGCCTGTTGTTGCTGATGATTGTCGCGGTGGCGGCGTTCAATATCATCGCGACCCTGATCATGGTCGTGAACGACAAGGGCGCGGACATCGCGATTTTGCGCACCATCGGCGCCACGCCTCGGCAGATCATGGCGATCTTCATCGTGCAGGGCACCGTGATCGGGATCGTCGGCACCTTGATCGGTGGCGTGCTGGGGGTGATTGCGGCGTTGAACGTCAGCGCGATGGTGGGTTGGGTAGAGCGGGTCAGCGGGCAGCACATCTTCAGTTCCGATGTGTATTTCGTCAGCAACCTGCCGTCTGAATTGCAGGGCGCAGACGTCGCGCTGATCTGCACGGCAGGGTTTGTCATGAGCTTCCTGGCCACGGTTTATCCGGCATGGCGCGCGGCGAAGATCGAGCCGGCTCACGCGTTGCGGTATTCGTAACACCGCTTTCGCGAGCAAGCCCGCTCCCACATTGGATCTGCTGTGCTCACAAATCCAATGTGGGAGCGAGCCTGCTCGCGAAGGGGCCGGACCTGCCGGCCTCAATCTCCCTTGGGCAGCTCAATCACAAACCGCGTCCACCCATCAGCCGACTCACACCGAATCTGCCCGCCATGGGCACGGACAATCGACTGGGTAATCGCCAATCCCAACCCCGCATGCTCACTGCTGCCCTCATGGCGCGCCGGATCGGCCCGGTAAAAACGGTCAAACAGCCGCGGCAGCAAATCCGCTGAAATCCCGTCACCGCTATTTTCCACTGTCAGCCTCAAGCCATCGACCCGATCGATAATCCGCACCCGCACCTCCCCCCCGGCCGGGGTAAACCGCAACGCATTGTCCAGCAAATTAGACAGCGCCCGACGCAGCATGCTGCGGTCGCCTTGCAGGCGAGCGTGCCCGTCGCGCTTGAGCGTCACCCGCGCGTCCTCGGCCAGCGGCGCAAAAAACTCCAGCAACACATCCACTTCCTCCGCCAGTGCCAGCGGTTCGCGCTTGGGCATCAGCAGGCCGTGGTCGGCTTTGGCCAGGTACAGCATGTCGTTGACCAGTTGCGCCATCCATTGCAGCTCTTCGAGGTTGCTGTGCAGCGCCTCGCGGTAATCCTCAAGGGGCCGTTCTCGAGTGAGGGTGACCTGGGTGTGGGTCAGCAGGTTCGACAGCGGCGTGCGTAGCTCATGGGCGATGTCGGCGGAGAAGGCCGAGAGCCGCTGGAAAGAGTCGTCGAGGCGCCCGAGCATGGCGTTGAAGTGGTGGGCCATTTCGGCAAGTTCCGGCGGCATGTTTTCTTCCGGCAGGCGTGCGTTCAGCGATTGCGCCGAGACCCCGCGCGCGACCGCGCTCATGCGGCGCAATGGTCGCAGGCCGCTGCGGGCCGCCCAAGCACCGAGCAGGGCAGTCGCCAGGGCGGACAGGCTGACCGTCAGCCAGATCAGGTGTTGCATGCGCTGCAGAAAATGCTGGTGATGGGTGATGTCCAGCAGCAGGGTCAGTTGCGGCGAATCGGGCTTGTCGAGGAACAGCGGCGCGTTCAGCACGCGGTAATCGGTGCCGTCGTGACTCACCGTGGACAAGCCGGGCTGGCGCGGCAATGTCTGCGGCAGGCGCGGGGAGCTGTCATACCAGCGGCGACCGTCGCTGCCACTGATGCGCAGAGACAGATCGGACTGTTGGCTCAATTCGTCGGCCAGCCGGGTTTCACGGTCGCTTGACTGAATGTCCGGCAACGCCCGTCGCAGCCCGATCAGCCTGGCGTCCAGCAACTGTTGATCGAGCTCGATGAAGTGCGCCTCGCTGGCGCGGCTGAACAGCACGCCGGCGAACATCGAGACCACGGCGGTGCAAGCGGCGAACAGCAGGGCCAGGCGAGCGCTCAAGGACAGCCGGCGCATCAGGGCTGGCGCTCTTCAAGTACGTAGCCCATGCCGCGCACGGTGTGGATCAGTTTGTTCGGGAACTCGTCGTCGATCTTCAGGCGCAAGCGGCGGATCGCGACTTCGATGACGTTGGTTTCGCTGTCGAAATTCATGTCCCAGACCTGGGACGCGATCAGTGATTTGGGCAGGACTTCGCCGTGGCGGCGCAGGAGCATTTCCAGCAGGGCGAACTCCTTGGCCGTCAGGTCGATGCGCTGGCCGCTGCGCTCGACCCGGCGGCGGATCAGGTCCAGGCGCAGGTCGGCCAGTTGCAGGCTGGTTTCCTGGGGCGGGGTACTGCCACGGCGCAACAGGCTGCGGACCCGGGCGAGTAGCTCGGAGAAGGCGAACGGCTTGACCAGGTAATCGTCGGCGCCGAGTTCCAGGCCGTGTACCCGGTCTTCCACGGCGTCCCGGGCAGTCAGGAACAGTACCGGCGTGTCGAGGCCGGCATTGCGCACCGCTTGCAGGATCTGCCAGCCATCGCGCCCGGGCAGCATCACGTCGAGAATCAACAGGGCATAGCCGCCACTCAGCGCCAGTTGCTGGCCGGTGCTGCCGTCGGCCACCAGTTCCGTGGTGAATCCCGCCTCGGTCAGGCCCTGGCGCAGGTATTGGCCGGTTTTCGGTTGGTCTTCGACGATCAGCAGTTTCATGGGCGACTCGGGCTAAAGGGAACGACAGCGTTATACCGTGGGCGACAAGGCTACGGGCCTTGCTGACAAAGTTGTAATCTGGTTGTCAGGTAACGGGCAGCGGTAGCAGTTTAGAGTTTTCCACAGGCTGAACCTTAATCTTGTTGGAGTACGTCGATGTTTTTGCGCAAATCCCTGTTGTTGGCCAGCTGTCTGTTGGCGCTGAGTTCGCCGGTGTCGGCGTCCCCTGCGCAAACCTGGGATTTCGGTCAGCCGGCACCGGCTGCCAAGGCGACCCGCAGCATCGAGGTGGACATGGCTGACATGACGTTCACTCCCAAGTCGATCGAGATCAAGGCCGGGGAAACGGTGCGCTTCGTGCTGGTCAATAAAGGCCAGTTGCTGCACGAATTCAACCTCGGCGATGCGGCGATGCATGCCCGGCACCAGCAGGAAATGCTGCAGATGCAGGAACACGGCATGCTCACGCCTACCGGCATGCAGGCAATGGACCACAGCGCCATGGCCGGAATGGGGCATGCCATGCAACACGACGACCCCAACAGCGTGCTGGTGGCGCCGGGCAAGACCGCCGAGCTGACCTGGACTTTCAGCGAGGCCACCCGCCTTGAATTTGCCTGCAACATTCCTGGTCATTACCAGGCTGGCATGGTGGGCAAGTTGACTGTCAGTCAGTAAGCACTCAAAGGCTGCGGCAAAGGCTGGTAGAATCCGCTGATTCTTCAGTCAGGTTTCCGCCATGCATCCCGCAGCCGAACACTCGCCGCTGGGCAAATCCAGCGAATACATCGCCACTTACACACCGTCCCTGCTATTCCCGATCCCGCGCACCGCGAAATGGGCCGAGCTGGGCCTGACGGCGCAAACCCTGCCGTATAAAGGCGTGGATTTCTGGAACTGCTTCGAACTGTCGTGGTTGTTGCCGTCGGGCAAGCCGGTGGTGGCGATCGGCGAGTTCAGCATTCCGGCGGATTCGCCGAACATCATCGAATCCAAGTCGTTCAAGCTCTACCTCAACTCCTTGAACCAGACGCCGTTTGCCGACACCGCCAGCCTTGAAGCCACCCTGGCCAAAGACCTGTCGGCCGCCGCCGGCAAGACCGTGGGCGTGCGCATCCGCAGCCTGAAAGAGGTCGAGGCCGAAGGTGTAGTGGCGTTGCCGGGTGTGTGCATTGACGACCTGGACATCAGCGTCAGCAACTACGAGCACCCGCGTCCGGAACTGCTGCGTTGCGATGACTCGCGCATTGTCGAGGAGAGCGTGCACAGCCATTTGCTCAAGTCCAATTGCCCGGTCACCAGCCAGCCGGACTGGGGCAGTGTGGCGGTGGAGTACCGTGGCGCGGCGCTGGATCACGCGAGCCTGCTCGAATACATCGTCAGCTTCCGCCAGCACTCGGACTTCCATGAGCAGTGCGTGGAGCGGATTTTCCTTGATTTGCAGCGGTTGCTGAAGCCGGAAAAACTGACGGTGTATGCACGGTATGTGCGGCGGGGCGGGTTGGATATCAACCCGTATCGCAGTACTGAAGAAGTGCAGTTGCCGAACCACCGCCTGGTTCGTCAATAAAAATCCAGAATGTGCGATATCCAATGTGGGAGCGAGCAGGCTCGCTCCCACAGTGGACGGTGTTTCAACGTGTAGAAATGAAAAAGCCCTGCCAGTGCTGGCAGGGCTTTTTTGTATGGCGGGGCAATCAGATCCCCATGCTGTACAGGGCCGTGCCAATCCGGCGCAGGGCGTCGGAGAGGGTCGGATGTTCGAGTTCGAAGCGTTCGACGGCCAGGTTGACGTTATCGACGAGGTTGACGTCCTGGGTCTTGGTTTCCAGTTCCAGCTCAAATTCGATCTGTTGCATCAGGTTGTGCAGGTCCTCACGCTCGACGTCGGTCAGCGGAGGATTCTTGTCCAATTGCTCGCGCAGGGCATTGAGCTGGTCTTGCAGTTCGCGGGCAGACATGGCGTTCTTCCTTTTATCGATAGGCACTGGCATAGACCGCGACGGCGCGCCAAAGGTCTATGGCTTACCTTAAGATTAATCCACTCGCGCGAACACTGCATGATCTCTGTCAGGGCTTTTCGCCCTTCAGCCGACGCAAGCTGATGTCTGCCAGGCAGGTGTCGAGCTCACCGAGGTGATCGATCACCGAATGCACGCCCAGGCTGAACAGCTGCACCGTGGCCTTGCTACGCTTGATGTCGCGCTCCTGCGCGGACAATGCCTGCCATTGCGCTGGGGACAGCCCGCAGAGGGAGCCGCAGGAGGCCAGGCCGATGGTCCACAACCCGGCATTGAGGCCCGATTGCAGCAGTCGCGGCTCGCCGCTGACCAGTACGCAGCCATCCAGGCGTTCGATGTCCAGGGCCATCAAGGCTTGCCAGCAGGCATCCGGTGCCGGCCAGGGTTTGATTGTTGCAAGCTGTTGCAGCGGCTGCAGGGGCGGCGAAGGCTTGATCCATTGCGGCAGGCCGATCGCCAAGGCATGGCTGGTCGAGGGAGGCAGCTCATCGAGCCAGGCGCAGGGGATCTGCTGGCGCTGCAAGCTGTGCAGGCTGTCCAGGGCGCCGGGGGTGGCCTCGGCGTGGGCGGCGCCAGGGTCGCCCTGCAGGCGCGTACAGGCGCCGAAATCCACCAGGCAACCACTCAGGCCGAACAGCACGGCAGTCAGGTTGGGCGCGGTTTGCGGGGTGATTTCGGCGTGCGGCATGTCAACGTCCCTGAAATAGCCTCAAGGCTAAGGGGCGACGGTGACAGTTGAGTGACACTGGGGTGAATCGCTCGCGCAGCACGGGGAGCGGGCCCTATGCTGCCTAAAGTGGCCGATCCGTCTTATACTGCGGTCTTTGCGCCGGGCCAAGCGCCCGGTGACGGTACAGTCCAAGGAGTTTTTCTATGCGCTGGAGCAATCCTCTCGCTCGGCTTTGTGTGTGCGCCAGTGCGCTGCTGGTTCCGTTTGCCGCCCAGGCCGCCTCGGAAGATGATCCTTGGGAAGGCATCAATCGTCCGATCTTCCAGTTCAACGATTTCGTCGATACCTATGCCTTGAAACCCCTGGCCCAGGGCTATCAGTTCGTGACGCCACAGTTTTTTGAAGATGGCATCCACAACATGTTTCGCAATGTCGGCGATGTGACCAACCTCGCCAACAACATCCTGCAGGTCAAACCCCATGCGGCGGGTGTCGACACCGCGCGCCTGCTCTTCAACACCACCTTCGGCCTGCTGGGCTTCTTCGACGTGGGTACAAAGATGGGCCTGCAGCGCAACGATGAAGACTTCGGCCAGACCCTGGGTTACTGGGGCGTAGGTAGCGGTCCCTATGTGATGCTGCCGCTGCTTGGCCCAAGCACGCTGCGGGATGCGCCTTCGAAGTACGTTGACGGCTACACCGGCCCGTACCGCTACATCAACGATGTGCCGGTGCGTAACTCGATCTTCGGCCTGAACATTGTCGATACCCGGGCGAGCCTGCTGTCCTCCGAGAAGCTGATCACCGGCGACAAGTACACCTTCATCCGTAATGCCTACCTGCAGAACCGCGAATTCAAGGTGAAAGACGGCCAGGTCGAAGACGATTTCTGATTTCGAGCGGTAAAGACAAGGCGGCCATCGAGCCGCCTTGTTCGTTTTTATCGCTGTGCGCGACCTAACATTGGGTTTCGGTTTTGCAGGTTCTTATAACTCCCGGTGATTTGAAAACTGTCGGCGTCAAGCGACCATCGGTGTGAGCTTGAAACGCCTCGCGGATGGGAGTACCGTCTGCGCCTTAGAAGGGCACCTCTGGTGTACGTGTGGATCGGGCAATTGCTCGAAAACAGTGCAGCAGAGAGGCTAGAAAGCGAATCCAGTAGTCAGAGCCGGGCCAAAATCCGAGCCGCTACGCCAACCTAATTCTGGCGCCGTTTGCCCACATGCCAAAAACCAGTGCCACGCTGCTGATAATCGATGATGACGAAGTAGTGCGCGCGAGCCTCGCGGCCTATTTGGAAGACAGTGGTTTCAGCGTCTTGCAGGCCAGCAATGGCCAGCAGGGTCTTCAGGTATTCGAGCAAGACAAGCCCGACTTGGTCATCTGCGATCTGCGCATGCCACAGATGGGCGGGCTCGAACTCATCCGCCAGGTCACCGAACTGTCGCCGCAAACGCCGGTGATCGTGGTGTCGGGTGCCGGCGTCATGAACGACGCGGTCGAGGCCTTGCGCCTGGGTGCGGCGGACTACCTGATCAAGCCTCTCGAAGATCTGGCCGTGCTCGAGCACTCGGTGCGTCGGGCCCTGGATCGCGCGCGCCTGCTGATGGAAAACCAGCGCTACCGCGAGAAGCTGGAGAAGGCCAACCGCGAGCTCGCCACCAGCCTGAACCTGCTCCAGGAAGACCAGAACGCCGGTCGCCAGGTGCAGATGAACATGCTGCCGGTCAGTCCCTGGGCTATCGACGACTTCAAGTTTGCCCACCAGATCATTCCGTCGCTGTACCTGTCGGGTGATTTTGTCGACTATTTCCGGGTCGACGAGCGTCGGGTGGCGTTCTACCTGGCGGATGTTTCCGGTCATGGCGCCTCTTCAGCCTTCGTCACCGTGCTGTTGAAGTTCATGACCACGCGCCTGTTGTTCGAGTCCAAGCGCAACGGCACCTTGCCGGAATTCAAGCCGTCAGAAGTCCTTGGGCATATCAACCGGGGCCTGATCAGTTGTAAGCTGGGTAAACACGTCACAATGGTCGGTGGAGTCATCGACGAGGAGACAGGTTTGTTGACCTATAGCATCGGTGGTCATCTGCCGTTGCCAGTGTTGTACACACCCGACAGTGTTCGTTACCTGGAAGGGCGTGGTCTGCCGGTAGGCCTCTTCAATGAAGCCACCTATGAAGATCACGTGCTGGAATTGCCGCCGACGTTCAGCCTGACGCTGATGTCTGATGGCATTCTGGATCTTTTGCCAGAACCCACACTCAAAGAAAAAGAAGCTGCGTTGCCCGAACGGGTCAAGGCGGCGGGCGGCAGCCTGGATGGCCTGCGGCAGGTTTTTGGATTGGCCACGCTAGGGGAGATGCCGGATGATATCGCCCTGTTGGTGTTGAGCAGGAATCTTTGATGAGTACCGGTAGAATCCAGTTCGCCGAGCAGGACGGCACCTTTGTCCTGAAATTCGTCGGTGAAGTTCGCCTGACCCTGTGTTCGGCGTTGGATGCGACTATTGATCGGATCTTCACCGCGTTGAATTTCAACGCGATCGTGATCGACCTGACCGAAACCCGCAGCATCGACAGCACGACCCTGGGCCTGCTGGCCAAACTGTCGATCCTGTCGCGGCAGAAGGTCGGGCTGCTGCCCACCGTTGTCACCACCCACGAAGACATCACCCGTCTGTTGCAGTCGATGGGGTTCGAGCAGGTGTTCAACATCGTCGACCAGCCGGTGCCATGCCCGGAATGCCTGGACGACCTGCCTGATCAGGATCAGTCGGAAGAGGTGGTGCGGATCAAGGTGCTGGAAGCGCACAAGATCCTCATGGGCTTGAACGACTCCAATCGTGAAGCCTTTCATGACCTGGTGAATGCGCTGGAGCGGCATTGATTTCTCAGGCGCAGCGGCGACCCTGCTGACGCCTTCGCTGGCAAGCCAGCTCCTACAATGGGTTATGCGAGACTGAGCACAGACTGCATAAAAAAGGGCGAACCCAACAAGGTTCGCCCTTTTTGCATTTCACCGATCCGGATTACAGCTTGGCCTGCAACAGCGCCTCCAGCTTCTCCTGGTCCCGGGCGAACTGGCGGATGCCCTCGGCCAGTTTCTCGGTGGCCATGGCGTCCTCGTTGGACAGCCAGCGGAACTGCGCTTCATTGAGGTTCAGGCGCGCTTCACCGGCGCTGCCCGGGGCCAGTTTGCGTTCCAGCTTGCCGGTGTCCGCCGCCAGCTTGTCGATCAGGTCCGGGCTGATGGTCAGGCGGTCGCAACCCGCCAATTGCTCGATCTGGCCGAGGTTGCGGAAGCTTGCGCCCATGACCACGGTCTTGTAGTCATTGGCCTTGTAGTAGTTGTAGATGCGGGTCACCGACTGCACGCCCGGATCGTCCGCGCCGACGTAGTCGTTACCGTTGGCTTTCTTGTACCAGTCGTAGATGCGGCCCACGAACGGCGAAATCAGGAACACCCCGGCGTCGGCGCAGGCAGCTGCCTGGGCGAACGAGAACAGCAGGGTCAGGTTGGTCTGGATGCCTTCCTTTTCCAGGATCTCGGCAGCGCGAATGCCTTCCCAGGTGGAGGCGATCTTGATCAGCACCCGGTCGCGGCCGATGCCGGCCTTTTCGTACAGCTCGATCAGACGGTGCGCGCGCTTCAATACGGCGTCAGTGTCGAACGACAGGCGTGCATCCACTTCGGTGGAAATGCGGCCTGGAATCACCTTGAGGATTTCCTGTCCGACCGCGACGCCAAAGCGGTCGCTGGCCAGGCCCACATCGCCCTTGCAGTCGGCGACGCAAGCGTTGAGCAGTTCGGCATAAGCAGGAATGGCCGCTGCCTTGAGCAGCAGGGAAGGGTTGGTGGTGGCGTCCACGGGCTTGACGCGAGCGATTGCTTCGAAGTCGCCGGTGTCGGCAACCACGGTGGTCATCTGTTTGAGTTGTTCCAGCTTGGAAGTCATGGGCGTGCTCTGTCCTATGGGTCTGATGACATTACCCGAGCGCTGACAGCCACTCAAGGGCATGTAGGTGTATCGATGGCCCCAGTGGCAACAACCGCAAAACGGCTGTTTGAATGGAGGGGCGCGGTATCGCTAGATAGGATGCCGAAACGCCGCGCAGGTTCCGGGGAACTGACCATCGCTGTAATCTCATGGACGACAAATACACCTGTGGGAGCGGGCTTGCTCGCGAAGGCGTCGTGTCAGTCAACATAGCTATCGACTGACACGACGCCTTCGCGAGCAAGCCCGCTCCCACAGTTGATCGGTGTGTTGATCAGACGCGGAACTGGTCCATCAGGCTCTGCTGTTGATTGGCCAAGCGGTTTAGTGACTGGCTCACCCGCGCCGACTCATTGGCCTGCCCCGACAGCGACTCGGTGACGTCGCGGATGGTCGCCACGTTGTGGTTGATTTCCTCGGCCACGGCGCTTTGCTCTTCGGCGGCGCTGGCGATCTGCAGGTTCATGTCGCTGATCACGGTGACCGCGTCGCCGATCTGCTGCAGCGCCGTCACGGCCTGGCCCACCTGTTCGACGCTGTCCTGGGCCTGGCGGTGGCTGTTGCCCATCGAGCCGACCACGTCCTGGGTACCGCTTTGCAGTTGCTCGATGACCACGCGGGTTTCTTCCACCGACTCCTGGGTGCGGCGCGCCAGGTTGCGCACTTCATCGGCGACCACGGCGAAGCCGCGCCCGGCTTCACCGGCACGGGCAGCTTCGATGGCGGCATTGAGGGCCAGCAGGTTGGTCTGTTCGGCAATGGCGCGGATCACTTCCAGTACCGAGCCGATTTTCTCGCTGTTGGCCGCCAGGCCTTCAACCTGGACCATCGCTGCGCTCATGTCGGCGGCGAGGTTGTCGATGCTCGTGG
The DNA here is from genome assembly GCF_001976065.1 of Pseudomonas putida. Lineage (GTDB taxonomy): Bacteria > Pseudomonadota > Gammaproteobacteria > Pseudomonadales > Pseudomonadaceae > Aquipseudomonas > Aquipseudomonas serbica. The sequence continues at coordinate 32,945 of NZ_MNAH01000003.1, read as the reverse complement.
TGGTGCGGTCGATCACGGTCAGGCCCTGGCGGGTGGCCTGGTCGGCATCGCGCGCCGCTTGTGCCGCCTGGGCGGCGCTGCGTGCGACGTCCTGGGCGGTGGCACTCATTTCGTGGGAGGCGGTCGCGACCTGGTCCACCTGGCGGTATTGTTGCTCCATGCCAGCGCTGGTCTGGGTGGCGATGGCGGACGACTGGTCCGCCGTGCCGCGGGCGTCCTGCACCGAGCGTTTGACCTCGGCGATGATCGGTTGCAGCTTGTCGAGGAAACGGTTGAACCAGCCCGCCAGTTGGCCCAGCTCATCCTGTTTGTCATAGGCCAGGCGGCGGGTCAGGTCACCTTCGCCGCTGGCGATGTCCTGGAGCATGTGCGCCACGCCGAGGATCGGTCGGGTCACGCTGCGCGCCATCAACCACAACAGCAGCAAGCCAAGCAGCGCGGCAAGGATGCCCAGGCCGAGTTCGGTCAGGGTGCCGGTGGTGTTGCTGTCATCCAGTTGTTTCTTCAGGGCCTCGGCCGGGCCGACCAGGACTTGTTCCGGCACGTCGAGTAACACGCCCCAGGCTTTGCCGCCGGGGATCGGCTGGAACGGCGCCAGCACTTTCAATTGCTGATGGCTGTGCAGGCTGGAAGTCTTGCTGCTGGCGGCGAGCATGCGCATCAGCTCGGCGCCGGTATCGGTGTCCACGGCTTCCAGGCGCTGGCTGAGTTTGCTGGCGTCCAGGCTGTAACCGGCGAGCAGGCCGGCCGGGCTGACGATACTGACGTTGGTCTGGCCGTCATACAGTTTTTTGCTCGCGCTCTGGCTGATCGCCTGCAGGCTGTTGAGATTGATGTCCACCGACAGCGAAGCGATGACCTTGCCGTTGACCATCAACGGGAAAACGATGCTGGTCATCAGCACGTTCTGGCCGTCGATCACATAGAAGTAGGGTTCGATCACGCAGGGCGTGAGGCGTGCGCGCGGGCAGGTGAACCAGGCGTTGGCCGGTTCGCCGCTGGGGCCGGTGCTGGTGTCGGCCATGTCACTTTCGGGCAGCGCCATGGAGGTCACCTTGCCCGGGGTCGGCTGCGACCAATAGAGGGCGAAACGGCCCTTGTCGTTGCTCCCAAGTTCGGCCTGGCCGCTGAACAGTTCGTCCTTGCCGTCCAGTGCATTGGGTTCGAACACCAGGGACAGGCCGAGCAGGTCGGGGTTGGCTTGCAGGGCCGATTTCACCTGGCGGGTCAGGTCTTCGCGCAGGTCGAAGGCATCGAGGAAGCGTTTTTCCGCCTGCTCGCGCAGAAACAACACCTGGCGCGAAAAACCGTGGCCATATTGATAGGCGTCCATGAACTGCTGGCGAATCATCAGCGCCTGGTTTTCAGCCTGCGACTCGATTCGCGCCTGGGCCGCTTCGGTCAGCATCTCCATGCTCGAGGTTTTCACCAGCGCGGAGCTGTGCTCCATGCGATACAGCGAAAGACCCACCAGCAGGGTCACGATGGCCGCCAGGCACAACCCGGCCAACAGGGTGATTTTCCATTGAATGGAAAGTTGTCTGAGCGACATGGAGGCGTCCTTATTCGATAAATATCTGCGACTTTGCTCTGTAACGGCCGTGATCGGGCTTTCTTTATGCCGCCCAAAAAATATCGAACCGGGGGTGTTGGCTTTGACAAGGCGGCAGCCGTCCGGCAAAGTGCGCGCCCTCTAATAAAACCCATTTCTTTATCCGTTGGCGGCTCCCGCAGACTGCCGGCCGGACTCTTTTCGCTTGCCCAGAGGTAACGACAATGAATGCAGTAATTGCCGCGGTCGGCATCATGCTGATACTCAGCCTGTCCCGCGTGCATGTGGTGATCGCGCTGATCGTAGGGGCGCTGGTGGGTGGCCTGACCGGTGGCCTGGGCATCGACGCGACCCTCAAGGCGTTCAACAGCGGCCTGGGCGGTGGGGCAACAGTGGCGTTGTCCTATGCGTTGCTTGGCGCGTTTGCGGTGGCGATTGCCAAGTCCGGCCTGGCCCATGCCTTGGCCGACAAGGCCCTGGCGATGGTCGATCGCCAGCATGCCAATGGCGGTGGCCAGGTCAAATGGTTGCTGATCGGCCTGTTGTGGGTCGTGGCCATCGCGTCCCAGAACATCCTGCCGATCCATATCGCGTTCATTCCGTTGCTGGTGCCGCCGCTTCTGTATGTGTTGACCAAGCTGCAGCTCGATCGCCGGCTGATCGCCTGCGTCATGACCTTCGGCCTGATCACCCCGTACATGTTCCTGCCGGTGGGCTTCGGCAACATCTTCCTGAATGAAATCCTGCTGGCCAACGTCGCCCGCAGCGGCGTCGATATCAGCGGCATCAACGTGACTCACGCCATGGGTATCCCGGCACTGGGCATGGCAGTCGGCCTGTTGATCGCCTTTGTCAGTTACCGCAAGAAGCGCGTCTACGACCTGGCGAAGATTGAACAGGTCGAGCAGGTCGCGGTGCAGTACAACCCGCTGAGCCTGCTGGTTGCCGGCGTGGCCATTGCCGCGGCGTTCATCATTCAGCTGTTGCTGGATTCGATGATCATCGGCGCGTTGGTGGGTTTCCTGATTTTTTCGGTGTCGGGCATCGTCAAGTGGCGGGACACCGATGACCTGTTCACCGAAGGCATGAAGATGATGGCAATGATCGGTTTCATCATGATCGCCGCGTCCGGCTTTGGCGAAGTGATCAAGGCCACCGGCCAAGTGCAGACGCTGGTCGAAGCCTCGGCCGCGTGGATCGGCCACAGCAAAGCCGTCGGCGCCTTGCTGATGTTGCTGGTCGGGCTGTTGGTGACCATGGGCATCGGTTCGTCGTTTTCCACCGTGCCGATCCTGGCGGTGATTTTCGTACCCCTGTGCGTGCAGCTGGGTTTCAGTCCGATCGCCATCGTCAGCATCGTCGGTACCGCGGGTGCATTGGGCGACGCCGGTTCGCCGGCTTCGGATTCAACCCTGGGGCCGACCTCTGGCCTGAACATCGACGGTCAGCATCACCACATCTGGGACACCGTGGTCCCGACCTTCCTGCACTACAACCTGCCGTTGCTGGTGTTTGGCTGGATAGCGGCGATGGTGCTCTGACGTCACAGACCTTAGCGATGGCGGCGTAACGGCCACCGTCGCATCGCCAGCAAGCCGGCTCCTACAGGTCCCAATAGGGGACTTCGCCAAAACATTCGACAAAAAAGTCGATCACCGTCCTGACTTTCACCGACAGGCGCCGACTGCCCGGCCAGAGCACGGCGATCTGTTGCGGCTCGAGGCTGTTGGACACCTGATAGTCACCCAGCACCGGGACCAGCGTGCCGTTGCGCACCGCTTCGCCGATCAACCACGACGGAAACATCACCAGTCCCAGGCCTTGTTCGGCGGCCTGGGTCAGGCTGTCGGCGTGGTTGCCGGTGATCGGCCCTTTCACCGACCAGGGTGTCCATGGCAGCTGGCCTTTGCGGAAAAACCAGCGCTGCAGGCCCGCCACCCCTTTGTAGGCCAGGCACTGATGCGCGGCGAGATCGTCGGGATGTTGTGGTGTGCCGTGGCGTTGCAGGTACGCCGGGCTCGCCGCGACCTGAAAGCGCTGGGGCGCGAGGATCCGCCCCTGCATGCTGGAGTCATGCATTGGGCCAATGCGAAACAGCAGGTCGGCGCCTTCCTGCAAGGGAGAGACGTAGCTGTCGGTCTGTTGGATGTCCAGCTGCAGTTTTGGATAGCGCGCGCACAACTGTCCCAGCCATGGGGACAGGTGCCGCTGGCCGAACACCACTGGCGCGTTGATCCGCACCAGTCCGCTGGGCTCGCTTTGCTGTTCCTGCAGCGCCTGTTCGGCTTCCTCCAGTTGCACCAGCACCAATCGCGCGTGTTCACCCAGCAGTCGTCCGGCCTCGGTGGGCGTGACGGCGCGCGTGTGGCGGTATAGCAACTGTTGGCCCAGGGCCTGCTCCATCAACTGGATCTGGCGGGAAATCGAAGAGGGCGCCAGGCCCTCGCGGCGGGCGACTTCGGAAAAGCTGCCGTGATCGAGCACCGCGACAAACAGCCGGAGTGCCTTGAATCCCAGTTCGTTGAGGCCTTGCATGTTGAATCCTGCTGTGCGATTTACGCAAAAGTGTTGTCTGGATGCTCCCATTTATCGCACAGACATGCCAATCGATAATGCGCGCCATGTTTTCTCGAATGGAGTTTTATCGTGCGCGTTTCCTCACTCGACAATGACGTTGCTGCAGCGGCACCGGGCAGCCGGCCGGGGCTGCGGTTGTTACTGCTGCCCCTGGTAGTCCTGGCAGGCATGGGACTGTCCGTGGAGGCCGGTTTGTTGGGGCCGTTGGGCGTTCAGGTCGGTCACCTGTGGGCGACCTTGAGCATTTTTGGCGTCGGCTCGGCGATTCTGTTTTTCCTGTTGCTGCTCAGCGGCCCGCAACAGGGCCCGGCCCTGGGCGAATTACCGCGCTGGCAGTTGATCGGTGGTTTTCTTGGGCCTGTCTACGTGGTGGTGCTGACGCTGGCAACTCCGCACATCGGTATTGCGATGACCATGATTGCCATTCTGTCCGGGCAGGTCGGAAAAAGTGTGCTGATCGACCATTTCGGCTGGTTTGGCACCACCCGCAAGAAGGTCAACGCTGAGCGCTGGCTGGCTTTGCTGCTGATTGTCGCGGCACTTGTCCTGATAGCACGGGGTTGATGATGAGTCTGATTATTTTGTTGGCGGTGGTCGTGGCGGCCGGGGCGATCCTGAGTGTGCAGGCGGCGATCAACGGGCGCCTGGGAGAAACGGTCGGTGTGTTGCGCAGCAGTTTGCTGACCTTCGTGGTGGGCACGGTGCTGACGGGGTTGCTGATCGTGTTTTTTGAACCGGCCCATGCGGTGAGCTTGGTGGACGTGCCGAAGTGGCAACTCAGCGGGGCGCTGTTTGGCGTGGTCTACATGATGGTCATGGTCGGTGCGGTACCACGAGTGGGCACGGCGGTGGCGACCGTGGCGGTCATCGTCGGGCAACTGGGGATGGGCATGCTGATCGATAACTTTGGCTGGCTGGGCAATCCGCCAATCGAGTTGTCGGGCAGCCGGGTGTTGGCGATGGTGCTGCTGGGATTGGCCCTGGTGTTCATGTATCGCAGCAGCAGTCGGGTCACGGGTTGAACGGTCAAATGGACGCGTCCTCAACTCCTACACTGGTACAACGGGCTGCTCATCCAGCCCGCCGACGACCACTGCCAAAGGAGTCAGCGCCATGACCGATGACAAAAGCACCTGTGACTGTCCGAAATGCAACTGCAAGCTCGGTGAACATCCGATCGTGCGTCACGGCAAGCATTACTGCTGTGAAGCCTGTGCCAAGCACCACGAGCACGGCGAAGAGTGCGCCCATCAAGGCTGCAAGTGCGCCCACTGACACTTGCAGCACCGGAGCGTGGAGCCTAGTCAGGCTCCACTTCCAGTTTAAGGCTGTCGTCGTCCAGCCGTTCGCAATGGCGCACGGTGCCGGCCAGGCGTCGCCCTTCGACCCTCACCACCACTGTCTTGGCCTGCTCCAGGTCTTCCGGCAATGGCGCTGGAATGCGTATCGCGAAGCGCATCGGATCGTCTTCGACCTGTTCCAGGCCGACCCGGCATTCGGTGCTTTTGGTGATGCGCCCGAACAACGTATCCAGACCGTAGTCCAGATGTGCAGGGCTGCTGACGAGTGTCATTTGCTGCTCCCCCAATCCTGATCGATGCCGGGCTAACCGGCCGGCCGCCACTTGACGTTTTCCACGCCGAATTTTTCCGCCATCGGTTTGCTGGTCTTCTGCACTTTTTCGCGGCCGAAGCGAGGGATACGTCCGACCCCCGCGTCGCAGCTTGCCCAATGCCATGCCTCCGCGTTGTCCATTTTGTCCAGACGGATGATGAACGACTTGGGGACGCCATGAAGAGTGTATTCAATGACGAACAGTTTTGCGTTGTTCATAGAGCCTTTGTTCCTCCCTGTTGTAATAGAGGGATCGTTGGGCGTTGGGAAAATTCATTCGGATTGGCGGACGGTGAATGCCATGACGCGGTCGCGAGCAGGCTCACTCCCACAGGGTAGGTGGCGGCTCTGCTAGAATCGGCCCCATTGACCCAATGAGGTGCCCCATGAGCGAGCCGATCCGCCTGACCCAATACAGCCATGGCGCTGGTTGCGGTTGCAAGATTTCCCCCCAGGTGCTGGAAGTGATTCTGGCCGGCAGCGGTGCGCAGAATCTTGATCCGAGATTGTGGGTGGGCAATGCCTCGCGCGACGATGCGGCGGTGTATGCCATCGATGCCGAGCGTGGCGTGGTGTCGACCACCGACTTTTTCATGCCGATCGTCGACGACCCTTTCGATTTCGGCCGTATTGCCGCCACCAATGCAATCAGCGACATCTACGCCATGGGCGGCGATCCCTTGATGGCGATCGCCATCCTCGGCTGGCCGGTCAACGTGCTGGCGCCTGAGATCGCCCGTGAAGTGATTCGTGGTGGGCGCGCGGTGTGTGACGAGGCGGGGATACCCCTGGCCGGCGGGCACTCGATCGACGCGCCGGAGCCAATCTTCGGCCTGGCCGTCACCGGGCTTGTAGAAAAGCGCCACATGAAGCGCAACGATACGGCCACGGCCGGCTGCCTGTTGTACCTGACCAAGCCTTTGGGTATCGGCGTCCTCACCACGGCCGAGAAGAAAGGCAAATTGCGCAACGCCGATGTAGGACTGGCCCGGGACTGGATGTGCACCCTGAACAAACCCGGCAGCCGATTCGGCAAGCTTGCGGGCGTGACGGCGATGACCGATGTCACCGGTTTCGGCCTGCTCGGGCACCTGGTGGAAATGGCCGATGGCAGCGGCCTCACCGCGCGCATCGAGTATGACCGGGTACCGCGCCTGCCGGGCGTCGAGTATTACCTGGACCAGGGCTGCGTGCCGGGCGGCACTCTGCGCAATTACGACAGCTACGCCAGCAAGATCGGGCGTCTGCAGGAGCTGCACAAACGTGTGTTGTGCGACCCGCAAACCAGCGGTGGCCTGCTGATCGCCGTTACGCCCGAGGGTAACGCCGGGTTTCTCGCGGTCGCTGCAGAACTTGGGTTGGAGCTGGCGCCGATCGGCGAACTGGTGGAGCGACAGAGCTACGCGGTCGAGGTGTCCTGATGTCTGTCGACTGCACCGATTACCGCGACATTTTTCTCAACGATCGGCCTATGATGGATGCGCGTGCGCCGGTCGAGTTTCTCAAGGGCTCGTTCCCCGGCGTGGTCAACCTGCCGCTGATGAACGATCTGGAACGGCAACGCATTGGCACCTGTTACAAGCAACACGGCCAGCAGGCGGCGATCGAACTGGGCCATCAATTGGTGTCCGGCGCCATCAAGGCCGAGCGCATTCAGGCCTGGGCGGATTTTGCCCGGGCTCATCCTGAGGGTCTTTTGTATTGCTTTCGTGGCGGCCTGCGCTCGCAAATCGTCCAGCAATGGCTCAAGGACGAGGCAGGCATCGACTATCCGCGGGTGGGCGGCGGCTACAAGGCCATGCGTACCTTCCTGCTGGAAACGATGGACCAGGCCGTCGCCCAGTGCGATTTCGTTTTATTGGGTGGCATGACCGGCACCGGTAAAACCGACGTGCTCACACAGCTGGACAACGGGCTGGACCTTGAGGGGCATGCCAACCATCGGGGTTCCAGTTTCGGCAAGCGCGTCACCGGCCAGCCATCCAACATCGACTTTGAAAACGGCCTGGCCGTGGACGTGTTGAAAAAACGCGCCGGCGGTATCGAACAGTTCGTGCTGGAAGACGAGAGCCGCGCGGTCGGTAGTTGCGCGCTGCCACTGCCCCTGTACCAGGGCATGCAGCAGTTTCCGATGGTCTGGCTCGAAGACAGCCTGCACGGGCGGGTCGAGCGGATTCTGCGCGACTACGTGGTGGATTTGTGTGCCGAGTTCATCGGTGCCCATGGCGATGAAGGCTTTGCGCTGTTTTCCGAGCGTTTGCTGGCGAGCCTGAACAATGTGCGCAAGCGCCTGGGCGGTGAGAGGCACCAGCGGATGCTGATCCTGATGGAAGACGCGCTGGCCGAGCAGGCGCGCAGTGGCGCGGTGGATCTGCACCGGGCCTGGATCGAAGGGCTGCTGGTTGAGTATTACGACCCGATGTACGCCTTTCAGCGGGAGAAGAAGGGCGCGCGGATCGAGTTTGCGGGGGAGTGTGGGGCGGTGTTGGAGTACCTGCGCGAGCGGGGCGGTCGGCGCCGGTGAGGGTGGTTTAGCCGGCCCCTTCGCGAGCAAGCCCGCTCCCACAGTAGAGCTTCAGTGCACACAAATTTTGTGTACGACGAGATTCACTGGGGGAGCGGGCTTGCTCGCGAAGGGGACCGGTGAGGCACAACAAGACTCAAGGCTCCACTCAAGTCGGGCAAGTCTGCTGCCCGTTGTCCAGCCCCTGTTTGTAGCTGTGGCTCTGCAGGCTGGCCTTGCCGTTGTGCCAGGTCAGGGTCAGCACATACAGCGAGTCGTAGTCACTGGATTCCCAATCTTCGCTGATCTTCTGTTTCGAGCCAACGGCTTCACCGGCGACCTTGTTGATCAGTTCCGGTAGATAGCCGTGGGACCAGGCGGTGTAGATGACCGAGTTGTGGTACTTGTCGTGGAGCAGTTCTTCGGCCAGGTCGCTGGTGTCGTTGGCCGAGAAGTTGATGTTCACCGGCAAACCGAGCTTGATCGCGCTGGGGCTGATGGTCATCAAGGGGCGGATGTAGCTGTAGGAGTTGTCCAGTTCGCCTTCCTCGACATTGCGCGTCGGGTTGGCGGCAAACACGTAGTCGGCCTTGCCGAATTTTTCCGGCAGCAGGGTGGCCAGGTCGATGGCGCGGTTCAAGCCCTGGCAATTGAGCTGGCCCAGGCCGCCCTCAGGTTTTTCCGCATGGCGCAGGAACACCAGGGTCTGGGTGCCATCCACCGGCTGGGCGCGGCTTTCGCGGGCCTCCAGCGACAAAAACACCGCGCTGGCCGCCAGCAGGGCGGGCAGGAACAGATACGCACGATGTTTGAAGTGTTGGGCGAATTTCAGCGGATTGATCATGGAATAAAGAGTTCTTCAGCGCATTGGGTTAAGGCTGACAAACCTTTGCACCGCGACTTTCCTGCGTCGGGTGTTTTCCATGTCGTTGGAGCCGGTCCGTTTCAAAGGGATGTCACTCAGAGTCCTCTGAAGCCCATTTGGTTCGATTCCGGCCGGGAGCGCAGCACTTTACCGGTAACCTTGCACGGGTTGGAGCAGAGGTTATCGACAGGATGTTGCGGATTTATGGACACCCTACACTAGCCGGCGCTTAAACGCGCTGTGATCCCGCTTGATCTCGACCATCAGCGATATTCATGGCACCAGGCGCCGCAGCCCGGGTTTTCTCCATTATGATCGGCATTCTCACTTTTCCGTGGATGCCTACATGACCGATTTGTCTGCGTTCCCCATCACCCGAAAATGGCCGGCCCAGTACCCGGAGTGGATTCAGCTGTACTCCTTGCCCACCCCCAATGGCGTCAAGGTGTCGATCATGCTGGAGGAGATCGGCCTGCCCTATGAGCCCCATCGCGTCGGCTTTGACACCAACGATCAGATGTCCCCCGAGTTCCTGTCGCTGAACCCCAACAACAAGATCCCGGCCATCCTCGATCCCCATGGACCGCACGGCCAACCGTTGCCGCTGTTCGAGTCCGGGGCGATCCTGATCTACCTCGCCGACAAGAGCGGGCAGTTGCTGGCCCAGGACTCGGCAGCGCGCTACGAGACCATTCAGTGGCTGATGTTTCAGATGGGCGGCATCGGCCCGATGTTCGGCCAACTCGGTTTCTTCAACAGGTTTGCCGGCAAGGACTATGAAGACAAGCGTCCGCGTGACCGCTACGTGGAAGAAAGCCGACGCCTGCTCAGTGTCCTCGACCAGCGTCTCGAAGGACGCGACTGGATCATGGGCGAGCGCTATACCATCGCCGATATCGCGACCTTCCCGTGGGTGCGCAACCTGATCGGCTTCTATGAAGCGGGCGATCTGGTGGGTATACAGAACTTCCCCAACGTCACGCGGGTGCTGGAGAAATTCCTCGCGCGGCCTGCGGTGAAACGTGGGCTGGAAATTCCGAAACCAATTGCGAATTAAACCCTTACCTGCAGGAATACCCATGTCCAATCAGTTCCCCGAAACACGCCCCCGCCGTCTGCGCCGCAATGCGAGCCTGCGCAGTCTGTTCCAGGAAACCGAATTCAGCCTGAATGACCTGGTGCTGCCGATTTTCGTCGAGGAAGGCATCGACGACTTCGTACCGATCAAGAGCATGCCCGGGGTGATGCGCATTCCGGAATCGAAGCTGGCGGGGGAGATCGAGCGTTATGCCCGGGCCGGGATCAAGTCGGTGATGACCTTCGGCGTGTCCCACCACCTGGACAGCGATGGCAGCGACACCTGGAACGACAACGGCCTGGTGTCGCGCATGTCACGCATCGCCAAGGACGCGGTGCCGGACATGATCGTCATGTCCGACACCTGTTTCTGCGAGTACACCGACCACGGCCATTGCGGCGTAATGCATAACCACGAGGTGGACAACGACCAGACCCTGCTCAACCTCGGCAAACAGGCGGTGGCCGCCGCCCGTGCCGGCGCTGACGTGATTGCCCCATCGGCCGCCATGGACGGGCAGGTCCAGGCCATTCGCCGGGCGCTCGATGCCGCCGGGTTCACCCAGACGCCGATCATGGCCTATTCGACCAAGTTCGCGTCGGCACTTTATGGTCCGTTCCGCGAAGCCGGTGGCAGTGCGCTCAAGGGCGACCGCAAAAGCTATCAGATGAACCCGATGAATCGTCGTGAGGCGGTGCGTGAGTCGCTGATGGACGAACAGGAAGGCGCCGACGCGCTGATGGTCAAGCCGGCCGGTGCGTACCTGGACATCATCCGCGACATTCGCGAAGCCTCGCGCCTGCCCTTGTCGGCGTATCAGGTGAGCGGCGAGTACGCGATGATCAAGTTTGCCGCCCAGGCCGGGGCCATCGATGAGGATCGCGTGGTGCGCGAAAGCCTCGGTGCAATCAAGCGCGCAGGGGCCGACCTGATTTTCACCTACTTTGCGATGGACCTGGCATTGGCCGGGATCTGACGAACCCTGTCAGGGCGCGCCAAAATACGGGCGGATGCCGTGATCGCGAAAATACCGTTCGATGACCTTCGGGTCCGAACAGGTTTCGGCGATCGCCACATAGGTATCCGGCCGTAGCAGGTAAAACCCGTTACGACCAAGGCCGGCCGCTTCAAAGGCCGGGCGCCAGTAGAAAACCTGCAGCGGCAGATGGTGCTCGTGGCACCAGGCGATCATCTCGTCGCTGGTGTCGCCATACACATGCACCTGCCAGGTCGGGCATTTGAGCGATTCAAAATTGTCCCCTTCACCGTCATGCGCCCAGGGCAGGCGGTCACCGCCATGCACGTGCCCGGCAATGCCGGTGCTCAAGGGCATGCCGCGATAGTTCAGGGTGATCTGCGACACCGTGCGGAACAGGAACTCGCGGGTCGTTCCAAACGAAGCCATTTTCGGAATCAGCAAGGGCGCCAGTCGCGTGCGCAGCACATCGGCCATGGGCCCTTCGGCGGTGACGAAGGAAAATACCCGATCGGTGGTAGCCACCAGTTTGCGGGCGAAGGCGATGCGTTCGGTTTCGTAGGTGTCGAGCAATTTTGCCTCGGCGCCACCGCTCAGAACCGCAGCGAGTTTCCACGCCAGGTTGATGGCATCGCCAATCCCTGTGTTCATGCCCTGGCCCCCCGCGGGGCTGTGCACGTGGGCGGCGTCGCCCAACAGGAAGGCGCGGGCACTGCGAAAGTGATCGGCAACCCGATGATGCACACGGTAGGTCGAGAACCAGTTCAGTTGTTCGACCTTGACCTGCATATGTTCGATGGCACGACTGCTCACGTCTTCGAATTGCAGGGTGTGCGCCTGCTCGGCACGTTCGTCGCGCACGGTACCGATCAAGCGCGCTCGACCGCTGCCGGCCAGCGGGAATACCGCCAGAAAATCCGCCTCATCCAGATCCACATGCAGTTCGCCATTGAACGCCGGGCCGCTGGCCTGGACGTCGGCGACATAGAACACCTGCTGGTACGTACCGCCGGGAAAGCCGGTGTCCAGAGTCTTGCGCACCATCGAGCGGGCCCCGTCGCATCCGGCCAGGTAGCAGGCCTGGCAGGTTTCCTGTTGACCGTCGGGCAGGCGCAGCGTGGCACTGATGCCGTCAGCGGTTTGCTCAAAACCTTGCAGTTCGGTGTTGCGTTCCACCGTAATGCCGAAGGTTTGCAGGCGTTCGATCAGCAGCCGTTCGTGTTCGTCCTGCGGGAAGATTTCGAGGAAGGCGTAGGGTGTCAGGCCCTCGCCGACGCGGTCCAACGGCAAGCGGGCCACGGGCTGGCCTTTTACCCAGAAATTGGCGGCCGCGACCCGATGACCTTTGTGCACGATGGCGTCGGCCAGGCCCAGCTGGCGATACAGTTCCAGCGTGCGCGCCTGCACCGCCAGTGCCCGCGAGGTCGTCCCCGGTGCAGACGTCTTGTCGACGATCCGTACGCGGATCCCCAGTTTGCTCAGCCATAGCGCCAGGACCAGCCCGGTCGGGCCGGCGCCGATGATCAACACATCGCTACGGTGCATGAGCCAGTCCTCTTGCCATGTGCAGCAAGTATGGTCCAGCAAGGGGCAGTGGCCAGGCTGGCCGCTGAATGGAAAGCAGCGTGCGCCGATTTTCGTGGGTACCCGAGGAACAGCCGGGTTGGCGCCATGGTCATAGTCTGCGCCATGCCATTGGTCGTATGGTTAACCCGGTTCAACGAATGCCCTGGAGCACCATGCAAGTCCATCGATTGATCATGAGCATCACTGTGTTGCTGGTGCTGGCGGGTTGCAGCAGTCAGCGGACCCAGGAGCCGGTGACGCGCAAACCCGCTGAGGTCAAGGCGCAGATCGTGCGTCTGCTGCCGGCCAAAACCGTCGACCGCGAGGGGTGGGCCAGGGACATCTATGCCGCGTTTGCCGCGCAGGACATTGCACCGACCACGCAAAATATCTGTGCGGTGCTGGCGGTCACCGAGCAGGAATCGACCTTTCAGGTTGATCCCGGCGTGCCAGGCCTGGGCAAGATCGCCCGGGACGAGATCGATCGCCGAGCGGCCAAGGTACACATCCCGGAGCTGTTGGTCAGCGGTGCGCTGCGGGTGAGTTCACCCAACGGCAAAACCTACAGCGACCGGCTGAATACCGCGCGCAGCGAAAAGGAGCTGAGTGCGATTTTCGATGACTTCATTGGCATGGTGCCCATGGGCAAGACCCTGTTCGCAGGCTTCAACCCGGTGCACACCGGCGGGCCGATGCAAGTCAGCATCGACTTTGCCGAAAAGCAGGCCAAAGGCTATCCGTATCCGGTGGAAGGCTCGATACGACGCGAAGTCTTTAACCGGCGTGGCGGCATGTACTTTGGCATTGCGCATTTGCTCGGCTATCCAGTGAGCTACAAGCAGCCGTTGTATCGCTTCGCCGATTTCAACGCCGGTTGGTACGCCAGTCGCAACGCCGCCTTCCAGAACGCCGTGAGTCGGGCCTCCGGCATCCCGCTGGCGTTGGATGGCGACCTGGTGCGCTACGATTCGATCATGCCCGGCAGCACCGAACTGGCGGTGCGTACCCTTGGCAAGCAACTGGGCCTGCGCAATCCGACGATCAGGGATCAACTGGAGGAGGGCAACACCCTGGAATTCGAGAGCAGCGAGCTCTATCAACGGGTCTTCGCCCTGGCCGAACAGGCCGAAGGTCGTGCGCTGCCACGTGCGGTACTGCCGGGGATCGTGCTGCAAAGCCCGAAAATCACCCGCAAGCTCACCACCGCCTGGTTTGCCAAACGGGTCGACGAGCGTTACCAGCGCTGCATGGCGCGTTGAACGGACCGAGAAAACGGCATGAAAAAACCCGGCTGATCAGGCCGGGTTTTTTCTTGGTGCGGTGAAGCGTTGGATTCAGGCGACGGTGTTGCCTTGCAGGCGGTCGGAGCCATCGGCGGCGACGGTGTTGCCTTGCAGGCGGTCGGAGCCATCGGCAGCGACGGTGTTGCCTTGCAGGCGGTCGGAGCCATCGGCGGCGACGGTGTTGCCTTGCAGGCGGTCGGAGCCATCGGCGGCGACGGTGTTGCCTTGCAGGCGGTCGGAGCCATCGGCAGCGACGGTGTTGCCTTGCAGGCGGTCCGAACCGTCGGCGGCGACGCGATTTTCGATCAGGCGTTCCGAACCACCCTCAGCCACTCGGCTTTCAATCAGACGATCCGAGCCACCTTCAGCCACGACAGGCGCAGAAGAGGTAGCGGCAAAAGCGTTAACTGCAAAAACCGAGAAAGCGATGCTGAGGAGAGTTTGGCGTTTCATGATCGTGTACTCCGGGGTGTTGTGGGTTGGTATGAGCCAATGTTACGCCGCGGATTTTTTAAGAGAACTTCATTGACGTGATGGTGAACATCGACGGTATTGATAGAGGCGGCGAGAAACCCTTTGTGGGCTTGATGTTACAGTCGTCGGACGGCCCAGGCGTGGTCGTTGGCGCCTTCTACACTGGATAGCGGGTGCTGATCGCGGCCAACCAGGAGGCGTGCATGTATCAACTCTACGGACATCAGAACTCAGGCGCGGCGGCGATCGAGGCCGCGCTGGAGCTGTGCGAGATTGCCTATCGCTTCATCGATGTCGAGACCTCCCCGGAGGCTGCCCAGGCATTGGAGAAGCTCAATCCGCTCAAGCAGATTCCGACGCTGCAGCTGCCCGACGGCGGCGTCCTCACCGAGAGCGCGGCGATCCTGATTCATCTCGGGCTGACGTTTCCCCGGTCGAACCTGTTGCCGGCCGACCCTGCCGACCGTGACCAGGCCATTCGTGGCCTGGCGTTCATCGTCAGCAATTGTTATGCGGCCATCGGCATCATCGATTATCCCGAACGCTGGCTGGCCGAGGCGGATGAATCGTCGCGGCAAAACCTCATGGCCGGCGCCCGGCAGCGACTGCACTGGAGTTGGGAAGTGTTTGCCGACCAGTTTTCCGCCGAGTTGTACCTGGGGGACGAGACGCCGGGGGCGCTGGATGTGCTGGCGGCGGTGGTCTCGCGGTGGTCGGGCAGTCGCGAGCACTTGCGCCGGACCCGCCCGGGTTTTTCCACCTGGCTGGAACGGATTGACCGGCATCCGACATTGGCGCCGGTGTTTGCCAGGCATTGGCCTGCGTAACCCTATCAACTCCCCCTGCAGGAGCGAGCAGGCTCGCTCCTGCAGAGAGCTCATTATTCGCCGCGAATATACTGTTCCAGCTGGCGAATCAGCTCGGCCTGTTCGGCGATGGCTTCCTTGACCAGGTCGCCGATCGACAGCAGGCCTATCAATTTGCCGTTTTCCACCACTGGCAGGTGGCGCAGGCGTTTGTCGGACATGATGCCCAGACAGGTGTCGACGGTTTGATGGGTGTCGACGGTAATGACCGGCGATACCATGATGTCGCGTACCGGTGTACCCACGGAGGAGCGGCCATGCAGCACCAGTTTGCGCGCGTAGTCGCGTTCGCTGATGATGCCCAGCACCTCGTCATTGTCCACCACCAGCAAGGCACCGACGTTTTTTTCAGCCATCTTCATCAGCGCTTCGAGCACCATGTGATCAGGTTTGATCTGGTGCACTTCCTGGTTCTTCTGATCTTTCAACTTGAGCAGTTGCGCGACGGTTTTCATGGCGGTTTCCCGGGGTGTTGTCGTTGTCCTTGAAGGATCGTAGACACGAGCGTTCAGGGCAAGGGCGAATGCGGCAGATAGCATGCAAAAAACGTCATTTGCCGGTTTTTCTTCCGAACCCGAAGAGATCGCAGCCTTCGACAGCTCCTACAGCCGTGGATGGCGCGTAGAATCACCTTCTGAATCAACGTTGAGGTTTGCAGTGGTGGATTTACCCCAGGGCTTCGTCCTGACCCGGCATTGGCGTGACACACCGGCGGGCACCGAAGTCGAGTTCTGGCTGGCGACCGACAACGGTCCCCGGCGCATCCGCCTGCCTCATCAGTCGTCGGTGGCGTTCATCCCGGCCGACCAGCGCGAGCAGGCCGAAGCGTTGTTGCGCGATGAACACCACGTCGAACTCAAGGCCCTGGCCCTGCTGGACTTCGAACATCGCCCGGTGCTTGGCCTGTATTGCCGCCAGCACGGGCAACTGATGCGCCTGGAAACCGCGCTGCGCCGGGCGGGCGTCGAGGTGTACGAGGCCGATGTGCGCCCGCCGGAGCGCTACATGATGGAGCGGTTCATCACCGCGCCGGTACGCTTTGGCGGCACACCGGGGGCCGATGGCCTGCTGGTCGATGCGCAGATGAAACCCGACCCCGACTACCGACCCAGCCTGAAACTGGTGTCCCTGGACATCGAAACCACCGCCCAGGCCGAGTTGTATTCCATCGCCCTGGAAGGCTGCGGTGAGCGTCAGGTGTATATGCTCGGCCCGCCCAATGGCGACGACAGCTCGGTGGATTTCCAGCTCGAATACTGCGAGTCGCGCACCCAGCTGCTGAAAAAGCTCAATGAATGGTTCGCCCGCCACGACCCCGACGCGATCATCGGCTGGAACGTCGTGCAATTCGACCTGCGGGTGCTGCATGAACACGCCCGGCGCCTGGCCGTGCCGCTGAAGCTGGGACGCGGCGGCGAGGAGATGCAGTGGCGCGAACACGGCAGCGGCAACCACTATTTTGCATCCGCCGCCGGCCGGCTGATCATCGACGGCATCGAATCCCTGCGTTCGGCGACCTGGAGCTTCCCCTCGTTCAGCCTGGAAAACGTCGCGCAAACCCTGCTGGGCGAAGGCAAGTCTATCGATAACCCCTACCAGCGCATGGATGAAATCAACCGCATGTTCGCCGAGGACAAACCGGCGCTGGCCAAGTACAACCTCAAGGACTGCGAGCTGGTCACGCGGATCTTCGCCAAGACCGAATTGCTCAAGTTCCTGCTCGAGCGGGCCAGTGTCACCGGGCTGCCGGCCGATCGCATGGGCGGCTCGGTAGCGGCGTTCACCCACCTCTACATGCCGCTGATGCACCGCCAGGGCTTCGTCGCGCCCAACCTTGGCAGCAAGCCGGCGCAAGCCAGCCCCGGCGGTTTTGTCATGGACTCGCAGCCGGGGCTGTACGAGTCGGTGCTGGTGTTCGATTACAAAAGCCTCTACCCGTCGATCATCCGCACCTTCCTCATTGACCCGGTGGGCCTGATCGAAGGACTCAAGCACCCGGATGACCAGGACTCGGTACCGGGTTTTCGCGGGGCGCGGTTCTCCCGCACCCGGCATTGCCTGCCCGCCATCGTCGCCCGCGTCGCCGAAGGCCGGGAAACCGCCAAGCGCGAGCACAACGCCCCGCTGTCCCAGGCGCTGAAGATCATCATGAACGCGTTCTACGGCGTGTTGGGTTCCAGTGGCTGCCGCTTCTTCGACACGCGCCTGGCGTCATCCATTACCTTGCGCGGCCACGAGATCATGCTGCGCACCCGTGAGCTGATCGAAGCCCAGGGCCACACGGTGATCTACGGCGACACCGACTCGACCTTCGTCTGGCTGCGGCGCGCCCACGGCCAGCAGGAAGCTGCACAGATCGGTCGCGCGCTGGTCGATCACGTCAACCAGTGGTGGCGTGAGCACGTGCGTGAAGCGTATGGCCTGCAAAGCGTGCTGGAACTGCAATACGAAACCCACTACAAACGTTTCCTCATGCCGACCATCCGCGGCGCGGAGGAGGGCAGCAAGAAGCGATATGCGGGGTTGGTCACGCGCGCCGATGGCAGCGACGAGATGATCTACAAGGGCCTGGAAACCGTGCGCACCGACTGGTCGCTGCTGGCCCGGCAATTCCAGCAGGAGCTGTATTCGCTGATCTTCCAGCGCAAGCCCTACCAGGACTATGTGCGCGAGTACGTACGCAAGACCCTGGCCGGGGAGTTCGACGAGCGCCTGATCTATCGCAAGCGCCTGCGCCGCACGCTGGACGACTACCAGCGCAACGTCCCGCCCCATGTGCGGGCGGCGCGGATTGCCGACGATTACAACGATCGCCAGGGCCGCCCGCGGCAGTATCAGAATGGCGGCTGGATCAGCTATGTGATCACGGTCGCCGGCCCGGAGCCACTGGAAATCCGCAGTGCGCCGATCGATTACGACCACTACATCAGCCGGCAACTGCAACCGGTGGCGGACGCGATCCTGCCGTTCGTCGACGACGATTTCTCAACCCTGGTGGGGGGGCAACTGGGCTTGTTTTGAGTCCATCAGCGACAAGGTCCAGTCATCCACGATGCCGTGAAAGTACTGGTTCAAGGCTTGATGAAAGAGGCTGTCGTCGTCGGCGACCTGGGCGAACAACGTCATCGAGGAGCGAAACTTCAGGTCGTCGGGATGGCCGAAAATCGCCGCCACCGAGCGTTGCTCGATGTCCAGCACTTGCTGGGTACAAGTCTTCAGCCGTGCACCCAGCAGCGGATGGTCGAGGTAGGCCTGTGCTTCCTGTCGGGAGCGGATCGCGAAGCGGCGTGACATGTCGCTGTCACCCAGTCCGGCAAATTGCGGAAAAATGAACCACATCCAGTGACTGCGCTTGTGGCCAGCGTCCAGTTCGGCTTGAACCCGGCCGAACACCGGGTTTTGCGCTTGGATAAAGCGTTGCAGGTTAAAGACGTCCGGATGATCGGTGCTTCTCATATCGAAGCCCTCTGTCACCGCGATGGCTTAGACCATGGCCAACCGCTGCTTGCGTTTGGGCGCCTGAAACGCTTGGTCCAGCGCCTCCAGATCCCCAGCCTCCAGCTTCAACTGCGCCGCCTGTGCATTGAGTCGTACGTGTTCGGGGCGGACAGCCTTGGGGATGGCGATCACGCCGTCCTGGCGCAGCAGCCATGCCAGCGAGACCTGGGCAGGCGTGGCGTCGTGGCGGGCAGCTACTTGTTTGAGCGTAGCATTGCCCAGCATTTTTCCTGCCTGGCCGATTGGACAATAGGCCATGACCGGCATCCCGTGTTCCTTGCACCAGGGCAAGAGATCGAATTCTATGCCGCGTTGCTCCAGGTTGTAGAGCACCTGATTGGTGGCGCAGTCCTTGTTTGAGAGCGCTTGCAGGTCGTCGAGATCAAGGTTGGACACCCCCCAACGGCCTATCTTGCCGGCTTCACGCAGGCGTTCGAACGCCTCTACCGTTTCTTCCAGGGGAAACTGGCCACGCCAGTGCAGCAAGTACAGATCGATGCTCTCGGTCTTCATCCGGCGCAGGCTGCGCTCGCACGCCTGGGGAATGCCCTGGCGGCTGGCATTGTGCGGGTAGACCTTGCTGACGAGAAACACCCGATCGCGCTGGCCGGCGATGGCCTCACCCACCACGAGCTCGGCGCCGCCTTCGGCATACATTTCAGCGGTATCGATCAGGGTCATGCCCAGGTCGATACCCAGGCGCAGGGCGGCGACTTCCTCGTGATGGCGGGCGCGGTCTTCGCCCATTTGCCAGGTGCCCTGGCCGATGACGGGCACTTGGCTACCGGCCAATTGCTGGGTGCGCATGCTTGACTCCTTCTGGTCATTATTGCAGTTGGCATCAGGATAGGCCCTCAGGTTCCATCGCGATCCCCTGTAGGAGCTGGCTCGCCAGCGAAGGCGTCCTCAAGTTCGACCAATCATTCGCGGCTGTACCCGATCTACCGTGGGAGCGAGCCTGCTCGCGATGGAGGTCAACGATGACGCGGTGGGCCTGACACCCCGTGGTGTTCTCAGGTTTTTCGCGAGCAAGCTTGCTCCTACAGGGCCCGCCGCGCTGGGCAGAACCTCCACCCGGCCTTAGCCAGAGCGAGGCGGCCGGCTTGATGGGATGCGTACGTGTGCCCCTGTTGGGAACCGGTGATCGATTATCAACCCTCGCCACCGCACTTTTCCCCATCTACCGGCTCTATCCATTGCCAGCCGACGGCGATCCCCACCGCCGGCCCATGCCCAAGTTCAACGCCCATGGCTCGAGTTTCACCCCACATTGTCCGCTCCATCCGTCGCCATCGCCTGCTGCTGGCCGGTCTGTCGCTGGTGCTCAGCGGTTGCAGCCACCAGCCAGGCAACGACCTGTTCAGCCAGATACGCGAAGGCAAACCCCAGGAGTTCCTGCAGACCAGCGTCGACCGCATGGCCACGCTGGCCATGCGCGACAACCTCGACAGCCTTTACCTGCTGATGGGCAAGCTGTACCTGCGCAACCCCGACGAGTTGAAAAAATCCGGCTTCCTCGACGCCCGAACCGCAGGCAAGCAGGTGCGCATGGCCATTGAACAGCAGCAGCCGTTGCCCACGCTGGGGGGCAAGAAGGATCTGGCGGCATTGCGGTTTGCCATGAGCCCGGAGTTTCTCGGCGATCGGGTCGGGGCGTTCATCTATGCCATCGGCAGCATGCTGGTGACCGCCCACGGCAGTCGACTGGAGTTCTACATGACGGACGCGATCAACCCGACGTTCGTCAACAATGCCGCGCGCAACATCGAAATCGCCACCTGGATTCTCAGTCAGCGACAGAACAAGGACGGCCAGCCCATGTTGTTCTCCAACGAGATCTCGGAGGAGGGCAGCAACCTGAGTTTCGCCGTGGAGTTCGGCAAGATCGTCGCGCGCCTGGATCTGCTGACCCAGATGCTCGACGAACGCTACCGGCGGATCGGCTTGAATTATGCACAGAGCCTGCTGTTGATGAATTTCCTTCCGGTGCAATGATCTGCCGAAGCGACCCGCTCGCGATTCAGGGCATAAAGATAGATCGCATCGATATAACTGGTTATAAGAAATGTCGCTATGCTGCGGGCCAGATTTCCCCCTGCGGTCTTGTGGATGTATCAATGGATCTGTTGAATATCGGGTTGGTCGTGGCCGGGCTTGTGGTCGGCTTTATCGTCGGCATGACGGGCGTCGGTGGCGGGTCGTTGATGACGCCTATCCTGCTATGGTTCGGCATCAACCCGGCAACTGCGGTCGGCACCGATCTGCTGTACGCGGCCATCACCAAATCCAGTGGCGTCCTGGTCCACAGGAAGAACAACAATATCGACTGGCCGATCACCGGTTGGCTGACCCTCGGCAGCGTGCCGGCGGTGGCATTGACCTTGTGGTTCCTCAGCAGTCTGCATTCGGCCCCCGACGCGATGAACGCGATCATCAAGCAGGCGTTGGGCTTTGTCCTGTTCGCCACGGCGTTGGCGATCCTGTTCAAGAAACGCCTGCTCGATTTCGCCCACAAGCGCGCCGGCGGCAACTACAACCCCAGCGGTGTGCGTCTCAACGTCCTGACCGTGATCACCGGCCTGGTCCTGGGCACGATGGTCGCCTTGACCTCCATCGGCGCGGGTGCCCTGGGCACCGTGGCATTGTTCATCCTCTATCCGCTGCTGCCGACCCGCCGCCTGGTCGGCACCGAAATCGCCCACGCCGTGCCGCTGACCCTGGTCGCCGGACTTGGCCATGCGAGCATGGGCAACATGGACTGGCACGTGCTCGGCTACCTGCTGGTCGGTTCGCTGCCGGGGATTTACCTGGGCAGCCACCTGACCGGACGCATCTCCGATGAACTGCTGCGCCCTTGCCTGGCAACGATGCTGGTAGTGATCGGCTACAAACTGGCGTTCTGACCCTCCTCAAGGCAGCGCATACACCCGGAACAGCTTTTTCATCGTCTCGTTGATCCCGCCCAGGTACTGGTCGTATGCCTTCTCGATGGCGCCGGAACGGTAAGCCTCGCTCAAGGCCATATCGACCAGGAGGCGGAAGTCTTCGTCACCGCGCTCGACGATCATCGCCACCGGGGCGAACTCGAAGATGCGGTCCAGGACCATCAGGTCATTGTTGGCGTTCCCTTTGGCCACCAGGTTTTTCAAGAGTATGCGTTCGGCGAAGAAGGCATCGGCCTTGCGCGCGGCCACCAGTTTGGCACCTTCTTCGGTGTTGGCCACGGTCACCAGCGAAGCGATCACGCCAAGCATGCGCATCCGTTCACGAATCCAGTCTTCGGTTACACCGCCCTCGATGGTGGCGTAGGTCTGGTTGGCCAGGCCGCGGTTGATGGTCGCCCGCCAGGTCGGGCCGGGGTTGGCCTCCTTGCCGTTGAGTGCGTTGAGCAGCGGTTCGGCGGCATCCTTGCGCACCAGTACCGAGAGGCCGGCGGTATACACCGGTATCGAGTAGCTGATCGTCTTGCGCCCTTCGAGGGTAGGCGGAGTCGGCGTGCAGAGGATGTCGACCTTGCCCAGCTTCACCGCGCTGGTCTCTTCGGCGACCGAGACGGGCTGGTAGCGGACCTGCAGGTTGGGCAGGTTGAGCTCGGTCTTGAGCTTGTCGGCGATCTTCAGGCACAGGTCGATGGCATAGCCGCTGGCTTTGTCACCTTCCTGAACGCTGAAGGGCGACAGGTCCGGCACGTAACCCAGGGTGAAGGCATTACTGGTGCGTATGCGCTCCAGGGTGTTGGCACTCACCACGATCGGCAGCGCGGTGAACACCAGGGCAAGCAGCAGGCGAGTGGTTTTTGCAAATGATACGTTCATGTCCGGATTCCCCGTGTACAAGTCTGAGCAGTCCTGATTGCCATGCCTAAACATTGCCGGTCCTGACCTGGGCAACGCTTGGCGCGTCGACGAAACGCTTGGCGAGGAAGCCATAGAGCAGGTAACCAAAGGCGAGTACCAGCGTGCCGCCCAGTACCGCATCCTTGCCGCAGGCGTAGAGCGCATACAACGAGTAGGCCACCGCGATCAGCAGCACCACCACGTTGCGCGAGTACACCGCGGGCCCCACCTGGGCCTTGTGCATGATCACCAGCAAGCCTGTCAGCGCCGTGATGTAGGGGATCAGGTTGGTCACTGCCGCCAGGCTCACCAGTTTGCTGAACTGTGCAGCGGCATCGGGAGAGATGGTCGACACGGCCATGAGCGTTTGCAGCACGCCGCAGACGATCATGCCGATCACGGGCGCATCGCTGGCGTTGACTTTGCTGAACAGCTTGAGGAACAGGTTCTGGTCGGCGGTCATCTTCGCGGTCTGGGCCAGGGTGAATTGCCAGCCCAGCAGCGAGCCGATGCAAGCCATGACCGCCAATGCCATCACGATGTTACCCACCAGAGGGCTGAACATCTTCGCGTAGACCAGCGCGAAAGGCGCCGAGGAGTTGGCCAGTTCGGCGTTGGGAATGATGCCCTGGATCACCGTGGTCGACAGCACATAGACCGTGGCGGCACCGAGGGTGCCGAACAGGCAGGCCAGCGGCACGTTGCGCTTGGGGTTCTCCACTGCATCGGTGGCCTGGGCGGCCGATTCCATGCCGAGGAAGGCCCACAGGGTCAGGGGGATGGCTTTGCCGATGGCTTCGGAGATCGCCAGGTTGTTGGGGTTCCAGGCAGCTTCCAGCACCTTGGCGTCGAACCAGAACCAGCCGATGATGCACAGGCCCGCCACCGGAATGATCACGCCCCATACGGTGATCGCGCCGATCTTGCCGGTGATGCTCGGGCCACCGAAGTTGGCGATGATGGTGATCCAGATCAGCCCGACCGTGCCGACGAACAGCGGGATGGCCCCCGTGCTCAGCCAGGGCAGGAAGGCGCTCATGTAGCCGACCGCCGAGATGGCGACGGCGACGTTGGCGATGGCCAGGGACAGGAAGTACAGGTACGAGCAGAGGAAGAACCCCGACTTCGCATGAGCTTCTTCAGTGTAGGCGGACAAGCCGCCGGAGCGTGAGCAGAACACCCCGCACTGGGCGAAGCAGTAGGCGATGGCCATCGAGCCGATCGCCGTGAAAATCCACGACAACAACGAGACGGCACCGAGTTGGGCCATGTTGGTGGGGAGCATGATGATGCCTGACCCCATCATGTTGACCGTGACCAGGGTGGTGAGCCCCATCAGGCCCATTTTCTTGCTTGAATCTGCCATCGCACACTCCTTGCTGTAAGTCGCAGGAAACGCTGATCTTTGAATGGGGCGCGGATCAGGCCTTGAGCACGTATCCATAAGCGCGAATACGCCCGCCTTCTTCTTTCAGGTACACGCCTTGCAATTCCGGCGTGAAGCCGGGCAAGGCGTTGATGCCATCCTCGAGCGCGAGGAAATATTTGAGCACCGCGCCACCCCAGATTTCCCCCGGTACCACGCACAACACACCGGGTGGATAGGGCAGCGCGCCTTCGGCAGCGATACGGCCATCGGCATCGGCCAGCGCGACCAGCTCGACATTGCCGCGGATGTATTCGATCTGCGCCTGTTGCGGGTTCATGGCTTTTTTCGGGAAGTGCGCCTTGCGGAACATGTCTTTCTGCAACTGCTGCACGTTGTGGCTGCGATAGAGGTCGTGCATTTCCTGGCAGAGCTGGCGGATCGTGTAGTGGCGGTAGCGCTCTTCATAGCGCGCGTAGATGGCCGGCAGCACCCGGCTCATGGGCGCATCATCGCTGAGGAACTGCTCGAAGCGCGCCAGTTGCGCGGCCAGATGGCTCATCTTCGCCCAGTCTTCGGCGGGCGTGAGCAGGAACAAAATCGAGTTGAGGTCGCACTTCTCCGGCACGATGCCGTTCTGGCGCAGGAAGTTGGCCAGGATGCCGGCGTGAATGCCGAAGTCGGTGTAACTGCCGTCAATCGGGTCGATGCCGGGGGTGGTAAACAACAGCTTGCAGGGGTCGATGAAATATTGCTTGTCGGCATAGCCGGGGAAGGCGTGCCAACGATCCTTGGGATGGAACTCGAAGAAGCGCAGGTCGCTGGCGATGGCGTCGGTGGGGTGGTCCTGCCAGGGGCGGCCGTCGATGGTTTCCGGCACGAAGGGGCGCACCAGGGTGCAGGCTTCCAGGATCAGCTTGCGCGCGTTGATGCCGAACTTCACGCAGTCTTCCCACAGGCGCAAGCCACTGCGACCGGCATGGATGCGCGCATTCACATCCAGCGAGGCGAACAGCGGGTAGAACGGGCTGGTGGAGGCCTGGGCCATGAACGCGTTGTTTAACCGCGCGTGATTGCAGTAACGCGCCTGGCCCTTGATGTGGCGGTCTTTCTTGTGGATCTGCGAGGCCTGGGAGAAACCGGCCTGTTGTTTGTGCACCGATTGAGTGACGAAAATCCCCGGATCCTCTTCGCCCAGGTCCAACAGCATGGGCGAGCAATCCTTCATCATCGGGATGAACTGTTCGTAGCCCACCCACGCCGAGTCGAACAGGATGTAGTCGCACAGCTTGCCGATGCGGTCGACCACCTGGCGGGCGTTGTAGATGGTGCCGTCATAGGTGCCCAGCTGGATGATTGCCAGGCGAAATGGGCGTGGTAACTCAGCCTTGTCCGGGGCAACTTCCTTGATCAACTCACGCAGGTAGTCTTCTTCAAAGCAATGGGCATCGATGCCGCCGATGAAGCCGTAGGGGTTGCGCGCGGTTTCCAGGTACACCGGCGTGGCACCAGCCTGGAGCAAAGCCCCCTGATGGTTGGATTTATGGTTGTTGCGGTCGAACAGCACCAGGTCGCCGGGCGTCAGCAGCGCGTTGGTGACCACCTTGTTCGAGGCTGATGTGCCGTTGAGCACAAAGTAGGTCTTGTCGGCGTTGAACACGCTGGCGGCATGCTTTTGCGCCAGCAGGGCCGGGCCTTCGTGGATCAGCAGGTCGCCGAGCTTGACGTCGGCGTTGCACAGGTCGGCGCGGAACAGGGTTTCGCCGAAGAAATCGAAGAACTGGCGGCCGGCGGGGTGCTTGCGAAAAAATTGGCCGCCCTGGTGGCCGGGGCAGGCGAAGGTCGCATTGCCGGCCTCGGTGTAGTGCTTGAGGGCGTCGAAGAAGGGCGGCAACAGGTTTTCTTCATAGGCCTTGGCGGCTGTTTCAAGTTGGTTGCCGTAGTACTCGGCATTGTAGCTGGAGAGGTCAAACACCCCGTTGACCAGCAGGATCACCTCGTGCAGGCGCTTGTAGATATCCAGCGCCCGATTGCCGGCGCCTGCGCGCGGAATCACGAGGAACAGTGGGATGTCGAAACCCGTTCGGTGAATGGCATCCAGCGCGCCGCCCATGACATCGTCGACGGTCAGTACCGCGGCGGCAACATCGGTAAAGTCGGTGTGATCAAGGGCAACGATCGGGCGGGAGGTATGGAAGCAATCTAGAACGGCATCGCTTGCTGCGATTTTCAAACCATTCATAACCAGAGTCTCGTGGTCTTACTTGACGTTGAGTTACCGGGGCCATGCCTGCACAGGTGCCTGGGGCCGGGGTCAGTACTGATTGCCCAGTTGGGTATAGTTCATTTTCTTGAAGTTGAACATTTAATGACGTGTTTGGAAGCAGGTCCCGGCTGCTCGATTGGCAGAGGTCGAACCTGGCCTGAAGTGGCCGTGGCACGGGAACTTCAGGGGGTCAGGAGAGGTCAGTAAGGGTCCTGTATCGGAGATTCCGAGCAGTGCTGGTGGCCTGCTTTCATGGCGGTGCCGTCCGAGATCAGCCGAGTCTGCCCCCTGATGCCAATCAAGCCTTTCCTGCCGAGCTTCATCCTGGCGTTCTGCGCCGTCGCGTCGTTTTGCCCGGTGGCTGCCGAGCGAAAAACGCCCGCGCAAAGCAACAGCGCATCAACCACCCTGATCGAAACCGCCTCGCGCCAGTATGAAAGTGGCCAGCTGGACCAGGCCGCCGCCACGTTGGAGCGTGCCCTGCATATCCAGCCGAACAACCCCGCGACCCTGCATTACCTCGGCGTGCTGCGCCTGCAGCAGGGGCAATACCAACAGGCGCAGACCCTGGCGTTGCGCTCGAACATGCGGATTGTTGGCAACGAGGCGTTACGCAACCGCAATCTCCAGTTGATCCAGGCGGCGCAGCAGGCCCAGGCTTCGGGTATCCCGCCCAAGGTGCAGGAGAACCCGGTTGCCGTACAGAAGGCCCGCGAAGCGCAAGTGGCTGCTGCAGAACCATCCGCTGCGGACACCGCCACGCTCGCGGGCAACTTCGCTCACGTAGCGGATTCCGCGGCGACTGCCGGGCCACAGAGCGCAGGACAATTCAAGGTGGCTGCGCTAGAACCAGAGCCCGCGTCCGATGAGATAACGATTCCCCGCGGCCATTGGCCGCCCCCAGGCCAATGCCGCATCTGGTTCGCCGATCGCCCGCCGGGGCAACAGCCCCCACCCGGCAGCTGCAAGAAGCTGCGCAAACGGGTTCCGCCAGGTGCTTTGCTGATGCACGGTTGAACATCTGATTGTTCTTCTGGCTGGACCCTGTGACCGAAATTGCGCTGCCGCGCCCGAAACGTTTAGTATATGTTTCATATATATTTCGTATTGGGCAAACAGATGGGTATCGTCAAGATTTCAGAAGACATGCATGAGAACCTGCGCGTCGCCAGCGATGCGCTGAGTCGCTCGATCAATGCGCAAGCCGAACACTGGATGCGCATCGGGATGCTGGCCGAGCTCCATCCAGAATTGAATCACAGCGACATCTGCCGCCTGCTGATTCGTGCCGAACTGGCCGGTGGCCTTGATGTAAAACAGCTGTGCGCAGTCGGCGATGTTGGCCAAGGCGCGGTGGTTCATGCAACGTCCGGGGGCAAGCAATGAAGACTAATGTCAAACTCAATACCCCGGCAGAAATAGCCCAGTCGCGCGTGGCGGCCACGCTGGCGGCCGAGGTACTGGCCATGATCACGCCCCATGTGCAGGCAGGGGTGACCACCGACGAACTCGATCGGCTTTGTCACGACTATATCGTCAACGTGCAGAAAGCCATTCCAGGCAATGTCGGCTACCACGGCTTTCCCAAGACCGTGTGCGCCTCCGTCAACGAAGTGGTCTGCCATGGCATCCCTTCGAACAAGGTGTTGAAGGATGGCGACATCCTGAACATCGACATTGCCGTGATCAAGGACGGTTGGTACGGCGACACCAGCCGCATGTACTTCGTGGGCGAACCTGCGCCTGAGGCGCGACGCCTGGTCAAGACGACCTATGACGCCATGTGCGCCGGCATCCGCATGGTCCGCCCCGGCGCTACGCTGGGCGACATTGGCCATGCCATCCAGAAGGTGGCCGAAGATGACGGGTTCAGCGTCGTACGTGAATACTGCGGGCATGGCATCGGCAAGATCTATCACGATGAGCCGCAGATCCTTCACTACGGCTACCCAGGCCAGGGAATGAAGTTGAAAGCCGGCATGATTTTCACCATCGAGCCGATGTTGAACCTGGGCAAGCGCCACGTGAAAACCTTGGCCGACGGCTGGACCGTGGTCACCAAGGATCACTCCCTTTCAGCCCAGTGGGAGCATATGGTGGCGGTCACTGAAGATGGCTTCCAAGTCTTGACGGCCTGGCCTGACAGCAGCGATGAATATCCCGCTATTCGCGGGTGAAGATCTCCAGCAGATGCCCGTCCGGGTCATCGAAATACACCCGCCGTCCGCCGCCATGGTCATTGATCTCACCCGGCCGCTGCTTGCCCGGATCGGCCCACCATGGTTGCCCGGTTGCTTGCAGGCGGGCGAAGGCCTGGTCGAATTCGTCGTCGCCGAGCAGGAACGCGTAATGCTGTGAGGCGATCGGCGGGTCGTTGTCATAGAAGTCCAGCGACACCTGGTTGTCGAGCCTGACGACCAGCATCGGCCCGAAGGGCTCCGGTGCCACCAGGCCGAGCAGTTCAACGAGGAAATGGGCCGACCGTTGTTTGTCGCGGCACCAGACGATGGTGTGGTTCAGTCGAACGCTCATGCACGGCTCCTCATGAGGTTTATATCATGCTTTCAGATTAGCCCAGCCTGTTGCGCAATGACCGCCCTGACCTAAGCTTGGAGCAAGGTGAAACACATTTGCCAAGCGTCACCGGAACGAACGCCGCGATGCGCAATCATTAGAGCGTGGATTACAAAAGGAGATGCGCATGCTCATCAGGTCACTGACCCTGGCTACCTTGCTGGCGATTGCCGGCCCCTTGTTCGCCGCCGATGGCGATTCACCTCTGGATATCGACAAGGGCAGGGCCCGGCCGCTGATCGTGATTGCCCCGAGCACCGTCGACCCCGTGTGGGTCAACCTGAAAAAGTCGCTGGAAGATCCCGCCAACAAGAAGGGGGTCGCCGACCGTAATATCAGGGTCTACAGCGTGCTGAACATGTCTGGCCAACTGGACGGCAAGGATCTCGGCCAACAAGACACCATGGCCTTGATCCGTGCGCTGAAACTGGGTGCCGGCGCACTGCCCAAAGTGATCCTGGTGGGCAAGGACGGCGAGAAGAAACTCGAAAGCTCGGGGGACGAATCCCGATCGGTCGACCTGAAGAAAATCTTCGACACCGTCGATGCCTTGCCGGCGGCAGAGAAGGAAGCTGCAGCTCCAACGCCACCTCCGGTTGCCGAAACACCTCCACCCAAAGGGACTGCCAAGGCTGCAAAAAACGGCAAACCGGCAAAACCGGCCAAGCCGCCGGAAATGCCGGATGATTGAGGCTTTACCGATTTACCACTGGTAGCGATATCCCGCCGTAAATGCCCTGGGCTGCGTAGGCAAGGGCCCTCATCTGCTTCGGAAATTTCCTGCGAAACGTAGCGGCATTGGTGAACTGGTGCGCAGGGGAGTGCGCCGATAACCTTCTCCGGCCGCTGCGAAATCAGTGGTCGGACGTGGAAGTCTGTTCCTTTGCTACTGGCGCGCAATCGCTCGTAAACACCTGTTGGCGTTTTTTATGTCAACATTGTCGTGTTATGGCGGCTGTGCGCGGGGCACTCGCGAGTGCGCCGGGTTCCAGTAGCCCCGGTCTTCCACACCGCGCATAGCTGCCACCCTCATGTGGAAATGAGTGTGGATAGCTCCCATAACTTGCTACTGGAGCTTCACCATGAAAAAGGTCACCCCCAGTCCTCCCGACCCCTTCGATCCCGCTCCACTCTCCGACATCACCGAACCCGCCGTCAGCGCCCGTCTGCGTAACCCCAGACAATCCGATCCGGTCAGCCATATCTTCACCATCGTCCCTGGCGTTGACACCGCCACCTTGCTCTGCCACGCCTGCGAAACCCTGGCCTCCCTGAACGTCCTCATCACCGATCTGGCCTGCGATCTGGAAAGCTCCAAGCGCAATGTGGCACTGTCGGTTCAGCAATTGGCAGTGGTGGGGGAGTTACTGGTCAATCGGGCGCTGGACAATATCGACCCACAGCAATAGCGCTAACCCTCTGTAGGAGCTGTCGAGTGCAACGAGGCTGCGATCTTTTGATCTTGAAAAATCAACGTCAAAAGATCGCAGCCTGCGGTAGCTCCTACAGGGTTATCCGACACCGATAACCCGGTTTTCCAATACAGAAACGCCCTACACCATTCTCAGAAGCGTCCTATTTTCAGCCTACTTCAACTTCACCAAAGCTTTCACCCCTCAGGACCCGGGTGAAAGCATAACCCTTCCTGTGCGTTTCCCCACAGACCAGGAAGGACTGACCATGAGCACCCAAACGCGCATCTTCTTCAACCACAGCCGCCACAAATTCGCCATCCGCTGGTTCGACGCCGTATTCGACGTCCTGGCCTTCGAAGGCGAAGAACACCCCAGCCAGCCCTTCAGCTACCGCATCGACTTCACCTGCACCGAGCAGGACCTCAGCGCCGAGCAGATGCTCAACAAGGACGCCCGTTTCAGCCTGTATCTCCCGCCATCCAAGCTCTCTTATCCGATTAAGACCCCACTGCAATTGCCGGAGCCCCAGTCATGTCCGAAGTGAAACACGCCCCCCTTTGGTTTCCGCCGGCGTTTCCCGTTGAGGGACGTTTGCCTCGCAACGTCGCGCAGGTCTATCAAAATAACCGGCGCCAGTGTCAGATGGAGGCGGATTACCACGATGCCTTGTGCGTGGCGGCCGGGCGCCGGCTGATGCCGCCGTGCTGCAAGACCTTGCACATCAGCCTGTTCTTCGACGGCACCGGCAATAACCTCAATAACGACCTCTACCTGTCGGATCCCCGGCACCCGACCAACATCGCCCGGATGTTCCGCGCCAGCATTGGCGACGGCCATGCCGGCGGCACCGCCCATAGTCCCGGGGCCAAGGGCTTGACCGATGCGGCAGGCACCGGCAACGGCCAGTACTTCAAGTACTACATGCCCGGTGTGGGCACGCCGTTTACCGAAGTCGGCGACCTCGACTACAGCCTTCTGGGACTGGGGGGAGCCTGGTATGGCGAGGAACGGATCAACTGGGGCCTGTTGATGATCCTCGATGCCCTGCGCCGCACTTTGGGGCTGCCGCGGCTGGACAACACGGCCCTGCTCAAAGCAGTCAAGGCCATGGGGACCTGGGCAGGTGTGGAGTCGATGGACGGTTATGCCACCCGCAGCCGCGAACTCAACAGGCAGCTTTGGGCCCTGGAGAAACCGCTGCGCATCGCCTTGACCCAACCGCAACCCGGGCAGGTCAAGCTGCTGGGTATCAAGTTGTACGTGTATGGTTTTTCCCGTGGTGCTTCGGCAGCGCGGGCCTTTGTCAGTTGGCTGAACCAGCTGTTGACCCGGTCCGAGCCGGTGCTGGCGTTGCGACTGTCCGATTTGCGCCTGCCAATCAGCGTCGAGTACCTGGGGCTGCTGGACACCGTGGCCTCGGTTGGTCTGGCCGATATCGTACCAGGGGCCAACGGCCATATGAGTTGGGCCGATGGCAATCAGGAATTACCCGCCAGCAGTCTGGTCAAGCGTTGTCTGCACATTGTTGCCAGTCACGAGCAACGTTTGAGTTTTCCGTTGGAGTCCATTCGCCGGGAGAAGGGTGGTTACCCTGCGAATAGTGTGGAGGTGATTTATCCGGGCGTGCATTCGGATCAGGGTGGAGGGTATCCGCCGGGGGATCAGGGTAAGGCTATTGGCGAGAATGACGGTTTACTGCTGTCGCAGATCGCGTTGAACGATTTGTATGCAGATGCCTTCGCCCACGGCGCTCCTTTGAAGGTGCCGAAAGAAACATTGCCAGTCGAATTGCGCCATGAAGTCTGGCGAACTATGGAATTTGCGATATTGGAGGAGTTTCGTGTTGCACCAACTCTGATTAACCGTTTCAACGCCTGGCGTCAGCTAACCCTGGATCAGCCTCTCGTACAACAACCGCTGCGCGCCGAACAGATTGAGCACTACCAGCCACTACCCACCACCACTAGCCTGGAAAAAGTCCTACGCGAGCAGATGAGCTGGATCACCGCCTGGCGCATCGACCGCTATGCCTTCGCCAGCCTCAAGCACACCCCATTCTATCTTCAGGCGAGCGACCTCGAAGCCGACAAAGGGGATCGCGCGCGCGCCGAAGACAAGCGCGATCAGAAGCAGGCAGAAGTCGTAAAACGCCGCAAGCAGCAGCGGGCTCGCGAGTTTCTCAGCCGCGAACCGAACATGCCGCTGGAGCCTGGGGTCAAGGATTTCGATGCCGACATGGCACAAACCCAGTTGCGCGAAGCGGCAGAAGAGTTCGGCAAGGCCTACCGTGGCGACGATCGCTTTCCACAGGCCTTGAAATTCGCCGGGCCGATGGGCATGGCATCGTCGATTCTTTATCAGAAACTGACCGCCGAGGTGCGGTTCGAGCGACAGCGAATGAAAGCTTCGGGGCAGGCGCGGGTCAGTCGGTTATTCCCGCCACCGTTGCGCGAAATCAATCATCAAAATGAAACCCGGCGCGGCAATGTCGACGAAAGCCGCAACGCCGCGCATCCGGAAGGGCTGTTACGCGCACTGTTCGACGATCAGGTCCACGACTCCCGCGCCTGGTTTATGTACACACTTGGACGTGAGAGGACCGGCAGTTATTTCGGCGAACGCATGGTGTTTTTCGG
>NZ_MNAH01000011.1 GCF_001976065.1 Pseudomonas putida | reverse complement strand
GGCCAGGACGGAACCGCCGCCTGGCGAAGCTATGCCCAGGAAGGTAGCTACGGCAAGTTCGTGGAAAAACTCGGCGCGGCGGTCAGCAGCATCAAGTACGGCCTGCAGGACGAGCCGGCCACCGAGCTCGGCCCGCTGATCACCGCGCAACACCGKGACCGCGTGGCCGGGTTTGTCGAGCGCGCCGTGGCGCAGCCGCACATTCGCCTGATCACGGGCGGTAAGGCAGTCGAGGGCAATGGCTTCTTCTTCGAGCCGACGGTATTGGCCGATGCGCAGCAGGACGACGAGATCGTGCGCCGCGAAGTGTTCGGGCCGGTGGTCTCGGTGACCCAATTTACTGATGAAGCGCAGGTGCTGGGCTGGGCCAACGACTCGGACTACGGCCTGGCGTCATCGGTGTGGACCGCCGACGTCGGCCGCGCCCATCGCCTGTCGGCGCGCCTGCAGTACGGCTGCACCTGGGTCAATACGCACTTCATGCTGGTCAGCGAAATGCCCCATGGCGGGCAGAAGCTGTCCGGGTATGGCAAGGATATGTCGATGTATGGGCTGGAGGATTACACCGTCGTGCGGCATGTGATGTTCAAGCATTAAAAAACATCGCCAGCAGGCTGGCTCCTGTAGGAGCTGGCTTGCCAGCGATGGCCGCACAACCAATCCCCAGCCCCTGCGTCATAGCGTCCTCTGGCTATTGCCAATTCCCTTGGCAATGTCGATCCCCCAGTCCATCGCCGCTTCCATGTCCAGCATATGCGGCTTGGGATCGTGGTTTTCGTCGATGGCCGTGCCGTCCGGTCGGTAGACTCCGATGAACATGCCCAGGGAGCCGTCCTTGAGTATCTCGGCCTTGACCTTGATGCTGCATCCGTTCGAAAGGGTCTCCTTGTGCTCCAGATGGCGCTCAGTCATTGCTGTTTTCCTCCCGTGGCTGGTTTTGACCTATCGGCAATGCTAGCTCAGGCGCCCGCAGAGCGCCGATTAACGCGACAGTCACCGCACCCTGACAGCGGCGCAATGCCACCTATACTACAGGCCACCTCCCCCCCCAAGGGGCTGCACTCCCAACAATAAAAAGCAGAGGTGGAACATGGTTTGGCAGCAAATCTACGATCCGTTCAACAACCCGGTGCTTTCAACCCTCATGGCCGCGGTGCCGGTGGTGGTGATGCTGGCAGCCCTGGCGTTCTTTCATGTCAAGGCACACCTGGCGGCACTGATGGCCCTGGCTTCGGCCCTGGTGATCGCGATTTTCGCCTTCGGCATGCCCGCCAACATGGCCGGATCGGCCGCGTTGTACGGGGCCGCCAACGGTTTGCTGCCGATTGGCTGGATTGTGTTGAACATCATCTTTCTGCATCGGCTGACGACCGAGAACGGCTCGTTCAAAGTGCTGCAGGACTCCCTGGCGCGGATCACCGATGATCGCCGCCTGCAATTGCTGCTGATCGCCTTCTGCTTCGGCGCCTTTTTCGAGGGCGCTGCCGGGTTTGGTACACCGGTGGCGGTGACCGGGGCGATCCTCATCGGCCTGGGCTTCTCACCTCTGGCCGCCTCGGGCCTGGCACTGATCGCCAACACCGCCCCCGTGGCCTTCGGTGCCCTGGGTACGCCGATCATTACCCTGGCCAAAGTCACCGGGCTCGATGAGATGGAGCTGTCGATGATGGTTGGTCGGCAACTGCCGTTCTTCTCGGTGATCGTGCCGTTCTGGCTGATCTGGGCCTTCGCCGGCTGGCGCAAGATGCTGGAAATCTGGCCGGCGATCCTGGTGACCGGGGTCAGTTTTGCCGTTCCGCAGTTCGTCGTGTCCAACTATCACGGGCCGATGCTGGTGGACGTGATCGCCGCGCTGATTTCCATGGCCTGCCTGACGGGTTTCCTCAAGGTGTGGAAACCGGCCACCGTGCACACCTCCGCCGCCCTCTCTGGGCGCGTCGACAACTCGACCATCGCCGAGGAACACGACGAAAAGCCGGTGGCCAGCGCAACCTTCGCCAGCGACGCCAAGCCTGCGGTGATGCGCGCCTGGATGCCGTGGATCATCCTCACCGTCTTCGTGTTCGCCTGGGGCACCCAGGGCTTCAAGAACATGTTCGACACCCGCCCGGCGATCGATCCGGCCACCAGCTCGGCCAAACTGGATCCCCAGGGTAAACCGTTGCGCGAGGCCAACCCAATCTTCGCCCCGGTCCTGACCTTCACCACGATTCACCAGCAGATCGAAAAGGTTCCGCCCGTGGTGCCGGCGCCGAAAACCGAAGAAGCGATCTACAAGTTCACCTGGTTCACCAGCACCGGCACCGGCATCCTGCTGTCGGCGATCCTCGGCGGGCTGTTGATGGGCTACTCCATCCCGCAGTTGATTCACCAGTACCTGCGAACGCTGTGGGTGGTGCGTTACTCACTGATTACCATTACCGCGATGCTGGCCCTGGGCTTCCTCACCCGTTACTCGGGGCTGGACGCGACCATGGGCCTGGCCTTTGCCGCCACGGGGGTTTTCTACCCGATGTTCGGCACCCTGCTGGGCTGGCTCGGCGTGGCACTGACCGGCTCGGACACCGCGTCCAACGTGCTGTTCGGCGGCTTGCAGAAGGTGACCGCCGAGCAACTGGGGCTCAGTCCGGTATTGATGGCCGCCGCCAACAGTTCCGGCGGGGTCATGGGCAAGATGGTCGACGCCCAGTCGATCGTGGTCGCCTCCACCGCCACCCGCTGGTACGGCCATGAAGGGGAAATCCTGCGTTATGTGTTTTTCCACTCGATCGTCCTGGCGATCCTGGTCGGCGGCCTGGTGACGCTGCAGGCCTATGTGGCGCCGTTCAGCCACATGGTGGTGGGCGGCCACTGATCGGTACAGCCCCGGGTTGCTCGCGCAACTCTGTTAAAAAAGCCCGGGCAATGGCCCGGGCTTTCATGAACGGAGTATCGTAAAACGACTATGAACATTCTCTACGATGAACGCGTCGACGGCGCGTTGCCAGAGGTCGACAAGAGCGCGCTGTTGCAGGCCTTGCGCACGCAGTTGCCTGATCTGGAGATCCTGCACCAGCAGGAAGAACTCAAGCCGTACGAATGCGACGGGCTCAGCGCCTATCGCACCACACCGATGCTGGTGGTGCTGCCGCGCGACATCGCCCAGGTCCAGGGCGTCTTGCGCCTGTGTCATCAACGCCGGGTTGCGGTGGTCGCCCGGGGTGCCGGCACCGGGCTGTCCGGCGGCGCCTTGCCCCTGGAAAAAGGCGTGCTGCTGGTGATGGCCCGCTTCAACCAGATTTTGCAGATCGACCCCGCCGCCCGCACCGCCAGGGTTCAGCCAGGGGTGCGCAACCTGGCGATTTCCCAGGCTGCCGCACCGTTCGGCCTGTACTACGCCCCCGACCCTTCTTCGCAAATTGCCTGCTCCATTGGGGGTAACGTCGCCGAAAATGCCGGCGGCGTGCATTGCCTGAAATACGGCCTGACCGTGCATAACCTCCTCAAGGTGGACATCCTCACCGTCGAAGGCGAATGCCTGACCCTGGGCTCCGACGCCCTGGACTCCCCGGGCCTGGACCTGCTCGCCCTGTTCACCGGCTCCGAAGGCATGCTCGGGGTGATCACCGAGGTCACGGTCAAGCTGCTGCCCAAGCCGCAATCGGCCAAGGTGCTGCTGGCGGCGTTCGATTCCGTGGAAAAAGCCGGCCGCGCGGTCGGCGACATCATTGCTGCCGGGATCATTCCCGGCGGCCTGGAGATGATGGACAACCTGGCCATCCGCGCCGCCGAAGACTTCATCCACGCCGGTTACCCGGTGGAGGCCGAGGCCATCCTGTTGTGCGAACTCGACGGCGTCGAAGCCGACGTGCGTGACGATTGCGATCGCGTGCGCCAGGTGCTGCAACAGGCTGGCGCCACCGAAGTGCGCCAGGCCAAGGACGAGGCCGAGCGCGTGCGCTTCTGGGCCGGGCGCAAGAACGCTTTTCCGGCGGTGGGCCGCCTGTCGCCGGATTATTACTGCATGGACGGCACCATCCCGCGCCGCGAACTGCCCGGTGTGCTCAAGGCCATCGCCAGCCTCTCGGCCGAGTACGGCCTGCGGGTAGCCAACGTGTTCCACGCCGGCGACGGCAACATGCATCCGCTGATCCTGTTCGATGCCAATACGCCTGGCGAACTGGATCGCGCCGAAGCCCTGGGCGGCAAGATCCTCGAGCTGTGCGTGAAGGTCGGCGGCAGCATCACCGGTGAACACGGCGTCGGCCGGGAAAAGATCAACCAGATGTGCGCGCAGTTCAACAGCGACGAGCTGACCCTGTTCCACGCGGTCAAGGCGGCGTTCGACCCCGGCGGCCTGCTCAACCCTGGCAAGAACATCCCGACCCTGCACCGCTGCGCCGAGTTTGGCGCCATGCACATACACGCCGGGCAACTGCCCTTCCCTGACCTGGAGCGCTTCTGATGGAGGCACCGGCCAATCTCGATGACAGCGGCGCGCTGCTGGAGCAGGTCAACCAGGCACTGGCGAACGCCACGCCCCTGCGCATCCAGGGTGCCAACACCAAGGCGTTCCTCGGGCGCGTCACAGCAGGCGAAATACTCGATACTCGATCGCATCGGGGCATCGTCAGCTACGACCCAACGGAGCTTGTGATTACGGTGCGCTGCGGCACGCCACTGGCGGAACTGGCGAAGGTGCTGGACGACGCGCAGCAGATGTTGCCCTGCGAACCGCCCTCCTTCGGCGAAGGTGCCACCGTCGGCGGCATGATCGCCTGCGGGTTGTCGGGGCCGCGGCGGCCCTGGTCGGGGTCGGTCAGGGATTTCGTGTTGGGCACGCGGGTGATCACAGGCCTGGGCAAACACCTGCGTTTCGGTGGCGAGGTCATGAAAAACGTCGCCGGTTACGACCTGTCGCGCCTGATGGCGGGCAGTTACGGCACCCTCGGTTTGATCACCGAGGTCTCGCTCAAAGTTCTGCCCAAGCCCCGGCAGTCCCTGAGCATCAGCCTGCAAATGAGCGCCGAACATGCCCTGCTGCGCCTGGCGGAATGGGGCCAGCAACCGCTGCCGATCAGCGCTGCGTGCCATGACGGTGAACATCTGCACCTGCGACTGGAGGGCGGCGAAGGTTCGGTGGCGGCGGCCCATGACCGCCTCGGCGGCGAGTTGCTCGACAGTGCGTACTGGGCCGATCTCAACGAGCAGCGCCTGGCGTTCTTCGACGAAGACCAACCACTGTGGCGCCTGTCGGTGCCCAACAACACGCCACGGTTGTCCCTGCCCGGTCGGCAATTGATCGACTGGGGCGGCGCCCAACGCTGGCTCAAGTCCGATGCCCAGGCCAGGTTCATTCGCCAGGTCGTCGAAGAAGCGGGCGGGCACGTCACCTGCTACAGCCACGGGCTCACGGACACGCCGTTCCAGCCACTGCCCGACGCCTTGATGCGCTACCACCAGAACCTCAAGCGGCAACTCGACCCCCAGGGCATCTTCAACCCCGGACGCCTGTACGCGGAGTTATGAATCATGCAGACCACCTTGAGCGAACGCGCCCGTCAATTGCCCCGCGCCGAGGAAGCCGACAGCATCCTGCGCACCTGCGTGCACTGCGGTTTCTGTAACGCCACGTGCCCGACCTATCAGTTGCTCGGCGATGAACTGGATGGCCCGCGCGGACGCATCTACCTGATCAAGCAGGTGCTGGAAGGCAACGAGGTGACAGAGAAGACCCAGCAGCACCTGGACCGCTGCCTGTCGTGCCGCAACTGCGAGACCACCTGCCCCTCGGGGGTCGATTACCACAACTTGCTGGACATCGGCCGTGCCGTGGTCGATGCGGCAGTGCCGCGTCCGCTGGGCCAGCGTCTGTTGCGTGAAGGGCTGCGTACGCTGGTTCCGCATCCGGACCTGTTCAAGCGCCTGGTCAACAGCGGCCAGGTGTTTCGCGCGCTGTTGCCCGGCGCGCTGCAAAGCAAACTGCCGCGCAACATGCCGGTGACCAAGCAACGCCCCGCCGTGCGCCATGCCCGCCAGGTACTGATGCTCGAAGGTTGCGTGCAGCCGGGCCTGTCGCCCAATACCAACGTGGCCGCCGCCCGGGTCTTGGACCGCCTGGGCATCAGCGTCATGCCGGCCCGGGAGGCCGGTTGTTGTGGCGCCGTGGATTATCACCTGGACGCCCAGGCTGCCGGCCTCGATCGCGCCCGGCACAACATCGATGTCTGGTGGCCGGGCATCGAACAAGGCGCTGAGGCCATCGTGCAGACCGCCAGCGGTTGCGGCGCGTTCATCAAGGATTACGGGCATCTGCTAGCGCGCGACCCGGAGTATGCCGACAAGGCCAAGAGGGTCAGCGCGCTGGCCAAGGACCTGGTGGAGGTGTTGCGCGCCGAACCCCTCGAACAGCTGGGGATCCACAATGCCCACCGCGTGGCGTTCCATTGCCCCTGCACTTTGCAGCACGCGCAAAAACTCGGTGGCGCGGTGGAAAAGGTACTGATGCGCCTGGGCTTCAACCTCACCACCGTGCCTGACGGGCACCTGTGCTGCGGTTCGGCGGGCACCTATTCGCTGACCCAACCCGAACTGGCCCGGCAACTGCGCGACAACAAGATGAATGCCCTGGAAAGCGGCTACCCCGAAGTCATCGTCACCGCCAACATCGGCTGTCAGTCGCACCTCGACGGCGCGGGCCGAACCCCCGTCCGGCACTGGATCGAACTGGTCGAAGCCGCCCTGTCCCAATAGCGCCCACTGGAGAACGCCCATGAACAGCAAAGCCGTCCTGAGCCAGGCCGAAGTCAGCCGGATACTCGACGCCGCCCGCACCGAAGCCCAAGCCAATCAGTGGCCGGTGACCATTGCGGTGGTCGATGATGGCGGTCATCCACTGGCCCTCGAACGCCTCGATGGCGCACCGCCCATCAGTGCCTACATCGCCACCGAAAAAGCCCGCACCGCGGCACTCGGCCGGCGTGAATCCAAAGGCTATGAAGAGATGGTCAATGGCGGGCGCACAGCCTTTCTCTCGGCCCCGCTGCTGACCTCGCTCGAAGGCGGGGTACCGATCTTGGTCGACGGCCAGGTGGTCGGTGCGGTCGGGGTGTCCGGGGTCAAGGCCGAGCAGGATGCGCAAGTGGCGAAAGCCGGGGTGCAGTGTCTGTAATTTGACATGCCCCCTGTAGAAGCTGGCTTGCCAGCGAATGCGCCGGGTCAGTCGACTAAAGCGTGGAATGATAGACCGCTTTCGCCGGCAAGCCAGCGCCTGCACGTTCACGTTCAATAGGTTGAAGAGGAAGCGCCCTATGACCCGTCTCACGGCAAAAGACTTTTCCCCGCAACTGCTGGAACTCTACGACTACTACGCCCATGGCCTGATCAACCGGCGTGAATTTCTCGACCGTGCCGCGCTGTTCACCCTGGGTGGCTTGACCGCCAGTGCACTGCTGGCGTCCCTGAGCCCGGACTATGCCCTGGCCGAACAGGTCGAATTCACCGACCCGGACATCATTGCCGAGTACGTCGAATATCCCTCACCCAAGGGCAACGGCCAGGTTCGTGCCTATCTGGTGCGCCCGGCCAAAGCCGCCGGCAAGCCTCCTGCGGTGGTGGTCGTGCATGAAAACCGTGGGCTCAATCCTTACATCGAAGACGTCGCGCGGCGCCTGGCCAAGGCCGGGTTCATCGCCCTCGCCCCGGATGGCCTGAGCTCGGTCGGCGGCTACCCCGGCAACGACGACAAGGGCCGCGCGCTTCAGGAAAAGGTCGACCCGCAGAAACTCATGAATGACTTCTTCGCCGCCGTCGAGTGGATGATGAAACACCCCGATGCCAGTGGCAAAGTCGGCATCACCGGGTTCTGTTATGGCGGCGGTGTCACCAACGCGGCAGCCGTGGCGTACCCGGAACTGGGCGCCGCCGTGTCGTTCTACGGCCGCCAACCGGACGCCAAGGACGTGCCGCGGATCAAGGCGCCGGTGATGCTGCACTACGGTGAACTCGATACGCGCATCAATGAAGGCTGGCCCGCCTATGAGCAGGCGTTGAAGGCCGGGGGCAAGACCTATGAAGCCTATATCTACCCCGGCGCCAACCATGGTTTCCACAACGACTCCACGCCGCGTTATGACGAGGCGGCGGCGAAGCTGGCCTGGGAGCGGACGCTGGGGTGGTTTCGCAAATACCTGGTGTAAGCCGAAGCCAGCCTGTACACCGCCGCCCACGGGGGCGGTGTACGTCGCCGGGGATTATTTCGGTTGCGCCACCGTGCGCAGGTACGGCTTGAGGGTCTTGAAGCCGTCGGGGTATTTCTTCTTCGCATCCTCATCGGACACCGACGTCGGAATGATCACGTCGTCCCCCGGACGCCAGTTCACCGGCGTGGCGACAGTGTGCTTGGCGTTCAACTGCAGCGAGTCAAGCAATCGCAGCACTTCATCGAAATTGCGCCCGGCGCTCATCGGGTAGATCAGCATCGCCTTGACCTTCTTGTCCGGGCCGATGATGAACACCGAACGTACCGTGGCATTGTCCACGGCGGTGCGTTGGCCGCCGCTGGCATTGGGATGAATCATGTCGTAGAGCTTGGCCACCACCAGGTTGTCGTCACCGATCATGGGGTAGTTGACCGCATGGCCCTGGGTTTCCTCGATATCGCCAAGCCAGGCGTGGTGGTCGCTGACCGGGTCGATGCTCAGGCCGACGACCTTGGTGTTGCGCTTGTCGAACTCTGGCTTCAACCGGGCCATGTAGCCAAGCTCGGTGGTGCAGACCGGGGTGAAGTCTTTGGGGTGCGAGAACAGGATGGCCCATTTGTCGCCGATCCACTCGTGGAAACGGATAGGCCCTTCGGTACTGTCGGCGGTGAAATCCGGTGCCTCATCGCCAATACGGATTGTCATGTTCGATCTCCTTTGTGTAATGGTCGGGGATGTCTTGCATGGGGACTGCCGAGCGAGTCGTGCCGGTCAGATTTTTCGGACCTCAATCAGTGTAGTCAGGAACCCGCCTGCCGAAAGCTGCCCAGGCTTCAATCCAGCAAGGCGATCAACTGATGCCGTTGGGCATCGGTGAGCATCGGGCCGAAACCGGCGCTGGCGTTTTCCGTCATGTAGCGCGGGTTGCCGGTGCCGGGTATGACGCAGGTCACCGCCGAATGCGACAACAGGAACTTGAGCGCCAGGGGCGGCCAGCTCTTGACCCCGACTTGCGCGGCCCAGCCGGGCAATGGTTTGCCCTGCAACCGCGCGATCAGGCCACCGCCGCCAAACGGCCGGTTGCAGATCACCGCCACACCGCGGTCGCGACACAAGGGCAGGATGCGTTTCTCGACCGCACGATCATCCAGCGCATAGTTGATCTGCAGGAAGTCCAGTGGTTCGGCCTTGAGCACTGCCTCCACCTCGTCATAGGCGGACGCGGTGTAATGGCTGATGCCGATGTAGCGAATGCGCCCTTCTTCCTTCCATTGGCGCAGGGTCGGCAGATGGGCTTGCCAGTCCAGCAAGTTGTGGATCTGCATCAAGTCGATGCGGTCGGTCTGCAGCAGCTTGAAGGATTGCTCCATCTGCGCGATCCCTTCTTCACGCCCACGGGTCCACACCTTGGTCGCCAGGAATGCCGGTGAACGTGGCTCGTGAATCGACAGAAGCTCGCCCGTGGTCTGCTCGGCGCGGCCGTACATGGGCGAGCTGTCGATGACCTTGCCGCCCTTTTCGAACAACGCATCAAGCACCGCGGGCAAGCTGCGGTAGGCAGGGTCCGAAGGTGCCACATCGAAGCCGCGATAGGTGCCCAGGCCGACGGCGGGCAATGGCTCTTTGCTGGAAGGAATGACGCGGGTCATCATGGTCTTGCCTCCTGTTCCCGCCGCTGGCGAGGTTTGCGCGCCGCTCGGGCCGAGCGTGAAGACCGCCGATGCGGCGGCAGCCAGCGTGAGTATTTGCCTGCGGGTAAAACCTTGCGCATGGCTCATGACATTTCCCTCACCTGGGGTCCGGCGCCTGTGGGACGGGCCCGGCCATTCGCGCCTGGCGCCTGGCCAGCCACAGGCACAACCCGCCCCACAGTCCCGCGAACGGCACGACCACCACCGCGACCAGGCCGAAGCCTGCACCCATGGCCGTCAAACCGGTCGACAGCCAGCCACTGGCGGCATCACCACCACGATAGACCAGGGTTTCAATCACATTCTTGGCCTTATACTTTTCTTCGCGGCTGACCACCGTCCACAGTACTTCACGCGCTGGCCGCACGATGCCGAACTCCACCGCGCGGCGCAGCCCCTGGGCCAGTGCCACGCTGGCCGGCACCGGCGCCAGGGCCATGACGCCAAACGCCAGGACGGTCGCCAGGGGCATAACCAGCAGCGCACCGCCAATACCCAGCAGACGAATCAGAGGCGCCGTCAGCAGCAACTGGCAGATCAAGGTCAGCGCTGACACCAGCAAATCGACCATGGCGAAGAATTGCGTTCTGCTGCCTACATCAGCGTAGCTGCCAGCGACGATCCGTCCCTGCTCGAAATACAACAAAGTCGCGGCGCTGGTGTGCAACAGCATGAAGGCCACCAACCCCAACAGATAAGGCGACCGCAGGATCAGCGTGATCCCGGCGAGCATGCTGCCCCCCAGGCGCCGTTCGTCCAAAACCCGAGTACCCGCCTGCGATCGGGTCCTCGACAACAGTCCCCGATAGCAACGTACCGCCAACTCCAGCAGCAGCGCCGCAGCGAGGGTCAATGCCAGCGGGCCCAGACGAGTGGCCATGGTTGCCGCCAGCAAGGGCCCGATGAAGGTGCCCAGGGTGCCACCGGCCGCGATGCAGCCGAACAGCCGCCGGCCTTGCTCGCTGGAGAAGCGATCGACCAGCACGCTCCAGAAAATCGAGACGATGAACAGGTTGTAGAGGCTGATCCAGACAAAAAACACCTGGCCGACCGTCACCGGCGCAACACGGTTGCCGATCAACAGGCCAAACACCAGCATCGACACGGCAATCGCGCGGTAGATCAACGGCACGAAGCGCGTGGCCGGCAGCCGTGACGCCAATGCGCCAAACACCGGCACCATCAGCAGCATCACCACGAACGTGGCGGTGAACAGCCACTGCAACCGGTCGACGCCGCCTTCAAGGCCCAAGGCATCGCGCAACGGTCGAACCAGGTAATAGCTGGCCAGCACACAGAAGTGGAAAGCGAAGCCCAAAGCCAGGGCCGCTCTTTCAGCAGGCAACACATTGAGCCATTTGAGCGCGATGGGCATCGGTGCCCTCCTTTACCGCCAGCTACACTCTGACAGCACCCCGGAGCCGTCAATGCCGCCCATTAACGTTAGCCGAATGTCGCGCACCTTGATTTTCCTCGTCGTCATCGCCGTTGCGCTGTACCTGGCGCTCTGCGCGGCCCTGTTCGTGTTTCAGCGCGCACTCATCTACTACCCGCAACCCCGCTCCGTCGACTCAGCCGATTCGCTGCTGACGTTACTCGTGGACGAGGCGCAGGTGCTGGTGTCGGTGCGAGCGTTCAAGGGCCCCAAGGCACTGATCTACTTCGGTGGCAATGCCGAGGACGTCTCGCGCAGCCTGCCGGACTTCGATCGGGCTTTCCCCGACCATGCCCTGTACCTGCTGCATTACCGTGGCTACGGCGGCAGCTCCGGTTCACCTTCGGAAGAAGCGATTGCCCGCGATGCCATGGCCTTGTTCGACAAGGTCTATGCCGAGCACCCGCAGATTGCCGTGGCAGGACGCAGCCTGGGCTCGGGGGTCGCGGTGCGCCTGGCCAGTACCCGCCCAGCGACGAAATTGCTGCTGATCACGCCATACAACAGCCTGGAGGAACTGGCCGAGCGGCAGTTCCGATGGCTTCCGGTGAAGTGGCTACTCAAGGAT
Organism: Pseudomonas putida; assembly: GCF_001976065.1. GTDB lineage: Bacteria > Pseudomonadota > Gammaproteobacteria > Pseudomonadales > Pseudomonadaceae > Aquipseudomonas > Aquipseudomonas serbica. The sequence goes on along the minus strand of NZ_MNAH01000011.1, from coordinate 240,479 downwards.
AAATACGAATCCTGGCGCTACGCCGAACACATCACCGTGCCGACGCGCCTGATCGCCGCCGAGCAAGACGAAGTAATTCCAGGCGCAAGCACCCGGCGTCTCTACAGCCATTTCCCCCCGGGCGTGGCGACGCTGCAGGTGATTGCGGGCACCGGGCACAATTCGATCAGCAACAGCGCCGAATACCTCAAGGCGCTGGAGGATGGCCTGTAGGAGCGAGCGTGCTCCGGGTGGCGCTCCGACGAAAAACCCGAGATCGCCGCCGGGCATCAGGCTTCCCGCGTCATCGTTGGCCTCCATCGCGAGCAATCGAGCATCGACCGGCTGCTCCTACAGGTTTATTGGGTGATGCCGGGATTTGCGTCTGACCTGATCCCTGGCTTGCCAGCGAAGGCGGCCGAAAGACCAACGCAATGTTAAAGGCCGCTCCCCTACCCCTCGTCGGATCCATCATCCCGACATTAAAACCCCTCCCCCCCGTGAACCTTGTCCCAAGACGCCAGTCTTAGACGGGCATTTTTCCTCCTCCCAACGTTGTCATCTCATCAGAGCTGTCCGCACCATGCGCCCATCCGCCCTCGCCTTGCGCTTCACTTCGCTGTGCCTGTTGACCTCACTGCCCCTGATCGCCCCCATTGCCCAAGCCGGTGCGGAACGCCAACTGGTGGAAGCCATCAACGATTATCGAGCCCACCCGGAAGATTGCGCACGGCGTCCCGCCCAACGCCTGTCGCCGCTGGCCCTGAAGTCGAGCCTGGCCTTGCCGATTGGCTACGGCGGCGGCTTGCGCGACCGCTTGAAAGCTTCCGGGTACCAGGCCGTGGCGGTGCGATCCATCCGCGTGGTGGGTGCGCGAGATGCCGACGAGGCTTTCGACATGCTGCAGAGTGACCATTGCTCGGCATTGCTGGACAACCAGTACGCCGACATTGGTGTCAGTCGCAATCGCGGTGAATGGCAAGTGGTGCTGGCGCGACCAGTGCTGGACAGTCAGGTCAGCGATCCGCGCAGTGTCGGCAAGGCCTTGCTCGCACAGGTCAACGCCGCCCGCGCCAAGCCGCGCCTGTGCGGGCGCCAGCGCTTCGCTGCCGCGCGGCCTTTGGCCTGGAACGCCAGCCTCGGCGCGGCGGCGCAGGGGCACAGCAAGGCCATGGCCTACGGCAATTACTTTGCCCACCAGGACCCCGATGGCGACACCGCTGTCGACCGGGCCAGGGCCGCCGGATTTCGTGGCCGGCAGATCGGCGAAAACATCGCCGCCGGCCAAAACTCACCGAACAAGGCCATGGCCGGTTGGCTGGCCAGTCCAGGGCATTGCGCCAACCTGATGAACCCGATGTTCACCCAGGTCGGTGCGGCTTATGCGACCGATGCGCGCAGTGACCGGGGGGTTTACTGGACGATGATGTTTGGCGCGCAATGAGCGGCCATTCATCGAACCGTTACTTGACCAGCCTGGTTTCCCTGGACGGCCGATAACCGAAATAGGCGCTGTAGCACTTGCTGAAGTGGCTGGGTGAAACAAAACCGCAGGCCACCGAGACTTCCACGATGGTCAGGGTAGTGTGCTGCAGCAATCGACGCGCTTCGGTGATGCGCAAGTCCATGTAGTAGCGCTGGGGCGTCGTGCCCAACTGCTCCTTGAACAGGCGCTCTATCTGCCGGCGCGACCGACCGGCGTACAGACAGAGCGCCTCCATCTCCAGCGGCTCTTCCAGGTTGGCGTCCATCAGGTTGACCACCTCCCTCAGCGGCCCGCTGACGGACACATTCAAGGTGGGTTTGATGCGTCGATAACGGGACGCCTCAAACGCCAGGATGTCTTCGATACCGTCGGTCAACGCCTTGTCATGCAGGCCCCTGATCCACTCCAGCGCCATGTAGAAGGCGCCCGTCGGACTGGACGCCGTCAGGCGGTCGCGATCCACTACATAGGCTTCGCTGGTGACCTGGCTGAGCCTGGCGATTTCCGCCAGCGCCGGACGATGCTCCGGGTGAATGGCGCAGCGATAGCCGTCGAGCAAACCGGCCTGGCCGAGAAACCAGGCGCCATTCCATATGCCTGCCAGCATCACCCCCTGCTCCGCCGCGCCTTGCAACAGGCCGCTCAGCCCGTCGTCGGCCTTGAGCGCCGTGCGGTAACCCCCGCAGACAACCAACAAGTCCAGCCCTTGTATCTCGACCGGGTCAAGGCGCGCATCGGGTCGAATCACCAGGCCCAGATCGCTGATGACTTCCCCTTCGGTCAAGCCGAAGGTTTTCGTTGAAAACAGCTCGGGCCGGAGCAAATTGGCGGTGACGATGGTGTCGAGCGCCTGGGTGAAGGCCGGCAACGAAAAATGTTCCAGCAGCAGGAAGCCTGCCCTGGCCCGAACGGACTGGCCTTCATGGTCATTGAGGTAACGAAGGTTCTTGCCCTTCATGGCACCGCTGAACTGACGTCGCTCTACCAACGTTCGCCTCGCCTGGTCGTATTGAACAAGATGGATTTGCCGCATTGATAGCCGACTCCCGCAACGGCTATCAATGCGCGCACTGTTTACGCCAGTTGAAGCCCCGGAGCAAGCGAGTCCGTTAGCGCAAAAGGGCAAACCCTCACGGCCGGCGCACCACCCTCACCCGGCCGCTGTTACCCCCGCCACAGAAAAACCGCTCGCCGCCGTCGCACTCAAGCCCCGATACGCCGATGCCGGCCGGCAGCGTGAGGCTTTCCAGCACTTCGCCGCTGCTCGAATCGACGCGGCGCAGTTCGCTCTCCTCGCCTTCCCAGGTGCCATGCCACAACGCGCCCTCGACCCAGGTCACGCCCGTGACAAAACGGTTGGATTGCAAGGTGCGCAGGACTTTCCCGGTCTCGGGGTCGATCTGGTGAATTTTCCGTTCGCGGTACTGGCCCACCCACAGCGAGCCTTCGGCCCAGGTCAGGCCCGAATCGTTGCCACCGCCGGGGGCCGGAATGGTGGCGAGGATTTTGCCGGTGCGCGGGTCGACTTTCTGGATACGGTCCTCGGCAATCTGGAACAGGTGCGTGCCATCGAATGCCGTGCCGGCATGGCCGGCGACATCGAGCGAGCGCACCAGGTGCCCATTGTCAGGGTCCATGGCGTGAAGCTTGTCGGTGGTCGCAAACCACACCTGCTGACCGTCCCAGGTGACGCCGTGCACGGCATCGACATCGGCGAAGGGGCCATATTCACGCAGGATTTCGGCGGCTGACTGTTTCATCTTGGTGTTCCTCCAAAGGGGTGGGTGGAATCATCCTAGCCACCGGGCAGCGGAACCGGGAGTAACAAGGTCGTCGCGAAACCGGGCACCGGCGGGGTCAGCCAGCGCCGTGCCCGCCCCTGCCCGAATGACTGCACCCTGCCCTTTTCCGCCAGCGATTCGAGCGCGCGCTGTACACCTCGCTGGCTGCTGCCCAACGCCAGGGCCAGGGCCGAGCTCGACCAGGATTCGCCGTCCCCCAGCAAGGCGAACACCGCGGCGTACTTGTCTTCCACCGGTGGCGCGAGCACCACCACCTCGAGTGAAACCTGCGCCACCAAGGCAAAGCCACGGCGGGTCGCATGGATGCCGGCCAAGGGTTTGAGCGCGGCACGCAAGCGGCCGATTTCGACCCGCAACCGGGCGCGATGGGATTCATCGCTGAGTTTCAGGCGAAACGCCCTCGCAATGAGGACTTCCCTGGGCACATCGGCAGGCCAGGCTTGGGCCAGTGATCGCACGAGGGTGAACAGAATCGGACGCTTCGATAAAGGGACCGACATGCCCGAGCCTCGCACCACGTTTCGACAAGCGTCTACCACCAGCGAGGTCGACGCCAGCAACGCTTCCACTTCGTCGAGCAACACAGGTCGCTCTGTGCCATGGCTCACCAAGCGTGCGGCGGGACTGTCGAGCAGGTGCTGCGCGCTTTCGACTTCCGCCAGCAACGCGGGAATGCCGGCCTGTCGTGCAGCCAGTTCAGCCCTGGCCAGGGCTGCGCGCGCCGCCTGGGCCTGCAGATGGCGCATGGCGATCCCCGCCGCCACCAGTTCATGGGTGGCCCGCAGTGGCGGTGGCAAGGTGGCCGGGGCCAGTTGCGCAAGTTGCTCCCGGGCCTGGTCCAGCTGGCCGATCAACAACAGGCGACGGATCTGCAGATAGCGCGCATGGGCGGCGTTCACCCGATCATCGTGAGCATCCAGGGTGAGTCGCGCCGCCTCGAGGGCCTTGACCGGCCAGCCGAGGTCCCGTGATGCCAATGCGATCTCGGCCTCGGCGACCACACAGCGCGCCCGCGCCAGTGATTCATGCGGCCCGAACGCCCGCGCCGCCCGGCGTACCAGCGCCTTGGCCCGCACCAGATCCCCCAGTTGCGCCATGGCGATGCCGCGCAACGCCAGCGCCGGTGCATCGTCGCGTAGCGCCACCCGGTCCAGCGCGCCCAGCGGATCCCCCGCGGCCAGCGCCTGCGCGGCGGCGGTGATCAACGAGTCCATTGCAATCCTGCCACGCCTGTCACTCCTGTCCAGATAGCCCTCTTGATGAGTCTATATCACGACCAGGCCAGCGCATCCGGCACGCATACCACGCCGTCGAACAACAGGCGAGCGGTGCGCATCAAGCCACACCCGGCCAACACGCCGTCCTGCAGACGCAGTTCGACGGTGAATTCCCCCGTGGGGTGCTCGACCTGAAGGCGCTTGACCTCGCCCTCGACGACCTGGGCGATACCCGCCGCCACACTGCCCTCGATCAGGCAGGCAAGGAATCCGTATCGGCCCATGCCCAGTCTCCGAGTTCGTCGAGGGTGAGTCGATCATTGCGGATACTCCTTCTGTGTGTCGAAAGAGCATCGCATTGCGACCCGCCAGCGGAGTAATGCTCAGCACAGTTGCAGGTATGCGTTTTTTTTATTGCCACTCGATCAGGGCAGCGGCATAGTCCGAGGCAAACAGCGATCTGCCGAGCAAAAAAAACCATGGAATCCACGGAACTGCCCAGCCTCATGCACGTGCGAGCCTTCGTCCGGGTGGCCGAGCATGGCAGCGTGTCCAAGGCCTCCGTAGCCCTGTATCGGGCACAATCGGTGGTGACCCGGTCGATTTCCGAGCTGGAGACCCGCCTCGCCGTGCCGCTGTTCGAACGCCACGCCAACGGTATGCGTTTGACCGATTACGGCGAACGCCTGCTGCCCCGGGCGCGTCGCGTGCTCGCCGAGCTGGAAAGCGTGCCGCGACTGTTGGGTGGTGGGGAAAAGCGCGCGGTCGAGCCGCTTTACCTGTTCCAGGCCCGCCGCCTGCAAGTGTTCATCAAACTCTGTGAAACCCGCCATATGCAGACGGTCGCCAGCCTGCTCGGCCTGAGTCAACCGGCGGTCAGCTCCACCATCAAGGTCATGGAAAGTGGCTGCGGCCAGTCGCTTTTCGAGCGCACGCCACGCGGCTTGCAACCCACCCCCGCCAGCCATGAAATCCTGTTCCCGATTCGCCGGGCATTGAACGAGTTGCGCCACATCGAGTCCGACATCACCGCCCTGCGCGGCACCTTGCAAGGGGTGGTGCATGTTGGCGCCCTGCCCCTTGGCCGCACGCGCATCCTGCCCGAGGCCATCGTGCGCATGGTGGCCGAGCACCCGGCTATCCAGGTGATCACCAACGAAAGCCCGTTCGATCTGCTGGCGACGGAACTGCGCGCTGGCGACGTCGATTTCATTTTCGGTGCCTTGCGCTCGCAGGCCTACGCCAGCGACTTGACTGGCGAGGCATTGCTCACAGAAGACATGGTGGTGCTGGCTCGGCGTGATCATCCGTTCTATGGAAAAACCGCCCTGCACGACGAACTCGGCGCCGCCCAGTGGGTGTTGCCCCGCGCCGGATCGCCGGCCCGGCAGATGCTCGATGAATGTTTCGCCCGGTTCGGCATCGCACCGCCCCGGCCGGTGGTGGAAAGCGCCGACATGGCGATCATCCGCGGGTTGCTGCTGCGCTCGGACATGCTCGCGGCGGTGTCTGCACATCAACTGGAACAGGAAATCGCCTCCGGCGAGCTGTGCATCCTGCCGCTGGAACTGCAACAGACAACACGGGCAATCGGCCTGACGTATCGCCATGGTTGCCTGCACACGCCAGTGGCCCAGGCCTTGATGGAGATGATTCGCCGGGTGATTCGTGAACAGGCCAACTCCTACCTTGATGAGGCCGACACATCCAACATCCCCGGCGACTGACGCTCCGCCTTCGCTGGCAAGCCAGCGCCTACAAGGGAATGGTGGTCATACACACTTTCGTGTGCGCTGCAGAACCTGCAGGAGCTGGCTTGCCAGCGATGAGGCCGGCACATCCAACATCCCCGGTGACTGACGCTCCGCCTTCGCTGGCATGCCAGCGCCTACAAGGGAATGGTGGTCATACACACTTTCGTGTGCGCTGCAGAACCTGYAGGAGCTGGCTTGCCAGCGAWGAGGCCRGCACATCCAACATCCCCGGTGACTGACGCTCCGCCATCGCTGGCAAGCCAGCGCCTACAAGGGAWTGGTGGCCATACACAGCTTTCGTGGGCGCCGCGGAACCTGTAGGAGCTGGCTTGCCAGCGAAGAGGCCGGCACATCCAACATCCCCGGTGACTGACGCTCCGCCATCGCTGGCAAGCCAGCGCCTACMAGGGAATGGTGGTCATACACACTTTCGTGKGCGCCGCGGAACCTGTAGGAGCTGGCTTGCCAGCGAAGAGGCCGRCACATCCAACATCCCCGGTGACTGACGCTCCGCCTTCGCTGGCAAGCCAGCGCCTACAAGGGAATGGTGGTCATACACACTTTCGTGGGCGCCGCGGAACCTGTAGGAGCTGGCTTGCCAGCGAAGAGGCCGGCACATCCAACATCCCGGGTGACTGACGCTCCGCCTTCGCTGGCAAGCCAGCGCCTACAAGGGATTGGTGGACATACACAGCTATTATTGCGCCAGTACCGCCTGGCTGACCCGACGCCGGCCATGACCACGCTCCACAGGGTGAAGACCGGTCTGCGCACTGCTCATGCAGAAGCCTGCCGCGACCACGCCAAATGCCGGGGGTATCGGTTTTTCTTATCGGGTAATTTTCGAACTGAGGTGTTGCAGGGGAATTTTCCGTGCCGGCGCTGAGCTCGCTGCCAGTCCAGCGGCGGGCTCGTAGCCCTGTGCTAGTCTCCTTCGTCTAACGTGCGCTGATGCGTTTGAATGAACCGCTTCCCCTGGATGATGGAGTTCGACATGAAAAACACCGCTTCCTGGCTGACGATCACCCTTATAAGTCTCGTGCTTTGCGCCTGCACCGCCGTCGACGCTGGAAGCGGTGGCGCCGGCGAGATGGAAATCCGCTCAGGTAAAATCGAACAAATCACCATGACGCAGATGCAGACCAATCACGACAGCGGCGTCGGCGCCATTCTTGGCGGACTCGCGGGCGTGGGTATCGGTAGCCTGATCGGTTCCGGCACCGGGCGCGATGTGGCCATGGTCGCTGGCGCCCTCGCCGGTGCGGCGGGCGGCAATTACGCCGAGAAGAAAAAATACGACCAACCGCAACAGGCCCAGCAGATCATCGTGCGGACCAAAAGCGGCGTGCTGGTGTCGGTGACCCAGCCGGTCAATGCCGCCCTGAGTAAAGGCCAGAGTGTCTATATTGAAGGCACCGGTAATGAAGCTCGGGTGGTGCCGCAAAGCTGACCACCACCCTGCCGCCGAGAATCGGTGGCCAAGCGTCACTGCAAAGCCCCGGGCCTCAACAGCCCGGGGCTTTTTTTATTGAACGTGAATTGAAACTGACCGTTCGTCGTCCGGACACGGAAATACCCCTTGACGTCAATCGGCTTCTGGAGGACTATCACTTACATCGGATGCGATCTAAACGCACACGACACTAAATCGAACCTGACCGCACCCCTTGAGGATTCCCCCATGAGCAAGATCGAAAAAGTCCTGGCCACCGGCAAGACCCACACCACCCTGAACAGCGCAGGCACCACCTCGCGCGGTCATAACGGCACTCTCGACATCGAACTGTCGACCCCAGGTTCTGCCCAGCCAGCCCATGTGTTCGCCGCCACCCAGCCGCACCCGAAAGCCGAGCAACTGTTCGCCGGGGCCTGGTCGGCCTGCTACACCGCTGCCGTCGGCCTGGTGGCCGCCGAGCGCAACATCGCTCTGCCAGCGGACATGGCCGTCGACATCGAAGTGGACCTGGGCCAGACTGGGCCGGCCTATTTCCTTCAGGCCCGACTGACCCTGCGCGTGCCGGGGCTGGCACAGGACATTGCGACGGAACTGGCGCACATCGCCGATTCCATCTGCCCCTACTCCAAGGCAACACGCGGCAATATCGACGTTGCCCTTAACGTTATTACGGCTTAACTAATATCGCATGCGATGCGATCGCACACGACCAACATACTCGAAAACCTGAGGAAATCATCATGAGCAAGATCGAAAAAGTCCTGGCCACCGGCAAGACCCACACCACCCTGAGCAGCGCCGGCACCACCCCGCGCGGCCATAACGGAAACCTCGACATCGAACTGTCGTCGCCCGGCAGCGCTGCACCGGCACATGTGTTTACCGGGGTGCAACCGCACCCGAAAGCCGAGCAACTGTTCGCCGGGGCGTGGTCGGCGTGCTACATCGCAGCGGTAGGCCTGGCCGCCCAACAGGCAAAGGTGACCTTGCCGGCCGATACGGCCGTGGACATCGAAGTCGATCTGGGCCAGGCCGGTGCAGCCTACTTCCTCCAGGCTCGACTGACCCTGAGGGTGCCGGGCCTGTCACACGAAGTCGCGACCGAGCTGGCACACAACGCGGATGCGATCTGCCCCTACTCCAAGGCAACCCGCGGCAACATTGACGTCACCATCAACGTCCAGACCGCTTGACGCGCGGTACGGCCGGTTCCCCCGGGATCTCACGGGGAAACCGGCCGTCGGCCGTTATGGGTCAGGCGCTCGCTGGGTTAGAGCTATTCCGACACCATCGCATACGATGTACAGTTGCAGTCTTGCAGCCCGCCCAGAGAGAACCTCCATGAAATGCACCGCCAAGACGTCCGCCCTGGATCTCAAGCTCTCCGACTTCCTGTGTTTTGCGGTCTATTCCACTAACCTCGCTTTCGGCAAGGCCTACAAGCCGATGCTCGAACGGCTCGGCCTGACCTACACGCAGTACATCACCCTGGTTGTATTGTGGGAGCAGGACAACCAGACCGTCGGCAGCCTGGGGGAAAAGCTGTTCCTCGAATCCAACACCCTCACCCCGATCCTGAAAAAGCTCGAGGCGATGGGTTACCTGAAACGTCAGCGCGACCCGGAAGACGAACGCCAGGTGCGCATCAGCCTGACCGACGCCGGTCGCCAGCTGCGCACTGAACTGACCGAAGATGGCTTTCCGAAAACCGGCCTCGATCCCGAGGATTTCGTACAGATGCAGCAGGCGATCGTGGCGTTGCGTAACAATCTGATCCGCACCACCCATGCCGATAAATAATCGCTGAAGCGGTAAAACCGAGGTTGCCTGGAAAAGTCCCGATTGCGATGGCTCGTCGCTCAAAGATAGTATTGAGAACGATTCACACTAACATCTGGAAAAACCACCGGTGCAACCTTCTTCGACCAGTAAGCTGAGCTACTTTTTCAGCGACCATCACCGTTGGCTGCTGCAGCATATCCAGCGACGGCTGCGCAACCATGCGGATGCCGAGGACACTGCCGCCGATACGTTTTGCCAGATGCTGGCGGCCCGGGTCGATCCCGACAGCATCGAACAGCCCCGCGCCTACCTCTCGACCATTGCCCGCCGGCTTATGTTCGATCGGCATCGCCGGCGCAAGCTGGAATTGGCTTATCTCGAGCGTCTGTCGCTGCTGCCCGAAATGCTCGCGCCGTCCCCCGAAGAACAGCTACAGCTGATCGAAGCGCTGGTCGCCATCGACCAGGCGCTGGACGGCCTGCCGACGGTGGTCAAGGCCACCTTCCTCTACAGCCAGCTGGACGGCATGAGTTATGTGGCCATCGCCCACAAGCTGGGGCTGGCGGAGCGCACGGTCAGCCGCTATATGAAACAGGCGTTGCGCCAGTGCTACCTGAGCGAGATGGGCGTATGAAAAAAAAGCGTCTGGAGCCTGTCAGCGAGCAGGCCATCGACTGGATGGTGCGCCTGTGCGCCGCTCCCCCCACGCCCGCCTTGCAGGAACGTTTCGACGCCTGGCTGACCAAGGACCCTGCGCACGCCCAGGCCTGGGCCAGATTGCAGGAGCGCCTGGGCGGTTCCTTCAACACCCTGCGCGCCTTCGATCGACGCTTGCCGGGGCACACCGAGCATGCCCGCCAGGTGCTCTTGCAACCGCAGGCATCGCGGCGTGATGCGCTGCGGGTGATCGCAGGTCTTGGCCTGATCGGTGGCGGCTTGTGGCTGGGTGCGCGCAGCCCGCTGGGCGACAGCCTATTCGCCGACCTGTCCACCGGACGGGGGCAGCGCGAGGATTTCAACCTGGCCGACGGCAGCCGCCTGAGCCTCAACGCCGACAGCGCGGTGGACCTGCAATTCGACGGCCAGCAAAGGCTGGTCATCCTGCGCCACGGCGAACTGGTGATTCGGGTCGCGCCCGATCCGCACCGTCCGTTGCGCGTGCGCACCGCCCAGGGTGAAGTCCGGGCATTGGGTACACGTTTCCTCGTCGCCCAGGAGCAGGACGCCAGTCGTGTGGTGGTGCTGGAGCATTCAGTCCAGGCCAGTCTCTTCGATGGTACCCGGCGAGACTTGCAGGAGGGCGAGTCCGCCCTGCTCTACGCGCGGCGCATCGAACCGGTCGCTGGCGATCAGCGACATCGCGCCGACTGGCTCGGCGGGCGCCTCAATGTGCTGGACGAGCCCCTGGAAAACGTCGTGGCTGCGCTGCGCCCCTACACTCGCGGTTTTGTTCGCCTGGCCCCTGAAGTTCGCGACTTGCGGGTCCAGGGCGTGTTCCCGCTCAACGACCCCGCGCGCACTTTCGCCGCACTGGCGGAAACCCTGCCGATCCGGGTCGATCACTACAGTCCGTGGCTGACGTTGATTCGCGCAAAACCGGTCAAAGAATAATTTTTTTTGCAAATCACTCTTATTCGTGTCCGGTTTTCATTTCTCATCCCACCTATCTCCTGACACTTACACCATCAGGAGAATGCTGTGTTCAACCCGTGGTCCCACTCGCTTTCCGTCGCCGTTGCCCTGGCCACCCTGGCAGGCCCTGGCCTGGCACAGGCGCAAACCCTGCCCTTCAATCTGCCCGCCGGCCCGCTCGCCAGCTCCCTCAATGCCATTGCCAGCCAGAGCGGACAGATCATCTCGCTGGAGCCTGCGCTCGTGCAGGGCAAGCAAGCTCCCGCGGTGAAGGGCCAGATGTCCGCTGAAGAAGCAATGCAGCGGGCGTTGGCGGGCAGCGACCTGCAACTGCGGGTGACCGCCCAAGGCAACTTCAGCGTGGAGCCCGCCGCCACGGACAGCGCTACGCTGCAATTGGGTGCGACAAACATCATCGAAAACAGCGCCGACGCCACCACCGAAGGCTCGGGCTCCTACGCCGCGCGTGCCGTGACCATCGGCAAGGGCACCCACACCCTCAAGGAAATCCCGCAGTCGGTCACCGTCATGACCCGCAAACAGATGGACGACCAGGACCTCACCGACCTCAAGGACGCCGCCAACAAGACCACTGGCCTGGTCGGCGTCCAGGGCGTGGGCAAGGGCATGATCCTGACCTCTCGCGGTTTCCAGATCGATGACTGGCAATACGACGGCGTACCAATCCCGCGCAATACCTACGCGTTGGGTAATTGGGCCACCCAGGACCTGATCTTCTTCGATCGCATGGAAGTGCTGCGCGGCGCCTCCGGCCTGCTGCAGGGCACCGGCAGCCCTGGCGGCGCGATCAACCTGGTGCGCAAGCGCGGCCAGTACGCCCCGACCGTAACCGTCACCGCCAAGGCTGGCTCCTGGGATCACTACGGACTGCAGCTGGACGCCGGCGGGCCGTTGAACCAGACCGGCACCGTACGCGGGCGTTTCGTCGCCGATGAAGACCAGAGCGATTCGTTCGTCGACTACGAATGGAGCAAGACCCACTCGCTGTACGGTTCGCTGGACTTCGACCTGCGCGAGGACACCACCCTGGGCCTGGCAGTCAGCTACTCCGATGCCGAGTCGCGCCCGATGATCCGCGGCCTGCCGCGATATTCCGACGGTAGCCCCCTCGATGTGTCGCGTTCCACCTATACCGGCGCGCGCTGGAACCATTCGGACATCGATGTCACCACCGTCTACACCGATCTTGAGCACCACTTCAACGACGACTGGGCCTTCAAGGTCGGCGCCGTGCGCATGACGGAAAGCAACAAGGCGAAAAACCAGCGGCTGCAAAGCAGCGGCGATGGCCTGGAAGCCGACGGCAGCGGCGTGCAATACGCCGATTTCGTGACCGATTTCGACGCCACCAAGCTCGGCCTGGACATGAACCTCATCGGCCACTTCGACGCGTTGTCCATGCAGCACGAAGTCATGATCGGCGGTAACTACTCCAAGTACACATCGGACGACAAGTTCGCCCGAACCTTCAACGACAGCACCGACACCATCTTCGGCATCGACCACGACCGCCCGGAAATCAGCTACGACGGGATACTCAATACCCCCGGCGGCCGGGCAACGCCGAGCAAATACGACATTCGGCAAAAAGGCCTGTACGGCAGCTGGCGGGTCAAGCCGATCGACCCATTGACCCTGGTGCTCGGCTCGCGGGTCAGCTGGTACGACTACAGCTACAAGTCGTGGAGCCAGCTCGCCTTCAGCGACGTGGTGACCGCCGCCCCGGAAAGCACCGCCAACGAAACCGGAGAGGTCACGCCCTACGCCGGCATCATCTATGACCTGAACCGCGAATGGGCGGTGTATGCCAGCTACACCGACGTGTTCGAACCCCAGGCCCTGCGCGACGCCAGCGGCAAGATGCTCAAGCCGGTGATCGGCAGTAACTACGAAGTCGGCCTCAAGGGCGAGCTGCTGGATGGGCGGGTCAACACCTCCCTGGCGCTATTCCGTTACGACCTGGAGAACCGTGCACTCAACGACCTGGCGTCGGGCTTCGCCTGCGATGGTTGGTACTGCTCGATTGCCGCGGGCAAAGTGCGCAGCCAGGGGCTCGACGCGGAAATCAGCGGTGAAGTGCTCACCGGCCTGCAGCTGTTTGCCGGCTACACCTACAACACCACCAAGTACCTCGATGACCCGGCCAACGAAGGCAAGGTCTTCAGCACCTGGACCCCCAAGCACATGCTGCGGGTGTGGAGCGATTACCAGTTCAGCGGCGACTGGAACCGAGTCAGCACCGGCCTGGGCTTCACCACCCAAAGCCATACCCTGGGCTATGAACACACCTTCGACGTACCGGGTTACACCGTCTGGAGCGCCCGCGCCGGCTACCAGCTTACAAAGGAGATCGGCCTGGCTCTGAACGCCAACAACCTGTTCGACAAGCACTACTACACGGCGGGATACAACCAGCTCGACGGCAACAACAATTTCGGCGAGCCGCGCAACCTGATGTTCAGTGTGAAATACACACCGGAGTTCTGACACCGGGTTCACGCCATCCCCTATAGGAGCGAGCTTGCTCGCGAAGGCGGTATACCCGTCGACATCATCGTTGCCTGACCCTCCGCTTTCGCGAGCAAGCTCGCTCCTACAGGTGTAGCGCGGTTTACTTGTCCGACTTGATGGAGGTCCACACCCGGGTCCGCACTCGCTCCAGCTTTTGCGGCAACGGTTGCACGACGTACAGGGTCTTCAGGGCCTCAGGCGTCGGCGTCAGGTTCGGGTTGCCGGTGATTTCCTTGTTGATCAGCGGCAGCGAGTCCGTGTTGGCATTCGGGTAACCGAGGAAATCGCTGATGGGTGCGATGACTTTCGGGTCGAGCAAGGTGTTGAGAAACTCGTGGGCCTCCGCGACGTTCTTCGCGCTTTTCGGAATGGCAAAGGTGTCGAACCAGATCGGCGCGCCCTCCTTGGGCAAGCGCCAATCGACCACCACCCCGTTGCCGGCTTCCTTCGCACGATTGCCGAACTGGTAGAAGCTGCCGGAGTAGCCGATGGCCACGCAAATATCACCGTTGGCGATATCGGTCATGTACTTGGCCGAATTGAAATAGGTGACATAGGGGCGAATCTTCAGCATCAGCGCCTTGGCTTTTTCGTAGTCATCGGGGTTCTGGCTGTTCGGGTCCAGCCCCAGATAATGCAGGGCCAGCGGCAGAATCTCCGAAGGCGAGTCGAGCATGGCGACACCACAGGCCTTGAGCTTCTCCATGTTCTCGGGCTTGAACACCAGGTCCCAGCTGTCCACCGGCGCATTCTCGCCCAGCGCGGCCTTGACCTTGGCCGGGTTGAAGCCGATCAACACGGTGCCGTACATGTAAGGCACGCCGTACTGGTTGCCGGGGTCGTTCTTGTCCAGCAACTTGAGCAGCGCCGGGTCCTGGTGCTGCCAGTTGGGCAACTTGGACTTGTCCAGTTTCTGGAACACGCCGGCCTTGATCTGGGTCTCGATGAACTGGTTCGACGGCACCACCAGGTCATAGCCGGAATTGCCGGTCAGCAGCTTGGCTTCCAGGGACTCATTGGTGTCGAAGGTGTCCCAGGTGACCTTGATGCCGGTTTTCTCGGCGAAGTCCTTGGGCACGGACGGCAGGATGTAGTCCGCCCAGTTGTACACCCGCAATTCGCGCTGTTCGGCGTGTACGGCGCTGGCAAGCAGCGTCAGCCCGCAAACGGTGGCACCCAATAGGCGTTTGATTGTGTCCATGGATCAATTCCCCAAGTCAGCTCGATGGTTTTTATGTGCTGTACACGGCAGTGCCCGGCAAAACAGCCAAAGGCAATGAAGATCAGGTGACTGTTTATCGATGGGGAAGCTGAAGTGCATCAGCCTCCGGTTTCGATTCTTGCCGACCGCCCGACCGGTTCATAGCGCGGGGTTGGCCAAAAGGAGATCGTAATGGCCATTATCGGTGTCCGCCTGGCCGATTGTGCGGCCGCGCCGGCCTGTTCTACACCAGCACGCTGGTGCCCTTCCCGTTTGCCCAGGCCATCCCCCTACGGTTTCGCCAGCGGCGCGCCCTTCCAGAAAAAACCCGATGTCGGGGGTACTTTCGCCCGGACGGTTGCGAGTGTGGCGATCCCGGCCTATGGTCCAGACACAACAATTTCATGACTGGCGCGATCAATCGCCGCCGTCTTTTTGTCCATCCATGGTGCTAGCGCAACGAGGTGACGACATGCCCAACGACTCCCGCCCTGCCGTACTCGAACTGATCGGTAACACGCCACTGGTACGCATCAGCCGTTTCGATACAGGACCCTGCACGCTGTTTCTCAAGCTCGAATCACAAAACCCCGGTGGTTCGATCAAGGACCGCATCGGCCTGGCAATGATCGACGCCGCCGAGCGCGATGGCCGCCTGCAACCCGGCGGCACCATCGTCGAAGCCACGGCCGGCAACACTGGCCTGGGACTGGCGCTGGTGGGCCGCGCCAAGGGCTATCGGGTGGTGCTGGTGGTGCCGGACAAGATGTCCACCGAGAAGGTCTTGCACCTCAAGGCCATGGGCGCCGAGGTGCACATCACCCGCTCCGATGTCGGCAAAGGCCATCCTGAGTATTACCAGGACGTCGCCGCGCGGCTGGCGGCAGAAATTCCCGACGCCTTCTTCGCCGACCAGTTCAACAACCCGGCCAACCCGTTGGCCCACGAATGCAGCACCGCGCCGGAGATCTGGGCGCAGACCCAGCATGATGTGGACGCGATCGTCGTCGGTGTCGGTTCGGCGGGCACACTCACCGGCCTGACCCGCTTCTTCAAACGCGTGCAGCCGGATCTGGAAATGGTCCTGGCCGACCCGGTCGGTTCGGTGATGGCCCAATACAGCCGCAACGGCACCCTCCCTACCCCCGGCTCCTGGGCGGTGGAAGGCATCGGCGAAGACTTCATTCCGTCGATTTGCGACCTGTCCAGCGTGCGCCACGCCTATTCGATCAGCGACGAGGAAAGTTTCGACCATGCCCGCCAGTTGTTGCGCGCCGAAGGCATTCTCGGCGGGTCCTCGACCGGTACCTTGCTGGCCGCCGCCCTGCGTTATTGCCGCGAACAGACCGAGCCGAAACGGGTGGTCAGCTTCGTCTGCGACACCGGTACGCGTTACCTGTCGAAGGTCTACAACGACCAGTGGATGAACGATCAAGGCCTGTTGCAACGCAAGCACTACGGTGACCTGCGCGACCTGGTCGCGCGGCGCTTCGAGGACGGCCGGGTGATCAGCGTCGGCCCCGACGACACCCTGCTCACCGCGTTCCAGCGCATGCGCCTGGCGGATGTGTCGCAACTGCCGGTGCTGGTGAACGGCAAGCAACTGGTCGGCGTGATCGACGAGTCGGACATCCTGCTGGGCGTGCATGAAGACGCTACGCACTTTCGCAAGACGGTATCCAGCGCCATGACCGATAAACTGCAAACCCTGTCCCCCGGAGCCTCCCTGGCAGATCTGGAGGCAGAACTGGGCCGTGGTCTGGTGGCGATCATTCAGGATGCCTCGGGGTTCCACGGGCTGATTACCCGAACCGACATGCTCAATCACCTGCGGAGATCCCTGCCATGAGTCAGCACGATGAAAATGCCCCGCCACAGGGCTTTGCCACCCGCGTGATCCATGCCGGGCAAACGCCGGACCCTTCGACCGGCGCGCTGATGCCGCCGATCTACGCCAACTCCACCTACCTGCAACAGAGCCCCGGAGTACACAAAGGCCTCGACTACGGGCGTTCGCACAACCCGACGCGCTGGGCGCTGGAACGTTGCGTGGCTGACCTCGAAGGCGGCACCCGGGGCTTTGCATTCGCCTCGGGCCTGGCAACCATTTCCACGGTGCTGGAACTGCTCGACGCCGGGTCGCACATCGTCTCGGGCAATGATCTCTACGGCGGCACCTTCCGCCTCTTCGACAAGGTCCGCCAGCGCAGCGCCGGGCACCGCTTCAGCTTCGTCGACCTGACCGACCTCGACGCCTTCGAAGCGTCCCTGCAGGACGACACGCGCATGGTCATGGTCGAGACGCCGAGCAACCCTCTTCTGCGCCTCACCGACCTGGCCGCCATTGCCCGCACCTGCCGCGACCGGGGCATCATCTGCGTGGCCGACAACACCTTTGCCAGCCCGTGGATACAACGCCCGCTGGAACTGGGTTTCGACATCGTGCTGCACTCCACCACCAAGTACCTCAACGGTCACTCCGACGTGATCGGCGGCATCGCCGTGGTCGGGCAGAACGCCGAATTGGCCGAACGCCTGGGTTTCCTGCAGAACGCGGTGGGCGCCATCGCCGGGCCGTTCGACGCCTTCCTGACCCTGCGCGGGGTCAAGACCCTGGCGCTGCGCATGGAACGCCACTGCAGCAATGCGCTGGAACTGGCGCAATGGCTGGAACGTCAGCCGCAGGTCGCCCACGTCTACTACCCGGGCCTGCCCTCGCACCCGCAGCACGAACTGGCGCGCCAGCAGATGCGCGGCTTCGGCGGCATGATCTCCGTCGACCTGGACACCGATTTGGCCGGGGCCCGACGCTTCCTGGAAAACGTGCGGATCTTCGCCCTGGCCGAAAGCCTGGGCGGGGTTGAAAGCCTGATCGAACACCCGGCGATCATGACCCACGCCACCATCCCCGTGGACACCCGCGCGCAATTGGGCATCGGCGATGCGCTGGTGCGGCTGTCGGTGGGGGTGGAGGATGTGGAAGACCTGCGTGCGGACCTGGCGCAGGCCCTCGCACGGATCTAAGGGTACCGAGCCCCTGTAGGAGCTGGCGAAGGCTGCTCCTACAGGTCACAGCGGTTATGATTGAGAATTGACGCTCAACCGGATCCCACGACATGTCCCAACTCGACACCTCCCTGCAAGACTGCGCCGCACCCGACGGCGTGTGCTACGGCTGCGGCAGCAGCAATCCCCACGGGCTGCACATCAAGAGCTATTGGCATGAGGACGGCGTGCATGTCATGGCCGAGCATGTACCAGAGGCCAAATATTGCGGCTGGCCGGACCTGGTCTACGGTGGACTGATCGCCATGTTGGTCGATTGCCATTCCAACTGGGCGGTCATGGCCTATCACTACCGCGCGGAAAACCGCGAGGTCGCCAGCCTGCCACGCATCAATTGCGTCACCGGCAACCTCGGCATCAAGTTCATCAAGCCGACCCCCATGGGTATCCCGCTCACCCTGCGGGCGCGGGTCGAAGGGGAAGTCGGACGCAAGACGCGGGTCATCTGCGAAGTCTTTGCCGGGGACGTGTTGACCGCGGTGGGCGACTCCATTTTCGTCCGGGTCGATGCCGCGCAACTGGCAGACAACGCGCACGGGCGCTAGGTACCAGGTGCCAGCCACGCCGGTCGCGGGTCAATCTTCCTCCATGTACGCGGTGATACGCCCGGATCGGTACGCGGCCAATAGCGCGGCATAGTCCTTGGCGTTCTGATCGGCATAGGCCACGGCAAATTTGCCGATGGCCTGGTCGAAGCTGTCCGATTTGCCCAGGTAACCGCTGATGAGGGCAGCATCCCCGGAGTTGGCGTGGGCACGGGCAAGCGTCTCGCCGCACCAGCGGCAGTAGCGCTTCAAGCTCGCTGCCGTGATGCCTTCAATAGGTGCCGACATCTTCATGTCGCGCAGTTGCCGAACGAAGAAGTCACGACCGTTCTGGCCACGGGTCCAGCCAAGGAAGATGTCACTGGAGGACTGCATCAGTCGCTGCCCGGTGACAACGCGCTGCCCCTGGTTCTCGTATTCGCTCTTGCCGGCGTAAGGCGCCAACACGGAGGGGCAGGCTTCCTTGAATTGCAGGAGCAACGGATTATTTTCTGCGCTAAAGAACAGGCCGACGAAACAATAGGTTCCCACGCTGCCGATCCCGACAGCCTTGACGGCAATGTCCTCGAGGCGATAACGATCAAACAGCACACGCCGTTCATGGGGCAGCGACTGGCGATAATCCTGCAGCGCCACGCGGGCTCGCTGCAGGAAGTCTGGTTCGTCTACATGAAACAGGATCGGCGGCTGATCGATCAGCCGACGACGACCTGCCACCTCGCTGCTGATTTTCGGATAGAGATAATCGCCGACCCTGGCCCGGGCTCTCTCCACCACTTGTTCGCGAAGCTTTTTGATCTCGGCCGTGGGCGCCCTGTCGATGATCGACTGTGCATCCAGGCGCTCATACCAGACCTCCAGCGGGCTCAACTTCGACAGCTTGCGCAAGCGCTCACGGTAGGCACGTACGCACTCCATCGCGATGCCCTTGGCCACTTTATCGCCGATCCGGTTGTCCCGGGCCGCCACGACAAAACTGATCGCCAGGCGTTTTACATCCCACTCCCAAGGCGCGGGGAGCGTTTCGTCGAAATCATTGATGTCGAAGATCAGGTTGCGCTCGGGGGTGGCAAACAAGCCGAAATTCAACAGGTGGCAATCGCCACAGGCTTGCACCTCGATACCCGAGGTTGGGGTCGTGGCCAGGTCATACGCCATCAAGCCTGCTGAACCACGCAAAAAAGTGAACGGGCTGCGCAACATGCGCCCGTAGCGCACGGGTACCAGCTCGGGCAGTCGATAGCGGTTGGACTTTTCCAGCAGCTGGATCGGGTCGCGATGCTTTCGTGGCGGTTTCCATTCGGCGTGCAGCGCATGGGGCACGCTCTGGCTTAGTCGTTCACCAGCACTCAGGCGCTCCTTGCGCGAACGAAAGACCGGCTCCTGCATGGCCGGGGTGGATTTACCGGCGTTGGCGGGCTTGCTCTTGCGGGGAGCCATGTTCACTCCTTGGCCAAGGCTCAACGGAGAGCCCGACGCCATTGAGTCTAGATCCGCTTTGCGACCTGTGCCCGCTTGCAGCGCCTAAAAATCGACAGCCTTCGGCGCTCGATAAATAGGCTATACCCACTAATCTCCCCCCTGTTGTTCTTCACAGGAGTTCTGCAATGAAGCCCAGACATTCACTGGTGGCGCTGATGGTCAGCGCCAGCCTGTTCGGCTGTGCCACTTCATCGAACCAAAGCGTGTCGGTCACCCTGGTTGCCACCCGGCAGAATACTGGCCAGATCGGCAATGTCGCGTTGTCCGCCTGGGACCAGCAAACCGGACTGAGTTTCTTCATCAGCGGCGTGCCAGGCGGTGCCGCCCTGCCCCTGCGACTCTACAGCTTCATCAACAAAGGCAGTTGCCAGAACCCCGGTCCCGTCGCCTACGCCATGAATGACAGGGTCAACACCGAGCGCCAACCGATTCGCGGCTGGACGTTCTCCAGAAGCGTGCCCGTGGCCTTGCCTGTGTTGCTGTCCGGTGAATATCACGTCGTCGTGCGAACGGCAGCGACGGATGGCAACGTCGATATTTTCTGTGGGGACATCAAGCAACAAGGCCCGGCGTAGCAGGCGCCGCCTAGCTCACACCGGCGAAATCGTAGCCAGCACACCGATCAGAATGGTCAACACCAGGAAACCACCGAGGAAAAACGCCATCTTGCCCATAAAGCCTCCAACATTTCGAAAGTGCGGTGCACCGCGGCTACGGCGGCGAAACTTGCCGACATTGTGGGGCTCGGGCTGAATGCATAACAGGGGCAGAAAGCGCTGAAAAATACGGATCAGATGAAACCGCAGGAGCGAATATGCCCCTGCACGGGATACAAAAAAGCCCACTGGCCATCCCTGGCGCAGTGGGCTTTTTGATCAGGCGCTCAGTTACAGCGCCATATCAGCCGCAGCATTCTCTTTCGGTGCCTTGGCCTTCTCAGCCTCGACAGCCGGAGCAACCACCTGGCCAATCGCCGGTGGCGGAGTCAGTTCCAGCACCTTGGCGGTGTAGGCCCATTCCTCGGCAACCTTATCCGGGCTGGCGTTGAGCTGGGTGCCGTAGCTCGGCACGATCTGGTGCAGTTTTTCCTGCCAGGCCGGGGTCGCGACCTTGTCCTTGAACACTTTCTGCAGCACGGTCAGCATGATCGGTGCGGCGGTCGAAGCGCCTGGGGACGCGCCCAGCAGGCCAGCGATGCTGCCATCCTGGGAAGCGACGATTTCAGTGCCCAGTTTCAGCACGCCACCGGCGGCTTCGTCACGCTTGATGATCTGCACGCGCTGGCCGGCTTGCCACAGGCGCCAGTCTTCGGCCTTGGCGTTCGGGAAGTATTCCTTCAGGGCGTTGAGGCGGTCTTCATCCGACAGCATCAGTTGCCCGGCGAGGTACTCCACCAGCGGGTATTCCTTGATGCCAACCTTGGTCATCGGCCACACGTTGTGCGTGGTGGTGGTGGTCAGCAGGTCCAGGTACGAGCCTTCTTTCAGGAACTTGGTGCTGAAGGTCGCGAATGGACCAAACAGGATCACGCGCTTGCCGTCCAGCACGCGGGTGTCCAGGTGCGGAACCGACATCGGCGGTGCGCCAACGGAGGCTTTGCCGTAGGCCTTGGCCAAGTGTTGCTCGGCGATGGTCGGGTTCTCGGTCACCAGGAACGAGCCGCCTACCGGGAAGCCTGCGTATTCCCGGGCTTCAGGAATGTCCGACTTCTGCAGCAGGTGCAGGGCACCGCCGCCGGCGCCGATGAACACGAACTTGGCGTCGGTTTCGGACTTGCTGCCGTCTTTCAGATTCTTGTAGCTGACGCGCCAGCTGCCGTCTGCGTTCTTGGTGATGTCCTGCACTTCGCTGGACAACTTCAAGTCGAATTTCGGCGTGGTTTGCAGGTGCGCAACGAACTGGCGCGTGATTTCGCCGAAGTTCACGTCGGTGCCGATCGGGCTCCAGGTGGCCGCGACTTTCTGGTTCGGGTCACGCCCTTCCATCATCAGCGGGACCCACTTCTTGATCACGGCCGGGTCTTCGGAGTACTGCATGCCGGCGAACAGCGGGCTCGCCTGCAGGGCTTCGTAGCGCTTTTTCAGGAACTTGATGTTGTCATCGCCCCACACGAAGCTCATGTGCGGCGTGGAGTTGATGAACGAACGCGGGTTCTTCAGCACGCCCTGCTGGACCTGCCAGGCCCAGAACTGGCGGGAGATCTGGAACGCTTCGTTGATTTCAACGGCTTTCGGAATCGACACGTTGCCCTTGTCGTCTTCCGGGGTGTAGTTCAGCTCGGCCAGGGCAGAGTGACCGGTACCGGCGTTGTTCCAGCCGTTGGAGCTTTCCAGGGCGACGCCGTCCAGACGTTCGATCATTTCCATCGAAGTGCCGGGTTCCAGCTCATTGAGCCAGACACCCAGGGTCGCACTCATGATGCCGCCGCCAATCAGCAGCACGTCGACTTTTTTGGCTTCTTCGGCCTGGGCTGTCGTCATCCCCAACGACAAGGCCAGCCCCAGCAGGGCCGTGTTCACTTTCTTAAACATCTGTAGCACCTATGATAAAACGCCATCCGCCCCTCCATCTGCAATCGCGAGCCGCTTGTTTCACGGCATTCAGGCAAGTCTGCCGCGGGTTCTCGCACATGATTCCGGAGGGTGGGCACACAAGGCCGATTGCATGCATCGACCCCAGTTATATGTCCCTACTGAACTGACTTTTTATCTTTTTTGGCTTCAGTTACTTGAGCGACAGTGATTCTGCTCGCCCGTCTCAAGGACAGGAAAACTGAATAGATCAAACCAAGTTGTTGCGAAGAATATCACGACAAGGCCAGCCCGCGCGTGATGGTTGCTGTGCAGGGGTGTCTATACTCAGAGGTCACCAGTTGAGCACGCGGGGAACAGCCATGAGCGACAAAGACGATCTGCGCAAATATTCCTCCGAGGTGATCGATGGTGTGGAGGCCGCGCCCGCCCGCGCCATGCTGCGTGCCGTGGGCTTTACCGACGAAGACTTCAAGAAACCGCAAATCGGCATTGCTTCCACCTGGGCCATGGTCACGCCCTGCAACATGCACATCGACAAACTCGCGATCGAAGCTGAAAAGGGGGCGAATGCCGCCGGCGCCAAAGGCGTGATTTTCAACACCATCACCATTTCCGACGGCATCGCCAACGGCACCGAAGGCATGAAGTATTCACTGGTTTCCCGTGAGGTCATCGCCGATTCCATTGAAGTGGTGGTCGGGTGCGAAGGCTTTGACGGTCTGGTGACCGTGGGCGGTTGCGACAAGAACATGCCCGGCTGCCTGATCGGCATGGCGCGGCTCAATCGGCCGTCCATTTTCGTCTACGGCGGCACCATTCGCCCGGGCGCCGGCCACACCGACATCATTTCCGTGTTCGAGGCCGTCGGTCAGCATGCGCGCGGTGATATCAGCGAAATCCAGGTCAAGCAGATCGAGGAAGTGGCGATCCCCGGCCCCGGTTCCTGCGGCGGCATGTACACCGCCAACACCATGGCCTCGGCCATCGAGGCGCTGGGCATGAGCCTGCCCGGTTCCAGTTCCCAGGACGCCGTGGGCAGCGACAAGGCCTCGGACAGCTTCCGCGCCGGCCAGCAGGTCATGGAACTGCTCAAGCTCGACCTCAAGCCCCGTGACATCATGACCCGCAAGGCCTTCGAAAACGCGATCCGCGTGGTGATCGCCCTCGCCGGCTCGACCAACGCCGTGCTGCACCTGTTGGCCATGGCCAATGCCGTGGATGTCGAGTTGACCCTGGACGACTTCGTCGAGCTGGGCAAGATTTCCCCGGTGGTCGCCGACCTGCGCCCCAGTGGCAAATACATGATGAGCGAGCTGGTGGCCATAGGCGGCATCCAGCCGTTGATGAAACGCATGCTGGCGGCCGGCATGCTGCACGGTGACGTGCTGACCGTGACCGGCAAGACCCTCGCCGAAAATCTCGAAAACGTGCCCGACTACCCCGCCGGCCAGGACGTGATCCTGCCCTTCGATCAGCCGATCAAGAAGGACTCGCACCTGGTGATCCTGCGCGGCAACCTCTCGCCCACCGGTGCCGTGGCCAAGATCACCGGCAAGGAAGGCCTGCGCTTCGAAGGCACGGCCAGGGTGTACCACGGCGAGGAAGGCGCGCTGGCCGGCATCCTCAACGGCGAGGTGCAGGCCGGTGACGTGATCGTGATTCGCTACGAAGGGCCCAAGGGTGGGCCGGGCATGCGCGAAATGCTCTCGCCGACCTCGGCAGTAATGGGCAAAGGCCTGGGCAAGGAAGTGGCGCTGATCACCGACGGCCGCTTTTCCGGCGGCTCCCATGGTTTCGTGGTCGGGCATATCACGCCCGAGGCGTTTGAGGGCGGGCCTATCGCCCTGGTCGAAGATGGCGACCGGATCACCATCGATGCGCAAACCCGGCAGATTACCGTTGAGGTCTCCGACGCGGAGCTGGCCGAGCGCAAGAGCCGCTGGGTAAGGCCAGAGTCGAAGTACAAGCGCGGGGTGTTGGCCAAGTACGCGAAGACGGTGTCCAGTGCGTCGGAGGGGGCTGTGACCGATAAGTATCTTTAACCCAAAGGTTTATGTTGCCTGTACTGTCGCATTCGCGAGCAAGCCCGCTCCCACATTGGAATGCATTTCAAATGTGGGAGCGGGCTTGCTCGCGAAGGGGCCCTTGAAGACAGCGAGGATGTCTCAAAGCCGAAAACGATCCACCGACTGCGACAACTGCCCCGCCAGGCTCGACAACTCATCGGTGGTCGAAGCCGTCTGCCCGATCACCTTGCTGTTGCCTTCGGACATGCCGGCAATCATCTCCACCTGATGGGCGATTTCATTGCTGGCCAGGCTCTGCTCGCCGATAGTGCGGCTGATGTCGTTGACCAGTTGCGTGGTGTTGAGCGTGGCCTCGAGGATCTCCCGGATGGCGCGCTCGACGTCGGCGGTCACGGCCATGCCCTTGTCGACCTGGGCGACGCCCTCCTCCATGCTGATCACCGCCTCGCGGGTGCTCTGCTGGATGCGCGAGACCATGCCGGCGATTTCCTGGGTCGAGGCGCTGGTGCGGCCTGCCAGGCTGCGCACCTCGTCGGCCACCACGGCAAAACCACGCCCCTGCTCCCCGGCGCGGGCGGCCTCGATGGCAGCGTTGAGCGCCAGCAGGTTGGTCTGGTCGGCGATGCCCTTGATCACCTGGATGATGCTGAAGATCCCTTCGGATTCCTTGTCCAGCGTGCGAATCACCTGCGCCGACTGCTGCGCCGAACGGGCGATGCCGTCCATGTCGTTGACCACCTGATGGATCACCCGTCCGCCATCCTTGGCCAGCGCCTCGGCCTGGTTGGCCATGTCCAGCGCCCGCCCGGCATGGCGGGTGATTTCCTCGATGCTCGCGGTCATTTCGCTGGCGGCGGCGGCCATGGTGCTGGCGGCAGCGCTTTGCTGCTGGCTGCTGCCGGCCACTTCGTGACAGCCATTGCTCAGGCGCGTGCTCATGCCGCTGACGCCATGGGCATTGGTGCGCACCGCTTCGATCATGCCGCGCAAATCACGCTGCATGGTCGCCAGGCTGCGAATCAACAAGCTGGCTTCGTCGGTGCGGGTCGGCTCGACAATGGGCTCGCTCAAGTTGCCATGGGCGATGCTCTCGGCAATGCGGCTGGCCGTGCGCAACGGCCCCATGATGCTCAGGATCACCCAACGTCCCTGGGCCAGCAGCAACAACAGGCTGACGATGAGCACCGCGCCCAGGGCCAGGTTGGCATTACTGAGCGCCTGGCGGGTGCCTGCGCTGGTCTGTTGGGTGTTGCTTTCAATCAGCTCGCTGAGGCCGGCCATCTGGTCTTCCAGTTGGCTGAACACGCTGTTGAAAGTGCCGAGTTCTTTTTGCGCGGCCTCGGGATTTTCCAGGGCCATACCAGCAATGCGCTCGGCCGTACCGATGTAAGTGTCGAGGCTGGGCTTGATCTTGTTCAGCGCGGTCTTGAGGGTGTCGTTGACCGGCAGCTCGAGGTTGTCGCCAAGCACTTGCCGAAAGTGCGCCGCGTGCTCTTCGATAGACGTGCGCACCTCGGCCTTGCTGCTGGTGCTTTTACCCAGCCCGACCAACATCGCCGACAACACGTCGGCGCGCAACGCGTCGTGCATCATGTCGGCTTCCATGTGGTTGCGCAGCACGCTCATGCCAACCTCGTTGTCCTGCACCGCATCCGCCATCCGGGCAGTCCCCAGGTAGCCGACCAGGCCCATGATCAACGCGGTGAGCAACCCCGTCCCGATCAGCAACAGTAAACGCAGTTTTATGGACACGCTGTGGTTCCTCTTCTGGCACGTATGTCGTTGGCCGACGGCCACCGCGAATTGGGCATCTGAAGAGGTTATCGACGGGTCCTGGCGCGAATTGAAGGCTATCGCCACTGATTGTGGTTTTTTCGACATGCGGTAGGTAACGCGGCTTTTTCTGCAGAATTGCGCAGGGAAACCAGCAGCAGGCTGACGCATGCGCCAGCGACTGCTAGCGCCATATCCTTTTGTGAATCCCGAAGCAGAACCAGACCATCACCGTTTCCGGCGATGTCGCGCTGGTGCGCCACCACTTCTCGGCCCAGGCCCTCAAAGGCACCGAGGTGGTCCCGACGGAAATCGAGAATTTCCAGATCTGGCAGAAACACGACGGCAAATGGCTGCTGGTAGGACGACAGGCGTTCAAGTTCTGATGTTTGGCTGATCCAGAAAAAAGGGGGATGAATGAGCGTCTACCCGCCCATCCGTCCCCCATCGTGTTGCCCTGATAAAAACAGCGGGTTTCAATGCCCGCGAATGTAATGTTCAAACTGCCGAATCAGGTCGGCCTGCTCGACAATGGCCTCCTTGACCAGATCGCCAATCGACAGCAACCCGATCAGCTCGCCATTCTCCACCACCGGCAAATGCCGCAAATGGCTGTCAGTCATGACCGCCATGCAATGCTCGATGCTCTGTTGGCTGTCGGCCGTGATCACCGGGGAACTCATGATGGCCCTGACCGGCGTGCCGACGGATGAACGTCCCAGCAGAACCACCTTGCGCGCATAGTCGCGCTCGCTGATCACCCCGACGACCTTGCCCTTGTCGATCACCGGCAACGCGCCGACATTCTTTTCGGCCATTTTCTTCACGGCCTCCAGCACCATGGCGTCCGGCGCGATGCTGTGCACTTGCTGGTTTTCCACGACCTTGAGCTTGAGCAACTGTGCGGCTGTCTTCATGTCCGTCTCCTGCTGTGAATGGCGTGCAACGTCAGGCAACCCCGACTTCCACCACCCCGTCGTTCAACCGCACCGGCCAGACGCGCAAGCGCTGTTGCGGGTACTCCAGGCAACTGCCGTCCTCAAGACGGAAGTGCTGCTTGTAGATAGGCGACGCAACGACCAGGTCGCCCTTGATGCTGCCGACCAGGCCGCGGCCGATGACATTGGCCCCGGATTGCGGGTCATGGTTGTCGATGGCATAGAGGTTTTTACCCGCCATGCCCGGCAGGTAGAACAGCGCCACCTGGGCCCCGTCCAGCCACACCACCACACCTGAATCATTGACCAGGTCCTGCTGGCTGCATACCGATTGCCAGACGGCCGACGTTGCGCTTTCAACGCGTTGGGTATTGGACTGGGTCATCAGATGCTCTCCTCGGTGACAGGGATCAGGTTGAGTTCGGCCGCCATGATCGGCCGGCGCTGGCCTCGCTCCTGGACAAAGTGAATGTCCGGGTCCGGGCGTTTATCGTTGACGAAGGTGCGGAAGCGCTTGAGCTTTTCCGGGTCCTTGAGGGCGTTTGCCCACTCGCATTCGTAGCGATTGACCACCAGTTGCATCTGCGACTCGAGCTCGGCACCCAGGCCCAGGCTGTCGTGGATAATCACGTCCTTGAGGTAATCCAGGCCGCCTTCCAGGCTTTCGCGCCAGACCGAAGTACGCTGCAACTTGTCGGCGGTGCGGATGTAGAACATCAGGAAACGGTCGATGTAGCGGATCAGGGTCTCATCGTCGAGGTCTGTTGCGAACAACTCGGCATGGCGCGGGCGCATGCCGCCGTTGCCGGCGATGTAGAGGTTCCAACCCTTCTCGGTGGCGATCACACCGACGTCCTTGCTTTGTGCTTCGGCGCATTCGCGGGTGCAACCGGACACCGCGAACTTGAGCTTGTGCGGCGAGCGCAGGCCCTTGTAGCGGTCCTCGATGGTCAGGGCCATTTGCACGCTGTCCTGCACGCCATAACGGCACCAGGTGCTGCCGACGCAGGACTTCACCGTACGGGTCGACTTGCCATAGGCGTGGCCGGTTTCGAAGCCCGCTTCAATCAGCTCGCTCCAGATGTCCGGCAACTGATGCAACTGGGCGCCGAACAGGTCGATGCGCTGGCCGCCGGTGATTTTGGTGTAGAGGTCGTATTTCTTCGCCACCACGCCGATGGCGATCAGCTTGTCGGCAGTGATCTCGCCACCTGGGATGCGCGGTACCACTGAATAGGTGCCGTTTTTTTGCATGTTGGCCATGAAGGTGTCGTTGGTGTCCTGCAACGGCACCAGCGACGGATCCATGATCGGCTGGTTCCAGCACGACGCCAGGATCGAGCCCACCGCCGGCTTGCACACGTCGCAACCGGTATGACCACGACCATGTTTGGCCAGCAGTTCTTCGAAGCTGATCACCCCTTCCACCCGCACCAGGGCATACAGCTCCTGACGGGTGTAGGCGAAGTGTTCGCACAAGCTCTTGTCGACGCTGACGCCACGGGCAATCAGCTCATGCTCGAAGACTTGCTTGAGCAAGCCTGCGCATCCACCACAGCCGGTGCAGGCCTTGGTCTGCGATTTGAGCAGGCCAAGGTCGGTGCAGCCGCCGTCGATGGCCGAGCAGATGGCACCCTTGGTCACGTTGTGGCAGGAGCAGACCGTGGCGGTTTCCGGCAAGGCGCCAGGGCCGAGGGTCGGCGCGCCTTCGGACGACGGCAGGATCAGCGCAGCCGGCTCGGAGGGCAAGGCAATCGCGTTCTGCATGTATTGCAGCAGCGTGTCGTAGTAGCTGTTGTCGCCGATCAGCACGGCACCCAGTACGTGCTTGCCGCTGGCATCGACGACCAGGCGCCGGTAGCTGGCGCTGGTTTCGTCGATGAACTGATAGCTGCGCGCGCCCGGCGTATTGGCATGGGCATCGCCGATGGAGCCGACGTCGACACCCAGCAGCTTGAGCTTGGTCGACATGTCGGCGCCCTGGAACGGCTCGGCGGCGTCGTCACACAGGCGTGCCGCGACGCTGCGCGCCATCTGGTAGCCTGGCGCTACCAGGCCGAACAAGCTGCCGTTCCACGATGCGCATTCGCCGATGGCGTAGATGTGCGGGTCGCAGCTCAGGCAGGTGTCGTCGATCACAACGCCACCGCGCGGACCGATGTCCAGCGCGCATTGACGGGCCAGCGCGTCCTGGGCGCGGATACCGGCGGAGAACACCACCAGGTCGGTCTCGAGGAATTCGTCGTTGGCGAAATTCATCCGGTAGCGGTACTGCTCGCCAGCACTGATCGATTGCGTGGCGCGGGACAAGTGCACACCGACGCCCAACCGTTCGATCTGCGCCTTGAGCGCCAGCCCACCCAGGTCATCCAGCTGCACCGGCATCAGCCGTGGCGCGAATTCCACCACGTGCGCTTCGAGACCCAGGCTTTTCAGGGCGTTGGCAGCTTCCAGGCCAAGCAAGCCACCGCCAACCACCACACCGCGCCGGGCATTGGCCGCCGCGGCACGGATTGCATCGAGGTCTTCCAGGGTGCGATAGACCAGGCGCGAATCGCCTTCGGCGCCTTCGATCGGCGGCACAAACGGATAGGAGCCGGTGGCCAGGACCAGTTTGTCGTAGGCAACACAGCCTTGCGCGGTGATCACCTGGCGCCGGGCTCGGTCGATTTCCAGCACCGGCACCCCAAGGTGCAGGGTGACGCCAGGCGTCTGGTACAACGCCGCGTCGCTCAGTGCCAGCGACTCGGCATCGCGACCGGAGAAGTATTCGGACAGATGCACTCGGTCGTAGGCACGCATCGGCTCTTCACTGAAGACGTGCAAGCGATAGCGGTCGAGCGCGCCGCGCTCGATCAACTGCTCGACACAATGATGTCCGACCATGCCATTGCCGATCACGATCAGCGTTTGCAGCTTGTTCAAACTGGCTACATTGGAATTCATATACGACACCTGCCCAAAGCCCATCACGGTGAAAAAAAGCAAAAAAAAACGCCTGAAACCTTGCGGTTCCAGGCGTCTTTGCCTGTTCTTTTGCGGTGTTGAAACCAGACGGCCATGCCTGATCCACCGATGTTGCCCACGACCTGTGCGGCCAGTCGATCGTCGTTGACCGAGAGGGCTGCCCATCTTTTTCGGATGGGCTTGAGGGGCGTGTTGCAGTGTTTGTGCCAGATCGTCGAAGGAGACTTCCACGGCCGTGGAAACTGCAGTGCTGGCCGCGAGTTAGGCGTGTTTGTGGAGGATTTTGCGGGTTGGACGGCTGTCGCAGTTTGCCGTGGGGAATTTCGCAAACCGCTTCGCACTGGTGCACGTTGTCAGGCACGGCGCTTTAAAAGTGCATGGAGCGGTCGGTTTAAACATCATCGAAGGGACCTTGTTTAACCGCCCTACAACTCACTTCTTGAAAGCTACAAGACCTTGCGCCGTTGCCTACGGATACGCCAGAATCCGCCGGCTTGTGCGCCTTGGGGCCGCTCGGTAACTTGATTCGCGTCACTGATTGTCAGTGATCGGGTTTCGCAGCCCGGGTAAATCTCCAGACGCACAACGTACGTGAGCAAACGCTTATGGCAGCTGTGCGTGGGAGGCCTTTGGGCCTGCCGGGTTCCTGGAGTCCTGGTCTGCGAACCCGCGTACAGTTGCCACCCTTTTTCGTTTCGCAGCGAAAGGTGGCAGCTCCA
Source organism: Pseudomonas putida (assembly GCF_001976065.1). Taxonomy (GTDB): domain Bacteria; phylum Pseudomonadota; class Gammaproteobacteria; order Pseudomonadales; family Pseudomonadaceae; genus Aquipseudomonas; species Aquipseudomonas serbica. Next base: position 209,587 of record NZ_MNAH01000011.1, on the reverse strand, counting down.
ATTCTCCAGGAGTTTCACCATGTTCAAGGTCACACCGAATCCCCCTGACACCGATCCGGCCTCCCCGTACGAGCCCGATTCCAGAAAACTCAACGAGGCCGCCGAACGCGCCCTCGATTACCACTTCCCGTCATCCGCCGACATCAAAGCCACCCCGCGCACACCCTGCTCGCTGTTCTCAGTGAACCCAAAGGCTACGAACGAAACCCTGATGGTTTACCTGGTCGAGACACTGGCCTCGGTGGATGTGATGGTTCATCAGTTGGTGGATCACCTGGACGGTGGCTCGCGTAATGCCCTGCTGGGGATTTCAAACAGTGTAATGCTGGCGGAGATCACGGCGAATCGGGTGCTGGATCAGATTGATCCGCCTTGATGGGTGTTCCGCCCTTCAATAATGCGCTGGTCTTTCGGGCGCCTTCGCTGGCAAGCCAGCTCCTACAGTGGATCGGGGCCATAAGTGGGAAAGTTTGCAGCGTCAGCAACACCGCGTATTACATTTCCCACGCCCAAAACGCGCCTCCTGACGCTCACGGAAAAACGCCTCACGGCTCATCACCGGCTCGCCCGGATGAGTGATCGCCCGCTGCGCGACATAGTTGTCGTAATCAGGAACACCCACCATCAAACGCGCGCCCTGACTAAGGAAACCGGCGGCCTGCTGCAGTTTACGGATCATGACAATGCTCGCTTCGACACGTTGGAAAGCGCTATGAAATCGCAGGCATGTATCGGCAATGTGTCGGCATCCGGCACATTTGTATCTTCTTGTATTTCACCGACCGCGACCTTTTGGCGCATGACCGGCTGGCCGTCGATTGAGCGCCAACGGGCAACAGTTTGTTAACATCCACGCGCTTTTTCTCGTCTGATAGATCAGCCACTGTAGATTTCCAGTCGCTACACAGGATGCTTTTTTCCATGAGTACGTTGTATTCCCGCCGCACGGTCCTGCAAGGCATGAGCCTGCTGAGCCTCGGCCTGCTCGCCGGCTGTGATGACAGCAGCAAGCTGTCGTTCAAGTACGGCAAGGACCTGAGCGACAAGATCATGGGGCGTTCCTTCAAGCTCAAGGACGCCGACGGCGAAACCCGGATGCTCGGCAGCTACCAGGGCCTGATGCCGATGATCTTCTTCGGTTTCACCCAATGCCCGGCCGTCTGCCCGACCACGCTGGCCCGCGCAGCCCAGGCGAAAAAACTGATGGGCCGCGATGGCGAGCGCCTGCAGGTGATTTTCATCACCCTGGATCCGGAGCGCGATACACCCGAGTTGCTCGACAAGTACGTGAAGGCTTTCGACCCGAGTTTCGAAGCGCTGTCCGGCACGCTGGAAGAAACCGCCGCCACCGCCAAGGAGTTCGGCGTATTCTTCGAGAAAGTCCCGAGCGGCGATACCTACACCCTGTCGCACACCGCGACCAGCTTCGTGTTCGACTCCCGTGGCAATTTGCGCCTCGGCCTGTCCGCGTCCCTTACCGCTCAAGAGTGCGCAGAAGACCTGCTCACCGTCATGGAGGTCTGCTGATGACTTTGTTTTGCGCACCCCGTATCAAACAACTGGCCCTGGGCCTGACGCTCATCGGCATGGCCTGGCAGGTGTCCGCGCAAACCCAGGTCAACGACGCCTGGGTCCGGGCAACCGTGGCCGGGCAGCCGTCGAGCGGCGCCTTCATGACCTTGCAGGCCGACACAGACAGCAAGTTGCTCAGCGTGCAGTCGCCCGTGGCGAAGTTGGTGCAGATTCACCAGTCGAGCATGAAAGACGATGTGATGAGCATGCAGCAGGTCGAGTCCGTGGCGTTGCCGGCCGGCAAGCCGGTGAATTTCGATCCCCATGGCTACCACATCATGCTCATGGACCTGACGGGCCAGATCAAGGAAGGCGACCGCGTGCCCCTGACCCTGACCGTGGAAAACGCCAAGGGCGAGAAAGAAACGATCAAGGTAGACGCCGAGGCCCGGGCAATGGGTACGATGGATCACGGCAACATGGATCACAGCAAGATGCATTGAGGGCTGACGGTCTCCCCAACGGAGGCCGCGCTTTGATGGGAGGTGCGTACTGATGACGACGAACACCGAAACCGCCATCCTCGCCGGCGGCTGCTTCTGGGGCATGCAGGATCTGCTGCGGCGCTACCCTGGGGTGGTCGCAACGCGAGTGGGCTACACCGGCGGCGATGTGCCCAATGCAACCTATCGCAACCATGGCTCCCACGCCGAAGCGATCGAAATCGTCTTCGACCCGGAGCAGATCAGCTATCGGCAGATTCTTGAGTTCTTTTTCCAGATCCATGACCCGAGCACCCTCAATCGCCAGGGCAACGACACCGGCATGAGCTATCGCTCGGCGATCTTTTATCTGGATGAAGAGCAAAAGCGCGTGGCCGAGGATACCGTGGCCGACGTTGACGCCTCCGGCCTGTGGCCCGGCAAGGTGGTCACGGAAATAGCGCCCGCCGGACCGTTCTGGGAGGCGGAGCCTGAGCATCAGGATTATCTGGAGCAATTTCCCGACGGCTACACCTGCCATTTCATACGACCGAACTGGACGTTGCCCAGACGCAAATAATTTGTGGGCGCTGTCTTGCCGGCGAAGGCGCCCTCGAGTATTGCATCGATCTTTCGGGCCTCTTCGCTGGCAAGCCAGCTCCTACAATGGGTTGCGTAGCGCGTGAGTCCGTGGCCACCGCGGACCTGCAGGAGCCCGGCTTGCCGGCGAAGGCGCCCTTGAGTATTGCATCGATCTTTCGGGCCTCTTCGCTGGCAAGCCAGCTCCTACAATGGGTTGCGTAGCGCGTGAGTCCGTGGCCACCGCGGACCTGTAGGAGCCCGGCTTGCCGGCGAAGGCGCCCTCGAGTATTGCATCGATCTTTCGGGCCKCTTCGCTGGCAAGCCAGCKCCTACAATGGGTTGCGTAGCGCGTGAGTCCGTGGCCACCGCGGACCTGTAGGAGCCCGGCTTGCCGGCGAAGGCGCCCTCGAGTATTGCATCGATCTTTCGGGCCTCTTCGCTGGCAAGCCAGCTCCTACAATGGGTTGCGTAGCGCGTGAGTCCGTGGCCACCGCGGACCTGCAGGAGCCCGGCTTGCTGGCGAAGGCGCCCTTGAGTATTGCATCGATCTTTCGGGCCTCTTCGCTGGCAAGCCAGCTCCTACAATGGGTTGCGTAGCGCGTGAGTCCGTGGCCACCGCGGACCTGTAGGAGCCCGGCTTGCCGGCGAAGGCGTCCCTGAGGGCCTCTTCGCTGGCAAGCCAGCTCCTACAATGTTTGGCGTTGATCCCTGGGGTTTAAGCCAACGCTTGTTCGCGGATCAGCTTCTTGTTGATCTTGCCGACGCTGGTCTTGGGAATCTCGGCGACGAACTTGAACTGCTTGGGGATCGCCCACTTGTTGATGCGGCCAAGTTCGACAAACCCTTGCAGGTGCGCCTCGAGGATCTTGCGATCGAGGTATTGCCCAGGCGTACAGACCACCAGGGCCATGGGCCGTTCGCCCCACTGCTCATCGGCAATGCCGACCACCGCGACCGACAGCACCGCCTCGTGTTCGCTGATCAGGCTTTCCAGTTCCAGCGAGCTGATCCACTCCCCGCCCGTCTTGATCACGTCCTTGATCCGGTCCTTGATTTCCACCCCGCCCAACGGGTCGATGGAGGCCATGTCGCCGGTGTGCAGCCAGCCGTCCTGCCACAGCTCGGCGCCTTTTTGCGGCTCCTTCAGATAGCCTTGGGTCAGCCAGGGCGCGCGCACCACGATCTCGCCCAGGGACTCACCGTCATGGGCAACGGCATTGCCACTGGCGTCGATGATCTTCAGGTCGACCATCGGCACTGGCGTGCCGGTCTTGATGCGTATCGGCAGTTGCGCCTGCATGGGTTGCTTGAGGTCTTCATCACGCAGGTAAGTCAGGCACAGCAGCGGGCAGGTCTCGGACATGCCGTAGCCGGCGTGTACCACGATGCCCTTGGCACTGGCTTCGCTGGCAATCCCCAGGGGCAACGCACTGCCGCCCAGGAGCATTTTCCAGCCGTCGAAACGGGCGGACTTGCCTTGCTCGCAGTTGAGGATCATCTGCAGGATGGTCGGCACACAGTGGGAGAAGGTCACCTTCTCTTCCTGATACAGCCGCACCAGGCTGTTGGGTTCGTAGCGGCCGGGATACACCTGCTTGATGCCCATCAGGGTGGCGACGTAAGGCACACCCCAGGCGTGCACGTGGAACATCGGCGTGATCGGCATGTAGACGTCGTCGGAACGCAGCAGTGGCGCGCCCTGGTAGACGCCCAATGAGCCCACGGCATTGAGGGTGTGCAGGACCAGTTGGCGATGGGTGAAATACACGCCCTTGGGGTCGCCGGTGGTGCCGGTGGTGTAGAACAGCGTCGCCACCGAGTTCTCGTCGAAATCGGCAAATTCGTACTGGTCTTCGCACTGGGACAGCAGTTGCTCATACTCGCCCAGTACCGGCAATGAAGTGTCGCACGCCTGGTCTTCAGTGAGCTGGACAAAGCCTTTGACCGTCGTCAGCCGGTCCTTGATCTGCTCCACCAGCGGCAGGAAATCGTCATGCACCAGCACCAGGTCGTCTTCGGCGTGGTTCATGGTGAACAGCACCTGCTCCGGCGACAGGCGAATGTTCACCGTGTGCAGCACCGCGCCGATCATCGGCACGGCGAAGAAGCATTCCAGGTAACGGTGGCTGTCCCAGTCGAGCAGGGCCACGGTATCCCCGGCCTTGACCCCGGCCGCGGTCAGCGCATTGGCCAGGCGGCGGATACGCTGGTTGAGGGTCTGGTAGCTGTAGCGCAGCTTGTCGGCGTAGACGATTTCCCGACCCGGTTCGTAGCGCACCCCGGACAGCAGCAATTGCTTGATCAGCAAGGGGTAGGCGTAGGCGCCGTCGGCGGGTGGAATTATTTTTGTCGCCATCATGATAGAGATTCCTTGTCCTTTCGATCAGAACTGATCGGCTTGAAGCTCGTAGAGGCAGTCGCTGCCGGCCTTGGCCGATGCGCTCAACGAATGGATACGTGGCAGCAACCTTGCGAAGTAGAAACGCGCAGTGGCCAGTTTGCTGATGTAGAAATCGTCCTCGGCATCGCCGCTCATGACGGCCTTGGCCATGCGCGCCCACATGTAGGCGTACGCGGTGTAGCCGAACACTTGCAGGTACTCGACCGAGGCGGCGCCGATTTCATTCGGGTTGTTCTGGGCCCGGTCCAGCAGCCATGCAGTCAGCTCGTCGAGGGTGTCCACGGCGGCGTTCAGCGGTTGGGTGAATTCGCCGAGTTCAGTGCTGGCGCTGGCGGTGAAGTCGCGGATTTCCGAGGCGAACAGGCGGTAGAGCGCCCCGCCGCTACCGACGATCTTGCGCCCGGCCAGGTCCAGGGACTGGATGCCGTTGGTGCCTTCGTAGATCTGCGTGATGCGCACATCGCGCACCAGTTGCTCCTGGCCCCACTCGCGGATGAAGCCGTGGCCGCCAAACACCATCTGCCCGTGCAGGGTGGTTTCCAGGCCCATGTCGGTGAGGAACGCCTTGGCCACCGGAGTCAGCAAGGCCACCAGGTCCTGGGCGCGGGTACGCTCGGTCGGGTCTTCGCTGAATTTGGCGATGTCCAGTTGCAGGGCCACGTAGCTGGAGAACGCGCGACCGCCCTCGTTCAAGGCCTTCATGGTCAACAGCATGCGGCGCACGTCGGGGTGCACGATGATCGGGTCGGCCGCTTTGTCCTTGCACTGCGCGCCGGTTGGCGCACGGCTCTGCAGCCGGTCACGGGCGTAAGCCAGGGCGTTCTGGTAGGAACGTTCGCCCTGTGCCAGGCCCTGGATGCCCACGCCCAGGCGCTCGTAGTTCATCATGGTGAACATCGCGGCCAGGCCCTTGTTCGGGGCATCGATGATGTAGCCGGTGGCGCCGTCGAAGTTCATCACACAGGTGGCGGAGGCCTTGATGCCCATCTTGTGTTCGATGGAACCGCAGGACAGCGAGTTTCGCTCGCCCAGGGAGCCGTCGGCGTTGACCAGCACTTTCGGCACCAGGAACAGCGAGATGCCTTTCGGCCCCGCCGGTGCATCCGGCAATCTCGCCAGTACCAGGTGGATGATGTTTTCGGTCAGGTCGTGGTCACCGCCGGTGATGAAGATCTTGCTGCCGCTGACCTTGTAGCTGCCATCGGCCTGGGGCTCGGCCTTGGTACGAATCATCCCCAGGTCGGTACCGGCATGGGCCTCGGTCAGGCACATCGAACCGGTCCAGGTGCCGGCGTACATGTTCGGCAGGTAGCGTTCCTTGAGCTCCTCGCTGGCGTGGGCCTTGATCGACAGGCAGGCACCGGCCGTGAGCATCGGGTACAGGCCGAACGACAGGCTGGCCGCGTTGACCATCTCCTCGACCTGGGCCGAAATCGCCTTGGGCATGCCCATGCCACCGTACTGCGGATCACCGCCGACACCCACCCAACCGCCTTCGGCGAAAGCTTGATAAGCCTGGGCAAAACCATCTGGCGCGGTGACCGAACCATTGCTCCAGGTACAGCCCTGCTCGTCGGTGGCGCGGTTCAAGGGGGCGATGACTTCGCCACTGATCTTGCCGGCTTCTTCGAGGATCGCGGCGGCGGTTTCTTCATCGATCACCTCGGCCAGGCCAGGCAACCTGGCCCACAGCCGGGACACCTGGAAAACCTCGTTGAGTACGAAGCGCATGTCGCGCAGGGGAGCTTTGTAATCAGACATCTTGGCTTACTCGGAAGTGGTCACGGCATGTGGCATGCCGGGACGTTCAGTGGATTCAGTGTTTTCGCCTGCCGTTACAGAACCGGGCTGGGGTGCCCGTTCACGCAGCAGGAAGTACGACAGGGCCGGGATCAGGATCAGCGCGCCGAGCATGTTCCACAGGAACATGAAGGTCAGCAGGATGCCCATGTCGGCCTGGAACTTGATCGGCGACCAGACCCAGCACACCACGCCGGCCGCCAGGGTGATACCGACCAGCCCGACCACCCGGCCGGTGAACGACACGGCGTTGCGGTAGGCCTGGGACAGCGGCAGGCCCTGGCGCTGGAAGTGCAATTGCACGCTGAGCAGGTACAGGGCGTAGTCGACGCCGATGCCCACGCCGAGGGCGATCACCGGCAAGGTCGCGACCTTCACGCCGATGCCCATGGCCACCATCAGTGCCTCGCAGAGGATCGAGGTCAGCACCAGCGGCAACAGCGCCACCAGCGTGGCGCGCCAGCTGCGGAAGGTGATCAGGCAGAACAGCGTCACCGCCAGGTAGACGTACAGCAGCATGGTGTGGTTGGCCTCGCGCACCACGATGTTGGTCGCCGCTTCGATCCCGGCACTGCCGGCCGCCAGCAGGAACTGGCGATCCGGGCTGCTGTTTTCCTTGGCAAACTTGTCGGCAATCGCCACCACGGCGTCGAGGGTCTCGGCCTTGTGATCCTTGAGGAAGGCAATCACCGGCATCAACGAGCAGTTGTTGTTGAACAGCTCCGGCGAGTTGACCGAGGCCTGCTGCGCGGCGTAGTTGAGCACGTCCTGGTTGCGCTGGATGCTGTTGAGCTTGGGGTTGCCTTCATAGGTGCCGGCGGTGATCTGGCGTACCGCGTTGACCAGCGACGCGGTCGCCTGCACGCCCGGGTACTGCTGCAGCTCCCAGGCCAGGCGATCGGCGAGGACCAGGGTCTTGTAGTTCAGGCAGCCTTCCGGCGCGGTCTTGATCATCACCGCGAACAGGTCGCTGGACAGCGCGTAGTGGCTGGTGATGTAGGCGTTGTCACGGTTGTAGCGCGAGTCGGCGCGCAATTCCGGCGCGCCGCTTTCAAGGTCGCCGATCTTCAACTGCAGGCTGACCACAAAACCACCGATGCCCATCAGCACGGCGACCAACACCGCGCCGGTCGCCCATTTGCGGGTGGTGAAACGGTCGAGCAGGTCCCAGAGTTTGCCGAAGCCTTTATGGTGCTCGGCACGGGTGTCGATTTTCAGCGCACGCTCGGCCGCCTTGCGCCCGACGCCGATGTAGGACAGCGCCACCGGCATCAGCAACAGGGAAGTGAAGATCAATACCGCGACACCGATGCTGGCGGTGATCGCCAGGTCCTGGATCACCGGGATGTCGATCAGCATCAGCACGGCGAAACCCACCGCGTCAGCCAGCAACGCGGTAACGCCAGCGATGAACAGACGGCGGAAGGTGTAGCGCGCGGCAATCAGCTTGTGCGTGCCACGGGCGATGTCCTGCATGATGCCGTTCATCTTCTGCGCCGCGTGGGACACGCCGATGGCGAAGATCAGGAACGGTACCAGCACCGAGTACGGGTCGATGGCATAACCCAGCCAAGCGACGATGCCCAGCTGCCAGACCACCGCGACCAACGAGCAACCCACCACCAGCAGGGTGCTGCGCACGCAACGGGTGTAGGCGTAGATGATGACCAGCGAAGTGACCACGGCCAGGCCGAAGAACATCATCACCTGGATCAGCCCGTCGATCAGGTCGCCCATCAGCTTGGCGAAACCGATCACCCGGACCTTGTAGTGGCCCTTGCCCTCGACACCGGATTTGCGCGCGGCGCTGTCGCCGGCGTATTCGATCTTGTCGCGCAATTGCTCTTCGAGCATCTGCGAAAAGGCGTGGTAGTCGATGCGCTGGCCACCGGCGGCGGCTTTGTCCAGCAGCGGCACGATCAACATGCTCGACTTGAAATCGCTGGCCACCAGGCTGCCGACGATGCCGGCGCGGGAGATGTTCTGGCGCAGTTGCTCGATCTGTTCCGGCTGGCCCGAATAGGTATCGGGCATCACCGGGCCACCCTGGAAGCCTTGCTCGGTGACCTCGGTCCAGCGCACCGCCGGGCTCCACAGCGACTTCATCCACGCACGGTCGACGCCTTCGGTGAGGAACAACTGGTCGTTGACCTGCTTGAGCACGTCCAGATATTCGGGGTCGAAGATATCGCCCTGGGTGTTCTCCACCACGACCCGCACCGAGTTGCCCAGGCCGCGCAGCGAAGCGCGGTTCTCGAGGAAATTCTGGATGTACGGCTGGCTCTGCGGAATCATCTTCTCGAAGCTGGGACGCAGCTCCAGGCGGGTCACGGCCATGTAGCCCAGCACCACGGTGGCCATGGCCATCAGCAGCATGAACAGCGGCCGATAGTTGAACACCAGCCGTTCGAGCAGGTTGCCGGAGCGGCGGTCGAAATCACGCAGTTCGCGGATCACCGGCATGGCGTCTTGTTTGATATTGCCCATGTCTGGGTTCTCGCTCTTAGGGTTCGATGGCTGGATCGGCGGACAGCGTCTGGGCGCCACGACTGCCCGCTACCACCAGCATGCCGGCGGCGGACTGGGTGGCACCGGCGACCGGGGTACGGGCCGGTTGCTGCAGCAGATGCAATTGCGCGCCAGTGCCCTGGCTGACCAGCATCTGTCCGCCCTGGGTAAACAGGCGGTAATTGCCCCGGGCATCGATGAGGCCGGCGGTGATGCTGACGTGCAGGCCGGTGTCCAGTGCGGTCCAGTTCTGGCCGCCGTCGGTACTGCGCAGCACGTTGCCGCGCAGGCCGTAGACCAGCACTTCGCCAGGCTTGCCGACCACACCGAAGAAGCTGCCCTGGTAAGGCGTCGGCACGGCGGCGAAGCGTTGGGCATTGTCATCCCACTTGAGCAACAGGCCCTGTTCGCCGGCGATGTACAGCGCATCCCCGGTGGAGGCGATGGCATTGAGGTGGAAGCCTTGCGGGTTGTCGGTGCGATCCTGGAACGGCGTCCAGCTCTGGCCACCGTCCTCGGTGCGCAGGATCAGGTTGAACACACCGACCACATAGCCGACTTTGTCATTGGCGAACCAGACGTCGAGCAGCGGTTTGTCCGCGCCCTGCTCCACCAGGCGCTGGCCTTCGGCGACCAGCAGCGGCCATTGTTCATTGCCCGGTTCGGCAGTGGCCAACGCCGTGTAATGCTTGACCAGCAGATCGCCGATCTGGCGACCGTCGAGTTGTTTTGTCCAGCTCACACCCGCGTCGCTGGTGTGCAGCACCACGCCGTCATTGCCCACCGCCCAGCCTTGGCTGTCGGTTGGAAAATTCACTGCGGTGAGGTCGGCACTGACCGGCACGGCGGCCTGTTGCCAGTGCTGACCGGAATCATCGGAAAACAGGATGTGGCCGCGCTGGCCAACGCTGATCACCCGCTCACCGGCGCGGGCCATGCCGGACAGCGGACTCTTGATGGCCAAGGCGCTGACCCTGGCAGGCAGGTCCAGCACGTCGACGTAATCCACCGCGTGGCTGACGCTCTGCGACAGGCAGAGCACAACGCCAAACGCCAGCTGCCACCTTTTATTTTTATACGAACACATACCGCGTCCTCTTCGGAAAACCGCGCCACACCTCGCGCCGTGCAGCTCATGTGGGAGCGAGCCTGCTCGCGATGGACGTTAACGATTACGCGTGCTGTCTGGATGCCCGCGTCGCCCTCAGGTCCATCGCGAGCAGGCTCGCTCCCACAGTGGATCGTGCGAGCGTCTGCTTGCGGTTGGTTTAGCGAATGCCGCTGCCGGCCAGGGATTCCGAAGACCACTGGGCCTTGGAGAGCGGATCGATGTACTTGATGCCGCCGTAAGGGCCGACTACACCGTTGATGTTGTAGGAACCACCGACCAGGTCGTAGATCATGAACGGCGTGGAGTCCGGGATCTGCTTGTCATAGCTCTGGCTGAGGAAGGCGAAGGAACCGCGATAGAGCTGGCCACGAGCGTCATATTGATCCGAGGCCAGAGCGGTCCAGCTGTCTTCGTCGAGGTAGAAGCGACGCTTGGCGTAGATGTGACGAGCACCAGCCTTGAGGGTGCCCTCGACGACCCAGACGCGGTGTTTTTCCCAGCGCACGAAATCCGGAGCCAGGTGATTGGGCGTCGTGATCGACTTCGGATCCTGGACGTAGGTCAGCTTGTAGGTGTTGTAGGGCACGATCATTTCCTGCTTGCCGACCAGCTTCCAGTCGTAGCGATCCAGCGCACCGTTGAACACGAACACATCATCGTAGGTGCCCGCACCGGCGGTACCCGGGTTAGGCGTGTCGTACGCCAGGTTCGGGGCCAGTTTCACCCGACGCTGACCCGGCAGGTACTGCCAGGCGCGGCGCGGCTGGGTCAGCGGGTTGGCGGCGTCCTTGAGCATCACCGCTTCGCCGGCGCGACGGGCAGGACCGGTGTACGACAGCTTCATCTGGTAGTACACGTCGGCGCTGCTGATCGGCTGCGCGAGGTTTTCGTAGATCGGGTAGGAAATGAACGCCTGCCCGGTGGTGGCCAGGCTCGGTACGCCGGCGGAGTCAACGTTCCAGGAGTCGTATTTGGAGTTGATGCTCACGCCCTGATAACGCAACAGGAAGTTCCACATCGCTTCGTTGCCCGACTGCGGGATCGGGAACGGCACGCCTGGCAGCACGTTGTCGATGGCCAGGCCGCCTTCGAGGGACTTGGCACCGCTGGCGTTCTTCACGCCGTTATCGAGGATGGCCTTGGGCAGCGACACGGTACGGTGGGTCGGGAACACATCGACACGGAAAGTCGGGAAACGTTTGGCCAGTTCCACGGTGGTGGCGGTCAGCATGCCCTTGTACTGATCGACGTTCTTGCCGTCGATCACCAGCAAGGGTTTTTCACTGGCAAACGGGTCCGGGCGCATGCTGTCACCGGATTTGAAACTGGCCGGCGGCGTGGTCAGGCCACCGTTGTAGGCCGGAATGGAACCATCAGCGTTCCCGGCCTTTTCGGCGCCTACCAGGGTCAGGCTGGTGCCCAGCTTGGCAGCGTCCTGGGTTGAAACAGCGGCCTGTACCTGGGCGGCAAGGACCATGGCCAGGGAAGCGGCCAACACGGTTTTCACGAATTTCATCTTGTTATTCTCCTGCTTGCGTAGAGCAAATCAGTGGTGAATCAAAAAGTGGTTTTCATCGTCAGGTAAACGGCGCCACGGTCCTCAGTCGTTGCACCACCACCGGAAAAGGAGGAGTAGCCACCGGCGTAACAGGCGTAGTTTTCGTTGCCGCTGAAGGCGTTCGGCGCAGCACCGTCACCGCCGTTGGGACCGGTGCTCACGCCACTGACATTGCACTTGTCGGCCTTGCCGAAAGCATCCACGTACTTCAGGTCGACAAAGTATTTGTTGTACACAACGGCCCCGAGGCCGACTGCGTAGTTACCGGTATCCTTGGCACCGCCACCGGAGACCGGTGACACGCCATCGAGACCGAGGTTGATGGACATCGGCGCGTTGAGGTCGACACCGGGAAACACCTGGTACCAGGTCGGTGTGAAGTTCACCGCGATACCCCAGTTGTCCCGGGTCGGTTGGTCGATGCCGCGATAGGTATCCTTGCCTTTGTAGAGCGCCTCGTTCTTGCTATCGAGCTTGAGCAAGTTGCTGTAGTACAACTCGGCAAGCACCGTTGCCTGGTCGAACACAGGTGTTTTCGGCAGGGTCATCAGGCCGTTGAGCGTCCAGTGCAGGGTGTCGCCGGTGGCGGCCATGCTGTCGCCCTTTTCCGGGGTGTCATAGACGATGCCGGTGCCGGGCGTACGCGCCGGCAGCAGGCCAAGCCCCTGGCCCAGGCCCAGCGGGCTGTTGGTGCTGACGATCGCCGGAATACTGGCCAGCGGCATGTTGTGCCGAACGTTGAGGTCCGAACCCACGCTCACCCCGCCCACGTCCTTGGACAGGCTCAGGCCGACGATCTTGATGTTGTCGGCATAAGCCATTTGATAGGTGGCGGAGCTCAGCGAGTTGAGGGTGTTGATCACCGCAGGCACTTGCCCGGCCGGACGGGTGCCGTTGGCGTTGGCCGAGCTGATGCCCCTGGCATCCAGCCAGGCTTGCGGCAGGATTTCCGAGGTTTCGCGGTAGTAGACACCGAGGGTGCCGTCCAGCCATGCCGGCGACCACTTGGCCATGATGCCCCAGTCGCCACGATTGTCCGGCGTCAGGTCATGCCCGCGACGCACGTTGGTCAAGGCGTTGCACGGTGCCAGGCCACAGCCCAGCGGGCTGCCCGGGACCACGGCGTTGGTGTTGCCCAACAGGAACGACTGCGCACCGAAACCGACCAGGTCGGAACCACCGTAGTAGGTGCCTGCCTCAGGCAGGCGCGCGGCGTCCCAATCGAGGAAATACTGTGCGCCCACGGTCAATTCCGGGTTGACGGTGAACGTCATCGACAGCTGGTTGCGCGGGACGAACAACTCCTTGGCTTCAGTGCCCGGCGACGCAGCCAGCTTGGCCAGGTCGAGGCCGGACTGGCCGTAGCTGATCGAATGCACCGGGTTGAGAATGGTCTCGCCCCAGAACACGTTGTGCTGGCCAGCCTTGGCGCTGAGCATCGACTCCTCGCCCACTTCGGTGCTGTAGAACACGAAGGCGTCGAGGATTTCGCCCGAGGGACCTGTGTAGTAGCGCTGGGCGTAGTTGCTCAGGTGCGGGCTGCCATTGCCGACGTTGTCATTGGTGACCCCGGCCAGGCGCGGGTCATTGGCGATCAGGCCCGAAGTCGAACCGTTGCCGTTGACGAACGGGTTGGAGTTCGAGCCGGTGTTCTCATAAGCCTTGTCGTACCAGGTGGCGGCGCTGACGCGAAAGCCCATGTGGTTCTGGTAGACCACGTCCATCTCGGTCAGCAGGTCGACGCGGTTGGTGATGTTGGTGCCGGACTTGCGGAAGTTGTAGTCGCCGTCGTTGTTGTTCGGCGTGCCCAACATGCGCTTGTCGGCGCTTTCGGTACGTACGCCGTAGTTGTACTTGATGGTGTTGTCCAGGCGAACGTTCCAGTCCGGGTTACCCGTCTCGATTTCTGCCCCATGGGCGGCCGGCATGATGGCGGCCAGGATGGCCGAGGCCAACAAGGTGTAGCGCGCTGTGGTGAAGCCGTGACTCTTATTGTTGTGCATTGCGTTGTCTCCGCCTTTTTGTATTTGTTTTAAGCGCAGCAGCCCTCGCGCGACCCGGTGAGGCCTGCGTTTTCAGGGGTGAGGGCAAATGCCGACCGGGATGCGGCCCGACCGGCTCCTGTACTAGCGGTCCAGTTCCAGGATGAGTGCTTCGGCCTGGGGCCAAGGTCCGAAACCAGCCGCCGGATTGAGGTGGCCGACATCGCCCAGGTTGAGCAATTCGGCGCCCCAGCCTTCGGCCAGTTTAGTTGCGGCTTCCAGGCTGGCCAGGTGATCGTTGGTGCTGGCGGCCACCAGGCTACGGAATGGCAGCGGGCCTTTGGGAAGAGGATCCCAACCGTTGCTGCACAGGGTCTCAGGGGACGGGTAGTTGGCAGGCCAGGCCGCTCCGAGATCCGGTGGCGCGGCCAGCAGGGCGCCCTTGATCGGACGACGAAATTGCGCGGCCCAGTGAGCAACCATCAGTACACCGGCGCTGTGGGCGACCAGGATGACCGGCCCGTCGATCTGTTCCAGCTCGTGCTGAATCGCTCGCACGCGTGCCTGGCAATCGAGCTTGTCGGTCTCCAGTGGCGGCACACTGCGTACCTTGTCCAGCCTGGCTTCAAGCAGCGTTTGCCAATGCTCGGCAACGTGCTCGCGCAGGCCCGGTACGATCAGAACGGTTGCGGCGGTTTGCAGTTTGTTCAATTCAACACCTACGCTTTCTCGATGACTCGACTGGCTCGTTGGCCAGGGGCTTTTTGTAGGACTGACATTAAAGATCGCCCCCCCCTGGCGCTTTTCATTGGACGTCAGGCACTTTTCATTTGATGACACATTTTCCGCCGCCCGGCGGGGGTAACCGCTGGTCGAATAACCCCACGGGAGCGCTGCGGGTCGCTGTAATCAATGGGGAGCGTCATATGCCCTGGGACAACGGTCGTCTGCCGGGCAGAATCGGGCGTGCACCGGCGTCAACCGCACAACTGTTCAAGTGCTGATGTGCTGGATATAGTCGCCAGGTTCAATTGATCGCAATTGGCTAAGGAAAGACCTTCGAATGCCCAAGCTTGTTCGCGCCGCCGTCTTGACCAACTACCTTGAGGTCACCCAATACCTGGGTTTCAACCCGCACGATGTACTGGCCGGCGTCGGCTTGTCCAAGGCCCAGCTGCAAGCCCCCGGGCACCGCATTCCCATCGACTCCGCGGTGCGCCTGCTCGAGGATTCGGCCGCCGCCAGTGGCTGCCAGACATTCGGTTTAAGCATGGCCGAGTCACGCCAGCTCTCGGACTTCGGCGTGGTCGCCCTGCTGCTCAGCCATCAGCGCACGCTGCGCGATGCCTTGCAGGTGGTGGTGCATTACCGGCACTTGATGAATGATTCGCTGGCGATCTTCATCGAGGAGGCCGGCAAGATGGTGATCATTCGCGAAGAGGTGGTCACCGAATCACCGATGCCCAGCCGACAGGCCACCGAACTGGCCATCGGCGTGATGTTCCGCCTGTGCGCCGCCCTGCTCGGCGCCCACTGGCATCCCTACAGCGTCAACTTCACCCACAAGGCCCCCGACAACCTGCAACTGCACCGGCGCCTGTTTGGCTGCACCCTGGAGTTCGGCAGTGAGTTCAACGGCATCGTCTGTTCCGACGCCAGCCTGGACATGACCAACCCCAATGCCGACCCGGCGATGGCCCGTTACGCCCAGAGCTACCTCGACTCACTGCAAAGTACCGAAAGCACTTCGATGCTGTTCGAAGTGCGCAAGGCCATCTACCTGCTACTGCCCATGGGCCGCGCCACCATCGAGCAGATCGCCCAGAGCCAGGGCATGAACGTACGCACCCTGCAACGCCGTCTCAAGGACGATGGCTGCGCCTTCAACGACCTGATCAACGACGTGCGCCGCGACCTGGTGCTGAGGTATCTGGAGAATCCGAATTATTCGTTGGGGCGGATTGCGGACATGCTGGGGTATGCGATGGCGAGTTCTTTTACCCGCTGGTTCATCAGCCAGTTCGGCATGCCGCCGGCGGCGTGGCGAGCGCAGAAGCAGGGTTCGGCAAAGGCCCCGGCGGATGCTGGTCCACCCAGGATCTCCTGATATCGCGGGCAAAAAAACACGGCGTGACAGCCGCCCCATCTCCCCCGGCCGCGCCCGATCAACTGTAGGAGCTGGCTTGTCGGGTCGCCGCATCGCAGCGATAGCGGCCTCATAGCCGACCCATCTCCCACAGATGTACTCCGTTCAACCTGTAGGAGCTGGCTTGCCAGCGAAGGCGGCCTCACAACTGACCAATTTCCTGCAGATGAACTGCGATCAAACTGTGGGAGCGAGCCTGCTCGCGAAGGCGGCCTTATAGCCGACCTATTATTTGTTGATGGAGTACATATCCATTCCTGCGGTAACGGCCGCCTAGGGTTTCGCCCTTACGGCGAGTCCCTTTGGCAAACGCCCCAAAGGAACCAAAGGTCTTGCCCCACCATTTCGGCCCCTCGCTGGGGCTCGGGGTGCCCTCACTCCGGCATTGCTCCGTGGGCCCGACGCCATCGGCCATCCATGGCCGAGGGCGGCTATCCCGGCATCCATGCCGGGATGCCCACTGCGCAACGCCTGCGTTCGGCCTCTGGAAATGGGGCAGGTAGATCAAGAGCAAAAGCCAAAGCAGAGCCAGAGCCAGAGCCAGAGCCAGAGCCCGAGCCAAGCTAATACCTGTGGGAGCGAGCCTGCTCGCGAAAAACCTGAGAGCACCGCGGGGTGTCAGGTTCCCCGCGTCATCGTTGACGATCATCGCCGGCAAGCCAGCTCCTACAGGAGGCTTTGGCTTTTGATCTTGATTTTCTTGCCCCATCGAGAGGCCGAGTGGAGGTTCTGCGCAGTGGGTAACCCGGCATGGATGCCGGGTTAGCCGCGCTGGGCCAAGGATGGCCCATCGCGGCGGGCCCACGGAGCAGGACCGGAGCGAGGGCATGCCGAGCCACAGCGAGGCACCGAACGCCAGGGGCAAGAGCGTTTGGTTACTTTGCGCTTTTCAAAGTGACCCGCTGTAAGAGCGGAACCCTAGGTGGCCGTTACCGCAGCAATGGATATGTACGCGGTCAACAAATAATAAGGCGGCCTCACAACCGACCCATCTCCTGCAGATGTACTTCGATCAAACTGTGGGAGCGAGCCTGACAGCCGACCTATGTTTTGTTGACTGTGTACATATCCATTCCTGCGGTAACGGCCACTTAGGGTTTCGCCCTTACGGCGAGTCCCTTTTGTCAAACACCACAAAAGGAACCAAAAGGTCTTGCCCCACCATTTCGGCCCCTCGCTGGGGCTCGGGGTGCCCTCACTCCGGCATTGCTCCGTGGGCCCGCCGCCATCGGCCATCCATGGCCGAGGGCGGCTATCCCGGCATCCATGCCGGGATGCCCACTGCGCAACGCCTGCGTTCGGCCTCTGGAAATGGGGCAGGTAGATCAAGCGCAAAAGCCAAGCAGAGCCAGAGCCAGAGCCAGAGCCAGAGCCAGAGCCAGAGCCAGAGCCAGAGCCAAGCTAATACCTGTGGGAGCGAGTCTGCTCGCGAAAAACCTGACAGCACCGCGGGGTGTCAGGTTCCCCGCGTCATCGTTGACGATCATCGCCGGCAAGCCAGCTCCTACAGGAGGCTTTGGCTTTGGCTTTGGCTTTGGCTTTTGATCTTGATTTTCTTGCCCCATCGAGAGGCCGAGTGGAGGTTCTGCGCAGTGGGCAACCCGGCATGGATGCCGGGTTAGCCGCGCTGGGCCATGGATGGCCCAGCGCGGCGGGCCCACGGAGCAGGACCGGAGCGAGGGCATGCCGAGCCACAGCGAGGCACCGAACGCCAGGGGCAAGAGCGTTTGGTTACTTTGCGCTTTTCAAAGTGACCCGCTGTAAGAGCGGAACCCTAGGTGGCCGTTACCGCAGCAATGGATATGTACGCGGTCAACAAATAATAGGTCGGCTGTGAGACCGCCTTCGCTGGCAAGCCAGCTCCTACAGGTATGAGGTGCAACCCTAAGTGGTCGTTACCGCAGGAATGGATATGTGCGCGGTCAACAAATAATAGGTCGGCTGTAAGGCCGCCTTCGCTGGCAAGCCAGCTCCTACAGGTATGTGGCGGAACCCTAGGTGGCCGTTACCGCAGCAATGGATATGTACGCGGTCAACAAATAATAGGCCGGCTGTAAGGCCGCCTTCGCTGGCAAGCCAGCTCCTACAGGTATGAGGCGCAACCCTAAGTGGCCGTTACCGCAGCAATGGATATGTACCCGGTCAACAAATAATAGGTCGGCTGTAAGGCCGCCTTCGCTGGCAAGCCAGCTCCTACAGGTATGTGGCGCAACCCTAGGTGGCCGCTACCGCAGCAATGGATATGTACGCGGTCAACAAATAATAGGTCGGCTGTGAGGCCGTCATCGCTGGCAAGCCGGGCTCCTACAGGGCCGTGCGCGGTGCGAATGCACCCTGGATGACCCGCCAAAAAAAACGGCGACTGCTGGTACAGTCGCCGTGTAAAGACCGGTGTGGGTAACACCGGTCGAGCGCTTCACTGTAACGAGGAGCCAGCCCAGTGAAGCCCTGCGATAAAACCTGTTGGAGCCGCGCTCTCAGAGCCCCCAGTGCAGCAACAACAACACCAGCACGACGAGGAACACCGTCTCCCCCACCATCAGCAGGATCGGCTTGATGCCCACCGCCGCCAGCTCCTTGAGCTGGGTCTTCATGCCCAGGGCACTGATCGATACCACCAGGCACCAGCGCGACAGTTCGTTGACCGAGCCCTGCACCACGGGGGCAATCCAGCCGGTGCTGTTGATGCACGCCAGGATCAGGAAACCGACGGCGAACCATGGCAGCAACGGTGGTCGCTTGCCGGTCGGATCGGCGCCTTGCATACGGGTGATCATCGCCGCGGTGACGATCACCGGCAGCAGCATGGCGACCCGCATCAGCTTGACCACCGTGGCCGTGTCACCGGTCTCGGTGGACATGCTGTAGCCGGCACCGACCACCTGGGCCACGTCGTGGATGGTCGCGCCGAGGAACACCCCCGCCACCTGCGGCGACAATTGCAGCCAATTGGCGATCATCGGGTAGACGATCATCGCCATGGTCGACAGCGCCGAGACACCGATCACCGTAAACAGGGTCGCGCGTTCTTTCTGCGGGTGGTTAGGCAGTGCTGCCGCCAAAGCCAGCGCGGCCGATGCACCACAGATGGCAGTGGCGCCACCGGTGAGCATGCCGAACAACCGTTGGAAGCCCAGCGCCTTGGCCGCGATCACCGACACACCGATGGTCACCACCACCAGGATCACCACCAGGGCCACGGGCTTCCAGCCCAGCGCCGCCATCTGTTCGAGGGTGATGCGCATGCCCAGCAGCGCCACGCCGATGCGCAACACAGTGCGCGCGGTGAACTCGATGCCGGCCTTGCAGGCGCCGTCACCGGCGAGGAAATTCAGGGCCATGCCCAGCAGCAGGGCAAAGAGCATGACGGGTGCACCGTAGTGCTCGGACAAGAACGACGCGGCGGCCGCCACGATCAGACTGACGATAAACCCCGGGGCCAGTTCGCGCGTGCGACTATGGATACGGGTAAGGGCGATGGCGCTCATGGCGCGGCCTCCTCGGGAACGATGACGATGAACGCCTGGCCGTCGATGATCTCGACCGGGTAGTTATTGACTTTCACCTGCCTGGAATTGAGCAGGTAGCCGCTGTGCAGATCGAAGCGCAATCCATGGGCGCAACACTGAATCACCCGCCCCTCAAGACGCCCGCCACACAGCGAGGCGCCCTGGTGCGGGCAACTGTCGTCAATGGCGAACAGCTGTCCGTCGACGTTGAACAACGCCAGGCTCTTGTCTTCAAACTCGAACAGCGCCCGGCCGCCGGCCTGCGGGTGTTTGCCGGCAGGTACGGGAATGCGCCGGGTCATGCCGGCTGCCGCTCGCGTTCACTTTCCTTGAGTGCTTCGTGCATGGCCCCGAGCAGCGCCTGGGCAGGTTGTGCACCGACCACCGTCATGCGGCCGTTGAACTGAAAGCTCGGCACGCCACTGGTCGCACCGGCAGATCCCTCGAAGGGCGTGGCGTCGCCCTTCAGGCAATCGCGAAGCGCATCCCCATCGATGCCACAGGAGCGGGCGATGGCGAGCAAGGTCTCGCCGCAGCCGAGGTTTTCGCGCTTGCGGAAGTAAGCGGCGAACAGCCGCTCCAGCAGCATTTCACGCTGGGCAACATTGCCCAGTGCGCTGGCCCGCTCGAACAGTCGATGGGCGTCCGCGGTATTGGGCATCGTCTCGATCTGGCTAAGGTCGATGGCCAGTCCAACCGCTGCGGCAGCCTTCTGTACCTGGGCCTGGCGCATGGTCATGGCGTCGGCATTGCCCAGGCGCTTGCGGTAGAAATCGGCGAAGGGCTCGCCCTCTACCGGCAGCTGCGGCAGCAACTGCACGCCATGCCAAACGGTGCTGATCTGCACATCCGGATGGCGGCTGCGAAACTGTACCTGCGCATGCTCCAGCTGGCGTTTGCCGATCAGGCACCAGGGGCAGATAAAATCGAAAAACACATCAATTTGTAGACGACGACTCACAACTTCACCTCTAACCCGGCCTGGCTGACGGGGTCAGGCACGCTCTGACCCTGAAGGCGGGCAATATCTTTGTGGTAATGACACTTGGCGTAAAAGAACACGGCCGCTGCCGCGAGGCTGACCAGTGGCACCAATTGGAACGCGGCATGCAGGCCGATCAGGTCCGACACCCGGCCGGTGATGAACGGCCCTGGGGCCAGGCCCAGCATGTTGTTGGCCAATGTCAGCGTGGCGAAGGCGGTGCCGTGGACCGAGTAATGGGTCAGGTTGGCAACCATCGCACCCGCCGGGCCGGTGGTGCCGGTGGCAATCAGCATGCCCAGGCAGATCAGCGCCAGCTGCAGTGGCCCAGCCTGTAGCGCGAACGCCGCCGACAGCAGCAGGCAGCTGCCCAGGCAAAACCCGATGGCCAGGCTGACCTTGCGCTCAGGCGAATTACGGCACAGCCGATCGCTGAGCATGCCGCACAGGATCATCCCGGCGCCGCTGCACAGGACGATGATCGCGGCCATGCCGCCCGCCTTGTCCGTGGGCATGTCGTAATAGCGATTGAGGTAGCTGGGAATCCACACCATCACCGTGCCGCCGACGAACAGCTGCAAGCCGCTGCCGATGTAGGTCGCCACCACCGAACGGCTGGACCACAACGTACTCAGCGGACGCTTGACCGCGGCCACCTTGCTCGCCAGCTGGGCTGCGCGCTTGGGCGCAATCTTCGCTTCCTTGACGATGATCGGGTAAAGCACCGCCAGCAGCAGGCCGAACAACGCCATGCCGGCGAACGACCAGCGCCAGCCGAGCTTGGCGGCGATCGCACCGCCCAAGGCCATGCCCAACACCGAGCCGAACATCCCGCCTGCCATGAAGGCACTGGCCAGGGTGGCGCGCATGTGTTTCGGAAACACCGAAATCACCACCGCGATGCCGACGCTGCCGTAGGCCGCCTCGCCGACGCCCACCATGAACCGTGCGATGAACATCTGCTGATAGTCCTGCGCCAAGGCACAGCCCAAAGTGGCCACGCTCCACAGCATCGCCATCAGCGCCAGGCTCTTGACCCGACCGAAGCGGTCGGCCATCAGCGACAGCGGGAAGGTCAGCAGGCCGACCATCAAGGCGACAATGCCACTGAGCAGGCCAAGCTGGCCGTCGCTCAGTGCCCACTCGCTCTTGAGCAGCGGGAACACCGCATTGAGCACCTGGCGCGACATGTAATCGGAAATCAACAGGCCGAACGTCAGGGCGAAGACAATCCAGGCATATTTACGCGCAACGTTGACGCAACCAGCGTCGTCATCGTCGGCGATTGGGTGAAAGGCCATGCAGCCTCCTCAAAGCTTTTATTTATTTTTGTTATCAAGCGTTTTGCAGTGCGCACGAGCGGTCACGGCCTCCCGTGCGCACCACGGGTCAGCCGCGTTGCGGCACACCTTTTTGCCCAGCCTTGCGGTTGGGGGACATGCCGTTGGCCAACAGGGTGTCTTCGATGCTGTCGTACTGCACACCGATGCGATAGATCTCACGGGCTTCTTTGCCGGTGGCGATTTCGCGACCCAGTTCGTGGGCGATGCGTACGGTTTGCTTGATCTGCGCAACCGAGCCGAAACGCTCGCCCTTGTGATCAATGATAGTGTCTTCGTTGCCAACGCGCGGGTGTAGGCCCATGGACATCGCCATGGTGTTGAACGGCAGTACGTTCTTGAGCAGCGATTCGGAGGTCAGGGTGCAACCGTCCGGCACACGGTGGATGAAGTTGAAGAAGTTGAACGGGTTCGGACCGTCGAAACCACCGCCGATGCCGATCCAGGTCAGGTTCAGTGGGCCCTTGTAGATGCCCTTGCGCACCAGGCGCTCAAGGGTTTCGTAGGCGTGGATGCCGGTCAGCTGGAAGTGCGGCTGGATGCCGTTGTCCATCAGGCGCTTGAGGTGCTCGGCAACCCAGGCCGGGCCTGCCGGTACGGTCATCTCGCTGTAGGCAGCCTGGACCAGCGGATTGGCCAGGGAGGTGCCTTCCAGGTATTCCGGGTACAGCAGCTCCATGATGTTCATCTGGGTGGTGTTGATGGCCACCGTGACCTGGTCCGGTTTCGGCGTCAGCTCGGCCAGCATGTGGCGGGTGTCGTCGGACAGCCACTTGGCCGCTTCACCGTCGCTTTCCGGGGCGAAGGAAATCGAGCCGCCGACCTGGATGATCATGTCTGGCACGGCCTCGCGCACACCGGCGATCAGCTCGTTGAACTTGGACAGACGCTTGGAACCCTTGCCATCCAGTTCACGCACGTGCAGGTGCAAAACAGTGGCACCGGCCTCATAACATTCGACCGCTTTCTGGACTTGCTCGTCCATGGTCAGCGGGATGTCTTCAGGGAAGTCTTCGGGCATCCATTCAGGGCCGTACGGGGCCACGGTGATGACCACTTTTTCCATGTTTTCGGGGTGCAGGGAATCGTCGAAGAATTGCATGGTTACTCCAGTTCGTATGCCAGTTCTTATGATTGTCCGTCCACCCGGGTCGTGGCCGGGTGGACGTGTTCACGAGTGCGTATGCAGAAGGGTTGGATCAGAAAGTCTTGTCGCCGATGATCCCGGCACGCTCCATCTTGCGATGGCACGGCGGGTAGTCCATGACGGCGTAATGCTGGGTACTGCGGTTGTCCCAGATGGCGATGCTGTTGGGCTTCCAGCGCCAGCGCACCTGATACTCAGGGATGTACGCCTGGCTGATCAGGTAGCGCAGCAACTCGCCGGCGCCAGGGTTGGCGTCCTGGCCGAAGCGCACCCGCTCAGGGGTGTGGTAGTTGCTGAAGTGGGTGGTGAAAGCGTTGACGAACAGCACTTTCTCGCCAGTTTCCGGATGGGTGCGCACCACCGGGTGCTCGGCGTCCGGGTACATCGCCTTGAGCGCCAGGCGTTTTTCAATCGGCATGGCGGCACCGAAGCTCGCTTCGATGCTGTGGCGGGCGCGCAGATCGGCGATCTTGAGCTTTACGTCTTGCGGCAGGTTCGCATAGGCTTGGACCATGTTGGTCCACATGGTGTCGCCGCCCACTGGCGGGCATTCCACGCAGCGCAGCACGCAGCCCATCGGCGGTGCTTCGCGCCAGGTGGCGTCGGTGTGCCAGGCGTTTTCGTAGCGGTCCACCGGCTGGTCAGGATTCTTGTAGATGCGCACCAGGCCTGGATGCTCCGGATCGCTGCCGGCCACCGGATGGTCCTCCAGTTCGCCGAAGCGGCGGGCGAAGGCCACGTGGTCGGCGCGGCTGATGTCCTGGTCGCGCAGGAACACCACTCGGTGCTTGAGCAACTGGGCACGAATCTCGGCAAACAGACCGTCGTCATGCACCGCGTCGGCGAGGTTCACGCCGATCAGTTCGGCACCGATGCTGCAGGTCAATTGTTCGACTTTCATGGCTGGCAGCTCCTTAAATGACGAAAATCGACGAGCCGGTAGTCTTGCGCGACTCAAGATCGCGATGCGCCTGCACCGCGTCCTGCAACGCGTAGTGCTGGTTGATCTCGATCTTGATCCGGCCGCTGCCGACGTGGTCGAACAACTCACCGGCCAGGGCGGCTTTTTCCGCCGGGTCGCTGATGTAGTTGGCCAGGGCCGGACGGGTCAGGTACAGCGAACCTTTCATCGCCAGCATCACCGGATCGAACGCCGGGATCGGGCCGGATGCAGTACCCACGCAGACCATCAGGCCACGGGGTTTCAACGAATCCAGCGAGCCCATGAAGGTGTTCTTGCCAACGCTGTCGAACACCACGTTGACGCCCACGCCGTCGGTCAATTCGCGAACGCGAGCAGCGACGTCTTCATGGCTGTAATTGATAGTATGGTCGCAACCGTGAGCCCGGGCGATTTCAGCCTTTTGCTCGGTCGAAACCGTGCCGATCACGTTCAGGCCGAGCAACTTGGCCCACTGCGAAACAATCAGGCCAACGCCACCGGCGGCAGCGTGCAGCAGGATAGTGTCGCCTTCCTTGAAGTCGTAGATGCGACGCATCAGGTACGAGGACGTCAGGCCGCGCATGGTCATGGCCGCCGCGGTTTCGAAGCTGATGGTTTCCGGCAGCTTGATCAGCGGCGCGGCAGCGATCAGGCGCTCGGTGCTGTAGGCGCCAAGGGTGTTGAGGAAGCCGGTATAGGTGACACGGTCCCCGACCTGGACGTTGGTCACGCCTTCGCCGATGGCCTGGACCACACCGGACGCCTCGACCCCCATGCCGTTGGGCATCGGGATCGGGTAGGTGCCGTTGCGAAAGTAGGTGTCGGCATAGTTCAGGCCGACCGCTACATGACGCAGACGAACCTGACCCGGACCGGGATCGCCGACTTCAACATCCTCATAACGAAGGACGTCGGGACCACCGGTTTCGTAGAAGCGTACGGCTTTGGCCATTTTTCTTGTTCTCCAGTCTGCAATATTGGCTGCTGCGTCGATTTGCGCTGATTGGACTGTAGGATGACGCCCAACCAGCCGCTTCTCATCAGACGACAATGGCTTTTCATTTCATGACAGGGCTCGCCGTGGCGTTCTCGGCGATGGATGACTTATCCAGTGCCGATCGCTACCCTTCACTCCACGGTGCCAGCCGGCGCTCAGGTCAATCCCTACTTCGAACAGACGAGCGCGTCATGAAATCCCCTGCAGGTTTGTTGCTGTCGGCCATCGAGCTGGACCGAGCCAGTGCCATCCCCTTGTACCGCCAGCTGTACTTGCAGATTCGCAAGCAGATCCTCGGTGGCCGGATCCAGGGCGGCGTGCGCCTGCCATCGACCCGCACCCTGAGCAAGGAGCTGGCGCTGTCGCGGATCACCATCCTCAATGCCTTCGATCAGTTGATCGCCGAAGGCTTCCTGGCCTCGCGCACCGGGGCCGGTACCTACGTCGGCACCGAGTGGGAACAGCGCACGCTGGTCGACGACGGGCAGGCGCGCCAACCCCCTCGCCTGTCCGACCTGAGCCAGTCGATGCTGTCGCTGCGCAGCGATCACTTTCGCGGGGTGTCCTATGCCGACTGGGACCCGTCGACCCCGACTTCCTTCCTGCCCAGCCACAGCACCTACGACGCCTTCCCGCAAACGATCTGGCGGCGCCTGATGAACCGCCACCTGCTCAAGCCAAGTAAAGCCATGCTCGGTTACGGCGAGCTGCAAGGCTTGCAGGCGTTGCGCGCGGCCATCGCCGAGTACGTCTTCGACGCCCGGGGCATCGACTGCGATGCCGGGCAGGTGGTCATCGTTTCCGGTGCGCAGCAAGCCTTCAATCTGCTGGGCATGCTGCTGCTCAACCCGCAGGACAGCGTGTGGATGGAGGACCCGGGGCACATCGCCGCGCGCATCGCCTTGCAGGCCCAAGGCGCGCAGATAGTGCCGCTGCGTGTCGATGAACAAGGGATCGATGTGCAGCAGGGCCTGGCCCGCTGCCCCGATGCGCGCCTGGTGTTCACCACCCCCTCGCGCCAGCATCCCCTGGGCGTGACCCTCAGTTATGCGCGACGCCAGGCCCTGATCGATTGGGCGGCGCGCCAGCAGAGCTGGATCATCGAGGACGATTGCGACAGTGAACTGCGCTACAGCGGTCGCCTGCTTCCCGCGCTCTACGCCATGGACCAGATGGCCCGGGTGATCTACGTCGGGACCTTCAGCAAAGTACTGTTCCCCTCGCTGCGCCTGGGCTACGTGATCCTGCCCCAGGCCCTGGTCGAACCTTTCTGCACCCTGCGTGCAGTGATGGATCGCAGCCCGCCTACCGTGCTGCAGGCGACCACGGCGGACTTCATGGTCGAAGGCCACTTCCTGGGGCACATCCGCCGCCTGCGCACGCTGTACCAGGCTCGCCAGCAGGCCCTGGTCGAACAGCTGCAAGAACAGCTCGGCGGGTTCTTCAGGATTACCCCGGTGGACGCCGGCATGCACCTGATTGCCTGGCTACCCCCGGCGCTGGATGACGACGTGATTGCCAAGCAACTGGCACAACACAATATCCACACCTACGCCTTGAGCGATTACTGCATCGAGCATGTCCTGCCACCTGCCCTGCTGATCGGTTTTGCCGGCACCCCGGAACACCAGGCCCGGGAACGCGTCGCGGCGCTGGCCCGGGCGTTGCACGCGATGGGGTGCCTGAAGCCGGCCACTTGAGCACGGCAAGTGGTCTTATCAATTAACTGATAATGGATCTATCGAGAGTTCCTGACTGGCGCGATAAAGGCTGCGTCGCAAGACCCGTGTCTGAACCAGGAACGACTCGAATGAACAATAAGATCCAGGAACGATTCAACGCCTTGCTCGGCCATAACGTGGTCGAAGACGGCTCGCCGCCGGTACTGACTGACGCACTGGCCCGGCAATTGCTCGAACGCCTGGCGCAACTGCGCCTGTTTGCCCACGCGTACCCGCTGCTGACCAACCTCACCCACGGTCGCGTCACCCCCGCCGACCTGCTCGACTTCGCCTATCGCCACGAACTGCAGGGCTTGAGCCTGCACCTGCTCGACGGCGAGCAAAACAGCCTGAGCCAGATGACGCCCGCGCAACTGCAGGTGTTTGCCGACAAGGCCAGGGCCCTGGGCCTGGATGTGCACCTGGAAATCAGCAGCACGCTGAAAAAAGACGTCGACCAGGTCATCGCCATCGCGCTCGCCCTGGGCGTGCGCAACATCCGCGTCTACTCACGCTACGAGGGCACGCTGTCGCAGGTGATGGACATGATCGAAACCGACCTGCACTACCTCGCGCAGCAGGCCGACAAGCACGATCTGTACTTCGACTTCGAGCAGCATGAAGAGCTCAAGAGCGACGAGATCGCGCAACTGCTGACCCGCCTCAACCACCCTCGCCTGCACGCCCTGTTCGACTTCGGCAACATGATCAATGCCTGCGAACAACCCCTGCAGGCCCTGCGCAACCTGGCGCCGCACATCCGCCAGGCGCACCTCAAGGGCGTGCGCGTGGTCCCCGAGCAGAACGGCTTCGGCCACTACGGCGTCCTGCAGGGCAGCGCCGAAGACGACCTGCCCAGCGCCCGCCTGCTGTTCGAGCTGCTGATGCTGGGCGAAACGAGCCCGCAGGTGATCGCCTTCATCCTCGAGCAGGAAAACCACTACGTGGCCCCGGCGTTCCGCCAGACCCATGAGGCGGCCGACCCGTTCATCGCCTACCGGGAAATGAGTGACACACCGCTGCCGGACGGCTATTCGCTTGCGCGAATGCTCGCCGACGAACACCGCTGGGCGAACAACCAGGTCGCCTATGTCCGCGGTGTGCTGGCCGAGTTGCGCACCCTGGCCGAACTCACCCTCGCCAATACCTGCAACGCCTGAACCCGACGCTACAAACCGATTACGCCCGGAGAACAATAATGACAACGCAAAACAAGGCCAAATGGCTTCGATTCCTGATCCTCATCCTCGGTGGCGGCACCATCTATAAACTGGCCAACCTCAAGGACGCCTTTTACGTGCCCATGCAGGAATTCATGGGCCTGAGCCACACTGAAATCGGCATGCTGCTCAGCGCCAACGCGATCATCGCCACTGCGCTGTTCGTGCTCGGCGGCCTGCTCGCCGATCGCTACGACACCCGCAAGCTGATCCCTCTCGGCCTGATCGGCACCGGCGGCCTGGGACTGTACCTGGCGACCTTTCCACCCTTCAGCAACCTGCTGATCGTGTTCAGCCTGCTGGCGGTGTGCGCCGACTGCCTCTTCTGGCCGTCGTTGCTCAAGGCCATCCGCAACCTCGGTGACGACCAGGAGCAAGGTCGGCTGTTCGGCCTGCTCGAAGGTGGACGTGGTGTCGTCGATACGCTGGTGGCTTTCTGCGCACTGGGCGTATTCGTCGCCATGGGTTCGGGCGAAGCCGGCCTGAAGTCGGCGATCCTGTTCTATTCGGTGATCGACATCCTAGCCGGCACCCTGACCTGGTTCCTGCTCAAGAGCGGTGCCACCCAGTCCACCGCCAAGCCCGGCAACGGCCTGGCGAACCTGTTCGAAGCCATCAAGGTACCGGGCATCTGGCTGGTCAGCCTCAATGTGTTCATGGTCTACATCGTCTACTGCGGCCTGACCTATTTCATTCCCTACCTCAAGGAAATGTACGGCCTGCCCGTGGCCCTGGTGGGCGCCTACGGCATCATCAACCAGTACTTCCTGAAGATCCTCGGCGGCCCTGCCGGCGGTTTCATCGCCGACAAGCAATTCAAGAGCACCAGCCGCTACCTGAAGTGGGCGTTCCTGGCGTTGCTGCCGCTGATGGCTGTGATCCTGCTGATTCCGAAAAGCCCGAGTTACATCTATGCCGGCATGGCCGCCACCCTGTCCTTCGCGCTGATCGTGTTTTCCATGCGCGGCGTGTTCTGGGCGCCCATGGGTGAAGTCGGCATTCCCCAGCACATCACCGGCTCGGCGTTCGGCATCGGTTGCCTGATCGGCTATGCACCGGGCATGTTCGCCTACGTGATCTACGGCGCCATCCTCGACCACTTCCCCGGCCAGCAAGGCTATAACTATGTGTTCAGCCTGATGAGCGGGCTGGCGATCATTGGCTTCATGGTGTCCAGCCTGCTGTATCAATCGGTGCGCAGGAACGCCATCGTCACGGGCAAGGTGAGTGCAGCACAGGCTTGATTCTTTCGCTGTGTATCACTGTGTATCTGGCCAACCGCTGGATACAGGGGCTAACACCGGCCCCGGTCTTCGACACAGGCCAGATACGTCACCGCGTTCAAATGCAGGCAGGGTTTGCAGGGGATCGACCCGATCCCCTGGCCAGCGGCTAACAAGGGAGACATCAGCATGAAGAAGGCACAGCAGAACGAAAAAACCGGTAATCCTCGCAGCCGCCTGGTCGGGTCGTCGATCCTCGCGCTGAGTCTGCTTGGCGTGCTGGGTGCCGCCCACGGCCAGACGTCCACCACCGCGAAGCCTGCCGCAACCGCGGCCGGCGCCACGCAGACCGCGGCCTTGCCGTTCGGTGCGCTCAAGCACGTCAACGCCGGCCTGCTGGACGTGGCCTACGCCGAAACGGGCCCGGCCGATGGCCCGGTGGTGATTCTGCTGCACGGTTGGCCCTACGACATCCACAGCTACGACCAGGTCGCGCCCTTGTTGGCGGCCAAGGGTTATCGCGTGCTGATGCCTTATGCACGCGGCTACGGCGATACGCATTTCCTGTCCGACAAGACCCTGCGCAATGGCCAACCGGCCGCGCTGGCCAGCGACGTCATCGACTTCATGGACGCCCTGAACATCAAGCAGGCCGTGCTCGGCGGTTACGACTGGGGCGCACGTTCAGCCAACATCGTTTCGGCGCTGTGGCCGGAGCGGGTCAAGGCGCTGGTGTCGGTCAGCGGCTACCTGATCGGTAACCAGGCCGCCGGCAAGAACCCGCTGCCACCCAAGGCCGAACTGCAGTGGTGGTACCAGTTCTACTTCGCCACCGATCGTGGTCGCGCCGGCTACGAGAAAAATACCCACGACTTCGCCAAGCTGATCTGGCAAACGGCCTCGCCGAAATGGGTCTTCGACGACGCCACCTTCGACCGCAGCGCCAAGGCGCTGGACAACCCCGACCATGTCGACATCACCGTGTTCAACTACCGCTGGCGCCTGGGCCTGGTCCAAGGCGAAAGCCGCTACGAGGCACTGGAGCAGAAACTGGCCACGGCGCCGTCCATCAGCGTGCCAACCATCACCCTGGAAGGCGACGCCAACGGCGCTCCGCATCCGGCCCCCGAGGATTACGCCAAGCGCTTTACCGGTAAATACCAGTTCCGCCTGATCAGCGGCGGCATCGGCCACAACTTGCCACAGGAAGATCCGCAGGCGTTTGCCAAGGCGGTGATCGATGCGGATCATCTTTGAGCCCCGGCGACGGGGTCTGACAGCCACTCCCTCTCCCGCGCCTGTACTCGACCTACTGTAGGAGCCGGCTTGCCGGCGAAGGCGACCTCACAGCCACCCCATCTCTCGTGGCTGTCCCGATCTATTGTGGAGCCGACCTGCCAGCTCCCACAGTTTTACCGGAGTACATCTGTGGGAGGTGGGTTGGCTGTCAGGCCGCCTTCGCCGGCAAGCCGGCTCCTACAGTTTGATTGGCGTGCATCTGTGGGAGATGGGCTGGCTGTCAGGCCGCCTTCGCTGCGATGCGGCGACCCGACAAGCCAGCTCCTACAGGGGATCGGGGATAGTCGCGGGAGTTTGGCCGGCTGTGCACTGGAGCGCAAAAACCAGTGCACTGGACGCCAAGCCAGCCCCCGGCAGGTGCGCGTAGTTTTGTCTCGTGGGTTAGACGTTCGTCCTGACCTTCACCTGGATAACAACAAGATTTCTGGTGACCCATGAGTACAGTAGATCCGATCACCCTGGCCGTGGTGCGCGGCGCGCTCGAAACCGCGCAGCGCGAAATGACCATCACCCTGGAAAAGACCGGCCGTTCCAGCGTTTTCAACCTGGCCCACGACTATTCCAACGCCCTCTTCGACCACCTGCCGGAAATGATCCTGCAGGGCCAGGACATTCCGATTCACTTGGGCTCGCTGATTCCAGCGATGAAATGCGTGGCCGGTTTCTTCGGTGACGACGTCCAGGAAGGCGATGTGATTTATCACAACGACCCCGCCTACATGGGCAGCCACATCCTCGACTGCTGCATGTACAAACCGGTGTTCTACCAGGGCGAGCTGGTGTTCTGGGCGGTCTGCAAGGGTCACCTGACCGACATCGGCGGTCCGGTGCCCGCCGGCTACAACCCCGATGCCAGGGAAATCTACGCCGAAGGCTTGCGCATCCCGCCGGTCAAGCTCTGGTCCCGGGGCAAGCGCCGAGAAGACGTGATCAACCTGCTGCTGACCAACATGCGCGCCCGGGCGTATCAGGAAGGCGATCTCAACGCCCAGTACGGCGCCTGCAATGTCGGCGAACGGCACTTGCTGGAACTGCTCGATCGTTATGGCGTGCAGCAGGTGCGCGCCTGTATCGCCGAATTGAAAGACATGGCCGACCGGCACATGCGCGCCTTGCTGCGGGAGGTGCCGGATGGCTTCTACAGCGGCACCGCAGTGCTGGAAGACTCGGGCCACGGGCTGGGGCAACTGTCGATCACCGCCCAGGTGGAAATTCGCGGCGACGAGGCGCACATCCTGATCGAAAGCCCGCCCCAGGTACCCTACTTCATCAACTCCTACGCCGGTAACTCAGTGTCCGGGGTTTACCTGGGGCTGATGATGTTCGCCCAGGTGCCGCCGCCGTATAACGAAGGGCTGTACCGCTGCGTGTCCGTCGACCTCGGCCCGCCGGGAACCTTGTGCAATGCGCAGGAGCCGGCGCCCCACGTCAACAGCACCACCACGCCGATGGAAACCCTGGCCGACGCGGTGCGCCAGGCACTGGAGCAGGCGGCCCCCGACCGTGTCACCGCCTCCTGGGGTCACGCCAGCGGGATCAATATCGCCGGCCATGACCCGCGCAACGGCAACGACGAGTACGTGACGATGGTGCTCGCCTCGATCATCTCCGGTGCCGGTGCGAACAAGGCCATGGACGGTTGGCCGGCGTGCGGGCCGCTGTGCTGTTTCGGTGCGTTGATGTCCGGCGATATCGAGTTGCTGGAGTATTCCTATCCGATCCTCATCCATCGCTACAGCCTGATGACCGACAGTGGGGGCGCCGGCGAATTTCGCGGTGGCTCGGGAACGCGCATCGAAATCGAACCGCTCGACCACGCCATGACCGTGGTCGGTTTTGGCGAGGGCCGGCAACTGCCGACCTCGGGGGCCGCGGGTGCGACCAACGCCCTGCTCGAACCCAAGCTTGGCCGGTTGATTCACCGCACGCTCGACGGTGAGGAACAGTCCTTCCTCTACAACGCGCAACTCACCGCGCAACCGGGGGAACGGGTGATCAACGTCAACCCTGGCGGCGGTGGTTACGGCAATCCCCTGCGCCGCCCGGTCGCCAGCGTGGTCAGCGACGTGCGCAACGGCCTGGTGTCCCGCGAAGGCGCCCGCCTGGAATACGGCGTGGTGATCGACAGCCACGGCCAGGTCGATGACGCCGCGACCAACGCCTGTCGTACCCCCCGTTAATCGAGCCCGGCCCCTCTGAGCAATCTGGAATCCCTGATCATGAGCAAGCAACAATATCGCCTGGGCATCGACGCCGGCGGCACCTTCACCGATTTCATCCTGGCCGACCGCAGCGGCAACGTGCAGCTGTTCAAGGCGCCCTCGACGCCCCAGGACGGCACCATCGCCATCCGCAACGGCCTGGCGCAGATCGCCGACGCCATCGGCCGCACACCCGCCGAGATCATCGGCGACTGCGACCTGTGCATCAACGGCACCACGGTGGCGCTCAATGCGCTGATCGAAAAGACCGGGGTCAAGGTGGGCCTGCTGTGCACCGACGGCCATGAAGACAGCCTGGAAATCCGCCTGGGCCACAAGGAGGACGGCCATCGCTACGACGCCAGCTACCCGCCGGCCTACATGCTGGTGCCGCGTCACCTGCGGCGGCCCATCGGCGGGCGGATCATCAGCGACGGCAGCGAGTACGCGCCGCTGGACGAACAGGCGATTGTCGACGCCATCGAGTATTTCCGCGAACAGGACGTCAAGGCCGTGGCCATTTCGTTCGTCTGGTCGGTGCGTAACCCCAGCCACGAACAACGCGCCGCCGAGATGGTGCGCGCGACACTGCCGGGCGTATTCGTCTGCACCGGCAACGAAGTGTTCCCGCAGATCCGTGAATACACCCGCACCTCCACCACCGTGGTCAACGCCTACCTGAGCCCGGTCATGGGCCGCTACATCGAACGCATCGACGCCCTGTTCGAAGAACTCGGCGCGCAGCAGCCCACGCGCTACTTCCAGTCCAATGGCGGCCTCGCGCCCGGCGTGGTGATGCGCGAGCGCGCGGTGAATGCGATCAACTCAGGGCCGGCGTCCGCGCCGCAAGCCGGGTTGTGCGTAGCGCAGCCGTTCGGCATCGACAACGTGATCACCGTGGACATGGGCGGCACCTCGTTCGACATCACCTTGAGCAAGGGCGGACGCACCAATTTCAGCAAGGACACCGACTTCTTGCGCTATCGCATCGGCGTGCCGATGATCCAGGTGGAAACCCTCGGCGCCGGCGGCGGCTCGATCGCCTACCTCGACGACTTCGGCATGCTCCAGGTCGGCCCGCGCAGCGCCGGCGCCAACCCGGGCCCGGTGTGCTACGGCAAGGGCGGCAGCGAACCGACAGTCACCGACGCCAACCTGGCCCTGGGATACCTGGCCGACGGCGCGCTCTTGGGCGGTAGCATCCGCCTCGATCGCCAGGCCGCCATCGCGGCGATCCGCAGCAAGATCGCCGACCCCCTGGGCATCAGCGTCGAGCGTGCCGCCCTGGGCATCATCACCCTGGTCAACCTGAACATGGTCAGCGGCATCCGCCGGGTGTCGGTCGAGCGCGGTTATGACCCCCGGGACTTTGCCCTGATCGGCGCGGGCGGCGCGGCGGGCATGCACGTCATGCGCCTGGCCGAGGAAATCGGCAGCAAAGTGGTTCTGATTCCGAAAGTGGCTTCCGGGCTGTGCGCTTACGGGCAGATTCTTTCGGACATCCGCTACGACCAGTTGACTACCTTGCCGATGCGCCTGGACGACCAGCTGGTCGACCTGCCGCTGCTCAACCAGACCCTGCGCGACCTGCGCGAGCGCGGCATGCACAACCTGCGCGAGGACGGCTTTGGTGCCGGCAATAACGTCGAGTGCCTGTACAACCTGGAGATCCGCTACCTGGGGCAGATCCACGAATGCAGCGTCGAGCTGACCTGCGATCAACTGGACCAGGCGGGCCTGGTGGCGTTGCGCGAGGCGTTCCACACCCGGCACAAGGCGCTGTTCTCCTACAGCGAACCGCAGAGCCCGGCAGAACTGGTGAACCTTGAGTGTTCGGTGATTGCGCGCTTGCAACGGCCGCCCATGCCGGAGTTGCCGCAACCTGCCGAGAATGTCGCGGCCAAGGCCAGCGGTCATCGCTCGATGCTGTTCAGCGCGCAGTCGTCCTGGCAGGACACGCCGGTGTACAACGGTGATCGGCTGCAAGCGGGGCAAAGGGTGCAAGGCCCTTGCGTCATCGAAGAGGCGACCACCAACATCGTCGTGCCGCCCGGCTGGCAGGCCGAGCTCGCACCCTCGGCCACCTACCGGCTGACTCCTGGTGATTGACCGCCCGTAAGCATTGGCAAATGATGGCAGACCCACGGTGCCGGCGGCTGTTTGCGTCGGCATCGTCCTCATAATAAAAATGATACGAGGGCAGCCATGGCATACAAACTCTCCACCCGCTCCTGGCCAGACAGTCAACGCCAGCCGCTCTGGGCCCAGGCTATTGGCAGCGCCTATTTTCCGTTGTCCCTGGAATTCGCCCCGAACAGCCCGTTCAGCGGCAGCCTGCAGATCTGGGAAACCGGCAGTACCGCCCTGACCCTTTCACGCCTGCGCTCCAGTCAACTGGGTTATTCGCGCAGCAAGGCCCAGGTCAGTGAAGACCACGAAGCCTGCTACCTCGTCACCGTACCGCGGCGCAGCGAAGTGCATTTCGAACAGGACGGTCGGGCCCTGCATTGCCAGCCTGGTGGTTTCATCTTTGAACGGGGGGATGCGCCCTACCGCTTTCACTACGCCAGCGACAACGATCTGTGGGTGTTCAAGCTCCCCGAACGCGCGCTGCATGGCCAACTGCGCGGCGCTGAGCGCTACAATCGCCTGTGCTTTGACGCCAGGCGCGCACTCGGGCGGATCTTTGTCGATCAACTGGCGATGTGCGCCGCCCGTTTCGACGAATGCGACGCGCCTGCCCGCCATATGTTGCTCGAGCAGGCCCTTTCGACACTGTTGATGGCCTTGCGTGACGATGAGCGGGTGCTCAGCAGCGAAAGCTCGAACCTGGCCGCCCTGCATTTGCAACGGATCGAGCAGTACATCGACCAGCAACTGGGCAACCCCGACCTCGCGCCGCAGATGATCGCCGACGCCTGTGGGTTGTCGGTGCGTTATCTGCATAAACTCTTCAGCAGCACGCCCCACAGCCTGGGGGAATGGATTCGCCTGCGCCGTCTCGAGGCGGTCAACAGGGGGCTGCACGACCCTGGCTGCCACCTGTCGATCGGTGAGCTGGCCATGCGTTGGGGCTTCAGCGACCAGGCGCAGTTCACCCGTAGCTTCCGTCGACACTTTGGTTGTACTGCCAGAGAGGTCCGCAGTGGGGGCAAGCTGAATTTGCGTAACGCACATCCGTAGGAGCCGGCTTGCTGGCGATGCGATGGTGGCCGTGATGCCGCCTTCGCTGGCAAGCCAGCTCCTACAGTTTGAGCGGTGCGCATCTGCGGGAGATGGGTCAGATAGACGGCCGCCTTCGCTGGCAAGCCAGCTCCTACAGGATTTTCACCACCGGCCAGCCCATCGCAATCCCCAACCCCCGCTTTTCATCGCCTTCCGACCAGAAACTCCCATCAGGCTATTGCGCATCCGGTATTATGGTATACCATCATACGCACAGACACCTTTCACCCTGATACGGAGCAGCTCATGAGTTTCGAAATCCGCAAGATCGTCAGCTATGTCGAAGAAACCTTCATCGAAGGCGGCAAGGCCACCGACAAGCCCGTGACCATGGTCGGGCTGGCCGTGGTGATGAAGAACCCTTGGCTGGGCAACGGCTTCGTTGAAGACCTCAAGCCGCAAATCCGCGCCAACTGCTCTGACCTCGGCGCAATGATGGTCGAGCGTCTGGTAGGCATCATCGGCGGTGCCGAGAAGATCGAAGCCTACGGCAAGGCCGCCGTGGTCGGTGCCGACGGTGAAATCGAACACGCCTCTGCGGTGATCCACACCCTGCGCTTTGGCAACCATTACCGCGAAGCGGTGAAAGCCAAGAGCTACCTGAGCTTCACCAACAAGCGCGGCGGCCCGGGTACCTCGATCCAGATCCCGATGATGCACAAGGACGATGAAGGTCTGCGTTCGCACTACATCACCCTGGAAATGCAGATCGAAGACGCACCGCGTGCCGACGAAATCGTCGTGGTCCTGGGTTGTGCCGACGGCGGCCGCCTGCACCCACGCATCGGCAACCGCTACATCGACCTGGAAGAACTGGCCGCTGAAAAAGCCCAGTAAGACGGTCGGTCACTACAACAAAAAGGTATGCAGGAGCGCTCCATGATTCGGCTCACCGCTGAACGCACCCCGGCTGGCACCAGTTACCTGGCGACCGGCCAAGGCCAGCCCGTGGTCTTGATCCACGGCGTGGGCCTGAACAAAGAAATGTGGGGCGGCCAGATCGTTGGCCTGGCCACGAAATACCGCGTCATCGCCTATGACATGCTCGGCCATGGCGCCAGCCCACGTCCTGAAAGCGGCACGCCGCTGCTCGGTTATGCCGACCAGTTGCTCGAGCTGCTCGATCATCTGCAATTGCCCAAGGCGGCAGTGATCGGTTTCTCCATGGGCGGGCTGGTGGCGCGGGCTTTCGCCCTGCATTACCCGCAACGCCTGCAAAGCCTTGTGGTGCTCAACAGCGTGTTCAATCGCACCGCTGAACAACGCGCTGGTGTGATCGCCCGCACCAGCCAGGCCGCCGAACACGGCCCGGATGCCAACGCGGAAGCCGCATTGTCACGCTGGTTCAGCCGTGAATACCAGGCGGCCAATCCGGCGCAGATCGCCGCGATTCGCCAGACGCTGGCGGGCAATGACCCCCAGGGATACCTGACCACCTACGAATTGTTTGCCACCCAGGACATGTACCGCGCCGAGGACCTGGGCAACATCCAGGTACCGGCGCTGATCGCCACCGGCGAACTCGACCCTGGGTCGACCCCGGAAATGGCTGAGCAACTGGCCCAGCGCATTCCCGGCGCCAAGGTTGCCGTACTCGCCGAGCAGCGGCATATGATGCCCGTAGAATCGCCGCGCCTGGTCAACCAGCTGTTGCTGGAGTTTCTCGACACTGCGCACTCCCGACAAAACCAGATCAAGGGGATCGTTGCATGACACTCGCTCGCTTCCAGATGTGCATCGGCGGTGAATGGGTCGATGCCCTCTCCGGCAAGACCTTCGAAAGCCTCAACCCGGCCCTGGCCGAACCCTGGGCCGAACTGCCCGATGCCGACGAAGCCGACGTCGAGCGCGCCGTACAGGCTGCGCAGAGCGCCTTCGACAGCCCGGCCTGGCGTGGCTTGACCGCCACCGCCCGGGGCAAGTTGCTGCGCCGCCTGGGCGACCTGATCGCCGAAAACAAGGAACAACTGGCGCAGCTGGAAAGCCGCGACAACGGCAAGCTGATCCGCGAGACCCGCGGCCAGGTCGGCTATCTGCCGGAGTTTTTCCACTACACCGCGGGCCTGGCCGACAAGCTTGAAGGCGGCACCCTGCCGCTGGACAAGCCCGACCTGTTCGCCTACACCGTGCACGAAGCCATGGGCGTGGTCGCCGCGATCATTCCGTGGAACAGCCCGCTGTACCTGACCGCGATCAAGCTGGCGCCAGCCCTGGCGGCAGGCAATACCATCGTGATCAAGCCGTCGGAGCACGCCTCGGCGACCATTCTCGAGCTGGCGCGTTTGGCGCTGGAAGCCGGCATCCCGCCGGGCGTGGTCAACGTCGTTACCGGCTACGGCCCGAGCACCGGCGCCGCCCTGACTCGCCATCCGCTGGTGCGCAAGATCGCCTTCACCGGCGGCGCGGCGACGGCCCGGCACGTGGTGCGCAGCAGCGCCGAGAACTTCGCGAAACTGTCCCTGGAACTGGGCGGCAAATCGCCGAACATCATCTTCGCCGACGCCGACCTCGACAGTGCGATCAACGGCGCCATTGCCGGCATCTACGCCGCCTCCGGGCAAAGTTGTGTGTCGGGTTCGCGCCTGCTGGTGCAGGACGAGATCTACGACGAATTCGTCGCTCGCCTGGTGGACCGCGCCCAGCGCATCCGCATCGGCAACCCGCAGGAAGACAGTAGCGAAATGGGCCCGATGGCCACCGCGCAACAGTTGGCCGTGGTCGAAGGACTGGTGGCTGATGCCATTGCCGAAGGGGCAACACTGCGCCTGGGTGGCAAGCGTCCGCAGAATCTGGGTGAAGGCTGGTTCTATGAGCCGACCCTGTTCGAATGCGACCGCAATTCGATGAAGATCATGCAGGAAGAAGTCTTCGGCCCGGTGGCCTCGGTCATTCGCTTCAAGGACGAAGCCGAAGCCCTGGCGATCGCCAACGACTCGCAGTTCGGCCTCGCCGCCGGCATCTGGACCCGCGACCTGGGCCGCGCCCATCGCCTGGCCCGGGACGTGCGTTCGGGGATCATCTGGGTCAACACCTATCGCGCGGTGTCAGCCATGGCGCCGATCGGCGGCTTCAAGAACAGTGGCTATGGACGCGAAAGCGGCATCGATTCCGTGCTGGCCTACACCGAGTTGAAAACGGTGTGGATCAATCTGTCCCAGGCACCGATGCCTGATCCATTCGTGATGCGCTAGGAGTCCTGAGAAATGATCGAACCCGGCATTTACAAAGACGTCATGAGCTCGTTCCCTTCCGGGGTCACGGTGGTCACCACCCTGGACCCGGCTGGTGGCATCGTCGGCATCACCGCCAGCGCCT
Source organism: Pseudomonas putida (assembly GCF_001976065.1). Classification (GTDB taxonomy): domain Bacteria; phylum Pseudomonadota; class Gammaproteobacteria; order Pseudomonadales; family Pseudomonadaceae; genus Aquipseudomonas; species Aquipseudomonas serbica. Next base: position 170,383 of record NZ_MNAH01000011.1, on the reverse strand, counting down.
TCAGTGCACTGTCGATCGATCCGGCACTGGTGCTGTTCTGCCCCAACTACGCCTCTGACACTTACCCGATCCTGCGTGACAGCAAGCAGTTCGCGATTCACCTGCTGTCCGCCGACCAGACTGCCGAAGCCTATGCGTTTGCCGGTAAAGGCAAGGACAAGGCCAACGGCATCGAGTGGCACTTGAGCGAACTGGGCAACCCGTTGCTGCGCAAGGCCACGGCGATCATCGAGTGCGAACTGTGGCGCGAATACGATGGCGGCGACCACGCCATCATCGTCGGTGCGGTGAAGAACCTGATCCTGCCCGAGCAACCGGTGACGCCGATGATCTACCACAAAGGCAAGTTGGGCCCCCTGCCCACCCTGGCCTGATCGGTTCCACACAAAACCTTGTGGGAAAAACCTTGTGGGAGCGAGCCTGCTCGCGATGACGGACTGACATTCAACATCAATGTCGACTGACAAACCGCTATCGCGAGCAGGCTCGCTCCCACAGGGGCCCGCGCAGATCTTTTGAATTTTTGTCAGGAGCCGGCATGAGCCCAGCAGCCTCGTTACTGTTCCGCCAGCAGGCCTACCTCAACGGCCAATGGCTGGATGCGCCCGACAGTGCGCAACAGGACATCTTCAACCCGGCCACCGGCCAACTGATCGGCCAGGTGCCGAACCTGGGCGCCGAACACGCACGCCAGGCCATCGACGCCGCCAACAAGGCGTGGCCGGCCTGGCGTGCACTGACCGCCAAGGAACGCAGCAACACGCTCAAGCGCTGGCACGCGCTGATGCTGGAAAACGCCGATGCCCTGGCCGAAATCCTCACCCTCGAACAAGGCAAGCCGTTGGCCGAAGCCAAGGGCGAAATCCTCTACGCCGCCAGCTTCATCGAGTGGTTTGCCGAAGAAGCCAAACGCATCTATGGCGACACCATTCCCAGCCACAAGGGCGATGCGCGCATTGTCGTGAGCAAGGAGCCGATCGGTGTCGTCGCGGCGATCACCCCCTGGAACTTCCCCGCGGCGATGATCACCCGCAAGGCCGGCCCGGCGCTGGCCGCCGGCTGCCCGTGCATCGTCAAGCCGGCGCCGGAGACGCCGTTCTCGGCCCTGGCCATGGCCGCCCTGGCCGAGCAGGCGGGCATTCCTGCCGGCATTTTCAACGTAATCACCGGCGATGCCATCGCCATTGGCGCCGAGCTGACCGCAAGCCCATTGGTGCGCAAACTGTCGTTCACCGGCTCCACGGCCATTGGCAAGTTGCTGATGGCGCAGTGCGCGCCGACGCTGAAAAAGGTCTCGCTGGAACTGGGCGGCAACGCGCCTTTTATCGTCTTCGACGATGCCGACCTGGAGCGCGCGGTGGACGGCGCGCTGATCGCCAAATTCCGCAATGCCGGCCAGACCTGCGTCTGCGTCAATCGCTTCCTGGTGCAAGACGGCATACACGACGCCTTCGTCGCGCGCCTGGCCGAACGGGTGTCGCAGCTCAAGGTTGGCAGCGGTTTCGATGCCGGCGTCAGCCAAGGCCCGCTGATCAACGCGCGCGCCGTGGCCAAGGTTGAAGACCATGTACAGGACGCGCTGGCGCAAGGTGCTCAGCTGCTGTGTGGCGGCGAACGTCACGCGCTGGGTCACGGTTTCTTCCAGCCCACGGTTTTGGCCGGCATCACCACGCAAATGAAAGTCGCCCGGGAAGAAACCTTCGGGCCTCTCGCCGCGGTGTTCCGGTTCGACAGCGAGGCCGAGGCTGTGCAAATGGCCAACGACACCGAATTCGGCCTGGCGGCCTACTGCTATACCCGCGACCTGGGCCGCGCCTGGCGCATGAGCGAAGCGCTGGAATACGGCATGGTCGGGATCAACGAAGGGTTGATTTCCACCGAAGTCGCGCCATTTGGCGGGATCAAATCCTCGGGGCTGGGGCGCGAAGGCTCCAAATATGGCATCGAGGATTACCTGGAACTCAAATACACCTTGATGGGTGGACTGTGAATGAATACCTGTAGGAGCCCGGCTTGCCGGCGAAGGCGCCCTCAAGTACGCCTTCGCCGGCAAGCCGGCTCCTACACAGGTCGGTGCTTGCCAGGAGACAATTGAAAATGAGCAACGAAAAATACGAAAAAGGCCTGAAGATCCGCACCCAGGTGCTGGGCGAAGCCTATGTGAATCGCTCCATCGAGAACGCCGACGACTTCACCCGCCCCCTGCAGGAGATGGTGACCGAGTACTGCTGGGGCCACGTCTGGGGTCGTGAGGGTTTGTCGCTCAAGGAGCGCAGCATGATCAACCTGGCCATGATCTCGGCCCTCAACCGCCCGCACGAACTCAAGCTGCATGTGCGCGGCGCCTTGCGTAACGGCCTGAGTCGTGAGCAAATACGCGAAATTCTGCTTCAGGTCGGCATATATTGCGGTGTTCCCGCTGCCGTCGACAGTTTCCGGCTCGCCCGGGAAGCATTCGCCGAAGCCGATGCCGAGGCCTCAAGTTAACCCTCGGCTGTTTTGATCTGAACGAGCACGGACGGTGCCCGTTTTGCATGGACAGCCACATTCTAGAGCGGACCCCATGAAACGCCTGCCACTCGACGACAGCTTCAAGGTCAATCGCAACCCCGTTACCCTGCGCGAGATCGTGCTGGATAAACTGCGAAGCGCCATCATGAACTTCCAGCTCCTGCCGGGAGATCGACTGGTCGAACGCGATCTGTGCGATCGCCTGGGTGTGAGCCGCACCTCGGTGCGCGAAGCCTTGCGTCACCTGGAATCCGAAGGCCTGGTGGAGTTCGCCGATGCCAAGGGCCCACGGGTAGCGATCATCACCCTGGCCGATGCCGTCGATATCTACGAGCTGCGTTGCGTGCTTGAGGGGCTGATCGTCCAGCTGTTCACCCTGCGCGCCAAGGCCAAGGACATCAAGGCACTGGAAAAGGCCCTGGAAGAAAACCGCCAGGCCTTGAAGGAAGGTGAACTGCAGCAGGTCATCGACTCCGTCCAGGGTTTCTACGACGTACTGCTCGAAGGCTCCGGCAACCACGTCGCCGCGACCCAGTTGCGGCAGTTGCAGGCGCGCATCAGCTATCTGCGAGCGACTTCGGTGTCCCAGCAGAACCGTCGTGGCGCCAGTAACCAGGAGATGGAACGCATGGTCGAAGCGATCAAGAGCGGCGATCCCCTGGCCGCTCACCAGGCGTGCGTCGACCACGTGCGCGCCGCCGCCACCGTCGCCCTCGATTACCTCAAGCGCAAGCAGGAAGAGACCGGGGCGATCCCCGAGATCACCCAGCCCATCGCGCTCAAAGAACCTCGCATAGGTCGTTGATCATGTTCAGCCCGAGCTATTGTCCAAAGTGCGGCAGCAATGACCTCAAGTCACAACTGCCACCGGGCGATACGCACGAGCGCCTGATGTGCCGCGGCTGCGGCTATATCCACTACGTCAATCCGAAAATCATCGCCGGCTGCATCATCGAGCAGGACGGCAAGTACCTGTTGTGCCAACGCGCCATCCCGCCGCGCCCCGGCACCTGGACCTTGCCGGCGGGCTTCATGGAAGGTGGTGAAACCACCGAGCAGGCGGCGTTGCGCGAAGTCTGGGAAGAGAGTGGCGTGCGCGCGGAAATCCTCTCGCCCTACTCGATCTTCAGCGTGCCGAAGATCAGCGAGGTGTACATCATCTTCCGCGCCATCGCGCTGGAAATCACCGGGCAGTACGGGCCGGAAACCCTCGACTACAAATTCTTCGCGCCCGAGGACATTCCCTGGGACAGCATCTATTACCCGGCGATCCGGCAGATCCTCGAGCGTTATATCGAGGAACGCCAGGCCGGGGTCTACGGGATCTATATCGGTAACGACGACACCGGCAAGATCCATTTCATCCGCTAGCGAAAACCTCCAATATTTCGCTATCCCCTGTAGGAGCCGGCTTGCCGGCGAAGGCGTCCTTGAGTATTGCGCAGGTCTCGCGGGCGCCTTCGCCGGCAAGCCAGCTCCTACAGGGTCAAGTGGAGCTTTTAGAGCGGTGCCACGCCTTCGACGATGATCACCTCGGCCCGTGCCACGCCCTCGCGATGTCCTTTCGCCTCCTGATAAACACCTGACCGATAGCAGGCCACTGCCTGCTCGTACGAGTCGAACTCGATCACCACGCTGCGTTGCGGCGTCGGCCGACCTTCCATCGCTTCGCTACGCCCGCCACGCGCCAATATCCGACCACCGTATTCGGCAAACGCCTGCGGTGCCCGCTGGGTGTATTGGCTGTATTGATCGGGGTCGGTGATATCCACGTGAGCAATCCAGTACGCCTTCATAGTGACCTCTGCAGTTGTTTTGTATTATGGTATACCACAATATATCTCCATCAAACACCGAGAACCCCAACATGGCCTTCAACAGCATCGAAGAAATCATCGAAGACTACCGCCAAGGCAAGATGGTGCTCCTGGTGGACGACGAGGACCGGGAAAACGAAGGCGACCTGTTGCTGGCCGCCGACCGTTGCAGCGCCGAGGCCATCAGCTTCATGGCCCGTGAAGCGCGCGGCCTGATCTGCCTGACCCTGACCGACGAGCATTGCCAGCGCCTGGGCCTCGAGCAGATGGTGCCGAGCAATGGCAGCGTGTTCAGCACCGCGTTCACCGTGTCGATCGAAGCGGCGGTGGGTGTCACCACTGGTATCTCCGCCGCCGACCGCGCACGCACCGTGGCCGCCGCCGTCGCTCAGGGCGCGAATGCCGCCGATATCGTCCAGCCTGGCCATATCTTCCCGCTGCGCGCCCGGGAAGGCGGCGTGTTGACCCGCGCCGGTCATACCGAGGCTGGTTGCGACCTGGCCCGCCTGGCCGGCTTCACCCCCGCCTCGGTGATCGTCGAAGTGATGAACGATGACGGCACCATGGCGCGTCGCCCGGACCTGGAAGTGTTCGCGCGCAAGCACGGGATCAAGATCGGCACCATCGCCGACCTGATCCACTATCGTTTAAGCACCGAGCACACGGTGGTGCGCATCGGTGAGCGTGAGCTGCCGACGGTGCATGGCACCTTTCGTCTGATCACCTTTGAGGATCGCATTGAAGGCGGTGTCCACATGGCAATGGTCATGGGTGAACTGCGCCGCGATGAAGCGATGCTGGTGCGGGTGCACGTGATCGACCCGTTGCGCGACCTGGTGGGCGCCGAATACAGCGGGCCTTCGAACTGGACGTTATGGGCGGCGTTGCAGCGCGTGGCGCAAGAAGGTCGTGGCGTGGTGGTGGTGCTGGCCAATCACGAATCGTCCCAGGCGCTGCTGGAGCGGGTGCCGCAATTGACCCAGGCGCCACGGCAATTCAGCCGTTCGCAGTCACGGATCTATTCGGAGGTTGGCACCGGGGCGCAGATCTTGCAGAACCTTGGCGTCGGTAAGCTGCGGCATCTGGGGCCGCCGTTGAAATACGCAGGATTGACCGGGTATGACCTGGAAGTGGTGGAAAGCATCCCGTTCACTGAATGAATGATGAACCTCTGTAGGAGCTGGCTTGCCAGCGATGGTCGTCAACGATAACCGGTGTTTTCTGGATACACGCGGTGTATGGGAATCCTTCGCTGGCAAGCCAGCTCCTACAGAGGGTGCGTCGTTCGCCAGATACACTAAAAAAGCATTTTTGGCTGATAGCCGGTAAGGCAAAGTGCTTGCACAAAGTTTGGAATACCATAATATGATATTCCATAGACCGGGCGATTTAGCCAAGCGCACCCGACAGGGAAAGCACTCACAACAGCCCTTGGCCCGGTCGCCTTTCAAGGCCAGATGGACCTACTGCTCCCGATAGGCGGGCATTACCAAGCCCGCTCAAAAACACAACAAATGAGGGCGTGAAAATGGTGTTGAACAAACGTGCAACCGCAGTACTGTTCGCCGGCTTGCTGGCCGCGACCAGTCATGTGGTTATGGCGGCTGAAAGCGTCAACTTCGTCAGCTGGGGCGGTAGCACTCAGGATGCACAGAAGCAGGCCTGGGCCGATCCGTTCAGCAAGTCCACCGGCATCACCGTGGTCCAGGACGGCCCCACCGACTATGGCAAGCTCAAGGCCATGGTCGAAAGTGGCAACGTGCAGTGGGACGTGGTCGACGTCGAAGCCGACTTCGCCTTGCGCGCCGCCTCCGAAGGCTTGCTCGAACCCCTCGATTTCAAAGTCATCGATCGCGACAAGATCGACCCGCGGTTCGTCTCCGATCACGGCGTCGGCTCGTTCTTCTTCTCCTTCGTCCTTGGCTACAACGAAGGCAAGCTGGGGGCCAACAAACCCCAGGACTGGTCCGCGCTGTTCGACACCAAGACCTATCCCGGCAAACGCGCCCTCTATAAATGGCCAAGTCCTGGCGTGCTGGAACTGGCGCTACTGGCCGATGGCGTCGCCGCCGACAAGCTCTACCCGCTGGACCTGGACCGCGCCTTCAAGAAACTCGACACCATCAAGAAAGACATCGTCTGGTGGGGCGGCGGCGCTCAGTCGCAACAACTGCTGGCCTCCGGTGAAGCGAGCATGGGCCAGTTCTGGAACGGCCGGATTCATGCCCTGCAGGAAGACGGGGCGCCAGTCGGCGTGAGCTGGAAACAGAACCTGGTCATGGCCGACATCCTGGTCATTCCAAAGGGTTCGAAAAACAAGGACGCGGCGATGAAGTTCCTGGCCAATGCCAGCAGTGCCAAAGGCCAGGCCGACTTCTCCAACCTGACCGCCTACGCCCCGGTCAACGTCGACAGCGTGGCGCGCCTGGACTCGGTGCTGGCCCCGAACCTGCCGACGGCCTACGCCAAGGATCAAATCACTCTTGATTTCGCGTACTGGGCCAAGAACGGTCCTGCTATCGCCACACGGTGGAACGAATGGCTGGTCAAATGAAAATGACGGCAACTGCGGCCCGCCCATCCACGCCCGCCGGGAGCGCCTCCGGCGCTGCCGGCAAGGCGGCAGCGATGACGCAAACCCCTACCCTGGCGCAACGCTGGCGCGGATCGAGCAACCTGATCCCCGCCCTGCTGTTCCTCGGCCTGTTCTTCCTGGCGCCCCTGATCGGCCTGCTGCTGCGCGGCGTGCTGGAGCCTGTGCCTGGGTTGGGCAACTACGAGCAACTGTTCGCCAACTCGGCGTATGCCCGGGTCTTGCTCAACACCTTCTCGGTGGCGGGCCTGGTGACCCTGTTCAGCCTGCTGCTGGGTTTCCCGCTGGCCTGGGCGATCACCTTGGTGCCTCGTGGCTGGGGTCGCTGGATCCTCAACATCGTGCTGTTGTCGATGTGGACCAGCCTCCTTGCCCGCACCTATTCCTGGCTGGTGTTGCTGCAAGCCTCCGGGGTGATCAACAAGGCGCTGATGGCCATGGGCATCATCGATCAGCCGCTGGAGATGGTGCACAACCTCACCGGCGTGGTGATCGGCATGAGCTACATCATGATCCCGTTCATCGTGCTGCCGCTGCAGGCGACCATGCAGGCCATCGACCCGATGATCCTGCAGGCCGGCTCGATTTGCGGGGCCAGTCCGTGGACCAACTTCTTCCGGGTGTTCCTGCCGCTGTGCCGGCCAGGGTTGTTCTCCGGCGGCTTGATGGTGTTCGTGATGTCCCTCGGTTACTACGTGACGCCGGCCCTGCTGGGCGGCGCGCAGAACATGATGCTGCCCGAGTTCATCATCCAGCAGGTGCAGTCGTTCCTCAACTGGGGCCTGGCCAGCGCCGGCGCCGCGTTGCTGATCGTGATCACGCTGGTGCTGTTCTACTTCTACCTGAAGCTTCAGCCGGAATCCCCGGTTGGCGCCAGCAACGCGAGGTAAGCCGTCATGCTCCTGACCCCCAATGCCATGAGCCGCCGGATGCGCTTCGGCCTGTATGCCACTACCGGGCTGATCGGCCTGTTCCTGTTGCTGCCGATCGTGTTCATCGTCCTGCTGTCGTTCGGCTCGTCCCAGTGGCTGGTGTTCCCGCCACCGGGCTGGACGCTGAAATGGTACGGCCAGTTTTTCTCCAATGCCGACTGGATGAACGCGGCCATGGCCAGCCTCAAGGTGGCAGTACTGACCACGTTCTTTGCCGTGGCCCTGGGCCTGCCGACCGCCTTCGCCCTGGTACGCGGGCGTTTCCCGGGGCGGGAAATGCTCTACGGCCTGTTCACCCTGCCGATGATCGTGCCACTGGTGATCATCGCCGTGGCGGTGTACGCGCTGTTCCTGAAACTGGGCTACACCGGGACCATGTTCGCCTTCGTGGTTAGCCATGTCATCGTCGCCTTGCCGTTCACCATCATCTCGATCATCAACTCGCTGAAGCTGTTCGACCAGTCGATCGAGGATGCTGCAGTGATCTGCGGTGCTTCGCGGCTGCAGGCGGTGTTCAAGGTGACCTTCCCGGCGATCCGCCCGGGGATGGTGGCCGGCGCCCTTTTCGCCTTCCTCGTCTCCTGGGATGAAGTGGTGCTGAGTGTGATGATGGCCAGCCCGACCCTGCAAACCCTTCCCGTGAAAATGTGGACCACCCTGCGCCAGGACCTGACGCCCGTGATCGCCGTCGCCTCGACGCTGCTGATCGGCCTCTCGGTATTGGTCATGGTGATCGCCGCCGCACTGCGCCGGCGTAACGAAATCAGCGCCTAAGCGCAGGAGTACGACATGAGTGCAGTGATCAAAGATTCCGCGCAGCAAAATGACAAGCCCCTGGTGAGCCTGCGCAACCTGAACAAATACTACGGTGACTTTGCCGCCGTGGACGACATCTCGCTGGACATCAAGGACGGTGAATTCCTGACCTTCCTCGGCTCCAGCGGCTCGGGCAAAAGCACCACCCTGTCGATGCTCGCCGGCTTCGAAACCCCGAGCAGCGGCGAGATCCTGGTCAATGGCCAGTCGCTGGTGAACGTACCGCCGCACAAGCGTGACATCGGCATGGTGTTCCAGCGCTACTCGCTGTTCCCGCACCTGTCGGTGCGCGACAACATCGCCTTCCCGTTGGCGATTCGCAAACTGGCCACGGCCGAGCGCGAACGCCGGGTCGATGCGATGCTCAAGCTGGTGCAGCTGGAACAATTCGCTCATCGCCGCCCTTCGCAGCTCTCCGGCGGCCAGCAGCAACGCGTTGCCATCGCCCGGGCGCTGGTCTACGAACCACGCATCCTGCTGATGGATGAACCGCTGGGCGCGCTGGACAAGAAACTGCGTGAAGACTTGCAGGATGAACTACGTCAGCTGCATCGGCGATTGGGCATCACCATCGTCTACGTGACCCACGACCAGGAAGAAGCCATGCGCCTGTCCCAGCGCATCGCGATCTTCAGCCACGGCAAGATCGTCGGCCTGGGCAGCGGCTATGACCTCTACCAGAACCCGCCGAATGCCTTTGTCGCCTCGTTCCTCGGCAACTCGAATTTCCTCAAGCTCAAGGCGCAGGGCAATGCGGTGGCTTCGTTTGAAGGGCAGTCGCTGTCGATCCGCCTGACGGCCGGCCTGCAAACCAATCAGGATGTGTTGCTGATGGTGCGGCCGGAAAAAGCCTTGGCCTTGAGCATCGAGCAAGCCGCCCAGGAACCGCTGGCCGCGGGCTGGAATGAAGTGACGGCCAAGGTGGTGGAGGTGTTGTTCCTGGGTGAGAGCCAGACGTGCAGCGTGGTGACTTCGGGTGGCACGTCGATGACGGTCAAGGCGCTTTCTGCGGCGGGCATGCCGATGAAAGCGGGTGATCCGGTGCGGGTGCGCTGGGCGACGGCGGATGCTTGCGTTTATACCGAGTGGGCGGAGAGTGATTTGAACAAGGCTGCAGGGGCGCATTGATGCCTTGAGGTTCTTGTCGACCGCCAATTAAGTATCACCCTCGGGTCGCCGCAACGTCGGGTTGCGGGGGCCCTTTTTTTGCTTTTTCAGTGGGTGTACATATCCATTCCTGCGGTACCGCAAAACCTTGTGGGAGCCGACCTATTATTTGTTGACCGCGTACATCCATTGCTGCGGTAACGGCCACTTATGGTTGCACCTCGTACCTGTAGGAGCTGGCTTGCCAGCGAAGGCGGCCTTACAGCCGACCTATTATTTGTTGACCGCGTACATATCCATTGCTGCGGTAACGGCCACCTAGGGTTCCGCTCTTACAGCGGGTCACTTTGAAAAGCGCAAAGTAACCAAACGCTCTTGCCCCTGGCGTTCGGTGCCTCGCTGTGGCTCGGCATACCCTCGCTCCGGTCCTGCTCCGTGGGCCCGCCGCGATGGGCCATCCTTGGCCCAGCGCGGCTAACCCGGCATCCATGCCGGGTTACCCACTGCGCAGAACCTCCACTCGGCCTCTCGATGGGGCAAGAAAATCAAGATCAAAAGCCAAAGCCAAAGCAAAAGCAAAAGCCCCCTGTAGGAGCTGGCTTGTCGGGTCGCCGCATCGCAGCGATGGTCGTCAACGATGACGGGGGGGCCTGCCCCCCCGCGGTGTTCTCAAGTTTTTCGCGAGCAGGCTCGCTCCCACAGGTATTAGCTTGGCTCTGGCTCTGGCTCTGGCTCTGCTTTGGCTTTTGCTCTTGATCTACCTGCCCCATTTCCAGAGGCCGAACGCAGGCGTTGCGCAGTGGGCATCCCGGCATGGATGCCGGGATAGCCGCCCTCGGCCATGGATGGCCGATGGCGGCGGGCCCACGGAGCAATGCCGGAGTGAGGGCACCCCGAGCCCCAGCGAGGGGCCGAAATGGTGGGGCAAGACCTTTGGTTCCTTTGGGGCGTTTGCCAAAGGGACTCGCCGTAAGGGCGAAACCCTAAGTGGCCGTTACCGCAGGAATGGATATGTACGCGGTCAACAAATAATAGGTCGGCTGTAAGGCCGCCTTCGCTGGCAAGCCAGCTCCTACAGTAGATCGTGTATAGCCGCGATAAGGTAGGAACCCGAATATATTCAAAGCTCACCAAAACAAAAATGCCCGGCCAAAAGCCGGGCATTCCAGACAAATAAAAACCATCAATCGGTATAACCCAACCTCGAAGCCCGGCCCTGCTCAGCCCGCCCACGGGTAGCCAGGCAATAGTAGAGCGGGCAAGTCACCACCAACCCCACCAGCCACGACAAATCCGCACCCTCGACCAGATTGGCATAAGGCCCGACATACAACGACGTATTGGCAAACGGCAACTGCACAATGATCCCGATGAAATACGCCACGATCGCATGCAGATTGAAGCGCCCATAAATCCCGCCATCGGCACGGAAGATCGAGGCAATGTCATAGGACCCGCGCTTGATCACATAGAAGTCGATCAGGTTGATCGAAGCCCATGGCACCAGCACCAGCAGCAACGCCAGGATCAGCCCGATGAACTGCGAGATGAAGTCCGCCGAGGCGCCCAGCGCCACCACACAGCAGCCCGCCAGCACCACCGTCGACAACACCACGCGCACTTTGACGCTCGGCGTCCACTGGCTGGCGAAGGTCTGGATCGAGGTGATGATCGACAGCACAGCGCCATACAGATTCAAGGCGTTGTGGCTGATGATATTGAGCAGGAACAGCACCATCAGGATCGGCCCCAGCCAGCCGGTGGATTGCTTCACCGCAGCCATCGCTTCAGTGCCTTGCGGGGTCGCCAGTACAGCCACCGCGCCGAAGGTGAAGGACAGGATAGTGCCCAGGGTGGCCCCCAGGTAGGTGGCCCAGAACGGCTTGGCGATGCCGATATCGGCCGGCAGGTAGCGCGAATAGTCCGACACGTAGGGCGAAAAGCTGATCTGCCAGATGATCCCCAGGGACACGGTGGCCAACCAGCCGGACAGGTTGAAACTGCCACGGGTGAAGAAGTCCGCCGGCAGGTCATGGGCGAAGATGTAGAGGAACCCGGCGAGCAAGGCACTGCCCATGACCCAGGTGCCGATGCGGTTGAGGGTATGGATGAAGCGGTAACCGATCACGCCGATCGCCGTGGCGCTCAGGGCGCCGATCAGGATGCTCGCCGGCACCGGCACCGAGGGGGCGATGCCGACGATCGACTTGCCCGCCAGCACGATGTTGGAGATGAAGAAGCCGACGTAGATCAGTGCGGCGAAAAACACGATCAGCAACGCGCCATAACGACCGAACTGACCCCGACTCTGGACCATCTGCGGAATGCCCATCCGTGGCCCCTGGGCCGATGCCAGGGCGATCACCAGTCCACCGATCATGTGCCCGAGCGCAATCGCCAGCAGCCCCCACAACAGGTCGAGGTGGAACACCTGGACCACCATGGCACCGGTGACAATGGGCAGCGGCGCAATGTTGGTGCTGAACCATAGGGTGAAAAGATCGCGGGCCTTCCCGTGGCGCTCTGCGAGTGGAACGTAGTCGACCGTGTGATTCTCGATCAACGGGTCTTGCCGGGACATCTGGGACATATGCATGAACTCGAGTTTGTCTGTTCTTATCTTTGTATGAAGCCAAACCGGGGGCACTCTCTGGCCGCCCCTCAGATGCGCACCATATTATGGTATTCCAACATTTTCACAAGACTGATCCGGTCTTTGAATGCCCATCTGATCCGTCATCCTGCCCGACATGCTGCATTGATGAGCCGCTTAAAGCCCCGTAAACATTGCCTTTGCGACGATGACCCTACGTTTATCGGTTCACCGAAAAAGACCTTGCAAACGATGTATTACGGTATACCATCAGACCTACAAACACATAAAAACCACGTTCACTCCCGAGGACAGTCCAATGATCGATGCCGCCATCTACAAACAAGTCATGGGCTCGTTCCCGTCCGGTGTCTGCGTGATCACCACTCTCGATGACGACGGCCAGATCGTCGGCCTGACCGCCAGCGCCTTCAGCTCGCTGTCGATGGACCCGGCCCTGGTGCTGTTCTGCCCTAACTACAGCTCAGACTCCTACCCGGTCCTGATCAAGAACAAGCGCTTCGCCATTCACGTATTGTCCGGCGGCCAGCAGAGCGAAGCCTATGCCTTCGCACGCAAGGGCAAGGACAAGGCGCAGGGCATCGAGTGGACGTTGAGCGAACGGGGCAATCCGATTCTGGCCAACGCCACGGCGGTCATCGAATGCGAGTTGTGGCGCGAATATGAAGGGGGCGATCACGCGATCATGGTCGGCGCGGTGAAGAACCTGATCGTGCCCCAGCAGAACGCCGGGCCGCTGGTGTATTGCCACGGCAAGATGGGCGCGCTGCCCGTTCTGGCATGACACCTGCCAATAATCGAAAAATTTTGCAGTAGTTTCGTATTATGGTATACCAATATTCAACAGCCCCGCAGTCGACGGGTCGACCACAAGAGATTCGAGGTAGCGTCATGAAATTTTCCCTGTTCGTACACATGGAACGTTGGGACGAGAGCGTCAGCCACCGCCAGTTGTTCGAAGACTTGACCGAACTGACGCTGATGGCCGAGGCCGGTGGTTTCAGCACCGTATGGATCGGTGAACACCACGCCATGGAATACACCATTTCGCCAAGCCCGATGCCGTTGCTGGCCTACCTGGCCGGCAAGACCACCACCATCCACCTGGGCGCCGGCACCATCATCGCGCCGTTCTGGCACCCCATCCGGGTCGCTGGTGAATGTGCCCTGCTGGACGTCATCAGCAACGGGCGCATGGAAGTGGGTCTGGCCCGTGGCGCTTACCAGGTTGAATTCGACCGCATGGCCGGCGGCATGCCAGCCTCCAGCGGCGGCCAGGCACTGCGGGAGATGGTCCCGGTGGTGCGTGCCCTGTGGCAAGGCGACTATGCCCATGATGGCGATATCTGGAAATTCCCGACGTCCACCAGCGTACCCAAGCCGATCCAGAAGCCGAACCCGCCGATGTGGATCGCTGCCCGTGACCCGGACTCGCACAACTTCGCCGTCGCCAATGGCTGCAACGTGATGGTCACACCGCTGATGAAAGGCGACGAAGAAGTCCTCGACCTGAAGAACAAGTTCCAGACCGCCCTGGACAACAATCCGGACGTGCCGCGCCCGCAATTGATGGTGCTGCGTCATACCCACGTGCACTCGGCCGACAATCCCGAAGGCTGGAAAGTCGGGGCCAAGGCGATCGCCAAGTTCTACCGCACCTTCGATGCCTGGTTCGGCAACAAGGAAACCCCGGTCAACGGCTTCCTGGCACCGAGCCCGGAAGAGAAATTCGCCGGCCGTCCGGAGTTCGAACTGGAGAGTCTGCACAAGACCGCCATGATCGGCACCCCGGAAGAAATCATCCCGCGCATAAAGTACTATCAGGAACTGGGCGTCGACGAGTTCAGCTTCTGGTGCGACAACAGCCTGCCGCACGCCGAGAAGAAAAAGTCCCTGGAGCTGTTTATCAAGCACGTCGTCCCGGCGTTCCGCTGATTACCCCTTCCCCTGTGGGAGCGAGCCTGCTCGCGATTGCGCACTGACAGTCGAAATTGATATGCCTGCCACGCCGGTTTCGCGAGCAGGCTCGCTCCCACAAGGATTGATGTCTGATGTGTAGGCCGATTCCCATGTCCAATGGTCGTCTCCAATCACTCGCCCTTCCCTCCAGCGCTGCGCGGGCTTACCTGCGCGGCGGTTGGACGTCTTCGCACCTGCATTTCAAGCGCCTGCGCGCCAGCGTTACCGCCAAGCAGAACGGCTTCTGGCAAATAGTTCACTGAGCCCACCCGAACAGGAATCCACGCAGTCGAACGTCAGGCGATAGCCTCACGCTTGCGCTGCATTGTGCTTCGGGACGCACCAGCGTCCGGCCATGATCAGGTTTGCTCATGAACAATAAAAACGCACTGTTGATCATCGACATGCAACAGGAGGACGGTTTCGTCCTCGAACACTTCGACGCAGTGGTCAGCAACACCGCGTCGCTGCTCGAAACCGCGCGCCAGCAGCGGGTGCCGATCATCTACACCCGTCATGTCAATCAAGCCGATGGCAACGACCTGCCGCGCGGCGAACCCCTCGCACCCGATGGCGGTCCCAGCGGTTATCGCGCCGGCACCCGCCAGGTGCAGATCATCGAAAGTCTCGCCCCGCGACCGGATGAAACGATTGTCGATAAAGGCCGCTACAGTGCCTTCCACCGAACCGACCTGGATGCCCGGCTCAAGGCAATGGGCGTCGAAACGCTGATCCTTTGCGGCGTGCTCACCGATGTCTGCGTGCTGACCACGGTGTTCGATGCCTTCGCCCTGGGTTATCACATTCGCCTGGTCAGCGACGCCTGCACCACGACCACCCTGGCCGGTCACTACTCGGCCCTGTTGATCATGGCCAACTGGGTCTATTCCCTGGAAATCCTCACCTGCTGCGAATGCCAACGCGCCCTGGAAAACCGCGACTACTTGAGCCTGAACCCCAAGCACCCGGACCTGTTCGCCCACCAGCCCCATGAGCTGCCAGGCACCATTGCCCGTCTGCAAACCCAACTCGTCCGGACTCAGGAGTAATCGCCATGCAAGTCGAAAAAAGAAGCATCGATTTCATCCCCGAAGCCGAACGCCATGGCCGCCCGGGGTCGCTGTTCTTCATCTGGTTCGGCGCCAACATGAACATCACCACCATCGCCTCCGGCGTACTGCCGGTGGTGATGGGGCTCAACCTGTTCTGGAGCGCCCTGGCAATCATCGTCGGCTCGTTGCTGGGGGCGATTTTCATGGCCTCCCACTCCGCCCAGGGGCCGAAACTGGGCATTCCGCAGATGATCCAGAGCCGCGCGCAGTTCGGCGTGCTCGGGGCGGTGTTGCCGCTGCTGTTCGTGATGCTGATCTACCTGGGGTTCTTCGTCAGCAATACCCTGCTGGCGGCCCAGGCGCTGGAGTCGGTCAGCCCGCTGCCGGCCAGCGGCAACATCTACCTGATCGGCGCCCTGTGTTTCGTGGTGGCGCTGTATGGCTACCGGCTGATTCACCGCTTGCAGAAGTTGCTGTCGATTCTCTCGCTGCTGGTGTTCGCCGCCGCCACGCTGTTCGCCCTGCAACTGTCGATCCCGGCCGAGCAATGGCTGCCGACGGGGTTCTCGCTGTCGAAGTTCCTGGTGGCGGTCAGCATTGCCGTGACCTGGCAGCTGTCCTATGCGCCCTATGTCGCCGACTATTCGCGCTATCTGCCGAGCCAAACGTCAACCGCACAGGTGTTCTGGTACAGCTACGCCGGCACGGTCAGCGGCGGCGCATGGATGATGATTCTGGGAGCGATCCTGAGCGTCGGCATCGGCGATTTTTCCAGCAACGTCGGCGGCCATGTCGCTGGTCTGTTCGGCAGCGGCGCGATCCTGCTGTTCGCCTTCATCGTCTATGGCCAGGTGTCGATCAACGTGTTCAACCTGTACGGGGCGTTCATGTCGACCATCACCGTGATCGAGCCCTTTGCCCGCATCAAGGTGACGCCACGGGTACGCGGCCTGTTCATGCTGGTGATCAGCGTGGTAGCGACCAGCCTGTGCACCATCAGTCAGGACGACTTCATCACCTTCTTCCTCAACTTCATTTTCTTCATGAGCTACTTCCTGATCCCCTGGACGGCGATCAACCTGGTGGACTTCTATTGCCTGCGCAAAGGTGAATACCGGATCGAGGACATCTTCGACCTCAACGGCATCTATGGCCGGTTCAACTGGATCGCCTGCGGCAGCTTCGTCCTGGCGATTGCCCTGGAGATCCCGTTCATGAACACCACGCTCTATGTCGGCCCGGTGGCCACGGCGCTCGAAGGCGTCGACCTGGCCTGGCTGGTGGGCTTGCTGGTGCCGGCCCTGAGTTACTACTGGTTGATGAAGCTGGGCAAGCGCGGCGAACGAGTCGCTGGACTGTCCTGAGCCATCACTGGAGAGCCCAACGCCGGACTCAATGCCCGGCGTTGCGCTCGAAAATGGCCCCCTCGATGCCCAGCACTTCTCGGGTATCGGCATAGATCCCCACCCCCTTCTCCCAGACGTGCTTGATCGAATGATCGGCGCAGCGAATCCGGTAGTTGAGTTCGAACGGCTCGCGCCGGGACAGGGCATATTGCACTTCGCGCCAGACATAATCGGCGTCTTGCGCCAGGATCAGGCTGTTGTAGGTGAACTCGTGATTGTCCACCAGCCGCTCCGCTGGATAGCCGGTCAGTTGCAGGCATCCGGCGCTGACAAACTCCATGGTCCAGTCCCGGTTGTTGCGGCCGCGATAGATCAGCCCCGGCATGCTGTCGAGCAGGCTCGTGCAACTGCGCTGGCTGGCCAGCAAGGCAATCTCGCGCCGCTTGTGCACGGTGATGTCCCCCGCCACCAGGTAGAACCCCTGGTCACCGCGCTTGAGGCTGACCTCGAACCAGCGCAACTCCCCCGACGGGTGCACAAAACGCAGGCGCTGGTTGAACGAGGTCTCGGGCCGCCGCCGTAATTCATGCAACGCCTGGCGCCACATCGAACGGTCTTCGTGGTGCACATGGTCAATCAGGTAACGCTCGCCCTGGGGTCGATCCATCAGCTCGACCCATGCCAGGTTGAAGTGAACAATGCGGCCGTCGTCGGCCAGTTCAAGTAACGCCGCCGGAAAGTGATCCATCCGCTGCACAGGCGCTGCCGGGAGGGTTGCCTCTGGATGATCGATCATCTAATGCCGCTCCTCGTGTCTCACCGATGCGCCGTTATGCACCCAGGCCGCCAGTTCCAGGCGCGAGTGCAGACTGAGCTTCTGCAAGAGATTCTTCACATAGATCTTAACCGTGCCGTCGCTGATCCCCAGTTCCCGGCCGATCTGCTTATTGCTCATGCCGGCGGCGATCAGGGCCAGCGTCTGGCCTTCGCGTTCGGTCAGGTTGCGGGTGTCGGCCTGATCGAGATCGTGCCCGGGCCGAGGCGTCGGCGCGTCCTGGTCGGCCAGCAAGGCAATCAGGCTCGAATCCAGGACAATCGCGCCGCGGTTGCAATTGCGCATGTAGTCCAGCAGTGCATCGGGCTCGGTTTCCTTGAGCACATAACCGCTGGCCCCCAGGCGCAGGGCCATCAGCAGTTCGGCGCGATCCATCGACGCGGTGAGCACTACCACCTGACAGTCGAGGCGCAACTGGCGCAGCTCATCGAGGACCTGCAAGCCGCTCAGGCCGGGCATGTGCAGGTCAAGCAGGACCTGTTGCGGCGCCAGGCTCACGGCCAGGTTGATGCCTTCGCGGCCACTGGCGGCCTGCCCCACCACTTCAAAGTCGTCGCTGGTACTGAACAGCTGGGCCAGGCCCTTGCGAAACAATGGGTGATCATCGATCAGTAACAAGGTCGTGCAATCCATCGAAACTCCCCTCAGGCAAATCCTGGTGACGGCAAAGGCCAAGGTGTACGCGTACCCCGTGCGGACGGATGGCCTCGATCGCCAGCCGCGCGCCAATGCTCGCGGCCCGCTCGCGGATGATCGCCAGGCCGAAATGGTTGTCCTCCCCTGACGCCGGGCTCAGGCCGATGCCGTCATCCTCCACCGACACCGATACATCACCGTGCTGGTCTTGCCGCAGCTCGATGCGCACATGGCGTGCATGGGAATGACGCACCGCGTTGGCCAGCGCCTCGCGGATGATCTGCAATACCTGCAATTCGGTTTCCGCGCCCAAGGCATCGTCGGCCAGGCGGTTGTCCAGTTCGAACACGATGATGCAGCGCCGTGAGAACTCCGCGACCGAGTCGGCCAGGGCCTGGCGCAGGGAGCGCCCGTCCATGGTCAGGCGGGCGCTGGTGATCAATTCCCGGACCTGGCGCTGCAACTGGCTCAAGCCGCCGCGCAGTTCCTGCAACACCTCAGCCGCCTGCGCAGGCACGCCCAGTTGCGACTGCAGCAGGCTCGCCTGGAACGACAAGTAACCCAACTGCTGCGCCACCGAATCGTGCAGTTCACGGGCCAACGCACCGTGCCGGAAAGTCGCCTGCCGACGCTGCTGTTCACGGCTGTGACAGAGCAGACGCACGCTGACGTCCACGGCCTGCGCGGCCTCCTCCAGCAACTGGCGCCAGCTTGAGCCGGCGGCGCGTGGCGTATCGAGCAGCAACCAGCCGCTGCCGGGTTGGTCGCCGTTGGGTACGGCACACAGCAGGCGTTGCACGCCCCTTTGCCGACAAGGGCCACAGGCCTGGGCTGATTGGCTCGCTGCCGAGGCACGCCGCGGACAGTGCGCCACGCCCTGGCAACCCTCGATCACGCCGCGCCGAGCCGGTGTCGGCTCGACACCGGCCAGGGTCAGGTTCAGCTGGCAACCGGGCATCAGTGCTTCGAAACGGTCCAGGAAAACCGCCAGGGCACCGTCAGCGTGCACCAGGCTCAAGGGCAACCCGGCCAACAGCTGGCGCACGCTGCGCGCCTGTTCGGGACGGACACGCCCCAACCAGAGCGGCCACCACTGCACTCGTGTTCGCACTCTCGATCACTCCCCGTCGCTTGCTCGGCTGTTGGCAAGGACGAGCAACTTCCATGCCCCGAATGGTCGCTGTGCACGGCCTACCCCCAAAGAGGTAGCGCTTTTTCTGGATTGAGAGATTTTTCCCCGTAGGAAATTATCTTCCTCAACAAGAAACAACACGCCCTGTGCAACGCCACCTTCCCCGCCCTGCCAACAGGGGCGGATCAACAGGAAAGCCAACATGACGGATAGACACAGCGCCGCCACGGATCGACTTCACAGCCTCCCGCGCTATCGCCAGCCGCAGCCTCGTGAAGCCGCCACCCGCCATATCGTGGTCATGCAATCGGCGGCCGCCTGCGCGTCCGTTGTCGGCGACCTGCAACAGCCCCTGGTGCTGAACCAGCAGAACAGCGACTTCCAGGCCCGCCTGCAGCAGGTGCTGGGCAGCGCCACCGTGGGCAGTCACCTGTACATCATGGGCGACGAGGCCTTCGTCTGGCACATTCATGCCCAGGCTCGCGCCGCCGGGCTGGAAGACGACGAGATCGACATCACCCACACCACCGTCGGCCAGCGCCAGGTGTACTGCGTGCATTGCGGCCTGACCCAGGCGTGTGGACCGCAGCCGGCGATGACCTGCGTGCGCTGTGCAGTCGGGCTGGAGGTGCGCCAGCACTTTTCCCGACGCCTGGGGGCTTACCTCGGCGTATGCAGCAACCCCGACCAGCCTTGTGCCGGAGTCCAGCCATGAGCGCCTCGCTGAAGGTCCGGGTGAGCGCGGCCGACATGCTCACCCAGGGGGTGCGCGAACTCACCCTGGAACCCTGCAGCGGCGCCCTGCCGGGATTCTCCGCCGGCAGTCATGTGCAAGTGCACCTGCCGTTGGACAGTGGCCAGGTGCGCAATGCCTATTCGTTGACCAGCGACCCGGCGGACCGCCGCCACTACCGCATCGCCGTACGCCTGCAGGACGCCTCCCGCGGCGGCTCGCTTTACCTGCACCGGCACGTCCAGGTGGGTGACACGCTGCAGATCTCGCCGCCGGCCAACCTGTTCGCCCTGCACTCCACCGCCCGCCTGCACATCCTCATCGCCGGCGGCATCGGCATCACGCCGTTCATGGCGCACATCGCCGAGCTGGAGCGACGCCAGGCCGATTTCGAACTGCATTATCTGTATCGCCCTGGCCTGAGCGATGCCTATGTCGAGCCCTTGCAACAACGGCTGGGATCGCGCCTGCACACCTACAGCAGCCGCCCGGACCTGAACACCATCCTACGCGACCGCCCGCTGGGCAGCCATGTCTATGCCTGCGGCCCGCAGCCCTTGCTCGATGCGGTCCGGCAACAGGCCAGGGCCCTGGGCTGGCCCCTGACGCGAGTGCACTGGGAAGCCTTCAAGGCCGCAGAACCTGGGCAAGCCTTCGACCTGGAACTGCTGCGCAGCGGGCAGCGCCTGCGGGTCGGGGCCGAACAGAGTCTGCTCGAAGCGCTGGAGTCCACCGGCCTGCATGTCCCCAACCTGTGTCGCGGCGGGGTCTGTGGCCAATGCATCACCCGCCATGTGCGCGGCGACATCGAACACCGCGACAGCTTCCTCAGCCCAGCCGAGCAGGGCGAATTTCTCATGCCCTGCGTCTCTCGCGGCCGCGGGCCCTGCGTTTCGCTAGACCTCTAGGAGTCGACCATGACCATTCCATCCAGCCCGGTGCTGAGCTACCGCAACGACTTCAGTTTCCGCAACAGCCCCGCCGCCATCCGCCGCTTTCCCTTTCCGTTCACCGAGGACAGCTACCTGTATTCGGTGAACATCGAACCGGCCACGTCCCGGGACCCCGGCTCGATTTACCAGCACGGTTTCGACATCGACGAGCACTACCGTTCGGAAATGGCCGAACGCGCCTTGGTACTGGACAAGGATCCGCGCCGCTACCTGGTGATGCCGCACATGCAAGTGGCGGCGTGGGATGCCCTGCAGATGCTCATGGAACAGCTTGCCGCCGATTATCCGCAGTGGTTCGTGCTGGAGCGTGACGGCGAGCACTGGCACTGGCGCAATCATCTGCTGGACATCGACCAGCACTTTGTCTTCGGCGATGCCGCAAGCCTGCCCTGCGAGCCGCTGGAGTTCATCACCCGCCAGGTCCAGGGCGATTTCGCCCTGCTCGACCAGCGCGACGGTGACCTGTACATGGACGCCGGCATGGTCACCAGCCCCGCCGACTGGTCCCTGGCGTTCGACGCCGGAATGAGCTTCAAGCAGTGGCATTCGCCGGTGCCCATGGCTCACCAGATGGGCGTGTTCGACCGCGCACTCAAGTACCTGCTGGCCCTGCAGGTCGGGCAGCCGGTACGCCGCCTGAACTGGACGCTGACCATCAAACCGCGCCTCGACTCCTCACCCGAGACGTTCCACGAATGGGGCGCCGACCGAGGCCGCATGACGGCCGAGAACGTCGGGCAGCAAGTGCACCTGCGGGTCGAACTGCAAGTGATGGCCCGGTTGCCCCGCAGCAACGCGGTGATGTTCAGCATCCGCACCTACCTGATCAGCATGGACGAATTGGTCACCCAGCCCGGCTGGGGCTGTCGCCTGCACCGCGTGCTGCGCGACCTGCCCGAGCCGATCGCCGAGTACAAAGGCATGAGCCGCTACCGACAGACCCTGGTCCAGTGGCTGAGCCGCTTCGACCCGCAAGCCTGACCCCTTACCACTTTCTCCCGACAAGGATCCCCACATGGCTCACTCATGGCGTATTTCTGCACTGGCCGAACGGCACCGCGCACTCGGCTCCAACCTGGAAGACTGGAACGGCATGGGCACTGCCTGGACCTACAGCAGTGAACTGGCCGATCACCACCAGGCGATCCGCACCCGGGCCGGCTTGATGGATGTCTCCGGGTTGAAGAAAGTCCACTACGTCGGCCCCCACGCCGAAAGCCTGTTGCAGTGGGCCACCACCCGCGACATCGCCAAGCTCTACCCCGGCAAATCGGTATACGCCTCGATGCTCGACGAAGATGGCAAGTTCGTCGATGACTGCATCGTCTACCGCACCGGACCCAATGCCTTCATGGTGGTGCACGGGGCCGGCAACGGGCATGAAATGCTGGTGCGCTCGGCCCAGGGCCGGCAGGTGGCTGTGCTGTTCGACGACGATCTGCACGACCTCTCGCTGCAAGGGCCATTGGCCGTGGACTTTCTCGCCGAGCACGTCCCCGGCATTCGCCAGCTGCCCTACTTCCACCACCTGCAGACCCGCCTGTTCGACCGCCCGGTGATGATCTCCCGGACCGGCTACACCGGCGAACGCGGCTACGAGATTTTCTGCAAGGCCGCCGATGCCCCGGCGCTGTGGGACACGATCCTCGAACAGGGCGCGAGCCTGGGCATCATTCCCTGCGCCTTCACCGCGCTGGACTGGTTGCGGGTGGAAAGCTCGCTGATGTTCTTTCCCTACGACAACTCGCAGATGTACCCCTTCGCCGACCAGAAAGCCGGCGACACCCTGTGGGAAATGGGACTGGATTTCACCGTGTCCCCGGACAAACGCGAATTCCGCGGCGCCGACGAGCACTTTCGCCTGCGCGGCCAGGAGCGTTTCCGGATCACCGGCGTATTGCTCGAAGGCGTGCGCCCCGCCGAGGCCGGCGACACCCTCTGGCAAGGCGACAAACAAGTGGGCGTGATCACCTGTGGCATGTATTCGCGCCTGAGCAAACGTTCCATGGCCCTCTCCCGCATGCACCCGACCTGCGCCATGCCCGGTGTTGCCCTGCAGGTTCGCGGCAGCCTGGAAAGCGCGGCGCTGACCCATGCCCTGCCCTTCGATGACCCGGAAAAAACCAAGCGCACGGCCAAGGGCTGAGCCGCTTTTTTCATTGCATCCAGGAGCCGATGATGGACACCCCCGAACACTACATTCTGAAGATCAATTGCCCGGCAGCCTCCGGCATCGTCGCCGCGATCACCACCTGCCTGGCGGCGCAACAGTGCTACATCAGCGAGCTCGCCCAATTCGACGACGAATTCACCGGGCAGTTTTTCATGCGCGCGGTGTTTCGTTTCAACGCCGGCGTCAGCGGCGATGTCGCTGCCCTGCGCAAAGACCTGGGCGACCTGGCCGGTGGCTTCGACATGCAGTGGCAGCTCTTCTGCAGCAGCCAGCCGACCCGGGTGCTGCTGATGGTCAGCAAGTTCGACCACTGCCTGACCGACCTCCTGTATCGGCACCGCAAGGGCGAGATGGACATGACCATCACGGCCGTGGTCTCCAACCACCTGGACCTGCGGGCGATGGCCGAACGCGAAGGCATTCGTTTCATCTACCTGCCCATCAGCAAGGACAGCAAGGCCAGCCAGGAAGCCGAACTGATGCGCGTTGTCGAGGACACCCGCACCGACCTGGTGGTACTCGCCCGCTACATGCAGATCCTCTCGGATGGCCTGTGCCAACAGCTGTCCGGGCGCGCCATCAACATTCATCACTCGTTCCTGCCGGGCTTCAAGGGCGCCAAGCCGTATCACCAGGCCTACGACCGCGGGGTGAAACTGATCGGGGCCACGGCGCACTACGTCACCAGCGACCTCGACGAGGGACCGATCATCGAGCAGGAAATCCAGCGGGTCGACCACACCCATCTGCCCGACTCCCTGGTCGCCATCGGCCGCGATACCGAAACCGTGGCCCTGTCCAAAGCCCTCAAATACCACCTGGAACACCGGGTGTTCATCAACCAGGACAAGACAGTGATCTTTCGCTGAGCGCGCCTGCCCTTTATCCCAAGAGCCATTACGAGGCACGATCATGACTTTACGCGTGGCAATCATCGGCGCCGGACCTTGCGGCCTGGCCCAACTTCGCGCTTTCCAGTCGGCCCGCGACAAGGGCGCCGACATCCCCGAGTTGGTCTGCTTCGAGAAGCAGAATGACTGGGGCGGCATGTGGAACTACACCTGGCGCACCGGCCTGGACGAGAACGGTGAGCCGGTGCACGGCAGCATGTACCGCTACCTGTGGTCGAACGGCCCCAAGGAATGCCTGGAGTTCGCCGACTACACCTTCGAAGAGCATTTCGGCCGCCCCATCGGCTCCTACCCGCCGCGCGAAGTGCTGTGGGACTACATCAAGGGTCGGGTCGAAAAGGCCGGCGTGCGTGACTACATCCGCTTCAACAATGTGGTGCGCCAGGTCACTTTCGATGAGCAAAGCCAACGCTTCACCCTGCACGCCCACGACTATAACAACGATACGCTGACCTGCGAGCAGTTCGACTATGTGATCAACGCCTGCGGCCACTTCTCCACGCCCAAGGTGCCGTACTTCGAGGGCTTCGAACAGTTCGCCGGACGCATCCTGCACGCCCACGATTTCCGTGAGGCACTGGAGTTCAAGGGCAAGGACCTGCTGATCGTCGGCAGCAGCTATTCGGCCGAGGACATCGGCTCGCAATGCTACAAGTACGGCGCGCGCAGCATCACCAGCTGCTATCGCAGCGCGCCGATGGGCTATGCCTGGCCGGACAACTGGGAAGAAAAACCGCTGCTGCAGCGCCTGGAAAACAACCGTGCCTGGTTCATCGATGGCAGCAGCAAGCACATCGATGCGGTGATTCTGTGTACCGGCTACAAGCATCACTTCCCGTTCCTGCCAGACGAATTGAGCCTCAAGACCGACAACCGCCTGTGGCCCATGAACCTCTACAAAGGCGTGTTTTGGGAAGCCAACCCGCGCCTGATCTACCTCGGCATGCAGGACCAGTGGTACTCCTTCAACATGTTCGATGCCCAGGCCTGGTACGCCCGCGACGTCATCCTCGGGCGCATAGGCCTGCCAGCCCAGGCCGAGATGGTTGCCGACAGCCACCAGTGGCATGAACGGGAACAGACGCTGCAAACCAACCAGCAGATGTTCGAGTACCAGGGCGCCTACATCCAGCACCTGGTGGATGCCACCGACTACCCCGATTTCGACATCGCCGCGGTCAACCAGACCTTTCTGCACTGGAAGCATGACAAGGCGCAAAACATCATGGGTTACCGCGACAAGTCCTACCGCTCGCTGATGACCGGCACCCAGTCGCCGCCCCACCACACCCCGTGGTTGCAGGCCCTGGACGACTCCATGGCGGCGTACCTCGGTGAACCGCCCGCCGCCATCAAGTCGGTCGGCTGACCCTGGAGCCTGTCATGCAAGCACCCCGTTTTTCGCGACCCCGGGAGCCCGGCCTGTATGCCCGCGCCCCTGACCTTGAGCGCTACCGGGTGGCGGCCGGTGGCCTGACCCTGGTCGCACTGCAGCCCGGCGACAGCCTGCAAGTGATCGACCTTGAAGGCCAGCAACCCTGCGAGTTGCTGGCGTTGACCGCCAACGGCCGCAGCGCGCTCCCCGACTGGGTGCTGAGCGGTTCGCCAAGTTGCCGGTTCATCGCTTCACGCCTGGTCGACGGGAGCGCGCAGGCACGTCGGGTGAGACAGGCACTGGTACAACGCGGTGTCGACCCCCGACAGCTGCCTGCCGCCGCCTCCCTGTGGGACGACGACAGCCCCGCCGGCTACAGCCGGCATTTCGTGGCCGGCGCTGAGTTGCTGGTGATCGTCGCAGCACCCGCCGGGCTGACTTCGGTCGACCGACAATACCGGCCCAGCGAACTCAGGCTGTGGGTGACCCGGGCCAATCCCTCGGCACTGTTGCTGCCCGCCCTCCCGGAACCCCTGGGTGAACTGCTGGACGAGTTCACCCTGAGCCCCGGCACTGCCCGCAGCTACGCAGTCGGCAAGGGCCAGTACGTGCAAGTGCTGGACGTCGCCGGACGCCAGTGCTCGGACTTCGTCGCCCTGGATCGACGCGCGCTGGATCGCGGTGAGGAACTGGACCTGGACCAGACCGTCACCCGCACCTTGAACGGCAGCGCCTACCCGGCACCGGGGCTGTTTTCGAAGTTTTTCGACCGGCACATGCAACCGATGCTCGAAGTGGTGCAAGACACCGTCGGCCGCCACGACTCTTTCGCCCTGGCCTGCGCCGCTCGCTACTACGAGAGCCACGGCTACTTCGGGCACGACAACTGCAGCGACAACCTCAGCCGGGTGCTGGCACCCCACGGGGTGAAGCCGCGCAACGGCTGGCCGGCGATCAATTTTTTCTTCAATACCGGGATCGACGCGCACCAGCAGATGACCCTCGACGAACCCTGGTCGCGCCCCGGTGACTATGTGCTGCTGCGGGCCATGACCGACCTGCTGTGCGGCAGTACCTCGTGCCCGGATGACATCGACCCGGCCAACGGCTGGAACCCGACCGATATCCATGTGCGCATTTACAGTGAAAAGGAGCGTTTTTCCATCGCCATGAGCACTCGAACCACGGCTGATGCCGACCCGATCCTCACCCGTGAATCGGCCTTCCATTCACGAACCAGCGCCCTGACCCGCAGCTTCGTCGATTACCGTAACTGGTGGCTGCCCCTGCGTTACGACGGCTATGGCGCGATCGAGGAATACCTGGGTTGCCGCGAACGGGTGGCGGTGATGGATCTGAGCGCCCTGCGCAAATTCGAGATCATCGGCCCCGACGCCGAAGCCTTGTTGCAGTACTGCCTGACCCGCGACGTGCGGCGCCTGGCGGTGGGGCAAGTGGTGTACTCGGCGATGTGTCACGCGCACGGCGGCATGCTCGACGACGGCACCTTGCTGCGCCTGGGCCCGGACAATTTTCGCTGGATTGGCGGCGACGACTACGCCGGCGAGTGGCTGCGCGAGCAGGCACAGAAACTCGGCATGAAAGTCTGGATCAAGTCCGCCAGCGAGCAGATCCACAACCTGGCCGTTCAAGGCCCGCTGAGCCGCGACCTGCTCAAGCAGATGATCTGGACGGCACCGGGCCAGCCCGATCTGCAAAACCTGGGCTGGTTCCGTTTCCTGGTCGGCCGGATGGATGGGCATGACGGCTGCCCGCTGATGATTTCCCGCACCGGCTACACCGGCGAGCTGGGTTATGAGGTCTGGTGCCACCCCAAGGATGCGGAAAAAGTCTGGGACCGCATCTGGGCGCTGGGCCAACCCCTGGGTGTGGTGCCACTGGGCCTGGAAGCACTGGACATGCTGCGCATCGAAGCCGGGCTGATCTTTGCCGGCTACGAGTTCAGCGACCAGACCGATCCCTTCGAGGCGGGCATCGGTTTTTGCGTACCGCTGAAAAGCAAGACCGATGACTTCATCGGACGCGACGCCCTGCTGCGCCGCAGCGCCCATCCCGCCCACAAGCTGGTGGGCCTGCAACTGAGCGGCAACGAAGCGGCCCACCACGGCGACCCGGTCTACCGCGGTCGGGCCCGGGTCGGCGTCATCACCAGTGCCTGTCGCTCGCCGCTGCTGGCCAGCAACATCGCGTTGTGCCGGCTCGATGTGGCCTGTGCCGACGCGGGTACGGAACTGGAAATCGGCAAAGTCGATGGCCTGCAGAAGCGCATCAGCGCCACGGTCAGCGCAGCGATTTTCTACGACCCGGACAAGCGCCGGGTACGCAGTTGATCGCCTTCACACTCATTGTTTGCTGCCCATACCCGCACCTGTAGGCGCTGGCTTGCCAGCGAAAACGATACTGGACATCACATCGTTTTCGCTGGCAAGCCGGCTCCTACAGGTCCCGCTTTACTCAAGACATGGGAATACGAAGATGGAAGCGACTACGTTCGAGGCCGTACCGCAGGCCGCCGGCTCGGTGGGCAGCCTGCACCGCAAGATCGATTGGCGCGGGGCTTTCTGGGTCGCCAGTGGCGTGCCCGCCCTGGTGTTGTTCTCTATCGGCGCCATCGCCGCCACGGTTGGCAAACCGGCCTGGATCGTCTGGATCGTGTCGATTGTGTTCGGCTTCATCCAAGCCTTCACCTATGCCGAAATTGCCGGGCTGTTCCCGCACAAGTCCGGGGGCGCCTCGGTCTACGGCGCGGTGGCCTGGGTGCGCTACAGCAAGCTGATTGCCCCGGTGTCGGTGTGGTGCAACTGGCTGGCCTGGTCGCCGGTGCTGTCGATCGGCTCCGGGCTGGCGGCCGGCTACATCCTCACCGCGCTGTTTCCCGCCGATGCATTGATCAATACCTGGCAAGTGACCTTGCTCGACCTGGGCTGGATCAAGAGCGGCCTGTCGCTGCGGATCAACGCGACCTTCGCCATCGGCCTGTTGATCCTGCTGACGGTGTTTGCCGTGCAGCATGGCGGCATCCTGCGTTCGGCACGCCTGACCCTGGTGCTTGGTGTGACCTCGCTGATTCCGTTGCTGCTGGTGGGCGTCGTGCCGTTGTTCACCGGGGACGCGGCCCAGGCCAACTTCCTGCCGCTGTACCCCCTGGCCCATGATGCGGCTGGCCAGGTCATCGACGGGCCTTGGGATATTTCAGGATGGTCGCTGATGGCCGGCGGGCTGTTCATGGCCGCGTGGTCGACCTACGGTTTCGAAACG
This sequence comes from Pseudomonas putida, assembly GCF_001976065.1. Classification (GTDB taxonomy): domain Bacteria; phylum Pseudomonadota; class Gammaproteobacteria; order Pseudomonadales; family Pseudomonadaceae; genus Aquipseudomonas; species Aquipseudomonas serbica. The sequence goes on along the minus strand of NZ_MNAH01000011.1, from coordinate 141,609 downwards.
GCGGTGTGTTACACCCGCGAATTCAAGGACCCCAAGCGCGACACCTTCAAGGCGATCTTCTATGCCGGCCTGCTGTGCATCCTGGTGTTCACCCTGGTGCCCCTGGCGTTCCAGGGCAGCCTGGGCCTGGGCCAGCTGGTGACGCCGGCCGTGCTCGATGGCAGTGGCGCGGTGGTCACTCCGGCGGTCTACAGCGGCCTGTTGTCGCCCGCGATCTACAGTGGCATGGGCGTGGGCCAGGTCATGGCGGACAGCATCGGCGGCGGCCAGGTGGTGGCCAACATTGTGTTGATCATGTTGGTGCTGGCCACGTTGCTGGCGATCATGACCTCGATGTCCGGCTCCTCGCGCACTCTCTACCAGGCGTCGGTGGATGGCTGGCTGCCGAAATATCTGGGCCGCACCAACGAACATGGCGCACCTACCGCCGCCATGTGGACCGACCTGTCGTTCAACCTGCTGCTGTTGCTGATGTCCGACTATGTATTCGTGCTCGCGGCATCGAACGTCAGCTACATCATCTTCAACTTCCTCAACCTCAACGCCGGCTGGATCCATCGCCTGGATCGTCCGGACTGGGTCCGCCCGTACAAGGCGCCCACCGTGCTGCTGGCGGCCGGAGGTGTGCTGAGTTTCGTCAACCTGGCCTGCATGGGCCTGGGCGCCGACATCTGGGGCGCCGGCACCCTGGTGACGGGCCTGCTGCTGGCACTCCTGATCCTGCCGGTGTTCTGCTATCGCCACTATGTGCAGGACAAGGGGCGCTTCCCGCAAGCGATGCTCAACGAGCTGCACGTGCAGGCCGATGCCGGGCTGAAACGCGCCGGCTGGTTGCCCTATGCCACGCTGATCGCGGGCGTGCTGGTGGTGTATGGCTGCCATCAACTGGTAGCCTGAGCGTCCTTGCCCGCAGGTCTCTGATCAATCATCGGGGCGCAACGGCGCCTCGATGATCGCTTCACTACTCACTCAATCCAGACAACGGTGACTATTTTGCTCAACGCCACCCCCGCACCTGCCCGCGATATCGACGGCAAAGCCATCTCGGCCCTGGTTCTCGACGAGGTTCGAGAAGAGGTTGAGGTCCTGGCCCGACAACAGATTTTCCCCGCCCTGGCCGTGCTGCTGGTGGGTGCTGACCCGGCCAGTGAGGTGTATGTGCGCAACAAGCTGCTGCGGGCCAGGGAGGTTGGCATCCGCTCGCTGGAGTACCGTCTGGCGGAAAACGCCAGTCAGGCGGAGGTGCTGGAGCTGATCGCGCAGCTGAACGCCGACGTCACCGTGAACGGCATCTTGGTGCAATTGCCGTTGCCGGCCCACATCGATGAAGCGGCGGTGATCCATGCCATTGACCCGATCAAGGACGTGGACGGTTTTCATCGGGAAAACGTCGGTGGCCTGGTCCAGGGTGTCGAAGTACTGACGCCCTGCACACCCAGCGGCTGCATGCGCCTGCTGCACGAAACCTGCGGGGACTTGAGTGGCCTGCACGCCGTCGTCATCGGCCGCTCGAACATTGTTGGCAAACCCATGGCAACGCTGCTGCTGCAGGCCAACTGCTCGGTCAGCGTGGTGCACTCGCGTAGTGTCGATGCGCCGGCATTGTGCAGGCTGGCGGACATCGTGGTTGCAGCGGTGGGTCGACCACAACTGATTGATGCCAGCTGGCTCAAGCCCGGAGCGGTCGTGATTGATGTGGGGATTAATCGCATTACCGGCGAGTCGGGCAATCGACTGGTCGGCGATGTCGATTACGCCAGTGCGCGCACGGTTGCCAGCGCAATCACGCCAGTGCCCGGTGGCGTCGGGCCGATGACCATTGCCTATCTGCTGAAAAACACCCTGGTCGCCAGCCAGTTGCAGCGGGCGGCGCGGACTCGTCAGGCGGAACCGGCCTTCGTCTGATGTTGATGTACGTGTACATGCAGGAGCGAGCTTGCTCGCTCCTGCAGGGCTACAGGGTTCCCGTCGATCAGTGGTTGTAGGCACGCTCATTGTGCTCGGCCAAGTCCAGGCCCATCTCTTCCACCGACTCATCGGCACGCAGGCCGACCACGACATTCACCACTTTGAGGATGACCCAGCTGATGACGAAGCAGTACACAGTCGTCAGCGCCACGCCTTTGATCTGCGCCAGCACCTGACCACCCATGCTCACGCCTTCCACCAGCCCGCCCAGGGACGGCACGCAAAACACCCCGGTCAAGACAGCGCCGATCATCCCGCCAATGCCGTGAAGGCCGAACACGTCGAGGCTGTCGTCATAACCGAAGCGGCGCTTGAGCACGGTGACGCTCAGGTAGCAGAACACTCCGCACAACAAGCCGATGGCCAGGGCACCACCCACGCCTACATAGGCACACGCCGGCGTAATCCCCACCAGGCCGGCCAGGGCACCGCTGGCCAGACCCAGCGCACTCGGTTTGCCGACCTTGAACCACTCGGTGAACATCCAGCCCAGAATCCCGGCGCACGCGCCCAGTTGGGTGTTGAGCATGACCACGCCCGACGTGCCGCTGAGGCCGCCACCGGAACCGATGTTGAAGCCGAACCAGCCACCCCAGAGCATGGCGGCACCGGCCATGGTCAGGCTCAGGTTGTGCGCTGGCATTGGTGTATTTTCATAGCCCTTGCGTTTACCCAGGATCAGGCAGGCGGCCAGCGCGGCGACACCGGCATTGATGTGCACCGCGGTGCCGCCAGCAAAATCGAGGACGCCCCAGTTATGCATCAAGGCCCCCGCCCCGCCCCAGACCATGTGCGCCACCGGGGCGTACACCAGGGTGAACCACAGCGCCATGAACAGCAGCGCCGCGGAGAATTTCATGCGCTCGGCGAAGGCACCGGCGATCAGCGCCGGGGTGATGATGGCGAAGGTCATCTGGAAGGTCACGAACACCCCTTCCGGAATCTCGCCGACCAGGCTTTGCGGGGTCATGCCGGCGAGAAAGGCCCGGCTCAGGCCGCCGACAAAGCTGTTGAGGCTCACCTCGCCCTCGACCATGCCCGTGGTGTCGACCACCATGCTGTAGCCATAGATCACCCACAGGACGCCCACCAGGCCGGCGATGCCGAAACACTGGGTGAACAACGACAACATGTTTTTCGCCCGCACCAGGCCGCCATAAAACAGGGCGAGACCGGGCAGGCACATGAACAGCACCAAGACCGTGGCGGTGACCATCCAGGCGGTGCTGCCGGTGTTCAATGTGGGCGCATCGGCCGCCTGCGCCAAGGGCACCAGCGCACCGGCCGCCACCAGGCCCAGAAGGGATTTGCCGAGAAGACGATTGACCATGTTCAAAGCTCCTGCAATGGAAATCGGAAGTGTCGGGCAGCGAGCAAGCAGCAAAACAATGGGCCGTCTGGGCCTCTTCGAATATCTAGTGCAAACACCGCACCTGTAGGAGCCAGGCTTGCCTGCGAAGGCGTCCTGAAGATCGCCTTCGCCGGCATGCCGGCTCCTACAAGGGGTCACCTCAATAACCGGAACCCGGAATCCAACTGGTCCCCGCCAATGGCACCCGCGCCATGGCCGCCGATTCCACCGTCAACGCCACCAGATCCTCCGGATCCAGGTTGTGCAGGTGCGACTTGCCGCACGCCCGGGCCATGGTCTGCGCCTCCAGCACCAGCACCCGAAGGTAGTTGGCCAGGCGACGACCGCCTTCCACCGGGTCCAGGCGCTTGGACAGCTCCGGGTCCTGGGTAGTGATCCCGGCCGGATCGCGGCCGTTCTGCCAGTCGTCATAGAAACCGGCGGCCGAACCAATCTTGTGCAGCTCTTCATCCAGGCGCGGGTGGTTGTCGCCCAGCGCAATCAGCGCCGCCGTGCCAATGGCCACCGCGTCCGCGCCCAGCGCCATGGCCTTGGCCACGTCGGCCCCGTTGCGAATCCCCCCTGAAACAATCAGCTGGACCTTGCGGTGCATGCCCATCTCCTGCAAAGCCTGTACCGCTTGCGGGATCGCCGGCAAAATCGGGATGCCCACGTGCTCGATAAACACTTCCTGGGTCGCCGCCGTGCCCCCTTGCATGCCGTCGAGCACGATCACGTCGGCCCCGGCCTTCACCGCCAGCTTGACGTCGTAGTAAGGCCGGCTCGCGCCGATCTTCACGTAGATCGGTTTTTCCCAGTCGGTGATTTCGCGCAGCTCGGCGATCTTGATCGCCAGGTCATCCGGGCCGGTCCAGTCCGGGTGACGGCAGGCGCTGCGCTGGTCGACGCCGATCGGCAAGGTGCGCATGCCGGCCACCCGCTCGGTGACTTTCATGCCCAGCAACATGCCGCCGCCACCGGGTTTGGCGCCCTGCCCCAGGACGATTTCGATGGCGTCGGCCTTGCGCAGGTCATCCGGGTTCATGCCGTAGCGCGACGGCAGGTACTGATAGACCAGGTGCTGCGACTGCCCGCGCTCTTCCGGAGTCATGCCGCCGTCACCGGTAGTGGTGCTGGTACCGGCGATGGTCGCGCCACGGCCCAGGGCTTCCTTGGCATTGGCCGACAACGCACCGAAACTCATGCCGGCGATGGTCACCGGGATCTTCAGGTGGATCGGCTTCTTGGCGAAGCGATTGCCGAGGATCACATCGGTGCCGCACTTTTCCCGATAGCCTTCGAGCGGGTAGCGCGACACGCTGGCGCCCAGCAGCAGCAAATCATCGAAGTGCGGGACCTTGCGCTTGGTGCCACCGCCGCGGATGTCATAGATGCCGGTCTCGGCGGCGCGCTGGATTTCCTGGATGGTCAGGCGGTCGAAAGTCGCGGACTCGCGCAGCACCGGAGTATTTTTCTCGCTCATATCTGTTCTCCTCGCGTGGATCAGTACGCGGACGCGTTATCGACTTTGAAGTTGTACAACTGACGGGCCGACCCATAGCGCTTGAAGTCAGCCGCCTTGTGCTCGAAACCGGCGCGGTTGAGCAGCACCTGCAGTTCTTCCAGGTGCTCGGCACGCATCTCTTTCTCGATGCAATCGGAACCCAGGGACGCGACGCTGCCCTTCACGTAGATGTGGGTTTCATACAGCGAGTCGCCCAGCGCATCGCCGGCGTCGCCGCACACCACCAGGCGCCCGGCCTGGCCCATGAAGCAACTCATGTGGCCAATGCTGCCGCCGACCACGATGTCGATGCCTTTCATGGAAATCCCGCAACGGGCCCCGGCATCGCCTTCGATCACCAGCAAACCGCCATGGGCGGTGGCGCCGGCCGCCTGGGACGCGCTGCCCTTGATGCGCACGCAGCCGGACATCATGTTTTCCGCGACACCGACACCGGCGTTGCCGTGCACGGTGATGCTGGCTTTCTGGTTCATGCCCGCGCAGTAATAACCGGCATGCCCCTGGATATCGATGGACACGGCCTGGTTCACCCCGACGGCGAGGTTGTGCTTGCCGTTGGAGTGGGTCACCACCCATTCGCGGTCTTCTACGTTGTGAACCTGGTCATGCAGCGCCTGGTTGAGGTCGCGCACGCTGGCGATGGAAAGATCGATGGTTTTCATGTGTGCGCTCCTTAAGCTGACTCGCGTTCCCAGATGTACAAGGTGGCCGGTGCCGGCTCCCAGATCCTGGCGTTTTCAATGCCCGGCAGGGTCGACAGCGCCTGATACTCCGAGGCCATGGCCACGTAGTCGTCGGTCTCGGCGAGGATCGCCGGCTTGCAGGCAATCGGGTCGCGGATCACCGCAAAGCCGTTGCGGGTGCCGATGGCGAAGGTGAAGAACCCGTCGAGGTCTTCCAGCGCATGGTCCAGCGCTTCTTTTAGCGAGTCGCCTTGCTGCAGGCGCCAGGTCAGGTAACCGGCGGCCACTTCGGTGTCGTTGTCGGTTTCGAACTGGATGCCTTCACGCTTGAGTTCCTGGCGCAGGCGGAAGTGGTTGGACAGCGAGCCGTTGTGCACCAGGCACAGGTCGGCGCCGGTGGAAAACGGGTGGCTGCCTTCCATGGTCACCGCGCTCTCGGTGGCCATGCGGGTGTGGCCGATGATGTGGCTGCCCTGCATGCCGGCCAGGCCGAAGCGTTGGGAGATTTCCTGGGGCAAACCCATGCCCTTGAGGATTTCGATGCTCTGCCCGGCGCTCATGATGCGCACGCCCGGCGCCAGTTCGGCGAGGGCCAGGCGTACTGGCGCCTCCTCGGCGTGGATCTTCAAGACGGCGGCGCTGGCGTTTTGAAACCAATCCAGCGAACAGCCCAGACGGCCTTCCAGTTCACCCATCAGGGCGCTCCAGTCGAAGCTTTCGGTGGTGGCCTGCAGGGTCAACTTGACCCAGCCATCGGCCACTTCATCGCCGTAGATGGCGAAGCCGGCACTGTCCGGGCCACGGTCGGTCATGGCCTGCAACATCGGTTCGAAAAGTTGGCCCAGCCGGGATTCCAACTGTGGGTTTTTCAGGTAAAGACCTACGATTCCACACATATAACAGTCCTCACTGCGTTCGGCAGCCGCCAGTTTCAAGCGGCGAGATGGTTCGTTTGAGATCGCCGTATGGCGCTTAGAAAAATTCGGTGTAGCGCTGTACTTCCCAGTCGGAAACATGGCGGCTGTACTCCACCCACTCCATGCGCTTGAGCTTGATGAACTCGCCGACGATCTGCGGGCCCAACACCTCGGCAAACAACGGGTCGGCCTCTAGCGCATCGCAGGCTTCCTTGAGCGACTGCGGCAGGGTCTTGATGCCGCGCGCGGCGATCTGCTCCAGGCTCAGGCTGTAGAGGTTTTCGTTGCACACCTGGTCGATTTCCAGCTGGCGGTCGATGCCGTCCAGGCCCGCGGCGATGATCGCGGCGCTGACTAGATAGGGGTTGCAACCGGCGTCCGGCAGGCGGAATTCCAGGCGGCCGTACGGCACGCGAACCATCGCCGAACGGTTGTTGGCACCGAAGGCAATGAACGCCGGGGCCCAGGTCGCGCCGGACAACGAATTGCCCACCACCAGACGCTTGTAGGAGTTCACCGTCGGCGCCGCGAACGCGCAGAGCGCCGGGCCGTGGGCGAGCAAGCCGGCGGCGAAGTGATAGGCCATTTTCGACAGGCCCATGCCACTCGGGTCGCTGGCATCGAAGAACAGGTTCTTGTTCTCGGCGCTGCTGATCGACAGATGAAAGTGCATGCCGTTGCCCGCGCGTTTCGGGTCGGGCTTGGGCATGAACGAACAGATCATGCCCAGGTCATTGGCGATCTCGCCGGCGGCCATGCGAAAGAAGGTGAAGCGATCTGCCGAGGTCATGGCGTCGCTGTAGGTGTAGTTGATCTCGAACTGGCCGTTGGCGTCTTCGTGATCGATTTGGTAGACCTCGAAATCCACCGCCTGCAAGGCTTCGGTCAGGCGCTCGAGGAACACCCGGGAGCGCGACAGGCCTTTGTAGTCGTAGCAAGGCTTGTCCAGGTTGTCGCTGAGATCGACCAGTTGCAGCTTGCCCTGCTCGTCGCGACGCATCAGGTTGAACTCAGGCTCCAGGCCGGTATTGAGGGTCCAACCCTTATCCTCCAGGCGGCGGATCTGCTGCTGCAATACATAACGGCTGTCATAGGGATGGGGTTTGCCGTCGACATGACCGACGCACACCACCCGGCCATACCCCGCCTGCCAAGGCACGGGCGTCAGCGTGGACAGGTCACCGCGGGCCATGAAGTCCGGACCGTGCGGCTCCATGCCCATGCCACTGATCGCGAACCCGGCAAAACCGGCGCCCTCTTCGGCCACCGTCTTGAGCCCACAGATCGGCACCGATTTAGTCTTGGCCGCTCCGTGGATATCGACAAACTGCGCAAGCACGTACTTGATCCCGTGCTTGTCGATGATGCGCTGGGTTTCTGCTGGCAACATTGCTCGTCACTCCTCGCGAAAGGCAAATCAGTTGTGGGTTGGCCCTGACTTTCTCTTTATTCCTGAAAAGAAAGTTTGTTTCCCTATAGGAATGCAAGGCCCTTGCCAGCTTCGCGAGCCGTGGGCGAAAAATGTTATCTGCGCTGTTTATATGGGAAAATTCTTTTCCCCATGGGAATATTGCCCGGCGGATGCAGCATCCCCCGACGCCGCGACTTGCACTTTCTCAGTGCGAAACTAATATTACTGAACGGAAAGTGTGCAGGATCCGATGACTATGCCGACCGAAACTGCCCCGCGCCTCAAGCTTGAGCAATACCTGGGTTTGCAGATCAAGCGCCAGCGCCAGGCCCAGGACCTGAAACTGGCCGATGTGGCGAAGATTGCCGATATCAGCCAGGGCATGTTGAGCAAGATCGAAAACGCCCAGGTCTCCACCAGCCTCGACACCCTCAGCCGCCTGTGCGACGTGCTGGGCCTGCCTATGTCGAAACTGTTCAGCGAGTACGACCAGCAGGATGGCAGCGCGTTATTGGTCAAGGCCGATCAGGGGATGGAGGTGGTTCGCCGCGGGACCGAGAAAGGTCATACCTACCATTTGCTCAATCACACCCGTGGACCGAAGAAAAGTTTCGAGGCCTATATGGTGAGCATGGATGACGCCAGCGAAGAGTTTCCGACCTTTTCCCACCCGGGGACGGAGTTTTTGCATTTGCTGGAAGGCGAGCTGATTTATCGCCATGGCAATCAGCTGTATCGCATGGAGGCTGGGGACAGCCTGACCTTCGAAGGGGAAATTCCCCATGGGCCGGAGGAGTTGGTGCAGGTGCCGATCCGGTTGCTGTCGATCATGAACTATGGGAACGACTCGTAGGATCAGCCAAGGCGAGGCAGCCTACGAGCCGACCTGATCCCAAGTGAACACATGATCGTTCCCACGCTCCGTGGGAACGATCCCCGCCCGGATCTCGCCAGGCGGGATTTTTCAATTACCCAACCTCACCGACTTCACGCAACCGGAATCAACGGATCCGCTGCCGCCAATGCGCTTTCGCGGTTGGCCGCCGGCGGGTAGATCCACACGGTGTTGATCTGGGTCTTCAGCGACTTGCCTTCCTGGCGGGTCAGCTTGACCTGGCGATCCCAACCCTCGGTGTAGACCGCTCCCCAAGTCCCCAGATCCAGGCAGGTCACGTATTTGGGCTGGCTGTACGGCGTCGGGTCCACGCCGAGGATCTGCGCGGCAACGTTGTTGCCGGCATGCCGGCCCAGCGCGATGGCGTGCTGGCAGGTCATCAGCGCGTAGTTGCCGATGTCATCGGAGGCGGCGTAGGCGACGTCGCCGGTGGCGAAGATGTCGGGCTGACCGATGACCTGCAAATGAGCATCGACGTGCAGCCGGCCCAGGTGGTCGCGTTCGGCGGGGATCTGCTCGGTCAGCGAGCTGGCACGCACGCCGGTGGTCCAGATCACGGTCCGGGCGTCGATGCGCTGGCCGTCGGACAGGGTCACACCGTTTTCGTCGACGGCGACCACCGAGGCGTTGAGGTACCAATTGACGCCGGTTTCCTCACTGGCTTCGACGATCTTCTCAGCGATTTGCGGGCCCATGGAGCCGCCAACCTTGCTGCCACGATCGACGATGATCACCTTGAAGTCCGCCCCCTCGCCGAGGATGGCGCGCAAGCGAGTGGGCATTTCAGTCGCCGTTTCGATGCCGGTAAAACCACCGCCGGCCACCACCACCGTGTTGCGAGCCTGGCTCTGCGGTTGGTTGACCAGGGACTTGAGGTGGGCTTCCAGGCGCATGGCCTGCTCGATCTGATCGACGTCGAACGCATGTTCGGCCACACCCGGGGTGCCAGGCAGTGCGAGACGGCTGCCGGTGGCCAGAACGAGTTTGTCGTAGATGAAGAGGTGTTTTTCGCCTTGGGCGTCAACGTAACCCACTCGTTTCTGCTCGACATCGATGGTCTCGGCAGCTCCCTTGATGAACTTGACACCGACTTCATCAAACAGCTCGCCGATGGGCGCCGCCAGTTGATGGGCGTTTGGCTCATAGAAGCGTGGTCGCACACGCAGTTCGGCCTGAGGTGCCAGCACCGTCACCTCAACGTCATGGTGGCCGTGGATATCGAACAGGCGAGTGGCGCTCAAAGCGCTCCACATGCCACCAAAACCTGCGCCAATGACCAGAATGCGTTGTTTCATTTTTTACTCCAGTGGAAAAACCAGGCAATGAAATGGGCTCAGGGGTCGGCACTCGCGTTCTCTCGGAGGCGTCTGCGCTCCCGACCTGATAACTACGACTTTATTGAGCGTAGTTAAATCGAGCAAGGTGTTTTTTTCAATGGTTCGAATCGACGCCATCGATACACCGGCCAAACCGCACTGAATCCGATGCTGCCGAGGCTTTTGCAGCGCCTGGAGAAAATCGCAATCGTTGCCCGGCATAAGGCTCAACTGCTAGTATTTGCGACAACATTTGTCGGATATAGATATGTCTCTTTACAGCGCGGGCGTCGAGTACGGTATTCACTGCCTGATTTTCCTGGTGGGCAACGGCGGTGAGACCCGCGAGGCAAGCGTGCGCGACCTTGCAGAGTTGCAAGGCGTGCCGCTGGACTATCTGGCGAAAATCTTCACCAAACTGGCCAAGGCAAAACTGGTGGTGGCCACCGAAGGCGTGCGGGGTGGTTTCAAGCTGGCGCGGCCGGCCGATGAGATCAGCCTGCTGGACATCGTCAATGCCATCGACGGGCGCAAGGCGATTTTCGAATGCCGGGAAATCCGCGGTCGCTGCGCGTTATTTGAAGGCCAGGCTCCCGAATGGGCGCTGGACGGCCCTTGCTCGGTACACGCCGCCATGTTGACTGCGCAGAAGCGCATGGAAGAAGCCCTCGCCCAACAGACCATCCTGGATATCGCCAGGAGGGTCGGACGAAAGGCACCGGCGCAGTTCAGTGCGCAGGTCGAAAACTGGATGAGTGATCGGCGGGAAAAGAAAGGTACCGCCAATGCCCAGGACAATGACGCTCAGCTAATCAAGGTCACCGAGATAGGCGACTAACCCCTACAGGCAGTCCCGCACTGCCTGGCGCATTGCCGCTGACTTTGCCCAAGGCGGCCCCTGGTAAAGCGAAACCCGGCTGCCATCCTTGTACTTGACGATATCCAGCACCTCATCGGCCGTTATGATGCTCGGCGCGGTGATCCGGTAGCCATTGGAAATCGATGTCTGAGTCGTCTTGGATACATCCTTTTGCCATGCCGGCAATACACACGCGGCGACGTCCTTGGGTACCTTGTCGCTCGGCTTGTTGTAGTTCGGCTCCCCTGGCACCAGGGACGCCGGCAACGAACACCCCGACAACAACGCCATTACCACTCCCCCCATCAACATTCGACTCATGAAACATCCTTAAACCTGAAAAAATAAAATGTAGCCTGTTGTCGCACTGACAGCCATTTTGTTGCATCGAGCCTCAAGGGCTCATGCCGTTATCGCCGGGATCCGGGTAGGAGCGCTTGTTGAGATAGGTCGTCCATCGTTCGAAGGCGTCGTGCTGCCATTGACTGACCCTCTCCCACTCCGGCCCGCTGAACTGGTGCCCGGAAATGAGATTCATCATCTCGCTGGTGGCCGCATCCAGATCGGCTTTCAGTGCCTGGGCATGCGCCCGGAAGTCATCGGTTGTCGTCATTTTGAACGGACCCTGCCCTGGTAAAATGTCGGCACTTCACTACGACAGCAAACGACGGCCAATCTTCCGGACCGCGCAAAATTCCCGACCGAAGGTAGCCCTTTGGCATCAGACGAACACAACGCCCCGCCACGGGATAGGGTCTAAAATTGGGTAGCACAACCTTACGGGAGATCATCATGTGGCTCAACGAACATGAACAGACGCTTCGGCGTGATCTGCAAGGGCTGGCATCGGACCTGCGCTGGTCGGCGGTAGAGCTGCTGCGCATCGCCGAACAACTGCGCCTGTCGGGCAACGATGTCGACGCAGAAGCCGTGAGGCGCCTGTGCGATTTGTTCCAGGGCGATGAACAACGGCTGTCGGGTTATGCCGAGGAAGTGAAGGCCAAGATCATCAGTCGAAACAAGGATAAATAGCGGGTGTCATGCCGTGAACAAGGCACTGGTCACGGTGCTGGCGGGCTGCAGCACCGATTCGCAGGTCTATCAGGATCAGCCGCTGGTGGCAAAGGTCGAGACCGGGATGAGCAAGGCAACCGTCCCGCAGCAGCGACGGCTATCGCGTCGTTATCCTAAAGAAAAAGCCCCGGTGAACCGGGGCTTTGCACCTGCCTTCATGTCGCTTGCTGATTGCGAGGCTTGTTTGAACGGGCTTTATAACCAGGCAGCGCAGCCGCAAAAGCCAGCGCTTCTTCCCGACTGGCAAACGAGCCAAGCCGGTCGCCTTGGGTGCAGACGCGCCACGGGCCGTTATTCACACTTAGTACGTCGTAACCGTTCATGTGCATCTTGTTCAACATCGGAACGCTCATAGTCACCTCCACCTTGGCAGTGATCAGGATTGACTTGCCTACCTTACACCCCCTGCCGTGAAGATGCCGACCAGACGTCGAATCAGGACTGCGGCAACGGGATTGCACTTTTAGACAACTATGCAACTCCAAATGTCCAGGAAACAGGCAATGGGTTGCGGCCCGTATATTGCATTTTTGTTACCATTTTGTGACAGCCCTGGATTGAACTTACAAATGAAAGTACGCGCAACCGTCATTTGCGAGCAAGACCGGCACGTCCTCATGGTGCGCAAGCCCAGGAGTCGCTGGATGTTGCCCGGCGGCAAGGTTGAACCCGGTGAGACCGCGCAGGATGCCGCCGCGCGCGAGTTGCAGGAAGAAACCGGACTGGGTGCCGACGATATGCTGTACCTGATGGAACTGGAATCGGGGGGTACCCGACACCATGTCTACGAAGCATCGTTGTCGAGTCCGGATCAGGCGCGACCGCAAAACGAGATCTTCGATTGCCTCTGGTTCCCGCTGGACTCGGTGCAGAACCTCAACCCCAGCGACGCCACGCTGCGAATCATCAGCGCATTTCGACGTCGCCTTTAGGCCTCGCGCTTCAGCCCTGGTCGCCACCGCCCACCGGCATGACCATGCCGGTGATGTAGGACGCCTCGTCGCTGGCCAGGAACAGAATCGCAGCGGCCTGCTCGTCGAGGGTGCCGTAGCGCTTCATCAAGCTGCTATCGAGGGTCTGATCGACGATCTGCTGGTACCAGTCCTTCTCTTGCTCAGTCTGCTCGGCCGCGTTGCGCGGCACTCGCCGTGGCGGTGCTTCGGTGCCGCCGGGGGCAGTGGCATTGACCCGGACACCACGACCGGCGGTTTCGAACGCCAGGCAAGCGGTCAGCGCGTTCACCCCGCCCTTGGCTGCACCGTAGGGCACACGGTTGACGCTGCGGGTGGCGATCGACGACACGTTGACGATCGCACCACTGCCCTGCTCCAGCATGTACGGCAAGGCGGCATGGCAGCACCACAGGGTCGGAAACAGCGAACGGCGCACCTCGGCCTCGATCTGCGACGCTTCGTAGTGCTCGAACGGCTTGGCCCAGATGGTCCCGCCGACGTTATTGACCAGCACATCGAGACGAGCAAAACGCTCGACGGCCGCTTGCATGACCCGATTGCATTCCTCGTATTGCTCAAGGTCGGCGGTCAGGGCCAGGACCTGGCTGTGCAGGGCCAATTGCTCCTGCACCTCGAACACCAGGTCGGAGCGATCGACCAGGATCAGCTTCGCGCCTTCAGCGGCCATGCGCTCGGCAACGCGCCGACCGATACCTTGTGCAGCCCCGGTGATCAGCGCGACTTTGTCGTGGAATCTGTTCATGTGTACCTCGTGGGTTTTCTGGGTCTCAGGCCGCGCTGGCGGCGAATTTCTCATAGTAGAAATTGGCCGGCGCAATGCCCTGCTCACGAATGAACTGGCTGACCGCCTCGACCATCGGCGGCGGACCGCACAGGTACACATCGACGTCGCCGTCGTTCAAGTGCCCGGGCTCGATATGCTGGGTCACGTAGCCCTTGCGCGGGTGCTGGCTGTCCGGGTTGGCCACGCAGGCGCTGTAGGTGAAGTTGGGGATGCGCGCGGCGAAGGCTTCCAGGCGGTCGAGTTCCACTAGGTCGAAGTCGTTGGTCACGCCGTAGATCAGGTGCAGCGGGTGCTCACTGCCCTGCTCGGCGATCTTCTCCAGCATCGCGGTGAACGGCGCCAGCCCGGTGCCGCCGGCCAGCAGCAACAACGGCCGACGGATATCGCGCAGATAAAAACTGCCCAAAGGACCTGCCAGGCTCATGCTGTCGCCGGCCTTGGCCATGCCGGTAAGGAAGCTGCTCATCAGGCCACCAGGCACGTTGCGAATCAGGAAGCTGACTTCACCGTCGCGCTGCAGCGAACTGAACGAATAGGCGCGGGTCTGCTCGCTGCCGGGAACGCCCAGGTTCACATACTGACCTGGCAGGAACGCCAGTTTGCTCAAGGACTCGCCCTTGATCGACAGGGCGATGGTGCTGTCGGACAACTGGCGCACGGCGCTGATGGTGGCGTCATAGCTGGCCTGGCTTGTACGGCAGACATCCGAGGACACCGGCACCCGCACCACGCAATCGCTCTTGGCGCGCATCTGGCAGGTCAGGACATAACCCTGCCCGGCCTCTTCGGGGCTGAGGGCATCTTCGATGTATTCCTCACCCAGATCGTAGCTGCCCGCTTCGGCAAAGCACTTGCAGGTGCCGCAGGCGCCGTCGCGGCAGTCCAGCGGAATATTGATGCCCTGGCGGTAAGCGGCATCGGCCACGGTTTCGCCGGCATTGGCGTCGATGAACCGGGTGACGCCGTCTTCGAAATTGAACGCAATGGAATGGGTCATGACGGCTGCCTCACAAGTGGTAAACATCGATGACCTGGCGAACGTAGTCGTTCTTCAGGATCACTTTCTTGGCCTTGATCAGCGGGTTTTCACCGCGCACGTCGAGGGTGTAGAAACTGCTGCCGAAATAGCTGTCGACGGTCTTGTAGCGAAAGCTCAGGGTGTGCCAGTTGAAGCGCACCTTGCACAGGCCGTCGGCTTGTTCGAGCAGCTCGATGTTGCTGATGTTGTGGGACGTGCGGGTGTCCGGCACGCTGGCACTGGAACGCTCGGTCTTGATGCGGAACACGCGGTCTTCCAGGCCCGTGCGGTTGCCGTACCAGATCAACGAGATTTCCCGCTGCGGGTCCTCGGTCAGTTCGTCGTTGTCGTCCCAGGACGGCATCCAGTACGTCGCGTCGGGGGCGTACATTTCCAGCCATTCGTCCCACTGGCGGTCGTCGAGGTAGCGTGCTTCACGATAGAGGAAGTCGCGCACCGCTTCATAGGAAAGGGTCATTGCACGTCCTCCACGGCGATCAGTTTCGACTGCTCGGCCGCCAGGGCCTTGAGCATGGTCTGCTGCCAGTACTTGTGCTGGAGCACGAACAGGCCTTCGTCTTCGGTACGCACGCCGCTGAGCAGCGGGTGCAGGTCGATTTCCTTGGCCGCCTCGTCAGCGCCTTCGATCCAGTGCTCGGCGCCACGGGACATGTCGTTCCAGGTGGTGACGCTGCCCTGGTAGCTGGTCTGGCAGGAGCGGAATTCTTCCAGGTCGTCCGGCGTGGCCATGCCGCTGACGTTGAAGAAATCTTCGTACTGACGAATCCGGCTCGAACGCGCGTGGTCGCTTTCGCCTTTGGGGGCGATGCAATAGATGGTGATCTCCGTGCGGTTGACCGAGATCGGCCGGGCGATACGGATCTGCGAGCTGAACTGGTCCATCAGGTACACGTTGGGGTACAGGCACAGGTTGCGCGAGTTCTCGATCATCCAGTCGGCGCGGGCCTTGCCGAAGTCCTGGGCGAGCTCGTCGCGACGTTCGTACAGTGGACGGTCCTCGGGGTTGGCCCAGCGGGTCCAGAGCAGCATGTGGCCTTTGTCGAAGGAGTAAAAACCACCGCCCTGCTTGGCCCAGCTACCGGCGCTCATGGTCGGGTTGGTGTCACCGGCTTCGCGCTGTTTGCGCTGGTTCTGGGTGGCTGCGTAGTTCCAGTGCACGGAGCTGACGTGATAACCGTCGGCACCGTTTTCGGCGGTGAGTTTCCAGTTGCCTTCGTAGATGTAGCTGGAAGAACCGCGCAGCACTTCCAGGCCGTCGGCGGACTGGTCGACGATCATGTCGATGATCTTCGCCGACTCGCCCAGGTGCTCGACCAGCGGCACCACATCAGCCTTGAGGCTGCCGAACAGGAAGCCGCGATAGGACTCGAAACGCGCGACTTTGGTCAGGTCGTGGGAGCCTTCGCAGTTGAAGCTCGCCGGGTAGCCCGCGTTGGCCGGGTCCTTGACCTTGAGCAGCTTGCCGGAATTGTTGAACGTCCAGCCGTGGAACGGGCAGGTGTACGAGCTTTTGTTGCCGGATTTATGCCGGCACAGGGTCGCGCCGCGATGACTGCAAGCGTTGATGAACGCGTTCAGCACGCCCTCCTTGTTGCGCGCGATGAAGATCGACTGGCGCCCCATGGTGGTGGTGTAGAAATCGTTGATGTTGGGGATCTGGCTTTCGTGCGCCAGGTACAGCCAGTTGCCTTCGAAGATGTGTTCCATCTCCAGATCGAACAACCGGGGGTCGGTGAACATCTCGCGCTTGCAGCGATAGATGCCCTGCTCTGGGTCGTCTTCAAGCAGGGATTGCAAATATTCAGGTCGCAGGGTCATGGCCGCCGCCTCCATTGTTATTGTTCAGGCAGGGGTCATGCTAGGACGGGGCGATGGGGCGGACTATCCGCGGGGTGCAGACCTTTATCCGTTTTGTGCAGGGGCTTGGGATGGACACCGCCCCCCCTTGTAGGAGCTGGCTTGCCAGCGAAAGCGGTGGGTCAGGCAACTTCAATGTCGCCTGATACGCCGCCTTCGCTGGCAAGCCAGCTCCTACAGGGGGTCGGGTTGACTCAGTGGCGGCGCTTGAGGGTGTCGGACGGCAACTCGCCGAACTGCTTGCGGTAGCTGTCGGAGAACCGGCCCAGGTGCAGGAAGCCGTAGTCCATCGCCACCTCGGTAACGTTGCGCACGTTGCAGGTCGGGTCGCTCAGGCAGGCGTTGATGCGCTCCAGACGTTTCTGGCGCAGGTAGTTTTTCGGCGTCACGCCGGCGTTGCGTTCGAACAGGCCGTACAGCGAACGCAGGCTCATGTGCGCCTGGCGCGCCAGTTCTTCGCTGTCGATGTCCTGCTTGAGGTTATTGGCGATGTAATCGGCAATCGCCTCGAAGGTCGACGTCTGCGAGCCCAGTTCAAGGCGGCAGACATTGGTTTTCATCAGGCTGAGCATCTTGCTGACGATGATCTGCGTGTAATGTTCCTGCACCCTGGGAATCTGCTCGGTGGACTCGGCCTCCTGGCAGATCATTGCCAGCAGGTTGACGAATCCTTCCAGTTCATCGAGCTGATAACGGTTTTCCAGGAACCGCACGCCCTGCCCCGGATAGCGCCAGCGCTGCTCATCGCAGACGGACTCGAACAAGCGGGTCGGGACTTTGAGGATGAATTTTTCGCAATCGGCAGAATACGTCAGGTCCACCGGATCGTCGGGGTTGATCAGCAACAGTTCGCCGGGGGCGAAGTAGTGTTCCTGGCCGTGACCACGCCACAGGCAGTTGCCGCGCAGCAGCACTTGCAGGTGGTAGATGCTATCCAGCGCGCCGGACGTCACGCGCACACTGGCACCGTAGCTGATGCGGCACAGGTCGAGACTGGCGAATTTACGATGATCGAGGCTGGCCAGGGGGCGACCGGCGCGGGGCATGAGGATGCAGTGATTACCGACGTGCTGATTGACGTAGCCCGACACCGCGTAGGGGTCGGCATGGTCGAATACTCTGCTGCGCTGACTCAACAGTTGAGTTTGCATTATCGGGTCACTCTCATTGTTATTATGGATTGCATCGAGCCATTCTAGAACACTGCATCAGTCGCCAGAGATTTTCCAGACAGCTAACCGAAACCCATGTGGGAGCGAGCCTGCTCGCGAAAGCGGAATGTCAGTCAACATTGATGTTGACGCTGACTCCGTCTTCGCGAGCAGGCTCGCTCCCACAGGGTCGTGCGATCAGTCTTCCAGTGCGCGAACCCGCTCGTGGCGCTGTTGCTCTTCCGGCTGGGCGGACGACTGCAGGGTGAAATCGAATTCGATTTCGGCAAAACGACCGCTGACACCATGGGCCGCCGCGCGCTGTTGATCGTCGCTGAAAGTGATCTTGGCGATCAGCTCGTCACGGGTGGCGTAGGCGAAGTCGTCATGCAGGTACTTCTCGCCATCCAGGTTGATCTGGGTCGTTAGGTGGCGATGATCCGCCGCGGAAATGAAGAAGTGCACGTGCGCCGGGCGCTGGCCATGACGGCCCAGTTGATCGAGCAGTTGCTGGGTCGGACCATCCGGTGGGCAGCCGTAGCCCGACGGCACGATGCTGCGGAAACGGTAGCGGCCTTCGGCGTCGGTGACGATGCGGCGACGCAGGTTGAATTCCGATTGCGTTGGGTCGAAGTACGAGTAGGTACCACCGGTGTTGGCGTGCCACACGTCCACCACGGCACCGGCCAGGGGTTCGCCGGCGGTGTTGAACACGCGACCTTGCATGAACAGGGTCACACCTGGATCGACACCGTCGTCCAGGCGCGCTTCGCCCTGGGACAGCGGTGCACCGGCCACGTACAGCGGGCCTTCGATGGTGCGCGGGGTGCCGCCGGACTTGCCGGCCTGCTCGTCTTCGGCGTCCATCAGCAGGTCGAGGTAGTGCTCCAGGCCGAGACCGGCCACCACCAGCCCGGCTTCCTGGCGTGCACCCAGCACGTTCAGGTAGTTGACCGCTTTCCAGAACTCTTCCGGGGTTACCGCCAGGTCTTCGATGATGTTCACCGAGTCACGCAGGATGCGGTAGATCAAGGCCTTGGTGCGTGGGCTGCCGGCATCATTGTGCAGGCCGCTGGCCTCTTCGAGAAATTTCTGGACTTCGGCAGTGTGGGAAATCTTGACGTTCATTCTGGGTTCCTCATCTTGTAATTATTAGCGTAGCGCGCTGGACAGGCTGGGCTCAGCGGTCATCGTCACGGATGGAAGAAGGATGCCGGCACATCGCGTCGATCTCGATGGCCATGTACGGAAACAGCGGCAGTTGCATCAGCAGGTCATGCAGCTCCTGGACGCTGTCGACATCGAACACGCTGTAGTTGGCATAGTGGCCGGCGATGCGCCACAGGTGACGCCACTTGCCCTGCTCTTGCAGGCGCTGGGCCAGGGCCTTTTCGTCGGCCTTGAGCTTGGCCGCCGCTTCAGGATTCATGTCGACCGGCAGGTTCACGGTCATTTTTACGTGGAACAGCATAATGCTCTCCTCAGGCTTGATGAATAGTCTTGTCGCGACGGAAGAACGCCAGGCGCTCCTCATCCAGGCTCAGGCCCAGACCCGGCGTGTTGGGTACATGCAGTTCGAAATCGCGATAGACCAGCGGCTCACTGAGAATGTCCTCGGTCAGCAGCAGCGGACCGAACAGCTCGGTGTCCCACGCCAGTTTGTTCAGGGTGACGAAAGCATGGGCCGAGGCCATGGTGCCGATCCCGCCTTCGAGCATGGTGCCGCCGTACAGGGCGATACCGGCCGCTTCGGCGATCGAGGCGGTGCGCAACACGGCGCGCGGGCCGCCGTTCTTGGCGATCTTCAGGGCAAACACCGAGGCCGCGCCTTCGCGCGCCAGGTTGAAGGCGTCTTCCACGCACTCGATGGATTCGTCGGCCATGATCGGCGCCGGGCTCATGGCATTCAGGCGTGCCATGCCAGCGCGGTTGTTACGCGAGATCGGCTGTTCGATCAGGTCGATGCCGTTGGTTCCCAGGACCCGGCAGGCACGCAAGGCCACCGCTTCGTCCCATGCCTGGTTGACGTCGACCCTGACGCTCGCGCGATCGCCGAGGGCTTTCTTGATCGCGATCACGTGGGCCAGGTCGCGATTGACTTCGCCGGCACCGATTTTCAGTTTGAAGATGCGATGGCGGCGCAGGTCGAGCATTTTTTCCGCTTCGGCGATGTCCTTCTCGGTATCGCCACTGGCCAGGGTCCAGGCCACGGGCAGCGAGTCACGCACGCGACCGCCCAGCAATTCGCTGACTGGCAGGCCAAGGCGCTTGCCCTGGGCGTCGAGCAGCGCGGTTTCCAGGCCGGATTTGGCGAAGGTGTTGCCACGGATACTGCGCTCCAGGCGCAACATCGCCGCGTTGACATTGGCGCTGTCCTGGCCGATCAACAGCGGTGCGAAGTGCTTGTCGATGTTGGTCTTGATGCTGTCGGGGCTTTCGTTGCCATAGGCCAGGCCACCAATGGTGGTGGATTCGCCGATACCTTCGATGCCATCGGCGCAGCGCACGCGAATGACCACCAGGGTCTGGTTCTGCATGGTGTGCATCGCCAGCTTGTGCGGGCGGATGGTCGGCAGATCGACGATAATCGTCTCGATCGATTCAATGGCTGTAGCAAGCATTTCGATACCCGTCAGGTTCTTGAAGTTCTGGGCCCGATTCTCATACGGCTTTTTCCGGGCGGCCAATATAGAATTGGTCTGGCTTGATACCTTGAAGGTATGCAACCGCTGAAGATCCGGAGGCTCCATGGAACTGCGTCACCTACGTTACTTTCAGGTGTTGGCTCAAACCCTCAATTTCACCCGCGCCGCTGAACGGCTGCACATCGCCCAGCCGCCCTTGAGCCGGCAGATCCAGCAACTGGAGGATGAACTGGGGGTGATGCTGCTCGAGCGTGGCCGGCCGCTGAGGCTGACCGACGCCGGACGGTTTTTCCATGAGCACTCGACCGCCCTGCTCGACCAGTTGCACAAGGTCTGCGACAACACGCGGCGCATTGGCCTGGGGGAGAAGACCTGGCTGGGGATCGGCTTTGCGCCATCGACGCTGTACGGCGTACTGCCGCAACTGATTCGCCGCTTGCGCAGCGGAGAACCGCTGGAGCTGGAACTCGGGCTGTCGGAGATGACCACGTTGCAGCAGGTCCAGGCGCTCAAGGCGGGGCGCATCGATGTCGGCTTCGGTCGCATTCGCATCGACGATCCGGCCATCATCCAGAGCGTGCTCACCGAAGACCGTCTGGTGGCTGCCCTCCCCGCCGGGCACCCGCTGCTGGCTGGCCCCGTGAGCCTGCGCGACCTGGCCCGGGAGCCCTTCGTGCTGTACCCCGGCAACCCGCGCCCCAGCTATGCCGACCACGTGATCGCGCTGTTCGAATCCTATGGGGTGAGCATCCATGTGGCGCAATGGACCAATGAGCTGCAAACGGCGATCGGGTTGGTGGGAGCCGGGATCGGGATCACGCTGGTGCCAGCCTCGGTGCAGTTGGTGCACCGCGACGACATCGGTTTCACCCCGCTGCTGGAAGACAACGCCACCTCGCCGATCATTCTCAGCCGGCGGGTGGGCGACGTGTCACCAGGGTTGAATCATTGCTTGCGGGTGATCGACGACCTGTTGCCCCAGACAATCACGCCCTTGTAGCGCCGAGCCTCAACCGGCAAAAGCCCGGCGCCCGGCGCTGATCTCGGTGCGCAATTCAGCGATAAAGTCGGAAATGGTCCGTACGCTGGTCAACTGCTCGGTCGATACACCGGCGATCATCAACTTGACTTGCCCGCTGGCGGGCTCAAAGACCTCGATGCGCAGCAGCCCGCCGCTCTCCGTGCACTCGCAAGCCAGGGGCTCGAAACCGGACTCTACGATGTTGCAAAGCACTGAAATGGGAACCATGGCCGATGCCTCCGTGGCAATTGATCGAAACGGACCCAATGAGAATAGAGGCGATTCTCCGATTCTGCTGCAGTGATTAATGTTATCTGCTTCTCATTTTCCAGCCTTTGTTCAATGGCTGTTGTCTTTCCAGATCCAGTTCCAGATGCCCGGCAGTTGCGCCGGCTGTGAACTGTCGCGCAGCGTACGCGCCATGGCGGCCCGTTGCAGCGCGGCGGTGTCGTCGTAAAACGGCACAGGAGCGGTGCTCACACCCGTCGCCCGGGCACTGTCGAGCAGGATCTGCAGGTATTCGCGGGTATGCCGGGCGGTATAGCGATTGAGGTCGTGGAAGGTCACCACCACCGGAATCACCCCGTCCACCACCGGCAGCTCGCCGCGGGCAATGCGCTCGCGCACTTCGGACAGCGAACGCAGCATGTGGGCGCGGCGCCGGGGGCTGGCGTTGAAGCCCCAGATCTTGCCGTCGTTGGCGCTCAGGTCGGTCAGCAGCACATGCAGGCCATGCTGCTGGTACGCGGCGAACGTGCGTTTGTCATAGCTCCAGAATGGCGGACGCAACAGGGTCGGCGGCGCACCTGTGATCGCGGCGATGTCGGCACAACCCTCGGTGAGCGCCTGCTCCAGCGCCTGATCGTCGAGCGAACGGTGATTGGTGTGCGAAGGCGTGGCCGTGTGGAAGGCCAGGATATGCCCGGCATCGCGTTCGCGATGCATGACCGCCCGCCCGATATCACTGTTGCCGGCCCGTGGGGCGCGGGTCTGGACGAAAAACACCGCCTTGATGCCCGGTTGCAGCGCATTGATCGCCAGGCTGTCGAGCACGGTCTCGGTCGGGTTCCAGAAACTCGAGGCGCTGGGGCCATCGTCGAACGTCAGCAAAAAGCGGATCGGTGGTTGCGTGCGCAAAGCCTGTTCGGTTTGCGGCGTCATTTCAATGGGCGCGGCGATACAACCCAGCAGGCCGACTGCCAGGGCGCACACCGATAGAACCTTGAACAACTGTTTCATGTTTCGCCTTGGGGCAGACCCTTTCAACCTTCGCCGGCCCGCACAGAGCGGCGGGCCGAGGTTGGATAAGGTACACAGTGTTTGGTTCCGGCGCTCGCCCGGGTGTTGGCTCAGTTCGCCAGGGCCTGCTGGAACGAATGATCGATGATCGGTGCGCTGGCCAGCTCTGCGGTGATCTGACTTGCCACCTCTGCATCATTTCAAACATCTATGCTCAACAAGCCAGCAGGAGGGTTCGATCGATGTGTGGACGATTGTCGCAATACCGGGGCATCCATGACTTCGTGGCGGTGTTGAGCATTCCCGATGCCTTGCTCAACCAGGTCGGCGATCAGCCGCTGGGGCGCTACAACGCCGCGCCCACCACCCAGCTCGCGCTGTTGCACCTGGAGAATGACGGCCTGCACGCCGACTCGCAGCGCTGGGGCTGGCGCCCGCACTGGGCGAAGGATCGCGCGGCGCCGATCAATGCCCGGGTCGAGAAAGTCGCCCACGGCCCGTTCTTTCGCGCGATCTGGCCCCATCGTGCCATCTGCCCGGTCGACAACTGGTTCGAATGGGTCGATGCCGGGGACGGCACGAGGCGGCCCTGGCTGATTCGTCGGCGCGACCAAGGGCCGATCTTCTGTGCGGCGATCGGGCAATTCCCGGAGGGCGGTGCAGCGCCCAGGGACGACGACGGCTTTGTCATCATCACCGCCGATAGCGCGGGCGGCATGCTGGACGTCCATGACCGCCGACCGGTGGTGTTCAACGCAGAACTTGCTCGGGAATGGCTGGACCCGGCGACGCCCAGGGAACGTGCCGAACAGATGGCGCTTCTACAGGGGGAAGACAGTGATGCTTTTGAGTGGTACAGGGTCGACAAGGCCGTAGGGAACGTCAGGAATCAGGGGCCTGGGTTGATTGATGTTCTGAAGGAATAATCACCTGTAGAAACATGGCACTTTGATACTTTCACCGCTTGTCAGACAACTACAGGCGCTTACATACATTTGTTAACACTGCCGCTAGGATTCGCGCCGCATTTCCGAGTGGCATACCAGATTGACCAAAGAGTCAACAATTAAGGAAATCCCATACACCAAGCCTTGCAGAGAATTCAATTGCGCGACGATTTTACAAGTAATCAAGTCGCGAGTCTGGCGTGCATTTATCTTACAAAGACTGAGCACTACCAACTCGACTGTTTCATCGGCCAGTACATACAAACCCGTAACTTACTTTCAATCCCCAATATCAAAGAGATCCTGAGTTCAATCCTCGAGAGCTATCCGGGAAAGCCCCCGGTGATGGTCAACGAACTGAACGCCTGGATCGACAAGAACCTGGGTTATCGAGCCACGCACCCCGAGTACCCACCGTTGCTGGAATAATCTCAACCGATTTGCCACCGTAGGAGCGAGCTTGCTCGCGAGGGTCGTCAACGATGACGCGGGGTACCAGATGCCCCACGGCGTCATCGAGTTTTTCGCGAGCAAGCTCGCTCCTACAGCAGTTACGATGTTCGCAGGTCGCTCAGAACTTGCGGTCAGGTTCCGACAATTCCTTGCCATCGTCGGGATGTTTCCAGTCCGGTGTCGAACGCTTCTGCTGTTCGATTTCTTCTTCGGTCGGTTCATCCTCGTCTACGTCCGAATCCGGTTGTTTTTGCTCTGTTGCCATGTGCTCACCTCTCTTCCTGAAAAGGGATCGGTCATCAACTTCAAGCGTAGAACAATTTCGTGTGCCCGGCTCACTGCCACCAGCGCAGCAAAAAGAAAAAGCCCATGCTCAACAGCATGCTGAGCAAGGTGTTGCGGGTGTACAGCACCAGGCCGACGGCCACCAGCGAGCTGATCAGGTAGGGGTTGTCCCATTGCAGGTTCAGTTGCTTGTCCGGCATGAACACGATAGGGCCACAGATCGCGGTCAACATGCCAGGCACGGCGAAGCCGAGGAACTGCCGGGCATTGCTGCTCAGACGCACCGGCAGGCGCGGTTCGAGGAACACATAGCGGTTGAGAAACACCAGCACGCCCATGCCGATAATCACTGCCCAGACCATCATGTGCGCGCTCCCTGGAATTTGTTGCAGATAAAACCGGCGGTCATGCCTGCCAGTCCCGACAGCACCAGGGCCGAGCCCCATTGCCAGTAGCTGAACAGTACCGAGCAAAACAGCGCGACCGCGACACAGACCACAGTCGGCACGTTGCGCACCACCGGGGTGATCAGGGCGATGAAGGTGGCCGCGATGGAGAAGTCCAGCCCCAGGTGCTCCAGGCCCGGGATGCTGCTGCCCAGCACGATGCCCGCCAGGGTGAAGAGGTTCCAGGCGATGTAGAACGTCAGGCCCACACCCAGCGCGTACCAGCGATTGAACTGCTGCCTGTCGTGCTGGCTGACCAGGGCGAACAGTTCATCGGTGAGCAAAAAGCCCAGGCCCGCGCGCCAGCGCCCCGGCAACGGCGAGATCACCGAACGCAGGCTCATGCCGTAGAGCAGATGCTGGGAGGTGAGCAGCAAGGTGGTCAGCAGGATCGAAAAGATCCCCGCCCCGCCCTTGAGCATGCCAATGGCGACCAATTGCGCGGCGCCGGCAAACACGATGCTCGACAAGCCCTGGCCTTGCAGCGGTGTGAGATTGGCTTCGATGGCCATGGAACCGGCGAGCAGGCCCCAGGGCGCCGTCGCCAGGGATAACGGCATGATCGCCACGGCGCCACGCAGGAATGCGCTGCGCGGCATGAGTGAGTTGGACATAACGCTCTGCAACCAGGGAAAGACCCGAGACTTTGCCAGCACTCACGGCTGATGGCTTGAACAATCTTGCGCACTTGTGCTGGTTGCAGTGCGGTTGTGGTACCCAACATGACGACGCTGCATTTTCCTGATTGACAAACTACCCGCCGGCTTTTAAAACTGGGCGCCTCATTCAGGGTGTAAACTAAGATGTCCGCAACCTTCAATCTCGACGCTTGTGTCATTGGCTTGACTGCCAAGGCCCAGGCTCGTGTTGCGCGCACCCTCAAATCGAAGAAACAGTCGCTCATGTGACCGGGGCGCGCTGTCCCGTCAGATGAGCTGACAGGACATTGAGCGCGACGGACCACCCTCCCCTTGCTTACTTCCTCCTGCGCTTCTGACGGTGACGACATCGGTCAACCATCAGGAGAAAGTGCATGTCATCGTTTCAAGGTATCTGGGTTCCCCTCGTCACGCCGTTCCACAATGGCGCCATCGATTTCATCGGCTTGCGCCGGCTGGTCAGTCATCTGCTGGAAAACGGCGTCGACGGTCTGATTGTCTGTGGCACCACCGGCGAGCCGGCGGCGATGAGCAAGCACGAGCAGTTGGCGGTGCTCGATGCGGTGCTGGAACAAGTGCCTGCCCAACAGGTCGCCATGGGCCTGGCCGGCAACAACCTGATCGAGCTGCTGCACTTTCAGGCCGAGATTCTCAAGCGCCCGGTGGCCGGCCTGCTGGTGCCGCCGCCGTATTACATCCGGCCGTCCCAGGCCGGGCTCGAAGCCTTTTTCCAGACGGTCGCCGACGCCTCCAGCGTGCCGCTGATCCTGTACGACATTCCCTACCGCACCGGTGTGACCTTCGACCAGGCCACCTTGCTCAACATCGTCGCCCACGAGCGAATCGTCGCGATCAAGGACTGTGGCGGCAACCTCGGTAACACCCTGGCATTGCTGGCCAGCGGCAAGGTCGACGTGCTGTGCGGTGAAGACAACCAGATCTTCAATGCCCTGTGCCTGGGCGCCAAGGGCGCGATTGCCGCGTCGGCGCACGTCCACCCCGAGCGCTTCGTGGCGTTGTACCGACAGATTCGCGACCACCAAATGGCGGCCGGCCGTGC
Organism: Pseudomonas putida; assembly: GCF_001976065.1. GTDB lineage: Bacteria > Pseudomonadota > Gammaproteobacteria > Pseudomonadales > Pseudomonadaceae > Aquipseudomonas > Aquipseudomonas serbica. The sequence goes on along the minus strand of NZ_MNAH01000011.1, from coordinate 115,050 downwards.
CACGTTCTTCCAGCTGCTGCCGCTGATCCAGAGCTTGTTTATCGAACCCAACCCCGCACCGGTGAAAACCGCGCTGGCCCTGCAAGGCTTGATCGGCGATGAGCTACGCGCACCGATGCAACCCAGCAGCGCTGCCATGGGCACGCGTTTAAAAAAGGTGCTCAGCGCGCTGGGCAGCGACAATCGATAGAACGCCCGGCAGCCGCCCGAGTACCATGCAACGATTGGACTGACGCGCCAGGGGGGGGTCGACATGCTCTATCGAATCGCCGCCGATGGCCTGGTGCTGTTGCACCTGGCGTTCATTGTGTTCGTGGTGGGCGGCGGGCTGCTGGTTCTCAAATGGCCGCGCGTGATGCCGTGGCACCTGCCCGCCGCCATTTGGGGCGTGGCGGTGGAGGTTTTCCACCTGCCCTGCCCGCTGACACGCTGGGAAAACAGCATGCGCCAGGCCGCAGGGCAAAGCGGCTACGGCGCGGGTTTCATCGAACATTACGTGTGGCCGATCATTTACCCGGCGGGGCTGACACCGGCCATCCAGTTGGGGCTGGGCGCTGTGGTACTGCTGGTGAACGTACTGGTCTATCTGCGATTGTTCCGGCACAGAAAACGCCAACGACTATTGTAACTCCCGTCAAACCGAGGACTCGGCCCATGCTGTCGACTGACGACCTGACGCTGCTGCAAGCGATCCGCGAAACCGGCAGCCTGTCGCGGGCCGCGGCCTACCTCGGCAAGGCGCCCTCTACGGTGTCCTATGCCGCGCGGCAACTGGAAGAACGCTTCGATGCCTTGCTGTTCGATCGCCGGCGCTACCGCCTGCAACTCACCCCGGCCGGTGAATTATTGGTCAACGAAGCGGCCCGACTGCTGCAAGACGTCTCGCGCCTGACCCAGCGGGTGCAGCAAGTGGCCAGTGGCTGGGAGAGTCGACTGTGGATCGTCACCGATGAACTACTGGAGTTCGAGACACTGATCCCGGTCATCCACGAATTCGATGCACTGGGTTCCGGCGTACCGCTGCGCATCACCCAGGAAGTGCTCCGGGGTGTCTGGGAGGCCCTGCGTGAAGGCCGCGCGGACCTGATCATCGGCGCCACCAACGAACCGCCGGCCATCGCGTCCCTGCGCTGGATGCAACTGGGGGAAATGGAATGGGTGTTCGCCGTCTCGCCCAGGCACCCGCTGGCCAAGGCCAGGGAACCGATCAGCCGCGCCGAGGTGGCGCAGCACCGGGCGATTGTCGTGGCCGACTCGTCGCGGGCCAGCGAAGGCAGTACCTACGGCGTCTCGGGGGGCCAGTCGGTGCTGGCCGTGCCGAGCATGCGCGCGAAAATCCTCGCCCAGTGCGACAGCCTCGGTGTGGGCTGGCTGCCCAGGCACCGGGTCGGCTCGTTACTGCGCAATGGCTCGCTGGTTGAAAAGCAGATGGCAGACCCGCGCGAACCGAACATCCTGTATGCCGGCTGGCGCGGCGATCACGACGGGCGGGCGCTGGGCTGGTGGCTGGAAAAGCTCAAGCAGTCGTACCTTTGCACCCGACTGGTACAAGGCAACGACCGCTTTGCCTGAACCTCAGTTGGCGATCACGCTCATGTTCCGTCCGCTGGCCTTGGCCACGTACAGCGCCTTGTCGGCCGCCCCGATGAGCTCGCCGGTCTGGGCTTGTGACGCCGGATCGTAGCCGCAAACCCCCACGCTGACCGTGACCTTGCCATCAGGGCTTTCACTGTGCGGCAAGCCGCAGGCCTGCACCGCATGACGGATTTTCTCCGCCAGCAGGAATGCGCCAACGTAGTCAGTCCCCGGCAGCACCACGGCAAATTCCTCGCCGCCAAAGCGCGCAGCCAGATCGCCCGGGCGCTTGATGTGCTCGGTAATGATCGCACCGATCTTGCGCAGACACTCATCGCCGGCCAAGTGGCCATAGCGATCGTTGAACGGCTTGAAATGATCGACATCGATCATCAGCAGGGCCAACCCCGTGACGTTGTGTCGGGCGCGGCTCATTTCCGCCTGGATGAACAGGTCGAACTGGCGTCGGTTGGCCAGGCCCGTGAGCGCGTCCTCCAGTGCCAGCAATTCAAGGTTGCGATTGAGCTCAAGCAGCCTCTCCTGGGTACCGAGCAAATCCCCCTGGATGCGGTCCTGCTTCTTCATCAACCTGATCAGGCGATAGCCGAGCGCCCCCAGTACCCCGAGCAGCAGCGCGACGATACCCGCACTGAGCAAGGACTGCTGGCGCCAGCCGGCCAGCACCTCATCCTTGTTGAGCGCGGCAAAGACGATCAGCGGGTAACCCTCGACCCGGCGAAAACCCACGACCCGTTCCACGCCATCCATGATCGAGCGGACGGTTGCCGTCCCCGAACTGCCCTGGGGCAAAAGTCGGGTGAACAGCGGGCTCCTGGCCAGGCTGGTACCGATGTCCGCTTCGTGAAACGGCCGACGGACGATGATGCTGGCATCGTCGGCGATCAGGTTGATCACGCCGTTCTCGCCCATGTCGATGCCATCGTAAAGCTGCAGGAAATGGCTGAGGTAGAGGGTGGCAAGGGCCACGCCAGCGAAACGGCCATCCGGATAATTGATCCGCCGTGACACCGTCATGATCCATTCGCCGCTGGAACGGCTCTTGATCGAAGGGCCAATGTGCGGTCCGCGGTCCGGATGATCGCGGTGATAGATGAAATACTCTCGGTCGGAATTGTTGGCGCCCCCCACCTCGGCACCATTGGAGTTGGCGATCCATTTGCCGGTTTCGTCATAGACGAACAGCCCATGGAGCTGGCGCAACTCACTGCGCTGGGCGCGGAGCAAGCGTTGCAGGCGATCGAGCCGACCCTGTTCGATTCCGTCGTTCTCCAGGCGATCGACCAGGGTGAACAGCAGCGTGTCGGCTTGCTTGATCGCCGCCTGGGCCTGCGAGGCCAGGGTCTGCGCAAGGTTGGACATCGCCACTTCCTTGTCATGCAGATGGTACTGGCGCGAGTTCCAGGTTTCCCAGCTCACGATCACCACCATCGACAGGCAGACGGCAATCATCAGCGTCACGGCCGATCGAGTCTTGAGCCTTGCGATACCGTACCGGTTTTTTTCGATACGCCCGTTAGTGGATGGATGCCTCATGACGTTCGCTCCTTGAATCGAATATAAAGGCCTTGCTTTCTCCATTGCTTATCGCGCTGCGCCCTTTAAAGCGTCCAGCCAGGCTGGGTCAAGTCGCGTCTGCCGGGTATCGATACCCAGCGCTTCCATTCTCGCTTGATGCTCCTGCATATCCCGGTGTAATTGCGCATCATCGCTGGAGTTACCGTCCAGTTGATGCATCTGGCTCAATCCCAGGTGATAGAAGCGCAGAAGCCTCATGGCGTCCGGGTCTCCCGCCTCCACGGCAGCCTTGAGGTGGTGCATGACGTTGGTGATGCTCATCAGGCTGCGCTTGAGCTGCCAGCTGTAGACCGCCGGCGCCATCCACGCCTGGTGCCAGAACACCTTGCGCATCAATCCGGCCATGATCAATACCGCGGCGAACACCCCGCCGATGTTGAAGCGCAGATTGTCCCCTCCGGGCTCGCCGAACAAGGTCACCGCCGCGGTGGACAGGGCCATCGCCAGCGCCAGGAAGATCAGCGCGATCATCACCGTGCTGCGCCGCGTCCGCTGCCGATAGTCGTCGGCGTTCATCGGCTGGATTTCGAACATGACGTCGGGATTCCTTTGCTTCAATGGTAAAAAAGGTCACAGGTTAAAAAGACCGCGGGCCATTATCGCCTCTGCGACGGATTTAGCTATGCTGGGGCTCCTTTTCATCTATACATCATCAAAAGGAGGACGTGGCGAGACCGCGCAGTTCGTGCCATCTTCTTTCATGGATACTCTCTATTCGGATGCCATTCGTTGTTTGCGCGTGAATGGCATCGTTTTAAGGATCATTGAATGACCCAACGACAAGTAATCAATGCTTCGGTCAGCCCGAAAGGCAGCCTGGAAACACTCTCTCAACGGGAAGTCCAGCAACTGAGCGAAGCCGGATCCGGCAGCACCTACGACATCTTCCGCCAATGCGCCCTGGCCATCCTCAACACCGGCGCCCACGTCGATAACGCCAAGACCATCCTCGAAGCCTACAAGGACTTCGAAATCCGCATCCACCAGCAAGACCGCGGCGTACGCCTGGAACTGCTGAACGCCCCGGCCGACGCCTTCGTCGACGGCGAAATGATTGCCAGTACCCGTGAGATGTTGTTCAGCGCCCTGCGCGACATCGTCTACACCGAAAACGAACTCGACAGCCAACGCATCGACCTGAGCACCTCCCAGGGCATCAGCGATTATGTCTTCCACCTGCTGCGCAACGCCCGCACCCTGCGCCCCGGCGTCGAGCCGAAGATCGTTGTGTGCTGGGGCGGCCACTCGATCAACACCGAAGAATACAAATACACCAAGAAGGTCGGCCACGAACTGGGCCTGCGCAGCCTGGACGTCTGCACAGGTTGCGGCCCTGGCGTGATGAAAGGCCCGATGAAGGGCGCCACCATCGCCCATGCCAAGCAGCGTATCCACGGTGGGCGCTACCTTGGCCTGACTGAACCGGGGATCATCGCCGCCGAAGCGCCGAACCCGATCGTCAACGAGCTGGTGATCCTGCCCGACATCGAGAAGCGCCTGGAAGCCTTCGTTCGCGTCGGCCACGGCATCATCATTTTCCCCGGCGGCGCCGGTACCGCCGAAGAGTTCCTCTACCTGCTCGGCATCCTGATGCACCCGGACAACGAAGGCCTGCCCTTCCCGGTCATCCTCACCGGACCGAAACATGCCGCGCCCTACCTCGAACAGCTTGACGCGTTCGTCGGCGCCACCTTGGGCGAAGCCGCCAAGAAGCATTACCAGATCATCATCGACAACCCGGCAGAAGTCGCCCGGCAGATGACCCAGGGCCTCAAGGCAGTCAAACAGTTCCGCCGCGAACGCAACGACGCGTTCCATTTCAACTGGCTGCTGAAGATCGACGAAGGTTTCCAGCGTCCGTTCGACCCGACCCACGAAAACATGGCCAACCTCAAGCTGAGCCGCGACCTGCCGGCCCACGAACTGGCCGCCAACCTGCGCCGTGCGTTCTCCGGCATCGTCGCCGGCAACGTCAAGGACAAGGGCATCCGCCTGATCGAAAAACACGGGCCATACCAGATCCGCGGCGATGCGGCCGTCATGCAACCGTTGGATCAACTGCTCAAGGCCTTCGTCGCCCAGCACCGGATGAAACTGCCGGGTGGCGCGGCTTATGTGCCGTGTTATCGAGTGGTTGCGTGATCAAGTTGCTGTAAATTGTTGAACGCGAGCCGAAGCCAAATGCTTCGGCTTGTTGTTTCTAGGGATACACAAATCTGTAGGAGCCGGCTTGCTGGCCATTGCGATGGTGAAACTGATGCCGCCTTCGCTGGCAAGCCAGCTCCTACAGAATGTATGGTTGGCTTTGAGGCAGATACAAGAGGATCGACCGATGGACCACGTCAACCACATCCTGATCGTCGATGACGACCGTGAAATTCGCGAGCTGGTCGGCAACTACCTGAAAAAAAACGGCCTGCGCAGCACCGTGGTTCCCGACGGCCGGCACATGCGCAGCTTCCTCGAATCCAACCAGGTCGACCTGATCGTGCTCGACATCATGCTCCCCGGCGACGACGGCCTGGTCCTGTGCCGTGAACTACGTGCGGGCAAGCACAAAGCCACGCCGATCCTGATGCTCACCGCACGCAACGACGAAACCGATCGTATCCTCGGCCTGGAAATGGGCGCCGACGACTACCTGACCAAGCCCTTCGCCGCCCGCGAACTGCTGGCGCGAATCAACGCCGTACTGCGTCGCACGCGCATGCTGCCACCCAACCTGCTGATCAGTGAAAGCGGCCGGATGCTCGGCTTCGGCCGCTGGCGCCTGGACACCACCGCCCGTCATCTGCTGGACGAAGACGACACCCTGGTTGCCCTCAGTGGCGCCGAATACCGGCTACTACGGGTATTCCTCGATCACCCGCAGCGGGTGCTCAGTCGCGACCAGTTGCTCAACCTGACCCAGGGCCGCGACGCCGACCTGTTCGACCGCTCGATCGACTTGCTGGTCAGCCGCCTGCGCCAACGGCTCAAGGATGACTCCCGGGAACCGACCTACATCAAGACCGTGCGCAGCGAGGGTTATGTGTTCTCCTACCTGGTGCAGATGCTCGACGCACAGGCTTGAATCGTCGTATCCCGCGCCCACAGATCAACGCGCTCGATAACGACTATGCGCAGTGGTGTTTTTTCATCACGGTGCTCCAGCACTACAGTGGCCACATCTTCTTCCCACGCTCTGGAGCAACATCATGAAAAGCATCATCGGTATCGGCTTCGCTCTTGCAGTTCTTGGCAGCACTTGCGCCATCGCCGCCCCACACGCCACTGCACCCATGGTTGCCGCTGTGAAGGTCAGCCAACCGGCCACCCTGAACATGAACACCGTCAGTGATGACCACAAGGACAGCCAGGCGAGCAAACTCTACGTCGCGGAAAATCGTCCGGAGTTCGGTTCCAAATATCAGCGCTATTGATCAACGGCCTTGGGCTGTTTGAAAAAAGAAACCCCGCCAAATGCGGGGTTTCTTTCATTTGAGCACTAAGGCGTTACCAGCCGCGCAGCCAACGCCTTGGCCTGACTGGCCACGTCCGTCACGGCGGTGCTCTCCCACCACATCCCGCGCAATGGCGGCCCCATGGCAAACAATCGGCTGGCAGCCTGGCCATCGGCATTCAACACCGCGCCGTCGACCTCTGCGGCAATGCCCAGTGCCAGGTGTCCCGGCCGGACAAGCCCGCGCGCCAGCAATTGTCGGGGCAACGGGCGAGCTACCCGGCGCCAGTCATATTCGATGCCACTGGAATTGATCAGCGCCGCGCCACTGACCACCACCGTTTGCGCTTCACCCCGACGGCGGATACATATACTCACTCCATTGCCCGAAGTGGGTTGCAGCCCTTTGAACGACGCCGCCTGAATCCGCAACCGCCCTTCCCCGTGCAAACGCTCCACCAACTCGGCGCTCAACGGCGGCGAGCGATGGTGATGACTTTCCCACCAGGGCCGAACATGCCTGACGAACTGACGGCGCTGCACGTCGGTGGCCTGATTCCACAAGCGCCCGATGTGCGCCCGCACCGTGTCCAGCGGCGCTTGCCAGTCGATCCCCTGGGCAATGGCCTCGCGGCAATGCCGGCGCAGTTCACGTACCAGCTGTCGCGGCGTGCGTATGCTGTGATCCTCGGCCAGAAAATCGACCCACGCCGGTGGCTGCCGCCGCACATGGGGCAGCAGGCCGTGACGGGAAAACACTTCGATCGGTCCGCGATGCCCGGCCTGCTCCAGTGACACCACGGCATCGACCATGGTCAGGCCCGAGCCGATGATCAGCACCGTCGACTGCGGATCGAGTTGCTGCATCGCCGCCACATCCCAAGGGTCAAGCGCCGCCGCGTTCAAGCCGCTGGATTCAGTCTGGGGCGTGCGCGCGGCCGGGAACATCCCCGTAGCGAGCACCGCGAAGGAACCCTGCAAGTGCTGGCCCTCGCTCAAGGTCAAGTGCACCGACTGCGCATCGGTTTGCAGATCAACCACCTCGGCCTGCACATGCTCGACCGTTGAGCCGTTCAACGCCCCCACCGCTTGCGCCTCGGCAAGACGCTGCTGCACGTACAGGCCGAAAATCCCCCGTGGCGGGAACAGCTCGCTGATCGGTACAGGCTGCTCATCCGACTCCGGCCAACCGCCGGCCGCAATGTAGTCGGTGAGCCATTGGGTCAGGTCGTCGGCATTGTCCGGATCGACGCTCATGCGCGCCGCGTTGCCATTGAGCGTATGCCCCAGCTCCACAGCGCTATAGGCTTCGCCGCGCCCCAGTTCGGCGCGCGGCTCGATGACCAGCACCCGGCGCTTGCCGGGCAGACGCAACAATTGCGCCGCCAGCATCGTGCCGCTGAGGCCGCCGCCGATGATCAGGATGTCCGCGTGACGGATGGCGTCGGTCGCCTGCCCGCTTCGGGTTTCACTCATGCCGTTCTCACTGATCAGTGTTTATCCTCGACGATAATAGGCGCCAAACCCATGGAAGTTTCATCGAGCAGTACCAAAGTAGGATACGTCGCTCGAGATCATGGGAGGGCCCTTGCCGGCGGCGTCCAGGGATCCGCCGCACGATCGGAATTTCACGGGCCATCAAACGGCACTCCGAGAGTCTGGTGGACAGGTGCCCAGAGCATCGCAGGAGTCATGCCTGAATATAATTTATATATTTTTCAACAGGTTAATAGACAATCAAAGAAACCCTTACAGCTTTGAAACAGCAAACTGTCGATCCGCTGTTGATGGGCCAACAGTCAAATCACCACGTTGCGCACGAACCGTACCGCCACCGGCCCATCGTTGCGATAGGAGTGAGGCTGGTTGCTGGCAAACATGAAGAACTCGCCGGCACTGATGGTGTGCGGCACATCGCCGACCATCACCGTCAGGCAGCCTTCGAAGACGTAGAACTGTTCGCTCCAGCCGTCGGCATCCGGCTCCGACGGGTAGTGCTCGCCTGGTTCGAGGCGCCATTCCCAGAGTTCGACTTCCCGGGTGGCGTTGGCTTTGGCCAGCAGCACCGCCTTGCTGCCGGGGATGGTACCGGCCCAGGCCAGCTCGTTGATGCGGCTATGGTCGCGCACATCGGGGGCCTGGATCAGGTCGCTGAAGGCCACGTCCAGTGCTTCGGCGACCCGGTCGAGGGTCGTCAGGCTGACATTCTTTTCACCGGCCTCGATGGCCACCAGCATCCGGCGACTGACCCCGGATTTTTCCGCCAACGCGGTCTGGCTCATGTCGGCGGCATGGCGCAACCGACGAATGTTCTGACTGACGTGCTGCAGGACCGAAGCCCGGGGCGAGGAATCTTTGTGCACTATATTGCTCACTCGGTGGTGTTGCGCAGTATACTGCCCAACTTGCGACGCATTGTGCGTCCCCCTCAAACAGTGTGCAAGATCATGACGTCGGCGAACTCCTCCCAGGCTTCCTCCCGTTTCCTGCGGCTCAGCAAGGCCGAGTGCGTGCTGGTGCTGATCACCATGGTCTGGGGCGGCACCTTTTTGCTGGTCCAGCATGCGATGACCGTCAGCGGCCCGATGTTTTTCGTCGGCCTGCGCTTTGCCGCCGCCGCCGCCATCGTCGCCCTGTTCTCCTGGCGCAGCCTGCGCCAATTGACCTTGTTCGAGCTCAAGGCCGGGGCCTTTATCGGCGTGGCGATCATGCTCGGTTACGGCTTGCAGACGGTGGGGTTGCAGACCATTCCCAGCAGCCAGTCGGCCTTCATCACCGCGTTGTACGTGCCCTTCGTGCCGCTGCTGCAATGGCTGGTGCTGGGACGTCGCCCGGGGCTGATGCCAAGCATTGGCATCATGCTGGCCTTTACCGGGTTGATGTTGCTGTCGGGGCCATCCGGTGCGGCATTGAACTTCAGCCCTGGTGAAATCGCCACGTTGATCAGCGCCATTGCCATTGCGGCAGAGATCATCCTGATCAGCAACTTTGCAGGTCAGGTCGATGTGAAACGGGTCACCGTGGTGCAATTGGCCGTAACGTCGCTGCTGTCGTTCCTGATGGTGGTGCCGACCCAGGAACATATTCCGGATTTTTCCTGGCTGCTGCTGTGCAGTGCATTGGGCTTGGGCGCGGCGAGCGCGGCGATCCAGGTGGCGATGAACTGGGCACAGAAGAGTGTTTCGCCGACCCGGGCGACCTTGATTTATGCCGGTGAGCCGGTGTGGGCCGGGATTGTCGGGCGGATCGCCGGGGAGCGGCTGCCGGCCATTGCGTTGCTCGGGGCCGGGTTGATCGTGGCGGCGGTGATTGTCAGTGAGTTGAAGCCCAAAGGTAAGGCTGCTGCGGTTGAGGAAGAGCTGGAGCGGGAAACCCAGGGTTGAGCCGCAATATTTGCGACGTTTAATAAACAGCTTTCGCGAGCAGGCTCGCTCCCACAGTTGGAATGCATTCCCCTGCTCGCGAAGGGGCCGGCACAGGCTAAATCCATATCCCTGAAAAAATGTGAAGCAAGACTTTTCCGTCTACCTTGTAGGATTCTGCGACAGCTTGGCGTTTGGCGATCCGGGAGCTGGCACGTATGATGCTTCATAAACTTCCGCAGATTAGAAGCCTATGTCCCTGATAGTTCTACTGCTTCTGCCTTTTTTAGGCAGCTGTCTGGCAGCGGTGCTGCCACACAACGCGCGTAATACCGAATCGCTTCTGGCCGGCCTGGTTGCCTTGATCGGCACTGTCCAGGTCGCCCTCCTGTACCCGCAAATCGCCCATGGCGGCGTGATCCGCGAAGAATTCTTCTGGCTGCCAAGCCTTGGCTTGAACTTCGTCCTGCGCATGGACGGTTTCGCCTGGCTGTTCTCGATGCTGGTGCTGGGCATCGGCACGCTGGTGTCGCTGTATGCCCGCTACTACATGTCGCCGGACGATCCGGTGCCGCGGTTCTTCGCGTTTTTCCTGGCGTTCATGGGCGCCATGCTCGGGCTGGTGATCTCCGGCAACCTGATCCAGATGGTATTTTTCTGGGAGCTGACCAGCCTCTTCTCGTTCCTGTTGATCGGCTATTGGCACCACCGCGCCGACGCCCGGCGCGGCGCCTACATGGCGCTGATGGTCACCGGCGCGGGCGGCCTGTGCCTGCTGGCGGGGGTCATGCTGCTTGGCCATGTGGTCGGCAGCTATGACCTGGACAAGGTCCTGGCCGCCGGCGACATGATTCGCGCGCATGCCCTCTACCCCATCCTGCTACCCCTGATCCTGATCGGCGCCCTGAGCAAAAGTGCGCAATTCCCCTTCCACTTCTGGTTGCCCCACGCCATGGCTGCACCGACTCCGGTGTCGGCCTACCTGCACTCGGCGACCATGGTCAAGGCCGGGGTGTTCCTGCTGGCCCGACTGTGGCCGTCGCTGTCCGGTAGCGAAGAATGGTTCTACATCGTCAGTGGCGCCGGTGCCTGCACCCTGTTGCTCGGTGCCTATTGCGCGATGTTCCAGAACGACCTCAAGGGCCTGCTGGCCTACTCGACCATCAGCCACCTGGGCCTGATCACCCTGCTGCTGGGCCTCAACAGCCCGCTGGCCGCCGTGGCGGCGGTGTTCCACATCTTCAACCATGCCACCTTCAAGGCCTCGCTGTTCATGGCCGCCGGGATCATCGACCACGAAAGCGGCACCCGCGATATTCGCCGGCTCAGTGGCCTGTTCAAGCTGATCCCGTTCACCGCCACCCTGGCCATGGTCGCCAGCGCCTCGATGGCCGGCGTGCCGCTGCTCAACGGTTTCCTGTCCAAGGAAATGTTCTTCGCCGAAACCGTGTTCATCAATGCCACGGCCTGGATTGAAGCCACCCTGCCGATCGTCGCGACCATCGCCGGGACCTTCAGCGTTGCCTACTCCCTGCGTTTTACCGTAGACGTGTTCTTCGGCCCGACCGCCACCGACCTGCCGCACACCCCGCACGAACCGCCGCGCTGGATGCGCGCGCCGGTCGAGTTGCTGGTATTCGCGTGCCTGGTGGTGGGGATCTTCCCGGCGCAAGTGGTCGGCCCGTTGCTCGCTGCCGCTGCGCAGCCGGTCGTGGGCGGTACCCTGCCGGAGTACAGCCTGGCCATCTGGCACGGCTTGAACGCGCCGATGATCATGAGCCTGATCGCCATGTCCGGCGGCATTTTGTTGTATCTCTTGCTGCGCAATCAGCTCAAGCGTGGCCGTTTCCGCTATCCACCGCTGATTGGCCGGTTCAACGGCAAGCGACTGTTCGAACGCCTGCTGGTGATCAAGATGCGCCTGGCCCGGCGTCTGGAGCGACGGGTCAGCACTCGTCGCCTGCAAACCCAATTGTTCCTGATGGTGCTCGCCGCCGTGCTGGCCGGGCTGATACCGATGCTGCACAGCAGCCTGCAGTGGGGCGATCGGCCCAAGATCCCGGGCTCGATCGTGTTCGTCACCCTCTGGCTGCTGGCGATTGCCTGCGCCCTCGGTGCCGCGTATCAGGCCAAGTACCATCGTCTGGCCGCCCTGACCATGGTCAGCGTCTGCGGCCTGATGACCTGCGTGACCTTCGTCTGGTTCTCGGCGCCGGACCTGGCGCTGACGCAACTGGTGGTCGAAGTGGTGACCACGGTGCTGATCCTGCTGGGCCTGCGCTGGCTGCCACGGCGGATAGAAGAGGTTTCGCCGCTGCCGAGCAGCCTGCGCAAGGCGCGCATCCGCCGCATCCGCGACCTGCTGCTGTCGGCCGTGGTCGGCGGCGGCATGGCATTGCTGGCCTATGCGATGCTGACGCGGCAGACACCGAACGACATTTCCTCGTTCTACCTGAGCCGCGCCCTGCCCGAAGGCGGTGGCAGCAACGTGGTCAACGTGATGCTCGTGGACTTCCGCGGCTTCGACACCCTGGGTGAAATCACCGTGCTGGTGGCGGTGGCCCTGACCGTGTTCGCCCTGCTGCGGCGTTTCCGCCCGCCCAAGGAAAGCCTGCAGTTGCCGGCCCAGCAGCGCTTGCTCGCGCCCGACGTGGTCACCGACCTGGTCAATCCGCGCCACGCCAGCGACACCGCGCTCGGCTTCATGATGGTCCCGGCGGTGCTGGTGCGCCTGTTGCTGCCGATTGCGCTGGTGGTCTCGTTCTACCTGTTCATGCGTGGCCACAACCAGCCGGGCGGCGGTTTTGTCGCCGGCCTGGTGATGTCGGTGGCATTCATCCTGCAATACATGGTCGCCGGCACCCAGTGGGTCGAAGCGCAAATGAGCTTGCGACCGCTGCGCTGGATGGGCGTCGGCCTGCTGTTCGCCACCGTCACCGGCCTCTGCGCGATGCTCGTCGGCTATCCGTTCCTGACCACCCACACCTGGCACTTCGAGTTGCCGCTGCTGGGTGACATTCACATCGCCAGCGCCTTGTTCTTCGACGTTGGCGTGTACGCCGTGGTGGTCGGTTCGACGCTGTTGATCCTCACCGCCCTCGCCCACCAATCCGTCCGGGGCCACAAGACCGCGGCCCAGCCCAAACCCGCCGTCATGAAGGAGGCTGTCTGATGGAAGAAGTCATTGCCATCGCCATCGGCGTCCTCGCCGCGTCCGGCGTCTGGCTGATCCTGCGCCCACGGACGTTCCAGGTGGTCATGGGCCTGTGCCTGCTGTCATATGGGGTCAACCTGTTCATCTTCAGCATGGGCAGCCTGTTCATCGGCAAGGAACCGATCATCAAGGACGGCGTGCCCCAGGACCTGCTGCACTACACCGACCCGTTGCCGCAAGCGCTGGTACTGACCGCGATCGTCATCAGCTTCGCCATGACTGCGCTGTTCCTGGTGGTCTTGCTGGCCTCCCGGGGCCTGACCGGCACCGACCATGTGGATGGCCGGGAGCCTAAGGAATGAATCCGTTGTCGCACCTGATCGTCGCGCCCATCCTCCTGCCGCTGCTGACCGCCGCGGTGATGCTGATGCTCGGCGAAAAACATCGCCCGCTCAAGGCGAAAATCAACCTGTTCTCCAGCCTGCTCGGGCTCGGCGTTTCCGTTGTGCTGCTGCAATGGACACAAACCACCGGCATCGCCGGCTCCATCGGCGTGTACCTGCCGGGCAACTGGCAAGTGCCGTTCGGCCTGGTGCTGGTGGTCGATCGCCTGTCGGCGCTGATGCTGGTGCTGACCGGCATCATCGGCGTTTGCGCCCTGCTGTTCGCCATGGCCCGCTGGGACAGCGCCGGTTCGAGCTTCCACGCACTGTTCCAGATCCAGTTGATGGGCTTGTATGGCGCCTTCCTCACGGCGGACCTGTTCAATCTGTTCGTGTTCTTCGAAGTGCTGCTGGCCGCGTCCTACGGCCTGATGCTGCATGGCTCGGGGCGCGCGCGGGTATCGTCGGGGCTGCATTACATCTCGATCAACCTGCTGGCCTCGACCCTGTTCCTGATCGGCGCGGCGCTGATCTACGGCGTCACCGGCACGCTGAACATGGCCGACCTGGCGCTGAAGATCCCGCTGGTGCCCGAGGCCGATCGCGGCCTGCTGCACGCGGGCGCGGGCATCCTGGCGGTGGCGTTCCTGGCCAAGGCCGGGATGTGGCCACTGAATTTCTGGCTGGTGCCGGCGTACTCCTCGGCAAGCGCGCCAGTGGCGGCGATGTTCGCGATCATGACCAAGGTCGGCGTCTACACCCTGCTGCGCCTGTGGACCCTGCTGTTTTCCGGTCAGGCCGGTGCCTCGGCGTACTTCGGTGGCGACTGGCTGATCTACGGCGGCATGGCCACCATCGTCTGCGCGGCACTGGCGATCCTCGCGGCACAGCGCCTGGAGCGCATGGCCAGCCTGAGCATCCTGGTGTCGGCGGGGATCCTGCTGTCGGCCATTGGCTTCGCCCAGCCCAACCTGATCGGTGCGGCACTGTTTTATGTGGTCAGCTCGACCTTGGCGCTGAGCGCGCTGTTCCTGCTGGCGGAGCTGATCGAACGTTCGCGCTCGGCCAACGAAATACCCCTGGAAGATGAAAACGAGATGCTGCCACGGCCGCTGGAATCGTTGCATCCAGTCAAGGGCATCAACCTCGACGACGACCAGAAAGCCATGGTCGGCCAAGTGATTCCCTGGACCATGGCGTTCCTCGGCCTGAGCTTTATCGCCTGCGCCCTGTTGATCATCGGCATGCCTCCGCTCTCCGGGTTCATCGGCAAGCTCAGCCTGCTCAGCGCCCTGCTCAACCCGATGGGGCTGGGCAACGGCACCGAAGCGCCGGTATCGAATGCCGCGTGGGGCTTGCTGGCGTTGCTGATCCTCTCGGGACTGGCATCGCTGGTGGCCTTTTCCCGCGTGGGCATCCAGCGTTTCTGGACCCCTGCAGAACGCCCCTCGCCCGCGCTCCGGCGCCTGGAGTGCGTACCGATTTTCGCCCTGCTGGGCCTGAGCATCCTGCTGACGTTCAAGGCCGAACCGCTATTGCGCTACACACAAGCGGCCGCCAACGCCTTGAACAACCCGCAGCAATATGTGATGGCCGTGCTCGGTACCCGCGCGGTACCAGGCCCACAAGCCAAGGCGGCGTTGTTGGAGGTGCAACCATGAAGCGCCTGTTGCCTGCGCCATGGCTGTCGCTGGTCCTGTGGCTGTTGTGGCTGCTGCTGAACCTGTCGCTCAGCCCCGGCAATTTACTGCTGGGCGCCCTGCTGGGCTATTGCGCACCCTTGATGATGCGCAAGCTGCGCCCGCTACCGATCCGCATCCGCCGGCCCGGGGTGATCCTGCGCCTGTTCCTGCTGGTCGGTCGCGATGTGCTGGTGTCCAACCTGGCGGTCGCCTTTGGCGTGCTCAATGCCGGGCGCCGGCCACCGCGCTCTGCCTTCATCAAGGTGCCACTGGACCTGCGCGACGCCAACGGCCTGGCCGCGCTGTCGATGATCTGCACGGTGGTACCCGGCACGGTCTGGTCGGAACTGGCGCTGGACCGCAGCATCCTGTTGCTGCACGTCTTCGACCTGGATGACGAAGCGCTGTTCATCCAGCACTTCAAGGCGACCTACGAGCGGCCCCTGATGGAGATTTTCGAATGAGCAGTTTGCTGGCGAACGCGATTCTTCTGAGCCTGTTCCTGTTTTGCGTGGCGATGATCCTGACCCTGATCCGCCTGTTCAAGGGGCCCTCGGCCCAAGACCGGGTCCTGGCCCTGGATTACCTGTACATCGTGGCGATGCTGATGATGCTGACGTTGGGCATTCGGTACGCCAGTGACACTTACTTCGAGGCAGCGTTGCTGATCGCGCTGTTCGGTTTCGTCGGCTCCTTTGCCCTGGCCAAATTCCTCCTGCGTGGCGAGGTGATCGAATGAGCACGCCTTTGTCCCTATGGGTCGAAATTCCCGTGGCTATCCTGCTGGTGCTCGGCAGCCTGTTTGCGTTGGTGGGCGCCATCGGCCTGGTGCGGATGAAGGATTACTTCCAGCGCATGCACCCGCCGGCCCTGGCCTCGACCCTGGGCGCCTGGTGCGTGGCCCTGGCCTCGATCATCTTCTTTTCGGCGCTCAAGTCCGGACCGGTCCTGCACGCCTGGCTGATTCCGATCCTGCTGGCGATCACTGTGCCGGTGACTACATTGCTGTTGGCCCGGGCGGCGTTGTTTCGCAAGCGCATGGCTGGGGATGATGTGCCGGCTGAGGTATCGAGCCGGCGTATGGAAAGTGGGGGCTGATCAAAAGAACGAAAGATCAAAGGATCGTCCGAACGCGGCCCGAACCTTCGGCAGCTCCTGCAGGGGGAACGCGTATCATCAAACAACGAGGTCGAGCGTCAGCTCGCCTCGCTTTGGTTTTGATTTGGCTTTTGATCTTCCTTGCCGCCCTGTCAGGACGCCATCGCTGCGATCTAGGCCCAGGCCACCGCCAACAACCCCGCCCCCAGCAAAACACACAACGGCGAGTAGACCCAGGTATCCAGCTGCGCAAACCCCGAGCCCTTGACCTCCTTGAAAAACCCCACCAGCTCCGAATCGCCAATGGCCCGGGCGAACAGCAATAGCGCAATGGCGCTGATCACCCACTGCAACCCTTTATGATCCACCTGCGGCAGCCACCAGCCAACCCGCAAGCACACCAACAGGGCAATGACCAGCAACGCCGCCGCCACCAGCATCGTCATCCAGCCCCGTGGCTTGAAGGCCGGCTGCAACTGCGCACCACCCTCCACCGGCACCTGTGGCACCACCGCCACGGCGGCCCATTCGCCGCCAAACGCCCAATACACGTGTACCAGAGCGATCACCGCAATTACCGTCGCCAGCCATTGAGCCAACACGAAGGTCATGGTCTGCAATCCTTGAAAGGGATTTGAACAGACTCATCCTAGTTGGCTTTTTTTGCCGTGCACGCACTGATGCCAACGACCCGACCAACGAGATACATGGCCATTTGCAGCCAGTGTCTACAGGGCGGCAGACACCTTGTCCGCGACGTCTTTGGGCAACCAGGCCTTCCAGACTTCGGGATGCGCCTTCATGAACGCTTCGGCGGCCTGACGCGGTGGCGTGTGTTTTTCACTCATCTCGGCCAGCGCCCGGTTCAACGGGTCGATGGGAAAATCGACCTTGGCGAAGAACTCGGCAATCTGCGGGTATTGCTTCTGGAACGGCGTGGACACGCCGATGGACAGCTTCGATGGCAGCGAGCGGGTGGGTTGCGGGTTCGGGTTGTCGGCGTCGGTCAAGGTTTTCCAGGCTTGTGCATCGAAGGGCGGCTCCTCCAGCTGGATCAGCTTGAAGCGACCGAGCAGCGGCGTGGGCGACCAGTAATAGAACAGCACTGGTTTGCCACGGCGAATCGACGAGCTGATCTCCGCATCAAGCGCCGCTCCCGAACCGCTGCGGAAATTCACATAGCTGTCATCGAGACCATAGGCCTTGAGCTTCTGCTTGTTGACCACTTCCGAGGTCCAGCCGATGGGGCTGTTGAGGAAGCGCCCCTTGCTCGGGGCTTCAGGGTCCTTGAACACGTCCTTGTACTTGGGCAGGTCGGTGACACTGCGCAAGTCCGGCGCCATCGCCTTGATGCCCTTGGCCGGGTCGCCCTTGATCACATACTCCGGCACCCACCAGCCTTCGGTGGCGCCCTTGACCGTATCGCCCAGGCTCGCGACCTTGCCTTCGGCTTCTGCCTTGACCCAGACCGGGCTGCGTCCGGCCCACTCCTCGCCAATGACCTGGATGTCATTGTTGGCCAGCGCGGTTTCCAGGGTGATGGTAGTGCCCGGCAAGGTGTCGGTCGGCAGCCCATAACCCTTCTCGACGATGATCCGCAGGATATCGGTGATCAGGCTGCCGCTTTCCCAGTTGAGGTCGGCAAAGTGGATCGGAGCGCTGGCAGCCAGCACCGGAGCGGGTGACGCCAACAATCCGAACGTGGCCACGACAGCGGCCAGCAACTGGCAAATGCCTTTCATGCTTGTGCACCTCGTGCTGTTCACAGCAATGGCAGGATGGCCTGGCAGACGACTGCAAAGCCTCTGAATACTCAGTCAACTGACTGTAGTAGAGGTTCCTGCTTTCGAGGGAAGTGGATCAGTTTCCGGATTTTTCCTGTAGAAGCGCCAGCTCTCGCCTGACCATGCTGGCGTATGCCGCGGGTCGCAACGCGTAGATCTGAGAGGCCACCCAGGTCAGCCAGGCACCCTGCAGAAGAGCCTTGTGTTCAAACAGGCGCAGGGCCTCGGCTCGCGCGCTGGCCTCATGCTGTTGGTGGAAATCGGCGCGGGGCAGGTTCACTACTCACTGGCCTTGAACGTCACCAACTCACCCTTGCGCCATTTGGCGGCCTTGCCGGTCACGGCTTTGAGGGTCTTGGTCAGGCCTTCCTGCAACTGCTGGTGGGCGGCGAACACCGTCACCACGCTGTGGCCTTCCTTGAACAGGATCGCATGGCCATCGGCGGTGGTCACGAAGGCGTAGTCGCCCAGCCCATAGACCGTGTGCTTGATGTCGCGAAACTTGATTTCCAGCTTGCCGCCTTCACGACTGGGCAATACCGACGCGCTGAAATGATCGCCGACCTTGAGCTTGAGCCCCGGCTTATCGTCCACCACCAGCGCGGCCTCGGTGTCGATTTCGGCAATGTAAATGCCTTCGGCACTCTGTTCGGTAAGGTAAACGAAACGTGACTGAAACTGTTTAACCAGCTTTGCGCGCAAATCACCCAGCACAAACAAAGCATGCATATCGAGATTACTTACTGCCAAGGAAACATCCCCACATCTGAAAATGATGCCGCACGCGAAAAAAGCGCACAGCCAAAAAAAGCGGCAATGCCGAGGTGAAGCCAGATAACCCGGGTTGAGATCCTGGATGAGCAGAGCACTCATCCCTCTCGAGGCTTGAGAAGATTACTGGATGCCGCTCACATCGTCTCGCCCGGCATTCGACAAAGGCTGAAGGAAAACGCCCTTGGAACGGCCAGAGAAATACGGACTATCAACTTTAGGGAAAAAACTCTTATAAAAAAGCACTTTTCTGACATATCGCCAGGCGAAAATTGCTTTAGATAACCCTTGTCCACCCACCAATAAGGCTGATTCTAGAGCAGCGATGCTCATCGAGACTACCCATAACGACGTTCATTACGTCGGCAAACCACGAAAAGGACTTCATATGTGCACACTGACACACTTTGCCCACCCGCAGGCATCTTACTCCAACACTCATCCTGTCCTGCACCCTGCGGTGTTGCTTGCTGCCGAATCCGATGCCGCGCCGCCAAGATTTAAGGTGGTTCTGGCAGGTAACGCTTTCTTTCATATCAAGGAAACTTCCACGGGATACGTAAGAGGTTTCCGCGCCGATCATAACCAGGCCTGCGCCCTCGCCCGCGCACTTGAGTCACGTATGTGACACTTTCGTTCCGCTTTCCCTTGAAGGTTTCGTCAGGCCGGCGACTTTACTCCGCCGCCGGCTTGCAACTGCTGCCATACTGCCCGACCAATCAAACGCGCCGGCCTGTGGCGGGTGCGTTAAACAACAATATTTTTCATGGGAAGGCTGCAACGTGACGGAATTTGATATCGGCGAGTTTTTCATCAGGGGCGAAGCCAGGGAAATCGACGGCGAATTCCAGGCCGTGATCGTGATGCGCGCCAAACCGCCGCTGAAAACCGTGACCTATCATCAGGTCGAGAAAGATCGCTGGTTCAAATCCTCCGACATCGCAGCCCTCGCCGCCCAGCAATCGGCCCTGGAACTCAAGGCCGCCGTCGATGCTGGCGCCCTTAAAAGCTGACACGCGGATTTGCGGTCTATGCTCACTGCTGCGTTTGAACATCGTTTTCGAACTTACTGAAACACGGCTGCCTCAGATGTAACGCAGACGTTCTTCAAATCTTTCACTCGACACGACCGATGACCTGCAAGGAGATCAAGATGGAATCACCGACCCACGACTTGAAAGGCTTGTTCGACCAACTCGGCCTGGATTCCAGCCAGAAAGGCATAGACGATTTCATTGCCAGCCATTCCCCCCTGCCCGACGACAAGAAACTCATCGATGCCGAGTTCTGGACCCCGCAACAGGCAGGCTTCCTCAAAGAACAATTGCGTGAAGATGCCGACTGGGCGCGGGTGGTCGACGACCTGAACCTGCGCATGCATCAGGTTCACTAACCTCAGGCACAGTGCAGGCTGCCGATCGATTCGGCGCGTAATTGCGCCAGCCAGGCAGCCTTGCATTCCTCCGCTTCGTTGCGACTGGAATAGGCGGTGCCACGGCGTTCGCCATTGAGCAGCACCACCCAGCAGATGCTCTGCCCCACGGCTCGCAAATTGGCGGGTACCCCGCTGCCGATCATGACCGCGACATCAACTTTATTGTGCATGCTGCGCCTCCAATTCCGTTAGCTACCTAACTAATGGAGGTATGGTAACGATTCCCCAGGCGCGGAAACAATATCGACTTTGTACAGCTCAGTTACCAAAGTTGTAACAATTGCCGTCCATCATCGAGGGTTTTCCGGCTTGTACCCCAGGCGCAAACCGCCCCAATGACGGCCCTTGAGCATGATCGGCACTGATAGGTCGTGCATCAGTTCGCCGGTGTCGCGGGTGTAGGTTTGCAACAGTACTGCCTGCTGATGACTGCCACAGCGGATCCCCGTTCGGTCGGCGAACTTGCGTTTACTGCGGTTGTGCAGGGTATCGCGCTCTACGTCGCCGCTCAGTGGCTGGCTGAACGCCTTGTTATGCGTCGGCACATAGCCTTGCTGGGTGCAGGCGATGGCGAATACCAGGCCTTCGTGGCGTGGCAGCAGCGGTTCCTGGATCGCCGGCAAGACCTGATCGGTGTAGCGATCGAAACGCGTGTGGAACTTGGTCGGGTGGGTGTTGGGGATCGCCTGGTACTGGCGGTCGAACAGGTCTTCGAGGCTGATGAGGCCTGCATCGATGTCTGCTTCGAAACGCGCGGCAATCTGGCTCGCGCCTTCCCGGGCCAGGTCGTAGATCCGCTGGTGGTAGTCATCCAGGCCGACTTCGGCGAGGCGCTCGCTGATGGTCTCGGCCTGGCCTTCCATTTGCACCGCTGCCTGGGCCAGGCGCTGGGTCTGTTGGTCGCTGATGGCCAGGTCGCTGCGCATCTGCTCGATGGCGTGAAACAGGCTGTCGAGTTGTTCGCGGTTGGTTTCAGCACCACGGGCGATTTCACCAACCTGGCTTTCCACACTGGCGGCCAGGCGGGCAATGTTTTCCAGGTGCTGGCCCGTCTGTTCGACCTGCTCGACCCCGCTGTCAAGGTCTGCGGATAGCTGGCGGATCTGCTCGACCACTTGCGCGGTGCGTTGCTGGATATCGGCCACCATATCGCCAACCTCTCCGGTAGCGGTCGCCGTGCGCGCGGCAAGCCCTCGCACTTCGTCAGCCACCACCGCAAAACCGCGGCCGTGCTCCCCGGCCCGTGCTGCTTCGATCGCTGCGTTCAAGGCCAGCAAGTTGGTCTGGCTGGCGATGAACTGGATCACCAGCGTGACCCGCTGAATCTCATCGCTACGCAGGCTCAGGGCCTCGATCAATTCACGGCTGTTGCTCGCGCGCTGGCTGAGCTGGTGCATGCGGGCGATCGACTCGACCAATTCGGTGCGCCCTGCCACACCGCTCTGGTGCGCTTCGCTCGCGGCAGTGAGCGCCTGGCGACTGAGGGTCGAGGTGGCCTGCTCGGTGGCAATCATGACTTCGGCATTGCCGACGATTCGCGCCGCCGCGCCCAGTTGCGATTGCAGTTTGTCGGCCAGTTGCTTGACCGAGAAGGCCACGCCAGCGGCTGACAGGGCGTTATGACTGGTGGTGTAGGAAAGTTCGCGGGTAAGTGCCGAGAGCGCGCTGGAGGTATCGGCGGGCACGGCTTCGGGCGTTTCGCGAGAGCGCAGGCGCGGTAGCCAGATGATCAGGACCGCCACAGGCAGGCCCAGGTAGAGCGACCAGCCGCCCAGGGTCATGCCACACAGCAACAGCATCAGGGCGATACTTTGCAGTGTCGATGTCAGCCAGCGGTTTTTCGGCAAAAGCATTGGTGCAGGCACTGCCGCCACCCGAGATCCGTCTCTCGTCATCTTTGTCACCCCGCCAATATTCTAGTTGTTGTCTTCGCATTAAACGCCAGCATAAGGCCATTATCCATGAGCCTTTAGTAGGGGACGTTGCAGCAGATCAATAGAAACTGGGGGGATTTGTAGATGTCGCAAAGCAAAGATCGCAGCCTACGGCAGCTCCCACAGGGCTGGCGAAGGCTGCGATCTTTTTTACAGAATCAGGCCTGACGCTGGTGCTTGTCGATCTGCTCGTGACGTTCTTGAGCTTCGATGCAGTACTTGGTGGTCGGGCTGATCAGCAGGCGCTTGAGGCCGATCGGCTCGCCGCTGTCATCGCACCAGCCGAAGCTGTCTTCCTTGATGCGTTCCAGGGCTTGTTCCAACTGGGGCAGCATGCGCTGATCACGGTCGATCGCGTTCACCAGCCAGGTGCGCTCTTCTTCGACGGAAGCGGCGTCAGCCGGGTCCGCCGGGGTGTCCAGGCTTTCGATGGCGATGCGGTTCTGCTCGATGCGCTCGTGGGTTTCGACTTTCATGTTCTGCAACAGCTCAGAGAAAAAAGCATGTTGCTCGGCATTCATGTAGTCATCCGCCGGCATGGCCAGCAACTTGTCCTTTGTCATTGATATCTCTATAAAAAAACGTGCATTAAGGCGAATTAGGGAGCGTTGCGGCGGACCATCGAAGGTCATCGCAAAGGCGCCGTTTATACCAAGCGCCACCCGGCACTCAATTTACGAGGGGCGGCAGTCTAAGGCCGACTTGAGGCCTCAGCAACTGAAAAGACAGCGAATTTGTCCGACAAAGCCTCGAAAATGCTCTAAGGCAGGCATCCAGGCGGATATCGGAGTGCGTTTATAGCAAGAAATTCAATCCTGCACAGGTATATGCAAGACAAACCGCTGAGCTGCATGCCCCCTGGTTGCAGGGCGACCGGGCTCAGCTAAGGTTGTGGCTCGGCAAATGGCTATCTAAAGGAGCGGTTACATGAAGCTGATCGGCATGCTTGATTCACCTTACGTTCGACGCGTTGCCATTTCGGCCAAGCGCCTGGGCATCGCCCTGGAGCAGCAATCGGTGTCGGTGTTCAGGACCTTCGAGCAGTTCCAGCAGATCAACCCGGTGGTCAAGGCGCCTACCCTGGTGCTCGACGATGGCGAGGTGTTGATGGATTCGACGCTGATCATCGACTACCTGGAAGCCCTGGCCGAACCTGGCCGCAGCCTGATGCCCCAAGGCATCGAGCAACGCCTGCGCGCACTGCGCCTGATTGGCCTGGCACTCGCGGCCAGTGAAAAGTCGGTGCAGCTTTATTATGAGCGCAACCTGCGCCCGGCAGAGATCCAGTTCCAGCCTTGGGTGGATCGCGTCGAGGGGCAATTGGCGGCGGCCTATGCGGCGCTGGAACGGGAGCTGGAAAAGCAGCCGCTGCCGAGTGACGGCTCGATTGGTCAGGATGGCATCACACTGGCCGTGGCGTGGAGTTTTACCAACCTGGTGGTGCCGGATCAGGTGGATGTCGCGCAGTTTCCGCGGATTGCTGCCTTTACCGTTTATGCCGAGGGGCTTGAGGCGTTTGTTGCTACGCCGATTGATGGATGAATTTATAGCGCCTGACTTGGCCTCTTCGCGAGCAAGCCCGCTCCCACAGTGGAACGCATTCCCCCCTGTGGGAGCGGGCTTGCTCGCGAAGAGGGACTGACATTCAACATCAATTCAAATGGATATCCCTAAATAAAAACGCCGCTCCTGCGCAAGGCAGGAGCGGCAGAGGCACAAGCCCCAGTAGATCAGTGCATGAACAGAGCGATCAGGATGATGATCGGGATAGGTACACCAAGAAAGAACAACAGTAATGAACGCATGATGATTCTCCTGGGTTAACGAATCGGAGTAGTAGTGACGTAGGTGTCGGTTTCCACATACACCACCGCATCCCGGCGACGGCCACCGAAGGTCGCGGCAAGGCTGGCGAAGAACGCACCGGCCAGCAGCGCTACAAACATCCACAAGGTGGTCCAGGCAGCGACTTTGGCGGCGGTGTCAGCAGCCTGTTGCGCCGCCAGCTTGGCGTCGGCCACGGCTTTTTGCGTACGGGCATAAACCTCGTCGACTCGACGTTCCGCGTCCGCTTGTGTCAGGTTGGTCCGCTGGGCCACCAGTTGTGCCAGGTAGGTGCGGTCTTCAGGGGACAACTGGCCGTCGCTCAGGGAGCGCACGAAAATGCGCGTCACAGTGCCTCGGGCGGCGTCATCGCTGACGGCGGCCGGACGGTCATCGCGAAACAGGCTGTCGATGTAGTAGCCGTACTGATCGCTGTCGGTATTGGCTGCCGCGGTGCCTGCCGCCTGGGTCACGGCGTTGGCGGCGCCACCGGCGACCTGCGCCCCGGCTTGCACCCCGCCACTGACGATGCTGCTGACCGAGCCGGCCACCAGGGTCGCTGTCACCAGGGTCGCTACGCACCAGGCGAGAAAGCCGTGGGCAGTGTCACGAAAGTAGACTTCATCGCCATGCATGTAAGCCCACTTCACCCGCAGCCGGCCCGCGATGTAGCCACCGGCCCCGGAAGCGATGATTTGCGTGACGGCCAGCCAGACAATCGTCGATATGCCCAAGCCCTTGGCGCTCATGCCTTCATTGGCCCACGGCGAAACCGCCGAGAACCCCAGGCCGAAACCGAGCAGCACCAGGATCAGCGATAATGCCGCAGCCGCCGCGGCCCCGGCGAAGATCGCCCCCCAGGACACGCCAGACACCGTGCTCGACTCATCCGTGGCGGGATAGAAACCCTCAGAGGATCTATTCATTGTTGTATCGCTCCAGGCAGAAAGATGGTGTTACAAGTCTCGAAAGAGCAATTGCAGTCACCGTGCCAGTCGCGGGGTTTTAATAAATCCTGATTTTTCAGCGAGTTAGAAAGTTTGAACTTCCCCGACCCATGCAATATGCAAGGAATGGGTATGCTCGGCGGGTTTTATGCATTGATCAGGAAGATCAAAAGATCACAGCCTGCGGCAGCTCCTGCGGATATGTTTCAAATGAACTTTTATTTAGGAAGCCTGCGAGCAATTCTTGGCAAAATGCTCTCCACTCTGTTTTGAATCGAATATCAGGCCAACTCCATGACCCGCATCTTGACCATCGAAGACGACGCCGTGACCGCCCGGGAAATAGTCGCCGAACTGAGCAGCCACGGGCTCGACGTCGATTGGGTCGACAATGGCCGAGAGGGCCTGGAGCGTGCGGTCAGCGGCAACTATGACCTGATCACCCTCGACCGCATGCTGCCCGAACTCGACGGCCTGGCGATCGTCACCACGCTGCGCACCATGGGCGTGGCCACGCCGATCCTGATGATCAGCGCCCTCTCCGACGTCGACGAGCGCGTGCGCGGCCTGCGTGCCGGCGGTGACGATTACCTGACCAAACCCTTCGCCACCGATGAAATGGCCGCCCGTGTCGAAGTCCTGCTGCGCCGCCAGAACACCGTAACCGCGCAAGCGACCACGCTGCGGGTGGCGGATCTGGAACTGAACCTGATCAGCCACGAAGCCAGTCGCGACGGCCAGTTGCTGACGCTGTTGCCCACCGAGTACAAGCTGCTGGAATTCCTGATGCGCAACACCGGGCAAATCCTCTCGCGGATGATGATCTTCGAAGAAGTCTGGGGTTATCACTTCGATCCCGGCACCAATCTGATCGACGTGCACATCGGCCGCCTGCGCAAGAAGATCGACCCACCTGGCAATGTTCCATTGATTCGGACGGTGCGAGGCTCGGGTTATGTCATTGCCGAACCCGTCTAAAGGCTGGCGCTCCTCCAGCAGTCGCCTGCTGGCGCTGTACAGCGCGTTGTTCGTGCTATGGAGCGGGATTCTCATGGGGGTCATGTACTACGAGGTCTCCGCCTACCTGGACAACCTGGCCAAGCATTCGCTGATGCAACGCCAGCACCTGTTCTCGCGCTTTGAGGGTGAGCAACTGGTGGACGCCCTCGCCGTCAGCATGACCTTCGATATCCGCGGTCTCGACGCCTATGGCCTGTTCGACAGCCAGCATCGCTACCTCAGCGGTGCGCTGAACCATATCCCGCGCGGCTTGCCGCTCGACGGCAAGATCCACATGCTCAGCGACTGCGCCGACTCCGACGACCCGACGCTGCCCAACGACAGCTGCGACGCCGTGGCGACCAAGACCCGCGATGGTCTCTGGCTGATACTGGTGCGTGACAACGGCTCGCTGTTTGCCGTGACGCGGATCATTTTGCACGCGCTGTTCTGGGGGGTGACCCTGACCATCCTGCCAGGCATCGTCGGTTGGCACCTGTTGCGCCGCCGCCCGTTAAGGCGGATTCGGGCGATCCAGGGCAGCGCCGAAGCCATCGTCGCCGGTGACCTGACCCGACGTTTGCCGCTGTCCAATCGCCGCGACGAACTGGACATGCTCGCCGCCATCGTCAACGCCATGCTCGAACGCATCGAGCGCCTGATGCACGAGGTCAAGGGCGTGTGCGATAACATTGCCCACGACCTGCGTACCCCCCTGACCCGCCTGCGCGCGCAGCTCTACCGCATGCAACAACAGGCCGGCGAAGGCTCGGCCCAAGCGGCACAACTGGACCTGGTACTGGGCGAGGCGGACACGCTGATGGCGCGCTTTCGCGGCTTGCTGCGCATTTCCGAGCTGGAGGATCGCCAGCGTCGATCCGGGTTCGTACAGCTCGACCCGGTGCCGTTGCTGCAGGAACTGCATGACTTCTATCTGCCCTTGGCGGAAGACGACGGCCTGACATTTGAACTGCAACTGCCGGAGTGGTTGCCGCCACTCAATGGCGACCGCGCCTTGCTGTTCGAGGCGGTGGCCAATCTGTTGAGCAACTCGATCAAATTCACCCCGCCCGGTGGCCAGGTGATTTTGCGCGGGGTCAATGAAAGCGGGCATACCCGCATCGAAGTACTGGACTCCGGCCCGGGTATTCCAGAGGCCGAGCGGGTGGCGGTGTTCCAGCGTTTCTATCGCGCCGAGGCGGGCAACCAGAAAAGCGGTTTCGGCCTGGGCCTGTCAATCGTCGCGGCGATTGTCAGCCTGCACGGGTTTACCCTGGAAGTGGGCAGCAGCGAACTGGGTGGCGCGCGGTTGATGATCGATTGTCGGCAGAGTTTGATTCCACCGGCCTGACCCAACGCGCCCCTTTGTAGGCGCTGGCTTGCCAGCGAAGACAGATTGTCTGGCACCACGAGGCTGAATGTGCCGCCGCCTTCGCCGGCAAGCCAGCGCCTACAAGTGTGCGGGGTCAGGCGGGATAGTTGGCACGCAGGGCCTCGAGGCCACCCTGATAGATCCCGGTGAACAACGCCACCACTTCCTCATCGCTAACACCCACCGGCTCAAACCGACCGGACCAGGTCACCCGCGCCCCGTCGCCCCGTGCTTCGACCTTGATCGTCGCCAGGTACTGAGTGGCCGGAAACGGCGCCTGCTCGATCGAGTAACTGTAGGTCTTGCCCTCGTTGTCGAAGGTTTGCAGACGCTCGATCACCACCGCGCCGTCCGCCGTCTGCAGGCTGCGCACCCGCCCGCCTTCGCTGAGCTCACTCTTGGGAATGAACGGCAGCCAGTCCGGCAGCGAGTTGAAGCCGCCGATCAATTGCCAGACCTGGTCGGCCGAGGCCGGGATGTCGATGGTTGCTGATGCTGTTGCCATGTAAAGCACTCTCTCGATTAATAAGGTTCAGATCGCCATGCTGTCGACGACGCCGCCGTCAACTCGCAATGCCGCGCCAGTGGTGGCCGAGGATAGCGGCGATGCGATATACGCAACAAGATTCGCCACTTCCTCGACATTCGCCACGCGCTGGATGATCGATGTCGGCCGCTCCTTGCGCACAAAGGCGTCGGCCTCTTCCTGGACACTGCGACCGGACGCGGCAATGGCATCCTTGAGCATCAGCTCCACGCCGTCGGTCAAGGTCGGGCCTGGCAGGATTGCATTGACTGTTACCCCAGTGCCCGCCAGCCGCTTGGCCAGCCCGTGGGACACCGCCAGGTTGGCGCTTTTGGTCACGCCGTAGTTAAGCATGTCCGCGGGGATCGCAATCCCGGATTCCGAAGACAGGAAAATCACCCGCCCCCAGCCCTGCTTGACCATGTCCGGCACGTAATGCCGGGACAGGCGCACGCCGGAGATCACGTTGACTTCATAGAAGCGCGTCCACTCGCTGTCGGGCGTGTCGAAGAAATCCACCGCGTTGTAGATGCCCAGGTTGTTCACCAGGATGTCTGCCCGTGGTTCGGCGGCGAACAGTTTCTCGGCGCCTTCGGCGGTACCGAGGTCGGCCGTCAGCCCGCGCAGCTGCGCACCTGGCACTTGCTGGCGAAGGCTCGCCAGCGCCTGCTCGACCTTGGCCGACTCGCGGCCGATCACCACCACGGTGGCACCGGATTCGGCCAGTGCCTTGCTGATGCCCAGGCCAATGCCGGCGGTGCTGCCGCTGACAATCGCCAGTTTTCCACTCAGATCGATTTTCATGCTCAAGCTCCAATGATCGGCAAGGGTGCGCGCTCGGACACCAGTTTCGCTTCACGCATCGCTTGCCAGAAAGCGGCGGGAATCACCGCCGACAAGGCCGCCACATCTTCAGCAATTCGCTCCGGGCGACTGGCGCCGGGAATCACCGCGGCCACGGCCGGGTTGGCCAAGGAGAACTGCAACGCCGCCGCCTTGATGTCGACACCATGGGCCGCCGCGATGCGCTTGATCTGCTCGACCTTGTTGACGATCGCCGGGCTGGCCTTCTGGTATTCGAAATGCGCGCCACCGGCCAGGATGCCCGAACTGTAAGGGCCGCCGACCACAATCTCGACGTTCTGCGCCCGCGCCGCGTCCATCAAGCGCTGCAAGGCGCGCTCATGGTCGAGAAGAGTGTAGCGACCCGCCAGCAGAAAACCGTCCGGCTGCGCTTCACTCAGATCAAGGGTCAATTCGCACGGCTCGACCTTGTTCACCCCCAGGCCCCAGCCCTTGATCACGCCTTCTTCGCGCAAGCGGGTCAGCACCTTGAAGGCGCCGGTGCGGGCCTGGTTGAAGTACTCCAGCCACTGATCGCCGTAGAAATCCTGGGCGATGTCATGCACCCAGACAATGTCCAGGCGATCGGTTTTCAGGCGCTTGAGGCTGTCTTCGATCGAACGCAGGGTCGCGTCGGCGCTGTAGTCGTTGACGATCTTGTTCGGGCGGCCGTGTTCGAACACCCCGCTCTTCTCCCCCAGGTCGCGGGCCGCGGCGTCTTCGACTTCATCGAGGATCACCCGGCCGACCTTGCTGCTGAGCACATAGTCGTCGCGGTTGTAGCGGGACAACGCCTCGCCGAGGCGAATTTCCGACAGGCCCGAACCGTAGAACGGCGCGGTATCGAAATACCGCACGCCGGCCTCCCAGGCCGCGTGGACGGTGGCTTGCGCTTCTTCCTCGGGAATGGCGCGGAACATGTTGCCCAATGGCGCGGTGCCAAAACCCAGGGCACCGGGCAGTTTGTCTTTCAAGCTCATAATCAATTGCTCTCGAATGCTGGTTAACCCTGCAGAAGCCTGCTCCTACAGGGAACGGTTATTTGCCTTACCGATGAGCAGATCCTAGATTGCGATCATCGGACCGTCCAAGACATAATATGCAGCACTTGAGTCCCCAGAGGTCTGACATGATCGACATCCGCCAATTGCGCTACTTCGTCGCCGTCGCCGAGGAAGAACACGTCGGTCGCGCCGCCGAACGCCTGCACATTTCCCAATCGCCCCTGAGCCGGCAGATCGCCCAGCTCGAAGAGCGCCTGGGCCTGACCCTGTTCGAGCGCAGCCAGCAACGCATCCGCCTGACCCGCGACGGCCAGACCTTCCTCGCCGAAACGCGTGCCTTTCTGACCCACGCCAGTCGCCTGGAGTCCCTGGGTAAACGCCTGGGCCGCGGCGAAGAAGGCGGCCTGTGCATCGGCTACATCGAAAACGCCATGCACGCCGGCGTCCTGCCCAATGCCTTGCGCGTGCTGCGGGTCGATCGGCCGAACGTGCACGTCGCACTGTACAACCAGAGCTCCACCGAACAACTCGAAGGCCTGCGTCAGCGTAGTCTGGATATCGCCCTGGTCAGCGAACCGCCGACAGACGACGACCCCGACCTGCTGGGCTTCCAGGTGCTGGACGACCCGATGCTGCTGGCCCTGCCCGAGCACCATCCGCTGGCGCAGCAGGCCGTATTGACCCCGGACGATCTCGCCCACCAGGAATGGATCGGCGTGCAGCACCACCAGAATGTCAGCAGCCGCGAAAACTTCGTCAGCGCCTGCATCCGCGCCGGCTTCACCCCGGACATCCGCATGGAAGCCACCGGCCCCTTCACCGCCATGGCCCTGGTGGCCTCGGGCTTGGGCATCGCCATGATTCAGAAAGGCTTGAGCCGCAACGCACCGCCGGGCGTGGTGCTGCGAGAAGTGCCGTGGATTACCCTCACGAGGCCGCTGTGGGCGGCGTGGCACCGGATCAATTTGCGGCCGTTGGTGGAAACGTTCAGGAAGGTGCTGACGGAGCCGGGTGCGACTGACGGAAATCCGTCGGTTGAATGCAATCCCTGTGGGAGCGGGCTTGCCCGCGAAGAGGGAGTGTCAGACAACACTGATGTCGCTTGACACACCGCCATCGCGGGCAGCCCGCTCCCACCTTGCATCTGCGGTGTACACCAATGCTTTGCATGACATCGATCAACTGTGGGAGCGAGCTTTCGATCAACAGCCTGAAGGCGGCGCAGATGGCGGTATGTTTAACACGCGTGTTTAACGGTTATCAGTGTTACTTGATGAAAGCTACAACACCTTGCGTCGTTGCCTACGCTTACGCCAGAATCCGCCGGCTTGTGCGCCTTGGGGCCGGGTTCTATCGTTTGTCGGTCGCTGAAAATACAGCGATCGGGTTTGGTAGCCCGGATTAATTAGGCGCGTAGCGCACCGTATGCAGACCTTTTAGGTCTCTGTTTTATGGTGGCCATGCGCAGGGCTCTTTCGAGAGCGCCGGGTTCCTAATTACCGGTCTACCAACCCGCGTATGGCCTCCACCCTTCGTTTGGTAGCGAGGATTGAAGGCTCCTTAACTTCAATTAGGAGTTTCATCTATGCTCAAGATCACACCCGATCCGCCACGCACCCCCTCCACGATGTTCACCATCAACCCGCAAATCAACACCGAAACCCTGCTCGCCCACGCCTGCGAATCCCTGGCCTCGGCCAATGTCATGGCCAACGACCTGGCGGGCTTTCTGCAGGGATCGCACCGTACCACCCTGCTGGGCATTGCCCAGGTCATCATGCTCGGTGAACTGGCGGTGAACCGCGCACTGGATCAGCTCGATCCACCTTGAGTCTGTGCCATCACGCCGACTGATGTGGGAGCGGGCTTGCTCGCGAAGAGAGTGTCAGTCGACATTTATGTGTCTGGCACTCCCTCTTCGCGAGCAAGCCCGCTCCCACAGGTTGCGCATCTCTCCTGAGGGTTTGGTGCTTTACTGAAAAGACTTCAAAGCCCTGTGAGCCCCCACCATGAACCGCAACGACCTGCGCCGCGTGGACATGAACCTGTTGGTGATTTTCGAAACCCTGATGTTCGAGAAGAACCTGACCCGGGCCGGGGAGAAGCTGTTCCTCGGCCAGCCGGCCGTCAGTGCGGCGCTGGCGCGGTTGCGCGATCTGTTCGACGATCCGCTGCTGGTGCGCAACGGGCGGGTGCTGGAGCCAACCCCGCGGGCCCTGGTGATTCTCAAGGAGCTGCAGCCGGCGATGGACACCATTTCCGGGGCAGTGAGCCGGGCCAAGGATTTCGACCCGTCGATCAGCCGCGATGTGTTTCGCATCGGCCTGTCCGACGATGCCGAGTTCGGCCTGTTTCCGCCGCTGCTCAAGCAGATTCGCGAGGAAGCGCAGAACGTCGTGGTGGTGGTGCGCCGGGTCAATTACCTGTTGATGTCGTCGATGCTCGGCAGTGGTGAGATTTCCGTCGGCATCAGCTACACAACGGAACTGCCGGCCAATGCCAAGCGCAAGAAACTGCGGGATTTGAGCGTCAAGGTCCTGCGCGGCGATGACCGGCCCGGGCCACTGACCCTGGATGAATTCTGCGAGCGTCCCCATGCGCTGGTGTCGTTTTCCGGCGATTTGAGCGGCGCCATCGACAATGACCTGGCGCGCATCGGCCGGTCACGCCGGGTGGTGTTGGCGGTGCCGCAGTTCTCGGGCCTGCGGGCGTTGCTGGCGGGCACCGACATGCTGGCCTCGGTGCCCGACTACGCCGCCTGCGCGCTGATCGATGGCAGCAGCCAGCTGCGTGCCGATGACCCGCCGTTCGATATCAACCTGTCCGAACTGTCCATGGTCTGGAACGGCGTCAACGATAACGATCCGGCAGAACGTTGGTTGCGCTCGCGAATAGTGGAGCACATGTCGGCGCCACTGCCGGGGCATTGAGCGGGTTGAAGTGCGGGTCAGTCTCGCGCAGGTAGATCGGCAGGTCCGTCATCGGCGGCATCGCCGGGATTTCGAAATACATCTGGATCACCCAGCCCCGGTGATAGCTTGCGTGGTTGACCACGTGCATCAGCATCGCGCCGGCACTCATGGTGCCGCTTTCGCCGGAAACGAAGGTGAACCTCAGGGGTTTGTCCAGCGAGGCATCGGTCTGCTTCGCGCTCCAGTTGCAGTACCAACGATCCACGTCCTGTTGCGCCAGGCGCAGTACCGCCAGTTCAGGGTGTATCAGATCATGGGAGGTCTTGAAGCCGTGCCCTCGACCTTCGAGGTGAGCCTGCCAGATTCGGTCCACCACATAGATATGATTGAGCGTGCCGATGATGTTCTTGAAGACCCCGGCGCGTTCTTTTTCGACTTCCCCAGGCGGCAGTTGCGCCAGGTTCTCGAACAGGCGCTGGTTGGCCCATTGCTTGTAATCGGCAAGCATGCAGGCAGTGCGTACGTTGATCATCAGACTTCTCCGATGGCGAAGAGCACATCTTCCAAGGATAGCGCTATCCGCGGGCTGTGGCGCAGCCGCTGATCATCGGTCCTCCCCCTGTGGGAGCGAGCCTGCTCGCGATGGTCGTCAACGATAACGCGGGGTGCCTGACACCCAGCAGCGCTCTCAGGTTCATCGCGAGCAGGCTCGCGTCTACAAGTGCGCCACCACCCGCTCGGCCAGCGCCAGGCAACTGGTCAGGCCCGGCGATTCGATGCCGAACAGATTCACCAGGCCCGGCACTCCATGTTCGGTAAATCCGCTGATGCGGAAGTCGGCGGCAGGCGCCGTCGGGCCGGTGATTTTCGGGCGAATACCGCTGTAGGCCGGTTGCAGGCTGGCATCCGGCAAGCCTGGCCAGTAGCGGCGAATCGCTTGATAAAAGCCGTCGGCGCGTGCTGGATCCACGCGGTAATCGAGCCTGTCGACCCATTCCACATCCGGGCCGAAACGCGCCTGGCCGCCAAGATCGAGGGTCATGTGCACACCCAGCCCGGCGCTTTCCGGCGCCGGGTACACCAGGTGCCGGAACGGCGCGCGACCGGTGAGGCTGAAATAACTGCCCTTGCACAACCGCGCCTCGGGCACGTATTGCGCTGGCAGGCCGACGATGCGGCTCGCCACTTCGGGCGCGGACAACCCCGCGCAGTTGACCAGCTCGCTGCAGCTCAGGGTCATGGGCTCGGCGCCGCCCATCTGCAGTGCAAAACCCGGTTCGGTGCAGCGGGCCGACAACAGCGGCGTATGAAAGGCCAGGGACGCGCCCCAGGCTTGCGCATCGGCCTGCAACGCCAGCATCAGGCCATGGGAATCGACGATGCCGGTGGACGGAGACCACAGCGCCGCCACGCACGCCAACTCAGTTTCCAGCTCATGCGCCTGGCAGGCATCCAGCCATTGCAGGTCATCGACGCCATTGCGCCGGCCTTGCTCCAGCAAACCCTGCAGCGCCACGCGCTGCACATCGTCGGTGGCCACGATCAGCTTGCCGAGGCGCTGATAGCTGACGCCACGTTCGTCGCAGAATGCGTAGAGGCGTTGCTTGCCCTCAACGCACAACTGAGCCTTGAGGCTGCCGCCGGGGTAATAGATACCGGCGTGGATCACTTCGGAATTGCGCGAACTGATGCCCTCGCCAATCCCTCCGCCGGCCTCGACCAGGATCACTTCGCGACCGCTCATGGCCAGGGCCCTGGCCACCGCCAGGCCCACTACCCCGGCCCCGACCACCACGCAGTCGACATCAACGCTCATCAAACCAGCCCTCGTTCCCGGTAATCGATCAGGCTGGAGAATATCGCCAGCAGCATGGCCATGACCACGAAGAAGATCAGCACCAGGAAATACGAGCCGGTGAACTGCACGATCAGGCCGATCAGGATCGGTACGATCACCCCGGCCATGTTGCCGCAAAAATTCATGGTGCCGGCCAGCACACCGGTTTTCGAGGTGCCGCCGAGGATCGACGGAATGCACCAGTACATGCCGCACCAGCGAATGAAAAACATCGCCAGGCAAAGTAGACCGATCGCCTGGCTCGCCTGGGCGGTGTAGGCCGTGGCCAGCATGCACAGTGCCGCGACCAGCGCCGATCCGCTGAACATGCTGCGCATCACCAGGTTGGGCGAGGCGCCGCTGGATTTCCATTTGTCCCCCAGGTAACCGCCGACCAGTTCGCCGATGAAACCACACATGAAAATCAGGAAGGTCGCGCCGCCCATGCCGGAAATATCCAGGCCATGGGTCTGGTGCAGGTAGCTCGGCATCCAGGTCAACAGGCCGTAGAACACGCTGAGGATGCAGCAGTAACCGGCGAACATCGCCAGCACCGAACGGTCCTTGAGCAGTTCCTTGAACGGGATGCTGGTGACTGCACCTGGCTGGCTGACCGTGGCGTTGCCTGCGGTGATGTGCGCCAGTTCAGCGGCATTGACACCCGGGTGTTCGCCGGGGTGATTGCGAATGTATTTCCAGGCCAGCACGCCGGCGAGCATGGTGCCGACCCCGGCGATCACGAACGCGATGCGCCAGGAGTCGAACCAGCCGATCAGCCCGGCAATGATAATCGCACCGAAGGCACTGCCCAGGGGCGCACCGCCATCGACCAGCACCGCACCGCGGCCGCGTTCGTTGGGGGTCAGCCAGGCGCCGTTGAGCTTGGCGCCGGCGGGCATGATCGGCGACTCGGCGACGCCCAGGCCCATGCGCGTGATCAACAGGGTGACCCAGTTGTGCGCCCCGGCGGCCAGGGCCTGGAACGCGCCCCAGGCGATGGTTGCGACGACGATGACGCGACGGGTGTGGAACCGGTCCAGCAGCATGCCGCCAGGAATCTGCATCAAGGCGTAAGACCAGAAAAACGCGCTGAGCATCAAGCCTTCGAGGGCTGGCGGGATCTGGAACTCGCTGGAAATCAGCGGCAACGCCACCGACAGCGAGGCGCGGTCGATGTAGTTGATCGCGGTCAGCAACAGCATGATGAGGAATATCCGCCAACGCACGTTGGTGGCACGTTCGGTTGCGGGCGTGGCTGGCAACGCCAGGCTTTCGGCACTCGGATTGTTCATGTGGGGCGCTCTTATTGTTGTAGATACGAGCCGCCCGATGCCTGTCAGTCAGGACGCGGAACCTGTGGGAGCGGGCTTGCTCGCGAATGCGGTGTGTCAGACACATCAACTTCGACTGACACTCCCTCTTCGCGAGCAAGCCCGCTCCCACAGGTACGGCGTTTTGACAGACGGAATCAGGCAAGCGGCCCCACTCTAATCACGCCCCCGAGTGCTGAATAATGATGGGATCTGATTGGGGGATCACCAACGGTCATCCCCCTGCGATCAGAACGTACCGGGGTAACTGCCGCCGTCCAGCAACAGGTTTTGCCCGGTGAGGAAACCGGATTGGGCGCTGCAGATGAAGGCGCAATAAGCCCCGAATTCATCCGGCTGGCCGAAGCGCTGGGCCGGGACGTTCTTGCGCCGTTGTTGGGCGATGCCTTCAACGCTGGTGCCGTTGGCCTGGGCGGCGGCATTCAGGGTCTTGTGCAGGCGTTCGGTCTCGAACGGCCCCGGCAACAGGTTGTTGACCGTGACGTTGTTGCCCGCCAGTCGCGCCTGACGGGCCAGTCCGGCGATGAACCCGGTCAGGCCGCTGCGGGCGCCATTGGACAGACCGAGAACATCGATTGGCGCCTTCACCGCGCCGGAAGTGATGTTGACGATGCGCCCGAAACCGCGCTCGGCCATGCCATCGACACAGGCCTTGATCAGCTCGATGGGCGTGAGCATGTTGGCATCCAGCGCCTTGAGCCAGTCTTCACGTTGCCAGTCGCGAAAATCTCCCGGTGGCGGCCCACCAGCGTTATTGACCAGGATGTCCACCTGCGGACACGCCGCCAGCACCTGTTCGCGCACCGCAGGTGTACTGATGTCCCCGGCCACGGTGCGCACTTCGATGTTCGGCGCCAAGGCGCGCAACTCATTGGCAGCGGCCTGCAAGGTGTCGTTGCCCCGGGCGTTGATCACCAGGTTGACGCCCTCCTTCGCCAAGGCCCGCGCACAGGCCAGGCCCAAACCCTTGCTGGCGGCACAAACAATGGCCCAGCGCCCCGAAATACCCAAATCCATGACGATGCTCCTGACGGTTCAAAGCGCCCACGTTACCACCCAGCCCCCATCGTTCGGGGGATGACAAAGAGTGATCGGTGTATCAGGCCTTTTCATTATCGACAGCCAACGGGGCTCATTACTGTTGCGGCACCAACAAGAAAACCGGAGACCCACATGAACCCGTTCCAGTTTTATTTCCCCACGACCTTGAAGAGCGGCAACGGCCTGGTGCGTCAGGCCGGCGCATTGCTCAAGCCCCATGTTCGAAAAAAACTGCTGGTGGTCACCGACGAAGGCCTGATGGCATCGGGCGTCATGGAAAGTTTTTTCGCCTCGCTGGCCGACAGTGACATTGGCTACGAAGTGTTCGCCGGGGTCGAACCGAATCCCACCACGGATGTGCTGGAACGTGCCGTCGCCTTCCTGAAGAACCACGATTGCGACTCGGTGATCGGCGTCGGTGGCGGCAGCAGCATCGACACCGCCAAGGGTGTCGCGGCCATGGCCACCAACCCAGGCAACATTCTCGACTACGAAGGCTACGACAAACTACTGCACCCGCCGCTGCCGATCTTTGCCATTCCAACCACCTCGGGCACCGGTAGCGAGTGTACGGCTTCCACGGTGTTCACCAACACCAGGACACTGTTCAAGACGGTGATCATCAGCCCGGCATTGTTCCCCAAACTGGCGATTCTCGACGCCGAACTGACCCTCAAGCTGCCGCCGTCGATCACCGCCGCCACCGGCATGGATGCCCTGACTCACGCCATCGAATCTTACGTTTCGAAGCAGGCCAACCCGATCAGCCAGGCCTTGGCCCTGCATGCGATCAAGTTGATTTGCA
Organism: Pseudomonas putida; assembly: GCF_001976065.1. GTDB lineage: Bacteria > Pseudomonadota > Gammaproteobacteria > Pseudomonadales > Pseudomonadaceae > Aquipseudomonas > Aquipseudomonas serbica. Next base: position 77,393 of record NZ_MNAH01000011.1, on the reverse strand, counting down.
CGCACCTGCCCAAGGCGTTTTTCAGCGGCTCGGACCTGCACGCGCGGGAGCAGATGCTACTCGCTTCGTTCCTCGCCGGGGTCGCGTTCGCCCAATCGAAACTGGGCAACGTCCATGCGATTTCCCACACCTTCGGCGGCGTGTTCAACATCCCCCACGGCATCGCCAACGCCACGCTGCTGCCTTACGTAATCGAATACAACCTGCCGGCCTGCCCGGAGTTGTTCCGCGACATCGCCATCGCCATGGGCGAAGACGTCAATGGCCTGAGCCCTGCCCGCGCCGGGCACAAGGTGGTGGAGCACGTGATGGCGCTGAACGAGGCCATTGGCATCCCGGACAACATCAAGGACCTGGGCGTGGACCTGGACTACATGCCGCAAATGGTCAGCGACTCGATGCGCAGTGGCAACGTGCTGGTCAACCCGCGCCTGACCAACGCTGCCGATGTCGAGCGAATCATCAGCAACGCCTTCCACGGCATTCATTCCTGAGAGACAAACCCCATGTTCTACGAGATGCGCACCTACACCCTGAAGATCGGCACGATGCAGACCTACCTCAAGCACTTCGAGGAAAACGGCCTGCCGGTGATTTCCCGCTACGCCACGCTGGTGGGCTGGTGGTACAGCGAATTCGGCGAGCTGAACCAGGTGATCCACCTCTGGGCCTACGAGAGCCTGGACGAGCGAATCAACAAGCGCGCCGCGCTGTACCAGGATCCGGACTGGCTCGAAGGCTTCGTGCCCATCGCCTTCCCCATGCTGGAAAAAATGGAATCGAAGCTGCTGATGCCGGCAGCGTTTTCACCCATCCAATAATCCCTGCCCCGACCTGACAGGCAAAACGAAAACCTGTAGGAGCTGGCTTGCCAGCGAAGAGGGCGTGCCAGTCGACACTAGTGTTGGCTGACAATCCGCTTTCGCTGGCAAGCCAGCTCCTACAGGTTCCGTTCAGGACATGGGTCCCGTTGCAGCTCATTGATCAGCAGGGTCGCCGCCGGGGACAGATTGGCACCGGCCCGACTGATCACGCCATAAGGCTCGATCAGCGCACGCAAGGACACCGGCAGCTTGACCAGCAGGTCGAACTGTTCGCAGAACCGGGCCACCTCTACCGGGATCACCGCGAGCAACGTCGGGTCCTGTTGCACCAGCAAAATGGTGGCGAAGGTCGACGAGGTTTCCAGTGGATAACGCGGTATCTCCAGCCCTGCCTCGTTCATCTCCCGCTCCAGGGCCTGGCGCATCGGCATGTCCTTGGGGTAGACCACCCAACGGTAATCGCTCAATTGCGCCAGCTGCAACGACTCGGCGCGGGCCAGCGGGTGATCCTTGCTGGCGACCACGGCCAGGGGTTCTTCGCTCAATTCGATACAATCATAGGCATCCGAACGCTGGCCGACACTGGTTCGACAGATGGCCAGGTCCAGTCGCCCCTGATCCAGTAATCCGAGCAAAGTGGCGCTGGTGTTTTCCACCAGCTCCACCGACAGCTCCGGTTGCTTGAGCCGCAACTCGGTCAGTGCCCGGGTCAGCAACGGCACCGCGCCCATGATCACCCCAACCGACAGCCGTCCGCCCTGGCCGCGCATGATGCTGACCATTTCCTCGCGCAGATGCTCCACATCGCTGTAGATCAGCCGCGCATAACGAATCATGCAACGCCCCATTTCATTGGCCACCAGGCCTTTGGGCTGGCGATCGAATAACGGCATGCCAAGCAGCGACTCGACCTCCTGCAGGGCCTTGGTGGCGCCGGACTGGGAAATCGAAATCTGCTCGGCGGCCTTGTGCAGCGAGCCGCGGTCATCCAGCGCGATCAACAACCGCAATTGTTTGAGGCGTAGTCGCGAAGCGATGCTGCCAAGGGACGGAACCCTGTCTGTGTGTGCTCGATTCAATGTGCAGATCCATCAAGGCCCACGCCGAGCGCCGTCGACGCGGGCAAAAGGTTCGCTAGCGAACCATCAGGGTACACAGCCCTCTTGTTCGGAAACAGACAGGTACTGACAATTCAATTGTTCCGGATTTTCACGACTGGGCGAACTTCAGGCTGTCCGGCCACATGCCATGAACACCTCAATTGCGGACAACCGAGCAACTGCGGTAGCGCTAATAAAACGGCTCAAGGCATCGACTCGGGAACTCCTGACGACAGTCATGCATCCTACAGGTGTGGTACTTCCTTTTTGCATCACGCCTTCAGAGGACACCGTCATGCGCCGTCTGATTATCATTTCTTCCCTTGCACTGTGCTTACCGTTCGGCTCCGCGATGGCCGATGTGGACGCAAAAGATGTCGCCACCTCGGCCGGGGTTTCCGCCTCGCTGTATTCGACGTTCAAGGATGACAAGCTGATGATTCCCGCGCGGGATGACGCCTCCAGCTTCGTGGCCAGTGATGGCGCGATTCGCGGCGTTTACCTGGAGCAGGTTCTGCAGCGAGTTCGCCAGGAACATCCCGACCTCAGCAGCGCCAGCGACGAAGAACTGGCCCGCGCCATCCTTGTCCAGGAAGGCCAATAACCGAGATCAAAAGATCGCAGCCTCTGGAAGCGAGGCTGCGATCTTTTAATCAACGATAACGCGCAGCCGGCGTCGAGTTGCCAAACAACCCGGACAACACCTGGCGCTGGGCTTCATAACGATCCCACTGCTCACCATCGTGCAAGCCCGGAAGGGTGACCACTTCCCCCTGCTCCAGCCCCACCAGCGCCGCATCGACCATGTCTTCGGCGGACATCACGATCTCCTGCGGCAGGTTCTCCACCGGGTTGCCGGCTTCGCTCCAGAAATCGGTGGCGGTCGCGCCCGGCAGTACGGCCTGAATGCGCACGCCTTTGTCGGCCAGTTCGCGGTGCATCGATTGGCTCAGGCCGAGGACAAATGCCTTGGTCCCACCGTATACGCCGTTGAGGATTTCCGGGGCGATGGCGACGATCGAGGAAATGTTGATCACTGTGCCGGCGCCCCGTGCAACGAAGCCAGGCGCCACCGCATAGGCCAGGCGTGTCAGCGCGGTGATATTAAGGGTGATCATGTCTTCCATGTCATCCACGGGGCTGCCGAGCAACGGCATGACCGCGCCGACGCCGGCGTTGTTGACCAATAACGTGATGCTCGCGTCGCTGCGCAGGATCTGTTCGACCCGCCGCAAGCCAGCCTTGTCTTTCAGATCCGCAGCGACCACCTCCACAGCGCGGCCGGTCTGGTCGCTCAGGCGATTGGCCAAGGTGTCGAGTTTTGCCTGGCTGCGAGCGACCAGGATCAGGTCATAACCCTGCCGGGCGAGACGATCGGCGTACACCGCGCCGATACCCGAAGAGGCGCCAGTGATCAGTGCAGTGCCTTTGGGAGAGAGAGCCATGTTCAGTTTCCTTCACAGTGAGGCGAGACAATCGCCAGGTAGGAACCGTTATAAATTGACTCGTGCTAGTCTCAAATGACGTTTAATCTACGTTTTTCGGACATGGTGTTCTGAGGACCAGGCGATGATCAGCGTGGCGTTTGTGGTTTTCGAGGGTTTCCAGTCCATGGCGCTGGCGGCCATGCCGGTGTTCGAATACGCCAACTTCAGCGCTGGCGAAGCCTTGTATGACGTGCGGGTACTGTCCGAAGACGGGTCTACCTTGCGCGCTTCCGGTGGCCTGAGTGTCGGCACCGAAGCGTTCGGTGAGCGGGTGTTCGACACCGTGATCGTGGTGGGCGGCGACGCCATCCTCGAACAGGCACCCGAGGGCGTGCTTGACTACGTGCGGGCCAGTGCCAGGACTGCGCGCCGCACCGCCTCGATTTGCTCCGGGGCCTTTGTCATGGCCCAGGCCGGACTGCTCGAGGGCCGCCGGGCGACCACGCACTGGGCCTATGCGCGGCAACTGCAGGAACGCTTTCCAGCGATCAAGGTGGAAGCGGACCGGATCTACGTGACCGACGGTTCGATCTGGACCTCCGCCGGCATGACCGCCGGTATCGACCTGGCACTGGCCATGGTGGAAAAGGACCACGGCGCCGAACTCGCGCGCGCCGTGGCGCAGAAACTGGTGATGTACCACCGCCGCGCTGGCGGCCAGTCACAACACTCGGCGCTGCTGGAGCTGGCGCCGAAATCCGATCGCATCCAGACCGTCCTCGGCTACGCCAGGGAACACCTCGCCCAAACGTTGTCGGTTGAACAACTGGCGCAAGTGGCGCGCCTGAGCCCGCGCCAGTTCAGCCGGGCATTCCGCGCCGAAACCGGCCAGTCGCCAGCCAAAGCCATCGAAAACCTGCGCCTGGAAGCGGCACGGCAGATGCTCGAACGTGGGCGCCTGACGCTCGAGCAGATCGCCCTGGAAACCGGTTTCCTTGATCCCCGGCGCATGCGTGAAGCCTTTCTTCGAGCGTTCGGGCAGCCGCCGCAGGTGATCAGACGCAATGCGCGGTCAGAGGTACAATGAACGATGTGCCCTGAGTGGTGGAGACATCATGAAAATCTCGGCCAAACTGGCATTTTTCGCCATCGTTTCTACCCTCGCCTATCTTTGGCTGGCGATTTGGGGACTGGGTGGTTTTGCAGCGTTTTTCTCCCATGCCGCCTTGGTGGTGGTTGTACTGGCGACCCTCGCCATGGTCCTCGCTTCGCTGTTTACCGAGGTCAACGTGAGTTCCGGCGAGCGCGAGGACAGGGCCAATCGCTGGGTGCTGCCGGCCTTCGGCGTGATCGGATTGTTGAGCGGGTTCTTGCCGGCCTACACCGACCGGATCGACTTCTGGACCTTTGGTGGCGAAGGCGTACGTTGGCTCGGCGCGCTGCTGTTCATCATCGGCGGCGCCCTGCGGCTTTGGCCAGTGTTCGTGCTCGGCAAACGCTTCAGCGGGCTGGTGGCGATCCAGCCGGGCCACCGCCTGGTGACCGACGGCATTTATCGCAAGCTGCGTAACCCCAGCTACCTGGGGATGTTGGTGATTGCCGTGGGTTGGGCCCTGGCCTTTCGCTCGGGGGTGGGGCTGTTGCTGGCGGCGTTGACGGTGATTCCGTTGATTGCACGGATCCACTCGGAAGAGGCGCTGCTACGGGCACAATTCGGTGGTGAATATGAGGCTTATTGCGCCCGCAGCTGGCGGTTGATCCCCAGAGTTTACTGAGACACACACATCCACTGTGGGAGCGGGCTTGCTCGCGAAGGCGGTGTGTCAAACAACAAAATGGTCGACGGATACAGCGCTTTCGCGAGCAAGCCCGCTCCCACATTTAGATTTTCTGCAGCCGGATGAAACTGTCCACATCCAACCGGGCAACAACCCTGTCATAACTGCCCAACGTCGCATGCGCCGTCACTATCGGCTGTTCATGCGCCGCCGTGACGATCAACAAATCCGCCCCCGCCGCCTCGGCCGCGAGAATGCCTACTGTCGCATCCTCGAAAACCAGGCAATGGCTGATCTCGACACCCAGCCGTTGCGCGGCCAATCGATAACCGGAAGGGTCGGGTTTGCCGGCACTGACATCTTCAGCCGTGACCATCACAGCCGGCTCGGGTATCCCCGCGGCGGCCATGCGCCGCAACGCCAACTCTCTGGGTGCAGAGGTGACGATGGCCCATTGATGAGCCGGCAAAGAGCGTAGAAATCCCGCCGCGCCAGCCACTTCCTCAACCCCGTCGACATCTTCGATTTCCGCTTGGGTGATCCACGCCGCTTGCGCCTCGGCATCGACGCCGGGCAAGGCCAGGCGATTGATGGTATCGATGGCGCGGGCGCCGTGGATGGTGGGCAGGAAGGTCTCGACATCGACGCCATGGCGAACGGCCCACCCTGCCCAGACTCGCTCGGCGGCGGCTATCGAGGTGAGGATGGTGCCATCCATGTCGAACAGAAAGGCACGGTACGGGACATTGAAAATGGATTCGGGAGCAGGCAAAGGGGCCTTCCTATCTCAAGGGTTAGCGCATTTGCTGCAATGTACACGATCACATGGTGCGGCGGGATTTCAGGGCGCCATCAACACAATCAAGCAATTTCCCAATCGCCCAGGGTTTCTTGATGAACGACACTTGATGCCGAACCCCTGAGCTTTCCGGAGTTTCATAACCGGACATGATCATGAGGGGTTTGCCAGGCCAGCGATCACCGAACAGATTCGCCAGTTCGGCACCGTTGAGAGTGCCCGGCATGGTGATGTCAGTCAGCAACAACGCGACCTCCTGGGCGTGCCCCTGCAGGTACACCCACGCCTCATCCGCACTCGATTGCGCCTGCACCACATAACCTTCCTCCTGAAGAATTTCACAGAGAAATTCCAGGATCAGCGGGTCGTCTTCAACCACCAGAATCAACCCGCCAGGAAGGTGTTCGCCCGCCGTCGATACTCGACTCATGACCTTGCCGCTCCCTGATCGCACCAAATAAATACGCGGGCTTTAAATCCGCTACCTACAGGTATGAGCAACGGTATCGGCGGAAATTCATTTTTGATACTGGCGGTCGACGAAATCGGTCTTTGCGAGGCTTTGTGCTTGGGGGGCAAGACTCCAGCGCCCCCCAAGGAAAGCATTGGCGTTACTGGGACATGGCGTCTTTTTTCATCGCGTCCTTGGACATGGCATCTTTTTTCATGCCGTCCTTGCTCATGGCATCCTTGGCCATCGCGTCTTTTTTCATGCCGTCCTTGCTCATGGCATCCTTGGACATCGCGTCTTTTTTCATGGCGTCTTTCGACATGGCGTCCTTGGACATCGAATCGTTGCTCATGGTGTCAGCCGCAAAAACACTGGCAGCGCCGATGGCCAGGCACATGGACAGAACGACAGTGGTCAACTTTTTCATGATGAAACTCCTTGATGCATGGGGTGTGAACGAGGGGGATTGCCGGATGCTCGTCAGCTGCCGCCGAACCAGTTGTAGCCCTGGTCTTCCCAGTAGCCGCCGCTGTAGGTGTTGCTGACGAAAATCGCCTGGATGTGTTTGGGGTTCTTGTAGCCGAGCTTGGTGGGCATGCGCAGCTTCATCGGGAAGCCGTATTCGCGAGGCAGCACGGCGCCGTCATAGGTCAGGGTCAACAAGGTTTGCGCATGCAGTGCGGTGGCCATGTCGATGCTGGTGTAGTAATCGTCGGCGCATTTGAAGCCGACATATTTGGCGTCGGTGTCGGCGCCAACCCGTTTGAGGAATTCGCTGAAGCGCACGCCACCCCAGCGGCCGATCGCGCTCCAGCCTTCAACGCAGATATGCCGGGTGATCTGCTCCGTCTGCGCCATCGCGCGCAGCTCTTCGAGTCGCCAGCTGCGCTTGTCCGCGACCAGGCCGGTGACTTCCAGCCGATAGCCCTCCTCCTCCACCGCCGGCGCCTCGTCGATGCCATAAAAGGCATTGAAGGGAAATGGCCGGGTGATCATCGACGCCGGGTAGGTCGGGGCCATGGCGTTGGGATTGAACAGCCAGCCTTGCACCCGGTCGTTGAAGCGCGACATGGACGACAACGCGGTCTCGACGCTGTCGTTGTCGGTAAGGTTGCAACCGGACAACATGGCCACGCCGCCGAGGGTCAGGCCACGCAGCAGGAACGAGCGACGCGAGCGGTCCTCGATCTGCGGGGCGAGGATTTTCCGGGCGTCAGTGAGGATGGACGACTCGTCCAGCCCGGCCCCTTGAATGCGCTTTTTCATACCCGCTCCTTGCGACCAACGATCATGGCCAACAGTGTTTTTGGCACCAGCGCGACCATCAGCAGGTGCACCGCGACGAACGCCACCAACAGCGCCATGGCGAAGAAATGCACACGCCGTGCACCTTCGTAGCCCCACAGCAATTCACGCAGCAGCGGGAACTGCACCGACTTCCACAACACCAGCCCGGAGAGCACCAGCAGCGTGATGTCGACCATCACGAACAGGTACGCCAGCCGTTGCACCTGGTTGTAATGACTGAGGTCGGCATGCCCCAGCTTGCCGCGCAGCGCTGCCCACAGGTCATGCAGCACGCCTTTGGGCGAGACCGGAAAAAAGCGTCGTTTCAGGCGCCCGCTGAACAGGTTGCAGGCCAGATAAATGAGGCCGTTGATGCCCAGGAACCACATCGCCGCGAAGTGCCATTGCAGGGCGCCGCCGAGCCAGCCGCCGAGGGTGATCGACGTGGGAAAGCTGAATTCGTAGAGCGGCGAGGCGTTGTAGATGCGCCAGCCGCTGGTGACCATCACCAGCACCGCCAGGGCGTTCAGCCAGTGGGTAAGCCGCAGCCAGCGTGGATGGCTGGCCTTGGGTGAAGCAGTCGGCTGCGACATGTCCGGCTCCCGGTTGATGTTCGTTGGAGCCGATTATGGGAGCCGCAAGATCGCCAAATCCTCACGTAAAGTTAAATTAATCGTGATAACTGCCGTCTGATTACACCCAAAAATACTGTGGGAGCGGGCTTGCTCGCGAAAGCGGTGGTTCAGGATATACAGATCTCAACCGACACTCCGCCTTCGCGAGCAAGCCCGCTCCCACACTGTTTGGGTGATCCGCCACTGGTGCAATTATGGTTAAATGCCGCCCCCCAAAGATTGCCGACCCAGACCGATGAACCCTGAAGCCCTCGCCACCCTCAACGAACACCTGCTGACCGCCCTGGCGGCCGCCCCCGCCGAAACCCGTCGTCTGTTCCACGGGCGTGGGCGCTGCTGGCCGGGGCTGGAGCAAGTGACCGTCGACTGGTTGCAGGGCGTGGTGCTGGTGGCGCTGTTCAAGGAGCCGGAAACGGCGCAGCTGGAGGCGTTGAAAGCGCTGTTGCTGGAGCTCACGCAGTCAGCGGCATGGGCGCAATCCGGCGCCCACACCCTGCTGCTGCAACATCGCTACCTGCTGCAAAGCACCACCGAATGGTTGCTCGGGGAAGAAATCGACGAGCTGACGATCGTCGAAGGCGGCTTGAAGTACCGGGTGGACCTGGGGCGCAAACAGAACACCGGGCTGTTCCTCGACATGCGCTATGGCCGCGATTGGGTGCGGGCCAACGCCCAAGGCAAACGCGTGTTGAACCTGTTCGCCTACACCTGCGGCTTCTCGGTGGCAGCCATCGAAGGCGGCGCAACACACGTAGTCAACCTGGACATGTCGAGCCCGGCCCTGAGCCGAGGCCGCGACAATCACCGGCTCAACGGCCATGACCTGGGCAAGGTGACCTTTCTCGGTCACGACCTGTTCAAGTCCTGGGGCAAGGTGATCGGCAAGGGCCCTTACGACCTGGTGATCATCGACCCGCCGTCGTTCCAGAAAGGCAGCTTCCTGCTGACCAAGGACTACCAGCGGGTAGTGCGTCGCCTGCCGGAACTGCTCGCCCCCCAGGGCACGGTGCTGGCCTGCATGAACGACCCGGCTTTCGGTGCGGACTTCCTCATCGATGGCGTCACCCGCGAAGCACCGGGCCTGCAGTTTGAGCAGCGGCTGGACAATCCACCGGAGTTTCCCGATGCCGATGTCGAGTGCGGGTTGAAGGCGTTGGTGTTCACCCTGGGGGATTGAGCACCAACGCAAACAACTCACCATGCCCATTCACATTGAGCTTGTGATAGAGATTGCGCCGGTGCACCTTCACCGTCTCCGGGGAAATGCCCATCTGTTGGGCGATGGCCTTGCTGGAGAAGCCCTGGAGAATCAGGCGCGCGGTTTCGATTTCGCGCACTGACAGGCGTGCGTCGAAGCGATCCAGCAAGGTCGCCAGATCCCCGGCTACCGCTTCGGCGACCGGGCCTTCTGGCGGAAGCAATTGCAGGTGCCGACGCATCGCCGCCAGCACCCAGTCGCGCACGCAGAGCAAGCGGCCCTGTTCTTCCAGGGTGAAGCGGGTCGAGCGGCCCAGGGACAGACCGAGGACGGCGCCGTCGAGGTTGAGCATGAACTGCAATTCGTCGCCACCCACCACCGTGCGAAAGTAGCTCAGGTAGTACTCGCTCTGCTGGAACTGATCGGGCGCCACCGATTCCAGGCTGTGCAAGCCATCGGCGATGCCGGCACAGACGGCCAGGTAAAACGGGTCGAGCAGGTACATGCCGGCGCTGTAGTCGGCCAGATCTTCAGGCTCGTCGCCGCTGCACTTGGCGTCGAAATCGATCAGCAAGCGCGGCACCCTCCCCGGTCGCATCACCGCGACCAAGGCGTTGTCCAGCGGCACCAGCAGGCGCAGGGTGTCGACCAGTGCACGCCAGAACCCGTCCTGGCCCAATACGCCAAATACCCGCGCCAGTCCCTGGTGCAGCGGCAACTCTTTCAACAACGCGTCCACGCACTACCCCTTTCGAGTAACCCATGATGGGAATGGGTAACGGCCACCCCGGTCGATACGCTGCAAACTCCTGATTATCACCGGCCTGCAGCAGGCCAGGAGTGCCGCATCATGAGTGGTCACCGCTCGTATTTCAATCTGGGGCTTGGCACCTGTCTGGCGGTGTCGCTGGCAGCGGTAGCTGCCGATGGCCCGACCGTGCACGTGTACAACTGGTATGACTACATCGGTCCGGACACCCTGCATGACTTCAAGCGTGACACTGGTATCCAGCCGGTCTACGACACTTTCGACAGCGCCGAAGTGCTCGAAGGCAAGTTGCTGACCAGCGGCAGCGGCTACGACGTGGTGGTGGCCAGCAACTTCAGTTTGCCAACCCTGATCAAGGCGGGCGCTCTCGCCCCGCTGCCCCACGCGCAGATGCCGGACTTCAAGAACATGGACACCGATCTGTTGGCCAAACTGGCCAACAACGATCCGGGCAACCAGTACGCCGTGCCGTACCTGTGGGGCACCAACGGCATCGGCTACAACATCGACAAGGTACGCGCCGTACTGGGCGACAAGGCACCGGTGGACTCCTGGGACCTGGTGTTCAAGGAAGAGAACCTGGCCAAGCTCGGCCAATGCGGCGTGGCGATGCTCGACTCGCCGTCGGAAATGCTGCCGGTCGCCCTGCACTACCTGGGCTTGCCGCCTAACAGTACCCATCCCGAGGACTACAAGAAGGCCGAAGCGCTCCTGCTGAAGCTGCGTCCGCATATTGCCTACTTCAACTCGTCGAAGTTCATCAGCGACCTGTCCAACGGCAACATCTGCGTTGCCGTCGGTTGGTCCGGCGCGATGCTCGAAGCCAAAACCACCGCCGAGCAGGCCGGCAATGGCGTGAAGATCGCCTACAGCCTGCCCAAGGAAGGCGCGCCGGTGTGGTTCGACACGCTGGTATTGCTCAAGGACGCCCCGCACCCCGAGCAAGGCCTGGCGTTCATCGACTACCTGATGCGCGCCGAGGTCATTGCCCCGGTCAGCAATCACCTCAACTACCCCAACGGCAATCGCAACGCGACAGCGCTGGTGGCCGAGGCGACACGGACCAATCCTGCGGTTTACCCGTCGGCCGAGGCCCTGGCCACCCTGTTCACCTTGCAGCCACTGCCGCCTGCGACCGAACGGGTGCGTACGCGGATCTGGAGCAAGGTCAAGAACGGCCAGTAAGTCCACCTCTACCCCCTGTGGGAGCGGGTTTGCCCGCGAAGGCGGTGCATCAGGCAAAGAAGATGTCGACTGACACGCCGCCTTCGCGAGCAAGCCCGCTCCCACAGGTTCAGCGTCCACTTTTTTCCAGCTGAATTTGAAGATGAGAGAAACCATGAAACCACGTGCCCGCGACCTCAACATCCAGTTCGGTCAACTGCAACCCGGCCCCCTCAACGCCATCACCGATGTACCCGGCGTGCGCGTCGGCCACAGCAATGTCCGAGGTCGTAGCGCCAAGGGTCGCGACATCGTCACCGGCGTCACCGTGATCGAACCCCGTGCCGGTTCCACCAGCCAGCAGCCGTGCTTCGCCGGCGTCCATGTGCTCAACGGCAATGGCGATGCCACGGGCCTGGAGTGGGTTCGCGAGGCGGGCCTGTTGACCAGCCCGATCGCCTTCACCAACACCCACAGCCTGGGCGTGGTGCGCGACGCCTTGATCGTGCTCGACCGTGAACAGCAACCGGATGACGGACGGCTCTACTGGAACATGCCGGTGGTGCTGGAGACCTTCGATGGCTTGCTCAATGACATCAACGGCTTTCACGTCAAGGTCGAGCATGTGGCCGAAGCCATGCATTCGGCGGTCGGCGGCCCGGTAGCTGAAGGCAATGTCGGCGGTGGCAGCGGCATGATCTGCCACGAATTCAAAGGCGGTATCGGCACCGCGTCGCGACGCTTGAGCAGTGACCAGGGCGGCTGGACCGTTGGCGCAATCGTCCAGGCCAACCACGGCATTCGCAATGAGTTGCGCGTCGATGGCTACCCGGTCGGGCGCTACATGGAGCAGGTCGACTCACCGTTTCTCAAGGCGTCGCTACCACATCCGGGCATGGGCTCGATCGTCGTCTGCCTGGCCACCGATGCGCCGTTGCTGCCGCACCAATGCACGCGCCTGGCCCAGCGCGCCAGCCTCGGCCTGGCCCGCACCGGCGGCGGCAATGAAGACCACAGCGGCGACATCTTCATCGCGTTCGCCACCGGCAATCAGCACGTACCACCGGCGGCGTACGAGAGCAAAAAAGCGCCGACCTGCGACAACCTGAGCATGGTCAACAACGATCACATCAGCGAATTGTTCCTGGCGGCCACCGAAGCCGTTGAAGAAGCCATCATCAACGCCCTGCTCGCCGCCGAAACGACCGAAGGTAACGGCCACGCGGTGCCGGGCCTGGATGCCGAAACCCTGCTCAAGGCCCTGAATCAGGCCGGTTGGCCGGGGGAGCGCAATCGCCGAAGCTGACAGTTGTGGGGGGATTCGACTAGCGGTACTTGAGGCGCAACCCCCATCTTCCTACGATGGAGTTGCGCAGCCGCTTGCTTGTCCAAGCCGTTGCGCAGGTGGTGAGTGCACTGAACCCCTATCAAGCTCACCGCCTGCTTCATGCGCATCTTGAGCCTCAATGGCTCCACTTCTCCCCATCAAAGAGCTTTGAGGCTCTTTTTTAACTGCGCGAAACACAGACCTGAAAAAACCCGGCACTTGGCCGTAATGCTGTTCACTTTAGGTTGGAGGGCTCCAGGTGCATATTTGGATCAGGTGTATATCCATTCCTGCGGTAACAGCCACCTAGGGTTTCGCTCTTACAGCGAGTCACTTGGAAAAACGGAACCGTTTATGACGAAAAGACTTACTTGCTGGCTTTAACGCGGCGCGGATCAACGTTGGTAGAGGCGCCGATGGAAGCACTCACAAGTTGACGGACAGGCTCAGGGCGTGAGGGGACAAGAAAATCAAAAGCCTCGCTTTGGCTTTAGATTTGGGCGCCCCGTTAAACCACGATGGCCGAACGCAGGCATTGCGTAGTGGGTAAACCGGCAGGACGCCGGTTTAGCCGCGCTGGGCCAGGGATGGCCCATCGCGGCGACCCACGGAGCAATGCCGGAGAGAGGGCATGCCGAGCCACAGCGAGGCACCGAGTGGTGGGGCAAAGCCTTTTGGTTCCTTTTCGGCGTTTGGAAAAGGGACTCGCTGTAAGAGCGAAACCCTAAGTGGCCGTTACCGCAGCAATGGATATCCCCCCAATCCAGTTCTTAACAACCCCATGCTTAAGTGAACAGCATTACGACACTTGACCGGGCATTGTGCATTCCAAACCCACCGGATCGTCTTTATCCCAATCGCTCGCGAACGAATTCGCTGGCCTTGCGCGTCAATTGGTCCAGATGCCGGTCACGCTGCTTTTCCGCATCGAGCATCGCCCGCTTGCCGTGCTTTTGCAGCAGGTAGGTATGAATCTGCCGCACCTCCAGCGAGCTGTAGATCGGCGCCACATCCAGCAGCGCCATCAAGCCGTCGCTGCCGTGGTCGCGGGTGTTCATCAGCACTTGCGTACTGCGCGCACCGACCACCTGAAAACCCATCGACTCGAAATACGGCACCTTGGCCACCGCGCAGGCCAGCTCGGCATGCGGGTAGCGGCCGACCATCTCGCGCAGCATCCGGCGCGCAATGCCTTGGCGCCTATGCCCGCCATCCACGGCCATGTAGGCCACACTGCAGGCGTCGGGATCGTCCTTGACCGGCAGGTACAGCAGGAAACCGACGACCTTCTCCGGGTCGTCCAGATCGGTGGCAACGATCAACTCCACCGCCATCCCTTTCGCCCCGTTCAAAGCCTCCAGATACAGGTGCACCTCGTAGCCGATCGCGTACTGGTAGACGTTGTACAGCAGGTTACTGGGCGGGATGGCGACCATGCTGATGTCGGTCAGGTTGTCGACCACCAGCTGCAGGATCTGACTGTTGACCGACTCCGGGCACGGGGTTTTGTAGTGGGTGATCTGGGGCATTGCGGGGACTGACTCCGGGGAATGGGGCGCGGCTGCCTATCATACCGCGCCGGAGCCTGCCTTGATCGATTCATGAGCCACACACATGAGTCTATAGCCGAAATCCGCATGAACATTTCCCTTGGCACCGGGGTCAGTCAATGGATGAGGGCTGTTATCGCCAATCAACCATAGGAAGCGCACCGATGCTCGACGTGATGACGATTTCCCGACGAGAACTGCTGATCGTGGGCGTGGTGACAGCAGCGGCCGTGATCCTGCCACCGTTCATATCTGCGCAGGCAGCGGCCGCCAACACCGCGCTGCCGGTCAAGAGCAAAGTGTCGATCTGGGTCAACGGCACACAGCAGGCCATGGAGCTCGACACTCGCACCACCCTGCTCGACCTGCTGCGCGAACACCTGCAGCTCACCGGCACCAAAAAGGGTTGCGACCACGGCCAGTGCGGCGCCTGCACGGTGATCGTCGACGGCCGGCGGATCAACTCCTGCCTGACCCTGGCGGTGATGCACGAAGGCTCGAAGGTCACCACCATTGAAGGGCTCGGCACGCCGGACAAGCTCCATCCGATGCAGGCGGCATTCATCAAGCATGACGGCTATCAGTGCGGTTATTGCACGCCGGGGCAAATCTGCTCGGCAGTCGCGGTGCTGGGGGAAATCCGCGACGGCATTCCCAGTCACGTAAGCCCGAGCCTAACCGAACCACCCAGGCTGATCGCCAGCGAACTCCAGGAACGCATGAGCGGCAACATCTGCCGCTGCGGTGCGTACTCCAACATCATCGAAGCGATCACCGAAGTCGCGGAGGCCAACGCATGAGGCCCTTTACCTATCTACGCGCCAAGTCGCCGGCCGAGGCCGCCTCGCTCGCCGCAGGGGTCGATGGCTCGCGCTTCATCGCCGGCGGCACCAACCTGCTGGACCTGATGAAGCTGGACATCGAGACGCCGACGCAACTGATCGACGTCAACGACCTGGCCCTGGACCGAATCGAAGCCACACCCGAAGGCGGCTTGAGAATCGGCGCCCTGGTGCGCAACACCGACCTCGCCGCAGACCCGCGCATCCGCAAGGACTACGGCGTGCTTTCCCGCGCCCTCCTCGCCGGTGCCTCCGGCCAGTTGCGCAACAGGGCGACGACCGCCGGCAACCTGCTGCAACGCACGCGCTGCCCGTACTTCTATGACACCCATCAAGCCTGCAACAAGCGCCAGCCCGGCAGTGGCTGCGCCGCCATCGGCGGCTTCAGTCGGCAACTGGGTATCATCGGTGTCAGCGACGCCTGCATCGCCACTCATCCCAGCGACATGGCCGTGGCCATGCGTGTGCTCGATGCCCAAGTCGAGACGGTTCGACCCGACGGCACCACGCGCGCGATCGCCATCGCCGACCTGCATCGCTTGCCCGGCAATACGCCGAACATCGAAACCACCCTGGCCGCGCACGAGCTGATCACCGCCGTGACCTTGCCGGCGCCGCTTGGCGGCACGCACCTCTACCAGAAAGTCCGTGATCGTGCCTCCTACGCATTTGCGCTGGTCTCGGTGGCCGCGGTGATCCAGCCGGACGGCACCGGCCGCATTGCGCTGGGCGGTGTCGCGCACAAACCGTGGCGCGTGGAAAGCGCTGAAGCAGCCATGGCCAAAGGCGCCAAAGCGTTCAGCGAACAGCTGCTGGACGGCGCCACCCCCACCCCTGAAAACACCTTCAAACTGACCCTGGTCGAGCGCACGCTGGCTTCGGTGATGGCACACGCGAGGGCCCAGGCATGAAATTCGAAACCCCGGCCACCACCAACCCCATCGACCAAGGCAAGGTCATCGGCCAGCCCACCACGCGCATCGAAGGCCCTCTGAAAACCACCGGGCAGGCGCCCTACGCCTATGAACACCACGACGCCGTGCCGAACCAGGCCTATGGCGTGGTGGTCGGCTCGGCCATTGCCAAGGGACGCATCGCCTCGATGAACCTGCAAGCCGCTCAATCGGCACCGGGGGTAATCGCCATCGTCACTGCCGCCAACGCCGGCAAGCTCGGCAAAGGCAAATACAACACCGCCCGTCTGCTCGGCGGGCCGGAGATCCAGCATTACCACCAGGCCGTGGCCCTGGTGGTCGCGCAAACCTTTGAACAGGCGCGCGCCGCCGCGGAACGGGTGGACATCACGTACTCAACCACCGAAGGCGCTTTCGACCTCGGCAGCTCCCGCGACTCGGCGGTAGAACCCAAGGATCAGATGGAGGACACCCTGCACGGAGATTTTGCAGCGGCATTCGCGGCGGCCCCGGTGCAACTCGACGCCACCTACACCACGCCCGACCAGGCCCACGCCATGATGGAGCCCATGGCCTCGATGGCCGCCTGGGACGGCGACCACCTGACCCTGTGGACCTCCAACCAGATGATCGATTGGTCGGTCAACGACCTGGCCACCACCCTCGGCATACCCAAAAAGAACGTGCGCCTGATCTCGCCGTACATCGGCGGTGGCTTCGGCGGCAAACTGTTCATCCGCGCCGACGCGCTCCTTGCCGCCCTGGGCGCACGCATGGCTGGAAGGCCGGTAAAAGTGGCGCTGGCCCGGCCGCTGATCTTCAACAACTGCACCCATCGCCCGGCGACCATCCAACGCATCCGCATTGGCGCCGGCAGCGACGGCAAGATCACCGCGATAGCCCACGAAGGGTGGTCCGGCGACTTGCCCGGCGGCAAAGTGGAACTCGCCGCGCAACCGAGCAAATTGCTGTACGCCGGGGAAAACCGTCGGGTGACCATGCGCCTGTCGACGCTCGACTTGCCGGAAGGCAACGCCATGCGCGCTCCGGGCGAAACCCCGGGCATGATGGCGCTGGAAATTGCCATGGATGAAATGGCGGAGAAGCTGAAGCTCGACCCCATCGAGTTTCGGATCATCAATGACACCCAGGTCGACCCGACGAAACCGGATCGACCATTTTCCCAGCGCCATCTGGTCGAATGCCTGCGCACCGGGGCCGATCGATTTGGCTGGAGCCAGCGCCCTGCGCAACCGGGCACCCAGCGCGATGGCCGATGGCTGATCGGCATGGGCGTCGCCGCAGCCTTTCGCAATAATCTGCTGGTGAAGTCCGGCGCCCGCGTTCGCCTGAATGATCAGGGCACCGTGACCGTGGAAACCGACATGACTGACATCGGCACCGGCAGCTATACGATCATCGCGCAGACGGCGGCGGAAATGCTCGGCGTCAGCCTCGACCAGGTGGTGGTGCGCTTGGGCGATTCGAGCTTTCCAGTCTCGTCTGGCTCAGGTGGCCAGTTCGGCGGCAACTGCTCGACCGCGGGGGTGTATGCCGCCTGCGTCAAACTTCGCCAAGCCGTTGCGCAACGCCTCGGTGTGAACGCCGAAGAGGCTGAGTTCGTGGGTGGCGAGGTACGCGCTGGCGGCAAGAGCATGCCGTTGCGCAATGCGGCGCAAAGCGGCGAGATCGTCGCCGAGGACAGCATCGAATTCGGCGAACTGGGCAAGAAATACCAGCAATCGACCTTCGGCGCGCACTTTGTCGAAGTCGCGGTCGACAGCGCTACCGGGGAAACCCGCGTGCGCCGGATGCTGGCGGTGTGCGCAGCCGGGCGCATTCTCAACCCGACTTCGGCGCGCAGCCAAGTCATTGGCGCGATGACCATGGGCGTCGGCGCGGCACTGATGGAGGACCTGGTGGTGGACAAACGCCTGGGCTTTTTCGTCAATCATGACCTGGCCGGCTACGAGGTGCCGGTGCATGCCGACATCCCTCACCAGGAGGTGATCTTCCTCGATGAAACCGACCCGGTTTCCTCGCCGATGAAAGCCAAGGGCGTTGGCGAGCTGGGAATTTGCGGCGTCAGTGCAGCCATCGCCAACGCGGTGTACAACGCCACCGGGATTCGGGTGCGCGAATACCCGATCACCCTGGACAAGATGCTCGATAAATTGCCGCCGATGATTTAATCGCAGTTGGTAAGTCAGTTGACGGTTGTGCTGGCGATGGCGTCCGTCGCGACGGCACTGAATTACCAGTCGTACGTCATCTCCACAGAAGCCACCCGCTCCTGCCATCAACCGATCTTGTTCAACGGCACATAAGTGCCAATCAGATGGACGTCCACATGATTTTTCGGGCGATAATTCGCCACCGTGATCACCCGTTGCTGCACGGTGTCATCGATGCATTCCTGGCCGAACGACGTCTTGCCGATCGTGCGGAAATAGCGTGCATTCAACAACCGATAAGTGCCACCGAGGAAGTCCTGGTAGGAGTCGGTGATCGCCGGCAGATCGCTCGGCAGCCGCGGGATTTTTTTTGAATTGAGCTCCAGTCCGCACTCCATCGCCTTGTTCGCCATCCAGCGCAACGGGATGTCCGACAGCGAGTTGTCGGCGTAGCCGCCACCCACATTGGCATGCGCGCCACAGAACCAGACCTGCTCCATCACCTGATTGGGCTTGGCGATCGGGTCCCACAGTGTGCATTCGTAATTGGCCCGGTGTTCGTCGATGGCGACGGCATGGAAGGCGTTGCGCACAATCCCGCTGAGTTCGGTGTCGTGAAACTCATAGTACTTGTGGTTGAACCACTCAGCCGATTTGAACGGCACCCCCAAGGCGCCGACCGTGTCCCAGACGCCGAGGAAATGGATCTGGATTTCCCGGGAGTAACTCTGGCGAAAGAACTTGGCGTTTTCCGTATCCGCGCTCGAATCGCGGGTGCGGTACAGGGTGTAGGCCTCATCGATGCGGTCGATGTGCTTTTTCGTCAGCAGCCCGACGTTGCGGATCAACCCCACCAGACTACGCGCGGAGTAAGCCCCGCGACTGAAGCCGAAAATGAACACCTGGTCGCCCTCCTCGTACTGCTTGGCCAGGGCGATATAGCCATCCTTGATTTTCTTCGACAGCCCCACCCCGAATGCCCCGCCCTCGAGTTTGTCGTACCAGTCGGTGCCCACGCCGGCGACATAGATCTTCTTCTGCAGCGTGCCGTCTTTCTGGCTGGGGAGGATCGCGTCATGCAGCTTGACCACGTTGGTGCTGGCGTCGCCGTCGATCTCAGGCTTCTGATCAGGCAGGTTCCAGGTGCCGTCGAAGGCGACGATGATTTTCTTTGGCATATTCATCTCCTGTCTATTCACAACCCCTGCACGCTCGCTAGCGCTGTGGCGCGACCATGCGGAACTGGATATTGATTTCGTTGGAAACGACACTATCGGCCCACTCCCCCTCACCAATCCTGAAGTCGTTGCGGTTGAGCGTCAGCTCGCCCACGAAGATCCCGATACCGTCCTCGGCCTTGAGCAGAACCGGCACATCCACGCCCCGTGTCAGGCCTCGCAGCGTGAGGTTGCCGCTGATCAAGTAGCGGTCGTTGGCGAGATCCTTGACGCGAGTCGATTCGAATGTCGCCTGCGGATAGCTGGCGGTGTCGAACCAGGCGGGCTTTTGCAGCTCGGTATTGGCGTCGTCACTACCGGCATCGATGCTGGCCAGATCGATGGTCAAGCTGGCGTGGGCCGCCTCGGGGTGGGCGGTATCGAAATCAAGGTCGCCGGCAAACTTGCTGAAAGTGCCATAGACCCGCGACCCCGTCTGGTTGTAGGTGAAACTGATGGTGCTGGCATTGAGATTCACGTCCGCGTATTCAACGGCACCAGCCTGAGCAGAAACACCCAACGCAAGCATGGCAAACAGGGTTGAAAAACGCAGCAATCGAGAGTTCATGGAACACTCCGGGCCCGGGCGCCCTCATAGGAAAGTGTCGAACGCACGCAAGCCAGTGACAGGAGGACTAAAGCAAAGATCGGCCGGTTATGCCACTGGCCGCACGGATTTGCGACCACCCGCGCCTACGCTGCCCACGCCCGCTGCAACAACTCGATGACCTCGGCATCCGACGTCTGGGAAAAATCCATGTACCAATGTCCGATCGAGGTGAACCACTCAGGACACAGCGGACACACCAACTCATCCACTTCCCTGCGCAACGCCTCGGCCGTTTCCACCGGTGCCACCGGCACCGCCACCACGATCCGCGCGGGTTCCTGCGCACGTACCGCCTGCACCGCCGCCAGCATCGAGGCCCCTGTCGCCAAGCCATCGTCGATCAGAATCACCACCTGATCCCTGAGCTGCACCGGCGCCCGCGCGCCCCGATAGACCTGCTCACGTCGCAACAGCTCCCGGGTTTCCCGGGCAACCACGGCCTCGAACGCCGCTTTGTCAATGGGGTGGGCCCGCAGTGCCTGCTCATTGCGAATTTCGATTCCGCCACTGGCAATCGCGCCCATGGCGTACTCCGGATGGGACGGTACACCCAGCTTGCGCACCAGCAGCAGGTCCAGGCGCACGCCGAGCGCCGTGGCCACTTCATAGGCCACCGGCACGCCGCCCCGGGGCAAGGCCAACACGATTACATCGGCGCGATGGGCATACGGGAGCAGCGATTCCACCAGGCGTCGCCCGGCGGCAGTGCGGTCTTGCAGGATGGTTTGTGATGAGTGATTCATTGGAAAACCTCCCCAGGCGATCAACGCCTGACGGTTCGCATCACATCATCAATTGTCGGTTCGACGGAGGCTGTCAGCAAGCCCCAAAACAAGGCCCCCCGATCCACTCTGGGCTGATCCTGGCGCTCCCCCCTACACCAACCGCTCAATCTTCTGATGCTGCCACACCAGCTTGTAATACAGCGTCTGCAACGCCAGCATCCCCAGATACGCCACCGGAAACGCCATCCACACGCCTTGCAACCCAAACCGCGCATCCAACACGTACGCCACCGGCAACTGCACGCCCACCACGCACACAATCGAGATCGCCACCGGCACCATCACCGTGCCGCTGGCGCGCATGATGCCGCCGATGATCGCCTGGAAGCCGAACACCAACAGGCTCCAGAGCATGATGTGCAACAGGTGCTCGGCCATGCTGCGCGTCGCGTCCTCGGTGAGGAACGAGCCCAGCAACCAGTGCGACAGCAGGTACCCCAGCACCACCAGGCCACCGGTCAGGCACACGTTGATCATCAACCCCGTGCGCAGGATCGGCCCGATGCGCTCGACACGCCCTGCCCCGATCGCCTGCGCCCCGAGGATCGACGCCGTGATCGCAATCGACAGGGCCGGGAATTGCACATAGTTGACGATCTGCGTCACCGCACCGTACGCCGCCGTCGCTTGGGAACCGTGCTGATTCACCAGTGCCAAAATCACCAGCTCCGACAGCGACAACACCACCATCTGCAGGCCGGTGGGCAAGCCGATGCGCAACACCTTGCTGAGGATCGCCATGTCCAGCTTCATCGCCGCGAAAAACTCCCGGTCCGGCGCCAGCGGATGGCCCTTGCGAATCAAGCGCCACGCCAGCCAACCCATCGCCGCCAGATTGCCCGCCAAACCGGCAAACGCCGCACTCTGAATCCCCATCGGCGGCAACCCCAACCAGCCGCGAATCAATGCCGGCGTCAGCGCCAGGCCGATACAGGTCGACACCACCAGCGCCAACAACGGCGACAACGTATCGCTCACCCCGCGCAACAACTGAGTGAACAACACGAACACCAACAGCGTCGGCATGAACCACAACATCACATGCGCGTACGCCACCGCATCGTCCAGCACATCCCCCGGTGTCCCCAACCCCACCAAGGAAGACCGCGCAAACACACTCCCGACCACCGCCGCCACCAGCCCGATCAACAACCCCAACAACAAGGTCGACCCAGCGATGGCCTTCACCAAATGCGTCTCCCGCGCTCCCCAGGCCTGGCCGATCAACACCCCCGCCCCCGCGCCCAGGCCGATCACCAGGGCGATGAAGAAGAATACGATGGGGAACATGCCCGACACCGCCGCCAGCGCCTGGGTGCCGAGCATCTGGCCGATGTAGATGCTGTTTACGGTGCCGGACATGGACTGGAGGAAATTGGACAGGACCATGGGGGCGAGGAAAAGCAGGTAGGTTTTCCAAAGGGCGCGCTGCGGTTGGGCTGGGGTTTGCATGGGGGTAGAGGTCCATCTCGACGGCGTGAGGGCTCAAAGAGGATAGCTTCGGCGAGTTACGGGCCAGGGGCAATGATGATTTCGGCGCTGTGTTTAATTTCCCGGCAATGTTAGGTGAAAGGTTCCGTTGCGCGACGGTTGCGATTTGATGGACGTGATTGGCCGGCGCATGCGGGCCCAGGCTGCGGAGTCAATGTGTCATTCGACTTTGCGGCCAGTACGCTGTTGTCGTGCGAACCGTTGCGGTTTGCGAACAGTTACTTGGGAAACAACAGCGTATACGCCACCCGAAACCCCCAGCCCTGCGCACCATCTTTCGGGCTGTCAGCCCAATAGCGCGGGCCCACTTGCAGGCTCATGGGTTGATGCCCCACCTTGAACAACTGGGTGACGAACAGGTTGATGGGCACCGACCATTCGCGGGTCTGCCAGTCGTAGGTGGACTCGGTGTTGATGCCGAAGGTCGTATAGGTATGGGTGGTGTAGCTGAAGAAGGGTTGCAGGAAAGTCTGGTTGATCTTGTCTTTGTCGTCAGGCGGGCTGTTGTCCAGCGACCAGATGTGATTGGCCAGGATGCCGCGGGTCCAGCCGTTACTTTGCTTGAGGGCCACCACGGTAGGTCCAGCCCCCCATTGTTCACCACTCAAGAGCTCATCACTGCCGGTTGGCACAAGGATTACCGGCCCTGCCCCCCAGATCCAGCCGCTCGCGGTTGGATGCTTGGGTGAAAAAAAGAAACTCTGGGTAACATCACCGACCCCGGATTTGTCCGCCTCGCCCCCGGGTACCAGACCGTGTTGATCGATTACCGGCAGGATGGTTCGGGATATGAGATTCCACTCGTCATTGAGGGTAAAGGGCAGCACCGGCTGGATATTGGTGACGCTTTGGTAGCCCTCGCCACTGGGGCCGAGTTTCTGGTTCCAGTTGTACTGGATGGGCACGCTGTAGAGCGCCGCTACCGGATTCAATGATTGTTTGGCCAGCTCGGCCTGGCTGTCGGCAGTTCGACCGATGCTGGGCCAAAGAATCGCCAGGGCCATGACGGGCATAAGGTGAAAGATTTTGCTCATCAGTAGCTCCTTCTCGATATCGAGGGTGCCCTACCACTGCGGTTGAACCGCCTCGATACTCGGCGGCCCCGAAGAGCTTAGTTCAGGTTTTCTTGACGCCTCGGGTAATTACGCCCGAATGCCCACCCGACCCATTGAGCGTTTCACCTGGTGACACCGATTCAAACCCTGGGCGAGAAGGCTCGCAAAATTGCATGATTTGGCCCTGAACGATCAGGTCATATGATCTCTACCCTTCACCCGAGACGCCAGAACATCGCCTTCCAGCCAGGCACTAAAGCCTGTCGCCCTTCCAATCTCTCTTGCCCAACCTAGCCGAACAGGGTACAAAACGACCTAGTTGTACGACAACATAATAAAACCGCTCACACCATGCCCGAGTGGGCCTATCACCCTTCGAGATCTGCCATGCCCCGCCCTACATTTGCGCAAACCGTACCGCCGCCCTTCCCCCGCCATCTCGCCGTAATCATTCTTTTGTGCATGGGTTGCGCGTTCGCCGGTAACCATGTGGCGGCACGGGTCGCCTTTGATGATGGCGCGGGTGTGTTGCTGGCGATTTTGATGCGTTCTGGCGGGACCTTGCTGGTGCTGGCAAGCCTGGTACTGTGGCAAAGACAAAGTCTGCGTCTGCCGGCCGGTGCATGGCGCTGGCAATTACTGTTGGGCCTTCTGATTACCGCGCAGAGCCTGTGTCTGTACTCCGCCGTCGCTCGCGTCCCGGTGGCGCTGGCGCTGTTGGTGGCCAACGTGTTTCCCATCCTGCTGGCGTTGCTCACTTGGGCGATGGGTGGCCCGAGACCGACCGCGCGCACCGCTACGTTGATGGGTTTGATTCTGGTGGGGCTGGTGTTTGTGCTGGATGTCCCCGGGCGCCTTTCGACCACGACCAGCGTCAGCCCGCAATGGCTGCTGGGCGTCGCGCTCGCGTTCTGCGCCGCCAGCGTGTTCGCCTGCGCGCTATGGATCACCGACCACAAGTTGTCTCAGGTACGTGGTTCGGTGCGCAGTCTGTTGACCATTTTCATCGTCTTCAGCAGCGTCAATCTGGCGGGACTGACTGGCGCCCTGCCAGGCGGACTAAACCTGCCCGCAACCTCGACCGGATGGCTGGCGCTGGCCACCTTGGTTGTGCTGTACGGCACCGGTTTTATCGTGCTGTTCATTTCGGTGCCTCGCCTGGACATGCCACGCAATGCGCCGGTCATGAACATCGAGCCGTTGGCGACGTTGCTGATGGGCTGGATTGTGCTGGATCAAATGCTCAGTGCGGGGCAGATCCTGGGTGGGGTGATTGTGGTCACCGGCATCGTTTTGCTGACGTATCGCAAATCAGCTATCAAGGCGGGCGCCAAAGCTGTGGTGTGAGAAAAACTGGTTTCATTATTCACGGGGGGCAGCGTCGGCAACAGGCCCGCTGTGAAAGCTTCTGGCACCTTGCGCACACAGTGTCACTGGATGCGCAAGGTAGCCTCAGACTGAAACAGGGCAGCACCCGGCCCTGATGAATTACTGCTGGGTGCCGGGCAGCAGTTCAAAGGTAGGTGTAAACGGGGTCATGGCGGCCATCAACCGTTCGAAGGGTTTTTGGTCGCCTTCGAAGGTGGCTTTACCTGCCGCGACCAGTTGAGCGAAGTTGGTTTTCCTTGCCATCACGCTTTCAAGATCCGAGCGGTTGAGCGTGATGGTCAGGTCAGCCTTTTTCGCTTGCTGCCCCTTGATGGTGGTCAGCGTTGAATTGCTCAACTCAACCACAAACTGCTCACCGTTGTCGGGTGTCTTGAGATTCAGGACCAGGTGTTGGTCCGCGACCTTGCTGCCGTCCAGTGCGATGCCGAGGTATTCCAGCCACAACTCGGTGCTCATGGCGCGGATCATGTCCGGCCCGGTGGGTTTTGGCGGCACTCCCTTGGGCATGCCATGGCGCAATTCATACGCTGCGGTGAGAAAGCTGTTGCGCACGCCCGCACTTTCCTTCTGATAGCCAACCTGCTCGTAGACGTCCGCGAGCAGATCCTTGGCCTGGGTGTTCTGGGGTTCGGCGTACACCAGTTTATTGAGAATTTCATAGGCTTCGCGGTATTTGCCCTGATCGAACAAGGATTTGCCCTTGGTCATGATCTTGTCCGCGCCCCCCATCATGTCCACGTACAACGGTGCAGAATCTTTCGGCGACAACGGCATCAGTGTCGCCGGGTTGGCATCCCAGTAACCCAGGTAGCGGTTGATCACGGCACGGCTGTTGTGCTCTTCGGAGCCGTGATAGCTATGGGTCGCCCAGTTGTTTTTCAGGCTTTCGGGCAACTTGTAGACGTTATGAATCTCGTTGATGGTGACGCCCTGGTTGGCGGCGTGCAGTACGGCGTTGTTCAGGTTGGCATAGGCATCGCGTTGCGCGCGCATGACGTCTTGAATTCGCTCATTGCCCCAGCGCGGCCAACTGTGGGCGGCGAACATGACATCGGCCTGTTGTCCGTAGCGATACAAGGCGTTGTTGATATTCTTCGACCAGACCAGCGGATCTCGGACCAGGGCTCCGCGCAAGGTGTAGATATTATGGATGGTGCCGACGATGTTTTCGGCTGCCCAGAAGGCCTTGAATTGCGGGAACCAAGTGTTCATCTCCGCGGGGGCTTCAGTGCCGGGAGTACTTTGGAACTCCATTTCCACGCCGTCGATGGTCAGGCTTTCGAAATCTTTCGCGATGTAGCGATTGGGTTCGATCAGGCCCATGTTGCCAATGGAGGCATTTTTTCCGATGGCCATGTCGACATGGCCATAGGGGCTGTGCGGCAACATCACGCCGTATTGGAAGAAGGCGCGGCGGGTCATGGCGTTGCCGGCATAGACGTTTTCAGCCACGGCGTGCTCCATGAAACCGGTTGGTGCTATGAGCGGGACCTTGCCGCTGCGCACATCGGCTTCATCGACCAGACCGCGGACACCACCGAAATGGTCGGCATGGGAGTGAGAGATCACTATCGCCACGACCGGGCGCTTGCCAAGTTTTTCATTGATGAAATCCAGGGCAGCCTTGGCGGTTTCCTTCGACATCAGGGTGTCGAACACGATCCAGCCCGTATCGCCCTTGATGAAGGTGATGTTGGCCAGGTCAAACCCACGCACTTGGTAAATCTTTTCCGGAACGACCTCATACAGACCGAAGGCCATGTTGAGCACTGCCTGGCGCTGCAAGGAAGGATTGATGCTGTCAAAGTCCTTGCCGCCGAGCAGAAAGTCATAGCTGCCCATGTTCCAGGCGACATTCCCGGCATCGGCCATGATCTTGTTGTAGGACGGTGCAGCGATGAAGCCTTTCCTGGCTTCTTCAAAATCGCGTTGGTCTGTGAACGGAAGTGACTGGCGTACAGCATTCTGCGCTTCGATGGTGTAGGACGAAGGCGCTTTGCCCTTGCTGTCGAAGTGCGCGTGTTGTGTCGGGGCCGGATCAGTACTTGCGCCGTTTGCATCGGCAGCAAAGAGGATGGGGCTGATGCCGCTCCCAAGCGTGATTGCCAGTGCCAGATGAAGGGTCTTGTTGTGCATTAAGGGTTCCTGCGCTAAAGGGGGTGACATGAGCGTCAATGCGCAAACGTGCGCTCGATTGTATTTATTGGGTACGCGTCAACTTGACCCGCCAGGCCATGAATAGCATATTCACTTCATTCCGAAAAATTCCGTTTCAACAACTTTCGATAACATTAAGGTTATGACATGACGCCGCGTCGCTTACGTCAGTTTCTGGCGTTGATTGAACATGCCCACTTTGGTCGAGCGGCCAAAGCGCTGGGGGTTTCCCAGCCGGCGCTGAGCAAAAGCATCCAGTTGCTGGAGAGTGAACTGGGGGTCACGCTGTTTGATCGCCGCACGGATGGCGTCGTACTGACGGCGTTTGGTCAGTTGCTGCGGGAAAAAAGCCGACGCCTGTTGGTGGCCGAGGAGGATCTGCGGCGCGACATCGCCTTACTGGCGGGAGGCGATATCGGCGCGCTGAAAGTTGCCTTGGGTCCCTATCCGAGTGTCACCAGCGGATACGCCAGCATCGCGCGTTTGCATGCACGGCATCCGCAGATCAAGGTCACTGCCCATGTCGCCGGCTGGCGCGAAGTCGCCCATCAGGTCGCCACCGGCGCAGTCGACTTGGGGATCGCCGAAATCAGCACCTTGCAAGGCCGGCAAGAGTTCACCTGTGAATTGTTGGGTGAGCATGTGGGCCGCCTGTTTTGTCGCCCGGGCCATCCGCTGCTATCGCAAAAACGTCCACCCACCTTGGCGCAAACACTCGATTACCCCTGGGTGGCCTCGCGCATTCCGTTGCGACTGGCGACCCATTTGCTTCCGGCAACATTGGGCTGTGCCGGCGCCTACGATCCCTTGACGGGTGATTTTGTACCGGCGATCGAAATAGACGTGCCCATGCAAATCGTCAGATTCGTCGAGCACAGTAACGCCCTGGCAGTAGGGAATTTATCGACTTTTGAGCGAGAGTTCCTCGCTGGCGAAGTCGTACCATTACCCCTCCATGACCTGCCCCTGCGCACCCGCTATGGTTTTATCTATCTGAAAGAGCGCTCACTGCCGCCCGCAGTGGAGGTTTACATGAATGAGGTGCGGGTTGTAGAGGAGGAAATTTGTCAGCGTGAAATTGTGCTGGCCGAAATGACAAGCGCAGCAAAAAAGAATCAAGGTTAGTGGTTCGCCTGCCGAAATCTCATGCACTTTGGCGATTGCGCGGGATATTCAAGAACGCAACGCCGCGTGACTGAGCTATACCCAAGACTCCCCCCACCGCACTTCTTCCACTCTTGGAGGTTGGCAATGAAACTCTGTCCCCTGCTGTCAGCGCTATTGATCACCGCATCGCTCTTCGGTTGCTCCAGCTCATCACACCACCAGTCAATGAATCTTCCTTTGCCAGCGACCCAGAAAAATCCTGGTCATACCGCCACGACCACATTGACCGGCGAAGGCAATCAAACCAATTTTGATTTCTACATAACTGGCGTTCCAAACGGAACCATCTTGCCGCCGCGCATCTACACCTTCATCAACAAAGGCAGTTGTCAGCAACCTGGGCCAGCCGCGTTCGCAATGAACGATAAGGTCAACACTGAACCCAATGCAGGAACCGGTGGATGGACCTTTTACAGAAGCGCGCCGATACCCCTGCCAGACCTGCTTTCCGGCAAGTACTCGGTTGTTGTGCGTACTTCACCCGAGGACGGCAACGCCGATATTTTCTGCGGCGATGTTGTACACGCGACTCGATGAATCGCCTGTAGTCATTTGAGTCGACCCATTCTAAGTGGCGATTGTATTTTCCCTATACATGGTGATGTTGATCCAGTTTGTAATCCTGGCGTTACATCAGCCACTAAAACACTGCAATCGCCCGCTCATTTGAAAAAAACCGCACTAGACTCCTTCCTGCGCCTTAATCCGTGCACGGTCATGCAAAAAGGGGGAAATGATTCTGTACGCAGTACCTAGGCTGATTACTCGGTGGTCAATGCACCAAGGGTCAACATTGATGTGCACTCATCACCCGGTTCCCACATGAAACAACGAGGAATCCTGGATGGAACAGCTATCGGATCGTTTCAAATTCTCTCTGGTGTTTGCCACTCTTTTGTCCTTGACCGGATTTGCCCACGCAGCCCAGACGGAAAAGACCAACATTCTGTTTATCGTCTCCGACGATACCGGCTATGGCGACCTGGGCCCCTATGGCGGTGGGGTCGGTCGAGGCATGCCCACGCCCAGCATCGATCAGTTGGCGGCAGAAGGCGTCACTTTTTACTCTTTTTATGCCCAGCCAAGCTGCACACCGGGTCGGGCGGCCATGCAGACCGGGCGTATTCCCAATCGTAGCGGCATGACCACCGTGGCCTTCCAGGGCCAGGGCGGTGGCTTGCCAGCCGCCGAGTGGACATTGGCATCGGTGTTGAAAACCGGTGGCTACGACACCTACTTCACCGGCAAGTGGCACTTGGGCGAAGCCGATTATGCGCTGCCCAATGCCCAGGGTTACGACGTGATGAAGTACGTCGGCCTGTACCACCTCAACGCCTACACCTACGCAGACCCCACCTGGTTCCCGGACATGGATCCGCAAACCCGCGAGATGTTCCAAAGGGTCACCAAGGGCGCATTGTCCGGCAAGGCGGGGGAAAAACCGGTCGAAGAATTCAAGGTCAACGGCCAGTACGTGGACACCCCTGTCGTAGACGGCAAACCCGGCGTGGTCGGCATTCCGTTCTTTGACAACTACGTGGAAAAAGCCGCCCTGGAGTTTCTCGACACCGCAGCCAAATCGGACAAGCCGTTCTTCATCAACGTCAACTTCATGAAAGTGCACCAGCCCAACATGCCGGCACCGGAGTTCGTTCACAAGTCCATGTCCAAGTCCAAGTACGCCGACTCTGTCGTCGAACTCGATACCCACATCGGCCGCATCATGGACAAGCTCAAGGCGCTGGGCCTGGATAAGAACACCTTGGTGGTCTACACCACGGACAACGGGGCCTGGCAGGATGTTTATCCCGACGCCGGCTACACCCCGTTCCGCGGCACCAAGGGCACGGTGCGTGAAGGCGGCAACCGGGTACCGGCCATTGCCGTCTGGCCAGACAAGATCAAGCCCGACACCAAAAACCACGAAATGCTTGGTGGCCTGGACTTGATGGCGACGTTCGCTTCTGTCGCTGGCGTGAAGCTGCCGGAAAAAGATCGCGAAGGTCAGCCCATCATCTTCGACAGTTACGACATGACCCCGGTACTCACCGGCAGCGGCCCTTCTCCGCGCAAGGAGTGGTTCTACTTCACCGAGAACGAACTGTCACCGGGGGCAGCCCGTGTCGGCAACTACAAGGCCGTGTTCAACCTGCGCGGTGACGATGGCGCGCAAACCGGCGGCTTGGCGGTGGACACCAACCTGGGGTGGAAAGGCGCAGAAAAATACGTGGCCACCGTGCCCCAGGTCTTTGACTTGTGGCAAGACCCGCAAGAGCGCTATGACCTGTTCATGAACAACTTCACCGAGCGCACCTGGACGATGGTGCCGATCACGGGCGCAATCATCAAGTTGATGAAAACCTACGTCGATTACCCACCGCGCAAACTGCAAAGCATGGGTTATGACGGGCCGATCGAGCTGTCGCAGTACCAGAAATTCCAGTACGTGCGTGACACCCTGAAAAAAGAAGGGATCAACCTGCCGATGCCAGCGGGTAACTGAGCAGACCGGCGAAACATGGCGGCCTCATCAGGGGTCGCCACTTCGCGAGCAGCGGGTAATGGAGCGATGGAAAATGACAGCTAAGCTTCCTCTGGAGTAAGCCCTTCACTCCAGCCTCGGGGGGAGCCAATGAAACGCTTCGTCATGCTCATCACCATCACTTTGCTGACCACTGCTTGCCAGTCGGATGATTACGGCATCACCAAACTTGATAATTGTGTCTGCTATAAAACACCCGAGGGACAACACATACAACTCTCGCAAGTGGCATCAATAGATCCCGACACGTTGCAGGAAAATTTCTCACATTGCGTTTGCCGAGCCTTGATTGACCTGAAGAAGGTCGATGATCCGGGTAAGTTCTTCGTGCCAGGAACCGAAATTAAAACTCAAATCAAATAAGGGCCTTGTGTCGGCAGCCTCATAGTCCGGGGATTTGCCGGCTTTCGTTCGGCGACGATTTATGCCACGGATAGCCCTTCGCGCTGAGTTGAAAGGCGTAATCGAACAATCGCTTCATGTACTCGCCATCGAATTTGCGAGTGCGCGGAAAGTCAAAGTCGGCGCCAATGTAGGCCAGGTTGAAGTCGGCTCCATCCTGCTGCGCCATACGGTAAATCCGCTCCAGGTCGCTGATCCCCTGGGTTTGGATCAATGCACTGATGGCTCGTCCGCCGATGCTCAAGGTACGGCGCTTGGTCCCGGACCACTGCGGCTCCAGTGTCCCATTTCGAATGACATAGAAATGCCGTTCCCGTCGCAAAGGTACTCCGGCGGCCCGGTTCAGCCCCACCAAGGTGCCAGGTGGGTAAAGAAACACTTGGGTGATCACCCCGCCGTCGACGTGCATTTCGTGAAACTGTTGGCCATCTACTTCCACATCGATCATGACGGGCGAGACGGCACCGGGAATACTCATTGACGCGAGCATGATGTTGCGAAACAGATCGAGCGCTCCCGGTGCCTGGCTTGCCGCAATGGCGCCCATGTTCCAGGTGACGGGTCGTCCTGAATCAAGATCGGTTGTGCCGATCAGCAGGATTCGTCCTGTGGCGTACTGCGCCGCGATCGCCGCGAGAATCTCTGCCGTGACGTAGGTTGAAATGAGCCGCGACAGTGGCTTGCTGTCCGCTATACCGTCGCTGGCAAGACGGGTCAGCACGCTTCGCGGATGAAAGATGTCTTTTGGACCGATCGCATTGGAGACGTACCGAATCACGCCGTCGTGCTCAGGGCCCAGGTAAGCGAACGGGGCGATCAAAGCGCCCGCGCTGATACCCGTGACGACCTTGAACATGGGCCGGGTTCCATGGGTGGTCCATCCAGCAATCAGCCCCGCTGCGAATGCGCCTGCATCGCCGCCACCCGAAACGGCCAGCATACTTGCCAGCGGCAGGATGTCGTTCGGCTTCCCAGCCTCGGCGAGCCCCTCGCTTTCTCGTTTGTTGGCCTGAACCGCATCCTGGATGAACGGCGTCAGGTCGTGGTCCAACCGGTAGCGAGCATCGGGAATGCCAGGGATGACCGCTTTGTCCGTCAAGCTTGGCGGTACAGCGTCACGCCGAGGCAGACACGCTTGAAGAAACATGTCCAGGGTCGACTCGCCGGGTTTGAGCGGGAACGGTTTCAAAACACCTCCTCCGGCCCCTGCAGTCGACCGCAAGTGCGCTCTTCGTATTCGAGAAAGTCCTCACCTCCCCAGTGCCCGGGATCACTCCGCGCCAGTCGACTGCACCAGGCCATTCGAACGCCAGGTCGCTCAGTTTGCGCTCCTTTACAGGATAAAAAAACACGTTGGGTGAGGACACCAAGGGACAGAATCACCATAAATCTGTCCGGTATTTAGAGTTTTAATCCACTATTCTTGATCGATCAGCTTTCTATATTTTGCAAATGTGGAAATGGCCAGGTCTTCACCCTCTATTAATCTTTCATAATAGCTCGGATCGCTGGCCCATTCTGAGAACGTGATCTTGCTCTGAGGTTTACCACCATGTTCATGCTCAAAACCAAGCTGCCAGAACATTGAAAAACGCTTATCTACAATATCGAAAAAACTTGCGGAAAAAGGCTTTGGATAATCGTCGTAGTCTTCTGTGCATATATAGAACCAGGGCCAATTTTCACGAAATTCAACCCCATAAACAACATACTTCCTCCCGACCTCTAGCTCAACTTCTCCGCCCGGCATTGATATATAACGTTTCAAATGCAAAACAGTGTCGTGCTCTTTTATATCATTAAGATTATTGTATGTGCAAAGAATCTTCATTTTATTTCCAGTGCTCCAGACCATACGGCAGGGTCATTGCCCAAAGGTTTTATGCCATCAGCGCTATGCTTCTTGAATTTGAAGTCCATCAATTCTCCAGTGCTCGGATTTTTCACGTAATGCACAACTGAATCTTGGCCATTCTTGGATTTTACTTTAAGTTCCACCTTATTCATGCCTCCGAAGGCGGGGTCTTTTAAGTTCTCTATAATTACCACACCTTGGCCATCTTTTGCAGCCTGTAACGTCATCTGATCTTGAATACTTCTAGGCTCTCGACTCCACTTATCAGGTTTTGGAGATACTGGGTAGGGAGCTGGCGGATGTGTAATTTCATCGGGTATGATTTCTTTGGGGCGCCGCAAGACTACAGTGACTGCACTTGTACCTGTCGTTCCCTTGATATGAGATCTTGATTTAACTGTGTGATTGGTGATCCACTTGGAAAGATTTTGTAATGCCTCCTCTAGCGATTTCAATAACTTTAGAAGCGGGGACGATACAGCGACTCTGGCTGCGCTCCCCGCCCCTCCAGTTGTTGCGATCAACAATACGTTCAATACGATTTCGAAGACAACGGACCCACCAAATTCCATTTTCTCCTCTATGTTCTGAACCTCTATATAATTACCAGCAAAATTTTTGAGTATTTCTCTGCTGCGGGTGTCTTCATAGATGAAGCAAGCGATCTCATATGCTTCCGCCAGTTTTTCACGAGACACTTTTTCCGGATCAAAACCAAGTGCTTCGGTTATCTCACGATGTTGCTCATCAGAGTAGTTTTTTGTAAAGGATTGAACCCAAGAGACTCCGTCGTCCCTTTTGGCCGTCCATGCGGCAGCAAGTGCGTTCGAAAGGGAAGTGAAAGGATTAACGAGGTCGGATAGCTCCTTGGTGCCTTTAATGAATCCCCACAAACTATGAAAAAAGCCACGACCCATTGCCAGGAGTAAATGGAAGGGTCTAATGAAGATGTGCTGGCTATCCTGAATCTTCTTCAGCGCCGCAGCTTCTTCTTTCTCATGCTCAATGATTGCGTCCAATGCTTTTTTGAGTTGCTGTCGAGCTTCGTTGAGTTTTTCCTCGGTGTTAACATTTCGAAGTAGTTGGGCCTCGTATTTACCGGGTGGTGTCTGACAAAACAGTTTTTTGCCATCCATTAACCCGTAAATCGTGGTCTCACCCCCGATAGTGAGGTGGCAGGATGTATTCGGACCCAGTTGCTCACCGTTATCCCACTCAAAGAGGAGTCCGACCTCCTTTTGCATGACCGGCTTGCGTAGCCCCTGATCCTCATCACAATCAAACTGCCTTTGTGACGGCGGCCGATGTGCGCCATACATATTCGGAGACGCAGGGCGGCAGACACCTGACGGCGTCGAGTATCTTGAGTTGTAGCTGCTCATCGGTAATGAGCTCCTTCTGACTATTTTTCTGTCCTTGAATCGCTACTGTCGTATCAGCATTCGGCAGTGGTATTGGCTTCGGGTGTATCTCTCCACTAGGTCGGGGTCGGCGGGGCATACCGAGGGAGCAACCACCTTGGCCAACGTGGTCGATCTCTTTCGCGGAAGGCTTCACAACTCTCGCTCAGAAAAGCGCCGGACGACCGGATCGATCTTTAATGCGACCTGCAGCGCCCGCCATAACCAGCCTTAAGCAGTTACCGGACTACGCCAGTCGTCAGAACCAGTCGTCCCACAAATTTCATGAGTCCAGATGATTTTCCGATAGGTGAAGTACACATCTTCAAGATGCGTAAAATGCGCCATCGCAGGGTCTTGGCAGTTAGGCATGCGAGACTTCACATCGACGATAATCGCGTCTTGCAATTCGATCGAGTAATAGTGCTCCTGGGTGCCCGTTGCGGAAGTGCGATACCAGGCCAGGTGGCATTTCTCCAGACGCTCTCCCGAGGTCAGGGCGTTGAAAATCAGCGGGGAGGACTTGTCGAAGACCTTGGTGATCATCAACGGTTTGTGCACACGCTGCCCCGTTGGCTGCCCCGACTGGGGATCACGCGGGATGATCACCTGGTGATCAAATGCCTGGACCAGTATCTGATCTTCATGGCCTTGCTGGTAAATATTGCCGACCGAGTCCTCGGTAAAGGTCCCGGACGTTATCAATCCTTGCTTGCTACCTTCAAGCATCATGTAGGCAGGTGTTGGCATTGCGTATCTCCTAATGATTGAAAGCGCTGATGAGAGAACCAGCGCCCAATCTACAGCGCAAAACCAATGCCAATATTAAAAAACGTTTAAATTCAAATGGTTAAGATCCACAGCACCTCTTCACCTGTATTTAGGGAGCGCCCATCGCGCAAAACTGCGCAGAATTTTTCTCAGCTTGTCAGATCGAACTGTGTAAATTTCTACCAGGCTGAAATGCCCTTTAGCCAGCAAAAGATGGGTGGAGACTAATACGCCGACTACAATGATCGTAGATTGGAAAGAATCGAAATGATCGGACTGGAAAGTGAAAAGCAGTGGAACGGGACCAGTAGAACGGGACAGATTTGCTTAGTCCCGCAAGCCTCATCAGTAATGCGGACGTAGTAAGTCGCAACCAACTTTGGCGAGCCAAAATACCTCTTGCCTAGTCGTTAAAATAGCCGGGTGATCTCATTCAAGATTCGATCCTGGGTTTGAGTACTTGGCCTTTTGCGATAAGCCACTGCGAAAAAAGCCACGCCTTCGTAGTCGCAGCGAATTGAAAAGGTCATGCCTTCACGCAATCCATAAACAGATCGTTCTCCTGTTTCAACAAAATACCTAGCCTTAATCAGAGCCGCTCTGGCGTGCTCCAGACAGCCTGTTTGGCTAAGTGAGTGCTGGAGCCAACTAGTTGTGACTCGCACAGACGACGTCTCGCTGTCATCGATAGGTGGACGAGTGATTTCTTTTGCAGGCGCACTATAGTTCTCATCGCTGGTGCAAGCGGTCAGCCCCATTGAGATAACACCCAGTAAAAAACCAAATCGAACGTTCGAATGCCTCAGTGGATTTCGCATCGTGGGGCTTACCTTCGACGAGCTGCAATGAATGAAGTGGCAACTACTAACGTAATAGCGGGTTTCTGATCTTTTGCCAACGGCCAGCCTTTCGGAAACTGCTCACTCCAACAACGACACCAATCGCGGCTCAATCAGACCGCTTTCCAGTTCGAGCACTGCCAACGTCACCGGCAGCTTGAACCGTCTCGGCCCCGCGCTGCCTGGGTTTAGAAAGAGCCGTTCCCCGCTCCATTCGATGCGTGGTTTGTGGGAATGCCCGGTAATCACCAGCCTTGTACCTGCATCCAGCAATGCCGGAACATCGGCCATGTCATGGACCAGCAAGGTCTGCCACCCATTGAGTTCGAAACACAGGTGATCGGCGATGTGCGCCGCCCACGGGGCCGCCTGGTCATTGTTCCCACGCACGACATACAGCGGCGCAATCTCCGACAGTTGTTCGAGAATTTGCGCTTTGCCGATGTCGCCGGCGTGAATGATCCGCTCACAGCCCTGCAACGCCGCGAGAGCTTCAGCGCGGAGCAAGCCGTGGGTATCGGAGATCACGCCTACTTTCATGCAAGGCTCCAGGAATGAATACAGCTAACCATAGCGGTGTTTGCATGTTCCGGGATCAGCTGCTTGACTCACTCCGGCACACTGGCAACGACCCGGATGTTCGCCCGCCTACCTTAACCCATGCCATGCAATGGACTCCTATGAACACAATAGCCATCCAGGGTTCGCTGTGCACTGCCTTGGCCGAGTCCGGCTTGATCGACGATCTGCACTTTCGTTGACCCAGGTCTGAAAGCCGTACGATTTCCTCTGGATAATATTTTTTTCAGGTTTTTCAATAGGCTATAGATGACCGCCGAACTCTTTGCTGTACATGGCCTGGTGAGTTTCACGCTCGCTATCCTGCTGCTCTTTCTGGGCAAGACGCTGGTCCAGCACAGCACGTTGCTGCGTCAATACTGTATTCCCGAATCGGTGGTTGGCGGTTTTGTCTGTGCGGCGGTCACGAGCCTGTTGTACTTCGGGCTCAATATCCAGGTCGAGTTCGACCTGCAAGTCCGCGACACCATGCTGCTCTACTTCTTTGCCGGCATCGGCCTGAAGTCGGACATTCGCCAGTTGATCAAGGGTGGGTGGCCGTTGATGATTCTGCTGGTGCTCGCCACAGTGTTTATCTTCCTGCAAAACGCGCTGGGCATGGGGATGGCCGAGGTATTCGGGCTTGATCCGAAGGCCGGTTTGATGGTGGGTTCGATCTCCCTCACAGGTGGGATTGGCACTAGCCTGGCCTGGGCACCGCTGTTCGTCGAAAAGC
Organism: Pseudomonas putida; assembly: GCF_001976065.1. Classification (GTDB taxonomy): domain Bacteria; phylum Pseudomonadota; class Gammaproteobacteria; order Pseudomonadales; family Pseudomonadaceae; genus Aquipseudomonas; species Aquipseudomonas serbica. The sequence continues at coordinate 40,180 of NZ_MNAH01000011.1, read as the reverse complement.
TGGGCATTCAGAACGCCCATGAATTGGGGATCGCCAGCAATACCGTCGGCCTGATTGCCGCCTGTGTGATCGGCGGTCCTATCGCCAACCGGTTGATCCGTCGCCATCAACTCACACCCTCCCGGGATGCGGCGCTGGAAGTCGGCATTCTCGATCAACAGCAGGGCAAGCCGCTGGACTACTACGACGTGCTCTGGGCGTGGATGTGGCTCAACTTGACCTTGATGCTCGGCTACGGACTCAACCTGCTGCTGGTGGATAGCGGGATCACCCTGCCCAAGTTCGTCAGTTGCCTGTTCGCCGGTATCGTCATTCACCACGTCGTCCGGGGACTACTCGGCGAGCAGCGCCTGAAATCCTGGAGCGGCGCCAGCCAGGGCCTGGCACTGATCTCCGACGTTTGCCTGGGCATGTTCTTGACCATGGCGTTGATGGGGTTGCAATTGTGGCAACTCAGCGGCGCGTTGCTGTTCATTGCTTGCGCGTTGACCCTGCAGATCCTGTTGACGGTGCTCTACACGTACTTTGTGGTGTTCAGGTTCATGGGCCGTAATTACGAGGCCAGCGTGATTGCTTCAGGCTTTGGCGGGATTGCGCTTGGCTCTACGGCGACCGCCATCGTCAATATGACCACCGTGACCCAGAAGTATGGTGCGGCGCACCAGGCGTTTCTTATCGTGCCGCTGGTGTGTGGTTTTTTCATTGACCTGGTGAATGCCGTGATTATTGGGATGTTCAGCGGTCTCTAGCGTTTGCGGATGCGCTACCCAGAAAGACCCAAAGAGCTCATCGACCGCTTAAGTTTCACGATGGCATCTGAGGACTAACGCGCAGCACTCCGAGTACCGGCAAACGCACTCGTACCAAGCCAGCGCCACAGGCTTTGCGCATCCAGCGCCGCGCCGTCTACACGCAGCTCTCGCGACTGGAGCACTTCCTGGGGTGTGCGGTCGCCCGCCCACACTTCAGTCAACGCGCGTACGCTGGAGTCGACGACAAGCGTCAATTCGCGCCCGGGGTCGTCGCGGCACAGGTCTGCCACGCCCTGTTCGACCACCAGCCACCATTGCTGCTCGCCGGGTCGCGCGTCGCGGAACTTGAACTGGATGACCACCGGCCGGGACGGAAACGTCTCGATACGCGCGAACCGACGCACGTCCCACATGAGCAGGCCTGCGTCGAGTTGGTCGTCGCGCAGGCGACTGCCGATCCAGCGTGCGCCCCAGTGCCCCAGCGCCATGATGATGGGGCGCAGTTCCTCACCCGCTTCGGTCAGGCTGTATTCCCAGACTTTGCCCGTGGCCGTGCGCTGTATCACACCGATTTCTTCCAGATGGCGCAGGCGCTGTGCCAGCAGGTTGGTGGACATCCGGGGTACGCCGCGGTGCAGTTCATTGAAGCGTTTGCTGCCGCACAGCAACTCGCGCACGACCAGGGGTGTCCAGCGCTCGCACAGCGCTTCAGCACCGCGCGCGACCGTGCAGAACTGACCGTAGGTTTCTTCCATCGCCTGCCCTCCCATCGCTGCAACGCTTCAGATTCTGAACTAGCCGCGCGACTTCGCCACGCGCAGGCTCAAGTCTCTGTCAGCCAACCACCCCAGGAGAACGCCATGACCAGGATCGCCATCATTCAGCGCCCGCCCGTGCTGCTCGATCGCAGCGCGACGATCACCCGGGCCGTGCAATCGGTCGCCGAGGCCGCGGCGGCGGGAGCCGCGCTGATTGTTTTGCCCGAATCGTTCATACCAGGTTACCCGTCATGGATCTGGCGACTGGCCGCGGGAAAGGACGGCGCGGTGATCGGCCAGTTGCACGCGCGACTGCTGGCCAACGCCGTTGATATCACCAACGGTGATCTGCGCCAATTATGCGAGGCCGCCAGGGTCCACGCCGTGACAATCGTGTGCGGCATCAATGAATGCGACCGGCGCAATGGCGGCGGCACGCTCTATAACAGCGTAGTCGTTATCGGCGCGAGCGGCGCCGTGCTCAACCGCCACCGCAAGCTGATGCCCACCAATCCCGAGCGCATGGTGCATGGCTTGGGTGATGCGTCCGGCTTGCGTGCGGTCGATACACCGGTCGGCCGCGTGGGTGCGCTCATCTGCTGGGAGAACTATATGCCGCTGGCGCGCTATGCACTGTATGCCCAAGGCGTGGAAGTCTACATCGCGCCTACGTACGACACTGGCGAAGGCTGGATCAGCACCATGCGTCACATCGCACTCGAAGGCCGCTGCTGGGTGCTCGGCAGTGGCAGCGTGCTGCGTGGCAGCGACATTCCCGATGACTTCCCGGCGCGTGCGCAACTGTTTGCCGATCCGGACGAGTGGATCAACGACGGCGACTCGGTGGTGGTCAATCCGCAAGGCCGGATCGTGGCCGGCCCACTGCACCGAGAGGCAGGCATCCTGTATGCGGACATCGACGTGTCACTCGTGGCCCCGGCACGGCGGGCGCTCGACGTTACCGGGCACTATGCGCGCCCGGACATTTTCGAACTGCAGGTGCGGCGCACGCCAGCAACGGCGGTGCAGTACATTGACGAGTGAAGAATATTCAGGCGAACGAACGCCTGACAACTGATCAGGGAGTCATGCCATGAACAATGAACAGTCCTACAAAGGCAGTTGTTTTTGCGGCGCAGTCGAGTTTACCGTCAGCGGCAAGCCGGCCGGGATGGGTTATTGCCATTGCAAGTCATGCCGGCATTGGTCAGCAGGGCCGGTCAATGCCTTCACCCTGTGGAAACCCGAGGCAGTGCAAGTCACTCGAGGGGCTGACAACATCGGCACCTACAACATGACCCCACAGAGTTACCGCAAGTGGTGCAAGAGTTGCGGCGGGCATCTCTTCACCGACCATCCGGGGATGGGGCTGATCGATGTGTATGCCGCGGTCATTCCGGATCTTGAGTTTTTGCCAGGGGTGCATGTCCATTATCAGGAGTCGGTGCTGCGCATCAAAGATGGACTGCCCAAGTTCAAGGATGTGCCGAAAGAGTTGGGGGGTTCGGGTGTTTGCGTGGATGAGTAGGCGTGAGCTTGCTCGCGACAGGATCGTGAACGATATTACGTGCCCGGATACTTGCGACATCCTTGGATTTTTCGCGAGCAAGCTCGCTCCTACATAAGCAAGACGGAGTTACCTACATGGAAGTTTCCAATATATTGCAACCTGCAGAATGCACAGGAATGGAGGACATCAGGCGCGAGATCGATGCCCTCGACCAAACCGTTATCAAGCTGTTGGGCCGACGTTTTCAGTACGTTCTGGCGGCTTCGAAATTCAAGACCTCTGCGGCCTCGGTGCGCGCCAAGGAAAGGTTCGATTCAATGCTGGCGACACGTCGGGAGTGGGCTGAGGCAGAAGGCCTGAGCCCGGATGTGATCGAAAAGATGTATAGCGATCTGGTGAAGCATTTTATTGCCGAGGAGATGAAACACTGGTCGGCGCAATTACCCGAGACCTGATCCGTAGGGATTGGATTCCCCCTGAACAAGCGGCGTGAACAAAAACGGACGCCGAGGGCTTTCGCAGATCTGTAGGAGCTGGCTTGCCAGCGAAGGCGTCCTCAAACCCAATATAAAATTCAACACCGCCTTCGCCGGCAAGCCGGCTCCTACAGGTCCCGTGCAATGCCACGATGGTCCGCTGCACTACCATGCTGTTTGTGTAGGAGCTGGCTTGCCAGCGAAGAGGCCCGCCAGCCCAATACAAAATTCAACACCGCCTTCGCCGGCAAGCCGGCTCCTACAGGTCCCGTGCAATGCCACGATGGTCCGGTGCAATACCACGCTGTACGTGTAGGAGCTGGCTTGCCAGCGAAGGCGTCCTCAAACCCGCTACAAAACTCAAGACCGCCTTCGCCGGCAAGCCGGCTCCTGCAGGTCCCGTGCAATGCCACGATGGTCCGGTGCAATACCATGCTGTTTGTGTAGGAGCTGGCTTGCCAGCGAAGGCTTCCTCAAACCCGATACAAAATTCAAGACCGCCTTCGCCGGCAAGCCGGCTCCTACAGGTCCCGTGCAATGCCACGATGGTCCGCTGCAATACCACGCTGTTTGTGTAGGAGCTGGCTTGCCAGCGAAGGCGTCCTCAAACCCGCTACAAAACTCAAGACCGCCTTCGCCGGCAAGCCGGCTCCTACAGGTCCCGTGCAATGCCACGATGGTCCGGTGCAATACCACGCTGTATGTGTAGGCGCTGGCTTGCCAGCGAAGAGGCCTGACAGGCGACGACTGTGTCGACTGTATATGCGCTACCGCCAGCCGGCTCCTGCAGGATTAGGTCTTCGCTGACATTAGTGCGAAGACAGCATAAATGCTGAACAGATCTTCCTCACTTCGACGCATTACGAGGATCATCATGGCTATCTACATACTCAAGCCCCAGCGGGCCAGTCCCGTAAACCTGCGAAATGTACTCTCCTGATTTTGCCCAATGGAAGTGCGGCGTATTAGCCGGAAGTATCACTACGCTACCCGGCCCATAGGCAACCAGTTTGTCCGGATCGAAAACCGTACCGAAGCCAATGTAGAAAACACCTGCCATGACGGTGTAGATACGGTCTTCGGGATGGGTATGGGGCATCAATCGGGTGCCATTGGGCACTTTGACTCGTACAACATAGGGTGCTGGCTTGCTCGGGTCGCCGGCGATGACAGCCAGTTTTACTTCCTTTGGGAATGCGGCAAAGCTGCGCCATTCCACGTTTTCATTATGCAGGGCACCGATTTTGTCGAGTGGCAAGGGTTGTGACTGAACAGAGGATATGGCCGCGCTTGTGACAAGAAGTGCTGCCAGGGCAGCCGTTTTCATAATGTTTTGAACCATAAGAGGCACCTTGACTACGCCATAAACAAAATTGTCCGGCCGACTCTATGGGTGATTGGCATCAATGATAACGGTGTGATCGCGCATTACAGTTCATACGCAATGTAATCAATCTTCGGCTCCATATCATCACGCCCGCCACGGGTGGGCTTCTGGCCCCATCAATACCGTCGATGTTCACCATCACGTCAATGAAGTTCTCTTAAAAAATCCGCGGCGTAACATCAGCTCCATACCAACCCACAACACCCCGGAGTACACGATCATGAAACGCCAAACTCTCCTCAGCATCGCTTTCACGGTTTTTGCAGTTAACGCTTTTGCCGCTACCTCTGCTGCGCCTGTCGTGGCTGAAGGTGGCTCGGATCGTCTGATTGAAAGCCGAGTGGCTGAGGGTGGTTCGGACCGCCTGATCGAAAATCGCGTCGCTGCCGATGGTTCTGACCGCCTGCAAGGCAACACCGTCGCCGCCGATGGCTCCGACCGCCTGCAAGGCAACACCGTCGCCGCTGATGGCTCCGACCGTCTGCAAGGCAACGCCGTCGCTGCCGATGGCTCGGATCGCCTGCAAGGCAACGCCGTCGCTGCCGATGGCTCGGATCGCCTGCAAGGCAACGCCGTCGCCTAAGCCAATCGCTACATCGCTCCAACAAAAAGCCCGGCCTGATCAGCCGGGCTTTTTCGTGTTCGCTGCGTTGCACCTGTCTATCAAGGCAGCGCATCCACCTTGTTCACCGCCAGTCCCGGCCCTCCCCGGTCACCAGCATTTTCCATGGCTGCTACCAGGTCCTTGGCGCCCGCACCCCATTTGGAGATGACTTTGAATGTATCGGTGAAGGACACGTCGAGGGGATGCACGCGACTCGGCTCCAGGATGTAGATCGCGCCGGCCAGGGGGGTGGGGACCGAGGGGACGAAGATGGTGTAGCGGCCGTCGTCGAACACTTCGATGATGAACGCCGGGACCAGCGCATCTTCAATCTCGACCAGCGCGGGTTTCCAGACGGTCTGGCGACTGTCCCCCGCGATCTGCTGGGTCAGGCTGCGGAACAATCCGTAACCGGGGATGCGTTCGAACACGCCTGTCTCTACCCGTTTGCGCGCTATCTCGCCCAATCGGGTGCGCAACGCCACGCCGATCAGGAAGCAGATCACCAACACCAGTATCAGGGAAAGCAGTTGCTCGGCAGGCAGCCATTCGGGGAGCAGTTTCGTAAACGGTCTGACCAACTGCCCGAGGGACTTCATGCCCTTGAGCAACACCAGGATGGCGAGGTAGATGGGGATGATCACCAGCAAGCCGGCAATCACCCGTTTAGTGAAATACGCAAGTGCCTGGTTCATATGCGCTACCTTTTCTGGATGGGCAGAATGGCCTTGGTATCGACAAGGGTAAACAGCACTGCAGATGTGATGTTTGACGATAGTACGCACCTGGCGCTCCCACAAGGACGCGCCGGTAAAGTTGGCTTGGCGGGACCATTGGCCTGGGAGTCGAAGGTATTGCGGGCAGATTTTTTTTGTTTGCTACTATCAATGGACGGCGTCGAAGCCGAGGTCCGGGGTTTGCCCAGTCGGCCTGCATTTCCCCGACAATGATGCACTTACCGCAAATCTGCCTGACCACAGGGAGCTGTGATGCGCATTCCATTTTTTTACGCGTTGTCAGCGGTCTTTATTCTGAGCGGCTCCCCCTATATCGCGCAGTCAGCGGAGACACCCGCTACCCCGCCAGCCAACCCACCCAGTGCAGCGCCGGTCGCGGCACCCGCCAAAGACCCCGTATTCACCGAGGAACAGCTGGACCAGATGCTTGCGCCCATTGCACTTTACCCGGACCCGCTGCTGGCACAGGTACTGATGGCGTCTACTTACCCTGGGGAAGTCGCCGAGGCGGTCACCTGGTCCAAGGCTCATCCTGACGCCAAGGGCGATGATGCGGTCAAGCAAGTGGCGAACCAGCCCTGGGACCCGAGTGTGCAGGCGCTGGTTGCCTTCCCGCAGGTTCTGGCAACGCTGGGGCAGGATCCCGTCTGGGTACAACGCCTGGGCGATGCCTTCCTGGCGCAGCCCGACGATCTCATGAATGGGGTGCAACGCCTGCGTCGTCAAGCTCAGGCAGCCGGCAACCTGCAGAGCAACCAGTACCAGAACGTGACGATCCAGAATGTCGCGCCAGCAGCCCCCGCACCGGCGGCCACGACGGCGGCGCCCGCCCCTGCCGAGGCTCCTGCCAGCAGCAGCTCCACCATCATCATTCAGCCCGCCGACCCGCAGGTGGTGTACGTGCCCTCCTATAACCCGACAACCACCTACGGCACCTGGGCCTATCCCGCCTCGCCTCCTGCCTACTATCCACCACCGCCCGCCTATTACCCCGGTCAGGCGCTGATGGCCGGGCTGGCGTTTGGCACCGGGGTGGCGATCGTCGGTGCGCTGTGGGGTGAATGTGACTGGGGCAACAATGACGTCGACATCGACGTCAATCGCTATAACAACATCAATGCCAACAACCGGATCGGCAACGATCAGAACAAGTGGCAGCACAACTCCGCGCATCGCAATGGCGTGCCCTACAGGGACAGCAGGAGCCGCGAACAGTACGGTCGGCAGCTGGACGGTGCCAATCAACGCCAGGCCTATCGCGGCGACAACAACCCCCAGCGCGCCCAGGCGCGTGAAAATGCCCGCAGCTCGATGGACAGGCACGGTATCGAACGCCCCGCCACCAGCAACCTGGAAGCCCGTGACCGGGCGCGCGAAGCCCAGTCCCGGGCATCGGCCGGCAATCGGATGCAGGCCGGGGCAGACAGACCCAATGCGACTGATAGACCCATGGCGTCCGACAGAAGCCAGGGCACTGCCAGAAACACTCGGGAGAATCAGGCGAGGACTCAGCAATCCAGGAATCAGGCAAATCAACGCGTACAGGGCAGCACACAGGCGCGCCAGACGACGCAAAAACGCCAGACCACTCCGGCCGTCAATAAAGGCAGTGCGCGCAACAATGCCTTCGCCGGCGCGCGTTCACCGTCACAAACCAACATTCAAGCCAATCGCGGCCGGGCCAGCCAGGCTTCTTATCAGCGCCCCAATGCCTCGCGAGCCGCCGGCCACCAGATCAGTCGGCCGTCCAGTCCACCAGCGCGTTCAAGGGGGGGCCGCCGTTGAATAACCATCCTCGAGTAAAGGCACGCAAGGGCTTGCTTGTGCATGCCTTGGCGATCACTTTTGGCTTGGCCTGGTCGTGCATCGCGACGGCACAGCAGGAATTTCCAACGCCGGAAAAGGCCGCGCAAGCGTTCGTCGAAGCGCTGGGTACGAAAGCCGCCGATCAGAAACGCCTGACCGAGTTGCTGGGTGAAAACTGGCGCAGCTACATCCCTCGCGACGGCGCGGAGCGCGAAGACGTGGAGGCGTTCCTCAAGCAATATCACCAGCAGCACCAGATCGAAAAAACTGCGGACAACAAGGCGATTCTGTCGGTAGGCAGCGAGCATTGGACGCTGCCTATTCCCATCGTTAAAAGCGCGAACGGTTGGCGCTTCGACCCCAAGGGCGGCAGTGCCGAAATCCGTGCACGGCAAATTGGCCGCAACGAGTTGGCCGCGGTGCAATCGGCACTGGCCTACCACGACGCGCAGATGGATTACGCCTCGGTGGATCGTGACGGTGACGGCGCCCTCGAGTATGCGCAGAATATCTACAGCACCCCAGGCTTGCACGACGGACTCTATTGGGCCGACGACGATAGCGGGCAGATCAGCCCGCTGGGCCCCGAGTTCGGCAAGACCATTGCCGGCGAGCCCTGGCATGGCTACCACTTCCGCATCCTGCTGGGCCAGGGTCCTTCGGCACCGGGCGGCGCCTACAGCTACCTCATCGGCGACAAGATGAGCCGGGGCTTTGCCCTGATCGCCTGGCCGGCTAAATACGGTGAAACCGGAGTGATGAGCTTCATGATCAGTCATGACGGGCAGGTCTTCGAGAAGGACCTGGGACCTGATGGGGAAAAGTTGGCGCAGACGATGAAGCGCTTTGATCCGGATGACAGTTGGAAGGAAGTGCCGGAGGATCAAGACAAGTCGGATTGATTCAAGTCCTGGGGGCGGCGGAGTCGATGAAATCGCTCATCCTCCACGCTTTCGCCGTGTTTTTTCAGCCTCCTCCAGTGCCTGGCGAACCAGCGCCCGCGCCGCCCAGGCACTGGCGTCGAGTGATTCTTCGGTGCTCGCGCCACTGACATCGCGCACGGCGATCAACGCCTCGGTGCCCATGACGATCGACAGCGCCTGCTTCAGGCGTTTACGCGCCTTGGGCGCAAGCACGTCCTTCATCGAGTCGACAATCGGCTCGATGTAGCTCAGCCGTCGGCCCGGTCGCAGGGGTTCGTGGGACTCGTTTTCGAGCCACACCGTCATGAACGAACGCTCCATCACATGCAGGCCGATCTCGTCCTCGATCAGGAGCTTGTTCAACGCGTTCGCCGCCAGGCCCATGCCTTTGACCGGATCGTCGCCCGGCCGCCAGATGCGCTCCAGCGGCGGCATGTCACGATCTGCCGCCGTCTCGCTGATCAACGCCTCAACCGTGGGGAAGTAGCGATACGCCGTGGCGCGCGAGACTTTAGCGCGCTCGGCCACTTGTGCCACCGTGGGCTGCTGGCCCTCGTCGCGCAAGGCGATGGCGGCCTCGATCAGCGCCTGGCGGGTGCGCAGCTTCTGGTTGACGCGACCTTGTGAATCGCTGTCGGCGACCGACGGGCTTGACTGAGCGCTGGACATGGAATAAATGATACCTTGTCTTGTTATGAGACTCGTGTCTCATGATAGACCCAAGGCACCGGACCTGCCACCGCCCCTGTGCGCAGCACCTGCGGGCATCACGATTTCAGGGATTTTCCAGCAACTGAGCGCGCCTCAGGGCGCTTGAGGTCAATGCCATGAATCACACTCCCCGTTCGCGGACCTGGTTTCGACTCGCCGCCCTCTACTTTGCCCTTGGCGTGGTGCTGGGGGTGGCAATGGGCGCCTCCGGCGATCACTCGCTGTTCGCGGTACATGCCCATATCAATCTGTTGGGATGGGTGTCGATGGCCCTGTTCGGCGTCATCGCCACGCTGCACCCGGGCATGAGCGAAGGGCGCGCTGCCGCCGCGCAGTTCTGGACCTACAACCTCGGTGTGCCGCTGATGCTGGGCGCCCTGACCCTGCGCCTGAAGGGCTTTGCGGCGTTCGAGCCACTGATTGGCGTGGCATCGATCCTGATTGGCTTGAGTGTGCTGCTGTTTGCCTGGCTGGTGTTCTCGCGCATCGGTGTTGCCGCCGGGTACCTGAGTCGAGCGCCAGGCGAATCGCGCTTGTCATGACGCCGGTGACCGGCGCGTCACCCGGCCGCTGACCGGTGCCGTTTTATCCGGTACATATCGTCATCCGCATGGCTGAGTAGCGTATCGGCATCCTCCCCGTCCGCGGGATAACAGGCGATGCCGATACTGCAGGACGGCATTTTGACTGCGCCGGATTCAGCGTCCGGTGGCTCGGCCATGATCGAGAGAATCTGCGCCACTTTCTCGAAAACGGCACCCTCGGACGGGATGTCCGTCAGCAGTACAGTGAACTCATCACCGCCCATCCGCGCCACCGTGTCCGTCTCTCGCACGCAGCCTTCCAGCCGACGCGCAATCGTGCACAGCACACGATCGCCCGCTGCATGGCCATGGACGTCATTGATGCCCTTGAAGTCGTCGATATCCACAAACAGCAAGGCCAGCGTGCTGTTGTGCCGGTGTGCCGCGCGCAGGGCCACGTCCAGGCGGTCATTGAACAGCGCCCGGTTGGCCAGCCCTGTCAGCGGATCATGATGGGCAAGGAAACGCAGTTCCTCCTCGGCTTGCCAGAGCGCCGTCACGTTGCGCGCGACACCGATCCGCGCCCCCACCTCCTCGGACCAGAAGGCAGCCCACAGGATGTGCACGACGCCGCCATCCTTGCGGATATAACGGTTGCGGAAGTCGAAGTGAGGCTGGCCATTCATGACGCGGACGATAGAGGCCCGTGTGGCCGCCAGGTCGTCAGGATGCATATAGTCGGTGATCGGGGTACCGGTCAGCTCGTCGGCACGGTAACCGAGCAGCGCCTCGCAGGCATCGCTCACGAATACGATCTGGTTATGCCTGTCGACCACGAACACCGTGTCCAGCATCAGATGGATCAGTTTGGGGTAGAGCGCTTGCAGGTCAACGGGCATAGGTCAGGGAAGTCCCGGTTCATGTCGCCTGATCATGCCTGATCGCGAAGGTAGGCCGCTAGGGCCTTGTCATTCCGATTGCCTGCGCCAGGTGGCGGGTGACGCGCCGAACTGGCGCTTGAATGCGCGACTGAACGCCGCTTCGGATTCGTAGCCCACGGCAAAGCCGATTTGCGCCACATTGCCGCGTCCTTCGCGCAGCTGTTGAGCCGCCACGTGCAGGCGCCAGAGCGCCAGGTATTGCATCGGTGGCTGGCCGACCAATGCGGTGAATCGCTGGGCGAATACCGAGCGCGACATGCCCACTTCCAGCGCCAGCGCTTGCGCCGTCCAGCCATCGGTTGGACGCGAATGGAGCAGCGCCAGTGCGCGCCCGATTTGCGGGTCTCGCAGCCCTGCCAGCCACCCGCTCCGCTCGGCCGGGAGACTGGTGACATACTGGCTGACCGCTTCGACGAAGAGCAATTCCGACAGCTTGGCGATGACCGCTGTCGAGCCGACACGCCCCGCCGCGATCTCGCTGACCGCGAAACGGAACGAGCTTTCGATCCAGGCCCCTGAAGCCGTTGCGCGCACGTCCAGTTTCAATACCGGCGGCAGCGACGAAAGCAGCGGGTTGAATGGGGTTTGCGAGCCGAGGAAGCCGCACAGCAGCTGCGTGGCTTCACCGCCCCCGCCGTATTTGATTCGTGAAATGCTGCCAACGTCTGGCGGCTGGATGACTTCGCGCGCGGGCATGGGCGCAATGCCCAGGTCGCTGCCAAAGGTATGAACGTCGTTGCGAGGAAGCAGAATGAGTTCGCCTTCGCGCACGTCGAGAGTGGCGCCATCGCCAATGCGCAATTGCATGTGCCCCACGGCGACAAAATGCGAGGCAATGATATGTCGAGGGGCCGCCAGGTACGGCAGGCAATCGTCCGCGGAAAGGCTTCCATTGACGCACCAGGGCGCAGTGAATTGCGCCTCGAGAAAGACCCCTCCAGACAATCGGATCACACGCAGGACATCAGAAAGCGCATCGAGCAATTGCCAGCCCTCCGTTCCGGAGTTTCGAGCAGGTAATCCGGCGCACCGGTCATTCTTCGCCTGAACCGCGAGGCCTAGATTAGCACCAACGCGGACCCATTGGCGCCGACGTCAACCCGGACCGCCCCATTGCAACTCGACCAGAGAAGCCGGAGATCGATATGAATACCGTCGCGACCCTACCCACCCCTGATTCGGCCAATGCCGCCCGTTACGCGCAGATTGTCAGATCATCGAAGAAAGCCGAATGGCAGATCGATCGCGATTTGCTCCGGGACCGGCATTTCGACTTCTCGCGCAAATTCCTGCCCGACGGCCTGTCGCAAATCGAACGCCTGACCTTCCTCGCCACGGATGAGGCGCGCTTGCTCAGCCAGATCCAAGGCCGAACCTATGCGTATCTGTTTGGCCTGGTCGAGCGTTTCATCAGCGCCAAAATGCTCGATCAAGGTCGTGCCCACGTATTTGACGATCAACTCGCACTCGAAGCGCTGGTGCGTTTTTCCAACGATGAGATCAGGCACCAGGAGCTGTTCCGGCGCATCGAGACGATGATGGCTGGGCAATTGCCAGTGGGCTATCGTCAGGTGGCCGATCCCAACGAAGTGGCGCGCGCGGTACTGGCGTCCAGCACCTGGTCGGTGCTGGCGCTGACCTGTCATATCGAGCTGTTCGTGCAAACCCACTACGCCAAAAGCATCGCCCCGCGCGAGGAGTTATGCCCACTGTTCAAGGACGTCTTCAAATTCCATTGGATGGATGAAAGCCGCCACGTCGTGCTCGATGAATTGGAGTGGAAGGCGGAGCACGAGAAACTTTCGCCGGCCGAATGCGACCAGGCCGTGAACGACCTGATAGCGCTGGTGGCGGCCGTCGACGCTATCCTGCAGGCCCAATCGGCATCCGATGCCGACTACTTTACCCGCAATGTTTCGCGCTCATTGAGTCTCGATCAGGCAGCGCAGATCAAAACCTGCGTGCTGGGTGCCTACCGCTGGCAATACATTATTTCGGGCGTGCAACACCCTCACTTTGTCCGGCTGCTGACGCACATGACAACGCCCGCTCAGATGGCGAGGATTCAGAGCGCACTGGCACCCATCTTCAGCCATTGATCGAGTATGGCAGCCATGACGATACCGATGTGGATGTTGCTTGGATTTTCGTGTGCCAGTCTCTGGTTCATGTCTGCCATGTGCAAACCAATAGGTTCGTAGCGGTTCGGTTTACCTTCTACTTCGTTCAGTTGGTCTGTTTTCTCGCGCTCATGGTCATAGCCGCCTGGTACGCCGCATCAAGCACCACCTGAACCCAGTCCATGGCCTGCGCAAGTTGCCCAGGCCACAGTACTGGACGGCTTGTCTGATGCCCCCTAGCCAGCACTGATGTTGCCGCAGAAAAGCGCGCGGCTGCCGTCTGCCGGGCTGGTGCGAACCAGCAAGGCATAGCCGCCCCTGGTCAGTTCACTCAACGCCACCGGTGCCTGGGCCCAATGCTGGGTACGCGGGGCCAGCGAAGGATAGTCGACGCTGTTGGCCTGACGGGTCTCGTACGCCGGTTGTGCTCCCAGTTGCTGGCACGAGCCTGCGTAGATAGCGGTGTCGAGACGGCTGGATACGGCCATGTCGTGGGGGACCCCACCGACGGTGAGCCAGATGCTGGTTTGGTTGCCCACCGGGCTGAGGGTGGCTCGAGCGATATGTTCTGCGTTTTGCGGGGTAGCACCGAGGGGGACATCGACAACTTCGGTTCTGCTCGCGCAGGCTGAAATCGTCCCAACCGCCACTACCAACGCCAGCCAAGATGCTCTGTTCATCACAGGTTTCCTGATTTGAGATGCGTTGATGTCATCCCCCTTGTGAAGTCTAGTGGCCTGCTCCGGACGCGGGCGCTGGCTGATGGGTGGTCATCGCAGGCGTTGATTGCCCGCGAAAAACGTTAAGGCAGCGCAACAGGGCCGCTGCAAAGCTGCCGCTGGTCGCAAGGCCATTGTTCTGTAGATGCAATACACCTATCTTTTAATCTACAGACGCAAGGACAGGAAATCTATATGGCCGTCGCTACCCAGCCCCGATCGTTCAGCAAAACCCAGTGTGTCACCGGCCTGCGCGCCGCCGTGGGCATTCTGGAAAAATGGCGCGCCAGCAGCGAGCAGGCCTGCCAGATCCTGCGCATTTCCCGCAGCACCTACACCCGCGCGCGCCAGCATGACCCGGACTGGGCGGTGGCACTGGATGCCGATCAGATGCAGCGCATCAGTTTCGTACTGAACATTCACGCCACATTGCGCCTGGTGTTCGATAACCCGGACAACGTCTATGGCTTCGTGTCGATGACCAACGACAACGAGTTTTTCAATGGCCGTTCACCGCTGGCGATCATGGCCCAGGGCGACATGATTTCGCTGTACGAGACCTTTCGGCGCATCGATATGCTGCGGGGCGCGTTATGGTGAAGTTGAGCGCGCTGGCGGTGTTGGCCGGGCAGGCATTGCAGGCTTATCGATTGATCAATTCGAAGTTTCCGCCGATTGCATTGTTCGATGACGTGGCCAGCGCGGATGAGTTCGAGGTGCTGTTCGAGATCCAGGCACTGACCAATCCCCGGCTGAAGAATGAGGTCGGTCAGCTTGAGCTGATCCCGCGGGGCGAGATCCCGTTCGGGATTGTCGGCTGCTCGTACGCCACCGCACCTTTTACCCACATCAACCCGGCGGGCTCGCGGTTCAGCGATGGCAGCTTTGGGGTGTTGTACCTGGCGGATTCGATGGAAACCGCGCTGGCCGAAGTGCGCCATCACCAGGGCCTGTATTGGTCGAAGGTGCCGGGCCTGAACTATGAGCGGTTTGTGTTCCGCGGGCTGTCGTGCTCATTCATGGATACCGCAATGAAAGACGCCACCGCCCTGCCGATCAACGATCCGGTGTATGCGCCTGACGATTACAGCCACTCCCGCGCACTGGGCCAGGCAATTCGGAAGACTGGCTGCCCTGGCCTGCGCTATCGCTCGGTGCGTTTGCCGGGCAGTGTCTGCTGGGCGTTGATGACGCCCCGACCCGTCTCTTCAATCATCCAGACCGCCCACTACGAGATGGTCTGGAACGGCCAGATTACCAGCGTCAGCCAGATCAGCGAGGCCTGAGACCAGGCCGCGACCTGAGTCTGCAGGCTCGATATCAGTACCGGGCCATAGTTGCTTGAGTGGGGGTCCTGGCAAATTCATCGGCCCGAGCATGGGTCTGATCGCCCATGGCGGTTGCCATGGGTTCAGTGACACCCTGATGACACCGCACACGCTCGTGGGTATTCAAGTGCCTACAGACAGCAAGCTCTGCCGATCCGGCAAAAACACGAAGCCGAAATCTCCACATCCGCCCGGGCCAGGGCCAGGTTGAGGCGAACCTGCGCAGCGGCCGCTTCGGCATCGCGACCCAGTCGCTTCAAACACTCCACGTAGCCGTGCAGGCTCCACACATTGTCCAGGTGCCAGGAGGCGCGACTGAGTGTGTTATCCAGGCCCAGGTCGGCGCGGTAGGCGTGCAAGGCTTCTTCTACCCTGCCCTGCTCCAGCAGCAGCGCGCCCAGTGCGTGGCGTACCGGTTGCATCCAGCCCCAGGGCTCGTCGTATGGCAGGTGATCGTCCAGCGATTGCGCCTCGCGCAGGTGGGCGAAGGCTTCGTCGAAGTTACCCTTGCGGTATTCGATTTCGCCCCGCAGCATGCCCGCGGCCACGGCCAGGATATCGTTGCATTGGTTGTTGAAGAGGTAGCGTGTGTCCGGCACCCGGGCCCAGGCCTCGAGGAACAGGTGATGCTCGGTTTCAGCTTCGGCGACCCGCCCGCAGGCCGCATGGGCCACGCCTTTGGCGTAGTGCAGCATGGCCGTGGTCACGCAGTACAGCGCCTGGTCGGCGGGCAGCGGCGTGGCGAGGATATCTTGCCATCTGCCGAAGCGGATCTGCACGTGGAGCTTCATCGACACGAAGCTTTCGAGCCAGTCGGCCATGGGCGGTTTTTCCACCCGCAGGAGGTCTTCGATGAGGGTATCGGCCAGTTGATCGGCGGCCTCCAGGGCTGGCTGGTACTGGCCGAGGAACATCGCCGAATAGAGTTTGAAGTGGTAATTGTGGCTGCGGTACAGGGTGTAGAAATTGATCGGGCCCTCCTTAGCCAGGTACAGGCTGTCGGCCTGGATTGCCCGGTGATTGGTGATCATGGCCCCGCGGTAATCGCCACAGAGCAGGTCGATGTGCGACGGCATATGGCGTAAGTGTCCGGCGTCCGGCACCAGGTCGCGCAGGACATCGCCCGCGCGTAAGGCCCGTTCCGGGTACGGCGACATTTCCATCGTGTGGACGTACATGTGCAGCACGCCGGGGTGCGGTGCATCGCCCTGTTGCTCCATGCGTTGCAGGGCCCGTTCGAGTACGGCCACCGTCTCAAGGGTGTCGGCACCTGCTGCCGGC
This sequence comes from Pseudomonas putida, assembly GCF_001976065.1. Classification (GTDB taxonomy): domain Bacteria; phylum Pseudomonadota; class Gammaproteobacteria; order Pseudomonadales; family Pseudomonadaceae; genus Aquipseudomonas; species Aquipseudomonas serbica. Next base: position 23,603 of record NZ_MNAH01000011.1, on the reverse strand, counting down.
TGGCCAGTTTTCAGGTCCCACAACTGCCAGGGCGTGCGGTCGATCAGCGCTTCGGCGAACAGTGTCACCACGTCGGGATCGTCGGGAAAGCTGCGATAGACATCGCGCATGGACGCCGCATAGGCATCGTTCCAGGTGAAAAGCTCGTCAACGCTGCTCGCCTGTTCGGCTTGGTAGCGTTGCTGTATCGCGTGGATCAGGGCCTGTTCCACTGGTGTCGTGCCGTCAAGGTGCACCAGCGCGATTTGTGTCGCCAGTCGTGCCTGGGCCACGGCCTCCTTGAGCTCTTGCTCGATGAAGGCGTCCCAGCGTTTGTTGTAGTTGGGCCCCGAGGCATAGGCGATGCCCCAGTAGGCCATCGCGCAGTCGCGATCGTGTTCCAGGGCTTTCTGGAAACAGCGGATGGCTTCGTCATGGTTGTAGCCGTAGCACCACATCAGGCCGCGGTCGAACCAAAGCTGGGCCTGGGCTGAACTCGTCGTCACGGGGCGGCTGTAGGTGCCCAGATCGTAATAGTCGTGCATCGGTTTATCCTCTCGATCAGAGTGCGGAACCTGCGAAAAACCAGCATACCCCTGCGCACCTGGCCTGGCGCCATAACCGACGACAGGCTGCGTCGGTGCAATCGATCCACTGCGTTGCAGGGCTCTTCACCTGGTTGCTGATCGACTATCCTGTGGTCCCGATTCTACCCGTGCCGCCATTCCACCGGAGACACCATGCCGCCCCTGACAGCCCGAGAGGTTTACCAGCAACTGCGCGATGCCGCCCTGGGCCTGCGCCCGCTCAAGTGCCTTGATCAACGATCCAGCCCGATGCAGGTGGATATCGAGGGCTGGCATTTGAGCCTGGATGTCGACGGCACCCACCTGCGCCACTGCCAGCATTGCCAGAGTCCGGACGGCCGAGCGTTCGACGGTGGGCCGCGTTTCGGTACTGACCCGGTGAGTTTGCTCAGCACCTGGGAGCTGGCGCAGATCGAGCGGTTGCTGGTTGGCGACTGAGTTCGGGCCAGGGCAACGCAAAAGTGCTCGTTGAACTATCGTTCATCTGACTCAGCTGTGATACATAAGACCGGATGCGCATCCCGAACCCATGAGGTTGCTTATGTTCCACAGCCCACGCTTGCCGCAAGCGCTGACTTGCTCGTTGTTCGGCTTATTCGCCAGCGTCGCCAACGCCGCCCTGCCCACCCCGGCGCCCGAATCGCTGCAGCCACTGCTGAACACCATCAACGAGCGCCTGAATGTTGCCAACCTGGTGGCGCTGACCAAATGGGACACCGGCAAACCGATCCAGGATACCGCCCGGGAAACCCTGCTCATCACTCTTGCGAGGAAGCAGGCCGTCGCAAACAACGTCGACCCGGATGAAGCCGCCGAACTGACCGCCGCGCAGATCGAAGCCAACAAACTGGTGCAGTATGGACTGATTGCGCAATGGCAAGCAGCGCACAAGGCGCCCGACCTGCCACGGCCGGACCTGAACCAGCTGCGGGCAAAGCTGGAAGAACTGCAAGTGCGTCTGTTGCATCAATATGCCGATTTCGTGCCCTATCGCGTCGACCCCAATTGCCCGGAGTGGCTGGCTGAGCAGCGCTCCGAGCTGATCAAGGATGCCCTGCATGGCCAGGCATTGATCCGTGCGACGGGGGAGTTGTGCGTCACGGATTCATAGGCGCCCTCGCCTGCCGCCAGACACACTTTGCACAACAACAAAAAAACAGGAGTTGATCATGTCTGAACTGCAACTGCACCCCAAAGCCGCGCAATCCTTGAACCTGTGGCACGCGATGATCCGCACCGGCGACTTGCAGCCCTTGCCTGCGCTGCTGGACCCACAAGCGGTGTTCCGCTCACCGATGGCGCACACGCCGTATCCGGGTGCGCCGGTGGTTTCGATGATCCTCAACACCGTGTCCAAGGTGTTCGAAGACTTCACTTATCATCGCGAACTGGCGAGCGCCGACGGCTTGAATGTGATCCTCGAATTCAGCGCGAGAGTCGGCGACAAGGAATTGAAAGGCATCGACATGATCCGCTTCAACGAACAGGGGAAAATCGTCGATTTCGAAGTGATGGTCCGTCCACTCAGTGGCTTGCAGGCGCTGGGCGAGGAAATGGGCCGTCGCCTCGGTGCCTACCTGGCCGCCAGCAAAACCTGATCATTGCCGCGCACCTGTAGGAGCCCGGCTTGCCGGCGAAGGCGTCTTTGAAATGTGCATTGAGCTTCGGGCCTTTTCGCTGGCAAGCCAGCGCCTACAAAGATTTTGCGCAACGCGTGCAAGTGCGCAAGCCGAGCGTCGGTGGCATCATCAGCCGCTTCGAAGGTTTCGATGCCGATGGTGAACGGGTCATCCCAGTTGTTCGGCGTGCCTTGGCCGAAACCGCCACCGTCCTGATCGACTAGGGAAGCGTCCTGATGCGTATCAAATCACTGCTGGCCTGCGCCGGCGTGCTCCAGAACCAGATGGCCATGGCCGACGCCCTGGCCACGCTGGCGAAGGCGCTCTATCCGTCGGCACAGGTGCAGGCTGCCGGACTCCAGACAACAGAGCGCAACCGGTGACGGCCATCGTTCGACCGCGGCCGATGTTGATTGCCCTGGGTCTGGTATTGGCGCTGGTGTTCTGGCTGTCCCTGGCCCTGGGGCCGGTCAGCCTGCCGCTGGGCGATACCTTGCTGGCCGGGCTGCGTCTGCTCGGATTGCCGGTGGATGGCGGCGACAACCAACAGGCCGAGCTGATCCTCGGTCAGATCCGCCTGCCGCGCAGTCTGCTGGGCATCGCGGTCGGCTCGGTACTCGCGCTGTCCGGCGTGGCCATGCAAGGGTTGTTTCGCAATCCGCTGGCCGATCCGGGGCTGGTTGGCGTGTCCGGCGGCGCAGCGCTGGGCGCGGCGGTCGCGATTGTCGGCGGCAGCCTGATGGGCGGTTGGCCGCCGACCATCGAGCCGTACCTGTTGTCGGTGAGCGCCTTCGCCGGCGGTCTGATCGTCACGGCGGTGGTGTATCGCTTCGGCCGCAGCGATGGCCAGACCAACGTCGCCACCCTGCTCCTGGCCGGCGTGGCGATGACGGCCATGGCCGGGGCCGGGGTCGGCCTGTTCACCTACCTGGCCGATGACGCTACGTTGCGCACCCTGACTTTTTGGAACCTGGGCAGCCTCAACGGCGCCAGTTATCCACGCCTGTGGCCGTTGCTGATCGTGGCGGTGGGCGTGGCGTCGTGGTTGCCGCGTCGCGCTGCGGCGCTCAACGCGATGCTTCTGGGCGAGTCCGAAGCCCGTCACCTGGGCTTCAATGTCGAGCGGATCAAGCTTGAGCTGGTGTTGTGCACGGCGCTGGGCGTCGGAGCCGCGGTGGCCGCGGCAGGCCTGATCGGTTTTATCGGCCTGGTGGTGCCGCACCTGATGCGCCTGCTGGTCGGACCCGACCATCGGGCGCTGCTGCCGGCGTCATTGCTCGCCGGTGCCAGCCTGTTGTTGCTCGCGGATCTGGTCGCCCGTTTGCTGCTGGCACCCGCCGAGTTGCCGATCGGTATCGTCACCGCGCTCATCGGTGCACCCTTCTTTCTCTATCTGCTGGTACGGGGGCGTTCCTGATGCTGCGGGCCAACAACTTGTTGGTGCGGCGCGGCAGTCGCACTGTTCTGGCAGACATCGATATCGAGTTGCGTCCAGGTCAAGTCCTTGGCGTGCTGGGGCCCAACGGCGCCGGTAAAAGCACCCTGCTCGCCGCCCTGTGCGACGAGCTACCGGCCAACAAAGGTACGGTCAGCCTCGATGAGCGTGCACTCGCCGACTGGCCGGGTCAGGAGCGGGCCAGACGCCTGGCGGTATTGCCCCAAAGTTCAAGCCTGAACTTCGCCTTCTCCGTGAATGAAGTGGTGGCCATGGGTCGCCTGCCCCATTGCAGCGGTCGTGTGCGCGATGCCGAAATCGTTGCTGAAGCCCTGGTTGCCGCCGACGCCTTGCACCTGGCGGAGCGCAGTTATCTGGCGTTGTCCGGTGGCGAACGCCAGCGCGTGCACCTGGCGCGGGTGCTCGCGCAACTGTGGCCGGGGGCCAAGGGGCAGACCTTGCTGCTCGACGAACCGACCTCGATGCTCGACCCGCTGCACCAGCACACCATTCTGCAGGCGGTGCGGGATTTCGCCGGGCGCGGTGCGGCGGTGCTGGTGATCCTGCACGACCTGAATCTGGCGGCACGGTATTGTGATCAGTTGCTGCTGTTGCATGAGGGGCGCACGCACGCCTGCGGTCCTCCGGATGAAGTCCTGACCGCCGAGGCACTGCAAGCCGTTTACGGGTTGCAAGTACTGATCCACCGGCACCCGGAACGCGGTCATCCGTTGATTATCGCGCGCTGACGCCCATCCACCCCCCAACAAGGAGAGCCGATGCGCATCCTGCTGATATGCCTGGCCAGCCTGCTGGCTGCCTGCCAAGTTCATTACGTCGCACCGCCACCGCCTGCAATTGCCCCCGAAGGGCGGGCTCACGCTGATCTCGGGGTCATCCGCGAACTCGCCAGCGGGCGCACCCTCACCCCGCACGCATTGGTCGAGCGCCTGGCGGCTGCGCCGCGGGTGCTGGTCGGTGAACAACACGACAACCCCGATCACCATGCCTTGCAACTGTGGCTGCTACGCCAACTGGCGGCGCAACGTCCACAGGGCAGCCTGTTGATGGAAATGCTCAACCCCGACCAACAGGCAAAAGTCGATGCAGCACAGGCCGCCATCCGTGCCGGTCAACCGCCGGCCGACCTCTATCAAGCGCTGTCCTGGCAAGCCAATTGGGATTGGGGCGTTTACGGTGCATTGGTGACTTACGCCCTGCGCCAACCCTATCCGCTGCTGTCGGCCAACCTGGACCGGGCGCAGATCATGCAGATCTACCAACAGCGTCCGATGCTCAGCGGCGAAGCGTCCACTACCCAACAGGTGCAAGCGACCTTGCTTGCGGACATTCGCGAGTCCCATTGCGGCTTGCTGCCCGAAACGCAGATGCCGGCGATGCTCGCCGTGCAACAGCAACGCGACCGACGCATGGCCGAGCGCTTGTTGGCGGCGCCGACGCCAGCCCTGTTGCTGGCCGGGGCGTTCCATGTGCGCAAGGACCTGGGCGTGCCGCTGCATCTGAAAGACCTCGGCGCTGGCCAGGGCAACGCAGTGCTGGTTTTGGCAGAGGTGGGCAAGACGGTAAGCGCCGATAGCGCGGATTTCGTGTGGTATACGGCGGCGCAACCGGAACAGGATCACTGCGCGCAATTTCGTCGTTGAAAAGCTCCTTTGGGCGCGGGCATAAAAACGGGCCAGAAAGGCCCGTTTGAGAAAGGTGCACAGGAACGAAACTTACCTTTTTTTACATGCCTCAAGCTCGTTCTGGCTTTTCAACGTCGTAATGATGCCTAACCGATACTTGCAATACTGGATGACCAACTGCCGCTCCGTATCGGTTAGCTCACTCAATTTTTTGTCATCTGATTCGTACGCGAAAATATTCTCAAACTTCATCTGAAGTGCCGGACTTTTTTTGATGAAAAATACTTTTTCCGGGTAGGCGTCTTCCATCTTTTCGTAAAAACCGGTGTAGAGGAAAACGAGGAACGCGATCGGGAAAATTATAAGCAGCGATTTCATAATGAAGGTGGTTGCAGGTTGGTTTTGATTCGAAGATCTCTCACTAGTCTCATCCCAATATTGCCAGGGCAAATCTTTCCTTCACCGGCTTGCATGGGGAATTCGCGATGCCCACCCAAGACAGTCACCCCGAAAACACTGGTCAGCGCTTGAACCAGATTCAATAGGGCGTTGATTTGCACGGCAGGGATCTCCTGGTCCATATTGCCATTCATGGTTTCAAGAGCCTGACGAGCAAGAGCAACCAAATCGCCCCCTTCGCCCGCGGTTGTCAGGTTTTCCAGCAAAACGATGCCAATAACGCCCGTGTTGTAGTTATGTACGCTTGAGCCTTTGAATCGGATGTCACGCCCCTCAAAGACATTGCCCATACAATCAATACCGTAGTGATAACCGATATCATCGAACTTGGTCTGATGAGCGCTCTGAATCGCACGCATTTGTCCTTGTCCGACTCCACAGCCCACACTTCTACCTGCATGGTGAAGGGCGATCATCGAGTAGTCCCAGTCATCGATCATTTCGCCTTTGGCTTGATGAGCTCCCCATGATGATCTTTCTTCAAACTCATAACCATTTTTGCGGACGAGCCTGATGATTGCTTCCCTGGTAGCAGCTCTATCGTTGCCACGGATGGTAGTAAGAGCTGCTGGCTCAGCGGGTTCGTCGTGGGTCACTCTTGCCCTGGTAGCAAATTGCTGAGCCATTTTTGATCGATCTTGAGGTAGCAAACTTGCACCCGGTTCGGTTTTGGAGAACGGCAACATGCCGTGAGCGACAGGATGGTAATCCAGCGACGCCATTCGCCATCCGCTGAGGCATCTATACCTGCCCGTCCGGTCTTCACTCATCGGGCTGAAGGGGTCATCGGTGACCAAAAGCCAATCACCGTTTTCCACAGTAGCAAGCATTTGGCGCAGCTCAGGTTCCGATATCTGACCACGCGTACGTCCATTGGCAAGCAGAAAATCACGTAGCCCAAAAATCCCGTCGCCGTAACTCTGAATGGCCCGTTTTACCATGCCCTCGGCAAAAAACGGCGATTCGATCTGATCGAAACCTATACCTTGCCGCTCGCGGTCTTGCTGACGAATAAGGCGCATCACCATCTACCATCCTCCTTAACACCAACGCCCTCAAACAACATTGATGGACGTCGGTTTCCTTGTTGAGAACGGCAGAATAACCAGCCTATGGACCACTCAGTCAAGGCTCGGAAATCCCTGTAGGAACTGCCGCAGGCTGCGATCTTTTGATGTAGATCGTCTTGGGACTGACAGAAAATCAAGATCAAAAGATCGCAGCCTGCGGCAGCTCCTTGCGCTATGCAGATGGTTCGATTTGGTCCAGCACTCGGTTCGCCGTGATCTCCGCCAGCATGACGTTGTTTGAAATACCCAGCAAAACATTGCGCGAACTGCCCTCCAAATGGTCGACCAGGTAATGAACCATGACATCGACCGAGGCCAGCGTTTCGACCAGATACACCACCAGGGTTTCGGTCGTGGCTTCAGGGTCTACGGTAAACAGGGTACTGATGGTGCGCGGGGTGGCCTTGATGTCGGCGGTCGAGGGGAAGTGGTAATCGAGGGCGCGTTCGGCGGCTTCGTTGAGTTTTTTTGAATCGGGTTCGTATGGGGATGCCGGATCGGTGTTCGGCGGATTTGGTGAAGGTTTGACCATAGTTGAATGCTCCAGATGTGGAGCCGTCACCTACTTGCGACTAAACAAGAGGGGTGGCAGCTGTACGCAGGTTAGTCGACCGGCGGAGCACGAAAACCGGCGCGCCCGAAGGCGCCCTGCGCACAGCTGCCATGAAGTACAGGACATGAAATGGCCTGACTGTTTGGGATGAAAATGCGCTTCGTGTCACAGCGGGCGACTAAACCCGATCACTGATGGGCAGTGACGCGAATCAAGTTACCGAGGGGGTCCAAGGCGCACAAGCCGGCGGATTCTGGCGTACCTGTAGGTAACGGCGCAAGGTGTTGTAGCTTTCAAGAAGTGATTCCGACAGCCATTAAACAACCCGCGCAAACACCTATAGAAGCTGCCGAACGTTCGGGCCGCGCTCGAATGATCTCTTGATCTTCAAGGCGCCTGGAACGTCTCAATATAAGCCAGCAAATCATCAATTTTTTCTCGATCGCTGATCCCCCAGAAAATCATCCGCGTACCCGAGACCACGGCCTTCGGGTCCTCGATGTACGCGGCGAGCTTTTCCCGGGTCCAGACGATGCCGGAGGACTTCATGGCATCGGAGTATTGATAGTCCGTGGTGCTCCCGGCGGTGCGCCCGACAATGCCGTTGAGCTGCGGACCAAAAAAGGGCCGCGCGCCCTCGCCGATCTGATGGCAGCCGCCGCACACCCGCTTGAACAGTTTCCCACCCGCCTCGGCATCACCCTGGGCGTTCGCCTGCATGCCGAACAAACCCAGGCTCAGGGCAAGGGTCATCATCGCTGTTTTGTTCATCAAGCCAATACCCACGCAAAAACGGCCGCCATTTGAGCATGATCCGGCCTCGCGCGAAACGAACGCCTGCCGTCCATCCCGCCAAAACATCGCGCGGTTATCCCCGCCTAGACTGGAAAGTCATTCCATCTCCACCAGATGGCCGCAACAGAGGGAGACAAACATCATGAAAATTGTCGTGATCGGCGGAACCGGGTTGATCGGCACACAGCTCTGCGAGCGGCTGCGCGAGGGTGGGCATGATGTCCTGCCCGCCTCGCCGAAATCCGGGGTCAACGCGGTGACGGGGGAAGGCTTGCAGGCTGCCCTGCAAGGCGCCGACGTGGTGGTCGACGTCGCCAACTCGCCCTCGTTCGAAGATGCCGCCGTGCTCGAATTCTTCGAAAAATCGGGGCGCAATCTCGGCGCCGCCGAGAAGGCCGCCGGGATCAAGCACCATGTCGCGCTCTCGGTGGTAGGTACCGAGCGGATGCTCGAAAGCGGCTACTTCCGCGCCAAGATGGCCCAGGAGGAATTGATCAAGAAAGCCGGCGTGCCCTACTCGATCCTGCGCGCCACGCAGTTTTTCGAGTTCATCGGCGCCATTGCGCAATCCGGTGCCCAAGGCGACAGCGTCCGCCTGACGTCCGCCGCCTTGCAGCCCGTTGCCTCGGCCGACGTCGCCGCGGCACTGGCAACCCTTGCCGTGGCGCCCCCCACCAACAAGACCTCGGAAGTGGCCGGTCCGGACAAGCAGCCACTGGCCTCGTTCGCCAAAGCCTGGCTGCAACACAACCAGGATCAGCGAAAAGTGATCATTGACGACAACGCCGGCTACTTCGGCGCGATCATCAACGACCAGTCACTGACCCCGGGTGCCAATCCGATCGTCGGCAAGACTCACTTCGATCAATGGCTCAAGAGCGCCGGCGCCTGACAGTCAGCCCACTTCATCAGGAGCGTCCCATGCGAACCCATGTTCTCCTCGCCTCGCTTGCACTGTCCCTTTCGCCCCAGGTCCTGGCCGCCGACGCGCCGCACCCGGACGTCAAGGAGGTGTCGGTCACCGCCCTTCCCGATTACCCCGGCAAGGAAGTGCTGATGCTCACCGTCGAGTACCCGCCAGGCGGTGCCGACCCGGTTCATCGGCACGACGCGCACGGTTTCATCTACGTGCTCGAAGGCTCCATCGTCATGGGGGTCAAGGGTGGCAAGGAAGTCACCCTGATGCCCGGGCAAAGTTTCCACGAAGGCCCCGATGACATCCATACGGTGGGCCGCAATGCCAGCAAGGACAAGCCAGCGAAATTTGTCGTCTTTCTGCTGAAGGACCAGAACAAGCCGCCGGTCCTCCCGGTCGAGTGATTCACCTGCAGAAAAATCCGGAACCCTGTGACGGAGTCCGGATTTTTATAATGCCTCAAGTCAGTCCTGGAAATCGGTAGACAGCGCCAACTCATTCCACTCGGCCAGTTCCTGGGCGACAAAGCGGTTTTTCGCTTCTATGCGCGCCATGGTATCGCTGCCCAGTGCCAGACGCTGTGGCGGCTTCGGCGCATTGACCAGGGCCAGCATGGCTTCGGCGAACTTCACCGGGTCACCGGGCTGGGCATGGTTGGCGGCCTCTGCATGCTTGCGCATGGCGCCCACGGTGTCGTCGTAGTCCGACAGCTCGAGCGCGGTCTTCACCAGCGACTGCTCGTCGAGGAAGTCGGTGCGAAAGAAGCCCGGCTCGACCACCGTGGCGTGGATCCCCAGCGGCGCCAGTTCCTGGTGCAGCGCCTCGGTGATGCCTTCCACCGCGAACTTGGTGGAACCGTAGACACCCCAGCCCATGTAGGCCTGGTAGCCGCCAATGGAAGAGATGTTGATCACATGCCCGCAGCGCTGGCGACGCATGTGCGGCAGGACCGCACGGGTCACGTTGAGTACGCCGAAGACGTTGGTGGCGAACAGGCGCTCGGTCTCGCTGGCACTGGTTTCTTCCACCGCGCCAAGCACACCGAACCCGGCATTGTTGATCAGCACATCGATCCGCCCGAAACGCTTGATGCCTTCTGCCACGGCCTGATGCGCTTCGGCTTCGCGGGTCACGTCCAGACGCACGGCCAGCAGGTTTGGATGATCGCCCAGTCTGGCGGTGATTTCTTCGGGTTTACGGGCGGTGGCAATCACCGCGTCGCCGGCTCGCAGAGCACGTTCTGCGATGAGAGTACCAAAACCACGGGAAGCCCCAGTAATGAACCAAGTACGCATTTCAACTCCTCCTGTCAGCGACCCGAGCGTTATTGCCGGGCTTTCTTGATGAGTTGACGCAACTTTAAATCTGCCTTACTGATGTGATAATCCCAGCAATTTTACATGACTTTGTGAAAGGCATTCACATATGAAGGCACCTTCGGCGGCAGACCTCTCGACCTTCCTGTGCGTGGCCAACCATCTGAACTTCAGCCGGGCGGCGGTGGATCTGGGGCTAACGCCTTCGGCGCTGAGCCATGCGGTGCGCACCCTGGAGAACCGGCTCGGTGTGCGGCTATTCAACCGCACCACCCGCAGCGTCGGCCTGACCGAAGCCGGCGAGCGTCTCTTTGCGCGATTGAAACCGGCCTTTCGCGATATCGACGATGCCCTGGAAGACCTCAACCATTTTCGCGACAAACCCTCGGGCAACCTGAGAATCACCGCCGGTCGCCAGGCCGCGGAACTGGTGCTGCTGCCGCTGGCCAGCAGGTTCCTCGACGCCTATCCGGACGTGAAGCTGGAGATCGTGACGGACGACGCGCTGGTCGATGTGGTGGCGCAGGGATTTGACGCCGGGGTGCGATTCGGCATCCGGCTGGAGGCGGACATGGTCTCCCTGCCGATTGGCGGCACCCTGCGCTCCGTGGTCGTGGGCTCCGCGGAGTTTTTCCGCAAACATCCCGTACCGCAGAAACCCGAAGACCTGCATGGCCTGCCGTGCATTCGCCATCGTTTCCCCAGTGGCACCGTGTATCGCTGGGAGTTCGAACGCGGCGGGATCACCCAGGAAATCGAAATCGACGGCCCGCTGACCTTGGGTGACGTGAGCCTGATGGTCGCCCCGGCGTTGCAGGGCGTCGGCATGGCCTACGTCTTCGAGGACATGGTCAAGGCACAAATTGCCGACGGCAGCCTGGTCCAGGTGCTGGGCGACTGGTGCCCCTACTACCCCGGCCTGCACCTGTACTACCCAAGCCGACGGCATGTGCCCGCAGCGCTCAAGGCTTTCATCGAGTTTGCCCGTGCTACTCGGGCGGGCAATCCATTGTAGGAGCCGGCTTGCCGGCGAAGGCGCCCTTGAATACAGCGTTGATCATCTGGCCGCCTTCGCTGGCAAGCCAGCTCCTACAGTAGATTGGGGCCAGAAAATCGCTCTGCGCCATGGCGTCCACCAGGCCTGTTGTCTACCATCGACGGCGAGAACGTCATAACCCAGTCTGTGAGAAAAAACCGATGGTCACCTGCTACCTGAAATATGTGCTGGACCCGTACAAGCTCGAAGCCTTCGAACACTACGGCAAACTGTGGATTCCGCTGGTGGAGAAATTCGGTGGCCAGCATCACGGCTATTTCCTGCCGTCCGAAGGCGCCAACAACATTGCCCTGGCAATGTTCACCTTCCCGAGCCTGGCGGCCTACGAAACCTATCGCCAAGCGTCGATGAACGACCCTGAGTGCATCGCCGCCTTCAAGTACGCGGAAGAAACCCGCTGTATCCTCAGTTATGAACGCACCTTCTTCCGGCCGGTGTTCGGTGAGCCGAAACACAAACCCGCCTGATCGTCATCAATGATAATGCCGCCGACCGGGCGGCATTTTTTATTAGGCGAACAGGGAGGGGCACAGCGTAATAAAACGTCGGATGAATGGTCAGGCAATACCCGGCGAGTTGCTGTTGATGGGGCTAGCGTTATAAGTCCGCATCACCAACTCGGCATTCTTCCAGCGGTGACCTCCCATGGAAAAGTTCGCCCCAAAGTTGCACACCGTTCTTGCCCTGATCATCGGATTGAGTACAGCAACAGCGGCACAGGCCGATGAGGCCTACGCCAAGACGTTGCTCAAGAAGATGTCTGACTATATGTCAGCGCAAAAAAATATATCGTTCAACTACGACACCATCCTTGAAGTAGTCACTAAAGATAAGCAACGACTGGCCTTGGCAGGTTCCGGCACACTCGCTCTGACCCGGCCTGACAAGTTGCGCAGTACCCGCGCCAGTGGTTTTGCCGACCTGGAGATGGTGTTCGATGGCAAGACCCTGACCCTGTTGGGAAAAGGCAAGAACATCTACACCCAAGTGGAAGTCCCGGGCACGCTGGATGATCTGTTCGATACCCTGCGGGACAAATACAACCGGCCGCTTCCCGGCGCTGACCTGCTCATGTCCAATCCCCAGGATCAATTGATGGCGGGCGTGACCGACATCAAGGACCTGGGCAGTGGCGTCATCGGCGGTACCGAATGCGATCACCTGGCGTTCAGGAAAAAAGAAGTTGATTGGCAGATATGGATCGCCCAGGGCGACAAACCCTACCCTTGCCGTTATTCCATCACGTCAAAAACCATTGCCGGCAGTCCGCAATACAGCATCCAGCTCAGCGACTTTAAAAGTGGCGATGCCGCGCCAGCAGATGACTTCGCCTTCAACAACTCGAGCAATGCCCAGAAAATCGATCTGAAGGACCTGCCCAACGCCGAGGACCTGCCCGGCAACTTTGTGCGAGGAAAAACCAAATGAACCTGTTGATCAAATCCTGCGGATTTTTGCTGGTGGGACTGGTAGCGGTGTGCGCGCTGGAGCTTGGTGACACCTTGTCGATCCCGGGCGTGCACAGCGTTATTTCGCAAGCCGAGGCGGTGGTCGGGCGTCCGCTCACGCCAGTCAGCGTTGCCGGTGTCGCGAGGCGCTCGGCGCGGCGCGATTAACCTCGATGTAGGAGTCAGCCTTCATTAATGATCAACGCTGCAAGTCCAGGCAATAGGTGTAGTAACCCGGATCACGCACGTAACCCAACGACTCATACAACCGCTGGGCGCTGTGGTTGTCAGTCGCGGTTTCGAGGGTCATGCCCTTGGCACCCATCAACCGCGCGAAGTCGCGGGCGGTGTTCATCAATAGCGTGCCAACGCCTTGGCCCCGGGCGGCGGGCGTGGTGAACAGGTCGCCGAGCAGCCAGGTGCGGTGCGCGTCTATGGAGGAGAAGGTTGGGAACATCTGCACGAAACCCAGGGTTTCGCCCTTGCTGTCCTCGGCGAAAAAGATCACCGACTCGTCGCGGGCGATGCGTTCGGCGATGAAGTCGCGCGATTGGGGCAGGTTCGACGGCTGGCCGTAGAAGCCGCGATAAGCGTCGAATAACGGGGCGATTGTTTCGATGTGCGAGGCGTCGGCGCGCAGGGCCTGGATTGGCATGAGGGGGCTCCATTGCGGTCTTGGGGAATTACAGCCTAGCAACCACAACGAAAAAATTCCTCCACACCCCCTGTGGGAGCGGGCTTGCTCGCGAAGGCGGAGTGTCAGTCGACACATTCATTGACTGACACTCCGCCTTCGCGAGCAAGCCCGCTCCCACATTGGATTGCGATCAGACCCGCACGTTACGCCCAGGCAGTGTTGTGCGCTGGCTGTTCTCCCAGTTCTCCACCAGCCCCACCGGCACGTCCGCCGCCGGCAGCATCTGCACCCCGCGCACCAGGTCCGCAGCCCGCTCGGCGAGCATGATGGTTGGCGCATTGAGGTTGCCGTTCGGCTCGGTTGGGAACACCGATGAGTCGATCACTCGCAACCCCGTGATGCCATGCACCCGCAACTCGGAATCCACCACTGCCATGTCGTCCTCGCCCATGCGGCACGAGCCACAGGGATGGTAAGTGCTTTCGAGGTTGTCACGGACAAAGGCATCGAGGTCTTCGTCACTGGTCACCAGGTCGCCGGGGGCGATTTCGCCGTCGCGGAAGCGGTCCATGGCTTTCTGGCCGATGATTTCGCGGGTCAGGCGGATGCAGCGGCGGAAGCCTTCGCGATCCTCTTCGCGCTCCAGGTAGTTGAAGCGAATTTCCGGATGCTCGTACGGATCGGCCGAACGCACCCGCACGTACCCGCGGCTTTTCGGTTTGTTGGGACCTGTGAGCACCATGAAACCGTGGCCCTTGATCGGCTTGTTGCCGTCGTAGCGCATCGCTGCCGGCAGGAAGTGGAACTGGATGTCCGGCCAGCGCAGGCCCTTCTCGGAGCGGATGAAACCACCGGCCTCGAAGTGGTTGGTGGCGCCCAGGCCGTCCTTGAACAGCAGCCAGCGCAAACCGATCATCAACTTGCTCAGCGGGTCCATCTTGCTGTTGAGGGTCACCGGTTCCTTGCAGCCGAACTGGATGTACACCTCGGCGTGATCCTGCAGGTTCTCCCCTACTCCCGGCAGGTCATGGCGCACACCGATTCCGGCCTTGCGCAGGACCGCGGCCGGGCCGATGCCGGAGCGTTGCAGCAGGTGCGGCGAGCCGATCGGCCCGGACGAAATCAGCACTTCGCGGTTGCAGTGCACTTGGTGGGTCTGGCCACCGTGGTCATACATGACCCCCACCGCGCGCTTGCCTTCGAGGATGACCTGGCGGGTCATCGCGTGGGTGACCACCGTCAGGTTCGGACGCCCCATGGCCGGGCGCAGATAGGCGTTGGCCGTGGAGCAACGCACACCGTTCTTTACGGTCATGTGCATCGCGCCGAAGCCTTCCTGCATGTAGCCGTTGCAGTCTTCGGTCTTGATGTAGCCCGCCTCGGCACCGGCTTCAACCCAGGCCCCGTACAGCGGGTTCTTCATGTTGTTGCCGTTGGTGGTGTGCAACGGCCCGGTCTGCCCGCGATAGCTGTCGCCACCGGACTCGTAGCTTTCGGCGCGCTTGAAGTACGGCAGGCAATTCTTGTAGCCCCAGCCCTGGGCGCCGAGGGATTCCCATTCGTCGAAATCCAGCGCGTGGCCGCGGATATACACCAGGCCATTGATCGATGACGAGCCCCCCAGCACCTTGCCCCGTGGGCAGTGGATGCGCCGGCCGTTGAGGTAGGTTTCCGGTTCGGTTTCGTAACGCCAGTTGTACTTTTTGGTGTTCATCGGGATCGAGAATGCGCTCGGCATCTGGATCACCACGCTCTTGTCACTGCCGCCAAACTCCAGCACCAGCACCGAGGTGGCCGGGTCTTCGCTCAGGCGGTTGGCCAACACACAACCTGCCGAGCCTGCGCCAATGATGATGTAGTCGTATTTTTGTGTGGTCATTCTTTGTGTGGTCATGGTTATCTCCCGACCGTCGATTCAGTAAATACCGGTTGCAGTGGTTTTTTGTGGATCAGCGTGTCGCCGGTGGTGTATTGCGGGGAGGTTTTCTCGATCTGCTGGATCACCGCCTCTTCGCGTTTGAGATCGATCGAGCGGCTCAGCCAGTAGTACGCCAGGCCCGAGACGATCAGCCCCACCAGCCAGGCGATGTCGATGCTGCCCAGTGCCTTGGCCAGCGGGCCGACATACACTTCGCGTTGCTCGACGCCGTCATAGATGTAGAAGAACGGAATCATCGAGATGAAGCCGATGGCGTAGGCGGCCATACCGCGCAGGCCCCAGTTGCCATAGATATTGCCGTGGGGCATGAAGAAGTGCGGGATGGCGTAGCGGCCCTTGCGCACGAAGAAGTAGTCGGTGAGGTTGACCGAGGTCCAGGGCACCAGGAAGTACAGCATCACCACCAGGTAGATGCCGAGCACCGACAGGCCTTTGCCGGAACTCTGGATGCTCAGGGCTACGCCCAGTTGCAGCAGGATCACGAAAGCGATGGCGATGATCCGCGCCTTGCGGGTCGGTTCGATGTGCTTGATCGAATCGACACAGGTCAGGGTGGTCAGCTTGGCGCTGTAGATGTTCATCGCGATCACCGGCAGGAACGCCAGGATGGTCACCACCACCACCGCGGTGCCGATCAGCGGCGACACGGTGTTGCCGACTTGACCCAGGGCCACCAGCACATCGGTGGAGTGCAGGTGATCGGCCAGCCAGCCGCCGACGGAAATCATCCACGCACCGGACAGCGACGCACCAAGAAACACCACGGCGATCAGCTTGCCGCTGGAGGTGTTCTTTGGCAGATAACGCGAGTAGTCCGACACGTACGGGGCATAGGCGATGTTGTAGCTCGCCGCCGCCGCGAACTGGGCGATGAAACCGGTCCAGTTGAAGCCCAGCGGCGGCGGGGCCACTTCGCCTTCGGCCAGTGCCGGCAAGACCGCATCCGGCACCCAGCCCATCACCACCGCCAGTGTCACCAGGCCGTACAGCGGTAGCGACAGGTACAACGCCCATTTGAAGCTGCGGTGCATCCAGTCATGGCCGAGAATGGCCAACACCGCCGCCGGGAGGGTCACGGCCACCGCGATCACCACGGGATTGAATCCGAACAGCGTATGCAGGCCCTGCATCATCAGGACCAGATTGACGATGTTGAACCCGGCGAACACGAACAGCGTCGCCAGCAGCACGAGGATCACGCCACGGTAACCGAACTGCGCGCGGGACTGGATCATCTGCGGCAAGCCCAGGTGCGGGCCCTGGGATCCGTGAAACGCCATGAACAGCGTGCCGAACATGATGCCCAGGGTGCCGGCGAGTGTGGTCCAGAGCGCGGTCAGGCCGACGCTCGGGCCGACGAAGCCGATGGTCATGGTGAAGAAGGTGAAGTTGCCGAGAAACCAGAACGGGCCCTGGCTCGACAGTTTGTCGGTGCGTTCGTCCTCGGGGATGAAGTCAATCGAATGCCCCTCGACGACGGATTTGTCATCGAGGGAGGACACACTCGTGGCGGACTTGGCGTTTGTGTTCATGATGGACTCTTATTGTTGGAAGATCATGACGAGATAACTGCATTCTTTCGGGGGAACGACGCCCGTGGGGCCTCCATGCCGTTCTGATGTTCAATGGTGCAAATGCATTGGCCTTGGTGCAAAACCTGTGGGAGCGAGCCTGCTCGCGAGAGCGGTGGGTCAGGCAACATCTTTGTCGAATGTGCCGGCCTCTTCGCGAGCCTGCCCGCTCCCACAAGGGCGGGGGTCAGCTCGGAAGCGTGATCCACACGGCCTTGGTTTCGAGCAGGTAGTCGAGCTGCTCCGCGCCCAGGTCCTTGCCGAACCCGGACTGCTTGTAGCCACCGAACGGCATCGACGGGTCGAGGGTGCCGTGAGCGTTGACGTAGACCGAACCGGCCTTGAGCCGTGGAATCAGGCTGTGCACCTTGCCCAGGTCGTTGGAATACAGGGCCGCCGCCAGGCCATAGACCGAGTCGTTGGCCAGGGCCAGCGCCTCTTCCTCATCGTCGAACGGTGCGGTGACCAGCACTGGCCCGAAGATCTCTTCCTGGACGATACGCATGTCGTTGCGGCAGTTGGCGAAGATGGTCGGTTCAACGAAGAAGCCAGGGCCATCGACCGGTTGGCCGCCGTAGACCAGTTCGGCGCCTTCGGCCTTGCCGGTCTCGATGTACTCGGTCACGCGCTGCTTTTGCAGGGCCGAGACCAGTGGGCCGATGAAGCAGTCCGGGTCCAGGCCCGGGGCCATTTTCAGGGTGCGTGTGTAGGCGATCAGCTCACTCAGGAATTGCTCGTAGACGCTGCTATGAATATAGGCTCGCGTGCCGGCGTCGCAAACCTGCCCGGAGTTGAAAAACACCCCGTTGGCGACCGCTTGTGCCGCCGCCGGAATGTCGGCATCGGCAAACACGATGACCGGTGATTTGCCGCCGAGCTCGAGGGTCAGGCGCTTCATCTCGTCCAGCGCCGCGCGGCCAACGGTAACGCCCACCGGGGTCGATCCAGTGAAGGTCAGTTTATCGATGCCAGGGTGGGTGGCCATGGCCGCGCCGACCACGCTGCCACGTCCGGTGACGATGTTGATCACGCCATCCGGAATGCCCGCTTCCTGCACCAGTTCAGCGAAACGCAGGGCCGACAGCGAGGTCAGCTCGGCGGGTTTGACCACCACGGTGCAACCGGTGGCCAGCGCCGCGCCGAGTTTCCAGGCCATGGTTTGCAGCGGGAAGTTCCACGGCACGATAGCGCCGACCACGCCCACCGCTTCCTTGCGGGTATAGGCCAGGTAATTGCCCGGCAGCGAAGGCTCGACGGTACGGCCGTGGAGCTTGGTGGCCCAACCGGCGAAGTAACGCAGGGTATCGACGGTACCCTGGATGTCGACGTCCTTGGCGAAGGCGACCGACTTGCCCATGTCGATCGATTCGATTTGCGCCAACTCAGCAGCGTTCTGTTCAATCAAGTCCGCCAGGCGCTGGATCAGGCGTTCCCGTTGCGCTGGTTTGGCCTGGCTCCATTGGCCACCGTCGAACTGCGCACGGGCGGCTTGCACGGCGCGGTCCAGGTCAGCGGTGGTGCCCATCGGAATGCGGGTGATCAGGCCTTCGGTCGAAGGTTCGATCACATCGGAAGTCTGGCCGTCGCTGGCTTCGACCCAGGCGCCGCCGATGAACATTTTCTGGACCTTGCCGAGGAAGGTCTGGGTGGCTTCGCTGACGCCGAATTTTTGCAGGTAACTTTTGACGATCGTGTCCATTTTTGTTCTCTCTGCCCGGCAGTCAGAGCCTGCCGGGTCACTGGTTTCGATGTTCAGGCCAGCTCTTAAGCCAGGGTCGCTTCACTCTCGGCGGCCGCCCGTACCAAGCCGCGCTCGTGGAAGATGAAACCGATGCTGTTGAGCAGCAGTTGCGCGGCCAGGATCGAGGTCATGCCGGTCGGGTCGTACACCGGTGCGACTTCCACCAGGTCCATGCCGACGATGTTGCCTTTGCTGCGCTTGGCCAGGGCCTGGATGATTTCCAGCACTTCGTAGTAAAGAAAGCCGCCGTGGCTCGGAGTGCCGGTGCCCGGGGCGATGGACGGGTCGAAGCCGTCGATGTCGATGGTGATGTAGTAGTTGATGTTCTGCGGGATCAGCGCCAGTACACCCTCGACGCCAAGGCGACGCACATCGCGCACCGAGAGAATCTTCGAGCCGGCTTCGTGGGCCGCTTCGTAGTCGTCGCGGTTGGACGACGACACGTTGCGGATGCCCATCTGGGTCATGCCGACGATGTGGTTCATTTCCGAGGCGCGGCGCAGCGGATTGCCGTGGCCGTAACGCACGCCGTGGCGCTCGTCGACGAAGTCCAGGTGCGCATCGAAGTGGATGATGTGGATCGGGCCACGGCCTTCGAAGGCCTTGATCACCGGCGCATGTACCGAGTGATCGCCGCCGAGCACCACCGGCATCACCCCGGCATCGAGGATCTTGCGCACGGCGTATTCGGTGTTCTTGTTACTGGTGGCCATGTCGGTGTGGACGATGTCGGCATCACCGACGTCGACCATGCGCACGTCCGAAGCGGTGAGGTACATCACGTCGTCTTCGTGGTCATAGGCGCCGGCGTGGCCGAAGGAAAACAGCGTCGATGCTTCACGAATCCCGCGTGGTCCGAAGCGTGCGCCGGAGCGCCACTGGGTGCCCATGTCGTTGGGTACGCCAAGCACCGCGACGTCGGCATCCAGGGCATCCCAATCGGTGCACACCGGGGATTTGCCAAAGGTGCAATGACCCACGAATGGCAGGTTCAGGCGACCGGATTCATAACCGTTGTTCGACATTTCTAGCCTCTCCACTTCTTGTTATCGGCTTGGCGGAACTGCAAGGCGACCGCCGTTGGAGAGACTATGGGCGCAGGTTTTCGTGGAAAAAATGCTAAACATCAGATACTCATATCGGCATTACCGATGCATCCACAGGCCGGAGGTCAACGTGATTCAACTGCACGATGTCGATCTGAAGTTGCTCAGGGTGTTTGCCACGATTGTCCGCTGCGGCGGTTTCTCGGCCGCCCAGGCGGCGCTGAATGCCGGGCAGTCGACGATCAGCGAACAGATGACCCATCTGGAAACCCGATTGGGGGTCAAGCTCTGCCAGCGCGGGCGCAGCGGCTTCCGCCTGACCGAGCAAGGGGTGGCGATCCATGAGGCCACCCAGCGCCTGCTGTCGGCGGTGGAAAACTTCTGCATGGACGCCGACGTGCTCAAGCAGCACATCAGCGGCAAGCTCAACCTGGGCATCATCGACACCACCATCACCGACCCGGATTCGCCCATTCCGCGCACCACCCAGCGCTTCGTGTCGCGCGGCCATGACGTGCACCTGAACGTCTACGTGGGTACGCCGGCGGAGCTGGAAGAGCGGGTACTCGACGGCCGCCTGCATTTGGCCATCGGGCACTTTCCGATCCATGTGCCGGGCCTGCTGCAATCGCCGCTGTACCAGGAAGCACTGGGCTTGTATTGCGGGCGCCGGCATCCGCTGTACGGCAGCCAGGCTGAAGGTGAGGAATTGCTCGAAGAAGTCGCGGCCGGGCGCATCGTCGTGCGCGGCTACATGCAGCAACATGACCTCGAACACCTGGGCGTCAGCAAGGCGGCCGCCACCGTGGACAACATCGAAGCCACGGCGATCCTGATCATTTCCGGCGCCTACCTGGGCTTTCTGCCGGAGCACTTCGCTGCCCAATGGGTCAAGAGTGGCGAGATGCACCAGTTGGCCCCGGGTAGCTTACGTTTGAGATCACCGTTCGACGTGATCACCCGTCGCGGCGTGGCACCGCCGCCGATCCTCCAGGCGTTCCTCGAGGACCTGGCGGCCAGCGCCCGCAAAACGGCTAACGGATGACATGACGCTCGCCAAATTCAAATTCGCCCCGGCATACTGATTTTCGTTTGCCACTTTTGCAGGTCCGTCATGCGCATCCACGTCACCTTCATCGACCGCGTCGGCATCACCCAGGAAGTACTGGCCCTGCTCGGCGGGCGCAGCTTCAACCTGGATGCCGTGGAGATGGTGCCGCCGAACGTCTACATCGATGCCCCGACCCTCGGTACCGAAGTGCTGGAAGAGCTGCGCGAGGCACTGTTCGGCGTGCGCGGCGTGCAAGCGGTGACCATGGTCGACATCCTTCCGGGGCAACGTCGGCGCCTGCAACTGGACGCCTTGCTCGCCGCCAGTTCCGACCCGGTGCTGGCGGTGGATGATCGCGGTCACGTACTGCTGGCCAATCCGGCGTTGATCGCCCTGTGCGGTCGCGAACCGGCCGGCGAATCCCTGAGCGCATTGTTCGACGATGCCGACTTGCAACGCACCTTGATCGCCCAGCATTTCCGCCTGCCCATGCACGAGGTCAGCCTCGGCGGCCACACCCTGCTGCTCGATGCCATGCCGATCACCGACGCTGGCGCCCTGCTCACCCTTTATCAACCGAACCGCATCGGCGAACGTCTCTCGGCGCTGCACCATGATCACGCCGAAGGTTTCGATGCGCTGCTCGGTGAATCGCCGCCGATCCGCTCGCTCAAGGCCCGCGCGCAACGGGTGGCGGCGCTGGATGCACCGCTGTTGATCCAGGGCGAAACCGGCACCGGCAAGGAACTGGTGGCCCGCGCCTGTCACGCCATCAGCGGTCGGCGGGACGCGCCATTCCTGGCCCTGAACTGCGCGGCACTGCCCGAAAGCCTGGCCGAAAGCGAGCTGTTCGGCTACGCCCCCGGCGCGTTCACCGGGGCGCAACGGGGCGGCAAGCTCGGGCTGTTGGAGCTGGCCGACCAGGGCACGGTGTTTCTCGACGAAGTCGGGGAAATGTCGCCGTACCTGCAAGCCAAGTTGCTGCGTTTTTTGAGTGATGGTTGCTTCCGTCGGGTCGGTGGCGATCGCGAGGTCAAGGTCAACGTGCGCATCCTCAGCGCGACCCACCGCGACCTGGAAAAGATGGTCAGCGAGGGGCACTTTCGCGAAGACCTGTTCTACCGTCTCAATGTGCTCAACCTGCAAGTGCCGCCGCTGCGCGAACGTGGCCACGACATCTTGCTGATGGCCCAGCACTTCATGCAGCAAGCCTGCGCGCAGATCCAGCGCCCGGTCTGTCGCCTGGCGCCCAGCACCTTTCCCGCCCTGCTCGGCAACCGCTGGCCGGGCAATGTAAGGCAATTGCAGAACGTGATCTTTCGCGCGGCGGCGATTTGCGAGAATCCGTTGGTGGACATCGATGATCTCGATATTGCCAGGACGGCGGTGGAACGACAGAACGATGGCGAGGTGGGTAGCCTCGAGGATGCCGTCGAAGGGTTTGAAAAGAATCTGCTGGAGAAACTTTATCGCAGCTATCCGTCCAGCCGCTTGCTCGCGGCGCGCCTGCAAACCTCCCATAGCGCCATTGCCATTCGGCTGCGCAAATACGGAATTCCCAACAAGTCGTAAGACCGCCTCGGTCAAAAGCGGGAGCGGGCTTGGTCCGGGCGGCGTTCCGACGAAGGCGGTGTGTCAATCAGCGCATAGGTTGGATGACACACCGCCTTCGCGAGCAAGCCCGCTCCCACAGTGGAATTGTGTGGGCGCTGATGCGTTTGCAAATCGATACAGTGTATTGAAATCAAGACAAAACCCTCTCGACCTGTCTGGCCCGGGCTTCGGTCCCTTCCCTTCGCCTGCCTGTATTGATTTCAATACGCCAGCCGCAACAAAAACAGCCTGACTAAAGACTAAGCCATTGATTTAAAACAAATAATAAACCTTGGCACCACCCTTGCTATCTCTCCTCCAGCCAAGCTCCAACACGAGCCTGCCCATCGCCCTCCGCCACCTGCAGCGGATGAGTCTGAACAATGAGGAGTTGATATGAGCGAATTGCGTTTTACCGTCGAACACGAATGGCTGCGTACCGAAGCTGACGGCAGCTTCACCGTCGGCATCACCGCGTTTGCGCAACAGGCGCTGGGGGATGTGGTGTTCGTTCAAGTACCCGAGTTGGGAAGCTTTGACACCGGCGCTGAAGTATCTGTCGTGGAATCGGTAAAAGCCGCCAGCAGCATCAGCATGCCGCTGGACGGCGAGGTGCTGGAAGTGAACGCGGAACTGGAAAGTACCCCGGAGCTGGTCAACGAAGATCCGCTCGGCCAGGGCTGGTTCTTCCGCTTCAAGCCCACTGACGCTGCCGCTGTCGGCCAACTGTTGGATCAGGACGCCTACGACCGCCTGATCAAAGCCCAAGCCGAAGCCTGAGGAACCCGCCATGACGATTAATCTCAGCACCGCCAACGAATTCATCGCCCGCCACATCGGCCCCCGCGCCGGTGACGAGCAGGCCATGCTCAACACCCTCGGTTTCGACTCCCTCCAGGATCTGAGCGCCAGCGTCATCCCCGACAGCATCAAGGGCACCAGCGTGCTCGGCCTGGAAGACGGCCTGAGCGAAGCCGATGCCCTGGCGATGATCAAAGGCATCGCCGGCAAGAACCAGCTGTTCAAGACCTTCATCGGCCAGGGCTACTACGGCACCCACACGCCGTCGCCGATCCTGCGCAACCTCTTGGMAAACCCAGCCTGGTATACCGCCTACACCCCGTACCAGCCGGCAATTTCCCAAG
>NZ_MNAH01000008.1 GCF_001976065.1 Pseudomonas putida | reverse complement strand
TTGGACATGGCTTACGAACAGCGTGGCAGGCCTCAAGGGCTGCTGTTTCACTCGGATCAGGGCTCGCAATATGGCAGTCGCCAGTTTCGCCAACGGCTCTGGCGTTACCGCATGCGCCAAAGCATGAGCCGTCGTGGAAACTGTTGGGATAATGCGCCGATGGAGCGTGTGTTTCGCAGCTTGAAAACTGAATGGATACCGACCGTGGGCTACATGACAGCTCAAGAAGCGCACCGCGACATCAGTCATTACCTGATGCATCGGTACAACTGGATTAGACCGCACCAATTCAATAACGGACTGGCCCCAGCTCAGGCCGAGAAAAAACTTAACGTCGTGTCCGGGATTAGTTGACCACTACAGGTTGCCTGACAGCGGAGTTAGTCACGGTTTAATCTAGGGAGGTAGGTACGCCCCGCGAAGATCAAGACAGCCGGAAGAGCTGATTGGACATTGCAGTGGGATCCTGCACTTCCGCTCCACCGGAGCTAGTATCGACATAAAAATCGAAGCATCGGCATTCAAGTCGATCATCTTGATGGTGAGGGATAATTTATCGTGGGCATTGAGCATACGAAAACGCTGATCAGCACCCGGAGCGAGGAAAATGCCAATAGGTTGCTGAGGGCAGGATGGACCCTACTGCTCGTGGCGGATCGCTGTGAGGGAGAACACCAATGGCTGGTCTATCAGTTGGCGTGGCAGCGTGAAGGTGAGCCAGTGGAAATCACCTTTACTGGCGTTGAGCCAGGGCCTGAAGCTTTCTGATGGCTATGCGTCAGACTTGTGATCTATGGCGCTAGATCTGAACACTTGGTCCCACTCGCGGGTGGCTAATTCGTGGCATACCGAGGGTGAACCACCAAAGCACCGTTGCGAAACAGTTATCATGTTTGCCTTTGTCGCGTAACGTATGGCGACCCCATTCTCATCCAATAAAACGCCTCCCGCACCTCTCAACAGCGCATGCCCAGCCACGACATCATGCGCTGAAACAGCGTAGAGCGAGACACCGCATACCCCGTCTCCCGCGGCCACTCTTGCCAGTCTGTAAGCGATTGATGGCATTGCATGGAATTGTCCTGGAGCACACAGCTGTCGATTGAGTTCTGGGTTGTTCATTGCTGCTGCACTCACCATGATTGTGCTGTCGCTCGAAAGCTTTTTATCGGCGAGAAAGACGTCTATTGATTGGCCGTTGCGAATCACATGGGGATTACCCTCCGCCCAACTGATGCAATCGGCTAGCCCACTGGAAGTCACTGGTGCGTGTACAACCCCGAGCACGGGAATAGCGTTATGCAGTAGCCCAACCGACATGGCCGATCCCTTCAAGCCCTTCAAAAAATCACTCGTGCCATCGTTAGGGTCTACAACCCAACACCAAGCGTGCCCAGTGAGGACGTGGCCCGTTTCTTCCCCCCAAAAATCACAGCCTTGTCACCCCAGCCACGCGGTCCATCCGGACGGTTCCACTCCTCGGAAAGCAGAACGCCTGCGCGCTCAACAATCTCGGTCACTTGAGCGAGAAGCTCTGAAAGATCTGGGCTAGACATAATGCTCCTTTAGGCTGGTAAGCCGACTTGAGGAAATCTCCTAAAGGCAGCTGTGATTAATTATAGGTAGGCCGGCGCGCCAATTCTGGCGCTACGTCTCACTGTGTGAATTGTGCTATGGAACAATCAGTTGCATGGCATCTGACCAAGCATTTGCATTCGACTTGACCAGTTGCATACACCTTGACCAATTGTAGTCCGGTGACGTCTTAGCACGCGCTGGAAGGGCCTTTATATTGGACGAGAACCTCAGCGTTTCCGGCTTTTAACCCTACGCATAGATTCTCCTTTGAGCTGAATAACGTGAGATTTGTGTACGATGCGATCAAGGATAGCGTCCGCAATCGTCGGGTCAGTAAACAAGTCGTACCATTTCTCTTTCGGATACTGGCTGGTAATCAGCAGAGAGCCGTTTTGAGACTGTTGATCTATGACATCGAGAAGGAAAGGACCAAGCTGCGCATCAATTCCACCGATACCAAGATCATCAATGATCAGGAGCTCGGCCCGGATCAACTGGCGGCGAAGTTTCGGGAGCGTGTGATCCGCGTAGGAGAGGGATATTTCTTCGAATAGCTTTGTGGCGGTGCGATAAACCGTATGTGAGCCGAGCCTACAGGCTTGGTTTCCAAAAGCACAAGCCAACCAGGTTTTCCCGGTACCGGTCGCGCCGGTGATGATAATATTTTGCCGGCGACGCAGCCACTCACACTCACCCAAGGTCATGACTTCGTTGCGATCAAGCCCTCTATTGGCTTTGAACTCAATGTTTTCTAGGGTCGCTTCCGACTCGCGCAGCTTAGCTGCCTTGAGCAGTCGCTCAATCTTTCTGGTCTCACGCTGAGATGTCTCCGCCTCCATCATCAGACCGAGCCTCGTATCGAAAGGCTGTTTAAGCAGAGCAGGCTCTTCAAGCTGACGCTCATACGCGATCGCCATTCCAGTCAAACCAAGGTTCAGCAACCCCTGAGAGGTGTTCAATACTTGTTTCATACTGGTTCATCTCCCTGGGTGGCGTAGTACTGAGCGCCCCGAATGTTTGAATGCTCAATGAGTGGCGCTGAAATTTTCAATGCAGGCCGCCGGTCAGACCCGTTGCGCAAAATCGAACGCAGCCGTTCGGAACTCAAAATGTTGAGCGAATTAGCGTAGGCACAAGCCGACTCCAATCGGGACGATAGAATTTGTCCCTTACGCACGTCGCGCCTGAGCGCGACTACAGCTCGTAGCCCTGTGGCGAAGTCCCTTCTGTCATCGAGATTTTTTTTGACGTAAAAAAAGGTTTCTGGGCCAATACTTTGTGCCCACGCTAACAGCATCTCCGGTTGTGAATCCTGAAAGTGTCCATGGTTAGGGGACAAATGCTCTCGTAATGTACTGGTGCCGCGACCGAGTTCCACCCGATGCGTGCTAATAATTTGTCGTTGGAAGCTGACTTCAAGCCACTCATCATTTATGCGCAGATCTACTATCTGATTGGCAAAGTGATAAGGAACCGAGTAATTATGCTCGTTGAACTGCACGTGATAATCGCTACCGACCCTGACATGGTAAATCCACTGGCTATAGTTATAACTTCTTTCGGGGAGTGGCTGCAAAGCTGGTGATTCAACTTCAAGAAAGCGCGCCATTCTGCTTTTGGGGTAGGTTCGAGTTATTCTGTCGTTCAGAACGCCAGTCCAATAAGCAATTTGTTCGTTAAGTTCGTCTAGCGAGAAAAATGTACGCGCCCGGAGCCTAGCAAGTACAAACCTCTGAACACCTATTTCACCCAACGATTTGTCCTTGGGTTTACGAGGTCTGGCAGGCGTGATGGTAAATGCGTAATGTTCCGAGAGCTCGGAATACGCACGATTCAGTACGAGTTGGTCGCGAGTGGTTTTGAGCACTGCGGCTTTTAGGTTATCGGGAACAACAAACCTAGGTACTCCCTCAAAGAACTCCAATGCGCGCACGTGACAACGCAACCAATCCTGAGTTGTCTGACTTTCGACGGCTATCGCGAATAGGTATCCCGAGGCTCCCAGAGTAGCGACGAAAATCTGAGCGGTAGTGACGACGCCTGTCACTGGATTTGTTATAGGCATGGTCCGTCCGCAAAAATCGACGAACATCTTGTCACCCGGCAGGTGTACCTGCCTCATGCTGACCTTTTGCGTATTCAGCCAAGCACGGTATAGGCGGGTGAATTGAGCATATGAAACCCCAGAAGGCTCTTTTTCCCTAAACTCCTGCCACAACAACTCCAGTGTCATGTCGGGCAATCGCAACTGGTCGTGTACTTCCAACCACTGCGGACAAACCTTCCTGTTGGTTGATCCTCTTGCGTCGCTGAACAGCCGGGCAGTAAACGCCTTATTGTCGAGTGGCCTGAGGCTTTCCCAGGTTTCACCGCTTTGCTCCTGCTGATCTCGGATTGTGCGAACTGTATTGTGTGACACCTTCGCTAACCGGCCAATGGCACGGTTGGACAGCTTGTTGTCAGCCGCAAGGCGCAGCACCTCGCGTTGTTTTTCAATTGGTAGCCTCATCGTTCCTCCCCGCGACAGGCGTGTGAACGCCTCACAAATCGCGCCGTGTGAAATTTACAGATGAACGGGGTTTGGCCGGCTTGACGCCGAACGCAGGGGAACACAGAATGGCGATGTCTTGGACTCGAAACCTGACATAACCAAAAAAAGCCTGGGGCGCCAACCCCGGGCTTTTTTGTGCTCCTGAACCACCGTGTTGCGGTTCAGTCACCTCTCATTTCGATACCTCTTTTTTCTGTGGCTGATCATGTTGATCTAATCAATGTGCTTCTTTTTGCATTGCGTCAGCCTGCTTTGCAGGCGCGAAACGCTGCTTTGCAATCCAGGTTGCAACCTCTTTAGATAAAGCAAACGATCCGCGCCGGTTTGGTACGTCGAACAAGGGCACTTCAATTCGCCCTCGCTGTTTGGCTTTGCGGAAAGCCTCATGCGACGCATAGCCCAACTCACGCCATAACGCGGTACTGCCTAGCATCAGCCCGTAGCGATCTACTAGGTCGTCCTCCAATTCGGAGGCGAGAGTCTCTATCTCGATGTGTTCTTGCATGACGCGGCTTGTCCTGTGTAGTCACGCTTCATGTTAATAAACAGGGTTCTTGCCTTCCAGCCGTAAGACTTCTACATTTTTTACGGTACGGGCTTTCGCGGGATCATCGTAGATGTCTGATTTTCAACGAATCGCTGAAATCCATACAGCGTTCTCACATGAAATGCGGAACAATTATTGTGAAAAAAAAGCTACCCGACGCAACCCGATTGAGACGTTACGAGTTCGCTATTGGTATGAAGGGCTGAAGGCCCGAACTTTCCTGTCTTCCGCATACGCACTGGAACAACATTTCGAAAGGGAATCGTTTCAGCGAAACAGCAATGGGACAATTCGTCACTATCGAAGTAAATGGTCAGGGTACGAGAAAGACTTAAATACCCCGAAGTCAAAAACGCTTAGGCGCGTTGAACATCTGGCACCTGGTTCGACTCGGGAGTTGGAGCATCCTCTTTGGGAAATAATGCGATCCGTAGATCACAAGAATATTGATGCAGACGCCTATATGAGAACGCTGAGCGTGGATGTGCAAGCAGTAGTATTTTCGTCAGGATTCTCAGGATTATCCGCGTATTCAAAACGCGAATCTGTCACACAACGATTGTTAGATAAACTAGAGAAGCGAGTTAGCCTCGACTGCGTAGCTTGTCTGATCTGTTTAGTGCTTGAAGCGACTGAGCAAAAGCGCATTGTCACCGCTGTAAAAGTTGCACTTACGCTACACAACGTACTTTTAATGATTGGAGTTGAACTCCAAGCTAGACACATTGCACTTCCGTTCTTGGACTGGGTAATTGAGCACATCTTACCCCTAGGGACTTTACCCCACCTGAAAGTTTGGATGATAAGTAGTGACTACGTGCATGCGTCAGCCCATTTGAATGCTATGGTTTATCAGAATGAAGACAGAAGAGGCAAAAGTTTGAGCTGGCCCCAGAGAGCAAAAGTTATGCAGAAGCTGATTCACGGAAAGATGGGCATGGACGTTGAATACGCCATGAAGCCTCAGTTTGAGCTCAAGTCTGATCTAAAGGACTTCTCAACTGAGCTTGTCAAAGATTTTGAGCGTGGCTCTGCTCTTCGAACGTGGGGTTGGAAATGTATTCTTGAAGGGCGTTCAGAGCACTTTCCTCCGGTAGATCTGTTCCTGTAAGTGGAATCACATGAAAAGAATCTCAGCAGATTCTATGGATGCAACCGTTACGCGTGAATCTGAACGGCTGCTTTGGGTTGTGTGACTCAACCAGTCTGGGCCATGAAACAGGACATCAAACAAAAACTACCTAGACATGACGCACATCATGACACCCCAAGGGCTATAGTCATCCAGGGCAAATCTGATGTCAGTCATCGGTCGCGCATCAACACCGTGCACGCGAAAGAATGCAGTCACGCCGTACGATCAATACTGGCGGTGTGCCTCGTCATTACGCGCAAAAAGGATCTCATTGTGACTCACAACGAGGGACAGAGTGATCAAGCAGCAATGGCCGCCTCTGACCTGCTCGAACTGCTTTTTCGTGCCTATCGCGGCGGCCTTAGCGTACGGTTGTGGAACGGTACAAGCATGCGACTCGGTAAAGCAGTGGAAAAACCGCTTCCCCCATTTACCCTGATATTTCGTAGCCCACAGGCAGTACTGAACCTGGCAATTGGGCGTGCCCCCCTGCGCTGGATTGATGCCTATCTTCGTGAAGACATCGATATCGACGGCGATCTGTTCAGCGCCTTGGCACTGAAAGACCACCTGGGGAACCTGAGCATTCGCGGTCTCGATCGACTTGAAGCGATTACCGCGGCGCTGCGCTTAAAACTGGCGATCCTTCGCAGTACGCCAGCTCGTCACCATCATCCGAGGCTTCATTCACGTCGAGTTAACTTACGGTCCCGAACCGCAAATCTAGAGACCATCGCTTTTCACAACACTCTGCCGAGCGCTTTCTACGGGTTGTGGCTGGATGAGTCGATGGTCTATTCCTGCGCCTACTTCAAGCGCATCGACGACGAACTGGAACAAGCGCAGCAGCAAAAGCTGCACCTGATCTGCCGCAAACTAATGCTCAAGCGCGGCGATCATCTGCTTGATATCGGTTGTGGTTGGGGAGCACTGATCATTTATGCCGCACGTAATTTTGGTGTACGCGCCCATGGCATAACCACCAACCAGCAACAGATGGACATTACACGAGAAAAAATTTGCGAAGCGGGCCTACAGGATCTAGTCACCGTCGAGGTCGCTGACTACCACACTCACCCGGGCGAAGAGATTTACGACAAGGTGACCAGCCTCGGCATGTTTGAGCACGTCGGCTTGGAGAATCTGCCACGGTATTTCACGGCAGTGTATCGACTCTTGAAACCCGGCGGTCTTTTCCTCAATCAGGGGATTACTCACGATGTGCATGGGTGGAAAGAAACCTTGTCCACCCTGTTCATCGATCACTACATTTTCCCCGAAGGCCAACTCGATACCGTCAGCCATATCCAGCAGGCGATGGAGCATTGCCTATTCGAAATCGCCGACGTCGAAGCGCTACGCCACCATTACGCACTGACGCTCAAGCGTTGGGTTGAGCGGCTCGAGGCGAACAAGGATCAGGTGTTGGGATTAGTCAGCAAGGTCACCTACCGTACATGGCGTCTGTATATGACGGCGTGCGCACTCGAGTTCGAAGCTGGTGACCTGGGGGCCTACCAGATAATGTCGAGTAAACGTGCAGGTAGCTTTTTAGCTCTTCCCTTGACGCGCAATCATCTAATGGCGAAGGGAAAAAAAGGCTGCAGGAGCAGCCTCAAGGATGGGGGGGCAGAGATGACTTAGCATCACTCATGTTTTCTTATAGGGCGTAGCTTTATCGGCCAACCAACAAGATCAATCGACTACATGGAACCTAGGTAGCATCCATTTCCAACGAATGGCGGCAATACGGCTGACAAAAACGAACGCAATGGCAATTGCAGACGCTACTTCAAGTGAAATCTGCAAATCCAGCAGCGTGATGTAGGCGACGGCACCCAAAATACTGATGGATGCATAAACCTCACGTCTAAACACCAACGGTATTTCGTTACACAACACATCACGCATCACACCCCCAGCGACTGCGGTAGCTACACCCATGATCACTGCGATGCTGGGAGGGAGGTTTTGCTGAAGAGCCATATCTGTTCCTGTGACCGTAAATACAGCCAATCCAAATGCATCGGCTACCAACAACACCCTCTCGTTGAAGGTTTTCAAGGTCCTCGCCCAAATCATGGTTCCTAGCGAAGCACTAACCCCTACCAAAAAGCCATTCTCATTGGAAACCCACTCGATCGGATAATGAGCCATCAGTACGTCACGCAAGGCACCGCCGCCTAAAGCGGTGACTAAACTGATGGTGATTACGCCGAACCAGTCCAACGATTTTCGCCCTGCCATCAGGGTGCCTGTCACTGCGAAGGCTGCGACGCCTAACAACTCACAGTAATAGATCACCCAACCAGCGTGGTAAGCCTTCATCTACGGAACCAGCCTGTACTGCAAATGGGAAAAGCCCTTGAAATGAGGCGCCTTCAAAGGAACACATCAGGGTCTAATTACATTATCATAGTATTATAATAAAAGTACAACCGAGGCGTGCGATGAAGGCAGGGCCAAAAAACACAGCGGCGTATTGTTATGAGCATTTTTCTCTTGGAAAAACCACCGTTGAACCAAGCGTGCGGGTCGAAACAGTCGGCGATCTGGCAATGGCGTATAGCCCAGGGGTGGCGCAGCCTTGCTTGGCAATCTCGAAAAATCCGGATGACGCTTACCGCTTTACGGGTAAGGGCAATCTCGTCGCAATCATTTCCGACGGCTCGTCAATTCTACATCTGGGCAACCTGGGATCTCTTGCCAGCAAGCCGGTGATAGAGGGAAAAGCGCTCCTGTTTAGACGCCTGGCCAAGATCAACGCGGTGGATATCCAGGTCAACACCAGCGAATCGGCCGCTTTCATTGATACGGTCGTTCGCATTGCCGACACCTTCGGCGGCATCCATCTGGATGGCATTGCTGAGTCTCAGAGCCTGGAGATCGAACAAGCGCTGATCGCTCGATGCGACATTCCGGTGTTCTCAGATGAACCACACGGAATGGCAATTGTTGTGGTGGCCAGCCTGCTGACGGCATTAAAAGTTCAGGGCAAAAAACTTAAAGACGTCAGAATCGTCTGCGGACTGCACGGGCGTGCGGCGGTCGAGTGTGTGAGGTTGCTGCTGAGCTTGGGAGCCCACAAATCTCGTATTGTCGTAACAACCGGCAGTGTCCGCACGATCGCGCAGCTGGGGCAAACTGTTCAGAATGGACTCACACAGCACTCGCCCGCGGCAATGAAGGGATCTGACGTTTTTATTGGTGTTGCAGATCCAGACTGGTTAACACCGGAAGCAATTCTGTCGATGGCAAGCAACCCCATCGTGTTTGCCTATGCGGGTCCCTATCAAGCGATTTTGCCTTGGCAGGCTCGTGAAATTCGGACGGATTTGATTCTCGCCACCGACAGCTTCGATCATCCAAATGAGTTAGCCAGCTGCTTGGCTTCGCCCTACGTCTTCCGAGGAGCCTTGGACGTTAGAGCGCGATGTATAAATGAAACCATGAAGATTGCTGCGATCCGTGCTTTGCACCTGCTTGCTTTGCAACCGGTGCCGTTAGACGTACTGCGAACCTACAACGTCGACAGGCTGGTGCTGGGAAAGGATTACATTGTTCCCAAGCCTTTGGATGGGCGCTTGCACTCGGTGGTTGCCGGCGCAGTGGCCAGGGCGGCTATTGATTCGGGGGAGGCCAGAATCAGTTTCCCTGCCCATTACCCGTCTATCTATCCCTTCTTTTACCCGTTTCTGGTTGACGTACCGTCGCCATTTTTTGATCACGGTCAATCTAGCTAGCTGTAACGAACCTAACCGGTGACAAATAACCCTCTGCCTATTATAATTTGATTATCATCGACCGTTTTAGGGGACCGGTAATTCCATGGAAAATAAGACTGCACGATTAACTGTGCTCATTGATCCCGTCAAGAAAAAAGCACTTGAGGAGCTGTGTGCGTCTCAGGATCTGACACCTTCTCAGGTCGTTCGTCAGCTTATTCGGGACTATCTGGAGACGCATGGCGTGTCCTACTCGACCAAAAGCAGAATTGCAGCCAATGGTAAGTGATTCGTTTGCGCGTGGGCGGGCACGACGAATGCCTGCTCATCGCCTTTCTTAGCCTGCTGCACCCCATCTCTAGCCTTGGGTCTTGTCGATCTCGACATAACTGCCCAGTGCGCCACTGAAGTCGGCATGATAATGCTCTGAGCCGAGCGCCTGAAGAATCCCTGCCCTGTCGAGCTTGCCGAGGACTTTCTCGTTGGCTTCACACAACTTCACGACGATGCTGCGCTTGCGTAGCTGCTCAATGACTTCGAGCAGCGTTTGTAAGCCCGTGATATCCATGAACGGCACCCGCTTCAAGCGAATAATCAAAGTCCCAGGATCCGTGTGGGTTTGAGCCAAAACGCGCTCAAAGGTTTCTGCTGCGCCAAAGAAGAGAGGCCCCTCAATGGTGTAAACCAAAATACCGGGGGGAAGATGTACATGCCCATTCATACGCAACTCTACCTCCAACTCTTTTTCGACCATTAGCTGAATCTCCACAGAAGACGCCATCCGACGCATAAATTGCAGCATGGCGAGAATGACCCCAATGTTCACCGCAATCGCCAGATCACTGAAAACAGTCAGGCTGAAGGTAATTAACAGGATGGCAACGTCGGCTTTTGGAGCTCGTTTGACCATGCGTTTGAAGTGTTTCAGTTCGCTCATGTTGTAAGCGACCACGAATAAGATCGCAGCCAACGCACACAGCGGGATATCCGCAGCCAAAGGCGCCAAGAAAAAGATCAGTAGAATCAAAGTCAGGGCGTGTGCAAAACCCGCGATTGGACTGTTGCCGCCATTGCGGATGTTGGTTGCTGTTCGAGCGATCGCACCTGTTGCAGCAAAGCCACCAAACAGAGGAGTGACCAGGTTAGCAATGCCTTGTCCGATTAACTCCTGATTGGAGTCATGTTTGGTACCGGCCATCCCGTCGGCAACAACAGCCGAGAGCAGCGACTCGATCGCCCCCAGCATCGCGATCGCAAACGCAGGGCCAATCAACTCAATGACTTGCGGCAGCGTTATTTCAGGAAGGCCTATCTTGGGAAGCCCTTGAGGAATGCCCCCAAATGCACTCCCGATCGTGGCCACGCCGTCGAATTGAAAATAGGAATGCAATACCGTCACAACGACCATGGCAATCAGGGGGCCAGGAACACGCCTTACACCGGGTAGTTTAGGAGCGAGGATCACCAACACCAAGCTCAACAGGGCTAACAGTGTCGTGGGCACATGAAGGCTGGGCAGCGCCTGGATGAGGTGCCACAGCCGCTCGTGGAAATGGTCGCCACTGATTTTCGGCAAGCCTAAAAAGTCTTTCCATTGCCCGACCCAAATGATCACTCCGATGCCAGCGGTGAATCCCACTATTACGGGGTCAGGAATGAACTTAATGAGTGCGCCAAGTTTAGTGATGCCGAGCAGTAATAAAATGGCCCCAGCCATCATGGTCGCGATCTGCAAGCCATCCACACCGTACTTGGCCGTCACGCTGGCCAAAATGACGATGAATGCCCCGGTGGGGCCGGCAATCTGAAGCCGGCTTCCGCCGAACAGCGAAACCAACAGGCCACCCACAATAGCTGTATAGATCCCTTGTTCCGGCTTGACGCCTGAGGCGATGGCAAATGCCATGGCCAAGGGCAGCGCCACGACGCCGACGATGACCCCTGAGACGATATTTCGAAGCCAATGCTCGCGCCCTAACAAGCCCGCTTTCCAAGCTTCTTGTATCGCAATCATGACTAGCCTCGCTCTGGTGGCATGTGCATACTATTCACACCTAGTGATAATAGCAAAGCAATTGGCCTAGCCTTGGTACGACACCTGCAGCGCTGTAGAATCGGTACTTAAAGTGCTAATCCCTATGTCCGGAGGCCCGAATGAAACGCGAAGAAGTCAAAACCAAACACGGTGAAGGCATGCATTTCGACACGCATGTGATCGCCAACCCGACCAATACGCACGAGTGGATCATTCTTTTCAAAAAGGATGCAGGAAGAAGCTATTTTCTGGTCAATGACAATGAGGAAATTGAGTCCTTTGGACGCGTCGATGATGTGATCCATGAGCTTCGCGAGTTGGGCATCAAGTCTGCTGAAGTTCATTTCTAATCGTTGCGCTCAGGAAGTTTGATCATGTCAGTAACGATTAAGCTTCTATCCGGTCAAGACGGGGAGCTTTGGTCTGTCTGTTTCGGTAGCCACAGCATCCAATTTCGTAACGAGCAGGGGGCGAAGGAGTATGCAGCCACACTGAAAGAAAGGATCGACGCACCGCATACCTTTCCGCGAATTCACCCTGCCTCTCCCACCCCGGATCACTGATCAACACTGAGCTGGATTTTTCCTCGATTGGAGAGCCTCGAAGGCTGACGAACGAGGAGCAGAACGCTAAGCCTCTTGATGAAAGGCATCCAAGGCAGCTCAGAACACACCAAGCTGTTGGCCATTCATTGACGCTGGGCGACCAAGTTTTTATCACGATCGAGGCTGGAGTCCCAAGATGGCAAAATTAAAAGACGTATCCGGTGCCACCATCCCTCCAGGGCTCTCCAATGAAGCAGCCGGCGGTGTGGCATTGCTGGGTACCTCTCTCATCGCATTTGTCTTAGCCAACTCTCCTTTCGCTCCCAGCTATTTTGAGTTGCTACATCGCGTCCATCTGGGCCTGTCGTTAGCCCACTGGGTCAATGACGGCCTGATGACGTTGTTCTTCTTGGTCATCGGGCTGCAATTCAAGCGTGAATGGCTGGTTGGGCATCTGGCCACGTGGGAGGAGCGCGCATTGCCAGGCTTTGCGGCGCTGGGTGGCATGGTCCTGCCGGCGCTTATTCTCTGGGGTTTTAATCACTCCCAAAACGAAACACCATTCTTGATGGCTATTCCCACAGCCACGGACCTTGCATTTGCGCTGGCCGTCCTGTCGCTGCTCGGTGACAGGGTTCCAGCTTCGCTAAAAGTATTCCTGCTCGCTATCGCGATTCTGGAGGATCTTGGCGGAGTCATGATCGTTGCCTTTTTTCATACCCAACATTTTTTTGTTCCGATGCTGCTGGCCCCATTACTGCTGATAAGTCTCCTTATAGCGCTGAACCGCAAAGGCATAACACGCCTGCGTCCCTACATAGTGACCGCAGTGTTTTTGTGGATGGCTCTTGGGCTATCCGGCTTTAATCCGACACTCGCCGGACTTGTATTGGCGCTGTCCTTACCGCTAGGTAAGCCCGATACAAGCTCCAGCTCTGCGTCGCGAACCGTTGAAGAAAAGCTCATCCCTTATGTGACATTTTTGATATTGCCGATTTTCGGTTTTACCAATGCTGGCGTGTCACTCCTTGGCATGTCACTGCAAGATCTCTCAGCCCCGGTCACGACGGGTGTCGCGACAGGACTTCTGATCGGAAAGCCACTGGGTCTCTTCGCTGTATCGGGTCTTGTCGTTGCACTCGGGCTCGCCAAGCTCCCCGAGAACTGCAACTGGGTGCAGCTTTATGGCGTTGCTGCACTCAGCGGCATTGGTTTTACAGCAAGCCTGTGGATCGGCGCACAGACCATTCCTGCACCTTCGCAAACGATGACCGACGTAAAAATCGCGGTGCTGATGGGTTCAGTTTTGTCTGCGCTATTGGGCGTCTTGATTTTACGTTCTGGAGTGGCCGGCTCAGTTCCCAGAATTCTGCACTCCACCTGTGCCCTCACGCAGAAATGAATTATTCACCCTCGCAGCAGCACTGTTTGGTATTGCTCAGGAGAAACCTAGATGTTTGAAACATCCATCAGTAAGTCACAGTCTCTACGTTGTGTAATTGCATCGATTTGACCACCTGTTTGTATTCGACTTGACCAGTTATTTGCATTCGAATTGACCGTGACACCTTTCATTATGTATCGCACGGTCAGATGGCATGCAGTGTAAAATCGATAAAGCCAGCATAGACAAAGCCGAGGTTTCAAGTGATGGCTACAGAGTTGACGGTTCGAGTAGCACAACAGGACGATCACGAGTGGATTATTGCTGCGAATGGTGACGTCTATGCCACCGAGTTCGGTTTTGACAGGCACTTTCAGGATGGCGTCGCCAAAAAGATGCGCAACTTTCTTGAATTACCAAGTCCATTCAATCGTATCTGGGTTGGATTGGTAGGGGACAAACGCGTAGCGTCGATAGCGATATCGGAGAGAGCTGACAGCGTGGCATTTCTTAACTTCGTGCTAGTCCTGCCGCAGTTTAGGGGTAAAGGTGTTGGTTCTGCGATGATGAAACTCGCTCTTGATCATGCTCGCCAGCACTCGTTTAAGCAGGTGCAGCTAGAAACCTATAGCTGCCTTGTCGACGCAAGGGCGCTTTATGAGCGCCTCAACTTTCGAATGACTGAGGTGATGCTTGGGCAAAAGGCTTATGGGAAGAAATTCGATCTGGAATTCTGGTCGCTGAAACTCTAGGGATTTCTACGAGCCACATCTCCGAATGTGCTGAAGTATACCCTCACCACCTGATCCGAGCCGCCCATGAGCCAGATGAGCTTTCCGACTTTGAATACGCCGGAAAGCGCAAGCAGACACGCCGCGAGCGGTTCCTCGCCGAGATGGATCAGATAGTGTCCTGTAGCGGTTTACTGGCGTTGATTGAACCGTATTACCCAAAGGCCGGCGGTGGTCGAAAACCCGCTCAAGCCACCGGCTGACCAACCCTCATTTATTGAGTTTCAATCGTGCTTGATCGCAGTGTACCAGCGACCCTGCGCCCAAACCTCCCAAGTCACTACGTTGATTATTTGGCAATGCTCGCACTGAACCTCAAACCGATGCCTCGCGTCATCGGGAACGAAATCCATCGTTAGGTCACAGTACGCACAGTCAGACATCCTCTGTTCTTCCTTTTCGCCGTCGCTCATAAAGCAAGCCCCCAAGTGAAGCGATAAGCATACCCGTCCGCCCCTGGAATCAGGGTGTTCGACTGGAACAATCGGGGGCAGACCACGGTATTGATGTTGAGGGGCCAGCTCCTGGCCGGTTTCTGCCTGCTTACCTGTCGAGTCGTACGGGTATTGCCATTCACACAGTGCAGGACCTTATTGATTTCAACAGGTACGTTCCAGGATCTACTCAGGAACGCGAATAATGGCTGTAAATGCTGCGCTGGTATTGATTCACGGGCGAATGACCCACGCAGAAGCCCTATGCAACTGGGTCATGAGCTCACGCAATTGTCGAAATACGCGGATCAGATCCAAGAGGCCATGAGAAAACTCTGAATCCTAATGTGCCGCGCTTAGGGCGTGACACCGCTTGGGACATTCGAGCACGCAAAAAAATGGCCACACAAGGTGGCCTAAGACGGGTTCAAGCATAGGAGGATCTCTATTGACCAACAGATACAGGCCCGCCCTGAAGTCTTAAGGCCAATAGAGTTGGTCCGCTGGCTGACAAACCCCTTCATCAGCAGCGTTCAAGCCGGCAATTTGACCCTGGTCTGTGGGTCAGGATCTCGTTGCCTTGCATTATAATAGTGTTAACATGGCATTGTAATCAACGTCTAATTATGGGCTCGCATGACTACCGACTTCAAGAAGGCTGCACTGGATTACCATGAATTCCCAACCCCTGGGAAAATCAGCATTGAACTGACCAAACCCGCCGACACCGCAGCCCAACTTGCCTTGGCCTATAGCCCAGGCGTCGCTGAGCCTGTACGCGAAATCGCGAAGAACCCAGAGAATGCTTACCGCTTCACTGGAAAAGGGAATCTGGTGGCCGTGATCACCAACGGCACGGCCATTCTGGGCCTCGGCAATCTAGGCCCCTTGGCCAGCAAGCCGGTCATGGAAGGCAAAGCATTGCTGTTCAAGCGTTTCGCCGGAATCGATTCGATCGATATCGAAGTCAATGCCGAGAGCTCCCAGGCCTTTATCGAGACCGTCGTGCGCATTGCCGACACCTTTGGCGGCATCAACCTGGAAGACATCAAAGCGCCTGAGTGCTTTGAAATCGAAGAGGCACTGATCGAACAGTGCAGCATCCCAGTCTTCCATGACGACCAACACGGTACGGCCATCGTCACTGCCGCCGGCATGCTCAATGCACTTGAGATTCAGGGCAAAACCCTGGGGAATGCCAGAATTGTTTGCCTCGGCGCCGGCGCAGCTGCCACTGCCTGCATGCGCCTGCTGCTGAGTCTCGGCGCTCAAAAAAGCAACCTATACATGGTCGATCGTGTCGGTGTTATCCACTCCGCTCGGGAAGGACTCAATCAATACAAAGCACAGTTCGTTAACGACGGTGGCCCTCGTACGCTGATGGAAGCCATGACCGGTGCAGACGTGTTTGTCGGCCTGTCTGGAGCCAATCTCCTCCCGGCAGAAGCATTGGCAGCGATGGCACCGAACCCGATCGTGTTTGCCTGCTCGAACCCGGACCCTGAAATCAGCTACGAGCTGGCCATGGCCACACGTGATGACCTGATCATGGCGACCGGTCGCTCTGATTACCCAAACCAGGTCAATAACGTTCTGGGCTTTCCGTTCATCTTCCGCGGGACCTTGGATGTTCGGGCAACCCGGATCAACGAAGCGATGAAAATTGCGGCGGTGGAAGCTCTGCGCCAATTGGCCAAAGAGCCAACCCCTGTGGAAGTACTGCAAGCGTTCAACGTCGATAAGCTTGAGTTTGGGCGCGATTACATTCTTCCCAAAGCGCTCGATGCTCGCCTGCTCGGAGCAATAGCCGGCGCAGTGGCCAAGGCCGCTATCGACACCGGCGTTGCGAAGCTGCATTACCCGACGCACTACCCGCTCTAAGCTGACGTCAATCATGCTGATGTGCCGCAGCTGCACGACCTTTTGCACGGTTGCAGCTGTCGCACTCGGGGATCATCCAACCGCAGCACGTCCTGAATATCGACAGCCCGCCATTTGCAAGATCATCCGCTCTTGGCTGATCGCGGGGTGAAGCTTTCGGGATCCCCGTCTGCTCCCCCAGCAGGTAATCACCACACAGGGTTGCCATCCCAAGCAATCCTGATCACCGATCAGAAAAAACGACAGTCAGCGGCTTTAACACTCAACGAGCAGACCAGCCTAAATCGCGAGGACCTGGTGATATCAGATGTGCATAATCGGTTGGTTTTCTTGCTCCTCATACGCTTGGGACAGGGGTGAATGAATGCCGATCAAATATGTTAGGAGCCTCACTGGGCGAAGGCGTACCACAGACGCAAACCGACATCTTGGATTTGCCTTAGCCTTCGTAGCGGGGGCAACCAACGCCGGTGGTTTCCTGGCGGTGCATCAGTACACCTCACACATGACAGGCATCGTCTCCTCGATGGCAGACAACAGTGTGCTAGGGGCCTACGACCTGGTGCTTAGTGGTGCCGGCGCCTTGTTGTCCTTTCTGGTTGGGGCCGCGTGCTCGGCGGTCATGGTCAATTACTCCCGACGCAGACGGATGCACAGTGAGTTTGCAGTGCCGCTCTTGTTCGAAGCCTTTCTGCTCATCTGCTTTGGCTTTCTGGGCGCTAGGCTATCCACCGTGGATGGTCTATTCGTGTCCGTCACCGTGATGCTGCTGTGCTTCATCATGGGGCTACAAAACGCAGTGATCACCAAAATTTCCAAAGCCGAAATCCGAACGACGCACATCACCGGCATCATCACGGATATCGGTATTGAGTTTGGAAAACTCTTTTATTGGAATGCCGTCAACACATCGAAGCATCCAAAAGTTCTCGCCAATCGGACCCGACTCAAAATACTGATACTGCTTGCGCTGAATTTCTTTTTGGGCGGCGTGGTGGGTGCCTTTGGGTTCAAGCACATTGGTTATATCTCAACGGTACCGCTCGCGATGGTTCTGGTGACGCTGGCGATCGTGCCTGCCGTTGATGATGCCAGGCTTTTTGTCCGCCGCGTCATGCGAAAGTGAGCAGCCTGCCTGCAAGCAGCTTTCCAGGCGTTGCTATACTGGAGTTTCACTACGTTGATCGTGTCGATATATGACGTGCCCGGTGTCCAGCGACGGATCCCACTCCATCGAATGCTAAAAGCGGTGCCTTCGCCGAGCGGCTTTTTTCGTTTATACCCCGCGTGGTGACCGGCTCTTCAAGATCATCGAGATGAGGGTTGTGATGACCCACATATTGGCCTGTATCGACAGTTCAACGACATCTCCGGCCGTCTGCGACTACGCCGCTTGGGCCAGTCTCAACTTTGTTTTGCCGTTAACCCTCCTGAATGTTGTAGACCGCCCCGCTGGCGTAGAGATACGACCCGGCAGCCTGGCGCACGTGCTAGAAGCTATGTCGCTGGACGAAAAGCGCCATGAGCAGGCGTTGAAGCAAGGCTTGATAATGCTGCAAAACGCTCGAGAAAGAGCGATTGCTGATGGCGTGATGCAGCCAGAGCTTCGTCAAAGCGACGGAGAACTGTTGGGTCGGTTACTCGAGATGGAAACTGACATGCGCTGGCTGGTCATGGGAAAACAAAGCTCGTTCTATCCCCGACTCAACCAGCTCGAAACCATCATCCATGCTTTGCACAAGCCGATCCTGGTCACACCTTGTTCCTTCAACCCACCACGAAGCCTGATGTTTGCTTATGACGGGAGCGAGGACACGCACATGGGGGTGGAAATGCTGGCAGCGAGTCCAGTTCTCAGAACGCTGCCCGTGCACCTGGTCATGGTCGCAGCCAACACGTCGAAGAATCTGGAACGACTCGATGCGGCAGGAGCCATTCTGCAATCAGCCGGGTGTGACGTGCGGACAGCCATCTGTGGCGGGAGAGTAGAGCTCGCCTTACAGTCCTATCAGACCGAACACGATATCGATCTGATGATCATGGGCGCTTTTGGTCATTCGCGAGTCCGTCGATTTTGGCTTGGCAGTACGACTTCAAGAATGATCCGAGCCACAACTTGTCCTCTTCTATTCCTGCCCAAAAGCTACCTCAACATGTAACGCACAGACATTCAAACACCTTACCGTCTCAGGATGAAAACCCTCCTTGTCAGCACATGCGATTAACATTATATGTTAATGTTGTGCGCATCTTCGATGGAGCAAATGACAGCATCCTTGATCCGGTAACTCGCCCGTTACAGCTGCATCCTTGAGTAGTTTTGTGCGGCGCGAGAACTGACACCCACTCAGGTCGCCCGTCTATTGATCCGCGATGACCTGCGCAGTCACGGCGCGGAGGATGAAACACAGCACACTGGCGCGGTGAAAGCCGCCAGACAGTCAATGCCAATCAGCAGACTCGTGACACCAGTCTCAATGACCCAATTAATACAGCGGCTGACAAAGCGCTGTTAAGGAAGAGACCATGAGCAAAACTATCGCAATCATCAAGGGTGACGGCATCGGCCCTGAGATCATGCAAGCGACGCTACGCGTACTCGATGCCCTTGACTGCAATCTTCAGTACGACTTCGTTGAGGCTGGCTTGGAGGCCTTGCAGCAGCATGGGCAACTGATGCCGCCCGCGTCCATAGAGACGATCGCCAAACATGGTGTCGCACTCAAAGGCCCTCTGACAACGCCGATTGGCCGCGGCTTCTCATCGATCAACGTCCACCTTCGCCGCCACTTCGATCTCTATGCCAATGTCCGACCAGCGATCAGTTTCCCAGGGACCCGTGCGCGCTTCGAAGATATCGATATCATCACGGTGCGTGAAAATACCGAAGGGGCGTACCTACCAGAAGGACAAAGTATTTCGGAGGACGGCGAAGTCGCTCTGGCGAGCATTCGTGTAACACGCACGGCCTCCGAACGCATCGTGCGGTATGCGTTCGAGCTGGCTCGTAGCAAAGGCCGTAAGAAAGTGACCGCGGTGCACAAGGCCAACATCATCAAGTCTTGCTCCGGGTTGTTCCTTGAGGTGGCGCGTGAGGTCGCTGCGAACTATCCGGAAATCGAATTCCACGAGATGATCGTCGATAACGCCTGTATGCAGCTGGTGATGAATCCCCATCAATTTGATGTCATCGTCACCACCAACCTGTTTGGCGACATCCTCTCAGACTTGTGCGCAGGCCTGGTAGGCGGATTGGGCTTGGCGCCGGGGTCCAACATCGGCGCCGATGCGGCCATCTTCGAAGCGGTCCACGGCTCGGCACCGGACATCGCCGGCAAGAACATCGCGAACCCATGTGCATTGTTACTGGCTGCCGCAGACATGCTTGATTACCTGGGCATGGTGGAAAAGGGGACACGCATTCGTACAGCTATCCGCGTTGTTCTGAAAAGCTCCTGTGATCAAGTGACACCCGATATGGGAGGGACCGGTACAACTGAGTCCTTCGCTGACGCCTTGGTGGCCTACTTGCGTGACTAAATAGAGAATCAACAAACAAGCGCTCCGTCCGAGTCGCCAGCTCAGTACGAGCTGGCGATTTTCTACGTGTGCCCCACTCTGACCTACCAGTAGGACAGTCTGCTGGATTAAATCTTCTTATACTCCACGGGCTGATCCGGCCACGCAGTCAACACCTCAAAGCCATCGCGGGTGACCAAGACCATATGCTCCCACTGGGCCGAGAGCGAAAGATCCTTG
Organism: Pseudomonas putida; assembly: GCF_001976065.1. GTDB lineage: Bacteria > Pseudomonadota > Gammaproteobacteria > Pseudomonadales > Pseudomonadaceae > Aquipseudomonas > Aquipseudomonas serbica. The sequence continues at coordinate 300,478 of NZ_MNAH01000008.1, read as the reverse complement.
GTGATCACGGTCCAGCCATCCCCCAGCGTTCTTACACCGTGCTTTCCAGCATTGAGCATTGGCTCGATTGTGAAGATCATGCCCGGTTTCAGTCTCATACCTTCACCCGGGTTGCCATAATGACGGACCTGTGGCTCATCGTGGTAAACCATGCCAATGCCATGTCCACAGTAGTCACGCACTACGCTATACCCTTCACGGTGCGCCACGGTTTGAATGGCGTGACCGACATCACCGAGCGTGGCACCAGGGCCTACTGCATGAATGCCGGCACACATCGCCTCATAGGTCGTGTCCACCAGCCGACGAGCCTCTACGCTTGGCTCGCCGACAAAATACATCCGGCTTGTATCACCGAACCAACCATCCTTGAGCACCGCAACATCAATATTGAGGATATCGCCATCCGAGAGTTCTTTATCTGACGGGATTCCATGGCAAACAACATGATTGATGGAGGTGCACAAGGTTTTGGGGAACCCGTGATAACCGATATTGGCTGGAGTGGCCTTCTGTACGTTGACAATGTAGTCATGACAGAGTTTATCAAGCTCATTGGTCGAAACTCCGGGCTTGACGTAAGGCGCAATCATGCTCAGAACCTCCGCAGCCAACTTTCCCGCAGTTCGTGACATAGAAATTAGTGCAGGCTTCATAGTGGTACTTTTACCCTCATTATGAACATTGGTTGGCCGGGTGCTCATTCGCCAGATGCTATGCAATTGCAGGAGCGCAGCATAAAAATTAATTCGACTTACTAAGTTCCACAGCACTCTACGGAAGAAAATTTTTTTCACGGTAACGTTAACGTTAACAGAAGGCCATTAAGCATTATTACTTGCTGCAGCCGCGTGTGTAGGTGGACGGCAATGCACAAGGGTATGAGTGCGGAGCTTCTATACGCTCTTTTAGCTTTGCTGCGTAATTTCTTGCACCCTGCTCATTGCGGAATTGAATGCGCCTGGTTCCAATACACACGGACCATAGTTCTTCACTCTGACTAGACAGATACTCGATTCTGACTGACATGACGACACTCCAAGGAAAAGAATTCAAAAATGAATTTCAGCAACCTTGATACCGATTTCTCGCAGCTCATGAATCAAATCATCAAGGTACCGAAAGGGTTCGATTTCTTCGTTGTCATTGACCAGGAAGAAGCTTCTTCCTGCATCCTTTTTAAAAAAGACGATCCACTCCTGGGTGTTAGCCGGGTTGGCAATCAAATGGGTATCAAACTGAATGCCTTCAGCGTGTTTGGTTTTTACGTCCTCACGTTTCATACGGGTCTCCAAGCGCTCACAGTATTGCTGTTCTCATGCATGAATTTGCCTCCCGGCAATCGATCAATAGACCTCGCCCGTGCCTGAAGCAAGGGCGAGTAGATTGCCTTTCCATTATCACTGGATGATAATATTATGCACATATGACCCCTTGGAGGCTAGTCATGCGCAGGACTGTCGAAGCGCCTGAGCCGGTAGGCCCGGGTAGGTCCATCCAATGCCGTCGCTTTGAAGGTGTGCGACCATGCGGTCGGTTTCCGGCGATAACAGGATTTGCCGGCCAGTTAGAGACGACCAAGGGGTACTGATAATAAGTAGCGAGCTATCAATTATAGGCCTTATTGTCTGTACAGCCTCCGAAATGGCTTATTGGATCGTGATGATTGCCACGTTAAAGAACACATATGGCGTCATGTGCAAAGGCAGCAGATGAGTCCCCCGCAGTAGCGGACCCTCCATGCTTTTGATTCAACGCGTACGGTTTCTGAATTTTAAGGACGACGACATTCATCATGCGGAAAACAGAAAGTGAGAAGCGCCTCCCGCTCAATGCTCCGACCCTAGAGCCTGGGCAACGACTGTTGGTTTGCCATGAGCAATGCGTCGTCGTCCAGCAGCGAGAAACGAGAATTTATCAAGTTGTATTCGACTGCAAATCACCCAAAACAATTCGAATTTTTTGGGCAGAAGATGAGTGGATTTTCATCGGCAGGCATAAGCAAGATGCTGAGAAAGATCCTTCACTGGAGACCTTTGTATCAACGCTAAGAACTGGGCTAAAAACTGTCTGGCGATAAATACGGTTCTGATCTATCGCGGTGAATCAAGACGCATGCAGTTGACCGCTCACTACTGATTTTTCTTCGCCTGTCCAAGTAGCACAACGTTGGGGCTCGAAAGCGCCCGCTCCAATTCGGCAACATGATTCTGGCAGTAGGCTGGCAAGGTATCGCGTTGCTGCACAACCGCTCCCATTCGTTCCCGGAGGCCGCGGTTCTTTTTACGAGCTGTAACCCTGACCTGATGAGCGGATTCCGGTCAACATCAAGATGGGCTGCTACATACTTCTGAGTTTCAGCGATGAGAGTGGGGAAGAGATATTTTAACTCTGATGGATCGCCCCCCACCTCCTTGGCCTGACTGACTCGGGCGCCCTTCGGCAAGCGCTCAGGCTCGTCATTTTTCAGGCACACAATGCGGCGCAGTAGAGATCGCCATGCTTTTTTGGTTGAGGTGATACGTCATCTATCGCTGGTCAGCTCGAATGCAAACAAGTGGTCAGTGGGAATGCAAACGACTGGTCAAGTCGAATGCAAACGGGTGGGCAGTGGCTGTGCAAACGGGTGGTCAAGTGAGGTGCAATTACGCACACACCGCCAGCTTAGCGATCTTGGCCCAGCGGCTGGTACCACTTATGCGTCAAGCTGCCTTCGCGAAGCTACTGACCCCGGCACTGTGTACAAAGCATTCGATACTCCTGAAAGTTTCCATAGATGCCACTATAAACTTTTGGTTTACACAGCTTATTGCAATTTCCGCCTACCATGCCTTCAGTGGTCATTAGAAAATAAAATGAAGTCATTAGATATTAAAATGAAGAGCCCCACAGACTGGTAGCTATTACGCATTTAGCTCTCACATCGGGAAATGCCGCCCCACTATTTCGGAACTATTTATTAACTTGGCACTGACTACTTAGGATGTGGTTTGCTGACAGAACTGAGGTCAGGCCAAGCTGGTCGAATTAAATGGATTAAGGCAATGAGGACTGCGTAGCTCTGCGCCTACGACCTCACCCAGTAATGATCCGCGACCATAGGTAGATCTATAACAAGCGATCACAGAAAAACCCAAGAGTACTTCTTCCACTCAGTCATCCCAGATAGCTAAGATGCGCGTTGCTCGCGCTCACGATCGGAACCGATAAATTATTGATCAGAATGCACAACATCCCTTGGCAAGCGTGGACATACACTCAACACCTCTCTCACTCGGGCATGACTTTTCACTTAGATTGGAATTCTTTGGCGATGCTCAGTAGCACAATGGAAAGCGTGTAGATCTTTTAAACTCCCGATTGGCACAGCCTGGAAGTGCATGTAGGCATGCCTAGCTTCACGACTTGAGCAATGCAGGCGGAGCCTTGATGGTGAAGTCCCCAATCACGCGACGTTTACCAAGAATGGACACGACCGTTTCGGGACAGCGAACTGTATCGCAAGGTCCTCGCGCTGCGTATCACAATTAAACGGCTAGATGGGCGGGTACCGTGAATTGAAATATCGCGCCACGTGGCACGTTCTCGTTCGCCCACAATCGACCGCCGTGTGCTTCGATAATCGAACGGCAGATGGACAGTCCCATCCCTAGGCCGGTGGACTTGGTCGTGTAAAAGGGGCCGAAAATGTTATCGGCACTATGTGGAGCAAAACCTGGCCCCGAATCACTCACCGCCACCAGCACGAAGCCGGAGTCAGCATTCTCCGTACTGATTTGCAACTTCCGCACACCGTCGATGACACCGTCCATAGCCTCCGTCGCGTTGATGAGCAAGTTCAGGAGGACTTGTTGCAGCTGGACACGATCTCCTTCAACAAGCGGTAAACGATCCGCAAAATGGACCTGTACCGAGACACCCTGCTTCCCTGTTTCGCCACGGGTAAGCTCTATCACCTCGCGGATGGCCTTGTTGATATCCAACGGCTCTTTCACTGGCGGCGATTTCTTGACCAGTTCACGAATGCGGCCGAGCACCTCGGCCGCTCGATTGCCATCGTTGACGATGCGGCTGAGCGACTGCCGAACCTCTTCCAGGTCTGGCGGCTCGGCGTTCAGCCACCGCAGCGCTGCCTGGGCGTTGGTTACCGTCGCGGCAATAGGTTGCTTGACTTCGTGAGCAATCGAGGCCCCGAGCTGCCCCATCGTGGCAATACGGTTCGCATGGGCTAACTCTGTCTGTACCTCGCGATAGCGTTGCTCGCTTTCCCGGACATTTTTCTCCGCTTGCTTGCGCTCGGTTAGATCGAGCACGAAAGCAACACCTTCTTTCCGACGTGCTTCGAACGTCGCCGCACCGACCAAGACTGGCACGTGGCTGCCATCTTTTTTGACAAACTCTTTCTCGAAGGGCTGCGCGCGTCCGGTCTCCCCGATCTCTTGTAGCGCTCGCTCGTCGCCCTCGCGCCATTCCGCTGGAGTTAGGTCCCTCCAGCGTATGCAACCTACATCGAAATCTTCACGCGTGTATCCCACCATTCGAAGAAAGGAGTCATTGGTCTCGAGAATGTCACCCTCGATATTCCAGATAAAGATCCCAATGATGTTGGCGTCGACGAGGCGCCGGATATTCGCCTCGCGTTCCACAAGGTCGCGGTACAGATGGGCATTCTCCAGTGCAATCGAGGCCTGCGAGGCCACCAGCCGTAGTACAGCGATGCGTGCGGGAGTGAACGCGTGGGTGGTGAGGTTGTTTTCGAGGTAAAGCGCGCCGGTGAGCTTTGCCTGATTCATCAATGGCAAGCAGAGAATGGAACGAGCACGATGCTGCGCAACGTAAGGATCTGCAGCATACAAAGAATCAGCCGCGGCATCGTCGAGGATGACGCTCTCCCGGGTATGCAGGACGTAATAGAGGACAGACTCCGGCAGCACCGCAGCAGTCACGGGATCGTCGTGTAGATGCACGACGACCGTTTCACCGCTGGTTGTCGCCTCGGCGAATATCCGTTGTTCGCCACCGCTTGGGAGTATCAACACGCCTCGTTCGGCGCCTGCCTGTTCAAGCGCCGTACGCATCACCATCTCGATCAGCTTTTCGAGAACGATGTCACCCGAGACCGCCTGCGACACCTTGATCACAGTTGCGAGATCTAGGTGTTCGACCTGCGTCGCAATTGTACTCGTCGGGCCAGACGCGAGCTCTTCCGTTCTAAGGTGCGGATACATCTGCTCAAGTTGCCGAACCTTTCCGTCGGCTCGCCAACGCAGGTAGCAATGCCTGGCGTTTTGCAAATATGTCTCGGCGATGACCTCAAATTCTCGCACCGCATAAAATTGTGCAGCGCGCTCATAAGCAAGCGCCTCGATGTGCACAAAGCCGTTGGTGCGCGCCGAGCGGATGGCCAGTTGGTAAAGGTGCATTGCATCAAGGTCGCGACCTTCGATCCGGGCAATTTCCGCGCCCACCAGCGCAGCGCGGTGCTCGAAATTCTCGGGGCAATGCTGCGCCCAGACCTTCTGTTGGCCGTGATGCGTCGCCAGGGCTGCCAGGTGCTGTTGCCGTTCGTGGGCTGACACACCATCGCAACTGGCGGCGTGGGACAGCGCGCTGTAGAAGTGATATTCGGCTTCCTCGAAAAACGAGGCCGTGGTCCAGAGCAGCCCTTGCGCTCTGGCTGCGGCGGCTAAAGCGGTCGAATGGTCGCCGGCGATGCAGCGCGCCTGCAATTTCCGGATCCAGTACCAGCACGCGGCAATCGCAAGGTCCGGATTTTCCGAAAAGCGACGCTCGATCCGACATTCATCAAACTGGCTGTCATCAAGGCAACCGAATAGGGGGGTGAACCCTCGAAGCGTCCGCATCAGCGCAACTTGCGTTGAGATGATGTCAACGGCAAGACCGAACCGCGATTTCTCTGCGAACGCGAGGCCCTCTTCAGCTTCGCTCAGTGCCTCGCAGAGCGACTCTCCGGAGAAAATAAGGTTCGAGTTCAGGTCGTTGCGCGTGTAGGTTGCATATTGGAGATCACCGACGCGGTTCGCAGCTTCGAAGGCGCGGCGCTGCAGATCTCGGCAAGCCTTCACATGTGTCATCCAGGGCACGACAAAAAGCGCGAAACAAACAAAGGTTCTCGCCTCAAGACGTTTTAGCCCGCGCTGTTCGACGAGATCGTAGCCCAGCTGACCGAACCGGAATCCAGCCTTGTAGTCGCCAAAATGCGGTCCTGCAATTCTGATCAGGATGGCATAGGCGAAACACGATGCATCGCAGTTACCGCGCTCAAGGCTCAGACTCACCGCTTTGCAGATCGTCAAGGAAGCCAGGTTCTCGTCGGTATACAAGGCTGGCGTCCAGAGCTTCATCAGGACATCGACGGTTGCCAGAGACGCCGGATCCTCCATCAGCGGCAAATCGATGAGCGCTTCGATCGTCCGGTTCCCGAGTGCCGACCAGATACGCTCGTATTCGCCTCGCACCTCTGTATCTTCTGGATGGGGTGTCCAGTGGATACCGAAATGCCGCAGGCAATCGAGGCCGACGCTGATGGCACGGCTGCTCTGATCGAGGACCAGGCAGACATCCATGTGCAAGCACGCGATAACGGCTTGTTCAACCGATGTGGTGGCGTGATTTGACAGTGCCGCCAAGCGCTCGTCTGCGACCGACAACTCGCCGGTCAGAAATTCGCATTCGGCTCGGTTCAGCTCCAGTGCAAAGATTATTTCGTGCTGGAGGTCCCAGCTATCCGGCTCCAATAGTGCCATGCCAAAATTAAGATAGGTGAGCGCCGAGGCATAGGCGGTGGACCCCTTGGCACGCTTTCCTGCAATCAGGTTGAGCTCGGCGAGTTGGTTGCGCTCCTCTTGCTGCGTGATCAGCGCAGCCCCGCGGTTGAGTTGGTTGACGATCTCGAAGATCGCCTCCTCCCGTTTCTCGATGGGAGTTTGCGCAACGAGCAGGCGTCCGATCCGCAGGTGGACCTCAGCCCGCATTGCGTGCGGGATCAACGAATAAGCGGCTTCCTGGATACGGTCATGAACAAACTTGTAGGCGCCCTCCTGACGCTCGACCAGTTCCTGACGGACAGCCTCCCAAAGAACCTTATGAACCTGCTGCTGCGAGGTCGCGAGAACGGTTGACAATATCGTGGTCTCGGCGATGTTGCCGAGGCAGGCGAATTGCTGCAATGCGAGCTGTGTTTCGACTCGCAGGCGGCTCAGCTTGCTCACCATCAGATCCACGACATTGTCGGTGTAGCCCTTGGCGCGAATGCGATCCAGATCCCAGGACCAGCCCATATTGTCATGATCGAAGTGGAACATGCCCTCTTCGGCAAGCGAATAGAGAAACTGAATCACGAAGAACGGATTGCCGGCGGTCTTCTCATGCACCAACTCTGCGAGCGGCTGGATCCGCGCCGTTTCGCAGCAAACCGCATCGGCAATCAGCTGCCCAAGGTGGTCACGGGCAAGCCGTGCCAGCGCGATTTCCTCTACCTTGCCGCCAGCATCCTTGATGGCTTGCAGCTTGCGCATCAATGGATGAGCGCGATTAACCTCATTGTCTCGATAAGCACCGATCACCATCAGGTGCTTCAAGTCCGAGCGTGTCAACAGATCCTCCAGCAAGTCGAGCGTCGCCGTGTCGAGCCACTGAAGATCATCGAGGAACAGAGCCAGCGGATGTTCACGCCTGGCGAAAACACCGATGAATCGGCGAAGCACGAGCTGAAAGCGACTTTGTGCCTGTTGTGGCTCAAGCTCTGGCACCGCAGACTGGTCACCCATGATGAGTTTCAGTTCAGGGATGAGATCAGTCATGAGCCGGGCATTGGGCTCCAAGGCCTTTTGTAACGCAACGCGCCAGCTCGCAAGTTCGGTATCGCGCTTGCCAAGCAGCGGCCGCACCAGGCTTTGGAAAGCCTGCACCAGGGTTGAATAGGGAATGTCTCGCTTGTACTGGTCGAACTTGCCGGATGCAAAAAGCCCCCGCGGTGGCACAAGCACCTTGTGCAACTCATTGACGACGGAAGTTTTTCCGATCCCAGAATAGCCTGACACAAGCACCAGTTCCGGTGAACCGTTGGTCACCACACGATCAAAGGTCGCGAGCAATGTATCGACCTCACGTTCCCTGCCGTAAAGCCTCTCGGGGATCACCAGGCGATCGGGGATATCGTGCTCACCTAGCGCGAACTCGTCGATCCTGCGATCACACTGCCAACTGGTGAGGCAGCGTTGCAGATCCTGCTCGACACCGCCTGCAGTCTGGTAGCGCTCCTCGGCCGTCTTGGCGAGCAGCTTCATGACTATATGAGAGAGCGGCGCGGGTATTTGCGCCAACCGCTCGCAGGGTGGCACCGGTTTACGGGCGATGTGGCAATGCACCCACTCCATCGGGTCGACCGCCGAAAACGGCAGCGCGCTGGTGAGCATTTGGTAGAGTACGACGCCAAGCGAATAGAGGTCGCTGCGCGAATCGATGGAGCGATTCATCCGACCGGTTTGTTCCGGCGCCATGTAGGCGAACGTGCCGGCAATGGTTTCGGGTGATTCGGGTGCTTGGTGCTCGCGTGGCAGCTGCGAGGCAATGCCAAAGCCGGTGATCCGCGGCCGCCCATCCTTGCAGTTGACGAGGATATGTGCGGGCTTGAGGTCCTTATGGACGAGGCCGCGCTGATGGAGTTGGCCCAGCGCCGCCGCGATGCCAACTGCGAAACTCAAGACCCTGTCCACTTCCATTGGCGCGGAGAGCATCAGTTCGAGCGGCTCACCGCCCGGATCCTCAAGCATTAATAGCGTCTGGCCGCCTTCGTGCAGAAGTTCTAGCGGCCGCACCGCCCACGCGCTATCGAGTTCATCCTTCAGTCTGTATTCGTGATCGAGGCGATCGAGACTGGCGGACGTTGGGAAGTCTGTGGCGGGTCGCACAATTAGAATACTGTCGGCGCCGCCGTTGCCCGGGTGCCGGCCTCGACAGAAGGCACGCTCGCCATCTTCCCACAAGATTTGAAGGCTTAGGTTGTTAACCATTGGTGCCGAAACCTGGTGAAGGGTCAATCGTGTACACACTGCTGTAGTCTGCTGCCCGGCGCAGCGCCAAGAGGATGGCTCATTCGTCCGCCAAAACCCGACAGAATGCTCTCAACCATTCAACCCGACGTTTGCGCAACATCGAGGCTGCAGCAGTAAACGATAATTCTATTTTACACCTCTGCGACCAAAAGCACCTGTGGATCAGGTTTGAAGTGGCGACGTTGACCCAATTGGTTGAACACCATAAAGGTGTAGCCTGCCTGAACACCGACGGCTTTTTCGAGCCGGTTCACGGCCTGCTCAAACATGCTGTGACTGGGGTTCATGAAAACCGACCACAGCGAGATGCTGAATTTTCAAACTGATCCGTCTGCGCTGATCGATGCGCTGGAACAGTGGCAAGCCCCGACCGTCAACAAATGGATCGGGGTTGCACACAGTCCCCCACAGGCCTGAAAGTGTTCGGGGCCTGGCGATGCTGCTCCCAAGGCGGTTTCGCGCTGCATGGACGCAGGCTCAAACCCAACAAGCGATCAGTAGTCCCAGAAGCCCGCTACCCAGCGAAAGGCATCACCGTCGAGTGCCACCCGGCCAATGGAGGGGAACGGCAGGTGAGTAGCTACGAACAGCTCTCCGCTGGCAGCCGCCTCTTGTAACAGGCGTACACGAACGCGAAACGACTCCTCAGGGTCATGTTCAAAGCCGTTTTGCCAGTCGGGGTGCTCGAAAGCGACCGGGAACAGGGCGTCGCCTGCGAATGTCAACCGCTCGCCGCCGGACGTCACATAAACCACGCTGTGCCCTGGGGTGTGGCCCCCGGTGCGCTTGACGACCACGCCCGGTGCCACCTCATGCTCATCGTCGAATGTCCGAACCCTGCTGCGGTATTCGCTCATGAACTGATCGGCGGTTGCCCGTAGGACGTCCGGCACCGGCGAGGGCATGGAGGTGAGGGAGAAATCGGGTGACTCCCAGAACGCGACCTCGGTGGCCGAAACGTGGATACGAAGGTCTGGGCGCAGCCGGCTTTTCATCTCGTCGGCGAGCAGCCCGCCAATATGGTCCATGTGCATGTGGGTAATCACCACGTCGGTCACGGACGCAAGATCGATACCGGCAGCCTTAAGTCTTTTGGGGAGCTGTCCGGCTCGCGGAAAGCCGGGGAACTGCCCTCCCACTCCAGCGTCGACGAGTATGGTCTGCTCGCCGCTACGCACCACAAGTACGTTCAGCGCCCAATCGAACGCGTCCGGCCCCAAGAACATGTCTTTGAACCAAGCCGCGCGGGCGGCTGGGTCGGCGTTGGTGGACATTGTCTCGGTCGGCAGAGGTAGCACCCCATCGCTGACCACCAGTACGTCTATCTCGCCGACCCGTAGCGCATAGCGCGAAGGCACCAGCTCCTCGGGCTGCGATCCATCGGGTTGTGAGGTATTGGGCAAACTCATGTTTGATCCCTGCTGACCGTTACTTTTCTGATGGGTACCATCCTTTGAGGAGGAATAGTTCAGTTGCATTGTCATGGTCGCTCTCCAATTGCTTGGATCAAAAATCTGGGGGGACAGCCACTCTCTGCCCGACGGCGCCCGCGGTGTTGGCATGAACGCCACGTTCAGGCGGAGGTCTTCAGGCCACGGGAATCGTCGGGTCGGCTGCTGCCAGGGCGGTGGCCCGATCAGCTGCCGGCGGGTAGATCCACTGGGTGTTGATCTGCGTCTTGAGCTCCTTGGCCGGTTCCTTGACCAGCTTGAGCTGGCGATCCCAGCCTTCAGTAAACACCGCGCCCCAAGTGCCCAGATCGAGGCAGGTCACGTACTTGGGCTGACGGTAGGGGGTGGGCGCGACACCTAGCAGGTCCGCAGCGACATTATTCCCGGCGTGACGGCCTAGAGAAATCGCATGCTGGCAGGACATGGCTGCGAAGTTGCCGAGGTCGTCGGTGGCGGCATAGGCGACATCCCCGGCAGCGTAGACATGCTCCTGGCCTAACACCTTCAGGTTCTCATCGACGTGCAAGCGACCCTGGACATCGCGCACGCTGGACATCTGTTCGGTCAGCGGGCTGGCGCGGAAGCCGACGGTCCAGATCACTGTTTGACTTTCGATATGGCGACCGTCGGCTAGGGTTACGCCATTGGCGTCCACCGCTGTCACACTGGTGTTGAGCACCCATTCGATACCCAGGTGTTCGGAGGCCTCGATGATCGACGGGCTAATCCCGTCTCCCATGGACGCGCCGATCTCAGGTCCACGGTCGATAATGATCACGCGGATGTCCTGCTCATTTCCGAGCACGGCACGCAGGCGTGCCGGCATTTCAGTGCCGGTCTCAATACCGGTAAAACCGCCGCCCACGACCACCACGGTATTGCGGGCAACGCTCTCGGGCCGATTCTTGAGAGATTTCAGGTGATTCTCAAGGCGCACGGCCGCCTCGATCTGGTCAACGTCGAAGGTATAGGCCTCAAGCCCCTGAACCTTAGGGCGGGCCAACTCACTGCCGGCCGCAATCACCAGGCGGTCGTAGCCCAACGCGCCTTGACGGCCAGTCTCATCGCGGTAGGCAACGGTCCTTGCCTGTTCGTCGATGCGCTCAGCCGCACCTTTGACAAAGCGCACCCCCACTGAGTCGAACAACCCGCCCAGGGGGGCAAACATTTTGTGCACATCGGTTTCGTAGAAACGGGGGCGTATGCGCAATTCCGCCTGGGGCGCCAGCAGGGTGATTCCCACGTCATTGCGTTTGTGCATGTCCAGCAGGCGGGCGGCGCTCAATGCGCTCCATAAGCCACCGAACCCCGCGCCAATTACCAGAATTTGTTGTTTCATGATGTGTTCCCGAGAAGAAGTGATCAATGAACTTGAACTTACTCTTCAAGTTGGGCGGGACGATCTCTGGGCACCCCAATTAGGAGGTATCCTGTGAGTCATCCGCTGTGAGCTGATCTTATGGGCGCATGCTTCCAGGCGCACTTCTACATCGGTTTAGCAAAGTAAAACGTCAGTAGAGGGGATTTATACGAAGGTATCCATGGCTGGAGTCTTGTAGTAACAACAGGCGCAACGAGCATCGATGCTCAGCCGGGCGGATTGGCCTTTAACGCTAACTGGACCAAAGATACTATTGATCCACCTTTCTCCCGGACCGGCCATCGCCTTTGGCCTGGCGAGCGCTGCGGCGCAGTTCTTGTGGCGTCCGCCCAACGACTCGCACGAAGCAGCGAAGCATGTGATCGGCATCGCCGAATCCATAGCCCCTGGCGATCTCCTCGAAAGTTTGGTTCCCATCCTCAACCAGCGGCCGCGCTGACTCGATGCGCAGGCGCTCGACAGCTTTCGCCGGCGTCACCCCGATAGCTGCCGCGAATACGCGGCCAAACTGTCGTACGCTCATATGTGCGACGTCTGCCAAGCGTTCAACTGACAGATCATCTCTTAGATGATCGCGCACATAGCTCAGCACTGCGCGAATGCGATCTGAGCCAGGGTCGAAATCCAGCAGCGAAGAGAACTGATACTGACCACCTGGCCGCCGATAGTAGACAACCAACATGCGCGCGACGGAGCGCGCTAACTCCTTGCCCAAGTCCTGCTCGATCATGGCCAGGGCCATGTCGATGCCAGCCGACATACCGGCCGACGTCCAGACATTCCCATCTTCGGTCCAGATTCGATCTCCGTCCACGCGCAGCGACGGATACCGTGCTTGTAATTGCGGCGCGTAGTTCCAATGCGTGGTCGCGACACGACCGTCGAGCAGCCCGCTCTCGGCGAGCAGGAAGGCACCAGTACAGACGCTGGCAATTCGACGAGAGCGTGGGGACATGTGCCGTATCGCAGCCGCCGTCGGCGGCATCCTGTCATCGATCGGCGCGGTTGGCGCGCCGACAATGATGAGCGTGTCGAGGCGGTCGACAACCTCCAATGCTTCGGTCGCGACTTGCAGTCCGCTCGAGGTGTAGATCAATCCGCCTTGTAGCGAGGCGACTGTGAATCGATAGCTCGAAGAGCGCGTACGATTGGCGTTGGAGAAGGCTTCGAGCGGGCCGCTCAGATCCAGCAATACGAAGCCCGAGTAGACCAGGAAACAGATGTGACGCTGCATGACCGGAACGCCCAGAGTCTGGCTGCTCATTAGACGCCCTTCCTGTATGGACGGTCAACGGAGGCACTTAGCACGCCTGCCTCACGCAAGGTGGCTGCGCCTGTTGGCCGGAATCCAAGGATAAATGTCCATTTCGTTCTGTCTTCTCGCAGTACCGTAACTGCACCCCCACTTCGAGGACGTGCAAATGACCTTCAACAGATATCATCCCAAAAGAATATTCTCCTGCGCTACCTTGCTGGGAGCCATCCTGATGGCGCCCGGCATCAGCTTCGCCGCGGAGAACCCGTATGCCGACCCGGCGAAGCCCGCGCTTCCGGCCTCCACCTTTCAATGGGATTCAAGTCGAACCGCCCTGGTCGTGATTGACCCGCAGATCGACTTCATGAGCCCGAAGGGTGCAGGCTGGGCGATCTTCGGCCAGAGCGTTACCGAGCAAAATATGGTCCCGAATCTGAGCCGGCTTTTCGCGGCATTCAAGAAGGCCGGATCAACCATAGCCATCTCGCCGCACTACTACTATCCCCACGATCATAAATGGGAGTTCGAGGCGCCCGCGGAAACCGTTCAGCACAAGCTGGGTATGTTCGATCGCAAGGGCGCCTTGACGCTGGATGGATTCCGTAATTCGGGTGCCGACTTCATGCCGGAGTTCAAGCCCTTTATCGAGGACGACAAGACCATCGTCGCATCACCGCACAAGTTGTATGGCCCCCAAAGCAACGACCTGATGCTACAGTTGCGTAAGCAACGGATCGACAAGATCATCCTTGCCGGCATGGCCTCCAACCTGTGCGTGGAATCGCACCTTCGCGAATTTCTGGAGCGCGGTTTCGAGGTGGTCGTCGTACGTGACGCCGTCGCCGGCCCGAAGCTTCCTGACGGTGACGGATACGGTAGCGCACTTGTCAACTTCCGTTACATCGCCAACGGTCTAATGACTACTGACGATGTAGTGAAAAAGCTGGAAGGGCACTGACTGTGGGCAGATCCAACTTCCCAACCAGGCACGGGAGCCATTGTGGCTCCCGTGCTAGCCGACTGACACGGTGTCACGCATGAGCAATGCCAAGACCGTCAGGTCTGCCAGAGCGGATCGGCAAAATTTTCTGGTGCTCGAACACTCACATGTGTAGCGATGGTCTCTTCCCAGTAGGGACACAGGGAGAATATAACCCCGGCAGGGCCAACCTCCGGGGTTTTGCTTTTCTGGCAGCCAGCCCGGTTCAACGCTTTGACCGGCACCTTGTTGAAACTGGTCGGGGCTTCCATCTGTGGTGCATGACCTTTCCCTGCAAACGATTATCGCTATGCGCTCATCCTGCTTTTAGAAAGGTATGCTCAACTTAAGCCAATAAGCGTTACCGTCAGGACGGTTACGCACCTGAGTTTCATCTTGCCATTTCGCCGTCAAGAACCACCCTTTTTTACTGGTATATTTGATCGAAGGGCCGATGGCCAAACTGCGACCTTTATTATCCTCCACGGTTTGGCCATTCTGCCGGTCGTCGGTGGTCTGCCACAGCGCATAACCGCCGACGCCTACCACCCAACCGTTACCCAGCCCCCACCCCACCGCGTAATCCATGTGCAGTTCCTGGCCGGAGAGATAATCGGTGGCGTCGTTTTTGCGGTTGAAGTCGTACATGGTTTTGACATCGACATTCAGTCCTTGGGGGTCTACATAAGACAGCGCAACGACAGGCTCGAACACCCAGTAATTACGACCGGTGTTGGCAAGGTCATTGCGATCGTATCTGCCCGTGGGCGCGATCGTATCGACGGCGAAGACGGCATGCATCTTCTCACTGAAGTGGTAGCCCAATGCTGGAGCAAAGATGATGTCACCTAAACCGCTGTTGCTCTGTGATTGACCATTGAGACTGACCTTCAAATCCACCAACGGCACGATGATATGAAAGCCCAGGTTGCCGCCGAGAATTTGCTGCTCCGTAACCCAAATCAGCCGAGGGGCGATGCAGTCAACGCGTATGTCAAAGTCCATTGGCAACTTCTGACCATGATTACCACGAAACGTATCAGCTTCATAATGGCTGGCGAAAAGCTGGCCATAAACACCCGGAGGCGGCATCGCACCGGCCATGTAGTTTTCGGCGCCCATTGGATAAGACGAACCGCCCTGTTCACTGGCGTGTGTCAGGCCACCACTCAATGCAATAACAGTGAGCCCAGCCAACTTCAAGAACGAGTACTGCTTCATAATCAAGACCTTTTTTATTATTATCAAACAAACACGCGAGCAAACCGCGCGACAGTGTCACGGCGAGCCAGAGCCAGAGCCAGACTCTTGGACAAATACCGATAGCGGGACAAGGCGGAAACTTCGGCAGTTTTATAGAGCCGCTTGATACAAATGTCACGAGCAAAAAAACGACTTTCACCGACTCGGGTGCGATAGCGAGCAATGCCACTACATCTGTTCGGAGCTGCCGACTGAAGACTCTTCTCCCCTGGATGAAGAGTGTTTTCTTTGGCGCCAGGCATATTTTTCGGGGCTTTGCGATGTATCGACCGAATAGATTACCGAGGCGATAGCGGCAGGATTTACCAAGTCATCGGGTGCCAGTGGCACCTTATCGTTCGCAAACATGGAACTGTGCGTACAAACTCCACTGATCAATTAAACAATTGATGCCTATGCATGAGTCCGCCCCCAAAACTGCAATCAAGAACTGCTCTTCATGGTTAATTATCGCCTTGCATAATTCACAGTAGAACGTTTTGCCAGTGATTAGTTTGGATAGCGCCCGTCTTCCAATTGTCCAAAACTTTGGACGCTACTTCCAGCATTAACCCGCTTGTGACTGCATCGCCGGTGCACTCATGCTTTCAGTACGAACTCGTCCGAGGCTCTCACACTGGCGTCAGCGCGATGCCGCCAATCCCTATCCAATACCCGTCTAGGTTGATAAAAATGAATCAATTGAATTGCCTGCCGCAGGATTCAGTCATTTGGGGTGCAAACATCCTCGCAGATACCGTCGCCCGCCTTGGCGACCACGGCATTGCCCATCCGATCACATTCACGGTAGAGGCCCTGGATCACTTGAACAGGACTTATCTGCAACCGCATATCCAGCAAGGGGTGGGTATCTTTACCAATCTGCCTGCGCATGTGCCCGATGTCGCTGTCCAGGAGGGGTTGGCTGCCTGCATTCGCCTCGAAGCCAATTCGATCATCGCGCTTGGCGGTGGCTCGGTGCTCGACGCCGCCAAGGCGGTGTCGTATTTACACTTCCAGCAGACGGGCCGTTACCTTCCGATTGCGGCCTTGCCGACGACACTGTCCGGTTCTGAGTTTTCGCATTATTTCGGCATCACCGAGACTCACGGCCCGGAGAAATTCAAACGCAGCTATGCGATACGCGAAACGGTGCCCAAGGTGGTGGTGATTGACCCCATCCTTTTGCTAGATACGCCACGTCCTCTGTTGCTGTCTTCGGCCATCAAGGGCATGGACCATGCGGTTGAAGGGATGCGCTTGGTCGGTACGGATCATCCACATGCGGTCATGGCGGCAAGCGGATTACAGCGTTTCTTTACCGTGCTCGAGAAGTGGCCGAAAGAAATCGATACGCGTCGCGCCATTGCTAACGGACTGGTCACAACTGACGACCTACTGCAGCTTCAGCTTGCCGCCTGGCAGTGCTATTTCTCGCCAGCGTCGGTAATTTACGGTCTCAGTCACCGGATCGGCCATATTCTAGGCGGCACTTTCGGGCTGCCTCACAGTGCCACGTCGTGCATCACGCTGGCCCCCGTCATTCGTGCGTGCGCTGAGTATTACGGTGCGAAATTCGATGCATTGTTCGAGCCGAAAGGCAACGAATCCGCCGCAGAGCAACTCGCCAGCAGGATTGCCAATCTAGTGACCACCCTTGGTCTGCCGAACCGGATCAGCAGCTTCGACGTGGACAAGTCGCAACTTGCGAAAGTCGCCGGCTTGCTCAAATCGAACTACCCGAAAGAGGTCGATGATCTGGGCAACAATGCGTCTGCCAAGCTCGATATGCTACTGGAGAGTCTCTGGTGAGCGGCCTCTCTTCGGACAACCGGGCGCCGGGATTGCGCGAAGCCCGCGATGCATTGGCGGGCGGGCGCACGAGTGCCTTTAAACTCACACTCCGCGCATTGAGCGTCGCCTATGAGAGTCAGCGTGCGGTTAACGCGTTCGCGACCATTGCGCGGGACAAGGCACTGGTGGCCGCGGTAGAAAGCGATCGCAAGTATGCAGTAGGTTGCGCCCGGCCGCTCGAGGGCTTGGCGATCGGCGTCAAGGACCTCATCGATACCCAGAGCATCGAAACGCGTTATGGCTCAGCGGCCTATATCGGCAATCTACCATCGGCAAATGCCGCTATCGTGAGCAGGCTGGTCGAGCAAGGCGCAATCATCATCGGCAAGACGACGACCCACGAATTCGCTTGGGGTGTCACGACGTCCAGCCGCGAGTTTGGCGACACGCTTAATCCTCTGGATACGCGCTGCATCCCCGGGGGATCCAGTGGCGGTGCGGCGGCGGCGATTGCATACGGTGCCGTCGCGGCGGGCCTGGGCACCGATACCGGCGGCTCGGTGCGCATTCCGGCCGCTCTGTGTGGGGTGGTCGGCTTCAAACCGACCTATGGGACATTTTCCACGCAAGGCATCTTCTCATTGGCGCCCAGTCTGGACCATCCAGGCCTACTTGGCGCGAGCGTCGACGACGTCATGGTGCTGGCGGAAGCGTTGGGCGTTGCACTGCAGGGCGGCGATATTACCGAGTCGCCGCGCTTTGGGGTGATTCACAACATCGAACCAGTCCCCTTGAGTGCTGAAGTGGCAATGTCTTTCGAGCAGGCCATCGACATCGTGGGCCGTAGCTACCCGTGTGATGAGCTCAACGCGGTCGGCTTGTTCGACGGGGTATTCCAGGCATTCGCCGGCATTGTTCTGACCGAAGGTGGTGTTAGCCACTTCGCGCGCAATGACTGGGATTTCATCACCCGCCACTACAGTGCCGAGACGGTTGACCGACTCGACCGCGCCAGTAACGTTACCTTGAGCGACTACGCGAACTGGCAGCAAACACGACGGCAATTCACGGCGAAGCTCAGCCGAGCCATGGCAAACGTCGATTATCTCCTACTGGCTACCTGCCCATGCACCGCGCCACGCGTTGATACATCAACGATGAACATTGGCGTTTGGCAGGGTACGGTCCGCGAAGCGCTGATGACCTACACTGCGCCGTTCAATGTCGCCGGCTTCCCCGCAATCTCCATACCATTGCCCTTACATAAGGGCCACCTTCGCGCAGGGCTCCAGATCGTGGCACGCCCCGGGGACGATGGCGGCCTGCTACAGGTCGCGCTGAAACTGGAACGCCTGCTGGCATCGGGCGCAAAGGTTTAAAGGGCTACTCGCCGTCGAAGGTTGTCGCCTTGGGGATCTCGACGGCGAGGAAATCTATTAGCGCTCGCACTGCAGGCAAAAGTCCGGTCCTATACGGCATTAAAGCGGTCATGCGCGCGTCCGCGACCATCCAACCAGGCAATACGCGCCGCAACGTGCCGGCCTTTAGTTCTGCCTTGCAGATATAACCTGGCAGTGCCGCTATCCCCAAGTTTGCACAGGCTGCCTCCTTAGTTGAAGTCATGTCGTTACTTTGAAACCTGGGGGCAATTGGAACCGTTATTTCCTTGCCGGAGGTTTCATTCAATTGCCATTGCGCAGGACCTCCTCGCACGATCGAAATCGTCACGTGCTGAGCCAGATCTTCGGGGCTTGCGGGCGTGCCCATCTGTTCTAGGTATTGCGAACCAGCAAACAGGCACCACGGGACCTTCGCAATCGCGCGCTGTATCAGGGACGAATCCTGCAACGGCGTGATGTGCCCCCGTATCGCCAGGTCAAAGCCTTCACCGACAATATCGACCAGCCTGTCAGTCAGTATTTCGACAATCTGCACTTTGGGATAGCGGGCAAGGAAGACCGGAAGCAGGTCACGCAGCGCGAACTGGGCGATTTCGACGGCGGTGGTGATGCGGATAACGCCGCTGGGTTCGGACAGCCTTTGCCGCACCGCCTCTTCTGCGACGTCCGAGCTATGCAGCATGGCAATGGCGTGTTGGTAAAATTCGGCGCCAACGTCCGTCATGCTGAATTGACGCGAAGTGCGGTTAATCAGGCGGACGCCGAGATAAGCCTCCAATTCTTGAATGCGGTGGCTGAGCGTTGATTTAGGCATGCGCAGGCTGTTGCCGGCGGCGGTGAAGCCACCACGGTCGACCACTTGAACGAAGTAATAAACGTCCTTTAAATCCAGCATCTGGGTTCTAGCCTGAATAGAATCATGGTCGAGTGTGTCCTGAGCAATCATTTCGAGAAATCAAGGCGCTGAAAGCACAAATTTAGCCGTGCGCCGCCACATGATAACGCACCGCAACTTTCGTGAGCGCGAGAGATCGTTCACTGTTTTGGAACTTATCGTACAAGACCACAAACTTCTAAAGCCCTGCGAACAAACCTAATATTCCTTTATCTCCAAACAATATCCATTGCGCCACGTTTTATTGAAGTCGCGTGCCTGATGTGCTTGCTGACACGTTGCACTGACCCGAGGTCGTTGATGGGCGTGAAAACAACCAGGAGCAAAAAAGTGAACGATACCCTAAACCTTGAACGGCACGAGCCGGTCATCACTCCGACCGGGCAAACACCCTACAGCGCGTGGATTCAGACCGACGCGCTGCACTCCCTCCAACGTACAGTCAGCGATCATCCTGGCGAACATGCCTGGATCGCTCACGTGCAAGTGTCCGAACTGTACTGGATGCTCATCATCAAGGAATTCCAGACCGCGCAAAGGCAATTACGCGCCGATGATTTGCCCCAGGCCTACCGAACGCTGCTGCGCGTGGTTGAACATCAAAAAGTGATTGACGCTGCCTGGGGCTCGATCGCCTGGATGACCCCCAACGACTTGCTGGCCATCCTTTCGCGCGCCGCTGCCACTTATGGCAAGGACACCGCACTGCAAGGGTGGACGTATCGGCATATGGTGTATCTGCTTGGGATCAAGCAAGCCGTGCATCTGCAACATTTCACGCCTCAACCCGAGCGCTGGGCACAACTGGAAAAGGCACTGGCTGAACCAAGCATCTATGACGACGTGCTCGCCTATTTGAGCCGCCGCGGCATGAATGTGCCAAAAGCGGTACTCGAACGTGATCTGAGTGCGCCCTACTCTCCCAGCGAAGAAATAGAGCAGGTTTGGCGTAATATCTACGCAGGCTCTGACACGAACATCGAACTCCAACAGCTCGGTGAATCGCTCGCCGACATCGCCGAGGGATTCAGCAATTGGAAGTATCGCCACTTGATGGCAACACGCCGAACCTTCGGCGCACGGCCTGCTTACTTCGGCACCGAAGGCGTCGCATGGCTGGTGCCCACGATGGATGAAATTCCCTTCCCCGAACTTTGGTCGGCGCGCACCCTAATCGGCGATCCGCCACCATTATGTCCGCACATGGCCAAGCACAGAACCTGACGACCCGCTAACGTGCTCGGCGCGCTCCCCTTCGATTAATCGCAGGGGGGGCGCACCGAGCACGTTTTTTTGTTGGAACGCACGCGAAGGCACGTGTCATAGGGTCTATCCCCGCGTGACCTGTCCCGGACATATAATCTGCGCAATTCGCTCAGATGAGATCAGTGGCGGTAAAGTCCCGAGGGAAATGTGTCGCCACGTCTTGCTTAACTACAAATACTGTTACTCGACAACCTCTGCCCAGATGGACGTTAGGGCATCCAGATAGTCGGAAGGCGGCAGCGAGTAGATCGAAGCCTGGATGGCTTCTTTGCACAGGGAGGGCCGCTTGGTAAGCACATCGACATACCGCGCGACGTTGGGAAGCTCATCCCACATGGATGCCAGCCCTAGATACGCCATGCGAACAAAATTGACGCCCCAGACTACATCGCCGAGCGAGAAGGAATTATCGTCCGGGTAGGGGAATGACTCCGCGGCCAGTGCATGATCGAGCTCCGTCAACAGATTCCCCACATGCTTGCGAGCGGCCCGTTGAAACTCCGCGTCATGGCACACCTGCTTGCCGCCGCTTTCCTTTACGATCTTGGCGCGATAGGCGGCGACCAGTGCAGGCTCGCCAGCATTTGCGGCGGCCAAAGCCTCCAGCGCGATGATTTTGCAGTCGTAAACTGTTTCCATCACCGACTTGAGAATATCTGGCCGCCTGTCGGCATCCGGGTGGAAGCCGTAGAGCAGTGCTCCATTCGGGATCCTGTCGACAATGTCCACCTGGCGCATCACCTCGGCGCGCGCATGCGCCTCATCGCACAACAGCTGAACCGGCTCGCGTGACACTGCATCGAGATAGCAACAGATCCGCTTGGAGTCCGCGATCACCCGACCGGCCTCATAATCAATAAGCAACGGCACAACACAGGGATCAAAGCCTTCCGTTTCGACTGACGTCCGCCCACTGTAACGGGTGACGAAATCCTGATTCAGCTCTCGGCATGCGATCAAACGTAAACGGACATAGGAGGGACTGTAATGTTCCGCCGGGATTACCCCGTCAACTCCCATCGCACACAGAATGATCATGTCATTCGAACGGTAGGATAACCCCTTCTCAAAAAGAACCGTCCGCACTTTCTGCGAGCACAGCGAGCTCGCTGCATGGAACAATTCGAAGCGAGGGTTCGGATCACTACCCACCAAGGTGATGCGAACTGGGTCGACAATGGCAGCGCGAGCGGCGGCCGCCATTTTCATCAATCGGTCATTACTTACCATTACATACGGAACAACATGCACGAATGATACTCCTTTGATCTAAGCAACGTTTTTTATAGAATCTCTGCCTATAAAGTTATTATCTGATAAACACGGTTCTGACGTTAAAAGACGATATGATTACTTCAGGCTCTGGTCCCGAAGAGAGTGTCGGTTATCTGCTGGGACCACGTTTCCCAGGAGTGAACATGTTGCGACTCTATGACAGCCGGTTCTCGGGCAACTCGTGGAAAGTACGCATATTGCTTAATCAGCTGGGGATACCATACGAACGCATCACCCTGGATTTGGCCAAAGGTGAAGCATCAAGTCCGGCGTTCAAGAAGATCAGCCGTTTCGCTCGAGTCCCCGTACTGCAACTTGACGACGGCAGGACCATCGTCGAGTCCGCTGCCATCCTGTTCTACCTGGCGCAGAACAGCCGCTACCTTCCTGATGATCGCTATCTGCGCGCTGAAATAGTCAGCTGGCTGTCATTCGAGCAGGCAGATCTGCAAAAGCCGCTTGCCCTGTGCCGCGTCTACCATCTGAGGGGTGTCGCTGATTCCATGGCGCAGCAGATTCAGAAATTTCATGCCGAGGGTTACCACGCTCTGGAAAAGCTCGATCAATGGCTATCCGGGCATAACTGGTTGGTCGGCGACGCCTATACCGTGGCCGATCTAGGGGTATTTGGCTATGTCTCGCTGGCAACCGAAGGTGGATACAACATGGACAAATTCCCGTCCATTCAACGGTGGATAACACAGATCAAGGACCAGCCTGGGTGGATCGATCTATTTCATGTCGGTTGAAAAGCGAAGCGCCTGCAGTCGCTTCGCTTAACAGAGGGATGAGCTTGGTGGCAGTTTAACTCAGGCCGTCTCAGTGACCCGTTGTGGGCACCGCAATAACCTGGCAACAGAGGCGACTCGCCTACCCTGGAATTGCGCGACTGCCAAATGGTCAGAATCCGGAATCAAGGTGTCTTGATTTGACACATGGGTTGCGCCATACGGAGTACCAGCCTTGAACATTGCCGGATCTGCGTAGCCGAGCGGCACGATGATGAGGCCAAGATGGGCCATCGGACCATAGATAGACAAGAGGGTCGCTTCGTTACCGCCATGTTTGGAGGATGTCGCGCCAAACACTGAACCCACTTTCCCATTGAGCTTGCCTGCAAACCACAAGCCGCCAAGGCCATCGATATACGCCTTCAGCTCAGAGGCTATGGAACCAAACCGCGTTGGTGTACCGAAGATGATGGCGTCGGCCCATTCGGCGTCAGCTTCGGATGGCCTGTCGTACTTCTTATTCATGGCCTCTGCACTATCGAGCCAGCCGGGTGCTTGCAGCATGACTTCGTGGCTAACCAGTTCCCGAGCCCGGCGCAGCCGAACTTCGGCGCCTTCCGCAATGGCGCCTTGGGCAATCGCGTTGGCGAGAATTTCTGTGGAACCTGCACGAGAGTAAAAAACAATCAGGACTTTTGGTTTTGACATGATGGAACCTTTGTTTTACGGGTGTGAACCGCGACGCTGAGCCAACGTCGCGGGCATGTTGGCAGCTGCGTTACCGAGGCCTATACGGAAATCGGCTCTAGCCGGGCGAGTAACTCGTCTTTGCGCTCGCTGAGCCAGGATGGAAGCTGGAACTCGGAACCAAGCTGGTCTTGCGGTTCGTCGATGGCAAAGCCGATGTCGGTGGTAGCCGCCTCGAACATCACCCCGCCCGGCATTTTGAAATACATGGAGCGGAAGTAATTCCGATGCACTGATTCGGAGGTATCGATATGCCCCATCGCCATCAACTTCTCTTTCAACGCCATTTGCTGCTCGATGTTATCCACGGCGAAAGCGACGTGATGGATCGTACCTTCACCGTAGATTGACGAGCCTTGCAGGCGATCGGGTTCATGCAGGAATTCGACGATCGTTCCCGGTGCGCCACTGGCTGTTTCAAAGCGGTGGTAAGGGCCATTTTCAGCTGCATGGCGGAATCCAAGAGCGTCCTTCATAAAAATGATTGATTCAGCCACTTCTCGCAGCGACAGCGTGATGCTGTGCACGCCGCGGATGGCGAACTCTTCTGGAATATCACTGGCGACGCACGCTGGGCGCGTGTCCTGATCAGTGGCCACGAGATCGAACTCGATCCCGCACGGATGCTGAAAACGCTGGCGCGTTTCGCCGAAACGCGACACCACTTCACGGTCGAACGGGACGCCTTTGATGGCGAAGCGAGCCCGCCAGAAATCCAGGGAGTGCCTGGGAACTGAGTAGTTGATGACCCTGATCTGGCCAGAACCCGGGCGAGCTTTCACGCCTCTTTGCTTGAAGGGGAAAGATGTAACAAGCGTACCCACATCCCCTCGGGAGTTGCCGTAATACAAATGGTAGATGGGTTCGTCACCGTCAAGCAGAACCGTCTTCTTGATCAGGCTCTGGCCCAGCAACTTCACGTAGAAGTCAACATCCTCCTGCGCTCCGGCGACGCCGACAGTCAGATGGTGAAAGCCTTTTATGGTTGACATATAGTTCTCCAGTTTTTTTGGGCCGAGCAAAGCCACCACGGCTGTCAGCGCGGCTGGCGATTACCTGGTAATTGCTGAAACTATTCGTGGACGAAGGTGGTGAACTCTTCCAGTTCCACCTTGGAAATACTCATCTGGTTCTCTGCCAGGCTATTGTCGGCCCAGCCCAGCGACATCCCCGCTACCACCATTTGATCATCAGGAAGGTTGAGTTCAGTGCGCAGCACCGGGTGCTGCAGGGACCATATTTGTTGAGGGCAAGTATCGAGACCACGACCCTTGGCTGCCAGCATGATGTTCTGGAGAAAGCAGCCATAGCAAATGAAACTGGCCCATTCCAGACGGCGATCCATCGTGAAAATGAGGCCTACCGGCGCGTCGAAAAAACGGAACTGGCGCTCGACGTCTCGACGCCGCCCGGTTATATCACTTCGGCAGCATCCTTGAGCGTCGCCCAGTTGTCCGCGAAACGAATTGAAACGGGTCGCATAGGGTTCATGCAGTGGTTGAGGAAAGAATGAATACTCCGGCTTCAGGCCTTCGGGTGCTCCGCGGTACGCCTCCACCGCGGCCGTAGTAACGCGCTCGCGCGCCTCACCAGTTATAACATAACAGCGCCACGGCTGGCTGTTACTCGAACTAGGCGCATACTTTGCCGCTGAAAGGATGTCCTTCACCATTTCCATCGACACTGGCTGATCCAGAAAACCACGCTTCGTGCGACGGTCGCGTATCAGATCATCAATGAACGGGCTGGTCGGCATCGTTTTCGTCTCCTTATTATTAGATGGGTGTCTAAGCTGTTTCGGTTTTATTTGCGTCTAAAATCTTCCCGTTTCTGTTGACTTCCCTGGACGTGGCTCAAGCATATGAGCCTTCAAGCTGGCTGAGAAGGCGCTGGGCTTGTACGTAGGGTTCCGAATTTTGAAACGATAAATCCCGCTGTCTTCTCTCTGATCGGCGCACTCCGTAATACGGCCTTAATCCCACGCTCTATGTCCTTGACTGAATTAAACCTCGAGTTCTGACTAGATCCTCAATGCGAATCACTGGCGTTGCGGCAATACCCAACATGCCCCATGACGAACGTTGTGATTGTCGCCAGCCAATCAACGCGAGTGCCAGGTTGAGATGCCGTGCGCTCGCCACACGCCGACAGATGCACCCTCATACTGGAGGCATTCCCATTAAAATTATCGTTATTGGCGGAACTGGCCAGATTGGGACTCAGCTCTGCAACAACCTTCGCCAGCAAGGCCATGATTTCCTGGCAGGCGCACCAAGCACCGGCGTCAATGCAGTTAATGGAGAGGGCCTTCAGGCGGCGCTGACGGGTGCCGAGGTAGTGGTCGATGTCGATAACTCGCCGCGTTCGAGGACGCCTGCGCTGGAATTTTTCAAGAAATCCGGGCGTAACCTGTTCTCTGCGGAGAAGGCTGCCGGAGTGATACACCATGTCGCCCTGTCCGTGGTGGGCACCGTGCGGATGCTCGACAGTGGCTACTTCCGGGCCAAGATGGCCTAGGAGAAGCTGATCAAGGACTCGGGCATGCCCAACTCCATCCTGTGGGCTACGAAGTTCTTCTAGTTCATCGGCGCAATTGCCGAATCCGGTGTGCAGGGAAGCAACCGTATTCGCCTGTCCGCCGCCGCCTTTCAGCCGGTCTCCTCGGCCGATGTCGCGGCGGCACTGGCGAAGATTGCCGTGCAATCACCCCGTAATCAGATGGCAGAGGTAACCGGGCTTACCTGGAACACAAGGATGACCCGCGAGAAGTAATCGCAGACACTGCGGCCACTTACTTCGGCGCGCCGATCGATGACCAGTCACTGACCCCCGGTGCCAATCCTATCTCGGTGCGAACCACTGCGAGACATGGCTCAAGCGCTCTGCCGCAACGCCCTAGCCAACAGGCTGGTATCAGCTGTGTTCCAGACATTTCAGATGAGGAGAGCCACATGCAAATCCATCATCTCTTCGCCCTGCTCCCCCTGCTTTTCAGCGGGCTAGTCATGGCCCAGGACAAGGCCGCCACCGCTGGGTCAATACGGTGATGACCCAGGTGCTACCCGTATACACTGGCAAGGAAGTGCTTATGCTTACCGTGGATTATCCACCCGGCGGTGCCGACCCGGTACATCGTCATGACGCCCATGGGCTTCATCTATGTGCTCGAAGGCACCATCGTCATGAGCGTGGCCGGAGGTAAGGAGGTCACGCTGACGCCTGGGCAAACCTTCCACGAAGGACCGAAGGACGTGCACACGGTTGGAAGCAATGCCAGCCAGGACGGGCACGCCAAGTTTGTGGTCTTTCTTCTGAAGGATGCAAACAAGCCCGCTTTGATCCCAGTCAAGTGACTGGAATTACCAAAAAACATCATACCGAGAGCCGACGACACCCTGCTAGTTAAAGAAAGGTCCGCCAGCATGTAGTGCTTTTGGGCCGCCGGGTGAAACCTGAGAGGTTGCGCGCACCCGGTACAGAGGGTTCGAAACGCTGCAGTTCGCTTGTGCATCTTGAGGCGCCTTTGCGTTTGCAGGCGTGACATGTAGCTGATTTTGGTAGAAGTTCGCCCCAGATCGATCACCAGATCCAGGTGGGCCAAGCACCCGGCAGGTTATCGAGATGTGGGCACTAAGGCTGTAGGCCAGCAGGGACCCGATTACCAGCATCGCCATTGCGCATATAACTAAGTGGCTGGCCAGTTTCTGGACGCGTTGGGGTGATTCAAAGAAGGCGAACATAGATAGCTCACTCAAAAAGTCGCGGCGTCGCTATGCGGGAGTCCGCCATGCTGTCACGGCCCCCTCGTTCAGGTTCGATTGTCAGATCACGGGAATCTTTGCAGCGAGTCGTCCGCTGTGAGTACATATTATCAATGGATTCTCCAAAGCACACTGCTACTTCGGCTCAGCGAAACCATACATCAGTGGCAGGGACCTATACCAAGGTGTATATCGGGTGCAGCGAGAAACTTCCAGAGTTCTCTCAATGCCGGTGGCCAACGGCGGTTTCGATGCAGCTCAGCAGCCTGTTGGCGTCAAATGGTTTTTGCAGGCAGGCAACCAAAGTCGGAGCATCGGCGCTAAGGCTTGGTGCCATTCCAAGATATCCGGTGATAAATATAGTGGGGATTTGGAAGCCCATCGCAACGAGCTGCTCATGCATCTCTACACCGCTCATTCCCGGCATCTGGATATCGGAAATCAGGCAGTGTATTTCAGCGGGACTGTTACCGTTGAGAAACTCCAGAGCACTGCAATATGTTCGAGTTTTATAACCGCTGGACCGCAATAGGCCTTCCAGCGCTGTCCGAATGGAATCGTCATCATCAACAATTGCAATAATCGTCGTATTGAGTATCTGAGTGCCTTGCATTATCTTGGTCGTTCGTGACTGCACAGTACTTACAACATACGCGATCTTATCACATGTAAAAGTATACCTATGTATAGGTCGCTAAGATTAAAGTATTGATACAAGCCGCACCAATTCGATGAAATTGCCTGAGGTCATTTTCCTGCTCCATCACCGCCCGCTCTCAAGTGCCGTCGATATCATGTGCCATTCGATTCCGCGTCCTTTAATAGGGCATACCCACGTACAAGGGCACGCAACCAAGGGATACTTCGGCTGAACCCAGGTACAAGTGACGTCTCGCCCCGGCTTGCATAAGCTGAAGCTGTATCGTTGGCATCCGATGACATTGGAAGCGCAGCGAGTTGTTGCTCAATATCCACTTTCCCGGGCGGTCTTACGCCTAGGCGGCGAACATGATGAACAGAAATGAACTGCGACATACCGACTTCAATCTGCTGGTTGTCTTCGAAACTGTGATGCGTGAGCGCAACGTTACACGGGCCGGAGAGCGGCTGTTCGTTTGCCAGACCACTATCAGCAGCGCCCTCGGGCGACTGCGTTCAATGTTCAATGATCCGCTGTTCATCCGCACTGGCGGCATGATGGAGCCGACTGCGCGAGCAGAGGAGATCCACGCGCGGCTGGCGCCGGCCCTGGATAGCATCGCCATCGCCTTGAGCTGTACCCAGACGTTCAATCCGCTTACCAGTGACCAGTCATTCCACGTCGGACTCTCTGACGATGTCGAGTACGCGCTGCTTCCACGCTTGATGAAGCACTTACGGGATGAGGCGCCGAACATCATCCTAGTGGTACACAGAGTGGACCAACGGCAATTGCCCCAACTGCTCGCCTCCGGTGAAATTTCCGTGGGTATCAGTCTTGCCCGGGAGTTGCCGGCTAGTGCCCATTGCAAGAGCCTGCGACCGATGCATCCAGTGCTACTACGAGCCGATGCGGTCCCCGGCCCCTTGGCGTTGGATGATTTCTGCAAACGGCCTCATGTTGTAGTGTCCTCGATGGGGAATGTCATCGACGATGCCGACCATGCGCTGGGTCTGGTCGGGCGGCAACGCAAGGTGGTGCTGGCGGTACCACAGTTCAGCGCCTTGCCTTCTTTGCTCGCTGGAAGCGACATGGTTGCCATCGTACCGGACTACGTCGCCCAGGCCATGGTGCGGCTAGAAGGAATACGCGCCGAGTTTGCTCCATTGGAACTGCCGACACCGGACCTGTCCATGGCCTGGCGCGGCGCAGTTCACAATGACCCAGGTGAAAGTTGGTTACGCTCGTGCTTCTGTCGTTATCTCGGCCAGCAACAGGAGCAGCCCATGGCTCTGGCCGCGGCCTGACCACAACGTGAAACAGATGATCAAATCATCGTCGCCAACGGATTGATGCAGGAAATGTAGGTCTGAAAAACCTATGGGCCAGGGTTCGCTTGGGCAAGCTCCGACCAGATTTTTGCCGCCCCTTTAATTCACTCTCCCCGTTGCGTAAAACCACGGTCATTACTGGCTCCGGCATGCCCTTTTTCCTGATGTTCGGAAGTTCGCTTAATACTTAGGTTTAGATGAAGCATATTAAGTAGTCAATTAAAGTAATCGTGTGTACAAATGAAATTCCGCAACCCATGCAATATATTAGATATTAAGGGTTGCGGAGAATTTTATCATGAGCACTATAACAACCAGAGTGACAGACGGCTTTGCATCACTCCACTCAACAATATCTATCTGCATTATCCTAATAATCGCAGGAATTTCCAGCCACTTGCATGCCCTGATGATTGAGAACCCCCTATCCGCCGCGCTCCGCAACAGCAGCAAACCGCCAAAAAATTTATTTAGCTCTTCATTAAAGCTAGTAAGTATCGAACAGGCAGCGGACAACTTGCCTGTCGGCGCACATTTGATTAGCTCTCGCAAGTTCTATATACATCACGGAATTCATCTTGGCGACGGAGACGTTGCTCACTACTCTGGATTCAGCAGTTCACTCAAGTCCGGCCCCATCGAAGTAACTGATCTTGAAAGCTTCGCCAACGGCAAGTCAGTCTGGATGTTTCAAGAACAATGCGAATATTCCAGCGATGAAATCGCCAATCGTGCGCGCTCAAGAATCGGCGAGAGCCAATACAAAATCCTATCGAATAACTGCGAGCATTTTTGCAGCTGGTGCATCAGTGGAAAAAGTTACAGCGCTCAAGTCAATGCCTACCTACATTGCCCACGTTATCTTTTCTCTATGATTTCAACTCTGGAACCACTCTTTACTGCCTAATACCTGCCAAGCCTCCCAGGCAGTTACAGCCGTTCATGCGTGCTTCTCAACACGACCAAGGCGCTGTGCTATACTTTTTTTACTCCAAATTTACCAAAGAGGATCGTGCATGAATGGCAATCCCCCATCCAATGAGCCGGGCAGTAAAGGTTCGATGGTGTTCGTGGTGGATGACGATGCCTCCATACGCGACGCATTAAGTAGTCTTTTGCGGTCTGCCGGGATACGAGTTGAGACGTTCGCGTCCAGTGCGGAATTTCTTCAGCAACCGAAGACAGATGGCGCCAGCTGTTTAGTACTTGATGTACGACTTCAAGGTAATAGCGGTCTGGACTTCCAACGTCAGTTGGTTGAATCAAACGTAAATATTCCGATTATTTTCATCACCGGCCACGGGGACATCGAGATGTCCGTTAAGGCAATGAAAGCTGGTGCCGTGGATTTTCTGGCAAAACCGTTCCGTGAACAGGATCTATTGGACGCGGTGTCAGCCGCACTTCAGGACGATGTCAGACGCCGGGAAGTCGAACACCAGCTTTCAGACTTGCATTCGAACTACCAATCGCTGACAGCGCGTGAAAAAGAGGTAATGGCCCTTGCAGCCAAAGGTCTGATGAATAAGCAAATTGCCGGCCAGATGAACCTGAGCGAGATCACCGTGAAAATTCACCGCGCACATGCAATGAAAAAAATGCACGCAAAGTCGTTTGCTGACCTGGTTCGAATGGCAGAGTCATTAGGGATTTCTAGATAGTGTGGCCTTATAAAAAAGCTGCGGGTGACGACGAGAGGCTTCAAATCGATGTGTTCTTCCAGACCATCGTACCTTACGCATTCATCCACCTTTGGTAGGATGAACCAAGCGTCACCGCAGCTTGAGGCGGGAACCGATAAGAGTGTTGATGCGGCAGATCAGCTACGCAAGAAGGCCAGCAAATCCTGGTTGCATTGGTCTTTATGGGTTTCGGTCAGACCGTGCGGCGCACCCGGATACACTTTCAACAGCGCGTGCGGCACCAGTTTCTTCGAAGCACGGCCCGCCGCGTCGATTGGTACGATTTGGTCGTCATCGCCATGGATGATCAGGGTCGGCTTGTCGAATTTTTTCAGGTCCTGGGTGAAGTCGGATTCGGAAAACGCTTTCACCGAGTCGAAGGTGTTTTTGAAGCCACCGGTCATTCCCTGCCGCCACCAGGAATCGATCATGCCTTGGGAAACCTTGGCGCCCGTACGGTTGAAGCCGTAGAACGGCCCGCTCGGGATGTCTTTGAAGGTTTGCGAACGATCGGCCAGCATGCCGGCGCGAATGCCATCGAACACTTCTATGGGCAAACCGCCCGGGTTGGCAGGGGTCTTGAGCATCAGGGGGGGCACGGCCGAGATCAGACCGATTTTCGCGACGCGGGTGGTGCCGTGGCGACCGATATAGCGCGCCACTTCACCACCCCCGGTGGAAAAGCCGATAGCGGTCACGTTGCGCAGGTCCAGGGTGTTGATGACCGTGGCCAGGTCGTCGGCATAGTGGTCCATGTCGTTACCCTCCCATGGCTGGCTCGAGCGGCCGTGGCCGCGACGGTCATGGGCAATCACGCGGAAACCTTGGGAAGCCAGGAAGTAGGCCTGGTAGTCCCAGCTGTCGGCGTTCAACGGCCAGCCGTGGCTCAAGGTAACGACCGGGCCATCCTTCGGGCCCCAGTCCTTATAGTACAGTTCGACACCCTCTTCGGTAATGATTGTGCCCATGCTCTGCTTTCCTTTAACGTTGGACGAAGCGGTTTTGGCGGAAGTCTGCGCTGACGCAGAGGTCGGCAGGGCCGCCGCGGCCGCAATAGCCAAGCCGCCCAGCAAAAGGTTTCGACGCATAGACTCGTCAACTGAAAGTGAAGAATTGTCAGCCACGTAGAGGCTCCTGATAGATCGAAATACAGCCATTTAAGGTGAGTAATTACTATGGGTTATTTTTATGTAACAGCATATAATATGCTTACTATCTGGTTAATATAAAAAACACACACTCCAGCACTCCCTTCTAAACTTTCACTCCAAGTATTCACCCACCGATAACTACGCCCGCCTTCATTGATGAAGCGTAAACAATATGCTCACGGTGCGACTACGAATGTTGCATATCACGTCGCCAAACAGCAATTTACCCGCTAGTCCGGCGTAAGTTTTATAAAGATTGAGTACCCGCAACAGATCAAAATTCAGCGTTCAGTGCTTTTGTATCGCGAACAAGACTATGACGCCCTGAAAGTGCCTGCCATGACATATGACCCTGATTTTCAGCCACATATCGATTGCATCGGTCATAGGTCACTTCACGCCTACCACCTACCATCTATAGCCATTCCCTTGACAAGCCTGCGTGCAGAGCTTATTCCGGCACTCCGTTTGAACAGGCATGGTACAAATAGCAATGACTGGTCCCCGACAAGAGCAAACGTCAAACACACGATCGATGTTTGAAGTGGTCCACGCCCCTCCCCCCTTTCCCTTGGAGCTACCTCGGCAGGTAGTATTCGTCGCCTATCAAAAAGTCGGACTGCTTGATTTGACCGGAGCCCAGACGGTGTTCTGGACCGCCTCCAAAGCGATGCTTGAGCGCGGCTTGCCAGGCTACCAGTTACATACCGCTAGCTTGGATGGCGGCCTGATCCAGACGGCCGAAGGCTTAACCATGGAAACCTCACGGCTGGATCAGTTGACCGAGTTGACGATCGACACATTCATCGTCCCTGGCGCTCCTGATATTTTCCAAACCCTGGACGACTATGAAGACCTTGTAAATTGGCTGCGCACCACCTCGCACCAAGCCAAACGTACTGCCTCGGTGTGCAGCGGTGCTTTCCTGCTGGCCAAGGCTGGATTGCTTGAAGGCCTGCGCGCAGCCACTCACTGGGCAATGTGCGACACGCTCAAGCAACGCTTCCCGTCGATCGACGTCGATGCCGACGCGATTTTTATCCAACAGGGTTCAGTTTGGACCTCGGCTGGGGTGAGCGCCGGTATCGATCTGGCTCTGGCGCTTGTGGAAGCCGACTGCGGTCGCGAAGTGGCCATGCAAGTGGCTAGGGAACTGGTGGTGTATCTCAAACGCCCCGGCGGCCAGGCACAGTACAGCCAGTTGCTGCAATCTCAGTCCAAAGACGGTG
Source organism: Pseudomonas putida (assembly GCF_001976065.1). Taxonomy (GTDB): domain Bacteria; phylum Pseudomonadota; class Gammaproteobacteria; order Pseudomonadales; family Pseudomonadaceae; genus Aquipseudomonas; species Aquipseudomonas serbica. The sequence goes on along the minus strand of NZ_MNAH01000008.1, from coordinate 267,191 downwards.
CAGTCTTCGAGCACCTGCACCTGTGGCTTGAACAGAACCTGGGCGACGAAACACTCACTGTCGAGCGCCTGGCCGAGCGAGCGCGAATGAGCCAGCGCAACTTCGCCCGGGTCTACAAGCTCAGAACTGGCCGCACTCCGGCCAAGTCCATCGAACTGTTTCGTCTGGAGGCCGCAAGACGGATGCTGGAGAACTCCCCGCGCAACATTGATCAGATCGCACGCCTGTGTGGCTTTGGCGACGAAGAAAGGATGCGCAGCACCTTCCATCGCAATCTTTCCATCTCCCCCCGGGACTATCGCAGCCGTTTCACGAAGTCTGACTGACCAGTCATCGATCCCGTACGGGAATGCCTAGACATTCGAAGCTGGCCGAAACTCAGGGTTTTATGGCCTATAGGATAGGCAGCGCTACATTAAGATGAGCTTCCTATCGGTATGTCTACGGGATCAAGTTCATGAAACAACATATTGTGGTTATTGGCGCAGGATTCGGAGGAGTCTGGAGCGCATTGAGCGCTGCTCGGCAGTTAAACATACATGATCGTCATGATGTGCAAATTACTGTACTCGCTCCCCAGGCCGAACTGCGGATTCGTCCGCGCTTTTATGAAGCCGATGTCCATAAGATGTTCGCGCCACTGGATGAACTGTTCGAGGCGGTGGGAGTGCGCTTCATTAAGGGCTCGGCCAATAGCATCAATGAGCAGGAAAAAACCGTCGGCTACTGCAGCGAGTTTGGCAACCCGGGCGTATTGCGTTACAACCGACTGGTGCTGGCAACAGGCAGCCAACTCTTTCGTCCTGAAGTAGGTGGCATACACGAGTACGCCTTCGATGTGGATCAGATCGAAGAGGCAGCCTACCTGGAGAAGCACCTCAACACCCTCAAGAACCAATCCTATAGCGTCGCTCGGAACACAGTCGTTGTTGCCGGTGGCGGCTTCACGGGTATTGAAACCGCAACTGAGATGCCCGCGCGCCTGCGCGCCGCATTGGGCGACAATACTGATGTGCGGGTGATAGTCGTGGACAGGGCTCCTCAGATTGCGGCTGCCATGGGCGAAAGCATTCGGCCTGTGATTGCCGAGGCATCCGAGCATCTGGGCGTCGAGTGGGTTCTGAACGCCACCGTTTCGTCGGTCGATGCGCACGGCATAACCCTCGCCAATGGCCAGCGGATCGAAGCCAGGACTGTGATCTGGACCGTGGGCTTTCGCGCCAGCCCACTGGCCGAGCAACTGACAGGTGCGCGTAACGCCCAGGGGCGGCTCCATGTCGATCAAAACCTGAAGGTGTTGGGCCAAGAGGATATATTTGCCGCCGGCGACGTTGCATATGCCGCCACTGACGATATTGGTAACTTCTCGGCGATGTCCTGTCAGCATGCGATTGCCCTAGGCCGACATGCTGGAAACAATGCCGCCGCCGATCTGTTGGGTGTAATTCCGACCACTTACCGTCAGCCCAAGTACGTGACCTGTGTGGATCTGGGCGCGTGGGGGGCAGTGTTCACTGAAGGTTGGGACCACCAGCTAAAACTGATTAAGCAGGACGCCAAAGAACTCAAGACCCAGATCAACACGCAGTGGATCTACCCGCCGGCGGCTGATCGTGCCACAGCCTTGGCTGCGGCCGATCCACTGATCCCTGTGGTATGAGATTCGGCCACCTTTTATCCCGGTTACCTCGGCAGACGGGGGCGAACGAGGCGCAGTATTTAGCACCGTATCTTGGCCAACATGAAAGATGTCGTCTCGATCGGTATCCGGATTGACCCCAGCCCTTGGTCTACTTTATCCAGACGGTCTCATCGGCGCAAATTTCAACGCACGAGTGGTGGCGTTTTTGAACGCTGATCGAGGGTAATGAGGTGCGATATGGTGGAGTTAATCGAGGAAAGATATCTTCGTACTTGCATCATTTGGTAACTATGCAATTGCTTACTCCAGACTAAGTTCTCAGACTCCGCGTGGGGTTTCTTCTCCGCGAAAACCAAAATATACCAACTCAAATTGGACGCTTGCTTCCAGCCAACAATAAGCGAAGATGGAGATCTCGATGAAAACCGTAGCACAGTTACTCACCTCCAAACAGAAGCACAACATCTATACTATTGCGCCTCATACAACCATTGATAATGCATTGAGCATGATGGCTTTGCGTAACATCGGCGCCTTGCCTGTGATCGAGAACGGGCGATTGGTTGGTATCGTCAGCGAGCGTGATTATGTGCGCAAGGTCCATCGCCATGGGCACCCATCAACTGAAACTCAAGTGGCTAGCATCATGAGTTCACCAGTGCTGACCGTCGAACCGAATCAAACAATCCGCGAATGCATGTCGCTACTCACCGACCGCTATCTTCGACACTTGCCAGTCGTACACGAAAATCAGCTGATTGGTCTGTTATCCATTGGCGATATCGTCAAAGCAATGATTGCAGAACAGGACCAATTGATCGAGCAACTGGAACAGTACATACGCGGGCACTGACTATCGCGCGTCAGAATAATTTCCAAGTTGGATCGCTTACCCTCCCCTTTTTTTGGGGCGTGTACTCGTCGCGGCAAATTGCCGCACTGTTCCTGTTTTGAGAGATCTTCGGCGCTGGGCGTCGAAATTCATTAGAAATAAAACCGAATTCATTAAAAATGAAACCAGCCAACCAATGCCAGCCGTGTCGCTAACCTAAAACGGCACCATCGGCGCCTAATCTGAAAGGCCTACGTCGTGAGTCGGGCCATTGATAGACGAGTTCCCGCGGTGCCTTAACAAACCCACTCGCAAGCACACCTCACGCCTAGCGTCACTCTTGGCCTCAGTTGGTAACGCTCAAGCATCAAGCAATCTTGGGGAAGCTGCACAAAGCACTCGATACGCCTGAAGGTTTCCAAACGTGGCACTATAAACTTTTGGTTTACACAGCATATTGAAATTACTACCTACCTTTCCTTCAGTGATCATTAGAAAATAAAATGAAGTCATTAGTTTATAAAACGGGCAAGCATCCCCCCTCCTATTCGTGACAGACCTCTGCTGAAAGTAAAGATTTCAATCTCGGACGTGTACTTTTCAGTGCGGAAACCATGGCCAACTTTTTCAACAGAATCGGCCAAAAGCAGTCATCCATTCAGGCATCCAATCAGCAGCAAAAAATCCATAAAGTCAGGTTTGGAAATCTGGCCATCTACCAGCAGTTTGCTGCCTTTCTGGTTATTACCCTCCACCTGATGGTTTTCTGCCTAGACTTCCTCCTGTCCCGACACACGAATGTGCTCAAGGCATCAAGCCATTCGAAAAACAAAAACAAGAGGAATCCCACCGATGTTCAAATCTCTATGTACAGCACTCGCCTGCGCTCTTGCGTTAAGCACAATGAACGCGGCCATGGCGGCAGATCCGATAATTATCAAATTTTCGCATGTGGTCGCTGAACAGACGCCCAAGGGCCAAGGCGCCTTGCTTTTCAAGAAACTGGTAGAGGAACGCCTGCCCGGCAAGGTCAAGGTCGAGGTCTATCCCAACTCTTCACTATTTGGTGACGGCAAGGAGATGGAAGCGTTGTTACTGGGGGATGTGCAGATGATTGCGCCTTCTCTAGCCAAGTTCGAACAGTACACAAAGACTCTCCAACTATTCGATCTGCCCTTCCTCTTTAATGACATCGCTGCCGTCAACCGCTTCCAGTTGAGCCCGCAGGGCCAAGGGCTGCTCAAGTCCATGGAGAGCAAGAACATCACCGGCCTGGCCTACTGGCACAACGGGATGAAGCAACTGTCGGCCAATAAGCCACTGCGTGTCCCCGCCGATGCCCGTGGCCTGAAGTTCCGGGTGCAAGCATCTGCCGTGCTTGAAGAGCAGTTCAAGGCTGTGCGCGCCAATCCGCGCAAGATGAGTTTTGCCGAGGTTTATCAGGGCCTGCAGACTGGTGTTGTCAACGGCGCGGAGAACCCCTACTCGAATATCTACAGCCAGAAAATGTATGAAGTGCAGAAGTACATCACTGAATCCAACCACGGCGTACTGGACTACATGCTGATCACCAACACCAAATTCTGGAACGGCTTGCCGCCAGACGTTCGCAGCGAACTGGACAAGATCGTTGTGGAAGTCACAGCGCAGGTTAACAAGGAAGCGGAGCAACTAAACGAAGGCGACAAGCAACGCATACTCGCGGCCAAAACCACTGAAATCATTACTCTGACACCCGAAGAGCGCGAGCAATGGCGTATAGCGATGAAGCCGGTATGGAAGAAGTTCGAAGGCGATATCGGCCCTGAACTGATCTCCGCAGCCGAAACCGCCAATAAGGCTCAGTAATCGCAAGGCAGGTGCCGCCGTGGCGGCGCCTGCCAGTCGTCACTCGACGTGGGATGCCACCATGAAAGCGCTTCGGCGAATCTGGGAACACTTCGAGGAGGGCTTTATCGTCTTCCTTCTGGCCGCCATGACTCTGGTCACTTTCGTTTATGTGATCCTTAATAATTTCTACAGCCTTTTTTACTGGCTTGCCGATCGCTGGCCAGGTGCAAGCGCCCCGCTGTTCGCCATTGGCGACGAAATCATGGGAATGGCTCAGGCGATGACCTGGAGCACAGCACTGACCAAGGCCCTGTTTGGCTGGCTGATCTTTTTCGGTCTGGCCTATGGCGTGCGCACGGCCGGGCATATCGGTGTTGACGCACTCGTCAGGCTGACCAGCCGATCGGTGCAAAAGTACATAGGTATCGTGGCCTGCCTGTGCTGCCTGTTCTATGCAGGGCTGCTCAGCGTCGCCAGCTTCGAATGGATTCAAACGTTGATGATTGCAGGCATCGGCGCCGAGGATCTGGGCCATTTTGGCATCATGCAATGGCATATCGGGTTGATCGTTCCTTTGGGTTTCGCCCTGGTTTTCATCCGTTTCGCTGAAATTTTCGTGCGCATCCTTCAGAACCGCCAAACCGGCCTGGGCTTGGCCGACGAAGCCGCTGATGCGTTGAAACTCGCCGAGCACGAGGATGACAAGTCATGACTATTGCTTTCTTGTTCGTGGCCCTCTTCGTCCTGATGTTCATCGGCGTTCCCATCGCCATTTCCCTCGGTCTCGCCGGCTCCTTGACCATCATTTTCTTTAGCCCCGATTCAGTGCGCTCGCTGGCGATCAAGCTGTTCGAGACCTCGGAGCATTACACGCTGTTGGCCATTCCGTTTTTCCTGCTCGCTGGTGCCTTCATGACCACCGGTGGCGTGGCACGCCGGTTGATCGATTTTGCCAACGCCTGTGTCGGGCATATTCGCGGTGGACTGGCGATTGCCGCCGTATTGGCCTGCATGCTGTTTGCCGCTCTTTCCGGCTCGAGTCCTGCGACGGTGGCGGCCGTGGGTTCGATTGCCATCGCCGGCATGGTCCGCTCCGGATATCCGCAGGCCTTTGGCGCGGGGATCATCTGCAACGCCGGGACCCTAGGCATCCTGATTCCGCCCTCGATCGTGATGGTGGTCTATGCCGCCGCGACCGAGACCTCCGTCGGTAAGCTGTTCATGGCTGGTGTGGTGCCAGGTTTGTTGTTGGGTACTGCGCTGATGGTGGCAATCTATATTGTCGCCGTTAAGAAAAACCTGCCCGCGCTGCCCCGCGCGACATTGCGTGAATTGCTCGGCACCGCACGCAAGGCGATTTGGGGTCTGCTGCTTATGCTGATCATCCTGGGCGGCATCTACTCAGGGATGTTTACGCCGACCGAGGCGGCGGCGGTGGCGGCGGTTTACTCAGCCTTTATCGCCTTGTTCGTTTACAAGGACCTGACGTTTCGTGAAACCCCGAAAGTCCTGCTGGACTCTGCCAAGTTGAGCATCATGCTGATGTTCATCATCGCCAACGCCATGCTCTTCGCCCATGTGCTGACCACTGAACAGCTACCCCAACAGATTACCGCCTGGGTGATCGAGGCTGGCCTGACGCCCGTCATGTTTCTGCTGGTGGTGAACATCGTGCTACTAATTGCGGGCGCCTTTATGGAACCGTCGGCCATCATTCTTATTCTGGCGCCGATCCTCTTTCCCATAGCCATCAAACTGGGTATCGATCCAATTCATCTGGGCATTATTATGGTGGTCAATCTTGAGATTGGCCTGATCACACCGCCGGTGGGCTTGAACCTGTTCGTCACCTCAGCGGTGACCGGTATGACACTGCCTGCCACCGTAAGGGCCGCCATGCCCTGGTTGATGATCCTGCTGCTGTTTCTGATTCTGATTACCTACGTACCCTGGATTTCCCTTGTGCTGCCAAACTGGTTGGACATGAGTTAACTTTCCACTTTAGCTTCCCAGTTCATGAAGGTTACTGCATCGGGCTTAACAGATGTTCAGACGGCAAAAAGCCCACACTTGGCGGGCTTTTTGTCAAAGGGGAACCAATTCCTTTGGTCTTTGTCCAGTTTGCCTAGCATCAATCAGTGAATCAAGGCCAACCATCTGGACGATTGCAGAATCCGAGTATTGAGGCAAAGCAGTATGTTTCCTTAAAGCAAACGGTACATTTCCAGCCGGGCACCGACGGCTTGATAAATGTCCCGCTGGCTCAAAAAAAATCGATCAGTACCTCCAAAAGACTGGCGTCACGATCACCAGCACCGTCAGTATTTCCAGCCTTCCGAGGAGCATACCATCGGTCAGCAACCACTTCGCCACATCCGGTAGCGAAGCAAAATTGCCTGCCGGTCCAATGATCGTTCCCAGTCCAGGGCCAACATTGCACACTGCTGTAGCGGCCCCACTCAGCGCCGTCGTCCAGTCAAGACCGATCATTGCCAGCCCCAAGGCCAGAATTGCGATGGTGATGGTGAAGAAAAATGAGAAGGTCAAAACCGAGCGAAAAATCTCCTCATCAATGGGGTGTCCGTTGTACTTTTTTTGAATGACTGCTCGGGGATGGATCAGTTGCTTCAAGCTACTCACGAGCAACGCGGCAGCCACCTGAAAGCGGAAGATTTTAAGCCCACCCGCCGTAGAGCCTGAGCACCCACCGACGAAGGTCAGGTAGAAAAAGAGCAAAACGGCAAAGCTGCCCCACAGAGTGTAATCACCCACCGCAACTCCCGTGGTCGTGACGACCGAGGTCACATTGATCGCCACGATACGAAATGCATCCCACCATTTGTAATCGCTGTGAAAACACAACCACGTACCCACTGCCAACCAAGTAACGATCAGGAAGCAAACAAATCCTCGTACCTGGTGATCCTTGAGTAGCGCACGGCGGTGGCCGCGCAATGTTGCGACATATAACGTAAAGGGTAGGCTACCCAGAATCATGATAATTACCGCCACCCAGTGAATCGCGGGCTGCGTCCAATGCCCAAGTGAGGCGTCCGAAGTCGAGAATCCCCCAGTGGAGATCAAGGACATTGCATGATTGATTGCTTCAAATGGCGTCATGCCGGTGATCCAGAGGGCGAGAGTCCCGGCTCCAGTGAGTCCCAGATAAAGCAAAAGGATGTACTTGGCTGCAATATGGGAGCGCGGTGTCACCTTCTCTGACCAGTCCGAGGACTCTGTTTGGAAGAGACGCATGCCACCTACTCGAAGCAGGGGAAGGATCGCCACAGCCATACCGATGAAGCCGATACCGCCTAGCCAGTGAAGCATTGATCGCCACATCAACAACCCTGGTGAAGCAGTATCCAAGCCGCTCAGGATGGTTGAGCCAGTGGTCGTTATACCGGACATTGTTTCAAAGAAGGCGTCGGTGTAACTGATGTGGCTGATAAGCACCATTGGCAACGCTGCAAAAATACACACCACCACCCAGCTAGCGGTAGTCAGAAGGTACATGTCCCTCGGACGAAGCTGAGCAGTTTCTGGGCGCCCTCGCACGATCAACAAGAGACCGCAGATGAAGGTAATCAAACTCGACCAAAGAAAGGCCGATAGGTCGTCGCTGCGCTCATAGGCCACCAGTGTGATCATGGGGATGACCATGCTTACGGCAAGCGTAATCAGAAAAACGCCTAAGATGAAGCCAATGAGCCTCATTGCTGCGAAGGACATAAAATTAACCTGCCAAATTTGCACCGCGCATTATCGAAGGCTCAATCTCAACAACCCGCAAATTTTTCGTAAAATTTCTACAGGCAGATAGCAGTATTGAATACGTCCTGTCATTTCGAAATCGGTACCCATTGGCGCAGCTTGAGTCGCGACTTTGAATTATCAATTCGGAGCAAGCCTGTACAAGTGGCACTTGGCATTGTCGTGTCATGAGTGCGAACTCAATCGGTCGATGCAACAGATCGGCTAAATCTCGTGGCTAGCGTTCGCAGGTGGTTCTTTGGGGACTTTCCGGTACCACTACTGACTTCATCACGTGTTGACCCAAACATCAGGTCGGCCTAGGGGGGGAGAGGGCCACCACCAGAGTCGGTTACTCGCCTGTTGCTCTAAGCATTACCATTGTCCTCTTAACAGACAAAGTCTATGGCTTGGTACCTCACTGCCCCATAGGAGGAGCGGCTCTTAGCTGAGCGAGTAGGGTTCCTACGAATAAAAAACCCGGCACAGGGCCGGGCTTACCTGTATTCCCTACTGCACAGTTCCCAAATGAGAGGGATGGAGAACTGACTGAGGAACACAGGTCGCCGATATTGCCAAAGCACGTTTTGCAAATCAATCCATCCATGAAAAAAGCTGTTACACCTGGCTGTCATCTTCAGCGCGCAATGAGCCGGACTAAAAAATCGCGAATTCATTTCGCCAATAAATCACAGCTCCAATTGAGCTTGTAGTCCTAGCGTCGGGACAATTCAAGGAGAGTTCCTCCGATCGCTGTGTAGGCCGATCATTTTTTCCAAAAATGGGGCACTACCCCCAAATGGTTGAAGAAGCCCCACCAATTCAGTGGAATATGCCCCATCATTTTCTGTAAACGCGCAGAAACACTCTGAAACAACTTACTAATTCATTAGCACTTTTTCTTCTCTGCCAGATGATGGCCTAACAGTTGCACTTTCCCCACTACCGCAGCAGCTGTCGTTCCCAAACGGGATGGCGGGTTTCGCCGATTAGGCATGACGCGAGGGGAATCAAATGAAACGTGCAACACCACAGATCCACTCAATGAGCTGTTTACGCAGGGCAGGCCTGACTTCCGCGATGCTCGTAACCTTGGCAACGGCCAACGCCACACCGCTCGACGATGTCAGTGAGCCGCCACCGACAGACCCCTCGGCGTATTACCCTCTGCCCGCCGATCCGGTGGCAGCCGCAGCCGCGTTGGAAGCCTTGAAAAGCCTGTCCGAAGCCAACCAGGGCGCTATCGCCTATCCCAACGGCGTGTACGGCGACCGAAACACACCGCGCGCCGAAAACGTGTTGCCGCCGAGCGTTCAGACCTCGTTCAATTTCCCTACCAACGGCAAGCCCAGCCCGTTGTTCGGCGCCCAGCCTTATACCCAGCAATTGCTGCTGTTCGAAGAGTTCGGTACGGAAAAACTCGACCCGACCCTGCCTGCACCACCACTGACCTTCCCGGTACCCACCGTCGGCCCATTGCCGCAGCAAGACCCGGACAGTGTCGCCCGCAGCGGCCCTTCGAGTTCGGCATTGGAAGCCTTCATGCGCCAGCCCGGGCTGTATCCGTTTCCATCGCAGTTCTCCAACGTGCTGGACCGCAACCCGTGGAAGGCGCAAATCGAAAGCTTCCTCAACCGCCATCCGGTGGGTTCTCCGGCCGAGGGCCGACCACCGGGAAAAGGCTGGTCGCATCAACGTTGGAACGAGTTCTACCCGCAGGTCGCCTTCAAAACCGTGCAAGCGGGAGCCAAGCTCAATGGCGGCATGCGTGACCGCCGGCAATTGCACAACTACGCCGTTGGTGAGTTCGGGCCAGGCGGGCTCTACTACCAGACCTCGGACATTCCGACCACAACGGGCACTACCAAAGGCATCGACACCAAGTTCCACCCCAGCATGCCAGTTCAGAATCACAATGCACTGTGGACCTTCGACGGCACCTTTCCACCAAAACTCCTGATGGTGCGGTATGGCCAGCCGGTATTGATGCGGCACTACAACGCCTTGCCGATCGATCCGTCGGCCAACATGGGTTTCGGCCTGCACACCATCAGCACCCACGAACACAACGGTCACTCCCCGGCCGAAAGCGACGGCTACACCAATGCGTTTTTCTTTCCAGGGCAGTACTACGACTATCGCTGGCCGTTGCAACTGGCCGGTTACGACACCATCAACACCACGGCGCAGGACCCACGCGCGGCGTTCCCTTGCGCGCCGGGTGAGAAGCTGTTTGTCAACGACGCCAGCCCCGGCCTCAAGACTTGCGAAAACGGCACGATCAAGATCCGTGGCGACTGGCGCGAAACCATGAGCACCCACTGGTTCCACGACCACATGCTCGATTTCACCGCGCAGAACGTCTACAAGGGCAACGCGGTGATGATGAACTACTACAGCGCCCTGGATCGCGGCAACGAAGCCATCGAAGACGGTGTCAACCTGCGCCTACCCAGCGGTTCGGCCCTGCCCTGGGGCAACCGCGACTACGACGTCAACCTGGTGGTCGCCGACAAGGCCTGGGACGCCAACGGCCAGTTGTGGTTCAACCCGTTCAACACCGACGGCTTTCTCGGCGACCAGATCCTGGTCAACTGGCAGTACGAGCCGCGTCTGAAAGTGCGCGCCCGCAGCTATCGCTTCCGCATTCTCAACGGCTCGGTCTCGCGCTACTTCAGGATTGCCCTGGTGCGTGAAATCGCCGGCAACGGCGGCGAGTTCCCCGGGCCGTCCGGCTCCGGGGTGTCCTACAGCCGGGTGCCGTTCCACATGATCGGCAACGACGGCAACCTCATGGAACACGCCGTGCCCTTTGACGGCAGCATGGACCTGGACGGTGATGGCGACAAACAGAACCACAACGCCATCCTGCCGACCCAAGGCATCGCCGAGCGCTTCGACATCATCGTCAACTTCGCGAAAAACGGGATCAAGACCGGCGACAAGCTGTACTTCGTCAACCTGATGGAACACAAGACCGGCAAGGGGCCGGAGAAGAACGCCTTGGGTCTGGCCGACGTGCTGTCCGAGAAGTACAAGGCGGTGATCAAACAGGGCAGCAAAGGACCGGAGTGGGACAAAGGCGACCCGGTGGTGGGCAAATTCATGCAAATGATCGTACAGCCTTACACCGGCACGGACGTGAGCATGAACCCGGCGGACTATGAACCGGCCAAACCCGGCAAAGCCGCCGGTAAAGTCATGATCCCACTGACCCTCGATCGCGACGATCCCATCGTCCAAACCAAACTAAAGGCGGCCCGGCATCGCGAGTTCATTTTCGGCCGCTCCGACGGCACCGACGAAGCGCCGTGGACCATCAAGACCGACGGCGGCTTCGGCTACAGCATGGACCCTCGGCGGGTCAACGCGGCGGCGCAATTGTCCACCGGACCAACCGATGGCGGCTACAGCGGCGACGGTACGCTGGAGGTGTGGAAAATCAAGAACGGCGGCAACGGCTGGAACCACCCGGTGCATGTGCATTTCGAAGAAGGCATCGTCCTCAGCCGCGACGGCAAGGCGCCACCGGAATGGGAAAAATGGGCGCGCAAGGACGTGTATCGCATCGGCGAAGGCATCGACAGTTCGGTGGATGTGGAAATGGCTATCCACTTCCGCGAGTTCGCCGGGACCTACATGGAGCACTGCCACAATACCCAGCACGAGGACACCTCTATGCTGCTTCGCTGGGACATCGAGCATCCGGGGCAGTTCCAGTTGATGCCGACGCCACTGCCCGGTTGGGACGGCGTCACCTACGTCAACTCGGCCGCCCTACCGACCTTTCGCAATGGTGGTGGCAACGGTAATGATGATGACGACGATGAGGACAACGAAGGCCAGAACCAAAAACCGATTGCCAACCCCGATAGTGCGGCCAGCAGCAACGGGCAACCGGTGAGCATCAACGTCCTGGCCAATGACACCGACCCGGACGGTAACCTGCCGCTCAAAGTGGTGGGCCTGAGCCAGCCGGACTCCGGCCAGGGCGTGGTCAGCACCGACGGTGTGCGCGTGATCTACACGCCACCGGCCAGCGTCACCGCCCCCTTCACCGCGGCCTTCACCTACCAGGCCAGCGATGCCAAAAACGCGGTCTCGGAACCGGCAACGGTATCGGTGGCGGTCACCCCGGCAGCGGTCAACGAAGACTTGGTGGTCACCAGCGCCTCCGTCACGTCTCGCAGCAACAGTCGTTACACCTGGGAGCTCGCAGGGACCACATCACGCGGCACCGGCAACACCCTCATGGCAACCGCGACCACTACCGCCGGCCCGCTCAACCTCGGCAACGCGATTCTCACGCCGATCGGCACTGGGGCGCGTTGGCGGATATCGGTGACTACCACCGGCAGTGGCCCATCATCCAATCCCACCGTGACCATCAGTTCGGCGTTCGGGAGGAGCATCACGGTCCCGATTAGCAGTCGGTAAAGCTTTTTTTCTGAGCTACTGGAGAATGAGTAGGAAGTTGAGCGAACTGTAAATCAACACGGCGCACGGGCCATTCAGCCTGTGCGCCGTTGATGTTCACCCAATCGGATGTTGATCCGAGAGCATACCGTCAGAACTTTATTTTCCCCCAGATCAATCCAGTAATTGCGGCCGCTGCTGAAGCCGCTAGAACACTGAGTTTTGCCGAAGAAAGTAACGCAGGATCAGAAAACGCCAACGATGAGATAAAGATGGACATCGTAAATCCGATGCCGGCCAGCAACCCCACCAGTCCGATTCCACTCCATGTCACACCCTCAGGCAGCTTGCAGATGTTGAGCTTGACGAGGGCGACGCTCGCAAGAACGATGCCGAGCGGCTTGCCGAGCACAAGCGCTGATATGACACCCATGAAGATATTCCGAGAGACATCATCGTCCAGATTGATGCCTTCAAGACCTACACCCGCATTGGCCAAAGCGAAGAGCGGCATGACACCAAACGCTACCCATGGGTGCAGCCCCACCTGGACGCGTTGCACCGGAGGCAATATTTCCCTCTGTGCTTGCTGAAGTTGCTTCAGCGGCTTGGTGACCTCCTGCGGACTGTTGGAGGAATGGGAGAAACGATCCATCAGCTCATGGAAAGTCCGCCCGATTGTATCCAGTGGTTGTTCCGTTGCGGGCTTGGAGTTTACCGGTGTCATCAGACCGAGAATGACGCCCGCCAGTGTGGGATGAACTCCGGTTTTTAGGAGACCAAACCATACAATTGCGCCAGGCAGTATGTACAAATAGGCCTTGCCAATGCCCATTTTCTGAAAAAGCAGCACCAGAGCCAATCCGCTTAACGCAACCACTAACCCCAGATAATCCAGGCTCGCGGTATAAAAAACGGCAATGATCAAGATGGCGACGATGTCATCGATGATGGCCAGTGCCAGCAACAACACGCGAATACCACCCGGAATCGACTTCCCTAACAGTGCGAGTACCCCAACAGCAAACGCGATGTCGGTGGCGGTGGGTACTGCCCACCCTGTACTGGCTTCGGTACCCTGGTTGAACGCCATGTAAATAATCGCCGGCATCATGACACCCCCTAACGCAGCACCCAGGGGTAGCGTTGCCAACTTGAGATTCGCAAGCGCACCGTCATTGATTTCCTGGCGTATCTCGGCTCCAACCACGAGAAAGAAGATAGCCATCAGCCCATCATTGACCAAAAAATGCAGCGAACACGAGACCGTGAACTCACCTAGACCCAAGGTGAGTGGGGTGTTCCAGAAGTGCTCATAAGAATCAGCAAGCGGGCTGTTGGCCCAGATGAGTGCAACCATCGCAGCGAATAGCAAAACGATTCCGCTAACCGCTTCGATATGCGAAAACCGTTCTATTGCGGCCAATGCACGAGTGGTCAAAACCTGAGGACGGGGAATAGTTGAGGACGCCGAATTTTTATCAGACACATTGACTCTCCGCTGGCGGCCCGACCAACGTTTGAGCTTTAACCTGCGCTGTGCCGCATGCAGCAACGCACCCAGCCGGATGATAAGGAGCTAACAAGCACGAAGTAAATGGCCAAACCAAACTACTGAATGAACCTTCGGCTGCCAGGAATACTCAACCAAGGGTCATCACCTCTTCCTCCTTTGCTGACGCAAAACCGTAACTACTGACCGATCACGTCACTATCAAGGATATTAAAATGATCGCTCGTTGGCGCTGGGTGTTACACCAACTGACCAAACGGCTGTGGTTCAGAGCGAGTCTGTTTTCTTTGCTGGGAATAGCAACTGCGTTACTCGCCGTTGCCTTCAAGGACTACATTCCTGAATCATTGCCCACCCGAATCGGCGCCGACGCCGTCGACAAAATCTTGGGCATTATCGCTTCGAGCATGCTCGCAGTGACCACTTTTTCCCTAAGTACAATGGTGACTGCCTACGGTGCGGCCAGCAGTGGCGTAACGCCTCGTGCTACCACGCTGGTGATGGAGGACACCACGACTCAAAATGCACTCGCTACCTTCATCGGATCATTTCTGTTCAGCCTGGTAGGCATTATTGCTTTGAGTACCGGGGCATACGGCACGCAAGGAAGGGTCCTGCTATTTGCGGTGACCATTGCCGTCGTGATTCTGATTGTTTACACCCTTTTGCGCTGGATCGATCACCTGTCCAAGCTCGGTCGGGTGGGCGAAACCATTGATCGTGTCGAACAGGCAACCATCGACGCCATAAAAAACAGAGTCCAATGGCCTCATTTGGGCGGTGCTGCTTACCCATCAGAGTGGATGATTCCACCCACGGCGCAAAAAATCTCAAGTCATCAAACTGGGTATGTCCAGCACATTGATATGCATGCGTTAGGCGCCATCGCAAAGACCTGCGAAATAAAAATCTTCCTGGACGTCCTTCCGGGAAGCTTTGTACATCTGGACATGTCAATCGCTCGAATTGTGAGTTTGAACAAGGAGCACGCAGATGCGTTCGCTTCGAACAGCGAAAAAATCCTCGCAGCACTGACTATCGGCGTGCGTCGAACGTTTGAGCATGATCCACGGTTTGGGCTGTCGGTGCTTTCGGAGATTGCCTCACGCGCATTATCGCCAGCAGTTAACGACCCTGGAACAGCAATCGACGTCATTGGGCGCGGGCTCAGAAGCCTAACCTGTTGGAGCGTACCCCAAGATCCTACGGCAAAAATCGATAAAGATTGCGAGCAGGTTTACTTGCGCAGCCTGAGGGTCGATGACCTGTTCGATGACTTTTTCGCGCCCATAGCTCGGGACGGCGCGGGCTTGCTCGAAGTGGACCTTCGTTTGATGAAGGCCCTTGTCAGTCTCGCGCACATACACCCTGATTTGTTTGGCGGTGCCTGTACCCGGCATGCAGATCTACTTCTCAAGCGCGCGAACCTTGCCCTGACATTGGAGGAGGACAAACAGACGCTCGGTGCAACGGCTCGACAACTGGTGCGCTAGATCAACCTGACTTCCGCGAAGTTGCATCACTGTCCTGGGCCTGCAGAAACCCGCGGGCCAACTGCTGATACAACTCGGGCCCCATCCTTGCACTGACCGCTTTGGCAATGAGCGCGACAGCCATGAGACTGATCACCATCCCGTGGCTGTCGATCATTTCCATCACGATGATTGCGGACGTGATGGGCGACTGCGTGACCGCCGCCAGAAAACCGGCCATGCACAAGGCAATGACCGGTTGAGCAGCCAGGCCGAAAAATTCGGCGGCATTTGCCCCAACAGCAGCGCCTACTGCCAAAGACGGGGCAAAAATGCCACCGGGGATCCCGGAAAAGTAAGTCACCACGGTCGCCAGAAAACGCGTGATCGGCGCATGCCATGGCAGGCTGATATCGGACACGATGACCTGGGAGGTGATGCCATAACCGCTGCCAAATGACATCCCTGCGCTAAGCCAACCGAGAATGGCCACGATCAATCCGCAAGCGCCAGCGAACCAGACGGGGTGCGTACGTCGCCATTGCCAGACAACAAATCGATGATGGCGCTGGGGCCACAGCAACATCCGGCTGAACAACCCTCCCAGGAGACCGCAGCCAATACCGGTGACCAGCACAGGGGCAATAATGTCGAGATGAATGTCTTGAACGCCAAAATGACCGAAATAGTGATAGTTACCTTGCAAGGCTATCGCGACCATCCCCGACAGAATGATCGTACTGAGCAAGACACCACTGGTGCGTGTTTCCAACTTGCGGCCCAATTCTTCGACCGCAAAGGCAACGCCGGCCAGCGGTGTGTTGAACGCGGCAGCAATGCCCGCAGCGCCGCCGGCGAGAATGAGATCTTCGCTGCGGATGATTCGGGCATTGGGCAAATAGCGGTGAAAGAAATGCATGATCGAGGCCGCGACTTGCACCGAAGGGCCTTCGCGCCCGGCCGAAAAGCCTCCGGTCAGCGCCAGAGTGCCAAGGCCAATCTTGGCGAAGGCGATCCGCAGCGACACCAGTTTATCGACTGGCTTCCCTTGGTGAGCCAGGCGGGTAGCGGCGATCACTTGAGGGATCCCGCTGCCTTGGGAGCCCACAAAAAATCGGGTGGTCATCCACACCACCAGCATGCCTATTAGCGGTGTGTAGACGAAGGGCAGCCAAGGCCGCTCGGCTGCCTGTTGGGCAAATTGCGTGAGAGCCAGATCGGCCAGGCGGGCGAACATCACCACCAACAGACCCGCGAGCGTAGCGGCTGCCCAAAGCGTCACCCGTGTACGCCACCGGATCGAGGCAAAGCGACGGCGTATCAAAAGTAGTGGCTTGATCACTCGAGTGGATTCCAGTTGAAGATTTCGTCACCGAAGTGAGCCAAGACTAACCGGATTAGTTTTGCGCTCCTACCGGAGCCGGGCAAATGATTACAAAACAATTCAAGCGCCCCCTAAATCGGTCGCCGATTTCCCGGCCAGTGATGGACTGCCCACTCGCTGCGTAACTATCGACTACAGTTGGAACACTCTGCATAAAGCCATAACAAGACGGAGAGTTTCCGATGCGAGTAAAAAGCCGCTTTGCCCTCCTGGTCGCTGCCACAACCTTGGCTATCGCCACCACTACACAGGCCGCGCCAGTGTTCATCAATATATTGACTGGGGGAACCAGCGGGGTTTACTACCCGATTGGTGTCGGTCTGTCGCAGATTTACAGTGACGGAATACCAGGGGTGAAAACGTCGGTGCAAGCCACCAAAGCCTCGGTTGAGAATTTGAACCTGCTGCAGGCCGGTCGAGGTGAGCTGGCGTTGGCGCTGGGGGACTCAGTGGCCGACGCAAAAAACGGTGTTGCAGATGCAGGCTTCAACGCGCCACTGACCAAGTTGCGTGCGATTGCCGGTGCTTATCCCAACTACATTCAAATCGTGGCCAGCAAGGAATCGGGAATCAAGTCGCTGGCCGACCTCAAAGGCAAGACCATCTCGGTAGGGGCACCGAAATCGGGCACTGAGCTCAACGCACGGGCGATTTTCAAAGCCGCGGGTTTGACTTACGAAGATATGGCTAAAGTGCAATACCTGCCATTCGCCGAATCGGTCGAGCTGATCAAGAATCGACAACTGGACGCCACGCTGCAGTCTTCCGGATTGGGCATGGCGGCCATTCGTGACCTGTCCTCTGTCATGCCGCTGAACTATGTCTCAATCCCAACTGAGGTGGTCGCGAAAATCGGCAACCCGGCCTATCAGGGCGCAATGATTCCCGCCAATACCTATGACGGGCAACCTGATGCGGTACCGACGGTGGCGATCACAAATATCCTGGTCACCCGTGCAGACGTGACGGATGAAGTGGCTTACCAAATGACCAAGTTGTTGTTCGAAAACCTGACACGCCTGGGCAACTCTCATTCGGCAGCCAAGGACATCAAATTGGAAACCGCTGCCAAGAACCTGCCAATTGCGCTCCATCCGGGCGCGGAACGTTATTACAAGGAAAAAGGCGCGCTGTAAGGCGCCAGGCGTGTCGGCCAGGATTATCACTGCGTCGACTGTTCGCCCACCTTCCATGCAGTCATGAGGCAGGCAGCACATGAGTGAAGATCATCACGGCATCTCCGCGAATCCGCGAGACTGGCCAAAAGCCCTATTTTGCGTGGCATTGTTGTTCTCGATTTTTCAGATCTTCACCGCTGCGTTTTCGCCGATCTCAAGCCAGGTTCTGCGTGCCGTACACGTGGGATTTTTACTATGGGTAGTATTTCTGAGCTACCCGGCTTACGGCAGGAAGCGTCCTTGGCAACCTCTGGCCTGGGTGCTCAGTTTAGCGGCCATCGCCACAGCCATGTACCAGTGGGTATTCGAGGCTGATCTAATCCAGCGGTCAGGCGATCTGACATTGGCAGACACTGTGCTGGGTCTTTTGCTGATTGCACTGGTGTTCGAAGCTGCACGGCGAGTGATGGGCATTGCTCTGCCCATCATTTGCGGTCTATTCCTGGCTTATGGCTTGTTAGGCGAATATCTACCCGGCGACCTGGCCCACCGCGGTTACGGCTTCGATCAAATCATCAACCAATTATCATTTGGTACCGAAGGGCTGTACGGAACACCCACCTATGTATCGGCTACTTACATTTTTCTTTTCATTCTATTCGGTGCGTTTCTTGAACAAGCCGGCATGATCAAGCTGTTTACCGATTTTGCCATGGGCCTGTTCGGCCACAAGTTGGGCGGACCAGCCAAAGTTGCAGTCGCCTCATCGGCGTTGATGGGTACTATCACCGGCTCCGGGATTGCCAACGTCGTTACCACGGGGCAATTCACCATCCCACTCATGAAACGCTTTGGCTACCGAGCTGCGTTTGCCGGTGGGGTGGAAGCCACCTCCAGCATGGGCAGCCAATTGATGCCGCCGGTGATGGGGGCCGTCGCTTTCATCATGGCTGAAACCATCAACGTTCCCTTCGTAGAGATCGCCAAAGCGGCGTTGATTCCCGCCATCCTGTATTTCGGCTCGGTGTTCTGGATGGTTCATCTGGAGGCCAAGCGCTCGAATCTCAAAGGCCTTCCCAAGGACCAATGCCCCAGTGCATTGGGTGCGGTCAAGGAGAACTGGTATCTACTGATTCCACTGCTGGTATTGGTCTACTTACTGTTTTCCGGGCGCACACCCCTGTTCTCCGGCATGGTCGGTCTGGCACTGACAGCCATCGTAATTCTCGGCTCGGCGATCATTCTCAGAGTGCAAAGTTTCGGCTTACGCTGCACCTTTTGGATAGCGCTCGGCATCTTGTGTACCGGTTTTTTCCAGCTCGGCATCGGTGTGATCTTTGCGGTCATCGCCGTACTGGTGGTCACCTGCTGGTTCATCAAGGGTGGTCACGAAACACTGACCATCTGCCTGCATGCCCTGGTCGAAGGCGCGCGCCACGCGGTACCGGTAGGGATTGCCTGCGCACTGGTGGGCATCATTATCGGTGTGGTGTCACTGACCGGCGTGGCCTCCACCTTTGCGGGTTACATTTTGGCTATTGGCCGGGACAACCTGCTGCTTTCGCTGATCTTGACGATGATCACTTGCCTGGTGCTGGGCATGGGCATCCCGACCATTCCCAATTACATCATCACCAGCTCGATCGCAGCCCCTGCCCTGCTGGAGTTGGGTGTGCCTCTGATCGTGTCGCACATGTTCGTATTCTATTTCGGCATCCTCGCCGATCTCACTCCTCCGGTCGCTCTCGCCTGCTTTGCGGCCGCACCGATCGCCAAGGAGAGTGGATTCAAGATCAGCCTGTGGGCGGTTCGAATCGCATTGGCGGGTTTCGTCATTCCGTTCATGGCGGTCTACAACCCGGCGCTGATGCTGCAAGGCGACAATCTGTGGATAACCGCCTACATGTTGATCAAGACGACGTTGGCGGTCGGGCTCTGGGGGATGGCGTCCACCGGCTACCTTCAGTGCAAGATGCCTATCTGGGAGCGTTTGTTGTGCGTGGCCGCAGGCGCCTTGCTGGTTGTGGCGTTGCCACTGACTGATGAGCTGGGCTTCGCCCTTGGGACATTGATGATACTTCAACACGTTTGGCGGTCCCGTCAGTCAGGAATCGCCAACGCATGATCGGATTATGCCTGGGCCTCACAGGCGCCGTGTGGGCTCAACTGTCGATTTCGCACTTCACGCTGGCGTGGAATCACACCATTGAAAAGATTCGCTGGGAGGAGGACTACCGCATCACCGAGCAGGGCCTGGTATTGGAAGAAGCTCGTGTGCGTGGCAATGGCGCGGGGATGGAGATTCCACAAGATGCTCGACTGGAAAAAGGCAGTTGGCACTACCGGCGAACATTGCCAGCTATGCAACCACTGAGTCTGGGACGAACGCCCGAGGCTGGCGATTATCAGCTGTGTTTTGACGACCAATGTCATTCCATGAGCAAGTGGATTGGAGCACCGTCTCATAGTCAACCTTCTATGCAGATGTGGGCATGCGAGGCAGACTGAAAGTGATCGTCACTTGCAAGGAGGAGTGGAGAAAAGAATAGATTTCCGATCCAACAAAAATTTCTAAAACGCGCTACTGCAAACCATTGAATCAGTTGTTAGCTCGAAGGTCGCCGTACCCTCGAGGCAATTCCATCCAGGAGTCAAGCGCTGCGAGCTGCCTCGCGACAGCAGCATCCCACTCAGGACCCACGGTAATGTTTTTACTCATCATGGCGTGGATGATAGCTGTAGCCTGTTGGTACTCATGGTGTACTTCCAGCGCTTTTGCTAAAAAATGTTCTTGCCGAGTCATAGGATTCTCCAAGAGCAAAACCGCACGATGATCCCGATTGCCCACGAAGGGATGACCCTCCCACATTGCTTGCTGGAGTGACAGGTGGCACTGCCTGCGTCGACTGGCGACCTCTCATTCCTAAATACCAGGGGCGCATCCAGACACTAGCGATTATGTTTCGCTCAACCAGGGAAACGGCACAAGTCTGCGCTCTGCGCTTCGCTCGTAGCGTCAGCACGTACGAGCCGGTAGAGCTATGCCGGTTTGCTTGTCTCAGCCATCAATTCGCGTACGTACACACCATGCCGAACACTAGCAAAAAGAAAGCCAAATAAGGGGTCACATTTTTCCACCTCTTGGTACGTTTGAGCATCCGCTATGGCAAATATATCCGTGCGTTGGAGGGCATCAAGGTTAAGGTGGATTAAGAAATATTTAATTTTCGGCCGCAGCGTTGGTCATTAGGGTAAGCCGTATCGGCATTAGGCAATACGTAGGGAGAATGAAACCAGATTCATCAGGAGGACGTTATGAGTTACGCGTTGGTTATAGAGGATGACGAGGTGACGGCAGAAGTCATCATTGCCGCGCTCCAACGCAACGGTTTCAGCTCCAAATGGGCCAAAACCGGAAGAGACGGACTGGCCTTGGCGATTGCTGGAGGCTATGACGCTATTACTCTGGATCGAATGCTCCCCGATTTTGATGGGCTAACGATTGTCAGTACTTTAAGGGGCCTTGGCATCCAGACACCGGTCCTGATGATCAGTGCACTTTCAGACGTAGATGAACGTGTTAAGGGACTTCGGGCGGGCGGCGATGACTATTTGACCAAACCATTTTCGCCCATCGAGATGCTTGCGCGTCTGGACGCGCTGCTTCGGCGCACCGGTGCCGATTCTAGCCATCCACATCTCAGTTGTGGAAATCTGCGACTGGATCTAGTTGAGCACAAATTGACTCGAAATGACGAACACATCCTGCTGCTTCCGACCGAGTTCAAACTGCTCAATTACCTAATGCGCAGTGCAGGCCAACTGGTCACACGCACCATGCTATTCGAAGAGGTCTGGGGTTATCACTTCGATCCGGGAACGAACATCATAGATGTTCACATTGGCAGACTGCGCAAAAAGCTCGAAGGCGATAAAGACTCTCCCGTCATCCATACGATACGTGGTGCTGGCTATGTCCTTGCTACCAAAGACTGAGGAATGGCGCTCTTCCGGTAGTCGATTGATCGGGTTCTACGCCATATTTTTTGTGGTTTGGGGAGCACTCTTCACCGGGGTATTGTACTGGCAAATCTCCCAAGTCCTGGGAACCGTTGCAGAGCGAACATTATTGCAGCGTGCGCACTACTATCAAAAAGTCGATGATAATAAATTGGTAAAAGAACTGGCTGCCAGTGAAGCCTATTCGACGCCCGGAATCGACGCGTACGGATTATTCACAGCCGATGGCCAGCACATCGCAGGAGACCTGCTCAAACTGCGTTCCAGTTTGCCCGATGATGGGAAGGTCCATTACCTTGAGCGCGGATTGAGTATTGCGTTACCCGATGAAGAAACCAGAAGCAGCTATGCCCTATTAACTCGGCGCCGCGATGGACACATTCTTATTTTGGCGCGGGACGGTGGTTCGATTTCAGCGGTTGGGGGAATTATTGAGCAGGCATTGATGTGGGGATTCTCATTAACACTTATCCCCGGATTGATTGGCTGGTATTTACTACGGCGCCTACCGTTACGCCGAGTCAAACGGTTGCAGCTTTGTACGGAGAGTATTGTTTCAGGCAATTTGTCGGAGCGCTTACCTCTATCAGCCCGCCGCGACGAGTTGGATATGCTGGCGAACGCCGTCAATACGATGCTCGACCATATCGAGCAACTGATGCATGAGGTTAAAAGCGTCTGCGATGGTGTCGCGCATGATCTGCGTACGCCGCTGACACGGTTGCGTGCACGGCTTTATCAGCTCCAGCAACTGCCTTTGGATAGTGAACACGAGCAAACATTAAATCAGGCTCTTGAGGAAAGCGAATCGATCATGGTGCGTTTCCAGGGATTGCTTCGGGTTGCCGAGCTCGAGGACATTCGCCGCCGCTCAGCATTTGCACCTTTCCACATCATGGCGTTGTTACAACAAGCGCATGAATTTTACGAACCCTTGGCACTCGATCGCTCTCAGACGCTTTCTCTGGAAATCACCACTGACCTACCACAACTGTATGGCGACGCTTCGTTGCTGTTTGAGGCCTTGGTCAACTTGCTCGATAACGCGATCAAATTTACGCCAGAGGGTGGGCATATCACACTGCAGGGAAGTATCAAGGATTCAACGGTTCTCATTGAAGTCGCCGACGATGGTGCCGGCATACCCGAGACGGATCGTACACACGTCATTCGTCGACTCTATCGAGGAGATGCAAGCAGAATGCAGCCCGGGCATGGGCTCGGATTATCGTTGGTCGCAGCCATCGTAAAATTGCACGGCTACTCGCTGGATATTCAACCTGCGGCTACGA
The DNA here is from genome assembly GCF_001976065.1 of Pseudomonas putida. Taxonomy (GTDB): domain Bacteria; phylum Pseudomonadota; class Gammaproteobacteria; order Pseudomonadales; family Pseudomonadaceae; genus Aquipseudomonas; species Aquipseudomonas serbica. The sequence goes on along the minus strand of NZ_MNAH01000008.1, from coordinate 243,919 downwards.
ACAGCGGTACCCGTGTATTGATCCAATGCCCGATGGTTTCCGACTGATCGTGGTATTCCTCACTGGCCGAAAATTAAATTTAAGTTAATTGAGTTTAATTTGAGCACCTCAGTGCTGTGGACTAGGTTTTCAGTACTTCTTGCTAAACCCAAGGCTTCCTGCTTGTGAAATATCTGTTGTTCCGGCTTGTATTGACCGTGTTTTGCGTAGCCGCGCCTCTTCCCTGTGTTAACCATGCGCGGGCTGAAACGAGCACGCAAGGGGCGATGATCCCCGCGGCACCAAAGCTCGGGGCCAAAGCCTGGATACTAATTGACGCGGCGACGGGTAGCGTGATCACCGGTCACAACAGCGACCTACGTCTACCTCCAGCAAGCCTGACAAAAATGATGACCGCGTTTATCACTACACGTGAAATCAAGGCCGGACGCATGAAAGAAAATGACACAGCCACGGTCAGCGAAAACGCTTGGCGTACGGGTGGCTCTCGAATGTTCCTTGACCCTGGCAGCATAGTCTCGGTTCATGATTTGCTGAACGGTGTAGTCATCGTCTCCGGTAATGATGCAAGCGTTGCACTGGCTGAACATGTAGCTGGAAGCGAAGGCACCTTCGTCGGGATGATGAATGCTACCGCTAATACGTTAGGAATGAGCAATACACACTTTATGAATGCTACCGGGCTGCCTGAGCCAGAGCATTATTCATCCGCTCGCGACATGGCTACATTGGCGGCGGCAATCATTGGCAAAGGAACTGGTTCCTATTTGCTTTACGCCAAGAAACACTTCACTTGGAACGGAATTCGACAGGCTAATCGAAACCTCCTTTTATGGCGCGACCCCAGTTTCGATGGATTGAAAACCGGCTTTACCGAAGCAGCCGGGTATTGCATGGAGGCTTCGTCGCACCGAGCCGGGCGACGCTTGATTAGCGTGATCCTTGGCGCAAGCAGTGCATATAAGCGCACAGCAGAAACGGAAAAGCTGATGGGCTACGGATTTCGCTTCTACGACACCAAGACCTATGAAAAAGGCGGGAAGAAACTCATTGAGTCGGAGCTCTGGAAAGGCAAGCAGCGGTCGATCGCGCTGGGATTGCTGGATGATCTGACTCTCACCCTGCCCAAAAATATAAATCGAAAAATAGAGAGGCGTTTTGAAATTTTTGGACCGCTGGAAGCTCCTCTTCCCGCCGGCACCATCGTTGGAAAACTAGAACTGTACGATGATGGCCAAAAGTTGGGGAGTCGACCATTAGTTACCCTTGAAGATGGAGAATCCGGCGCTAGGTGGAAACGTTGGTGGGACACAATGCATTTGTTTTTTTATCAAAACGATTCGTGGTTGGTTTACTGACACCAAGATCGCCTAGCCATGGACAGTTTCCGAGCAAAAAATACCGAGACGGATCCCCGTACTGGAGAAGCTGATGAACTCGAATGACTTACGAAGAGAATTAGCACTCTCGAAGTTTTTCAACGGCAACTCATCACTCAATGAAGACGTCAACGGGCTAAATCTAGTGGAAAAAAAACTATGCATTGAGTCTGCTTTTGAACAAGAGGCGACGCGACTAGGGATCGAGGTATGGGAGCTTACACTCATAATGATTTCAGAGTCTTCTAAAGATTTGAAATACCTGACGCTTGAGTTCCATCGAGAAGTGGCAGAAATGGTAGAAATGGACTGGGAGGAGTATTGCAAACTGAACAAGATTAGCGAGTAATCTTTTTAAACGTTGAGGTACGAACATGAGTTTTGAGGGCATTACAGCAGGCAACGAGATCCCCGACGATTTTTTTACAGTTATCGAGTCCCCTGCCAACCATTCGCCAGTTAATTACGAGGCGGATAAACTAAGTGGGCAGATTTTCGTTGACCGATTTCTCTGTGCATCGACTCTCTATCCGGCCTACTACGGATTTATTCCAAATACCCTATGTAAAGATGACGCCACTTTGGACGTACTTTTAATTTGCCCTTATCCAGTACCATCTGGCGTTTTAGTTCGCAGCCGTCCCGTTGGTTTGATGCACACAAACGACGAAACTGGCCCGGGAGCCAAAGTAATCGCGGTACCTCACGAAAACCTTAGCCCTATGTACGGCAACGTAAAGGAGTGGGAGGACCTTCCTGTACTGTTGCTCGCCCAGATCCTACATTATTTCGAATATTACAAGGCTTTAGAGCCGGGCAAGTGGGTGGAGATAGGCCGTTGGGGGTGCGCAGATGAAGCGAGGGAAGTAATTCGAAAGTCGGTCGTTGCGTATGCCCAGAAATAGTAGTTCGGATTAGGGCTGAGCCCCCCTGGTACATGGAGTTATTGGACGTCATCGACAGCGGCATCGGCTTCGAACAGGACAATTTACATTAGGTCTTCGGCCTATCAGCAAGCGTAAATTAGTATACGACCCGTGAGCACTAGCGCCTGGGCATCGGTCTGTCGCTGGTGCGGCAACTAATCGAAGCCCACGACAAATTGGTGGATGCGCGCTCCGAAGATTTTGATCGTGGCTACACCCTTACCATTTGAATCCGGCTGCGATCCCCATCAGCAGTCGGACGATCAAACACAAGTATCCGCTGAATCGAGGCGCCTACCCAACCATGCTTCAGGTGTGAATGGCCCTAGAGTTGAAATGGCGTTAGCATTCAATTCACTCGGCTTAAACAGCCTGTTTTTCAGATCAGGGTCGCATTGTGGAAAAGCTAAAACGCCTTCAAAGCGGAATAGAGGGGCTCGACGCTCTGCTCAAGGGAGGGCTGGTCGCAGGCGCTTCATACATAATCCAAGGGCGCCCAGGGTCTGGCAAAACGATCCTTGCCAACCAGCTTGGGTTCCACCATGCGAACAATGGAGGCCGGGTTCTGGTCGCCACGCTGCTGGCCGAGTCACACGACCGTCTTTTTCAGTTTCTCTCTACCCTATGCTTTTTCGACTCCTCCAAAGTCGGCGCCGAAATTCAGTTTGTCAGCGCATTTGATACCCTGCAGAACGAAGGTCTGGATGAAGTAGTGAAACTGCTTCGGCGCGAGATAAGCCGTCAAAAAGCCACGGTGATGGTGGTGGACGGCTTGCTCAATGCGCGCTCGAAAGCCGATTCGCCCATCGACACCAAGAAATTCATTTCAGAGCTGCAAGGCCACGCCGCTTTCGCTGGTTGTACCGTGCTGTTTCTTACCAGCTCCCGGCTTGACGACGGCAGCCCGGAGCACACCATGGTTGATGGTGTGATCGAGATGGGCGAAGAGTTATATGGCACTCGCTCAGTGCGGCGTATTCAACTGCGTAAAACTCGCGGCAGCGGAGCAATGACCGGTCTTCATGAGTGTGAAATTACCGACAAGGGCTTGGTGGTTTACCCGCGACTCGAAAGTCTCTACAGCCACCCTTCTTCACCCGACAGTGCCGACATGACACGTATTGCCAGCGGAACTGGTTCATTGGACGGCATATTGGGCGGTGGCCTCCACAGCTCCAGTGTGTCTCTGGTCATGGGCCCATCCGGAATTGGTAAAACGACGCTGGGTCTCAAGTTTTTGGCCGAGTCGACGGTGGATGCTCCGGGCCTGCATTTTGGCTTCTATGAAAGTCCACAGCGGTTACGCCTGAAAGGGCTGTCACTGGGCATCGATATCAAAGGCATGGAAGAAAGCGGCGCGTTGAGCATTGCCTGGCAGCCCACTACCGAGGGCCTGCTGGATGGACTGGGCGCACGACTGCTGAATATCGTTGAAGAAAAGGGCATCAAGCGCCTATTCATCGATAGTTTGAGCGGCATGACGAGGGTCTCCACCAATCCCGCGCGGATTACTGACTTCTACAGTGCCCTGATGAACGAGCTGCGATCCAGGGGCGTTACCGTATTCGCGTCTTGGGAAATGCGCGATCTGTTCGGCTCCGAGGTGAGCTCTCCGAATTCTGACCTATCCAGTATCGTCGACAACCTTATGCTCATGCGGTTTTTCGAGAATCACTCTGAACTAAGCAGGACGCTGTCCATTCTTAAAGTACGAGATAGCTCTTACGACCCATCGCGATATGAGGTTGTGATCCGCGACCAAGAAGTTTTCCTGAATAAGGCTTCAAAAAATGAACCGTCAGTCCCCACTGATTCATTCCCTGGTTCAATATCATAAGTCTTTGAGGGGATTGAATTGACATGACCACCATTCTGGTCGTCGACGACGAGTACTTGATCGCTGACATTCTCAGCTTCGCGCTGGAGGATGAGGGGTTCATGGTCGTGAAGGCCAGCAACGGTCAAAAAGGTCTCGAAGTGCTGGACAGAGAGCGTCCAGCCTTGATCATTACCGATTTCATGATGCCGGTCATGGACGGTCTGGAGTTTGCCACAGCTGTCCGCGCCCTTCCTTCAGCCAATCATTTACCGATCATTTTGATGAGCGGCGCTCAGGCGCACATCGGTATGCAGAGATCGGATTTATTTGACGCTGTAGTGGCTAAGCCATTCAACATCGACTTGATCACTTCCGAAGTTAGAAGACTCTTGGTTACTGAGTGACATGCAATTCTTTAAGATAATGGAAATCCGTCAAATCGAAAAAGGGCCCTTGACGGGCCCTTATTTGTACTCAAACCAAATCACTTAGTAAGCCAAGACTCGACGGTCGCGGAGCCATGCTCAGCTTTCCATTCCTTCAGAATTTTGTGGTTACCACCCTTGGTTTCGACGACTTCACCGGTGTGAGGATTTTTATAGACCTTTACTTGGCGAGGCTTGCGAGTACCGGTTTTGGACTCACTAGCTGGAGCATGACGGGCAGACTGCGGGTCAAGCAGATTAATCACATCTTTCAGGCTGTAGCTGTACTCGCCCAACAAAGCACGTAATTTAGTCTCGAATTCGATTTCTTTTTTGAGGCCAACATCGCCTTTCAGAGTTTCGAGGGCTTGAAGCTGTTCGGCGAGGTGTTTTTCGAGTTGGCGGAATTCCGCGAGTTTGGACATGAGAGATCTCTTTTCGGTAGTTACCTATCAGTATATTGCAAATCTGTCATCGCAATAGGTCTGCTTGCGACACTGAGGCTGGAACGGCGATGCCAAAAACTAAGGCGCATCCATAATGTGGAATAATCCACGGTTTGCCGTTTCCTCGAATGTCTTTCTCGCTTAAGTAGGTCGTATCACTTGCAGTAAACCGTCCCAAGCTGATTGACCCGTGGAATGAGGCTCTCGCTCATAGTCAAAGGCGCCCACCTGATCCGGATCATTGACAAACGCTCCAACTCCTCCCAAGTCAAACGCCAGTGATAAAACAGTCATTTCTTTGCAATATGCAGCTATCGGCCATTTCCGGACGTACGGCCATGGAGCGAAATCGCGAAGACTCGGGCGTCGCACTACATTAACGAGAGACGTTGCCCGCCGGCGACGGAAATATGACCGCCGCCGGAGGGACGATGACCGCCTACCCACAGAAGACGACCATCCGCGGCCGGCTATTGCGCTACGGGACACGGGTCGCAAGAGCCGCTCTCCCTGTCGCGGTGCTCACGCTCGGCCCATTGCTCAATGCGGCTCCGGTCTACGCGGCCGACACGCCGACCGCGCACGCAACCATGATGGTCGGCGGCAATTACTTCCGACGCAATCTCCCAGACAGCAAGTACACGATCCTGGCCATTTTCACCGATCAGGGCGACGAAAATGCACCTGAAAGCGGCGACGTGCCGGCGGGTGGCGTGGCGGTATTCGGCTGGTTCGAGTCGGGCGAGGTGCAATTGCTGCACACGGTCGAGTACCTGCCTTCGATGACGCAGATGGTGGCTCGGCGCCTCGTGAAGCCCGCGAAGTTCCCATTGGAACCCAAAGCCACGCCGGTCTACACAATGGTGTGCGGCTGGCCGCTCGACGACCAGCGCACGCCTGGCAAGATCAGCGTCGCCTATTCCGAACGCGACGACGCCAATACGCAGGTCAAGGAGTCCTCGGTGGGCACTCTGCTCAATGTGCGTTGGGTACCGGTGCCCGCCTCGCGCGCCGCGAAGAACTTCCAGTCCAAGGACTACTGCGACGAAGTCGCCAAGACAAAGAAATCGTCAGCCCCGCTCTGGCTCATCACAACCACTGAGTAATCGGCCCTGTCAAACGACGAGCACAAGCAACAATCGGCCCAGGCTGTGTGAAAACTCCCGCAATTGTCTAATCTTCTGATCGTCGAGATCGTAGCGGGGGCGATCATGAAGCGATTTATTGAAGGTGAGGCTCGGACGCAAGTTACCTTGCTGCCGGAGTGTCTGGACGATACGTGGCCGAAGAAAATCCAGTGCGCGTGGTCGATGTTTTCGTCGATGAACGCGCCCTGGGCGCACTTGGTTTTGAGGGCATCGATCCTGCCGCAACTGGTCGTCCGGCCTATCACCCAGCGGTGTTGCTGAAGATCTATATTTACGGCTATCTCAATCGGATTCAGTCCAGCCGCCGACTTGAACGTGAGGCCGGGCGCAACGTCGAGTTGATGTGGCTAACGGGGCGTTTGGCTCCGGACTTCAAAACCATTGCCGACTTTCGCAAAGACAACGGCAAAGCCATTCGCAGCGTATGCCGCCAGTTCGTAGTTCTTTGTCGCAACCTCAATCTCTTCTCCCAATCGATCATCGCCATCGACGGCAGCAAATTCAAAGCCGTGAACAACCGCGTCCGTAACTTCACCCAGGGCAAAGTGAAGGCACGCATGCAGCAGATCGAGCAGAGCATTGATCGATATCTGGCGGCGATGGATTCGGCGGATCGGGCAACGCCCGAAGTGGCCGAAGCCAAAACCGAGCGGCTTAAAGAAAAGATAGAAACACTGAAAAAGCAGATGCAGAAACTCAAGGACATCGAGGCGCAGTTCCACGAAAGTCCAGACCAGCAGATCTCCCTCACAGACCCAGATGCACGCTCAATGGCCACAAGCGGCCGAGGCACCGGAACGGTTGGCTACAACGTACAAATAGCTGTCGACGACAAACACCATCTGATCATCGCCCATGAGGTGACCAACGTTGGTAATGACCCGGCGCAACTCAGCAATATGGCGAACCAAGCGCGTGAAGAGATAGGCGCTGAGTCGCTGACAGTGGTAGCCGACCGAGGCTATTACAAGGGTCTGGAAATCCTTGCCTGCGAGCAGGCGGGCATGACCACCTTCGTACCGAAACCCCTGACATCAGGCAGCAAAGCCGAAGGCAGATTCGGTAAGCAGGACTTCATCTACATTGCTGCATCGGACGAGTATCGATGCCCCGCGGGACAGTTACTGACCCGGCGGTATTCGTCGGTGGAAGACGGCATGTTATTGCATTGTTACTACTTCTCGGGCTGCCAGTCTTGCTCAATGCAAAAGCAATGCACCACGGGTAAAGAGCGCCGGGTAAAGCGCTGGGAACATGAAGCCGTAGTCGATGCAATGCAGGCTCGGCTGGATCATGATCCAACGATGATGAGGCGTCGCCGCCAGACCGTTGAACATCCTTTTGGAACGCTCAAATACTGGATGGGAAGTACCCACTTCCTGACCAAAACCCTGCCGAGGGTAAGCACCGAGATGAGCCTTCATGTGCTCGCCTACAACCTCAAGCGAATGATGAGCATCTTCGGCATCTCAGGACTGCTTGAAGTGATCAGGGCGTGGATCCAGCCGCTTGATCGTCCGTGAGTGGTTGTTTGGGCCGCTGACGCGGCCCAAACAGCATTTACGAACGCCTATGTCGCTGACTAGGGCAATTCGCGCTTCCGTCTGCTGGTTTCGCAAGCAACGCCCGTAGCTCTCAGCCTTCGACGTATTCAGTGCGTTTTCACACAGCCTGGGTCGATCACAGCCTTATGTGACAGACAACAATCTGCCAGAGGCAGCAGGTTGCTTCAGACAAAACGAAAGGAGACGCTCGGAAGCGCCTCTGGGAACTGGGCCGTTTTACTTGTTAGTAGGGTTTGTCGCCGGTGATGGTCGCACGCTCCATCTTGCGATGGCAGGGTGGATAGTCCATCACTGCATAGTGCTGAGTGCAGCGGTTATCCCATATTGCCACGCTGTGTTTCTTCCAGCGCCAACGAACTTGGTACTCGGGGTTGTAGGCCTGACTAATCAGGTATTTCAGCAGGTCGACACCTTTTTGGTTGAGGTCCTGGCCTACACGGACACGTCCTTGGGCATGGTAATTCACGAAATGCGTAGCGTAGGCATTGACGAATAGCACCTTCTCGCCAGTTTCGGGATGGGTACGTACTACCGGATGTTCGGCATCAGGGTATTGCGCCTTCATCGCCAGGCGCTTTTCCTTTGGCATGGCCGCGGCGAAGGAAGAGTTGAAGCTGTGATTGGCGATCAAGCTATCAATTTCCTGCTTCACATCCACAGGCAGTTTGTCATAAGCCATCACCATGTTGGCCCACATGGTATCGCCACCAGTTGGCGGGCATTCGATGCAACGCAGAACAGAACCCATCGGAGGCGCTTCGCGCCACGTGGCATCACAATGCCAGGAGTTCTCATAGCGATCTGGCGGATTTTCCGGAGACTTGTAGATTTGCAGGAGACCCGGCGCCTCCGGGTGGCTAGGGAGCATTGGATGAGTTTCGAGCTGTCCCAGACGCTTGGCAAATGCTTCATGGTCGCGACGTGAGAACTTGTCCAAGTCCTGATCGCGCAGGAAAAGCACTTTGTACTTTAATAGCGCTGCGTTAATTTCGTTGAACAGGCCATCATCGCGCACGGCGTCGCCTAGATTCACTTCGAGCAGTTCCGCGCCGATGGCACAGGTCAGTTGTTCGATTCGCATTTCGTCTTCCTGTAATTATTATTGTGGGTCACACCGCAACGCTCGTGGTTGACGTTAACGTTTAACTATGCCGAACAATAAAATCGCGGTTTGGCAAGGCTTGGGGCATCTCTGACAAGCGCGAAGTCGTTGATAAAATACAAAGCGCTCCTGCCCGAATGTCAGGTCGCCACCTCAAAACGCTGGCATAGGCCCGTGCGCTTTTTCCCACGCTGCGGCGGCGGGATGTTCAACCAGGGGGGTAATGGACAATTTCATATACGGATACAGCGGAAGAGACCGTACCGCGGCATGAAGCTCCTCAAGACTGTCAGCCTCCCAAAGGCAGCAGGTGTCAGCCGTGCCTACTGGGCGCCAGATGCGGCGCAGTTTGCCCGTTTTAATAAACTCAAAAACGCGAGCATGTTCGCCCAGACGTAATTGTTCTTTCAGTTCCTCCGAAGTATCGGCAGGAACGGTTACTTCGAAGTGGATTAGAAAAAGCATCGTGGCTCCGTGACGGTGGGGGTTAAAAACGGCGCTGATTTGTCCGTTAATGCAAGAGACTGCGCGTAGAAGGGCAAATCCAACCAGCGGATAGTGGGTGCAGGAGGAGGTTTCGCCAGCCATCGCCCGGCTTTAGACGAGTTTGACGAGCTGCTTGCCGAAGTTTTTGCCTTTGAATAGGTCGGACAAGCCTTCAGGCGCGCTCTCCAAACCTTGAGATACCGTCTCTCGATACTTGAGCTTACCGGCAGCCACCAGCGTGCCGAGCTCCTTTAATGCATCGGGCCACACTTCCATGTGCTCGCTGATTACGAAGGCCTCGAGCCGCATGCGGTTCATCAGGATGTGTTGGGTTTGGGTAATTGGAATGGGTTGGCCGTAGCGCGAGATCATGCCGCACAGTGCGACGCGCGCGAACGAGTTCGAGTGCAGCAGCACGGCGTCGAGGATCATGCCGCCGACATTCTCGAAGTGACCGTCGATGCCATCGGGACAGGCCTCCTTCAATGCCTGCGAAAGTGATTCCAGGTCCTGGTGCTGCTTGTAGTCGATGCAGGCGTCGAAGCCGAGCTCTTGCGTCACGTACCGGCATTTGTCGGGACCACCGGCGAGGCCGACTGCCCGCGCACCGCGGACCTTGGCGAGCTGGCCGACCGTGCCGCCTACCGCACCGCTCGCTGCACTCACCACTACAGTCTGGCCTGCCTTGGGTTCGATGATCCTGTTGAGGCCATACCATGCAGTCACGCCCGGCATGCCGACCGCGCCGAGATAGGCGGACAAGGGAACGCAGCTCGTGTCCACTTTGCGCAAGCCACCGAGCTCCGCGACGGTCACGCGTTGGTACAGCTGCCAGCTGCCCATGCCCACCACCGGGTCCCCGACCGCGAAAGCCGGGTTCTTCGACGCCGCGACCTCGCCTACGGTGCCGCCGATCATGACTTCGTTGAGCGGCTGTAGAGTTGCGTAGTTCTTCGCATCCGTCATGCGCCCACGCATGTACGGATCGAGGCTCAGGTAGTGGTGGCGCACCAGGACCTCACCATCCTGCAGGTCGGGCAGTTCGCGTTCGACGAGCTTGAAGTGCTCGGGCGTGGGTTCGCCAGTGGTGTGGGAAATGAGCAGCCACTGCTTGTTGTTCAAGGACATCTGGAGATCTCCTGTCAATTCACTTGGGAGAAAAAGAGAGCCCTAGAAAGAGGTGTGGTCTGTTCCGGAGTGGGCCGTCGTGGTTCGTGAGACGGGAGGCTAAGCTTTCTTCTCGTCTAGGATCAGTTTGTCGAGCTGGACGTATCCTTGATGTATATATTGGGACATTTAATATCTAATCGGGGACACACGTTGCCATACTTCGTTCCGCTACTTCGAAGCGCCAGCCTCGTGGGATTTGACGATCTTGCACGAGAAGGAGGACTTAACCCTGACGCTATGCTGCGCCAGTCGGGCTTGAATCCTCGGCACTTGGTCGATCCAGATACGCCAATCAGCGCGTTGGCAGTGCGCCAATTGCTCGAGAGCTCCGCCGCTGCATCGGGAATCGAGGACTTCGGGCTGCGGTTAGCAAGGACAAGAAGACTCTCCAACCTCGGCCCGCTCAGTGTCCTGATGCGTGAAGCCCAGACTGCACGAGAGGCAATCGATAACCTTTGTCGCTATATGCGGCTTGTAAACGCGTCTTTACTAACAACCGTCGAGGAGCACGACGATTGGTCAGTTGTTCGGTTGGAGGTGGTGTTAACAGAAGCGCACGGATCTGTTCGGCAGGTGACCGAGTTGTCTATGGGCGTGCTCTACCGCAGTATTGCCGAACTGTTAGGACCCCGTTGGAAGCCTAGAAGTGTTTGTCTTGAGCACCGTCCACCGCATGGTCCTACTATCCACAAAACGATGTTCGGAGGATCGGTGGAGTTCAATGCAGATTTCAACGGCATCGTCTGCGCCACGCATCAGTTGAGCTCACCGCTGCCCCCCTCGGACTCTCGCATGGCGCTCTATGCGCGCCGTATCCTGGATAACGCTCTTTCCTCCGCCGGCGAGGGTTCGGCGCATAACGCTCGGCGAACCATCATCGCGTTCCTGCCAACTGGCCGTTGCACGGCGGACCAAGTGGCGAAGACGCTGGGCATGGATAGACGTACGCTCCATCGGCATCTGCTCGCTGAAGGAACGAATTTCTCGTTGCTACTGCGGACGGTTCGATCAGAGTTTGCCTCTCGACATCTAATCGATAGTGACCGTTCACTGGCGGAAGTTGCCGACCTGCTCGGGTTCTCAACTCCGAGCGCGTTCGGCTTCTGGTTCAGGAAAAACTTCGGCATGACGGCATCGATGTGGAAGCAAGGCCAAGGGCGTGGTGCGCCAAGAGTTGGACCGGAGTGACCAGTGGTCACAGCTACAATCTGTGGTCGTTGGCTCGCAGTACTGGACGACCAGTTTGGCCTCTACGCTACGAAACTCCATTTGGGTCGCGAGTTGTAATCCACGACCGTACTCCCTGGCAGGTGCTGACAGACCGCGAGGGGTCGCAAGTAGCAACATTAGAGTGTCCGCTTTTGGCCGATTGTGTTGAAAAAGTCGGTACTTCCAGACTGCACGCGTACTGACTGATGAAAATGCCTTTTTTGCGCGCAGCTACGCGAAATCTGAGCCCGGAATCCTCTGCACAAAGTAAAGATTTCAATCTCAAGCGCTTACTTTCCTGCCGTGGAAACCATGGCCGACTTTTTCAACAGAATCGGCCGAAAGTGGACGTTACCGCGTTTATCCTTTTTTTGAATGGCCCCTGGTAAGGGAAAAGCCGAAGCCCTTGAGCGATGATTTCGGCAGCACGGTTGACCTGTGCCCGCATGGCGATGGGCGAAATATCCGCCGCCTCTTCGGCCACACCCTGAATCAAACCGTTGTCCTGTTGCGGGAAGAAGCCCTTGGGGATACCGACGTACAGCACCGCCGTCGCCGCCAGCGTGGCGATGGCCACGGCCAGGGTGATGCATTGATGGTCGAGCACCCAATCCAGGCTGCACCGATATCCGTTGTGCAGACCATCGAAAACCCGCTCGCAGGCCCGGGCAAAGCGCCCTTCCTCCTGGTCGGAATGGGGTTTGAACAGCCAAGTGCAGTGTAATTTCGCAGTCGTGGCCGAACACGGCTCGCAGGTAAGATCACAGCCTGAAGTGTCGACCAAAAATAGATATCGAGGGTAATCCTGAATCTTGTAACCCTCATTTTTGCACTGTAAACCTCGGTAGTTTACAAGCCATCAAAGTGGTATACACGAAGCAGTATCACCACCACGAAGACCTTGGGGAAGCTGGTTTTGCGGCGTGAAGAAGCGGTTGGGCCTCACTGGCCGAGCGTACACACCTCAGAACAACCAGCTCTGGACGTGCATTTATTCCTTCAGGGGTCTTGTTGCCTTCTTGCCTCGATGAAGGCTTCACGAACTTACCCTTGGCGATTTTTTCAATTGCCATCTCAAGCAACAAAGTTCCACCTGAAAAAGCCATGAAGCGGTCCATGATAAAGGCGTACAACTCATTGAGTTTCACAGACCACGATGAAGCATGTTCTTTTGAATACCTATAATAATCGAAAAAACCCGCCGAAGAGCGGATCTTGGTTGGGGGCAATTTTCATTGCTTCGCGGTGGGATCCAGTGGCGTCTGACCTTCTGCCTCCTCCACCCGGCGAAACTCAGCCTTGATCGCTCTGACCGCCCCAATCAACGGTACAAAGTAGAGTCGCGGGGCTTCTTTTGCAGTGCGAATGAATTCTGAAAAAAATGTCGTTTTCACCACCGTAACTCCTCGCGACTTGAAACCGAAAACCCCTTGACCTTTAGCGACCCCGTTCGTCAGCGGCAAGCGCAACCGGAGGGTCCAGCCGTCCCACACTGATCGCGTCAACGTCGCACCTGGCTGAGTGGCCGGCATGACGACCTTCGCATATTGCGCACAATCCAGTCAGTCCACCGTTCATTTGCCACGGTCAAGCTTGTCTCTGATTTTATTGAAGCGGTAACGCTCAGCCATTCGAGCGTTTACAGTTGTTTTGTTAATCTTTTTGATGGCTTGCTCGTCGAAGGACGCCAAACTAATCGCCCCGCCAAGCGGCCAGGTATTTTCGATAAAATCATCGACCGTCCGGCATTTGTACGCATAATACCAATGGCTATAACCCAATGCATGGGCCAACATTTCATACATCGCTCGGCATCTAATTGTGGCGCCCGATGCATTGGCGATTCTCCGTAATTTTTTATTGGTGATTCTGCACCGATACAAAGGAAGCCCAGGGCTCAGTGCAATCAAGACAAATCGATCGGCCAATCGATCGTCGCGAAAAACGTAATCGGCGTCCGGGTACCAGCCATGCAGATTGTTGGCAGCCAGAAAGGCTTCAAAATGCTCCCCCAGGTGCTCGACAGCCGCACGCGCGGTGAGTTGGTGGGGAACGTCTTGAGGCGGTAACTCAATAATCGTTGCCATCGCTTTTCACCTCCTACGAGTTGGATTCAAAACAGTTCATCCGCGAGCGCCGCGGTCTCCCCAATGGCCCACCCTCCTCAGCTCACCCCGTGCGGCCGCTGGTCACTGGAGGACGGGCAAAGGATGGCCAGCAAACTGTGCCTGGAACCTTGGCAGGGCCATGCCTCTCCCGCCGTCCAACCGATCGGAGCAGCGCCGGCGGATCGCTCAACGGGCCCACTCGCCAAACGGCACATCCGCCTCGATGTAGCGCAGCGCCGACTGCACATCGCGCCAACCGACATACTCCATCAACGCCTTGCTGCTCCACTGGTTGCGACTGGCCCAGGTGGCAAAGCCGCGGCGCAGCGAATGCGTGGTGTACCCCTCGCCAGCTTCACCGCTGCGCACAAAGGCCAGACGCAAAATGCGCGAGAGGCTGTTCGGGTTGACCGGGTCCTTTGCGACATGCCCCCAACGGTCGATGGCACGAAACACCGGCCCGTGGTGGAGGCCACTGACTGCCAGCCAGTGCTGGTAGGCGTCCACGGGACAGAGTCGCTTCAGGGACGGCAGCACCAGGGTGCGCCCGCGATGGTCGCGATCGGTCTTGCTGCTGGCGAGGAAAATCTCCAGCGCTTGCCCTGTTCGCACCTGGATATGCTCGATACGCAGCCGGCACAATTCGTCGCCGCGCAACGCCCGCCAAAAGCCCATCAGGAGCAACGCCTGGTCCCGCGCCGCACGCAGCCGCACCGCCCGTTGTTCAGAGCTCAACTGCAGGGCCAAGCCTTCAATGCACGCCTCCAATTGCTGTAACTGCAGCGCTTCGGCCTGCTTGGTCGGCTGCGGATGCAGCGCCTGAATCCCGCGCAGCACATCGCGCACCCGCGACGCTTTGGTTGGGTCATCGAAGCCGTACTGCTGGTGCCATTGGGCCAGGGCCGCCAGGTGCGTGCGCAAGGTGTTGCTGGACAACTGCGGGCCATAGGCCGCCAGGTAACGCACGATGTTTTCACTGGAGGCCGGCAGCACCCCGCCCCACTCGACTTCAAAGTGTTCAATGGCCTGGGCATAACGCCGCTGGGTGCTGTCGCGGCGCGCCGCCTGCAGGTAGCGCTCGACTGAATCGCTCATCGCACCTCCCGCATACCGCCTTTCCGGGGCCTGGCCTCGAAAAAAGCTGATCACGTTCAAGAATCTTGCTTTCTCACACCTGTTGAATCGCCCAGTTCAAGGGCGATTTGGCTTGGTGGTACGGCTGTAATAACGTAGGCCGTAGCGCAGTACGAAATCGTCGCGACGCAGTCATTTTGACTCATCCGGATCACGCCGCCAGTCACCGAATGGCGCGTCGGCCTCCACGTAGCGCAGGGCGCTGTGCACGTCCCGCCAGCCGACATATTCCATCAAGGCTTTGGTGCTCCATTGGTTACGTGTGGCCCAGGTGGCAAACCCGCGGCGTAGCGAGTGGCCGCTGTACCGCTCCCCCGCGACACCGCCGCGCGTCAGCGCCCGGCGCACCACCCGCGCGACGCTGTACGGGTGCAGGGCCTCAGCGGACAGATGGCCCCAGCGATCGATGCCACAAAACACCGGCCCCTACTGCAATTGACTGAGGCTCAGCCACTCCTCGTACGCCTGCACCGGGCACAGGCGCTGCAAAGCCGGCACGCTGACGGTGCGGCCCTGGTGCTCACGGTCGGACTTGCTGCTGGCGAGGAACAGACTCAGCCCTTCGCCCGGCCCGAGCTGATTGCTTTCAATGCGCAGGCGGCACAGATCATCACTGCGAAACGCACGCCAAAAACCCAGCAGCAGCAAGGCCTGATCGCGACCGGCACGCAGGCGCACGGCCAGCTCCGGCGACCCGGCCTCGACTTGTAATGCAGCCACGCACTGCTCCAGTTCGTGCAGTTGCAACGGTTCGGCCTGCCGGACTTGGCGCGGGTGCAGCGCCTGAATGCCGCGCAACACGTCGCGCACTTGCGGGGCTTTGGTCGGATCGATAAAACCATGCTTCAGATGCCAACGCGCCAAGGCCGCCAGGTGACCGCGCAAGGTGCTGATCGACAGGGCGTCAGCGTGCTCAGCCAGGTAACGCACAATGCTGTCACTCGACGCTGGGAGAAACCCACCCCAGCCCACCTCAAAATGCGCCACGGCCTGTTCGTAGCGGCGCGTGATGCTTTCCCGCCGCACCGCCTGCAGGTACCGCTCCGCGGCAGTGGTCATCCCCTACCTTCCTCGCCCGGCGGGCCTGTACCGATGTGGACTAAACAGATTGTCGTCTTGATCAGAAACCAGGCAAGTCAAATGGCATGCGTCATACTCCTTAAGAGCCGGAAATCCTACAGGAGCTCCTGACATGGCCCGTGGCGGTATCAACAAAACCTTGGTGCACGCCGCGCGTGACGCCTTGTTAGGACGTGGGCTGCATCCGAGCATCGACCTGGTCCGCGTCGAGCTCGGCAATACCGGCTCGAAAAGTACGATCCAGCGCTACCTGAAAGAACTCAACAGCAGTCAGGCCGCCAACCTCGGACCGTCGCCCACCCTCAATGAAAAATTGACCGCCTTGGTGAGCAGTCTAGCCGAGCAATTAACCCAGGAGGCGCGTGAGGCCGTCGCTGACGAGCAAGAGCACCTCGCGCAGCAGCACGCCAGCTATGCGCAGGCGCAGGCGCAGCTACGCGAACGATTGGAGCAATCGCTGACCACCATCACCCACCTCACCGCCGAGCTGGAACAGCAGCGGCAGTGCGAACGTGGGCTGCGCGAGCAATTACAAGACAGCGAGGGGGAACGCCAACAACTGCGACAGCTAGTGACAGGGCAGCAGCAAATCCTCGAAGAGCGGGCCCAGCAGCTGCAATCATTGGAGGACAAACATCAGCATGCCCGGGAGGGGCTCGAGCACTATCGACAGGAACAACTGACTCAGCGCGGGCAAGAGCTGCGCCGGCACGACGAGCAGACTAATCAGTTACACCAGGAACTGCGGTCCTTGCAGAACGCGCAACTGGTCAAACAGGAGGAGCTGGTCCAGGTGTACCGCGAGCAGGAACGCTTGCGCAATGAGCATCGGGTAGTGCACGCACAGTTGCGTCAACAAACCCAGACCCTGCGCGATACCCAGCAGGCCCACGACGCGCTGGCGACCAAGCTGCAACAATTGCAGACCGAGTACGCAGTATTACGGGAACGGGTGAAACCGTACCTGCTTCAACACCGCGAAAACCGCCGGCAGTTGCGGGAGCAGGCACGCCAGATTGATACGTTACAAACTCTCCTGCGCCAGTTGACGCCCCCCGGCTAGGACCGGAGGTGCCGCTCGGAAGCCGGTGCCTACAAGATTGTTATCGAAAAATAAGGCGCATGCGGTGTTGCAACCGAGGCAGT
This sequence comes from Pseudomonas putida, assembly GCF_001976065.1. GTDB lineage: Bacteria > Pseudomonadota > Gammaproteobacteria > Pseudomonadales > Pseudomonadaceae > Aquipseudomonas > Aquipseudomonas serbica. Next base: position 226,776 of record NZ_MNAH01000008.1, on the reverse strand, counting down.
TCCTGTGGCCCCCCTGTGAAAGCTCTGACAAGCAACACCGTTAAAACGCCACCCCCTCTGCGACCTGAATCAACATTTCTTCAACCAAGCGAGTGCCCGGGCTGGTGGAAAGCAGTGCAATCGGATTTTCACCTGAAAAGCGCGCCTTGGATTTGCTCAGCCATCGCCGGGCTTTGTGGGTATCCCCAAAGACCGCCTCGGCCATGGCCGTGATATGCGCAAGACGAAACAGGCGATCACTCTCAGCCACGCTCAGGCGCTGATCGTGAGTCAAGCGGGTTTTAAGGGTCTTGAGCGAAATGATGTGGTTGCACGCGTCAGGGTTGAATAGCCCCAAGTCGCAGAGCGTCTTAAAACTCCCCGGCGAGAACCCCGCCTCGATCAACGCATGGATGTCTACGTCAGAGGCATCGGTGGGAATAGGCAAAAACATTCCCAGCCGGATCCGGTAGGCTCGGTAAACATCATTGCGCATGACTTCAGCAAACATGGGTCGCCTTTTGGGTTTGGCATCGGGCTTAAAGCTTCGGCTATCTTCACTCAGTGTGAAGATGGGCTGGTCGGAAATCCATGGTGGTCACCCTTTTTAATGCTCAGACCGGGGTCCCTTTTAATTGTTAAACGTCTTTTGCTGGCTGCCTAGGCTGGTGAATGCATGCCGATGTGACCGTCCGGTCACCTGCCAGCAATCCGACCGGTTCCATGTCTCTACCCGCCGCCAGTGCGATGTCCAGGAATCGACTTGCACGGGTGCGCGCCCTGAGCGCTGCTTGGGCTTCGAGCTGAAACTGCTCAGCGAGGAGCCATTGGTTCGTTTTGACTTTGCGCTTACCTTTCATCACGGCTCTCGTAGTGAGTCACACATGACTATGCCTTGGCAGACGTGAAGCAATGAGCAGAGTGCCTTGGATTCCTGCAGTCTCTATTCCCGTCGCCCAAAAGATATCACGCACTATCTGCTCAGAGTGGGCCGCACAGCTCTTAGACGCACGCTTCGGCCCTGAAGCTCCATGCTTAAAAACAGGATGAACAATGCAAGTCCAGTTGCCAATTGACGCCCCTCGGACTGTGCGCAGTTAGGAGCCAACGAGATGACGATGCGGGTTGCTCGAATTGAGTCCGACAACTGCTCTCAGTTGGAAACGTCCGTGAAAATGCGATCCCATTCTCGGGCGAGCAGGGTCCGGCACGCCGACACTGAACCCCCGAAGCAGCGTTGTGAGACCGTTTGCATAGTGGCCTCAGTTACATAGGTAATCGTTTGCCCACGCTCATCGAGTAAAACGCCGCCTGCTCCTCGCAAAAGCGCGTGGCCTGCGACAACGTCATGTGCAGAAACCGGATAAAGCGAAATGCCACAGACCCCCTCACCGGCGGCGACCTTAGCGAGCCTGTAGGCAATGGATGGCATTGCGACAAAGGTGCTGGGTTGGCAGAGGGCGCTGTTAAGTTCAGGTTTGTGGATCGCCGCGGCACTGACCATCACGAACTCGTCGCTCGACAAGGTTTTGGTAGAAAGCTGAGACGGCACCGATTGTCCGTTGCGGCTCACCTCGGCCATGCCTTCTGCCCAAGCAATGCAATCAGGCGCGCCCTCAACGGTGACGGGGGCATACACCACACCTAATACCGGCGTTTGTCTGTGCAACAGACCGATGGACAGGGCTGAACCTTTGAGCCCGTTGAGGAAGTTCGTGGTCCCGTCGTTCTGGTCAACGACCCAGCACCATGGATGGCCGGTTAGACGACGTCCGGTTTCCTCTCCCCAGAAGTCGCAAGGAAGAAGCTGCAGCAGATGCTGACGCAAAAACTGTTCGATTTCTTCGTCTACGGCGGCCTTGTCACCTTGACCCCGGGGGCCGTCCACTCTCGCCCACTCGGCAATCAGCAACTGGCCGGCGCGAATAACGACCTCAATGGTATGGGTGAGCAGCGGCTCAAGGTTGGTCTTTTGCACGAAATGGGATGCCTTGAAGTTGGGAGGGGTAATACGAGGGTCCTCGACTGAGGCGCGCAGCGAGTCGCCCCTCAGCCGTCTAAGCAACTGTCAGCCAGACGGGCAACAGCATCGCTCAAAATTCGTGTGCGCCACTCTGCCTCTTGCCGCAGGACGACAATGGGCCTCGCCCTCCATCTACGCCTGAACTGACTGCTGTTACCTGATCACGTAACCGCTGTGAAAGGGTTGCATTGACATTAAGCTACAACCTCTTTGAGGGTTGAGGATTGTCGATTCACTGCTCAATGTGCACGCCCTTGTGCCTCGACCTGTACCAGTAAGCAAGCCGCTTGACCCTGCCGGGTGATGACGAAAGCATGTCCTTGCGCAATTAACACCAGCAGACGACGCAACCGACGGCGAGCCTGGCTTTTGCTGTAGGTGGTACGCATGGCCGATACCCCTGACTGTATCTGGATATAGCGTAGCCTTTTCACTCCATGCTGCGACCTCAACGCATGCACGCCCCCCAACACTTGGGGTTGGCAACAACGAGTTCACGAGTTAATAACGTCTGGGATTCTAGGCGCTACAGGGTTAAGCCTCTCGCTGCGCCTAAAATCCTCGGCATTCGCTCGATGAAGTTTTGGGTTGCCCGATGGTCGGATCGACACGAAAAAAAAACGGGCGCCTGCCCGCAGACATTTCGGACGTTCATGCCCTTGAAACGACCGCTCTCGCTCGGTGAATTTACGACGCACACACCGCTTCGAAAGCGCCGCACTCTTCACGTGTTATTTCACCTGTTGTTCTGACCTCATGCGCCTGCAAAGTGGCCAAGAGGCAGGAGTCCGATGCGGCGAGGCTTAAAGGCCTGCGTGCACCACTCGTAAGACTCTACACCCTCACCTTTTTTCGTTGGCCCTCGTGCTGAAAACCTCATGGCCCACCCCACGACTGGCGAATACGCCCCAACGCCCACTGCGTCGTCAACCATGGTGGGGACGTTCAACGCAGCTCGGATCAGTGCGACCGCGTCAGCGGATAGGTACGCACCGATTGATCATCAGCGGCGTCGGTCGGATAGAGACAAAAAGGGCGTTATGACCGCGACTGAAGCAGTAACATCCATAGACGAATTTCTCGAGCGGCTTTGGCCTTGGCCGACCTTGCGTCAGCGCCAACGCACCCTGCACGGCAAATACCTATCGTTCAATACGGTTGGTAAACCTCATCGCCGAGCCTTCAAGGAGGCAGCATGTCTGTAAATAAAATCGAGGTCTACAGCGGTTCAGACGAGCACGTACTGACGTATGAAGAGGCAGCGGGCATTCACTTGCGCATCGAACTGCCCACAATGAGCAGGCACGCAATAAACGTGTACCTCGATTGCCTCGACGTCTTGAACCAAGTGTTTCTCGGTGCCCTGCCTCAGGCAGCCGATTCAGAGGAGCCAGCCTCGAGCCGCAACGCTCCCAGCACGCTGAATCTGCGTATTTTGTTCAGGGAGGCGGCCATGTTGGCGGAGGCGCGACAGTTGATCCTGCAAGACGGCGACTGGGTCACTTCGGCGGGCTTGTCCCAACTCACCGGGCTTGAACCTGCAGCGCTCGCGGCAGGGCTCCGAGTGTGGCTGAACGACGGCTCGCTCATCAGCGTGAGTGACCGGAGCCAGGAGTACTACCCAGTGTTCGCCTTTGGCGACGCAACAGAGCTGCGGCCCACCGCCGAATTCGGCGCCGTGATCAACGTGCTGCGGAAAAAAAAGGATGGCTGGGGCATGGCGTTCTGGTTCGCTTCGAGCAATCACTACTTGGGTGGCAACCGTCCGCAAGACCTACTGCGATCGTCAGCGGAGTGTGTGCGCCGCGCGGCGGAAGAAGAGGTGGCGGGGATACTGCATGGTTAGCCCGGCATTCGTGTACACGGCAGCAGTAAGGCAAATCGCTGAGAGGTGACTTACGAGAAGCAGATCCTCGAACAGCCGCTCCGCACCAGGCGTGCCTCGGAGCTTAAGCAAAACGCGAATAGCCAGCGATCAGTGGTAGCGACCCGCCGCCCGCGGCGCTGGCGGCAAACGCCCTCGGCCGACCCGGGAGCGCGCCCCGCAGCGCATGAGCCCCTGTGCCGCCACTTCGATCGGCACGATTGAGACGGCGCGCGCCGGCGTTGCGCCGCTACACACATGGCTCGGCTAGGCCCTGGTAGCCTATTCCGTACGCTGCGAGGTTCGGTCTATTGTTTCTTATAAGCGGCTTCGTCAGCCACCACCCGCGAGGGTCAAGTCGTCGACGAATCCACACGTCGGCGGTGCAACAGCGCCTCTAAACACGGACACGTTGCCCTCCTGCTCCCCCTCGCCCGACGGGCGTATTCGCTATCCCGCACGCCTCTTTCCCCTTCCAGTTCCCTTTCGATACTGACTGCACGCGCCCCACTAGCCCACGCCGCGGTCCGCCAGCCAACCGATCAACGCTGAACATTATGGGATCTACCACAATTGGCGCCAAAGGGTGCTCGGAGGATGGTGGGTGGTCGATTGATCCAGCAACTGACGACCCAACAGCAATGGGTACATCAGCGGGACAAACACGTCGCAAACACCCGCCCTCCCCCACGTCTGCTGCGTGAGCAGAGCGCCGCTTCGGCAGACCGCTGAAGATCCCGACGAGTTCGACTTGAGCCCGCGTGACCTCCCGCTCCAGCGCCCGGATGACACGCCCTCGCACGTCCCGTGCCGGCTGCCCAACCACAAATCGAACTACGCTGAAGCGTAAAGCCGGTGTACGCTTTTTGGCTCCCAGCCGGGCGAAAAAACCGCCTGACATGGGGATAACTCAGACTTATCCCATGCCAGGAGCGGCGCAAGACAAGAGCTGAATGTACCGTTTGTAGCCTGTAATTACAGGTCATGTAACCCGTTACGAAATCATCGGGAGGTGTCGCATGGCGCGCGGAGGCATCAACCTGGCGCTGGTGCGCGAAGCACGGGCCGCCCTGCTGCGACGCGGGCGGCGGCCGAGCATCGACGCGGTGCGCGTTGAGCTGGGCAACACCGGCTCGAAAAGCACGATCTCGCGCTACCTGAAAGAGCTGGAGGCGAGCACCCCGCCCAGCGCCGACGCCACGCCCGCGACGGTGATCGACCAGCGCCTGCTGAACCTGGTGCAGACGTTGCGCAGCGAACTGCTGGACCAGGCGCAGGCCAGTCTGCGCGAAGAGCAGGCGCGCGGTGCCGAGCGCGAAGAGCAGCTGCTGAGCCAAGTGCAGGCGCTGGAGCAACAGCACCGGGCAGCGCAAGCGCAGCTGGCAGAACTGCACCAGCAACTGCGTGATGAACAGCAACTGCGCCAGCAGCAGGCGCAAGACGGGGCGGAAAAGGACCAGGCGTGGCGCGAGGCGGGGCGCAAGGTGAGTGAGCTGAAGCTGACCCTGAAGGAGCGCGACGCGCAAATCGAGCAACTGCGCGCCTCACAGCAGCATGTGCAGGCAAACCTTGAACATTTTCGCCAGGCCGGCCTGGAGCGCTACCAGGCCGACCAACGCCAGCATGAGGAGTTTCGCCAGGACAGCCACGAGCAAATCCGCAAACGCGAAGGGTTGCTGATCCAGGCCCAACGGCGCGTGTCGGAACTCTTCGACGAAGTCAACGCGCTCGTGACCTCGTTGGCGTTGGAGCGGCAAAAGTCGAGTGACCTGCACGAACGCCATGCTCAGCTCGAGCGCCGCGTAGAGCAATTGAACGAGGAGCGCCAGCAATTGCTGGCCGCGCGACTGGCTAACCAAGAACAATTACACGAAGTCACGGCGCTGCTCAGCGAACGTAGCAGTCAACGCGAACAACTGATCATCGAGCTCGCGCTGTGCGAGAGCCGTCTCGCGGCCCAGCCACCGCCGTCTTCGGGGTCGCCCGCTGACGAGCCGACCGCCTGACTGGAGACGCTGTCTCGCGGGTGGCTGGGCGATGGCGCGCGCGGTAAAGCTTTTGATACAGCCAGCGCAGAGTGTAGAAATCGAATATAGAATCGCGCTCCCGATTAAACAGAGACAGCTGGTTAAACACCAGGTGCAGGCGTTGCTTGGATAAGCAATCACACACGCCGCAGAACAGGCACCACTGGCTTTCATCACGAAACAGCGGCGTGCCCATACCCCACGCGCGCAGCAACGACCAGAATTGCACAACCTGATCCAGCGCCTGCTCCGCCTCATACCAGGTGGGGTCAAAACAGTCTTGGTCGCCGATCAGGGCTGACAGGCGATCGCGGAGCAACCGGCGCAACTCGTGGCGGTACGCTCTCCACAGCGGCGCATGGAACAGGCGCGGAAACTCACACTTTAGCGCCCGATAGAGCAACCACCGCAGCAATGGATCGAGCGGCGGTGTCACCCGTAGCCACAGCAGCAGCCAGACGATGCGCTCCAGCACCGCGGTGCACGGTAAACCGACCAAATGCCGGGCCCGCATGGCCGGCACCTCGGTGTCCGGCAGCCAGCGTTGAATGTCCCCGCGAGTGATGCGCTTGAACCCCAGCGCCCGCCATAGAGGGTGATCGATCAACCCCTGCAAGGGCGAGCCTTGCCGCCCCAGTAGACGCAGCACCGTGTCGGAATAGGCCAGCCCCTGGAGCATGGCCTGCCAGCGCGCCAGGCGTTGACCGCCCCGCCGCTGTCCGGTTTTGCCCTCGGCCCAACACGCGAGCACCTGCGCCTGCGGCTCAATATCCAGGTATTGCGCACAGGCATGCAGCGCCATGCGCATGCGCAGATTTCTCCCGGCATAACACGCCGCCCTGGCCATGATGGTCACCTCGAAGCAGCAACCCAGCCTTAAGTGTACGCCTCCTACACCTGTGCAATTGGAACTGTTGCGAGCGACGCAACACTGCGTTTTTTAATTTGCGAGAACTCTCGACACGCGCAGCGATAAACGCTGCAAGCGGCTGACCGCACACACTTTTCCCACTTGAAGAAGATTCATAATCCCAGACTTCGCACCTTTCTACTTTTTGTAATTATCACCGGCACCCCCGCCGTACTGGGTGTACGGTATTTCCTAGCGTCATGAGTTGTTGGCACGGTCCGGTTTAATGCGGGGATCGGCTGTGCCCGCCCATGACGCACGACGCCACCCGGCCGTTTCCGCTGAGCGTCAGCCCCTCGCCAGGTGATGACAAACGACCCACGCGATGCCGTCGCGCTCAGCCGCGACCTTCGCGTCCAGAATTCCCAGGGGGCTTGGCCGCTGCGGCGGTGCGCCGCCGCCCCTTTCGTCCCCAGGCCGCGGGGCGGCCTGATCCCGGCCACCCGTTGTGCGATTCAGAGGAGACAGGAGATGAACACGTTCGATATTCGCCACGAGCCGGTGGTGTACCGCGTCGGCGGCAGGCTGTACCGGCTGGCCAACCTCAGCCCGAGCTGCGTGCGTCTGCAGGACCTGTTGGACGGAGGATGCCTGACCTTCACCCAGGCCGAAGCACTGCAGATGATTGTGCAGAAGGACCTGATCGTCCTCAGGCGCTCGTCCCTCCAAGATCGGCGTGAACCGGATCCTCGGGAGCCGTCGTCCAGCCCGGGAAGGCCTCAAGGGCGCGCCCATGAACAGCTGATCGCAGCGACGGACCCGCGGTGGCAGAGGGGCCGACAACCCATTGTCCGCTGGCGCGAGGCACCGGGCCCTGCGCCTCGGGGTAACGGCGCGGCGAACCTCGACCCGTGTCGTTGCACCCGACAACTGGAGTGGATCCAGGCGCAATTGTCCCGGCTGGGCTACCCCATGACGGCGCCCGCGCGCTCGATCATCCTCGATGCGGTCCAGTACTACCTGAACACTTCGGCGGTGACGCAGGCACATTCCCTGATCCTGCGTAAAATCTATGCGCAGGCGTCGAGGTTGTGTGATGACGCCGGGGCCATCGGGCGCTGCAAGGCGAGCGAGCAGCGCTGGCTGGCGGCCCACCGCAACCACTGCGCGGCCGCATCTGGCGGCGACCGCCGCAAGGTGCCCGCCGTGGCCTTCCTCGGCACGCTAGACATGCCGCTTCACTCACTCCTGATCGGCCGAACACTGCGGGCCGAGCCTGAGCAGCCGGTCAGCGACCTCGCGCGCCTGCAACGCGCCGCGCTTGAGCGTGCCCCGGGGTTGTGGGCCACGGCTGACCGCGAACAAAATTCGGCGCCGGGCGCAGAGGTGGATGATGTGGAATGAACAGGCGTGGCTGGCAGGTAATCGTGCGCCGGTGCGCGACATTCATCGCGGACTGCCGGGTTACTACACGATCTTTTTCCCGTCGCAGAAAAACCACAACGTCGTGTTGTGCGAAGGGTCGGTGGAGGCAGCGTACTGCGTGTGGCTGGAATGGGACCCCGATGTGATTGCCTATTACCCTCAGCCCTACACCTTCACCTGGGAAACCGAACGCGGGCTGATGCGCTACACCCCCGACTTTTTCGTGCTGCACGAGCAAGCGGCCAACCACTTCACCGAGGTCAAATCGGACTTCCAACAGTTGAAGGAGCCCACCCGGTTCAAACTCGAGAGTTTCGCGGCGCAGTGTCAGACCTGGAAGATCGAGTGGCGGCGCGCCGACAAACAGCAGCTCACGTCGCCCCCGGCCTTTGCCAACCTGCGCTACCTGTACTTTCATGGCCTCGGCGTTAACGACCGGGAACAGGCCTACCTCGTCGATTTCCTGTCCCGCTACCCACGCTGTTTCACCCTGGGCGAATTGCTCAATAGCACTTACCCACCGAGCCTGCGGGCCGTTTACCGCGGGTTGTTTCGCGGCGAGCTGAGCACCGACCTGAACCAGCCCCTGAACCGCCATTCGCTCGTCCAGCAGAGGGCAGTATGAAGCCGCTGCGCGTGCCCGCGCCCGGCGTCGGCGGACGCTATCGGATGGACGACGGCCGGCTGTATGAGGTGATTAACATCACCCGCGAACTCGTTTCGTTTCGCGACACCCAGGGCTCGCGCACCGTATTCCTCACGCCGGAAGACCTGGACGCCTTACAGCGGAAAAGGCAAATCGTGTTGGCCGAATCCCCGCCGATCCAGCGGTCTGCCGCGGCACGCTTTGTCGACTCGAGCGAACCCGACGTGGAAAAGGCGAAACGTAAGGACTATTTCGTGCAGGCCATGCGTAACCAATTCCAGGGGACATTGCCCCGCGCAGCTTGTGTCGCCAAGTTAGAGGCACTGGCGGCCGCACGTGGTGAAGCGAAGGCCCCCGGATACACCACCGTGTGGAGGTGGATGAGTTTAAGCAAACAGGGCAACTGGTCTCCCTGGTCGTTGCTCAAACAGAAAAGTGACCTTCCGCGTGGCAAACAGACCTCGGAAGCCGTGCGCAGCATCATGCTGCGCGTGATTGAGGAGGAATACCTCACAACGCAGAAAAACAGTATCAAGGCCGTCCATGGGTTAATCAAAGGCGCCATCCTCAATGACAATATCGTTCGCAGCCGCACCCAGGCGAGCGCATTGTGCCCACCGTCTCTTTCCACCGTGCGTCGCGTCATCAAAAGCCAGTGTCACTATCGCACCGACAAGCTGCGCTTGGGCGCCAAAGCGGCGGCAGACAACAACAAGTTCGGACCGGCTTGGGAAGAACCCGAGTACCTGTTGGACGAGGGTGAAATTGACTGTAAAACGCCGTGCGACGTCATGATCGTCGATAACAAGGGCAACTTGTTGGGCAAGGTGACCCATTTGCAGTCAATTATCGAGGTGAAGAGCGGCAAAATCATCGGCCACGACCTGTCCCTGATGCCTCCGTGCGCCGGGAAAACCTTGAAATGTTTGCGCATGTCGCTGCTAGACGTGCCCGGCGAAGAATTGGAGCGCGGCAAGCTGGTCAAACTCAGTGGGGATCGCGGAAGCGAAAATAACAACATCAATGTCAAAACGACGGCCAAAACCTTGGGCATTCAACTGGTTTTACCGCCACCTGGTGTGCCCGATGCCCGTCCCCACATCGAAGCTTTTAATAATACGATCAACTCGTTTTTCCACAGCCTGCCAGGCACCACGTTTTCCAATCCCGAGCAATGTGGCCAGTATGACTCGGCGGCGCACGCCTGCCTGACCATTGAACAACTGCAGGCGGCTTTTGAAGACTGGCTGGAGAATGTCTACCACACCCATCCGCTCAAGCGCGGACGGACAACACTCTCGCCAAATGCCCGCTGGACCAAAGCCATGGCCCGGCAATTGCCGCCGATTAAGTATTCAGAAAAGGAGTTGAATGCAGCACTGCGGTCGACAAAGCACCGCAGAATCAATCATGGCATCGTCGGTTTTGATCGTTTGCAGTGGAGCGGCCCAGGGTTGGCGGAGCTCGCGCATGATCTGAAACCGCGGCAGGAAGCAATCGTCCTGTACGACATCGCGGATCTGGGGCAGGTTTGGGTCCACCACCCGGATCGCCCCGATGACTTGATACCCGCCGACGCCCGCGACCCGCTTTACCAGAATGGCCTGAGCCTCTACGAGCACCGCTTGGTGAGGGACGCCATCGCGGCTGAGGAAAAAGAATTTTCCGCTGACCAAGGGTGTTTAGCCCTGGTACGCATCCGGCAGAACATCAAGGAGATCGAGAAGGAGTTCTTCCTGCGCAAAAAAAGCCAGGCACAAGAGCGCCGCAAAGCCGCGGCGAAAGCCGCAAAAAATCAGGGTAAAACGCCCACCACTTCCAAACTCAAACCGCTGGACTCCAGGTCACCCGAACCGCCCAGCGGAACGGGCCTGAAAGCGGTGTACATCGAGGACTGCAGAAATGGAGATTAAAGCGACGTTAACAACGTTCAGCAAGTACACCATCTTGCATGCCCAATACCAGAATGCGGTTGAAACGGTGCTGATCAGTATCGACACCACCGAAGAGTGCGCCGACCCCTCCTGCCCGATGATGATGGGGGAAAGTGGTACCGGAAAATCCAGCATCTGCAAACGTCTAGAGCAACTCATGGGCCCGCCCGAGCGCGTGTTAACCGTCCACGGACTCGAGAAATCGTTGCCGTGTCTGTACTTGGAGTTGCCCGCCCGCCCGACCATCAACTCGGTCGCCAAAGCCATGCTGGAAAAACTCGGGATTGCCACGCTCAGCAAAGGGACATCCGCCGAAGGACAGATTCTGACCGCTCTGAAGCGCCGTAAAACGCGTCTGGTCATTCTGGATGAGTTTCAGAACTTCGCCAACAAAGGCGCCGCCATCACCAAGGCCGAAACCTGCGGCTGGATAAAATACATGCTCAATGAGAGCGGCATCACCTTTTTGCTCTCCGGAGAACCCTTCGACGAGGGCATCATCGAGCCACTGAAGCAAGTCTCGGCGCGATATCCTTACCGCATCAATCTGTCCAACTTGACTTACAGCGCGGACCCTCAGTCCGAATTCAGAACCATCCTGGGTTTGTTTGCGGCAGAAATCGAAAAATTGGGGCAGTTTCACTCCGATCTTTTTCTGGGGGACGAACATATGTCAGCCGCCCTCTACATGGCGAGCGGCGGCAATATGCGCGGTATTCGTCGTCTCTTACACGCTGCATTCAAGCGGGCTTTGGTACGAGGCGATGGCAGGTTGAGCATCGAGGATTTTGCAGATGCAATCAAAGGTCTGTACCTGACCGATCGAATTCTTAGAAAAAAAAACCCGTTCCTGATCAACACTCGAGAGATCATGCAGGCGATCAGCCGATGAACCTGCTGTCTTTTGTCGCACGCCCCTTTTACATGGAAAGTCCGACAAGCATTCTCATACGCACCGCGAAGTTCAACGGCTATCGGGACGTGTGGGACATGTGTTCGGCCCTGGGCGTTTCACACTCTTCTAGCCCTCGAGATATTCGACTTCTGGACCAACCACTGTGCAACATTTTGTGCAGCGAGGCGCCGTGCCTAGCCAACGCTTTACGCCAGGTTTTCTTTGAACATCCGGCGCAGCAACAGTTGCGCGGCTGCCATATCAAGGTGCACAACCATGATGTGTCGATACGCTCATTGAGATGCCAGTTTTGTTCATGCCCGGTATGCCTGAAATCGGGTTATACAAGGGTTGCACAAGACTTCGCTTTTTTTGATTTTTGCCCAGCCCACAACGTGCGGCTGACGTCGTCCTGCCCAAAGTGCGGTCGAATAAACAAGTGGAAAAAAATCTGTGGTTTCAGCTGTGAATGCGGGTTCAACCTGGCAGAGGCGGAGATTATCCCCTACCGCTACAGGCCCTTGATCGCCCTTCCCTCGGTCTTTGCTGTTCAAGATGCGAGCCGTCTCATCAATAATTTTCTTCGGGATGAAGCACAAAAAATCAAACTAGCTGAACCTTACCCAATCGAAAACACGCCAACTTCGGCGATTTATCCGACCATTCAGCATGCCATACGAATGGACTTAAACACTTACCACCAACTTCCTCTTAGTGCATTCGAGTCCATATGGGTAACCGTCAATGACCCCGCACTGCGAAAGTTTGCGCTCGATTGTCTGAAAAAAAATCATCAGGGTTGCACCCCCTGTGAAAAGGAAAACTGCTGCAGCGCGATTAAACTAACGTTCCCTCAATTGAAACATGCTATCGGCGCGGGAGCGGCCGCGCTCCGCGCCTTTATTAATGAGATACCCATCGCCACAAGCGTCTTTCCTACTACAAACACCATCGGCTACAGCCATCCCAGCCTGTGTAAAGTCATTCAAGCAGGTTTGGATATTGCCCGGAAGCACAGGTTTCCGCAATATAAACAAGATTACTGTTCTCTGGGCACAACAGCCATTTTACTGCAGACGACGACAACGTCAATGGTTGCTGCCATTAAACGCGGTTTTTTCCCCGACACCATCATCGGCGATCGCGCTTACTTTCTCCCCAAGCACACTGTGCAAAAGTTTAAAGATCAATTTGCATTTTACAGCGAAATCTCCGACGCACTCGATATCTCCAGAAGAACCCTAAACAGACTCAGCAATCATCTAGGTTTGATCCACGCCTACAAGCGACAGCCCGATGAGCCTGCAATTTATCTGAGGAGCAGTGTTGACCTCAATCGAATGCGAGAAAAGCTGCGGCAAGTGAAACTGAAAAAACGTCAAATCACTCCATCCATCGAAGAGCTTAGGAAACTTTCTAAACAATTCAACCTAAGCGTTTCGACCCTGTACTCTATTCTTAAAGTATATTGTGAATGCAGCACCCCCTCAAAAGAGATCAGTCCCTCTCAGCGACTGATCCTGGACCGATGGTTAGCCACCCACATCACGCTCAAAGCAGCGTCCAAACTACTTAAAACTGATGCACACCTTCTTAACGCGCGCTTTATTGTGTCGAACCTCGTTCAAAAAGTGGATGTCTGCAGAGTTAGATTCATAGCCATCGAAAACCTGGAATTTATGGAGGCCCACCTGAAAAAATACATGTCGTGTTCGCAAGCCAGCAAACTTTTGTATCTAACAGAAGGACTCGTTATCAAACTAGCGAAACAAGGAAAATTGAAGTACATCATCCTCAATACCTCCGCAAAAAAACCGCAAGTGCTCATCGAAATTTGACATGCCAAGGTACACGATTTCTGTGTGAACGATTGCACAGAATTACCCAGCTATTGGCTTTCGACCTGCGCAGCCTTTGCATCGGATTTTTCTCTTCACATTCGTGGCCGCTAGCGGGTTGAATGTAAACGGGGCTGGGCAATGGAAATTCAATTAAGCACCTTGTGGACTATCTCAGTTGCGTTCCGAAAACGCGCTTTTCAAAACTATTGAACCATCCCCTAGCAAATTCCATATCTGATGATTTTGCGTTCCTTTCTTGATGATTCATTGATCATAAGTCATTGATTATGTGTTGGTGGATTTTCATATTTAATGAACTCGGCCGCTGGGCCATCGATTCAGCGTCGCGGCAGATGGCAAGGCGGGATTGGACGCGTGGAAATCCGACGTATTCGACCTGGTGATTGCCGATTGCAACATGCCGGTCATGAACGGATACGAACTGGCCCAAGCCATTCGTCGAGATGAACAGGACAGGCAACAGCCGCGCTGCACCGTCCTGGGCTTTACCGCCAACGCGCAGCCAGAAGAAATTCAACGCTGCAAGCAAGCCGGTATGGACGACTGTCTATTCAAGCCCTTGTCCCTGGCCGCTTTGAGTCAATGGGTCATGGGAATCAAGGGGATAAAGGAAATCAAGCCCAGCGTCATCACCCCAGCCTTCAGCCTGCAAGGCTTGCATTTACTGACGGGAGGCAATCCGGCGTTGAACCTGCGCCTGCTGACGGAACTGTTGAACAGCAACCGCCTGGATCGACAGGAACTGCTGGCGCTGTCCGAGACACCGGACGACCCGCAGGCATTTCTCGACATTGCCCATAAAATCAAGGGTGCCGCCCGAATCGTTCAGGCCACTCGGTTGATCGACAGCTGCGAGGCGCTCGAAGCCACCTGCCATGAAGGGTTTTCAGCCGAAAACGTCGCCGAATGCTGTGCCGCCGTGGAGCGCGCCCTGCTCGAACTGGAGCAGGCATTACTGCAACAAATCGGACAAAACGACAAAGGCACAATGACCGAGCCTTAACTATGCTTGGACGCGGAGCAGTGTGTTAACCATCACGGAGTGACCTGCATGCCCAGCCCACTGCGCCCGGATCAACGGCAGTTTCCCCTGCACGTTCATATCAGCGTGATGTTCACGTTCCTGCTGTTGCTGACTGGGGTCGTGCTGAGCCTGTTCCATTACCGGCAAACTACCCAGATCATTCTTTCGAGCAGTGAGAAACTGTTCAGTCGAATTGAGCAGGATGTGCGCCTGGACCTGCACGCCACCTATGAGCCGATTCGACACCTGCTAAGCCTGTTGATGCACAACCCCGCAGCCCAGGCCCCCGACCTGCAGCAGCGCCTGGCGCTGCTCCAGCCCTTCAGCCAGTCGCTCAAGGACAATCCCGACCTGGCGTCGCTGTACCTGGGGTACGACACCGGTGACTTTTTCATGGTGCGCCCGCTGCGCACGCCGGATCTGAAGGCGCTGCTCAAGGCCCCGGACACCGCGGCCTACCAGGTATGGAGCATCGAGCGAAACAGCAGTGGCCAGGTGCATTCGCAATCGTTGTTTTTCAATCAGGACCTGACGCTGGTCAGCCGTCAGGACAACCTCGACGAAACCTATGATCCGCGTAGCCGTGGCTGGTTTACCAGCGCCAGCCAGGACGTGAACCAGATCACCACTGAGCCCTACGTTTTTTTCTCGACCCACAATGTCGGCACCACCCTGGCGCGACGCAGCGGCGAACATGCCGTGATCGCCGCCGACCTGACCCTGGCCGAGCTCTCGGCCACCTTGGCCAAACACGTGGTGACGCCCGCTACCGAGATTGTGCTGTTCAATGCCCAGGGCAACGCCATCGCTTATCCCGACAGTCGTCGCCTGATCGTTGACGATCAAACCGCCCGCCTGGCCAAGGCCGCCGACCTGAGTCCCGCCCTGGGCGCACTGCTCGACAACCCCCGGCCTGGCAATCGCCTGACCGCCATGGGCAGAAACTGGATCGTTGCCCGCAGCAGCATGCAGGAAGGCGGCCCCCAGGGGCTGCAACTGGCAATGCTGGTACCGGAAGATGAATTACTCGTCGACGCCTACCGCATGCGCTGGCAAAGTGCGCTGATTACCCTGGCAACCCTGCTGTTGTGCGTGCCAATTGGATGGCTGACTTCCAGGATCCTGGTCAAGCCCCTGCGCGCCCTGGTGCAGGAGGCGGACGCCATTCGCAGTTTCAATTTCAACTTTCCGGCCGCGCGCCGCTCACCGGTGCTCGAGGTCGACCAACTGAGCGTGTCAATGACACGCATGAAAGACACACTGGCAAGCTTCTTCCAGATCACTGACAGCCTGAGCGCCGAGACCCGATTTGCCCCCTTGCTGGAGCGGGTGCTGTTTGAAACGGTGAGGATTGGCCAGGCCCAGGCCGGCCTGATCTACCTGCGTGAAGGGGACGGCGATCTGATGGAACCCCAGGGCCTGGTGATCAACGACACGGCACAAACCCTGTCTTCATTCGACCTTGGCGCCCACGGGTTTCAGGACGCCCGCAGCCCCGCTTGGCTGCAGCAGTTGTCAAGGGCCGATAACGTCGTCACTCACCTGGGCTTCGAACAGGCGGGGGATCTGCAGAAAGTCCTGCTGGCCATGGCTTGTCCCCGGGTTCACCTGATCGGCATCCGTTTGCACAATCGCCACAACGAAACCGTCGGCCTGCTGGTGTTTCTGCTGGCCGACAGCGGCAACCAGAGCGACCTGGACAAACTGCGTCCCGACCGCATCGCGTTCCTCCAGGCGGTGTCCGGTGCGGCCGCCGTGAGTATCGAAAGCCAGCGCCTGCAAGACCGGCAAAAACAGCTGCTGGACGCCTTCATCAAACTGCTGGCCGGCGCGATCGATGCCAAGAGCCCCTACACCGGTGGCCATTGCCAGCGAGTCCCGGCCCTGACGCTGATGCTCGCCCAGGCCGCGGCCGCCAGCCAGGACCCGGCCTTTCGCAGCTATCAGCCCACGGACGATGAGTGGGAGGCGCTGCACATCGCCGCCTGGCTGCATGACTGTGGCAAGGTGACGACCCCGGAATACGTGGTCGACAAAGCCACTAAACTGGAAACCCTGAACGACCGCATCCACGAAATACGCACCCGCTTCGAAGTGCTCAAGCGCGACGCCTGGATCGACTATTGGCAGGCCATTGCCCAAGGAGGCGACGAGCAATCGCTGGCGCAACAGCGAGAGGCCACCCTGACGACCCTCGATGACGATTTCGCCTTCATCGCTCGCTGCAACCTTGGCGGCGAGGCCATGGCCGAAGCCGACCTGCAGCGCCTGGGCAGCATCGCCCAGCGAACCTGGACACGCACCTTGGATGACCGGCTGGGTGTTTCCTGGGAAGAAAACCAGCGCCAGGCGCGCACGCCGGCACCGACCCTGCCAGTGCGCGAGACATTGCTGGCGGACCGGCCCGAGCATCTGCTGGAACGCCCCGAAGCCGAATTGATCGCCGAAGACAATCCCTGGGGTTTCAAGCTCGATGTGCCGCGCTACAAGTACAACCGCGGCGAGCTCTACAACCTGAGCATCACCCGGGGCACCCTGACCCGGGAGGAGCGCTACATCATCAACCACCACATGGTGCAGACGATCCTGATGCTCAACCACCTGCCCTTCCCCGAGCACCTGCGCAACGTCGCGGAGATTGCCGGCGGCCACCACGAAAAAATGGACGGCAGCGGTTATCCGAAGCGCTTGAAGCGCGAGCAGATGAGCCTGCCGGCGCGGATGATGGCGATAGCCGATATCTTCGAGGCGTTGACCGCCGCCGACCGCCCCTACAAGAAAGCCAAGACCCTGAGCGAAGCGCTGGGCATCATGGCCAACATGTGCCGGGACGCCCACATCGACCCGGAGTTGTTCGGGCTGTTCATCAACGCGCAGATCTATCTGCAGTACGCCCGGCGTTTCCTCGACCCACGGCAGGTCGATGCGGTGGATACCTCAAGCCTGCTGATCAAGGCAGGCTTGAGGGGTTGATCAGCAGTCGGTCAGGCGCAGGAAAATAGCCGCCAGTTGCTCGATACCGGCCTGATCCTGCTCGGTGAAACGCGCCAGGTGCGGGCTGTCGAGGTCGAGCACGCCGATCAACCGACCGTCCTTGACCAGGGGCACCACCAGTTCGCTGTTCGACGCGCTGTCGCAGGCGATATGCCCGGCAAACGCGTGCACGTCTTCGACCCGCTGGGTCTGCAAGGTCGCCGCCGCCGTGCCGCACACGCCCCGACCGAACGGAATGCGCACGCAGGCGATCTGCCCCTGAAACGGCCCCAGCACCAGCTCTTCGTTACGATTGATGTAGAATCCGGCCCAGTTCAAGCCCTCGAGCTGATTGAACAGGAACGCCGAGAACTGCGCGGCGTTGGCAATGAAGTCGCGCTCGTCCGCCAGCAGGGATTCCAGCTGCGCGTGCAGCATGCCGTAGCCCTCGAGGCCCTGGCCGCTGTTTTGTAAATCGATCATGCCTTGTGCTCCAACAGTTTTAGCCCCACCCAATAGCGGGCAAATTGATACGCGCAACGTCCGTTGCGATTGCCCCGCCCCGTGGCCCAGCGCACCGCGAGGATGTCCAGCTCTTCGCTGCGTTGCCACGCCAGGCCGGCCTTGTCGGCCAACTGGCCGATCCAGTGTTCGACCACGTCGAGGAAATGCTCCTGGGTGAACGGATAGAACGACAGCCACAGGCCGAAACGGTCCGACAGGGCGATCTTGTCTTCCACCGCCTCGCTGGGGTGCAATTCGCCGTCGACGCGCTTCCAGTTTTCGTTATCGCTTTCCTTTTCCGGCACCAGGTGGCGACGGTTGGAGGTGGCGTACAGCAACACGTTGTCCGGTGCCTGTTCGAGCGAACCGTCGAGAACGCTTTTGAGCACGCGATAATCGCCCTCGCCCGACTCGAACGACAGGTCATCGCAGAACAGCACGAAACGCTGCGGTAGCTTGGCGATCTGCTCGACCACCCGCGGCAAGTCCGCCAGGTGATCACGCTCGATTTCGATCAGGCGCAGCCCGGCCTCGGCGTGCTCGGCCAGCAAGGCGCGCACCAGCGACGATTTGCCGGTGCCGCGCGAACCCCAGAGCAGCGCATGGTTGGCCGGCATGCCATCGAGGAACTGGCGGGTATTACGCCCCAGTTGTTCCACTTGGCGGTCTACGCCGATCAGGTCGCTCAGGCGCATGTCCAGGCTGACCTGCAGCGGCAGCAGGAAACCGCTGCGTCCCTCGCGCTGCCAGCGCGCAGCCAGGCAATGGTTCCAGTCGATGGCTTGCCGAGGGGTGGGCAGCAGCGGCTCGATACGGGCCAGAACGGCATCGGCACGTTCAAGAAAAGCATTCAATCGGGAATCCACGTCTTCTCCTCGGGCACGTTCACAGTAATGATGGCGATACAGACACGACATAAAGCGTTCGATGAACGGTCAACCGCCCTGCAGCAGGGCTCACGGGAACACCCTGCATGATCGACTATGCTTGAGCAGCGAAGGAATACGGAAGTGATTCAACACCCCATGGATATCAAGTTCACCAACCGCCTGTCCTACAAACAAGCGCGGCTAACCGTGCTGGTCGGTTTCGTCCTGGGTATGCTGCTCAGCGTGCTGCAAATAGGCATCGATTATGCCAGTGAAGACGCCTCCATCAATCGGGAAATACTGTCTTTGCTCGAAATCAGCCACAACCCCGCCTCACGCATCGCCTACAACATCGACGCCGAACTCGCCCAGGAACTGACCCTGGGCCTGCTGCGCTCGCCCGCGATCATCGGTGCGAAACTGACCGACAACAACGGCAATATCCTGGCCAACGTCAAGCGTCCCGGCCTGCAAAGCGGCTATCGGGTATTGAGTGACCTGCTGTTCGGCGCCAATCGGCAGTTCGAAGACCGCCTGTACCTGGATCATTTGCCCAGCGAATCCCTGGGCACGCTGCAACTGGACGTCGACACCTACTCCTTCGGCTACCGCTTCCTGCGGCGGGCCGAGGTCACCCTGATCAATGGGTTCGCCCGCAGCCTGCTGCTGAGCGGCATCCTGCTGGCGCTGTTCTACGTGATGCTGACCAAGCCGTTGGTGCGGGTCATCCGCGAACTCAGTGGCCGCGATCCGCGCAGCGCGGAACCGACATCGCTGGAGTGTCCGGCGGGCCACGCCAACGATGAAATCGGTGTGCTGGTGAAGGTCGCCAACCAGCAATTCGAAAACATCGCCACCGAAATCCAGCAGCGCCGCAACGCCGAAAATCGCCTGACCGACTATCTTGCCCAGCTGGAAAACATCGTTTCGGCGCGCACGATGGAACTCAAGGCCATCAATGCCCGGCTTAGCCAATCCAATCAAGAGCTGGAAGTCGCTCGCAGCACCGCCCTGGACATGGCCGAAGCGCGCTCGGTGTTCCTGGCCAACATGAGCCACGAAATTCGCACGCCCCTCAATGGCCTGCTGGGCATGATCGCGCTATCGCTGGACGGCCCTCTGAGCGCCGAGCAACAGCAACAGCTGGCCATCGCCCATGACTCGGGCAAAGTCCTGGTGGAATTGCTCAACGATATTCTTGACCTGTCTAAATTCGATGCCGGCCAGCTGGAACTCGAACACATTCCCTTCGACCTCGGCTCGCTGGTAGAAGACACCGCCAACCTGCTGTCGCAGAACGCCGCGCCGAGTGTCGAGCTGACCTGCCTGATCGATCCGGACTTTCCTGCGTTGGTGCTCGGCGATCCGACACGGGTCCGCCAGATCGTCAGCAACCTGTTGTCCAATGCGCTCAAGTTCACCCGTTTCGGTCGGGTCGATGTTCGTCTGTCGACCTACCGGGACGGCGTCAAAATCGAAGTCTGCGACACGGGCATCGGCATCCCTCGGGAGGCTCAGGTCAAGATCTTCCAGCCCTTCACCCAGGCAGGAGCGGGGATCACCCGACAATTTGGCGGTACCGGGTTGGGCCTGGCCCTGACCTACAACCTGTGCGAAGCCATGCAAGGTCGCCTCACTATCAGTTCTGAAGCGGGTTTCGGCAGCCAGTTCTGCGCGCAACTGCCGCTGCCCAGTCATACCCGGACACTGGCCCCGGCGCCCCTGCAGGGCAAGGTCGTTGCAATTACCGCCGCCGGCAGCGGTTTGGCGGAGCTGTTGGGCAGCGTGTTGCCCGGTTGGGGGATTGAATATCAGCAGCGCTCGATGGATGACTCGTTGCTCGGCCTGGACCCCGATGTACTGATCACCGATTGCCCCGAATGCCTGTTCAACCTGCGCCCCACCTTGAGCGCGCCGATCCTGCTGGTGACCGCCTACGGCAACTTCATGCCCAGCGAACAAGCCACTGCCCTAGCGCCCCTGCAGCAGCAGGCACGCCCCCTGGCACGCAATGCGCTGCACCAGGCCTTGCGGCGAATCCTGCAGGCGCAATCCGACACGCCCAACGATACCCGGGTCGATGCGCTCGTCCCGCAACGACGGGCGCGGGTGCTGCTGGTCGAGGACAACCCGGTCAACCAACTGGTGGCCAAGGGCATGTTGGGTAAACTCGGCTGCGACGTGGTCGTCGCCGCGCACGGTGCCGAGGCGCTGGATCAATTGGAGAGCCACGATTTCGATCTGGTGCTGATGGACTGCAACATGCCAGTCATGGACGGCTATGAAGCCAGTCGGCAAATCCGTCGCAGTGGACGCTGGCCGCAGCTGCCCATCGTCGCCCTGACCGCCAACGCCATGTCTGAAGAGCGCGAACGCTGCCGTGCGGCGGGCATGAGCGACTACCTGGCCAAGCCTTTCCGTCGGGAAGAGCTGGCCGCCCTGCTGGACGTGTGGATACCGGCTACGACAGCGCCTTGATCTGCACCAACAAGTGATCGAGGCCGTCACGCAGCTCATTCAGACGATCCAGATCCACGCCGCTGTCGCACAACAGGCGAGCCTTGAGCGGGCCGACCTGTTCACGCAGCGCCATGCCATTGGATGACAGGCTCAGGTGCACCTCCCGCTCATCGCGCGCCGAGCGCTGGCGCTGAACCAGTTGCAATTGTTCAAGACGCTTGAGCAACGGCGTCAGCGTGCCGGAATCCAGTGCCAGGCGTTCGCCCAGTGCCTTGACCGTGGGTTGCTCCGGGGCTGTTTCCTGCCATTCCCACAACACCAGCATCGCCAGGTACTGCGGATAAGTCAGGCCCAGTTGATCGAGCATCGGCTTATAGGCCCGAATCACCGCGCGGGACGCGGCGTACAGCTTGAAGCAGAGCTGGCTGTCGAGGTTCAGCGATTCGACGGACAAGGTGTTCATTTAAGCAGGGCTTCAATCTCGCGACTCAGGTCCTGCGGCTTGGTCGCCGGAGCAAAGCGCTTGACCAACTGGCCATCCTTGCCGATCAGGAACTTGGTGAAGTTCCACTTGATACCCTGGGAACCGAGCACACCCGGTGCACGCTTTTTCAGCTGAACAAACAATGGATGGGCTCCGTCGCCATTGACTTCGATTTTTTTGAACAGCGGAAAACTGACTCCGTAGTTCAGCTCGCAGAATTCGCTGATCGCCCCTTCGTTGCCCGGCTCCTGCTTGCCGAACTGATTGCAGGGAAAACCCAACACCACCAGGCCCTGGTCCTTATAGGTCTGCCACAGCTCTTCGAGGCCTTTGTATTGCGGAGTGAAGCCGCATTTGCTGGCGGTGTTGACCACCAGCACGGCCTTGCCGGCGTAATCCGCCAGGGTCTTCTGCTCGCCCTTGATGGTGGTGCAAGGGATGCTGAGGAGGTTGTCGCTCATGATTGGGTGCTCGAGGAGGGGGTGATGGGACAAACATAGCGAGCAATTGAATTGTGTGCAATTTAATTAATCGAGCACCGAGCCTGTAGGAGCCGGCTTGCTGGAGATTGGCGCACAGCGGTTTGTCATATCCACCGCTATCGCCAGCACGCCGGCTCCTACAGAGATCGGGTTGATCTTATTCGCGTGGTACCAGGTCCAGGCACACGGAGTTGATGCAATAGCGCAACCCGGTAGGCGGCGGGCCATCGGGGAACACGTGGCCCAAATGCGCGTCACATTTGGCGCAGACCACTTCGGTGCGGATCATGCCGTGACTGACATCACGGATTTCGACCAAGGCGCTGTCGCCGATCGGCGTGTAGAAACTTGGCCAGCCGCAGCCGGAATCAAACTTGGTCCTGGAGTCGAACAACGGCTCGTTGCAGCAGATGCAATGATAGACACCATCGGTCTTGGTGCCGTTGTACTTGCCGGAAAACGGGCGCTCGGTACCCTTGAGGCGGCAAACGTTGTACTGCTCGGGATCGAGCATGGCCTTCCATTCTTCCAGGGTTTTCTGCAACTTTTCCATCATCACACCTCAGCAGCTGAAAAAGCCCGATCTGTACCTTTTCCACGGATCGGGCGGCACGTATGATTGCGCCTCGTCAAACGCCAGTCTGGCAGCCAGACCACGCGCATTCAAACGGATTTATGGGTGCTGCCTCTCAAGGCGCCAGGCCTGTGTGATAACGCAGGTTTCCCAGCACGGTTGTTCACACGCCGCCTGGATCGTTCATTTTCGGGAACACATCGCCATGCAGGTCAGCAAATCGAACAAGCTCGCCAACGTCTGCTATGACATTCGCGGCCCAGTGCTCAAGCACGCCAAACGCCTGGAAGAGGAAGGCCATCGCATCCTCAAGCTGAACATCGGCAACCCGGCGCCCTTTGGTTTCGAAGCGCCGGACGAAATCCTCCAGGACGTGATCCGCAACCTGCCGACTGCCCAGGGCTACAGCGACTCCAAAGGGCTCTTCAGCGCGCGCAAGGCCGTCATGCAGTACTACCAGCAAAAGCAGGTGGAAGGTGTCGGCATCGAGGACATCTACCTGGGCAACGGCGTTTCCGAGCTGATCGTGATGTCGATGCAGGCCCTGCTCAACAATGGCGATGAAGTGCTGGTGCCGGCTCCCGACTATCCATTGTGGACCGCCGCAGTCAGTCTGTCGGGCGGTAACCCGGTGCATTACCTGTGCGACGAGCAGGCCAACTGGTGGCCGGACCTGGCCGACATCAAGGCCAAGATCACCCCGAACACCAAGGCGCTGGTCATCATCAACCCGAACAACCCGACCGGGGCGGTGTATTCGAAGGAAGTGCTGCTGGGCATGCTCGAACTGGCCCGCCAGCACAATCTGGTGGTGTTTTCCGACGAGATCTACGACAAGATCCTGTACGACGATGCCGTGCATATCTGCACCGCCTCCCTGGCGCCAGACTTGCTGTGCCTGACCTTCAACGGCCTGTCCAAGTCCTATCGCGTGGCTGGTTTCCGTTCCGGCTGGATCGCCATTTCCGGACCGAAACACCACGCCCAGAGCTACATCGAAGGCATCGACATGCTGGCCAACATGCGCCTGTGCGCCAACGTGCCGAGCCAGCACGCGATCCAGACCGCACTGGGGGGCTATCAGAGCATTAACGACCTGGTGCTGCCGCAAGGTCGCCTGCTGGAACAGCGCAACCGCACCTGGGAACTGCTCAATGACATTCCCGGGGTGAGCTGCGTCAAGCCTATGGGCGCGCTGTATGCCTTCCCGCGAATCGACCCGAAGGTCTGCCCTATCCACAACGACGAAAAATTCGTCCTCGACCTGCTGCTCTCCGAGAAGCTGCTGGTGGTGCAAGGCACAGCCTTCAACTGGCCATGGCCTGACCACTTCCGCGTCGTGACCCTGCCGCGGGTCGATGACCTGGACATGGCCATCGGACGCATCGGCAATTTCCTCAAATCCTATCGCCAGTAGGCGGCCGTTCACCGTGCAATGTCAGAAACGTTGCACGGTGATTCATTCTGCAACACATGTTTGTACCCTACCCAAGAGTGCTGTCCAGATGCCTGCACAATGATGCGTTGCCTGGTCCCGTCGAGTAATCGCGGGCACTCAGCCACCGGTGGCGTGTTGAACACTTCGCCGTCGCACCTCGGAAATGCCCTGCAAACAGCTAAGCTTTTGCTGTAGGACACAGTTTGAAATAGTCACTCGGTTGAATACCCCGGTGCAGCACCTTATATACCCCGCAGTACGCTACATCTTTAGCATGAGGAGATTTCTACAACCATGATGCGCATCCTGCTGTTCTTGGCCACTAACCTGGCGGTCGTGCTGATTGCCAGCATCACCCTGAGCCTTTTCGGCTTCAACGGGTTCATGGCGGCCAATGGGGTTGATCTCAACCTCAATCAGCTGCTGATTTTCTGTGCGGTCTTCGGTTTTGCTGGCTCCCTGTTCTCGCTGTTCATCTCCAAGTGGATGGCGAAGATGAGCACCAGCACCCAAATCATCAGCCAGCCGCGCACGCGTCACGAGCAATGGCTGCTGCAAACGGTCGAGCAACTGTCCCGCGAAGCCGGGATCAAGATGCCCGAAGTCGGGATTTTCCCGGCCTATGAGGCAAACGCCTTCGCCACCGGCTGGAACAAGAACGACGCACTGGTCGCCGTCAGCCAGGGCCTGCTGGAACGTTTCTCGCCAGATGAAGTGAAAGCCGTCCTGGCCCACGAAATCGGCCACGTCGCCAATGGCGACATGGTCACCCTGGCCTTGATCCAGGGCGTGGTGAACACCTTCGTGATGTTCTTTGCACGGATCATCGGCAACTTTGTCGACAAGGTGATCTTCAAGAACGAAGAAGGCCAGGGCATTGCCTACTACATTGCGACCATCTTCGCCGAATTGGTCCTGGGTATCCTGGCCAGCGCCATCGTCATGTGGTTCTCGCGCAAACGCGAATTCCGCGCCGACGAAGCCGGTGCAAACCTGGCCGGCACCGCTGCAATGATTGGCGCGCTGCAACGCCTGCGTGCGGAACAGGGCCTGCCGGTGCACATGCCTGACACCCTGAATGCCTTCGGCATCAACGGTGGCATCAAACAGGGCTTTGCCCGCATGTTCATGAGCCACCCGCCGCTGGAAGAGCGCATCGACGCACTGGCGCGTCGTCGCGGTTGAGAGCGAACGCAGTAAACAAGAAGGCCCGCAGTGATGCGGGCCTTTTTTTGTCTGCTGATTTATGCGGTGCTATCAGGGCCCCTTCGCGAGCAAGCCCGCTCCTACATTAGACCTCATTCATTTTGAACACTCGGTCAACTGTGGGAGCGGGCTTGCTCGCGAAGAGGCCGGCACTGGCGCTACGGCCTATCGGCTGAAAACCCGATACACCCGCTCCTCAAGCCGCGTAACACCTGCTTCCAGAAACTTCCCGCTCTCGCTCAGCACATCCTGGTCTTCCAGGATCTTCAGCGTCCACGACGCACCGAACAACCGCTGCACTTCTTCATCGAGCACGGCAAACGGCGGACCGGGCATCTGCGCCTGGTCGTAGTCCAGCGTAATCAACAAACCAAGCGCATCCTTCGGCAGAATCCGCGTTAGATGCGCAGCGTATTGCTCACGCATGGGTGGCGGTAGCGCAATCAGCGCAGCGCGGTCGTAAAGAGCGGCGCAATCGGCCACATCACCGGCGGTGAGGGCGAAAAAATCTCCGCACCAAAGCTCGATCGAGGCTGCCCGATAGACTTTGAACGGGCCCTGTTCACTGACGTCAGGGTCCAATTGGTGCTCGTTGAAGAAATCCTCAATGGCCTTTTCCGACAACTCGATTCCCAAAACCTCATGGCCTTCGCGTGCTAGCCACAACAAATCCAGACTCTTCCCACACAACGGAACCAGTACGCGAGCGCCGTCCTCCACATCCAATTGCGGCCAAAATCGTTGCAGATAAGGATTCACTTGCGGCAAGTGGAAGCCGATCTGATTCGACGCCCACTTCTTGTGCCAAAACTCCGGCTGCATAAATAACCCCGAAAATTCGATCAAAACACCCTAAAACTTATATTAGATTTAGATCAATGATCTGACAGAAGATGGCGCTATCTTAACTCTCAGGAGCTCATCCATGTTCCCCAGCCTGTACATATCCCATGGTTCGCCGATACTGGCCCTGGAACCTGGCGCCAGCGGACCGGCCCTGGCTCGCCTGGCGGCAGAGATACCCAGGCCGGATGCCATCGTGATTGTCTCGGCGCACTGGGAAAGCGATGAACTGCTGGTCGGCGGTAACCCGCAGCCGGACACCTGGCATGACTTCGGTGGTTTTCCAAAGGCTCTGTTCGAGGTGCAATACCCGGCCCCCGGCAACCCTGAGCTGGCTACAAAGGTGGTCGATCTGTTACGCGCCAGTGCCCTGCCCGCGCGTATCGACAGCACACGACCGTTCGACCATGGCGTCTGGGTGCCGCTGTCGTTGATGTACCCGCAGGCCGATATCCCGATTGTCCAGGTTTCACTGCCGACCCGCGGCGGCCCGGCCCTGCAGGCCCGCGTTGGCCAGGCGCTGGCCGGCTTGCGCGAACAGGGCGTGTTGTTGATCGGCTCCGGAAGTATCACCCACAACCTGCGAGAGCTGGACTGGCATGCTGGCCCGGAGAGCGTGGAGCCCTGGGCCCGGGAATTTCGCGACTGGATGATCGACAAGCTCGCGGCAAACGATGAAGCCGCCCTGCACGACTATCGCCGGCAAGCTCCGAACGCCGTACGCAACCATCCCAGCGACGAACACTTGTTGCCGTTGTACTTCGCCCGAAGTGCCGGGGGCCCGTTCAGCATTGCCCACCAGGGATTCACCCTGGGCGCGCTGGGCATGGACATCTACCGTTTCGGATAACGCTCCAGAGCCCGTTGTGGCCAGGGTCAGGCCACATCGACCCCGACATGAATCGCATCATGGCGCCAGAACTCCAGGTCACAATCGATCAGCCTCCCGTGCTGATCGTAATTGACCCGGGCGATGCGCAGTCCGGGGCTGCCCACCGACACCCGCAAGGCGGCCGCCGCGTCCGCCGACAGAGCCGTCGGCACGATCTCGAAGCGCACTCGCCCGTAGTGCAGGTCGTAGTGCCGCGCATACAGCTCAGTGATCGACTGATTCAGGTCGAAATCCAGAATGCCCGGAAAATACTGCGGATTCAGATAGTGCTCCACGTAGAGCACCAGACGCCCATCGATACGCCGCGAACGACAGACCTGAATCACGCTCGACAACGCCGGCAACTGTAACCACGCACAGATCGCCGCCGATGCCGGCTGCAATCGCGCCGAAATGACTTCGGTGGACGGCACCCGTCCCTGGGCGCTGACCATGGCGTGGAAGTGACTGCGCTGCATGAGGTTATAGGCCAGGCGCGGCGGCGACACGAACCAGCCACGACGCTCTTCGCGATAGATCTGGCCCTGGGCTTCGAGCTGGAGCAATGCCTCGCGCACGGTAATCCGGGTGGTACCAAACAACTCACTGAGCTTGCGTTCGGCTGGCAACTTGCTCCCAGGAGCCAGCAGCCCGTGATCGAGTTGCTCCTGAAGTACCTGGCCAATGGCTGTCACCGCTTTTGTTGCCTCATCGCGCATCAACGTTACCTATCTGGACTAGACCAGCACACTTTCGGGGCAGAACTGTTGGAAAAAACGGCTGTTTCAAGATCCTGCAAGCGTAGGCAATGCAGATGACCGAGAGATGACAAACCCGCCCGACGGTCACGCCAACAGCTTGCAAGACATCGGCCAAGTCCCTTGTGTTATGGGGCTTCGCCCATGGTCTACGCTTACCTGGCACTCGCCCATAACGGGCAAATAAACGTCCGTCGGGGCGACGAACGACATCAAAGTGTCATCGAGTCGCCTTAGATTGGCTCAGGTATTGCTGACCTAGACCAACACAATCGCAATCGCAGCGTTAAAACGCCCATAGGAGCTTCGGAATGAAACAGCTTTTCCTGGCATCACTGTTAGGCTCGACCATTGCCATGTGCACCGCCGCCATGGCGGCTGATGATTTGAAAACCCTTGAAGCCGCTGCGAAAGCGGAAGGCGCTGTCAACAGTGTCGGCATGCCCGATGACTGGGCCAACTGGAAAGGCACCTGGGAAGACCTGGCCAAGAACTACGGCCTTAAACACATCGACACCGACATGAGCTCGGCCCAGGAAATCGCCAAGTTCGCCGCAGAAAAAGACAACGCCAGCGCCGACATCGGCGACGTGGGCGCTGCCTTCGGCCCGATCGCGGTCAAGCAAGGCGTGGTGCAGCCTTACAAACCGTCTACCTGGGACCAGGTTCCGGAGTGGGCCAAGGACAAGGACGGCAACTGGGCTCTGGCCTACACCGGCACCATCGCCTTCATCGTCAACAAGAAACTGCTGCACGGTTCCGACGTACCGACCAAATGGGCTGATCTCAAGGACGGCAAATACAAGGTGTCCATCGGCGACGTAAGCACCGCGGCCCAGGCGGCCAACGGCGTTCTGGCCGCGGCACTGGCCAACGGCGGCAACGAGAAAAACCTCGAGCCTGCGCTGTTGCTGTTCGCCGACCTCGCCAAGCAGGGTCGCCTGTCGATGTCCAACCCGGTCATTGGCGCCATGGAAAAAGGCGAAATTGAAGTGGGCGTGGTCTGGGACTTCAACGGCCTGAGCTACAAGGCCAAGATGGCCAACCCGGATGACTACGTGGTGCTGATCCCGTCCGATGGCTCGGTGATTTCCGGCTACACCACCATCATCAACAAGTACGCGAAGAATCCCAACGCCGCCAAGCTGACCCGCGAGTACATCTTCAGCGACGCTGGCCAGATCAACCTGGCCAAGGGCAATGCGCGTCCGATCCGCGCCGAACACATCACCCTGCCGGATGACGTGAAAGCCAAGCTGCTGCCGAACGAGCAGTACAAGAACGTCACGCCGATCAAGGACGCGGATGCCTGGGAAAAAACCTCCAAGGCCCTGCCGCAGAAGTGGAACGAAGAAGTCATCGTAGAAATGAAATGACGCGTTAGGTCCCCGCTTCTGGATCTGATGAAGATCCAAATGTGGGAGCGGGCTTGCTCGCGAAGGCGGTGTGTCAGTCGACATCAATGTCGAATGTCTGTCCGCCTTCGCGAGCAAGCCCGCTCCCACAGTGGACCGAGTAAATTTCTAATTCCCGTTTCCCGGAGTGTTTGCCCCCATGAAACACAACGTCATCCTGGTCGTGCTCGACGGCCTCAATTACGAAGTCGCGCGCCATGCCATGGGGCACCTGCAGGCTTATGTCGGCGCGGGACGCGCAGCGCTCTACAAGCTGGAGTGCGAGTTGCCGGCCCTGTCCCGACCGCTTTACGAATGCATCCTCACCGGCGTCAAGCCGATCGACAGCGGCATCGTTCACAACAACGTCTCGCGCCTGTCCAACCAGCGCAGCATCTATCACTACGCCAGCGACGCCGGGCTGAAAACCGCGGCGGCGGCGTATCACTGGGTCAGTGAGCTGTACAACCGCTCGCCCTTCGTGGCGTCCCGGGACCGTCACACCGACAATCCCGCCCTGCCGATCCAGTACGGGCACTTCTACTGGAGCGATCACTACCCCGACTCGCACCTGTTCGCCGACGCGGAAAACCTGCGCTTGAGTCACGCGCCGAATTTCCTGTTGATCCACCCGATGAACATCGACGACGCCGGGCACAAGCACGGTCTCGACACCCCGCAATACCGCAACAGCGCGCGCTTTGCCGACATCTACCTCGCCGACTACCTGCAGGACTGGCTCGACGCCGGGTATCAGGTGCTGGTGACCGCCGACCACGGCATGAACAACGACCGCTCCCACAACGGCCTGCTGCCCGAAGAGCGCGAAGTCCCGTTGTTCGTACTGGGCGATGCCTTCAGTTTCGATGCCGACGCGGCGCCGAAACAGACCGACCTCTGCGGTACCGTCTGCGAACTGTTGGGTGTACCCCACGACAAACCCGTGTGCCGGGAGCTGCTCAAGTGACGTCAATGACTCGCGGCAAATGGCTGGCAGCCCTGTGCCTGGTGCCCTTCGCCCTGTTCTTTATCGTGTTCGAAATTGCCCCGCTGACCTGGGTGATCATCAACAGCCTGGAATCGGAAGAGTTCGGTTGGGGCATTGCCAACTTCAGTAAAATCTTCAGCTCGAAGTTCTACCTGCAGGCGATCCGGTACAGCCTCGAGATCAGTTTCTGGTCCAGCGTGTTCGGCATCATCATCGCCGTGCTCGGGGCCTACTCCCTGCGCCGGGTCGACTCCAGGCTGCGCAGTTTCGTCAACGCCTTCGCCAACATGACCAGCAACTTCTCCGGCGTGCCTTTGGCGTTCGCGTTCATCATTCTGCTGGGTTTCAACGGCAGCTTCACCATCATGCTCAAGCAGGCCGGGATCATTCAGGACTTCAACCTGTACTCGAAAACCGGCCTGATCATCCTCTACACCTACTTCCAGATCCCCTTGGGGGTGCTGCTGCTCTACCCGGCCTTCGACGCCCTGCGCGAAGACTGGCGCGAATCCGCCGAGCTGCTCGGCGCCAACGGCTGGCAATACTGGCGGCACATCGGTCTGCCGGTACTGACGCCGGCACTGCTCGGCACCTTCGTGATCCTGCTGGCCAACGCCCTGGGTGCCTATGCCACGGTGTACGCCCTGACCACCGGCAACTTCAACGTGATGACGATCCGGATCGCCGCGATGGTTTCGGGTGACATTTCCCTGGACCCGAACCTGGCCAGTGCCCTGGCTGTGGTGCTGGTGGCATTGATGACCCTGGTGACCATCGTCCATCAAATGCTGTTGAAGAGGAGCTACCATGTCTCGCGCTGAATTGGGGCCTGCCGGCATCTATCATCGGGTGGTGGTTTACCTGCTGTTTGCCATCATGTTGCTGCCGCTGCTCGGCACCTTTGTCTATTCGATTTCCAGCAGTTGGTCGGCGACCATCCTGCCCAGCGGTTTCAGTATCAAATGGTACGCGCAGCTGTGGAGCGATCCGCGTTTCCTGAGCGCTTTCGGCCAGTCGCTGCTGGTCTGCGTCGGCGCACTGGTTCTGGCGGTGGTACTGATCCTGCCGCTGTTGTTCGTGGTCCACTACCACTTCCCGAAACTCGATGCGCTGATGAACATCCTCATCCTGCTGCCCTTTGCCGTGCCGCCGGTGGTGTCGTCGGTGGGGCTGCTGCAGCTGTATGGTTCCGGGCCGTTCGCCATGGTCGGCACGCCGTGGATCCTGATCGGTTGCTACTTCACCGTGGCGCTGCCGTTCATGTACCGCGCCATCACCAACAACTTGCAAGCGATCAACTTGCGCGACCTCATGGACGCCGCCCAGTTGCTCGGCGCGAGCACTTTTCAGGCAGCGTTCCTGGTGGTGCTGCCGAACCTGCGCAAGGGCTTGATGGTGGCCTTGCTGCTGTCGTTCTCGTTCCTGTTCGGTGAGTTCGTGTTCGCCAACATTCTCGTCGGCACCCGCTACGAAACCCTGCAGGTCTACCTCAACAACATGCGCAACAGCAGCGGTCATTTCACCAGTGCCCTGGTGATTTCCTACTTCCTCTTTGTGCTGGTCTTGACCTGGATCGCCAACATCTTGAACAGGGACAAAAGCGAATGAGCTATGTCAGCGTCCAACATTTGCAAAAGAATTACGCAGGCACCACGGTGTTCAGCGACATCAACTGCGAAATCCAGAAAGGTGAGTTCGTTACCCTGCTCGGCCCGTCCGGTTGCGGTAAATCCACCCTGCTACGTTGCATCGCCGGGCTGACGCCGGTGGATGGCGGCAAGATCCTGCTGGACGGGGTCGATATCGTGCCTCTGAGTCCGCAAAAACGCGGGATCGGCATGGTGTTCCAGAGTTACGCGCTGTTCCCCAACATGACCGTGGAACAAAACGTCGCGTTCGGCCTGCGCATGCAGAAGGTCAACGCCAACGACAGCCAGAAGCGTGTCGCCGAGGTGTTGCAGCTGGTGGAACTCAACGACTTCGCCAGCCGCTACCCGCACCAGCTGTCGGGCGGCCAGTGCCAGCGAGTGGCCCTGGCTCGTTCATTGGTCACCCGACCGCGCCTGCTGTTGCTGGATGAACCGCTGTCGGCCCTGGATGCGCGGATTCGCAAGCATCTGCGCGAACAGATCCGTCAGATCCAGCGCGAGCTGGGCCTGACCACGATCTTCGTCACCCACGATCAGGAAGAAGCACTGACCATGTCCGATCGCATTTTCCTGATGAACCAGGGAAAAATCGTACAAAGCGGTGACGCGGAAACCCTCTACACGGCACCGGTGGACGTCTTTGCCGCCGGCTTCATCGGCAACTACAACCTGCTGGATGCCGAAAGCGCATCGAAGCTGTTGCAACGGCCGATCAAGCACCGCATCGCCATTCGTCCGGAGGCCATCGAACTGAGCCTCGACGGCGATCTCGACGCCCAGGTGCGCAGCCACAGCCTGCTGGGCAACGTGATTCGCTACCGGATCGAAGCCCGGGGTGTGGAGCTGGTGGTGGACGTACTGAACCGCTCGGCGACCGACTTGCATCCCGATGGTCAGCGCCTGGCACTTTCCATCGATCCGACAGCCCTGTGTGAGGTAGCCTGATGCCTTTGCTGACGTTGAAGAGAGAGTTGCACTGATGGCCCTGGCAATTTTTGATCTGGACGAAACCCTGATCCACGGCGACTGCGCCTCGTTGTGGAGTGAGCAAATGGTCCGCCTCGGCTGGGTCGACGGCGAATCCTTCCTGCGTCGTGACAAGGAATTGATGGACGCCTACGGCAGGGGTCACCTGGCCATGGAGGACTACATGGCCTTCAGCCTGGAGCCCTTGATCGGCCGTACGCCCGAGGAAGTCGAGCACCTGGTCGGCCCTTGGGTGGAAGACTTCATCGAACCGATCATCTTCAGCGACGCCACCAAAACCATCGCCGCCCACCGCAAGGCCGGCGACCGGATCCTGGTGATCTCGGCCTCGGGTACGCATTTGGTGAAGCCGATTGCCGATCGCCTGGGCATCGACGAGATTCTCGGCATCGAACTGGAAGTGGCACACGGGGCATACACCGGCAAGACCGTCGGCACCCTGACCTATCGCGAAGGCAAGATCACCCGCCTGCTGGAGTGGCTGGATGCGGAGGAAGAAAACCTGGAAGGCGCGAGTTTCTATTCCGACTCACGCAATGATTTGCCGTTGCTGCTGAAGGTGGATTTTCCCCACGTGGTCAATCCGGACCCGGTGTTGCTCGAGCAGGCCGAGAAGTCTGGTTGGCCAATCCATAACTGGAAATAACCTCAAACCTGTAGGAGCTGGCTTGCCAGCGAAAGCGGTATGCCTGCCATACCGCGTCGCCTGGTTCGCCGGCAAGCCGGCTCCTACAAGGTCAGCTCAGGCTCTCGTCAATCACCAACACCAGCTTCCCCGCCACCGTGTTGCTCGCCAACTCGGCAAACGCCGCTTCGGCATCCTTGATCGGGAAAGCCTTGGCCAGTTGCGGGCTCAAGCGCTTATCGGCAAACAGGGGCCAGACATGCTGGCCCAGATCCCTGAACAGATCCGCCTTGAACTGATCGCTTCGGCTGCGCAAAGTCGACCCCAGCAACTGCACGCGCTTGGCCAGCACCTGCGCCAGGTCCAGTTTCGCCTCGCGCCCACCCATCAGGCCGATCAGCACCCAACGGCCATCAGTCGCCATCAGTTTCAGGTTCAGCGCTGCATAGTTGCCGCCCACCGGATCGAGGATGACATCGAACGGCCCCAGGTCGCGCAAGCTGTCCAGGTCGTCCGTGCGCACCACGCCGCCCTGGGCGCCAAGTGCTTCGCAGTACGCAAGGCGCTCAGTGGAGCCGACACTGACCCAGCACGGATTGCCGAACGCCTTGCACAGCTGAATGGCAGCTGAACCGATTCCACTTGCTCCGGCGTGCAACAGTACTTTTTCACCCGGCTTGAGTGCCGCCAGTTGAAACAGGTTCAACCAGACGGTGGCGTAGACTTCCGGCAGCGCGGCCGCTTCAACCAGTGACATTTCGTCGGGAACCGGTAGCACGTGCCGCCCGTCTACCACCACTTCCTCGGCCATCCCGCCCCCGGCCAGCAAGGCACAAACCCGATCGCCCACTTTCCAGGACGAGCCCGCGCCGACCTCGCTGATCACCCCGGAACACTCTAGACCAAGCACTTGGCTGGCCCCCGGCGGGGGTGGATAAAGGCCTGCCTTCTGCAACAAATCGGCACGATTGAGCCCCGCTGCCGCCACTCGAATACGAACTTGCCCTGCATCACACGCAGGACTGGGCTCTTCAACCCACACCACTTGACCGTCAACGCCTTGCAATGCTTTCACAGTGCCTCCATAGTGAGTCTGGACTGAGCCCGAAGCTGTAGCGCCGGGCTTTTTGCATTATGCGACCGGCCCTTGTGGAACCGGCGACTTCAAAGACGGCCTAATATGCGTTATCAATTGTCCCCGCGTCGAATCAACATGAAGCGTTTGTTCCCCAGCACTGCCCTCGCCCTTTTCATCGGTATCGGCCTGTTGCCGATGTCCGGCAATACTTTCGCAGCCAACAGCTGGGACAAGCTTCAACCTGATCGTGACGAAGTCATCGCCAGTCTGAATGTCGTGGAACTGCTCAAGCGCCACCACTACAGCAAACCGCCGCTTGATGACGCGCGTTCGCAGATCATCTACGACAGCTACCTGAAATTGCTCGACCCGTCGCGCAGCTACTTCATGGCTAGCGACATTGCCGAGTTCGACAAGTGGAAGACCCAGTTCGACGACTTTCTCAAGAGCGGCGACCTCAACGCCGGGTTCACCATCTACAAGCGCTACCTGGACCGCGTCAAGGCGCGTCTGGACTTCGCCCTTGCCGAGCTGAACAAGGGCGTCGACAAGATCGACTTCACCTCCAAGGAAACCTTGCTGATCGACCGCAAGGACGCTCCTTGGCTCAAGTCCACCGCGGAACTCGACGACCTGTGGCGCAAACGCGTCAAGGACGAAGTCCTGCGGCAGAAGATCGCCGGCAAGGATTCCAAGCAGATCCAGGAAACCCTGACCAAGCGCTACAAGAACCAGCTGGCGCGCCTGGACCAGACCCGCGCGGAAGACATCTTCCAGGCGTACATCAACACCTTCGCCATGTCCTACGACCCGCACACCAATTATCTGTCGCCGGATAACGCGGAAAACTTCGACATCAACATGAGCCTGTCCCTTGAGGGCATCGGCGCCGTGCTGCAGAGCGATAACGACCAGGTGAAAATCGTGCGCCTGGTGCCCGCAGGCCCTGCCGACAAGACCAAGCAGGTCGCACCGGCCGACAAGATCATCGGCGTTGCCCAAGGCAATAAAGAGATGGTGGACGTGGTCGGCTGGCGCCTGGATGAAGTGGTCAAGCTGATCCGTGGCCCGAAAGGCACCATCGTGCGCCTGGAAGTGATCCCGGCCAGCAATGCGCCGAACGACCAGACCAGCAAGATCGTGCCGATCACCCGCGAAGCGGTGAAGCTTGAAGACCAGGCCGTGAAAAAATCGGTCCTCAACCTCAAGCAGGACGGCAAGGACTACAAGCTCGGCGTCATCGAAATCCCGGCCTTCTACCTCGACTTCAAGGCCTTCCGTGCCGGTGATCCGGATTACAAGAGCACCACCCGCGACGTCAAGAAGCTGCTGACCGAGCTGCAGAAAGACAAGGTCGACGGCGTGGTCATCGACCTGCGCAACAACGGCGGTGGCTCCCTGCAGGAGGCTACCGAGCTGACCAGCCTGTTCATCGACAAGGGCCCTACCGTGCTCGTGCGTAATGCCGATGGCCGCGTCGATGTCCTGGAAGATGAAAATCCGGGTGCGTTCTACAAAGGCCCGATGGCGTTGCTGGTCAACCGCCTGTCCGCCTCGGCCTCGGAAATTTTTGCCGGCGCCATGCAGGACTACCACCGCGCCCTGATCATCGGCGGCCAGACCTTCGGCAAAGGCACCGTGCAGACCATCCAGCCGCTGAACCATGGCGAGCTCAAGCTGACCCTGGCCAAGTTCTACCGGGTTTCCGGGCAGAGCACCCAGCACCAGGGCGTACTGCCGGACATCGATTACCCGTCGATCATCGACACCAAGGAAATCGGCGAAAGCGCCCTGCCCGAAGCCATGCCGTGGGACACCATCAAGGCGGCGATCAAGCCGGCGGTGGACCCGTTCAAACCGTACATTACCCAGCTCAAGTCCGAGCATGACGTGCGCACGGCCAAGGACGCGGAATTCGTGTTTATCCGCGACAAACTGGCCCTGGCGCAGAAGCTCATGATGGAAAAAACCGTCACCCTCAATGAAGCCGAGCGTCGTGCCCAGCACACCGAAATCGAAGCCAAGCAGCTTGCCATGGAGAACATCCGTCGCAAGGCCAAGGGCGAAGAGCCGCTCAAGGAGCTGAAGAAAGAAGACGAAGACGCTATCGCGGCCGAGGACGACAAGACCAAGCCAGAAGACGATGCCTACCTGAGTGAAACCGGGCGCATTCTGCTGGATTACCTCAAGCTCAATACGGCGGTAGCCAAGCACTAAGCTGATGGCAATTTAATGCTGACGCTCCCCGGAGCGTCATCAAACAGTCATCATCCTGTCGTGAAATAACGGACCGGTAGCGGCCCTTTTTACCAAGGGCACTCCCGGTCCTTTTTTTTCGCCAGAGATCGCCATGACCACAACCGAACAGCTGAGTGCCTTGAGTTCAATCCTGGCTCAAAGCGGTCTGCACAGCCTGTTCCAGCCCATCATCAGCCTCTCTGAACGACGCATCCTGGGCTACGAAGCCCTGAGCCGCGGCCCATCCAACAACCCGTTGCACTCCCCTGTCGCCCTGTTCGCCGTCGCCCGCCAGGCGGGTCGCCTGAGCGAACTGGAAATCGCCTGTCGGCAGAGCGCGTGCCGACGCTTCAACGAACAAAAACTGCCCGGTAAACTGTTCCTCAACGTCTCCCCGGAATCATTGCTCGAAGCGGCCCACCAGCCTGGACGCACCTTGCAGTTGCTGCAGGATTTCGGCATCGCCCCGAACCAGGTGGTGATCGAACTCACCGAGCAGACTCCGACCGACGACTTCCAGCTGCTGCATACCGCCTTGCATCACTATCGGGCCATGGGCTTTTCCATTGCCCTGGACGACCTGGGCGCGGGTTACTCAAGCTTGCGCCTGTGGTCCGAATTGCGTCCCGACTACGTGAAGATCGACCGTCACTTCATCGACGGCATCCACCAGGACGCCCTCAAGCGCGAGTTCGTCGGCTCGATCCTGCAGATCGCCAAAGCCTCCCGGGCACAGGTGATCGCCGAAGGCATCGAGTTGCCGGAGGAATTGGCGGTATTGACCGAGATGGGCGTCGATCTCGTCCAGGGCTATTTGCTCTGTCGGCCACAAGAGCATCCGCCGCGCGATGCCCGCGCCTTGATGCCCAGGCGCGACAGCAGCGCCGTGGCCCTGGGCGACGATGGCAGCGACCTCAGCGCCCTGCTCAACGACCAGCCCGCCGTGCCCCGCGACACCCCGACCGCCACCGTGCTCGAAGCCTTCCGCCGCCAGGCCAACCTGAATTCCCTGGCGGTGCTGGATGAGCACGACCAACCCTGCGGCATCGTCCATCGGCATTCGCTCTCGGACGCCTTGCTCAAGCCGTTCGCCACCGACCTGTTCGCCCGCAAACCGATCAGCCGCCTGATGAGCGACGACTTCCTCGCCGTCGAGATCAGCCAGTCGCTGCAACAGGTCAGCCGGCTGATCACCAGCCGCGCCCGACAACGCATCGAAGAAGACTTCATCATCACCCTCAACGGCCATTACCTGGGCCTGGGCCGGGTGATCGACGTGCTCAAGCTGATCACCGAACTGAAAATCCAGCAAGCACGCTACGCCAACCCACTGACCCTGCTGCCCGGCAACGTACCGATCCAGCAATGCCTCACACGACTGCTGCAACAGCAACGCGAATCGGTCATCTGTTACGTCGACATCGACAGCTTCAAACCCTTCAACGACCTCTACGGCTACGGCCGCGGCGACGAAGTCCTGCTGTGCCTGGCGCAATGCCTGAACGAACGCATCGACCCCTCCCGCGACTTCGTCGGCCATATCGGCGGCGATGACTTCCTGTTGGTGCTGGGCCCGGACGACTGGCGCAAACGCTTGAACCAGCTGCTCGACGACTTCCACAGCCAGTGCCGGCGCTTCTACCGCAGCGAACACCTTGAAGCCGGCTGCTTCACCGCCCCCAACCGCCAAGGCGTGCGCCAGGAATTTCCCTTGTTGTCGTTGTCGATCGGCGTGGTGCATTTACACCCGCAAGTTTGTGCGCAGCTCGATGCCAGCCAGTTGGCGGAGATGGCTTCGCAGGCCAAGCATCATGCGAAGAATGTGCAGGGCTGGAGCGTGCATGTGATTGATAGTTTGGAGGGGATGGGCGGGAGTGTTGAGTGCGACATTGCACTCCCGCAGGTAATCAGGCGTTGAGTAGGAAAGTCCATTTGATTGGGGCTAACGACTTTGTCACCCCCCAAGGAAAAGTCAGAGAGCCTGGCCCTTGGCGATGCAATGTGCGTTGACGAACGTTGCAGTGTGCTCCAAAGACTGACGTATATCCGGTTTGGCTATTCCATGCCTGTTGGCAAATTGCTCGACCGCCGCTGTATCAAAACGAGTGGTCTGGATAAAGTCCAAGGCTTCGGGTTTTGTATTCAGAAAACGCGCGACGGGAGGAATACTCAGTAGCCACTTCAGCAATCGCAGTGAAATGTAATGCTTGGGAGACTTCAAGCCCAAAGGCTGTGCCACCTGTACCAGGAGTTCTCGCAAGTTGGGCGTTTGGTCATCAAGCGCCAGCAGTTCCTGACCCACCATGGCAGGATCAAACGCACAAACCGCCACCAGCTCAACCAGGTAATCCACCGTGACCAGGGGTAGCCAATGCTCGGCGGTACCGGGCACTGCAGTCAGCTTTCCCTGCACAAGGTTGCGTATCAGCTCCACCAGCGGCTGACCGTCAAGGATATGCCCCGTGCGGCTGTGGCCACAAACCGTCGCGGGGTGGACAACGATAATCTCCCCGCCCTTGGCGGACATGACCTCCAGGGTCGCATAATGCGCCTCCAGCTTGCTCCCCTCGTAACCACCGACCTGTCGGTAGACGGCTGGCCAATTCGTCAGCTGCGGATAACGAGGATCAATTCCGATGCGTTGCAGATGTTCATGATTTTTCAGCATGTAGCCGCCGATCATCACTAACCGGCTTTTTTGCTCAGCCGCCAACAGCGCCACGCGCTTTGCCCCTTCCACATTTACCGCGCGCGAATGCTCCACGGAAAGCCCCCATGCGAAGTGGGCACCCAGGTGAAAGATAACGCTGGCGTGCCTCAGCACTTCTCGGTCAGCAAGACTCAGACCGAGGTTGTCCCGTTCCAGATCGCCAGCCACGGCAAATACCCGGCTTGCGCACCCTCCCAAATTGCCGACTTGCTCCCGCAGTGCAGCGAGTCGCTCTGGGCGACGCATCAACACTCGAATGGTGTGACCTTTTGCACTCAAGTACGCCACCAAATGTTGACCGATGAAGCCGGTCCCCCCCGTGACAAAGCACTCCACGCTCATT
The DNA here is from genome assembly GCF_001976065.1 of Pseudomonas putida. GTDB lineage: Bacteria > Pseudomonadota > Gammaproteobacteria > Pseudomonadales > Pseudomonadaceae > Aquipseudomonas > Aquipseudomonas serbica. The sequence continues at coordinate 186,773 of NZ_MNAH01000008.1, read as the reverse complement.
TCCCTGCTCCTTGGTTAAGGTGAGAAATCAAGCGTAAACTATCGACCCAACTCTATAGTCAAGCGGTGTTTTCATGAAAATCGGCGAACTCGAGGCCCGCAGCGGCGCCAGCCGCCATACGCTGCGTTACTACGAGCAAATCGGCCTGATCTCACCGCTGCGGCAAACTAACAACTATCGCGTTTACACAGCGCAAACTCTGCAGGATCTGGACTTTATCCAGCGCGCGCAAAGCATGGGATTTTCCCTGGGGGAAATAGGCGAGATTCTGGATGCGCAGCGCAACAAGCTGATCGATTGTGCTGGCGGCGCGAAGCTAATTGAAAAGAAGATGGCAGACATCAAACAGAAAATCGCCAACCTCCAAAGCATTTATCGGTATCTGGATGAAGAGCGTGCAACCCTCGAAGCCAGTGCTGCCAAGCAACTTGAGCTTCAGCGGCTGAACAACTGATCCAACTGAACTGTCAGCATCTGGGAAACCGAAGCTGCGGCCTGCTGCCAGTTGCAAGTCCATCGCTTACGCATCTTTTGATAAGGCCAAAATTGGCGCACAAACCAAGGTCAGTGAAATAGCCGGCGGCCCAGCCAGTGGTTGCTTCCCCCCCCCCCTTCTACAAACCATATAGAAATGAATCGATTGCAGCCCCCTTACCTGACTATGCTGTGTAGCGGTCATTTTGATGTTTTGGCCAACTGCGAAATCAAGGAAAGGCCTGCTTCAAGGGGCGATGCTGCTTATCAATACAGGACTCATCATGGATAAATCACGCTATTGGCTTTCTGGTTTCGTCATGAGCGCAATGATGCTCAATGGCTGCGCTTCCAAGGTCACTGAAGTAGACCAGTACTCTGGTTACCTGGATCGTTATGATGTTTTGCAGCCGTCGGTTTCTGCCACTGGCGCGTCGACACTGCGCTGGGTTTCGCCGACCTTTAGTCCTGCGGCATTTGATACGGTGGATTTCGATGGGTTGGAATTGTTTCCTGCACCCACGGCGACGGATCGCATAAACATGAATACATTCATGCAACTTCAACAGACTGCCAACCAGACTGTTGTTACCGCATTGTCCAAGCGATACAAGGTTTCCAACACCTTGCAGCCGCTGCCCCCCAATGCACGTCCCTTGGTCATGAGAGCTGCCATTACGGGCGTGAATGCCTCCAACGAAGGCATGAAGTGGTATGAAATCATTCCTGTAGCGGCCGTGGTTGGAGGCGTCAGTGCCGTCACCGGCCACCGCGATCAAGACACCGAATTGTATGTAGAGGCCGTCTTGCTCGACCCCGCGACCAACGAACCGGTAGCGAGGGTCGTGCGCAAGGTATTTGGAAACAAACTGGAAAATGCTTCAACGCAAATCAAGGCGGAGGACTTTGCGCAAGCAATCAACGGATTGGGCGCCGACCTGAGTGCGTTCATTCGTTAGTCGTCAGTCTGCGCATCACGGTTCGACAGAAGTCGCCATTCAATCCGGGCAAACTTGTCATTTGCCAAGGCTTAGGGCAGGGTCGATACCACTGAGTCTCTGCCAAAGGAGTCACTCCATGTCAAAGCTATATCCCAGTATCGATCCCGACGGGTTGGTCGAGTACTCAGTGGTCTACACCGACCGCTCGCTCAACCACATGTCGCAGTCCTTTCAAGACGTGATGAAGAACATTTCCAAGACCTTGAAACAGGTCTACAACGCCCAGGCTGTTGCGGTGGTCCCGGGCAGTGGTACGTTCGGCATGGAGGCGGTGGCGCGACAGTTTGCCACCGACCAGCCATGCCTGGTGATACGCAACGGCTGGTTCAGTTATCGCTGGAGCCAGATCCTTGAGATGGGCAACATCCCGGCGGCCACCACGGTGCTTAAAGCCCGGCCGGTCGAAACCGGTCGCCAGGCTGCCTACGCCCCACCTCCTCTGGACGAAGTGCTGGCAGCCATTGCGGCTTCTAGGCCGCAGATTGTCTTCGCTCCCCACGTTGAAACCTCATCAGGGATTATCCTGCCCGACGAATACCTGCGGGCCGTCGGCGACGCTGTGCATGCGGTGGGTGGCCTGTTCGTGCTGGACTGCATCGCCTCGGGCACGCTTTGGGTCGATATGCACAAATGCGCAGTCGACCTGCTGATCAGCGCACCTCAGAAAGGCTGGAGCGCCTCCCCTTGCTGCGCCTTGGTGATGCTCAGCTCCCTGGCACTCGGGCGCATCGAACAGACGCAGAGCAGCAGCTTCGCCTGCGACCTGAAAAAATGGCTTCAGATCATGCAGGCCTACGAACAGGGCGGACATGCCTACCATGCGACCATGCCCAGCGATTCCCTCGCGCGATTTAACGAAGTGATGAAAGAGACGCAAGCCTACGGTTTCGACAAGGTCCGCGCCGAACAACAGGCTCTGGGCGATCGGGTGCGCGCCATGTTGACCGGTAAAGGCATCAAAAGCGTGGCCGCCGCCGGCTTTCAAGCCCCTGGCGTAGTGGTGAGCTACACCGATGATGCCGACATCAAGAACGGCAAGAAATTTGCCAATCACGGCCTGCAGATCGCCGCCGGAGTGCCGTTGCAATGCGACGAACCGGCCGACTTCCAGACCTTCCGCATCGGTCTGTTCGGACTCGAAAAGCTGCACAATATCGAGCGCACGGTCAGCACCCTGGAGAAGGCACTGGATGAGGTGATGATGAACTAACCCGCATCTTGCCCGCAGCACATGCCGAACGTGTGAATTCAAGGGCGGCATCCTGCCCTTGGCACAGCCGGCCCATGGCGTGGATCTTGCAATAAAATGCAACGTGGCACAGGGTTTCCCTCACGCCACGTTTGCTTATGGAAAAACAAACGAATTACTGCGAAGAGCCGCCAGCCGCCAACTCTTTGAGTTTGATCTCGGCCAATGGATGCCCGGCGTTGGCCGCCATGGTCCAGAATCGCGCCGCCTCTGCCGGATCCGGCGACTTACTCGGGCTCCCGGCCAGGCTGATCACACCCACCTGATACGCCGCCTTGCCATCGCCCGCCAATGCCGCCAGACGCAACAGCCGAATACCCTCCTCCCGCGCACCCAGGCCGACGCCACGAAAGGTCAGGATGTGCCCATAAAAACTCTGTGCGCCGACATCGCCCAGGTTGGCCATGCGGGCGAACTGACCCTCCATCCAGCTCCAACCGCGGGGCTGGCGCACGAACCAGGGCCAGTGGAACAACTGGCGGGCCAGCCAGTAGCCGGCCCGTGCCTTGAGCTTCAGAAACACTCAGGCCTCCGCCGATTCGGGGTACTCGTATTCGAACACGCGAACCACTTCCGAGGCATGCCAGGAGGCGGCGGCGACGCCGTCGGACGGGCCGGAGAAACGCCCCAGACGCTCGACGCACTCAAAGAAACCGGTGCGCGGCAAGCGGCTGGCGCCTTGGCTGATCACCAGCGAGCTGCGCAGAGGCTGTTCGGCCTTGGCATCCAATGCGGCCAGGTGTTCGAGTGCGGCGGTGAGGGTTTGCATGGCGGGCGTCGGCAGCTGCAAGCGCTCCAGCAAAGCCCGATAGGTCAGCAGATGACGCTGGCGGCGCGCCTGATCCAGTTCGCCGAGCAATCCGTCCCAATGTTGACGACTGATGCGTACGCTCACGATTCGTCCCTCCATCCTGGCACCGTCAATTCCCAGGCCAGGCTGCGGCGAATCGCGGCGTCGGGCAGACGCTCGCCACTTTCAATCATGGCCAGGTATGACGGGCTGATGCCTACCGTGCGGGCCAGCGCCTCGATGGCGATGCCCTTCCCTTCGCGCAAACTGCGGAGTTGATCCAGACCGGGAAGAATCACGTCTGGGGTGGTCGCGAGCGGCGCCGGGGCCGGACGCGACGGTGCTTCGTTGATGCCTGCTGCTTTCAGTAACGCCTGATACTGAGCCCATGGCAGAACCGCATATTCGGGCTCGCCTTCGCGTGTAATTATCTGAATATCCATGACTACCCCGTAGGACAAAAACACTTAGCGAGTCGGCACTTTTCCCTAGAAGTGTAATCCTATCAGCGGCTAAGGTCGCGGGGGCTATCCATATAAGGCGTAGACCGGATCGAATCAGGTTTTTTTCGGCCCTTGAAGCTTCAGTTTCTCAGGGGTATCGGGTAGGCGTTCGACCACGGCGAGCTTCTCCGGTACCTGGCGTTTGCGCCAGGCGCGGAAGGCGTTGAGTTCATCGTCGAGGACTTTCATCAGCCAGGCCAGCACGGCGATGTCGTCGATCATGCCGAACACCGGGAGGAAATCCGGAATGGCATCGACCGGGCTGAGAAAGTACATCAGGCCGGCGACGACCGAGACCAGTGCCTTTGGACTTATAGCGCGGTATTCACCTCGCCAATAGGCCAGGCACAGTGCCTGCAACAGGCGCAGATCATCCTTGAGCTTACCCAGTCGGTTCCCCTGACTGGCAGTTTTACTGGCCACTGCGAACAGCAAGGTCGGCAAGCGCCCACGGGCGAGCAGGCGTCCGGCCAGGGGCAGGAAACGAGCAAAATTCCAGGGTGCTTTCATGACGCCTCCGGCAAGAATGTTATCCACACAAATTGTGGATAACCTTGTGAACAGAGCCACTTTTCATGGCTGAAAGGCCCGTTTCATAAGGGCTGAACTCAGATCGGGCGTTTTTTGCCCATCTAAAAAATCCTAATATTTCATTGACTTGGAGGTCTGCCGAGGGTTAGGCGCGGCCCCCACACTGTCTATGACTTCAGCTTACCGCAACTGTTCGCTTTGTTTAGCCCTGTGCACTGGCTTGTTCAATACAGGCCAGATGCAACAACGCCCCGCATGAGCGAGGCGTTGTTATCAAAGCAGACGCGAATTACTTGGCGGCGTCTTCTTTGGCTGGGTCTTTAATGGCCAGCAGTTCCAGGTCGAATACCAGCACCGAGTTGGCCGGGATCGCCGGGCTTGGGCTTTGCGCGCCGTAAGCCAGTTCGCTAGGAATGTACAGCTTGTACTTCTCGCCGACGTGCATCAGTTGCAGGCCTTCGACCCAACCCGGGATCACGCCGCTGACCGGCAGATCAATCGGGCTGCCGCGCTCGACGGAACTGTCGAACACGGTGCCGTTGGTGAGCTTGCCGGTGTAGTGAACGGTCACTACGTCAGTCGGCTTAGGCTGTGGACCTTCGGCTTTCTTTTCCACTTCGTATTGCAGGCCGGAAGCGGTGGTCACGACACCCGCTTTCTTGCCGTTCTCTTCGAGGAATTTCTTGCCGGCCGCTGCCGACTCTTCGCTCATCTTGGCCATGCGCTCTTCGGCACGCTTTTGCAGCGCGGCGAAGGCTTCGACCAATTCTTCATCCTTCAGCTTCTGCTCTTTCTTGCCAACCGCATCTTCGATGCCCTGGGCAACGGCTTTGGAGTCCAGATCGTCCATGCCTTCCTGAGCCAGGCTCTTGCCCATGTTCAGGCCAATTCCGTAGGAAGCTTTTTGCGCCGGGGTTTTCAGCTCTACGCTGGTTTGCGAGTCGCAACCCGCAAGTACCAGGCTAACCAGGGCCACCGCCGCCGCCAACCGATGCTGTTTCATGCTATTTCCTTGTTCATGCGCCTAAAGGGCAATCGAGTAAAGTCGCGAGCTTATCAGGCGGCCACGACCAATGGCTACCGGCATGAGAGCCGTAAACTGGCGATAAGTTCAGGTGTTTAAACGCATTTCGGCCTGTAGACGATGAAACTTCTGTTATCTGGCCCTCAGTGAGGCCGAACATCTGGCGTAATGGCCTCTTGCCGCTTACCTGGAGCTGGTGCATAACGGCAGGAAAGATCGACAAGGATGGTCTACGTGCGCCTCTTCCTCCGTTTACTGGCTTTGATTGTGGCCCTGGTGGCCCTCGCCCTGGCCGTGGTCCTGTACTACGTCGCCAACCCGAAACTGCCGCGCCACGCGGCCGCGCAACAAGTGCACTACCTGGAGCAATGGAGCGCCGAAGAGCGCCAGCGTTACTATTTCACGCCCCAGGGCACCCAGGTCAAGGGCTTGCGCTACGACTGGTTCACCGCCCTGGAACTGCCCTTTTCGCAGCAACGATTCGCCGCTCCCGACTACCTTGCACGCTTCGGTTTCCTGATCGACCCCGGGCAGAAACCCACGCCTGACAACCCCGGCAACCTGCCGCTGGGGTTTGCCCGGCATCAGAATCCGGGCAGTGCGGATGCATTTCTGGATATTACCTGCGCCGCCTGCCACACCGGTGAGCTACGCCTGAACGGTCAAGCCGTGCGCATCGACGGCGGTGCTGCCCAGCATGTGCTTCCCTCCAGCGTGCCGACCCTGCAGGGCGGCAGTTTTGGGCAGGCCCTGGTGGCGAGCCTGGTATCCACCTATTACAACCCATGGAAGTTCGAACGTTTCGCCCGCAAGGTCTTGGGCCCTGACTACGAGGCCGGCAAACAACCTCTGCGCGAAGCCTTCAAGGGGTCCCTCGATACTTTCCTCAAGGTGGCCTGGAACGACACCCATCGCGGGCTGTACCCGACCGAAGAGGGTCCCGGGCGCACCGATGCGTTCGGGCGCATTGCCAACGCCAGTTTCGGCGACACGATTTCCCCCGCCAACTACCGCGTGGCCAACGCCCCCGTCGACTACCCACAGTTATGGGACATGTGGACTTTCGACTGGGTGCAGTGGAATGGCTCGGCGCAGCAGCCCATGGCGCGCAATATCGGTGAAGCCCTGGGCGTGGGCGCGACGCTGAGCTTTTTCGATGGCAATGGCCAGCCACTCAAGGGCGACGATCGATATCCGTCCAGCGTGCGGGTGCGTGACTTGCACCTGATCGAAGAGACTCTGCAACGACTCAAGCCGCCAGCATGGCCGGAAGACCTGCTGGGAGTGGTCGACAAACCGCTGGCTGCAAAAGGTCGCGCGTTGTTCACGCAGAACTGCGCCGGTTGCCACATACCGCAGGTCAGCCCCAGCGCAGGGCGCCCGGTGCAACAGCTGAAAATGCTGCCAGTGGCAGTGATCGGCACCGACCCTGGCGCAGCCAACAATATCGCCGATCATCGCTTCGACCTGACGGCCTTGCAGTGGGACCCGGCCGAGCTGGCGCGGCTGGACGTACAACTGCATCCAACCCCCAGCGAACCCCTCGACCTGAGCCAGCTGTCGGTCGCCAAGGGGCTGGCCTACGTCACCGCATTCGTCGGCAATCGCGCCTATCGTGAGGCCGCCATCACGCCCGCCGAACGCGCGGACATGGATGGTTTCGGCCTGCCGATAGGCGTCCAGGAATTGCGCGCCTACAAAGCTCGACCACTGGCGGGCGTATGGGCGACGCCGCCGTTCCTGCACAACGGTTCGGTGCCGAGCCTTTACCAATTGCTTTCGCCCCAGGACGAACGCGCCACCACCTTTTACAAAGGCACCTTTGAGTACGACCCGAGGCACCTGGGCTACCGCACCGAAGCCTTCGACAATGGGTTTGTGTTCGACACCCGCATCACCGGCAATCACAACAGCGGCCATGAGTTCCGCGCCGGTAAACGTGGCAACGGCGTGATCGGTCGCTTGCTGCAACCCGAAGAACGTTGGGCCTTGCTGGAATATCTGAAAGTGCTGGGCGGCCCCCTGGAGGCGCAACTGCCATGAAATATCTGTGGATGCGCCTGGGCGCTTTTCTCGGCAAAACCCTGTTCTGGATGCTGGGCCTTGGTGTGCTCGGCTGGCTATCGGCGACGGCGTGGTTCGCCTGGCAACAGCGTGGCCCGGTATCAACGCAGGAACTGATTCCCGCCGGCGAAGCTGCGATGACCCAGGACATCATCCAGACCGCGGTGCGCATCGTTGATCAGCACCGCGAAAGCACCCGATACCTGCGTGACGCCCACGCCAAGGCACACGGCTGCGTGCAGGCTCAATTGCAGGTGCTGCCGGAACTGGCGGGCGAACTGCGTCAGGGGGTGTTCAGCGAACCCGGCAAGACCTGGCAAGCGACGATGCGCCTGTCCAATGGCAACGCTTACCCGCAATTCGACAGCATCCGTGATGCGCGGGGCATGGCGATCAAGCTACACGACGTGCCGGGCAAGCAACTTCTGAGCGATCAAGCGGATCGAGGCGAACAGGACTTCGTGATGTTCAGTCACCCGAACTTCTTTGTCAGCGATGTCGCCGAGTACCGTCAGAATGTGGCCGCCCAGGCGGACGGCAAAAAGGCCATGGCGTTTTTCCCGAGCCTGGACCCGCGCAGCTGGCAGATGCGCCATCTGTTTATCGCCCTGGCGACACTCTCCCCTGCCCCGGATAGCCCGACGCGCAGCACCTACTTTTCGGTTTCGCCCTACAAGTTCGGCGAGGTCAATGCCAAGTTCCGCGTGATACCCGACCCTGACAGCTGCCCGGCCTACGCCCTGCCCGCGCAGAATCAGAAGTTGCCGAATTTCCTGCGTAGCGCGCTGTACCAGCAGCTATCGACCGATCGGATGCCCGCCTGCTTCGTCCTGCAGATCCAGCGCCAGGACGCGAGCAAGTACATGCCGATCGAAGACACGAGCATTGAGTGGCAAGAAAGCGATGCGCCATTCCAGACGGTGGCGCGGGTCAAGGTACCGGCCCAGGACTTCGATACGCCCGCGCAGAACCTGCAATGCGACAACCTGTCTTTCAACCCATGGTTCGGACTGGAGGCCCATCGCCCCATCGGCGGCATCAACCGTTTGCGCAAGGCCGTATACGAAGCTGTCAGCGACTACCGTCACGCCCGTAATGCCGCTCTGTAGGAGCAGCCGGTCGACGCTCGAATGCTCGCGAAAAACTGCAGGGCGCCACGCGGCGTCAGGTATCGCGCGTTATCGTTGACCTCTTTCGCGAGCAGGCTCGCTTCCACAGGAAAAGCCAAACGCCAGACAGCAAAAAGCCCGCACTAAGCGGGCTTTCCGTGGTGACCTGGCGTTCAGTGTTCCAGGTTACCGAATATGGCGCAGCGGACGGGACTCGAACCCGCGACCCCCGGCGTGACAGGCCGGTATTCTAACCGACTGAACTACCGCTGCGCGAAACGCTTGAAACGAATGGTGGGTGATGACGGGATCGAACCGCCGACATTCTGCTTGTAAGGCAGACGCTCTCCCAGCTGAGCTAATCACCCTTCGCTTCGTTACGGGACGCATTATGCCACAGATTTTCGTAATGTGTTGATTTAATTGAAGTTTTTTTCAAATAAATCCGAAAACCGGTGAAACGATACAACCCGATGGAACAAGGTACAAACTTGAGGCAGAAAAAAGCCCGCTTGAGCGGGCTTTTCCGTGGTGACCTGGCGTTCAGTGTTCCAGGTTACCGAATATGGCGCAGCGGACGGGACTCGAACCCGCGACCCCCGGCGTGACAGGCCGGTATTCTAACCGACTGAACTACCGCTGCGCTAAACACTTGAAACGAATGGTGGGTGATGACGGGATCGAACCGCCGACATTCTGCTTGTAAGGCAGACGCTCTCCCAGCTGAGCTAATCACCCTTCGCTTCGGTGTGGCGCGCATTCTACGGAGCAGCCCTACCTCTGGCAAGCACTTTTTTAATTAATTTTCTGATGCCTTCCAAAGGCTTAGAGAAGGGTTGGCCTATGACCCGGCGAAGACAATAATGCCCCCCTTTGTATAAAGGAGAGACTCACCCCATGTGGTTCAAAAACCTGCTTATCTATCGCCTGACCCAAGATCTGCCTGTTGATGCCGAGGCGTTGGAGACTGCACTGGCCACCAAGCTGGCGCGTCCATGTGCAAGCCAGGAGTTGACCACCTACGGTTTCGTCGCGCCGTTTGGCAAAGGCGAAGATGCCCCACTGGTGCACGTCAGCGGTGATTTCCTGCTGATCAGCGCGCGCAAGGAAGAACGCATCCTGCCGGGCAGCGTCGTGCGCGACGCCGTGAAGGAGAAAGTCGAAGAGATCGAAGCCGAGCAAATGCGCAAGGTCTATAAGAAGGAACGCGACCAGATCAAGGATGAAATCATCCAGGCCTTCCTGCCGCGCGCCTTCATCCGCCGCTCGTCGACCTTCGCCGCCATCGCGCCGAAACAGGGCCTGATCCTGGTCAACTCGGCCAGCCCGAAACGTGCCGAGGACTTGCTGTCCACCCTGCGCGAAGTGATCGGCACCCTGCCGGTGCGTCCGCTGACCGTGAAGATGTCCCCGACCGCGACCATGACCGAGTGGGTCACCACCCAGAAAGCCGCGGACGATTTCTTTGTGCTGGACGAGTGCGAACTGCGCGACACCCACGAAGACGGCGGCATCGTGCGTTGCAAGCGCCAGGACTTGACCAGCGAAGAAATCCAGCTGCACCTGAGCACCGGCAAAGTGGTCACCCAGCTATCGCTGGCCTGGCAGGACAAACTGTCGTTCGTGCTCGACGACAAAATGGTGGTCAAGCGCCTGAAGTTCGAAGACCTGCTGCAAGACCAGGCGGAACAGGACGGCGGCGACGAAGCCCTCGGCCAACTGGATGCCAGCTTCACCCTGATGATGCTGACCTTCGGTGACTTCCTGCCGGCGCTGGTTGAGGCACTGGGCGGGGAAGAGACGCCGCAGGGGATCTAAAAGCTTTTGATCTTACTGTGGGAGCGGGCTTGCTCGCGAAGGCGGAGTGTCAGTCGATAGTATTGCCTGACACTCCGTCTTCGCGAGCAAGCCCGCTCCCACATTGGTTTTGTGGCGTTGCTTATTAATAAGGATCAGGCCATGCGCGCACTGGCTGCATTAAGTCGTTTTGTCGGTAACACCTTCGCCTACTGGGTACTGATTTTCGCCGTCGTGGCGTTCCTGCAACCGGCTTGGTTCATCGGCCTCAAGGGCGCCATCGTGCCGCTGCTGGGGCTGGTGATGTTCGGCATGGGCCTGACCCTCAAGCTCGAGGACTTCGCCGAAGTCGCCCGCCACCCGTGGCGCGTGGCCTTGGGCGTGGTGGCGCATTTCGTGATCATGCCCGGCGTGGCGTGGTTGCTCTGCCAGGCGTTTCATTTGCCGCCGGAAATTGCCGTCGGGGTGATCCTGGTCGGCTGCTGCCCAAGCGGCACCTCGTCGAACGTGATGACCTGGCTGGCTCGCGGGGACTTGGCGTTGTCGGTGGCTATCGCCGCCGTGACCACCCTCCTCGCTCCGCTGCTGACGCCGGCCTTGATCTGGCTGCTGGCTTCGGCCTGGCTGCCGGTGTCGTTCATGGAGCTGTTCTGGTCGATCCTCCAGGTGGTGCTGCTGCCGATCGTGCTGGGTGTGGTTGCCCAGCGTCTGCTCGGCGACAAGGTTCGCCACGCGGTGGATGTATTGCCCCTTGTTTCGGTGGTAAGCATCGTGATCATCGTCACGGCGGTGGTGGCCGCCAGCCAGGCGAAAATTGCCGAGTCGGGCCTGTTGATCATGGCCGTGGTCATGCTGCACAACAGCTTCGGCTACCTGCTGGGCTACTTCACCGGGCGCCTGTTCAAGTTGCCATTGGCCCAGCGCAAATCCCTGGCGCTGGAAGTCGGCATGCAGAACTCCGGGCTGGGTGCAGCCCTGGCCAGTGCGCACTTCTCGCCGCTGGCGGCGGTGCCGAGCGCACTGTTCAGTGTCTGGCACAACATTTCCGGGGCGCTACTCTCGACCTATTTCCGCCGCATGAGCGAGAAAGAAGATGGGCGCACCGCGGCTCGGCAAGCGACTGACTGATACGTGAAAACTTGATCCCCGGGTTAATGCTGGGCACTATATTGCGCAAACGCGAGGACGACCTCGCGGCTCGATCGAGTCATTAACCTGGGGACGACCCCGTCAATCGATGGAGGTCTTCCTTGTCCTGGATCATTCTGTTTTTCGCCGGCCTGTTCGAAGTGGGCTGGGCCGTCGGCCTGAAATACACCGACGGTTTCAGCCGCCCTCTCCCCACTGCATTGACCGTTGCCGCCATGGCCGTCAGCCTCGGCTTGCTTGGCCTTGCGATGAAGGAATTGCCGCTGGGCACTGCCTATGCGATCTGGACGGGCGTCGGCGCCGTCGGCACGGTGATCGCCGGGATCATCCTGTTTGGTGAATCCATGGCGTTGATCCGGCTGGCCAGCGTGGCAATGATCATTGCCGGGCTGGTGGGGCTGAAAGTCAGCGCCTGACGCCTTGCGGTCATCACAAAAAAGCCCGCCCCCTGACGTCAGGGGGCGGGCTTTTTCATGGGGCCTCTACCGATCAGGTTTCGGCCAGTGCCAGGCGCTCACGCGCCACCGGGGCCCTTTCCGAATGCTCCAGCTGCATGCAACGCTCCAGGAACAGGAACATGTAGTCGTAGCTCTTGCACACGGCCTGGCGCAGCTCCACCTGCAAGGCCTTGCTCGGGTTCGTGCCGGCCAGGGTGCAGATGATTTCCAGCGCTTCCCACGGATGGGCATCGTCATACTGGGCATGCATCTTCAGCCACTTCATGGCCCGCTTGCGATCCTCCTCGGGGAACGCCGCCGCGTAGAGTCCATTGGAGCAGACTACCGCCGACCACTCACCGGTTGCACCTTCAATGGCGTAGTTGGTGGCGGCAATGGCTACGATCAGCGAATCGGAAGAACTCGTGTGCCAGCACCAATGGCTCAAGGCGTGAAGCTCAGGGGCCACCTGCTGCGCCTGCAGATCCTCCAGGCTGACGCCGTGGGCACGGCTCCAGTTCACCCAGTAGTCGGCATGGTTCAATTCGACACGAATGTTGCGCATCAACCAGCGACGCGCCATGTCTTCGCCGGGGTGGCGAGCAAAACGGGTCTTGGTCAGGTTCTGTGCCATGTATAACGCGAACTGCTCGACCACTGGCCAGCCACCGATCAGGTACTGGCGCATGGTCCGTGCGCTGAGTTTGTTATCTCGCATGCGCTGGTACAGTTCGTGTTCGACAACCCGGCGCTTACTCGCGCTGCAATCCTGAATCAGGCGCTGGGCCCAGGCGGGATAACTTGCAGCTTCCATGAGTGGTCCGGTGCGGTTGAATGTCTCGATCACTGTCGGGCTCCTTTTGATTGTGATTGTTCTGATCAACGAGAGACTTCAACGGAAAGTGCCGGGCGCTTTGAACAACAAGCGCTGCGGCCTGGCTGGACGACTTTGCAAACTATCGCAGGTAAACAGATGCGGGCGTTCAATAACATACCCTTGAGCGTAATCAACCCCGATTTCCAGCAATGCCTGCTCGATCTGGGGCGTTTCAACAAACTCGGCAATCGTACGCTTACCCATGACATGACCGATGTGATTGATCACTTCGACCATGGCGCGGTTAATCGGGTCGTCCAGCATATCCTTTACGAAACTCCCGTCGATCTTCAGGAAGTCTACAGGCAAATGTTTCAAGTAGGCGAACGAGGACATACCGGCGCAAAAGTCATCGAGGGAAAACAGGCACCCTAAGCCTTTGAGTTCATTGATAAACTTAATTGCACTTCCAAGATTTGAAATTGCACTGGTTTCAGTGATTTCAAAACAAATTATTTCAGGTGGTATTTGGTAAGTAATGAACTGTTGACGCAGGAAGTCCAGGAACGCGTCATCTCCTATAGTTGTGCCTGACAGATTAATCGCACACATTGCCAAAGGCCCTTTGTGCTGTTCGGCCATACATTGGGCAATGATCTTGAATACGTTCTGTACAACCCAACGATCCAGCGAAGTCATCAGGCCATAACGTTCTGCTGCCGGAATAAAACTGTCGGGCAATATCATGCGCCCGGCTTCGTCATGCAGGCGCAGTAGAATTTCGATATGCCCGCCGCCCTGCTCGACATGTCCGAGCGGGGCAATTTCCTGGGCGTACAGACAAAAGCGGTCTTCTTCCAGGGCCATGTGCAAGCGCTGTACCCAAGCCATTTCGCCAAAGCGCAAGGACAGTTCCGAATCGTCGGGATGATAGACCTGAACGCGGTTGCGGCCTTTCTCCTTGGCCATGTAGCAGGCCATGTCGGCAGTGCGCAATGAGGCTTCGAGGGTGGTCGGAGTTTGCGCGATATGCACCAGCCCGATACTGACGGTGGTCACGAACGGCCGTCCTTTCCAGACGAAGTGCAAGTTCTGCACGGTCTGACGCAACCCTTCGGCCATTTTCTCGGCTGCCTCCGGCCCACAGTGCTCCAGCAGGATGCCGAACTCGTCCCCCCCCAATCGGGCCAGGGTATCGCCCTCGCGCAAACCCGATTGCAAGAGCGCGCAGATATGCCGCAGCAACTCGTCACCTGCCGCGTGACCGCAGGTATCGTTGACCAACTTGAACTGATCCAGATCGAGGAACATCAAGGCATGGCGCCCCGGCTGTCGCGTCAGGGCCTGCAGAGCCTGCTCCAGGCGAAATTCAAACTCGCGGCGGTTGGCGAGCCCGGTCAGCGCATCATGGGTTGCCTGCCAGGACAGGTTGGCAATGTATTGCCGCTCCTGGGTCATGTCATGCAGCACCAGCACCGCACCGCTGACCTTCCCGGCATTGCGGATCGGCGCCCCGACCAAGGTAACCGATACCGTGCTGCCATCGAGGCGCTGAATGAGCTTGGAGTGTTCGCTGCCACCGCTGAGCTGACCGCTCAGGATGTGCTCGATCAAGGTAAAGCCATCGGCTTGGGCGTTGTCGTCCAGCAGGTTGAACAGCGCCGCCAGTGGCACTCCGGTGGCCTGTTCAGCTTTCCAGTGGGTCAAGGCTTCGGCGGCCGGGTTCATATAGGCGATCGCGCCCTCCACCGTCGTGGTGATCACGGCATCGCCAATCGATTGCAGGGTGATTTGCGCCCGCTCTTTCTCCACTTGCAGGGCGTCGGCGAAAGCATGCCGTTGCTTGAGCAGTTTATGCGTACGCAGCAGCGCCAGGGCGATCAGGCCGAGGGCGGTGGCCAGGTTCAACGCCAACAGCAGCCGCAGGATCATCCGCGAGCCCTCGCCCAGTGCATCGCTGAAGGCCTTGGCCGCGGGCGTCACCTCGTCGTTGATGGCGAATATCTGTCCCTTCCAGCGCTGTATGTCGGCATCGCTGGTCTGCTTGACGCCGATGTGCTGATGCATGTCCCTGGCAACTTCATCGAGTTTGACCAGGTACGCGTCACCCACGGTCCACAGATCGATGGCTTTTTCGAGGAAGCTGAAATGACGGAAGTTGAGGTAGAGCCAGATCAGGCTGGGAACGTCATCGGGATGGTTGCCACCCTTGAGAATGGCCTGCCTGGCCGCCTCGAGATCGGGTGGCTGCTGATCCAGCGCCAGGCGCAACTCGTGCCCTCCCTGAGGGACGGCAATAGCCTCCTGGTACTTGAGGAATTTGCTCTCGTCGCGACTGTCGGCATACAGATTCAGGTAATAGATCGCGTCCTTCTGGCCCTTGGACCACAGGCTTTCACCGGCAACATAGCCGCGGACCGCCGACAATACATAAAGGCTGACGCCACCCAACAGGGCCTGAAATAACACGACGGCGATAAATGGCCAGACGATGCCCAATAGCCGCGGTGTTCCGAGAGTCCGGGTTTGATTCATGGGGTCCCTTGTTTTAGCACTGCCAGATCATCATCCACGTGATCGCTACCGCTAGACTAGGGGGCCTTGTGCATCCCGGCAAGCGATGCCCCCTCCCCACTGCGGGAAACTCCACTCAACATGCCTTGGCATTGATTCAGTGCTGCTGCAAATGTCCGTAAAGCTTGGCGTATAGACCGCCTTCGGCAATCAACTGCTGATGGTCGCCATCTTCGGCAATCTGCCCGCCATCGAACACCAGCACCCGGTCAGCCTGCTTCACCGCCGACAAACGATGGGCGATGATCAGGGTGGTGCGATGGCTGAGGAATCGCGCGAGCGCCTGGTGCAGGTTGTATTCGGTGGCGGCATCCAGCGCCGAGGTAGCTTCGTCGAGAATCACCACCTTGGGATCGGCCAGCACCATCCGCGCGATAGCCAGGCGTTGGCGCTGGCCACCGGACAAGCGCACCCCGGAACGCCCGACGACGCTGTCCAGGCCGTTGGGCAATTCACGCACCGTGGTGTGCAATTGCGCGATTTCCAAGGCATTCCAGCAAGCCTCGTCACTGCGTTCACGGCCCATGGTCAGGTTCGCGCGCACCGTATCATTGAAGAGCGCCGGGTGTTGCAGGACCACCGCGACATTTTCCCGCACGGTCTCCAGGCCGATTTCCTGCTGGGTCGAACCACCGAAACGAATAGTCCCGGCCAGCGGCGTGTACAAGCCCAGCAGCAATTGCACCAGGGTGCTCTTGCCGCCACCGCTGGCGCCGACGATCGCGACCTTTTCACCGGGGGCAATCGACAGGTTCATCTGGTTCAGTACCAGTTCGTCACCGTAGCCGAAGCTCAGCCCCTGAACCTCGATACCCACGGTCTGGCGACCAATGAACGGGTCGACACCGCACGGGTACTGCGGCTCATCGGCGCGCGACAGCAGCTCATTGATTCGCGACAGTGCGCCACCGGCGGCGTAGTAGGCATATTGCAGGTTGAGCAGTTGTTCAACCGGACCGATCATGAACCACAGGTAGCTGAATACCGCGAGCATCTGGCCGATGGACAGGTCGGAGAACAGCACGGTCAGCATGGCCGCCGCACGGAAAATATCGATGCCGAACTGGAACAGCAGACCGCTGGCCCGGTTCGAGGCATCGGTTTTCCATTGCGAGTTCACCGCGTAATCCCGTACGTCCCGGGCGCGATGCCCCAGACGACCGAGGAAAAAGCCCTGGCGGTTACCGGCACGCACTTCCTGGATCGCGTCCAGGGTTTCGGTCAACGCCTGGGTGAAGCGCGAGGTGCTGTCGTTCTCGAGTTTCTTCAGGTGCTTGACCCGCTTGCCCAGTTGCACCGTGGCGTAGATCACCAGCGGGTTGAACAACAGGATCAGCAACGCCAGTTGCCAGTGCATCCACACCAGGATTGCCGCAGTGCCGACCAGCGTCAGCATGGCCACCAGGAAACGACTGAGGGTTTCGCCGACGAACTTGTCCAGGGTGTCGAGATCGGTCACCAG
This sequence comes from Pseudomonas putida, assembly GCF_001976065.1. Lineage (GTDB taxonomy): Bacteria > Pseudomonadota > Gammaproteobacteria > Pseudomonadales > Pseudomonadaceae > Aquipseudomonas > Aquipseudomonas serbica. Next base: position 169,792 of record NZ_MNAH01000008.1, on the reverse strand, counting down.
GTGCGTGGTCACGGTGCCGCTGCCCAGGCTTTCGTATTCCGCCAGCGAGATGCACTTGAGTCGTTCGATCAGGCGGATGCGAATGCGGTAGACGATGTCCTTGGCCAAGGCCGCGAACAAGCGCGCCTGCACCACGTTGAACAGCAATGCCGCGCAACGCAGGGCCAGCGTCACCACCAGCATCAGGCCAATGTAGCCCGCGGCTTTCTGCCAAACCTCAGGCAGCGCGAGGTTCATGATTTTCAGCGCGGCGTCACCGTGCCCCAGCAACACTTCGTCCACCAGCAACGGCAGGAGCAAGGGAATCGGCACGCTGCACAGTGTCGCCAGCACGGCCACACCGTTGGCGATCCACAGGGATTTCTTGTGATGAAGAGCCAGGCGACGAATTTCTGCCCAGCTCAGCCGGTCGACACGCTTTACGACTGGGGTGTCGTCGGGCTGGTCATGCACAGGCAGCGCGCTCCAGCCAGCGGCCGAGTAAGGGGGACAGGACACTGAGGGGCTGATAGCCATTGGTCAGCAACGCCAATTGCCCATTGCGTTCCGCCAGCAAGGTCGGGAAACCGGCGATACCCAGGTCCTGGACCCAGGTGAAATCGGCGGCCGTCGCGGCGTGCGTATCGGCACGGTCGAAAGCGGCGGCGAACTCGATGCGCGGCAGCCCGGCCTGCTCCGCCAACTCGACCAGAACGCTGGCGCGGGTGACATCACGACCTTCGGCGTAAAACGCATGCTGGATCAACCCGAGCAGCTTCCATGCGCAATCCGGCGCCAGGCCGCGTGCAGTCACCAGCGCCCGGCAAGCGGGTTCGGTGTCGTAGACGAAGCCGTCGGGCAGCGCCCCTTCAAGCTTGAAGGGTTGGCCGGTGGCCTCGGTGACCGCCTGCCAGTGCTCGAGTATGTAGCGACGGGTGGTCGGCTCCAGCGCCGAACCGCTGCCGGTGCGCAAACCACCCACCACCAGGTGTACATCCACGCCGGCGGCTTGCGCCTGCTCGACCAATGCGTTGGCAACCGGCGCGAAGCCCCAGCACCAGGAACACATCGGGTCCATCACATAGAGCAGGCGTGCAGACATGGTTCAGGCCTCGGTGGATGCTTGCTTGTAGTTGTAGCCGATCGGGTGCGGCATGTTGCGAGCCTTGGCCAGTTCGATCTGCTTTTGCCGGTCGATGGCGCTGCGACGGGTTTTCTCGCTCAGCGTATTCCAGCAATGCGGGCAGCTGATCCCGGGCACGTAATGTTCGGACGCGCGGTCGGAGGCGCTGACCGGTGTGCGGCAGGCATGACATTGATCGTAGTCGCCTTCGCTGAGGTCGTGGCGAACCGTCACGCGGTTGTCGAACACGAAGCAGTCGCCCTGCCACTTGGTTTCTTCCTGAGGCACCTCTTCGAGGTATTTCAGGATGCCACCCTTGAGGTGATAGACCTCATCGAAACCCTCGCTGAGCATGTAGCTCGAGGCTTTTTCGCAACGAATGCCACCGGTGCAGAACATTGCCACTTTCTTGTGCACGGCCGGGTCGAAATTGGCTTTGATGTAGTCAGGAAATTCGCGAAAACTGGTGGTTTTCGGATCGATAGCACCTTCAAAGGTGCCGATCGAGACTTCGTAGTCGTTGCGGGTATCGATCAACAGGACTTCAGGGTCGCTGATCAGCGCATTCCAATCCTGCGGATCGACATAGGTGCCGACCTTCTTGTTCGGGTCCACGCCCTCGACGCCCAGGGTCACGATCTCTTTCTTGAGCTTGACCTTGGTGCGGTAGAACGGCTGTTCGTCGCAGTACGACTCTTTATGGTCGATATCGTCCATGCGCGGATCGTTCTTGAGCCAGGCCATCAGCCCGTCGATGCCTTCGCGGCTGCCGGACACGGTGCCGTTGATGCCTTCTTCGGCGATCAGTAGCGTGCCCTTGATGCCGTTGTCGACCATTGCCTTGAGCAGGGGCTCGCGCAGGGCGACGTAATCTTGCAGGGTGACGAACTTATACAGTGCCGCCACGACAATCTGTTGTGTCATGGGTAAATCTCCAGGTGGCTACCCTCGTAAGGGGTGAACCGGATGCGAAAAAAAACGCGCCGCAGGAGCGGCGCGTTGGACATTCTAACAAATATTACGCCATCGCTGTAGGCGCTGGCTTGTGTAGGAGCTGGCTTGCCAGCGAAAGCGATCTTAAGGACGCCTTCGCTGGCATGCCAGCTCCTGCAACAAGCCAGCGCCACAAGGCGTGTCAGGTTTTGCTACCACCGGCACAGGTCGGCGAGGCCGGAGCCGCGTCGATCTGCGCCCATTCCTCGGGCGTGTAGGTGTGCAAGGCCAACGCATGGAATTCACCCATCAGCTCGCCAAGCGTGGCGTAGACCTTCTGGTGGCGCTTGACCCGGTTCAAGCCTTCGAACTGTGCACTCACCACTACAGCCTTGTAGTGGGTTTGCAGCCCACGACTGTGCATGTGGCTTTCGTCCAGCACCTGCAAATGCTCGGGCTGTAGAAGGCTCAGTGTCGATTCAATGCGTTGTTGCATGGTCATGCCGAACTCCGCTTATGGCTTTTTCTTGGCCGGAGCAGCGGCGCCTTTCGGCTCCAGCTCGGCGGTCATGTCAGCCAGCAGTTTGTTGACCACAGGCACCGCGCTTTCCAGCTTGGCCTGGGTCATCTGGGCCGATTGCTGGGTCAGCTGCGGCATTTTCTCCAGGACTTTCTTGCCCAGTGGCGACTGGTAGAACGCGACCAGATCCTTGAGCTCCGATTCGGTAAAGTTGGTGGTGTAGAGCTTGACCATGTCCGGCTTCAGCTTGTTCCAGCCAATGGCTTGGTCCAGAGCGGCATTGGCCTTGGCCTGATAGGTTTCCAGTACGGCTTTTTTCGACTCGGGGGCTTTGGTTTGCTGGAAGCGCTGGGCGAACATCTGCTGTACTTGCATGTACACCGGAGTGCCCAGTTTGTCAGCGTGCGCCAGGGTCAGGAAAGCCTCGGCACTGGCGTTGTGGCTGGCGGTATCGGCAAAAACAGGGCCGCTGGCGCAGACCAGTGCAACCGCGGTACAGATGGCACGAAGACGAGTCATCGAGTTTCCTTTTCTAGCAGACGAGGTAAAACCCCAAGGACGACCATTCTGCGCCTAAAAAAGTGTGTCGCTCAACCCCAAGCCTTGTCGCACCTGATTTAGAGGGGTTGAATGGGCAGATCCCAGACTGATGGAACCACGGCCGTCGATCACGGCCTAAACTGCGCAATCAGACCTACAGGAGTGTGCATGATGAGCCGAATCGAAACCGATAGCCTGGGCCAGGTAGAAGTCCCGGATGAGGCCTACTGGGGTGCTCAGACGCAACGCTCGCTGGTCAATTTCGCCATCGGCAACGAACGTATGCCGCTGGCGGTACTGCACGGCCTGGCGCTGATCAAGAAAGCGGCTGCACGGGTCAACGACCGTAACGGCGATTTGCCCGCCGACATCGCCCGGTTGATCGAGCAGGCGGCCGACGAAGTGCTCGACGGCGAGCATGACGATCAGTTCCCGCTGGTGGTCTGGCAAACAGGCAGCGGCACCCAGAGCAACATGAACGTCAACGAGGTGATCGCCGGACGCGCCAACGAACTGGCCGGTAACCCCCGCGGCGGCAAGTCCCCGGTGCACCCCAACGATCACGTCAACCGCTCCCAGAGTTCCAACGACTGTTTCCCCACGGCCATGCACATTGCGGCGGTCCAGGCGGTGCAACAGCAGTTGCTGCCGGCCATCAGCGAACTGTCCGGTGGCCTGGCCGAGCTATCGGCCCGCCATATGAAACTGGTCAAGACCGGCCGCACCCACATGATGGATGCCACGCCGATCACCTTTGGCCAGGAACTCTCGGCGTTCATCGCCCAGCTCGATTACGCCGAACGGGCGATCCGCAGTGCGCTGCCGGCGGTCTGTGAACTGGCCCAGGGCGGTACGGCGGTTGGCACCGGGCTGAACTCGCCCCACGGCTTCGGTGAAGCCATCGCCGCGGAACTGGCGGCCCTTTCCGGCTTGCCGTTCGTCACCGCGCCGAACAAGTTCGCCGCCCTGGCCGGCCACGAGCCGCTGACCAGCTTGTCCGGCGCGCTGAAGACCCTCGCCGTGACGCTGATGAAAATCGCCAATGACTTGCGCCTGCTCGGCTCCGGCCCGCGCGCCGGCTTTGCCGAAGTGAAGCTGCCGGCCAACGAACCGGGCAGTTCGATCATGCCGGGCAAGGTCAACCCGACCCAGTGCGAAGCGCTGTCGATGCTGGCCTGCCAGGTCTTGGGTAACGACGTGACCATCGGTTTCGCGGCAAGCCAGGGTCACCTGCAGCTGAACGTATTCAAGCCGGTGATCATCCACAACCTGCTGCAATCGATCCGCCTGCTGGCCGACGGCTGCAGCAACTTCCAGCAGCATTGCATCGCCGGCCTGGAACCGGACGCCGGGAAAATGGCTGAGCATCTGGAACAAGGTTTGATGCTGGTGACAGCGCTGAACCCGCACATTGGTTATGACAAGTCGGCGGAGATCGCCAAGAAAGCCTATGCCGAGGGGCTGACATTGAGGGCGGCGGCGTTGCAGCTGGGCTATCTGACCGATGAAGAGTTCGATGCCTGGGTGAGGCCGGAGAATATGCTGGAGGCTGGGGCCAAGGGCTGAGCTCTTTAGCGCCTGATAGTCCGTCTTCGCGAGCGGGCTCGCTCCCACAATGGACCGTGCACGGATCATGTGGGAGCGAGCCTGCTCGCGAAGAACGAAAACGCGGTCTAACTGGCCGCCATCCGAATCTTGCGAGCCCGAAGCCCGGCCATCAACGACGGCCCCAACGCCACCAGCGCCGACCCCAACACCACCAGCACCGCTCCGCCATAGCCCAGGCCATTGATGGTCTCGGCGTGCACATACTCCGGCCACCACCAGGCGGCCACGGCCACGGCGGCCAAGGTCACCAGCGGCGTGATAGCCAGGGTCGCACTGACCCGCGACGCCTCCCAATGCGCCAGCGCCTCGGCAAATGCGCCATAGGCAATCAGGGTGTTCATGCAGCACGCCAGCAGCAGCCAGCCTTGTACGGGGGTCAATTGCAGCGCCTCCAGCGGATGAACCCACGGCGTCAGCAACAGCCCGCAGAACAGGTAGATCACCATCATCACCTGCAGTGAATTCCATACGGTCAGCAACTGCTTCTGCCCCAGCGCATAAAACGTCCAGACCGTGGAAGCCAGCAATACCAGCAGCACACCGGCGGTGTAGTCGCTCAACGAGGTCAGCAGTTCACTCAGGCGCTGGTTGAAAAACAGCACGAAGCCGACCAGCAACACCAACAAACCGATCCCCTGCCCCAGACTGAAGCGCTCCTTGAACACGAACACACTGGCGATCAGCAACATGATCGGGCCCATCTGCACCACCAGTTGCGCGGTGCCGGGACTGAGCAGATTCAACCCCATCAGATACAGCACGTAGTTGCCCACCAGGCCGAGCACCGCCATCAGCACCAGCCAGCCCCCGCGCGGCCCGAGCACCTTGCGGCTCGGCAGGCGCCGGGTCGCCGCCAGGTAAATGAACAGGCAACTACCGGACACCATCAGGCGAAACCAGGTCACCGTGACCGGGTCCATCACCAGCAGCACCTGCTTGAGCTTGATCGGCAGGATTCCCCACAACAGCGCGGTCAGCAAGGCCAGGAACAGCCCATAAACCCAGCGACCCGATGAAATGTGCATGCCAACCCCAATCCGGAAACAAGTAGCGCCATTCTAGGCGCTGACTCGCTTGGGACACAGGGACAGTTGAGGCCTGGGCGCGAATGAAACTGTGCAGGTCGCGAGCTGGCTTTACGACTATCTATACAAATCCGTGAAACCTAACGCACCGCCTCGAACAACCCGGTAGCCCCCATCCCGCCGCCCACGCACATGGTGACAATGCCGTAACGCAGATTGCGCCGCTGCAACTCACGAACGAGGTGCCCGACCTGGCGCGAACCGGTCATGCCGAACGGGTGGCCGATGGAAATCGAACCACCATTGACGTTATACCGCTCGTTGTCGATTTCCAGCCGGTTACGCGCGTACAGGCACTGCGAGGCGAAGGCTTCGTTGAGTTCCCACAAATCGATATCGTTAATGTGCAAGCCCTTGGCCTTGAGCAGTTTCGGCACCGAGAACACCGGGCCGATGCCCATCTCGTCCGGTTCGCAGCCCGCCACGGTGAATCCGCGGAAGAACGCCTTGGGCTTCAAGCCCAGCGCCAGGGCTTTTTCCAGGCTCATCACCAGGGTCATGGAGGCGCCGTCGGACAGCTGCGACGAGTTACCGGCGGTGACCGAGCCACCCTCGGCAAACACTGGATTCAGTCCGGCCAGGCTTTGCAGGGTGGTGTCGGGACGGTTGCAGTCATCGCGCCCCACCATGCCCTCGAGAATCTGCACCTGGCCGCTGGCCTTGTCTTCGACCCGGTACTTCACCGCCATCGGTACGATTTCATCGTCGAACAATCCCTGCGCTTGTGCCCGGGCAGTGCGCTGCTGGCTTTGCAGGGCGTACAGGTCCTGTTCTTCGCGGCTGACGTCGTATCGACGTGCGACGATTTCAGCGGTCTGGCCCATCGGGAAGTAGATCCCCGGCACTTGCTCCTTGAGCAGCGGATTGATCAGGTGATCGGTGTTGATGCTTTTCATCGTCAGGCTGATGGACTCAACGCCACCGGCCACGATGATGTCGCTGCAACCGGAGGCAATCTGGTTGGCGGCGATGGCGATCGCCTGCAAGCCCGAGGAACAGAAGCGGTTGAGGGTCATGCCGGCGACGCCGATGCCCAGGCGCGACAACACCGCGACGTTGCGCCCGATGTTATAGCCCTGGGAGCCTTCGTTGGAGCCGGCACCGACGATGCAGTCCTCGACGCTGGCCGGGTCGATGCCGGTACGCGCCAGCAAGGCGTCGACACAATGCGCCGCCATGTCGTCGGGACGGGTCATGTTGAACTTGCCGCGAAAGGATTTGGCCAGGCCGGTCCGCACGCTGTCGACGATCACCACTTCACGCATGGCATACCTCATTGTTGTTGTCGGTTGAAAGTGAACCGAGCATAAGCCCACCCAATAACCGACCGCGACAATCATTCACCCCGCGTATGCGCAACCATCGCCTGACTACTTGCCCCTGCCCTTGCCCTTGCCTTTGCCCTTGTCCGACTGTTCGAACGCTTCTTCCACTGCGCGATTGATGGTGCGCAAGACCTTGACCCGCGCCCAGCGCTTGTCATTGGCCTCAACCAGTGTCCAGGGCGAGATCTCCGTGCTGGTGCGGTCAACCATGTCACCGACGGCGGTGCGATAGTCCTCCCACTTGTCGCGGTTGCGCCAATCGTCCTCGGTGATCTTGAAGCGTTTGAACGGGATGTTTTCGCGTTCCTGGAAGCGTTCCAGCTGCGTCTGCTTATCGATGGCCAGCCAGAACTTGACCACGATCACCCCGGCATCGCTGAGCTGTTCCTCAAAATCGTTGATTTCGCTGTAGGCGCGCAGCCAGTCCGCCGGGGTGCAAAATCCTTCGATACGCTCCACCAGCACCCGCCCGTACCAGGAGCGGTCGAACACGGTGAATTTGCCCCGTGCGGGAATATGCCGCCAAAAACGCCAAAGGTACGGCTGTGCCCGCTCCTCCTCGGTGGGCGCGGCAATCGGCACGATGTTGTATTGGCGCGGGTCCAACGCCGCGGCAACCCGGCGAATCGCCCCGCCCTTGCCCGCCGCGTCATTGCCTTCGAACACCGCCACCAGCGCGTGGCGGCGCATGCGTTTGTCGCGCATCAACCCGGAAAACCTTGCCTGTTCGGTAATCAGTTGCTCTTCATAATCGTTTTTGGCCAGATTCGAGGTGAGGTCGAGGCTATCCAGCAGGTTCAATTGATCGACGCTTGGGAATACGGGGGCGGCGTTGACTTTTTCCGGGTGGATTTTCGGTCGTCTCAGGGCGTTTTGCAGGCCTTCGAGCAGAATTTTCCCCACCACCAGGCTGCGATAATGCGCATCCATGCCGGCGATCACATGCCAGGGCGCATAGTCGCGGCTGGTGCGACGCAAGACGCGTTCACCGTATTTCACAAAGCGGTCGTAGGTTTCGGATTGCTGCCAGTCCAGCGGGCTGATGCGCCAGCTGTGGAGCGGGTCATCGGCCAAGGCCTTGAGGCGTGCCTTCATTTGTTTCTTGGACAAGTGGAACCAGAACTTGAAGATCAGCGCGCCTTCGTCGCACAGCATTTTTTCCAGGCGTTCGGCGGCGTTGATACTTTGATCGAACCTTGGGTCCTTGATCACGCCATGGACCCGAGCCTGCAGCATCTGGCTGTACCAGTTGCCGAAAAACACGCCCATGCGGCCCCTGGCCGGGAGCATCCGCCAATAGCGCCAGGCCGGTGGCCGCGCCAGCTCTTCATCGGTTTGCTGATCGAAGGTGCGGACCTCGATCAGGCGCGGGTCCATCCACTCGTTGAGCAGCTTGACCGTCTCACCCTTGCCGGCGCCTTCGATGCCATTGATCAGAATGATCACCGGAAAGCGGCTCTGCTGGCGCAGCTCGAATTGCGCTTCGAGCAAGGCTTCACGCAGGGCCGGGACCTCGGCGTCGTAGGTTTCTTTGTCGATGGCGTGATCGATTTCGGCGGATTCGAACATGGGCAGCTCCCTGGCAGATGTGAGCAAGACTAGTGGATTGACCTCTCCTGCGGGGGAGAAATCCCATTTTCATCGCTGGCGGCGTTGCCGGCCTTGCCATGGATCAAGCACCCCACCCGCGATCGGATAGAATGTGCGCCTTGCCGTGACCGAGCCTGCCATGAAACCTGTACTGCCCCACGCCCAGATCGACTGGGACGACCAAGGCCTCCCGCGCTCGCGGGTGTTCGACGATGTGTACTTTTCCGACCTGTCGGGGCTGGATGAAACCCGCTACGTGTTCCTCGAACAGAACGCTTTGCGTGAACGTTTTGCCGCGTTGCCGGTGGGCGGGCGACTGGTGATTGGCGAAACCGGCTTCGGCACCGGGTTGAATTTTCTCTGCGCCTGGCAGTTGTTCGAGCAGCACGCTTTGGCCGGTGCGCGCCTGCATTTCGTCAGCGTCGAGAAATACCCGCTGAGCCTGGCCGACCTGCAACGGGCGCTGGCCTTGTGGCCGGAACTCAAGCCGTTCGCTGATCAACTGCTGGCGCAATACCAGGCGATCCACCAAGGTTTCCAGCGCCTGGTCCTGGATAACGGCCGCGTCACGCTCACCTTGCTGATCGGCGATGCCCTGGAGCAATTACCGCAACTGGACGCGCAGATCGACGCCTGGTTTCTCGACGGCTTCGCCCCGGCGAAAAACCCCGACATGTGGACCGCCCAATTGTTTGCCGAACTCGCCCGCCTGGCGGCACCCGGTTCGACCATCAGCACCTTCACCAGTACCGGTTGGGTGCGCCGGCTGCTCAATGCCGCGGGCTTCAAGATGAAACGTACGCCAGGCATCGGCCACAAATGGGAAATCCTGCGCGGCACGTTTCTCGGCTGGCCGGCAGAAGGCCCGACACCCGCGGTGGCGAAACCCTGGTTTGCGCGCCCGACACCGCCCACCGGCGAACGTCGCGCGCTGGTGATCGGCGCCGGGCTGGCCGGTTGTGCGACGGCCGCGAGCCTGGCTGCGCGCGGTTGGCAGGTGAGTCTGCTGGAGCGTCACCATGCGCTGGCGCAGGAAGCCTCGGGCAATCCCCAGGGCGTGCTGTACCTCAAGCTTTCCGCGCACGGCACGGCGTTGTCGCAATTGATCGTCAGTGGCTTCGGCTACACCCGGCGCTTGCTTGAGCATCTGCAACGGGGCGTCGACTGGGACGATTGCGGAGTCTTGCAATTGGCCTTCAACGCCAAGGAAGCCGAGCGGCAAGCGCAATTGGCGGCGGCGTTTCCCGAAGGCTTGCTGCACAGCCTCGATCAAGTGCAAGCCGAGGCTCGCGCCGGTATCGCGTTGCCAGCGGGGGGCCTGTTTTACCCCGAAGGCGGCTGGGTGCATCCACCCGCTCTGTGCCAATGGCAGGCCGGGCAATCGAACATTGAACTGCTGACCCATCACGATGTGCTGGAATTGCGCCGCGTGGACGGAGACTGGCAAGCCTGGGATGGCGACAGGTTACTTGCCCAAGCCCCCACCGTGGTGCTGGCCGGCGCCGCCGAGATCAAGCGATTCACCTACAGCAGCGGGTTGCCGCTCAAGCGCATTCGCGGACAAATCACCCGCCTGCCCCAAACCCCTGCAAGCCAGGCGCTGAGTACCGTGGTGTGCGCCGAAGGCTACGTCGCGCCGGCACGCCTGGGTGAACATACCCTGGGGGCGAGTTTCGATTTCAACAACGACGACCTGACCCCGACCACTGCCGAACACCTCGGCAACTTGCAGATGCTCGAAGAGATCTCGCTGGATCTGGTCGCTCGGCTCGGAGCCGACTCGTTGCACGCAAACGAACTGGAAGGCCGCGCAGCGTTTCGCTGCACCAGCCCGGATTACTTGCCGATTGTCGGCCCATTGGCCGACAGCCAGGCGTTCACCGACAACTACGTCGCATTGAGCAAGGATGCCCGGCAAGTCCCGGACATCCCTTGCCCTTGGCTGGATGGCTTGTACGTCAACAGCGGCCACGGTTCGCGAGGGCTGATCACTGCGCCGTTGTCAGGCGAACTGATCGCCGCCTGGCTGGATGACGAACCGCTGCCGCTGCCCAGGGCCGTGGCCGAGGCCTGTCATCCAAATCGCTTCGCCTTGCGTCGCTTGATACGCGGCAAGGCCTGACGGGGTCAGTCCAGCGCAAAGCAGGCCTTTAACTCGTCGGCTTTCATGGCGGCCTCGGTCAGGCGCTTCAACAAATCGCTCTCAGCCACCTTCATTTCAGCGGCGATGCCGTCGACCGTGGTGCGATAGTCCGCGCCAAACGCTTCCTCACTTTCAAAGGCGGTCTGCATACGCTCTTGAAATGGTGCAGCCAGGTCGGTGAACTGTTTGCCATGATGCTGGCGCAAAAAGTCACTCCAAAACGTACGGCCTCGCACGTAAGTCAATAGTTCGGGGGACATTTCGGCGGTGAGGACGTCGTTGCAGGCATCGTCCAGGTCCTTGGCTGTTACGCCGCTGAGTGATGCATAGCGCATATGCCGGGGTTGACCTACCAGTTCGAGCCGATCGGCCAGGCCGGTGCGATAGGCCAATTCCACTTCCACGGGGTCGAGCTTGGGATTGGCCCGGACTTTCTCCCGGGCGAACCTGGCGAGGTAATCCAGGCGGAACAAACGTCGCGCAAGTTTCAACAACCGAGCGGCCTGATCATGGGCATTGACCGACTGGCGAACCACCGTGTCGATATCCACGGCCACTTCAAGATTACTGAAGATTGTCGCCGCAGAGTCGGCGCAGTTGGCTTTCACCGCCATCGCCAGCAATTGATCGCGCAATGCAGGGTCTGTCCGGGTCGAGTCAATGACACTCCACACCCGCCGCGTCATGTCTTCGTGGACAAAGCGGCTGTCCCCCGAGCTTCCCAACTCTGCCAGCAACTCAAAAAAACCCTTCGAACCCGGTTCGTTCTTCAACGCCAGCCATGCCTGGTTACGAAGGGCATAGGTTTCTTCCACCGGGTTCGACATCCACAGGTCTCGCGCCTTCTGCTCGTTGAACACTTCGGTTCTGGTGTCCAGCAGCCCCATCCCGATCCCCGTGTTGTCACGGAAGATTTCCAGCTTCGCACGGCTCGCCTCGGATATCGGGTTGTTGCGCAGGTTGATCGTCTGGGCAAGTCGTCGAGGGACCTGGAGCAGCCAGGCAGGCAACTCACGAATCTCGTTGCCCCTCAGGTCGACGAAATCCAGATACGGCAAGTGCGCCAGCCCGACGGGCAATTCCGTTGCGTGGGTATCGCCCAGGAACAGGGCTTGCAGATGCAGCATCTTGCTGACGTCGATCGTGGCCCCCAACCGATTGCCACTGAGCCCCAAGGTGCGCAAATTGCGCATGCCGGCGAGTTTTTTCAGCGTGTGCTCGGTCAGCGCTATCTGATTGCCGTCCAGCCTCAGGTGCTCAAGGTCGGGCATGTGCGACAGCACTTCAGGCAATCGTGTGAGTTGATTGCGGTCCAGCTCCAGGCTGACAAGGCCTTTGAACGGTTTGAGGAAATACGCGAGTTCATCACCGGCCTGCATGTCCATGATCGAAAGGCTGCGCACATGGGCGACATCCTCCTCGGTCAGGGTCGGTAACTGGCCCACCGGGTTGCGCGTCAGCGTGAGCGAAGTGAAGGGCTGATGTTGCGGCCACCCCACAGGCGTTATCCGGCGCCAGCAGTTTTCGAGGGTCCTGGCCACCTGACGACGGCTGACACGGATGTCGTTAAGCACCCCCGGCAACTTCCTCATCTGCACCTCGTCGCTGCACCAGGCGTCCAGCACCCCGCGCAGTGTCTTCAGTCGCTGACCCAGCACCTTGACTCGATTCGCCCGCTGCATCGGCGTACTGCCGGCCCCATCGAGAAACGCCGACACCTGGGCATTCGTAAACATCGGATACAGCTTTTTGACTTTACGCATCAAGCCCGAGGGATAGGCGCTGGCAGCGGGAGGACTCGCCTGGACACAGGCGTACAGGTACGCCGCTGTTTCAGTGCGTTCGCCCCGTAGCACCCGCCCGGTATGCGCGGGGTCACCCGTGGCGGCCCTCGACAGACGAGACCGAAGTGTCGGGACGTCGAGCGTATCGCTGCCGGTGAAGCCCATGCGGGAACGATCGGAAGCAGGCAATGCATCCAGTATTGACTCAAGCAGCGATTGGCTCGTATGAGTGAAAGTCACATTGCCGCCGTCGTTTGTGACCTGATAGCGGGTGGGCAGCTTGACGATCACAGCGAGCGACTGCGCAGCAGCGTCGCCCACGCTGTCGAGCAAGGTGCTTGTTACTGACCCCTGGCGTACTTCGAGTCGAAAGTCGTCATTCCAGCCTTGCACTCGATCCATCAAACCGAGCATCAGTTTGTCGGTGTCGGCATTGGCCAGTGTCGGCAGGTGCAGCCCCGTGAGTGCACGGTCCTGCCTGATCCTGGCCTGCGCCTCACTGACCTGCCGGGCGAGATCCACCCCCGGGATCTTGCGCTCGCGCAGAAAGCTTCGATCCCGACCCGAAGCGTTGTCCAGCAACTCCTGGCACACGCGCACGGGCAGGTCAGCGGCGTGTTCGCGCAGTGTCGCGACGTCACCGGTAGCGCTTGAGTTCCAGGTTTTATAGAGCCATTCAAACAACGGCTGACGATTGCCCTTGAGACTGGTTGCGATCTTCTTGGCCAACAACTGCGATCGCGACTCAGTTGTCGTGGTACCGACAATGCCCTCGACTTCTTCCGGATAGAGACCATCGATGACGGTATCGAGCAATTGTCCCGAGTTCAATTGCGTCTGCCAAACCGGCACGCTGTTGACATCATCGTCGTATGGGGCTGTTTCGGGGAAGCGGGACACGACCAGGTCGCTCTCGTCGAGCACTTCGATGAAACGCTCCTGCGGCCAACCGGCCAGCCTTGGTAACGTATGCAGTTGTTCCTGGATGAAAGCCGTGTTTGCGATCTCTCCCTGCTCCAGCGAAGCAACCATCGCGGTAATGCGCCGGTCGATCCTGAAACGCTCGACACAGTCATTCAACCGCTGCGGCAACTTGAGGTTGCTTTCATGCAAACGGTGCAATTTGTCAGGGGTCATCGCAGTGATTTCGGCAATCGCATCCAGGTCGCTGCCCAGATCACTCAAGCGCTGATCCGTGCGCCCCAACGCATATCCCCCTTCGCGCCATTCGTGGACGTGCTCATAAACATGCCGCCAGCCACCTTGCAAGTTCCGCTCGACGGCCGGCCGGAATGCGTCACTTCGCACCGGGTGATTGATGATCCATGCCGTGTCCGCCGCGTTGCGGGTCACTCTATAGGGTGCTCCATCCACGACGATCGAAGTGTGTCCGGCGTGCCGGTAGATCCCTTGCGAATCAGGTTGTACATCTGCTGGCAGCGTCGTGGTGTGCTTATAGGGTTCGAGGTCCGGCTTCCATAGCCTTGCCTTGCCATCCGTTCCGGTGACGGCCTCGAAACCGTCGAAGAATGCCGCCTGCTCTTTCACGCCCTTGCTCACGGCTGTCGAGATTATTTTGCTGCCCGCCGCAAACGCCGCTATCTGCGCGAGGTTTTCCACGACGTTCAGCAAATGGGACAACGCCTGCGTTCGCTCACCGCGAGTCCAATCCAGCACCCCTTCGAACACCTCGCTGGCAATATCGACCACAGCCGCCGCCAACATCATCTGGCCAATCAGCGGGACGAAAAACGAGGCGGCATTCATTAGCAGAAGACCTCCGTCCTGCAACACCCGAAGGGTTTTTTCCCGTTGTTGTTCATCCACGTCTTCGGTCGGCACAACAAGGATCCGTGCGTCTTCCTGGGTCTTGCTGACAAACGAACTGAAGAAAAAATCGGCAAGGCACGTATCGGCAGGAAGGGCCTTGAGCGTTCCCAAGGCCCTGCCGTTGTCAAACCGGGAAAAAAACCCGGTCTTGTCGTGGCCATGCAGGTACTGCCGGACGAAAAACTTCCTGTAGCTTGTACTTTGCAGCTTGAGGGTGAGGTAGGTCCGGAACTCCTCCAGCGAGGCGTATTCATACAGCGGTCGACGAGGTTCGTTCGGCATGTAGACCACGCACCCGGCTTTCGTGTCGGTATCGATGGAGACCTTGCTGAACACCAGGACTCCACAAATGCAGGCGTCATGAATCGACAGGCCTTGCCACAGCACCGGGGCGCCAGCAAGCAGCGCATCCCTTGTTTGAGCCGCCGGGACATCCTGTTCGAGCACGCTCAGCAGCATGGTGTAAACGGCGTGGGTGATGTCCTTTTTCAGATAGGCCATATGCAGTGCGACTTGCATATCCAGCGCCTTCAGGCGCCGGATATCCGCGATGCCAGCCTGATCATCGACGGGCGCACCGCCTGCAGGCTTGGCCGGTAACGCCAGGGTTTCAATAATGTGGCGTTGATAGTTGGCACCAAGATCAAGCTCTCGACACAGCGTTGCGAATTCGCCAGCAGTGACTTCATCACCTGATGGCGGCTTTGTATCGATTCGAATCACCGCGCCCGTCAGGCCGCCGCCGCTCCCGGCCTCTGCGAGGGTGAAATTTTCCATGGCCGCCTGGAGCAGGCTGCGAGAAAGGGTGTTGTCTTCAGCCAAATAACCGACCGGGAACAGCCCTGTTGATGCGTAGGCTTTTTTTGCGATTTGCAGGGTGTCGCGCTCGACGTCGACATCAATCTTCCATTTGGCCTTGAGGCCGCTGGTCAGCTGCTCTTTGCAGAACTCGTCCAGTGGCTTGAGCTGTTCAAGTGCCGTCGTGACTTTGCCTTGAGTGAGAAACGACTGCTCGAACGCAGTTTTCAGCGCCTGCACCACTTTCAGGTCCGCATCGGACAACCACTTTGGAATGGACGCTTGCAAGACGTCAGCCTTGTCCAGATCGCCGGCGTGCTCCAGCAAAGCCTCCAGACGTTGTGCTGGGGTCATGGACGCGGCCTCGGGGGCGTCCTCAAGTGTTTTGATTAGCATGGGGCAATATCCTTATTGCATGGGGAGACACTCAGTTTATGAAGCTCGACGGGCAATTGATAATTCGAAAACCGGAACGAAGCGGGCGGTGTCACAACAGCTTCTCCTATGCATCCCAGCAATAATTACCACCACGGCAATGCAAGCTTGTGCACCACGGACGTGCGCCGCCAAACGACTGCTTATAACCGATTGTTCTAAAACTCCCACTACCGAGGCGGGTCAGTTTCTGAGTACCCGCCGTTTTGGCGGTATCGATTACCCCTCCCCAACGGAAAAACCGGTAAGGAATTTATGTGCGGATTAGCTGGCGAGTTACGTTTTGACAATCAACCTGCAGACCTTGCAGCCATTGAGCGGATCACCCATCACCTGGCACCTCGAGGCCCCGACGCCTGGGGTTTTCACAGCCAGGGGCCGATTGCCCTGGGCCATCGCCGCCTGAAAATCATGGACTTGTCGGACGGTTCGGCGCAGCCGATGATCGACAACCAATTGGGGCTGTCCCTGGCCTTCAATGGCGCGATCTACAACTTCCCGGAACTGCGCAGCGAACTTGAAAGCCTGGGTTATGCCTTCTATTCCGGTGGCGACACTGAAGTACTGCTCAAGGGCTTTCATGCCTGGGGTGAAGCACTTCTACCAAAACTCAACGGCATGTTTGCCTTCGCCATTTGGGAACGCGACAGCCAACGCCTGTTCATCGCTCGCGACCGCCTGGGCGTCAAGCCGCTGTACCTCTCGCGCACCGGCCAGCGCCTGCGCTTTGCCTCGGCGTTACCAGCGTTGCTCAAGGGCGGCGATATCAATCCGATCCTCGATCCGGTTGCGCTCAATCACTATCTGAATTTCCACGCCGTGGTTCCGGCGCCGCGCACATTGCTGGCCGGTATCGAAAAACTGCCACCGGCGAGCTGGATGCGCATTGAAGCGGATGGCCGCACCGAGCAGAAAACCTGGTGGACCCTGCCCTACGGCCCACACGACGATGAGAAAAATCTGACGCTCGAAGACTGGCGTGACCGCGTACTCGACAGTACGCGCGACGCGGTGGCCATCCGCCAACGTGCCGCGGTGGATGTCGGCGTGCTGCTGTCCGGCGGTGTCGATTCGAGCATGCTGGTCGGGCTGTTGCGCGAGGTCGGCGTGGAAAACCTGTCGACCTTCTCCATCGGTTTCCAGGATGCCGGCGGCGAGCGCGGCGACGAGTTCCAGTATTCGGACCTGATCGCCAAACACTACGGTACCCAGCACCACCAATTGCGCATCGACGAAAAAGAGATCATCGAACAATTGCCCGCTGCGTTCCGCGCCATGAGCGAGCCGATGGTCAGCCACGACTGCATCGCCTTTTACCTGCTGTCCCGGGAAGTGGCAAAGCATTGCAAAGTGGTGCAAAGCGGCCAGGGTGCCGACGAACTGTTTGCCGGATACCACTGGTATCCACAGGTCGACGGCGCCAGCGATCCGTACGCGGCCTATCGCGAAGCGTTTTTCGACCGCAGCTACGACGACTATGCCGCCACCGTGCAGCCGAAATGGCTGACAGCCAATGACGCTGCCGGCGACTTCGTGAAGGAACATTTCGCACAGCCCGGCGCCGATGCCGCTGTGGACAAGGCCCTGCGCCTGGACAGCACGGTGATGCTGGTGGACGACCCGGTCAAGCGCGTCGACAACATGACCATGGCCTGGGGCCTGGAAGCGCGCACACCGTTTCTCGACTATCGCCTGGTGGAATTGTCGGCGCGGGTGCCGGGCAAATTCAAACTGCCCGACGGTGGCAAGCAGGTCCTGAAGGAAGCGGCGCGCCTGGTGATCCCCAGTGAAGTGATCGACCGCAAGAAGGGTTACTTTCCGGTACCTGGTCTCAAGCACTTGCAGGGTGACACGCTGAACTGGGTGCGCGAACTGCTGCTCGATCCAAGCCAGGATCGCGGCCTGTTCAACCCCGCCATGCTCGATCGCCTGCTGACTGATCCGCAAGGTCAATTGACGCCGTTGCGCGGCTCCAAGCTGTGGCAACTGGCAGCGCTGAACCTGTGGCTCAGTGAACAAGGAATCTGACCGATGAAACCTCACGCTACGGCCATCAGCCAGCGCTTGTTGCGCGGTCAGGCGCCTTCCTACGAACGTTTGCAGGCGCGCCTGGCCGAAGACGGCAGCAGCCTGGGCGCCGAGCCCATTGCCGTGCATTGCGGCTGGGGCCGCCTGCTGATCGGGCACACTTTCGCCGACGCCGCCAGCCTCGCCCGGGAGCTGCTCAAGGAGCAGCCAGGCGAACGGGATATCGCTCTCTACGTCGCCGCGCCCCAGCAGGTGCTGGGGCTGGAACCCGCTCAGCTGTTCCTCGATCCGTCCGATACCTTGCGCCTGTGGTTCAGCGATTACCGCCAGGCCACCCGGGTGTTTCGCGGTTTTCGCATTCGCCGTGCCCAGAGCGAAGCAGACTGGGACGCCATCAATCAGCTTTACCACGCACGCGGCATGCTGCCGATCGATGCCCGCCGGCTGACCCCCATGCACCAGGGCGGTCCGGTGTATTGGCTGGCGGAAGACGAAGACAGCGGCGCGATCATCGGCAGCGTCATGGGCCTCAATCATCACAAGGCCTTCAACGATCCGGAAAACGGCAGCAGCCTGTGGTGCCTGGCGGTCGATCCGCGCTGTTCGCGGCCCGGCGTCGGTGAGGTGCTGGTGCGGCATTTGATTGAACACTTCATGAGTCGCGGGTTGAGCTACCTCGATCTGTCCGTACTGCACGACAACCGCCAGGCGAAAAATCTCTACGCCAAGCTCGGCTTTCGCAACCTCTCGACGTTCGCCATCAAGCGCAAGAACGGTATCAACCAGTCGCTGTTCCTTGGTCCGGGTCCTGAAGCGGCGTTCAATCCGTACGCGCGGATCATCGTCGAAGAAGCGCACCGGCGCGGCATCGATGTCCAGGTCGATGATGCCGAAGCCGGCATGTTCACCCTCAGCCATGGTGGCCGCCGGGTACGCTGTCGCGAGTCCCTCAGCGACCTGACCAGCGCCATCAGCATGAGCCTGTGCCAGGACAAAAGCCTGACCCATAAAGTGCTTACGGCCGCTGGCCTGAACCTGCCGGCGCAGCAACTGGCGGGTAACGCCGATGACAACCTGGCGTTTCTCGACGAACACCATCGAGTGGTGGTCAAACCGCTGGACGGTGAACAAGGCCAAGGGGTGGCAGTGGATCTGCAAACGATCGAGGAGGTCCAGCAAGCCATCGACGCGGCCCGCCAATTCGACACTCGAGTGCTGTTGGAAAGCTTCCACGAAGGCCTGGACCTGCGGATTCTGGTGATCGGCTTTGAAGTGGTGGCTGCGGCGATCCGTCGGCCGGCGGAGGTGGTGGGCGATGGCCAGCACTCCATCGGTGCGCTGATCGAAGCCCAGAGTCGGCGGCGGCAGGCGGCTACGAGCGGCGAAAGCAAGATACCGCTGGATCATGAGACCGAGCGTACCGTGCAGGCAGCGGGTTACGACTTCGACAGTATTCTGCCGGCGGGCGAGCATTTGTTCGTACGGCGTACTGCGAATCTTCATACAGGCGGGATTCTCGAGGACGTCACCGCGATTCTGCATCCCACCCTGGTGGACGCCGCCGTGCGCGCGGCGCGGGCGCTGGATATTGCCATGGTCGGCCTCGACCTGATGGTGTCTGCCGCCGACCAACCGGAGTACGTATTCATCGAAGCCAACGAGCGCGCCGGGCTGGCCAATCATGAACCGCAGCCGACGGCTGAGCGGTTTGTGGACCTGTTGTTTCCGCACAGTCAGCCGGCCGTTTCTTAATTGTGGTGGCTGGACGGCCGCTTTCGCTGGCAAGCCAGCTCCCACAAGGTTTTTTGTTTGACCTGTAGGAGCTGGCTTGCCAGCGAAGACGGCCTGACAGGCCACAAAAAAACCTCATCGAAACCATCGATGGCCTCAACTCATCAGGAGTTTCCATGACCCGCCAATACCCGGAACCGGACCTGACCTATCTGCAAAAAGTCCTGCTGGAAATGCTCGCCATTCCCAGCCCCACCGGCTTTACCGACACCATCGTGCGCTATGTCGCCGAACGCCTCGAAGAGCTGGGCATTCCCTTCGAGATGACACGCCGCGGCACCATCCGCGCCACCCTCAAGGGCAAGAAAAACAGCCCCGACCGCGCCGTCTCCGCCCACCTGGACACCATTGGCGCCGCCGTGCGCGCCATCAAGGACAACGGCCGCCTGACGCTCGCCCCCGTGGGTTGCTGGTCCAGCCGCTTTGCCGAAGGCAGCCGCGTGAGCCTGTTTACCGACAATGGCGTGATCCGCGGCAGCGTGTTGCCCTTGATGGCCTCCGGGCACGCGTTCAATACTGCCGTGGATGAAATGCCAATCAGTTGGGATCACATCGAACTGCGCCTGGATGCCTATTGCGCCACCCGCGCCGATTGCGATTCCCTGGGCATCAGCGTCGGCGATTTCGTCGCCTTCGACCCGCTGCCGGAGTTCACCGAGAGCGGCCACATCAGCGCCCGTCACCTGGACGACAAGGCCGGCGTCGCGGCCTTGCTGGCCGCGTTGAAAGCCATCGTCGACAGTGGCGAAGAGCTGGCGATCGATTGTCATCCGCTGTTCACCATCACCGAGGAAACCGGCAGTGGTGCCGCGGCGGCGCTACCGTGGGACGTCAGTGAATTCGTCGGTATCGACATTGCGCCCGTCGCGCCCGGCCAGCACTCCAGCGAGCACGCGGTTAGCATTGCGATGCAGGATTCCGGCGGGCCGTACGACTATCACTTGTCGCGGCACCTGCTACGCCTGGCCAGTGACAACGAGCTGCCGGTCCGCCGCGACTTGTTCCGCTACTACTTCAGCGACGCGCACTCGGCGGTCACCGCCGGCCATGACATCCGCACCGCCCTGCTCGCCTTTGGCTGCGATGCCACCCACGGCTACGAACGCACCCACATCGACAGCCTCGCCGCCCTCAGTCGCCTGCTCGGCGCCTATATCCTCAGCCCGCCGGTGTTCGCCAGCGACGCGCAGCCGGCCAAGGGCTCGCTGGACCGGTTCAGTCACCAGATCGAGCACGAAACGCAGATGGAAAGCGATACGCGGGTGCCATCGGTGGATAGCCTCGTAGGCCAACGCAACAATAGCTAAGCCGGTATTTCGCTGACCGGTCTACCGTCATCACCATCAGGCTGGCGCCCGCAGGGTTGTGCACTCAACTGTGAGAGCCAGCCTGATGGCGATGACGTCAGACCGACAACGCAGCCCCCAGGCTAGCCCCGCCCGGTGATTCACCGTAGCATCGCGCCATTGATTTGACCGAGGTGCCTATGCTGATTCCCCACGACCAACTTGAAGTCGATACCCTGACCCGCCTGATCGAGGATTTCGTGACCCGCGACGGTACCGACAATGGCGATGACACACCGCTGGAAACCCGTGTATTGAGGGTTCGCCAGGCATTGACCAAGGGCCAGGCCCTGATTGTCTTCGATCCGGACAGCGAGCAATGCCAGCTGATGCTCAAGCATGACGTGCCCAAGCATCTATTCGACTGATTTTTTGTTTTGAGCCAGCTTGCGCTGGATGCGCTCGTAGATCTCCGAACGGTGCACGCTGACATGGTTAGGGGCTTCAATGCCGAAGCGTACATGGCCGCCATTGACGGCAATGATGCGCACCGAAATGGTGTCGCCGATGGAAATCAATTCGCCGACTACGCGACTGAGTACAAGCATGGCTGTGGTCCTTCAGGGTTACCGGACCTTGAAGATGCCCGGTGCACCCCGGGCCTACAAGACAGCCGCGGTAAACCAGACCAAACCTACAACCACAGGCCTGCCTTGCTGAAGGAAATGCCTGACAAACGCTTCAAACAAAGGCCGATTCGTCAGGACGCCGAGAAGCGCGGGCCGAACAGGATGATGCTTGCACCTATCACGCACAGGGCTACGCCAAGCCAGTCGGAGCCCAGTGGACGAATCCGCTCGACCATCGCCAGCCAGGCAATTGAAGCAATGATGTAGATACCGCCGTAGGCGGCATAGGCACGGCCTGCATAAGTCGCCTCTATTCGCGTCAGCAGCATCGCGAACAACGTCAGGCTCAGTAGCGCCGGCAGTACCCACCAGGCACTTTTACCCTGACGCAACCACATCCAGAAGGCAAAGCAGCCAGCAATTTCAAACAGCGCGGCGAGGAAAAACCACAGGTAATTGAGCATGGGAAGGTCTCGCGAGGTTGGCCGATGGCGGCCACCCTAACGAGGCTGTTCGGAGCAGGCAAGTTCAGCTAGCGGATTGTTTGGCCTTGGCGCGCATCTTGTCGGCCATCTGGGTCATTTCGTTGTAGAGCAGTTGCGGGTTCTTCTGCTTGAGCGCCCAGGCCAGACGACCCTGTTCGTGGGGCAGGATCATGAACTCGCCAGCGGCGACCTGCTGGTAGATATAGTCGGCAATATCGGCAGCACTGATGGGCGAGCTTTCCAGCAACTTGCCGACCTGGGCTTTCATGGCCGGGGTCGGGCCACGGAAGGAGTCCAGCAGATTGGTCTGGAAGAACGACGGGCACACCACATGCACGCCGACTTCCTGATGCGCGAGTTCAATCAGCAGGCTTTCGGATAACGCCACCACGCCGGCCTTGGCCACGTTGTAGTTGCTCATGGCCGGGCCCTGCATCAGCGCCGCCATCGACGCGATGTTGATAATCTTGCCCTTGCTCTTCTCCAGCAACGGCAGGAAAGCCTTGCAGCCCTTGACCACGCCCATGAGATTGATTGCGATCTGCCAGTCCCAGTCTTCCAGGGACAGCTCGCTGAAGAACCCACCCGACGCCACGCCAGCGTTGTTGACGATGACGTCGATGCCGCCGAACTTGACTTCGCAAGCCTGGGCGAACGCGGTCAGTTGACTGTAGTCGCGTACGTCACAACGCTGGATAAACCCGTCACCACCAGCCTCTCGCACCAGCTTCAGGGTTTCCTGCAGGCCAGGCTCACTGACGTCCGACAAGGCCAGCTGCCAGCCTTCGCGCGCCCAGCGCAGCGCGATTTCGCGACCCAGGCCTGAGCCTGCGCCAGTGATCATCATGCGATTTTGCATAGCAAACAGCCTTGTTGTTCCGGGGAAGATGCGTCGAGTGTAGCGAAGGCTATCGGCCTACCCACGCTCTATCAGATTGCTGAATGCCCCGGGCAAACCGCAGACACGGCACATCAACTAACGCAACAGCGTCCGGAATAGGCCATCGCTCTAAAAACTGCAAAAAAACTTGGAATTTTATGCCTTGCGTCGCGGTCGGATTTTTTAAGCAGCTCGAATTAATGACATTCCCGCTGACTGTTGAACGGCTAGGTCATTCCTGAATACTTACAGCAAGGAAACAGACATGGGCACAATTCTTCTGATCATTTTGATCCTGTTACTGATCGGTGGTCTACCGGTCTTCCCACACTCCAGAAGTTGGGGTTATGGCCCGTCCGGTATCATCGGCGTGGTGTTGGTGGTGATACTCATCCTGTTGTTGCTCGGCAAGATATGAAGTTCTGACCGATAAAAAAAGAGGCCCTTAAAAAGGGCCTCTTTCTATTGCAGCACTGTTTAGTCCGGCTTGCCGTCGACTACACCGGCGGTGTTATCAATCAGGCTCTTGGTCGCCGTTTGCAGGAACGCTTCGAGCTTGGTTTTAAGCTCGGCGGTGCGCGGAGCATTCGCAACGACCACGGCACTTGGCGTAGCGCCCAGTTGGTACTGGTACATCTTCGGTGCCATGTCCTTGTCTCTCGGCAAGACCAGGATCTGGTCGGCGGTGATGATCGCGGTGGTCTGCTCGCTGCCCGATGGCTTGATCACGCCAAAACCGGTATCGCCTTCAGGCAGGTTGAGCAAGTCGCGGCCCCAGCACTGATGACGTACTTCGCCACCGATGCGGCCCATGATGGTCGGCACGATGTCGACCTGGGTGCCCACGGTGTGGTCGAGGGTGCCGAATTTTTCCTGGATGCCCGGTGCGATCATCAGCATCGGCACGTTGAAGCGGCCCAGGTCCATTTCGGTGATCTGGCGCTCGTTGCCGAAACCGTGGTCGCCGACGATGACAAACAGGGTCTCCTTGAAGTACGGCTCCTTGCGCGCCTTTTCAAAGAACTGGCCCAGGGCCCAGTCCGAGTAGCGCATGGCCGTCAAATGTTCGTTCAAGCTGCCGCGGTCGGTCACACGTTCAACCGGCAATGGGCTCGGCAGGGCGTACGGGGTGTGGTTGGACAGGGTTTGCAGCAAGGCATAGAAAGGCTTCTTGTCCTTGCCATCGCGAGCCTTGAGTTCCACCAGACCGCGATCGAACATGTCCTGGTCGGACACGCCCCAGGTCGGATCGGAGAACACCGGGTTAACGAAGTCGTTACGACCGATGAAATTGGTCATGCCCTGGTTACTGAAGAAACCCGACTGGTTATCCCAGGCGAAATCGCCGTTGTAGACATACACATCGTCGTAGTCACGCGCGCTGAGCAACTGCGGCAGGCCGGACAGTTTGTGGCTGCCCTCCGGGGTCTGCATCAGGTATTCGAAACCCGGCAGGTTCGGGAAGCAGGCCATGGTGGCGAACATGCCCTGGTGGGTATGGGTACCGTTGGAGAAGAAACGGTCGAACAGCAGGCCCTCCTTCGACAGTTTGTCGAGGTACGGCGTGATGTTGCCCGGCCCGCCGAGTGCACCCACAGAGTGACCGGCCATGCTTTCCATCAGGATCACGACGACGTTCTTGATCGGCAGGGTCTTGTCCGCTGGCGGCATGTAGTCGCGACGTACGGCGGCGGTCTCGGCATCCACCAGTTTGTCGTCCTTCATCACCAGCAGGTCCCGCACGGTCTGCTGCGCCATCGGTTGCGGCAACGTGGCTTTCCAGATGTTATCGCGATCTTCGGACATCCGGCTCTTCGCCGCCGCCACCAGGGACAGGGTGCCGTTGAGACCCAACTGGTTGGCGAAGTTCGAATCGGTGGTGTAGACATCACCCCAACGCATTGGCGGACCTTGACGCAAGGTGCCGCGAGCGGCGACCACGCAGATCAGCAGGCACACCACGAATACCGCGGTGCGCGTATACCAGGGGGCAACCTGACGGGTGCTGATGCTGCCGCCGCTGAAAGGCCCACGAGGACGCGTGGCACGATCGGCGCCCTTGAACGCCAGGCTCAGGATCCAGGTGCCTAAAGCCCAGGCCAGCAGGTAGCGAACCACCGGAAAACCGTACCAGAGCATGCTCATCACGGTTTTCGGGTCTTCCTTCACATACTGGAAGACCAGACCGTTGAGGCGCTGGTGGAATTCACGGTAGAAGTCCATCTCCATCAGGCCCAGGAACAGCGCGATACTGGAAGTCACTGTCAGCCAGAAGCGGAAGATTCCCCGCGCCGCCATGGCACGGGCACCGAACAGCGCCAGTATCAGCGGTATGCTGAGGTAGACCACCAGGCGCAGGTCGAAACGCAAGCCATTGGCGAAGGCTTCGAAAAAGGTCGCGGCCGGTGTATCGAGGATCATTTCGCGGTTGTAGACCAGCAGCGCGAGGCGCAGCGCGGAAAACATCACCATCATGACCAGAGCGCACAACAGCGTGTAGGCCAGATGCGATTTGACGGTCGGTTGCAGCAAGCGACTCGATGCTCGCTTCTGACTCAGGGCGTCCGGGATTGCCATGTCGTTTTAGGACCCATTGGAAGTTGAAGTTTCGAAAATACAGCTGCGCCCTGCCCTCTGTTGGCCAGTACTCGGCCTGGGGTTTGCGCGGTGCGCAAATGTTGCACGATCAATCGCGGCATTGCCATTGATTACTGTTCGTCGATGGCGGCGCGGGCGAATTGTCTTGGAGGTGTTGTGAAAATTCTGTGCAAAGCATATCTGGAAACACAATAAAGGTTTTCAGGCTTTGATGGCGGTTTGGGGGGCAAGGCCAAAGATCGCAGCCTTCGACACCTCCTGCAGAGGCTGCGATCTTTTGATCGGGCTTACTTTTCGGCGCGCGCCTTCAAAGCCTTCAACGTATTGAACGGGGCATCCACCACAAATTTGTTGGCCACCATCGACGGCACGCTGCCACCCGGCTCGGTATGTACCTGGTAGGTCACTTCAACCTGATCGCCCTTGGGTACGAATTTCCAGAAACCGTCGACCTTGGCGACCCGGACAAAGCCTTTTTCTTCAGGCAAGTATTTCGGTACGCCCTCGAGCTTGCGGGTCAGGCTGCCATCGGCACCTTCTGTGGTGGTGACATGCAGCACCGAATCACGTGGCGTGACCGGCCATGGCGTATTGAACTGGGTGTAGGTCCAGGTCTGGTTGCCTTCGTGCTTGAGCAGCTTCTGGGTCTTGCACTCGTGAATCCAGGCGCAGGCGCCGACCACGTCTTCCTGCAGCGCCCGCAGCTTGGCCACGGTGGTCTTCATCAGGGCGACACCCTGATAGGCCTTGTAGTCGGAACCGGCCACGTCACTCAGGGATATCTTGATGCCGTCTTCATTCCTGGCGTCCTTCCAGTCTTCGGCCTGGGCGACCGAAGTGACCAAAACCGCCGTCAAACCACACAACACAGCCATACGATGCAGCGAACCCATAATTTTATTCCTTATTGTTTAAGTTCCGTTCGTCGAACACATCACGCTGCCGTCATCTGCTCCCACCAGCCAATCAACCGAATCGCCTCCTCGCTGCTGCTGCCACACACCTCGACGTCAGCCTCGAACGCCGAACACACCGCCGGGCGCTCAGGCTTACCGAAAATATTGCACAGGTTCTCGGCAGACAGTTGCAGGCAACGTTCACCGGCGGCCTTGCCATTGGGCATACCGGGAATCGGTGAACTGATGGAAGGGGCAATGCAGCAGGCGCCACAGCCCTCACGGCATTTCATGACGAAAAGCTCCTCGCGACGAGCGATGTGTTAAAAGACGGGGCACAGAGTAACCGCTAAAACAGTTGTTTTAAATTACTGGCCCTCGGGTTTTTACGCGCAAGCGGGCTTGACCGGGCAGTCTCCGACAAAGCGTCTGGCTGACGGCCATGCAAAAGCAGGATTCAGCGCTTGAATTCGAATTCCAGCGCCGCGCCTTCGACTTCACGGCGATCTTCGTTACGTAGTTGCAACTGCATTTCGTTATTGATCAGCCGGCCGTTGAGCTGGAACTGATGACTTTTGTCCCCGAACATCTGCGGCAACACCGGTTCGCGCTTGGGCAATGGCACCATGCCGAGCGGTTTCAGCTCATCGACCATGTCCTTGGGCAGACTCAAGTCCAGGTCGGCTGTAGGTACCGGGGTTTTCACCACCTCGCTGGCCGGTTTTGACTTGGCGGCAATAGGTGGGCGTTTTTTGACCGCGGCGGTCTTTTTGACCGGTGCGGTCTTATTCGCAGGTGCGGTTTTTTTCGGGGTAACCCGGGCATCGCTCGCGGCGGGTTTTCCCTGCCCGGATTCGGCCATCACGGACGCGGGATAAACACTCGTTAAAAGGCAGATCAACAGCCAAACGGCAGGAAAAATCGGCTTCATGTACCCAACGATGCAAACGGCGTAGATGACAGAAGTGTAGATGCTGGCCTTTTGCGCCCCCCTTGACAAGCACGGACCGAAACCGCCCGCTCAAAAGCCGCCGGCCATTTCCTGGCAGAGCTGGGTGGCAAGCATGCCCAGGGTCATCAACGCACGTTCGGCTTCGCGGTTCCACGGGATGCCGCAATTGAGCCGGATGCAGTGATTGAACTGCTCGGTGTTACTGAAAATCAGCCCCGGCGCGATGCTGATGCCCTGCTGCAACGCTCGCACATGCAGTTCCTGGGTGTTGACCCGTCCCGGCAGGCTCACCCACAAAATGAACCCGCCGGTCGGCCGGGTCATTTGCGTGCCCTCGGGGAAATACTGCTGCACCGCCAGCTGGAAAGCGCTGAGGTTCTTGCGGTACTCCTGGCGGATGTAACGCAAATGGCGGTCGTAACCACCGTTTTCCAGATAGGCGGCAATACCCATCTGCGTGACGCTGCAGGCTGAATGGGTACTGAAGGTCTGCAAGCGCTGGATCTCCTGCTGATACTTGCCGGCAATCATCCAGCCGATCCGCACCCCCGGCGACAGGGTCTTGGAGAAACTGGAGCAATAGATCACCCGATCCAGGCGGTCATAGGCCTTGAGCGACTTGGTGCGGCCCTGTTCAAACATAAGCTCCCCGTAGATATCGTCCTCGACTATCTGGATATCGAAGTCCGACGCCAGGCGCAGCAGCTGCTTCTGCCGCTCCTCGGGCATGGTGCCGCCTAACGGATTACTCAGACGAGTGGTCAACACCAGCGCCTTGATCGACCACTGGTTGGCCGCCAATTGCAACGCTTCGAGGCTCATGCCGGTGGACGGGTCGCTGGGAATTTCAATGACCTTGAGACCCAGCAGATCGGCAAGCTGCAGCAAACCGTAGTAGGTCGGCGACTCGGCCGCAATCAGGTCACCGGGCCGGGTCAGTACTCGCAGCGACATCTGCAAGGCGTCGACACAGCCGTGGGTGATCACCACTTCCGAGGGGTCGACCACCACGCCGGCATCGCGCATGCGGATCGCCACCTGTCGGCGCAAGGGTTCGAAACCGGGGCTGAACATGTAGCTGAAAGCCCGCGGGCTATGGAACCGGGTGACTTTTGCCAATTGCTGGTGCAGCGCCCGCACCGGCAAATAGTCGACGCTGGGCACCGCGGCGCCCAGGGGGAAAACACCTTCGCGACGGGATTCGACCAATACCTGCTGGATGATGCTGCTGCGGGTGACCAGGCCTGGTCGTTCGACCCGGGCGATGTCCGGGGTCGGCGCAGTCAGCGCCGGGGTCTGGTGCACGTAGTAACCGGATTGCGGCCGCGCACGGATCAGACCCTGATCCTCTAGATTGGCATACGCCTGCAGCACCGTGGCATGGCTGACGTTGAGCTGCGAACTCATCTTGCGCACCGAAGGCACGCGCTCTCCCGGTTGATAGACACCACGGCGGATGTCTTCGGCCAGTTGCTGAGCAATACGTTGGTAGAGCAAGAGATTAGTCATGACGCAGCACTCGATTTCACGGGCATTTTATTCTTGTGTGAAACAATACCGGAACAGTTTAGAAGTGTACGGGGACAGTTGCCACAATAGTCGACAGTACAGTGCAGTGTCAGCAAGAACTGTACTGTTTTGTGCGGTAATCGGCAGGCGAAAAAAAACCCGGCGCTGTCTGGCAGGCCGGGCTTTCCAGAGACGCCGCCCTTTAGCGGGCCGCGCCCAACTGGCCTTTCTCGTCGGAAAACACGATTTCCACTCGACGGTTCTGCGCACGCCCACGCTCGGTGGCGTTCACGTCCACAGGGTATTCATCGCCGTAACCTTCAACCTTGATGCGCTTGTCGTCGATACCCAGGTCCATCAAGACGTTAGCCACCGACTGCGCGCGGTCCCGTGACAGCTTGAGGTTGTCCTGTTTACCACCGGTGCTGTCGGTGTAGCCCTCGATCCGCACCACGCGCTTGGGGTTGAGCTGCAGGAACTGCACGATCTTGAGCACCACGCGGTTGGCCGAGTTTTTCAACTCCGCTTCGCCAGTGTCGAACAGCACATCGCCCAGGGTCATCACCAGGCCACGATCGGTCTGGGTGGTCGCCAACGCGACAATCTGTTCTTCGAGCAACTTGCCTTGCTGCTGCACGCTGAACAGCTTGGATTCACGCAATGCCAGTTGCAGGCGTTGACGCTCCAGTTCGAGCTTCGCTGCGCGCTCTTCGTTGAGCACCTGGTTGGTGTGCTCGCGAGCGATTTCGCTATAGCGCTTGCTCAGGTAGGCGTAATGCACCACGTCCGAACCGCTGCCCCAGTAGCTGGACAACCGGTCGGCGCGGGCAAGGGACTCACCGGCGCGAATCACGTCCTTGGGGGCGATGCGCAGCACGTTGGAGTCTTCCTTGACCTTCTGGAAGTCGGCGCCAGCCTGCTGCAGTGCCACTTCGCTTTGCTGTCCGGCACAGCCAACAAGGCTCGCGGTACCGGCCAGGATCAAGCAGCCGAGAATATTGCACTTGAGGCTCATTGGGCATCTCCCAACTGCTTGTGCAGGCGGGCTATGCGGGTATTGAGCACGTTCAGTTGCTCTTCACTCTTGAGGGTCAGGACGCGGGCCTCTGCCAGGCGCGCGTCCAGCTCGGCCTGTTCAGAGCGCATCCGCGCATTCCTGAAAGACTGGTCGGCCATGCTGCCCTTGGCCCGGTTGAACTTGTCTTCAGCCAGTTTCATTTCCGGCACTTCGTCGGCAGTGGCGCCCACGGCCTTCGCTTGTTCGAGTGCCTGTTCGGTCAGGCGCATTTGTTCATTAGGCGCCGGATCGGCTGCACAACCCGCCAGGGCCAGAAGGGCCAGGGCAGCGAAAAGGGGTCGGATACTCACTAAAAATCCTTACTGTTTTGGGGCACTGACAGGTTGTTTCTGCCGTTGAGAAAGTTGAGCGTTCCAGCGCTCGATATTGCGCAACAGCACGACCTCCGTCAGTCCGGACGCGGGCAATTCTGTCATCTTTTTGGCCAGCTGTCCGCGTAACCACGGATCGTTGCAGGCGGAGTTGTGGGAAACCGCCAGGAACAGTCCGGGTTTGTCGACCGGGTGTTCGCGCGCGACCAGGTCGTTGGTCATGCCCAGGGTCTGCGCCATTGCAATGCCGGAATAGCGCCCTGCCAAGACAAATTCCACCTCGCCCAAAAGCAGTTTCTGAAAGGCCTGGGTGAGGTTTGGCGTACGCGTGAGGGTCAATTGCTGCTCGGCTACAGTGCCGAATTCCGTGGTCAATCGAGACTTTTCCGACAAAGCGCCGGAATGACCGTGCAGGTCCTGGACGTCGTTGTAGACCAGCGATGAATCCTTGCGGGTCCAGACCAGGTAATCGTTTACCAGCAACGGCGGATGAATGTAATCCAGGGATTCCAGCTCGCTGACCGTCAACGGGGCATCGGCCAGCATGTCCATGCGCCCGCTGCGCACTTCATCCAGGGCCTGGGAACGTTTGCCGGCGTAGAGAATGTCGACCTTGATCCCCAACTGCCCCGCTACCTGCTGCAGCAAGTCGGCGCTGGCACCGATCAGGTGCTTGGGATTTTGCGGGTCCTGCCACAGGTAGGGTGGGGCATCCGGGCTGCCGGTCACCACCAGGCGTTCGCATTTGCCGGCGGCGTTGGACAGTGCCGGCAACAGCACACATCCGAGCAAGCTCCACGCGAGGCGCAAATCCATGGCAATACACTCCTCGATCCCGGTTATGTCATAGAAAAAAACTAAAAAAAAAGCCCGACCAAAAGGTCGGGCTCTTTATAAGTGAAGCAGCCGGATTAGACCAGCTTCTCCAGCTCAGGGATGGCTTCGAACAGGTCCGCCACCAGGCCGTAATCGGCCACCTGGAAGATCGGCGCTTCTTCATCCTTGTTGATCGCAACGATCACTTTGGAGTCTTTCATGCCGGCCAGGTGCTGGATCGCGCCGGAAATACCGACGGCGATGTACAGCTGTGGAGCAACGATCTTGCCGGTCTGACCGACCTGCATGTCGTTCGGAACAAAACCTGCGTCGACCGCGGCGCGGGAAGCACCGACAGCAGCGCCCAGCTTGTCGGCCAGGGCGTACAGGTGTTTGAAGTTGTCGCCGTTCTGCATGCCGCGACCGCCGGAAACGACGATCTTGGCAGCGGTCAGTTCCGGACGATCAGATTTAGCCAGCTCTTCGCCAACGAAGCTGGAGATACCAGCGTCGTGAGCAGCGCCAACAGCTTCAACAGCCGCCGAACCACCGGTAGCGGCAACCGGGTCGAAACCGGTGGCACGCACGGTGATCACTTTCACGGCAGCGTTCGATTGAACGGTAGCGATAGCGTTACCGGCGTAGATCGGACGCTTGAAGGTGTCGGCGCTTTCTACCGAGATGATCTCGGAGATCTGGTCAACGTCCAGGGCAGCGGCAACGCGCGGCAGGATGTTTTTGCCGTTGGAAGTGGCGGCGGCCAGGATGTGGCTGTAGCCCTTGCCCAATTCAGCAACCAGAGGAGCAACGTTTTCCGGCAGTTGGTGAGCGTAGGCAGCGTTGTCAGCGACCAGGACTTTGCTCACGCCAGCCACTTGCGCTGCAGCTTCAGCCACGGCGCCAGCGCCCTGGCCTGCAACCAGAACGTGGATATCACCACCGATTTTGGCGGCAGCAGCCACGGTGTTCAGCGTGGCCGGGGCCAGCACTTTGTTGTCGTGTTCAGCAATAACCAAGATAGTCATTTAGATTACCTTCGCTTCGTTTTTCAGTTTCTCGACCAGTTCAGCCACCGACTTGACCTTGATACCCGCGCTGCGTGCAGCAGGCGCTTCGACTTTGACGGTCTTGTTGGTGGAGGCGGTGGAAACGCCCAAAGCGTCCGGAGTCAGCACTTCGAGAGGCTTCTTCTTGGCTTTCATGATGTTTGGCAGGGACGCGTAGCGCGGCTCGTTCAAACGCAGGTCGGTGGTAACGATGGCCGGCAGTTTCAGGGAAACGGTCTGCGCGCCGCCGTCGATTTCGCGGGTTACAGCAACGCTGTCGCCGCTGATTTCGACTTTCGACGCGAACGTGCCCTGACCGTAGCCGCTCAGTGCAGCCAGCATCTGGCCAGTCTGGTTGTTGTCGCTATCGATGGCTTGTTTGCCAAGGATCACCAGCTGAGGCTGTTCCTTGTCGACAACGGCTTTCAACAGCTTGGCAACGGCCAGGGAAGTCAGGTCTTCGGCGGACTCGACGAGGATGGCGCGGTCGGCACCCAGAGCCAGCGCGGTGCGCAGTTGCTCTTGAGCGGTGGACGGGCCGACGGAGACGACGACGATTTCAGTCGCAACACCCTTTTCTTTCAGGCGTACGGCTTCTTCCACGGCGATCTCGCAGAACGGGTTCATCGACATCTTGACGTTGGCAAGATCGACGCCGGAATTGTCCGCCTTGACGCGAACTTTCACGTTGTAATCCACAACGCGTTTGACAGCTACAAGAACCTTCATGGATTCCTCGTTACTCTCCGGTGAAAAGAAAGTCGCCTAGGCGAACCTGGCGGTTGATGCTCATCGGGCGCAAGGGCACCTCCAAAAACGCCGGCAAACGTGTCAAGTGACCATCGCTCATGATGCAAATGACCGTTTGTCAGGAGTGACTAACGGGTCATTCAATATCGTGGCGTGTAAACTGCGCGCCAAACCCGCGCTACGCATTCACCTTCCACTGCCATCGCCCTGTCTTTAGAGGTGCTCTTGAAACCAACAGTCAGCCTACGGCGAGCGCAAAACCGCCCGTATCTTGACCGGAACACCTATTCCGGTCAATACGCCAAAATGGCCGTTCATAAGCCGGGTGACTTTGATTTCTCTGGCTTGGAGCCATTTCAAACAAACGTTTGTATTGGACGCTGAGAGTGGTGTAGATATAATGCGCCACCAAAGAGAAAGGTGGTTAATCGATTGTCCTCTCCCTGCGTTGCGCAGGGATTCACGGATGCGACACCCAACCTCCATATTAGAAAAAAAACTGTTGAGCCTTGAGTAGGAGATAACCTGTGGAACGCGAATACATGGAATTCGACGTGGTCATCGTCGGTGCCGGCCCCGCTGGTCTTTCCGCTGCCTGCCGATTGAAGCAGAAGGCCGCCGAAGCCGGTAAGGAAATCAGCGTCTGCGTGGTCGAAAAAGGCTCCGAAGTCGGTGCTCACATCCTGTCCGGTGCGGTGTTCGAGCCACGGGCCCTGAACGAACTGTTCCCGGACTGGAAAGCGCTCGGCGCGCCGCTGAACACGCCGGTCACCCGCGACGACATCTTCGTGCTGAAGAACGCTGAAAGCGCGCAGAAAATTCCAGACTTCTTTGTGCCCAAGACCATGCACAACGAAGGCAACTACATCATCTCCCTGGGCAACCTGTGCCGCTGGCTGGCCCAGCAGGCCGAGAACCTGGGTGTAGAGATCTACCCGGGCTTCGCCGCCCAGGAAGCCCTGTTCGACGAGAACGGCGTGGTTCGCGGGATCATCACCGGCGACCTGGGTGTCGATCGCGAGGGCAATCCGAAAGAAGGCCTGTATACCCCGGGCATGGAACTGCGTGGCAAATACACGCTGTTCGCCGAAGGTTGCCGTGGCCACATCGGCAAGCAGCTGATCAAGCGCTTCAACCTGGACACTGACGCTGATGCCCAGCACTACGGCATCGGCCTGAAGGAAATCTGGGAAGTCGACCCGGCCAAGCACCAGCCAGGCCTGGTGGTCCACACCGCCGGTTGGCCGATGGACATCATGGGCACCGAGAACACCGGTGGCTCGTTCCTCTATCACCTGGAAAACAACCAGGTAGTGGTCGGCCTGATCGTCGACCTGTCCTACAGCAACACTTACCTGTCGCCATTCGACGAATTCCAGCGCCTCAAGCATCACCCGGTGCTCAAGCAGTACCTGGAAGGCGGCAAGCGCATCAGCTACGGCGCCCGTGCCATCTGCAAGGGTGGCCTGAACTCGCTGCCGAAAATGGTCTTCAAGGGCGGCGCGCTGATCGGTTGCGACCTCGGCACCCTGAACTTCGCCAAGATCAAGGGCAGCCACACCGCGATGAAGTCCGGCATGCTCGCCGCTGAATCCGTGGCTGACGCACTGTTCGCCGAGAAGGACGGCAGCGAAGAGCTGACCACCTACGTCGACGCGTTCAAGAACAGCTGGCTGCACGAAGAACTGTTCGCCAGCCGTAACTTCGGCCCGGCGATCCACAAGTTCGGCGCTATCGTCGGTGGTGGTTTCAACTGGCTCGACCAGAACATCTTCGGCGGCAAACTGCCGTTCACCCTGCACGACACCAAGCCGGACTACGCGTGCCTCAAACTGGCGGCCGACTGCAAGAAGATCGACTACCCGAAACCGGACGGCAAGATCAGCTTCGACAAACTCAGCTCGGTGTTCATCTCTGGTACCAACCATGAAGAAGAGCAGCCGTGCCACCTCAAGCTGACCGACCCAAGCATCCCGATCAGCAAGAACCTGCCGCTGTACGATGAACCGGCACAGCGTTACTGCCCGGCCGGCGTGTATGAAGTGATCACCAAGGAAGACGGCGAGAAGCGCTTCCAGATCAACGCCCAGAACTGCGTGCACTGCAAGACCTGTGACATCAAGGATCCTTCGCAGAACATCACCTGGGTGACGCCGGAAGGCGCTGGCGGCCCGACTTACCCGAACATGTAAGCCGATAGCCCGAACATCAAGGCTCCCGCCATGGGGGCCTTTTTGTTGCCTGCAATTTAAGCCCCCGCCACAAGACCACTGTGGGAGCGAGCCTGCTCGCGAAGACGGCCTGAAATCCAACATCGATGCTGACTGACATACCGCATTCGCGAGCAGGCTCGCTCCCACAGGGTTTCCTTTCGGGATCAGGCGGCGCGTTCTTCTCCTGGATTACGCTCGAAGTAGCGCTTGTACTCGCGACTGAACTGCGACGTGCTCTGATACCCCACCCGATGCGCCACCTGGGCCACGCCCAGCCCCTCGCCCAGCAACAACTGCTGCGCCCGAAGCAAGCGCAGTCGCTTCAGGTACTGCACCGGCGACAACAAGGTGCTGCGCTTGAAATGCTCATGAAAGGTCGAGGCACTCATGTTCGCGCAACCGGCCAGGGTCTCGACGTTCAACGGTTCGGCGAAATGCGCATGCAGATGGCTGAGCGACGCCGCGATCCGCGCGAATTGCCCCTGCTGCTCGACCAGCGCACGCAACACGTCGGCTTGCGGACCGCGCAAGGCGACGAACAACAATTCACGCAAACGTGCTTGCCCCATGATCTGGCATTCCAGCGGATCGTGCAGGCAGCGCAACAAGCGCTCGACACAACCGCGCATGGCGTCATCGAGCACTGCCGAGGTCATGGACTCCGGCGTTTGTGCCGGAATCTGCCGACCCGGTGCCAGGCCCATCGCCAATACCAACTCGCCGAGCATTACCCGGTCGATCGCGACAGAAACACCCAGCATTGGCCCGCTCGGCGCGGCAAAGGTTTCACACTCGAACGGCACCGGAAGGGCCTGAATCAGATAGTGCCCTGCCCCGTATTCCAATGTGCGCGGCCCCAGGTACGCCAGTTTGCTGCCCTGGGCGATGATCACCAGGCTCGGCTCGTAGATCTGCGGCCCACGGGCCACATCGCAACTGGCCCGAAGAATCTGCACGCCCGGCAACGCGGTCGGGACAAAACCTTCGCGCGTGGACAGCGGCGCGATCAACGAAACCAGCGTGGCATTGGCATCAAGATGACGGGTCAGCAGCATCGGAGCTCTTCACAAAAGACACGGAAAAAGGAATGAAAGCATCATCGCAGGTCTGATCGCCAATGCGATCGATCAAGGGACGATGTCGGAGGAATAGGCATGACACCCGGAGGAATTGCCATGGCCGCGATGAGGGTCGGCGCCCAGAATGCGCCACCTCACTTGTCAGCGCTTTTGCGAGGTTCACCATGTACACCGCCATCGGATACGCCGCCCAATCGGCCACCACGCCCCTCGCCCCAATGAAATTCCAACGTCGCAGCCCACGGGCCGATGACGTGGCGATCGAGATTCTCTACTGCGGCGTGTGCCATTCCGACATCCATCAGGCACGCAACGAGTGGGGCATTGCCGTCTACCCCTTGATGCCTGGCCACGAGATCGTCGGAAAAGTTACCGCCATTGGTGCGAATGTCACCCAATACAGAATCGGCGATCTGGTCGGTGTTGGCTGCATGGTTGACTCCTGCCGCAGCTGCGACGCCTGCCAGGCCGACCTCGAGCAATACTGCCTCGCAGGTCCGACCATGACCTACGCCACCCCCGACCGGGTCGACGGCAGCAACACCATGGGCGGCTACTCCGATAGCATCGTGGTCAGCGAGCACTTCGTTGTGCGCATTCCGCAAAAGCTCGACCTGGCCAGTGCCGCGCCCATCCTGTGTGCCGGTATCACCACCTATTCGCCGCTCAAGCACTATGGCGTGAAGGCCGGTGACAAAGTCGGGATTCTCGGCATGGGCGGCCTCGGCCACATGGGCATCAAGTTCGCCAAGGCCATGGGTGCCGAAGTGACCTTGTTCACCCGTTCGCCGAGCAAGGCGGAAGAAGCCCGCCGCCAGGGCGCGGACCACGTCATCGTGTCCACCGATGCCGAACAGATGAAGGCCGCGGCGGGACATTTCGACTTCCTGCTCGACACCATTCCGGTGCAGCACGACCTCAATCCCTACCTTGATACGTTGCGCTTCGATGGCGTGCACATTCTGGTGGGCTTGATCGAACCGGTGGATCCGCCGGTGCACGCCGGCAAACTGGTGATGAGCCGTCGCGTGCTGGCCGGTTCCTTGATCGGCGGCATCGCCGAAACCCAGGAAGTGCTGGATTTCTGCGCCGAGCACAACATCACCTGCGACATCGAGATGCTCGACATTCGCCAGATCAACGAGGCGTTCACACGCATGATCGCCGGTGACGTGAAGTACCGCTTCGTCATCGATATGGCGACCCTCAAGGTCTAAACCTTGAGCCCAAGCTCCGCCGAGAGCCGGGCTGTGACCCCTTTGATCAGGGGAATCAGCTCGGCCATTTTTTCCAGCGGCATGTACGGCACGGTGCTGGCAATGCTGATGCCGGCGACGATGCGCTTGCTGGCATCGCGGATCGGCGCCGCCACGCAGCGGATAGACGGTTCGTTGTCTTCCAGGTCGAAGGCGTAGCCGCCGGCCACATACTCGACCATGCGCTGCCGGAACTGCTCCCAGGACTGCTCCGGGTGCTGCGGCCAGAACAGATTTTTCCCACCCACCGGCAGGCTGACTTCGTACAGGCGCTGCCACTCCTGCGGTGAGTCATCGAGCATCAATGCCTTGCCGATCCCGGTACGCGCCAACGGCATGCGATGGCCGACCCGCGAACGCATTTCCGGACCGTTGCGCCCCGGATTCTTGTGCAGGTACAGCACTTCGTCGCCTTCGCGGATCGCCAAGTGAATGGTGTCGCCGGTGGCCGCCGACAACTCATCCAGGTACGGCCCGGCCAGGGTCACCAGCGGCAACTCTTCGCGCGCCTGAAACCCCAGCTCGATCAGCTTGGGCCCCAACAGGTAACCGACCTGCGGTACCACCCGCAGATAGCGCTCGTCCACCAGGCAACTGGCCAGGCGGTGCGTGGTGCTGCGCGTGGTGCCGATCAACCGGGCGATTTCCTTGAGGTCGCGGGCGCCACTGGCCACGGCCTGAACCACACCCAGACCGCGAAGCAGGGTCTGAGTGCCGGTGGGCGCGGCGTCCTTGGCGATTTTTGGGGCGTCTTCCTGCATATCCAGCCTTTACCGTTGAGCGAGTGAACGGGCGGCATTATGGTCGCCCGCAGGTCACGACTACAACTTGATACGCTCGACCTTTCCAACCAGCAAGATGTAGGAAAGTGCCCCGATCAACGCCAGAACCGAGATATAGGTGATGGCCGGGGCAAAGGAGTCGCCGCTGGCCAGGAAGCCGATCACGATTGGCGTGGCGATGGCCGACAGGTTGCCGATGAAATTGAACACACCACCGGTCAGTCCCAGCAAGCGGGCCGGCGCCAGGGTCGACACCAGCGACCAGGTGATCGACGCCAGGCCGTTGCCGAAAAATGCCAGCGCGAGGAAGGCAATCACCAGCGGCGTCGACTCGACGAAGTTGGCGCCAATGATCGAGGTCGAGATCAGCAAGCCACTGATGATCGGCAACTTGCGCGCGAACCCTACGCTGTAGCCGCGACGGATCAGCAAGTCCGAGAAGAACCCGGAACACAACACACCGACGAACGCCGCGAGAAACGGCAGCGACGCCAGCAGGCCGGACTTGATGAAGTCCATGCCGCGGTATTTCACCAGGTAGGTGGGGAACCACGTCAGGAAGAACCACAGCGTCGAGTTGAGGCAGAACTGGCCGAGGTAGATGCCCCAGAGCTTGCGCTTGGTCAGGACAATGCCCAGGTCGGTCCAGCTGAACTTGGCCTTGACCTTGGCTTGTTCAGCCTGGATATCCACCAGCCCGCCGCCTTCGCGGATCAAATCGATTTCGGCCTCGTTGGCACCTTTGAAATCCCGTGGCTCGCGATACACCGCGTACCAGATCGCCGCCCACAGAATGCCCACCGCGCCAGTGGCGACAAACACCATGTGCCAGCCAAATGCATGCTGCAGCCAGGCCAGTACCGGCGTCAGGAATGCCAGGCCGACGAAT
The DNA here is from genome assembly GCF_001976065.1 of Pseudomonas putida. Classification (GTDB taxonomy): domain Bacteria; phylum Pseudomonadota; class Gammaproteobacteria; order Pseudomonadales; family Pseudomonadaceae; genus Aquipseudomonas; species Aquipseudomonas serbica. The sequence goes on along the minus strand of NZ_MNAH01000008.1, from coordinate 130,825 downwards.
TGCCCGGAGGTGTAGAAACCGATGGCCGTGGCGCGCTCACGCTCGGGAAACCAGGTGGTGACCACGCGGCTGTTGATCGGATACGCCGGTGCTTCGAGTGCACCGACCGCCATGCGCAACACGAACAGGGCGATGAAACTGGCGGCGAAACCGAGCATGACTGTGGCAATCGACCACAGCAGCAGTGCGGCGGTGTACAAGATACGCGGCGGTACCCGGTCCACCAGCCAGCCACCGGGAATCTGCATGGCGGCGTAGGTCCAGCCGAAGGCCGAGAAGATCAGGCCGACGTGGATCGGATCGATGCCCAGGTCGCTGGTCAGCGCTGGCGCGGCGATCGACAGATTGCTGCGGTCCAGATAGTTGATCACCACGGTGATGAACAGCAGGACCATGATGAAAAAACGCTTGCGGCTGGGCGCCGCCAACGACGCCTGCCCGGTGAGGGTTTGCGGTTGCATGGGGAGTGCCTCTTTTTATGTTTATTGAGGTCGGTCTAAAGACTGGCGCTGAACCCTGTAGGAGCTGGCTTACCAGCGAAGGCGGTCTCAGGTGTGGAGCAAGACTCAAAGACCCCTTCGCTGGCAAGCCAGCTCCTACAGTGGGCTTGTGGTGGGTCAGGCAGCACTCACCACTCGGCAAAACTGCCGTCGGCATGGCGCCAGATCGGGTTGCGCCAGCGGTGGCCGACTGCGGCGCGTTCGATCACGTATTCCTCGTTGATCTCGATGCCCAGGCCCGGACCGTTGGGGATCTTCACGAAACCTTTGTCGTAGTCGAATACCCGCGTGTCTTTCACGTAGTCGAGCAGGTCATTGCTCTCGTTGTAATGGATGCCCAGGCTTTGCTCCTGAATGAACGCGTTATAGCAAACCGCATCCAGTTGCAGGCACGCCGCCAGCGCGATCGGGCCCAGCGGACAATGCAACGCCAGCGCCACGTCGTAGGCTTCGGCCATGTTGGCGATCTTGCGGGTTTCGGTGATGCCGCCAGCGTGGGAAGCATCGGGCTGGATGATGTCGACGTAGCCTTCGCTGAGCACGCGCTTGAAATCCCAGCGCGAGAACAGCCGCTCGCCCAGGGCGATCGGCGTGCTGGTCAGCGGCGCCAGCTCCTTCAGTGCTTCGTAGTTTTCGCTGAGCACCGGCTCTTCGATGAACATCAGTTTGTAGGGGTCGAGTTCCTTCATCAGCACCTTGGCCATGGGCTTGTGCACGCGGCCATGGAAGTCGACGCCGATGCCGACGTTCGGCCCCACCGCATCACGCACGGCGGCGACGTTGGCCAGGGCCAGGTCGACCTTGTCGAAGGTATCGAGGAACTGCAGCTCTTCGGTGCCGTTCATTTTCACCGCGGTGAACCCCCGGCTGACCGCTTCTTTCGCAGCACGCGCGGTGTCGGCCGGGCGGTCGCCGCCGATCCACGAATACACGCGGATCTTGTCCCGCACCTGGCCACCCAGCAGGTCACTGACCGACACGCCCAGCGCCTTGCCCTTGATGTCCCACAACGCCTGGTCGATACCGGCCAGGGCACTCATGTGGATCGCACCACCACGGTAGAAGCCACCGCGGTACAGCACGGTCCAGATGTCTTCGATGTTGCGCGGGTCTTTGCCGATCAGGTAGTCGGACAGTTCTTCAACGGCGGCAGCAACCGTGTGCGCGCGGCCTTCGACCACGGGCTCACCCCAGCCGGTCACGCCTTCGTCGGTCTCGACCTTGAGGAAGCACCAGCGCGGTGGAACGATGAATGTGGTCAGTTTGGTGATTTTCATCTTTTGTCTCTCTTATGGATGCAGCGCTCGCAGCGCCAAAAAAGTCTTAGCGAAGGGCTTTCCAGGCAGTGACGTAGGCCTTGGCATTGGCCGCCACTTGCGCCGGGGTCATGCCCGGCTTGAACAGCCCGGAGCCGAGACCGAAGCCCTTGACGCCGGCGTCGATGAACACCTGCATGTTGTCCGGGGTGATGCCGCCGACCGGCACCAGCAGGGTTCCGGCGGGCAGCACCGCGAGCCAGGCTTTGACGACCGCCGGCCCCATCTGCTCGGCCGGGAACAGCTTCAGCACATCAGCGCCCTCGGCCAGCGCCGCGAAGGCCTCGGTCGGGGTGGCGACACCGGGCGACAGATACAGGCCGGCCGCTTTCGCCGCGCGCAAAACCTTCGGATCACTGTGAGGCATGACGATCACCTGCCCGCCCGCCGCCTTGACCTGTTCAACCTGCTCCGGCGTCAGCACCGTGCCCGCACCGACCAGGCAATCGGCGGGCAAGCTGCTGCGCAGGATGCGGATGCTTTCGTATGGCTCCGGGGAATTGAGCGGTACTTCGATGACGCGAAATCCGGCCGCGTAGAGGACTTCGCCGATGGCGGCTGCTTCTTGCGGTCGCAGGCCACGCAGAATCGCGATCAGACCGTTTTGCGCCAGTGCTTGCTTGAGCATGTCAGGACTCCAGTCAGGTTTAATGATTTTGAGTGGACGCGATCAGGCCGGCCGCCATTGCCAGCTGCCACAGCCCGCGTTCGGTGGCCTGCTCGGCCAGGGTCACCCGGGCAAAACCGCAGGCATCGAGCGCCCGGCCATAGCGGCTGCACAGTTGGGAATTGCCGATCAGGACGACCGAAGGCAAGTGCACGCTGTTGCGTCGATGCCGCTGCACGCAGGCCAGGGCCGACAGTTCATGGCCGATCAACAGGCCGGACAGATAATCCACTTGCGCCGTGGCGCTGAGCTCACCGGTCAGGCCGAGGCTGCGCGCACTGAACACGGTCGACAGGGGGCCGATTTCGCCGTCCGTCGACAACGCCACTTGCACGCCGCGATCGAACGCATCGCCGTCGAATGACCCGCCGCGTTGCTGGGTGCGCCCCAGAATGCTGTGTTCGCTGAGCACGGCGAAGATTTCGCCGGTCATGAAGGTATCGAAATGCACGATGCAGCCGTCGGCCACTTCCACCCATTTCGAATGGCTGCCCGGCAGGCCGATCAGCAGATCGGCACCCGCCTCGCCCGCCAGGTTCTGCAGCACGCCGAGCACCTGGGTTTCCTCGCCGCGCATCACGTTCGGCAGGCGCGAACGCTGAATCACTCCCGGCACGATGTGTACATCGACACCGCGAAGACTGCGTACGGTTTGCAGGGAGGTACCGAGGTTGGCGACGTTCGCCGGTGTGTCGCGATAGGCCGCTTCGCGCCAGCCCTGGGCGCTGCCGACCATGCCGCAGGCGATGACCGGCAAGTCGGGCTGTTCGTCGAGCCAGTCACCACAGGCCTCGTCGAAGGCCAGTTCAAAACCGTCGGTGCATTCGCGACCCTTGATGATTCGCCCAGCCTTGGGCAACTGCATGATCCCCGACGACAGCGAACGCTGTTCGAGCACCTGGCCGCCCGCGGCAAGTTTGTAGGCACGTAATGAGGTTGTCCCCCAGTCGAGCGCGATCAATTGCGCCTGCATCGCTTCACCTGTTCTGTTTTTGGCAGTGAGTGAGCGGACTATAAACCTTGGCGCCGATAAATCTCAATATATAAATATCATTCCCATATATTGGGATACTCTTATTTCAGACAAAAAAAATCGCAGACGTTGATTTCTGCGATATTTGAAACATACACAGCCCTGGAGCCGGCTTGCTGGTGATCCTACCTGAGGTGCTGCGCTGCTCTTCAGGTCGCCTTCGCTGGCAAGCCAGCTCCTACAGATGGGTTTACGCCGTGATTAATTACCGTCTGCGAACTCTCTCAGCACCTTGCCATCCATGCGGTAACGAACCCACTCTTCCTGCGGCTGCGCGCCCAGGGATTTGTAGAAGTCGATGGCTGGGGTGTTCCACTCCAGCACGCTCCATTCGAAGCGCCCGCAGTCGTTGGCACAGGCAATTTTCGCCAGGTGGCGCAACAGGGTCTTGCCAGCGCCGCCGCCGCGCTGCTCAGGCGTGATGTACAGGTCTTCGAGGTACAGGCAGTTGCTGCCCAGCCACGTGGAGTAGCTGAAGAAGAACACGGCAAATCCGATCGGCACGCCTTCGCGCAGACAGATCAGGCCATGGGCCGTGGCCCCTTCGCTGAACAGGCTGCGTTCGATGTCAGCGACGCTGGCGATGACTTCATGCCGAGCACGTTCGTAGTCGGCCAGTTCAGTGATGAACGCGAGGATTTGCGGCGCGTCACTGGGGGTCGCCGGGCGGATTTCGATCGTCATGGACGTGCCTTGTCAGAAAGTGAAAACGCCATACTAAGGCGGTGCGTGGCGCTCGTCACATGGCAAATGAAAATGCCATCCCGGGCATTACTCCGCCCGACGCTAACCCTCGCATCGCGAACCTCGGACCTATCCTTGCCGCCCGCCGTGTTAGATAGAGGCCCTGGGTATCTATCGGGTCAAGGAACCGCGTCATGTCTACTGCAACACCTCAAGTCTCCAGTAAGTTGTTCGGCCTGTTTTGCCTGGCCAGCTACTTGCTATCCCTGTCCTACGGCTCGACTTTTTTGCTGTCCTTGCTGATCGGTTCCCGCGGGGGGAACGAGCACGATGCCGGCAGCGTGATTTCGACGGCGATGCTCAGCACCTTCGTTGCGGTGATCGTTTCCGGTCACCTGTGCGACCTGCTCGGTGCGGCACGTTCGGTGGCACTGTTCGGCCTGTTGCTGGCGGCCGCCAGCCTGGGCTTTGCCCTGACACCGGGCATTGGCCACTGGCTGCTGTTTTTCGGGCTGCTGCTGGGCTTGGGCTGGGGCGTGTTCTACACCCTCGGGCCGATCATCGTCGCCAGCCTGGTGATGCCAGCGCAACGGGCGAAATATTTTGCCCTGCTGTCGGGCAGCATGATGACCGGGATCGGCAGCGGTCCCTTGCTGGGTCGTGCCGCCAGTGCCCTTGGCTATCCGGTGACGGTCGCGTTTTACCTGGCCGCCTTCGCCAGCCTGATGGGCGTGTTGCTGTTCTGGCGACTGGATCGCCAACTGAAACAAGCAGCCGTGCCCTCGACTGCCGTGTCGCGGATTTCCTGGCGTGCCGCCGCGCAAGTGCTGTCGTCCCGGGCGGCGCTGCCGATCGTCATGGTCGGCCTTGGCGGGTGCGTTTTTGGTGGCCTGTCGAGTTTCCAGACCAGCTACGCCGCCGCGCGCTCACTGGACTATTCACTGTTCTTCCTCGGTTTCATGGGTGCAGCGATCAGCAGCCGCCTGCTGATCGCAGGCTTCGTGGTCAAGCGCGATCCGCTGCGCGCCTCGTGCCTGCTTTCGGGCCTGATGATGGGCTCGATCCTGATGTTCGGTTTCATGGTCGACGATGGCTTGAGCTATGTGCTGGCGGCGGTGATGCTCGGGGTCGGTTACGGCCTGACCTATTCGGTGATCAACGGCCTGGCCGCTAATGAGGCGCCGAGCGGCACCACAGCGCAATCCTTGCTGCTGTTCAGCCTGTCTTACTTCATCGGCGTGTTCGGTTTCCCGCTGATCGCCGGGAAAATTATCGTCGAGCAAGGCATGGCGACGCTCCTGTACGCCGTGCTGGCAGTCGCCGGCCTCAACTGGCTGATCACTGTGGGGCGGCTAATCTGGCGTCGATTGAGTGCGACCCGGTCATTGCAGCAAGCCTGAACCGTTCGTCGTTCATCAGGCACCAATTCGAAACGGGGGCGGACCAACATCAGGTAAGGACTCTAAATCGATGGAGACACCACCATGCGCACGCCCAGGTTGACCGCCCTCGCTCTCGCTGTCCTGCTATCCCCACTTGCCGTTGCTGGCACCACCGCTTCCGGCACAGGCCCGACCAACCCGGTCGAAGCACCCAAGGCCCCCGCCATCCAGAGCGCCCCCGGCATCAACACCAACGGCACGGGCGTCGACAACAGCTTGCCGCCGTCAACCGGCACAGATCCGCGCATCCAGGGCAACGATACCGGCCGACAGGGCGGTCTGAACCTGCCCGATACCAAGACACCCGATAACGCCGCCCCCGGCATTGGCTCGACCACCACCGAAGGTGGCCCGGACGCATTAGGGGGCGTGAGCCAATAGTTCGCCGCACGACCTACCCATCGCAACGAAGAGGTAACCATGAACGTCGATAAAAACCTGGAAAAAGAAGTCCTGACCCGTCTGCTGCACGCCCACCCCAGCGGCCTGGGCAAGGAGGTGCTGGACAATTACCGGGGGGAAAAAATCGTCGCCAGTACCCTCGCCACACTGCAAGAGCGTGGTCTGATCCAGCACGGCAATGTGGTGTGCAACGAAGCCGGCGAACATTCGTTGAACTTGCCGATCAAGCTCAGCGCTGCCGGCGTTGAGGCGGCACGCAAGCTGGATGTTTGAACCCACCAAGAAGCCAGGAGAAATCCCATGCCTCGTGGAAGCAAAGACAAATACACCGCCGAGCAGAAACGCAAGGCCGAACACATTGAAGAGAGCTATGAGCACAAGGGCGTGTCCAAGGACGAAGCCGAAGCGCGTGCCTGGGCGACTGTGAACAAACAGTCCGGTGGCGGCGAACGTGCGGGTGGTTCAGGGCGCAAGAAGCCGGCCAGTGCCAAGGCGGAGGATCGCAAGGAATCGTCGCGACGCGCAGTGGCCAGCCGTGAAGGTCATTCGCGCAGCAGCAAGGCTTCGCGCGATGCGCAGACCGTGGACAGCCTGATGAAGGAGGCCCGGGCGAAGAATATTCCGGGGCGGTCGAGCATGCGCAAACAGGCGTTGATCGAGGCGCTGCGCAAGGCAGGCTAGAGTCCAATCCTGCATTGGCTCTGATGGCCTCATCGCAGGCAAGCCAGCTCCTACAGGGTTCGATGGTGTTCACCCATTATGTGTTCACCACCAGGAGCTGGTTTGCCAGCGATGGCGTCCGATCAGGCGCCGAAAGTCTCGCGGATCAAAGCATCCACCTCAGCAGCCCCAGGCGAAGTCGCCGGCCCCCACCGGGTTACCGCCAACGCCGCTGCCGCATTCGCCCGTTGCGCCGCATCAAACGCCGACAACCCCTGCGCCAGCCCCGCCATGAACACGCCGGCATGAGCATCGCCAGCGCCATTGCTGTCGACCGCCTGCACTTTGAAACCCGGTACATGTCGACGCTCGCCGTGCTGATCAATCCAGCATCCCTGGGGCCCGTCACGCACGACCATGAGCACATTGCGCGGCAGAAACCCGAGCAGACCATCCAGCGCCTGAGCGATGTCTGTCGAGTCGGTAATTTTCAGCGCTTCGACGCTGTTGCTGGTCCACACGTCGATACGCGGCAGTAAAGCCTGCATCAGCGGCGCGTCCGGCGAATCCACCAACGGCCCCGGATCGAACACCACGTTGACGCCTTGTGGCAGCGTCAGCACCCAGTTCACCAACGGTTGTGCCTTGCCCACGTGCAGCAGGCTGTAGCCGCTGACGTAGACATAATCGCCCGCCTCGGTCGGCACACTGCCCAGGTCCTCGGCAGTCAACTCGCCTTCGGCACCGATGTAGGAGACGAAACTGCGTTCGGCCGAAGCGTCGGTGATGGCCACGCACAGCCCGGTATCGCGCTCGGCAGGATCAGCGATGCCGATCCGGATGCCTTCGGCATTCATGGCCTCACGCGCCAGGTCACCGAAACGTCCGGTGCCGTGGCGACCGAGGTAGACCACCGGCAGCCCGTTACGCTGGGCGGCCGCCATCACATTGAAACCGCCGCCAGCCTGGAAACTGGCGGACTGCGCCAACACGTCGCCCCCCGCTTGCGGCAATTTATCCACGGCCATGACCAGGTCGATAATGACCTGGCCGGTGTGCAGCATCTTAGGCATGAGCATTCTCGACCAGCGCGGCACGACGGTCCGTCGCCCCGCCGAGTACAAGATAAATGCCACCGGCAACCACAAAGGTGACGATCCAGCCGAGGCCGTTATGCCCCAGCCACGAGTCGGACAGGAAGCCCTTGAACCAGGTGTTGTCTGCCGTGGTGCCGATGGTGGTGAAGCTGAAACCGAGCACGATCGCCAGCGCCCAGGCGCCGAACGCGCGCCACTCGACGCCGCCGCGATACCAGTAGGCGCTGCTCGGACTGACGTCCAGCAGGTCCTTGGGGCTGTAGTAATGCCGATGAATCAGGTCGACCACGAAGATCCCGACCCATGCCGTGATCGGCACCGCCAGCAGGGAAATGAAGGTGATGAACGGGCCGTAGAAACTGTCGGCGATCAGCATGAAGTAGATCGAACCGGCGAAGATCGCCACGATGTCCACCACCACGGCGTAGACGCGCTTGACCTTCAGGCCGAGGGTCAGCGTGGTCAGGCCGGCGGAGTACACCGACAGGTTGTTCGACAGCAGTAGGCCACCGAAGGCGGTGATCAGGTACGGCACGGCCATCCAGGTCGGCAGCATGTCGCGGATGGCGATGATCGGGTCGGTGGCCTGGGCCAGGTCGTTGTTGCCCACCGACAACAGGCCACCGAGGGTGATCAACAGCACCAGTGGAATGCCCGCGCCGAACGCTGCCGACGCCACCAGGCGCACGGCCTTGACGCTGCGATGCTGATAGCGCGACATGTCGGCACCGGCATTGGCCCAACCGATCCCGGTGCCGGCCGCCATGGTGCCGATGCCAATGATCATCGCGCTCATCGGTGCCGGCGTGGCGTTGAACACCGCGCTCCAGTCGATGGTGGCGCAGAGGAAGCCGCCGACCAGGATGTTCAGCGCACCGAACACGTAGGTCGCCCACTTCTGGATCACCAGCAATGTGGCGTGACCGAGGCCGGAGACCGACAAGGTCAACAGCACGAAAATCGCGATGAACACCAGCGTCAGCATCGGCGCGCTTTTCGCTTCCACCGGCGAACCAAAGAGGATCGAGCACAGCGACAGCAGCACGAACGCGGCGGTGGTGGTGTTGACGGTTTCCCAGCCCAGGCGCGACATCAGCGAGACCAGGGTCGGGCCGATATTACCGCGCACACCGAAGATGGCGCGCGACAGGGTCAGGCTCGGCGCACGACCACGACGACCGGCGATGGAAATGATCCCGACCACCGCGAAAGAACCGGCGGCACCGAGGATAGCGACGATGATCGCCTGCCAGATCGCCAACCCGCGAAAGGCCACGAGGGTCGCACCCAGCGGCAGGCCGAGGATGGAAATGTTGGCGGCGAACCAGACCCAGAACAGCTGCAGCGGATGCCCATTGCACTCGGCTTCCGGCACCGGCTCGATGCCGCGGGTTTCCAGCTGCCCGGCGTTCTGCCCGGCGTTCGATGAACTCATGAAAAAATGCTCCTGTTGCCATTTTTGTGGTTGTAGGCAAATACGGGAGTTGGCACAACATCCCGGTGAAAAACTTCAATACGCGGCGCTCCCCTTCGCGAGCAAGCCCGCTCCCACACTTGATCCGCAGCGCCTACAAATTATGTGCATGGCACAGATTCAATGTGGGAGCGGGCTTGCTCGCGAAGAGGCCAGCCCAGTCAACGCAAGGCCAAAAGCCCTTGCACCAAAGGTTCCAGCTCCAGGTCATTGACGGTTTTGACCGTCTCGATCATCGCCACCGGCCAGCTCGCCAGCCCCAGGCAGGCCCCGAGCATCGCCCCCAGGATCGCCGCGATGGTGTCGGTGTCACCGCCCAGGCTGGCGGCCATGCACAGTGCGTCGAAGGCATTCATTTCGCCAATGGCCACTTGCTGGGCCAGGGCAAACGACACCACCACCGACTCTTGCGAAGCCACCGAGGTGCCGATGACGTCGTACAGCAAGTCGGCGAGCAACGCCTTGTCACTGTCGACGCTGATGCTGCGTGCCCAACTGATGCGCGAAGCGATTCGTCCGCCGGCCACCCAGTGTCCATGACCCTCGGCTTGCAGGGCGAATTGCTGGCCGAGGTTCAGCGCCTCACCCAGGTCCATGCCGTTGATCCCGGCGGACACCACCGCCGCCACCGCTGCCGCGCTGGAAATGCCCAGCGTGGTGTTGTGGGTGACCTGGCAGGCCTGCACCACGGCAGCGATGAAGCGCTCGGGGTTGGCCACGTCCGCGGCAATCCCGACCGGTGTGATACGCATGGCGGCGCCATTGGTGGTGCCATAGCGCCCGGCTTCTTCGGCAGAATGGCCGGCGAGGATCATCTCGATCGCCCGTTTGGTCGAAGGGCCGAGCAAGTCCTGCGAGCCCTTGGCCTGCATCACCGCTTCCCATTCGATCAAGCGTTGTGCAAGCACCGAGGGTTCGATGTGGCCTTTGCCTTCGAGCAGCAACTGACCAACCAGAATTGCCTGTTCGGTGTCATCGGTGATCGAGCCCTTGGGCATATTGGCGGCGATCGGCTGATCGGGGCCAGCATCTTCAAGGTCGGTGATGTCGCCGAATCGCGCCTTGATGTCGGCGCGGCTCAGGGATTGGGTCGGCATGCCCAGCGCGTCGCCCAGGGCCAGGCCGTAGAACGCGCCAAGCGCACGATCGAGCGCGGTCATTTCGAAGGTCCAAATTGCAGGTGCAGACGAAAATGCACTGGGTCGAGCAGGCTTTCCACCTGCTCCATGAAGCGGTGTTGCCGGTCATAAGTGGTGCGCAAGGCCTTGAGGAAAACGGTGCCGACCGGACGGCCCAGCAGTTCGGCATCTTCGGCGTTCAACGGCTCGGCACCGATCCATTGATCGCCGCGCTCGCCGATGTAGCCATAGGCGGCCAGGGTGATGGTCAATGAGTTATCGATCAAGCCAACCCGCGGCAGGCTTTCCAGGCCTCCGGTAGCGGGCATCAGTGAGCGTTCGAGGGAGACCAGCGTGCCGTCATTGGAGCGGCGGCGACGGTCGAGGGTGATGAATTGGTCGGTGCCAAAGCGTGACATCAGGTCGGGACGGGTCACCGCCTCCAGCCGCAGCACTTCGGTATTGACCAGCGCGCCGCTGTCGGCCAGGGCCTGGGCCCAGCCGCTGCGCTGATCCAGTGCCACGCCGTCGAAAGTGACAATGGAACCGACCCCGCTTTGCGTCGCAATGTAGTTACGCCGTTTCAACTCGGCTAGCGCTTCACGCAAGGTTCCTCGGCTGACTTTGAATTCCTGGGCCAACTGATGCTCGCCTGGCAGATGAAAGCCGTCCTCCATGAGACCGCTTTCAATGCGCCGGATGAGTTCGTCGACCACCCGTTGTTTCTTGTCGAATCGTACCTGTCTAATCATGTACAAATTAGTAACCGAAACAGGTTATGACGGGCAAGGATTTTTTAAGGAATATGACAGAAGGATGGCATGGCAAATACCCAGTGGGAGCGAGTCTGCTCGCGAAGAGGTTGGCACATCCAGCATCAATGCTGGTTGACACTCCGTCTTCGCGAGCAGGCTCGCTCCCACAGGTTATCAGGGTGTCAGCGCTGTTTCAGGCGGTCAATCACCACCGCCAGCAACAGGATCGAACCGCGAATCACATACTGGTAGAAGGTATCGATGTTCTTCAGGTTCATCGCGTTCTCGATGATCGCCAGGATCAGCACCCCGGCAATCACGTGCCGGATCATGCCGATCCCGCCGCTGAGCGACACGCCGCCCAGCACGCAGGCCGAGATCACCGTCAGCTCGAAACCCTGGCCGATCATCGGCTGGCCCGAGGTCATGCGCGAGGCCAGGATGACGCCGGCCAGCGCACCGATCAGGCCGTGCACGGCGAAGATGATGATCTTGGTCCGATCGACGTTGACCCCCGCCAGCAGCGCCGCTTCCTGGTTACCGCCGATGGCCATGGTGTTGCGCCCGTAGGTGGTGTAGTTGAGCAACCAGCCGAAGAACAGGAAGCAGACGATGGTGATCAGGATGGGCACCGGCACGCCGAACAACTGCCCGTTGCCGAACACGAAGAACGACTCCTGGGACACGCCCACCGCTTTGCCGTTGGCGAAGATGTAGGCCAGGCCACGGACGATCTGCATGGTCGCCAGCGTGGTGATCAGCGCATTGACCCGCAGCTTGGCAATCACGATGCCATTGATCAGCCCGACGATCAGCCCCATGGCCAACGCCGCGCTGACACCCAGGAAAAGGCTGTCGGTGTCACGCATCACCACCGCGGCAACCACCCCGGCGCAGGCGATCACCGAGCCCACCGACAGATCGAAATGCCCCGACGCCAGGCAATACAGCATGGTGCACGCCGCGATCCCGGTGGTGGAAATCGCCAGGCCCAGGCCGCGCATGTTCAAGGGCGAGAGGAAGTTGTCGATCAGCAAGGTGCAGAGCACGAAGATCCCGACGGCCGCCAGCAGCATCACCCAGTCATCGAGAAAGCGCCGCAGGTCCAGGGGCTTGCGCGGGGTTGGCAGTGCGTCGTTTTGGCTTGTCATCATAGTCACCTCTCAGTTCGCCACGCCGTCAGTGCGTTGGCGCGGCAAAGCCAGTTGCAGCAGATTGGATTCATTGGCCTGTTCGCGGCTCAGTTCGCCGCGCAACGCGCCTTCGCACAGCACCAGGATGCGGTCGGAAATGCCCATCACTTCCATCAGGTCGCTGGACACCACGATCACCGCAATGCCACTGGCGGCCAGGTCATGGATGATCTGGTAGATCTCGGCCTTGGCGCCGATGTCGATGCCGCGGGTGGGCTCGTCGAGCAGCAGGACTTTCATCGGCATCGACAGCCAGCGACCGAGAATGGCCTTCTGCTGGTTGCCGCCGGAGAGAAACTTGATCGGCTGCCCGGCGTGGGGCGTCTTGACCTTGAGCGCCTTGATCTGCTTGTCGGCGTTGCCCTTCTCCCACAGGCCGCGCAACAGGCAGCCGAAGGTGGCATGCGCACCACGGGCACTGATGTTGATGTTCTCGGCGACGCTCGCCAACGGCAGGATGCCCTCCTTCTTGCGGTCCTCGGGACAGAGCAGGATCCCGGCCGCAATCGCATCCCGGGGTGAGCGCAGTTTCAGCTCATGACCGCGCAACTCAAGGCGTCCGGCACTGTTGCGTTCCAGGCCGCTGAGCAGGCGAAACAATTCCGTGCGCCCCGCGCCGACCAGGCCGAACAAGCCGAGGATTTCGCCTTTGTGCGCCTCGAAACTCACAGGTTCGCGCAGGCCAGGCCCGAGCAGGCGGTCGACCTTCAACGCCACCGCGCCGCGCTGGCGAGGGCGGTAATCGTAGATGTCCTGGATGTCGCGACCGACCATGCAGGTGACCAATTGATCGTGGGTCAACTGGCTCATGTCTTCGAAGGTGCGCACATAACGGCCGTCCTTGAACACCGTCACCGCGTTGCAGATACGGAACACTTCCTCCATGCGATGGGAGACGTAGAGCACCACTTTGCCCTCGTCGCGCAAGCGCGCGATGATCGCCATCAAGCGGTCGATCTCCCGCGCCGACAGGCTGCTGGTGGGCTCGTCGAAGGCGATGACATGGGCGCCACGGGACAAGGCCTTGGCGATCTCGACCAACTGCCGCTGGCCGAGGGACAGGCGCCCGACCTTCTCCTGCGGGTCGATTTCGTCGGCCAGGCCGCGAAGGCACGCCAGGGCCTGCTGGCGCAGAGTGCCGCGATTGATCAGGCCGAAACTGGCGGGCAGGTGACCGAGAAACAGGTTTTCCGCCACGGTCATTTCCGGCACCAGGTGCAGTTCCTGATGAATCACTGCGACGCCGCTGCCGATGCTGTCGGCGGTGGACTTGAAGGCCATCGTCTGGCCGCCGATCTGCAGGTCGCCGCTGCTCGGGATGTAGGCGCCGCCGAGGATTTTCAGCAAGGTCGACTTGCCGGCGCCGTTCTCGCCCATCAAGGCATGAACCTGCCCCGGATGGGCGACGAAGTTGATGTTGTCCAGCGCTTTCACCCCGGGAAAGGTCTTGCCGATCCCGTTGAAGCGCAAGCTGCCACTGCCACTGAAAGAACTGCCGGGATGTTTCTGTACTTGTGTTTGCGCGTGCATAACCACCTCATCACACAGATCAGGCAGCCCCGTTGCCGGGGCCGCCAATGAAATCAACCGGCCCTCAGTTCCACAGGCCGATCTTTTCCAGTTCCTGCTTGAAGTTGTCGCGCGTGATCAGCGTCACGTCGTCCATGGCGGTGTACTTCGGCGGTTCTTTGCCGCTGGTGACCCACTCGTACATCATGCTGGCGGTGTTGTAGCCCTCGATATGCGGGCTGGGCAGCATCGAACCGTAGAAGCCGCTGTCGGGTTTCTTCAGCTCGCCAATGGCGTCGGTGCCGTTGATGCCGATGCCGATCACGTTCGCCGCAGCAAAACCGGCGGCTTCGGTAGCGCGCACGCCGCCGAGCACGGTGTTGTCGTTCATGCCACCGATGATCAGGTTCTTCGCCGCGCTCGGCAGCTTCACCAGCGCCGAGTTGGTGGCGTCCATGCTGCCCGGTACGTCGAGGGTCTTCAGCGCCGAGAAGAGGATGTGGTCCTTGGGCATGCCGGCATCCTGCAAGGCCTTGACCGAGCCGTCGGTGCGCTTTTTGCCCGTGTCGAGTTCGTTGTAGGTGTTGATCACGGCATAGGTGTCTTTCCAGTCCCAACCGCGTTTTTTCGCTTCGCTGGCCATGGCGCTGCCCTGCTTCTGGCCGACTTCGAACGCGGCCATGCCCAGGTACGGCACGTCTTCCATGAACTTGCCGCTGGCATCGACGAAGCGGTCATCCACGGCGATCACTTTCAAACCGTTGAGCTTGGCCTTGGCCATGATCGCCGGGCCCAGGGACACGTCCGGCGGGCAAATCACGAAACCCTTGGCGCCGTTGGCCGCCAGACTGTCGATGGCCGACAGGGTTTTCTCACCATCAGGCACGGCAATCTTGATCAGGGTGAAGCCCTTATCCTTGCCGGCCTTTTCGGCGAAGGCCCATTCAGTCTGGAACCAGGGTTCTTCCGCTTGCTTGACCAAAAAACCGATTTTCACTTCCTCGGCCGCCAGCAGCGTGCTGCTCAAGCTGACAGCGCTGACCGCCAGGGCGGCACAGCACAGGGTACGGATGGCATGACGACGATTCATAAGCTGACTCCTTGTTGTTTTTGTTGAGCGTATTGCCAATAGTCATATCGTATGATGATTGGATTCCAGACGTGGCTTGCCGCCTCAAACCCGGACAGCTTAGTCGTGGTACATCACGGAGCGTCCGCCATCGATGGTGATGCACGATGCGTTGATGAACGGCGCCTCATCACTGGCCAGGAACACCGCCGTCATGGCCACTTCGATCGGCTGGCCGATGCGACGTGGCGGATGCAGGTCAAAGGCGCGCTGACGTTCGGCGCGAGGGTCGGCGAAACCGTTCCAGTAGTCGACGTTCAGTTGGGTTTCGATGTAGCCCGGCGCGATGGCGTTGACGCGAATGCCCTTGGGGGCGTATTCGATGCCCAGGGCGCGGGTCAGGCCGAGCAAGCCGTGCTTGGCCACCGGATAAGGGAAGCAGCCCGGAATGATGTGGGTGGAATGGGTCGAGGCAATGTTGATGATGCTGCCGATGCCCTGCTCGATCATCTGCGGCAACACGGCCTTGCAACCGTACCAGGCGCCATCCAGGTCGATGGCGAAGCAGCGACGCCAGTCTTCCTCGGTCATTTCCAGAGGATCGCGGAACACGTTGACCCCGGCGCAATTGACCAGCACGTCGATCCGCCCGTGCAACTCAACCGCCAGCCTGGCCATCGCCTGCAGGTCTTGCTGCTGCGAAACGTCAGCCTTGATCGCCACCACGTCGGCCCCTTTGCCCCGCCACTGCGCTGCGACGTTTTCGACTTTTTCGCCCTGGATATCGCTGATGACCAGCTTGGCTTGCTGGGACGCGAAAGTCGCGACGATCGCCTCGCCGATGCCTTGGGCGGCGCCGGTCAACAGCACGACCTTGTTTTTCAGACGTTCTCCCTTGGGGGGTTCGGGCACCGGGGGCAGCGAAAGAGGTTCAGCCATGGATCAGGACTCCTGTTCGAAAGCACGACGAAAACCGGGCATCGGTAGATGGCCGGTCAAAAGGCGTTGAGGAAGAAACAGGCAGGCGCGAAAACGCTTCAGCACCAAGGTGCCCTGAAACGCAGACCCCACAAGGGAGTACGGGGGAACATCGCTGCATCACTTCACCTGTTTTGTTTTTTTAAGTGTGAGTGCGTGTAACTGACGGAGCCGACTATAAACCCGGCCCGATGATAATCTCAATATATATATTTGCATCCCATATTTAGGGATTTATCCTGCAAATCGGCTACAGACCTTTCCTGCAACATCGACACGGATCGCCAGCACCGCCCCATCCAGCGGGTGCCCAAGCGGACTCGCGGCGCTGGTGATGTACAGGGTCTTCAGGTCGGCGTCGCCAAACACGCAACTGGTCGGACGGCTGACGGGCAGCTCGATGACCCGATCGACCTGGCCATCCGGTGTCAGCCTGAGCAGACAACTGCCGTCCCATCGGGCATTCCAGATAAAACCTTCGGCATCCATCGCCGAGCCGTCCGGGCCGCCGCGTGTATGGGGCCCGAACCAAGCCTGCGCCGGTTCGAGGTGGCCGTCGGTACGAATGAAGTGCCGGTACAACGTGCCTTTGAGGCTGTCGCCGAAATATACGGTGGTGGCGTCATCACTCCACAACAGCGTGTTGGGAATGCCCAGGCCACGCAGCAGCGGCGTCACTCGCGCATCGCGGTCAACACGGAACAGGCCACCGGAACAGCGTTCGACAGGCAGGTCTTCGCCCTGCTCGCCAATGTTGTTTTGCATGGTGCCCAGCCACAGCCTGCCCAAGGCATCGCAGCGGGCCTCGTTGGCGCGGTTGCCGGGTTGCGGGTCGGCGACGCAGAACAACCTCAGTCGAGGCTTCAACCCCGGGGAGTCCAGGTCCAGCCGATAGACGCCGCTGCTCAAGGTCACCAGCGCATCGCCGCTTTCGCAGGGAATGAAGGCGGACACATGCTCCGGCATCTGCCAGATCTGCACGTTGGCACCGATCAACCGCAGCACCTGCTTGCCAGAGATGTCCACCCAATACAGCGCCTGGGTCGGCGCATCCCAGAACGGACCTTCGCCGAGCTGGGCCCGGTGTTCGGTAACGGCAGTCCACTCCATGAAACCTCCTGCATTGTTATTGTTTTTATGCGGGTTCTTCGATGTCAGCTGGCCCTTTTATCGGCCATCACTTGCGGGTAGTAGCGCTTGATCGCCAGGTCCGCGTTGTCGATCAGAGTCATGCAGGCCCAGACACCCCGCGCGGTATCCCGGGCGGCGATGGCATCGGCCATGTCCTTGTGAATCGGCAAGGTGCGGCGCAGTTCGTCCGGGTCGGCGGCGGACACTTCGAAACACACCGCCAGCAGCGCCCCCAGGGCCGGGACCATTTGCTCGATGAATTGATTGTGGCTGGCCGCGAGAATGCATTCGTGGAAGAGCTGGTCGGCTCGGTTGTAATCGACGCCGCTGTCCACCGCCCGCTCCAGCGCGTTATAGGCCAACAGGATGGCGTCGAGTTGTCCGGCGGTTGCGCGTTCGCAGGCCCAGCGCACGGCCATCGGCTCGATGGTGCGACGCAGGTCGAGCAAGTCATCGACGAAGTTCTCCGGCAACCCGCTGCGGGACAGCCAGCCGACGACTTGCGGATCGAAGAGGTTCCAGCGCCGTACCGGCAACACCCGCGTGCCGACTTTCGGCCCGACTTCGAGCATGCCCTTGGCGACCAGGGTCTTGATGGCTTCGCGAATGACCGTGCGGCTGACACCCAGTTGTTCGCCAAGGTCAGCTTCGACTCTCAGCGAATCACCCGGCCTGACCTGCCCGGCAGCGATCCAGCAGCCCAGCCAATCGACCGTCGATGCATGAAAACTGCTGGACATGGACACCTCAAAGCCTTTCGCGATGGATGCCCACGCTAATCATCATATGATTGAGTGTCAAATTGATTTTTATGAGCGTATGAAAATACCGGTGGGAGCGAGCCTGCTCCCAATAAAAAGGTCGACTGAACCGGCGCCTTCGCGAGCAGGCTCGCTCCCACAGGGGGATGTGTCAGGGTTCAAGACCAATGCGGAAAAACTCACCGCCACTCCACACTCCCAACCAGCGTTGACCTTCGATCTCACGACTCACCGCCAGCTCAACCAGCTGATAAAACACATTGCGATGGATCAGCGCTTCGAGGTTGGTGCGCACATGCACGTAGGGGGACGGTTCTTGTGTATCGGGATCGATGACCACGCGAATCGGATGCTCGGTGCCGGCTTCTGCAGTCTCATCGACGTTGGTGGTAAAGCGCAGAACCTGCGCCTCACCCTCGCCCTCCGCTTCCACGGCAATCGCCACAAAGGGCGCGTCATCGACCTTGATGCCGACCTTCTCGACGGGAGTGATCAGGAAGTAATCATCGCCGTCGCGGCGAATGATGGTGGAGAACAGCTTGACCATCGGCTTGCGTCCGATCGGCGTACCCAGGTAGTACCAGGTGCCGTCGCGGGCGATGCGCATGTCGATGTCGCCGCAGAAGTCGGGATTCCACAGGTGGACCGGGGGCAAGCCTTGGGTCTTGGGGATTTGCCCCAGCAGGTCGTTGGCTTTTTGCGGGCCACTCATGGCGTTCTCCTTGATATTACTGGTCGCTGAGCCCCAGCAGGCTGCGCGCGTACTGTTGCAGCGGCGGGCCCATCAGGTCTTCGGGTTTTTCGTCGTGGAAGGTCAGGAGACCACCACGACTGTTGATACGTGCAGTATCAATCAAATACTGGGTGCTGGTCTCGATCAACATGATCTGAATCACGCCGGTGTCGATACCAAGGCGATCCAAGGCTTCCTGATCCAGCCACTCATCCGAGTTGCCGATGCGGTCGTCGGACTTGGCGAAACGGGTATAGAGCAGGTAATGAGCCCCCACGGCACGGGCTTCGCCCATGGCCTGGTCAAGACCTTGCGGTGTGCGGGCGCGGCGGACCATCGGGAAGTATTCGACGAAACCATCGAAGGCGACTTCGGCGATTACGTTGGGACGCGGGTAGACGGCACTGCCAGGCGGCATGAAGGCGCCCTGGGCAATGTAGACGAAGGAGTCCGGCTGAATGCGCAGGTTGTTTACCCGGCGACTGTCGCTGTGGTCCAGCAGGCCGGCGTCGCTCATGTGGTAGCGAGTCCCTTCGGCCATGTCGCTGACATTCATGCAGCCACCGAGCGCCAAAATGGCCAGCAGCAAAACCAGGCTACGCATCCTATCCTCCAGAGGCCGGTGACGGAAAACCGGCGAATGGCCGTGGGATGCAGCTTTTGCGCCAGCTCAGCCGCCAATAATCTTCATGACCGTGGCACCACCGGAAAACGCCACTTCCTGCTTATCGCCCAACGCCTTGACCAGCAACCGCTGCAAGGCCGGCAATGCTTGATGGCGCGGCTTGTCCAGAAGATCGCCGACATAGTGGCGATTGCTCGACGACAGGCAGCCATGCAGCCAGCCAGTAGACGACAGGCGCAACCGTGAGCAGGTGCGGCAGAACGGAACGCTTTCGTTGGCGATCACGCCGAAGTGGCCCTGCCCCGGAATCTCGTAGCGCACGGCGGTGGCATCGACGGGCGCATCGGCCTGCAGATACTCATAGCGTTCGCCGATCAGGCTCAGCAGCTGTTGCAGGCTGACGAACTGCTGCAGGAACGCATTGGCGTCGCTCGCCAGATGGCCCATGCGCATCAATTCAATGAAGCGCAGCTCATAGCCGCGCTCCAGGCAGTAGTCGAGCAGTGGCATCACCTGGTCGAGGTTCTGGCCGCGCAGCGGCACCATGTTGACCTTGACCTTCATGCCCGCCGCGCGGGCCTGGTCCATGCCGCCGAGCACTGTCGCCAGGTCGCCGCCACGGGCAATGCCGCGAAACGCAGAAGCGTCCAGGGTATCGAGGGAAACGTTGATGCGCCGAATGCCGGCGTCGACCAGGATCGGCAGCTTCTTCGCCAACAGCTGCCCGTTGGTGGTCAGGCTGATGTCCTGCAGTCCCATCTGGCCGACGGCGGCCATGAAGGCTTCGAGTTTCGGGCTGACCAGCGGTTCGCCACCCGTGATGCGCAAGCGCTCGATGCCCGCCGCCTCGATGAGGTAGGCCACCCCGCGCGCCATGGCTTCGGCCGACAATTCATCCTGCGCAGCCACCAGCCGCTTGCCGTTGGGCACGCAGTAGGTACAAGCGTAATTGCAGGCTGAGGTCAGGCTGACTCGCAAATTGCGAAAACGCCTGCCTTGACGGTCAACGATCATGATGACTCCGGCGAAGAATATACGGGCTGGTAAAACTTGACTCACAAATCAAGTTTTAGCAAGCCCTATGCCTGAGTATATTCCTGCGGTACTGCTCCATGTAGCGAAATCATGGGCAATAAGGCAGCTGAATGGCTCAGCTGCTCGGGGTGTCGCTGTCGCGTTTGCGCTTGTTGCCCATGCGCACGCCGATGTCCATCAGGAACTGGAAGAAGCCTTCCTGGTCTTCCAGCACATTGCTCCAGAACGGCGAGTGGTACAGCGCCACGGCACCATGCACCAGCGCCCAGGATGCGCAGTAATGGAAGTAAGGCGGCACGTCTTCAAGCTTGCCTTCGCTGATCCGGCCCTTGATGAGCAAGGTCAGGCGTTCGAAGTTCGAAGCGCGGATCTTGTGCAGCTCCTCGACCATCTCCGGCACCTGGTTGCCCTTGACGACCTTTTCTTCCAGGCGGTCAAACAACCGGTAACGCTGTGGGTCGCGCATGCGGAACTCGAAATAGGCGCGGGACAGGGCTTCCTTGTCCTTGTCGACATCGGCTGAATGCAACAGCTCGTTCAAATCGCGCTCATAGTCGAGCATCAGGCGCAGATAGATCTCGGCCTTGGACTTGAAGTGCTTGTAGATCGTGCCTTTGCCGATACCGACAGCATCAGCGATCATCTCGACGGTGACACTGTCTTCACCCTGGTCGAGGAACAGCTTGAGCGCGGTATCGAGAATTTCTTGCTCGCGGCGACGAAACTCACGGACCTTACGAGGTTCTTTATGCATAGGAAAGGTCTGTAGGGGTCAAAATTCGAAGCCGCGTATTATGCCTAAATTACGCCAAAATGCACGGATCATCCGACCATATCTGTGTTTCTTGATGATTTCGCGCAAGATCGACCTTTGATGAGAACTCTTCTGAAGCGTCCGTATTCCAAATTTGTTTAAAAACCGCGGCCTACAAACTGGACGGTGCGAAATACTGATCAATACTTGAACTGTCGGCGGGGCATCTCCCCCAAGTGTCACGCCGATATTGGTACCAACGGACCGCGTGCCATTGTTTTACTCCTAATGGTCTTAACCCGGATTCACCCCCCAGAACCCGGGTTTTTTTTGCCTGCGATTTAACCTTTCACATGCGCCAACGGGAACAATCGCTTGAAGTTCTCGGTGGTCTGCTCGGCAAATCGCTCGTAAGCCTCACCCCGCAACATTGCCAGAAATTCCGCTACTTCACGAACGTACTGCGGCAGGTTCGGCTTGCCGCGATACGGGATCGGCGCCAGGTACGGTGAGTCGGTTTCCACCAGCAAACGGTCGGCTGGCACCTTGCTCGCCACGTCGCGCAATGCGTCGGCATTGCGGAATGTGACAATCCCGGACAGGGAAATGTAGTAACCCATGTCCAGCGCGGCTTTCGCCATGTCCCAGTCTTCGGTGAAACAGTGCAGTACGCCCGCCTGGGGCAGCGCCGCTTCACGCAGCAGGTTCAAGGTATCGGCGCGGGCACCGCGGGTATGGATGATCACCGGCTTGCCGGTCTGCTGGGCCGCTTGCAGGTGCAACCTGAAGGATTGCTGCTGCAACGCTGCCGCTTCCGGTTCGTAGTGATAATCCAGGCCGGTTTCACCGATCGCCACCACGCGCGGATGGTTGAGCTCGTGCAACAGCCAATCCAGCGCAGGCGCCGCACCCGGCTGCACGTCCAGCGGATGCACGCCGACCGAGCAATCGACATCGTCGTAGCGCTCGGCCAGGGCTTTGACATCGGCCGCGTTGTCGGCGCTGACACCGATACACA
Source organism: Pseudomonas putida (assembly GCF_001976065.1). GTDB lineage: Bacteria > Pseudomonadota > Gammaproteobacteria > Pseudomonadales > Pseudomonadaceae > Aquipseudomonas > Aquipseudomonas serbica. The sequence goes on along the minus strand of NZ_MNAH01000008.1, from coordinate 108,871 downwards.
GAAAGTGCCCTACCCCACGCTGGCGGGCCGCCTCCAGGGCGGCATCCAGCGAGCCGTCATGGGCGGCGAGGTCGAGGCGATCAAGGTGACAATGGGAATCTACGAGCATAAATGGGCTGCAACTACATCGTATGAGTGGGACAGTCGGATTGCCTGTGACTTGGAGTTTAGGCGCAGAGGGTTATCTCTGGGTAGGCAAAGTCGCCCATTGCACCAGCAGCGCTTCCAGCAAAAGCACCCGGTTGAGGTTGGCTTTGCTCAACACTTTCTGGCGTTGGGCAAGGATCCAGTCCTGGATGTTCAGGACCTTATCCTGAGTGGTTTTTTGCGCCAGGTACTGAATCACCTTGCGCATGTCCATCAGCCCCAGGCCTTCTTCATCCTGGGTCAGCTGATAGCGCAGGATCAGGCTCGACCAATCACAGAACCAGTCGAACAGCAGCAACAACGGAATCGCATTCCAGCCCTCAGCCAGCTGTGTCGGCGATTGTTGCTGCTTGAGCAATTTCTTCACCCCATCGACCACTTGCGCGCGCTGCTCACGCACGCCCTGGGCCTGCAGGTTGACGGCGGCCAGCGGCGAACCGGCGGCCAGGGTCAGCAATTCGATGCGTTCTTCCTGCGAACACTCCGGCAAGGCCTTGGCCAGCCAGTCCAGGCTCATGGCCTCGCCCGGCAGCGGGCAGGCTTGTTGCACGCAGCGGCTCTTGATGGTCGGCAACAGACGGCTGGGCTGGTGGCTGACCAACAGCAACACGGTGTCGCCGGACGGCTCCTCGAGGCTTTTGAGCAAAGCGTTGGCGGCGTTGATGTTCATCGACTCGACCGGCTCGATCAGCACCACCTTGCGTCCACCCAACTGTGCGGTCTGCACCACGAAACTGACCAGGTCGCGCACCTGGTCGACCTTGATCGCCTTGTCGGCTTCCTCCGGCTCCAGGATGTAGTTGTCGGGATGACTGCCGGCCTTGAGCAACAGGCACGATTTGCATTCGCCACAAGCGCCCTGCGCGGTCGGACGCTGGCACAGCAGGCTGGCCATCAGGCGTTCGGCCAACGCCCGCTTGCCGATCCCGGCCGGGCCATGCAGCAGATAGGCATGGGCGTGTTGCGCACGACCGGCCAGCTGCTGCCAGAGACTGTCCTGCCACGGGTAGGCTTCAGCCACGGCTCAACTCCAACAGGCGTGGCAGCAAGGCATCCAGGGATTGCTGGACCTGCGCCAACGGCTGTGCGGCGTCGATCAGCACGTAACGCGCAGGCTGTTCTGCCGCGCGCTTTAGGAAAGCACCGCGCACGGCATCGAAAAAGGTCCGGCCTTCCAGCTCAAAGCGATCCAGGCGCCCGCGGGCACTGGCGCGCGCCAGGCCCACTTCCACCGGCAGGTCGAAGATCAGCGTCAGGTCGGGTCGCAGGTCGCCCTGGACAAAGTTTTCCAGCGCCGCGATACGTTCCAGGGACAGGCCGCGGCCTCCGCCCTGATAGGCATAGGTGGAATCGGTGAAACGATCACACAACACCACCGCACCACGGGCCAGCGCCGGACGAATGACTTCGGCCAGGTGCTGGGCACGCGCGGCGAACACCAGCAACAACTCGGTGTCCGGATTCATGACTTCATCGACCGGCGCCAACAGCACTTCGCGGATGCGTTCGGCCAGTGGCGTACCACCCGGTTCGCGGGTCAGCACCACCTCGATACCGGCAGCGCGCAGGCGCTCGGCCAGGTATTCGCGATTGGTGCTCTTGCCGGCACCTTCCGGGCCTTCCAGCGTAATAAACAAGCCAGTCACAGGCAGTCCTTAGTCAGATTCATTGCGTGCTTTGCGGTGCTGTAGCATTCGGTCCTGGTTGCGGATCCGGTGCAGCTTCAGGCGCTGGTTCTTGCTCTGGCACTGCAGGTGCCGTCTCGGGCGCCGGGTCGGGCGAAGCCGCCGGGACCGGGGGCTGGCCCTCGGGAGCATCGCTAGCCTCGGGTTGCGCCGTCTCGGTTTGCTGTGCCTGGGTATCCGGTGTTTCGGGCGTTTCTGGCGTGCTCACCGGTGCCGGACTGGAGCGGTAATCGGCACGACGCTTGAGCTGGAACTCTCGCACGGCGTTGTTGTGCGCGTCCAGGTCATCGGAGAACACATGGCTGCCATCGCCGCGCGCCACGAAGTAAAGGCTGGTGCCTTCCACAGGATTGAGTGCCGCGTGGATGGCTTCACGGCCGACCATGGCAATCGGGGTCGGCGGCAGGCCGGCAATCATGTAGGTGTTGTAGGGAGTCGCTTCCTTGAGGTGGGCGCGGGTCAGCTTGCCGTTGTAACGGTCACCCAGGCCATAGATCACCGTCGGGTCTGTTTGCAGCAACATGCCGATCGCCATGCGCCGCACAAACACGCCGGCTATCTGCCCACGTTCCTGCGGCACACCAGTTTCCTTCTCCACCAGCGAGGCCATGATCAGGGCTTGATAGGGCCCGGAATAAGGCAGGTCGGCTGCGCGCTGGTTCCACTCCTTGGCCAGCACTTCGTCGAGGCGGTCGTAAGCGGTTTTCAGCAGCTCGGTGTCGGTCATGCCCCGTACGAAGCGGTAAGTGTCGGGAAAGAATCGCCCTTCAGGAAAAATCCCGCCATGACCTATCTTGTCCATGACCTGACTGTCGCTCAAACCGTTCAGGGTTTGCTCAAGTTTTTCTTCCTTGGCCAGGGCCGCACGGACCTGGTGGAAATTCCAGCCTTCGACCAGGGTCAGGCTGTACTGCACCATTTCCCCGCGCTTCCACAGGTCGATCAGGCCTTCGACGGTCATGCCGGGCGTCATGCGGTACTCACCGCTGTGCAGCGGCTGTTTAGGCAAATTGAAACGCCAATAGACGCGCAGCCAGAAGGCGTCCTTGATGACGCCATCGGCTTCCATGCGCAGGAAAGTGCGGTTCGGGGTGGTGCCCTTGGGCACCTCAAGCAGTTCTTCCTGTGTGATATTCAGCGGTTGCACCAGTGCCGAATGAATTTTCCAGGCAGAAGCACCTAACGTCAGCCCCGCCAGAACCAGTCCGGTTTCCAGCAGCAGCAAGAGTTTACGTCTCACGTATCAAGCATCCAGTAGCGCGCGGGCAATGGTTTGGAGTTTACGGGTGAGCGGCCCAACCGGCCAGCTCAGTGCTGCATAGGCGCGCACCGGCCAAATGCCATACACGCTGTTGCAGACAAAGACTTCATCGGCCCACTGCAGCTGTTCGAGAGGGATATCGGTGATTTGCGTGGGAATACCCAACGACTCGGCTTGAAACAATAATTCGGCTCGCATCACCCCTGCCACGCCGCAACGCTTGAGATCGGCGGTGACCAGCACGCCATTGCGCACCAGGAACAGGTTGCTGAACACACCCTCGACCACCCGACCGGCCTGATCGAGCATCAAGCCTTCGGCGTGCTCGGTGTCTTGCCATTCGGCGCGGGCAATGACCTGCTCAAGGCGATTGAGGTGCTTGAGCCCTGCCAGCAGCGGCTGCCTGGAAAGTCGCGTGGTGCAAGGGAACAGACGCACGCCCTGCTCGCCATGGAGAGCAGGATAGGCAGCGGCAGGATTACCCTGCAGGATGCGCCGGGCGTGGGCCTTGGGATCAGGCGCATAACCGCGCAGGCCATCGCCACGGGTCACGATGAGCTTGAGCACGCCCTCGCCCAAAGCATTCGCGTAGGCCAGCAGCTCGTTGTGGATCTGCTCGGGGTCGACGTAGATTGCCAGGCGCGAGCAACCCTGTGCCAGACGCGACAAATGCCGGTCCAGCAACAGCGGTTGCCCATTGCGCACGGCGATGGTCTCGAACAGACCGTCGCCATAGGCCAGGCCGCGATCCTTCAGCGACAATGCGTCAGCCGGCTGACCGTCGACCCAGCTGTCCATCAGCCTGCAAACCGGCGGAACACCAGCGAGCCGTTGGTACCGCCAAAACCGAAGGAGTTGGACAGGACCACATCGATATCCATGTTGCGCGCTGTGTGCGGCACGAAGTCGAGATCGCAGCCTTCGTCCGGCTCATCGAGGTTGATGGTCGGTGGCGCCACCTGGCTGTTGATTGCCAACACGCTGAAGATGGCTTCGACCGCGCCCGCCGCACCCAGCAAGTGCCCGGTCATCGACTTGGTCGAACTGACGGCCATCTTGTAGGCGTGCTCGCCGAACACCGACTTGATCGCATTGACCTCGGCGAGGTCACCCGCCGGCGTCGAGGTGCCGTGGGCATTGATGTACTGCACTTGATCGCCATTGATTCTGGCGTCACGCAGCGCATTGGTAATGCAGCGAGCAGCACCGGCACCGTCGGCGGGTGGCGAAGTCATGTGGTAAGCGTCGCCACTGGTACCGAAACCGATCAGTTCGGCATAGATGGTCGCGCCACGGGCCTTGGCGTGTTCCAGTTCTTCAAGAACCAGTGCACCGGCGCCATTGGACAATACGAAGCCATCACGGCCCTTGTCCCATGGACGACTGGCGCGGGTCGGCTCGTCGTTGCGGGTCGACAGTGCGCGGGAGGCACCAAAACCGCCCATACCCAGGCCGCAGGCGGCCATTTCGGCGCCGCCGGCGATCATCACGTCGGCTTCGTCGTACATGATGTTGCGTGCAGCCATGCCGATGCAGTGCGTACCGGTAGTACACGCCGTGGCGATGGCGTAGTTAGGCCCCTGTGCCCCGAGGTGGATGGACAGGAAGCCGGAAATCATGTTGATGATGGAACCAGGCACGAAGAACGGAGAAATCCGTCGCGGGCCGGTCTCATGCAAGGTGCGACTGGTTTCTTCGATGTTGGTCAGTCCACCGATACCCGAACCCATGGCCACGCCAATGCGCTCGCGATTGGCGTCGGTCACTTCCAGGCCGGCATTGCGCACTGCCTGAAAACCTGCGGCCAGACCGTACTGAATGAACAGGTCGAGCTTGCGCGCTTCCTTGAGCGACAGGTATTCCTCGACATTGAAGCCCTTTACCGAGCCGCCAAAACGGGTGGAATAGGCAGAAAGGTCGGTGTGTTCGATCAGACCAATGCCACTGCGGCCAGCCAGAATGCCCTGCCAGCTGCTCGGCACATCCGTGCCCAGTGGCGACAACATACCCATACCGGTGACTACGACGCGTCTACGCGACACAGCACTCTCCTTTTTTCAAATGACGACTTTGCATCAGGCCTAAAGAAAAAACCGCACGCCATGATGGCAGTGCGGTTTTTCCATGACAGCGAGCAACGATTACAAACTATTACGCCTGGTGGCTGGTAACGTAGTCGATTGCAGCTTGTACAGTAGTGATCTTCTCAGCTTCTTCGTCAGGGATTTCGGTCTCGAATTCCTCTTCCAGAGCCATCACCAGCTCAACGGTGTCAAGGGAGTCAGCACCCAGGTCTTCAACGAAGGAAGCAGTGTTGACAACTTCTTCTTCTTTAACGCCCAGTTGCTCGGCAACGATTTTCTTGACGCGCTCTTCGATGGTGCTCATACCTTGTTTTCACTCCTAATGGACAAATTCAGGCAGCTGGCCAGTGGGTAAGTGTATAGAAAGACTTTTCAGCTTTTCAACTGAAAGCTTCACTCCTCAAACCCGGTGACCCGCTGCCTATAAATAGATTGCAGCTTTATAACGGATTTTAGACAGCTCGTATGACATTTTTTTGAAACGATCCGTCACATTTAACTCATGTACATCCCGCCGTTCACCGGGATTGTAGCCCCAGTAACGTAAGCCGCACCGTCCGACGCAAGAAAAGCGACCACAGACGCGATCTCTTGAGCTTGCCCCAGACGACCCAGCGGAATCTGCGTCTGCAAGGCTTCACGCTGTGCCTCGGGCAGTTCGCGGGTCATATCGGTATCGATGAACCCAGGGGTCACCGAGTTTACCGTAATCGAACGCGAACCGACTTCACGCGCCAGAGAGCGGCTGAAACCTTCCAGGCCGGCCTTGGCGGCAGCGTAGTTTACTTGGCCTGCGTTGCCCATGGCACCCACTACCGAGCCAATACTGATAATTCGTCCCCAACGAGCCTTGGTCATACCGCGCAAAACCCCCTTGGACAGGCGGAACAGACTGTTCAGGTTGGTATCGACCACGTCATGCCACTCGTCGTCTTTCATGCGCATCATCAGGTTATCGCGGGTGATGCCGGCATTGTTGACCAGGATCGCCGGTGCACCGAATTGCGCCTGGATGCTTGCCAGGACAGCCGCCACGGACTCGTCGCTGGTGACGTTGAGCTCAAGGCCAGTGCCCTGAATGCCGTTTTCCTTCAGGGTGGCGGCAATGCGCTCGGCACCCGAGGCGGAGGTCGCGGTGCCGACAACGATGGCGCCCTGACGACCCAGTTCCAGGGCGATGGCCTGGCCGATACCGCGGCTCGCGCCGGTGACCAGTGCAACTTTACCTTGCAGACTCATGCAAGCTTCTCCTGATTCAGGCCAGCGCTGCACGGGCGGCAGCGAAAGCGTCTGGGGTGTTGAGATTGGAAGTCGATACGCCTTCGGCGCAGCGCTTGTTCAGACCGGCCAGTACTTTGCCCGGGCCGCATTCGACCAGATTGGTCGCGCCTTTGGCGGCCAGGGTCTGCACGGATTCTACCCAGCGTACTGGCTTGTACAGTTGCTCGAGCAGATCACGCTTGAGCGTTTCCAGATCCGCCGGCACCTGGGCGCTGACGTTCTGTACAACCGGGATCTGCGGGGCCTGCCAATCGATCGCAGCGATCGATTCGGCGAAGCGCTCGGCCGCTGGGCGCATCAGTTCGCAGTGCGACGGCACGCTCACCGGCAACGGCATGGCGCGCTTGGCGCCACGGGCCTTGCAGCCTTCGATGGCACGCTCGACCGCAGCCTTGGCACCGGCGATGACCACTTGGCCCGGAGAGTTGAAGTTGACCGCACTGACGACTTCGCCCTGCGCGGCTTCGGCACAGGCTGCCAGTACGTCGGCGTCTTCCAGGCCGAGAATGGCAGCCATGCCGCCCTGCCCGGCTGGCACCGCTTCCTGCATCAGTTGGCCACGGCGCTCGACGAGCTTCACCGCGTCCGCCAGGCTCAAGCTGCCAGCCGCTACCAGAGCGCTGTATTCGCCCAGGCTATGACCGGCCACATAAGCCGGACGCGCGCCGCCCTCAGCCAGCCACAGACGCCACAGCGCGATCGAAGCGGTCAGAATTGCCGGCTGGGTTTTATCGGTCTGGTTGAGTTGCTCTTCCGGCCCTTGCTGGGTCAGTGCCCACAGGTCGTAACCGAGGGCATCGGAAGCTTCTTTGAATGTGTCGAGGACGACCGGGTGTTGCGCGCCCAACTCGGCCAGCATGCCGAGGGACTGCGAACCCTGTCCCGGAAAGACGAATGCGAGGGAAGCAGACATGTAACAAGCCCCTAATGATCTGGTCGTCGGAGAATTGGCGTCCCGCTCGGGGGACGCAAGAAACTGACAGTTGGATGGCCAATTGGCCCAAGCGGTCACATTTAAGCATTGTCCGACGAAAACGCCTAAAGCAACAAATCCTCCAGACGACCGTGGATGCGTTCCGGCAGGTTTTCCTGGATCTCGATCAGAGCACGGGAAATGGCACTTTGAAAGCCCTGGACCCCTGCAGAACCGTGACTCTTTACGACAATGCCCTGCAAACCGAGGAAGCTCGCACCGTTATGTCGTGCAGGTGCCAGGTCGGCCTGCAGACGCTTCATCAGTGGCAAGGCCAAGGCACCGACCATACGTGCCGGCAGGCTCTGCCTGAATAACGCCTCGATGCGCCCGGCAATCATGGTGGCCAGCCCCTCGCTGGACTTGAGCAGGATGTTGCCGACGAAACCATCGCAGACCACGACGTCCGCTTCGCCACGGTACAACCCGTCCCCTTCGACAAAACCGATGTAGTTGATGCCACGGGCACTCTGCAACAGGGTTGCAGCCAGCTTGACCTGCTGATTGCCCTTGATGTCCTCGGTGCCGATGTTCAGCAAGGCCACACGCGGACGCACGATGCCCAGGGTCTCCGCCGCGACGGAACCCATCACTGCAAACTGCAGCAAATGTTCGGCACTGCAATCGACGTTGGCGCCCAGGTCGAGTAACTGGCAATAACCTTTCTGCGTCGGGATCGCCGCTACCATGGCGGGCCGATCGATACCCGGCAGGGTCTTGAGCACAAATCGCGACAACGCCATCAGCGCTCCGGTATTACCGGCACTGACACAGGCCTGGACCTTGCCGTCGCGCAGCAACTCGAGGGCCACGCGCATCGAGGAATCGGGTTTGCCGCGCAGGGCCTGGGCGGGCTTCTCGTCCATGGCAATGACTTCGGACGCCGGAGTAATCGACAGGCGCGCGCGATCCACAGCCGATTGGCCAGCGATCAATTCTTCAAGGAGGGAGGGTTGACCGACGAGGGTCAGGTGCAGCGAGGGTGTGGCAGACAGGCAAGCAAGGCTGGCCTGGACAATGCTGCGGGGACCGAAGTCCCCGCCCATTGCGTCAATCGCGATGACTTGAGCGGACAAGTGATTACTCGTCAGCGCCCTTGTCGATCACTTTACGGCCACGGTATACGCCTTCTGGCGATACGTGGTGACGCAGGTGAACTTCACCAGTGGTTTTTTCTACAGACAGGGTGCTAGCCTCGAGAGCGTCGTGCGAACGGCGCATGTCACGGGCAGAGCGGGATTTTTTGTTCTGCTGAACAGCCATAATTGATTAACTCCTAAACGTTTGGGTCACGCTTTAACTGCGCCAATACACTGAACGGGTTGGACCGCGTTACCTCGTCCTCGCTCGGTTCGGGCTCATCTGCTCCCGCCGGCTGCTGGCATTCTTCCGGATGATGAGCAGGCACAATGGGCAAGGCGAGCAGAAGCTCCTCCTCGATCAGTGACTGCAGATCCAATGGATCTTCGCCCAGTTCCAGCACGTCATAACCTTTCGGCAACGACTGGGTATTCGCACCCTCCTTCACCACAGCGTAACTGCATTCGCTATGGATCGGCAGGGTGACCAGCTCAAGACAACGCTGGCAAACCATTTTGACTTCAGTGTCGATAAAACTGTGGATGACCACAGATTTACGTTCATCTCGTTCAAAAACGAATTTAGCCTGCACCGTACCGACATTGTCGGAAAGCGGGTCGCAGAGTCTCTTCAAATCGGCCAGCAGCATTTCACCTTGGAGGGTGGTGCCACGATCAGCCAATTTGCGCGGGTCAACGTGAGGTGGAATCGGGTCATTCAACATAGGCGCAGCATTATAGGGATGCACCCGCCCATGTCAAAGGAAATTCAGCCCTGTCCGTCACTTGGAAGCCCCGTTAGAATTCGAGCCAGTCATTTGGAGTTGCGCATGCTGCCTTTATTACTCGCTTCCAGCTCGGTCTATCGCCGGGATTTGCTGGCCCGCCTGCAACTGCCATTCAGCTGCAGCTCGCCGGATATCGACGAAAGTCATCGCCCCGACGAATCCGCCATTGAGCTGGTCAAACGCCTCGCCGAACAGAAAGCGCGCGCACTGGCCGACAGCCATACCGCTCATCTGATTATCGGCTCCGACCAGGTCGCGGTGCTAGGCGAGCGGATCATCGGCAAGCCCCATACCTTCGAAAAGGCCCGCGAGCAACTGCAAGCTTCCAGCGGCGCCAGCGTGACATTCCTGACCGGCCTGGCCCTGCTGAACAGCCAGACCGGCCATTGCCAGGTCGACTGCGTGCCGTTCACGGTGCACATGCGCACACTCGACGACGAACGCATCGAACGCTACCTGCGCGCCGAGCAACCCTACGATTGCGCTGGCAGCTTCAAGGCCGAGGGTTTGGGCGTTAGCCTGTTTCAAGGCACCGAAGGCCCTGACGCCACCAGCCTGGTCGGCCTGCCGTTGATTCGCCTGGTGGACATGCTGCTGGTCGAGGGCGTGCAGGTCCCTTGAAAGCAAGAGATCGCAGCCTGCGGCAACTCCTACACGCTCGACGTCCAATGACGCGAACCCTATAGGAGCTGCCGAAGGCTGCGATCTTTTGATCTTTAAATCGAATTAACGCAACGACGGACCGTTAAAGCCCATCCACATCGCCAAATGCTCAGCCACGCTGGCACCGAGCTTTTTCGAGAAGCGGTCGAACGGCGATTCCTGAACGGTGAAATCCACCAGTTCTTTCTCACCGATCACATCGCGCGCCACCGAGCTGGCATTACCCAGACCATCGATCAACCCCAGCGGCAGCGCCTGCTCACCCGACCAGACCAGCCCGGAGAACAGCTCCGGATGCTCCTTGTCTTTCAGGCGATCGCCACGACCCTGCTTGACGCTGTTGATGAACTGCTTGTGAGTGGTATCGAGCACGCCCTGCCAGAACGCCGTTTCTTCGGGCTTCTGCGGCTGGAAAGGATCGAGGAACGACTTGTGCTCACCCGAGGTGTAGGTACGACGTTCCACACCCAGCTTCTCCATGGTGCCGACAAAACCGTATCCGGCCGCCGTGACCCCGATGGAACCCACCAGGCTCGCCTTGTCGGCATAGATCTGGTCCGCGGCACTGGCAATGTAATACGCACCGGATGCGCCCAGGTCGGAAATCACTGCATAGAGCTTCGTGTCGGGATGCAGGCCACGCAGGCGGCGGATTTCATCATAGACGTAGCCCGACTGCACTGGACTGCCACCAGGGCTGTTGATGCGCAGAATGACACCCTTGACCTTTTCGTCTTCGAAGGCGGCCCGCAGGCTGCCCACGACATTGTCGGCGCTGGCCGGCTCCTTGTCGGCGATCACGCCGGTGATGTCGATCAGCGCGGTGTAGTTGCCACTGCGGGTGGCGACCTTCTCCATGTCCATCAGCGGCGTAAACAGCGCCAATGCGACAAACAGGTACACGAAGGTCAGCAGCTTGAAGAAAATTCCCCAGCGCCGGGAGCGACGCTGCTCCTGCACGCTGGCCAGCAGGGTCTTTTCCAGCAGCTTCCAGCTTTTTTCGTCACCGTTCTCTGCGCTCGCCTTGGCGGGCGCTTTCCATTCGTCGGCCATGCCATCTACCCCAGCAATAACGTATTAAGCCCGCTGACCCAGCCAGGCGTGCAATTGTTCAAAACGATCGATGGTCAGTCGCGGCTCGTAGAGTTTCAGCGCGTCGATCGACTGCGCGCCGTAGCTGACCGCCACCGAATCCATGCCGGCATTGCGGGCCATCTGCAGATCGAAGGATGAATCGCCAACCATCAGCGCCTGACCCGCACAGACCTTACAATGGGCCAGTATCTGCTCCAGCATCAACGGATGGGGCTTGCTGGCCGTCTCGTCGGCGGCACGGGTGATATCGAAGTAATCTTCCCAACCGTGCGACTTCAGCACCCGATCCAGCCCGCGTCGGGCCTTGCCCGTAGCCACGGCCAAGTGATAACCCTCGGCACGAAAGGCCTCGAGCGATTCCACCACGCCCTCGAACAGGGGCGAAGGTTCCGCCTCCGAGGCGATGTAGTGGTCGGCGTAGTGCTGGCGAAAGGCAATCAGCTCGGCATCGCCAATGTCGGGATACAGGGTACGGATCGCCTCCGGCAGCCCCAGGCCGATGATGCCCTTGACGGCAAAGTCATCGCACTGCGCAAACCCGGACCGCTGCGATGCCACATGCATCGCCTCGACAATCCGACCAATGGAATCGGCCAATGTGCCGTCCCAATCGAAAATCAGCAGTTTGTAATCAGATGGGCGCACTCAATCGCTCCACGGTCTTGGCCCACATCTCGTCGACCGGGGCCTGCAACTTCAGCTCGCCGCCATCGGGCAGCGGCACGGTCAGCATGTAGGCATGCAGGAACAGGCGCTTTCCGCCCAGATCGCGGATTTCCTTGCTGAAACCTTCCTCACCATATTTAGTGTCGCCAGCAATGCAATGCCCCGCGTGCAGGGTGTGGACACGGATCTGGTGAGTGCGGCCGGTAATCGGCTTGGCTTCGATCAGGGTGGCGAAGTCGCCGAAGCGGCGCAGGACCTTGAACACGGTCACGGACTCCTTGCCCTCCTCCTCGTCGACCTCGACCATGCGCTCGCCGGAGCGCAGGTTGCTCTTGCCCAGCGGCGCGCGGATTTGCTTGATCGAGCTGGCCCAGTTGCCGCGCACCAGCGCCATGTAGCGCTTGTCGACGCCATCACCGCGCAACGCGGTGTGCAAGTGACGCAACATGCTGCGCTTCTTGGCGATCATCAACAGGCCGGAGGTATCACGGTCGAGACGGTGAACCAGCTCGAGCTCCTTGCAATCGGGGCGCAACTGACGAAAGGCTTCGATCACGCCGAACGTCAGGCCGCTACCGCCGTGAACCGCAATGCCGGCGGGCTTGTTGATCACGATCAGGGCCTTGTCTTCGAAGACAATCGAGGCCTCCAGGCGCTGCAGCAGCCCCTGGGCCAGCGGCACCGGTTCGTCGCGCTCTGGCACGCGAACAGGTGGCACGCGCACGATATCGCCCGCCTGCAGCTTGTATTCGGGCTTGATCCGGCCTTTGTTCACTCGCACTTCGCCTTTGCGCAAAATGCGGTAAATCAAGGTCTTGGGCACGCCTTTGAGCCGAGCGAGAAGGAAATTGTCAATACGTTGGCCGGCATATTCCGGCGAGACCTCAAGCAGTTGTACGCCTGGAGTCGGGGGGGTAGTCGTCGTCATGGCGCGGATGATAACAATTTTTTATGGAATTGAAGCACTTAATCATTGCTGCTATAGTCGCGAACGCCGCCAAAAGCGGCCTGGACAGCGGACCAACGGTCAAAAACCGGCCCTGACCAACGCAATTCACCAGGACGCGAGGCCGTCCTACGGGGCTTTCGCTACGTAACGGTGGAGTTTGCAGGTGTAACAAGCGCAGGTGACATGAGGCCTGAATCAAGCCGCAGAACAGAGTTTTGACTCGTCTTGCGAGTGAATATTCATGGCCAGTTCACAAAGTGCAGTCAGCTGCGAATGACCCCGAGCGAATGCTTCGGAAACAACGCCTAAATTAGCCATGATGCGTGACCTCCCCTTTCGGAGCTCACGGTAAATGCCAACCCGCTGCGGATTCTGCGCGCGGCAGCACCCGAATTATCAGGGATACGTGTAGGGTGGAGATGCACAACCGCTGGCCTGTGTAGCAATAGGCTTTATCAAGACGCTTCATCTCGTCCACAGCCGCCGGTTGATTCCTCCTCCTGACTGAGTGCTTAAGTAGCCACAGCAAGCAGGACGCGTACGTCGCGACGAAGGCCCACATTGGCCGGACATCGCTGGACACGGGAATGGCCAACCACTCCCGACGCACCTGACACCGACCATGAGAAGTCGTGTGTGCCGAACGCCGTTTCCGGCAGCCCGGAAACCGACGGTACTACATGAAAAGAATGCTGATTAACGCAACTCAACCCGAAGAGTTGCGTGTTGCACTGGTAGATGGCCAACGCCTCTACGACCTGGACATCGAATCCGGTGCACGCGAGCAGAAGAAGGCCAACATCTATAAAGGCCGGATTACTCGCATCGAACCAAGCCTTGAGGCTGCCTTTGTCGATTTCGGCTCTGAGCGCCACGGCTTCCTGCCCCTCAAAGAAATCTCCCGCGAATACTTCAAGAAAACCCCCGAAGGCCGCGTCAACATCAAGGACGTCCTGAGCGAAGGCCAGGAAGTCATCGTTCAGGTCGAAAAAGAAGAACGTGGCAACAAGGGCGCAGCCCTGACCACCTTCATCAGCCTGGCCGGTCGTTACCTGGTCCTGATGCCGAACAACCCGCGTGCCGGCGGTATTTCCCGTCGCATCGAAGGTGAAGAGCGCAACGAACTGCGTGAAGCCCTCAATGGCCTGGTTGCCCCGGCCGACATGGGCCTGATCGTGCGCACTGCCGGCCTGGGCCGCAGCAGCGAAGAAATGCAGTGGGACCTCGATTACCTGCTGCAACTCTGGACCGCCATCAAAGAAGCCTCGCTGGATCGTTCCGCGCCGTTCCTGATCTACCAGGAAAGCAACGTGATCATCCGCGCGATCCGCGATTACCTGCGCCAGGACATCGGCGAAGTGCTGATCGACAGCGTTGAAGCCCAGGACGAAGCCCTGACCTTCATCCGCCAGGTGATGCCGCAGTACGCCAGCAAGATCAAGCTGTACGAAGACAGCGTTCCGCTGTTCAACCGCTTCCAGATCGAAAGCCAGATCGAAACCGCCTTCCAGCGCGTGGTCGAACTGCCTTCCGGTGGTTCCATCGTTATCGACCCGACCGAAGCCCTGGTGTCCATCGACATCAACTCGGCACGCGCCACCAAGGGCAGCGATATCGAAGAAACCGCCCTGCAGACCAACCTTGAAGCTGCCGAAGAAATCGCCCGTCAGTTGCGCCTGCGCGACATCGGCGGCCTGATCGTCATCGACTTCATCGACATGACCCCTGCCAAGAACCAGCGCGCCGTGGAAGAGAAAGTCCGCGAATGCCTGGAAGCCGACCGCGCTCGCGTGCAAGTCGGTCGCATCTCGCGCTTCGGCCTGCTGGAAATGTCCCGTCAGCGCCTGCGTCCATCCCTGGGCGAAAGCAGCGGCATCGTTTGCCCGCGTTGCAACGGTACCGGCATCATCCGTGACGTTGAATCGCTGTCCCTGGCGATCCTGCGCCTGATCGAAGAAGAAGCCCTGAAAGACCGTACCGCCGAAGTTCGTGCACAAGTGCCGATCCCGGTGGCCGCGTTCCTGCTCAACGAAAAACGCAACTCGATCACCAAGATCGAACTGCGCACCCGTGCCCGCATCGTCATCCTGCCGAACGATCACCTCGAGACGCCGCACTTCGAAGTGCAGCGCCTGCGTGATGACAGCCCGGAAGCCGCGATCAACCAGTCCAGCTACGAAATCGCCGCTGCCGCTGCCGAAGTGGAAGAAGTGCAGCCAGCTGCCGCGACCCGCACCCTGGTTCGCCAGGAAGCTGCGGTCAAGACGGCTCCGGCCCGCGCCAACGCTCCGGTTCCAACCGAAGTCGTCGCCGCTCCGGTCGCCGCACCGGTGGCCGCACCAGAGCCAAGCCTGTTCAAAGGCCTGGTGAAGTCGCTGGTCAGCCTGTTCGCTACCAAGGAAGAGCCTGTGGCTCCTGCCGTGGTCGAAAAACCAGCTGCCACCGAACGCCCGGCCCGTAGCAACGAAGAGCGTCGCAACGGCCGCCAGCAGAGCCGCAACCGTAACGGTCGCCGCGATGAAGAGCGCAAGCCGCGTGAAGAACGCGCCCCCCGTGAGGAACGCGCCCCCCGCGAGCCCCGCGAAGAGCGCCAGCCACGGGAAGTACGCGAGCCTCGCGAGACCCGCGAAGAAACCCCGGTAGTCGCCCGCGAAGAACGCGCACCACGCCCGCCACGTGAAGAACGTGCACCCCGCGCCCCACGTGAAGATCGCAAGCCACGTGGCGAGCGTGAAGAGCGTGTGCGTGAACTGCGCGAGCCTCTGGATGCTGTCGCTCCTGCCGCTGCCGCTACTGCAACCGCAACCGCAACCGCAGCCACTGAAGAGCGCCCGGCCCGTCCGCCACGGGAAGAACGTGCTCCACGTCCACCACGTGAAGAACGTCAACCACGTGCCGAACAAGCGGCTGCCGTTGCTGAAGAAGAGCTGACCGGCAACGAAGAGCAACTGCAGGAAGACGGTCAGGAAGGCGCCGAAGGCGATCGCCCACGCCGCCGCTCCCGTGGCCAGCGTCGTCGCAGCAACCGTCGCGAGCGTCAGCGTGACGCCAACGGTAACGTGATCGAAGGTTCGGATGAGTCCGACGCCGGCGAGAGCAATGAAGCGCCAAGCACGTCCGACCTGGCCGCTGGCCTGGCTGTTACTGCAGCCGTTGCCAGCACCGTGATCAGCGCTCCAGCTGAAGCACAGGCCAACGAGCAAGCCGAACGCGCTACTGCCGCCACCCTGGAATCGGCTCCGGTCGAAGCACCGGTTGTGGAAGCAACGACTGCGGTCGAAGCCACCGCATCGCCGGAAATCGAAGTGGCACCCGCGCAAGAAGCACAGCCAGTGGTTGAAGCGGCCGCCGAGCCTGCCGTGGTTGCAGAACCGGTTAGCGAAAGCGTGACTGAAACCGTGACCGAAGCCGTTCGTGAAGTTCGCGAAGAGCAAACCGCATTCAACTGGGTTGCCGAGCCAGCCGTCGTCGAAACGCCTGCTCCAGCGCCAGTCGCTGAAGCCGAAGTAGCGCCAGCGTTGGTCTCCGAGCCGGTTGTCGCGGCTGCCGAGCCTGCTCCAGTGGTTGAAGCGCCGGTTGTTGCCGAAGTGGCCGCTCCAGTGGTCGAAACAGCCCCGGTCAGCGCCCTGACGCCAAGTGGCCGTGCGCCGAACGACCCACGTGAAGTGCGTCGCCGCAAGCGTGAAGAAGAGCGTCTGCAGCGGGAAGCCGAATTGGCGGCCGCTGCTGCTCCGGTTGTCGCTGACGAACCAGCACCGGTTGTTGCCGAAGTGGTCGAGGCAGCTCCTGCCCCGGCTGCCGAAGTCGCTGCCGAGCCGGTTGAGTCAGTGATTGCCGAAGCCCCTCGCTCCGTTCAGGAAGCGGTTGAGCAACACGAGCAAGCCAAGGAAAAAGAGCACGAGCCTAAACCTCTCGTCTGATTCCCTCGGCTATTGAAAAGCCCCGCCTGGTCATCCAGGCGGGGCTTTTTTATGCCTGCTGTCTCGTCCTGAACAAGGTTTAAACCGCCTGCCAGCCTTGCAGTTGATAACGGATCGGCAGGTTGCGGATGCGCTTGCCGGTAGCGGCAAAGATCGCATTGCACAGGGCCGGAGCGATCGGCGGCACACCCGGCTCCCCCACACCGCCCAAAGGTACGTCGCCCGGCGGCGTGACCAGGTGCACCGCGACTTCCTTGGGTGCCAGGGACATGCGCGCCACTTCATACATATGGAAGTTGTCTTGCTGGACCTTGCCGTCCTTGAAGCTGATTTCACCCAGCACCGTATTGCCCAGCCCCATGACACAAGCACCTTCGAACTGCGAACGAATCCGCTCGGGATTGATCTGCGGTCCGCAATCGACGGCGATGTCAGCCTTGTGCACGATCAAGGTGCCGTCGTCCTTGACCTCGACGTCGATCACCGCCGCCACGTAGGTCACGAAGCTGTAATGCACCGCCAGGCCCAGGCCCCGGCCCTTGGGCAACTCGCGCCCCCAGCCGGCGGCCTTGGCGGCAGTTTCCAGTACCGTTCGCAAGCGCGCGGTGTCGATGGGATAACGTTCGGGCGATTCACCGTAGTTCCATTCTTCACTCAAGGTACGTGGATCGATCTGACGGTCCGGGCCGAGCAGTCTGACCTGGTACTTGAGCGGGTCYTCCCCGGCCTTGTGCGCCAGTTCATCGATGAAGCTCTGGATCGCAAAACCGTGGGGGATGTTCGACACCGAGCGATACCAGCCCACCCGCGTGTGGACGGTGGCCTCCGGATTTTCCAGGCGGATGTTGGGAATCGCGTAGGCCATGTTCTTGAAGCCCATACCCAGTTCAGCCGCGCCCTGATGAAGGACATTGGGCGTAAACAACGCGGTCATGCTCGGCGCCACCGTGCGATGCAACCAGCTGGAGGGCAGGCCATCCTTGCCCAGGATGGCCTTGAGATATTGCAACGAAACAGTGTGCAGATACCCGCAGTGAAGATCGTCTTCCCGCGTCCACTGCACACGCACCGCCCTACCCGGCAAGGCCCTGGCCAGAATCGCAGCCTCGATGACGTAGTCCGGCTTGGCCTTGCGACCAAACCCGCCCCCCAGCAAGGTGACATTGACCGTGACCTGTTCAACGGCAATCCCAAGACGCTCGGCAACGGTATCCCGCGCCCGCTGGGGCGACTGAACCGGCGCCCAGATCTCGCAGCCCCGATCGGAGAAACGGGCGACAGCGACCATCGGCTCCATCGGTGCGTGGGCCAGGTGCGGCATATAGTAAGTGGCTTGAAGCGTGCGATCTGGATTCGAGATCAGGTCTTCGATCTTGCCGTTTTCGCGCACCACTTTACCGGGCTTGAGCGAGGCGGCCTCCAGCGCTTTGCGGTAGGCGATCGAGTCGTAGCCGGCGTTGGGGCCGTCGTCCCATTGGATTTTCAGTGCCTCGCGCCCCTTGATCGCTGCCCAGGTGTTGCTGGCGACCACCGCCACTCCGCCCAGCGGCTGGAATCCGGAGGGTAACGGGCGGGTTTCCAGGGGCATGACGTGGGTCACGCCCGGGACTTTCAGCGCAGCGCTGGCATCGAAGCCCTTGACCTTGCCGCCGTAGACCGCGGGCCGCGCAATGGTGGCGAACAGCATGCCGTCGAAATGCACGTCAGCCCCATAAATCGCCTGACCCCGCACAATGTCTTCGCCGTCGATGGCAACGCTCGACGCTGATCCGATATAACGAAACTGCGACGGCTGTTTGAGTCGCAAGCTGTCCCGTGCCGGCACGGCCAGGGTGCTTGCGGCGATGGCCAGGGCGCCATACTCCAGTTCGCGCCCGGAGGGCGTGTGGATGACTTTATGCAGCTGCGCATGACACTCGCCGATCGGCACTTTCCATTGGTCGGCAGCGGCCTGCTCCAGCATGGTCCGCGCGGCGGCCCCACAGCGGCGCATCGGCTCGTACCAGTGGCGCATGCTGCGCGAACCGTCGGTATTCTGATTGCCGTAACGCACCTCGTCGCCCGGCGCCTGCTGCACCTTGACCCGCGTCCAATCGGCTTCCAGTTCATCGGCCACCACTCGCCCCACACTCGTCCGAATCCCCTGGCCCATTTCCGAACGGTTACAGACCACCGTCACCGTGCCATCGGTGGCAATGCTTACGTAGATTTTGGGGTCGTCGACCCAGCCGTTGGGCATGCCGTCGGCACCGAACTTTTTCTGCGCCTCTTCGGCAAACGCGTCCTGCCARCCCCAGCTCGCGGCGACCACCAGCGCACTGGCGGCGCCCACGCCCTTGAGGAAACCACGCCGACTGAGGTTGCTCAGGGCGAAATCATCGGGTAACCGGCTCATGCCTTGGCCTCCTTCAGGTGAGTGGATGCCTGGCGRATGGCGGTCTTGATCCGGTTGTAGGTGCCGCAGCGGCAGATATTGCCGACCATCGCCTCTTCGATCTGCTCATCGCTCGGGTTCGGATGGGTCTTGAGCAGCGCGGTGGCGGACATGATCTGCCCACCCTGGCAGTAGCCGCACTGGGCCACGGCCGTATCGAGCCAGGCCTGCTGCACGACCTTGCCGACCGGGTCGGCCTGCAGGTTGTCGATGGTGGTGACGTTCTGGCCGACGACCGAGCCGATCGGCGTGATGCAACTGCGCGCCGGGGCACCTTCGATATGAATGGTGCAGGCGCCGCAAAGGCCCATGCCGCAGCCAAACTTGGTGCCGTTGTAACCGGCCACGTCACGGATCGCCCAGAGCAAGGGCATGTCCTCGGTGACATCGAGCGAATGGTCTTGACCGTTGAGTTTAAGGGTAATCATGGGCACGCCCGCATAGTGCTTGGGTGATGGGGTCGAGCAATCTGCCGCTGGATCTTGGGTGGATGACGCAGATCGACTCAGGCTAATGGGCTCTCTTGTGCGAACAGACACGTCTGCACCGGGCCTTTGGTGGAGCAAATGCTTGCATCGTCAGCAGGGCAGGTTAAGCCTGCATTAACAAAAAAGCCCTGCACAACTTGAGTTATGCAGGGCTTTGACAATCCGTCATGAAAGCTTAGCTTCAATATCGGTTGGGCTCCATTTCCAGATCGACATGGAAACGCTCTGAAATATCTTTCTGGATGCGCTGTGCCAGGCTCAGCAGCTGTAAACCGGTCGCACTGCCATAGTTGACCAGCACCAAGGCTTGCATTTTGTGCACGCCGGCATCGGCATCACGAAACCCTTTCCACCCTGCCCGCTCGATCAACCAGCCAGCTGCCAGCTTCATCTGCCCATCGGGTTGCGCGTACGCCACCAGGTCCGGATATTCGCCCTTGAGCTGTGCGACCAGCGCCGCTGGCACCAGGGGATTTTTGAAAAAGCTGCCGGCATTGCCGAGTACCGCCGGGTCCGGGAGTTTCTCGTTGCGAATGCTGCAGATGGCTTGGCTGACGTCCGTGGCCGTCGGATGGTCGATACCCTGCTCGGTCAGGCGCTGACGCACAGGTCCGTATTCCAGGTGCAGGTGTGCCGTGCGATCGAGGATGAAACGCACGCGCAGGATCAGCCAGCGCCCAGGCTCCTGCTTGAACAGGCTATCGCGGTAAGCGAAGTTGCACTCCTGCAGGCTGAAGTCGCGCAACTCGCCACTGTGGCGATCAAGGGCGGTCAGGCCGGCGAACACGTCCTTGATCTCCACGCCATAGGCGCCGATGTTCTGCATGGGCGCGGCGCCCACGGTGCCGGGAATCAAGCTGAGGTTTTCCAGGCCCGACAAGCCCTGCACCAAGGTGTGTTGCACGAACGGGTGCCATGGCTCGCCCGCTTCGGCTTCAATCACGACTTTGCTGCCATCGTCGCTGATCACGCGTATACCACGGGTGGCCATGCGCAGCACCAGCGATTCAACGTCGGCTGTCAGCAGCAAATTGCTGCCACCGCCGATCACCAGCAAGGGCACCTGATGCTCCCGCGCATAGGCCAGGGCCTCACTCACATCGGCATCGCTGTGGGCCTCGGCAAACAGTCGGGCCTGGACATCCACGCCAAAGCTGTTGAACGGCTTGAGCGAGACCCCTGATCGCAGTTGCAAACTCATAACCGTTCCTTCAGTTCGATCACCAGCAGGTCACTGGCGCGCTCAATCAGGTCCAGCACCATTTCAAAGCCGTATTCACTGTCGTTATACGGGTCCGGGACTTCATCGATATACAAGGGGTAGCGACGCAGGAACAGGTCCAGTTCCGCTCTGGCGTTGGCCGGTTGCAGATCCATGAGGTGGCGCAAGTTGCTGTTGTCCATCGCCAGGATCAGGTCGTACTCGGCGAAATCGGCACGGGTGACCTGCTGGGCGCGCTGGGCGGACAAATCATAACCACGCTTTTTCGCCGCTGCCTGGCTGCGCTTGTCCGGGGCACTGCCCACGTGCCAGTCGCCGGTACCGGCGGAGGCCACTTCGACTTGATCGGCCAACCCCGCTTCGCGCAATTTATACCGCAGTACGCCTTCGGCCGTGGGTGAACGGCAGATATTGCCCAGGCAGACAAACAGAACCCGCATCAGGCCTCCAGCAGGCGACGAACGCGCTCAAGGTCTTCAAGGGTATCGACACCGGCCGGCGGCGCGATCAGCGCATCGGCGACGTGAATCCGCACTCCGTGCCACAAGGCTCGCAGCTGTTCCAGGCACTCGGTGTTTTCCAGCCAGCACGGGCCCCAGCTGACGAAGTCATGGAGGAAACCGGCGCGGTAGGCATAAATGCCGATGTGGCGGCGATACGGCACACCTTGCGGCATTTGCTCGAGGCTCTTGGCGAAGGTGTCACGTGCCCATGGCAAAGTAGCGCGACTGAAGGTCAGTGCCAGGCCATTGAGGTCGCTGACAACCTTGACCACGTTGGTGTTGAACAGGCTCTCGACGTCTTCGATCGGCTCGGCCAGCGTGGCCATGCGCGCTTCAGGGTGGGCCGCCAGGTTGACGGCCACCTGATCGATGACACTCGGCGGGATCAGCGGTTCGTCACCCTGGACGTTGACCACGATGGCATCAGGCGCCAGGCCCAGCTTCGCCGCGACTTCTGCCAGGCGATCGGTGCCGGAGTTGTGATCTACGCGGGTCATCACCACTTGCGCACCAAAGCCTTCGCAGGCCTGGGCGATGCGCGCATCGTCCGTGGCCACGACCACACGCTCGGCGCTGCTTTTGCACGCCTGTTCCCACACGTGCTGGATCATCGGCTTGCCGGCGATCAACAGCAGTGGCTTGCCCGGCAGACGGGTCGAGGCATAACGCGCAGGAATAACAACGGTAAAGGCTGTAGTCATTTATCCAGACGCTCGTCGGTGGTCAGGGTGCGGGCTTCGGTTTCGAGCATGACCGGGATGCCGTCGCGAATCGGGTACGCAAGGCCAGCGCCCTTGCTGATCAGCTCGGTCTTGTCGGCGCTGAGCTTGAGCGGACCTTTGCAGACCGGGCAAGCGAGGATGTCGAGCAATTTGGTGTCCATGAACATTCCCTGGATAGAAACGGAGTTAAGGCAAAAGACGAGCCGGCAACAGGCGCATCAACTGTGTATCGAACCAGGCCGTGAAGGCTGGCGACGGCACAGCGTCGACCGCCAGGTACCACCAGTCGGCGGCGGCGAAGGCACGGCACTTCACCGCGTCCTTTTCAGTCATCACCAATGGCAATGGCGGATTGAAATTCAAGGCCTGCACGCTGTATTCGGCGTGGTCGGCGAACGCATGCGGGACCGGCTGCCAGTGTAACGTTTCAAGGGTCTTGAAGAAACGCTGCGGGTTACCGATCCCGGCCACGGCATGCAGCGCCTGGCCCGCGGGAAAGTGATCGAGCGGGCGCCGTTCGCCGCTTTGCAGGTTGACCAGTGCTGTCGGTTGCAACTGGAAGGCAAAGCCGTCGTCGCTGTCGGCCGTGGCGCCGTTGTAGAGCACCGCGTCGACACTTTGCAGACGCTCGACCGGCTCACGCAATGGCCCGGCCGGCAAGCAACGCCGGTTACCCAAGCCACGGGCAGCGTCGATCAGCACCAGCTCCAGATCCCGAGCCAGACGGTAATGCTGCATGCCGTCATCGGACAGGATCAGGTCCAGCGGTTCACTGGCCAGCAAGGCTTCGACCGCGCGACTGCGATCCGGATCGATCATCAATGGCACCCCGGTACGCTGCACGATCAACAGTGGCTCATCGCCAGCGATGTCGGCGCTTTGATCCGCCTCGACCCGCCACGGCAATTGCGCAGGCTTCGCGCCGTAACCGCGGCTGACCACGCCAACCCGCAAGCCACTGCGTTGACAGTGCTGGATCATCCACAGGATCAGCGGGGTCTTGCCGGTGCCGCCGACGGTGATGTTGCCCACCACGATCAGCGGGACCGGGGGCTGATAGATCTCACCCTCGCCCGCCAGAAAGCGCTTGCGCTTGTTGTTGACCACGCGCCGGTACAGCCACTCCAGCGGCTGCAGCAGTTTCAGGGCCGGATGCCCCCGGTACCACGCGGCGAGCAGGCGATCGGACATGGCCATCAGGGCGCGGGCGGCGCCGCCTCGACTGTGGTCATGCGCAAATGGCTGAAGCCGAGCTTGCCGGCGGCGTCCATGGCGGTGATGACCGACTGATGCTGGGATTTTCCGTCGGCGCTGATGGACAGCGGCCGGCTGGTGTCGCCATTGGATTGTTTCTGCAGGGCATCCATCAACGTTGCCAGGTCGCTTTTGGGCAATACCTGGTTGTTCACCGAGAACACCCCGTCGGCGCTGATCGCGATATCCAACTGCCGGGTCTGGTCATCGGAAGGCGCGCCGCTGACCGCTTCGGGCAGATCGACGCGCAATTGGGTTTCACGAGTGAACGTCGTGGTCACGACAAAAAACAGCAGCAGGATAAACACCACGTCGATCAGCGACGCGAGGTTGATGTCCACATTCTCCCGTTGCTTGCGGCGGAATTTCACGCTTTGCCCCCCGCCAGGTCCACGTCACGATCACCCTGCACGACTTCGACCAGCTTGATCGCCTCCTGCTCCATGCCTACCACCAGCTCATCGATCCGGCGTTGCAGGAAACGGTGGAAGAATACCGACGGGATACCGACCATCAAGCCGGCGGCCGTGGTGATCAGTGCCTTGGAGATACCCCCGGCCAACACGGCGGCGTTGGTGGCCATGCCCGTGCCCATGAACGCACTGAAAATATCGATCATGCCCAGCACCGTACCCAGCAGCCCCAGCAAAGGGGCCATGGCGGCGATGGTGCCAAGGGCATTGATGTAGCGCTCCAGCTCATGGATGACCCGCGCGGCGGCCTCTTCGATACACTCCTTCATGATCTCGCGACCATGCCGGGAGTTGGCCAGGCCTGCGGCCAGGATCTCGCCCAACGGCGAATTGGCACGCAGCTCCTTGAGCTTTTCCTTGTTCAGTTGCTTGTCCTTGATCCAGACCCAGACCTGCCCGAGCAAATGCTCAGGGGTCACGCGACTGGCTCGCAGGGTCCACAGACGTTCGGCAACGATTGCCATTGCCGCGATGGAACTCAGGATGATCGGCAGCATCATCCAGCCGCCGGATTTGACCAATTCCCACACAGTGACAGTCCCCTCGAAAAAGTGCGCCACTCTAACATAGGGGGTGGGCGCACCGAAGACCGTGATGTCGCATCCGGTCGCCCTTTGATCACTTCCGGCTATTTGCTCGAGGGTGGCGGATCGCGCCAGAAGCGCCGTTCCTGACGCATCGAGCGCGGCGCTTCGAAACGCCCCAGTTGCAGATGAACGGCACCTTGCAGCGCACTGTCATAGATCGCCGTCCCGCGATTTCGATAGCGCTCAATCACAACGGAGTGTGGATGGCCGAACGAGTTGCCCTGCCCACGGGAGATCAGCGCCGCCCTGGGCTGCAGGACGTTGAGCAGCGCCATCGAAGACGAACTGCGACTACCGTGATGCGGTGCCTGCAACCAATCGGTGGGCACGGCCAGTGGACTGTCGAGCAGCGCGCGCTCGGCGCTGCTGTCTATGTCACCGCTAAGCAGCAAGCGCTCGCCATTGGCCTCGATCTGCAACACGCAGGAATTCTGGTTGCTGTCCCTGGCCTGTGGCCAATGCCATAGTTGGAAACTGACCCCATCCCACATCCATTGTCGGCCACTCTCGCAACCCTCGGCCTGCAACCCGGCAGGCAGGTCGGCAGGTTCTCCGCTGAGCACCCGCTTCACCGGCAACCCATCGGCGACTGCACGGGCGCCACCGGCATGATCGGCATGGGCATGGCTGATCAACATCAGGTCGAGTTCCTTCACGCCCAGTTTCCGTAGTGCTGGAAGGACGACCCGTGCCCCCTGGTCGAGATCACGAAAACGCGGACCCGCGTCATACAGCAGCGTGTGATGGCGTGTGCGCACCATGATCGCCAACCCTTGGCCAACATCCAGCTGCCAGACCTCGGCAATACCCTCGGGCAGCATCGGTCGCGGGGGGAACACCAGGAGCAGCAGCAACGGCCAGCCTAGCGGACGCATGGGTACGCCTCGCGGCAGCAGCAACAGAAAGGCGCCGAAAGTACCGATGCCCCAAACCCACAGGGGGATCGCTGCGGGCACCCACGCGGGAGCCTTGCCCGCGACCACGGCCAGCCCGGTAAACAGCCAATCGATCAAACCGCCCGCCAGCCACAGCAACCACTCGCCGACGTAGGGCATCGGCAACAACAGAGTCCCGAGCAAGGCCGGGGGCAGCACCACCAGGCTGATCCAGGGCACCGCCAGCAGATTGACCAGCGGCCCGCTGAGGCTGATCGGCAACCCCAGGACCAGCAGAAACGGGCCAAGGCCAATAGCGATCAGCCACTGGGCACGGGTCCAGGTTTGCCACCATGGCCAGGGCCCCAGGCGGCCACCGAACGTGAAGATCAACACCGCCACCGCTGCGAAAGACAACCAGAAACCTGGTTGCAGGCTCGCCAACGGGTCCATCAGCAAGACGCCATCGAGTGCCAGCAACAGAGGCCACCAGGCACCCAGGTGACGAAAACGCACGCGCCACAGCAGCACCAGGCCAATCATCAGGCAAGCTCGGCGAACCGGCACTTCGAAGCCGGCCAACAGCCCATAGCCAAGGGCCGCCAGAAAAGCCAGGCCACAGGCCCAGGGCAACCATGGCAGACGCGCCGGCCACAATCCATAACGGGCAAGCCCGGCGATCAACAGATAGACCAGTCCCGCCAACAAGCCGACGTGTTGCCCGGAAATCACCAGCAGATGAACGGTGCCGGTGTCTTGCAACACCTGCCATTCCTCGCGACTGAGTCCCGCGCCGTCACCCAGCACCAAGGCCGTCAGTACGCCTGTTCGACCTTGAGTGTCCACGGCCTGTAGCCGCTGGCGGACACCGTCGCGCAAGGCCCACCGGGCTGGCGCGAGTCGCTCCCCGGCCTTGACGGTTCCGGTCGCACCGATACGTTGCGCCAACAGCCAGGCCTCATAGTCGAAGGCATGGGGATTGAGCAATCCCACAGGTCGCTTCAGCTTGACCGCCAGCCGCCAGCGTTCGCCGCTGTTGACCGGCGGGCCGTCGTACCAGGCCAGGCGCAAATGTCGCGGCAGGTCGCTGCGGCGTGACTGGCTGTCGCTCAGTTCAAAACGCACCACACCCTCGGCGTTCTGCGGCAACCCGGTGACCCGTCCTTCGAGCCAGCGCGTTTCCCCGTCGAGGCCCGGCGCCAGCCGATCATCCAGGGCCCACTGTGCATGGGCGCAGGCCCAACTCAGGCCGAACAGGAAAAACGCCGCCGGATACGTCCTGAACGGCAGCAACATCAAGCCGGCCACCGGCATCGATAACCACAACCAGACCGGCGGTAACACCGGCAAAAAACGCAGGGCCAGCAGACCCAACGCCAGCGCCATCATCCCTGTGCGCATAAGCTCGTCCTTGAGAGTCCCGTCCCTAGGCATAGTCCGCGCAGGGCACGTCCGTCGTTAACAATTGTCACAAAGTCTGAATGGGCGCTTCATGGAATCCAGACATACTTGCCGACCTGACCGACCGAGAAGCCTTATGCCCCGGCGATTATTCAAACGCTACATGCCAGACCCGACCAGCATCAGGGAACACAAGTCCTTACGCTTTCTCGGCACCCTGCTGCATGACCCGAACCTCTGGCACCTCAATCGCCATTCCGTGGCCCGGGCCATGGCGGTCGGCCTGTTCGCGGCATTCCTGCCGATTCCATTGCAGATGCTGGTGGCGGCGATTTTCGCGATCATCGTGCGTGGCAACATGCCGATTGCGGTTAGCCTGGTCTGGCTGACCAACCCGATCACCATGCCGGCCGTGTTCTTCTGCACCTACCAGACCGGTGCCTGGCTGATGGACGTTCCTGCACGGCATCTGCCGGACGAGCTGACCTGGGAATGGATCAGCGGCGAGCTCTCGACCCTGTGGCAGCCGTTTTTGCTGGGGTCGGTGGTGACAGGGTTGGTGCTGGGGGCGTTGGCCTATTTCATAGTCATGATGTATTGGCGCTGGTGGGTGGCGCGACAATGGCGGCGGCGCAAGCAAAGTCGGCTGTGACAATGCAAAACGGCGCCTTCAGGCGCCGTTTTGATTTGAAATGCGGCAGCTCACAGGGGAACGAAACCATAGGTGGTCAGTAGATCGGGTACATCCGCGAGCAATGATCAGGTACGCATCCCCCGCCCACTCACCAGCAACCGCGCGCACCCGAGGTACAGGACCACGGTCGCCACCAGCATGAAGGTGATCGCAATGCTGATCCGAATATCCGACACCCCGAGAATGCCGTAACGGAAGGCATTGACCATGTGCAGGACCGGGTTGGCCAGGGACACGGTCTGCCAGAACGGCGGCAGCAACGAGATCGAGTAGAACACCCCGCCCAGGTAGGTCAAAGGCGTCAGCACAAAGGTCGGGATGATCGAGATGTCATCGAAGTTGCGCGCAAACACGGCGTTGATGAAGCCCAGCAGCGAGAAGATCGTGGCCGTCAGCACCACCACCAGAATGGTCACACCCAGGTGATGCACCTGCAAATCGGTGAAGAACAACGACAGCAGCGTCACGATGATCCCGACCATCAGGCCGCGCAGCACGCCACCCAGGGTGTAGCCGATCAGAATGGTGTGTGGCGACACCGGCGACACCATCAACTCTTCGATGGAGCGCTGGAACTTGCTGCCGAAGAAACTCGATACCACGTTGCCGTAGGAGTTGGTGATCACCGACATCATGATCAGGCCCGGCACGATGTACTCCATGTAAGTGAAGCCACCCATGTCGCCGATCTGGCGACCGATCAGGTTGCCGAAGATCACGAAGTACAGAACCATGGTGATCGCTGGCGGCAGCAGCGTCTGCGGCCAGATCCGGGTAAAGCGCCGGACCTCACGGTAAACGATGGTGTTGAGGGCAACGAGGTTGGGTTGCAGCTCGGAACTCATACCGCCACCTTCGACAGATTTTTCTCCACCAGGGACACGAACAACTCCTCGAGGCGATTGGTTTTGTTGCGCAGGCTCAGCACTTCGATGTTCTGCTGCGCCAGCTGAGTGAACAGCGCGGTGATGCCCATGCTTTTATCCACCTGGACTTCCAGGGTGTGACCATCGAGCAAGCGTGATGGATAACCCAGCAGCTGCGGCGGCGCGCTCAGATTGTTCTTCAAATCCAGCAGGAAGGTCTCGACATGCAGTTGGCCGAGCAACTGCTTCATGCTGGTGTTCTCGACGATCACCCCGTGGTCGATGATGCCGATGTTGCGGCACAACTGCTCGGCCTCCTCCAGATAATGCGTGGTGAGGATGATCGTGATGCCTTTCTTGTTCAGCTCGGTGAGGAAAGTCCACATCGAACGACGCAGTTCGATGTCCACGCCCGCAGTCGGTTCGTCGAGGATCAGCAGGCGCGGTTCGTGAACCAGCGCCCGGGCGATCATCAATCGACGCTTCATGCCGCCCGACAGCGAACGCGACGGCACATCGCGCTTGTCCCACAGCCCGAGCTGGGTCAGGTACTGTTCGGCGCGCGCTTTGGCGACTTTCGCCGGGATGCCGTAGTAACCGGCCTGGGTCACGACGATGTCGAAGGTCTTTTCGAACTGGTTGAAGTTGAATTCCTGGGGAACGACGCCGATGCAGCGCTTGAGCGCCGCCGGGTTCTTGTCCAGGTCGTGACCGAAGATATTCACTGTGCCGCTGGTCTTGTTCACCAGGGTCGACAGAATGCCAATGGTCGTGGATTTGCCGGCGCCGTTGGGGCCGAGCAAGGCGAAGAAGTCACCTTCGGCGACATCCAGATCGATACCACTCAAGGCCTGGAAACCGTTGCCGTAGGTTTTGGTTAGCTGCCGGATGGACAGAGCGGAACTCATATCGGATTACGCACCAAGAAGGGAAGAAAGGAACAGATATGGGCGGGCGGCAAGCAAAACAACCGCGGCGCATGGACGCAATGGTGCTTGTCGCCAGCCCACAAGTACAGTCAAGTGTGTCGATAGTGAGTATTAAGTCAACGCGGTCATGACTGCCTTGCGATACGCCGGGCGCTGTTTCAACCGCGCGTACCAGGCCTGCAGATGGGGATGCGGCGAACGCTCGATCGGCATCTCGAACCAGGCATAAATGAAACTGCCCAGGGGAATGTCGCCCATGCCGATCTCGTCACCGGACAGGTAGGGCTGAGTCGCCAGCGCCTGGTCAGCCATCGCCAGCAGCGCTTCGCACTCCTTGATCGCCGCCTTGATCGCGGACCAGTCCTGTTGATCGGCCGGGGTGCGCAAAACGCCCCAAAACACCGTACGGAATGGCCCGGCAAAACCGGACGTGGTCCAGTCCATCCATTTCTCGGCGCTGGCCCGCGCTTGCAAATCAGCCGGATACCACGGTGTATTCGGCGCATGCCTGGCCATCAGATAACGCACGATGGCGTTGGATTCCCACAACACGAATCCATCATCTTCAATTACCGGCACGCGACCATTGGGGTTCATGGCACGGTACTCAGGTGTATCGACGACACCAAAGGACCCGCCCGCATCGATGGCCTCATAGGCCAGGCCCAGTTCCTCGGCAGCCCACAATGGTTTCCTGACATTCGACGAGTTTTTCCGACCCCAGATCTTCAGCATGACCGCCTCTTTATGGATGAATGCGCAGGCAGCATACGCCGGATCAGGCGCGACTCAAATCGCTCTGCATGTCCCCCAGCAGCGCCGGCAGTTGGTCGCCGAACAAGTGCGGATAACACTTTTCAAGGTGTGCAAAGAAGAACCTTTCAGGCACGTCGGTAAACTGGCCGTGATCGATCATGTACTCCATCAATTTCTCGCCGTCGCGATTGAAGGGATGGAAAACGCTGTCGTTTATCCCGTCGAATTCCAGCGGCGCCACATTGAACAGGTCGCACAAGCCCTGGTTGAACGCCGGAGTGGCTTTGACCCAACGACCGTTCAGATAAAGCTCGGTGTAGCCGTGCATGGCGAATACGTCGCTCTTGAGCAATTCGAGTAGACGCGGGGTCGACAGATGATTGCGCACATCCGCCAGACCGATTCGCGCAGGTATCGCGCAATGCCGCGCGGCACCGGCCAGCAGCGTGGCTTTGGGCACGCAATAACTTTCCCCGGCCGCCAGTGCATAACTGCCGCACAGGGTCTGCGGATCGCGGCTGAAGGTATAGGGGTTGTAGCGCACCGCCTCGCGCACGGCGTAATAGAGTTGGATCGCCTGTTCGAGCGGGTCACGACTGGTACCGCGGTGTTTTTCCGCGAACTCCACCACCGACGGGTGGTCACTATCGATGAAGCGGCCGGGGCTCAGGTACTCGTGCATGCGGGCAATCTCCATGCTGGTAATGTCCAGGGCAAGCGTCCAGTCTAACGAGAGGTTCAGCACAGAGATAACGACGTATCGGCCAAACATGGGCGCTTTGCCGCCCGCTCAATGAACGATTTTTCACGGTCTGTCGCGCTTGAGGCCTACACAATCATCCAGGGTTTCCCACGATTCCGATCCCCTCGCTCTGACCACCCGGTTTTACGGATGCCGTCTAAGCTCTGTGGGTTGGTACGCCCTGGGTTCACGGAGGATTAAATATGCTGCTGTTGTGGATACTGGTTCTGGTTGTCGGGATAGCTTATTTGGCCCACCGTCGCATCGCGCCGCTGCCTGCCTTGGGCATCGTGGCTGTCTATCTGCTGGCAATGGGCGCGTTCAGTCGCGCACCGGGTTGGCTGCTGCTGATTTTCTGGGTGCTGACCGCCGCCGTGGCGGCGCCCCTGCTTTTGCCTGATCTGCGCCGTAAATTCTTCAGCGCACCGATGTTCAACTGGTTCCAGAAAACCCTGCCGCCGATGTCGGAAACCGAACGCGATGCTATCGAAGCCGGCACCGTGTGGTGGGACGGCGAGCTGTTCAGCGGTCGCCCGGACTGGAACAAACTGCTGTCCTATCCCAAGGTGCAGTTGAACGAAGAAGAACAGGCCTTCATCGACGGCCCGACCGAAGAACTCTGCGCCATGGTCAGTGATTGGCAGCTCGGTCAAACCATGGACTTGCCGGCCGAAGCCTGGGCTTACATCAAGGACCAGGGCTTCTTTGCCCTGATCATTCCCAAGGAGTTTGGCGGCAAGGGTTTCTCCGCCTATGCCCACTCGCAAGTGGCAATGAAACTGGCGAGTCACAGCGGTGACCTCGCCTCTACCGTGATGGTCCCGAACTCCCTCGGTCCGGCCGAACTGTTGCTGCATTACGGCACTGACGAACAGCGCAACCATTACCTGCCACGCCTGGCCCGTGGCGACGAAATTCCGTGTTTTGCCCTGACCGGTCCCTTGGCCGGTTCGGACGCCGGCGGCATGCCCGACACCGGCGTGATCTGCAAAGGCGAATGGGAAGGCAAGGAGACCATCGGCCTGCGCCTGAACTGGGAAAAGCGCTACATCACCCTGGGCCCGGTAGCCACCCTGCTCGGCCTGGCGTTCAAGGCATACGACCCGGATCACTTGCTGGGTGAGGAAGAGGACCTGGGTATCAGCCTGGCGCTGATTCCAACCGATCTCCCCGGCGTGGAAATCGGCCGTCGCCACCTGCCCCTGGGTGCGTCCTTCATGAACGGCCCGAACTCCGGCAAGGATGTGTTCGTGCCGCTGGAATTCCTGATCGGCGGCCAGGAAATGCTCGGCAAAGGCTGGATGATGCTGATGAATTGCCTGTCGGTGGGGCGTTCGATCTCCTTGCCGGCGGTGGGCACGGGCATGGCCAAGTTCACCAGCCTGGTGACAGGCCAATATGCGCAGGTTCGCGAGCAGTTCAACGTCCCGATTGCCGCTTTCGAAGGCATCCAGGAAGCCATGGCGCGCATCGGCGGCAACGCCTGGATGATGGACGCTGCGCGGATGCTGACCGCCAACGCGGTGGACCTCGGTGAGAAACCGTCGGTGCTGTCGGCGATTCTCAAGTATCACCTCACCGAGCGCGGCCGCGAGTGCATCAGCCAGGCGATGGATGTCCATGGTGGCAAGGCGATCATCGAAGGGCCGAACAACTACCTTGCTCGCAAATGGTGTGGCGCGCCGATCTTCATTACCGTGGAAGGCGCGAACATTCTTTCACGCAACCTGATGATCTTCGGCCAGGGTGCGATTCGCTGCCACCCCTTCGTGCTCAAGGAAATGGCCCTGGCCACTCGGGAGGACAAGGACCAGGCGCTCACCGAGTTCGATGACCTGCTGCTCAAGCACATCGGCTTTGCCGTGGGCAACGCCGCCAGCACGCTGGTGTTGAACCTGGGCTTCGGGCACCTGGAGCACGTGCCGGGCGACAGGCTCAGCCAGGGTTATTTCCGCGCGCTGAACCGTCAGGCTGCCGCATTCGCCCTGCTCGCCGACCTCAGCATGATGCTGCTCGGCGGCGAACTGAAACGGCGCGAACGCCTGTCGGCACGGCTGGGCGATGTGCTGAGCAACATGTACCTGGCCAGTGCCGCGCTCAAGCGCTACAACGACCTCGACTCGCCGGAGTACATGAAACCGCTGTTTACCTGGGCCATGGAGGAAAGCCTCGGGCACGGCGAGCGAGCCATGGACGAACTGCTGAACAACTTTCCGAACAAGGTGCTGGGTTGCCTGTTGCGGGTGATCGTGTTCCCGTTCGGCCGTCGCCACAAAGGGCCATCGGACAAACTCGGCGCCGAAGTTGCTGCGGTGATCGGCCGCGCCAAGGGCGATCCGGCCCTGGAAGAAGTGCTGTTGGGTTGCTACCGCCCGCAATCGCTCGAAGACCCTGTTGGTGTCCTGCAGCACACCTGCAATCTGCTGAACGCTGCGCAACCCTTGCGTAAGAAACTGCAGGTGGCGCTCAAGAGCGGCCAGGTCAAACCGGTCGCCGGGGAAAATGTCATCGATGCCGCCTTGGAGGCCGGCGTGTTGCAACCGGGAGAAGCCCAAACGCTGCGTGAGGCCCAGGCGTCGCGGCGAAAGGTGATCGATGTCGATGATTTCGATAAAGAGGAAATAGCGCTGACCGCTGGTAACGTGCGCTGATCCATCCAGCTCTCCATCATGGGAAAATGCGCGCGGGAGCTTTATACTCCCGCGCCCGTTTTGCTCTTGAGGACTTATCTCGTGTCCAACATCGTTGCCGATCATCTCGTTTTGCTCGACCACCTGCGCAGCATCCTGGTCGCCGTAGGTGAGGCCGAGCAGGTTCCCGAAGAAAGCCATGCCTTGTTCCTGGAGCGCTTCGACGAACTGCTGGCGTCACTGCCGATCGATCCGATCGAAAGCCAATACCTGGGCCAGGACATCCTGACGCAAGTCATTTCCCGTTATCCGCAAATCGCCCACCTGATTCCACGGGATCTGCTGTGGTATTTCGCCGGTGACTGCCTGCACTACCTGTCCGATGAAGAAATCGACCTGTACCAGGCACTGGAAGAGCGTCGCTACGAAGCCGAACAGAATGACGAACCCTTCGACTGGAACCAGGAAAAACAGCTGCTGGCATTGTCGAACCAGGACAGCAAGCACTGATCCGGATTGCATAATGAAAAAGGCCCGCATGGTTGAACAGGCGGGCCTTTTTCATACCCTCAAAACAAGCCTTCACTCTCGGGCAACTCATACTCCGATACTGGCGTACTCAGACCGCCAGATTTTCCTGGCTTGCCCAACGTCGGCTCCTTCTCCAGACACTCCACCAGGTAATCGATCAACACCCGTAGCTTGGGCGGCAGGTATCGGGTTGGCGAGTACAGCAACCAGGCGCCTCCGTGGTAGGACGCGAGAAACGTCCAGTCCGGCAGCACTTGCACCATCAAGCCCTTCTCCAAGGCACGGCGCGCCGTGAAATACGGCAGGCTGCCTATGCCGATGTGCTGCAACACCGCGCCAAAACGTACACCCGTGTGATTGGCGGCATATCGCCCACGCACACCGACCGTTACGGTTTTGCTGCCTTTCTTGAACTTCCAGCGCGCATCGCTCGGGGTTTCGCCCAGGTAAATGCAACTGTGGTTGAGCAAGTCATGGGGGTGAGTCGGCGTGCCGTGCTCGGCCAGATATTGGGGTGTGGCGCAGAGCAGATGGTCGATGCTCAGCAACTGTCGCCCCACCAACCCCGCTGGCGGCCGGTCGGTGATGCGAATCGCCAGGTCAACGTGATCGTCGATCAGGTCCACCTGACGATCCTCGAGCAACAGCTCCACATCCACCTTGGGATAACGGCGCAAGAACTCCGGTATATGCGGGTGAATCACGATTCGGCCCACTGCCTTCGGGACGCTGATGCGCACCACTCCCTCGGGCTCATCAGTGAACTGGCCACTGATTTCCATGACGGATCGGGCGGCGTTGAGCATCTCCTGGCAGCGCTTGAAGACCTCCTCGCCACCGTCGCTCAAACGTAACTTGCGCGTGGTCCGCTGCAGCAAACGGGTGGCCAGGGCCTTCTCCAGTCGCGAGATGCTGCGACTCACAGCCGAGGGTGAAGAGCCCAACTGGCGAGCGGCTTCGGAGAAGCTGCCGGTTTCGACGACCTTGACGAAAATTGCCATTTCACCCAGCAACGGCAGTGGAAGATTTATGCTCACAACGCAACAGTCCTTTGATGTTTGAACGGATTATCACGCTAATCCACGCTTCATATAATAAAAAATAGAAATTTGAATACGAGCATGGAATATGACGCTTCGCCTCTTTTTCCATAGTGATGACCTCAAGGCCAATGTGGAAGTCCTGGACTGCGCACCCCACGAGAACGAATTCGCCGTGGTGCTGCGTGCAACCTTGTTTCACCCTCAAGGCGGCGGACAACCTTGTGATACTGGCTGGATCGGCGACAGCCAGGTACTTCGCGTACTCCAGGATCCTGAGCGGATCGTCCATTTCGTCGATAAGCCGGTCAACCCTGGCATGACCCGAATCCAGGTCGACGCGCAACGCCGCCAGTTCAATACGCGCATGCATTCGGCCGGCCACCTGATTGGCCATTTCGTCCAGGCCATGGGCTGGATGCCGATCAAGGCGCATCACTGGCCCGGCGAAGGGCGCGTGCAATTCAAACCGGCAGAATCGGCCCAGGACGTAGACGCCGAGACCATTCAATACGGCCTTGAACAGTGGATCGCCCATGATCTGCCGCGCCTGACCTCGCTGCGCGAAGGCGCCCGGGAAATCGGTTTCGGTGAACTGCCCGCCTATGGCTGTGGCGGCACCCATGTACGTAGCCTGAAGGATCTGGGCACGGTCACGATCTCGTCCCTTTCGCACAAGAAAGGCACGTTGTCCGTCCACTACCACGTGGACTGAGCCTTTGGGCGATGGCGCTCCCGTCATCGCCATCGCCAGCCAGGCCTGCATCCGCAAGCTTGGCTGACTCTCCGATAGAGGGACCTGAACCATGATGCTTGATGTCGAGCGTCTCGATGAGGCGTGCATAAAAAAACTGGCCAACGAAGAAGTACTCGCCATCCGGATCAAGAGCTGGCTGCCTCCGGCGCTGGCAATCGAGATTGGCGAAAAGATCCTCGCGCCGGGATTTGAAGGCTATATCAACGCGCCGAGCATCGGTCGCATCGGCATGGCGTTCTACGAAACGGAAAATCGGCCACTGCTGATCGAGGATTACTTCGAGCGCGCCACCCGCAACATCGCGCAGTTGCGCAATCGTTGTGCACCCTACGCGTCCCCGGTCGACACCCTGCGCTGCATCTTCGACGAGTCCTGGCCAGCCGGCGCGCACCTGGAAAGCCTCTACGGCCGCAAGATGTATGTCGGGTTGTCGCGGGTAGTCGAACCCGACGTGTGCTTTCTCGCCCATCACGACATTTTCGCCAAGGACGCCCCGGACAGTTTCCAGGCCAGGAGCCTGGCAGCGCAGTTCGCCTGCAACCTCTACCTGAACATGCCCGCCGAGGGCGGCGCGCTGCAGGTATGGAACCACGACATCACCCCCGAGCAGTTTGATGACATGCGTGGCGATAGCTACGGCATCGATCCGTCCCTGCTGGGCAAGCCGAGCCTGGAGATTCTTCCCGGGCCGGGGGATTTCATCATGTTCAACTCACGTCGCATGCACTCGGTAACACCGGGCTCAGTCGATCCTCGCTTGAGCCTTTCATTCTTTGTCGGCTACCGCGGCAATGCTTCCCCCCTGACTTTCTGGAGTTGAGATGCTTTCCAATTACCTGGGCGAGTTTTTGGCACTGGCAACGATTCACTTTTTGGCCGTGGTCGCCCCCGGCCCGGACTTCGCGGTCACCATCCGCCAAAGCGTGCGCTTCGGCCGAGTGGTCGGCATCTGCACGGCACTGGGCATTGGTGCGGGGATTTCCGTGCACGTGCTCTACACCCTGCTCGGCGTCGGTGCGCTGATGCATACCACTCCCTGGCTGTTGACGGCGGCCAAGGTCGTGGGGGGTGCCTACATTTTTTACCTGGGCGTGAGCCTGGTGCGCAGCCGGCCGAAATCCGTCCTGGAAGGCGAAGAACCGACGGACAGGCCACTCGTCGAGCAAACACTGCTCAAGGCTTTTACTACAGGCTTTCTGACCAATGCCACCAACCCCAAGGCCACGCTGTTTTTCCTGGCAATCTTCACCACGATCATCAGCACCACCACACCGCTGAAAATTCAGGCGCTATACGGTGTCTGGATGTGCCTGGTGAATGCCCTGTGGTTTGTAGTCGTCGCCTTGTTCTTTTCCAGCAGCAGGGTGAGGTTGCTGTTCCTGCGCCTGGGGCACTGGTTCGAACGCAGCATGGGGGTGATCCTGATCCTGTTCGCGGGGCGGTTGATCCTGTCGATGTGATACGACGCGCACATAGAAGGCCCGTGCAGACTGACTGGCGGGCTTTTTTTGCGAGGAGCATAAATCGCACGCAAACAAAAACGCCGCTCAATGAGCGGCGTTTTTGTTAAATATGGAGCGGGAAACGAGACTCGAACTCGCGACCCCGACCTTGGCAAGGTCGTGCTCTACCAACTGAGCTATTCCCGCAAAAAGCATCCCCTGAGGGACTCTAACATCTGTTACAAACAAAAACGCCACTCGTTGAGCGGCGTTTTCGTCAAATATGGAGCGGGAAACGAGACTCGAACTCGCGACCCCGACCTTGGCAAGGTCGTGCTCTACCAACTGAGCTATTCCCGCAAATGGCGTCCCCTAGGGGACTCGAACCCCTGTTACCGCCGTGAAAGGGCGGTGTCCTAGGCCACTAGACGAAGGGGACACGCTGCCCGGAACACATGGTGTGTGTTTCGGTGTCCAGATCCGCATCCGAAGACTTGGTTCTGGTTTCACTCAGCCCTGCCCGAGAGCAAGACTGTTTAAAAATGGAGCGGGAAACGAGACTCGAACTCGCGACCCCGACCTTGGCAAGGTCGTGCTCTACCAACTGAGCTATTCCCGCATTGGCGTCCCCTAGGGGACTCGAACCCCTGTTACCGCCGTGAAAGGGCGGTGTCCTAGGCCACTAGACGAAGGGGACACACTACAACATTCACTGCCTGCTTCGTTTCGCTGTGTGCTTTACGCTGCAAGTGGCGCGCATTCTATGGATGGATTGAGAGGTCGTCAACCCCCTGTTATAAATTTATTTAAATCAATGACTTCGGTCTGCTTTTCAGCCCCCTTTCGGCTTTTCCGTCGCCTGGGGTCTGGCGCCTATATTCTGACACTCACCAAGACGTTATAGTCGACGCCATGAGTGATGGCAATATGCTCCAGAGTGCCAGCATTTATATAAGCGGGCGGCGGCCGATAAAAACCAGGCCTGGCCACTTCACTCGAATGCAAACCCTATAAAGAGGTCTTACCGGTGACACCACTCATGATCACCCTGCTCGTCGTAGCCGGGATTGCACTCTTGATTGCCATTGGCTACATCAACCATGTGGTGGAAAACAATAAGCTGGAAAGGGCCCGTACCAAGGTTGAACTCAATGACCGCCTGCGTCGTTGTGGTGAGATCACCGAGACGTTTCCCGGCCAGTTGATGACGCCAGCGCTAAAACTGCTGCTGACCCGCCTGGAGCTGAACGTTTGCCAACGCTTGTTGAACCTGGAAAAAACCAGCGCCAACCTCAAGGCCCGGATCGCCGAACTGGAGGCCCTGGCTGCCCAGGGCGAATCGATACCGGTCAACAACCCGCCGGCACCGATCCAGACTGAGGCCAAGGCCAAGGACGTGCGTTTTCTTCTAGAAGCCCTGCACGGCCAAATCACCCGCGCGGCACAGGATGGCTTCTTGCCTCCCAACGAAGCCAAGGGCTGGATCCGTGAAGTGCGCCACATCCTTGTGCTGCTGCACATCGAGTTTTTCAACAACCTCGGCCAGCACTCCCTGCAGCAGAACCAGCCGGGCCAGGCACGGCTGGCATTCGAGCGCGGCGTGCAGTACCTGCGCAAGCAGCAGGACCCCCAGGTCTACGCCGAACAACTGCAATACCTGGAAAAGCTCCTGGCCCGCGCCAACGACCAGGTCATGGACCGTATCGCTCCGGTGGAAGGTGACGTCAACCAATTGACCGAAGGCCTCAAGGACGTCGAGGCGGATGCGGACTGGAAGAAGAAAGTGATTTACGACTGATCACCGCTTGCAGGAGCCGGCTTGCCGGCGAAGGCGCCCTCCAGTTATGCATCGAACTTGAGGCCGTCTTCGCTGCGATGCGGTGACCCGACAAGCCAGCGCCTACAGAAGAGCCTGCGTACACCGATTTGTTTCGGGCACGGCTCAAAGCCTGAAATGCCCCACCATCCCCTTCAACTCGACCCCCAACTGCGCCAGCTCGATACTGGACGCCGCATTGCCCTGCATCGCCAGCGAAGACTGGTCCGCACTCGCACGAATACTGGTAACACTGCGATTGATTTCCTCGGCCACCGAACTCTGCTCTTCGGCAGCCGCCGCGATCTGCTGGTTCATCTGCTGAATCAAGGACACCGCCGCCGCAATGCTCCCCAGCGCACTCTCAGTCTGCAGTGCATCGCTGACGGCCAGCTTCACCAACTCGCCGCTGCTCTGGATCTGCTGCACGGACGCCTGGGCCGCCGAGCGCAAGGCGCTGACCAGTCGCTCGATCTCCTCGGTTGATTGCTGGGTCCGCTTGGCCAGGGCCCGCACTTCATCGGCTACCACCGCGAACCCCCTGCCCTGCTCGCCGGCCCGTGCCGCCTCGATGGCCGCGTTGAGTGCCAACAGGTTGGTCTGCTCCGCCACGCTCTTGATCACGCCGAGCACCGTGCCGATGTTGTGGATTTCCGCACTCAGGCTTTCGATGCTTGAACTGGCCGACGTGGCGGAATCCGCCAGTTGTTCGATCCGCACCATGCTCTGGCGCACCACCTGTTGCCCACTTTCCACCTTGCCGTCCGCCGTTTGCGCTGCCTGGGCGGCTTCCTCGGCATTACGCGCGACGTCGTGCACGGTGGCGGTCATCTGGTTCATGGCCGTCGCCACCTGCTCGGTTTCTTCCTTCTGGCTGCTCACTTCGAGGTTGGTCTGTTCGGTCACGGCGGACAAGGATTGCGCGGAAGTCGCCAACTGCTCGATACCGGCCTGCAAACCGCTGACGATCTGGCTCAGTCCTTCACCCATCTGCTGCATGGCCTGCATCAACTGGCCAATCTCGTCACGACGGTTCACTTCAACCTTCGCGCTCAGGTCTCCCGCAGCGATCTGCTGCGCCACACGAATCACACTGCGCAACGGCGCCACGATCAAGCGGGTAATGACCCACGCCGCAATCAGGCCGACCAGCAAGGCCAGTGCGGAGGAGCCGAGTATCAGCAACGAGTTCTTTTTCAGCTCCGCTTGCATCGACTGGTCTTCGGCGACGTAGGCTTGATCCACCCGCTCCACCACCTGGGCAGCGCGTTGGTGCAATTGCTGGTAAACGGTTTTTTCCTGTTCCAGCAGGCCGGTGTACTCGGCGAGTTTGTCGTTGAAACTGGCGATATGGCCGGTGACTTCATTGAGGACCGTCTGGTAGCCCTCATCCTTGACCGTGGTCTTGAGTCGTTCGGCCTGGGTCAGCGCCTGGCTGGCCTGCTCGATCTTGCCCTGTGCGCTGTCGTCGCCCTTGCGGCTCTGGTCCAGGCGCACACGTGCTTCGTTCATCGCTTGCAGCATCAAGCGCGACACCTGGCTGACCTGACTGGCTTGCTCGATGAATTGTGCTCCGTCCTTGCCTTCGGAATCCTTCAGCGTATAAGCACCGTCATCGGCGAGCCCGGCTTGCAGGACGTCGAGGTTGTTGGCCACGCTGGACACCGACCAGCTGGCCATTTCCAGCGCCAGGTCCTTGGCCTGGCTGAGCGAGACAAACTCGTCAAACGCCTTGCGGTAAGCCCCCAGGGACTGCTCGACGTCATTCATGACCGGCACGTTGGTCGCCGACGCCGCCTTGAGCTGGTTTGCCAGGTCGACCAGGCCATCAACCCCTGCGTGCAAGGCATCGGCGGTTTTCGCGCTGCCGTGCAAGGCATACTCCTGTTCCAGCAGCCGTACCTTGAGCAAGCCGCTGTTGAGCGAAGACATCTGCTTGAGTCCGTCGAAGCGCTGGCTGATGGTCTGCAGCGACCATACCCCGATGGCCGCCACCAGGGCCGTCAGCAATAGCACCAGCACAAACCCGACACCCAGTTTTTTTGCCATACCGAGGTTGGCAAAACGTCCTTGCACGGCCGATATCATTGCACTCAGTCCCCCGCCATTATCAGTAGCGGCAGATTCGCAACGGGTTTGTAGCAACACAAGTCTCTGGCGTCGGAATAATGGCAAAAAGCTACGTCCACGTCGTTTTCAGAACGCTGGAGGTCGATCCGCTATCAAAACGCCGTCACCCCGCCATCCACGGCCAGTGAGTGCCCCGTGGTGAACGCCGCGCCATCACTGCACAAGTACAGCACCGCGCTGGCGATTTCCTCGACCTTGCCGATGCGACCCACCGGGTGCATGGCATTGGCGAACTCGCCCTTCTTCGGGTCTGCTTCGTAGGCACGGCGGAACATGTCGGTGTCGATCACCGCCGGGCACACCGCGTTGACGCGAATTTTTTTCTTGGCGTATTCGATCGCCGCCGATTTGGTCAGGCCGATGACCGCATGCTTGGAAGCCGCGTAGATGCTCATCTTCGGTGCAGCCCCGAGACCGGCCACTGAAGCCGTGTTGACGATTGCACCGCCACCCTGGGCCAGCAACAAAGGCAGCTGGTACTTCATGCACAACCAGACACCTTTGACATTGACGCCCATGATCGCGTCAAACTCCTCGACCGTACCTTCGGCCAGCTTGCCCTTCTCGATCTCGATCCCGGCATTGTTGAAGGCATAGTCGAGACGGCCGTAGATATTGACCACTTCATCCATCAGATTTTTTACATCGCTTTCCAGCGTAACGTTGCAACGCACGAACGTCGCTTCGCCGCCTGCCGTACGGATCAGCGCTACCGTGCCTTCGCCCCCCGCCGTGTCCATGTCGGCAACCACCACCTTCAAGCCTTCGGCGGCAAATGCCTGGGCAGTGGCCCGGCCGATACCGGCTGCCGCGCCTGTCACTACTGCCACCTGGCCGGAAAACGTCATGCTCATTGTTCTGTCCTCGAAGAGAAGTTGGCGTCGGATTACGTTTTCCCAGCATAGCCACAGCCCCCGCAGCCAGGCAGCACTATCAAAAGGCCGGTTGAACCCCCATGCGTTGCAGTGATGGAACTACCGTACCAACTATCACTGCACTGGATCGGGCTGTATTCGCCGGATCAGCCGAACTTGCGGCATCGACCCTGAGGGTCTATCAACAAGGCTTCATTCATCCTGAGTGCCTGCCATGACGTCCCAGACCAATCGCCAATTTCTCCTCGCCAAACGCCCAGTGGGTGCCGCGACCCGGGAAACCTTCACCTATCAGGAAGTACCGCTGGGCGAGCCGGCTGCAGGCCAGATCCTGGTCAAGAACGAATACCTGTCCCTGGACCCCGCCATGCGCGGCTGGATGAACGAAGGCAAGTCCTACATCCCGCCGGTCGGTCTTGGCGAAGTGATGCGTGCGTTGGGCGTGGGCAAGGTCGTGGCCTCGAACAACCCCGGGTTTGCGGTGGGCGACTACGTCAATGGCGCCCTCGGCGTGCAGGATTATTTCCTCGGCGAGCCGCGCGGGTTCTATAAGGTCGATCCGAAACTGGCACCCCTGCCGCGTTATTTGTCCGCGCTGGGCATGACCGGCATGACCGCCTACTTCGCGCTGCTCGACGTGGGCGCCCCCAAGGCTGGCGATACCGTCGTCCTGTCGGGCGCTGCGGGGGCGGTAGGCAGCATTGCCGGGCAGATTGCCAAGATCAAGGGGTGCCGGGTAGTCGGCATCGCCGGGGGCGCGGACAAGTGCCGGTTCCTCATCGATGAACTGGGTTTTGACGGCGTGATCGACTACAAGAATGAGGATGTGGTTGCCGGCCTCAAGCGCGAATGCCCGAAAGGCGTCGATGTGTATTTCGATAATGTCGGCGGCGATATCCTCGACGCGGTATTGAGTCGCCTGAACATGAAAGCCCGGGTGGTGATCTGTGGCGCCATCAGCCAGTACAACAACAAGGAAGCGGTGAAAGGCCCGGCCAACTACCTGTCGCTGCTGGTCAACCGCGCACGCATGGAAGGTTTTGTGGTGATGGACTACGCCGCCCAGTTCGCCGCCGCCGGGCAGGAAATGGCCGGCTGGATGGCCAAGGGGCAGCTCAAGAGCAAGGAAGATATTGTGGAAGGACTGGAGACGTTCCCGGAGACGCTGATGAAGTTGTTCAGCGGGGAGAATTTCGGCAAGTTGGTTCTGAAAGTCTGACGCTGTCTGTAGGCGCTGGCTTGCCAGCGATGCAGGCACCGCGGTCATTCAGGTGAACCGCGGTGACACGATCGCTGGCAAGCCGGCTCCTATCAGTAATCAGGCCAGCTCAGCCACTACCGAAGCCAACGCCTTGGCCGGATCCGCCGCCTGGCTGATCGGACGGCCGATTACCAGGTAGTCGGAACCGGCGTCCAGTGCCTGGCGCGGGGTCAGGATGCGGCGTTGATCGTCCTGGGCGCTGCCCGCCGGACGAATACCCGGGGTCACCAGCTGCAGCGACGGGTGCGCGGCTTTCAACGCCTGGGCTTCCAGGGCCGAGCACACCAGGCCATCCAATCCGGCTTTTTCCGCCAGTGCAGCCAGGCGCAGGACCTGCTCCTGCGGCTCGATGTCCAGACCAATACCGGCCAGGTCTTCACGCTCCATGCTGGTCAACACCGTCACGCCGATCAGCAGCGGTTTTGGCCCGCTGCGCTGGTCCAGCACTTCACGGCAGGCAGCCATCATGCGCAGGCCACCGGAGCAGTGAACGTTGACCATCCACACGCCCATTTCCGCAGCCGCCTTCACCGCCATG
Source organism: Pseudomonas putida (assembly GCF_001976065.1). Lineage (GTDB taxonomy): Bacteria > Pseudomonadota > Gammaproteobacteria > Pseudomonadales > Pseudomonadaceae > Aquipseudomonas > Aquipseudomonas serbica. The sequence continues at coordinate 65,314 of NZ_MNAH01000008.1, read as the reverse complement.
GCCGTGGTGTTGGGGATGTCGTGGAACTTGAGGTCGAGGAACACTTCGAAACCCTTGTCACGCAGGGTGCCGACGATTTCCGAAGCGCAGCTGGTAAACAGCTCTTTACCGACTTTGACCCGGCACAATTTCGGGTCCAACTGATCGGCCAGCTTCAGTGCGGCGTCACGGGTAGGGAAATCCAGGGCGACGATGATAGGAGTCTGGCAGGCGGACATGAGTGGGCTCTCAGGCAAGTCGAAATCGGCGCGCATTGTAGCGGAACCAACGGCCCTGCGGGACCCGATGATCGGTAAATCGTCGAGAACGCTCAGGCAAGACTAGCCTCTGCGGCAATTGTGTCGAGTTCGGTACAGTCACGACACGCCTTCAACATCCTTGCCCGCTACCCTCTGCAACCGCAATTCGTCCCTACCACAGCACTTCCCGCCTCCGGGCTGGACGCCTATGCTGGAACCACAACCTCGCAGCCTATCTTTGTGGTTGGCAGCCAACCTGGCAGATGAACCCACGCATGTACAACATTCCAGCCCCCGTGAACGACGATCAAAAAGCGCCCGGCGACGATAGACGCTGGAGCATTCGCGCCCTGATCGTCGACGATGACGTGCCGATCCGCGAGCTGATGATCGACTACCTGGCCCGTTTCAACATCCACGCCAGCGGTGTCACCGATGGCGCCGCCATGCGCCTGGCGATGCAGGCGGAGCATTTCGACGTGGTGGTACTCGACCTGATGCTGCCGGGCGAAGATGGCCTTTCGCTGTGTCGCTGGCTGCGTGCTGAATCGGATATTCCGATCCTGATGCTCACGGCCCGCTGCGAACCCACCGACCGGATCATCGGCCTTGAACTGGGCGCCGACGACTACATGGCCAAGCCGTTCGAACCCCGCGAACTGGTCGCGCGCATCCAGACCATCCTGCGCCGGGTGCGTGATGACCGCACCGAACAGCGCGCAAACATTCGCTTCGACAACTGGCGCCTGAACAGTGTGCTGCGCCAATTGGTTGCAGCCGATGGCTTGGTGGTGCCGCTGTCCAACGCTGAATTTCGCCTGCTCTGGGTGTTCATCGAGCGTCCGCATCGGGTCCTGAGTCGCGAGCAGTTGCTCGATGCCGCCCGTGGCCGCTCGATCGAAGCCTTCGATCGCAGCATTGACCTGCTGGTGTCGCGCCTGCGCCAGAAACTCGGTGACGACCCCAAGGCCCCGCAACTGATCAAGACCGTGCGCGGCGAGGGATACCTGTTCGACGCCCGAGACATCGGCTGATGCGGGCGCGCTTCGATACGTTGTTCGGCCGCCTGTTTGGCGTGCTGCTGATCGCGATTATCCTGGCGCACCTGCTGGCATTTGCCTGGTTTCACTCTTACGGCCCGCCGCCTCCCCCTCCACCGCCGGCGTTATCGGGAAACGTGAACGGTCAACACTCAGCCACGGACCCACGCCTCGCCGAGCGTCCGCCTCGCCCATGGTTCGGCGGACCGCTGGTGCCGCTGACCTTTCAATTGATCTCGCTGATCATTGCCGCCTGGTACGGCGCCAAATTGCTCAGTCGGCCGATTCAGCGCCTGAGCGATGCGGCCGAGCGCCTGAGTGAAAACCTCGACAGTGAGCCGCTGGAGGAATCCGGCCCACGGGAAGCGCGGCAAGCGGCGCACACCTTCAACAAGATGCAGCGGCGCATCATCGAGCAGGTCAAGCAGCGCTCGCGCATGCTCGGCGCTGTATCCCACGACCTGCGCACCCCCCTGTCGCGGCTCAAACTGCGGCTGGAACAGATCGACGACGACAAGCTGCAAGGCCAGATGCGCCAGGATCTGGACGACATGATCAGCATGCTCGATGCGACGCTCGGCTACCTGCACGAACAGCGCACCAGCGAGGCCTCACAGTGGATGGATGTGCAGGCGCTGGTCGAGTCCCTGAGCGAAAACGCCCAGGACCGGGGTGCCGATGTTCAGGCCAGCGGTCATTGTGCGCCGCTGCAAGTACAACCGATGGCGTTGCGTTCCTGCATCAATAACCTGCTGGATAACGCCTTGCGTTACGCCGGGCAGGCGCGGATCACCCTGCAGGATCACCGCGAACACCTGGTGATCCGGATCATCGACCATGGACCGGGTATCGCGGCGGATAAACGTGAAGCGGTCTTCGAACCGTTCTTTCGCCTGGAAGGATCACGCAATCGCAACTCCGGCGGCGTCGGCCTGGGCATGACCATTGCTCGCGAGGCGGCGCAACGGCTGGGCGGGCAGCTCAGCCTGGAGGAGACGCCCGGTGGTGGACTGACCGCGATCATCCACCTGCCCAGGCAAGATTGATTCAGCGACGATCGTCGACCCGAGCGTGACTCTTGCTCCAGTCGGTCAACAGGCTGTAAGCCACGGCCAGCAGGGTCGGGCCGATAAACAGGCCAATGAAGCCGAACGCGATCAAGCCGCCAAACACACCAAGCAACACGATCACCAGCGGCAAGTTCCCGCCCCGGCTGATCAGGTAAGGCTTGAGCACGTTGTCCACGCCACTGATGATGAACATGCCCCAGATGCCAAGGAACACCGCCATTGCGTAATCACCCTTCCAGACCAGCCAGGCAGTCGCTGGAATCCATACCAGCGGCGGTCCCATGGGTATCAGGCTGAGCATGAAGGTCACGATACCCAGCACCAGCGCACCGGGAACGCCGGCAATCAGGAAGCCGATCAGCGCCAGCACGGCCTGCGCCGCTGCGGTGCCGATCACGCCGTTCACCACCCGTTGCACCGTGCCCGCTACCAGCTCGATGTAATACCCGGCACGGTGGCCGATCAGGCGCTCCAGCAAACCATGGACAAAGGCCGCCAACCGCGGGCCGTCCCGATAGAAAAAGAACACGAAGACAATGCTCAGGGTCAGCTCGAGAATGCCACTGCCAATCTGCGCGCTGCGCGCCAGCAACCAGTTACCGACCTGGCCCAGATAAGGCTTGAGCGACACCATCATCGCCGCGCCCTGCTGATCGATGCTGTTCCAGATCACCACCAGCCGCTCGCCCACCAAGGGAATGCTGCCCAGCCAGTGCGGCGCTTCAGGCAGACCATCGACCTGCACATCCTTGATGAACGCCGTGGCATCGCGCACATGGTCCGCCAGGTTGAACCCCAGCCATACCAGGGGTGCCGCCACCAGCACCATCCAGCCCAAGGTGAGCAAGGCGGCCGCCAGGGATTCGCGGCCATTGAGCCAGCGGGTCAGCAGGCGCATCAGTGGCCAACTGGCGAAGGCCAGCACTGCGCCCCAGAACAGGGCCGACCAGAACGGCGCCATCACCCAGAAGCTCGCGCCAAACAGCACCAGGAGCAGGATCTGCACCAACAGCCGATCGTTATTGATCATCACAGTCTCGATAAAATCATTTCAGCAAAAAGAGTAGGCGAACACGCCGCGCGCGTTCGCCGGATAACCCTAACGCAGCAGTTTGATATGCAAACCGGAGCCGTCGACAGCACCGGTTTCCATCCGTGCCGCCCGAACGCCCTGCTCGATCAGCGACTGACGCCATGCTTCGGCATTGGGCCCCGAGACACTGACCCGCAAGGTGGTGTCCAGGTTCAGTCCCCGGGAGATCAGGCGCAGCCAGGTGTCATCGGGCGCTTCGGTCAACTTGGGGAAGTCGAGCTCGCCGGTACTCTTGAGCTCGCGCAGCAAGGTCGCGGAGGTGGGCAGCAAATCCCCCAACGGAGCGACGGCGTCGAACTGTTCGACGTGCAGATAGGCTTTACGGTTGCCACGGGTGATGCTGTAAAGCGCCACCAGCGTGTTGTCCCGAGGCGCGGCCAGGCGCAGCAGCAGGTACGCCTGCTCATTATCGGCGCCATAGAGCTTGGCGTTACCGAACACTTCGTTGGCCCATAGGCTGCTTTCGCCGCAATCTCGAGCCTGGCACCAGAACAGCAACTGCGCATCCTGCTGCTGCAGCGCTTCGCGCGCCGCGGTGAACGCCTCGGTGGCTGAATGCTCGGCCGGCAACTCATAGGTCACCGAGGTGACATTCCCACGGGCACTGACCTGGCCGTCAAAGCGCAACTGGCCGCTGATCTTGCGGATCGAGCCGAGCGGGTAGATCCGCTCCAGCTCTGCCGCGGGGCGATAATCGACGATCTGCGCATCGGTCATGCGCGGCACGATCGGCAGGTCCTGACTGCCCGGCAGATCGGCGGCTAACGATAGAGGACTGAAACAACAGAGCATCAGCAAACTGAGTGAGCGCATGGATAGACTCATCGGATCAGCACGACCTTGTGGCCAATCGGGGGCGCAGCGGTGTAGAGGTCTATCATGGTTGTCTCCCTTTTCAACCCGCCCAGCCTCGACAGTTGCCCGGCGCAAGTCAAGGAATGACGAAGAACCGATTGAAACAGTCTGCGACAAGATCGGCGCCGGCTTCATCATTCAGGTGCAAATGATGGCCGCCTGGCAGCTGTTCAATGCTCAAGGGTAGACGCTCCAGCAACTCGGGGTGCTTGGCGAGCATGCCATCGGCGGCGACCACCAGCTTCGCCGGGCAGGCGATCCGCTGGACGAAGGCCATGGCCTGCTCGGTGGTCAGGCGCAACGGCGACGGCAGCGTGAGGCGACTGTCGGTGCGCCAGGTGTAGCCGCCCGGCACCGGCATCAGGCCACGCTGGGCCAGCAGCTCGGCGGCTTCGCGACTGACCGCCACCAGGCCTTTCATGCGCGCTTCGATGGCGCGGTCGAGGGTGCTGTAGACCGGCTTGCGCTTTTCCCGCAGATCCAGCTGCGCCTGCAGGGCCATGCCCATGCGTTCGGCAGCGTTTTCGCCTTTGTCCGTGGGCGGAATGACGCCATCAATCAACGCCAGGTGGGTGACCCGCTCCGGTAACGAGCCGGCAATGATCAGCGATGCGATGGCCCCCATCGAATGCCCCAGCAACGCAAACCGCTTCAGCCCAAGCTGTTCTGCCACTTGCAGCACATCGTGGGCATAGTCCCACATGGCGTAACCGGCGCCCGGCGGGCGGTGCCCCGAATGCCCGTGACCGGCCATGTCCAGGGCGATAATGCGCAGGCCTTTGAGTTTCGGTGCCAGGCGGGCAAAGCTGTTGGCGTTGTCCAGCCAGCCATGCAGGGCAATCACCGGCAAACCGTCTTCGGGGCCAAACAGGTGCGCCGCCAGTTCGATGTGCGGCAGGTTCAGGCGAACTTCTTCGACGACATGGCTCATGCGCAATCCTGCTGTTGGCGAGCGCCCCAGCGGTTGAACAGTTTTTTCAGCAGCGTGGCCGTGTCCTGCGGGCGTTCCAGGGGAAACATGTGACCGCCAGGCATGCTCAGCGCCTCGCCCTTTGGCATACGCCCGACGGAACTGGTGTGATGGCGCATCACCACCTTGCTCTTTTGCCCGCGAACCACCGCCAGCGGCACTTTCAATTGCCGCGTCCTGCCGGGGCTGGTGTGCGGCACGCCACGGTAGATGCTGATTTCCGTGGCCGGATCGAAACGCAGGCGCAGCTTATCGCCCACTTGGTGCAATCCATATTGCAGATAGGCGTCGAAGCACTCCGGATCGAAGCTGCGAAACAGGGTTTTACCGGCGAAATAACGGCGCGCGCTGTCAAGGTCGGCGAACTCTTCCCGCCGCCCCAGGGTGCGACCGGCCGGGGTCAGGCGGTCAATGAAACCGAATCGCTTGGCGGCACGGATGACCCATTGGTCGGTACGGGTCAGCACCGGGGAATCGAGCATCACCACCCCGCGATACAACTCGGGGCAACGCAACGCCGCGTGCAGGTGCAGTACGCCGCCGAAGGAATGACCAACGCCCCACACCGGCTCCGGTTGTTGCTGCAGGTGGTGGATCAGTTCATCCACCAGGTTGTACCAGTTGTCATCCGCCGGGTACCGCGGGTCGTGAGCGTGCTGCTCCAGATGCGTCACCTGATATTCGGGTGCCAGCGCCGCAAACAACTTGCCGTAGGTCCCCGAAGGAAAACCATTGGCGTGGGCGAAAAATATCTGTTGCGACATACCGTTCGATCCATCAACGAAGACAAAGCCCGATTGTCCGCAAGAGCGCGTCCTACAGCAATGACCGTAACTGACAGGAAGGATGACAGTCCGGTCAAAGCCATCGTCCACCATTACCTTGCTGGCGGATTCTCACCCAGCGGCACTACCGCCATGGTTAGCCGCGACACACAACTGGCTTTGCCTTCGTCACTGGTCAAACGGATATCCCAGACATGGGTCGTACGCCCGATATGAATGGCCTTGGCCACCGCCGTCACCCGCCCGCTGCGCAGGCCGCGCAAATGGTTGGCGTTGATTTCCAGGCCCACGCAATAGAATTTGCTGGTATCGATGCACAAATAGCTGGCCATCGAGCCGACCGATTCAGCCAGCACCACCGAGGCGCCGCCATGCAGTAAACCGTAAGGCTGGTGAGTGCGATGATCGACGACCATGCTCGCGGTGAGGGACTCTTCATCGAAGGCTTCAAAACGAATGTCCAGCACTTCGCCGATGGTGTTTTTCTGAAGTGCGTTCAACTGTTCGATGTTCGGAGCGGTACGCCACAGACTCATAGCAGAGTTTCCTTGTTGATTTTGTTCGTGGCTCAATCCTGCCACAGCACCGCTTCACTGTGTTCGCTCCATTCTTCGAAGCGGGCGCCGTAAGCGGCTTCGATCACGTTGCGCTTGATCTTCAGGGTCGGCGTGAGAAAGCCGTTTTCCACTGCCCAGCTGTCCTTAACCACCACCAGTCGCCGCAAGCGCTCGTGCTTGTCCAGGGCGTTGTTGACCTCTTCCAGAAGTTTTTCCAGGCTTGAATGCAACCCGGCCCGTGCCTCCTGCTGCCCGACAGCCGAGAGTACGCACAAGCCCAGCGGCGCACTCAAGCCATCACCGACCACGCACACTTGCTCGATACGCGAATGCACCGCCAGGCGGTTTTCGATGGGCGCCGGGGCCACGTATTTGCCTTTGCTGGTCTTGAAGATTTCCTTCAGGCGCCCGGTCAGGCGCAGGTTGCCTTCGGCATCTTCCTCGCCCTTGTCGCCGGTGCGCAGGAAGCCATCCTCAGTGATGGTATCGGCGGTTTTCTGCGGCTCCTTGAAATACCCGAGCATGGTCGCGCCGCTGCGCACCATGACCTCGCCCGATTCGTCGATGCGCACCTCGACCTCCGGGCATGGCCTGCCAATCCAGCCCTGTTTGTAATGTCCCGGCAGACAAATGTGCGAGTAGCCGCAACTTTCCGTCATGCCGTAGACCTCCAGCACGTCCAGCCCAAGCTTGCGGTACCACAGCAGCAAACTCAGCGGCACCGGCGCGGCACCGGACAGGGCAACGCGCAAGGCATCGAGCCCCAACCCCGCGAGGACTCTATGCCCGACCCGCTTGCCGATGATCGGCAGACCGAGCAGGAAGTCGAGGCGCTTTGCCGGAATCTTGCTGTACACCCCCATCTGGAACTTGGTCCAGATGCGCGGCACGCCGAACAGTGCAGTGGGCCGGGCACGTTTTAGATCAGTGAGGAAGGTATCGAGGCTTTCGGCAAAAAACACAGTTTGCCCGGTATAGATCGATGCCAGTTCGACGAACATCCGCTCAGCAACGTGGCACAACGGCAAATACGACAACAACCGATCCGACTCATTCAGGCCGAACAGTTGCGTGCCGCGCGTGGTGGCGAACGCCAGATTGGCGAAGCTGTGCATCACGCCCTTGGGCATGCCGGTGGTGCCGGAGGTGTAGATGATGGTCGCCAGTTGATCGGCGGTGGGCTTGGGGTCGTCCTGGATCGGTGAGCTGCGTTGCAGGTCGGCCCAGCTGTAATCGAAGGTGCCGGGGGGATGCAGCGGCAGGCTGATGGTCGGCAGATCGGGACTGACCCCTCGGGACATGCCTGGCCAGTCGTCAAGTTTGCCGATGAACACCAGCGCCGCTTCCGAGTGTTCGAGCACCTGGCCCACCGATTCGGCAGTGAGGTTGGGGTACAGCGGCACCGAGACATGCCCGGCCATCCAGATCGCCAGGTCGGCAATGATCCAGTGCGCGCAGTTTTTCGAGATCAGGGCGATATGACTGCCTTGCGGCAGTTCCCGCGATCGCAGCCAATGGGCCGCGCATCGGGCCTGGTGACCGACGTCTTCCCAGGTCAGGGTCTCGACCTGCCCACCGCCCACTGGCTGGACAAGAAAACGCTGGCGGGGATGACGTGCCTCGCGCTCGTAGAAGATGTCCAGGGGCAAACGCGAAGCAGCAGGCATGGGACTCGCTCCTTTGTTTTTTGTGCTTTGGAGCAAGCGTAGTTAACCAAGCAAGTGCTTGGTTAACTTTTTTCGAGAATCAACAGCAAAAGATCGCAGCCTGCAGGGAGCTGCGATCTTTTGGCGTTTATGGTTGCTTGATACTGTTGAGTTTCATGGAGCCGACCAACAACTCAGCACCATCGAGCTGCGCCAGACCGGCAGTGTCGACCCGCTCCGGCGGATGCCCGGCACCGTGTTGCAGGTAACTCAGCAGATTCCCCACCAAAGGGTTGTGACTGACCAGCAGCACGTCGCTGACCGCGACCATCTGTTCGGCCACCTTGTCCGGCTCGGTGTCCGGGGTCAGCCATTCCACAGTGCGGATTTCCGGCTCGAACCCCAACGCGTCGCGCACCAGCTGCGCGGTTTCCTGTGCTCGCCGGTACGGGCTGGCGTAGATCGCAGTCAGCGGCTGCCCGATCAGGTTGGCAGCGCTGCGCAGCACTTCCTCGCGCCCGTGCTCCGTCAGTTCCCGCTCCGAATCGTGGGGACGGGAGCCGTGTGGCACGGCTTCCCCATGACGCAATACCCAGAGTTTCATAGTTTGGGTTCCTCATCCCGGGCCGGGTGTGGCGCAGGCGCCACGGCGTGCGGCGCTTCACCTTCCGGCGTACGCGGCGTCGGCCAATCGGCGAACGGCCAGGGTTTCTGGTCGCTGTGAAAACTGCCGAAACGACCGATCTGGGCCAGGAACTGGCTCAGACTGTCGCCGAAGTTCATCAGGCTGGCGCTCGGGGCGCCATAAATCAAACGATAGATCAACTGCACCAGTACCACAGCGCCGAGCAGGAACTGCGCCACCTGCCAAACCAGCAGGAATACCACCATCCACAGCACCCGAAGCAGAATGGACTCGTATCTGGCTTCTACTTTTTGATCACTCATGTCTCGCTCCGTTCCGGTGAAGTAATGTTTCAGTTGAAGCCACTGGTGGAAATAAAGTCGACGTCGGTCTTCGGCTCGCCGCGCATCAACAGCTCGATCACCTGCTCAAGCGTGCGCCCTTCGAACAGGATCGCGTGCAGCCCGGCGACTAACGGCATGTACACGCCCACCTCCTGGGACTTGGCCTTGAGCACCTTGAGGGTGTTCACGCCTTCGGCGACTTCACCCAGTCGATTGACCGCCTCTTCGAGGCTCAAGCCCTGGCCAAGGGCGAATCCGACCTGATAGTTGCGGCTTTTTGGCGACGAGCAGGTGACGATCAGGTCACCCACGCCCGCCAGACCGAGGAATGTCATCGGGTTGGCGCCCTGATTCACGGCAAAGCGCGTCATTTCCGCCAGTGCCCGGGTAATCAGCATGCTCTTGGTGTTTTCGCCCATGCCCATCGCCACCGCCATGCCGGCGATGATCGCGTAGACGTTTTTCAACGCCCCGCCCAGCTCCACGCCAAAACGATCGGCGCTGGCATACACCCGGAAGGTGCGGCCATGCAACACCTCCTGGACGTGCTGGCAGAGTTCTTCGTCTTCACTGGCGACCACGGTGGCGGTCAACGCGTGCTCGGCGATTTCACGGGCCAGGTTCGGCCCGGACAACACGCCGATGCGGGCCAGTGGCGCGATCTCTTCGAGAATCTGACTCATCAGCTTGAACGTGTGGGCCTCGATGCCCTTGGTCAGGCTCACCAGCATTTTGCCGCTCAACCGTTCGGCGTGCGGGGCCAGCACCGAACGCAACGCGCTGGAGGGTAGCGCGACGAAACTCAGGTCGCAGGCCTCCAGGGTGGCCTGCAGATCGGTGACCGGCGTCACACCGGGCAGGATCTTGATGCCTTTGAGGTAACGCGGGTTCTCGCGGTTGACCCGGATGGCCTCGGCCTGCTCGGGGTCACGCATCCATTGCAGGACTTGATGTCCATTTTCTGCCAGCAAGTTAGCCACGGCGGTACCAAAACTTCCGCCTCCCAAGACTGCGATCGGGCGCTGTTCAGTCATATGCAATCCGTTAATCCATACCAGTGGCGATGCCGGCATTATACGGCGCGCCCACGTGTCGGCCAGTCCCCGCGTCAATTACCGGCATGCGTAGGAAGAAGTCCGGAAATACATAGGAAAATGCTTACATCGTGACTGGAAAAGTCAACGGGCTCGGTTAACATGCGCGCCATCGATCGTTGACAAGGATGTGATGTGTCCCTCGGTTCGCCTTCTCCCCGTACGCCCTTGGTACTGGCGCTGGTACTCAGCTCGCCAGCGCTGGCCGACGACTTGTTTCTAGACGGCGAACCGTTGCCGCAGGTACTCACGGCCACGCGACTGAAGCAGTCGCCGGCCGCCGTGCCGGGGAGCATGACGGTACTCGACAGCGCGCTGATCAAGGCCAGCGGCGCCCGGGATCTCAACGAAGTACTACGCCTGGTACCGGGCATGATGGTCGGCCATATCAGCGGCAATCAGGCTACGGTGAACTACCACGGCACCCGCGCCACCGATGCGCGGCGCATGCAGGTATTGATTGACGGCCGCTCGGTATACCGCGCAGGGCTGGCCACGGTGGACTGGAGCGATATTCCGGTGGCCATGGAGGACATCGAACGCATCGAAGTTTTCCGCGGCCCGAACACGGTCAGTTATGGCGCCAATGCGTTGATGGCGGTGGTCAACATCATCACGCGCAACCCGGTCGACAGCCATGGAACTCGAATCAAGGTCACCCGCGGCCAGCGTGGCATCGACGACTTCTATGCGAGCCAGGGCGTGGGTTGGGAGGATGGCGATTTGCGTCTGTCGCTGTCCGGTCAGCAAGACGATGGCTTTGACTCCGATCGCAACGGCGGCGACTACCATGACAGTCGACGCCTGAAGCGCTTCAACCTTGCCGTCAGCCAGACCCTCGACGAACGGCAAGGCATCGATTGGCAAGTGAGCGCCAAGGATGGCACCAATCAGCGACCCTATACCTACCAACCGGTGTTCTCGGGGATTACCCGCGAAGGGGACAATTCCGACGTCACCGCCAAGGACTACGCCGGTTCGTTGCGCTGGAACTTCGACATTGATACCCGGCACAGTCTTTATATCCAGGGTTCGGCCCAGCATTGGGACCGTCAGCAAACCTGGCGTGCATGCGATGCCGAGCTTTCGTTCAGTCCCGAACTCACCGAGCTGTGGCGACTCAACCCGAACTACACCGAACGCCTGGCGCGCAATATCGAGAGCTTTCTGGGCACCGGTGCACCGGACGGCGATCCGGCCCAACGCGCACTGGCCAATCAAGTCCTCGACCAGTGGCGCAACGGCGCCCGGCAAACGGTTTGCGGTGATATAGACCAAAGCACCCGGGAGTCGCGCTACGACCTTGAACTGCAGGACACCCTGAGCCTGTCCGATAACCTGCGGCTGGTCAGCGGCTTGAACTATCGTTACGACCGGGCAGACTCCGAGACCTACTTCAATGGCACCCTCGATGACACCACCTGGCGAGCATTCGGCCAGCTCGAATGGCGCGCCAGCGAACACTGGCTTGTGCAGGGCGGCGCCATGTTCGAAGACACGCAGTTGAGCGGCAGCTCATTGACCCCGCGGATGGCGATCAACTATCTGATCAATCCGCGCCACGGCTTGCGTGCGGTGTACTCGGAAGCTATCCGCTCACCGGACATGTTCGAAAACAACGTCAACTGGAGCTATCAGGTCACGCGCCTGCAACCCGGCGCCTATGGCCAGTCCAGTGCTCGCTATTTCGTCAAGACCCGCGGCCCCGGCGACCTCGACCAGGAACACATGCGTTCCCGGGAACTGGGCTACAACGGTTATTTTGCCGAGTCGGGGTTGGCTGTCGATGTAAAGCTGTTCTACGACGAGATCACCGGGATGATCAGTGAGCCGCTGCGCAACAATCAGTACATCGCCAGCAACGCCAACACCGCACGCTACACCGGCGCGGAAACTCAGCTCGACTGGAAAATCGGCAGCGCCGACCGGTTGCGCCTGACTTATGCCTACGTCGATGCTGACGCGAGCAATCCGCAGGATGCACAACAGACCGCACGCAACAGCGGCTCAGCTGCCTGGCTGCGCGACTGGGGCCACGGCTGGAACAGTGCACTCTTCTATTATGGTGACGACGCGCTCAACGGCTATCGCTTCGAACGCGTCGACACTCGCATCGCCAAGCGCATCCGCCTGGGCAAGGCCCATCTGGAGCTGGCTGGCGTGCTCCAGCAGCGCCTCGACAAACAGCCCACCACCTTTATCGACAACAATTATGACGAGCGTCGGGTGATGTATTTCAGCGCGGAGCTGGCGCTTTAAGATGCCGCATCGTCCGTCGCGCAAGCCGCCAACCCTGGCCCAACTGCTGGCCATTGTCTGCCTGGTATTCGGTGGCTGGCTAAACAGCCTGTCGGCCGACGCCGCGGACATTCTCCTGATCGGGGTCGACGACAGCCCCGGCATGCAATCCTTTGCCCGGGCCCTGCGGCAATTGCGACCGGCCGACAACGTGCACTTTCAACCACTGGCCAGCCTGCCGCCACCGGGCAAGCTGGAGGCAAACACCCGCTTGATCCTGCTCGACCTGCCCAGTCTCGACTGGCGCCTGCAGGACATCCACGGCCCGGCGACGCTGGTGCTGCGCATCAGCCGACTGCAGGCACGGCAACACCTGGGCCAAGCCCTGCCCGCGCACCTCTGCCTGCTCTGGAGCGATCCGCCGCTGGACCGGCAATTGCGCCTCACCCGCGTGCTGCTGCCCGAGGTCAAACGGGTTGGCGTGCTGTACGACCGCCATAGCGAATTCCTGTTGAAGGAACTGCGCCAGGCCGCCCATCCCTTGGGCCTTGAAGTAGTCACCGAGCGTTGGGACAACACTCAGGACAGTCGTCCTTTGCAGGCGTTGCTGGACAATAGTGATGTATTGCTGGGCCTCGACGATCCCGATCTGTACAACCCGAAAACCGCGAAAAACCTGTTGCTCAGCAGCTACGCGCGCCAACGGGCCCTGATCGGCCCCAATGCAGGGTTCGTCAAGGCCGGGAGCCTGGCCAGCACCTACAGTGATCAGGACGACTGGCTGGCAATTCTCGATGAACTACTCGACCAACCGCCCGCCACCTGGCCGCGCACGCAGTACCCACGCCGCTTTAAAGTCACAAGCAACCTTCAGGTGTCTCGCTCCCTGGGTCTGGAACCGGTGAACGATGCGACTGTCGCGACACTGCTGGCAGAAGGAGAACGCCACCCATGACCTTCCGTCGCCGCTGGGACATCAGTACCCGCACCCAGATCATCAGCCTCGGCCCTGCCCTGCTGCTGACGTTGCTGTTAATCAGCTTCTTTACCTTCGTGCGGATCCAGGACTTGCGCCAGGAACTCAACCACACCGGCCAGTTGATTGCCAACCAACTGGCGCCGGCCACCGAATACGGGGTGATTTCGGGCAATAACGAGGTCCTCGAAAGCCTGCTCAAGGCCACGTTGGCCACGCCCAACGTGCGGTTCCTGGAAGTGCAGGACAGCGCCAACCGCATTCTGGTGTACGTCGAACAACCCTCGGCAAGCTACCACCAGCCGCACCAGGTCGAAGTGTTCCAGGCCCCCGTGCGCCTGCAGCGAATCGCGCTGCACAATGATTTTTTCCAGGACGGCAAAGTGCCCCCCACGGCGCCCGCCGAGGATTATCTGGGCCGGGTGATCGTCGGCCTGTCCAATGACGCGTTCAACCAGCGCCAGCAGGAAATCCTGCTCAAGGCTGGCATCCTGGCGCTGTTCGCCCTGCTGTTTACCTTCCTGGTTGCCCGGCGCCTGGCCTCGAGCCTGTCGCAACCCATCCGGGATATCGGTGATGCGGTGAAGGCGATCCAGGCCGGCGACTACAAAACGCCCCTGCCCATCGTCGACGACACCGAACTGGGTGCCCTGTCGCAACACATCAACAACCTCGCCAAGGGGTTGGAACAGGCCAGTCATGAGCAGCATCAGGCCATGGCGCAGTTGATCCAGACCCGCGAGGAAGCGGAAAAGGCCAACAACGCCAAGTCAGATTTCCTTGCCATGATGAGCCACGAACTGCGCACACCGATGAATGGCGTGCTGGGCATGCTGCAGTTGCTGGAAACCACCCAGATGACCGAGGAACAGGTCGAATATGCCGCGCTGGCCTCGGAATCCACCGAGCATCTGCTCAAGGTCATCAATGACATTCTGGATTTTTCGCGGATCGAACGCTCGGAACTGGAACTGGAACACATTCCCTTCAATCTCGCGGATCTGATCGCCAGCTGTGCCCAGTCATTCCAGCACAGCGCCGTACAACGCGGGCTCGACCTGCAGTTGCAGATTCCGGCGGACATGCGCGCGCTGCAGGTTCAAGGCGACCCGACGCGCATCCGGCAAATACTGGTCAATCTGGTTGGCAATGCTCTGAAGTTTACCGAGCAGGGCCGGGTCTCCATCGAATCGCAGTGGCAGTCCCTGGATCACGAACTGCTGTGGTTCACCTGCACAGTACGCGACAGCGGAATTGGAATTCCCTCGCAAAGCCTGGAATTGATGTTCGACGCGTTTCAGCAGGCCGACAGTTCCATTTCAAGACGCTATGGCGGTACGGGCCTGGGCCTGCCGATTGCGCGAACGCTCGCCGAACGCATGGGGGGCACCTTGCGCGCCCAGAGCGAGGAAGGCCGTGGCTCGGTGTTCACCCTGGAAATTCCGCTGGCGTTGTATCAACAGGCCTTGCCAGCGCGAGTACCGCGCGTATCGACCCACAAAGGTGACGGCGAAGGGCGCAATGTGCTGCTGGTCGAGGACAACCCGGTCAACCAGACGGTGATCGAAGCCATGCTGCGCAGCCTGGGCTTTACTGTCAGCGTCGCCGCCGATGGCGCACAGGCTGTGCGCAGTGCCGAGAGCCTGATTTTCGAAGCGATACTGATGGACTGCCGACTGCCGGTCATCGA
Source organism: Pseudomonas putida (assembly GCF_001976065.1). Classification (GTDB taxonomy): domain Bacteria; phylum Pseudomonadota; class Gammaproteobacteria; order Pseudomonadales; family Pseudomonadaceae; genus Aquipseudomonas; species Aquipseudomonas serbica. The sequence continues at coordinate 50,092 of NZ_MNAH01000008.1, read as the reverse complement.
CGGCTATGAAGCCACTCGCCAGATCCGTGAACTGCCCGGTTGCACCGACTTGCCGATCATCGCCCTGACAGCCAACGCCTTGCAGGGTGATCGGGAAGCCTGCCTGTCGGCAGGAATGAACGATTACCTGGCCAAGCCCTTCAAACGAACCGATCTACAGCAAATTCTGCAGCGATGGGTGCAGTAGTACAGGCCTTTCGAGCATCTGCGACTGGCGTGAAAGGCGAAAGTGCGGCAGTCTTAGGCACCCGTACAAGTCCGAAATTGGGCTTGATTAAAAATTTCAGTGCACAAGTGTACATTCATGTCCTTGGTGCTGTGACTTTCACTACAACGCAATAGTCTATGAGTAGGCTGCCGGTTCGAGGCATGAACGCTTCGATCGGCCGGGAAGATTTGCCCCACCTGCCGCATGGGACTATTGAGGAGCTCGCATGACCAAACAAAACGCCTTTACCCGGGAAGACCTGCTGCGCTGCAGTCGCGGTGAGCTGTTCGGCCCAGGTAACGCGCAACTGCCCGCCCCGAACATGCTGATGGTCGATCGCATCACCCTGATCAGCGAAGAAGGTGGCAAGTACGGCAAAGGTGAGTTGGTCGCCGAGCTGGATATCACTCCGGACCTGTGGTTCTTCGCCTGTCACTTCGAAGGCGATCCGGTGATGCCGGGCTGCCTGGGCCTCGACGCCATGTGGCAACTGGTCGGCTTCTTCCTGGGCTGGCAAGGTCTGCCGGGCCGCGGTCGTGCGCTGGGTTCTGGCGAAGTGAAATTCTTCGGCCAGGTCCTGCCGACTGCCAAGAAAGTCACCTATAACATTCATATCAAGCGTGTCCTCAAAGGCAAGCTGAACCTGGCCATCGCCGACGGTTCGGTGACTGTCGACGGTCGCGAAATCTACACCGCCGAAGGCCTCCGGGTCGGCGTGTTCACCTCCACTGACAACTTCTAAGGGTTATCCGCATGCGCCGCGTCGTTATCACTGGTCTGGGCATTGTTTCGTGCCTGGGCAATGACAAAGAGACCGTCTCCGCTAACCTGCGTGCAAGCCGCCCTGGCATCCGGTTCAACCCGGAATATGCCGAAATGGGTCTGCGTAGCCAGGTTTCCGGCTCCATTGACCTCAACCTTGAAGAACTGATCGATCGCAAGATCTATCGCTTCGTCGGCCACGCGGCGGCATACGCCTACCTGGCCATGAAAGACGCCATCGCTGACTCCGGCCTGACCGAAGAGCAGGTTTCCAACCCGCGTACCGGCCTGATCGCCGGTTCCGGTGGTGCATCGACGCTGAACCAGATGGAAGCGCTGGACATCCTGCGCGAAAAAGGCGTCAAGCGCGTTGGCCCATACCGTGTAACGCGGACCATGAGCAGCACCGTTTCCGCCTGCCTGGCCACGCCGTTCAAGATCAAGGGCCTGAACTACTCCATCGCTTCTGCCTGCGCCACCAGTGCTCACTGCATCGGTACCGCCATGGAACAGATCCAGATGGGCAAGCAGGACATCGTCTTCGCCGGCGGCGGTGAAGAAGAGCACTGGAGCCAGTCGTTCCTGTTCGACGCCATGGGCGCACTGTCCAGCAAGCGTAACGACACCCCGGAACAAGCTTCCCGCGCCTACGACGCCGACCGTGACGGTTTCGTCATCGCTGGCGGCGGCGGCATGGTCGTGGTTGAAGAGCTGGAACACGCCCTGGCCCGCGGTGCGAAGATCTACGCGGAAATCGTTGGTTATGGCGCGACGTCCGACGGCTACGACATGGTTGCCCCAAGTGGCGAAGGCGCGATCCGCTGCATGCAGCAGGCGCTGTCCACCGTCGACACCCCGATCGACTACCTGAATACCCACGGCACTTCGACTCCGGTCGGCGACGTCGCGGAAATGAAAGGCGTGCGTGAAGTGTTCGGCGACAAGGCTCCGGCCATCAGCTCCACCAAGAGCCTGTCGGGTCACTCCCTGGGCGCCGCCGGCGTTCACGAAGCGATCTATTGCATGCTGATGATGGAAGGCAACTTCATTGCCGGCTCCGCCAACATCGACGAACTGGACCCTGAAGTGGCCGACCTGCCGGTGCTGACCAAGACCCGCGAAAACGCCACCATCAACACCGTGATGAGCAACAGCTTCGGCTTCGGCGGCACCAACGCCACGCTGGTACTGAAGCGCTGGGAAGGCAAGTAATTCCCCGCTGCTGAGCCGCACATGAAAACGCCCCGACTGGTTCGGGGCGTTTTTTTTTTGCCTTCAGTGAATGGACCAACACTGCGCGCCATGTGGGAGCGGGCTTGCTCGCGAAGGCGGCTGCACATTCAACATTGATGGAGCCTGAGACTCCGTCTTCATGAGCAAGTCGAATCGTCGAACCGCCGCTCCCACAGGGTCAGCGTTTTGCCCACAGGCCTTGGGCATGAAGATGAAGCTTTTGTCATGAAACTTCAGGACCTGCGACTGAATGTCGCGGTTTCCGTGGGCTGCAGGACAGTTGCCGTTTTTGCAAGATTCCCTTTCCAAACGCAGTCGTTTACTTAGCAAGCTACCAAACCCTATAACAGAGTCCTGCACATGCCTTGCTGCAGATAAACAGAGATTGGAGCTAGCAGATGACTGTAAAAGTAACTGAACGCGACGATTCACACATGTCCCATGAAGGCGTAGCCGCCGGCATCCGGATCTGGGATGTGTACCAACAAGACTTGCTGGTCGGGATGTTCCACTCCGAGACTGACGCCCACAGCTACAAGGCCGAACTGGAAATCCTGGAGCAGCAACGAGAATTACGCTCCGCCTGAGCAATGACCGCATTGAAAACGACAAACCCCGCCATGAGCGGGGTTTGTCGTTATTGCAGCCGTAGACCGCTTACCACATCAGATCGTCAGGGATCTGATAGGCCGCGTACGGATCGTCCTCGGCAGCGACTTCTTCGGTCTGTACATTCAGCTGCACGATACGCTGCGGATCGCGCTCCTGGATCTTCAGGGCCGCTTCCCGGGGGATCACTTCATAGCCTCCGGCGTGATGCACGATGGCCAGCGAACCGTTGCTCAGCTTGTTGCGCATCAGGGTGTTGACCGAGAGGCGCTTGACCTTCTTGTCGTCGACGAAGTTGTAGTAGTCCTCGGTCGTCAGCTTCGGCAGGCGCGTGGCTTCGATCAATTGCTTGACCTGGGCAGCGCGGGCTTTCGCCTCGGCCTTCTCCTGCTGCAGACGGTTGAGCTCCTGATCGCGCTTGACCTTCTCGGCCATGGCTTCCTGGGCCGCACGCTGCTGGGAGTCATCGAGTTCGATCTGACCCTTGTGGGCCAGGCGCTGCTGCTTCTGTTTGTCTTTGCTGACCTGCTTGGCCTGCTTCTGGTTGACCAGCCCTGCTTTGAGCAACTGGTCGCGAAGGGAAATGCTCATGGTGCTTATTACTCACTTAGGCAACTGCTCAACCGCAGCTGGGCACATTCTTTTCCTGGCGTTTGGCTTCACCCCACAGGGCGTCCAACTCTTCGAGGGTGCAATCTTCCATGGGACGGTGGGTGTCGCGCAATGCCTGTTCGATAAAACGGAAGCGTCGTTCGAACTTGCCGTTGGCGCCACGCAGCGCGGTTTCCGGGTCGACCTTGAGATGCCTGGCCAGATTGACCACGGAAAACAGCAGATCGCCGATCTCGTCGGCCACGGCCTCTGGATCGTTTTCCGCCATGGCCTCAAGGACTTCATCGAGTTCTTCACGGACTTTATCAAGCACCGGCAAGGCATCGGGCCAGTCGAAACCGACCTGCGCTGCGCGCTTCTGCAATTTTGCCGAGCGCGACAACGCCGGCAATGCTGCCGGGACATCATCGAGCAAGGACAGCTGTTGCGGTGCGCTGGAGTTTTCCGCGCGCTCCTCGGCCTTGATCTCTTCCCAGCGCTGCTTGACCTGTTCCTCACTCAAGCGCGGGACATCCATTGGCGCGTACAGGTCGCCCGTGGGGAATACGTGCGGATGACGGCGAATCAACTTGCGCGTGATGCCGTCGACCACGCCAGCGAACTCGAAGCGCCCTTCTTCCCGGGCCAGCTGGCTGTAGTAAACCACCTGGAACAGCAGGTCGCCCAACTCACCCTGCAGGTGATCGAAGTCACCGCGCTCGATGGCATCGGCGACTTCATAGGCTTCCTCGAGGGTGTGCGGGACGATGGTCGCGTAGGTTTGCTTGATGTCCCATGGGCAACCGTACTGCGGGTCGCGCAGGCGATTCATCAGGTGCAACAGATCTTCAAGGCTGAACATCAATCCCTCTCATCACAGGACTTCCCTGTGGGCGCGGGCTTGCTCGCGAAAGCGGTTTGCCAGACAACATTGATGTCGACTGACAGGCCCTCTTCGCGAGCAAGCCCGCTCCCACATTGGATCGGTGCTGATTTCACGGTGTGCGATTACGCCGGGTTTCGATGATGTTCGGCAGCTGGGAAATCCGCCCAAGCAACCGCCCAAGCGCGTCCAGCCCCGGAATCTCGATGGTCAGGGACATCAGCGCGGTGTTGTCCTCCTTGTTCGAGCGAGTATTGACCGCCAGCACGTTGATCCGCTCGTTGAGCAGCACCTGCGAGACGTCACGCAGCAATCCGGAACGGTCGTAGGCACGAATGACGATGTCCACCGGATAGGTGAGCACCGGTACCGGGCCCCAGCTGACCTGAATGATCCGCTCTGGCTCGCGCCCGCCCAACTGCAGCACCGAGGCACAGTCCTGGCGGTGGATGCTCACGCCGCGGCCCTGGGTGATGTAGCCCACGATCGCATCCCCCGGCAGTGGCTGGCAGCAACCCGCCATCTGGGTCATCAGGTTGCCCACGCCCTGAATCTGAATGTCGCCACGCTTGCCTGGCTTGTAGCCGGTGGCCTTGCGTGGAATCAGTTCCAGCTGTTCGTTTCCGCGTTCCGGCTCGACCAGTTGCTGCGCCAGGTTGACCAGTTGCGCCAGGCGCAGGTCACCCGCACCCAAGGCGGCAAACATGTCTTCGGCGGTTTTCATGTTGGCCTTGTCGGCCAGCTTCTCGAAATCAACCTGCGGCAGACCGAGGCGGTTGAGTTCGCGCTCGAGCAGGGTCTTGCCGGCGGCGACGTTCTGGTCGCGCGCCTGCAGCTTGAACCAGTGGACAATCTTCGCCCGCGCCCGCGAGGTGGTGATGTAGCCCAGGTTAGGGTTCAGCCAGTCGCGGCTCGGCGTGCCGTGCTTGCTGGTGATGATCTCGACCTGTTCACCGGTCTGCAGGCTGTAGTTGAGCGGCACGATGCGCCCGTTGATCTTGGCGCCGCGGCAGTTGTGGCCGATCTCGGTGTGGACGCGGTAGGCAAAGTCCAGCGGCGTCGCGCCCTTGGGCAAATCGATGGCGTGACCGTCCGGGGTAAAGATGTAGACCCGGTCAGGTTCGATATCGACCCGCAACTGTTCGGCCAGCCCGCCAATGTCACCCAGCTCTTCGTGCCATTCGAGCACCTGACGCAGCCAGGAGATTTTCTCTTCGTAGTGATTGGAGCCGGACTTGACGTCGGTACCCTTGTAGCGCCAGTGCGCGCACACGCCCAGCTCGGCCTCTTCATGCATGGCGTGGGTGCGGATCTGCACCTCCAGCACCTTGCCCTCAGGCCCGATCACCGCGGTATGCAATGAGCGGTAGCCGTTCTCTTTCGGGTTGGCGATGTAGTCGTCGAACTCTTTCGGGATGTGTCGCCACAAGGTGTGGACAATGCCGAGCGCGGTGTAGCAGTCGCGCATTTCCGGCACCAGCACCCGCACGGCGCGCACGTCGTAGATCTGGCTGAACTCCAGGCCCTTGCGCTGCATTTTGCGCCAGATCGAATAGATGTGCTTGGCCCGGCCACTGATGTCGGCATCGACGCCGGTGGCCTGCAATTCGTTCTTCAGCTGGCTCATCACGTCGCTGATGAAGCGTTCGCGATCCAGTCGCCGCTCATGCAACAGCTTGGCGATCTGCTTGTACTGGTCGGGCTCGAGGTAGCGGAAGGACAAGTCCTCCAGCTCCCACTTGATGTGACCGATACCCAGGCGGTGGGCCAGGGGCGCGTAGATGTCGAAGACCTCGCGGGCCACGCGGTTGCGCTTCTCGTCGTCCGCGGTCTTCACCGCACGGATCGCGCAGGTACGTTCGGCCAGCTTGATCAGGGCCACGCGCACGTCGTCGACCATGGCCACGAGCATCTTGCGCAGGTTTTCCACCTGGCCCTGGGTGCCCATCACCATGGATTTGCGCGGGCTCAGGCTATCGCTGATCGCCGCCATGCGCTGCACGCCGTCGATCAGTTTGGCGACCACCGGGCCGAAGCGCTGGCTGACGGTGGGCAACGGGATCTGGCCTTCGCGCACGCCCCGGTACAACACCGCGGCCACCAGCGAATCCTGGTCGAGCTTGAGGTCGGCGAGGATCTCGGCGATCTCAAGGCCGGTGCGGAAACTCGAGTTGCCTTCGGTCCACAGATTCTTAGCCGCATTGGCTTGTTGTTCGGCCTCGCGAGCGAACTCGCAGGCTTCCTTCAAGGCTTCGCGATCCAGTGCCAGATCGACACTGACCGCATGATCGAGCCAAGCCTCGAGATTGATACTGCCGTCGGTGTTGATCGGCTGGTGTGCTCTCACCTGTACCATCTTGCTTACCTTCCCTACGACGCAGATTCAATGCGTCAAATCGCTGACCTTCGTTGCCCATGAGCCCACGTCGGGCTGGTACGCGGCTGCACGGGCGGGCCAGTCGGACCAGACGAGCATCCTAGCTCGCTTCAAATAACGCCATGGCCTCGACATGTGCCGTCTGAGGAAACATATCGAGAATCCCGGCACGTTTTAACCGGTAGCCCTGCTTGATCAATTCGACCGTGTCGCGCGCCAGGGTTGCAGGGTTGCACGACACATACACCAATCGCTCGGCCCCCAGGGACTTGAGCTTGCGCACGACCTCGAAAGCGCCGTCACGCGGTGGGTCCAAGAGTACCGCACAAAAGCCTTCGCCGGCCCATTCGGCATCGGTCAAAGGCTGGGATAAATCGGCCTGAAAAAATTTAGCGTTATGCAGATTGTTGCTGATCGCATTCGCGGCGGCGCGATCGACCATCACCTGCACCCCCTCCACCGCCACGACTTCGCGAACGGCTTTGGCCAACGGCAAGGCAAAGTTACCCAACCCACAGAATAGATCGAGAACACGCTCATCGGCTTTTGGTTTCAACCAGTCGAGCGCCTGGGCGACCATCGCTTCGTTGACTCCGGCATTGACCTGGATGAAATCTCCAGGCCGGTACGCCAGGTTCAGATCCCACTGCTCAAGACGATAACCCAAGGACTGGTCAGCCTCGACCGGATGCGGCTCGCCTTCACCGTGCAACCACAACTGGGCTTCATGGAACGCGCAGAACTCCTTGAGGATGGTCATGTCGCTTTCGGACAACGGCGCCATGTGACGCAGCAATACCGCCAGCGATGAACCGCTGAACAACTCCACGTGACCCAGGGCTTGCGGCTTGCTCAAACGCCGCAGCATTTGCGGCAAGCGGGCCATGATCGGTTGCAAGGGCTGTACCAGTACCGGGCAATCATCGATGCCGACAATGTCCTGGCTGCCGGCGGCGCGAAAACCGACTTCGAGTTTTTTCGCCTTCATGTCCCAGCGCACGGCCACTCGGGCGCGACGGCGGTAAGCGAATTCCGGACCGCTTAATGGTGCAGCCCACTCTTCGGGCTCGACACCTGCGACCTTGGACAATTGCTCGGCGAGCATGCGCTGTTTCAGGGCGAGTTGTTCGTTGTGGGGCAAGTGTTGCACGCTGCAGCCGCCGCAACGGCCGGCGTGGGCGCAAGGTGCGGGGCGGCGCAGTTCGCTGGCCTTGAATACTCGCTCGGTACGCGCCTCGACCACTTTGCCGTGGGCGCCGAGCACCCGCGCCTCGACCTCCTCACCGGCCAGTGCGCCGATGACGAACCAGGTGCGACCTTCGAAAAACGCGATACCACGACCGTCATTGGCCAGGCGCTCGATGTTCAGGCGCTGCTTTTTGCCGGTCGGGACTTGCGGGGCCTTGCTGCCGCCGGTGGGTTGGAAGCGCAGGCCTCTCTCGTGCTTGGCCATCAGTTGGGCGCGTCGAAAATGCCGGTCGACAGATATCGGTCGCCACGGTCGCAGATGATCGCGACGATCACCGCGTTTTCAACTTCTTTGGACAGGCGCAGCATCGCTGCCACCGCCCCGCCCGAGGACACGCCACAGAAGATGCCTTCCTCGCGGGCCAGACGCCGGGTGACGTCTTCGGCTTCGCTTTGCGCCATGTCGACGATGCGGTCGACGCGCTCGGCCTGGTAGATCTTCGGCAGGTATTCCTGCGGCCAGCGGCGGATGCCGGGAATGGCCGAGCCTTCCATCGGTTGCAGGCCGATGATCTGCACGTGGTCGCTCTGCTCTTTCAAGTAGCGCGAGACGCCCATGATCGTGCCGGTGGTTCCCATGGAGCTGACAAAATGGGTGATGGTGCCCTGGGTCTGGCGCCAGATTTCCGGACCGGTGGTGGTGTAGTGCGCCTCGGGGTTGTCACCGTTGGCGAACTGGTCAAGCACCTTGCCACGGCCTTCGGCCTCCATGCGCTGGGCGAGGTCACGGGCACCTTCCATGCCCTCTTCCTGGCTGACCAGGATCAACTCGGCGCCATAGGCGGTCATCGCTGCCTTGCGTTCGGCGCTGGAGTTGTCCGGCATGATCAGGATCATCTTGTAACCCTTGATCGCGGCAGCCATCGCCAGCGCAATCCCGGTATTACCGGAAGTCGCTTCGATCAACGTATCACCGGCGTGGATCTGTCCGCGCAACTCGGCGCGGGTGATCATCGACAGCGCCGGACGGTCCTTGACCGAACCCGCCGGGTTGTTCCCCTCGAGCTTGAGCAAAAGGGTATTGCTGGTGGCGCCGGGCAGGCGCTGCAAACGGACCAGCGGAGTGTTGCCGACGCAATCGGCGATGGTTGGGTACTGCAAGGTCATGGCGTATTCGCAATCCAGACTGCGGGGGCGCCTATCATACCGGCAAACCTGCGAAGGCCATATCACGCAAAGTGCGGTGCTTATGGCTTGTGGGAATAAGGCGGGTTCACAAGACAGGACATGAAGCCGCTTGCGCCTCCTTGCGAATCAGAGCGATTGTGGATGGGATAGTGTGCTGGCGAGGGCGTCATCGCTGAGAGTTCCATCGTCCGCCACCAAGCGCATGTTCATCCGCAACCCGCTGCCGGTGTTCTGCGCCCAGAGCTTGCCGCCCTGTCGTTGCACCGCATTCCTGGCGATGCTCAAGCCCAAACCGAACCCACCATTCCCCGGGCGCGAACCGTCGAGCCGGGTAAAGGGCAGGAAGATGCGCTCCAGATCCGCTTCCGCCACCCCGCCACCCTGATCGTCCATCCACAGGTGCCAGTAATCGCCATCGCGTCGCCCGCCTAGGGTGACCACGCCACCCTTGGGCGAATGTCGGATCGCATTGCGCAGCATGTTTTCCAGGGCCTGGGCCAGGGTATTGAGGTGGCCGCGCACCCAGCAGGAGGCGTCCACCGAACATTGCAACTGCCCGTCCGGCCAGCAACTTTCGTAGCAGGCGTTTTCCGTGAGCATTTCCCACAAGGCCTGGACCTGGATCGCTTCGTCGGGCAATCGCGTGCGTTCCGTGTCGAGCCAGGCCAGTTGCAGTGTGTCTTCCACCAGCCGCTGCATGCCATCGACCTCGCGGCCGATGCGCTCGCGCAATTGCTCAAGGCCCTGCTCGCTTTCGCTGGCCACCCGCAGGCGGCTCAACGGCGTGCGCAATTCATGGGACAGGTCGCGCAACAGTTGCTGCTGCAGCGCCACGGTGCTTTGCAGGCGTTCGGACATGTGATCGAACGCCCTGCCCAGCTCCCCCAGTTCGTCGGCGCGATTGGTGGTGCGGCGCGACAGTCGCACATTGAGCTGATCGGCACGCCAGGCGTTGGCCTGTTCACGCAGGTGATTGAGCGGCACCACCAGCAAGCGGTACAGGCCGACGCACAACAGCAAGGTGAACAACCCGGGAATGACCCCGTTGGTGATCACCCGCCAGAACACCCGGTAGCGTCCGGGCACGAATCGTTGTGGCAGTTCGATCACCAGGCTGCCGACGGAAGGGTCGCCGGGAAACGGCACCCGCATCCACGGCCGGCCTTTCTTGTGGATGGGCCAGTCCAGGCCGCGCAGAAACGTCAGGTGTTCTATTTCATCGTCGGTCAGCGCAAAGCTGCTCAAGGACTGCAGATCCCCGCCGATGACTCCGACCCAACTCTGTTCCCGGTGATGCATGGTCTGCAGCCACTCATCGACCCCATCGGTCCGGCGCTGTTGCCACGCCTGCTCCGCCTCCGCGGCATAACGCGTCAGGGTGCCTCGGGCCAAGTCCGACAGGAACTGATTGCGCTGTTCCATGTAGCGGCCCCAGGACCAGCTCAACCAGATCATCAGCAGGCAGAACGCCACCAGCAGGCAGGCCAGTTTCCAGAACAGCGAATGCCGGCCCGGCAAGTTACATTTCATCGACGGCACTCAGGCTGTAGCCCTTGCCCCAGACCGTGCGCACCTCCCGCTCGGTATAGCCAATGGCCTTGAGTTTGCGGCGAATCTGGCTGATGTGCATGTCCAGGCTGCGATCGTGGGCGGCATAACCGCGCTGCAGCACCTGCTGATAAAGGAAGGCCTTGCTCAACACTTCATCGACGCTGCGGCTCAGGGTCTCTAGCAGGCGATACTCACTGCGGGTCAGGCCGGCAGGTTGCTGGCGATAAAAAACGTCGCAGTGTTCGTCGTCGAAACGCAGACTGTCCACCTCGGCTACCATCGCCACCGGCGTCGGTCGGCGATCGAGTGCCACCCGGCGCAGGATGGCTTCGATGCGCACGCGCAACTCGGCCATGCTGAAGGGTTTGGGCAGGTAATCATCGGCCCCCAGGCGGAAGCCGCTGATGCGGTCGGCCTCGGCGCCGAGGGCCGACATCAGCAGCACCGGGGTGGAATGGCTGCGGCGCAGTTGCGTCAGCACCGCCAGCCCGTCCAGCCCCGGCAACAGGATGTCCATCAACACCACATCGAAGGCTTGCTTGCGTGCAATGTCCAGACCTTCCTGGCCGTTCTGGCACCAAGTCACCTGGAAACCGCTGCGGCCCAGATGTTCATGAACATAGGCACCGAGTACGAGGTCGTCTTCGATGGAGAGGATTCGGGGATGGCCTGCGTTGATGGTCGTCATTAGCATCTGCAAATAATTCTCAGTCGTTAATTATTCAAGATTGCTTCGTCCGGGGCAACCCGAGGGTTTGCGCAGGGCACAAAAGCGCACGAGCAACCGACGAGTGACGACATGAATTATCGAGGATCGCCCGCTTGCAAATCGCTACACTGCGCAAGTGGCGCGTGCCGGACGCATGCGCAGCCCGATAAATAGCCGGTTGCAGGAGAGAGGCGTGCTGACGAAACTGGGAATCAAAGGCCGCGTGCTGCTGCTGACGTTGCTGCCGACCAGCCTCATGGCATTGGTCCTGGGCGGTTATTTCACCTGGATGCAGCAATCGGACCTGCAAACCCAACTCCTGCAGCGTGGCGAAATGATCGCCGAGCAACTGGCGCCGCTGGTGGCGCCCGCCATGGGGCATAACAACAACGAGCTGCTGGAACGTATCGCCACCCAGTCCCTGGAACAACCGGACGTGCGCGCCGTGACGTTCCTTGCGCCAGATCGCACGCCCCTGGCCCACGCCGGGCCGATCATGCTGACCCAGGCGCCAATGGGCGGTGACTCTCGAATGCTGCGCCGCAGTGGCAGCGAAGCAACGCGTTATCTGCTGCCGGTATTCGGCAAACACCGCAACCTGGCGGGCGACGTGATCCCTGACGAAGCCGACCGCCTGCTGGGCTGGGTCGAACTCGAGCTGTCCCACACCGGCATGTTGCTGCGCGGCTACCGCAGCCTGTTCGCCAGCCTGCTGATGATCGGCGCTGGCCTCGGAGGCGCAGCGTTGCTGGCCTTGCGTATGGGCCGCACGATCAATCGGCCGCTGACCCAGATCAAACAAGCCGTGGCGCAACTCAAGGACGGTCACCTGGAAACCCGCCTGCCGCCTCTGGGCAGCCAGGAGCTGGATGAATTGGCCTCCGGCATCAATCGCATGGCCGGCACCCTGCAGAATGCCCAGGAAGAACTGCAACACAGCATCGACCAGGCCACCGAGGACGTGCGCCAGAATCTCGAGACCATCGAGATCCAGAATATCGAACTTGACCTTGCACGCATGGAAGCGCTGGAGGCGAGCCGGATCAAGTCCGAGTTCCTGGCCAATATGAGCCATGAAATTCGCACGCCGCTCAACGGCATCCTTGGCTTCACCCACCTGCTGCAAAAAAGTGAACTGACCCCGCGCCAGCTCGATTACCTGGGCACCATCGAAAAATCCGCCGACAGCCTGCTGGGGATCATCAACGAGATCCTCGACTTTTCGAAGATCGAGGCCGGCAAGCTGGTGCTCGACCATATTCCGTTCAATCTGCGAGACCTGCTGCAGGACACGTTGACCATCCTCGCCCCGGCCGCCCACGCCAAACAGCTGGAGCTGATCAGCCTGGTCTATCGCGACACGCCCCTGTCGCTGGTGGGTGATCCGTTGCGGCTCAAGCAGATCCTGACCAACCTGGTCAGCAACGCGATCAAGTTCACCCGCGAGGGCACCATCGTCGCCCGGGCCATGCTCGAGGAAGAGCACGAAGACAGCGTGCAATTGCGCATCAGCGTCCAGGACACCGGCATCGGCCTGTCGAACCAGGATGTACGCGCGCTGTTCCAGGCTTTCAGCCAGGCCGATAACTCGCTGTCGCGGCAACCCGGCGGCACCGGCCTGGGGTTGGTGATCTCCAAGCGTCTGATCGAACAAATGGGTGGCGAAATTGGCGTCGATAGCACGCCGGGCGAAGGATCGGAATTCTGGATCAGCCTGAACCTGCCCAAGACCCGCGACGATGCCGAAGATTTGCCGAGCGCGCCACTGCTCGGGCGGCGGGTTGCAGTGCTGGAAAACCATGAGCTGGCGCGCCAGGCGTTGCAGCATCAACTGGAAGACTGCGGCCTGGACGTCACCCCGTTCAATACCCTGGAGAGCCTGACCAACGGCGTCACCGGCGCACACCAGACCGATCAGGCGATCGAGCTTGCGGTGCTGGGGATCACCAGCAACGACATGCCTCCGGAACGTCTCAACCAGCACATCTGGGACCTCGAGCACCTGGGCTGCAAAGTGCTGGTGTTGTGCCCCACCACGGAACAGACGCTGTTCCACCTGTCGGTGCCCAACCCCCACAGCCAGCTCCAGGCCAAACCGGCCTGTACCCGTAAGCTGCGGCGCGCACTGTCCGACCTGGTCAACCCGCGGCAGTTGCGCAGCGAATCCAACGAGCCGGTGTCCAGCCGCGCGCCGAAGGTGCTGTGCGTCGACGACAACCCGGCCAATTTGCTGCTGGTGCAAACCCTGCTCGAAGACATGGGCGCCAAGGTACTCGCCGTGGAAAGCGGTTATGCGGCGATCAAGGCGGTGCAGAACGAGACGTTCGACCTGGTGCTGATGGACGTGCAGATGCCCGGCATGGACGGGCGCCAAAGCACCGAAGCGATCCGCCAATGGGAAAGCGAGCGGCATTGCACGCCTCTGCCGATCGTGGCCCTCACCGCGCATGCCATGGCCAACGAAAAACGCGCGTTGCTGCAAAGCGGCATGGACGATTACCTGACCAAGCCGATCAGCGAGCGGCAACTGGCGCAAGTGGTCCTCAAATGGAGCGGGCTGGCACTGCGCAACCAATCGCCGGAGCGCGCAGGCGACAGCCACGGCAGCACCTACGAGTTGCAGGTGCTCGATCACGAAGAAGGCTTGCGCCTGGCAGCTGGCAAGGCCGACCTGGCAGCCGACATGCTGGCAATGCTGCTGGCGTCGCTGGAAGCCGACCGCGAAGCCATCCGCCAGGCCCAGCAAAGCAATGACCACAACGCCCTGATCGAGCGGGTCCATCGCCTGCACGGCGCGACCCGCTATTGCGGCGTGCCGCAACTGCGCGCCGCCTGCCAACGCAGTGAAACCCTGCTCAAGCAGAAAGACCCGAAGGCCTTCGGCGCGCTTGAGGATCTCGACCGGGCGATCAATCGCCTGGCCGCCCAGGCACGCATCAACGCCTGATGCAGCGCAAGGCGCCCGACGATGCATGGGCGAATAATGTAGGTGCGAAACGCCAGGACATTCAGGGAGAACCCATGCGCACGATTCTATTCAGCAGCCAGACCTACGACCGCGACAGCTTTCTCGCCGCCAATCTGCCGCCCGGTATCGAATTGCACTTTCAGTCGGCACGCCTGAGCCTCGATACCGTCGCATTGGCCGAGCATCACGAGGTGGTCTGCGCCTTCATCAATGACGACCTCGGCGCCCCGGTACTCGAACGCCTGGCCGCAGGCGGTACACGCCTGATCGCCCTGCGCTCGGCGGGCTACAACCATGTCGACCTCGCGGCAGCGAAGCGCCTGGGGCTGGCGATCGTGCGCGTCCCGGCCTATTCGCCCCACGCCGTGGCCGAGCATGCCGTCGCCCTGATCCTGGCACTCAACCGCCGCTTGCACCGCGCCTACAACCGCACCCGCGAAGGGGATTTCAGCCTGCACGGGCTGACGGGGTTCGACCTGGTGGGCAAGACCGTCGGCGTGGTCGGCACCGGGCAGATCGGCGCGACCTTCGCGAAAATCATGAATGGGTTCGGCTGCCAACTGCTGGCCTACGATCCGTTCCCCAACCCGCAGGTCGAAGCCCTTGGCGCCCGCTACCTGGACTTGCCACAGCTCCTTGCCGAGTCGCAGATCATCAGCCTGCACTGTCCGCTCAACGAGCAGAGCAAGCATTTGATCAACCGCCAATCCCTGGCGCACATGCAGCCAGGCACCATGCTGATCAATACCGGCCGCGGCGGCCTGGTCGACACCCCTGCGCTGATCGATGCTTTGAAGAGCGGTCAACTCGGTTATTTGGGACTGGATGTGTACGAAGAAGAAGCCCAATTGTTTTTCGAGGACCGCTCCGATCTGCCGTTGCAGGACGACGTATTGGCACGGTTGCTGACCTTCCCCAACGTGATCGTCACGGCGCACCAGGCTTTCCTGACCCGTGAAGCCTTGGGCGCGATTGCCGCGACCACCTTGCAGAACATCGCGGCCTGGACGGCCGGGGCCCCGGAGAATCAGGTCGAGGGTGGTTGAACCTGATCGAAGGTCATATGCCCGCACCATGCTGCGCGTATGCCCGTGCTAGCATATCGCGCATATTTGGAGGACCCATGGTCGAACACGATTTCCGCTACACCCTGATGAACCCGCAACACACCCTCACCGAATGCCGCGCCCTGGTGCCGGGGCGTTATCAGGTCACCGGCAACGGCGGCTCGATTCGTAACAACGACGTGCTGGTCGTGACCCTCAAGGGCGCCAAGGACTTGTCCATGCGCCTGACCGTCGAAACGGTTCGCCACCTGATCAATCCGCCGGGTCAATGGGTCGCAGTGGCCAGTGGCCCGGTGTTCGGCGAACTGGCGATCCATACCTGGCAGGTGAACTGCGACAGCTGCGCCAAGGAGCTGAGTTTCGAGTTCGCTGTTGACGCCAAGCTGGGCAACAAGGCCGAAAAGCCTGCCGCCACCGCGCGGATTGCCGAGCTGGGCTGGACCACCGTGGGTGACAAGCACCTGTGCCCAAAATGCCAGGAGTCTGCGTGATGAAACGCCTCGCTCTGACCGCGATGGTGGGTGCAAGCCTGCTGGGCTGCGCCGCCGAACCGGTGCAACTTGAACAAAACCGCAGCTACATCCTGGAATGGATCGGCGAACGTCCGTTGATGGATTACAGCCACCTGACCATCACCCTGGGTGAAGACGGTCGCGCCTACGGCAACGGCGGCTGCAACCACTGGTTCGCGCCGTACACCCTGGAAGGCCACAAGCTGAGCTTCGGCAAGATCGGCAGCACCCGCAAACTCTGTGCGCCGGCCCTGATGGAGCAGGAAAAACGCTTCCTCCAGGCACTGGAAGGCGTGCAGCGCTGGGACGTCTCGTCGATCGACCAGATGCGTTTCTGGCCTGCTGAAGGCAAGCCGCTACGCTGGTGGCTGGAAGAGGGTTGATCCCGCCTGGATGATCGTTCCCACGCAGATCGCGGGAACGATCATCAGTTAGTCGCCTGCAAAGCTTCGAGCTTGGCCACCACCCCCGCCGCCGTCTGCTCGCCCATCAATTGTTCCCGCACCTTGCCCTTGTTATCGATGATGTAGGTCACCGGCAACGCCTCACTGCGCGGCAGATCGAACAACTCGGAAGGGTCCTGCACCAGCACGGTGAACTTGATGCCGAGTTTCTCGCTGGCACTTTTCAGCTCTTCGCCCTGCACATTGTCGAAGTTGACCCCGAACACGCCGATCTTCTTGTCCTTGAGTTGCTCGGCCAGTGTGTTCAACTCCGGAATCTCGGTACGGCACGGCCCGCACCATTCGGCCCAGTAATTGATTACCAGCCACTTGCCGTCCAGGCGCTCGGCGGCGACCTTCTGTCCGTTCTGATCGATCCCGTAGTCGTTACCGCAGCCCCCCAGCATCAACGCCCCGATAATCGTCAATGCCGCTGCCAGTCGCCTTGTCATGTCATGTTCCTTGTCCAGAATTGAATGCGCGTGCGCCCCATCGCCTGCCAAGGTTCAGGATTACGCGCTGCCCAGTTAGAATAGCCGCCACCTTACGCAAGATGCGACCCGCTCATGACCGATCTGACGCTTTATCACAACCCGCGCTGCTCGAAATCCCGCGGTGCGCTCGAACTCATAGAAGCCCGCGGCCTGACCCCGACGGTGGTCCGCTACCTGGAAACGCCGCTGGACGCCGCGCAAATCCAGAGCCTGCTGGGCAAACTCGGGATCAGTGCCCGCCAACTGCTGCGCACCGGCGAAGACGAATACAAGGCCCTGAACCTGGCCGACAGCAGCCTGAGCGAGGCGCAGTTGATCGCTGCCATCGCCGCCCACCCGAAACTGATGGAGCGACCGATTCTCGAAGTCGGTGACAAGGCCATCATCGGCCGTCCGCCAGAGCAGGTCCTGGAGTTGTTGCCGTGAGTGCGCCGTACATTCTGGTGCTCTATTACAGCCGCAGCGGCTCGACCAATGAAATGGCCCGGCAAATTGCCCGTGGCGTCGAACAGGCCGGCCTTGAAGCCCGCCTGCGCACGGTACCGGCGATTTCCACCGAGTGCGAAGCCGTGTCGCCGGATATCCCGGAGGAAGGCGCGCTCTACGCAAGCCTCGATGACCTGAAGAACTGCGCCGGCCTGGCGCTGGGCAGCCCGACCCGCTTCGGCAACATGGCGGCGCCACTCAAGTACTTTCTCGACGGCACCAGCAACCTGTGGCTGACCGGCGCCCTTGTGGGCAAACCCGCCGGAGTGTTTACCTCCACTGCAAGCCTGCATGGCGGGCAGGAAACCACGCTGCTGTCGATGATGCTGCCGTTGTTGCACCACGGCATGTTGATCACGGGCCTTCCCTACAGCGAGTCGGCGCTACTGGAAACCCAGGGCGGCGGTACGCCATACGGCGCCAGCCATCACGCCGGTGCCGATGGCAAAAGCGGCCTGGATGCCCATGAAGTGGCGCTGTGCCGGGCCCTGGGCATGCGCCTGGCCAAGACTGCACTGAAACTGGAGGGTTGAGGGTGGCCAAGAAGCCGAAGGTCCTGCCCGCCATCGAATGGCTCGAACCACGGGTTCGGGCCATGCGCGTTATCAGCCTGCTGTGTTTTTTTGGCCTGGTGGGATTGCTCTGCGTTTACTACCTGATGGTCGCCGACCTGCACGGTGCGCGGCCGTGGGTGATCCTGCTGATTGAACTGGTGCCACTGCTGTTGCTGGCGCCGGGCATGATTGTCGGCAATGCCCGGGGACATTCATGGATGTGCTTTGTGGTGAACCTGTACTTCATCAAGGGCGCATTGGCCGCTTATGACCCGAACCGGCAGGTCTTCGGCGTGCTGGAGATGGCCGCGAGCCTGGCGGTGTTCTGTTCGGCACTGTTGTATGTGCGGTGGCGGTATCAGTTGAACCGCAAGTTGGCTGGCGAGGGCGAAATCTCCGTCGCCTGAGAGATTGCAATCGCCAGCAGGCTGGCTCCCGCAGGAGCTTTGTGATGTGGGAGCCAGCCTGCGGGCGGCTTAATGATTCACTGTGTAAGCCAGCATCATCGAAATCTGGCTCATCGGCCGCCCGCCACTTTGTTCATGCCACTGGTTGAACACATCCTGCACCAATGCCAGGTCGCGCAAGCTGGTTGGCACCTTGTCGACGATCTTCTGCGCATTCAACGCCGCCACTACGTCGTAGCTCGGCACAAAGGTGTCCTTGCCAACCATGCGCAAGAAGCGCGGCGCCGACAACCCGCCCAACTGATGGCCGCGTTTTTTCAACAAGGTCCACAGCCCGACGATATCGGTCACCGGCCAATCGGCGATCATCGCCCCGAAGCTGCCCTGCTCATGGGCCACGTCCAGCACGAACTGGGCATTGCGCGGCACGCTCTTGAGCTTGCCCAGGTGGCGGATGATCCGCGTGTCCTGCATCAGCCGTTCCAGGTGCTCGGCGCTCATCAGCACGACTTTTTCCGGGTCGAACCTGAAGAACACTTCTTCGAAGGCCGGCCACTTGGCGTCCACCAGGCTGTGCTTGAGCCCGGCGCGGAAGACGCGCAATGCCATGGTCGAGAGGTAGCGGTCATCGCTGATCTTACGCAATTGCGCCGGGGTCTTGGGCAGGGGCAGATGGGCTTCCAGTTCAGCGGCCGAACCGAAGCGGTTCAGACAGTATTCGTTCAGCCACTTGTAATCGCGCATGCCCTCTCCCAAGAATTAAAACGAAGCAAAAACCTGTGGGAGCGGGCTTGCTCGCGAAGGCGGTGCGTCATTCAACATTGTTGTCGACTGACACAACGCCTTCGCGAGCAAGCCCGCTTCCACAATTTTGTTTAGAGGTTGACCACATTGACGAAGCGCGAAGCGGCGCTTTCGTCGATCTTGAGGCTGGTGAAATCGAACAGGTTACGATCCGCCAGTTGCGACGGGATCACGTTCTGCAGGCTGCGGAAAATGCTTTCGGTGCGGCCCGGGGTCTTGCGCTCCCAGTCTTGCAGCATTTCCTTGACCACCTGGCGTTGCAGGTTTTCCTGGGAGCCGCAGAGGTTGCACGGGATGATCGGGAACTGCTTGAGGTCCGAGTAAGCCTGGATGTCCTTCTCGTTGCAGTAGGCCAGCGGGCGGATCACCACGTTGCGCCCGTCATCGGCACGCAATTTTGGCGGCATGGCCTTGAGCGAGCCGTTGAAGAACATGTTCAGGAAGAACGTCTCGACGATGTCGTCGCGATGGTGACCGAGGGCCATCTTGGTCGCGCCGATTTCGTCGGCGAAGGTGTAGAGCGTGCCACGACGCAGGCGCGAGCACAGCGAACAGGTGGTCTTGCCTTCCGGAACCAGCTCCTTGACCACCGAGTAGGTGTCTTTCTCGACGATGTGGTACTCGATGCCCAGCTCCTTGAGGTAAGCCGGCAGCACATGCTCGGGGAAACCCGGCTGTTTCTGGTCCATGTTCACGGCCACGATCTCGAACTTGATCGGCGCGACCTTCTGCAAGTGCATCAGCACATCAAGCATGGTGTAGCTGTCCTTGCCGCCGGACAGGCAGACCATGACCTTGTCACCGTCTTCAATCATGTTGAAATCGGCAACTGCCTCACCGGCCTGTCGGCGAAGGCGCTTTTGCAGTTTGTTCTGGTTGACCGTAAGAGTGCCCATGACGCGAAATCCGTGAGGTGTGACGAAAGGCGGGCATTTTACGCAAAAACCTTTCAAGGGCGTAGTGCCCCGACGGATCGCGCGCCCTACAGATACAACAGCGATTACCCCGGCGCTTTACAGCGCAATTTGCTCTAAGCCTTACCCCCTGTAGGGTTAAGACCTTCCTATACTGCGACATAAGGTCGCATTCACATACAGACCTATTACTTACTTGGCCACGTTGGCCCGTAGGGCGCTCCACTGGGGGGCGACGGTAAAAACAAGAGGAGTGACTGGCATGATCCATCACGTAGTGGGGCTCTTCACCCACCCTGACCAAGAATGGAAAGAGATTCGTGGCGATCAGGAAGAAAGTATCAGCCACATGTACCTGACCCATACGCTGATCCTGGCGGCGATACCGGCGGTTTCGGCCTTTATCGGGACCACGCAGGTGGGCTGGGTCATCGGCAATCGCCCCCCGGTGATGCTGACCGTGGAAAGCGCACTATGGATGACAGTCATGTCGTACCTGGCGATGCTCGGCGGTGTAGCGGTGATGGGTGCGTTCATCCACTGGATGGCCCGCACCTATGACGCCAATCCGAGCCTCGCACGCTGCATCGCGTTCGCAACCTATACCGCTACGCCGCTGTTCGTCGGCGGCCTCGCGGCCCTGTACCCCCACCTGTGGCTGGGGATGGTCGTCGGCACGGCAGCCATCTGCTACACGGTTTACCTGCTGTACGTGGGGCTGCCAACCTTCATGAACATTCCATCTGACGAGGGCTTCCTGTTTTCAAGTTCGGTGCTCGCCGTAGGCCTGGTGGTGCTGGTAGCCATCATGGCGTTCACCGTGATTGTCTGGGGACTCGGCGTGGGGCCGGTCTATACCAATTAACAGCTCACCACAAAAAAATCAGATCTGCCGACACAGGGCCGCCGCAAGGCGGCCTTTTAATGCCCAGGCACAAAGAACGCTGAAGACCATTCGGCGCTTCGCCGATTCGCAAGGCCCCGGGCTTGCGGCATACTCGACTGATCTGGAGATCCATCAAGCATGCCCGAGCAACTCAACATCCGCGTCGAAGACTGTTTTCAACAAGCCGAATCCTTTTTTAAACGACCTTTCAAACGCCCTGTGGTCAGCCTCAAGCTGCGTGGGCAGAAAGCCGGTGTCGCGCATCTGCACGAGAACCTTCTGCGTTTCAACCCGCAGTTGTACCGGGAAAACACCGAAGATTTTCTCAAGCAGACCGTCGCCCATGAAGTCGCGCACCTGATCGCCCATCAATTGTTCGGCGACCGCATTCAGCCTCACGGCGAAGAGTGGCAACTGATCATGCGCGGTGTTTACGAACTGCCGCCCAACCGCTGCCACACCTACGACGTCAAACGCCGTAGCGTGACCCGTTACATCTACAAGTGCCCGTGCGCCGACAGCGATTTCCCGTTTTCGGCACAGCGTCATGGCCTGGTGCGTCAGGGGCGGCGGTATTTGTGTCGGCGGTGTCGCAATACCCTGGTGTACAGTGGGGAAATGCGGATTGAGTAGCGGGAACTGTGGTGGCTGGGCCGGCCTATTCGCGGGCAAGCCCGCTCCTACAGAATCACTTTGGCACGCCGCAGTGCCTCAATCCGCTGCGCACTGAACCCCAACTCCCCCAACACCTGATCGGTATGCTGGCCAAGCGCCGCGCCAATATGCCGAGGCTCAGGCAACCCCTGCGAGAACTTCAAGGGGCACGCCATCTGCGCCTGGCTCGAACCATCCCCCCGCGGCACTTCAGTCACCATTTCCCGCGCCTGCAACTGCGGATGCCGCACCGCCTCCCCCAGGCTCAAGACGGGCTCGACACAGGCATCAAGCTCGGCGAACAGCGCACACAGGTCGGCAAAGTCATGCTTTTCGAACTCGCTCTTCAACGCTTCCTTGAGCTGGTGCTGCGGTGCAGGCTGCACCGATAAGCCCAGGCTCGCCCACTCCTCCAGCCCCAGCGCCATGCACAACTGTTTCATGAAGCCCGGTTCCAGGCTGCCCACCGACAACCAGCGCCCATCCCGGGAGCGGTAATAGTCGTAGAAGCTGCCGCCATTGAGCATCTGCTCTTCCCTACCCGGCTCGACCCCGCAGGCCAGGTACCCGGCACCCGCCATGGCGTTCAGGCTGAACGCGCAATCGGTCATGCTCACGTCCAGATGCTGGCCCTGCCCGGTTTGCTGGCGTGCAATCACGGCCGCCAGCAAGCCGATGACCCCGTGCAGTGAGCCACCGGCGATGTCTGCTACCTGCATGCCCAGCGGCAGCGGCCCACTGTCGGCGCGACCGCTGTAGCTGGAAAGCCCGGCCAGGGCCAGGTAGTTGATGTCATGGCCGGCGCGGTCCTTGTAGGGGCCAGTCTGGCCGTAACCGGTGATCGAAACATAGATCAGCCGGGGATTGATCGCTTTCAAGGCTTCATAACCCAGCCCCAATCGTTCCATGACACCGGGGCGGAATTGCTCCAGGACGATGTCATGGTCTGCGAGCAACGACTTGATCACTTCCAGGGCCTGCGGCTGCTTGAGATCCAGCGCCAGGCTGCGCTTGTTGCGATGGAGGTAGGCATGGCTGGCCGATACGCCCCGGTCGTGGGGTGGCAGCACGCGCAGGAGGTCAATGCGGGTGGGTGATTCGATGCGCAGCACCTCCGCGCCCATGTCGGCCAGCAACAATGAGGCGAACGGCCCTGGCAACAGCGTCGAAAAATCCAGGATCTTGAGGGAGGCCAATGGACCAGTCATGAGTATTCTCCATGGACGATCCCCCAGACTAGGCAGCCAGGCGGATTGCAGCAATCACCTTGGGCGCCAGTTTTGCTGACCGTTGCGCTCAACTGGCCAGAATGAAAAAACCCGCCGAAGCGGGTTTTTCATTACATCAGGACTTACTTGGCGTTACTCGGGGTTGCGCCCTCGATATGGCCCAGAACGTCGTCTTTAGGCTCGTCGGCAATGCCACGGCCGCCCGAGGCCAACTCGGCTTGCAGCACGTCAGTGTCCAGCTCCTTGACCCACTTGGCCACGACGATGGTGGCAACGGCGTTACCAACCAGGTTGGTCAGCGCACGGGCTTCAGACATGAAACGGTCGATACCCAGGATCAACGCCAGGCCGGCAACCGGCAGGTGGCCTACGGCGGACAGGGTGGCGGCCAGTACGATGAAGCCCGAACCGGTCACGCCTGCAGCACCCTTGGAAGACAGCAGCAACACCACCAGCAAGGTGATCTGGTGCGTGATATCCATATGAGTGTCGGTGGCCTGGGCAATGAACACCGCAGCCATGGTCAGGTAGATCGCAGTACCGTCGAGGTTGAACGAGTAGCCGGTCGGAATCACCAGGCCTACCACCGACTTCTGCGCACCCAGACGCTCCATCTTGATCAGCATGCGCGGCAGCACCGACTCCGAAGAGGAAGTACCCAGCACAATCAGCAGCTCTTCACGGATGTAGCGGATCATCTTCAGCACGCTGAAGCCATGCAGGCGGGCAATCGAACCCAGCACGATCAGGATGAACAGCAGGCATGTAATGTAGAAGCAGGCCATCAACTGGCCCAGTTGCACCAGCGAGCCGACACCGTAGGCACCGATGGTGAAGGCCATGGCACCGAAGGCACCGATCGGCGCGAGCTTCATGATCATGTTGATGATGTTGAACATGACGTGAGCGAAACGATCGATGAGGTCCAGCAACGGCCTGCCGTAGGCGCCCAGGCGATGCAGGGCGAAACCGAAGATCACCGAGAACATCAGCACTTGCAGGATGTCGCCCGTGGCGAATGCGCCGACGATGGTGGACGGGATCACGTTGAGCAGGAAGCCGATAACGCTTTGGTCCGCGCCAGCAGCGACATACTGTGCCACCTTGGAGGCATCCAGGGTGGTCACGTCGATGTGCATGCCGTCACCCGGCTGGACGATGTTGACCACCACCAGGCCGACCAGCAGCGCGATCGTCGAAACGATCTCGAAGTACAGCAATGCGTAACCGCCGGTCTTGCCGACCGACTTCATGTCCTGCATGCCGGCGATACCGCTG
Organism: Pseudomonas putida; assembly: GCF_001976065.1. Classification (GTDB taxonomy): domain Bacteria; phylum Pseudomonadota; class Gammaproteobacteria; order Pseudomonadales; family Pseudomonadaceae; genus Aquipseudomonas; species Aquipseudomonas serbica. The sequence continues at coordinate 26,097 of NZ_MNAH01000008.1, read as the reverse complement.
ACGACAGTACAGAAAATGATCGGGGCGATGATCATCTTGATCAGCTTGATGAACCCGTCACCCAGTGGTTTTACTGCCACACCGAGCTGTGGATAGAAGTGACCGAGCAAGATACCGATGACAATTGCAACGATCACCTGGAAATACAGGGATTTATACAGTGGCTGACGAGTCGTCATTGCAAAGTTCCTCAAGAGTGCGCGGCGACAACATCCAACTGTTGCCTACCTCACCTCAATTGCGAACCCTCCTGCACTGGAGGGATTTGTTTTTTCGAGCTGCTCGACGGCAGGCATCTGCTGGTCTTATCGCAAAGCCCGTGCCACCTTGTGCGAAAAGCCTGTAAGCCTTTTGCCAGCAAGGCCTGCAGGTTTTTACAACTCATCGCAACGCATTCGCGCAATGGCGGATTTCCGCCCACTCATCGGATCAAGCCGGGTAATCTGGCGGATATCCGCCTTGTTCTTGCGTAACAACCACGGCTACCATCCGTCGCTCAATGGACGGACTTGCCTGCTATGCGCGAACGCACCATCGCCAGTCATTTCGCCCGTGCCGCCCTCGGTGGCGCGCAACGGCGTGGCTACGATTATTCGAAACTGTTGCAGCAGTTGGGGATCAGTCCCGAGTTGCTCGACGAGCCTCGGGCGCGCATCCCCCCAGAACAATTCACCCGGCTGGTCCAGGCGTTGTGGCTGGCACTGGACGACGAGTACCTGGGTTTCGGCCGTGGTATCAGCAAGCCCGGCAGCTTCGCAATGATGTGTCATGCCGTTATCCATTGCCGCAATCTGGATAAGGCACTGCATCGCGGACTATTTTTTTATAGCTTATTCCCGGACGCTCCGCGCCTGACGCTGACGCGCGAAGACGAAATGATTCGACTGAGCCTGGACGATTCGCAGCTCTGGGACCCGGAACATTTCCTCACCGAAAGTCTATTGGTGATCTGGCATCGCTTCCCCAGTTGGTTGATCGGCCAGCGTATTCGACTGGAACACGCCACGTTCAGTTACCCGCGACCGGACCATGGCGCCGAATACGAGTTGCTGTTCTCGTGCCCGCTCGAGTTTTCGGCACAACAGAGCAGCCTGCTGTTTCATGCCCGCTACCTGGACATGCCACTGCTGCAAGACGAACGCACGCTCAAGCAGTTCCTTGAGCGCTCGCCTGCCGACCTGTTATCCCGCCCGGATGACGGCCACAGCCTGAGCAGCCAGTTGCGACGCTTGCTCAGCAGCGACCGCTCACCCTGGCCGGATCTGGAGGCCGTGGCTGCGCACCTGCATATCAGCCCGCAAACGCTACGTCGGCATCTACGAGAAGAAAACACCAGTTTTCAGGAGTTGAAGGACCAACTGCGCAGGGATATTGCCATTTATCACCTGGGCCGCAACGACCTGCCCTTGCAACAGATCGCCGAGCAACTGGGCTTTTCCGAGCCATCGGCGTTTCATCGGGCGTTCAAGAAGTGGACCGGGCTGACGCCCGGGGCTTATCGGGCTCGGGAAAACTGAGTTCAACTGGCAACTATCGCCGATCACACCGGCGGGAAATGAATACGGAAAGCCGCCCCCCCAAGGGGTGAGTCGCCCAGGGTCAGTTTTGCGCCATAGCTTTCGATGATGTCCTTGACCACCGCCAGGCCAATTCCCTGCCCCGGATGCTGGCGGTCCAGACGCTCACCGCGCTGAAGGATCCGCGTGCGCTGATCGAGCGGGACACCTGGGCCATCGTCTTCTACGCATATCTCGACGCCATTGAGGGTACGCACGCTGATGCGCACTTCGCTCAGGCACAGCCGATACGCGTTTTCCAGCAGATTGCCCAGCATCTCCAGCAAGGCACCCTGTTCGATAGGGGCCAGGCACTGCTCCGGCAAATCGAAGGTCACCTGTACCCGTTTGTCGCGATAGACCTTGTCAAGCGTATCGCAAAGGCTCTGCAACACGGGCTGCAGGCGTACCTGATGGCGCACCAGGCCGCTTTTGCGCAGGCTTGCGCGTTGCAACTGGTAACTGATCTGCTGGCTCATGCGCTCGATCTGGGTCTGCAACACCCAGGCCTGATCCCGGTCCTCAGGGCGTTGTGCCATGTCTTCGCTGACCCCCTGCAACACCGCCAAGGGGGTTTTCAGGCTGTGAGCCAGATCGTCGAGGGAATCGCGATAACGGCTACGCTGTTCGCGCTCGCTGTGCAGCAAGCGGTTGAGAGAGCCGGTCAGGCGCAGCAATTCCCGTGGGTGTTGTTCACTCAGGCTTTCGCGGGTGCCGCTTTCGATCTCATCGAGTTCCTGGCTCAGCCGGCGCAATGCCTGCAACCCCCACGACAGGCCGGCCCATAGCAATGCCAGTAGCACCAGCAAGGCTGCACCGAACCCCAGGTAAAGGTTGTCCCGCAGGCCGTCGAGCGTGGCATCGTATTCTCGCGCTGGCTGCAACGCGACGAAGCTGAACGCCGCGCTTTTGCCGCCCAGCAATTTGACCTCGACGTCATAGACGAAGAATTCCTGGCCATTGTCCTGGCGAATCCTGGCAAATTCATTACCGCGTCCGTCGTAACGCGGCTTGTAATTGATGTTCTCCTCAAGGGTGTCTTTCGAGCGCCACACCAATTGGCCTTCGCGGCTGTAGATGTAACCGAGCAAGTTGCCATCGGCCAGGTTGAAGCGCTCATCGGGCAACTGGTCCGGCATCTGCAAGCGGTTGTTCTCGACCCGCGCGGCAGAGATCAACGTGGTGACGTCCGACGCCAGTCGCTGCTCGATGGCGTCCTGCAGCGCCAGGCTGAACGCTCCCTGCATTGCCGGCAGCAACGCCAGCATGAACAAAACCGCCAGGATCGTGGCGGCGAGCATCAGGCGAACGCGAAGAGAACCGATCAACTGCAGCGCTCAGTGAACAGATAGCCCAGGCCACGCACCGTATCGATTGGCTTGAAACCGGTTGTACCTTCGAGTTTTCGGCGCAGACGGCCGACCAGCACCTCGATCACGTTCGGATCGCGCTCGTCATCGTCCGGGTAGAGCTGCTCCATCAAGCGGTCCTTGGGCACCACTTGCTGATGATGGCGCATCAGATACTCGAGAATCCGGTATTCATAGGCGGTCAATGCCAGTGGTTGCTCATCAAGGGACGCCTGTTTGCGATTAAGGTCCAGCAGCAACGGCCCGGCGACGATCGTTGACTGGGTAAATCCGCTGGAGCGACGCAACAAGGCATTCAGCCGGGCCTCCAGTTCTTCAAACTGGAAGGGCTTGACCACATAATCGTCGGCACCGGCAGCAAGGCCTTCAACCTTGTCCTGCCAGTTACCGCGTGCTGTGAGGATCAGGATAGGAAAGGTCTTGCCCTGCGAGCGCAACTGACGAATCAGATCCAGTCCACCCATGCCCGGCAACCCAAGATCAATCACCGCCAGGTCGTGGTTGAACTGTTCTGTCTGATACAGCGCATCGACGGCGTTGCCCACGGACTCGACCACATGGCCGCTATCCGTCAGGCGGGTTTGCAGGTGATGACGCAACAGCGCTTCATCCTCGACGACCAGCAGTTTCATTTCGCTCTCCCAGGCAAATCAAATACTCCAGAGGCACATCGACGCACCTCGATGACTGACAGGCTGCAGCGGATCAATCTCTTGGATTTATCCGCTGCAGCCTGTCACACACGGTTTTAGAAAGCGTAGTTGGCTGAGAGGTAGGTCTGCGCGCTGCTGGTCAAGCTCAGCGAACCCTGTTTGCTACCACTTCGCTCGCTCATTTCGGTGCCGGCGTTGCTGCGCAGGTAACGGTACCCCAGTTCAACCGAAGTGTTTTGCGAAACCTGTTGCAGAATGCCTGCCTGTGCGCCTATGGCGTAACCGATGTCGCTGTCGCGACTGAAGCCGGGTGATTCCTGGGTCATTTTGGTCAACCCGGCCGAGACACCGCCGAACAGCTTGGTGCTGGCAGCCAACGGATGGAACAGATCGTAGCTGCCCAGCAGGTTTTCCTGACGCAGTTTAATGCCATTGTGCGATCCCGACACGTTGTCGTACGTGGCGTAGTAACGGCCTTGGTTGTTTTGCTGGCCCAGACGCAAGCCCCAGGTGTTGTCCTTGCCAATTACGCCGTCGGCGTTCGGACGGTCGAGGTTATCGTTCAAGGCATGGGATTTTTTGATCTTGTCGCTGGTCTGCCCATAAGTGAGGCTGGCGAAATTGTCGGTGGAAGCGAACGCTGCGGTGCTCGCGCCGAAAACGGTGAATGCCAGCAGCAATTTTTTGAATCCAGTCATGAGTGAAACTCCTCGTGAGTTCGTGCGTGAGTTCGTGTTGTTTTGGCTACGAGGCAAGATTACTCACGCCGCCCTGAACTCACCCTGAACACGCACTTAACCTGAGCTGAACCATATCCACTGAGCTGTTTGATGATTTTCTTGTAGGAGATCCGACCATGCGCATGCTCTTCGCCCTCTTCTTGCTCGCCGCCAGCGGGCTGGCCCAGGCCACCATCAAGACTCAGGAAATCCCTTATCAAAGTAGCGACGGCACCCGGATGATTGGCTATTACGCTTACGATGACGCGATAAAAGGCCCGCGCCCTGGCGTCGTGGTGGTGCATGAGTTCTGGGGCTTGAACGACTACGCCAAGCGGCGCGCCCGCGACCTCGCCGGCCTGGGTTACAGCGCTCTGGCCATCGATATGTATGGCGATGGCAAGAACACCGAGCACCCCAAGGATGCGATGGCCTTCATGCAAGCCGTGCTCAAGGACAACGCGATCGCCAGCGCGCGCTTCCAGGCGGGACTCGACTTGCTCAAACAACAGGCGCAAACCGATCCGCACAAGCTGGCCGCCATCGGCTACTGCTTCGGCGGTGGCGTGGTGCTCAACGCGGCACGTCAGGGTGTGCCCCTGGCCGGGGTCGTGAGTTTCCATGGCGCGCTGGTCACCAATACCCCAGCGACTCCGGGTAGCGTCAAGGCGAAAATCCTCGTTGAACACGGCGCCCAGGACAGTCTGGTAACCCCGGAAAACGTCGCTGCCTTCAAGGCCGAGATGGACAAGGCCGGCGCCGACTACCGGTTCGTCAGCCTCGACGGCGCCAAGCACGGTTTCAGCAATCCCGACGCCGATCGCTTGAGCCATGGCGATCACGGTGGGCCGGATATCGGCTACGACAAGGCTGCGGACGAACGCTCGTGGGCGGATATGCAGGCGTTCTTCAAAAAGATCTTTGGCTAAACGATCGACCGCCGCACGGCTATCGCGGGCGAGACACATCGCCCGCGATGCCTGGCATCAGGACTACCCAGCATCAAGGCAACCCGGCAAAATGCCCGACATGAATCCCGTCCCCGCCCTGCCCGTCTGCTGCACGCCCCTCGATGCCCATTGGCCACTGCCGGTGGTGCTGCCTGATGCGGTGCTGTTGAGTACCCACTTCGATACATCGCGACTGCTCAGCGATGATTTCCAGCGCAGCGCCATTGAGGCACCCGCGAGCATCCAGCGCTCGGTCGCCAAGCGCCAGGCAGAATTTCTCGCCGGGCGGATCTGCGCCCGCGCCGCATTGCAACAATTGGAAGGCCTGAACTTCAGCCCGGCCATCGGCGATGACCGGGCGCCTGTCTGGCCTGCGCACATCACTGGCTCCATCACCCACAGCACCGGTCGGGCCGCGGCGATCGTCGCGAAGAAAACCCATTGGCGCGGGCTGGGAATGGACATGGAAAACCTGCTCAATGTCGAGCGCGCCGAACGCCTGGCTGGGGAAATCCTTACCCCGCCGGAACTGCAGCGCATGGCCGCCGGGCGTCGCGATCAGCTGGCGTTGCTGGTCACCCTGACTTTTTCAGTGAAAGAAAGCCTGTTCAAGGCGCTCTACCCGATCGTGCGCCAACGTTTCTACTTTGAACACGCCGAGGTGCTGGAGTGGACCGATTCAGGTGAGGTGCGGTTGCGGCTATTGACTGACCTGTCGGGTGAATGGCGTAACGGCACCGAGCTGGATGCGCAGTTCGGGGTCAAGGATGGGCAGTTGTTGAGTCTGGTCAGTATAAAGGCCTGACGTTTATTGCTGTCTGTCAGGACCTCATCGCTGCGATGCGGCGACCCGACAAGCCAGCGCCTACAAGGGATTTGTGACGTTGCGGGTGACCGGGAGCTCAGCGCTTTTCCTGGTTTCTCGGCCAGCTCAAGCTGAAACACGCGCCGCCCAGGCTCTTGCTCTTGCCGATCAACGCCCGGCCGTCGTGCCAATGGATGATCCGCCGCACGATCGACAATCCCAAGCCATGGCCGCCCGAGGCTCGGGTCCGGCTGTCGTCGAGGCGCAGGAACGGCGTGAAAATTTTCTCCCAGGCCATTTCCGGCACCCCCGGCCCGTCATCTTCGACATCCACCCGACAACGCTGCTGCCCCACCTGATAACTGATGGTGACCCGCGATTGTGCGTGGCGCATGGCATTGCTCACCAGATTCTGCAGCGCCCGATGCAGGTAGCGCGGCTCGGCCTCGACCCAGGCGTCGTCGCAGTCGGCGGCCGACAGGCACAATCCTCGCTGCACCGTGACGTCGGCGCGCAAGGGCGCCAGCTCTTCGATCACTTGATTGACCAAGGCATCCAGATCGATACGCTGAAAGTTCAGGGCGGGCGAGCCTTGTTCCAGTCGCGCGTAAGTCAGCATCTCGTCGACCAGACGGTCGAGGTCCTCGATATCGTGGTCCATGCCTTCGCAGTATTTTTCCAGGTCTTGCGGGGTCTTGGCCGAGCCGATCATTTCCAGGCCAAACCGCAGACGTGCCACCGGCGTACGCAATTCGTGGGACACGGCACGTACCAGCTCGCGCTGAATGGCCAGCAACTGTTGCAGGTGCTCGGCCATGCCGTTGAACGCCGACGCCAGTCGCCCCACCGAGTCCGCACCACGCGCCGGCACACGGGTTTCCAGGCTGCCCTTGGCGATCCGCGTGGCTGCCGCTTCCAGCCCGCGCAAGCGGCGTTCCAGTTGCCGCACCAGCAGATACACGATCAAGCCGATCAGGCTCAGCCCCAGGGCGGCAATCAGCACCAGCCATTCAGGCGGATAAGGATTCATCTGGTACAGCGGGCCGATTTCCAGCACCCACGGCGTGCCGACCATGCCGGCGAACACCCGGATCGAATCGCCCTCCTTGCCCAGCGCCATCACGGTGTCGCCCTCTGACACTCGACGGCTCTGGTCTTCGTCCATGTCGGCGTCCTGGACCGTGACGAGGCGCAAATCGAATCCAAACCCCTTGTCCTGCTTCAATTGCGCCAGGCGCACCGGTTGCTCGCCCACGGGGTAGCGCACCAGTTCGTCCGCCAACAGATAGATAGTCGCCCGGGCGAGTTGTTCGCTGATCTGCTGGACCTCACCCGTGAGAACAAGCTGCTCTTTGTCGCTGACCAGTCGATAAACCCTGGCCGCATGCGGGCCGGTCTGCTCCACCAGGGCCTGGCCGCGCAATACGCGGGTGCGCTGGGTCAGGTCGAGGTCGGTCTGGGCAAAGGTTTTCAGCGCCAGCGGAATCCCCAGCAGCCGCTCCCACACCAACAGGGCCCGGCGGCGCTCGGTCGGGTTCATCGGTTGCAGGTTGTCGGCCATCAGCGAAAACGTGCCGTGGGCCAGTCGTTCGCGGTACTGCTCGCCGCGCACCTGATTGAGCAGGTGCAAGGCCAGCACACCGAGTACCGCCACCAGTATCAGCGCGGCACACATGCCGCCGTAGATACGCAGGAAGATCGAGTTCACAGGGTCGGGTCTACGCAGGCCTCGGGGACAAACAGGTAGCCTTTGCTGCGCACGGTCTTGATCAGTCGCGGGTGGTCCGGGTCATCGCCGATCTTGGGGCGGATGCGCGAGATGCGAACGTCGATGGAGCGGTCCTGGCCGTCATAGCCGATGCCGCGCAATGCGGTGAAGATCTCTTCCCGGGAGAGGATACGCCCGGCGTTGGCAACCAGCAGCCAGAGCAAGTCGAACTCGGCGCTGGTCAGTTCGATGCCGTTGTCATGCAGCCAGGCTTCGCGCAAGGCGTTGTCCACCACCAGCGGGCCGAACTGCAGGCGCCGTTGTTTTTCCGGGATGGCTTCCGGCGCGTCACTGCGTCGCAGCAAGGCCTGGATGCGCGCCAGCAGCAAGCGCGGGCGCACCGGCTTGCACACGTAGTCGTCGGCCCCCAGGTCCAGGCCGAGGATCTGGTCGGTGTCGTCGGTGCGCGCGGTGAGCATCAGGATCGGGCCGTCATAACGGTCGCGAACCTTGCGGCAAATGCTCAAGCCGTCTTCGCCCGGCAGCATCAGGTCGAGAATCACCAGGTCCGGTTGTTCCTTGATGATGCGGGCTGCGGCCAGGGCACCATTGCCTTCGATCGAGACACGCAGGCCATTGGCTTGCAGGTAATCGCGCGTCAGTTCGGCCAGACGCTGATCGTCCTCAACAATCAATACCTGCCAGGCTTCTTGCTCCACCGGTGACCTCTACTTGCCAGAAACGCTCATAAGGAAGGATCCGCCCGTCTTTTTGTAATGATAGGGGAGGATAAATTGCATACATGCTGGCCGATTGTATAAACGTCGCCCACGCAGAACACAAGCCGGTAAATGCGTTCGGAGAACAGCGTTTTTTGTGATAGGGTTCGCGCCCTTAAAATTCTGATCAGTCATTTTCTGCCGTTAAAAATCACTGAAAAAAGCTTCAATCCAGCTAGGTCGCGGCCTACACGCCGGTTCCCTCTTTCACACACAATTTACGCACAGTTTATCCACAGGCAGCACGTTGCATTCGCCCCCCAAAACGCATTATCTTGTAGCCCGCGCATTCAAAAATCCCTACATGTAGGGTTTTACGCTAAAAACCAAACACAAACCGGACAGCAATTTCAAGCGCTTTTCATACGTCTTTCCGGTTGAACCAAACGTATTTTTCGAAGACCAAACCGCGCGTGCGGATGGCTACTGTATTTCGACCCAAAGTGGGGGAAAACGGTACGGGTGTTGCAGTCATTACTGACACCTGAAAAGGAATGCGGTATCGAGCAAAAGCTCGCACCCAAACTTCGGCACGGACGGCCTCATCAGCCTTTTTCCTACTGTCCCGAAGTTGTTATGCCCGACACCCACGTCGGTTGTAGTGCTTCAGGACAGAACGGTGGGCACCGTGATGGTGCCCAAACAAACATAGAGAATGTGGAGACCCCCCATGCAAACCGACACAACTCGCGAGAACCCGCAGGGCACCTTGCCGCAGGCTGCTGATTCGAATTCGGATCTGTCCGCCACCGCGCCTGGTCAGCTGCGCGTGATCAAGCGTAACGGCACTGTCGTTCCTTATACCGATGACAAGATCACCGTCGCCATCACCAAAGCGTTTCTCGCAGTTGAGGGCGGCACTGCTGCCGCTTCGTCGCGCATCCACGACACCGTGGCGCGCCTGACCGAACAGGTCACTGCCACTTTCAAGCGTCGCATGCCATCGGGCGGCACCATCCACATCGAAGAAATCCAGGACCAGGTCGAACTGGCCCTGATGCGTGCCGGCGAGCAGAAAGTGGCCCGCGACTACGTGATCTACCGTGACGGTCGTTCGAAAGAACGCGCTGCCCACGCTCCGGCCGAGCAAGCGGTCGACGCTCACCCGTCGATCCGCATCACCCGCGCCGACGGCAGCCTCGCGCCGCTGGACATGGGCCGCCTGAACACCATCGTCACCGAAGCGTGCGAAGGCCTGGAAGAAGTCGACGGCGACCTGATCCAGCGCGAAACCCTGAAGAACCTGTACGACGGCGTGGCCCTGACCGACGTCAACACCGCCCTGGTGATGACCGCCCGTACCTTGGTCGAGCGTGAGCCGAACTACTCCTTCGTGACCGCCCGCCTGCTGATGGACACCCTGCGTGCCGAAGGCCTGGGCTTCCTTGGTGTCGCCGAGAGCGCGACCCACCACGAGATGGTCGACCTGTACGCCAAGGCCCTGCCTGCCTACATCGCCAAGGGTATCGAATTCGAATTGCTGAACCCGGTCCTGGCCGACTTCGACCTGGAAAAACTCGGCAAGGCGATCAACCACGAGCGTGACCAGCAGTTCACCTACCTGGGTCTGCAAACCCTGTACGACCGTTACTTCATCCACAAGGATGGTATTCGCTTCGAACTGCCACAAATTTTCTTCATGCGCGTGGCCATGGGCCTGGCGATCGAAGAAAAACAGAAAGAAGATCGTGCGATCGAGTTCTACAACCTGTTGTCGTCCTTCGACTACATGTCCTCGACCCCGACCCTGTTCAACGCCGGTACCCTGCGTCCACAGCTGTCGAGCTGCTACCTGACCACCGTGCCGGATGACCTGTCGGGCATCTACCACGCGATCCACGACAACGCCATGCTGTCGAAATTCGCTGGCGGCCTGGGCAACGACTGGACCCCGGTTCGTGCGCTGGGTTCGTACATCAAGGGCACCAACGGCAAGTCCCAGGGCGTCGTACCGTTCCTGAAAGTCGTGAACGACACTGCCGTTGCCGTTAACCAGGGTGGCAAGCGCAAAGGCGCCGTGTGTGCCTACCTGGAAACCTGGCACATGGACATCGAAGAGTTCATCGAGCTGCGCAAGAACACCGGTGACGACCGTCGTCGTACCCACGACATGAACACTGCCAACTGGATCCCTGACCTGTTCATGAAGCGTGTCTTCGATGACGGCAAGTGGACCCTGTTCTCGCCGTCCGAAGTACCGGACCTGCACGACCTGACCGGCAAGGCCTTCGAAGAGCGCTACGAGTACTACGAAGCCCTGACCGAGTACCCGGGCAAGGTCAAGCTGTTCAAGACCATCCAGGCCAAAGACCTGTGGCGCAAGATGCTGTCCATGCTGTTTGAAACCGGCCACCCATGGCTGACCTTCAAGGACCCGTGCAACCTGCGCAGCCCGCAGCAGCACGTCGGCGTGGTCCACAGCTCGAACCTGTGCACCGAGATCACCTTGAACACCAACAAGGACGAGATCGCCGTTTGCAACCTGGGCTCGATCAACCTGCCGAACCACATCGTCGGCGGCAAGCTCGACACCGCCAAGCTGCAACGCACCGTGAACACCGCCGTGCGCATGCTCGATAACGTGATCGACATCAACTACTACTCGGTGCCGCAAGCGAAGAACTCCAACTTCAAGCACCGTCCGGTCGGCTTGGGCATCATGGGCTTCCAGGACGCGCTGTACCTGCAGCACATCCCTTACGGTTCCGACGCTGCCGTCGAGTTCGCCGACAAGTCGATGGAAGCGGTCAGCTACTACGCGATCCAGGCCTCCTGCGACCTGGCAGACGAGCGTGGCGCCTACGAGACGTTCCAGGGCTCGCTGTGGTCCAAGGGCATCCTGCCGCTGGATTCGCAACAGATCCTGATCGAGCAGCGTGGCCAGAAGTACATCGATGTCGACCTGAAGGAATCCCTGGACTGGGCACCGGTTCGCGCCCGTGTACAGAAAGGTATCCGTAACTCGAACATCATGGCCATCGCACCGACCGCGACCATCGCCAACATCACTGGCGTTTCGCAGTCGATCGAACCGACCTACCAGAACCTGTATGTGAAATCGAACCTGTCGGGCGAATTCACCGTGATCAACCCGTACCTGGTTCGCGACCTCAAGGCTCGCGGCCTGTGGGACTCGGTCATGATCAACGACCTGAAGTACTACGACGGTTCGGTGCAGCAGATCGAGCGCATCCCGCAAGAACTCAAGGAGCTCTATGCGACCGCGTTCGAAGTGGACACCAAGTGGATCGTCGACGCGGCCAGCCGTCGTCAGAAGTGGATCGACCAGGCCCAGTCGCTGAACCTGTACATCGCCGGCGCTTCGGGCAAGAAGCTGGACGTGACCTACCGCATGGCCTGGTACCGTGGTCTGAAAACCACTTACTACCTCCGTGCCCTGGCTGCGACCAGCACCGAGAAGTCGACCATCAACACCGGTAAGCTGAACGCTGTTTCCAGCGGCGGCAACCACGGTGACGATTCGGTCCTGGCCGCTCCGGCAGGTCCTGCTCCAGTGCCGAAGGCTTGCGCCATCGACGAGCCGGATTGCGAAGCTTGCCAATAAGCTGAGCCGCTAACAGCAAACCCCCGACAGGCCCCTGGCTTGTCGGGGGTTTTCTTTTGATCTAAAAAAAAGCCCCTCTGGCGAGGGGCTCCTTGTACAGCGCTTTCAACCAGCCCGCATCAGGCCATCTGAATGATGGTCTGCATGATGGTGCTCTGGGTAGAGATGGTCTTGGCGTTCGCCTGGTAGTTGCTCTGCGCCTTGATCAGGTCAACCAGTTCATTGGTCACGTTGACGTTGGACTCTTCCAGGGAGTTGGAACGGATCGTCCCCAGAGAGCCGGTTTCCGGCGCGTCGTAACCCGGGATGCCCGAGGCGTAGGTTTCTTTCCAGCTGGTACCGCCGACAGGCTGCAGACCTTGTTCGTTGGTAAAGCTGGCCAATGCCAGCTGGCCAATAGGCTTGGTCTGGTAGTTGCTGAAGTTGGCCAACAGCACACCGCTGCCGTCGATGGTCAGGTTGGTGATCTGACCTGTGGCGTAACCGTTCTGCGCGGGAATGGAGCGTGCGGTGTCGGCGTTGAACTGAGTCGTGTTGCCCATGGCAATGGTCAGGCCGTCCGGATCTGCGGCTGCACCATTGGATGTCCAGACACCATCCTTGACTGTACCCGGGGTCCAGTTGGTAATTTTCAGCTCATTACCGATCACTGGCGCAGGCGTTGGAACGGTCGGCGGCACTGTGGGTGGCACCGGCGTGCTGACCGATACCAACTTGCCCGATGTGTCGAAGGTCATGGTCGAAGCAATTGGCGGTGTTGCAACGTCCGTCGGATCGCTACCGTCCGGGTTGCGATCATCGATCAGGGTGTAGGTATCCCAGGTGTTCGGCCCGGTCTTGACCATGTACTGATCCATGGTGTGCTGGTTGCCTTGGGTGTCAAAAACCGGCGTGGTGAACTTCTTGGTGTAAGTTTCCGCCTTGCTCGGGTCGAACTTGTTGACCGCCACTGTCTGATCGATCACCGCAGCCGTGGAGTTCAGGTTGATCGTCGACGATACCGTGGTGGTGGATTTCGGCGCCAGGTTAGACGTGTCGATGCGCAGGTCGGTCAATACGCCATTGACGATCTTGCCATTGGCATCCACACCGTAGCCTTGCAGCCGCGCAGTACCGTCGCTGTTGGTAACGTAGCCTTCCTTGTCGACCTTGAACGTACCGGCACGGGTGTAGGACAGCGAGCCGCTGTTGTTCAATACGAAGAAGCCCGAGCCATTGATGCCCATGTCCAGCACGTTACCGGTGGCGCTGATATCGCCCTGGGTAAATTGTTGCGAAACGTTAGCCAGGCGCACGCCGCTACCCGTAACCTTGCTGCCCGTGCCCAGCTTGGACGCCGAGTACACGTCTTCGAATTCTGCGCGGGACGATTTGAAGCCGGTGGTCGCAACGTTGGCGATGTTGTTGCCGGTGACGTCCAGTTGCTTGTTGGCGGCATAGAGACCGCTAAGGCCGATGTTAAAAGACATGATCCACTCCTTTGTGCCGCGTTAGCCGGCTCTATATACCAATGGTTTGCACTTTGGACAGGGCGACACTGCCGAGCCCGGCCAGATTGAGCATCAACTCACCGCCGGTCTGGCTGATGGTCACGCTGTTGACCGTTGCCGGCAGGTTGGTGACCAGTGCCACGCCCTTGTCATCGATGGTGGTGTTCGCCGCGAAGGTATACGTCCCCGATTCGACGACCGTACCGGCATCGTCCTTGCCATCCCAGGTAAAGCTGCTGGTGCCGGCTGGCTGATCATCCAGCTTGATGGTGCGGACAGTCTTGCCATCCTTGTCGGTGATTTTCACCGCCACTTCAGCCACCGACTGCGGTATCACAACCGAACCGGTCATACCCTTCGTGGTATCGACCACGGACTTGTCGCCCGGCGCAATGACTGAGCGCCCGACCAGTGACGAAGCCTGCAACGCCTGAGACGAGTTGTAGTTGCCGGCGATGCCGGACACGGTATCGTTGAGCGTGGTGATGCCTTCCAGGCTGCTGAACTGCGCCAGCTGCGCCACGAACTCGCCGTTGCCCTGAGGCTCCAGCGGGTTCTGGTTTTTCAGTTGGGTGACCAGCAACTGCAGGAACGCGTCCTTGCCCAAGGCCTTTTTGCCCGTGGCACTACCCGCCGCCGATGCCAGGCTATCGGCATTGGTATTGGTCTTGATCGACGAGTTCGCCAGGATGTCGTTGAGGCTCAAGCCACTGGTGGTATCGGTAACACTCATCTGAGTCGCCCCTTATCACTGACCGAGGGTCAGGACCTTCTGCATCATGGTCTTGGCGGTATTCATCATTTCGGCGTTGGTCTGGAATGAACGGCTCGCAGAAATCATGTCCGCCATTTCTTCCACCACGTTGACGTTCGGGTAGTACACATAGCCCTTGGCGTCGGCAGCCGGATGGTTCGGCTCGTAGCGTGCCTCAAGGTTGCTTTGGTCCTCGACCACGCCCAGCACCTGTACGCCTTGACCGGCCGCGTCCTGATTCTGGAACAGCGAATCGCTGCCACCGGCCTGGCCTCCCTGGAACATGGTGGCGAACACCGGATGACGTGCACGGTAAGTCTGGTCGATGCTCGACGAGACAGTCTCGGCGTTGGCGATGTTCGAGGCCACGGTGTTCAAGCGCGTGGTCTGGGCACTCATGCCGCTACCGGCAATGTTGAAAACACTGGACAGGGACATGAATTACTCTCCGCGCAGGGCTGACACCAGCCCTTTGAATTTGCTGTTGAGCAGGGTGAAGCTAGCCTGGAAATTGACCGAGTTTTCCGCGTAGTTCGACTGTTCCAACTGAGCGTCCACGGTGTTCTGGTCGATCGACGGTTGCATCGGCGTGCGGTACATCAGCGACTCGTCGCCATTGCCCAGGCCCTGGGCTTCGATATGACGGCTGTTGGTCATGTTCAAGGCGAAGGTGCCGTTCTTGGCTTTGTCGTTCTGCGCCTCGAGCACTTTCGAGAACTCCAGGTCCCGCGCCTTGTAGTTCGGGGTGTCGGCGTTGGCAATGTTGTTGGCCAGGACTTCGGCACGCTGGGCGCGGAAGCCCAGTGCCTTTTCGTGAATACCGAGCGCTTTATCGAAGCTGATGCTCATGTCGGGAAACCTTCGGGTGCCTGATTTTTCGTAGGATGGACATAGCAAGCGTCATGCCAATTAAGAAAACCCCGTAAACCGGGGCTTTGCGGGCACCGGCCCCTGCGGCAACGACAGAAAAGCGGCAACCGGTTTCCGCTGGCTGCCGCTTTTCTGCCGCTTGGCACGGTCGAAAGGACACTGCCGCCCCTGTAGGAGCTGGCTTGCTAGCGAAAGCGGTGTGTCAGCAATTTAGATGTCGGCTGACACCACGTCTTCGCGGGCAAGCCAGCTCCCACAAGGGGCAAGCGCTACCGGCAGAAATCATCAGGCATAAAAAACGGGAGCCCCTTAGGACTCCCGTTTTCCATACACCAATAAAATCATTTCGCCTGGTAAATAATCCCCGGGCTGCACTGGACCATCTGGTAATGATCCGGCAATCCGTTCAACGCTTCGGAAGCACCGAGAAACAGATAACCGCCCGGCTTCAAAGTGCTGTGAATGCGCAACAGGATGTCCTTCTTCACCTCGGCGGAGAAGTAGATCAGCACGTTGCGACAGAACACGATGTCGAACTTGCCAAGGCTCGCGTAGCTGTCCAGCAGGTTGAAGGAGCGAAACTCTACGCGGCTCTTGATCGGCGCCTTGATAGCCCAGCGTCCCGGCCCCTTGGGATCGAAATAACGCTGCAGCCGCTCCGGTGACAGGCCGCGACCGATGGCCAGGCTGTCGTACTCGCCTGTCTTGCAATTGTTCAGCATGGTGCCCGACAGGTCGGTGGCCACAATCTGCACGCCCATTCTCAACTGCCCGGGATTGAACCGCTCGAACTCATCGATGGACATCGACAGCGAATACGGTTCCTGACCCGACGAGCATGCCGCCGACCAGATCCGCAGACGCTGGCCGGGACTGGCCTTGATCGCTTCGGGCAGCACCTTGTTCTTCAAGACTTCAAACGGATAGGTATCACGAAACCACAGTGTTTCGTTGGTCGTCATCGCATCCACGACCATCTCGCGCAACCCGCTGCGCGGTTGGGTCTGAATGCGCTGGACCAGCTCACCCAGGGACTTGATGCCCTGCTGCTCCATCAGTTTGTTGAGACGGCTGGAGACCAGGTACTGCTTGTTTTCACCGAGCAAAATGCCACAGGCTTTTTCCAGGAACACCCGGAACTGTTCGAAATCCAAATTACCCGTAGACAATGCTGCCGCCTCTAAAATCGTGTTGACTGCCGGGGGCCGAACGCCCCTAGCTGATGTCTGCTGCCTTGATCCGGTCGACTACCCGGGATGCCAGGTCATCAGGGCGGAATTTGGCCAGGAAGTCATCGGCACCGACTTTCCTGACCATCGCCTGATTGAACACACCTGACAACGAAGTATGCAGGATGATATGAAGCTTTTGCATGCGCGGGTCGTTGCGGATCTCAGCCGTCAGGGTATATCCGTCCATTTCCGGCATCTCGATGTCGGAAATCATCATCAGGAACTCCTCCTCCGGGCGCTTGCCCTCGTCGACCAGTTTGCGCAGGTAATCCAGCGCTTGCCGGCCGTCGTTCAACGCCACCACCTCGACACCGACCGTTTGCAGGCAACGGGTCACCTGCTTGCGCGCCACCGACGAGTCATCGACCGTCAGCACACGCAAGGAAAGCGCCTTGTGCTGGGTCTCGACATCGATCACACCGGCGGAAATCGCTTCCGGCGTCGGCGCCACTTCCGCCAGCACCTTCTCGACGTCGATGATCTCGACCAGTTGGTTATCAACCCGAGTCACCGCCGTCAGGTAGTGATCGCGCCCCGTGCCCTTGGGTGGCGGATGAATCTCCTCCCAGTTCATGTTGACGATGCGTTCCACCGAGCGCACCAGGAATCCCTGGGTCTTGGTGTTGTATTCCGTGATGATCACGAAGGGATTGCCCTTGTCCTTCAAGCCACCGGAACCGGTCGCCATCGCCAGGTCAAGGATCGGAATCGTTGCCCCCCGAATATTCGCCACGCCACACACGACAGGACTGGACTTGGGCATCAACGTCAGCTTGGGGCATTGCAACACCTCCCGCACCTTGAACACGTTGATCCCATACAGCTGCTGGCCGTCGAGACGGAACAACAGCAACTCAAGGCGATTCTGCCCCACCAGTTGCGTGCGCTGGTTTACCGAATCCATTACACCAGCCATGCCTGACTCCTACGCCAACGCTAAGTGTTGTTGCGACGCGCCTCCATCACTAAACGGCACGGCGCTTGCTTTTTATCTTGTCATGAACACAGAACCGACATTTTTCCGCCGTCTGACCACCCCATGCCGCCAATGGCTCGGGGTGCTGTCGGCCGTTTGCCTGTTCAACGCTGGCAGCCCTGCCCTTGCTGACGCGGTTACCTTGCCTGACATGCTTATCGGCGTCACCCAGGGCTTTCTTGAATTCACCGTAGAGGACTATCTGGCGACCAGTCAAACCTCAGGTCGCTACGAGATCCAGGTGAATCCACTCGATCCGCGCCTGCGCATGCCGATGTGCGACAAGGAATTGACAGCCACCCTGGAGAGTCCGGCCAAGCCTTTGGGCCGCGTAACGGTCAAGGTTCGCTGCGAGGGAACATCCCCCTGGACCGTCTTCGTGCCCGCTCAAGTACGCCTGTTTCGCGAGGTTGTCACCACCACCCGGCCCCTGCGTCGCGCCGGCATTGTCGAACCGCAAGACGTCATGCTGCGTGAGCGCGATATCAGCCTGCTCAACCAGGGTTACCTGACATCCGTGGACCAGGCCGTGGGCCAGCGACTTACCCGACCAATGGTCAATGATCAGGTCATCAGCCTGGTGCACATCGAACAGGCGGAAGTCATACGCAAGGGCGACCAGGTGGTGATTACCGCCCGCAGTGGTACGCTCAGCGTGCGAATGCCCGGCGAGGCATTGGCAGGGGGTGGCCTGAGCGAACAGATTCGAGTCAAGAACCTCAATTCCAAACGGGTCATCAAGGCTCAGATCATTGCGCCGGGCCAGGTGGAAGTGTCCATGTAGGGCTCAACGGGAGTGAAGAAGTGGCGCCGACCTCGGCGGTTCCCTAAACTGTGAGCCAGGCAAGGCAAGCGCTGGCGCGCGCACGCTCATTTGATAAATGAGCCTAAAGTTTTTCAGGGAATGGCCGAAAACATGGCAAGCGTCCAAATTCCCCAGAGGTTTTTACCATGGTCATCGATTTCAGCCGATTGAACAGCTCCCCGTCGCTCACGGGCAGTACACGTACCAGCGCCGCCAGGGAAACTGCCGAAACCGGCAAGCCTGCTGAGCCTGGTATCCCGGCCGAACAGGCCAGTACCGTCAAAAGCGGAGAGTCGGTACACCTGAGCAATGAGGCGCAACAGTTGCAGAAGATCACCGATACGCTGCGCGATCAGCCTGTCGTCGACAAGTCCCGAGTGGCCGAGTTGAAAGCAGCCATCGCCGATGGCAGCTATAAAGTCGACAGCAACCGTGTAGCCAGCAAACTGCTCAACTTCGAAGCCCAGCGCTAGGCCTCGGCCCGCGCTGGCTTTTGGACGCTTAAACCCAAGGCCAGCCATGCACGATACTAATTTACTGCAACTGATCACCGACGACCTTGCTCCAGCGCAACGTTTGCTGGAGTTACTGCGCACCGAATCCCTCGCCTTGCATGGCCGTGACATGCAGTTGCTGGAAGAGATTCTGGCGCAGAAGCAGGCAATGATCATCGAGCTCGAGCAGCATGGCCGTAAGCGCACCGAGATTCTCACCCGCCTGAACCTGCCAGCCAACCGCAGCGGGCTGGAGCAGCTGGCCAGTCAATCGAGCGTCGGCGATGCATTGCTGGCGCAAAGCGATGTGCTGACCGACCTTCTGGCCCAATGCCACGCCGCCAACGCCAAAAATGGACAATCGATCCTGGTACAGCAGGCCGCCACGGCCACCCAGCTGAGAATCCTTAACGGCGGTGAACAACCCGCGCTCTATGACGCCAGCGGATCATTCTCCAGGCTTGTGAAACCACGCCCGCTCAGTCAGGCTTGAGCCTGGCGATAAGCACACTCTATCAAGACGCGAAACATGCTGGCAAAATGCCGCTAGCCGTAGTCAAAATTTGTCTGGAGATTGATTAACCGTGTCCAATGCCTTAAACGCGGAAGATGCGCCGCAGCCACCCAAGGTGCTCAGCACCCCCCTGGAAATCTCCGGCAATTTGCGCCAGCTCCTAGACAGCCATGACCCGCTGATCATCACGTTCCACGAGCGCAGCCAGCGCTTCCAGAGTTATCTGGTGGACCTGGATCGTGAACGCAACATGATTGCCCTGGACGAAATGATTCCCCGCGATGGCGAACGTTTCCTGCTGGCCGGCGAACCCTATAAGGTCGAAGGTTTTCATGAAGGTGTGCGCATCGCGTGGGAAAGCAATGGCCAGCTGAGCATCGACGAATCCAATGGCAGCCGTTGCTACCGTGGCACCCTGCCCGATGAGGTCGTCTATCACCAGCGGCGCAATGCATTCCGTGCCGCCTTGAAACTGGCGCAACTGGTCAACGTTAATCTGGACGGTGAAAAGCTCAAGGCATCGATCAGTGGCAAGCTGCTGGACATTTCCGCCACCGGCTGCAAGTTGCGCTTCGAGGGCGACATCACTGGCAGCCTGCAGTTGGGTCAGGTCTACGACCGTTTCAACGCCGACTTGCCCTTCGGCAAAATGACGGCGCCGGTCGAACTGCGCTACCTGCACTTCGAAGAAAAGATCTCCACCACCTTCGCCGGCGTGCGCTTCCACAACATGAGCGGGCTGGTGCAGCGTCAGGTCGAGCGGTTCGTCTACCAGTTGCAACGCGAAGCGCGGCGCTTCGATAAAGACGACTTCTGAGACAACGTCTCCAGCAAAAAAACGGGCAGCTCCTTGTGGTGACTGCCCGTTTTTTTTACCTGAATTATTATGGCCTGGCTTCGGTAAAACTCTGCTCCCTGCCTGAATCCGGTTCCTGAGGCGGTTGATCCGTTTCCGGCTCAGACTCCGGTTGCGCACTCGGCTCGGGAGAAACCGGATTCTGCATCTGGTCCTGTACCACCTGCTCATCCACCCGCGGATCGAGGGCCGCCACCAGAGGCGAACTCGACATACTGTCCGGCATGGCGACGTGATGCAGCGGAGCGTCGTCCACCTGGTGCAGGTTGGTCACCGCTTTCGGACGAATTCGCCACACCAGCACCAACGCAAAGAAACTGAAGAATGCATAGAGCATCTGGCTGCCGAACAACTTCATCAACACACCCGCCACCAGCGGCCCGATGCTGGCACCCACGCCGTAGGTCACCAGCAACATTGCCGTCAACGATACCCGCCGATCGCCCTCGACATGGTCATTGGAGAAAGCCACTGCCAACGGATACAGGCAGAACTGGACCAACGAGCAAAGGAACCCGGCGACGAAAAGAACCTCCAGCGGCACCTGCTCCATGATCGCCAGGGGCAAGGCGGCCAACGCCAGGCTGAATGCAAAGCAGCGGATCAACAGCGCCCGGTCATAGCGATCGGATAACCATCCCAATGGCCACTGCACCAGCAGCCCGGCAAAAATGCAGCTACCCATGAACAGGCCGACCTGCTCCGTGGACAATCCTTGCTGAGAGGCGTACAGCGGCGCCAGGCCGTAGAAGGAACCGACAATCAACCCAGCCCCCAGGACGGTACTCAATGACTGCGGCACGCGTTTCAAAAAGAACCGCGGCTCCATGGGCGCGGGATGCAAAGGCGCCGGGTGAATCCGTCGGGTCAGGGCCACCGGCACCAGGCACAGCGTGAAACAGAGCGCCACCAGCATCAGCAGTTCCAGGCCCAGGCCCGGGTGCATGACCAGGATCAACTGGCCCAGCACCAACCCCAAGTAGGAGGCGATCATGTAGCCGCTGAACACCAGCCCGCGCTGCTTGGCTTCGGCCTGCTCGTTGAGCCAACTCTCGATGACCATGTACTGGCACATCATGCCAAGACCGACGATCACCCGCAGGAACAACCAGGCAGGCAACCAGTTCACCAGGCCATGGCCCAGTACCGCCGCGCCGACGATCCCGGCACAGGCCGAGTACGCTCGTATATGTCCGACCCGGGCAATCAACCGATGGCCGATCTTGCCACCCAGTACCAGGCCGAAATAGTTGGCCGCCATCAACGCACCGACCCACAGGCTGTCGACATGATCGGCAGCCAGGCGCAACGCCAGGTAAGTACTCAACAGGCCCGAGCCGATCAACATCATCAGCGAAGCGAAATAAAGCGCTCGAAAGGACTTCCAGATTTGGCGCAACGAGCGGCTCCTTGCAGTGAGTGACGGGCTATTCAAACGATAGCCCGGTGTCGACATTTCGTCAGGCCTGGGCAGCCAGGACGCGCCGCTCCCAGGGAGTGATTTCATCTTGGAAACTGGTCAATTCCATGGTCTTCGAAGCGATGTAGCCTTCGATGAACTCCTTGCCGAACAGTTCCATTGCCAACTGGTTACGTTTCAGACGCTCCAGTGCTGCATGCAAGGTACAGGGTAATGAAAGTTTATCCGGCACCTGGAATTCACCCTGGATCGGCTCATCGGGTTGCAGTTGGTGTTCGATGCCATACAACCCGGACGCCAGACTCGCCGCAATCGCCAGATACGGATTGGCGTCAGCCCCCGGCAGGCGGTTCTCGACCCGACGAGCGACCGGCGAACTGGCGGGAATGCGCAAGCCGGCCGACCGGTTGTCATGGGACCAGCAGGCATTATTCGGCGATGCAAAGGGATGGCACAAGCGCTGATACGAATTCACGTTCGGCGCAAACAGCGCGGTGAAATCCGCCATGGCCGCTTGCTGACCACCGATAAAATGACGGAACGTCGCGCTCGGCTGACCGGTTTCGTCGCTGAAGACATTCCGCCCCGTATCGATCTCGACGATGCTCTGGTGAATATGCATCGAACTGCCTGGCGTGTGCGCCAATGGCTTGGCCATGCAAACCACGATCAGGCCGTGCTTGAGTGCGACTTCCTTGAGCATATGCTTGAACAGCAATGTCTGGTCGGCCAGCAGCAAGGGATCGCCGTGCAGCAGGTTGATTTCGAACTGACTGACGCCCATCTCGTGCATGAAGGTGTCGCGAGGCAGGCCTAGCGCCGCCATGCATTCATAGACCTCGCGGAAGAACGGCCGCAGACCATTGTTGGAACTGACACTGAATGCCGAATGCCCCTCCTCGCGACGACCGTCCAGGCCCATCGGGGGCTGGAAGGGCTGGGTCGAATCGGTATTGGGAGCGAAGACAAAAAACTCAAGCTCGGTGGCCACCACCGGTGCCAGGCCAATGGCTGCGTAACGCGCGATGACTGCCTTGAGCTGGCCTCGGGTCGACAGATTGGAGCTTTCGCCCGTCAACTCGTGCGCATCACAGATGGCCAATGCCCGAGGGTGATTGCTCCAGGGCAGGCGGTGGATCTGCGCAGGATCAGGCACCAGCGCGAGGTCGCCGTCATCGCAACCGTAAAAACGCGCCGGCGGATATCCGCCCATGATGCATTGCAGCATCACACCCCGTGCCAACTGCAGACGACGTCCTTCCAGGAAGCCCTCGGCCGTCATTACTTTGCCCCGTGGTACGCCATTCAAGTCCGGCGTGACGCATTCGATCTCATCAATGCCGGTCAATCGCTGCGCGAGTGAGCCCAGGCCATCGGTTGTCATGACGCAATCCTTGTTTATACAAGCCGCGAGCGGCAACTCGTACAAAATAGGCTCCGCGTGTTCGGAATATCAAGCACGATGCACAAAAATGTAGGAGGCACCTGGATCAAGGAAGATAGAGCCTGAAGACACCGCCGCCGAGAGGGCCGCCATTGCTGATTTCCGTACGTCCGCCTACGCCGTTACGTTGATGCAGCGCGGCAATCCGGTCGGCAAAGTACAGACCCAGGCCGGTGCTGCCAGTGCTGTGGTTGATACCCTGCACGTACTCCGCCTGGCGCTCGATCATCTGTGGGGGATAACCGTCACCATCGTCGTTGATGGTCAGGACCAGTTGCCCGGCTTCGTCGCTGGCGCTGATCAACACCGCCTGCCGGGCATGACGAATTGCGTTGTTGATGCTGTTGGCCAGTACCGAAGCGATCAGCTCGCGGTCGAAGAAACCCAGAGGACTCAGGGGATCGACTTCAAACGTGGCGGCAATACCGCGGCTGGCAAACACGTCCTGATGGCAAGCCAGTTGCGCTTCTATGAAGTCATCCAGTTCGTGGTAGGCCGGCTGCAGGGGCATCTGGTTAACCCCCAGTTTGTACAGGCCGAGCAACTGCACCAGCATGCCGTTGAGGTGTGCGAACTCGAACTCGATCACACCTTGCTCGGGGGTAAGGCGCGCTGACGCCGGCAAGCTCGCCAGGCACTGACTATGGGCTTGCATCAGCATGGCCAGCGAGTTCTTCATGTCGTGTACAGTGGAAGCAATTACCGTCGAGAAATCCAGTGCCTGTTGGTGGTCATTCATTCGCCAAATGCCTTGTTCTTGAGCTTTTTATAACGCGCAAAACGCGAGTCAGTGTCCGGCATCAAGCCGACCATTTTCAGGCAGGCCCGACATTCCACCATTTCCGCCGAAGGAACATTGGTGTCGGTGCCATGCAACAACGCTTGTGCAAGGTTCAGCGCGATGCTGATGTTCTTGGGCTGCAGTGCCAGGGCTTTGCGAAAGATTCCCCGGGCCTGCACCAGGTCACCGGTCTTGTACACGCGCACGCCCTGGCGATTGAGATCGGCCGCCACGTTACCGGAGTTGAGGATGTTCGGATCGTCAGTCAACTTGGCGATGCCCTTCATCACGGCGGGATCGTCGCCGTAGATTTCCGCACAGTTTTTCAACATCGAAGCGCCCGCATTGGCCTGACCCAGCATCTGCAATTGCTTGGCGACCAACAGCGCCGCTTCGGCGCTCATGAACTGCTCCATGCCATCTAGCCGCAAGATCGCTTGCTCGGTCAGTTTTTCCGCGGTTTCGGCATCGTTGATCAACAGGCTGGTCGCCTTCATCAATCGCGCCCTGATTTGCAGACCGGGATCAGAGGGGTTGTCCTTGGCCACCGCACTCAGGGTCGTGTTGATTTCAAGACGAGTGCGGGTATCCAGGCCTTTTTCACTGCCCTTGCTGATCAAGGCGTGAGCCAGTCCGAGGTTGCTTTCCGCATCCTTGAAACGTGACTGGGCACCCTGGGCAACCGCCTGGCGGTAAGCTTTGGATGCGGTGTCAAAATCTTCATTGACCATGGCCAGTTTGCCCAGCTGTGCTTGTCTGCGCACAGCCAGTGGCGACAAGCGAATCGCCTCTTCCAGGACGCGTTGGGCGGCCCTGGTATCCCCTTCTGCAACCAGCACCTGCGCCATGCCATCGTAGAGCGCCGGCATCATCGGGAACACCTTCAGCGCTTTTTCGTAGAGGGCTTTTGCCTGGTTGACCTGGCCCCGCTTGAACAGCAACTTGCCCAACCCGGCAAACGCCCACGGCAAGGGTCGGTCAGCAATGATGCCGTCGTAAAGACGCTCCAGGACCTCATTCTGATTGAGATCGCGCAGGGCGTCGGCGCGGTAGCGCAAGCACAATGGCGAATAGCGGATGTCCTGTTTGCACAAGGCGATGCAGGCATTGAGCACTTCAACCGGCTTGCCACGGTCGAGGGCCTGCAGTATCGGCTTGAGCAACGTCTTGCGCTGCACCAGTCGCTCCAGGCGTTGGGCCAGGCCGGAGCGGTTGAAGGGTTTGGTCAGGTAAGCATCAGGTTCGTGTTCCAGGGCGCTGAGCACCATGGCCTGGCTGGTTTCAGCAGTGACCATCACGAATACACTTTCATGACTGATCAGCTTGTCGATCATCAGGTCTTCAAGCACCTGCTGACCGTTCTTCTTGCCATCGCCCAGGTGAAAGTCCTGCAGGATGAAATCGTAGGATTTCTGCGAACACATCTTCAGTGCCTGTTCGCCAGTGTCGGCCGTGTCCACATCCTTGACTCCCAACTCCCGCAGCATGGACCTGACCGAACTGCGGAAATCCGAGAAATCATCGACGATCAGAAAACTCTTTTGGTGATACGACAGCATCGAAGATTTCCAGGCAATTTAAGAAGAAGAACCTAAAGGCGAACGCACGGACAAGATCAGCTTCACTGCCCTTTACGGCGCGCAGATGATAGCGGTTAGCCATCAGCCAGCAAGGGATTTCTCTTGAAACCGTGATGAGCATCGCTGCGACCCTATGGGTTATCGGCCAGCAGTAGCGTTCTCTTGAAGCGAGGGGAGTTGAATTGAGCGTTTTGGCTGCGAAAAAGTCTTGATGCACACGCAGCTGGCGAGGGTGTTGCGATGGTTTGCTGGGGCCACAAAGACAAAACCCCTACCTGCATACGCAGATAGGGGTTTTGGAATTTAATCTTGACGATGACCTACTCTCACATGGGGAAACCCCACACTACCATCGGCGATGCATCGTTTCACTTCTGAGTTCGGGATGGGATCAGGTGGTTCCAACGCTCTATGGTCGTCAAGAAATTCGGGTACTGAGTCGTGGCCGGTTGGCCTCGCTTCAGCAAATTGGGTATGTGATAGCTTGGTGTTTTGTGAGTATCTCGAACTTTCGGTTCGTTTCGTCTTCACACACCGCAATCTGGTCTCTCTCGAGTTCGCAAATTGCTTGGGTGTTATATGGTCAAGCCTCACGGGCAATTAGTATTGGTTAGCTCAACGCCTCACAGCGCTTACACACCCAACCTATCAACGTCGTAGTCTTCGACGGCCCTTCAGGGGACTCAAGGTCCCAGTGAGATCTCATCTTGAGGCTAGTTTCCCGCTTAGATGCTTTCAGCGGTTATCTATTCCGAACATAGCTACCCGGSAATGMC
>NZ_MNAH01000007.1 GCF_001976065.1 Pseudomonas putida | reverse complement strand
TGTTAGGCCTGCCGCCAGCGTTCAATCTGAGCCATGATCAAACTCTTCAGTTCAAACATCTTTGGGTTTTGAGAAAACCCTAAACTTGGCTCAGCAATCGTTGGTTACATCTTTGATTTCTCGCGGAGTAACTTGTGATGCTGATAATCTGTTGACTAGCAGTCTGACTCCACAAGCACCCACACGAATTGCTTGATTCAGTTGTTAAAGAGCGGTTGGTTAAGATCTTTCGTCTCAACCGAGGCGCGCATTCTACAGCAGCCTCACTTGCTGTCAAGTGATATTTTTCAGAAGTTTTCAAGGAATCCTTAACAACTTCAACCACTTGCGCTTCAGATCTCTCATCAGCGGGAGGCGAATTCTACAGCGTTACACGCTGCTGTCAACACCTCTTTTTCAACTCCCTGCCGGCTTCGATGAACTGAAGCAAGTCACTGTCAAAACTGCGTAACTCTTTGTTTACCAAGGAGTTTTCCGTTTCGACTGCGCCGGAAGTGGGGCGAATTATAGGCTTCCAGAATCTGCCGTCAAGCGTTGATTTGGTTTTTCTATCGACCGGCACAAAAACACTGCTTATATATAGATGCGCCCGCACCGATTGCGCAGTATATTGCTCAATACCAAGTACAACACTCAAGTTCCATACATACCTCGGACGGTGCCTCCCAATGAATGATCAGCCGCGCAGCCTTGCCTCGACCCTGTTTTCGGTCGGCCTGCTAATAATAGCCATGGCATCGATTCAGTCGGGAGCTTCACTGGCCAAAAGCATGTTCCCTATTATCGGCGCCCAGGGCACCACCACCCTGCGATTGACCTTCGCCAGCGTGATCATGGTGTTGCTGCTGCGCCCATGGCGGGCCAAGCTCACCGCAAAATCACTGCGCACCGTCATTGTCTATGGCATGGCACTGGGCGGCATGAACTTCCTCTTCTATATGTCCCTGCGCTCGGTTCCCCTGGGTATCGCGGTCGCGCTGGAGTTCACTGGACCATTGGCCGTTGCCATCTATGCTTCGCGCCGCGCCATCGACTTTTTGTGGATAGCCTTGGCCGCTGTCGGCTTGCTGCTGTTGATACCGACGGGGGCAACGGCGCAGGGCATTGATCTGCTGGGGGCCAGTTACGCATTGGGTGCAGGTGTCTGCTGGGCCCTGTACATTCTTTTCGGGCAAAAGGCCGGTGCCGACAACGGTGTGCAGACCGCCGCCCTGGGCGTGGTGATTGCCGCGCTGTTCGTCGCCCCTATCGGCATTGTCCATGCCGGTGCGGCGCTGTTGACTCCGTCATTGATCCCGATCGCCATCGGTGTTGCCGTGCTGTCCACGGCGCTGCCCTATACCCTGGAAATGGTTGCCCTCACCCGCATGCCGGCCAGGACCTTCGGTACATTGATGAGCATCGAGCCGGCAGTGGGCGCCTTGTCCGGGCTGTTGTTCCTGCAGGAATTCCTGTCTCTGTCACAGTGGATGGCCATCCTGTGCATCATCCTGGCTTCCGTGGGTGCCACTATGACCATGGGCAGTGCCGCCAAGCCCGCCATTGCAGCCGATTGAGGGGCGGATTTGCACAGACTCTGGTATTTGCCGCTCAATTAGGCCATGTTTAAGCCCGCAACCCAGTGCCAGAAATGGACTTTTCAGGACAGGGACCTCAAAACGCTTCATGCGTAAGCGAATACTGCCAGACCGGGCGACAGATCCGGGAACGCTACAAGGATAGCAATGAAACGATTTTTGATACTGATCGCCGTTCTTGCAGTTGCGGGCTGCGCGGCGACCGCTAAACCCCAGACCAAACACGGCAAGAAAGGCATCCATATCAACTGTTCGGGGCTGTCGTCCTCATGGGACCAGTGCTACGCCAGCGCCGCCAACTCGTGCGCCCCCAAGAACTACAAGGTCATCGCCAAATCCGGCGACGCCGTGGAAGAACCGGGTGATTACCCATTCGGACTCAACCCCGCGGGCTACACCAGCCGCAGCATGATCGTCATCTGCAAATAATCTGATGCCATCCTGTCAGGCCCTCGGGCCTGACAGCTGGCGGCCAATCTCCTCGTGGCTGGACTTCAGCACCTTGCGCTGCAGATCCGGCGTGGCAAGCATCCGCGCCACCACCAGGGCACCAATGCATTGCGACAGAATCGCCCAGGCCAGGCTGTCGCTCTCCAGCACCTTCGCCCAACTTTCCTGAAGCTGGCAGATCCAGTGTTCAGCCTGCTGCCTGATCAACAGATCGGAGCGCGCAATCTCGGCCCCCAACGCCGGTAGTGCACAACCGCTTTCCGGGTGCTCGACGTGGGACATGCTCAGGTAGAGCTTCAGGCAACGCTCGAATTTGTCGCGGTCCTGGTCCGCCCCCAACCGCTCCAGGCTTTGCCGCAGTTCACGCTCGACAATGGACGCGAACAACTCGTCCTTCGACGCGAAATGAGTGTAGAACGCTCCCCCACTCAAGCCGATGGCCTTCATCAAACCATCGACACCCACCGTGGAAAAACCGGATTGCTTGGCCGACACCGCGCTGCTTTGCAGCAGTTTCTCTCGGGTTTCCAGCTTGTGACTGGCTGAATAACGCATTGCCCTTCCCTCAGGTTCGATCATCTTGACGCCTGTCAAATCGTAGCATAACGTTCGTTTAGTTAACGATCGTTTACTAAAGGGATCCAGACAATGAATAACAAGAAAGTCGTACTGGTGGTCGGCGCAGGGGATGCCACGGGTGGAGCCATTGCCAAACGCTTTGCACGGGAGGGCTTCGTTACCTGCGTGACCCGACGCAGTGCGGACAAACTCCAGCCGCTGGTCGATGCCATCAATGGCGCCGGTGGTGAAGCCCACGGCTTTGCCTGCGATGCCCGCAAAGAAGACGATGTGGTTGCACTGGTCGAGCAGATCGAAAGCGAGATCGGCCCCATCGAAGCGTTCGTGTTCAATATCGGCGCCAACGTGCCTTGCAGCATTCTCGAGGAAACCGCCCGCAAGTATTTCAAGATCTGGGAAATGGCCTGTTTCTCGGGCTTTCTCAATGGCCGGGAAGTGGCCAAGCGCATGGCCAAGCGGCAACGGGGCACCATCCTGTTCACCGGCGCCACCGCCGGTTTGCGCGGCGCTGCAGGCTTTGCCGCGTTTGCCGGGGCCAAGCACGGGATCCGTGCGCTGGCTCAAAGCATGGCGCGTGAACTCGGGCCGATGAATATCCATGTCGCCCACGTCGTCGTCGACGGCGCCATCGATACCGATTTCATCCGTGACAGTTTCCCCGAGAAGTACGCCACCAAGGACCAGGACGGCATTCTCGACCCCGAGCACATCGCCGAGAACTACTGGTACCTGCACAGCCAGCCCCGCGACGCCTGGACCTTCGAGCTGGACCTGCGCCCATGGAGCGAACGCTGGTAATCCCTCCCCTATAACAACAAAGAGAGCGCATCGACCATGAGCAAAACCGTGGAGTTCTATTTCGACCTGGGCAGCCCCGCCACCTACCTGGCGTATACCCAGCTACCAAAGATCTGCGCGCAGACCGACAGCCAGCTGATCTACGTGCCATTCCTGCTCGGCGGCGTGTTCAAAGCCACCGGCAACGCCTCCCCGGCGACCATCCCTGCCAAGGGCCGTTACATGTTCATCGACCTGGATCGGTACGCCAAACGCTACGGCGTACCATTGACAATCAACCCGCACTTCCCGATCAACACGCTGGTGCTCATGCGTGCCGTAACCGGCGTGCAGTTGCGTCAGCCTGAGCGCTTTGCCGCGTTCATCGATTGCCTGTTCAAGGCGCTGTGGATCGACGGTCGCAACCTCAATGATCCGGCCACGGTCGGGGCAGTTCTGAGCGAAAACGGTTTCGACCCGCAAGAAATCCTGGCCCTGAGCGCCGAGGAAGAGGTCAAGAATGCCCTCAAGGACACCACCGAAAAAGCGGTGCAACGCGGCGTATTCGGCGCACCGAGCATGTTTGTCGATGGCCAGCTGTTCTTTGGCCAGGATCGGCTGGACTTTGTCGTCGAAGCCCTGAGTTAAAACCTGAGGCCCGGGCGCTGGCGGCGGCGCCCGGGCTCAAGCCAGTCAGATAGCCGCAGTACGCGTGTTCAACCACTCCAGCGCAGCGCCGTCGAGCAACGGGCTCAAGCGCTCGCGCACTTCGGCGTGGTAAGCGTTGAACCAGTGCTTTTCCTCTTCGCTCAGCAACGAGGTTTCCAGGCAGCGCGTATCGATCGGGCACAGGGTTAGAGTTTCGAACTTGAGGAATTCGCCGAATTCACTGGTGCCTGCCTCGCGGTTCATCGCCAGGTTTTCGATGCGCACCCCCCAACGGCCTGGACGATAAGTGCCCGGCTCGATGGACGTGATCATGCCTGGCAGCATGGCGGTTTGCGGCGCGGGTGCCGCCTGGTAGGCAATTACCTGCGGACCTTCGTGGACGTTGAGGAAATAGCCGACGCCGTGACCGGTGCCGTGACCATAGTCGACGTTTTCGGCCCAGATCGGCGCCCGGGCGATGGCGTCCAGCAATGGCGACAGGATGCCTTTGGGGAATTGCGCGCGGGACAGTGCGATCACACCCTTGAGCACACGCGTGCAATCGCGTTTTTGCTCGGCGGTCGGTGTACCGACCGGCACCATCCGCGTGATGTCGGTAGTACCACCCAGGTACTGGCCGCCGGAATCGATCAGCAGCAAGCCGTCGCCTTCGATCACCGCGTGCTCTTCTTCGGTGGCGTGGTAATGGGGCATGGCGCCGTTGGCGTTGAACGCGGCAATGGTGTTGAAGCTCAGCGACACATAACCCGGCCGGCGTTCACGGGCAGCGGTAAGTTTTTCGTCGATGGTCAGCTCGGTAATGCGCTCACGGCCCCAGGCCGACTCAAGCCAGGTGAAGAATTCGCACAGCGCCGCGCCGTCCTGCTCCATGGCCTGGCGGATGTGTTCGGCGTCAGCCAGGCTCTTCTGGGACTTGGCCAGGGTCGTTGGATTCAGGCCTTCGAGCAGTTTGACACCGCTGTCGAGGTTACCCAGCAGCCCCGCCGTTACCCGCGCCGGGTCCACCAGCAGGCTCGCCCCCGTAGGCACCGCGCGCAGGGCGTCAGCTACTTCGCTGTAATCGCGCAAGGTCACACCGTCCTGTTCCAGGACCGCACGCAACTGCGCATCGACCTTGCTCAGCGCCACGAACAGCGTCGCTTGCTGCTGGCTGATCAAGGCGAAGGAAACGAACACCGGATTGAACGACACATCGCCGCCGCGCAGGTTGAACAGCCAAGCGATGTCATCCAGGGTGGCGATGAAATGCCAGTCGGCACCGCGCGCCTGCAAGGTTTCACGCAGCTTGGCGAGTTTTTCCCCACGGCTGATCGTGGCCTGTGGCGGCAAGTGCTGATAGATCGGCTCGTTCGGCAGACTCGGGCGATCGCTCCAGACTTCGCTCAACAGGTCGATGTCGGTGCGCAGGCGTGCGCCCCGCTCTTCCAGCTTGCTGCCCAGCGTGCGCGCGGAAGCCACCGCCATCACCGCGCCATCGACCGCGACCACACCCCCTTGCGGAGTTTGCTCGGCCAGCCAGTCCAGCGGCCCGGGTTGTCCAGGTTGCAGCTTGACCAGCTCGATGCCGCTGCCCTTGAGTTCCTTGCTCGCCTGTTCCCAATAACGGCTGTCGGCCCAGACACCGGCGAAATCCGCGGTAACGATCAGGGTCCCGACGGAACCGTGGAAACCCGACAGCCATTGGCGCCCTTGCCAGTAACCCGGCAGGTATTCGGACAGGTGCGGATCCGCGGACGGCACCAGCAAGGCATGGATGCCCTCCCGGCTCATCAGCTCGCGGGTTTGCGCCAGGCGCTGGGGCACCGACCCGGTGATCGAAAACTGCGTATTCATCGTGACTCCTGCTAACCACTGTTCATTATTGTTCAGTGCCGATCCAGGTCGGCACTGGGTTGCCCTATTGCCAGAATGCGGGAGCACTGGCGCAGGCGGTTTTAATCAGCTGTACCGCTTGATCGATATCCTGTTCGGTGGTGAAACGCCCCAGGCTCAAGCGAATGGTGCGACTCGCCGTACGGGCATCATGCCCCAGGGCCAGCAGCACATGAGAGGGTGCATTGCTGGCGGAATTACAGGCCGAGGTCGCGGAAAACGCCATCGAGGCGAGCAATGCCGCCGAGTTGAACTCGCCTTCACTAAAGGTCAGGCTCAAGGTATGCGGGATGCGTTGGGTCAGGCTGCCATTGAGCCGCACGCCCGGAATGCCTAGCAATGGCCCGAGCAGGCGTTCGCGCAGGTGCACGATCAAGGCCTTTTCTTCATCGAACGAGGCCGCCGCCAAGGC
Source organism: Pseudomonas putida (assembly GCF_001976065.1). Classification (GTDB taxonomy): domain Bacteria; phylum Pseudomonadota; class Gammaproteobacteria; order Pseudomonadales; family Pseudomonadaceae; genus Aquipseudomonas; species Aquipseudomonas serbica. The sequence continues at coordinate 349,863 of NZ_MNAH01000007.1, read as the reverse complement.
AAAGGCTGCGCCCATCGCGGCAATCTGGTGGGTCGCCAGGGTCCCTGAACGCAAGCCACCTTCGTGACCACCGCCGTGGATCTGCGCCAGCAAGCGCTGTTGTGCACGCGGGCCGACGTACAGCGCGCCGATGCCTTTGGGGCCGTAGAGCTTGTGCGCCGAGAAAGACATCAGGTCCACCGGCCACTGCGCCAGGTCGATCGCCACCTTGCCCGCGCCTTGCGCCGCGTCGACATGGAACAACGCCTTGCGTTCACGCACCACCTGGCCAATGGCCGGGATGTCATTGACCGTTCCCAGTTCATTGTTGACCAGCATCAGCGACACCAGGAAGGTGTCCTCGCGCATGGCTTCACTGACCGCTTGCGCACTGATCAGGCCATCGGCGTCCGGCACCAGGTACGTCACCGCCACGCCGCTGTCCTGCAGCTGTTTGGCGGTGTCAAGGATGGCCTTGTGTTCGATCTGGCTGGTGATGATGTGGCCACAGGCGATGCCGCGGGCCTGGGCAACGCCCTTGAGGGCAAGGTTGTTGGATTCGGTGGCACCCGAGGTCCAGACGATCTGTTCGGGCGTGGCGCCAACCAGTTCGGCGACCTGGTGCCGCGCCAGCTCGACCGCTTGCCGGGCCTGCTGGCCAAAGGCATGGGAGCTGGAGGCCGGGTTGCCGAAGTTGCCGTCAAAGCCCAGGCACGCGACCATGATCTTGATGACGCGCTCATCCACCGGCGTGGTGGCGGCGTAGTCGAAATACAGCGCACGTTTATTCATAAAAGACTCGCAGAGCGTGTTCCGGGATCAGGAAGCTCATGACTGCAAACGGCAAGACGCAGCCTCATGAGCTGCGTGCGGTTTTCAGAAGGTTACCAATACCTGATCGGATGCCATTAAAGAAGAACAACTTCATTTAAAAGTGCGTAGGAACGCTCCTGAAAAGCCAGCTTAACAGGCATCGGGCAAGCGGTTGAAGCAATGCGTCAGGTAAAGCTTTCGAGCAATATCGGATACAGCGACGCCACCAGCAGCGCGGCCATGCCCCAGTTGAACAGGCGCAACCAGCGCCGATCCTTGAGCACGTTGCGCAGCAACGTACCGCAAGCAGCCCAGACACCGACGCTCGGCAGGTTGATCAGGGCAAACACCGCGGCAATCACAATCACGTTGGTGAAGTAGCCCTGCATCGGGGTGTAGGTGCTGATGGCACCGATGGCCATGATCCAGGCCTTGGGGTTGACCCACTGGAAAGCGGCCGCGCCCAGGTAGCTGATCGGCTTGGCCTCGCCTTTCTCGCTGTCGGAGACGGGCCCGGAATGGGCGATCTTCCACGCCAGATACAGCAGGTACGCCGCACCCACGTAGCGCAGCACTGTGTACAGCACGGGATAAGTCTGGAACACCGCGCCCAGCCCGAACCCAACGGCCACGACCAATACGAAGAATCCGCAGGTGATGCCCAGCATGTGCGGGATAGTGCGTTGAAAGCCGAAATTCACCCCGGATGCCAGCAACATGGTGTTGTTCGGACCGGGCGTGATAGAGGTGACGAGAGCGAACAGGGCGAAGCCCAGCAGCAGATCGAACGATAGTGTCATGGGTGGCAGTCCATCAGGGTCAGTCAGGTATCGACCCTATCGCGAACCCTGGGGGAAACCCATGGACAGTTAGGTAAAAGTTCGAGCGGTACAGTCTTGGCTCAGCTTGGGCGACCGTGCAGCTGTACAGCTCGCTCGGCATTCATCTCGCCCTGTTTGTCGAAGCCGAAAGTTTTCTGTGGCTGGCCGAGCAGTTCGGCTTTTTTCGCATGGTATTCGTCGAAGGACAAGCCGCGACGGTTCAGCGCCTCCAGCGCCAGTTCCCGGGTTTCTTCGGCGGTGTAGGGGCGCAATTCAGGGGACACATGGCTGGAGCATCCGGCAAGTACGGAGACCGCAAGCAGCAAGAAAGTGGCGATTAGAGGTTTCATTTTCGGCGTCCTGGCATCTTGTTCGGGGCAATGAACACAGGCTACTCGCGCCATTGTCCGAGCAGAAATCAACGCTCTCGATAGTGGCTATCGGGTTTTTCAAATGCCGCTATTGCCAACCTCGCATATCCCCAGATGATCTATAAATATCTATTGATTGTAATTTTAGGAATAACAAACTGCCTTTATAACAACTGCATCTACGCAGGCATTGTTGCCCAGGCAACTGTTCGCCAGGCAACAGTCATTCAACATACAGCGTTCTCCGAATCCCTGGTCGAAGCTGAATTGTTCGGTCATGAAAAAGGGGCGTTCACCGGCGCCCCGAGTGCCAAGGCCGGCTGGTTCGAAGAGCCGATGGGGGCACCCTGTTCCTCGATGAAATCGGCGATTTGCCGATGGCGATCCCGGTCAAGCTGTTGCGGGTGCTGCAGGAGCGTGAAGTGGTGCGACTGGGATCGCGCAAGAGCATCCCCATCAATCTGCGCGTGCTCGCGGCCACCAACGTGCAGCTGGAAAAAGCCATTAATGCAGGGCACTTTCGCGAAGACCTGTATTACCGCCTCGACGATCGGTGAACTGGCGGTCAACAAGCGCCGGCCACCGGAAAACATCCAGGGCGAGCGCCTGCTGCAGCTGTCGATCTAACCCACCAGATTGCAGTGCAGCGCATGATCGTGGCTGCGTTCCAGGCTGTGCAGCACCTGGAACGAGCCGAAGGTCACGGTCTTGGCCTGATGGGCGCGGATCAGTTGCCAGAAATCCTGTTCCCCGCTTTCAAACGCCTGGAATGCCGCCTCCCCCGCCTCGCGGGTTTGCCATTGCAGGTAATTGAGCACCCGCCGACCGTCCTCGCTGGCCTGGATGCTGGCACTCAGAAAACCGCTGTAGCGCTGGGCCAGACACTCGGTCTGCTGCGACAGCGCCGACACCAGCGCCGGTTGATGCTGCGGTTCGATTTCGAATTCGATCAGTTGGGTGAAGCTGCGATTTTTTGCGGGCGCGTTCATGGATAGTCCCCACTCAGGTGCAAAAAGCGAATCTTGCGATCCGAAGACGTGCAGGGTAAAACCTCCAGTTAAGTCAAGGTCAAGGGGCATTTTTCAGATGATCACCTCGCAAGATGTCCATAAGGAGCTCAGCGTCGGCCAACTGGCCGCCCGCAGCGGCGTGGCGGTCACGGCGCTGCACTTTTATGAAACCAAGGGATTGATCAAGAGCAACCGCAACCAGGGCAACCAAAGGCGCTATCCACGGGAAGTATTGCGGCGTGTGGCGTTGATCAAGGTGGCCCAGCGCCTGGGCATTCCGTTGGCAGAGATCGGCGAGGCGCTCAAGTCCCTGCCGGACAATCGCGCACCGACGGCGGCGGACTGGCAGGTGATGTCGGCGCAGTGGAGCCGGGAGCTGGATGAGCGGATCAATCAGTTGACGTTGTTGCGGGACAAGTTGAATGGCTGCATTGGTTGCGGGTGTTTGTCGATGCAGGCGTGTCCGTTGCGTAATTTTGGCGATGTGCTGGGGGAGCGTGGGTCGGGGGCGCAGTTGCTGGAATCGGGGGTTGATCCAGGAATCAGTTGAGCCCTTCGCGTACTGCCAGTCGATGAAGCCTTAGAGCCCAGGCGCAATCTGCCCTTTGTGGCAGGTCAAGATGAGCTCCACGATCAAGGCACTGTTGGTATCAAGCCCCGCCTCCAACGCCTAGTTGGCGAAGACGAACGCCAGGTCGACCTGGCTCACCGAACGCGCCCCTCCAGTTCTCGGATTTTCAGGTGCTTGGGGTTCTCAACGATGTCCCGTTGGGTCGCCAGGGTGTTGCTCGGCTCCTTGAGCTGGCTGGATGAGGGCTGCTTGCTCGAGCATTCACTGTTGATAGCCAAACAGTACCAATGCCCCCTGTAGGCGCTGCCGCAGGCTGCGAACTTTTTGTGAACTTGAAACATTCTGAAGATCAAAATCAAAGGATCGCAGCCTCCTGCAGCTCCTACAATTCTCCGGCTGGAGCGCGATCTTCAATCCACTACAAGAAAAGGGAGAACCATCATGAGCGTTAAACCGATTCCAGAGGGTTATCACAGCATCACCCCGTACCTGGGCATTCAAAAAGCGGCCGAAGCCATCGACTTCTACAAAAAAGCCTTCGGCGCCATCGAGGTCATGCGCCTGTCCATGCCCGACGGCGGCATCGGCCACGCGGAACTGCGCATTGGCGATTGCCCGATCATGCTCGGCACTCCCTGCGATCAAGGACCGCTGAGCAATCCCGACAACTCGCCGTCGGTGGGCCTGCATTTGTACGTGACCGATGTGGACAAGTCGTACAAACAGGCGATCGACGCTGGCGGCATCGTGGTCTCAGAGGTCAAGGACCAGTTTTACGGCGACCGCTCAGGGACCTTGAAGGATCCCTATGGGCACCTGTGGTTTCTGGCCACGCGCAAAGAGGACCTGACTCAGGAGCAGATCGAGCAGCGGGCCAGGGAGATGTTCCAGCAAGGCTGACGCGTCGTTGTCTTCTGTAGGAGTCCGGCAAGCCGGGCTCCTACAGTCACCACCCTGAATACGAAACATTTTCTTTCATATTCCCCTTCCTGATTTCGCGTGCTCATCCGTCCTATATAGATGCAGTCCTGTTGCGTAGGCAAAAGCCACAACCGGTCCGTCCAATGACCTCATCGCCGCGAAGCCCGTGGCAGAGGCCTTTCATCGATATAAGACGCCCTAATCATGTCGAAGAAATCCCGTTCAAAACTCTGGTTCCTGGTCCATAGCTGGCTGGCACTGCCGATCTGGTTTTTCGTGCTGATCGTCTGTGTGACCGGCACGCTGGCGGTAGTCAGCCAGGAAATCGTCTGGCTGGCCAATCCGCAAATGCGCGCCAGCGCGCCTGAGGACGATGCGCCGCGGCTCAATTACGACCAGATCGTCGCCGCGATCAAGCAGGCCGAGCCCGACATCATTGTCGACAGTATCAGCCGCCCCGACGAATCGCACTTCGCCCTGGACGTCGGCGTCACCTACCCCGACGGGCGTGCGCTGACGGTGTACGTCAACCCCTACACCGGTGCCATCCAGGGCCCCGCCCCGCAATTCAACTTCCAGGCGTTCACCCGTGCCCTGCATGGATGGTGGCTGGTGCCGTTCACCAACGGCTACAGCTGGGGTTGGTACCTGGTGTCATTCCTCAGTTTGCCGATGCTGGCTTCCCTGGTAACCGGGCTGGTGGTGTACAAGCGGTTCTGGAAGGGTTTCCTGCGACCGACCCTGCGCATTCGGCATGGCGCACGGATTTTCTGGGGGGATTTCCACCGTCTCAGCGGCATCTGGTCGATCTGGTTCATCGCGGTGATTTCCGTCACCAGCACCTGGTTCCTGATCGAAGCGTTCATGTTCGACAACCAGATTTCCATCTCCACCGCGCCGGTGGCTGCCGTGGTCCCGCGCGAAAGCGTGCCGCTCACCAGCGATGGGTCACCCACACCGATGATCAGCCTCGAGGCGGCGATCCGCGAGGCCAAGGAACGAATCCCGGGACTCGACGAGAGTTTTGTCAGCATGCCGGCCAATGCCTACAGCTACCTGTCGGTGGGTGGGCGCAGTTGGTATCCGTTGATGTTCCAGACCGCCGACATCAACCCGTACACCGGCGAAGTCGCCGCCACGCGCCTGCTGTCGGATCGCTCTGGCCTGGAGTTCGTGACCGAATCCATGCGCCCGCTGCACACCGGTGATTTCGGCGGGATCTGGATCAAGCTGATCTGGTGCTTCTTTGGCCTGCTGTTAAGCATGATGGTCCTCAGCGGCCTGCTGATCTGGACCAAGCGCACCGCCCTGGCCACGGCCAACGCCCTCAAGCGCAGCAACAAACGCCCGCGCAACGAGCTTGCCACGGCCAACAACCGGGAAACCACGGAGGTCAGCCCATGAGCCAGGTCGCCACCCAAGCACCCCGTTCAACGCTGAGCCGCCTCTGGCACAAATGGCGATTCCACATCAACGTCCTGCTGTTGCTGGTGCCGCTGGGTTTCATGCCCAAATACTTCGCCGATGCCGCGCTGTTTCGTGGTGACACGGGCCTGGGCGAACGGGAAATCGGCGAAGTCCAGGTCGGCCCCTGGAGCCTGCGCCTGGCCGAACTGCGCAATGAAGCACCGCGGCTCGATGGCCCGGCCGGCTACATGAAAAGCTTCAATGCCGCGCTGTGCGACAGCTGCCGCGAGCAGGTCAAGGCGACTTACCTGCGCATCGGCAAGCCACGCAGCCTGCGCGCCGCCGGGGTGATTTTCTTCGGCACCCCCTACCGCATGGGCGCCATGTTGCCGGTCCCGGAAAAAACCAAGGCCGACGCCGAACTGTGGATCACCATGGAGGGCTGGGACGGCTCCCTGCACCAGGCATCCATTCCTCTGAGCCAGGCCTCCCCCGCCACCCTCGCCTGGCTGTCCACCCAAGGAGGCAAACCATGATCAACCCTATCCGCCCTTTGCGCGCCGCGTTGCTGCTGCTCTGCGCCGGCTTCAGCGCCAGCGCCCTGGCCCACAACCCGATGTGCGAATGCAAGGCCATCGACGCCGAGCAGATCAAATGCACCGGCGGATTTTCCGACGGCAGCGGCGCACCGGGCGTGACCCTGGACGTGATCGGCTACGACGAAACCATCCTGGTGCCGGGCAAGCTCGGGGCCGACTCGACCCTGACCTTCAAGAAACCCGGTGCCGAGTTCTACGTGCTGTTCGACGCGGGCCCCGGCCACGTAGTCGAGATCGACCAGGCGGACATCGAAAGCCCATGAGTACACCCACCACGCAAATCGTCCGCCCGGCCGGTGCCGGCCATGAAACCCTCTACGTACTGCTGTTGTGCCTGATGATCCTGGCAGTGGCCGGTTCTGTGGTCGCCTGGCGCGGTGAGTCGCAACAGGTGAGCAGCGTCAACAGTCATCAACTGGATGCTCGCCGCGACCTGAGCGCCTCCGAACAAGGCATCTACGCCGATTTGCGCGTGACCCTGGACGAGATTCACTTGCTGCGCCAGGAACAACAGACCCTGCCGACACCTGAAACCCTCGCCAATGAAGGCTTTGCGCCCTTTGCCCAGGACGCCAGCTCGGTTAGCCGGGGCGGCCATGCCTGGCAGTTGCTCGACGCCAGGGCGTACTTCGGCCAGAGCCAGAGCGTCACCGTGGCCGGCTCGTTCCTCATGCGCCTGAGCGCTGACGACGACGCCCCGGACATCTGGCTAAACCGCGCCACCGACCTCAAGGCCCCTGCCGACCTCAGCGATGCCACGCTCGAAGCCGCCGGCTGGCAGCAGGTCGTCGCGCAATTCGATGCCGGCGTGACCCGCCAGCACCGGCACTGAACCCTCATCCGAGAGAAGACCGCTTTCCCATGCCCATTTCATCGCTATGCTCTTTCCTGCGCCTGTCACTGGTCGGCCTGCTGGCCTGCCTGCTGACACCCCTGGCCAGCGCCGACGAGGCCAAGCGCCTGCGCATCGGCATCACCCTGCACCCGTATTACAGCTACGTGGCCAACATCGTCGGCGACAAGGCCGAGGTGGTGCCGCTGATTCCAGCCGGCTTCAACCCCCACGCCTACGAGCCACGGGCCGAGGACATCAAGCGCATCAGCGGGCTCGACGTGATCGTGCTCAACGGCGTCGGCCATGACGATTTTGCCGACCGCATGATCGCGGCCAGCGAAACGCCGAACGTGCCGGTGATCGAGGCCAACGAGAACGTGCCGCTGCTGGCCGCCACCGGCGTTGCCGCACGCGGCGCCGGCAAAGTGGTCAACCCGCACACGTTCCTGTCGATCAGCGCCTCGATCGCCCAGGTCAACAATATTGCCCGCGAACTGGGAAAACTCGACCCGGCCAATGCCAGGATTTACACCGAAAACGCCCGGGCCTACGGCAAGCGCCTGCGCAAGATGCGCGCTGACGCCCTGGCCAAATTGACCGCGGCGCCGAACGCCGAACTGCGCGTGGCCACAGTGCACGCCGCCTACGACTACCTGCTGCGCGAGTTCGGCCTGGAGGTGACGGCGGTGGTCGAGCCGGCCCACGGCATCGAACCGAGCCCGAGCCAGCTGAAAAAAACCATCGACCAGCTGCGTGAACTGGACGTGAAAGTGATCTTCTCGGAGATGGACTTCCCTTCCACCTACGTCGACACCATCCAGCGCGAATCCGGGGTGAAGCTGTACCCGCTGTCGCACATCTCTTACGGCGAATACACCGCCGACAAGTACGAAAAGGAAATGACCGGCAACCTCAACACCGTGGTGCGGGCGATACAGGAGTCCGGGGCATGACATCGAAAGAAACCCTCCTGGCCGATGCGCAATCTCCTGTGGGAGCGAGCCTGCTCGCGAAGGCGTCCAGTCAGGCGACATTGTCATTGAATGACACAGCGCCATCGCGATCAGGCTCGCGCCTACAGGTTTCGGGCCCGACCCTGGATTTCGCCGACGTCAGCCTGACCCTCGGGCGCACGACGATCCTCGACAACGTCACCTTTCAGGTCCGGCCCGGCAGCGTGCATGCGCTGGTCGGCCCCAACGGCGGCGGCAAGAGTTCGCTGATCAAGGCCCTGCTCGGACAGATGCCGCACCAGGGCCGCTTGAGCCTGCAATGGCCGGGGGAGCCGGGGACGATCGGCTACGTGCCCCAGGCGCTGGAATTCGATCGTGGCCTGCCGATGACCGTGGACGATTTCATGGCTGCGATGTGCCAGCGACGTCCGGCGTTCCTCGGTTTGGGCAAGCATTACGCCAAGGCGATCGGCGAGGCGCTGGAGCGGGTCGGCATGCAGGACAAGCGCAAGCGGCGCATGGGCGCACTGTCGGGCGGCGAACGCCAGCGGGTGTTGTTGGCGCAAGGGTTGATTCCGGCGCCGCAGCTGCTGGTACTGGACGAACCGATGTCGGCCCTCGATGAAGCCGGCATCCGCGTGTTTGAACGTTTGCTGGGTGATTGGCGGGCGACGGGCATCACCGTGCTGTGGATCGAGCACGATCTGGAAGCGGTCGGGCGCCTGGCCGATCACGTCACCGGGCTCAACCGCCGGGTGCTGTTCGACGCCACGCCGCAACAGGCGCTGACCCCGGATCGCCTGCTGACGCTGTTTTCGACCCATCCACGGAGCCTTGCCTGATGAGTTATGAAGCCTTTCGCTTGATGGTCCAGGGCTGGGCCTCGTCGGGTTACCTGCCTGAGGCGCTGGCCTATGGATTTGTCGTCAATGCGTTGCTGGCCGGGCTGTTGATCGGCCCGGTGCTGGGCGGTTTGGGCACCTTGGTGGTGGTCAAGCGCTTCGCGTTTTTCTCCGAAGCGGTGGGTCACGCGGCGCTGACCGGCGTGGCCATCGGCATCCTGCTGGGCGAACCCTACACCGGGCCTTACGGCAGCCTGTTCGGCTACTGTCTGCTGTTCGGCATCCTGCTCAACTACCTGCGCAACCGCACGGGCCTGGCGCCGGATACCTTGATCGGTGTGTTCCTGTCGGTGTCGTTGGCACTGGGTGCGAGCCTGCTGCTGATCCTGGCGGGCAAGATCAACGTGCACATCCTCGAGAACGTATTGTTCGGTTCGGTGCTGACGGTCAACGGCAATGACCTGCTGGTGCTGGCCATCGTCGGTTCGCTGGTCATGGCCCTGGCCTTGCCGCTGTACAACCGCATCATGCTCGCCAGCTTCAATCCGCAATTGGCGGCGGTGCGCGGGGTGGCGGTGAAGTCCCTGGATTATCTGTTCGTGATTCTGGTGACGCTGATCACCGTCGCTGCGGTGAAAGTCATCGGCGCCATCCTGGTCGGTGCGCTGTTGGTGATACCGGCCGCGGCCGCGCGCTTGCTCAGCCAGTCACTCAAGGGCTTCTTCTGGTGCTCGGTGCTGATCGCCACGGTGAGCACGCTGTGCGGGATTCTCGCGCCGATCATCTTTGACCTGCCGATCCCGTCCGGTGCCGCGATCATCCTCGTGGCCGGTATCGCCTTCGCCCTGGCCGCCATTGCGCGCGGCGTCGTCCCCAGCCTCAAAGGGAACCTTGGATAAATGTCATTTTCTCTGCGACAACTGACCCTGGCGCTCGCCCTGTGCGGACTCGCCACCACAACCTTGGCCGCTGACGGCAGCCAACCGCTGCGGGTGCTGGCGTCGTTGCCCATCACCTACGGCCTGGGTGAAGTACTGCTCAAGGGCACCGACGTCAGCCTTGAGCGCGCGGCGCCCGCCAACCTGCCAGGCAGTCGCCAGACCGCCTACTTCACTGGCCGTGGTGCCCCGGCGCTGGCGAAATTGGCGACCGACGCCGATGCGGTGATCGGCTTGCGTTCACTGTGGCCGGACGATCCGCTGTACCCGATCTCCCGGCGCAGCAATATCCGCATCATCGAAGTCGACGCCGCCCGGCCAGTGGATGGCGCCCTGCCCGGCATTGCCGTGCAGCCGGGCAACCAGGTCGATGGCTTGAACAGTCAGCCGTGGCTGGCCAGCAACAACATGGGACGCATGGCCGACGTGATGGCGGCGGACCTGGTGCGCCTGGCCCCCACGGCCAAGCCCGCGATCGAAGCGAACCTGGCGGCGTTGAAACAGCGCTTGCTCAAACTCAGCGCCGCCAGCGAAGCGCGCCTGGCCGCCGCCGACAATCTCAGCGTGATGAGTTTGAGCGATCACTTCGGCTACCTCATCGGCGGGCTCAACCTGGAATTGGTTGGGCTGGATGCGCGGCAGGATTCCGAGTGGACACCAGAGGCACTGAAGACCTTGACGGCGACGCTCAAGGACAACGACGTGGCGGTGGTGTTGCATCATCGGCAGCCGTCGGATGCGGTGAAATCGGCTGTTGCCGAGGGCGGGAGTCGGTTGGTGGTGTTGAGCACCGATGCCGAGGATCCGGTCGGTGAGCTGGAGGGGAATGTGGATCTGGTGATCAAGGGATTGAGCGGCGCTTGACTGTAGGAGTCCGGCTTGCCAGCGAAGGCGTCCTTGAACGTTGCGCTGGTCTTTCGGACGCCTTCGCCGGCAAGCCGGGCTCCTACAGGTCCGCGGCGGCCACCGATTCACGCGCTGCACAACCCATTGTAGGCGCTGGCTTGCCAGCGAAGAGRCCCTCGAGGGCGCCGTCGCCGGCAAGCCGGGCKCCTACAGGTCCGCGGCGGCCACCGATTCACGCACTGCACAACCCATTGTAGGMGCTGGCTTGCCAGCGAAGAGGCCCTCGAGGGCGCCKTCGCCGGCAAGCCGGGCTCCTACAGGTCCGCGGCGGCCACCGATTCACGCRCTGCACAACCCATTGTAGGMGCTGGCTTGCCAGCGAAGAGGCCCTCGAGGRCGCCKTCGCCGGCAAGCCGGGCTCCTACAGGTCCGCGGCGGCCACCGATTCACGCGCTGCACAACCCATTGTAGGCGCTGGCTTGCCAGCGAAGAGGCCCTCGAGGCCGCCGTCGCCGGCAAGCCGGGCTCCTACAGGTCCGCGGCGGCCACCGATTCACGCGCTGCACAACCCATTGTAGGCGCTGGCTTGCCAGCGAAGAGACCCTAAGGGCGCCGTCGCCGGCAAGCCGGGCGCCTACAGGTCCGCGGCGGCCACCGATCACGCGCTGCACAACCCATTGTAGGAGCTGGCTTGCCAGCGAAGAGGCCCTCGAGGGTGCCGTCGCCGGCAAGCCGGGCTCCTACAAGGGCATGTCGCCCCCTCAGACGCAAAAAAAGCCCGCTGACCTGACCGGCTCAGCGGGCTTTTTGCAGGTACTGACTCAGTGCGGCACAGCCACCTGTTCATCCATCTTCTGGCGCAGGCTCAGCGGACGCATATCGGTCCAGGTTTCTTCGATGTAGGCCAGGCATTCCTTTTTCAGCCCGCTCTTGCCCACGGTACGCCACCCCTCGGGTATGGCTTTGTAGTCGGGCCAGATCGAGTATTGCTCTTCATGGTTGACCACGACCTGAAAGAGGATGTCCTCACGGTCGAATACTGACGTCATGCTGTCTCTCCATCGCTGTAGGGTGGGCTGTACGCTATGTGCAGCCGCTATGTAGAAGGAACGTTCCAAGGGCCGAGAAATTTAGAGACTGGCTGTGGCGGCGGCCATGGCCCGGCCGAAAATCTCGGCCACTCGATCGATTTGTGCAGCGGTGATCACCAGCGGGGGCAGGAAGCGCACCACGGCGCCATGCCGGCCACCCAGCTCAAGGATCAAGCCGCGCTTGAGGCATTCGCGCTGCACCAGCGGCGCCAGTCGCGCAAATGACGGAGGATGACCCAGCGCATCCGGCGCGCCGGCCGGATCAACCAGTTCCACACCGAGCATCAGGCCTCGACCCCGAATATCGCCCAACTGCGGGAAGTCGCGCTGCAGGATGCGCAGGTGTTCGCTCAGGCGCTCCCCCATGGCGGCAGCGTGTTCGCAAACCTTGTGTTCGACCAGGTAACGCATCACGGCGGATCCGGCGGCCATCGCCATTTGATTGCCGCGGAAGGTCCCGGCATGGGCGCCCGGCAACCAGGTGTCGAGCCAGTCGCGATAGACCACCACGGCCAATGGCAAGCTGCCGCCGATGGCCTTGGACATCACCACCACGTCCGGAATGATCCCGGCGTGCTCGAACGCAAACATCTTGCCGGTGCGCGCGAAGCCGCTCTGGATCTCGTCGACGATCAACGCCACGCCGGCTTTTTCGGTAATCCGACGCAAGCCGCGCAACCAGTCGAGATCGGCCGGAATGACCCCGCCCTCGCCCTGCACCACCTCGACGATCACCGCCGCAGGCTGTTGCACGCCGGCCTCGGGATCGTTCAGCAGGTTTTCCAGGTAGTTGAGATTGGCTTTCACCCCTTGGGCGCCGCCCAGGCCAAACGGGCAACGGTAATCGTATGGGTACGGCATGAATTGCACGCCGCTGCTGAGCAAGGCACCCAAGGGCTTCTTCGGCCCGAGGCTGCCCATCAGGCTCAGCGCGCCCTGGCTCATGCCGTGGTAGCCGCCCTGGAACGACACGATGGTGCTGCGGCCGGTGGCGGTACGCACCAGCTTAAGCGCGGCTTCCACCGCGTCGGTGCCGGTGGGACCGCAGAACTGGATCTTCGCTTGAGCGGCCAGGGCCGGCGGTAACAAGCCGAACAGGTCCTGGACGAACTGATCCTTGACCGGCGTGGTCAGGTCCAGGGTGTGCAGCGGCAGTTCATCCGCCAGCACGCGCTGGATCGCTTCGATCACCACCGGGTGGTTATGACCCAGGGCCAGCGTCCCGGCACCGGCCAGGCAATCGATGAACGTGCGGCCTTCGACGTCTTCGACATACAGGCCCTTGGCGCGCTTGAGTGCCAGGGGAATGCGTCGCGGGTAACTGCGGGCGTTGGACTCCTGCTGGCTTTGACGCGCCAGCAACGGCGATTCGTTGAACTGATAAAGCGTCTCGGCCGGCACCGGAGTTATCCGGGCCGACTGGTCTTCCATAAGCCTGGTAGCGACTGACATCTCTCGACCCCTCAATAAGGTTTTCCTGTTCTGGAAACGCATCAGGGCGCCAGGGATTTAGACCCTCGATCGTCTTTCCATGAGGGTGATGCCAGGCCTTTGTGCATGGGGATGGCGTGAAGCCCCGCGACCATGAAGGATCGGGCACACCGCTGGTAGCCCAAACGCCGATAAAACGCTTCGCTGGTCCGGGTGCTATAGAGTCGGGCCTGGCGCAGGCCTCGCGCGACCAACCAGCCTTCGAGATCTTGCACCAGCGCCAGCCCTGCCCCTCGCCGAAACGATTCCGGCTGCACGTAACAGAACGCGAGCGTGCCGCTGGTCGCGGCCATGGCGACGCCAACCGGTTTGTCCTGCAGCAGGGCGATACTCAGGTACAACCGCTGATCGGTCAGCCAAGGCTGGATGTGCTGGATGGTTTTGTTGTGGGTCCAGGTGGCAACGATGCGCGGATCGTTGCGATGGTCGAGCGCGCAACCGACGCGAATCGAGCGCTCGATGATGCGGCTGATGATGCCGGCGTCGGCCGGGGTTGCCTGGCAGGTGTGTATGGATGTTTCCATGGTGTTGTCACCTCAATCCGTTGAGTGTGAACAAAACGATAGCCCTGCATGGCCCGGGCGGCCAATGCAGAGAAGTTACATCTCATGTGCGTCAGAGGGGTTGCAAGGGCATCGTCAGCTCCACCCGCAACCCATCCGGCCGACTGTCGAAACGCAGGGTGCAGCCGCAACGCTGGACGATCGCCTGGACAATCGCCAGGCCGAGGCCGCAGCCGTTGCTCTGGCCGTTGCGCCAGAAACGCTGGGTCAGGTGTTGCAGGTCGTCTTCGGCAATGCCCGGGCCATGGTCGCGCACCACGAACTGCACGCGGTTACCAGAGGTTTGCAGGCTCAGTTCTACCGGCCCGTTGCCAGGTGTATGGCGCAAGGCGTTGTCCAGCAGGTTGCGCAGTGCGGCAATCGACAGCACCGCGGGCATTTTCACCGGGGCGGGAGAAACCCTGGTCGGCAACTGAAGCCTGATGCGTTGGCGATCGCCCCCGGCCGCGTCCTGGATCGCCAGTTTCGCCACCTGCTCGGCACTGCATTGCACGCCATCGTCAAACGACAGGCTACCCTCGACCCGCGCCAGCAACAGCAATTGTTCGAGCGTGCGGTGCAGGCGGTCGGCGCCCTCTTCAGCCCGGGCCAAGGATTGATCCCGGGCCGCGCCTTCGGTCATGCGCGCCACTTGCAGGTGGGTCTTGATCGCGGTCAGCGGGCTGCGCAGTTCATGGGCGGCATCACCGGTCAGCCGACGTTCGCGTTCGATGGTCTTGCCGATGCGCTGAAACAGCTGGTTCTGGGTGTCGAGCAAGGGTTGCAGTTCGCTGGGCAACGGCTGGACCTGCAAAGGTTCCAGTGAGTCGGGGCTGCGGCGCATCAGGGCGTCGCGCATTCGATTGAGCGGCGCCAGTCCCTGGCCGATGCCGAGCCAGAGCAGGCACAGGCAACCGAGCAATGCCACGCCCACCGGCACCGAAGCGGCCAGCAGGATCGACATGTTCAGCGCTTCGCGTTCGATCTGCCGGTCGGCCGTGGTGATCCGCAGGTCGCCACGGGCCAGGGTGAAACTGCGCCACGGCGCGCCATCGATGATCTGGTCGTGGAAGCCCATTTTCTCGGCTTCCAGGGTCTGCCCCGGATCACTGTGACTGCGGGCGAGGATTTCCCCGCGCAACGAACTGACCTGACATGCCATGCCACCAGGAATATTCAGTTGTTCAGCACTGAAATGAGTGCCCTCGCCCTTGCTCGGCAACGCCGGCAACTGCTCCATGAGCCCGGCGACCATGCGCGCCGAGGCCACCAGGCGCTGGTCGAGGGAAAACATCATCTGATTGCGCAAATCGCTGAGCATCCAGGCCGCGGCCAGCGCCCAGATCAGGGCAAAGGCGCCGCCAAGTGTCAGGCTCAGGCGCAAACGCAGGCTCATCACTTCGATTGATCTCCGCCATCGGCCGGGCCCAGGCGGTAGCCCAGACCGCGCACGGTCTCGACAATACCGTTGCCGAGTTTGCGCCGCAGGTGATGGATATGGACGTTGAGGGCATTGCTCTCCAGCTCATCGTTGAAACCGTAGACGCTGTCCTTGAGCTGCTCGGTCGACAACACCCGGCCACGGTTATGCAGCAGCGCCTGCAACAGCGACTGCTCACGGCGCGACAAGTCCACCGGCTGGCCGGCCAGCGTGGTTTCGCGACTGCTCGGGTCGTAAGTCAGCGCACCGTGCTCGATCAGGTTGACGCTGCGACCGGCCACCCGCCGCAACAGCGTGTGCAGGCGCGCGGCGAGTTCGCGCAGGTCGAACGGCTTGAGCAGGTAATCGTCGGCCCCGGCCTGCAGGCCGTCGACCCGGTCGGTGACCGAATCGCGGGCGGTGAGGATCAGCACCGGCAACTCCAGGCCGTTGTGCCGCAGTTGCTGCAGGAGCTTGAGTCCGTCTTCGTCCGGCAGCCCGAGGTCCAGCACCATCACATCAAATTCGGCGACCTTGAGCATCGCCCTGGCCGCTGACGCGGTGGCGACATGCTCCACGGTCAGGCCCTGGGCTGTCAGGCCGGCGACGATGCCGCTGGCAATCAACTCATCGTCTTCGCAAACCAGTACGTGCATGGAGAGCCTCGTGTAAATAACGCTGATTGGGCCATTGACCGATTAAGCGGACATTATGCCGCAGGTGCCCCTGCCACAAGGCGGCCAGGGTTAATCATCGGTTAATCGCCGCCACCCATTGTGCAGCTCACTTGCTAAAGGATAAGGCTTTTCCATGCGTCAGCTGTTTCTACTCGTCGCCCTGCTGTTTTCCGGCCTGACCCAGGCGGGGGGCAATCCGTTCGAGACCAAACCCGATTTCCTGCCCGTCGACAAAGCGTTCGTTTTCACCTCCGAACGCCTTGAGTCCGGCGAAACCCAGCTGTTCTGGCAGATTGCCGACGGCTATTACCTGTATCAGAAACGCTTGAAGTTCGACGGTTTGCCTGCCGACCAGCATCCCGCGCTGCCGGAGGGCGAAGCCCACAGCGACGAGTTTTTTGGTGAACAGCAGGTCTATCGCCAGGGGGTGGAGCTGAAGATCCCGGCGGGCGCCAGCGGTCAGGTCAAGGTCAGTTACCAGGGGTGCGCCGATGCCGGGTTGTGTTATCCACCGCAAACCCGGGTCGTGGACCTGGGCAACTCGAACGCCCTGAGCACGGCCAACGAAGCACCGGACCAGGCCCTGGCCAGCAACCTGCAGCAACGCGCGCTGGGTTGGAGCCTGTTGGTCTTCTTCGGTCTGGGCCTATTGCTGGCATTCACCCCGTGTTCGCTGCCGATGCTGCCGATCCTGGCCGGGTTAATCGTCGGCAGCGGCGCGGCACCCCGGCGCGGCGTGGCCCTGGCCGGCAGTTATGTGGTGTGCATGGCGCTGGTGTATGCGGCGATGGGTGTGCTGGCCGCCTCCTTGGGGGCGAACCTGCAAGCCTGGTTGCAGAACCCTTGGCTGCTGGGCAGTTTCGCGGCGATTTTCGTGTTGCTGGCCTTGCCGATGTTCGGCTTCTTCGAGCTGCAACTGCCGGTGGCGGTGCGTGACCGCCTGGAACACGTCTCACGCAATCAGCGCGGTGGCAGCCTGGTCGGCGCCGGTGCCTTGGGCGCCTTGTCCGGCCTGCTGGTCGGCCCGTGCATGACCGCGCCGCTGGCCGGTGCGCTGCTCTACATCGCGCAGAGCGGTAACGCGCTGCACGGTGGGTTGATCCTGTTTGCCATGGGCATCGGCATCGGTGTGCCGTTGTTGCTGCTGGTGACGGTGGGCAATCGCTTCCTGCCCAAGCCTGGCGCCTGGATGAACCTGCTCAAGGGCATCTTCGGCTTCTTGTTTCTCGCCACGGCGTTGCTGATGCTGCGCCCGGTGCTGGATGAATCGCTATGGATCGGTTTGTGTGGTGCATTGCTGCTGGTCGCGGCCTACAGCGCCTTTAAACAGTCAGAAGGGTTTGGGCGCATCGCTCATCTGTTCGGCGCCAGCTCGCTCCTGCTGGGTTTGTGGGGCAGCCTGTTGATGATCGGTGCGGCGGCAGGCAGTGATGATCTGTTCAAGCCGTTGCAGGTCTTCCGCGCTTCCAGCTCGGCCGTCGCCGCTGTGCCAACCGGCCACGACGCCTTCACCACGATCAAGGACCCGGCGGCCCTGCAGCGCGAACTCGACGCGGCGCAAACGCAGGGCCAGTGGGTGCTGCTGGACTACTACGCCGACTGGTGCGTGTCGTGCAAGGTCATGGAAAAACAAGTGTTCGGCAAAGCTCACGTCCTGCAAGCCCTGAGCGACGTGCGCTTGCTCCGACTGGACGTCACCGCCGACAATGCTGCCAGCCGCGAGCTGCTCGGCCGTTACAAAGTGCCAGGCCCGCCGAGCTTGCTGTGGGTAGGTGCCGACGGCATTGAGCGACGCAGCCAGCGCATCACCGGCGAGGTCGATGCCGATACCTTTCTGCAACGCTGGACCACCACCCGAGACGCCCGTTAATGCTGACTTTTACCCTCGGCACCTTTGCCATCGCGCTTAACCACTTGCTGCTGATCAGTGCATTGGTGCTAGCGACATTCGTCGGTTGGCGGGTGGCCAAGCGTGGTGGCGAGAACCCCGAGTCGGTGCTGTTCAGTCTGTTTTTGATCGGCATGCTCGCGGCGCGGATCGGTTTTGTCGCCGTTTACTGGCCCCACTATCGCAGCGATCCCTGGCAGGTCATCGACCTGCGCGACGGCGGTTTTCTCGCTTGGCCGGGAGTGATCGCGCTGGTGCTCGCCGCACTGTACCGGGGCTGGCGTCGCCCGGGCCTGCGCCGTCCGCTGGGCTTCGGTGTGGCCAGCGGCCTGGCGTTCTGGTTGCTGGCGACTTTCTCGCTGACCATTTATGAACAGGGCACTCGCCTGCCGGACATCAGCCTGCGCAATTCCGCCGGTGAAACCGTGCAACTGGCGGACTACAAGGGCGGCCCGCTGGTGATCAATCTCTGGGCCACCTGGTGCCCGCCCTGCCGCCGGGAAATGCCGGTGCTGGAGAACGCCCAGATGCAACGCCCGGACCTGACCTTTCTGTTCGTCAATCAGGCCGAAAGCATGCAAAGTGTCAGCACCTTTCTGGAAACCCAGGGCCTGAGCCTGTCCAACGTGCTGTTCGACGGCAGCGGTCGCCTGGGTCAAGCCGTCGGCTCCATGGCGTTGCCGACTACGCTGTTCTATAGCCCCGACGGTCGCCTGCTGGGCAGTCATCTGGGCGAGCTGTCGCAAGCCAGCCTGGCCCGCGCGCTGGAAAACTTCGATTCCGTTCCTGCCACTTCTTCAAGGAAACTGCCATGTCCCGCCTCCGCCACCTGCTGACCCTGAGCCTGGGTGCCGCCCTGCTGCACCTGCCAATGGTGCAGGCCGAAGAGCTGCCCGAGGCGATCAAGAAGATCGAGGCCAAGGGCGCAAAAATCGTCGGTCAATTCGACGCCCCCGACGGCCTGCGCGGGTACGCGGCGCAATACCAGAACCGTGGCATGGCGCTGTACCTGACGCCCGATGGCAAGCACGTTTTGCTGGGCAACCTGTACGACGCCGAAGGCAATGACCTGAGCAGCGCGCCGTTGCAGAAGCTGGTATACGCGCCTATGTCCAAGGAAGTCTGGGCCAAGATGGAAACGAGCAACTGGATCGCCGACGGCAAGAAGGATGCACCGCGCATCGTCTACATGTTCAGCGACCCGAACTGCCCTTACTGCAACATGTTCTGGGAACAGGCGCGGCCCTGGGTCAAGGCCGGCAAGGTGCAGTTGCGGCACATCATGGTCGGGATCATTCGCGAGGACAGCCCCGGAAAATCTGCGGCGCTGCTGGCTGCGAAGGACCCGCAAAAAGCCCTGGCGGACCACGAAGCGGCTGGCAAGGGCAGCTCGCTCAAGGCCTTGAAAGAAGTGCCGCCGGCGATCCAGGCCAAGCTCGCGGCCAATATGCAATTGATGGAAGACCTGGAACTGCAGGCCACTCCGGCGATTTTCTATATGGATGACAAGGGCGAGTTGCAGCAGCAACAAGGCGCGCCTTCGCCGGACAAGCTGGCGCAGATTCTTGGGCCTAAGTGACCTTACCGCCCCCATCGCGAGCAGGCTCGCTCCCACAGTGGATTTGTGGCGTTCACAAAACCTGTGGGAGCGGGCTTGCTCGCGAAGGCGTCAGTAATAACCACTAATTCTCTGGGCTAAAAACTCGAGCAATGCCTCGGTGACAAACTCAGGATTCTCCAGGTTGGAGATATGCCCCGCCTCCGGCACCAGAACATAGGGGCAACCAATCAACCCGGCCATTTCCTGCGTTTCACTCGGCGGACGTGGCTTGTCCTGATCGCCACACAGCAGCAGCGTGTTTGCGGCGTTCAATTCGCCCAGGCGCGGCAACAGGTCATCCCGGCCAAAGGTAATCCGCCCCATCGGCACGATGCTTTCACGCAATCGCTCAGGCGGCAGCGCGGCGAGTTTGGCGCGAAAGTCCTGGAACAGCGCCGACTGCGGATCGATGCCCGGACGGAAAAAGATCGGCACCACGATATCCAGCAACTGCGACGAGATGACGCCGGTTTCTTCGATCATCTTGAACAGCGAAAAGTAGTACTGGCGGGTCGGTTCCGGCTCGACACCGAGATAGGTGTCCATCAACACCAGGCCGTTGAGCCGCTGCGGTGCCGACAGCGCCAGACGCACACCCCACATGCCACCCACCGACAGGCCGACCAGGGTCACGCGATCGATATCGAGGTGATCGAGCAGCGCCAGTGCCTGGCGTGCGATGTCATCCAGCGACGTCGTAGCAGCAGGCAGCGGCCCGGACTCACCGTGGCCCCACAGGTCCAGGGCGATCACCCGATACTGTTGTGACAGCACGGCAATTTGCGGGGCCCACATGGCCTGGTCCCAGAGGTAACTGCCGGCCAGCAGGACTGCCGGGCCGGTGCCTTGATCGATGTAGTGCAAGGGTTGGCCGTCTATCGTTACGAAGGGCATCAAGTGGCTCCGCCGGTGGAAAGGGAGCAGGAAGACTGAGCGGCTGAGCGCCCGTAGTCAATCACGCGAATGTATGCGTTTTTACAACCGCCTTCGCGAGCAAGCCCGCTCCCACATTTGACCGCGATCTACTGTGGGAGCGGGCTTGCTCGCGAAGAGGCCGGAGCAGGCGCTAAAGAATCAAAGCCCCTCCAACTCCGCCATCAAGTCATTCAACCGGCCCACCTTCTCCTCGGTGATCTCACTGGCTGCCAACCCGTCAATGTACCCGGCCAGTTCCTCCACCGTGCTGCACTCGAACATCGCCCGCAGCGGTACATCGCGCTGCAGGTTTTTCTGCACCCGCGAAGCGATCTGCGTGGCCAGCAGCGAATGCCCGCCCAGTTCGAAGAAGTTGTCGCGGATGCCGACTTGCTCCACCTTCAGCACCTCGGCCCAGATAGCCGCCAATGTCTGCTCCAGGTCGTTGCGCGGCGCCTGGTAGTCCTGGCTTTGCAGCTGGCCGATCTCCAGCGCCGGCAGGGCCTTGCGGTCGAGTTTGCCGTTGGCGTTGAGCGGCAGCTTGTCGAGCCACAGCCAGTGCAGCGGCACCATGTATTCCGGCAGCTCGGCGCGCAGGCGCTGCTTGATGCGCTCCAGGCGTTCAGGCGGATTGAGCGCTGAATCCGCCGCCACCAGATAGCCCACCAGATGCTTGCCATTGACCCCCTCCTGGACACTGACCGCCGCGTCGCGGACTTCCGGTTGCTCATGCAGGCGCGCTTCGATTTCACCCAGTTCGATGCGGTAGCCGCGAATCTTCACCTGATGGTCGATACGCCCGACGTATTCGAGCACGCCGTCACTGCGACGGCGGGCCAGGTCGCCAGTGCGATACAGACGCTCGCCCGGTGCGCCGAACGGGTTCGGCACGAACACCTGGGCGGTGCGCAGCGGATCGCTGACATAACCACGCCCGACCCCGGTGCCCGCGACGCACAACTCGCCCACCGCACCCAGCGGCACCAGTTCCAGTGCACCGTCGAGCAGGTACAGGCGGTTGTTGTCGGTCGGCGTACCGATCGGCAAATAGCTGCCACGGGTGGAGGCCACGTCGACGCGGAAAAACGCCACGTCATCCGAGCACTCCGCCGGGCCATAGGCATTCACCAGGCCGATCTGCGGGTAGCGCAGCAGCCATTGATGGGCCAGTTCCGGCGGCATCGCCTCCCCTGTCGGCAGCATCCAGCGCAGGCCATCGAGGCTCATGCGCTCCTGGGCGAGCATGCCCTGGATCAGCGACGGCACGCTTTCCAGCACGGTGATGCCCTGGCTTTGCACATGGGCGAGCAAACCTTGCGGGTCGTGGGCGATGCTGTTCGGCACGATGTCCACCCGCGCACCGAACAACGGCGCGGCGAGAAATTGCCACACGGAAATATCGAAACTTTGCGAAGCGGTCTGGGCGATCACGTCGACCGCGCTCAGGTCCAGGTACGGCACCTTGCTCAACTGGTTGTTGAGCATGCCGCGCTGTTCGACCATCACGCCCTTGGGCAAACCGGTGGAGCCGGAGGTGTAGATCACGTAGGCCAGGTTATCCGGCCCGTTGTGAATGCCCGGATTGGCCACCGAAACATCGCTCGCCTGCACCTCTTCCCAGACCAGCAATCGAGGCCGACTGGCGCAGCTGAACTCATCCAGCAACCCCCGCGCTTGCTCGTGACAGGCCCGAGTGCACACCAGCATCGGCGTGCGACTCAGGTCAATGATCCGGCTCAGGCGCTGGCTCGGCAGCCCCGGATCCAGCGGCAGATAACCCGCTCCCGCCTTGAAGCTGCCGATGATCATGCCGAGCAGATCGAGGCTACGCTCGGCCAGCAGCGCCACCGGTTGATCAAGCCCGACGCCCGCCGCCATCAGCGCATGGCCGAGGCGGTTGCTGCGCTGGTTCAATTCCAGGTAGCTGTACTGCCGATCCAGGCAACTGGCAGCAATGCGCTGCGGATGCTCAGCCACTTGCGCTTCGAACAAGGCAACGTAGCTTTGCTCCAGCGGGTAAGCGTGTTCGCTCTGGTTGCAGCCGTGAAGCAGGAAGTCCTGTTCTTCGGCCCCCAGCAGCGGCAGGTCCGCCATGTCGCCGTGGAAACCTTCGACCAGTGCCAACAGCAATCGCTTGAACTCGCCAAGCATGCGCTCGACCGTAGACTCATTGAAATAACGTTGGTCATAGGACAGGTGCAAGCCCAGGTCATCCCCCGGATAACATACCGCCGTCAGCGGGAAGTTGGTGTGGGTGCGGCCCGAGTCCGACGTCGCGTTCAGACTTTGCGCACGGTCCAGCACCGAGACTTCCACCGGGGCGTTTTCGAAGACGAACAGGCTGTCGAACAGCGGCTGGCCCTTGGGCAGTTCGCTGTTTTCCTGAATGCTCACCAGCGGCAGGTACTCGTACTCACGCAGTTGCATGTTGCTGTCGAGCAACGTGCTCAGCCATTGGCGCACGCTGCAACGCTGATGGTCTTCGGGCATCTTCACCCGCAGCGCGATGCTGTTGATGAACAGGCCGACGGTGCGCTGCATCTGCGGCATCTGCACCGGCCGCCCGGCCACGGTGACTCCGAACAGCACGTCGCGATCACCGCTCAAGCGGCGCAATACCAAGGCCCACGCAGCCTGGGCTAAGGTATTGATGGTCAGCTGATGGGCCTGGGCCAGTTCACGCAGCCGTGCCCCGTCCCGGGCATCGAGACGGGTGTAGCGGTCGCCGACGATCATGCCGCCGCTGGCGCCGGCATGTTCGCGCAGGAACGGCCGGTCGCTCGGGATCGGCGTGGTCCGCTCAAAGCCTTGCAGGTTGGTTTTCCACCACTGCCGTGCTTCGGCCAGGCTCTGGTGTTGCAACCAGGCGATGTAGTCGCGGTAACGCGGCGGCACCGCCAACTGCGCTTCCCGGCCTTCGCCGAGGGCGCTGTAGATCTCGAAGAAGTCGTTCATCAGCAACGAACGGCACCAGGCATCGATCAGGATGTGGTGGTTGCTCATCATGAACCAGTAATGCGCCGCGCTCACCCGGATCAGGCGCAAGTGGAACGGCGCCTGATTGAGCAGATCGAAGCCGGCCTCGCGCTCGGCCTTGAGCAAGGCCTGCAGCTTGGGCTCCTGCTCGGCGTCGGCGATATCGCTCCAGTCCAGGTACTCGATCGGCGTGCTACCCGGCTTGTGGATAACCTGCAGCATGTCTTCGCCGACGTTCCAGCAGAAGGAAGCGCGCAGTGCTTCGTGGCGGGCGATCACCGCTTGCCAAGCCTGGGCGAAACGCTGGGGATCAAGCTCGCTGTTGATGCGGTAGCGATCCTGCATGTAGTACAGGCCCGTGCCCGGCTCCAGCAAGGTGTGCAGCAGCATGCCTTCCTGCATCGGCGTCAGCGGGTAGACATCCTCGATCGCGGCTGCGGCAATCGGCAGCGCGTCCAGTTGCGCCTGGGTCAGTTTCGCCAGAGGGAAGTCCGACGGCGTCAGGCCGCCCGCGTCAGCGCCCAGGCAGTGCTCGATCAGGCTGCACAATTCGCCCAGGTAAGCATCGGCCAACTCGTTGATGGTCTGGGGCTCATAACGTTCGGCGCTGAAGGTCCAGCGCAGCACCAGCTCGCCGCCGTAGACCTGGCTGTCGACGCTCAATTCATTGGGCAGCGGCGTCTGTGCATCGTGGGCCGCGCCGATCGCTTCATCCAGTGGATGGAACAGCGCATCGGCGGCAAAGCTTTGGTCGAACTGCCCCAGGTAGTTGAAGGTGATCGGCGCCGCCGGCAGCCCGGCCATGCGCCGGCGGCTCGGCTCATCCGCCAGGTAACGCAGCACGCCATAGCCCAGCCCCTTGTGCGGCACCGCGCGCAGTTGCTCCTTGATCGCCTTGATCGAGGCGCCCTGCCCAGCCGCCTCCTCGATGTTCGAGGGCGACAGTCGCAGCGGATAGGCACTGGTGAACCAGCCGACGGTGCGGGTCAGGTCGAGCTCGTCGAACAGCGCCTCGCGGCCATGGCCTTCGAGTTGAATCAGCGCCGACTCGTGACCGCTCCAACGGCACAGCACACGGGCCAGCGCGGTCAGCAACAGGTCGTTGACCTGGGTGCGATAAGCACTCGGCGCCTGTTGCAGCAATTGCCGGGTGCGCTCGCTGTCGAGGCGCACGCTGACGGTTTGCGCATGGCGATGCTGACGGCCACCTTGCGGATGATCGCAGGGCAGTTCGGCGCTCGGCCCGGCCAATTGCGCCTGCCACCAGTTGAGTTCTTCACGCAGGGATTCGCTGCCGGCATAGGCCTGCAAACGTGCGGTCCAGTCCTTGAAGGCGCTGGTTTTGGCCGGCAGTTGCAGCGGCTGTTGCGCCTCGAGTTGGCGATAGGCGTTTTGCAGATCGTCGAGCAGCACGCGCCAGGAAACGCCATCGACCACCAGGTGGTGAATCGCGATGAACAAGCGTTGCCGGGCTTCAGGCCCATCGACCAGCAACACCCGCAGCAACGGGCCCTCAGCGAGATCGAGGCTGCGCTGGGCATCGGCGAACAGCTCGGCGCATTGGTCCATGGACGCGACGCGCACTTGCCACAGGACCGGCACATCGGACATCGCCTGGTGTTGCGCCTGCCATTGACCGCCCACCCGGCTGAAGCGCAGGCGCAACGCATCGTGCTGTTCAATCACCGCCAGCAGCGCCTGCTCCAGGCGATGGGGTTCCAGGGTCACGCTCGGCTGCAGCAGCAACGCCTGGTTCCAGTGTTGGCGCTCGGCAATAGCAGTGTCGAAGAACCAATGCTGGATCGGCGTCAGGCGCGACTCGCCGCTGATCAAGCCTTGCTCGGCGGTGACCTGCTGGGTGCGTGTCGCCACGGTGGCGAGGGTCTGCACGGTCTGGTGCTGGAACAGGTCGCGGGGGCTGAAGTGAATGCCCTGCTGCCGCGCGCGGCTGACCACCTGGATCGACAGGATCGAGTCGCCACCGAGCTCGAAGAAGTTATCGTTGAGCCCGACCTGCTCGACGTTCAGCACGTCGCACCAGATCTGCGCCAATGTCAGCTCCAGCTCGTTGCTCGGTGCCACATACTGCTGGCGGTTCAACTCCGGGTCTGGCGCCGGCAGGGCGCGGCGGTCGAGTTTGCCGTTGGCGGTCAGCGGCATGCTCGCCAGCAGGATCAGGTGCGAGGGCACCATGTAATCCGGCAACTGGGACTTGAGGTGCGACTTGAGTGACTCACGCAGTGCGCTTTGTCGGGACTCGTCCTGTTCGGCGACGTCGCAGACCAGATAACCCACCAGCTGTTTGCCGCTCGACGCATCGAGCGCCAACACCACCGCTTCACGCACCGATGCATGTTCCAGCAACCGGGTTTCGATCTCACCCAGCTCGATGCGGAAACCGCGAATCTTCACTTGATGGTCGATACGCCCGAGGTACTCCACCAGGCCATCGGCGCGCTGGCGCACCAGGTCGCCGGTGCGGTAGATACGCCCGCCGTTGCCGGCAAAAGGATCGGCCACAAAACGCTCCGCGGTCATGCCCGCGCGCTGGTGATAACCCTGGGCCAGGCCGGCACCACCGACGTACAACTCGCCGGTTGCGCCCTGCGGCACCAACGCCAGGTCGGCGTCGAGAATGTAGGCCACACGGTCGCCGATCACGCTGCCGATCGGCACGCTTGCGGCGCCCTCCTCCAACACTTCGGGCGCCAGACCGGCCAGTGGCATGACCACCGTTTCCGTCGGGCCGTAGGCATTGAAGAACGTTTGCGGATTGAACGCTGCACGAATCCGCGCCAGGTGTTCACCGGTCAGCGCCTCGCCGCCGGTGATGATCATGCGCACCGGCAGGGTTGCGTTCTGGGTTGCCAGCCACTGTGCCAACTGGCTGCCGTAGCTCGGGGTGAAGCCGAGGATGTTGATATGGTGGCGACGGATCAATCCGCAGATTTCTTCCGCGTCCCATTGGCCCTGGGCCCGCAGCACAACCTGGGCACCGCTCAGCAGCGGTACCCACAGACGCTCGGTGGCGGCGTCGAAGTTGATCGAATAGAAGTGCAGTTCGCAGTCGTCGGGGCGCATGGCGAAACGCTCAATCACCGCGCGGCAATGCATGGCGATTTCGCCGTGGGACACCACCACGCCCTTAGGTTTACCGGTGGAGCCCGAGGTGTAGATCAGGTAGGCCTGGTGTTGCGGCAGACTGATGTTTGGCAGTTCGGACAATGGATAATTGGCCAGCGCCGCCGTGTCCTCTTCCAGGCACCAACGGCCGACGCCCGCGGGCAGATCACCAAGGGCCTGGAACATCGCCGCGTCACTGAGCAGCAAACCGACGCCGCTGTCTTCGATCATGTAGTGCAAGCGATCCAGCGGGTATTCCGGGTCCAGCGGCACATAGGCACCACCGGCCTTGAGGATCGCCAGCAGGCCAACGACCATCTCCAGCGAGCGCTCGAGCGCCAGGCCCACGCGCACCTGCGGGCCGACGCCGCGCTCGCGCAGCATCCAGGCCAAGCGATTGGCGCGACTATCGAGTTCGGCGTAGCTCAGGGTCTGCCCGGCGAAGGTCAGTGCCGGCGCATCGGAGCGCGCCAGGGCCTGTTCGCTGAACAGCTGGTGGATGCACTGGTCGAGACGATGCGCGCCCGGCTCGACGCCGAGGCTGCCGAGCAATTGCTGCTGTTCGTCAGGGTCGAGCAAGGGCAACTCACTGAGGCGCTGCCGGGGATCGGCAATCAACGCCTCCAGCAGGTTGCGCCAATGCGCGGCCATGCGCGCAATGCGCGGCTCGTCGAACAGATCGGTGCTGTAGGTCAGGCAGCAACCGAGGCGATGGTCGAGGTCGGTGACTTCCAGGTTGAGGTCGAACTTGGTCGCACGGGCATCGTTGGCCAGGTATTCGACGGTCATTCCGGCCAGGGTGCGGCTCTGCTGGAACTCCCAGCGCTGCACGTTGCACATCACCTGGAACAACGGGTTGTAGGCGGCGCTGCGCGGTGGCTGCAAGGCTTCCACCAGATGGTCGAACGGCAGGTCCTGGTGGGACTGGCCTTCGATCACGGTGTGACGCACCTGCTCGAACAACTCGCCAACGGACATCTGCCCGTCGAGCTGGCAACGCAGCACCTGGGTGTTGAGGAATGCGCCTATCAGCCCTTCGCTTTCCGGGCGAATGCGGTTGGCCACCGGCGCGCCGATGCGCAGGTCGGTCTGCCCGCTGTAGCGGTACAACAGCGTGGCGAGGGCGGCGGTCATGGTCATGAACAGGGTCAGGCCGTTTTGCGCATTGAAGGCACGGACCCGTGCCGCCAGCTCATCGCTGAGGTCGAATCGGTGCAGCTCGCCCTGGTGACTTTGCACCGGCGGGCGTGGACGGTCGGCGGGCAATTCCAGCAGCGGGTGCTCGCGACCCAGTTGCGCCGTCCAGTAGTCGAGCTGGCGCTGGCGCTCACCGGACTCCAGCCATTGACGCTGCCAGACGCTGTAATCCAGGTACTGCACCGGCAAGGGTGCCAGCGGCGATTCGCGGTCGTCGATGAAGGCTTCGTACAGCGCGCTGAGTTCCCGGGCAAAGATGTCCATCGCCCAGCCTTCGGTGACGATGTGGTGCAGGGTCAGCACCAGGTAGTGTTCCTGCTCGGCGGTCTTGACCAGGCAGGCGCGCAGCAATGGCCCGGTTTCCAGGTCGAAGGGTTGGTGCGCTTCATCATCGGCCAATTGCTGCACTTGCCACTCGCGGCCATCGGCATCCAGCGCGGTGAAGTCCTTGCAGTCCAGGCGCACACAGGTGGAGGCATGCACCTGCTGACGCGCGACGCCATCGACGCTCGGGAAAGTGGTGCGCAGGGTTTCGTGGCGCATGATCAAGGCCTGCAACGCGGCCTCGAAACACCCGACATCCAGCACCCCGCGCAAGCGCGCCATGCCGCCGACGTTGTAGGCCGGGCTGTCCGGCTCCATCTGCCAGAGGAACCACATGCGCTGCTGGGAATAGGACAGCGGCACCGGCTGGCTGCGGTCGACCCTGACGATCGGCGGCTGTTCGTTGGTGCGGCCGCTGGCCTGGATCAGGCGCACCTGTTCGGCAAACGCGCCCAGCTCACTGTGTTCGAACAGCGCGCGCAGCGGCAACTCGACGTCGCAGGCCTGGCGGGTGCGAGAAATGATTTGCGTGGCCAGCAGCGAATGGCCGCCGAGGGCGAAGAAGTCATCGCGCAGGCCGACTTGTTCAAGACCCAGCACTTCACGCCAGATGCCGGCGATCTGCTGTTCCAGTTCAGTCACAGGCTCGACGTGTTCGCGCACCTGCCACTGCGGTTCCGGCAAGGCGCGACGGTCGAGTTTGCCGCTCGGGCTGAGGGGCATTTCGTCCAGGCGCATCAGCTGTGCCGGAACCATGTATTCCGGCAGTTCGGCCGCCAGCGTGGTTTTCAGGTGGGTGCTTTGGGCTTCTGCGGATTCGGTGGAATCGGCGGTGTAGTAAGCGATCAACTGACCGCCGGCCGAGGTTTCACGGACCAGCACCACCGCTTGGGTGACGCCGACTTGCGCCAACAACCGCGCTTCGATTTCCTCGGGTTCAACACGGAAGCCGCGCAGCTTGACCTGCTGATCGAGACGTCCGAGGTATTCGATCACGCCATCGGCGGTCCAGCGCGCACGGTCACCGGTGCGGTACAGACGCGCGCCGTGCTCGCCCAGTGGATCGACGACAAAACGCTCGGCGGTCAGGCCCGGACGACCCAGGTAACCCCGGGCCAGGCCGATGCCACTGATGCACAGTTCCCCTGGCACACCGGCCGGTACCGGGTTGAGGTCGCTGTCGAGCACACGGCAGACGACGTTGCCCAACGGCCGGCCGATGGGCGAGCGCTCGCCATCGGCGGCGGTGCAATGCCAATGGGTCACGTTGATCGCGGTTTCGGTCGGGCCGTAGCGGTTGTGCAGTTGCACCGAAGGCAGTTGTTCCAGTACACGGTTGCGCAGTTCCGCGGGCAGCGCTTCACCACCGCAGAACAGCCGGCGCAGGCTGGTGCATTCGGCGCTGAGCGGTTCGTCGATGAACAACGCCAGCAGCGGCGGCACGAAGTGCAGCGTGGTCACGCCGTACGCTTGAACCAGCTGCGCAATGCGATGGGGATCGCGGTGCTCACCCGGCCCGGCAAGCAGCAGCCGGGCCCCGGTGATCAACGGCCAGAAGCACTCCCACACCGACACGTCGAAACTGATCGGCGCTTTTTGCATCAGCACATCGGTTTCATCCAGGCGGTAAGTGTCCTGCATCCATTGCAGGCGTTCGGCGAGTGCCGCATGGGTATTGCCGACGCCTTTTGGCTGGCCGGTCGAACCCGAGGTGTAGATCACATAGGCCAGGTTGTCGCCGTGCAGGTGCAGGCCCGGCGCATGGCTCGGCCAACTCTCCAGGTGCAGGGCATCCAGGGCGATGACGCTGACGCCTTCGCTGGCCGGCAGGCGATCGAGTAACTGGGTTTGGGTCAGCAGCAAATCGACCTTGCTGTCGCTGAGCATGTAGGCCAGGCGTTCGGCCGGGTAATCCGGATCGAGTGGCACGTAGGCGCCACCTGCCTTGATGATCGCCAGCAGGCCGATCAACAGTTGCGGCGAACGCTCGGCCGCGATGGCCACGCAGACATCCGGACCGACGCCTTTGTCGCGCAGGTAGTGGGCCAGGCGATTGGCCTGGGTGTGCAACTCGGCGAAATCGAGGCTGCCGCCGTCCCACAACAGTGCGGTGCGCTCCGGGGTCTGGCGCGCCTGTTGGTTGAGCAGTTCCGGCAGCCATTGGCTGGCGGGCGGGCACGGTGCAACGGCCCACTCGGCTTGCAGATTTATTTCAGTAGCGGTCAGCAGTGGCAGGTCGCCGATGGCGGTTTCCGGTTGCTCACTGACGGCGCGCAACAGGTGGCTGTAATGGTCGGCCAGGCGCTCGATGGTCGCTGCATCGAACAGTTCGCTGGCGTAGTCGAAAGACAGGCTCAAGCGCCCGTTGCGGTCTTCTTCGCTGTGCAACTGCAGGTCGAACTTGGCCTCGCGGCTGTGCCACGGCAGCTCTTCGGCGAGCAGCCCGGGCAGGCGTTTCAAAGCGCCGGGATCGCGCTGCTGATGGTTGAACATGACCTGGAACAGGCCTTGTTCACGGGCCTGAGGGAAGGCCTCGAGCAGTTGCTCGAACGGCAAGTCCTGATGCGCCTGGGCGCCCAACGCGGCTTGCCGGGTTTGCGCCAGCAGCTCAACGAAAGGCAGACGCGAATCCACCTCGGCGCGCAGCACCTGGGTGTTGATGAAGAAGCCGATCAGGCCTTGGGTTTCCAGGCGTGGACGGTTGGCATTCGGCACGCCGACGCGGATGTCGCGCTGACCGCTGTAGCGATGCAACAAGGACTGGAACGCGGCGAGCAACAGCATGTACGGCGTGGCTTCGTGGGCCTGGGCGGTGCGGCGAATCTCATCGCAAAGCGTCGCGTCCAGGCGCACGCTGTGGCGCGCGGCACTGTGCAACTGTTGCGCCGAGCGCGGGTGGTCGGTGGCCAGGCTGAGAGTCGGATGCTCATCGCCCAACTGCGCCTTCCAGTAAGCCAGTTGGCGCTCGCCCTCCCCTTGCTCCAGCCATTGGCGCTGCCAGCTGCCGTAGTCGGCGTACTGGGTCGGCAGCGGCGCGAGCGTGGCCTGTTGACCTTGGGTTGCCGCTGCGTACAGCCGGGAGAATTCGTCGATCAACACATTCATCGACCAGCCGTCAGCGATGATGTGGTGCATCGTCACCAGCAACTGGTGATCTTCATCATCGAGGCGCACCAGCGTCACCCAGAGCAACGGACCTTTCTCCAGATCGAACTGGGTGCGCGCTTCGTCCTCGCGGATTTGTAGCGCCCGGGCTTCACGTTCGGCCATCGGCACATCGCTGATGTCGATGCGTTGCAGATTGAATTCAGCGGCCGCATCAACCTGCTGCAACGCCACCCCGTCACGCTCGAAGAAGCGCGTGCGCAGGGATTCGTGGCGCTCGATCAACTGCTGGAAACTTGCGCGCAGGGCATCTTCGTCCAGCTCGCCGCGCAGGCGCAAGGCACCGGGAATGTTGTAGGCGCTGCTCTGCGGATCGAGTTGCCAGGTGATCCACAGGCGATTTTGCGCCAGGGATTGCGGCATGGCCTCGGTACGCGACAGGGTGCTGATCGCACCTTGGGCGAGGCCGCCATCCTGCTGCTGCCGGGCCACCGCTTCGGCAAATGCGCCAAGGGTCGGCGCTTCGAACAGCAGGCGCAGGTTCAGCTCCAGGCCGAGTTGTTCGCGCAGGCGCGCCACCACTTGCGTGGCCGCAATGGAGTTGCCGCCAAGCAGGAAGAAGTGATCGTCGGCAGCCACCTGCTGGACCTGCAATTGCTCGCACCAGATCTGGCCAATCAGGCTTTGTAACTCCGAGCCGGCTTCGCTGTTGCCTGCGCTTTCGCTGGCAGCCGAAGGGAACAGCGCGTAACTGTCGAGGCTGCCATCGGCAAGGCGATTGCGGCACGCCGAGCGTTGCAATTTGCCGCTGGAAGTCTTGGGCAAGGCGCCCGGATTGAGCAGCACCACCACGCTCGGCGCTTGCTGATAGGCCTCGGCCACGGCCTGGCGGATGGCCTTGATCAAGGCGTCGGGCGGCAGGATTTTCTGCACGCTGCGGCTGATTTCCGCGGCAATACCGATGCCTTCCTGACCGTCGATATTCACCGCAAAGGCCGCGACGCGCCCCTTGCGCACCACCTCCACTTCACGCTCGACGGTCTGCTCGATGTCCTGTGGATAAAGGTTGTGCCCGCGCACGATCAACATGTCTTTCAGGCGCCCGGTGATGAACAGCTCGCCGTCGCGCATGAAGCCCAGGTCACCGGTACGCAGCCATGTACGGCCTGCGTGCTGGACGAAGGTCTTGGCCGAGGCCTCGGGGTTGCGCCAGTAGCCGTGGGCGATGCTCGGGCCGCTGGCCCAGACTTCACCAACCGCGTTGTCCAGCAGCTCGCCAAGCGACGCCGGGTCGATGATCAATACCGCGTGCTCCGGCTGGCTGATGCCGCAGCTCATGATCGCGCTGCCCTCGCCGGCTTCGGCACGGTTTTGCGCCAGGGCCGTGTCGTCCACCCGCAGATTGCCGATGCCTTGGCCGCGCGGGGTACCGGCAACAAACAGCGTGGCTTCCGCCAGACCGTAGGAGGCCATGAAACTGTCTGCGCTGAAACCGCAGCTGGCGAACTTCTCGGCGAAGCGTTCCAGGGTGTCGAGGCGAATCGGTTCTGACCCGGAATAGGCCACGCGCCAGCCGCTCAGGTCGAGGCGCTCCAGAGCCGACTCACTGATCCGCTCGCTGCACAGGCGATAGGCAAAATCCGGCCCGCCGCTGATGGTGCCGCCGTATTCACTGATCGCTTCGAGCCAGCGCAACGGCCGGCCGAGGAAGTACGCCGGCGACATCAACACGCACGGCACGCCGCTGAAAATCGGCTGCAACAGACCGCCGATCAGGCCCATGTCGTGGTACAGCGGCAGCCAGCTGACGATCACGTCGTCGGGGTTCAGGTCGATGCCGAAACCGTGGCGGATCAGCAATTCATTCGCCACCAGGTTGCCGTGGCCGACCTGCACGCCTTTAGGCAATGCCGTGGAACCGGAGGTATATTGCAAGAAGGCGATGTCATCGCCTGCCAGGTTCGGCGCGACCCAGCGTTCGGCGTGGGCGCTGTCGAGGGTATCGACACACAACAGCGGCGGCGCGCCTTCGATTTTCGACAGCGAATCGCGCAGGCCGTCGCTGGTCAGCAGCAGGCGCGGCTGCGCATCGCCGATGATCGACAACAGGCGTTCCTGGTGATGCCGGCGCGCCGACTCCGGCGGATAAGCCGGCACCGCGATCACCCCGGCATACAGGCAACCGAAAAACGCCGCGACGTAATCAGGACCACTGGGAAACAGCAACACCGCGCGATCGCCAAAACCGGCCTCGGCCTGCAGCGCGCCGGCAATGGTCCGCGCCCGCTGATCCAGCTCGCGATAACTGAGCACCACAGCCTGGTCCTGGGTTTCGGCGAGAAAACGCAAGGCCACTCGATCCGGCGTCAGGGCCGCGCGGCGCTGGAGGGCTTGGACCAGAGTGCTGGGGAGTTCGAACGCGTCGGTCATGAGGTTTCCTGCCTGAATTCGGCTTGCAATTGGAATCGGTGTCGTAACGTCACGCCCTATTGGAGGGCATGCAGGACGCGGTCTTCGCCGACCGCGCAAGGCATTGGCAATGCTGTGGTGTCCGGGGCTGCCGCCCGAAGCCATTCACCAATGAGAACGGATGACCTGCGCAAATAATTAGTCGACTGCCCTGCGCATCAACCAGGCCAAGGCGCGACAGCGTGTCGCAGTTCTCACTCTGCACCTTTGAGGAGCATTAGTTCTCTTTCTCAATTGACAATCATTATCATTCAACCTAATTTGTCGCTCGATGTGTAGGGCGGCCCCGGCCTTCTTGTCGTCCCACTAACCTATTGGCAGCAAGGTGATCTCCATGACGGAACAAGCGTCCACAAGCAGGTGCGAATCGCCGCTACTTCAGGCATTCGTCGACAATCGACTGATACTGGTCAAGATTGCAGCGCGCATCACCGGCTGCCGCTCGCGCGCTGAAGATGTGGTCCAGGACGCGTTCTTCCGCCTGCAATCGGCGCCGAACATCACCTCCTCGTTCAAGGCGCAGCTCAGCTACCTGTTCCAGATCGTGCGCAACCTGGCGATCGACCACTACCGCAAGCAGGCACTGGAGCAGAAATACTCCGGCCCTGAAGAAGAAGGCCTCAACGTGGTCATCCAGGGCGCCTCACCGGAAACCTCGCACATCAACTTCTCCACCCTGGAAAACATCGCCGACGCCCTGACCGAACTGCCAAGCCGCACGCGTTATGCCTTCGAGATGTACCGCTTGCATGGCGTGCCGCAGAAGGACATTGCCAAGGAGTTGGGGGTGTCACCGACACTGGTGAACTTCATGATTCGCGATGCGCTGGTGCATTGCCGGAAGGTGTCGGGGAGTCGGGCGGATACGTTTGCCCAGCGTGAGGCTTGATCGTTGGATCAATAAAGCCATTCTGAAATTCGGGACGAATCAGTCGCCCTGCAGCAAACCTGAGCTGTATTCGCTGAAACTGCTGCCAAGCGCACTGCCCTGGAAATTCAGTTTGCCGGGGGTGTTGCTGTGGCTGGGGGTAAAGCCCGCAGACGGCTGGCAGTCTTCGGAATAACAGCTGTGGGTACTCGTCCCCGAACAGGCGCTCAACAGCAAAGCGCTGGCGATTAGCGCGACTTTGATTTGGGTTGAGATCATTTTTCAGATTCCTGTGGGGAGGCATGACGGTTTGAGCTGACGCCTCCATCCTAGGCCGCTGACCCATCGCCTATAATGAAACCTGAATGAGTGACAGGGTTCGTTCAGGACCGGTGGTTTTGCGCACAACTCTCCCGACGTCCGTCAAACCTGCCCCCTCTCCCAGACTTATGTATTAAAGACAGCTGTTTTCCGGGAGCTTACATTCGCTCACCGGCAAGGACGCATTTCAACCAGACACTCACGCCGAAGGCACTGAGTAAAATGCGTTACATAGTCATCCTCCTCATAGTCATCATCTTCGCCACCCTTGCGTTGGCGTTGTATGGTTGGTATCGCCACCTGCGAGACGATGAAGATGACCTTGTTTAGCCAGCGCTCCTTTGAGCCTCTATCATCTCCAGCAACCGGCCAAATCTGTGCAGAAAAGACAATGATTTATGTCGAGACACACCTCGCGACAGCCTGTTGATTCAAGCGGGCACCTGACGGTGTAAGATGCCCGACAAACGTCCAACATCGAGGCTGCCATGACTGGGATATCCCTGGACCTGCCGGAAGACCTGTCGAATTCTCTCGTCGAACTGGCCAAGACAAACGGCCAAACTGCAAGCTACCTGGCGATGGATGTTCTGCGCGACTATATCGAGCACGAAAGGACCTTGACCGCACAGATCGAATTGGCGGTAAAGGAAGCTGACGAAGGCAATTTCGCCAGCGAAGACCAAGTGGCGGCGATGCGCGCTCGGCGCTGGAGTCGGAATGCGGGTTGAGTGGCTGGAAAAAGCACTCAAAAACCTGGAAGACGAAGCCAACTATATTGCTCTTGAAAATCCCAAGGCCGCTGACGACTTTTCCGATGCAATTTTCGCCAGTGTAGATAAATTGGCTCAGTTTCCGGCCATGGGCCGTGAAGGGCGAGTCAAACAGACGCGCGAATGGGCAGTACCAAACTGGTCCTATCTAATTCCTTATCGCGTGCGCGGCGATCGCCTTCAAATCCTCGGTGTCTTTCACACTCGACAACGCCCCCGCACCAAGTGGTGAAGGTAGAGGACTTCGTCTTCCCAACACCTCCTGTTCATCCGTAGTCAGCGTGAAGTATCACTGAGTGTTTTTAAACACGCGCTCAACTGCCGTTGAAAACGTAATTGATTACGGCGTTTCCGATGGTTGTCAGAAAGCGCAAGACTCACCAAACCCCCAATCCTGATAAACTCCCCCACCTCCCAGCCTCACCGATTCCAGATCCCCAATGTCCGTATCCAACGCCACACCCGCCCCGCTCTCCCGCCGTTTCTCCGTCGCCCCGATGATGGACTGGACCGACCGTCACTGCCGTTTCTTCCTGCGCCTGCTCTCCAAGCACGCGCTGCTCTACACCGAAATGGTCACCACCGGTGCCTTGCTCAACGGCGATCACGAGCGGTTTCTGCGGCACAACGAGGCCGAGCATCCGTTGGCGTTGCAGTTGGGTGGCAGTGTGCCGCTGGACTTGGCGGCGTGTGCGCGGATGGCGCAGGAGCATGGGTACGATGAGGTGAATTTGAATGTGGGCTGCCCCAGTGACAGGGTGCAGAACAATATGATCGGCGCGTGCCTGATGGGGCATCCGCAATTGGTGGCCGATTGTGTGAAGGCGATGCGCGATGCGGTGTCGATTCCGGTGACGGTGAAGCATCGGATCGGGATCAATGGGCGTGACAGCTATGAAGAGTTGTGCGATTTCGTTGGCACGGTGCGTGATGCCGGTTGTACCAGTTTTACCGTGCATGCGCGGATTGCGATTCTGGAGGGGTTGTCGCCGAAGGAGAATCGCGATATTCCGCCGCTGCGTTATGACGTGGCCGCGCGGTTGAAGGCGGATTTCCCTGAGCTGGAGATTATTCTCAACGGCGGGATCAAGACTCTGGAAGCCTGTCACGAGCATTTGCAGACGTTCGACGGGGTGATGCTCGGGCGTGAGGCTTATCACAACCCTTATGTGATGGCCGAGGTGGATCAGCAGTTGTTTGGCAGCACCGCGCCGGTGATCACGCGCGCCGAGGCGTTGGCGCAGTTGCGGCCTTATATCGCCGCGCACCTGGACGCTGGTGGCGCCATGCACCATATCACCCGTCATGTGCTGGGGCTGGGCACCGGGTTTCCGGGGGCGCGCAAGTTTCGCCAGTTGCTGTCGGTGGATATCCACAAGGCGAAGGATCCGCTGGCATTGCTGGATCAGGCGGCCGGCTTGCTCGAGGGGCGTTGACCGCCCCGTTGTCTCAGCGTTTGGGCAAATCGATGGTCACTTTCAAGCCGCCCCACTCGCTTTCCTGCAGCAGTAGCTGCCCGCCCCAGCTGTCGACGATGTCGCGCACGATGCCCAGGCCCAGGCCGTGGCCGTCGGTCTGTTCATCCAGGCGGGTGCCGCGGCTGAACACCTGATCGCGCTGGTCCTGGGGAATGCCCGGACCGTCGTCTTCCACGCTTAGCTCAAAGGCTTGTGCGGTTTCGACCACGCTCAGGCGAACTTCGGCGTCCGCCCATTTGCAGGCGTTGTCCAGCAGGTTGCCGAGCAGTTCCAGCAGGTCCTCGCGGTCCCAGGGCAATTGCAGGCCGGTGGGCGCGATGTAGCTGAGGTGCAGGTGGTCGCCGTGAATCATGTTCAGGGTGGCGAGCAATCCCGGCAGTTCGGCATCGCAATCGAACAAGGCCCCGGGCAATGCGTCGCCGGCCAGGCGGGCGCGGTTGAGTTCGCGGTTGAGTCGCAGGCGGACCTGTTCCAGTTGATCCTTGAGCACCTGGCGCAGTTGCGGGTGGGCGTCGAGTTGCTCGCTGGAGGCCAGGCTCAACAACACCGCCAATGGGGTTTTCAGGGCGTGGCCGAGGTTGCCCAGGGCATTGCGCGAGCGCTTGAGGCTGTCTTCGGTGTGGGCCAGCAAATGGTTGATCTGGGTCACCAGCGGTTCCAGCTCGATCGGCACCTGGTCGTCGAGTTGCGAGCGCTGGCCCTGTTGCAGTTGGGCGATCTGTTCCCGGGCCTTTTCCAGCGGGCGCAGGGCGCGGCGCACGGTGAGACGTTGCAGCAGCAGGATCAGCAGCAGGCCCGCCAGTCCCAGGCCGAGGCCGATTTGCTGCATGCGCTGGAAGCTCTCGCGCACCGGTGTGTAGTCCTGGGCCACGCTGATGGAGATCGACTGCCCCAGGCGTCGATAGTCCGAACGCAGCACCAGCAGCTGCTGGCCTTCCGGGCCCAGTTGCAGGTTGCTCTCCAGGCCCGGGCGTTCGAGGCGTGGCAGTTCCTGGTCCCAGAGTGAACGGGAACGCCAATGGCTGTCGGCAAAGTCGATGCGAAAATAGTGGCCGGAAAACGGTCGCTGATACGCCGGCGACAGCAGCCGCTCATCCAGTTGCAAACCCTGGGGGCCGCGCACCAGCGCCACCAGCAGGTTTTCGCTGTCGTTGCGCAAGCCGGCTTCGAGGTAGCGCTGCAATCCCACTTCGAACAGCCACAGGCTGGTTTGCGCCAACACCAGGCCGACGATCACCATCACGCTGATCAGGCCCAGGCTCAACCGGCGCTGGATCGACCTCACCGGGCTTGCCCACCCAGCAGGTAACCCTGACCGCGACGGGTTTCGATCACGTCGCGCCCGAGTTTGCGCCGCAGGTGATTGACGTGGACTTCCAACACATTGGAATCGCGCTCGGTTTCACCGTCGTAGAGGTGTTCGGCCAGGTGGCTTTTGGAGAGGATCTGTTCCGGGTGCAGCATGAAGTAACGCAACAGGCGAAACTCGGCGGCCGTGAGCTGGATGTCGGCGCCGTCGCGGGTCACGCACTGGCGCCCCTCATCCAATTGCAGGCCGGCGGCTTTCAGGGTCGGTTGATTGACCTGGCCGTGGGAGCGGCGCAACAGGGCCTGGATGCGCAGTTGCAGTTCTTCGGGATGGAAAGGCTTGGTCAGGTAGTCGTCGGCGCCGGCCTTGAGGCCTTCGATGCGTTCGGCCCAGGAACCACGGGCGGTGAGGATCAGCACAGGTGTCGCCAGGCCAGCGGCGCGCCACTGCGCCAACACGTCTAGCCCGGGCAGCCCCGGCAGGCCGAGGTCGAGGATGATCAGGTCGTAGGGTTCGGTGCTGCCCTGGTGCACTGCATCGCGGCCGTCAGCCAGCCAGTCCACGGCGTAGCCTTGGCGATTGAGGCCGGCCAGCAGTTCGTCGGCCAACGGCACGTGGTCTTCCACCAGGAGCAAACGCATGGGTCAATCTTCCTTGTCTTTGAGTAAACGGCCGGTGGTGGCGTCGATGTCCAGCTCGCGGACCACCCCTTCGCTGGTCAGCAATTCGACTTCATAAATGTAGACGTCGTGTTTTTCTTCGAGCTCGGCTTCCAGCAGCTTGGCCCCCGGATAACGATCCAGCGCTTGTTGCAGAAGCTGCTCGAGCGGCAGGATCACGCCCTGTTGGCGCAGGCGCAGGGCCTCGTCCTGGTCGAGGTCGCGAGCCATGGCCACCGAGCAGAAAACCAGCAGCGCCAGGGCCAGGCGGCCGCTGGCGCGTCGATGGGAAAAGGATTGCAGCGTCATTACCTGTCCTGATGATCCTTGAGAATCTGCCCGCTGACCGCGTCCAGCTCCAGGTCCCACTCGATGCCCTGCGGGTCGCGCAGTTCAATCTGGTAGATGTACTTGCCGTACTCTTCTTCCAGTTCGGTTTCGGTGACGGTGGAGCCTGGGTGCTTGGCCAGCGCAGTGGCATTGAGCTTCTCGAAAGACACAATGGTACCAGCGTCGCGCAGCCTCAGGGCTTCGTCGGGCCCCAGGTCGCGCGCCTGGGCGAGGTTGGCGGTCAGGCCGATGAGCGATGCGAGGAACAGGGCAGTAAAGGATCTCATGGGTGTCTCCGTATTTTTTATGTGTTGCTTACGGAGGTCACCTTAGCGAAACGAACTTAATTGAAACTGAATTGCCATCATGCACAACTATTGTGCCAGTACTTCATCCGCCCGGCCGCCCTCGCGCTGGATCACCAGGTGGATGAAGTGCAGCTTGGCGATCACCGCGGGTGGTAGCACGAAGGGGTAGAAATCCGGCTGGCCCATGCTGCGCGACAGCTCATTGAGCATGCCGGCCAGTTCGATCCAGGCATTGACGAATGACAGGAAGGCAGCGCCGCCGGGGTGCTGCGGATCGTAAAGGGTGCTGGAGGGAAACGGCTGGTAGTCGAAGTCCATTTCCCGCGCGCTCATGCCAAAGCCGAGCGCGGTGTCGACGGCGTCCATCATGTGCAGGTAGTGAGCCCAGGTTTCCGCCCAGTCTTCCCAAGGGTGCATGGTGGCGTAGGCGCTGACGTACTGCTGCTGCCAGTCGAGCGGCGCGCCTTGCTGGTAATGCCGTTCCAGGGCGTCGGCGTAGCTGGCGCGTTCATCGCCGAACAGGTCGCGAAAGGGTTGCAGCCAATCGCTGTTGGCAATCAAGCGGTCCCAATAATAATGCCCGACTTCGTGACGGAAATGCCCGAGCAAGGTGCGATAGGGTTCGTGCATCTGCACTCGCACCTGTTCGCGGTGGGCGTCGTCGGCTTCCTTGATGTCGAGGGTGATCAGGCCGTTGGCGTGGCCGGTGGTGGGTGCCTTGCCTTCGAGGTCGACGCCGATGACGTCAAAGGCCAGGCCGGTTTCTTCGTCCTGGGTTTTCGGGATGACTTGCAATCCAAGGCTGAGCAGCTGCGCGATCAGGCGACGCTTGGCGGTTTCCACCTTGCGCCAGCGCTCGTGGTTCTCGGCGATGGATAAATCGGGGATGGTACGGTTCAGGCTGCAGGCGATGCACAGGGCATCGTGGTGGTTTGCCGCTAGCAGCCAATTGCAGGCGGCTGGGGAATCGAGGTTGGCGCAGCGACGGAACACGCCGGCACCAGGGTCGGCATCGAGCAGCCAGGTGTCGGGTTGCACGCCCGGTTGCAGCGAGGACAGGCGACTCTGTTCCGGTTGATAACCCAGGGCTGCGGAACACGCCAGGCACTGGCTGTTGCGAAAGAACAGCGACTGGCCGCAACGACAGGGCCAGATCTTGCTGTTGCGCGAGCTTTCGCCCATGAAGGGTGCCGCGATGCGCGAAGTGAGCTGTTCGAAGAAGCGGTACATGAGCGATCTCTCCCTGGGGGCTTGCCAAGACTAGATCATGGCTGGGGGGTGATCGTTCCCGGTTTCTTGTGGTGGGGTGGAGATCGCCTTCGCTGGCAAGCCAGCTACAGGGGGATGGGGGTGGATCATGCGCTTTTTGGTGGGGCTGCTGCCGTCTTCGCTGGCAAGCCAGCTCCTACAGGGGGATGGGGGTGGATCATGCGCTTTTTGGTGGGGCTGCTGCCGTCTTCGCTGGCAAGCCAGCTCCTACAGGGTTGTGGGGTTCTGTAGGGGATGGCTGCCGGCAAATGGCGTTATACGGTTATGCCTTGTTTGCTCAGGAACTCGACGAATGCTTCTTCATCCAGCACTTTTAGCCCGAGCTCATTGGCCTTGGTCAACTTCGACCCCGCCCCCGGCCCTGCGACCACGCAGTGGGTCTTGGCCGATACGGAGCCGGCCACTTTGGCGCCCAGGCTTTCGAGTTTGTCCTTGGCCACATCGCGGCTCATCAGTTCCAGCGAACCGGTGAGCACCCAGGACTGGCCGGCCAGCGGCAGGCCTTCGACGACTTTCTTCTCGCTCTGCCAGTGCATGCCGAAATCGGCCAGTTGCTTCTCGGCGTCCTGGGCCAGTTGGCGATTGGCCTCGACGGCGAAAAACTCGCGAACCGAGGTGGCCTGCTTCTCGGGCAAGGCCTGGCGCATGTCCAGCCAGTCGGCGCTGATCACCGCTTGCAACGTACCGAACTTGTCAGCCAGTTTCTGCGCCCCGCCCGGCCCCACGGATGGAATGTGCAGCTTGTCGAGGAAACCGCCCAGCGTAGTGCTGGCGGCAAACTCGGCGCCCAGCTCGCCCTGGTCCTGAATCTGCAGACCGTGCTTGAGCAGCTCGGCAATCACCTGCTGGTTGTGCGCGTCTTCGAAGAAGCTGTGAATCTCGTGCGCCACTTCCAAGCCGACGTCCGGCAGGTAGGTCAGCACTTGCGGCAAGGCCTGCTGCACCCGCTCCAGCGAACCCAGGGAACGCGCCAGCACCTTGGCCGTCTCTTCACCAACATCGGGAATGCCCAGGGCATAGATGAAGCGTGCCAGGCTCGGTTTCTTGCTGTCGGCGATGGCACTGAGCAGCTTGTTGCTCGACAGCTCGGCAAAACCTTCAAGGTCGACGATGTCTTCGAACTTCAGGGCGTACAGGTCGGCCGGTGAACTGACCAGGCCTTCATCGACCAGTTGTTCGACGCTCTTGTCGCCCAGCCCTTCGATGTCCATGGCCCGGCGGGAGACGAAGTGAATGATCGCCTGCTTGAGCTGCGCACCACAGGCCAGGCGCCCGACGCAGCGATACACCGCGCCTTCGCTGACGGTCTCGCGGCCCTTGCTGCGTTTGACCAGCTGGGTACGCTCGACATGGGAGCCGCACACCGGGCACTGCTGCGGGATCTGCACCGGCCGGGCGTCTTCCGGACGACGTTCGTTGACCACTTGCACCACTTGCGGAATCACATCGCCCGCGCGGCGGATGATCACTGTGTCGCCGATCATCAAGCCCAGGCGTGCCACTTCGTCCATGTTGTGCAGCGTTGCATTGGCCACGGTGACACCGGCGACCTTGACCGGCCGCAGGCGCGCCACCGGCGTCACCGCGCCGGTGCGACCGACCTGGAACTCGACGTCGAGCAACTCGGTGAGTTCTTCCATGGCGGGGAAT
Source organism: Pseudomonas putida (assembly GCF_001976065.1). Lineage (GTDB taxonomy): Bacteria > Pseudomonadota > Gammaproteobacteria > Pseudomonadales > Pseudomonadaceae > Aquipseudomonas > Aquipseudomonas serbica. Next base: position 307,174 of record NZ_MNAH01000007.1, on the reverse strand, counting down.
TTATGGGCGATGGCCCAGCGCGGTTCGCGGGCGCGGAAGCCCAGTTCACGCTGGGAGGCGATGCTGTTGACCTTGAACACCACGCCGTCGATTTCATAGGGCAACGCGTTGCGGCGTTCGCCGATGTCGCGGTAGTAATCCAGGCACTCATCAATGCCCTTCGCCAGTTTCAGCTCATGGCTGATGGGCATGCCCCAAGCCTTGAGCTGCTGCAGGTTGCCGATGTGGGTATCGGCGATGTCCGCAGACACCTGGCCGATGCCGTAGCAGCAGAACTCCAGCGGACGGTTGGCGGTGATCTTCGAATCCAGCTGGCGCAGGCTGCCGGCCGCGGCGTTACGCGGGTTGGCGAAAGTCTTGCCGCCGACTTCCAGTTGCGTGGCGTTGAGCCGCTCGAAACCGGCCTTGGACATGAACACCTCGCCGCGCACTTCCAGGGTCGTCGGCCAGCCGCTGCCGTGTAACTTGAGCGGGATGTTGCGTACGGTGCGCACGTTGACGCTGATGTCTTCACCGGTGGTGCCGTCGCCGCGGGTGGCGCCGCGCACCAACATACCGTCCTGGTAAAGCAGGCTGACCGCCAGGCCATCGAGCTTGGGTTCGCAGCTGTATTCCACCGCCGCGCCAGCGCCGAACAGGTCACCGGCCGGCAGGTCCAGGCCTTCGGTCACCCGACGGTCAAACTCGCGCATGTCGGTTTCTTCGAAGGCGTTGCCCAGGCTGAGCATCGGCACTTCGTGGCGCACCTGGGTGAAGGCCGACAGCGCCGCGCTGCCGACCCGCTGGGTGGGCGAGTCGCGGGTGACCAGGTCGGGATGGGCCGCTTCGAGGGCCTTGAGCTCGTTGAACAACCGGTCGTACTCGGCGTCCGGGATGCTCGGCTCGTCCAGTACGTGATAGCGATAGTTGTGCTGATCCAGCTCGGCGCGTAGCTCTAGAATGCGGTCTTGGGCGGCAGTCATGGGTGGTCTCTCATAAAGCAAAAGAGCAGCCGAGGCTGCTCAATTTGTTGATGCTGTACAAATCATTGTAGGAGTCCGGCTTGCCGGCGAAGGCGTATTTGAAATCGCCTTCGCCGGCAAGCCGGACTCCTACAGGGTGTGGAAGTCGCCACACACTGCTGGTTTTAACGTTTTTGGGTCAGTGCGCGACGTTCGAACTCGACGATGCGCTGACGGTAATGCTCGATCGTCTGGGCGGTCAGTACGCTGCGCTGGTCGTCCTTCAGTTCGCCGTTCAACTCTTGCGACAATTTACGCGCTGCCGCCACCATCACGTCGAAGGCCTGCTTCGGATGACGCGGGCCTGGCAGGCCGAGGAAGAAGCTTACCGCAGGGGTGCTGAAGTGGTCGATGTCGTCCAGGTCGAAGACGCCAGGCTTGACCGCGTTGGCCATGGAGAACAGCACTTCACCATTACCCGCCATGCTTTCGTGACGGTGGAAGATGTCCATTTCACCAAAACGCAGGCCGCTTTCAAGAATGTTCTGCAGCAGTGCCGGGCCTTTGAAGCCGGCAGGATCGCGGCAGATCACGCTGATGACCAGCACTTCTTCGGCTTGCGGCTGTTCCTTGTCGCTGACCGATGGCGCGGGCTTGGTGTCATCCGGGAAATCGTCGTCACGGCTGCTGAAGCTCGGGCCGCCATCCAGGTCCAGGCTGAGGTTCATGTCGCCCTGGGAAGGCTCACCATGGCCACGCTTGCCGCGCTTGGAGCCCGAATCATGGGACTCACGGGCCGGCATGCTCACCGACGGCAGGTCGTGCTCGTCCAGTTGCGGTTCCTTGTGCGTATCCAGCACGCGAGACGGGCCCAACAGCTCGGGGCTGGTGTCCTCTTCGGGCAGGTTGGACAGGCTCCGGTCAAGACGGAATTTCAGTTTTCCCTTGCCGCCGCGCATACGGCGCCAGCCATCAAAAAGAATACCGGCAATGACAATAATGCCGATGACGATCAGCCACTCGCGCAGACCGATTTCCATGTAATCCCGTGCCTCTATAAAAAATGCTGAAAAATAAGGGGCTTACATTCTGTAAACCGCTTTAAAACGTGGCGCCAACTCTATGTTCTGACAGGCGTTTTGCCCACGTATACGAAAAATTGACATTAAACTAGCACGACCAAAGGCAACTTTACACCGTCTGGCACCTTGGTCCCGCGAATATGTCGATTGGCCAGCAAGTCGGCATGGCTAATTGAGTCCCACTGCAAAAAAATCCCCCCTGAAAGCCGCGCCTCAGGCATCCACCATCGCCATGGCCTCCTCGACATCCACCGCCACCAGACGCGAGCATCCCGGCTCGTGCATCGTCACCCCCATCAGTTGATCGGCCATTTCCATGGCGATCTTGTTGTGGGTGATATAGATGAACTGCACCGTCTGCGACATCTCCTTGACCAGTCGTGCATAGCGTCCAACGTTAGCGTCATCCAATGGCGCGTCCACTTCATCGAGCATGCAGAACGGCGCCGGGTTCAACTTGAAGATCGCAAAAACCAGGGCCAATGCGGTCAGGGCTTTTTCGCCACCGGAGAGCAAATGGATGGTGCTGTTCTTCTTTCCGGGCGGCTGCGCCATGATCGTCACCCCTGTATCGAGTAGATCTTCGCCCGTCAGTTCCAAATAGGCGCGGCCTCCACCGAAAACTTTTGGGAAAAGTGCCTGTAAACCGCCATTGATCTGATCAAAGGTATCTTTGAAACGGTTTCGAGTTTCCTTGTCGATCTTGCGAATCACGTTTTCGAGCGTATCGAGCGCTTCGACCAGATCGTCGTTCTGGGCGTCCAGGTAACGTTTACGCTCCGATTGTTGCTGGTACTCATCGATGGCCGCGAGGTTGATCGCGCCCAGGCGCTGGATTCGCGCGGCAATGCGCTCGAGTTCTTCCTCGGCGGCTTTCTCGCTGGCCTCGGCGGTCAGCGTGGCCAGCACGCCGTGCAGGTCGTAGCCGTCTTCGAGCAACTGGTCCTGCAACGCCTTGCGCCGCACGGTCAGGGCTTGCCATTCCATGCGCTGTGTTTCCAACTGGCTGCGAATCAGCTGGGACTGTTGTTCGGCCTGGTTGCGGCGTTTCTCGGCCTCACGCAGTTCGCGGTCGGCATCTTCCAGGGCGATCTGCGCGGTCTTGAGCTCTTCGTCGACGGTCATGCGCTTGTCGAGCAGTTCTTCGAGTTTCAGGCGCAACTCTTCCAGCGGCGCCTCGCCCTCTTCCAGGTTGAGGCTCAATTGCTCGCGTTTTTCCGTCAGGCGCTCGGCCTGCATTTCCAGGCGTTCCAGGGCCTGGCGCGTGGAATCGTGCTGGGCCTTGAGCGAGCCCAGGCGCACCGCCAGTTGATGGGCGTGATCCTTGTGCTGGCGGGCCTCCTGGCGCACCCGATCAAGCCGCTCGCGCAAGCTGTCGCGCTGGGCCAGCAGCAGTTCGCGCTGCTCGGTATCCAGGGCCATGGCGTCGAGGGCTTCCTGCAATTGCAGGCGCGCTTCGCCGATGTTTTCGTGCTCCAGGGCGCGTTGCTCGCCCAATTCCTCGATTTCTTCGTCAAGGCGGGTGCGCCGCAGGGCCAACTGCTCGGCCTTGGCTTTGCCGGCCGATAGCTGGGCCTTGAGTTCGCCTTGCTGACGGGCTTCGTCTTGAAGCAAACGACGCAAGTGTTCGCGACCGTTTTCCTGCTGACGCTGTTGCGCCCGCAGGTTCTGCAATTCGGTTTCCAGGGTCTCGACCGCCGCCTCGCGCTCTTCGCGCTCCAGGCCCAGTTTCTGGATTTCCTGGCCACGGGCGAGCATGCCGCTTTCTGCTTCACTGGCCCGGCGTACCCGCAGGAAGTGCCGACCGACCCAGTAGCCGTCGCGGCTGATCAAGCTCTGGCCCGCGGCCAACTGGCCACGCATGGCCAGCGCTTGCTCCAGGCTCTCGACCGGCTTGACCTGGCCCAGCCACGGCGACAGATCGATCTGTGCCTCGACCTTGTCGAGCAGACTGCCGGGCACCCGCTGGCCATCGCTGGCCGGGCTGAGCAGGCGCAGGTCGCCTTGGGCAAAGCTGGACAGGTCAAAGTCGTTGAAGTCATCCACCAGCACCGCTTGCAGGTCGGCGCCGAGAACGGTTTCCACCGCCAGTTCCCAACCCGCTTCAACCTTCAGCCCTTCGGCCAGGCGCGGGCGATCCGCCAGATGCTGCTCGCGCAGCCATTCGGCGGTGCCGGTGCCCGGATCGAGCGCGGCTTGCTGCAGGGCTTCGAGCGAAGCCAGTCGACCGTTGAGCCGCTGCAGATCGCCCTGGGCCTGTTGCTGCGCCGTCAGCGCGTGCTGCAATTGCTGGCGCAGTTGCTCGAGCTTTTCGACCTGAGCTTCTTCACTGGTCTGCAAATCCTCGAGGGTCGCCTCGGATTCGGCAAGCTGCTCGCTGAGCGCCATGATCGCCGCATCTTCCGGGTCCGCCGAGAGCAAGGCGCGCTCCTCACCCAAGCGTTTCTGCCGATCGGCCAGGCGCTCCAGGCTGGTTTCCAGTTGCTGGATGCGCGACTGCTGGACTTCAGACTGGCGCCGGGGCTCGGCAGCGCTCAGGTTGAAGGTGTCCCACTGCTCCTGCCAGGCGTGCATGGTGGTTTCGGATTCTTCCAGCGTGGCGGCGGCCTCTTCGGCGGCAGCGCTGGTGACTTCCTGCTCCGGCGTGAGCATGTCCAGTTCTTCGCCGAGGGTCAGCAGCAGCGTGCGGTCGTGGCCCAGGTGCGACTCGGTCTCCAGGCGCGCGCGCTCAGCTTCTTTCAGGTCGTCCTGCAACTGGCGCAAGCGCTGCTGCCCGTGCTGGATGCTCTGTTCGACCCGGGCGATGTCGCCGCCGACCGAATAGAAGCGCCCCTGCACCAGATTGAAGCGCTCGGAGAGGTCGTGATGGCCGTCGCGCAGGCGCTCGATGCTGGCATCGGCGTTGCGCTGTTCGGCCACCAGGGCCTCGAAACTGATTTCCTGGGTGCCGATGATTGCTTCGCGCTGGCCGACCTGTTCGTTCAGGTCCTGCCAGCGCAGGGCCGACAGTTGCGCCTTGAGCTGACGCTCCTCGCCTTTTAATTCCTGATATTTCTTGGCCGCTTCGGCCTGGCGGTGCAAGCGTTCGAGTTGGCGTTCGAGCTCTTCGCGCAGGTCGGTCAGGCGCTCGAGGTTTTCGTGGGTACGGCGGATGCGGTTTTCGGTTTCGCGCCGACGTTCCTTGTACTTGGAGATCCCCGCCGCTTCTTCGATGAAGTTGCGCAAGTCTTCAGGCTTGGATTCGATGAGCTTGGAAATCATCCCCTGCTCGATGATCGAGTAGCTGCGCGGACCGAGGCCGGTGCCGAGGAAGATATCGGTGATGTCGCGCCGGCGGCATTTGGTGCCGTTGAGGTAATAGGTGGTCTGGCTGTCGCGGGTGACTTTGCGGCGAATGGAAATTTCCGCATAGGCGGCGTATTCACCGAGCAATGTGCCGTCGGTGTTATCGAACACCAGCTCGATGCTCGCCTGGCTCACCGGTTTACGGCTGGTCGAACCGTTGAAGATGACGTCGGTCATCGACTCGCCGCGCAGGTTCTTCGCCGAACTCTCGCCCATCACCCAACGCACGGCGTCGATGATGTTTGACTTGCCGCAACCATTGGGTCCGACCACCGCCGCCATGTTGCTGGGGAAGTTCACCGTGGTCGGGTCGACGAAGGATTTGAACCCCGCCAGCTTGATGCACTTTAGCCGCACGCTTATGCGTCCGTCAGGGCAGAGATCACCAGATCGCAGCTGCGCTGGCCGTAGGCGGTCAGCACTTCGCGGATCAGGGCAAAGTCACGGGCAATCACGGCGGCGAGCAGGCGCTCGAACAACACCAGGTATTCGCTCATCGAGGCCTTGCGCTGGTCGAGGGCGAGGAAATACGCGCGGCTCATGGCCGGCTGCAGGTTCTCGACCGTTTCCTGCAGGTACGGATTGTTGGCGAACGAATACGTGGCGCGCATCACGTTGAAACTGTCGTCGACGAAGCTATGGATGTCCTGGCGCTCGTAGCTGGCGGTCAGGCGCTGCTGGATCTGCACGAATGGCGCGAGGTCGGCCTGGACTTTCCAGCCGGTGGCCACGGCGTTGGCGAGCAGGATGTACATCTCGCTCATCAGCGTGCACAGGCTCTTGACCTTGTGCGCGGTGAGTTCGGTGACGTGGGCGCCACGGCGCGGCAGGATGGCGATCAGGTGCCGGCGCTCGAGAATCAGCAAGGCCTCGCGCACCGAACCGCGGCTGACGTCGAGTGCCTGGGTGACCTTCTGTTCCTGGATGCGCTCTCCGGGCTTCATCTCGCCGCGAATGATGCGTTCGGCGAGGTGATGCGCGATTTGCTCGGCGAGGCTGTCCGGCGCCTTGAACGTCATGGTTGTCCTTCAAACTCTTCGATTTGTACAAGCGGCGCAGTGTAGCGCAATTGATACGTCATGGCGCAGGGCCTGCCCGCTGGTTTTGGCACGATTCAAGCAAAAAGCAGGGTATTGATCGAGGGTCAATAATGAAGAAAAGCGGCGTTAATCGACAAAATGCATTTTCCTGACCTTTAAGTCAGAAAATCATTGACCGGAAAGTCAGACCTGCTAAATTCGGTTCATGTCGGTTAACAACAATAATGAGTCTGCGAGGCCTTCCGTGATCCAGTTTTTACTAAACCAGGAACTCCGTAGCGAGCACGCCCTGGACCCGAACCTGACCGTGCTCAATTATCTGCGCGACCATGTGGGCAAACCCGGCACCAAAGAAGGCTGCGCCAGCGGTGACTGCGGCGCATGCACCGTGGTGGTCGGCGAGTTGCAGACGGATGACGCAGGCCGCGAACACATTCGCTACCGCAGTCTCAACTCGTGCCTGACGTTCGTGTCGTCCCTGCACGGCAAGCAACTGATCAGCGTTGAAGACCTCAAGCACAAGGGCGAATTGCACAGCGTGCAGAAGGCCATGGTCGAGTGCCACGGCTCGCAATGCGGGTTCTGCACCCCGGGTTTCGTGATGTCGTTGTTTGCCCTGCAAAAGAACAGCGACGCACCGGATCAGCACAAGGCCCACGAGGCCCTGGCCGGCAACCTCTGCCGCTGCACCGGCTACCGGCCGATCCTGGAAGCCGCCGAGCAGTCCTGCTGCGGTAAACAACCGGATCAGTTCGATGCCAATGAAGCCCAGACCATCGCCCGGCTCAAGGCTATCGCGCCTACCGACATCGGCGAACTCAACAGTGGCGACAAGCGCTGCCTGGTGCCCTTGACCGTGGCCGACCTGGCCGACCTCTATGACGCTTATCCACAGGCCCGGCTGCTGGCCGGCGGCACCGACCTGGCGCTGGAAGTGACCCAGTTCCACCGCACCCTGCCGGTGATGATCTACGTCGGCAACGTCGCCGAGATGAAGCGCATCGAGCGCTTCGACGACCGCCTGGAAATCGGCGCCGCCACCGCCCTCTCCGACTGCTACGAAGCCCTGAAGGCCGAGTACCCGGACTTCGGCGAACTGCTGCAGCGCTTCGCCTCCTTGCAGATCCGCAACCAGGGCACCTTGGGCGGCAACATCGGCAACGCCTCGCCCATCGGCGACTCGCCTCCGCTGCTGATTGCCCTGGGCGCACAGATTGTCCTGTGCAAGGGCGATACCCGCCGCACCCTGGCCCTGGAAGACTACTTCATCGATTACCGCGTCACCGCGCGCCAGGAAAGCGAGTTCATCGAGAAGATCATCGTGCCGCGTGCCAGCGTCGAGCAACTGTTCCGCGCCTACAAGGTGTCCAAGCGCCTGGACGATGACATCTCTGCAGTGTGCGCGGCGTTCAACCTGCGCCTGGAAAACGGTGTGATCGCCGATGCCCGCGTGGCCTTCGGTGGCATGGCGGCCATTCCAAAACGCGCCAACAGTTGCGAAACCGCGTTGATCGGTGCGCCCTTCAACAACGCCACCGTGGAACGCGCCTGCGCCGCCCTGGCGGACGATTTCACGCCGCTGTCGGACTTCCGCGCCAGCAAGGAATATCGCCTGCTCAGTGCACAGAACCTGCTGCGCAAATACTTCATCGAACTGCAAACGCCGCACATCGAGACTCGGGTGACCGCTTATGTCTAACCATCACGCCGTAGAGAAGACCCAGGCCGAACTGGCTGAACTGTTCGCCAAGGACCTGACCACCGGTGTCGGCCGCAGCGTCAAGCATGACAGCGCCGCCAAGCATGTGTCCGGTGAAGCGCAGTACATCGACGATCGCCTCGAATTTCCCAACCAGTTGCACGTTTATGCACGCTTGTCCGACCGCGCCCACGCGCGGATCATCAGCATCGACACCCAGCCGTGCTACGCCTTCGAAGGCGTGCGCATCGCCATCACCCACGAAGACGTGCCGGGCCTGAAAGACATCGGCCCGCTGCTACCGGGTGACCCGCTGCTGGCCATCGACGACGTGCAGTTCGTCGGCCAGCCGGTGCTCGCCGTCGCCGCGAAGGACCTGGAAACCGCGCGCAAGGCGGCGATGGCCGCGATCATCGAATACGAAGACCTGGAGCCAGTGCTGGACGTGGTCGAAGCCCTGCGCAAGCGTCACTTCGTGCTCGACAGCCACACCCATCAGCGCGGCGATTCGGCCACGGCGCTGGCCACCGCCGAGCACCGCATCCAGGGCACCCTGCACATCGGTGGCCAGGAACACTTCTACCTGGAAACCCAGATCTCCTCGGTAATGCCCACCGAAGACGGCGGCATGATCGTTTATTGCTCGACCCAGAACCCCACTGAAGTGCAGAAGCTGGTGGCCGAAGTGCTGGACGTGTCGATGAACAAGATCGTTGTCGACATGCGCCGCATGGGTGGCGGTTTTGGTGGCAAGGAGACGCAGGCGGCGAGCCCGGCGTGCCTGTGCGCGGTGATCGCGCACCTCACCGGCCAGCCGACCAAGATGCGCCTGCCGCGGGTCGAGGACATGCTGATGACCGGCAAGCGTCATCCGTTCTATGTCGAGTACGACGTCGGCTTTGACCGCACCGGGCGCCTGCATGGCATCGCCCTGGATCTGGCCGGCAACTGCGGCTGCTCGCCGGACCTGTCGGCGTCGATCGTCGACCGGGCGATGTTCCACTCCGATAACTCGTATTACCTGGGCGACGCGACCATCAACGGTCACCGCTGCAAGACCAACACCGCCTCGAACACCGCTTACCGTGGCTTCGGCGGCCCGCAAGGCATGGTCGCCATCGAAGAAGTGATGGACGCCATCGCCCGGCACCTGGCCCTCGACCCGCTGACGGTGCGCAAGGCCAACTACTACGGCAAGACCGAGCGCAACGTCACCCACTACTACCAGACCGTCGAGCACAACATGCTCGAAGAGATGACCGCCGAACTGGAAGCCAGCAGCCAGTACGCCGAGCGCCGCGAAGCGATCCGTCGCTACAACGCCAACAGCCCGGTCCTGAAAAAAGGCCTGGCGCTGACCCCGGTGAAATTCGGCATTTCCTTCACCGCCAGCTTCCTCAACCAGGCCGGCGCCCTGGTGCACGTCTACACCGACGGCAGCATCCACCTGAACCATGGCGGCACCGAGATGGGCCAGGGCCTGAACACCAAGGTCGCGCAGGTGGTGGCCGAGGTGTTCCAGGTGGAAATGGACCGTGTGCAGATCACTGCGACCAACACCGACAAGGTGCCAAATACCTCGCCGACCGCGGCGTCCAGCGGCGCTGACCTGAACGGCAAGGCGGCGCAGAATGCCGCCGAGACCATCAAGCAACGCCTGGTCGAATTTGCCGCTCGCCAGTACAAGGTCAGCGAAGAAGACGTTGAGTTCCATAACGGCCATGTGCGGGTTCGCGATCACATCCTGACCTTCGAAGCGCTGATCCAGCAGGCGTATTTCGCCCAGGTGTCGCTGTCGAGTACCGGGTTCTACAAGACCCCGAAAATCTACTACGACCGCAGCCAGGCCCGTGGGCGCCCGTTCTATTACTTCGCCTTCGGCGCCGCCTGCTGCGAGGTGATCATCGACACCTTGACCGGCGAGTACAAGATGCTGCGCACCGACATCCTCCACGACGTCGGCGCCTCGCTGAACCCGGCCATCGACATCGGCCAGGTCGAGGGCGGTTTCATCCAGGGCATGGGTTGGCTGACTATGGAAGAGCTGGTGTGGAACAACAAGGGCAAGCTGATGACCAACGGCCCGGCCAGCTACAAGATCCCGGCCGTGGCCGACATGCCGCTGGACCTGCGGGTCAAGCTGGTGGAAAACCGCAAGAACCCGGAAGACACGGTGTTCCATTCCAAGGCCGTGGGCGAGCCGCCGTTCATGCTCGGCATCGCCGCGTGGTGCGCGATCAAGGATGCCGTGGCCAGTCTGGGCGACTACAAGCATCAACCGAAAATCGACGCACCGGCGACGCCGGAGCGGGTGTTGTGGGGCTGTGAGCAGATGCGCCAGTTGAAGGCGGCGAAGGCTGTCGAGGCTGAGACCGAGTTGGCTTCGCTCTAGACCGAGGTGCGGCCTTCGCGAGCAGGCTCGCTCCCACATTTGGAATGCATTCCCTGTGGGAGCGAGCCTGCTCGCGAAGAGGCCGGAACAGACAACAGAGATGTTGAGGTGTTTATGTACAACTGGATCGACGCCCTCGCCGACCTGCAAAACCAGGGCGAACCCTGTGTGTTGGTGACCATCATCGAAGAGCTCGGCTCGACGCCGCGCAATGCCGGTTCGAAGATGGTCATCAGCGCCCACCAAGCGTTCGACACCATCGGTGGCGGGCACCTGGAATACAAGGCCATGCACATCGCCCGCGAGATGCTCGCCAGCGGCAAGCAGGACACCCATCTCGAACGCTTCAGCCTCGGCGCCAGCCTGGGCCAGTGCTGCGGTGGCGCGACCGTGCTGCTGTTCGAACCGATGGGCCAGGTCCAGGCGCAGATCGCTGTGTTCGGCGCCGGCCACGTCGGCCGCGCACTGGTGCCGCTGCTGGCCAGCCTGCCCTGCCGGGTGCGCTGGATCGACTCGCGCGAAGACGAATTTCCGCAGCAGATCCCCCACGGCGTGCGCAAGATCGTCAGCGAAGAACCGGTGGACGAAATCGACGACCTGCCCGTCGGTAGCTACTGCATCGTCATGACCCACAACCATCAGCTCGACCTCGAGCTCACCGCCGCGATCCTCAAGCGCAACGACTTCGCCTACTTCGGCCTGATCGGCTCGAAGACCAAACGGGTGAAGTTCGAACACCGCCTGCGCGACCGCGGTTTCGACAGCAGCGTCGTGCAACGCATGCGCTGTCCGATGGGCATCGGCGAAGTCAAAGGCAAATTGCCTGTGGAAATCGCCGTCTCCATCGCCGGCGAAATCATCGCCACCTATAACGCCAATTTCGGCCAGCAAACCTCCAGCGCCGAACCGATTGCCAAGCTGCTGCCCGTTTCACGCCGCAGTCAGGCGACAAAATTGAAAGCTTCCAATTGATGAGCTTCATAAATAGAGAACAACCATGCCTCTGACTCGCAAAGCCTACCGCGCCGCCATTCTGCACAGCATCGCCGACCCTGCCGAAGTCGGGATCGAAGCCTCGTACGAATATTTCGAGGACGGCTTGCTGGTGATCGATAACGGCAAGATCAGCGCCCTCGGCCATGCCAGTGAACTGTTGCCAACCCTGCCGGCCGATATCGAGATCAACCATTACCAGGATGCGCTGATCACCCCCGGCTTCATCGACACCCACATCCACCTGCCGCAAACCGGTATGGTCGGCGCCTATGGCGAGCAACTGCTGGACTGGCTCAACACTTACACCTTCCCCTGCGAAAGCCAATTCGCCGACAAGGCCCACGCCGACCAGGTCGCGGACATCTTCATCAAGGAACTGCTGCGCAACGGCACCACCACCGCGCTGGTGTTCGGCAGCGTGCATCCGCAATCGGTGAATTCGTTCTTCGAAGCCGCCGAGCAGTTGGACCTGCGCATGATCGCCGGCAAGGTCATGATGGACCGCAACGCCCCGGACTACCTGACCGACACCGCCGAATCCAGCTACCTGGACAGCAAGGCGCTGATCGAGCGCTGGCACGGCAAGGGCCGCCTGCACTATGCGGTCACCCCGCGCTTTGCACCGACCAGCACCCCGGAACAGCTGACCCTGGCCGGTCAGTTGCTGACCGAATACCCGGATCTGTACATGCAGACCCACATCAGCGAAAACCTCAAGGAAATCGAGTGGGTCAAGGCACTCTTCCCGGAGCGCAAGGGCTACCTCGACGTCTACGATCACTACCAGTTGCTCGGCGAGCGCTCGGTGTTCGCCCATGGCGTGCACTTGTGCGACGACGAGTGCGCGCGACTGGCAGAAACCGGTTCGGCCATCTCGTTCTGCCCGACTTCGAACTTCTTCCTCGGCAGCGGCCTGTTCAACCTGCCGATGGCCGAGAAGCACAAGCTCAATGTCGGCATCGGCACCGATGTCGGTGGCGGCACCAGTTTCTCCCTGCTGCAAACCCTCAACGAAGCCTACAAGGTCATGCAACTGCAAGGTGCGCGCCTGAGCCCGTTCAAGTCGCTGTACCTGGCCACCCTCGGCGGCGCCCGTGCGCTGCGCCTGGAAGACAAGATCGGCAACCTGCAGCCGGGCACCGACGCCGACTTCCTGGTGCTGGACTACAACGCCACGCCGCTACTGAGCTATCGCCTGCAGCAGGCCAATAACATCGCCGAGACGTTGTTTGTGCTGATGACGCTGGGGGATGACCGGACGGTGTTGCAGACTTATGCGGCGGGGAACCTGGTGCATCAGCGCTGAGTTTTCGCCGGGCATAAAAAATCCCCCGCAATCGTTAGGTTCCGGGGGATTTTTGTGTCTTTGCGTCCTGATTCGCGACCAAGTCCGCTCGCACATTTGATGTGTGCCGTTCACAACCCCCCTGTGGGAGCGGGCTTGCTCGCGAATCAGGCGGTGCGGTCCATCAGATTTTCGCCGGCGACCGCCCTGGCTTCTTGGTCTGCAGCAAATGCGAGAACACCGCGTGCAGATCATCCGACGCACTTTCCTCATCCAGGTTGAGTTTGCTGTCGATGTGATCCATGTGATGCATCATCAGGTTCACCGCCAGTTCCGCGTCGCGCTTTTCAATGGCGTCGATCAACTGGGTGTGCTCGTCGTAGGAGCAGTGGGAACGGTTGCCGCTTTCGTACTGGGCAATGATCAGCGAAGTCTGGGACACCAGGCTGCGCTGGAAGCTGATCAGCGGGGCATTTTTCGCCGCTTCGGCCAGTTTCAGGTGAAATTCGCCCGACAGGCGGATGCCGGCGCCACGGTCCCCACGGGAAAAACTGTCGCGCTCGTCGTTGACCATCTGCCGCAACTCGGCAATTTGTTCGGCAGTGGCGTGCTCGACCGCAAGCTCGGTGATCGCCCGTTCCACCAGACGCCGGGCCATGAACACCTGGCGCGCCTCTTCGACGCTCGGGCTGGCAACCACGGCGCCGCGATTCGGGCGCAGCAACACCACGCTTTCATGGGCCAGGCGCGACAGCGCGCGGCGAATGATGGTGCGGCTGACCCCGAAAATCTCCCCCAGCGCTTCTTCGCTCAACTTGGTGCCGGGCGCCAGGCGCTGTTCGAGGATGGCCTCGAAGATATGCGCGTAGACAATATCGTCCTGGGTTCCGCTGCGGCCGGCTTTGCCTGCTCGCGGCTGTTTCTTTAGGGGTTGCAACTGTTCGTTCATGGGCACTCGAGTCGGGAGAACTGCGGCGAATTGACGGTGACTGTAATACGGCACAGTGGGTCGCTGGCAAGTATCGCGTAAAAATCACTGCGATTGTACACAATGGTTAGTGGCAACACGACTGTACGGCTGTTTGTCACATCCGCTGTATCGCAACGATCCATTACGTTTGAGTTTAGGCTTGTTCGCAGAATCCGCCTTTGTACGCAATCCCTGTGGGAGCGGGCTTGCTCGCGAAGAGGGTGTGTCAGCAGACATTAATGTAGCTGAAACACCGCATTCGCGAGCAAGCCCGCTCCCACAGGGGTCCAGTGTTACAGCGGACATCTTCATACGTAAAAGGAACACCACCGTCATGAACGACGCCACGCATACCCAACTGCGCCCATTGGCCGACACATCACCCTCAGCCATCGTCGCCGGGTTCATCGCCATGATGACCGGGTACACCAGTTCCCTGGTGCTGATGTTCCAGGCCGGGCAAGCGGCAGGTCTGTCCAGCGGGCAGATTTCGTCGTGGATATGGGCCATTTCCATCGGCATGGCGGTGTGCTCGATTGGCCTGTCCCTGCGCTATCGCACCCCCATCACCATTGCCTGGTCCACCCCGGGCGCGGCCTTGCTGATCACCAGCCTGGGGGGCGTGACCTACGGCGAAGCCATCGGCGCCTATATTACCTGCGCAGTATTGGTGACGATTTGCGGGTTGACCGGCAGTTTCGAACGCCTGGTGAAAAATATTCCGGCGTCCCTGGCGGCGGCATTGCTGGCGGGGATCCTGTTCAAGATCGGCAGCGAGATTTTCGTTGCGGCCCAGCATCGCACTGCGCTGGTGCTGGGCATGTTCTTGACCTACCTGGTGGTCAAGCGCCTGTCGCCGCGTTATGCCGTACTGGGCGCCTTGCTGATCGGCACGGCCTTGTCCGGCTTGATGGGGCTGCTGGACTTCAGCGCGTTCCACCTGGAAGTGGCCACCCCTGTCTGGACTACGCCGCATTTCTCCCTCGCCGCAACCATCAGCATCGGCATCCCGTTGTTCGTGGTCGCGATGACTTCACAAAACATGCCGGGCATTGCCGTACTCCGCGCCGACGGCTACAACGTGCCGGCCTCGCCATTGATCACCACCACGGGCATCGCCTCGTTGTTGCTGGCGCCCTTCGGTTCCCACGGGATCAACCTGGCGGCTATCAGCGCGGCGATCTGTACCGGGCCACATGCCCATGAGGATCGCAACAAACGTTATACGGCGGCGGTCTGGTGCGGGATTTTCTATGGCATTGCCGGTGTGTTCGGCGCGACGCTGGCAGCCTTGTTTGCCGCACTGCCCAAGGAACTGGTGCTGTCGATTGCCGCCCTGGCGTTGTTCGGCTCGATCATCAACGGCCTGAGCATCGCCATGAGCGAAGCGAAGGAGCGTGAAGCGGCGCTGATCACCTTCATGGTCACGGCATCGGGGCTGACGCTGTTTTCCATCGGTTCGGCGTTCTGGGGGATTGTCGCGGGGGTGGTGACGCTGGTAATTCTGAATTGGCGCAAGGCTTGAGGCCGGCAAAGCTTCGCTGGCAAGCCAACTCCTACAAAAAGCGGGCAAAAAAACGGCGACCCTCGGGTCGCCGTTTTTTTCAGAACATCATGCTACCGGATTGATCGGCTTTTCCGGGTACCAGACGTCCAGCAGCGGGCTGACTTCAACGCTGGTCAGCTCGGTGCGGCCTTTGAGCCAGGCTTCAACGGCGGCGCGTTGTTCTGCGCTGACCGAGCCACGCTTGATCAGGCAAACCAGACCGTAGTCATCACCGCCGACATAGCCCAGACCGTTGGCTTCCATGGCTTCTTTGAGGAACGCCTCGAGGAAGGCATCAATGGCTTCTTCGGACAGATTTTCCTTGAAATCCAGGTTCAGTTCGAAACCCAGCTCTTGAAATTCATCAACGCACAGTTTTTTGCGCAGACGCTGGGAGCGGTTAGTCGCCATTGGAACAATCCTCTTAAGTAATAACGGGCCGCACTTTAGCAGTTTAAGCCGCCAATTGCCCGACTCTCTGGGCCGCGACGCCTACCGTCGGTAAAAAATAGCCCATTAGTGGGCCCGTGCACGGCACAAGCCGTGGCACCTTGGGGCATAATGCCGACACTTTCATGACCACTGAGGGAATTTATCTTCATGCCCTCATCTTTTTTTCCCCTCGGCTGTAGGGTTTTATCTACATGATCAAATCGTTGCGTCCATTGCTCCTGGCCGGCCTGCTTTTCCCCCTGGCCCTCCCCGTTTCCGCTGACCCGATCAATACCAGCCTGTCGCCCAATGTCGAAAAAGCCCTCAAGGCCAGCAAGTTGCAGGACAACGCCCTGTCGCTGGTGATGATTCCGCTCAACGGCCCCGGCACCCCGACCATTTTCAACGCCGACGTCTCGGTCAACCCGGCGTCGACCATGAAGCTGGTCACCACCTATGCGGCCCTGGAAATGCTCGGCCCCAATCACCAGTGGAAAACCGAGTTCTATACCGATGGCACCCTCAACGGCGGCATCCTCAACGGCAACCTCTACCTCAAGGGCGGCGGCGATCCGAAGCTGAACATGGAAAAACTCTGGCTGCTGATGCGCGACCTGCGCGCCAACGGCGTGACCCAGGTCACCGGTGACCTGGTGCTGGACAAGAATTTCTTCGTGCCGCCGCAACTGCCTGAATTCAACGACGACGGCAACGACGAGAACAAGCCGTTCCTGGTCAAGCCCGATGCGCTGCTGGTCAACCTCAAGGCCCTGCGCTTCGTCGCGCGCAATGACTCGGGCAAAGTGCTGGTCTCGGTGGAACCGCCAATCGCCAGCATCCGCATCGACAACCAGGTCAAGGCCATCAATTCCAAGCAATGCACCGGCGGCGTGCGCTACAACCCGGTACCCCAGGCCGATGGCAGTGTGACCGTGACGGTCGGCGGCCAGTTGGGCGAAGGCTGCAGCTCGCAGACTTACCTGTCGTTGCTGGACCATGCCACCTACACCGCCGGCGCCGTGCGCGCGATCTGGAAAGAACTGGGCGGCAGTATCCAGGGCAGGGATGTGCTGGCGCCAACGCCAAAGGACGCCAAGGTGCTGGCGCGGGCGTTCTCGCCGGACCTGGCGGAAATCATCCGCGACATCAACAAATACAGTAACAACACCATGGCCCAGCAACTGTTCCTGAGCCTGGGCCAGAAGTACCGCACCGATGCCGACGCCGACGACGCCAAGGCCGCCCAGCGCGTGGTGCGTCAGTGGCTGGCGAAGAAAGGCATCACCGCGCCACACCTGGTGATGGAGAACGGCTCCGGCCTGTCCCGTGCCGAACGCGTCAGTGCCCGGGAAATGGCTTCGATGCTGCAAGCCGCCTGGCGCAGCCCTTACGCCGCCGAGTACATCAGCTCGATGCCGATCGCCGGCACCGACGGCACCATGCGCAAACGCCTGAAGACTACCGCCATGCGCGGTGAAGCCCACGTCAAGACCGGCACCCTGAACACCGTGCGGGCAATTGCCGGTTTCAGTCGCGACGTCAACGGCAACACCTGGGCGGTGGTAGCGATCCTCAACGACAAGGCACCGTTTGGTGCATCGTCGGTGCTCGACCAGGTGCTGCTGGACCTGTATCGCCAGCCGAAACTGGCGCAGACCGCTTCGGTGTTGTAACAGGCGTACACAAAACGATCTTTGTAGGAGCCGGCTTGCGGGCTCCTACAGATCGTGTGTGGGCCGGATCAGTTCATCTCCCCCTGCACCCGATCCCGCCCCTCCTGCTTCGCCACATATACCCCCGAGTCCGCCCGCAACAACAGCGCATCAGCGCCCTCGCCATCGCGCCAGCTGGCAATACCGAAACTGGCTGTAACGACACCCACTTCATCGATCGGCGCGCTGCGCAGGCTTTGCCACAGCTCCAGCGCCAGCAGATGAGCCTGCTCGCCACCGATGTCCGGGCAAAGGACCATGAACTCCTCACCGCCCAGGCGGCAGAACACATCCGTGCGCCGCAGCCGATGGCCAACGCGTTCGCACACGGCCTGCAACACCCGATCACCCACGGCATGGCCGTACTGGTCGTTGATGCGCTTGAAGTGGTCGATGTCGAGCATGATCACCGACAGGTCGCCACCACCCCGTTCCACCCGGGCCATCTCGGTGGTCAGGCGCTCCTGGAAATACCGGCGGTTGTGAATACCGGTCAGGGAGTCGGTGACCGACAGCGCGCGCAGTTCTTCTTCCACGCGCTTGGTGTCGGTAATGTCCGAGATATAGCCATGCCAGAGTACGCCACCGCCAGGCAGTTCTTCCGGGGTCGCCTCACCGCGGACCCAGCGCAGACCGCGCTGGGGCAATTGCACGCGGTATTCCTCGCGCCAATGGCTGAGGGTTTCGGCCGAGGCCCGGATAGAGGCACGCACGCGCGTAGTATCCTGAGGATGAATCCGCGTGAAGATCGCTTCGGCGTTGAGCAGCAACACATCGGGCTCCAGCTCATAGATCTCGCGGATGCCGTCGCTGGCGTAGATCACGCTGAAACGCCCGTCGAACTCCATCTTGAACTGGTAGATCCCTCCGGGCACATGGGCACTGAGCTTCTTCAGCAACAGGTCCCGTGCAGCCAGGGCCTCATGCACACGCTTGCGTTCGGTGATGTCGATGCAGATCGCCAGGTGCCCAACCCACAGGCCCTGCTCATCGAAGACAGGAGTCGCCAGCATGTTGACGATCAGATGCCTGCCATCGCACCGCACCAGCGTCCACTCCCGCCCCTCATGGCCGCCCTCCACACGCCCCTCGACCAGCATCGCATGGCAAGTCGGTACCGGCTTGCCGTAACGCGCGCTCAGTTCTGCCGAGCGTATCGCGAGCTCCCGGGGCAAGTGCAGGTTTTCCAGGGTCATACGCCCTACCACTTCGGCGACGGTATAACCGAGCATCTGTTCAGCGCCGGCATTGAAGGTGCTGATAACCCCGCGCAGGTCCGTGGCGATGATGGCAACCTGGGTCGCGGCATCCAGCACCCCGCGCAACTGGCCATGGGTGCCGCGCAGCTCCTGCTCGCGGGCGCGCAGTTCCTCGGTCCTTTGCTCGACCATTTTCAGCGCCCGTTGCCGCTGACTGACCAGTACATAGAGCAAGGCGCTGAGCAACACGCTGAGCAGGCCTCCGAGCACGACCAGCGTGGTCACTGAAGAGTGATTGGCCTTGAGGAAAGCCTCGCTGGGCTGGATGTCGACCTGATAATCGTGATCGGCCAGGCGTAACAGGCGCGTCGCAGACAAGTCGCTGGCCGCCGCCGGGTTGGGCGACTGAAACAGCACCTCATGCTGCTCATCGACGGACAGGTCGAGAATGCGCACCGAGAGATAATCACGCCCCGCCTCCGGCAACCCGTCCGCCAGCAACTGACGCATGCTGATCACCGCCATCACATAACCGAACGGTTTGCTCGTGGCGTCGGCGGCGCCACTGCGCAGCATGACCGGGGCCACCAAGAGTACGCCTCGCGCATAAGCCGGCTCGATATTGACCAGGTGCATCGGTTGCGACACGGCCATGCCCCGGCGTTGATCGGCCCGCTCCAGCGCGGCGCGGCGCAACGGCTGGGCCAGCAAGTCATAGCCCAGCGGCGCGCCGAGGTTGCTTTGAGTCTGGCTGTACAGCACCGCCACGTACTCATCCCGCTCACCGGCCAATCGCAGCTGCCCATCGGCACTCAGTTCGCGCAGAGTGAACTCATCCAGGCCCTCCTCGCGCGCCCGACGCTCGAACGCTGGCCGCTGGTCTCGGGTGACCCGTTCGGCGAACGAGTACGCCTGGGTCCGGTGCAACAGGGGTTGGGTGTAGCCGTCGAATTCCGCGCGGGAGACCGCATCGGAGTTGGCAAAGAACCGACGCAGGCCATCGAGGCGCTGCTCCTGATCCTGGAAACGTTCTTCGATACGGCTGTAGCGTTCGCTGGCCAGCAACTGGAAGCGTTGCCGCAATTGATGGTGAAACAGGTTAAGCGTCGACCAGGCGAGCATCGCCGTGAGAATCCCGCCGACGAGCAAGACCATGAGCGCGATCAGCCCGGCCGAGACATCTTCTCTGAAAAAACCCAGGATCTTGGGGCGCACGGCGTGCAACGACATAGACGCAACTCAGAACGCCATGTGCGGGAAAGCCCATTGGCCATGAGTTGAGTTATAGCTATTAGCCACTAATTTGACCAGTACCGTAGGAGCGAGCCTGCTCGCGATGGTCGTCAACGATAACGCTGAAAACCTGACGCCCCGCGGCGCTCTCAGGTTCATCGCGAGCAAGCTCGCTCCTACAGTGGGCCAGACCCGTGGATCATTCAGCGAGCAGTGATTTTCCACGCGCGATGGATCTTGGCGTTACGGGAAAAGTCCGCATCGATGGTCTGGGCGGTGATCTCTTCGATCGCGTAGCGCTCGCTCAGGTTGGGCTCGAGCTCGAACTTGCGGAAGTTGTTGGAGAAGTACAACACCCCGCCCGGTGCCAGGCGCGCCATGGCCAGGTCGATCAGTTGCACCTGGTCACGTTGCACGTCGAAGATCCCTTCCATGCGCTTGGAGTTGGAGAAGGTCGGCGGGTCGATGAAAATCAGGTCGTACTCTTCACGACAGGCTTCCAGCCAAACCATCACATCACTCTGCTCCAGGCGGTTCTTGTCGGAGAAACCGTTCAGCGACAGGTTGCGACGCGCCCAGTCCAGGTAGGTTTTCGACAGGTCGACGCTGGTGGTACTGCGCGCGCCGCCCTTGGCCGCATGGACACTGGCGGTGGCGGTGTAGCAGTACAGATTGAGGAAACGCTTGCCCTCGGCCTCTTTCTGGATACGCATGCGCATCGGCCGGTGGTCGAGGAACAACCCGGTATCGAGGTAATCGGTGAGGTTGACCAGCAGCTTCACCCCGCCTTCGTTGACCTCGACGAACTTGCCTTGGGCTGCCTGGCGTTCGTACTGTTTAGTACCGCTCTGACGCTCGCGGCGCTTGACCACCACGCGGCTCTTGTCGACGTTCAGGGCCTGGGGGATCGCCGCCAGGGCGTCGAACATGCGCGCCGAGGCCTTCTCCGGATCAATGGATTTCGGTGCGGCGTATTCCTGGACGTGGACCCAGTCGTGGTACAGGTCGATGGCCATGGAGTATTCCGGCATGTCGGCATCGTAGACGCGATAGCAGTCGATGCCTTCACGCTTGACCCACTTGCCCAGCGCCTTGAGGTTTTTCTGCAGGCGGTTGGCAAACATCTGCCCGCCTTCGCTCAGGCGTGGCTGCTCGATCACTGGCGCCGGGGCCGGCGTCGGTTTGATCGGGTTGCCGTTCTTGTTGTACTGGCGCTCTTGCGGCTCACTCGGCGCCTGATCGTAGGCCGCCTGTTCACGCTCGGCCTGACGCTGTTCCGGAGTACGCCGTTCGCCGGTGACGAATTGATCCGGCAACACCTTGATCAGCAACAGCTTGCACGGCAAGGCGCCGTTCCAGAACGAATACTGTTTGTGGCTGCGGATACCCATGCGCTTGCCCAGGTCCGGAGCGCCGGTAAACACTGCGGCTTCCCAGTTGAGGCAGGCCTGACGCAGGCGTTCACCGAGGTTCTGGTAGAGGTAGAGCAAGCTCGCCTCGTCGCCCAGGCGCTCGCCGTACGGTGGGTTGCAGATCACCAGGCCTTTCTGGTTCTGGTCCGGACGCGGCTCGAAGGTCGCGACTTCGCCTTGATAGATCTTGATCCACTCGCTCAGGCCGGCACGTTCGACGTTGTTGCGACCCGGCTGGATCAGGCGCGGATCGGCTTCGTAACCGCGAATCCACAACGGTGGCTTGGCCAGGCCGGCCGCCGCACGTTCACTGGCTTCTTCATGGAGTTTTTTCCACAACGCCGGCACATGGCCGAGCCAGGCGGTGAAACCCCATTGCTCGCGGCGCAGGTTCGGCGCGATGTCGGCAGCGATCATCGCCGCTTCGACCAGAAAGGTGCCCACCCCGCACATCGGGTCAGCCAGGGCGCCACCTTCCGCTGCAATACGCGGCCAGCCGGAACGGATCAGGATCGCCGCTGCCAGGTTTTCCTTCAGCGGTGCCGCACCTTGCTGCAGGCGATAGCCGCGCTGGTGCAGGCTATGGCCGGACAGGTCGAGCGAAAGGATCGCTTCACCGCGATCCAGGCGCAGATGGATGCGCAGGTCCGGGTTGAGCTTGTCGATGGACGGACGATCGCCCTGCGGGGTGCGCAGTTTGTCGACGATGGCGTCCTTGACCTTCAAGGCGCCGAAGTGGGTGTTGTCGATGCCTGAGCCGTGACCGCTGAATTCGACGGCCAGGGTGCCGTCATTGAGCATATGGTCTTGCCACTCGATGTCCAGCACGCCGTGGTACAGGTCTTCGGCGTCTTTCATCGGGAAACGCTTGAGTACCAGCAGTACCCGGTTGGCCAGGCGCGACCACAGGCACAGACGGTAAGCGGTTTCCATGGTGGCCATGCCACGCACGGCAGACGTGTGCTCACGCGCTTCCTCAAGGCCAAGCCCGACGGCTTCCTCGATGAGCAGGCCTTCAAGGCCTTTAGGGCAAGTGAGGAAGAGTTCGAAACGATCGGACATGAGAATTCGGAGCCTTTGCTGAGTGGACCGGCAACGCATTGCCGGACCGGTTTTCAATCAGGCGCTTTTCTCGAAGAGCGCCCGCGTGGCACGAAGGTGTGCCGTTCCACCCTTGCTGCCCGGGTTAAATGAGCTTAGATGCAAGGACAGATAAAAAAGTTGATGCAACAAAATGACATAAGTCGACCCTTCGTCGAATAGTCCGTCCCGGCAACGGGAGGCATTCTCAGCAAAGGATTAACCTGATCATCCAACGCAGGGCCGATCATACCGGGGTTTGATCAATAAAGACGCCACAAACATCATGTTACTTAGTGCCATACCACCTTAACGGTTACGTCCTTATGACAAAACGATCATTCCCTCGATGTGACGCATTGGTTAGAACTCAACACAGGTTGGCGCCGCAATGACGTCAACACCTTGGCTCGTCACGCCGGCAACGAGCCCCCAACGGCAGAGTTTTTTCTGCCAGACCTCGATTGAGGTCGACGCGATAAATACAGTCAACAAGTGAGGGCAACACCCTATGAGAAGACTTAAGCGTGATCCGTTGGAAAGAGCATTTTTGCGCGGATATCAATATGGCGTTGGTGGTAAATCCCGTGAGCTTTGCCCATTTACTCTACCGTCGGTACGCCAAGCCTGGATTAACGGCTGGCGAGAAGGACGCGGCGACAACTGGGACGGTATGACCGGCACTGCGGGAATCCACAGACTCAACGAACTTCACGCCGTCGGCTAACACAGGGCAGACACTCCGACACACAATCTGATTATGTAGCGAATTAACCACGCACGTCCCATCCGGACGGCGGGCTACGGCCCAGGGGCTCCTTTAAAGGGGCCCTTTTTTATGCCTGTAATTCGAGACCCGGCTTGCTGGCGATGGCGTCCTTGAGATCGTCATCGCCGGCAAGCCGGCTCTTACAGGGATCAGCGCAGGGCAGCGATGGCGTCAACCGACTCGCGGATGAGCGCCGGGCCCTTGTAGATAAAGCCGGAGTAGATCTGCACCAGGCTTGCACCGGCGTTGATCTTCTCGGCGGCGTGTTTGCCTTCGGTGATGCCACCCGCTGCGATGATCGGCAAGCGGCCACCCAGCTCCGAAGCCAGAACCTTCACGGTGTGGGTGCTCTTGTCACGCACCGGTGCACCGGACAGACCACCCGCCTCGTCACCATGCTCCATGCCTTCCACGCCCACGCGGCTCAGGGTGGTATTGGTGGCGATGACCGCGTCCATTCCGGTTTCGATCAACGCCTGTGCAACCTGAGCGGTTTCTTCGTCGGTCATGTCCGGCGCAATCTTGATCGCCAGCGGCACGTGCCTGCCGTGGCGCAGCGCCAGCTCGGCCCGACGCGTGGCGAGGTCCGCCAGCAGTTGCTTGAGCGAGTCACCGAACTGCAGGCTGCGCAGGCCCGGGGTATTGGGCGAGCTGACGTTGACCGTCACATAGCTGGCATGGGCGTAGACCTTGTCCAGGCAGATCAGGTAGTCGTCGACCGCGCGCTCGACCGGGGTGTCGAAGTTCTTGCCGATATTGATGCCCAGCACGCCCTTGTACTTGGCCGCTGCCACGCGGGCCAGCAGGTGATCGACGCCCAGGTTGTTGAAGCCCATGCGGTTGATGATCGCCTCGGCCTCCGGCAGACGGAACAGGCGCGGCTTCGGATTGCCCGGTTGCGGGCGCGGGGTAATGGTGCCGATTTCGACAAAACCAAAACCCAGTTGCGCAAAGCCGTCGATGGCGGCGCCATTCTTGTCCAGGCCGGCGGCCAGGCCCACCGGGTTCGGGAACTCCAGGCCCATGACATTCACCGGCAGTCTTGCCGGGGCCTTGCACAGCAAACCGTTGAGCCCCAGGCGTCCGCCCGCACCGATCAAGTCCAGGGACAGATCGTGAGAGGTTTCCGGGGAAAGTTTGAACAACAGCTGACGGGCCAGGGTGTACATGGGCGGGCTTGACTCGATTGGCGGCGAAATGAGGCGGCGATTATACCCGCGCATCGGGGTCGCAAGCGAGGCGCGCGACAAAATCAGCGGGCGCTGGCATATGCCTTGCACCAGCACAGGCATCAGCACGCAGGCCAACGGCGGAATGCGTGTCAGGACAATGGCGTCGTCAGCCGGCCCTGCTCATAAGGGATCCGGGACGACGTTTTTTTTTGGAAGGTGCGAAATCGATGAACGAACCCTCAACCGGCCCCCTGGCCTGGGTCAATGGCAGCGATGCCCCGGAAAAGACCGAAATCAACCTCGGCTTCATGGCCCTGAGCGACTGCGCTTCGGTCGTGGTCGCCGCCACCCAGGGCTTCGCCCAGCCCTACGGACTGACCTTGAACCTCAAGCGCCAATCGTCCTGGGCCAACCTGCGGGACAAACTGGTCAGCGGTGAACTCGATGCCGCCCACAGCCTCTACGGCCTGATCTATGCGGTACACCTGGGCATTGGCGGCGTGGCCTCCACCCCTATGGCGGTGCTCATGGGCCTGAACCAGAACGGCCAGAGCATCAATCTCTCCCACGGCTTGCAGGCCGCTGGCGTGACCAGTCCTGAAGCACTGGACCGTCACGTGCACCAAAGTCGCCCAAAACTGACCTTCGCCCAGACCTTTCCGACCGGCACCCATGCCATGTGGCTTTATTACTGGCTGGCCAGCCAGGGCATTCATCCGTTGCACGACGTCGACAGCGTGGTGGTGCCGCCACCGCAAATGGTCGCGCACCTGCAAGCCGGGCGCATCGACGGCTTCTGCGTCGGCGAGCCCTGGGCGGACAGTGCGGTGAAGCAGAACCTCGGGTTTACGATGGCCACGTCCCAGTCCATCTGGCCCGATCACCCGGAAAAAGTCCTCGGCTGTACGCGCGCCTTCGTCGAGCAATACCCCAACACCGCCCGGGCGCTGGTGATGGCCATCCTCGAAGCCAGCCGCTTCATTGACGACAGCACCGAGAATCGCCGCAGTACCGCGCAATTGCTCAGCGCGCCGCAGTACCTCGATGCGCCGCTGGCGTGCATTGAACCGAGGCTGCTGGGTAACTACGACGACGGCCTGGGCAACCAATGGCAAGATGCGCACGCGCTGCGCTTCCATGGAGAGGGCGCGATCAACCTGCCCTACCTGTCCGATGGCATGTGGTTCATGACCCAGTTTCGTCGCTGGGGCCTGCTGCGCGACGACCCCGATTACCTTGCCGTAGCCCGCCAGGTGCAACAACTAGACTTATACCGTGAAGCCGCCAGCGCCGTCGGTGTCGCCGCCCCACGCAATGAGATGCGCAGCAGCCAGTTGATTGACGGCAAGGTCTGGGACGGTTTGGACCCGGCCGGTTATGCGCGCAGCTTCAAGCTGCACGCCTTGAACGACAGCTCGCCACTTCTCGCCAGCCGCTGACAGGAGACTGCGAACATGCTGCGTATCCTGCTGATCAACGACACTGCAAAAAAAGTCGGACGCTTGAAGGCTGCCCTCACCGAGGCCGGTTTCGAGGTCATCGACGAATCCGGGCTGACCATCGACTTGCCCGAACGCGTCGAAACGGTGCGCCCGGACGTGATCCTGATCGATACCGAGTCACCGAGCCGAGATGTCATGGAGCAAGTGGTACTGGTCAGCCGCGACCAGCCACGGCCGATCGTGATGTTTACCGACGAACACGATCCCGATGTGATGCGCCAGGCGATCAAGTCCGGGGTCAGCGCCTACATCGTCGAAGGCATCCACGCGCAACGCCTGCAACCCATTCTTGACGTGGCCATGGCGCGCTTCGAAAGCGACCAGGCCTTGCGCGCCCAACTGCACGCCCGCGACCAGCAACTGGCCGAGCGCAAGCGCATCGAACTGGCCAAGGGGCTGCTGATGAAGATGAAGGACTGCAACGAAGAAGAGGCCTACACCCTCATGCGTCGCCAGGCGATGAGCCGCCAGCAGAAGCTGATCCAGGTGGCGGAGCAGATCATTGCCATGAGCGAATTGCTTGGGTGAGTTTCGTGGTGCCTTTGAAGGCCTTTTCGCGAGCAGGCTCGCTCCCACATGAATGGCATTCCCCTGTGGGAGCGAGCCTGCTCGCGAATGGCCGCAACTCGGTCTCAACTGTTGGCACAGATCTGGCTTAGTAATCCCTACAGGTAACCAACGGCGGTTGCCCCACCTACGACAAAGACGTCGCTCACCTCATTTGCCCCTTGGCGAATCAGGTGGCGGCGTTTTTTTTGTTTTGGCCCCCGTTCGAGACTCCTACCACCTGAGGTGCGCGATGAATTCAAGCTTCTGGAAATCCGGCCATACCCCGACACTGTTCGCAGCCTTCCTCTATTTCGACCTGAGCTTCATGGTGTGGTACCTGCTTGGCCCGCTGGCCGTGCAGATTGCGGGCGACCTGCACCTGACCACCCAGCAACGCGGGCTGGTGGTGGCCACGCCAATTCTGGCCGGGGCAGTACTGCGCTTTGTGATGGGAATGCTGGCTGATCGCCTGTCACCCAAGACCGCCGGCCTGATCGGTCAGGTGATCGTCATCTGCGCGCTGTTCGGTGCCTGGAAACTCGGCATCCACAGCTACGAACAAGCCTTGCTGTTGGGGCTGTTCCTCGGCATGGCCGGCGCGTCCTTCGCTGTCGCCCTGCCCTTGGCATCGCAGTGGTATCCGCCACAGCATCAAGGCAAGGCCATGGGCATCGCCGGGGCCGGTAATTCCGGCACCGTACTGGCGGCGCTGATTGCACCGGTCCTGGCAGGCGCCTTTGGCTGGAGCAACGTGTTCGGCTTCGCGCTGATCCCGTTGATCCTGACGCTGATCGTCTTCGCCTGGCTGGCGAAAAACGCGCCTGAGCGGCCGAAAGCCAAGTCGATGGCCGACTACTTCAAGGCCTTGGGCGACCGCGACAGCTGGTGGTTCATGTTTTTCTACAGCGTGACCTTCGGTGGTTTCATCGGCCTGGCCAGCGCCCTGCCCGGTTACTTCAACGACCAGTATGGCCTGAGCCCGGTCACCGCCGGTTACTACACGGCAGCCTGTGTGTTCGGCGGCAGCCTGATGCGTCCGTTGGGCGGCGCCCTGGCCGATCGCTTCGGCGGCATTCGCACCCTGCTGGCGATGTACACCGTGGCGGCCATCTGCATCGCTGCCGTCGGTTTCAACTTGCCGAGTTCCTACGCCGCGCTGGCCCTGTTCGTGTGCACGATGCTTGGTTTGGGTGCAGGTAACGGTGCAGTGTTCCAGTTGGTGCCACAGCGTTTCCGTCGTGAGATCGGCGTCATGACCGGGCTGATCGGCATGGCTGGCGGCATCGGTGGATTTGCCTTGGCAGCCGGCATGGGCGCGATCAAGCAGAGCACCGGCAGCTACCAGATGGCTTTGTGGTTGTTCGCCAGCCTGGGCGTTCTCGCCTGGTTCGGCCTGCATGGCGTAAAACGCCGCTGGAGGACCACCTGGGGTTCGGCTGCCGTAACGGCTGCACGGGTCTGACACCGCCATGAGCCTGCAACTGAGTTTCGCCCAAGCCAGCGCCATCGGTCCGCGCGACGAGAATCAGGATGCCTTGCGACTCGTCACGCCGGCCCCGGCGCTGGCGGCCAGCAAGGGCTACCTGTTCGCCATCGCCGACGGCGTCAGCCAGTGCGCCGACGGTGGCCTGGCGGCTCGCTCGACCTTGCAGGCTTTGGCGCTGGACTACTACGCCACTCCGGAAACCTGGGGGGTCGCCCAGGCCCTGGATCGCTTGCTGCTGGCGCAGAACCGCTGGCTGCAGGCCAACGGTGCAGGTCAGCCGTTGCTGACCACCGTCAGCGCCCTGGTCCTGCGCGGCCGGCGCTTTACCCTGGCCCATGTCGGCGATTGCCGGGTGTACCGCTGGCACGCCGAACAGTTGCAACGGGTCAGCGAGGATCACGTCTGGGACCAACCGGGCATGCAGCATGTCCTCAAGCGTGCACTGGGACTGGATCAGCACCTGGTGCTGGATTTTCTCGATGGTGAATTGCGCATTGATGAAAGCTTCGTGCTGCTCAGCGACGGTGTCTGGGCGGTTCTGGGCGACACCGCCATTGCGGCGATCCTGCGCGATCAACCGGACCTCGACAGCGCCGCGCAGACCCTGGTCAACGCCGCGCACCTGGCGGGCAGCCAGGATAACGCCAGCGCACTGCTGGTGCGGGTCGATGCCTTGGGTGAAGCGAGTATCGGCGATGCTTTGATTCACCTGCAGCAATGGCCCCTGCCTCCGGCACTGAAACCGGGCCAGGTTTTCGAAGGCTGGCAGATTGAAGGGATTCTCAGCCAGAGCCAGCAATCCTTGCTCTACCGGGTACGCGACAGCCAACAGCAACCCTGGCTGCTGAAAACCCTGCCCGCGCACTTGCACGACGATCACCAGGCCGGGCAGGCATTGCTGTCCGAAGAGTGGTTCCTCAAACGCGTGGCCGGGCGGCACTTCCCTGAAGTGCATGCGGCCAGCCAGCGTCAACATCTGTACTACGTGATGCGTGAATATCCGGGCTCGACCCTGGCGCAACTGCAAGAACAGATCGGCCCCCTGCCCCTGGCCCAATGGCAGGACATCGCTGAACGCCTGCTGCGGGCCGTCGGCATGCTGCATCGACGGCAGATCCTGCATCGCGATATCAAGCCGCAGAACCTGCTGTCAGGGGACGACGGCGAGTTGCGCCTGCTGGATTTCGGCCTCGCCTACTGCCCCGGCCTGTCTGAAGATCAACCCAGCGTGTTGCCCGGGACTCCCAGTTACATCGCCCCGGAAGCCTTCCGCGGCGACGCACCGACCCCGCAACAAGACCTGTATGCGGTTGGGGTGACTTTGTACTTTCTGCTCACAGGGCAGTATCCCTACGGTGAAATAGAAGCCTTTCAGCGCCCCCGGTTCGGCGTACCGGTCAGTGCCAGTCGCTACCGCCCCGACCTGCCGGAATGGCTGGCGCAAAGCCTGGAACGCGCAGTTGCCCCGGACCCGGCCCAGCGCTTTGAAACGGCAGAGGAATGGTTGCGGCTGCTGGAGCAGGGGGAGCGACACAGTTTAAGCGTAAGGCCCAGGCCTCTACTGGAACGCGAACCGCTGAAGGTATGGCGCACGTTGGCCCTGTTGTCGCTGGTGGCCAACCTGGCGTTGCTGTTCCTGGTGTTCCATGGCTGAGCCTGTTTTGTTCTTAAAACCTATCACCGTCATCTCGTGAGGAAAAACACCATGAACGCAAAAGTCTGGCTGGTGGGTGCGGGTCCTGGTGACCCTGAATTGCTGACCCTCAAGGCCGTGCGCGCATTGAAGGAAGCGGATGTGGTGCTGATCGATGACCTGGTCAATGGCGTGATACTCGAACACTGCCCGGATGCACGGATCGTAGCGGTGGGCAAACGCGGCGGTTGCCGCTCCACGCCCCAAGCGTTCATCCATCGCCTGATGCTGCGTTACGCCCGCCAGGGCAAATGCGTGGTGCGGCTCAAAGGGGGTGATCCGTGCATTTTCGGGCGTGGTGGCGAAGAGGCGCAGTGGCTGCGTGAGCGCGGGGTCGAAGTGGAGCTGGTCAATGGCATCACTGCCGGGCTCGCGGGTGCCACGCAATGCGATATCCCGCTGACCCTGCGCGGTGTAGCGCGTGGCGTGACACTGGTCACCGCCCATACCCAGGACGGCAGCAGCCTGAATTGGCAGGCTTTGGCCCAGGGCGGTACGACCCTGGTGATCTACATGGGCGTGGCCAAACTCAGCGAAATCCGCGAGCAGCTGTTGGCGGGCGGGATGGCCGCGGGCACGCCGGTGGCGATGATCGAAAACGCTTCAATGCCGCAACAGCGCGAATGTAGGAGCGATCTGACAGCCATGGAGGAAGATGCCTACGCCTTTGAGCTGAAAAGCCCGGCCATTCTGGTGATCGGTGCGGTGGCGGCGGGCAGCTGGCGAGAAGATCAAAAGATCGCAGCCTGCGGCAGTTCCTACACGGGTCCTGCGTAAACCCTCAAATCGCAGGCAAAGAAAAGCCCGGCCTAAGCCGGGCTTTTCTCGTAGCTGCGAGCTAATTACTTAGCTTGAGCTTCAACCTGCGCTTCTACGCGACGGTTTACAGCACGGCCAGCGTCAGTAGCGTTGTCGGCAACTGGGCGGGATTCGCCGTAGCCAACAGACTGAACGCGGGACGATTCAACACCGTACTGGTTGGTCAGAACCTGCTTAACGGCGTTTGCACGACGCTCGGACAGTTTCTGGTTGTAAGCGTCAGGACCGACGGAGTCAGTGTGACCTTCAACAGTGGTGCTGGTGGATGGGTACTGCTTCATGAAGTCAGCCAGGTTCTTGATGTCGCCGTAGCTGTTAGGCTTGACTACCGACTTGTCGAAGTCGAACTTCACGTCCAGCTCAACACGAACAACTTCAGCAACTGCTGGGCAGCCGTCAGCGTCAACAGTTACGTTGGCTGGGGTGTCCGGGCACTTGTCAACGTTGTCGCAAACGCCATCGTTGTCGCTGTCGGAGCAGACTTCTGGAGCTGGAACTGGAGCAGGAGCTGGTTTGGAGCCGCCACCGAAGTTCACACCGATACCGACGCTAGGAGCCCACTCGGTGTTGCCCTGGTCGATGTTGTATTGAGCTTCAACGCCAGCACGGGCGTAGAAGTTCTCGGTGAAGTACAACTTGGCACCGCCGCCAACGTTGGCGAAGGTGGAGTGGTTACGACCGTTCGAACCGTTCTGGTCGATGCTCTGGTGGGAGAAACCACCGGAGAGGTACGGACGAACCATGTCGCCTGGGTTGTTGAAGTGGTACAGACCGTCCAGAGCTGCGTTCGAGCCCTTCACGTTCTGGCCATCATCGGTAACGGCGTTGTGAACTTCGTCGTAGGACAGACGCAGTTCAACGTCGTCAGTCAGGAAGTAACCGATCGAACCGCCCGGCAGGATGCCGTCGTTCTTGAAGTTACGGTCGCTATCGAAATACTGCTTCTTTGCGTAGCCTTCGATTTCAACTGCGCCTTGGCCCTGTGCCAGAGCGCCGATGGAAGTGGCGGCAATAAGAGAACCAATGGCCAAGCCCAAGGTGTTTTTCAGTTTCATCCGTTAAATCCCCATCTGGTGATTGTGAAGCAGTCCCGCAAACCGGGGGACAACTCGGCGGCAAGTCTATCAGAACTTGCCTACACGTAAGAGATATTTGCGCCGAACTAAGTTTCAGCAATGCCTGCAAATTTCTCACGCAATTTATCTAGAGCGCGTTTGTACCGCATTTTTGTTGCGCTCAAGCCCATGTGCATGATGTCTGCGATCTCCTGAAACTCTAGCTCTGCGACAAATCGTAGCACCAGAATTTCCCGGTCAATCGGGTTCACATACACTAACCAGCGATCAAGTCCACCCTTCTCCTCGGGTTTCGGCGCCTTTTCTTCGGACGCTTCCTCGAGGGGGTCAAGACTCAATGCGTCCATCAAGCGACGCTTTCGCCGTTCCTTTCGATACTGCGTAATGCACTCGTTGTACGTGATGCTATATAGCCATGTCTTGAACTTCGATTTTCCCTCGAAGTTCTTCAGGCCGTACAGCACCTTCAACATGACCTCCTGACAGACATCGTCAGCGTCGCGATCGTTCCCGAGATACCTTGCACAGACGTTAAATAATGTTCGTTGGTAACGCCGCATCAGTTCTTCATAGGCGCGCGTCACGTGAAACAGCTCGGTATGCGAGCGCGCGACCAACTCCTCATCAGAGAGCTCGCGGGGGTCGTAGCGCATGGATAGCGATTGGGCTTTATTCAAAACAAGTCGTGCCGACAGTCAGGTCAATGTCCGCCGCAGCCAGCATCAGGCGGCATTTTACGGCGGCATACATTAGCAGGGTTTGCCGGGTTAGCGGCTACTCACATGCTGCTCGAGGAGGATCCGATTGGAGAGAGAGACTAGCTCACCCTCATCGGTCAGCAATGTGGTTTTAACCGTGCCGATCTCTTCGATCTGCCCTTCGACCTCTCCAACTCGCACTTGTTGCCCAACCTGGTACAACTCACGCACATAGATTCCCGCAAGAATCTGACCGGCAATTTCCCGGCTTCCCAATCCCATGGCCAGCGCAACCGCCAGACCAACGGTAATCAATACGATCACGATCACATGGTTGAGCAGGTCAGTCTTGACCTCCAACTGACTGATCGCGACCGAGATACTGATGATGATCACCAGGCCCTGGGCAATTCTCCCAAGCCCTGAAGCGTAGTCCAGTCCTACGCCTTCTGCCGCGCCGCGCACCAGCCCGTTGGCCAATTGTGCCAGCAAGACACCCACCAGCAGTACCAGCGCCGCGCCGAATACTTTCGGCAAATACAACGCAAGCATGTCCAGCGTAGCTGAAACTCGCTCAAGTCCAAGTGATTCTGCGGCAGAAACCAGAAAAATAAGCAGAACGAACCAATAGACGATCTTGCCTATCAGCGTCGAAATGGGAACTTGAAGCCCGGCGCGGGACAACAGTTTGGTCAAACCGGTACCGCCCATCAGGCGATCCAGACCCAGTTTGGCGAGCAATTTGGACAGCAGGGTATCCAGCAACTTGGCGACGACAAAACCGAGCAGGAGCACAACCAGTGCGCCGAACAGGTTCGGAATGAAGTTCGCAATCTTGGTCCATAACGCAGTCATTGCAGTGACGAGGCTCTGTGTCCAGAGATCAAGTTCCATATTCAATCAGCCTTATCAGCAGTGCGGGCGGTAGGTTTACGAAGACGGGAGACCGGCGAGACATGGGCCGAGCCGCTATTGAGGGCGATCATCAGGGCGGGCAACCAGCGGCCCAGCAGGCTGAACAAATCACCGGCACCCACCTGGCGATTGGCGGTTTTCAGGACACGTCCCAGGCACGCATCGTCGTCCCGGGTGGACGGTGATGCCTTGAGCATGTCGCGCAAAGACTGTTCAAACGGATCGTGCATACGCACCTCTCGTGATGTCTGTGAAAGACGCGATCAAATTTGCTCGGGTCACATGGCGCATTTTCAAACCCAGCGCAAACGTCGGAATAACCACCACTGCCCCAGCGCCACCGAGAGCATCAGCAGGCAGGCGACGAGGAAGCCGTAGGGGCTTTGTGAAAAAGGAATGCCTCCAACGTTGATCCCCAGAAGGCCGGTCAGAAAACTCATCGGCAAAAAAATCCCGGTGATGATGCCGAAGCGATACATCGTGCGGTTCATGCGCACGCTCAACCGTCGGTCTTCAGCCTCCAGGACCAGCCCCACGCGCTCCCGCGTCAACTCAAGCTCTTCCAGATAGCGGGTCAGGCTGTTGTTCAATTCGTTCCAGTAATCGCCATCGTCCTCGACGAACCAGGGCAGCTTGATCCGCGTCAGTTGACCAAAGATATCCCGCTGCGGAGCGAGGAAACGCTTCAACGCAGCCGCCCGACGACGGATCTGTAAAACAGCCCCGTGCTCGGGCGTATACCGTTCGTCGGAATCCAGCTTTTCTTCTTCCTCATCGACCACTTCCGAGAGGCAACTGACCAGATCCTGCACCTTGTTGGTGAGGTACTGAGCCATGTAGAGAATGAGTTCGGAGGCAGTTTTCGGCCCCTTGCCCTCCTCCAGTTGCACCAGTAATTCTTCGGTGGCGCGCAACGGACGTAGCCGCAGGGATATCACCCGCTGGGCGGAGCCGAAGATCCGCACCGAGACCATGTCTTCAGGCTCGGCCCCTGGATTGAGGTTTACCCCACGCAGAAACAGCAGCAGTTCGCTGTCCGAAAGCTGCAGGAGGCGCGGACGGGTGTTTTCTTCAAGCAGGAGGTCGCAGCTGAACTCACTCAGGCCACTGGACTTGCGCAGCCAGGTCTGGGTTTGCGGGTGACTGCGATCCCAGTGCAGCCACAGGCTTTCGTGAGCCTGCAGCTGCAATTCGTCGAGTTCTGTCCGGGCTATCGAACGCGCACCGCCTTTTCCGTCCAGCACCAGGGCATGTACCAGCCCCCACTGCGCGTTTTCTTCCTCGAACATCCGCATCCCATTCTTCAAAAAAGTCGGCTACAGCTTACTCAGGCATTTTCAGCGGGCTGGGCGAGATGATCACGCCATTGTTATCCGCATAGATGTAGTGACCTGGATGAAAGGTCACGCCGGCGAAGGTCACGGCAACGTTCAGGTCGCCAAGCCCGCGCTTGTCGGTTTTCATCGGGTGGCTGGCCAGTGCCTGAACCCCCAGGTCGGTTTGCGCGATGACGTCGACGTCACGGATGCAACCGTAGATCACCAGCCCTTCCCAACCATTTTTTGCAGCTTTCTCGGCGATCATATCGCCCAGCAGCGCTCGGCGCAGGGAGCCACCGCCGTCGACCACCAGCACTTTGCCATTACCCTTGAGCTCGGCCTGCTCCTTTACCAGCGAGTTGTCTTCGAAGCACTTGATGGTCACGATTTCGCCGCCGAAGGAGTCCCGGCCACCGAAATTGCTGAACATCGGTTCCAGCACCTGCACTAACTCCGGGTAGGCGTCGCACAGGTCAGGCGTGAGGTAATGGTTCATCGAGAAACTCCTGTAAAGAGGAAGAAAGCACGAACATCACTACTGACTCAGTCATCGAAAATGACCAGAACAGCTCAATGCGTCATATCTTAGCCGCAAGCCGACCAGAGCGAAATGCCCTTGATAGAGCGTCCAGCTTAGATCGCCGTGGCCAGATCCGCTTGATCACCGAGCAACGGCGTGTGTTGATCCGTCAACCAGCGTGCCACCAGGGGCCAGACCTCAACCTGGGCGGCTTTGCTGACCAGCATTTCCACATGGCCGAAATTATCGGCAAAACCCTGCTCGCGTCCAAGGTTAATGAATTGCTTGTGCTCGGAACCCAGCTGATCGAACAACTTGCGGCACGCCCAGGCCGGGTCCTGATGATCGCCCACGGCGCTCACCGCCAGCACCGGCACCTTGACCTCGGCCAAGCCCGCCCACCAATCTTTGTCAGCATCGCCAAAGCGCCCGAACAGGCCGTACCAGCGCATGCTTTCCAGGGCCAGGCCGATCGGCTCGTCCTCCGGGCCACGCTTGAGCCGTGAACCGGACAGCTGGGCAAAACGCTTGAGGATGAAACGACCGCTCCATTCCACCGGCGGAAACTTCAGCGGCCAGTAGGTGCGGCTGACTTGCGTGCCAAAGAATGCCGCGGAAGCGACCACGGGCTCGCCAATGTATTCGCCCCCCAGCGCGGCCGCCAGGGTAATGCCGCCCAGCGAGTGGCCGATCCAGTGCGGGACCTGGCCGCTTTGCTCGCGCACGAACGCACCAATGGCCGGCAGATCGTATCGCGCATAGTCGGCAACACGGTTCTTGCGATAGTTCTGGTTGCGCTGGGACAGGCCGTGACCGCGCATTTCGGCGATCCAGACATCGAACCCCAGGCGCGCCAGATAGGCACCCAGGCCCAGCCCCTTGGGGGAGAACCAGAAACGTCGATTGGAAAAACTGCCGTGCAACAGGATCACCGGCACGCCACGGGATACCGACTCATCAGCCATGCCGAGGCGCGTCACCGCCACTTCTACGGTGCCGTCGGGGCTGTTACCGGGTTTCAACCGGTAGACATCTTCGCTCAGATCGCCGCGCCGCTCGGCGCTGATCAGAGCGACAGGAAACAGGTTGCTGCTGCTTTGCATAATCTCTTGCACAAAAAAGGGCGGCATCCAGAGGAGCCCGCCCTACTTGAATCTCAAAAAAGGCCGCCCCCTGGGGAACGGCCCGTTCACACCCTCAAGCCTGCGCTTGACCTTCCGCCAGGAAGAACCAGGTTTCGAGTACGGAATCAGGGTTCAGCGAAACGCTTTCGATGCCCTGTTCCATCAGCCACTTGGCCAGGTCCGGGTGGTCCGAAGGGCCCTGGCCGCAGATGCCGATGTACTTGCCAGCCTTGTTGCAGGCGGCAATGGCGTTGGCCAGCAGCTTCTTGACCGCCGGGTTACGCTCGTCGAACAGGTGCGCGATGATTCCGGAGTCACGATCCAGGCCCAGGGTGAGCTGGGTCAGGTCGTTGGAGCCGATGGAGAACCCGTCGAAGAACTCGAGGAACTCTTCAGCCAGGATCGCGTTGGACGGCAGTTCGCACATCATGATGATGCGCAGGCCGTTGTCACCACGCGCCAGGCCGTTTTCGGCCAGCAGATCGATCACCTGGCTGGCTTCGCCCAGGGTACGGACGAACGGCACCATGATTTCGACGTTGGTCAGGCCCATCTCGTTGCGCACGCGCTTGAGGGCACGGCACTCGAGTTCGAAGCAGTCACGGAACGATTCGCTGATATAACGCGAAGCACCGCGGAAGCCCAGCATCGGGTTCTCTTCTTCCGGCTCGTAGAGCTTGCCGCCGATCAGGTTGGCGTATTCATTGGACTTGAAGTCCGACAGGCGCACGATGACTTTTTTCGGCGTGAACGCTGCAGCCAGGGTGCTGATGCCTTCGACCAGTTTGTCGACATAGAAGTCGACCGGATCGCTGTAACCGGCGATGCGCTTGTCGACGCTTTCCTTGATGTCCTGCGGCAGGCCGTCGTAGTTCAGCAGCGCCTTGGGGTGCACGCCGATCATGCGGTTGATGATGAACTCGAGGCGGGCCAGGCCCACACCGGCGTTCGGCAACTGCGCGAAGTCGAAGGCGCGGTCCGGGTTGCCGACGTTCATCATGATCTTGAACGGCAGGTCCGGCATGGCGTCCACGGAGTTCTTCTTGATGTCGAAGCCCAGTTCGCCTTCGAAGATGAAACCGGTGTCGCCTTCAGCGCAGGAAACGGTCACGCCCTGGCCGTCTTTCAACAGCTGGGTGGCGTTGCCGCAACCGACCACGGCCGGGATGCCCAGCTCGCGAGCGATGATCGCCGCGTGGCAGGTACGACCACCGCGGTTGGTGACAATGGCGCTGGCGCGCTTCATGACCGGTTCCCAATCCGGGTCGGTCATGTCCGACACCAACACGTCGCCTGGCTGGACCTTGTCCATCTCGGACACGTCCTTGATGATGCGAACCTTGCCGGCGCCGATACGCTGGCCAATGGCACGGCCTTCAACCAGCACAGTGCCGGTTTCCTTCAACAGGTAACGTTCCATGACGTTGGCCTGGGTACGGCTCTTAACGGTTTCCGGACGGGCCTGCACGATGTACAGCTTGCCGTCGTCACCGTCCTTGGCCCATTCGATGTCCATCGGGCACTTGTAGTGCTTCTCGATGATCATCGCCTGCTTGGCCAGCTCGCTGACTTCGGCGTCGGTCAGGCAGAAACGCGCGCGATCGGCCTTGTCGACGTCGACGGTCTTGACCGAACGACCGGCCTTGGCCTCGTCGCCGTAGATCATCTTGATGGCCTTGCTGCCCAGGTTGCGGCGCAGGATCGCCGGACGACCGGCAGCCAGGGTTCCCTTGTGGACGTAGAACTCATCCGGGTTCACCGCGCCTTGTACGACGGTTTCACCCAGGCCGTAGGCGCCGGTGATGAACACCACGTCACGGAAGCCCGACTCGGTGTCGAGGGTGAACATCACGCCGGCAGTGCCGGTCTCGGAGCGGACCATGCGCTGCACGCCAGCCGACAGGGCGACCAGCTTGTGGTCGAAGCCCTGGTGCACGCGGTAGGAAATGGCGCGGTCGTTGAACAGGGAAGCGAACACCTCTTTGGCGGCGCGAATGACGTTTTCGACACCACGGATGTTCAGGAAGGTTTCCTGCTGGCCGGCGAAGGAAGCATCCGGCAGGTCTTCGGCAGTAGCGGAAGAGCGCACGGCCACGGCCATGTCAGGGTTGCCGGCGGACAGCGTGGCGAACGCGGTACGGATCTCGGCATTCAGTTTTTCCGGGAACTCGGCTTCCATGATCCATTGGCGGATCTGGGCACCGGTCTTGGCCAAGGCATTCACGTCGTCGACGTCCAGGGCATCCAGGGCGTCATGAATCTGCTGGTTCAGGCCGCTCAGCTCGAGGAAATCACGATATGCCTGAGCGGTCGTGGCGAAGCCACCGGGCACCGATACACCGGCACCCGCAAGATTGCTGATCATCTCGCCCAGGGATGCGTTCTTGCCCCCCACGTGCTCAACGTCGTCTTTGCCGAGCTTGTCGAGGGAAACTACGTACTCTACCAAGGTGATCTCTCCACTAACTGTGTTGGAAAAGCTCAGAAACCGGCGGCTCAAGGGAGCGTTTGCCAGTTGTATGGCCTGGACCTGGAAAATAAGTGAGAATGCGGGCCATTGGCGGCCGGCAAATCGCGCCTATCATATCCAAGATTCGTTACTAGCTTAAGGCCCAAGGTGCAAATGAAACGATCTGCTTTCTTTATCTCCGATGGCACGGGCATTACCGCCGAAACCCTCGGCCAAAGCCTTTTGGCGCAGTTCGAAAACATTACCTTCAGCAAAGTCACGCGGCCGTACATCGACAACGTGGACAAAGCGCGGGCCATGGTACAACAAATCAACAAAGCCGCCGAAACCGACGGTTTCCGTCCGATTATCTTCGATACCATCGTCAATCAGGACATTCGTGAGATCCTCGCGACTTCCAATGGTTTCATGATCGACATTTTCTCGACCTTCCTGGCGCCCCTTGAACAGGAACTGACCGAGCATTCTTCCTATACCGTGGGCAAATCCCACTCCATCGGGGCCAACACCAATTACATGGAGCGTATCGAGGCGGTGAACTTCGCCCTCGACAACGACGACGGTGCCCGCACGCACTATTACGACAAGGCCGACCTGATCCTGGTGGGCGTCTCGCGCTGCGGCAAGACCCCGACCTGCCTGTACATGGCCATGCAATTCGGCATTCGCGCGGCCAACTACCCGCTGACCGAAGACGACATGGAGCGCCTGCAACTGCCAAGCGCCCTGCGTGCCCACCAGCACAAGCTGTTCGGCTTGACCATCGACCCGGACCGCCTCACCGCGATCCGCAACGAGCGCAAGCCCAACAGCCGCTACTCGAGCTACGCCCAGTGCGAGTTCGAAGTGCGCGAGGTGGAAAACCTGTTCCGCCGCGAGAACATTCCGAACATCAACTCCACGCATTTTTCCGTGGAAGAGATTTCCGCGAAAATCTTGGTGGAAAAAGGCGTCGAGCGGCGTTTCAAGTAGTTTTATAGCGCCTGTCCCACCGCCTTCGCGAGCAAGCCCGCTCCCACACTGGATCTCCAGTGATCGCAAGATCTGTGGGAGCGGGCTTGCTCGCGAAGAACGATTACGCGGTCTCCTAGATCACAAACAAATCTACAAACCGATTAACAGGCGTCGCTTCAAGCGCTACCTGATCCTTGCACAACGCAAAAATCTCCTCGCTACGCTGACGGGTGAATCGTGTCAGCAAGTTCGCCCTGAACTTGTCCTCCAACAATGGAATGCCCTCGGCACGACGCCGACGATGACCAATCGGATATTCCACCACCACGTTTTCGGTGCTCGACCCATCCTTGAAAAACACCTGGATCGCATTGGCGATCGAGCGTTTGTCGGCTTCCAGGTATTCGCGGGTGAAACGCGGATCTTCGACAACGGTCATCTTGTTGCGCAGCACATCGATGATCGGATGCGCCTTGTGAAAATCATCTTCGTAGTGCTCGGCCACCAGATTGCCGAAAGCCAGCGGCACAGCGGTCATGTACTGGATACAGTGATCGCGGTCAGCGGCGTTGGCCAACGGGCCAACCTTGGAAATGATGCGGATCGCCGATTGCTGTGTGGTGATGACGATCCGGTCGATCTCATGCAGGCGATTACGCACCTGCGGGTGCAAGGTGACCGCTGCTTCACAGGCCGTTTGCGCGTGGAACTCGGCAGGAAAACTGATCTTGAACAGCACGTTTTCCATCACATAGCTGCCGTACGGTCGGGAAAAACTGAATGTCCGTTTATCCTCGGGCTTGAGTGCCAGATCGCTGTTGGTGTGGCTGAACAGTACGTCGTAAAAGCCCCACTGCCTGGCACTCAACACACCCGGAATGCCCATCTCGCCGCGCAGGGCGATGTCTGCCAGGCGCACACCTCGACTGGACGCATCGCCCGCCGCCCAGGATTTGCGCGAGCCGGCATTTGGCGCGTGGCGATAGGTGCGCAAGGCCTGGCCATCAGCGAACGCATGGGACAAGGCCGAGAGCAACTGCTCGCGATTGGCGCCCATGAGTTTGGCGGTGACTGCCGTGGAGGCGACTTTAACCAGGATGACGTGATCGAGGCCGACACGGTTGAACGAGTTTTCCAACGCGATCACACCCTGGATCTCATGGGCCATGATCATCGCTTCAAGCACCGTGCGAAGGGTCAACGGCGCTTCGCCGTTGGCCGAACGCTTTTGCGACAGGTGGTCAGCCACCGCGAGAATGCCACCAAGGTTATCCGACGGATGGCCCCATTCGGCCGCAAGCCAGGTGTCGTTGTAGTCGAGCCAGCGCACGATACAGCCGATGTCCCAGGCCGCCTTGACTGGATCCAGCCGATAGCTGGTGCCGGGCACGCGGGCGCCGAACGGGACGACGGTGCCTTCGACCATGGGCCCCAGGTGCTTGGTACATTCCGGGAATCGCAGGGCCAGCAGGCCGCAGCCGAGGGTGTCCATCAGGCAGTTGCGGGCGGTATCGAGGGCTTCCCGGGACTCGATCTTGTAGCTCAGGACGTAATCGGCAATGTCCTGCAGGACCTGGTCGTAGTCGGGGCGGTTGTTGAGGTCAACGTTGGCGCTCATGTTCGATTCACCTTGTAGGAGCTGGCTTGCCAGCGAAAGCGGTGTCACAGATAACAATGATGTTGAATTTGACGGCCTCTTCGCTGGCAAGCCAGCTCCTGCAGGGGGTGCGTCGTTAGAACGAATCGCCTGGCACCCGGACGTAACCTTCCATCAACACCCGCGCACTGCGGCTCATGATGGCCTTGTTCACGGTCCATTCGCCGTTGACCTGGCTGGCTTCGGCGCCAACGCGCAAGGTGCCCGACGGATGGCCGAAACGCACTGCATTGCGTTCGACACCGCCCGCCGCAAGGTTGACCAAGGTGCCGGAAATCGCTGCCGCGGTGCCGATGGCGACCGCCGCGGTGCCCATCATCGCGTGGTGCAGCTTGCCCATGGACAGTGCACGTACCAGCAGGTCGACATCGCCCGCTGCAACCGTCTTGCCGCTGGAAGACACGTACTCCGCCGGCTTGGCCACGAACGCCACTTTCGGCGTGTGCTGGCGCTTGGCCGCTTCGTCGACGTTGGAAATCAGGCCCATGCGCAGTGCGCCATAGGCGCGGATGGTTTCAAACATCAGCAATGCTTTCGGATCGCCGTTGATCGCACCTTGCAGCTCGGTGCCCTTGTAGCCGATGTCTTCGGCGTTGACGAAAATCGTCGGGATACCGGCGTTGATCATGGTTGCCTTGAGGGTCCCGACGCCAGGCACTTCCAAATCATCGACCAGGTTGCCGGTCGGGAACATCGAACCGCCACCGCCCTCTTCTTCCGCGGCCGGGTCGAGGAATTCGACCTGCACTTCCGCCGCCGGGAAGGTCACGCCGTCGAGTTCGAAATCGCCGGTTTCCTGCACTTCACCGTTGGTGATCGGCACGTGGGCGATGATGGTCTTGCCGATGTTGGCCTGCCACACGCGCACCACGGCAATGCCGTTGTGCGGGATGCGGCTGGCGTCCACCAGGCCGTTGCTGATGGCGAACGAACCGACCGCTGCGGTCAGGTTGCCGCAGTTGCCGCTCCAGTCGACGAACGGTTTGTCGATCGACACCTGGCCGAAGAGGTAATCGACGTCATGATCGGCCTTGACGCTTTTCGACAGGATCACGGTTTTGCTGGTGCTGGACGTCGCGCCGCCCATGCCGTCGATCTGCTTGTCGTACGGGTCGGGGCTGCCGATCACGCGCAACAGCAGCGCATCGCGGGCCGGGCCTGGAACCTGGGCCGACTCCGGCAGATCCTTGAGGCTGAAGAACACGCCTTTGCTGGTACCGCCGCGCATGTAAGTAGCGGGAATTTTGATTTGCGGTGCATGAGCCATGGTGTTGCTTACTCCTTAGCTAGAAAACAGACACGGGACTCAAAGTCCCGTGTCGGCGCAGCAAGTGTTAAACGGCGACCGCCGATTCTTCGAGGAAGTCCTGGGCGAAGCGTTGCAACACGCCGCCAGCCTCGTAGATCGACACTTCTTCAGCGGTGTCCAGGCGGCAGGTCACCGGCACATCGACGCGCTCGCCGTTCTTGCGATGGATCACCAGCGTCAGCTCGGCACGTGGGGTGCGGTCGCCGATCACGTCGTAGGTTTCGCTGCCGTCGATGGCCAGGGTATGACGGTTGGTGCCCGGCTTGAACTCCAGCGGCAACACGCCCATGCCCACCAGGTTGGTGCGGTGGATACGCTCGAAACCTTCGGCGGCAATCGCTTCGACACCCGCCAGGCGCACGCCCTTGGCCGCCCAGTCGCGGGACGAACCCTGACCGTAGTCGGCACCGGCGATAATGATCAGCGGCTGCTTGCGATCCATGTAGGTTTCGATCGCTTCCCACATGCGCATCACTTTGCCTTCCGGCTCGACGCGGGCCAGGGAGCCCTGCTTGACCTTGCCGTTTTCCTGGACCATTTCGTTGAACAGTTTCGGGTTGGCGAAGGTTGCGCGCTGCGCGGTCAGATGGTCACCCCGGTGCGTCGCGTAGGAGTTGAAGTCCTCTTCCGGCAGGCCCATTTTCGCCAGGTATTCGCCGGCGGCGCTGTCGAGCATGATCGCGTTGGATGGCGACAGGTGGTCGGTGGTGATGTTGTCCGGCAGTACTGCCAGCGGGCGCATGCCCTTGAGCGGACGCGCGCCGGCCAGTGCGCCTTCCCAGTACGGCGGACGGCGGATGTAGGTGCTCTTC
Source organism: Pseudomonas putida (assembly GCF_001976065.1). Taxonomy (GTDB): domain Bacteria; phylum Pseudomonadota; class Gammaproteobacteria; order Pseudomonadales; family Pseudomonadaceae; genus Aquipseudomonas; species Aquipseudomonas serbica. The sequence continues at coordinate 263,966 of NZ_MNAH01000007.1, read as the reverse complement.
TCGCGCCAGTCGTACAGCGGCGCGACTTTCGGGCCAGTGTCTTCGTGGATGGCAAACATCGGGATGTAGACCTGGCGGAACTGCTCCGGCTTCACCGAGGCTTTCACCACGGCGTCGATTTCTTCGTCGCTCGGCCAGATGTCTTTCAGGCGGATTTCCTTGCCATCAACCACGCCCAGCACATCCTTCTCGATATCGAAACGGATGGTACCGGCGATCGCGTAAGCGACGACCAGCGGCGGCGAAGCGAGGAACGCTTGTTTGGCGTACGGGTGAATCCGGCCGTCGAAGTTACGGTTGCCGGACAACACGGCAGTGGCGTACAGGTCGCGGTCGATGATCTCTTGCTGGATCACCGGATCGAGCGCGCCGGACATGCCGTTGCAGGTAGTGCAGGCGAAGGCTACTACGCCGAAACCGAGCTGTTCCAGCTCATCGGTCAGGCCGGCTTCGTCGAGGTACAGGGCGACGGTTTTCGAGCCCGGTGCCAGGGACGATTTGACCCAAGGCTTGCGGGTCAGGCCGAGCTTGTTGGCATTGCGCGCCAGCAGGCCGGCGGCGATCACGTTGCGCGGGTTACTGGTGTTGGTGCAGCTGGTGATGGCGGCGATGATCACCGCGCCGTCGGGCATTTGCCCCGGCACATCGTCCCACTGCCCGGAGATGCCTTTGGCAGCCAGGTCCGATACGGCCACACGGGCGTGCGGGTTGCTCGGGCCGGCCATGTTGCGCACGACCGAAGACAGATCGAAGGTCAGGCCGCGCTCGTATTGCGCGCCCTTGAGGCTGTCTGCCCACAGACCGGTGGTCTTGGCATAGTTCTCGACCAGTTGCACCTGCTCGTCTTCACGACCGGTGAGCTTGAGGTAGTCGATGGTCTGCTGGTCGATGTAGAACATCGCCGCGGTGGCACCGTATTCCGGAGCCATGTTGGAAATGGTCGCGCGGTCACCCAGGGTCAGCGCCGCGGCGCCTTCGCCGAAGAACTCCAGCCATGCACCGACCACTTTCTGCTTGCGCAGGAACTCGGTCAGCGCCAGCACCATGTCGGTGGCGGTGATGCCCGGTTGCAGTTTGCCAGTCAGTTCAACGCCGACGCTTTCCGGCAGGCGCATCCAGGAGGCACGGCCCAGCATCACGCTCTCGGCTTCCAGGCCACCGACACCAATGGCGATCACGCCCAGCGCATCGACGTGCGGGGTGTGGCTGTCGGTGCCGACACAGGTGTCAGGGAATGCCACGCCGTCACGTACCTGGATCACCGGAGACATTTTCTCCAGGTTGATCTGGTGCATGATGCCGTTGCCTGGCGGGATCACGTCGACGTTCTTGAACGCCTTCTTGGTCCAGTTGATGAAGTGGAAACGGTCTTCGTTGCGACGGTCTTCGATGGCGCGGTTCTTCTCGAACGCCTCCGGATCGAAACCACCGCGCTCGACGGCCAGGGAGTGGTCGACGATCAGTTGCGTCGGCACCACCGGGTTCACTTGCGCAGGGTCGCCACCCTGTTGGGCGATGGCGTCACGCAGGCCGGCGAGGTCGACCAGCGCGGTCTGGCCAAGAATGTCGTGGCACACCACACGAGCCGGGAACCACGGGAAGTCGAGGTCGCGCTTGCGCTCGATGAATTGCTTCAGGGATTCGGTCAGCGTGGCCGGGTCGCAGCGACGCACCAGGTTTTCCGCCAGCACGCGGGAGGTGTACGGCAGGGTGTCATAGGCGCCGGGCTGGATGGCCTCGACCGCCGCGCGGACGTCGAAGTAATCCAGGTGGCTGCCGGGAAGCGATTTACGGAATTCTGTGTTCATCGTCGGGACTCGGTCACGGTAGTTTCAAAAGGCGGGGCCTGGCATGGCTCCTGAATTGAACGCGGACCTCTGTAGGAGCCGGCTTGCCGGCGAATGCGGTGGGTCAGGCAACAACGATGTTGAATGACAAACCGCCTTCGCTGGCAAGCCAGCTCCTACAGGGTCACCGGTTCATTCAGTGACCTGTGCAGGCATTCCCACCATTCAGCGTTGTTCGATTGGCACGAACTTGCGCTGTTCGACGCCGGTGTACTCGGCGCTCGGGCGGATGATGCGGTTGTTGGCACGTTGTTCGTACACGTGGGCCGCCCAGCCAGTCAGGCGCGAGCAGACGAAGATCGGTGTGAACAACTTGGTCGGAATGCCCATGAAGTGGTACGCCGAGGCATGGTAGAAGTCGGCGTTCGGGAACAGCTTCTTCTGTTCCCACATGGTGGCGTCGATGGCTTCGGATACCGGGAACAACACCTTGTCGCCCACTTCGTCGGCCAGTTTTTTCGACCAGCCCTTGATCACCTCGTTGCGCGGATCGTTGTCCTTATAGATCGCGTGGCCGAAGCCCATGATCTTGTCCTTGCGCGCCAGCATGCCGAGGGTGCCCTCGACCGCCTCTTCAGGCGACGAGAAGCGCTCGATCATTTCCATCGCCGCTTCGTTGGCGCCGCCGTGCAGCGGGCCACGCAGCGAGCCGATGGCCGCAGTGATGCACGAATACAGGTCGGACAGGGTCGACGCGCACACACGGGCGGTGAAGGTCGAGGCGTTGAATTCGTGCTCCGCGTAGAGGATCAGCGAAACGTTCATCACCTTGACGTGCAACTCGCTCGGCTTCTTGCCGTGCAGCAGGTGCAGGAAGTGACCACCAATGGACTGCTCGTCGCTGACGCACTCGATGCGCTTGCCTTCGTGGCTGAAGCGGTACCAGTAGGTCATGATCGCCGGGAAAGCAGCCAGCAGGCGGTCAGTCTTGTCGTGCTGCTCGGAGAAGTCGTTTTCCGGTTCCAGGTTGCCCAGGAACGAGCAGCCCGTGCGCATCACATCCATCGGGTGGGCGTCGGCGGGGATGCGTTCCAGCACTTCCTTGAGCGCTTGCGGCAGGTCACGCAGCTTGCTCAGCTTGGCGATGTAGGCGCTCAGTTGCGCCTTGCTCGGCAGTTCGCCGTACAGCAGCAGGTAAGCGACCTCTTCGAACTGCGCGTCAGCCGCCAGTTCACGTACGTCATAACCACGATAGGTCAGACCGGCACCCGACTGCCCCACGGTGGACAGTGCGGTTTGCCCGGCTACCTGGCCACGGAGCCCGGCGCCACTGAGTACTTTTGCTTCGGCCATTTCTGCCTCCAATTTCTTGAATTTATTAGGGAGTTAATCGACTTACTTTTTCGCGGCGAACAACGCATCGAGCTTCTGCTCGAAGGTGTGGTAGTCGATGCGATCGTAAAGCTCCATGCGGGTCTGCATGGTGTCGATGACATTCGCCTGCGTGCCATCGCGGCGCAGCGCGGTGTAGACGTTTTCTGCGGCCTTGTTCATGGCGCGGAAGGCCGACAGCGGGTACAGCACCAGCGACACATCGACAGCCGCGAGTTGTTCGGTGGTGTACAGCGGCGTCGCGCCGAATTCGGTGATGTTGGCCAGGATCGGCGCTTTCACACGGCTGGCGAACAGCTTGTACATCTCAAGCTCAGTGATGGCTTCCGGGAAAATCATGTCGGCGCCAGCTTCGATGCAGGCAGCAGCGCGATCCAGGGCAGATTCCAGGCCTTCCACCGCCAGGGCGTCGGTACGGGCCATGATCACGAAGCTGTCGTCGGTACGGGCATCGACTGCAGCCTTGATGCGATCGACCATTTCCTGCTGGGTCACGATCTCTTTATTAGGACGGTGGCCGCAACGCTTGGCGCCGACCTGGTCCTCGATGTGAATCGCCGCGGCGCCGAACTTGATCATTGACTTCACGGTACGGGCTACGTTGAAGGCCGAGGAACCGAAACCGGTGTCCACGTCCACCAGCAGCGGCAGGTCGCAGACGTCGGTGATGCGGCGCACGTCGGTCAGCACGTCATCCAGGCCGGTGATGCCCAGGTCCGGCAGGCCGAGGGAGCCGGCAGCCACCCCGCCACCCGACAGGTAGATCGCCTTGAAACCGGCGCGCTTGGCCAGCAGCGCGTGGTTGGCGTTGATCGCGCCGACCACTTGCAATGGATGCTCGCTGGCGACCGCATCGCGGAAACGCTGGCCTGGAGTGCTCTTGTTCAAACTCATGACTCACCTCGTTTGGCTGTCGGGTTGGCGCCGTCCTGATAATGACGGGCGATGTTGCGTTTGGAGGCGCCGATGTGACGGCGCATCAACAACTCGGCCAGTTCACCGTCACGGTCGGCGATGGCATCGAGAATTCGGTGGTGCTCGGCAAAGGCCTGGTGTGGCCGATTGGGCGTGGTGGAAAACTGGATGCGGTACATGCGCACCAGTTGATACAGCTCGCCGCAGAGCATTTGCGTCAGGGTGCGGTTACCGCTGCCCTGGATAATCCGGTAGTGGAAGTCGAAATCGCCTTCCTGTTGGTAGTAACCGCGACCGGCCTGGAAGGCCTCGTCGCGCTCGTGGGTTTCGAGGACGCGGCGCAGTTCGTCAATCTCTTCGACGCTCATGCGCTCGGCGGCCAGGCGACAGGCCATGCCTTCAAGGGATTCGCGGATTTCGTAGAGCTCGATCAACTCGGCATGATTGAGCGACACCACCCGCGCCCCGACGTGCGGCACGCGCACCAGCAGACGCTGGCCTTCCAGACGGTGGATGGCCTCGCGCAGCGGGCCACGACTGATGCCATAGGTCCGGGCCAGCTCCGGCTCGGAGATCTTGCTGCCCGGAGCGATATCACCCTTGACGATGGCCGCCTGAATGCGCCGGAAGACGTTCTCGGAAAGTGTTTCCGAGTCATCCTGAACGATGAGCGGGGGATCCAGTTGATCCAACATATTGTCGACACCTTGAAAGCCAGTGCCGCAAAAACTAACCAAAACAGGCGCGCCAGTCAAAGGATAATTAGATATTGTCGACAATCGTCTAATAACCGCCCGCACCATAACCACGCACGACCCTCTGGTTATAGCTGCCCGCCAGCGGTGGCGCCATCAACCCACCGTGCTAGAATGCCGGCCGCATTTGTCTGTCACATCTGCACGGCTTGTCATAAGTTGCTGATAGGCCTACGAGGGAGCTTGCGCAGCGATGCCAGGGCCTTGAACCGAAATACGCACCGCTGCGCACCAGGATTTATGAGACTCAAGCCCTTCTCCACACTCCTTTATTGTCTTTGCCTGCCCGGTTTTGCCGTGGCGGGGGAAAAGACCGTATATGGCCTCAATGAATACGCATCGCTGGGTGGCATCGACCTCGAAGTCGCCGCCAAACTCGATACCGGCGCGAAAACCGCGTCCCTGAGTGCTCGCGACATCAAGCGATTCAAACGCAATGGCGAGTCCTGGGTGCGCTTCTACCTGGCCATCGACGCGGCCCATTCGCACCCGATCGAACGACCGCTGGCCCGTGTCAGCAAGATCAAGCGCCGGGCCGGTGACTACGATCCCGAAGAAGGCAAGAAGTACACCGCCCGTCCGGTGATCGAGCTGGATATCTGCATGGGTTCGGCTTTACGCAGCATCGAAGTGAACCTGACCGACCGTAGCGCGTTCCAATACCCGCTCCTGATCGGCTCCGAAGCACTCAAACGCTTCGATGCGCTGGTCGACCCCAGTCTTAAATACGCTGCCGGCAAACCCGCCTGCGCCACCGACGCTCATACCGCCGAGTAATTCAAATGCGCTCTCTTACCCTTCATCTGAAAATGCTGATCGCCATCCTGGTGGTGTTGGGCATTTCAGTCACGGCCTACCAGATCTTCGTACTCGGCATTCCCGTGACGGAAGACGCCACCGACGACTTGTGGAACATCGACGCCAAGGTCGAGTTCGTCGCCAGTGCCAAGGACCCGGTCAAGATCCAGATGTTCGTGCCACCGCTGAGCCGCGATTACGTGAGCCTCAACGAAAGTTTCATCTCCAACAACTACGGCGTGGCCGTCAACCGTGTCGACGGCAACCGCAAGGTCACCTGGTCGGCACGCCGGGCCAAAGGCAACCAGACTCTTTATTACCGCCTGGTGCTGACCAAGCGCTACACCGCGGAAAAAGCCAAGATCAAGGGCCCGACCTTCCGCGACAGCATTGCCGTCGAAGGCCCCGAGAAACTCGCCGCCGAAGCGCTGTTGGCACCAATTCGCCAGCACTCGGCCGACGTCGAGACGTTCATCAGCGAAGCGATCAAGCGGGTCAACAACAGCAACGACGACAATGCCAAGATGCTTCTGGCCGGTGACCCGACACCGGCCCACAAGGCGAAGATCGTCGAGCTGCTGTTGTCCATCGCCCACGTCCCGGTGGAAAAAGTCCACACCATTCGCCTGGTGGCTGACCAGCCGCAAACCCCGGAACTCTGGCTGCGCAGCTTCAACGGCACCGACTGGCTGTACTTCAACCCGGAAACCGGCGAACAGGGCCTGCCCACCGACCGCCTGTTGTGGTGGACCGGCGACGAAAACCTGATCACCGTCGATGGCGGCAAGAAGGCCACTGTGACCTTCAGCATGAACAACAGCGAGATGAACGCCATTCGCCTGGCCAAGCTGACCGACGAGAACACCGACGCCAACTTCCTCGAATACTCGCTGTACGGCCTGCCGCTGCAAACCCAGCAGACCTTCATGATCATGGTAATGATCCCGATCGGCGTGCTGGTGATCCTGATCCTGCGCAACCTGATCGGCCTGCAGACCCTCGGTACCTTTACCCCGGTGCTGATCGCCCTGGCTTTCCGCGAGACCCAGCTCGGCTTCGGGATCGTGCTGTTTACCATCATCACGGCGCTGGGACTGTCGCTGCGCTCCTACCTTGAACACCTGAAGCTGCAAATGCTGCCGAGGCTGTCGGTGGTGCTGACGTTCGTGGTGGTGCTGATCGCGGCCATCAGCCTGTTCAGCCACAAGCTCGGCCTGGAACGCGGACTGTCGGTGGCGCTGTTCCCGATGGTGATCCTGACCATGACCATCGAACGCCTGTCGATCACCTGGGAAGAACGCGGCGCCAGCCATGCCATGAAAGTGGCGATCGGCACCTTGTTCGCGGCCTCCCTCGCGCACCTGATCATGAGCGTTCCGGAACTGGTTTACTTCGTGTTCACCTTCCCGGCGATCCTGCTGATCCTGGTGGGCTTCATGCTGGCCATGGGTCGTTATCGCGGCTACCGCCTGACCGAACTGGTACGTTTCAAAGCCTTCCTGAAGAAGGCTGACGCTTGATGTTCGGCTTCTGGAAGACCTGGAAAGCCCTGGAAGCCCGGGGCATCATGGGCATCAACCGGCGCAACGCAGACTATGTGCTCAAGTACAACAAGCGCAGCCTGTATCCGATCGTCGATGACAAGATCATCACCAAGGAACGCGCGATTGCCGCCGGCATCCATGTGCCGCAACTGTATGGCGTGATCTCCACCGAGAAGGAAATCGACAAGCTCGACGAGATCATCGGCGAGCGCAACGACTTCGTGATCAAGCCGGCCCAGGGCGCTGGCGGCGACGGCATCATTGTCATCGCCGACCGCTTCGAGGGCCGCTATCGCACAGTATCCGGGAAGATCATCAGCCACGAAGAGATCGAGCACCATGTCTCCAGCATCCTGACCGGGCTGTATTCCCTCGGCGGGCACCGCGACCGGGCATTGATCGAATACCGGGTGATTCCGGACCAGATCTTCAAGAGCATCAGCTATGAGGGCGTGCCGGACATCCGCATCATCGTGCTGATGGGCTACCCGGTGATGGCCATGCTGCGCTTGCCCACCCGCCAGTCCGGCGGCAAGGCCAACCTGCACCAGGGCGCCATCGGCGTCGGTGTCGACCTGGCCACAGGCCTGACCTTGCGCGGCACCTGGCTGAACAACATCATCGCCAAGCACCCGGACACCACCAACGCGGTGGATGGCGTACAACTGCCCTACTGGGACGGTTTCATGAAGCTCGCCGCGGGCTGCTACGAGCTATGCGGGCTGGGCTACATCGGTGTCGACATGGTGCTGGACCAGGAGAAAGGCCCGCTGATTCTCGAGCTCAACGCCCGGCCGGGTTTGAACATCCAGATTGCCAATGATTGCGGGCTGACGTTGCGTACCCATGCCGTCGAGGCGCGGCTGGAAGAGCTGAAGGCCCGTGGTGTGACTGAAACCGTAGAAGAGCGGGTGGCGTTTGTGCAGGAGATGTTTGGGCATATTCCGCCGGTTGAGGGCTGATCCGAGACCGCGTTGCTGCCATCGCCGGCAGGCCAGCTCCCACAACCCTGTAGGAGCTGGCTTGCCAGCGATGGCGGCCGAATTGCCAATGAAGTACCCAACCTGCCAATCCCCGACATACCCTCTAGGAGCAATTCCCCGAGAGGACTACAATCGCCACCCCGCCTCCATGGCTGATCTCTCCCGCCCATGCCGACCTGTTCCGTACACCCGCTGCCCTATCGCGCCAACCCCGCCGACTACTTTGCGGCCATTCGTCATGCCCCCGGTGCCGTGCTGCTCGACAGCGGCCGGCCCAGTGCCGAGCGCGGGCGCTTTGACCTGCTCAGCGCCTGGCCGCTGGACGAATTGACGGTCGCGCCTGACGAACGTGGCAGCGATTTCCTGCAACGCCTACGCAATAATCTGGCGCGCCTGGGCGAAGCGACGCTTGCCCATGACCTGCCTTTCGCCGGCGGCTTGATCGGCTACCTGAGCTACGACTTCGGCCGCCACCTGGAAAACCTGCCGAGCCGAGCCCTGGATGACCTGCATTTGCCGGATGCGCGGTTCGGCCTGTACGCCTGGGCACTGATCAGCGATCACCAGCAGGCCACCAGCCAACTGGTGTTCCATCCGACGTTGGCCGACAGCGAACGTCAGCGTTTGATCGAGCTATTCACCCAGCCGACCGCGGACGCGACTGAGCCATTCAGCTTGCAGGCGCCAATGCATGCCGACCTGAGCGCTGAACAATATCGCCAGGCGATCGAGCGCATCCAGCAATACATCCAGGCCGGTGACTGCTATCAGGTCAACTTCGCCCAACGCTTCCGCGCGCCCTGCCAGGGTGATCCATGGACAGCATACTGCGCGTTGCGCCTGGCTTGCCCCACGCCGTTTTCCGGCTTCCAGAGCCTGCCCGACGGCGGTGCGGTGCTGAGTCTGTCGCCAGAACGTTTCGTCAAAGTCAGCGAGCGCCTGGTTGAAACCCGCCCGATCAAAGGCACGCGCCCACGAGGCCTCACGCCTGCCGAAGACGCGGCGAACGCAGCTGAACTGCTGGCCAGCCCCAAGGACCGCGCGGAAAACCTGATGATTGTCGACTTGCTGCGCAACGACCTCGGCCGCACCTGCCGCACCGGCTCGGTTCGTGTGCCTGAGTTGTTCAGCCTGGAAAGCTACCCGAATGTGCACCACCTGGTGAGTAGCGTGACCGGCGAACTGGCGGATGATCGGGATGCGCTCGACCTGATCGCCGGCAGCTTCCCGGGCGGCTCGATTACCGGCGCACCGAAAATTCGCTCGATGCAGATCATCGACGAGCTGGAACCCACCCGACGCGGCCTGTATTGCGGTTCATTGCTGTATCTGGACGTGCGCGGCGAGATGGATAGCTCCATCGCCATCCGCAGCTTGCTGGTCAAGGATGGACAGGTGTGTTGCTGGGGCGGCGGTGGAATCGTCGCGGACTCCGAGTGGCAGGCCGAGTATCAGGAATCGATTACCAAGGTGAAGGTGCTGCTCGATACCCTGCAAGGCCTTTAAAGCTTCGCCGGCAAGCCGGCTCCTGCAGGGATCGTGATGCTCCTGTAGGAGCCGGCTTGCCGGCGAAGGAGTCAGTTCAGACGACTACAGACTCAAGGTACGGTTGGAAGCCTTGATGAATTCCTGCTTCAGCTCTTCAAACGTATGCACCGCCGGAAACTGCGGGAATTCGGCGATCACGTTATCCGGCGCATGGAACAGAATCCCGGCATCCGCCTCACCCAGCATCGTGGTGTCGTTATAGGAATCCCCCGCCGCGATTACCCGGTAGTAGAGGCTCTTGAAGGACAACACCGACTGGCGCTTGGGATCTTTCTGGCGTAACTGATAGCCCGTGACGCGCCCGCTGTCGTCAGTGACCAGACGATGGCAAAGCAAGGTCGGGAAGCCCAGCTGACGCATCAGCGGCTGGGAAAACTCGTAGAAGGTGTCCGACAGGATCACCACCTGGAAGCGCTCGCGCAGCCAGTCGACGAACTCGACGGCACCGTCCAGCGGCTTGAGGGTCGCGATCACTTCCTGGATGTCGGCAAGCTTCAGGTCGTGTTCGTCGAGAATCCGCAAGCGTTGCTTCATCAGCACGTCATAGTCGGGAATGTCCCGAGTGGTGGCCCTGAGGGATTCGATCCCGGTTTTTTCCGCGAAGGCGATCCATATTTCCGGGACCAGCACACCTTCAAGATCCAGACAGGCAATTTCCACAAGACACTCCCATTGGTATTGTTCATTGAGTCGAGCGAGCCCGAACTCTAGCGACAACTCCACCACCGCGCAACGCAGAGGACGCCCCGGCCCCTGCAGCTTTTTGTTACCATCGGCCCCATATAGAGCGCCAAGCGCCACCGACCTGTAGGAAGCCGCCCTGATGAGCCCAACGTTCGACGTCGTGGAACTCGCCACGACCTATGCCAACAAATCTGCCCAGGACATTCTCAAACTCGCGTTTGCCGAGTTTGGCGATGAACTGTGGATATCTTTCAGCGGCGCCGAAGACGTGGTGCTGGTGGACATGGCCTGGAAGCTGAACAAAAACGTCAAGGTATTCAGCCTCGACACCGGCCGCTTGCATCCCGAGACCTATCGCTTCATCGATCAGGTGCGCGAACACTACAAGATCGATATCGAATTGGTGTCGCCGGACTACACCAAGCTGGAACCGTTCGTGAAGGAAAAAGGCCTGTTCAGTTTCTACAAGGACGGTCATGGCGAATGCTGCGGCATCCGCAAGATCGAGCCGCTGCGTCGCAAGCTGTCTGGCGTGAAGGCCTGGGCTACCGGCCAGCGCCGCGACCAGAGCCCCGGCACGCGCAGCGCCGTAGCCGTGATGGAAGTCGATACCGCGTTCTCCACCCCGGAACGCACCCTGTACAAGTTCAACCCCCTGGCACAAATGACCAGCGAGGAAATCTGGGGCTATATCCGTATGCTCGAACTGCCGTACAACAGCCTGCACGAACGCGGGTTCATCAGCATCGGATGCGAGCCGTGCACCCGCCCGGTGCTACCGAACCAGCACGAGCGTGAAGGTCGCTGGTGGTGGGAAGAAGCCACGCAGAAAGAATGCGGGTTGCATGCCGGCAATATCATCAGCAAGTCCAAAGCCTGATCTCTCTGCAAATCCCCCTGTAGGAGCAAGCTTGCTCAGGATTCGTGACCGAGCCGATAAATGTGTACACAGGAATGTCACCATAGGTGCCATTTATGTGTGCACTTTTAATTTACACGCCCCAAAAAGTTACATCCTCCTTTCCTGACTTCCCCAGTCGATCAAACCCAACAATCCCGCTGAAAAATAAATACCTGTTCAAACGGTCAATTTATATTTCCGATTTTTCAATCACTTGGCGGAAATCCATAACAAAACGAAATGAGCAGCGCATTTCATATATCTCCCGACTGGCACGCATCTCGCTTAAGTGCATACATGTTTTGTATACAATAAATCCAAAACATAAAAACACTTAGATCCGCAAGCCTGAAGCGCCCTATCCCGTACAGGCTGCAGATGCCCCGTAACCAATGATATTCGCCACCCGCGACGAAGATTGCCGAGCAAAGGCTCAAGCACAGTCATCGCGGCGTCGAGCATCAGGAGCCTGCCGGAATGCGTACAAGTCTCTCCAATAACAATGTCGCGCTGGATCTACCCTCCTCCCACGTCACCCAGACAGCTTTTGGGCAATCGCTTGAATCCTCTGTCGTGCTCAGCCCCCGCCTGCACAACAAGGACCTGGCGCCAACGAAGGCGGAAGGCCGGCGCTGGGGTCGCTACAGCATCTTCGCGTTGTGGACCAACGATGTGCACAACATCGCCAACTACTCGTTTGCCATCGGCCTTTATGCCCTGGGCCTGGGCGGCTGGCAGATTCTCCTGTCCCTGGGCATCGGCGCGGCGCTGGTGTATTGCTTCATGAACCTGTCGGGCTACATGGGCCAGAAAACCGGGGTGCCGTTTCCGGTCATCAGCCGCATCAGTTTCGGCATCCACGGGGCACAGATTCCCGCTTTGATCCGCGCTGTGATCGCCATCGCCTGGTTCGGAATCCAGACCTACCTGGCCTCGGTGGTCTTTCGGGTGTTGCTGACCGCCATCCATCCCGGTTTCGCCGAGTACGACCACGACTCGATCCTCGGTCTGTCGACACTGGGTTGGGTGTGTTTCGTCTCGATCTGGTTGGTGCAGTTGGCGATCCTCGCCTATGGCATGGAGATGGTGCGGCGCTACGAAGGGTTTGCCGGGCCGGTGATCCTGCTCACCGTCGCCGCCCTTGCCGCCTGGATGTACTTCCAGGCCAATGCGACCATCGCCTGGTCGATCCGCGAGCCGCTGGGCGGTGGCGAGATGTGGCGCAATATCTTTGCCGGCGGTGCGTTGTGGCTGGCGATCTACGGCACGCTGATCCTCAACTTCTGCGACTTCGCCCGCTCTGCGCCGTGCCGCAAGACCATCAAGGTCGGCAACTTCTGGGGCCTGCCGGTGAACATCCTGGTCTTCGCCGCCATCACAGTCCTGCTCTGTGGCGCGCAATTCCAGATTAACGGCCGGATCATTGAAAGCCCGACCGAGATCATCGCCTCGATCCCAAATACCTTCTTCCTGGTCCTGGGTTGCCTGGCGTTCCTGATCGTCACCGTGGCGGTCAATATCATGGCCAACTTCGTCGCCCCGGCCTTTGTCCTCAGCAACCTGGCGCCCAAGTACCTGACGTTCCGCCGTGCCGGGCTGATCAGCGCGACAATTGCCGTGCTGATCCTGCCGTGGAACCTCTACAACAGCCCACTGGTGATCGTCTACTTCCTCTCCGGACTCGGCGCCCTGCTCGGCCCGCTGTACGGCGTGATCATGGTCGACTACTGGCTGGTGCGAAAAGGCCAGGTCAACGTGCCGCAGTTGTACAGCGAAGACCCCAACGGCGCCTATTACTACAGCCGCGGGGTCAACCTGCGCGCGGTGGCGGCCTTCATTCCCGCCGCGCTGATCGCCATCGTCCTGGCACTGGTACCGGGTTTCCACCTGGTGTCGCCGTTCTCCTGGCTGATCGGCGCCGGGATTTCCGGGATGCTCTACCTGATCATCGCCAAGCGCCAACCCCACTACGCCGACGTCAGCGGTGAAGCAATCGCCGTGGACAACGTCAGCCACTAACTCCCTCGCGGCCCGGTTGCATCGGGCCGCTGAACCACCCGCTAGAAGGATTTCCCATGCGCATTCTCGTGGTCAACGTCAACACCACCGAATCCATTACCCAGGCCATCGCCCGCTCGGCCCAGGCCGTGGCCGCGCCCGGCACGGAGATCGTTGGCCTGACGCCGTACTTCGGAGCCGACTCGGTCGAAGGCAACTTCGAAAGCTACCTGGCCGCCATTGCGGTGATGGACCGGGTGATGGCCTACGACCAGCCCTTCGATGCCGTGATTCAAGCCGGCTACGGCGAACACGGTCGCGAAGGCCTGCAGGAATTGCTCAACGTACCGGTGGTGGACATCACCGATGCGGCCGCGAGCACCGCGATGTTTCTCGGTCACGCCTACTCGGTCGTTACCACCCTCGACCGCACTGTGCCGCTGATCGAAGATCGGCTGAAGCTGTCCGGGCTCTGGGACCGCTGTGCTTCGGTGCGGGCCAGCGGCCTGGCGGTGCTGGAACTGGAACACGAGCCGCAACGCGCACTGGAGGCCATCGTGCATCAGGCTGAACTGGCGGTGACCCAGGACAAGGCCGAAGTGATTTGCCTGGGCTGCGGCGGCATGGCCGGGCTGGATGAACAGATCCGCCAGCGTACTGGCGTGCCGGTGATCGATGGCGTGACGGCGGCGGTGACCATCGCCGAATCACTGGTGCGACTGGGGTTGTCGACGTCCAAGGTGCGGACTTATGCGACGCCACGGGCGAAGCACATCATTGGCTGGCCGGGGCGGTTTGGGCGCTGAATTCCCAACCTTGAACCGAGTCGCCCTCATCGCGAGCAAGCCCGCTCCCACAGGGGATTTGTGCAAGCCGCAGATCCAATGTGGGAGCGGGCTTGCTCGCGAAGGGGGCGCCTGGTTCATACCGCACTAAAACGCTGCCCCAACCCTCGCTCCGCAAACTGCTCAATAATGAAATCCACAAACGCCCGGGTCTTGCCGGGCAGCAGTTTGTGTTCGGCGTAATAGATGGAAATATTGCCATCATCGACATACCAGTCCGGCAGCACCCGCTGCAACGTCCCCGCCTCCAGATAACCCACCGCAAAGGGCATGCTCACCAGTGCAACGCCCAAACCCTGGACGGCCGTGGCGCAAGCCGCTTCCGAATCGCTCATGGTCATCCGTGCGTCGAGGGTCAAGGGACTGTGTTGCCGGGTGCGGCTGGTCAACTGCCAGGAGCGCACGCGACCGGTCTGCGGCGAGCGGATGAGGATGCCGTCGTGAAGCCTGAGATCGTCAGGCTCAAGGATCGCTTCGCGCGCCGCCAGGTAATCGGCAGAGGCCACCAGCACGCGATGGGCCGGTGTCAGCTTGCGTGCAACCACACCCTGCGGCAGTTCGAAACCGCCCCCGATCGCGGCATCGAAGCCCTGGGCGATCAGGTCTACCTGACGGTTATCGAAATGCCAGTCCGGATTGATCGCGGGAAAGCGCCGCAAAAATTCACCGAGTAACGGCACGATGTATAAACGCCCGAACACGGTGCCCATGCTGACCTTCAGGGTACCCGCCGGTCGACCTTCGGCGCTGGCCAGATTGGCCACGGCATTCTGGATCGTGAGCAGGCTGCCGCTAACTTCATCGAGAAACAGCTGACCGGCCTCGGTCAGCGTCAGGCTGCGGGTGCTGCGCTGGAACAGCCGTACGCCCAGTCGCGCTTCGAGCTTGGCCACGCTTTTACCTACGGCCGCCGGGGTCAGGCTCAACCGCCGTGCAGCCTCGGCAAAGCTGCCAACCTCGGCGCTGCGTACAAAGCATTCGATACTGCTGAAGGTTTCCATAGAGGGCCATTCTAAACTTCTGGTTTATACAGACTATCGCAATTACCCCCTACTCAGCCTGCAATCCTGATTCGATACTAGGCTCCATCAACCGGGACATCTCGCCTCGGGATTTTGGAGATCGATATGACTACTCAGAACCTCAGTGGCAAAGTGGCTTTGATCCAGGGCGGTTCCCGCGGCATCGGCGCAGCCATCGTCAAACGCCTGGCCGCTGAAGGCGCGACTGTCGCCTTTACTTATGTGAGCTCCACGGCCAAGGCCGAGGAATTGCAAGACAGCATCACCACTGCTGGCGGTAAAGCCCTGGCCATCAAGGCCGACAGCGCCGACGCCGATGCCATTCGTGGTGCCGTGAACGCTACCGTGGAAGCCTTTGGCAAGCTGGATATCCTGGTCAACAACGCTGGCGTGCTGGCTGTTGCACCGCTGGAAGATTTCAAGCTCGAAGACTTCGATCAGACCTTGGCCATCAACGTGCGCAGTGTGTTCATCGCCACCCAGGCTGCCGCCAAGCACATGACCGAGGGCGGTCGGATCATCAACATCGGCAGCACCAACGCCGACCGCATGCCGTTCGCCGGTGGCGGCCCTTACGCCATGAGCAAATCAGCGCTGGTCGGCCTGACCAAGGGCCTGGCCCGCGACCTCGGCCCCAAAGGCATCACCATCAACAATGTGCAGCCGGGCCCGGTCGATACCGACATGAACCCTGCCCACGGCGACTTCGCCGACAGCCTTATTCCGTTGATGGCAGTCGGGCGTTACGGCAAGGCCGATGAGATCGCCAGTTTCGTGGCTTACCTGGTCGGCCCCGAAGCCGGCTACATCACTGGTGCGAGCCTGACCATCGACGGTGGTTTTGGCGCCTGATTCTTGCAGGAGCGAGCTTGCTCGCTCCTACGACGCCCAGTCCAGTGCCGGCAAGCCACAGGCACCCGGCACAAATGCCTTCAACGAACGAAGAATGCCATCAGCATGGGCGTATTTTTCGTCGGCCATCGCTGCATCCGGAATCGCAATCGCCGTCATCCCCGCCGCTTTCGCTGCCGTGACACCAAATGGCGAATCCTCGAATACCAGGCAATCCTGCGGCTCGACACCCAAGCGTCGCGCTGCCGTGAGGAAGATATCCGGCGCCGGTTTGGCCGCACCGACTTGCGGATCATCGGCGGTGACGATGAAATCGAACAAGGCGAACCAGTCGCGGTGCAAGGTGGTTTTCTGGCCGAACGACTGGCTCGAGGAACTGGTACCCACCGCAATGGGAATGTTATGCGCCTTCAAGTGCCGGACCAGTTGTTCTGCACCCGGCATCGCCTGCGCCGTCGGAAAACGCTCGCGCATCAGCGGTTCGCGAATCACCAGAAACTCTTCGGCGCTGATCGGCAAGTCCAGCGCCTGCACCACGTAGCGCGCCAGATCACCTGCACCACGGCCGATGATGTTCTGTTTCACGCTCCAGTCGAACGTGCGTCCATAACGCGCGGCAATCGTGGCCGTGACCTCGGTATAGATCCCCTCGGTGTCCAGCAACAAGCCGTCCATGTCGAAAATCACGGCCTTGATCGGGCCGAACTCTTTGCGCGGTAAATTCATCGCATCTGATCCGTTTTCATGGCATCCCAGGCGGCTCAGGTACGGCCGGCTCCGCGACAGATTAAAGGTTTCAGCAGCATAACGATCAGCCGCGACCAAGAGCAACGGAGGATGACGCAAAAAGCCCGGCAAATCGCCGGGCTCGTCATTTCACTGTGGTTGATTCCTCAGCGGACTAACCGCCCGCTTTGCCATCCGCAGGCAGTGTGTCTGAGCCTTTGTCGGAAGCACTACCTGATCCTCCAGACCCACTCCCAGAACCGCTCCCCATCGAAGCGCCACCGCTGGTCGAACCATTTCCCGTCTCCGGGCGGGTGCTGCTCCCATTGGCATCGCCTGCATTGCCCTTATTGATGGAGCCGGGAGGCAGCGCATTCTCCGGGCCAGAGCCTGCATTCATTTCGGTGGACGGTGGCATCCCGCCCTTGTCGACGGGTGCATCGTTGCCAGAGGACTGGGAAAGTGCCATGCCTGACCCGAGCGACAACAGACCAGCCACTGTGAGGGCCATCCATCTTGACCTGGTCATGGTGCGTCTCCTTTACGAGTTGCATACCTTATGTCTGGCAGCAGCGCGATGGCGTGGTTGCCATTCATTCGACAGACGGTCTCGCACGAAGACGCGGATCAACTTGGCTCGCCGGAGGCATCCTCGCCAGCAATGTCCGGATCACTCGGGTCTGCTTCGACATCAGGGTCGGCGCGCTTGAGATCATCATTGGGAACCTGCTCGACCCCGGGCTCATCATCGGGCGGGCGCTGATCCCGACTCAAGGAATCGGTGGGCGAAGGCAGGGGGTATTCAGGGGTTTCGTCGATGTCGGAGACTTTTGGATCAGCGTGCATAAGACACCTCTCTAAGGGCCTGAAAAGCAGGCCCTGAACGTTGGAGGGGATAGTCGATCGTCAGGTTCGATCAAAGAGACCATCGGTTACATCGCAGATCGATGCCGTCAGTGATGCTTGTTTTTATGTTTGTTCTTGTGTTTATGGCCGCCACCGGAATGGGATCCGCCATTGTCGCTGCCCAGATTGTTGCCCACCGCACCACCGGCCGCGCCACCGAGGCCTGCACCAATGGTTGAACCGGTGGAGCCGCCCAGGCTGTTGCCAATCACCGAGCCACCCGCCGAACCCAAGCCACCACCCAGTGCGGCTTCGGTGCGACTGCCCTTGGGTGCGCCGATTGCACTACCGGCGGCGCCGCCGACACCAGCACCAACCGCGGCGCCTGTGCTGCCGCCCATTTGTCCGCCCACTACGTTGCCCAATGCACCGCCAATGCCACCGCCAACTGCTGCAGTACCGTCTCCTGCCGCCAGTACGAACGGTGTAAACAACAATCCAAAAACAAGCGCCGGCAACGTCAAGCGTTGAGTACCTGGGTATCGCACTGCATTGCCTTTGGTTTTCGGGGTCATGGTATGCCTCGCATTCTTCGGGGGTATGAAGCATTCGAGGCGTTAACTGCAGAAACGTTCAAAAACGCAAAAGCCCGGCATCGAGCCGGGCTTTTGTCGTGAACCCTTAAGGATCAGTGACGCTTGTGGCCGTGGGCCAGATTGCTGCCTACGCCACCGCCCAACGCGCCACCCAGGCCTGCGCCGATGGTCGAACCGGTCTTGCCACCCAGGCTGTTGCCGATCACCGAACCACCGGCAGCGCCAACGCCACCACCGATGGCAGCACTGGTACGGTGGCCTTTCTTGGCAGCAACCGCGCTGCCGGCTGCGCCTGCGACACCAGCACCAATCGCGGCACCGGTGCTGCCGCCCATGCTCTGACCAACGACGTTACCCAGTGCGCCACCCAGGCCGCCACCGATGGCAGCCGTGCCGTCGCCGGCCATTGCACCTTGAGCAACCAGAAGACCCAGAACCAGAGCAGGCAGTGTAAAACGCATGACAGAAACCTCAAAAATAGGGGATGAAATTCAAAGGGGCGAGATTGAATGCTTTAGAGGAGACAAAGTCCAGACATGCGCGCGCTCAAACCCGTTGTAAGCGACGGTTGGACAGCATTTTTGGAAAAGGTTTTATGGCAGGCAAAAAAAAGCCCGCTGGGGAACGGGCAGGATGTTGCTTCTAACGGATGAGTTGAGCCTACGTAGCGCCCTGTGAAAAGTTTGTGAAAACTCTCCCAATTAAATATTCATTCACATTTGCCCGCGATGGACGCTGACGATAACGCGTGTTTCCCGACGGAACGTGTCGCCTTCAAATCCATCGCGAGCAAGCTCGCTCCTACACACACAAAAATCCCGTTCGATGACGTAATGCTGTTCACTTAAGCATGGGGTTGTTAAGAACTGGATTGGGGGGATATCCATTGCTGCGGTAACGACCACTTATGGTTTCGCTCTTACAGCGAGTCACTTTTGGAAGAGCCCAAAAGTAACCAAAAGGCTCTTGCCCCACCACTCGGTGCCTCGCCTAGGCTCGGCATGCCCTCACTCCGGCATTGCTCCGTGGGTCGCCGCGATGGGCCATCCCTGGCCCAGCGCGGCTAAACCGGCGTCCTGCCGGTTTACCCACTACGCAATGCCTGCGTTCGGCCATCGTGGTTTAACGGGGCGCCACGATCAAAAGCAAAGCGAGGCGGCCTGACAGCCGACCTGAATTCTAGTGAACACGTTTCCCTGAAGGAGCGAGCTCTCACAATTGGATCGTAGACAGGTCCCTTAATCAGGTCGGCTGTCAGGCCGCCTCTCTTTTGCTTTGGCTTTTGATTTTCTTGCCCCCTCGAGAGGCCGAGTGGAGGTTCTGCGCAGTGGGTAAACCGGCATGGATGCCGGTTTAGCCGCGCTGGGCCAAGGATGGCCCATCGCGGCGGGCCCACGGAGCAGGACCAGAGCGAGGGTATGCCGAGCCACGGCGAGGCACCGAACGTCAGGGGCAAGAGCCCTTGGTTACTTGGGGCTTTTCCAAGTGACTCGCTGTAAGAGCGAAACCATAGGTGGCCGTTACCGCAGGAATGGATATACACCTGATCCAAATATGCACCTGGAGCCCTCCAACCTAAAGTGAACAGGGGTTTGCTCGCGGGTACAATTTACTGCCTGGCCGGTTCTGTAAGCTTGGGTAGGAATTTCCCCTTCAACACTCGACAAGCCTTGGTCTTTATCTTGAGGACCTTGGCCTGGTCTTCGCCGAAGCTGGCCACGTACTCCGTCTGGCCGCACTGAACGTAGTTGTTGATCGGATATTCTGCGCCGTCGTCTTCGATATACGGTTCAGTCATCGCTTCACCCCTCTCAAATACGCGATCGACACCGGCAAGCCCTTTGCACGAAAAATATCGATCACCAAGGATTCTGAGACTAGCCGGTCATTAACGGACTTGTAGTTCAGATGAGCGAATGCCCGACGAATGGGCAGGAACTTTCACCCCAGCCTGACCGCCGTTCCGGACGCAAAAACCACAACCATGCCGCCCTTCCCGGCGGGCATGCTGATCTGGTAATCAAGCCCTACCACCGCATCCGCTTGCAGTGCCCGCGCTCGCTCCCTGATCTCGTCGGTGGCCTGGATACGCGCCTCTTGCAACGCCCGCTCCAGGGTCTGGGAGCGTCCACCGAAAATATCCCGCATCCCGGCGAAAAGGTCGCGGACAACGTTGACGCCCTGGACGGACTCGGCACTGACGATGTCCAGGTAGGCAGTGATGTGTCGGCCTTCGACCGTGTGGGTTGTCGTCGTGATCATGGAATGTCCTTGTTGTTGCCCGCTTCGGCGTTCAGCTTGCGCTGTTCAGCCATCAGCTGGACGATTTTCACATGGACCTTTTCAAGTTCGGCCTGCTTCATGGTGAATTCCTGCATGGCGGTTACCTTTCCATCCTGGAGTGGGTCGCGTTGGGGGCTGTCATTTATTGTGCACCCGGAAAACATAAAACCAATACCCATTTCCCAGGCGACTTGTTTCAAGTGGCAGCCCCTATGAAAGCAGCTATCCATTTGATTCTTCCGGATGACGTCCCACACGCCGATCCCGTTTCCTACGAAAATTTCAGAATTGTCTTCGCTCTGTGACCTGACGCAACTCTGCACGCGCGTAATTTGACACGCCCAAAAACACAAAACCCCCGGCTTCTCTCGAAACCAGGGGTTCTGTCTACATCGAATGTGGCGGTGAAGGAGAGATTCGAACTCTCGATACAGTTTCCTGTATACACACTTTCCAGGCGTGCTCCTTAAGCCACTCGGACACTTCACCGTATCTCTTCAAACATGTTCTGTCTGTCGAGGCGCGCTAATGTAGTCGAAAGCTTTTCTGTTGGCAAACATTTTTTTGAGAATTTTCATGCGCTTAAGGCGCTTGGGTGTTTTTGGTTGCCCAGGCTAATGGCAAACCGGCCAATCTTCGGCCTGGCACCCCACCTCTATATAGCAGGCGATCCGCGGCAGGCGTGCCGGGTGACGCTGGACGAGCGGGAAAAGGGTGACTGGCGAGTCAGTCACGGCGCTTTACCTGGCCGATGCCGGTGAGTAACTTCTGCCCTACTTTATTGAAAGGACTAGCGTCATGAGTGAGTTGATTTCCTACCACCTCGAAGACGGTATCGCGACCCTGACCTTGAGCAACGGCAAGGTCAATGCCATCTCTCCGGACGTGATCGCGGCGTTCAACGCTGCGCTGGACCAGGCAGTGACTGATCGCGCGGTGGTGATCATTACCGGTCAGCCAGGGATTCTCTCGGGCGGGTACGATCTGAAGGTGATGACCTCCGGTCCAAAGGAAGCCGTATCGCTGGTGACATCCGGCTCGACGCTGGCCCGTCGCCTGCTGTCGCACCCCTTCCCGGTCGTCGTCGCCTGCCCTGGGCATGCGGTGGCCAAGGGTGCATTCCTGCTGTTGTCGGCGGACTATCGCCTGGGTGTCGATGGCCCCTTCAGCATTGGCCTGAACGAAGTGCAGATCGGCATGACCATGCACCACGCCGGTATCGAGATTGCCCGCGATCGCCTGAGCAAATCGGCGTTCCAGCGTTCCGTGGTCAACGCTGAGATGTTCAACCCGCAAAGCGCCGTGGCTGCCGGTTACCTGGATGTCGTGGTCGCGGCTGAAGAACTGCAAGGCGCGGCGCTCGCGGCGGCTCGACAGTTGAAGAAAATCAACATGACGGCCCACAAGAACACCAAGCTGAAAGCGCGCAAGGCGCTGCTGGACGCGTTGGACAACGCGATCATCCAGGATCAGGAACATCTGGGCTGAGCCCGATGCTGCATTAACCCGGGAGCCCGACCGTCGTGTCGGGCTTTTGCGTTGAAAACGCTGGGACCGCTCTAGGACAAGTCTGACCCACCAGTCGGAAACATGCACTTAAACATCGTCCTTCTCCCGCCTATATAGCGGCAATTGCCGAAAACAGTGCACATCCGTACACTGCGCCACCTTTTGTCCCGGTGGGGCCTGCAAATGCTGTTCGCTTTACGTATGTCATTGATGGGTCTGCACTTTATTGTGGCGGGTGTGTTGGGCGTGGTGCTTGGCCTGTGTCGCCCGTTCAATCCGGACAACAGCCGCCTGTGCGCGCGCCTCTATGCGTGGCCGGCAATGTGCATCTTGCGCCTGCGGGTAAAAGCCGAAGTCGGGCCGTTGATGGATCAACCCGACAGCTGCGTGATCATTGCCAATCACCAGTCCAACTACGATTTGTTCGTGTTTGGCAATGTGGTGCCCCGCCGAACCGTGTGCATTGGTAAAAAAAGCCTGAAATGGGTGCCATTGTTCGGTCAGTTGTTCTGGCTGGCCGGCAATGTGCTGATCGACCGCGGCAATGCGCAGAAAGCGCGCCGGTCGATGTTGACCACCACCCATACCCTGCAGAATGAAGACACTTCGATCTGGGTTTTCCCGGAGGGCACGCGCAACCTGGGCGAAGCGTTGTTGCCATTCAAGAAAGGCGCCTTCCAGATGGCCATAGCGGCCGGGGTACCGATCGTTCCGGTGTGTGTCAGCACTTACGTCAAACACATGCGATTGAACCGCTGGCGCAGTGGGAAAATTCTGATCCGCTCCCTGCCGGCCATTCCTACGGCAGGATTGAGCCTGGATGACATGCCCATGCTGATCGCCCAGTGCCGCGAGCAGATGCGCGAGTGCATTGAATCGATGGATCGGCAACTGCAGGCTGCTTGAAAAAGCAGTCTGTCAGCCGATAGATCCATCGACTGAATGGCCGCCTTCGCCCGCAAGCCGGATTGGCACACCGCAAAATTTCACTGACTCTCAAGTAGCAGACAAGGCTAAGCTGAACGCTGCCAAGAAGAAGTGAATCAACATCATGGGTAGAGTTGTTGCTGCTGCGGTTTACAGCGCCGGTAAGAAAGTCACCAATATAACCCTCGACGAAGGCGCGGCCTGGGCTGCGAAGCCTGGGCACTTCGTCTGGATCGGCCTGGAAGAGCCGAATGAAGAGGAGCTGTACAACCTGCAACGCCAGTTCAACCTGCATGAGCTGGCCATTGAAGACGCCCTGGAAAAACACAGCCGCCCGAAGCTGGAAACCTTTGGCGATGCGCTGTTCATCGTCACCTATTCGCCCATTCGCGAAGAAGGCAAACTCAAGTTCATCGAGACGCATATCTTTGCTGGCAACGGCTACATCATTACCGCGCGCAACGGTCATTCGGCGTCCTACGCTTATGTCCGCCAGCGTTGTGAGGCGCGTCCGCTGTTGCTGGAGCACGGGGAAGATTTCGTACTCTATGCCATCCTCGATTTCGTCATCGAAAACTACCAGCCAATGGGCGAAGCGATCCATGCCGAGATCGATGAGCTGGAACGCAACGTGATGTGCGGCTCACTGAATGAGCGCGACATTCAAAAGCTCCATAGCTTGCGCCGCGATGTATTGCGCTTGCGCCGGTTTGCCGCGCCGATGGTGGAGATCGGCGAGGAACTGCAAAAGCTGAGCTTCCCCTTTATCGACAAGAACATGCGCCCGTATTTCCGCGATGTGCAGATTCATGTGACGCGGCAGATGGAAGACCTGACGACCCTGGCGGACATTGCCAGCCAGACCATCGAGGTCGGGGTGTTGCTGGAGGCCTCACGCCAGAGTGTGGTGCAGCGCAAGTTCGCGGCCTGGGCGGCGATCCTGGCGTTCCCGACGGCGGTGGCGGGGATCTACGGAATGAACTTCCAGAACATGCCGGAGCTGACCTGGCATTACGGGTATTTCGCAGTGTTGGGGTTTATCGCGGTGGGGTGTACGGGTTTGTGGGCGAGCTTCAAGAAGTCGGGGTGGTTGTAGGGAATCGCTGGCAATCCAACTCCCTGTAGGAGCCGGCTTGCCGGCGAAGCTTTTAAACGGTTTCTGGCTTGTGCGCCACAAAACGCATCATCCACTCGGCGACGGTCGTGCCGTGGTGCTCCTGCTCCAGGCTGGCCATGCCTTTCGAATAAATCTGCTCGCCCAACGCCTGCTGGCGAATTTCCAGCAACGCCCGGGAATAGTCGTGGATAAATTCGGGATGCCCCTGGAAGCACAGCACTTGATCGTTGATGTGATAGGCGGCAAACGGGCAGAAATCGCTGGAGGCAATGACCGTGGCGTTTTCCGGTAGCGAGGTGACCTGATCCTGGTGGCTGATCAACAGGGTCAGTTCTTCGCGCACCGGGCTCATCCATGGTGCCTTGGCGGCGAGCTTGTAGTTATGGGTCCCGACACCCCAGCCTTGGGTCGCACGTTCGCTTTTGCCACCCAGCAACAGCGCCAGCAACTGATGGCCGAAACATACGCCCAGCAGCTTGTCGCCGCGCTCGTAACGTTTGAGCAAGTAAGCCTTGAGGGTTTCGATCCACGGGTCAGTGCCAAAGGAATCGGCCTTGCTACCGGTCACCAGGTAGGCATCGAAGGTCAGGTCATCGCTGGGATACTCGCCCTGCATCACGTTGTAGACGGTGAACTCGGCGGCGATGGGTTGCTGCGAAAACAGGTGTTTGAACATCTGCCCGTAGCCCTGATATTGGTCAACCAATTCCGGACGCAGGATGTCGGTTTCCAGAATGCAGATGCGTAACGACATAAAAAATACCTGACACGTGATGGGAATAATGCACACCCCCAGAGCCTGCCTTGAAACACCGTGACAAGGCAAGCCCCGCAGCGTGTCACCGATCCCTAAAAAGCCTCCCCTGTGGCGGCTTTCTCCAGCAACAAGGCCGGCGGTGCGAAACGCTCGCCGTATTGCCTGGCCAGATACTGGGCGCGGGCAACGAAGTCCTTGACCCCGTACTGATTGATGAACTGCAGTGCTCCACCGGTCCAGGTGGCGAAACCGATGCCGAAGATCGAGCCAACGTTGGCATCCGCCGTGGAGGTCAGCACGCCCTCCTCCACACAGCGTACGGTTTCGATGGCTTGCACGAACAGCAGGCGATCGCGCACATCCTTTGGCGAAATTTGCCCATCGGCCTTTTCGAAGCGGGTTTTCAGTTCCGACCACAAATGTTTTTGGCCTCTCCCGGGGTACTCGTAGAATCCCCCCCCGGCGGCCTTGCCCGGACGCTTGTATTCGTTGAGCAGCAAGTCAATCACGGCGTACGCCGGGTGGTCGATCAGCGCCTTGCCTTCTGCCTGTAAGTCTTTGGCGGTTTGCTGACGGATGTGGTTCATGAGGCTCAGGGAAACTTCATCGGCGATCGCCAGCGGCCCGACCGGCATGCCGGCCTTGCGCGCCTCGGTCTCGATCATCGCCGCGCAGACGCCTTCACCGAGCATGGCAATACCTTCGTTGGTGAAAGTGCCAAACACCCGGGACGTGAAGAAACCACGACTGTCATTGACCACGATCGGGGTTTTCCGGATCTGCAGGACGAAATCGAAGCCACGAGCCAGGGTCTCTTCGCTGGTGCTGGCGCCCTTGATGATTTCCACCAACGGCATTTTTTCCACGGGGCTGAAGAAATGCAGGCCGATGAACTTGCTCGGGTCGGGCACTGCAGTGGCCAACCCACTGATTGGCAGGGTCGAGGTATTGGAGGCAATCACCGCATCCGCACCCACGACTTTTTGCGCGGCCGAGGAGACCTTGGCCTTCAACTCACGGTCCTCGAATACTGCTTCGATAATCAGGTCGCAACCTGCCAGGTCGGCATCGCTGTCGGTAGTATGGATGCGCGCCAGCACGGTTTCACGCTGCTCGGCATTGATCTGCCGGCGCGCCACTTTTTTGTCCAGCAATGCCGTCGAGTGCGCCTTGCCCTTCTCGGCCGCCGCCAGGGTGATGTCCTTGAGCACCACATCGATACCGGCCGACGCGCTGACAAAAGCGATGCCCGCCCCCATCATCCCGGCGCCGAGCACCCCGACTTTTTTCGTCACATGGGGCGCGAAACCTTGCGGACGCGAACCTCCGGCATTGATTTCGTTGAGCTGGAACCAGAAGGTGCCGATCAGGTTTTTCGCGACCTGGCCAGTGGTCAGCTCGGTGAAATAACGGGTTTCGATCAGTTGCGCCGTGTCGAAATCCACTTGGGCGCCCTCCACCGCAGCGCAGAGGATTTTCTCCGGCGCCGGCAGCGTACCTTGGGTTTTACTGCGCAGGATCGACGGCGCAATCGCCAGCATCTGTGCAACTTTCGGGTTAGACGGCGTACCACCGGGAATCTGGTAACCCTTCACGTCCCAGCGCTGAACCGCCGTCGGGTGGGCAATGATCCAGCTGCGCGCCTTGCTCAGCAGTGCCTCGCGATCCGTCGCCAGTTCATCGATCAAGCCCGCCTGCAAGGCCTGCTGCGGGCGGACTTTCTTGCCTTCGAGCAAGTACGGCAGGGCTTTTTCAATGCCGAGCATCCGTACCATACGCACTACCCCGCCACCGCCCGGCAGCAGGCCGAGGGTCACTTCCGGTAAGCCCAGTTGTACGGAGGGATCGTCCAGCGCGATGCGGTGGTGGCACGACAGGCAGATTTCCCAGCCGCCGCCCAACGCCGCGCCATTGATCGCGGCGACCACGGGTTTACCAAGGGTTTCCAGGGTGCGCAATTGCCCCTTGAGGGTCAGAACCCTGTCGTAGAACGCCTTGGCTTGGGTTTTGTCGACCTTGATCAGCTCATTGAGGTCACCGCCGGCAAAGAAGGTTTTCTTGGCCGAGGTGATGATCACACCCGCGATGTTGTCCTTGTCTGCTACCAGGCGGGCGACACAGTCAGCCATGGCCTCGCGGTAGACCGCATTCATGGTGTTGGCGCTCTGGCCGGGCATGTCGACGGTCAGCACGACGATCTGGTCCTGGCCTTTTTCGTAGCGAATGGCTTGGTTCATGAACAGGTTCCTTGAAGTGCGGGATCAGAGGCGTTCGATGATGGTGGCGATGCCCATGCCGCCGCCGACACACAAGGTCGCCAGGCCATAACGCAGGCGCCGGGCCTGCAGTTCATCGAGCAGCGTGCCGAGAATGGCGCAGCCCGTGGCGCCCAACGGGTGGCCCATGGCAATGGACCCGCCGTTGACATTGACCTTGTCCGGGTCGACGGCCATGTCCTTGACGAACTTCAGCACCACCGAGGCAAACGCCTCGTTGACCTCGAACAGGTCGATGTCTTCGACCCGCAGCCCGGCCTTGGCCAACGCCTTGCGGGTGGCCGGCGCGGGGCCGGTGAGCATGAGGGTCGGATCGGTGCTGGTAACCGCCGTGGCGACGATCCGCGCCCGTGGCTGCAGGCCCAGCGCCCGCCCCTTGGCTTCGGAGCCGATCAACATCAACGCCGCGCCATCGACGATCCCGGAACTGTTGCCGGGTGTGTGGACATGATGGATCCGCTCCACATGGCTGTAGGCCCGCAACGCGGTGGCGTCGAAACCCATTTGCCCGATCATTTCGAAGCTCGGCTTGAGCTTGCCCAGGCCTTCCAGGGTCGATTCAGCACGGATGAACTCATCATGGTCGAGCAGGATGATGCCGTTCTGGTCCTGAACCGGCACCAATGACTGTTTGAACGAGCCATCGGCCCGCGCCCGTGCAGCTTTTTGTTGCGAGTGCAGCGCGTAGGCATCGACGTCCTGCCGGCTGAAGCCTTCCAGCGTGGCAATCAGGTCGGCGCTCACCCCCTGGGGAATGAAATGACTGCGCAGGTTGGTTTCCGGGTCCAGCGCCCATGCCCCGCCGTCGCTGCCCATGGGCACTCGCGACATGGACTCGACGCCGCCGACCACCACCAGGTCCTCGAAACCGGAACGGACTTTCATCGCCCCCAGGTTCACCGCCTCCAGCCCCGAGGCGCAGAAACGATTGATCTGTACACCGGCCACGCTGACATCCCAATCCGCCATCTGGACCGCAGTCTTGGCGATGTCAGCACCTTGATCGCCAATCGGCGTCACGCACCCGAGCACCACGTCATCAACCTGACTGGAGTCAAGGTCGGTTCGCTGTTGCAGCGCGGTGAGCAACCCGGCCACCAGGCTCACCGGCTTGACGCCGTGCAAGGCGCCGTTGGCCTTGCCTTTGCCACGGGGCGTACGTAACGCGTCGAAAATAAAGGCTTGGGTCATGACGTCCTCGAACCTGATGGTGGCTGCGATCTTCCAAAGAGCCTCCACCTTATTCCGAGCGGCCGGCGATTCAATGACCGCAGCGCTCAAGGACGTTGACGCTCACGCTCAGACGGACGGTCGTCCAGCCGCCAGTGAACCGGTTCAGGACACGCAGGTGTCTAGCAAAAGGCCGCCCAAGAAGCTGGCAATAGGCCTCATGCCTTTTTAATAGCATCTTGCGTTAACACCATACTAAATGGATCTAAACCAAGCGTGACGCGGGCTCTAAGGTGAAGGTGTACGAAGTTGTCGTCGGGTTTTGCCGAGGCGCTCGTCCTACAGGAAGTGCAGCGTTTGCCGTCAGGAGATGTGCAGGCAGGCATCAGGAAATAACAAAAAAAAGGCGGTCAGCCATGTTCAAACAATCGAAAGTTCGTCAAGCCGGGCTCATTCTTTTCGCCACCACTCTGTTGTTGATTTTGCCGAACCTGACCAAGGTAATCGGATAGCCGTTTTTGGAATACGGCGCCAGAAGTCTTATCGCCACGTAAAAATGTGACTGGCTTCCTTCCCGGGCCAACGTAGCTGTGCCAACCTTTGCGGCACTTGCACGACATGGATGGCGATCTTTTGAAAATGCTCATAGTGGTCGGGGCGTTGCTGCTCAGCACGCCTCTACATGCCGCACAGCTGAACCTGGAGCTGGGCGCGACCGGTCGCACGTGGCAAACCGAGGAGCTGCTCAAGCACCCTCAGGTGCAGACCATCAGCATCAGCAATGACGTGTCCTACAAGCGTGACATGACCTACCGCGCCGTGCCGCTGGCCGCGCTGCTGACCGACATCAAGCCTGACGACCACCTGCAAGCCGTGGCGCTGGACGGCTTTGCCGCCGAACTTTCGGCCGCACCGCTGCTCAACACCGAGGGCGCACGTGCCTGGCTGGCCATCGAAGACCCCGCCAAGCCATGGCCACCGCTGGCGCAAGGCAAGCACAGCGCCGGGCCGTTTTACCTGGTCTGGACTGACCCGCAGGCGGGCAACATCAGCCCGGAACAATGGCCGTTCGAGGTCGCCAGCATCAAGCGCATGGCCCCGGTGGCAGAGCGCTTCCCTGCCCTGCTGCCGGATCCTGCGCTGAAGGCCGATGACCCGGTCAACCAGGGCTTTGCGCTGTTTCAGAAAAACTGCCTGGCGTGTCATCGCTTGAATGGCGCCGGGGATGCGCAGTTCGGCCCGGACCTGAACATTCCGTATAACCCCACCGAGTACTTCGGCGCGGACTTCCTCAAGCGCTATATCCGCGATCCGCAGAGTTTGCGCCAGTGGCCGCAGGCGAAGATGCCGGGGTTCTCGGCCGAGGTGTTGCCGGATGAGGATCTGCGGATGCTGGTGGGGTATTTGCAGCACATGGCCAGGCGCAAGGTTAAACCTTGACACCGACCCTGTAGGAGCCCGGCTTGCCGGCGAAGGCGCCCGGGAATTCGCCGCAAGACTCAAGGCAGCCTTCGCCGGCAAGCCGGGCTCCTACAACGGAAGGTGCACGGAAGACCAGTGCAATGTTTAAGGACGCCTTCGCCGGCAAGCCGGGCTCCTACAGGGGTGTGCAGCTGATTACTGTTGTTGCACTGAGATGACCGGTGCAGGCGTCGGCGAAACAAACACTTTGGCGTGCATCTGCTCACACCCGCCACCGCGGCGCATGCCGCGCACCGGGCAGGCGTCCAGGTAATCAAGGCCCACCGCCAGTTTCAAGTGACGCTCGGGTCGCGCCAGCTCATTGGTCACATCGAAGCTGTACCAGGCGTCATCGAGCCAGGCTTCGGCCCAGGCATGGCTGGCCAGGTGTTCGCTGTTCTCGCTGTACAGATACCCCGACACATAACGCGACGGGATGCCCAGGCTGCGGGCGCAGGCGAGGAACGCGTGGGTGTGGTCCTGGCACACGCCCGAACGCCCGGCGAAAGCCTGTGCGGCGCTGGTGTCCACTTCGGTGGCGCCCGGCGTGTAGGTCATGTGCTGGTTCAGGCCGTGCATCAAGTCGATCAGCGCCGTGCGATCGCGGCGCTGCTTGCACGCCTTCTCGGCGAACGCGCGCAGCGCCTGGTCGGCCTCGGTCAACCGGGTGAAGCGCAGGAACGGCAATGCCGACTGGCTTTCATGTTCCGCCTCACGCAATTCGTCGATGTCGACCTGGCCGCGGGCGCCAATGATGATCGCCTCGTGGGGCTCGTCCATGGTCAGCACATGCAGGATGTTGCCGAACGGATCAAGTTGCGCACGCACCGGCCGCGGCAGGTCGAGCTGCCAGCTGAGCACGTGCTGGCGCTCGCTGTCGTGGGGGGTCAGCCGCAGGTACTGGATGCTCGCCCGCACCTGATCCTCGTAGTGATAGGTGGTCTCGTGGCTTATGGAAAGTCTCATGCAGCCTCCAGGTAGGAACTGTGTATGGCGTTACCCAACTGGCGCACCAGCGGGATGAACTCGGTGAGCCAGGCGTGCAGGCCCTCGTCAAGGATTTCGGTGATGCCGGTGTAGCGCAATCGCGCGTCTATCTCCGCGGCCAGGCGCTGCGCCGGACGGCCATTGGCCCCCGGTAGTTGGGCGAGGATCTGGTCGATTTCTTCGGTGCAGGCGCGCAGGGAGCGCGGCACATCGGCCCGCAGCAACAGCAATTCGGCCACATGCCGGGCACCGGGTGCGTCACGGTAGATCTCGGTGTAGGCCTCGAAAGAAGACAAGGCGCGCAGCAACGCACTCCACTGGTAGTAGGCGTGGGCCGTGCCGTCGCTGACCGCTTCGGCCTGATCACCCGCCATTTCATAGCGGGCATCGAGCAGGCGCAGGGTGTTGTCAGCCCTTTCGATGAACGTCCCCAGGCGAATGAAGCGGAACGCGTCATTGCGCATGATGGTGCCGTAGGACGCGCCACGGAACAGGTGGGAACGTTCCTTGATCCACTCGCAGAAACGGCTCATGCCGTAGCGGCTCAGGCCCTGTTCGGCGATGCCGCGAATTTCCAGCCAGGTGGCGTTGATGTTTTCCCACATGTCGGCGGTGATGCGCCCACGCACTGCGTGGGCACTGGCCCGCGCGGCGCCGAGGCAGCTGTAGATGCTGGCCGGGTTGGCCGCGTCCAGGGCAAAGAAATGCAGCAGCCGTTCGGCATGCAATGCGCCGTGGCGTTCGAGGTAATCGTCCAGGGTGCCGGTAATCAGCAGCGGCATGGCCAGTTCGTGCAGGCCGTCGCCGCGACCATCCTGCGGCATCAGCGACAGCGAATAACTGATGTCGAGCATCCGTGCGAGGTTTTCCGCCCGCTCCAGATAACGCGACATCCAATACAGATCCGAGGCAGTTCTACTTAACATGTCAGGCTTCCTTCAATCCTCGACCACCCAGGTGTCCTTGGTTCCGCCGCCCTGGGAGGAGTTCACCACCAGGGAGCCTTCGCGCAGGGCGACACGGGTCAAACCGCCGGGTACGACCCGGGTTTCGCGGCCAGACAATACAAACGGACGCAAGTCGATGTGGCGTGGCGCGATGCCGCTTTCGACAAAGGTCGGACAGGTCGACAGCGACAGCGTCGGCTGCGCGATATAGGCGTGGGGCTTGGCAATGATTCGCGCGCGGAAGGCTTCGATTTCCGCCGCCGTCGCCGCTGGCCCCACCAACATTCCGTAGCCGCCGGAGCCCTGGGTTTCCTTGACCACCAGCTCTGGAAGATTGGCCAGAACGTGGGAAAGTTCAGAGGGATTACGACACTGCCACGTGGGCACGTTCTTGAGGATCGGTTCTTCGTCCAGATAGAAACGGATCATGTCAGTGACGAACGGATACACCGATTTGTCGTCCGCCACCCCGGTCCCGATGGCGTTCGCCAACACGACATTGCCGGAACGGTAGGACGACAGCAGCCCCGGCACGCCCAGCATCGAGTCGGGATTGAACGCCAGCGGGTCGAGGAACGCATCGTCGAGACGGCGGTAAATCACGTCGACGGCTTTTGGTCCGTCGGTGGTGCGCATGAACACCTTGTCGTCACGCACGAACAGGTCTGCGCCCTCGACCAGCTCCACGCCCATTTCCCGCGCCAGGAACGCATGCTCGAAAAATGCGCTGTTGAAGCGTCCCGGCGTCAGCACCACGACACTCGGGTTATCGATCGGGCTTGAGCTTTTCAGGGTGTCGAGCAACAGGTTCGGGTAATGGTCGATCGGGGCAATGCGCTGGGCCGCAAACAGCTCGGGGAACAGGCGCATCATCATCTTGCGGTCTTCGAGCATGTAGCTGACGCCGCTCGGTGTACGAAGATTGTCTTCGAGCACGTAGTACGTGCCGTCGCCGTCGCGCACCAGGTCGACGCCGGAAATGTGCGAATAGATATCACGGTGCAGGTCGAGCCCTTGCATCGCCAACTGGTACTGCTCGTTGGCCAGCACCTGCTCGGCCGGAATGATCCCGGCCTTGATGATGCGTTGCTCGTGGTACAGGTCGGCGAGGAACATGTTCAGCGCCTTGACCCGCTGGATGCAACCGCGCTCGACCACACGCCATTCACTGGCAGGGATGCTGCGCGGGATGGTATCGAAGGGAATCAGGCGCTCTGTCCCCTGCTCATCACCGTAGAGCGTGAAGGTAATCCCGGCGCGATGAAATAACAGATCGGCCTCGCGTCGCCGTTGTGCCAAAAGCTCGTCAGGCGTTTCGGCCAGCCAACGGGCAAACTCCCGATAATGCGGGCGGACCTGGCCGCCGGCATCGTACATCTCATCAAAATAGGTGCGGATCATGCCGTACTCCTTGTCACCCGGACATCCAGGCCTTCGCAAGGCCCGTGCCATCGGCAGAAACGCTTATTTTTCAATCGGTTGGATAACCACTGCGCGAGCGCCGCACCAATCCTGTGCGGCAATTGCCCCAACCTGACTGCCCCCGCTTCATTGCAAGGCGTTGTTGTCGCCTGTCTCAGCATAGTCCGTAGGAGCTGGCTTGCCGGTGAAGACGTCATTAAGTCATGCGTCGTTCTTCGGCGACGCCTTCGCCGGCAAGCCGGGCTCCTACAAAGCGTGATGAATTTCCCTGCGGCACAAACGAAAACGGCCAACCCGAAGGTCAGCCGTCATTGCCGATTGTTACTGTTCATAAGATTATGCGAGTCGCCCTCGTACCTCCTGTTTCACACCCCAGCCTTCAATGATGCCGCCCAGAGGCTCGACCACTGCCTCGAAACCCTGTTCGAAATCGCCAATGTCGTCGTAGGTGGCATACATGACCTTGCACAACTCCAGCGCCCAGGCGCCATCGTCGCGCACACTGACTTGCGCATCCAGGGATTCACCACGGTGGAAATGACCTGCCGCCCTGCGTGCCCGCTCCTCGTCCGGGAAAATGGCGTAGAACTCGATGGGATGGAACCGGGAAAAGTCGAAACCGCCTTCTTTCATGCGGCGCAGTACATTGCTGCTGATGTCTTCTTGATAGGCTGTGCTCATGAAACGTCCTCCTCAAACTGATGGATAGACTTTCCGTACTCCCGAGGTGCGCAGCCCAAAGGTGCGCACGAATCGACAACCAGATGCCGATGGGAAACAAGCATGGAGCTGACAAGACCAGACCTTAGCGATCCTTTCGCTGATCTCGAGTGCAGAGTAGCCCCAAGATAGAGCCGCTGCCAAGGCCTGGTTGCTGCTGTAAATGACGGGAAGAGAATCAGATGGGGGTAATACTGTGGATTTCGATACTGTTCTGGGTTTTCAGGCTTTTCACGCCTGCATCGGTGGTTCGCCCCTCCAGATCGTTCAGATCCAGTTCGGCGGCCACAGGAAGGAGCCGTTCCTTGATGAGCCTGGCGGCCTTCTCATGACTCGGACACTCCTCGCACTCGAAGACTTCGTCGATTACTTCACCATGATCATCCACGAAAGTGACTTTCCACTTTTGCATCGGTGCCTCCTCGATAAAACCCATGAATGGGCTTACATCTATTTCGACTCTGAACGCCGGACAAATGTTCCGGCGAGTGATCTCCGTCAAACGCGCACATTGCCTCGCGGCCCTGCGATGGCCCAGATGATCAAGCCCAGAACCGGCAGCAACAGGATCAATAGCACCCAGAAAATTTTCATCCCTGTCTCGGCGCCGCTTTTGAGCACGTTGATGATTGCCCAGATGTCCAAGGCAAGAATGATCAGGCCAACCAGGCTATTGAACGTGGAACCCATGATGACGCTCCCGAAGAGTGGTATGCCCTCTTAGGATAGCCGGCACTGACCAGGGTTCCCTTTTTTTGACAGCTTTAACGGTCAGACGTGGATTGCCACTTTCAAGGCTTCGAGCGAGGGTGCGGCAGCGATGCCGATTTCGGCGCACAACTCCAGTACCCGTGGCACAGCATTGCCGTAGACCAAAACCACTTGCAGTTCATCGTCCAGCAACTGGCTGAAGTTCATCAGCGTGTAACCGCCGTTTTCCTTGTTCAGGCTGCTCATCTGCACCTGGATGCGGTTCAGCGCGGTCAGGGCTTCGGTCTTGGCCAATTGCTTGGGTTTGAGATTGAATTCCACCCCCGGGCCGAACGAGGCAACGATCTGGGCAAACAGGTCCATATAGGTGTCGGCCTGGAACAGTACCGTCTCAGGCAAACTGCCAACGACCACCCATTCACCGAGCGGGATCGGGAAGCTGTCGTCGTAGTTGATGTCCGGGTTGGCGCTCAGGAAAGCGGCTGGATCAGCGTAAGCCTGGGCCGCTTCGTCAGCGACTTTCTCGATTTCGTCATCGCCCATGCACCCGGAGCTGATGTTGCTGATGAGTTCGATGAGTGCGGCTTTCATGGGGGCGGATCCTGTAGCAAGAAAATTTTGAGGGCGCGCAGGATAGCGCATTACGCCCAGGGAAGGCGGCATGCAAGCATGGCTCGTTATCTTGACCCACATCAAGCGCTCAACCGAAGCGTAGCGGCACAATAATGGCACCTTGCCAAAACTGTTTCCGCTATCAGAGAAGACCTCCATGGGTGCCTGGCTTAGCAACATCTCGTTGAAGTACAAATTCTGGGCGGTCAATGCCGTCGCCTTCGTCACCACGCTACTGCTGGTGTTTTATGCCGTGCAACTCGAACAACAGGCCCGCAGCCATGCCGCCCAGGCATCGGCCCAGGCCCAGGCACGATTGCTCGCGGCCTGGCCTGCCGGGCAGCCGCTGCCCATAGCCGATGATCTGCTGGCCTTCAGTCACGGCCAGGCACCGCAGGTGAACGGGCAGACGGTGCCGGGATTGGCCGATGCCAACGGCTGGGTCAAGATCGATGCGCTGCCATATTTCGGTGACAACCTGCCGATCGGTGCCGAAGTCTTCACCCGTGCGGATGGCCAGCGGGTCGCGTTGATTGCCCATGGCCCAAGCCTGGCCCAGGTGTTCGGCGAGCGGTTTGCCAACTATGCGGCGGCGGTGTTCATCCTGATGCTGGCGATGCTCGGTGCCTCACAGTTGTTGATCCGTTTTTTGCTCAGTCAGCTCAACACCTTGAAGGATGTGATGCTTCACGTTGAAAAAACCGGCGACCTGGCGGCCCGTGTGCCGCTGACCTGCAGCGACGAAGTCGGACAGATGGCCAACGCATTCAACGCCATGCAGGCCGGTTACCAGCGTGTGGTCAGCACCGTCGCCAGCACGGTCCGACAACTGGACGACGGCGCCGCACGCCTGGCATCGAGCATGAATGAAGTGCGTCACGGCATGCTGGGCCAGCAGAGCGAAACCGATCAGGCGGCGACGGCCATCAATGAAATGACCGCCACCGTCTACCACATTGCCCAGCATGCGGGTGCCACCCGCGACCTGTCGCAATCGGCCGACACCCTGGCCGGCAGCGGCCAGGAAGTGGTCATGCGCGTGCAGCGATCGATTGCCGGGCTGTCCACCGGGGTGCAACAGACCGCCGAGATGATCCAGCGCCTGGCCCAGGACAGCCAGAAGATCAATGGCGTGGTCAATGTGATCCACAGCATTGCCGAGCAGACCAATCTGCTGGCGCTGAACGCAGCGATCGAAGCGGCCCGGGCCGGGGAAATGGGCCGCGGGTTTGCGGTGGTCGCCGATGAAGTGCGCAACCTGGCCAAGCGCGTGCAGACCTCCACCGATGAAATCACCGTGATGGTATCCGCATTGCAATCGGGCACTCGCGATGCGGTGGACTTCATGCAGGAGAGTTCATTCAAGGCCGACGAATGCGTGCAGCAGGCCCAGGAGGCCGGGGCCGCGCTGGCACACATCACCGGGGCAGTGGCGCAGATGCGCGAAAGCAATACCCAGATCGCCGTGGCGGCCGAGCAACAGAGCCAGGTGGCCGAAGAGATGAACCGCGCGGTGGTGAGCATCCGCGACGTCACCGAGAACACGGTACGCCAGACCGTCAGCTCGGCCACCACCAGTGATGAGCTGGCGGCGTTGGCCGGTCAATTGAGCAAGGCGATAGGGCAGCTCAAGCTATAACGGGCAACATCAAGAATGCCCATGATCGCTATCGCTTCGATAGCCAAGCTTGATTCGCCGCCTGCATTTACCGGGCCTATCCTTGATTCATGAGTTCAACATGGATCGAGGATCAGCATCATGGGTAAACGTCACCCCAACCTTCCCGCCTGGCAATGGCGTGCCTACCCGAACAATCATCAGCACCCGACCAACCTGGTGCTGCACCTGATTGCCGTGCCTTTGTTCATCGTCGCGTTCCTGCTGATCGTCAGCGGGGTGTTCGGCCTGAACCTGGCGAACTTCGCCATCGGCATCATTGGTGTGATCGCCGCACTGGGTTTGCAACGTCACGGCCATACCCTGGAAGCGCAAGCCTCCGAGCCGTTCAGTGATCGTAAGGATGCGGTATCGCGCCTGCTGGTCGAGCAGTTCCTGACCTTCCCGCGATTTTTCCTCAGCGGCGGTTGGTGGCGCGCCTGGCGGGAGCGCCACCGTCGGCATTGATCAGGCGAACTGATCAGGCGAAGACCGTCACCGTCTGCCGGCTCATGGCAATCAGCCGCCCCTGCTCATCCCACAGCTTCGCGGCGGCATGGCCGTAGCCGTCGGCGGCGTGTTCGGTTTCAACCAGGTATTTGCACCAGTCCAGGGTACTCAGCGCCAGTAACGGCTGGACGAACTCGATGGTCCAGGTCAGCGTGCTGCCCATCGCCGGTTGCTTGAGGAACGGCATCAGGGCCGGTGGCCAGGCATCGACCAGCGCCAGGATGTGTGCCTCGGTAACCGGCTCCTCCTTCACATCACCGCGCAAGCGCACCCAGCCGCCCATCTGACGGGATGTATTGCCGGTGAACGGCAACCCGCCAACACTCCAGCGCATCGCCAGATGTTGCATGAATTGCGGAACCACGCCCTCGATGAACGGCAGTTCCTGGCACTGGTCCCAATGCTTCATCTCTGGCGCCGGCTCCGCCTGCACCTTCACTTGCGACGCACGCGAGGCGCCGAAGCTGCCCTGGACCAGGGTCACTACCTGGCCCTTCTGCATCGCGCGACCCAGCACCTGGCTGACGGCCTTGCCCTCGCGCAATACATCGACTTCAAAATTGACCGGCACGTCGGGTTCGACCGGGCCGACAAAGGTGATTGCCAGCGAGCGCACCGGTCGGTCCGCCGGCACCTTCGCGCGCATGGCTTCGTATTGCAAGGCAGCCACCAGGCCGCCGAAACTGGCTCGCCCTTGCGCCCATCCGGCTGGGATAGACAGTTCAAATGGCTGACAGCGGACAGCATCGAGCAGATCGCAAAAGCGCATGAAGACCTCAAGAAAAGGAAAAAGATGACGAGATCTTAACCAGCTCACGGAGGCTGTACACTGCCTATTCCGGTCAAATTGACTGACGGATCAGCCGCCTGTGCGGCTGTAGGAGCGAGTTTGCTCGCGATGAACGTCAACGATATCGCGGGAAACCTGATACCCCGCGGCGTTCTCAGGATTTTCGTCGGAACGCCCCCCGGAGCAAGCTCGCTCCTACGGGGGGTCCGTGTGGGCTTCAGGATTTGAAGCAGTCGGCGCTGAGCTTGTCCAGCACTCGGTCGGCACGTTGTTCGGCCTTGGCCATGGCGGTCTGCCAACTGGCTACAAACGGCTTCAAATCAGCTTCTCGCTCAGCCAGGGCCAGCCATTGCATACAGTCGTGCCAATCACCCAAGGCCCCCTGCGCCGCTTTCAATCGGGGCATGGCGGCCTTGGGCAGGCGATCCAGTTCGGGATAGGCGTCGATGCCATAACGAACACGCTTGATCAGCAGGCGCAAACGATGACGGTCATGGGCGGGATCGTGCAGGGCGGTGTCGAGTTTCTTCCACTGCTTGCCCAGGCGTTTTTCAATGCGCTTGACGAGCCCCTTGAGCAACCCCTGGCGCTGGGCGGCGCGCAGGAATCGTGGAAAGGCGTCGAGGATCATCAGTAGCTGCGCAAGCTCTGTACTGGTTGCCACCGCAGGATAAGCCTGGGCCATTTGCGCCATGCGTCGCTGTGCGGCTTCTGTTTGACCGTGCTCAAGCAAGTAGGCCGCCATGACTTCGCGATCGCGCAAAGGTGTGGTCAAGTCGCCAACCCCGGAAGCCGCCTCTTCCAGCTGCTCGACGCCGGGAAGGCCACGCAAGGGACGCAACAGGCTGCGCAACCGGCGCACCGTGGTGCGCAAGTCGTGCAAGGCTTCAGGGTCGGTGTGAGCAATCAAGCGTGCCTGACAGGCCAGCAGACGTACTTCCAGGCCCAGGACGCGAGCCACCAGCCGGTTGATCATGGGATTTACTCCGTAAAGAGCTGCAAGCATCAAGCTGACAGCTTATTACTTGTAGCTGCTTCTATCGCCCTGCGCGCGATTCACGAATGTAGAAACGTGCCTTTTCGGCCTTTTTCGCGCAGCCCTCGAAGCCTTCGAACTGCTGCTGGGTCTTGGCCGCGGTCAGCAGCGACAACGCCTTGGAGTAGCTGACGGTGCCGGCGAAGCCTTCGGCCTTGGCCAGGTCCAGCTCATGCCAGGCGGCATCGAGTTGGCTGCCGCAGCTGTCGCGATAGGCGGTTTTGCCGGCACAACCGGCCAGTGCCAGGGCAATCAGTGGCACACAGATCCAGGCTTTCATTTCTTACACCTCAAAATAGGTAAACAGTCATGCAGGTAGGACGGTCTGACGGGCAAAAAGTGCCGTTCATCGCCAACGTAAATCCTGAAGTGCGAGAATAACCATCTGCCGCCATGGAGTGTCGAAAAAACGACCCATTCGCGCAGCCGAACGACCTGACGATTGAAGCGTGCCCCTTGAAGGGTGCATTGTTGAACCATTCAAACGAGGGCGATCAATGAAAAAGCGTGTCGCACTGGTGTTGGGCTCGGGTGGAGCCCGGGGTTATGCCCATATCGGGGTTATCCAGGAAATCGAACGGCGTGGCTACGATATCGCCTGTATCGCCGGTTGTTCCATGGGCGCGGTGGTCGGCGGGATCTACGCCGCCGGCAAACTCGATGACTATCGCGACTGGATCGAGAGCCTGGATTACCTCGACGTGCTGCGCCTGGTAGACGTCAGTTTTCGCCTGGGGGCGATCCGCGGGGAAAAAGTCTTCGGACAGATCCGCAAGATCGTTGGCGAAATCAACATCGAAGACCTGCGCATCCCCTATACGGCGGTGGCCACCGACCTGACCAACCAGCAGGAAATCTGGTTCCAGGAAGGCTGTCTGCACCAGGCCATGCGTGCCTCGGCGGCGATTCCCAGTCTGTTTACACCGGTGATGCAGGGCAATCGCATGCTGGTCGATGGCGGCATCCTCAACCCGTTGCCGATCGTCCCGGTGGTGTCGAGCCATTGCGACCTGATCATCGCGGTCAACCTCAACTCCACCAACCAGCGTCATTACC
This sequence comes from Pseudomonas putida, assembly GCF_001976065.1. Classification (GTDB taxonomy): domain Bacteria; phylum Pseudomonadota; class Gammaproteobacteria; order Pseudomonadales; family Pseudomonadaceae; genus Aquipseudomonas; species Aquipseudomonas serbica. The sequence goes on along the minus strand of NZ_MNAH01000007.1, from coordinate 223,826 downwards.
AGTTGCCGGTGATCCAGCGCCCGGCCGCGTTCAAGACCCGCTTCGACAGCCTGATCAGTTCCCTGGGTTCGAAGATGCCGTTCCGACGCAAGCAGGCCGAACAATTGCTGCTGCTGGAGAAGGAAGCGTTGATGGCCGAGGCGGCGGAGATCAACCCCTGGGTCGAGTCGGCCAAGCCTGACTCGCAACAACCGGCGGCTGCGCCCGAACAGGACGGCGCACCGAAGTCCGCCACCGGGTCGTTCATCATCGACAATGTGGGGCCGGCGTCACTGCTGGATTTGATCAACCAGAGTTTCGAGGTGATGCAGACCTCGTTGGCGCAATACAAGATTGCCGGGTATCCGCCGGACATCCTGATCAACGTGCCGAAGCGGGTGTGCCGGTTTTTCGAGTTCTACAAGGCGCCGGAGTTGATCGCGCTGGGGCGGGAGATCGCGCGCGACACCCTGGACCGGTATGAGAATGAGCGGGATTCCTGAGGTTCTCGGGTGAATGTCAGGGCCTCTTTGCTGGCAAGCCAGCTCCTACAGGGATCTCAGCGTCCTCTGTAGGAGCTGGCTTGCCAGCGAAGAGGCCGGATCAGACAACACGAATTCAAAGGCTGCCCTCACTCAACAACCGATACCCCACCCCCGCCTCGGTCACGATGAACCGCGGCTGGGTCGGGTCATCGGCCAGTTTCTGGCGCAGGTGCCCGACCACGATCCGCAAGTAATGCGTGTCTTCGGTGTGGGTCGGCCCCCAGATGTCCTTGAGCAGTTGCTGCTGGGTGATGACCCGTCCGGGATGCCGTGCCAGTTGCGCCAGCACCGCGTATTCCTTGCGGGTCAGCGCTATTTCGCTGCCTTCGAGCAATACCCGGCGGTAGGCCAGGTCCACCGTCAGCGGGCCGAAAGTCAGCGCCGCTTGCTGGACTTCGCCTACCGGGGCCTGGCGCAATAGCGCACGTATCCGCGCCAGGAATTCCTGGATGCCGAATGGCTTGGTCACGTAGTCATTCGCGCCGCCATCCAGCGCCTCGACTTTCTGCCCTTCAGCGGCTCGCACCGACAGCACCAGCACCGGTACCGTCGACCACTCGCGAAACTCGCGCAACACCTGTTGGCCGTCCATGTCCGGCAAGCCGAGGTCGAGCACCAGCAAGTCCGGTTTGTTCAGCGCCGCTTGCGCCAGGCCTTCGGTGCCGGTGCCAGCCTCCAGTACTTTGTAACCTTGGGAAACAAGGCTGATGCGCAGGAATTTACGGATCTGCGGTTCGTCGTCGATGACCAAAATGGTCGCGGTCTGGCTCATGAATTCACATCAACACAAAGAAGTGGCAAGAGAGTAGCGCAAGCACGATCAGGCTTCACTTTCGGCCCTTAATTTTCAAAGGCCGGCTGCGCCTGCAACGGCAAGTGCAAAGTGATGCAGGTGCCGCGGCCCTCGATACCGTCGGCGACACTGATGCGCCCGCCATGGGCACCGACCATGCCCTGACAGATTGCCAGCCCCAGTCCGGTACCCTGCCCACCACGGTCGCCACGGGCGGCGGTGTAGAACATGTCGAAAATCTTCTCCCGATCGGCCAGCGGAATCCCTGGGCCTTCGTCGCTCACCGAGAAAAACAGCTCGGTGTCGTCTGCCCCGACTCGCAGTTGCAGGCGTCCATGGGCAGGGGAAAACCGCGCGGCGTTTTCCAGCACGTTGATCAGCGCCTGTTCGATCAGCGCCGCATGCACGAACAGCAACGGCAGCTCCCCCGGCACTTCAGTGCTGACCTGCAACGGCGCCAGCACCGCGCGCAGGCGATTGAGCGCACTGCCGACGATGTCCGCCGGTGAGACCCAGTCACGTGCCAGCTTCAACGCGCCGTGACCGAGGCGGGTCATGTCCAGCAGGTTTTGAATATAGCGATCCAGGCGTTCGGCTTCATCGCGGGTGCCTTCCAGCAGTTCACGGCGATCCTCCAGTGGAATGGCCTCGCCGAGGGCCAGCAGGCTATCGATGCTGCCGCGCATGGAGGTCAGGGGCGTGCGCAGGTCGTGGGACACCGACGCCAGCAAGGCACTGCGCAGTTGCTCGGTTTCGCCGTGCAGCCGCGCGGCTTCCAAGTCATCGACCAATTGTGCGCGGGCCAGGGCCTGGGCCAGCGGCTGGCTCAATGCGGTCAACAGACGGCGACGCTGGCCGCTCAAGGCCTGGCCCTCTTTCGCACACACACCGAGCAGCGCCAGTGGACCGTCCTCCACCGACAAAGGCCACCACCACCAACGGCCAAACGGCAAAGTCCCGGTGCCTGCGCCCGCCGGCTGATCGTGTTGCCAGGCCCAATCGGCGGCGGCGCGTTCGGCTTCGGTGAATTCCAGCGGGCCACCGGTTTCGACTTTCCAGCCGTTCGGTCCGTCGCGGTTGAGCAGGCACAGTTGTACATCACTCCAGCCGTTGAGGTGCTGGGCTGCCGCGCTGACCACGGCCTGGCGATCGGTGGCGGCGGTGAGTTTGCGCGACAGGTCGAGCAGTTCGCTGGTCTCTTCCTGGGTGTCGCGCAGGGCCTGCAATTGCCGGCGCTGGCGTGCCGCAAGGTTGCCGGTGAGGGCCGCCATCAACAGGAAGAACAGCAAGGTCAGGACGTCTTCTTCGCGCTGGATGCTGAAGGAGAAATTCGGCGGAATGAACAGGAAATCGTAGGTCAGGAACGACAACGCCGCACAGGCCAGTGCCGGGCCAAGACTGCTTCGCACTGCCACCAGCAACACGGCGGCGAGGAACACCAGCGAGATGTTCGGCAACGGCAATATACCCGCCACCGCCCAGGCCAGGGCACTGGCCAACACTGTCGCCACCACGGCCAGGGCGTAGTCGAACCATACCAGCGACTGCATTGATCGCTGGCGTGGCGGGTGCTGTTCATGCTCGGTGTCGAGCACGTTGATTTCCAGCCCGCGGGCGTTGCGCAGCAGGCGCGCCGCCAGGCCGCCACCGAACAACCGACGGCGCAGGCGCGGCCGGGACTGTGCGACCAATATCAGGCTGGCGCGGCGTTCGACAGCGTGCTGGATCAGGGTTTTCGCCACCTCGCCGGCCCGCAGCAGCACCACTTCACCGCCGAGGCGTTCGGCCAGTTGCTGGGCACTTTGCAGGCGCAGGCGCGACTGCTCGTCACGCACGCTGCCGTTGTCCACATGCACCAGGCTCCATGGTAAATGCCGACGCTGCGCGACCCGACTGGCGTGACGAACCAGGCGCTCGGCCTGGGCATCGCCATCGACACCGACCAACAAGCGACCGCGCACCGTGGGCGCCGCCTGCCCCATCTGGCGATAGCCCTGGGTCAGGTCGTTATCGACCTGGGCGGCGGCCGTTTGCATCGCCAGCTCACGCAGGGCGGTCAGGTTGGTCTGGGAGAAAAACGCATCGATCGCCGCCCGTGCCTGCTCCGGCACATAGACCTTGCCGTCGCGCAGGCGCTCGAGCAACTCCCGTGGCGGCAAGTCGATCAACAACAGTTCGTAGGCTTCCTGCAGCACCCAGTCCGGCAGGGTTTCGCGCACCTGCACGCCCGTGATGCCGCGCACCTGATCGTTAAGGCTTTCCAGGTGCTGGACGTTGACCGTGGTGTACACGTCGATGCCTGCGGCGAGCAGTTCCTGAATGTCCTGCCAGCGTTTTTCGTGACGGCTGCCGGGGGCGTTGGTATGGGCCAGTTCGTCCACCAGCACCAACCTAGGTTTGGCCGCGAGCAGACCGTCTAGGTCCATTTCCTCAAGCTCCACGCCACGGTATGACGAGCGCACCAAAGGCAATTGCGGCAAGCCGCTGAGCAAGGCTTCGGTCTCGAAGCGGCCATGGGTTTCGACCACGCCGGCGATGACTTTCACGCCTTGGCGCAGTTGGCTGTGGGCGGCTTGCAGCATGGCGTAGGTCTTGCCCACGCCGGGCGCGGCACCGAGAAAGACCTTGAGCCGGCCACGGCCATCGCGGGGCAGGTCTGCTAACAGCGCGTCGGCGCGGCCGGAGTCGCTCATGCTTGGGGGTCTCTTTCTTCAGAGGTTAATGGGTTGATTGCGAGGCCGTCTTCGCGAGAGGCTCGCTCCCACAGGGGGACGGCCGCGTCACGGACCTAAAGCTTTTCCAGCGCCAGGTTCAACTCAAGCACATTCACCACCGGTGGGCCTACCAATGGCTGCTCGATGTGGGCATCCAGCAGTTGTTGCAGTGTCGCCAGCGGCAGATTACGCGCCGTCGCGACACGCGCCAGTTGATAGGCAATCGCGGCCGGTGGCAAGTGCGGATCGAGGCCGCTACCGGAGGTGGTGAGCAGTGCCAGCGGTACCGGCCCCTGCCCTGCCACCTGCAGCTTATTGGCCTCATCGATCACCCGAGTGGCCAGGGCCGGGTTGCTCGGCGCCAGGTTGCTGGCGCTGCTCGACACGGTGGCAAAGGCACCGGCCGATGGCCGTGGGTGGAACCAGGCATCGCCGACGAAATCCTGGGCGATCAGCGCCGAGCCGCGAACCTTGCCATCGGCATCGCGCACCAGGCTGCCATTGGCCTGACCCGGGAAGGCGACCTGGGCCACGCCGGTGACCACCAGGGGATAAGCGACGCCAGTGATCAGGGTCATCAGGACCAGCAGGCTCAGGGCCGGGCGTATCAATGTGGACATTTCAAAATCCTCGAATTCGGTAAACAATTACAGCATTCAGTCAGGTGGACCGTGTTGCATTCTTCGCGAGCAAGCCCGCTCCCACAGGGGGAATGCATTTCAAATGTGGGAGCGGGCTTGCTCGCGAAAGCGGTGCATCTGGCACCCCGCGAAGGTCAAACCAGATGCAACGCCGTCAACAGCATGTCGATCGCCTTGATCCCCACGAACGGCACCAGAATCCCGCCCAGGCCATAGATCAGCAGATTGCGCCGCAGCAAAGCTGCCGCACTCGCCGCCTGCACCCGCACACCCCGCAGCGCCAACGGAATCAACACGACGATGATCAGGGCGTTGAACACGATCGCCGAGAGAATCGCGCTCTGCGGGCTGTGCAGCTGCATCACGTTCAGCACGCCCAGTTGCGGGTAGATCGCGGCGAACAGGGCCGGCAGGATGGCGAAATACTTGGCCACGTCGTTGGCGATGGAAAAGGTCGTCAGCGCACCGCGGGTCACCAGCAGTTCCTTGCCGATCTGCACCACGTCCAGCAGCTTGGTCGGGTCGCTGTCGAGGTCGACCATGTTCGCCGCCTCGCGCGCCGCCTGAGTGCCGTCGTTCATCGCCATGCCCACGTCCGCCTGGGCCAGGGCCGGGGCGTCGTTGGCACCGTCGCCGCACATGGCCACCAGGCGTCCGTCGTTTTGCTCGTGGCGGATGCGCGCCAGTTTTTTCTCCGGCGTGGCTTCGGCCAGCACGTCGTCCACGCCCGCTTCAGCGGCAATCGCCGCCGCGGTCAGCGGGTTGTCGCCGGTGACCATGACCGTGCGGATCCCCAGTTTGCGCAGCTCGGCGAAACGCTCGCGGATGCCCGGCTTGACCACGTCCTTGAGGTGGATCGCGCCGAGCAGTTTACCGTCGACACAGACCAGTAACGGCGTGCCGCCGCTCTGGGCGATCCTGTCGATTTCAGCGGACAGCGCCGGCGCCAGCTCGGCGCGCTTGAGGCCCACGAACGCCAGCAACGAATCCACCGCCCCCTTGCGATACACGCGGCCCTGATAGTCGACACCGGACAGGCGGGTTTCGGCGCTGAACGGTACGGCTGTCAGCAGTTCGGCGGACGGCTCGGGCTGTGGATGAAGGCCGCGCAAGTACTCGACGATGGACTTGCCTTCGGCGGTGTCGTCGGCCAGGGACGCGAACAGCGCACCCTCGGCCAGTTCCTTGCTGCTCACACCCGGCGCGGCATACACCGCCGAGCAACGACGGTTGCCAAAGGTGATGGTGCCGGTCTTGTCCAGCAGCAGGACGTGCACATCCCCCGCTGCCTCCACGGCGCGACCGGACTTGGCAATCACGTTCAGGCGCACCAGGCGGTCCATGCCGGCGATACCGATGGCCGACAGCAAACCACCAATGGTGGTCGGGATCAGCGTGACCAATAAAGCCACCAGGAACACCAGCGGCAGACTGCCGTTGGCGAAGTGGGCGAACGGCTGCAGGGTGACCACCACCAGCAGGAAGATCAGCGTAAGGCCGATCAGCAGGATGTCCAGCGCCACTTCGTTCGGGGTTTTCTGGCGCTTGGCGCCTTCAACCAGGGCGATCATGCGATCCAGGGTCGACTCGCCCGGATTGGCGGTGATCTTCACCAGCAGCCAGTCCGAGACCAGGCGAGTGTTGCCGGTCACGGCCGAGCGGTCGCCCCCGGATTCACGAATCACCGGCGCCGATTCACCGGTGATCGCCGCTTCGTTGACCGCCGCGATGCCTTCGATCACTTCGCCGTCACCGGGGATCATCTCCCCCGCTCCGACGCGCACCACATCGCCTTTGCGCAGGTTGGCGGCCGGCACTACCTCAAAGGTACCGTTGCTGGTTCTGCGCCGAGCGCTCAAGCCTTCGCTACCGGCCTTGAGGCTGTCCGCGCGGGCCTTGCCGCGACCTTCGGCCAGGGCCTCGGCGAAGTTGGCAAACAGCACGGTGAACCACAGCCACAGGGCAATTTGCGCGGCGACGAAGGTCGGCACCGCCGTGTCGGGAATGAAGCACAGGACGGTGGTCAGGATCGCCGTCAGTTCGACCACCAGCATCACCGGCGCACGCTGCAATTGCCGCGGGTCGAGCTTGACGAAGGCTTGCACCAGCGCCGGGCGCCAGAGGGCCGAGATCGCGGTTTTTGCTTGTTCAGGCGCCTTGACAACGGCGGCTTTTGTTGCGGGCATATTCATCATCAGCTCCTCAGCTCTTTAACCCAAAAGCAGCCATGTTCAAATGTTCAGCGATAGGGCCGAGCGCCAGGGTCGGCAGGAAAGTCAGGCCGCCCACCAGCAAAATGGTCACGGTCAGCAGGGTCACGAACAGCGCACCATGGGTCGGGAAGCTGTTCTGGCCAATCGGTGCGGTCTTCTTCATCGCCAGGCTGCCAGCCAAAGCCAGTACCGGCAGGATGTAACCGAAGCGACCGATCAACATGCCCAGGCCCAGCATCAGGTTGTGGTACGCGGTGTTGGCGCCGAAACCCGCGAACGCCGAACCGTTGTTGGCACTGGCCGAGGTGTAGGCATAGAGCAATTGGCTGAAACCATGGGCGCCGGGATTGCTCACCGCGGCCACGGGCCCTGGCAGGCTGGCGGCCAGCGCACTGAGCACCAGCACGCCGATCGGCATGACCAGCAGGGTCACCACCAACAGTTGCACCTCTCGGGCCTGCAGTTTCTTGCCGAGGTATTCCGGGGTCCGGCCGATCATCAGGCCGGCGAGGAACACCGCGATCAGCACGTTGAGCAACATGCCGTAGAGCCCGGCACCGACGCCGCCGAAGATCACTTCGCCGACCATCATGTTCACCAGCGCGACCATGCCACTGAGCGGATTGAGGCTGTCATGCATGCCATTGACCGAACCGTTCGAGGCCGCCGTGGTAGTCACCGACCACAGCACCGTCGCGGTGGTACCGAAACGCGCCTCCTTGCCCTCCAGCGGAGCGGTCTGTTCGACGGCGACGTTGGCCAGGCTCGGGTTGGGCTGGTACTCGGCCCATAGCGAGGTCGCACCGCCGATCAGGAACAACGCGAGCATGCAGGCGATGATCGCGCGGCTTTGCCGCAGGTCCTTGACGTAATGGCCGAAGGTGAACACCAGCGCGACGGGAATCAGGATGATCGACGCCACTTCGAACAGGTTGCTCCAGGCTGTCGGGTTCTCGAACGGATGCGCCGAGTTGACGCCGAAGAAGCCGCCGCCGTTGGTGCCCAGTTGCTTGATCGCGATCTGGCTGGCGGCCGGACCCAGTGGGATCACCTGATCGACACCCTGCATCGTCAGCGCATTCACATACTGCGCGAAGGTTTGCGGCACGCCCTGCCAGACCAGGAACAGCGCCAGCAGCAGGCACAGTGGCAGCAGGCCGTAGAGGGTGGCGCGAGTCATGTCGACCCAGAAGTTACCCAGCGACGCCGAGGACTTGCGACCGATGCCGCGGCAGAGGGCAACCAGTACTGCCAGGCCGGTGGCCGCGCTGACGAAGTTCTGCACGGTGAGGCCGACCATCTGGCTCAGGTAGCTCAACGATGCTTCGCCGCTGTAGCCCTGCCAGTTGGTGTTGGTCATGAAGCTGACGGCGGTGTTGAACGCCAGCGTCCACTCCTGGCCCGGCAGGTTTTGCGGGTTCAGCGGCAAGTGGTCCTGGAACAGCAGGATCGCGAACAGCAACAGGAAACCGGCGAGGTTGAAGGCGAGCAAGGCCAGGGTGTACTTCTGCCAGCTCTGCTCGGCCTGTGGATCGACGCCGGCCAGGCGATAGCAACCGCGCTCCACGGGCCCCAGGATCGGCGTCAGCCAGGTGCGCTGGCCTTCCATGACCCTGTAGTAGAACCGACCCAGGAACGGTGCCGGGACCAATACCAGGGCGAAAAACGCCAGGATCAGCCAATAGTCATAACTGTGCATAGCCGCTCCTAGTTCCGGTCCGCGCGCAACAGCGCAACCAACAGATAAATGAACAGTCCCACTGCCAGCAGCAGTGACACTCCGTCCAGAACGCTCATGGAAGTTCTCCGTGTTACGGCGTATTGCCGCGTGTGGAGGTATTGTCGGCAGGGAGGCTGTAAAGGAACGAGACCGAGGGCGCGCGCGGGGCATAAAGAAGGCGTAAAGAGTGGGATTACGCCTTGGTTACAGTGTTGTCCTGGCTGGCCGCTTCGCGAGCAGGCTCGCTCCCACAGGGAATGGGTTCGGCCAGACACTGCAAATACCTGCTCGCGAAGGGGGCAGGAAACATCGCAGGGGTGATCGACGCAGAACAGGCATAGAATGGAACCACTGCGAAATCCAATCGCTCAAAGTGGTATGCACGTTCGGCAGGCGAAGCCCTCTCCCGCCGACCGGCTTTCAAGGAGGTCCCATGCCCTGGTATGCCTGGTTGATTCTGGTAGTGGCCATTGGCTCTATCGTTGGCGGTCTGATGATGCTGCGCGACACCGCCCACAAGGTTGAGCTGACCGATGAACAGCGCAAGCGCGTCGCCGAACGCAATGCGGAAATGGACGCCAAGGAAGCGCAGGACCGCTAGCGGCGAAATCGTCCGAAGCCGCCCATGGCGTTCGGACGATTTTTCTGCGGTTGCCCCGGTTCAGGTCAACGAACAGCGATCAAAAAACCGCTCGCGCTCCAGCGCCATCAATGCTGCACGCTTGTGCGGAAAGTCGAATTCCTTCTGGCAATAAAACCCCTGCCCCTGCATGTAGCCGATCATCTTCGTGTTGTCGGCACGGGGCTCGGCGACCACCCGCTGGGTACGTGGATCATCGAGAAACAGGTAGTGCACCAGCGCCGACAGCCAACTCGCTACCTTGTGCGGCCCCCGGTGCTGTTCTTCCCCCACCAGCATATGAATGCCACGGTCGTAGGCATCCGCCCCATAGAACGGCGCGATGCGGTCTTCCCTGGCCCAGTAGGCTTCGAAGTAGGCAAACGGCTGATCGTCGAAACAGCCGATCAAGGTCAGGGTATGGGGATCGTCCTGGAGTTTGCTCAGGTACTCTCGATGCTGCTCGAGACTGCCTTGCTCCTGCCAGAAACTCGCCACTCGCGGGCTGTTCTGCCAGCGATTGAAACGCCCAAGATCCTCGTCGATGTCCACCGTGCGCAGGGAAATCCACGCCCCCAGCCGGGCATCGAAACGCCGATACACCTCGCCCCTAGGCTTGGGCGGGCGTAGCGGGTGATGCTTGCCGTCACTGACAACCATCTGCTGCGGGTAACAACCCATCGGCGAATGACCCAGCCAAGGCTGCGGTAACTGCCAGAACAGTGTGCGTTCGCTACGATACTGGCCGGCCGTTTCGGCAGGGACCAGCAAGGCGCTGAGCATGGCTTCAGCCGGCGCTTCATCGAGTTGCCAGAGCAGTCGCTGGCAGCCAGGGTCACGGGCGAACAACCCGTAACACGTGGCCCAGGCGGCTCGGCTGTCGAGGCGTGCAGCGCCCTCGGGCAATTGCAACTGCAACTCGGGCTCACGGGTCAGGCGCAGCTGGATCAGCGGCTGGCCTTCAAGGCTCAGGCTCAGCCCGGTTTCGGTTTCATCGGCTACAAGACGGCTGCCGTTTGGCAGAGGCAGGACATTCGCATTGGACATGGGTCAGGCTCACGATTCGTCGACAGGTCAACGGTTGACGTGAGCCGGGCGGGGAAATTTAACCAATACGCGACTTGCGGTGTCCGCTCAGTGATCCGGCGCTGGCAAAACCGCGATTTTATAGGGGTCGAAAATCTTCAGCATCTGGCCATTGTCGCGCAATCCTTGCAGCAACTTGCCAAAGGCCTCGCCGCTGATCGGGGCGGCCGGGCGCAAGATGGCGTAGTGGTGATAGATCTGGTCGACGCGCTCGGACACCAGTAACTCTGCGGCGACCTGCTGGTTGCGCAGAAAGTAGTCGCTCAGGTAGGACCGCGTGACCAGGGCGACATCGGCGCGCCCACGCAGCACCATCAGCAGGTTGCTGTCATGGGAGTAGGTCGATGTGGCGTTGTAGTGAGTGGCGAGGTACTTGGGGTCGGCATTGAAGTTGGCGAATTCGTAGTGGTAGCCGCTGAACAACGCCAGGCGCTTGCCGCTGAGGTCGCTGAAGTAACTTTGCTGGCGTTCCGGCAGGCGCTGGGCGACGAAGATTTCGGCATCTTCCAGGCCCATGTCGACGCTGGCGTGGGGAATGTCCTTCCAGCCCCAGTTGGGGTTTTCGAAGATGGCCATGTCCACCCGGCCTTGCTTGAAGTCGCCAAAGCGGCGGGGAATGGAAGTGGGTACCAACACGAACCGGTAGTCGCTTTGCTGGTTATTGAGAGCCTCGACCAATTGCGGCAACAGGCCGGTATCGGCCCCGGACTCCGGGCGCACGGTGTAGGGCGGAAAATGTGCGGCACCGATACGCACCAGTTGTGCGGCCTGGGTTGGCAGAACCGATGACGCCGCGAGCACCGCCAGTAAAAGCCGCGAAGCCGTCCGAATTGGCGAAGACATCAAAACAACCCACTCCCCGAAATACTGCATCAATGCATTGAAGCTAGGCGGTTTCGCCCAGTTAGCCAGTTTCCTGCCGCCCCGCGCCTTATTTTCCCGCGAGTACCAGAATCAAGGCCTCCTCGGCCAGTTGATCCAGGCTCATGCTGCCACCGGCACGAAACCAGGTGGTGGTCCAGGACAGCGCCCCAGTCAGGAAGCGCCGGGTGATAAACACATCGCCGCGGATAAAACCGGCGCTCTTGGCTTCACCCAGCACCTGCAGCCAGATATCTTCATAGATATCGCGCAACGCCAGGACCTGGGCCTGGCCCTCCTCGGACAGCGACCGCCACTCGTAGACCAGCACGGCCATGGCCTCGCCACTGCCGCCCATGATCGACTGCAATTCGCAGCGGATCAGCGCCAGGACCCGCTCGCGCACGTCGCCCGCCTCGGCGATGGCCGCCCGCATCAAGGCGGTGTTGTAGCGAATGGTCTCCTCCATCACCGCCCGCAGGATCTCGTCCTTGCTCTTGAAGTGATGAAAAATACTGCCCGACTGGATGCCCACGGCACCGGCCAGGTCGCGCACGGTCGTGCGCTCGTAACCCTTGTTGCGAAACAGGTGGGCCGCCACTTGCAGCAGCTTGCCACGGGCGCTGTCCGGGTCGGTCAATTGCCCGTTGTCGACCAACTCGCGCATGACGCTCAAGGCTTTTTGCTCATCCACCCGTTCTCTCCTACAGTCGATCAATCCAATGCCGCCCTCCCCGCGAAAACATTGGGGTTGCGCTGGCAATTTAAGCAACTGGCGACAACCAAGCAAGCGCTCGGGTCGAAGATAGTTCAGCCGTTTACAAACCAAGCGCTTGCTTGGTAGTCTCCAAGCATTGTTGCCGGAGGTAGTTATGGAGTTGACTGCGCCAAGAACGATTCGCATCGGTTGCGCCAGCGCCTTCTGGGGCGACACCTCGACCGCCGCCGCGCAACTGGTGGAAGACGGGCACCTGGACTATCTGGTCTTCGACTACCTGGCCGAAATCACCCTGTCGATCATGGCCGGTGCCCGGCTGAAAGATCCCCAGGCCGGGTACGCCAGTGACTTCGTCGAAGTCCTCGGCCCTCTCCTCCCCCAACTCGCCGAACAGAAAATTCGTGTCATCAGCAATGCTGGCGGCGTCAATCCGCAAGCCTGTGCCGCCGCCCTGCAAGCGGCCTGCGACAAGGCCGGAGTGGCATTGAAGATCGCCGTCCTGTCGGGTGATGACCTGCAATCGCAGTTCAAGCAACTGAGCAGCCTTGGCATTCACGAAATGTTCAGCGCCGCCCCCCTGCCACCGATGTGTGTCTCGACCAACGCCTACCTTGGCGCGCCCGGCATCGTCGAAGCCCTGCACCTGGGTGCGGACATCGTGATCACCGGGCGCGTGGTCGACAGTGCCGTGGTCAGTGCGGCGCTGGTGCATGAGTTCGGCTGGTCGTGGCACGACTACGACAAACTGGCCCAGGCGGCGCTGGCCGGGCACATCATTGAATGCGGTGCCCAGTGCACCGGCGGCAACTTCACCGATTGGCGCGATGTGCCCGACTACGAGCACATTGGCTTTCCCATCGTTGAAGTCAGTGCCGACAGCCAGTTCATCGTCAGCAAGCCCGAAGGCAGCGGCGGACTGGTCACTCCGTTGACCGTGGGCGAACAGATGCTCTATGAAATCGGTGACCCCCGGGCTTATCTGCTGCCCGACGTGATCTGCGATTTCACTCAGGTCAAACTCGTGCAACAAGGCAAAAATGCGGTCAGGGTGCATGGCGCAAAAGGCTTGCCGCCCACCGCCCAGTACAAGGTCAGCGCCACCTACCCCGATGGTTTCCGCTGCACCGCCAGTTGCCTGATCGCGGGCATCGATGCGGTGGACAAGGCCCGGCGTGTCAGTCAAGCCATCATCAACAAGACCTCACAGATGTTCAGCCAGCGTGGCTGGGCGCCCTACAGTGAAGTGAACATCGAACTGCTCGGCAGTGAAGCCACCTACGGTCCCCACGGCCAGCGCCAGGACAGCCGCGAAGTGGTGATCAAGCTCGCGGTGCGCCATCCGCTTAAACAGGCCCTGATCCTGTTCTCCCGGGAAATCGCCCAGGCCGCCACCGGCATGGCGCCGGGGCTGACCGGAATTGTCGGTGGCCGGCCAACGGTGTATCCGCTGATCCGCTTGTTTTCGTTCCTGATCGACAAAACCGCCTGTACGCTGGAAATTGATCTCATGGGCCAGCGCCACCCCTGCGCCCTGCCCACCCTTGATGTGCTCGACAGCACCGACTTGCCGGTGCCCGTCGAGCCACCCAGGCCTTCGGGCCCGGCCGACGCCAGCGTCGCCCTGGTCAAGCTCGCGGTCGCCCGCTCGGGCGACAAGGGCAACCACAGCAACATCGGTGTCATGGCCCGCGACCCGCAGTACCTGCCGTGGATCGCCGAGGCCCTGACCCCGGAGGTGATCGTCGACTGGATGAGTCACGTCCTCGACCCGATCCACGGGCGTGTCGAGCGTTGGTACTTGCCCGCCACCCACAGCCTGAATTTCCTCCTGGAAAACGCCCTGGGTGGCGGTGGCGTGGCCAGCCTGAGGATCGATCCGCAGGGCAAGGCCTTCGCCCAGCAGTTGCTGGAAATCCAGATTCCGGTGCCTCAGCGCATCGCCGACCAGGTCAACTAGAGGATTGCCGCCATGGCCTACGATTCGATTTTCAAAGCCGATCTGTTTGCCGGCCAGACCGTCATCGTCACCGGGGGTGGCAGTGGCATCGGCCGTTGCACCGCTCACGAACTGGCGGCCCTCGGTGCCCATGTACTGCTGGTCGGGCGCAAGGCCGACAAGCTGAAAGCCGTTGCCGCCGAAATTGCCGAAGATGGCGGCAAGGCTGACTGGAGCACCTGCGATATCCGTGAGGAAGAAGCGGTCACGCACCTGGTCAGCGAACTGATCCGCAAGTACGGCCCGATTCACGGCCTGGTCAATAACGCTGGTGGCCAGTACCCCTCGCCACTGGCCTCGATCAACCAGAAAGGTTTCGAAACGGTAATGCGTACCAACCTGCTGGGCGGATTCCTGATGGCCCGGGAAGTGTTTAACCAGTCCATGAGCAAGCACGGCGGCGCCATCGTCAACATGCTCGCCGACATGTGGGGCGGCATGCCCGGCATGGGTCACTCGGGCGCAGCGCGCTCGGGCATGGACAACCTGACCAAGACCGCGGCCTTCGAATGGGGTCACGCCGGGGTCCGGGTCAACGCCGTGGCACCGGGCTGGATCGCGTCCAGCGGCATGGACACCTACGAAGGTGCGTTCAAGGCGGTGATTCCGACCTTGCGTGAACACGTTCCGCTCAAGCGCATCGGCACCGAATCGGAAGTCAGCGCGGCGATCGTTTTCCTGCTCAGCCCGGCCGCGGCGTTCATCAGCGGCAGCACCCTGCGCATCGACGGTGCAGCCAGCCTCGGCGGGCGGGCGTGGCCGATCCACAAGGCGACCCACAGCGAGTCGTACAACGGCTTCCACCGCGCGTACTTGCCCGATGTGCTCAAGGACAAGGAATAAGCCATGCCGGTGATCCAGTCGCAACTCGATCCCCACAGCGAACAGTACGCCCGCCATCGCGCGGCCATGCTGGGCGCAGTCGAGCAGGTCCGCCACCTTGAACAGAACCTGCTGGACAAGGCCGCCGACGCCAGGCCCAGGTTCGAAAAACGCGGTCAATTGCTGCCCCGTGACCGCCTCAACCTGTTGCTCGACCCTGGCGCACCGTTTCTCGAACTGGCGAGCCTGGCCGGCTACAAGCTGCACGATGACAAAGACGGCAGTTCGGCCGGCGGCGGCTTGATCGCCGGGATCGGCTACGTGTCGGGTGTGCGGGTGCTGGTGGTGGCGAACAACAGTGCGATCAAGGGCGGCACCATTTCCCCCTCGGGCCTGAAAAAGTCCCTGCGCCTGCAACAGATCGCCATGGAAAACAAACTGCCGGTGATTACCCTCGCCGAGAGCGGCGGCGCCAACCTCAATTATGCGGCGGAGATTTTCGTCGAAGGCGCGCGCACCTTTGCCAACCAGGCACGGATGTCGGCCATGGGCCTGCCGCAAATTACCGTGGTCCATGGCTCGGCGACGGCCGGCGGCGCCTACCAGCCGGGACTGTCGGACTATGTGGTGGTGGTACGCGGCAAGGCCAAGCTGTTCCTGGCCGGCCCGCCGCTGTTGAAAGCGGCCACCGGTGAAGTCGCCACTGACGAGGAACTGGGTGGCGCCGAAATGCACGCGCAAACCGCCGGCACCGCCGAATACCTGGCAGAGAACGATGCCGACGGCGTTCGACAAGTGCGCGAGATCGTCAGCCTGCTGCCCTGGAACACGCGCTTGCCGGTGTTGCCAGCCAGGCAATGGCAGGAGCCGCTGTACCCCATCGACGAATTGCTCGGCTTGATCCCCGATGATCCGAAAAAGCCCTACGACGTGCGCGAAATCATCGCCCGAATCGCCGACGGCTCTAACTTCCTGGAGTTCAAGGCCGAGTTCGATCAGCAGACCATTTGCGGTCAATTGAAAATCAACGGGCACGCCTGCGGGTTCATCGGCAACAACGGTCCGATCACGCCCAAGGGTGCGAGCAAGGCGGCGCAATTCATTCAGCTGTGCGACCAGAGCCAGACGCCGCTGCTGTTTTTCCACAACACCACGGGGTTCATGGTCGGCACCGAATCGGAGCAGCAAGGGGTGATCAAGCACGGCGCCAAGATGATCCAGGCCGTGGCCAATGCGCGGGTGGCGAAACTGACCATCGTCGTGGGCGGCTCCTATGGCGCCGGCAACTACGCAATGTGCGGCCGTGGCCTGGACCCGCGCTTCATCTTCGCCTGGCCCAACAGCCGCACCGCCGTGATGGGCGGCGCCCAGGCGGGCAAAGTGCTGCGCATCGTCACCGAGGCCAAGCAGGCCAAGGACGGCCTGGTGCCTGACCCGAAAATGCTCGATATGCTCGAACAGGTCACCGCACAGAAACTCGACAGCCAGTCCACGGCGCTCTATGGCAGCGCCAATCTGTGGGACGACGGGCTGATCGATCCAAGGGATACCCGGACCCTGCTCGGTTACTTACTCGATATCTGTCAGGAGGCCGAGGTGCGGCCGCTGCAAGCCAACAGTTTTGGTGTAGCCCGGTGATCGTTCCCACGCTCCGCGTGGGAACGCAGCCAGGGACGCGCGGCGTCCCGATCAGCGATCAGATTCGTCAGGAGAACAATAAAAATGATCTTCACCCAGGAACACGAAGCACTGCGTCGCACCGTTCGCCAATTCGTCGACCACGAGATCAATCCGCACGTAGAGGAATGGGAAAAGGCCGGGCGTTTTCCGATCCACGAGATCTTTCGCAAGGCCGGCGACCTGGGCCTGCTGGGCATTTCCAAACCGGAAAAGTTCGGCGGCATGGGCCTGGACTACAGCTATTCGATCGTCGCCGCCGAAGAGTTCGGCACCATTCATTGCGGCGGGATTCCCATGTCGATCGGCGTGCAGACCGACATGTGCACCCCGGCCCTTGCCCGCTTCGGCTCCGATGAGCTGCGCGATGAGTTCCTGCGCCCGGCCATCAGCGGCGAGCAAGTCGGCTGTATCGGCGTCTCCGAAGTCGGCGCCGGCTCCGACGTGGCCGGCTTGAAAACCAGCGCGCGCAAGGACGGCGACGATTACGTGATCAACGGCAGCAAGATGTGGATCACCAACTCGCCGAGCGCCGACTTCATCTGCCTGCTGGCCAACACCTCGGACGACAAACCGCACATCAACAAATCGCTGATCATGGTGCCGATGAACAGCCCCGGCATCAGCCTCAGCTCGCACCTGGACAAACTGGGCATGCGCAGCTCGGAAACCGCCCAGGTGTTTTTCGACAATGTACGGGTGCCACAGCGCAACCGCATCGGCCATGAAGGCGCGGGGTTCATGATGCAGATGCTGCAGTTCCAGGAGGAACGCCTGTTCGGTGCGGCCAACATGATCAAGGGACTGGAGTATTGCGTCGACAGCACCATCGAATATTGCAAGGAGCGCAAGACCTTCGGCAGTGCGTTGATCGACAACCAGGTCATTCACTTTCGCCTGGCCGAACTGCAAACCGAGATCGAATGCCTGCGGGCGCTGGTCTATCAAGCCACCGAGCAATACATCAAGGGCCAGGACGTCACGCGCCTGGCGTCCATGGCCAAGCTCAAGGCCGGTCGCCTGGGCCGCGAGGTCAGCGACAGCTGCCTGCAATATTGGGGCGGCATGGGCTTCATGTGGGACAACCCGGTGGCCCGCGCCTACCGCGATGTGCGCCTGGTGTCGATCGGCGGCGGCGCGGACGAAATCATGCTGGGGATCATCTGCAAGCTCATGGGCATCCTGCCGGGGAAAAAGAAATGAGTACCCTGCCGATTTGCCAGACCCTGCTGCTCGAACTGCACAACGCTGTGCTGCACATCACGCTCAATCGACCCGACAGTCGCAACGCCATGAGCTTGCAAATGGTCAGCGAGCTGCGTGCGGTGCTGGCGGCGGTGCACGATGACCGGGCAATTCGGGCCTTGGTGATCGGCGGTGCCGGCGGACACTTCTGTGCCGGCGGCGACATCAAGGACATGGCCAATGCGCGTGCCCAGGGCCCCGGCGCGCACCGCGATCTGAATCGACTGTTCGGTGCGTTGCTGCAAGAAGTGCAGCATGCGCCGCAAGTGGTGATCACGGTATTGCAAGGCGCGGTGCTCGGCGGTGGCTTCGGTTTGGCTTGTGTCAGCGACATTGCCCTGGCCGATCACCAGGCGCAGTTCGGCCTGCCGGAAACCAGCCTCGGCCTGTTGCCAGCGCAGATCGCGCCGTTCGTGGTCCAGCGCATCGGCCTGACCCAGGCACGCCGGCTGGCCCTGACGGCGGCACGTTTCGACGGCATCCAGGCGCGGCGGATGGGGCTGGTGCATTTTGTCGAGCACGATGCCCAGGCGTTGGCCGAGCGGCTCGATGAGGTGCTGGCCCATGTGTTGTGTTGTGCGCCGGGGGCGAATGCGGCGACCAAGAAACTGTTGCTGGCCAGTGTGGGCCAGCCGTCGGATGAGCTGCTGGATCAGGCGGCCGAGTGGTTCAGCGAAGCGGTGACCGGGGCTGAAGGCGTCGAGGGAACCCTGGCCTTCGTGCAAAAGCGCAAGCCGGGGTGGGCCCCTTGAAGCTTCGCTGGCAAGCCAGCTCCTACAAGGGTCTGCGTCGACCACTCATCCCCTGTAGGAGCTGGCTTGCCAGCGAAGAGGCCCTCACATTCACCGCAAAAACCCAGGGAATAGAACATGCCCGGATTCAGCAAGATCCTGATCGCCAACCGCGGTGAAATCGCCTGCCGCATCCAGCGCACCGCCCAGGTCCTGGGCTACCGCACCGTCGCCGTCTTCAGCGATGCCGACGCCGACACCCTGCACGTGCACATGGCCGACGAAGCGGTAAACATCGGCCCGGCCCCGGTGCAACAGTCCTACCTGAACATCCCGGCGATCATCGACGCGGCCCGACGTACCGGGGCCGACGCCATCCATCCGGGCTACGGTTTCCTCTCGGAAAATGCCGGTTTCGCCCGCGCCTGCCAGGACGCCGGCATCACCTTCATCGGGCCCAGCCCCGAAGCCATCGAACTGATGGGCAGCAAACGGCTGTCGAAACTCGCCATGCTCGACGCCGGTGTGCCCTGCATCAACGGCTATCAGGGCGCCGAACAGGACGACGCGACGCTCAGCCGCGAAGCCGAACGCATCGGCTACCCGCTGATGATCAAGGCCAGTGCCGGCGGCGGTGGACGTGGCATGCGCCTGGTGCACGATGCCGGCGAGTTGCTGGCGCAGATCCGCACCGCACGCTCCGAAGCCCTGCATGGATTCGGCAGCGATGAACTGATCCTCGAACAGGCATTGATCGACCCGCGTCACGTCGAGGTGCAACTGTTCGGCGATCACCAAGGCAACCTCATCTACCTGGGCGAACGCGATTGTTCCATCCAGCGCCGCCATCAGAAAGTCATCGAGGAAGCGCCCTGCCCGATCATGACCGCCGAGCTGCGCCAGGCCATGGGCGAAGCGGCGCTCAAGGCCGGTCGTGCGGTGAACTACGTCGGCGCCGGTACCGTGGAATTCCTCCTCGATGCCCGCGGACAGTTCTATTTCCTGGAAATGAACACCCGGCTGCAGGTGGAACACCCGGTCACCGAACTGATCACCGGGCTGGATCTGGTGGCCTGGCAACTGCACGTGGCCGAAGGTCTGCCGCTTGCGTTGCGCCAGGAGCAGGTGCTAATCAGCGGTCACGCCATGGAAGTGCGCTTGTACGCCGAAGACCCGGCGCAGGGCTTTGTTCCGCAAACCGGGCGCATCGCCTCCTGGGAACCGGCGCTGCAGAGCGGCGTACGCATCGACCATGGGCTGACGCAAGGGCAGCACGTCAGCCCGTTCTACGATTCGATGCTGGGCAAGATCATCGCCCACGGCGCGACCCGTGAAGAAGCCCGACGCAAGCTGCTGCGCGCGGTGCAGGACAGCGTCCTGTTGGGCCTGCCAAGCAATCAGCGGTTGCTGGCCGGACTGCTGCAACATCCGCAGTTCATCAGTGGCGAATTCAGCACCGGGTTCATTACGACCCATTTCACCGACCATGCCTGCCTGCAGGCCCATGTACCCAGCGCCGAAACGCTGGCGATTGCGGCGGCGCTGTTCTATCACGGGTCGGCACGGACTCATCCGGCCGCGCTGGCCGGTTGGCGCAACAACGCCAGTGTGCCGCTGCACTACCGCATCGGCCTGGAGGGTCAGGACTGGCCCGTGCAACTCAACACGGTGCCAGGGCAACCGTACCGGATTCAAGTCGCCACACAGATGCTCAACCTGAACGTCATCGAGTGCGATGGTCGCTGGGCCACCCTGGAAATCGACGGCATCCGCCAACGTCATGCCTACCGTCTCGAAACTGGACGACTCTGGCTATTCACCCGCCCCGGCAGCCTGCAACTGGTGGATCGCACTCAAGCACCGGTTCGCAGCCAGGCCAACGTCAGCTGCGGCACCCTCAAGGCGCCCATGGACGGTGCGGTCATCGACGTGCTGGTCAGTGAAGGCAGCAAGGTCAGCAAAGGCCAATTGCTGGTGGTGCTGGAGGCGATGAAAATGGAACACCCGCTCAAGGCAGGCATCGACGGCGTGCTCAAGCGCTTGCAGGTACAAATCGGCGATCAGGTGAAAAACCGTCAGATTTTGTTGGAGGTCGAATAAGTCGCTAGGCGTAACTATCGGGTTTGGCTACGCTCAAGCCCTATCAGCACGCGGATACCGGGAACCCTGCGATGCCTCACTGGTTGGTCATTGATCTGGAAGCCACCACAGATGAGGGTGGTTGGCCCATAACGGAAATGGAAATCATCGAAATCGGTGCCACCCTGGTGGATCGCAAAGGCCGCGAGCTGGATTACTTCCAGCGTTTCGTGCGCCCGTTGCGCCGCCCCCTGTTGACGCCGTTTTGCCGGGAGCTGACGCACATCACCCAGGCCAACATCGATGCCGCACAGCCCCTGGGCGAGGTCTGGCCGTTATTCGAACGCTGGTTGGGCCAGCACCACTCACGGCTTGAAGGCTGGGTCAGCTGGGGCGACTACGATCGCAAACAGTTGCTCCAGGAATGGCAGCGCCTGCCCTTCGACAGCGTTTTGAGCAACGTGCCGCACATGAACCTCAAACAGCGCTTTGCCAAGGCCCGGCGCCTGGAACGACCGCTGGGGCTCAACGGCGCCCTGCAGCTGGCGGGGCTGCAGTTCACCGGCCAGCAACACCGGGCGCTGGAAGACGCGCGCAATACCGCACGCCTGTTGCCCCTTGTCCTGCCGCTCTAGAGAGGTGACTCGGCCTTGGGCCTTGTGCATACTGGCCGGCCCTTTTAAGCCCTTTTCGAGGAATCGCCCATGTTTAAAGTCAACGAGTACTTCGACGGCACCGTCAAGTCGATCGCCTTTGGCACTGCCGAAGGTCCAGCGACCATCGGCGTCATGGCCCCGGGCGAATACGAATTCGGCACCAGCCAGCGTGAAATCATGCACGTGGTATCCGGCGCCCTGACCGTCAAGCTCCCGGACAGCACCGATTGGGAAACCTTCGCTGCCGGCAGCCAGTTCAACGTGCCTGCCAACAGCAAGTTCCAGCTCAAAGTGGCCGTCGACACGGCCTACCTGTGCGAATACCGCGGCTAAAACCCCGGGTTTACCGCGAAAAAAATGCCCGTGTCCATCGACACGGGCATTTTTCATTGAAGGGCGTTTATTCGAGAACGGTAACCGGCATGCCGACTTCGAGCCAGCCATTACCGTCGTTGACCAGGTTCTGCCCGAACATCGCGCCATTGGCTTCGGTACGGTACTTCTGCAAGGTGGCAAAGGGTTCGCGGTCAGCGCTACGCTCGCCGGTTTGCGGATCGACGGTAGTCATGATGCAGCGTGAACAGGGCTTGACCACGCGGAACTCGACATCGCCAATGCGCAGGCGCTTCCAGCCATCCTCGGCATACGCCTCGCAGCCCTCGATCACCAGGTTTGGCCGGAAACGCAGCATTTCCAGCGGGCGGCCGACGCGTTGCGACAGGTCTTCCAGCGACGCCTGGCCAATCAGCAACAGCGGGTAGCCGTCGGCGAAGGCCACCTGATCGTCGTCCCTGCCATAACCCGATTCGGTGATCCGTGCACGATCCAGCGGCACCTGCACCAGGCGCGTCGGCTTGCCGATGAACCGACTGACCCAGGCACCCGCCGCGTCGCCGGCATCGGGTACGCGCAAGCTGTCACGCCAGATGGTCACGCCACGCAATTGAGCGTCACTGGCGGGCAAGGCGACCTCGATCGGCGAATGGCCGGGGGCGTTGAGGGTCAAGCCACCTTCGGCATTCCACAACGCCGACAGCTGGCTCATCTGCGCCACTGCGCGCTGAGTCAGGAAACGCCCACTGGCTTCATCCACCAGCATCCAGCGTCGATCACCGTCCAGGCCCAGCTTGTCGAGGCCGACCTGCTGCAGGATCTCGCCTTTGCCGGATTTCAACGGATAACGATACAGCGCGCTCAGACGCAACATGACCAACTCCCTGATGGACAAAAACGCCACCCTATACGAGCTTGATCAGCGAATCAAAGGTCGCCGCATTGCCACGATGGCGGCCCGACAGCCGCCCCATCTATCGCGGCCATACCCGATCCACTGTAGGAGCTGGCTTGCCAGCGAAGGACGTCAACGATGACGCGCGCTGTTTAGTAACCGCGTTGTCCAGAGGCCAGCTGTCAGGCCGGCACCACATCCCGCACCAAACGCTGACGCACCACATCAACCAACTTGTCCGGCTGAAACTTGGAAAGAAAGTCGTCACAGCCAACCTTCTTCACCATTGACTCGTTGAAGCTGCCGGACAGGGACGTGTGCAGCACCACATAAAGGCCACGCAGCCGCGGATCGTTGCGGATTTCGGTGGTCAGGCGATAGCCGTCCATTTCCGGCATTTCCGCGTCGGTGAATACCATCAGCAGTTTGTCGGTCATGTTGACGCCTGTGTCCGCCCAGGCCTTGAGCATGTTCAGTGCCTTCAAGCCATCGCTGGCGATGTGCATCTTCACGCCCAGTTGCCCCAGGGTATCGCGCAACTGCGCCAGGGCCACATTTGAGTCGTCCACCAGCAGCACTTCGCGGCCACGGGCGCGTTCCAGCACCGGATCTTCGAGTTTTTCCCGGGAGACCCTGGCGTTGTAAGGCACGATTTCGGCGAGGACTTTCTCGACGTCGATGATCTCCACCAACTGATCATCCACCTTGCTGATAGCGGTCAGGTAATGTTGCCGACCGGCGCTGCTCGGCGGCGGCAGGATTGCCTCCCAGTTCATGTTGACGATACGGTCCACGCCCCCGACCAGGAAGGCCTGGACCGAGCGGTTGTACTCGGTGACGATGATCGTGCTGCCAGGGCCTGGCACCAGCGCACGCATGCCGATAGCCTGGGACAGGTCGATGACCGGCAGGGTCTGGCCGCGCAGATTGACCACGCCGCACACGAAGGGGTGGCGCTGGGGCATCAGGGTCAACTTCGGCAGTTGCAGGACTTCCTGCACTTTGAACACGTTGATCGCGAACAATTGCCGCCCGGCAAGGCGGAACATGAGAATTTCCAGGCGATTCTCACCCACAAGTTGCGTACGCTGGTCTACCGTATCGAGAATGCCGGCCATCAATCACTCCTGGGCTTGTTCGGATGAATTCACTGGATAGAGGGGTATCGGCTGCTATTGCCGGACCTTGACCCCTTGGCAAATGCCACGCCCGGGCATTGATGTCAAATTAACATCATGCTTTACTGGCCTTGTCATTTCATCCGCTGCATTCTTCTCGCCGCGACCGTAGTTTGCGCAGTTGGTTCCCCACCGTAAGGGATTCCCCTAGCAACAATCAGGTGCAACCTGATATTCGCACTATCCAATAGCCATTAATGTGATGCCATTCTCATTGCATGAATGGAGTCGGGCATTTGTCTGCGATTGCAAACCAGTGGCCCAACGCCCTTTCAAGCGTTCAGCCCACCCTTGAGCCGTACAGACGAACTCAAGACAACAGGTATGGATCGTCCTCGTCGACACACATGACACCCTCCTCATTTGACATGACGTTGTGGAGATAAGCATGCCGAACAATCGTAACGAGTGGGCCCAGCGTATTCCGGAGTTTCTCGTCGAGGCTGAAACATTGCTGGCCAGGACCGAAGAATGCCTGAGTCATCTGCAATTGATCAGCAATGACCCGGACGCCATAGACTGCATGCTCAGCACCCTGCTCAAACTGGCCTGCAAGGCGGATGCTCTTGCCCTCGCGGCCGTGTCAGAGTTTTCATTACACATTCATGGCCTGCTCAGTCACGCCCACATCCACATGGCACTGCACGATGAGGCCCTGGATGCGCTCAAGAACTGCCTGACACTGATCGCCTGGCAGCTTGAACTGATTGACCAGAAAACCGGTCAGCTGAGCCTCGATGAAACTGAACAGACCTCCCTGATCGAAGCCTTCGCGTTCCAGGTCGGCCAGAGTCAATTTCGCCCCCCGGTTAACTCCAGGCCGTACACACTCGTTTCTTATTCGCAGCGTCAGGCTTAACTTTGCGCAAGTAGACGTCAGCTGCGGATATGCCTGCCGCGCAAGATTCCTGTCGCAATTGACTACTTCATATCTACCAGCGACACCTCAATACAAGTTACTTTGACTTGTACAACGTGTTCACCTGCCTGAGCCGATTTTTTCTGACTGTAACGACGCGGATAATCGAAACCTTGACGCCGTTATCTAAGGTTCATGCCCGCTATTTCTTGACCTTCCGGACATTTAGCACAGGCGCGACCAATGGTTTGCGAAGTGGTATTATGCCGCCGATTAGTTGACGTCAATTAACGACAACGCGATTGCATACAACTCAGCTAACAATTTTCAGGTTTGATTTCTTATACAAGACCCCGGTTTTTCTTATACAAAAACCGTTGAAGTCGAAGCTGACATAAAAAATCATTGATCTGTCAGCGAACATGACCGATCAGCCCGCAGCGAACATCCATTGGCTCCATCTGCTATGTACGCCAGCCTCAAGTCAATCGCCCAGTGGCCACCCTCCCAGGAAAACGCGCGCCGGTTCACGTTGTTGCTATGCGGCGTCTCGACACTCGGCAGCCTGTTGGTCTATGGCCTGTCCACGCCTTTGCCGCTGGGTCTGCTGGTGCTGGATATTGCCGCCCTGGGCTGCGTCTGGATGCAGTACCGCCTGTCACGCAAGTCGATCAAGTTCCAACCTCAGGAGCTGGCCGAGCGGTTGCTGCAAGTCCAGGAAAACGAACGTCACCGCCTCAGTCGAGAATTGCACGACGACATTGGCCAGCTACTGACCGCGGCAAAACTGCAAAGTGACTGGCTCAAGCGCAGGATGCCCGAAGACCTCCAGGGGCAATGCTCGGTGCTGTGCGACACGCTGGAGGAGACCCTCGCCAAGGTTCGCGATGTATCGGCCATCCTCAACCCCCGACAACTGGCCAGCCTTGGGCTGGAAGCCAGCCTGCGGGCGCATCTGCTCAAGACGCTGAGCAACACCCCGGTGCACTGGAGCCTGGAGTGCCATCAACGACTGACCGGCATTCCCGAAGAAATGGCAGTGGCGGCCTTTCGCATCACCCAGGAGGCCGTCACCAACATACTGCGCCATGCCGAAGCGCAAAACCTGCTTGTATCCCTGCAGCGTACGCCCCAGGGACTGGCATTGATGATCAGTGACGATGGCCAGGGTTTCGTACCCGCCACCGACCCGGGGCGTGAAGGACAACGCGGCATGGCCGGGATGACGGAACGGATCAAGCAGTTGGGCGGCACGCTGACCGTGACCAGCGAGCCCGGCAAAGGCACCCAAATCGAAGCCCTCTTCCCATGGGCGCCTCGCGCGTTCGAACGGGCCAGTACGAATAAGGTTATGCATTGACTTGTAACTTGCTTCTGGTGGATGACCACTCGCTGATCAGGGCTGGCGTGCGCGCTCTGGTGCTGGATCTTCCTGGCTACGCGGTAATCGGCGAGGCCAACGATGGCTCGCAGCTGCTCGAAATGGTCCAGCGTCTGTCCCCGGATATCGTGCTGCTCGATATCTCCATGAAGCAGACCGGTGGCCTCGAAGCCTTGCAACAGCTAAAGCGGGTCCGCCCGCAGAGCAAGGTCCTGATCCTGTCGATGCACACCGACCCGGCGCTCATCATGCAAGCCCTGGAATCGGGGGCCCATGGGTATCTGCTCAAGGACACCACGGCCACCGAACTGGAACACGCGCTGGAGGCCTTGCGTAACAATGAGCGCTACCTGAGCCCGGCCATCGCCCATACCGTGATCACCCAGGCATTGACCCGAACCCAGAAACACCAGGCGGACCCGACAGATTCGCACAACCTGACTGCGCGTCAGCTGGAAATCCTGCGGCTGATCGTGCGTGGCAAATCCACCCGGGAAATCGCCAACGGCCTGGGCCTGAGCGTCAAGACCGTTGAAACCCATCGATCGCAAGTCATGAAGCGCTTGCAGATCTTTGACGTGGCCGGCCTGGTCTTGTTCGCCGTACGAGAACAGATCATCAGTCTTGACGACTGACAGCCTCGGTCCCGCTCAACAAGGGTGACTGCTCGGGCAAATGCACCCACAGCGCTGCCGGACGAGCCGAGAAACGCAGGCTGTCACCCTCGAGCGGTTCTCCATCGAGGTTGATGTAAAGGCCCTCCGAGGCTTTGATCTCAACCCATGGCAGACGCGCCCGAACGAACATGTTGTCGATTCCGAAGCCATCGGCCAGCAGGTCCTTTAA
Source organism: Pseudomonas putida (assembly GCF_001976065.1). Lineage (GTDB taxonomy): Bacteria > Pseudomonadota > Gammaproteobacteria > Pseudomonadales > Pseudomonadaceae > Aquipseudomonas > Aquipseudomonas serbica. Next base: position 197,239 of record NZ_MNAH01000007.1, on the reverse strand, counting down.
GGTGCCCAGCAGCTCCTGCGGGGCCGGCAGAATGCTGATGTCGAGCAGCCCGTCGTCAGCCAGGGCCTGCGGGCAGAGCTCGTGCCCACCGCCAGCCTGCCGGCCGTTACCGATCCCCAAAGCCAGCAACTCGCCACTCCAGTGGAAATCGGGCCCCTGCAACTCTCCGTATGCCGCATGCAACTCACTGAATCGCGACAAGCCGGTGAACAGATACGCCGCACCACCCAGGACTTTCTTCAATTCTTCGGAGGTATTGGCCGTGACCTGACTGCCAAAACCACCGGTAGCCATATTCAAGAACACCTGCCCGCCAACTTCGCCTAGATCAATGGCGCTAGGTGCAACGTCCAGAAGCGCCAGTGCTTGATCCGGCTCCAGTGGAACGCCGGCAGCCCGGGCAAAATCGTTGGCAGTGCCCAGCGGCATCAGCACCAGGCTGGCCTGCTGCGACTGACCGGCCATGGCTTCAGCAATATCACGCAAGGTGCCGTCGCCACCACCGGCAATGATCTGCCGATAACCCGCCTGCAGCGCTTCGCCCACCAGCCGTTGCGCATCCCCGGCTTCCCAGGTCAACCGAACGGCCAGCTCCCAGCCTTGTTCACGCTTGCCCTCGACGGCGGCCCGAACCTCGTCGTTGAGCGCCTGCTTGCCATGCAAAATCAACAGCGCCTTGCGTTCGCTCATTGTCGTCACTCCCATTATTGAATGGCCTATGGGATATGTGACCTTCCCACGCTCCTGAAAAGTCGCAAAAAACTGAATTATTTACAGTGGAGTCAAATAAGGAGAATTTTCTTACAAAACGTGAGGAATTGGCTCAATTGACCAGAAAAGGCGATTGGTACACTTTTGTGTCAGCGGTTTTCAGTCATCAGCAGGACAGACACAAGGATGTGCAATGCAACCCCATGACATCAGGTCACCGGTGATTCCGGTGGTGCCGCTCGCAACGAAACGGGCCAATCATCAAGCTGAAATCGTCAGCAGAGCACAATCCAGCGGAGAAGTTGATATGCAACCTCGCGTCAACGAGCTTGAGACACACCTCGAAACCCTGCGAGGCGAACTGAAAAAGATTCGCAGTGACATCAGGTCCATCAGGCACAGGCTTGCCTATTCGGCGATCGGTACAGCCGTTGTCCTTGGGCTGCTGGGCTGGATCGCCAATAGCCGTTTCGACCAGGTCGTATCACTCCTGCTGGCTCACTGATGCGCCATGAATGCAAAACCCGGTTCAGTCGACCGGGCTTGCATTGACGCGCGGCGGCCAGAATCAGCTCAACACTTCGCTCAGCGGGATGAAGTAGACACTATCACCTGCCACCAGCGTTCGCTCCTCCATGACCTCGACCAGTCCATCGGCCCAGGCGGCGCTGCGCAGCACACCGGAACTCTGATTGTGGTAGATGATGGCCTGGCCGCTTTCCAGGCGACCGCGCAGGTACTCGCGTCGATTACCAGCCTTAGGCCAATCGAACCCTGCCGGCACTTGCACCTTCAGCGGCTCCACCTCCTGGACACCCAGGCGCCGCAGCAGATAAGGCCTTGCCAGCAAGGCAAAGGTCACCAGGGTCGAGGCTGGATTGCCCGGCAAGCCGATCACCGGCACACCACGAAAGTGGCCGAAGGTCAGGGGTTTACCGGGTTTGATGGCGAGCTTCCACAGCGCCAGCTCGCCCTCCTCCCTCAGGGCCATGCCCAGGAAGTCGGCCTCCCCCACCGATACGCCACCCGTCGAGAGGATCAGGTCGACATCCCCCAGCTCACCCAGGCGCATGCGCGTGGTGTCCAGGTTATCCGGCAGAATTCCGGCGTCGATCACCTCGCAACCCAGGCGCTGCAACCAGCTGCAGAGCAACACTCTGTTGCTGTTGTAGATCTGCCCCGGCCCCAGAGGCTGCCCCGGTTCGATCAATTCATCCCCTGTCGACAGCACCGCCACGCGAACCTTGCGGATCACATCCAGCTCGGCACATCCCAGTGAGGCTGCCAGGCCTTGTTCGATCGGCCCCAGCCGTGTGCCCGCCGGCAGGATCAGTTCGCCAACCGTGGTTTCCTGTCCTTGTGGACGAATGTTCTGCCCGATGACCAGGTTTTCGGTGAAACGTACACGTTCATCCGCCAGGACTTCGGCGTTCTCCTGCATCTCGACGCAATCGGCACCCGGCGGAACAGGGGCGCCGGTGAAGATTCGGGCACAAGTGCCTGGCGTCAACGCAGCAGGGGCCTGGCCGGCGAACACTTTCTGGCTGACGACCAGCGGCTCTGCGCTCCAGTCAGCTACGCGCAAGGCATAACCATCCATCGCGCTATTGGGCCAGGGCGGCAGATCGAGGGTGGACAGCAGATCGTCGGCCAGCACCCGGCCTTGGACCTGCGCCAACGGCAAACGCTCGCGCTCGACGATCCGCGAGGCATCCGCCATTTCCAGCAAGCGCGCCAAGGCCACCTCGACCGGCATCAGGCTGCCGGTCTTGCCCGGCTTACCCGCGGGATTCACAGGGTGCCGCCTGTTTCAGGTGAGTCACGAAATTGCACGGCCGATGGCGCGAATCCAGCTGCTCGCCAAGAATGCCGTCCCAGCCGGTTCGCACGGCATTGGTCGACCCTGGCAGGCAGCACACCAGCGTGCCGTTGGCGAGGCCGGCCAAGGCGCGGGACTGGACAGTCGATGTGCCGATGTCCGCCACCGATATCTGACGGAACAATTCGCCAAAACCATCGACTTGTTTGTCGAGCAGGCAACTCACCGCCTCCGGAGTACTGTCGCGACCGGTGAAACCGGTGCCGCCAGTGATCAGCACCACCTGCACGACCTCGTCGGCGATCCAGTTGGCAACTTGTGCGCGAATCTTGTAGAGATCATCTTTGAGCAAGACCCGGCATGCCAGGTTGTGTCCGGCAGCCGTCAGGCGGTCAACGAAGACCTGGCCTGAGGTATCGGTTTCCAGGGTACGGGTGTCGCTGACCGTCAGCACCGCGATGTTGAGCGGCGCGAAAGGTACATCAGCCTTGGCTTTCATAGGCTCGTCCAGTTGTAGGAGAAACAGCCCGGTGTTATATCACAGCGACCCCATTTTTCGCCGCCCCCATGGAGGCTTGCCATGACTTCAAACCCAGCGTTGCCACCCTGCTCCATTCTGCTCCTCGCAGGCGGCCGCGGCCAACGCATGGGCGGCCAGGACAAGGGATTGCTGGAATGGCATGGCGAACCGTTGATTGCCCATCTGCATCGCAAGACACGCGCGCTGAGCGATGACCTGATCGTCTCGTGCAACAGGAACCTGGAAAAGTACGCGCCTTACGCCGATCAATTGGTCCATGACGATGAAGGCGACTTTCCCGGACCACTGGCGGGCATTCGTGCCGGTCTCAACGCGGCCCGTCACACTCATCTGCTAGTCTTGCCTTGTGATGTCCCGCGCATAGACCAGGCTCTGCTCAGCAGCATGCGCGAAGCCGCCAGCCAGCATCCCGACAAACCCTTGATGCTGCGCCATGACGGCCACTGGGAACCGTTACTGTGCATTATTCCAGTGGCACTGCGCGCTGATTTCGAAACCGCCTGGAAGGAAGGTGAACGCAGCCCTGGTCGACTCATGCGCAAGCTGGGCGCTACTGCATTGCAGTGCCCCGACAACGATCCGCGCCTGGCCAACCTCAACACGCCTGAACTGTTAAGCATGCCGGACACTGTGTCAGACTGAATACCAAGGAACTTGCACGCGCTGTTTACGTCTCAAGCCCAGTAACCAAAAGAATTCATTTACGGAGACACTTCCATGACTCAACGGACCCTGGCCACTTTCATGCTCGCATTGGGCCTCGCTACCCTTGCCGGTTGCGCATCGCCTACCGTGATCACCTTGAATGACGGTCGCGAAATCCAGGCCGTCGACACGCCAAACTACGACGACGAATCGGGCTTCTACGAATTCGAACAACTGGATGGCAAGCAGACCCGCATCAACAAGGATCAGGTTCGTACCGTCAAAGAGTTGTAATCTTCGCGGTGACTACCGGATACACGAAAATGCCCCGACTTGTCGGGGCATTTTTTTGCTTGTGGAAAACTCGAGTTATGGGTTCGGCTCATTGTTCAGCTTATCCGCCCGTGCCAGTGCCTGCGTGGCTTCGGTGATGCATTTCTTGTCATCCTTGGCGGCCCGGGCCGCTTCAGCGCTGGCCTGCATCCGCTTGATTTCCATGGTGGTGTTTTCAGACGTGGCGGGCAGGCTGGTGACCTTGTCCTTGAGCTCCTGGAGCTTGATGGTGCACAGGTCATTGTCTGCGGCGAATACGGGAGAGGCCAGGATGGCGGTGCAAATCAACATTCCAGCGAAAACAATGCGTTTCATGAATATCTCCTTGCATGGGAGGTATCGAACGCCACAGGCGTGGCGCCTGATCAAAAGACTGCAGAGCTGGGCATAAATTCGATTTTTCTACAGGCACCGCTCACCATTGCAACGTGATTGCGCTCTCGAACTCCCTGCCCTCTCCGGTCACCGGGTCCACGAACTTCAACCCCTGGGCCAGCAGTTTCAGCGGATTGGCATAGTCATCCGCCACGTCCTTGAGCACCTCGGGATAAAACGGGTCGTTGCAGATGCTGGCGCCCAGGGCGGTCATGTGCACCCGCAACTGATGCTTCTTGCCCGTCACCGGGTAAAGCCCATAGCGCCAGAGGTCGCCGTTCTTTTCCCGAACTTCCACAGCCGTCTCGGTGTTGCTGGCGCCCGGCCCTTCCTGCATGCGGAAGAAGGGCTCGCCATCGATCAATCGGCTTGTATGGACCAATGGAAAGTTCAACTCGGGCAGTGCCGGGGCAATGGCTTCGTAGCGCTTTTCGATCTGCCGCGTTGGAAACAGCGACTGATACGCCGAACGGCTCTGCGGGTTGGCGGAAAACAGCACCAGTCCCGCCGTGTGTCGGTCAATGCGATGCAACGGCACCAGATGAGGGTTATCCAGACGACGGATAAGGCGGCGCAGCAAGGTCTGCTCGACGTATTCACCCGCCGGGGTCACGGGCAGGAAATGTGGCTTGTCAGCCACCACCAGATGTTCGTCCGCGTACAGGATCGACTCGACCACCGGGATCGGTTTTTCGTCCGGCACTTCGCGAAAATAGTGAATCCGCAAGCCTTCCTTGTAAGGCAAATCGAGGGCAATGGGTGCGCCCTGCCCATCAAGGACGCGGCCACGAGCGATTCTGTCCAGCCACTGTTCACGACCGATGGCGCTGAAGTGCTCGCACAGGCAATCGAAAACGGTCTGCCACGGGCCAGGCGGCAAGTACAACGTGCTGGCCTGGCTGTGTGCAGCAGAAAATGAAGAAGTGGACATACAAAAGCTCTTACCTGGAATGCAGAGCGGCATTATCCAACAGCGGCGCCAACGAACCTAGCGCAGAATCCTCACGCCGGTATCTGCGCGCGGCCAGCCGCCTCGGTGTACTCCTTGAGCCAGCGCAGCACATCGACCGCCTCCCAGCGACCCGGGTCATAAAGTGCGTACAACAACCCCTGATAACCCACGACATCCAGCTGCCGGTGATAGCCCGCTCGCTGGAACAAGGCTTCGATTTCGGCAAAACAGGTGTTGAAATGCAGCTTGTTGAAGGGCGTTTTCCCCTCCGTCACCAAGCCGTCCAGACGCAGTTCGGCGACGGCTTCGCGTATCACCTCCACCGACATGCGGTTAACGCTGCTTTTCAATTGTTCGACATTGACCACGACTCATCCCTCTCACGCCCGGGTCGGCCTCGCTCAATGCCTGGAATCGGCGACAGCAAGGCAGCAATCCGGATAACTGTATACGCATACAGTATCCGAATCGCGTCGGTTAAGCCAAGGGGATCGCTGCTAAAGTTCGACGGGCGGAACCTGTCCACCCACAAAACCGTTCAACGCAAGAAGGCAACCACTTCGTCGGCACTGAAAGGCCAGCCCAGTTCCGCGCCGGTGTCGACCCGACGCAGCACCGGAATCCGCAGGCTGTAGGCTGAGAACCATGATTCGTCGTCGGCGATGTCCACCAGCTCCACCAGCAGGCCTCGCTCGACAAACTCCATCAACATGGCTTCGGCCACTTCACAGAGATGGCACCCAAGAGTGCCGAACAGCTGACATTCAGGAAGCATGAGCGCTCTACCAAAAAATTGAGTGCTTATTCTAGGCCTGCCCCGAAATGGCGTCGAGCCAATGAGCCCACGGCTAATCCTGGCTGACGGCGCCGATCTTGTGCACCGACAAATCCGCGCCGTAATACTCTTCTTCCTGACTCAGGCGCAGGCCATGCAACGCCTTGATCACGCCATACACCGCGAAGCCACCGGCCAGCGCCACCACCACACCCAGCGCCGTGCCGATCAACTGGCTGACAATGCTCACACCACCCAGCCCACCCATGGCCGTCTGGCCAAAGATACCGCAGGCGATGCCGCCCCAGGCGCCACAAAGACCATGCAGCGGCCAGACACCCAACACGTCATCGATGTGCCACTTGCCTTGCGCGGCCGTAAAACACCAGACAAACAGCGCCCCGGCGATGGCACCGGTGACCAGCGCACCCACTGGATGCATCAGGTCGGAACCGGCACAGATCGCCACCAGGCCCGCCAGCGGCCCATTGTGCAGAAAGCCCGGGTCATTGCGCCCGACGATCAGCGCCGCCATCGTGCCGCCGACCATGGCCATGAGCGAGTTCACCGCAACCAGCCCGCTGACACCCTGCAGGGTCTGCGCACTCATCACGTTGAAGCCGAACCAGCCGACAATGAGGATCCACGAGCCCAACGCCAGGAACGGGATGCTCGACGGTGCGAACGCCACCAGCCGCCCTTCGCGATAACGCCCGTTGCGTGGCCCAAGCAACAGCACCGCTGCCAGCGCCAGCCAACCGCCCATGGCATGGACCACCACGGAACCGGCGAAATCATGAAAGCTGGCGCCAAAACGCTCAAGCAGCCAGGCCTGCAATCCGAAGTTGCCGTTCCAGATCATGCCTTCGAAGAAGGGGTAGATGAACGCCACGATCATCGCAGTCGCGCACAATTGCGGAATGAACCGGGCACGCTCGGCGATGCCGCCGGAAATGATCGCCGGGATCGCCGCGGCAAAGGTCAGCAGGAAGAAAAACTTCACCAGGCCATAGCCGTGATCGGCATTGATCACGGCCGCCGGTTGCATAAAAGTGACCCCGTAGGAAATCCAATAGCCTATAAAGAAGTAGGCAAGGGTCGAAACGGCAAAGTCGCTGAGAATCTTCGACAGGGCGTTTACCTGGTTTTTTTGCCGGACCGTCCCGACTTCCAGAAAGGCGAAGCCGGCGTGCATGGCGAGCACCATGACCGCACCGATGAGGATGAACAATGTGTTGGAGCTATGGACCAGCGTGTCCACAGCGCTTTGCAGATTTTCCATGGATTTGGCAGACCTTAAGGCTGAAAAAAGCACCAAAGCAGTTCGCGCGGGCAATCCATGCACCAAGTTGAGACCTTGTCGAAATGAACAGGTCTCTTCCGATGAACCGTTTTGAAGCACAGGGTTCATCAAGGCCAATCACGACCGGGACATTTGCGCGGGTTTTGATTGTTTGAGTTAAGGTTTTACTGGAATCTTGCCCAGCAACAGCGCAACGGTGTGAACCGACGCACCACGACACAGCAAAAGTTGTACCAGTCATTTGTACTGAACCTTCGCACAAGGCTCATACTCGAACGATTCAGACGCCACTTATGGAGATCACCCATGGCCAGCATCAAGGCAAAGACTGCTCAAGAAATCCTGATGAGCGATTTTCAGACACTGGTCAGCGATACCGAACGGTTGCTGGAACACACCGCCTCCCTGGCGGGTGACCAGGCCGATGAATTGCGCGACCAGATCCACGACAGTCTGCTGCGTGCACGGGAAACCCTGAAACTGACCGAAGAATCCCTGCGCGAGCGCGGCAAGGCTGCCGTCACCGCCACCGAGGACTATGTCCAGGCCAACCCATGGCAATCGGTCGGTATTGCCGCGGGTGTGGGTTTCCTGATTGGCCTGCTGGCAACCCGGCGCTGATCATGGCGATCGATGAAATCGGCGCGTCCGAGACGGGCGCAAGTTCCTCATCGCGACGCATGGGCGCCGCTGTCCTTGGGTTATTGCACAGTCACGTCGAACTGTTCGGCATCGAATTGCAGGAGCAAAAAGCCCGTACTGTAAGCCTGTTGCTGTTTGCAGGCCTGGCGCTGGTGTTCGCGTTATTGCTGTTGGTAGGGCTGTCGACACTGGTGTTGATCCTGTTTTGGGACACCTATCGCCTGCCCGCCATCATCTCGCTCTGCGTGTTCTACACCCTTGCCTGCGTGTTCTGCGGGATCCGTCTGAGAGCGGCCATCTTCGATGAGTCCTCGCCCTTCCATGGCACCCTGGAAGAACTGGCCAATGATCGGGAGCGCCTGTTGCCATGAACCTGCCTGAACTGCCTCGAAACAGCTCGCGCACGGAAATGCGCAAGGCACTGATCCGCCTGCGCATGGAAATGCATCGCCAGGAAATCCGTCACGAATCCGGGCAATTGCTGCAACCCCTGCATCGGCTGCGCGGCATGAGCCAGAACCTGCACGACGGGTTCGGCATCAAGCATGCACCGCTGTGGGGCGTGGCGGCCGTCACCCTGCTGGGCTTCCTGACCGGCAAGGGCACCCGCAGCGGCACGGGCCTGGGCAGCCTGACCCGCCTGATCCGACTGGGCACCACCCTGGGGCCTCTGGTCAAGCTGGTCATGCAAGGCTCTACACGTAAACACTGACCCTGTCAGTTTCTGGCTACATTCTTGCAATACCCACAGGATTGAACCTCCTCATCGAGGGGGTCAATCCTGCGTGCCTACCCGGTGACCAGGCTTTATCCAATAACAAGAACCATCCAAGGAGGCCTTGTGATCGACGGGCAACCGCTCGCCTGCTTTCAGCCGTTCATCGATACCGCCACCGGCCGTATCGCCGGTGTGGAAGCCTTGGGCCGACTGCGCCAAGCCGACGGCCAACTGGCTTCAGTGGGACCGCTGTTCGCCGATCCCCGAACAAACGCCGTTGCGTTGCGTCGCCTGGACCGTCAGCTGCGCGATAACGCGTTGAGCCGTTTGCATGAGGTGCCTGGCGACTGGTTTCTCAGCCTGAATATTTCCCCACGGTGGATCAGCCGCCTGCGTCCGGACCAACCGTTGCCGAGCCTGGGCCAGCTGCAAAAGCATGGTATAGACCCGCAGCGAATCGTTTTCGAAATTACTGAACTGGGCGGTGACATCCAGCGCCTGGCACAAGTGGTGGCGCGTTACCGGCAAGCCGGCGCACGAATCGCCATCGATGATTTCGGCGCCGGCTACTCTCAGCTCGATCGGGTACTGGCGTTGCAACCGGACATCCTCAAACTCGATATGCGCCTGTTCCAGGCGGCGGCGCTGGGCGGGCCCAGTAGCGACGTGGTCAAGGCCCTGGCACAAATGGCGGAAAAAACCGGTTGCTGGATCATTGCCGAAGGCGTGGAAACCGAAGCACAACTGAATTTCGCCCTGGAGTGCGGCTCCCGTTACGTCCAGGGGTTCCTGTTTGCCGGGGCACAGGTGGATTTTTTTGCCGCTGACGCCTTTGTCGAGCGCTTTGCGCACCTGCGTCAGCGCTATGTGCAGCAAAAACTGGCCGAGCGCGGTCGCCTGATGATCATGCGCCAGCAACTGGGCGAGCTGATGGCGATCCTGCAGGCCTGGGCGCAGACTTGCGCCCCCTTGAGCGCCCTGCCACAACTGGACGCCTTTCCCTGGCTGCTGCGTTTCTATCAATGCGACCGTCACGGCACGCAGCTGACGCCCAACATGGAATGGCGCAACAACGGCTGGGTCGCAGACAACCGCTACCTGGGCCATAACTGGTCCTGGCGTCCGTATTTCTATCACCTGCTGGCGCAAGGCTGGGATGAGCCCCTGTTGACCCTTTCCAATACCTATCGCGACGCCACCAGCAATCAGTACTGCCTCACCGCCGGGCAATTTTTCGACAACGGCGAACGACTGCTGCTCATCGATATCGATGCGGTGGGCCTGTAGTGACACTTGCAGGTACCGTTGCGAACCGGGAAGCTAGTCAATCAGTCACCTGACGGAGCGACCCAGCCTTGGATTGGCCTACCCTGCTTACCCGCGAACGCCTCGGAAAGCCCTTGCACAGCCCGGAAGAACTGGGCCGCAGTCCTTTTCACAAAGACCATGACCGAATCATTTTCTCGGGGGCGTTCCGCCGTCTCGGACGCAAGACTCAAGTTCATCCTGTGCACAGCAACGACCATATCCACACGCGCCTGACCCATTCGCTGGAAGTCAGTTGCGTCGGCCGCTCGCTGGGCATGCGCGTCGGCGAAACCATCCGCAGCGCCCTGCCCGACTGGTGTGAACCCAGTGATCTGGGAATGGTGGTGCAATCGGCCTGCCTGGCCCATGACATTGGCAATCCGCCTTTCGGCCATTCCGGCGAAGACGCGATCCGGCACTGGTTCCAGCAAGCTGCCGGACGGGGCTGGCTGGACGCGATGAATGATGCGCAACGCAATGACTTCCTCAACTTCGAAGGTAACGCCCAGGGCTTTCGGGTACTGACCCAGCTTGAATACCACCAGTTCGACGGCGGCACCCGGCTGACCTATGCCACCTTGGGCACTTACCTGAAGTATCCATGGACCGCCAGGCACGCCGACTCGCTGGGGTACAAGAAACACAAGTTCGGTTGCTACCAGACCGAGCTGCCGCTGCTGGAGCAGATCGCGCTTAAGCTTGGCCTGCCGCAGCTTGAGGAGCAGCGCTGGGCGCGCCATCCGCTGGTGTACCTGATGGAGGCCGCCGATGACATCTGCTATGCGTTGATCGATCTGGAAGACGGCCTGGAAATGGAATTGCTGGAGTACGCCGAAGTCGAGTCGCTGTTACTGGATCTGGTGGGCGACGATCTACCGCAAACCTATCGCCTGCTCGGCCCGCAGGATTCACGCCGGCGCAAACTGGCGATCCTGCGAGGCAAGGCCATCGAGCACCTGACCAATGCCGCAGCCCGCGCCTTTGTCGAGCAACAGGACGCGCTGTTGGCCGGTACCCTGGCTGGCGACCTGGTGGAACACATGCACGGCCCGGCCAAACGCTGCGTGCTCAATGCCAAGGACATGGCGCGACAGAAGATCTTCCAGGACAAGCGCAAGACCCTGCATGAGATCGGCGCCTATACCACCCTGGAAATCCTGCTCAACGCTTTCTGCGGTGCCGCACTGGAGCAACACAATGGTCGAACGCCGTCCTTCAAGAGCCGACGGGTTCTCGACCTGCTGGGCAACAATGCACCCGATCCGAATGGCCCTTTGCACCACTCGTTCCTGCGCATGATCGATTTCATCGCCGGCATGACTGACAGCTACGCCAGTCACATGGCCCTGGAAATGACCGGTCGATCCAGCCACTGACGATGAACGGTTGATCAGCCATTACCCCCTTGGTAATGGCCGATCAGTCCTGAAAATCCAAAAACATTCAACCAATGCTGAATTTGCCTACAGAACATGTCGAGTGCACTGATCGCATGCCCGGTCCTGCCGGGAAACAATCACGCCTATCGGTTCCGAAAGAAGAAGCGTGAACAATATGATCAACGACAATCTGCGCATCATGCTGGTGGAAGACCATCCGTTTCAGCTCAGGGCCACCCAATGCCTGCTTGAGAGTTACGGCTTCACTCAGTTGACCACCTCGGACTGTGCCACAGGCGCATTGCAACACATGGTCAAGGCCGAGCAGCCCTTCGATATTCTGTTATGCGACCAATGCCTGCCCGAAGTTTCCGGGATTGACCTGATAAAAATTGCCAGTCATCGGGGAATGATCAAGCAGGCAATACTTTTAAGCAGCCTGACATCCATTGAATTGATTGAACTTGAAAACCTGGCAATCCTCAAGGGACTGCCATTACTTGGTTACTTGATAAAACCATTGAACCAGTGCGAACTGAGACAGTTATTGACATTGATTCCGCAAACCTGCAATGACTTGTAAAGTCTGCAGACCAAACATCCCCGCCTCTAGTTTTATAACTAAACCACAACACTAATTGTGGTAACTTCGCCAAAAAAACCGATTGACACGTAAGGCAATTCCTTTTCCCACGTAGGAACATTCCTATATTGCCACGACAGACCCGTCAGTTCATACGTCCACTCAACTATCTGAGCTAAGGTGCGCGCTTTATCTGAGCTCGCATGGGATTTGATTATGAACTCCGTTTTTATTGTCGACGATCACCCAGTCATCCGGCTTGCCGTTCGTATGTTGCTTGAACACGAAGGCTACAAAGTCGTCGGTGAAACCGATAATGGTGTCGATGCCATGCAGATGGTTCGTGAATGCATGCCCGACCTGGTCATTCTCGATATCAGCATTCCCAAACTGGATGGTCTGGAAGTACTTGCCCGTTTCAACGCCATGAGTACGCCTCTGAGAATCCTGGTATTGACCGCTCAAAGTCCCACCCTGTTTGGTATACGCTGCATGCAATCCGGCGCCTCGGGATATGTTTGCAAACAGGAAGACTTGAGTGAGCTGGTAAGTGCCATTAAAGCGGTACTGTCTGGTTACAACTATTTTCCAAGTGAAGCCTTGAACCCTGCCCGGGGTGACGATGCACGCTGCGCCGAACTTGAACTATTCAAGTCAGTCAATGACCGGGAGCTCATGGTATTGCAACTTTTTGCACAAGGTCGCAGTAACAAGGAAATTGCCAAAGGCATGTTCCTGAGTAACAAGACAGTCAGTACTTATAAAAAACGACTCATGCAGAAACTAAAGGCCAAATCCCTGGTTGAACTCATCGAGATGGCAAAACGTAACGCATTGGTGTGAGACACAGAATGCACAGCCGCTTGAAGGACTATCTGCTGATCATGACCACAGGCTTATGCCTGTGCACTTCGTTACACGCTGCGCAGGAGCATGAGCAATACACCTTGCTCAGTCGTTCAGCGCTCCCGCTTGAAGTCCAGCTGGACCCATCACAACGACACTGGATCGAGGGTAAAACCGAACTGATCCTGGGTACCTCGGCACCAGACTACCCCCCCTTCGACCTCACCAGTAGCGGCCATGACTACGAAGGATTTACTGCCGATTACGCGGGCATACTGGGCAAGGCCCTCGGCCTGCCCGTCAAGGTTCAGCGTTTTGCCTCCCGGGGAGCTGCAATCGAAGCGCTCGAAAACGGCGAGGTCGACCTGCTGGGCACCGCCAACGGATTTGAGGCGAGCAATGAGGACATCGCGCTTTCCACCCCCTACGCGGTAGATCAACCGGTCCTGGTGACACGTGAAGGCGAAACCCGTCCGCTCAACGATGGCCTGACCGGTTTGCGACTCAGCATGGTGTATCACTACTTGCCCCTGGAAGAGATCAAGGCCCTCTACCCGAAGGCAATCATCACGTCCTACCCGTCCTACCAGAACGCAATCAATGCGGTTGCCTTCGGCCAGGCAGATGTTTTTCTCGGCGACACCATTTCAACCCATTACATGATCAACAAGGGCTACCTGAACAACATTCACATGGCCAGTTTCGGCAAACACGAAGCCCACGGTTTCAGCTTCGCCGTGCAAAAGAACAATCCACAACTGCTCGACATCATCAATACGACGCTCAAGGCTATCCCCGCCAGCGAACGGGAAAACATCGCCAAACGCTGGAGTGCCGGGAGCGATATCCTGCTTACCGATCAAAAACTGGAGCTCAGTTACAGTGAGGAGCGTTGGCTGGCGCAACATCCGGTGGTCCGGGTGATCGTCAATGAAGCCTATGCGCCGCTGACGTTTTTCGACAGTGCCGGCAACTTCCGCGGGATTGCCGCGGATCTGCTGGAGCTGATCAGATTGCGCACCGGCCTGCGCTTCGACATTCAGCGCAGCCGCAGCGACAGCGACATGATCGAGCGAATCAAGACCGGTCAGGCCGACCTGATCGCCGCACTGCTCCCCAGCGCGCATCGGGATAGCTTGCTGACATTTACCCGCCCGTACCTGCAAAACTCCTACGTCCTGCTGACACGCAAGGCGCACGACAGTCCGACAAACCTTGCACAGCTTCAGGGCAAGAGCCTGGCCATTGCCCGTGGCAATCCCCTGATGGACTACCTGCGCAGCGAATACCCGCAGATCCGGTTGATCAAGACAGCGGACACCTTCAGCGCGGTAGAAATGCTCGCCGAAGGCCGGGTGGAAGGGGCGGTGAATTCGCTGGTGATCGCCAACTACTTCATCGCCTCGCAACTGTTCGAAACCCAATTGCAAATCAGCACCACCCTAGGCACCCAGCAGGCGGCGTTCTCCCTGGCAACCGATCGCGAGGCCAAGGAACTCAATGACATCCTCAATAAGGCACTGTTGAGCATCGCACCGCAGGAGCTGGGCGTGATCAACAGTCGTTGGCGCGGCTATTCGGCTTCCTCGCAAAACACCTGGCGCAAATTTCAGCGGGTGTTCTATCAGATCGTCATCGGGGCCGGATTGCTGCTGTTGATCTCCGTGACCTGGAACGCGTACATGCGCCGCCAGATCAATCAACGCAAGGCGGCCGAGCGAGCGTTGAACGATCAATTCGAATTCATGCGCTCATTGGTCAACGGCACGCCTCACCCGATTTATGTGCGCGATCGTCAAGGACTGCTGCAAAGTTGCAATGACAGTTACCTGCAAGCCTTCAACGCAAAACGCGAAGACGTGATCGGCAAGAGCGTGATCCAGGGCACCATGAGCAATGCCTTCGAAGCGCAGGAGTACCAGGCCGATTACCAGCGTGTTGTGGCCGAGGGTACGCCGATGATCCTTGACCGGGCGCTGCACATTGGCGGCCGCCGGTTGACCATCTATCACTGGATTCTCCCTTACCGCGACTCGAGCGGTGAGGTGCAAGGCATCATCGGTGGCTGGATCGACATCAGCGAACGGCGGCAATTGTTCGATGACCTGCGCTGCGCCAAAGAGCGAGCCGATGAAGCCAACCGGGCCAAGAGCACATTCCTGGCAACCATGAGTCATGAAATCCGTACCCCGATGAATGCCGTCATCGGCATGCTCGAACTGACCCTCAAGCGCATCGAACAGCACCATCCGGATCGCCCCGCCATTGATGTGGCGTACCACTCGGCGAAAGACCTGCTGGAACTGATCGGTGACATTCTCGATATCGCCCGCATCGAATCCGGGCACCTGAGCCTGAACCCTGAACGGGTCGATCCGCAGGAAATCGTCGCGTCGGTGGCGCGTATCTTCGACGGGCTGGCCCGGCAGAAGGGGCTCGAGCTGCAACTGGAATTCAACCCGGCCAATCCGGTGATCGACGTGTTGCTCGATCCCCTGCGCTTCAAGCAGGTGTTGTCGAACCTGGTCAGCAATGCCATCAAGTTTACCGAACAGGGTCAGGTGAGGATTATCGTGGCCCTGCACCTGACCAGCGAGCCCAACCAGGTTCAAATGCTGTTGCTGGTCGAAGACAGCGGCCCGGGCATCAGCCATGAGGATCAGCAACGGCTGTTCGAACCTTTCGCCCAAGCCGGTCATACCGGGCAGTCGGCCAGGGGCGGTGCCGGGCTTGGACTGGTGATCAGTCGCAGCCTGTGCGAATTGATGAACGGCAGCCTGCAGTTGAGCAGCCAGTCAGGCGTCGGTACCCGGGTGAGAATTTCGTTGCGACTACCCACGCTGCCCCGCGAATCCAGGGAGCAAATAGCCGAGCCCGCCATCCACTGCGCCACAGTTCCCTTGAATGTGCTGGTGGTCGACGACCATGCGGCCAATCGCCTGCTGATGTGCCAGCAGCTGGAGTTCCTGGGCGCCCGAGTTCATTAAAAATGAAATCGAATTCATTAAAAATGAAAACGTACTCTATGAAAATGAACCGCAAGGGCTTCCGCTACTCCGAGGCCAAGGTTTTTTGATCAAGGCCTCAGGTGCGCTCACGTTCGTACTCAGCTGACTGACTAGGTAAAGTTCACACACATACCGAGCAGCGGGCCAGCAGATAGCCAAACAGCCTGAGGCGCCGGGTTCGGCAAGTGCGGTAGAAGTAGCAGATGACACACAGGTTCACCGCGGTGAAACCGAGGAAGGCGCCGAAGTTGATGAATGAGGTATGGCCCTGCCCCGCAATCAACAGCCGCACGGGAGCTGCAACAACAGTCGAGTTTTGTAGGCTGGGATATCTATGTGGTGATGCCACAGACTATTCTTAACGGTGTAGATGTACAGGATCTGTGGATGCAAGGCTGGACCACGGAGGCGCTACTTTTTCCCTCGAACCGGGTAAAATCCCCAAGGCCATGCTGCTGGACCGACAGCTTAGGACGCTCTCCACAGGCGCCTTATTCATTTCCCCCGCATCACTGCTACGCTTTCGGTTTTCTCGAATGGAGTCGAAGGCATGCCTGCACCCGAATATTCTCTGCCTGCCACCCTCGAACGCATCTACAACAATCAACTGGCGCTGGAAGCCGCGATCATGGAGCTGACGCTGTTGGTCGAGCAGCAGGGTCACGCCGCGGTCGGCGAGAACGTTCGCAGAGCCCTGCAAGCGATAGGCGAGAACGAAGGGCACATCCGGCAGGGCCTTGCAAAGCTGGTGCTGCAGCATCGCAAGGACGACTAAGACCGATAGACAGAATGATGGCGAATCGGTAGCTTTCCTACTCTGTGCCCAGCAAGGTCGCCAAGAGGCGCCACCGAATATGGAATACGTTCGATGAGCTTAGAATATTTGAAAACCCGTTTTGACAAGGTCGGTTATTTGCAAACCTTGTTGATCGCTCGAGCTACAGGAAATGGCGGGGATTCTTATGAATATGAACAGCTTCGGCACGAACTTTTAAATGATGCGGAGGTTTCTGAACAGCTACCAGTGTGGCTAAAGATGCACAGAGATCTCGACTCCTTTTGGAGCTTCATTAAGCACAAGTATCCCAGTTACGCGGAGCGTAGGACCTATCTATCACAGCAATTTACTCCGCTGCTTGATACGTTAGAATTCGGTTCAAGCGTTCCTGCTCCTAATAGTTCGGTTGCTTCCACAGCAGTGTCCCCGATGTCTCCTTGGCTTCCCACAGCCCCGAGGAATGACCCCGTCGTTGCTAGGAACAAACGAAACGTGTTCATAGTCCATGGCAGAGATAACGAAGCCAAGCAGGAGGTGAGTCGCTTCATCGAGTCCATCGGGTTGAAAGCGATCATCCTGCACGAGCAAGCAAGTGGCGGCAGAACGATCATTGAGAAAATCGAACATTACTCAGGTGATGCTGACTTCGCCCTGGTTCTGTATACACCCTGCGATCGTGGTCGTGGGGCGCATGAGAGAACGATACCTGCAAGAAACAGAGCCCGACAAAACGTTGTTTTCGAGCATGGTTACTTGATGGCCAAGCTTGGAAGAGAAAACGTGTGTGCGTTGTCCAAGGGCGAGATAGAAACACCCAATGACATTAGCGGGGTGGTCTACGTCGACTTTGATACCTCAGGGGCTTGGAAACGGGAGGTCGTCAAAGAGCTAAGAGAGTGTGGGTACGTAGTGAATTGGTAGATTCTCTTACTGCCAACAAAAACAGACAAAACCTTGAATCAACCCTGAACCGATGGCGGTAGGACCGGCCAACTCGGTTCGCTTATGCGGCCAGCAAATCTGCGGCGCTCTGACGGCACCCTTTTGGTGGAGATCTATTTTCCCAAAGCTATGATTAGTCAATTTTCTACTTTTTATGCTGACTATTACGCCAAGTTATAATCGAGAACCACGATGGTCGAACGTGGCGTGCAATCCGTAGGCGTTCAGCAGACAGTCAAACGGAATCACCAGAATATAAACGTGAAGGTTGAAACGAGGGAATGGTGTCTGGAATTGGCGGCCCGGGAGCTGCAACACGAACCGCAACGTTGGTGATAGCTAAAACTCTCGCTGCTGGCATTCAATGATCAAAACTGACTGATTATTGATTAAAATGCGCAGCGTCCCTAGCGTCTGGCATGTATCTGACCGGGGACGCGAACCAGCATGGTTTTTCACTACGATTGGAATTCTTTTCGTTAAGAATGGAATCAGCCAACCATAGCCAGCCGTGTCGCGGAAACCTTAAACGCCAGTATGGGCGCCGTGCGTGAAAGGTTTTATGTCGTGACGTGGTGCCATTGCTAGAGGAATTTCCGCGGTGCAGCGCCAAATTGCGACGCTCCGAAGCACATGGGTAATTGCACAGACTTGCCCACCCGTTTGCATTCGACTTGACCAGTCGTTTGCATTCCCACTGACCACTTGTTTGCATTCGAGCTGACCAGAAGGATTGGAATTGTCTCTCTATCTTTTGAGGGTTGTAGTGGTCTAATGAAACCGGACACCCATTTAGGCGAGAATGCTCGCCAGATAGAGGTGTCTGATGACCAAACAACGTCGTTCCTTTTCCGCTGAATTCAAACGCGAGGCCGCAGGCCTCGTGCTCGATCAAGGCTATAGYCATATCGAAGCCAGCCGCTCGCTTGGGGTGGTCGAGTCCGCGTTGCGTCGCTGGGTTAACCAACTCCAGCAGGAGCGCAACGGCTTGACTCCGCAGAGCAAGGCGCTGACGCCAGAGCAACAGAAAATCCAGGAATTGGAAGCTCGAATCGCTCGCCTTGAGCGGGAGAAATCCATTTTAAAAWAGGCTACCGCGCTCTTGATGTCGGAAGAGCACGAGCGCACGCGCTGATTGATCAACTGAGCCCCCAAGAGCCGGTTGATTGGCTTTGCGCAGTCTTTGATGTCACTCGTTCGTGTTACTACGCCCACCGCCTCAGGCGCCGAACTCCGGACGTTGAGCGGCTTCGGTTGCGCAGTCGGGTCAACGAACTGTTTACGCAAAGTCGAAGTGCCGCCGGTAGCCGCAGCATCGTGTCGATGATGCAGGAAGACGGTGAGCAAATCGGGCGGTTCAAGGTGCGTGGCCTGATGCGGGAGCTGGAGTTGGTTAGCAAACAACCTGGATCACATGCCTACAAACAAACGACGGTTGAGCGGCCTGACATTCCGAACATCTTGAATCGAGAGTTTGATGTGCCGGCGCCGAATCAAGTCTGGTGTGGCGACATCACCTACATCTGGGCTCAAGGGAAATGGCATTACTTGGCTGTCGTTCTGGATCTCTACGCACRCCGAATTGTGGGTTGGGCGCTGTCAAACAAGCCGGATGCGGATCTGGTCATCAAGGCGTTGGACATGGCTTACGAACAGCGTGGCAGGCCTCAAGGGCTGCTGTTTCACTCGGATCAGGGCTCGCAATATGGCAGTCGCCAGTTTCGCCAACGGCTCTGGCGTTACCGCATGCGCCAAAGCATGAGCCGTCGTGGAAACTGTTGGGATAATGCGCCGATGGAGCGTGTGTTTCGCAGCTTGAAAACTGAATGGATACCGACCGTGGGCTACATGACAGCTCAAGAAGCGCACCGCGACATCAGTCATTACCTGATGCATCGGTACAACTGGATTAGACCGCACCAATTCAATAACGGACTGGCCCCAGCTCAGGCCGAGAAAAAACTTAACGTCGTGTCCGGGATTAGTTGACCACTACACTGTATCCGTAAAGCTCGCCTTCGGCGATCAACCTTTTCAGCAACGGAACGTTAAGGTTGAGTGCCTTTGATGCGACCTCCAAGGAAGCCAGCTGCCTTGGCTCACTGGGTAAATGGATGCCGAGATGCGAATTGTCTCTGGTGCAATCTGGATACAACGAATGCGCTTCAAGCTCAGAACGAACAAAATCAAAGGCGGGGCTCGTAAGTCCTTCATAGATGTTCATTCTCAAACGATCTGCATGTCTCGTCGCTGAATTCCTCTTGGAGGTTGCAATGCGGGCATCCAGTTTTTGAAGTGAGCAATGAAAGTTAGCTGGCCAGTCTGACAAAAGTCGGCCGGCCATAGAGGTCATTTGATAAGCGTTCTCTACCTTGCACAGGTTGTTGGTTCTCTTCGCAAAGGCATTTTCAGCAGTGCATCCAAAGTCTGCTAACCACATTGCAATGCAGTGAAGATCCAGGGCATGCAATTGATCGATAGGGGAGCCGCCGTCAGAGTCGGTGCCCCTCAGTCGTTTTTCAAATTCACAACACAACCACACCGCCTCTTTAGAGGCGATGTGGTGAGCTGTTGTGCAGTTGAAGATTGAGGCACCACAACGCAGGCATTTTTGGCATTCGATGGTCTGAAGGTTGAAAGGGCTTGCGCAGTGGTGGCATCGATCCCTAAGCAAAATGTTATGTGAAGCGCATACAGTGTTAAGTGTCAGATCCCAGGGCTCCTTGATTTGTTGATACTCCGAAAAACAGGAGGTGCAAATTTTTGGCTTTAGACAAGACCACGTTTTGTTTGTGGTTTGAGATGTCAGGTGCTCATAGGCTGATCTCCACGTTGTTGGGAGCAGTGAGTTCGGAAAAATGTTCGGCTGTGTAGAATCCCTAAGGTGTGCCACGAGATCCGTTAACTTTAAAAAGTTGGCAGCAGCTACTCGTTGCAGGAAATTCGTTAGGCTTTCGCCAGGAATAACACTCAGGTCAACTGTTAGGCCGAACATCGGTACGCTCTCCTCTAATAAGAAGAATGGCTCCACGATTCGCGCTTACTCAAAAAGCTCTCCACGCCGGACAGAATAAAGGGGCACCACTTTCGTTGCGTCCCCGCAGGGATCGCGCCGATGACGTGAGAAATGCTGTTGTATACAGTGGCGGCCGTCTCGTTGTATGGCCTAAAACTTCGAGTAGAGGCTAGTAACCTGTGGAAACCATT
Organism: Pseudomonas putida; assembly: GCF_001976065.1. Taxonomy (GTDB): domain Bacteria; phylum Pseudomonadota; class Gammaproteobacteria; order Pseudomonadales; family Pseudomonadaceae; genus Aquipseudomonas; species Aquipseudomonas serbica. Next base: position 176,374 of record NZ_MNAH01000007.1, on the reverse strand, counting down.
CGGCCAGTCCAATAGTGCGTTGGTCGCCTTTTTACAGCGCCGATGACAAAGTTTCAGGCTCACGACTTTACGGTTTAAGTCCAGGTACGTCGTACCCGGGTTTTCTGACAGGGCAGCTAGAAATGCTAACAACTCCAGCACGTCCAGCAACTCCATCGAAAGAACTTCATCCGGATAAAAGCGACTGCCATCAGCAATAGGTTGCCTGGTAAATTTGGCTGCAATGATGCTGCTCATTTCTTGTATCTGTTCAGAGCAGTCAGTTGAGGTCGTTTTTGAGTAACGTGCGCCACACGAGCAACGATCGTAAGCGGGGCGTGTTGCTGATAACGGCTTTTCACATGCTGAGCAACTGTCGATCAGCATACATTTATGCATCTCGCAGACGGAAAACGGGGCTAACGACCAGTATGACTTTCCGTATCCAAGTTCCTCCACGCAATGAGGGCACGCGCGGGACGAACTGAGTGCGAGGTGCTTGATCGGCAGCAGATGCCCCTGCAGCCTAATTGTCGATTTGCTCATTAGGGTTGGAATGGTTGGAGATAGTGCTCTCAGGTCCTGGCCTAGCGCTACGCCTAACTGCAGGTGTCGCTGAATCGACATCACCCCATTCTCCGGAAGCATCAGTGCACGCTGCAGAATGGAAATGCCTGAAAGGTGATTTAGTGTAGATACTCGAAAGAGTAAGCTTTCAAGGCTTTCCCAAGGAAAAAGTTTGGTTTTGATCAATAAATTGATGGTGGGTGGTGCAGGCATCTCATTTGCGGCGTGCATTCTATGCATCGCCGCAAGTTTTCTGGCCTCATTTTGTTCTCTCAATATAATTAATTGTTGGTCGACGTATTCAGCACTTTTATAAAACATGGTCGCGCTCCTCGTTATTGTCGATCGTTGTCAACTTTATAGAAAGGTTCGTTGCGCCCGATAAGGGAGCGGAAGTTAAACTGAGAGGAGAAAGGATTTCGGTTGTCCTTTGCGTCACTCCAAACTTCGTCGACAAATGCCTGGAAAAGCACCTCGAGGGTAATTCCCTCTAGTTTGTTTTTTATAACAATAAATGCTGCGCGATCAAGTATCTTTGTCAGATAGTCTATGAGGCCGTAAGAGGCGTAGTAGAATCTCTGCAGCATTTCGCTGGTGGTGAGGCTGACGGACTTAACTTTGATAATGGTCTCCAGGGTTCTGAGTAGCGAGGAAAAATTGTTCGCGGATGGACTGCTGATTTTGAATCTATCAAAATCAATAGTGGCGGAAAAACGCCTGCGCAATTGTTGGTCATTATTCAAGATTTCTTGAGTTTCTCGCATGCCAATAAGGATCACAGCAGCACCGGTGTGGTTCATTAAATACTTGATCCATTTGCTTGTTTCTTCAGTGTTTCGGCGATACTCAACGATGTGCTGAACTTCGTCGAAAATTATTAGCTCAGTACCGAGTGATTTGATTAAGCCCACAATTCGAAGTAATTTAAACTCCGCCGAGTGGCCATGCTTCCTCGCAAAAGGATCTTGTAGAGCCTCCAGAAATGCTTCCCCCATCGATTTTGTGGTGGGCTTTGAGGGTATGTCCATGTAAATGGTCTTAAACTCATGACCGTCAGCGATTTCAATGCGACGATCCTTTATGATCTTTTTGATCATGGTGCTTTTACCAGCACCGCTGGGTCCGCAAATGACAAGTCCTTTCGACTTTCCAGAGGCTCTTGTATCATCGATAACTTCATATACTCGAGCCGAAGTTCTCTCGATCTGAGGGGTGGTAATAAAATGGTTGCTTAACCTGGGTGTCTTTACGGTGGCCGGCGTCAGGTTCATGTCACACCTCCATTGGTGAAAATGATTGAATGGGGAACATCGACGGTGTTCCGTCGCTATCATTTTCCACAAAAGGAAACTCATACGAGTTCGGTGATGGTGCTGCTGTGGGTTGGCTACTAGTGTTTTTATTCAACGCAGCTTCTGTTTTCGCTGCCTCACGTCGAATACGCAGTTTGTTGGAGCGACGTTCCTCTTCTATATCTTTACGGAGTTGATGATATGCGCGCTGAATGGCCTCTCGATCTATGCTGTTTGCATTTTCGGATTTAGCTATTTTTGTCGCAATTTTGTATAAGTCTCGGCTCATGCCTACGAGTCGCTTGTCCTTTGCTGGAACTTCAAAAAATACGTTGCGAAAAGGATCGTGCACCCAAATGTGACCGAGTTCGTCACGATATCTAATCTGTACCTTTTTTTCTTCTCCCAATCTAATTCGTAAGCTGGCGAGCTCATCAGAGTGATAAAAGTTGTTGGACAGTTGGATGCCATACGCTTGTATAGTCGAAAGTTTCCTGTGCGATAACGCGGTCTCCAGGGCGTCAAGATCTGCCGGCATCTGTATGACACGAGATGGCTCCATGGCTTTCCAGACTGCCATGGGTGTTTTCGAGTCAAGTCCTTTGTGTGGCGTTTGGTGATAGATGTCGACTATCCATTTAATAAGGGCTGACTCGAGGGCCTGCAACGTTAGGCACGCGTGCTTTTCAGGAATGTAATCCCCGCGTTCTTTGACATTTGAAAAGGTAGTGCCTGGAAGCGTATGAATGAGCCCCATATTTAGAGTTCTAAAAAAACGCTCGACAGCACCCTTCATTTGAGGGCCCCTGGAGCGTGGAAACATTATTTCGATACCCATTTCCGTAAATGCGATGACCAGATTATCAGCGTGAAATTCGGCAGCGTTATCAGGAACGATGCGCAAGGGGAGGCCGCGAGCTGGCCATTCATTTATAACTTTAGGGAATTTCGCAAGCCAAGATGCTTTAGGACTAATTGCTCTTTCTATCACTCGCAGAACACTTTCTGTATTGGGTGCTGCAAAGTGAAGCCAGTACGCCATGATCATCCTGCTATAGCGGTCCAGTACGACAGTCAGGAAAGGGCGTCCAATCATACGACCTGTAACTGGGTCCACGGTCATGACATCGAGAGGCGTATGGTCAATTTCCCAACGATCTAGAATATTGCTGACGGTAAGTTGTCCAACTGCTTTCGGGTATTTTTTTTCCGCCGCATGCCGTCCATTCTTTTTTACTTCGACCTCGTAAGGGTCGAGCTTGTTGATGTAGCGTCGAACAGTAGAGTCTGAAATATATTTCAGTTGAGCAGACGGCAATTTATCGTTGTTGTATTCGTGTGTGCGGCGAATAAACTCTTCATAGACTTGCGTAATTGGTGCCGATTCGGGTTTAAAGTAAATCGTGTTTAGAGTATCTAGGAGTAGGTCCTCTAACTCGGGAGTGTATACCGTGGCTCTACCTTTTTTTGCGTGCAGAGGTACTAAAGCAACAATGCTGTTGCCTTTCGCTTTGTAATACCATCGCCTAAACGTAACCGCTGAGGGGGCTCCCTTCGTGTCTTCAAGCTGCTTAGCAAGATCCGGAAGCAGTTTATTTAAGTCTTTTCTGCTTGGGAGTTTGCCTTCAAACGTTTGCGCAGCATCGAGATAGCGTTTACGTCGTACCGCCTCGGCCGAGTGATTTTTCGGAAAGCACGTTAAGTCTGGCGCAACATTACGAACGTAAGGGATTTTGCCTAGGTGAGGCTGATTTGTATCGATAGTGATCTTTCGTTCATCAAAAAGTTGGTAAAACTCTCTCTCGGAGAAAGTAATAGGTTCTCCATATTCGTCCTTGAAGATTAGTTTGTGGTTTACACTTTTTCCGAAAAAGCGCATAGCGCGATCTTCATGGATTATCACAAGGGAGGGTTTAAGCGAAAAGGTTTTCATGGCGATGACCACCGGTCAGGAAAATTGGAGTCGAGGCGGAAACAGGATTTCTCAGATCTATACCTATGTAACCCAAACCTAATAATCGCCATGCTTCTTGCGCACCCAACAGATCAATCAAGTCAGCCATTGTCTGAGGAGGCGCGCTGTTGAACTTAGAGCTCAAGCTTTCACTGTATGCTTCTGATACGTCCGCTCCGCGCCGGTGGTACATCAGCGTTAAAAGGTTGTCAGCCATTGGCATCGCGAGAATTAATTTTTCTGTCGCGATATGAAATGTACGCTCCGTACTTGCGAAGTGAGCTTGTATCGCCTTGGTTTTCAGCGTCACCTTATGGTTGAGAAGGCGCATCGATGGTTTAACTTCAAACCACCCCGTCGTCCCATCGACAAAATCGACGCATACATCTGGTATGTATTTGGTTTCCTTGCCGTCGATGGGAAATACTTCCAATGACGGCTGGACTTCATATGTCAGGACTTCAGGGGAGAGCTCTAGGAAACGAAGGAAGCTAGCTTCCAACTGGGATTCCCAGGCAATAGGCAGTCCATTCTTACGTGACGGGTGAAATCCCCTGAAATGGTTGGACCTTCGCGTTACGACTTTTCGTACAGGCATCTGCAACTCCCTCACAAGCGTGCGTCTACACAACGCTCGACAAGTGCATTGGACTTGGGGCTTTCGACAGGCAACACTTTCCTGTCGAGTGGCCTCGCTGAAATCGAAGTTATGGGAGGGGGTTGACAGACGACGAAAAAAAGGAAGAAACTACACGCACCACACGTAGTAGTTTTTCTTGTTTTTCGTCGCGGTCTTAACCCCTCAAGGTTGGCCGCGTTTTACATTCTGGAACCTCCTCTTTAAAGCCAGGTAGTGAGTCTAAAACTCATTTCTGGCTTTTTGCGTTTTAATGACGAACGGTTCACAACCCCCCCCGGCAAAGCCAGAGTCTTTTGCCAAGCCATTTTTTACACGTAGTTATAATATCCTGCACCTTTCGGTGATTTGATAACGTGTAAGCGTAAACTCTGTGCATTTCCTTTTGATGGGTAACACGTAAGTATAACTCAAAGCGCCTGTCCTTCAGCTAATAACAAGTAAGTGTATTTCGGCGAGTATCTCATCACCTGCTAACACGTAAGTGTATTCTAGCGCCTGCAACTAACGCTGATAACTCGTAAGTATAAGCTTCTACGTACTGCAGTAGGTCGGCGCGCCGATAGGGTCGAATCTTAAGTCAATGAAATTGGCGATTACAATAATTATTTTGAGGGTGGTTAGTTTTATTTTTTTTACGGGATGAGTTTTATCAGTAACTGTCGGGAATATTTTGATTAAGTATTTATCGATAGGTGGATACGCAGTGTGCATTGCACATTGCACATACACCTCTCTACTTATCTTTTAGCGTAGGCGCGGAGTTTTCGTGGGCCTTCGGTAGAGTTGGCACCCCTTTCAAACAAGGTGCGAGAGCATGCTTTCGCACGTTTTTTTTGGCAGTCATTGATATTTTTCAAAGAAAACAATTAGTTAGTGATTCTGTCTGGATCATTTATTTGCCATTTTTGTCATTTTTTTTGAAAGCCTACATCGGCCGTGCGGACGCAAATCGTTGCCTTAGGTTAATAGGAAGCATTACTATTCACGCTCTCGCACCCACAGCACACCGCAATGACCCCCAAGCTGCCCCGCAGACACGGCTTTCTCGAGCATTACGAAGAGTTGGTTGGCACCTGGACCCGTCGCCTGAGAAACCGTCAGCAGGCCGAGGACCTGGCCCACGATACCTTCGTGCGGGTGCTCGAGTCGGATTCGGCCGCGGTGCAGCAACCCCGGGCCTACCTGCACCAGACGGCGCGCAACATCGCGGTGGACGGGTATCGGCGCGAGGATCGGCGAGGCGCCCTGGAGTCGGAGGCGATCGATGTCAGTGTGTCATCATCCGGCGACCCGGAGCATTTCATGCAGGCGATCCAGTTGGCGGAGTCCATCGAGCGGGCGCTCACCGAGCTGCCGCTCAACTGCCGCAAGGTGTTTGTCTGGCAGAAAATCGAAGGCCTGACCCAGGCTGAAATCGCCGAACGCCTGGGACTGTCAAAGAACATGGTGGAAAAGTATATGATCCGCACGCTGCGGCATCTGCGCGACCGCCTGGATGGACTGTATCCATGAAGTGCAGCGTGTTCCCATCCCCGGACAAACAGGAACTTCCATGATGGATACCCGTGATTGTGCGTGCGGGCAAACAGCGGTTCGCGATGAAGCGGCGCAGTGGTTTGTGCGTTTGCAGGAGCCCGCGGTCGATGTCGAGGTGTATCGCCAATTCGACAGCTGGCTGAACCAGCACCCTCAACACCGCAACGAATTCGAATGGCTCCAGGGCCTGTGGACAGCGGCCGACCTGGTGCCGGCGGCGCGTTTGCAGGCGTTGTGCGAGCCAGCGCCGAGTCGCACCAGGCAACGCCCGCTGGTGCGCTACGCGGTGGCCGCCAGTGTGGTGGCGATGGCCGTCGGCCTGGGGCTGTTCAGTGTCTTGCAGCCACCGGCGCCCTACACGGCCGAGTTTTCCACGGCACTGGGCGAGCGTCGCCTGGTGGCCTTGCCCGATGGTTCGACGGTCGATCTGGACAGTCGCAGCCGCATCCAGGTGCGCTTTGAAAAGGATCGTCGCGCCATTGAGCTGAGCGAAGGCGAGGCGCTGTTCAGCGTCGAACACGACAGCAGTCGGCCCTTTGTGGTGGAGGCGGGGAGCGGCAAGGTCACCGTCACCGGCACTCGCTTCGATGTGCGCCGGGGCAGCATCGACACCCGGGTGGTGGTAGAGCAGGGCACGGTCAAGGTGCAGGGACGCGACGCCGCCGACGACGAGTTCATCAGCCTGACCGCCGGCCTGGGCAGTCATGTCGATGCCGCGGGCAAGGTCGCTGCGGCCTACGCGGTCAATCCCGCCGAACTGACGGCCTGGCGCAGCGGCAAGCTGGTATTCAACGACGCCAGCCTGGCCGATGTGGCCGAGCAAGTCTCGCGCTATCGGGAGAAGCCGCTCAAGGTCGGCAATGCCGCCGTGGGCAATCTGCGCCTGACCAGCGTGTTCAAGTCCGACAACACCGACGCCTTGCTCAAGGCCTTGCCGAGCATCCTTCCGGTGGCGGTGCGCACCCTCGATGACGGCAGCCAGGAAATAATTTCAAAATAAAATTCAGGTTTTTTTCGAGTTCATCGTCTTCCTGTTCAACTGCAACTGGTTTGCATTAACAAGCGCACACTCTTGCGATCTTCAGGATTACGTTCGACGTGAAAAAGACCACCGCTAAAAACAACAAGTCCACCTGGTTGCCGCTGGCCCTCGCACTGGCGGTCAACCTGGTGCTGCCCCAGGCCTTTGCTGCCGACGCTATCCGTATCCCGGCGCAACCCCTGGGTCAGGCCCTGAGCCAGCTGGGCCAGCAGACCTCGCTGCAGGTTTTTTTCAGCCCTGAGCTGGTGGCCGGCAAACAGGCCCCGGCGGTGGAAGGCAATATCGCGCCGGAAGAAGCGCTGCGCCAGTTACTGCAAGGAAGCGGCCTGCAATACCAGATCGACGAAGGCTCGGTGACGTTGCTGCCAGCCCCGGCTGCTGCGGCAAACGGCCCGCTGGAGCTTGGCGTGACGGACATCAAGGTGGTGGGCGACTGGCTTGGCGATGCCGATGCCGCGGTGGTGCAGAACCACCCCGGCGCCCGTACCGTGATTCGTCGCGAGGCCATGGTCGAGCAGGGTGCGATGAACGTCGGCGACGTCTTGAAGCGCGTGCCGGGTGTGCAGGTGCAGGAAGCCAACGGTACCGGTGGCAGTGATATTTCGCTGAACGTCGGCGTTCGCGGGCTGACCTCGCGCCTGTCACCACGCTCCACCGTGTTGATCGATGGCGTGCCGGCGGCCTTCGCCCCTTATGGCCAGCCGCAGTTGTCCATGGCGCCGATTTCCTCCGGCAACCTTGACAGCATCGACGTGGTGCGCGGCGCCGGCTCCGTGCGTTATGGGCCACAGAACGTCGGCGGGGTGATCAACTTCGTGACGCGGGCGATCCCGGAAACAGCCTCGGCGGAAATCGGCAGCACATTGGAAACCTCCCAGCACGGTGGCTGGAAGCACATCGATACGCTGTTCGCCGGCGGCACCGCCGACAACGGCCTGGGCGTGGCACTGTTGTATTCCGCGGTGAACGGCAACGGTTACCGCAAGAGCAACAATGGCAATGACATCGACGACGTGATCCTCAAGACTCACTGGGCGCCGACCGATGTGGATGATTTCAGCCTCAACTTCCATTATTACGATGCCAGCGCCGACATGCCCGGCGGCCTGACCCAGGCGCAGTATGACGCCGATCCGTTCCAGTCCGACCGCGACCACGACAACTTCAGCGGTCGGCGCAAGGACGTGTCGTTCAAGTGGGTCCGGCAACTCGACGACCGCACCCAGGCCGAAGTGCTGACCTACTACACCGACAGTTTTCGTGGCAGCAACATCGCCGCCCGCGATCAGAAAACCCTCGGCTCGTTCCCGCGCACCTACTACACCTTTGGCATCGAACCACGGGTCTCCCATGTGTTCGATGTCGGCCCGAGCACCCAGGAAGTCAGCGTCGGTTACCGCTACCTGAAAGAAGCCATGCACGAAGAAGCCAGCCGCCTGGCGCTGGTCAACAACGAGCCGGTGGTGCGGCCGGGTTCGGACGGCCACGTCTATCAGGACCGTACGGGTGGTACTGAAGCCAACTCGGTGTACATCGACGACAAGATCGACGTCGGCAACTGGACCGTCACCCCGGGTATCCGTTTCGAACACATTAGCACCGATTGGCATGACCGCCCTGTGCTCGACACCGCCGGCCGGCCGGTGCCGGAGAAGCGCCGCAGTATCGAGAGCAATGAGCCGCTGCCGGCCCTGAGCGTGATGTATCACCTCTCCGATGCCTGGAAACTGTTCGCCAACTACGAGACCTCGTTCGGCAGCCTGCAGTACTTCCAGCTGGGCCAGGGCGGGACGGGTGACGAAACCGCCAATGGCCTGGAGCCGGAAAAAGCCAAGACCTACGAACTCGGTACTCGCTACAACGACGAGGTGTGGGGCGGTGAAGTGACGCTGTTCTACATTGACTTCGATAAAGAGCTGCAATACATCAGTAACGATGCGGGCTGGACCAACCTCGGCGCCACCACGCACAGGGGGATCGAGGCGTCGGTGCACTACGACATGGCGGCACTGGACCCGCGCCTTGCCGGCCTGACCGCGAACGCCGGCTACACCTATACCCGCGCTGTCTATGAAGGCGAGATTCCGGACTTCAAGGGCCGGGACCTGCCGTTCTACTCGCGCCAGGTGGCGACCGCCGGCCTGCGCTACGACATCAATCGCTGGACCTACAACCTGGATGCCTTTGCCCAGTCCAAACAACGCTCGCCGGGCGTGGCGGTGAACGCCGACGGCAGCTTCAGCAACAACTACATCACCGAAGGCACGGCGGATGGGCAGTACGGCGACATTCCGGGCTACGTCACCTGGAACGCGCGCGCGGGCTACGATTTCGGTCCGCAGGTGTCGAACCTGAAGCTCGGGGCCGGGGTGAAAAACATCTTCGACAAGCAGTACTTCACCCGCTCCAGCGACAACAACGCGGGTATGTACGTCGGCACGCCGCGAACGTTCTTTGTGCAGGCCAGCGTCGGGTTCTGACAGACCGAGGTGCCTGCATTCGCTGGCAAGCCATCTCCTACAAGGTTGGCGCAAACCTGCAGGAGTGGCTTGCCAGCGAAGCTTTTAAACCTTCAATACCCTCCCGCCAATCGCCACCGCCAGCAGCAACAACGCCATCAACCCGAAGGCAAAACTCAAACTGGCGGCGTGGGCGACAAATCCGATCAGCGCAGGCCCCGCCAGTATCCCCGCGTAACCCAGGGTGGTAATGGCCGGTACGGCAATGCTTTCCGGCATGACGGTTTGCTTGCCCACCGCGGTGTACAGTACCGGCACGATGTTCGAACAGCCGGCGCCCAGCAACGCATAGCCCGCCAACGCCGCTTCCCAGCTGGGGGCGAACGTGGCCAGGCACAGTCCGGCCGCCGCCGTCACCCCGCCGAAGACGATCACCCGCGTGGCGCCCAGGCGACGCACGATGGAATCACCGGTCAAGCGACCCACCGTCATGGTCAGGGCAAAGGCCGCGTAGCCCAATCCCGCATAAGCCTTGTCGATGCCTCGTTCCTGCGTCAGGAATACCGCGCTCCAGTCCAGGGCGGCACCTTCGGCGAGGAACACGATGAAACACATCCCGCCGATAAACAGCACGATGCCGTGGGGAACGGCGAACGCCGGTCCAGAGCGTTCGCTGCCATAGGGCAGCATGTGCGGTGCAGCCTTGAGCAGTGCAACCAGCAGCAACACATTGACCAGCAGCATCGCGCCCAACGGCGCAAGTCCCAGGCCGAGCAGCGCACTGACGCCCGCCGCACCGACAATGCCGCCCAGACTGAACAGGCCGTGAAACCCCGACATCATGTTTTTGCCACTGGCCCGTTCGACGATCACTGCTTGCAGGTTCACCGTCGAATCCACGGTACCCAGGCCCGCGCCGAACATGAACAAGGCGCCAATCAAGGCCGGAATCGACGATACCGTGGCCAAAAGCGGCAGCGCCGCACAGATGAGCAGGGTGCCGCCGGTCGCCACCTTGCGGCAACCGAAGCGTGAGGCCAGGATGCCGGCCACGGGCATGGCCAGTATCGAGCCGACGCCCAGGCACAGCAGGAGCAAACCCAAGGTGCCTTCATCCAGCCCGGCCCGCGCCTTGGCATACGGCACCAGCGGTGCCCAGGCGGCGATGCCGAAACCGGCGATGAAAAAGGCGATGCGCGTGGACATCTGTTCCAGGCGCCCTGGCACGAATGAGGTCCGGGTGTTGAGGTTGGTCATATCAGTCCTTGGCTAAAAACGTCGCGTCTGCAAGGGACAATGATCCTGCCCCGAGGGTTCGTTCAGCGGACGTGGCGTCCTGCACGCCCACAGGCTGACATCCTTGCACAGCCAGTGCGTGTTTCGCGATATGTTGTGCCGAAGGCAAAGTATCCAGCAGGGAGGGCGCCATGGCGCGGATGTACGATGCACGGGGCAATATCTACGGGGTGGTGGCGCCAGAGGCGCTGCGCCAAATAGGCATCGACGTGCCCGATCAGGCCGGCCACGCCGCGCAAACCCGCAAGGCTTGGGCGCTGGCGGCCATCGAGGCGTGCTGTGCATGGGCGCCGGGCACGCAACCGCCGGGCAGCAAGGATCATCGCAGTGACGGTTTGCTGGTCGGACCCTTTCAGTCATCGCCGCCCTTTGATCTGTTGATCGTCAACACAGACGGCACCCTGGCCGAGCGCAGCGGCAACGGGCTGACGATTTTTTCCCAGGCATTGAGCGACCAGGGGCTTTTCCCCGGCGACGAAGCCTGTGTACTCAGGGTGCATCACGACAAATCCGATACGCCTTCACCGGGGCAGACAGCCGTGAAAGCTGCGCAAGTGGAAGGCGTGCAGGGTTTCTGGCTCGACCTCGGCCAGCCTGGCTTCGGGCCGTCGGCGGTCAGTGCCGGTGGCGTTGAAACAGTCCGGTTGAATGGCCGTGAACTCAGCCATGTGCGGCAATTGTCGGCGCTCAATGGCGCCTGGTCGCGCAGTCAGTTCGCGCGGGTCGGCAATCCCCACTGCGTGACGCTGGTGGACAGCGCCGAGGCCTTGCCGAGCAATGAGCAGATGCGCGAGCCAACGTTGGGCGAAGGGCTGACGCGTATTGCTTTCGCCATGCCCATTGGGGGCGGGAGGCCTTGTGCGGCGGGGATCAATTTGCAATGGGCGATGCACGAAACCGGGCAGCGAGTCGTCGCGCGGGTGTTTGAGCGCGGCGAAGGGCCGACGGCGTCTTCCGGCACTAGCGCCACGGCGGTGGCTTGTGCGGCTTGGCGGGTAGGATGGGTCGAGGCCGGCGAGGTGAAGGTGACGATGCCCGGTGGTACGGCGCCGATTTTGCTGGAAGAGGAGCAGGGGGAGTTGCGTCGGGTCAGCCTGTTTGGTACGGCTCGATTGATGGGTTGAATTTCAAATCGCCTTCGCAGGCAAGCCTGCTCCTACAATGGTTTTTTTCGTTCACAAAACCTGTAGGAGCGGGCTTGCCCGCGAAGGGGCCAGCCCCAGTCACCACAACCTTCAGACCTGTCCGCCGGCAAGCTCCACCACCGGCATCGTCCGCTTCATCAGCACCTGGCCGCCGCGCACCGAATACAGCGGCAAGCCCTGGCTGCGGATAACCTCGTAATCGTTCTCCGCCGAGAGGATCAACAGGTTCGCCGGCCGCCCGGGCTCAAGCCCGTAGCGCTCACCCAGCGCCATGGCCCTGGCGCTATTGACGGTGACCAGGTCCAGGGCGTTTTGCAGGTTGCGATAACCGAGCATGTGACAGATATGCAGGCCGGCTTCGAGCACCCGAAGAATGTTGCCGTTGCCCAGCGGGTACCAGGGGTCGACGATCGAGTCCTGGCCGAAACACACGTTCATGCCGGCTTCCAGCAGCTCGTTGACCCGGGTGACGCCCCGGCGTTTCGGAAAATTGTCGAAACGCCCTTGCAGGTGAATGCTTTCGGTGGGGCAGGAGACGAAGCTGATCCCGGCGTGCCCGAGCAGACGAAACAGCTTGGCGCAGTAGGCGTTGTCATACGAGCCCATGGCCGTGGTATGGCTGGCGGTAACCCGCGAGCCCATGTCGCGGCTGCGGGCTTCTTCGGCCAGCACTTCGAGGAAGCGTGACTGCGGGTCGTCGGTTTCATCGCAATGCACGTCCACCAGGCAACCGGTGCGTTCGGCCAGGTCCATGAGGAACTTAATCGAGCTGACGCCCTGGTCTCGGGTGTACTCGAAATGCGGAATGCCGCCCACCACATCGGCGCCCATGCGAATGGCTTCTTCCATCAGCTCGCGACCATTGCGATACGACTCGATGCCTTCCTGGGGGAAGGCGACGATCTGCATGTCGACCAGATGCCGACTTTCTTCGCGCACCTCGAGCATGGCCTTGAGCGCCGTGAGCTGCGGGTCGGTGACGTCGACGTGGGTGCGCACGTGCTGGATGCCATGGGCGGCGAGGGCCTGGAGGGTTTTCCTGGCGCGCACCTTGGTGTCTTCTTCGGTGATGGTGACCTTGCGCTCGCCCCAGCATTCGATGCCTTCGAACAGCGTGCCGCTCATGTTCCAGCGCGGCTCGCCAGCGGTCAGGGTGGCGTCGAGGTGGATGTGCGGTTCGACGAAGGGCGGTACCACCAGGTTGCCACCGGCGTCCAGGTCGTCGGGGCCCAGGGTCGGCGCTTCGGTCTGCCGGGCGATGTTGCTGATCAGGCCGTTTTCCAGGTGCAGCTCATGCAGGCCTTCCTGGTTGCGCAGCCGGGCGTTGATGATGTGCATCAGGCAGATCCTTTCAGAGAACCGTTTGGACGATAGCTCTACGTTAGCTCGGCAGCGGCAACTGTCGCCAGCGGTCTTTTCGCGGATGTACACGATCCCTGTAGGAGCTGGCTTGCCAGCGATGGCGGCCTCAAGACCAACCCAATGTTCAAGGCGGCCGCGTCAAACCGTCATATCCAACGGCAAAAAACGCATCAACGCCGCCACGATGGCTTCCGGCGCATCTTCCTGCACCAGGTGCCCGGACTTGGCCACCGCATGAAACTGCGCCCCCGGAATCATGCCCTGCAAGGCCCGTCCGCGTTCGATGGGAATCCACTGGTCGTCCTCTCCCCAGAGAATCTGCACCGGGCAGCGAATTGTCGGGTACAGGCCCTCAACCTCGCGGGTGTAGCGTTCGTCCATTTGCGCGATCTGCCGATAGAACGCCGCTTGTCCCGGATCGCCCAGCCACGGTTGCACGTACGGGGCGAGTTCGGCATCCGGGATGTCGCGCTTGATTGCCCCGCGAATATAAGCGGGGACTATGGCCCGCTGAATGTAATCCGGCACACCGCTGAAAGCGGCTTGGTGTTGACGCACATGCTGCACGAACGGCGAACCCCAGGGCGTCAGCGCCACCGGATCGATCAGCGTCAGGCTGCGGTAGTCCTTGCCGTTGAGCAAATGGCAGCGCAGGGCTGTGGCCCCGCCGAAGTCGTGGGCCACCACGTCCGGGCGATCCAGGCCCCAGTGTTCCAGCAACTGCGCCATCAACGGGTTTTGCACACCCAGGGAGACGTCGCCATCGACCTTTTCCGATTGCCCGTAGCCCAGCAAGTCGAAGTAGTGCACCCGGTGCGTGGTGATGAAATGCGGTGCAATACGGTGCCAGACAAAGGAAGAGAAGGGCGTGCCATGCACGAACACCAGCGGCGGGCCATCGCCACGCACGGCGTAGCGAACGGAATGCCCATTGAAGCGATAGCTCTGAGCCAGCGGCCAGTCAGTCATGTGCGTATCCTCTCGGCGGGTGCGAGCCAAAAAGCATAGGCATAAAAAAACCACCGGTCTCGGTGGTTTTTTTGATCGATGGGCTTACTCGCCGCGATAGATGCAACCGCTGGTGCAGGTCTCGTGAATCCGGATCGCACTCAATTCCGGCAGCAGCGGCTTGAGTTCGGCCCATATGAATTTGGCCAGCACTTCGCTGGTCGGATTCTCCAGGCCAGGAATATCGTTCAGATAGTTGTGGTCCAGGCGCTCATACAGCGGCTTGAAGATCGCCTTGATTTCCGAGAAGTCACGAATCCAGCCGGTATGCGGATCGAGGTCGCCACTGAGGTGAATCGCCACTTTGAACGAGTGACCGTGCAGGCGGCCGCACTTGTGGCCGTCCGGGACGTGGGGCAGGCGGTGGGCGGATTCGAAGGTAAATTCTTTGAAGATTTCCACAGTGGTTTCAGCTCTGTTCAGGTGGCGATCGCCGCGGCGATGTGGGCAGGTGGCGAGTTTAACAGCTTGTCCTGACTAAAGGGTCAGCAAGCGTTCGGCGAGACGACCGTTGGCCGCCAGTTCGAGAAACTCGTCGCCCAGGCGGCGGCTTTCATCCATGGTCGTGCGCCAGTATTTCTGGCGGCTCGGGGCATCGCCCATGAAGCGCTTGAAATCATTGCGGTCTGGCAATTTGCCGTAGGGCAGGCGCGCCAGGTACTCCTTCGAGGGTGCCAGCAGTACGACATCCTGCAAGCGCACAGGGCAGGCGCGGCGCCAGGGCAGGGTCTTGTCGAACCAGCCGGGAATCACCCGATCGGTGAAGTGCGGATAAAGCACGATGTCGTTGCCGCTGTAGGGCAGGTCCAGGTGATAGTCCAGCAGACCGCCATCGCGGAACGTGCCCGCACCGGCGCCAGGAAGATGACGCACGCCTTCCATCACCATCGGGATCGAACCCGAGGCGAGCAGGGCCTGGCGCAGATTGGCGCTGTCCAGGGCGACGAAGCGCGAGGGGAAGTCGTTCAGCGCGTTGACCGGCGGTGCCAGGCGCGGGTCGTGGATGATCAGCCGCTCGAAGTGCCGGGACAGCCGTGCACGACCGCGCAGGTTGTCGGCGATCACCGACGACAGGCCCAGGCCCAGGCGGCCGCGATGGTCGTCCGCGAGCAGGCCGTGGCTTTTGACCACCATGATGTTCAAGCGGTAATGAGGGTTGTCGAGCAGGGCCGCGTCACGCCCGTCGAGCAGATCATCGAGCATGCGCCGGGAACTTTGGCTGACCTGCGCCATGGTCACGCCTTTGCTGAAGTTCTGTTCGGTGTAGAGGTGGCCAAGGCGCCGCAGGCCTTCGGCGGCATCCGGCAGGCAGGCGCTGGCAAAACGCCAGGAACCCACCGACGCGCCGATCAACGAGCGCTCGCGCGGCGCCGCCGGCAGCCATTCGCCGAACAATGCCAGGTCCAGCCCCTGAATCCCCAGGGCCTTGGGACCCCCAGCGGCACCGGGTAGCGTGCCGACATCGGCGGCGCTCAAGCCGTTCTGGCGAATGCGTGCCAGTGCCCGGGCGCCAGCCTTGAGGGTCAGGGAGGGGAACTTGATATGGATAGCGGTCATACCGGTCTCGAATACGGGCGAACGAGCGGATTATAAGCGTGTGTTCGACGCAATTTCCCTGATGTCGTGCCCGTTTTTGGCAGATGACCGCTTGCGCGGGATGTTTACTGGCGTGAAGTGACCTTGTCCGACGAGGCTACCGTGCCGCTGCCGCAATTGATGTACGAAGACGATTTCAGCCAGCGTTGGTCCGGATAGTAGGAAAACAGCAGCTGTCCATCCTTCATCGAGTCGATCAGGCGGTGGGCGATGGCCGGCCTGACTGCCGGGCAGCCCAGACTCCTGCCGATGCGGCCGTTGGCGCGAGCCAGCACCGGGCTGACATAGGGCGCGCCGTGGATGACGATGGCCCGGTCAAAGGCGTTATCGTTGAAGCCCGGTTCCAGGCCTTCCATGCGCAGGGAATAGCCGTTCTTGCCGACGTAGCTCTGTTGGGTACGGTACAGGCCAAGGCTGGTGGCGAAGCTTTCATTCTGGTTGGAAAACTGGGTGGTCATGTTTTCGCCGCTGTTGCGGCCATGGGCGACGAGTTCGTGGAAGAGCAACTTGCGTTTTTTCAGATCGAACACCCACAGGCGTTGTTCGGTCGAAGGCAGTGAATAATCGATCACTGCTAGTCTCTGTGCCGGGGCTGCGCCTTGGGTGCGGGTACACTGTGTTGCGCGAACCGCCAGGGCAATGACCTTGGCATTGGCGTTTGGAGCCGCTTTGGCCAGCGCGACTTCGAGCGAATCGGCGTAGGCTGATGGAAGAAAAGCCGACGTCAGCAACAGGA
This sequence comes from Pseudomonas putida, assembly GCF_001976065.1. Classification (GTDB taxonomy): domain Bacteria; phylum Pseudomonadota; class Gammaproteobacteria; order Pseudomonadales; family Pseudomonadaceae; genus Aquipseudomonas; species Aquipseudomonas serbica. Next base: position 159,762 of record NZ_MNAH01000007.1, on the reverse strand, counting down.
CTGGCAGGAAGCCAAAGCGATGTAGCGCCATAAAAATGTCTCATCAGGAATATTTCGAGTCTAGCAGTGAGTTGGACGCTAGCCCTTTGATTACAGGTGATTAAGGATTATCCATGGGTCAATTAACAAGGTTATTCGTCATAAGCCGTGTATTTTTTATGGTCTTTCTGATCAGCGGCACTGCCATGGGTGAAACTTCGCCGATCGTGCAGGTATCTCCGACGCCAGTGACTGTGGTCGGTGCTGCACCCGATGATGTCGTTGGTCAGGCGATCCAGGCGCAGCTCGAACCTTTGCAATCTTCATTCCCGCCACTGTTGACCTCGCAAAAACATCGACGGGTGGATGTCGCCCGGGTGGTCCTGGATTTCTATTCGCATCGCAATTACCGCGCGGCCTGGACGAACGGTCAGGATGTCAGCCAATTGCTCAAGGGGCTTGATGACACCCAGGCCGATGGCCTGGTGCCCGAGGATTACCGGGCTGGCGAGCTGGCCCAGGCGCAACTGGCGCTGCAGGCCACGGCGCCGACACCGGCGCAATCGGCGGCTTTCGACATCGCGGCCACCCGTACCTACATCACGGCGCTGCTGCAGTTGCGCCGTGGCAAGGTGGATCCGGCGCGGCTGGATTTTCACTGGAACTTCGAACCCGAGGGCATCGATCCCCGCGAGGACATGAATAGCTTCTTTACTGCCCTGGACGATCATGACGTGGCTCGCGCGTTCGCCCAGGCGCCACCCCAGGAGGCGGTTTATCGCAGCCTGCGCGAGAGCCTTGCGCAGTTGCGCCGGATTCGTGACGCAGGTGGTTGGCCGAAAGTCGCCGAGGGGCAGTCGCTCAAGCCCGGCATGGACAATGCCGCCGTCCGGCAATTGCGCTCACGCCTGGTGGCGGCCGGGTACCTGGACCCGCGCAAGTCCAGTCGCACCGATTACGACGACAGTGTCATTGCCGCGGTGAAGAAATTTCAGCTCGAACAATACCTAGGCGCCGATGGCGTGGCGGGGGCGTCGACGCTGGCGGCGCTGAATGTGCCGGTCGAGGCGCGAATCGACCAGGTGCGGGTGAACATGGAGCGGGCGCGCTGGTTGCTCTATAAGCTGCAAGGCACCTTTGTCATCGTCGATATCGCCGGCTACAAGGTCGCCCTGTACCGCGACGGCAAGCCGATCTGGCGCTCCCGGGTGCAGGTTGGCAAACCATTTCGCAGTACGCCGGTGTTCCAGTCGGAAATCACCTACATCACGTTCAACCCCACCTGGACTGTTCCGCCGACGATTCTGGTCAAGGATATGCTGCCCAAGATCCAGCAGAATCCGGGCTACCTCGCGGCCAACCGGATACGCGCCCTGGACCGCGAAGGCAATACACTCGATCCGTCGAGCGTCGACTGGTCCAATGCACGCGGCATCACACTGCGCCAGGACGCCGGCCCGGAAAACTCGCTCGGGCAGGTGGTCATCCGGTTCCCCAACGACTATGCGATCTACCTCCACGACACGCCCCATCGCGAGTTGTTCGCCAAATCCATGCGTGCCACCAGCTCAGGCTGTATCCGGGTGGAGAATCCGTTGCAACTGGTCGAATTGCTGTTCAACGACCCTGTGCGCTGGAATACGGCGGGTATACAAAAACAACTGGCCAATGGCAGGACCGAAAACATCAAGCTTCCCGTCAAGGTGCCCGTGCTGTTGGCCTATTGGACGGTGGACCTGAATACCGACGGACGGGTGACGTTCAAACCCGACGTTTACGGTTACGATTCGCCGGTGCTGCGACTCTTGAACCAGCCGTCCAAATTGCCCGCCCTTGAATTGCAGCGTGCAGAACCGCCACTGGTGGTAACAGGCCAAGATAAATCGTAGCTCCTGATGTCCTGCACAGAAGCAAATTGTAGGTTCATCCGTTGAAAACTATCGACATGGAAGCGGGTCACAGTTGATCAATAAACAGGGATGGGGCCGTTGAGGATGGATGTTGCCGATAAAAAAATGACACACATCACGGGTTCGCTTCGGGTGCATGATCTGGATGAGTGCCGCAACACTCAAACAGGTCCGGTGTTCATCGTGGCGTCGGGCGCATCGGCAAAAGACTTTCCATTGCACAAGTATGCTGGCGTTCCGATGATCACCATGAACGGTGCCATTTCGAAATTCATCGGGACGGGTATCAGGCCGTATTTCTATGTCTGTACGGACCAGGGCTTTTCCGAGCAGCAACCGGAGCTGTTCACCGAAGCGATGCGCATCAGCGAGCGGGTTGCATTGTGGGAAAAACATATCTGGCACACGTCGGTAAAACCCCAGGGCAAGCTGTACTTTCTGACCCGGGCCCCCAGGCTTTCGTGGAGCGATTTCTTCAGGACAGACAAGGACTTTGTCAGGGGCCGCAGGCTAGGCAGCGCCCGCAACAAGACTCTCGGCTTCAGCAAGAATCTGAAACGCGGTTTTTTTGACGCCCGCACCGTTGCCTACCTGGCTTTGCAGCTTGCCTACCACTTGGGATTTACCCGGGTGTTCCTGGTCGGCGTCGACCTGGACCCGACGGCGGGGCGCTTCTATGAAAAGCCGGGCCGGTTCCTTTCGCCCTGCGTGCTCGATGAGCATTTTCATACGAGAATCCTGCCGTCCTTCAAGATCCTGTCGCAGCAGGTGGTGAATGAGGATTTTCAGGTCCACAACCTGTCCGATATCTCGAAAATACCACAGCGACTAATCCCCCGGTTGACGCTGCAGGAGCTCGACAGCTTGCTCTGACTGATCACACTGCATAATCATTTCTACTCACTCTCGTGGTGCGAAAGCGCGTGTAGCTATGCCAAAGTAGCGGCTTTTGATCGACCCGTCGTCGGTCAGCCACCCTGCGGGAGCGTGCCGATGAACAGACTTCATGCCGTGGTCGCGCTGATCCTGTTGACGCTCGCCAGCGTCGGCACGAGCAGCGCCCGGGATTCGCGAAATGGCGGACCGGAATCCGTGGCAGGGGTGTTCGATTACTACCTGTTGGCGCTGTCCTGGTCACCCACGTATTGCCTGACCCACGCTGACGACGCGCAATGTTCCGGCCAAGGCTACGGTTTTGTGCTGCACGGCCTATGGCCGCAATACACCCGGGGTGGCTGGCCGAAGTCTTGCGCGCCGAGGCTAAAGCTCTCGGCAGAGGAGCGAGCCAAGGGCTTGACGCTGTACCCGTCGAGGAAATTGCTCGAGCACGAATGGGCCAAGCACGGCACGTGCAGCGGCCTCGGCGCCGACGGTTACCTGGAGGCTTCCGACAAGGCCTTGGGCGCGGTGAGGATTCCCGAGCAGCTGCAACCGTTGAGCAGCACGCATTACTTTGCCGCTGCGGACATTGCGCGGATGTTCCGCCAGAGCAATCCGGGGATACCGGTGGATGGCGTCGTGGTGATCTGCAAGGGGCCGCAGTTGTCGGAGGTTCGCGTCTGCATGGACAAGGACCTGGCGTTTGCCTCGTGCGGCAAAGGCGTGAAAAGCCAATGCCGCGCCGGGGATATTCGGGTTCCAGCGTTGCGCTGATTATCCGAGCGCCAGTCCTGCCTGTACCACTGACAGCAAATTGTTTTCAGTCAGCGCCACCGCATCCGGCCGCGTTGCGGCTTGCTCGAGCTCTTGCAGCCACCAATGTGTTGCACCGTGTTCGTCCACGGTGCGCACCAGGGCAAGTTCATTGCCCTGACTGTGAATTTCGACCCGCCCCTCGCCATCTGCCGTAAAACGCGCAACAGGGTCGAAGGTGATGCTGTGGTGATTGGCGCTGATCACCAATTGGTCGATGGCATAGTCGAAAGTGTCGCCCAGCGGGTGACTCTCGTACACGTGAGTAGGGTTGCGCCGCAGGACCATGCCGGCCTCGGTCAAGGGCTGTAGCCAGGCCTCGATCCGTTGATACAGCGCATAGACCTGGCCCGGCCAGCTGTCGATCGCCTGATCCGTGCTGGCAAGCCGGGTCTGTTTCAGTTTTATCGCGAGCTCGTCTGCCTTGCTCATTTTCAATTCCCTGACGTGGTGTAAGACACATCGTAGCTCCTTGACGGCGATGTGGCTGTTGTCCTGGGTCATGCCACCGAGGGTTTCCTGGCGGGACAAGCAACCATTTGGCATCTGTTGTCCTTTTCCCGTTTGGAACATCGTAGACTTGGCGGCCGAAATCAGGGGGCATGGGCGTCGCTCATGCCTTGCCTTTTCAGGGGAGCGCTCTTTGCCACCACGCCTTGATGACCTGTACCACGCCCCCGGCGTCGCCTTGAAACGCATTCCACTGCGCAAGGCTGCGGTGTTGTTTATCGGCACGGTGTGCCTGTGTCTGTGCGGCCTGCTTTATTTGCAACTGGAACAATCCCGACGCCACGACCTGAGCCAGGCCCAGATTGCGTCGTCGAACCTGGCGCGGGCCATGGCACAGCAGGCCGAAGACACTTTCATGCAGGCCGATCTGGTGCTGACCAGCCTGGTGGACTGGATCCAGACCGACGGATTCGGCCCTGCCCAGCGTCCGCGCTTGCAGAAAACCTTCGCCCGGCGGGTGCAGGTGCTCGATCAATTGCACGGCATCCTGCTGTTTGATCAAAAGGGCCAGTGGGTCGTCACCTCATTTGCAGCACTGCCTCGCGGCAACGGCGTGGCAGACCGCGAGTACTTCAAGTTTCACCAGCAGAACATCTCGTCCGTGGCGCATATAGGCCCGGCAATCCGCAGTCGGGAAAACGGAGAATGGATCATTCCAGTCTCCAAGCGGGTCAATGATCGCAATGGCCAGTTCCAGGGAGTGCTGCTGGCCGGGATAAAGATGTCGTACTTCGAGCAGTTCTTCAAAAGCTTCAGTATCGACGACAACGGCACGATGTTTCTGGCGTTGACCGATGGCACGCTATTGGCACGCCGGCCCTATGTGCAGGCGCAGATCGGTACATCGTTGGCCAAGGGGGAAATCTTCCAGGACCTTTTACCGCGGGCGACTTCCGGCAACGCGATGTTCGCATCCGAGGTGGATGGCATTGTCCGGCTGTATGGCTATCGGCAGCTGGAGGCCTACCCGCTGGTGGTCTCGGCGGCATCCTCCCGGGACTCGATCCTGGCGGGGTGGTACGACACGGCGGTGCGTTCCAGCGCAATCGTCGTGCTGGTCATGCTGGGGGTCGGTCTGATCGGCTGGGTGTTCATTCGTCAGGTGCGTGTCGGTGAGCAGGTCGAGGCGGATTTGCGCAAGGCTCAACACGCGCTGGAACTGATTGCCACCCACGACAGCCTGACCGGCCTGGCCAATCGAAGGCTGTTCGAGCGGGCCCTCGATATCGAATTCGGTCGCGGCGCCCGGAAAAACAGTCCGCTGAGCCTGATCATGCTCGATATCGATTTCTTCAAGCGCTACAACGACACCTACGGTCACGTGGTGGGTGATCACTGTTTGGCCGAAGTGGCGCGGGCCGTGAAAAGCTGCTGCCACCGCAAGGCCGATCTGGCGGTGCGTTACGGGGGTGAAGAGTTTGCGGTGTTGCTGCCCGATACCGATATCCGTGGTGCCATGACCCTCGCCGAACAGATTCGCCACAGCGTCATGGGCAAGAACATCAGCCACACGGGCTCGCCTACCGGATTCGTGACCGTCAGCCTGGGTTGCTATTCGTTCGTGCCGACGGGGCGTGACAGCATGGAAGTGTTCATCCAGCGCGCGGATGCTGCGCTGTATCAGGCCAAGCACTCGGGCAGGAACCGTTCGGCGGTGTTATCGATGGAGAGCGAAGCCCAAGCGCTGATGCGATCGGATCGTTGATGTGGGGCCGACCGTCCTCCTCTCGGAACTTGTGTAATTGATCGTCTAGCGTTCCGGTAGCTCTACCGCTCCCGGGGCCGAGACGTTGAATGACTAGTGGAATCCGCCGGCGGTCAGGCAGATGTAGGTACGGGGCAGAAGGCAGCCGAGGCTGAATCACCATCGGCTGCCTTTACGCGTTCAGCTGCCCGTCCCGCCGCCAGCCCCACCGGTCCCGCCACCGGCCCCGGTGCCCCCTCCGGCACCCGAACTGCTGCTGCCACCGGCACTGCCACTCGAAGAACCGGTGGCGCCACCGTCACCGGCGTTGCCGCCCGAGGGCGAACTCGGGGTGTTGTCGGGCGGCATGACCGGGCCACTGGTTGCACCGGATTTAGTGCCCGTCGCGTCCGCGCCATCGCCGGACGCCGCGAAGGTGGCCAAGGGGGCCGCGCAGAGCAAACCGGCGAGAAACAGCGAAGTGAGTTTGGTATTGATCATGGTCCGTCTCCAAAAAATGAGTCGTTACCTGAAGTTGGTGTGAAGGGCGGGGCGCTTGGTGCCGACTGGATGACGAGCGGCACAGGTTGTGATTGACCGAACAGCTGGCAGGCGGTGTGGTCACACCCAATAGGCCCAGCCAAACGGGACGGTGGTCATGAAAAAGCTGCGAATCGCGACGTTCAACGTCAACGGCATGCGGGCCCGCCTGCCGAATCTATTGGCCTGGCTTGAGCGCGAGCAGCCGGACATCGCCTGTCTGCAGGAACTCAAGTCGGTCGACAGTGCGTTTCCCGCCGCGCAGTTGGAAGCTGTCGGCTACGGGGCGATCTGGCAGGGGCAAGCATCGTGGAACGGGGTGGCGATTCTGGCCCGGGATGCGCAGCCGCTGGAAAGCCGCCGAGGCCTGCCCGGCGATGACGACGATACCCACAGCCGTTATCTGGAAGCAGCCGTCCATGGGGTGCTGGTGGGGTGCCTGTACTTGCCCAACGGCAATCCGCAACCGGGGCCGAAGTTCGATTACAAGCTGGCCTGGTTCGAGCGCCTGATCCAGTACGCGCAGTCGCTGCAGGGCAGCGAGCATCCAGTGGTGCTGGCGGGTGACTACAATGTGGTTCCCACCGACCTCGATATCTATAACCCGCGTTCCTGGCTCAAGGATGCCTTGTTGCAACCCGAGAGCCGCGAGTGTTATCAGCGTTTGCTGGACCAGGGCTGGACCGATGCCGTGCGTCACCTGTATCCGCAGGAGAGGGTCTATACCTTCTGGGATTATTTTCGCCAGCACTGGCAGAAGAACTCCGGGTTACGCATCGATCACCTGCTGCTCAACCCGGCCGCGAGTCCTTACCTCGAGGAAGCCGGGGTCGATGCCTGGGTACGCAACGAACCCCATGCCAGTGACCATGCGCCCACCTGGATTCAATTGGGCTCGCGCAAGCGTCGTTGATTTTTCCAGCCGACCGATTGGCTAAATCAATTGTCGGTGATCGCCCTTCATCCCTTATACATAGCCTCCCCTGGCGGAGCGATCCGCAGCTTGCGTGCATAAGGATCAAGCGATGAGCGAGCCACGTCTGACACACCTTGCGTCATACCTGCAACGATTGGGGTTCGACGCTTCCCCGGCGCCGACTCTTGAAACCCTGCGCCTGCTTCAATTGCGCCACACCGGCGCCTTTGCGTTCGAAAACCTCACGACACTGGCGGGCGAGCCGGTGCGCATCGACCTGGCGTCGATCGAGCAAAAGGTCCTGCAGGATGGACGCGGCGGTTACTGCTACGAACTCAACTATCTGTTCCTGGCCTTGTTGCAGGCCCTTGGCTACGACGCGCGGGGCATCAGCGGGCGTGTGGTGATGGGGCAGCCGGAGGGCGCCTGGACCGCTCGTACGCACCGCTTGAGCCTGGTGACGCTCGACGGCGTGCGCTACATCACCGACGTCGGCTTCGGTGGCATGGTGCCCACCGCGCCGCTGTTGCTCGACAGCCGTGATGAACAGTCGACGCCTCACGAGCCCTATCGCCTCGAGCAGCATGCCGACGGCTACACCCTGCGTGCCAAGGTCGCGGATGAATGGCGCGCGATGTACATCTTCGACCTGCAACGCCAGGAGGATATCGATTACGCCGTCGGCAACTGGTATGTCTCGACCCACCCCGAATCATCCTTCGCCCGGCAATTGATGGTGGCGCGCACGGGGGAGGGTTGGCGCCGTACCCTCAATAACGGCAGCTTTGCGATCCATCGCATCGGGCATGACAGCGAACGTCGGCAAGTGGCCGATGTGCAGGCGTTGATCGACATACTGGAAGGTGAGTTCGAGATTCGTGTGCCGACCCACGCGACATTGATGCGCACACTTGAGCGTTTGATAGCGCCGCAATAGGTGGCTCATCGTGCACACAAAAAAGGGGCGGATTGGATCAAACTGCCCTTTTTTCGTGCCTGTGGCCTTACGGCCGGGCTTCGGGCTCCATCACCCGCTGAATTTCGCTAAGGGCCTGCGCTAGCTTTTTTTCCAGGCCTTTCAGGTCAGAGGCGCTGATGCCTTTTTTCAGGTGCCTGCAAGCACTGGTCTCGGTCTTGCCATGCTCGCTCAGCAACGCCCGGCGCAGCGTGTTGTTGATCGCGGTCTGGTAGCCATACCCCTCGCTTTCCGCGAGCGCACGTGCCGCCTCGATGACGACGTCGTCGAGCATGATGGTGATACGGGTCTTGCCTTTGCCGGGGGCGACTGCCCCACGACTGGCATGGCTGAAGTCGTACTCGTCTTTCATGGGTCAAGCCTCCAGATACTTTGTTGGCTGCGTTCTTCGCCTTGTGATACTGAATTTCGAATGGCTTATTTATGCATACTTTATATGTATATGGAAGGCGGCGATCACTACCGATGGTCGCCATGAACTCAAAAGACCAGTGGGCGCAGGAGAATGGGTCGCAAGGATGTATTTCAAGGTTTTGTGCGAGAAGGCGCGCAGTGGCACACAGTCTGCATGAACGACCGTTCATAATTTGACTGGCAAGTTGTATACAACTCTATGGACATTTGTCCTGAGTATTGAATACAGTGTACGCATAACAAAAACCAGGGAACCCCCTAACATGAAAACGCCCCATGTTTCACACCAACGGCCTGAAGATGAAAATCTCGGGATCGGCGCGAATATGGCTTACGGCCTGCAACATGTTCTGACCATGTACGGTGGCATCGTCGCGGTGCCTTTGATCATTGGCCAGGCGGCCGGCCTCTCGCCGGCGGACATCGGATTGTTGATTGCTGCTTCATTGTTTGCGGGGGGGTTGGCCACGTTGCTGCAAACCCTGGGTCTACCGTTTTTCGGTTGTCAGTTGCCGCTGGTGCAGGGTGTGTCGTTTTCCGGCGTCGCGACCATGGTGGCGATTGTCAGCAGTGGAGGCGAGGGCGGGTTCCAGTCGATCCTCGGGGCGGTGATAGCCGCGTCCCTGATCGGGTTGCTGATTACGCCGGTGTTCTCGCGAATCACCAAGTTCTTCCCGCCGCTGGTCACGGGAATCGTAATCACCACCATCGGCCTGACGCTGATGCCGGTGGCGGCACGCTGGGCCATGGGTGGCAACAGTCACGCCCCTGACTTTGGCAGCATGGCCAATATCGGCCTCGCAGCGATGACACTGGTGCTGGTGCTGTTGTTGAGCAAGATCGGCAGCGCCACCATCTCCCGGTTGTCGATCCTGTTGGCGATGGTCATCGGTACAGTCGTCGCGGTGTTCCTTGGCATGGCGGATTTCTCGTCCGTCGGCCAGGGGCCGATGTTTGGTTTCCCGACCCCGTTCCATTTCGGCATGCCGACCTTCCACTTCGCGGCGATCCTGTCGATGTGCATCGTGGTCATGGTGACGTTGGTGGAGACGTCGGCCGATATCCTGGCCGTGGGTGAGATCATCGACACCAAGGTCGATTCCAAGCGTCTGGGCAATGGTCTGCGTGCGGACATGCTGTCGAGCATGATCGCGCCGATCTTCGGTTCCTTCACCCAAAGCGCCTTCGCCCAGAACGTCGGGCTGGTGGCGGTGACCGGCATCAAGAGCCGCTATGTGGTAGCCACCGGCGGCCTGTTCCTGGTAATCCTCGGCCTGCTGCCGTTCATGGGGCGCGTCATCGCCGCCGTGCCGACCTCCGTCCTCGGCGGGGCCGGTATCGTACTGTTCGGCACCGTCGCGGCCAGCGGCATTCGTACGCTGTCCAAGGTCGACTATCGCAACAACGTCAACCTGATCATTGTCGCGACCTCCATCGGTTTCGGCATGATCCCGATTGCCGCGCCGAACTTCTACGATCACTTCCCAAGCTGGTTCGCGACGATCTTCCATTCGGGCATCAGTTCTTCCGCGATCATGGCGATCGTGCTCAACCTGACCTTCAACCACCTCACCGCCGGTAATTCCGACCAGCAATCGGTGTTTGCGGCCGGTACCGAGCGGGTGTTGCGCTACCAGGACCTGGCGGCGTTGCGTGAAGGGGATTACTTCAGCGACGGCAAGTTGCACGACTGTGATGGCAAGGAGATTCCGGTGATTGAGGTGGATCACGGGCATGGCGAGCCACGCGCGGTGCATGCCAAAAGCAGTGAGCATGTCTGACGATTTGAAAGCCTAAGGTCAAAAGATCGCAGTCTGCGGCAGCTTCTACATGCCGCAGGCTGCGATCTTTTTGCTTTTCCATCGGCCACAAAAAAGCCCCTGAATCTTTCGATTCAGGGGCTTTTCGATATTGCTGTCTGGCTCCACGACCTGGACTCGAACCAGGGACCCAGTGATTAACAGTCACTTGCTCTACCAACTGAGCTATCGCGGAATGGCGCCTATGTTACTGATTCAAAAAGAGAAGTCAAGCATTTGATAATGACGGGAGGGTTTTCTCGGGACGGACGGTGGTTTATCGGTGATTGGCGGTTACCGGAATCGCTGGCGGGGGCTAACATGGCTGCCCGGAAGTGGTTCCACGCGCTGCCGGCCATTCGCCGATAAGGTACGTGCCATGACTTGCTTGACCGCCACAAAATCCCGACACAGTGGGGTGTTCCCATGAGCATCGCGCAAATCAGCCTGCCCAAGGGTGTCGGCCCGCACGCCGAAAAACTGTTCGATGCAATCACGCAGGCCAGCAACGCTGATGAGTTGAATCGCGCGGGGGGTAAGGCCGAAGGTTTTGTCCTCGGCCTGGAAAGTACCAAGGCGATCAAGAGCCAGGTCGCTGAATCGCTGTATGTCGCCTATGACGACGCTGCCAGCCAGCGCGCGACCGAACTGGCCTAACCGCCGAAAGTGATGGTGCCAAGCATCAGTTTGGCGTAGAGCGCCGTAGCACCCAGCTGCACCAGCCACAGGGCCAGGCCGCCGAGAAACACGCCGGCAGCGACTTGCATCACCAGGTTGTTGCCGCGTTGTTTGGCCGGGGCGCGGGGGATGAAGTCATCCAGGTCGTCGCGGTCGGCGCGCAGGTTATCGTTTTTCATATCGGCTCTCATAAAAAATCCCGGGTGTACACGAAACCTGTGGGAGCGAGCCTGCTCGCGATGAGGGCATCACATTCAACATTGTTGTTGGCAGGACAATCGCTATCGCGAGCAGGCTCGCTCCCACAGTGGATAGATGTGTGCAGTTTAGAGGGGTAGGTCTAGGCTTTGAGAATTATCTGCGACAAATAAAAAACGGGAAGCCCAAAGGCTTCCCGTTTTTCGTACCACGCGAACGTCAGATCACCTGGACAATCGCATTCGTCACAACCTTGATGTTGCTCTGGTTCAACGCCGCCACGCAGATACGGCCGGTGTCCAGGGCGTAGATGCCGAACTCGTTACGCAGGCGATGCACTTGTTCAACGGACAGGCCGGAGTAGGAGAACATGCCGCGCTGACGGCCGACGAAGCTGAAATCGCGTTGCGGCGCGTTTTTCGCCAGGGTGTCGACCATCTGGGTGCGCATGCCACGAATGCGCAGGCGCATTTCAGCCAGCTCGGCTTCCCACTGGGCGCGCAATTCCGGGCTGTTGAGCACGGCAGCGACGATGCTTGCGCCGTGGGTCGGCGGGTTGGAGTAGTTGGTGCGGATGACGCGTTTGACTTGCGACAGTACGCGCGCGCTTTCTTCTTTCGATTCGCTGACGATCGACAGGGCGCCTACGCGCTCGCCGTACAGCGAGAACGACTTGGAGAACGAGCTGGAGACGAAGAAGGTCAGGCCCGATTCGGCGAACAGGCGCACGGCAGCGGCGTCTTCGTCGATGCCATCGCCGAAACCTTGATAGGCCATGTCGAGGAACGGCACGTGCCCTTTGGCTTTCACCACGTCCAGGACGTTGTTCCAGTCCGCCGGGCTAAGGTCCACGCCGGTCGGGTTGTGGCAGCAGGCGTGCAGGACAATGATCGAGCCGGACGGCAAGGCGTTCAGGTCTTCCAGCAGGCCGACGCGGTTCACGTCATGGGTGGCGGCATCGTAGTAGCGATAGTTCTGCACTGGGAAACCGGCGGTTTCGAACAGCGCGCGGTGGTTTTCCCAGCTCGGGTCGCTGATCGCCACGACGGCGTTTGGCAGCAGTTGCTTGAGGAAGTCGGCACCGATTTTCAGTGCACCCGTGCCACCAACGGCCTGGGTAGTAATGACGCGGCCAGCGGCGATCAGCGGCGAATCATTGCCGAACAGCAGTTTTTGCACGGCCTGGTCGTAGGCGGCGATGCCGTCGATTGGCAGGTAGCCACGGGAAGCGTGTTGAGCGACGCGAATGGTTTCGGCTTCGACAACGGCGCGCAGGAGTGGGATTTTCCCCTCCTCGTTGCAATAAACACCGACGCCCAGGTTGACCTTGTTGGTACGGGTATCGGCGTTGAATGCTTCGTTGAGGCCCAGGATTGGATCGCGTGGTGCCATTTCGACAGCGGAGAACAGGCTCATTTTTGCGGCGGCTCTGAATGGAGAGTGGAGGGACGTGTCGCGCTCCAGCCGAATGCACTAGAGCGGTGCACAAACGGGGAGCTAGTATAGAGGCCATCCGCGAGTGATGGCGACAGACGAATCGGCTTTTACGGTAAGTTTTTCCGATTATTTTTCGACCGTTAGTCGAATGCCTGCGTCAAAGACTTCAAGGGATGTAGGACGTTTGCCTTGAAAGCGCGGGCAATCGGCTCCACATTGAGCACAATCCAGTATTTTCTTCGGGCGACCTGCGTCGTTTGCGGCCTTTCTCGTTTCTGCCGATTTTACCGTGCAGGTGCGATATCCCTGCTCCGAGAACCGAGAGGTAGTTCATGTCTGAATTCCAGCTAGTCACCCGTTTCGAGCCCGCCGGCGATCAACCGGAAGCCATCCGCCTGATGGTCGAGGGCATCGAAGCCGGGCTTGCGCACCAGACGTTGCTCGGTGTAACCGGCTCGGGCAAGACCTTCAGCATCGCCAACGTGATTGCCCAGGTGCAGCGTCCGACCCTGGTGCTGGCGCCGAACAAGACCCTGGCCGCGCAGTTGTACGGCGAGTTCAAGGCGTTCTTCCCGAACAACGCCGTGGAATATTTCGTTTCCTACTACGACTACTACCAGCCCGAAGCCTACGTGCCGTCCTCGGACACCTTCATCGAGAAAGACGCCTCGATCAACGACCACATCGAACAGATGCGCCTTTCTGCGACCAAGGCATTGCTCGAGCGCAAGGACGCGATCATCGTCACCACAGTGTCGTGCATCTACGGTCTGGGCAGTCCGGAAACCTATCTGAAGATGGTTCTGCACGTGGATCGCGGCGACAAGCTCGACCAGCGTGAATTGCTGAGGCGCCTGGCCGACCTGCAATACACCCGCAATGACATGGAGTTCGCCCGTGCGACCTTCCGTGTGCGCGGCGACGTGATTGATATCCACCCGGCGGAATCGGATTTCGAAGCGATCCGCATCGAACTCTTCGATGATGAAGTGGAAAGTCTGTCGGCGTTCGATCCACTGACCGGTGAAGTGCTCCGCAAGCTACCGCGCTTCACATTCTACCCGAAAAGCCACTACGTGACGCCCCGGGAAACCCTGATGGGTGCCGTCGAAGGGATCAAGGTCGAGTTGCAGGAGCGCCTGGAATACCTGCGTTCCAACAACAAGCTGGTGGAAGCCCAGCGTCTGGAGCAGCGCACCCGGTTTGACCTGGAGATGATTCTTGAGCTGGGCTATTGCAACGGCATCGAGAACTACTCGCGCTACCTGTCCGGCCGCGAAGCCGGGGCGCCGCCTCCTACCCTGTACGATTACCTGCCGGCCGACGCCTTGCTGGTAATCGACGAATCCCACGTCAGCGTTCCGCAAGTTGGGGCGATGTACAAGGGCGACCGTTCGCGCAAGGAAACGCTGGTGGAATATGGCTTCCGCCTGCCGTCGGCGCTGGACAACCGGCCGATGCGTTTCGACGAGTGGGAAAGCATCAGCCCGCAGACGATTTTCGTCTCGGCGACACCGGGCAACTATGAAGCCGAGCACGCCGGGCGCGTCATTGACATGGTGGTGCGTCCGACCGGGCTGGTGGACCCGCAAATCGAGATTCGCCCGGCACTGACCCAGGTCGACGACTTGCTGTCGGAAATCACCAAGCGCGTCGCGCTGGAAGAGCGAGTGTTGGTCACGACGCTGACCAAGCGCATGGCAGAAGACTTGACCGATTATTTGGCCGACCACGGCGTGCGCGTACGCTACCTGCACTCGGACATCGACACCGTGGAACGGGTGGAAATCATCCGCGATTTGCGCCTGGGCACCTTCGATGTGCTGGTGGGGATCAACCTGCTGCGCGAGGGCCTGGACATGCCGGAAGTGTCGCTGGTGGCGATCCTCGATGCCGACAAGGAAGGATTCCTGCGTTCCGAGCGTTCGCTGATCCAGACCATCGGCCGGGCGGCGCGTAACCTCAATGGTCGGGCGATTTTGTATGCCGACCGGATCACCGGCTCCATGGAGCGGGCGATCGGCGAGACCGAGCGTCGCCGCGACAAGCAGATCGCCTTCAACCTGGCCAACGGCATCACGCCCAAGGGCGTGTTCAAGGACGTTGCCGACATCATGGAAGGCGCTACCGTGCCGGGTTCGCGCAGCAAGAAGCGTAAAGGCATGGCCAAGGCGGCCGAGGAAAACGCCAAATACGAAGCCGAATTGCGCTCACCGGGCGAGATCGCCAAGCGCATCAAGGCGCTGGAAGAGAAGATGTACCAGCTGGCACGTGACCTGGAGTTCGAAGCGGCGGCGCAGATGCGCGACGAGATTGCCAAGTTGCGCGAGCGCTTGATCACCGTCTGAAAGAGCAGGGGGCAACGTTGACCTGTAGGAGCTGGCTTGCCAGCGAATCGATGGTGGCCCTGATGCCGCCTTCGCTGGCAAGCCAGCTCCTACAGGGATTGCAGCGTCTTAGTGAGCTTCACCAGCCTTGAGTCCAGCCGGTAATTTCCGGGTCAGCAACACCGCCAGCATGCTGATCCCCAGCGCTATCCCGACAAAATGAAAGGCATCGTTGTAGGCCATGATCGACGCCTGCTGGTGGGCGATCTCGCTGAGTTTGCCCAGGGCTGCGTTTTCACTGCCAAAGCGATCCGCCAGTGACGCCATCCGCTCCGCCACCTGGGGGTTGGTCGGCACGATCGCTTCGCGCAAATAATCGTAGTAAGTCTTGGTCCGCGCATCCAGCAGCGTGGCGAGCAGGGCGATACCGATGGCACCGCCGAGGTTGCGCAGGATGTTGAACAGGCTCGACGCCGACCCCGCGTCCTGAGGCAGGATGTATGCCGTGGCGATCAGGGAAATGGTGACCATGATCAACGGCTGGCCCAGGGCGCGAATGATCTGGATCTGATTGAACTGCGGCCCGGCGAAGTCCGGGTTCAGTACGCCCGAAGAAAAACTCGCCAACCCGAACAGTCCGAAACCGACCGTGCACAGCCATTTCGGCGAGACATACTTCATCAGCTTGGGGACCAGCGGAATCAGGAACAGCTGCGGCACGCCCATCCACATGATCACTTCGCCGATCTGCAGGGCGTTGTAGTTCTGGATCTGCGCCAGGTACAACGGTAACAAGTAGATCGAGCCGTACAGGCCAACCCCCATCCCGATGCTGGAAATGCTCGACAGACCGAAGTTGCGATTACCCAGGATGCCGAGGTTGATCAGCGGATTGGGTTTGGAGAACTGTACAATCACGAAGGTGATCAGGCTGATCAGGGCGATGCTGCCCAGGGTCACGATCAGATTCGACTCCAGCCAGTCCTTGCGATGGCCTTCTTCGAGAAACACCTGCAAGCAACCCAGGCCCACGCCCAGGGTTACAATGCCGGCATAATCGGTGCTCTTCAGCAGTTCCCAGTGCGCTTCTTTCTTCTCCAGACCGTACATCAGGCCGGCGATCATGATCAGGCCGGGCGGAATGTTGATGTAGAAGATGTATTCCCAGCCCCAGTTTTCAGTCAGCCAGCCGCCCAGCGTCGGGCCGATGGAAGGCGCGAAGGTGGCGGTCATGGCAAACATGGCCATGCCTTTGGCGCGGTGATGCTCAGGGAGTTTGATCAGGGTCAGGGTGAACGCCAGCGGAATCAGCGCGCCGCCGGTAAAACCCTGGAGGGCGCGAAAGACAATCATGCTTTCCAGGCTCCAGGCCATGGAACACAGCAGCGAAGCGACGAGAAACCCCAGTGACACCCAGACAGCCAGCCGACGTGCCGACAGCAGTTGCACCAGCCACGCGGTGAGCGGGATCATGATGATTTCCGCCACCAGGTACGAGGTGGAGATCCACGAGCCTTCTTCCAGGGTTGCCGACAGCGCGCCCTGGATGTCCTTGAGCGAGGAGTTGGTGATCTGGATGTCGAGCACCGCCATGAAGGCGCCGAGCATCACGCTCATCACCGCGATCCAGTCCCGCCGGGTCGGCTCGCCGACCGGGCGGATCAGTTGGTCACCGGCCATCGTCAGCGGCGTCTTTGCTGCTCAATCTGGCGCTGACGTTTTCCGGTGCGTCCTTGATATTCACTTTGGCGGTGACTGACATGCCCGGGCGGATTTTGCCGCGCAGCGGGTTGTCGGCGGCGAAAGTCAATTTCACCGGAATGCGTTGCACGACCTTGGTGAAGTTGCCGGTGGCATTGTCCGGCGGCAATAGGCTGAACTGCGCGCCCGAGGCGGCGAACAGGCTGTCGACCCGCGCTTCAATGGGGGTGTCGCCGTAGGCATCGAAGGTCAGCTCGGCCTTCTGACCGGGCTGCATGTGGCCAATCTGGGTTTCCTTGAAGTTGGCCTGGATCCAGATGTCTTCATCGGGCACCACCGACAGCAGGTAGGCGCCGGCCTGCACATACTGGCCTTCTCGGGCGGCGCGCTGACCGATCAGGCCGCTAATCGGTGCGTGGATTTCACTGCGGGTTAGGTTCAGCTCGGCCTGGGCCAAATCAGCCCTGGCATTGGCGATCTGCGCGTCGAGGCGTTTGATTTCAGCGGTCAATGCGTTGACTTGCTGGCGTTGTCCCTGGGCATCCGCCTGAGCCTTGGTCAGTTGCGAGCGGGCAATGTGGTTGTCGGCGGAAAGGGTGGTCACGCGCTCTTCGGAGACATAACCGGGCTTGCGCAAGGTTTCGGCGCGGTTCAGGTCAATCTGCGAGCGGCCCAGGCTCGCCTGGCTGGACGCCACTTGCGCGTCGCTGGCGGCAATCAGGCTGGCCTGCTGGGTCAGTTTGCTCTGGGCTTGCAGGCGTTCGGCCTGGCGGGTGGCGAGGGTCGCGTTGGCGCGGTCGACGGCGAGGCGGAAATCGTCGCCTTCGAGCCTGATCAGCAACTGGCCTTTCTCGACGTGCTGGTTGTCCTGCACCAGCACCTGGTCGATGCGCGCACCCAACTGGCTCGACACGCGGGTGATCTCGCCCTGGACATAGGCGTTATCGGTGCTTTCATAGAAGCGCCCGGTGAGAAACCAATGGGCAAAGAAGCCCCCGGCGATCAGCAGGACAATCAACAGGAAGATGGATAGGCGACGCTTGAGTTGTGCAGGCATGGGCAAACTGTAGTCGAGAATATGTAAGGAAAGTTATCAGCAGGTGAATCTGTCATACAGCCGATAAGCGGTAAATGCCGGTGGCTGATATTCGGCCATTCACCACGCCATGCGGGCGTTGTAGGCGCAACCTTGGCTTAAATGCCCTGTTCACTGGAGCATGGCGTACGTCGCCTGTTACCATTCGGCTCTTGTTTGAAGTTCACCTTGATCTTCGCTTTTATTCTTTTCGAGACTCGCCATGACCACCGTCCGCACGCGCATCGCGCCATCGCCTACCGGGGACCCCCACGTAGGTACCGCTTACATCGCATTGTTCAACTACTGCTTTGCCAAGCAGCACGGCGGTGAGTTCATCCTGCGGATCGAAGACACCGACCAGCTGCGCTCGACCCGCGAGTCGGAGCAGCAGATTTTCGACGCCCTGCGCTGGCTGGGCATCGACTGGAGCGAAGGCCCGGACGTTGGCGGCCCACACGGTCCGTACCGGCAAAGCGAGCGCGGCGATATCTACCAGAAGTATTGCCAGCAGCTGGTTGAAATGGGCCATGCCTTCCCGTGCTTCTGTACCGCCGAAGAGCTGGACCAGATGCGCGCCGAGCAAATGGCTCGTGGCGAAACCCCGCGTTACGATGGTCGTGCCCTGTTGCTGTCCAAGGAAGAAGTGGCGCGCCGCCTGGCCGCTGGCGAACCGCACGTGATCCGCATGAAGGTGCCGAGCGAAGGCGTCTGCGTGGTGCCGGACATGCTCCGTGGCGACGTGGAAATCCCATGGGACCGCATGGACATGCAAGTCCTGATGAAGACCGACGGGCTGCCGACGTACTTCCTGGCCAACGTGGTCGACGACCACCTGATGGGCATCACTCACGTATTGCGCGGCGAAGAGTGGCTGCCGTCGGCACCGAAACTGATCCTCCTGTACGAATATTTCGGCTGGGAACAACCCGAGCTGTGCTACATGCCGCTGCTGCGTAACCCGGACAAGAGCAAGTTGTCCAAGCGCAAGAACCCGACGTCGGTGACCTTCTACGAGCGCATGGGCTTCATGCCCGAAGCCATGCTCAATTACCTGGGCCGCATGGGCTGGTCGATGCCGGACGAGCGCGAGAAGTTTTCGCTGCAGGAAATGGTCGACAACTTCGACCTCAGTCGTGTTTCCCTCGGCGGGCCGATTTTTGACATCGAGAAGCTGTCGTGGCTCAACGGCCAGTGGCTGCGCGACCTGCCGGTGGAAGAGTTCGCTGCGCGCGTGCAGAAGTGGGCGTTCAATTCCGAATACATGATGAAGATCGCGCCGCACGTGCAGGGCCGCGTCGAGACTTTCAGCCAGGTTGCCCCCCTGGCCGGGTTCTTCTTTGCCGGTGGCGTGAACCCCGATGCCAAGCTGTTCGAATCGAAGAAGCTGTCGGGTGATCAGGTTCGCCAGCTGATGCAGTTGATCCTGTGGAAACTCGAGAGCCTGCGCCAGTGGGAAAAGGACAGCATTACCGCGACCATCCAGGCGGTGGTTGAATCCCTGGAACTGAAGCTGCGTGACGCCATGCCGCTGATGTTCGCCGCGATCACAGGACAAGCCAGTTCTGTGTCGGTGCTCGATGCGATGGAAATCCTCGGGCCGGACCTGACCCGTTTCCGTCTGCGCCAGGCGATCGACCTGCTGGGCGGCGTGTCGAAGAAAGAAAACAAGGAGTGGGAAAAGCTGTTGGGCGCGATCGCCTGACACGCTTGATGAAGGGCTGATGGCCATTGTGTGTGCCCGTTGATGGGCGCGCAGTGGTCCTCAGACCCCCGATTTTTCGGGGCGAGGGCGGTAAGTGGTTGTTATGTCGGCAAAAAATTTTAATTTTTTTGAAAAATAAGTTTGACAGACTTTCGATACGCCCTTAAGATTCGCCCCGTCCTCAGCGATGACATCAACGATGAGGGGCTATAGCTCAGCTGGGAGAGCGCTTGCATGGCATGCAAGAGGTCGACGGTTCGATCCCGTCTAGCTCCACCAATTTACACTTCGAGGTCTGGCCACACCGGCCTTGAAGCGATCAACACTCAGCGTTGATCTGTTGTATAGAAGGGTTTGCGTCCCCTTCGTCTAGTGGCCTAGGACACCGCCCTTTCACGGCGGTAACAGGGGTTCGAGTCCCCTAGGGGACGCCAGTTTTACAGAAACGATGTTGCAAGATGTCGTTCCGCCGCGAGGCGAAAAATCCGGGGCTATAGCTCAGCTGGGAGAGCGCCTGCATGGCATGCAGGAGGTCAGCGGTTCGATCCCGCTTAGCTCCACCAATTTTACAAGTTCAAGGTCTGGCCACACCGGCCTTGAATCGATCAGCTCTCAGCACTGATCAGTTGTATAGAAGGGTTTGTGTCCCCTTCGTCTAGTGGCCTAGGACACCGCCCTTTCACGGCGGTAACAGGGGTTCGAGTCCCCTAGGGGACGCCACGATTACCCGCTCTGCGGGATTTTATAAGGGTCATTCAATTATTGAATGGCCCTTTTGTTTGTCTGGCGTTTGGCCAAATCTCCCTCTTTCTCTCAAACTGTTCTTCAGACCAGCGGTCACATTCATGACTTGCAGAATATTATTATGAGAATAATATTCTAGTCGTAATATTCGGAGGCAACGATGAACGATAAAAAAGCTCAAACCCGCGAACGCATCCTCAAGGCTGCCAGCGCCGCGCTGATCCAGCGTGGTCCGGCCGAGCCGAGCGTTGGCGAAGTGATGGGCGCAGCCGGCCTGACGGTCGGAGGTTTTTATGCGCACTTCGAAAGCAAGGACGCCATGATGCTCGAAGCGTTCAAGCAATTGCTGGGTCACCGCCGTGACCTGATTGCCGACATGGATGCCCAATTGACGGGTGAAGAGCGTCGCGCCCTGGTCGCCGCGTTTTATCTGTCACGCAAACACCGAGATTCCAGCGAGTCGGCGTGTCCGATCCCGGCTTCGATCGGGGAACTCGGACGCCTGCCCGAGGCGTTTCGGATCGCACTGAATGAACACATGGAGCTGATGGTCGCGCAGTTGGCGGCCAGTCCTGAAGACACCGACAAAGCCCTGGCCGACCTTGCCTTGATGGTGGGCGGCCTGGCGCTGGCACGGGCACTGGGCCCGGGTGATTTATCCGATCGATTGCTGCGCGCGGCCAAGTCGGCGGTGCGTTGACCTGAAGGCCTGCGGCCTGGGGAGAATGCGATGAGCACGTTGAAGTGGGTTCGTGGCGTTAATGGCACCTTGGGCTGGTTCGCCCCAAAGCTGGTGGCGAGCAAGATGCGCCTGGCGTTCATGACGCCGCGCGACTTCCCGCCCCGTGACTGGGAGCTGCCACTGTTGGCAAAATCGGAACGCATCACCTTGCGCTTCGGCCTCTCGGCACTGCGCTGGGGGCAGGGTCCGGCGGTATTGCTGATGCACGGCTGGGAAGGTCGGCCCACGCAGTTCGCCAGCCTGATCTCGGCGCTGGTCGATGCTGGTTATTCGGTTGTCGCCCTGGACGGCCCGGCCCATGGTCGCTCACCCGGGCGCGAGGCGAATGTAGTGCTGTTCGCCCGTGCCATGCTCGAAGCCGCCGCCGAGTTGCCCCCGCTGCAAGCCGTCATCGGCCACTCCATGGGCGGCGCCAGTGCGATGCTTGCCGTGCAACTGGGCCTGCGCACCGAAACCCTGGTCAGCATTGCCGCCCCGGCGCGGATCCTCGGCGTGCTACGCGGTTTCGCCCGCTATGTAGGGTTGCCGCCGAAAGCCCGTTCGGCGTTCATTCGTCAGGTCGAGAACGACGTCGGCATGCGCGCTGCGATGCTGGATGTCGCGCACTACCAGCTCGACATGCCTGGCCTGATCGTGCATGCCGAAGACGACACCCATGTCCCGGTCAAGGAGTCGCAACTGATTCACGAAGCCTGGTTCGACAGTCGTCTGCTGCGCCTGCAGGAAGGCGGCCATCAGCGGGTGCTGGCCGACCCGCGGGTGATTGATGGCGTGTTATCACTGCTGGCCGGTCGCAGCCTGCAATCGCGCCAATCGGCCTGAGCATCCGTTACACTGCCCCGGTCGAATCAATCTGACCGGGGAGTGGGGCATGGGCTGGGATCGGGCAACGCCGTTTATCATTGATCTGCAAGTGGGCGCCGAGGACATCGACGGGTTGGGGCACGCCAATAACGCGGTGTACGTGACCTGGCTTGAACGCTGCGCGTGGCGCCACTCCCAACGCTTGGGGCTGGATCTTGTCGAGTATCGGCGCCTGGACCGGGCGATGGCGGTGGTGCGGCACGAGATTGATTACCTGGCGGCCGCCTATGAAGGCGACGAGTTGCAATTGGCGACCTGGATCGTCGATTGGGACCAGCGCCTGAGAATGACCCGTCATTTCCAGTTGAAGCGCCCCAGCGACAACGCCACCTTGTTGCGCGCCCAGACCACCTTCGTCTGCATCGAGCTGTCCACCGGCAAACCCAAGCGCATGCCGGCGGAGTTCATCGAAGGCTATGGCCCCGCCATCCAGAGATCAGAACCTGCGGGAATCTAATGTGGGAGCGGGCTTGCTCGCGAAGGCGTCGTGTCATTCAACATTCATTTCGCTGAGGCACCGCCTTCACGAGCAAGCCCGCTCCCACAATGGATCTGCGATGTTCTGCAGATTCCTCCGAAACCCAGTAAACTGCCGCACGTTTTTTCCTTGAGTAGTGTTTTCCCCATGCAAATTGCCCTGGCGCCCATGGAGGGGCTGGTCGACGACATCCTGCGCGACGTATTGACCCGAGTGGGTGGCATCGACTGGTGCGTGACCGAGTTCATTCGGGTCAACGACCAGTTGCTCACGCCGGCCTATTTCCACAAGTTCGGTCCGGAATTGCTCAACGGTGCCCGGACAGCTTCCGGCGTGCCTTTGCGCGTGCAGCTGTTGGGTTCCGATCCGGTGTGCCTGGCGGAAAACGCCGCGCTGGCCTGCGAACTGGGCTCTGAAGTGATCGACCTGAACTTCGGCTGCCCGGCCAAGACCGTGAACAAGTCCCGTGGCGGCGCGGTGTTGCTCAAGGAGCCAGAGCTGCTCAACCAGATCGTCGAGCACGTGCGTCGCGCCGTGCCCGCGCACATTCCGGTGACCGCCAAGATGCGCCTGGGCTTCGACAGCCCGGACGGTTCGCTGGTCTGCGCCACGGCGCTGGCCGAGGGCGGCGCCGAGCATATCGTGGTGCATGCCCGGACCAAGGTCGATGGCTACAAGCCGCCGGCGCACTGGGAGTGGATCCCGCGCGTCCAGGAAGTGGTCAAGGTGCCGGTGTTCGCCAATGGCGATATCTGGAGCGTCGAAGACTGGCGCCGTTGCCGGGAGATCAGTGGTGTGGAAGACATCATGCTTGGTCGCGGGCTGGTATCGCGTCCCGACCTGGCCCGGCAAATTGTCGCGGCCAAGGCTGGCGAAGAGGTCGTCGAGATGACCTGGGCCGAGCTGCTGCCGCTGATCCAGGATTTCTGGCTACAAGCCAAGGCGCAGATGACCGCACGTCAATCGCCGGGCCGCTTGAAGCAGTGGCTGGCGATGTTGACCCGCAATTATCCCGAGGCGGTCGAGCTGTTCAGCGTGCTGCGTCGCGAGACCGAACTGGATCAGGTTTCACATCTGTTGGGCTTGCCGGTGGCTGAAGCGGCCTGAAAAAAATCTTGAAAAAAAGCTCTTGAAAAGCAATCAGCGGTCCCTATCTAAGGGTTACGCGATGCCGAATTCGGGTCGCGGAGACAAAAAACCTTGCTGATTGTTTTCAGGAGATTTGAACCATGAGTACTGCATTTTCCCTGGCTCCACTGTTCCGTTCCTCTGTTGGTTTCGACCGTTTCAATGACCTTTTCGAAACCGCGCTGCGCAACGAGCCGGGCAGCACCTACCCACCCTACAACGTTGAAAAACACGGCGACGATCAATACCGTATCGTCGTGGCGGCGGCCGGCTTCCAGGAAGAAGACCTGGATCTGCAAGTCGAGAAGGGGGTGCTGACCATCAGTGGTGGCAAACGCGACGCCAATGAAGGCGTGACCTTCCTGCACCAGGGCATCGCCCAGCGTGCGTTCAAGCTGTCGTTCCGCCTGGCCGATCATATCGAGATCAAGGCCGCGGACCTGCGCAACGGGCTGTTGAGCATCGACCTGTTGCGGGTGGTTCCGGAAGAGGCGAAAGCCAAGCGCATCCCGATCAACGGGACGCAAAAACCGGCTCTGCAACACTAAGCCAGAGCAGAAAAAGGGCGCCATCCGGCGCCCTTTTTTATGGGTGAGGTCAGGCGGAATCAAGTCCAGCCGTAACGCACCAGATGAAAGAAGATCGGCGCGGCGAAGCACACCGAGTCCAGTCGATCGAGCATGCCGCCGTGGCCTTCAATCATGTGCCCCCAGTCCTTTACACCACGGTCGCGCTTGATCGCCGACATGACGATGCCGCCAGCGAACCCCAGCAAGTTGATCAGCAGGGCAATGAGCAGTGACTGCCAGACGCTGAACGGGGTGATCCACCACAAGGCACAGCCGATCAGCGAGGCCAGCACAATGCCTCCGATAAAGCCTTCCAGGGTCTTGGAGGGCGACAGGTTCGGCGCGATCTTGCGTTTACCGAACAGTTTGCCGCACACGTACTGCAGCACATCCGACATCTGCACCACGATCACCAGGTAGGCGATCAACAGCAGGTTTCGCCCCTCATAACCTGCGATGTCCAGGGTCAGCAGGGCGGGGACATGGGAGACGCAGAACACCGCGATCATCAGGCCCCATTGGACTTTCGAGGCGCGCTCGAGGAAGTGCGTGCTGTCGCCGCCCAGGGACGCCAGGATGGGCAGGAGCAGGAACACGTAGACCGGAATGAAGATCGAAAACAGCCCGTACCAGTCGTAATAGATCAACAGGTATTGCAGCGGCAGCGCCAGGTAGAAGGCCGCGACCAAGGCCGGGTAGTCGCTGCGGCGGGTGGGCGTGAGGGTGAGGAATTCGCGCAGCGCATAGAACGACACGGTGTAGAAGAGCAGGATCACCGCGCCGGTGCCAAGCCAGAAGGCGATCCCGATCACCAGCACCATCACCCACCAGGCGTTGATCCGCGCGTTGAGGTTGTCGATCACCGGGTTGGGGGTGCCGTGGGTGCGGCGCTTGAGCACCAGGCCGATGATCGAGGCCAGCAGCAGGAACGCGCCAATCCCGGCAAACAACATCAAGGTCTGTCTGTCCATGTCAGGCATGCTCCCCGGCCAGGCTCAGCAGCGCTTCGCGGCTGCGTTCGAGGAACTGCGCCTTGCTTTCGTCTTCGTCGATGGCCAGCGCGGCACCAAAGCTGATAGTGCATAACAGCGGCAGCGGCAGCACGCGCCCCTTGGGCATCACGCGGTTGAGGTTGGCGATCCACACCGGGATCACCTGCGCCTGGGGATATTGTTTTGCCAGGTGATACAACCCGCTCTTGAAGGGCAGCAGGCCGTCTTCGGGATTGCGGGTGCCTTCGGGAAAGAGGATCAGCGAATCGCCGCGCTCCAGGGCGTCGAGCATCGGCTGCAAGGGATTGTCGGTGCTTTCATTGCGCTCGCGATCGATCAGCACGCCGTTGAACACGCGGTTGATGATGTAGCGGCGCAGGGGACTCTTGAGCCAATAATCCGCGCCAGCAACGGGTCGCGTGATACGGCGCAAGCTCGGCGGCAGGGAGGCCCACAACAGCACGAAATCGCCATGACTGCTGTGGTTGGCGAAATAGATGCGCTGTACCGGTTGTGGCGCACAACCGAGCCAAAGGCTGCGCGCCCCGGTGAGCAGGCGCGCGGCCGAGGTGATGAGGGTGGCAACTACGGGTTCCAGCATGAGAACTCCTTATCCGGCAACGTTCAGCCAAGGGCTGGCCAGGATGAAAAACAGGGTCAATAGCACCTGCGCCACCACCAGCAGCGCCTGGCGGCGTAACAGCTTCAGGGCGCCGGTGATACGTTCGCTCCAGGGGCGGCCGCCGCGTTCGGCAGGTTGCATGCCCAGGGCCGTCAGCGCCTGGTCCAGGTCTTGGGTGCGCTGGGGCAAGTCTTCGGCACGGTCGGCCAGATGGCGGAACAGATCGGCGTCGAAGCCTACCCGCAGTGCCCAATACTTTTGCCACAGACCGAGCACCAGCAACCCGCCGCTGCAGACCAGGCTCCACAGTCCCGTGCCGGGCACCAGGTACTGGCTCAGGCCGAGCAAGGCGCCGAGCAGGGTCAGACCGGTGGACAGTCGATCCAGTGAGTCGCCACGGCGCAACAGGTTGGCGGTCGCCTGCAATTGCATATCAATGGACATCGCTCTCCTCCCTGTTAATCGCCAGTGGCTCCAGAGCCTCTCGATGCAGAAGTCCCAAAACAATCCCCGGGCGTGCGCGCTGGATCACCAAAAAGGCTTCGGCGACGCTGTTGGCCCGCCCGGTGTGCAACAGCCAGGCGGCGACGGCAGTGGCGCTGCGCGAATAACCCAAGGCGCAGCAGACCAGTAGCGGCCCGTGCTGGCGTAGGCTTTCGATGGCCAGCGCGGCTTCCTGGCATTGCGAGGGGGTAGGGGCGGTCAGGTCCAGCACCGGCAGCGTGCGATACGCGACGCTGCCGGGATCGATCGACAGTTCGGCACACAGGTCGAACACGGCGCTGAAAGGGCTGCCCTCGAGTTCCCGGCCAGTCGGTATGCGCCCGAGCAAGACGTCATCGAGTACCTCGTCCGGCAGCGGATTGTTGCGCGTCCACAGGCGCGAGTTGAGCCAGGCAGCCGCCAGGTAGGGCGCCAGCAGCCAGCGAGCGGCAGGGGACAAGCGTCCATCGGCGCGCTTCTGAAAACCGCCTGCGCCCAGCACCGCGTAATTGAGCGCCACCAGCAGCATGGCCGCTGCCGGCCAGGTCAGCCACAGCCAGGTGCCGCCGAAGCAAAAGGCCGGACCCGCGAAAGCAGCAGCGCCCACCAGGTAATACAGCCCCAATTGCCAGCGTTTTTTTCCGCTTGCCAGCCTGGCACCCTGCAGCGGGCTGGGCCCCTCCAGCGGCCACAGCCAGACACATAGCCAGCCAAGCAGTACTCCGGTCGGCAGATCGATGAAGTGGTGCTGATAGGTAGTCAGTACCGAAATCCCGATCAGGGCAAACCAGGCATGCATCAATCCGCGCCAGAGGCCCTGCAAATGCCTGTGATAGCAAGTCCACAAGATCACCAGCAACGCAATGTGCAGCGATGGCGCCTGATTGAACGGCTTGTCGAAGCCCGCCAGGACATCGAACAGCCAGCCGAATACGCCGTCCAGTTCCGGGCGGGCGAAGGTGAAACGCAACGGCCAGATCAGGAAACAACTGACTGCGATGAGTTGCGCGGTCAGCAGGCGCAAAGCGTGGCGCTTGAGTTCCTGGCGACTGTCGGGTAGCAGCAGGGACAACCCGTACAGCAAGTCGATGGACCAGTAGGGGACGATGGTCCAGGCCGAGAACGGCATGTGGTTTTCCCAGTCGAACACCAGGCTGCCGACATCGTCGCGCTGGGTGGTGTACCAGGTGGCGAAGCCGTAGGTGCCGAAGAACAACGGCGCCAGCAGCAGCAACCAGAGCACCGCCGGTTTGAGCAAACCGGGCTCGCGCGCCGTCGTTGTGTTGCGCAGCATCAAGACACCCGTTGCGCGAGAGCCACGCTGAAAATACCCCACTCGTCGACGCGCATGCTGACTTTGCGAAAGCCAGCGGCCTCCACCAATTGGTCCATTTCCACCTGGGTGCGCCGGCGCATGACCCAGGCCTGGCCTTCACGGTGGCTGGTCAAGGCGCGGGCGATCAGTTCCAGCTGCGGGTGCCAGGGTTGACCGGTGTAGACCAGATAACCGCCAGGCTCCACGGCTTCGGCCAGGCCGGCGAGGGAACCCGCGACCATTTGGTTGTTGGCGAACAGCTCGTACAAACCGGAGACCACCGCCAGGGTCGGCTTGGGTTCCAGCGCGGCCAGGTCGGCACGGTCGAAGGCGTCGCCCTTGACGAATTGTGCGATCCCTTCCAGGCCTTTTTCGCGGATCAGCGCGCTGCCGTCGCGCACGTTGATGTCACTGTAGTCGCGCAACAGGATCGACTCGGGTAACGGGCTGACACCCTGCAGGGCTTCAAGAATGTAGCGTCCGTGGCCGGCGGCGATGTCGACGATGCGCACTTCGCGGCCTTGGTCGCGTAGTTGCTGCATCGCCAGGCGCAGCAGTTCTTCGACGTGCAGCTTGCGTTGGCGAATGCCGCGCCAGCCGATGGAGTCGAGGTAATTGCGGTCGATCAGGCGGCCGACGCCCGACTTGCCCGTGGGGGTGTTGCGATAGACGTAGTCCAGGGTGCTCCCGGAGTCGAACCCGGTGTCGAACCCCAGCTTGATCCCGGACGACAGTCGGCTGCCCAGGCGCATGCTGGCACGGGTCATACGCCAATACAGGTCGCGCAGGGAGTTGTGCGGCAGCGGCGCGGCCAGTGATTCGGATTCGGCGCAGGTCAGGCCCAGGCGATCGGCGTCCAGCAGGCTGGGACGTTCGCCGGGTTGTGCGAAGTTCTGCAGGATGAAGCGACGTGCGCTGGCGACGGCGTGCCCGCGGTTCTTTTCGCCCAGGGTGTCGTGAAAGAACCCCGGCAGCACATGTTTTTCCTTGCGCAGGCTGCCCAGGCGCTCGAAGAAGTGTTCCTGGGGCTGGCGATGCACGACGAAGTCGGCACCGGAGATCAATAACTGGGTGGGTATCGTGATGGCCTGGGCATCGGCCACGACCCGTTCGGCGGCCTCGTAGAGACCGAGCAGGACATTCACTGAAATGGCCTTGGTGATCAGCGGATCGCTGTCGTAGCTGGCGACGCGCTGCGGGTCGTGGCTGAGAAAGCGCGCCTTGACGTAGCTGTTGACGAAAAAGTTGCCGCGCCACCGGCGCATCAGCGCCAACCCCTGGCGGGCGAAGGGCACATAGAGCTTGACCTTGAACGCCGGGGACGCCAGCACCAGCGCACGGATGCGCGGCGCGTAATCGTGGGCCCAGGTGGCGACGATCACCGCGCCGACGCTTTGCGCGATCACCGCGATATTCTGTTCGTCGATCTGGTAGGTCGCGCTCAGGTGCTCGCAAAAGGTCTGCACGTCCCGCACGCTGGTGGCGAAGCCGGGGCTGTCGCCGCGGGCGCCTGGCGAGAGGCCATGGCCCCGGGCATCCCAGGCAAAGAAGTCAAAACCGGGCAGGTCCAGTTCATCCACCAGATGGGCAATGCGTCCGGAGTGTTCGTGGCCGCGGTGAAACAGCAGCACGGCCTTGCGCGGTTCCCCAGGTTCTGTGGTGCCGGGCCAGTGTCGATAGAACAGTTGCACGTCGTCGTGGGTGGTGAATGTCTGTTGTTGTGCTTCACGCATTGCCATTTCCTTCGGCTGAAGAGCTGTCGATTTGTGCTTCCCTGAGGCCCTGGCGGACCCGGTTGACCAGGGTGTAGACCAGTAGCATCACGATGATCGCGAACACCGTGTTGACCCAGAAGGGGCTGATCCAGCCCGGTACGATGCCAGCGGCCACGATCCCCAGGACAAAAGCCCGGTCACTTTTGCCCATGGGCCCGTCATAGCGCCGCGAAGCGCCGACCATCGGCCCCAGCACGCCGCTGTACTCGCTGAACAAGGCGAGCAGGGCCACCAGCAGCACCAGCCACAGGCTGACACCGGGCAGCAGGGCAAAGGGCAGGATCAGGGCGCAGTCGGCGGTGATGTCGCACAGCTCATTGAGATAGGCCCCCAGGCGCGACTGCTGGTTGAATTCCCGAGCCAACATGCCGTCGATGGCGTTGAGCGCCATGCGCACGATCATCCAGATCGGTACCAGTGCAAAGACCCAGGGGTGATGCACGAAGCTTGCGATCACTACGCCCACCAGGATTGAGCCGATGCCTGCGATCAGGGTGACCTGGTTGGCAGTGGTGCCCTTGTCGAACAGGCGCTGGACCAGGGGGCGCAGGAGGTTTTGGAAGGCGGGTTTGATCTGGTAGATGCTGGGCACGTTGATGAGGTCTCGGGGGAGGCGATATGGTTACTGAGTGTAGATGGCATCTTGGGATGGATTTGGCGACGGCGCCTGGTGTGTGGGTTTAATGCTGAAAGCGTGGTCTTGTCGCGATGAAGAAAAGTCAGGGATTCGTCCATGGCGTGGCCAGTGACAGGGTGATGAGGTAGCGCTCCTCTGTGGGACGCTTCTCGTCCCTGAAACGCCCAACCACCAGCATCACCTGGTACTTGTCGCCCGCATGCCAATAGGAAGTGCCGCCCTTGTTCACGTCGCGCAATCGGGCCCGCCATTCTGGTGTGTCGGCGAACGGTGGATCTTCCTTGATGCGGATGGGCGTCCAACCGGCCTTGCGCAATTGGTCTTGCAAATCCAGCACGACCTTGAGGGTGTCGTCGAGCAAAAGCGGCTCGATTTGTGGGGACATGCGGACACTGTTGATCAAGTCTTTGTCGTAAATAATCGCGAAGAATCGGGCTTGTGGAGTCACGAAGCTGTACTCGGGATCTATGAAGCGCAGGCGAGCATCGGACTTCGGGATACTAAATGAGACATGTCCTTGAATGGCCGGATCGATGGCAGCACTGGAGCGCTGGCGCATAGCCTCGTGCGGCTCGCCAATCAACAGGGCGATTTCCGGCTCTTCCGACACCACTTGAATAGCGGCTAATGTCAGGAGGGCCGCGACAGCCAGTGTCAGCATGCCCCGTCGCCAGCCCATGCGCCGCATGAGGCTCATCGCACGCCTCCACCCCAGGCGATATCCCGAATCGATTCCTCCAGCTGCTTGCGTTGGTCGCTGTGCAGCAGATCATCAAACTGCTCCGCTGCCCTTAAAACGAAGGCCATACGTTGGTTGACCTCGGAGAGGTCGGCAACGGGGTTGTTGCTGAAACCAATGGTGCGTCCATCATCGATACGGCGGCACTGACTGGCCAGGGTCAGTTCGACTGCCTCAGCGACACCTGACGGAAAACCGATGACGTAGGAGGCATGGTTACCGTGCAGCAACCATTGCAGGCCTTTTTCGTTGTACATCGCTGGCTGCAGGATGTTGACTTGTTCGTGCGTTGCAAGAAACGCGACACTCTCGGCGATGTTACCCGCCTCAATTGCCTCAAAGGCTTGCAGGACTTCTTTATGGTCAGTCCCGAATCTCAGCTTTTCCTGCCCGACCGGCCACAGCACCGGATACTGCCCACTCCCATAGATGTTTTTCCGTGCAGGCAGGCAATCTTTAAGCGCCTCCAACCCACGCTCCCTGTAGAACACATGCAACGGATACACATCCAAAAACAGCGTGGTATTGCCCATCGCCAGCATCTCGTAAACAAACCGGTACATCCGTTGCGAGTACGACAAGGGCATGTCGGCACCCCAGTGAGTGAAGCCCCACACCGGGTTGTCACGGTTGGCCTGTTCGTACTCGTGCTGGCGCTGCTCGAACTCGCGAATTTTTGCGCGTTTTTCCCGCTCGCTGCTGCTGAACAAACCACCCAGTCCTCGTCTGGCACTGTCCCTCAGTTGCTGTATCGCCTGCTCTTCCGCCTGCATCTTCTCAAGCGTGTCGGCCGCGTGCAGTAGTCCACAACCCACCTGTTTCGAGGCGAAGGCCGCATTGATTGCCTTGTTGCGTGTCTTCGGATCGGCGATCAGTTTGCCGCCCGGTGCCGCGACGTTCTCGACCCGAAGCTGGTAATCACGCCAAAGGTTTTCACAGACTGTCCCTGGCCGTTCGCTGAGCGTGGGTGTGGGCGCCCGCGCTGAAGTGGAGCCGGACTGTCGCGGGGCGACCGGGTTGCTGGGCGCAACTAGCGCCGCTTCCTGTTGAGGGACACTCCTCACGGATTGCGGCGCACCACCTTGTTTGGACTCATAGGTGGCGTTGGTGAAGGAGTGGAGGAGACTGGCCTTGCAGGGGCAGCTGCTGCGGCTATCCAGCGAGCCAGATACCAGTCTGCCGTGACTGTCCATGTACGAGATGCCACCGACGATTTGGTAGGTTTCGTCGTTTTTGCCACAGGAAACCCGATCCCCTGCGCGAGCGTGGGCGATGCCAAACATCATCACGCGGGTATCGGCCTCGAGCACCTCGCCACCGCAACTGGTCTTCTCGCCCTTGCGAATGAAATATCCCTTGGCCATGGCTGCAACTCCTTGTCTGTTGATGATCAAATTGCGCCTGCCTCCGAAGGATTGGAGGCAGGGCAAAGTGCAGCGCAAGGGTTCTATATGGGGCGGTCAGGCGTAAATCGGACGTTTCCGGAATGCGCGTATGAAAGTGGTATTCAACCAGTAAGTTCGTTCCTACAGGAGCTTCTGCAGATCCTCCACCGGCAGCGGCCGGCTATGCAGGTAGCCCTGATAGAGATGGCAGCCCAGGCCTTGCAGGAACTCCAGTTGCTCCGAGGTCTCCACTCCTTCGGCGATGATCTTCAGTTCCAGGCTGCGGGCCATGGCGACGATGGCGCGGATGATCTCGGCGTCGTTGGGGTCGGTGGTGGCGTCGCGAATGAACGACTGGTCGATTTTCAGGGTGTCGACCGGCAGGCGCTTGAGGTAGGTCAGCGAGGAGTAACCGGTGCCGAAATCGTCCATGGCAAAGCTCACGCCCAGCTTTTTCAGGCGCAGCATCTTGTTGATGGTGTCTTCCAGGTTCTGGATGACGATGCCTTCGGTGATTTCCAGTTTCAGCAGCGAGAAGGGCAGGCCATAGGTGGCGAGGCTGTTTTCGATGCGCTCGACGAAGTCGTTCTGGCGGAACTGGCGTGGGCTGATGTTGACGCACAGGCTGAATTGCGCGGGGTCCACCAGGCCATCGGCGATCAGTTGCCTGAAGGCCTGGCAGGCTTCGTCGACGATCCAGGTGCCGACCTCCAGGATCAGCCCGCTGTCTTCCAGGACCTTGATGAACTCGGTGGGCGACTGCGCGCCGAGCTCCGGATGATTCCAGCGCACCAGCGCTTCGGCGCCGACGATGCGGTTATCCCGGGCGTCCACCTGGGGTTGGTAATGCACGCGAAACTCACCGCGCGAAAGTGCCAGGCGCAGGTCGGTTTCCATGCGCAGGCGCTCGCTCGCGGCCTTCTGCATGGTGTTGTGGTACATCTGCGCGGTATTGCGTCCCGAATCCTTGGCGCGATAAAGGGCGATGTCGGCGCGCTTGAGCAAGTCGGTTGGCGTCGAGCCGTGGTCGGGAATCAAAGCGATGCCGATACTCGGCGTTACTTGCAGGCGTTGACCGTCGAGGAACATCGGTTCGGACAGCAGCTCACGAATGGTATCGGCCAGCTCGCGGACCTGATCGCTGACCTCGTTGCGCGAGCCTTCGAGGCCACTGAGCAACACCACGAATTCATCACCGCCCAGGCGCGCGACGGTGTCTTCCATGCGCACGCTGGCTTCCAGGCGCGCGGTGATGATCTTCAGCACCGTATCGCCCACCGGATGACCGAGGGAATCGTTGATGTGCTTGAAGTGGTCGAGGTCGAGGAACATCAACGCGCCGCGCAGGTTATGGCGCTTGAGCAGGGCGATCTGCTGGCTCAGGCGATCCATCAGCAGCGCGCGGTTGGGCAGGTTGGTCAGCGGGTCGTGGTAGGCCAGGTGACGGATCTGCGCCTCGGCGTTCTTCAGCAGGCTGACGTCCCGGGCGGTCAGCAGCAGGCACGCGGTTTCGTTGAGGGTGATCGGTTCTACCGAGACCTCTACCGTCAGCAACTCGCCGCGCTTGTTGCGCCCGAGCATTTCCTGGTGATGCACCCGGCCCTTGATCTGCAGCTCGGCGAGCAAGGTCGAGCGTTGTTTTTCTTCGGCCCAGATCCCCACCTGGTACACGGTACGACCGATCACTTCGTCGGCGCGGTAGCCGGTCAGGCGGCAGAAACCGTCGTTGACCTCCAGGTAACGCCCGGTATCGCGTTCAGTGATGGTGATGGCGTCGGGGCTTGAGTGGAAGGCCTTGGCGAATTTCTCTTCGCTGGCCTTGAGCGCCGCTTCCGAGCGTTGCTGCTGGGTGATGTCGCGCAAGGTGGTGACGACGCACGGCTGCTCGCTGACGCTGATCTGGCGGCTGGAAATCACGCAAGTCAGCGACTGCCCGTCCTTGTGCTGGACGAGGATCGCGACATTGTTCAGGCCTTGCTCGCGGATCACCTGTTCGATTCGCTGCAGGCTTTTTGCCGAGGCGTCCCACAGGCCGATTTCGTCGGCGCTGCGCCCGATCACATCGGCGGCGCTCCAGCCGAAGGTCTGGGTGAAGCTGGAGTTGATCTCGATGAACTGCCCGGTGTCCTGGCGCGTCACGCAGATCGGGTCCGGGCTGACCTGGAACAGGGTGGCGAATTTCTCTTCGGAGGCCACCAGGCGTTGTTCGCGCTCGACCTGGTCGGTGATGTCGAGCAGGGTACCGGCCATGCGCAAGGGCACGCCGTTTTCATCGCGGTAGAGGCGCGCGCGGCTTTCCAGGTAGCGTGAGCTGCCATCCGGCATCTGCACCCGATAGGTCAGCTGATAGTTGCCGGCCGGGCCTTCGCGCAGGCTGCGGTAGGCATCGCGCATGGTGTCGCGCTCTTCGCCGGGCACGCCTTCGAAAAACTCGTCGAAGGATTCATGAAAAGGCATGGCCTCCATGCCGTGCAACTGCGCGGCGCGGGCCGAGCCATACAACATGCCGCTGGGAATGTGCCAGTCCCAGGTGCCCAGTTGCGCCGAGTCCAGGGCCAGGTCGAGGCGCTCCTGGCTGTCCTTGAGGGCGTGCTCGGCGGCCTTGCGTTCAGTGGTGTCGAGAAAGGTGCTCAGCAGGAAGGGCTGGCCTTCGAGTTCGACCTTTTGCGCGCTGAGGATGCCATCGTGGATCTGCCCGTTGCTGGCGCGAAACTGCACTTCCATGCTGGTCAGCTCGCCTTTGGCCTTGGTGGCCTTGACCAGTTGCGCGCGTTGTTCGGGGTGCACCCACAGGCCCAGTTCCAGTGTGGTGCGGCCGATCGCATCCTGGACCGGCCAGCCGAACAGGCTTTCGAAATACTGGTTGGCTTCGGTGATCAGGCCGTCTTCCTGGCGCGTCAGCAGGACCATGTTCGGGCACAGGTGAAACAGCGTGGCGAAGCGTTTCTCCGAGCTGCTCAGCGCCTGTTCGCGCTGGCGTTGGTGGGTGATTTCGCGGATCACGCCAATCATGCGTGGACGGCCGTGCTTGTCCGGCAGCAGGCTGCCGCTGATCTCCAGCCAATGCAGGCTGCCGTCGGGCCAGCGCACGCGGTGGTGCATCGCTTGTTCCAGCGGCGCACCGCCGATCACGGCATGGAAGGCGCGAAGGGTCTTGGCCCGATCTTCCACAGGCAGCAAGTCAAGGTATTCCAGGTCGGCCGGCAACGGTTGCCGGGGATCGAAACCAAACAGCGCCTGGGTGCCCCGGGACCAACTGATCTGCCCGCGCTCGATGTCCCAATACCAGGCACCCAGGCGCGCGCCGTTGAGCGCGGCCAGCAGTTGCGAGGCACTCTCCCAGCTCTGTTCGGAGCTTTTGGGGTCGAGCGCCTGGATGCGCGGCATCGGCGGAATACGGTCAACAGATTTCGGCATTGGCAAGCCTTGGGCTGAATTGGGTCTCGGGTACAGGAATTCGCGGCTCTATAGGAGTAGCACAAGTTAGCCTTGAGTCCCTGGCAGATCGATCTGGGCATCCAGCAAGGCCATGAAGGCCCGTGCTGCGTTCGATAGCGTCCTTTCAGTGTGCAGGATATAGCCTAGCTGGCGAGTCAGTTGTATGCCCGGTAAAGGTATCCGCGCAACCTGGTCATCGAGCATGGTGCGTGGCAGGACACTCCAGGCCAGGCCGATCGACACCATCATCTTGATGGTTTCCAGGTAGTTGGTACTCATGGCGATATTCGGCGTCAGGCCCTGGGCTTCGAACAGGCGCTGGACGATGTGGTGGGTAAAGGTATTGCCGCCGGGGAACACCGCCGGGTGGCGGGCGATGTCCGCGAGGCTGACCTTGCCATTGTTGATCAGCGAATGCTCGGGGGCGACCACGAAGTCCAGCGGGTCGTCCCACACCGGCGTGGCCTTGACCAGGGCGTGGGGTTCCGGGGCCAGGGTGATGACCGCGAGTTCCGCCCGGCCATGGAGGATTTCTTCGTAGGCCACTTCCGAATCGAGAAACTGGATATCCAGCGCCACCTCGGGATAACGCCGGGTGAACTCTCTTAATAGAGGCGGCAAACGGTGCAGGCCGATGTGGTGACTGGTGGCCAGGGTCAGACGGCCGGTCACCTCTCCGGTGAGGTTGGTCAAGGCGCGGCGCGTATCATCGAGGACGTTCAGAATCTGATAAGCCCGCGGCAGCAGGGCGCGGCCGGCCTCGGTCAGGCCGACCTCGCGACCCAGTCGATCGAACAGCCGCACCTTCAGTTGCTGCTCCAGCCCGGCGATGCGCTTGCTGATTGCGGGCTGGGTCAGGTGCAACCGTTCGCCCGCGCCGGAGAAGCTTCCCGTCTCGGCGATGGCAATAAAAGCATTCAGGTTGGCCAGGTCCATGTCTGTATTCCAGTTGGTTATCCAAAGCATAAAAAATATGAATTTGAGTTATTTAATGTAACCCCATAGGATCAGCCTCACAAGCCAAAGGGTTATTGAAAATCTCAAAGCCCGGGGCATAGAAACAAGCTGATGAGGAAACCGTCTGATGGCCGGCAAAACGCTCTACGACAAGCTCTGGGATTCGCATTTGGTCAAGCAGCGCGACGATGGTTCGGCGCTGATCTACATCGATCGTCACATCATCCATGAAGTGACCTCGCCACAAGCCTTCGAAGGCTTGCGTCTGGCCGGGCGCAAGCCATGGCGCATCGATGCCAACATCGCGACCCCGGACCACAACGTACCGACCACCCCTGAGCGCAAGGGCGGCATCGCGGCCATTGCCGACGAGGTTTCGCGTTTGCAGGTCCAGACCCTCGACGATAACTGCGATGAATACGGCATCGTCGAATTCAAGATGAATGACGTCCGCCAAGGCATCGTCCACGTCATTGGCCCGGAGCAGGGCGCCACCTTGCCGGGCATGACCGTGGTCTGCGGCGACTCCCATACCTCGACCCACGGCGCGTTCGGTGCCCTGGCCCACGGTATCGGCACTTCCGAGGTCGAGCACGTGCTCGCCACCCAGTGCCTGGTCGCCAAGAAAATGAAGAACATGCTGGTTTCCGTCGAAGGCCAACTGCCGTTCGGCGTGACCGCCAAGGACATCGTGCTCGCCGTGATCGGCAAGATCGGCACCGCCGGCGGTAACGGCCACGCCATCGAGTTCGCCGGCAGCGCGATTCGTGACCTGTCCGTCGAAGGCCGCATGACCATCTGCAACATGTCCATCGAGGCCGGTGCCCGCGTTGGCCTGGTCGCCGCTGACGAAAAAACCGTGGCTTACGTCAAGGGCCGTCCATTTGCCCCGAAAGGCGCGGAATGGGACCTGGCTGTCGAAGCCTGGAAAGACCTGGTTTCCGATAAAGACGCCAAGTTCGACACCATCGTTGAACTCGACGCGACCCAGATCAAGCCGCAAGTCAGCTGGGGCACTTCGCCCGAGATGGTGCTGGCGGTGGATCAGAACGTGCCGGATCCGGCCAAGGAGATGGACCTGGTCAAGCGCGGTTCCATCGAGCGCGCCTTGAAGTACATGGGTTTGACCGCCAATCAGGCGATCACCGACATTCAGCTGGACCGCGTATTCATCGGTTCCTGCACCAACTCGCGGATCGAAGATTTGCGCGCTGCGGCGGTGATCGCCAAGGGTCGCAAAGTGGCCTCGACCATCAAGCAGGCGATCGTGGTGCCGGGTTCGGGCCTGGTGAAGGCGCAGGCTGAATCGGAAGGCCTGGACAAGATTTTCCTCGAGGCCGGATTCGAATGGCGTGAGCCGGGTTGCTCGATGTGCCTGGCGATGAACCCGGACCGTTTGGAGTCCGGCGAGCATTGCGCATCCACGTCCAACCGCAACTTCGAAGGCCGTCAGGGCGCCGGTGGCCGTACCCACCTCGTCAGCCCGGCCATGGCCGCGGCCGCCGCTGTGAACGGTCGTTTCGTCGACGTCCGTGAATTGATCTAAAGGAGCGCAGCATGAAAGCTTTTACCCAGCACACTGGACTTGTCGCGCCTCTGGATCGTGCCAACGTCGACACCGACCAGATCATCCCGAAGCAATTCTTGAAGTCGATCAAGCGCACCGGTTTCGGTCCGAATCTGTTCGATGAGTGGCGCTACCTGGATGTGGGCCAGCCGTATCAAGACAACTCCAAGCGTCCGCTGAACCAGGACTTCGTCCTCAACGCTGAGCGTTACCAAGGCGCCAGCGTGTTGCTGGCCCGCGAGAACTTCGGTTGCGGCTCCAGCCGTGAACACGCGCCGTGGGCGCTGGAAGAATACGGTTTCCGCAGCATCATCGCGCCGAGTTATGCCGACATCTTCTTCAACAACAGCTTCAAGAACGGCTTGCTGCCGATCATCTTGAGCGATGCCGAAGTCGATGAGTTGTTCCAGCAGGTCGAGGCCAATCCGGGCTACCAGTTGCAGATCGACCTGCAGGCACAGACCGTGACCCGCCCGGACGGCAAGGTCTTGAACTTTGAAATCGATGCTTTCCGCAAGCACTGCCTGCTCAACGGCCTGGACGATATCGGCCTGACCTTGCAGGACGGCGATGCGATTGCGGCGTTTGAAGCCAAGCATCGGGCTAGCCAACCGTGGTTGTTTCGCGACGCGTGATTTTGTCTAAGGCGTGATGCCGCCTTCGCTGGCAAGCCAGCTCCTACAAGGGCAGCGCAATACCTGTAGGAACTGGCTTGCCAGCGAAGAGGCCCGCATAAGCATCACAAGACCAAACCCTGAAAAAGGAAGCCCCCATGACCAGCACCGCCCAGCACAGCCAGGTCGTCCAGAAGCAGTTCGGTGAACAGGCTGCGGCCTACCTGAGCAGCGCCGTACACGCTCAAGGCACCGAATTCGCGCTGCTACAGGACGAACTGGCAGGGCAGGGCGAGGCCCGGGTCCTGGACCTGGGCTGTGGCGCCGGTCACGTGAGTTTTCAGGTGGCATCGCTGGTCAAGCAAGTGGTCGCCTACGACCTGTCGCAACAGATGCTTGATGTGGTGGCCGCTGCCGCTGCCGATCGGGGCCTGAGCAATGTCACCACGGTCAACGGTGCCGCCGAGCGGCTGCCGTTCGTCGATGGCGAGTTCGATTTCGTCTTCAGCCGTTATTCGGCGCATCACTGGAGCGATCTCGGCCTGGCACTGCGCGAAGTGCGTCGGTTGTTGAAGCCGGGCGGTGTCGCGGTGTTCATCGATGTGTTGTCACCGGGCAGTCCATTGCTCGACACTTACCTGCAAAGCGTCGAAGTGCTGCGCGACACCAGCCATGTGCGCGACTATAGCGCCGGCGAGTGGCTGCGCCAGGTCAGCGAGGCCGGGCTGCATACCCGCAGCACCACTCGCCAGCGGCTGCGTCTGGAATACACCTCCTGGGTCGAGCGCATGCGCACGCCAGAGGTGATGCGCGCGGCGATCCGCGAGTTGCAGCAGTCGATGGGTAACGAAGTGCGCGAATATTTTGAGATTGAGGCTGATGGCTCGTTCAGTACCGATGTACTGGTTCTGATGGCTGAGCGATAGAATTTTTCCGGGTGTGCCCAAGAGGCGCACCGACTGATGACATGAGGAACGCATGAGCAAGCAGATTCTGATTCTCCCAGGTGACGGTATTGGCCCGGAAATCATGGCCGAAGCGGTCAAGGTGCTGGAATTGGCCAGTGACAAGTTCTCCCTGGGCTTCGAACTGAGCCACGACGTGATCGGTGGCGCCGCCATCGACAAGCACGGCGTGCCTTTGGCCGATGAAACCCTGGAACGTGCCCGCGCAGCCGATGCCGTGCTGCTGGGCGCCGTCGGCGGCCCGAAATGGGACACCATCGAGCGTGATATCCGCCCTGAGCGCGGCCTGTTGAAAATTCGTGCACAACTCGGCTTGTTCGGCAACCTGCGCCCGGCGATCCTGTACCCGCAACTGGCCGAGGCCTCCAGCCTGAAGCCGGAAATCGTTGCCGGCCTGGACATCCTGATCGTTCGTGAGCTGACCGGCGGTATCTACTTCGGCGCACCACGCGGCACCCGCACATTGGAAAACGGCGAGCGTCAGTCCTACGACACCCTGCCATACAGCGAAAGCGAAATCCGTCGTATCGCCCGTGTCGGTTTCGACATGGCCATGGTTCGCGGCAAGAAGCTCTGCTCGGTGGACAAGGCCAACGTACTGGCCTCCAGCCAGCTGTGGCGTGAAATCGTCGAGGAAGTGGCCAAGGACTACCCGCAGGTCGAACTGAGCCACATGTACGTCGACAACGCCGCCATGCAACTGGTACGGGCACCGAAGCAGTTCGACGTGATCGTCACCGACAACATGTTCGGCGATATCCTGTCCGACCAGGCATCGATGCTCACCGGTTCTATCGGCATGCTGCCGTCGGCGTCCCTGGACACCAACAACAAGGGCATGTACGAGCCTTGCCACGGTTCGGCGCCGGACATCGCGGGCAAGGGCATTGCCAACCCGTTGGCGACCATTTTGTCGGTCTCGATGATGCTGCGTTACAGCTTCAATCAGCAGGCTGCCGCCGATGCCATCGAGAAAGCCGTCAGCCTGGTGCTGGATCAGGGCTTGCGCACCGGTGACATCTGGTCGACCGGTTGCACTAAAGTCGGTACGCAGGAAATGGGCGACGCAGTAGTCGCCGCGCTGCGGAATCTGTAATCTCTCGGGCCCGCTGCCACTTTTACCCCCGTAAGCAGCGGTCCACTTTTCAAGAAGGTGTAGTTGCGATGAAACGTGTAGGTCTGATCGGTTGGCGCGGTATGGTCGGTTCCGTGCTCATGCAGCGGATGCTGGAAGAGCAGGATTTCGATCTTATCGAGCCGGTGTTTTTCACCACTTCCAATGTCGGTGGCCAAGGCCCGTCCGTGGGCAAGGACATTGCTCCGCTCAAGGACGCTTACAGCATTGAAGAGCTGAAAACCCTCGACGTGATCCTGACCTGCCAGGGTGGCGACTACACCAGCGAAGTGTTCCCGAAGCTGCGCGAAGCCGGCTGGCAGGGTTACTGGATCGACGCCGCTTCCAGCCTGCGTATGCAGGATGACGCGGTCATCGTGCTGGACCCGGTCAACCGCAAGGTCATCGACCAGCAGCTGGACGCGGGCACCAAGAACTACATCGGCGGCAACTGCACCGTCAGCCTGATGCTGATGGGCCTGGGTGGCCTGTTCGAGGCCGGCCTGGTGGAGTGGATGAGCGCCATGACCTATCAGGCGGCTTCCGGTGCCGGCGCGCAGAACATGCGTGAACTGATCAAGCAGATGGGCGCGACCCATGCCGCTGTCGCCGATCAACTGGCTGACCCGGCCAGCGCCATCCTCGACATCGACCGTCGTGTGGCCGAAGCCATGCGCAGCGACGCGTACCCGACCGAAAACTTCGGCGTACCGTTGGCCGGCAGCCTGATCCCGTGGATCGACAAGGAACTGCCG
The DNA here is from genome assembly GCF_001976065.1 of Pseudomonas putida. Lineage (GTDB taxonomy): Bacteria > Pseudomonadota > Gammaproteobacteria > Pseudomonadales > Pseudomonadaceae > Aquipseudomonas > Aquipseudomonas serbica. The sequence continues at coordinate 118,338 of NZ_MNAH01000007.1, read as the reverse complement.
AACGGTCAGAGCCGTGAAGAGTGGAAGGCCCAGGCCGAAACCAACAAGATCCTCGGTCGCTTCAAGAGCCCGATCCCGGTGGATGGCATCTGCGTGCGCATCGGCGCCATGCGCTGCCACAGCCAGGCGCTGACCATCAAATTGAACAAGGACGTGCCGATCGCCGATATCGAAGGGCTGATCAGCCAGCACAACCCTTGGGTCAAGCTGGTGCCGAACAGCCGCGAAACCAGCATTCAGGAGCTGAGCCCGAACAAGGTCACCGGCACCCTGAACATCCCGGTTGGCCGTCTGCGCAAACTGAACATGGGCTCGCAGTTCGTCGGTGCGTTCACCGTCGGCGACCAGTTGCTGTGGGGCGCGGCCGAACCGCTGCGTCGCATGCTGCGGATCCTGCTCGAGCGTTGATCGGTTGATGCACTGAAAAACCCGCGCCTTGCGAGAGGCGCGGGTTTTTTTATCCCTGGGGTTCTCGGTCGTCTGGTCTGGCCCCATCGCAGCGAAGGGTCCATAACAGGCGCCGAAGATCCCGCCCGAATTGCCTGTACATCCACCACCCGGTAAAGTGCCGCTCCCCCCCGTTTCGCCAGAGGTAAAACCCATGAGCCAGACCATTGATATTGCCGTGATCGGCGCCACCGGTACTGTCGGCGAAACGCTGGTGCAGATTCTCGAAGAGCGCGATTTCCCGATCGGTACCCTGCATTTGCTGGCCAGCAGCGAATCCGCTGGCAGTTCGGTGCCGTATCGCGGCAAGAACGTGCGGGTGCGTGAAGTCGATGAGTTCGATTTCAGCAAGGTCCAGCTGGTGTTCTTTGCCGCCGGTCCCGCCGTGACATTGAGCTACTGCGCCCGTGCCACCGCCGCCGGGTGCTCGCTGATCGACCTTTCCGGTGCCTTGTCGGCCGACCAGGCACCACAAGTGGTCCCGGAGGCGAATGCGCAAGTACTGACCGGCCTGAAAAAGCCATTCCAGATCAGCAGCCCGAGCCCGTCGGCCACCACCCTGGCGGTGGTGCTCGCACCCTTGCTGGGTTTGCTCGATTTGCAGCGCATCAACCTGACCGCCAGCCTGGCGGTGTCGGCCCAGGGCCGCGAAGCGGTGACCGAGCTGGCCCGGCAAACCGCCGAACTGCTGAATGTGCGCCCACTGGAGCCAACTTTCTTTGACCGGCAGATGGCATTCAACCTGCTGGCCCAGGTCGGCAAGCCGGACGAGCAGGGCCATACACTGCTGGAAAAGCGCCTGGTACGCGAGCTGCGTCAAGTCATGGCACTGCCTTCGCTGAAGATTTCCGTCACTTGCATTCAAGCCCCGGTGTTTTTTGGCGATAGCTATAGCGTGACCTTGCAGTCCGCGAGCGACATCGACCTGGCCAAGGTCAACGCCGCGCTTGAAGACGCGCCCGGCATCGAGTTGGTGGAAGCCGGCGACTACCCGACAGCGGTCGGGGATGCGGTGGGGCAGGATGTGGTCTACGTTGGTCGGGTACGTCTGGGTATCGACGAACCGTCGGAACTTAATTTGTGGCTGACGTCAGATAACGTACGCAAAGGTGCGGCCCTCAACGCAGTGCAACTGGCCGAGTTGTTGATAAAAGACCTGCTGTAAAAGATACTTGGCAACAATATCGAAGGGGTCCGGGCGAGCGCCATGCCTGGCCGCAATCGCTGAAGGCGAGCCACCCTGCAGGGCATGCATGAAACGATCGCGCGCGGCGACCTTCGCCCGCGTGCAATGCCTTACGGCAGCGGCTATCTACCTCGCTGGCCGAGGAATGTAAAAACTAAGGATAAGCTATGGTTCAAGTTCGCAAACTGGTGTTAGCAATAGCGGCCGCCTCGGCGCTGTCCTCCGGTATGGCGCATGCCCTCGGGCTCGGGGAACTGACCCTGAAATCGACGCTGAACCAGCCGCTGGTGGCGGAAATCGAGTTGCTCGACGTCAAGGAACTCACCGCTGCCGAAGTGGTGCCGAGCCTGGCTTCACCTGAAGATTTCGCCAAGGCCGGTGTCGACCGCCAGGCGTTTCTCAACGACCTGACCTTTACCCCCGTGCTCAACGCCAGCGGTAAAAGCATCCTGCGCGTGACCTCCAGCAAGCCCCTGAGCGAACCGATGGTGAAATTCCTGGTTCAGGTGATGTGGCCCAATGGTCGTCTGTTGCGCGATTACAGCGTGCTGCTCGATCCATCCAAATTCTCGCCGCAAACCGCTGACGCGGCTGCGCAATCTGCACCTGTTCAAACCGGTACCACGCCCGTCACTGGTGCGACCAAGCCGTCCGAATACACCACCACGCGGCGCGATACCCTGTGGGAAATCGCCGCGAAGGCGCGTAATGGCGGTTCGATTCAACAAACCATGCTGGCCATCCAGGCGTTGAACCCGGATGCCTTCATCGATGGCAACATCAACCGGCTCAAGACCGGCCAGGTGTTGCGCCTGCCGGATCAGGCACAGACAACCAGCCTGCCGCAAGCCAAGGCCATTGCCGAAGTGGCTGCGCAAAACACCGCCTGGCGCCAGGGGCGTCGTTATGTCGCCAAGCCGGGTACAGGCCAGCAGCAGCTCGATGCGACCAATCGTGGTCGCGGTGATGCACCTTCTGCGCAAGCCGCACAGGACAAGCTGAGCCTGGTATCCGCCGAAACTGGCAAGGCTGGGGGCAAGGGCCCTGCAGGCGATGCCAAGGCTTTGAACAACCAACTGGCGGTGACCCAGGAAAGCCTCGATACCAAGCGCCGTGACAGCGCTGAACTGAAAAGCCGCATGACCGATCTGCAAAGCCAGATGGACAAGCTGCAGCGCCTCATTGAGCTGAAGAACAACCAGCTGGCCAAATTGCAGGCCGATGGTGCGGCGGGAACCCCAACGGAGACTGCGACCGCTGCGGCGATTCCGGCAGAGCTGCCGACCGATCCTGCGGCAACCCCTGTCGAAACGCCGGCGCCAGCCCAAACCCCGGCCGAAGCGACAGCGTCCGCACCCGCGGCACCTGAAGCGACTCCAGCTCCAGCCGAAACGCCGGTCGAACCGATACCTGCGGTCTCCAACGATCAGAAATTCAATGAGCTGCTGACCAATCCGCTGCTCTTGGGTCTGGTGGGTGGCGGGGCAGTGGTGGTGCTTTTGCTGCTGCTGTTGTTGGCCCGTCGCCGCAAAGCCCAGCAGGAAGCCGAGAAACATCTGCGCATGGCCCGTGCCCTGGCCGAAGAACAGGAATTTTCCAGCGAGCTTGACCTGTCAAAAGGGATCTTCGAGGACCTGGACGTCGAGCCGCCAACCCCGAAGCTGGCCACGGCACCTGCTCCAGCACCCGCACCCGCACCCGCACCTGCCCCGGTTATTGCCCCGGTCGTGGTCACGCCGCCGATTGCCGCGCCGCTGGTATCGCCCGCCGCCGAGCATTCCGACGACGTGTTGGGTCGAGCGCAGTCGCACATCAACGGCGGCCGCCTGAATCAGGCTGCCGCGCTGTTGGAGGAGGGCGTCAAGCAGGAGCCGCAACGCAGCGATTTGCGCCTCAAGCTGATGGAAGTCTACGGTTTGCAAGGTGATCGCGATGCGTTCGTGGTCCAGGAGCGGCAGTTGGTGGCCAACGGCGACAACTATGCCCAGGTCGAAAAACTCAAGAGCCGCTTCCCGGCCATGGCGCTGGTTGCTGTCAGCGGTATTGCCGCTGCCGCCGCTGCCGCCGAACTGGACGCACAATACGTCAAGGACCTTTTGCTGGACGAGCCACAAGCGCCGGCTGCGGCCGATGACGATTTCGACAGCGCTTTCGACCTGAGCCTGGATGACCTGGAAAATGTCACGCCGGTAACGGTAGCGCCAACACCAGTACCAGCGCCTGAGCCTGAGCCGGAAGCAACCCTGGCCGATCTGGAAGATTTTCCGCTCGACGATGACCTGAGTTTCGAGTCGGTGTTGCAGCAACAGACAGAAATCAAGGAAAACCTCGATGACCTGTCGGAGTTCGACCTGGACATGGACCTCGGCGGCGAACCTTCGCCGGCGATCCTGGCCGAGGACGATTTCCTGCTGAGCCTGGATGAAGACGTCAAGGACCAGCCGGCCACGCCAGTGCCGGACGTGCCACAAGTGACGCTGGACGATCTGGACTTGCCGGCCGACTTCGATTTGTCGCTGGCCGATGAAATGGACGAAACGGCGCCTGCGCAGGCGTTTACCACTGAGTTGGATGACGTCAGCGCTGAACTGGACGACCTGTCCCGGAGCATCAGCGAGCCAAGCTTCACGGTGGATGATGCCCTGGCAACCGTGGATGACGAGCCGGAATTCGATTTCCTGTCCGGTACCGATGAAGTCGCCACCAAGCTCGACCTGGCCCAGGCCTACATCGACATGGGCGACAACGATGGTGCCCGCGACATCCTCAACGAGGTGGTGACCGAAGGCGACGACGGCCAGAAGAGCGAAGCCCGGGAGATGCTGGCGCGTCTGGTTTGAGTGATTGAGCGGTGGTAGATAAAGCGGCAGCCCGGTGAGGCTGCCGTTTTTGTTTGCGGGGGATGCAATGGTGGCTATCAGGACGCCTTCGCGAGCAAGCCCGCTCCCACACGGGACCGCGTTGTGCCTGAATAAACGCGGTCCCGTGTGGGAGCGGGCTTGCTCGCGAAGGGGGCATCCCATTCGCCGCGGTACCGTCTGTTGTACTGGCGTCCTCGTCCTGCGGCCTTATAATGCCCCCCTTTGCGTACATCAGCAGGCTGTCACTCCTTGGCAAACATAGATAACCCGGCCGCCGAAATGGCGGCCGACGGCTTTTTCCGGATCGCATTGGGCGTTGAATACAAGGGCTCGCGTTATCGCGGCTGGCAGCGCCAGGCCTCCGGCGTGCTCACGGTGCAGGAAACCCTCGAGAATGCCTTGTCCAAGGTGGCCGACTCTCCCGTTTCGCTGCTGTGCGCCGGGCGCACCGATGCCGGCGTGCACGCCTGTGGCCAGGTGGTGCACTTCGACACCCAGGTCGAGCGTTCGATGAAGGCCTGGGTCATGGGCGCTAATATCAATTTGCCCCACGATGTCAGCGTCAGTTGGGCCAAGGTCATGCCCGCACATTTCCATGCGCGGTTCAAGGCCATTGCCCGGCGCTATCGCTACGTGATCTATAACGACCAGATCCGTCCGGCGCACCTGAACGAAGAAATCACCTGGAACCACCGCCCGCTGGATGTCGAGCGCATGGCCGAAGCGGCCCGGTACCTGGTGGGCACCCATGATTTCAGCGCCTTCCGTGCCGGCCAGTGCCAGGCCAAGTCGCCGATCAAGGAGCTCCATCACCTGCGCGTCACGCGCCACGGCAAGATGATCGTGCTGGATATCCGCGCCAGCGCCTTCCTGCACCACATGGTGCGCAATATTGCCGGTGTGCTGATGACCATCGGCGCCGGTGAGCGTCCGGTTGAATGGATGAAGGAAGTGTTGGAGAGCCGCATTCGCCGTTCCGGCGGGGTGACGGCACATCCGTTCGGACTGTATCTGGTGCAGGTCGAGTACCGCGACGAGTTCCAGTTGCCTGAGCGTTACATCGGCCCACATTTCCTCACCGGATTCAGCGAACTTGACGGCTGACGCCTTCGAACGCTTTTGTTACCATCCGGGACTTTCTCGGATTTGCCGTGGGGATATATCGACATGTCAGCCGTTCGCAGCAAGATTTGCGGGATTACCCGCATAGAAGATGCGCTGGCGGCGGTCGAAGCCGGGGCCGATGCCATCGGCTTTGTGTTCTACGCCAAGAGCCCGCGGGGCGTGACGGTCCAGCAGGCGCGCGCGATCATCAAGGCATTGCCGCCGTTCGTCACCACTGTGGGCCTGTTCGTCAACGCCAGCCGTTGCGAGCTGGGAGAAATCCTCGACGCGGTGCCGCTCGACCTGCTGCAGTTCCATGGTGATGAAAGTGCTGCGGACTGCGAAGGCTGGCATCGCCCGTACATCAAGGCGCTGCGGGTCAAGGCCGGGGACGATATCGCGGCGGCTTGCGACGCCTACCCGAGTGCCAGTGGCATTTTGCTCGATGCCTACGTCGAAGGTGTTCCCGGTGGAACCGGTCAGGCGTTCGACTGGTCATTGATACCGCAAGGCTTGAGCAAGCCGATCATCCTGGCGGGCGGCCTGACCCCGGATAACGTCGCCGAAGCGGTGGCGCGGGTTCGACCCTATGCCGTGGATGTCAGCGGCGGGGTGGAGGCGAGCAAGGGCATCAAGGATCATGCAAAGGTTCAGGCGTTCATCAAGGCAGTCCGTGGCAGCCTGATGTGACGGCTGGCAGACTGCCGCCGTCCACTGCACTGTACAAAACGGCTGAGGATTGATGGGTTGTACGCAGGTCACGCTTCACTGACCCGGCCCCCATCGAACATCGCCGCACACATGAATTTAGCTCAAGGGCATACGCGGGGCTGCGAACCAGAGCGTTCGGGCCGCCGGTACTGGAGAAAGAAAGCATGAGCAACTGGTTAGTAGACAAACTGATCCCTTCGATCATGCGTTCCGAGGTCAAGAAGAGCTCGGTGCCTGAAGGTCTTTGGCACAAATGCCCGTCTTGCGAGGCTGTGCTGTATCGTCCAGAGCTGGAAAAAACCCTGGACGTTTGCCCCAAGTGCAACCACCACATGCGTATCGGCGCACGCGCGCGCATCGACATTTTCCTCGATGCCGAAGGTCGTACCGAGCTGGGTGCCGACCTGGAGCCGGTTGACCGCCTGAAATTCCGCGACGGCAAGAAGTACAAGGACCGCCTGACTGCGGCGCAGAAGCAGACCGGCGAAAAAGACGCGCTGATCTCCATGAGCGGTACCCTGCTGGGCATGCCGGTAGTGGTGTCGGCGTTCGAATTCTCCTTCATGGGTGGTTCGATGGGCGCCATCGTCGGTGAGCGCTTCGTGCGCGCCGCCAACTACGCACTGGAAAAGCGCTGCCCGATGATCTGCTTCTCCGCCTCCGGTGGTGCGCGGATGCAGGAAGCGCTGATCTCCCTGATGCAAATGGCCAAGACCTCCGCGGTGCTGGCGCGTCTGCGTGAAGAAGGCATTCCGTTCATCTCCGTGCTGACCGACCCGGTCTACGGTGGTGTTTCCGCCAGTCTGGCGATGCTGGGTGACGTGATCGTCGGCGAGCCGAAAGCCCTGATCGGCTTTGCCGGTCCGCGCGTTATCGAGCAGACCGTGCGAGAAAAACTGCCGGAAGGCTTCCAGCGCAGCGAGTTCTTGCTGGAGCACGGCGCGATCGACATGATCATTCACCGTCAGGAACTGCGCCCGCGCCTGGGTAACCTGCTCGCGCAAATGATGGGCCTGCCGACGCCAAAATTCGTCGCTGCGCCAATCGAGCCAATCGTGGTTCCACCGGTACCTGCCAACCTATGACCGAACGTACCCTTGGCGAGTGGCTCGCCTACCTTGAGCAGTTGCACCCTTCGGCCATCGACATGGGCCTTGAGCGCTCGCAGCAGGTAGCGTCCCGCATGGGACTGGGCAAGCCGGCGCCTCGGGTGATCACGGTCACCGGCACCAATGGCAAAGGCTCGACCTGTGCCTTCGTGGCGTCATTGCTGCGAGCGCAGGGCCTGAACGTCGGTGTCTACAGTTCTCCGCACCTGCTGCGTTACAACGAGCGGGTGCAGGTCAATGGCGTCCAAGCCACTGACGCCGAGCTCTGCCAAGCTTTCGCGGCGGTCGAGGCCGGTCGTGGTGACACGTCCCTGACGTACTTCGAGATGGGCACCCTGGCGGCGTTCTGGTTGTTTCAGCAGGCCGGGCTCGACGCCGTGGTGCTGGAAGTCGGCCTGGGCGGGCGCCTGGACACGGTCAACGTGGTGGACGCCGACATGGCGCTGGTCACCAGCATTGGCGTCGATCATGCGGATTACCTGGGCGATACCCGGGAGTCCGTGGCCTTCGAGAAGGCCGAGATCTTCCGCCAGGGCGCACCCGCGCTCTGCGGTGACTTGAATCCCCCGCAGCCCCTGCTGGACAAGGCGCGCGAGCTCAATTGCCGGTTTCTCCTGCGTGGACGCGATTTCGACCTGGGCGTCACCGATCAGCACTGGCAGTGGCGCGGTGTCGATGCCAGGGGACAAGTGGTCGAGTTGCGCGACCTGCCGTTGCTCGATCTGCCGATGGAAAACGCCGCGCTGGCGTTGCAGGCCTATCTGTTGCTCGGTTTACCTTGGGTAGAAGCGCAGATTGTCCAGGCGCTGCAAGCGACGCGGATGGTCGGTCGTCTCGATCGCCGGCAGGTCGATTGGCAGGGCAGGCGCCTCAACCTGTTGCTGGATGTGGGGCATAACCCCCACGCCGCCGAGTATCTGGCCCGTCGCCTGGCCAGCCAGCCACCCGCCGGCAAGCGCCTGGCGGTCTTCGGATTGCTGTCGGACAAGGATCTGGATGGTGTTATTGGCGAATTGAGTGCTAGTGTCGAGCACTGGGCCGTCGCGCCGCTGGATTCGCCTCGGGCGCGACCGGTGGCCGACTTGCGCGAGGCGCTGCAAAAGCGCGGTGCTTCGGTGACGTCCTATGACAGCGTGGCCGCCGCCCTGGAAGGGCAGTGTGGGCAGGCGACGAGCGACGACGAGATTGTGTTGTTCGGATCATTCTATTGTGTTGCCGAGGCCCTTGAGTGGCTGGCCCGGCGCTCCACGGAGGAAGCGGCAAATGGCATTGCTGGATAAGGCTTACAAGCAACGCATGGTCGGCGCCCTGGTTCTGGTCGCGCTGGCTGTGATTTTCCTGCCGATGCTGTTTTCCCGCCAGGATGAACAGCGCCAAGTGACGGTCCAGGCACCGGCCGCGCCGCAAGCGCCAGCGATGCCGCAGGTGCAGGTGGAGCCCGTGGTGGTGCCTGAACCCCAGGCCCTGCCGCAGGAGCCCGTGCCGAGCGACGAAGAAATCGCCCAACAGGAAGCGCCTGTTGCGCCCGTTGCGCCTGTCGCTCCGGCACCTGCCACCAAGCCGGTCACGCCGCCCCCTGCACCGGCCCCCGTCCCGGCACTGGCTGCCAAGCCTGCCACGGCGCCGTCGCAACCGATCAGCGCCGCACCGGGCAAGCCGGACACCACGCAAAGCCGTGTCGACGCCAATGGCCTGTCGGTCAGCTGGTCGGTGCAACTGGCCAGCCTGGCCAATCGTGAAAGCGCTGAAAAGCTGCAGAAAACCCTGCGCAGCCAGGGTTACAATGCCTACATTCGTACGGCCGACGGCAAGAATCGGGTGTTCGTCGGACCACTGATCGAGCGTGCAGAGGCCGATCGCCTGCGCGACTTGCTGAACCGCCAGCAGAACCTCAAGGGGTTTGTCGTGCGCTTTCAGCCGGAGCGTGGCTAAAACTATCGCCCCGATATGAAATGCACTGACAATCGCAGCTTACCGATAAGCATGGGCTCTGCTAAAATGCGCCGCCTTATCCGTCTGTAGGCTGCACTGTGCCATTTACCTGGGTTGACTGGGCGATCGTTGCAATCGTCGCCATCTCCGCATTGATCAGTCTGAGCCGCGGCTTCGTCAAGGAAGCACTGTCGCTCGTGACCTGGATCATCGCAGGAGCCGTTGCCTGGATGTTTGGTGGCTCATTGTCCGAGTACCTCGCCGGATACATCCAGACCCCATCGGCCCGTATAATCACGGGCTGTGCCATCATGTTTGTCGCCACGCTGATCGTAGGCGCAATGATCAATTATCTCATCGGCGAATTGGTTCGTGTCACCGGGTTGTCCGGGACCGATCGATTCCTCGGCATGGCTTTCGGCGCAGCGCGTGGCGTGTTGCTGGTGGTCGTGGCGGTCGGGCTATTAAGTCTGGGGCCGGTACAGCAGGACGGGTGGTGGAAAGAGTCCCAGCTCGTGCCAAAATTTTTATTGGTCGCCGATTGGTCCAAGAACCTGATTCTCGGGTGGAGCAGTCAGTGGCTTGCCAGCGGTATCAGCGTACCCGCTGATATACCGTTCAAGGAGCAGCTCTTGCCGATGGCCAAAACGCCTCAGTGAGTGTTGTTCAGTTCAGATCCATTAAGTAGGGGTTGCGTCGCATGTGTGGCATCGTCGGTATCGTCGGTAAGTCGAACGTCAATCAGGCGCTGTATGACGCGCTAACCGTCCTCCAGCACCGCGGCCAGGACGCTGCCGGTATCGTGACCAGCCATGATGGCCGGTTATTCCTGCGCAAGGACAACGGCCTGGTGCGTGACGTGTTCCATCAGCGTCACATGCAGCGCCTGGTCGGCCACATGGGCATTGGCCATGTGCGCTACCCGACCGCGGGCAGCTCGACCTCGGCCGAAGCTCAACCGTTTTACGTCAACTCGCCTTACGGCATCACCCTGGCGCACAACGGAAACCTGACCAACGTTGAACAACTGGCCAAGGAGATTTACGAATCTGACCTGCGCCACGTCAACACCAGCTCCGATTCGGAAGTGCTGCTCAACGTGTTCGCGCACGAGCTGGCCCAGCGCGGCAAGCTGCAGCCGACCGAAGAAGACGTGTTCGCTGCCGTCACCGACGTGCACAACCGTTGCGTCGGTGGCTACGCGGTGGTGGCCATGGTGACCGGCTACGGCATCGTTGGTTTCCGTGACCCGCACGGCATCCGCCCGATCGTGTTCGGCCAGCGTCACACCGACGAAGGCGTCGAGTACATGATCGCCTCCGAGAGCGTGTCCCTGGACGTGCTCGGGTTCACCCTGATCCGCGACCTGGCACCGGGCGAAGCGGTCTACATCACTGAAGACGGCAAGCTGCACACCCGCCAGTGCGCGACCAACCCGTCGCTGACCCCGTGCATCTTCGAGCACGTCTACCTGGCGCGTCCGGACTCGATCATCGACGGCGTGTCTGTGTACAAGGCCCGCCTGCGCATGGGCGAGAAGCTCGCCGAGAAGATCCTGCGCGAGCGTCCGGATCACGACATCGACGTGGTCATCCCGATCCCGGACACCAGCCGCACCGCGGCCCTGGAGCTGGCGAACCACCTGGGCGTGAAGTTCCGCGAAGGTTTCGTGAAGAACCGCTACATCGGCCGGACCTTCATCATGCCGGGCCAGGCTGCGCGGAAAAAATCCGTACGCCAGAAGCTCAATGCCATCGAGCTGGAATTCCGCGGCAAGAACGTGATGCTGGTGGACGACTCGATCGTGCGCGGCACCACCTGCAAGCAGATCATCCAGATGGCTCGCGAAGCGGGCGCCAAGAACGTCTATTTCTGCTCCGCAGCCCCGGCCGTGCGCTTCCCGAACGTCTATGGCATCGACATGCCGAGCGCCCACGAGCTGATCGCCCACAACCGTTCGACCCAGGACGTTGCGGACCTGATCGGTGCCGACTGGCTGATCTATCAGGACCTGCCTGACTTGATCGAAGCGGTCGGTGGCGGCAAGATCAAGATCGACAAGTTCGATTGCGCGGTGTTCGACGGCCAGTACGTCACCGGCGACGTCGACGAGGCATACCTGAACAAGATCGAGCAGGCACGCAACGATGCCTCCAAGGTCAAGACCCAGGCGGTCAGCGCGATCATCGATCTGTACAACAATTGATTGACTACCGGCCCTGAGGGGCCGGTTTTGTATCTGATAATTAATTTACGAGAACAGGGCAAGGAGTGACAGCATGAGTCAGGATTGGGATGCCGGTCGGTTGGACAGCGACCTCGAAGGCGTAGCGTTCGATACCCTGGCCGTACGTGCCGGTCAGCACCGTACGCCGGAAGGCGAACACGGTGATCCGATGTTCTTCACTTCCAGCTACGTATTCCGCACTGCCGGCGACGCCGCCGCGCGTTTTTCCGGTGAAGTGCCTGGCAACGTCTACTCGCGCTACACCAACCCCACCGTACGCGCCTTCGAAGAGCGCATTGCCGCCCTGGAAAGCGCCGAGCAAGCCGTGGCCACCGCCACCGGCATGGCGGCGATCATGGCGGTGGTGATGAGCCTGTGCAGTGCCGGCGACCACGTGCTGGTGTCGCGCAGCGTATTCGGCTCGACCATCAGCCTGTTCGAGAAGTACTTCAAGCGCTTCGGCGTCGAAGTCGACTACGTGCCCCTGGCGGACTTGTCCGGCTGGGATACGGCTATCAAGGCTAATACCAAGCTGCTGTTCGTCGAATCGCCGTCCAACCCGCTGGCGGAATTGGTCGATATCGCCGAGCTGGCAAACATCGCTCACGCCAAGGGCGCGATGCTGGTGGTCGACAACTGCTTCTGTACGCCGGCGCTGCAACAGCCGCTGAAACTCGGCGCGGACATCGTCGTGCACTCGGCGACCAAGTTCATCGACGGCCAGGGTCGTTGCATGGGCGGTGTCGTGGCTGGGCGCAGTGAGCAGATGAAAGAAGTGGTCGGCTTCCTGCGCACCGCCGGGCCAACCCTGAGCCCATTCAACGCGTGGATCTTCCTCAAGGGCCTGGAAACCCTCAACCTGCGGATGAAGGCCCATTGCGCCAACGCCCAGGAGCTGGCCGAGTGGCTGGAGCAGCAGGACGGCATCGAGAAAGTCCACTACGCCGGTCTCAAGAGCCATCCGCAGCACGAACTGGCCCGGCGGCAGCAGAAGGGCTTCGGTGCCGTGGTGAGTTTCGAGGTCAAGGGCGGCAAAGAAGGCGCCTGGCGCTTTATCGATGCAACCCGCCTGATTTCCATCACGGCGAACCTGGGCGACAGCAAGACCACCATCACCCACCCAAGCACCACCTCCCACGGCCGTCTGGCGCCGGCGGAGCGTGAAGCTGCGGGCATTCGCGACAGCCTGATCCGCATTGCCATCGGCCTGGAAGACGTGGCAGACCTGCAAGCCGACCTGGCGCGCGGGTTGGCTGCCTTGTGATCGAGTTGTCCACTCCACCGGGCTCCAATGGCCGCGTTGCACTGGTGACCGGTGCGGCGCGGGGCATTGGCCTGGGTATTGCGGCCTGGTTGATCAGCGAAGGCTGGCAAGTGGTGCTGACGGACCTGGATCGCGAGCGTGGTTCGAAGGTGGCGAAGGTGCTCGGCGACAACGCCTGGTTCATCGCCATGGACGTCTCGAACGAAGGGCAGGTGGCCTTGGGTGTTGCTGAGGTGCTGGGACAGTTCGGGCGCCTTGATGCGCTGGTGTGCAACGCGGCGGTTGCCGATCCGCACAACATCACTCTGGAAAGCCTCGACCTGGCGTACTGGAATCGGGTGCTGGCGGTGAACCTCAGTGGACCGATGTTGTTGGCCAAGCACTGTGCGCCTTACCTGCGGGCTCACAGCGGGGCCATCGTCAACCTGGCCTCGACCCGCGCCGCGCAGTCGGAACCCGACACCGAGGCCTATGCGGCGAGCAAGGGCGGTCTGTTGGCCCTGACTCACGCATTGGCCATCAGCCTTGGCCCGGAAATTCGGGTCAATGCCGTCAGTCCTGGCTGGATCGACGCGCGCGACCCTTCGGTACGTCGTGCCGAACCGCTGACCGATGCCGATCATGCCCAGCATCCGGCGGGCAGGGTAGGGACGGTCGAGGACGTCGCCGCGATGGTGGCCTGGCTGTTGTCGAGGAACGCCGGGTTTGTCACGGGGCAGGAGTTCGTGGTTGATGGTGGCATGACCAAGAAGATGATCTACAGCGAGTAGATCGGTTCTTTCCTCAGGCGTTGATATTGAATGCACCGCCGTCTTCGCGAGCAAGCCCGCTCCCACATTGAAATGCGATCCACTGTGGGAGCGGGCTTGCTCGCGAAAGCGGTTTGGCTGTCGCTGATGCTGATGCGATTGACTCGATTTTGTCTTTTTCAGAAAAACTTCAATCCTGCTATTGACTTAGGTTCGCTACCTGCGTAAATTTCGCGGCCTCGGAGATGCAAACGGGTGATTAGCTCAGCTGGGAGAGCGTCTGCCTTACAAGCAGAATGTCGGCGGTTCGATCCCGTCATCACCCACCACTCCCGAGATACTTGCGAAAGCAAGAGGTAGGCTGAAATGCCTCCACCGACGCGCAGCGGTAGTTCAGTCGGTTAGAATACCGGCCTGTCACGCCGGGGGTCGCGGGTTCGAGTCCCGTCCGCTGCGCCATATTTTCCGAGTCAGATTCATCTGGTTCGAGATTGAAAAGCTACTGAGTTTTCAATCAGACGAGTTACCTGGACGCAAGTCCACAGCGATACGCAGCGGTAGTTCAGTCGGTTAGAATACCGGCCTGTCACGCCGGGGGTCGCGGGTTCGAGTCCCGTCCGCTGCGCCATATCTGCCCCGAGGCCCACTGAACGCCTTGGAGCTACGAAGAAAGCCACTGGCTACTTCGAGTCGATAGCAAAGACCCTGGTCGAAAGACCGGGGTTTTTTGTATCTGGATTTTGGCTTTTTTCTCCTCGATGACGCTTGCCGTCAACTCTTCCTACGCATCCGCTGCATGAAGCACTGAGTGCCGCCGCGACGGCGGCATCAGCAATACCGCAACACTCAGCCCTGCAGATACACCGCATGGGTATGGGTGTACTCATACAACCCATGCTTGCCATCCGCCCCGCCAATTCCCGATTTACGCACCCCGGCATGGAACCCCTGCATCGCTTCGAAGTTCTCGCGGTTGACGTAGGTTTCGCCAAAATCCAGCTCGCGCATGGCGTGCAGGGTCTTGCTGAGGTCGCGGGTATAGATCGACGAGGTCAGTCCATAGTCGCAGTCGTTGGCCAGGGCGATGGCTTCATCCAGGTCATCGATGATCTGGATCGGCAGCACGGGACCGAAGATCTCCTCGCGCATGATCTCCATGTCGGCGCGGCAGCCGGCCAGGACGGTGGGCTGAAAATGGAAGCCGTTTGGCAGGTCGGCAATTTGCCCGCCGCTGATCAGGCTTGCGCCCTGGCTCAATGCCGTGCGGACCTTTTGATTGACGCTGTCCAGGCCTTGGCGATTGATCAGCGGGCCCATCTCCACATCCGGTTGGGCGATAGGATCGCCGTAGCGCGTAGCCGTCATCGCGGCCGCGATACGCTCGATGAATTGATCCGCCACCTTGCGTTCGACATACACCCGCTCGGCGCAGTTACACACCTGGCCGCTATTGATGATCCGCGAATCGCGAATGGCCTTCACCGCCAGGTCCAGGTCGGCATCTGCCAGCACGATGGCCGGCGCCTTGCCACCGAGTTCCAGATTGAGTTTGGTGATGTTCGGCGCGGCGGCGGCCATGATCCGTGAGCCCGTGGCGACGCTGCCGGTGAAGCTGATCATGTCCACGCCCTTGTGCGCACTCAACGCCGCACCGACGCGGCCGTCACCGCAGACCACGTTGAACACGCCGGGCGGCAGGTCGGTTTCCGCGACCAGTCGGGCGAACTCGAAGCAGTTGTTCGGCGTTTCTTCGCTGGGCTTGATGACGATGGTGTTGCCGGTCAGCAGTGCCGGGGCCATTTTGCGGGCGATCAGGAAGAACGGGAAATTCCACGGCAGGATCCCGGCCACCACGCCCAGCGGTTTGCGGAACAGGAAGATGTTTTCGTCCTGGCGGTCGCTGGTGATGATTTCACCTTCGATGCGCCGCGCCCACTCGGCCATGTAGTCGAGGTAGTCGGCGGTGAAATTGACTTCGACCGCGGCCAGGCTGCTGACCTTGCCTTGTTCCAGGGTGATGGTGCGCGCCAGGTGCGCAACGTTTTCGCGGAGTTTGGCAGCGATCCTGCGCAGGTAGCCGGCGCGATCATTCGCCGGTTTGCGCGCCCAATCCTTTTGTGCGGTGCGCGCAGCGGCGAGGGCCCGATCAACGTCTTCGGGATTCGATGCCGGCACCTTCGACAGCAGGGCGCCGGTGGCCGGGTTGATCACGTCGAGATGGTCAGCGCTGGCCACGAACTGGCCGTTGATGAAGTTTTCGTAAACAGGCACGGATGACATGGAACGACTCCTGGACTGATCAGTAGGTGCGCGACGGCGCTTGTTCGGTGGCCGGTGTACGGTAGCGGGCGAGGGTGGCCATGGCGCTCTGGCGCAACAGACTGATATCGATCGCCACTGCGATGAACTGACAGCCCCAGCCCTGATAACGCCGCGCGTCTTCTTCATTCGGTGCGAGGATGCCGCAGGCCTTACCGGCCGCCAGCGTTGCATTGACTGCGTATTGAATTTTTTCCTGAACTTGCGGGTGACCGGGGTTGCCGGCATGGCCCAGGCCGATGGACAGATCCGCAGGTCCGATAAACACCGCATCGACGCCTTCGACGGCGGCGATCGCTGCGACGTTTTCGACGCCGAGCCGCGATTCCACCTGCACGATCAGACACAGCTGTTCATGGGCGGTGTCCAGATAATCCGCCACCCCGTCCCAGCGTGTGGCGCGGGTCAGGCCGCCACCGACGCCACGGATGCCGTGGGGTGGGTAACGCATGGCGCGCACCAGGGCCTGGGCCTGTTCGGCGGTTTCGACCATGGGGATCATCAGTGTCTGCGCGCCGATGTCCAGCAGCTGCTTGATCAGATTGGCGTCGCCATTCACGGCGCGCACGATGGGTGCGGTGGGGTAGGGCGCCACGGCCTGCAATTGCGCGAGTACGCCAGGTACGGTGTTTGGCGCGTGTTCACCGTCGATCAGCATCCAGTCATAACCGGTGGTGGCGACGATCTCGGCGGCGTAGCCGGTGGCGAACCCGGCCCATATGCCGTATTGCGGCGCGGGTTTTTTCAGGGCGGCCTTGAAAACGTTGTGCGGCATGTTCATCACGAACTCCTGGCTCAGCGGCTATAGGGCCGATGCAGTTGGCATTCCGGGTTGAGGGTCACGCCGAATCCCGGCTGGTCGAGTGCCGACAAGCGCATGCGGCCGTTGACCGGTACTGGTTCACCGAGCAATTGCGGGTGGAACATCGGCACCACTTCGTCGGCCTTCGGCGCCATCATCAGGAATTCGGCGAACGGGCTGTTATGCCGGGTGGCCACGAAGTGATAGCTGTACACCGACGAGCCGTGGGGAATGACCAGGGCGTTGTGGGCGTCGGCCAGGGCCGAGATCTTCACCAGTTCGGTGAGGCCGCCGCACCAGCCGACATCCGGCTGGATGATGTCGCAGCAGCCCATTTCCAGCAGCATGCGGAAGCCCCAGCGGGTGGCTTCGTGTTCGCCGGTGGTCACCAGCATGCCTTTGGGTACGTTGTTGCGAAGCGCCGCGTAGCCCCAGTAATCGTCCGGTGGCAGGGCTTCTTCGATCCACTTCAAGCCATGTTCGTGGGCGCCGATCGCCAGTTTGGTGGCGTAGTTGAGGTCCAGGCTCATCCAGCAATCGAGCATCAGCCAGAAATCCGGGCCGACACGCTCGCGCATGGTCGCCAGTTCTTCGAGATTCTTGCGCAGGCCTTCCTCGCCCTCAGCCGGGCCATGGTGCAACGGCATCTTGCCGCCGATGAAACCCATTTTCTGTGCCAGGTCCGGGCGGGCGCCGGTGGCGTAGAACTGCAATTCATCACGCACGGCGCCGCCGAGCAACTGGTGCACCGGTTCCTGGCGGATCTTGCCGAGCAAGTCCCACAGCGCCAGGTCGACCCCGGAAATCGTGTTGATCACGATGCCTTTGCGCCCGTAATACAGGGTCGATTGATACATCTGGTCCCAGATCTTTTCGATGTCGGTGACTTTCGCGCCTTCGAGGAACCGTGCCAGGTGTTTCTCGACGATGTAGGCCGCCGGCTCGCCGCCCGTGGTCACGGCGAAGCCGATAGTGCCGTCACTGGCTTCGATCTCCACCACCAGCGTGCCCAGCACGTTGATGCCGAAGGTGCGGCGGCTCTGGCGGTACTCCGGGTATTTGCTCATCGGCGTGGCAATGTGATCGTCGATCCAGTGGCCGTCCGCCTGGTCGTGATAATCCGCGCCGCCGCCTCGCAGGGTAAAGGCGCGGACGTGCTTGATGGTTGGAATGCCCATGGTGTGATTCCTTTTTTTAACGGCGGTCAGGTTTAAACGGTAGCCGGTTTGTTCGAAGCTTTTTGCCCGGGAGCGCGGACGCCCAGGATCAGCAACGCGGCGATGACAGTGGTGGCGGACAGTAGGTACAGGCCGGCTGCCGGAGAATGGAAGGCGCCTTCGGCCCAGTTCTTCAGTACCGGGGCGATAAAGCCGCCGAGGGCGCCGAACGAATTGATCAGGGCAATACCGGCTGCCGCGGCGCTGCCGGCCAGGTAGCTGGAAGGGAAGGTCCAGAACACCGGTTGCACGGCGATGAAGCCGGATGCGGCGAAGCACAGGGCGACGATGCCCAGGAACGGACTGCTAAAGGTCACCGAGCAGGCTATACCGGCGGCGGCCATCAGCAGGGTCAGGCTGGCGGTGCGGCGGCGTTCGCCGGTGCCGTCGCTGTAGCCGGGAATCAGATAAGCGGCCACCAGCGCGCAAATCCATGGGATCGCCGTGACCAGCCCGACCATCAGCCCGACCTTGGTGCCCAGCAAACCGCCGACCTGGGTGGGCAGGTAGAACACCACGCCGTAGACGCTGGCCTGGATCAACAGGTAGATCAGGCACAGGTACAGCACCGAGGGCTGGCAGATCACGTTGAGCAGGCTGCGACCGTGGTTCTGTTTGTGGCTGTCTTCCTGGTCGAGCAGGCTTTGCACTTGCTGGCGCTCTTCGACGGTCAGCCACTTGGCATCGGCCGGGCGGTTGTCCAGGTAGAAGTAAGCCCAGATGCCTACCGCCGTGGCCATCAGGCCTTCAACGGCGAACAGCCACTGCCAGCCGTGAAAGCCGACAAAACCATCCAGCTCCAGCAGCAGGCCGGACAACGGGCTGCCGAAGATGAACGCCAGCGGCGCGCCGAAGTAGAAGAAACCCATCGCCTTGCCGCGCACGGCGCTGGGGAACCAGTAGGTGAGGTAAAGGATCACGCCGGGGAAAAATCCGGCTTCGGCCACGCCCAGCAGAAAGCGCAGGATGTAGAAGCTGGTTTCGGTGTGGGCGAACACCATGGCCGCAGAGACCAGGCCCCAGGTGACCATGATCCGGCACATCCACAGACGCGCGCCGACGCGGTGCAGGATCAGGTTGCTCGGCACTTCGAGCAGCGCGTAGCCGACGAAGAACACCCCGGCGCCGAAGGCGAAGGCGGCATCGCTGATATTGGTGTCGGCCTGGAAGGCTTGCTTGGCGAACCCGACGTTGGCGCGGTCGAGGAAGGCCATGATGTACATCAGCAGGAGAAACGGGAGCAGCCGCCAGGAAATCTTGGCGAGCAGGGGCGCGGGTAGAGTCTTCATCGCGGTTTTCCTTTGGTAGGGCATTTGTTCTTATGGGGAAGACTGTACGGCCGCTGATCGATGCGTTACAAATCGAATCTAGCTAACAACTGATACCTTCAGGGTATCGATAACAAGGCCCGCCATGACCACGCCCATTATCTCCCGCAGCCTGCTCAACCGCCTGCGCTACAAGCATCTGCACATGCTGGTGACGCTCAATTCGAGCCAGAACCTGCACCGCGCTTCGCAAAGCCTGAACATGTCGCAGCCGGCCGCCACCCGCATGCTCCATGAAATCGAAGACATGTTTGGCTGCGACCTGTTCGAGCGTTTACCCCGGGGCATGCGACCGACGGCGCTGGGCCAGGAGCTGATTCGCTTTGCCGAGTCGGCCATCAGTGGCCTCGACCGCTGTGCCGAGGACCTGATAGCGCGGCAACAGGGCGGTTACGGTTATCTCTCGATCGGCACCATCATGGGCGCGGCGCCGGACCTGGTGATGGATTCTATTGCCGAGATCAAGGCGCTCAACCCGCAGCTGCGGATTCGCATCATGGGCGACACCAGTGACCAGGTGATCCAGTTGCTGGAGCAGGGCCGCATCGACCTGGCCATCGCCCGACGCAATGCCGCCACCGACAGCGAGCACTACGAATTCGAACAACTGGGCAACGAGCGCCTGCTGGTTGTGGTGCACGCCGGCCACCCGCTGGCCCGGCGCGAGACACTGGAGATGGCCGAACTGGTCAATGGCTGGCCGTGGATCCTGCAGCCGGAAACCAGCCCAGCGCGCATTGGCCTGGATCAGGCCTTGCAGCGCCTGGCCTTGCCGCTGCCGGCGGACATCATCGAATGCAGCTCGGTGTATTCGATGCAGCAATTGATTCAACTGACCGATGCGATCATGGTCCTGTCGGAAACCGCATTGCGTGACTACCTTAAAATGGGTTTGGTGGTGGCGTTGCCGGTTGAGCTGGATGTGCAATTGGCGCCTTTCGGATTGTTGTTGCGCAAGGGCGAACACATCAGTCGGGAGTTGGGCCTGTTCATCAATCTGCTGCGTCGAAAAGCCGCGGTTTTTTGATTTTCTGGTCAGTTTTTTGTTTTCCGCGAGCGCATAAACCTTTAAAGTTAACCTTTCGGTCAGCTTTGCACTGTCATCACAGCCCTTTGCTTCGTCAAAGAGGGCTTCTGCAAGACTCGAGATTTCCAGTACATAACCAGAAGGGCGGACCCCATGACCGCCCATAGGATGATCCATGTCCAACCGTGAAATATCCCGGCGCTCGTTCCTCCAGGGCGGGCTGGTGGCGGGTGTGAGCGTGACGCTTACACCGCTCAGCAGCCAGGCGCTGGCAGCCTTGATGGAAAACAGTGTGACCGTGCCGTCCGAGCAGTGGCTCGGCAACAACGGCAAGGCGCGCGCCCGTAACGATGCCTTGTCCAAGGTCTGCGGCAGCAAGGTCTTTGCCCGCGACATCCGTGCCAAGGACATGCCGGGGTGGCCGCAGCAGCAAGGTCACGCCATGCTGCTGAAAACCATCAAGGCCGACCGCATCTACGCAGGCTATGACCTGTCGTGGCTCGGCGCCCAATTGCAGCCTGACCGCATCGTCACCGCCGCCGACCTGGAGAAAGACGGCATCGTCTTCCCGGAAGAGCACGCGCCGGATCCGCTGTTGCCAGAGGGCAAGGTACCGATGTTCATCGGTCATCCGGTGGCAATCCTGATCTGGAACGACTTCGAGCGTTTCCGCCAGGCCAAGGCCCAGCTCAAGTTCAATGACAAGGCGATTCGTTACGGTGCCCAAGTGCCGTACTACGAAGGCGATCCCTACGGCAGCTTCCGCTATGTGCGCGTGGGCGGGCCGACCTCGGCGGACGAAGACGAATTCGCCAGCCTCAAGGACTCGATCCTGTTTCCGATGCTGAAAAACCGTCGCCCGGTGTGGAATTCCCAGCCGAACCTGCACGGCAACCTGACCGAGCGTGGCCTGTTCTATGCCGACCGCATGAAGCAGCAAATCGATACGCCGCCGGACAACTGGCTGGTGTTCGACGAGCGCTACAAGACCCCGTCGATCGAGCCGGCTGCGATGGAACCGGACAACGGCAACGGCTGGTACGACCCGGCGACCAAGACCCTACACTTTGTCGTGGCGACACAGTGCCCGCTGGAAACCGCGACCGAGACTGCGAAGATGATCGCGCCGTCGCGTTTCGGCTTGGCCAACTTGAACATGCACCCGGGTTACACCGTCGGTTACGGCTCGAAAGACCACAACATTTTCGTCTACTACGCAGCCTTGGCGGCGTTGTATGGCGCCGGTGTGCCGGTGCGCCTGGCCAACGATCGCTACGAGCAGTTCCAGAGCGGCATCAAGCGTCACCCGTTCGATATCCGTTATCAACTGGCCGTGGACAAGACCGATCACAGCTTCAAGATCTTCCGCGCCGAGATGAGCGTCGACGGTGGCGGCCGGGTCAACTACAGCCCGTCCGTGGCGGCAGTAGGCGCCACGGCGGCGCAGTCGATCTACTACATGCCGCAGAACGACCTGCAGGTCACCGCCTACCATTCGCGCGCGGTGGAAGCCGGGTCGATGCGTGGCTACGGCACCCTGCAGAGCATGGCGTCGACCGAGATGATGGTCGATGAAATCGCCAATCGCCTGGGCGTCGATGCCATCGAATTGCGCCGCAAGAACGCCCTGCGTTCGGGCATGAAAAACACCCAGGGCGCGGTGCCGGCCGGTGCCTTGCGCCTGCACGAAATTCTCGACAAAGCCGCGGTTCACGAAGTCTGGAAAAACCGCAACGCGATCAAGCAACAGCGCGAGGCTGCCGACCCTGATAACTGGTACGGCGTCGGTTTCGCCATTTGCCAGAAAGACTTCGGCACCGGTTCCGAAGCGCCGATGGCCAGCATCGAATACACCGTTGACGGTCGCATCACCCTGCGCCACATCGGTATCGAAATCGGTACCGGCATGTCCACCTCCCAGGCGATGGTGGTGGCCGATTTCCTCGGCAGCCCGGCGCACGAAGTGAAGACCGGCGAAACCGAATGGAATGAGCTGCAACTGATCAGCGGTGGCAACCCGTACATCATGAGCCAGGCCGAGCAGGATAACTTCCTGCGCAACCCGCGCTGGGTCGGCAAGGTCGCGTCGGCCTCGTCGGCGACCAACTCCGCCTACTACTTCAGCCACGCCACCCGTGAAGCGGCGCGCGTGCTGTTCAACCACGGCCTGTGGCCGGCGGCGCTGGAGATCTGGCGACAAGGCCCGTACGGCGGCCAGGCCAACCCATACGTGGTGCGCCGTGAAGACGCTCATTGGGTCGACGGCAAACTTACCGCCAACGGCATGGAACCGCTGCCCTTCGAAGTGTTGGCCAAACGTGCCCACGAGCGCGGCCTGGTCACCGGTGCCACGGTGCACGGCTTCAACCGCTGGAGCTGGGCCGAGGCCGAGTTCAGCATCGATGGCGTGCGTGAACGCCTGCCGCTCGATGGCCTGGCGGTCAAATACGGCGACGGTGCGCCGAAGGCGAAGAAAGCGCAGATGAGCAGCGCCGGTTTCCAGCTGCTGGATCGGCAGAACATCGCCTACCCGGCGACCCAGTTGAACAACGCGGCGGTGACCTACTACAGCCCGGTGGCGACGCTGGTGGAAGTGAAGGTCAACAAAGGTTCCAACGAAGTGTCGGTGCTCAATCACCACTCGTGGGTCGAGTGCGGCCGGGTGCTGGTGCCGGAACTGGTCAAGGGCCAGGTTGAAGGCGGCATCGCCATGGGCATCGGGCATGCCTTGATGGAAGAAATGCCGCTGTACGAAGGTGGGCCGGGGGAGGGCGACTGGAACTTCAACCGTTACCGCCTGCCGATGGCGCGGCACGTGGCGGTGTGGAAACAGACCGCGGAAATCCTCCCGCCGCTGTCGCCAAGCGACCCGTCCAAGGGCATCGCCGAGGTGGTGATGATCCCGGTGGTCGGCGCCATCGGCAACGCCGTGGCCCACGCCATCGGCAAGCGCGTTCGCGACCTGCCTATCACTTCTGCACGCATCAAGGAGGCCCTCAATGGCTAACCGTCCGCTTCAACTGACCCTCAACGGTCAATCCGTCGGCCCGGTGGACATCCCTGATGACCTGCCGATGATCGACTATCTGCACGAATACAAGAACCTCACCGGTTCGCGCCTGGGCTGCGGCCAGGGCATCTGCCATGCCTGCGTGGTGATCGTCGACAACCCCGACGGCACCAGCGAGGAAGTGCGCACCTGCATCACTGGCGCTCACTATTTCGAGGGCAAGAAAGTGCGGACCATCGAAGGTCATGCAAGCCGCGACGAGCAGGGCAAGGTCACCGAGCTGAACCCGATCCAGCAGCGCTTCGTCGACGAATTCGCCTTCCAGTGCAGCTATTGCGCACCGGGTTTCGTGAATGCCGCGACGGTGCTGGTGGAAAAGCTGCAGCGTCAGCCGATCGTCAAGAGCCAGCTGGAAAAGGTCATTGAGGACAGCCTCGGTCATCACATCTGCCGTTGCACCGGATACGTGCGCTACTACAGCGCCACGCGCAACGTGCTGACTGATCTCGGCCTGGTCAAGGAGGGTTGAGCATGAAGCATCTACTGACCCGTCTGACGCTGGCGGTGGGCCTGGCCGCGCCTGTGTTGCTGGCGCAGGCGGACGATCAAGTGGTTCGCGGGGCTTACCTGGCCCGCGCCGCCGACTGCATGGCCTGCCACACCGCACCGGGTGGCGCGCCCTATGCCGGCGGCCTGCCGATCGTCTCGCCGTTCGGCACGATCTACGGCACCAACATCACCCCGAGCAAAGAGCACGGCATCGGCCTGTACAACGATGACGAATTCTTCGCGGCGCTCACCGAAGGCAAGCGGCGTGACGGCGCCAACCTGTATCCGGCGATGCCGTACACCTCGTATCACCTGATGCCGCGTGAGGATTCCGACGCGATTCACGCCTACCTGAAAACCGTCGCGCCGATCGAACGTGCCGCGCCGGTCACCAGCCTCAGCTTTCCGTTCAACGTGCGCCTGGGCCTGATGGGCTGGAACATGATGTACGGCAAGGACGTGAAGCTGGAATCGGCTGAAGGCAAGAGCGAAGCCTGGAAGCGTGGCCAGTACATGGTCGACGTGCTCGGCCACTGCGGCGAATGCCACACCCCGCGCGGTTTGCCTGGCGCGATGCAGCAGGACAAGCGCATGACCGGTGGCATTCTCAACGGCTATCTGGCCCCGAGCCTGCTGGCCACTGACCTGGCAGCGCGCGGCTGGAATCAGCAGGACCTGAGTTCGTTCCTCAAGCACGGCATGAGTGCCCAGGGCACCATGTTCAACGAGATGTTCCCGGTGTTCCATAACAGCACCCAAGGCCTCAACGACCCTGATCTGGCGGCAATGGCAACCTTCCTGCTCGGTGATCAGCCACCGGCGGCGAAAGTATTGACCGACGTGCCAATGGACCAGCTCAGTGCCAGTGCCCAGCGCGGCCGTCAGGACTACCTGAACGTGTGTGCCGGTTGCCACGCGCCAGGGGGCGAAGGCAAGCCGCACATCGCCGTGGCCATGCGTGGCAACACCACCTTGCGCCTGGAAGACCCGCGCAACCTGGTGCGGGTGATCGACGATGGCATCGGCGAGCAGAAGTTCGCAGGCTTCGAGCACATGCAACCCATGCCGGGTTTCGCGCAGAAACTTGGCGACGAGCAGCTGACCGATCTGCTGAATTACCTGCGCCAGGGCTGGGGCGGTCAACCGGGTGACCTGGCCTTGAGCGATGTGCAGAAGCTGCGTGCCGATGCGCCGCTCGAGCACAAGGCACACTGACATGCAGCATCTGGATCTGCAGGTGGTGCGGCGGGCGCTGGCGTGGTCGATGGGCGGGCGGCGTGTCTGGCTGTGCACCGTGCTTGCCACTTATGGCTCGGCGCCTCGTGCGCCGGGTTCGTTGCTGGCGGTGAATGCAGAAGGGCAGTGGATCGGCTCGCTATCCGGAGGCTGTGTCGAGGAGGACTTCCTCGAGCGCGTCGCCGAAGGTGCTTTCGAGCAAGCGGTCAGCGTCGTGCGCTACGGCGAAGGCGATGACCCGCGCTCGCGAGTCAGCCTGCCCTGCGGCGGCGTGCTTGAGGTGCTGGTGGAGAAGCTGGAGCCCGTCTGTGAGGTGCAGGCGCATCTGCGAGAGCTGGAATCGGCGCTGTTGGGTCGGCGTCGGCTGATCCGAGAGGTCGACCTGGCCAGCGGCGCGCGAAGTCTGCTGGATGATCGCGAGCAAGGTGTGCGCGTCGAGCGCGAGATCGATCGCGTCAGGCTGCGTATCGGCGCCGCGCAGCGCCTGTTGCTGGCCGGGTATTCCAGTGTGGCCCAGGCCTGCGCGGAGTTTGCCGTGGGCCTGGGTTTCGAGGTGATTCTTTGCGACCCGCGGGATGAAGTGCTGGAAGGCGTGGTGCTGGAGGACGTTGAGATTCGTCGTCAACTGCCGTCGGTGTTCATCGCCGACGGCGGCTGCCACAGCGACACGGCGGTGGTGGCGCTGACCCACGACCCGCGCATCGATGACCTGGCGATGATGGAGGCGGTGCGCACCGACGCGTTCTACATCGGCGTGATGGGTTCCCTGCAGACCTCGCAAAAACGCTTCGAGCGGTTGCGGCGCATTGGTGGATTGGGGGAGGCGGAACTGGCGCGGATCCATGCGCCCATCGGGCTGAACCTGGGCAGCAAGACGCCGGCGGAAATCGCCTTGGCAGTGCTCGCCGATATCCTGCGAATTCGCAGCGGGATCGCTCGCGATCGCCTCTGATGCAGGCCCTGTCAGGGGCAAGGCTGGTTTGGAACGAGGCTCGTCGCTGGATTGGACGAGCCTTTTTTGTTGGGCGTCATTCTTGACACTGTCCGGTCAGCTTCTCTAGGATGCTGCCCATGCGCCGATTTAAACAGCTACTTGCGGGGCGCCAGGTGACTCATCCAGTTGCCGACAGAAGCTTGAAACAGGCTTCGAAATACCGCTAAAGCGCTGGTTCGGTGTTGCCTCTCACCTGCCATGCAGACTTTTTGAGGCAGAGACACGACTCGATGAATGCACTAAACCCCGTTGTACGTCCTGCGCCGATCACGGCACATCTCACCCAGCGCAATCCAAAAATCCTGCTTGGCGGCAAACATCAGCCGACGCTCCTGCGTTACCTCGATGGCTGGCCGCGGCGTACCGGTGGGCCCGCAGCGTTCCTGATCCAGTTCGTCGAAGACGGCGAGTCCCTGGCGCGCTTTGCCGCGGACAGTTTCGATCTGGCGGTGATTCAATCGCCAAGCGTCGAAGACGCCCCTGAAATGATCCGGCAACTGACCCGCGTTGCCCGGCAAGGGCTGATTACCCGTCGCTGAGACCCATGGCGCAACGGCTTATGGATAGTCGACCGCCACGATATACACACACTGCTCACCCGTTGGTGTCTGGACCCGTACTTCGGCGTCCAGTGCCTTGCCAATGAGCGCGCGGGCCAATGGCGAGTCGATGCTGATCAGGCCCTGTTTCAGGTCCAACTCGTCCGGCCCGACAATGCGGTAGCGCGACTCCTTGCCATCCTCGTCCTCGATCGTGACCCAGGCGCCGAAATAAACCTTGTTCGGGTCGCTGGGCTTTTCACTGACGACCTTGAGCGCCTCCAGGCGCTTGGTAAGAAAGCGCACGCGGCTGTCGATCTCGCGGAGCATCTTTTTGCCGTAGGTGTACTCGGCGTTTTCCGAGCGATCGCCCTGGGCTGCCGCTTCGCTGACTGCCTGCGTTACTTGGGGGCGGCGTACGTGCCACAGTTCATGAAACTCGGCGCGCATCCGCGCCTCACCTTCGGGGGTGATCAGCGCGGTGCCGGCAGAACGGGGAGGGCGATAACGGCTCATGGCAACTTTTCTTCGAATCAGGAGCGCTTGAGTCTATCAACCCTCGCGCAGGACTGTCAGGGGGCTGGCGTTCAAGGCGCGCCGGGTGCCGAACACGCCGGCGCCGCCGATCAGCACGGCGCCGATCAATGGCAACACCAGCAGCCACGGATGCGGGTGCCAGGGCAGGTCAAAGGCGTAACGGTAGAGCACCAGGCTGACGACTTCCGAACCCAGCGCCGCCAGCAAGCCGCTGACCGCACCCAGCAAGCCGAATTCGATTCGTCGTGCCTTCACCAGCAATTGCCGCTCGGCCCCCAGTGCCCGCAGCAATGCGCCTTGGCGGATGCGTTCGTCCAGGGTCGCTTGCAGGCCGGAGAACAGTACCGCCATGCCTGCCGCCAACACGAACAGCAATACGTATTCCACCGCCAGGGTGACCTGGGCGAGGATGCTGCGCAGTTGCGCCAGCAACGCCTCGACTTGCAGGATGGTCACCGCCGGAAAACTGCGCGACAGGTCGACGATCTGCTGGTCATGCCCCGCCGCCAGATAGAAGCTGGTCAGGTAGGTGGCCGGCAGATCCTTCAAGGTGCCGGGCTGGAAGATCATGAAGAAGTTCGGTTGGAAGTTGTCCCAGTTGATCTCCCGCAGGCTGGTGACTTTCGCCTCGCGATTGGCCCCGCCCACGGTAAACACCAGATGGTCGCCGAGCTTGAGCTTCAGGCTTTCGGCAACCTTGCCTTCCACCGACACGCCGGGGATTTCATCCGGCGGTTGCTGCGGCCACCAGTTGCCGGCGGTGATCTTGTTGCCCTCGGGCAGGTTGGCCGCCCAGGTCAGGCTCAGGTCACGCTGGATCGCCCGGTCACCCGCCGATTCCTTGGTGACGATCTGCTGCACCGGTTCGCCATTGATGCTGATCAGCCGCCCCGGGACCACCGGATACAGAGGCGCCGATTTCGCCGACAACGAGATCAGGCGATCGGTGAACGCCTGTTTGTCCGCGGGCAGGATGTTCAGGGCAAAATAGTTCGGTGCGTTCTTCGGCAGCTGGTTCTGCCAGGTGTCCAGCAACTCGCCGCGAAGCAGGGCGATCAATGCCATCGACAGCAGGATCAGGCCAAATGCCAGGGCCTGCCCTGCGGCTGCCAGCGGATGGCGCAGCAATTGGCCCAGCCCCAGGCGCCAGGGCAGGGAGGCACGGGCCAGCAGGCGTCGCAGGCTTTTCAACAGCAGCAACAGCAGGCCGCCCAGTACCAGTGCCGCGACCACGCCGCCGCCGAGCAGGGCGAAGGTCAGTACCAGGTCCAGGCTCAGGCGCCACATGATCAGGCCGAGGGCGCCCAATGCGGCGCCGTAGACCATCCAGGTGCTGGAGGGAATCGGCAGCAGGTCCCGGCGCAGCACGCGCAAGGGTGGAACCCGCCCCAGTGCGGCCAGTGGCGGCAGGGCGAACCCGGCCAGGGCCACCAGTCCGGTGCCGATTCCGGCGATGGCCGGGAACAGGCCTCCGGGTGGAACATCGGTCGGTAGCAAGTCATGCAGCAGGGCAAACAGCCCCAATTGCGCCAGCCAGCCGATGACGGCGCCACTGAGGCTGGCAAGCAGACCGAGCACTGCCAGTTGCAGGCTGAACAGGATCATGGTTTCCCGACGGGACAGGCCAAGGCATCGCAACAGCGCACTGGCATCGAAGCGGCGGGTGGCGAAGCGAGTCGCCGACAACGCCACGGCCACCCCGGCCAGCAATACCGCCACCAGGCTGGCCATGTTCAGGTAACGCTCGGCCTTGCCCAGGGCGCCGCCAATCTGCCGGTTGCCATCGCGGGCATCCTGGATACGCTGGTTGGCCGCCAGGCCGGGCTTGATCAGTTGGCGATAGGTTTCCAGTGCCGAGGCATCGCCGCGCCAGAGTTCGCGGTAGCTGACCCGACTGCCGGGTTGCACCACGCCCGTTTCCTGCAGGTCGCTGAGGTTGATCAACACCCGCGGCGTCAGGCTGTAGAAGTTGCCGGCGCGGTCGGGCTCGTAGGTCAGCACTCGCGCCAGCTTCAGGGTTTTCATGCCGACGTCGATGCTGTCGCCGATCTTCAGGTCCAGCGCCGTCAACAGCCGTGCCTCGACCCAGGCTTCACCGGGTTTCGGCCCGCCACCAGATTCTTCCGGGGCGAAAGGCGCGGGGGCGCTTTTCAGCTCGCCGCGCAGGGGGTAGACGTCGTCGGCCGCCTTGATGCTGGAGAGCTGGATGCCGTTGTCGGTGGCGATGACGCTGGAGAACTCCACCACTTGCGCATGCTGCAGACCCAGCTCGGTGCCGCTCCTGATCTGTTCGGATCGCGCCGGCGAACTGCCTTCGAGCAGCAAATCGGCGCCGAGAAACTCGGTGGCACGCAGCATCATCGCGCCATTGAGGCGGGCGCCGAAGTAACCGATGGCGGTACTCGCCGCCACGGCCACGACCAGGGCGAAGAACAGCACGCGCAGTTCACCGGCGCGGGCATCGCGCAGCAACTGGCGGACGGCGAGACTGAACAGGCGCAACAGCGGCAAACGTGCCATCAAGGCTCCAGGGGGGCGACCAGCAGGCCGGCTTCAAGACGGATCAGGCGCCGGCAGCGGTGTGCCAGGCGTTCATCATGGGTCACCAGCACCAGGGTCGTGCCGCGCTCCTGGTTGAGTTCGAACAGCAGGTCGCTGATGCGCTCGCCGGTGTGGCTGTCGAGGTTGCCGGTGGGCTCGTCGGCGAACAGCACATCGGGTTCGGCAGCAAACGCCCGGGCAATCGCCACGCGCTGCTGTTCACCGCCGGAGAGTTGGCGCGGCGAGTGGGTCAGGCGTTGCCCAAGACCGACCCGCTGCAACAGCTCGGTGGCGCGGGCCCGGGCATCCTGGCGGCCATCGAGCTCCAGCGGCAGCATGACGTTTTCCAGGGCGTTGAGGCTGTCGAGCAGCTGGAACGACTGGAAGACGAAGCCCACGTGTTCGGCACGGATGCGTGCGCGCTGGTCTTCGTCCAGGTTGCTCAGGCCTTGTCCTGCCAGGGTGACTTCACCGCTGCTCGGCAGGTCAAGCCCGGCGAGCAGGCCGAGGAGGGTGGATTTGCCTGAACCGGAGGCGCCGACGATGGCCAGGCTGTCGCCCTTGTTCAGTTCCAGGCTGAGTTCGTGCAGGATAGTCAGTTCACCTTCCGCGCTGGGGACCACTTTGCTGAGGTTCTTCGCGGTGAGTATGCTTGCGCCCATGGAGAATCCGATGCGTGTGTGGTTTTTGAGTGCTGCCCTGGCCTTGATGTGCATGGCCCAGAACGCAGCGGCGGGTACAGTCCTGATCGTTGGCGATAGTATCAGCGCCGGTTTCGGGCTGGATACCCGGTCAGGGTGGGTGTCGCTGCTTGAACAGCGGCTCAAGCACGAAGGTTTCGACGATAAGGTGGTCAACGCGTCCATCAGCGGCGACACCAGTGCCGGAGGCCAGGCACGCCTGCCGGCGCTGCTTGCAGAGCATAAGCCTGACCTGGTGATCCTCGAATTGGGCGGCAATGACGGCCTGCGCGGATTGCTTCCATCACAATTGCAACAAAATCTTGCGTCGATGATTCAGCAGTCGCAGCAGGCGGGCGCCAAGGTGCTGCTGCTGGGCATGCAATTGCCGCCCAATTACGGCGCTCGATATACCAAGGCCTTCACTGAGGTCTACAGCAACCTGGCTGACGAGAAAAAGATCCCGTTGGTGCCATTTTTCCTCGACGGTGTGGGCGGTCATCCGGACTTGATGCAGGCCGATGGCATACACCCGACAGCCGGGGCCCAGGACAAGTTGCTGGAAAATGTCTGGCCTACGCTAAAACCGCTGTTATGACACTTTTCTAGGAGCAGGCTTTCGGCTAAGGTGGCGCCCCCGATTTGGAGCCCCCGATGCCGCGTTCTGCCTGGTCACTTTATGCCTATCAACTGATCGAGCCTGACGAACAGCTGGATCTGTTCGCCTGCCAGGAAGTGCGGGTACACCTGGTGACCCGACAACTGGAGCTGGGTGGCTCGGCGGACCGGACCCTGTGCGGCAGCCTGCTGCCGGCCCAGCCACGCTGGTCGAACGTCGATCGGCGAGTATTCCAGGACCAGCGGCTGTGCTCGTTGTGCCGGGCCATTCTTGAATCGCAGAAGCGCGGCACGTCGCCGATCTGGCCGGAGCTGCGCTTCGAGCTTTGATCCCTTCCGCGGTAACGGTCGGCTTGGATGTCGGGTGAAAATCCTGTGGGAGCTGGCTTGCCAGCGATGGCGTCCTGATAACCGACCCATCTCCCACAGATGTACTCCGATCGAACTGTAGGAGCCGGCTTGCCGGCGAAGGCGGCCTTATAGCCGACCCATCTCCCACAGATGTACTCCGATCGAACTGTAGGAGCCGGCTTGCCGGCGAAGGCGGCCTTATAGCCGACCTAGTATTTGTTGATGGAGTACATATCCATTCCTGCGGTAACGGCCACTTATGGTTTCGCCCTTACGGCGAGTCCCTTTTGTCAAACACCACAAAAGGAACCAAAAAGGCTTGCCCCACCATTCGGTGCCTCGCTGAGGCTCGGCATGCCCTCACTCCGGCATTGCTCCGTGGGCCCGCCGCCATCGGCCATCCATGGCCGAGGGCGGCTATCCCGGCATCCATGCCGGGATGCCCACTGCGCAACGCCTGCGTTCGGCCTTTGGAAATGGGGCAGGTAGATCAAGATCAAAAGCCAGAGCCAAAGCAACGGCAAGATCAAAAGCCAGAGCCAAAGCAACGGCAAGATCAAAAGCCAGAGCCAAAGCAACGGCAAGATCAATAGCTTCGCTGGCAAGCCAGCTCCTACAAAGTGAATTGTGCACGAACTCTCGATCAGGTCGGCCCGTAGGCTGCCTCGCTTTGGCTTTTGATTTTCTTGCCCCCTGGCGGCGTTCCGCTCTTCAGAGTGATCCGCTGTAAGAGCGGCCGACAGGAAATGCCTTGCATCGCCTGCACGACCCGCGACCTCCCCGAAATAACGGCCAGCGGTGTACAATCGCGTTCTTATACCCTCTGTCGATCATGCAAAGGATTTTCCGGATGTTGCCGCGCTTTCCCGCCGTCACCCGCTGCCTGACACTTGCCGCTCTCTTCGTAGCGGGTCCCGTCGCAGCATTGGAGCTACCCCTGCCACCGCCTGGTGAAGACATCGTCGGTCAGGTACAGGTGATCAAGGCCAAGTACGAAGATACCTTCGCCGACTTGGGCACGACCTACGATCTGGGCTATTCGGAAATGGTGGCGGCCAACCCTGGCGTCGATCCATGGCTGCCTGGCGCCGGAACTGAAATCGTGTTGCCAACCCGCTTCATCCTGCCGCCTGGCCCGCGTGAAGGCATCGTTATCAACCTGGCCGAATACCGCCTCTACTACTTCCCGAAAGGCCGGAACGTGGTCTATACCTTCCCGCTGGGTATCGGTCGTGAAGGCTGGGGCTCGCCGATTGCCCACACCAGCATCATCGCCAAGACGCCGAACCCGACCTGGACGCCTCCAGCGTCGATCAAGGCCGAGCACGCCGCCGATGGTGATCCGCTGCCCAACGTGGTGCCGGCCGGCCCGGACAACCCTCTGGGGCCGTTCAAATTCACGCTGGGAACTCCGGGCTACCTGATCCACGGCTCGAACAAGAAGTTCGGCATTGGCATGCGCACCAGCCACGGCTGCTTCCGCATGTTCAACAATAACGTACTGGAAATGGCGGGCATGGTGCCGGTCGGCACGTCCGTGCGGATCATCAACGACTCCTACAAGTTCGGCGTGAGCGGTGGCAAGGTTTATCTGGAAGCGCACACGCCTCTGGATGACAAAGGCAACCCTTCGGTGGTCGACAAGCACACCGCCGTGATCAACGCGATGCTCAAGCGTGAAGACATTACCAACAACCTGCGCATGAACTGGGATGTGGTGCGTGATGTAGTCGCGGCCGAAGATGGCCTGCCGGTGGAAATCGGCGTGCCGAACACGACCGCACCGATGGTGTCGAGTGCACCGATCGACCCGCTGCAGTAATGCTTGAAGAAACCCGCCGATGCAGGCTGCATCGGCGGGTTTTTTATTGGCTGCAGGAAACAGCAGGCAATAAAAAAGCCGACCCAAAAAATGGGTCGGCTTGATAATAATCCCGAAGGACTATTACTTGCGGCTAGCTTTTTCCAGCATGCGCAGAGCACGCTCGTTAGCTTCGTCAGCAGTCTGTTGTGCTTTTTGAGCAGCAGCCAGAGCTTCATCAGCTTTACGGTAAGCTTCGTCTGCACGAGCCTGGGAGCGAGCTGCTGCGTCTTCAGTAGCGGTCAGACGTGCTTCGGTTTCTTTCGATGCGCTGCTGCAACCGGTAGCCAGAACTGCGGCCAGAGCCAGAGCAGAGAATTTCAGAACGTTGTTCATCGTGTTCCCCTTCAAGGACTTTCTATTAAGTGGCTGTCTCCTCCGATTGAGGAAATAGCCGGCGTACATACTACCCATTACTTGTCGTAAGTAAACTGACGTGAAGCAAGAAGCAAAAAAAATTGTAGGCGTTGATTCTTTTTCGAGCAACTTTTAACTGCGTTGTATAAAAAATATCCAGCTAGAAGGCCCGAGATGAGCGAGCCGCCAAAGAAAAGTTCCCCACGCCCAAGGCTCTTTTCGCTGTCTTGGCTAAAGTCCGTCTAGATGGATTTGTCTACACTTCTGTTCGGGATTTGCGCGGCCTTTCTCATATCTTTCTCCATGTTCAGGTGACTTTAACGGACGGCGTTCGTCTTATGTCTCAACATCCGGCAATGTTCAGGCTAGCGACCGCTGCAAGACCCTTGGTCGAGCTGTTCCTGCGTTATCCACAGCGGCACCCGCCAACCCAGCATGATGACGAGAG
The DNA here is from genome assembly GCF_001976065.1 of Pseudomonas putida. Lineage (GTDB taxonomy): Bacteria > Pseudomonadota > Gammaproteobacteria > Pseudomonadales > Pseudomonadaceae > Aquipseudomonas > Aquipseudomonas serbica. The sequence continues at coordinate 84,334 of NZ_MNAH01000007.1, read as the reverse complement.
AACCTTGAGCATTTCTGCCAATGGCGCCTACTATTTGTACGTGCTCGGTTGCGCGAGATCGGTGTGGCTTTTCTCGGTGTCGATTCAGGCACGGGGTGGCGTAGTTGTTCCTTCGCCGGAAAAACATCGGTAAGGTAGGGGTCAGAAATCCAGACCCGCGAGGAGTAGTGATGAGCGAGGCGTTGTCCATCCACCATGACCAGGCTGGTCATCAATTCGAGACCAATGTGGACGGTCATCGTGCCTACCTGACCTATATGGATCTGGGGAAACAGACCCTGGATATCTATCGCACGTTTGTGCCCAACGCATTGCGCGGTCGCGGCATCGCCGCGGCCCTGACCGAACAGGCGCTGCAGTACGCCGAGGAAATGGGCTATACCGTCATTCCCTCGTGCTCCTATGTCGAGCGCTACATGGAGCGTCACCAGCGCCATGCCAAGCTGAGCCAGTGACCTGCAACGAAACGGATGCATAAAAAAACGCCGGGTTGAGCCCGGCGTTTTTTTGTCTGCGGCAAACGCCGATCAGGTGCGCTCGCGTTTCGGCAGCACGTCCTTGAGCTTGGCATGCATGCTGCGCAAGGTGGTCTCGGTCGCCGTCCAGTCGATGCAGGCATCGGTGATCGACACGCCGTATTGCAGGTCGGCGAGGTCTTTCGGGATGGCCTGGCAGCCCCAGTTCAGGTGGCTTTCGACCATCAGGCCGATAATCGACTGGTTGCCTTCGAGGATCTGGTTGGCGACGTTCTCCATCACCAGCGGTTGCAGGGCCGGGTCCTTGTTGGAGTTGGCGTGGCTGCAATCGACCATGATGTTTGGCTTGATCTTCGCCTTGTTCAGTGCCTGCTCGCACAGAGCGACGCTGACCGAATCGTAGTTCGGCTTGCCGTTACCGCCGCGCAATACGACGTGACCGTAGGCATTGCCCTTGGTGGTGACGATCGACACGCCACCTTCCTGGTTGATGCCCAGGAAGCGGTGTGGGCTGGAAACCGATTGCAGGGCGTTGATCGCTACGGTCAGGCCGCCATCGGTACCGTTCTTGAAGCCGACGGCCGAGGACAGGCCGGAGGCCATTTCCCGGTGAGTCTGGGATTCGGTGGTGCGCGCGCCGATGGCCGACCAGCTGATCAGGTCCTGCAGGTATTGCGGGGAGATCGGGTCGAGCGCCTCGGTAGCGGTTGGCAAGCCCATTTCAGCCAGGTCCAGCAACAGCTGGCGACCGATGTGCAAGCCATCCTGGATCTTGAACGAGTCGTCCAGGTACGGGTCGTTGATCAAGCCTTTCCAGCCAACGGTGGTGCGTGGCTTCTCGAAATACACGCGCATGACCAGATACAGGGTATCGGACACTTCCGCCGCGAGAACCTTCAGGCGCTCGGCGTACTCGTGGGCCGCCTTGATGTCGTGGATCGAGCAAGGCCCGATGACCACGAACAGGCGATGGTCGTTGCCATCCAGAATGTTGCGAATGACTTCGCGGCCCTTGGTGACGGTGCGCAGGGCGGCATCACTCAGGGGAATATCACGCTTGAGCTGGTCGGGAGTGATCAGCGTCTCGTTGGAGGCGACGTTTAGGTCGTTGATCGGTAAATCAGCCATCGTTTACTCGTCAGGTCACGGGTGCCGGCCGCCAGCGAACCCGCGCGGCGGAGCACAGCAAATTAAGCGCGTCGGGGAGCGGAACCTTAGCGCGTTACACCGTGGCTCGACAATGGGCTGGCCCGGTTTAATCCAGCACTGCCTGTGCAAAAGCCTTGCGAACCGTGTCGTGGGAGAACTCGTCGGCATGTTGCTGGACCCACTCAAGCGCCAGGGCCTGAATACCCTGCAGGTCGTTGTGGGCATCATGCTGGCGACAGTATCGCTCGATCTGGCACACCTGCTCGCCCATGCGGGCACTGAAAAGCGTCTGTTCGTCGACGAAGGCAATGCCGACCAGGTAGCCTCGCTTTCGTCGCAGGCACCACGCCACGTAACCTAGGAAGCACAAGTCCGGGTTGAGGCTCGGCATGCGCACTTTCAGCGCCGTACCGTGGCGCCAGGCGCGGTGATAATTGCAAGCCATGCCCCCGAGGCTGATAGTGTGCAGCTGTTGGCGCGAAATGCACTCTGGTTTGAGCAACGTCAACTCGACAGGTATATCGTCAGGATGAGGAAGAAAACGTCCCATGAGCACGGACTCCATGTGTCGGCCATCTGACATTGTTTCCCCCAGTATAGTGGTCGAATTGGAACTGACCGATTTTGACGCCGACCAACGGCTGCTGGGGATGAGCGGTGTTTCGCTGGTTGTTTTCACCAGTGTCGGCTGCGCCAGTTGCCGTTTTGCCCGCGAGCAGTTGCCTGCGCTCGATCTGGATGTCGATCGATTGTGCTGGATCGATGCCGGCAACAATGGCGGGGTGGTCGAGCGCTATCAGGTCTTTCACTTGCCGGCGCTGTTTGTCGTACGCGACGGCGAATTCTTCGGGGCACTGAGATCGCGCCTGACTCGCGCCGAACTCAACACGGCCTTGGGGCTGGCGCTAAATAGAACAGCAGAGGAGTTGCCATGACGGATGCAGTTGCCAAGCCGAGAATCGGCATTATCGGAACCGGCGCGATCGGCGGGTTCTACGGGATGATGCTGGCGCAGGCCGGTTTCGATGTGCATTTTCTGTTGCGCAGCGAGTTTAGCGCGGTGGCCGAGCGTGGTTTGCAGCTCCACAGCGCGGTCCATGGTGCGCTGACGCTGAATCCGGTGCAGGCCTATTCGGCAGCCGAAGACATGCCGCCCTGCGACTGGTTGCTGGTCGGCGCCAAAACCACCAGTAACCGCGATCTCGCGCCCGCTATCGTGCAAGCGGCCGCACCGAATGCCAGGGTCTTGCTATTGCAAAATGGCCTGGACGTCGAAGACAGTCTGCGTGAGGTTCTTCCCGACGCCCTGCATGTGCTGGGCGGGCTCTGCTATATCTGCGTCCATCGCCAGGGCCCCGGGGTCATTACCCACCAGGCGCTGGGGGCGGTGCATGTCGGCTATCACAGCGGGCCGACGTCCGATCAGCCTGCGCGTGCGGCCATAGTCGAGGAGGGGGTCGGGCTGTTCCGTGAGGCCGGGATCGACGCCCAGGCGATGGCGAACCTTCACCAGGCGCGCTGGCAGAAACTGGTCTGGAATATCCCGTACAACGGCCTGTCGGTTTTGCTCGGAGCCAGTACTACACCGCTGATGGCTGATGCCGACAGCCACGAGTTGATCAGGTCACTGATGGCTGAAGTGATCGAGGGCGCGAACGCTTGCGGTCACGACGTCCCAGCCAGCTATGCCGAGCAGCTCTTGCAGGTGACGCAGCGGATGCCCGACTACTGGCCCAGCATGTACCACGACTTTCTGCACAAGCGGCCGCTGGAGCTGGAGGCCATCTACGCCCGGCCACTGGCTGCGGCGAAGGCTGGCGGTTGTGAAATGCCACGCATCGAGGCGATGTATCGCAGTTTGAGTTTCATCGATCGACGTAATACCTGAGTCGATCAATCGGAGGGGGAAGCGGATGCCGAAGTCCATAGACGACAAGCTGGTGCTGGCGATTTCTTCGCGGGCGTTGTTCGACCTGAGCGAAAGCCACAAGGTCTACCTGTCGAGTGGCGTCGAGGCTTACCGGCAATATCAGATCGAACACGAAGACGAAATCCTCGAGCCCGGTGACGCTTTCCCGCTGGTGCAGAAACTCCTCAACCTCAACGCCCACCTTGGCCGCGCCCGGGTCGAGGTCATCCTGGTGTCGCGTAACAGCGCCGACACCGGCCTGCGCGTGTTCAACTCGATCCACCACTATGGCCTGGCGATTTCCCGTGCGGCGTTTGTCGGTGGGCGCAGTCCGTATCCCTACCTCAAGGCCTTTGGCTGCGATCTGTTTCTTTCGACCCACGCCGAAGACGTTCGCAGTGCGCTGGATGCCGGGTTCGCCGCGGCGACCATTCTGTCCGGTGGCGCCAGCCGTGCGGCCAGCGATGAACTGCGCATTGCCTTTGACGGCGATGCCGTGCTGTTTTCCGACGAGTCCGAGCGCGTTTATCAGGCAGGAGGCCTGGAAGCGTTTCAGGCCAGCGAGCGCGAAGCGGCACGCGAGCCCTTGCGTGGTGGGCCGTTCAAGGGCTTCCTCGCCGCCCTCAATCTGCTGCAGCGCGAGTTCCCGGATGACGCTTGTCCGATTCGCACGGCACTGGTCACGGCGCGCTCGGCGCCGGCCCATGAGCGAGTGATTCGCACGTTGCGCGAGTGGGATATTCGCCTGGATGAGTCGCTGTTCCTCGGAGGCCTTACCAAGTCTGCCTTCCTTGAAGCCTTTGCCGCGGACGTGTTTTTCGACGATCAGGCCGGCCATTGCGAGCTGGCCCGTGAAGTGGTCGCCACCGGCCATGTGCCACATGGCATAAGCAACGAGCAAAAGGTTTAAGCCCGCGGTTCAACGTGTTACGCCGGACGTCGTACTCGCCAAGGCACTGCTAAGCTGAATCAATCTCCGCCATATTGGCACGCGAGGAGGTCCTATGATTCATTCGATGCTGTACGCCACTGACCTCGGGTTGTACGCGCCTGTGGTGATGCAGCATGCCTTGGAATTGGCGCGAACATTCAATGCCGACCTGTATGTTGTGCACGCCGTCGAACCCATGGGGCTGTTCGCCGAATCGGTGCTGCAAAGTTATCTCGATGAGCAGGCGTTGAACGAATTTCATAGCCAGGGTCTTAACACAGTGATTGCCAGCATCGAGCAGCGGGTGCTCGACAATTTTCGCGAAGAGCTGGGGGACGAGGGGGAGCAGGACCTCAAGCGGATCAAGGCGGTACGGGTGCTGCAGGGAGATCCGTCGCAGGTGATTCTCGACCAGGCGCAGAAACTCTCGGTGGATTTGCTGATCGTAGGCAGCCACAGCCATGGTGCGGGTGCTGAAACACCGTTGGGCCGGACCGCAGCGCGGGTGTTGCAACTGGCCAAGGTACCGGTCTACCTGGTGCCGCTGGTGCAACGTCGTCGTCAAGGGGATCGCTAGAGCGCGAGCGAATAATGGCATTTTGATAAAAAGTTCTAGATTTATTCTTCAAACCATTAATATAGTTATATACCGTCGCTGATGCCCGTGGCGTCTACCAGCTTTGAGGGATTCATATGAAGCTTCAACAATTGCGCTACATCTGGGAAGTGGCGCACCACGACCTCAACGTTTCCGCTACAGCCCAAAGTCTCTACACCTCTCAGCCGGGCATCAGTAAACAGATCCGCTTGCTGGAAGACGAATTGGGCGTCGAAGTGTTCGCCCGCAGCGGCAAGCACCTGACCCGCGTCACGCCAGCCGGTGAGCGCATCATCACCACCGCTGGCGAGATCCTGCGCAAGGTCGAAAGCATCAAGCAGATCGCCCAGGAGTTCTCCAACGAGAAGAAAGGCACCCTGTCGATCGCCACCACCCACACCCAGGCGCGCTACGCCTTGCCGCCGGTGATCAGCAATTTCATCAAGCAGTACCCGGATGTTGCCCTGCACATGCACCAGGGATCGCCGATGCAGATCGCCGAGATGGCCGCCGATGGCACCGTGGATTTCGCCATTGCCACCGAAGCCCTCGAACTGTTCGGCGACCTGGTGATGATGCCTTGCTATCGCTGGAACCGTTGCGTGGTCGTGCCTCAGGGGCACCCGCTGACCAAGCTCTCGAAGCTGACCCTCGAAGCCCTGGCTGAATACCCTATCGTGACCTACGTCTTCGGTTTCACCGGCCGTTCCAAGCTCGACGAAGCCTTCAGCCATCGCGGCCTGACGCCCAAGGTGGTGTTCACCGCCGCTGACGCCGATGTGATCAAGACCTACGTGCGCCTGGGCCTGGGTGTTGGCATCGTGGCGAAGATGGCGGTCGATACCAAGCTCGACAGCGACCTGGTGGTGCTCGATGCCAGCGAATTGTTCGAGTCCAGCGTGACCAAGATCGGTTTCCGTCGTGGCACCTTCCTGCGCGGCTTCATGTGCGACTTCATCGAGAAGTTCGCCCCGCACCTGACCCGCGAAGTCATGGCCAAGGCCATCCAGTGCCACAACAAGCAGGAGCTGGAAGAGCTGTTCGACGGCGTCGAACTGCCCGTTCACTGATAACGCGTCCTGCCTCGCAGGCAGGACAGCCGGTCAAACCACCTCGGTGACAGCAAACTGTTGCCGAGCGCCCGCCACCAGAATCTCCACCTCGTCGCCTTCGAACTTGCCCAGCAGGCTCTTGCCCAGCGGTGAGCGGGGGGTGATAACGGTAATCAGTTGCCCCACCAGGTCAACCTTCAGGCCCGCCGCATCCGGCGCCAGGAATAGCCACTGCTCGCGGCCCTTTTCGTCTTCCAGGCCGAGCAGTGCCCCTACCTCGATGCCCCGTCGCTCGTCGTACGGGCGCAATGCCAGGTTCTGGCAAAGCGCCAGTGACTGGCGAATCTCTTCGACCCGCCTGGCCTGCCCGGCGGCCAGGTAGGAGGCCTCCAGACCCAGTGTGTCGTACTTGTTTTCGGCGATGTTTTCTTCGTGGGTCGCGGTTTCGTAAGCGGTTTGCGCGGCACGCTCGGCAATGTCGAGATCGATCCGCAGCTTGTCGAGAATCAGTTGGTGTACCGTGTTTTTATTCATGATCAATCGCAGAATTGCAGGACATTGGCGCGGCTTTTTTCGCTCGGTGCCGTCTGGTCCTGTTGCAACCAGAACTGGCATTTGGGGTTCGACAGGTTGCGATTGCTGCTGCGTGCCTGATCGAGTCGTTGGGCCTGCTCGTTCTTGCGCAGGTTTTCTTCATACTGCTCGAACAACGGGCTCTGTGGTGGAATGTCCGGCACCGGTCGAGCCGCCGCCGGTGGTTTGGCCAGTTGCTCCAGCGCTGTCGCGACCGGTGCCAGCTGTTCGTTGAAGAACAGCCGGGACACCAGCCAGGCGGTCAACACAATGGCCATGAACCCCAGCCACATGCCAAGGGCGATACTGCCGGTCAGTTGCAGGGCATTGAGTTGAATCGAAACGGATCGGCGCGGGGTAGGGCGATAGGGCATGGTTGCCTCCTGGCGAAGGGGTCGCGGGCGAGTGACGATTGTCGCACGAAGAATTATCGTCGTCGGCTCTTCTGCGCGGGTTGATTTATGCGGACAATCGGTGCCTTTGCCAACGGGAGCCTGGAATGCCTGATTTGAAAACCCGCTGGGATATTTTTTGCACCGTGGTCGACAACTTTGGCGACATCGGCGTGACCTGGCGATTGTCGCGGCAACTGGTGGCCGAGCATGGGGTAGCGGTGCGTTTGTGGGTCGACGATCTGCGTGCCTTCGAGCGCCTGTGCCCAGAGATCGACACTCAAGCTGGCCGGCAATGGCAGCAGGGTGTCGAGGTATGTCACTGGTCTGCTGAGTGGCAACCGGTAGAGGCGGCGGATGTGGTGATCGCCGCGTTCGCCTGTCAGTTGCCAGGCGCCTATATGGACGCCATGGCCCTGCGGGATAAGACACCGCTGTGGATGAACCTCGACTACCTGAGCGCCGAGGACTGGGTGATCGGCTGCCACGGCTTGCCGTCGGTAAAATACAAACACGTACAGAAGCACTTTTTCTTCCCGGGGTTCCACAAAGGTACCGGTGGCCTGCTGCGTGAAAGCGGATTGCTCGAACGGCGTCGGCAGTTCCAGCAGAGTCCCGAGGCGCAGCGCACCTTCCTGGCAGGCCTGGGAGTCGACCGCGCACCCGGTGCACTGCTGATTTCACTGTTTGCCTATGAAAATGCCGGGCTGGCCAGTTGGCTGGACACCTTGGCCAGCGATTCGACACCCACTCATTTGCTGGTGCCGCAAGGACGGATCCTGGGAGACGTCGAACGTTGGCTGAATGTACAGGGCCTGCAGGCCGGGGCGCTGCATGTGCGCGATGCCTTGACCGTGCAGGTATTGCCGTTCGTCCGACAGGACCAGTACGACCCGTTGCTGTGGTGCTGTGATTTCAACGCCGTACGCGGCGAAGATTCCTTTGTGCGAGCGCAGTGGGCAGGTCGACCTTTGCTGTGGCACATCTACCAGCAGGAGGAGGACGTTCACCTGGACAAGCTCGAGGCCTTCCTTGCGCTTTACGTCAAGGACCTTCCAGCTGCGGCTGGCGAAGCGATCAGCGGTCTCTGGCGGGCCTGGAATGCCGGTGAGACAATGACCGACCACTGGCAATTGACTCGCAAACACTGGCCACAGCTGCAAAAACATGCCGAGTCGTGGTGTCTGGAACAGGCCTCGCATACCGATCTTGCCGCAGCGCTGGTACAGTTTTATGTAAATTGGATATGATACGCGGCCTAGATTTTTGTAAATCCCATCCAAATTCGGATATTCGCAATGAAAACTGGTAAAGAACTCAAACCCGGTACCGTGATCCGTATCGACAACGATCCTTGGCTGGTTCAGAAAGCTGAATTCACCAAGTCGGGCCGTAACAGCGCGATCATGAAGACCAAGCTGAAAAACCTGCTGACCGGTTACAAGACCGAAACCGTCTACAGCGCCGACGACAAGCTGGACGACGTGATCCTGGACCGCAAAGAAGCGACCCTGTCCTTCATCAGCGGTGACAGCTACACGTTCATGGACACCACCGACTACACCATGTACGAACTGAACGCCGAAGACATCGAAAGCGTTCTGCCGTTCATCGAAGAAGGCATGACCGACGTTTGCGAAGCCGTGTTCTTCGAAGGCCGTCTGGTTTCCGTAGAGCTGCCGACCACCATCGTGCGTCAGGTTGACTACACCGAAGGGTCCGCTCGTGGTGACACTTCCGGCAAGGTGATGAAGCCTGCCAAACTGAAGAACGGTACCGAACTGTCGGTTGCTGACTTCATCGAAATCGGCGACATGATCGAGATCGATACCCGCGAAGGCGGTTCCTACAAAGGCCGTGCTAAATAAGCACTGCTTGAGGAATGAAAAAGCCCGACCATCGAGTCGGGCTTTTTTGTGCCTGCAAGATCAAAAGATCGCAGCCTGCGGCAGCTCCCACAGGGGATTCTGTACATCCGCAAATTATCGAACGAACACAATTTCCAGTACCAGGCTCAGCACGTTGAGGCGTTGTAGCGTACCGGGGTTAGACGGTGACGTGCAGCCGTACATCAACGTTGCCACGGGTGGCGTTGGAGTACGGGCAGACCTGATGGGCCGCCTCGACCAGGGTTTGCGCGTCGGCAAGCTCAAGGCCTGGCAGGCTGATGTGCAGGTCGATATCCAGGCCAAAGCCGCCAGGGATCTGGCCGATGCCGACGTGGGCGGTGATCGACGCGTCGTCGGGGATCTTGCGCTTGGTCTGGCTGGCGACGAATTTCAATGCGCCGATAAAGCAGGCGGAGTAGCCGGCGGCGAACAGTTGCTCCGGGTTGGTCGCCGCTCCGCCAGCACCGCCGAGCTCTTTAGGGGTGGCGAGCTTGACGTCGAGAATGTTGTCGCTGGAGATCGCACGACCGTCACGGCCACCGGTGGAAGTTGCGATTGCGGTGTAGAGAGTCTGCATGGTGAAAGCCTCGTTCGGGTTGTGTGTTTTTGCGCTAAATGTTTGCGCGCTAAGTAAGTGCGAGATGAATGTATCGCGCTAATGTTTAGTGCGCAAGATAAATTTCTGAAAAAAAGCGGATCATTTGAATTTTCAATCCAAGCGCAGAACAACTGTGGGAGCGAGCCTGCTCGCGATGGCGGTGCGTCAGTCAACATGTCTGTTGAATGTGACACTGCCATCGCGAGCAGGCTCGCTCCCGCAGGGGGCTTTCGGGGGTTTGAAAATCAGAGGTTTTCTTGTAGATGACGCCTCAGTTCTTGCAGCTCCGCCTGAAGCTTTTGCAGTCGCTCCAGGGTCATCCCGCTGGCGCCGAGGATGCATTGAGGGATGTTCCGGGCCTTGTCACGCAAGGCTCGGCCCTGTTCCGTGAGTTCGACGATCACCACGCGCTCGTCCTCACGGCTGCGGGTGCGGCTGAGCACACCTTCGGCCTCCAGGCGCTTGAGCAGCGGCGTTAGCGAGCCAGGGTCGGTCAACAGGCGAGCGCTGATTTCACCTACGGTCAAGCCGTCCTGTTCCCACAGCACCATCATCGCCAGGTATTGCGGGTAGGTCAGGCCCAACGCCTGCAGCAGGGGTTTGTAGACCTTGGTCATCATCAGCGAAGTGGAGTGCAGGGCGAAGCAGGCCTGATTGTCCAGCAGCAGGGCGTCGCAGTTATCCGGTGTGTCGCGCTTGGTGGTCATTTGGAAGCCTTGATCAGTGATCTTCATGAATCTAGCGGGCAAATCTTTAACGCGCCAGATAATTCTTGACTAGTGCCGGCCCAGTTTGGTTTGCAGTACCAGGTCCCATGGCGGAATGGGGCTGAACCGGGTTTTCAGGTATTCCAGCAGCAGGCGACTGCGGGAGTTCGGCTGCTGCTGCAGGCGCAACGCGTAGATCCCGGAGCTTTCCGGTTTCGGCAGGCCGTTCTCGCAGAACAAAGGCAGCAGTTCGCCACGTAACAGGTATTCACTGACGAGCCAGGTCGGCAGGTGGGCGATGCCCAGGCCGGCCAGTGCGCTGCAGATCAGCGCTTCGGCATTGTTGGCGCTCATGCGTACGCGCGTTGGCCGATGCAATTGCATCTGGCCATCCCGTTCGAAGCGCCACGCGAAAGGTGGGGCCAGGCCCGCCCAGTCGAGACCGTCATGCTCGACCAGTTGCGCCGGATCATTCGGCACGCCGCGGCGCTGCAAGTAGTCGGGGCTGGCGCAGGCAATGCGCACCATGCTCGCCAGCGGCGTGGCCACCAACCGGGTATCGGCCAACTGCCCGGCACGCAATACCAGATCGACCTTGCCCAGGTTCAGGCCCTGCATATCGACGAAGCTGTCGATCAGTTGCAGTTGCACGTCGAGGCCGGGATAGAGCAGCAGAAAATCGGCAATCACCGGTGCCAGGTGGCGCCGTCCGAAGGCGGCCGGAGCATCAATGCGAATCAGGCCTTCCGGCGCACTGCTCAGGGACACCGCTTCTGCCCGGGCCAGGCGCAATTCGGCGACAATTCTCCGTGCGCGTTCGGCGAATGCCAGCCCTGCCGGCGTAGCGCGCACCGCATGAGTGCTGCGAATGAACAACTGGCTGCCAACGGCGCTCTCCAGGCTGTCGATGCGCCGCGCCACCGCCGAAGGCGTCAGTGGATGACGGCGGGACGCTGCGGAGAAGCTGCCGGTTTCCAATACGTCGAGAAACAGGCCCAGTTGCTCGGTCAGTAGATTGGGATTCATGGAAGGCTCGATGCTTGTGCGAGTTTGGCATAGCCATTGTGCGTGGCTGTGCGTTTCCACGCTAGAGCCAGTTGCGTAGGATGAATCGCCTGGTTATGGGAGAGATACGCTGTGCTCGAGTTTCTGATGTACCTGGTTTTCGGTGCGGCCCTGGGGACCCTTGGCGGCCTGTTCGGCATCGGCGGGGGATTGATCGCCATTCCGTTGCTGGGCGTACTGTGCGGTCTCGATCAACAGATTGCCCAAGGCACCGCTTTGGTGATGGTGGTGCCGAACGTGATGCTGGCGCTGTGGCGCTACCATCAGCGCAACAGGATCGAATTACGCCACGCGCTGCCGCTTGCCGTGATGGGATTCTGCTTCGCCTGGCTTGGATCGATCTGGGCGGTGGGGGTCGATGCGCAGACCATGCGTATCGGATTTGTCGTGTTTTTGATCGCGCTGTGTGCCTACAACCTGGCGCGGATGTTCATGGCCAGTACATCGCCGTCTGCGCAGATGAACTATTCATGGCCATGGCTGGGCGTGCTCGGTGCCGCCTCCGGCACCATGGGCGGTTTGTTTGGCGTGGGTGGGGCCGTGGTGGCGACACCGGTATTGACCAGCGTATTCGGCACCACCCAGGTCGTTGCCCAGGGCTTGTCACTGGCATTGGCACTGCCGAGCACTGGCGTTACGCTGATCACCTATGGGTTGCATCACCAGGTGAACTGGATGATCGGCGTGCCACTGGCAATCGGCGGATTGATGAGCATCAGTTGGGGCGTGAAGATCGCCCACAGCCTGCCGGAACGTTTGCTGCGCGCCTTGTTTTGCGGCTTTCTGCTTTTCTGTGCAGTCATGCTTGCCTTCAAAGCATGAAGCCTTCGACGATATGTTCGGCCAGGCACTCGGTGATCGGTGACGGATTATGCAGGTTGCGCACCAGCATGATGCTGGCCTCTGGCAGTACCGGCAGATCCTCGGCTTCACCGAGGATGCGCATGTCCGCGGTGATCAGGCTTTCCAGTTGCGCAGTGACCGCCAGGCCAGCACTGACCACCGCCATGATTGCCGACAGGCTGTCGCTGTTGTACGCCACTCGATAATCGCGCCCTTGGGCATCAAGGGCATTGCAGGCCCAGATCCGACAGAAACAATCGCTGTTGAACATCGCCAGGGGCAACGGCGTCTGCTCGTGGGCGCTGTAGCACTGCGCCTCGGCCCAGACAAAACGTTCCTTGCGCAACAACTGGCCGATTTCACTGCCCGGCTCACGGGTAACAATGGACAGGTCCAGGTCCTGGCGCATCAGCAGTTGTTTTGACGATTCGCAATGCACTTCGATCTGGATAAGCGGGTAGGACTGTGCAAACTGGCGCAGGATCCCCGGCAGGAAACGCATCACGTAGTCATCCGGTGTGCCGATGCGCACCGTGCCGACCATGTGCGGCTCTCGCAAGGTGTTGAACACCTCGCTGTGCAGCTTGAGGATTCGCCGTGCATAACCCAGCAGAACCTGGCCTTCGGCCGTGAGCCGTACCTGGCGTCCATCACGCTGGAACAACTGGCGCTGCAGCACGTCTTCTTCCAGGCGCTTCATCTGCATGCTGACAGCTGACTGGGTGCGATGGACCAACTCACCGGCGCGGGTAAAGCCACCCTGGTCGGCAATGGCGACGAAAGTGCGCAGCACTTCGGTATCGATACTCGGGTAGGCCGACATGCATCAATCTCCGAGATGGTTACCATCAGAAACATTCGTTGGATTGATCTTAGTCCCGGGCAGAGACTTGAGCCATCCAAACGGAGGGCAACAAGATGAAAGGTCAACATGAGTTTCATGGCGCTGAAAAACATTCGATCCACTTGATATCTGATCTGTTGCACAAGGTCAGCCGCTGGTACGAGTTGCACCGTGAGCGCGAAATGCTGGCGAGCATGAGTGACGAAGCACTGAAGGACATCGGCTTGAGTCGTGCCGACGTCGCCCACGAAGCGGAACTGCACTTCTGGCAAGACCCGATGGGCAATGGAAAGTAGCTTGATGTCCTATGGAAATGTCCTGTCACTACCCCGTCATCCCAGCAGAAGCCCGGGCTGATGGGGTAGGCGTGTGCCCGAAACAGCTGGTCATGGAGCTTTGCTGGAACCCGTTTGCGCACTGACAGAAGATCCTCTCCCCCAACATTGAGGAGTGGTGTCATGGAACGACGAGGCATTGAAGGAAGGGGCGCGAGGCATGGCGTGCGCGATGCACTGCACAGGTTTCGACAGCCGGTTTTGGCGGCGGTCATGCAACTGCAGCGCTGGCGCCAACTGAGCAGGGATCGCACCGAGCTGGCGCGACTGAGCGATGACTGCTTGCGCGATATTGGCTTGAGTCGAGCCGATGTCCGACGGGAGTCAACCCGCTCCTTCTGGGATGATCCGCTCAAGCGATGAGGCATAGGCATTGGCGTTTTTCCTGCCTGACGCTAAGGTGGGGAGACCCTTGCCGATGAGCCGCCAGATGCCTGCATCCCTGTCTTTTTCCTTGAAGCAAGCCAGGCGTCTGGCGCTGACCGCCCAGGGTTTTACCGGGCGCCCTTCGCCAGCGCCAGTCAGGCCTGCCGGGATCAATCGATTGATCGAGCGCCTGGGCATTTTGCAGATCGACTCGGTCAATGCATTGGTGCGTTCACACTACCTGCCGCTTTTTTCAAGGCTTGGCCATTATTCGGCCGACTTGCTTGATCAGGCTGCCTGGAGCCAGGGGCGACACCGTACCCTGTTCGAATACTGGGGTCATGAAGCATCCTTGCTGCCCCTGTCGCTTTACCCGTTGATGCGCTGGCGGATGCGGCGGGCAAGCCGCGGCGAAGACATCTATCAGCAACTGGCGCATTTCGGTCGAGAGCAGCAAGACACGGTTCGCCGGGTGCTGGCCTGCGTTCAAGAGCGGGGTGCGTTGGGTGCCGGCAGCCTGTCGACTCGCCAGGAACGGGCAGGGCCCTGGTGGGACTGGAGCGCGGAAAAGCATGCACTGGAATGGCTGTTCGCCGCCGGTGAAGTGACAGTGGCCGCCAGGCGTGGCTTCGAACGGCTCTATGACCTGCCGGAGCGGGTCATCCCTTCGCAGGTTCTGACGCAGCCGCTGCTCAATGAAGCCGAGGCCCAGCGTGGTTTGCTGCTGCATGCCGCGTCAGCCTTGGGCGTGGGTACCGAGAAGGATTTACGCGACTACTTCCGTCTGAATCCTGGCGACAGTCGTCCGCGGCTGGCTGAGTTGGTCGAGGCGGGCGAGTTGCTCATCTGCGAAGTCCAGGGCTGGAAGCAACCGGCCTATTGCCTGCCCGAGCCCAGGGTGCCGCGCAAGGCTGAGGCCAGCGCGCTGCTTTCACCTTTTGATTCGCTGGTCTGGGAGCGCAGCCGTACCGAGCGCCTGTTCGATTTTCGCTACCGGCTGGAGATCTACACGCCGCCGGACAAGCGTGTTTATGGCTACTACGTGCTGCCGTTCCTGCACAACGAACGGATTGCCGCGCGTGTCGACCTGCGCGCCGAACGGGCTACCGGGCGGTTGGCCGTGCATGCGGTGCATGAGGAAGAGACGGGGCTGGATGACGAGGGGATGCTGGCGTTGGCTATTAATCTGCGACGTATGGCGGATTGGCTAGGACTGGCGCAGGTTCAGTTGAATTGTCCACGGGCGAGTGCGGACAGGTTGCGTGTGGCATTGGCTCAGGTCGGTGGTGCCTGAAAGGCCGCCTTCGTCGGATCGCCGCCCGGGGCAAGCGATCCGACGAAGGCGGCCTTTCAGGCAGCAAAAAGGTTACTGGCTCACCGCCTGACTTGCTTGAGGGTCTCGGCAATCAGGAACGCCAGCTCCAACGACTGGTCGGCATTCATGCGCGGGTCGCAATGGGTGTGATAGCGATCCGACAATCCGTCTTCGGTAATCGGCCGCGCACCGCCTATGCACTCGGTGACGTTCTGCCCGGTCATCTCGATATGGATGCCGCCGGCGTAACTGCCTTCGGCTTCGTGGACCTGGAAGAACTGCTTCACTTCGCCAAGGATCTGCGCGAAGTCGCGCGTCTTGTAGCCACTGCTGGCCTTGATGGTGTTGCCGTGCATCGGATCGGAGCTCCACAGCACTTGCCTGCCTTCTCGCTGCACGGCGCGGATCAGCTGTGGCAAATGATCACCGACCTTGTTCGCGCCCATCCGTGCGATCAGGTTCAGGCGACCCGGATCGTTTTCGGGGTTGAGTACGTCGATCAGGCGGATCAGGTCCTCGGGGTTCATGCTCGGGCCGACCTTGACCCCGATCGGATTGTTCACCCCGCGCAGGAATTCGACATGTGCGCCATCGAGTTGCCGGGTGCGGTCGCCGATCCACAGCATGTGCGCCGAACAGTCGTAATAGTCGTTGGTCAGGCTGTCACGACGAACGAAGGCTTCCTCATAATTGAGCAGCAGCGCTTCGTGGGCGGTGAAAAAACTGGTTTCGCGCAGTTGCGGCGAGCTGTCCATGCCACAGGCGCGCATGAATGCCAGGGTTTCATCGATGCGGTCGGCCAGATGGCTGTACTTTTCCGCCAGGGCCGAGTTGGCGATGAAATCGAGGTTCCACTTGTGCACCTGGTGCAGGTCGGCAAACCCGCCCTGGGCGAATGCGCGCAGCAGGTTGAGCGTCGCGGTGGACTGGTGGTACGACTGCAGGAGGCGTTCCGGATCCGGTACGCGGCTTTTCTCATCGAAACCGATACCGTTGACGATATCGCCGCGGTAGGCCGGCAGTGTCACGCCATCGATGGTCTCGTCGTTGGCCGAGCGAGGTTTGGCGAATTGTCCGGCCATGCGTCCGACCTTCACCACCGGGCAACCGGCCGCGAACGTCATGACAATGGCCATTTGCAGTAGCACCTTGAAGGTGTCGCGGATTTTCGCGGCGGAAAACTCGGCGAAACTTTCGGCGCAATCGCCACCCTGCAGCAAAAACGCGCGCCCCTGGGTCACTTCGGCAAACTGACGGCGCAATTCCCGGGCTTCCCCGGCAAACACCAGCGGCGGGTAGCTGGCCAGGGTTTGCTCGACGTGCTGCAGATGAGCGGCGTCGGGGTATTGGGGTTGTTGCTGGATCGGCAGGGCGCGCCAGCTGTCAGGGCTCCAGGGTTGGCTCATCATGATCTCTAGTGTTTTACGCTCGGGCGTCCATGTTATCAGCAATTAGTGCGTGACCTGTTCCCGTCGCTTCGCGGACAATCGCGCTTTTGCCGCTTCATGCTGCGGTTTATCGCGTTGCGGATTGCCCAAGAAGGCCCGGCAACGATCAGGAGACGAAATGACTGAGGAGCGCGTCGAGCATCTGCTCGCCGAGGTGCAGGACGAGTTTGGCGTGATTCGCGTGCTGGAAGTGGCCGATTACCGTTTTCTCGAATTCGGCGATGCCATCGAGCAAAGTTGCGTGTTCACGGCCGATCCGAGCTGGCTCGAGTATGACTATACCCGGGCGATGCTGATTGGCGCGCTGTGCCATGAACAACCGGAAAGCGCGCTGTTCCTGGGGCTTGGTGCCGGTACGCTGACCCAGGCCTGCCTCAAGTTCCTGCCGCTGGAAGATGTCGAAGCCATCGAGCTGCGCCCGGATGTGCCGCGCCTGGCGATCGAATACCTGGGGCTGGACGATGATCCGCGCCTGTATATCCGCGTGGGCGATGCCCTGGAGCTGCTCGACACCGCTGAACCTGCCGACCTGATTTTCGTCGACCTGTATACCGACGTCGGTCCGGGTGTCGGGCACCTGGCCTGGTCGTTCCTGGAAAACTGCCAGAAACGCCTGAATCCGGGGGGCTGGCTGGTGATCAACCAATGGGCCACCGACGATGGCAAGCCGCTGGGCGCGGCTTTGCTGCGCGGGCTTTATCATCGGCATTACTGGGAGCTGCCGGTGAAGGAAGGCAACGTGATCCTGATCGTGCCGTCGGAACTGGATCAGGTACTGGACATGGAGGGCCTGACCGCCCGGGCCGAAGCATTGGCGCCACGGTTGGGGTATTCGTTGCAGTCGTTGATCAACTGCATTCGTCCGGCGACGTAACTGCGCTGACTGTCCCGGCCTCTTCGCGGGCAAGCCCGCTCCCACAGGTATTGAGTTTGCACACAAGATTTGTGGGCAACTCCGGTCACTGTGGCAGCGGGCTTGCCCGCGAAGAGTCCATCAAGGACAACACAAAATTAAAGCCCCTTGAAAACCCCGGGCCGCCGCTCAACCAGCGATCTCACCCCTTCCTGCGCATCCTCGCTGGCCAACAACTTCTTCACCAGCGCCGGCAACCCCTGCGCAGCGGCGGTTTCGCCCTCGTAGCGGGCCTGCCGGGCAGATAGCAGCGTTGCCTGCACTCCCAGCGGCGCCTGTCGAGCTATCCGTTCGGCCAGTTCAATCGCCCGCGGCATCAGATCCTCGCTGGCCATGACTTCCTGGACCAGCCCCAGGTGCAGGGCGTCATGGGCATCGAACTCGTCGCCGGTGAGCATCCAGCGCATCGCGTTACCCCAGCCGGCCACTTGATGCAGGCGCAATGTGGCGCCACCGAAGGGGAAGATGCCGCGCTGCACTTCCATTTGCGCGAAGCGGGTGTTGCTGGCGCACAGGTTGATATCGGCGGCCAACATCAACTCGATACCGATGGTGAGGCAGTAACCCTGGGCGGCGACGATCACCGGCTTGCTGACCCGGGGCCCGGCAAACACTCCCCACGGGTCGCAGCCGCCGGGCGGGGCTTGCCAGCCTTCGCTCAGTGCCGCGCTGGCATTGACCAGGTCCAGGCCGGCGGTGAAATGTTCGCCATGACCGAAGACCACGGCCACCCGTGCTTCGCTGTCGGCCTCGAACTCACCGTAGGCCAGGCTCAATTCATTGAGCAGGTGCAGATCAAAGGCGTTGCGCTTGGCGACCCGGTCCAGTCCGATCATCAGGACATGACCGTGCTTTTCACGGCTCACGCGGCTGGTATTGAGCTCTTTCATGCAACATTTCCTCGAGCGGGAGAGGGCGCGCAGACCCAAGGTCCGTGGCGGATGGGTGAACCGTTTTAGCGCTAACGCCCGCGGGACGGGGCCTTTGAAAAGTAGTCGCTCGTGCGATTCTCTGCAAAGCCTGTGACAGAACGCCGTACGCGGCAGTTTTGCGATAAAAAAAGCTCCCTTTTTCAGCAAATTCCGGTATAGTGCGCGCCGGCCTTTAGCCGGGCCGCGTTTAGGTGGCGCAATTCCCCGAAGTCATATTCGGTTGCACGTTCGCCCAGCGAACTCTTCCTAAACGATTCTTTCATTCATTCGTTTTCGCAAATCCCCGCCGACAAAGCTGCCAGGGCGACTCTTGAGTCTCAACACGGCATGCGCAGCTTTGGAGCATGGGTCTTTGCGGATGCACTTAGAGGCAGACCCATGACCCAGGAAATCGGCGGCTTCGCCGCTCTTGAACTTCACCCTAATATTGTCGCTGCAGTAGTCGCTACCGGCTATGAAGAGCCTTCGGCCATTCAGCAGCAGTCGATCCCGATCATTCTCGCCGGTCACGATATGATTGGCCAGGCGCAAACCGGTACCGGTAAAACCGCTGCCTTTGCCCTGCCTATCCTGCACCGCATTGATCCGTCCAAGCGCGAGCCGCAAGCTCTGATCCTGGCCCCAACTCGTGAGTTGGCGCTACAAGTTGCAACCGCTTTCGAAACCTACGCCAAGCAAATGCCGGGCGTAACTGTTGTGGCTGTCTACGGCGGCGCGCCGATGGGCCCACAATTGAAAGCAATCCGTAATGGCGCACAGATCGTTGTCGCCACTCCGGGCCGTCTGTGCGACCACCTGCGTCGCGACGAAAAAGTATTGGCGACCGTGAACCACCTGGTTCTCGACGAAGCCGACGAAATGCTCAAGCTGGGCTTCATGGACGACCTGGAAGTCATCTTCAAGGCCATGCCGGAAACCCGTCAGACCGTATTGTTCTCGGCCACCTTGCCGCAGTCGATCCGTGCCATCGCTGAGCGCCACCTGCGCGATCCGAAGCACGTGAAGATCCAGAGCAAGACCCAGACCGTTACCGCGATCGAGCAGGCCCACCTGCTGGTTCACGCTGACCAGAAGACTTCTGCCGTTCTCAGCTTGCTGGAAGTGGAAGACTTCGACGCCCTGATCATGTTCGTGCGTACCAAGCAAGCGACCCTGGACCTGGCCAGTGCCCTGGAAGCCAAAGGCTACAAAGCCGCTGCGCTGAACGGTGACATCGCCCAGAACCAGCGTGAGCGCGTGATCGACTCCCTCAAGGATGGCCGTCTGGACATCGTTGTGGCGACCGACGTTGCTGCTCGTGGCCTGGACGTTCCGCGCATCACTCACGTGTTCAACGTTGACATGCCGTACGATCCGGAGTCCTACGTTCACCGTATCGGCCGTACCGGCCGTGCCGGTCGCGAAGGTCGTGCGCTGTTGCTGGTGACTCCGCGTGAGCGCCGCATGCTGCAAGTGATCGAGCGTGTAACCGGTCAAAAGGTTGCTGAAGTTCGCCTGCCGGACGCTCAAGCCGTTCTGGATGCGCGCATCAAGAAACTGACCAACAGTCTGTCGCCGCTGGTGGCTGAAGCCGAATCGACCCACGGTGATCTGCTCGATCGCCTGACCGCCGACATCGGTTGCAGCCCGCGTGCCCTGGCCGCAGCCCTGCTGCGCAAGGCTACCAACGGTCAAGCGCTGAACCTGGCCGCTATCGAGAAAGAACGTCCACTGGTGCCGAACAACGCACCGCGTGGCGATCGTCCAGAGCGTTCCGGTGATCGTCCAGAGCGTGGTGATCGCGAGCGTCGCGCACCAATGCCGCTGGGCGAAGGCCGTGCTCGTTGCCGTACCGCGCTGGGTGCGCGTGATGGTATCGCTGCCAAGAACCTGCTGGGCGCTATCCTCAATGAGGGTGGCCTGGCGCGTGAAGCCATCGGTCGCATCCAGGTGCGTGACAGCTTCAGCCTCGTCGAGCTGCCGGAAGATGGTCTGGAGAAGCTGCTGACCAAGCTGAAGGACACTCGCGTTGCCGGTAAGCAGTTGAAGCTGCGTCGCTACCGCGAAGATTGATCCGCCCCCGGGCTGATTGATCGAACATAAAAAATCCCCGACTGGTTCGGGGATTTTTTTTGTTCTGCGTTTAGGGGTTTAGCCCTTTTCTTCGCCGCCGCCCGCCGTCACCACCTGGATGCTCATGCGCGGTGTTGCCAGGTCCAGCCCGGCTTCGTCCAGATGTCGTTTGAGCGACAGGTTGAATGCCCGTGAAACTTCCCACTGCTTGATCGGGGCTGTCTTGAACCGGGCCCGAAGGATCGCATTGCCGGACTCGAAGCTTTCCACGCCCTGAAACTCCAGCGGCGACCAGATATTGCGCCGTTGAAGCGGGTCAGTGCGCATTTTCTGGCCGACGTCGCGCATCAGCTTGATCGCGTTGTCGATGTCCATGTTGGCAGGCACCGCGACACGGAAGATCGCGTAGCCGAACTCCCGGGAATAGTTCTTGATGCTCTTGATTTCGCTGAACGGAATGGTGTGGACGATGCCGTCGATGTCCCGCAGGCGCACGGTACGAATGGTCAGGCCCTCGACGGTGCCCAGATGCCCGCCGACGTCCACGTAGTCGTCGATGGCCAGGGAGTCTTCGATGATGATGAACAGCCCGGTGATCAGGTCGGCCACCAGCGATTGTGCGCCAAAACCGATGGCCAGGCCGATCACACCGGCACCCGCCAGCAGTGGCGTGACGTTCATGCCCATGTTCGCCAGGGCGACAATCAGCGCGACGATGAAAATCGCCACGAACAGCACGTTGCGGATCAGCGGCATCATGGTCTGCGCGCGGGCGTTGGCCAGGCCTTTGCGCGAGCGGGTGAGGGCATGGTGCACGGCGGTGTCGCTGAGAATCCAGATCAGCCAGGCAAAGATCAGCGTGCCGACCAGGCTGAACAGCTTGACGCTGACCTCATGGCCTTCGCCTTCCGTGAAGCCGATCAGCGACATGCCCCAGACCCGCAGGCCCAGTTCAATGAAGGCCAGCCATACCAACAGATGGGCCAGGGTATAGAAGAAGTTTTTCAGGCGTTCCGAATACAGTGCGTGACGCTTTGCCCCGCGTTGCGGCTTTAGGGCATGACGGCGCACCAGGCCATTGATGACCATGCACAACACCAGCAGCACGGTGCAGATCAGCGACTGGCGCAGCGCGGTGCTGGTGTCGCCGGCCGAGACGAAGGTGGCGAACAGGGAGATCCCCACCAGCACCAACGCCGGTACGTACCAGAAAGTGCCGAGAATATCGATGGTGTCACTGAGGGCGCGGCGGGTCAGGCGCCGGGACAGTGGCTGGTTGCGGATCAAGTGGGCAATCGGGCGACGGAAACGCAGGATGAACAACCCTGTGGACAGTGCTGCCAGCACGTTGGCCACCGTCGCCGCGGTATGCGCCAGGTGCACGCCAAGGCTTTCAATCAGGCGTGGGTCGCTCAGGGCTTCACCGAAAGCGGCGAAACTGCCAATCAACCACAGCGGGCGGAAGGCCTGGTGCCGCAGGATGTACAAGGCCCGGTGGCGGTGCGGGCCGTCGAGCAGGGAAAAGGCAATCACGCAAATCGCCGAGAAGCAGGTGCCGACCACCAGCGCATACGCCAGCACCATGGCCAGGCTTTTGCCGAGTGACGACGGCAGGGCGTAGCTCATGTAGACCGTGATGACCAGGGCAATCAGCCACGGGCCCAGCTTGCGCAGGGCGAAACGCAGCATGTCCAGGGCCCTGGGGTGTTGCGGCAGTTCTTCGGTCAGGCCGAAGCGCATGCGCACCCGGTGACTGACCCATATCAGCGCCGCCGCCAGCAGGCTCCAGACCATCAGGATCATCGCAAAGGCGAAGATGATCGGCAGCCACTCGTTGGCCGGCAGCACCAGCGCCGTCAATTCATCCTTGGCCAGGTCGAACTCGTTGGACCAGCGAGTGATCGGGCTGTCGGCGCCGGAAAACTGCTTTTCGAAACTGGCCAGTGTTCCGCCAATCAGGCCCAGAACACCTTCCTCGGCGACCGGTTGGGCTTTTTTTGTGGCGTCGCGCAGCTTCTTCAGATCCGCCAGCAGCTTGCTGCGCTGCTGATCGTTCTCCAGCGACTTGATCACTTCATCAAGGGATTGCCCGAGGGGTTCCTGCGCTTCGGGTTGGGGTTTTGCCTGGCTGCCAAGCAGGCTCGGCAGCCCGACGGCCTGGGCGGGCGCTGACGGCATCAGCGTCATCAGGCAGATAAGAAAAAGACACGGCAGGGCAAATAGACGAGCGAACACTAGGCGGTCAACCTCGAAATGGGCAGATCGACCGAGTGTACGAGCCCGTCAAAACCAATGCGAGCCGAGGCGGGGATTTATTCGTTGAGTTTGGCGAGGATCTTGTAGATCACCGTGGCCAGGATCAGCAACATGCCGAGCCACATGGCAAGCACGCCAGCGTTCTTGTCGCGAAAGTTGAAACCGACTGCCAGCATGATCATTCCGATAAGAATAGGGATCAGCATGGCGTGGAACGAGGACATCGTGATCATGGCGACTGCCTTGTCGAAAGGGATAATTTAAGTCTAGGTGGCTTTTGAGTAAAACCTTGTAGGCGCTGCGGTGCGGCGATCCGACTTGCCAGCGAAAGCGGTGTGATTGACACACCGCGTCGCCTGGTTTGCCGGCAACCGAGAGTATTACGGTAATTCGCGGCAGGCGTAAAACGCGCTGAGTACCTTCACCAGGTGCGCCAGGTCATGGCTGCCGCACAGTTCACGGATCGAATGCATGGCGAAGGTCGGCAGGCCGATGTCCACGGTGCGCACGCCCAGGTGGCTGGCGGTGATCGGCCCGATGGTCGAGCCGCAACCCATGTCGCTACGCACCACGAAGCTCTGGACCGGTACTTCTTCGGCCATGCACAGGTGGCGGAAGAACCCGGCGGTTTCGCTGTTGGTGGCGTAGCGCTGGTTGCTGTTGACCTTGATCACGGGGCCGGCGTTGAGTTTCGGGCCGTGATTGGCGTCGTGCTTGTCGGCGTAGTTGGGGTGCACGCCGTGGGCGTTGTCCGCCGAGACCAGCAGGGATTTCTGGATGGTGCGCACGAACTCGTCACCTTCCGGCAGCAGGCGGCGCAACGTCTGTTCCAGCATCGGGCCGTCGGCGCCACAGGCCGAGCAGGAGCCGACTTCCTCGTGGTCATTGCACACCAATACGCAGGTTTCGTCGGTGTCGGTGGTCAGCAACGCTTGCAGGCCGGCGTAACAGGACAGCAGGTTGTCCAGGCGCGCACCGGCGATGAAGTCCCCATGCAGACCAATGACGGCGGCGCTTTGGGTGTCATAGAAGCTCAGTTCGTAATCCAGCACGACATCGGCGTTCAGGCCGTGTTCGCGGGCCAACTGGTCGGTGAGCACCGCACGGAAGTCCACGCGCTCGTCACCGGCGAATTGCGCAAGTACGGGTGGCAGCTCGGTCTGGGCATTGATGGCCCAGCCCATGTTGGCTTCACGATTAAGGTGAATGGCCAGGTTGGGAATGATCGCGATCGGCGCCTTGAAGTCGATCAACTGGCTTTCGACCTTGCCGTCACGTCGGAAGGTGACGCGGCCGGCGAGGGACAGGTCGCGGTCGAACCAGGGGGCCAGCAGGGCGCCGCCATAGACTTCGACGCCCAATTGCCAGAAACCCTGGCGCTGCAATTCTGGCTGAGGCTTTACCCGCAGGCACGGGCTGTCGGTATGGGCGCCAACCAGGCGAATGCCACCGTGCAGCGGCGAGTGCCGGCCCATCTTGATCGCGACGATCGAGGAGTCGTTACGGGTAACGTAGTAGCGACCGTTGGCTTCGGTGTTCCACGGCTCGCGTTCGTCCAGGCGTTGGAACCCGGCCGCTTCCAGTCGCTGAACAAGGCTGGCGGTGGCGTGGAACGGGGTAGGGGAGGCCTTGAGAAAATCAATCAGGCCTTGGTTCAACTCTTCGCGCATAAGTAGCTCCAGACAGCAATGGCGCCAGTTTAACGTATTGGCCCGGCGCATTGGGCAAGAGCTTTCAGCGCAGGGCTTGCCAGGCGGTCAATCGGCCATCCGCTCGCGCAGATAAGCGATAATGGTTTGCTCGTCCGAGGATTTCGCCGGCCGGGGCAGGTGTTTTGGCCAGCGACCCTTGTCCGTGCCGAAGAACCTTTTCTGTTTGTCTTCTTCCCAGCGCAGGATTTCCCGGGAGGCGGACTCCCACCACTCATGGCGGCACACTTCGTAATACGGATGATCCGGCGCCGCGCTGCCATACAGCAAGTCGCGACCGACCTTTTTCACGCTCTTGTGCTTGTTGCGCAGTTTCCACTTGATGCGCAGGCGCTGCCACGGCGAAGGCACGGGTTTGCAGCGTGGGACTTCGGTGCACAGGGTCGGCAGCTCGGGGCGGAACGGCTCGCCATGACGGCTGAAAAAATGCTTCTGCATGGCGTGGAAGAAGCGTTTTTCAGCGAAGTAGTGATAAACGAACTTCTTCGCTTGCTGGACGGGCTGGTTGCGCATCGCGAACGACAGGGCGATCTGCTCGATGGTGTGGATGTCGAATGAGCCCTGGGTCCATTCATCGATCAGGCGGATCGACTCTTCGAGCAGGGGCGTATCGCCGTCGGTGACACCGCACAGGCCGCTGTTATACAGCTTGAAACTGTTGTTGGACGAGATGCCGTGGGCTTGCAGGCAACGCCCGAGCTTGACGTAGTCCGGGCGTTCACAGACGTAGCTCCAGTCGTACTCGAAGCGGTCCATGACATAGCGCCCGGGACCGATCTTTTCGAAGACGCGATGGGGTGATTCGAGAAACAGCGTATCGGTGTCGACGAACAGGGTCTTGTGCGCAAGCTTCAGCCCCTGGGCGATGGCGCAGGCCTTGCGTCGGTGGTGATAGCCGTTTTCGCCCTGCCATTGGGTCAGGGTCTGCTCGCTCAGGGCGATGGTGTCGACCGGCCAGCCAGCATAATCCTGGGGGCGATCGGTCATGACCCTGATACACAGCGACTCACCCCGTTTGAGCTGTGCCAGGGCGGTGAGCATGCTGAACTTGGCTTCGCGCCGGTAAACATCCTGGTTGCCATAAATGAGGTAGAGCAACTGATGCGGTGTTTTTTCCAGGGGGGGCAGCGCTTCGCGCATAGGTAGCTCCAGGCGACAGAGGCGCAAGTTTACCGTATTGGCCTGGGGCAATGCAGGTGCACGGCTGTTTGACATG
Organism: Pseudomonas putida; assembly: GCF_001976065.1. Taxonomy (GTDB): domain Bacteria; phylum Pseudomonadota; class Gammaproteobacteria; order Pseudomonadales; family Pseudomonadaceae; genus Aquipseudomonas; species Aquipseudomonas serbica. The sequence continues at coordinate 58,766 of NZ_MNAH01000007.1, read as the reverse complement.
TTGTAACAAGAAATGAAGAGCGCCCTTGAGTGCAAGGGCGTTTTCTAGGGCTTGCGCGGTCACTGGCTCAAAAAGGTGCAGGGCACTCGAAGCGCAGTCGCTCACCGCTTTGTGGGTGCGTGAAGCTGAGCATGCTGGCATGCAGGCAGAGTCGTGGCCAGGCGGCCAGGGCTTGCTCATGGGCGTAGAGTCCGTCGCCCAGCAGTGGGTGACCGATCGACAGCATGTGCACGCGCAATTGGTGCGAGCGTCCGGTGATCGGCGTGAGTTCGACGCGGCACCAGTCGCCACAGCGCTCCAGTACACGCCAGAAGGTCAGGGCGTGTTTGCCGAATTCATGGTCCACCACGTGGCGCGGCTTGGTTGGCGGGTCGTAGCGCAGCGGCAGGTCGATGCTGCCACTGTCGAGCTCGGGCTGGCCCCAGCACAGGGCGGTGTAGGCTTTTTCCGTTTCGCGGTCGTGAAACTGTCGGGACAGTTCGCGGTGCGTGTCGGGATCCCGGGCCAGCAGGATGATGCCGGATGTTTCCCAATCCAGGCGATGGACGATTCGCGCTTCCGGGTAACCGTTTTCCTGCAGGCGGGTGATCAGGCAGTCCTTGTTATCGTCGGCCCGACCGGGCACGGAGAGCAACAGGGTGGGTTTGTTGACCACCAGGACAGCGGCGTCCTCATGGATGATGTGGATATTGGACAGCGGCATAAAACAGCCTCGTAACAAACGCCAACGGCGACTCAGAACCCTCGGTCCCTAGTAAAGGAGCGAGGGTTCTGAGCCGCCGTGGCTCCAGCCGGATCGACTCAGCGATCTGGCAGGGTGATATTGAGTTCCAGAATCGAGCAGCTGCCCTGGCTTTCCAGTGCGACGTGCACATCATCGGACCCGATATTGACGTACTTGCGAATCACCTCGACCAATTCCTTCTGCAAGGCTGGCAGGTAGTCCGGGGTACTGCGTTGGCCGCGTTCGTGCGCCACGATGATCTGTAGACGCTCTTTCGCTACCGACGCGGTGCTTTGCTTTTTGTTGGCACGAAAGAAGTCAAAAAGGTTCATTGTTTAATTGCCTCCAAACAGGCGCTCGAAGAATCCCTTCTTCTGTACATCGAGGAAACGATGTTCCACGGTTTTGCCCAGCAGGCGGTCGACGGTGTCGCTGTAGGCCTGCCCGGCATCGCTCTGGTCGTCGAGAATCACCGGAACGCCCTGGTTGGATGCCTTGAGCACCGCCTGGGATTCAGGGATCACGCCGAGCAGGGTCACCGAGAGGATTTCCTTGACGTCTTCGACGCCGAGCATTTCGCCCTTGCTCACGCGCTCTGGATGGTAACGGGTAATCAGCAGGTGTTCCTTGATCGGGTCTTCGCCGCGTTCGGCGCGGCGCGACTTGCTGGCCAGCAGGCCGAGCATGCGGTCGGAGTCACGTACCGAGGACACTTCCGGGTTGGTCACGACGATCGCTTCGTCAGCGAAGTACATGGCCAGGTGAGCGCCTTTTTCGATACCCGCCGGGGAGTCGCAGACCACGAACTCAAAGTCTTCCTTGAGTTGCATCAGGACTTTTTCCACGCCTTCGACCGTCAGCGCGTCTTTGTCGCGGGTCTGGCTGGCCGCCAGCACGTAGAGGTTTTCCAGGCGCTTGTCTTTGATCAGGGCCTGCTGCAGGTTGGCTTCGCCGTTGACCACGTTGACGAAGTCATATACCACGCGGCGCTCGCAACCCATGATCAGGTCGAGGTTACGCAAACCGACGTCGAAGTCGACGATGACTGTTTTGTGACCGCGCAGAGCGAGGCCGGTACCGATAGCGGCGCTGGTGGTGGTCTTACCCACACCACCCTTGCCGGATGTAACCACGAGAATCTTGGCCAAGGTGTTTCACCCCTAAGGAAAAAGGACTTTTAGCCCCTGAAAAACATCTCTTGAAAACTACAGCAGTTGGACAGCCTTGGCTGGAATGTGGCCGCAGACGGCATTTACCCCCGGTAAACACTGTCTGTAGCCTGTTTCCTACTTCGTTTGAGCCGTTTTCGCTACGTTTTAGAGATGCTTGGAAAATGCGGCAGTATCCGTTAAAGCCGAATGATGTTCAACACGTCGCCTGACAGGCTGACCTGGACGCCCGAGCCCCACAACGGGTCGCGGCGCAGATCTTCGGAAACCTTGTAATGACCGGCGATGGAGATCAGTTCAGCGCTCATTTGCTGGCAGAAAATCCGTGCCTTGGTATCGCCTTTGACGCCCGCCAGCACACGACCGCGCATCGGGCCGTATACATGGATGTTCCCATCGGCGAGAAGTTCCGCCCCCGGGCTTACCGAGGAGATCACAACCAGATCGCTGCCCTGGGCATAGATCTGCTGGCCACCACGTACTGGCGAGGTGATGATTTTCGTTGGCTTGATCGTCGGTTCCGCTGGTTTTTCCGGCTTTTTCGCAACGACCCCTTCGTTCAGGTCCAGCGCTCGCTCACGGGCACCGGACGGCGGCAGCACCGGCAGGTCGACCGCGATGGCGGCCGCGATGTCTTCGATACGGCTGGCGCGGATAGCCAGGGTACGCAGGCCGTGCTGGCGGCAAACGCGCATCAGGCCGGGCAGATCGACTGCGCCACCGTTGGCCGGGAGTTTGTCCAGGGCCAGTACCAGCGGCGCGTTGCTGAAGAAATTCGGCGCCTGGGCGACCTTGGCAGCCAGTTGCCGATCGAGGCTTTCAAGGTCATTACGGGCCAGTTCCAGCACCGTTATGGCGAGCATGCTGCCCTTCAGCTGGAACACGGGATCTTGGTCTAGCGGTTCGGTTTGGCTCATGTTCGGCATACAACGACTTGTCACTAAAAGTGCCCAGACTTATAACGAGAACGCCCGCAAGCCGCAAGCCGGGTCGAACGATGTAGAATGCGCGGCCATCGTCTTTTCGGAACCATTAATGGATCGCCCGCGTTTTCGAACAACTTTTCTGATGCCACGTTTCTGGCCGCTCTGGTGCGGCCTGGGGCTGTTATGGCTGATTGTCCAGCTGCCGTATCCGGCGTTGCTGTGGATCGGTCGGGTCCTGGGTGCCGTGATGTATCGAGCGGCGGCCGACCGGCGGCGCATTGCCAAGCGCAATCTCGAGCTGTGCTTCCCGGAAAAATCCGCGGCCGAGCGCAAGCGACTGCTCAAGGAAAACTTCGCTTCCACCGGAATCGCCTTCTTTGAAATGGCCATGAGCTGGTGGTGGTCGCGCGAACGGCTGGCGAAACTGGCCCATGTCGAGGGTCTGGAGCACCTGAAGAATGCCCAGCGTGACGGCAAGGGCGTGATCCTGATGGCTGTCCACTTCACCACGCTGGAAATTGGTGCCGCGCTGCTCGGCCAGCAGCACACCATCGACGGTATGTACCGCGAACACAAGAACCCGTTGTTCGACTATGTACAGCGTCGCGGGCGGGAGCGGCACAACCTCGATTCCCTGGCGATCGAGCGCGAGGACGTGCGCGGCATGCTCAAGTTGCTGCGGGCCGGCCGGGCGATCTGGTATGCACCGGACCAGGATTATGGCGCCAAGCAAAGCATTTTCGTGCCGTTGTTCGGCATCCAGGCCGCCACCGTCACCGCCACCAGCAAATTCGCCAGGCTGGGCAAGGCGCTGGTGGTGCCGTTCACCCAGGAGCGCCTCGCGGACGGCAGTGGTTATCGCCTGGTGATCCACGCGCCGCTCGAAGGCTTTCCCGGTGAAACCGAGGAAGCCGACTGCTTGCGCATCAACCAGTGGATCGAAGGCGTGTTGCGTGACTGTCCAGAGCAATACCTCTGGGCCCATCGCCGCTTCAAGAGCCGCCCGCCCGGTGAGCCGAAGCTGTACGCAAAACGCGGCTGAACGGCCGATCCCGACATGCACCATGGAGCGTTGCGATGAGTCCTGCTGAACCGGTCACAGGGTTGATTCTTTCCGGCGGCGGGGCTCGGGCAGCGTATCAGGTGGGCGTGCTGGCGGCGATTGCCGAGTTGCTGCCCTTGGGCGCGGACAATCCTTTTCCGGTGATTGTGGGCACGTCCGCCGGGGCGATCAATGCGGTCAGCCTGGCCAGCGGGGCAATGGATTTTCGCGCGGCCATCGAGCGCCTGACGGCGTTCTGGCAGGGCTTTCGCAGTCACCTGGTGTTGCGCAGCGACTGGCCGGGGGTGATCAGCCAGGCCACCCGGTTCGTCAGTCACAGCTTGCTGGGCCTCGGCGCGCAGGTGCCGGTGGCGTTGCTCGACAGCTCGCCGTTGCGCGGGTTGCTCGATGACAAACTACAGATGAGCGGCATCGCCGACGCCATCGCCCAAAGGCAGTTGCACGCGGTCGCCGTCACCGCCTTCGGTTATGAGTCCGGCCAGGCGGTCACCTTCTATCAGAGCGGCGGCACCATCGACGCCTGGTTGCGCCATCGCCGGATCGGCATTCCCACGCTATTGTCCGTTGACCATTTGCTCGCCAGCTCCGCCATTCCGCTGCTGTTCGCTCCGGTGAAAATCGGCGAGGAATATTTCGGCGATGGCGCGGTGCGCCAATCGGCGCCCATCAGCCCGGCGTTGCACCTGGGCGCCAGTCGAGTGCTGGTGGTGGGTGTCAGTGGCAACCCGCGCGGCATCGATCCCGAGCAGCCGCTGCAGCGCGCCTATTCCGGGCAACAACCGACCCTGGCGCAGATTGGCGGGCACATGCTCAACAGTACGTTCATCGACAGCCTCGAAAGCGATATCGAGCTGTTGCAGCGCTTGAATCAGTTCAGTCACCTAATGCCCGATGGCACCCCGGTCCGAACGCTGGGCGTGGCACCGGTGGAAGTGCTGGTGATTTCACCGAGTCAACCGATCGACGAGATTGCCGCAAGGCACCGTCAGGAGCTGCCGGCGGCGCTGCGCCTGTTCTTGCGTGGACCGGGGGCGACCAAGACCAGCGGGGCAGGGGTGTTGAGTTATCTGCTGTTCGAGGCGGGGTATTGCAGCGAGTTGATCGATCTGGGGCGGCGGGATGCGTTGGCCAAGCGCGATGAGTTGTGCCGGTTTTTGGGGGTGGCGCAGCCGGTGGATCCGGCCTGAGATCGGAGGTGAAGCCATCGCGAGCAGGCTCGCTCCCACAGTTGATCGCGTGTGGGAGCGAGCCTGCTTGCGAAGTTTTAAATCAGAAGTGAACCTTGACCAGGAAGCTGGTCACGCTCTGATCCGTCTTGAAGCCCTGGCTGTCTTCGATACCGTACTTGTTTTTCCAGTAGTCATACTCGACACCGACGTACAGTTGCTTGGCACCCAGGTTCAGCGCCTTGCCCAGGTCGTACTTGACCTGCGGGTTGAAGTGCAGGTTGGCGTGGTATTCGCCTTTGTCGTTGACGTCGTTGTCGACTACCCAGTCCATGAAGCCGTCGATCAGCACGTCCGAGTCGCCCACCGGGATGGTGTAGGACCATGCCGGAGTGATCTGCCAGACATCGTCACCCGGGCGGTCGCCTTCGGTGTGACGGTTGTAGAAGTTCAGCTGGAAGTAGTCGAAGCCGGGGATGGCCAGGTCGAAGCCCGGACCAATCAGGTACGACTCGGTGTCGTCTTCGCCGAACTCGTAGGTCATGGCCAGCAGCACGTCCTTGATCGGGCCGAACTCCAGCTTCTGATCGAAGATCTTGTTGAACGACAGGCGCGGGCTGAATTCGCCGTAGTGAGTGTTTTCACCCGCGAAAGAGTCTTCCTTGCCGTTGTAGAAGATCTTGTCGATGAAGAAGAAGTTGTCGCCGTATTTCCAGCCGTCGGCGTGTTCGAAGGTCACGGTCTGCTGGATGCGCGGGTTGACCTGGAAGTCCTTGCCATACAGGTAGGTCAGGCTGTTGTTCTGCCATTGCAGCAAGTCGCCGGCCATGGCCTGACCCCCCGCCAGCAATGATCCCGCCAGCATCAGGCTAGTGCACGTACGTTTCATTCGGTTGCTCCCAAAAAGTAGTGGTTTCACGTTATTTTTTTAAGGTCGACGCTCTGGTGTGGCGTCTTTTCCGTAGCTGCAAAAAGTCATCCAATCGGTCAGCTTTAGTGCTGTAAGCAAGAGCTGCGCCAAGGCTTTCAGAAAACAAAAAAACTCCCGCTCGGCTGCTCAAAAACAGTCGATTGAGAGTGGTTTGGGGACGCCTTGGTACCGTCCAGAGCCGGGATAAGTTGGCTTTCTGGTCAGGAATTAAATCCGGGCTTTTTTTTAAAGCGGATTCAGGCGGCCGCGGAGAATACTGACTCCTTGGCCAGGTCTCAAGTGCCCCGCAACAGCGCACCGACGGCAGGTGTGGGGCACGGTTGCGGGTCATCTTAGAAATGCACCTTCACCAGCAGGCTGGTGGTGTTTTCATTGGTGTCGAGATTGCCGTTGTTTTCGATGCCGTACTTGTCTTTCCAGTAGCTGTATTCGACGCCGACGTACACCTGTTTTTCCCGCCAGCCAAGGGTTTTGCCCAAGTCGTACTTGATCTGCGGGTTGAAGTGCACGTTGGCGTGATAGGTGCCGTGGGAGTTCTGGTCGTTGTCCACCACCCAGTCCAGGTAGCCGTCGATCAGCACGCTCGAGTTGCCCAGTGGAACGGTGTAGGACCAGGCCGGGCTGACCTGCCAGACATCATCGCCGGGACGCGAGCCTTCTGTCTGGCGGTTATAGAAGTTCAAGGTGAAATAGTTGAAGCCTGGTATGGCAAGGTCGAAACCGGGGCCGATCAGGTAGGCCTCGGTGTCGTCTTCGCCGTTCTCGTAGGTCATGGCCAGCAGCACGTCCTTGATCGGGCCGAATTCGAAACGGCGGTCGAGGATCTTGCCCAGGGAGAGGCGCGGGCTGAACTCGCCGTAATAGGCGTGAACACCCTTGTTGCGGTCTTTCTCGCCGTTGTAGTAGGTGCTGTCGATGAACATGAAGTTGTCGCCGTACTTCCAGCGATCGGCGTGCTCGAAGGTTACCGTCTGCTGGATCGACGGGTTGACCGCGAAATCCTTGCCGTACAGGTAGCTCAGGCTGTTGGTTTGCCACAGCAGCAAATCGCCGGCCATGGCTTGAGTGGCGGCCAAAAGACCGCCTGCCAACAACAGGTTTGTCTGTGTACGAATCATCTGTTGCTCCCTCTTTTTCTTATTTTCAAGGCGCAGGAAACCCCTACCCCCTGTAGGAGCTGGCTTGCCAGCGAAGAGGCCAGCAGATCCAGAATCAATCTCGCCTGATACTCCGCTTTCGCCGGCAAACCGGCTCCTGCAGGGGGTGTGTGCTTCTGACTTAGTGGGTGTGGGCGTGGCAGTCGTTGATGGCCGCGCGTTCAGCGCCGCCAAGGATGTTGAACAGCAGGTTCAGCGTTAGCGCACTGAGCGTGGCCATCGCGATACCGCTGTGGGTGATCGGGCTCATCCACAGGGGCAGGTGGGCGAAAAACTCCGGACGCACCACCGGGATCAGGCCCATGCCGATGCTCACCGCCACCAGCAACTGATTGCGCCGGTCGCCGATGTCGGCTTCCTGCAGGATCTTGATCCCGGTGGCGGCGACCATGCCGAACATCGCAATCGCCGCGCCGCCCAGCACCGCCGGGGGAATCGAGGCCACGAGGAATGCGGCCTTGGGCAGCAGGCTCAGGACGATCAGCAAGCCACCGGCGACAATGGTCACCGAACGGCAGCGCACGCCGGTCATCTGCACCAGGCCGATGTTCTGCGCGAAGGAGGAGTGGGTGAAGGTGTTGAAGAAACCGGCGAAGAATGAAGCGCCGGCGTCACACAGCAGGCCACGGCGCAGCATTCGCGGGCAGACTTCCTGGCCGGTGATCTTGCCCAGGGCGAGGAACATGCCGGTGGATTCGACGAAAATGATCACCACCACCAGGCACATCGAGAGGATTGGCGCGAGCTCGAATTTCGGCATGCCGAAATGCAGCGGGGTGACGAACTGCAGCCATGGCGCCTGAGCCATGCCGCTGAGGTCAACCATGCCGAGCACGCCGCAGAGCACGTAGCCCAGGCACATGCCGATCAGCACCGAAATATTGACCCAGAAACCGCGCATGAAGCGATGCACCAGCAGGATGGTGCCCAGTACCAGCGCGGCGATGGTCAGGTAGATCGGCGAACCGAATTGAGCGGCAGCCGCGCCGCCGCCGGCCCAGTTCACGGCCACGGGGAACAGCGAAAGACCGATCGAGGTGATGACCGTGCCGGTCACCAGAGGGGGGAAGAAGCGCACGACCTTGGACATGAACGGCGCGATGAGCATGCCGAAGAACCCGGCGGCGATTGTCGCGCCGAAGATCCCCTGCAGGCCGATACCGGGCATGCCGGCCATGGCGACCATGCTGCCGACGGCGGCGAAACTGGCGCCCATCATCACCGGCATGCGAATGCCCATGGGGCCGATGCCGAGTGACTGGACGATGGTGGCGATGCCGGCGACCAGCAGGTCGGCATTGATCAGGAAGGCGATTTCTTCACGACTCAGGCCAGCGGCCTGTCCGATGATCAGCGGCACCGCGATGGCGCCACCGTACATCAGCAGAACATGTTGCAAACCGACCAGGATCAGTTGCAAGAGAGGCAAACGCTGAATGGCGGGTGCGTCGGGGATGCGTGCTTGGGAGAGCTCGGACATGCAACACCTCGGATCATTTTTATTCTTGTGATTTTGTGCATCAGGTGGACCGCGTCGCGGCCAATCGCTGGCAAGCCAGCTCCTACAGGTCATGCGAAACCCTGTAGGAGCTGGCTTGCCAGCGAAGCTTTTCAACGATTAATTGGTCGGAGCACCCTGAACAATCCAGGCGCCGATCAGGTCACGTTCCTGCTGGGTCATCTGGGTGATGTTGCCCAGTGGCATGATCTGGCTGGCGACGGCTTGAGCCTGGATCCGCGCGGCGTTCTGGCGGATCTGCTCGGGGGTGTCGAGCATCACGCCGGCCGGGGCTGCGCTGAACAGCGGGCTGGTCGGTTTGGACGAGTGGCAAACCGTGCAGCGTTCCTGAATCACGCTGTGGACCTTGTCGAAACCAGGACCGGCATTGGACGCTTGCGCCGGGGCGGCGGCAGGCGCTTGTGCAGGTTTGGCTTCGGCCGGTTTCAAGCCACCGCCCACTGCTGTTTCCGGCAGTGGCTGGTACTCGATCGCAGCAGGTGCCTTGGCCACTTCAGGGGCGCTGGACATCGGCTTCGGCCCGGACACGTAGGCCAGGCAAATCATGCCCACCGCTGCCACTGGCAGGGTCCAGGCAAACTTGTGGCTGTCGTGGCGGGTGTTGAAGTAGTGACGCACCAACACCGCCAGCACCGCGATCCCGGCCAGGATCAACCAGTTGTACTGGCTGCCATAGGTGCTCGGGAAGTGGTTGCTGATCATGATGAACAGCACCGGCAAGGTGAAGTAGTTGTTGTGACGCGAACGCAGCAGGCCTTTGGCCGGCAGCGCCGGATCCGGCGTGCGGTTCTCGGCAATCGCCGCCACCAGTGCGCGTTGCGCCGGCATGATGATGCGGAACACGTTGCCGACCATGATGGTGCCGATGATCGCGCCGACGTGCAGGTACGCACCACGACCGCTGAACACCTTGCTGAAGCCATAGGCCGCGCCGATGATCAGCACGAACAGGATGAAACCGAGCAGGGCAGGGCGCTTGCCCAGGGCCGAGTCGCAGAGGAAGGAGTAGACGAACCAGCCGATGAACAGCGAGCCGATACCGATGGCCACGCCTTCAGGGCCGCTCAGGGTGCTGCCCGGAGCCAGCAGGTAGAGCGTCGGATTGGAGTAGAACACCACGCACAGCAGCGCGATACCCGACAGCCAGGTGAAGTAGGCTTCCCATTTGAACCAGTGCAGGTTGTCCGGCATGGTCGGCGGAGCCAGTTTGTATTTTTCCAGGTGATAGATACCGCCGCCGTGGATCGCCCACAGATCACCGGCCAGACCGCTTTTCGGGTTGACCCGATTGAGGTTGTTTTCCAGCCAGACGAAGTAGAACGATGCGCCGATCCAGGCCACGCCGGTAATCATGTGAACCCAGCGCACGCTCAGGTTCAGCCATTCCAACAGATGTGCTTCCACAGTCTTTACCTCTCGCCTGTCACTCTTGTTGTCGAGTGATCAGACCTTCTCTTATTGGTGGGGGGCGAGGATCAAACGCTCATCCTCTTTGAAAAAATGCTCATCGCAGTTATTGCCTGTGCCACTGCGATCAACCACCAGGAAGTCATCCCGCTTTTCGATCGTCAGCACCGGGTGGTGCCAGACGCCGCGATGGTAATTGATGCCCTGCCTGCCGTTGGTGACGAAGGCGCGGACCAAGCCTGATACAGGTTCATCGCCAAGTGGCGCGACCACGATCAGAAAGGGGTTGCCGAGCAGCGGAATGAAAGCCTGGCTGCCCAGCGGATGACGCTCCAGCATGCAGACGGTCAGCGGCATGTCCTGCGCGTCGGCGCGGAAAATGCTGATGATCGCCTTGTCCTCTGGCGTTGCGGTTTCCACCGTCGCCAGTTTGTGAAAGCGCATGGTCGAACCGTTGTTGATCATGAAGTGATCGCTGCCGTCGGTTTCGATCACGTCACCGAAAGGGGCGAAGGCTTCTTTGGTCAGCGGTTCAATCGTCAGTGTGCGCATGCTGTTCTTATCCGAATTCTGTGTTTGATCGTTCCCACGCTCTGCGTGGGAACGCCGCCATGGACGCTCCGCGTCCACTGTGACGCGGAGCGTCACGGTATGCATTCCCACGCAGAGCGTGGGAACGATCGGGTGTTACTTCGCAACCTTGCCGAGAACGCGCAGGCGGCTCACGCCACCGTCCGGGAACACGTTCAAGCGGATGTGGGTGATCGGGCCCAGGGCCTTGATCTGCTCGGCGAAGGTGTGTTCGGCGTGCATTTCCAGCTTCTGGCTTGGCAGCAGTTCGCGCCAGAACAGCGACTGGGTTTCGATCTGGCTGTCGGTACCGCCTTTCACGAACGCGCCCTGGATCGAGCAGCTGTCCGGGTAGTTGCCCTTGAAGTGCAGGGTATCGACGATGATTTTCTCGATCTCGCCCGGGTGACCCAGGGCGACGATCACCCAGTCATTGCCCGGTGTGCGACGACGCGCGGTTTCCCAGCCGTCGCCCATGTTGATGCCACGGCCCGGGTTGAGGATGTTGCTCATGCGGCCGAAGTGTTCGTCGGAGCAGGCGAGGGCGCGGCCACCGTTGAGGGCTGCGGCCAGGTCGACTTGCTCGTTGTCGCCCACAGCCGACCAGTCGCGGAACGGAATGCCGTAGACGCGCAGGCGGGCTACACCGCCGTCCGGGTAGATGTTGAAGCGCAGATGGCTGAAGGCCTGGTCGTTGCTGATTTCGTGGTAGTGGTGGCTGTTGCCTTGCAGCTCGACGGCGGACAGTACTTCAGTCCACTGGGTGTTTGCATCCGGCTCGCCCGAGGCCAGGAAGCAGGCTTCCAGGGAGGCCGACGGTGGGAAGTTGCCGGTGAAGAATGAAGTATCGATGTCCACGCCCTTGATCGAGCCAGGCACACCCAGGCGGATCACCGCGCTGTCGTAGCCTTCGAAGCGCTTGCGGCGCGACTCCCAGCCGTCCATCCACTTGCCGTTGTCATCGAACACGCCCTCCTTCCACACGGCCGGGGTCGGTTGGAACAGACGGTTGGCGTCTGCGAACCAGTCATCGGTGACCGAGATGATTTTGGTGCCCAGGCGGGCGTCGGCCAGGTTGACGAACTTCTCGAAAGGTACGGCGTAAGCTTTCATTCTTCTTGTCTGCCTTTAATAAGTTGGCTTGGGATGCTTGCAGGGCCCAGGGTACTTTTCGCGTTTAACAGCACCCGGGCCAGGCTTGCTTATAGGGTCAGTAATCGGAACAGGGCGATCTTGTTGATCTCCGCCAGCGCGCACTTGAACTCGGTATCTTGCGGGTTGTGGATGCGCGTTTCGAACGCCGCGAGGATCTGATGCCGGTTGCTGCCTTTTACCGCCATGATGAAGGGAAACTTGAACTTGGCCTTGTAGGCGTCGTTCAGCTCGGTGAAGCGCTGGAACTCTTCGGCCGTGCATTGGTGAATACCGGCGCCAGCCTGTTCATGGGTGCTGGCTTCGGTGAGTTGGCCCTGGACGGCGGCTTTGCCGGCCAGGTCCGGGTGAGCGTTGATCAAAGCCAGCTGGCTGGCGTGATCGGCGCTCAACAGGATGTCGCTCATGCGCTGGTGCAGGGTTTCGATCTGGTCGATCGAAGCGTCCTGGCCCAGGTCGAAGGCCTTTTCGGCCACCCATGGCGAATGTTCGTAGATGTCGGCGAAGGCTTTGACGAAAGCGTCGCGGCTCAAGGTCGAGGGTTTCAAGGTTTGAAAGGCGCTCATTTCGCGGCCCCTTGGTACGGGTGGGTTTCCTGCCAGTGGCGCGCGATGTCGACGCGACGGCTGAACCACACCTGTTCATGACTTTTAGCGTATTCGATAAAGCGCTTGAGCGAAGCCAGGCGCGCCGGACGGCCAATCAGCCGGCAGTGCAGGCCGATAGACAGCATCTTTGGTGCTTCGGCGCCTTCAGCGTACAGCACGTCGAACGCATCCTTGAGGTATTCGAAGAAGTCGTCGCCCTTGTTGAAACCCTGGACCTGGGTGAAGCGCATGTCGTTGGTGTCCAGGGTGTACGGGATCACCAGGTGCGGCTTGCCGGTCGGGTTGTTCGGTTCCCAGTAGGGCAGGTCGTCGTCGTAGGTGTCGCTGTCGTAGAGGAAACCGCCTTCTTCCATCACCAGCTTGCGCGTGTTCGGACCCGTACGGCCGGTGTACCAGCCCAACGGGCGTTCGCCGGTGATTTCGGTGAGGATGCGGATCGCCTCGAGCATGTGCTCGCGTTCCTGGGCTTCGTCCATGTACTGGTAGTCGATCCAGCGGTAGCCGTGGCTGCAGATCTCGTGGCCGGCCTCGACCATGGCGTGGATCACATCCGGGTGACGCTGGGCGGCCATGGCCACGGCGAAAACGGTCAGCGGAATGTCGAATTCCTTGAACAGTTTCAGGATCCGCCAGACGCCAGCGCGGCTGCCATACTCGTAAAGCGATTCCATGCTCATGTTGCGCGCGCCTTGCAGCGGTTGCGCCGAGACCATTTCCGAAAGGAACGCTTCAGACTCTTTGTCGCCGTGCAGGATGTTGCGCTCGCCGCCTTCTTCGTAATTGAGTACGAAAGACAGGGCGATGCGGGCATTGCCCGGCCAGTGTGGGTGCGGAGGGTTACTGCCGTAACCGATCAGGTCGCGAGGGTAGTCAGCGCTCACTGCAGTCTTCCTTCTTGTTCGTGTTGACAGGTGGTGTGGCGCGCCCGAGGGTGCAATGGCAGGGTGGCGTCACAGCGATGGAGTGATTGTATACAACTTTATATTGATTTTGTAAGCCTGATTTTTTGCATTTTTCATCAGCGGTCATCTGACTTGCGGTTTCCTTGCTCTTACCCGTCCCGTGCAAGAAATTTGCCTGATTGGTCAACTAACGGCTTGAAAGCAGCGCAAGCGCAAGGATCGCTGGAAAATCGACGGCAAAAGCCTGTGGGTTGGCGGTGTCGGACGAAATGTCGTTTTTATTGTGTACAATTTTTTTGAAAAATGTCTTAATCAGTCGCTCGCCGCAGCTTTTCGTGCTCCGAATCGGTGCGGTCTCCTTTTCAACTGACTTCGGGAGGCGCGAGGTCTGGCTGCTTCCATGCAGGCAGGCGCGCAGAATCAATGGGACGTTTGACTACACACGTTTTGGACGCTGCACACGGTTGCCCGGGCAGCTCGATCAAGGTCGAGTTGTACCGCGTTGAAGGCTCGCAGCTGGAATTGGTCGCCAGCGCGATAACCAACAGCGATGGCCGTGTCGATGCACCGCTGCTGCAGGGCGATGACTACCGCACCGGGGTCTATCAGGTGCAGTTTCATGCAGGCGATTACTACCGCGCACGTGGCGTGCAGTTGCCTACGCCTGCGTTCCTGGATGTAGTGGTGCTGCGTTTTGGCATCTCTGCCGAGCAGGATCACTACCATGTTCCGCTGTTGATTTCGCCCTACAGCTATTCAACGTACCGAGGAAGCTGATCCCCCAAGCGGCTTGCTCATCAATGAAGCGACTGCGCATATAGCTTCTTTGGTCTTTCGCCCGCTCACACTGCGGGCTTTTTTTTCGCGAAAAATCCTTGGCGGCAAAGGCCGGATTTACTGCTACATAAGGCTCATACCGCTAAAACAGGGTGTGACAAAGACAATTCAGTTACTTATTCAGCAGGCAAAAAGACGATTCATGTAGTATAACTACAAGCGTGCTACATCCCCGGCGCCTGCCAAATAAAAAAGAGTCCAGCCCTTTGAATCTGCTGCAACACATCGCCCAGTCTCGCCACCTGTTACGCAAGTCGGAACTCAAGGTTGCCGATCACGTTCTGCTTGATCCTGCGGCCGTGATGCACAGTTCCATGGCCGACCTGGCCCACAGCGTGGGTATCAGTGAGCCGACCATCGTGCGCTTTTGCCGCGCCATCGGTTGCTCGGGTTTCCAGGACTTGAAGCTCAAGCTGGCCCAGAGCCTGGCGGCAGGGGCCAGTTTTGGGCAGTTCGCGATCCATGAGGACGATTCGGTCGCCGACTACAGCCTGAAGATTTTCGATACCACGCTGCACACGCTGATGGAGGTCCGCGAAAAGCTCGATCCGCTGGAATTGCAGCGGGCGGTGACGCTCATGTCCCAGGCCCAGCGCGTGGAGTTCTATGGTTTCGGCGCTTCCGGAGCGGTGGCGGCGGATGCGCAACACAAATTCTTCCGTTTGCTGCTCACGGCGGCGGCGTATTCCGATCCGCATATGCAGGCGATGTCGGCGGTCACCCTGAAGCCGAGTGACGTGGCGATCTGCATCTCGCAGTCCGGTCGCTCCAAGGATTTGCTGATTACCGCCAACCTGGTGCGTGAGAGCGGCGCCTCCTTGATCACCTTGTGCCCGAGCCAGACGCCTCTGGCCGAGCTGTCGACCGTCAACCTGGCCATCGACGTTCACGAAGACACCGAAATCTACACGCCGCTGACCTCGCGTATCGCCCACCTGGTGGTCATCGATGTGTTGGCCATGGGCGTGGCCATGGCCCGCGGGCCGAGCCTGGTCAACCACCTCAAGAGCGTCAAGCGCAGCCTGCGCAGCTTGCGTTTGTCGCCAAAATCGGTAAAAGCCCTGGACGACTGATTTGTAGGCGCCCGGCTTGCCGGCGAAGGCGTCCTTGAGGCATGCGTTTGTCTTTCGGGCGCCTCGCTGGCAAGCCAGCTCCTGCAGGGTTCATCTGTCTGTAACTGACCCGCCGCCAAACCGTCATCCCCCGCGCTTATCTTGAAACTCCCGTACTCGACTTGGGAGACTCGAAATGGCCCAGCCCTACGAAGAACGCAACAGCGCCGTCAAAACCCGTCGTCAGCAGGAAGACCAGCGCCGCATGGCGTTTCGTCGTGCAATCGAAGATCGCTGCGAACAACGCCAGCTTCTCGCCGAGATTGCCGATTTTACTGGCGACCTGGAACTCAATTACTGGCAGGCGGCGCCGACAGCTTCCCGTCGAAGCGCTCAACCAGCGCGCTGATCTGAATTCTTTCGCTACGAATGAACGCAAGGAAGGCGTGAGCCACCGGTGACAGGCGTTTGGCCTTGGCCTGTACCAGACACCAGCTGCGGTAGAGCGGCAGTTCGTCGATCGGCAACTCGATCAAACCGCCGGTGGCCAATTCAAGGTTCAGGGCGTGGCGCGTCAACAGTGCTACGCCCAGACCCGCCAGCACGCATTCACGTTGGGCTTCGGCCGAAGAGACCTCCTGGGTCTGGTTGAAGTGCACGCGCTTTTCCTTGAAGTACTCTTCGCAGGCCAGACGCGTTCCCGACCCCACCTCGCGCATCAGCAAGGTGTAGGGCTCAAGATCCTGCAGGCGCAATGGTCCCACATGGCACAGCGGGTGGTCGGGCGGTGCGACCGCAACGATCGGATTGTTCAGGAACGGCAGGAACTCCAGCCCCATGTCCTGGGGCACCATGGACATGATCACCAGGTCATCGCGGTTGTCCGACAGTCGCCGAATCACCTGGGCGCGATTGACCACCGTCAGTTGCAGGTTGACTTCCGGATGCTGGCGCTTGAAGGCGGCAAATAGATGCGGTACGAAATACTTGGCGCTGGATTCCACCGCCAGTTTCAGTTGGCCCTGCAGTGAGCCCTGCATGTCCGACAGCTGCATGTCGAGGTTTTCCAACCGTCCGAAGATGTCCCGGCTCGCGCGTTGCAGGGCTTCCGCCGCTTCGGTCATGTAGAGTTTCTTGCCGACATAATCGAACAGTGGCTGGCCCACCAGCTCCTCAAGTTGACGAATCTGTAGGCTGACGGCCGGTTGCGTGAGAGACATTTCGTCGGCTGCGCGGCTGTAGGACCTCAGGTCGCAGACTTCGTTGAAGATTTGCAATTGACGCAATGTCATACGCATCAAGGACTTACGCATTTTCTGGACACTCTGGCCACGGGCTGATGCGTCAACTATAAGTCTTTACTTATGCACGACCCAATAATTATTCATTTTTGTTAATCCCTTGTGAGCGCTAGTGTGGCGTTGCGACCAAACTGAAACATTTGGTCACGCGTCGACCTGTCAAGCAGGTCGTGGGTACCACCGGATCAAGGGAAACTCCAAGTGATAAAAAAGATCCTGATCGCCAACCGTGGTGAGATTGCCGTACGAATCGTACGCGCTTGTGCCGAAATGGGCATTCGCTCGGTCGCGATCTATTCCGACGCCGATCGCCATGCCCTGCATGTCAAGCGTGCGGATGAGGCCCACAGTATTGGTGCCGAGCCACTGGCCGGTTACCTGAACCCGCGCAAGCTGGTGAACCTGGCTGTGGAAACCGGTTGCGATGCCTTGCACCCAGGCTACGGTTTCCTGTCGGAAAACGCCGAACTGGCAGATATCTGCGCCGAACGCGGGATCAAATTCATCGGTCCATCGGCTGAAGTCATTCGCCGCATGGGCGACAAGACCGAAGCCCGCCGCAGCATGATCAAGGCAGGTGTTCCGGTCACCCCGGGAACCGAAGGCAACGTCGCCGGTATCGAAGAAGCGCTGACCGAAGGCGACCGCATTGGTTACCCGGTCATGCTCAAGGCCACTTCCGGTGGTGGCGGTCGCGGTATCCGTCGCTGCAACAGCCGTGAAGAACTTGAACAGGCATTCCCGCGCGTCATTTCCGAAGCCACCAAGGCGTTCGGTTCCGCGGAAGTGTTCCTGGAAAAGTGCATCGTCAACCCCAAGCACATCGAAGCGCAGATCCTCGGTGACAGCTTTGGCAACGTGGTGCACCTGTTCGAGCGTGATTGCTCGATCCAGCGCCGCAACCAGAAGCTCATCGAAATCGCCCCGAGCCCGCAACTGACCCCGGAACAGCGCGCCTACATCGGCGACCTGTCGGTGCGTGCAGCCAAGGCCGTGGGTTACGAGAACGCCGGTACCGTGGAGTTCCTGCTCGCCGAGGGCGAGGTGTACTTCATGGAAATGAACACCCGGGTGCAGGTGGAACACACCATCACCGAGGAAATCACCGGCATCGACATCGTCCGCGAGCAGATCCGCATTGCGTCCGGCCTGCCGCTCTCGGTGAAGCAGGAAGACATCCAGCACCGCGGTTTCGCGCTGCAATTCCGGATCAACGCCGAAGACCCGAAAAACAACTTCCTGCCCAGCTTTGGCAAGATCACCCGTTACTACGCACCCGGCGGTCCGGGCGTGCGGACCGACACGGCGATCTACACCGGCTACACCATTCCACCGTTCTACGACTCCATGTGCCTGAAACTGGTGGTCTGGGCGCTGACCTGGGAAGAAGCGATGGACCGTGGCTTGCGCGCACTGGACGACATGCGTGTGCAAGGCGTCAAGACCACTGCCGCGTACTACCAGGAAATCCTGCGTAACCCGGAATTCCGTAGCGGCCAGTTCAACACCAGCTTCGTCGAAAGCCACCCTGAACTGACCAACTACTCGATCAAGCGCAAACCCGAAGAGCTGGCCCTGGCCATCGCCGCCGCCATCGCCGCCCACGCAGGCCTGTGAGGAATAGAACAATGAGCAAGAAGATTCATGTAACCGACACCATCCTGCGCGACGCCCACCAATCGCTGCTCGCGACCCGCATGCGCACCGAAGACATGCTGCCGATCTGCGACAAGCTCGACAAGGTTGGCTACTGGTCGCTGGAATGCTGGGGCGGCGCGACGTTCGACGCCTGCGTACGTTTCCTCAAGGAAGACCCGTGGGAGCGTCTGCGCCAACTGCGCGCCGCACTGCCTAACACACGCCTGCAAATGCTCCTGCGCGGCCAGAACCTGCTGGGCTACCGCCACTACAGCGACGACGTGGTCAAGGCCTTTGTCGCCAAGGCAGCGGTCAACGGCATCGACGTGTTCCGCATCTTCGACGCCATGAACGACGTGCGTAACCTGCGCGTGGCCATCGAAGCGGTGAAAGCTGCCGGCAAGCATGCCCAGGGCACCATCGCCTACACCACCAGCCCGGTGCACACCATCGACGCGTTCGTGGCCCAAGCCAAGCAAATGGAAGCCATGGGTTGCGACTCGGTGGCGATCAAGGACATGGCCGGCCTGTTGACCCCGTACGCCACCGGCGAACTGGTGCGGGCGTTGAAAGCCGAACAGTCGCTGCCTGTGTTCATTCACTCCCATGACACCGCCGGTCTGGCCACCATGTGCCAGCTCAAGGCTATCGAAAACGGCGCCGACCACATCGACACCGCGATCTCCAGCTTCGCCTCGGGCACCAGCCACCCGGGCACCGAGTCGATGGTTGCTGCGCTCAAGGGCACCGAGTTCGACACTGGCCTGAACCTGGAACTGCTGCAAGAGATCGGCCTGTACTTCTACGCCGTGCGCAAGAAGTACCACCAGTTCGAAAGCGAATTCACCGCCGTCGACACCCGTGTTCAAGTCAACCAGGTACCGGGCGGGATGATTTCCAACCTGGCCAACCAGTTGAAAGAGCAGGGCGCCCTGAACCGCATGAGCGAAGTGCTGGCAGAGATTCCGCGCGTTCGCGAAGACCTCGGTTTCCCGCCACTGGTGACCCCGACTTCGCAGATCGTCGGCACCCAGGCGTTCTTCAACGTGTTGGCCGGCGAGCGCTACAAGACCATCACCAACGAAGTGAAGCTGTACCTGCAAGGCGGCTACGGCAAGGCGCCGGCGCCTGTGAACGAGCAACTGCGTCGCCAGGCCATTGGCAGCGAAGAAGTGATCGACGTTCGTCCAGCCGACCTGCTCAAGCCGGAAATGGCCAAGCTGCGTGCCGATATCGGTGCCCTGGCCAAGTCTGAAGAAGACGTGCTGACCTACGCCATGTTCCCGGACATCGGGCGCAAGTTCCTCGAAGAGCGCGCAGCGGGCACCTTGACCCCTGAAGTGCTGTTGCCGATTCCTGAAGCCGGTGGCGTCGCCTCGGCCGGCGGTGAAGGCGTGCCAACCGAGTTCGTCATCGACGTCCACGGCGAAACCTACCGCGTCGACATCACCGGTGTCGGCGTCAAGGCCGAAGGCAAGCGTCACTTCTACCTGTCCATCGACGGCATGCCGGAAGAAGTGGTGTTCGAACCGCTCAATGAATTCGTCGGCGGTGGCAGCAGCAAACGCAAGCAGGCGTCGGCCCCGGGCCACGTCAGCACCACCATGCCAGGCAACATCGTTGATGTGCTGGTCAAGGAGGGCGACACCGTCAAGGCGGGCCAGGCTGTGTTGATCACCGAAGCGATGAAGATGGAAACCGAAGTCCAGGCGGCCATCGCCGGCAAAGTCACCGCCATCCACGTGGCCAAGGGCGACCGGGTGAACCCGGGCGAGATCCTGATCGAGATCGAAGGCTGAGTTAACAGCCGCGATACAACGCTTTAAACCTCGGGGGGGCATGTGCTCCCCTTTTTTTTGCCTGGAATTTGACGACTGATCTCTTCGACACCTCCCTTGCCATGCTTTTTCACCAAGCGCACGGCACTCGCGCGCGCCGTAGTGGCCTAACCATCAGGGCGCAACGTTGCGTGCCGGTGGACTGACCTGGATCGGACATGAACGAAGAGACGCTGAAAGATAAATCGCTGGCGGTTTTGCTGGTGTTGGTGAGCATTGCGTTCATCTGGATCCTGCTGCCGTTCTACGGTGCGGTGTTCTGGGCGGTGATCCTGGGGATTGTCTTTGCGCCGATGCAGCGCCGGTTGCAACTCAAGTTCGGCTGGCAGCGCAACCTGACTTCGCTGTGTACCTTGAGCATCTGCCTGGTGATCGCGATCCTGCCCGTGATCATCATCAGCATGCTGCTGGTTCAGGAAGGCGCGGCGCTGTACAAGAGCGTCGAAAGCGGTGAGCTGGACATTGCCGGCTATGTGACGCAGTTCAAGCACAGCCTGCCGCCGTATTTCCAGCATTTGCTCGACCGGTTCGGCGTGGGTGAGCTGAATGGGCTACGGGAGAAGATCGTCAAGAGCGCGATGGCGGGTGGCGAGGTGACGAATCGGGTGTTCATTCTTGGCCAGGGCACGTTCGAGTTCGTCGTCAGCTTTTTCATCATGCTCTACCTGCTGTTTTTCTTCCTGCGCGACGGAGCCGAACTGGCGCGCAAGGTGCGCATGGCCGTGCCGCTGGAGGAACACCAGAAGCGCCGTCTGCAGCTCAAGTTCAACCGCGTGGTGCGGGCCACGGTGAAGGGCAATCTGCTCGTGGCGATGACCCAGGGTGCATTAGGCGGTTTGATCTTCTGGTTCCTGGACATTCCCAGCGCACTGGTCTGGGCGGTGTTGATGGCGTTTCTGTCGCTGTTGCCGGCGGTCGGGGCGGGAATTGTCTGGGCGCCCGTAGCGGCATTTTTCCTGCTCACCGGCGCTATCTGGCAGGGCGTGGTACTGGGGTTGTTCGGGATATTCGTGATAGGCCTGGTGGATAACGTGCTGCGACCGATCCTGGTGGGCAAGGACACGAAGATGCCGGACTACATGATCCTGATCTCGACTCTGGGTGGCCTGGCGATGTTCGGGCTCAACGGTTTTGTCATCGGCCCGTTGATCGCGGCCCTGTTCATGTCGAGCTGGGCCATTTTCATCGAGACCAAGCCGCGGGTCCAGCTGCCTTAGGCGCTGAGCTTGCCAGCCTGTCCCATGCCGAGTCGCTGGGACAGCGCCTGGGCGTCGGGAAGCGAGGTGAGCGGGCCGCTGATCTGTTCGCCGTCCTGGACCAGGTACCAGCAGGCGAGCAAGCCAAGCGCCCTGAGCGGTGCGGGAACGGCGCTGCCGATAACGGACATGATTTGTACTTGAGACATCATAAGGACCTCCATCAATCTGTGGAGTCACCTTACGGTCCGGGCGCTTCGAGGAACAATCAACGCTTTCAATAGTGGTCATTGATGCCAGTGAGGTCAGCGGGCCGGCTGGCGCTCAGTCGACCACCTGATCGAGCATATGGACCACTTCCTGCTCGTTGAGCAGGCCTTTGCGCACCAGGTTCTGCGCCAGCAGCGAAAGGAACTTGGCGCTGCGATGGCCTTCCAGGTGCTTGAGTTCGGTCAGGGCGTTGTAGACCTTGCTGGAAGTGCACAGGCCATTGATGCGATGCGGGTTTTGCGTGGGCATAAGCTCGTCCTTGTTGTTATCGACCTGCTGTTGTTGGACAGGTCCGCACTTAATCTTGCCAACATCGACAGTCGACACTGTCCCGATAGCGACACTGACAGGATTTTTCCAGACCTGCGACGACGAACGGCAGTTCGCAGGCGCGAACGAGCGCCTGCGAATCTTCGATTACCAGCGGCCGTGTCCGTGGGGAGGGCCGTAATAGCCGCGAGGCGGGCCGTAGTAGCCACGGGGTGGGCCGTAATAGACCGGCGCCGGGCGATAGTAGATGGGTTGGCCCACATACACCGGTGCTGGCTGGTAGTAAACCGGTGGCGGTGGCGCCATGTATACCGGCTGCGGTTGGGCGTAAACCGGCTGGGCGTAGACCGGTTGCGGCGTCACATACACGGGACGGTTACTGTTGATGATTGCCGAGCCAACGATGGCCGAGCCGACGATTGCGCCAAATACCGCCGGACCTTCCCAGCCGCCACCGCCGCCATGTGCCTCTGCTTGCCCTGCGACAGCCAGGGCGCCGATCAGCAAGGCCACTGTGGGGATTCTACGGATCATGATGACTCCTCGGTTCTTCGCCCCGGCGCTTGCGTCTGCAATAGACTCAAGGAATGTCGCGGGGATACTCCTAAGACAGCTTTTTTTTGAAAATCAGCACAGCCACCAGGTAAATTTTGTGTAAGGTCTGTGTCGGCGAACTTACGCTCGCGCGGCGTCGACCAAGGCATGCGACCATGATTGATCAGAACTCGATGGACCGGCTAATCCCGTCCATCCGAAAATGCAATACAAGGAGATTCACATGCAGATGAACCCCAACAGAGACACCCAGCTGTGCATGTCCCTCTCCGGACGGCCCGGGAACTTTGGCCTGCGATTTCACAATCATCTGTATGAGCAACTGGGGCTGAATTTCTACTACAAGGCGTTTTCCAGCCAGGATTTGCCGGGGGCCGTCGGCGGCATCCGCGCCCTGGGTATTCGCGGTTGCGGCGTATCGATGCCGTTCAAGGAAGCCTGCATTGCCTTGGTCGATGAGCTGGACCCTTCCGCCGCGGCCATTCAGTCGATCAACACCATCGTCAATACCGACGGGCATCTCAAGGCGTTCAACACCGACTACATTGCCATTGCCCAGTTGCTGCAGACCCACCAGGTGTCCAGTGACACCACGTTTGCCCTGCTTGGCAGTGGCGGCATGGCCAAGGCCGTGGCCAGCGCCTTGCGCGACGGCGGATACCACAACGGCCTGATCGTGGCCCGCAACGAGCGAACCGGCCAGGCGTTGGCCAAGTCACTGGGCTACTCCTGGCAAGCCGAGCTGGGCGACCGGCGCCCGCAAATGCTCATCAACGTCACGCCCATCGGCATGACCGGTCCGCAAGCCGACCAGCTGGCGTTCGACGCCAAAGCCATCGAGGCTGCGGATATCGTCTTCGATGTGGTCGCGGTTCCTTCGGAAACCCCGCTGATCCTGCGCGCTCGTGCCGAGGGCAAACATGTCATCACCGGGCTCGAAGTGATCGCGATCCAGGCACTGGAGCAGTTTGTGCTCTATACCGGCGTGCGCCCGACCGATGAGCAGTTTCAAAAGGCCGTGGAGTTTGCTCGCAGCAGCCTTGTCTACTGATGCAAAGGCCGCCCGGCTTTTATTCGAGACGCGCCAAGCGCTCTTCCAACGCGGCAATCCGGGCTTCCAGCTCTTCGATTCGCTCAACCGACACCGCGCCGCCAGCACCACGCTCCGGCGCATTCTGACGGGCAGCGAGAATCGCTTCGATATCCGCCGGATCACCCAGCGCGTGGGTATAACGATCTTCACGCTGGCCGGACTGGCGCGCAATCAGCACTGCCAGGCCGCGGGCAATCAGGCGTTCGAGCTGATGCACCACCTGCTCGGCATCCTCGAAATCATGCATGCGCCCGCTGCGGGTCAGCAGTTCGTTGACCGTCTGCGGTCCCCTTAAAAACAACAGGCCGGTCAGGATCACCTGCGCGGGCACCAGTTCCAGTGCCTTGTCGACCTTGTGCTCCCAGCGATCGGCACGGCTGCCCATCACCAGTCGGGTGAATCCGCGTCCTTCGAGGGCGCGCAGGCTTTGGCCGACCTGGCCCTGGGTGAGGTTCATTACCGGCTCGCGGCTGGTTTTCTGGTTGCAGGCAATCACCAGGGCATTGAGGGTCAGGGGATAGGTTTCCGGGCTGGTGGCCTGTTTCTCGATCAACGAACCCAGAATGCGGATTTCCGTACTGTTGAGCCGCGGCTCGTCGAAAGTCGTCTCTTGCTCAGTGCTCATGGTTCTGCATCCTTAGCCGATTCATGTTTTTCACTTGCGTAGGTGCACTTTGACATCGCCCGTTCGGACTAGGCAAGGCTGACGATTCAGTCGCGTCCGGGCGGCGCCAAACTTCATGCTCAAAGGGGTGTTGCGCCACGCGCGCCCCGCCAAACGAGCAGAAGGCGCCGCGATGGAGTTTGCATTCAGCGACGAACAGGAAATGATCCGCGAGTCGGCCGAGGGTTTCCTCGCCGATGTATCGGATTCGGCCGCCGTGCGCGCGGCAATGGTCAGCGAACGGGGGTTCGATGAGGCCCTCTGGCAGCGTCTGTGCCAGGAAATGTACTGGCCGGCCATTCATATTCCCGAAACCTATGGAGGCTTGGGCCTCGGCTTTGTCGAGCTGGCAATCTTGCTGGAACAGATGGGCCGGCGTTTGCTGTGCTCGCCTTTTTTCGCCACCACCTGCATGGCCACGCCTGCACTGTTGCTGGCCGCCAATGATGAGCAGAAGCAGCGCTGGCTGCCGTCGATCGCCGACGGCAGCGTGACCGCGACCCTGGGCTTCAGCAGCGCCAACGGCTGGTCAGCCGACGATGTACAGGCAACGGTAGTGGTCGAAGGCGATGGCTTTATCCTCGACGGCACCCTCAAGCATGTACTCGATGGGCACGGCGCCGACCTGTTGATCATTGCCGCACGGCAGCCCGGAACGGCCGGCGAAGCGGGCATCAGCCTGTTCGCCGTTGATGCCGTGCGGGCAGGTATCAAGCGGCACCTGCTGGCGACCATGGACCAGACCCGGCGCCAGGCACGCATCGAACTCAAGGGCCTGTACCTCGAAGCCGACTGCCTGCTGGGAGAACTCGGCAACGGCTGGCGGCACCTGGAGCGGGTCCTGCAACTGGCCTGCATCGGCCTGGCAGCCGAGCAGACCGGCGGCGCGCAGCAGGTGCTCGACCTCAGCGTGGCCTACATGCAGGAGCGTCAGCAGTTCGGCCGCCCCATTGCCAGTTTCCAGGCACTCAAGCACTGCGCCGCCGACATGATGCTGCAAGTCGAATGCGCGCGGTCCGCCAGCTATTACGCGGCGTGCGTGGCCCAGGAAGTCCTCGATCCGCAGGGCGATCCGCAGGTCGCGTCCGAACTGCCACTGGCGGCAGCGTTGGCCAAGGCGCAGTGCTCGGAAACCTTTTTCCACTGTGCATCCGAATCGATCCAGTTGCACGGCGGTGTCGGTTTCACCTGGGAATACGACCCGCACCTCTACTTCAAGCGCGCCCGTGCCAGCGAGAGCTTCCTCGGGCTACCGGCCTGGCATCGCGAGCGCATTGCTTCGGTGATCCTCGGAGAGCAGCCATGAAAATCAGTTTCAGCGAGCAGGACGAGCGCTTTCGCCAGGAAGTCGCCGACTGGATGAGCAACAACCTGTGCGGGGAATTCGAGCCGCTGCGTTTTCGCGGTGGCCCGGGCGATGAGCACATGTTTCCCGAAGAGCGCAAAGCCTGGGAGCGCAAGCTCGCCGAAGGCGGCTGGACCTGCGTCGGCTGGGCGCCGCAGCATGGCGGGCGCGGCCTGTCGATCACCCAACAGGTGATCTTCAACGAAGAATACGCCCGCGCCGGTGGCCCTGGGCGTATGGGGCATATCGGCGAAGGCCTCGCCGGGCCGACCATCGCCGCATTTGGCACGCTTGAGCAGCAACAGCGTTTTCTGCCGGGGATCGTCAGTGGCACGAGTTTCTGGTGCCAGGGCTATTCCGAGCCGGGCGCCGGTTCCGACCTGGCCAACGTCAAGACCCGCGCGACGTTGGACGAAGCCAGCGGCAGTTGGGTGATCAACGGCCAGAAAGTCTGGACCTCGCTGGCCCATGAGTCGGACTGGTGCTTTGTGATCGCTCGCACCGAACCGGGCAGCGTCGGCCATCGCGGTTTGTCGTTCCTGCTGGTGCCCATGGCGCAGACAGAAATAACCGTACGGCCCATCGAGCAACTCACTGGCACCTCGGAATTCAACGAAGTGTTCTTTGACGATGCCCGCACCGACGCCTCCAACATCATCGGTGCGCCAGGCGAAGGCTGGAAGATCGCCATGGCGCTGCTGGGTTTCGAGCGGGGCGTGTCGACCCTCGGCCAGCAGATGCAATTCCAGAACGAACTCAACGAAATCATCGCCATCGCCAAGGCCAATGGCGCCGCCCGCGATCCGATCCTGCGCCAACGCCTGGCCGAGGCCTGGAGCGGGCTGCGGATCATGCGCTACAACTCGCTGCGCATGCTCTCGGGGAGCCAGGACGGTTCGCTGCGCAAGGAGGCGACCATCTACAAGCTGTTCTGGTCGACCTGGCATGCCAGCCTCGGCAAGTTGGCGATGGACGTGCTCGGCGCCGAGGCGGAATTGCTCGACGCCGCGCCTTATCAACTGACCCGCCTGCAGTCGCTGTACCTGTTCAGCCGCGCCGACACCCTCTACGGCGGCAGCAACGAAATCCAGCGCAACATCATCGCCGAGCGTGCCTTGGGCATGCCCAGGGAACCGCGTTGGAGCCGATAAAAAAGAGCGGTCCCGGGAGGGCTGCGCACGGCTATAATCGGCCGACGTTTTCCTCCTGTCATCACACGAGACTGCCATGACTATTTCCCTGTACGACGCTTCCGTGCCTGTTTTCCAGCAAATGCTCAACGCCCTGAGCGGTGTGCTGAAAAAGGCTGAGGCCCACGCCACCGAGAAAAACATCGACCCGAACGCTTTCCTGCAAGCGCGCCTGTACCCGGACATGTTCCCGCTGGTGCGCCAGGTGCAGATCGCCGTTGATTTCGCCAAGGGCGTTACTTCCCGCCTGGCTGAAGTTGAATTGCCGAAATACGACGACACCGAAACCACCTTCGCCGAGTTGCAAGCGCTGATCGCCAAGGTTTTGGCCTACATCGGCGAGTTCACCCCAGAACAGATCAACGGCAAGGAAGGCATCGAGATCGTGACCCGTCCAGGCACGCCGAAAGAGAAGCGCTTCTCCGGCCAGGCTTACCTGCTGACCTACGGCCTGCCGCAGTTCTTCTTCCACGTCACCACCGCCTACGCGCTGCTGCGTCACAACGGCGTGGAAGTGGGCAAGCGCGACTACATGGGCGCGTTCTAAACCGTCCAGGTACAAAAAAGCCTCCGCAGCCTTGGGTTGCGGAGGCTTTTTCATATGTACGCATTTTTCATTTTCACCGCGGCCCCCTGTGGGAGCGAGCAGGCTCGCTCCCACAGGGGATTTGGATTAGGCCAATCGTGCTGCTTTTTCTTCTTCACCCAGGCAAGCCGCCGCGGTGAACAGCACATCGGTGGACGAATTCAGCGCGGTTTCCGCCGAGTCCTGCAACACGCCGATGATGAAACCGACCGCCACCACCTGCATGGCGATTTCGCTCGGAATGCCGAACAGGCTGCACGCCAGCGGGATCAGCAACAGCGAACCACCGGCCACGCCCGAAGCGCCACAGGCGCAGATGGCAGCAACGACGCTCAGCAGAATGGCGGTCGGAATGTCCACGGCGATGCCCAGGGTGTGAACGGCCGCCAGGGTCAGCACGGTGATGGTGATCGCCGCACCGGCCATGTTGATGGTGGCACCCAGCGGGATCGACACCGAGTAGGTGTCTTCGTGCAGGCCCAGACGCTTGCTCAGTTCCAGGTTGACCGGAATGTTCGCCGCCGAACTGCGGGTGAAGAACGCGGTGATGCCGCTCTCGCGCAGGCAGGTCAGTACCAGTGGATACGGATTGCGGCGCAGTTTCCAGAACACGATGAGTGGGTTCATCACCAGCGCGACGAACAGCATGCAGCCCAGCAGCACGGCCAGCAGATGCGCATAGCCGATCAAGGCGCCGAAGCCGGAGGTGGCCAGGGTCGAGGCCACCAGGCCAAAGATCCCCAGCGGCGCGAAGCTGATCACCAGCCGCACGATCACGGTCACGCCATTGGACAGGTCGCCCAGCACTTCGCGGGTGGTATTGCCGGCATGGCGAATGGCGATACCCATGCCGATGGCCCACGCCAGGATGCCGATGAAGTTGGCGTTCATCAGTGCGCTGACCGGGTTGTCGACCACGCTCAGCAGCAGGCTTTGCAGCACTTCACCGATACCGCCCGGTGCGGTCACCGCCACGTCCTGGGTCGACAGCACCAGGCTGGACGGGAACATCATGCTGGCAACCACAGCGACCACGGCAGCAGCGAAAGTCCCTAGCAGGTACAGGAACAGAATCGGCCGGATGTGGGTTTCCTGGCCGTGCTTGTGGTTGGCGATCGATGCCATGACCAGCACGAACACGAGGATCGGCGCCACTGCTTTCAGGGCGCTGACGAAGACTTTGCCGATAAACGCCGTGGACTTGGCAGTTTCAGGCGCGATCAAGGCCAGGGCAATACCGGCAATCAGGCCGATCACGATTTGCGTGACCAGGCTCAGGCGTTTCAGGCGTTGCAAGAGAGAAGGGGATGAAGCAGTCATAAAACGGCATCTCGGATTTTTATAAGTGCATGGATTCCCGGTTGCAGCAACAAGCGAGGCAGGCTGCAGTCGGGAAACCGGGAGGGCAAGTCTTGTCGAGCAATTGGGTGTACATTTTTCAGGGCGCGGACTTTATCACAGCGTAGGCAGGATCCTTCAGGCCTGTGACGAACTGCCGCCCGGCTGTTCAACCCGATATGCAGGTTCGTGCAACCGCATCCGTTATCACTCTGTTAATATTCGTCATCCTCATTTTCATGTCTGCCAGTGGGCCTTCGGGCTATCGCTGGCGTCGTCGTTTTCTGGAGTTGTGCATGCTGTTGCCCATTCTTCTGTTGTCTGCCGCCGGGTTCACGGTGCTGACCACGGAATTCGTCATCGTCGGCCTGTTGCCGGCCATCGCCCGTGATCTGGACGTCAGCATCCCGCAAGCCGGCCTGCTGGTTACCCTGTTCGCCTTCACCGTTGCCGCCTTCGGGCCGTTCCTCACGGCGTATTTCGCCCGCTTCGAGCGACGCAAGCTGTTTATCTCGGTACTGATCCTGTTCGGCCTGGCCAATACCCTGGCGGCGCTGGCGCCGAACATCTGGGTGATGGCGTTTGCCCGGTTGATCCCGGCGCTGGGGTTGCCGGTGTTCTGGGCGCTGGCCAGCGAGACCGCAGTGGACATCGTCGGGCCGGAGTACGCCGGCCGCGCCATCGCCAAGATCGGCTTCGGCATTGTCTGTGCCACGGTGTTCGGCATTCCCGTGGGTACGTTGATTTCCGACGCGTTCGGCTGGCGCAGTGCGTTCGCCATCCTGGCGGTCATTGCCTTTGCCAAGGCGCTGCTGCTGTTTATCTACCTGCCGAAAACCAACCTGCACCAGCATCAAGTGAGCTTCCTTTCGCAGTTCAAGATCCTGCGCAGCCCGCTGATGCTGGGGCATGTGCTGCTGTCGGTGGTGGTGTTCAGCGGCATGTTCACGGCCTACACCTACCTGGCCGACATCCTCGAGCGCCTGGCCGGGTTCAACGGCACCGTGGTCGGCTGGTGCCTGATGGGCTTCGGTGCGGTCGGCTTGATCGGCAACTCGCTGGGCGGGCGTGCGGTGGATCGTCACCCGCTGATGGCGTCAATGATGTTCTGTGCGTTGATGATTGCCGGACTGGTGGCCCTGGTGCCAAACATCCACTCGCCCCTCGGCCTGGCGGCGGCGATGGGCATCTGGGGCGTGACCCAGGCGGCGATGTTCCTGGTCAGTCACGTGCGCTTGATGAAAGCCGCGCCGGAAGCGCCAGCGTTCGCCGCTTCGCTGAACATTGCCGGCGCCAACCTGGGTATTGGCCTGGGTGCGATGATCGGCGGTTCGGTGATCGACAGCGTAGGGCTGCAGGGTCTTGGCTTCGCGGCGGCCGCGCTTATCCTCGCCTCGGTCCTGCTGGCGATTGCCCTGATGACGTTCAAGCCCCGGGAAATCTGCGCCTGAGGCTTCACAGTTCGGTAAACAACTCGCGTCGGGCACCTTCGGTAATGGCGACAATGCCAGGGTGCTTGACCTTGCGCTCCACCGAAATGGCGTAGAACGACTCGCTCACCGCGTCGGTCTGGCCAATCACTTGCACGCCGTATTGGCGTTTCACTTCGTCGGCGATCACGCTCGGGCCGATGAAAATCCCGCTGCCGGATTGGCCGAAAGCCTGCATCAAGGCGCTGTCGTCGAATTCACCGACGATCTGCGGCTGGATCTGCTGCTCGGCGAACCAGCGTTGCAGACGGCTACGCACCACGGTCTCCGGTCCGGGAATCAGCAAGGGTGCGCCGTGCAGGCTGCGGGGAAAGTCCTGGCCGTAACGCTCGGCAAGTTCGGCGGTGGCAAAGAAACTGATCCCGCATTCGCCGAGTTTCTGGCTATAGCCCTTGATGTCCAGGTGCGAGGGCATCGGGCTGTCGGATATCACCAGGTCCAGACGCTGGATGGCCAGGTCGGCCAGCAACCGCTCAAGCTTGTCTTCGCGGCAGGTGATGCGCAGTGGCTCATTCAATTCCATGGTCGGCGCGATCAGGCGATAGACGATGGACTTGGGCACCACGTCGGCCACGCCTACGCGAAAGAGGATCTGTTGTTCGTTGGGCTGAGCCCGCAACATCAATTCCAGTTCACCTCCCAACTGAAACATTTGCTCGGCGTAGGGCAGTGTTTGCCGCCCGGCCTCCGTCAGCTCAAGCTGCCGGCCAACCCGGCGGAACAACTCAATGCCATAGGTTTGTTCGAGCAGCGATATCTGCCCGCTGATGGTTTGGGGTGTCAGGTTCAGTTGCTCGCAGGCGCGCACGATGCTGCCTGTCTTGGCCACCACCCAGAAGTAATGCAATTGTCGATAGTTGAGCATGGGAATCAACAGTTCGTTAAAACCGAAGTATAACCGCTAAAAAAACGAATTTTCCTGAAGTGTTCATTTCCCTAGAATCCCTCGCTATCAACGGGCCATCGTTTCGGCCGCGTTTGTTATATCGAGGAAAATCACATGAAGCTTAAAGCGACGGCACTGCTGATCACGTCTTTACTGATTCTGGCCGGTTGTGACCAGGCCGAAAAAAGCGCCCAGCAGTTGATGGGCAAGGCGGCCGAAAGCGCGAAGCAGGCAATCGACGACACTCACAAAGCCGCCGAGCAAGCGCTCAGCGATGCCACCGGCGGACTGATCAGCAAAAAAGAATCATCGGAAAAAGAGGCGGAAAAATCCGCATCTTCCTCCCAGGAAATCTAAACCGTCTTACAGCGAGTCAGGACTGACCCATGGAATACCTTTTACAGCTAGCCGCCAGCCCCACCGCCTGGGTCGCCCTGGCCACCCTGGTAGTGATGGAAATCGTGCTCGGCATCGATAACCTCATCTTCATTTCGATCCTGACCAACAAACTGCCCGAGCAGCATCGGCAGAAGGCGCGGCGCATCGGTATCGGCATGGCGCTGATCCTGCGCTTGGGCTTGCTCAGCACCATCGCGTTCATCGTTCAGTTGACGGCGCCGGTGATCGAGATTCTTGGCCATGCGTTTTCCTGGAAGGACATGATCCTGGTCGCCGGCGGCCTGTTCCTGTTATGGAAAGCCACCACCGAGATCCATCACAGCATGGATCCGGCGCCGGAAGATCCGAAGTCGGCGACTTCGACCGTGACCCTGGGCTTTGCCGCGGCGATCGGCCAGATCCTGATGCTGGACATGGTGTTCTCCATCGACAGCATCATTACTGCTGTCGGCATGACCGAACATTTGCCGATCATGATCATTGCCGTGGTGGTGTCGGTGCTGGTGATGTTGCTGGCGGCGGATCCCCTGGCCAAGTTCATCAATGACAACCCGACGGTCGTGATGTTGGCCCTGGGCTTCCTGATCATGATCGGCATGACGCTGATCGCCGAAGGGTTTGGCGCCCACGTACCGAAGGGCTACGTTTATGCCGCGATGGCGTTCTCGGCAGCGATCGAGGTGTTGAACATGATGTCCCGGCGGGCAAGGCAGAAGCGGGTTGCTGCTGAAGCTTGATCCTCGCTGAAACGAAACGGCCGCCTGGAGTCCAGGCGGCCGTTTTTTTATGCATGACCCAAAGCGTTCGTTCAGTGGGCGTTTGCGTGTTGAGCAGCGCCTTTGTCGGTTTTCGCCAGGGGGGCCGGCTGGGCAGGGTGATGGTGCCGGCGGGTAATGCGCAGGACGCCCCACAGCATGGCGGCGGCTACCGCCAGCCAGCCGGAAATCAGCATTACGATTGTCATAGCCAGGCTCATCGAGGCCTCCTCTTTGCCCTGCAGCGGGCACACACGCTATTCAAGTGACAGTCTAGCCGCTGGCGTGTTTCAAGCTATTGACCAAAGGTCGCCTGTCATCAACCAGTTTGCTCTATCGAATGCAAACGACTGCCGGTTAAGGCTATACCGCCGCGGCGCGGCGTCCTATTATCGACGGCCAAGCCGGGAATGCGATTGCCTGGCAACTGAACATGAGAGTGATGATGGTACGAGTAATGTCTCGAATTCTATCGGCGGCGCTGATCGTGGGGTGCGTCGCCAGTCTGGCGGGCTGCGCGGGGAGCGTATCGCCGCAGATCAAGCGCCTGCCGGAACGGGTCGAACTCAGCGGTCGGTTCTACAAGGGCGTAGCGAATCAAAGCGGGCCGCAGGTCCTGGCGAGCATGCTATCGCAGCAGGGCATCGTGATTACCCCGGGGCTCCTCGACAAACCGTTGCGTTTGCCGGGCGCCGAAGCCCAATTGCAACAGAACATGCAAAACCTCGCCCGCGAATACGGCATGGTGGTCTATCCCCTCGACAGCAATCTGCCCGCCTTGCTGACCCAGGTCGCGGCCGGCTACCCGGTTATGGTGCGCTTCACCGAAGGCTCGGCGCTGTGGTCCGAGCCGCGTTACGCGATCCTGACCGGCTACAACCGGCAGAAGCAGACTGTTTTGCTGCGCGCGGGCATGGATCAGCGCTTGATGATGAGCTTCGGCTCGTTCGAGTCGGCGTTCAAGGACGCCGGTGGATGGGCGGTGTTGATCCAGAACCCGACCCAGTTGCCCGCTCAGGTCGATCAGCAACGTTGGCTGAAGGCAGCTAACGATCTCGCCCAGTCAGGCCAGGAACAGGCTGCCGCCAAGGCGAAGAAAGCGCTGGGTGCGCAGTAAGCCCGTTCGTCACCCGCCCGGCACCTGTGCTCATCGCCAGCCTCTTATATGAAAGGGCGCGGATTTTCCCGGCCCCCCAGGAGGCGCCATGGCCCATTCCAATACCCCCGACGGCCCTCACTCGTCCGAGCATTCGTCTGGCGATGAGCTGGGGTTCGATCCCGACTCCCCGGACCTTTCTGACCCTGCGGTCGATCCTATCGGGCCGGCCAAGGCACCCAGGGATGTGAAGCCGGATGACGATTCCAAGGCTCCGGCGAAACCCTACGATCCACTGGGCGATCTCAAACCCTAGCTCCCATGGAGGTGCGCATGTCTACCGATTCGAGTTTCAACGACAAACGTCCGGAAACCGTACCGACCACGCCCGAGCAGGACACGGACCCGGTGATGGATCCGGACAGTCCGATGCGCGATCCACTGGCGCGGCCCACGGTGGTGCCCACCGAGCATCCCAAGGGCTGGCACGACCCAAGCAAAGGCGATGGCATTCCCGATGATGACCAGATGCCGCTGCCGAACGATTAACCACTGACAAAAAAAAGCCCCGGATAATCGGGGCTCTTGCCTGTTGCAGCGGTTCTGCTTACTTCGAAGCTTCTAACACGCCGCTCTGGCGCTGCTTGAGGTTCTTGTCCGATTTGTACTGCAAGGCGGCGGAAGCCACGGCGGCGCTCTTGCCGGTTTCGACCCAGTTGCGAATACGCGCGGCATCGGCAAAGTGGGTATATTTGCCATAAGCGTCAAGCAGCACCAGGGCAACCGGACGGTTGCTCATCCGGGTCACCAGTACCAGGCAGTGCCCAGCTGCGTTGGTGAAACCGGTCTTGGTCAGCTGGATGTCCCAGTCCGGCTTGCGAACCAAATGGTCGGTATTGCGAAAACCCAGGCTGTAGACGGGTTTGCGGAAGGTGACGGTTTTCTCTTTGGTGGTGCTCAGCTCGGTCAGCAACGGGTATTTGTGCGCGGCGATCAACAGTTTGCTCAGGTCACGCGCGGTCGATACGTTTCGCGCGGACAGACCGGTCGGTTCGACGAAATGCGTATTGGTCATGCCCAGGGCCCTGGCCTTGGCGTTCATTGCAGCAATGAACGCGGCATAGCCGCCTGGATAGTGGTGGGCGAGGCTGGCGGCGGCGCGATTTTCCGAGGACATCAGGGCAATCAGCAGCATTTCCCGGCGTGGCAGTTCGCTCCTGAGTTTTACCCGGGAGTACACGCCTTTCATTTCTGGCGTGTCGCTGATGTCGATGTTGATGAATTCGTCCATGTTCTGCCGGGCTTCAACCACGACCAGCCCGGTCATCAGTTTGCTGACCGAAGCGATGGGGACGACGACGTCCGGATTGCTGGCAAAGATGACTTTGTTGGTCTGCATATCCAGTAGCAAGGAGCTGCCGGAAGCAAGCTTGAGTTGCGAAGTATCGCGAGGCGCTGCGGTGGTTTCGCCAGCGTTGGCAATGGGCGTGATGAAAGTCCCTGTAACTGCAAAAAATAGGCTCAGGATGGAAAGACGGATTTTCACGCTGGCAGACTCAATAAAGTGTTGATAAGCCGTTTTGTAACGGGCTATTTCCCAAAAAGCGCGACATTCTGGAGTATGGCTGAATAACTGTCGATGGTTGTTCGAGGGCAGTGCGAAAGACCTTCGAAAGATAAAAAAAACGTCATTTTCCGGCGGATGGTCATCCTGTTCTACAGGCAAAAAAGAACCCCGCCATGGGCGGGGTTCCTTGTGTCGCTGACTACCTTTGCCTTCAGCCTCAGCTGTGCAGGGTTTCAGCGGCGTACAGGGTGTTTTCCAGCAGGCAGGCACGGGTCATCGGTCCAACGCCACCCGGCACTGGCGTGATCCAGCCGGCACGGGGCAGGGCGGTTTCGTAGATCACGTCACCCACCAGCTTGCCGTCTTCCTGGCGGTTGATGCCGACGTCGATCACGATCGCGCCTTCCTTGATCCACTCGCCTTTTACCAGGCCCGGCTTGCCAGCGGCGACGACCACCAGGTCGGCGCGTCCGACGTGACCGGCCAGGTCCTTGGTGAAACGGTGGGTGACGGTCACGGTGCAACCGGCCAGCAACAGTTCCATCGCCATCGGGCGTCCGACGATGTTGGAAGCGCCGACCACCACCGCGTTCATCCCGTAGAGATCGGCGCCGGTGCTTTCCAGCAGGGTCATGATGCCTTTCGGTGTGCAGGGGCGCAGCAACGGGATGCGTTGAGCCAGGCGCCCGACGTTATAAGGATGGAAGCCATCGACGTCTTTATCTGGACGAATGCGTTCCAGCAATTTCGAGGCATCCAGATGTTCCGGAAGAGGAAGCTGAAGCAGGACGCCGTCAATCGCCGGATCGTCATTGAGGCGATCGATCAGATCGGCCAGCGCTTGTTGAGTGGTGTCGGAAGGCAGGTCATAGGCCTGGGACAGGAAGCCGACCTCTTCACAGTCTTTACGCTTGTGCGAGACATAAACCTGAGAGGCAGGATCGCTGCCGACCAGGATCACCGCGAGGCCCGGCGTGCGCAGACCTTGCTGGCGACGCTCGTTGACGCGTTGGGCGATCTGCTGGCGCAGGCTGGCGGCGATCGATTTGCCGTCGATAAGTTGTGCAGTCATTGCGCGTGATTAACCATCGAGAGGGGAAAAAAAGAGAGCGTATTCTCGCATGTCATGCGGTGAGGGCAAAGGCGCTTGGTCTGCAAATTCCGCTAACCCCTTTAATTAAATGAATTTTTTTTAAAAAGGATTTGACGACCTGCGGGGGGCTCTATACTATTCGTCGCACTTGTCGGGCACAGCCTAGCACTGGTTGAGAAGGTTAAGCGGGATTACGGTTCTGCAAGACTGAAAAGCACTTAGTTTGTAGTCCTCCAAGAGTACAGATTAACAAGGCGCCCGTAGCTCAGCTGGATAGAGCATCCGCCTTCTAAGCGGATGGTCGCAGGTTCGAGTCCTGCCGGGTGCGCCATTAGGCAGCTTTGGCACAAGTAACGCGATATGGTGGGCGTAGCTCAGTTGGTAGAGCACGGGATTGTGACTCCCGTTGTCGTGGGTTCGATCCCCATCGTCCACCCCATATTTCGAAGGGCGCCAGATTAACAGTCTGGCGCCTTTGCTTTAAAGGCTTCATCCCGCGGATGTGGTGGAATTGGTAGACACACTGGATTTAGGTTCCAGCGCCGCGAGGCGTAAGAGTTCGAGTCTCTTCATCCGCACCAAACAAGACTTCAGCCATGCCGCCTGGCCTGGTTGGAGTTCGACAAAGAAGTGATTTGGCTTCTTTGTTACGCAATATGGTGGGCGTAGCTCAGTTGGTAGAGCACGGGATTGTGACTCCCGTTGTCGTGGGTTCGATCCCCATCGTCCACCCCATATTTCGAAAAGGCGCCAGATTAATAGTCTGGCGCCTTTTTTTGTTTCAGCGATTTCAGCGGCTGCAGGTTCTGGGTCGCAGGGGCAGGGCGTTTCGTCGTATTTATGTTTCGCGATGATGCCGTGCTGCCCGCCGGCCTTGCTTGCAAGATCGGCTGTCAGGGAGATGATCGGCAACCTCTTCTATATAAGGAAGGGTTGGCGCAGAGCCTTGGCGTGATTGGCTGTATTTGCCACCGGGGCGAGGTGCACTCGTGCATTCGCACCTATAAATTGCCTGCTGCGTTTTTACCCGTTTTCAGTAGGGTGACTTCTTGAGTTTGACCCACTAGAATGCATGCCCTTGATTCTGGGGTCGGAAACGGCCGGCTAACGTCTGTGCAACGAGGAATATCCATGCAAGTTTCTGTTGAAAATACTTCTGCTCTTGAGCGCCGCATGAGCATCACCGTGCCGGCTGAGCGCATCGAGACTCAGGTCAACAAGCGTCTGCAGCAGACTGCCCAAAAGGCCAAGATTGCTGGCTTCCGTCCAGGCAAAGTGCCAATGAGCGAAATCAAGCGTCGTTTCGGCGCTGAAGCTCGCCAGGAAGCGGTAGGCGACGTCATCCAGTCTTCTTTCTACGAAGCTGTGGTTGAGCAGAAGCTGAACCCGGCGGGTTCGCCGTCGATCGAGCCAAAGTCCCTGGAAGCGGGCAAGGACCTGGAATACGTAGCCGTATTCGAAGTGTTCCCTGAGTTCACCGTTGCCGGTTTCGAAGGTATCACCGTAGAGCGCCTGAGCGCTGACGTGGCAGATGCCGACCTGGACAAGATGCTGGACATCCTGCGCAAGCAGAACACCCGTTTCGAAGTGGCCGAACGTGCTGCCCAGAACGAAGACCAGCTGAACATTGATTTCGTTGGCAAGGTCGACGGTGAAGTGTTCGCTGGCGGTTCCGCCAAGGGCACCCAGCTGGTACTGGGCTCCGGCCGCATGATCCCTGGCTTCGAAGACGGCCTGGTTGGCGCTAAAGCTGGCGAAGAGCGCGTTCTGAACCTGACCTTCCCTGAGGACTATCAGAACCTGGACCTGGCTGGCAAAACCGCCGAGTTCACCGTGACCGTCAACACCGTTTCCGAGCCAAAACTGCCAGAGCTGAACGAAGAGTTCTTCGCTCAATTCGGCATCAAGGAAAGCGGCATCGACGGTTTCCGCACCGAAGTTCGCAAGAACATGGAGCGCGAACTGCGTCAGGCGATCAAATCCAAGGTCAAGAACCAGGTCATGGACGGTCTGCTGGCTACCAACCCGATCGAAGTGCCAAAGGCCCTGCTGTCCAACGAAGTTGACCGTCTGCGCGTGCAGGCTGTTCAACAGTTTGGCGGCAACATCAAGCCAGACCAACTGCCGGCCGAGCTGTTCGAAGAGCAAGCCAAGCGCCGTGTTGTCCTGGGCCTGATCGTGGCTGAAGTGGTCAAGCAATTCGACCTGAAGCCTGACGAAGCCCGCGTTCGCGAGATGATTCAGGAAATGGCTTCGGCCTACCAGGAGCCTGAGCAAGTTGTGTCCTGGTACTACAAGAACGACCAGCAACTGAACGAAGTTCGTTCTGTTGTGCTGGAAGAGCAAGTTGTGGATACTGTTCTGCAGAAAGCTAGCGTGACCGACAAATCGGTCTCTTACGAAGAAGCGGTCAAGCCGGTAGAAGCTCCACAAGCCGACTGATCATTTTTGCGCTAAGAAGCACACACCATAAGCCAGCTCTCGAGCTGGCTTATGCGTATTCAAGACATAACTATTTGGGAGTGACTGCAGAGCATGTTCCGTAATTCGTATATTCAGCAGAACTCTGATATCCAGGCCGCAGGCGGCCTGGTCCCGATGGTTGTCGAGCAGTCCGCTCGCGGCGAGCGCGCCTACGACATCTACTCGCGTCTCCTCAAGGAGCGAGTGATCTTTCTGGTGGGTCCGGTAGAGGACTACATGGCCAACCTGATCTGTGCGCAACTGCTGTTCCTTGAAGCGGAAAACCCGGACAAGGACATCCATCTCTATATCAACTCCCCGGGCGGTTCGGTGACGGCGGGCATGTCGATCTACGACACCATGCAGTTCATCAAACCCAATGTGTCCACCACCTGTATTGGTCAGGCGTGCAGCATGGGCGCGTTTTTGCTGACGGCCGGCGCCCCAGGCAAGCGTTTCTGCCTGCCGAACTCGCGCGTGATGATTCACCAGCCGCTGGGCGGTTTCCAGGGCCAGGCTTCGGATATCGAAATCCATGCCAAGGAAATTCTCTTCATTCGCGAGCGTCTCAACACGCTGATGGCCAAGCACAGCGGCCGTACCCTTGAAGAAATCGAGCGCGATACCAACCGCGACAACTTCATGAGTGCAGAAGCTGCGAAGGAATATGGCTTGATCGACGAAGTGATCAACCAACGCCCCGCGTAAAATAAGCAGCTCAAAATAGGGGTGGTCGGCGGGTCCGATCACCAGCGGGCTTGAAAAAGCCCGCAATAGCCTTCATCTTGTGTTGCAAGCCTATCGGATTTGGATCGAACGAATGACTGACACCCGCAACGGCGAGGACAACGGCAAGCTGCTCTATTGCTCCTTCTGTGGCAAAAGCCAGCATGAAGTACGCAAATTGATTGCCGGCCCCTCGGTCTTTATCTGCGACGAGTGCGTCGACCTGTGCAATGACATCATCCGTGAGGAGGTGCAGGAAGCCCAGGCCGAGAGCAGCGCGCATAAATTGCCTTCGCCCAAAGAAATCAGCGGCATCCTTGATCAGTATGTGATTGGTCAGGAGCGTGCGAAAAAGGTTCTGGCCGTAGCGGTGTACAACCACTACAAGCGTCTTAACCAGCGTGACAAAAAGAGCGACGATGTCGAACTCGGCAAGAGCAACATCTTGCTGATCGGCCCGACAGGCTCGGGTAAAACCCTGCTTGCCGAAACATTGGCGCGCTTGCTGAACGTTCCGTTCACGATTGCCGACGCAACCACCCTCACCGAGGCGGGTTACGTGGGTGAAGATGTCGAGAACATCATTCAGAAGCTGTTGCAGAAGTGCGATTACGACGTGGAAAAGGCCCAGATGGGCATTGTCTACATCGATGAGATCGACAAGATCTCGCGTAAATCCGACAACCCGTCGATCACCCGGGACGTTTCCGGTGAAGGCGTGCAGCAGGCCTTGCTCAAACTGATCGAAGGCACGGTCGCTAGCGTTCCTCCTCAAGGTGGTCGCAAGCATCCGCAGCAGGAATTCCTTCAGGTCGACACCCGTAACATCCTGTTCATCTGCGGTGGTGCGTTCTCCGGTCTGGAAAAGGTTATTCAAAACCGTTCCACCAAGGGCGGCATCGGTTTCGGCGCGGAAGTGCGCAGCAAGGAAGAAGGCAAGAAAGTCGGTGAATCCCTGCGTGAAGTCGAGCCTGACGATCTGGTCAAGTTCGGTCTGATCCCGGAATTCGTCGGACGTCTGCCGGTCCTGGCCACGCTGGACGAGCTTGATGAGGCTGCGCTGATGCAGATCCTCACCGAGCCGAAAAATGCGCTCACCAAGCAATACGCCAAGCTGTTCGAGATGGAAGGCGTGGACCTGGAATTCCGGGCCGACGCACTGAAATCGGTCGCAAAACGCGCGCTGGAACGCAAGACCGGCGCTCGTGGACTGCGGTCGATTCTTGAAGGTGTGTTGCTCGACACTATGTATGAAATCCCCTCGCAGTCCGAGGTGAGTAAAGTAGTGATCGATGAAAGCGTTATAGAAGGCAAGTCCAAGCCACTGTATATCTACGAAAACAGTGAGCCTGCTGCCAAGGCCGCGCCAGACGCCTAAGCGTCACGCCGCCGGTACAAAGAAGGGGCCTTCGGGCCCCTTTGCTTTTTGCGCTTTTTAACACTGTCTTAGTGCTTGTTTTTTTTGAAGGCAGCCCCCATCTTGGTTTCAAGCTTACATCCATCTGTTTCCGGCCTTATGGCCGCCGTAGAGGCGAAATCATGAAGACAACCATCGAATTGCCTCTCCTGCCATTGCGTGATGTCGTGGTTTATCCGCACATGGTTATCCCGCTGTTCGTGGGGCGCGAGAAATCCATCGAAGCCCTCGAGGCCGCGATGACGGGCGACAAGCAGATCCTTCTGCTGGCCCAGAGAAACCCTGCAGACGACGATCCCGGCGAAGACGCACTTTACCGTGTAGGTACGATTGCGACCGTTCTGCAGCTGCTCAAGCTGCCTGACGGCACGGTCAAGGTTCTGGTCGAAGGCGAGCAGCGCGGCGCCGTGGAGCGCTTCAGCGAAGTGGACGGCCACTGCCGTGCCGAAGTGTCGTTGATCGACGAGGTCGATGCGCCGGAGCGCGAATCGGAAGTGTTCGTTCGCAGCCTGCTGTCGCAGTTCGAACAATATGTGCAGTTGGGCAAGAAAGTCCCGGCTGAGGTCCTGTCGTCGCTCAACAGCATCGACGAACCAGGTCGCCTGGTCGACACCATGGCCGCGCACATGGCGCTGAAAATCGAGCAGAAGCAGGAAATTCTCGAAATCATCGACCTGTCGGCCCGTGTTGAGCACGTCCTGGCCCTGCTGGATGCCGAGATCGATCTGCTGCAGGTCGAAAAGCGCATTCGCGGTCGTGTCAAAAAGCAAATGGAGCGCAGTCAGCGCGAGTACTACCTGAATGAGCAGATGAAGGCCATTCAGAAAGAACTCGGTGACAGCGACGAAGGGCATAACGAAGTCGAAGAGCTGAAAAAGCGCATCGATGCCGCCGGCCTGCCGAAAGACGCGCTCGCCAAGGCCACTGCCGAGCTGAACAAGCTCAAGCAGATGTCGCCGATGTCTGCCGAAGCGACAGTGGTTCGTTCCTACATCGACTGGCTGGTCCAGGTGCCGTGGAAGGCCCAGAGCAAGGTACGCCTTGATCTGGCCCGCGCAGAAGACATTCTCGACGCCGATCACTATGGCCTCGAAGAGGTCAAGGAACGCATTCTCGAATACCTCGCCGTGCAGAAGCGCGTGAAGAAGATTCGTGGTCCGGTCTTGTGCCTGGTAGGTCCTCCAGGGGTGGGTAAAACCTCGCTGGCGGAGTCCATTGCACACGCCACCAACCGTAAATTCGTGCGAATGGCCCTCGGTGGCGTGCGCGATGAAGCGGAAATTCGTGGTCATCGCCGTACTTATATCGGTTCGATGCCGGGAAGATTGATTCAAAAAATGACAAAAGTGGGCGTGCGCAACCCGCTGTTCCTGCTCGATGAAATCGACAAGATGGGCAGCGACATGCGTGGCGATCCAGCGTCGGCGTTGCTGGAAGTGCTCGATCCCGAGCAAAACCACAACTTCAACGATCACTATCTGGAAGTCGATTACGACCTGTCAGATGTGATGTTCCTGTGCACCTCCAACTCCATGAACATTCCACCGGCGCTGCTGGACCGGATGGAAGTGATTCGTCTGCCCGGCTACACCGAAGACGAGAAGATCAACATCGCCGTCAAGTACCTCTCGCCCAAGCAGATCACGGCCAACGGCCTGAAGAAAGGCGAGCTGGAATTCGACGCCGAAGCGATCCGCGATATCATCCGCTATTACACTCGCGAAGCCGGTGTACGGGGCCTGGAACGCCAGATTGCCAAGGTTTGCCGCAAGGCGGTCAAAGAGCATGCGCTGGAAAAACGCTTCTCCGTCAAGGTCACTGCGGACGATCTGGAACACTTCCTGGGCGTGCGTAAATTCCGCTACGGCCTGGCAGAGCAACAGGACCAGATCGGTCAGGTTACCGGCTTGGCGTGGACCCAGGTGGGCGGTGAATTGCTGACCATCGAAGCCGCTGTCGTTCCGGGCAAAGGCCAGTTGATCAAGACCGGTTCCCTGGGTGACGTGATGGTCGAATCGATCACCGCGGCCCTGACCGTTGTGCGCAGCCGGGCGAAGAGCCTGGGCATTCCCCTGGACTTCCACGAGAAGCGCGACACGCACATCCACATGCCGGAAGGGGCGACCCCCAAGGACGGCCCTAGCGCTGGCGTGGGCATGTGCACGGCATTGGTCTCGGCATTGACCGGCATCCCTGTGCGTGCGGATGTCGCCATGACGGGGGAAATTACCCTGCGTGGCCAGGTATTGGCGATTGGTGGCTTGAAGGAAAAACTGCTTGCTGCGCATCGTGGCGGAATCAAGACCGTGATCATTCCTGAAGAGAATGTTCGCGATTTGAAGGAAATTCCGGACAATATCAAGCAAGATCTTCAGATTAAACCAGTTAAATGGATTGACGAGGTCCTGCAAATTGCGCTGCAATACGCCCCGGAGCCCTTACCGGATGTGGCTCCGGAGATAGTCGCGAAGGATGAGAAACGTGACGCAGATTCTAAGGAAAGAATTAGCACGCATTAGTACGTATTTGCCTGGGGGGCTTCCTTGACAGCTTTTTAGAGCCCTTGTTATAAAGCGGCTCTTAAGTGTCTGTAGGCCATTCAGCACTCGTTTTTGCTTTCACCAAAAAAACTTAGAATCATACTCAAATAGATATAAGGGGACTTAGAGTGAACAAGTCGGAACTGATTGATGCTATCGCTGCATCCGCTGATATCCCGAAAGCTGCTGCTGGCCGTGCGCTGGACGCTGTAATCGAATCCGTCACTGGCGCTCTCAAGGCCGGCGACTCCGTGGTTCTGGTTGGTTTCGGTACTTTCTCCGTAACTGATCGTCCAGCTCGCATCGGTCGTAACCCACAGACCGGCAAGACGCTGGAAATCGCAGCTGCCAAAAAACCAGGTTTCAAAGCCGGTAAAGCACTGAAAGAAGCTGTCAACTAAGTTCCATTCAGGTTTTTGCCTATCCGGGTCGGGGTCATGCCTGACCTGGCAGCGGAGCGGTAGTCCAGTCGGCAGTTTGCCGGTCCGAGACGCCGAGGCTCGCACAGTCGAGTCATCGGTCCGCTCCGCCAGTTACGAGAAGGCGCATCCTCGGATGCGCCTTTCTTCTATCCGGATTCTACCCACGCTCCACGGTTGCCTAATTTGAAGTTCAACCGTTTATGGGGGACGCATGCTGCAAAATATCAGGGACAATTCACAAGGCTGGATTGCCAAGACCATTATCGGGGTCATCGTTGCACTGATGGCCTTGACCGGTTTCGACGCCATTTTCCAGGCCACGACGAGCAAGAACGAAGCGGCGAAGGTCAATGGTGAAGAAATCAGCCAGAACGAGCTGAGCCAGGCGGTCGATATGCAACGCCGTCAACTCATGCAACAGCTGGGCAAGGATTTCGATGCCTCCTTGCTCGACGAAAAAATGCTGCGCGAATCGGCCCTCAAAGGCCTGATCGACCGCAAGCTGCTGCTGCAAGGCGCAGAAAACTCCAAATTCGCTTTCTCCGAAGCGGCGCTGGACCAGGTCATCCTGCAAACACCCGAATTCCAGGTGGATGGCAAGTTCAGCCCTGAGCGCTTCGATCAGGTGATTCGTCAACTCGGCTACAGCCGCATGCAGTTCCGCCAGATGCTGGCCCAGGAAATGCTGATCGGACAACTGCGCGCCGGTTTGGCGGGTAGCGGTTTCGTCACCGATGCACAGGTCCTGGCTTTTGCCCGTCTGGAAAAACAGACCCGCGATTTCGCTTCCCTGAACATCAAGGTCGACCCGTCATCCGTGAAGGTGACCGACGAAGAGGTCAAGGCCTATTACGACGAGCACGCCAAGGAATTCATGACGCCGGACCAGGTGGTCATCGATTATCTGGAGTTGAAGAAGGCCTCCTTCTTTGATCAGGTCAGCGTCAAGGACGAGGACCTGCAAGCGGCGTATCAGAAAGAAACCGCGAACCTGGCCGAACAACGCCGGGCTGCGCACATTCTGATCGAAGTGAACGACAAGACCACCGAAGCACAGGCCAAGGCCAAGATCGAAGAGATCCAGGCCCGCCTGGACAAGGGTGAGAAGTTCGATGCCCTGGCCAAGGAGTTCTCCCAGGACCCGGGTTCGGCGAACAATGGCGGCGACCTGGGCTACGCAGGTCCTGGCGTCTATGACCCGGCGTTCGAGAAAGCCCTGTATGCATTGGCCCAGGATCAGGTTTCCGAGCCGATTC
The DNA here is from genome assembly GCF_001976065.1 of Pseudomonas putida. Classification (GTDB taxonomy): domain Bacteria; phylum Pseudomonadota; class Gammaproteobacteria; order Pseudomonadales; family Pseudomonadaceae; genus Aquipseudomonas; species Aquipseudomonas serbica. The sequence goes on along the minus strand of NZ_MNAH01000007.1, from coordinate 14,189 downwards.
GCACCGACTTCGGTTTCCACCTGATCAAGCTGTTGGGCGTGGAAGCGCCTGAAGTGCCGACGTTGGCCAGCCTGAAAGACAAGCTGACCCGCGATTTGAAGGCCCAGCAGGTCGAGCAGCGTTTCGTCGAAGCGACCAAGCAACTGGAAGACGCCGCGTTCGAAGCGTCCGATCTGGTCCAGCCGGCGCAAGACCTGAATCTGACCGTTCATACTTCCGCGCCATTCGGCCGTGAAGGGGGCGAAGGCATCGCGGCCAACCGTGCCGTGATCACCGCAGCGTTCAGTCCGGAAGTGCTGGATGAGAGTGCCAACAGCACCGCCATCGAGCTCGACCCCGATACTGTGGTCGTATTGCGTGCCAAAGAACACCTCAAGCCAGCGCAACTGCCACTGGAAAAGGTCGAAGGCCCGATCCGCCTGCAATTGGCCAAGGAGCACGCCAGTGCTGCCGCCAAGACCCGCGCTGACGAGCTGATTGCCGGCCTGCGCGATGGCAAGACCCCTCTGGACAAGCCGGTCGACGGTCAGAGCTGGAAGATTACCGAAGCCGCGACCCGCGCTCAGGAAGGCATAGACCCGACTGTGCTGCAGGCGCTGTTCCGCATGCCCAAGCCTGCGGCCAAGGACAAGCCGACTTTCAGCAGCGTCACCTTGCCTGATGGCAGCCTGATGATCGTGCGCCTGAACGGCGTGAACGAGGCCGCAACGCCGACCGAAGAAGAGAAGGCTCAATACCGTCGCTTCCTCGCTTCGCGCGTTGGCCAGCAAGACTTCGCGGCTTACCGCAAGCAGCTGGAAAGCCAGGCCGAGATCAAGCGATTCTGATCCCTGTCCGTGTTTTCTGCGTGAAATGAAGACCCCGGCCGCAAGGCCGGGGTTTTTTTTCGTCTTCATTGCGAAATGGCGGCAATTTTCTCCCGACCATCGGGTCAACACCCCTGTAACTGTTTTAAGACACAATCGGTACGCCGCTAAGCATCGATCTGTTGCACAATACGCCCCGAACCGTTTCTCTCAGGATGTTCAATGTTTAAATCTATTCCCATGCGGGTTGTCGGGCTGGCCTTGGTGCTGGCCACTGCTGCCGGTTGTTCGTCGAAGAAAGCCGCCATCTACGAGCATGAGAACTTCGATGATTCCGGAACGTTTTCCCGCAACTATCCGGTGACCGATTCGGCTTCCTGTGAAGCGGCTCGTCGAGCCTTGCTGAGCCAGGGCTATATCATCACCAGCAGCGATCCGAAGCTGGTCAGTGGGCACAAGAGCTTCCAGCAGACCGGCGAAAACCACATGGAAATCAGTTTCAGCGTGGTCTGCACCGAAGACGGCACTACGGCGCACCATGCCACCGTGTTCGCCAACGCCCTGCAGGACAAGTACGCGCTGAAGAAAACCAACAACTCGGCCAGTCTCGGTGTTGGCGTGCTGGGCTCGGTATCGATGCCGATCGGCTCCTCGGACGACTCGATGGTCAAGGTCGCGAGCGAAACCGTTACATCGGCCAAGTTCTACGAGCGTTTCTTCGCCCTGGTCGAACTGTTCCTGCCCAAGGAAGTGAAAGCCGCGGCGCACATCCCCGACAAGCCGAAAACCGACCTGGGGGTGCCCGAGCCCAAGGCGGCGCCGGCACCGTTGACCCCGGAATCGTCGGCAGAGCCTGCCCCCGCACCAGAGGCAGCCAAGGCGGCCGAGGTTGCTCCAGCCGCTTCCGAGCCAGTGGCTCCGCCGCCTGAGGCCGCACCGATTAGCTCGACCCCAAGCACTGAGCCAGCGCCTTTCGCAGAAGCGATCACGCCCCCGGCCAACCCGAGCGACATGGCGCCACCTTCGGAACCGATCCCGGCGATGCCCATCTCGGGCCAGTGATGGCGCCACGGGGCCAGGCGATATCGCACCGGCCCCGTCACCGCGGAAAAACTTGATCCGCGTCAAACAGACCGCCGTCCTGCGGTCTGCAGCAAAAAAATCCTGTGATAAATTCCTTTCTGCCTGCTACGTTTTATCTGTAGGCGACGAACTGTCATGTCCGCGTCATTTTTCTTTCACGCGGGCACTTTAGGCTCAAGGCGCTGGTCATTTATTCAGACGTTTTTTCAATGAGCTGTGGGGGATTCGAAAATGGACGATTATCAAGAAGAACTGCTCGAGTATCAGGCGTTTGAACTGGACCCACTGGAACCGGCCGAAGACGCGACCGAGCTTTAGCTTGCAGCTTACAATTTGCTGCTTATGGCTGCCTCTCTGCGACTCCGGCGAAACTCGCCGGGTGTCTGCCCGGTCCAGCGCTTGAAGGCCCGTTGAAAGGCTTCGGCTGAGGCAAAACCCAACAGATAGGCGATTTCTCCAAACACCAGTTCCGTATCGCGAATGTAGGTCATGGCCAGATCGCGACGGGTGTCGTTGAGGATCGCGCGAAATTGCGTGCCTTCCTCGGCGAGCTTGCGGCGCAAGGTCCACACGGGCAGCTTTAGGCGTGCCGCCACTTCTTCCAGGTCGGGTTCCCGGCCACCACTGAGCAACGGCCCCAGCAACCGGGTGATGCGTTCACCCAGGCTGCGGGTGCGTGTCAGTTGCTCCAGCTCCCGCTCACACAACTTCAACAAGTGACGCCAGGTGCTGGGGCAATGCTCAGGGTTGCGCTGGGCAAGGCTGGTCAGGCTCAGGCGCAACTGATTGTGTTCGGCGCCAAATTGTATCGGGCAGTCGCCGAGCACGGCGTAGGCTGCGCGGTAACCGGGATCTTCGAACTCGATGTCGATGCGTTCGGCGCGCAACGGGGCGGGGCTGAGACTGGACAATTGGTGCAACCAGCCGCCGATGATCGAATCCACCACGAAACGGTTGTAACCGTTGTAGGGGCTGATGGAGTAGAAGCGCAGCCAGGCACCCTGAGCATCCTCGTGGAAACTCGATTGACCGCGATAGTTGGAGCCATACAAGGCTTCGAATCGAATCAGGCAGCGCGCTGCCTCCCGCACCGTCGGTGCCTGGGCGGCAGTGACGCCGGCCAGGCCGGCCTGACTCAGGCGGCTGAGCTGGCCCATCTGTAACCCGAGCGCCGGGTTGCCGGTCAACTGGATGGCTGCGTGGCCCAGGCGCATGTAGCGCGGGATGGAGAGACGAGCACCGGCTTCACCCAGTCGGGCGGCGTCAAGGCCGTATTGCTCGAGCAGTGGCAACGGGTCTGAGCCGTGGCTACGCACGGCGTCGGCCAGGCTGTGAACGAAGCCCACCGACAGATCTCCCAGGCGCATGGGCGTGGGTTTCATGGCCTACAGCCAAAGGTTCAGCAGGCGCGCACCGCGGGCCTTGCCATCGACGAAATGCTGACCGTTGCTGCTGAGAAAGCTCTGCCCGGCGCTGCCCTGATCCCAGAACTGTCCGCGCAGGAATACGCTCATGCCGGCGATGGCCCGGCTGGCGGGAACTTGGGTGCTCAGGTTCAGCCGCTGCCAAGCCTGGCCTTCGCTGACTTCCCCGGCCTTGAGGCTGGCGGAGCGGGGTATCGACGAGTCCTTGTAACCGCGCCACGGCTGGTCCCAGGTACCGCGGCCGGCAACAAACGCCGGAACGGCGACCAGCTGGACCTGTTGGGTATCGAGTTTGCGGTAGTTGTCCGGGTACCAACTGTCACTGCCGATCAGCACGCCCAGGCGCCCGGCCGGGGTGTCGACGACGTTGAGGGTGTGCTCGCCGTTGGCCTTGATCGCCTCCTGCTGTTCAAACACTGGATACATCTGGCGCTGGGGCTGGCCGATGGGCAGGCCATCGCGGCCGAACACCACGCTGCTGTTGAACAGCGGGCCACGGCCGATTTTCAGCGTGCCGTCGATGACGCTTGGTTCAGGCAGCACGATGGTGCCCGCCACCAGGGTGACATGGAATTCCTTGGCCAGCCCCCCGAACAACGCCTGGTAATCCTTGGCCATGGCCTTGGCTTTCATGCGCAGGTGCGCGTCGTCGACACGGCTCTCGCCCTCGGCGCCAATCAGCGCGCGGACGAACTTCAGGGGGTTGCTCACGGCCAGCCAGTTCATGGCTTCCTTGAAAGTGGTGGCCTGGTACAACTCGTCCTTTTCGCCGCTGACCATCAACCAGGTGCCCACATGCTCCGGCAAGACGACGATGGTTTTTTCATTCAGCAGCCCTTGGTCCCGGGCTTTCTGCAGGTAGGCGGCGAGCTTGCGGTGCAAGCGCCCGGGGCTTTGGTAGTCGGTGGGGAACAGCTCGGGCTGGATACCCAGCAAATTGCCGCGGTCCGCGGGCGTGCCCTGATCGACGGCGACATCGATCCGCAGATCGGAAAGGTAAAGCCCCGTCGGGCGATCCGCGGCCCACATTGCGTAGGTCGTAAGGGCGGCGATCAGCGCCATGGAGAACGTCAGGTACAAAAGTTTGCGCATGGGGGAACAGTCAGTAGCCCTCTACAGGCTTGTCATCGGTTTGCGTCAAGGATAAAGCGAATCAGGCGGTGGGTGGGGAAAATTGACAGCGCGCTGCGTAATTGGCCGCGTCGCAGGTGCCTTGGCCTGCAGGTGGTTGGCGATAATGCATGTCACGATGTCTGTCAGTGTTTCTGTCAGCTGTGATGCGCTGGTCTGGAGGCTGTACCACTGTGACTGGCCAAACAGCATGGCAATGACCGCACTGGTGGTCGGGCACATGTCGCCACTGAGGGCGCCTTTCTCGCCGTAGCGGTCAGTAATGATGGCGTTCAAAAGCGCGGCGTAGCGATTTTTCAGCTGGACAACCTGCTGCTTCTGTTCTTCGTTCAGATTGGTGAATTCACGGGTGACCAGGGTCAGTTTGTATTTTTCATCGGCGTTGAAAGCGACGAAGGCCTGGATGAACAGGCGAAGACGTCCGCGTGGGTTGCGTGCGCCTTTCAATCGTCGCTGCGTGTCCAGCAGCAGGTCCGACAAGGCCGACTCGATGAGCTCAAACAGCAGGGCCTGCTTGTTTTCGATGTGGTGATAGAGCGATCCGGCATGCAGCCCCAGGTAGCTCGCCAGGTCTCGCAAGCCGATGGCCTGGTAGCCATGCGTGGCGAAGAGTTCGAGCGCCGCGTCGAGCAGTCGATCGCGGGCGCTGTGTACTGGATTGGCTGATGCGCTGTTGCTTGGCATGGGAGGTCCCGTCGACTGGAAAAATAGATCTATCCCGCGTGGCGATAATCTGTCCTGCGCGCATGGTGCGCCGTGCGCATCAGCAGCAGCACCGCGCAAATCACCGGCAGATTCACCAGCAGCAATGCATAGCGCAATGACTCCTGGCCAAACAGCGGTAGCAACATGTCACTGCACAAGCCGGTCAACAATGGGCCGACACCAATCCCGAGCAGCGTGCTGACGATAGTTTGCAGCGCCATGGCGGTACCGCGTCTTCCCGCAGGCACCAGTTGCGTGACGAGGTTGTAGGAGGGCGCGACCCACCATACGGCGAAGAAGGAATAGAGCGCACACCAGAGCATGGCGCTCGGGATCGGCACATCGCCGAGTCGCATCAGCAGGGCGTCGGACCACAGCAGGTAGGGGACCAGCGCGCAAGTCGCCGCCAGGTGTCCGACGATGGGAATGGACACCTGCCAATGCGGATTGCGGCGGCACAGGCGATCACTCAACCAGCCACTGAACAAGCCACCGATCCCGGCCGAGGTCCCGCAGATCACCCCCGCCAGCAAGCCGGCGTGTTGCAGTGACAAGCCGTGGGAGCGCACCAGGAAACTGGTGTTCCACATGGCAATGGCATAGGAGCTGAGCGTGGTCAGGCCGCCCGCGAGGATCAGGCACCGGTAGGCCGGCAGCGCCCAGAGCTTGCGGGCTTCGGCGCCCATGCCAAGCAGCGCAGGCGGTGTGTGGGAGTGGGGCGTGAGGTCCCAGCGTCCGCGTTGCGGCTCGCGCACGAAAAAGGCCAGCAGGGTGCAAAACACCAGGGCCGGCAAACCCAGCGCGATGAACGCACTGCGCCAGCCATACTGCTCGACCACCCAGGCGCCGATACTCAAGCCGATGATTGAGGAAAAGGTCGGCGCCGCGGTAAAACAACTGATGGCGAATGAGCGTCGTTGGGGTGGATACAGGTCAGCGATCAGCGACAGCGAGGCCGAAGTGGTCGGTGATTCGCTGATGGCCACCAGCATTCGTGCAATGGCCAGCGCCAGGAAACTGCCCGCCAGCCCGCACGCCATGGTGGCCACGGCCCAGAGCAGGCAAGACATCGCCAGCAGGCGGATACGCGGCATGCGATCCACCAGTCGCCCGGCGGGCAGGCCCATGAGGGCATAGACGGCCGCGAACGCCAGGCCCGAGATCAAGCCGATGGCCGTGTCGCTGACACCGAATTCGGCCTTGATCGGTTCGACCATGACCGCGAGTATCTGGCGCCCGACGAAGTTATCGGCAAACACCATGGCCAGCAGCAATAGCAGGCCATGGCTGCCCCAGCCGACCGTGGCCGCCGGCAACGCACCCGCGCGAGCGGTCATCGCGGAGCCCACAGGTCGGGCAAGCCCGGGTCGCTCACGTGAATCAGACGCTTGAGCAACACCTTCAAGGCTTGTGCATCGGCAGCGCCGAGCTTGGCCGACAGGTCTTCTTCCACGGCCTTGGCCAGCGCCAGTTGATGCAATGAAACTTCGCGACCTTGAGCCGTGAGGACAAATCGTGGTGCTTGTGCCGGACCCTCGAAGGCCACCAGGCGCTGGCGTTCGAGAAAACGCATGCTGGCCAGCGTCACTTCGCGGCCGGTGTAGGTGACGAAGGTGTTGATTTCCTCGAGTGTCATGTTGTCCCGAATACACAGGATCGACAACACGAAGAACGTCTGTTCGTCCAGCTGCTGGCTGTTCAGCAGTTGGCGCAGGGCATTGAGTGCCTGGTAATGGCCACGCCCCAGCAGGTAGCCGAGCAAGTCCTCGGTGTAGCTGCACTCGGGTGGCGGCGGCGTGGTGGCCAGGCGCAGCTCGCTACGGGGTTTGCGCGTGGCCAGGGCATATTGGCCGCTCTGGAACGCCAGCGGTGCGCGGTCGCTGTGATCGAAGGCGAGGACTTCGCCGACGAAAATCACATGGTCGCCGCCTTCGTACTGGAACGCGGTGCGGCACTGGAAGCGCGCCGTGCAATCCTGCAGCAGCGGTGCCTCGCTGATGCCATTGTCCAGTTCGATCTCGGCGAACTTGTCCTCGCCCTGGGTGGCGAAACGCCCTGACAGGGTCTCCTGCTCCGTGGACAGTACGTGCACGTTCCAGTGCTTGCCACTGCTGAACACCGGCAGGCTGCGCGCTTGCTTGGACAGGCTCCAGAGCACCAGCGGCGGGTTGAGCGACACCGAGTTGAAGCTGTTGGCGGTGATGCCCACGGGCGAGCCGTCTTCGGTCTGGGTGGTGATGATCGTCACCCCGGTAGTGAACGTGCCGAGTGCGGCGCGGAATGCCTGGGGATCGAAGCTGATATTTTGCGTTGCCATGACTGGCCTCATGGGGTGGAGGTTTTCGTATGGCCAGTATTGGGCGTTTGCAGGCCTTGAACATCGTCTCAACGGACTAACGCTAATGCACGGCCTCGTCCGATTGGACGAGGCGGCACGGGCGTTCGCGAGGCTAGGGTGGCGCCAGGCGCATCGGGCGCTCACCGGCCATCGAGCCAACCTGCAAAGGGGATAACAATGAGTTCAGCCACGTCTTCGGTCCGCGACCTTTCCAGCCTGCTGGCACGCCAGAAAGAAGCCTTTGCCGGTGCCGGCGGAGTCAGCGCCGACACCCGTCGCCAGCGCCTGCAGCAAGTGATCGACCTGTTGGTCGACAACCATGAAGCATTGACCACGGCGATCGACCAGGACTTTGGCGGACGGCCTGCCGGCTTTTCCCTGATGAATGACGTGCTCGGCGCCCTGGCTTCGCTCAAATATGCCCGCGACCATCTGCAAGGGTGGATGCAGGACGAACCGCGCGAGATGTTTGCCCCCTATGACCAGCTTGGCGCCAGGGCCTGGGTCATGCACCAGCCCAAAGGTACGGTAGGCATCCTGGGCACCTGGAACGCGCCGCTGTACACGTTGTTCAGCCCCCTGGCCTCTGCGCTCGCGGCGGGCAACCGGGCCATCCTCAAACCGTCGGAAGTGGTGCCGCGCACCGCTGAATGTGTAGCGCGCCTGTGCGCCGAACACCTCGACCCGCTGGTGGTGGCGGTGGTCAATGGCGGCCCGGAGCTGGGCGAGGCGTTCAGCAGCCAGCCTTTTGATCACCTGGTATTCACCGGCAGCACGGCGATTGGCCGGCGGGTGATGGGCAATGCCGCGAAGAACCTGGTGCCGGTGACCCTGGAGCTGGGCGGCAAATCGCCAGTGATCGTCTCGTCCAGCGCTGACCTGAACAAGGCCGCCTTCAGCATCGCCGTAGGCAAGGCCGGCAATGGCGGGCAGATTTGTATCACCCCGGACCTTGTGTATGTTCCAAAGGCCCGTCTCGAATCCTTCCTCGATGCGCTGCGCAGTGCCTATCGTGACCTCAACCCGACGGTGGCCGGCAACCCGGATGTGGTGGCAGTGGTCAACCAACGCCATCTTGAGCGGGTCGAGGGCCTGGTCGAGGACGCGCAATTGCGCGGTGCGCGCATCGAGTGCCTGCCCGAACCCCAGGCCGTGGATGCCCAGGACCGTCGTCGTCCGTTGCGGGTGGTGGTCGATCCGGCGCCGGACAGCCTGATCATGCACGAGGAAATCTTCGGTCCGGCCATGGTCGTGCTGGGCTATGACGACCTTGATCAGGTCATCGCGCAGATCAACGCGGGGCCACGTCCGCTGGCGCTTTACTACTTCGGCGAGGATGCGCAGGAGCAGCGTCATGTACTGGAGCACACGCTGTCCGGCGGGGTCACCCTCAACGATGTGATGATGCATGCCGCCCTGCACGATGCGCCGTTCGGTGGTATCGGGGCCTCGGGCATGGGCCATTACCATGGCCGCGAAGGCTTTCTCGAATTCAGTCACCTGCGCACGGTGTTCAAGGCCTCGGCCCACGACCCGCGCCGTGAATGGGGCCTGTTGCCACCTTATGGCGAGCACTATCTGGCGGCGATGCTGGCCGGGGTCACTCGCGACTAAATCCAGCGTGGGGTGCCTCGCGCCCCATCCGCTGCATGAGACAGGCCATTGATCATGTTCAAGGCAATTACTATCGCCCAACGCCTCTGGCTCTGGGCGCTGTTGGCCACTTTGTTGTTTGCCCTGGCGGTGCTGTTGGGCGCTTATGGTCTGCAGCAGGCGCGCGACAGCCTGCGGGCCATCAACGAGGACAACTTGGCGACTTTGCTGATGTTTGGTGACATCGAACATCGCCTCGGTGAAAGTCGTCGCCAGGTTTTGCTGGCGATCCAGCAAGACCCGGAAGGCCCGCTGGTGGCGGCGTTCGACCGTCCGGTGGAAGCCACCCTGAGTGCCATCGAAAGTAACAATGTGGCACTGGCGCAGATCTGGGCGAGCTATCGTCAACGCTCATTGAGGGGGGAAGAGCAGCAGGCGGCTGATGCGTTCGAGCGGCATTACCAGGCGTGGCAGGACGAGCTGGGTATTCTTCTGGAATCCTTTCGCGTCGGCGATTTTCGCCTGCCGGGCATCTTGTCCTTTCTGCGCATGGCTGAGCCTCAGGGCGATGCCGCCGTGGCTGAGCTGAGCAAGCTGCAGGCACTGCAGAAGGTTCGCGCAGCGCAGGCCTACGAATCGGCGCAGTATCGCTATCGCTCGACGTTGCTGGCTTACCTGGCGCTGGCGGTGGTGGGCGGGCTGGTGGGCAGCCTGACTGCGTTTTCCACTCTGCGCCGGCTCAAGCGTGCCTTCGCCCAGGCCGGTGCCTGCGTGCGGGCCATCGCCAGTGGCGATCTGGCGCAGCCAATCGAGATCAAGGGCGGCGACGAATTCGCGCTGATGCTGCGTGACATTGCGTTGATGCGTGACGGTTTGCACGGGCTCATTTCGCAAATGCGCGGACTGGTGCAGCGGGTCAGCCGCGAAGCGGCGCACATGGCCGAATCGGCGGAGTCGGCTTCCACGGCCACCCAACAGCAGGCGGACGCGGTGCGCGGGATTTCCCGGGCGGTGGAGGACCTGTCGGGGTCGATCAGCGAAGTGGAAAATCATGTCGGCGTGTCCCGCGACATCACCCAGCATTCGGCGCGGCGCTCGGGCAAGAGCGAGGAATTTATTCGCGACATGGCCCAGGAGATGAACCGCATCAGCGATGTGATCAGCGACACTGCCGTGCATATCCGCCAGCTTGAAGGATTCTCCGGAGAGATCAGTCATGTGCTCAAGGTGATCCGCAGCATTGCCGAGCAGACCAACCTGCTGGCGCTGAACGCCGCCATCGAGGCTGCGCGGGCAGGGGAGGCGGGACGTGGGTTCGCCGTGGTCGCCGACGAGGTTCGCCTGTTGGCCCAGCGCACCGCCAGCTCGATTGGCGAAATCGACCTCACCGTGCAACGCATCCAGGAAGGCACGCTGGCGGTGGTCGACGGCATGGGGCGGGTGGTCAGCCGGGTGCGTGACGGCGTCAACCTGGCCCATGAGGCCGGCGATTCGATGGCGCAGATTCGCAGCGGCACCGATGATGTGATCCGCAGTGTGGACACCATCGCTACGGTGATCACCGAACAGGTGCGGGTTACACGGGAAATGGTCATCAGGGTCGAGAGCGTTTCCAGCGGTACCGGTGCGCTGTCGGCCAATGCCGGGCGCAGCGCGGTGGCCGCCGCGGACCTGGAGCAACTGGCGCGGGCTCTGGATCAGTTGTCGGCACGTTTCAATGTTGCTTGAAAAGACACCGCATTCACTGTGGGAGCGAGCCTGCTCGCGATGAGGTCACCACAATCAACATCAATGTTGACTGATCCATCGCTTTCGCGAGCAGGCTCGCTCCCACAGGGCGTAAGACCTGAACACTTTAAAAACCCACAAACAGGGCGCGATCACTACCATGGATAACCACGAAAACGCACCACTCAACTCCACCACCGGCTGGCCGCGCCGCAGCGTGCTCAAGGCCGGTGCCGTGGCGGTCGGCGTCGGGCTTCTGGGGCGTTTTGCCGACGCTCGCGCGGCGGGACTGTCGGCCAGCGACTATCAGGCCATGGACGCCTGGGCCATGAGCCAGGCGATCCGCAGCGGCGAACTGAGTGCCGAGGACCTGTTGGCGGCGGCGCTGGCCCGCTACAACGAGGTCAACCCCAGGGTCAATGCGGTGAACATGCTGCATGAAACCTACGCGCGGACCTTGCTCACCCAGCGCCGCGCCGCCGGCACCTACAACCAGGGCACCCTGGCCGGTGTGCCGCTGCTGTTCAAGGACCTGAACACCACGCTACAAGGTACGATCACCAGTAACGGTAGCCGGATGTTCAAGGATTCACCGCCCGCTGCCCGCACCAGTACCCTGATCGCCCGCTACGAGCAGGCCGGTGCGGTGCCGTTCGGCAAGACCTCATCTCCCGAGTTCGGCCTGACCACCACCACCGAATCCCTGGCCTGGGGCCAGACTCGTAATCCGTGGAACCTGGCCATGAGCGCAGGCGGTTCTTCCGGTGGCTCGGCCGCTGCGGTGGCGGCGGGGATCGTTCCGGTGGCCCATGCCACGGATGGCGGCGGTTCGATCCGCATTCCCTCTTCGTACTGCGGCGTGGTCGGGCTCAAGCCGACGCGCTATCGCACCCCCAGTGGGCCACTGCATTTCGAAGGTTCTTTTGGCGCCAGCGCAGCCAATGTGGTGTCGCGCACGGTGCGCGATACCGCGCTGTTCCTCGATGCCGGCCAGGGTCATGAGGCGGGCAGTGCCTATTGGTGCCCACCGTTGATTCGGCCTTATGTGGAAGAGTTGCAACGTGATCCGGGCAAATTGCGCGTGGCCGTGGTACGCCAATCGCTGACCGGCGCCCCGTTGGACCCGGCGATTGCCGCCACGCTGGAACAGACCATCCAGCAACTGTTGGGCCTAGGGCATCAACTCGACGAATTGACGCTGGGCATCGATCCGCGCCAGTTGTTCGGTGCCCATGGCACTGCGCTCGGCATGGCGTTGCGTGTGCAGATCCGTGACCGCGAGCAGGTGCTGGGGCGGGCTGCCACGGTTGAGGATCTGGAGAAGATCACCTTGGTCAATCTCGAACGCTCGAAAGCGACCAGCGGCGAAGACCTCTACCGCGCGCGTCAAGCGTTCGAGAGTATTGGCGCGACGATGGAGCAGCACTTCGAACGTTACGACGTGATCCTGTCCCCGGTCACGAGCAGCCTGACCCCGAAGCTGGGTCTGTTGTCGCTTGACCAGCCCTGGGACAGCTACGCCCACCAGGCCATGGGCAGCGCCGGTTTCACCGTGATAGCCAACGTCAGCGGCCAGCCGGCCATCTCGCTACCCCTGGGCCAGAGCGACGACGGCCTGCCGGTGGGCATGATGTTCACCGCGCGCCTGGGCGGCGAAGACGTCCTGCTGCGCCTGGCCAGCCAGCTTGAGCAGGCTCACCCGTGGGCCGCCAGACGCGCCACGCTTTAACCCACCCCCGAACTTGGCGGTGTGTCAGGCGAGGGAGATGCTGGCTGTGTCGGCCTTATCGCTGGCAAGCCAGCGCCTACAGGTTTACTGGTCGCTGGCGGAATTTGCGTCTGGCCTAATCCTCTGTAGGAGCCGGCTTGCCGGCGAAGGCGGTGTGTCAGGCGATGGAGATGTTGGCTGTGCCGGCCTCATCGCTGGCAAGCCAGCTCCTACAGGTTGCCGGAATTTGCGCCTGGCCTAATCCACTGTAGGAGCCGGCTTGCCGGCAAAGGCGGTGGGTCAGGCGATGGAGATGTTGGCTGTGTCGGCCTCATCGCTGGCAAGCCAGCGCCTACAGGTTTACTGGGCGCTGGCGGAATTTGCGTCTGGCCTAATCCACTGTAGGAGCCGGCTTGCCGGCGAAGGCGGTGGGTCAGGCGATGGAGATGTTGGCGGTGCCGACCTCTTCGCTGGCAAGCCAGCTCCTACAGGTTTACTGGGCGCTGGCGGAATTTGCGTCTGGCCTAATCCTCTGTAGGAGCCGGCTTGCCGGCGAAGGMGGTGKGTCAGGCGATGGAGATGTTGGCTGTGCCGRCCTCATCGCTGGCAAGCCAGCTCCTACAGGTTGCCGGAATTTGCGTCTGGCCTAATCCTCTGTAGGAGCCGGCTTGCCGGCGAAGGCGGTGGGTCAGGCGATGGAGATGTTGGCTGTGCCGGCCTCATCGCTGGCAAGCCAGCGCCTACAGGTTTACTGGTCGCTGGCGGAATTTGCGTCTGGCCTAATCCTCTGTAGGAGCCGGCTTGCCGGCGAAGGCGGTGGGTCAGGCGATGGAGATGTTGGCTGTGCCGGCCTCATCGCTGGCAAGCCAGCTCCTACAGGTTGCCGGAATTTGCGYCTGGCCTAATCCWCTGTAGGAGCCGGCTTGCCGGCAAAGGCGGTGGGTCAGGCGATGGAGATGTTGGCTGTGTCGGCCTCATCGCTGGCAAGCCAGCGCCTACAGGTTTACTGGGCGCTGGCGGAATTTGCGTCTGGCCTAATCCACTGTAGGAGCCGGCTTGCCGGCGAAGGCGGTGGGTCAGGCGATGGAGATGTTGGCGGTGCCGACCTCTTCGCTGGCAAGCCAGCTCCTACAGGTTTACTGGGCGCTGGCGGAATTTGCGTCTGGCCTAATCCTCTGTAGGAGCCGGCTTGCCGGCGAAGGCGGTGGGTCAGGCGATGGAGATGTTGGCTGTGCCGGCCTCATCGCTGGCAAGCCAGCTCCTACAGGTTGCCGGAATTTGCGTCTGGCCTAATCCTCTGTAGGAGCCGGCTTGCCGGCGAAGGCGGTGGGTCAGGCGATGGAGATGTTGGCGGTGCCGACCTCTTCGCTGGCAAGCCAGCTCCTACAGGTTGCCGGAATTTGCGTCTGGCCTAATCCTCTGTAGGAGCCGGCTTGCCGGCGAAGGCGGTGTGTCAGGCGATGGAGATGTTGGCTGTGCCGRCCTCATCGCTGGCAAGCCAGCTCCTACAGGTTGCCGGAATTTGCGYCTGGCCTAATCCTCKGTAGGAACCGGCTTGCCGGCATAGGGCGGGGGTACTGCGTTGGAAATGTTGGCGGTGTCGGCCTCATGGCTGGCAAGCCAGCGGCTACCGGTTTACTGGGGGCTGGCGGCATTTTCGTCGGGCCTCATCC
>NZ_MNAH01000004.1:2500-698561 GCF_001976065.1 Pseudomonas putida | reverse complement strand
AGTTACGGATCGTCGCCTTGGTGAGCCATTACCTCACCAACTAGCTAATCCGACCTAGGCTCATCTGATAGCGCAAGGCCCGAAGGTCCCCTGCTTTCTCCCGTAGGACGTATGCGGTATTAGCGTCCCTTTCGAGACGTTGTCCCCCACTACCAGGCAGATTCCTAGGCATTACTCACCCGTCCGCCGCTGAATCAGAGAGCAAGCTCTCTTCATCCGCTCGACTTGCATGTGTTAGGCCTGCCGCCAGCGTTCAATCTGAGCCATGATCAAACTCTTCAGTTCAAACATCTTTGGGTTTTGAGAAAACCCTAAACTTGGCTCAGCAATCGTTGGTTACATCTTTGATTTCTCGCGGAGTAACTTGTGATGCTGATAATCTGTTGACTAGCAGTCTGACTCCACAAGCACCCACACGAATTGCTTGATTCAATTGTTAAAGAGCGGTTGGTTAAGATCTTTCGTCTCAACCGAGGCGCGCATTCTACAGCAGCCTCATTTGCTGTCAAGTGATATTTTTCAGAAGTTTTCAAGGAATCCTTAACAACTTCAACCACTTGCGCTTCAGATCTCTCATCAGCGGGAGGCGAATTCTACAGCGTTACACGCTGCTGTCAACACCTCTTTTTCAACTCCCTGCCGGCTTCGATGAACTGAAGCAAGTCACCGTCAAAACTGCGTAACTCTTTGTTTACCAAGGAGTTTTCCGTTTCGACTGCGCCGGAAGTGGGGCGAATTATAGGCTTCCAGAATCTGCCGTCAAGCGTTGATTTGGTTTTTCTATCAATACCTTGCAGCGCGAGCCAAAACGCCACGATGGCCCCTATATAGAGAAGAGAAGTTCTCCTCTATATAGAAGAGCTCTATCAGAGAACACCCGAAGCCTTGAGTGCGGACACGGTTCCAGCCTCAAGGCCCAGTACCCGCTGCAAAACCTCCAGCGTATGCTCACCCAGCAAAGGAGGCGCAGAGCGGTATTCCACCGGTGTTTCGGACAACCGAATCGGACTGGCCACCTGCGGCACCATTCCGGCCAGTGCATGCGGCAACTCGATCGCCAATCCGCGCGCCTTGACCTGGGGATCCTCAAACATCTGCGCCAGATCATTGATAGGCCCACACGGCACACCAGCCTGCTCAAGCTGAGCGACCCATTCAGCGGTCGTCTTGAACACCGTAGCCTGACGAATCAGCGGAATCAGCACCGCCCGGTTTGCCACCCGCAACTTGTTGGTCGCAAAACGCGGATCGTCAGCCCACTGCGGCTGCCCCGCCACTTCGGCAAACTTGCGGAATTGGCCATCGTTGCCGACAGTCAGGATGAAATCGCCATCTGCCGTAGGAAAATCCTGGTAAGGCACGATGTTCGGATGAGCATTTCCCAGGCGTTTGGGCGCATTGCCCGTCGTCAGGTAGTTCATCGCCTGATTGGCCAGGCACGCGACCTGGACATCCAGTAATGCCATGTCGATATGCTGCCCGCCGCCGTCGTGGTCTCGATGCGCAAGTGCCGCCAGGATGGCCACCGTGGAATAGAGCCCGGTGAGGATATCCGTCAACGCTACGCCCACCTTGACCGGCCCCGCACCTTCTTCGCCTTCAGGTCGCCCCGTCAGGCTCATCAGGCCTCCAAGGCCCTGGATCATGAAGTCATAACCCGCACGCTTGGCGTAAGGACCGGTCTGCCCAAACCCGGTGATCGAGCAATAAATCAGATCAGGGTTGATCGCCTTCAGCGACTCATAGTCCAGGCCGTAGGCTGCCAGGCCGCCGACCTTGAAATTCTCGATCAGGATATCCGACTTGGCCGCCAGCTCACGCACCAGCTTCTGCCCCTCAGGACGCGTGAAGTCGATGGTGACCGATTGCTTGTTGCGGTTGGCCGACAAGTAATAGGCAGCCTCGCTGGTGTTCTCTCCATAGGCGTCCTTGAGGAACGGAGGGCCCCAGGCGCGCGTGTCATCGCCATTGCCCGGACGCTCGACCTTGATCACTTCGGCGCCAAGGTCGGCGAGAATCTGTCCGGACCATGGCCCGGCCAGTACCCGCGATAAATCCAGTACCCGTAGATGCGAAAGCGCGCCCATGCCGTTCTCCTATTAATAGAACGCCTGGATACCGGTCTGCGCACGACCGAGGATCAGCGCGTGGACGTCATGCGTACCCTCATAGGTATTCACCACTTCCAGGTTGACCAGATGACGAGCAACCCCGAACTCATCCGAGATACCGTTGCCGCCCAGCATGTCGCGAGCCATGCGCGCAATATCCAGGGACTTGCCGCAGGAGTTGCGCTTCATCATCGAGGTGATTTCGACCGCCGCAGTACCTTCGTCCTTCATGCGCCCCAAACGCAGGCAACCTTGCAACGCCAGGGTGATTTCGGTCTGCATGTCGGCGAGCTTCTTCTGGATCAGCTGGGTGGCGGCCAATGGGCGACCGAACTGCTGGCGGTCCAGGGTGTATTGACGCGCGGTGTGCCAGCAGAACTCGGCGGCGCCCAGTGCGCCCCAGGAGATGCCGTAACGGGCCGAGTTCAGGCAGGTGAAAGGACCTTTCAGGCCACGGACGTCGGGGAAGATGTTCTCTTCCGGTACGAACACGTTGTCCATGACGATCTCACCGGTGATCGACGCCCGCAGGCCAACCTTGCCATGAATTGCCGGGGCGCTCAGGCCTTTCCAGCCCTTTTCCAGGACGAAGCCACGGATGTCGCCGGCATCGTCCTTGCCCCAGACCACGAACACATCGGCAATCGGGCTGTTGGTGATCCACATCTTGCTGCCGGTCAGGCTGTAGCCGCCTTCCACTTTTCGTGCACGAGTGATCATCGCACCCGGATCGGAGCCATGGTTAGGCTCGGTCAGGCCAAAGCAACCGATCCATTCGCCTGACGCCAGTTTCGGCAGGTATTTCTGTTTCTGTGCCTCGGTACCGAATTCATTGATCGGCACCATAACCAGGGACGACTGCACGCTCATCATCGAGCGGTAGCCGGAGTCGACACGCTCGACTTCACGGGCAATCAGCCCGTAGCTGACGTAGTTCAGGCCACTGCCGCCGTACTGCTCAGGGATGGTTGCGCCCAAAAGGCCTACTTCGCCCATTTCGCGGAAGATCGCCGGATCGGTCTTTTCATGGCGGAAAGCTTCGAGCACGCGCGGCGCTAGACTTTGCTGGGCGAACTGCGCAGCGGTGTCGCGAATCATGCGCTCTTCTTCGGTGAGCTGTTGATCCAGCAGCAGGGGATCGATCCAGTTGAAGCTAGCTTTACCGGCCATGAGTGTGTCCTCTCGAAACAGGTCAAATAACGTGCAGTGATCCTAGGCCGGGTTCGATGCTGGGGCAAACGAGGATTTCGCATACTGTTGTGTTATTTTCTCACTCCGAAACGTCGCAAAACCTTTTCAAGGCGATGTATTAGTGAGGTTGACGTACATGCGCAGGAAAATACCCAGCACCACGGCCCTGATCAGCTTCGAGGCGGCCGCACGCCATGAAAGCTTCACCAAGGCAGCCCAAGAACTTTCGCTCACCCAAGGGGCCATTTGCCGACAGATCGCCAGCCTCGAGGAGTTCCTTGGCGTGGAACTGTTCCGACGCTCGCGACGCGGGGTCAAGCTGACGGAGCCGGGCCTTTCCTACAGCCGCCGGGTTGCCACTCAACTCGATGCAGTCGAGCGCGATACCTTGTCGGTAATGGGCCAACAGGGAGCCAACGTCATAGAACTGGCCGTGGTTCCGACATTTGGCACTCAGTGGCTACTACCCAGGCTCAAGGACTTTCAACAGAAACACCCGGAAGTGACGGTCAACCTCACCAACCGCACCCGGCCATTCCTGTTTGCCGACACCGATTTTGACGCAGCGATCTACTTCGGTGACGCGGATTGGTCCGGCACTGAATCCCACAGGTTGATGGGCGAAAATCCGATGCCCGTGTGCAGCCCTAATCTATTGGGAAAAAGGGATGCCCTGACGCCCGGTGAAATCGCCGACCTGCCCCTCCTGCAACAGACCACCCGCCCCTATGCCTGGCGCCAATGGTTCGCCTCACAACAACTGAATGTCCCGCGCGACATGACAGGGCCGCGCTACGAGCTATTCTCCATGCTGGCCCAGGCCGCGATGCACGACATGGGCATTGCGCTGATCCCGCCGTTCCTGATTCAGCGCGAACTGGCCGAGGCTCGCCTGGTGATCGCCAACCCCCAGGCACTCTCCAGCATCAAGGCCTATTACCTGATGATTCCCGAGAGAAAGGTCGAATCTGCGTCTTTGAGGGCTTTTCGGGACTGGCTGGTAAACCAGGCGCATGGCTACAGCCTAGAAGGGTAAAGGCCCAGAGCACTTACCTGACCTCGTAGTCAGAAAAATGAAAACCCTACAGATATAAGTATTTGTCGCCTGAAGGAAAACTGTAAGACAAAGCAGTACAAACGTGCCACAAGCGCCTGACGACGCGGCTTTGCGCCACTATTCCCGTGCCATGCCGCATCATTCATATGGCCGATGCGCAAATTGTTTGAATTGCGCCAGAATCCACGAAAGGCACGGCCTAGACGGGATTGAGCCGTTTGGTTGCGACATTCGGTCACGGGGTGACTTGTAGTTAATTTTCCGTCACCCGTCATAATCCCTTGAAGGGCACAAAGTTCGCCTGCAAAATGCCGCGCCCCGCTTGATTTTAGCGGGGTCGTGCTGATCGGCCGCCCCAGCCGCACCATCCGTAGTGCATGGGTTTACTCTATAAGATCACGCAGGAGATTTGACGTGCACATTGGTGTTCCTCTCGAAACCCAGACCGGTGAAACACGGGTTGCTGCAACCCCCGAAACCATCAAGAAGCTGATCGGCCAGGGTCACAAGGTCACTGTACAAAGCGGCGCCGGCGTCAATGCCAGTGTTGTCGACAGTGCCTATGAAGCCGCTGGTGCGACCATTGGCAGCGCCAGTGAGGCGTTTGGTGCAGAGCTGATTTTGAAGGTCGTCGCCCCCAGCGACAGCGAGCTTGCGCTGATTAAGAGCGGCACCGTTGTGGTGGGGATGCTCAATCCGTTCAACAACGAAACCATCGCCAAGATGGCCGAGTGCGGCATTACCGCCTTTGCCCTGGAGGCCGCCCCTCGCACATCCCGCGCACAGAGCCTGGATGTCTTGTCCTCGCAAGCCAACATCGCCGGCTATAAAGCCGTGTTGCTGGCCGCTCATCATTATCCGCGCTTCATGCCGATGCTGATGACCGCTGCGGGCACCGTGAAAGCGGCGCGGGTGCTGATTCTCGGTGCGGGTGTTGCCGGATTGCAGGCCATCGCCACGGCCAAGCGCCTGGGTGCGGTGATCGAGGCGTCCGACGTGCGCCCTGCGGTGAAGGAGCAGATCGAATCCCTCGGCGCCAAGTTCGTCGACGTGCCTTATGAGACCGATGAAGAGCGTGAATGCGCCGTCGGTGTCGGCGGTTACGCCCGCCCAATGCCAGCCAGCTGGATGCAGCGCCAGGCCGTGGCCGTGCACGAACGCGCCAAGCAGGCAGACATCGTCATCACCACGGCACTGATTCCGGGTCGCAAGGCACCGACGTTGCTCAGCGCGGAAACCGTGGCACAGATGAAACCCGGCTCGGTGGTCATCGACCTCGCCGCGGCCCAGGGTGGCAACTGCCCGCTGACCGTGGCCGATCAGGTGGTCGTCGAAAACGGCGTGACCATCGTTGGCCCGACCAACCTGGCTGCCGCGGTAGGCGCCGATGCCTCGGCCCTGTATGCACGCAACCTGCTGGACTTCATGAAACTGTTGTTCGATAAAGAAGGACAACTGGTGATCAACCTTGAAGACGATATCGTCGCCGCGTGCCTGATGTGCCGCGACGGCCAGATCGTGCGCAAGAACGGCTGAGGATAAAAACAATGGAAGACATGCTGATCTCTCACGGTATCTACAACCTGATCATCTTCGTGCTGGCCATCTATGTTGGCTACCACGTGGTCTGGAACGTGACCCCTGCACTGCACACCCCGCTGATGGCCGTGACCAACGCCATTTCCGCCATCGTCATCGTCGGCGCCATGCTCGCTGCCGCGCTCACCGTAACCCCGCTGGGCAAGACCATGGGCACCCTGGCCGTGGCCCTGGCCGCCGTCAACGTGTTCGGTGGCTTCCTGGTCACCCGGCGCATGCTGGAAATGTTCAAGAAGAAAGCGGCTGCAGCAAAAGCTCCGGCAGCCAAGGCCGAAGCAATCAAGGCTGAGGTGCAGCAAGCATGAGCATGAACCTGGTTACTTCCCTGTATTTGATCGCCTCGGTCTGCTTCATCCAGGCGCTCAAGGGACTCTCGCACCCCACCACGTCGCGTCGCGGCAACCTGTTCGGCATGCTCGGCATGGGCCTGGCGATCCTTACCACGGTCGGCCTGATCTACAAGCTCGGTGCCGAGCTGGCCCACGACGGTATCGTCTACGTGATCGTCGGCCTGCTGATCGGCGGCACTGCCGGTTCGATCATGGCCAAACGCGTCGAAATGACCAAGATGCCCGAACTGGTCGCCTTCATGCACAGCATGATCGGCCTGGCAGCGGTGTTCATCGCCGTGGCTGCCGTGGTCGAGCCACAGTCGCTGGGCATCGTGCAGAATCTTGGCGATGCGATCCCGGCCGGTAACCGCCTGGAACTGTTCCTCGGTGCTGCCATCGGTGCAATCACCTTCTCCGGTTCGGTCATTGCCTTCGGCAAACTGGCGGGCAAGTACAAGTTCCGCCTTTTCCAGGGCGCACCGGTACAGTTTGGCGGTCAGCACAAGCTGAACCTGCTGTTGGGCCTGGCCACACTGGCCCTGGGCGTGACCTTCATGCTCACCGGCGACTACACCGCTTTCGGCGTGATGCTGGCGCTGGCCTTCGTGCTCGGCGTGCTGATCATCATCCCGATTGGCGGCGCGGACATGCCGGTGGTTGTGTCCATGCTCAACAGCTACTCCGGCTGGGCGGCAGCGGGTATCGGCTTCTCGCTGAACAACTCGATGCTGATCATTGCCGGCTCCCTGGTAGGTTCATCCGGTGCGATCCTCTCGTACATCATGTGCAAGGCGATGAACCGCTCCTTCTTCAACGTGCTGCTTGGCGGCTTCGGCAATACCGCCGAGGCAGGCCCTGCAGGCGCCAAGGAAGCCCGTCCGGTGAAATCCGGCTCGGCTGACGACGCGACCTTCCTGCTGACCAACGCCGACACCGTGATCATCGTTCCGGGCTACGGCCTGGCGGTAGCACGGGCGCAGCATGCCCTGAAGGAACTGACCGAGAAGCTGACCCATCGCGGCGTGACCGTGAAGTACGCGATCCACCCGGTCGCCGGTCGTATGCCGGGGCACATGAACGTGCTGCTGGCCGAGGCCGAAGTGCCGTACGACCAGGTGTTCGAGATGGACGACATCAACTCCGAGTTCGGCCAGGCCGACGTGGTGCTGGTGCTGGGCGCCAACGACGTGGTCAACCCTGCTGCGAAGAACGATCCGAAATCGCCGATTGCCGGCATGCCGATCCTCGAAGCGTTCAAGGCCAAGACCATCATCGTCAACAAGCGCTCGATGGCCAGCGGCTACGCCGGCCTGGATAACGAACTGTTCTACCTGGACAAGACCATGATGGTGTTCGGCGACGCCAAGAAAGTCATCGAAGACATGGTTAAAGCCGTCGAGTAAGACCGCTTCGCAGCACCACAACGCCCCGACTCGTCGGGGCGTTTTTGTTTGTAAAAATCGTCGGACAAAGGAACGCTTTGTTACCGATACGGTAACGGTGTTTTGTCTGAAAGTACCGGAATAGACGCCTCGTTTGCGACCTTGGTAGCGGGACAGGGCCTCAACAAATTCACTAGACTGGAGGTCCTGCTACCCGTTGCCCGAGATAACAATTCATGTACCGTGACCGTATTCGCCTGCCTTCGTTGTTGGATAAAGTGATGAGCGCCACCGAGGCTGCCGCTCTGATTGAGGACGGCATGACCGTCGGCATGAGCGGCTTCACCCGCGCCGGCGAAGCCAAGGCCGTACCCCACGCGCTGGCCGAACGGGCCAAGGTCACACCGCTGAAGATCAGCCTGATGACCGGCGCCAGCCTGGGCAACGACCTCGACAAACAGCTCACCGAGGCCGGCGTATTGTCGCGTCGCATGCCGTTCCAGGTGGACAGCACCCTGCGCAAGGCGATCAACGCCGGCGAGGTGATGTTCATCGACCAGCACCTCTCGGAAACCGTCGAGCAACTGCGCAATCAGCAATTGAAGCTGCCGGACATCGCGGTGATCGAAGCCGTCGCCATCACCGAGCAAGGCCATATCGTGCCGACCACGTCCGTGGGCAACTCGGCCAGCTTCGCGATCTTCGCCAAGCACGTGATCGTCGAGATCAACATGGCGCACAACCCGAACCTCGAAGGCCTGCACGACATCTATATTCCGACCTATCGTCCGACCCGTACGCCGATTCCCCTGGTCAAGGTCGATGATCGCATTGGTAGCACCGCCATCCCGATCCCGCCGGAGAAGATCGTCGCGATCGTGGTCACCCATCAGTCCGACTCCCCGTCCACCGTGCTGCCACCGGACGTGGATACCCAAGCCATCGCCGATCACCTGATCGACTTCTTCAAGCAGGAAGTCAGCGCGGGGCGCATGACCAACAAGCTCGGCCCGCTGCAAGCCGGTATCGGCACCATCGCCAACTCGGTGATGTGCGGCCTGATCGATTCGCCTTTCGAAGACCTGACCATGTACTCCGAGGTGCTGCAGGACTCGACGTTCGACCTGATCGATGCCGGCAAGCTGAGCTTTGCATCCGGTAGCTCGATCACCCTGTCGAGCCGGCGCAACGCCGACGTGTTCGGCAACCTGGAGCGCTACAAGGACAAACTGGTGTTGCGCCCGCAGGAAATTTCCAACCACCCTGAAGTGGTCCGTCGCCTCGGCATTATTGGCATCAACACCGCCCTTGAGTTCGATATCTATGGCAACGTCAACTCCACCCACGTCTGCGGCACGCGGATGATGAACGGCATCGGCGGCTCGGGTGACTTCGCGCGCAACGCGCACCTGGCCATCTTCGTGACCAAGTCCATCGCCAAGGGCGGGGCGATTTCCAGCGTGGTCCCCATGGTCAGCCACGTCGACCATACAGAACATGACGTGGACATCCTCGTCACCGAAGTTGGCCTGGCGGACCTGCGCGGCCTGGCACCCCGGGAACGCGCACGCGTCATCATCGACAACTGCGTACACCCGGATTACCGCCAGGCCCTGAACGACTACTTCACGGCGGCCTGCGCAATCGGCGGGCACACCCCGCATATCCTGCGTGATGCACTGAGCTGGCACATGAACCTGGAAGAAACCGGAAGAATGATCGCCGTGTAATTGGTACAGATGGCAGCTGACACAAACACAGTTTGGTCAGCTTGCCGTTGCCAAGCAGAATCTCGCCAAAAACTGTACTGCTGTACCGGTCATTTCCTACTGAATTATCCTACATCCATCGACCAAAAGAGCAAAAATGCACCACAATGGCGCAGACAGGTACAGTTGCTTCATTTTCGACCAGTACACCGCCTATAAACAGTTAACTGAGCTCTCACAATACAGATGAACTGTATCTACAGAGACTAGGCAAACGAGAGGATCATGGGCACCAGTCAAGCCACTACCTAATCCCGCCATAAGCGGAAGGATGTAAACCATGGAACGTACACTCAGTTCCGAGCTGTTCTTCGAAGACACCGCTGCAAAAACCCAGGCTTCCATGCCTCTGCGCGTTATCGCCAACCTGATGCTGTGGCAGCGCCGCATCTCCAGCCGCCACCAACTGGCTCGCCTGGATTCGCGTCTGCTGGCAGATGCCGGGATTAGCGAAGCACAACGCTACGAAGAGCTGAGCAAGCCGTTCTGGCGCTAAGCAGCTCGCTGGCTCTGACCTGCACGGTCCACCGCCAGCAACCCGAATTGAACAAACAAAGCCCGTCGTGGGAAACCACGACGGGCTTTGTCGTTTCAGAGACCGTTCGCGCACGACCAGTACAGTTTTTCTATCTACAGATTAGGCCGATACAGTTACTCGACGGCTTTTCATCTGTTCAAACTGATTTCCAGCAACCTTTTCTCATATAGGCTGTTCGAAACGCCCTGCCCAGGCCTAATATCAAACCAGAACGTGGCGCCCCCCGAGTGTCTGGCGTCTGATCATCAGACACTGCGCCACCTCTTTATCGTCTTATCCAAAGGAGTTACACCATGTCCCGTCTTCGTCTGCTCAGCGCTGCAGCCTTGCTTGCCGTGGCGGCCAATGCCCACGCCACCAGCTTCATCGTGACCACCGATGCCGTCGTCGGTGCACTCAAAGCCACCTCCGACGCGACGTCCGACGTCACGTCTTCGTTCAAGGACGACAAGATCGTACTCGCGGCCCGTGACGACGCCGCCAGCTTCGTCGCCAGTGAAGGCAACATCCGTGGCGTAAAACTGGAAAGCGCGCTCGATCACATTCGCCATCAGGCTCCACAGCTGAACGCAACCGACGCACAATTGGCCCAGGCCATCCTGACCATCTAAGCGTTGGCCTGATGGGGGACACGCTTGCCGTGTCCCCATGTTTGCGCGCTGGCTCTAGCCCGGCCCTTGCGCTAGCCTTGGGACTCACTTTCAACTGTCGAGTCTCATGCGTTTTCTTTCACATCTGATCATTGCTCCTGTCTTACTTGCAGCCAGCTACTCGGGGGCGGTCCATGCCTTCGACGCGTTCAACCTGTCTACTCAAGGCGTTGTGGCCAGCAGTTATGCCTCAAGCCTGGTGACCTCTGCCCCTTTCGACCATAAACTGCTCATCGCCGCCCGTGATGATGCCGCAGCATTCATCGCCAGTGATGGTCAAATGAGAGGCGTTCGACTGGAGTCGGCCCTGGTTTTCCTGCGCCAGACCCAGCCAAAACTTCATGCCAGCGACCTTGAACTGGCACAGGCAATTCTCGTCCAATAGTTATCCCAAGTTCCTCCGGAGTCGTTCCATGCGTAACCCGCTGATAGTTGCCACCCTTGGCCTGCTGTTGTTGGCTGATGTGGCCCAGGCCCAAACCCTGGTTGCCACCAGCAACATCCTCATTCGTGCCACCCAGCGCACACTGGATTTCACTTCCGACACCACGACGTCGATCCGCGACTCGAAAATCGTCCGCGAAGCCCAGGACGATGCCGCCAGCTTCGTCGCCAGCAACGGCGATATTCGTGGCGCACACCTGGAATCGGCTCTCAACTTGTTGCGCACTCGCGTTCCGCAAGCCCGCGATGCCAGTGACCAGGATCTCGCCGAAGCCATCCTCGCACTGTGAGGTCTCCAGCTGCCTTGCTGTTGGCCGGGGTCGTGCTGCTGTTTGGCAACACGGCCCACGCCGACCTCCAACTGCACCTCAAGACCGAAGGCCTGAGCCCCGCGCAACAGCACGCCAGCCAGGCGTTGCTGGATGAAGCGATGCAGGCATTGCCGCCGCGGTTTATCGAGCAACTCGACCGGCGCATCGACGTCGGCTGGACCGACGGCATGCGCAGCGATGCCTATGGCCAGGCCTCGCCGGTATCCGAACTCGACCTGAATCGAAAGCTGCTGGCCAGCCTCACCGACGGCAGTGCGGCGACCAAGAAGACCAATCGCCCCCATGGCACCGTGCGCCGGGAACTACTCGCCACGGTATTGCACGAACTGACCCACATTTATGACCGCGCACGCCTGTGGCCGAATGCGGAGCGCGCACTGATTCAACGCTGCACCCGCCAGGAGAGCAGCTCGGGGCTGGTGGGCATTCCTGACCAATGCCGGGGCCAATCCGGCCGCCGCTTCACCCTCAGCGACGACCCGCGCCTGCTTGACCTCGCCGGTTGGCAGCAATACGTTGGCCGGCGTGGCGAGCGCGAACAGCACAATCGCCAGATCGCCCGCAGCCCGGACATCTACGAGATCAGCAGCCCGAAGGAATTTGTCGCGGTCAACATGGAGTATTTCCTCCTCGACCCGAGCTACGCCTGTCGTCGCCCTGCGCTGTACCGCTACTACAAGGAGCACTTCGGCTGGGCACCCGCCGCCAAAAGCGAGTGCGCCAAGACTTTCGCATTCCTCAACGCGGGCAATGACTTCGCCAAGACGCCCCTGGGCCAGGTTGATCCGGAGCGGGTCTACGCCGTCGACTATCTCTTGGCAGAGGCCAACCAGAACTGGGTGAGCCGTTGGGGCCACAGCATGTTGCGTCTGGTGATTTGCGCACCGGGCCGGCCCCGCGGGCCAGATTGCCGCCTCGACCTGGACCAGCACCTGGTACTGTCCTACCGCGCGTTCGTGGGCGACGTACAGCTATCGAGCTGGGATGGCCTGGTGGGTAAATACCCGTCACGCCTGTTCGTGCTGCCCCTGGCCCAGGTGATCGACGAATACACCAAGACCGAGCTGCGCAGCCTTGCCTCCGTGCCGCTGAACCTGTCTCGAGACGAGATTGAAAACGTGGTGGAACGTGCCGCCGAGATGCACTGGAGTTATGACGGCAACTACTTCTTCCTGTCGAACAACTGCGCTGTAGAAGAGCTGAAGTTACTGCGTGGCGGCACCAACAACGCAAAACTGGTGGCTCTGGACAACATCATGCCCAATGGGCTGCTGGAAGTGTTGAAGGGCCGCGGGCTGGCGGATACCAGCGTGCTGGACGACCCGCGTGAAGCACTTCGCCTGGGTTACCGCTTTGACTCTTTCCGCGATCGCTACCAAGCGATGTTCGAAGTATTGCGAAAGCGCCTGCCGATCAAACAGGAAAAGGTTGAAGACTGGCTGTCCCTGAGTGCAGCAGAGCGCCGGCAATGGTTCGATCAGGCAGATTTGCGCACCAGCGCAGCCTTGCTCTTGCTCGAACAGGCCAGTTATCGCCAGCAGTTGCTTCTGGCCCAAGACGAGGTGAAACAACGTTACCTGGGGGCCCGCGAGCTGAAAAACGGCGGAATGGACAAAGCCAACGCGACCTTGAGGCAGATTCTCGACAACAGCGGTTTCCTCAGTCGTCCGGCGGAATTGCTCGGCAGCGGCGGCTATGGCCTGCCGCAACCTGCTGAATGGCAACGCCTGGAATCGGAAACCAGCCTGCGGCAGAAACAGCTTCAGGTGTTGACCGGGGACCTGGACAAGGAAGTCAGGGCGCTGCTCGATCCAGACCGTGCAGCAGAAATGGCGGCCAACGAAGCCAATGTGAAGCAGATTGGCGAACACCTGCGCAAGTTGCACAAAGCGTCGGGTGGTTTGCAGTTGCCGTAAAAAAGGGCTTCAGAACGTAGTCCTGAAGCCCTCGGTCTTGCTGGTTAGTCTGTGTCGCGAGGCTCTAATTCCTCTGTATCAGGAACTTTATCTTCAGCTGACACGGGCCTTACGCACACCATCGGCCAACGCCGAGCACAAGCTCAGCACGCCATCGACCGCTTGGTCCGGTGTCGTGGCATTGGCGATCTGATCGATCAATGCCGAACCCACTACCACGCCATCAGCCAGACGCGCGATGTTCGCCGCTTGCTCAGGCGTACGAATGCCGAAGCCGATGCTGATCGGCAGGTCGGTATGGCGACGCAGACGCGCAACCGCTTCTTCGACGTGCTCCAGGGTTGCCGCACCGGCACCGGTCACACCGGCCACCGATACGTAGTAGACAAACCCGGAGCTGCCATTGAGCACGGTCGGCAGACGCACATCATCAGTGGTCGGTGTGGTCAGGCGGATGAAATCGATGCCCGCGGCCTGGGCCGGGTCGCACAGTTCGCCGTTATGCTCGGGCGGCATGTCGACAACGATCAGGCCGTCGACGCCGGCCTCTTTCGCTTCGGCAATGAACCGCGGCACGCCGTATTTATGGATCGGGTTGAAGTACCCCATCAGCACCAGCGGCGTTTCGTTGTTGTCCTTGCGGAACTCACGCACCATTTCCAGGGTTTTCGCCAGGTTCTGCTTGGCGCCCAGGGCACGGATGTTGGCCAGCTGGATCGCCGGGCCGTCAGCCATCGGATCGGTGAAGGGCATGCCCAGCTCGATCACGTCGGCGCCTGCGGCTGGCAGGCCCTTGAGGATCGCCAGCGAGGTGTCATAGCCCGGGTCGCCAGCGGTGACGAAGGTCACCAGGGCGGCGCGATTCTGTTCCTTGAGTTCGGCAAAACGCGTTTGCAGGCGGCTCATCAGTGTTTCTCCTGCTTAGATTGTTCCATATGGTGCATCACGGTCTGCATGTCCTTGTCGCCACGCCCCGACAGGTTGACCACCATCAGGTGATCCTTGGGCAGGGTCGGCGCGCGCTTGAACACTTCAGCCAGCGCATGGGCGCTTTCCAAGGCAGGAATGATCCCTTCCAGGCGGCAGCACTGGTGGAATGCCGCCAGCGCTTCGTCGTCAGTCACCGAGGTGTACTGGACGCGGCCGATGTCATGCAACCAGGCGTGTTCCGGGCCGATGCCCGGGTAGTCGAGGCCAGCGGAGATCGAATGGGCGTCGATGATCTGGCCATCGTCGTCCTGCAACAGGAAGGTGCGGTTGCCGTGCAGTACACCCGGTACGCCGCCGTTCAGGCTGGCCGCGTGCTTGCCGGTCTCGATGCCATAGCCGGCCGCTTCAACGCCGATGATCTCGACGCTCTTGTCGTCCAGGAACGGGTGGAACAGGCCCATGGCGTTGGAACCTCCGCCGATGCAGGCCACCAGGCTGTCCGGCAGGCGGCCTTCCTGGGCTTGCAGCTGGTCACGGGTTTCCTTGCCGATAACGGCCTGGAAGTCGCGAACCATCGCCGGGTAAGGGTGCGGACCGGCCACGGTGCCGATCAGGTAGAAGGTACTGTCGACGTTGGTCACCCAGTCGCGCAGGGCTTCGTTCATCGCATCCTTGAGAGTGCCGGTACCGGCCACCACCGGAATCACTTCGGCGCCCAGCAGCTTCATGCGAAACACGTTGGCCTGCTGGCGCTCGATGTCGGTGGTGCCCATGTAGATCACGCAGTCCAGGCCAAAACGCGCGGCCACTGTGGCAGTCGCCACGCCATGCATGCCCGCGCCGGTTTCGGCGATGATGCGTTTTTTGCCCATGCGCCGCGCCAGCAGTATCTGGCCGATGCAGTTGTTGATCTTGTGCGCGCCGGTGTGGTTGAGCTCTTCACGCTTGAGATAAATCTTTGCGCCGCCACAGAATTCGGTCAGGCGCTCGGCGAAATAAAGCGGGCTAGGACGACCGACGTAATCGCGCTGGAAATAGGCCAGCTCTTCCTTGAAGGCCGGATCTTCCTTGGCCGCTTCGTATTCACGGGCCAGGTCGAGGATCAACGGCATCAGGGTTTCGGCAACATAACGGCCGCCGAACGCGCCAAACAGGCCGTTGGCGTCAGGGCCGTTGCGCAGATTAGTCTGGGTCATGGGGCGCTCCAGTTGAATTGCGTAGGAAGATAATGGGCTTCACTCTACCCCTGACGCCCTGAGCTGAAAACCGATAAGATCGCTACAACCTGTCAGGAAAACTCACAGATCACATGAGCCATGACCTCCCACCGCTGAACGCCTTGCGCGCCTTCGAAGCCACGGCCCGGCTAAACAGCGTCAGTCAGGCTGCCGAACAGCTGCACGTCACCCATGGTGCGGTCAGCCGGCAGCTGAAAGTGCTCGAAGAACACCTCGGTGTGAGTCTGTTCATCAAGGACGGGCGCGGCCTGAAACTCACAGATGCCGGCATGCGCTTGCGTGATGCCAGCGCCGAAGCGTTCGAGCGCTTGCGCACCGTGTGCGCTGAGCTCACGCAAAGCACCGCCGATGCGCCATTCGTCCTTGGCTGCTCGGGAAGCCTGCTGGCGCGCTGGTTCATTCCGCGCCTTGGACGGCTCAACGCTGACCTGCCCGACCTGCGCCTGCACCTGTCCGCTGGCGAAGGCGACCTGGATCCCCGTCGCCCGGGCCTGGACGCCCTGTTGGTGTTTGCCGAACCGCCTTGGCCCGCGGATATGCAAGTATTCGAATTGGCCAGCGAACGGATCGGCCCGGTCATGAGCCCACGGTTCGTCGGTTATGAGCGTCTGCAAACGGCTCCGGCCACCGCACTGCTCAATGAGTCGTTGCTACACACCACTTCGCGTCCGCAAGCCTGGCCCAGTTGGGCGCAGCAAAGCGGCCTCGACGCCAAGGCGTTGAAATACGGTCAGGGTTTCGAGCATTTGTATTACTTGCTGGAAGCCGCCGTGGCCGGGCTGGGCGTGGCGATTGCCCCCGAGCCGTTGGTGGCGGAGGACTTGAAGGCGGGTCGGCTGGTCGCCCCTTGGGGATTTTGCGAAACCCCCGCTCACCTGGCCCTGTGGTTACCCAAGCGCGCCGCGGATGGGCGCGCCAGGCAACTGGCGCAATGGCTCAAGAATGAGCTGCGCCAGACCGATCATTCCCCGCGTTTAAACAGCAGGTAGGCCGCCAGCAGACCCAGAGCACCGACGGCAACCCCGGCTGTCGTCCAGGGGTGCTCCTGCGCGTAGTCCCGAGTGGCAATACCGGTTTCACGGGTTTTCACCTTGACCTCTTCATAGGCATCGGTGAGCAGATGACGCGAATGCCTCAAGGCGTTCTCGGCATTGCCTTTAAGCACCTTGAGGGTTTTACGCGACTCGTCCGAGGCGTCGTCCTTCAGGCTTTCCAAGGATTTGAGCAGACTCTCGATCTCCGCTTCCATGCTTTGCAATGAGGCTTTACGTAACGAGCTGTTGGCCATGGTGGCTCTCCTGCATTGTTGATGAGTGGCGTGTGTTGGTTGGGACTTCAGGGACTCGAGAAAGTGCAGTAAATGTGAAGGTCCATGTCGCACCGACCGAAGGAAGTAAGACAGAAAATCACTGCTAGGCTGTAATTCACACCCTAAGGAGAACGCCATGACTGACCATCACACCTATAAGAAAGTCGAACTCGTCGGCTCATCCACCAGCAGTATCGAAGACGCGATCAACAACGCCCTGGCCGAAGCCAACAAGAGTCTCAAGTACATGGAATGGTTTGAAGTGACCGAAACCCGCGGCCATATCAAGGACGGCAAGGCTGCGCACTTCCAGGTGACGCTCAAGGTCGGCTTCCGGATTGCCAGTAGCTGAGGTTGGTCTAGTCTTCTGAACTTGCGCGCTGGCCGAGTGCCATAGGGAATGGCAATGCGCTAGATGCGTTTCCGGCCAATGGCTGGATGCCTTTTTTTGATCCGACCAGAGAATGCGACCGATGAAGAAGTTTATTTTGGCGGTAGGCTTGTTGAGCCTGGCGGGTACTGCCTTTGCTGATAACGGCAAAAATTGCGAGGAATTGAAAGCCGAGATCGCAGCAAAGCTCGATGCCAAGGGCGTTTCCGGTTATTCGCTGGAGATTGTCGATAAAGGCAATGCGTCTGGCGGAAAAATCGTCGGTACCTGCGAGAAGGGCAGCAAGGAAATAGTCTACAAACGTTAGCCCCAACCGATTGCAAACAAAAAGCCGATGCCATCGCATCGGCTTTTTGCGGTTAGCCTGATCAGCCCTTCATGACCTGCGCCAGCAGCTCATAGGAATGCAGACGATCCGCGTGTTCGTACAGGTCGCAGGTGAAAATCAGCTCGTCGGCCTGGGTTTGCTCGATCAGCACTTCCAGCCGGGCGCGGATTTTTTGCGGGCTGCCGATCATCGCCAGCCCGAGGAAATCACTGACGGCTTCTTTCTCATGAGGCAGCCACAACCCCTCCATGGTTTTCACTGGCGGACGTTGTACCAGGCTCTGGCCACGCATCAGGGCGAGAATGCGCTGGAAGACCGAGGTCGCCAGATAGTCCGCCTGTTCGTCCGTGTCGGCGGCTACCAGCGGCACGCCGAGCATCACGTAAGGCTTGTCCAGCACGGCCGACGGCTTGAAATGATTGCGGTAGACACGAATCGCCTCATGCATGAAGCGCGGAGCGAAGTGCGACGCGAAGGCGTAGGGCAAACCGCGTTCGCCTGCCAACTGCGCGCTGAACAGGCTTGAGCCCAGCAGCCAGATCGGGACATTGGTACCGGTGCCCGGCATCGCGATGATTCGCTGGTCCGGCGTGCGCGGGCCGAGATAACGCATCAGTTCGGCCACATCTTCGGGGAAATCATCGGCGCTGCCGGAGCGCTCGCGGCGCAGTGCACGGGCCGTCATCTGGTCGGAACCGGGCGCTCGGCCAAGCCCCAGGTCGATGCGCCCCGGATACAGGCTTTCAAGCGTGCCAAATTGTTCGGCGATCACCAGCGGCGCATGGTTGGGCAGCATGATCCCGCCGGAACCGACTCGAATGGTCGATGTACCGCCGGCCAGATAGCCGAGCAGCACGGAGGTCGCGGAACTGGCGATGCCATCCATGTTGTGGTGTTCGGCCACCCAAAAGCGGTTATAGCCGAATTTCTCGACGTGTTGCGCCAGGTCCAGCGAGTTGCGCAACGACTGGGCCGCGCTGCCGTTTTCCCGCACGGGCACCAGGTCGAGGGTCGAAAACTTGATATCGGACAGTCGTTTCATAAACCTGCTTCTCCAATTGAGGGCGCAGGTTTCTTGTTGCAAACGAAAACCTGCCGAATCCATAAGCGTGTTTCATGCAATGAGGGCATATACCCGAGTTTCAATAGCACGGTGAAATTTACTGACAAAATGGCGCAGCGATCAGATGCGCTGAACTTTGCTGCCCGGTCTATCCTCAGAACCCTAGCGAGCGAAACCACAACGGCGTGACGCTTCGCGCCGGATCTTGAGGAGACAGGCATGGCTATCACAAAGAAAGCATCGGCCCACTGGGAAGGTGATCTGAAAACCGGCATCGGCTCGATTTCCACCGAAACCGGTGTACTCAGGGAGGCGCCGTACGGCTTCAAGGCCCGCTTTGAAGGCGGCAAGGGCACCAACCCGGAAGAGCTGATCGGCGCAGCCCACGCGGGCTGTTTCTCGATGGCGTTTTCCATGATTCTCGGCGAGGCGGGCCTAAAGGCCGACAGCATCGATACCAACGCCGAAGTGACCCTGGATCAGGTAGAGGGTGGTTTTGCGATCACGGCGGTGAAGTTGATTCTCAAGGCAAAAATCCCCGGCGCCAGCCAGGCACAGTTTGATGAGCTGAGCAACAAGGCCAAAGAGGGCTGCCCGGTCTCCAAAGTGCTGAATGCGAAAATCAGCCTGGATGCGACTTTGGTCAATTGAATCCGGAGTAGAGCAATAAAAGATCGTCCGAAGTTGGCGATCTTTTTTTGCGTTATGGCCGATTTGCCCGGTAAAACTGCTGTCGAATAAATGACAGCAGCAAAAACGCATGACCTGTGCGCGCTGCCTCAAGGAGCTTCAACCATGAAACGTTTTGCCTTGGCGGTTATCTGTTGCGGCCTCGCCACTTCGGTCCTGGCGGCACCAAAGCCCTGTGAAGAACTCAAGGCCGAAATCGAAGCAAAGATCCAGGCCCGAGGGGTAACGTCCTACACTCTGGAAATCGTTACGAATGATGAAGTGCACGATCAGAACATGGTCGTCGGCTCGTGCGATGGCGGCACAAAGAAAATCATCTATCAGAAAAATGACCGCTGACCGGTCTTAAGGTACACAGTTGATCTGACTCTCTTCGGCGACGATCTCGCGTTTTGCGTTATATAGGCGTGCTTCAGGGGTGAACGCCATGGAGCGGGCTTGTAGCAAATA
Source organism: Pseudomonas putida (assembly GCF_001976065.1). Lineage (GTDB taxonomy): Bacteria > Pseudomonadota > Gammaproteobacteria > Pseudomonadales > Pseudomonadaceae > Aquipseudomonas > Aquipseudomonas serbica. The sequence continues at coordinate 678,841 of NZ_MNAH01000004.1, read as the reverse complement.
ACGCTGACCGGCTTCGAAATGATCGTATTTGATGATCATGTAGCAAAGCCGCTCCGTGGAACCGTTTAACATGTCCGAGCCTCCACCTGGCACTTCAAAATCGAAGCGCACGGTCAGCTCGTGGCGACCAGGGGTGACTTGGAAAAAACGCCCGTCACGCAAGCGTTGGTTATCCAATCGCTCGGCCATCAGCAATTTATCGTTGGGGAATGGCGTAGAGAAGTCGACCCACGCCATGTGCGGATTGGCCGCCGGCATCGGCGTCGAACAGCCGGCGACTGCACTTGCAGTGAGAAACAGCATCAACCTGCGCATGATGAATATCCCAATGTCAGGATATTCAGAATAGCGTCGATCAGGTCCGTTGGCAGCCGGCCGGTGTTCCCTGGCCAATCACTTTTCGCTGTTGATCGTAAAGCTTGGCCCATGGCCGGAAGCCGATATTCCCCGCTTGCAGTTGATAGCGCTCGCCCGCGTTGAAATCGTTGAATTTCACGTTCATCTGGCAATCACGCCAAAGTGGTTGGGCATCGGGACCGATATTGGTGGGCTGCACCGGGAACTGGTAGCGCACAGTCAGCTCATGGCTGCCGGGCTGAACTTCGAAATAGCGCTTGTCGGCGGCCGCCTTATTGTCCACCTCCAGCGCCAGCAGGGCCGTGTCCTCCTGATGCGATTCCAGATCGATCCATGCTTGCGTCGGATCATGGTGAGGTAATCCGAATCCAGCACACCCGGCCAGCGTCAGCAGGCCTCCCGTCAGCATCAACTTGCGCATAGCGGAGCTCCAGTCAAGCGGGATAGTCTTGCGAGCAGACTCTCCAGGGATTTTTTATTTTGATCAGGCCGCGTCGAAGCCATCGGTTACTTGATCGCGTTTTGCGCATTTTGTTTCCGGGTATGTTGTTTTTGTTACTCAACGGTTGTTCCAGCATCAGCTACTACAGTCAGCTGGCCAGCGGTCAGCTGCAGTTGCTGCGGGCTCGGGAGCCTGTGGTCCGGGTGATTGCCGATCCACAGCGCGATGAGAAACTGCGTGCGCACCTGACCCAATCACAAAGGGCCCGGACCTTCGCCAGCGAGCAACTGCACCTGCCGGATAACCAGAGTTACCGTCTGTATGCTGACATTGGCCGTCCGTATGTAGTCTGGAACGTGTTTGTCACACCGGAATTTTCCCTGGAGCCACAAAACCATTGCTTCCCCATTGCGGGTTGCGTGGCCTATCGCGGCTATTACAGTCAGGGTGCGGCCCGCGGTGAAGCGGCGCTGCAACGCTTGCAAGGCATGGACGTGTCCATCGGTGGCGTAGAGGCCTATTCGACCTTGGGCTGGTTCAACGATCCGATCATGAATTCCATGATGGGCTGGGGCGATGAACGCCTGGCCACGCTGATCTTTCATGAGCTCGCTCATCAGCGCGTTTACGTGAAGGACGACACCGAGTTCAACGAGTCATTCGCCACCTTCGTCGAGCAGGAAGGCACCCGCCAATGGCGGGCGTTTCGCAGCCTGCCGCCGGACAGCACCTTGCTGTCGCAACAACGGGATCAGTTCATCCAGCTGGTCCTGGATACGCGCACCCGGCTGGAAGAACTGTACAGCCTGCCGCTGCCCCCTGAGCAAATGCGCCAGCGTAAAGCGGCGGAATTCGAGCGCCTGCGCGGCGAATACCGCCAGCTGCGTGATAGTCGATGGGCCGGGGACAAACGTTACGACGCGTGGATCAACGCGCCGATGAACAATGCCCGGTTACTGCCGTTTGGCCTGTACGACCAGTGGGTGCCGGCATTTGCGGCGCTGTTCAAGCAGGAGGGTGGGGATTGGCTGAGGTTTTATACGCAGGTCGAGAAGTTGGGGGCGTTGCCGGTTGATGAGCGCAAGGCGGCGCTGAAGAATTTGGCTGGATCATGAATCTTCGGCGGTGGTGAGGCCCTCTTCACGAGCAGGCTCGCTCCCACAGCGGATGTGAATTTCACACATCTACTGTGTGAGCGAGCTCGCGAAGGCGTTCTGATCAACGCTGCAAAAACGCCTGATGCATCTCATCCAGCGTTTCAAAGTGATAGGTCGGTGCTTCGGCACTCAACTCTTCCCGACTGCCAAACCCGTAACCCACAGCTGCCGCATCCAGGCCATTGCTGCGCGCGCCAATCAGGTCGTGCTTGCGGTCGCCGATCATCAGGGTATGGGCCGGATCCAGGCCCTCCTCAGCCACCAGGTGGGCGATCAGCTCTATTTTGTTGGTCCGGGTGCCGTCCAGCTCGCTGCCGTAAATCACTTTGAAATGCTTGGCGAAGTCGAAATGCCGGGCGATTTCCCGGGCGAAAACCCAGGGTTTGGAGGTTGCAATGTACAACTGTCGCCCTTGTCCGCCGAGCATTTCCAACAATGGTGTGACACCGTCGAATACGCGGTTTTCGTACAGTCCGGTGACCTTGAAGCGTTCTCGGTAGAAGTTCACCGCCGCCCAGGCCTTGGCCTCGTCGAAGTCATAGAACTGCATGAAGGCCTGCAACAAGGGCGGGCCGATGAAGTGCTCGAGTTTGGTCAGGTCGGGCTCATCGATCCCCAGCTTGCCCAGGGCAAACTGAATCGAACGGGTAATGCCTTCGCGCGGGTCGGTCAGGGTGCCATCAAGGTCGAACAGAACGGTTTGGTAATGCATGAATATTCCTGGGCAAGAGCGAGGTGATTCAGAGTCGGTCGTAGCCTTCGGCCAGATGCAGGTCCTTGAGCTTCACGTAGTTCGCCGCGCTGTAGGTGAAAAAGGCCCGCTCCTTATCGGTCAGCGGTCGGATCTGTTTCACCGGGCTGCCCACATACAGGAAACCGCTTTCCAGGCGCTTACCCGGAGGTACCAGGCTACCGGCACCAATAATGACGTCGTCGGCGACCACTGCACCGTCCATGACGATACTGCCCATGCCGATCAATACCCGGTTGCCCACGGTGCAGCCATGCAGCATGACTTTGTGGGCGATCGTAACGTCGTCGCCAATCAGCAACGGGAAACCGTCGGGGTTGAACGGCCCGGCATGGGTGATGTGCAGCACGCAGCCATCCTGCACGCTGGTGCGCGCACCGATGCGGATGCGGTGCATGTCACCGCGAATCACCGTCAACGGCCAGACCGAGCTGTCTTCGCCGATCTCGACATCGCCGATCACTACCGCCGAGCCATCGACAAAAGCGCCCTTGCCGAGCATTGGCGTGTGATTCTGATACTTGCGAAGGTTCACGATAGGGTTTCTCTCTGTTGCTGATAGCTGCGGTGAGCGTCGATTGTAATTAAGATGGCTGCATGTTTCTTCCCAGCCAAGGTGCCAACCGTGAGCGTGAACAACCCTCTTTTGCAGTCCTACGACCTGCCGCCGTTCTCCGCGATCCGTGCCGAGCACGTGCAACCGGCCATTGAACAGATCCTGGCTGACAACCGCGCCGCCATTATCGAGATCCTCAAGACCCAGGGCAAACAACCTACGTGGGCCGGCCTGGTTCTGGCAATGGACGAGCTAAATGACCGCCTGGGTGCAGCCTGGAGCCCGGTCAGCCATTTAAATGCCGTGTGCAACAGCGCCGAACTGCGCGAGGCCTATGAGGCTTGCCTGCCGGCCTTGAGCGCCTACTCCACCGAAATGGGCCAGAATCGTGAATTGTTCCAGGCCTATGAAGCCTTGGCCAACAGCCCGGAAGCCGCCGGTTTCGACGTAGCGCAGAAAACTATCCTGGAACATGCCCTGCGCGATTTCCGTCTGTCGGGTATCGACCTGCCGGAAGCCGAGCAGAAGCGTTACGCCCAGGTACAGAGCAAATTGTCGGAGCTGGGCAGTCGCTTCTCCAACCAGCTGCTGGATGCGACCCAAGCCTGGACCAAGCACATCACCGACGAGGCCGCGCTCGCCGGCTTGACCGACTCGGCCAAGGCGCAAATGGCCGCTGCCGCGCAAGCCAAGGACCTCGATGGCTGGCTGATCACCCTGGAATTCCCGAGCTACTACGCGGTGATGACCTACGCCCACGACCGTGCCCTGCGCGAAGAAGTCTACGCTGCCTACTGCACCCGCGCGTCGGACCAGGGCCCGAATGCCGGCCAGAACGACAACGGTCCGGTCATGGAGGAAATCCTCGATCTGCGTCAGGAACTGGCAAAACTGCTGGGCTTCGCCAGCTTCTCGCAGCTGAGCCTGGCCACCAAAATGGCTGAATCGAGCGATCAGGTGCTGAGTTTCCTGCGCGACCTTGCCAAGCGCAGCAAACCGTTCGCCGCCCAGGATCTGGAACAGCTCAAGGCTTACGCCGCCGAACAAGGCTGCCCGGATTTGCAAAGCTGGGACAGCGGTTTCTACGGCGAAAAACTTCGCGAGCAACGTTACAGCGTTGCCCAGGAAGCCCTGCGCGCGTACTTCCCGATCGACAAGGTGCTCAGTGGCCTGTTCGCCATCGTTCAGCGTCTGTATGGCATCGAGATCGCCGAACAGAAAGGCTTCGACACCTGGCACCCGGATGTACGCCTGTTCGAGATCAAGGAAAACGGCCAGCACATCGGCCGCTTCTTCTTCGACCTGTACGCCCGTGCCAATAAACGCGGCGGTGCCTGGATGGACGGTGCCCGTGATCGTCGTCGCACCGCCGAGGGCGTGCTGCAGAGCCCGGTGGCCAACCTGGTGTGCAACTTCACTCCGGCCGACAGCGGCAAGCCTGCGCTGCTGACCCACGATGAAGTCACTACCCTGTTCCACGAGTTCGGTCATGGCCTGCATCACCTGCTGACCCGCGTCGAACACGCCGGCGTGTCCGGCATCAACGGCGTGGCCTGGGACGCGGTCGAGTTGCCCAGCCAATTCATGGAAAACTGGTGCTGGGAGCCCGAGGGGCTGGCGCTGATCTCCGGTCACTATGAAACCGGCGAACCATTGCCACAGGACCTGCTGCAGAAGATGCTTGCGGCGAAAAACTTCCAGTCCGGCCTGATGATGGTCCGCCAACTGGAGTTCTCGCTGTTCGACTTCGAACTGCATGCCACCCACGGCGACGGTCGCAGCGTGTTGCAAGTGCTTGAAGGTGTACGCGACGAGGTATCGGTGATGCGCCCTCCGGCCTACAACCGTTTCCCTAACAGCTTCGCGCACATTTTCGCTGGCGGTTATGCAGCGGGTTACTACAGCTACAAATGGGCTGAAGTACTCTCGGCCGATGCCTTCTCCAGGTTCGAGGAAGAAGGCGTGCTCAATGCCGAGACTGGCCGTGCGTTCCGTGAAGCGATCCTGGCGCGCGGCGGTTCTCAGGAGCCGATGGTGCTGTTCGTCGACTTCCGTGGCCGTGAGCCTTCGATTGACGCACTCTTGCGCCACAGCGGCCTGAGTGAGGGCGCGGCAGCATGAGTGAGGGTCCTGTGATTACCAAACGACGCTTTATCGCCGGCGCGGTTTGCCCGGCCTGCAGCGAGCCGGACAAATTGATGATGTGGAGTGAAGACGATGTACCGCATCGCGAGTGCGTTGCCTGCGGTTATTCCGATACGCTCAACGAACAAGGTCTGTCCGTACCCAAGGAACTCGGCACCCGGGTCAACACTTCCGCACTCAAGCCTGCGGACACCAAGGTTCAGGCCGTGCAGTTTTTTCCGAATCCGAAACTGAAGAAAAAACCTGACGAGCAGCACTGAGCAGTAAGCGGCACCTCTCATGGCGCAACGCTGTGAGAGGTGTTACTGATCAAGTTTCAGTCAAGGCGCGGCAATGCTGACATAGGCCTTGGCCAGCGCCAGCAGCTTCACCATGTCTTCGGCGTCAATATCGCCGTCACCATCGATATCTTTATTGAAATTACGGATCTTGAATGATCGCCCTCCATCATTTGAAGATGCGATGAGGGTGGTGGAGTCCAGCAAAGCCGTGGTTTCCACGGAATTTCCAGCATCCCAACCCTCTTCTTTCAATGCGAACTGCATCGAAACAAGCACTTCATTGGGATTGACGACAGTAGGACCCAGTTTCTGCAAAAAAATACCGCGACGATTAAGAATCGACATAATTAAATCCTTTTAATTAATACTCAGGTCAATGCGTGGAGCGACCGCAACAATACCGGCCTGGGGAGCGAATCGACCAGACGCGAAATGTATCGTTCAGTGACTATGAGTACAGGTCGAAGAGCTGCCAAACGGCACTGGTCACTCGAACCTCTGCCGTGTACTGTATATAAATACAGTACTCGAGCTATCCCATGAACACGCCATTGCCCCCTCGCGGTCGCGGCACCGCGACCAATCCGCACAATCGCTTCGCCCCCCATCGCTCGGTGGCCGAGGACGACGGCTGGTTTCAGGAAGCGCCGATGACCCAAGGCACCGAGGTGTCCATCGAGACCGCGAAAACCATCATCACGCGCAATACCTCCCCCGACCTGCCCTTCGATCGGTCGATCAATCCTTATCGCGGCTGCGAGCACGGTTGCATCTATTGCTATGCGCGGCCCAGCCACGCCTACTGGGACATGTCGCCAGGCCTGGATTTCGAGACAAAGCTGATCGCCAAGACCAATGCGGCGGACATACTGGAGGAACAACTCTCCAGGCGTGGCTATCAATGTGCACCCATCAACCTGGGGTCCAATACCGATCCTTACCAGCCCATTGAGCGTGAATACAAGATCACCCGCCAAACCCTCGAAGTGCTGCTGCGCTACCGTCATCCGGTGACGATCGTGACCAAAGGTTCATTGATCCTGCGCGATCTGGACCTGCTGGCCGAACTGGCCCGACAAAGGCTGGTGGCAGTGATGATCAGCCTCACCACGCTGGACGACGAGCTCAAGCGTATTCTTGAACCCCGCGCTGCAGCCCCCAAGGCCCGGCTGCGGGCGATCAAGGTGTTGCGAGAAGCGGGGGTCCCGGTGGGCGTGCTTTGTTCTCCCATGATTCCGATGATCAACGACAGCGAAATCGAAAACCTGCTCACGCAAGCCCATGCTGCCGGGGCACAAAGCGCCGCCTACATGATGTTGCGCCTGCCCCTGGAAGTCGCGCCCCTGTTCGAGGAATGGCTGGCGGCCCACTACCCGCAACGTGCGGCGCATGTCCTTAGCCTTATTCGCCAGACCCGTGGCGGAGAGTTGTACGACAGTCGTTTCGGCGCGCGCATGCGCGGTGAAGGTCCATTTGCTGATTTGCTGGCACAACGTTTTGCCAAAGCCATCAAGCGCCTGGGGCTCAACCACCGGGAGGGATTCAACCTGGACTGCGACGCCTTTTGTCCGCCGGGTCGCCAAATGTCGTTAATTTGAGGACAATTGGCCTATGGTTGAGTACTGGGCAAAGCGCTAAAGCGCCAGGCCAGTCACGTTTTTTGTGACCTGGAACACAGGTTCTAGAGCGGTTTATTCAGTTTGAGTTAAGATTCGAAGGATACCTTGTTCATCGAGTGACTGACGGGTCGAGTTTCACGACCTGGATGTTTTTTAAACAGCCACTGGCTTCATACCGGACAAAACGGGATTATCCCTGACTCCGCCAAAGAGGATGAATCATGAGTGACAAGGATAAACAGCCGTTGGCTGCGTCGGCTTCTGCCCAACCCGAGGCGGAAACCGCCGATGCAGCGCTGCAGCATATCGTTGACGGCTTTTTGCATTTTCATCATGAGATCTTTCCGCAACAGGAAGAACTCTTCAAGAAACTCGCTACGGCCCAGCGCCCGCGAGCCATGTTCATCGCCTGCGCCGACTCGCGCATCGTTCCCGAACTGATCACCCACAGCGCCCCCGGCGATCTCTTCGTGACCCGCAACGTCGGTAACGTTGTGCCACCTTACGGGCAAATGAACGGCGGCGTTTCCACGGCCATCGAGTACGCCGTGCTGGCCCTGGGCGTGCATCACATCATCATTTGCGGGCACTCCGATTGCGGGGCGATGCGCGCGGTACTCAACCCGCAGAGCCTGGAAAAAATGCCTACGGTCAAAGCCTGGCTGCGGCATGCTGAAGTGGCCAAGACCATGGTCCAGGAAAACTGCAATTGCGCTGATGAAAACGAAAGCATGCACATCCTCACCGAGGAAAATGTGATCGCCCAATTGCAGCATTTGCGCACTCACCCCTCGGTGGCCTCGCGCATGGCCAATGGTCAGTTGTTTATCCACGGTTGGGTCTACAACATCGAAACCAGCGAAATAAAAGCCTACGACGCCGACAAGGGTTGTTTCCTGCCGCTTAATGGCAGCCTGCCTATTCCGGTCGCGACGCCCAAAGCGCGCTTCTAAATCCTCCTAAATACCCGTGTGGTTCAGTCGAGGCTGCCAATCAGGCAGCCTGGCTTCGCCATGCCTGAAGAAAACTTCGGGAGAATCATCATGCGTGCTGCGCAACTCAAAACTGTGCTGCCACGGGAGCTGTTGGCTTCGGTGGTCGTGTTTCTGGTCGCCCTGCCCCTGTGCATGGGCATCGCCATCGCTTCGGGACTGCCACCCGCCAAAGGCCTGATTACCGGGATCATCGGCGGACTGGTGGTCGGTTGGCTGGCCGGGTCGCCGCTGCAAGTCAGCGGACCGGCAGCAGGCCTGGCGGTGTTGGTGTTCGAACTGGTACGCCAACATGGCGTGGCCATGCTCGGGCCGATCTTGCTGTTGGCAGGTTTTCTACAACTGGTCGCCGGTCGGTTGAAACTGGGCTGCTGGTTTCGCGTGACCGCACCCGCCGTTGTCTACGGCATGCTCGCCGGGATCGGGGTATTGATCGTTTTGTCACAAATACACGTGATGCTGGACGCCACGCCCAAACCCTCGGGGCTGGATAACCTGGCAGCTTTCCCGGCCGCAGTGGCTCAGGCGTTGCCATCCTTTGGCTGGCAGGCCGGTTTGCTCGGGCTGGGAACGATCGCAGTTATGTGGCTGTGGGAAAAGCTGCGCCCTCATTCCCTGCGCTTCGTGCCCGGCGCGCTGCTCGGCGTAGGGATGGCCACCGTCATCAGCCTGGCCTTGGCGCTGCAAGTCAAACGAGTGGAAGTGCCGGCCAACCTGGCCGAGGCCATCGACTGGCTGAAACCTGCGGACTTGCTGAACCTGGCTGACCCCACGCTGCTGATCGCTGCCTTCGCGGTAGCCTTCATCGCCAGCGCCGAAACCTTGCTGTCCGCCGCCGCAGTCGACCGCATGCACAGCGGTCAACGATCGGACTTCGATCGCGAACTGTCTGCCCAAGGCGTCGGCAACATGCTTTGTGGATTGCTCGGTGCGCTGCCGATGACCGGGGTGATAGTCCGTAGCTCGGCCAACGTCCAGGCCGGTGCCACCACCCGCTACTCGACGATTTTCCACGGATTGTGGCTGTTGGCCTTCGTGATGTTGCTATCGAGCGTGCTGCAGAGCATTCCGGTAGCGAGCCTGGCCGGTGTGTTGGTCTACACGGGTTTCAAACTGGTCGATCTCAAGGCTTTTCGCGGTTTGGGTCGCTATGGGCGGATGCCGATGTTCACGTACGCCGCGACGGCTCTGGCGATCATTTTCACTGACCTGCTGACTGGTGTGCTGATCGGCTTTGGCCTGACCTTGGCCAAACTGGCGTGGAAAGCCTCGCGCTTGAAGATCAGCCTGATCGATCTGCCGCAGGATGGGGAAATGGAATTGCGTCTGGTGGGTGCGGCGACCTTTCTCAAGGTGCCGGCGTTGACGCAGGTACTGGGCAGCATTCCAGCGGGTGTGACGGTGCATGTGCCGCTAAATAACTTGAGCTACATCGATCACGCTTGCCTGGAGTTGCTGGAAGAATGGGGTCGGGCGAATGCGGCCAAAGGGTCAAGACTGCTGATTGAGGCACGGGGGTTGAAACGCAGGTTGGAGGGCCGGGTGTGGACCAACACCGGCGTAGGCTCCACCACCTAGACCTTGTAGGAGCCGGCTTGCTGGCGATCCAGGCGACGCGGTGTGTGAGGCAGACCGCGTCGTCTGGATCGCCAGCAAGCCGGCTCCTCCAGGGATGGAGTCAGGCGACGGTTTGATCCAGCTCCAGGCCCACGCCCAGGCGTCGGGACATGCAAGGCCAGCGCTTCCATGCAGCACCGGTATCCGGGCTGCTGAGTTTCTCACGGTAGGCTTCTACCGATTCCAGCGCAAAACTTTCGTCGTTGAGCATCTCGTCGATGGTGTGATGCACCGCTTCATCGAGCTGATTGGCAAATTCCTCACCGATCAATTGATGAGCAATCAGGTTGGCAACAGTCATGTCCAAGGGGATCAGTGGCTGGCCAAGATGCTTGATGTACAGGTCGTTGACCTCTTCGACAAACCGGTGCGCCAGATAGGCTTCGTCCAGCAAGCTGTCGAGCCCGACATGCCCGGCCATGATCGCTGGCGGCTGGAGGAAGTACTGTTCGGCAATCTTCAGTACCGGTTTGACCTGCGATTCGATACCCGCTTCCCTGGCGACTTCATTGGCTGCATCCAGCAGGTCCGGCACTTCTTCAATGTAGGCGGCGACAAAACGCGTCAGCACGCCATTGGCGTCCGCTTCCGGCAATTGGATCGCCGGGTGTAAATGAGGCAGCTTGGTTGCCAGCTGACGCGTCAGCAAGCCAGTCTCGGCTTCGTGTTGTTGGGCTTTTTGGATCTGCTCGCGCAATGCGGCGGTGTTCATGAAAACTCCAGGAAACAAGGCAATGAAATAGGGAAGACATAACTTAGCTGGCATACGAAAAATGCTAAGACGCATTTGTCATAATTATTTCATCCTTGAGACGGCATGGTTATATCCATTGGCCACCACTCGTCTGCATCCTTCTCCATTCGTGCCCTGCAACGCAAGTTAATGCTGTTTCAGTTCATTTACGCCAGCACATTGCGAGGTGGGAGTCGCTGTCTATACTCGGGTTGGAATGGAGTTAGCTGATGACGCCCGACTGCAACTGCAGCAAGGCCCGGCGATTCAAGTTCGTAGTCTGATGCAGCCGCTCCCTTGCCGCAGGTGAAAGCCGGCGGGATAACAAGAACGATAAGGGGAACCCGCAATGATGCGACATCCACATGTCTGGATGGGCCTCCTGTTGTGGTCGATTTTCAGTCAGGCACAAGCTGCCTGGACTGTGAATATGGCGCCTGGAGCGACTGAAATCAGTCACGCTGTGTTTGACCTGCACATGACCATTTTCTGGATCTGTGTAGTGATCGGCCTCATCGTCTTTGGCGCCATGTTCTGGTCGATGATCCTGCACCGGCGTTCTACCGGGCAGGTAGCGGCAAAATTTCATGAAAGCACCACCGTCGAGATCCTCTGGACGATCGTGCCCTTCCTGATTCTGGTGGCCATGGCGATTCCGGCGACCGCCACCCTGATCAAGATGTACGACGCCAGTGAGCCGGAAATCGATATCCAGGTCACCGGCTATCAGTGGAAATGGCACTACAAGTACCTGGGCCAGGACGTCGAGTTCTTCAGCAACCTGGCCACTCCCGCCGATCAGATCCACAACAAGGAAGCCAAGAGCGAGCACTACCTGCTTGAGGTCGACAAGCCCCTGGTGCTTCCAATCGGCGCCAAAGTGCGCTTCCTGGTGACTTCCGCCGACGTGATCCACTCCTGGTGGGTGCCGGCCTTCGCGGTCAAGCGCGATGCGATCCCGGGGTTCGTCAACGAAGCCTGGACCCGCATCGACAAGCCCGGCATTTACCGTGGCCAATGCGCCGAGCTGTGCGGCAAGGACCACGGCTTCATGCCGATCGTGGTTGAGGTCAAGGAAAAGGCCGACTACGAAAAATGGCTAGGCGAACGCAAGGCCGAAGCCGCGCAACTCAAGGAGCTGACCAGCAAGGAATGGACCCTCGACGAGCTCATAGAGCGCGGCGACAAGATTTATCACACCTCGTGCGTAGCCTGTCACCAGGCCGAAGGCCAAGGTTTGCCGCCGATGTTCCCGGCGCTCAAAGGCTCGAAAATCGCTACCGGACCGAAAGAAGGCCACCTGAGCATTGTCTTCCATGGCAAGCCTGGCACCGCCATGGCGGCGTTCGGCAAGCAACTGTCGGAAGTCGATATCGCAGCGGTCGTGACCTTTGAACGTAACGCCTGGGGCAACAACAAGGGCGACATGGTCACCCCCAAAGAAGTGCTGGAACTGAAACAGGCGGAAAGCAAATGACCCGGTCTATTGCTCATCCAAGGAACCGGTCGGGGCATCGCGCCCCGGCCTGCCCAGCCCATCTGTTTGCAGGAGACAGGCCATGAGCGCCGTTATCGATGACCACGGTCACGCCACCGACCATGCCCACGGCCCCGCCAAAGGCCTCATGCGTTGGGTGCTGACCACCAACCACAAGGACATCGGTACGCTGTACCTGTGGTTTGCGTTTTCCATGTTCCTGCTCGGCGGCTCGTTCGCGATGGTGATTCGCGCCGAACTGTTCCAGCCAGGGTTGCAGATCGTCCAGCCGGAATTCTTCAACCAGATGACCACCATGCACGGCCTGGTGATGGTCTTCGGTGCGGTGATGCCGGCCTTTGTCGGCCTTGCCAACTGGATGGTGCCGCTGATGATCGGCGCACCCGACATGGCGCTGCCGCGGATGAACAACTTCAGCTTCTGGCTATTGCCGGCCGCGTTCATCCTGTTGGTTTCGACCCTGTTCACCCCGGGAGGCGGACCCAACTTTGGCTGGACGTTCTACGCGCCCCTGTCGACGACCTACGCGCCGGAAAGCGTGACGTTCTTCATCTTCGCCATCCACTTGATGGGGATCAGTTCGATCATGGGTGCGATCAACGTGATTGCCACCATTCTCAATCTGCGCGCCCCCGGCATGACGCTGATGAAAATGCCATTGTTCGTCTGGACCTGGTTGATCACCGCGTTCCTGCTGATCGCGGTGATGCCGGTACTGGCCGGTTGCGTGACGATGATGCTGATGGACATCCACTTCGGCACCAGCTTCTTCAGTGCCGCCGGTGGCGGTGACCCAGTGCTGTTCCAGCATGTGTTCTGGTTCTTCGGCCACCCCGAGGTGTACATCATGATCCTGCCGGCCTTCGGGGCCGTCAGCTCGATCATCCCGACCTTCTCGCGCAAGCCGCTGTTCGGCTACACCTCGATGGTCTACGCCACGGCGAGCATCGCGTTCCTGTCGTTCATCGTCTGGGCGCACCACATGTTCGTGGTCGGCATTCCACTGGTGGGCGAGCTGTTCTTCATGTACGCCACGTTGCTCATCGCGGTGCCCACCGGGGTCAAGGTGTTCAACTGGGCCAGTACCATGTGGCAAGGCTCGCTGACCTTCGAGACGCCCATGCTGTTTGCCGTGGCGTTCGTGATCCTGTTCTCCATCGGCGGTTTTTCCGGATTGATGCTGGCCATCGCCCCGGCGGATTTCCAGTATCAGGACACCTACTTCGTGGTCGCGCACTTCCACTATGTACTGGTGCCCGGCGCCATCTTCGGGATCTTCGCCTCGGCTTACTACTGGATGCCGAAATGGACCGGCCACATGTACGACGAAACCCTCGGCAAGCTGCATTTCTGGCTGTCGTTCATCGGCATGAACATGGCGTTCTTCCCGATGCACTTCGTGGGGCTGGCGGGCATGCCGCGGCGGATCCCGGACTACAACCTGCAGTTCGCCGATTTCAATATGGTGTCGTCGATCGGTGCGTTCATGTTCGGCGCCACGCAGATTTTCTTCCTGTTCATTGTGATCAAGACCATTCGTGGCGGGGAGCCAGCACCGGCCAAACCGTGGGATGGGGCCGAGGGCCTGGAGTGGAGCATTCCGTCACCGGCGCCGTATCACACCTTCACCACGCCGCCGGAAGTGAAATGAACACGCCTCTTGTAGGAGCCGGCTTGCTGGCGAATGTCGCGACTTGGTGTGTCAGACACACCGCTTTCGCTGGCAAGCCAGCTCCTACAGGGATATGCGTAGAGGTTGGAAGCCATGGCTGATTCGATTTCGATGAAAAAGCTGGTCACGCGCCTGCTGCTGGTGGTGGTGGCGATGTTTGTCTTCGGCTTTGCCCTGGTGCCGATCTACGACGTGATGTGCCAGGCGTTCGGCATCAATGGCAAGACCGCAGGCCAATACGAGGGCTCGCAAACGGTCGACACTTCGCGGCAAGTACGCGTGCAGTTTCTGTCGACTAACTCCGCCGACATGTCCTGGGATTTCTATCCCAAGCAGGATGAATTGACAGCCAATCCCGGGGCTGTAAACGAGATGATCTTCATCGCGCACAACCCCACCGATCGCCCGATGAGCGCCCAGGCAGTGCCGAGCATCGCGCCCAGCGCGGCGGCGGCGTACTTCCACAAGACCGAATGTTTCTGCTTTACCCAGCAAGTGCTGCAGCCCGGTCAACAGATCGAGATGCCGGTACGTTTCATCGTTGACCGTGACATGCCCAAGGATGTGAAGCATTTGACGCTGTCCTACACGCTGTTCGATATCACCGCCCGACATCCACCGGTCGCAGTAAATACTGGCGGTTGAGCGTGCCCGATAAGGAGAACAATAAAATGGCAACTCATGAACACTATTACGTTCCCGCCCAGAGCAAATGGCCGATCATCGCCACGGTCGGGATGTTCGTCACCGTATTAGGCCTGGCCACCTGGTTCAATGACCTGAAGGCTGCGCGGCCGGAATCCCATGGCCCGTTGATCTTTTTCATTGGCAGCCTGCTGCTGGCCTATATGTTGTTCGGCTGGTTCGGCACGGTGATCAAGGAAAGCCGCGGCGGCTTGTACAGCGCGCAGATGGACCGCTCGTTCCGCTGGGGCATGAGCTGGTTCATCTTCTCGGAAGTAATGTTCTTCATCGCCTTCTTCGGCGCACTGTTTTACGTACGCCACGTTTCCGGCCCGGCACTGGGCGGTGAAGGCGCCAAAGGCATCGCCCATATGTTGTGGCCAAACTTCCAGTTCACCTGGCCGCTGCTCAACAACCCGGATTCCAAACTCTTTCCGCCGCCCAAGGAAGTCATCAGCCCCTGGGGCCTGCCGCTGCTCAATACCGTGTTGCTGGTGAGTTCCAGCGTGACCGTGACAATCGCCCACCATGCCTTGAAAAAGGGTCATCGCGGCGCGCTGAAAATCTGGTTGGCGATCACCGTGCTGTTGGGCTGTGCATTCCTCGGGTTTCAGGCCGAAGAGTACATGCACGCGTACCAAGAACTGGGCCTGACCCTGGGTTCAGGCATCTACGGCGCCACATTCTTCATGCTCACCGGGTTCCACGGCGCCCACGTGACGATCGGCACCATCATCCTGTTCGTGATGTTGATGCGGATCATGCGTGGACACTTCGACAATGAGCACCAGTTCGGCTTCGAGGCCGCTAGCTGGTACTGGCACTTCGTGGATGTGGTGTGGATCGGGTTGTTCGTTTTCGTCTATGTGCTCTAACCCCTACCAGGGGGCATGGGAAACCAGCTGACCGCTGAAAAAGCCCCAGGCAATCAAGCCGACGGTGATGGCGGCCAGCGCGACACGAACACTCAAGGCAATGACGAGGCGGTTCGAGCTGCTGTCGTCCTTGACCAGAAAGAACAGGCCGCTGAACAGGCTGACAACCGTGGCAATCAGCATCAGGACGATAGCTGCTTTGAGCATGGTGGGACTCCGGGGGACAAGCGATGCACTTGAGTATAGCTATCGCGACGACCGACTTTCTGGCGAAGCCATGAAGCGCTTTCGGCCGGGCATCATTCCGACATTGGTGGTTGCGCTACTGTTGCCGCTGCTGGTGTCGCTCGGGTTTTGGCAATTGAGCCGAGGCGCGGAGAAAAGCGCGCTGCTGCAAAGCTACTCCGAGCGCCGGGCCGCAGAACCGATGGCCAGCGCCGAGCTGCTACACACACCAGATCCGGCCTTCCGCCGGGTTCACCTGCACGGTCGGTTCGACGCCGGCCACAGCCTGTTGCTGGACAACCGCCAGCGCGATGGCAAGGTCGGCGTCGAATTGTTGCAACCCTTTCAGGATCAGGCCACCGGGCTGTGGCTGCTGGTCAATCGTGGCTGGCTGCCATGGCCGGACCGGCGTACCCCGCCGCAATTCGACACCCCCGCCCAGGCCCTGAGTCTCGACGCCTGGGTCTACGTTCCCCCCGGCGCCACCTTCCAGTTGCACGCCGACCCGAGCACTACGGTCTGGCCCCAACTGGTGACCGCGGTTGAGCCAGCCAGGCTCTGGACAGCCCTCGAGCGCGATGGCTTTGCTTACGAAATACGCGCCGAAACGGGTCCCTCTACCTATCAGGCCGATTGGCCGGTGGTGGCCATGGGGCCGGAAAAACACATCGCTTATGCCGTGCAGTGGTTCGCCATGTCGATCGCCCTGTTCGGTCTATACCTCTACCTCGGCTGGCACAACGCAAAGGAGAAACACCATGGGAGCGGCCATGAATCCACCCAGCATGTCTGAGGCCAAAACGCCGGCGAGTCGGCGCAAGGGTCGCCTGCAACTGCTGCTGATTCTGCTCGGGGTGATCGGTCCGATGATCCTCGCCACCGGCATGTACAAACTGCAATTCTGGGTGCCGGAAGGCCGCAGTTATCACGGTGAGCTGATCGGCAACGGCCAGACCCGCGCCGACCTGGGCGTGCAGGCTGACGAGCAACGCTGGCAGCTGCTGGTGACCGCGCCCAAGGCGTGTGCCGTGGACTGTCAGCAACTGGTGTATCTGGCGCGGCAGGTGCAGATCGGCCTGGGTCGCGATGCCGGGCGAGCCAGCCATGCCATTGCCGTGACACAACCGCTGAGCAGCGATTATGACGCCAAGCTGACCCGCGAATACCCGCAGTTGCAACGCTACCCGCTGGACCTCTCCACCTTCACCAAGACCCATGGCGACAAGACCGCACCGCAACTGTGGATCATCGACCCCCACGGCAACCTGGTATTGCGCTATGACCCGTCGGTGAAGGGCAAAGACTTGCTGAACGACCTGCGTCACCTGTTGAAACTGTCGAACATCGGATAAGGGCATCGTCATGGCCAAGCCTGGATTTCGCCTCGCGCTGTTTGCCACCTTGCTGGCACTGATTGTGGTGCTGCTCGGCGCCTACACCCGCCTGACCCACGCAGGCCTGGGCTGCCCGGACTGGCCCGGCTGCTACGGCTTTATCAGCGTTCCGAAAAGCGAGGCGCAACTGGCCCATGCCGAATTGCATTTTCCGGACACGCCTGTCGAAGCCCATAAAGGCTGGAACGAAATGATCCACCGCTACTTCGCCGGCACACTGGGGCTGCTGATCTCGGTGTTGGCCGGTCGGGCCTGGGTCCATCGCCGGCATCCAGGGCAACCGGTGAAGCTGCCGTTGTTCCTGCTGACAGTGGTGTTCGCCCAGGCGGCGTTCGGCATGTGGACGGTGACACTCAAGCTCTGGCCACAAGTGGTCACCGGGCATCTGCTGGGCGGCTTTGCGACCTTGAGCCTGCTGTTTCTGCTGACCTTGCGCCTGTCCGGCGTATTACCCGCACTCACGGTACCGCGACGCCTGCAGTACTGGGCGACTGCCGGATTGTTGCTGGTGATCGGGCAAATTGCCCTCGGCGGCTGGGTGAGTTCCAACTACGCCGCTGTGGCCTGTATCGACTTCCCGACCTGCCACGGTCAATGGCTGCCGCCCGCCGACTTCGCCAACGGTTTTCACCTGACCCAACATATCGGTCCGAACTATCTCGGCGGGCAGCTCGACAGCGATGCCCGCACCGCGATTCACCTGACCCATCGCATCGGCGCGCTGCTGGTGACCCTGGTGTTGCTCGGCCTTGCCTGGCAACTGAAGGTCGTCGGCATGACGCGCCTGGCAGGCTTGGTGCTGATCGCCCTTGCCGCGCAAATCACCCTGGGCATCAGCAACGTGCTGTTTCATCTGCCGCTGCCGGTGGCTGTCGCCCACAACGCGGGTGGCGCTGCGTTGCTGCTGACGCTGGTGCTGGTCAATTACCACGCCCGGACCAGCCTGGTTCGGGTCAAGCAGCCGACTCGCTGGCGCTTCAGCCCGCGTAAACATTCAGCCGGGCCCATAACAATAAAAGGAGAGATGCCATGGCGATTCTGATCGGCGCGCGTCACGGCCAGGCGATCTGGCGTGACTACCTGGAGCTGACCAAACCCAAGGTGGTGGTGCTGATGCTCATCACCTCGCTGGCGGGAATGTTCCTCGCGACCCGCGCCGGGGTGCCATGGACCGTGCTGGTGTTCGGCAATCTGGGGATCGCGCTATGCGCTGGCGGGGCCGCAGCCGTCAACCATGTGGTGGACCGGCGCATCGATGCAGTCATGGCGCGCACCCACAAGCGGCCGCTCGCCGAAGGCCGGGTATCACCGGCCGCCGCGCTGACGTTTGCCTTGATGCTGGCGTTGCTGGGCCAGGCCTTGTTGCTGGCCTTCACCAATCCACTGACCGCGTGGCTGACACTGGCCTCCCTGCTCGGCTACGCGGTGGTCTACACCGGTTTTCTCAAACGAGCCACGCCGCAGAACATCGTCATCGGTGGCCTGGCCGGGGCCGCGCCCCCCCTGCTCGGCTGGACCGCCGCCACTGGCCACGTCACCGCCGAACCGCTGCTGCTGGTACTGATCATCTTCGCCTGGACCCCACCGCACTTCTGGGCGCTGGCCATCCATCGCAAGGAGGAATATGCCAAGGCCGATATCCCGATGCTGCCGGTGACCCATGGCGAGCACTACACCAAGATTCACATCCTGCTCTATACCTTCGCGCTGCTGGCCGTCAGCCTGATGCCCTATGTGATTCACATGAGCGGCCTGCTTTACCTGGTCTGCGCCCTCGGTCTTGGCGCCAGGTTCCTGCAATGGGCCGTGGTGCTGTACCGTGGCACTCGGCCGCACGCGGCGATCAACACCTTCAAGTACTCTATTTACTACTTGTTCCTGTTGTTCATCGCCCTGCTCGTTGACCACTACTTATTGTTGAACCTATGACTCGAACCCAGAAAACCGTCTTCATCCTTGTCGCCCTGATCGCGCTGGTCCTGGGCCTGACCATCAACAAAGTGCTGTCCGGCAAAAGCCAGGGCGACCCGACGGCACTGATCGACGCCGGGATCATCCTGCTGCCGCAAAGCCGCAACCTGCCGAGCGTGACGATGACCGACCAGGACGGCAAGCCGGTGGCGATCAATGAACTCAAAGGCAAATGGTCGCTGCTGTTCTTCGGCTACACCTTCTGCCCGGACATCTGCCCGACCACCCTCGCCCAACTGCGCCAGATCAAGAGTGAACTGCCGCCCGAAGCGGTGGACAAGTTGCAGATCGTGCTGGTCAGCGTCGATCCCAACCGCGATACGCCGAAACAGCTCAAGCAGTACCTGGGTTACTTCGATCCACAGTTCGTCGGCCTGACGCCGACCTCTATCGAAGACCTGCAGAAAGTGGCCAACGCCGTGAGCATTCCATTCATTCCGGCCGATACCAGCAAGCCGAATTACACCGTCGACCACAGTGGCAACCTGGCGGTCATCGGGCCGGACGGGACGCAGCGCGGGTTTATCCGGGCGCCGTTGAACAATGTGAAGCTGGTGGCGCAGTTGCCGGTGATGCTCAAGCGTCAGTGAACACATCACAAAACCTGTAGGAGCCCGGCTTGCCGGCGAAGGGGCCCGCGAGATTGCCCTCGCCGGCAAGCCGGCTCCTACAGGGCTCCGTATTTCAGGCGAAAAAAAGGGGCGCATTCAATGCGCCCCTTTTTCGTTGCGTTCAGCCAATCAGAACGCCGGCACGACCGCGCCTTTGTACTTCTCGAGAATGAAGGCCTTCACTTCCGGGCTGTGCAGGGCAGCTACCAGCTTCTTCATCGCTTCGCTGTCCTTGTCGTCCGGGCGGGCAACCAGGATGTTCACGTAAGGCGAGTCGCTGCCTTCGATGAACAGCGCGTCCTTGGAAGGATCGAGCTTGGCTTCCAACGCATAGTTGGTGTTGATCAGCGCGAGGTCAACCTGGGTCAGTACACGCGGGATGGTCGCGGCTTCCAGCTCACGGAACTTCAGGTTCTGCGGGTTCTCGGTAATGTCCTTGACCGTCGACAGGATGTTGTTTGAATCCTGCAGCTTGATCATATCGGCCTTGGCCAACAGCAGCAGCGCACGGCCGCCGTTGGTGGCATCGTTGGGGATCACCACGGTGGCGGTGCTTGGCAGCTCTTTCAGGGACTTGTACTTGCTGGAGTAAACACCCAGTGGCTCAAGATGAACGCCGGCTACCGACACCAGGTGGGTGCCCTTGGCCTTGTTGAACTCATCCAGATACGGCTGGTGCTGGAAGAAGTTGGCGTCCAGGCGTTTTTCCGCGACCTGCACGTTCGGCTGGATGTAATCGGTGAAGACCTTGACCTTGAGGTCGACGCCTTGCTTGGCCAGTGCCGGTTTAACGAATTCAAGGATTTCCGCATGTGGAACCGGGGTCGCCGCGACAGTCAGGGTGTCGGCAGCGTGGGCGGAAAAGGCTGCAACGGCAGCGAACGCGACGAGTAGTTTTTTCATTCAGCTAACTCCATGTGGGTACCCGCTTGCGGCGCCCGTTTGGCGCCTGCCAGCGAATGACCGGCTCATTTGTCATTTACGAGAACTGTTTATTTCCGGGAAAAATGCACAACCAGCTTGTCGCCGACGGTTTGCAGGACCTGCACCAGCACCAGCAGCAGCACCACCGTGACCACCATCACGTCAGTCTGGAAGCGCTGGTAACCGAACCGGATCGCCAAGTCACCCAAGCCACCAGCACCGACCACACCGGCCATGGCCGTGTAGGAAACCAGTGTAATGGCTGTGACCGTAATTGCCGCGAAGATGCCGGGACGGGCTTCAGGCAGCAAGGCATTGGTGATGATCTGCCGCGTCGTCGCGCCCATGGCCTGGGTCGCTTCGATGATGCCGCGATCCACTTCACGCAACGCGGTTTCCACCAGGCGCGCAAAAAACGGCGTAGCGCCCACTACCAGCGGTGGGATTGCACCGGCGACGCCGAGGGAGGTACCCGTGATCAACACCGTGAACGGGATCATCACGATCAGCAGAATGATGAACGGCAGCGAACGCAGGATGTTCACCACCAGGGACAACATCGCATAGACGCCTTTGGCTTCCAGCAACTGACGGGGGCTGCAGAGGAACAACAGCACCCCCAGCGGCAGGCCCAGCAGCACGGTGAACAACAGCGAACCACCGAGCATCAGCAGGGTGTCGCCGGTGGCCAGCCAGATTTCAAACCAGTCGATATTGGCGAAGAAACTTGTCAGGGCTTCCATTAGCGCAGCACCTCCATGTGGACGTCGGCCGCGGTGAAGCGGGCGAAGGCCGCTTCCATGTCACCGCCGGTCACGGCCAGGGTCAGTTGCCCGTAAGGGATGTCCTTGATGCGGTCGATACGACCGGCCAGGATGCTGTAGTCCACACCGGTTTCCCGAGCGACGGTACCCAGAAGGGGCGCGTAGGTCGCTTCACCCTGGAAGGTCAGGCGCACAATGCGGCCAGGCACATGAGCGAAGTCGTCACGTTGTTCGCTTTCGTCGATTTGCTCGTCTTCTTGCACGAAGCGCTTGGTCGTCGGGTGTTTAGGATGCAGAAACACCTCGGCCACCGTGCCTTGCTCGACGATCACGCCAGCGTCCATGACTCCGACCTGGTCGCAGACCCGGCGAATCACGTCCATTTCATGGGTAATCAGCACGATGGTCAACTTCAGCTCACGGTTGATCTCGGCCAGCAATTGCAGGACCGACGCCGTGGTTTGCGGGTCGAGGGCGCTGGTGGCTTCATCGCACAGGAGAATTTTCGGCTTGGTTGCCAGGGCGCGGGCAATGCCGACGCGTTGCTTCTGGCCGCCGGACAACTGCGCCGGGTACTTGTTGGCGTGGTCGGACAAACCGACCCGGGCCAGCAACTCGGCGACACGCTGGTTGATCTCGGGGCGGGACATCTCACCCGCCAGCGTCAGTGGCAGGGCAACGTTGTCGGCCACGGTCTTGGATGCCAGCAAGTTGAAGTGCTGGAAAATCATCCCGACCTGCTGACGGAAACGGCGCAAGCCGTTGGCGTCGAGCGCCGTGACCTCTTCGCCATCAACGATGATCTTGCCGCCGCTGGAGTTTTCCAGGCGATTGATCAGACGTAGCAGGGTACTTTTTCCCGCACCGGAATGGCCGATCAGACCGAAGACCTGACCGTTCTCTATCGTCAGGCTGGTCGGATGCAGGGCGGGGATATCCTTACCGGCAACGCGGTAGGTTTTATGGACGTTTTGAAACTCGATCACGTAGCGAACCTTGTGGGGCGCGTTGGAAAAGGATCAGCGGTTAGCCGGGCGCGCATTTTAGCCTGTCCGTATAGCAGTTCTTAGCATTTATTTCGCATTCGACCAGTCATTTGGCAATAACGCGATCAAAGGTCAGATAAAAGGAACGCCGCAAAACACCATCAGTCACTAATAGGGCCACTCGAAAAAAAACCCGAGGAGACACGCCCGATGAGTACCAAGAAGCCTGCCGCCCCCAAGAGCGCACTGGCCGGGACCGATACCCTGGACCGCAGCAACACCAACACCAAACTCGATAGCCTGGAAAAATTCCGCTCCGACGCCACAGGCCAGGCCTTGCGTACCAATCAAGGCGTGAAGGTTGCAGACAATCAAAACACGCTGAAAGCCGGTGCCCGTGGGCCGTCGCTGCTGGAAGATTTCATCATGCGTGAAAAGATCACGCACTTTGACCATGAGCGTATCCCCGAGCGCATCGTGCATGCCCGCGGTACCGGCGCTCATGGCTTCTTCCAGTCCTACGAGAACCACTCCGTGCTGACCAAGGCCGGTTTTCTGCAGGATCCTGCGAAAAAAACCCCGGTATTCGTGCGTTTTTCCACAGTGCAGGGGCCCCGTGGGTCGGGCGATACCGTGCGGGACGTACGAGGCTTCGCCGTGAAGTTTTTCACCGATGAAGGCAACTTCGATCTGGTGGGCAACAACATGCCGGTGTTTTTCATCCAGGACGCCATCAAGTTTCCCGACTTTGTCCACGCGGTAAAACCCGAGCCTCACAACGAAATCCCTACGGGCGGCTCGGCCCACGATACGTTCTGGGACTTTGTTTCGCTGCAACCCGAATCAGCCCACATGGTGATCTGGGCGATGTCCGACCGGGCCATCCCGAAAAGCCTGCGCAGCATGCAAGGCTTCGGCGTGCATACCTTCCGCCTGATCAACGCCGAAGGAAAGTCGCGCTTCGTCAAATTTCACTGGCGCCCTGCCGCCGGGACCTGCTCGCTGGTGTGGGATGAAGCGCAGAAACTGGCAGGCAAGGACACCGACTATCATCGCCGCGATCTCTGGGAAGCCATCGAGATGGGCGACTACCCGGAATGGGAACTCGGCGTACAGGTCATCGAGGAAGAAAACGAACACGCTTTCGATTTCGACATCCTCGACCCCACCAAGCTGATTCCAGAAGAGCTCGTACCCATTACGCCGCTGGGGAAAATGACGCTCAACCGCAACCCGGACAACTTCTTCGCTGAAACCGAGCAGGTGGCTTTCTGCCCGGGGCATATCGTGCCCGGGAT
The DNA here is from genome assembly GCF_001976065.1 of Pseudomonas putida. Taxonomy (GTDB): domain Bacteria; phylum Pseudomonadota; class Gammaproteobacteria; order Pseudomonadales; family Pseudomonadaceae; genus Aquipseudomonas; species Aquipseudomonas serbica. Next base: position 655,289 of record NZ_MNAH01000004.1, on the reverse strand, counting down.
CGACTTCTCCAACGATCCGTTGCTGCAAGGTCGGCTGTTTTCCTACACCGACACGCAGATCAGCCGACTCGGTGGGCCGAACTTTCACGAAATCCCGATCAATCGTCCGGTAGCACCGTTCCACAACGGCCAGCGTGATGCGTTGCATCGCACCACCATCGACAAGGGGCGCGCGTCCTACGAACCGAACTCGATCGACGGCGGCTGGCCGAAAGAGACGCCCGCCGCCGCCCAGGACGGCGGGTTCGAAAGTTATCAGGAGCGCATCGACGCCAACAAGATCCGTCAGCGCAGCGAGTCATTTGGCGACCACTTTTCCCAGGCCCGGCTGTTTTTCCACAGCATGAGCAAGCACGAGCAGGAGCACATCATTTCCGCCTACAGCTTTGAGCTGGGCAAGGTCGAACGGGAGCATATCCGCGCGCGCGAGGTGAACGAGATTCTGGCCAACATCGATCTGGAGCTGGCCAAGCGCGTGGCGCAAAACCTTGGCCTGCCAGCACCCAAAGCCGGTACGGTCGACGTACCGAAGATATCTCTGGATCGTTCCCCAGCCCTGAGCCAGGCCAACTTGCTGCCGGGGGATATCAAGACCCGAAAAGTGGCGATTCTTGCGGCTAACGGCGTCGATGGCAATGCGATCGATGCGATGAAAAAGGCCCTGGAAGCTGAGGGTGCGCACGCCAAACTGCTTGGCCCCACCTCGGCGCCGGTCACGACCGCTGCCGGCAAGATGCTACCCGTGGATGCGTCGATGGAGGGCATGCCGTCCATTGCGTTCGATGCGGTGTTCGTTCCGGGGGGTGCTGCCTCGATCAAGGCGCTGAGCGGCGACGGCGTGGCGTTGCACTACCTGCTCGAAGCTTACAAACATTTGAAAGCGATCGCGCTGCATGGCGAGGCGAAGCAGCTGCTGGATGTGTTGAAGCTGGAAGTTGATGCGGGTTTGATCGTGGGAGCGAACGGCCAATTGGCCAAGCCGTTCTTTGCGGCAATCGGGCAGCATCGGGTTTGGGACAGGGAGCCTAAGGCCAAGGCGATTCCGGCCTGAAAAGCAAAAGATCGCAGCGCCTACAGGGCTGCGATCTTTTTCTCAAGACTTGCGCGGGCTCAAAACCATCTGCGCCGGAACGCTGCGAATAATCTGCCGCTCCAGATTCAGCTCAAACTGCGGATCGAGCTTCTTCACCCGCTTGGTTAGCAAATTGGCCAGCCATGGGTAATCGTCGGTACGCGGCGCCTGAATGCTCACATCACACTGAAAGTTCACCACATCGGCGGCGATGGCGTCCAGTTGACGACGTAGCTTGGCCATATCGTTGATATTCAACGCAACCGTGGTGCTTTCAGCGGTCAGGTCGATGACCTTGGCTTTTGGTTGGGCTTCGGCAGCCTTGAGGGCCGCTTCGGCTTTTTCCAGTTCAGCCTTGCGGGCCTCGGCGATGGCACCATTGACCCCACCGGTCAGTGCTGGCGCCTTGGGCATCAGCACGCGGGCACGGCTCAGCGCGGTGGCGGCGGCGTTCACATCACCTTTTTGCAGCACGATCTGGCTACGCAACAGATAGGCTTCGGCGAGCTGACGCTGGTATTGCTCAAGGGATTGGTCGTTGGGCGACTCGGCCTGCAACGCCGCCAATTGACCCTCGGCCGTGGCCAGTTCGCTGCTGGCCAGGCTTTGTTCCAGCTGCGCAATGGCCGTGGCCCGCGCATCCGGGGCCTCGGGGGCTGGTGGCGTGCTTTGGCAAGCGCCCAGCAGCAAAGAAAATGCGACAAGGAGCAGATAACGGGAGGCGAACGACTTCATTCCTGCGACTCTCTATTTGCGCAAAAAACGAGCAAGTCTACACCCCTCGACGGGGCAGAACAAAACTCAGCAGAAACAGCGCGGCCGCCGCCACTACAATCGACGGGCCCGCCGGGGTGTCCTTGAACCAGGAAAGCGATAATCCGCCACACACGGCGAGTATGCCAAGCAGGCTCGCACCCAGTGCCATCTGCTCCGGTGAGCGGGCGTGACGTTGTGCCGCAGCCGCCGGAATGATCAACAACGAGGTGATCAGCAACACACCGACGATTTTCATCGCCACCGCAATGACCACGGCGATCAACAGCATCAGTGCCAGGCGCAAACCCGCCACCGGCAGTCCTTCGACCCTCGCCAGCTCCTCGTGCACGGTGATTGCCAGCAATGGCCGCCACAACGTCACCAGCAATGCCAGCACCGCTGCGCTACCCCCGAGGATCCAGGCCAGATCGGTCGGACTGATCGCCAGTAAGTCGCCGAACAGATAGGCCATCAGGTCGATCCGCACTTCGTGCATGAAGCTTAGTACCACCAAGCCTAAAGAGAGGGTGCTGGGTGCGAGAATTCCCAAAAGCGTGTCGGAGGCCAGCGGCTGGCGCTGTTGCAAGGTCACCAGCAACACCGCCAACAGTAAACAGCCGACCGTGACCGCAACTGTCGGGCTGACATCCAGCAGAAAACCCAGCGCCACGCCGAGCAATGCCGCGTGGGACAGGGTGTCGCCGAAATAGGCCATGCGCCGCCAGACCACGAAGGAGCCCAGGGGGCCCGCTACAACCGCCAGGGCCAGACCTGCAAGCAGGGCGTAGAGCAGAAAATCAGCCATGCTTGCAGCTATCTCCGTGAACATGGTTATGGCCCGAGGTGGGCGCCTTGACCACCGAGCCGTGCAAATCGTGGGCGTGGTCGTGATGGTGGTGATAAATCGCCAGGCTTTGGGCGTTTTTTCCGAATAGCTCGACGAATGCCGGATCACCGCTGACCTGCTCGGGGTGGCCGGAGCAGCAGACATGGCGATTCAGGCAAACCACTTGGTCGGTAGTGCTCATCACCAGGTGCAGATCGTGGGAGACCATCAACACGCCGCAGCCGTGACGGTCTCGCAGGCGGGTGATCAGGCTATAGAGTTCGGCCTGACCCGCCACGTCGACCCCTTGTACCGGTTCGTCGAGCACCAGTAATTCCGGCTCGCGCAACAGGGCCCGGGCCAGCAGAACGCGTTGCATTTCTCCGCCGGAAACACTTTGCACGGGGCTATCGATCACCTGCTCGGCGCCGACTTCCTTGAGCGCGGCCAAGGCCATTGCACGGTCCACACCTGGCACCAGGCGCAAGAAACGCAGCACCGAGAGCGGCAGGGTCGGATCGACATGCAGCTTTTGCGGCATATAGCCCACCCGCAGTTTCGGTTTGCGCCAGACGCTGCCGCTGTCGGGTTTCAACAGGCCGAGCACGGCGCGCACCAGGGTGGTCTTGCCGGCGCCATTAGGGCCGATCAAGGTCACGATCTGCCCCGGCTCGACGCTCAACTCGATGTTATCCAGCACCGGTTGCCCGGCAAACGTGACGGCAACCTGCTCGAGACGGATCAGCGCGTTGCTCATCAAGCCCCCTGGCAGCCTGAACAGAGACCGATCACTTCAACGGTCTGACCTTCGACGACAAACCCGACGTCCTTGGCGCTGGCGATGATCGCGTCGCTGATGGACTTCTGTTCGAGTTCGATGGCAGCGTGGCATTCACGGCAGATCAGGAACTGCCCCTGGTGCGCGTGCGCCGGGTGATTACAGCCGATGAAGGCGTTGAGCGAGGAGATACGGTGCACCAGGCCGTTTTCCAGCAGGAAGTCCAGCGCGCGGTAGACCGTTGGCGGCGCAGCCCGGCGACCGTCCTGCTCACTGAGTACCGCGAGAATGTCGTACGCCCCCAGCGGTTTATGGCTTTGCCACACCAGTTCCAGCACCCGCCGACGCAACGCAGTCAGGCGCAAGCCCTGGCGTGCGCACAAGGCATCGGCCTCAGACAAAGCGCTGTGAACGCAATGAGAGTGGTCGTGGGGGCGACTTGCAATCGGTGTTTTAGGCATGAGCGGCGACGAATTTTGTGAGAGACGTTATTATATTACCCGTTCTCGCCTCCTCGAGTGGTTATCGTGTCCCGACTTTTTTCTATCTTTGTCGCATTTATCGCAAGTTTTCTACTGATCGGATCGGCGCAAGCCGAAGTCAGGGTCCTCACCAGCATCAAGCCGCTACAGCTGATCGCTACTGCCGTGCAGGACGGCGTGGCGATTCCGGAGGTCTTGCTGCCACCCGGCGCCTCGCCGCATAACTATGCCCTGCGCCCTTCCGACGTACGGAAGGTGCAATCGGTGGATCTGCTGTACTGGATCGGGCCGGACATGGAAGGTTTCATGCCGCGGGTGCTCAACGGTCGTACATTGCCAAGCGTTGCCGTGCAGGACCTGCCTGGCCTGAAATTGCGACATTTCGCCGAAGACAACCATTCCCACGCTGAAGAAGCCGACGAACATGACCACGATCATCGCCCAGGCACTCTGGATGCGCATTTGTGGCTATCGCCGGCGAACGCCAGGGTAATCGCGGCGAAAATGGCTGCGGATCTGGGCGCAGCCGATTCCGCCAACGCGGCGCACTACCAGCGTAACCTCAAGGCCTTTGATGAGCGCCTGGATGCGTTGGATGCTCGCTTGAAGAAACGTCTGGCGGGTGTTGAAGGCAAACCTTACTTCGTGTTCCACGAAGCCTTCGACTACTTCGAAGACGCCTACGGCCTCAAGCACGCCGGGGTGTTCAGCGTCGCGGCTGAAGTGCAACCCGGCGCCCAGCACGTCGCAGCGATGCGCGCGCGGTTGCAGGAAGTCGGCAAGACCTGCGTATTCAGCGAACCGCCGCTGCGTCCACGCCTGGCGGAAACCCTGGTGGCGGGCCTGCCGGTGAAACTGGCGGAGCTGGATGCGCTAGGCGGGTATACGCCGGCGACTGCCCAGGGGTATGAGCAGGTATTGGAAAAATTGGGCAATGATTTGGCGGGATGCCTGGAGTCGTTGTAATTCAAACATTGCGTCGCCCTATTCGCGAGCAGGCTCGCTCCCACAGGGGTCCTTGGTGAACACAAAATCTGTATTCACACCGGCCACCTGTGGGAGCGGGCTTGCCCGCGAAGCTTTTAGAGGGCGAAAGGCAACGGCGTGCTGACCTTCTGCCGCTGCGCCAACCGCAACTCGAACTCCATCGGATCGTGAATCAACACGTCCTGCCCGGCAAACGACTCTGCCGCGATCAAGCGTGACAACCAGAAGCGCACGCACGCCACCCGCAGCATGGTCGGCCACAGCTCGGCTTCGGTCGCGGTGAAAGGACGTAGCGCCGCATAAGCACCGAGCAACGCCCGAGCCCGTGCCCCGTCGATCAGGCCGTCATCGTCGGAGCACCAGTCGTTCAAGGCAATCGCCACGTCGTAGAGCATCGGCCCCGAACAGGCGTTATAGAAATCGATCAGCCCGGTCAGGTGCGTGCCCTCGAACATCGCGTTATCGCGGAACAGGTCAGCGTGGATGTTGGCGCGTGGCAACGCGAGGATTTTTTCTTTCTGCTCGGTGATTTCTTCCAGTGCCCGCTGCAACAGATCTTTCTGCTGGGGTTTCAGGTGCGAGAGAAACTGCGTGCCTTCTTCCAGCATCCAGTCCAGGCCACGATCGGTCTTGCGCTTGATCATATTGGCTTGGGTTGCCAGGTGCAGGTGAGCCAGCAACTCGCCCACCTGGGCGCAATGCTGCGCGTTGGCCTGCTTGATGTGCTTGCCAGCCAGGCGCGGTTGCAACAGCGCAGGCTTGCCGGCCAGTTCGCGCAGGGCCACGCCGTCGGTGGTACGCAGGGCGTAAGGCACTGGCAGGTCGGCCTGGTGCAGCACGTCGAGCAATTCGATGAAGAACGGCATCTCCTGCACCGGGCCACGCTCGATCAGGGTCAGGACAAATTCGCCCTGCTCCAGGCTGATAAAGAAATTGGTGTTTTCGCTACCGGCGGCAATCCCCTGGAAATCAAGCAGGCGGCCGAGGCCATAAGGGGCGAGAAAAGCTTCCAGCTCAGGCCGAGCCAGGGGGGTAAACACAGACATGGTTAAAACTGCCAGTACGAGGCGCTGCTCTTGAGCCAACGCCGGTTGAAATTAAGAAACTACTTCCATTCGAAGATCTTCCACGACGGTATCAGCATATCCGGCTGATCCGAGCGGATGAAGTTTGCATCGGTCCCGTCTGCGCGCACCAGAAAATACGGCGGCGCGCCCTTAGGCGTGACCTTGATCGCATACAGGAAGCCGTTTTGGCGGTATTCCTGGATGACTTTGTCACCTTCCGTGCGGATCGTAACTTCCGGCTCGGGCGTGGGCGCATCGTCCGCCGCCATGACGGCCAACGGTGTGATTGCAAACAAGCCAGCCAGCAACAGGCGATTTAGTGTGCGCATGATAACCTTGTCCCTTTGTCGTCAACGGTCCCGCTATTCTAGCGCCGGACCCGCCGAAAAGGTTGATCCTGCTCATGAGCCAAGCCCCCCTCGTCCTGGTGGACGGTTCTTCTTACCTGTACCGCGCCTTTCACGCGCTGCCACCACTGACCACGTCCAAAGGCCTGCCGACCGGCGCCGTAAAGGGCGTGTTGAACATGCTCAAGAGTCTGCGCAAGCAGTACCCGGACAGCCCCTTCGCCGTGGTGTTCGACGCCAAGGGTGGGACATTTCGCGATGACATGTACGCCGAATACAAGGCTAACCGTCCGAGCATGCCCGACGATATGCGCGTGCAGATCGAGCCCCTGCATCAAAGCGTGATCGCCCTGGGCTTCCCGCTGTTGTGCGTCGAAGGCGTCGAGGCCGATGACGTGATCGGCACGCTGGCCCGCAGCAGCGCGGCCGCCGATCGCCCAGTGATCATCTCCACCGGCGACAAGGACATGGCGCAACTGGTCGATGGCCACATTACCTTGGTCAATACCATGACCGGTAGCAGCATGGACGTAGAGGGCGTGAAGGAGAAATTCGGCGTCGCTCCCGAGCAGATCATCGACTATCTGGCACTCATGGGCGATTCGTCCGATAACATTCCGGGCGTTCCGGGCATAGGACCAAAGACCGCTTCCGGCCTGCTGGTGGGCGTAAATGGCGGCCTGACGGAACTCTACGCGCAGCTCGATATCGTCCCGACCCTGCCGATCCGCGGCGCCAAGACCCTGCCGGCCAAGCTCGAAGAGCACAAGGAGATGGCATTCCTCTCCTATCAACTGGCGACCATCAAGGTGGATGTACCGTTGGACATCGGTCTCGATGACCTGCGGATGGGTGAGCAAGATCCAGCCAAACTCTACGAGCTCTATACCTTGCTTGAGTTCAAGAGCTGGCTGAACGATCTTGATCGGGACGCCAAGCGCCTTGAACTGAGCGGCGCTGCCCCCGAGCCTGAGCCGGCAGTCGATCTGTTCAGTGCCGCCGAGGCCGAAGCGCCAGCAGTAACGACCCAAGCCCAATACGAAACCATTCTCGACCAGGCACGGTTCGATGCCTGGCTGGGAAAACTCAACGACGCCAAACTGTTCGCCTTCGACACTGAAACCACCGGCATCGATGCGCAACAGGCTCAATTGGTCGGCCTGTCTTTCGCGGTGCAAGCCAACGAAGCGGCCTACATCCCGCTGACACACTCCTACATCGGCGTGCCGCAGCAACTGGATCGCGATACCGTCTTGCGCGCTCTCAAGCCGATCCTGGAAGACCCGGACAAACTCAAGATCGGCCAGCATGCCAAGTTTGACATGAACATCCTGGCCAACTGCGCCATCGGAGGCGATCAGGCCAACGGCATCACCGTGCGTGGCATTGCCTTCGACACCATGCTCGAATCCTATGTGCTCAACTCCACGGCCACCCGCCATGACATGGATAGCCTGGCGTTGAAGTACCTGGATCACACCACCGTGAGTTTCCAGGACATCGCCGGAAAAGGCGTGAAGCAGCTGACGTTCGATCAGATTGCCCTTGAACAGGCCGGGCCTTACGCCGCCGAGGACGCCGATATCACCCTGCGCCTGCATCAGGCGCTGTTCGAGAAACTCAACGCCATTCCGAGCCTGGCCAGCGTTCTGACCGACATCGAAATGCCCCTGGTACCGGTGCTCGCACGTATCGAACGCCAGGGCGCGTTCGTGGATGCTGCCCTGCTGGGTGTGCAGAGCATCGAACTGGGGGAAAAGATGGTGGCGCTGGAGCGCGAAGCCTTCGAGATTGCCGGTGAGGAATTCAACCTGGGTTCGCCCAAGCAACTCGGCGTCATCCTCTACGAGAAACTCGGCCTGCCCGTACTGAAGAAGACCGCCAAGGGCCAGCCTTCCACCGCCGAAGAGGTGCTGGCCAAACTGGCCGAGGACGACTACCGACTGCCTAAAGTGCTCATGGAATACCGTTCCATGAGCAAGCTCAAAAGCACCTATACCGACCGTCTGCCGGAACAGATCAACCCGCGAACCGGACGAATCCACACCTCGTACCACCAGGCAGTTGCCTCCACCGGGCGCCTGTCCTCCAGCGATCCGAACCTGCAGAACATCCCGGTGCGCACGGCTGAAGGGCGGCGCATCCGCCAAGCCTTCGTCGCCCCGGCCGGATACAAGCTGCTGGCCGCCGACTATTCGCAGATCGAACTGCGGATCATGGCGCACCTGTCCCGGGATGAAGGCCTGATGAATGCCTTCCGCCACAACCTGGACGTGCACACCGCAACCGCCGCCGAAGTATTCAAGGTCGAACTCACTGACGTCACCTCCGACCAGCGCCGCAGCGCCAAGGCGATCAACTTCGGCCTGATCTACGGCATGGGTGCGCAAAAGCTCGGCAAGGACATCGGCGTCGATACCAAGACGGCCAAGGCCTATATCGATACCTACTTCGCCCGTTACCCCGGCGTTCGTGAGTACATGGACCGCACCCGCGCCCAGGCCGCAGATCAAGGCTACGTGGAAACGTTCTTCGGGCGGCGGCTGTACCTGCCGGAGATCAATTCCAACAAGCCGCAAGAGCGTGCCGCAGCCGAACGCACGGCGATCAACGCGCCGATGCAAGGCACGGCGGCCGACATCATCAAGAAAGCCATGGTCGCGGTGGATAACTGGCTGAGCGCTTCCGGCCTCGACGCCAAAGTCATCCTGCAAGTGCACGATGAACTGGTGCTTGAGGTGCGTGAGGATCTGGTGGAACAGGTCAGCGAAGAAATCCGCCTGCACATGAGCGGCGCGGCGAAACTGGATGTGCCGTTGCTGGTCGAGGTCGGGGTGGGCAACAACTGGGATGAAGCTCACTAAGCCGCGAATTCTGCTGCGGCATGATGCCGCGGCAGACCGCGCAAAGACTGTTTAGTCCGAAAGGTGCTTGGGATTATTCCAAAGCTCGCGAAATAAAATTGAACTAATTGCGCTTCCAGCCACTCAGATTTACTGAATGGCTGGTGAAGCCCTTCGATGCTCCTATGTTGTGTTAAGTGTTGGCAGATATCTGGACCCCGCCCTAGCGGTCTAGAACTTGAACCCCGGAACTTCCCCCTCCCCATAGAAGTCCGGGGTTTTTTTTGCCTGTAGAAAACCGCCTGCTGCGGTCATGCCGCGCTGGCTTGACCGCACCTCAGACGATTTTTTACACACTTATCCGGTAACTTCTTCGGCGCCCTTGTCCGCCAGTTCCATCCAGCCTGCCAATACAGTGTAGGCGTCTTCCAGGCCCATGCGTTTGGGCGCCGAAAACAATTGGATCGTCACGGCATCGCCCCAACCCTTGCGGATTTCCGACTGCACCTTGAGCAGCGTGTTCTTGGCCGCGCCGTAGGTCAGCTTGTCTGCCTTGGTCAGCAGGATGTGCATCGGCATGCCGGCGGCGACCGCCCAATCGAGCATCAGCAGGTCGAAGTCGGTCATCGGGTGACGGATGTCCATCATCAGGATCAAACCCTTCAAACTCTCGCGACCACCCAGGTAGGCCTCGAGGTGACGCTGCCAGTGTTGCTTGAGCGGGATCGGTACTTTTGCATAACCGTAGCCCGGCAGGTCGACCAGACGGCGTTCATCGTCTAGCTTGAAGAAGTTCAAGAGTTGCGTGCGCCCCGGCGTTTTCGAGGTGCGCGCCAGGCTGGCGTGCGTCAGGGTGTTCAGGGCGCTGGACTTGCCGGCGTTGGAACGACCGGCGAAGGCGACTTCAAAGCCCTCGTCATCCGGACATTGGTCGACTTTGGCGGCGCTGAGCATGAAGGTGGACTGTTGGCACAGACCGAGGATGGGATTCTTGAGTTGCATGGGATTTCCGATGTGGGCGGCGCCAGGAATGGGTGCGGCAAGCAGTGTCGCTTCCGTTTCAGTGACGCCAGTATATAATGCCGCAGATTTTGTGTGCGCTTTGTCCCGACGCAGGATGAAGTTCGCGAGAGCGACAGACCTTGATTGCGCATTAGAACGCAGATCGCTCTCAACCCTGAAAAGGTCGTTTTATGACGAAATGGCTGCTAGCTGCCGGAGTCTTGATACCGCTTTACAGCGCTCAGGCTACACAGGATCCGGAAGCAGTGTACAACCGTGTTTGTGGTGCCTGTCATTCCGGCCAACTACCCATGGCGCCCCGCAAGGGCGATCAGGAAGCTTGGACGCCGAGGTTGGCGAAAGGTATGGAGACGCTGGTGCAACACGTGACCCAGGGTTTCAAGGCGATGCCGCCGCGTGGTTTGTGCATGGACTGCAGTGCCGAGGATTACCAAGCCATCATCCAGTGGATGAGCGAGTAAACCCGGTCCATAACTTAACCCTTAGCCGTAGTTGGATTAGCTGATGAACAAATTGATCGTGAGTCTGCTGTTGACCGTGGGGATCTCCGGCATTGCCCATGCTGCAGGTGAGCCAGTCAAACCTGGTGACGCCGCCGCAGGCCAGGCAAAAGCCGCCGTATGTGGTGCCTGTCATGGCCCGGATGGCAACAGCATGGCGCCTAACTTTCCAAAACTGGCCGGCCAGGGTGAACGCTACCTGACCAAGCAATTGCACGACATCAAGTCGGGCAAGCGCACCGTTCTGGAAATGACTGGCCTGCTGACCAACCTGAGCGACCAGGATCTGGCGGACATCGCCGCCTACTTCGCCAGCCAAAAGGGCAGTGTCGGCGCCGCCGACCCGAAAGTCGTGGCTCGCGGTGAAGCACTGTTCCGCGGTGGCGACCTGGCCAAGGGCCTGCCAGCCTGCACCGGTTGCCACTCGCCAAACGGCGCGGGTAACGCAGCAGCAGGCTTCCCGCACCTGGGCGGCCAACATGCTCAATACATCGGCAAGCAACTGACCGATTTCCGCAAGGAAGAAGGCGGCCGTACCAATGACGGCGATACCAAACCGATGCAAAGCATTGCCAAGAAGCTGAGCGACGAAGACATTGCCGCAGTGTCCAGCTACATCCAGGGCCTGCACTAAGACCGGCAAATCGGGCGTTGATCGGGGTCTGCATCTCCTGCAACGTTAACGCTCCATTAATCCGTCACAGCAAGTATGAAAAGGGTGGCCTTGGCCGCCCTTTTTTGTGGCCGCTGCCGTTACACTACAGAACTCGGGCCCGCCATGACCTGTCTTAATCCAGGTCCCGCGAGGCGATAAAATTTGTCCAGGAGTAAAGCATGCGTAATCTGATCATCAGCGCCGTTTTTGCCGCTGCCAGCCTGTTCGGCATGACTGCCCAAGCCGCTGAAGCCCCCGCTGCACCTTATGTCGAGCTGAGCAATCCGGTGCCGGTCGCCGTGCCTGGCAAGATCGAAGTGGTGGAGCTGTTCTGGTACGGTTGCCCGCACTGCTACGCCTTTGAACCGGTGATCAACCCATGGGTTGAAAAGCTGCCATCCGACGTTAATTTCGTGCGTATTCCTGCCATGTTTGGTGGCCCGTGGGACGCTCACGGTCAGATGTTCCTGACCCTTGAAGCCATGGGCGTCGAGCACAAGGTCCACGCTGCAGTGTTCGAAGCCATCCAGAAAGAACACAAGAAACTGACCGACAAGAACGACATGGCCGACTTCCTCGCCACCCAGGGCGTCGACAAGGACAAGTTCCTGGCTACCTTTGACTCTTTCGCCATCAAGGGCCAGATCAACAAAGCCAAAGAACTTGCGAAGAAATATGAAATCACCGGCGTACCCACCATGATCGTCAACGGCAAATATCGTTTTGACGTGGGCTCCGCCGGCGGTGCCGAACAAGCCCTGCAATTGGCCGATAAACTGGTCGACCAAGAGCGAGCGGCTAACAAGGCTGCCGCCAACTAAGCGAGGCGCCTGCCATGCGCCGCTGGGGAACCGAACGTGTCGTTGGCCTGCATGATCCGCGGGTCAACGAGCATCATCTGGAGTCGACGGGCCTGCCCGCAGACAGCCGTCTGCGCTTGCTCAGCTTCAATATCCAGGTCGGCATCAGCACCGAGCGGTATCGGCATTACCTGACCCGGGGCTGGCAACACCTGTTGCCGCACACCGGGCGTGCCGACAATCTGCAAAAGATCGGCAATCTGCTGGGCGATTTCGATCTGGTCGCCCTGCAGGAAGCCGATGGCGGCAGCCTGCGCTCAGGCTACGTCAATCAAGTCGAACACCTGGCCCAGCTCGGCGCCTTCCCTTACTGGTACCAACAACTCAATCGCAACCTCGGTCGCCTGGGCCAGCACAGCAACGGCGTGCTCAGCCGCCTGCGGCCGTGGGCAATCGAGGACCATCCGTTGCCAGGACCGAAAGGTCGCGGGGCGATACTGGTACGTTTCGGTGAAGGCCCGGAAGCGCTGGTGGTGGTCATGATGCACCTGGCACTCGGTGCTCGTGCCCGCAGCCTGCAACTGGCGTACATCCGCGAGCTGATCGGTGGCTACAAGCACCAGGTATTGATGGGTGACATGAACACCCATGCCAGTGACCTGTTGCAAAACTCCCCATTGCGCGACCTAGGCCTGCTGGCCCCGCAACTGGATGCGACATTCCCCAGCTGGCGCCCGCAGCGCTGCCTGGACCATATTCTGCTGAGCCCGAGCCTGACCCTGGAAAAGGTCGAGGTGCTGGCACAACCCATTTCCGATCACCTGCCGGTCGCGGTAGAAATTCGTCTGCCGGGTTCGCTCACGGCCGATGCATTGCCCGCGTTGAGTCCTGCCCCCCCGCGGATCCCATGAATGAGCGACGAAGCACAGCGCTGGAAAGAGAAGTACCTGCAAAGCATCGAACAACAGGAAAAGCTCGAACGTCGCTGGGACGCCCGGCTCGACCTGCTGCGCCGGGGCCTGGTACGCAGCACGCTGGCAGCAGAGGGCACCGATCGAGTCGTTGACCAATGCATGAAGGAGATGCGCGACGTCGTGCGCACCGACGACATGGACGCCGGTCTCGCCGCCCTGCTGCCACGCCTGGAAAAAGCCGTACTCGACTCCGAACAGCGTCGGGAAACCCGGATCAACCAGACCAGCGCCGCCCTCACCGCCCTGGTCACGCAGTTGCAGACGTTGCCGCTGCCCCGGGAAGTGAGTCGCCCCCTCAAGCACTTCGCCAAACAACTGGACAGCCGCGTCAGCCAAGCGCGTGAGATCCCGTTGCTGCTCGGCGAACTGAGCGGGCTGCAGGGCAAGGCCCTGAGCCAGCTGGAGAGCCCGGCGGAACCCGAGCGCCCAGGACTGCTGCAGCGGCTGTTCGGGCAACGTGAAGTCGACGAAGCCTCCCCTGCAGAACAAGCACTTTTCGCGCACACGGGCGAAACCGTTTTGGCGCCTGTGGTCGCGAGCCCGTCAGTCATCGCTGACAGCGCGCCGCACGCAACCCCGCAGATACCGGCTGCAACCCAACCAGTTGCTGTTACGCCAATCCTTGAGCCGCCACAACTGACCGTCCAGCCTGTCGTCACACCCATGGCCCAGGCTGAACAGGCACTCAATCCCGACGAATTGAACCCGGCGCTGTTGCTCGACACCCTGCCGCTGCCCTCGCCCATGGCCAAGGCCCTGGCAGCCGTCGATCCACAGCAGCCCGAGCAGGACATACTCTACGCCCTGCCCGACTCGCCCGAACCGTCATACAGCTCGGTGGCCAAACACATCGAAGAGACCTTGTTAGGCCTGCTCGATGACCTGACGCTGCCCGAGCGTCATCGCCCGCAAGCCGAATCCATGCGGGAACGACTGAAAAACGGTTTGAACTGGTACGAATTGCTGCCGATCCTCGACGATCTGGCGACTTTGATGCTGGCAATCTCTGACAGTGGCCAACACGAATTCGAAGCCTATCTGCAGCGGCTCAACGAACGCCTGGAATCGTTCCAGAGCAACCTGCAGGCCGCCAGCGCCGGTCATGCCGACAGCCGAACTGCCGCCCATGCGATGGACACGCAGATTCGTGAACAGGTCGACGGCTTGCAGAGCAGCGTGCAGGAAGCAGCCGACCTGGATGACCTCAAGCACATCCTGGAAAATCATCTGGAAGGCTTGCTCGGCACCATGGACCAGCACCGTCAGCAGCGCGATGAGCGTGAACAGGAGGTGGCAGCCCGCCTGCAGAGCCTGGCCGAACGGGTTGCCCACATGGAACAGGAAGCCCAGGGCTTTCGCGAGCATCTCGAAGAGCAGCGCCAGAAAGCCTTGATCGACCCGCTGACCGGCCTGCCCAACCGCGCGGCCTGGAGCGAACGCCTGGAACATGAAATCGGCCAGTGGCAGCAGCACGGCAATACGCTGATGCTGGCCATGCTCGATCTCGATCACTTCAAGCGCATCAATGACAATTACGGGCACCTGGCGGGTGACAAAGTACTCAAAATCATTGCCAGCGTGCTGCGCAAACGCCTGCGCGGAACGGATTTCATTGCGCGCTTTGGCGGCGAAGAGTTTGTCCTGCTGATGCCGTCCACGGCCCCGGCGAGCGGCCTGAAACTCCTGGAAACCCTGCGTGCCTCGATCGAAGCCTGCCCTTTTCACTTCAGGGGTGAACCGGTCACCGTCACCCTCTCCATGGGTCTGGCTGCGTTCAAACCTGGCGAGCACAGCGATCTGGTGCTGAAAAGAGCCGATCAGGCGCTCTACCGCGCCAAAAATGCTGGGCGCAACCGGGTTGAGATGGGCTGAGGGCTGGTCGCTCCATTTTGTTCAAATCGTTGCGATGGGCCAACACGCACAAGCCAGTACGTTACACTGTTGCATTACTGTCTTTAGCGTGTTGGCTTCCCCATGAAATATCTTGCTCTCATCGTGTCGCTGATCCTCTTGGCCGGCTGCGCCAGCGGTCCCCGCTACGACACCAGCCATGCTTCCGCCAATCACGACAGTCGCATTCAATTCGTCGTGCTGCACTACACCTCGGCTTCGCTGGAGCGCTCGCTTCAACTGCTCACCCATGGTGAAGTCAGCAGTCATTACCTGATCGGCGACAACAAGAGCGCGACCATCTACAAGCTGATGGATGAAAACCTGCGTTCCTGGCACGCCGGGGAAAGCCAATGGCAAGGCCGCACCTGGATGAACTCAAGCTCTATCGGCATCGAAATCGTCAATCCGGGCTTCAAGGACACCCCGACCGGGCGCCTGTGGTACCCCTACACCGAAGCGCAGGTCCAATCCCTGATCGTCCTGCTCAAGGACATCAGCCAGCGCTACGCAATCAACCCTCGTAACATTGTCGGCCATAGCGACATCGCCCCCTTGCGCAAACTCGATCCCGGCCCCCTGTTTCCCTGGAAGCGCCTGGCTGAGCAAGGGATCGGAATATGGCCGAACGAGCAAGCCGTAGCCCGCCAGCAAACCCGGTTTGAAACGCAGCTGCCGAGCATCAGCTGGTACCAGACGCAACTGGCACGCTTCGGTTATGACACGCCGCAAACCGGCGAACTGGACGTCGCAACCCGCCATGTACTGGCGGCTTTCCAGATGCATTTCCGACCGGCGCGCTATGACGGCACGCCGGACGCACAAACGGCTGCGATGCTTCAGGTTTTAAATCAGACAAAATAATGACGATCGCCCGACGGTCAGCACGTTTCTCAAACAGCAGCTATAACTCATTGGTAATTCTTCGGATATTCCATAATGACTGCTGCTCGAGAGACACTCGGAAGTTGGTTCTATCGCCCTTGGTTCCTGGCGATGCTGGCTGCTGTCTTGAGCGCTGCATTGATGATGGCCGGCAGCTACCTCGTGGCCATCCACCAGGTTGAGCAAAACGAAAGCTGGGAAATGAACGCCCAGGGCGAACGTTTTCTCGCCCGGCTGGAGCAATTGTTCGGGCAGTTGCGCGAAAGCCTCGATGACCTGGAAGCCCAACCACTGCGTAGCTGCGACGACGACATGATCGCGACTCTGCAGCAGGTCAGCTTCAATTATCGCTTCGTCTATGAAGCCGCCTACATGGACGACTCGCGAATCTGCTCCAACCGCCCGCGCCAGGGAGGCTTGTCCCTGATACGCCCCCCGGACATCAAGGGCCCCACCTACAGTTACTGGTTGAACACCACCACCGAGCCCGATGAAAACCGTGCCGCGCTGATGCTCGGTCGCGGCAACTTTCGGGTGGCGACCTCCCGCGGCCATTTGACCGACATGGTCGACCTGTCGCCGGGTAGCAGCCTGCTTGTAGTACTCGACCATGGCACCCGCGCAATTCCGGTACTGGGTGTCGCACAAGCCTGGCCCCCGACTGGAGATTGGCCCCCGAAAACCCGCGATGCACTGCAAGTCACCCAGACCAGCCTGATCTATCGCATGCCCACCGATAACCCGGTATACCAGTTGGTGCTGATCAGCCCGCGCAGTGGCACCCATATACCGCCCGTGTGGTGGTGGCTGCTGCCCGCCTGTGTGTTGTTGGCAGTGTGCGTAGGTTTCCTGGTGTTTCTGCTGGTGCGTCAGCGCCAGTCACTGGATGCCGAACTGACCGGCGCCATCCGTCGAGGTGAGTTGCAAGTGCTGTATCAACCGATCTTCGACCTCGACAGCCGCAACTGTGTCGGGGCTGAAGCCTTACTGCGCTGGCGCCGGCCGGATGGCACCCTGACCAGTCCCGACCTGTTCATCCCGATGGCCGAGAACACCGGGCAGATCCGCCAGATGACCGACTTTGTCCTGCAACGCCTGCTCGAGCAGCTGGGGCAACTGCTGCGGGCCAATCCGCAACTTTACATCTCGGTCAACCTGGCCGCCTGCGACGTCATGGTCCCGCGGATCGGCCAAGTGATGGCTCGGCTGTTGACCCTGCACCGGGTCGCGGCCAAGCAGATCGCCTTCGAAGTCACTGAACGCGGATTGATCGACGTGGTGGTGGCCCGGGAAAACCTGCAAGCCTTGCGGGATGTCGGGCATCAGGTACTGATCGATGACTTCGGCACTGGTTATTGCAGCCTCGCCTACCTGCAAACCCTGCCGGTGGATTGCCTGAAGATCGACAAGGCGTTCATCGATGCCCTGGGCCATGACGCGGCGAGCAGCGGCGTCGCCCCGCATATCATCCACATGGCCCAGTCACTGCATTTGAAGGTGATTGCCGAGGGTATCGAGCATGAAGCCCAGGCGGCACTCCTGAGCAGTGAGGGGGTGAAGTTCGGCCAGGGCTGGCTGTTCGCTCATGCACTGAGTGCGGTGCAGTTTATCGAGCTGATTACCCGCGGTCGCCGGATCGCCGGTCGACGCCTGGATGACGAGGCGTAAAAGCGCCTACACAGCCAACGTCATATAGAACTGAGTTCCCTGCCCCGGCCGCGAGTACACGCCCATCCGGCCACCGTGCAGTTGCACGATTTCCTTGCACAACGCCAGACCGAGCCCGGCCCCGCCTTTCTTGCGGCCGACCTGGACAAAGGGCTCGAAGATCCGCCCCTGCTGCCCATAGGCAATGCCTTCACCGTTATCTTCGACGCTGATGATGACCCGGTCCCCATGCCGCCTGGCTTGCAAGCGAATCAGCCCGCCGGCGGCCGTGTGGCGCAGTGCATTATCGATCAGGTTGTCGAGCACCCGGTCCAGTTGCGGCTGATCGGCTTGCAAGTGTGGCAAGGGGCCCTGGACTTCGACCAACAGCTCGACGCCCTTCTCTTGCGCGCCGTCGGTAAAGCGAATCCGCGCTTGCTCCAGCAAATCATCGATGGAACACGGCGTAAGGGTGAGCTTCTGCAAGCCGTTCTGGTAGCGAGAGAAATTCAGCAAGTCGTTGATCAGTTGCATCAGCCGCTGCATTTCTTCATTGACGGTATCCAGCAGGTCGGCTTCACGGGATTCCTGCGGAAAATGCGCGCGCTCGCGGAACAGGCCGAAGGCCATGTGCATGCCGGTCACGGGGGTGCGCAGTTCGTGGGAGGCACGCAAGACGAACTCGCTGCGCACCCGCTCGAAAGCACGCTGTTCAGTCACATCGTGCAGCACCATCACCGCGCCGAGAATCTGCCCTTGGGTATGAATGACCGGCGTGAGGCTATATGTCAGCAACCGCGTTTCACCATCAACCTCGATATTCAGGTCATCCGGCACCCGCTCCAGTGTGCCGCCACGCAGAACCAGCTGCAGTTGTTCATCGAGTTCGGGGTGCTCCAGCGCCTCCCCCAGGCCTCGCCCGAGTCGATCGGTGTCCCAACCCAACTGACGCTGAGCAACCGGGTTGAGGTGCTCCAGGTGCCCCTGGCGGTCGATCATCAGCAATCCGTCGTCGATGCCATCGAGCACCGCCTGCAAACGCTGCTGTCCCGCCAGCAACTCATCTACGTTGGTGGCCTGATGCTGGCGTAGCGCTTCAGCCATGATCCCGAAGCGCCGGGTCAGCTGATTCAGTTCCACGGCCGACGACACCGGCAGCGTGACGTCGAAATTACCCTGGCCGATATGGTCCGCTGCCTGCGCCAGCGCCTCGATAGGCTCGCCGAAGCGCCGAGCGATGGCGTGCGCGGTCACGAAGCCGATGATCAGTACCGCCAGCCCGACCAGGCCAAGCAGCCCGGCGATCAGCAGCGCACGCTCACGGGCCTCGCGTTCGATGGTGCTGATGCCTTCCAACGCCCGCTTGTGGTCGGTGATCAGACCATTGCGCAGTAAATTGAATTTTTCGGTCAGCTCATCGTTGCCGCTGAGCACGCGCGTTGGGTCAGCGGAATCCTCATACGCACGAATGAAGCTCAGATAGTCGGCCCTGGCCTTTTTGAAACCGTGTCCGAGGCTTTCGTCCGACGGCTCCAGCGCAATGCCCTCCTCCAACAATTCAAGGTAATGCTGTCTGGATGCTTCGAAGGCGGCGCGATCGTTCTTTTCGCTGAGCATGATGATCAACTGGTCGCCCAGCGTCTGACGCAACTTGAGTCCCAGATCCAGGGTGACAAAGTTATTGCGCACCAGCGCTTCCTGGCTCCCGGCCATCTGCAGCACACTGACCAGCCCGAGCAGCAGACCAAGCAGTGCGACGGTGATCAGCGCGGAAATGCTGAGGAAAAGACGAGTCTGCAACTTCATCGGCAGTTTCATCGCCGCAGACTCACAGGTTGTACTGCTTGCGCTTGCGATACAGTGTCGATGCGTCGATGCCCAAAGTCTTGGCGGCTTGATCCAGGGTACCTGCGGTGGCGAGGACGGCACCGATATGGGCTTTTTCCAGCTCATCAAGACTCAATGGGGCACCAATACGCGGGGCGTTATTGATGGGTGCTTCGGACATGCCCAGGTGGGTAATCTCGACCCTTTCCTGCGGGCAAATGATACTTGCCCGTTCAACCACGTTACGCAGTTCGCGAATGTTACCTGGCCAGCGGTAACCGAGCAGCGCTTCACGGGCCTCGTCGCTGAAGCCCCGAGCCGGACGGGCGTATTCCTTGACGAACCGGGCCAAAAAACGGTCGGCGAGGGTGAGAATGTCTTCACGGCGTTCACGCAGCGGCGGCAGGTGCAACGTGATCACGTTGAGGCGATACAGCAGGTCCTCGCGGAAACGGCCGTCGCGGACCATGTCTTCGAGGTTCTGGTTGGTGGCCGCGAGAATGCGCACATCGGCCCGACGTGTGACGGGATCACCTACCCGCTCGTACTCTTTGTCTTGAATGAAACGCAGCAATTTTGGTTGCAGAACCAAGGGAAAATCGCCGATTTCGTCGAGAAACAATGTACCGCCATCTGCTTGATTGACGCGACCCAACGTACTTTCACTGGCACCGGTAAAAGCTCCGCGGCTATGGCCAAACAGTTCGCTTTCCATAAGCTCGGCAGTGAGCGACGGGCAGTTGATAGTGATGCAGGACTTCTTCGCGCGCTTGCTCCAGCCGTGAATTGCCTGCGACAGCTCGCCCTTCCCCGTTCCGGACTCCCCGAGGATCAGGATGTTGGCATCGGTACCGGCCACCTGGCGAGCCGTCTCGAGCACGACTTTCATCGCCGGGCTGTGGGAGTCCAGTCCGTCCTTGGGTTTACGTATCTCACCTTCCAGCGCCTCCAGACGCGCCGATAACTGCCGTACTTCCAGCTGCTTGGCCGTGGCTAGGCGTAACTGATCGGGGCTGCATGGCTTGACCAGATAATCGGCGGCACCCGCCTGGATCGCATCCACGGCAGTGTCCACGGCCGAATGCGCAGTGACGATCACTACGCGCATCCACGGCGCCTGGATGCGCATCTGCGCCAGAACGTCCAGGCCGTTGTCCTCTCCCAGGCGCAAATCCAGAAAGCACAGGTCGAAGACTTGGCGCTGCAGCAAGGCTTCCGCCTGCGCGGCGCTGTTAGCGGTCGCCACGCTGTAGCCTTCATCTTCAAGGCAATAGCGGAAGGTTCGCAGGATGGCAGACTCATCGTCCACCAAAAGAATGCGGCCTTGGTGCTCAGTGGCGGATTCCATTTTCCTACGCTCCTTAATGAATGATCTTGGTTAGTCACGGAAAAATCGGGCAAGTTGCATGGTTTATTCTGATCCATTCCTGCCCTGTCAGGGTAGCTATCTCCTGTCCCCTCGCTTCAGATCCGTGTTTGCGCGTTTTTCATAGCAAACCCGCATCAGAGATGCCTTGCGTCCATTTCTGACAGCTGCGCCCTCTTCTCAATTCAAAAATATTGCGAAGTCTTTGCGTCCAGTCGTGCATTACGCACGACCGCACGAGGGCCCATCGTGCAGGATGCGTCAGGTCACCTTTGCGGCATATCTATAAGTAATTGTTTTTTAACGATTTTTTAAAGGAAAAAAGCTGGCATGCAGGCTGCAATAACCTGATTAACGCAGGGCAACAACAAACGCCCTCAACCCGATATCCCCAGCGTGGGAGGAGCTTCAGGATGAATCGTCAACGTGCCGCCCAATTGCATCTCTCGCCACTGCATGTTCAGCAAGGCCTGTTTGCGGTACTTGCACTGTTGATCACCCTGTTCGCCGGTCAACAGTTTCTTCTTTGGGAACAGAGCCAGCAGCCAGAAGCCCCGAGCGTATCGTTTGAACATCCGACCCAAACCCACTTCAGCGCGGCAGGCAGCGGTTTGGCAGATAACGCCCCGATGAGAATGATGGACGTCGATCAGGCACAACCGGCCGATGAGATGCCCCGTCAGGAACGTTGGGTGTTCTAAGCACATTCGACTTGGTGCGCTCGTCGCGCCGGGAATGCAGCACCTTTAAATAGAAACGTAAGGAGAATCACCATGTTGAGCTGGGCAATCACATTCTTGATCATTGCCATTGTCGCCGCAGTCCTGGGCTTCGGTGGTATCGCGGGCACCGCCACGGGTATCGCCAAGATTCTCTTTGTCGTGTTCCTGGTGATGTTCATCGCTTCCTTCTTCTTTGGCCGCCGCGGCCGAGGGTGAACATGAGCGTTTCGTTAAAGACACTGGCAGCCGCCCTGCTTCTGGGCGGTAGTGCCATGGCAACCGCTGCCAATGATGGGCAGGCACGGGTCAACGAGCTCTTGAACGCTGACCCGCAGTATCGCGAAACCTGGCAAGGCGTTGTGAAAAAGGAAGAACGCTTGCCGGAATGGGTGATGAACCTGTCTGGCGATGCCGAACAAATGAACGCCGTTGAAGAGGATGGCGACAAGTATCTGGTGGGACCGCTGTGTCATTCCCAGGCCAGTTGCACCACCGAACGCTTGATCGTCGCCGTCAGTTTCGACAAAAAGGAAGCCTACGCCATGCTGCTCGAAGTACCGGCAGGTTTACCGGCCGACAAGTCACCGACGAGGCACGCCAACTACCGCTTCCTCGGAAAACCGGACCAGGGTATGCAGAACTTGTTAATGGAACAGCTGAAAAAAGATCCAAAGTGGTACTGATTTCCAGACGCGAAAGAAGCACACCGCTTCTTTGCCGCTGCGCCACCTGAGGAAGGCAGGCGCATGACCAAGGGGTCGGGACGTTCTGCCTGTTTCAGGGGCGGAGTGACCTACGGGTACAGGGAGTGCCTGCGCGAGGGCCGGGTCAGGGTGAACCAGCCACGCAAGTTCGCCGGCCACAGGCGGCTCGACGGACTTGCGTAGAGCTTTACTGCTGAGTGCGTTTGATTGGAACAGGCCGTTGGTTTCGTTAGCGGCGCTTCAATTGTGACCGTACATCGAGAAAAATCGCCTTTCTTTTCCCCCCGGATCTCGGCGCGCATCAGAGGTTTTTCCTTCTTTTCAGTCCCCCTCCCCCCTGATCAAAAAACACCCAACCTGCTCTGTGATGGCCGGTTCACGGCACTTATGCCTGCCAATATGTCGCATTCGAACCGGTTGGGACGCGCGTTTCACACAAAAAACCTCATGCCGATTCGGCATAGGGTAGGCGTTTACGGCATTAGACGCCGCATCCTTGCATCGGAATAGTTGCGCCTTTTTTCGCCTGCCAGAGAGCCACTAACAAGCGCTCCGGGGCTCCTTATACGGGGGCAAGTGCTCTGTCGTTTTCGCCACAAGCGGAGCCGGTCGTGCATCTGCCCGAGTCAAACTGAAGTAAGGGTAAAGATATGAAGAAGGCAAAGCTTAGCCTCGCCTGGCAGATCCTCATCGGTCTGGTATTGGGGATTGCAATCGGTGCGCTGCTCAACCATTTCAGTGCCGAAAAAGCCTGGTGGATCAGCAACGTCCTGCAACCAGCGGGCGATATCTTTATCCGTCTGATCAAGATGATCGTGATCCCGATCGTCATCTCTTCCCTGATCGTCGGCATTGCTGGCGTGGGTGATGCCAAGAAACTGGGGCGCATCGGCTTCAAGACCATCGTCTACTTCGAGATCGTCACCACCATCGCCATCGTGGTCGGTCTGCTGCTGGCCAACCTGTTCCATCCAGGTGCCGGCATCGACATGAGCACCCTGGGTACTGTGGACATTTCCAAGTACCAGGCCACCGCGGCCGAGGTTCAGCATGAACACGCGTTCATCGAAACCATCCTCAACCTGATCCCGTCGAACATCTTCGCGGCCATGGTTCGCGGCGAAATGCTACCGATCATCTTCTTCTCCGTGCTGTTCGGTCTCGGCCTGTCGAGCCTGCAGGCGGACCTGCGCGAGCCGCTGGTGAAGATGTTCCAGGGCGTTTCGGAAAGCATGTTCAAGGTCACCCACATGATCATGAACTACGCGCCAATCGGCGTGTTCGCCCTGATCGCGGTGACTGTCGCCAACTTCGGCTTCGCGTCGCTGATTCCGCTGGCCAAACTGGTGATCCTGGTTTATTTCGCCATCGCCTTCTTCGCCTTCGTGGTGCTGGGCCTGATTGCTCGCCTGTTCGGCTTCTCGGTGATCAAGCTGATGCGCATCTTCAAGGATGAGCTGGTACTGGCCTACTCCACCGCCAGTTCCGAAACCGTGCTGCCGCGTGTGATCGAGAAGATGGAAGCTTATGGCGCGCCAAAAGCCATTTGCAGCTTCGTGGTGCCAACCGGTTACTCGTTCAACCTGGACGGCTCGACTCTGTACCAGAGCATTGCAGCCATCTTCATTGCCCAGCTGTACGGCATCGACCTGTCGATCAGCCAGCAATTGCTGCTGGTACTGACCCTGATGGTCACCTCCAAAGGCATCGCCGGCGTACCGGGCGTGTCCTTCGTGGTGCTGCTGGCGACCCTGGGCAGCGTCGGTATCCCGCTCGAAGGCCTGGCTTTCATCGCCGGTGTCGACCGGGTGATGGACATGGCGCGTACCGCTCTGAACGTCATCGGCAACGCCCTGGCCGTGCTGGTCATCGCTCGCTGGGAAGGCATGTACGACGATGCCAAGGGCCAGCGCTACTGGAACTCCCTGCCGCACTGGCGCAGCAAGGAAAAGCTGCCGGCTGGCGAAACCTCCAGCAACTGACACACAACCTGCAGGAGCTGGCTTGCCAGCGAAGAGGCCTTCAAGCCTTGCATCGCCAATGAGGATGCCTTCGCCGGCAAGCCGGTTCCTACAGATGTTTAGCGCATAGACAAACCCCGGAGAAATCCGGGGTTTGTCGTTTCTGGTCACCCCGCTATCATTCGCGCATCTTTTGGGGGATTTGACTGATGCTTAATGGCCTGTGGCTTGGCTTCTTCATCGTGGCGGCCGTGTCGGCGCTGGCGCAATGGCTGATCGGCGGCAACGCCGGGATCTTCGCGGCGATGGTGGAAAGCATCTTCGCCATGGCCAAGTTGTCGGTGGAGGTCATGGTCCTGCTGTTCGGCACGCTCACCCTGTGGCTGGGCTTTCTACGGATCGCCGAGAAAGCCGGGATCGTCGAATGGCTGGCCAAGGCCCTTGGCCCCTTGTTTTTGCGCCTGATGCCGGAAGTCCCGGCCGGCCACCCCGCCATCGGCCTCATTACCCTGAACTTCGCCGCCAACGGCCTGGGCCTGGACAATGCCGCCACGCCCATCGGCCTCAAGGCCATGAAGGCCCTGCAGGAGCTCAACCCCAGCGCAACGATCGCCAGTAACGCGCAGATCCTGTTCCTGGTGCTCAATGCCTCTTCACTGACCCTGCTGCCGGTGACGATCTTCATGTACCGCGCCCAGCAAGGCGCGCCCGACCCGACACTGGTGTTCCTGCCCATCCTGCTCGCTACCAGTTGCTCGACCATTGTCGGCTTCCTGTCCGTGGCCTTCATGCAGCGCCTGCGCGTCTGGGACCCGGTCGTGCTGGCATATCTGATTCCCGGCGCCCTTGCCCTCGGTGGTTTCATGGCACTGCTGGGGACGATGTCCGCCGCTGCGCTGGCGGGATTGTCTTCAATCCTCGGTAATTTGACGTTATTTGGACTGATCATGGTGTTTTTGCTGATCGGGGCGCTACGCAAGGTAAAGGTCTACGAGGCGTTCATCGAAGGCGCCAAGGAGGGCTTCGATGTAGCGAAGAACCTGCTGCCGTACCTGGTGGCGATGCTCTGCGCCGTGGGCGTGCTGCGTGCGTCCGGCGCCCTGGATTTCGGCCTGGACGGCATTCGGCACCTGGTGGAGTGGGCTGGTTGGGACACGCGCTTCGTCGATGCGCTGCCGACCGCGATGGTCAAGCCGTTTTCCGGCAGTGCCGCCCGCGCCATGCTGATTGAAACCATGAAAACCTCTGGTGTGGACAGCTTCCCGGCGCTGGTGGCGGCTACGGTTCAAGGCAGTACCGAAACCACGTTTTATGTGCTGGCGGTGTACTTCGGCGCGGTGGGTATCCAGCGCGCGCGGCATGCGGTGGGGTGTGCGTTGTTGGCTGAGTTGGCCGGCGTGCTGGGGGCGATCGGGGTTTGCTACTGGTTCTTCGGATAACCACAACCCCCTGTGGGAGCGGGCTTGCTCGCGAAGGCGTAGTGTCAGGCCACCTGTATTTTGCATGACACACTGCCTTCGCGAGCAAGCCCACTCCCACATTTGGATTTGTATGGCACTTCAAGGTCTCGCGGGCGGCGCTAATTTTTGTCCTTGCTCAACCGCCCAATTCACCACCTGCGCCGTCAGCTGATCACTGGCCTGGCCGAACCCGGCCACCACCGCCGGCACCTGCACATCGCTCAACGGCTGACGCACTTCAAAGCGTTTGCTGGCGAGGATTCGCTGGTCATAACCGCGCACCAATAAGGCGTCCAGGCGCACGACCACGCTGGTGCTGCTGCCCTGATATTCCGTCTGGAATGCCTGCAAACTGCCGCCCATTTCCATATCCGCCTGGAAGTTGCTGTCATCGGTACTCAGCAATGTCACCCGACCATCGCGCTGGAAACCATCGAGCAGGCGATTGCGCAGCAATACCGGCGCCGGGTCGCTCCAGCGCGAGCCCTTGTAGCTGCTGATCACGTCGCCTTGGGGGATGACGGCAATGTTCGGGCTGTTCAACGCTTCGCTGGCCTGGGGTTTGTTCAGGCGCAACGACCAGCGCTGGGGCGTGACGTGACTGGCCGAAGCGCTGCTTTGCACCGATGGCAATCGATAGAGATCGAAGGGTTCCGACTTGGGCAGGATCGAGCACGAACTGATCAAGGTGAAGCTGGCGAGGAGGGCGAGGCAGGTTAGCTTCATGGGGTGAATTCCTTGCTCTTGTCACTGCCCAGCAGGTAGCCGCTGGGGTTGGATTCCAGGCGCTGAGAAATGGCCCGCAACGAGGTGAGGGTTTCCCGCAGTTCACGCACCGCCGGCGCCAGGCCATTGAGACCTTGCATGCCGTTGTTGAGTGATTCCTGATTGGTGCTCAGCAGCTGGTTGATCGTCGCGGTGCTCTGTTCCAGCGACTTCATGGCCTGTCCGGCGCTGCCGAACATCTGCTTGCCCTGGTCATTGAGCAAGCCGTTGGCGTTACGCATCAACGCCGACGTCTGTTCCATCATGGTGCTGGCCTGCTTGCCGACCGAGGACAGTTGCTGCATGGCCTGGCGAATATCGCCGCGCTGGTCGGCAATGACCCCGGTGGTTTGCTCAAGATGCTCCAGGGTCTTGCTGATGCGCTCGATGTTTTCCGTGGAAAACATCAGGTTGGCGTTGTGCATCAGCGTATTCACCCCGGCCATCAGGTCGTTGCTGTCATTGAGCAGGCGGGCGATGGGCGAGGGTGACGCGACGATAGTCGGCAGTTTGCCATCCTTGCCTTTGAGCGACGGGCTCTGTGGCGTACCGCCACTGAGCTGGATGATCGAGGTGCCGGTGACGCCGGTCAGCGCCAGTTTGGCCTGGGTGTCTTCCTTGATCGGGGTATCGCCGCCCAGGCGGATCCGCGCCAGCACCCGGCGCGGGTCTTTCGGGTCCAGGCGCAGGGACACCACGTCACCGACCTTGATCCCGCTGTACTGCACCGAACTGCCCTTGGACAGGCCGCTGACCGCCTCGTTGAACACGACCTCGTAATCCTTGAACTCAGTGTCGACGCTGGATTTGGCCAACCACAGGCCGAAGAGCAGGGCGCCGGTCACCACGATCACGGTGAACAGGCCGATCAATACATGATGGGCTCGGGTTTCCATGTCAGACCTCGTTGAGCTGTTGAGCGGCACTCAGCGCCGCGCGGCCGCGAGGGCCATGGAAGTATTCGTGTATCCACGCGTCGTCAGTTTCCGAGACCACATCAATGGCATCGGCCACCAGCACTTTCTTCTGCGCCAGCACTGCCACCCGGTCGGTGATGGTGTAGAGCGTGTCGAGGTCGTGGGTCACCAGGAAAACGCTCAGGCCCAGGGCATCACGCAGGGTCAGGATCAGTTGATCGAAGGCGGCGGCACCAATCGGATCGAGGCCGGCGGTGGGTTCGTCGAGAAACAGAATGTCCGGGTCCAGCGCCAGGGCCCGCGCCAGGGCCGCACGCTTGATCATGCCGCCGGACAGAGACGCGGGGTACTTGTCCGCCGCCGACAGCGGCAGGCCGGCGAGGGCCAGTTTTACTGCCGCCAGATGCTCGGCATCGTCACGGCTCAGGCCGGCATGTTCGATCAGGGGCAGCGCTACGTTCTCGGTCACGGTCAACGAAGAGAACAGGGCGCCTTTCTGGAACAGCACGCCGAAGCGCCGTTCGATCAGCGAGCGCTCGTGCTCGGGCAGGGCCGGCAGGTTTTTCCCGAAGACCTTCACCATGCCCTCGCTAGGCTGGCGCAACCCGACAATGCTGCGCAGCAGTACCGATTTGCCGCTGCCGGAACCGCCGACCACGGCAAGGATTTCGCCTTTGTACAAATCCAGATCGAGGTTCTCGTGCACGCTCTGGCTGCCAAAACGATTGCACAGCCCACGCACTTCGATCACCGCCTCGGCGGGGGCTCGGGGTACACGACTCACCAGCTCATCTCCATGAAAAACAGTGCGGCCACGGCGTCGAGCACGATCACCACGAAAATCGATTGCACCACGCTCGAGGTGGTGTGGGCGCCGACGGACTCGGCGCTGCCGCTGACCTTGAAGCCTTCCAGGCATCCGATCGCGGCAATCAGAAAGGCGAAGATCGGCGCTTTGACGATCCCCACCAGAAAGTGCTGGACGCCGATGTCCGACTGCAGCAGCGCCAGGAACATCGCTGGCGAAATATCCAGCGATACCGCGCAGACGACGCCGCCGCCGACAATCCCCGAGACCATCGCCAGGAAGGTCAACATCGGCAACGAGACCAGCAAGGCCAAAACCCGCGGCACTACCAGCAATTCGATCGGGTCGAGGCCCAGGGTGCGGATGGCGTCGATTTCCTCGTTGGCCTTCATCGAGCCGATCTGCGCGGTGAACGCGCTGGCGGTGCGCCCGGCCATCAGGATCGCGGTCAGCAGCACGCCGAATTCACGCAGGAAGGCAAACGCCACCAGGTCCACCGTGAACACGCTGGCGCCGAACGTGGTCAGCACCGTCGCCCCGAGAAACGCCACCACGGCGCCCACCAGAAAGGTCAGCAGGGCAACGATGGGCGCGGCGTCGAGGCCGGTCTGTTCGATGTGCGCCACCATCGGTGTGATGCGCCAGCGGCTGGGACGCAACAGACCACGGACGATGGTTTCCAGGATCAGGCCGACGAACCCCAGCAGTTGCAGGGTGTCCTGCCAGACCGTGTCCACCGCGCGACCAATGCGGGTCAGCAATTGAATGCCGACGCTGATTTCCGGCTCCTTGAGCGGCACGCAGAAATCCGTCAGCGACTGATAGACGGTTTGCAACAACGCGCGATCGGCAGAGGAGAGGGTGCAATCGGGATGTTCGGCGGAGCGGCCCAGGCGCTCCGAGCCCAGCAGCTCCACCAGCAGCGAGGCACCGGCCGTATCCAGGGCGCCAAGGCCGTTGAGATCGATGCGGGTGCTGTCGTCGTACTGGCCTTCGAGCTTTTCGCTCAGGTGCTTGAGGTCGGCGTAATGGGCGAGCGTCCAGTCTCCCGTCACCCGAATCTGCGGCGGGGAGTGCGAGGAGTCCAATTGGGCATTGCCGGCCGTTGTGCTGCTGGTCATAAGCTCCGTGCTTTTTCGGCTGTTACGCAGAGCTACGTAATAGCACGAACTGCCTTACTTTTCTTTGACCGGTGTGCTGTCCGCCACCTTGAAGCGCAATACGCCGATCAATTGACCGTCTTCGGTCAGCACCCGAACTTGCCATTTGCCCGCCGGGTTGCCCGGGAAATTCTGCTTGTGGGTCCAGGCCCGGTAGCCTTCCTTGCGTCCACCGTGAATATCGAGAGGGATGCGATCGACCTCTTTGCCGTTGAATTGCCAGACGTGATAGATCCGCTCGTCCAAGCCGCGCGGCGCGTTGATCGCCGTGTAGGCATAGAGACCGCCACCGCGAATCTGCTCGGCGCTGACTTCTTCGAGGCTGGCACCGGGGGTGCGATCCTGCATCTGCGTGCTGATGGCCACGTCGGTCATCCACAGGGTTGCCGGCGGCACCCATGAACGCATCACCCAGCCGACACCGCCGATACCTACGGTAATACTCAGGATCGCCAAAGCGTTGCGTACGGTGCGGATCGGAAAGATCGACGCCAGGCTCGGAAACGACAACAGCACGGCGATGCCCAGTGCCCACTTGAAACTCTGCGAGGTGGTCAGGTGCATGATCACCGGCAACGCGGTGAGCAGGGCGGCGAACAGGGTCAGGGTGTGCAGCGCCAGGAATGCCCAGCGCCGGGGCGCCAGCCATTTGTAGTAGAGCGGGTCGATGATGGAAATCAGCGCGGCGATACCCAACAGCCCGGTAAAGAACAACTGGCCGCTGTTCCAGGTCGTGGTGATGAAAAAGAACGGCAGGACGAAGAACAGGCTTTCCTGGTGGATCATCTGCGTCGCATAGCGCAGCAGGGGCTGGGGAATTTCCCGCTTGAAGATTCTGGCGAACAGCTTGGTCAGGCTGTTTTCCAGCATCAGCCATACCCAGCTGATCAGCATGATGGTGGTGATCCAGCTCGCCAGACCCTGCTGGCGATCCACCAGGATGAAGCTGCTGATCCCGGAAATGAAACCACCGAGCGCAATGACCCCGGGATAGCGCTTCATCAGTTCGAGGATGCGCTGGACGAAAAGGGGCAGGGTCGGCATTCGGCGGTTCACAGTAGTTGTAGGAAAAATCCCTGTCAGATTACCGCCTCATCCATGAAAGTGCTTACTTTCTGCGATGAAAACGCCATACCGCCAGGCTCAACAGCAAAACCCCGAACAGTCCGGCAAAGGCCCACATCAATTGGTCATAGCTGACCAGGGGTTTTTCGATCCGCACATAGCCCGGCTGCAGGAGCAGTTCGCGCATGGCCTTGTTCGCTTGCGCCAGCGTGACCGCTTGCAACTCCCTGACCGGGTTGGCGAAACGCCCGTTTTCGTAGTCGCCCAGGGCACTCCAGTAGTAATCGGCCAGTGCGCTGTTGCCTTGCACCGCCCAGGACTGGCGGGCGATGGACGCCTGCTTGAGGCGATTGAAGGTCTCGGCATTGAGACCGTCCTTGAGCAAACCGGCCTTCAAGTCATCCAGCACTGTCAGCGCTTCGTCCACGTCGTCGCGCTCAAGGTCAGCATTCAGGCTCATGAAGCCAACGCCGCCAAACACCTCGCGCTCGGCATAAGGGCCATAGGACAGGCCGTGCGCCAGGCGCAGCTGGCGATAGAGCGCCCAGTCCAGGTAGTCCTTGAGCAGGTCGAAGGTTTCATCGTGCTGATCGTCCAGCACGGGTTCCGGCACCAGCCAGTGCAGCTTGGCCCCGCCACCGACGAAGCCATGAATCAGGTTGCGCTCATGAGCGGCGCTGGCCTGGATTTGTGGCAGGGGCGGGTGCTCTGTCGGAGTGATGGGGGCAAGCTCGCCATACGTGCGGTCCAGATAGGCCGGCAGCAAACGGTCGAGGTCGCCGACGACGACCAGCGTCATGTTATTGGGCGCGTACCAGTCCTTGCGCACGTTCTCCAGCTGTTCGCGGGTCAGGTGATCGACTTCCGCGCGCTCCGGGCATTTTAGGCCCAGCTCCACCGCCAGTTGATTACTGGCGGTATGGCCCAGGTCCTGGCGATCGAGCCAGCGTTGCAGGTGCGTGTAGTGGCCGCCGTCTTCACGCTCGACCACTTGCTTGGCGGCATTGATGGCG
Source organism: Pseudomonas putida (assembly GCF_001976065.1). Taxonomy (GTDB): domain Bacteria; phylum Pseudomonadota; class Gammaproteobacteria; order Pseudomonadales; family Pseudomonadaceae; genus Aquipseudomonas; species Aquipseudomonas serbica. Next base: position 623,989 of record NZ_MNAH01000004.1, on the reverse strand, counting down.
TCATCGTCGAAATGGGTCTGGGTCAGCAGCGCCAGCAGCAAATCCAGGACCTTGCGCTGGTTTTTCGCCGGGGCTTCGATCACGAAGGTGGTGTCGGCGTTGCTGGTAAAGGCGTTCCACTCGCCACCCAACTCCTGCATGCGCTCCTCCAGGCCGCCTTCGCCGCTGGCGTCGATGCCGCTGAACAGCAGGTGTTCGAGCAGGTGCGGCAGTTCTTTATCGGCGCAACCGAAATCATCCAGGCCGACCCCGACCACCAGCCTAATCGCCACGTGCCCGCGCTCGGTGCCGGGCTTGAGCAACATCTGCAAACCGTTGCGCAGGGTGTAGCCCTCGACCTGGAAGCGATCCAGGGCAAACGAAGGGAGTGAGCCAAGCAACAGACAGGCGAACAACAGACAACGCATAACGAGCTTCCCGGCAACCAATCGGAGATCCGTTTCGTCCTTCAATCCGCTATCGCGAGCAGGCTCGCTCCCACAGAGGGTTCTCAAATCAACTGTGGGAGCGGGCTTGCTCGCGAAGACGGCCTGGAGGCTGAATCAATGTTACTGACTGATCACCTTGCCAGACGTTCAAGGCGAATGCGTGATATCAGTCAAATCGTCCACCGCCAGTGCGCCGGTGTCGGACGTTTCCAATACGGCGTAGGCACTGCTGCAAAACAGCGAATTCAAACGTTTCATGTCGGCAATCAACTCCAGGTGCAGCGAACTGGTCTCGATACTCTGCACGATCTTACGTTGCAAACGGCTGACATGCGCGTGGGCCAGGCGGCGTTCCTGTGCGCGAAAACGACGTTTTTCTCGCAACAGTTGGCGGGCACTTTCCTTGTCGGAACTGAGAAATACCGACAAGCCCAGGCGCAGGTTGGAAATCAACTGGCTGTGCAGTCCGGCCAGCTCTTCCAGCCCCACTTCGGAAAACGACCGGCGCTGGGAGGTTTTCTGCTGCTGGACTTTGCGCAGCATGCGTTCGATCAGGTCGCTGGCGAGTTTGAGGTTGATCGCCAGCTCGATGATTTCCGCCCAGCGCCGGCTGTCCTGGTCACTGAGGTCCTCCCGGGGCATTTGCGCCAGGTATAGCTTGATCGCGCTGTAGAGCGCCTCGACATCATCGGTCAGCCGACGCATTTCCTGGGTCACGGCAGTTTGTTTGCCGTGCAGTACGTCGAGCATGGCCTCCAGCATGTTGTCGATCAAGTCGCCGATGCGCAGGGTCTCCCGGGCCGCGTTGGCCAGCGCCAGGCTTGGCGTGACCAAGGCCGTCGGGTCAAGGTGGCGGGGCTTGGCCATGCCGTTGGTTTGTGGGCGCTCCGGCAGTATCCACGCGCAGAACCTGGCCATCGGTCCGACGCTGGGCAGCAGGATCAGGCAACGCGCGGTGTTGTAGAGCAGGTGGAAGCCAATGACCATCTCCTGGGAGCTGTAGTCGAGGCTGTCGATCCAGTGCACCAGGGGGTCGAGCACCGGAATGATCAGCAACAGACCAATCAGTTTGTACAACAGGCTGCCCAACGCCACCTGGCGGCCGGCCGCGTTCTGCATGCTGGTACTGAGAAACGCGAGAATGCCGCTGCCGATGTTGGCCCCGATCACCAGGCCGATGGCCACCGGCAGGCTGATCACGCTGGCGCCGGCCAGGGTGGCGGTCAGCAGGACCGCCGCCAGGCTCGAGTAGGAAACCATCGCAAACAATGCGCCGACCAGGGCGTCGAGCAGGATATCGCCGGTCAGCGAGGCGAAAATCACTTTCACCCCCTGGGCGTGGGTGATCGGCGCGGCCGCCTCGACGATCAGTTGCAACGCCAGGATGATCAAGCCCAGGCCGATGCTGACGCGGCCCATTTGCCCGAGCCGCGTCTGTTTGCGCGACAGGAAGAAAATCACCCCGAGAAAAATCAGCAATGGCGAGAGCCATGACAGGTCGAAGGTCAGCACCCGTGCCATCAAGGCCGTGCCGACATCGGCCCCGAGCATGGTTGCCAGGGCAGGGGTTAGCGCCATCAGGCCCTGGCCGACAAACGACGTGACCAGCATGGCCGTGGCGTTACTGCTCTGGACCATTGCGGTTACGACGATCCCCGCGATGAACGCCAGCCAGCGTTTGGACATGTTCTGGCCAATGACATGGCGCAGGTTGGAGCCGTACACCCGCAGGATGCCGGTTCGGACGATGTGCGTGCCCCAGATCAGCAAGGCCACGGCTGAGAGCAAATTGAGCAGGGTGAGCATGCAGGCCCCCTGTGGTGGTAGCGCCCCAGAGGGGCAAGTTAGCGGTGCCGCGCGACGTTCTACGTTCTGTACTTAAGCTGTAGTTGGCTAACGGTCTGGGCGCCAGCATCGCATAGCTAAAGTGCTGATTGAAACAAAACCGTCATGAAACCAATGTGGGAGCGGGCCTGCTCGCGAAAGCGGTGTATCAGGCAACAATGATGTCGACTGACACTCCATCTTCGCGAACAAGCCCGCTCCCACAGGTTTTGCGTACATACCACTTACGGGGTTACTGCCCCGGAATGTCCTTGCGCAGTTTCACTGGGTCCTGCTGCTTCTTCTTTCTCGCAATCGCGGTGCGCATCTTGATGTTGATCGCTTCCACCGCCAGCGAGAACGCCATGGCGAAGTAGACGTAGCCTTTTGGCACGTGTACGTCCAGGGATTCGGCAATCAGCACCATGCCGACGATCAGCAGGAAGGACAGCGCCAGCATCTTCAGCGAAGGGTGCTTGTCGATGAACGCGCTGATGGTGCCCGAAGCCAGCATCATCACCAGTACTGCCACGACGATTGCCGCAACCATGACCGGTACGTGGGATACCATGCCGACCGCGGTGATCACCGAGTCCAGGGAGAATACGATGTCGATGATCGCGATCTGGATGATGGTGTACAGGAAGTTGCCGCCCTTGAGGTTTGGCTCGTCGTCGCTTTCGTCTTCACCTTCCAGCGCGTGGTACATCTCTTGCGAGCTCTTCCACAGCAGGAACAGGCCACCAAAGAACAGGATCAGGTCACGCCCGGAGATACCCTGGCCGAACACTTCGAACAGGTCGGCGGTAAGGCGCATGACCCAGGTGATCGACAGCAGCAACAGGATCCGCGTGACCATGGCCAGCGCCAGGCCGAAAATCCGGGTGCGCTGTTGCATGTGCTTGGGCATGCGGCTGACCAGGATCGAAATCATGATGATGTTATCGATACCCAGGACGATTTCCAGGGCGGTCAGGGTAAAGAAGGCAACCCAGATTTCAGGGTTGGTCAGCCATTCCATGTGTATTCCTTTGAGCGATTGTTAAACCAAAAAGGGCCCCGACTTCAAACCGCGAAGCCTGGACCCGAAATGGTGAGTCTTGGGCTTATAGAGTGCTGAACAGCGGAAAAATCCCCATCAGCAATGCGGCAACCAGTATGCACATGCACACCAGCACTGCCCACTTCAGGGTGAAGCGCTGGTGATCACCAAAGTCGATACCGGCCAGGGCCACCAACAGGTAAGTCGATGGTACCAGCGGGCTCAACAAGTGGACGGGCTGACCGACGATCGAGGCACGTGCCATTTCCACTGCAGTAATCCCGTAATGGCTGGCGGCTTCGGCCAGTACCGGCAACACGCCATAATAAAACGCATCATTGGACATGAAGAAGGTGAACGGCATGCTCACCAACGCCGTGATCACCGCCAGGTACGGGCCGAGGAAATCCGGAATCACCGACAGCAGGCTCTTGGACATGGCATCGACCATGCCGGTGCCCGACAGGATACCGGTGAAAATGCCAGCGGCAAAGATTAGCCCGACCACCGCCAGCACGCTACCGGCGTGGGCCGCGACGCGATCCTTCTGCTGTTGCAGGCAAGGGTAGTTGACGATCATGGCGATACTGAACGCCACCATGAACAGCACCGGCAGCGGCAACAGGCCGGCGATCAGGGTGCACATCAGGGCCAGGGTCAGGGCCCCGTTGAACCAGATCAGTTTCGGACGGCGGGCATCCGGAAATTGCGAGACGGTGATCTCGCTGTGGTCGATCTCATCGCCCACCAGGTGCAATTCCCCCAGGCGCGCACGTTCACGTTTGCCGTAGAAGTAGGCAATGGCGAGGATGGCCAGTACACCGGCCGCCATCGCTGGCACCATCGGCACGAAGATGGCCGACGGGTCCACGTGCAGCGCACTGGCGGCACGGGCGGTCGGGCCACCCCAGGGGGTCATGTTCATCACGCCACCAGCGAGGATGATCAAGCCGGCCATGATCCGCGGGCTCATGCCGATGCGGCTGTAGAGCGGCAGCATGGCGGCCACGCAGATCATGTAGGTGGTCGCGCCGTCACCATCCAGGGACACGACGAGCGCCAGTACCGCAGTACCGACCGACACTTTCAACGGGTCGCCCTTGACCATCTTGAGGATCTTGCGCACGGCCGGGTCGAACAGGCCGGAGTCGATCATCAGGGCGAAATACAGGATCGCGAACATCAGCATCACGCCGGTTGGCGCGAGCTTGGTAATGCCTTCGAGCATCATCGGGCCGATTTTCGGGCCGAAACCGCCGAACAGGGCGAAAACGATCGGGATGATGATCAGGGCGATCAACGCGGACAGGCGCTTGGTCATGATCAGGAACATGAACGTGATGACCATGGCGAAGCCAAGGAAAGTCAGCATGGGAATACTCCAGGCGTAGCGCGGCTAGGGAATGGGCGGATCGGACGGGATCAGCGCAGAACGGGAAGCACGAGGCGTACGGGCGGAGTTGCAGCGAAGCGGCGGATAGAAGAGGACATCAGGATCACCATTGTTGTTGTTAAATGGGCCGTGCGAGCAGTCGAACACTCGCTGTAGCCAACCGGTCTGTTGCCGGCAGTGGGGGCGATCCTAATCGGGGAAGCTTTCAGCCAGCTTTCGCCGATGAAAGCGATGACCGGAAGCACAACCGGTCGTCGGACGGGTTTGAAGTGGTCGATTTACTGGCGACCGATCAGAAAATAGACAAGTCCAGCGGCCGGATCGCGCCCATCCAGATCGCGTGCTCGCTGTGGTCCAACAAATCGTTGCCGGTATCCGGGTGCAGGAATACCACCAGCCCCTTGCGGTTGAGCGCCAGCCACGGCAGCACATCGCCGATCAGCTCGGGGTCGAACGCCAGTTGGCAGCTCCAGTCCGGATGCGGGCCGACCGGGCGCTCATGTACGCGGCCCATCTTCAATGGGAACAATTGTGCGGCTTGCTCACACAGGGCGCGCGCCTGGTCGATGGTGCTGGCGTCGAAATACACATGGGCGTGATAGCCCTTGATCCGTTGCATCTGAATCCCCCCTGAAACCGAGTCGAACCCTCACCGTTGCCCGCAGGTCACACGCCATATAACCCCGAAAGCAACGGAGCCAGCCATGAAAAATGCCGAAACCCCAGTAGTGAAAGTGGTGCTTTATGGTGCCATGAGTAGCCTGGGCAGTGCGCTGATGGCTGAAATGCTGCGGCGCCAGCATGAAGTGATCGCCATTCTCGATGACCTGACGGCGCTGGCGCCACGTCCGGGTTTGCGCACCAAGACCGGCGACCTGTTCGACGCGCAACGGGTCAAACAAAGTGTGGCCGGCAGTTCGGCGGTCATCTGTTTATTAGACGCCCCGGGGTTACCATTCAACAGTGAACATGTGGAAAAAACCATTGTGCCCGGCCCGGTCGAGCAGGTGCTGGCGGTGGACGCGCTGATCGATGGCATGCAGGCGGCGGGCATTGCGCGGCTATTTCTGGTAGGTGATTTCGAGATTCTGGACGAACCGGAGTTCGAGGACGAGTTGCAGCTGCACGCCGCCGAGGAAATCCGCGAAGCGCTGCAAAGCAGTGCCTTGCACTGGACACTGGTGAACGCGCCGCGCGGGGTGCCGGGGCTGACCATTGAGCACTTCAGCCAAGTCAGCAGCAGCCTTGAACCGGGGCTGGCGGAGCCGCTTGCACGCCTGGCCCGTACAGCAGTGGGGATCGCCGATGAGCTGCAGCTAAACCTGCATATCGGCGAGCACGTCAATTTCATCGCGACCGACAGCTAAACCGCAATGGAGGGCAGTGCCATCCCGCTCAACGATTGCGCACTGCTGGCCTGCTCGGCCATCAACCAGTCGACAAACTGCTGGATCAGGGCGCCACGCCGTTTGCGCTGTGGCAAAACTACGTAATAGCCCAGCCTGGAAATCACCGTTTCGGCAATCGGCCGGCTCAACAAGCCTTGGGCCAGCAAGTTATCCACAAGGTGCCGCCAGCCAATGGCCACGCCCTGACCGCCAATGGCGGCCTGGATCAGCAAGGTGTAATTATCGAAACGCAATTGGCCCGGCGCGGGAGGCGAGGTGATTCCCAGCTCGCGAAAGACACCGCTCCAGTCAAACCAGTGACTGCTGTTTTCGCTCCTCAGGTGCAGGAGTGGAAATTCCAGCAACGACCTGGCAGGCAAGGGCAGGGCACGATCATTCAACAGCTGCGGGCTGCACACCGGGAACACTTCCTCGCTGAACAGCCAATGACTCTCGCCCTGCTTGAAGCGGCCATCGCCGAACAGCACCGCTACATCGATATCGCTGCGCAGCATGTTGTGACTACGCTCGCTGGTCACCAGGCTGACGTCGACCTGTGGATTGGCCGCATGAAAACGATGCAACCGGGGCATCAGCCAATAGGCCGCGAAGGCGAAATCCGTCGCGACCTGCAGCACTTCATGCTGATGCTGTGCGCTGATCGCGCTCAACCCTGCGTCGATATTCTGCAAACCTAGCTGAACCTGTTCGAAAAGGATGGCCCCGGCCTCGGTCAGTTCGATGCCGCGATAGATGCGATCGAATAGTCGAGTCGCCAGTTGCTCCTCCAGGCGCTTGATCTGTTGGCTGATTGCCGGCTGTGTGGTGCCCAGCTCGACTGCCGCCGCCGTGAAGCTGCGCTGGCGTGCCGCCGATTCGAAAGTACGGAGCAAATCCAGAGAAAGGTCACCAAGCGCGTCATACATAAGCTGTGCTTATCCTAGTCATTGCCGGCCATGGGCTTTACCACAAAGTTCGGGGGTTACATCCTCGGTCCCAGCACTCTCGCATAAACATCCACTATGGAATGCCGCGAACACATGAAGCGCAAGAACATTCTTTTCATCATGGCCGATCAAATGGCCGCGCCAATGTTGCCGATCTACGGTCCTTCGCCCATCAAGCTGCCTAATCTGAGCCGTCTGGCCGCCGGGGGTGTGGTATTCGACAGCGCTTACTGCAACAGCCCGCTGTGCGCGCCCTCACGCTTTACCCTGGTCAGCGGCCAGCTGCCGAGCAAGATCGGCGCTTATGACAACGCGGCCGATTTCCCTGCCGATGTGCCGACCTATGCCCACTACCTGCGCCGCCTGGGCTATCGCACCGCGCTGTCGGGCAAGATGCATTTTTGCGGTCCGGACCAGTTGCACGGCTATGAAGAACGCCTGACCAGCGATATCTACCCGGCCGACTATGGCTGGGCGGTGAACTGGGATGAACCGGACGTGCGTCCGACGTGGTACCACAACATGTCCTCTGTGCTGCAGGCAGGCCCCTGCGTGCGCACTAATCAACTGGATTTCGACGAAGAGGTGGTGTTCAAGGCCCAGCAGTACCTGTTCGACCACATCCGCGAGGACGGCGACCAGCCGTTTTGCCTGACCGTCTCGATGACGCACCCCCACGACCCGTACACCATTCCCAAGGCATTCTGGGATCTGTACGACGACGCCGACATCCCGCTGCCTGTCACTCCGGATCAAGCAGGACTCGACCCGCATGCCCAGCGCTTGCTCAAGGTCTATGACCTGTGGGACAAGCCGCTGCCTGTGGATAAAATCCGCGACGCGCGCCGTGCCTACTTCGGTGCATGCAGCTATATCGACAGCAACGTCGGCAAACTCCTGCAAACCCTCGATGATACCGGGCTGATCGATGACACCATCATCGTATTCTCCGGGGACCACGGCGACATGCTCGGCGAGCGTGGCCTCTGGTACAAAATGCACTGGTATGAAATGGCCGCTCGAGTGCCCCTGCTGATCAGTGCTCCCGGGCAATTCGGCGCCGCACGGGTCAGCGCGTCGGTCTCCACTGCGGATCTTTTGCCAACCTTTGTCGAACTGGCCGGCGGCTCCCTCGAACCCGGCTTGCCGCTCGATGGCCGTTCGCTGGTGCCCCATCTGCAAGGGCAGGGCGGACATGACGAAGTGTTCGGCGAGTACATGGCCGAAGGCACCATCAGCCCGCTGATGATGATTCGCCGTGGCGCCTACAAATTCGTCTACAGCGAAGACGACCCTTGCCTGCTCTTCGATGTACAGAATGACCCGCGGGAACTGGAAGAGCTCAGCCAGTCGCCGCAACATCAACAGCTGTTCGAAGATTTTCTCGCCGAAGCGCGTGCCAAATGGGACATCCCGGCGATCCATCAACAGGTGCTCGCCAGCCAGCGGCGTCGGCGTTTCGTCGCCGATGCCCTGACCATCGGCAAGCTGAAGAGCTGGGATCACCAGCCTCTGGTGGACGCCAGTCAGCAATATATGCGCAACCACATCGACCTCGACGATCTGGAACGTAAAGCACGTTATCCACAACCCTGCCAAAACCAATAATGTTAAGGGGAAGTCCATGCAAAGGTTATCCACAGTACTGACGGTCGGGCTCCTGGCCCTGGGCAGTGCATCGGTGTACGCCGATCAGAGTTGCGAGACGGTGAAAATGGCCGACCCGGGTTGGAGCGACATCGCCGCGACCAACGCCATCACCGGATTTCTGCTGGATGGCATGGGCTACAAGGCCAAGGTCGATACCCTCGCGGTGCCGATCACCTTTGGTGGGCTCAAGGACGGCCAGGTGGACGTCTTCCTCGGTAACTGGATGCCGGCGCAGCAGGGCTTCTACGACAAGTTCGTCGCCACCGGAGACGTCACGCAACTGGCGAAAAACCTCGACGGCACCGAGTTCACCCTCGCTGTACCGGACTACGTCTGGGACGCCGGTGTGCGTAACTTTGCCGACCTGAACAAATACGCCGACAAGTTCGACCGCAAGATCTATGGCATCGGCTCAGGCGCCCCGGCCAACATTTCGCTGCAAGAGATCATCAAGAAAAATGACTTCGACATGGGCCAGTGGAAACTGGTCGAATCCAGCGAGCAAGCCATGCTGGCGGAAGTGTCCCGAGCGGTGAAGAAACAGAAGTTCGTGACCTTCCTCGGCTGGACGCCGCATCCGATGAATGTGCAGCTGAAAATGCATTATCTGAAGGGCGGCGAAAAATATTTCGGCGACACCGGCAGCGTGCACACCCTGACCCGCAAAGGTTATGCACAGGCCTGCCCGAACGTGGGCAAGCTGCTCACCAATTTGAGCTTCACCCAGGAGATGGAGAACAGCATCATGGCGGAGGTGGTGAACAAGAAAGTCAGCAATGCCGATGCGGCCAAGGCGTGGATCAAGGCCAACCCGGCCGTGCTCGACAAATGGCTCGATGGCGTGAAGACCGTGGATGGCAAGGATGCGTTACCGGCGGTGAAAGCCAGGCTCTAATCCATGTGGGAGCGGGCTTGCTCGCTCCCACAATGCCTGGTGCTGATACCCTTATGCAAAACCCAACCCGAGAGGACCCATGGCCCTTCCCAGCCGCCATTCACTCTTCCCGTTCCTCACATGGTTACCCCGGCAAACCCGCGCCAGCGTCGGTCGTGACCTGGTTGTCGGCCTCAGTGGCGCGATTCTCGCGTTGCCGCAATCCATCGCCTACGCGCTGATCGCCGGTCTCCCGCCGGAATACGGCCTGTATGCGGCGATCATCCCGGTGCTGATCGCTTGTCTCTGGGGCTCGTCGTGGCATTTGATCTGTGGTCCTACGGCGGCCATCTCCATCGTCCTGTACGCCAGCGTTAGTCCTCTGGCCGTTCCGGCAACGCAAGACTACGTCACGCTAATCCTGTTGCTGACCTTCCTGGCCGGGATTTTCCAGTGGCTGCTGGGTTTGCTGCGCTTCGGTGCGCTGGTCAATTTCGTCTCTCATTCGGTCGTGCTTGGCTTCACCCTCGGCGCAGCGGTGGTGATTGCCGTCGGCCAGTTACCCAACCTGCTGGGCCTGGACCTGCCCAGCCAAGCCACCGCGCTGGACAATTTCATCACCTTGTTCAAACATCTGGGCGACGTGGATAAACCTTCACTGATGCTCGGAGTGGCCACCGTCGTGGTCGGCGTGATCCTCAAGCTGTGCTTGCCGCGCTGGCCGACGCTGCTGATTACCCTGGTGCTGGGCGCCGTGCTGGTCTGGCTCTGGCCATCGATGTTCGGACATGTGCGGCTGGTCAGCGCATTCACCGGCCAGTTGCCGCCTTTCAGTCCACTGCCGCTGGACCTCGACCTGATCCTGCGCCTGCTGCCCAGTGCCGTGGCGGTCGGTATGCTCGGACTGGTCACCAGCTTGTCGATTGCCCGTTCGATATCCGCACGTTCGCAGCAAATACTCGACGCAAACCAAGAAGTTCGCGCCCAAGGACTGTCGAATATCGTTGGTGCGTTTTTTTCCGGATCGCTCTCGGCCGGCTCCTTCACCCGTTCAGGCCTGAGCTACGAAGCGGGAGCCTGTTCGCCGCTGGCGGGGGTTTTTTCGGCATTGTGGGTGGCGCTGTTTGCGATTTTTGGGGCAAGCCTGATCGCCCACATTCCTGTCCCGGCCATGGCCGGCAGCATTTTGTTGATCGCCTGGGGCCTGGTGGATCATCGGGGCATTCGTGCGTTACTGCGGGTCAGTCGCGCCGAGTTCGTGGTGATGGGCCTGACCTGCATTGCCACGCTGCTGCTGGAACTGCAGACGGCGATTTATGCAGGGGTGTTGGCGTCGCTGTTTTTTTACCTCAAGCGCACCTCGCAGCCACGGGTGCAACATATACGCGACGGCGATGAAGACATTCTGCGGGTCGGCGGCTCGATTTTTTTCGGCGCCAGCCATTACCTGCAAGTTCGCCTGCAACGCATGCACGGTGCACGCGTGGTGATCGAGGCGCAACAGATCAACTTCATCGACTATTCAGGGGTGGAGATGCTGCATCAGGAAGCGCGGCGGCTATTGCGCCAGGACCGCAGCCTGACGCTGCGCCGGGCCCGGCCACAGGTGGTGGATGAATTGAGGAAGCTGGAAGGGGCAGAGAAATGCCCGATCCGGTTTGAGGACTGAAACCCTTGCAGGAGCTGGCTTGCCAGCGAAGGCGTCCTTAAGTACGCCAAAAGCTTCGCGGGCAAGCCCGCTCCTACAGGGACTGTGTCAATTGCCGACGAAGCTCCGCCAACACCGGCGCTGTATCCGGACGCACCCCGCGCCACAGGAAGAAGGCTTCGGCCGCCTGTTCGGCCAACATCCCCAGTCCATCCATCGACACCGCCGCGCCATGTTCGCTGGCCCAACGGCAGAACGAGGTCGGCTCCTTGCCGTACATCATGTCGTAGCAAACCGTTTTGCCCGGCTCGATCAGGCTCGGCGCAATCGGCGGCACCTCGCCTGTCAGGCTCGCGGACGTCGCATTGATGATCAGATCCACCGACTCCTGCAGCCAGTCATAACCACTGGCCGATACCGGGCCCAGATCGCAGAACAGTTCCGCCAGCAACTCGGCCTTGTCCACTGTACGGTTGGCGATGACCACCGAAGCCGGCTGTTCGGCCAACAACGGCTCCAGTGCCCCGCGCACTGCACCACCGGCACCCAGCAGCAGGATGCGCTTGCCCTTGAGGCTGAACCCGGCGTTGACCGTCAGATCCCGCACCAGTCCGGCACCATCGGTGTTGTCGCCCAGCAAGCTGCCATCGGCCAGTTTGCTCAGGGTGTTCACCGCACCGGCCCGTTGTGCCCGCGCCGTCAGGCTGTCCGCGAGGCGATAGGCGTCTTCCTTGAACGGCACAGTTACATTCGCGCCACGACCTTCGAGGAAAAACGCCCGGGCGCAGCCGGAAAAATCATCGAGGGGCGCGAGCGAAGTGCTGTAGTCAAGCTTCTGCGCGGTCTGCTCGGCGAACAGGCGATGAATCAGTGGCGACTTGCTGTGGCCAATCGGGTTACCGAAAACGACATAACGGTCCATCAACATTCCTCTCAGGCCTGGGCCAGCCAATCGCGGTCTTGCAGGAAGTATTCAGTCAGGCGCGCTTCTTCGCTGCCAGGCTCGGCTTTCCAGTCGTAACCCCAGCGAACTTGCGGCGGCAGCGACATGAGGATCGACTCGGTACGGCCACCCGATTGCAGGCCGAACAGCGTGCCACGGTCGTAGACCAGGTTGAACTCGACGTAGCGCCCACGACGGAACTCCTGGAACTCCCGCTGCTTGGCCGTGTAGGCAGCGTTTTTGCGGCGCTGCACGATCGGCAGGTACGCCTCGATGTACGCGTCACCGATGGCCCGCATGAACGCGAAGCTGGTGTCGAAGTCCCACTCGTTCAGGTCATCGAAAAACAAGCCGCCGATGCCCCGGGGCTCGTGGCGATGCTTGATATGGAAATAGCTGTCGCACCAGGCCTTGTAACGCGGGTAGACGTCCGCACCGAACGGCGCACAGGCCTGTTCGGCGACGCGGTGCCAGTGCACGCAATCTTCTTCATTGCCGTAGTACGGCGTCAGGTCGAAACCGCCGCCAAACCACCAGACCGGCTCTTCACCTTCTTTTTCAGCGATGAAAAACCGCACGTTGGCGTGGGAAGTCGGTACATGCGGGTTGTGTGGGTGGATCACCAGCGACACGCCCAGGGCCTCGAAGCCGCGCCCGGCCAGTTCCGGCCGATGGGCGCTGGCCGACGGTGGCAAACCACTGCCGAAGACGTGGGAAAAGTTGACGCCGCCCTTTTCGATGACCGCGCCATTCTCGACCACTCGTGTGCGTCCGCCACCGCCAGCAGGCCGGGTCCAGGCGTCTTCGACGAAGCGTGTGCCGCCGTCTTCGGCCTCCAGGGCAGCGCAAATACGGTCTTGCAGATCGAGCAGGTAGGCTTTTACGGCCTCGGTGCGGGTAGTCATGGCATCACCTTGGATCGGGCAAAGCTACGCGGCGCTCCATCGGAGCGGCCTCGCAAATGGGCGCGTAGCATACCACCGCCGATGCACTCGTCGCAGTTGACGAAGATCACGCTTCGGAGCCAGATAGCGGACTTGGTACAACGATCTCAGGAGAGTGCAGATGGCAAAGCGTATCCAGTTCCGTGCCCATGGTGGCCCCGAAGTCCTTGAGTACGTGGACTATCAACCCGCCGAGCCCGGCCCGCAGCAGGTCCGCGTGACCAACAAGGCCATCGGCCTGAACTTCATCGACACCTATTACCGCAGCGGCCTCTATCCGCCACCGGCCCTGCCATCGGGTCTCGGCTCGGAAGGCGCGGGCGTGGTCGAGGCGGTCGGCAGCGAAGTGACCCGGTTCAAGGTCGGCGATCGCGTGGCGTACGGCAGTGGCCCGTTGGGCGCCTACAGCGAAGTTCACGTATTGCCCGAGGCCAACCTGGTGCGCCTGCCGGACGCTATCAGTTTCGAGCAGGCCGCCGGGGTGATGCTCAAGGGCCTGACCGTGCAGTACCTGCTACGCCAGACCTATGAACTCAAGGGAGGCGAAACCATCCTGTTCCACGCCGCTGCCGGCGGCGTCGGTTCCCTGGCCTGCCAATGGGCCAAGGCCTTGGGCGTGAAGTTGATCGGCACCGTGAGTTCGGCAGAGAAGGCCGCGCTGGCCAAGGCCAATGGTGCCTGGGCGACCATCGACTACAGCCATGAAAACGTCGCGCAACGCGTCCTGGAATTGACCGACGGCAAAAAAGTCCCGGTGGTGTACGACGGCGTCGGCAAGGACACCTGGCTGACCTCGCTCGACAGCGTGGCGCCCCGTGGTCTGGTGGTGAGCTTCGGCAATGCGTCGGGGGCAGTGGACGGGGTGAACCTGGGGATTCTGGCGGGCAAAGGCTCGTTGTACGTCACCCGGCCGACACTGGCGACCTACGCCAACAACGCCGAGAACCTGCAGCGCATGGCCGACGAGTTGTTCGAGATGATCATCAGCGGCAAGCTGACGGTGGACATCAGCCAGCGTTATCCACTGGTGGACGCAGCGAAGGCGCAGACCGAGTTGTCGGCGCGGCGTACGACCGGGTCGGTCATTCTGTTGCCTTGAGGACGCCTTCGCTGGCGAGCCAGCGCCTACAGGTTTTGTGGCGTTCGCAAAACCCTTGTAGGCGCCGGCTTGCCAGCGATGAAGGATGACGCGGTCCTAATCCGGGCGCACAACATGCCCGGTCGCCAGATCCCGAATGACACTCGGGTTCTTGCGCCCACCCAGGTTCCCGCCCAAGACCAGATCAACCTGCCCCCGGAAATACTGCTCGACACGAATCCGCGTGCGAGCCGCCGGCCGGCCCTGGGGATTGGCGGACGTCGACACCAGCGGCCCGACCAAGGCGCACAACTCCCGCACCTGGGGATGATCGCTGACCCGCAACGCCACCGTTTCATGCACACCGGTAATCCACTCCGGCAACATGTTCTGATGCGGCACCAACCAGGTGTTCGGCCCGGGCCAGGTACTGGCCATGCGGTCCATCCACAGCTCGGGGAAGTCTTCAAAGAGGAAGTCGAACTGGCGGATATTGTCGGCGACCAGGATCAGGCCCTTATCCACGGACCGGCCCTTGATCAGCAGCAAACGATCCACCGCCTCTTCATCCCACGGGTCGCAACCCAGACCCCAGACAGCTTCGGTTGGGTAGGCAATCACCGCCCCTGCGCGAATTGCTCGTGCGGCTTGCTGCACACGCCAACTGTTGACCATGAAAAACTCTCCAGAATAAGGCTCTGCGCAGTTTACCCATCTTCGTTGTAAAACCTAGCTCACCCGCGCAAACCAACGGCCGTTTTCGCAGACGGCCCGGCCGTCCATTTCCAGCTCCGTCAACGTCGCCAGTACCTTGGGCAAGGTCCAGCCACTGGCATCGGCCAGTGCTTCGCTGGTATGGGGGGCGGCGTGGAGCAGCGTCAGCAGTGGATGGCTGGTTTCGACCGCGGAGGTTTCCGTTGCAAACGGCAGCTGCTGCCAGCCCCGCAAGGCTTCGAGAATATGCTCGATGGTTTCCACCAGTACGGCGCCATCGCGAATCAGCTGATGGCAACCGCGAGCGCCAGGATGATGAATTGATCCCGGAATTGCATACACCTCGCGCCCCTGTTCCGCCGCCAGCCGGGCCGTGATCAATGAGCCGCTGGCAACGCTGGCCTCAACCACCAGCACGCCAAGGGACAAACCGCTGATAATTCGGTTGCGTCGGGGGAAGTTACTGGCGCTGGGAGCGGCGTCCAGCGGAAACTCCGAAAGCACCGCGCTGCCGGACGCGATCATGGCATCCGCCAGGCGCCGATTGCGCTGTGGATAAAAGTTTTCAAGTCCCGTGCCAAGTACCCCAACCGTTCGCCCGCCCACGTCCAGTGCCGCCTGATGCGCGGCGGCATCGATCCCCAGGGCGAGGCCGCTGGTGATGACAAACCCGGCACCGGCCAGGCTGCGGGAAAACGCGGCGGCGGTGTCCATGCCTGGCCGTGAAGCACGCCGGCTGCCGACCATCGCCAATTGCGGTTTTTCCAGAATTTGTGGATCGCCCGCCACGAATAGCAGAGGTGGCGCGTCGCTGATCTGCGCCAGCAGCGCGGGGTAGTCAGGCTGGTCCCACATCAGCAAATGCTGGCCCTGACGCTCTAGCCAGGCCAATGCATGGCTGGCGCCGTCACGAATTTCAGGGGTGCGCCTGGCCTCGCAACACACCAGCGGCAAGCCGAGCGCACGCCAGGCACTGGCGGGTGCACTGATCGCTTTGGACGCCGAACCGAAGGCTTCCAGCAATTTCCTGAAACGCGCCGGGCCAAGCTCCGGCAGACGATGCAGACGTAAACGGGCTTCCAGTTCCGCAGGGGAAACTGGTGTAGCAACTGGTATCGACATGGATCATCCTTGATCGTTATGAGCACCCGTCGAAACGGGAATAAGCTGTGGATAACTCTGTTGGTAACTTGTGAAGTCAGCTAAGGATTCTGCACCTTGTCCAGCACTGACAAAGAGCGTGAGGCGTTGAGCACCAGCCCGTAGCTGAGCTTGTCGTAGGTGCGAAAAACCATCAGCAGGCCGGCACGCTCATCCGGAATCTTCAAGGACTGGCCGGTGACACGGTCGCGCACGGTTTCGCCGGTTTTCATCACCGCCAGCACATTCCCTTCGGCCAGGCCGTCCCTTTGCCCCTTGTTCAAGGTAACCACGTCCAGCGCGCCGATCTGCGTAACCCCGCGCGGCACATCGATGATCAGGCCATGGACCTGGGTGTCGGGGGCGCTGGGCATGAAGGTCGAATTGATCGAGCGTTGTTCGCCGCTGAACAGACGGTCGCCGAGGCGCACCTCCTGGGTCGTGCGCTGCAGCGCCAGCGTCGCGACGTCGCCTTCGGTGGCGACGATCTCGCCACCGCCAATGTCATCGGCATTGATGCCGAGGAACTCCTGGGTCTGCGGATCGGTGTAGACCTTGCCCTGGCGGAAGATGCCGTACACCGGTTGGGCCGGGTCGAAGTGGCCGCGGGCGAAGATGCGGTCGCCTGTGCCGCTGAGTACGCGCTCGGCATCACCGGCAACGATATAAGGCGCCTGGTCGAAATCCTCGGCCTTATCGACGATGCGATTGCTCAGCAAAAAGCTGTTGATCGATTTCAGCGGGATGCTCGGGATGGCATCGGCCACCGGGCTGCTGCGTACCCGTGGCGAAAGCTTGATGGTGCCCCGCGATGCGCCGCGATTGAGGGTTAGCCGCGGCCGGCCGTCGACGTAAACCAGCGATAGCGTGTCGCCGGGGTAGATGAGGTCTGGATTTTCGATCTGTGGGTTGGCCTGCCAGAGTTGCAGCCATTGCCATGGCTGCTGCAGATATTTCCCCGATATGTCCCAGAGTGTGTCGCCCGTTGCCACGGTGTACTGCTGTGGAAAACCCTCCCTGAGTTGCACTTGCCCGTGCGCAAAACCTGCCGAGGCCAGAAGGAGCAGGGCGAGTAGTGATTTCCTCATGCGATGAATCCCTTTATTATGTACATTCGCGTGAAACGCCAGAGCCCTCGGTGGCTCGCTCCCGGCTTGCTTATGAAAAGAAGGGAGCTACGTTTTACATCGGTAGCCTGCATCTTCGGAGTGGCCAGGCCATCGACTCGACCTTACTTCACACGTGCAGTCATCAAAGCCTATGGCCATTTTAAACATCCTCGAATTCCCTGACCCGCGCCTGCGTACGATCGCCAAGACAGTGACCGTAGTGGACGACGAAGTGCGTCAGCTGGTCGATGATATGTTTGAAACAATGTATGAAGCGCCAGGCATCGGCCTCGCCGCGACCCAGGTCAACGTGCACAAACGTATCGTCGTGATGGACCTCTCCGAAGACCGCAGCGAACCACGGGTTTTCATCAACCCCGAGTTCGAGTCCCTGACCGACGAGATGGAGCAATACCAGGAAGGCTGCCTCTCGGTGCCGGGTTTCTACGAAAACGTCGATCGCCCGCAGAAGGTCAAGGTCAAGGCCCTGGACCGCGACGGCCAGCCTTACGAACTGATCGCCGAAGGCCTGCTCGCCGTTTGCATCCAGCACGAATGCGACCACCTGAATGGCAAATTGTTCGTCGACTACCTGTCCACGCTCAAACGCGACCGCATCAAGAAGAAACTGGAAAAACTTCACCGCCAGAACGCTTGATGCCCTCTTCAAAGGCTTGCCGCGGCAAGCCTTTTTCTTTTCAAGATGCTTTGTAATCGAGAGCTTTCATGACTGAGCCACTGCGCATTGTCTTTGCCGGCACCCCGGAATTCGCCGCCGAACACCTCAAGGCCCTGCTCGACAGCCCTTACGAGATCGTTGCGGTCTACACCCAGCCGGATCGTCCAGCGGGCCGCGGGCAAAAGCTGATGCCGAGCCCGGTCAAGCAACTGGCTCTGGAGAACAATATTACGGTGCTGCAACCGCCGACCTTGCGCAATGCAGACGCCCAAGCCGAATTAGCCGCGCTGAAGCCGGACTTGATGGTGGTGGTTGCCTACGGCCTGATCCTGCCGCAAGTGGTGCTGGATATTCCGCGCCTGGGCTGCATCAACAGCCACGCATCCTTGTTGCCGCGCTGGCGCGGTGCGGCGCCGATCCAGCGCGCCGTCGAAGCCGGTGACAGTGAAAGCGGCGTGACGGTGATGCGCATGGAAGCCGGCCTGGACACCGGGCCGATGCTACTCAAAGTCATCACGCCGATCAGCGCCCAGGACACCGGTGGCAGTTTGCACGACCGTCTGGCCGAAATGGGCCCGCCTGCCGTGGTCCAGGCGATTGCCGGCCTCGCCGCCGGAACGCTGGAAGGTGAAGTGCAGGACGACAGCCTTGCCACCTACGCCCACAAGTTGAACAAGGACGAGGCGCGCATCGACTGGACGCGCCCTGCGGTTGAGCTGGAGCGCCTGGTTCGGGCTTTCAACCCTTGGCCGATCACCCACAGCACACTGAATGGCGAAGCGTTGAAGGTACTGGCGACGAACCTGGCCGAAGGGCAGGGCGCTCCGGGCGAAATTCTCGGCGCCAGCAAGGACGGGCTGCTCGTCGCTTGCGGTGAGCAGGCCCTGTGCCTGACCCGCCTGCAATTGCCCGGTGGCAAGGCGCTGAACTTCAGCGACCTGTTCAACAGCCGTCGTGAGAAATTCGCCATCGGCACCGTCCTCGGTCAAGCGGTGGACGCTCAATGAACCCGCGTCTGGCCGCCGCCAAGGCACTCGCCGCTGTCCTGAACGGAAAAGCCTCGCTCAACAGTTCACTGCCAACGCAACTGGACAAGGTCGAAGACCGCGATCGCGGCTTCACCCAGGACCTGGCCTTCGGCACCGCTCGCTGGCAGCCGCGCTTGTCGGCGCTGGCGGCCAAGTTGCTGCAGAAACCGTTCAAGGCCACCGACGCCGATGTCGAGGCACTGTTGCTGGTCGGTCTCTACCAACTGCTCTACACCCGCGTCCCGCCACACGCCGCGATTGGCGAAACCGTGGGTTGCGCCGACAAGCTGAAAAAGCCTTGGGCCAAGGCCTTGCTCAATGCCGTACTGCGCCGCGCGCAGCGGGAAAGCGAAACCCTGCTGGCCGAGCTGGAGCACGACCCGGTGGTGCGTACCGCTCACCCGCGCTGGCTGCAAAAATCGCTCAAAGCCTTTTGGCCCGAGCAGTGGGAAGCCATTTGCACGGCGAACAACGCGCACCCGCCGATGATCCTGCGGGTCAACCGCCGTCATCACAGCCGTGATGCCTACCTCGGGCTGCTCAGTGAAGCGGGCATTGCCGCCAGCGCTTGCGTCTACAGCCGCGACGGCATCATCCTCGAGTCAGCCGCTGACGTGCGCAGCCTGCCAGGCTTCGCCGAAGGCTGGATCAGCGTGCAAGACGAAGCGGCCCAGCTGGCCGCCGATTTGCTGGACCTGGCGCCGGGCCAGCGCGTGCTCGACGCGTGCTGTGCCCCTGGTGGCAAGACCTGCCATATCCTCGAAGCTGAGCCCAAACTGGCCGGCGTCGTCGCGGTAGACCTCGAAGCCAAGCGCCTGGTGCGGGTCCGTGAGAACCTCGAACGCCTGAAACTGAGTGCCGAACTGATCGCCGCCGATGGCCGCGACACCGCCACCTGGTGGGACGGCAAGCCCTTCCAGCGCATCCTCCTCGATGCACCTTGCTCGGCCACCGGCGTAATTCGCCGCCACCCGGATATCAAGCTGACTCGCCAGCCCGATGACATCGCCGCGCTGGCGGTGCTTCAAGGCGAGTTGCTCGACGCCCTGTGGCACACCTTGGAGGTGGGTGGCATCCTGCTTTACGCCACCTGTTCGACGCTGCCGACCGAGAACACCGAAGTGATCGAGTCTTTCCTCGCTCGCACTCCGTGTGCCCGCGAACTGGACCTGGCCACGACGGCTGGAATCAAGCAGCCCCATGGGCGGCAATTGCTGGCCCAGGAAGGCGGCCACGACGGGTTCTACTACGCCAAGCTGATCAAGATCGCCGCCGTACGCGGTTAACGGATTCAACGGAGTGACTGGATGAAAATCATCATCCTTGGAGCGGGGCAGGTCGGCGGTTCGCTGGCGGAGCACCTGGCAAGCGAAGCAAATGACATTACCGTGGTCGACACCGATGGCGAACGCCTGCGTGACCTCGGTGACCGGCTGGACATCCGCACGGTGCAAGGTCGCGGTTCGCTGCCGAGCATCCTGCGCCAGGCCGGCGCCGACGACGCCGACATGCTGGTCGCCGTGACCAGCAGCGATGAAACCAACATGGTCGCCTGCCAGGTTGCCCACACCCTGTTCCATACACCGACCAAGATCGCCCGCGTCCGTGAAGCGGCGTACCTGACCCGCACCGAACTGTTCGACAACGAAGCGATCCCGGTGGACGTGCTGATCAGCCCCGAGCAAGTGGTCACCAATTACATCAAGCGCCTGATCCAGCATCCGGGCGCCTTGCAGGTGATCGACTTCGCCGAGGGCAAGGCGCAATTGGTCGCGGTGCGGGCGTACTACGGCGGTCCGTTGGTGGGTCAGCAATTGCGCCAGCTGCGTGAACACATGCCGAATGTCGAAACCCGCGTAGCGGCGATATTCCGTCGTGACCGGCCGATCCTGCCCCAGGGCGATACAGTGATCGAAGCGGATGACGAAGTGTTCTTCATTGCCGCACGAGCGAATATTCGAGCGGTCATGAGTGAAATGCGCCGTCTCGACGAGACCTACAAGCGCATCGTCATCGCCGGTGGCGGGCAGATTGGGGAACGTCTGGCCGAAGCCATCGAAAGCCGGTACCAGGTGAAGATCATCGAGATGAACCCGGCGCGCTGCCGCCACCTCTCGGACACCCTCGACAGCACCGTGGTGTTGCAAGGCAGCGCCTCGGACCGAGACCTGCTGCTGGAAGAGAACATCGCCGACGCCGACATCTTCCTGGCCCTGACCAACGATGACGAGGCCAACATCATGTCCTCGCTGCTGGCCAAGCGCCTGGGCGCGAAGAAGGTGATGACCATCATCAACAACCCGGCCTACGTCGACCTGATACAGGGCGGCGACATCGACATCGCCATCAGCCCGCAACTGGCGACCATCGGGACGTTGCTGGCGCATGTGCGGCGCGGCGATATCGTCAGCGTGCACTCACTGCGCCGCGGCGCGGCGGAAGCCATCGAGGCCATTGCCCATGGCGATGCGAAATCGAGCAAGGTGATCGGCAAGGCCATCGAGAATATCGGCTTGCCGCCGGGCACCACGATTGGCGCCATCATTCGCGATGAAGAGGTCATTATCGCGCACGATGACACCGTGATCGCAGCCGGCGACCATGTGATCCTGTTCCTTGTGGATAAAAAGCATATCCGCGATGTGGAAAAGCTGTTCCATGTAGGGCTGAGCTTCTTCTGATCCGAATTTTTTGCTGCCAGCAGGGGCCTCTCGCGAGCAAGCCCGCTCCCACATTTGATCTTTGGTGAACACAAAACCAATGTGGGAGCGGGATTGCTCGCGAAGGCGGCCTCACTAATCCGGATGAACGCCTGACACCCCTAAGATAAGGAATCCACCATGATCGAATCCCTGGAAAAAATGCTCGCCAAGGGTGTGGATAACTCGCTGCTACGCTTCGGCCTGGGCAAGGGCTATCTGGATCTGGGAGAACACGCCAAGGCGGCAGAGCATTTCCAGCGTTGCGTCGAATTCGACCCAAAATATTCGGCAGCCTGGAAACTGCTCGGCAAGGCCCATCTTGCCCTGACTGACTTTGCAGCCGCGCGTCAGGCTTGGGAGCAAGGCATCGAAGCCGCCATAGCCCATGGCGACAAGCAGGCTGAGAAAGAAATGACGGTTTTCCTGAAAAAACTCGACCGTCAGGCGCACTGATCAGAGATAACGCAAGCCAATGCCTTCGGCATCCACCTGCACCACTTCCATGCGCACCCGCGGCGCGCCTGTGGGTAAGTCCTGCACCTGCCCGTAGACCACCGTACCCCGGGGCAAGGCGGCCAAGGCCGGATGCTTGACGTAGACACCTGTGGCCGACAGATTGCGGGTCTGGCCCAAGCATTCGCCGAGGCTTTCATGACTGATTTTGATACGAAATGATTTGCGCTGTTCGGACATCTGCTGCGCCCTTGAATGAACGGTTGTGGATAACGCCCAGGTCAAGGTTATCCACAGATCATGCCAAACGACTCAATACCAGCGTTCTTCACCCGGTGGACGCTTCTTGAAGCGCTTCATGCTCCACATGTACTGACTCGGATACGCCCGCACGTAACGCTCGACGACCTGGCTCATGGCCGCGCAGGAGGTGGCGGTATCTGTGCTGTACATCGCTTCCGGCGCGGCTTCCAGAATCACTTTGTAGCCTGAACCGTCCGGCAGCCGCAGGGCGTGCAGGAATACGCCGACCGCCTTGCCACCGGCGAGCATGTTCGGCACGAACTTGCTGGTCAACGCCTGGGTGGCGAAGAATGGCACGAAGATCCCTGCAGATTCGGCTGGTTCCGGGTCAGCAGGAATACCCACTGCACCACCTTTGCGCACTTCCTTGATGACGCTGAGAATGCCTTCCTTGGTAGAAGCGGCGACCTTGTTGCCCAACTGCACTCGCTGCTTTTGCAGCAATTCATCCACCGCCTTCAATTTCGGCGGGCGATAGAAAATGATCGGTTTGCACTGGCTGCAATAGAAGTGATTGAGCACTTCCCAGTTGCCCAGGTGACTGGTGATGCCCACTACGCCCTTGCCGGAGGCGAGGGCGTCTTTCAATACGTCGAGGCCTTCCACTTCACGGACCAGGTCGATGGAACGCTGGGCCGGCCAGATCCAGGCGCAGGCGCTTTCGGTCAGGGACTTGCCGATGTCCTTGAGGCTCTGGCCCACCAGGCGCTCACGCTCGGCGGGGTCCATGTCGGGAAAGCACTTGGACAGATTGATCCGCACCACGTCGCGGGAACGGTTCGGGGTTTTCCACATGACCCAGCCTATCGCCGAGCCCACGGCCTGAACCGCCCGCCACGGGAGCAGGGCAAACAGCCGCAGAGCGCCTACCAGCAAGGCGCCTTTCAACTTATCCACAGTTCACTCCTGATCTTGTGCTGTGCGCGAGGCGGCTATTCTAACCGCCGTTCGCCAGCTGCGCGTAGCGATCGCAATCCCGGGTATGGTCCATGACCATGCCCGAAGCCTGCATCAGCGCGTAACAGATGGTCGGGCCAACGAAGGTGAACCCGGCTTTTTTCAAGCCCTTGCTCATCTCCACCGCCTCGGGGGTGATGGCCGGCACTTCGGATCGATCGCTGAAGTGATTGATCTTCGGTACACCGCCGACAAAGGACCAGAGAAACGCCACCGGGTCCTCCAGCGCCATCCAGGCCTGGGCATTGCGCCGGGCCGCGTTGAGCTTGAGGCGATTACGGATGATGCCCGGGTCGAGCATCAATTCATCGACTTCCGCGTCGCTCATCTGCGCCACGCGCTGCACGTCGAAGCCGTACATCACCCGTCGATAGTGCTCGCGTTTGCGCAGCACGGTGATCCAGGAAAGGCCGGCCTGGAACCCTTCGAGCAAAAGCAACTCGAACAGTCCCTGCGCATCGCGTAGCGGCGTGCCCCACTCCTGATCGTGATAAGCCATGTATAGCGGATCTTCGGAACACCAAAAGCAGCGTGGCATAAGGCTCCAGGGGGCGTGCGCAGCAATGAATCGGGTATACTCCCGCTCTTTAAATCGCAGCCCAAGAAACAGGTGAATTTCGTGAGCCAGCCTACGCCAGCCGTGCGTACCTTCCAAGACTTGATCCTCGCCCTCCAGCAATACTGGGCCGAGCAAGGTTGTGTGGTACTTCAGCCCTACGATATGGAAGTAGGCGCCGGCACTTTCCACACTGCAACATTCCTGCGCGCCATTGGCCCGGAAACCTGGAACGCCGCTTATGTGCAGCCAAGTCGTCGCCCGACTGACGGCCGCTACGGCGAAAACCCGAACCGTCTGCAGCACTACTACCAATTCCAGGTGGTGCTCAAGCCAAACCCGGACAACTTCCAGGAGCTGTACCTGGGCTCCCTCAAGCACGTGGGCCTGGACCCATTGGTGCATGACATCCGCTTCGTCGAAGACAACTGGGAATCGCCGACCCTCGGCGCCTGGGGTCTGGGCTGGGAAG
The DNA here is from genome assembly GCF_001976065.1 of Pseudomonas putida. Classification (GTDB taxonomy): domain Bacteria; phylum Pseudomonadota; class Gammaproteobacteria; order Pseudomonadales; family Pseudomonadaceae; genus Aquipseudomonas; species Aquipseudomonas serbica. The sequence continues at coordinate 599,717 of NZ_MNAH01000004.1, read as the reverse complement.
TCTGGCTCAACGGCATGGAAGTGACCCAGTTCACCTATTTCCAGCAAGCGGGCGGCATCGAATGCTACCCGGTGACCGGTGAGATCACTTACGGCCTGGAGCGCCTGGCCATGTACCTGCAAGGCGTGGATTCGGTCTACGACCTGGTCTGGGCTGACGGTCCGTTCGGCAAAGTGACCTACGGCGACGTGTTCCACCAGAACGAAGTGGAGCAGTCGACCTACAACTTCGAACACGCCAACGTCGAGAAGCTGTTCGAACTGTTCGATTTCTACGAAAGCGAAGCCAAGCGCCTGATCGAACTCGACCAGCCGCTGCCGTTGCCGAGCTACGAAATGGTGTTGAAGGCCTCCCATACCTTCAACCTGCTGGATGCGCGCCGGGCGATTTCCGTGACCGCGCGTCAGCAATACATCCTGCGTGTACGCACCCTGGCGCGTTCCGTTGCGCAAGCCTACCTGCTGGCTCGCGCCAAGCTGGGCTTCCCGATGGCGACCCCGGACCTGCGTGACGAAGTACTGGCCAAGCTGGAGGCTGCACAATGAGTGCTCTGGATTTTCTGGTTGAACTGGGCACTGAAGAACTGCCACCCAAGGCCCTGAACACCCTGGCCGAGGCGTTCCTTGCCGGTATCGACAAGGGCTTGCAAGCTGCCGGCCTGAACTACGAGACCAAAACCGTTTATGCCGCGCCGCGCCGTCTGGCGGTGCTGATCACGTCGCTGGCCACCCAGCAGCCGGATCGCAGCATCAACCTCGATGGCCCGCCACGCCAGGCCGCGTTCGATGCCGAAGGCAACCCGACCCAAGCGGCACTGGGTTTTGCCAAGAAGTGCGGGGTCGACCTGAGCGAAATCGATCAGAGCGGTCCGAAATTGCGCTACAGCCAGAGCATCGCCGGCAAGCCGACCGCGAGCCTGCTGCCGACCATCGTCGAAGACTCGCTGAACGACCTGCCGATCCCGAAACGCATGCGTTGGGGTGCGCGCAAGGAAGAGTTCGTGCGTCCGACGCAATGGCTGGTAATGCTCTTCGGTGACCAGGTCATCGACTGCACCATCCTCGCCCAGAAGTCCGGTCGCGATTCCCGTGGCCACCGCTTCCACCACCCGGAAAACGTGCGCATCGGTTCGCCGTCCAGCTACCTGGCCGACCTGCGTGCCGCCTACGTGCTGGCTGACGCCAACGAGCGTCGCGACATCATCAGCAAGCGCACCGAAGAACTGGCCACCCGTCAGGAAGGCACGGCGATCGTTCCGCCAGCCCTGCTCGACGAAGTGACCGCGCTGGTCGAGTGGCCAGTACCGCTGGTGTGCTCGTTCGAGGAACGTTTCCTCGACGTACCGCAAGAAGCGCTGATCACCACCATGCAGGACAACCAGAAGTACTTCTGCCTGCTGGATGCCGAAGGCAAGTTGCTGCCACGTTTCATTACCGTGGCCAACATCGAAAGCAAAGACCCGCAGCAGATCATCGCCGGTAACGAGAAAGTGGTTCGCCCACGCCTGACCGACGCCGAGTTCTTCTTCAAGCAAGACAAGAAGCAGAAGCTCGAAGACTTCAATCAGCGCCTGCAAAACGTGGTGTTCCAGGAAAAACTGGGCAGCGTCTACGACAAGGCCGAGCGCGTTTCCAAGCTCGCCGCCTATATCGCCGCGCGCATTGGCGGCAACGCTTCGTGGGCCGCTCGTGCAGGCTTGCTGTCCAAATGCGACCTGGCGACCGAAATGGTCGGCGAGTTCCCGGAAATGCAAGGTGTCGCCGGGTACTACTACGCCCTCAATGACGGCGAGCCAGAAGACGTCGCCCTGGCCCTGAACGAGCAGTACATGCCGCGCGGTGCCGGTGCCGAACTGCCAGCCACCCTGACCGGTGCGGCCGTGGCCATCGCCGACAAGCTGGATACCCTGGTGGGAATCTTCGGTATCGGCATGCTGCCGACCGGTAGCAAAGACCCGTACGCTCTGCGCCGCGCCGCATTGGGTGTGCTGCGTATCCTGATCGAGAAACAACTGGATCTGGACCTGAACGACGCCGTGGCCTTCGCCGTAAATGCGTTCGGCACCAAGGTCAAGGCTGCCGGCCTCAATGACGCCGTGCTGGAGTTCATCTTCGACCGCCTGCGTGCACGTTATGAGGATGAAGGCGTCGACGTGGCGACCTACCTGTCGGTTCGTGCCCTGAACCCGGGCTCGGCCCTGGACTTCGACCAGCGCGTACAAGCGGTACAAGCCTTCCGCAAGTTGCCGGAAGCTGCAGCCCTGGCGGCGGTGAACAAGCGCGTATCGAACTTGCTGAGCAAGGTCGAAGGCTCGGTGCCGACCGTAGTCGAAGCCAAATACTTCGACAATGCCAACGAGTTCTCCCTGTACTCGGCGATCCAGCAGGCCGACCAGGCTGTCCAGCCTATGGCTGCGGCGCGTCAGTACAGCGAATCGCTGGCACGCCTGGCCGCCTTGCGCGAGCCGGTGGATGCGTTCTTCGAAGCAGTGATGGTCAACGCGGAAGATGCCAATGTCCGCGCCAACCGTTATGCCTTGCTGGCCCGTCTGCGTGGGTTGTTCCTGGGCGTCGCCGATATTTCGTTGCTGGGGTAAAGACGGTTTGAAACTGCTGATTCTCGATCGGGACGGGGTGATCAATTACGACTCCGACGCTTACATAAAGTCGGTGGAGGAGTGGATTCCACTCCCCGGGTCGATCGAAGCCATCGCGCAGTTGAGCAAGGCCGGCTGGACGGTGGCAGTCGCCACCAACCAGTCGGGCATCGCTCGCGGCTATTACGACCTCGCCACCCTGGACGCCATGCACGCGCGCTTGCGCTCGCTGGTGGCCGAGCAGGGTGGGGAAGTCGGGCTGATCGTCTACTGCCCGCACGGGCCGGACGAAGGCTGCGATTGCCGCAAGCCAAAACCTGGGATGCTGAAAAGCATCGCCGCACATTACAACGTATCGCTGACAAATCTATGGTTCGTCGGCGATAGTCTCGGTGACCTGGAAGCCGCCAAAGCCGTCGACTCTCAGCCAGTTTTGGTAAAGACCGGGAAAGGCGAAAAGACTTTGGGCAAGACCCTTCCGGTAGGCACATTGATTTTCGACGATCTGGCGGCGATTGCCGCAGAACTTATCCACAATTAGAGCTCTTTCGAAATCCTGACCAAGGAACGTTCGGGAGTGCGCTTGAACCGTTACGGTAAACGTCGCCATGTCGATACTGCAGGCCATCAGAACCTTCCTCTTTTACCTGCTGCTGGGCACCAGCTCCCTGCTGTGGTGCAGCCTGAGTTTTTTTATCGCGCCCTTTCTCCCGTTCAAGGCGCGCTATCGTTTCATCAACGTCTATTGGTGCCGCTGCGCCTTGTGGCTGAGCAAGGTGTTCCTGGGCATTCGCTACGAAGTGAAGGGTGCCGAGAACGTACCGACACAACCCTGCGTGATTCAGTCGAACCACCAGAGCACCTGGGAGACCTTTTTTCTCTCGGCCTATTTCTCACCATTGAGCCAGGTGCTCAAGCGCGAACTGCTTTACGTGCCGTTCTTTGGCTGGGCCATGGCCATGCTCCGTCCGATCGCCATCGACCGGGACAACCCTAAAGCAGCACTCAAGCATGTCGCCAAGAAAGGCGATGAATTGCTCAAGGACAACGTCTGGGTGCTGATTTTCCCCGAAGGCACACGCGTTCCCTATGGCACCATCGGAAAATTCTCCCGAGGGGGTACGGCGCTGGCGGTGAATGCCGAGCTGCCGGTGCTGCCGATTGCGCACAACGCTGGCAAGTTCTGGCCAAAAACCGGTTGGAAGAAGAAGCAGGGCGTCATCACCGTGATCATCGGCGCACCGATGTATGCCGAAGGTAGTGGACCACGGGCCATCGCCGATCTGAACGACCGGGTCCAGGCCTGGAACGAGCAAATGCAACGGGAAATGGGCTCTCTGCCACCGGCTCCGCAAGCACCGGTTGCCAACGATCAGGCAGTTGTCTGAGCTTCTGTGGATAAGCTGTGTACCGTTTGTGAGAAAAGCGTCGAAATCCTCTCCTAACATAATGATTTATATAGATATTTCTTAAGCGCTTAAAAAACCGAAAAACGTGCATAAGTTTTTTTCGGGCGCAAAAAAACCGGCTGATATAGCCGGTTTTTTTATGCCTCTTTCACCGCTGTTGTGGGTACAAAAAAGGCCAACGCATGACGTTGGCCTTTTTCGTTTAGCGGGGGTTAACCAGGATCAGAAGTCCAGGTTGGAAACCGCCAGGGCATTGCTTTCGATGAAGTCACGGCGAGGTTCGACCGCATCACCCATCAGGGTGTTGAAGATCTGATCTGCGCCAATGGCGTCTTCGATGGTCACTTTCAGCATCCGGCGAACGCTTGGGTCCATGGTGGTTTCCCACAGCTGATCCGGGTTCATTTCACCCAGACCTTTGTATCGCTGGATGGTGTGGCGCTTGGTGCTTTCAGCCATCAACCAGTCAAGGGCTTCCTTGAACTCGGTGACCGCTTTCTTGCGTTCGCCACGCTGGATGTACGCGCCTTCGTCGAGCAGGGTGCTCAGTTGAGCGCCCAGGGAGACGACCGTCTTGTAGTCGTTGCTGCCGAAGAAGTCGCGGTTGAAGGTGACGTAGTTCGACAGACCGTGGGAGATCAGTTCGACCTCTGGCAGCCAGACGTTACGCTCACGGTCTTCACGCAGGCTGGCCTTGTAGACCAGGCCGGACTTCTCGACGGTGCGCAGGCGCACTTCGTACTGGGCCAGCCAATCCTGCATCGCTGCGTGATCGGACAGTTGCTCCAGGCTGACAGCCGGCAGGTAGATGAAGTGCTCGGTCAATTCCTGTGGGTACAGGCGCGACAGACGCTTGAGGGTCTTCATCACCAGACGGAAGTCGTTCACCAGACGCTCAAGCGCTTCGCCGGAGATCCCCGGTGCCTCTTCGTTCAGGTGCAAGCTCGCATCTTCCAGGGCCGACTGCGTCATGTACTCTTCCATGGCGTCGTCGTCTTTGATGTATTGCTCTTGCTTGCCTTTCTTGACCTTGTACAGCGGCGGCTGGGCAATGTAGATGTAGCCACGCTCGATCAGCTCAGGCAGCTGACGGAAGAAGAAGGTCAGCAACAGGGTACGAATGTGCGAACCGTCGACGTCAGCATCGGTCATGATGATGATGTTGTGATAACGCAACTTGTCGATGTTGTACTCTTCGCGACCGATGCCGCAGCCCAGCGCAGTGATCAAGGTGCCCACTTCCTGGGAAGAGATCATCTTGTCGAAACGCGCCTTCTCGACGTTCAGGATTTTACCCTTGAGGGGCAGAATCGCCTGGGTCTTGCGGTTACGTCCCTGCTTGGCAGAGCCGCCCGCGGAGTCACCTTCCACCAGGTACAGTTCGGAGAGGGCAGGGTCCTTTTCCTGGCAGTCAGCCAGTTTGCCCGGAAGGCCTGCGATATCCAGCGCACCTTTACGGCGGGTCATCTCACGGGCCTTGCGCGCTGCTTCACGAGCACGTGCCGCGTCGATCATCTTGCCGACAACCAACTTGGCTTCGTTCGGGTTCTCCAGCAGGAAGTCGGAGAAGTACTTGCCCATTTCCTGTTCGACCGCGGTCTTCACTTCGGAAGAGACCAGCTTGTCTTTGGTCTGGGAGCTGAACTTCGGATCCGGAACCTTTACCGAAATGATCGCGGTCAGGCCTTCACGGGCGTCGTCACCGGTGGTTGCAACCTTGTGCTTCTTGGCCAGGCCTTCGGCTTCGATGTAGGTGTTGAGGTTACGCGTCAGTGCGGAACGGAAGCCCACCAGGTGGGTACCGCCGTCGCGCTGCGGAATGTTGTTGGTGAAGCACAACAGGTTCTCGTTGAAGCTGTCGTTCCACTGCAGGGCGATTTCCACGCCGATGCCGTCTTCACGCTGGATGTTGAAGTGGAACACCTGATTGACCGGGGTTTTGTTGGTGTTCAGGTATTCAACAAACGCGCGCAGGCCACCTTCGTACTTGAACAACTCTTCCTTGCCGCTGCGCTCATCCTTGAGAACGATGCCAACACCGGAGTTGAGGAAGGACAGTTCACGAATCCGCTTGGCCAGGATGTCCCAGCTGAAGTGGATGTTCTTGAAGGTTTCGCTGGAAGCCTTGAAGTGGATCTGGGTACCGGTGGTTTCGCTGTCGCCAACGATCTTCATCGGTTCCTGTGGCACACCGTGGACGTAGGTCTGTTCCCAGATCTTGCCGCTACGGCGGACAGTAAGAACAAGCTCTTCAGACAGTGCGTTCACTACCGACACACCTACGCCGTGAAGGCCGCCGGATACCTTGTAGGAGTTGTCGTCAAACTTACCGCCGGCGTGCAGTACGGTCATGATGACCTCGGCTGCCGAGACGCCTTCTTCTTTATGCACATCTACCGGGATACCACGGCCGTTGTCTTTAACGGTGATGGATTCGTCCGGGTGAATGATGATGCTGATGTCGTCGCAGTGGCCGGCGAGCGCTTCGTCGATCGAGTTATCGACCACCTCGAACACCATGTGGTGCAGACCGCTGCCATCGTCGGTGTCACCAATGTACATACCGGGACGTTTGCGTACGGCATCCAGGCCTTTCAGCACCTTAATGCTCGTTGAGTCGTACGTATTTTCTTCGCTCAATGCCTTCACTCCCGATGGTCGTGGGTCTGGGTGATACGGCCCTGTTCCACGTGGAACAGGGCGACTGGCGTTTCCGTCTGCCAGCCTTCCCTCAATAATTCGTGGTCTACACAGGTAATAAATACCTGGCAGCGTAAGTCTTCCAGCAAGCGGCAAAGCGCACGGCGGTGCTGCTCGTCCAGTTCGGACGGCAAGTCATCCACCAGATAAATACACTGACCGCGTCGGGCCTGGCTGACCAGGTGACCCTGGGCAATCCGTAACGCGCAGACCACCAACTTCTGCTGGCCACGGGACAAGATATCCGCGGCATTGTGAGCACCCAATCTGAGGCGCAAATCAGCACGTTGCGGTCCTGCCTGGGTATGCCCCATCTGCTGATCCCGCTGAAGGGATCCGGCGAGCACAGCGCTTAATTCACGGTCTTTGTCCCAGCCCCGGTAATAGCTGAGCGTTAGCCCTTCGAGCTCAACCAGTTCGCTCAAGGTCTGCTCAAACACCGGTTTCAAGGCTTTGATATAGGCGCGGCGGTATTCATCTATTTCAGCGCTGGCCTGGCACAGTTCCCTGTCCCAAACCGCTTGCGAAACGGCGTCAAGTGTACCATGCCGCAGCCAAGAGTTTCTCTGGCGCAGGGCCTTCTGCAGGCGTTGCCAGGTGGACATGAATCGGGGTTCCACGTGGAACACGCCCCAGTCGAGGAACTGTCGGCGAATCTTCGGCGCGCCTTCCAGCAAGCGGAAGCTGTCCGGATTGATCAACTGCAGCGGCAGGATCTCGGCCAGCTGCGCGGCACTGCGCGCGTTCTGTCCGTCGATGCGGATCTGGAACTCCCCCTGACGGTCCCGGGAGATGCCCAAGGCACTGTGTCCACCTTCGGCCAACTCGACCTGGCCAAATACCGTACACGCCACTTGCTCATACTGAATGACGGGCAACAATCGGGTGCTACGAAACGAACGAGCAAGCCCCAGCAGGTGAATGGCTTCCAGGACACTGGTTTTGCCGCTGCCATTGGCGCCGTAGAGAATATTGATTCGGGGAGAGGGGGAGAAGGTCACCGGGTGCAGATTGCGCACCGCGGTGACCGAGACGCGACTAAGGGACATCTAGCTTCTGCTGAACATGATTACAGACGCATCGGCATGACGACGTAGGCCGAGTCATCGTTGTCGGACTCTTGTACCAGCGCACTGCTGTTGGAGTCGGACAGGATCAGACGCACCTGCTCGGTAGTCATCACGCCCAGTACGTCGAGCAAGTAGCTGACGTTGAAGCCGATTTCCAGGGAGCCGCCGTTGTATTCAACGCCAACTTCTTCTTCCGCTTCCTCCTGCTCCGGGTTGTTCGCCTGGATCTTCAGCTGACCAGGAGCCAGTTGCAGACGGATACCACGATACTTCTCGTTGGACAGAATCGCCGTTCGGCTGAAAGCCTCGCGCAGCGCCTGACGATCACCGAGCACCAACTTGTCACCGCCTTTTGGCAGAACGCGCTCGTAGTCCGGGAATTTACCGTCGACCAGTTTCGAGGTGAAGGTGAATTCACCGGTGGTAGCACGAATGTGATGCTGACCCAGGACAATGCTGACGATACCGTCGGGCTCGGTCAGCAAACGCGCGAGCTCCAGGATACCCTTGCGCGGCACGATGACCTGGTGGCGATCCGGCTGGCCGATATCAGCCTGCATCGAGCACATCGCCAGGCGGTGACCATCGGTGGCCACGGCACGAATGACGCCTGCCGAAACTTCCAGCAGCATGCCGTTGAGGTAGTAACGAACGTCTTGCTGGGCCATGGCGAAGCTGGTGCGCTCGATCAGACGACGCAGCTTGCTCTGTTCCAGGCTGCACGTCAGCGAGCCCGGGCCTTCTTCCACGGTAGGGAAATCGTTGGCCGGCAAGGTCGAGAGGGTGAAGCGGCTACGGCCAGCCTTCACCACCAGCTTCTGTTCATCGACCTTGATATCGATCAGCGCATCATTCGGCAGGCTTTTGCAGATATCCATCAGTTTACGTGCAGGCACGGTGATGGAACCCGTTTCAGCAGGCTCTTCGAGTTGCACACGACCGACCAGCTCGACTTCCAGGTCGGTACCGGTCAGCGACAATTGCTGGCCTTCGACAACCAGCAGCACGTTGGAGAGCACCGGCAAGGTCTGTCGGCGCTCGACGACGCCTGCGACCAGTTGCAGGGGTTTCAACAGGGCTTCGCGTTGAATGGTGAAATGCATGGTCTAGTCCCTTGCCTTAAAAGCTGCGCTGGTGTTCATCAAGTGGTCAGTGTACGCAGCAGGTTCTTGTAGTCCTCGCGGATGTCCGCGTCGGATTCCTTAAGTTCGTTGATCTTGCGGCAGGCGTGCAAAACAGTCGTGTGGTCACGCCCACCAAACACATCACCGATTTCCGGCAGGCTGTGGTTGGTCAGTTCCTTGGACAAGGCCATGGCGACCTGACGTGGACGGGCAACCGAACGCGAACGACGTTTGGACAACAAATCGGAGATCTTGATCTTGTAGTACTCGGCGACAGTGCGCTGAATGTTATCCACAGAGACCAGTTTATCTTGCAGCGCCAACAGATCCTTCAGGGACTCGCGGATCAACTCGATGGTGATATCGCGCCCCATGAAGTGCGAATGGGCGATCACGCGTTTGAGCGCACCTTCCAGCTCACGGACATTGGAGCGAATGCGTTGGGCAATGAAGAACGCTGCATCGTGCGGCAATTCGACCTTGGCCTGATCGGCCTTTTTCATCAGGATCGCGACACGGGTTTCCAGTTCCGGCGGTTCAACAGCCACCGTAAGGCCCCAGCCGAAGCGCGACTTCAGGCGTTCTTCAAGGCCTTCGATTTCTTTCGGGTAGCGGTCACTGGTGAGAATGACCTGCTGGCCACCTTCAAGCAGGGCATTGAAGGTGTGGAAAAACTCTTCCTGCGAGCGCTCCTTGCGGGCGAAGAACTGAATGTCATCGATAAGCAACGCATCCACCGAACGGTAGAAGCGCTTGAACTCGTTGATCGCGTTCAGTTGCAGAGCCTTGACCATGTCGGCCACGAAGCGCTCGGAATGCAGGTACACGACCTTGGCATTCGGATTCTTCTTTAATAGATGGTTACCCACAGCATGCATCAAGTGGGTTTTACCCAAACCTACGCCACCGTAAAGGAAGAGCGGGTTGTAACCATGCTTGGGATTGTCCGCCACTTGCCAGGCCGCGGCCCGGGCCAGTTGGTTGGACTTACCCTCAACGAAGTTCTCGAAGGTAAAGGTGCGGTTCAGGTAGCTGGTGTGCTTGAGCGCACCTTCCACCTGAACGGTACGCTGCTCGGCGCGCACCGGTGCCTGTTGCGAACTGGCGCCGGCCATTGGATCGAAGCTGTCACGCGAAGGCTCTTGCTCAGCCACTTCTGCGGTTTTTTGCGTCGCTCGCTTGGCCGGTGATGCAGCCGGTGCCACAGGCGCCGCTGCGGCCGCAGCCGCCTGAACCTGGGACGCCGCAGCGGCGGCCAGCGGCGCATTCGGCGCGGCGCGCGGAGCAGAGCTACGTTTGCTGCCTATTAATAAGGAAAGCGCAGGCGCCATACCGTTGCCGTGTTCGTCGAGCAATTCCAGGACGCGACTCAGGTATTTCTCGTTGACCCAGTCCAGGACAAAACGATTGGGTGCATAGACACGCAACTCGTCGCCTTCGGCTTCGACCTGTAGTGGACGGATCCAAGTGTTGAATTGTTGGGCAGGCAGCTCATCGCGCAAAAGCTCCACGCACTGCTGCCAAAGTTCCACTGACACGGATATCCCCTAAGTTGAAAGCCGGTGAGGCAAAAACAAGCGGCCATTGTAACGGCCAGACGCCGACTTATCCACACGTAGGTGGGTCATGAACCGAGAACAATCAGGGTTTTATACGCAAAAAAGACGACCAATGGTCTGTGCATAAGCTCTGTGGATAACCCCCTCTAAGCTCATTGCACAAGTGGGGGTGAAACTCGGTGGATAACCTGCCTGTGGATAACAACCCTTTCCACACACAGGTTATCCGACAGCGCAGCACAGGCTGAACACCGTTTTCCACTGTAGTTGTCATTCGCTGTACAGTCGATGAAACAAGGGCTCAAGGGACTTATCCACAGATACCTGCGAGCTAAGCTTTTATAAGCTTTACAGAAAAGCTTTAAATACTTTCCTTTCTTATTTTTATATTTGGCTGAGGATCCTGGCCAGTCAAAACCTCTGGAGATCTATTTATAAGGAAACGTTGGTTGGAAATTGACCTAGAGGCTTGCTTTCTCTAGAATCCCCGGTCTCTTAAAACGGGGGCCATTCCGGCCCGTTGTGGACGAACCAGGTAACACGACAATGAAACGTACTTTCCAACCAAGCACTATCAAACGCGCTCGTACCCACGGTTTCCGTGCTCGCATGGCTACCAAGAACGGTCGTGCCGTCCTGTCGCGTCGTCGCGCCAAAGGTCGTGCGCGTCTGGCAGTTTGATAATCCGGCACTGGAGGTGAGTCAGGACTTCAGTCGGGAAAAGCGTCTGCTTACCCCCCGGCATTTCAAGGCAGTCTTTGACTCCCCTACCGGCAAGGTTCCGGGGAAAAATCTCCTGCTCCTTGCGCGCAACAACGATCTTGATCACCCCCGACTCGGGCTGGTTATCGGGAAAAAGAGCGTAAAGCTCTCCGTCGAGCGCAATCGCCTCAAACGTCTGATGCGCGAATCGTTTCGGCTGAACCAGGATGCACTGGCCGGCTGGGACATCGTTATCGTCGCGCGCAAAGGTTTGGGTGACGTAGAAAACCCCGAATTGATTCAGCATTTCGGCAAACTCTGGAAGCGTCTGGCACGCAGCACGCCGGTACCAGTAGTCAAAACCGAAACTGTAGGGGTAGACAGTCCCGATGCGTAAACTGGCACTCGTTCCGATCCAGTTTTATCGCTATGCCATTAGTCCCCTGATGGCCAGTCACTGTCGTTTCTACCCCAGTTGTTCCTGCTACGCGTTAGAAGCCATTGAAAATCATGGCCTTCTGCGCGGTGGCTGGCTGACCTTTCGTCGTTTAGGTCGCTGTCATCCGTGGAATCCCGGTGGTTATGACCCGGTTCCACCTATCCCTACCTCCCGTTCTTCTTCGATGGCCGAGTAATCATGGATATCAAACGCACGATCCTGATCGTCGCCCTGGCAATCGTGTCCTACGTTATGGTTCTTAAATGGAACCAGGACTATGGCCAGGCTGCCCTGCCGACTCAGAATGTTGCTTCCAGTACGACCGCACCGGGCCTCCCGGATACGGCCACTGGCAATAAAGCGTCCGTCAGTGACGACATTCCACACGCCGCAAACGATACCAGCGCACCTGCCGAAACGCCGGTAGCGGCGAGCACCGACCTCATCCAGATCAAAACGGATGTGCTCGATCTGGCCATCGATCCACAAGGTGGTGATGTTGCCCAACTGAAATTGCCGCTGTATCCACGTCGCCAGGACCATCCGGAAATCCCATTCCAGCTGTTCGATAACGGCAACGAACGGACTTATCTGGCTCAAAGTGGCCTGATTGGCAGCAACGGCCCGGATGCAAGTCCTGCCGGTCGTCCGATTTATTCGGCGGAGAAGAAGGTTTATCAACTGGCTGACGGTCAGGACCAATTGGTCGTGGACCTGAAGTTCAGCAAGGACGGTGTCAACTACATCAAGCGTTTCACCCTGAAACGCGGCCTGTATGACGTAACTGTCTCCTACCTGATCGACAACCAGAGCGCACAGCCCTGGTCCGGTGCAATGTTCGCGCAATTGAAGCGTGACGCCAGCTCCGATCCGTCTTCCAGCACTGCCACCGGCACCGCGACTTACCTGGGCGCCGCCCTGTGGACAAGTAACGAGCCGTACAAGAAAGTGTCGATGAGCGACATGGACAAGGCGCAGCTGAAAGAAACCGTCACCGGTGGTTGGGTTGCCTGGTTGCAGCACTACTTCGTGACTGCGTGGATTCCGGTCAAGGGCGAAAACAACATCGTCCAGACCCGTAAAGACAGCAAAGGCAACTACATCATCGGCTATACCGGTCCTTCGCTGACCGTTGCTCCGGGTGCCAAGGCTGAAACCAGCGCCATTCTGTACGCCGGACCGAAAAGCCAGGCTGTCCTGAAAGAGTTGTCCCCAGGTCTGGAACTGACCGTCGACTACGGCATTTTGTGGTTCATTGCCCAGCCAATTTTCTGGTTGCTGCAACACATCCACGCGCTGGTCGGTAACTGGGGCTGGTCGATCATCTTCCTGACCATGCTGATCAAGGGGATTTTCTTCCCACTGTCGGCTGCCAGCTACAAATCCATGGCACGCATGCGTGCAGTGGCACCGAAACTGGCCGCGCTGAAAGAACAACATGGCGACGACCGGCAGAAAATGTCGCAAGCCATGATGGAGCTCTACAAGAAAGAGAAGATCAATCCGCTGGGTGGCTGCTTGCCAATCCTCGTGCAGATGCCGGTTTTCCTTTCGCTGTACTGGGTTCTGCTGGAAAGCGTGGAAATGCGCCAAGCGCCGTTCATGCTGTGGATTACTGACCTGTCGATCAAGGATCCGTTCTTCATTCTGCCGATCATCATGGGCGCCACCATGTTCATCCAGCAGCAGTTGAACCCGACTCCTCCGGATCCGATGCAGGCGAAGGTCATGAAAATGATGCCAATCATCTTCACCTTCTTCTTCCTGTGGTTCCCGGCGGGTCTGGTGCTGTACTGGGTTGTGAACAACGTTTTGTCGATCGCCCAACAGTGGTACATCACGCGTAAGATCGAAGCGGCTGCCAAAGCAACTGCCTGATTTACACTGTGGATATCCACTCAAAACGCCCCCTAGTGGGGCGTTTTGCTATCTGTCACTTTTGTCTGGATACCGGTTTATGAGCGCTCCTCGTGAAACCATTGCCGCCGTCGCCACCGCCCAGGGTCGTGGCGGTGTCGGCATCGTGCGTATTTCCGGGCCGTTGGCCAGCGATGCGGCCAAGGCCTTCAGCGGTCGTGAACTCAAGCCGCGGTTCGCGCACTATGGTCCGTTCCTGGGTGAAAATGACGAGGTGCTCGACCAGGGCATCGCGCTGTATTTCCCAGGTCCAAACTCGTTCACCGGCGAAGATGTATTGGAATTGCAAGGCCATGGTGGCCCGGTCGTTCTGGATATGTTGCTGCAGCGCTGCCTTGAACTCGGCTGCCGTCTCGCCCGCCCCGGGGAATTCAGTGAACGTGCATTCCTGAACGACAAGCTCGACCTGGCCCAGGCCGAAGCCATCGCCGACCTGATCGAAGCCAGTTCTGCACAGGCAGCGCGCAATGCATTGCGATCCTTGCAAGGCGCATTTTCGGCTCGTGTGCATAACCTGACGGAGCAACTGATCGGCCTGCGGATCTATGTCGAAGCGGCAATCGACTTTCCGGAAGAAGAAATCGACTTCCTCGCCGATGGCCACGTATTGAGCATGCTCGATAAAGTGCGCGACGAGTTATCCACCGTTATGCGAGAAGCCGGGCAGGGCGCCTTGTTGCGTGACGGCATGACCGTGGTTATCGCCGGTCGTCCGAATGCTGGCAAATCCAGCCTGCTCAATGCACTGGCCGGTCGCGAAGCGGCCATTGTCACCGAGATCGCCGGCACTACACGGGACGTCCTGCGCGAACATATCCACATCGATGGCATGCCACTGCATGTGGTAGATACGGCCGGGTTGCGCGATACCGATGACCATGTGGAAAAAATTGGCGTAGAGCGGGCGTTAAAAGCCATCGGCGAAGCAGATCGGGTATTGCTGGTCGTCGATGCAACCGCACCGGAAGCCCTCGATCCTTTTGCACTATGGCCTGAGTTCCTTGAAACCCGCCCCGACCCGGCGAAAGTCACGTTGATCCGTAACAAGGCCGACCTCACAGGCGAAGCCATGGCCCTGGAAGTCAGCGATGACGGGCACGTCACCATCAGCCTCAGCGCCAAGTCTGCGGGGGTTGGCCTTGAGTTGCTACGCGACCACCTCAAGGCTTGCATGGGCTATGAACAGACCTCTGAAAGCAGCTTCAGTGCTCGCAGGCGCCACTTGGAAGCATTGCGTCATGCAAGTGCGTCCCTGGAGCACGGCCGGGCGCAACTGACCCTGGCGGGTGCCGGCGAATTGCTGGCCGAGGATTTGCGCCAGGCTCAGCAGTCCCTAGGAGAAATCACCGGTGCATTCAGCTCCGATGACCTGTTGGGGCGAATTTTCTCCAGCTTCTGCATCGGTAAATAGTCCTTTCGCTCTCCGCAGACAGGCCGCTCGTGCCTGTCTGCTCCCTCCTATTGCAAAACAATCGCCCAGTGCCGAGCTGATTTTTTCTGCTTGAGCGGTTTTTCCCTGCCCGAATTTCCTTGAGTCGATGCTTTTCTGTGGATTAAGCCCTGTGAATAACCGCGGCTAAGGGCAGTTGATAACAGGGCCTCAAAACTGAAGATAACCGCCCCTGTGGATAAGCACCCCATTCATCCACAGGCTTAAACCGGTTATCCAAGGCCCTCATTGGCACATGACCACAGGGTTTTGAATCTCTGTACATATTGGATTTAAAGGGCTGTATCAATCTATCCACAGAAAGGTCGGTCAGTAGAAATAAACATAAAAACAAAGATTTAATAAATTTCTTTCTTTTTAATTTCTATAACCGCCACTTTTCCACAGCTGGTTAAATTTTGTGCAAAGGGTTCTTTAGGAAGGGCGAAGTCCCTATACTTGTCGACCAGGTCCGAAAACCTGAGCTCAAACTATTCCTGAATTACCTACTTAAGCAGGCACGAGGTGCGTGGTGGATTTCCCTTCCCGTTTTGAAGTGATCGTCATCGGCGGCGGTCATGCCGGTACCGAGGCAGCACTGGCCTCAGCACGTATGGGGGTCAAGACCCTGTTGCTGACGCATAACGTGGAAACCCTCGGTGCCATGAGTTGCAACCCTGCCATTGGCGGGATCGGCAAAAGCCACCTGGTCAAGGAAATCGATGCCCTCGGTGGCGCGATGGCCATTGCTACCGATAAAGGCGGCATCCAGTTTCGCGTGTTGAACAGCCGCAAGGGTCCGGCCGTGCGTGCAACCCGCGCTCAGGCGGATCGGGTGCTGTACAAGGCAGCGGTGCGCGAAATCCTGGAAAACCAGCCCAACCTGTGGATATTTCAACAGGCTGCAGACGACCTGATCGTCGAGCAGGAGCAAGTGCGCGGTGTTGTCACGCAAATGGGTCTGCGTTTCCTCGCCGATTCCGTGGTGTTGACCACCGGTACGTTCCTCGGTGGACTTATCCACATCGGTTTACAGAATTTTTCCGGGGGGCGCGCCGGTGATCCGCCGTCGATCGCCCTGGCTCAACGCCTGCGTGAGTTGCCGCTGCGTGTCGGTCGCCTGAAAACCGGAACTCCGCCGCGTATCGACGCCCGGTCCGTGGATTTCTCGGTGATGACCGAGCAGGCAGGCGATACGCCGATTCCAGTGATGTCGTTCATGGGGTCCAAAGAGCAGCACCCACAACAGGTCAGCTGCTGGATTACCCATACCAACGCTCGCACCCACGAAATCATTGCCGCGAACCTCGATCGTTCGCCGATGTATTCCGCGGCAGGTGAAATCGAAGGCATCGGCCCGCGTTACTGCCCGTCGATCGAAGACAAGATCCATCGCTTTGCCGACAAGCAAAGCCATCAGGTCTTCATCGAGCCGGAAGGCTTGACGACAAACGAGCTGTACCCGAATGGAATCTCCACCTCCTTGCCGTTCGATGTGCAATTGCAAATCGTGCAATCGATCCGCGGCATGGAAAACGCCCACATCGTGCGACCGGGCTACGCTATCGAATACGACTACTTCGACCCGCGTGACCTGAAGTACAGCCTGGAAACCAAAGTGATCGGCGGTTTGTTCTTTGCCGGGCAAATCAACGGCACGACCGGTTACGAAGAAGCCGGCGCCCAAGGTTTGCTGGCCGGGACCAACGCTGCACTGCGCGCCCAAGGCAAAGATGCCTGGTGCCCGCGTCGCGACGAAGCCTACATCGGCGTTTTGGTTGACGACCTGATTACCCTGGGCACCCAGGAGCCGTACCGGATGTTCACATCCCGTGCCGAATACCGCCTGATCCTGCGCGAAGACAACGCTGACCTGCGCTTGACCGAAAAAGGTCGCGAATTGGGTCTGGTCGATGACGCGCGCTGGGCAGCGTTCTGCAAAAAACGCGAAAGCATCGAGCTGGAAGAGCAGCGCCTGAAAAGTACCTGGGTACGCCCGGGCACTGAGCAAGGCGATGCGATCGCGGAAAAATTCGGCACGCCGCTGACCCACGAATACAACCTGCTCAATCTGCTGAGCCGTCCGGAAATCGACTACGCTGGCCTGATCGCCGTCACCGGTGGGGGCGCGGAAGATCCACAGGTGGCCGAACAGGTCGAAATCAAGACCAAATACGCCGGTTACATCGATCGTCAACAAGATGAAATCGCGCGTCTGCGGGCCAGCGAAGACACCAAATTGCCTGTGGATATCGATTACACGAACATTTCCGGGCTCTCCAAAGAGATTCAGAGCAAGCTTGGCGCGACCCGTCCGGAGACATTGGGTCAGGCATCACGTATCCCGGGCGTGACACCGGCAGCCATTTCCCTGTTGATGATTCATTTGAAAAAACGCGGCGCGGGCCGTCAGTTGGAGCAAAGCGCTTGAGTTCGTTGGTCACCCCGCAACACGCAGAAGAGTTATCCACAGGTGCTCGCCAGCTCGGTGTGGCGTTGAGCGAAACCCAGCATGCGCAATTGCTGGGTTATCTGGCCCTGTTGATAAAATGGAACAAGGCCTACAACCTCACGGCGGTGCGCGATCCCGACGAAATGGTCTCGCGTCATTTGCTCGATAGCCTGAGCGTGATGTCGTTCGTCGAAAACGGTCGCTGGCTCGATGTTGGCAGTGGCGGCGGCATGCCGGGCATTCCCTTGGCCATATTGTTTCCTGAGGCGCAGGTGACCTGCCTGGACAGCAACGGCAAGAAGACTCGCTTCCTGACACAGGTCAAACTCGAGCTGAAACTGGATAACCTGCAAGTTATCCACAGTCGCGTCGAAGCGTTCCAGCCTGCACAGCCATTCAACGGGATTATTTCCCGGGCCTTCAGCAGCATGGAAAACTTCAGCAACTGGACACGCCACCTCGGTGACACCGATACGCGCTGGCTGGCAATGAAGGGCGTTCATCCCGCCGATGAGCTGGTAGCATTGCCGACAGACTTCCACCTCGATAGCGAACACGCCCTGGCCGTACCTGGTTGCCAAGGCCAACGCCATCTGCTGATACTGCGCCGCACGGCATGATTGGGAACACAAGCAAGAATGGCTAAGGTATTCGCAATAGCGAACCAGAAGGGTGGTGTGGGCAAGACCACCACCTGTATCAACCTCGCAGCATCCCTGGTCGCGACCAAGCGTCGGGTATTGCTGATCGATCTCGATCCACAGGGCAACGCCACCATGGGTAGCGGTGTGGACAAACACGGCCTGGAAAACTCGGTCTACGACCTGCTGATCGGGGAGTGCGACCTGGCCCAGGCCATGCATTTCTCCGAACACGGCGGTTACCAGCTGTTGCCGGCCAACCGGGACCTGACCGCGGCCGAAGTGGTTCTGCTGGAAATGCAGATGAAGGAAAGCCGCCTGCGCAGTGCGCTGGCGCCGATCCGTGAAAACTACGACTACATTCTGATCGACTGCCCGCCGTCGCTGTCGATGCTGACCTTGAACGCACTGGTTGCCGCCGACGGGGTAATTATCCCCATGCAGTGCGAGTACTTCGCACTCGAAGGCTTGAGCGACCTTGTGGATAACATCAAGCGCATCGCCGAGCTGCTCAATCCGAACCTCAAGGTCGAAGGCCTGTTGCGGACGATGTATGACCCGCGCCTGAGCCTGATGAACGATGTTTCGGCCCAGCTCAAGGAACACTTCGGCGATCAGCTGTACGACACGGTCATTCCGCGCAACATTCGCCTGGCCGAAGCGCCGAGCTATGGCATGCCGGCGCTGGCGTACGACAAATCCTCGCGCGGCGCCGTGGCCTATCTGGCCCTGGCGGGCGAGATGGTCCGTCGTCAACGCAAAAACTCACGCATCGCCGCTGCTCAGGCAACTTAAGGAATCCCCATGGCCGTCAAGAAACGAGGTCTCGGACGTGGACTGGATGCACTGCTGAGTGGTCCGAGTGTCAGCGCGCTGGAAGAACAGGCGGTGCAAGCCGATTCGCGTGAGCTGCAACACCTGCCGCTGGATCTGCTGCAGCGTGGCAAGTACCAGCCACGTCGCGACATGGATCCCCAGGCGCTTGAAGAGCTCGCGCAATCGATCAAGGCTCAGGGCGTGATGCAACCGATCGTGGTGCGGCCGATCGGTAGCGGTCGCTACGAAATCATCGCCGGTGAACGCCGCTGGCGCGCCAGCCAGCAAGCTGGCCAGGAAACCATTCCGGCGATGGTGCGCGATGTCCCGGATGAAACCGCGATTGCCATCGCGCTGATCGAGAACATCCAGCGCGAAGACCTCAATCCGATCGAAGAAGCGGTGGCCTTGCAGCGGCTGCAGACGGAATTCCAGCTGACCCAGCAACAGGTCGCCGAAGCCGTAGGCAAGTCCCGGGTCACCGTGGCCAACCTGCTGCGCCTGATTTCGCTGCCGGAAGTCATCAAGACCATGCTTTCCCATGGCGACCTGGAAATGGGTCATGCTCGCGCATTGCTCGGTTTGCCAGAAAATCAACAGGTTGAAGGGGCGCGACATGTTGTCGCACGCGGGCTGACCGTGCGCCAGACTGAAGCACTGGTTCGACAGTGGTTGAGTGGTAAACCGGAGCCTGTGGAAACCCCAAAACCAGACCCGGATATTGCCCGCCTGGAACAGCGCCTGGCCGAGCGCCTAGGCTCTGCGGTGCAGATTCGCCACGGAAAGAAGGGCAAAGGACAACTGGTCATCGGTTACAACTCCCTGGATGAACTTCAGGGTGTGCTCGCACACATTCGCTGAAACAATTCCTCATGTAGCGCGCAGTCGGAAATCACTACCTGACAGTTGAATAGGGGCAGAACCGCCCCTATACTCTGCGCGCATTTTGTCGGCACAAATTATGCCAAGTTATTGAATTCTGGCAGCCGACCATTGGAGAGCAATAGTGATGGAAACCCGCACGCCAAACCGCTTGCCCTTCCATCGCCTGGCAGTTTTTCCGGTGTTAATGGCTCAATTTGTCGTTTTGCTGATTGCTGCTTTGGCGCTCTGGCAATGGCATGGAGTCGTTGCCGGGTACTCGGGACTTTGCGGGGGCCTGATAGCCTTGCTGCCCAATGTTTATTTCGCTCACAGGGCATTTCGGTTTTCCGGCGCCCGAGCAGCCCAGTCCATCGTCCGGTCTTTTTATGCCGGCGAGGCAGGCAAACTGATTTTGACGGCAGTGCTGTTTGCACTGGTGTTCGCAGGTGTGAAGCCATTGGCACCGATTGCAGTATTCGGTGTCTTCGTGCTGACTCAGTCAGTCAGCTGGTTCGCTCCCCTGCTGATGAGAACAAGACTTTCGAGACCTTAGGGCGTTTGAGGCAACCATGGCAGAAACAACCGCTTCGGGCTATATCCAGCACCACTTGCAGAACCTGACCTTCGGTCAGCACCCAACCGGCGGCTGGGGCTTTGCCCACACCGCAGCAGAAGCCAAGGAAATGGGCTTCTGGGCTTTCCACGTCGATACCCTCGGCTGGTCGGTCGCATTGGGTCTGATCTTCGTTCTTCTTTTCCGCATGGCGGCGAAGAAAGCGACTTCGGGTCAACCAGGTGCTTTGCAGAACTTCGTTGAAGTATTGGTCGAATTCGTCGATGGCAGCGTGAAAGACAGCTTCCATGGCCGTAGCCCGGTGATTGCACCGTTGGCACTGACCATCTTCGTCTGGGTGTTCCTGATGAACGCCGTCGACCTGGTACCGGTCGACTGGATTCCTCAGCTGGCCATCCTGATCTCCGGTGATGCGCACATCCCGTTCCGCGCCGTGTCGACCACCGACCCGAACGCGACCCTGGGCATGGCGTTCTCGGTTTTCGCACTGATCATTTTCTACAGCATCAAGGTCAAGGGCCTCGGCGGCTTCATCGGCGAGCTGACCCTGCACCCGTTCGGCAGCAAGAACATCTTCGTTCAGGCCCTGCTGATCCCGGTGAACTTCCTGCTGGAATTCGTGACCCTGATCGCCAAGCCGATCTCCCTGGCTCTGCGTCTGTTCGGCAACATGTACGCCGGCGAGCTGGTCTTCATTCTGATTGCTGTGATGTTCGG
Organism: Pseudomonas putida; assembly: GCF_001976065.1. GTDB lineage: Bacteria > Pseudomonadota > Gammaproteobacteria > Pseudomonadales > Pseudomonadaceae > Aquipseudomonas > Aquipseudomonas serbica. The sequence goes on along the minus strand of NZ_MNAH01000004.1, from coordinate 578,708 downwards.
CAGCGGTCTGCTCTGGCTTAGTGGCCTGGGCGTCGTGCTGCAGTGGGCGTGGGCGGTGTTCCACATCCTGATCATCACCCTGCAGGCGTTCATCTTCATGATGCTGACCATCGTCTACCTGTCGATGGCGCACGAAGAAAACCATTAAGACCAGTCTCGACTAGTCTGATGTCCCTCCCGGTCAAACGGGAGGGGGCTCCTAACGGGGCGTCTGAAACGATTTGTTTTACCGCTTTAAATTAAAAAAACCTAAACCATACGACGTAAAAGTCGGGAGGAAAGATGGAAACTGTAGTTGGTCTAACCGCTATCGCTGTTGCACTGTTGATCGGCCTGGGCGCACTGGGTACCGCAATTGGTTTCGGCCTGTTGGGCGGCAAGTTCCTGGAAGGCGCAGCGCGTCAGCCAGAAATGGTTCCAATGCTGCAAGTCAAAATGTTCATCGTTGCCGGTCTGCTCGACGCCGTAACCATGATCGGTGTTGGTATCGCTCTGTTCTTCACCTTTGCGAACCCGTTCGTTGGTCAGATCGCTGGCTGATTACTCGGATATTCCGGGTAATTTGGTGTGATGGACAACGTAACTGCGAGGTGTTGGCGTGAACATTAATGCGACCCTGATTGGCCAGTCCGTTGCGTTCCTGATTTTTGTACTGTTCTGCATGAAGTTCGTATGGCCTCCGGTCATCGCAGCTCTGCACGAACGTCAAAAGAAGATCGCTGATGGTCTGGACGCTGCCAGCCGAGCAGCTCGCGACCTGGAGTTGGCCCAAGAGAAAGCGGGTCAGCAACTGCGCGAAGCGAAAGCTCAGGCAGCTGAAATCATCGAGCAAGCCAAGAAACGCGGTAATCAGATTGTTGAAGAGGCTGTTGAAAAAGCCCGTATCGACGCTGACCGTGTGAAGGTTCAGGCTCAGGCCGAGATCGAACAGGAACTGAACAGTGTCAAAGACGCGCTGCGTGCCCAAGTGGGCTTGCTGGCAGTCGGCGGCGCCGAGAAGATCCTGGGTGCCACAATCGATCAAAACGCGCACGCAGAGCTGGTTAACCAACTGGCTGCTGAAATCTAAGCGAGGGCGATCATGGCAGAACTGACCACGTTGGCCCGACCTTACGCTAAGGCGGCCTTCGAGCACGCTCAGGCCCACCAGCAACTGGCCAATTGGTCAGCCATGCTCGGCCTGGCAGCAGCGGTGTCGGAAGACGACACCATGCAGCGCGTGCTCAAGGCCCCGCGACTGACGAGCGCAGAAAAGGCCGCCACGTTCATTGACGTGTGCGGCGACAAGTTCGATGCCAAGGCACAGAATTTCATCAATGTCGTTGCCGAAAACGACCGTCTCCCGCTGTTGCCGGAGATCTCCGCTCTTTTCGACCTGTACAAGGCCGAGCAAGAGAAGTCGGTAGACGTTGAAGTGACCAGTGCTTTTGCATTGAACCAAGAACAGCAAGACAAACTCGCCAAGGTTCTCAGTGCACGACTCAACCGGGAAGTGCGCCTGCAAGTTGCGGAGGATGCCGCCCTGATAGGTGGTGTCGTAATCCGCGCCGGCGACCTGGTTATCGATGGCTCGATTCGCGGCAAAATCGCGAAACTTGCCGAAGCATTGAAATCTTGAGTTTGAAGGGGCAGCAGAGCAATGCAGCAACTCAATCCTTCCGAAATAAGTGAAATTATCAAGGGCCGCATCGACAAGCTCGATGTGACCTCCCAAGCCCGTAACGAAGGCACTGTCGTCAGCGTATCTGACGGTATCGTGCGGATTCACGGTCTGGCCGACGTCATGTACGGCGAGATGATCGAGTTTCCGGGCGGCGTCTTCGGTATGGCCCTCAACCTGGAGCAAGACTCCGTAGGTGCCGTTGTACTGGGCGCTTACCAGTCTCTGGCTGAAGGCATGAGCGCCAAGTGCACCGGCCGCATCCTCGAAGTTCCGGTTGGTAAGGAACTGCTGGGTCGCGTAGTCGACGCACTGGGTAATCCTGTTGACGGTAAAGGTCCACTGGGCAACACCGAGACCGACGCGGTCGAGAAAGTTGCTCCAGGCGTGATCTGGCGTAAGTCGGTAGACCAGCCTGTACAGACTGGCTACAAGGCTGTCGATGCCATGATCCCTGTCGGCCGTGGCCAGCGTGAGCTGATCATCGGTGACCGTCAGATCGGTAAAACCGCTCTGGCGATCGACGCGATCATCAACCAGAAAGACAGCGGCATTTTCTGCGTCTACGTAGCCATCGGTCAGAAACAATCGACCATTGCCAACGTGGTTCGCAAGCTGGAAGAAAACGGCGCCCTGGCCAACACGATCATCGTGGCTGCCAGTGCTTCGGAATCTCCTGCACTGCAATTCCTGGCACCGTACTCCGGTTGCACCATGGGCGAATACTTCCGCGACCGCGGTGAAGACGCGCTGATCGTTTATGACGATCTGTCCAAGCAAGCAGTGGCTTACCGCCAGATTTCCCTGCTGCTGCGCCGTCCACCAGGCCGTGAAGCTTACCCAGGCGACGTGTTCTATCTCCACTCCCGTCTGCTGGAGCGCGCATCCCGCGTTTCGGAAGAGTACGTAGAGAAGTTCACCAACGGCGCAGTAACCGGCAAAACCGGTTCCCTGACCGCACTGCCGATCATCGAAACCCAGGCTGGCGACGTTTCCGCGTTCGTTCCGACCAACGTGATTTCCATCACCGACGGTCAGATCTTCCTGGAATCGGCCATGTTCAACTCGGGCATCCGTCCTGCAGTGAACGCCGGTGTTTCGGTATCCCGTGTGGGTGGTGCCGCTCAGACCAAGATCATCAAGAAGCTGTCCGGTGGTATCCGTACCGCTCTGGCTCAGTACCGTGAACTGGCGGCATTCGCCCAGTTCGCTTCTGACCTGGACGAAGCGACCCGTAAGCAACTTGAGCATGGTCAGCGCGTTACCGAGCTGATGAAGCAGAAGCAATACGCCCCAATGTCGATCGCTGACATGGCGTTGTCGCTGTATGCCGCTGAGCGTGGGTTCCTGACTGACGTCGAAATCGCCAAGGTCGGCAGCTTTGAACAAGCGCTGATTGCTTACTTCAACCGCGATCACGCCGAATTGATGGCGAAGATCAACGTGAAGGGTGACTTCAATGACGATATCGACGCTGGCATGAAAGCCGGCATCGAGAAGTTCAAGGCCACCCAAACCTGGTAAGCCGCAGCGGGAGCCGCAAGGCTCCCGCTTGCTAACCTGATAGGTGTTACATGGCAGGCGCAAAAGAGATTCGCAGTAAGATTGCGAGCATCAAAAGCACGCAAAAAATTACCAGCGCCATGGAAAAAGTGGCGGTCAGCAAAATGCGCAAGGCACAAATGCGCATGGCTGCTAGCCGTCCTTATGCGGAGCGCATCCGCCAGGTTATTGGACATCTGGCCAACGCCAACCCGGAATACCGCCACCCGTTCATGATCGACCGCGAAATCAAGCGTGTTGGTTATGTCGTAGTGAGCAGTGACCGTGGTCTGTGCGGTGGCTTGAATACCAACCTGTTCAAGGCCCTGGTCAAGGACATGGCGGTAAACCGCGAGAAAGGCGTCGAGATTGATCTGTGTGTAGTGGGTAGCAAGGGTGCGGCCTTTTTCCGCAACTTCGGCGGCAACGTCGTAGCAGCTATCAGCCACCTGGGTGAAGAGCCGTCGATCAACGACTTGATCGGTAGCGTCAAGGTGATGCTGGATGCCTACCTGGACGGCCGTATTGACCGCCTGTCCGTGGTATCCAACAAGTTCATCAACACCATGACGCAACAGCCTACCGTGGAACAATTGATTCCACTGGTGGCAACCCCGGATCAGGACCTCAAGCACCACTGGGACTATCTCTACGAACCGGACGCCAAAGAGCTGCTTGACGGCTTGATGGTCCGCTACGTTGAGTCGCAGGTCTACCAGGCGGTGGTCGAGAACAACGCGGCTGAACAAGCTGCGCGGATGATCGCGATGAAGAACGCTACCGACAACGCCGGTGATTTGATCAGCGATTTGCAGCTGGTCTACAACAAGGCGCGTCAGGCTGCGATCACCCAAGAGATCTCGGAAATCGTCGGCGGCGCTGCCGCGGTTTAACGGTTCAAATATTCAGAGGATCCAGCTATGAGTAGCGGACGTATCGTTCAAATCATCGGCGCCGTTATCGACGTGGAATTTCCACGCGACAGCGTACCGAGCATCTACAACGCGCTGAAAGTAGTGAGCGCGGCCGAAACCACCCTGGAAGTTCAGCAGCAGCTGGGCGACGGCGTGGTTCGCACCATTGCGATGGGTTCCACCGAGGGCTTGAAGCGCGGTCTGGAAGTTACCGATTCTGGCGCAGCCATCTCCGTACCGGTCGGTAAAGCGACCCTGGGCCGGATCATGGACGTACTGGGCAACCCGATCGACGAAGCTGGCCCAATCGCCACCGACGAGCGTTGGGGCATCCACCGTGCAGCGCCTTCGTTCGCTGAACAGGCAGGCGGCAACGACCTGCTGGAAACCGGCATCAAGGTTATCGACCTGGTTTGCCCGTTCGCCAAGGGTGGTAAAGTTGGTCTGTTCGGTGGTGCCGGTGTAGGCAAAACCGTAAACATGATGGAACTGATCCGTAACATCGCCATCGAGCACAGCGGTTATTCCGTGTTCGCCGGTGTGGGTGAGCGTACTCGTGAGGGTAACGACTTCTACCACGAGATGAAGGATTCCAACGTTCTGGACAAAGTGGCACTGGTTTACGGTCAGATGAACGAGCCGCCGGGAAACCGTCTGCGCGTAGCACTGACTGGCCTGACCATGGCCGAGAAGTTCCGTGACGAAGGTAACGACGTTCTGCTGTTCGTCGACAACATCTATCGTTACACCCTGGCCGGTACTGAAGTATCCGCACTGCTGGGCCGTATGCCTTCGGCAGTAGGTTACCAGCCGACCCTGGCTGAAGAGATGGGCGTTCTGCAAGAACGTATCACTTCGACCAAGGAAGGTTCGATCACCTCGATCCAAGCGGTATACGTACCTGCGGACGACTTGACCGACCCGTCGCCAGCGACCACCTTCGCCCACTTGGACGCCACCGTCGTTCTGTCCCGTGACATCGCTTCCCTGGGTATCTACCCAGCGGTAGACCCACTGGACTCGACTTCGCGCCAGCTGGACCCGAACGTAATCGGCCAGGACCACTACGACACCGCTCGCGGCGTTCAGTACGTTCTGCAGCGTTACAAAGAACTGAAGGACATCATTGCGATCCTGGGTATGGACGAGCTGTCGGAAGCCGACAAGCAGTTGGTAAACCGTGCTCGTAAGATCCAGCGTTTCTTGTCGCAGCCGTTCTTCGTGGCTGAAGTCTTCACCGGTGCATCGGGTAAATACGTTTCCCTGAAAGACACCATTGCTGGCTTCAAAGGCATCCTCAACGGTGACTACGACCACCTGCCAGAACAAGCGTTCTACATGGTTGGCGGCATCGAAGAAGCGATCGAGAAAGCCAAGAAACTGTAATCCCGGCGCCCGGAAACGGGCGCTAATTTAGGTTGAGGCAATCAGATGGCTATGACAGTCCATTGCGATATCGTCAGCGCGGAAGGGGAAATCTTTTCCGGTCTGGTCGAGATGGTGATTGCGCACGGTGCACTGGGTGATCTTGGTATCGCCCTGGGTCACGCGCCGCTGATCACTAATCTCAAGCCAGGTCCGATCCGCCTGGTCAAGCAGGGCGGGGAAGAGGAGGTGTATTACATCTCCGGTGGTTTCCTCGAGGTTCAGCCGAACATGGTCAAGGTTCTTGCCGACACCGTGCAACGTGCTGCCGACCTGGATGAAGCCTCCGCTCAGGAAGCCGTCAAGGCTGCCGAGAAGGCCTTGCATGAACGTGGCGCGGAATTCGATTACGGCTCCGCTGCCGCACGTCTGGCCGAGGCCGCAGCTCAGCTGCGCACCGTCCAGCAGATCCGCAAGAAGTTCGGCCACTAAGTCGGCACTTGTTGTGTGATTGATTAAAAAGGGTAGCCTCGGCTACCCTTTTTTCTTTTCCGATATTCATCACGTTGGTCGCAGCCGCTGACCACCCAGGATTGGTAGCCAGTCATGTCTCTTGAAATCGTTATCCTCGCTGCTGGCCAGGGCACCCGCATGCGTTCGGCCCTGCCGAAAGTCTTGCACCCGATTGCCGGCAATTCGATGCTTGGCCATGTTATCCACAGCGCCCGACAACTTGATCCACAGCGCATACACGTGGTGATTGGCCATGGTGCCGATGCAGTACGCGAGCGCCTGGCCGCTGACGATCTGAACTTCGTCCTCCAGGACAAACAATTGGGCACCGGTCATGCCGTGGCCCAGGCCGTTCCGTTCATCAAGGCCGACACCGTGCTGGTGCTTTACGGTGATGTGCCGTTGATTGAAATCGAAACCCTGCAGCGCTTGCTCAAGCTGGTGGTGCCCGGGCAGATGGGCCTGCTCACCGTTGAGCTGGATGACGCAACCGGTTACGGCCGAATCGTTCGCGACGCTGATGGCAAGGTCTCTGCCATCGTCGAGCACAAGGATGCCAACGAGGCTCAGCGCGCCATCAACGAAGGCAACACCGGCATCCTTGCCGTGCCTGCCGATCGCCTGGCCGACTGGACGGGTCGCCTGTCGAACAACAACGCGCAGGGCGAGTATTACCTGACCGACGTGATCGAAATGGCGGTCAACGATGGGCTGGTGGTGGCCACCGAACAACCCCATGACGCCATGGAAGTGCAGGGCGCCAACGACCGCAAGCAACTTTCCGACCTCGAACGCCATTATCAGCTGCGCGCCGGCCGTCGCTTGATGGCCCAAGGCGTAACCCTGCGTGACCCGGCCCGTTTCGATGTTCGCGGTGAAGTCAGCGTAGGTCGCGACGTACTGATCGATATCAACGTGATTCTTGAAGGCAAGGTCATCATTGAAGATGACGTAGTGATCGGCCCGAACTGCGTGATCAAGGACAGCACCTTGCGCAAAGGTGTGGTGATCAAGGCCAACAGCCATATTGAAGGTGCGACTCTCGGCGAAGGCAGCGATGCCGGTCCGTTCGCGCGTTTGCGTCCAGGCACTGTGCTGGAAGCGCGGGCGCATGTGGGTAACTTTGTCGAACTGAAAAATGCTCACTTGGGCGAAGGCGCCAAGGCCGGCCATCTGACCTATCTGGGCGATGCCGAAGTGGGTGCGCGCACCAACATCGGCGCCGGTACCATCACGTGCAATTACGATGGCGCGAACAAGTGGAAAACCGTACTGGGCGAAGATGTATTCATCGGTTCCAACAACTCGTTGGTGGCACCTGTGGATATCTTGGACGGTGCTACCACGGCAGCCGGGTCGACTATCACCTCGACTGTGGATAAAGCGCAGTTGGCGGTCGCCCGGGCTCGCCAGAAGAATATCGATGGTTGGAAGCGCCCGGAAAAGCTCAAGAAGAGCTAAGTTATCCACACCTGTGTGATTGGCAGCAGTTACTCACAGGCTGTCAATTATATTAATCGGCAAGCCTCGCTTCTTCAGGAGGCTTGCCGTTAATGTTTTTATCCACAGGCCTTCTCATCACTCCCCGCTTGACGAAATTTCCCTGATAGGGTTTGATTGCTTTCGTTATCTTTCGAATCGAAACTTATCAAATTATGTCGAAGCGCAACACACCTCAACGACGCCACAACATTCTTGCCTTGCTCAATGAGCAGGGCGAAGTCAGTGTGGATGAGTTGGCCAAGCGTTTCGAAACCTCTGAGGTTACGATCCGCAAGGATTTGGCAGCGCTTGAAAGCAACGGTCTGCTCCTGCGTCGCTATGGCGGTGCGATCACCCTGCCTCAGGAACTGGTGGCCGACCTAAGCCAACCCATCTCCAAATATAAGCAGGCGATTGCTCGCGCTGCCGTCGCGCGGATTCGCGAACATGCACGCATCATCATAGACAGTGGCAGCACGACTGCCTCGATGATTCCGGAATTGGGCCTGCAACCGGGCCTGGTGGTCATGACCAACTCCCTGCACGTCGCCAATGCCTTGAGCGAACTGGAGCATGAGCCGGTACTGTTGATGACCGGCGGCACCTGGGATCCGCATTCGGAATCCTTTCAGGGGCAGGTTGCCGAACAGGTACTGCGCTCCTACGACTTCGATCAATTGTTCATCGGTGCCGATGGCATTGATCTGGTCCGCGGTACAACCACCTTCAACGAATTGCTGGGACTTAGCCGGGTCATGGCCGAAGTCGCCCGTGAAGTGGTCGTGATGGTGGAGGCCGACAAGATCGGTCGCAAGATTCCCAACCTGGAGCTGCCCTGGAGCAGCGTCCATACCCTCATTACCGATGATCGCCTGCCGCTTGAAGCGCGGGATCAGATACTAGCCCGCGGTATCACTTTGATTTGCGCGGCTGTCAGTCAGGAGAAATAACATGTGTGGAATTGTTGGCGCAGTCGCAGAACGTAACATCACTGCCATCCTGGTCGAAGGTCTCAAGCGTCTGGAATACCGTGGGTATGACAGCGCCGGCGTGGCGGTGTATACCAACGACCAGAAGCTCGAGCGCATGCGTCGCCCGGGCAAGGTCAGCGAACTCGAGCAGGCCTTGGCTGAAGAAGCGCTGATCGGTCGACTGGGCATCGCCCATACGCGCTGGGCCACTCACGGTGCACCGTGCGAGCGCAACGCGCATCCGCACTTCTCTGGCGATCTGGCCGTGGTACACAACGGCATCATCGAAAACCATGAAGCCCTGCGTGAACAACTCAAGGCCTTGGGATACGTGTTCACCTCGGACACCGACACTGAAGTCATCGCTCACCTGCTGAACCACAAACTCAAGGATCTTCCTGACCTGACCGCAGCCCTCAAGGCGACGGTGAAGGAGCTGCACGGTGCTTACGGTCTGGCCGTGATCAGCGCGCAGCAACCCGATCGCCTGGTAGCCGCCCGCAGTGGCAGCCCGCTGGTGATCGGCCTGGGACTGGGTGAGAACTTCCTGGCGTCCGACCAATTGGCGCTGCGCCAGGTGACTGACCGTTTCATGTACCTGGAAGAGGGCGATATCGCCGAAATTCGCCGCGACAGCGTGAAGATCTGGGATATCAACGGCAAGGCTGTCGAGCGTGAGTCCGTGCAATATCGCGACGGCGCCGAAGCTGCTGAAAAGGGCGAGTTCCGCCATTTCATGCTCAAGGAAATCCACGAACAACCGTCCGTGGTGCAGCGCACCCTGGAAGGTCGTTTGAGCCCGAACGGTGTGCTGGTGCAGGCTTTCGGCCCGCAGGCCGCGGAGCTGTTCGCCAAGGTGCGCAACGTGCAGATTGTCGCGTGCGGCACCAGCTACCACGCCGGCATGGTCGCCCGTTACTGGCTGGAAGAACTGGCCGGCATCCCGTGCCAGGTCGAAGTCGCCAGCGAATTCCGCTACCGCAAAGTCGTGGTGCAACCCGACACGCTGTTCGTGACCATCTCCCAGTCCGGCGAAACCGCCGACACCCTGGCGGCGCTGCGCAATGCCAAGGAACTGGGCTTCCTCGCCAGCCTGGCCATCTGCAACGTCGGCATCAGCTCCCTGGTGCGTGAATCCGACCTGACCCTGCTGACCCAGGCCGGTCGCGAAATCGGCGTGGCTTCCACCAAAGCCTTCACCACGCAATTGGTCGGTCTGCTGTTGCTGACCCTGTCCCTGGGCCAGGTTCGCGGCACATTGGCCAAGGGCGTTGAAGCCACGCTGGTCGAAGAACTGCGTCGCTTGCCGACCCGTCTGGGTGAAGCGCTGGCGATGGACAGCACCGTGGAAAAAATCGCCGAGCTGTTCGCCGAGAAGAACCACACCCTGTTCCTGGGCCGCGGCGCGCAATTCCCGGTAGCCATGGAAGGGGCGCTCAAGCTCAAGGAAATTTCCTACATCCACGCCGAAGCCTACCCGGCGGGCGAGCTCAAACACGGCCCGCTGGCGCTTGTGGATAACGACATGCCCGTGGTGACCGTAGCGCCGAACAACGAACTGCTGGAGAAGCTGAAGTCCAACCTCCAGGAAGTTCGCGCCCGTGGTGGCGAGCTTATTGTCTTCGCTGACGAGAAGGCCGGCATGACCAACGGTGAAGGCACGCACGTTGTGCAAATGCCGCACATCCACGACATCCTGTCGCCGATCCTCTACACCATCCCGCTGCAGTTGCTGTCGTACTACGTGGCCGTGCTGAAGGGCACCGACGTTGACCAGCCACGTAACCTGGCAAAATCGGTGACTGTGGAATAAGTTATCCACAGCTGATTGAGTTGATGCTTTGGATATTATCTTCTAAAACATCGGCTAAATAAGTGGGGGGGCACTTTGGTGTCGCCCCCTTTTTTATAGATGAGCTATTTTGTTGCTGCAGATGCAAACGCTTTCGGATATTTGTCGAGGTAGGCATTGTTGAGCTGCGTATCTTGGGAACGCATAAAAGTCCTAAAGTCAGGCACCAGGAAGACCAACATAGACAAAAGCAGCACCATGACCCCAAGAAGTGTGATTGTCGTTAATACCCCCCATCGGTCAATCAGGGGGTTCATCGCGAAACTGCCCAAGGGACTGGCCGCCGCAGACAGAAATGAAACGGTGGCGAAAGTCCGGTTCCGATGGAGCTTTGGCGTCGCCAGCAACCTCACAGTTGACGTGGGGATGTTGATCAACATCAACCCGACACCGCCGAAGAAGAAGGCAGCGGGTACCATGAAAGCTGACGAAACGGTACCAACTACCACCAAATTGCATCCCAGTAATGCAAAACAGGTAGACACACACATGTCACGGGGGATTCGGTCAGATAGCCAGCCGATGATTTTGTAGCTGCCCGCCAAAATACCCAACCCGAAGCAAGAGTCCAGAAGACCGATATAAGTGACTGGGAACTGGATGACATCCTTTACGTATAACGGCAGCAGGATGGTGAAGAATGGGAACAAAGCAAAGTTGATTATCATTGCAATGATCGCCAGATAAAATTCGACTTTCACTCCGTAAATAACTTTGAATCCGGAATAGATCATGCTGAAGCCACTGAGACCCGAGGCTTTTTCGCCTTGATCAGTGGTCCCGATGTAATTCGGGATGGTGGCGATTAGCACTCCGGCGACAAGAATCGAAATAAATTCGGCGGCAAAGGCGAAGGTAGTACCGAATCCATAAATCAACCCGCTGGCCAGTGCCGGCCCGAGCAGGTTGGACAAGGACGACATCACGCTTTTTGACCGCAAGGCGAGGGAAACTTTATCTTCATCTGCAAACAAAGGAATGATCGAAGCCTGGAGTGGGTCGCGCACGCCGACAATCGCACCGCTGATCATCATTAGCGCGCCCACCGTCCAGGGGTTGAACAATCCAATAGCGGACAGCGCAACCATCAACAGAGCTGTCAGCAAGCTAATCGATGAGGCAAGCTTGATGATCAGGATTTTGTTGTATTTATCTCCTAGCCATCCGAGCAAAGGTTTGGCTAATACCTCCGTCGCGATGGAAATAGCGACCAGGTTGGCAAAATAGAGCGCAGAGCCTGTTTCCTGCAAGGCCCACCAGGCTACGGCCAGTTGATTGCAACGTCCCCCCAGAATCATCAGAAAGAAGCTGAATTGTATTTTCAACAGACGCCGGTCAGTGCCGGGAAAGCCCCATGTATTAGCTGAAAAATATGCAGGCATGACGTTCCTTTAACACGGATAGGGCGACTGCGTAATCCGGGAGTAATGCTTATTTAGATTTGTATGCAGACCATAGAGAATAATTTTCTGCAGATACTGGAGTTAGTGTCAAACAAACTAAGCGGAAGTAAAGTCGAGTTTATTTTTTTCAGGATGCGGCTTACGAAGTTTATAGAATTTTCTTACAGTATCTGTAATAGCTGAATGATGTTGGACTTATAAATCACAGTCCTTCAGTTTTGATTTTCTTACCTGAATCGAGGACACGCCCATGGACCGCTTCCAGGAAATGCAGGTCTTCGCCGCCGTCGCCCAGGACCAGGGCTTTTCGGCGGCGGCCCGGCGTTTAGGCATGTCCGCCGCCAGCGTTACCCGCGCGGTGGCGGCGCTGGAGAAGCGCATTGGCACGCAGCTGTTCACGCGCACTACGCGCACTGTGTATTTGACCGAGGCGGGTCAGCGTTATCTGGAGGACTGTCGGAGAATTCTCGCCGAGGTACAGGAAGCCGAGGATTCGGCAGCGGGCAGTCACGCCCAGCCCCGTGGGCAACTGACGATCACGGCGCCGGTCTTGTTCGGTGAATTGTTTGTCACGCCGCTGATGGTGAGTTTTCTCACGCAATTTCCCGACGTGACCATCAATGCCCTGCTGGTAGACCGGGTGGTGAGTGTGGTGGAGGAGGGCGTCGATGTGGCCATCCGCATCGGTGAGTTGCCCGACAGCAACCAGCACGCGATTCGGGTGGGCGAAGTGCGGCGGGTGATCTGTGCATCACCGCACTTTCTGGCCACCTATGGTCGGCCACAACATCCGCAAGAGCTGGCCCAGGCGCCGATTATTGCGACGTCCGCTATTGGCCAGTTAAAACACTGGCCATTTCTCGAGCGTGGCGAGCCCTTGAGTGTCCGGGCGGAACCGCGTTTGACAGTGACGGCGAATCAGGCGGCCATTACCGCCGCCGCGCTCGGGCTGGGTTTCACCCGGGTGCTGTCCTATCAGTCGGCGAGCAAAGTGGCGGCGGGGGAGCTGGAGATTGTTTTGGCGGAATTCGAAATGCCGCCATTGCCCATCCATGTGCTTTATCAAGGCGGACGAAAGGCTGCGGCGCGAGTGCGCAGTTTTGTCGACTTTACGGTGAAGGCACTCCGAGAACATCCGGCGCTGCAGGACTGAGTTTTTTATTTCATCCAGAGAAATAATGGATTGCATTAGCTGGTTATTCTGATGTTTTGGTGACTGGTAGAAGATGACCGCCATCGGTGCTGATCTCTCCTGACGGCGCCACTGACCAGCGGAGTCGACCATGCAAGCCATCAAACTCTACAACTTCCCACGTTCCGGCCACGCTCATCGTGTGGAACTGATGCTGTCGCTGCTGCAATTGCCAACTGAGCTGATCTTCGTCGACCTGGCCAAAGGCGAGCACAAGAAGCCGGAGTACCTGGCCCTCAATGCATTTGGCCAGGTGCCGGTGCTGGACGATCAAGGTGTAGTACTGGCGGACTCCAATGCCATCCTGGTCTACCTGGCGCAAAAATACGGCAACGGTCGCTGGCTGCCATCCGATCCGGTCGGTGCCGCCAAAGTGCAGCGGTGGTTGTCGGTTGCTGCCGGGCCCATCGCATTTGGCCCAGCTCGGGCCCGACTGATCACGGTGTTTGGTGCGCCCTACAATCCTGACGAAGTGATCCCTTACGCCCACAGCGTGCTCAAGGTGATCGATCATGAACTGGCCAACACGCCTTACCTGATTGGCAGCGAACCGACCATTGCCGACGTGGCCGCCTACAGCTACATCGCCCATGCACCGGAAGGCAATGTGTCGCTGGACGACTACGACAACATCCGCGCCTGGCTGGCACGGGTCGAGGCCTTGCCCGGTTTTGTCGGCATGCCGCGTACTGTCGCCGGTCTGCAAAAAACTGCCTGATATTTCTCGCCCGACGTTGTCGGGCCCTTCACGCTGTGCCGATGGCGCAGGGGAGACGCCGCAATGGACCATTCACCTTGGCATGTTGGCGAAAAAGAATTGCAGGCGCGCATCGGCGTCAGCGAGCGAATGGACGTACTCGGTCGCAGGGTGATTCGCGACCACATGCCGGATCAACACCGTAGCTTCTATCAGCAGCTTCCATTCATGGTGTACGGGGCGGTTGATGCTGAGGGTCTTCCCTGGGCCAGCGTGCTTGAAGGTGAGCCGGGTTTCGCCCATTCACCTGAACCGGGATTGTTGCAGTTCAGCAGCTTGCCGGCTGTCGATGATCCTGCGCAGTTGGGCGCGGGTGCGGCAATCGGTCTGCTGGGCATCGAGTTGCATACCCGCCGGCGCAATCGCATCAATGGGCATATTGGTGCGATGACCACGAGCGGATTTTCGGTGACGGTGGATCAGTCCTATGGCAACTGCCCACAGTACATCCAATTGAGGCAGTTTCGTTCGGTGCCCTTGGAGGATCCAGCGACACGTCCTGCACAGCACTTCAATGAACTGGATGAGGCGGCCAAGGCCATGATCGCCGAGGCGGATACCTTCTTCGTCGCCAGCTACGTGGATGTCGATGGCGTGCGTTCGGTGGACGTTTCCCACCGTGGCGGCCAGTCAGGATTTGTCCAGGTGGAAGGCAATCGCCTGACCGTCCCGGACTTCGCCGGCAACCTGTTTTTCAATACCTTGGGCAATCTGCTGATCAATCCAAAGGCCGGTTTGCTGTTCATCGATTTTAATTCCGGTGAGCTGCTACACCTTAGCGGGCGCACAGAAATCATTCTCGAAGGCCCACAGGTTGAAGCGTTTCAGGGGGCCGAACGTTTGTGGATGTTCCACGTGGAACAGGTTGTGCGTCGTCCCGCGGCTCTTGCTTTGCGCTGGCGCTTTGACGGTGTTTCACCCACCAGTTTGCTCACGGGAACCTGGGCCCAGGCCGCGGCACGCCTGCAAGCCAAGGCGCTTGGCGATCAATGGCGACCACTACGGGTGGTGCGGATCGAAACGGAAAGCCAGGGTATCCGCTCAATCTATTTGGAACCAGGCGACGGCGTCGGGTTACCGTTGTTCCACGCCGGACAGCACTTACCGCTGCGGTTCCACATCGATGGCGAAGTGCACATCCGCACGTACAGCCTGTCGAGTGCGCCCTCGGATGATTTTTTCCGTATCAGTGTGAAGCGTGACGGCCGGGTGTCTACGCACCTGCATGAACAGGTTCGCGTCGGCGACCTGCTGGAAGCCCGGGCACCCCAAGGGCATTTCACCGTCGCGCCACATGAGCGTCGACCGCTGGTGTTATTGGCTGCTGGCGTGGGAATTACACCGCTGCTGTCGATGCTGCGTGAGGTGGTCTATCAAGGCCTGCGCACCCGCCGTATACGGCCGACCTGGTTCTTCCAGAGTTCGCGCACTTTGGCTGATCAACCGTTTCGTCCAGAGGTGGACCGCTTGCTCGAGACTGCCGGGGATGCGGTCAGGGTTGTGCGCTTGCTCAGTCAACCGGAGCCGGAGGCTCGGGAGGGCGAAGATTTCGATTTGACCGGGCGGATCGATGTTCCACGGCTCTCGGAATTACTCGAGGTCGATGATTACGATCAGCTGGATTTTGTCCTATGCGGGCCGGGCAGTTTTACCCAGGCGATGTACGATGCCCTGCGCGAACTGGATATTCGCGACGCGCGGATTTTCGCCGAAACTTTCGGTCCCTCGACGTTAGTCCGCCGTCTCGACCCTGACGCGGTGGTCATCGAGCAACCGCCGGCGGCCACCACTTCGGTGCCAGTGGTGTTCCAGCGTTCAGCCAAGGAGGCTCGCTGGCAACCGGACGGCGGCAGTCTGCTGGAGCTGGCGGAAAGCCGCGGATTACAGCCGGAATTCAGTTGCCGTGGCGGTTCTTGCGGGACCTGCAAGACTAGGCTGATCAGTGGCCAGGTCAATTATCCGCAGCCGCCAGCAGAGGTGCCGGATGAAGGCCAGGTGCTGATCTGTTGTGCTGTGCCGGCCCAAGGCTCGCAGCCTCTGGTACTGGACCTTTGAGTCTTGGTCGCGCAAGCCATTGCCCGACGGTGGATGGCTGAGTAGGGTAGGAGCATATCGAAAAGGGCCGAGGAGGCCCTTTGTGCATTTCAGGGACAAGCGTTCACTCATGGTTTTCCTTACTCGCGTGGTCATCTCGCTGATGACGCTGGCGCTGCTCAGTGGTTGCGAGCAGCAGGACGCGCCGCCACTCGATCAACAACTCTATGTCTGGCAACGACAATGGACCCCCGCGCACGACGCCGCGTTGCGCGACAGTCGCGCTGATTTTTCCACCTTGCGGGTGCTGGCACTACAGGCATTCCCTCAGGCGGGCTGGAGTCGGGCGCGGATCGATCCGGTGCTGCTCAGGCGTGATGGCCGGTCGTTGATTGCGGTGATTCGCCTTGATGGCCAGCTCCAATCGCTGAATCAAGACGAGGTCACGCTGCAAATCCAGCAATTGATCACGGATTGGCAGGGGCAGGGCCTGAGTCTCGCCGGCGTGGAAATCGACCACGACGCGGGCAACGCCCGGCTGCCTGCCTATCGTGAATTTCTTGTGCATCTGCGATCGGTGTTGCCGTCGTCCATGGCCTTGAGCATCACTGCATTGCCAGCGTGGCTCGACAGTCAGGCGTTGCCGGCCTTGTTATCCAGCATCGATAGCAGCGTTTTGCAGGTACATGCCGTGAGCGATCCGCGACGCGGCTTGTTCGATCCCGACCTCGCTCGACAATGGGCAATGGCCTGGAGCCGAATCACGTCGAAACCGTTTTTCCTGGCGCTGCCGGCTTATGGGGTCGCGTTGCTGCCAAGCGTCGGTGGTGCGCCCGTCGTGGAAAGCGAAGTAGCGATTGAAAGTCGTGGCGAGCGTCGGGAGTTGTTGGCTGATCCACTGCAATTGAGCAAGCTAGCCGCCCGGCTGCGTGCGGATCCGCCGGCGCATCTGGCGGGTCTGATCTGGTTCCGCCTGCCTTTGGCCAACGACCGCCGAGCCTGGAGCCTCTCGACCTTGCGCGCGGTGTCGCAGGGTGAGGTCCTGCGCAGTCATCTGGCGCTGAATCTCTCCGCTCATGAAGGTCTCTCTGACATCGCCATAACCAATGAGGGCAACCTTGACAGCGCCTGGCCCAAGCGCGTGACCCTGGCAGTACAGGGTTGCGAGGGGGCCGATGCGCTGGCCGGTTATACGTTGCAACAAGACCCGAATCTGCTTACCTTCACCCGCCTGCGCGACGGTCGGATTGCGGCCGGCGGACAGCGCGGCATTGGTTGGGCACGCTGCGCAAAAATTGATCAAGGAGCTTCGAATGTTCACCCGTAACTGGCCCCGTCACATGCTTTGTCTGAGCCTCTGCCTGCCATTGCCGGCCATGGCGTGCGGGCCGGACTTTCCCATGCGGCTGCTGGACAATCGGGGTCAATCCCTGGCGGAGTTGCCGGAAGGCAGCTTCAGGTTCGAGGTGAGTCGTCTCGGTCATGCGATCGCCGGCCTCAAACCTGTCACGGCAGCCACCCTTGTTCCTGGCCAGACCTATGGTGAAACCACCGATCATGCCGAACTGCGGGATCAGGCCGAGCAGGCTGGTTTGACGAATGAACAGCAGGCGCTGGTGAAGCAATTGCGTGGACTGGCCGACGCCCGTCAGGTTGAGGTACGGGGGGCGAGCCTGCCAGCCGAGCTCAGGTTCTATCTGGCGGGTGCGGTAGCCTTCAACGCCGGTGACCAAACGCTGGCCGCCGAATATTTCCGAAAGGTGCTGGCGCTACCCGCAGATCAACGGGCACTGCGCAGTACCTGGGCCGCTTACTCGCTGGGTCGGGCGCTGTTCGCCATGAGTTCACAGGCCGATGCGGCTCCCGACCTGCTGACTCGATCCCGCGAAGCCTTTGAGCAAACGCGTCAGCTGAGCATCGATGGTTTCAGCGACCCGCTGGAACTGGGCGTTGCCAGTCTCGGTGAAGAAGCTCGGGTAGCCCGGACGGCGGGTGACTGGAACAGCGCCATCGAACTCTATGCCACGCAAAACCTTCAGGGTTCGGCAGTGGGTTACACCTCGCTGAAGCTGTTGATGGCAGACCTGGCTGCGATGCCCGAGGATCAATTGGTCGAGCTGCTCAAGGGTAAGCCGGTGCAACAACTGGTGACCGCATCCTTGATCAGTCGGCTGGGCTGGTCATTCGATGAGCAACCGCCGAATGAGCAGAAACTGATCAAGCTGTTGCAGAACAGCACGCGCGGTAGCCTCGACAATGCGGACCGGCTGGCCGCGATGAACTATCAACAAGGCGATTTCACCAGCGCCAAGACCTTTCTCGAGCACGCTGGCGAGGGCGGCCTGGCGTGGTGGCTGCGGGCCAAGCTGGCCGTGCGTGAGGGCGATAAAGCTGCCGCGACGGCTGCGTATGCCAAGGCCGCCAAGGCCTTCCCGCAGAATGAATCGTGGGGCGACAGGAGAACGCCGGACTTCGATTTCGAAAACCTTGAACCCAAATGCCGGGTCGAGGGCGAAAGCGCGATCCTGGCCCTGCAACGCGGGGATTACCTGCAGGCGTTCGACCAGTTGTACCGCAGCCAAGGCATCTATTGGCTGGACGCCGCCACTGTTGCCGAACGCGTGCTGACGCTGGACGAACTCAAGCATTACGTCGACACCCAGGTACCGGCGCCGCCGCCACTGAGCCAAGAAGACCGGGACAACTACGTGCCCCTGCCGGTAGCGGCGAGCCTGCGCAATCTGCTTGGGCGGCGTTTACTGCGCGAGGGGCACTACGAACAGGCGCCGGCGTATTTCGATAATGATGGCCTGCGCCATAAAGCCAGGTTGTATGGCCAGCAACGCCTGGCTGCCGATTCGGCATGGTGGCCGACGCGACGGGCTGCAGCACTGTTCAACGCAGCCTGGACCGCACGCGAGTGGGGGATGGACATCCTGGGTTATGAAATGGCGCCGGACTACGCCACGTTCGGTGGCAACTTCAGCCTGGAGAGCAATGAACTCAAGGTCGGGCCGTTGGTGGCCGAGGACGAACTGAAGCGTCAGCAAGCCAGCGCTGCCCAACCCGATGAGCGCTACCACTATCGCTTCGTGGCCACTGCATTGGCCAGCCGTGCTGCCGACAATTTGCCGCACACCAGCCAGGCGTTTGCCGCGGTGCTGTGTGAAGCGGCCGGTTGGAACAGCAGCCTCGAAGAGCAAAGTGCGCTGTACCAGCGATATGTCAAAGAGGGACCATTCGTGGAGTGGGCGGCTGACTTTGGCCATCAGTGTCCGTATCCCGACTTTGAGAACGCCGACAAGCGCTATGTCACGCAGGTCACCGACGCCACTCGTTCAGCCCTGCGGCCTTACAAGATCGTAGTGCAGATAGGCGGCGTGGTGATAGTGGTAGCGGCGGCGTTGCTGCTGCTCAGTCGCCGCCGTCGCAAGGTGCGATAAGTCTCAAGCCTGTTGAACAAAGGTCAGCCGCACGGCGAAACCGATCAACAGGCTACCGAACAACCATTGTTGCAGGCGCTGGGCACCGGGGCTGCGTTGCAGCCAACGACCCAGTGCGGCGCCGGTCAAGGCGTAGGCGCTATCGAACAACAAACCGACACCGACCAACACCAGGCCCAGGATCGCAAATTGTGCGAGCACCGGTCCGCTGACTGGATCGATGAACTGCGGCAATAACACCGAGCAGAACAGCAGCGCCTTGGGGTTGAGAAGGTTGGTCAGCAGGCCGCGGCGAATCGCTGTACCCCAACGTGTTGTTTCGTCCGTCGTACCTGAACCGTTCAAGTTCGGCAACATCGTCGTTCGCAGACACTGGATACCGATCCACAGGAGATAGGCAGCACCGACCAGGCGCACCACGTCAAAGGTCCAAGGCGCCGCCCTGAACAATGCGGCCAACCCCAACGCCGCCAGCACGACATGACAACCGCGGGCGATACCCAGGCCGACCGCCGTGGCCAACGCCGCGCCTTTGCCCTGACGGGCGCCTGTTTGCAGCAGCAGGATCATGTCCGGGCCCGGTAACAGATAAACCACCGCCAGCGCCATGAAAAACAGCCAAAGTCCTGCCATGTTGCACCCCTGTTCGTTGTCGATTCAGTAGGGCCAGTCTAGGGCTGGAGGGCAGGGCATGTGCTTGCGTAGTTCACTTCTAAAGCCGTCAGTTTTGGCATAACCTGCCAACAAATCACAGCTCAGCCAGCGGGATCTGCCAAATCATGAAACTGGATGCCTACGACCGCAAGATTCTCGCCGCCCTGCAACGGGATGGACGCTTGAGCAATGTGCAATTGGCTGAGGAAATTGGTCTGTCTGCCTCGCCTTGTTTGCGTCGAGTGCGGATGCTGGAAGAGGCGGGAGTGATACGTGGTTATCAGGCCAGCCTCGATCGCGATGAAGTCGGGCTAGGTCTGACCGTATTCGTCGGGGTGAAAGTCGAGCGCCATAACGACGAACAGGCTGAAGCCTTTCGCCTGGCCGTGACGGCATTGTCGGAAGTGGTTTCGGCGTTTCTGGTGTCAGGGGAATCGGATTTTCTGTTGCAAGTGGTGGTGCCGGATTTGCGGGCCTACGATCGGTTCCTCACTGGGTGTTTATTGAAGTTGCCAGGCGTGAGCGATATACGCAGCAACTTTGCGATTCATACGGTTAAAACGCCAGGGGCTTTGCCTTTGGGACATTTACCGCTTTAGACCCCATCGCGAGCTTGCTCGCGATGGGTCACTGATCTTCGGGCCTACATCTGCGTCGCCATTCCCTCCACGTTCATCGCCGCCTGGCGCAAGGCTTCGGAGCGGGTCGGATGCGGATGGCAGGTCAGTGCAATGTCTTCGGCAGACGCGCTGAATTCCATGGCCACGCAGTATTCGCCAATCATTTCACTGACACTCGGCCCCACAAGGTGCACGCCGAGGATTTCGTCGGTACGTTCATCGGCCAGTACTTTGGCGAAGCCTTCGGTTTCGTGATTGATCTTCGCCCGACTGTTGGCGGTAAAGGGAAACTTGCCGACCTTGAAGGCGCGGCCTTCGGCCTTCAGTTGCTCTTCGGTCTTGCCGACGCTGGCCAGCTCGGGTTTCGTGTAGATCACGTTGGGGATCAGATTGTAATTGACCTCGCCGGCCTTGCCGACGATCTGCTCGACGCAGGCCATGGCTTCGTCTTCGGCCTTATGCGCGAGCATCGGGCCGGACGTCACGTCGCCAATCACCCAGACGCCCGCGGCTTCGGTGCGATGACCCTTGTTGGCGAGCATGCCGCGTTTATCCGTAGCGAGGCCGACGTTCTCCAGCCCCAGTCCTTGGGTGTAAGGCCGGCGTCCGATCGCCACCAGTACGTAATCGGCTTCCAGCGACTCGGCGCTGCCGCCTGCGGCGGGCTCGATGCTGAGTTGAACACCGGTTGCGGACGTTGTGGCGCTGGTCACTTTTGAACTCAATTTGAAACTGATGCCTTGCTTGCTCAAGGAGCGTTGCAGGGTTTTGCCTGCTTCGCCGTCAACCCCCGGGCAGATCCGATCAAGGTATTCGACCACGGTCACTTGCGCGCCCAAGCGCCGCCAGACCGAACCCAACTCCAGGCCGATCACCCCGGCGCCGATCACCACCAGGTGCTTCGGCACTTCGGTCAATGACAGTGCCCCGGTGGAGTCGAGGATGCGTTGGTTATCGATGTTCACGCCCGGCAGGGGAGTGGGTTCGGAACCGGTGGCGATAATGATGTCTTTGCCACTCAGTTCGGTCTTGGCCCCGGCGTTATCCGTCACGGTGACTTTGCCCGGCCCGTCGATGTGGCCCCAACCCTTGATCCAGTCAACCTTGTTTTTGCGGAAGAGAAACTCGATGCCCTTGGTCAGCCCCGTCACGCTGTCGTCTTTCTGTTTCATCATCTGGGCGAGATTGAGCGTGGGTTTGACCTCGATGCCCAGGTTGGCGAATTCCGCACCCATGGCCGCGTCGTAGAGTTCAGAAGCGTGCAGCAATGCCTTGGAAGGCATACAGCCCACATTCAAGCAGGTGCCACCGAGTGTGGCACGGCCTTCTACGCAGGCCGCCTTCAATCCCAGCTGGCCTGCACGGATCGCTGCGTTGTAGCCACCGGGGCCACCACCGAGTATCACGACGTCATAAGTGCTCATGGATGTACTCCTGGATTGAACGCGAATGGGGAGGGATAAAAGTAGTCGTTGAATAAAATTACGAGCGTAATATGAGTGTTCCGATGCATTTCGGTCAAGGCTTCAGCCTAGCGACAGGTAAGGCATCTTTAGATAGGGCGTTGATACGAAAATTTCACCAGTACCGTTATATCGTAACGAAATGCCGCGTGGGCAAAGGTAAGCACTGGGGTGTTATGCAAGTCGATCTCGAAGAGGGTGATGATGGCGCGCAGGTAGCCAGGCTGCCGCGCTTTCAGCAGGCGGTTTTTCAAGGGCGACGATTGCGCCTCTATACCATCGCCCTCGGTGTGCTTGCGGCACTGGGCCTGGTGCTGGGTTTTTTTGTCGGGCTGTTCGCGCCGCAATCCCTTTGGTCTGCCCTGTTGTTCAATCAGAGTGCCGCGTTGCTGGTGTTGGTTGCCGGCTTTCAATCCGCCGGGTGGGTGGCGCAATGGCGTACGCGGGCGATGAATCCTGTGGCGCTGGTGGTCGACTCTGATGAGACTGACGTCCTGAAGGGCTGGTACGAGCGCCTGCTGGATCGAATCAGTCAGGGCTGCCTGAAACTACTCAGGCAAATCGGTGCCCCGACGCTATGGCTGGGCGGTTGGGCGCTGCTGGCGTTGTTGTGCGTCGAACAAGCATGGAACCTTGATTTACCGCCTGCAGCCTTGGGAATCTCGGCCACTGTCGGCGCGGCCTTCGCCTTATCGCTGGCCTTTGGTTTGCTGGTTCTGGAGCGTCAGCTTGCTCAGCAAAACAGCACTCAATGGCCTGAGGCGGGCGCCTTGGCGCAGTTGACCCGCATGACAATCATCAGCTTGATACTTGGAGCGTCGTGCCTGTTGTTCGGCAATGACACCTCGGTTTGGCCGGTGCGTCTGGCGGTACTGATCGGCCTGCTGCCAGGGTTCGTTGCCTTCGAGTTACTGCTGCGTGGCGTGCTGTCATTGTTCAGTCCTCGCCGCGAACAATTGGAACCTGCATTGCTGGCGCGCAGTTTTGGCGCCGACATGTTGCGCTGGCCGCCGCAGCCATTGCTGGCGCTGCAGCACGAATTGCACAACCGCTTCGGCATCGACCTTCGACAGATCTGGGCTTTCACTTACATGCGGCGGGCATTTTTGCCTGTGCTGGGCATCGTAGCCTTTGTCGGTTGGACGCTGACGGGTGTCCACGAAATACCGCTGCAAGGGCGGGGGATCTATGAGCGCTTCGGCAAACCGGTGACGGTGTTTGGTCCTGGTCTGCACGCTGGCTTGCCGTGGCCGCTGGGCCGGGTGTTAGCGGTCGAAAACGGAGTGGTTCACGAGTTGGCCACCAGTGTCGGTGAACCATCAGCGCCGGTCCGGCTAGAGCCCGCCGACGGCCCGGCGCCGATGACCGCCAATCGCTTATGGGATGCCAGCCATGTGAACGACAAATCCCAGGTGATTGCCAGCAGTCGTGCCGACAAGCAGAGCTTTCAGATCGTCAACATGGACGTGCGTTTTGTTTATCGCATCGGTTTGAGTGATCAGGCAGCGTTGGCGGCGACCTATAACAGCGCAGATGTACCGACGCTGATCCGCAGCACCGCCAGCCGCATTCTCGTCCACGACTTTGCCTCACGAACCCTTGACGGTTTGCTCGGTGAGGATCGGGTAGGGCTGGCCGAAGAGATTGCTCGTGCCGTGCAGGCCGACCTGCAAAAACTCGACAGTGGCGTGGAAATTCTCGCCACGGTGGTCGAAGCGATTCATCCCCCGGCGGGTGCCGCCAATGCCTATCACGGCGTGCAAGCTGCGCAGATCGGAGCGCAGGCTTTGATCGCCCGTGAACGTGGAGCTGCCGCCGAATCCACCAACCAGGCGCAACTGCAAGCGAGTATTGCCCGAGACCAGGCAATGGCGACGGCCTATGAACTCAACGCGACGGCCAAGGCCGCAGACCTGAAATTTACCGCCGAACAAAAAGCTTATACGAGTGCCGGCCAGGCCTTCGTGCTGGAGCACTACCTCGGTCAGCTTTCCCAAGGCCTGGCCAATGCAAGGTTGTTAGTCCTCGATCATCGCCTGGGCGGTAACAACAATGCGCCGACCATCGATCTCCGTACGTTCACGTTGCCGGCAGACCCTGCGCTGTCGCGTAAAATTGCTCAGCCAGGAGCCGCCCATTGAGCCAGTCACATACTCACGATCACGCTGACCACAGCAGCCACGATCACGGCCATGGCGGACATCACCATGGTCATCACCACCACGGTGATCCGCAAGAAGCCGGCCCATTCCCTTGGCGACGCATGGGCTGGGCGGCTTTGTTGGTGGCGTTTGCCGTGGCGGCCGCGAGCCTGGTTCAGGTGCGGGCGGGAGAAGCGACGGTCATCACGCGTTTTGGCAACCCATCGCGAGTGTTGTTGGAACCTGGCCTTGGCTGGCGCTGGCCGGCGCCGTTCGAAGCAGCGATTCCGGTGGATCTGCGGTTGCGCACCACGTCCAGTGGTTTGCAGGATGTGGGTACGCGCGATGGCTTGCGCATCATTGTTCAGGCTTACGTGGCCTGGCAGGTGCAGGGTGATCCAGACAATGTGCAGCGCTTCATGCGCGCCGTGCAAAACCAGCCGGACGAAGCGGCACGGCAGATTCGCACCTTCGTCGGCTCGGCTCTCGAGACGACTGCCAGCAGTTTCGATCTGGCCAGCCTGGTGAACACTGACGCCAATCAAGTGCACATCGCCGATTTTGAAGCTCAGTTGCGTAAGCAAATCGATCAGCAGTTGCTGACCACCTATGGCGTGCGAGTGCTGCAAGTCGGCATCGAGCGATTGACCTTGCCTTCGGTCACGCTCACTGCGACGGTCGATCGCATGCGTGCCGAGCGCGAAACCATCGCCACCGAACGCACCGCCATCGGCAAGCGCGAAGCGACGCAAATTCGCTCTGCCGCTGAGCGTGATGCGCGAATCGTCCAGGCTGACGCCTCGGTGAAAGCTGCCGACATTGAGGCGCAATCGCGGATTGAAGCCGCGCAGATTTATGGTCGCGCCTACGCCAGTTCACCTCAGCTTTATAACCTGCTGCGTTCGCTCGACACCTTGGGCACCGTGATCACGCCGGGGACGAAGTTGATCCTGCGTACCGATGCCGCGCCTTTCCGGGCATTGGTCGAGGGCCCGCCGACGCTCGAAAATGAACCCGGATCACAGCCATGAATTTGGTTCCACGTGGAACAAATGGGTTGAGCAGCCCATGGATTCAAGCTGGGCGTTTGGCGTTTCTCGCCCTGTATGCGGTGACGGTATTGGCCGCTTTGGTGTGGGCGTTCTCGAATGTACGACAGATTGATCCACAAAATCGTGCGGTGGTTTTGCACTTCGGCGCGCTGGATCGCATCCAGGAAGCCGGTTTGCTGCTGGCCTGGCCGCGACCGTTTGAACAGGTGATTTTGCTGCCGGCAGCCGACCGGGTAATCGAGCGTCGGGTGGAGAATCTGTTGCGCACAGAATCCGCCTTGCAGGCGGATCGCGCGGCAAGTTTTGCGTCGCCCATCAGTGATGCACTGGCCGGTTCCGGTTATTTACTGACCGGGGATGCCGGTGTGGTGCAACTGGATGTGCGGGTTTTCTACAAGGTTACGCAGCCCTATGCCTTCGTGTTTCAAGGCGAACATTTGCTGCCGGCCCTGGATCGATTGGTGACCCGCAGTGCCGTGGCACTCGCTGCGGCACGAGATCTGGACACTATTCTGGTCGCACGACCGGAGTTGACCGGCGCTGACAATCAGGCAGCAGAAAGACGCGAGCGTTTGCGAGGAGACCTGGTGCAAGGCATCAACCAACGCCTCGCGCAATTGGCAACGACGGGGCAGGGGCTGGGAATCGAAGTGGCGCGGGTCGATGTGCAATCGAGTCTGCCGGGCCCTGCAGTCAACGCCTTCAACGCCGTGCTGACCGCCAGCCAGCAAGCCGACAAAGCCGTTGCCAACGCGCGCACTGACGCCGAGAAACTGATCCAGGCAGCCAATGAACAAGCCGACCGCACGCTGCAAGTCGCCCACGCCCAGGCGAGTGAGCGGCTGGCGAAAGCGTCTGCCGATACCGCCACGGTGGTGAGTCTGGCCAGCACGCAACAACAAGGCGTAGACCCGCAAATGTTGTTTCGAATCTACCGCGAGCGGATGCCGAAAATTCTTGGCCAAGCTGGTTCAGTCACCACGGTTGATCCACTAGACGATTCCCGCCTGATCATTCAGGGAGCAGCACAATGACCGCTCAATCAGCCGCTGCACCGAGCATGTTGTCCTCGGCCGAACAACGCAGCGCTGCTCGCCAATTGACCCTGGCCATGCTCGCACTCGGTTTGCTCGCGCTTGGCCTCGTTTGGCGCTGGTTGTCGCCGGAACAGACCGGCGTCAGCCAGTTGTTGCTGGGTTTTGCTTCCGTGCTGGTGGCCGTGCCCGTGATGCGTTCGGCCTGGTACAGCCTGCGGTATCCGAGCCTGCACGGCATCACTGATCAACTGATTGCCCTGGCCATGCTCGGAGCCTGGGCAACGGGCGATTTGCTGACCGCCGCATTGCTGCCGATCATCATGATCTTCGGCCATGTGCTGGAAGAGCGCAGCGTGATCGGTTCGCAGGAAGCCATTCATGCCCTCGGCAAACTGACACGCAGCCACGCGCGCAAGGTTCAGGCGGATGACTCAGTCGTCGAAGTCGATAACACTACGCTCAGGGCAGGCGATCAGGTGGAAGTCCGTGCCGGTGATCGGGTACCGGCCGATGGCCGTGTGCTGTCCGGTCAGGCGAGTCTGGACACCGCATCCATTACCGGTGAGTCAGTGCCGATGGAGGCGGGCGTCGGCATGTTGATATTTGGTGGGGCGATCAATCTCGATGGCCTGTTGCGCATTGAAGTGACTCGAACCGGCCACGAATCGACCCTCGGCAAAGTGATCGCGCTGGTGCATAACGCCGAGCGTTCGAAGCCGCCGATCACCCGGTTGCTGGAGCGTTACGCCGGGAGCTACATGGTCCTGGTGTTGCTGCTGGCCGCAGTGACATGGTTCATCACCAACGATGCCCAGGCCATGCTCGCCGTGTTGGTGGCTGCCTGCCCTTGTGCGTTGGTGTTGTCGGCGCCCGCAACGGCGATTGCCGGGGTAGCGGTGGCAGCACGGCACGGCATTCTGATTCGCAGTTCGGCGTTTCTCGAGGAGCTGGCAGACCTGACATCGCTGGTGGTCGACAAGACCGGAACCCTGACTTTCGGCACCTTGCGCCTGCAATCCATTGAGGGCCCATCGGCTGATCGCAACCAGGTCGTGAAACTCGCCGCCAGCCTCGGCTCCGCCAGTAGCCACCCGGTCAGCCGGGCACTGGCCGGGCTGGTTGCCCAAGAGGATTGTCTGTTGTTGGCGGACATTCACGAACGTCAGGGATTGGGTGTGGTGGCCATGACGGAGCAGGGCGAGGCCGCGCTGGGGCGGCCGGAGTTGTTCGCCCGGTTGGGCATAAATACCTCAGACGTTCCCGACCACGACGGCCCCATTGCCGGGGTGGCGCTTAACGGCGAGTTTCTCGCCTGGTTGTTGTTGGCCGACAGCGTTAAACCGGAAGCGCAATTTGCCTTGAGCGAGCTGAGGGAACTGGGATTGGGCCGGCAACTTCTGCTTACCGGCGACCGGCGCAGTGTTGCTGAAGCTCTCGCCCGCGATGTCGGCATCGTTGATGTCGAAGCGCAGGCCCTGCCCGAGGACAAGTTGAATCGCGTGCTGAAAGAAATCGGTAACGGTTTTCGTCCTATGGTAGTGGGCGATGGTATCAACGATTCGCTGGCGCTCAAGGCCGGCGTTGTGGGTGTGGCGATGGGCGCGGGCGGGGCAGACATCGCGCTGGCTTCAGCGGATATCGTGCTGATTGGTAGCGATCTGCGGCGCCTTGGAACCTGTGTGCGATTAAGCCGGCAATGCCGTCAGACCCTGCAAGTCAATGTGATTATCGGTCTGGGTTGGACGTTGGCGATCGTTGCTTTCGCGGCGTTTGGCTGGCTCGGGGCAGCAGGTGCGATGATCGCGGCGTTGCTGCATAACCTCAGTACGTTGTTGGTGTTGGGCAATGCCGGGCGTTTGCTGCGCTTTCAGGAGCCGCTTCTCAAGCTCAAGGACGAGTTGTGAGGGGCTGGAAAATACAGAACTGTTGGCCGTATTTGCAGTCATCTTAGGTGAGAGCAGTCATTTCTGTGAATTCGGAGCCATACTGGATTCATAGGAGATCGCTATCAAATCGATAGCCTGCTACTTTTCAAGGATGGTCTAACCTCTCAGCAGACGTCTGAAACAAGGGGGATTTTCCATGCTCGCGCAACTTCCACCGGCCTTACAGAATCTGCAGTTACCGTTACGCCTGCGACTCTGGGACGGCCATGAATTCAATCTGGGGCCGACGCCCAGTGTCACTATTGTGGTCAAGGACCCACAAATGGTTTCCCAGTTCACCCATCCTAGCCTTGATGCACTCGGGGCGGCGTTCGTTGAGGGCAAACTGGAGCTGGAAGGCTCCATCAGCGATGTGATTCGGGTCTGTGATGAATGGAGCCAGGCACTGCTCGGTGAGCTCGACAGTCAGCCTGTGCGCACTGTCCACGACAAGGAGACAGATGCCAAGGCGATTTCCTACCACTACGACCTCTCCAACGCGTTTTATCAGCTGTGGCTCGACAGTGACATGGCTTATTCCTGCGCCTATTTCGAGACTGGCAGCGAAACCCTTGAGCAAGCCCAACAAGCAAAATTTCGCCACCTGTGTCGTAAGTTACGGCTACAACCAGGCGAGTATTTGCTGGATGTCGGCTGCGGTTGGGGCGGGTTGGCGCGGTACGCGGCTCGTGAGTTCGGTGCGAAAGTATTTGGGATTACTCTCAGCAAAGAGCAACTGGGCCTGGCGCGTGAGCGTGTTAAAGAAGAAGGCCTGGAGGATCTGGTCGAGCTGCAGTTGCTCGACTACCGCGACCTGCCCCAGGACGGGCGCTTCGACAAAGTGGTCAGCGTCGGCATGTTCGAACACGTCGGGCATGCGAACCTGGCTGAGTACTGCAAAACCCTGTTCGGCGCGGTGAAAGAGGGCGGTCTGGTGATGAACCACGGGATCACCGCCAAGCACACCGATGGACGTCCCGTGGGACGCGGGGCCGGTGATTTCATCGAGAAATACGTGTTCCCCAATGGCGAGCTGCCGCACCTGTCGATGATTTCTGCCGAGATCAGTGAAGCAGGGCTGGAGATCGTCGATGTCGAGAGTCTGCGCCTGCACTACGCGCGGACCCTGGATCACTGGAGCGAACGGCTGGAAGACAACCTTGAGGCCGCTTCGAAACTGGTGCCTGATCAAGCCCTGCGAATCTGGCGCCTGTACCTGGCCGGTTGTGCCTACGCGTTTGCCCGTGGCTGGATCAACCTGCACCAGATTCTCGCGGTGAAGGCCCACGCGGATGGCAGCCATGAGCTGCCGTGGACGCGAGACGATATCTACAATCCCTAGAGGATGGGTGAAATAAGCCGGGCGACCCGCATGCCGACCTGCTGCAAGCGGTGGGTCTCCCGGCCTTCGTCCTTGGCGATTTCGTGAGCCAGGTCGAAGTCATCGTTGAGCATCTGCTCCACCTGGGCTGCGAACGCCTTGTCGACCGTTAGCAGCATCACTTCGAAATTCAAGCGAAACGAACGGTTATCCATGTTGGCGCTGCCAATGGCGCTGATTTCGCTATCGATCAATACCACCTTCTGATGCAGGAACCCGGGTTCGTAACGGAACACCCGCACACCGGCGCGCACGGCTTCAAAGGCATAGAGGCTGGAAGCGGCGTAGACGATTCGGTGGTCAGGCCGAGATGGCAGCAGGATCCGCACATCGACGCCGCGCAAGACCGCCAGGCGTAACGCGGCGAGAACTGCTTCGTCGGGGATGAAATAGGGGCTGGTGATCCACACGCGTTCAGTCGATGCATGGATCGCTTCGACGAAGAACAGCGAGCAGGTTTCATAAGCGTCCGCCGGACCGCTGGCGAGCATCTGGCAAAGCACCCCGTCGTCCGGATACACCTGCGGCAGAATCAGCTGCGGTAATTCCCGAGCCGCCCAGAACCAGTCTTCGGCGAAAGACTCCTGCATGCAGGCCACTACCGGCCCACGTACTTGCACATGGGTATCGCGCCACGGTGCCAAGGGTGGCTTCTCGCCCATGTATTCGTCGCCGACGTTGTGGCCGCCGACGAAGCCAAGAATACCGTCGACGACCACTATCTTGCGGTGGTTGCGAAAGTTTACCTGGAAGCGATTGAGCCAGCCGCTGCGGGTGGCAAAGGCTTTGACCGCGACGCCACCATCGCGCAGCGACTGGACGTAACTGTGGGGCAGTGAGTGGCTGCCGATGCGGTCGTAGAGCAGGTAAGTCGCCACGCCTTCACTGGCTTTTTGCAGCAAAAGGTCTCGCAGGCGTCGGCCCAGGCGGTCGTCGTGGATGATGAAGAACTGCACCAATACGGCTTCTTTGGCCTGGCTGATGGCGTGGAAAATCGCCTGGAAGGTCGCATGACCGTTAACCAGCAACTGCACTTCATTGTTTGCCAGGCAAGGCATGCGCCCCAGCTTCGGCATCGCCCGTAACGACGCGTAGGCGCTGGAAGCTCGGGCGGTGAGGGCTTCCTCCACCCATGGCCGCCAGTTGAGCTCTGAAACGGCCTTGCGCATCTCCTCGTTGGCTTGGCGCCGCGCCTTGATGTAACCGTCGAAGGAACTGCGGCCGAATACCAGATAGGGGATGAGTGTCAGGTAAGGCATGAACAACAATGAGAGCGCCCAGGCAATCGAGCCTTGGGCGGTTCGGACAGTGAGCACGGCATGGATTGCCGCGATCAGGCCCAATGAGTGCAGCAGCGCGATGACATAACCGAAAACATGCGGTCCAAAATAATCCATGGGGGCAGCCTTGCTCCTGAAGATTCAATGCTTAACAGACCATGTTCCGTGCAGAATGTCGCTATTTAATTGGCCCATGAACCGAAGCCCGCCGGCGACGTCTAACGGCCACTACTGATCAGGAGTTACTCGATGAACGTTCGTCTGCTGGGTTTGGCCATGGCATTTGGTTTGGTACTTCCTGTGGCGGCTCACGCGCAGATGCTGCAGCCAGGTTTGTGGGAATTGACCTCGAGCAACATGAAAGTCGATGACCAGAACCTGCCGGATCTGCAATTGATCCTCGGTCAGATTCAAAGCCAGATGACCCCTGAACAGCGCGCCCAGCTGGAGAAACAGGGCATCACCATGGGCGGCAAAGGTATCCGGGCATGCCTGACGCCAGAGCAGGTCAAGAGCGACAATATTCCCCTGACCGATCCACAATCGGGCTGCACCCAGCAAATCACCGAGCGCACCGGCAATCAGTGGAAATTCCGTTTCAGCTGCCCGAAAGCGCAGGGTGCGGGTGTTGCCACGTTCCTCAGCGATCGCGAGTTCACCACCAAGGTCAACGGTACGTTCAACGCCACCGGTATTCAGCAGAAGGGTAGCCTCGATACCCGTGCGGTCTGGTTGGGGCAGGATTGCGGTACCGTGAAGCCAAGAGCGTAAACAGTTTCGCAGGCAGCCTCGTTCTTCCGGAGCGAGGCTTGTTGGATCAGGCACCTGAAATCCCTGGTTGCCCCAACCACTCACACACCGCCTCAATCTTCATCCTGCCAAAATCCTCCCCGTTGCGATTACGCACGCTGACATACCCGCCAGCCTTTTCCTTTTCTCCGACCACCACCAGGTACGGCACCGTCTGACTGTGATGTCGAATCTTGTGGCGAACCTTTTCATTACGTAGATCTGCCAGTGCGCGCACGCCACTGCGGCGCAAGCGTTCGGTGACCGCATGGGCATAGCTGGCCTGGCGGTCATCCATGCTGACGACTACCACATGGGCCGGCAGGCGCCACTGCTGTAGCTCTTGGTGGCTGGACCAACAGGTACCATAGATGCGTTGCTGCAGGGTGCCGTTGATGTGATCGAGGGCAAAGGCCTGCAGGACTCTGGTGGTGGGGACGTGGGGGCCGGCCGTCAAATACTCGGTATCCCCGAGGCGGTACAGCGACAGATCGGCGGAAGACGGAGAGCTCCGACTGCGGCGGATCGAATGGTTGGTCGCCGCCAATGATTGCATGCGCGCTTCGATCAGCGGCAGATCAGCGGTCATCATTGGGCGCTCGACACTGAACTCGCAATAGAACCCGTCCCCCAAGGCCGACCCGGTGCGCAATTGAGCATGGGCATGCAGTTGCTTGACCGCCATCGCCAGCATCAGCGAACAGGAGCGCCGGAGGATCTCCAGGCCGTCGGGTTCCTGGGGCGTCACGATGCTGACCCGGGCATTGGCCCGGATCACGAACTCACAGTCGACCAACAGGCCATCCACCCGACCCGCTACCGCAGCGTTGGCCAGCCCGGGGCCAATACTCGCGGCAACCTCATGCACGGACAGCGGTTGATCGTATTCACGCATTGAACCATCGGGCAAAGTGATCTGGATCATGATTGTTATTCTCGAATGCTTCGATCACATGCGTAGCGGATAAACCTTAGATCCATCCCCGTTCGCTGTCATCTAGACGTTTGTCGTGTCCATTCGAAACCTGCGCTGCAAGGCCCTTGTAGTCGCGTACCAGACCGATGTGGATATACACCACGCTCTCGATAAATACCTTAACGGAACGCCCATAAACGCATCAGGCGGTCTCCCAGTTCCAGCGGCTTTCAGCAACGGCATCGTGGGCATGCAAACTTTCTGCGTGGATAACCCGAACCAAAAATCCGGCGATGCCGGGTGAGCGTTTGAGGGCGAGGTTCAAGCGCCGGGCGGCATCTTCGCAAAACATCAGGTTCTGTCCGTTGGCCAACGCGAACGCCTGTTCATCCGCGCGCTTGACAGCGGTTTGGACGGCGGTGCCGAGGGCTGCTTCGGCGTCGTTGATAACCGCGATCAGTGCAAGCTCCTCCTGAGAATCATGCAGGCGCAGACTCAATTGCGCTGTGCTGCGTTGGCTGTGGGGCGTCGCGACGATGCCTTCAGTGGAACCCAGCCAAGCCAGTACCTCGGTGTGTTGCAGAGCCTGGTTGGCAAAATCTCCTACAAATTTCTGCTGAATAAGCTGTCGGGAAAGCGCTGCAGAGCAAGGACATGTTGAGGAATAAGGGAGGGCGATTTTAAGTTCCACGTGGAACATCGCGTTTTTCAAGCGTGCTTCGATGCTGACGGGATAGCTTTTCCAGCCAGCCAATGGACTGATCAATGCCGGCCTTTTCAACAGCAAGTCGGTGTGAATATTCAGATAAGCGCTGTTTGACAGTCCTTCGTGACTGTCCAGAAAGCTGCTCAAAACCTGTCGCAGCAGCTTGGGCGAGAGCGTTTCTTGCTCAAGCGTTTGCAGCGCCAGGTACAGCCGCGACATATGGATACCGCGCGCCTCGCCGTTATCGAGACTCACACCGGCATCGGCCGTTGCAGACAATAGTTTGTCGTCGAGCAAAACGGGTAGGGCAATGCCACACATGCCCACCCACTCCAGTGACAGGGCTTGGCGTGAGGCCTGCGCAGCGATATCGGGCAAAGTCAGCGCGTTCATGGGAAGGTCCGTCGTTGAGGTGCAATGCAATGTTATATGATAACGTTGAAGCGACGATACCTTTTTTATGGATTCCAGTGTGAGGAACATCTGATGCCAAAACGCCTTCCCGTAACCGTCCTTTCGGGCTTTCTTGGTGCAGGAAAAAGTACACTTTTAAATTACATATTACGTAATAGAAATGGGCTGCGAGTCGCGGTCATCGTCAACGACATGAGTGAAATCAACATAGACGGCAGCGAGGTCCAGCGCGATGTCAGCCTCAATCGTGCAGAAGAGAAACTCGTGGAAATGAGCAACGGCTGCATCTGCTGCACCTTGCGTGAAGACTTGCTGGAGGAGGTGGGGTCGCTCGCCCGTGAGGGTCGTTTTGATTACCTCTTGATCGAATCAACCGGCATTTCAGAACCGCTGCCAGTGGCGGAGACCTTTACGTTTCGCGACGAAAGCGGCCAGAGCCTCTCCGACATCGCCCGGCTCGACACCATGGTCACTGTGGTTGACGGCATGAATTTCCTGCTCGACTTCCAGGACGCCGACAGCCTGGCTTCCCGTGGCGAGACGCTGGGCGAGGAGGATGAGCGCGCGATCACCGATCTGTTGATCGAGCAGATCGAGTTCGCCGACGTCATCCTGATCAGCAAGATCGACCTGATCAGTCGCCGCGAACGCGAGGAGCTGATGGCGATCCTGGGGCGACTCAACGCTCAGGCGCAAATCATCCCGATGGTCATGGGCGAAGTGCCGTTGGAGAAGATCCTCGATACCGGTCGCTTCAACTTCGAGAAGGCGGCGCAGTCGCCGGGCTGGTTGCAGGAACTGCGCGGCGAACACGTACCGGAAACCGACGAATATGGCATCGCGTCCTGCGTCTATCGCGCGCGGCGCCCCTTCCATCCGCAGCGGTTCTTCAACTTCATCGACGGTCCGTGGCTCAATGGCAAGCTGCTGCGTTCCAAGGGCTTCTTTTGGCTGGCGAGCAAACATATGGATGCTGGCAGCTGGTCCCAGGCGGGTGGGATGATGCGTTATGGATTTGCCGGGCGCTGGTGGCGTTTCGTACCGAAGGATCAATGGCCGCAGGACCAGGAAAGCACCGCCGCCATCCTGCGGAACTGGGAGGACGCTAGCGGGGATTGCCGCCAGGAACTGGTTTTCATTGGCCAGGACATCGATTTCGCGCGGCTCACCACCGAACTCGAAGAGTGTCTGTTGAGCGATGAGGAGATGCTGCTCGGCGCAGAGGGCTGGCGCCGGTTGCCTGATCCGTTCGGCCCTTGGTACGAAGACGCGACCTGACCCTCAAGGCTTGAGCCAGGTCCCCTGGCTCTGGGCTTCGCAAAACGGCTTCAAATACGCCGCATCCGTGGCAACGCCGTAATAGTGAATATCCTGCCGGTAGGGCATATTGGCGACTTGGGCGTTGCTGCACACGCCGAACGCCCCGGCAGGGCATTGGTCGACGTACTGCACCTCGACTTTCTGCCCGGCAAGACTTGGCTGGCAGAAGCCGTCGGCGAAGAGCTTTTGCGGAATATTGCGGTTTTGCTGGCAGACTTTCACGTCGAGCCGTTCCGCCTGGCTGTGGACCACGCAAGCCTGGGCCATTGCCTCGCCGCAGTTGAGCGCCAGCAGCAACGACCATCCTATCCACCGCATCCTGAACTCCTCAGACATTCTCGATCATGTTGCAGAACATACCCACCCATGTCATCGCCGGGCCATTGGGAGCCGGCAAGACCAGCCTGATCAGGCACCTGCTGGCACAACGGCCCGCTGGCGAGCGCTGGGCGGTGTTGATCAACGAATTCGGTCAGATCGGTATCGATGCCGCGTTGCTGACCCGTGATGCCGATGGTATCGCACTGGGTGAAGTGGCCGGGGGCTGTTTGTGTTGTGTCAACGGTGCGCCGTTTCAGGTCGGTCTTGGTCGTTTGCTGCGCAAGGCGCGACCGGATCGACTGTTCATCGAGCCGTCCGGGTTGGGGCATCCGGTGCAGTTGCTCAGGCAGTTGCGGGAAGCACCGTGGCAAGGTGTCCTGAGCGTCCAACCCTGCGTTCTGGTACTGGACGCCCAGGCGCTTGCCGCTGGCAAGCCGCTACCGGCGGCGCAACAGGACGCGCTGGAGGGCGCCGGTCTGTTGCTGATGAACAAGTCGGAACACCTTGATGACGTCGCCCGTCAGCGACTTGCCGCGCAATTGCCGGAGCGCCCGCTGTACTGGTCGCACCAGGCGGCCATGCCATTGAGCCAATTGCCGGGCCTGGGCGCGCGGGCTGAGGCGGGTGTGGATAACTTTGTGGCACCCAAGGGGCTGGCGCAGTTGCCGGCGATCTGGACTGATCCGGCACTGCCGATCTGCCTGAGTCAGGAGCAGGATGGCGGCTGGAGCATTGGCTGGCGCTGGCATCCGAGCCAGGCCTTTGATACAGACAGGCTCGTACGCTGGCTCGCTGGCCTTGACTGGCGGCGGGCGAAGATGGTTATCCACAGCCCCGGGGGGGGGGTGTCGGCGAATGCGCTGGATAACGCGGTGCTGGCGTGGCGGCCCAGCGAATGGCGGCAGGATTCGCGGATTGAACTGATTTTTGGTGGGTTGCAGGATGTCGAGATGCTGCAACGGGGTCTGGCGGGGTGTCGGTTGGGGTGAACATCAAAAAGATCGCAGCCTTCGGCAGCTCCTACAGGGGGCGCGGGATCTGTTGATTCAAGGCCGCCACTTGGTGTGCTCCTGTCGCCACTGGCTCAGCTCGATCACCTCGGCACGCGGCTTGACCACATCCACCACGGTGGGGGTGTCGTCGAATGGCACGGGATAAGGTGCCAGTTCGATCTGTGCGCTGTGGGGGCCGAATTGGGTGATGGTCCCGTTGTGGCGGGTCTCGCCGGTCACGGTGAATTCGAAGTTATACACACGGGCCAATCGTCGCCGACCATTGGCATCCTTGATGAACGCGATTTTTTTCAATGCCACGTTGCCATCCAGCAGCTCGATCCCGAGCTTGCCGCAATGCTGCTTTACCCGCTCCAGTGCGTGTTCGCGCAAGCCATGGTTGTGCCACAGCCAGGCACCCGCGGTGGCGAAAAGCATCAGCACTAAAATATTTCCAAGGGTCAGCATCAACAGGGTGCTCCAACAAGATAGTGTCAGCTTAACTGTGTCGCCGGTCTGTCGTACAGGCTGTGTTTAGTCGCATACTGCGCGGCTTGAATTTCAATCGTTTTACGGATAACTCACCGCATGAAACGTACGCCCCATCTGCTCGCTATCCAATCCCACGTGGTGTTCGGTCACGCCGGCAACAGTGCCGCGGTTTTCCCGATGCAGCGGGTCGGGGTGAATGTCTGGCCGCTCAACACGGTGCAGTTCTCCAACCACACCCAATACGGCCAGTGGGCCGGTGATGTGCTGGCGCCGCACCAGATTCCCGATCTTGTCGATGGTATCGCGGCCATTGGCGAGCTGGGCAACTGCGATGCGGTGCTGTCCGGCTACCTCGGCAGTGCGGCCCAGGGCCGGGCGATACTGACGGGTGTGGAGAAAATCAAGTCGATCAACCCCAAGGCGCTGTACCTGTGTGACCCGGTGATGGGTCATCCGGAGAAGGGTTGCAGCGTGCCGGCGGAAGTCAGTGATTTCCTGCTGGAGGAGGCCGCCAGCGTGGCCGACTTCATGTGCCCCAATCAACTGGAGCTCGACAGCTTCTCGGGGCGCAAGCCGCAGTCGCTGTTCGATTGTCTGGCGATGGCGCGTGCGCTGCTGGCACGTGGACCGAAGGCGGTGCTGATCAAGCACCTGGACTATCCCGGCAAAAAGGCCGATGTCTTTGAGATGTTGCTGGTGTCGGCCGAAGGCAGCTGGCATCTGCAGCGTCCGCTGCTGGCGTTTCCGCGTCAGCCGGTGGGTGTTGGCGACCTGACGTCCGGGTTGTTCCTGGCTCGCGTCCTGCTGGGTGACAGCCTGGTGGCGGCATTCGAATTCGCTGCGTCGGCGGTGCATGAGGTGTTGCTGGAAACCCAGGCGTGCGCCAGCTATGAGCTGGAACTGGTTCGGGCTCAGGACCGGATCGCCCATCCGCGGGTGCGGTTCGAGGCGACGCCGATCAGTTTGTGATCCGGTTATGGCGAAAAGATCGCAGCCTTCGGCAGTCCCTACAGGAAGCTGCGGTCTCTTGCCTTACGCGTCGCCCTTGATTTCCTGATAGCGCTTTTCCAGCTCCTGACGAATCTGACGACGTTGCTGGGCCTGCATGTAGCGGCGCTTGTCTTCACTGTTTACGGGTTGCAGCGGTGGCACCGGGGCAGGCTTGCGCTGGTCATCCACCGCGACCATGGTGAAGAAGCAGCTGTTGGTATGGCGCACCGAGCGCTCACGGATATTCTCGGTCACCACCTTGATGCCCACCTCCATGGAGGTGTTGCCGGTGTAGTTGACCGATGCAAGGAAGGTCACCAGTTCGCCGACATGGATCGGCTCACGGAAAATCACCTGGTCCACCGACAGGGTCACCACGTAGCGGCCGGCATAGCGGCTGGCGCAGGCGTAAGCCACTTCGTCGAGGTATTTGAGCAGGGTGCCGCCGTGCACGTTGCCAGAGAAATTGGCCATGTCGGGGGTCATCAATACTGTCATCGACAGCTGGGCGTTTCCGGGTTCCATAGCGTTCTCACGGGTCAAGGCAAGGTTTGAGGGACGCACCTCTGCGGGCGCTTCAGCGGTTTTTTTCAAACCAACAGTTATCGGGACGCCGCGCGGGCGGCCGCCGTCACGCCCAATCGATCTGTTTCCATATATTGCACCGCCTTTGCGCCCGTAGTCGCGGTGTTACCCTGCAAAAGCCCAGACCCAAGGGAAAATTCCTACACGAAAAGCGCCATGTCACCCCAAGGAGCCCCACGCCATGCATGCCATCAGCTTTATTCAGGATTTGGCAGTGATCATGTTGGTTGCAGGCGTGGTGACCGTGCTTTTCCATCGTCTGAAGCAACCGGTGGTGTTGGGTTACATCGTGGCGGGTTTCATCATTGGCCCGCACACACCACCGTTCGGCCTGATCCACGACGAAGAAACCATCAAGACCCTGGCTGAACTGGGGGTGATTTTCCTGATGTTCTGCCTGGGCCTGGAGTTCAGCCTGCGCAAGTTGTTCAAGGTCGGCGCCACGGCGTTCATCGCGGCATTCCTCGAAATTGTCCTGATGATCTGGATCGGCTACGAAATTGGTCGCTGGTTCGATTGGAACACCATGGACTCGCTGTTTCTCGGGGCGATCCTGGCCATTTCCTCGACCACCATCATCGTCAAGGCGCTCAATGACCTGAAGATGAAAAACCAGCGCTTCGCGCAGTTGATCTTTGGCGTACTGATCGTCGAAGACATCCTGGGTATCGGCATCATCGCCTTGCTGTCGAGCATCGCGGTCAGCGGCACGGTCAGTTCGGGTGAGGTGTTCTCCACCGTCGGCAAGCTTTCGCTGTTCATGATCGTCGCGCTGGTCATTGGTATCCTGCTGGTACCGCGCCTGCTGGCCTACGTGGCCAAGTTCGAAAGCAATGAAATGCTGCTGATCACCGTGCTGGGCCTGTGTTTTGGCTTCTGCCTGCTGGTGGTCAAGCTTGAGTACAGCATGGTGCTTGGTGCGTTCCTGATTGGCGCGATCATGGCTGAGTCCCGGCAGTTACTCAAAATCGAGCGCCTGATCGAACCGGTTCGCGACCTGTTCAGTGCGATTTTCTTCGTCGCCATCGGCCTGATGCTCGATCCGATGATCCTGCTGCAATACGCCTGGCCCATTGCGGTGATCACCGTGGCGGTAGTGCTGGGCAAGATGCTGTCCTGTGGCCTTGGCGCCTTTATCGCCGGCAACGACGGACGTACCTCTCTGCGCGTCGGCATGGGGCTTTCACAGATTGGCGAATTCTCATTCATCATCGCTTCGTTGGGCATGACCCTGCAGGTCACCAGTAACTTTCTTTATCCGGTGGCCGTGGCGGTTTCAGTGATCACCACGTTGCTGACGCCCTATCTGATCCGGGCAGCGGACCCGTTGTCGATCAAGCTGGCCGCGGTGATGCCACAACGACTGGGTCGAGTGCTGGGCATGTACGGCGAATGGCTGCGCAGCATCCAGCCGCAAGGGCAGGGCGCATTGCTGGCATCGATGATTCGGCGGATCTTGCTGCAGGTGGGGGTCAATCTGGCGCTGGTGATCGCGATCTTCTTTTCCGGCGCCTACTTCGCCGAAGGCATATCCACTTACTTGCAAGGCTGGATCAGCGACCCGAGCTGGCAGAAAGCGTTGATCTGGGGTGGGGCGCTGCTGTTGTCGCTGCCATTCCTGATTGCCGCGTATCGCAAGCTCAAGGCATTGTCGATGTTGCTGGCGGAAATGGGCGTCAAACCGGAGATGGCGGGCCGTCACACGCAGCGAGTGCGCCGGGTGATCTCCGAAGTGATCCCGATCCTGTCGCTGCTGGTGATTTTCCTGCTGTTGGCAGCCTTGTCGGCCAGTATCTTGCCGACCAACAAGTTGCTGGTCCTGATCGCCGTCGTCGCGGCCGCCGTAGCGGCGTTGCTGTGGCGCTGGTTCATCCGCGTGCATACACGGATGCAGGTGGCCTTGCTCGATACCCTGGAAAACCACAAGGATTCGCCGGGGCATTGAGCAGGTGGGGCGTCGGCAGGCTCAGCTTTCCAGCCAGACGTCCCGCGCCCAGTGCCATACCGACTCCCAGGTTTCTTCGGCGATCAGTTCTTCTTCGGCCTGCCAGAGCACGACGGTGCCGTCTTCTTCGACGCAGTAGTAGTCGTCGCCGTCCTGGCAGATTGGAATCAGGCTGCGATCTACGCCTGCATCCCAGGCGTTGGCGGCAACGTCCGGCAGGTAGGTGTGGGATTGCGGGTCAGTGACGGTGACCGGCTCCAGGCTGCCATAGACCACGTCGCTGACGGTCAGCAGGAACTCCCTGAAGACGAATGGAATATCGATGAACAGTTGTTCTTCGATCTCGACCAGCAGGTCTTCGTCGGGCAACTCCAAGGGGACCGGTACCGGCTCGTTGGCTTCACGCAGTTGTTCGATGATTTCTTCCACGTCCGGGATCCTCTTGCTTGTATGGCGCGGTTTATATGGGGCGGTTTATACAGTAGCTCGCTATAGATGCAACCGCGAAATAGAAAACCCCAGCCGAGGCTGGGGTTTTTTATTACAGCAAGTGAAGCGTGGAGGGTGATCAGCCGTTCTGGCGGATACCGGCCACCAGCCAAGGCTGGTTCTCGCCCTGTGCACGTTCCATGTTCCAGCTTTCGCTGAACACTTCGCCCTGGTCGAAACGCGAGGTTTTCGACACGCCACTGAAGGTCAGGGTGGCGATGGTCTTGTCGGCGCGATCATCCACACCGTCCAGTTGCACAACGAGGTTATCGATGTAGGTGGCCTGGAAGCCATCACCCAGGTCGGCGCGTTCGCGCTTGAGGAACTCCAGCATCTGCGGGGTCACGAACTCGGCGATCTTGTCCATTTCGTTGGCGTCCCAGTGCTGTTGCAGGGACTGGAAGTGGTTACGGGCCGCTTCAATGAAGTTCTTTTCATTGAACCAGGCCGGTGCGTTGATGACCGGACGAGCGGTAACCGGTGCAGCCGAACCGCCGAAGATCGAACCGCCAGCAGGCTTCTGTTCGAATGCTTCACGCTGCATAGGTGGTGCGTAGCCTGCCGGAGCCATGTGCTCCTGCTGCTTGCGACGACGGGCGGCGATGAAACGGAAGACCAGGAACGCGATGACGGCCATGATCAGGATGTCGAAGATCTGCATGCCCTGGAAGCCGTCGCCCATGAACATGGACGCCAGCAGGCCACCGGCGGCGATGCCGGCCAGAGGGCCGAGCCAGCGCGAAGCGCCACCGGCCTTCGCTGCGGCGCCAGCGGCACCGGCTGCACCAGCGGTCGCTGCGGCGCCGCCCATGCCTGGAGAAGAAGGAGCCATCTGGCTGGTTTGATGTGTCGGCGCAGCGCCTGCGCTTTTGCCACCACCAAAGCGCTTGGCGGCATTGGCGTCGAGGCTCATCGTCAGGCCGATGCACAACGCCATGGCGATGCTAAGAAAACGTTTCATAAAGGGAATTCCCATTTGTGGAAGGCACGCGCGCCATGTTGCACAGCTGAAGTGTTACTGGCTAGCGGCAGAGTGTTTCCGGCTTTTGCCTGACAGGTTTCATTCAGCTTCAGTCAGCGCAATAGGGCCTGTTAACTTTGGTCTGTAGGAGAAGTAGATAAGTTCTGTAGGAAAGGATGTATTTGGGTCCAGCGTGGCCGTGTAAAGGATCGCAGGCTTCGCCAGTCCCTACAGTTTAGGCGCTGGCGAAGCTTGCGATTTTCCAGCCGTCAGATCGCTTCCAGCTTGGCGTAGCCCAGCATCAACCACTTGCTGCCTTCGCTGAAATTCACCTGGACCCGCGCCTGCGCGCCGGCGCCTTCGAAGTTCAGGATCACGCCGTCACCGAAGATCGAGTGGCGCACCGTCTGGCCCAGGCTGAAGCCGGTCTGCGGAATCTCGCTGCCGCTGAACAGGTTGCTGCCGCTCATCGACTGGTTGCCGCCGAACGGACGGCTGACGCTGTTGGACAGCCGCACTTCCTGAATCAGGCCCTTGGGCACTTCGCGTACGAATCGCGAGACCTTGTTGTAGGTCTCGCTGCCATACAAGCGTCGGGTTTCAGCATACGTCATCACCAGGTTTTGCATGGCCCGAGTGATGCCGACATAGGCCAGGCGACGCTCTTCCTCAAGACGGCCTGGCTCTTCCAGGCTCATCTTGTGCGGGAACAGGCCTTCTTCCATGCCCACCAGGAACACATAGGGGAATTCCAGGCCCTTGGCGCTGTGCAGGGTCATCAGCTGAATGCTGTCTTCGTGTTCGTCGGCCTGGGTATCGCCGGCTTCCAGCGACGCGTGACCGAGGAAGGCCGCCAGCGGCGTCAGGTCCTCGTCCTCTTCGCTGTTTTCAAAGTTGCGCGCGGCGCTGACCAGTTCCTCAAGGTTTTCTACCCGAGCCTGGCCTTTCTCGCCTTTTTCCGCTTCGTGGTAGGCGATCAGCCCCGACTGCTCGATGACGGTCTGGGTCATCAGGTGCAACGGCATTTCCATGCACTTGGCGGCGAGGTTCTCGATCAACTCGACAAACGCGCCCAATGCGCTGGCTGCGCGGCCGGTAACGCCTTTGTTGGCCACCAGCTGACGCATCGCTTCCCACATCGACACATCGCTGTGCCGGGCATGGTCGCGGATCGCCTCGACGGTTTTCTCGCCGATGCCCCGGGCCGGCACGTTGATCACCCGTTCCAGCGCGGCATCGTTGCCACGGCCTTCGAGCAAGCGCAGATAAGCCATGGCGTTCTTGATTTCAGCGCGTTCGAAGAAGCGTTGGCCGCCGTAGATGCGGTAGGGAATGCGCTCGCGCAGCAAGGCTTCTTCCAACACGCGCGATTGGGCGTTGGAGCGGTACAAAATCGCGATATCGCTGCGAGCCAAGCCAGTTTTCAGCGCACTTT
Source organism: Pseudomonas putida (assembly GCF_001976065.1). Classification (GTDB taxonomy): domain Bacteria; phylum Pseudomonadota; class Gammaproteobacteria; order Pseudomonadales; family Pseudomonadaceae; genus Aquipseudomonas; species Aquipseudomonas serbica. The sequence goes on along the minus strand of NZ_MNAH01000004.1, from coordinate 535,672 downwards.
CGATGGTTTCGACAACGTAGCGGGCTTCGTCGTGTTCGTTGAACGCGGCGTACAGGTTGATAGCTTCGCCGTCGCCACCGTCGGTCCACAGCTCTTTGCCCAGGCGCCCTGTGTTGTTGGCGATCAAGGCGTTGGCGGCCTTGAGGATGCCAGCGGTGGAGCGATAGTTCTGTTCCAGGCGGATGGTTTCGGCGTCCGGGAAATCTTCGGAGTACTGGTAGATGTTCTCGATTTTCGCGCCACGCCAGCCATAGATCGACTGGTCGTCGTCGCCGACCACCATCAGGCTGTCGCCACCTTTGGCCAGCAGGCGCAACCAGGCGTACTGCACGGCGTTGGTGTCTTGGAACTCGTCCACCAGGATGTGCCGGAAGCGCTTCTGATAGTGCGCCAGCAGGCCGGGGTGATCGCGCCACAGGTCAAGCGCGCGCAGCAGCAATTCGGAGAAGTCGATCACGCCGGCGCGCAGGCAGGCCGCCTCGTAGGCCTCATAGATGCTGCGCATGGTCGCCAGGAACAGATCGCCGCTGGCTTGAATGTGCTGAGGGCGCAGGCCTTCGTCTTTCTGCCCGTTGATGAACCATTGGGCCTGGCGGGCGGGCCAGCGTTGTTCGTCCAGGCCGAGCTCGCGGATCACCCGCTTGACCAGGCGTTGCTGGTCGTCGCTATCGAGAATCTGGAAGGTCTGGCTCAAGCCTGCTTCCTGCCAGTGCGCCCGCAGCAAGCGGTGCGCCAGGCCGTGGAAGGTGCCGACCCACATGCCGGCCGGGTTGATACCCATCAACTGCTCGATGCGATGGCGCATCTCGGCCGCAGCCTTGTTGGTGAAGGTCACCGACAGGATGGAGTGGGGCGAGGCGTTTTCGACCTGGATCAACCAGGCGATACGGTGCACCAGCACTCGGGTTTTACCGGAACCAGCACCGGCCAGGACCAACTGACGACCCACGGGGGCAGCTACGGCCTGGCGTTGGGCATCGTTGAGGGAGTTCAGCAGAAGGGAGAGATCATCGCGCATCGGGGCATTCTAGGGGGCTGCGTCACCCCGGGCAAACCCCGCTTTGCTTTAGCCGATGAAAGTTACCCATGGACGACCGGTCAGTCATCGGCTGCAAGCGTTGTCCGGCCCTGTCTGAAGGCATCCTGCCATGCCTGGCGGCGGGCAAATTTTGTCTGTTTTTTGATCGGTAGCGGTTTGGTCCACGCTTTGCGTTGTGTATGCTCCGTCGACGTTTCGGGCTCATGCTCATCATTATAAGAACAAGAACACTGCCTATGACCCTCAGCTTCGACCTGTCGGGCCCTTCCGTGGAACCCCGGGTTATTCGTAAACGATACGCCATGGAAATGGCGGTCGAGCGCACGCGTCTGTTGTATCAAGGTTCCTTGTTGCCCACGCTGTTCATGTTGATCAATGGCCTGGTGTGCGCCGGTTTGCTCTGGAGTCCGCAGCGTTACTTCCTGGTCAGTGTCTGGCTGGTGTGGTTGCTGTCGCTGGTGGCATTGCGAGTGATCCAGGTGGCGGCCTTCGATTCGGCGATTCCCAACCGCCAGGCGCATCCGATCTGGCGGCGCATGTTTCTACTGGGCTCGGGGCTCACTGGCCTGACCCTGGCCGGTGCCGGTATTGCCTTGGTTCCCGCCGATAACTTCATTCAACAAGCGTGGGTCTTCGGCCTGATCGGTGCCGCGGCGCTTTCGGCCAGTGTGGCCTACGCAGTGAGTTTGCCGGCGTTCCTGTCTTTCACCTTGCCCTGCCTGCTGCCGGCCATTGCCTATATGTTCTGGGGTGGGGAAGAGCAGGGGCACGGTTGGGGCTGGTTCGGCCTGATTTTGCTGGGCGCTTTGAGTGTGGTCGCCTGGCAAGTGAATCGACTGATCGATCGCGGCCTGCTGCGACGCTTTCAGAATCAGGCGCTGATCGAACATCTGCAGCAAGTGCAGAACTGCAGCGACCAGCTCAATCAGGAGCTGACCCGGGAAATCGATCAGCGTCGGCGTGCCGAAGACGAATTGCGTGAAATCCAGGTCGACCTGGAAAGTCGTGTCGCCCAGCGCAGCCTGGAACTGGACGCGGCCAACCAGGCGCTGAGCAAGAGCGAGGCGCGCCTGGCGCTGGCATTGAAGGCCAGCGAACTGGGACTGTGGGACTGGAACCTGCAAACCGACGAAGTCCATCACACGCAGATCCAGGAACTGTTTGGCCTGGAGCCGGAGCAGGTGACCGCCATCTTGCGCCACCTTAAACCCCGCCTGCACCCCGACGATCTGCCTGCACTGAAAAGGGCGTTGGTTGAGCATTTGAAGGGCCGCACCGAGGATTACCAGATCGAGTACCGCGTGCGGCATGGTAATGGCCACTGGGTGTGGATCGAGGACCGCGGGCGGGCGGTCGAACGCGCCGACAACGGCCGGGTGATTCGCATGGTAGGTACGCGGCGCGATATCAGTGCCAGCAAGGCCCAGGAGGAACAACGGCAGTTGGCCGCGACTGTTTTCGAGGCCGCCAGCGAAGGGATCGTGATTTTCGATCCGGGTTATGCCTTGATTGCGGTCAATCAAGCTTTCAGCCGGGTCACTGGCTACGAAATCGAGGAGATGCTCGGGCGCAACGTGGTGGAGTTGCCCTGCAGCCGCGACGCGCGCCGGCATTACGGTGCGATCCATCAAGCGCTCGAACAGCATGGCAGCTGGCAGGGTGAGCTGGTGGAAACCCGCAAGAACGGCGAGATGTATCCGCAATGGCTGCAATTGAATGCAGTACGCGATCTCCGGGGAAATGTCAGTCATATAGTCGGTTTTTTCTCGGATCTCTCGGCCCGGCGAGAATCCGAAGAGCGCATGCGCTACCTGACCCATCACGACGAACTCACGGGCCTGGCCAATCGCTCGATGTTCCGCGAACGGCTTGGCGAGGCGCATCAGCGGGTGCGTCAGGGCGGTTATCGCAGCCTGGCGCTGCTGCATATCAATCTGGATCGCTTCAAGCAGCTCAACGACAGCCTGGGCCACGAAGTGGCCGATCAGCTGTTGCGGAAAATGGCCCGGCGCCTGGTCAATGCATTACCTGAGGCAGACACCATCGCGCGCTTGTCCGGCGATGAGTTCGCCGTGCTGTTCAATGCCTACGGCAACCTCTCCAGCCTGGCGCGGGTGGCGACGCGCCTGGCGGCCAAATTGCGCTTGCCGGTGACCGTCGAGGGTCATGAACTGGTGGTCAGTGCCTCCATGGGCATCAGCCTGTTGCCGGACAACGCCCGGGAAATCTCCGCATTGGTCAATCAGGCGAACATGGCCATGCAGCACGCCAAGCATTTGGGCGGTAACAATTTCCAGTTCTACACCGATAGCTTGCAAACCAGCACCCTGGAGCGCTTGCAGCTGGAAAATCATCTGCGTAAAGCGGTCGAAGACAAGCAGCTGAAGGTGTTTTACCAACCGAAACTGTGCCTCGCCACGGGCAAGCTCAATGCCGCCGAGGCCTTGGTGCGCTGGGACCACCCGACCATGGGGCGTGTGCCACCGGGAGATTTCATCGGTCTGGCGGAGGAGACCGGGCTGATCGGCCCGATCGGCGAGTTCGTCCTGCGCCAGGCCTGCTGGCAAGCCTGCGAATGGCAGCGTCTGGGGTTGGAGGCGATTCGGGTGTCGGTCAATCTGTCGGTGCATCAATTGCGCCAAGGCAAGTTGGTCAGCCTGGTGCGCCAGGTCCTGGAAGAAACCGGACTGGCGCCGCAATACCTGGAGCTGGAACTGACTGAAAGCCAATTGCTCGACAGCGTCGAGCACATTATCGCCACGTTCCGGCAACTGCGTGATTTGGGGGTCAAGCTGGCGATCGACGATTTCGGCACCGGCTATTCGTCCCTGAGCTACCTCAAGCGCATCCCGGTGGATTACGTGAAGATCGATCAGGCGTTTATTCGCGGCCTGGGAGAGGGCACACCCGACGCGGCGATCACCCGGGCGATCATTGCCATGGCGCACGGCTTGAAACTGAAAGTGGTGGCTGAAGGCGTGGAGCGGCCAGAGCAGCTGGAGTTTTTGAAAACTGAACGCTGTGATGAAGTGCAGGGCTATCTAATCAGCCGGCCGGTTGAGGCCGAGGTATTGGCGGGCCTGCTGCAAGCCCAGGTCGCAAGTTGACGAAGAGGTTTCTCGCCAGGCCCTTGGCGTGCCTGGCGGAAGACCATGACGCTATGAAGCGCCGGCTGGCGGGTTAGGCCAGCTCTCCACAAAGGTCCAGTTCAAGCAGCCGCCGAACCTCAGCTGTCTCAAGCCCCGCACCCAGCAGTGCATGCAACTTGCCGAAAGCCGCCTCACGGGTCATGCCGCCGCCGGACAACACGCCCACGCCCCGCAAGCGACTGCCGGCCTCGTACACGTCCAGCTCGACACCGCCTTCGTGGCACTGCGTGACCGCAACCAACACAACACCTTTTTCCCGCGCCCGTTCCAGGCTGACGAGGAACATCGGGTTGTCGCTCGGACCGGTACCGCTGCCGTAGCACTCCAGCACCAGGCCTTGAATACCGCTGTCGACCACTCCGTCCAACAACTCGGCGCTGATGCCGGGGAACAACGGCAACACAGCGACTTTCGCCAGTACTTTGTTCTGCTTGTAGTTCAGTTGCGCTGGCAGCGAGGTTGCTTTCGCACCACCACCCTGACGTTCCAGGCGCTTGAACGGATGCCGGCCGAAACTGCGCACTTTGGCGCAACGGGTCGGGTCCAGCACTTCGCCATGGAAGTACAGGTGCACGCCTGGCGCCAGGCCTTGGCCCAAAGCCACCAGCGCGCCGCCGAGGTTTTCCCAGGCATCGCTGTCGGTCACGCCGGCCGGCAGCATCGAGCCAGTGAAGCACACGCGAGCGTGCAGGCCGAGCAATTGAAAACTCATGGCGGCGGCGCTGTAGGCGAGGGTGTCGGTGCCGTGCAGGATCAGCACGCTGTCGCAACCTTGCACGTCCACGGCGTCGACCACCGCTTCACGCAATTGCTGCCAATACGCCGGAGTCATGTTGGCGCTGTCGATCAGCGGCGACATTTCGCGAAAGCGCCATTGCGGTACCACGAGATCAGGCTGGCTGTTCAGGTACTCGCGCATGCGCGCTTCGAAACCGGATGCCGGCGCCAGGCCGTTGGCACTGGCTTGCATGCCGATGGTGCCGCCGGTGTAGAGCACCATGACGTGCTGGGCGGCAGGGTAGGTCGAGGAATTCATGGAGGGCTCCGAGAACAATGACGTCCTGTGGGAGCGCGCTTGCTCGCGATGGCGGTGTGTCAGTCGACATCCGTATCGAATGTCAGTCCGCATTCGCCAGCAAGCTCGCTCCTACAAGGGATTTTGCACTTTAACCGATCAGCGTTGCGCTGCGGGCACGCCTTGCGGCTCGGTTTGAGCCTTGGTCATGGCGGCTGGCGGATTGGCTGGCCAGGCTTGGCGATCCAGGTCCAGATCAGGGAACTTGCTCGAATCGAACACCGGCGTCTTGATCCCGGCCGCGCGTTGGTCATCGTAGTCACGCAGGATGCGCATGCCGACCTTGAACAGCAGGAACAGCGCGATCAGGTTGACGAACGCGAGCATCGTCATGGTGATGTCGGCAAAGGCAAACACGGTCCCGAGGTTTTCGATGGCACCCCAGAAAATCAGCACGAGCACCAGCGCACGGTAGCCCATCAGCGCCTTGCGGTTTTCACCGATCAAAAAGCGCAGGTTACTCTCGCCCAGATAGTAGTTGTAGAGGATCGAGGTGAATACGAACAAGGCCAGCGCCACGGAAATGAACATCCGGCCCCAGTCACCGACCACGGCGGCCAGGGAGTTCTGGGTCAGGGCAATGCCGTCGCCTTCGAACCCCGGGGTGTAGAAGCCCGAGAGCAGGATCAGCAAGGCCGTGCAAGTGCAGATCACGAAGGTGTCGAGGAACACGCTGAACGCCTGGACCACGCCTTGTGCCACAGGGTGCTCGACCGAGGCCACCGCAGCCACGTTCGGTGCGCTGCCCAGGCCCGCTTCGTTGGCGAACACGCCACGCTTCACGCCCATGATAATCGCGCTGCCGATCAGGCCGCCAAAGGCCTGGTCGAGACCGAAAGCGCTCTTGACGATGGTCATCAACATGCCCGGCACCTGATCGAACTGCAGCACGATCACGTAGATGGTCACGCCGATGTACACCAGGGTTTTCACCGGCACCAGCAGGTCAGCGACCTTGGCAATGCGCTTGATCCCGCCGATGAACACCAGGCCCAGCAGGACGGCCAGGCCAAGACCGGTCCAGGTGGTGTCGAGGCCGAAAGCGTTGTTCAGCGAGTGGGTCACGGCATGGGATTGCAGGCCGTTGAAGGCGAAGCCGAAGGTGATCAGCAGCAGAAATGCCATGATCATCCCCAGCCAGCGCTTTTGCAGGCCGTGCTGGATGTAATAGGAAGGGCCGCCACGGAACTGGCCTTCGCTGTCGCAGCGCTTGTAGAGCTGGCCGAGGGAGCATTCGAAGAAGCTGCTCGACATGCCGACCAGTGCGGTGACCCACATCCAGAACACGGCACCGGGCCCGCCAAGTGTCACGGCGATACCGACACCGGCGATGTTGCCTGCACCGACACGCCCGGCAAGGCTGAGCATCAGGGCCTGGAACGAACTGAGTTGGCCGGCGCTGCTCTTGAGGCTGTCACGGAACACCGCGAACATGTGGAAGAAGTGACGCAATTGAACGAAACGCGAGCGGATCGTGAAGTAGCTACCGAGCCCGACAATGAGCACGATCAGTACTTTCCCTGAGAGGAAGTCGTTGATGACTTCGAGCATGGATTATTCCTCGCTGTTTTTTGTGTGGGCAGATGCTGGCCGGACAGACACATCGAGTTACACCAGCGGGCGCGCGGCACAACAGGTGGATCGATGTTCGTCCCGGTTTCATATCGCGGGTTTGTTATTAGTTCGGGTTTCGCATGGGTTGTGGTCTCGCTACCGACGACCGCTCACGCGAAGAGGGGCGGCACTATACCGATGAGAGTGCCGTCCGTCTGCACGGTTGTGGTGCATGCGGTAAAACGAAGGGGATTTCCGGGAGCTTGAGGGCCTCTTCGCTGGCAAGCCAGCCTACAGGTGGTTGGTGTTCACCCTGTCCTTGCAGTAGCGGGCTTGCCAGCGAAGAGGCCAGCAAAAGCACCACAAGTTCAGAGTAAAAAAAAGGGCCTGGAGATTGATCTCCAAGCCCTCAAAAGGTGAGAGGTGTCTAGTCCCTCGACCTGGTGAGCGGTGCTACAGGTAACGCGTCGGGTCAGGCTTTAAGCGGGACCAGGCGCGGGGCAATCATGTTTTCCGGGCGCAGGATGTCGGCCAGCATGGCGTCGTCGAGCAGACCTTCTTCGCGCACCAGTTCCAGCACGCCGCGGCCGCTTTCGAGGGCGATGCGGGCGATACGGGTGGCGTTTTCATAGCCGATGTACGGGTTCAGCGCGGTAACCAGGCCGATCGAATGCTCGACCAGTTCACGGCAGCGTTCTTCGTTGGCGGTGATGCCGGTGATGCAATGCTCGCGCAGCATGTCCATGGCGCGTTGCAGCAGGCGGATCGAGTCGAAGATCTTGAAGGCGATCAGCGGTTCCATCACGTTCAGTTGCAACTGGCCGCCTTCGGCCGCGATGGTCAGCGCCAAGTCGTTGCCGATGATCTGGAATGCAACCTGGTTCACGGCTTCCGGAATAACCGGGTTGACCTTGCCTGGCATGATCGAGCTGCCTGGCTGACGCGCTGGCAGGTTGATTTCGTTGATGCCGGTGCGTGGGCCGCTGGACAGCAGGCGCAGGTCGTTGCAGATCTTCGACAGCTTGACCGCGGTGCGCTTGAGCATGCCGGAGAACAGCACGAAGGCGCCCATGTCGGAAGTGGCTTCGATCAGGTCGGCGGCCGGTACCAGCGGGTGACCGCTGATGGTGGCCAGGCGCTGAACGGCCAGGTGCTGGTAACGCGGGTCGGCGTTGATGCCGGTGCCGATGGCGGTGCCGCCCAGGTTCACTTCGGTCAGCAGCTCGGGTGCCAACGTTTTCAGGCGCGCCAGGTCTTCGCCCAGGGTAGTGGCGAAAGCGCGGAATTCCTGGCCGAGAGTCATCGGCACGGCATCCTGCAGCTGGGTACGACCCATTTTCAGGACGTGGCTGAATTCTTCACCCTTGGCGGCGAACGACTGGATCAGGCTGTCGAGGCTGGCCAGTAGTGCGTCGTGACCCAGCAGCAGACCCAGGCGAATCGCCGTCGGGTAGGCGTCGTTGGTCGACTGCGCCATGTTCACGTCATTGTTCGGGTGCAGGTACTGGTATTCGCCCTTCTGGTGGCCCATGGCCTCCAGCGCGATGTTGGCGATGACTTCGTTGGCATTCATGTTGGTTGAAGTGCCAGCGCCGCCTTGAATCATGTCCACCACGAATTCTTCGTGGAAATCGCCGCGGATCAGACGGGCACAGGCTTCGCTGATGGCAGCGTGCTTGGCTTCACTGAGGTGACCCAGCTCGCGGTTGGCGTCAGCGGCAGCTTGCTTGACCATGGCCAGGCCGACAACCAGCTTCGGGTAATGCGAAATCGGAACGCCGGAGAGACGGAAATTGTTCACCGCTCGCAGGGTCTGGATGCCGTAATACGCTTGAGCCGGTACTTCGAGTACGCCAAGCAGGTCTTTTTCTGTGCGGAATGATGCAGCGGAGGACATGATAGAAATCATCTCAATATGGACCCGGGCTGTGCCGGAACACTGCAAATGCTAGGCTTGTGGAGGATTTTGGGCCAATGCTGTTAAACACTGGCCTATGCATATTCGGCATAATGCCAATGTGACGCCGTGTTGACGGCGAGCGTGTGACCTAAATTGGTGCGTGTCCGGGAGGACGTGATGAATCTGGAAAGTAAATGGCTGGAAGACTTCAGTGCCCTGGCCGCCACCCGCAGTTTCTCCCAGGCGGCCGAACGCCGCTTTGTGACGCAACCGGCCTTTAGCCGTCGTATCCGCAGCCTCGAAGCCGCGTTGGGATTGACCCTGGTCAATCGCTCGCGCACGCCGGTTGAGCTGACCGCGGCGGGCCAGTTATTCCTGGTCACTGCGCGCACCGTGGTCGAGCAGCTGGGTGAAGTGCTGCGTCATCTGCATCATCTGGAAGGCGGGCAGGGCGAAGTGATGCAAGTCGCGGCGGCGCACTCACTGGCATTGGGTTTTTTCCCGCGCTGGATCGCCCAGCTGCGCAATGAAGGCTTGAACATCGCTACACGATTGGTGGCAACCAACGTCGGCGACGCCGTGCACGCCCTGCGTGAAGGCGGATGCGACCTGATGCTGGCGTTCTACGACCCGGATGCCGCCATGCAGATGGACCCGGAGATCTTTCCTTCCTTGCACCTTGGGCACACCGAAATGCTCCCGGTGTGCGCGGCGGATGAGCAGGGCAAGCCGCTGTTCGATCTGGAAGGCGAGGCCAGCGTGCCGTTGCTGGCCTACAGCGCGGGAGCATTCCTGGGGCGTTCGGTCAATGGCTTGCTGCGCCAGCGCGCGCTGCGCTTTACCACTGTGTATGAAACCGCCATGGCCGATAGCCTCAAGAGCATGGCGCTGGAAGGGCTGGGGATTGCCTGGGTACCGCAACTGAGCGTGCGCGCCGAGTTGGCGCGCGGTGAACTGGTGGTGTGCGGTGGCCCGCAATGGCATGTGCCGCTGGAAATTCGTCTGTATCGCTGCGCGCTGGTGCGCAAGGCGAATGTGCGGTTGCTGTGGCGCAAGCTGGAAGGCGGCGCCGCCCAAAGTACCTGAGACCGCGGAAACTCAAATGTGGGAGCGGGCTTGCTCGCGAATGCGGTATGTCAGGCAGCATTGATGTTGACTGACCCATCGCTTTCGCGAGCAAGCCCGCTCCCACAGGAGATTTGTGCTGTATTCCATTGACCCGGGAGTCAATAAAACCGGGACTTTGCGCCGTATGACAGATGGTCGATTCGGGGGCTGTTTATCTGCTTCATTAAGGTATACTGCGCGGCCTTCGGCCGGTTACGACCGGCCATAATTCGTACAATCAAGCCACGCATTTTGCGTGGCTTGTTGTTTTTTGATGCGCCTGCGGGCGCCCAGAGAGAAGAGGCACGACGATGAGTGCATTGGTTGGCGTGATCATGGGCTCCAAGTCCGATTGGTCCACCCTTAGCCACACCGCCGATATGCTGGAAAAGCTCGGCATCCCCTACGAGGTGAAAGTGGTCTCTGCCCACCGCACCCCGGACCTGCTGTTCCAGTACGCTGAAGAAGCCGAGTCGCGTGGCATCGAGGTGATCATCGCCGGTGCCGGTGGCGCAGCCCACTTGCCTGGCATGTGTGCAGCCAAGACCCACCTGCCGGTGCTGGGCGTGCCAGTACAGTCGGCGATGCTCTCGGGCGTCGATTCGCTGCTCTCGATCGTACAGATGCCAGCAGGCATTCCGGTCGCCACCCTGGCCATCGGCAAGGCCGGTGCGATCAACGCAGCCCTGCTGTCGGCGAGTATCCTGGGCGCCAAGCACCCGCAGTTCCACGCGGTGCTGAAAACCTTCCGTGCTGAGCAGACAGACAGCGTCCTGGAAAATCCAGACCCACGCATCGCCTGAGGTTGTTGACGATGAAGATCGGTGTAATCGGTGGCGGCCAGTTGGGTCGCATGTTGGCGCTGGCGGGCACTCCGCTGGGCATGAACTTCGCTTTCCTCGACCCGGCGCCCGACGCTTGCGCCGCTGCGTTGGGCGAACACCTGCGGGCCGATTACGGCGATCAGGATCACCTGCGCCAGCTGGCCGATGAAGTCGATCTGGTGACCTTCGAGTTCGAGAGCGTCCCGGCCGAAACCGTGGCATTCCTCTCGCAATTCGTCCCGGTCTATCCGAGCGCCGAAGCCCTGCGTATCGCCCGCGATCGCTGGTTCGAAAAGAGCATGTTCAAGGATCTTGGCATTCCAACCCCGGCGTTCGCCGACATTCAGTCGCAAGCCGATCTGGAGGCCGCCGTGGCTTCCATCGGTCTGCCGGCCGTGCTCAAGACCCGCACCCTGGGTTACGACGGTAAGGGCCAGAAAGTCCTGCGTACTCCTGAAGACGTGGTTGGCACTTTCGCGGAGCTGGGCAGCGTGGCATGCCTGCTGGAAGGTTTCGTACCTTTCACCGGCGAAGTTTCGCTGATCGCCGTACGTGCTCGCGATGGCGAAACCAGGTTCTACCCGCTGGTACACAACACCCACGACAGCGGCATCCTCAAGCTGTCCGTGGCCAGCACGGACCATCCGTTGCAAGCTCTGGCGGAGGATTATTCCAGCCGAGTGCTCAAGCAGCTGAACTATGTTGGCGTGATGGCGTTCGAGTTCTTTGAAGTCGATGGTGGCTTGAAAGCCAACGAAATCGCTCCGCGTGTACACAATTCCGGGCACTGGACCACCGAAGGCGCCGAGTGCAGCCAGTTCGAAAACCACCTGCGGGCGGTTGCTGGCCTGCCGCTGGGTTCGACCGCCAAGGTCGGCGAAAGCGCGATGTTGAACTTCATCGGTAAAGTGCCGGAGACCGAAAAAGTCCTGGCGATCGCCGATTGCCATCTGCATCACTATGGCAAGGCCTTCAAGGTCGGCCGCAAGGTCGGCCACGCCAACCTGCGCTGTGCAGACCGCGAAACGCTGGCCGCGCAGATCCTCAAGGTCGAAGCGCTCATCGCCGAGTAAAACAGTTTCATGTGGCGGCGGCGGAACCATTGAGGGGCCGCCGTTCTCTCATGGCAGGATGCCAAAGTCTGACTAGGCTTTCGCTAACTACCAAATCAGAGGGAAATGCCATGGGAATCATCGGAACCATCTTTATCGGCTTGATCGTCGGCCTGCTGGCGCGGTTCCTCAAACCGGGCGATGACAGCATGGGTTGGATCATGACCATCCTGCTCGGTATTGGCGGTTCACTGGCGGCCACTTATGGCGGCCAGGCCCTGGGCTTCTACCAGGCAGGCGAAGGTGCAGGCTTCCTCGGGGCGCTGGTGGGCGCTGTCATTTTGCTGGTGATCTACGGCTTGATCAAAAAGAACTGATTCAAGCGACAAAGTCCTCTCGGCTGCGCAGCCCGGGAGGACTAGAATGCCCGGCGATTTCCTTATCCCTACCGAGCATTTTCATGCGCCGTCTTTTGCTGACTCTTGTTTTACTGGGTTCGGGCCTTGCCCATGCCGGCGAGCTGCCGGAAACCGACTGGCTCGAACTGATGCCCAAATCGGACCAGAAAGCCCTCGAGGCCATGCCCGAAATCGACCACGACTCCCCGGAAGCCAATGGCACCTTCACTGAAAAAGGTGGCATGAAGCAGAGCAAGGGGTTGCCCGCGGTGATGTATTCGACCAAAACCGTGGCATCGATGAACGACAAGGACATCCGTATCGGCGGTTACCCGGTACCGCTGGAGTCCGACGCCAAGGGCCACAGTACCTTGTTTTTTCTGGTGCCCTACCCAGGCGCTTGCATCCACGTGCCGCCACCGCCCCCCAATCAACTGGTGCTGGTGCGTTATCCCAAGGGCTTGAAGCTGGATGATATCTACACGCCGCTGTGGGTGACCGGCACGCTGAAGATCGAGAAGGTCAGCAATGATCTGGCGGATGCGGCTTATGCGCTGGATGCGGCGAAGGTGAGGGTGGTGCAAGAGTCGGATTTGTAGGCATTCAAATGTGGGAGCGGGCTTGCTTGCGAAGAGGGAGTGTCAGTTGACATAAATGTTGCCTGACACACCGCCTTCGCGAGCAAGCCCGCTCCCACATTGGTTTTGTGGTGTTACAGCGCTTTGCTGCCGATGCTCACGCCCAGGGTATGACTGGCGCCCGGTGCCAAAGCCACTACATCACCCATCACATTCGCCGTTTCGATGCACAGCATGCGCTGCCAGCCATCGTCGGCCATGTCGCTGAACGCCGCGGCGCGTTCGGTCCACGGGTTCCAGATGACGGCCGAACGCGAACCGGTACTGGTCAGCTCGATGCGCCGCTCCCAGGTCGGGTCGACAATGCTCAGCCTGCTCGGCGTATCGAGGTAGATGCGATCGGTTTCGCCGGTAAAGTGCAAGTCACCGGACTGGGTCACGGTTTTCCAGTCGTCCAGTGTCTCGATATAGTCCAGGCCGTCCAGCCCTTCGACGTGCACATTGCGCACGTCGCTGACTGCGAAATAGCTGTGCAACGCCTGGCTGATCGTTACGATGTCGGTGCCCTGGTTGTGACTGGTCAGGCAGATATGCAGCTGCTCATCCAGACGAATGCTCAACTTCAAGTCGACTTTGTGCGGCCAGCCTGGCAAACCGTCTTCGGGGCAGGGCAGGAGGAACTCGATCTTCAGGCTTTCGCCCTCGGCCTCGATGCCGCCCAGTTCCCAGTCCATCGTCCGCACCAGCCCATGAGCGGTAGCGGGTTCGTTGCTGATGCGCATCGCCTGAACGCTCTGTGGGTTGCGCGCCAGGTTGCCGAACCATGGCCAGCACACCGGCACACCGGCGCGGATGCTTTTGCCGGCCTTGAAGACAGCCTCGTCGTTGAGCCAGATCAGCGGCGGCTGGCCAGCCAATTGATAACTGAGGATGTGCGCACCTTGCTGGGCTACCAGCAGTTCGGCCTGACCGTGACGGATCCGCCAGCAGTTCAGTTCATCCAGTTTGACGGCTTCAACGTTGGGCGTACTCATGGGACAGCTCTCGATCAGTAACAGTGACTGCAATGGACCGCAAAACGCTTGTCGGGTTTAACGCAGCCGGTTTCAACGGGCTCTGGGCGGGACCGAACGAGTACGGCCGCTGCCATCGATGGCGACAAACACAAACACCGCTTCAGTCACTTTGCGCCATTCGCTGGAGAGTGGGTCGTCACTCCAGACCTCGACCATCATCTGGATCGAGCTGCGACCGATCTCCAGGGCCTGGGTATAAAAGGAGAGCTGAGCGCCCACTGCGACCGGAACCAGGAAGGCCATGCGGTCGATCGCGACAGTGGCCACGCGACCGCCAGCCACTTTGCTGGCCATCGCAGTACCGGCCAAATCCATCTGCGCCACCAGCCAGCCGCCGAAAATATCGCCAAAGCCGTTGGTTTCACGAGGAAGCGCGGTGATTTGCAGGGCCAGGTCGCCTTGCGGGATCGGATCTTCTTGTTCGAGCTCTATCATGCCGGGGGTGCCTCTGACCCGTGACTCTTCGTAGGTATTGCGGGTGAATAGCCGTCTTCAGGAAAAACGATTCAGCCCCGAACATACTACGTTCGTCACGTTTTCCATAAGGCGCCTAAAGGGAAACTCTGCGAAATCGCCTATGAACCTGAGGCGTTTTCGCACAGCAACCCTTGTTAGCTATCGCACAGTTGCGAGTATATCGGTCGGTAGACTCCGATACGACCGTCGGGTTCTCATTTTGACCATCTAAAACGCGCCTCTATGTGCTTTTTCGAACAATTTGCTATCGTGCCGGTCCTGCCCGAGCCCTTGCCAGCGTTGTTGGGGCGGCAGACCTGACTATAAGAGAAGCCCTTGCCATGACCACAGCGCCCTCGAGTATCGCGCAGCCTTCCCAATCCGCACGTCCGCTGACCCGCAACGATTACAAGACGCTATCGCTGTCGGCCCTGGGCGGCGCGCTGGAATTCTACGATTTCATCATCTTCGTGTTCTTCGCCACGGTGGTGGGCAAGCTGTTCTTCCCGGCGGACATGCCCGAGTGGCTGCGCCTGATGCAGACCTTCGGTATCTTCGCCGCCGGTTACCTGGCGCGGCCACTGGGCGGCATCGTCATGGCGCACTTCGGCGACCTGCTGGGGCGCAAGAAGATGTTCACCCTGAGCATTTTCATGATGGCGGTGCCGACCCTGATCATGGGCCTGCTGCCGACCTATGCGCAGATCGGCATGTGGGCGCCGATCCTGTTGCTGCTGATGCGGGTGATCCAGGGCGCGGCGATTGGCGGCGAGGTGCCGGGTGCCTGGGTCTTCGTTTCTGAACACGTACCCCAGCGGCATGTCGGCTATGCCTGCGGCACACTGACCAGTGGCCTGACAGCGGGCATTCTCCTGGGTTCTCTGGTCGCCACGGCGATCAACAGCCTCTACACGCCGGTTGAAGTGGCGGATTACGCCTGGCGGATCCCGTTCCTGTTGGGCGGCGTGTTTGGCCTGTTCTCGGTGTACCTGCGCCGCTGGCTGCACGAAACCCCGGTGTTCGCCGAACTGCAACAGCGCAAGGCGCTGGCCGAAGAAGTGCCCTTGCGTGCGGTGCTGCGAGACCATCGCGGTGCGATTGCCATTTCGATGCTGCTGACCTGGCTGTTGTCCGCCGCCATCGTGGTGTTGATCCTGATGACCCCGACCGTGCTGCAGACGGTTTACCATTTCTCGCCAACCACCTCACTACAGTCAAATAGTCTGGCAATCGTGTTCCTGAGCATTGGCTGCATCATTGCCGGTGCCCTGGCGGATCGCTTTGGTGCGGGACGCGTGTTCGTTATTGGTTGCACGGCTTTGCTGGCCAGTTCCTGGACCTTTTATCACAGCCTGGCCGACCATCCCGACTGGTTGTTCCCGCTGTACGCCCTGACGGGTCTACTGGTGGGCACCATTGGTGCGGTACCGTACGTGATGGTCAAGGCGTTCCCGCCAGTGGTGCGTTTCAGCGGCCTGTCGTTCTCCTATAACGTGGCCTATGCGATTTTCGGTGGTCTGACGCCGATGATCGTCAGCCTGTTGCTCAAGGAAAGCCCGATGGGGCCGGCGTATTACGTGGCGGTGCTGTGCGGGGTCGGGATATTGGTGGGGGCGTATCTCTGGAAGAAGGGTCGTTAATCCACCGCCGATCGTTCCCACGCCCTGGCGGTGGGAACGATCTGTCGTTAGATGCTGGCCTTTCATCCAATTGTCATATTTCAGCCATAGAGTGTTCACACGGCCTGCTGATACTTGGCCCCGAATAACACACCCTATCTGCTAGGAGTAAGGCATGAAACTGAAGCGTTTGATGGCGGCAATGACTTTTGTCGCTGCTGGCGTTGCGACTGCCAACGCGGTTGCCGCTGTTGACCCTGCTATCCCGAGCTACACCAAGACCACTGGTGTGTCGGGCAACCTGTCCAGCGTCGGTTCCGATACCCTGGCCAACCTCATGACCCTCTGGGCTGAGAACTACAAAAAAGAATACCCGAACGTAAACATCCAGATTCAGGCCGCCGGTTCGTCTACCGCGCCACCTGCGCTGACCGAAGGCACCGCTAACCTGGGCCCGATGAGCCGCAAGATGAAGGATAACGAGCTGCAAGCCTTCGAAACCAAGTATGGCTACAAGCCAACCGCTATCCCGGTTGCCGTGGACGCCTTGGCTGTATTCGTACACAAGGACAACCCGATCAAGGGCCTGACCATGGCTCAAGTCGACGCGATTTTCTCCTCGACTCGCCTGTGCGGCGCCAAGACCGACGTCAAAACCTGGGGTGATCTTGGCGTGACCGGTGACCTGGCCAACAAGCCGCTTCAACTGTTTGGTCGTAACTCGGTATCCGGCACTTACGGCTACTTCAAGGAAGAAGCCCTGTGCAAAGGCGACTTCAAGCCAAACGTCAACGAACAGCCAGGTTCGGCTTCGGTCGTGCAGTCGATCAGCTCCTCGCTGAACGGTATCGGTTACTCGGGTATCGGCTACAAGACTGCCAGCGTGAAAACCGTTGCCCTGTCCAAGAAAGAAGGCGGCGAGTTCATCGAAGACACCGAAGAAAACGCCCTGAACGGCAAGTACCCGCTGTCGCGCTTCCTGTACGTATACGTCAACAAGGCCCCGAACAAGCCTCTGGCCCCGCTGGAAGCCGAGTTCGTGAAGCTGGTTCTGTCCAAGCAGGGCCAGGAAGTCGTGGTGAAAGACGGCTACATCCCGCTGCCAGCCAAGGTTGCAGCAAAAGCACTGGCTGACCTGGGTCTGCAGGAAGGCGGTACCGAAGTCGCAAAAAAGTAAAACCCTAGGTCCGGGGCACGCCCCGGACCTGTGCAGGAACGAGCAAGCTCGCTCCTGCACAAACCCCAAATTCTCGCTCCGCTGCCGGTTTCACCGGGTGGCGGATTTGTTGCGTCACTGCACTGTCATCTTTCTGTCATACAGGATCGCTAGGGTGTGCGAATGAATGATCTGGCCAATTCCACAATGACTACAAATCCCCCCAAGCGAATTGATTTCAATACGCCTGAGCTGCAACGCAAGCGCCGCATCCGCGCGCTCAAGGATCGCCTGACCCGCTGGTACGTCCTGGTGGGCGGCCTTGCCGTTCTCGGTGCGATCACCCTGATCTTTTTCTTCCTCGCCTACGTCGTTGCGCCCCTGTTCCAGGGTGCCAGCCTGACGTCCACGGACGCCATCACGCCGGCGTGGATGCAAGACGCCGGCAAGCCGCTGATGATTTCCCTGGAAGAGCAGAACCAGGTCGCCATGCGGGTTTCCGACAAGGGCCAGGCACTGTTCTTCGATATCGACAGTGGCGCTGAACTCAAGCGCGTCGATCTGCCGGTCCCGGCGGGTGCCACTGTGACGTCGATTGGTGACGACCAGCCAGGTCAACCGCTGGTGGCGGTGGGTTTCTCCAACGGCCAGGCACTGGTATTCCGTCACACCTATAAAGTCAGCTACCCGGACGGCAAGAAAACCATTACGCCGGCCATCGAGTACCCGTACGGCGAAACGCCAATCGCGTTGAATGAAGCCGGTGGTGCCCTGGAGCACGTCAGCCTCAACGCCAACGATTCGACCCTGATGCTGGTCGGTGCCACCGGTTCGCAACTCAATGTTTTGTCGCTGACCAGCGAAGAAAACATGATGACCGGTGAAATCACCAACGAGCAGATGCGCATCGAGCTGCCGCAGATGACCGAGCCGGTGAAGAACATCTTCGTCGACCCGCGTCAGCAATGGCTGTACGTGATCAACGGTCGTGCCCAAGCCGACGTATTCAGCTTGCGCGACAAGAGTCTCAATGGTCGCTACAAACTGCTGGAAGATGGCGAAGCGCAAATCACCGCCAGTACGCAACTGGTGGGTGGCATCTCGCTGATTCTCGGCGACTCCAAAGGTGGCCTGGCCCAGTGGTTCATGGCCCGCGACCCGGATGGCGAGCAACGCCTGAAGCAGATCCGTACCTTCCAGATGGGCACCACGCCTATCGTTGAAATCACTGCTGAAGAGCGCCGCAAGGGCTTCCTTGCTCTCGACGCCTCCGGCAAGCTTGGCGTGTTTCACAGCACCGCGCACCGTACCTTGCTGGTCGACCAGGTGGTCGAAGGCCAAGGGCTTTTCGGTCTGTCGCCACGGGCTAACCGCGTGATCGTCGAAGCCGGCGGCAAGCTGCAACCGTTGCTGCTGGACAACCCGCACCCGGAAGTGTCGTGGAGCGCGCTGTGGAGCAAGGTCTGGTACGAAAACTACGACGAGCCTAAATACGTCTGGCAATCGACCGCCGCCAACACCGATTTCGAACCGAAGCTGAGCCTGTCGCCGCTGACCTTCGGTACCTTGAAAGCCGCGTTCTACGCCATGCTGCTGGCCGCTCCACTGGCCGTCGCAGCGGCGATCTACACCGCGTACTTCATGGCCCCGGGCATGCGCCGCAAGGTCAAGCCGGTGATCGAACTGATGGAAGCGATGCCGACGGTAATTCTCGGTTTCTTCGCCGGTCTGTTCCTCGCGCCGTATGTGGAAGGGCACTTGCCGGGGATTTTCAGCCTGCTGATGTTGCTGCCGATCGGCATCCTGGTCGCCGGTTTCACCTTCAGCCGCCTGCCTGAGTCGATCCGCCTGAGAGTCCCGGACGGCTGGGAAAGTGCGCTGCTGATCCCGGTGATCCTGTTTGTGGGCTGGCTGTCGCTGTACATGAGCCCGTTCATGGAGAACTGGTTCTTCGGCGGCGACATGCGCATGTGGATCTCCCACGACCTGGGCATCACCTACGACCAGCGCAACGCACTGGTGGTCGGCCTGGCCATGGGCTTCGCGGTGATTCCGAACATTTACTCCATCGCCGAAGATGCCGTTTTCAGCGTGCCTCGCGGCCTGACTCTGGGCTCCCTGGCCCTCGGTGCCACGCCGTGGCAGACCATGACTCGCGTGGTCATCCTCACCGCCAGCCCGGGCATCTTCTCGGCGCTGATGATCGGTATGGGCCGTGCGGTCGGTGAAACCATGATCGTGTTGATGGCCACCGGCAACACCCCGGTCATGGAAATGAACCTGTTCGAAGGCCTGCGTACCCTGGCCGCCAACGTCGCGGTGGAGATGCCGGAGTCGGAAGTCGGCGGCAGCCACTACCGCGTGCTGTTCCTCTCGGCGCTGGTGCTGTTGCTGTTCACCTTCGTCATGAACACCCTCGCAGAACTGATTCGTCAGCGTCTGCGCAAGAAATACTCGTCGCTTTAAGAAAGGTAGAAGTCTGTGAAACAGAACTCCCTGAAAGGATGGTTCAAGAGCGGCGCCCCGGGCGTCTGGATCAGCGGTGGCGCGGTGTCCATCGCGGTCATCATGACCATTGGCCTGCTGGCAGTGATTGCCGTGCGCGGCCTGGGTCACTTCTGGCCGGCGGACCTGATCCACGCCAGTTACGACGTGCCGGGCCAGGCCAATCACCTGGTCATCGGCGAAGTGGTTCAGAAGGAAGAAGTGCCGCGTGCGCGTCTGAAGAGTGCCGGCCTGCCGGTGCCTGACGAAGGCCCGGAATTCATGACTCGCGAGCTGATCAAGGTCGGCAACCGTGACCTGAACGGCAACGATTTCACCTGGATCGTCGGCGAGTGGCTGACTAACCAGAAGACGCCGCCAGAGCTGATGGCGATCGAGCGTCGCGAGTGGGGCAATTTCTATGGCTATCTGGTCAACGTCAAACAGGACGGCAAGGTCATCGCCGAAGGCGAGGCTGCATGGCCGGAGCTGCAGGCACGAATCGACCGCGTGAATCAGCTGGCTGCTCAGCTCAAGACCCTGGAGAAGGTCGACATCGGCGCGATCAACGCCGGTCTCGAACGCATTCGCCTGCACGGTCGCAAACTGGAACTGGACGGCAAGCTCGACGCGGCCGCGCAAGCGGACATGGAATCCGAGCGCGCCGAGCTCAACGCCCGTTACCAGGACGTTGAAACGCGCCTGGGCGATCTGCACGCGCAGTTCAACCGCGACAGCCTCACTGCCCGCGATGCCAACGGCAAGGAAATCGAAATTGGCCTGGGTAAAGTGGTTCACGCTTACCAGCCGAACGCCATGGGTACCTTCACCAAGATCGGTTTCTACTTCAGCAAGGTCTGGGAATTCCTGAGCGACGACCCACGTGAAGCGAACACCGAAGGCGGGATTTTCCCGGCGATCTTCGGCACCGTGATGATGACCCTGATCATGGCGATGATCGTGACCCCGTTCGGCGTGCTGGCGGCGGTGTACCTGCGTGAATACGCCAAGCAGAACACCCTGACCCGGGTGATCCGCATCGCGGTGAACAACCTGGCGGGCGTTCCGGCCATCGTCTATGGCGTGTTCGGCCTGGGCTTCTTCGTCTATGTGCTGGGTGGCTCGCTCGACCGCCTGTTCTTCCCGGAAGCCTTGCCGGCACCGACCTTCGGTACCCCGGGCCTGCTCTGGGCTTCGCTGACCCTGGCACTGTTGGCTGTGCCGGTGGTGATCGTGGCTACCGAAGAAGGCCTGGCGCGGATTCCTCGCACGGTGCGTGAAGGCTCGTTGGCCCTCGGCGCAACCAAGGCGGAAACCTTGTGGAAGATCGTACTGCCAATGGCCAGCCCGGCCATGATGACCGGCATGATCCTCGCCGTGGCCCGTGCCGCCGGTGAAGTGGCGCCGCTGATGCTGGTGGGTGTGGTGAAGCTGGCGCCATCGCTGCCGGTGGATGGTAACTATCCGTACCTGCACCTGGACCAGAAGATCATGCACCTGGGCTTCCACATCTATGACGTCGGCTTCCAGAGCCCGAACGTCGAAGCTGCGCGGCCGCTGGTATACGCCACGGCGCTGCTGCTGGTGCTGGTGATCGCCACGTTGAACCTGTCGGCGGTGTACATCCGTAACCACCTGCGCGAGAAGTACAAGGCGCTGGATAGCTAATCACCGCAGACCCTGTAGGAGCTGGCTTGCCAGCGATGCTTTTGGCGTCAGTGAGTACGCCTTCGCTGGCAAGCCAGCTCCTACAGAGGATCAGCATCAGACACAGAATTTGAGTAACCCGCAGGCCCGGCCAGCGGCAACCGAACCGAATTTGTTAGCACAGGGAGCCTCCCATGCAGCACGAAGCACATACCCACGGCATCAACATGTCGGCCCTGGGTCGCGACAAACAGAGTCTGAGCCTCGAACAGGAAACCGTGGCCATCGAAGTGCCGGGCTTGAGCCTGTTCTACGGCGACAAACAAGCGCTGTACGACGTCAGCATGAACATTCCGAAACAGCGCGTGACCGCCTTCATCGGCCCGTCCGGTTGCGGCAAGTCCACGCTGCTACGTACTTTCAACCGCATGAACGACCTGGTCGACGGTTGCCGTGTAGAAGGCGCGATCAACCTCTACGGCAACAACATCTACCGCAAGGGTGAAGACGTGGCCGAATTGCGTCGTCGCGTCGGCATGGTGTTCCAGAAGCCGAACCCGTTCCCGAAAACCATCTACGAAAACGTGGTCTACGGCCTGCGCATCCAGGGCATCAACAAGAAGCGCGTATTGGACGAAGCCGTTGAGTGGGCATTGAAAGGCGCGGCACTGTGGGATGAGGTCAAGGACCGTCTGCACGAGTCGGCACTGGGCCTGTCCGGTGGTCAGCAACAACGTCTGGTGATCGCCCGCACCATCGCCGTGGAACCGGAAGTGCTGCTGCTCGACGAACCCTGCTCGGCACTCGATCCGATCTCGACGCTGAAAGTCGAAGAGCTGATCTACGAACTGAAATCGAAGTTCACCATTGTCATCGTGACCCACAACATGCAACAAGCCGCTCGGGTTTCCGACTACACGGCGTTCATGTACATGGGCAAACTGGTGGAATTCGGCGACACCGATACCCTGTTCACCAATCCGGCGAAGAAGCAGACCGAAGACTACATCACTGGTCGCTACGGCTAGGACGCGGTTGTTGCTCACTGAACTGACGCTGCGGTCCACCGCACCTTACCGGACGCTCCAAGGACGCCAACATGATTAGTAAAGAAGGCCTTACCCATCACATCTCCGCGCAGTTCAACGCTGAGCTGGAGGAAGTTCGCAGCCACCTCCTGGCTATGGGCGGGCTGGTCGAAAAACAGGTCAACGACGCGGTCACCGCGCTGATCGAGGCCGACTCCGGCTTGGCCCAGCAGGTGCGCGAGATCGACGACCAGATCAACCAGATGGAACGCAACATCGACGAAGAATGCCTGCGCATCCTGGCCCGTCGGCAGCCGGCGGCGTCCGACTTGCGTTTGATCATCAGTATTTCCAAGTCGGTGATCGACCTGGAGCGCATCGGTGACGAAGCGACCAAGATCGCCCGTCGCGCCATCCAGCTGTGCGAAGAAGGCGAAGCGCCGCGCGGTTATGTCGAAGTGCGCCACATCGGCGACCAGGTGCGCAACATGGTCCGTGATGCGCTGGATGCCTTTGCCCGTTTCGACGCCGACCTGGCGTTGTCGGTGGCGCAGTACGACAAGATCATCGACCGCGAGTACAAGACCGCCCTGCGTGAGCTGGCGACCTACATGATGGAAGACCCGCGCTCTATCTCGCGGGTCTTGAGCATCATCTGGGTCCTGCGTTCGCTGGAGCGTATTGGCGACCACGCGCGCAATATCTCGGAGCTGGTGATCTATCTGGTGCGCGGCACTGACGTCCGTCACCTGGGCCTCAAGCGCATGAAGGAAGAAGTTGAAGGGACCAGCGGCGAAACCGCTAATGTTCCGGGCAAATCTGACGATAAGTAAGATTGCCCAACTAAAGCGCCCGGCCTATTGGCCGGGCGTTTTCGTTTGGGGGTCACCGGGATTTTTTAAAGGGGTTGTGGATGAGTAAGGTCAGTGTGTTGGTCGTGGACGATGCTGCGTTCATTCGTGACCTGGTGAAGAAATGCCTGCGCAACTATTTTCCGGGCATGCGCATCGAAGACGCGGTCAACGGCCGTAAGGCTCAGTCGCTGCTGGCCAGGGAGGCATTCGACCTGGTGCTGTGCGATTGGGAAATGCCGGAGATGTCGGGCCTGGAACTGCTGACCTGGTGCCGCGAGCAAGACAACCTCAAGGGCATGCCATTCGTGATGGTGACCAGTCGCGGCGACAAGGACAACGTCGTCCAGGCGATCCAGGCCGGCGTTTCCGGCTATGTCAGCAAACCCTTCACCAACGAGCAACTGATCACCAAGGTCAAGCAGGCGCTGCACAAGGTCGGCAAGCTCGACAGCTTGACCAGCGTGGCGGCGACCAAGACGATCTCGGCGTTCGGTAACGACACCCTGAACGCATTGACCGGCGGCAAGCCTGCCGTGAGTGCTCCAGCGCCTGCGGCAGCGTCCCCAGGCTTGCTCAACAGCCCCCCGGTCAAGGCTGCGATGGTTGCTGCTGGCGGCGGGCGTGGCCAGGGTCAGCTGCGGCTGCCCAATGGCATCCAGCCGTGCGTGATCAAGGCGCTGAGCCTCAAGGAAGCGCTGCTGGTGGTCAAGCGCACCGACAGCCTGCCGCAGATCCTCGACAGCGCCGTACTGGACCTGGAGCAGGGCGACAGTGCCGAAGTGGCCCGTCTGAACGGTTACCTGCACGCCGTGGTGGCCCACGAGCCCAAGCCTGACAGCGACTGGCTGCAGCTGACCTTCCGCTTCGTCGATCAGGATGCGCAGAAGCTCGACTACATCTCGCGATTGATTGCCCGTGGTACCGCGCAGAAGCACTTTATTCCAGGCGCTTAAGACCGCCTTCGCGAGCAAGCTCGCTCCTACAGGATTAACGCCGACCTGTGGGAGCGAGCCTGCTCGCGAAGAGCCCGAAATCACCGTACATCCATCTGAACATCTGCCGACTTCACAGGTCCATTGCGCCTGCTAGGCTCAAACCCAAACCTGACTCGACAGAATCCCGCCCATGATCGCGCGCCTGCTGTTTTTCTGTGGTCTGTTCATCGCCTCGACGTCGGCCATGGCCGTGACCATCTACAAGTCCACCGACGCCAATGGTGTGGTCTCCTACAGCGACCGCCCCACCAAAGGCGCCAGCGTGTTCACGTTCCGCGACCGCATGGTCGAGAACCTCGAGCGCCAGGTGTACCTCGTGATCATGAAAAAGGACGGCGTGGACAGCGTCTATGTGCGCAATGATTTGTATGCACCAGTGGAAATCGAACTGAGTTTTACCGGGTTGAAGAACGTCAGCGGTGCGCCGAGTCGACCCATTCGTCGGGTGATGCCGTTACGCAGCAGCATTCGCCTGGCGCAGCTCACGGCGATCAGGGCCGGACAACCGCTCGCGTATCTTCCCAAGTTCGAATATTCCCTGGGCGACCCCGCAGGCGCTGCCGTGGCCTACCGATACCCATACCCCTGGCGTGGCGGGCCGTTTCGCGTGAGCCAGGGCGCCGAAGGCCAATATAGCCACTTCGGCCCGAGGAATCGCTACGCCATCGACATCGCCATGCCGGAAGGCACGCCGATCGTTGCCGCGCGGGGCGGGATGGTGGTGAAGACCGAAAACGGGCAGACCGGTCGCGGTACCGATCCGTCGGGCAATTTCGTCCGGGTGCTGCACGATGACGGGACGATGGGCGTTTACCTGCACCTGCAAAAAGGTTCGGTCAGCGTTCGAGAAGGGCAGCGGGTGACAGTGGGCAGCCCACTGGCGCTGTCGGGCAATACCGGCAACAGCAGTGGGCCACACCTGCACTTCGTGGTGCAGCGCAATACCGGGATGGGGCTGGTGTCGATCCCGTACCAGTTCAAGCAGCCGATGGGGGCGCTGCCCAACTTTGCGTTGGGCAAGCAATAATGCGTTGACTGACCTGACGTCTTCGCGAGCAAGCCCGCTCCCACAGTTGAAATGCATTCCAATGTGGGAGCGAGCCTGCTCGCGAAGGGATCGACTCGGCTCTGGATCAGCCCATCAATCGAGCATCAACACTTTGGCCAGCACAATCTTCGGCCCTTTCATCTTCTTGATGATGATGCGCAGGCCTTCGACTTCCAGCACTTCTTCCTCTTCAGGTACGCGCTTGAGGCTTTCGTAGACCAACCCTGCGAGCGTTTCCGCTTCTACGTGATCGAGGTCGATGCCCAGCAGCCGCTCGACCTTGAACAGTGGCGTATCGCCCCGTACCAGCAGTTTGCCTGGCTGATAGGCAAGGATGCCGCGTTCGGCCTTGCGGTGTTCATCCTGGATGTCGCCGACCAACACTTCCAGCACGTCTTCCATGGTCAGGTAACCGATGATGTTGCCATCGGCTTCCTCGACCACGGCGAAGTGCGAGCCGCCCTTGCGGAACTGCTCCAGCAACTGCGACAACGGCATGTGCCGTGACACGCGCTCCAGTGGGCGGGTCAGTTCGGCCAGGTTGAACGACTCGGGAATATGGTCCAGGGCCGCCAATTCAAGCAGCAGGTCCTTGATGTGCAGCAGGCCGACGAACTCCTGGCGCTCGCTGTCATACACCGGGTATCGGCTGAACTTGTGGCGACGGAACATCGCCAGGATTTCCTTGAGCGGCGCATTGAATTCCAGGGTCACCAGGTCTTCACGGGAATTGGCCCAGTCGACCACTTCCAGTTCGCCCATCTCCACGGCCGAGGCCAGCACGCGCATGCCTTGGTCGCTCGGGTCCTGGCCACGGCTGGAGTGCAGGATCAGTTTCAGTTCTTCACGGCTGTAATGGTGCTCGTGATGCGGGCCGGGTTCGCCTTGCCCTGCGATGCGCAGGATCTGGTTGGCGCTGGCGTTGAGCAGGTAAATGGCCGGGTACATGGCCCAGTAGAACAGGTACAGCGGCACGGCGGTCCACAGCGACAGCAATTCGGGTTTGCGGATGGCCCAGGATTTCGGGGCAAGCTCGCCGACCACGATGTGCAGGTACGAAATGATGAAGAACGCGGTGAAGAACGACACGGCCTTGATCACTTCCGCCGACTGTACGCCGATCGTCTCGAGCACCGGTTCGAGAATATGCGCGAACGCCGGCTCACCGACCCAGCCCAGGCCGAGGGAGGCGAGGGTGATACCCAATTGGCACGCCGACAGGTAAGCATCGAGCTGACTGTGCACGGTGCGCAGGATGTGCCCGCGCCAGCCGTGTTGTTCAGCGATGGCTTCGACCCGGGTCGAGCGTAACTTGACCATGGCGAATTCCGCCGCAACGAAAAAGCCGTTGAGCAACACCAGGATCAGAGCAAAAAGAATCATGCCGAAGTCGGCGAATATTGTTGCGAGGGTCAAGCCAGGGGAAGGGTCCATGATGGAGTTTTGCGGGTTCCGTGTAATCGAAAGGAAAGAAAAAAGTGCGCCTGAAGTGCAGGCGCAAGTCAGCCAATGTAGCGGCTGACTGTTCGATTGCCTAGTGGCGCGTGCTGGCCGGTATCAATCGGCGGTGCTGATTACTCTCGATTTGCTGACCTGGGCAGGGGCGAAATGGCAGGTAAAGGTGCTGCCGTGACCGGGCACGCTGCTGATTTCCATCCGCGCGCGGTGGCGCAACAGCACGTGTTTGACGATCGCCAGGCCCAGCCCGGTGCCGCCGGTGTTGGAATTGCGGCTGGAGTCGACGCGGTAGAAACGTTCGGTCAGGCGCGGCAGGTGTTTGCTGTCGATGCCGATCCCGGAATCCTGCACGCTCAGGTGCGCGCCTTGCTCATCGCCCCACCAGCGAATGCGGATGTTGCCTTCGGCCTGGGTGTATTTCACCGCGTTGAACACCAGGTTGGAAAACGCGCTGCGCAGCTCCGCTTCGCTGCCCTTGAGCAGAATCGTCGGGTCGGCCTCCAGAGTGATTTTCTGGTTTTTCTGGCCGGATAGCTGCTGAGCATCTCCCTTGATCGATTGCAGCAAGCCGTCGATGGCCACCGGTTGGTTGTCCGACGGGTAATCGGTGGCTTCCAGTTTGGCCAGCAACAGCAGGTCGTTGAGCAAGGTCTGCATGCGCCCGCCTTGCTGCTGCATTTGCTGCAGGGCACGGGTCCATCGCGGGTTCACTTCCTCGACGTTATCGAGCAGGGTTTCCAGATAGCCACAGATCACCGTCAGCGGCGTACGCAGCTCGTGGGAGACGTTGGCGATGAAGTCTTTGCGCATCTGCTCCAACTGATGGATGCGCGTCACGTCACGCACCAGCATCAGGTGCTCATTGTTGCCGTAGCGGGTGATGTACAGCTGGATCCGCATCCGGTCGTTGGTCGGCGAAGGGATTTCCAGCGGCTCGGCGTAGCTGTCCTGCTCGAAGTATTCCTTGAAACGCGGATGGCGCACCAGGTTCGTCACCGGCTGGCCGCTGTCCTGCGGGGTCTTGAGGCCCAGCAGGGTCTCGGCGGCGCGGTTCCACCATTCCAGGTTGCCGTCGCTGTCGAGCATGACCACCGCGTCCTTCAAGGCGGCGGTGGACTCCTGGACCCGGTCGATGACCGCTTGCAGGCGTCCACGAACGCGCTGGTCGCGACGTTGCAGGTGATAGATGCTGTCGAACACCTCGCCCCACAGGCCGTAGCCATCGGGTGGCGCTTCATCGGGTTTGTGCAGGCGCAGCCATTCGTGCAGGCGCAGCAGTTGCCTGAGGGTCCAGGCCAGGTAAACGCCAAGTCCCGCGGCGAGGCTCCAGCCGTAGTAGCCGGTGATCAGGCCGATCACCAGGCAGGCGGTGACCAGCAGCAGCATGTGGCGAATCAGGGTGCCATGCCAGTTTTGGTTCACGTTAAAGCGCGTCCTTGTCAGCTTGTCGGGCGGTGAACGTCCGGATCAGGCTTTGGTAGAAAAGCGATAGCCGGTGCCGCGCACGGTTTGTACCAGGTTTTCGTAGGCATCGCCGAGGGCTTTGCGCAGGCGCCGGATATGCACGTCGACGGTGCGCTCCTCGACATACACGTTGCCGCCCCAGACCTGGTCCAGCAACTGGCCACGGGTGTAGGCGCGTTCCTGGTGGGTCATGAAGAACTGCAGCAGACGGTATTCGGTCGGTCCCATCTCCGCCGGTTTGCCGTCGATGGTCACGCGGTGGCCGATCGGGTCCAGCAGCAGGCCGCCCACTTCGATTGGCGCTTCGCCATCGGTAGGGCCGGCGCGGCGCAGCACGGCCTTGAGGCGCGCGACCAGCTCGCGTGGGGAAAAGGGTTTGGTGATGTAGTCATCGGCGCCGACTTCCAGGCCCTGGATCTTGTTGTCCTCTTCGCCCTTGGCGGTGAGCATGATGATCGGGATGTCCCCGGTCAGCTCGTCGCGCTTGAGGCGGCGGGCCAGCTCGATGCCGGACGTGCCGGGCAGCATCCAGTCGAGCAGGATCAGGTCCGGCTTGCGGTCGACGATAATGGCGTGGGCCTGCTGGGAGTTCTCCGCCTCCAGGCAGTCATAGCCGGCCATTTCCAACGCAACGGCGATCATTTCGCGAATGGGCGCTTCGTCGTCGACGATCAGAATGCTCCTGCCAACCATGCCTTAATCCTCTTGTCATTTAACTGTCTTGCGCCGCATTAGATAACGGAATTATTGCAGTCGTGTGACAGTATTTTAGTCACCCGGCGATTGTCATGAACCTGGACTAAGCTCTAAGTCCGAATCCTGACTACCACAAACGGAAGGTTTCCATGAAACACATTGCTCAATCCTGGAAGGCTTTGCTGGTCACCGCTGCGCTAACGCTGCCGACCATGGCCTTCGCCGCCGACCCGGCGATGATGAAGGGCGGCATGATGGTCGACGATAAAGGCATGACCGTTTACACGTTCGACAAGGACTCGGGCGGCAAGTCGATGTGTAATGATGATTGTGCCAAGAATTGGCCACCCATGATGGCTCCGGCCGGAGCCAAGGCCGAAGGAAAATTTACCCCGATCAAGCGAGATGACGGCACGATGCAGTGGGCTTACGACGGCAAACCGCTGTACACCTTTGTGAAGGACGAAAAGCCTGGAGAAGCGAAGGGCGACAAAATGAAAGACGTCTGGCACGTCGTGCACGAGTCGCAAAAGTAACCGTAATCAAAAAAAGATCGCAGCCCCCTGGAGCTGCCGAACGCTGCGATCTTTTAAATCCTCAACGCAGCCCGTAATCCAGCACAATCCCGACAAAAATTGCCAACCCGGCCCAGTGGTTGTGCAAAAACGCTTTGAAACAGCGCATGCGGTCCTTGCTCCGGGTGTACCAGAACTCCCAGGCAAAACAGCCCGCCGCCACCGCAAGCCCCAGGTGGAACCAGCCCCCCAGCTCGAATTTCGACCCGGCCAGCAACAGGCAACCCAACGCCAGACCCTGCAAGATCAGGATAATCACGCGGTCGGCCTCGCCAAACAGGATCGCCGTGGACTTCACGCCGATCTTCAAGTCATCGTCGCGGTCGGTCATCGCGTAGTAGGTGTCGTAACCCACCGTCCACATCAGGTTGGCGATGTACAGCAGCCACGCTGCCGCCGGCAGTTCACCGGTTTCGGCGGTGAACGCCATCGGCATGCCCCAGGAAAACGCCGCGCCCAGCACCACCTGTGGGTAATAGGTGTAGCGCTTCATGAACGGGTAGCTGAAGGCCAGCGCCAGACCGCCGAGGGACAACCATATAGTGGTGGCATTGGTGCACAGCACCAACAGGAAACTCACGCCCATCAACAGCGCAAAGAACACCAAGGCTTCCCTGGAACTGATCTTGCCGCTCACCAGCGGCCGCTGTTCGGTGCGTTTTACATGGCCGTCGACCTTGCGGTCCGCCCAATCATTGATCACGCAGCCGCCCGCGCGGGTCAGCACCACGCCAAGGACGAAAATCACGATATTGGCCAGGGACGGCGAGCCCTTGCCGGCAATCCACAGGGCCCACAACGTCGGCCACAGCAGCAGGTAGATGCCGATCGGCTTGTCCATGCGCGTCAACTGAATGAAATCCCAGGCCCGGGGATTCACGCGGTTCAAGGACTTGAGCAGGCTCTGGTACATCAGCAATTCTCCGGATGGGCGCCGGCGACGCTCCACAGGGTCGGCAGGAAGATCTCGGCCACCAGCACACTCAAGGCGCCACGGTCGAAGCGCGAGCGACGGCCCCACAACCCAGGTGTTCGCACTTCCGTCGGCAGCCATGCCTGAGGATAGTGACAAACCTCGATGGCCCGGCGCTGAAAGGCATGATCGCAAAACAGCAATTCGCCCAGCGAACGGCTGCCCAGCGCGTCCATGTGCAAGCCGTCGCCCTGCAGCGCACTGCGTGCCGCGACGCTTCGGGCAAACACCCAGGCCTGGCCATGACCGCGCAGATACACCTCGCGCACCCAACCCTCACTGCCTTCAGCCAGGTCCAGGGCTGCACATTCGTCAGCGCGCAAGGGCTGCCAGCCTTCGAACAGCGGCGTGACGCTGAATGCATCATTCGACAGGTGAATGAGGCGTCTTGTCAGCGAGCCTTCATCGAATAACCAATCGAGGGTCGAGGCGGTGGGGAGGGGCGCGAGTTGGCTTCTGGTCACCCAGAAAGGAGATTTTGAGTGCGGCACAGTGAGTCATTATTGGCAGCAAATGAGGCGGCGAGCTTACCATGTCAGCTAATAAGTTTGAGTGATCCGGGCGCCCGTTGCGCCGATCACGCTTGCATCTGACTGGCCCCATCAGTACAAAACGCCCTGAGCAGGACAGCAGCGTTTTATCCATCGACTGTTCGCGCCAGTAAAAGCCTGAATTTGAGGAAGTACCTGTATGAAAAAGTGGCAATGTATCGTCTGCGGCCTGATCTATAACGAAGCCGACGGTTGGCCCGATGACGGCATCGCGCCGGGCACCCTGTGGCAGGACGTGCCGGAAGACTGGCTGTGCCCGGATTGCGGTGTAGGCAAAATGGATTTCGAAATGATCGAAATCAACTAAGACACTTAGAGGAGTAAGGAATGAACGCACCTGTCGTGATTGTCGGCACCGGGCTGGCTGGCTACAACCTGGCTCGCGAGTTTCGCAAACTTGATGGCGAAACCCCGCTGCTGCTGATTACCGCCGATGACGGGCGCTCTTACTCCAAGCCGATGCTCTCCACCGGTTTTGGCAAAAACAAGGATGCCGATGGCCTGAGCATGGCCGAACCGGGTGCGATGGCCGAGCAATTGAAGGCCGAAGTGCGTACGCATACCCGCATCAGTGGCATAGACCCCGGCCACAAGCGCCTGTGGATCGGCGAGGAAGCGGTGATCTATCGTGACCTGGTGTTGGCCTGGGGCGCCGAAACCGTGCGCGTGCCCATCGAAGGTGACGCGGCGGATTGTGTGTTCCCGATCAACGACCTGGAAGATTACGCGCGTTTTCGCGCGGCAGCGGCCGGCAAGCATCGGGTGTTGTTGCTGGGCGCCGGCCTGATCGGCTGCGAATTCGCCAACGACCTGACCCTGGGTGGCTACGAGGTGCAACTGGTTGCGCCGTGCGAACAGGTCATGCCGACCCTGTTGCACCCGGCCGCGGCCGCAGCGGTCCAGGCCGGTCTTGAAAGCCTGGGTGCACGCTTCCATCTCGGTCCGGTGCTCAATCGTCTGCAGCGGGTTTCTGAAGGCCTGGAAGCCCATCTTTCCGACGGTCAGGTCATCCCGTGCGACGTGGTGGTCTCGGCCATTGGCCTGCGTCCGCGTATCGACCTGGCGGCGGCTGCAGGCTTGCAGGTCAATCGTGGTGTGATGGTCGACCGCCACCTGAAAACCTCCCACGCCAACATCTTCGCGCTGGGTGACTGCGCCGAGGTCGATGGGCTGAATCTGTTGTACGTCATGCCCCTGATGAGCTGTGCGAGAGCGCTGGCCCAGACTCTCGCTGGCAACCCGACGGCAGTCACCTACGGCCCTATGCCTATTACGGTGAAAACTCCGGTCTGCCCATTGGTCGTATCACCGCCACCACGGGGCTCGGAGGGCGTCTGGACGGTCGAAGGACAGGGCGCAGATATCAAGGTTTTATGCCGCGATACCAACGGCAAACTGCTCGGTTATGCCCTGACAGGCGCGGCCGTGATGGAGAAACTGGCCCTCAATAAAGAGCTTCCGGCACTGCTGGCGTAAATACCGGTCGTTCTGTCGGAATCACCCCCCTTTTGCCCATACATTGGCCGCGCCGACACTGGCGCGGCTCCTCTCTGCGTGCCATCCTCACTCCCGTCTGCCGCAGAGTAGAGCACCTGCGGCGCTTTGGGCGCTGCTCCACAGAGAGCAGCACGGACATAACAACAAAAAACCGTCAAAGGGGCTTCACTAATATGCGTAAACCAGAACTCGCCGCAGCCATTGCTGAAAAAGCAGATCTCACCAAAGAGCAGGCCAACCGCGTCCTCAACGCCGTTCTCGAAGAAATCACCGGCGCCCTGCACCGCAAAGACAGCGTGACGCTGGTCGGTTTCGGCACCTTCCTGCAACGCCACCGCGGTGCCCGCACCGGCAAAAACCCGCAAACCGGTGAGCCGGTTAAAATCAAGGCCAGCAACACAGTTGCGTTCAAGCCGGGTAAGTCGCTGAAAGATAGCGTTAATCCGTAATTCGCATTCCCCTTTGTGGGGTTGCTGAAAAATGGGCACGCCAACCGGGTTGGGTGCCCATTTTTTTGTCACGACGCCGACCCTTGCAGGAGCTGGCGTGCCAGCGAAAGCGGTGTGTCGGCAACATCGAATTGAAGGTGCCAAACTATCCGCGAGGTTATAGGGCGTGTGCATCCAAACGGCGAGTTTGGATTCGTTAAACACAACTGAAAAATGATTAATTCCCTTACAAAATCGAGGAAGCATCCGACGCTTTTTTAAGGTTGGCCTTCGGAAGCGCGAAGGTTAGCGTGGTCACTCCCAATATTCCTCGGAGATTCACCATGCCCAAGATCAACGAATTGCCCTCCGGTTCAATAGCCGAAAGCACTACGCCGTACATCTCGGCGACTTCTAGAAAGTTGCATCATGCCGCCAATCGCGCCCTGGACCATTATCTGAAACCCAATCCTCTGGTAATGAGCGGGGTGCATACGCCCAACACGATCTTTGTCGTGGCGCCTGACATCGACAATGAGACGCTATTGGCCCACGCCTGTGAGTCGTTGGCGTCGGCGAATGTGATGGCCAGTGAAATCGCCGCGATGCTGGAAGGGGCGCATCGCAGCACGATGCTGGCGTTGCAGCAGGTGATCATGCTCGGTGAGTTGGCGGTGAATCGGGTGTTGGATAATGTCGCCCCTTCGCATCCGGCGTGACGCCTGGAGAAGATGTTTCGACAGTGACTTGGTAGTCATCGGCGTCAAAAAACAGGGCATCTTCTCCTAACGTAACTCAAAGGTGGCATTCTGGCTTTTAATCGCTACACTGCGCCGGCCGTTCATTTATCTCTTGAGGCTGTGCGCATGAAATTTCGTTTTCTGCTGTGGATGCTGGGTGTAATGATGGGCAGGGCCAGTCGCTCCAATCCTGCGTTCCAGCAGCAGTTAGGTGACAAGGCGTTGGTGTTTCAGCTGCAGACCCTGGACGGGAAAGTCGCTCGGCACTTCCAGGTTAAAGATCAGCGCATTACCAGCAAGGCGGGTGTGCACGCCGAACCGGCGTTTGCGATTGCCTTCAAGGACGCCGCCTACGGCTTTGCCACGATGCAGGCCAAGAACAAGCAGCTGGCGTTCATGACGGGGATCCAGGACAAGTCGATTCAGATCAAGGGCAACCCGGCGCTAGTGATCTGGTTTCAGGGGTTGACCAAATATTTGAAGCCGAAAAAGGTCCGTTAACGACACTCTGACTGTTATTTCTGTCAGGTGGCGAATTGTGCGCGTGGAGTTCTACTCAAGCTTGAGATCCATGGTGGATCTCTCAGACAACTTGATGGAGCAAAATCATGATTCAGGTATCAGGCGCGGCAACCGCGGGCAATCTTGATCTTTCCTTTGGTAACGGTGGCCTGGGAGAACTGCCGGACATGACACGCGGGATGGCCGCTCTGCCGGATAAGAAATTGATCGTTGTAACAGGATCGAACCACCAAAAGAAATTTACGGTGGCAAGGTTTAATGAGGCGGGAGAGTTTGATGAGTCGTTCGGGGAGCGCGGTGTGGTTGAGCTGCCTATTCGCGGACTCGGTATGTTTCCCAGACGAATTGTTGCATTAAACAGTGGGAAATACCTGATCGCAGCCTACCAGACGGGTGCGGTCAGTACCAAGAAATATATCATTCGGTTGCTAGAAGACGGAAGTTTTGATAATTCTTTTGGTGATAACGGCATCGCCACGATTAATATTGCAGATGTTGCTGGCGCCAGTATTGAAAGTGGCGTCAGGTTTTTTAATGGCAGTGAAAGGGAAAACAGTGCGGAGGGTAACTTTTTTTCCGAGGAATGGTTGGCTTTTTCCGAGCTACACGCAAAAATCTATTTGAGCGCGGGTATTACCACCGATGATGAAGGTTTCAAGGGAATAGTTTTTCGCCTTGATGAAGACGGTTCGCTGGATGAGACCTTCAATGGCGGTTACACCGTGCTTAGGGCACAAGACGATGGTTTTAGCATTCGCCTCGGGTCTTTGGCAGTCCATGGGGACGGCGTATTAGTCGGTGCGACGACTTTCCCCGTTGGTGGCTTCCTGGGTGGTGCCTTTGTTATTCGCTATAACCAAAGTGGAAGTGCTGATACCTCATTCGGCGACCGTGGAACAGTGCTGATTCGCAGTAAAGCTGATGACCGAAAGTCTATTGTTACTTCTTTGGCGGTAAGAGACGATGGGCTGATTATAGCGTCTGGCGAAGCTAAAAAAGACGGTGCAAATCAAGGGTTGATAACCGTTCTAAATGCTGGCGGTAGCTTTAATCTGATTTTCAACAAAGGGGAGCCGTTGTACGCCGATTTATTGTCAGATTTGTTATTTTCTAGTTGTGTCCTGCAGCAAGATAAAAAGATCATCGTCACCGGACCTGGCGATGCTGGTTACTTGGTCGCTGCTCGTTATGACCTTACTGGCTCTCTCGATCTGACTTTTGGAGACGAAGGGTGGGTTGTCTTCCGCGCACTTGGACAGGTAGGTGTTCGCAGCAGCGAGTTGACGGTCGATAACAAAATAGTTGTTCTTGGTAGAGGCAATAGTGCAGTACGTTACTTGGGGTGATACCGGACCACAAAAGCCGCTCCACATTACCCTGATGTGAGAGCGGTTTTTTTATCCCTGACTGAATTGTGAGGCCAGTTCGCGCAGAAGCACTTCAGCCTCAAGCACTTTGCTAACGACGTCCTCGGCCTTGGCACGGCTGAGGCCGAGGCGTTCGAGCAGGGCGTCGGGGATGCCTTCGTCCGGTCCCGAGCCGATGCCGCGGCTGCGCAGCAGGCGCACGGCCAGGCACACCAGGTTCGGGTACTCGGCGAAGGTGCCGTCGTAGCCTGGGTCGTGCTGGAAGCGCAGCGCGGTGGTCAGTTCTTCCGGCATGTCCCAGTAGCGCATCAGCCATGAGCCGATCTGTTCACGGCTGATGCCGAGCAGGTGTTGCTCCACAAAGCTGTGGCACAGGTGCGGGTTGACCTCCAGGTGCCTGCAGATCAGCGAGAAGTGCGGTGGGAATACGTGGGCCAGCAACAGGTAGCCGAAGTTGTGCAGCAGGCCCGCGAGGTAAGTCAGGCCCGCTTCCGGGCGCTGGGTGCGAGGCATGGCGCGGGTCAGGCCTTCGATGACCGCAGCCGTGTAGATCGATTGCTGCCAGTAAGGTGTGCTGTGTTGCGGCTGGTCCTTGGGCAGGCTCAAGGTTTTGCCCAGGGCCAGCCCCAGCGCCAGGTTGATCACCAGGTCGAAACCCAATACCCGGACGATCGCGTCTTCTACCGAGCGAATCTTGCCCGGTGAGGCGTAGTAGGGCGATGCAGCCCAACTCACCACTTGTGCGGCCAGCGCCGGGTCGGTTTCGACCACGCCGGTAATGTCGTCGATGGTGGCGTCGGGATCGACACGCAGCTTGATGATCTTCTGTGCCGTTTCGGCCAGCGGCGGAATCTCGATGGTCGCTTCCAGTCGTTGCTGGATACGTCGTGCGGTAAACGCCTGGACGGCCTGGGAAATTTCCTCACGGTCATCGTCGGGGCGATCGAGGTTGGGGCGGATGCTGCTCAGGTTCTCGCCGAAGTTGGCGGCGCTGGCCTTGCTCAGCATGGACCGGAAGGCTTCACTGGTGATCTCCAGCAGTACGCCCGGCTCACCCGAGTTGACCAGCAGCATGGGCTCGCGCAACAGGCTTTCTTCATACAGGCACGGCGAGCTGGTCAGCGATGGCAAGCCCGGCATCAGGCTCAGGTTGTGTTTGCCGAGCATTTTCTCCAGACGCTCGGTCGACACGGCCGTGAGGCGCCGGCCGGTGAGTTCGGTCAGGCGATTGAGGTCCAGCAATTGGCTCTGCGGGTACAGCACCATCAGCGAGCCGACACTGTCATCGAGCAGCACGGCCTGGACTTTGCGCGCGGCATTGAGGCCGTGATGGTCGAGCACTTCTTCGAAAGCGATGCCCATTTTATCCAGCAACAGACGAATGACCGATGGAGCGTGCGGAATGGCGGGTGCGAGTGCAACTTCGGTCATGGTCTGTATCCGTTTCAAAACAATTTCAGGAGTATAACCAGCTTGCTCAAAAC
Source organism: Pseudomonas putida (assembly GCF_001976065.1). GTDB lineage: Bacteria > Pseudomonadota > Gammaproteobacteria > Pseudomonadales > Pseudomonadaceae > Aquipseudomonas > Aquipseudomonas serbica. Next base: position 498,878 of record NZ_MNAH01000004.1, on the reverse strand, counting down.
CATGGCCTGGAAACTGAGACGGTGCTCACACTTGGCCGTATTGCTGCCCATGGCGCAACCAGCGGTCGAGTAGCGGGCTGACATGGTCGGGCCAGCGTTCCAGCAGGGCTTGGGCGGCATCGCGTACGGCGGGTAGCAAATCGGCGTCGCGCATCAGGTCGGCGACCTTGAATTGGAGCAGGCCGGTCTGTCGTGTGCCGAGCATTTCGCCAGGGCCGCGCAGCTCGAGGTCTTTTTCGGCGATCACGAAGCCGTCGTTTGTTTCGCGCATGATACCCAGCCGCTGGCGTCCGATCTGCGACAACGGCGGATGGTAAAGCAGCACGCAATGGCTGACCGCACTGCCCCGTCCGACGCGGCCGCGCAACTGGTGCAGTTGCGCCAGGCCCAGGCGTTCGGGGTTTTCGATGATCATCAGGCTGGCGTTGGGCACGTCCACGCCGACTTCGATCACGGTGGTGGCCACCAGCAGCTGCAGGTTGCCAGCCTTGAACTGGGCCATTACCTCGGCTTTTTCGGCAGGCTTCATGCGGCCGTGAATCAGCCCCACTTTCAACTCGCCGAGGGCTGCGGTGAGGTCTTCGTAAGTGGTTTGCGCGGCCTGGCAGGTCAGCTCTTCCGACTCTTCGATCAGCGTGCATACCCAGTAGGCCTGACGCCCTTCGGCGCAAGCGCTGCGCACTCGTTCGATGACTTCGACGCGGCGGGTGTCGGTGACCAGCACGGTGTTGACCGGGGTGCGACCAGGCGGCAATTCGTCGAGGATCGAGGTGTCGAGGTCGGCGTAGGCGCTCATCGCCAGGGTGCGTGGAATCGGCGTGGCGGTCATGATCAGTTGATGCGGGCACATGCGTCCGCCGACGCCTTTCTGCCGAAGCGCCAGACGCTGCTGGACGCCAAAGCGGTGTTGTTCGTCGATGATCACCAGCGCCAGGTTCTTGAACTGCACTTCATCCTGGAACAACGCGTGGGTGCCGACCACCATGGGTGTGCCGCTGGCGATCTGTTCCAGCGCGGCGACGCGGTTCTTGCCCTTGAGCTTGCCAGCCAGCCAGGCGACTTCAATGCCCAGCGGTTCGAGCCAGCGCTTGAAGGTGATGAAGTGCTGTTCGGCGAGGATCTCGGTCGGCGCCATCAACGCGACCTGATAACCCGCCTCCAGCGCCTGCAGTGCGGCAAGGGCGGCGACCACCGTTTTACCGGCGCCGACGTCACCTTGGATCAGGCGCAGCATCGGCTCGTGCTGGCTGAGGTCGTAGGCGATTTCGTTGCCGACCCGCTGCTGTGCACCCGTGGGGCTGAAGCCGAGATTGGCCAGGTACTTTCCCGGCAGTCGGGCGGCCTTGGGCATTGCCGGCGCGCGCAGCGAACGCATGCTCTCGCGCAGGCGTTGCTGGGACAGTTGATGGGTCAGCAGTTCTTCGAAGGCCAGACGATGCTGGGCCCAGTGATGACCCAGGGCGAGTTCGTCGACGTCGGCATCGGCCGGCGGGTTATGCAGGTAGCGGATGGCATCGGCCAGGGGCGCGAGTTGGTAATCGCGGGCCAGCTCCTTTGGCAACCAGTCGGGCAGGCTGCTGGGGCCAAGCAGGGTCAGGGTTTGCATGCACAGCTGGCGCAGGCGCTGTTGGGTCAGGCCTTCGGTGAGCGGGTACACCGGGGTCAGGGTTTCATCCACAGGCGGCGGTTCGTCGCCGGTGATGGCGCGGTATTCCGGGTGGTAGATCTCCAGGCCCGAGGCGCCGGGCCGCACTTCGCCATAGCAGCGAATCCGCGTGCCGCGCTTGAGACCTTCTTTCTGTGCATTGCTGAAATGATAGAAGCGCAGGCTCAGGCCGCCGGTGCCGTCCTGCATGCGCACGACGAGGCTACGGCGCCGGCCCATGACCACGTCGGCGCCGCTGACGGTGCCTTCGACCACGGCGTCCTGTCCCGGTCGCAAGTGGCCGATCGGCACCACCCGGGTTCGATCCTGGTAGCGCAGCGGCAGGTGAAACAGAACGTCCTGGAGGTTTTCCAGGCCGACCTTGGCCAGTTTTTCGGCCATGGCTTCGCCGACGCCCTTGAGCGCCGTCACCGACACTTGCGACAACTCGGTCATGGCGTTGCTTAACCGGCCGTCACCGGTGCTGCGGGTTTAGCCACCGAGCACAGGCGAATGGAGTCAGCGAGGATTTCAATGGCCTTCGGCCGCGGGAAGCTCGCACGCCAGGCGATGGCCACGGTGCGATAGGGCACTGGCGCCGACAGCGGGCGAACTTCGATCACGCCGGGGGCGTAGTGATGGCTGTCGACTGCCGACAGCGGCAGGATCGAAATGCCAAGGCCGGAAGCCACCATGTGGCGGATGGTTTCCAGTGAGCTGGACTCCACGGTGGTGTGCTTGGCGCCGTCGTTGCCTTTGGTCAGGGTCGGGCAGGCTTCGAGTACCTGGTCGCGGAAGCAATGGCCTTCGCCGAGCAGCAGCAGACTCTTGTCGTTGAGCAGGCTGGCGTCGATGGATTCTTTCTGTGTCCACGGGTGTTGAGCCGGCATCAGGACATAGAACGGTTCGTCATAGAGCTGCAAGGTCAGCACGTCGGCTTCGTTGAACGGCAGCGCGATAATGATCGCGTCGAGTTCGCCGTTGCGCAGTTTGTCACGCAGCACGTGGGTGAAGTTTTCCTCTATGTACAACGGCATCTGCGGGGCAACCCGGTGCAGTTGCGGAATCAGGTGCGGGAACAGGTACGGGCCGACGGTATAGATCGCGCCGACCTTCAGTGGCGCGGTCAGCTGGTTCTTGCCGGCCTGGGCCAGTTCGCGGATGCCTTGGGCCTGCTCAAGCACCTTTTGCGCCTGGGCAACGATGCCTTCGCCGACCGGGGTCAAGCGCACGGCGCTTTTGCTGCGCTCGAAAATCAGCACACCGAGTTCGTCTTCAAGCTTTTTCACGCCCACCGACAGGGTTGGCTGGCTGACGTGACAGCGCTCGGCGGCATGGCCGAAGTGCTGTTCTTGGGCGAGGGTTACGATGTAGCGTAATTCAGTGAGGGTCATAGCAAGCGTCCATGAAGTTGCGAGCCAAGCATACCGGCTGCAATCGATAGACGCACGTTATCAGACTGCGTGTATCGCGCGACACAGGGCAATGCAAAAGGCAAAAAAGATCGCAGCCTGCGGCAGCGCCTTCACGGGTTAACGTGATCCCTGAAGGCGCTGCCGCAGGCTGCGATCTTTTGATTTGTTGCTTTTAGCGCCGACGCTTTTCCAGCGAATAAACAAACGGAGCAACAATTTCGATGGAGCCATTGGTCAGCATGTCTGCCGGTGGCTTGGGCAGCGGTTGGGCCCGGCGGATCATTTCCAGGGTTGCCCGGTCCAGATCCGCAGTGCCGGAGGCGCCCACCAGTTCGAACGACAGCACGTTGCCTTCGGCATCCACCACGAAGCGCAGCCGGTTCATGCCTTCCTTGCCCCGTGCCTGAGCACTGGCCGGATACTTCTTGTACTTGGCAAGGTGGGCGAGCAAGGTGCCTTGCCAGCTGGCTTTGGCGGCCAGTTGAGCCGGGGATGGGCTCGACGCAGGCTGGGCGGATTTCTCCGTAGGGGCCTGAGTCGGTTGGGCGTCACTTGGCTTGGCTTCCGACGGTTTTTCCTTTGGCGGCTCGGGCTTTTTCTCTACCGGCTTGGGCGGTTGCGGCTTCGGCTTGGGCTTGACCGGCTTGGGCACGGCAATCTCGGCCTTCGGCGCTTCGGCAAGCTTGGGTATCGGCAGTTCTTCAACCGGAGCGGGCGGCTGTGGAGGCGTGACGACCTTAGGCGGTGCAGGCGGTGGCGGGGCGGGAACCGGTGCCAGCTCGACCATCATTGCCTGGGGCGGCAATTCGATGGGCGGGTGGGCAGTCCAGTTCACGGCCAGCGCGATCGCCACTGCGTGAACGCCCAGCACGATCGCCAGGCTACCGCTGTAACGCGTCAGTTTATGGCGCGTAGTGATCATTTCTTGGCTGCCGTCTCAAGTCCGACCAAGCCCACCTTCAGGTAACCGGCGGCGCGCAGATTGTCCATCACGCTCATCAAGTCGCCGTAATCCACGCCTTTATCGGCCTGGAAGAAGATCGTCGTGTCTTTCTTGCCCTGCGTCCTGGCGTCGAGCGTAGCGCCGAGTGTTTCGGCCTTCACTTCATCTTCGCCAAGGAACAGGCGCTGGTCAGCCTTGACGCTAAGGAACACAGGTTTCTCTGGCCGCGGCGCCGGTTTGGCGGTGGATGCGGGCAGGTCGACCTTGATGTCCACGGTGGCCAGCGGGGCCGCCACCATGAAGATGATCAGCAGCACCAGCATCACGTCGATGAACGGCGTGACGTTGATTTCGTGGTTCTCGGACAGATCGTCGTCTGCCCCTTCTTTCAAATGCAGGCCCATGGCCGATTACCCCACTTTCACCATGTGCGGATGCGAGCTGCGCTCAGGCTGGTGGTCGAGGTCGCGGCTGACCAGCAGCAGGACCTCTGCCGACGCGTCGGATACTTGCGCCTTGTAGCCGGCGATGGAGCGGGCGAATACGTTGTAGATCACGACCGCCGGGATCGCTGCCACCAGGCCCAGGGCGGTTGCCAGCAGGGCTTCGGCGATGCCGGGGGCGACAACGGCCAGGTTGGTGGTCTGGGTCTTGGCGATGCCGATGAAGCTGTTCATGATGCCCCATACGGTGCCAAACAGACCGACGAACGGCGCAGTGGAACCGATGGTGGCGAGTACGCCGGTGCCGCTGCTCATGTTGCGGCCGCAGGCGGCCACCAGGCGCTCAAGGCGGAAGCTGACGCGTTCCTTGATGCCTTCTTTCTCACGGCTGCTCGCCGACAAATGCATTTCTTCCAGGGCGTCATGGACCAGCAGGTTGGCCAGGGTGCCTGGTTTGGTCGCCGATGCGGCGGCTTCCTTGAGCGTGGCGGCTTTTTTCAGGTGCGCGATTTCAGTGCGCAGGCGACGCTTGGCGCCCATTAGCTCGAAGCCTTTGGCAATCCAGATGGTCCAGGTAATGATCGAAGCGATGGCCAGGCCGATCATCACGATTTTCACGATGATGTCAGCGTTCTGGTACATGCCCCACGGCGACAGGTCATGGGCCATGCCCAAGCTGTTGTCAGCTTCGAGGACTTCGGGAGTGTCTTCACCGAGAGTGTCTGCCGGTACTGCCTGGGCAGGATCGGTCGCGGCCGGGGTCACCGCCGGAGCGACGTGATTGGTTGGAGCAGGTGCGGAGGCGGCAGCCGGGGCGACGGGCGCTTGTGCATCAGCCAATGCGGCGGTCGGCGCCAGCACCAGGCTGAGTAGCAAGGCGGCCACCGCGTTCCAGGCGCGAGGTCGTTTGGTAGGCGAAGCGAAGAGTTGATTTCGTGTCATGCTGGGCCGGACCTGAGAGAAAAAGACGGTTGATGTTCTTCCAGGCCTCGTGAGGCCGAGAACAAAGTGGCCAGTATTATTGCAATTAATTCTTGTTAACAGAAGTAATAGAGTCTCTTTTTTTCCTGCATTACTAGCCGCTCGTCCATTGCCGGCGCTAGTTTGTCCATTTTCGAGGAGAGTTTTCTGATGTCCGCGCCCTCTGTTTTGATCGCCGGCTGTGGTGATGTCGGCAGTCGCCTGGCCACGCAATTGTTGGCTGGCGGGTGGGAGGTCCATGGCCTGCGCCGCGACGTTTCACGCCTGCCAAATGGGGTTGTCGGGGTGGCCGGCGACTTGTTCGACAAAGACTGCCCGGCGACCTGGCCGATCGGTGCGGTGGATTACCTGGTGTATTGCGCGGCTGCCACCGATCACGATGAGGCCGGCTACCGCGCCGCTTATGTCCAGGGCCTGCAGCATGTGCTGGAGTGGCTGGGCGATTACGGGCAGGTGCCCAATCGCCTGCTGTTCGTTTCCAGCAGCAGTGTCTACGGTCAGCAGCAGGGCGAGTGGATTGACGAGACTTCGCCGACCGTGGCGGCGGGTTATTCAGGGCGGGTGATGCTCGAGGCCGAGCAAATTGCCCTCAACAGCGGCATCCCGGCCAGCATTGTGCGACTGACCGGTATCTACGGCCCGGGTCGTGAGTGGCTGCTGACTCAGGTTCGCCGGGGGTATCGCGTGGCGGTCGATCCGCCGCTGTTCGCCAATCGAATTCATGCCGATGACGCCGCGGGGTTGATGGCCTGTCTGCTGGAGGCGGATCGGCGTGGCGAGGCACTGGATGACGTCTATATAGGCGTTGATGACGCGCCCGCGGCCCTGGCGGATGTGGTGGGCTGGTTGCGCGAGTATCTGGGTGTGACCGAATGGGCGGAGGACGCCACGGTGCGCCGCACCGGGAGCAAGCGTTGTAGCAATGCACGGGCTAGGGCGTTGGGTTGGACGCCGAAGTATCCGAGCTTTCGCGAGGGGTATGCCGCGATAATCGAAGGGAACGGTTAACTGCCAGGTACCCGAACCGTTTGTGGGAGCGAGCCTGCTCGCGAAGAGGCCGTAACATCCAACAGTCATGTTGTCTGACACACCGCTTCGCGAGCAGGCTCGCTCCCACATGGCACATGTGTGCTTACTGCTTTTCCAGCAACCACTTACGATTGCCCGGTGCGTACTGGGGCATTTCGTCTGCCTGGGCAGAATTCACGGCCTGGAAAATTTCCAGTTCCTTGCCTTTGCGCGCAAAGATCCAGGGATTTCCCTGTCCGTTGATTTGCAACCACATGTTGTCGTTGCCTCCGCTCATCGACGCGCAATCACCCGCCAGGCACAGGGCGTAGCGATCGGCTTCCGGCAGCCCGATAACCTGGCCGTCGGCCTGGAACTGCACGCTATTGCCTTCGCCGGGACCGCTGACGACCTTCCAGCTACCGCCCATGTACGCCGAATACAGCGCGCGTTCGAAGCTGGCGCCCATCGGCGCGCCATCCGGAACCGGAATCTGCGCCCGGTCGAAGACCTGCTCAGGTTCGTTGTCGCTGGCGGCCTGGCTCAGTTGCTTGCCGTCGCGCTTGAGCTCGCTGGCAGAGCTGCCATAAAAGTCGACTTTCCAGGCGCCGGACTCTTCGCCCAACAACTTGCCTTCGACATTTTCAAAACCATTGGTGTAGCGGGCCTGACTGGCCTTGGTGTTGACGTCCCATTCCAGGTTCGGACCATAGGCCTGGAGGGCTTCACGCAGGGGGCCGCCTTTGGCCGCAGCATCGATCGCCGCCTGGTTGATCCAGGTGCCACTGATGTCACGGTCGGCAGGGTTGCTGGCACAACCGCCCAGGAGTAGGGCGACCAGCGAGAGGGCTAGCGCAGCGCGCATGGTGGAATCCTTTCAAAACGCTTTTATACATACGGCAGCGGCGCAGCCTTCAGAGGGCTGCGCCGGACGTATTACTCGATGACCAGGATGGCATCCATCTCAACCTGCGAACCCTTTGGCAGGGCTGCAACGCCGATGGCGGCGCGGGCAGGGTAAGGCTGGTCGAAATACTTGCCCATGATCTCGTTGACCTTGGCGAAATGGCTCAGGTCGGTGAGGAAGATGTTCAGTTTGACGATGTCCTTGAACGAACCGCCGGCGGCTTCAGCCACGGCCTTGAGGTTCTCGAACACCTGGACGGTCTGGGCTTCGAAGCCTTCGACCAGTTCCATGGTTTTTGGGTCCAGGGGAATCTGGCCCGACATGTACACGGTGTTGCCAGCCTTGATCGCCTGGGAGTAAGTGCCGATGGCGGCCGGGGCTTTGTCGCTGGTGATAACAGTCTTGGTCATCTATGACTCCTTGTAAGGGCTTGGCTTTGGGGGCTAGCTACGCGCGCATGCGGGTGATGCGAATCACCCCGGTCAGGGCGCGCAGTTTCTTGATCACGCGGGCCAGGTGCACACGGTCGTGTACGCTGACCACCAGTTGGACCACGCTGATGCGACCATCGCGTTCATCCATGCTGATTTTTTCGATGTTGCCGTCAGCTGCGTTGACGCTGCTGGCCAGCAGGGCGATCAGGCCGCGCTGGTGTTCCAGCTCGACGCGCAGTTCGACGTTGAATTCGCCGGTGACATCCTTGGCCCACGAGAGCTGGATGCATTTTTCCGGGTTGTGGCGGATTTCGCTGATGTTGCGGCAGTTGTCCAGGTGCACGACCATGCCTTTGCCGGCGGAGAGGTGGCCGACGATCGGGTCGCCCGGGATCGGCGTGCAGCACTTGGCGTAGCTGAGGACCAGGCCTTCGGTACCGCGAATCGCCAGGGGACCTTCCGGACTTGGCAATTGCTCACCTTCGCCGAGCAGGCGGCGAGCCACCACATAAGCCATGCGATTGCCCAGGCCGATGTCTTCAAGCAAGTCTTCGATCAGTTCGAGGCGGTATTCGGCGAGCATCGCCTTGACGCGCTCCGCCGGGATTTTTTCCAGCGAACTGTCGAACCCGTTGAGCACCTTGTTCAGCAGGCGTTCGCCCAGGCTGATGGACTCGGAACGGCGCTGCAGTTTCAGTGCATGGCGGATATGGGTACGCGCCTTGCCGGTGACCACGAAGTTGAGCCACGCCGGGTTCGGCCGTGCGCCCGGAGCGCTGACGATCTCGACCGTGGAGCCGCTTTGCAGCGGTTCGGACAGCGGCGCAAGGCGGCGATTGATCCGGCAGGCAATGCAGCTGTTGCCGACGTCGGTGTGCACCGCATAGGCAAAGTCGACCGCCGTGGAGCCCTTGGGCAGCTCCATGATCCGGCCTTTGGGCGTGAACACATAGACCTCGTCCGGAAACAGGTCGATCTTCACGCTTTCGATGAATTCCAGCGAATTGCCGGCCCGTTGCTGCATTTCCAGCACGCCTTTGACCCACTGGCGGGCGCGGGCATGGGTGCCTTTTGGCTGTTCGTCGCCGCTGGACTTGTACAGCCAGTGGGCGGCGATGCCGTTATTGGCCATCTCTTCCATTTCACGGGTGCGGATCTGGATCTCGATCGGAACACCGTGCATGCCGAACAGCGTGGTGTGCAGCGATTGGTAGCCGTTGGCCTTGGGGATCGCGATGTAGTCCTTGAAGCGCCCCGGCAACGGTTTGTACAAATTGTGTACAGCACCCAGCACGCGATAGCAGGTATCGACCTTGTCGACGATGATCCGGAACGCGTAGACGTCCATGATCTCGTTGAAGGCCCGACGCTTGCCGCGCATCTTCTTGTAGATGCCGTAGAGGTGTTTCTGGCGACCGCTGACCTCGCCCTGGATGCCATCGATGGCCAGGCAGTGGCTGAGGGATTCCTCGATCTTGTTGACGATTTCCTTGCGGTTGCCCCGGGCGCGCTTGACCGCCTGGTAGATTCGCGCGGAACGCATCGGGTGCATGGCCTTGAAACCGAGGTCTTCGAATTCTATGCGGATGGCGTGCATGCCCAGCCTGTTGGCGATGGGTGCATAGATTTCCAGGGTTTCCTTGGCGATGCGCCGGCGTTTTTCGCCGGACAGCACTTCCAGCGTGCGCATGTTGTGCAGGCGGTCGGCCAGCTTGACCAGGATCACGCGGATATCGCGCGCCATGGCCATGGCCATTTTCTGGAAGTTTTCAGCCTGGGCTTCGGCCTTGGTCTCGAAGTTCATCTGGGTCAGCTTGCTGACGCCGTCGACCAGTTCGGCCACGGTTTCGCCGAACTGCGCTTGCAGCGCTTCCTTGGCAATACCGGTGTCTTCGATCACGTCATGCAGCATGGCCGCCATCAGGCTCTGATGGTCCATGTGCATGTCGGCAAGAATATTCGCCACTGCAAGGGGATGCGTGACATACGCCTCGCCGCTACGGCGGCGTTGGCCGTCGTGGGCTTGTTCGGCGTAGAAATACGCTCGGCGGACCAGGTTGACCTGGTCTTTGCCGAGGTAGGTCGATAAGCGATCGGCGAGGGCGTCTATGCTCGGCATGATGTCTCCTGCCGTAAGCTTTTATCCCGCGCCGTGCTACGTCGACCAGGCATAGGCTTAGACGGCCTCGTTGGACTCGTCCTCGAATGCAGCGAAAAGCGGTTCATCTTCAACGATTTCGGCTTCGGCGATAGCTGCGTAGTCGATCAGGCCTTCAGCGATTTCACGCAGGGCGACGACGGTAGGCTTGTCGTTTTCCCATGCTACTTTCGGCTCTTTGCCGCCGGTGGCCAGTTGACGGGCACGCTTGGTAGAGAGCATGACCAGCTCAAAGCGGTTATCCACGTGTTCTAGGCAGTCTTCAACGGTTACGCGGGCCATGGTCTTCCTCGTAGCAAATGCAATATGCGCGCTGCCCGGATGGGCGAGCGGACTCAACAGTTTAAAAAATCACCAGCGATTAGGGAAGCGCTGATTTTTTGACCAAGCCCTTCAACGCGCTGCAAGTGCCAATGTAAAGCCCTTGCAGCTGTTTTGGGAAGAGCTGATTAACCGAGCAATTCAGCTAGCAATTTGCCAAAACGTTGCTGTTGGCGTTTCTGTTGCAGCTGATTGGCGCGGAAAATCGCCTTCAGGTCGTGCAGCGCGTGGGCGAAATCATCGTTGATCACCAGGTAGTCGTAGTCGACGTAGTGGCTCATTTCGCTGACGGCTTCACGCATGCGCCCGTCAATGATCTCGTCACTGTCCTGGCCACGATTGGTCAGGCGCTGGTGCAGGGCCTGCAATGACGGCGGCAAAATGAAGATCGAGCGGGCCTGGGGCATCAGCTTGCGCACTTGCTCGGCGCCTTGCCAGTCGATTTCCAGGATCAGGTCGTGGCCTTCGTCCAGGGTCTGCTGCAGGTGGCTTTGCGACGTGCCGTAGAGATTGCCGAATACTTCGGCGCGCTCGAGGAAATCGCCGTGCTCGATCATCTTCACGAACTCGCTGCGATCGACGAAGTGATAGTTCACGCCATTCACTTCACCCGGACGCATGGCGCGGGTGGTATGGGAGACCGAGACGCGGATCTCCGGATCGGCGTCGGTCAGGGCCTTGACCAGGCTGCTCTTGCCCGCGCCCGAAGGGGCGGAAATGATGTACAGGGTGCCAGTGCTGTGGGTCATGTCGGGGTTGCCTTACTCAATATTCTGCACTTGTTCGCGCATCTGCTCGATCAACACCTTGAGGTTGACCGCAGCCTGGGTGCTGCGCGGGTCGAAGGCTTTGGAGCCCAGTGTGTTGGCTTCGCGGTTGAGCTCTTGCATCAGGAAGTCCAGGCGCCGCCCGGCGGCACCGCCGGACTTGAGTACCCGGCGAACTTCGATGATGTGAGTGCTCAGGCGATCCAGTTCTTCGGCGACGTCGCTTTTCTGCGCGAGCATGACCATTTCCTGCTCAAGGCGCTGCGGGTCCATCTCGGCCTTCATGTCGGCGAAGCGGTCGAGCACTTTCTGGCGCTGGGTGGCAAGCATTTGCGGAACGAGCTCGCGCAGGGTTACCACGTCTTCTTCGATGGACGTCAGGCGCTCGTTGATCAGGCGCGCCAGTTCCGCGCCTTCGCGCTCGCGGCCGGCCTTCAGTTCCTTGAGTCCCTGGTTGAACAGTGCCAGTGCCTCGGCGTTCAGCGCTTGCGGGTCGGTCGCGTCACCCACCAATACACCGGGCCACGCCAGGACTTCAAGCGGGTTCAGCGCCGCCGGATTCTTGATCAGGCCGGCGATCGTCTCGGCGGCGGCAACCAGCTGCGCCGCGCGTTCCTGGTCCACTTGCAGCGCTTTGCCGGTGTTTTCTTCGGTGAAGCGCAAGGTGCATTCGAGCTTTCCCCGCGATACGCCCTGGCGCAAGGCTTCACGAACAGCGCCCTCAAGGTCGCGAAAGGACTCCGGCAGGCGCAGGTGGGGCTCGAGGTAGCGGCTGTTGACCGAGCGCAGTTCCCAGCTCAGGGTGCCCTGGACGCCGGCTTTCTCGACGCGGGCGAAGGCGGTCATACTGTGCACCATGGAGGGACCTCGCAATGCAGATCGGCGCGCAACTGACGTTCCGGCGATCCGATATCAATGAATTTAAGCTGACTGGCAGCAAAGGCGCAGGATTGTAGCGCAGTGGCGTGGATGCGCCCAAACACACGGTGTGACAAAGACCCGCAGCTCGTCGGCAGCGGGCTGTGCAGAGCCTTCGCTGGTCCGATGATTTTTTTAGAAGTGCCCAGTCGCGGCTGGCGGCTCTATAATGCTCCGCAGTTTTCCGTCCCCGTACAGGTATCCCTTATGAAACGTCCAAGTGGTCGCGCTGCCGATCAGCTCCGCTCGATCCGCATTACCCGCAACTACACCAAACACGCCGAGGGATCTGTGCTGGTCGAGTTCGGCGACACCAAGGTCATTTGCACCGTCAGCGTCGAAAACGGCGTGCCGCGGTTCCTCAAGGGCCAGGGCCAGGGCTGGTTGACGGCCGAATACGGCATGTTGCCGCGCGCCACCGGCGAGCGTAACCAGCGTGAAGCGAGCCGCGGCAAGCAAGGCGGCCGTACCCTGGAAATCCAGCGCCTGATCGGCCGTTCCCTGCGCGCTGCGCTGGACATGTCCAAGTTGGGCGACGTCACTTTGTACGTTGACTGCGACGTGATCCAGGCTGACGGCGGTACTCGCACCGCGTCCATCACCGGCGCAATGGTTGCCCTGGTCGATGCCCTGAAAGTGATCAAGAAGCGTGGCGGCCTCAAAGGCGGCGACCCGCTCAAGCAAATGATCGGTGCGGTGTCGGTGGGCATGTATCAAGGTGAACCTGTGCTCGACCTCGACTACCTGGAAGACTCGGCTGCCGAGACCGACCTGAACGTGGTGATGACCAGCACTGGCGGCTTCATCGAAGTCCAGGGCACCGCCGAAGGCGCGCCATTCCAGCCTGAAGAGCTGAATGCCATGCTGGAACTGGCGAAAAAGGGCATGAACGAGATCTTCGATCTGCAAAAGTCTGCACTGGCTGACTGATCGGATTGCCACACACAAGGAGGACGTCATGAGTGACGAACAACAGTTGCTCCCCGCGCCGAGCAAAGAGGTTCGGCAGTGGGCAATGTTTTGTCACTTGTCCGCCTTGTTGGGCATCTGGATTCCTTTCGGCACACTGATCGGCCCGTTGGTTCTGTGGCAGATGAAGCGCGAGATGGACCCGTTCATCGACGCGCAGGGCAAGGAGGCGCTGAACTTTCAGATCACCGTCGCCATTGCATCCGCCATTTGCTTGCTGCTGATGCTGGTGATTATCGGGTTCTTCCTGTTTGGCCTGGTGGCGATCGGGGCGCTGGTATTGACCATCATTGGCGGCGTGAAAGCCAATGAAGGAGTACCTTATCGCTATCCATTCACCTGGCGATTGATCAAGTGAGTTAGCCAAGAAGTATCGAACCAAAGTAAATGCCTCGACCTGTCGGGGCATTTTTTTTGAGTTCACTTTAGTCACAAACTGCAATGGTTCAGTTCGGTATATATGCTTGGCAATAAGACTTGGTGATTATAAAGTCCGCACCAAGTAATATTTACTAAGAAATATTTCGATACATTCAGACCATTGAGGGTTCCTGAATCCAAGACTAATCAGTGTTGAGACGAATCAACCTGTTCATGCGGCGTGTCCAGGTAAAAAGTTCGCCCCCTGAATGTCCACCCAAGAAACCCCAAATGATTGAGCTCGATTTTTATGGAACACTTGTTGCTGCCTCTTTAGTTTTATTACTGGGGCGCGGTCTAGTTACACGAGTCGGTTTTTTACGCACTTACAATATTCCGGAACCTGTAGCTGGCGGCCTGATGGTTGCCTTGGTTCTTTTGGCCTTGCGAAGCCTTGATATTCAAGTCCGATTTGATACCTCACTGCAAACTCCATTGATGTTGGCGTTTTTTGCCACGATTGGCTTGAGCGCAGACTTTGCCAGCCTTAAGAAGGGCGGGCGCGTAGTGGGAATTTTCCTGCTGGCGGTGACCGGGCTTCTGGTGGTCCAGAATGCCATGGGCATCGGACTTGCCAAGACCTTGGGGCTCGATCCCTTGATGGGCCTGCTGACCGGCTCGATTACCCTGGCCGGCGGTCACGGTACGGGCGCTGCGTGGGGCGCGACGTTCAGCGAGAAATTCGGACTGGCATCCGCCTCAGAACTGGCGATGGCCTCTGCGACCTTTGGCCTGGTGCTGGGCGGTTTGATTGGGGGGCCTGTTGCTCGCCTGCTCATCAATCGTGTTCAGGTACCTGGCTGTCAGCAAGAAAAGCCTCGGCTGCCAAAGGGCTTCGAACAGCCGAACAAGGAGCGTTCGATTACTCCCTTTTCGTTTATCGAGACGCTCGCGCTTATTTCGGTCAGCTTGTTGGCAGGCTCGCTTTTGAATGGCCTGCTCCACGGAAGCGTATTTGAATTACCAACTTTCGTGTGCGTGTTATTCGTGGGCGTTCTTTTGCGCAACGGACTTTCAGCGCTTGGCTTGTACCAGGTGTTTGAGCGTGAAGTCTCAGTGCTGGGGAATGTCAGCCTGTCGCTGTTTCTGGCGATCGCCTTGATGTCGCTCAAACTGTGGGACCTGGCGGCGCTGGCTTTGCCGTTCTTCATTATCCTTGCAGTGCAAACGTTGGTCATGGCACTGTTTGCGATATTCGTGACGTTCAGGGTCATGGGCAGTAACTACGATGCGGCCGTATTGGCGGCAGGGCACTGCGGTTTCGGACTGGGGGCCACGCCAACGGCCATCGCCAACATGCAGGCGGTGACGCAGCGTTACGGACCGTCTCAGATAGCGTTCCTGGTGGTACCCATGGTGGGGGCGTTCTTCATCGATATCATCAATGTGATTGTCATCAAGATGTACCTGGCGCTGCCGTTCTTCGCCGCTGCCTGAAGTTCAGGTTACGTCCGGCCATAAAAAATGCCCGTATCTTGCGATACGGGCATTTTTTTGACCGGCCAGACTCAGATCGTCAGCGTCCAGTCGTAGTCCACGATCAACGGCGCGTGCTGCGAGAACCGAGGCTGACGTGGCAGGCGCGCACTGCGTACGAAGCGGCGCAGGCCCGGGGTCAGGATCTGGTAATCGAAGCGCCAGCCGAGGTTGAGCATTTCGGCTTGTTCGTTATCCGGCCACCAGCTGTACTGGTCGCCTTCACGGCTAACTTCCCGCAGGGCATCGACGTAACCCATGTTGCCGACAATCTCGTCCATCCAGGCGCGCTCAGGCGCCAGGAAGCCCGGAGATTGCTGGCTGTCACGCCAGTTCTTGATGTCCAGTTTCTGTTGCGCCACGTACAGCGAGCCACAATAAATGTACTCGCGGCGTTTGCGCCGCTGCTTGTCCAGGTATTTGGCGAAGTCGTCCATGAGCTTGAACTTCTGGTTCAAGTCCTCATCGCCGTTCATTCCGGAAGGAAGCAACAGGGTTGCAATACTGACTTTGTCGAAATCTGCTTGCAGGTAGCGCCCGTAGCGGTCGGCCGTCTCGAAACCGAGACCGCTGATGACAGCCTTCGGTTGCAACCGCGAGTACAAAGCCACGCCACCTTGGGCGGGAACTTCGGCGTCGCAGGCATAAAGGAAGTAGCCATCCAGTTGGAAGGCTGGATCGTCCAGTTCAAAGGCGGAGGCACGGGTGTCCTGCAGGCAGATGACGTCGGCATTCTGTGCCTGCAGCCAACTGAGCAAACCGCGCTCGACTGCAGCCTGAATACCATTGACGTTCACACTGATGATCCGCATAAATGGCCCCAAAAATCGCGTGCGTGTATGATACACGGCGTCAACCTAATTAGCTAAATCCGTGGTATTTGGGGTTTTTTTCATGCAAGCGTATCAGCGCGATTTCATTCGTTTTGCCATCGATCGCGGCGTTTTGCGCTTCGGTGAGTTCACCCTGAAGTCCGGGCGCACCAGTCCTTACTTCTTCAATGCTGGCCTGTTCAATACAGGTTCGGCCCTGGCGCAGCTGGGTCGTTTCTACGCCGCAGCCATTGCCGAGAGCGGCATTGCCTTCGATGTGCTGTTCGGCCCGGCCTACAAGGGCATCCCTTTGGCGGCGACCACTGCCGTGGCATTGGCC
Source organism: Pseudomonas putida (assembly GCF_001976065.1). GTDB lineage: Bacteria > Pseudomonadota > Gammaproteobacteria > Pseudomonadales > Pseudomonadaceae > Aquipseudomonas > Aquipseudomonas serbica. The sequence continues at coordinate 482,921 of NZ_MNAH01000004.1, read as the reverse complement.
GAGCATCACGGCCGTGACCTGCCATGGTGCTTCAACCGAAAGGAAGCCAAGGCCCACGGTGAAGGCGGCAGCCTGGTCGGCGCACCGCTGACCGGCGAAGTGCTGATCATTGACGACGTGATCACTGCCGGTACCGCAATTCGCGAAGTGATGCAGATCATCGCCTCCCAGGACGGCGCCAAGGCGGCCGGCGTGCTGATCGCCCTGAACCGCCAGGAGCGTGGCAACGGTGAATTGTCAGCGATCCAGGAAGTGGAGCGTGATTTCGGGATTCCGGTGATCAGCATCGTTTCGCTGAACCAGGTGCTGGAGTTCCTGGCCGACGATCCGCAACTCAAGCAGCATTTGCCAGCCGTTGAAGCCTACCGCGCCCAATTTGGCGTCTGATCTGACGCTGGCGTTGCCCGTTTAATCGCCATCGCTGGCAAGCCAGCTCCTACAGAATCGGTGATATCCCTGTAGGTGCTGGCTTGCCAGCGATAGAAGCGCCGCAGTTCATCGCCGCAAAAAAAGACCCCGCTCAGCCAGGCTGAGCGGGGTCTTTTTGTTCGTGTGTTGCTTATGGACGCTTGCGATTGCTGATCAAGGTGCCCACACCGGTATCGGTGAAAATTTCCAGCAGGATCGCGTTAGGCACACGACCGTCAATGATCAGCGAGCTGCCCACGCCACCCTGGACCGCTTCCAGTGCGCAACGGATCTTTGGCAGCATGCCGCCATAGATGGTGCCGTCAGCGATCAGGTCGTCGACCTGCTGGGTGGTCAAGCCGGTCAGGACCGTGCCTGACTTGTCCATCAAGCCCGCGATGTTGGTCAGCAACATCAGTTTCTCGGCTTTCAGCGCCTCGGCCACCTTGCCAGCCACCAGGTCGGCGTTGATGTTGTACGACTCGCCATTGGCGCCCACGCCGATTGGCGCGATCACCGGGATGAAATCACCCTTGACCAGTAGGTTCAGCAGATCGGTGTTGATGCCGACTACTTCGCCCACGTGGCCAATGTCGATGATTTCCGGGGTGGTCATCTCCGGCGTCTGACGGGTAACGGTGAGCTTCTTCGCCCGGATCAGCTCGGCGTCTTTACCAGTCAGGCCGATGGCGCTGCCGCCGTGACGGTTGATCAGGTTGACGATGTCCTTGTTGACCTGGCCGCCGAGGACCATTTCGACCACGTCCATGGTGGCGGCATCGGTAACGCGCATGCCGTCGACAAAATGGCTCTCGATCGACAGGCGCTTGAGCAGGTCACCGATTTGCGGGCCGCCGCCGTGAACCACGACCGGGTTGATACCTACGGCCTTCATCAGCACGATGTCGCGGGCGAAGCCGGTCTTGAGCTCCTCGCTTTCCATCGCGTTGCCGCCGTATTTGATCACCAGTGTCTTGCCGACATAGCGGCGAATGTAAGGCAGCGCTTCGGACAGGACCTTGGCGGTGTTGGCGGCGGCTTCGCGTTCGAGGGTCATTCAGGGCTCCGGGTGAATCAGAACGGTAGTTGGAGATCAGGTGCAACACGCTTCAACTGGACGTGGAAAACGTCCTTGATGCGTTGCAATTCAGCCTCGTCATCGGCCTCGAAACGCAGGACCAGCACCGGTGTGGTGTTGGAAGCGCGAACCAGGCCCCAGCCTTTGGCATAGTCGACTCGCACGCCGTCAATGGTGGTCAGGTCGGCGCCTTCGCCCCACTTCGCGTCGTGCAATGCATCAATGATGCTGAATTTGCTCTCTTCGGTCACATGGATATTGATTTCCGGCGTAGAAATATCGTTCGGGAAGGTCGCGAACAGCTCTTCGGCCGAGGATTTTTCCTTGCTGAGGATTTCCAGCAACCGCGCGGCGCTGTAAATGCCGTCGTCGAAGCCGAACCAGCGCTCCTTGAAGAAGATGTGCCCGCTCATTTCGCCGGCCAGCAGGGCGCCGGATTGTTTCATTTTCTTTTTGATCAGCGAGTGACCGGTCTTCCACATCAGCGGACGACCGCCGTATTCCTTGATCAGCGGGATCAGGCGGCGAGTGCATTTGACGTCGAAAATGATTTCCGCGTTCGGGTTGCGCGCCACCACGTCGCGGGCGAACAGCATCAGCAAGCGGTCAGGGAAGACGATGCTGCCGGTGTTGGTCACCACACCGACGCGGTCGCCGTCGCCGTCGAAAGCCAGGCCGAGATCGGCGTTGGTTTCCTTGACCTTGGCGATCAGGTCGACGAGGTTTTCAGGCTTGCCCGGATCCGGGTGATGGTTGGGGAAGTTGCCGTCGACTTCACAGAACAGCGGGATGACTTCGCAGTTCAGCGCTTCGATCAATTGCGGGGCGATCACGCCGGCCGCGCCATTGCCGCAGTCCACCACGACTTTCAGGCGGCGGGCCAGCTTGATGTCCTGGACGATTTCGGTGCTGTAGCGGTCGAGGATCTCGACTTTTGTGATGCTGCCCTTGCCGCTGGTCAGGTCGTTGGTCTTGAGGCGGTCATGGAGGGCCTGGATCTGTTCATTGGCCAGGGTGTCGCCGGCAATGACGATCTTGAAGCCGTTGTAGTTCGATGGGTTGTGGCTGCCGGTGAGCATTACGCCGGACTTGCCGGCCAGTACGTTGGCGGCGTAGTACAGCGCCGGAGTTGGCACCAGGCCGACGTCGCTGACATGGCAACCGCTGTCGGCCAGGCCTTGGATCAACTGTTCGACCAGCTCCGGGCCAGAGAGGCGTCCGTCACGGCCTACGCAAACGTTAGGTTCATCCTGGGCCAGACTCTGGGCACCGATGGCGCGACCGAGCCAGTAAGCCGTTTCGGCGTTGAGAAATTCCGGGACGGTGCCGCGTATGTCATAGGCGCGGAAAATGCTGTCGGGGAACTTGGGGGCAACGCGCACTGGGGTGCTCATCTGGGGTAATGCTCCATTTTGAAAGTGGCTGGACAGGCCGGCGAATGACTCGCCGGCAGGTTCAAACTGAAAGGTATGACGGCGTTTTTCGCGCAGAGTTCGTGGTGCGAAAAGGCCATGCCAGCAACGCGAGCGGCTTTTGGACCGGTCAATCCCTTGATTTCAGGCGTATAGATTGCGTATCAGCGGCTGCCGGAATGACCGAAGCCGCCGGTACCGCGCTGGGTCTCGACGAACTCTTCAACCATCTCGAAATGCGCCTGCACCACCGGCACCAGCACCAGTTGCGCCAGACGCTCGCCAACGGTCATGGTGAAGTCTGTCTGGCCACGGTTCCAGCAGGAGACCATCAGCGGACCCTGGTAGTCGGAGTCAATCAGCCCGACCAGGTTACCCAGGACGATGCCGTGCTTATGGCCCAGGCCGGAGCGCGGCAGGATAAGCGCCGCCAGGTTCGGGTCGCCGATGTAGACCGACAGGCCGGTGGGGATCAATACGGTTTCACCCGGCTTGATCACGATGTCCTGCTCCAGCATGGCGCGCAGGTCAAGGCCGGCAGAGCCTGGCGTGGCGTACTGCGGCAGCGGGAATTCGGTACCGATGCGGGGATCGAGGATCTTGGCTTGCAAAGCGTGCATGTAAATTAAACCTGGTTCAGACGTTCGGCGATAAAAGTGATCAGCTGGCGAGCAATCTTGCTCTTGCTGGTCTGGGCGAAGAGTGTGGCGTGAAGCTCACGGTCGATCACGCTGCAGGCGTTTTCTTCGCTGTTGAAGCCAATGCTCGGGTTGGCAACGTCGTTGGCGACGATCAAATCGAGGTTCTTGTCTTTCAGCTTGCGGGCAGCGTAGTCGAGCAGGTGTTCGGTTTCGGCGGCGAAACCGACACTGAACGGACGGTCGGGGCGTGTGGCGATGCTGGCCAGGATGTCCGGGTTTCGCACCATTTGTAGCAACAAGCCGTCGCCGTTCGTAGGATCTTTCTTGAGTTTTTGTGGCGCGACGACTTCCGGGCGGTAATCCGCGACCGCAGCCGAGGCGATAAACAGGTCGCAAGGAATTGCCGCTTCACACGCGGCGAGCATGTCGCGGGCACTGACCACGTCGATGCGCGTGACACGATCCGGGGTCGGCAGGTGCACGGGGCCGGTGATCAGGGTGACGCGGGCACCGGCTTCAACCGCCGCTTCGGCCAGGGCAAAGCCCATTTTTCCGGAGCTGTGGTTGGTGATGTAGCGCACCGGGTCGATGTTTTCCTGGGTCGGGCCGGCGGTGATCAGCACATGCTTGCCGGTCAGTGCCTGACGCTGGAAGCAGTCTGCCGCGCATTGGGCCAGTTCCGTGGCTTCGAGCATGCGCCCCAGGCCGACGTCGCCGCAGGCCTGACTGCCGGAGGCCGGGCCGAAGGCCTTGATGTCACGGCTTTCGAGGGTTTGCAGGTTGGCCTGGGTGGCCGGGTCGCGCCACATGGCCTGATTCATCGCCGGAGCGACGGCAACCACGGCGTCGGTGGCCAGCACCAGCGTGGTCAGCAAGTCATCGGCAATGCCCTGGGCCAGGCGCGCGATCAAGTCGGCGGTGGCGGGTGCGATCAGTACCAGGTCGGCCCATTTGGCCAGTTCGATGTGGCCCATTGCGGCTTCGGCCGCCGGGTCCAGCAGGTCCAGGTGGACCGGATGCCCGGACAGGGCCTGCATGGTCAGTGGAGTGATGAACTCGGCGCCGCCCCGGGTCATGACCACGCGCACTTCGGCGCCCTGGTCGATCAGGCGGCGAACCAGGTCGGCGCTCTTGTAGGCAGCGATACCGCCGCCGACGCCCAGAACAATGCGTTTCCGATACAGCCGCTGCATAGGCCTGCCTTTCATTTCGTTGATGACTGCGTTGCGATACCCCCTCCCCAGGAGTGAAATCGCCCGCAAAAAAGATGGGCTACGATATCACAGCGACCGCTACGGAACAGCGGCGCCCACAGACAGGGAGGTGCTATGAGTATTCGCGATTGGCCGTCGGCGGAACGGCCGCGGGAGAGGTTACTTGAACAGGGCGCGGGAAGTCTTTCGGACGCCGAGCTGCTGGCGATATTTTTACGAACCGGCGTGGTGGGTAAAAGCGCCGTAGACCTGGCCCGACACCTGTTGAGTCAGTTTGGCAGCCTGCGTTTGCTCCTGGAAGCCGATCAGGAGGCGTTCAGCAAGCAGTTGGGACTTGGGCCGGCGAAGTTCGCGCAATTGCAGGCTGCCCAGGAAATGAGCAAGCGCCATCTGGCCGAGCGAGCGCGGGAAAAGTCGGCGCTGGAAAATCCGCAGGTGGTGCGTGAATACCTCAAGGCGATGTTGCGCCATGAACCCCATGAGGTATTCGGCTGCCTGTTTCTCGATTCCCGGAATCAGGTATTGGATTTTGAGGTGCTGTTTCGCGGCTCGATCGACAACACCAGCGTTCATCCGCGGCAAGTGGTCAAGCGTGCACTGGCGCACAATGCCGCTGCATTGATCCTGTGCCACAACCATCCGTCGGGCAACACCGACCCCAGCCAGGCCGACAGGGTGCTGACCAAGCGCCTGCAAAAGGCGCTGGACCTGATCGATGTGCGGGTACTCGACCATTTCATCATCGGCGACGGCGATCCGTTGTCCATGGCGGAGTACGGCTGGATGTGAAGCACGCAAAACCTTGTAGGCGCCCGCAGCAAGCCGGCGCCTACAGAGTTTTGCGTCGGGGCGGACTATTTGATGTTGACCTTGGAGTAGTCCTGCCGCCCGAACGGGCTCACCGAATACCCCTCGACATTCTTGTTCGTCAGCGCGAAGGCCGTCGGATGAGCCAGCGGCAGCCACAACGCCTGTTGCTGGATTTGCGTCTGCGCCTGTTCGTAGAGTTTGGTGCGCACACCTTGCTCGCCGGTGGTCTTGCCGGCGCTGATCAACTTGTCCAGGTCCTGGTTGCAATAGCGGGCAAAGTTGGTCCCGGACTTGACTGCGGCGCAGGAAAACTGCGGCGTGAGGAAGTTGTCCGGGTCGCCGTTGTCACCGGCCCAGCCCATGAACAACAGGTCGTGTTCACCAGCCTTGGCGCGGCGGATCAGTTCGCCCCATTCGATCACGCGAATTTCCGCTTGAATGCCGATTTCCGCCAGGTCGGACTGCAGCAACTGGGCACCCAGGCTCGGGTTGGGGTTCAGCAGGCTGCCAGACGGACGGGTCCAGATCGTGGTCTGGAAACCCTCCTTGAGCCCTGCCTTGGCCATCAATGCCTTGGCCTTCTCGATGTCACGGGGGTAGCCCGGCAATGCTTTCGCATAGCTCCAGGTGTTGGGCGGGTAGGGGCCGTTGGCGGGTTCGGCGGTGTCCTCGAACACGGCTTTTACGTAGTTGGCCTTGTCGAAGGCGAGGTTGATCGCCTGGCGCACCTCAGGTTTGTCCAAGGGGGGGTGTTGACTGTTGATGGCAACGAAGGCGGTCATGAAGGCGTCAGTCTTTTCGACTTTCAACGTTGGCTCTTTCATCGCGGCCTGTACATCCAGAGGCTTGGGCGACAGGGCAATCTGGCATTCGTTGCGGCGCAGTTTCTGCAAGCGCACGTTGGCGTCGGGGGTGATGGCAAAGATGAGCGGGTCGACCGAGGGCTTGCCGCCGAAGTAGTCGGCATTGGCTTTGTAGCGAACGGTGGCGTCCTTCTGAAAGCGTGTGAACACGAATGGTCCCGTGCCAATCGGCTGGCTGTTGAGCTTCTCTGGCGTGCCGGCTTTCATCAGCTTGTCGGCGTACTCCGCCGAGTAGATCGAGGCGAAACCCATGCTGAGGGTGGCGAGAAAGGTGGAGTCCGGGTGATCCAGGGTAAAGCGTACGGTCAGCGGGTCCAGCGCGTCGATCTTCTTGATCAGCGCGGGCAATTGCATCGATTGAGCGTGGGGAAAACCGCTCTGGGCGACTTTGTGCCATGGGTTGGCTGGGTCGAGCATCCGGTCGAAGCTGAACTTCACGTCCTCGGCCGTCAATTCCCGCGTCGGGTTGAAATACTCGGTGCGGTGAAATTTCACCTGAGGGTGCAACTTGAAGATGTAGGTCAGGCCATCCGGGGTGACTTCCCAGCTGTCCGCGAGGCTGACGACCACTTTGCCGCTGGCGGTGTCGAAATCCACCAGGCGGTTCATCAGCACATCGGCTGAGGCGTTGGTGGTGGTCAGCGAGTTGTATTGCACCACATCGAACCCTTCCGGGCTGGCCTCGGTGCACACGCTCAGGGCGGCGGCGAAGGCCTGTGGGCCCAGCAGGAGCGGGGCAAGCAACAGCGGTAGGGCCGCGAGGCGCATGGTCGGGTTCCTTTACAGATCGAAGGCCCATCTGCGAGTGCAGTCTGGAAAAGGCTTACCCTAGTGGGCTGGATTGCAAATGACTATCCCCTTTTTCGATTTCAGGGGACTATAGCCGAGCGATTTTGGTGAGCGCTGATTGGAAAAAAGCCCGATTGGCCTGTCGGGCAGATTCTCTGCGACGAGCGGTCGAAATCGACGATAGCCTTGATTCAAGGCGCTTGGCGGCTGAAAAACGGGTTTTTTATCAACTCGGCGCACACCGAATGTTGTTGCACTCGAGTCTTTCTGGTATAAAGCAGCGCTCTTTTCTAGGGGCCCGGTTCCTTCGTTTGTAGGTGTAGCCGGTAAGACCCTTAAAGAAACGCGGCGCCTGGCGCCAAATGACTGAGAGATTAAGCGGCCAACCCATGCCGGGTTGGGCATGTGGTTTTAGAGGGCTGAGGCATGTCGAGAGTCTGTCAAGTTACCGGTAAGGGTCCGGTGACTGGGAATAACATTTCCCACGCAAATAACAAAACCCGTCGTCGTTTCCTGCCGAACCTGCAGCATCACCGCTTCTGGGTTGAAGAAGAGAAACGTTTCGTGCGTCTGCGCGTATCTGCCAAAGGCATGCGCATCATCGACAAGCGTGGCATCACTGTCGTGCTGGCCGAAATCCGCGCCGCTGGCAAGATCTAAGGGAGCTAATCATGCGTGAATTGATTCGTTTGATTTCGAGCGCCGGTACTGGTCACTTCTACACTACCGACAAGAACAAGCGCACTACCCCGGACAAAATCGAGATCAAGAAATTTGATCCGGTTGTTCGCAAGCACGTGATCTACAAGGAAGGCAAAATCAAGTAATTGATTTTTCCCGACTTACGAAAAAGGCCCGTATCGCGAGATACGGGCCTTTTTTGTTGCCTGATGGTTTTGCATTGGTCGGGGCGGCCCCTTCGCGAGCAGGCTCGCTCCCCCATTGGAATGCGGGCAACTGTGGGAGCGGGCTTTCCTGACAACAAAAATCCTCAGGCCTTCTGCTCAAACGCCACATAAATCTTGCGGCACGGCTCCAGCACCTCCCAGGTACCCCGGAAGCCTGCCGGGATCACGAAGCGATCGCCCGCGCGTACGGTTTTGCTGTTGCCGTCGTTGTCGCGCAGCACGGAAACGCCCTGGACGATTTCGCAGTATTCATGCTCGGTGAAGTTCACCAGCCACTGGCCGACGGCGCCTTCCCATACGCCGGCATTCAGCTGGCCGCATGGGCTGTTGTAGTGGTTGTACACCACTTGCTCAGGGTCGCCCTTGAGGACTTTCGCCGGGTCCGGGCGATAACGCTCGGGTTCGGTGGTGGCCTGGCTGAAGTCGACGATGTTCTGGATGCTCATTGTTGTATTCCCCCGTGATTGCGACGCGAGTGGTTGAAAGAGCCAAAGTCTATGTTTATTAAAATGAACATCGCAAGGCCGTTTGCCGGCGTTATGTCAAATATATTGAAACTTCACCTGCCGCTGGTTTAGGGTGGTGATTGCCTTGGGCCGAAAGCAGGCTGGCCGGGCAGAATTCCTGACAGCGCCCGCGAAGAACGCGGGTGTCGTATTCAATAAGAGGAGGACACTCGCATGACCACCCTGACTCGTGCCGACTGGGAGCAACGCGCTCGCGATCTGAAGATCGAAGGCCGCGCCTACATCAATGGCGAATACACCGATGCCGTCTCTGCCGAGACCTTCGAGTGCATCAGCCCGGTCGATGGTCGCCTGCTGGGCAAGATTGCCAGCTGTGACGCCGCCGATGCCCAGCGCGCTGTTGAAAACGCCCGCGCCACTTTCAATTCCGGTGTCTGGTCGCGCCTGGCGCCGACCAAACGCAAAGCCACCATGATCCGTTTCGCCGGCCTGCTCAAGCAGCACGCCGAAGAGCTGGCCCTGCTTGAAACCCTGGACATGGGCAAGCCGATCAGCGATTCCCTGTACATCGACGTTCCTGGTGCGGCGCAAGCCCTGAGCTGGAGTGGCGAAGCCATCGACAAGATCTACGATGAAGTGGCGGCTACTCCGCACGATCAGCTGGGTCTGGTGACTCGCGAGCCGGTCGGCGTTGTCGGTGCCATTGTGCCGTGGAACTTCCCGCTGATGATGGCCTGCTGGAAGCTCGGCCCGGCGTTGTCCACCGGTAACTCGGTAATCCTCAAGCCATCCGAAAAATCCCCGCTGACCGCCATCCGCATCGCTGCCCTGGCCGTCGAAGCCGGCATCCCGAAAGGCGTGCTCAACGTGCTGCCAGGTTACGGTCACACCGTCGGCAAGGCCCTGGCCCTGCATAACGACGTAGACACCCTGGTGTTCACCGGTTCGACCAAGATCGCCAAGCAACTGCTGATCTACTCCGGCGAGTCGAACATGAAGCGCGTCTGGCTCGAAGCCGGTGGCAAGAGCCCGAACATCGTTTTCGCCGATGCGCCGAATCTGCAAGAGGCCGCTGAAGCCGCTGCCGGCGCCATTGCGTTCAACCAGGGCGAAGTCTGCACCGCCGGTTCGCGCCTGCTGGTGGAGCGCTCGATCAAGGACCAGTTCCTGCCGCTGGTGATCGAAGCCCTGAAAACCTGGAAGCCGGGCAACCCGCTGGACCCGGCGACCAACGTCGGCGCGCTGGTGGATACCCAGCAGATGAACACCGTGCTGTCGTACATCGAGTCCGGTCACAGCGACGGCGCCAAGCTCGTCGCGGGTGGCAAGCGTACGCTGCAGGAAACGGGCGGCACCTACGTTGAACCAACGATTTTCGATGGCGTGAGCAACGCGATGAAAATCGCCCAGGAAGAGATCTTCGGTCCTGTGCTGTCGGTCATCGCTTTCGATACCGCCGAAGAAGCCATCGCGATCGCCAACGACACGCCATACGGCCTCGCCGCTGCAGTGTGGACCAAGGACATCTCCAAGGCGCACCTGACCGCTCGCGCACTGCGTGCTGGTAGCGTATGGGTCAACCAGTACGATGGCGGCGACATGACAGCGCCGTTCGGTGGCTTCAAGCAGTCCGGCAACGGTCGCGACAAGTCGCTGCATGCGTTCGACAAGTACACCGAGCTGAAGGCGACCTGGATCAAGCTGTAAGTCGGTTTTCTTAACGACGTAGATCCCCTGTGGGAGCGGGCTTGCTCGCGAAGGCGGTGTGACAGTCAACATTGATGTTGAATGTGATGGCCTCTTCGCGAGCAAGCCCGCTCCCACATTGTTTTGCGCAGACCATAAAAATATCCACAGGAGCGTGGAACATGCGTTGGGCGACGTATTTCGCCGTGTTGGCGTCTGTCTTGAGTGTCGGCCTGGCCCTGGGTGTCAGCATGCCGCTGGTGTCGTTCCGCCTGGAAAGTTGGGGCTACGGCTCGTTTGCTATCGGCGTGATGGCGGCCATGCCGGCCTTTGGTGTGCTGCTGGGCGCGAAGATTTCCAGTCATCTGGCGGCGCGCCTGGGCACTGCCAATCTGATGCGCCTGAGCCTGTGGGCCGGGGCGGTGTCCATCGGTGTGCTGGCGCTGATGCCGAGTTATCCGATCTGGCTGGTGCTGCGCCTGATGATCGGCGTTATCCTCACCCTGGTCTTCATCCTCGGTGAAAGCTGGATCAATCAACTGGTGGTCGAAGAGTGGCGCGGACGGCTGGTGGCGTTGTACGGCAGCAGTTACGCTTTGAGCCAGTTGGCCGGACCGATCCTGCTGGGCGTGCTGGGTACCGAGCACGATTACGGTTTCTGGGTCGGCGTGGGGCTGCTGGTGGCGGCACCGTTCCTGCTGCTGGGGCGTGGCGGCGCGCCTGGCAGCGAGGCCTGTAGCGTAACCTTCGGTGATTTGTTGACCTTCTGCCGGGGTCTGCCGGCCATTGCCTGGGCGGTGTCGCTGTTCGCGGCGTTCGAAGCGATGATCCTGACGCTGTTGCCCGTCTATTGCCTGCGCCAGGGCTTCACCACGGAAATCGCCTTGGCAATGGTCAGCACGGTCGTGGTGGGCGATGCCTTGCTGCAACTGCCCATCGGTGCGCTGGCCGATCGCGTGTCGCGGCGTACGTTGTTTATCGGTTGCGCGGTGGTATTGCTGGTCTCGAGCCTGGCGATCCCGTTGCTGATCGAGACCTTGCTGATCTGGCCGCTGTGGGTGCTGTTCGGCGCCAGTGCCGGCGGGCTGTTTACTTTATCGCTGATCCTGATTGGCGAGCGGTATCGCGACGATGCGCTGGTGCGGGCCAATGCGCACATCGCACAACTGTGGGGGATCGGTTGCCTTCTCGGGCCCTTGATTGCCGGTGCCGGCAGCCAGTGGATCAGCGGGCATGCGTTACCGTTGCTGATGGCGGCGGGGGCGTTTGGGTTGGTGATCCTGGTGTCGCGGCAGGGGGCGTTTGGCGCGGTGCAGCCAGCTTGAGAAGCTTCAAAGCAGGCGCTCCAGCCCGACGACGTTGCTCAGCCAGGCATTGAAGCGTCGCCACCAACTGCCAGGTTCACGGGTCAAGGTGTGCATTTTGCCGTCATCTTCGGTAACCCATACGAGTTGGTTTTTATCCAGCTCCACCTTGTAGGCCAATGGCGGCGCCATGCCCTGCAAGGCTAGCTCGCGAACGTGGGCCGCCAGTTCCGGGCTGTCCACCAGCACCCCGACTTCGGTGTTCCACAGTACCGAGCGGGGGTCGAAGTTGAACGAGCCGATGAATGCCTTTTGCTGGTCGAAGATGATTGCCTTGCTGTGCAGGCTTGAATCGGAGTCCCCATAAGACTTGCTGGAAAACAGGCGAGGTCCGCTACCGCTGTTGTCGCCGGGCTGGCGGCGCAGTTCGAAGAGCTGCACGCCGTGCTCCATCAGCGCCTTGCGATACGGTGCATAGCCGCCATGAACCGCCGGCACGTCCGTGGCTTCCAATGAGTTGGTCAGTAATAGCACCGACACGCCGGCGTCAGCACGTCCGGTCAGGTAAACCAGCCCCGGTGGGCCGGGTACAAAATAGGCCGAGATCATGATCAGCTCTTTGTTGACGCCATCGAGTGCGGGGGCCAACTGAGTCGTCAGCAGCAACTGTGGATCGGGCTCGCCGTCGGCCAGCACTTTGCTCGGTGCATCCCATAGCGCCTGATTCCAGGCCCATATCAACTCTTCGCGCCAGATATCCAGGCGCGGCTGCGTGGCGAAAGTCATCAACTGTTGATAGAGCGCGTGGTTCTGTTTGCGCGATTCTTCCAGGGATTCTTCCAGCCGGGTGCGGGTGTTTTGCAGATCCTCGGCGGTCGGCTTGCTTGATACAAACTCATCGATGGGCTTGCTCAGGGCGCTATTCCAATACTGGTCGAAACTGTGCCCCAACTGCTCGGCGACCGGGCCGACGCCGAGCATGTCGATGTCGGTGAAGTTCAGGTTGGGCTTGGCGTCGAAATACTCGTCCCCCAGGTTGCGCCCTCCGACAATCGCCATGCTGTTGTCGGCCAGCCACAGCTTGTTGTGCATGCGTCGATGTTGCCGAGATACATTCAGCAACCGGCCCACGGTGCGCGTCACGCCGGTGCTGCGACCCAGATGCAACGGGTTGAACACGCGAATCTGGATCTGTGGATGCGCCGCCAGCGTGGCGATGGTCTTGTCCAGGCCATCGCTGGTGGTGTCATCAAGCAGAATGCGTACGCGCACGCCGCGGTCCGCAGCCTTGAGCAATTCAGCCACCAGCATCCGCGTGCTGATGCCGTCATGGACGATGTAGTACTGCAGGTCGAGGCTGCTTTGCGCGTTGCGAATCAGCTCGGCGCGGGCGGTGAACGCCTCGGTGCTGTCGGACAGCAGGCGAAATCCCGATTTCCCTTCATGGGTAGCGGCCTGGGCCTGGACCGAGCGACCGAATGTCGAGGCGCTCGCCGGTAGTGCCTGGCTCGGTTCGACCTGCAGGTCGAAGTTGGCGCAACCGCTCATTGACACACCAAGCAGCAGCAACAGGGCGATGGTTTGTCTTGAGCTCAAGTCGAGTATCTCGAATGGCGGCAAAGCCGGAGTATGGCATGGCCTGGGAGGTTGATGGTTCTCAGTGCGCTCCAATGGTTGGATTTGTTTTGAAAGAAAGTTCAATGCGTGTTCGTGAACCGCAAAGGGGCCGGGGGGCGAAACAATAATCTGGGGCGCCACCGTTATAAGTGTGGTTGGGGAGACATTGGGTGGTGGGAAGTTACAAGTCTTTTCATTTTAAAAATTTCATTGGAGTCTTCTGAAAGCCACGCCAAGCATAGCCTTATCCTCTTGCGTATAACGAAATGTCCTACAGAAAAATTTCAAAAAAACGGCAATCATCGCTTTACAAATCTGTGGGGTAAATCAACCGTTTTTGCTTCCCGGAAGTTGTGTAGCTTCAATTGTTGTATATCGATATCTAACAAGGAAGTTAATAATGAGAGATCTATTTTTGATAGTCGCCGCCGCGATTGCTGTTTCCCCGATGATGGCGTCGGCAGCAAGTACCAGTTTGACTGTGACCGGTGCTATTACACCAACTTCGTGTGTCCCAACGTTTGCCGGTGGTACAACTGTGCAACTGGGTAACTTATCTGCAAACGATCTGAATATTGCCGCTCAAACCAATTTTCCCGAGAAGGACATCACGCTAAGTATCGCTTGCACAGCCCCCGCGGCTGTTGAGTTCGCCGTGACGGATGGTCGTGGCGATACCAAGGCACCCGGTTTGATTTTCAGCCCAACCGGTTTTACTGGTGAAAATCTGTATTACGGTCTGGGCACCGTGGATGGCGTTGCAATTGGTGGTTTTGGCTTGCGAGTCGGTATCCCCAGTGCAGATGAGCGGGCACAGCAGTTTTTGGTTCGCACTCCCAATAACCTTAACTGGCGCATCCCGCAAAGCCTGATGGTGTCGAATGCACCCGTCAGCTACTCCTGGGGTGAAGACGAGGTTAAAGGGCCGATTGCCGCCAGGTTCCACGCCTTTCCCATGAAGGTAGCAGCGGCAGTACGCCCGGCCAGGGATCTGCCAGTTACCACCGATGAGTACAAAGTCGATGGGTTTGTGACCTTCGACGTTTACTACCTGTAACACAGGTTCCCGGGACGGCTACGGCCAAGCTCCCGGGCACTCCTGGAAATCATTATGTTTTCATTCAAAAAACAGGTCGCGCCTGGCGCGTTCTTCGCTATCTGTATGGCCGTTTCCAGCGCGAGAGCATTTGCCGTCGGCATGGTGCCCGAGGTTCCGGTTTTGCTGGTAGATGAAGCTATCGGCGAAGCAACAATCAACGTTCAGAACACGGATGACCAACCAGCGCTGTTGTACACCGTGATCGAGAACATTCCTCAGGACAGTGAGCATCTGCTGGTCGTCACCCAGCCAGTGGCGCGTGTCGAGGCGGGTGCAACCCAGCAGCTCAGGTTCATTCTGCAAAGCGCCAAACCCCTCGAAACCGAACGCCTGAAGCGCGTCATCTTCGAGGGCATCTTGCCTGCCGAAACGGGTGGGCAGGCTCAAGTGAAACTGGGGGTACGCCAGAATATTCCAGTCATCCTGCGTCCGGCGAGCCTGCCGGTCGAGCGTGAACCCTGGAAAGGACTGAGCTGGTCGTTACGGGACGGTAAGGTTCAGGTCAGAAACGCCAGTCCTTATGTGGTCCGACTGGCCAAGTCGGTCAGCATCATGCCGCTTGGCATACCGCTGGATTTACCGCGTACCTATGTACTGCCTGGCGAAGAGCTGGTTCTGACGGGAGCTGAGGTGGTGGGGGCGACTGTGCGCTTGTCGCCTGCGAGCACTTACGGATTCGCAATGGGCACTTACGATGCGCCTTTGGTCGCCAGGTAATGCCGGGCTCGTGCGCATGGCGAGCCGCGGGAATAAGGGTTGTGAGTGCCGTCAGTCTCGTGGTGGCTGCGCTGGGCAAGGTTGTGGCTGATGAGGGCGTCGTTTTTGATGCCCAGGTTCTCAAGGCGCGGGGGATCGATCCACAACTCGCGCAGTACTTCCGGCTGGCGCCTCGTTTCGAACAAGGAGAGCGGCAGGTGACCCTCGAGGTCAATGGCACAGCCAAGGGGCGCACCCACGCAAGGTTCAACGAAAACGGTGAGCTGTGCGCCGACTCCTCGCTGCTGGCCAGTGCGGGCATACACGCGCCTGAGCGTACCCTGCAAGCTCCGGACACTGGCGCATGCCTGCTCCTTACCCAGGCCATTCCCGAGGCCGTGGTGCGTCTTCTTCCTGGTAAGGAAGAAGTGGCCTTGCGGGTTCCGACCCACACCCTGCTATCGCGGGGGCCGATACAGCGCAGCTTCTCCAACGGCGGAAGCGCCGGGTTGTTGAACTACGACGCATTGCTGGTCAACCGACAATCCAATGGACAGTCCAGTCAGTACCGCAACTTCAGCTCCTTGATCGGTCTGAATGCCGGAGACTGGATTGTGCGCAGTCGACAATCCTATAGCGCGTTCGAGGGCACTGGGCGCGCCGAACATCTCTATGCGTACGCCGAACACACGTGGGAAAAGCACCAGACCCGGATGCAGCTCGGGCACCTTACGTTGGCTGCGCCGCTACTGGCGGGTGGCGCGTTTACCGGCGTTCAGTTACAGCCGGAAACCGCGCTCAGCGCCATGGCCAACGAAGGGATTGGCAGCAACACGATTGTCGACGGAGTGGCGTTTTCGCCTGCCCGTGTCGAGGTGCGGCAAAGTGGTGTGGTGATTTACACGACCCTGGTGCCGAGTGGTCCTTTTACCCTCAGTGGCTTGCCGCTACTGAGTCTCAACCTCGATCTGGAAGTGACGGTGCAGGAGGACAGTGGCTCACAACATCAATTCACGGTGCCTTCGGCAACCTTGCGCCGTGGCAACAACGCAGGTCCCTCCGGATACACCCTGGCGTTAGGCCAGGTTCGCCGGTTCGGCAGCGATGATCGCGAAACACCCTTGTTTGCAGCCGCGACCAACAGCTGGCGGTGGCGTGCAAACACGCATCTGAGTGCCGGACTCATGGGGGCCGACCAGTATCAAGCATTCGGCTGGGGCCTACAGCAGGCGCTGTCCGAGCACACCACGATCAGTGCTCAACATGTGTTTTCCAGTACTCCTGCCGTGCAATTGCGAGGTTCTCAACTGCAGGCATCATTGAGCACATCCCTCGGCCGTAGCGTGTCCGCAGGCCTTACTGCTTCGCAGCAGACCGAGGGTTTCCGTACGCTGACCGATACAGCCTGGAACGAGAAGCGCAGAGCGCCCGAGTCACGTGCCAGCCAGCAATTGAGCGCGTCAGTGAGCGGTACGCTGGAAAACCTTGGGACGTTGGGTGCCGTGGTTTCGCGCAACGCCACCACCAACGGTCAGGCGCAATCTCGTTTGGGGCTTTCCTGGTCGTCCAGCGTGTTCAAGAACACTCACCTTTCGCTGAGGCTGGAAAGAAATTTTGGTGCGTCGGTGCAAAACAGTCCTGGAACCGCGGCGTTCTTTTCTCTGAGTCTTGCCTTGGGCCAGCGACGCAGCCTCAGTCATTACGCCCGCCACGACGGTGCGAATGGGCTGCGTACGGGGGCACAGTTGAGCGAACAGGTCGATGACACGTTGGGCTATAACGTCGGTGTCGATCGAGCGGCAGCAGGACAAGTCGACATGAATGGACGCCTCAGTCTGTTGCCACGCTATACCAGTGTCGACCTCGGCTATACCCGTAGCGGTGCCGGAGCGACGGGCTATGACGCGGCCATGAGCGGTGGTCTGGCCATCCACGCCGAGGGCATCACGCCGTCGCCCTATTGGTTGCGCGACACCTTTGGCCTGGTGAAGGTCGGTGACGAAGCCGGCGTCAAGCTGCGCACGCCGCAGGGGCCGGTATGGACCGACGGTGCCGGGCGCGCCATCGTGGCCAGTCTGCCAGCCTATCGCACAGGCCGGATCGAGATCGAAACCGCCAGCTTGCCGCGCAACTTCGATGTGCTCAATGGCTATCAGGAAGTCGAGGCCGGGCGTGGCTCGGTTCAGGCATTCGACTTTTCGGTCATCAGTGCACGCCGAGTATTGTTGATGGCGCGCCGGGCGGATGGTCGGCCAGTGACACAGGGCGTGGGCGTTTACGACCACAACCAGCGCTACCTGACGACGGTCGTCGACGCGGGGAAAATCTTTCTTGTCGACGCCCGTCCCGACATGCAGTTGCAGTTGACGCTGCCCGACGGGGCGTCGTGCAGGCTCAATGTCAGTCTCGCGCAAAAGTCTGAGGCGTCGGCGTTGTTCGAAACCGCCGAAAGCGTCTGCGAGGAGGCTTGATATGTATATTTTGACCAAGGACTGCCCATGAACAATCCAGCTGATATTCCATCTGCTTGTCTTGCGCGGCGAGCAATGTTCGTCCGCTTGCTTTTCAGTGTTTTGCTGTCTGTTTGCACTATTCCTGCGATGGCTGCGCAGCGCTGCACGTTAACCCTGGCGCCCTCCTTGATTGATTTTGGTTCGACCACCCGGGGGGAGCTGCTCGGGCGCTCGCCAGCCGGCGGGCCGTTGATCCTGGGCAAGCGGCAAACCCGGTTGCAGGTGCAATGCGCGGCACCGCAGCCGATGAGGCTCTGGCTGGACGGCGCAACGGTGGATATGCGGCACTTCCCGTTTGGCGATGGAGTGTTGCAGGTCAGCATTCTGTCCGCCCGGCTGGATGGTGTTGCCATGGCATGGCGCCGAGAAGGCGAGGAGAGCCCGGTTGATACGGGCCTGTTGCGTCCAGGTGAGCGGATCATGCCGTGGCGTAACGGCGCAGCTGCACTCGGCACACATTGGGATCTGGAACTGGAACTCGATGCCCGGATCAATCCGGAGGCAACCCGGGTGCGTGATGTTAAAACCCTGGAAAACAAAATTCGAATTGAGCTGGAGTGATTGCGCACAGGTATAGCCTGTCAGCCATCAACCTCTGCCAAGAGTCTGATGGCGGCGGCACCGACCTTGCGCACCGCCTCTTCGATCTGTGCCGTTGGTTTGGCAGCGTAGTTCATGCGCAGGCAATTACGGTATTTGCCCGATGCGGAAAAGATGCTGCCAACGGCAATCTGTACGCCTTGATCGTGTAGTTCGCGATTGAGTTTGAGCGTATCGAAACCTTCCGGCAGCTCGACCCACAGCATGAAGCTGCCCTGTGGGCGGCTGGCGCGCGTGCCCGGCGGGAAGTAGCGAGCCACCCAGTCGATCATCATGTCGCGATTACGCTGGTATTGCGTGCGCATCCGCCGCAAGTGCGGTTCGAAGTGGCCGCCTTTGAGAAATTCGGCGATGGCTATCTGGGGTTGCGGCGCGGTCGAACCGGTGCTGATGTATTTCATGTGCAGCACCCGTTCCAGATAGCGCCCGGGCGCGACCCAGCCGATGCGCAGGCCTGGCGCCAGGGTCTTGGAAAATGAACTGCACAGCAGCACGCGGCCGTCCTCGTCGAAGGATTTGATCGTGCGAGGGCGCGGGTAGGAGTAGGCCAGTTCGCCATACACATCGTCTTCGATGATGGCCACGTCGAAACGCTGTGCAAGCGTCAACAATGAGCGTTTGCGCGACTCCGGCATGATGTAGCCCAACGGGTTGTTGCAGTTGGGGGTTAACTGTATGGCCTTGATCGGCCACTGCTCCAATGCCAGTTCCAGGGCATCCAGGCTGATCCCGGTCAGCGGATCGGTGGGGATCTCCAGGGCTTTCATGCCCAGCCCCTTGAGAGTCTGCATGGCGCCGTGAAAGCTCGGCGAGTCCACCGCCACGATGTCCCCGGGTGCACAGATCGCCCGGATACTGGTGGACAGCGCTTCGTGGCAGCCGGTGGTCACCACCAGGTCACCAGGCCCCAGCTGGCAGCCCGAGTCGAGCATCAGGCGGGCGATCTGTTCACGCAGTTCGAGGTTGCCGTGGATGTTGTCGTAATACAGGCCGGGCATGTCTTGCCGCCGGCTGATGCGCGCCAGGTCGCGCAGCAGGGGTTTCATGGTCGGACTGTTGATGTCCGGCATGCCGCGACCCAGTTGCACCACATCCTTTCGCGGCACGGCGCGGATCAGTTCCAACACTTGATCCCATTGTGAAATATCCACCGGACGTTGAGCTGGACGGCCAACAGCCGGCAGGTCCGGCAGTTCGCGACTGACGGGTACAAAGTAACCGGATTTTGGCCGTGGCATGGCCAGGCCGTTGTCTTCCAGTACCCGATAGGCCTGTTGCACCGTGCTCAGGCTGACCCCGTGTTCGACGCTCAGTGCTCGCACGGAGGGCAAGCGGTCACCGGGGCGATAGAAGCCCTGTTCGATACGCGTGCCGAGCAGTTCGGCGAGGTTGACGTAAAGGGTCATGATGCAGTCTCGGCATGGGAGAGGGGGGCGACCGGTACAGATCAGGCAAAAAATCACGATTCAGCGGCATAAACGATAAATCTGTATGGTTCTAATACATGTGCTTTGAATCTGTAATGCTTTTGCTCGCACCCGCATCATGAAAGCTCTGGCTACCCAAGTAAACAGGAGCATTCAAAATGAACGGCTTGAGCGATGTGCGGCTGACGTTACACAGTCAGGAGCTGACGGCAGGGCAAAGGGACAGTGTGCGGCATGTGCCTGTGCGCAATGCGCCATCCCACTTGAGCCGCTGGGACCTGTTCTGGCAGCGACTGCACACTCGCAAGGCGTTGCTGGCGCTGACACCGGAACAGCTCAAGGATATCGGGCTGACGCGTGAGCAGGCGCGGGAGGAGGGGCTGAAGCCGTTCTGGCGGATCTGATTCCAGTGGTGTTCTTTAAATCGATTCGCGAGCAAGCCCGCTCCCACATTGGATCTTGGCGAACACGGATTTTGTGTTCGATCACTATCAAATGTGAGAGCGGCTTGCTCGCGAAAGCGTCGGCACAGACGCCGCGAATCGTTCAGACCAACTCTTTCATCCGATGCCACAACATCCCCAACGCCAGCAACGGCGAGCGCAAATGCTTGCCGCCGGGGAAGGTGATGTGCGGCACTTTGGCAAACAGGTCGAAGCCACCGCTGTGCTGACCGCTGATGGCCTCGGCCAGCAGCTTGCCTGCCAGGTGCGTGGCGTTAACCCCATGACCGGAATAAGCCTGGGCGTAATACACGTTCGGTTGCTCCTTGAGCCGGCCGATCTGCGGTAGGCGGTTGGCGCCGATGCCGATCATCCCGCCCCATTGATAATCGATCCTCACGTTGTTCAGTTGCGGGAAGACCTCCAGCATTTTCGGGCGCATATAGGCGGCGATGTCTTTCGGATCGCGCCCCGAATAATGGCAGGCACCGCCGAACAGCAAGCGATGGTCCGCCGAGAGTCGGTAGTAATCCAGGGCCACCCGTTGATCGCACACCGCCATGTTCTGCGGCAGCAGGGCATGGGCTTGTTCTTCACTCAAGGGCTCGGTAGCGATGATGTAGCTGCCGGCGGGCAGCACTTTGCCGCTGAGTTCGGGATTGAGTTCATTGAGGTAGGCGTTGCAGCCCAGTACCAGGGTCTTTGCCCGGACCGAGCCTTGGGCGGTATGCACCTTGACCTCAGGACCGTAATCGATGCGCGTGACAGCTGACCGTTCAAACAGCTGCGCCCCCAGTTGCTGGGCGGCCGCAGCTTCGCCCAAGGCCAGGTTCAACGGATGCAGATGTCCGGAGCCCATGTCGATCAGCCCGCCAACGTAGCGTTTGGAGCCCACCACAGTGTGCATTTCATGGGCTTGCAACAGTCGGGTTTCATGGCGGTAGCCGAGACTGCGCAGCTCTTCGGCGTCTTCGGCGAAGCCTTCGAGCTCGCGAGGCTTGTTGGCAAGGTCGCAATAGCCCCAGGTCAGATCGCAGGGAATCCGAAATCGCTCGATCCTTTGTCGGACGATTTCCACCGCTTCCAGGCCCATGAGTTTCATCTGGCGCACACCGTCGGTGCCGATCACGTTGGCAAACTGATCCAGGCCATGACCGACGCCGCGAATCAACTGTCCGCCATTGCGGCCGCTGGCGCCCCAGCCGATTTTATGGGCTTCAAGCAGCACCACGTTCAGGCCTCGCTCCGCCAGTTCAAGCGCGGTGTTCAGCCCTGAGAATCCGCCACCGACCACGCAAACGTCAGCCACCACTTCGCCGGTCAGCACCGGATGGTCGGGCTGCGGCAAGCTGCTGGCGGCATAATAAGAGCCGGTGTGCTGGTGATTCGGGACAGGCTGCTGAGCACGGCCATTCATGTGCGTGATCCTGATTCGTGTGTCTAGAAAATTTGACGGAGCATAAGCCGGGACCTCGAAGGCGGGCAACACTGGTCGGCCGGTGCTGTCTGGATCGGGGCTTTTACGTCAGAATCCGGCTCTGTTCCGAGATCGGTAGTGGTTTAGATGAGTTGCAACAGTCAGAAAATTCGCACGCTGCGCCAGCAGATTCCCTCGTTCGAGTGTGTGCCCGGTTGCCACGACTGCTGCGGCCCGGTAACGACTTCGCCGGAGGAAATGTCCCGTCTGCCACGCAAGAGCCGCGCCGAACAGGACGCGGCGATGGATGAACTCAACTGCGTTCATCTGGGGCCGAACGGTTGCACGGTATATGACGAGCGGCCGCTGATCTGCCGGCTGTTTGGCACCACCAAGACCCTGCCGTGCCCTAATGGGCGAGGGCCTGTGGAGTTGATTCATCCGCGGGTGGAGAAGCAGGTGTTCGAATACATGGCCAGTACCCGGCAAGTCCTGGTGTGATGATCATTCCCACGCCCTGCGTGGGAATGATCTGTGCAGATTCAATCCGGAATCGGCAAACACAAACTTTCCTTTACCTCTTCCATCACGATATAGCTCTTGGATTCGCGCACATGCGGCAGCTTGAGCAGGATGTCACCCAGCAGTTTGCGATACGAGGCCATCTCGGATATCCGCGCCTTCACCAGATAGTCGAAATCCCCTGACACCAGGTGGCACTCCAGGACGTGAGGCAGCTTCAGCACCGCGCGCCGAAATTCCTCAAACGTATCGCCGGACTTGTAATCGAGGCTGATCTCGACGAACACCAGCAGGCTGCCCTTGAGGTGCTGCGGATTGAGCCGGGCGTTGTAGCCCATGATGATCCCCTCGCGCTCCAGGCGTCGCACCCGCTCGGTACAGGGCGTGGTCGAGAGCCCGACCTTTTCCCCAAGCTCAGTGAAGGATATGCGCCCGTCCGCTTGCAGGATCCGCAGGATGTTGCGGTCGATCTTGTCCAGCTCACGTTTGGTCTGAGTGTTGGTACGCATAGGGGATGCGCCTCCGTGAAAAGGGTTTTTGCCGAGAATTGTCGCCAAATATAGGCGCTTATATAGTGAAAAGCACTGGCAAATCTTTTTTAAACTGCGCACATCTGAAGCTCTGAACAACAAACGTCAGCGGTTAGCCGCGATGAGGGATATGAAAATGCGCGTCATGGTCTTGGGTAGCGGCGTCATCGGTACCACCAGTGCTTACTATCTGGCGCGTGCCGGGTTTGAAGTGGTGGTGGTCGACCGGCAGCCAGCCGCTGCCATGGAGACCAGTTTCGCCAACGCCGGGCAGGTTTCGCCGGGTTATGCCTCGCCGTGGGCTGCGCCGGGCGTGCCGCTCAAGGCCATCAAGTGGCTGCTGCAGCGTCATGCCCCGCTGGCGATCAAGGCCACCGCCGACATCGACCAGTACCTGTGGATGGCACAGATGCTGCGCAACTGCACCGCCAGCCGTTACGCGGTGAACAAGGAGCGCATGGTCCGTCTGTCCGAGTACAGCCGTGACTGCCTCGATGAATTGCGCGCTGAAACCGGCATCGCCTACGAAGGCCGCAGCCTCGGTACCACGCAACTGTTCCGCACCCAGGCCCAACTTGACGGCGCCGCGAAAGACATCGCCGTGCTGAAAGAGTCCGGCGTGCCGTTCGAGCTGCTCGACCGCGAAGGCATTGCCCGCGTTGAACCGGCCCTGGCCAGCGTCACCGACATCCTCGCCGGTGCCCTGCGCCTGCCGAACGACCAGACGGGCGATTGCCAGATGTTCACCACCAAGCTTGCCGAAATGGCCGCCAACCTCGGCGTGCAATTCCGGTTCGGCCAGGACATTCAGAGCCTCGATTTCGCTGGTGATCGCATCAACGGCGTGTGGATCGACGGCAAGCTGGAAACCGCCGACCGCTACGTGCTGGCGCTCGGCAGCTACTCGCCGACATTGCTCAAGCCGCTGGGCATCAAGGCGCCGGTGTATCCATTGAAGGGTTACTCCCTGACCGTGCCGATCACCAACCCGGCGATGGCCCCGACCTCGACCATTCTCGACGAGACCTACAAGGTCGCGATCACCCGTTTCGACAACCGTATCCGCGTCGGCGGCATGGCGGAAATCGCCGGTTTTGACCTGTCGCTGAACCCGCGTCGGCGCGAAACCCTGGAGATGATCGTCAACGACCTTTATCCTCAGGGCGGTAATCTGGCCGAGGCCAGCTTCTGGACCGGCTTGCGTCCGACCACTCCTGACGGCACACCGATTGTCGGCGCTACCCCGTTCAAGAACCTGTTCCTGAACACCGGCCACGGCACCCTCGGTTGGACCATGGCCTGTGGCTCAGGTCGTTTGCTGGCGGACCTGATGGCCAAGAGAAAACCGCAGATCAGCGCCGAAGGCCTCGATATTTCCCGTTATGGCAACAAAACCCGGGAGTCTGCAAAGCACGTCAGTCCAGCGCCAGCTCACCAATGAGTGCCCGCGCCGGGATTAGGGCAATGTTTTGCGAACCGCAAATCCTGGTGGAGCTAGCGGTTGGAGCCACTGCGCCATGACTGCTTTGATGTAAGTAGTCCAGAAAGATCCCTCTTCCGGTGCTACTGGCGGTTCACGCCGTCAGCCGCGCCGGTTTTTTTTAAACGACCGACCAGAAGTCTGCCGCCATGCGTCCTGCCCGTGCCCTGATCGACCTTCAAGCCCTGCGTCACAACTACCAAATCGCCCGGGAAGTCACGGGTGCCCGTGCCCTCGCGGTGATCAAGGCCGATGCCTATGGCCATGGCGCGGTGCGTTGCGCCCAGGCGCTGGAAGCCGAGGCGGACGGGTTTGCCGTGGCCTGTATCGAAGAGGCCCTGGAGTTGCGGGCGGCGGGCATTCGCGCGCCGGTGTTGCTGCTGGAAGGCTTTTTTGAGGCCGATGAGCTGTCGCTGATCGTCGAGCATGATTTCTGGTGCGTGGTGCATTCACTGTGGCAACTCGAAGCCATCGAGAAAGCTGCACTGAGCAAGCCGATCACGGTCTGGCTCAAGCTCGACTCGGGCATGCACCGGGTCGGCCTGCACCCGAAGGATTATCAGGCAGGCTATCAACGCCTGCTGGCCAGCGGCAACGTGGCGAAGATCGTGCTGATGAGCCACTTTGCCCGCGCCGATGAACTGCACAGCCAGGCCAGTGCCGAGCAGGTCGCCGTGTTCGAAGCGGCGCGCCAGGGTTTGTCAGCCGAGGTCAGCCTGCGCAACTCGCCAGCGGTGCTCGGTTGGCCGCAGGTGCCGAGCGATTGGGTGCGTCCCGGCATCATGCTCTACGGCGCCACGCCTTTCGAAGAACCCAACGCCGTGGCCTCGCGCCTGCAACCGGTGATGACACTCGAGTCGAAAGTGATCAGCGTGCGTGAATTGCCTGCCGGCGAGCCTATCGGCTACGGCGCCAAATTCATCACCCAGAAGCCGATGCGCGTGGGCGTGGTGGCCATGGGTTACGCCGATGGCTACCCTCGGTTGGCGCCTACCGGCACACCGGTGCTCGTCGCCGGGCAACGCAGCCAGTTGATCGGCCGGGTATCGATGGACATGCTCTGCATCGACCTGACCGATGTGCCGCATGCCGGCCTCGGTTCGACCGTCGAGTTGTGGGGCAAAAATATCCTCGCCAGCGACGTGGCCATCGCGGCTGGCACGATTCCCTACCAGATCTTCTGCAACCTGCGCCGAGTGCCAATGCTCTATTCCGGGAGCTAAGGCCAAGCCGTCCGTGCCGAAAGTCGCCTCGCCGAACGGGATTCAGGTCAAAGTGTTGTAAATACTGAACGCTGTCGCCATGATAACGCTCAATATTCCAACAACCTGAATCCCTGGAGGCTCCTGCATTGGACGTCGGTGAACGACTGCAATCAATCCGCAAGCTCAAAGGTCTTTCCCAGCGTGAGCTCGCCAAGCGCGCGGGCGTCACCAACAGCACGATTTCGATGATCGAGAAGAACAGCGTCAGTCCCTCGATCAGTTCGCTGAGGAAAGTGTTGGGCGGGATTCCCATGTCCATGGTCGAGTTCTTTTCCGAAGAAATCCTGCAGGAAAAACCGACTCAGATCGTCTACAAAGCCAACGAGCTGATCGATATTTCCGATGGTGCAGTGACCATGAAACTGGTCGGTCGGGCTCACCCGAGCCGGGCTATCGCCTTCCTCAATGAAATCTACCCGCCTGGCGCCGACACCGGTGACGAGATGCTCACCCATGAGGGCGAGGAAACCGGCATTTTGGTGGAGGGGCGGCTGGAACTGGTGGTCGGGCTTGAAACATTTGTGCTCGAAGCCGGCGATAGCTACTACTTTGAAAGTACCAAGCCGCATCGTTTCCGTAATCCGTTCGATGCGCCGGCGCGACTAATCAGCGCAGCAACACCCGCGAATTTTTAGGGAAAGAGGCGCCCTGCCAGTATGGCCGAGGCACTTGAGTCGTTTGACCGTTGCGCAACAAGACCCCTTCGACTTTGGGGTTGTTTCAGTGTCGCGGGCTTACCGCTATACTTGCGCCCGCCTGCGAACCGTGGCCGTAGGCGTGACTAGCCACCATTGAGGGTGAACGCGTGAATCTAATTATGAAAATGCTGGCCGTACCAGCAACCGTATTGGCCCTCTGGGCTGTCAGCGCTCAAGCTGCGACCAACGACGAAATTGCCAAGCGCCTTGAGCCAGTCGGCCAGGTCTGTGTCCAGGGCAAAGAGTGCAAGGGCATGGAAGTCGCCGCTGCGGCTGGCGGTGGTGGCGGTGCCAAGGCACCTAAAGACGTCATTGCCAAGCATTGCAATGCTTGCCATGGCACCGGCCTGCTGGGCGCGCCGAAAATCGGTGACAAAGCCGCGTGGAAAGAGCGCGCCGACCACCAGGGCGGCCTCGATGGCATCCTGGCCAAAGCCATTACCGGTATCAACGCGATGCCGCCAAAAGGCACCTGCGCCGACTGCTCCGACGACGAGCTGAAGGGCGCCATCAAAGAGATGTCCGGTCTGTAACCGGTACGCCTCTTTCGCGAAAAAGCCGCTTGCGAGCGGCTTTTTTGTGCCTGCGATTTACCGCCGGAGACTGTTCAATGCAGTAAAGACCCGGCAAGCTCGGTCCAACCCCACTTCATGGAATGTACGGGAGGATCGAATGGTACAGCTATGTTCAATCGAGCAAGCAGTCGATGACGTGTTGGCGCGGTTGCCTGCGCATATTCACATGGGCCTGCCATTGGGCCTGGGCAAACCCAACCATTTCGTCAACGCGCTGTATCAACGTGTCGCGCAGTTGCCGCAGCGGCAACTGACGATCTACACCGCCCTGTGCCTTGGCCGCCCTGCGTTGGGCGACGGATTGCAAAAGCGCTTCCTCGAACCCTTTGTCGAACGGGTCTTTGGCGATTATCCGGAACTGGATTTCCTCGCCGGTCTGCAGCGTGACGATTTGCCGACCAACATTCACATCCAGCAGTTCTTCATGTTGCCGGGCAGCTTGCTCAACAGTGCATCGGCCCAGCAGGATTACGTCAGCAGCAACTACAGCCATGCCGCCCGCGACATCAATGCCGCCGGGTTGAACCTGGTCGCGCAATTGGTTGCCAGCCATGGTGAGCATCCCGATCGCTTGAGCCTCAGTTGCAACCCGGACATTACCCTCGACCTGCTGCCGATGATCGCCAGGCGCCGGGCAGCAGGGGAAACGATCCTGATGGTCGGCCAAGTGCACGACGACTTGCCCTACATGCCCGGCGATGCCGAGGTCGGTATCGATACCTTCGACTTGCTGATTGACGAGAAAGACAGCACGACGCTGTTCTCCACGCCGAACATGCCAGTAGGTTTCCAGGATCATTTCATCGGCCTGCACGCCAGTACGCTGGTGCGCGATGGCGGCACTTTGCAGATCGGCATCGGATCCATGGGCGATGCGTTGACCGCTGCGTTGCTGGCGCGCCAGGCCGACAACGACACTTACAAGGCATTGCTGGCCGACATGAATCTCAGCCAATGGGCGCAACTGATCGAGCGTGAAGGCGGCATCGAACCGTTCGCCAAGGGCCTATACGGTTGCAGCGAAATGTTCGTCAATGGCTTGCTGGTGCTGGCCGACGCCGGGATCGTGCGGCGCAAGGTGTACCCGGATGTGCCGACCCAGCAGCAGGCCAATGCCGGCACGCTCGACGAAGCGGCACAAACCGACGGTATCTCGGTGCACGGCGGGTTCTTCCTCGGGCCGCGCAGTTTCTATCAACGCCTGCGCGAGTTGCCGCAGAGCAAGCGGCTCGAATTCAACATGACCCGTATCAGCTACATCAACGAGCTGTATGGGCAGGAAGAGCTCAAACGCCTGCAGAGGCTCGATGCGCGATTTATCAACACGGCGTTTACCATGACCCTGCTAGGCGCCGGTGTGGCGGATCAGCTGGAAGATGGGCGGGTGCTCAGCGGTGTAGGCGGGCAGTACAACTTCGTTGCCCAAGGCCATGCGCTGGAAGGTGCGCGGTCGGTGTTGTTGCTGCGGAGCTGGCGTGAGTCGGGCGGTGATGTCAGTTCCAATATTGTCTGGGAGTATGGGCATTGCACCATTCCCCGGCATCTGCGCGACATCGTCGTCACCGAGTACGGCATTGCCGACCTGCGCGGGAAAACCGATGCGGCAGTGATCGAGGCGTTGCTGAATATCAGTGATTCGCGCTTCCAGGCGCGGCTGATTGGACAGGCACAGAAGGTGGGTAAGTTACCCAAGGATTTTCGCCTCGACCCGCGCTTCACTGATAACCGACCTGAACGTCTACAGGCGATTCAGGAACGCCATGCACGCCTGTTTCCGGAGTATCCGCTGGGCTGTGATTTCACTGAGATCGAACGGGATCTGTTGCGTGCGCTGAACTGGCTCAAGAGCAAGTTCAAGCTGAGTGAGGTACTGGAGTTGGGCAAGGCAGCGCTCGATGCGCCGGAGCCTGCATCGTTTCCTGAGCATCTTGAGCGTATGCAGCTGACGAAGCCCGAAGGGCTGAAGGAGGATTTGTATCAGCGCTTGTTGCTCACCGGCCTGAAGGCCACCGCGCCATAACGCCCTAGGACGGTCCCCTGTAGGAGCAGGCTTGCCAGCGAAGAGGCCATAACATTCAACATCCATGTTGGCAGTTAAACCGTCTTCGCTGGCAAGCCAGCGGCTACAGGAATCACGGCGTTATTCGATGAAGGTTACAACGCCATCCTTCAGCGATTGCACGCGCGCCAGCGACTCAACGCGATAACCCTGCGCATCCAGCTCCGCACGGCCGCCCTGGAACGACTTCTCGATCACGATCCCCAAGCCGGCGACGGTCGCGCCAGCCTGCTTGATGATCGAGATCAGCGCCTGGGACGCCTTACCATTGGCCAGGAAGTCATCGATGATCAGCACACGGTCGCTGCTGGTCAGGTGGCGCGGCGAGATCGCAACGGTGCTTTCGGTCTGCTTGGTGAACGAGTAAACGGTCGCCGACAGCAGGTTTTCAGTCAGGGTCAGGGACTGGTGCTTGCGCGCGAAAATCACCGGCACACCGAGGTTCAGGCCGGTCATGATCGCCGGCGCAATGCCCGAAGCTTCGATGGTGACGATCTTGGTGATGCCCGAGTCCTTGAACAGCGTGGCGAATTCATCGCCGATCAGCTTCATCAGGGCCGGGTCGATCTGGTGGTTCAGAAAGGCGTCGACTTTCAGGACCTGGTCGGAAAGCACGATGCCTTCTTCGCGAATTTTCTTGTGCAGTGCTTCCATGAAGCTGTCCTCGTTTGGCGCCTTTTGCGCCGAAGGTCTAAATAAAAGTGGTCAATTCTAGCGCTTTAACATCGCGCGTATATCCGCCAATGCGCTATTGCCTCGCACGGCTTTGACTTCGGTCGGGGTGTCGTCGTTGCCTTCCCAGGCCAGGTCGTCCGGCGGCAGCTCATCGAGGAAGCGGCTCGGTGCGCAATCGATGATCTCGCCGTATTGCTTGCGCTTGGCGGCGAATGTAAAGGCCAGGGTCTGGCGCGCGCGGGTGATGCCCACGTAGGCCAGGCGACGTTCTTCTTCGATGGTGTCGGCTTCGATGCTGGAACGGTGGGGGAGGATTTCCTCCTCCATGCCCATGATGAACACGTAGGGGAATTCCAGGCCCTTGGACGCGTGCAGGGTCATCATTTGCACGCCTTCAGCGCCATCTTCCTCTTCCTGCTGACGTTCCAGCATGTCGCGCAGCACCAGTTTGCCGATGGCGTCTTCGACGGTCATCTCACCGTCTTCGTCTTTCTCCAGGGTGTTCTTCAGCGCCTCGATCAAGAACCAGACGTTACCCATGCGGTAGTCGGCGGCCTTGTCGCTGGAGCTGTTGGTGCGCAGCCAGTTCTCGTAGTCGATGTCCATGACCATGCTGCGCAGGGCCGAGATCGGGTCTTCGCCGGCGCATTGCTCACGCACCTTGTCCATGAACCGCTTGAAACGCGACAGGCGATCAGTGAAGCGGCTGTCCAGATGTTCGCCCAGGCCGATTTCGTCGGTGGCGGCGTACATCGAGATTTTTCGCTCAGTGGCGTAGTTGCCCAGCTTCTCCAACGTCGTCGAACCGATCTCCCTGCGTGGGACGTTGATCACCCGCAGGAAGGCGTTGTCGTCATCCGGGTTCACGATCAGGCGGAAGTAGGCCATCAGGTCTTTCACTTCCTGGCGGCCGAAGAAGCTGTTGCCGCCGGACAGGCGATACGGCACCTGATGGTGCTGCAGTTTCAGCTCGATCAGCTTGGCCTGGTAGTTACCCCGGTAAAGGATCGCAAAATCGCTGTAAGGCCGGTCGGTGCGCAAATGCAGGCTGAGGATTTCCACGGCCACGCGCTCGGCTTCGGCGTCTTCATTGCGGCAGCG
Source organism: Pseudomonas putida (assembly GCF_001976065.1). Classification (GTDB taxonomy): domain Bacteria; phylum Pseudomonadota; class Gammaproteobacteria; order Pseudomonadales; family Pseudomonadaceae; genus Aquipseudomonas; species Aquipseudomonas serbica. Next base: position 452,624 of record NZ_MNAH01000004.1, on the reverse strand, counting down.
GATCACCCGGATCTCGTCGCCGTGGCCCATCTCGCTCCACAGCTGCTTTTCGAATTCGTGGGGGTTGTTCGAGATCAGCACGTTGGCGCAGCGCAGGATGCGGCTGGTGGAGCGGTAGTTCTGCTCCAGCATCACTACTTTCAGGGACGGATAGTCGTCCTTGAGCAGCATCAGGTTTTCCGGGCGGGCGCCGCGCCAGGCGTAGATCGACTGGTCATCGTCGCCAACCACGGTGAACTGGTTACGCTTGCCGATCAGCATTTTCACCAGCAGGTATTGGCTGGCGTTGGTGTCCTGGTATTCGTCCACCAGCAGGTAACGCACCTTGTTCTGCCACTTTTCCAGAATGTCGGCGTGCTCTTCGAAGAGCTTCACCGGCAGCAGGATCAGGTCGTCGAAGTCCACCGCATTGAACGCCTTGAGCGTGCGCTGGTAGTGGGTGTAGACGATGGCAGCGGTCTGTTCCTTGGGATTGCGTGCGTTTTCCAGGGCCTGGGCCGGCAGGATCAGGTCGTTTTTCCAGGCGCCGATCATGTTCTTGATCTCGTCGACGCCATCGTCGCCCGAGTATTCCTTTTGCATGATGTCGGTCATCAGGGCCTTGACGTCGGTCTCGTCGAAAATCGAGAAACCGGGTTTGTAGCCCAGCCGCACGTGTTCCTTGCGGATGATGTTCAGGCCCAGGTTGTGGAAGGTGCAGACCGTCAGGCCGCGGCCTTCACCGGCGCGCAGCAGGGTGCCGACCCGCTCCTTCATCTCGCGCGCGGCCTTGTTGGTAAAGGTCATGGCGACGATGTACTGGGCGCGGATGCCGCAGTTCTGGATCAGGTGGGCAATCTTTCGGGTGATGACGCTGGTCTTGCCGGAGCCTGCACCGGCGAGCACCAAAAGAGGGCCGCCGACATAGCTCACGGCTTCTTGCTGCCGGGGATTGAGTCGGGACATAGGTAAATTCAGGAGTCAGTCACGAAATGGGCCGGCATTTTAACAGGCTCAGCGAATTGTGCTGCTCTGTCCGACTTGTGACGTACAACGCGATCTGCATTTGCCGGTTTTGATACTTTCACGCAGGATGCGCAACGAATTCGCGTCTAATGTTGGTAATTCCTGATACAAAGGCCTCGTTTGAAGGCTATGTCCATTGGTCATTAGGGACCGGCGCGGCATAATGCGGTCGCCTACATTTTTGCAGAGTCTAGGGAGCTAGCTTGTCTACGCCTGTCGAACCCTTGCGTTTGCTGCTACTGGCCGAAGAGCCAGCATGGGCAGCGTTGTTGCGCGAGTGTCTGGCTCCTATGGGGAGCTCGGCCGTGCTCATCAGCGCGCCGAGCTGGGAGTCGGTCAGCAGTCTGTTCGATGACAACCGCAGCGCGGTGTTGTTGACGATCCCGTCTCTCCAGCCGGCGCCGGGCCGTTGCTGCCTGCCGACGGTATTGCTGCTCGAGCATGAGCCCTTGACCCCGCCCGACGGTGTAAGCGACTGGCTGGTACGCGACCATCTCGACCCGGGCATGCTGCGCCGATGCCTGCGCCATGTGCGTGAGCGCGGCGTACTGGAAAACACCCTGCAGCGCCTGGCCGAGCAGGATCCGCTGACCGGCATCGCCAACCGCCAGGGTTTCCAGACCTTGCTGACGGCGCGGCTGGCGGAAAACGATGGTCGCGGCCTGGCCCTCGGTCACCTTGACCTCGACAACTTCCGTCACGCCAACGATGCCCTTGGCCACCAGGCCGGTGACCGCCTGATCCTGCAGGTGGTCGCCCGGCTGAAAAGCCAACTTGAAGCCGGCGACCAGCTGGCGCGACTGGGCAGCGATGAGTTCGCCTTGTTGATCGACACCCGCCGCGCCCCTCAGCGCGCCGAATGGATGGCCGAGCGCATCACCGAAGCGTTGGCCGAGCCTTATTGGGTCGACGGGGAAAGCCTGCTGATCGGCTCCAGCCTGGGCATTGCCCATGCACGGGCACAGGCGGGCGCCGACCCGTTGATGTGGCACGCGCATATCGCCATGCAGCAGGCCAAGAGCACCCAGGGCTGTACGTTTCATATTTTCAACGAACGTATCAACCGCAACGCCCGCAGCATCGCCGACCTCGAAACCGAGCTGCGCCGGGCCTTGCGCCGCGATGAGCTGGAGTTGCATTACCAGCCCCGGATGAACCTTGAAGACGGGCAAATCGTCGGCCTCGAAGCCTTGGTGCGCTGGCGCCATGCCGAGCGCGGCTTGCTGCCTCCGAGCGAGTTCGTGCCGCTGGCCGAGCAGAGCGGTTTGATCGTGCCGCTGGGTTACTGGGTCATTTCCCGGGCCCTGCGCGATATGCAGGCGTTGCTTGAACTGGGTTTGCCGCCTTTGCACATGGCGATCAACCTGTCGTTCCGGCAGTTCCAGGACAGCCAGTTGCTGTCGACCCTCAGTCGCCTGATTGCCGAGCGCGGTGTCGAGGCGCAGTGGCTGGAGTTCGAGCTGACCGAAACCGCGGTCATGCGCCGCAGCGACCTGGTCAAGCAGACCATGGACGCCCTTGGGCGCCTGGGTGTGCGCTTCTCCCTCGATGATTTCGGTACCGGTTTTTCATCGTTCGTGCACCTCAACAGCCTGCCGATCACGCTGCTGAAGATCGACAAGAGCTTCGTCGGCGGCATGGAGCAGCGCGAAGAAAACCGCCAGTTGGTGCACGCGATGATCAACCTGGCGCATAACCTGAATCTGGAAGTCGTCGCCGAAGGCGTGGAAACACCAGAGCAGCTTGACCTGTTGCGCGGGTTCGATTGCGATCAGGTGCAGGGGTACCTGATCAGCAAGCCGTTACCGTTGGCGGAGCTGGTGGAATACCTGACGTTTGACAGCAGCCAGCAGGCGCCGCTGGAAATCGTCGTTTAAACACCCTCGCAAACCTGTAGGAGCTGGCTTGCCAGCGAAAGCGGACTTTCATTCAACATATGTGTTGTCTGACCCACCGCCTTCGCTGGCAAGCCAGCTCCTACAGGTTCTTTATTCGGTCTGGATGGCGTCGAAACGCTCTGACACCGACTCCCGCCGAATCATCCGCTTCATCTTCCACTCAAACGCCAGCGTCAGGCTCACCGCTGCGCAGGCCAGTCCCAGCGCCAACCCCCACCAGACACCCGTTGGTCCCCAGTGCAGGTGGAACGCCATCCACCAGGCTGCCGGGGCGCCAATCAGCCAATAACAGCCCAGGCCCACGAGAAAAGTGGTCTTGGCATCCTTGAGCCCGCGAATGCAGCCCATGGCGATGGTTTGCGTGCCGTCGAACAGCTCGAACCACGCCGCCACAGCCAGCAGGCTCACTGCCAGGTTGATGACGTCGCGGAACGCCGGGTCGTTGTGATCGAGAAACAGTCCGACCAACTGATTCGGCAACAACCAGAAAACCATCGCAAAACACAGCATCGCCGCCGCGCCAAAAGCCAGGCCGACCCTTCCGGCCAGCCGCGCGTCCAGCAACTGCCCGGCGCCATAATGCTGGCCGATGCGCATGGTGATCGCGTAGGAAATCCCCGCAGGCACCATGAAGGCCACCGAAACGATTTGCAGCGCGATCTGGTGCGCCCCCAATTGCGTGCTGCCCATGGTGCCCATGCACAACGCGGCGAAGGCAAACAGTCCGACCTCCACGGCGTAGGTGCCGCCAATTGGCAGGCCCAGGCGCCACAATTCCTTCAGGTACTGGCGGTTGAGCCGCGACAAGCCCTGGCGCAAGGGGTAGGCATCGTAGGCCGGGTGCTGGCGAATGTGCCATGCCAGCGCCAGGGCCATCAGGTTGGCGACAATCGCCGTGACCAGGCCAATGCCCATCAGTCCCAGTTTCGGCAGGCCGAACATCCCGGTGATCAACGCGTAGTTCAGCAGGAAGTTGGCGACCGTGCCGCCCAGGCTGATGACCATCACTGGCGTTGCCCGGCCGATGGCGCTGGTGAAACCGCGCAAGGCCATGAAGCTCAGGTAGCCGGGCAGGGCGAACGGCAGGAAGATCAAAAACTGACCGGCTGACTGCACGTTGCTGGCAGTCTGGCCGAACAACAGCAACACCGGCTTGAGGTTCCACAGCAACAGGCCGGCGCCCAGCGCCATCAGCCATGCCAGCCACAGCCCGGCCTGGGTCAATCGGGTTGCGCCGAGAATATCGCCGGCACCCTGACGAATCGCCACCAGCGTGCCAACCGCTGCGATCACACCGATGCAGAAAATCGACACGAACGAATAGGTCGCCGCGCCAAGTCCACCACCGGCCAGTGCCTCGGGACTCAGGCGCGCCATCATCAGGGTGTCGGTGAGGACCATCAACATGTGCGCCAACTGCGAGGCAATCAACGGCCCCGCCAGCCGCAGGATGGCCCAGAGTTCAGTACGCGCTGGATGCTGCATGATCATCACGCTCGGTTATCAAAGGGAACAGCAAAGCGTCGATTCTCGGCGCTCTGCGATGTTTGCACAAAGGGATAAAAAGGATGGGTAGCATGATTCAAACTCATGCTGGAGAGTATCTGCTAGGGTATTCGAAAACCGCTGTAGGAGCTTTCCTGATGTCGCGTCGTCTTCCTCCTTTATATGCCCTGCGCGCATTCGAAGCGGCGGCGCGACACACGTCGTTTACCCGAGCCGCAGAAGAACTGTCGATTACCCAAAGTGCAGTGAGTCGGCATATCCGTACGCTCGAAGAGCATTTTGCCTGTCGCTTGTTTCACCGCAGTGGGCGCAACCTGCAGTTGACCGAGTCAGCCCGCTTGCTGCTACCCGGCATTCGCGAAGGCTTCACCGCCCTGGAGCGAGCCTGCAATACCTTGCGCGCCGAAGACGACATCCTGCGCATGAAAGCCCCATCGACCCTGACCATGCGCTGGTTGCTGGCGCGGCTCAGTCGCTTCCGCCATCTGCAGCCGGGGAACGAGGTGCAATTGACCAGCGCCTGGATGGACGTCGACTCGGTGGACTTCAATCAGGAACCGTTCGATTGCGCCGTGATCCTCAGCAACGGGCACTTCCCGCCGGACTGGGAGGCTACTTTGTTATTTCCAGAGGAACTGATTCCGGTGGGCGCGCCTAATCTTCTGAACGATCAGCCTTGGGACGTCGCACGCCTGGCCAGCACCGAACTGCTACACCCAACGCCCGACCGTCGCGATTGGCGCAGTTGGCTGGAGCGCATGGGCCTGACCGATCAAGTCTCACTCAAGGGCGGCCAGGTGTTCGACACGTTGGAGCTAGGGATGATCGCCGCCGCCCGAGGCTATGGCGTGTCCATGGGCGATTTGTTGATGGTGGCTGAGGATGTTGCGCAGGGACGTCTGAGTTTGCCGTGGCCGACGGCGGTCGCCAGCGGTGAGAATTATTACCTGGTCTGGCCGAAAGCCCGCCCCGGAGGTGAGCGTTTGCGCCGCCTCAGCGTTTTTCTCTTGGGTGAGGTTCGGGCCATGGAGTTACCGGCGGTCGAGCACCTGCGCTGAATCATCGCGGGCAAGCCGGCTCGCGATGGGCTCACCTCAATTTCGGATCTGTCCCCAAGCTAATTGCACTTGGCACTGCTGGACACTTCCTTGCTCGCCTGTTTCAACAGGCTGCCCAGTTCAGCCGCATTGGTGCTGTTGTAAACCCGGCCACCGGTGTTTTCAGCGATACAGCGTGACGGGCCGCCAGCACCGATTTTCACCACGTTGACCCGCAGGCGCGGTTGTTCCCTGGCGATTCGACGGGATACCGCGCAAACGTCCTGCCCGCAACCGTCCTCACCGTCGACAAACATTACGATAACTGCATCGTTATTGCGCCCGTCGACGGTACTCGCCGCGTGGGCCAGGCTGTCGGCCAGCGGCGTGCCGTCGTCCGGAACCAGACCTCGAATGCCATTGATCAGCCGCGGGCGGTCGCCGAACTTGAACACACCCCGGTCCGGTGTTCTTTCGCAGCCGGCGAAGGTGATCAGGCGTGTGTCGATCTTCGGGTCCAGCCCGTTGATCATGCCGGCCAGCGAGTCTTTGGCGACGTCCATGCGGCTGGGTTTGGCGGTGAGACGCATGTAGCGATTCGGGTCCATGAGCTTGTTGAGGTCACCACTACCGAAGAACCAGTCCTCGTCGGCTTTCACTGACTTGATGTTCAGGTTCATCGAACCCGAGGTGTCGAGCACCACCACGAATTGCGGGACCTCTGCGGCCGGCGCATTTTTACGGCATGCGAAGTTGTCCAGCGTCGGGGCCGGTGGCGGTGGTGGCGGGGCAGCCACTACCGGTTTTGGTGGTGGAACCGGTTTGGGTGGCGGGATCGGCTTGGGTTCCGGTGCCGGTTTGGGTGGCGGGACAGGCTTGGGCTCTGGCACCGGTTCTGGTGTGGGTTCTGGTACCGGAGCAGGTTTCGGTTCTGGTTCCACGACAGGTTCGGGGACAGGTTCAACCGGCTTCTCAACCGGTTTCTCAACGGGTGTCACCACCGGCGCCACAGGCGCTACCGGAGGAGCCACGACAACCGGCTCACGGTGCAGGAACCACCAGAGCCAAAGCGCCAGAAGCAGCAACAGCAGTGCAAGCAAGGCCGCCGCGAGCCACCAGCCACGCCGCGACGGCGGTACGACCGGTACCACAGGAACCACCGGCGGCACGATCGGTTTGGGCGGGCGCTGGTTCCAGCGCACCACCAGAGGCTCACCGTTGAGGCTGTAGAGTTTGTCCAGCTCAGGCGCGCCGAGCAGGCTGCGCAGGTCGTCCGCTTCCGTTGGTTGACCGCGATTTTGCAGTTCGTCCGCCAGCTGTCCGAGGGACGTCTGGCGCACTTCATAGGTCTCCAGCAAGCGTCGTTGCGCATCCTCGTTGAGGTCGGCATAGGGCGTGGGTTGGCCACCCAGTTCGGTCCACCATTCCAGCACGTCGCCGCTGCCCATCCGCGGGATAGCAAACAGACTGGCGACGGTCGGCGGAAAGTGTTTCTGGATGAGGGCGACTTTGGCTTGCAGCGCACTCATCCCCTCCGATGTGGCTTGCGCATCCCTGATGACCCGCTGCATGACGACGATTCCTGAAAAAGTGCAGGCATCCGTCGGGATGCCCTGCGGGGTGAAAAGTTACTCTTCGTAGCCGAGGCTGAATTGCAGCTGATTGACCTTCTTCTGCAACGCTTTCAGCTCTTGTTGCTTGGCCGCCAGTGTCGCGGGTGTTGATTTGGTTGTTGGCGCCGCTTGCGAAGCCTTGAGCTGCTTCTCGAGATCGGCAATCTGCTTCTGCACCTGGGCTTCATTGCCACGCCGAGCCTTGAGCGAGTTCAGCAGTTGCGCCAGCGACTGATTCAGCGCCGCCTGGGATTTCTGCTGGCTGGCCAGATCGGTCTTGGTGCTGAGCTGCTGGGCCTGAATGTTCTCGTACACCTGATGGAACATTGCGTTTTGCTGACGGGACTCGCTCAGAGTCTGTTCCTTCTGCTTGACCTGATCGCTGTAACCACCGGAGTAGTCGCAGTTCATCTTGGTCAGCATGCTGCTGTCGCGATTGGTCGCATCGCACTCGCCGGGCTGGGTCGCGCAACCGCTCAGGCCCAGGACGGCAGTGATGACTATCAGTTGTCGTAGTGTCATGCGCTTAGCCCAGTGTGATTGCGGAGCGTTGGCTGTACAGAGCGTCGACTTCCTTCTGCAGGCTGACGACTTTCTGGTTCATTCTCTGAATGTTCATGTCCACCTGCCTGATCTCGGCGCTGCTACCTTGTGAACGCTCGGCGTCTGCCACTTTGCGGTACTCGGTGACTTTGGTACGCATGTTGGCCAGGTCTTTACGCAGGCGCGCGATGTCCGAATCGATCCCGGCGATTTGCGCCTGAGCTTGGCTCTTGTCGACTCTTTTGTTGGCGATGTCCTTTTTGATCTGGGCGATTTGTGCCTGATCATCTTTGATCACTTGCTGAGCGGTCGCGGTACGGGCGATCACCTTCTGCGTGTCTTGTTCGACGTCGCTGTTCATCTTCGCCAAACGGGTGGTGGTGTCGGCGTATTCGGCGCGACGTTGATCCAGGTAATAGTTCGCGCCCATGGCCACGCCGCACGCGGTAATGCCGGCGGCGATGACGCACACGGTTTTGTTGCTGCTGTTGGACAGCGCACAAGCGAGGATGCCCACACCGGCGCCAACGGCGCAGGCCTGGTATCCGGACTTGCTGAAGAACTCTGCGTCATTGCCTTGGGTCAGGCGCGGGTCGGCACCGTCGCCTTCGCCGAGCATAGAGCTGCCAGTGTTGGCGCATCCGGTCATTAGCAGGCTGCCGGCGACTACGAAAGCGATCTGTAGCTTGAAGCGAGTCCAAAGGCTGCGCGACATGGTGAAACTCCTACGTAACGGTGTTGACGCGTTGTTATTGACTGACGGTTTTGCAGCTGTTCAACCAGGCTTCAGTATCGATTCTCTGCTTTTGCAGAAACGCTTTCTGATTGGCCCAGTGGGTGCGCAAGTAAGGTTTCAGGTCTTGCAGCTGTTTGTTACGGGTGAGGATTTCTTCCATTACCGGGACTTGTGTTTCAAGCAGTGGCTGGCCGTACAAGGTAGCCGATTCCACCAGGCTGCTGGCGTAGTAACGGCTGAGTTTGTGCAGGCGATCCTTTTGCTCCTCGAGCTTTCCTTTACGCATATCGCAACTGGCGTCTTTGTCCGCGCCTTCGCAATTGAGCTTGTAGTTCTTTTGCAGGAAGTCCACGTACTGGCCGTCGTCGAGCATCTTGGTGCACAGGAACGCACCCAGGTTGAGGCTGGCGCGGATCGCCTGGTCGCGGGTTTCTTCCTGCTGCTGGTTGCTGGCGCGCAGCAGGTTTTCCAGGGCCTGGAGCTTTTCCTTGAGCGCTTTGTCTTCGACGCCCGAGGCGAGGTTGTTCAGGGATTGCACGGTGCCTTTATCGGCGGATTCGGCTTCCTTGCTGCCGGTGCCGAGTTTCTTCCAGCTGCTTTCGATACTGGCAACCCTTTCGCGAGAGGTGAGGGTCGGGGAGACCAGTACCAGTCGCAGGCCGGTGGTTTTGTTTTTCACCTGACCTTCGGCGTTGTAATACGGCTCTTCCTGACGCAATGCCGTACGCAGGTCGGCCTGCGCCGTCAGGTAATTGCCGCCACGCACGACATAGCCGCCGGCCTGACCATGCTGGCGGTCGAGTTTGTTCAGGCGAAACGGCTCGAACATCATTTCGTTGACGTTACCGAGCATGTCATGCAAGCCCAGCGGATTGGGCTTTTGCAGTCCGCTCAATTGTACTTTGCCGTTGGACGATTGCGCCCCGGCGAACCACTCGTAGGCATTGATGCCTTCCGGCATCGGGTAGTGCGTATCGCGAAATTCAGCGGCACTGACTTCAAGCCCGCCGCGCGCGGCGAACTCCCATTCGACTTCGGTGGGCAGGCGCAGGAAGCCTAGCGCACCGTCTTCCTTGGGCAGCTTGCCGGCGGCATTTTTGCGCAGCCACAGGTTGTACTTGTCGGCGGCGTCGATGGCTTGCACCCAGCTCACCGACGTTTGCGGCAAGCGCATCTTGGTGGCGGCGGTGGGGCAGGTTGCTTCGGTCAGCGCGGCGTATTGCAACTGACTCATCTCGTACTTGGCCATCAGGTAGTAGCGGGATTTGTCGTTCTTGGCCCCGGTGAAACTGCCAGCGATGAATGTTGGCCGGGTCTGTTCGACATAGCCGTATTCCGCACCGTCCTGACCGATGTTGATCGGGTAGTCATCCAGCGGACCGGTGACCGGAATGAACACCTTGCGAAACACCATCGAGCCTTCGCAGGGCATCGGCAGCACGACGTCGCCAGCCTCGGGCATCGGGTTGTAATACTTCTCTTCCCAGCCCGCCGCCGAGGCGTCGAGCAAGTAGCCGAGGGTCAGGGGTAACAGCAAGCCAAAACGTTTATAGCTCACGCAGACTCTCCGCAGGTTGGATGTTGATCGCTCGCAGGGCGCCGATCATGGCCACCAGTGCAGCGACCAAAAAGGTCAGGAGCAGGGCGGCCAGGCCATGCCAGACAGTGATGTGGCAAACGAAGGTGCCGGTGGTCTGGCTGCTGCCGAGCAAGTAGTCGAACAAATGACTGCCCACGGCATAAAACCCCAGCCCGCCAATGTAGCCGGCCAGGCTCAGCACCAGCGCTTGCAGGACCACAAAACCGCCGACGGCCCGGCGCTTGAAACCCAGCAGGCGCAGGACTGCCAGGCTTTTGCGTTTACGGTCGATGTTGGCCAGGAACGCCCCGACCATTGACGCCACGCAGCCGATCAGCGCCGCCATGGCGATTACACCGAAGATCAGCCCCAGCACATGGTTGATGGCTTTGACGTTATCGATGTCAGCCAGCCGGCTAGACGTTTCGATGTGCTGTTCGTTGAGCCAGTGTTCCAGCGGCGCGACCTGATCGATGTTGCGCGCATACACGCGGGCGCGGGCATACAGTGGTTGTAGATTACCCTGAGGCTTGCCGGTGGTCACACCGAACCCGATGACCTGATAACCGTCGCGAAAGCGTTCCAGGTCCAGCAGCAGCGGCGGGGCGACAAACCCGGCCGCGCGACCGAAGCGGGCACCGTCGAGCACGGCCAGTACCGTCAGCGTCATCTCGCCGCGTTCATTGACCCCTTCCAGGCGACGCAAGGCGCGCAGCTGCACGCTGTCGCCGACCTTGGCCTGCAAGCGTTGTGCTGCACTGGCGCTGAGGATCACTTGATTGCCGACGGGGTTGAGTGACGCCAGGTTCAGTTGTGGGTCGCCCGGCTCGGTGGCGATGATTTCCGCTCCTTCGACAAAACGTTGCATGCCGATCACTAGATCAGCCTGGGTATTGAGCGAGCGGGTCTGGCCGAGGGCAAAACCGGTTTCGGGGCGCTGGCGCAAACGCTCGATCCAGGCCGTGTCGTAGTTGCCGTTGCTGAGCATCTTCACTTCAAGGTTGCGCGGGTCGCGCAGCAGTTCGTCCTGCAACTGGCTGACCACCCCGTGCTTGAGCCCGAACAGCAGCAACAACGGGGCAATCACCGCCACCAGGGAGGCGGCGATGCACAGCGAGACCTTGCGGTCGTGCCAGAGGTCTTGCAGCGCCAGTGAGCCCAGCAGGCGCAAGCGATCAATCCATCGGTTCAAACAGAGTCTCTCCCTGATGGCTGATAGCGCCGAGACGAGGTAAGCCGAAATCCTTCAGCAAGGCCCAGTCATGGGACACAATGAGTGCACTAAGACCCATGCTGGACACCAGGCTCAGCAGCAACTCGAACAAACGCCGGGCACTGTGAGGGTCGAGCGCGGCGGTCGGCTCGTCGGCCAACAGCAGCAACGGTTCATGGGCAATTGCCCGAACGCAGGCCACGCGCTGGCGTTCGCCGATCGACAAGGCCTGCGGTTGTTTATCCAGCAACCCTTGCAGGCGCAACACGTCAACGGCGTGGTCGATGTGCTCGCTCTTGGTCGACATGCCGAGCAAGCGACGCGGCAGGCTGATGTTGTCGCGCACGCTCAGGAACGGCAGCAAGCCGCCGCTCTGCAAAATGAAGCCCAGATGTCGTGAACGCACCGCTGCAAGAGCAGGCTGGTCGTCAGTCGCCAGCAGATGGGCGATATCTTGAGCGTGCGCCGCGCCCAGCCGAAAGCGCTCGAGTTCCACCGGCGCGAGTAACAGGCCGATGGCTTCGAGCAACGTGCTTTTGCCGCTGCCGCTTTCACCGGTGATGGCGAGGATTTCCCCGGCACCGACCTGCAAATGCGGCAGGCGTACGTGATGAGCCAGCGCGCCTTCACCACGGCGCACCAGCAGGTTCTTGATATCGAGCATCAGCGTCTCGTTAAGGCATCATTTCGAGTGGCACGGGGTACACGTTGTCCCGCGCATCGCTGTCCTTGGCTAAAGCCACCCAACGGTCGACATCGGCGTTGTAACGCTGGTAATGCCGCAGTTTGGTGTTCAGCGTGCGGATGAATTTCTCTTGCGCCAGACCGTCCCAGCTCTTCCAGGTCTCTTCATCCAGGTTCAGCACTTCACTCTGGTAGGGCAGGTCTTCGAGGTACTCGCCGAGCACGCCCATGTCCGCCAGTTTGGCGTTACTGTTTTGCTTGAGCTGATTGGGATCGGCGCCCATGGTCGCCGCCACTGTGCGCAGGCGATCGAACATTTCCGTGGGTGAAATCAGGCCTTCGTTGGCGGCATCGAGGATTTTTTTCATCACGTCGCTCAAATCGCTGAGCTGCGATTTGGTCAGCAGCACCCGCACATCGGTGGTCGGGATGTTCTGCTTGATCAGGTCGCGGTCGGTGATCCACGCCTTGAACACCGGCGGGGCCTTGCTGTTGGTCTTCTCGCCGAGATAGGCGAGTTGCATGGCATGGCCGATCAGCGCCGCGTCTTCGAGCATTTTCTTCTCGGCCGGGTCCTGCTTGGCGTTCGCCGCGCTGCCGATGGCGTCTTCGCCCATGTAGGCGGCTTTGACCTGTGTAGTGATCGCCCCGGCCAGGGCGTCCACCTTGCGCCCGAATTCCTGCACATCGCCAGCGTTCACCGGGTAGTACAGCGAGGTGTTGGTGCCCGGGTAGGTCGACAGGTTCTGGTACTGCGCCTGCGCCTTGGCGTGGTCCTTGGCCCCGGCCGGGGTTTTCAAGTGCAGGGTGTAAATCGCCACGCCCGGATTGGCGGCTTCCATGCGCACCTGCGCGGCGCTCAAACCGGTCTTCGACAGCTTGTCGTCGCCTTCTATGGCGCCCGCATCGGTGATCAGCACCACGTAGCGCGCGCCGAATTGAGTCCAATCGACCTTGTCGATGCTCTCCATGACGCCAGCAAACGAGTCTTCATCGAAGCTGCTGCTCGACACGGTGGCCTGCTTGAGGTCAGCGATCTTGGCGAAAAAGTCGGCGCTGTCTTTCACCTTGGTAGGGTCGGCGTACATTTTGGTGGTGTATTCCAGCCCCGGCACTGCCTGGGTATTGGAACGGAAAGCCACCAGGCCGAATTTGACCTGCTTGCCGAGATTCTGCGCTTCGATCTTCTGGTAAACCTTGCGGATCGCCTCGCGGGTGCGATCGATGTAGGGGTCCATCGAAATCGTCGAGTCGATGACAAATACTACGGCCGCACTGAATTCCTTCAGCTGGTTGGCCTTTTTCTCTTCGGCTTCCTTGCTGCCGGCAGCGCTGGTTGCAGCACCGCCCTTGGCGTTTTTGTCATCCGGCTTGCTGACGGAGGCGACGTTGAGCAGGCGCGTGCGGAAGCCGCTTTCGGTCATGACCTCTTCGCCACTGAGCACCGGTAGCAGGTAGAACTGCTTTTGCAGGTCGACGAAGTACTCCGGTTCTTCAGCCAGCACGCCCGGTGCTTGCTGGCCTTTTTTCAGTGTGGCCCGCAGCGGCGCGACTTTGCTGACCGGGTCCGGTGCATCAAGGATGCCTTCGACGGTGGCGCGGTCCTTGAAGAACAGCAACCGGTCGCGGTTGGCCGGGTTGGTGAAGGCCAGTGTCAGCTGCATCTTCCAGTCGGTGGTGCAACTGGCAGGCAGCCAGCCAATGGTTTTGCCGTAGCTGTCGGGGCCGACTTTCAGCCATTCGGCGTTCTTCGCTTGCGCACGTTCGTACACATAGAAGCGGCTGAAGACCGGTTGTGCGTCACCCTCGGCACCACCCGCCGTCGGGCTGATTTTGCAGCCCGGTGTGGTCAGCACGCGCTGGAACAGGGTTTTCTTACCGGCCTGGATCAGCGGTTTGTCATCGGCCTGGGACAGCGGGCTGATGCACAGCGCGAGCAAGGCGGCACCGCTCAGCAGGAATCGACTCAGGGGTGAGCGCATCACTTCTGCAACTCCTCGAAACGCTGTTTGGCTTCGGCGTTGTTCGGGTCCTGGGTGAGGATGGTTTCATACCAGTAGGCGGCGGTGGCGTTGTCCGCGGCCGGGAAGCACTCGCTGGCCTTCAGGTATTTAGGGTCGTATTCGCGGGCATAGGCGTTGGCGATCAGCGCGTCACCGGCCTGGGCACGGTTGGCGTACAGGCGCTGGGCGACGCCGCAGTGTTTACCGGCCTTGGCCTGGTTGATGATCTCCAGCAACTTGGCGCTGTCGGGTGCGGCCTTGATGCAGGTCTGGACGAAGGTCAACTCGGGCAGGCTGTTCATGCTGTCGAGGGTGCAGGCTTGAGGGTCGGCGCTGGCGGGTGTGGCGGCAGTGGCTGCAACCGCAGGGGCCGGGGTGCGTTGGTAGAACCAGAATCCGGCGCCCGCTGCCAGCAGCAACACCACAATCAACAGACCGATCAGGCCTTTGTTGCTTTTCTTCACCGGTGGGGGAGGCGGCGTGTAGGCGGGCTCGGTGAGCACCGACTCCAACTCCAGTTCGGGCTCGGCGGTGGACAGGACCAGTTCAGGTAGATCCGGGATCTCCGGGACATCCGGTGCCGGTACGCTCGGCGCCGTCAGTTCCGCGCCGCCGTAGGTCGAGCGCGTCTGGCCGCCGGCCGTGGACGGCAGCAAGCCAACGCCTGGGCGAACCACGCCTTTATCGGCATGTCCGTGGTTCTGTTCGCGCAGTTCGATCTGGAATTGCGAGTTGGCGCCGCCTTCCAGCAGCGGGTCGACCACGACCGGGCCGACCTGCGTTTCCAGGGCTTCGCCACTGGTGGCAAGATTGAAACGCGAGACCTTGAACCAGAACGGATTGTTGCTCCAGGCCTTGTGGTCCTGGAGATAAAAACCGTCCTGGTTACGCTGAATGGAAAACTCCAGCTGTTCCTCGCCACCCTGCCATTTCTTTACAGTGAGGCGGGCCTGGCCAGGCACATTGGGCTCTAACGCGAGCAGGTCGACACGAATGGGCATTGCTTATCTCGCTACGAAGGCTGTGAGCACTTGGCCCAGCCGTTCATTCTGTTCAGGGGTGATTTCACGTCCGGCACCATGGCCGGCATTGTCCTGCGTGATGTAGGCCAGGCCCGAGAGCCAGTCGCCCAGATACCGCTGTGCCTGATTCGACGGTTGCGCCGGCAGCACGGGGACTTGCCCCGGGCCAATGTCGGTGTAGAACGAAAACAATGGTGCCTTGGCGCCGGTGCGGCTGTTTGGACGCTCGTTCACCGGCGTCTGGAGGTAGCCGAACCAGGACACGAAATCGCGCAGTACACGTTGCACTTCCAGTACCTGGCGCTCGACCAGTTGATCGCGCCGCGCGCCACTTTGTGCTCGCTTGAGGACGGCGCGGCTCAGTTGCCCCGGCAAGTCCTGGCGATAGCCGGCGGTGATCAGTTCATCGACCACCGCTTCCAGCAAGGGCTTTTCCAGCCCCAGCAGGTTCAGCAGGCTTTGCCGGGTGGTCAGTTCACGAAGGTGTGCGATCCAGGCCTTGAAGGCCGCTTTGGCAAAACGGTGTTCATTGCTTTGCAACTCGGGCGCCGGGGTGCCGGTTTTACTGCTGACCGGCGCTTCATGGCTCAGGTCGTCACTGAAATCGAAATCGAAACCGGCGTCGTTGCCATACAGGCTCTGGCTCGGTGTCGGGGCGACCGGTTCGTCTTGCGCGACCGGCTCGTCATCGGTTTCGTACACGCCGCTGAGGTACAGGTCGCGCACCTCTTCGCTCGGTATGTCGAGTTGATCGATCAACTCACCGAGCACCGCCGGACGACGGCCCAGGCCCGTCAGAATCATTTGCGCCTTGGCTTTCTTGGCGGCTGCGGCGCTGTCGTCGTCAGCGTGGTACCAAGTGCTCAGGCCGTGGGTGGTCAGGCCTTCGAGGCATTCGCTCAATTGCTCGCGGATGCGCTGCAATTTGAATTCGATATTGGCCACGCCTTCGAAACTGCCGCTGAAGTGGCTGATGCCACCGTCATCGTTGCGCAGCATCTCTGCCCAGGCGTTGGCCGGGTTCTTGATGTGTTTGCACACCAGGGCGTTGCTGGCGAAGCTGGCGCCCAGCGCGCTGACACGTTCCTGATAGATGGCATTGAGGCCGGTTTCCGCACCGCTCGCGTCTTGCCCGATGAACGCCGCGTCCATGCGCGGTTTACGCACCAGGTAGGTGTTCTGGAACGGTGTGCCGGCCCAATCGTTCATCCAGCTCAGGCTGCCGAAGCGCTCCAGCATGGTCAACTTGACCATGCCGTTCCAGCTCTCGTCGTACTGATCGGGTGTCAGGCTGAGGGAGTTGGTAATGCGCAGGTCGAGCATGGTCAACGCCCAGATCAGACCGGTGTCGCGTTTGCTGCGAGCGGCCGAGTCGGCGCCCTGGGTCTTTTCGATCCAGCGGGTCAGCACCGGGCCCACGTCGTTGACGTCGCTCTGCTTGGTCGTGCCTGTGCAGACCACCAGCGCGTTCATTTCCTGGTTGTCGGTGTAGCGTTCGAACAGATAGGCAACCTTGCCACGCAGGATCAGCTGGGAAACCGAGTTGTCCTTGGCGGTGGATTGCGGGTCGTTGGAATCGGCGATCTCGTGCAGTTTCTGGCGTCCGCGATAACCGGGGAAGTCAAGCAAGTCGACCTGATTGACGATGTCATCCACCGGCGCTTCGATCAGGCGAAAGGTCATTTCGGCGGTCAGTGCCGCCAGTTGCGCGACGGGAATCGCCTGACTGTTTTGCAGGCGATCGCCTGCCAGCGGTCGAACATCGATCGGCAAGTCCAGCGGGCTGCCGAAGCGTTCGAGGATGTCGACGTTCATGATGCTGTCGCGCTGGCTGTAGGCGTCGTTTTCGAAACTCACCAAGGCCTTCAACGGTGCGAACACGGTCTCGGGCAGGCCCAGCTTGTGCAGTGCGCCAGCCAGTTGCTGGTACACGCGGGTCAACTCGCGTTGCTCACCCCAGAGGATCGAAAACAGCTCGGCCCGTTCCTGGAAATTCAGGCGTGGCACCAGTTGCAACGCTTTGGGCCAGTACAGGTGCTCAAGCTTCTTCACCGAGTTGCGGAAGTTGTCGCGTAGGTAATCCCACAGCGACACCAGATCGTCGGCATTGACCCCCGTTTGCAGCGGCCCGGTTTCGCGACCTTCGAACGGTTTGAGCACGCGCTGGATGCGCTCTTCGTCGATCTCGTAGGAAATGCGTTCAAGGTCGAAATCCTTGAACCAGGCGTTGGCGAGAATCTTCGCCAGCTCGATTTCCTTGAACAGGGTGAGTTCTACCGGGAAGTCCTTGTCCTGACTTTCCGTTGCCCGACGGCTGAAGCGCGTTACCAGACCGGTGGCCTCCTTGCCACCACCCACCGGGTTGATGTGTTTGATGAAGTCCAGGCGCTGGTCGCCGAACTCGGTTTCCAGTTTGCCGTTCTGACCGGCGGCGAGGGCCGAAATCAGGTAGGACTTGCCGGCCTGGGACAAGCCGAAAAAGCCAATGGTCATCGGCGTGCAGGCCACGCGACCGAGGCTTTGGGCCAGGTTGCGGGCGCGGTGCAGGCGGATGTTCAGGTTGTCGGCTTCACTGTCCAGGCGCGGCGCATTGCCGCGCGTCTGGTCAATCCAGTCCAGCGCCTGACCGGCGCCTTCATAAACAGCGGCCCAACTGGCAGAGAGCTGAGTTTGATCGGGGGTCAGGTCGTTCATTTGCGTTTCACACTTCCACTGTCGAGCCAGTACTTGGTCTCGCTCAGGCCGGCGTCGAGCATGGTGTTAAGTTCCAGTTCGAGGTCGCTGCGCGGGTTGAAGTTGACGTTGTTGCTGTTGGATTCTATGTCGCGAACCGAGAGGCGGTCGCTGACCAGATCCTGCTTGCGCGTGTATTTGTCCGCCGGTTTGACCTCGAACCGCACCTTGAGCAGCGGCGCGCAGCCGTTTTCACCGATCGCGCGGGAGAACTTCTCCCGACCCGCCTTGGTAAACCGCAAGGTATACAGCGGCGAGGCGGCCCAGCGGTCAGCGGCCAACTGGCGGAAACCGAGGCGCAGATCGCCGCGCATTTCCAGCTGTGGCGTGTCGGCGGCGTCGCCGACGCCAATTTCCGGCAGCTTGATTTTGTAGTCTTCGGACTGGATGTCGCGGTACAGCACATCCGCATCCTTGATCACGTTGTTCAGGTCGATGACGCCGATGTACTTGACCGTCGAATACGGCTTGAGTGCCGAAGCACGGAAGTAGAAGTTCGGCACGCTGTGGTTGGCGCACAACAGGCAGAGCATGGCGCCGACCGAGGCAGTACTTTTCGGGTCGTCGATCCGGCCGTTCTTGTGAAACGGATACCAGCCGCCGGTGCGGTAGTTTTGTAGCGCCAGAATGCGTCCCGGTGGCAGTGGCAACACCTTGCGAATGAACGCCTGGATGCCGGGCAGGCGAGAAGGGCGGCCGGTCAGCAGCAAGACATCGCAGGGGTACTGCGCGGCCACCTCGCACAGCGCACCAAGGATCTTGGTGATGTTGATCTGGTCGTTGAGGAAGGCGGCGTGGAGCTTTTGCAGGTCGAAGCTGATCGGTGCGGCATACAGGTCGAAACCACTCTGACCGCCGACATCGCGGCGCACGGCGGCGTTGACGTAGTCGAGCACGCTCTTGCTGATCGCGTTGTCACCAAGCAATTGGCGGTAGCTTTGCGGAGTGACTTCTTGCGGCACTTGCGGATCGTAATGCTCGTACGCCTTGAGCAGCGCCAGACCCAGCGGGGCGAACACCTGGAGGTTCAATTGTTGGCGCAGGATCATGTCCTGGGCACTGACCGATTCATCGCCGCACAGCCGTGACATCAGCGAGTCCGGGGCTTTTACCCCAGCGTTCTGCAAGGCTTTTTCAAAACTTGGCAGGATGAAGTCCTGAATCACGTCCAGCAGGATGTCGTCGCCGGCTACTTTGAAGCCATCGCGAAAACGCTGCTCGGGCACGATGTGTACGTTGCTGCCGCTGCCGGTATTGCCCGCGCGATCGAGGCGATAGTCGGTGATCACCAGGTCGGTGGTGCCCCCGCCGATGTCGATGGTCGCGAGGGTGATGCGTTGGCGATCGGTCTTGTCCGGCCGGGCGATGGTGTCAAAAAACTCTTCCGGGTGGCCGGCGAAATTCTCGTTGACCTCCGTGTATAGATACACCAGCTGGCCGCAGGACGCTTCGTCCCATTCCACGCGGATACTCGGGATCGGCGTGCGCGGGCTGACGGCCTGATCCTGATGTGGATCTTCCTCGCCGGCATGCCAGCCGAGGCTTTTCCACACCAGGCCGATGGCTTGCAACATGCGTTCGTTGAGGATGCTGCGCTCGGCCTGCGGCATGCCCGGCGGCACGGTCAGGGTAATGCTGTTGAGCTGGCGCGGCACGCGGGTGTGACCCTGGCGCGAGCGCTGGGCCGGGCTGTTGATTTGCGACAGCGCCTGGGCCAGCACTTCGGCGAGCATGAAGGTCATCAGCGAGCTGCGTGAGTAACGCGGCATGAACACCGGCAGGCGATCGTCCTCTTCAAGGCTGTAAAGCGCCTCGCCGGTTTCGTTGATCAGATGCGAGAACGGCGCGGCGGTGGCGTATGGCTCGTTGTCTGTCTTGATGTACGAGCAGTTGAAGCGCCAGCCGTGGCCATAGGCGTTTTCGTCCCACAGGTAGCGTTTCGGGCTGGACAGCCCAGTGGAGCCTTCGGTGCCGCGACGACGGCTGGCCAGACGGCTGGCCTCATTGCCGACACGGGCAATCGTCGCCCATTGGAACGCGTCGTGACGGCCGCTCTTGACCGAGCAGTGGTCCTT
Organism: Pseudomonas putida; assembly: GCF_001976065.1. Classification (GTDB taxonomy): domain Bacteria; phylum Pseudomonadota; class Gammaproteobacteria; order Pseudomonadales; family Pseudomonadaceae; genus Aquipseudomonas; species Aquipseudomonas serbica. Next base: position 432,977 of record NZ_MNAH01000004.1, on the reverse strand, counting down.
GCCAAAGTACGCCTGGGCGAACTCCACGCGGCTTTCGAACGGCAGGTTGTAGGTGTGTTCGGGCGTGATCAGGTCGCGCAGTTCCAGCACGTAGTTCTGCTTCAGCCCGGAGCCGGCCTGACCGTGGTTTTCGATCAGGATACCGCAAGTGCGAGAGTTGCCGACGTCCAGCACCAGGTCCACCGGGATCGGTTTGACCAGGCCATTGCTGTCGTTGGCGACCACTTTCAGTTCGGGGATTTCAACTTTCGCCCGGGCTGTCGACTGCTGGGCGGCTGACGGCGTGCTCAACAGGCTGAGCAAGTTGAGGTAGTGCGCCAGGTGATGGTTGGAGCGGATATCGATGTCCAGTTCTGCGCGCGAACGGTGGGCATTGCCCTCGTTGAACACTTCCAGCAGCCACTCGTTGACCCACGGCTGCGCCAGGAACCAGCGGGTTTCGCTGGCCTTGGTCGCCAGTTTGAAAGACACACCGGAGCTGATGTCTTCTTCGTTTGGCGCCAGGTAAGCAGTGCCGTCACGCTTAGGCATCACGCGGCTGTCGAAGGCCATCGTCAGGCGGTGGGTGTTGCCGTCGATATCGGGTGTCGCCAGCTTCACCAGACGCATGCGCGACCAGTTCGTCGGACCTTCATCGAAGCGATGGGGCGGCATGAAGCGGAAAAACGGGGTCGGCAGCCAGATACCGTCGAGCAGATCGAGGCTGCTTTTCATGTCGACGCTGAACGCAGGTTTGGCTTTTTCGACCTTTTCCGGTTCGGGCTCGTAGAAAAAGAAGTCTTTCTCTTCGTTGTACGCCAGGCGGCAGATCAGCCCACTGATCATCGGTGCGAACTCGCCTGCCGGTTCCTTGCGGGGATCCAGGCGCAGGGCGAAATCCATGAACTGGATGCCGGTGTCGCTGACCAGCGTGACGGTGTCTTCGAATTGGGTGACTTCAGGCAACATGTCGGGTTATTCCGTTTTTTCGGCCGCTTGCCGCATGGACATGGGGAATTGTTCTGTGCCGTAACCGCCGGTGCAGTCCGCGACCGTGGTCGCCCCTGGGCGGCAGTTGACCTTGGGCATGTCGTAAGTGCTGCCATCGCCGCACACGGCCTGGCCCTGGCTGTCGATGGCCAGGCTGCCACCCTTCATAGTAGCGCTCACCGGCCCGCTGCATTTGGAACCGTCGGCCTGGTGTACGGTGACTTGGCCCTTACCGTCCTTGAGCTGGTATTCCAGACGCAGCGGTTTGCCGGTCCGGCGGTCCTGGATCCCGGCGCCTGCGTTGTACTGACCGTCGAGGAACTTGGCGGCACCGTCGGCGGCGTCTGGCGGGATGCTCAGGGGAGGGCCGGGTTTTGCGGCGGCGGATTTTTCTGCGTCGGGCGATGTGACATCCGGCGGCGTGGTTTTGTTTTCGGGTGGCGCGGTTGGGGATTCGGCTGCCAGGTCTTTGGCCGGGTCTTTGGATGGGTCCTTGGCCAAGTCGGCGGGTGCTGCGTCAGCCTCGTTACCCTCGTTACCCTCGTTACCCTCGTTACCCTCGTTACCCCCGACGGCCGGTACTTCACCTTGTGTTCCGGTCACGGCGGTGCCGGTTCCAGTGGTGGAACCGATAACGGTGCCTGTCACCGGAACGCCATTCAACGTCGTGACATTGCCAGTCAGTGGCGGCTCTTCCAGCTGTTTTTCCACCGGCACGATGCCCTTGGGCAGCAGGTCTACCGCCACCAACGGAATAGGCACGCAACCCCGCAGGCCGAGCAACAGCCACAAAAGCAGCAGCAGGAGCGGCAGCAGCAACCACCACCACCAGCGACGCCACCACGGACGAGCCACCACCGGCACGATGGGCGCAATAACAGGCGCTTCGACCGCCGGTGCCGGCGTCGGAACCTGATAGAGGCAGTGCAGGGGATCGCGATTGAGGTCGGTACCGGCGTGCTCGAAACCCCAGAAGGTCAGCACCGGTTTGCCTTGCACCAGGTAGACGAAGTTTTCGTCAGGGATATGAATGACGCGCTTGAGCAACTTGCCGAACACGGCTTTGTCGCCTTGCTGCTGTTCGCCGGATTCCGTGCCAAGGAAACGCTGGCTCAATTCCTCCAGCGCGGTCTTGAGGGCTTCAAGTTGGCGGCGGGCAGGGGCGCGTTCTTCTTCGGTCGCGCTGCTCCACGGAATCACATCGCCGTCGAGGGCGCTGTACCAATCGATCTGGTTGCCGAGTTCATCGCTTTGAGGAATGGCCAGATGATCGACCAAATCGGGGTTCTTGCGGCGAATGGCTTCGCGCAATTGCAGGGCTGCCCGGTAGACCGGTTGACCTGTTTCGCCGAGGGCAGTGAATGACCCGCTCTTACCGCTGCGTAATAATGCCCCGCGCATTTAAACTCCATACGATCCGTTGCGCAAAAATGACAGACAAATGTGTCTGTACTTGCTCCTGCAGTTGGCGGACAACCATGATGCCATAATGATGTCGCCGTCAATCTGCCGGAGGTTCAAACCTCATGAGACTAACGTAAGCGTGCGGAGGTTGCATAAGGTCAATTTTAATTGGCTTTGGAAGGATCTGGCGTGGGCTTTTTAAGTCTGCTGAATCGTTTAATCAGCCACGAGGCCGGCAGCCTGGGCGTTTCGGTGGGCTTCAATACCCAGGCGCTGCCCGTGTTTTCCCAGTGGAAAAATGAAGCTGGTAAGCGAGATTCAGGGTGGACGGGAGACGGAGGTGCGGCAGAGCCGTTGGTTGATCTGACCAAGGGGGGGCGCCGGCTAGAGCGTTGTCGGCCGATATTGCAGCGCCTCGGCCAAATGTTCGCGTCTGATTCCGTCGGTTTGTTCAAGGTCCGCCAGCGTGCGCGCGACCTTGAGCAGTCGATGGGCTGAACGTAGGGAGAGATTTAGCCGTTCACACGCGGTTTCCAGCCAGTTTTCATCGACTGTGGATAACGTGCAGTGCTTGCGCAGCCCCGGTAGATCGAGAAACGCATTGGCACAGCCCTGACGCTTCTGTTGGCGCTCGCGTGCCTCGGCCACTATCAATGCGGCGCTGGCGCTGTCCTCTCCTGGTTTCACGGGCGGATTCAGCGCCGTGGCCTCCCGTGCCACGGTCAAGTGCAAATCGATCCGATCCAGCAGCGGGCCGGATAGCTTGTTGCGGTAGCGCTGCACCATGTCCGGGGTGCATGAGCAGCGGCCCGTAGGTTCGCCAAGATATCCACAGGGGCACGGGTTCATCGCCGCCACCAACTGGAACCGCGCCGGGAATCGCACACGATCCTTTGCCCGGGAGATCACGATATAGCCGGATTCCAGCGGCTCCCTTAGTACCTCAAGCACCCTGCGTTCAAACTCCGGAAGCTCATCAAGGAACAGGACGCCGTGGTGAGCAAGGGTGATTTCGCCCGGCTGCGGTTTCGAGCCGCCGCCCACCAGCGCAGGGCCTGAAGCCGAATGGTGGGGCTGGCGAAACGGCCGATGAGGCCAATGGCTCAAGGGCACGCAACTGGTGACCGATTGGATGGCAGCCACCTCCAGCGCCTCGCTTTCGGAAAGCGGCGGAAGGAGGCCGGGCAGACGGCTCGCCAGGAGTGTCTTGCCCGTCCCCGGCGGCCCGCTGAGCAACAGGTTGTGCGCGCCCGCCGCAGCAATCAACAGCGCCCGTTTGGCCGCAAGTTGACCCTGCACTTCATTCAAATCGGGATAAGGCTTGCTGGCGTAGAGCAAGCCATTGGAAACATAAGGCTCAATCGGCGTATGCCCATTGAAATGCGCGACAGCCTCCAGCAAATGATCCACCGCAATCACTTTCAAGCCCGACGCCAGGCACGCCTCCTCGGCATTGGCCCGCGGCACCACCAACGATCGCCCGGCCTTGCGCGCCGCCAATGCCGCCGGCAACACTCCGCGTACGGCCCGGACCGCACCCGACAGCGCCAGCTCCCCCAGGCACTCCACATCATCGAGCGTCAGCGTCGGCACCTGCACACTGGCCGAGAGAATCCCCAGGGCGATCGCCAGATCGAAACGCCCGCCATCCTTGGGCAAATCCGCCGGCGCCAGGTTCAAGGTAATGCGCCGAGGTGGAAACTGCAGCCCCGAATTGATGATCGCACTGCGCACCCGGTCCTTGCTCTCCTTCACCGCCGCCTCGGGCAGGCCGACCATGGTCAGCGATGGCAAACCATTGGCCAGATGGACTTCAACGGTGACAGCGGGCGCATCCACACCAATCTGGGCGCGGCTGTGGACGATGGAGAGGGACATGATCGTTCCTTGAAATGACGGAGGCCGCTTCCTGCGGGTTTTTCAAGGGTAGCCAGGAGATGAGGGTTTCGCGTGGGGGCAGTGGAAATGAATTTTCGCTGGATGTTGCGGGAGGCTTTAAAAGCCCTTGAATGGGGCGTTTACAAGGGGGGATTTACACTGAATGTGGTGACTATAGGCCGGCATTAGAGGACATCCATGGGAACACCGATCCTCGAGCCGAGATAGTCTGGCAGCCATGGTTGAGCAGGTCGGCCTTATGGGCTTCCCACGGGTGTATGACGCCAAAGCCGCAGTTAACGCGACGATGAACACCTACACGCAGGTCTTCAATCGCGGGCAAGCCCGCTCCTACAGGGATCGTGGTGTTATTCGGACGGGGGAGTGAGCTTGGCTTCCATCTCCGCCACTTTCGCCTCAAGAGCCTCCAAGCGTGCCCGGGTACGCGCCAACACCACCATCTGGCTATCGAACTCTTCGCGGCTCACCAGATCCAGCTTGCTGAACCCGCTCTGCAACAGCGCCTTGAACTGGCTTTCGATTTCGCTTTTCGGCAGTGGCGTGTCGCCGCTGAAGAGGCGGGAGGCGGTGCCTGTCAGGGCGTCGAGGAAGTCTTTGGGCGCGAGCATGGGGGATTGTCCTGGTAGCAATGGCGGGCAGTGTACCACGCAGTGTCTATAGTCAATTCGGCGGGCAAGGAATGCACGCTTTTCGCGCATGCGGACGGACGGCAGCGCACCGTTGTTGTGCGTAACGCGTGGGGTGCTGTCGTGAAGTGGTTGCGATCTGTTGGCAAAGGCTTGAAAACAATGCGTTTTGTGGAGATGGCAAGCTTTCTGCTTAGATGCTGATGACCCATGCACTGATGCAGTCGCTGTGACGAATGCAGTGCGCCAGGCGAAACGCGGGGAGTGTTTCGCAAGGAGCGGTTAGCTGGCGTCGGACGGGCAGGTAAGGCCGACGATGCGTTACAAAGCCAGGCACTGCGCTTAGACTTGAGACGGGTTTGTTTTCCTGGGGCAAGTCCACCAAATTCGGGAGAGAGTTTTCATGAAGCTAGTCACTGCCATCATCAAGCCGTTCAAGTTGGACGACGTGCGCGAGTCGTTGTCCGAGATCGGCGTGCAGGGCATTACCGTTACTGAAGTCAAAGGCTTCGGTCGGCAGAAGGGTCACACCGAGCTGTATCGCGGCGCGGAGTACGTGGTCGATTTCCTGCCAAAGGTGAAGATTGATGTCGCCATTGACGACAAGGATCTCGACCGGGTTATCGAGGCGATAACCAAGGCGGCCAACACCGGCAAGATCGGTGACGGCAAGATCTTCGTGGTCAATCTGGAACAGGCGATTCGCATCCGTACCGGCGAAACCGATACCGACGCAATCTAAGCCGCCACAAACCCAACGCCCCAGGAGAAAACAAAATGACTCTGCGTAAATTCGCAGGGCTAGGAGCCCTGTTGTCCATCGTAATGCCCAGCCTTGCTTTGGCGGCAGACGAAGTGGCGGCCCCAGTCCTCAACTCCGGCGACACCGCCTGGATGTTGACCTCGACAGCTCTCGTGCTGTTCATGACCATTCCCGGCCTCGCGCTGTTCTACGGCGGTATGGTTCGTTCCAAAAACATTCTTTCCGTGATGATGCAGTGCTTCGCCATTACCGGTCTGATCAGCGTCCTGTGGGTCATTTATGGCTACAGCATCGCGTTCGACACCACCGGCATGGAGCAGGGCGTCGTCAACTTCAACTCGTTCTTCGGCGGCATGGGCAAGGCTTTCCTCGCCGGTGTCACGCCATCCAGCCTGACCGGCCCGGCCGCGCTGTTCCCTGAGGCGGTATTCATCACCTTCCAGATGACCTTCGCGATCATCACCCCGGCGCTGATCGTCGGTGCCTTCGCCGAGCGCATGAAGTTCTCCGCGATGCTGATCTTCATGGGCATCTGGTTCACCCTGGTGTATGCACCGATCGCGCACATGGTCTGGTCCGGCAACGGCGGCCTGATGTGGGACTGGGGCGTGCTGGACTTCGCCGGCGGCACCGTGGTGCACATCAATGCCGGTGTGGCCGGTCTGATTGCCTGCCTGGTGCTGGGTAAGCGTAAAGGCTTCCCGACCACGCCGATGGCACCGCACAACCTCGGTTACACCTTGATGGGCGCGGCCATGCTGTGGGTTGGCTGGTTCGGCTTCAACGCCGGCTCCGCTGCGGCGGCCAACGGCACTGCCGGCATGGCGATGCTGGTCACCCAGATCGCAACCGCCGCTGCGGCATTGGGCTGGATGTTCGCCGAGTGGGTCACCCACGGCAAACCAAGCGCACTGGGCATTGCATCGGGTGTGGTTGCCGGCCTGGTAGCCATTACCCCGGCCGCTGGCACCGTAGGCCCGATGGGCGCCCTGGTGATCGGTCTGGCCGCAGGCGTGGTGTGCTTCTTCTGCGCGACTACCCTGAAACGCAAACTCGGCTATGACGACTCCCTGGACGCCTTCGGCGTGCACGGTATCGGCGGTATCCTCGGCGCGATCCTCACCGGTGTCTTCGCTGCGCCGTCCCTGGGTGGCTTCGGCACCGTGACCGACATCGCCGCGCAAGTATGGATTCAGTGCAAAGGCGTGGGCTTCACGGTGATCTACACCGCGATCGTCACCTTCATCATCCTCAAGGTCCTGGACGCCGTCATGGGCCTGCGTATTACCGAGGAAGAAGAAGCGGTCGGCATCGATCTGGCGCTACACAACGAACGCGGCTACAACTTGTAAGCACGCGCATGAAAAAAACTTGCCCGGCTTGCCGGGCATTTTTTTGTCTGGAGTTTGTCATTGAAGTGAGAGCTGAAAGGTTTTTTCCTACAGGTTTTACGATGTTTGCGTCGGGTGTATTTGTACGGTCGATGGCTTACAAAAATGAAGGATGATCAGGGCCTTTGTTTTTTCCCAGAGCGCGCTAGAATGCGCCCCGAACGTGCGGAGAACTGTATGTGGCAACAGACTCTGATAACCCTGCGGGCGAGGCCTCGGGGCTTTCATCTGGTAACGGACGAGTTACTCGCCGGCTTGCCTGAACTCAAGGCATGTCGGGTCGGTCTGTTGCATTTGTGGCTGCAGCATACCTCGGCGTCGTTGACCATCAACGAGAACGCCGATCCGGCGGTACGTCGCGACTTCGAACGATTTTTCAATCGTCTGATCCCACAAGGAACAGACGGCTATGAGCATAACGACGAAGGCCTGGACGACCTCCCGGCGCATTTCAAGGCCAGCGTGCTTGGCTGTCAGCTCAGTTTGCCGATCTCGGCGGGCCGGCTGGCGTTAGGCACCTGGCAAGGCGTTTATCTGGGCGAGCACCGTGATCACGGCGGTGCTCGTAAAGTCCTCGCCACCTTGCACGGTGAAGGGGCATAACCGCTGGTCACCAGCGGCTGTTGATTTTTTTCCGGCAGCCTTCGACAGAGGGCAAAGCTGGGCTATAACTAATCTGCTTTTCGCAAGTCATGAGGTAGAACATGAGCGACGATGATCTGGAAAACGACGACCTCGAAGTAGGCGACGACGACGAAACCGAAGAAGGTCTGGAAGCAGCGGCGGAAGACGTCGCTGAAGACGACGGCGGTGATGCCCCCGTTCCGACCGCCAAAGGCAAGGCCAAGGCAGCGGTATCGGTCGATGAGCTGCCGAGTGTCGAAGCCAAGAACAAGGAACGCGACGCCCTGGCCAAGGCCATGGAAGAGTTCCTGGCTCGTGGCGGCAAGGTGCAGGAAGTGGAGGCCAATGTGGTCGCCGATCCGCCCAAGAAGCCAGACAACAAGTACGGCAGCCGGCCTATCTGAGCCAGCTACGCGCTTGCTGAAAAAGCCCGCCGTCGCTGCGGGCTTTTTCATGGGCGGCTCAAAATCGTTCGCGGATCCTGTAGGAGCCGGCTTGCCGGCGAAGGGGCCCTTGAGTCTGGGGTAATCCTGAGGACGCCTTCGCTGGCAAGCCAGCTCCTACAGATTCGGTCAGGCCGAAACTGAATTCCACTGCGCCAACAACGCCGGCAATTCGGTCAGGCTGCGAATCTCGGCATCCGGCAAGCGCTCGGCCTCCCAAACCTTGCCCGCCGGGTTGAACCAGATCGCGCGCAGCCCTGCCTGCTGGGCGCCGGCAATGTCATCGCCGGGATGATCGCCGATATGCACCGCCGTTTCGGCGGTTGCATCACCACGCTGCAATGCCTCATGGAACAGTCGCGCGTCGGGTTTGGCGACGCCGATATCTTCGGCGCACAACGCAAACTTGAAGTAGTCCGCCAGCCCCAAGCGACGCACATCGGCGTTGCCGTTGGTGACCACGCCGAGGGTGTAATGGTTAGCCAGCACTTCCAGCGTTGGTTGCACCTCCGGAAAGATTTCCAACTGGTGCCGGGCATGCAGGAACACTTCGAAACTCTGGTCGGCCAGGTCCGAGGCCAAAGCATGGGCGTATCCGGCTTCTTCCAATGCTTGAAACAGCACGCGACGACGCAAGGCGCTGATGCGGTGCTTGAGGTTGGGTTCGATACTCAGGATACGCTCGCGAATGGCCCACAGATGCTCCACTGGCACCGCTCCCAGGTTGGGCGCATGTTGCGTCAGCCATTCACGCAATACGGCTTCGGCGCTGACGATCACCGGAGCGGTGTCCCACAGGGTGTCATCGAGGTCGAAAGTGATCAGTTGGAGGGTCATGAATCGTCGCCTTTAATGCGTTTGGCCCGTGGGTGGGCGCTGTCGTAGACGGTTGCCAGGTGCTGGAAATCCAGGTGGGTATAGATCTGGGTGGTCTTGATGTCCGAGTGGCCGAGCAGTTCCTGCACGGCCCGCAGGTCCTGGGAGGATTCCAGCAGGTGGCTGGCGAAAGAATGCCGCAACATGTGAGGGTGCAGGTTTTGCCCCAGTTCGCGTTCGCCAGCAGCCTTGACCCGCAGCTGAATCGCCCGCGGCCCCAGGCGCCGGCCTTGCTGGCTGACAAACACCGCGTCGTCCGCCGGGTTGGCCATGGCCCGCAGCGGCAGCCACTGCTCCAGCGCCTCGCGGGCTTTTTTGCCGACTGGCAGCAGGCGGGTCTTGCTGCCTTTGCCGTGCACCTGGACCATGCCGTCGGCCAGATCCAGCTGTTCGAGATTGAGCCCGGTCAGCTCTGACAGGCGCAGCCCGGAGGAGTAGAACAGTTCGAGGATCGCCTGGTCCCGGCGTGCCAGGAAGTCATCTTCCACGCCACCTTCAAGCAGTTGCAGCGCCCGGTCGGTGTCGAGGGTTTTCGGCAAGCGGCGTTCGCCCTTGGGCGGTGCCAGGCCATTGGCCGGGTCGTGGTCGCAGAGGCCTTCACGGTTCAGGTAGTGATAAAGCCCGCGCACTGCCGACAGCAACCGCGCCAGGCTACGGGACGATTGACCTTGCGAATGCAGGCGGGCGACCAGGCTGCGCAGGCGCTGGATGTCCAGCGCGGCCCAGCTATCGATGTTCTGTTTGGCGCACCACCCCAGCACTTTGTCGAGGTCGCGGCGGTAGGCCGAAAGCGTGTGGGGCGACACCTGTCGCTCACTGCGCAGGTGTTCGCAGTAAGCGTCAAGTTGCCGTTCCATGATCAGCGTACCGAGCGCAGGGAGCTGTTGAACCGTGGCAGCACGCGGCCCATGACTTCGGCGATGTAGCTCAGGAACAGCGTGCCCACCGAACTCTTGTAGTGCTGCGGGTCGCGACTGGCAATGGCCAGTATGCCGTGGATGCCTTGATAGCTGATGGCGACGACGGCAGTGGAACCGATCTGCTTGCGCTGTTCTTCGCCGAACAGGAAATCCAGTTCGTGCTCGCGCAGGCTGCCGCTGACGCTTTTGTCTTCCAGCAGCAGGCCGCCAATGGCTACCTGGGCATCGGCGTGGGTCACCCAGCGGCCCACTGGCATGGCGTTGTCGCCCAGCAGGATGAGGCTGACGAAGGGTACCTGGAAGTCCTGGCGCAGACTGTCTTCGACGCAGATCACCACGTCTTCCAGGCTGCTGGCGTCGAGCAGGGAGAGAATCAGTCGGCGGGTCTTGTCGAACAGGCGGTCATTGTCGCGGGCGACGTCCATCAAGTGTGAAAGACGATGACGCAATTCTATGTTGCGGTCGCGCAGGATGGTCATCTGCCGCTCCACCAGCGACACGGTATCGCCGCGCCGGTGGGGGATGCGCAAGGACGCAAGCAGCTCTTCGTGCTCGACGAAGAAGTCCGGATGAGCCTCCAGGTACGCGGCAACGGCCGCCGCCTCCAGGCTTTCGGACGCTGATTCGTCGGGCTGTAGGGCGGGTACCTGAGGCTTATCGGTCATGGCTGTGGCTCACTCAAAGACGCACTTGTCCTTCATAAACGCGCACTGCCGGGCCGGTCATCATGACCGGTTGGCCAGGGCCTGCCCATTCAATGGACAGACGCCCGCCAGGCAGGTCGATCAGCAGTGGCGAATCCATCCACCCCTGGCTGATCGCGGCGACGGCGGCGGCGCAGGCGCCGGTACCGCAGGCCTGGGTTTCCCCGGCCCCGCGTTCCCAGACGCGCAACTGCGCGCGGTTCCGATCGATGACCTGGAGAAAACCGACATTGACCCGTGCCGGGAAGCGCGGGTGATGTTCGATTTTCGGCCCCAGTTCATGCACCGGTGCGTTGTTGATATCGCTGACCCGCACCACGGCATGGGGGTTGCCCATGGACACGGCGGCCAGTTCGACGGGCGTGCCATCGACGTCGACCTGATAGTTCAGGGCCTGCTCTTGGGCCTGGAACGGAATGTCGGCCGGCACCAGTCGCGGAGCGCCCATGTTGACACTGATCTGGCCATCGCTGCGAACGTCGAGCTCGATGATACCGCTCTTGGTTTCGACACGGATCTGCCGTTTCGCGGTCAGGCGCTTGTCGAGCACAAAGCGGGCGAAACAGCGCGCACCGTTGCCGCACTGCTCCACTTCAGAGCCGTCGGAGTTGAAGATCCGATAGCGGAAGTCCACGTCCGGGTTGCTCGGGGCTTCGACAATCAGCAGCTGGTCGAAACCGATGCCGGTGTGCCGATCGCCCCACTGCTTGGCATGCTTTGGCAGAATATGCGCGTGCTGGCTGACCAGGTCGAGGACCATGAAGTCATTGCCCAGGCCGTGCATCTTGGTAAAACGCAGCAGCATGGTTTCACTCCGGCAGCAGGCTTTCGCCAGCAAACAACTCGGCTACCGTCTCACGGCGACGCACTTCAAATGCCTGATCACCGTCCACCAACACTTCAGCGGCGCGGCCGCGGGTGTTGTAGTTGGAGCTCATGACAAACCCATAGGCGCCGGCCGAATGCACGGCCAGCAGGTCGCCTTCTTCCAGGGCCAGCTCACGATCCTTGGCCAGGAAGTCGCCAGTCTCGCAGATCGGGCCGACGATGTCGTAGGCGCGCGCAGCGGTGTTGCGCGGGCGCACGGCGGTGACGTCCATCCAGGCCTGGTACAGCGCCGGACGGATCAGGTCGTTCATGGCCGCGTCGACGATGGCGAAATCCTTGTGCTCGGTGTGCTTGAGGTATTCGACCTGGGTCAGCAGCACGCCGGCATTGGCGACGATGAAGCGGCCCGGCTCGAACACCAGCGCCAGGTCGCGACCGTCGAGACGCTCGCGCACGGCCTTGATGTAGTCACCCGCCAATGGCGGCTCTTCATCGCGATAACGTACGCCCAGGCCGCCGCCGAGGTCGATGTGGCGCAGGTAGATGCCGCAGTCGCCGAGGCGATCGACCAGGCCCAGCAGGCGATCGAGGGCATCGATGAACGGCGGCAGGGTGGTCAGTTGCGAGCCGATATGGCAATCGACGCCGACCACTTCCAGGTTCGGCAATTGCGCGGCACGCACGTACACGTCTTCGGCGTCGGCGATGGCAATGCCGAACTTGTTCTCTTTGAGACCGGTGGAGATGTACGGGTGTGTACCGGCATCGACGTCCGGGTTCACGCGTAGCGAAATCGGTGCGCGAACACCCAGCTCGGCAGCTACAACCTGCAGGCGCTCCAGCTCATCGGTGGATTCGACGTTGAAGCAGTGCACACCGACTTCCAGGGCGCGACGCATGTCGTCGCGGGTCTTGCCGACGCCGGAGAATACGATCTTGTCAGCGCTGCCGCCGGCGGCCAGTACGCGTTCCAGTTCGCCACGGGAGACGATGTCGAAACCGGCGCCAAGACGAGCCAGGACATTCAGCACACCCAGGTTGGAGTTGGCCTTGACCGCGAAACAGACCAGGTGAGGCATGCCGGCCAGAGCATCGGCATACGCCAGGTATTGGGCTTCGATGTGCGCGCGCGAGTAAACGTAGGTCGGTGTACCAAAGCGATCGGCGATAGCAGACAGGGCAACACCTTCCGCGAACAGTTCACCGTCACGGTAGTTAAAAGCGTTCATGATGTTCCCTTATTGGTAGACGTCGTGCTTGTGCGATTTGGACGGCTGCTTTTGCGAGGACTGAGCCTGCTCTGCCGGGTCCTGGTCCTCATCGGGCAGGTACAACGGACCTTTCTGACCACAGGCCGACACCAGGCAGGCAACCGCGACGAGCGCAGCAAGGGAAGAGATCAGGCGCTTCATGGCGAAATCCTTGAAAATGCATTAATTGCGCCGGAGTATACCGGCCACCCGGCAGCTTGCCTATGTGACGGGGCTCCCGTCCGGCGGGCCTTGTCGCAAGCGCATCGAACACTGTGGGAGCGGGCTTGCTCGCAAAAGCAGTGGTTCAGGCAACGACGATGTTGAATGTGCCGGCCTCTTCGCGAGCAAGCCCGCTCCCACAGGTACAGCGTTTGATATACCTATATCGGCCCATGATCGTTATCCTTTGCAATCAGCGGGGCTCGGCCGTATCTTGCGGCGCTTGAACCTGATCAGACACTTTTTGAGGTTGCCGTAATGAGTTTGTCCGAAGCCCGTTTCCACGATCTGGTCGATGCCACCCAGCAGACGCTGGAGGATATTTTTGACGAGAGTGACCTGGATATCGATCTGGAGAGCTCGGCCGGTGTGCTGACCGTCAAGTTCGAAAACGGCAGCCAGTTGATCTTCAGTCGCCAGGAACCTTTGCGCCAGCTGTGGCTGGCGGCCGTGTCCGGCGGCTTCCACTTCGACTACGACGAAGAAAGCGAGCGCTGGATGTGCGACAAGAGCGAAGAGCAGCTGGGCGAAATGCTCGAGCGCATCGTCAAGCAGCAGGCCGGCATCGAACTCGATTTCGAAGGCCTGTAACGCCGTGACCCAACCAGCCCCCGTGCGGCCACCCAAGCCGCTATACAGCAATGTCAGCCCGGCAGTCCCTTCGCCGTGCAGCGGCGTGTGTCGGCTGGATGAGCAGAAGGTCTGCCTCGGGTGTTTTCGCCATGTCGAAGACATCCGTGAATGGCGCTCGGCGGATGACCAGCGCCGGCGGGTCATTTGCGCCCAGGCCGATCAGCGCAAGACTGGCGCCGGTCCCCGGTAGGGGCATACAGCCGTACGCCGGTGGCGACTTGTATATTTTTTGAGCTGTGATAGTGTCCGGGTACGCCTCAACCCATCGAGGCTTGTGAAAACCCCGCCTTTTTCTGGCGGGGTTTTGCTTTTTTCGTGCAGAAGAAAGGAGTCTGCCCTGATCATGACCGCACCTTCCATCACCCTTACCCGTCTGGACGTACAACGTCTGGAGCGCCTGATCGACAGCCTGGACGAAACGCTGCCGGGCGTTATCGCGCTGCAAACCGAACTGGATCGCGCCGATACAGTGGTCGGCCACGATGAAGTGCCCGCCGATGTCGTGACCATGAACTCCCGAGTGCATTGCCGTGAAGAAGGCAGTGGCAAGGACTATCACCTGACGCTGGTATATCCGAAGGATGCCAACGCCGACGAGGGCAAGATTTCCATTCTGGCACCCGTCGGGAGTGCGCTGCTGGGGCTCAAGGTCGGTCAGCACATCGACTGGCCTGCGCCGGGTGGCAAGACCTTGAAACTGACTCTGCTGGAAGTCGAATCGCAGCCAGCCAACGGCGGCGCCTTCCCCGAGTAACGTCCTTTCAGACCTGCCCGAGCGCCTCGTTCAATGCGCGCTCCAGGTCGGCCTTGTAACGCAGATACAGATGGCTTGACCCCTGACCATCACCGAGCAGGCCTGACAGGTCCAGGTCGGTGATGTAGCAGCGGTAGCGTTCGGTCTCGCGGCGTTGCTCGACGATTTCCCGGGCGACCACGCGAAACAGCTGGTCGCCATGTTCCAGCTCGGAAAACTCTCGCTGATTGCAATACAACGTGACCTGTACCTTGCCCGGTGCGGCTTTGCCGACGATCGCCTGGACGTCATAGAAGGGTTTGTCGGCCGGGGTTTGCGGTGCCGATCGGGCCTCGATCCGCCGCGCCTTGCCGGTACCTGAAGGCAGCAGTTGGTAATACAGGGTGTCCAGGTTCGCAGGCGTTGCCGCGTCTATTGGCAGGGCGGCGTCGCGCCGGTACTGGATCGATTGCAGGAAACGCTGCAGCGGCACCAGCAGGCTTTGCTCGTCATGCCACGGCAGGCGCTGCTGCCACAAGGCGTTGAACTCATCGAGCACGTACAGGTCGGCCTGCTCGTCGTTAACCCGGTAGAACACCTGGATACAGTCTGGCCGCCCCATGGGCAGCAGCAGCGCCAGGTCGTGGTCGTCCAAGGCCATCGGGTCCAGGTGCAGCGGACTGTAGTTCGCCCGTTCTTCACCGAGGTAATCGAGCAGCGCCGGCAGGGTGGCCAGCGCGATGTGTTTGACCTGGCCGGGTATCAGCTCCAGTACGTGGTAATGCTGCTGGACCTGGATCAGATAGCGATGATTGAGTTTGCTCAGCAGCAGGGTCTGCGCGGTGTCGAGGATGTCTTCGACGCGCTGGGCGATGAATTGCGCGCGGTTGTGGCAGAAACAGCGCACTTTCAACCTGGGCTGCTGCGGCCCGCCGGGCAGGCTGTTGAGATAGTCGCGCAGGCAATCGAGCAGGGCATGGGGGCCGTCGTAGCGGCTGACCAGCACTTCGTTCCAGCTGTTGAGCGTGACCTGGTCCAGGGTCAGCACCAGGTTTTCCTTCACACCTGCGTAGCTCAGGGAGTCGGTGCGCTCAGTGGTCATCAGGATGTTCAGTTCGCGGTGGTGCTTTAGCGGATCGATGCCGACGTTGACCAGGATCAGCACCTCGCTGGGCACGCTGGCGCGCAGCAGGGGCTCTTCGGCGACGGTCGACAGTGGCAGGGGAATGCTCTGTTGCAGGCTGCCCAGCAGGTTGAACAGTTCGAACTCGCTCAGGTCGCTGCTGCCCGGGTGCAAGGCCAGGCGGGTGCTGCTGTCGATCACGCCGTTGCGGTGGCACCAGGCGAGCAGCTCGAGCAAGTGACGACTGCGTTTGATCGGGGCGAAATGTTCCCACTCGATCACGGTCAGGCTGCCGTTGTACAAGCCCCACTGGCTTTGGCCCGGTTCTTTCCTGGTTGGCGCATACACCAGCGTCAGAGTGTCTTCGGCCAGGTCCGGGGCGATGCCGGGGTTGATGAACTCGACCTTGTTCGCCTTGCGGTCGAAGGCCGCGTACAGGCGTCGGCCCAGCACGCTGAGGTCACGCTTGTTGATCAGGCTGATGGTTTGTTCCTGGCGGGCGAACTGGGTCAGGAAGCGATAGCTGAAATTCAGTTCGTTGACCAGGGCCCGGCGCTCCGAGCTGACCTGGCGGACTTTCCACTGGCTGCGGCTGTCGAGCAGGGCCAATTGGCGATGGTCCCATTTCCATTCGTGGGCCAGGCGCTCAAGCAGCGAGCGTTGCCAGCCCTGGGGGCGTCCGCCGCTGGCGGTGAGTTTTCGGTTGACCTTCAGGTACAGCGCTCGGCGCACCAGCTCCAGTCGTTCCGGCTCATTGCGGGCGATGAGGTACTCGGCGATGCGCCGATAGACCACGACATAGGGGTCCAGCTCATCGAGATCGAGCCGGTTGGCGAACACCGCCTGTTTGAAGCGCAGGCTCAGGCATTGGACCTTGGGATGTTCGCTGGCGTACACCTCGGTCAGCAGGAGTTTGAGCACCGATTTGTACGGCGACTCGATGCCCTTGAACAATTGCCAGAGTCCGGCACCTATGAATTCCCCGGGCGGAATGCAGGCCAGATGACCCAGGTCCAGGGTTTCATCGGCGCGGATGAAGCGCTTGGATGTCAGGGTGTGGGTGTACCGGTCGTAGTTGGCTTCCTCATACACGGGCACCAGCCACCAGATCGGCGTGCGCCCGGCCAGCCAGATCGCGGTGCGATAAAACTCGTCCAGCAGCAGATAATGCTGGGTGGTGCCGCAGTCTTCGGAGCTCAGCTGGCTGTCGCGCTCACCCCGTACGAAGCGCACGGGGTCAATCAGGAAGAAGTGCGCCTCGGCGCCCTGGCTGGCCGCCCAGGCTTCCAGCAGTTGGCATTTCCTGCGCAACTCAGTGAGTTCGTTTTCACTCAGATCCGGGCTGTGACAGACCCACACGTCCATATCACTCTGCTCGGCCTGGGCCAGGGTGCCGAGGCTTCCCATCAGGAACAGGCCGTGAATCGGCCGGGGTGGATTGCTGCCGTGGCGCGGTTTATAGGAAAAGGAACGGGTCAGGCGCTGGGCTTCGGCGAGGACGCCGGCATCCGGCTCGAAATTCGACAGCCCGGCCGGCGTGCTGCCCGAAACGTAACCCGGCAGCAGCGGATGGTTGACGTGGAAGAACAGCGGCAGCAGGTTCAACACCCCTTGCTGGCGTGTCGACAACCCTTCCATGGCTCGCGCCATGCGCCCCTCGTTGAGCTTGAGGAAGCGTGCACGCAGCTGGCTGAGCACCTTGCGGTCAATTCCCTCGTCCAGATCGGGGCGGATTTCATGGGTGCGGGTCATGTCAGCTCAAACCGGCTCGCAGGGCTCGGATGTGGAGGCTCTCGGGATGAGGGGCAGTTTAGCGCCTCGGCCCCGGGACTTTTAAGCTGATTTTGTATTTCTGGCGTCAGATTTCTATCGCAGGGCGACGTCGGGTGGCCGAACGTGCCCGCGGAAAACCCGTGGCGGGGGATTCCGTGGGCAATGCGGTGGAATTCAGGCTGTTTCCTGAACGCTCAGAATAGTCAGAACGGTTTGCACATTTTGCGCGGCGTCACGACCCAGGCTGGTCAGGTAACCGCCATCGGGCTGGTCGATGAGTTCTTTTTCAAACAGGCGTTTGGCGGCGGCAATGTGTTTCGGGGCAGCGGTCTGATGAATTTTCAAACCTTCCTGGGAACTGTCCAGGTTGAAGAGTGCGAGGACTTCCAGTTCGGCAACCAACTCAGGGGTAAGCGACATAAGGACTCCAGACTTTCTAGGAATTTGGCGACAGCGCCCCTAAGGTGATCCCACTCGTGCGGTATGTCCAGTCACTGTGACGCGTTATTTCTTTTCCGGCGGAAGCTCTGGCAGCGCCCGAAGCGCGGCTTCGTACCATTCGGTGTTGAACGCGCGGTCTTCTTCGAGGATCGCGTCGATTTCCACCGCCAGCACGTGGGCCATCAGGTTGAGGATTTCCTCGCGCTCGTAACCCACCAGGGTCAACTTGTTGAACGTTGCCTTGGCCGCGGGCGGGTTATCGCTTTCGATCTGGTTCTCGATGGCTTCGATCAGCGTGTTTTCGGTGAACTCTTCTTCGTCGGTGTCGATATCGGTTGGCTCGCTCATGGCAGGCTCCTTAAGGAAAGGTCATCAGTTTAACTGCATTCAGCGGCGTGATGCTGCTGGCAAGAAAGCTTCGGGCGTTCTATAAACAGGCACTGCCCACCCCGCACGGCCTGGAGGCTCTGTGATGTTCAAGCTTTATGGTTTTTCCGTCAGCAACTACTACAACATGGTCAAGCTGGCGCTGCTGGAAAAAGGACTGCCGTTCGAAGAAGTGCCGTTCTACGCAGGCACCAGCCCGGAAGCGCTGGCCATCAGCCCGCGCGGAAAAGTCCCGGTACTGCGTACAGAGCAGGGTTTCATCAATGAAACCAGCGTGATTCTCGAGTACATCGAACAGAGCCATAAAGGCACGCCGCTGCTGCCGAGCGACCCGTTCGAGCGGGCGCAGGTACTGGCGCTGACCAAGGAAATCGAGTTGTACATCGAGTTGCCAGGACGGGCCTGCTACCCCGAGGCATTTTTCGGCGCGAGCGTGCCGGACGCGATCAAGGAAAAAACCAAAGCAGAACTATTGCAGGGTATTGCGGCGTTAGGCCGGCACGGAAAATTCAGCCCTTACGTGGCAGGTGAAACGCTGAGCGTGGCGGATCTGTATTTCCTGTACAGCGTGCCGCTGGCGTGTGGGGTTGCCAAGAAGCTGTTTGGCATGGATCTGCTGGCGGAGCTGCCGGCTGCCAAGGCGCTGCTGGAACGTCTGGGAGATAATCCGAACGTGCAGCGGATTGCGGCGGACAAGGAGGCGGCGATGCCAGCGTTCATGGCGATGGTCGCGTCCAAGAAGTAGGTTTGTAGCGCTCTTAAGGCCGCCTTCGCGAGCAGGCTCGCTCCCACATTCGATCTCATTCTTTCTGAAAGAACTCGGTCAACTGTGGGAGCGGGCCTGCTCGCGAAGCTTTTGGCGATTAGCGGCTGGCGATCAGCGCCTGGCCACGCACCACAGCTGCCTTGACCTGCGCCGGCGCGGTGCCGCCGATGTGGTTGCGGGCATTGACCGAACCTTCCAGGGTCAGCACGGCAAACACGTCCTGATCGATCTGGTCGCTGAACTTGCGCAGTTCTTCCAGGCTCA
The DNA here is from genome assembly GCF_001976065.1 of Pseudomonas putida. Lineage (GTDB taxonomy): Bacteria > Pseudomonadota > Gammaproteobacteria > Pseudomonadales > Pseudomonadaceae > Aquipseudomonas > Aquipseudomonas serbica. The sequence continues at coordinate 413,938 of NZ_MNAH01000004.1, read as the reverse complement.
TTTCTGCCAGGTCCTTGCCGCTTTCCACGCCATATTTCACAGCATGGCCGACGATTTCATGGCAGTCGCGGAAGGGCAGGCCGCGACGCACCAGGTAGTCGGCCAGGTCGGTGGCGGTGGAGAAGCCGCGCAGGGCTGCTTCGCGCATCATCGCGTGCTTGGGCTTGATCGCCGGGACCATGTCGGCAAAGGCGCGCAGCGAGTCGCGCAGGGTGTCGGCGGCGTCGAACAGCGGTTCCTTGTCTTCCTGGTTGTCCTTGTTGTAGGCCAGTGGCTGGCCTTTCATCAAGGTCAGCAGGCCCATCAGCGCGCCGAACACACGGCCGGTCTTGCCGCGCACCAGCTCCGGTACGTCCGGGTTTTTCTTTTGCGGCATGATCGAGCTGCCGGTACAGAAACGGTCTGGCAGATCGATGAACTGGAACTGCGCGCTGGTCCACAGCACCAGCTCTTCGGAGAAGCGCGACAAGTGCATCATCGCGATGCTGGCGGCCGAGCAGAACTCGATGGCGAAGTCGCGATCGGACACGTTGTCCAGCGAGTTGCCGCCCACTGCATCGAAGCCCAGCAGCTGGGCGGTGTATTCGCGATCGATCGGGTAGGTGGTGCCGGCCAGAGCGGCGCTGCCCAGTGGCATGCGGTTGGTGCGCTTGCGGCAGTCGACCAGGCGCTCGTAGTCGCGGCTGAGCATTTCGAACCAGGCCAGCATGTGGTGCCCGAAGGTCACCGGCTGCGCAGTCTGCAGGTGGGTGAAGCCCGGCATGATAGCCCCCGCTTCGCGCTCGGCCTGCTCCAGCAAGCCTTTTTGCAGGCGGGTGATTTCGCCCAGGATCAGGTCGATTTCGTCACGTAGCCACAGGCGAATGTCGGTGGCGACCTGGTCGTTACGGCTACGACCGGTGTGCAGCTTTTTACCGGTCACGCCGATGCGGTCGGTCAGGCGCGCCTCGATGTTCATGTGCACGTCTTCGAGATCCACGCGCCAATCGAACTGGCCGGCCTCGATTTCACCCTGGATGGTCTTCAGGCCATCGATGATGCTGTCGCGCTCGGCATCGGTCAGCACGCCGACCTTGGCCAGCATGGTAGCGTGGGCGATCGAGCCCATGATGTCGTGGCGATACAGGCGCTGGTCGAAGGTGACGGAGGCGGTGAAGCGGGCGACGAAGGCGTCGACGGGTTCACTGAAGCGGCCGCCCCAGGACTGATTGGTCTTGTCAGTGCTCATGAATTCGCTCGTATCGGCTGAAGAAAGATGGCGTTGAAAGCTGCCGCGGATAATAACAGGGTTGCCAATCCTGTCGTTGACACTGGTCGACTGGTTTTCATCGTTGGGCTTGCCAGAGCCAGTGCGCGAACAATTTGCACAACGATATTTTTCAATTGAGCAATATCGTTCCGGCAACCGTCTACAGTTGGACAGGAGGATGAGCGCACTTCTCGGTGCGCAAGAGGACTATAAGAAGAGGGGTGTTCATATTGCGAATCAGCAAACCCTGTGGCGATGTGTCGCCAAAGCGGGCCTGGGCCGCTAATCGCCCGGCAGATGAAAAATTAGCTGCCCGACCAGCGGCACTTTTTCACGCTCGCGCTAGTCTTAGCGTGGATCGCGGTGACGGACGTCACTTCACCTGTCTACGCTATCCTTGTGCGAGACTCACGCAGGAATCCAGCGCAATATGAATGTCCTGATCGTTGATGACGACCCCCTAGCCCGCGAGCGCCTGAGCCGAATGGTTGGCGAACTCGAGGGATACAGTGTCCTGGAGCCCAGCGCCACGAACGGCGAAGAAGCGTTGGCACTGATCGACAGCCACAAACCGGATATCGTGCTGCTCGATATCCGCATGCCAGGCCTCGATGGCCTGCAAGTGGCCGCGCGATTGTGCGAACGCGAAACCCCGCCAGCCGTGGTGTTTTGCACAGGCCCCGATGAATTTGCCGTGGAAGCCTTACAGGCCAGCGCCGTAGGCTATCTGGTGAAACCTGTGAGAACTGAACAACTACATGATTCGTTGAAAAAGGCCGAACGGCCCAATCGTGGCCAACTCGCCGCCCTGACTCGTCCTGCTGCCGAAAGTGGCAGTGGCCCGCGCAGCCATATCAGTGCCCGCACCCGCAAGGGGATCGAGCTGATTCCGCTGGATCAGGTGGTCTATTTTATCGCCGACCACAAGTACGTGACCCTGCGTCACGAAAGTGGTGAGGTGCTATTGGATGAGCCACTCAAAGCCCTCGAAGATGAATTCGGTGACCGTTTCGTGCGCATCCACCGCAACGCACTGGTCGCTCGCGAGCGAATCGAACGCTTGCAACGAACACCGCTGGGGCATTTTCAGCTGTTCCTCAAGGGCCTCAACGGCGATGCCCTGATCGTCAGCCGACGTCACGTGGCCGGTGTGCGAAAAATGATGCAACAGCTTTGATTCGCTGATCGCAGGCGGATATCACACCCGATTGCCGGACATCCGGGGGCCAGGGAGGCCAAGTAGTTTCTGATACAAGTCAAAGTGGATTTGGCTGAGCTGTTATTATCCGTCGTATCTTTTCAGTACGGATTGATCCATGTCCTCTCGCCAGATCCGCATCGCCACCCGCAAAAGCGCTCTTGCCCTGTGGCAGGCCGAATACGTCAAAGCCCGTCTGGAGCAGGCCCATCCGGGTCTGCTCGTGACTTTGGTGCCCATGGTCAGTCGCGGCGACAAGCTGCTCGACTCACCGCTGTCGAAAATCGGTGGCAAGGGCCTGTTCGTCAAGGAACTGGAAACCGCGCTACTGGAAAACGAAGCCGACATCGCCGTGCATTCGATGAAAGACGTGCCGATGGACTTCCCTGAAGGCCTCGGTCTGTTCTGTATCTGCGAGCGCGAAGACCCACGCGATGCATTCGTGTCCAACACCTACGCCAGCCTCGAGGCGTTGCCTGCCGGCAGCATCGTCGGCACGTCGAGCCTGCGCCGCCAGGCCCAGTTGCTGACTCGTCGTCCGGACCTGGAAATTCGCTTCTTGCGCGGCAACGTCAACACCCGCCTGGCCAAGCTGGACGCCGGCGAATACGACGCCATCATCCTGGCGTCCGCAGGCTTGATCCGGTTGGGCTTCGAAGATCGCATCACCTCGGCCATCAGCGTCGAAGACAGCCTGCCGGCCGGTGGCCAGGGCGCTGTGGGCATCGAATGCCGCACCGCGGACAGCGACATCCACGCGCTGCTCGCACCGCTGCATCACCAGGACACCGCGACCCGCGTGAGTGCCGAGCGCGCCCTCAATAAACACCTCAATGGCGGCTGCCAGGTGCCGATTGCCTGCTACGCCGTGCTCGAGGGCGAGCAGGTCTGGCTGCGAGGACTGGTGGGTGACCCGAGTGGCGGCCTGCTGCTCAGTGCCCAGGCGCGTGCGCCGCGGGGCGATGCCGAAGCCTTGGGTGTGCGTGTGGCCGAAGACCTCTTGAGCCAGGGCGCCGCGGATATCCTCAAGGCGGTATATGGCGAGGCAGGTCACGAGTGACAGGTTGGCGCCTGCTGCTGACGCGTCCGGCGGATGAGTCGGCGGCGCTGGGCAGTCTATTGGCCGAGCAGGGGATTTTCAGCAGCAGCTTGCCGCTTTTGGACATAGTGCCGATCCCGGTCTCTGAGACAATGCGCGAAGCGTTCCGCGATCTGGATCGCTACTGCGCGGTGATCGTGGTCAGCAAGCCGGCGGCGCGCATCGGTGTTGAGCTGCTCGACCGCTTTGGCCCGCCAGCACCGCGCGTGAAGTGGTTCAGTGTCGGCGCTGCGACGGCGCAGATCCTCGAGGCTCGCGGTTTGGACGTCAGCTTCCCAGCGCAAGGCGATGACAGCGAGGCCTTGCTTGAACTTGCAGCGTTGCGCGAGGCTATCGCGCGGTTCGATCCGCAGGTGCTGATCCTGCGCGGGGAGGGGGGGCGTGAACTGCTGGCTGAGCGCATGCGCGAGCGAGGTGCTAGTGTCGAGTATCTGGAGTTGTACCGCCGCGAGCTGCCGCTATACCCGCCAGCGGCGCTGGAGCATCGGATCAAGGCGGAACGCCTGAACGCGCTGGTGGTCAGCAGTGGACAGGGTTTTGAGCACCTGCATCAATTGGCTGGCGATGCCTGGCCGCAGTTGGCGCAGTTGCCGTTGTTTGTACCAAGCCCCAGGGTCGCCGAGCTGGCACGTGCCGCCGGGGCCCTGACAGTTGTGGATTGTCGTGGCGCCAGTGCCGCGGCTTTGCTGACGGCGTTACGGGAGCATCCCGTGCCCGTTCTCTAAATGCAAAGGATGGATACGTGAGCGAAACAGCCTTGCCTAAAGATGACTCGCGGCCAGTGCTCGATGCACCGGTTGATGCACCTTTTGATGAACTGCGACCACCACCTGCCGAACAGCAGCGCCGAGGCAACGGGCTGGCAATCGTCGCGTTGCTGGTGGGCGCCGTCGGTGTCGCAGTGGGTGGCTGGGGAGTCTGGCAAGTGCGTCACTTGCAAGCCAATACCCAGCAGCAGTTGAGTCAGGTGCAGGCCTTGAACGATCAGGCGCAGAGCCTGAAGCTGAACGAGCAGCGGCTGAGCGCGCGCCTTGAGCAACTGCCCAATGCCGATGTACTGGAAGAGCGCAGCCGCCTGGTGACTCAGTTGCAGGGCGACCAGCAACGTTTGAATCAACGCCTGGAAACCGTTCTCGGCGCCAGCCGCAAGGACTGGCGCCTGGCCGAGGCCGAGCACTTGTTGCGCCTGGCCAGCCTGCGCCTTTCGGCGTTGCAGGACATCAGCAGCGCCCAGGCCCTGGTCCAGGGCGCCGATGAAATCCTCCGTGAACAGAATGACCCAGGCTCTTTCGCCGCTCGCGAGCAAGTGGCCAAGACCCTGGTGGCCTTGCGCAGCACGGAGCAGCCGGATCGCACCGGTCTGTTCCTGCGCCTGGGGGCGTTGCGCGATCAGGTGATCAGCCTCACCGAGCTCGCGCCCGAGTACAAGGACCGTGGCGAGTCCCTGCTGGGGCTGACCGCCGATGGCGACGGCGCCAGTCGCTGGGCGCAGTGGTGGGATCAGATCTCGCGCTACATCCGTATCGATTTCAACGCCGACAAAAATGTCCGTCCCTTGCTGGCCGGGCAGAGCCTGAGCCAGGTTCGCCTGGCATTGAGCCTGGCGCTGGAACAGGCACAGTGGGCGGCACTCAACGGTCAGGCAGCGGTGTACTCCCAGGCGCTGGCAGAGGCTCGGGATGTACTCAAGGGCAACTTCAATCCGGACAATCCTCAGAGCAAAGTGATGCTCGAGCAGGTGGCCGAACTGAGCAAGCAGCCGGTCTCTGTGGTCACCCCGGACCTGACCGGAACCCTGAGTGCGGTCCAGGGTTACCTGGAGCGGCGTAACGTCAACGCCGAAGACTCGATCAAGCCGCTGGCCAAACCTGCGGCGAACCCCGCACAGGAGGCCACTCCATGAAACGCCTCTATGTGATCGTGTTCCTGGCCATTGCGGCTGCGGCTGCCTTGGGCCTGGCCATTGCCGAGCATTCCGGTTATGTCCTGATTGCCTACAAGAGCTTTCGCTACGAATCGAGCCTGTGGGCAACGTTGGCCCTGGTCGCCGTTCTCTGGCTGGTCTTCTGGGGCGTCAAGGCGTTGGTCGAACTGGTCACGACCTCCGGTGGCGTGGTCAATCCGTGGTCACGGCGCAATCGCAGTCGCCGGGTCCAAGTGGCGATCGAGCACGGGCAACTGGATCTGGCCGAAGGTCGCTGGGCCAGCGCGCAACGTCATTTGCATCGGGCTGCGGAAGCCGAGCGCCAGCCGCTGCTTTACTACCTCGGGGCTGCCCGCGCCGCAAATGAGCAGGGTCGTTACGAAGAAAGTGACAACCTGCTGGAGCGTGCCTTGGAGCGCCAGCCCCAAGCCGAGTTGGCGATTGCCCTGAACCACGCGCAATTGCAGACCGATCGCGGTGATACCGAGGGAGCCCTGACGACCCTGCAGGCGATGCACGAGCGCCACCCGCATAACGCACAGGTCCTGCGTCAGTTGCAGCGCCTGCATCAGCAGCGAGGCGACTGGTCGGCGGTGATTCGCCTGCTGCCTGAGCTGCGCAAGGATAAAGTCCTGCCGGTGGCGGAACTGGCCGAGCTGGAGCGTCGGGCCTGGGGGGAGAACCTGTCCCTGGCGGCGCATCGGGAGGAGGAGGGCACACTCGGTCTGCAAGCGCTCGAGCGCGCCTGGCAGCAGCTGACTTCAGCGCAGCGCCAGGAGCCGCAATTGGTGCTCGCCTATGCCGAGCAACTACGGCAACTGGGTGCCCAGGTCGAGGCCGAGGAGGTCCTGCGCACGGCTCTGAAACGCAACTACGACAGCCATCTGGCGCGCCTCTATGGGTTGGTGCGCGGCAGTGACCCGGCTCGCCAGTTGCAACTCGCCGAGGGCTGGCTTAAAGACCATCCGACCGATCCAGGCCTGTTGCTGACGCTGGGTCGCCTGTGTTTGCAAAACAGCCTGTGGGGCAAGGCCCGGGACTATCTGGAAAGCAGCCTGCGAGTCCAGCGCAACCCGGAAGCCTGCGCCGAACTGGCACGCCTGCTGGCACAGATGGGAGACACCGAGCGCAGCAATCAATTGTTCCAGGAAGGCCTGGGCCTGCTCGATGAGCGCTTGCTGGCGGCACCGCTGCCGGTGTTGGCTCACGGTTGATCGCTGGGTGAAGGATCGCTCGAGGGGGCGATCCGTTCCCCGGTCCTGTCGGAATTTTCCCTTCGCAATGGGGCGTCAGCAAAGTCCTACAGACCCCTACGTCAGATCCCCTGATGTCTGTCGGGATTTCCGTATGTATTTGCTGAAATGTCTGCATCTGCCCGCCTTGTAAGGCTTGCGCGCTTTCAACTACCGTAGCGACCGGACCCTTAATCGTTACGGAAACGCCATGTCGTTGGCCTGCCCACGCTCCCTGTTTTTTACTGTGTTCCTCGCAGGTGCCCTGGCCCTGGGCGTTTCCTATTACCTGGAATATGCGGTGGGTCTCAGCCCCTGTGGCTTGTGTCTGTTGCAGCGGGCTTGCCTGGCGCTGTTGAGCGGTGTGTGCCTGACGGCTGCGGTGCATGGTCCCGCTCGCCTGGGGTCCTTTGTGTACTGGCTGCTCGGGCTGTCCTGCAGCCTGCTGGGGACCTTCACGGCCTGGCGCCAGGTGTTGCTGCAAACCGATCCGGTGCACCAGTTTTCCGCCTGCACACCTGACCTGGCCGAGGTATTCACCTACGCACCGTGGCTGAGCGTCGTGCAGAGGGTGTTCCAGGGGGCCGTCGACTGCCCGCAGATCGCCTGGACGCTGTTCGATTTGAGTATCCCGGAATGGAGCCTGCTGTTCTTCGTTGCGATGATGATCCTGGGTATTTATCAGCTGATACGCCTGGTCTTGAGCGTCAGCCGGCGACCGCTCGGCGGCGATTCGTCGCACCGGGTGCTTGCCGGCGATTAAACACTTGTATGAACTTTATCGTCTGCGTACCTTGAAGCCACCGTCGTGCGGGCATAATCTGGCCCGCACGTGTCATTGGATTTATGTTGCTCGATGACGCTCTGCCTGGTCGAATCTTGATTCTCAAGGGCGACAGGTGTAGAGCAGCATGACCCACAAGGGAAGAGAGACCGCCATGCTCGAAAGTTGTCAGAATGCTCAGGAACGTTGGGGTGGAGTACATCTGCTGATCGATCGTTGGTTGCAGGAACGTCACGAACTGGTTCGGGCCTATGACACTCTCGGCGAGAAGCCCGAGGCGTTGGGCGAAAACCGAAAACCTTTGCAGGAATTCTGTGGGGTGCTGGTCGACTACGTATCCGCCGGCCACTTCGAGATCTACGAACAGCTGACGGGGGAGGCCAAGGCTTTCAACGACAAGCGTGGCCTGGAACTCGCCGAGACGATCTATCCGCGCATCGACGTCATCACCGAGAAGCTGCTCGCGTTCAATGACCTGTGTGATGCCGGAAAATGCGTCGCGGAGAAGTTCAAGGAGCTGGGTGGCCTGTTGCATGAGCGCTTCGAACTGGAAGACTGCCTGATTGAAGTGCTGCACACAGCTCACAAGGAAACCGATTCGGTCCAGGCTTGAACCGTTTCCCGCTGGACCCCGAAACGGCGTGCCAAGGCACGCCGTTTTTCATTTCCACGTTCAGCCGGCAGCGCCGCGTAACTCGACTTCGAATACCAGAGGCGTATACGGCGCGATCAAGTCGCCGGCACCGTCGGCGCCATAGGCTTGGGCCGATGGAATCACCAGGCGCCATTTCGCACCGACCGGCATGTCTTGCAGGGCGCTGCGCCAGCCGCTGATCACACTGTCGAGGCTGAACCACTGCGGCTGGCTGTTCTGATCGAACACCGTGCCGTCAGGCAGGCGACCGACATACAGAACCTGCACCTTGCCGTTCGGCCCGGCCTTGGCGCCTGTCCCTGGTGCCAGCTCTGTCAGCAGGATGCCATTAGCCAATTCACGAACCCCATGCCTCGCTTTTTCTTCGCTGAGAAAACGCTGCTCTTTTTCCAGGGCCAGTTCACTTTCCGGCGCAGCTGATTGCGTGGCCGCTCGGGCTTCGTGTTCGGCCAGAATACGTTCGATCTGCTCGTCCTTCAACGCCAGTGGCTTGCCTTGATAGGCCTGTTGCAATCCGTCGACCAGCGCCTGAATCTGCAAGTCGGGAACCTCTTGGCGCAAGCGTTCGCCGAGACTGGCACCCAAGCTGTAAGCGAGATCGTGAGCCTCTTTTTCCTGGTTTTTTTCAGCGGCGTTGGCCACGGAAAAAATCACGCAAAGCGATAAAAAAAGGTAGCGCGACATGGGCACTCTCCGACCTGAGTTGCGGGCGATTATGCCAGCGAGAATGCATTCCACGGTGAACTGCTTTTGCGCCAGCGCAGAACATTTTCAATTCCTTGCAACGCGGCGCTTTGGATACTGTCAAGATGCCCTAGCGGCGGTAGCAGCAGAGGTCTAGTATGAGCCGCACTCACGCCAGCCAGGAGGTAAACCATGTCGGCCACCAAGAAGCCTGTAAGTACTCCGTTGCACCTGCTCCAACAACTCTCGGGCAGCTTGCTCGAGCATCTCGAAAACGCTTGTTCCGAAGCTTTGGCTGATGCTGAAAAACTGCTCGCCAAACTGGAAAAGCAGCGCGGAAAAGCGCAAGAGAAATTGCACAAATCCCGAACCAAATTGCAGGACGCAGCGGCCGCCGGAAAGGCCAAGGCGCAGACCAAAGCCAAGGACGCGGTGAAGGAGCTCGAGGACCTGCTTGATGCGCTCAAGGATCGTCAATCGGAAACTCGCGGCTACATTCTGCAACTCAAGCGCGATGCCCAGGAAAGCCTGAAACTGGCCCAGGGTGTTGGTCGCGTACAAGAGGCTGTTGGCAAGGCGTTGTCCCTGCGTTCGGCCAAACCAGCAGCGGCCCCTGCGAAGAAAGCCGCTGCCAAACCGGTTGCCGCAAAAGCACCGGCCAAGCCTGCCGCCAAACCTGCCGCCAAGGCACCGGTGAAAGCCGCAGCCAAACCTGCTGCCACATCTGCAGCGAAAAAACCTGTCGCGGCCAGTGCTGCAAAACCAGCTGCCAGAACTGCAGCTGCCAAGCCTGCTGCGCGGACAACCGCGGCGAAAACAGCGGCCGCTAAACCGGCAGCCAAGCCTGCCGCCAAAACCGCTGCTGCAAAACCGGCCGCGGCGAAAACCGCAGCCGCCAAACCAGCCGCCAAAACCGCCGCTGCAAAACCGGCTGCAAAACCTGTCGCGACTAAAACCGCTGCCAAGCCAGCTGCAAAAAACGCGGCCAAACCGGTGGCAAAAACAGCCGCCAAACCCGCCGCAAAACCGGCTGCTAAAACGGCTGCTGCCAAACCTGTCGCCGCCAAGCCAGCCACTGCCGCAAAAACTGCCGCAGCGAAACCGGCAGCCAAACCAGCCGCTGCAAAACCAGCAGCCAAACCAGCGGCAAAACCTGCAGTGAAAAAACCAGCCACGGCTAACAAGCCTGCCGCTGTTGCCAAGCCGGCTCCGGCTCCTGCGGCCAAGCCAGCAATCCCAGCGCCGGCACCCACTGCTTCGGCTGCTCCTGCAGCAACGGCCTCGACTGCCTCCACTGCGCCAACGCCAGTGGCACCGTCGAGCAACAGCTCCACCCCAACCAGCGCTTCTTAAGTGCCGGTTACCGCGACGCGCAGCTGATGCAGCGCGTCGCGGTCGAGGTGGGCGGCGTCTGCCGTCACACCTTCCAGCCAGATCGCCAGGTCGGTCGCGGCACCCTGCGGCCAGCCCTCAGCCGATCGTTCCAGGCGCAATATCAGAATTCGCTCGGCCTCCAACTCAAGTGACTTGACCTTTTCGCGTAGCGAATGCAGTTCGGCATCGCCGGTGGCGGCATATTTCCAGTGCACGCGCAGTGCCCGTAACGGTTGCACGACATCGGCGTCCCAGGCCTGCGCCACACCGCGAAGTTGCTGCAGGCGTTGTTCATCGCAGGCGATACCCCGTTGTCCCAGCCAGGCTGCACACAGCAGCAGACACACACTGACTCCGGCCGACTGCAATTGCAGGCACGCCTGTTCAACGCCCGGACGGGCATAAAGGGTCAGGGAAAAGCTCCACAGGTCAGAGGACATAGTGCTACTCGCGCCAGTTGCGAGCGAAGCTGGTAGACTCCGCCGCCATTATGATTCGACTTCAGAACCTGACTTTACAGCGTGGCCCGCAACGTCTGCTAGAAGACGCCGAGCTGACCCTGCACGCCGGCCAGAAAGCCGGCCTCATCGGTGCCAACGGCGCCGGCAAATCGAGCCTGTTCGCCTTGCTTCGGGGTGAGCTGCACCCTGACTCGGGCGATTGCTTCCTGCCGGCCGACTGGCGTATCGCCCACATGCGCCAGGAGGTCGACACGCTCGAGCGCCTGGCGGTCGACTACGTGCTCGATGGTGACCTGCGCCTGCGCCAGGTGCAACGCGACCTGGCGGCAGCCGAAGCGGCCCATGACGGTGCCGCACAGGCCCGTTACCACTCCGAGTTGGACAGTGCCGACGGTTACACCGCCGACGCCCGCGCTCGCAAGTTGCTGGCAGGCCTGGGCTTCACCAACGAGCAGATGGATCGCCCGGTCGGCGATTTCTCCGGTGGCTGGCGGATGCGCCTCAACCTGGCGCAGGCCTTGATGTGTCCTTCGGACCTGCTGTTGCTCGACGAACCGACCAACCACTTGGACCTCGACGCCATCATCTGGCTCGAAGAGTGGCTCAAAAGCTACCCAGGCACCTTGATGCTGATTTCCCACGATCGGGACTTCCTCGATGCCGTGGTCGATCACGTGGCTCATGTCGATCAGCGCAAGATCACCCTGTATCGCGGTGGCTACAGCGCCTTCGAGCGTGCTCGAGCCGAACGCCTGGCCCAGCAACAACAGGCGTACGAGAAGCAGCAGGCGCAACGTGCGCACATGGAAAGCTACATCGCCCGCTTCAAGGCCCAGGCCACCAAGGCCCGCCAGGCCCAGAGCCGGATCAAGGCGCTGGAGCGGATGGAAGAGCTGACCGCCGCGCACGTCGATTCGCCGTTCGACTTCGTCTTCCGCGAATCGCAGAAGATCTCCAGCCCGCTGATCGATCTGTCTGATGCCCGCCTGGGCTACGGCGACAAGGCCGTGCTGGAGAAGGTCAAGCTGCAACTGACCCCCGGCGCGCGGATCGGTTTGCTCGGCCCGAACGGCGCCGGTAAATCGACCCTGATCAAAAACCTTGCTGGTGAGCTGTCGCCACTGGCCGGACGCCTGACTCGCGGCGAGAACACCGTGGTCGGTTACTTCGCCCAGCATCAACTCGATTCCCTGGACTCCAAGGCCAGCCCGTTGCTGCACTTGCAGCGCCTGGCGCCGACCGAGCGCGAACAGACCCTGCGCGATTTCCTCGGCGGTTTCGACTTCCGTGGCGCGCGGATCGACGAGCCGGTGCTGAATTTCTCCGGTGGCGAAAAGGCGCGCCTGGCGCTGGCCCTGATTGCCTGGGATCGGCCGAACCTGTTGCTGCTCGACGAACCGACCAACCACCTGGACCTGGAAATGCGCCTGGCGCTGACCATGGCCCTGCAGGAATTCAGTGGTGCGGTACTGGTGGTCTCCCACGATCGCCATTTGCTCAAAAGCACCACCGATAATTTCTATCTGGTGGCGGACGGCAAGGTCGAAGAGTTCGACGGCGATCTGGAGGACTACACCCGTTGGCTGGTGGAGTACCGTCAGCGCAATGCCCCTGTCAGCAACACCCCGGTCAATCCGGACAAGACCGACAAGAAGGCCCAGCGTCAGGCTGCCGCTGCGTTGCGCCAGCAACTGGCACCGCACAAGCGCGAGGCTGACAAGCTGGAAGCCGAGTTGGGCAAGCTGCACGAAAAACTGGCGAAGATCGATGCCAGCCTGGGCGATAGCGACATCTACGAACCGTTGCGCAAGAATGAATTGCGCGACCTGTTGGCCGAGCAGGCCAAGCTGAAGGTGCGTGAAGCAGAGCTGGAAGAAGCCTGGATGGAAGCCCTGGAACTGCTGGAAAGCATGCAGGCGGAGTTGGAGGCGCTGTCCTGATGGAGGCGTTCAAGCTGCCGCTGCCGGCTATGTGGATCGAGCCGCTCTGGCTCGGTATGCAAATCCTGCTGATTCTGCTGGCCGGTTACATCGCCCAGCGTTTCGTTGCCAAGTGCCTGACACGTCTCGGCGAGCGTTACCCGTTTCCGCCGCAGTTGCTGATGCCGCTGCGCGGGGGGCTGCGCTGGCTGATCATGGGCAGTGCGCTGATCTTCGTGCTGGAGCGCCTCGGGGTTTCGGCCACGGTGCTCTGGACGGCGCTGTCGGGTTTCGTCGCGGTGGCGGCGGTGGCGTTTTTCGCCATGTGGAGTGTGCTCTCCAATCTGTTGTGCGCGATCCTGATCTTCACGGTTGGCCCGTTCCGCCTCGGTGATGTGGTCGAGTTGGTGGACACCACCGATAAGCCCGGCGTCAAAGGCCGGGTGATCGCGATCAACCTGCTGTACACCACGCTGATCGAGGCTGAAGAGCTCGGTACCGGCAGCGCCATGGTGCAAGTGCCCAACAGCCTGTTCTTCCAGCGTTCGGTTCGACGCTGGCGTGGTACGGATGTGTTTCCTTCCAGCGGGTTTGAAAAATAAGCCTTCTGCAAAAAACGGTAGTCATCCAGCCAAAGCCACATTAGCTTAGACATCTGTCACGAGTTCGAGTCGAGGTGTGCAATGGAGCTTCAAACATGGCTGGCGTTTTTTGCCGCCTGCTGGGTGATCAGCCTGTCCCCCGGTGCCGGCGCCATTGCGTCAATGTCCAGCGGTCTGCAATACGGTTTCTGGCGCGGTTACTGGAACGCCCTGGGCCTGCAATTGGGATTGGCGGTGCAGATTGCGATTGTCGGCGCGGGTGTGGGCGCGATTCTTACGGCGTCGGCCACCGCCTTCTATGCGATCAAATGGTTCGGCGTGGCGTACCTGGTTTATCTCGCGATCAAACAATGGCGCGCGCTGCCCAGCGACATGAGCGATGACGCGGCGATCCGGCAGATTGGCAAGCCGATGGCCCTGGTGTTCCGCGGTTTTCTGGTGAACATCAGTAACCCCAAGGCGTTGGTATTCATGCTGGCGGTGTTGCCGCAGTTCATCGATCCGCACGCGCCGCTGCTGATCCAGTACGTGATCATCGGGGTCACCATGGTCTGCGTGGACTTGATCGTCATGGCCGGCTACACCGGGCTGGCGTCCAAGGTGCTGCGCCTGTTGCGCACACCCAAGCAGCAGAAACGCATGAACCGTACCTTTGCCGGGCTGTTCATCGGCGCGGCGGCGTTCATGGCGACACTGCGCAAAGCCGCGGTTTAAACCACCAGGCACAGAAAAGGCGACCTATAAGGTCGCCTTTTTTCATTTAAGCCCTGGTGCGCAATTCACAACAAAGCTTGAGTGAAACTGATTGGGAGTGAACAATATGTTACTTCGTATTTCCAATTGAGATTCGTTCATGATTGCCCCGTCCCGTTTCCTGGCCTGGCTGATAGCGCCGGTGCTCGCCCTGTGCAGTTTCAATCTGCTGGCCGACACGGTGGAAGGCGCACCGCAAGCGTTGCATTTGCTCGATTACATTGGCGCGGACTACCCGCAAGCGGTGCAGGCAGGCAAGGCCGTCAACGAATCCGAATACCGCGAGCAGCTTGAGTTCGTCCAGGCGGTGCAAGGCTTGATTGCCGCCATGCCGGCCAAACCGGAAAAGGCCAGTCTGGAACAGGGCATCAGTAAACTGCGCGAGGCGATCACTGCACGCCAGGATGGCGCCGACGTCGCCCGTCAGGCCCGGCAACTGGGGGCGAAACTGGCGGTGGCCTATGAAGTCAGCCAGGCTCCGATCATTACCCCGGACCCCACTCGCGGCGCCTCCCTGTACGCCCAGCATTGCTCGGTGTGTCATGGCGATACCGGGGCTGGCGATGGTCCGGCAGGTGTCGGCCTGACTCCGCCGCCGGCCAACTTGCGCGATAACGCCCGCCTGGATCACCTGAGCCTCTACGCCATCTACAACACCGTGGGCCTGGGGGTCGAAGGCACCGATATGCCGGCTTTTGGCGATCAGCTCGATGATCGTCAGCGTTGGGACCTGGCCACTTACATCGCCAGCTTCAGTGCCGATCCGGCGCCCGCCAGCGGCGACAAGACCTATGACATTGCCGAGCTGGCCCGCCAGACCCCGGCCGAAGTGTTGGCCGCCGCCGGTCCACAGGCCGCCGCGACGTTCCGCGCCCAACGGGCGCAGCCGCCGCAGGCCAAGCGGGGTCCGGCGCAATTGCTTGACTACACTGCCGTCACCCTGGACAAGAGCGTGGCGGCCTACCGTGCCGGCGATCACGATCAGGCCTATGACTTGTCCGTGGCGGCGTATCTGGAAGGCTTCGAACTGGTCGAAAGCTCCTTGGACAACGTCGATGCCAACGTGCGCAAAGACACGGAAAAGTCGCTGATGGCTTACCGTCAGTCGTTGCAGGATGGCCTGCCGGTGGAGCAGGTGGAGCAGCGCCTGGAAGCGGCCAAGGCCAAGTTGAAGGCATCTGCCGGGTTGTTGGGCAGTGACGGCTTGAGCTGGTCCCTGAGCTTCATTTCCGGTTTGCTGATCCTGTTGCGCGAAGGTCTGGAAGCCATCCTGGTGCTGGCGGCGATTCTCGCCTTCCTGCGCAACACCGGCCAACAGTCGGCGGTACGCAGTGTGAACGTCGGTTGGGGCCTGGCGCTGTTGGCCGGCCTGGGTACCTGGGCGCTTGCGGCTTATGTGATTGATGTCAGCGGCTCGCAGCGTGAGCTGCTGGAAGGTGCGACGGCGCTTTTCGCCAGCGTCATGGTGCTGTGGCTCGGCGTATGGATGCACGACCGTCGTCATGCCGCGGCCTGGCAGGATTACATCAAGAGCAGCCTGGTGGGCGGTGGTGGACGTTTTGGATTCGCGATCCTGGCGTTCTTCTCGGTGTATCGCGAACTGTTCGAAGTGATCCTGTTCTACGAGACCCTGTGGTTGCAGGCCGGTCCCGCTGGCCATGACGCGGTGCTGGCCGGTGGTGCAACGGCCCTGGTGTTGTTGGTCGGCCTGGCCTGGGTGATCCTGCGCGGCTCGGCGAAACTGCCGCTGGCATTATTCTTCAGCATCAACGCCGGTCTGCTCTGTGCATTGTCGGTGGTGTTCGCCGGACATGGTGTGAAGGCGTTGCAGGAAGCCGGGATCTTCGGCACGCGACCGGTACCGTTCTTTGAGTTCGATTGGCTGGGGATTCATGCGGATGCGTATTCGCTGAGCGCTCAGGCTGTTGCCTTGATCGCGATCATCGTGCTGTACAGCCGTAGTCGCATGGCCGAGAAGCGGCGGGTGACGGCTTAACAGCCTTCGCTACGCTCATAATCGCGAGCAGGCTCGCTCCCACAAGGTTTAAGCTGATCCTGTGGGAGTGAGCCTGCTCGCGATGCTTTTCAATAGAGGAAAACATGATGCGCGTATGGATCGATGCCGACGCCTGCCCTCGAGCGGCCAAGGATCTGGTGGTCAAGTTCGCCCTCAAGCGCCGGTTTGAAGTAGTGCTGGTAGCGGGGCAGCCGCAGATCAAGCCGGGCCTGGCCCTGGTCAAGTTGATCGTGGTGCCCAGCGGACCGGATGCGGCGGATGATTACCTGGTGGAACACGCGGTGCCCGGAGAGCTGGTGATCTGCAGCGACGTGCCGCTGGCCGACCGTCTCGTGAAGAAAGGCGTTGCGGCGCTGGACCCGCGGGGCAAGGAGTTCGACCTGCAGAACATGGGTGATCGCCTGGCCGTGCGCAACCTGTTTACCGACTTGCGTGAACAGGGACAGATGAGCGGTGGGCCGGCACCGTTTGGCGAGCGGGAGAAGCAGGCGTTTGCCAATGCGCTGGACCGGATTTTGACGCGGTTATCGCGCCAGTCTTGAGCGCCGCGCGATCCCCTGTAATTGAATGGACTCGCCCTCGCTGTCGTTGGCTGTTTAGACTGCCACCGTGGCGCATTGACGCCTCGGCGTGGGCGAGTCCATTCAATTACGGATTGCGTTGTGGCTTAAGCTTGCCACTATCAGTTCTGATAGTAGCCAGCCTCGCCCGAATACCCCACAGTGAAACCCTGAACCAAGGATCTTCAGGGAGCCCGGCCCATGCGGTCCAACCGTGAAACTCTGCTCTGCCGCTATTTCTACGATCCGCTGGATCGGCTGACCGCTTGTACGCCTTCAAAGGAGGCAAGCACGCAGCGCTTCTACTTCAAGGATCGCCTCGCCACCGAGGTGCAAGGCGCGGTGCAGCGCTCGATCGTTCAGCATGAAGATCATCTACTGGCGCAACAAACACGCCAGAGCGGTAAAGCTGAAACCGCCATGCTCGCCACCGATCAGCAACGCTCGGTGTTGAACGTACTCGCGACAGTACGCCCTAATCCTCTTGCCTACACACCTTATGGTCATCGCCCTCTGGAAAACGGCTTGCTCAGCCTGCTCGGCTTCAACGGCGAACGTCCGGATCCGGTGACGGGGTGTTATTTGTTGGGCAATGGTTATCGGGCGTTTAATCCGGTATTGATGCGGTTTAACAGTCCGGACAGTTGGAGCCCGTTTGGGAAGGGTGGGTTGAATGCGTATGCATATTGTATGGGGGACCCGGTGAATCAGTCCGATACGACGGGACACTTTTCAGGCTGGGTAATTGTTCGAAATAATATCTCTCGCATAGCAAAAATGGGGACCGCCTCCAAGCTGCATAAACCATCTTGGGGGAGTGCCCTGCCAGGCACAGCGAAAAGAGTTAGCCCAACGCTCAAGCCACGGACTACTCTCAATGATATGCCCAACGAAATGCTTGCTGGGGTATTCGGCCATCTTGAAGGCAAAGATCTCGTTAATGTTTCCCTCACTTCAAAAAGAATGAAGGGAGTTGTAAGCGAGTTATCTGAAATCAATATGAAAAAATTTTTGAACGCTGCTCCACCAGATAGCCGATTGCCGAGAATCGACAGCGTCGGGTTTGGAGAAGTTCGCGGAATTGCCCCTTCAGCGACCGTAAATACGGGCGCAACGCTTGCACAAGTGCAGCGAGAATTTCCTTATCCAATGACTCGACTGGTTGGCCATAACAGCAGACGTTTGAATTACGGACCCCGGCCAGACCTGTTACCCCAAAACGCTCCTTTAAATGATGTTGCTGCACAAATTAGAGCCATCAACGGTGATATATTTGGACTGCCGTAGCCGAGCAATAAACAAGGGCGACTCCTGCCGCCCTTATTGAGCTTCCATCCCTTACGCCGCACTAAACAACTTCGCGGCAGCATCCACTGCACCTGGGTCTTCAGTCACGTACAGGCTAGAGATACCGATTTTGCCCGCCACACGCACCACGCCCATCAGCAAGTTGAGCACAATGGCCGGTGCTTCGTATTCCGCGTGGAACTGGCGCAGTGGCAGGAAAGCCTCGCCAACCTGACCGACGCCCTGACCGAGCAACCGGTGCCGGAGCACGTGTGGCAAGGTATTAATGCGCGGATAGAACCGCAAGTGCTGCACATACCCGAGAAACGTCCGTTCTGGAATTGGTTGCGGGTGACGGCGGCGATAGGTTCGCTGGTGGTCGCAGTGGCCTTGGGCGTGATCTACAACCGCGACAGTGCGCGTTACAGCGCCACGCTGCTCAACGCCGACGCACAGCCGGCACTGAAGGTCGAAGCGCACGAGGATTATTTGAAAGTCGAAGCACTGTCGCTGGCAGCGGTTGATCAGGGACGCAGTCTGGAGTTGTGGGCCATTCCGGCGGACGGCAAACCGATTGCGTTGGCGGTCAGTCTTGAACCCAAGGGGGGATCGCCAACCGGGCAACCGACAGGACCGGTGTTGTACCAAGGGGCGTTGGCAGCCCTGTAATCAATTTTAGCCAGGGAACAAAAACCACCCTTTGTAGGAGCTGGCTTGCCAGCGATAGCGATCGAATATTCAACACATGCGTTGAAGGATATGACGCCTTCGCTGGCAAGCCAGCTCCTACGGTAAATGGTGTCAGGCGTCGTTTTCGTGGGTCAGTTCGAGCACCCGGTCGACCAGTTTGTTGATGCCCGAAGCCGCTTCGCTGATCGATTGCGCCAACATGTAGGCCGGCGTCGTCACCAGTTTGCGCGCCTTGTCTTCGACGATATCGCTCACGGCGCAGTCCTTGTGGGTGGCGCCCATCTTGTTCAGGGCGGCTGCCGTCTCGGCGTCGTTGCCGATGGTGCAGGTCACGCCCGGCCCATAGATTTTCGCGGCCAGGGCGGGCGAGATGCAGATCAGGCCGACCGGTTTGCCGGCCTCGGCAAAGGCTTCGGTCAAGGCCAGGACGTCCGGTTGAACGGTGCAACCGGTGCCTTCGATGGCGAAGTTGGACAGATTCTTGGCCGAACCGAAACCGCCGGGAATGATCAGCGCATCGAAGTCTTCGGCATCTGCTTCGCGAATGTCCTTGATCTCGCCACGGGCAATGCGCGCCGACTCCACCAGCACATTGCGCGACTCGGGCATTTCTTCACCGGTCAGGTGATTGATTACATGCAGCTGCGCGATATTCGGTGCAAAACACTGCACCTGCGCGCCACGCTGGTCCAGGCGCAGCAGGGTCACTACGCTTTCGTAAATTTCGGCGCCGTCGTACACGCCACAGCCGGAAAGGATCACTGCAACTTTTTTGCTCATGGGCTTTTCTCCAGATTCATGGCGTTAAATGTCCACTAATTTGTCACTCGTTGCCATAGGGATAATTCGGGGCTACACATAGGATCTGTCCTCAAGATACCGATCAGGGCGCGTCATGGACTTCATTCTGTATGCGGTGCCGTTTTTCTTTGTGCTGATTGCTGTCGAGCTGTTGGCCGACCGTTGGCGCGGGGTCAGCAACTATCGGCTGGCGGACGCGATCAACAGCATCAGTACCGGCGTGCTGTCGACCACCACGGGCCTGCTGACCAAAGGTGTGGGGCTTGTGACTTACGCGTTTGCCCTCAAGCATCTGGCGCTGTTCGAGCTCTCGGTCGACAGCGTCTGGGTGTGGATCTTCGCCTTCGTCTTTTATGACTTCTGCTACTACTGGCTGCACCGCATGGGCCACGAGCGCAACATTCTCTGGGCCGCGCACTCGGTGCATCACCAGAGCGAGGACTACAACCTCTCCACCGCCCTGCGCCAGACCAGCACCGGGTTCCTGCTGAGCTGGATCTTCTACCTGCCCATGGCCGTCGTCGGCGTGCCATTGCTGGTGTTCGTCAGCGTCGCGGCGCTCAACCTGCTGTACCAGTTCTGGGTGCATACCCGGCATATTCCCAAGCTTGGCTGGTTCGAGTGGTTTTTCGTCACGCCATCCAATCATCGGGCTCACCATGCACAGAACGCTCTCTACATGGATCGCAACTACGGTGGGGTGTTCATTATTTGGGACCGTCTATTCGGCTCGTTTCAGGAAGAGGACGATAATGAGCCTGTGATTTTCGGCGTGACCACACCGCTGGCAAGCTGGAACCCGGTGTGGGCCAACGTGCAGTTCTACGCGCAGTTGTGGGCGGATGCGCGGCGTGCCGAAAGCACCTGGGACAAGCTGCGGATCTGGTTCATGCGCACCGGCTGGCGGCCGGCGGACGTCGCAGCCAGGTACCCGATGAACAAGCCGGACCTGAGCCAGTTCCGCAAATTCGAAGTGCCGCTGGACGGGCGTCAGCAGCTTTACGTCGCGTTGCAGTTCTGCGTCTACATTGCGCTGGGCAGCTATTTGATGAACCTGGAACCCGGTCTATCGACGGCGGCGCTGGTGTTGGGCTGGGGAGCGGTGGCGCTGGGCCTGTTCGTCCTGGGCGTGGCCCTGGAGAATCGCCCGTGGGCGCTGAAGCTGGAGTTGCTGCGGCTGGCATCCAATGTGCCGCTGATCTGGCTGGCACCGTTGGTGGGGCTGTGGCCGGCCAGCGCGGTGGGCTGGGTCGGCCTGCTCAGTTACAGTCTGATCAGCGGTATCGGCCTTTACTGCTGCCGAAACCGCCTTACTCGGCTGGCGTCTTAGGACCGCCGGTAGTGTGCTGACTGGCTTTCAGGGCTTGCTCGTCGGCATAGACCTGCCGGGCCAGGCGCGCATTCTTGAACCGCCGGCGCAGCCACAGGCCCAGGCCGAGGATGAGCAGGGCGCCGAGCACCCACAGCTCGTACTTCTTGATGCTGCCGAGCATCCCTTCCAGTACCGCGCCAAAGTGATAGGCCGCCGCCGCCAGTGCGGTGGCCCAGATCGCCGCGCCAATCCCGTTGAGCAGCAGATAGCGACCCGGTGGATAGCCCGACAGGCCGATCGCCACCGGCATCACGGTGCGCAGGCCGTAGACGAAGCGGAAACTCAGGACCCAGATGTCCGGGTGTCTGCGAATATGTTCCAGCGCCCGATCACCCATCATTTGCCAGCGCGGTTTGCGCGCCAGCAATTTGCGCCCGTGCTTGCGCCCCATGAAGTACCACAGCTGATCGCCGGCGTAGCTGCCAAAGAACGCCACGACCACCACCAGGTTGATGTCCATGTATCCACGGAACGCGAGGAAGCCCGCGAGCACCAGGATGGTTTCGCCTTCGAAGAATGTGCCAAGAAACAGGGCAAAGTAGCCGAAGTCATGCAGAAATTGTTGGAGCATTGTCTGGGTGCTGGCGAAATGAACGCGCAGCCTAACCCTTCGTACACATTCAGGAAAGTGTCCAAATGTGTCTCGACGTGAACATTTCCTACAAGGACAATGGAATGCGGCTACCTGTCACAGGGTGCACACAACTGTAATACGTTCGTCATAATGGCCGCTTATAACTGTCACGCTCGCACGCCTGCGGGCTCAGGAGTCTGCCGTGAGCTTCACCCCAGCCAACCGTTTGTTCCCCGCAACCCGCCTGCGCCGTAATCGTCGCGATGACTTCTCGCGTCGTCTGGTCCGTGAAAACGTGTTGACCGTCGATGACCTGATCCTGCCGGTATTTGTACTGGACGGTGAAAACCGTCGCGAAGCGGTGGCCTCGATGCCGGGCGTCGAGCGCCTGACCATCGATCTGTTGCTGGAAGAAGCGGCAAAATGGGTCGAGCTGGGGATTCCGGCGCTGGCGCTGTTCCCGGTGACCCCGGCAGAACTCAAGTCGCTGGATGCCGCCGAAGCCTGGAACCCGGACGGTATTGCCCAGCGCGCCACCCGTGCCCTGCGTGCGCAGTTCCCTGAACTGGGGGTGATCACCGATGTCGCGCTGGATCCGTTCACCACCCATGGCCAGGACGGTATTCTCGACGAAGAAGGCTATGTGCAGAACGACATCACCGTCGACGCCCTGGTCCGCCAAGCCCTGTCCCATGCCGAAGCCGGCGCCCAGGTCGTCGCGCCGTCGGACATGATGGACGGTCGCATCCAGGCGATCCGCGAGGCTCTCGAAGTGGCCGGTCACGTCAATGTGCGGATCATGGCCTATTCGGCGAAGTACGCCAGCGCCTATTACGGCCCGTTCCGCGACGCGGTTGGTTCGGCGCTGAATCTGGGCAAGGCCAACAAGGCCTCCTATCAGATGGACCCGGCCAACAGCAACGAAGCCCTGCACGAAGTGGCGGCTGACTTGTCAGAAGGCGCAGACATGGTCATGGTCAAGCCTGGCATGCCGTATCTGGACATCCTCTGCCGGGTCAAAGAAGAATTCAAAGTGCCGACTTTTGTTTATCAAGTCAGCGGCGAATACGCCATGCACATGGCCGCGATCCAGAATGGCTGGTTGAGCGAAGGGGTTATCCTCGAATCCCTGACCGCTTTTAAACGCGCAGGCGCTGATGGCATCCTCACGTATTTTGCCGTTCGTGCCGCTCAATTGTTACGAGAGCAAAAATAGCCCTCCCAGGAACATTCGATGAATACCGAAGTACTCACTGAAGTGGCCGTAAAAGACGCTCAACCTGTGGTGGAGCAAGTCGACGAGACCCCGCCGGAGCTTGAGCCCGCTCCACCCGCGGCGGTCGTCGAGCCTGTTGTGGCAGCGCCAGCGATTGCCATTCCCGGCCTGGATGACAGCAGCCTGTACATCCACCGTGAGCTGTCGCAACTGCAGTTCAACATCCGCGTGCTGGAGCAGGCGCTGGACGAATCCTATCCGTTGCTGGAGCGGCTGAAGTTCCTGCTGATCTTCTCCAGCAATCTGGACGAGTTCTTCGAGATTCGCGTTGCCGGCCTGAAGAAGCAGATCACCTTCGCCCGTGAACAGGCGGGCGCCGACGGCCTGCAACCGCACCAGGCCCTGGCCCGCATCAGCGAGCTGGTGCACGGTCACGTTGATCGCCAATACGCGATCCTCAACGACATTCTGCTGCCGGAACTGGAAAAGCATCAGGTCCGCTTCATCCGTCGCCGCAACTGGACGACCAAGCTCAAGACCTGGGTACGCCGCTATTTCCGCGACGAAATCGCCCCGATCATCACCCCGATCGGCCTCGACCCGACGCACCCGTTCCCGTTGCTGGTGAACAAGAGCCTGAACTTCATCGTCGAGCTCGAAGGCATCGACGCCTTCGGTCGCGACTCTGGCCTGGCGATCATCCCGGCCCCGCGCCTGCTGCCGCGCATCATCAAGGTGCCGGAAGAAGTCGGCGGCGCCGGTGACAACTATGTGTTCCTGTCGTCGATGATCCATGCCCACGCCGATGACCTCTTCCAGGGCATGAAGGTCAAGGGTTGCTACCAGTTCCGCCTGACCCGGAACGCCGACCTGGCGCTGGACTCCGAAGACGTCGAAGACCTGGCGCGGGCCCTGCGCGGCGAGTTGTTCTCCCGTCGTTACGGCGACGCGGTGCGACTGGAAGTCGCCGACACCTGCCCGAAACACCTGTCCGACTACTTGCTCAAGCAGTTCAACCTGAGCGAGACCGAGCTGTATCAAGTCAACGGCCCGGTGAACCTGACGCGTCTGTTCAGCATCACCGGCCTGGACAGCCAGCGCGAGCTGCAGTACTTGCCGTTCACCCCGCAGATCCCGAAACTGTTGCAAAACAGCGAGAACATTTTCAGCGTGGTCAGCAAGCAGGATATTCTGCTGCTGCACCCGTTCGAGTCGTTCACCCCGGTGGTCGACCTGCTGCGCCAAGCGGCAAAAGACCCGCACGTTCTGGCTGTACGCCAGACCCTGTACCGCTCCGGCGCCAACTCGGAAATCGTCGATGCGTTGGTGGACGCGGCGCGTAACGGCAAGGAGGTCACCGCGGTGATCGAATTGCGCGCGCGCTTCGATGAGGAATCCAACCTGCAACTGGCCAGCCGTCTGCAAGCGGCCGGTGCGGTGGTGATCTACGGCGTGGTCGGCTTCAAGACCCACGCCAAGATGATGCTGATCCTGCGTCGCGAAGCGGGCGAGATCGTGCGTTATGCCCACCTGGGCACGGGTAACTACCATGCCGGTAACGCCCGCCTGTACACCGACTACAGCCTGCTGACCTCCGACGACGCCCTGTGCGAAGACGTCGGCAAACTGTTCAGCCAGTTGATCGGCATGGGCAAGACGCTGCGCATGAAGAAGCTGCTGCACGCGCCGTTCACCCTGAAAAAGGGCATGCTCGACATGATTGCCCGGGAAACCCAGTTCGCCCTCGAGGGCAAACCGGCGCACATCATCGCCAAGTTCAACTCGCTGACCGATCCGAAGATCATCCGCGCGCTGTACAAGGCCAGCCAGTCGGGCGTGCGCATCGATCTGGTGGTGCGTGGCATGTGCTGCCTGCGGCCAGGTATCGCCGGGGTCTCGCACAACATCCATGTTCGCTCGATCATCGGGCGCTTCCTGGAGCACACCCGGGTCTTCTACTTCCTCAATGGCGGCGATGAACAGATGTTCCTGTCCAGTGCCGACTGGATGGAGCGCAACCTCGACAAGCGCGTCGAGACTTGCTTCCCGGTGGAAGGCAAGAAGCTGATCATGCGGGTCAAGAAAGAGCTGGAGCTGTATCTGACCGATAACACCCACAGCTGGAGCCTGCAGTCGGACGGCCGTTACATCCGCAATACGCCGACCGGCAACCAGAACCCGCGCAGCGCCCAGGCTACGTTGCTGGAGCGGTTGGGTAGCCCGATCCTGGCAGTGCGTTAACGCCGGAGGGCAATAAAAAATGGCGATCCCGAGGGATCGCCATTTTTGTTTCCACCCAAATTCTGTAGGAGCTGGCTTGTCGGGTCGCTGCGATGCGGCGACCCGACAAGCCGGCTCCTACAGGGACCGTTTTGCGGCGATAGGTTGTTTATCGCGCGGTTAGGACGATATCCACCCGCGTCAGCCATTGCGCTTCGATTTCGAAGTCGGCCTGGGTCAGCTGGTTTTCATCCAGCCAGTTCTCCGGGAACACCACTTCGAGGCTATTGCCATGGGCGTTCAGCTCCACCTGGGGCATTTGCTGGGTGCCACGAATGTGGTGGAACAGGATCGCAAAGCGCAGCAGCACGCACAGGCGAATCAGCTTGATGCCGTCATCGCCGAAATCGGCGAACTTGTCCTTGGGAATGTTACGACGATGACCGCGCACAAGCAGCGCGAGCATCAGTTGGTCCTCGCGGGAGAAGCCGGCCAGGTCCGAGTGTTCGATCAGGTAGGCGCCGTGCTTGTGGTACTGGTAGTGAGCGATGTCCAGGCCCACTTCATGCACCTTGGCCGCCCAACCGAGCAATTCTCGCCAGACGCCGTCTTCCAGGTCCCAGTCCTTGGCTACCTGATCGAAGGCATGCAAGGCCTTGCGTTCGACGCGCACTGCCTGCTCCAGGTCGACGTGATAACGCTCCATCAGCGAGGTCAGGGTGCGTTCACGCACGTCTTCGTGATGATGGCGACCCAGCAGGTCGTAGAGCACACCTTCGCGCAGTGCGCCTTCACAGTGGTCCATGCGCTGCAATTCAAGGGAGTCGAAAATAGCTTCGAGGATGGCCAGGCCAGCCGGGAATATCGCCCGTCGGTCCGGCTTGATGCCTTCGAAGTCGATCTTGTCGACGTCGCCCAGCTTGATCAGCTTGCGCTTGAGCCAGGCCAGGCCCTGGGCGTTGACCTCGCCGCTGCCGTGGCCGCCGGCCTTCAGCGCCAGGCCGATGGCGCGGATGGTGCCCGAGGAGCCGATGGCTTCATCCCAGGTCAGGCGGTGCAGGGCATGTTCGATGCTCATGATCTCCAGCCGCGCCGCAGTGTAGGCCTGGGCGTAGCGGGCCGGGGTGATCTTGCCGTCCTTGAAATAGCGCTGGGTGTAGCTGACGCAACCCATCTGCAGGCTTTCGCGCAGCAGTGGTTCGAAGCGCTGGCCGATGATGAATTCGGTACTGCCACCGCCGATGTCGGCCACCAGGCGTTTGCCCGGGGTGTCGGCGAGGGTGTGGGACACGCCCAGATAGATCAGTCGCGCTTCTTCACGGCCGGAGATGACTTCCACCGGGTGGCCGAGGATTTCTTCGGCGCGGTGGATGAATTCGTTGCGGTTGCGGGCTTCACGCAGGGCGTTGGTGCCGACGATCCGTACGGCACCGGTGGGCATGCCGTTGATCAGTTGGGCGAAGCGCTTGAGGCAATCGAGCCCGCGTTGCATGGATTCTTCGCTGAGCTTGCGCTCCTCATCGATACCGGCGGCCAGCTGAACCTTCTCCCCGAGACGCTCGAGAATACGGATTTCACCGTTCTGGGCCTTGGCCACGACCATGTGAAAGCTGTTGGAGCCCAGGTCGATAGCGGCGATCAGGGACAGATTCTTGGCTTGGGATTGCGGCATGGTCAGGGTCTCGGTCGATAACCTCGACATCGTGCCACGATCAAAGGCTGGCGCCAACGCGTAGGCGTTGCGGCGATGCAAATGGCCTCTTCGCGGGCAAGCCTGCTCCCACGGTTTTTTGCGTCGAACACACCACTGTGCTCCGGCAGAGAACCCTGTGGAAGCGGGCTTGCTCGCGATTGCGGCCTCACCGGCACTAAATTTCCATCAGACTGCCGCTTCCACCGTGCCAATGAAATTCGCCAGCTCCACAGTCTGCGGATTGGCAAACAACTCCTTCGGATCACCCACCTCATGCACCAGCCCCTGATGCATGAACACCAACTTGTCCCCAACCTCCCGGGCAAATCGCATCTCGTGGGTCACCATGATCAAGGTCATGCCTTCCTTGGCCAGCTGGCGAACCACGCTGAGCACTTCATTGACCAACTCCGGGTCCAGCGCCGAGGTGATTTCGTCGCACAGCAACACCTTGGGCGACATAGCCAACGCGCGGGCGATCGCCACTCGCTGTTGCTGTCCGCCGGACAACCGATCCGGGAAGGCGTCGAATTTCTCCCCGAGGCCCACGCGTTCCAGCATCTCCCGCGCCAGTTCGGCGGCCTTGGCTTTCGGGACTTTCTGCACCACCTGTGGCGCGAGCATCACGTTCTCGCCGACCGTCAGGTGTGGGAACAGGTTGAACTGCTGGAACACCATCCCGACTTTCTGCCGCAGGCTGCGCAGGTCGGCACGGGCGGCGTCAAGGTATTCGCCGTCGACTTCGATGACGCCGTCGTTGATCGATTCCAGGCCGTTGAGGGTGCGCAGCAAGGTCGACTTGCCCGACCCGCTGCGGCCGATGATCGCCACCACCTGGCCTTGCTCGACACTCAGGTCGATGCCTTTGAGCACGTGGTGGTCGCCATAGTATTTATGCAGGGCGGAAATTCTAAGCAGAGGCATGCAGTCTCCTTTCCAGGTAGCGCGCACTGAGGGACAAGGGGTAGCAGAGCAGGAAGTAGCCGAGGGCGACGAGGCCGTAGACCATGAAAGGCTCGAAGGTGGCATTGGCCAACATGCCGCCGGTCTTGGTCAGTTCAGTGAAGCCGATGATCGAGGTCACGGCGGTGCCCTTTACCACTTGCACCGAGAAACCCACGGTCGGCGCCACGGCGATGCGCAATGCTTGCGGCAGGATCACGTGGCGCAGTTGCTCCAGCGGGTTCAGCGCCAGGCTCGACGAGGCTTCCCACTGGCCGTGGGGAATCGACTCGACGCAACCCCGCCAGATCTCCGCCAGATAGGCGCTGGTGAACAACGTCAAGGCTATTGCTGCCGCGGCCCACGGCGAAATCTCCACCCCGGCCAGCGCGACGCCGAAGAACACCAGGAACAGCTGCATCAGCAGCGGCGTGCCCTGAAACAATTCGATGTAGGTACGGGCAAAGCTGCGCGGCAAGGGTTTGTTCGAAATGCGCATCACCATGACCAGCAAGCCGATCAGTCCACCGCCGACAAACGCCACCAGCGACAGCGCCAGCGTCCATTGCAGGCCGGTAAGCAGGTTGCGCACGATGTCCCAGAAAGTGAAATCGCTCATCGAGTGCTCCTTGCAATAAATCGCTGGCCGATCCAGTTCAGCAACTGGCGGATCAACAAGGCCATGCACAGGTAGAGCAGCGTGGTCAGGGCATAGGTTTCAAAGGCGCGGAAGTTGCGCGACTGGATAAAGTTGGCGGCGAAGCTCAGCTCTTCGGTGGCGATCTGCGAGCAGACTGCCGAGCCGAGCATGACGATGATGATCTGGCTGCTCAGGGCCGGCCAGACCTTGCCCAGCGCCGGTAGCAGCACCACGTGGCGGAACGCTTCGAAGCGCGTCATGGCCAGCGCTGCTGCGGCCTCCAGCTGGCCGCGCGGGATCGCCTGGATACCGGCACGGATGATCTCGGTCGAGTAGGCACCCAGATTGATCACCATCGCCAGCACGGCGGCCTGCCACTCGGAAATCTGCACGCCAAGCGACGGCAGGCCGAAGAAGATGAAGAACAACTGCACCAGGAACGGCGTATTGCGGATCAACTCGACGTAGACCGCGAAAATCCCGGCGAAAGGGCGGATGTTCCACGCCCGCACCAGCGCCCCAATGATGCCAAGGCCCACCCCCAGCACCGCGCCGATGGCCGTCAGCTCAAGGGTGAACAGCGCACCACGCAGCAGCAGGTCGGTGTTGTGGACCACCGGCAAGAAATCGAACTGATAAGCCATAGCGTGTCTCCTGCGCGCCGGATCAGAGGTCGGCCGGCAGCGGTTCTTTCAGCCAGGTCAGGGCGTTTTTTTCCAGCGCGCCGTCGGTTTTTGCGGTGACGAGGATCTGGTTGACCTTGTCCAGCAGCGCCGGCTCGTTCTTGTTCACGCCGACGTAGACTGGCGAGTCCTTGAGCTTCACTTTCAACGCTGGCACGCGCTTCGGGCTCTTCTCGCTGATGGCGACCATCACCACGTTGCCGCTGGCGATCAGGTCGACTTGCCCGGCCAGATACGCGGCGATGGTCGAGTTGTTGTCTTCGAAGCGCTTGATGGTCACGCCCTCGGGGGCGACCTTGGTCAGCTCGATGTCTTCGATAGCGCCACGGGTGACGCTGATGGTCTTGCCCTTGAGGTCGTCCAGGCTTTTGATGTCGGCGTCTGGAGGACCGAACACCGCGAGGTAGAAGGGTGCATAGGCGCGGGAGAAATCGATGACCTTTTCGCGCTCGGGGTTTTTACCGAGGCTGGAGATCACCAGGTCGACCTTGCCGGTGGTCAGGAACGGAATGCGGTTGGTGCTGTTGACCGGGGTCAGTTCGAGTTTGACCTTGAGCTGGTCGGCCAGCAGTTTGGCGGTGTCGATGTCCAGGCCGCGGGGTTTCATGTCCGGGCCGACCGAGCCGAAAGGCGGGAAGTCCTGCGGTACGGCGACCTTGAGGACGCCGCGCTGGACCACATCCTCCAGAGCATCGGCATGAGCGGGAGCCTGGCTCAGTACGAAACTGGCGAACAAGGCTGCGAGGAGGGCGCTGTAACGCTGGGTCATGGCAAGTCTCCGGATCTTCGGGAAGTGATTTCTGCGGATCGACAGAGCATGGGCCATGCCAACATGGCGTTTACGGGGCGCCAGGCCGCGGTTTTGCTGGCGTCGCACGGTCTTACTGGTCTGAACAGTCAGGTGGCGTTTCGCACCCTGATGGCGCAGCCAGGAAAGTGACCGAACCCCCATGGGGCACGACTTGCCGGGCGCCCCGAATAGCTTTACAACTGATCGCACATTGGCCTGGTTCTAGTGGAAAACCATGAATTCGATCTCCCGCGCCGTACCTGAAGTGGCGCTGCAAGCCATCCGCAAGCTGATCACCGAACGGGGTTTCGGGCCCGGGGATGCCTTGCCTTCGCAGCGGGACCTGGCGGTGCAATTGGGCGTCAGTCGGGCGTCGTTGCGCGAGGCGTTGTCATCGCTCAGTGCGCTGGGTGTCATCAGCATACAGCCGGGTAAAGGCGTGTTCGTGCAGTCGCCGGTGGAGCTGCCGCGAGGCGAGGCTGCGCCCGGTTGGCCGTTCGCGGCACAGGCTTCGCCTCTGGATATCTTCCAGCTGCGTTATGCGCTGGAGGGGTTTGCGGCGGGGCTGGCGGCCGTGACCTTGAGTACCGATGAACTCGATGCGCTGGAAGATAACGTCGCCGCCATGCGCAACAAACTGAAATCTGGCGACTTTGAAGCGGCGGCGCGGCTGGACTTTGAGTTTCATCGACGCATTCTGCTGGCCAGCGGCAATCAGGCGATGCTGAGCATCCTGACGGCCAGCGCCGACATCTTCCTGGAGAGCCAGAAGCTACCGTTCATCCGGGCCGAGCGAGCCATGGAAACCTGGCAGGAGCACCGCAAGATCCTTCGCGCGCTGGCGCGCCGGGCCTCGGGGGCTGCACAAAAGGCCATGCACGAACACGTGCGCAACGCGGCGATGCGCACCGGGATCGCGTTCGTCGCTCCCGCCACCGCCTGACCTGAGCTATACCCAAACTCATGCAACACCATAGCGAGACTCAATCATCTGCACCTTCCTGAACAGGGGAAGGGCGGCTATGATGGGCCACGTTTTTTTGCTTACAACCCTGGAGAATTCCATGAGCAGCGATCTTATCAAACACGTTAGCGACGCTAGCTTCGAGGCCGACGTACTCAAGGCTGAAGGCGCTGTACTGGTCGACTACTGGGCTGAGTGGTGCGGCCCTTGCAAAATGATCGCTCCTGTCCTGGACGAAATTGCCGAGACCTACAAAGGCAAGCTGACCGTTGCCAAGCTGAACATCGACGAAAACCAGGAAACCCCCGCCAAGCACGGCGTGCGCGGTATCCCGACACTGATGCTGTTCAAGAACGGCAACGTTGAAGCGACCAAGGTCGGCGCACTGTCGAAGTCGCAACTGGCGGCTTTCCTCGACGCCAACATCTAAACGTCGTAGCAGCGTGTCAGAGAAAAGCCCCGCAAATAGCGGGGCTTTTTTCGTAGTGGAGGGCTAGACGCTCCGAAACTCAGGTGTTACATTCGGCCCCGCGCTGGTTTCTCCAGTGCCCCCTGCTAGCCGTCGCCGACGCTCTCCTTTTCGAATAAGTACGCGATCCTGTCGCCTTCTCCGCGGCGCGGCCTCATTAAGCCAAAAGCTTAATTTCCCCCCTCCATAAATGATTACGTCATTCCTATATGAATCTGACTGAACTCAAGCAAAAGCCGATTACCGAACTGCTCGAATTGGCCGAACAGATGGGCATAGAAAATATGGCCCGTTCGCGCAAGCAGGACGTGATTTTCTCCCTGCTCAAAAAGCACGCGAAAAGCGGCGAGGAAATCTCCGGTGATGGCGTGCTGGAGATTCTCCAGGACGGCTTCGGCTTCCTCCGCTCTGCAGACGCCTCCTATCTCGCCGGCCCTGACGATATCTACGTCTCGCCGAGCCAGATCCGTCGCTTCAACTTGCGCACCGGTGACACCATCGTTGGCAAGATCCGCCCTCCGAAGGAAGGCGAGCGTTATTTCGCGCTGCTCAAGGTCGACACGATCAACTTCGACCGTCCGGAAAACGCGAAAAACAAGATTCTCTTCGAGAACCTGACCCCGCTGTTCCCGACAGTGCGCATGAAGATGGAAGCCGGTAACGGTTCCACCGAAGACTTGACCGGTCGAGTCATCGACCTGTGCGCCCCGATCGGTAAAGGCCAGCGTGGTCTGATCGTTGCACCGCCGAAAGCCGGTAAGACGATCATGCTGCAGAACATTGCCGCGAACATCGCTCGTAACAATCCTGAAGTTCATCTGATCGTGCTGCTGATCGACGAACGTCCGGAAGAAGTGACCGAAATGCAGCGCACCGTGCGCGGCGAAGTGGTTGCCTCGACGTTCGACGAGCCGCCAACCCGCCACGTGCAGGTTGCCGAGATGGTGATCGAGAAGGCCAAGCGCCTGGTCGAACACAAGAAGGACGTGGTAATCCTGCTCGACTCCATCACCCGTCTGGCCCGTGCCTACAACACCGTGATCCCGAGCTCCGGCAAGGTACTGACCGGTGGTGTCGATGCCCACGCCCTGGAGAAACCCAAGCGTTTCTTCGGCGCCGCACGGAACATCGAAGAAGGCGGCTCGCTGACCATCATCGCCACCGCGCTGGTTGAAACCGGCTCGAAGATGGACGAAGTGATCTACGAGGAATTCAAAGGCACCGGCAACATGGAACTGCCTCTGGACCGTCGCATTGCTGAAAAACGCGTGTTCCCGGCCATCAACATCAACCGTTCCGGTACTCGCCGCGAAGAGTTGCTGACCGCCGACGACGAGTTGCAGCGCATGTGGATCCTGCGCAAGCTGCTGCATCCGATGGATGAAGTCGCTGCCATCGAGTTCCTGGTCGACAAGCTGAAAACGACCAAGACCAACGATGAGTTCTTCCTGTCGATGAAGCGCAAGTAAGTCGAACAGGTCAAAAAGCCGGGGCAACCCGGCTTTTTGCTATCTGATTTTTGATGAACCGGCAGTTCATGGTTCTGAATAGAGGGGTTCGGCGCTAAACTGCCTGCCCCGAACGCCACGGCCAACACGAGGCTCACGCATGCAGTATCGCGACTTGCGCGACTTTATCAGCGGCCTGGAACAGCGCGGCGAACTCAAGCGCATCCAGGTTCCGGTGTCCCCAGTGCTCGAAATGACCGAGGTGTGCGATCGCACCTTGCGCGCCAAGGGCCCGGCCCTGCTCTTCGAAAAACCTACCGGTTTTGACATTCCCGTGCTCGGCAACCTGTTCGGTACCCCCGAGCGCGTCGCGTTGGGCATGGGCGCCGAAGCGGTCAGCGAGCTGCGTGAAATCGGCAAATTGCTGGCGTTCCTCAAGGAGCCCGAGCCGCCGAAGGGGCTGAAAGACGCCTGGTCCAAGCTGCCGATCTTCCGCAAGATCATCTCCATGGCGCCCAAGGTCGTCAAAGACGCGATCTGCCAGGAAGTGGTGATCGAAGGCGACGACGTCGACCTTTCGACCTTGCCCGTGCAGACCTGCTGGCCAGGCGATGTCGCCCCGCTGATCACCTGGGGCCTGACGGTCACCAAGGGGCCGAACAAGGACCGGCAGAACCTCGGTATCTACCGTCAGCAAGTGATCGGCCGCAACAAGGTCATCATGCGCTGGCTGAGTCACCGCGGCGGCGCGCTGGATTACCGTGAATGGTGCGAGAAACACCCTGGCCAGCCGTTCCCGGTGGCCGTGGCGCTGGGTGCTGACCCGGCGACCATCCTCGGTGCCGTGACCCCGGTGCCAGACAGTCTTTCCGAGTACGCCTTTGCCGGCTTGCTGCGCGGTAACCGGACCGAACTGGTCAAGTGCCGTGGCAACGACCTGCAAGTGCCGGCCACCGCCGAAATCATCCTCGAAGGGGTGATTCATCCGGGCGAGATGGCCGATGAAGGGCCGTACGGCGACCACACCGGTTACTACAACGAAGTCGACAGCTTCCCGGTGTTCACCGTCGAGCGCATCACCCACCGGATCAAGCCGATCTACCACAGCACCTACACCGGCCGTCCACCGGATGAGCCGGCAATCCTCGGTGTGGCACTGAACGAAGTGTTTGTGCCGATCCTGCAGAAGCAGTTCCCCGAAATCACCGACTTCTACCTGCCACCCGAAGGCTGTTCCTATCGGATGGCCGTGGTGACCATGAAGAAGTCGTACCCAGGCCATGCCAAGCGGGTAATGCTCGGCGTCTGGTCGTTTTTGCGACAGTTCATGTACACCAAGTTCGTTATCGTCACCGACGACGATATCAACGCGCGGGACTGGAACGACGTGATCTGGGCCATCACCACGCGCATGGACCCCAAGCGCGACACGGTGATGATCGAGAACACACCGATCGACTACCTGGACTTCGCCTCGCCGGTTTCCGGCCTGGGTTCGAAGATGGGGCTCGATGCCACGCATAAATGGCCGGGTGAAACCACGCGCGAGTGGGGCCGTGTAATCGTCAAGGACGACGCCGTGACCCAACGGATCGATGCCATCTGGAATCAGTTAGGAATAGATTGATGCGTGTAACCTTGCAGCCCTCTGGAGCAGTCCTGGATATCTTGCCCGGCGAGCGGATTCTCGATGGCGCACGTCGCCTGGGCTATGAATGCCCGCAAAGCTGCCGCAACGGTAACTGCCATGTATGCGCCGCGCTGCTGGTGGAAGGGCGCGTCGAGCAGGCAGGCCTCGTGCGTGACCATGGCGAGTTCTACACTTGCATAGCGGAGCCGCTGGAAGACTGCATCGTGCTGTGGGATGGCGTGCTCGCGCTCGGAGAGTTGCCGGTGCGCAGTCTGTCGTGTCAGGTCACCAGTTGCACCGAGGTCGGTGGCGATACCTGGCGGGTGCGGCTGCGGGCGCCTGCCGGCAAGTCGCCGCGTTATCACGCGGGCCAGTACCTGATGATCCATCGCGACAATGGCGAGAAGTCATCCTTCTCCCTGGCCTCGGCACCCTCTGGCGGGCGGGATCTGGAAATCCACGTGTTGGCGCGCGAAGCCAGTGCGCTGAACCTGATCGAGCAACTGCAACGCAACATGATGGTGCGTATCGACATGCCGTTTGGAGATACGCACCTGGCGGAGTTGCCGGACGGTCCGTTGGTGCTGATCGCCGCTGGCACGGGCATGGGCCAGGTCCATGGCCTGATCGAGCATTGCCGTGCGCTAGGCTTCAAGCATCCCGTGCACCTGTATTGGGGGGTGCGTCGCCCTGAAGACTTTTATGAAGTCGAACATTGGGATGAGTGGCTGAAACTGCCCAACCTGTTCCTGCATAAAGTCGTCAGCGACCAATGCGGCTGGCAGGGGCGTTGCGGCATGTTGCATGAAGCGGTCTGCGAAGACTTTCCCGATCTCAAGGCCTTGCATGTCTATGCCAGCGGCTCGCCGGCCATGGTCTACGGCACCCTGGATGCGTTGGTCGAGGCGGGGATGGACGCCCACCAGATGCGCGCCGACGTATTTGCGTACGCGCCGCGATCTTGATCCGCGATCTTGATCCATGATCTTGATGTTGCCCTACGGTTTTATCCTTATATCTCTCTATATAGCTTATCGGTATTTATAAAATCATATAAATACCGGTAGGTTATAATTTGTTCAGGTAATTAATTAACAACGGTGCCATGGCACTTGAATTGCTTTGAAAAACATATGTGCCTTATTGTTGCAGCGGTGCGTTCTATTAAGTAACTCTTTACTCGCGGGGAGCTGAACGCTATTCGCCATGAGCGCCATTGAATCGTCAATCTTGAATCTGGCTTACCCTCCGCGGCTCGATCTGGGGCCGCAACTCACTCACGAACAATTGCTCAGCTCGATGCAATCGACCATGGCGCGCCACAAGGGCGGCCCGGTATGGCTGTTCGCCTACGGGTCGCTGATCTGGCGGCCGGAGTGCACGGCGGTCGAACGGGTTCGCGGACGCGTACATGGCTACCATCGCGGTTTGTACCTGTGGTCCCACGAACATCGCGGCACGCCGGAAATGCCTGGCCTCGTCTTTGGCCTGGATCGCGGCGGCTCTTGCAGCGGGTTTGCCTACCGCTTGCCGGAAGAGCAACTGGACGCTTCGCTGTATGCACTGTGGAAAAGAGAAATGCCATTCCCGTCCTATCGTCCACACTGGCTCAATTGCCGACTCGAGGACGGCAATCAGGTTCAGGCATTGGGATTCGTCCTGGAGCGGCACCTGCCCAGCTACGCTGGCAACCTGCCGGATCACGTGCTGAGCCACGTGTTCGAAAACGCTTGC
Source organism: Pseudomonas putida (assembly GCF_001976065.1). Taxonomy (GTDB): domain Bacteria; phylum Pseudomonadota; class Gammaproteobacteria; order Pseudomonadales; family Pseudomonadaceae; genus Aquipseudomonas; species Aquipseudomonas serbica. The sequence goes on along the minus strand of NZ_MNAH01000004.1, from coordinate 378,274 downwards.
GGGCGTTACGGCACCACTCGCGACTATGTCGAGCAGACCGTACACGCCCTGCGTAGCCACGCCATGCCAGACCGGAATCTGGAGGCGCGGCTCAAGCGCTGCAAATCAAAGGATGATCAAGCGAGTGCTTCGCGGCCCTGACTGGCGACCTGCTTGTGCCACAGCGTCGGCGCAAGGAAAGCCATCGCCAGCAGGCAGGCACCGATCAGCAAGACGAAACCGCCGTCCCAGCCGAAATGGTCCACGGTATAGCCCATCGCTGCACTGGCCGCGACCGATCCGCCCAGGTAGCCGAACAGGCCGGTGAAGCCCGCAGCCGTGCCGGCGGCTTTTTTCGGTGCCAGTTCCAACGCCTGTAGACCGATCAGCATCACCGGCCCGTAGATCAGGAAGCCGATGGAGATCAGCGCAATCATGTCGACCGTCGGGTTACCGGCCGGGTTGAGCCAGTACACCAGCGTCGCCACGGTCACCAGCGCCATGAACACCATGCCGGTCAGGCCGCGGTTGCCACGGAAGATCTTGTCCGACATCCAGCCGCACAACAGCGTGCCCGGAATACCGGCCCACTCGTAGAAGAAGTACGCCCAAGACGTCTTGTCCACGGTGAAACCCTTGGCTTCCTTGAGGTAGGTCGGCGCCCAGTCCAGCACGCCGTAGCGCAGCAGGTAGACGAAGACGTTGGCCAGGGCGATGTACCAGAGCATTTTGTTGCGCAGCACGTATTTGACGAAGATTTCCTTGGCGCTGAATTCTTCTTCGTGGCTGGCGTCGTAGCCTTCCGGGTAATCGTTCTTGTACTTCTCGATCGGCGGCAGGCCGACCGATTGCGGGGTGTCGCGCATGGTGATGAAGGCAAACACGGCCACGGCCATGGCCACCGCCGCTGGCACATAAAACGCCGCGTGCCAGTCGTTGAACAGGCCCATGCCGATCAGGAACAGCGGGCCGATCAAACCGCCACCGACGTTGTGCGCCACGTTCCACAGGGACACCACGCCACCGCGTTCCTTCTGCGACCACCAGTGCACCATGGTCCGCCCGCTTGGCGGCCAGCCCATGCCCTGCGCCCAGCCATTGATGAACAGCAGGACGAACATGATAGTCACGCTGGATGTCGCCCAATGGGCAAAACCGAACGTGAACATCACCGCCGCCGAGACCACGAGGCCAAACGGAAGGAAGAAGCGCGGGTTGGAACGGTCGGACACGATGCCCATCAGGAACTTGGACAAGCCGTAGGCGATGGCAATCGCCGACAGCGCCACCCCCAGCTCCCCTCGGGTGTAGCCCTCTTCGATCAGATAAGGCATGGCCAGGGAGAAGTTTTTGCGCAGCAGGTAGTAACCGGCGTAACCGATGAAGATACCGGCGAAGATCTGCCAACGCAGGCGTCGGTAGGTGCTGTCTATTTTTTCTTCAGGCAAGGGAGCCTGATGCGTGGCAGGACGAAAGAAAGCAAACATTCAAGAGCTCCAAATTTCTTGTTTTGACTGCGGATACGAATATTACAGTTTCGTTACCGAAAATAGCACCGGTTCGCATCGGCAAAACAGCGAAAATGTTGGAATTCGAGTGTTCCTTTATGAACATGTCGCTCAGGTATAAATGAAGTGCGTTGTAGGAATTATTACAGCGTTCCTGTTTGATGCGGCGGGTGAAGGCAGGCCTTTGGGAAATGTCCTGCGCCTTTACCGGAAGCCGCGACCTTCAGCTTGAGGCCGTCGGTCTGTAGCCTTTTTGTTGCGGCCAGGACCTGGCATTTGCATCAAGAGGGAGGAGGTATGCGTTGGTTTGTGTTGCTGTTGATCCTGGTGGTATTGGGTGAAATCCGGGCTGGAGAGTTTTTTCTGATACCGGAGAACAATCCCAAGCCGATCTATCCACTGGCACTGCAGAGGGCCGGGGTGGTCGGTACTGTCCGGGTCGGGTTCACGGTCAAGGCCGATGGTTCAATCAGCAAGGTGAAGATTGTACAAAGCGATCACCCGGACCTGGCTGAAGCGACCCGGGTGGCGATAGCGCAGTGGCGGTTCAAGCCCTGGACCGTCGATGGCGATAAACCTGCCGAACAGGACATGGTTGCGCCGATGGTGTTTGGCTACGATTGGGATATGACGATCGATACCAACAAGTGGCTCAACGAACTGCGATGTCGCGATCTCAATAACGCGCTTGTCGATACACCCGAGCACAGATGGACGGATTCCGCGGCGTTCTACTACACCCGCGCTTATCTGACGAAAGCGTTTTCAAAAGACATGTTATCGAACGAGCGGCGCCTTGAACTGATAACCCAGTTGAATCGCAAGGTGCCAATCATAGTCAGTGAGTGCCGCAGTAACCCTGTTTCCAGGTACGTGCGGTATTTGCCGCAGGGTATTCGAAAGTTGCTTTAACAACGAGCGCGCGGTTATCTGGCCGCGCTCCTTTTGCGTCTCGTGATTTGTTTTAAACAGGTGCCTTGCGCTACATGCCCCGAAATATGGCATGGGGGGCAGGCAGGAAAGTTTGTCTACAGGAGTTTTCTTACAAATTTTCAGGAATAGTCCTACCTCGACCAAGGATTGTAAGTGTAAGTAACTTCTGAAAATCTCATGAGCTCTTGACGTGTTGTATGTCCTCGAAATAGGTTTGCTGCAGTAACGCTATGCAGTCCGCAAAGTAATGTTTTGCTCGGTCGTGCTCAATAGTTCCCGATACGGAAAGATAGTGGGTGGTTTGACTATGGGTGTTCAAGCGGCGCGCAAACTAGAGATTCTGATTTCTTGCGGGATACAGGCTTTCGAGTTGTTTCGGACAATACTGTTCAGGAGAGCGCATATGATCAGCGTAGACCTTACGTTCAAAGAAAAGGATAGGATTTATCTTCAAGATATTTTGCTAAAACTAAAAAATAATCCCTACAGTAATTACGAGTGCTTCGAAGAAGAAGTTGACGATGTCATAAATAGAGGTGAGGTTCCCGCCGAACTGGTCAGACTCTGCGAAGCCCGAAAAAATATCGATACGTTCGCCAATCCCTACATTTTTATCCATAATTGCCCTATAGACCCTCATTTACCATATTTGGATTTCAAGTCACCGGTTATCGACAAGCGAATAAAGAAACTTTCGTATGTTGCTGAAGGGTTTTTACTGATCTACGCAAAATTGATGTCGCAGGAGCCGATTGGCTACGTTAATGTCAATGACGGTGATGTGTTTCAGGATATCCATCCTATGGAAAGTCTTTGTGAAACTCAGTCACAAAAGGCTCTAAATGATATATATTTTCACAAGGATCTGGCTAATCATTACGTTAGGCCAGACTGGGTGAATATTATAGGATTGCGAGGGTGCGAGGAAAATGAGGTGTACACTTGCTTCGCTTCCAATCAAAAAATTCTTGCGGATTTACCTGAAAATATAAAAGCCTTGCTTAGGGAGTCCGAATTTAATACTCCCTTTGATGACCTGACTACAATCTCGGGGAATCTAAAAATGGGTAGTGCTCCAGATCATCCTGTTCTTGGTGGCGCTACCGATTACGATATTCGTTATTTTGAACGCCGTACAGTTGGTACTACTGAGCGGGCTCGTGGTGCGATTGAAGTTCTCAATAGAACTCTGCATAGCGTAAAAACTCCAATCCACGTCCTTCCGGGAGTTTTCATAGGGTCGGCCAACAATGAATGTATTCACAACAAAGAGGTGAGACTAATCAGTAATCCGCAAGAGTTAAGAAATCGTTGGTTAATGAAAACTGTCAATGTAAACAATTTGGATCAACATGCAAAGCATGTAATTCCAGGTAAAAAGCGTATCATTGCGGGATGAGCCAAAAAAAAGGATGTAAAAATGATTCCTCGCCACAAAAAACTATACGGCGCTCTAAGCCTGACTTTTGATGATATTGCTTATGAGGTTGAAGGAGGCTTATTCAACGACGTCCATCGAGTGATCAGGGCAGATGAATTGTTTTATATAAAATCATTTGCAGATGAAGCAAAAACTGCAGGATTCCCACCTCTGCCAACCACTTCTCTTCAGCGCTATCAAGTTGCTGTTAGTCTACATGAACATGCTCAAGAAATAGTGAGTGGTAACGTTTACGTCCCTCGATTGTTGGCTGCGGATGCCGAAAACAGAGCAATTGCAATGGAGGGTGCCAAGGGGAGTGATTTATATGAGTACCTGTTGAATAAAGAGAATTTTCATTTTGTGGTTGAACAGATTTCACAAGTTTTGACATGGCTAACATCATTGCATGCAACGAGTAAATCCAAGACGCTATCTGTAAGTGCCAACAGTGAAGCTTTTAAGTGTTACAAGGCGACCCTTCAGTACAGGAACCTATTTGAGTTCTTGCCCAATGGCAAGCTTACTGCTGCAAACTTGTTTCTAGATCAGCATTTGAAAAATCAAGAATCTGTATTGCACGGAGATTTGAATAGTCGGAACATTATAATTTGTGCCGACGGGCGTATAGCAATAATTGATTTTGAACAAGCTCAAGTCGGATGTGGGTCGCACGATGCTGCCTATCTAATCTCAGAAGTAGTCATTGCCAGTTTCGTTGTCAATGAATCGGTCGAGGCCCTAATCAACTTGCTTTGGCGCTGCTATGAAACTGACTTGTTCAATATTGAGAAATATACACGCTTCAGACGTCACCTTTGTTTTCAAGTATTGTATCGTTTGAAGGGACCGTCTCGTCACGTTTGGACAGGGCACTTGGATGGTGATATAAGAACCAAAATTGAAGCGTGGTGCGCCGATGAGTTCATACGCTACTTATGAAGCAGTCTATAGGTCTGGTGGTTCTGAGTTATGTCGTTTTTTATTTTCCATCTGGATTATTAAAAAGTTACCTTTCTCAATTTTTGGTTAACTCTGGATTCTCGTATAGTCTAGCTGGCTGGGTCGTCGCCAGCACCTTTGCAATAAAGATTATTGTTAACCCAATAATTATTTTTTATGCTGATCGCGCGCATTCAAAGCATGTTTTCAAAGTTTCATTTTCAATGCTGGCGGTAGTGTGCGTATTTGTAGTGTTATTTAGCCAATACAGAATTTTACTCGGTGTTGGTTTTTGCATTTTAATGATGTCGCGCAATTTTTTTCAAAGTTTATTAGAGAGTGCCGCGAGTACGATTCGAGGGGCTGAGGGTAGCTATGGCCGGGTCCGATTCGCAGGCTCGTTATCGGTCGCCGTGGGGACAGCCACGCTGGCTGGGTTAAGTGCTCTTGATTTGGCTCCCGACCTGATATTTATCTGGGTGTTAACATTCTCTACGCTGTCTTTTAGTGTTGTTATTATATTGATGTCAAAAGAAGAAGTTCATCAAGTAGAGTTTGCCGTATCATCATTAAAGCCGAGTATTCCAAAACGTAGCGCATTTTTTATGTTTGCAGCTACGGCGTTAATCATTGGTGCACAAGGCACCTACTATTCGATAGGCACGCCTTGGCTAGAAAGGATGGGGTTGACCAATTCGCAGATTTTGCTTGCCTGGACCATCGGGTTCATCGCGGAGGCCTTCGTTTTTCGCTACTCAAATGCCTTTGCGTCGAGACGCTACATAATTATCATACCAATTGTGGCAATGTGTTTTGTGATTAGAGCTTTGTTAGTTTGGTACAATCCCGGTGTGACTCAAGCTGTACTGTCATTTGTGCTGCAAGGCGTAACCTTTTCTATTCCACATGTCGCGTTCGTGATGTCGATCCGACGTTTTTTCGCTGAGCGCTATTCCGCGACGGCCATATCTTTATATTTAGCGGTGGCTCACGGCATCGGTATTGCTATTTTTTCTGCTGCATCAGGAATTGTGTTGGAGAAATACGCTGGGCTCGCCTGGTTATTGCCTGCGGTGTCTGGGGTGGTAGGATGTGCTGTTTGGATCGCTTTCTATCAGACATCAGGAGTCAACAGTTCCCAGCTGATATATAACCCGTCTCGCGAACTCAAACTACATTAAGATGCGCCGCACATCGCATATAATGGCGTATTTTGGTTATATCCACATTGTCCGACTGGCCAGAACAACTACAGAGTTGTTCTGGCCTTTTTGCCATTGGAAATCAGCGAACCTGCACCACCACCTTCCCGACAGCCTTGCGCTGGCCAAGATCATTGATGGCCTGCGCCGCATTGCTCAACGGATACACCTGCGACACCAGCGGCTTCAACTTGCCCTCGGCAAACCAGTCAAACAGCTGCTGGAAGTTGGCGGCGTTATCCTGCGGCTGGCGTTGGGCGAACGAGCCCCAGAACACGCCGAGCACCGCCGCACCTTTGAGCAGTGCCAGGTTCACCGGCAGTTCGGGGATGCGTCCGCTGGCAAAGCCGACCACCAGCAGGCGGCCGTTCCAGGCGATGGCGCGGATGGCCTGGTCGAACAGGTCGCCACCCACAGGGTCGTAGATCACGTCGGCACCCTGGCCGTCGGTCAGGCGTTTGATTTCGTCCTTGAGGCTGGTTTCGCTGTAGTTGATCAGTTCATCGGCACCCGCGGCCTTGGCCACGGCGAGTTTTTCCGCGCTGCTGGCCGCGGCGATCACCCGGGCGCCCATGGCCTTGCCGATCTCTACTGCCGCCAGGCCGACACCGCCGGAGGCGCCCAATACCAGCAGGGTTTCGCCGGGTTGCAGGTTGCCGCGTTGCTTGAGGGCGTGCATCGAGGTGCCATAGGTCATGCTGAAGGCGGCGGCGGTGTTGAAGTCCATGGAGGGCGGGATCGGCAACACGTTGTAACCGGGTACCGCGACCTGTTCGGCAAAACTGCCCCAGCCGGTCAGGGCCATGACCCGATCGCCAACCTTCAGGTGGCTGACTTTTTCGCCCACTTCGCTGACGACGCCAGCGGCTTCACCGCCCGGGGAAAAAGGGAAGGGCGGTTTGAACTGGTACTTGCCCTCGATGATCAGCGTGTCGGGGAAGTTCACCCCGGCGGCATGCACCTCCAGCAGGATTTCGTTCTTCTTCGCGACAGGACTGGCGACGTCTTCCAGTACCAGCGATTCGGCAGGACCGAAGGCTTTGCACAGCACGGCTTTCATCAGGGCTATTCCTTTTGGAGTGATGGCCGATAAGTGTAGGTGTGTGAGTCGACGGGTCAACGAGCATGCCCGACCCTGATAGTCAGCCATAAGCTTGTGTTGGCGTGGCGGGTGGTTATGCTGGGCCGCAAACCGGATAAGGAGCGAATTGTGAAAGCGTGGATCATGTTGTTGCTGGCCCTGTCCCTGCCTGTGGCGGCGGTGGCCGAGGAAGCCAAGGAAGAGGTGGCGCCAAAGGTCAATTATGTCACCTTGAGCCCGCCGTTCGTGGGCAACTACGGACTGGATGGCACGCCCAAGCTCAAGGTCTACAAGGCCGATGTGGCCTTGCGTGTGACCGGCGACGAGGCCGCCAAGGCGGTCAAGGCCAACGAGCCGCTGATTCGCAATCAACTGGTGGCGTTGTTTGCCCAGCAGTCCACCGAGACGATGAACAATGTCGAGGCCAAGGAAAAGCTGCGTCAGGAAGCGTTGAAGCAGACCCAGCAGATCATGAATGATGAAACGGGCAAGCCGGTGGTTGAGGATCTGTTGTTCAACAACCTGATCATCCAATAAGCTTTTTGCTGTCCTGGCGGGCCTCGTTGCGAGAGTGGCTCTTTACTCGTTCATCAGGACGCCAGGCTCTTGCGAAACCGCATCAGCGCAATGGTAAAGAACAGCAGGCCGATGCCGCTTAATGCCAGCAAGTCCGGCCAGACGACATCGATGCCGGCGTCGCGAAAAAGAATCGCGGCGCTGAGGCTGACGAAGTGCGTCGATGGCGAGCCCTGCATCACCCATTGCAGCCATTGCGGCATGCTGTCGAGGGGCGTGCTGCCGCCGGAAAGCAGCAGCATGGGGATGATCACCGGAATTGCCAATAAGCCGAACTGCGGTGTCGAGCGGGCCAGGGTCGCGAGGAATATTCCCAGCGCCGTGCTGGCGAACAGATAAACCGCCGTTACCAGCAGGAAAAAGCTCATGGAGCCCGCCAGTGGCACGCCCAGGGCGCCTTTGACGATGACTTCCAGCGATACCCAGGTGCAGAGCACCACCACCAGCATGTTGCTCCAGACTTTTGCCAGCATGATTTCCAGTGCCGTCAGTGGCAGCACCAGCAAATGATCCAGGGTGCCATGCTCGCGTTCACGCAGCAGTGCTGTGCCCGTCAGGATGATGGCCAGGATCGTGATGTTGTTGACGATCTGGATGACCGCCAGGAACCAGCCACCCTCCAGGTTGGCATTGAACAGCGCTCGTGTCGTCAGCAGCACGGGGGCCTGGCTCGCCGCATCGCCCTGGCCACTGTAGTTCAACAGTTCGCGCTGGAAAATCCGCCCGATATAGCCAGCACCCATGAACGCCTGGCTCATGGCGGTGGCATCAACGTTGACCTGCAGTGCTGGCTGGTGACCGCCCAACAGATCGGCCTGAAAATTGGCTGGAACATTGATCACGAAGGTGTACCGCCCACTGTCCAGCACCTCGTCCATTTGGTCATAAGGCAGCGGTACCGGCGGTTGAAATTCCGGCGGCCGCAGGACCTGGGCCAGTTGGCGTGACAGAGGGCTGTGATCTTCATCGACCATGGCCACACTGGCGTTGTGCACACCGATCACTGAGCCTGCGGCCGGCATGTAGATCGCTACCGTGAAGGCGTAGAACAGGAACAGCAGCAATACGTTGTCATGTTGCAGGCTCGAGAGCTCCTTGAGGCCAAGTCGCAGGATGTGCGCAAGCTTGTGCATCAGACCTCCTGCTTTTTCAGCATGGCCAGGCTCAAGCCGGTGAACCCGAGAAAGAATCCGAACAGTGCCAGGCATTGCGGCCACAACTGTCGGATATCCAGCGCCTTGGTAAAGGTGCCGACGGCGATATCGAGAAAATAGCCTGCCGGAAACATCATCCCCATGACCGCGGCCGCACCCTCTAGCGACGACCGCGGCACGATCAAGCCGGAAAACTGGATGGTCGGCAGGCTGGTGATGATCATGGTGCCGAGAATCGCGGCGATCTGGGTTCGGGTGAATGACGAAATCAACAGACCCATGCTGGTGGTTGCCAGCACGTAGAGCAATCCGCCGAAAGCCAGGGTCAGTGCACTGCCCTTGAAAGGGACGCCGAACAGCCAGCGGTTCATGGCGGTCAGCACGGCGAGATTGATCAGGCTGACGGCCAGATACGGGACTTGTTTACCTAACAGGAACTCCAGGCGGGTCAGCGGTGTGGCGTAGAAGTTGGTGATCGAGCCCAGTTCCTTCTCTCGCACGATGCCCAGCGCCGTCAGCATGGCCGGGATGAACGCCAGGATCAGTGCCATCACTCCGGGGCCGATGGCGTTGACGCTGACGACATCCTGGTTGTAGCGGAAACGTGTTTGCAGTTTGGCTGGCGCTTGCCGGGACGGCGCGGGACTGGACTGGTCCGCCAACTGCTCCAGGTTAGCCTGGTGTACCGCTTCCACATAATTGCGGCTGGTTTCGGCGCGAAACGGCATGCCACCCTCGAGCCAGGCCGCCACCGTGGGTTGGCGACCGGCGAACAGATCCCGGCCGAATCCGGGCGGGATCTGCAGCGCCAGTTTGATCTCCGAGCGCTGTAATCGTCGATGCAACTGCGCTGGATCGCCTATCGGGGGCTGCTCGTCGAAGTAACGGGAACCGCGAAAGGCCTCCAGGTAAGCCCGGCTTTGCGGGGTCTGATCCTGGTCGTAGACGGCGAAGGCGAGATTCTCGACGTCCAGGGAGATCCCGTAGCCGAAAATCACCATCATGAACATCGCCCCGAGCAGAGCGAAGGCCAGGCGTACTCTATCGCGCAGCAATTCCTTGCCTTCACGACCCGCCAACGCCCGCAGCCGCCCAATACTGAAGCGGCGCTCAATCATCGATGTGGTGGGCGCCCTCGTGGTGTCGATGGGCGCCGGTGGCGCTGCAGTTTCGACTGGGCTCTGGGCCTGTTCCAGGCAGGTGACGAATGCGGCCTCTAGCGTCTGGCTTTTGAACTGCTGTTGCAGTGCTGCCGGGGTGTCACAGGCCAGTACCTTGCCTGCGTGCATCAATGAGATGCGGTCGCAGCGCTGGGCTTCATTCATGAAGTGGGTGGACAGGAAGATCGTCACGCCTTGTTCGCGGGACAGTTCGAGCAGCAATCGCCAGAAATCGTCCCGCGCCGCCGGGTCGACGCCGGAGGTGGGTTCGTCGAGGATGAGCACTTCCGGGCGATGCAGGACCGCCACGGCCAGGGATAGCCGTTGACGCAGACCCAATGGCATTGCACCGGACGGCTGATGGGCGACGCTGGCAAGGCTGAAGCGCTGGATCAGTTCGTCGATGCGTTGAGTACTGTCGGCTTGGGCCAGATCGAACAGTCTGGCGTGCAATTCCAGGTTCTGCCGCACGCTGAGTTCGCCGTAGAGCGAGAAACTCTGAGACATGAATCCAACGCGCTTGCGGGTGCGCAGATCCTTGGCGTTCACAGGGTTGCCCAGCAGCGTGGCACTGCCCCCGCTGGCCGGGATCAGCCCTGTAAGCACCTTCATGGTGGTGGTTTTGCCACAGCCATTGGAGCCCAGGAACCCGAAGATCTCGCCGCGGCCGATGGCGAAGCTGACCTTGTCCACTGCCGTGAAATCGCCGAAGCGCAGGGTCAGGTCATGGGCCTGGATAGCGATGTCGGCAGTAGCGTTGGTTCGCGCAGGAATCACCAGCGGCTGGTTATCGTGGCCACTGTCGCCCTGAAAGTGGGTGAAGGCTTCATCGAGCTTGCCACTGGGGGTTACCGCCCGCAGGTCACGGCTCAAACCGGCGGCGATCAGCTTGCCGCCATCGAGCATCAGGCAGTGTTCGAACTGTTCGGCCTCTTCCATGTAGGCGGTAGCGACCAGTAGCGTCAATTGCGGGCGTTGGCGCCGAACGTCGTCGATCAACTCCCAGAAATGCCGTCGGGACAAGGGATCGACGCCAGTGGTCGGCTCATCGAGGATCAACAAGTCCGGCTCATGGATCAGTGCGCAACAAAGGCCGAGCTTCTGTTTCATGCCACCCGACAGCTTGCCGGCCGGGCGCTCGGCAAATCGCAGCAGGTCGGTGGCGAGCAGCAGGCTGTGCATGCGCTGATTGCTTTGTGCCCTGGACAGCCCGAACAGTGTGGCGAAGAAGTGAATGTTCTCGCGAATCGACAGATCAGGGTACAGGTTGCCACCCAGTCCTTGAGGCATGAACGCGATACGGGTGTAGAGGCTGTTGCGGTGGTGCCGATCCCGGATCGAGCCACCGAGCACTTCCAGTTGGCCTTGCTGTAGCGTCTTCACACCCGCGATCAGCCCCAGCAAGCTGGATTTACCGGCGGCATCCGGACCAATCAATCCACATCGGGTGCCGGTGGGTAGGCTGAGCGTGATGTCGGTCAGCGCATGACGTTCGCCATAGCGGTGCTGAAGGCGATTGGCATGCAGTGCCAGGCCGGTCATTGCAGGTTGGCCGGCCAGTCGATGGCAGCAGTACGCACGTAGCCATTACCGGGCATTCCCGGTTTGGCCTGGGGGATGGCGCTGGGGTGGGTCAAATGTAGCTTGACCCGAAACACCAGCTTCTGACGTTCGTCGCGGGTCTCGACTTCTTTGGGCGTGAACTGCGACTTGGCTGCCACGAAACTGATTTTTGCCGGCAGCGGTTGGTCGGGCAGGGCGTCCAGCAGGATTCGCGCTTCATCGCCGACCGCCAGGCGTCCGGCGACGGATGCTGCAAGATAGAGGTTCATGTATTGGTCGTTCGGGTCGATCAGCAACAACACTCGCCCTCCGGCGCCGATCACTTCTCCCGGTTCGGCCATGCGAAGCTGAATGATCCCGTCGATGGGGGCCCGCAAACTGCTGTCGTCGATTTCACTGTTCAACTGAGCCACTTGTGCCTGTGCCGCACCAATGGCTGCACCGACGGCGGACACCTGGGCGCGGGCCGCGGTCACAGCCGCGTTGGCTGTGTCGAAGCGAGACTGCTGCTGGTCGATGATCTGGCCGCTGGCGAAACCACGATTGAACAACGCCTGGGAGCGTTTGAGCTCTTGTTGGGCTAGCAGTTGCTCGCTCTGGCGCAGTTTCACATTGGCCTGGGCCGCGGAAAGATTTTCCCGGACGCGTATCACTTCGGCTTCCGCCTGGTTGCGCTGGGCCTCGAGGGTCCGGGTGTCCATGCGGGCCAATAGCTGGCCGCGGGTTACCTTGTCACCCTCGTCCACCAGCACTTCAGCCAATCGACCGGGTGTTTTGCTGGCGATCTGCACTTCAGTGGCTTCAAGTCGACCATTGCCGACATGCAACCCTTCGGGCAGTCGGTTAACGGTCGACCGCCAATAACCCAACCCTGCGGCGGCGACCAGCACGGCCCCCAATAAAAAAACGAAGAACAGCGAAGAGCGGCTGTGCGTTGACATGTCGGCATCCTGCTTCCATAGCGTTCCAGTCTGGCAGGAACGCATTTGAGCACCTTGATGATAGTCAACTGAGGGTCAAGTCGGACCTGTTGCCAAGGTAAGCCAGAATGCCCGGCGGTTATGCATCATTTAGCGTAGATCAAGCACTGCTGCCCACTGCTCGGCAGTCACCGGCATCACCGATAGTCTTGAGCCCTTCTGCACCAGTGGCATCTCGGCCAGCGCCGTTTGCTGTTTTAGATAATCCAGCTTCAACACCTTGGTAAACGTTTCAACATGCGCGACATCGATCGCGCTCCAGGGGTTTTTCTCGGCAGTGGCCTTCGGATCGTAGTAATGGCTCTCTGTTTCCAACGCCGTCGGGTCCGGGTAGGCGGCTTTGACAATCTTGCCAATCCCGGCAATTCCCGGCTCCGGGCAGCTCGAGTGATAGAAAAAGAACTCGTCCCCCACCGCCATGGCACGCAGGAAATTACGCGCCTGATAGTTGCGAACCCCGTCCCAGCGCGCTTTGCCAAGCTTCTCCAAGTCTTTGATCGAGAGTTCGTCGGGCTCGGATTTCATCAGCCAATAGGCCATGGTTCTGGCTCCTTGCGAAGTGGGTGGAAAGGTTGTCGGGCAATTTTATGACAAACCGACAGTCGGTTGACGTCAGCATTTGCGTGCCGGTTCTCGTTGTCGCAAAATGCCGGCCTTTCAAGCTTGACGCTGCTGCACGGCCTACAAACGGAAACCGCTGCTGTCATCGTGTTGATATGCCTTTGGGGGGCAATCGATGAAACGCAAACCGGATTTACTATGGATTTTGGTTATTTTGTTCGGCCTCGGCGTCGTGACCACTGGCTATGCCCAAAGCCTGTGGGGCAACAAGACCGATGCACCGGTTGAAATCTCGTCACTGCAACAACAGTCGACAGCCTTCAAACGCTGATCCGCGCTTTTCGACGCCGCTGATCCCGGTGGCGTCTAGCCTGAGTAATACCAGGCCTTGTCCGTCACCGTTCCCTGCAACGGCACATCCCAGCTCGCTTGAGCCAGTCGTTCGACCTTCTGACATTCATGGGCCAGCCCCAGCAACGTCGGCTTGCGCCAGTCATTGCGGCGCGCCAGGTAGGCCAGGCTTCGATCATAGAAACCGCCGCCCATGCCCAGGCGGCCGCCGACATCGTCAAATCCCACCAAAGGCAGCAGCACCAGATCCAGTGCCCAGACTTTGCGTTGCCGGGCAAGGTTGTGCCTGGGTTCCAGGATGCGGAAGCGATTGGGCTTGAGTTTTTCGCCGGGGCGGATTCGCTGGAACACCATCTTGGTGCGCGGCCAGGCACTGAGTACCGGTAGATAGGTAGCCTTGCCGCGACGTTGAGCCGCGCGCAGCAATAGGCGCGGGTCGATTTCACCGTCGGTGGGCAGATAAAGAGAGATGTGCCTGGCGCGGCGGAACAAAGGTTGCTGGGCCAATTGCTTGTACAGCCCACGAGCCGCCTGGCGTTGCTGACTGGGTGTCAGTGCGCGGCGGGCCTTGCGCAACATGCGTCGAAGTTGCGGGCGAGGGAGCAGCGCAGGTTCGGTCATGGATTCGGGCTTCGGCAATACGGTTACGTAAATCGTATCCGTAAAAACGCCGATGCCGGTATTTAAACCGGCATCGGACTGGAATCAGGCTCCCCGGATGTACCGCTGTCGACTTAGCCCTTGAACCCGAAAGTTCAAGGTGGAAGATGCAGTAGGCTTTCAGGCTTTCCGTCTAGCGGACATGCACACCAGCCCAACGTGCAACCTCCAGGGTATAGCAAATCGGCTCAGGGACATCGCCAACTGGCAAGCACCCCAGGGAGTGATCAGAGTATACCGCAAGCGGTGACGCGAATCAGCCTTTGGTGACATCCGGATCAGTGGCGAGCACCAGATCGACGCGATCGAGCAGGTCGCGCACCTGTTCGCGGGTCGAACCGCTGGCCTGGATGTCCGGTCGCTCTTCCTTGTGCAGCAGGTCGTGGGTGATGTTCAGCGCGGCCATCACGGCGATGCGATCGGCACCAATGACTTTGCCGCTGCTGCGGATTTCGCGCATCTTGCCGTCCAGGTAGCGCGCAGCGCTCACCAGGTTGCTGCGTTCTTCCTGGGGGCAGATGATCGAGTATTCTTTGTCGAGGATCTGCACTGTGACGCTATTGCTTGAACTCATGAGTCTTGCTCCAGGGCCTTGAGGCGCGAAATCATCGATTCGACCTTACGCCGGGCGATTTCGTTTTTTTCAATGAGGTGCGCGCGTTCCTCGCGCCAGGTCTTTTCCTGAGCTAGTAAGAGTCCGTTTTGGCTCTTAAGTTGCTCGACTCGGGTAATCAGCAGTTCGAGTCTGGCCATCAGCGCTTGCAGGTCGGTGTCTTCCATTGTCTTCACTGTCTGATGGGTTGGACTGCAGGACTGGAGGAGTGAGCTTTCTCGCGATGAGGTTGAGAACGCAGCGGGGTGTCAGGTACCCAGCGTTTCGTTGACGACCATCGCGACCAAGCTCGCTCCTACAGGGGTAGTCGATGTAGGATACAAGGCCTTCATTCTAGACATAGCGCCGTCTGGCGCCTAGCTACCCATGACCATTCAGAATTCCCCGTACCAAGCCTTCGCCACCCTGCTGACTTCCAGCGGTCATAACGTCTCGCCTGCCGAACTGCACGGCCTGTTGCTCGGCCGCAGCTGCGCCGGCGCCGGCTTCGAGGTCGAAGGCTGGCTGATCGACGCCGCCGAACTGCTTGAAACAGAGCCTCAGGACAACGTTCGTAACGCCTTGATCGGCCTGCAGGAAATGGTCAAGGGCGAGCTCACCGGCGACGACGTGACCGTGGTCCTGTTGCTGCCGACCGACGATGCCCCGCTCACCGACCGTGCCGCGGCACTGGGCCAATGGTGCCAGGGTTTCCTCAGCGGTTTCGGCTTGAACTGCCGCGACAGCAGCAGCCTGAGCCTGGAGGCCACCGAAGTGTTGCAGGACCTGGCGGCCATTTCCCAGGTACAAGACGCACTGGAAGAGTCCGACGACGGCGAAAGCGACTATATGGAAGTCATGGAGTACGTGCGTATTGCACCGCTGCTGCTGTTCTCCGAAACCAAGAAAGACGTGGCGGCTGCCGCCAAGCCGTCGCTGCACTAATCGTTTGCCAGGGAAAGCCATCTGCCCATGATTCATATCCCTAAATCGGAATACAGCCGTCGCCGCAAGGCCCTGATGGCGCAGATGGAACCCAACAGCATCGCCATCCTGCCCGCTGCCGCGGTGGCCATCCGTAACCGCGATGTCGAGCACGTCTACCGTCAGGACAGCGACTTCCAGTACCTCAGTGGTTTTCCCGAGCCTCAGGCTGTGCTGGTCCTGATTCCGGGGCGTCTGCATGGTGAATACATCCTGTTCTGCCGTGAACGCAACGCCGAACGCGAGTTGTGGGATGGCCTGCGGGCGGGGCAAGAGGGGGCGATTCGCGACTTCGGTGCCGACGACGCTTTCCCGATCACCGATATCGACGACATCCTGCCCGGTCTGATCGAAGGCCGCGACCGGGTGTATTCGGCCATGGGCAGCAACCCGGAATTCGACCGGCACCTGATGGACTGGATCAACGTGATCCGCTCCAAGGCCAACCTCGGCGCCCAGCCGCCGAACGAATATGTTGCCCTGGATCATCTGCTGCACGACATGCGCCTGTATAAATCGGCGGCGGAAGTGAAGGTGATGCGCGAAGCCGCGCGGATTTCCGCCCAGGCGCACGTGCGCGCGATGCAGGCCAGCCGTGTCGGGTTGCATGAGTTCAGCCTTGAAGCCGAGCTCGATTACGAGTTCCGCAAGGGTGGGGCGAAGATGCCGGCCTACGGCTCGATCGTCGCGGCAGGGCGCAACAGCTGCATCCTGCACTACCAGCAGAATGACGCGCTGCTCAAGGACGGCGATCTGGTGCTGATCGACGCCGGGTGCGAAATCGACTGCTACGCCAGCGACATCACTCGCACCTGGCCGGTCAACGGCAAGTATTCCGTGGAACAGAAAGCGATCTACGAGTTGGTGCTGGCTGCCCAGGAAGCGGCGTTTGCCGAGATTGCCCCGAACAAACACTGGAATCAGGCGCACGAAGCCACGGTCCGGGTGATTACCGCCGGTCTGGTCGAGCTTGGGATTTTGCAGGGCGAGGTCTCTGATCTGATCGCCAGCGAAGCCTACAAGGCGTTTTACATGCACCGCGCTGGCCATTGGCTGGGCATGGATGTGCACGACGTTGGCGAGTACAAGGTCGGCGGCGAATGGCGCGTGCTGGAAGTCGGCATGGCGCTGACCGTGGAACCGGGAATCTACATCGCTGCGGACAACCAGAACGTGGCGAAGAAGTGGCGCGGCATTGGCGTGCGCATCGAGGACGACGTCGTGGTCACTAAAACCGGCTGTGAAATCCTCACCAAAGGCGTGCCAAGAACGGTCGCCGAAATCGAGGCCCTGATGGCGCAAGCACGGACACAAGCGGCATGAGTCGAGTCAATCTGGCAATTATTGGCGGCGGCCTGGTCGGCGCCAGTCTGGCGTTGGCCTTGCAGGCCGGTGCCAAGGCCCGTGGCTGGAAGATCGTGTTGATCGAACCCTTTGCCCCCGGTGACGCCTATCAACCCAGTTACGACGCGCGTTCCACAGCGTTGTCCTTCGGTGCCCGGCAGATTTATCAGCGCTTGGGCGTCTGGCAGGAAATCTCCCGTCGCGCCGAGCCGATCAAGCAGATTCACGTCTCTGACCGTGGGCGTTTTTCCACGGCGAGACTGTCAGCGATGGAAGAGGGCGTTCCGGCGCTGGGTTATGTGGTGGAAAACGCCTGGCTCGGCCATTGTCTGTGGCAAGGCCTGGACAAGGACGTAATCAGTTGGCGTTGCCCCGCGGAAGTCACGCGCATGGAACCGCTCACCGACGGCTATCGCCTGACCCTGAATGACGAAACCACGCTCGATTGCGATCTCGCGGTGCTCGCCGATGGTGGTCGTTCCGGCCTGCGCGAGCAGCTGGGCATTGGCATCAGGAAACGCCCGTACAACCAGAGTGCGCTGATCGCCAACATCACCCCGAGTGAAGCCCATGACGGAATGGCGTTCGAACGTTTCACCGACGACGGCCCGATGGCGTTGCTGCCGTTGCCGGACAACCGCTGTGCGCTGGTCTGGACGCGCCAGGGCATGGATGCGCAACGCCTGGCCGCCCTTGATGAGCGCAGTTTCCTGAGCGAGTTGCAGGGCGTGTTCGGTTATCGCCTCGGTACCTTGAAGCAAGTCGGTGTCCGGCACCTGTATCCGCTGGCGCTGGTAGAGGCCGAAGAGCAGGTGCGCTCGCACCTGGTGGTGCTCGGCAATGCTGCCCACAGCCTGCATCCGATTGCCGGCCAGGGGTTCAATCTGTCCCTGCGTGATACCCAGGCGCTGGCCGATGCGTTGCTCGCCAGCGACCAGCTGCCGGGGGACTTCGCCACCTTGCAGGATTACCGCGAGCGCCAGCGCCTGGACCAGAACCTCACCGTGGGCTTCTCCGACCAGGTCACGCGCCTGTTCGGCAGCACGCAGCCCCTGGTGTCACTGGGTCGCAACCTGGGCCTGCTCGGTCTTGATCTGCTGCCGCCGGCCAAGCGCTGGTTCGCCCGGCAGGCCATGGGCCTGGGTACCCGTCCTGATGTTTAAGTGGCTGACCCGCAGGTTTGGCAAGGCCCGCTTGATGTGCTGGTTCATGAACCTCTACCCGCCGTACCTTGGCGCCGGAGTTCGCATTCGGCACATCAGCGATGACTTTCGTGACGTCCAGGTGTCCATGGGCCTGAGTTGGTACAACCGCAATTACGTCGGCACGCAGTTCGGTGGCAGCCTGTACTCGATGGTCGACCCGTTCTTCATGCTGATGCTGATGGAAAACCTCGGTCGCGAGTACATCGTCTGGGACAAGGCCGCCGACATCGATTTCATTGCGCCGGGCAAGGGGCCAGTGTTCGCCCGTTTCAACATCGACGACACCCTGCTCGATGAGATCCGGCGGCAGACGGCGGATGGCAAAAAGTACCTGCCGCAACTGCAGGTCGACATTCATGACGGCGCCGGCAACCTGGTGGCGCGCGTCGGAAAAACCCTTTACGTGCGGCTCAAGCCGCAAGCGAGACAGGCTTAAAGCATGGAAATGCGCGCAGATCTGCTGATTGTCGGGGCCGGAATGGTCGGCAGCGCCCTGGCGCTGGCGTTGCAGGGCAGTGGGCTGCAAGTCCTGCTGCTCGATGGCAGCCCAATGAGCGTCAAACCCTATGACCCGCAGGCGCCATTCGAGCCGCGGGTGAGTGCATTGTCCATTGCCAGCCAGCGAATTCTCGAACGCCTGGGAGTCTGGGACGGCATCGCCAGCCGGCGCAGCAGTCCCTACAGCGAGATGCACGTCTGGGATGGCAGCGGTACCGGGCAAATCCACTTTTCGGCGGCCAGCGTGCATGCTGAAACGCTGGGTCATATCGTCGAGAACCGCGTAGTCCAGGATGCCTTGCTCGACCGTTTGCACGACTGTGACCTGGGCATGCTGGCCAATGCGCGCCTGGAGCAAATGCGTCGCTCCGGCGACGACTGGCTGCTGACCCTGGCCGATGGCCGTACCTTGCGCGCGCCGCTGGTGATCGCGGCGGATGGCGCCAACTCGGCGGTGCGGCGCCTGGCCGGTGTCGCCACGCGGGAGTGGGATTACCTGCACCACGCCATCGTCACCAGTGTGCGCAGCTCCAAACCCCATCAAGCGACCGCCTGGCAGCGGTTTACCGACAATGGTCCGCTGGCGTTCCTGCCGCTCGAGCGTGATGGGCAGCAGGACTGGTGCTCGATCGTCTGGTCGACTACTCCGAGCGAAGCCGAGCGCCTGATGGCGCTGGATGACGAGAGCTTCTGTCGCCAACTGGAACGGGCCTTCGAAGGCCGGCTCGGCAGCGTACTCAGCGCCGACCCGCGTCTGTGCGTGCCGTTGCGTCAGCGCCATGCCAAGCGTTACGTGGCCGAGGGCCTGACCCTGATTGGCGACGCCGCGCACACCATTCACCCGCTGGCCGGGCAGGGTGTGAACCTCGGCTTCCTCGATGCTGCGGTGCTGGCCGAAGTGCTGCTGCAAGCAGCGACCCGGGGCGAGCGCCTGGCGGATGTGAAGGTGTTGAGCCGTTACGAACGTCGGCGCATGCCGCATAACCTGGCGCTGATGGCGGCGATGGAAGGCTTTGAACGGCTGTTCCAGGCGGATCCCTTGCCGGTGCGCTGGTTGCGTAATACCGGGTTGAAGATGGTCGACGCGATGCCCGAGGCCAAGGCGCTGTTCGTGCGTGAGGCGCTGGGTTTGATCGGGGATCTGCCGGCCCTCGCCAAGGCCTGACTTCTTCGTTTTGGCGGCTGGCCTCTTCGCGGGCAAGCCCACTCCTACATTGGAATGCATTTCAAATGTGGGAGCGGGCTTGCTCGCGAAGGCGTCGGCACATCCACCATTAATTTCTAGCCGTGCAACATCTGGTAACTCCTCCGCGAACTGTTCGATTGAGAAGGCAAATGTGAGTCCTTATCATTTGCCCTCACTTTTTCAATCGAGAGACCGCTCCCATGTTGGCACCGAAGCGTCTACTGACCGCACTGGCCCTGACTCTGATCGGCAGCACCGCCCAGGCCGCTGACGAGGTGGTGGTCTACTCCTCGCGCATCGACGAACTGATCAAGCCAGTCTTCGATGCCTACACCGCGAAAACCGGGGTGAAGGTAAAGTTCATCACCGACAAGGAAGCGCCGCTGATGCAGCGGATCAAGGCCGAGGGCGAGAACACGCCCGCCGACCTGCTGCTGACCGTCGATGCCGGTAACCTCTGGCAAGCCGAGCAGATGGGCATCCTCCAGCCCTTCACCTCGAAAACCATCGATGCCAATATTCCGCTGCAATACCGTGCGGCCTCCCATGCCTGGACCGGCTTGAGCCTGCGGGCGCGGACCATTGCCTATTCCACCGACCGGGTGAAACCGGGCGAACTGACCACCTACGAAGCGCTGGCCGACAAGAACTGGGAAGGTCGCCTGTGCCTGCGCACCGCGAAGAAGGTCTACAACCAGTCCCTGACCGCCACCATGATCGAAGTGCACGGCGCTGAGAAAACCGAGCAGATTCTCAAGGGCTGGGTCAACAACCTGTCCACCGACGTGTTCTCCGACGACGTGGCGGTGCTCGAGGCCATCAATGCAGGCCAGTGCGACGTCGGCATCGTCAACACCTACTACTACGGCCGCCTGCACAAGCAGAAGCCGGACCTGCCGGTAAAACTGTTCTGGCCAAACCAGGCGGATCGCGGCGTGCACGTCAACCTGTCGGGCATCGGCCTGATCAAGCACGCACCGCACCCGGACGCGGCCAAGGCCCTGGTGGAATGGATGACCACGCCTGAGGCGCAGAAGATCTTCGCCGACGTGAACCAGGAATTCCCGGCCAACCCGACCGTGCAGCCCTCCGCCGAGGTCGCTGCATGGGGCAAGTTCATCGCCGATACCCTGCCGGTGGAAGTCGCCGGCAAGCGCCAGGCCGAAGCGATTCGCATGATGGACCGGGCTGGCTGGAACTGACGCCATCGTTATACTGCGTCGCCGAAGGGTGACGCAGAGCGTCACAAGGTGTGTGCCCACGCAGAGCGTGGGCACAATCATTTAAACGAGAGCTTTTCCTTGGCCCACCCCGCTCAACGACGCTGGTATCCCCTGGTCTTCGCCATCGCTGCGCTGGTCCTGCTGCCACTCAGCGTATTGCTGCTGTCCTGGCAAACCATCGACCAGCAGATCTGGTCGCATCTCTGGGAAACCCAGATGCCGCGCCTGCTGGGCAATACCCTGACCCTGGTACTCGGTGTCGGCGTTGGTGTGACGGTCCTGGGGGTGAGCCTGGCCTGGCTCACCAGTCTCTGTGAATTCCCTGGTCGGCGTTGGCTGGACTGGGCACTGATGCTGCCCTTTGCAATCCCGGCCTACGTGCTGGCGTTTGTCTTTGTCGGCTTGCTGGATTTTGCCGGCCCCGTGCAGACCCTGTTGCGGGAGTGGTTCGGCAGCGGCCTGCGATTGCCGCGCGTGCGTTCCACGGGCGGGGTGATCCTGGTCCTGGTGCTGGTTTTCTACCCTTACGTTTATCTGCTCGCCCGCACCGCGTTCCTGGCCCAGGGCAAGGGCTTGATGGAAGCTGCGCGGGTGCTCGGTCAATCCCCCTGGCAAGCGTTCTGGCGCGTGGCCATGCCCATGGCGCGTCCCGCCATCGGCGCTGGCGTCGCCTTGGCGCTGATGGAAACCCTGGCGGATTTCGGCGCCGTATCGGTATTCAACTTCGACACCTTCACCACCGCCATCTACAAGACCTGGTACGGGTTTTTCAGCCTCTCCAGCGCCGCACAACTGGCCAGCCTGTTGCTGCTGGTGGTGATGCTCGTGCTGTACGGCGAGCGGCGTGCCCGCGGCGCCAATCGGGCCAGCAACGAACGGCCACGGGTCAAGGCGTTGTACCACCTGCGCGGGCTCAAGGCGCTGTTGGCGACGGGGTGGTGCGCTCTGGTGTTCGCCTGCGCCTTTGTCATTCCGATGCTGCAGCTGGTGGCGTGGTTCTGGCAGCGCGGGCGCCTGGATCTGGACGAGCGTTACACCGCCCTGATCCTCCACACGTTGTACCTGGGGACGATGGCGGCGTTGATTACCGTCAGTGTCGCCCTGGTATTGGCGTTTGCCGGGCGGCTGGCGCCCACCCGGGCGATCCGCGCCGGGGTCAGCCTGGCCAATCTTGGCTACGCTCTGCCCGGTTCAGTGTTGGCGGTGTCGATCATGCTGGCGTTCAGTTACCTGGATCGCGAGCTGGTGATCCCGCTCTCCGGCTGGCTCGGCGGTGCGGGCAAGCCGTTGCTGCTGGGCAGCCTGCTGGCGTTGCTGCTGGCCTATCTGGTGCGCTTCATCGCCGTGGCTTACGGGCCGCTGGAAAGCAGTCTGGCGCGAATACGGCCATCTTTGCCCGAAGCGGCACGTAGCCTGGGCGTCAGTGGGCCGCGACTGTTTTTCAAAGTGTATCTGCCGTTGTTGCTCCCCGGTTCGTTGAGCGCGGCCTTGCTGGTGTTCGTCGATGTGCTCAAGGAAATGCCCGCGACCCTGCTGATGCGGCCGTTTGGCTGGGATACGCTGGCGGTGCGGATCTTCGAAATGACCAGTGAAGGCGAGTGGGCGAGGGCGTCTTTGCCGGCCTTGACCCTGGTTTTGGTCGGGCTGTTACCGGTCATCGGATTGATCCGTCGTTCGGCGCACCGAAACAGCTAGGTGCCAGTCCTACACCTTGCGGCTACAATGCGCGGCATTCGGTGCGGTCCGTCTGACAGACAAGGTAGTGAAAACGGCTGGAGGCCTTTTGTTTCAAGGCTCCAGCAAGCCGTATCACTGGCCCGCACCTTCGCCACGCCCGGAAGGAGAAACCCATGGGACAGCGTACGCCTCTGTATGACCTTCATCTCGCCCTCGGCGCGAAGATGGTCGATTTTGGCGGTTGGGATATGCCTCTGCATTATGGATCCCAGGTCGAGGAGCATCATCAGGTGCGCCGCGACTGCGGTGTTTTTGATGTATCCCACATGACCGTGATCGATGTCGACGGCCCCCAGGCCAAGGCATGGCTTCAGCATTTGCTGACCAACGACGTCGAACGCCTGCACAAACCCGGTTCCGCGTTGTACAGCGCCATGCTCAATGAGCGCGGCGGTATCGTCGACGACATGATCGTCTATCGCCTCGACAGCGGTTACCGCCTGGTGGTCAACGCCTCCACCCGCGATCAGGACCTGGCGTGGATGCAGGCGCATCTCGACGGTTTTGAAGTGCAGCTCAACGAGCGCGCCGAACTGGCCATGCTGGCCATCCAGGGCCCCCATGCCCGGCACAAGATCGCCGAGCTGGTGAACCAGTCGCGCGGTACCCTGATCCAGCAGCTCAAGCCGTTCGAAGGCCGGCCCGACGGGGACTGGTTCATCGCCCGCACCGGCTACACCGGTGAAGACGGCCTGGAAATCATTCTGCCGGCCGACCAGGCGCCGGGATTTTTCAACGATCTGGTGGGCGCGGGCATTTCCCCCATTGGCCTGGGCGCGCGTGACACCCTGCGGGTGGAAGCGGGCATGAACCTGTACGGCCAGGACATCGACCTGGACGTCTCGCCGCTGGCCTCCAACATGGCCTGGAGCATTGCCTGGGAGCCGGCCGCTCGCCAGTTCATCGGCCGCAAGGCGCTGGAAGCCGAACGCAGTGGTGGCGTACAACACAAACTGGTCGGTCTGGTCCTTGAGGAGCGCGGGGTTTTGCGCGCTCATCAAGTGGTCCGCATCGCCGATGTTGGCGAAGGAGAGATCACCAGTGGTAGTTTCTCTCCTACGCTTAGCAAGTCGATTGCACTGGCGCGCGTGCCAATGGCCACGGCCGACCGCGCAGAAGTGGAAATCCGTGGCAAGTGGTACCCGGTCCGAGTGGTCAAGCCGACCTTCGTCCGCCATGGCAAAACCTTGATCTAACCTTTTCCGGCGGAAGTTGACCGCCGATCATTTTCCTGAGGACACAGAACATGAGCGATATCCCTGCCGACCTGCGATTTGCCGAGAGTCACGAATGGGCTCGCCTGGAAGCCGATGGCACCGTTACCGTAGGCATCAGCGATCACGCGCAGGAAGCGCTGGGTGATGTGGTGTTCGTTGAGCTGACCGAAGTGGGCAACGTGTTTGCCGCCGGTGATCAGTCTGGTGTGGTTGAATCGGTTAAAGCCGCTTCCGACATCTATTCCCCGATTGCCGGTGAAGTGATCGCGGTCAACGAAGCACTGAGCGCTGAACCTGAGTTGCTCAACTCCGACCCGTACGGCGCGTGGATCTTCAAGATCAAGCCAAGCAACGCGGCTGACCTGGAAAAGCTGCTCGATGCGGCTGGCTACAAGGCCGCCATCGGCGAATAAGCCTTCAGCGTTACGCCCCAAAGCCCCGACCTGTCGGGGCTTTTTTTTTGTACCTGACGCACCACCAAATGTGGGAGCGGGCTTGCTCGCGAAGACGGTGCGTCAGCCAACATTTTCACAACCTGACACACCGCCTTCGCGAGCAAGCCCGCTCCCACAATGGATTTCGCACATGGCATCGACTGCTATGCTGGTTTGACCGTGTTGCATCGACGCTGAGCGCCAGTCAAGAGAGAGCCCGTCATGTCCCAGTTGCCGTCCCTGAGCCAGTTACGCGACCCTAATGCCTTTCTTCGCCGCCACCTCGGGCCTGATGCCGCCGAGCAACAGGCGATGCTCGACAGCCTCGGCCTCGGCAGCCGGGTCGAGTTGATCGAGCAGACGGTACCGCCGGGAATCCGCCTGAACCGGCCACTCGACCTGCCGCCTGCTCTCGACGAAGAAGCCGCGCTGGCCAAGCTGCGCGGTTATGCCGAGCAGAACCAGGTCTGGACCAGCCTGATCGGCATGGGCTATCACGGGACGCTGACGCCGGCCGTCATACTGCGCAACGTCCTGGAAAATCCCGGCTGGTACACCGCGTATACACCCTACCAACCTGAAATCGCCCAGGGTCGCCTCGAAGCCCTGCTGAATTTCCAGCAGTTGACCATTGACCTCACCGGGCTGGAGCTGGCCAACGCCTCGCTGTTGGATGAAGCCACCGCGGCGGCGGAAGCCATGGCGCTGGCCAAGCGGGTCGCCAAGTCGAAAAGCAACCTGTTCTTTGTCGACGAGAACTGCCATCCACAGACTATCTCCGTGGTGCAAACCCGCGCCGAAGGTTTCGGCTTCGAGCTGATCGTCGACGCTGTGGATAACTTGAAGCAGCACCAAGTGTTCGGTGCGCTGCTGCAGTATCCCGACACCCACGGCGAGATTCGCGACCTGCGGCCGTTGATCGATCATCTGCATGCCCAGCAGGCGCTGGCGTGTGTCGCCACGGATCTGCTGAGCCTGCTGTTGCTGACCCCGCCGGGCGAGTTGGGGGCCGACGTGGTGTTCGGCTCCTCCCAGCGATTCGGCGTGCCCATGGGCTACGGCGGCCCCCACGCGGCGTTTTTTGCCAGCCGTGACGAGTACAAGCGGGCGATTCCCGGACGCATCATCGGCGTGTCGAAGGATGCCCGCAGTAACGTTGCCCTGCGCATGGCGCTGCAAACCCGCGAGCAGCATATCCGTCGTGAAAAGGCCAACTCGAACATCTGTACCGCGCAGGTGCTGCTGGCCAATATCGCCAGTTTCTACGCGGTTTACCACGGCCCGGAAGGGCTGAAACGAATTGCCCAGCGCGTGCACCGGCTGACCTGCATCCTTGCCGCTGGCCTTGAGCGCAAGGGCATTACCCGTCTCAACCAACACTTCTTCGACACGCTGACCCTGGAAGTCGGTGGCACCCAGACCGCGATCGTCGAAAGCGCCCAGGCCGCGCAGATCAACCTGCGCATTCTAGGGCGCGGGCAATTGGCTCTAAGCCTCGACGAAACCTGCGACGAAAGCACCGTGGCGAAGCTGTTCGATGTGTTCCTGGGGGCCGATCATGGGCTCAGCGTTGACGAACTGGACGCTGAAACCCTGGTTGGCGGCATTCCCGAAGCGCTCGGACGAACCTCGCCCTATCTGCGCCATCCGGTGTTCAATGCCCACCACAGCGAAACAGAGATGCTGCGCTACCTCAAGCAGCTGGAAAACAAGGATCTGGCGCTCAATCAATCGATGATCCCGCTGGGCTCTTGCACCATGAAGCTCAATGCCACCAGCGAGATGATCCCGATTACCTGGCCGCAATTCGCCAACCTGCATCCGTTTGCGCCCAAGGAGCAGGCGGTCGGTTACTCGTTGATGATCGAAGAACTGGAGCGCTGGCTCTGCGCGATCACCGGGTTCGATGCGATCTGCATGCAACCCAATTCCGGGGCACAGGGTGAGTACGCCGGGTTGCTGGCGATCCGTAAATACCACGAGAGCCGCCAACAGGGCGGGCGGGATATCTGCCTGATTCCTTCGTCGGCCCATGGCACCAACCCAGCCTCGGCGCAAATGGCCGGGATGCGCGTGGTGATTGTGGAGTGCGACGAGGCGGGTAACGTCGATCTCGATGACCTGAAGGTAAAAGCCGCCCAGGCCGGGGATAAACTCGCCTGCCTGATGGCGACTTATCCGTCGACCCACGGCGTGTACGAGGAAGGCATCAGCGAAATCTGTGAAGTTATCCACAGCCACGGCGGCCAGGTGTACATGGACGGCGCCAACCTCAATGCCCAGGTCGGCCTCGCGCGCCCGGCGGACATTGGTGCCGACGTGTCACACATGAACCTGCACAAAACCTTCTGCATACCCCATGGCGGCGGTGGGCCGGGCATGGGGCCGATTGGCGTGCGCGCGCACCTGGCACCGTTCGTGGCCAACCACCCGGTGGTGCCGATCGATGGGCCGCTGGCGCAGAACGGCGCAGTCAGTGCGGCGCCTTGGGGCAGCGCAAGTATCCTGCCGATCAGTTGGATGTACATCGCCATGATGGGGCCGCAACTGGCCGACGCCAGTGAAGTCGCGATCCTGGCGGCGAATTACCTGGCGCGGCACCTGTCCGGCGCGTTCCCCGTGCTCTACACCGGGCGCAACGAGCGCGTGGCCCACGAGTGCATTCTTGACCTGCGGCCACTCAAGTTGCTGACCGGCATCAGCGAAGAAGACGTTGCCAAGCGCCTGATGGACTATGGCTTCCATGCGCCGACCATGTCGTTCCCAGTGCCAGGGACGTTGATGGTCGAGCCCACTGAAAGTGAATCGAAAGCAGAGCTGGACCGCTTTATCGGCGCGATGCTGAGCATCCGCGCGGAGATTACCGAAGTACAGAACGGCAACTGGCCGGCCGAGGACAACCCGTTGAAACGTGCGCCGCATACGCTGGCGGACATCACTGGCGTGTGGGAAAGGCCCTACAGTATCGAGCAGGCGGTCACACCGGATGCTCATACCAAGGCGCACAAATATTGGCCGGTGGTTAACCGGGTGGACAATGTCTACGGTGACCGGAACCTGTTTTGTGCGTGTGTGCCGCTGGACGAGTACCGCTGAAAAAAAACACACGGATTTTGTGTTGGCAATAAAAAATGCCGCTCATTTGAGCGGCATTTTTCTGTGCGGCAACTGGCTTATTCCGAAGCCACGGCATTCTTCGCCAGGATCGCATTCGCCAGTTCCATGTCCGTAGCCTGCAGCCCCGGGTTGTCGGCGCGGACTTTCTGCATCGCCGCTTCCAGGTACGGGCCGCGGATGCCGCCGTCACTGGCGACAAAACTGCCGGCATCGTCCTGGGCAGCGACGATCAGTTTGTGATCCTTGAACGTCAGGTAGGTCGAACCGGTGGTTGCACCGGAAGAAATGACGTTACGCCAAAAGCTATCGGCCATCGCCGAACCAACAGGCAGGGACAACAAAGCGATGGTAGCGACAGCAAGTTTGAGACGCATGATGGGTGACTCCACTGGATGAACTGCGGCGTTGGATTGCCAATCACCCCGTTGAGTTCCATAGCCGCCTATTCCGCTGCTTCAACCAGTAGGATCGCGCCTTGCTGGCCGACGACCCGCACGCGACTGCCGGGGACCGCGTCGGGTCCCTGGGCCAACCACACCCCGTCGGCGACTTTGATTTTGCCGCGGCCGTCGACAATGGCTTCATGCACCACAAAGGTTTTCCCGATCAGATCCTGGCCGCGCAGATTCAGGTTTGGTTGATCGCTTTGACGCACGGCGTTGCGTTGGCGTTGCCACCAGTACAAGGCGGTGGCGATCGAGAAAAGGCCGAACAGCAGAAACTGTAACTGCCACGACATGTCCGGCACGACAAAGGTCAAGACGCCCACGGCTGCAGCCGCCATGCCGATCCATAGCAGGTAGCCGCCAGCGCCAAACACCTCGAGAATCAACAGCACCGTGCCCAGCGCCAGCCAGTCCCAGAACGATAGATGCTGCACAAATGCCCACATGACGTGCCTCAGGCTTTCTTGTTATCAAAGGTGGCTTTGACGATTTCGCCGATACCGCCGACGGCGCCGATCATCGAGCTGGCCTCCAGCGGCATCAGGATGACCTTGCTGTTATTGGCGGAGGACAGTTTGCCCAAGGCATCGATGTACTTCTGCGCAACGAAATAATTGATCGCCTGAACGTTGCCGCTTGCAATGGCCTCGGAGACCACTTTGGTCGCCTGGGCTTCCGCCTCGGCTTGCCGCTCGCGGGCTTCCGCTTCAAGGAACGCGGCCTGACGACTGCCTTCGGCCTCAAGGATTTGCGCCTGTTTCTTGCCTTCGGCGGTCAGGATCGCGGCGGCACGCAGGCCTTCGGCTTCAAGAATTTGTGCGCGCTTGATCCGCTCTGCTTTCATTTGACCGGACATCGCCGCCATCAGGTCGGCGGGTGGGCTGATGTCCTTGATTTCGATCCGGGTAATCTTGATGCCCCACGGCGCGGTTGCCTCATCGACGGTACGCAGGAGTTTTTCGTTGATGCCGTCGCGCTGGCTGAGCATCGCGTCGAGCTCCATGGAGCCGAGCACGGTGCGGATGTTGGTTTGCAGCAGATTGCGGATGGCGTGTTCGAGGTTGTTCACCTCGTACGCCGCCTGGGGAGTGTTGACCACCTGGAAGAAACACACTGCGTCGATTTGCACCGTGGCGTTGTCGGCAGTGATGACTTCCTGAGGCGGAATATCCAGCACGCTTTCCATCACATTCATCTTGCGACCGATACGGTCCATGATCGGAATGATGATGTTCAGCCCAGGCTTGAGCGTGTTGGTGTAGCGGCCGAAACGTTCGACGGTCCATTCAAAGCCCTGGGGCACGACTTTGAACCCCATGAACAGAATGGCGACTACCAGGCCGATAAAAAGTAAAAGCACACTGCCGATCTGCATAACGATTCCCTGTTGATGTCTAGGTCTTGTGTCGCAGGAGTGTAGCGAGGCTGCCGACGTATAAATACGGCTCATCGCCCTCCTGCATCATCAGGTGACACAAATCGGTTATTTCTGCTCGCTCTGCGGCGTCACCCGCAACACCTCCTCGATCGTGGTCAAACCTGCGGCCACTTTCTGTGCACCCGACAATCGCAAGCTGCGCATGCCTTCCTTGAAAGCCTGGCGTCGCACCGCGAGCAAGTCGGTGTCGGGATTGATCAGCGCCTTGAGGCCGTCGCTCAGTTGCATGATTTCGTACACCCCGGCGCGACCGTGATAGCCGGTGTCGCGGCATTCCAGACAGCCGATGGCACGCTGGGCGTTGCCAGGCAACGGTGCTTGCCAGGGCCGGGTCAGGGTTTGCCAATCTTCTTCGGCCAAGGCTTGCGGGGCCTTGCAGTGTGGGCACAAGGTGCGCACCAGGCGTTGGGCCATCACGCCAAGCACGGTGGCCTTGATCAGGTAATGCGGTACGCCGAGTTCCAGCAGGCGGCTGATGGCACTGGGCGCATCGTTGGTGTGCAGGGTCGACAGCACCAGGTGCCCGGTGAGGGCGGCCTGGATGGCCATCTCGGCGGTTTCCAGGTCGCGGATCTCGCCGATCATGATGATGTCCGGATCTTGCCGCATCAGCGCCCGGACTCCGGCGGCGAAGGTCAGGTCGATGTTGTGCTGGACCTGCATCTGGTTGAACGCTGGCTCGACCATCTCTATCGGGTCTTCGATGGTGCAGAGGTTGACCTCCGGTGTGGCCAGTTTTTTCAATGTGGTGTAGAGCGTGGTGGTCTTGCCCGAGCCGGTGGGGCCGGTGACCAGGATGATGCCATTGGGCTGGCGGGTCATGTCCTGCCAGCGCCGCAGGTCGTCGGCGGAAAAACCCAGCTGATCGAAATCCTTGAGCAGCACCTCCGGGTCAAAGATCCGCATGACCATTTTTTCGCCAAAGGCTGTGGGCAGGGTCGAGAGCCGCAACTCGACTTCGCCGCCCTCCGGCGTCTTGGTTTTCACCCGGCCGTCCTGGGGTTTGCGTTTCTCTGCGACGTTCATTCGCCCGAGGCTTTTCAGGCGACTGACGATGGCCATGGTCACCTGTGGCGGGAATTGATAGACGTTGTGCAGCACGCCGTCGATGCGAAAGCGCACCGTGCCCTGTTCGCGCCGGGGCTCGATGTGGATATCGCTGGCGCGCTGCTGGAAGGCGTACTGGAACAGCCAGTCAACAATATTGACGATGTGCGCGTCGTTGGCATCGGGTTCCTGATCGCTGGCGCCGAGGTTGAGCAACTGTTCGAAGTTGCCCAGGGTGTTGACCGGCTGTTCACCGTTGTTCGCGCCGGTGACCGATTTGGCCAAGCGAAAGAACTCGACGCTGAAACGCTGGATGTCCACCGGGTTGGCCACCACGCGCTTGATTGGCAGCTTCAGCACGTGGGTCAGGTCGGCTTCCCAGGCGGTGACGTAAGGCTGGGCGCTGGCGATCGTCACTGCGTCGCGATCGACCGACACCGCGAGGATCTTGTGGCGTTGGGCGAAGGCGTAGGACATCAGTGGGGTCACGGCCGCGACGTTGATTTTCAGCGGATCGATACGCAGGTAGGGCTGGCCGGCCTGCTGGGACAGCCACAGGGTCAGGCTTTCAAGGTCGAGGTGCTTGCCGGGCCGGCTGAGGTCGTCCAGGTGTTGGCCGGCGATAAACTCCAGCGGGTGCATCTGACCATTGGCGGCGTGACGGCGTCGGGCGTTGAGCGCCTGTTCGGCTGAGTCCTGGCTGACAAAACCCTGGGCGACCAGTTCACGCAGCACATCATTGAGATCCAGCCAGCGGTCCTGAAAGGCGATTTGTACGGACATGCGGGCTCCTTTGAACGACAGTGCGCAAAGGATAGTCGTGACCCTGCAAGCCGTTGGGCCACTACCCGACGAAGCCGTATCGGGTCTTGTCAGCCAGCGGCCTGAGCCGC
This sequence comes from Pseudomonas putida, assembly GCF_001976065.1. GTDB lineage: Bacteria > Pseudomonadota > Gammaproteobacteria > Pseudomonadales > Pseudomonadaceae > Aquipseudomonas > Aquipseudomonas serbica. The sequence continues at coordinate 346,843 of NZ_MNAH01000004.1, read as the reverse complement.
TTCAACCCATGCCGAATCAGCGGCTTGCAGGTCGACGGAGCACATGCTGATCAAGTTTCGAAGTTTTTCCGCAATCACTTGGGCGCGATGCCAGCTCAATCCGTCGATGACGACATCGATCGCCAGCAAGTCTTGCTGGCGCTGCACGTTCACCTGTTCGGGTGTCAGAAACTGCAAGGCGAACAGGTTGAGCGCGCGGCACAGCAGATCCGGTTCTGCTTCGGCCAGCAGTTGGTAGTGAACGCGACAGTGGGCGTTGTCGGCATTCCAGGCATCAAAGCGGGTGGGTGAGGTCGTTACGGCTTCCAGGTACGGCATGCTCGGTCTCCAGTTCATTGGAGAAATTTTTACATTCGCCGGCGGGTATTTCTTATCTATGATTGGCCGTTTCGCGGCTTTGGCGAATCGTATAATTCACAGAATTATCAGTTGAGGGTTTTTTTATGCACAGCGAACTGGACGGCTACGACCGCAGGATTCTTGCCTTGCTGCAAGAGGATGCTTCGCTCTCCAGCGCGCAGATTGCCGAGCAGGTGGGGCTTTCGCAGTCGCCCTGCTGGCGGCGGATCCAGCGGATGAAGGAGGAGGGGATCATTCGTGGCCAGGTGACCTTGCTCGACCGCAAGAAAATCGGCCTGAACACGCAAATTTTCGCCCAGGTAAAGCTCAACGCCCATGGCCGTTCGAACTTCACCGAATTCACCGAGGCGATTCGCGGGTTTCCCGAGGTGCTGGAGTGTTACGTACTGATGGGGGCAGTGGACTTCATGCTGCGCATCGTGGCGGCGGACATCGAGGCGTATGAGCGGTTTTTCTTTGAGAAGCTGTCGCTGGTGCCGGGGATTCAGGAGGTGAACTCGGTCGTGGCGTTGTCGGAGATCAAGTCGACCACCAGTTTGCCGGTCTAGGATTTTGTCGTGGGTGTGCGGGCCCCATCGCCAGCAAGCCGGCTCCTACAGGATTTGAGTCGATCACAAATTCACTGTAGGAGCTGGCTTGCCAGCGATGGCGGTTTTACAGACGCAGCAGCATCTTCCAGGCACGATTCTGATAAACCGCGATCGCCTGTTGCTTGCGCGCATCCAGGGTTTCATCGGTGATCGGCTCGTTTGCCAGTTGCGCCAGCTTGTTCAGCTCGCCGTACAGCCGATCCATTTCCGGGATCTCCAGCACGTTGCGCGCGTGGTGCAGCCAGACCTGGATGCGTTCGATGCGCGGCAATTGCTCGGCCAGGTCTTCCGGCTGTTGCTGGTAACGCTGCAATTGCAGCGAAGTGGCTTCTTCGCCCAGCAGGCGTGGCAGCCAGCTGCCCAATTGCGCGGCACCTTGGCGATTGCCGCGGGTGTTGCGGTCGGCGGTCCAAGTGCGGGCGAGCAACCAGCGCGAGGTGTTCAGGGAGAACAGGCCCCAACGCGGGTCTTCGAGCTCTTCGAGGAATTGTTCCGGCGCGGCTTTGCGCACGTCTTCATCGTCCAGGCCGGCCTGGACCAGCGGGCGCCAGTCTTCCAGCAAGGCGTCGAGTGCAACACGCAGATCGTGGGTCGATTGACGCGGCGCAGCCTGGCCGAGGCTGCTGATCAGCGCACGCATTTCAGCCAGGTTCTCGACCCAGTCCAGCAACAGGCGCCAGTGACCATTGAAGCGATACTGCTCGGCCAGGCGCTGGCTGCTGCCCAGCAAGTGCCAGCATAGCGCGGCGAAGGCGTCGTCCAGTGGCGTTTCGGCGCTGATCTGCGGCGCCGGCAGGCTCAACGAATAACTGTGGGCGTCGTAGAGGCGATAGCCACGTTCGGCCTTGCTGATATCGCATGGCATCAGGGCCAGTTTCTCGGCCAGTTCGGCGGCCAGTTCCAACAGCGCGGCGGGTTCGCCTTCGCGCAATTCCAGTTCCAGTTCGCAGATTTCTTCTTTCTGCTTGCCGACCACAACATGGCCCAGGTCCAGTGCCGCCTCGATGACGACCTTGGTCTTGCCACGGCCCCAGGCGATTTCTGCGCGCTCGCGGACGAAGTCGGTGGTGAAGATGGCTTTTAGGGTTTTCTTGTCCAGTTCAGCCAGTTCTTCTGGCCAGCACTCACCGTCGAGTTTTTTCAGGTCGAGCTTGGCCTTGGGCAGGTTCCAGTCGTACTCGTTACGTACGGACAGGCCGGCGACACTTTGGCCACGGGTCTTGAGGGTCTGGATCACTTCTTCGCCATCCTTGCGCAGGCGCAGGGCGACTTTGGCCCGGGCCAGGTCACGCTCCGGCGTGTCGAAGTATTGATTCATCAACTCACGGCGTTCCCAGCCACTTTTGTTGCGTTTTTTCAATAACGGGTGCTCGCGCAGGGCGGCGAGGGTTTCGCGGCTGACGCGGAGTTTGATTTCGGTTTCTTTCTGCATGGCCGGAAAATCCAGGATCGGGAGCGCAGCCGGGGGAATGTGTGGCTGCCAAGGTCGTGCAGTGTACAGGACTCACCGCTCCTCCGCGCCGCGGCGGTTTATTCCTGGCGCCAGATGGTTCTATGATGGTCCTCAATTCGGAAGTTGGAGTCAGCGATGCCTTTGCCGTCCATGAAAGATCAGTTCGCTGCACTGATCGCTGCGCCGTCCGTCAGTTGCACTCAAGCGAACCTCGATCAATCCAACCGCCCGGTGATCGACCTGCTGGCCGCGTGGCTCGGCGACCTGGGTTTTGCCTGCGATATCCAGCAAGTCAGCCCCGGAAAATTCAACCTGCTGGCGAGTTTCGGCAGCGGCCCCGGCGGGCTGGTCCTGGCCGGTCACAGTGACACCGTGCCGTTCGATGGCGCGCTGTGGCAGACCGATCCATTGAAGCTGACTGAAGTCGACGGCCGCTGGGTCGGCCTGGGCAGTTGCGACATGAAGGGCTTTTTCGCCCTGGCCATCGAAGCCGTCAGGCCGCTGCTCGACCAACCGTTCAAGCAGCCACTGCTGATCCTTGCCACCTGCGATGAAGAAAGCTCGATGTCCGGTGCCCGGGCGCTGGCTCAGGCAGGAAGGCCGCTGGGGCGTGCGGCAGTGATCGGTGAGCCGACCGGGCTCAAGCCGATCCGCATGCACAAGGGCATCATGATGGAACGCATCGATATCCTCGGGCAGAGCGGCCACTCCTCAGACCCGCGCCTGGGCCACAGCGCGCTCGAAGCCATGCATGATGCCATTGGCGAACTGCGCGGCCTGCGATTGTTGTGGCAGCGCCAATTCCGTAACCCGCAGTTCAGCGTACCGATGCCGACCATGAACTTCGGTTGCATCCATGGTGGCGACAACCCCAATCGCATCTGCGGGCAGTGTTCACTCGAATTCGACCTGCGGCCGTTGCCGGGGATGGATCCCACGGTCCTGCGTGCCGAGATCCTGCAGAAGCTCAAGCCAATTGCCGAACGCCATCAGGTGAAGATCGACTACGCGCCGCTGTTCCCCGCCGTGCCGCCGTTCGAGCAGGCCGAAGATGCCGAACTGGTGCGCATCGCCGAAAAGCTTACCGGGCATGCTGCTGAAGCAGTGGCATTCGGCACCGAAGCGCCTTATCTTCAGCGCCTTGGCTGCGAAACACTGGTGCTCGGCCCGGGCGATATCGCTTGCGCCCACCAACCGGGGGAATTCCTCGAAATGTCACGTTTGCAGCCTACGGTGCATCTATTACGTCAGCTGATTGAACATTACTGCCTGACGACCGTCAGTTGAATGCAATCCATGTGGGAGCGGGCATGCTCGCGAAGGCAGCATGTCAGCTACATCAATTTTGACTGATACACCGCCTTCGCGAGCAAGCCCGCTCCCACAGGGTCTGTGCTTTGGCTGACAAGCCGTATAAATTGCCGGTGTTCCAACCCGTATTCATGAGGAGAGCGCGCGTGTCGCCAAGCCTGTTCCGACGATAACCATCAGCCCGCTGTGCGTTTTGCTGTTTCGCCCTTTTTTCGGCTGCTATTTATTACAGGCCCAGGTTCATGCCCGAATACGTCAATTGGCTTCGTCACGCTTCGCCCTACATCAACGCCCACCGCGACTGCACCTTTGTCGTCATGCTGCCCGGCGATGGCGTTGAACATCCGAACTTCGGCAACATCGTCCACGACCTGGTGCTGTTGCACAGCCTGGGCGTGCGCCTGGTGCTGGTGCACGGTTCCCGCCCGCAAATCGAAGCACGCCTCGAGGCTCGCGGCCTGACCCCGCATTACCACCACGGAATGCGCATCACCGATGCCGCGACGCTGGAGTGCGTGATCGATGCGGTCGGTCAACTGCGCATCGCCATCGAAGCGCGCCTGTCCATGGACATGGCCTCGTCGCCCATGCAGGGCTCGCGCCTGCGGGTGGCCAGCGGCAACCTGGTGACCGCACGGCCGATCGGCGTGCTTGAAGGCGTCGACTATCACCACACCGGCGAAGTGCGTCGGGTCGACCGCAAGGGCATCAATCGCCTGCTGGATGAGCGCTCCATCGTGCTGCTGTCGCCGCTGGGCTACTCGCCGACCGGTGAAATTTTCAACCTCGCTTGTGAAGATGTCGCCACGCGCGCGGCCATCGACCTGAGCGCGGACAAACTGCTGCTGTTTGGTGCCGACCTTGGCCTGATCGATGAAAACGGCCGGCTGGTACGCGAACTGCGTCCACAACAGGTGCCGGCGCATCTGCAGCGCCTGGGCAGCAACTATCAGGCCGAGCTGCTGGATGCCGCCGCTGAAGCCTGCCGAGGTGGCGTAGCCCGCAGTCATATCGTCAGCTACGCCGAAGACGGTGCGCTGCTGACCGAACTATTCACCCGGGACGGTGGCGGCACGCTGGTGGCCCAGGAGCAATTCGAGGTGGTGCGCGAAGCGGCCATCGAAGACGTCGGCGGCTTGCTGGACTTGATCAGCCCGCTGGAAGAGCAGGGCATTCTGGTACGCCGCTCCCGCGAAGTGCTCGAGCGTGAGATCGAGCAGTTCAGCGTGGTTGAACGTGAGGGCATGATCATCGCCTGTGCGGCGCTCTACCAGATCGCCGATTCCGATGCCGGGGAGCTGGCGTGCCTGGCGGTGAATCCGGAGTACCGTCATGGCGGTCGCGGTGATGAATTGCTCGAGCGCATTGAAACCCGTGCTCGGGCCCAGGGCTTGAAAACCTTGTTCGTCCTCACCACTCGTACGGCACACTGGTTCCGCGAGCGCGGCTTCGTGCCAAGTAGCGTTGATCGCCTGCCGTCGGCACGGGCGTCGCTGTACAACTATCAGCGCAATTCGAAGATCTTCGAAAAAGCCCTGTAACTCCGGCCTCAGGATGGATCGTTCCCACGCGGTGCGTGGGAATGATCATCACCGGGGTGTTGCGTTACTCCTGCACGAACTTAGCGCTCACATACGGCGAATAGTCCGGCAGCACCGTTTCTACCTTCCCTTGCTCCTTCAAGAACTTCGCCGTCTCGCCAATCGCCTTGGCCGTGACACCGTCCAGAAGGGCGGAGGTCTGTTGCGCCTGAGCATCCGGGAACGCGGACCCAGCCAGCAGTTCCGGTACATCCGCAGCGTTGGCACCGGTCAGTTTGGCGATTTTTTGCACCGCTACCGAATCGGCGGTCCAGCTGTCCTTATGCGCCGCATAGTCAGCAAATGAGTCCAAAGTGACCTTGGCGAATTTCGCCACGACCTCCGGATGTTTTTCGGCGTAATCCTTGCGTGCCACCCAGACTTCGAAGGTCGGCGCACCCCATTGGCCGACCTCCGCGGCATCGGTCAAGGTCCTGCCGGTCTTGCGAATTTCCCCCAGGGCTGGCGACCAGACGAACGCGCCGTCGATGTCTCCACGCTTCCACGCGGCGGCGATTTCCGCCGGTTGCAGGTTCACCACTTTGACTTTCGAGGCGTCCAGGCCCCAGTGCTTCAGCGCGCCCAACAGGCTGTAGTGGGATGTGGAAACGAACGGCGTGGCGATGGTCTTGCCGATCAGATCTTCCGGTTTCTCGATACCACTGCCATTGCGCACCACCAAGGCTTCGGCGGCGTTGATTTGCGCGGAAACGAGGAACGCGACAATTGGCAGATTGCGCGAGGCAGCGGCGGCCAGGGGGCTGGAGCCGAGGTTGCCGATCTGCACATCTCCCGAAGCAATGGCTGTAACAACCTCCGGGCCACTGTTGAAACGCCGCCAGTCGATTTTCTCGCCAATGGTTTTTTCGTAGAGGCCATCGGCCTGGGGCACTTTGCTGGGATCGATACCGGTCTGGTAACCCACTGTGAGATTCGCCGCATGGGCGGAAAAAGAAACCAGCAACGATACACAAACTGTAACAAATGGCCGGGATAGTGCGCGCTTGTTCGTCATGGCATGGGCCTTTTCGATTAGTTTTGTGGCGGAATTGCTACTAAAACTAATCGATCTAAAAAATGCCTAATAAATACCATTTAGGAATTAGCTTATGAGGCAGACGCTCTGTCCTGAGGGGGGTGAGCAGGGTGAGCTAAATTCCTAAACGGTATGAGAAAAGAATTTGTTCTTTCTTTTCAGGTTTGTGACGAACTCATGACCTGCATGGACCAAAAAAACGGGGATTAGACTATGGTCGTAGACACACAAAGTTACGATTGACTTGTGAGTCACGCTGCGGCGCTAATCGCGCATCTTAGGATCCGGAACATCCGATTTCGGGCCAGGAACACAAGAATTAGAAACGAGAGGAGCTAAAACAATGAACAAGTCCACCTTGGCCCTGGCCGTGGCGGTAGGGGTTTTGGCGCAGCAGGCAGGCGCCGCGGGTTTCATCGAAGACAGCAAGGCTTCGGTCAGTTCGCGAACCTATTACTTCGACGCCGATAACCGTGAAGGCGCCAAAACGCCTGCCAACCGGCAGCGCGAGGCTGCTGAAGGCCTCAAGTTCGATTTCCAGTCCGGCTATACCCCAGGCACTGTCGGTTTCGGCTTTGACGCCCAGGCACTGGTCGGTATCCACCTGGACGGGGGCAAGGGCCATCACCCAGACAACAACTCCTTCAGCCCTAGCGATTCCGATGGGTCGGCAACGGATGAGTGGAGCCGTCTGGCGGGCAACGTCAAGGCACGCATCTCGAAGACCGAGGCCCACCTCGGTGGCGCCCTGCAGCCAAACATGCCGATCCTGATCGCCAACGACAGTCGCGTGCTGCCACAGACCTTCGAAGGTGGCACCATCACCTCGAAGGAAATCGACAACGTGACCTTCAACGTGGGTCAAATGGAGCACGCGACCGGTCGCGCCTCTTCCAACAGCACCGGCCTGGCCGTGGCTGGCGGTACTCAGGAAAGCAACCAGTTCCGCTACGCCGGTGCTGACTGGAAGGTCACCAAAGACCTGTTGCTGCAGTACTACTACGCGAACCTGGAAGACTACTACAAGCAGAATTTCCTCGGCCTGGTGCACGTTTACCCGATCGCCTCCAACCAGTCGTTCAAGACTGATCTTCGTTATTTCGACAGCAGTTCCGATGGCAAGAACGGCGACCCTGGCTACCGCTTCAATAACAACAATGGCTACGCCAAGAATCCGGGAGAAGTGGATAACCAGACCTGGAGCGCCACCTTCACCTATTCCCTGGGTGGCAGCGCGTTCCTGCTTGGCCATCAGCGTATCAGCGATGACGGCGGCTTCGTATTCCTGAACCAGGGTAACGTCGTCGATGGTAACGGTCGTAACGAAGGCGCCGGCGGCGCCAGCTTCTACTCCTTCACCGATGCCACTGTGGGTAGCTTCATCCGTGCCGGTGAAAACACTTCGTACGGCCAGTACTCCTACGACTTCGCCTCGTTGGGTGTGCCCGGTTTAAAAGCTTCGGCAGCCTACTTGTACGGCCAGGACATCAAGGCCACCAACGGCGTGGGCAAAGACCTGAACGAGCGTGAAACCGACCTGCGCGTGGATTACGTGATTCAAACGGGTGCATTGAAAGGGTTTGGTACGACGTTGCGTCACGGCATGTACCGTGGCAACACCAGCACCCTCGACCAGGACCAGACCCGTCTGATCTTCAACTACACCTACGCCTTCAAGTAAGTCGTAGCGGAAGCCTCGTCACTGGACGAGGCTTTTTTTCGCGTCCATTTCTATATTCCATAAACGATGTTTCTGATGATTTTTTATTCTTTTTAGCTTTCTTCTCAAGCGCTTAAAGTAAGGCTATCCGACACGCACCGTAAGCCTCGGATCGAGCTTTCAAATCCCGCAACCCAAAAACTCCAAGAATTGGCCTGTCGCCGATACCTCGGGCCTGCGCTGTCGGGGCATATTCCTAAATGCGATTAAAATTAATTCTGCAATTCTTTTTAGGATTATGAACGGGTATTCTGCGCGGCCCAAAAAAACGACCGCTCAAGACGGTCTGGCGCGAATGGCGCTTGCGGATCCAGGGCATTCGACCCAGGACCAGGAACTAGAAAACGATAGGAGCGAAACAATGAACAAGTCCACCTTGGCCCTGGCTGTGGCTGTAGGGGTTTTGGCGCAGCAGGCAAGCGCCGCCGGTTTCATCGAAGACAGCAAGGCAACGTTGGGGCTGCGCAACTTCTACATCAACACCGACTACCGCGACGGTACCGGTCCGAACAAAAACGAAGAATGGGGCCAAGGCTTCGATCTGCGTTTCACCTCCGGTTATACCCAGGGTCCTGTCGGCTTCGGTATCGATGCGATCGGCCTGCTGGGCGTGAAGCTGGATTCGGGCGGCGGCACCAATGGCGCCACGTCGTCTTCTTACGGCGGCACGGTATTCCCGAGCAAGTCCAACGGCGAAGCGGTTGACGACTTCTCCAGCCTGGGCCTGACTGCCAAAGCCAAGATCTCCCAGACCGAGCTGAAATTGGGCACCCTGCAGCCAAAACTGCCAGTGATCGTGACCAACGATGGTCGTCTGTTGCCACAAACCTGGCAGGGTGGCCAACTCTCCTCGGGTGACATCAAGGACCTGACCCTGATCGGTGGTCAGATCGAGCAGGTCAAAGGTCGTAACTCGAGCAACAACGAGCAATTGTCGATCTCCGGCGCCAACAGCCGTGCCTCAACAGGTCGAGACAGCAACAAGTTCATCTACGCCGGGGGGGACTACAAACTCACCAAGGACCTGACGGCCCAGTACTACTACGGCAACCTCGAAGAGTTCTACAAGCAACACTTCCTGGGCCTGGTGCACAACTGGTCGATCGGTCCTGGTGTGTTGAAGTCGGACTTGCGCTACTTCAACAGCTCCGACGATGGTGCCAACGGTCACGACCCGCTCTACTACACCACGGGCAACTACAACGCGCCGAGCGGTAAAGGCAAGGTCGATAACAACCTGTACAGCGGCCTGTTCCTCTACACCGTTGCCGGTCATACCTTCGGTGGCGGTTACCAGGTCAGCAATGGCAGCAGCGATTTCCCGTGGCTGAACCAGGGCGACGGATCGTCGGCCTACATCATCACCGACTCGCAAATCCAGAAGTTCGCCCGTGCCGGCGAACGCACCTGGCAGGCGCGCTACTCCTATGACTTCGCCAAGCTCGGCGTGCCTGGCCTGACGGCGGGTGTGGTGTACCTGCATGGCGACGACATCGACACCGTTAACGCTGCCGGTCGTGAAGCGGCCAGCGGCGCTTCCGAGTGGGAACGCGACCTGACCGTGGGTTACGTCGTGCAGTCCGGTGCGTTGAAAAACCTCGGCGTGCAGTGGAAGAACGCCACCTGGCGCACCGATCTGCCGAACACGCGTTCCCAGGACGAGAACCGCCTGATCGTCAGCTACTCGATCCCGCTGTTGTAATAGCGCTCGGGTAACCCAGGCAAAAAAAGCCCCACCCGGCATCACGCCGGGCGGGGCTTTTGTGTTTTCGAGGCGGGCTCACCCCCGTAAACCCGCCTTGAAAGTCCCTCTTTTGCAGCAACTCAAGGCCTTCTCGAACCTTGTGGCCGATGTTCGTCGCGATGCGTTCACACGTCCAGTGAAGAGATGTTTAATATTTCCTTTAGTGCTAAATAAATCGATATTTATTCTTTTTAACAGATAAAAAATACAGGCACAGTTGAGCCCATCAAGCACTCACAAGGAACAGCACCATGGGCCTCAGACTCGGCGATATCGCCCCCGATTTCGAACAGAACTCCAGCGCTGGTGCTATCCAGTTCCACCAATGGCTGGGCGATAGCTGGGGTGTGCTGTTCTCCCACCCGGCCGACTTCACGCCGGTGTGCACCACCGAGCTGGGCTTCACCGCCAAGCTGAAAGATGAATTCGCCAAGCGTGGGGTCAAGGCCATCGCCCTGTCTGTCGACCCGGTGGAATCGCACCACCGGTGGATCGAAGACATTAACGAAACCCAGGATACCGTGGTCAATTTCCCGATTCTCGACGATGCCGACCGCAAGGTCTCGGACTTGTACGATCTGATCCATCCCAACGCCAACGACACCCTGACGGTGCGCTCGCTGTTTGTGATCGACCCGAACAAAAAGGTCCGGCTGACCATCACCTACCCGGCGAGCACGGGGCGCAACTTCAATGAAATCCTGCGGGTGATCGATTCGCTGCAACTCACCGACAACTACAAGGTGGCCACCCCGGCCAACTGGCAGGACGGTGATGAGGTGGTGATCGTGCCGTCGCTCAAGGATGAAGATGAAATCAGACAGCGTTTTCCCAAGGGCTATCGCGCGGTGAAACCGTACCTGCGCCTGACGCCGCAGCCGAACAAATGAGTCATTGAGCTTTGTGGTTTGGCACATGCCGCTTTCGCGAGCAAGCCCGCTCCCACAGTGACCGCGTACCCCTGTGGCAGCGGGTTTGCTCGCGAAGACGGCGGGTCAGGCAACGCAGCGTTCAGAGTGAAATGCTTCCATAAAGCAGGGGGATTTCAGGCCGTTTTAACGGCCTGCTTTTTTGCCGGGAAGAAACTGTTTCGTATATCTCTTAAACGAATAACCAAATGAATAAATATGATTTATGGATATATCAATCAGCTGTTAAGGTCACTCCATCAAAGCGAGATCGCAAGCCGCGAATCGCCAACACCGTTTGAGGAAGTCTCCCAATGCTGGTTGTCTCACTGGGCGGAAGTCCCAGCCAGCGCTCCCGTTCCGGGGTGCTGTTGGATCGCTCTCGACGTTGGTTACAAGAGCGGGGCGTGGAGGTTGTGAGTTATCAGGTACGGGACTTCCCGGCCGAAGACTTGCTGCACGCCCGCTTCGACAGCCCGAAGGTCGTCGATCTGCTGCAGCAGATTGAAAACGCCGACGGCCTGTTGATCGCCACGCCGGTGTACAAGGCTTCGTTCTCCGGGGCCCTGAAAACCGTGCTGGATCTGCTGCCCGAGCGTGCCCTGAGCCACAAGGTGGTGTTGCCCATGGCCACGGGTGGCAGCATTGCCCACATGCTGGCGGTGGATTACGCGCTCAAGCCGGTGCTGTCGGCGTTGAAGGCCCAGGAACTGCTGCAGGGGATTTTCGCCGTCGACAGCCAGATCGCCTACGGCGAAGGCAGCGCCCTGGCGCAGTTGGCGCCGGAACTGGAACAACGACTGACTGAGTCGCTGGAGTTGTTTTTCAGCGCCATGGCACGACGGCCCCGGCCGCTCGATCCGAACCTGTTGAATGATCGTTTGTTGAGTGCTCGCTGGAGCATTTAAGCCTCACTTAAGCCACAACCTGAAATTGAAGTACTGGCCTTACTCGCCCGCCAACGGGCAAGCAGGTGCAGCCTAAACCCAACTGCAAAAAGGAGAGCGCCATGCGCCCTGTCATTTTGCGTCGCGGTCTGGTCGCTCTGTTTGCTGCGGCTGTCACCTTCGGCGCCATTACTCAAGCTCAAGCCGAGACACTCCGTATCGGTTATCAGAAATACGGCACCCTGGTGCTGCTCAAAGCCAAAGGCACCCTGGAAAAACGCCTCGCCGCGCAAGGCGTCGACGTGCAATGGACTGAATTCCCCGGTGGCCCGCAATTGCTCGAAGGCCTGAACGTCGGCTCCATCGACTTCGGCGTCACCGGCGAAACCCCGCCAGTGTTCGCCCAGGCCGCAGGTGCCGATCTGCTCTATGTCGCCTACGAACCGCCAGCACCGCACAGTGAAGCGATCCTGGTGCCGAAGGACTCGCCGATCAAATCGGTGAAGGACCTCAAGGGCAAGAAAGTCGTCCTGAACAAAGGCTCCAATGTGCACTACCTGCTGGTGCGCGCCCTGGAAGACGCCGGCCTCAAGTACACCGATATCCAGACTGTTTTCCTGCCGCCGGCCGATGCCCGCGCTGCGTTCGAGCGTGGCAGCGTCGATGCCTGGGTCATCTGGGACCCGTACCAGGCGGCCGCCGAACAGCAGCTGCAAGCGCACACCCTGCGCGATGGCCAGGGCATCGTCGACAACCACCAGTTCTACCTCGCTACCAAGCCCTATGCGCAGAAAAACCCGGAGGTGATCAAGACCCTCGTGGAGGAAGTGCGCGCGGTCGGCGAATGGTCCAAAGCCAATCCTGAAGACGTGACCCAGCAGGTTTCGCCACTGCTCGGCCTGCCGGCCGACATCACCCTGAAGTCGGTGAAGCGCCAGGGCTATGGCGCGCTGTTCCTGACCCCGGACGTGGTCGCCGCCCAGCAGAAAATCGCCGACAGCTTCTATCAGCTCAAGCTGATTCCCAAGCCGCTCCGCATCAAGGACGTGATCTGGACGCCTCCGGCGGCCGTTGCGAAAGCCCAGTAAAAATCCGATTCCCCCAAGGAGACCACTCCATGAGCCTCAATATCTTCTGGTTCCTGCCTACCCACGGCGACGGCCATTACCTTGGCACCGCCGAAGGCGCTCGCGCCGTCGACCACGGTTACCTGCAACAGGTCGCGCAAGCGGCGGATCGCCTGGGTTTCGGCGGAGTGCTTATTCCCACCGGGCGCTCCTGCGAAGACTCGTGGTTGGTGGCGGCGTCGCTGATCCCGGTGACCCAGCGTTTGAAATTCCTCGTCGCCCTGCGCCCCGGGATCATTTCCCCGACGGTGGCGGCACGGCAGGCTGCGACCCTGGATCGCCTGTCCGGCGGCCGTGCGCTGTTCAACCTGGTGACCGGCGGTGATCCGGAAGAGTTGGCCGGTGACGGTCTGTTCCTCAGCCACGAAGAGCGCTACCAGGCCTCGGTGGAATTCACCCGCATCTGGCGTCGGGTGCTGGAAGGCGAAACCGTTGATTACGACGGGCAGCACATCAGCGTGAAGGGCGCCAAGTTGCTCTATCCGCCGATCCAGCAACCGCGTCCGCCGCTGTACTTCGGCGGCTCGTCGGAAGCGGCCCAGGACCTCGCGGCCGAGCAGGTCGAAATGGTCCTGACCTGGGGGGAGCCACCGGCTGCCGTTGCCGAGAAAATCGCCCAGGTGCGCGACAAGGCTGCCAAGCTGGGGCGCACCGTGCGCTTCGGGATTCGTCTGCATGTGATCGTGCGCGAAACCAACGCCGAGGCCTGGCAAGCGGCCGATCGCCTGATTTCGCACCTGGACGACGACACCATCGCTCGCGCCCAGGCTTCGCTGGCGCGCTTCGACTCCGTTGGCCAGCAACGCATGGCTGCGCTGCACGGCGGCAATCGCGACAACCTCGAAGTCAGCCCCAACCTGTGGGCCGGCGTTGGCCTGGTGCGCGGCGGTGCCGGTACGGCGCTGGTGGGTGACGGCCCAACCGTTGCGGCGCGCGTGAAGGAATACGCGGACTTGGGCATCGACACTTTTATCTTCTCCGGTTACCCACACCTGGAAGAGTCGTATCGCGTCGCCGAACTGCTGTTCCCGCACCTGGACATCGAACGTCCGGAGCTGCCGAAAAGCGCGGGTTACGTCAGCCCGTTTGGCGAGATGGTCGCCAACGACATTCTCCCGAAAGCCGCGTCCCAGAGCTGAGGCGCGCCATGAAGAAGATCATTCACAGCCTTGCTCCCTGGGCATTACCGGTCCTGCTGTTGGCGGTGTGGCAGCTGTCGGTGTCGGCGGGCTGGTTGTCGACGCGGATCCTGCCGGCGCCGATTGCCGTGATCGAAGCCGGTGTGGAACTGGTGCGCAGCGGCGAAATCTGGACGCACCTGGCAATCAGCGGCTGGCGCGCGGCGCTGGGTTTCGCCATTGGCGGCGGCATCGGCCTGACCCTGGGTTTTATCACCGGTCTGTCGAAATGGGGTGAGCGCCTGCTCGATAGCTCGGTGCAGATGATCCGCAACGTGCCACACCTGGCGCTGATCCCACTGGTGATCCTGTGGTTCGGCATCGACGAGTCGGCGAAGATTTTCCTGGTGGCCCTGGGCACCTTGTTCCCGATCTATCTCAACACCTATCACGGCATCCGCAACGTCGATCCGGCGTTGGTGGAGATGTCCCGCAGCTATGGGTTGTCCGGCTTCAGCCTGTTCCGCCAGGTGATCCTGCCGGGTGCGCTGCCTTCGATCCTGGTCGGTGTGCGGTTTGCCCTGGGTTTCATGTGGCTGACCCTGATCGTCGCGGAAACCATTTCCGCCAGCTCCGGCATCGGCTACCTGGCAATGAACGCTCGGGAGTTCCTGCAGACCGACGTGGTGGTGCTGGCGATTCTGCTGTACGCGGTGCTCGGCAAACTGGCCGACCTCGCCGCCCGTGGACTCGAGCGTGTGTGGCTGCGCTGGCATCCGGCTTATCAGGTCGTCAAGGGAGGTGCCGCATGACTGCGGAGCAACCTCCACGCCTGCTGCGCGGAATTCCGCTGGCGGTGCGCAAGCTGCAAAAAACCTTCGGCTCGCGGCAGGTGCTGCGTGAGATCGACCTGCACATTCCGGCGGGTCAGTTCGTCGCGGTGGTCGGTCGCAGTGGCTGTGGAAAAAGTACCTTGCTGCGTTTGCTGGCTGGTCTCGATCAACCTACCGGCGGTGAATTGCTGGCCGGTTCCGCGCCGCTGAGTGAGGCGCGGGAAGACACCCGCTTGATGTTCCAGGAAGCGCGTCTGCTGCCGTGGAAAAAGATCATCGACAACGTCGGCCTAGGTCTCAAGGGCAACTGGCGGCCAAAGGCGCTGGAAGCGCTGGAAGCGGTCGGCTTGGCGGATC
Organism: Pseudomonas putida; assembly: GCF_001976065.1. Classification (GTDB taxonomy): domain Bacteria; phylum Pseudomonadota; class Gammaproteobacteria; order Pseudomonadales; family Pseudomonadaceae; genus Aquipseudomonas; species Aquipseudomonas serbica. The sequence goes on along the minus strand of NZ_MNAH01000004.1, from coordinate 331,819 downwards.
GCGCCAACGAGTGGCCGGCGGCCCTGTCCGGTGGGCAGAAGCAACGAGTGGCGTTGGCTCGCGCATTGATCCACCAACCGCGCTTGCTGCTGCTCGACGAGCCATTGGGGGCCCTGGAAGCGCTCACTCGAATCGAGATGCAGCAACTGATCGAACGGCTCTGGCAACAGCACGGCTTCACCGTGCTGCTGGTGACCCACGACGTCAGTGAAGCGGTGGCGATTGCCGATCGGGTGATCCTGATCGAAGACGGCGAAGTGGGCCTCGACCTGCACGTGGAACTGCCGCGCCCTCGGGTTCGCGGCTCCCATCGGTTGGCGGCGCTGGAAACCGAAGTGCTCAACCGCGTGCTGTCACTGCCCGGCCAACCGCCGGAGCCGGAACCTGTTTCACCCTTGCCTACGCAGTTGCGTTGGGCTCAATAACTCAAGCCTCAATCAACGACAGGAATCAACATCATGACTATCAAGGCCATCAACGTACGCAACCAGTTCAAAGGCTCCATCAAGGAAATCGTCCTGGGCGATGTGCTGTCGGAAATCGACGTGCAGACCGCGTCCGGGATCGTCACGTCGGTGATCACCACGCGTTCGGTGAAAGAGCTGGAACTGGCGGTGGGCAGCGAAGTGATCGCGTTCGTGAAATCCACCGAGGTGTCGATCGCCAAGTTGTGAGGGCGTGGGCAGTCAGTGAGACCGCGGCGCGGCCTTCGCGAGCAGGCTCGCTCCCACAGGTTTTTGGGTTGGCCACACAATGTGTGTTCAGCACCAGCCCACTGTGGGAGCGAGCCTGCTCGCGATGGGGCCAGTGCGGCGTATAAAGATCAGGCAGGTACAGCGCGCTTGGGCAGGTAAGGCGGTAAATACAGCCCCAGGTACGCATCAAACACCCGCATTCCTTCTTCGGCCATGCGCGGCGTGATCTGCCCGTGCTGCTGCACCGAGCGTGCATACACCCGGTCCCCGAGCTCCATGGCCAGGGCAAACACATCGACATCACCCGGCAGCTTCGGCAGCTCGAAGTGGTGGTCGAAGAGTTTCTGCATCAGGTCGCCCAGTTCGATGTCGTGCTGGCGGTCGGCCTGGGTGACTTCGGTCAGGCCGTGCTGGGCGAGGATCAGTTGGCGGGCGGCGGCGTCTTCGCTGTAGATCTCCAGCATGCGTTGCTCCACCAGCCGCGACAGGTCACGCCAGCCACTCAAGGCGTGATGGTCGATGGGCGCTTGCAGGCAGGCGCGGAAGGCCGCATGGACGTCGGCCGTCAGCGCTTCGAGCAGGGACGGGACGCTGGCGAAGAAGTGGTAGACGGAGGAAGGCGGGATCTGCGCGCGTTCGGCGACGCTGTAGATCGACAGACTGGCCACGCCCTCGGCGGCCAGCAGCGTGCGGGCGGCATCGAGTATCGAATCGATCCGGGCCTGGCTGCGGGCGCGGGGTTTGCGAGCGGTGGCGGTGCGCGTCATTGGAGTCTCCTGCGGGGCAGGGGGCATTGTACGAGCAGGTATCTGTGTTGTCTGCCAGGACGCCTTCGCGAGCAAGCCCGCTCCCACACTTGAACTGTGTACGCAGGACAAATGTGGGAGCGGGCTTGCTCGCGAAGCAGGCGACTCGGTTCTACTGAAATTACCCATAAAAAACGCCGCAGGCTTTTAACAGCCGGCGGCGTTTTTTTACTGCAGCCGCTTAAACGGTATGCAGGTACCAGTTGTACTCAAGGTCGGAGATGGAGTGTTCAAACTCCTCCAGCTCGCTTTCCTTGCAGGCCACGAAGATATCGATGTATTTCGGATCGATGTACTTGGCCATGACTTCGCTGTCGTCCAGCTCGCGCAATGCATCGCGCAGGTTGTTCGGCAGGCTCTGCTCGTTCTGCTCGTAGCTGTTGCCTTCCACCGGCGCATTCGGCTCGATCTTGTTGACCAGGCCGTGGTGCACGCCTGCCAGGACCGAAGCCATCAGCAGGTAAGGGTTGGCATCGGCGCCGGCCACACGGTGTTCGATACGCACGGCATCGGCGGAGCCGGTAGGTACGCGAATTGCCACGGTGCGGTTGTCCAGGCCCCAGCACGGTGAGTTCGGCACATAGAACTGCGCACCGAATCGACGGTAGGAGTTGACGTTCGGGCAGAGGAAAGCCATCTGCGCCGGTAGGGTCTCGAGCACACCGCCGATCGCGTGACGCAGCGCGGCGTTCTGCTCGGGATCCTCACTGGCAAAAATATTCTTGCCGTCCTTGTCGAGAATCGAAATGTGTACGTGCAGCCCGTTGCCCGCCTGGCCCGGGTAAGGCTTGGCCATGAAGGTGGTGTCCATTTCATGGTCGTAGGCGATGTTCTTGATCAGGCGCTTGAGCAGTACCGCGTAGTCGCAGGCCTTGATCGGGTCGGCGACGTGGTGCAGGTTCACTTCGAACTGCGCCGGGGCACTTTCCTTGACGATGGCGTCGGCCGGGATGCCTTGCTCTTTCGCACCTTCCAGAATGTCCTGGAGGCAGTCGACGTATTCGTCGAGGTCGTCGATCAGGTAGACCTGTGTCGAGTGCGGACGTTTGCCGGAGATCGGCGAGCGCGGCGGTTGCGGACGACCGTTCACGTTCTCCTGGTCGATCAGGTAGAACTCCAGTTCGAACGCGGCGCAGATGGTCAGGCCCAGTTCATCGAACTTGGTCACGACTTGTCGCAGGACTTCGCGTGGGTCGGCGAAGAAAGGATCACCTTCGAGTTCGTGCATGGTCATCAACAGTTGCGCGGTGGGGCGCTTCTGCCATGGCTCGTTGCACAGGGTATCGGGGATTGGATAGCAGATTCGATCGGCGTCGCCGATGTCCAGGCCCAGGCCGGTGCTTTCCACCGTGGAGCCATTGATATCCAGAGCAAATAGAGAGGCCGGCAGGTTGATGCCTTTCTCGTAAACCTTGTGGAGGCTGGTGCGTTCGATGCGCTTGCCGCGCACCACACCATTCATATCCGCAATCAGAAGGTCAACGTACAGAACCTCAGGATGTTCCTTAAGGAACGCGTTCGCTTCGTTAAGCTGAACGGCACGCGGGGGTACCGACATGATGCAACACCTTTGTTGTTAAAAATATCAATCATTGATCTTTTCGGATTCCAGTCAACCCGAACGGCTTGCCGAAGTCAAGCGAGGCCTTTTTTGCCCTAAAAAAGCGCTCGCGTGGCTTTTTTGAGGCTCTTTGGGGCGTTTTTATAGCCCTTGGCCGTTTGACGCCCGCAGGCTTGAGCGGGCCGTGTTGTATTTTTTACGGGGGTGTTGTGTAAAAAAATGAACAAGGCTAAGCTCGAATCAAACCCATAACAGCAATAATACCGGGGTGTTTCATGTATCGCCTGCCGATCATCGGCGTCACCGCCTGCTCTTCGCAGATCGGTCTGCATGCTCATCACATCAGTGGCGACATCTGCGTCAGCGCCGTGGCCGCAGCGGCTTCGGGCCTGTCGGCGATCCTCCCGTCCCTGGCGAATCAGCCGTCTCTGTCCGATATTCTGGACGGCGTCGACGGCACACCCATTACGGTTACTCCATTCAATATAGAACCGATTCACAATAGCGGCTCGGCCATCGTGCAGGTCACCGCTCGCGATTCTGCACGCCTGTCATGCGCAGAAGTACACACAAGCACGATAGCCTGGCGCAAACTTGCATTTCAACGCGACGCCGATGCGTCAACTATCGCCTGACTCTGAAGAGCCAGGAAACTCAAAGCCTAGAGGCATTTATGAGTAACAACCTCGACCAGCTCACCGATTGGTTGAAAGACCACAAGATCACAGAAGTCGAATGCATGATCGCCGACTTGACCGGGATCACCCGGGGCAAGATCTCGCCGACCAACAAATTCATCGCCGAAAAGGGCATGCGCCTGCCTGAGAGCGTTCTGTTGCAGACCGTGACCGGCGATTACGTCGAAGACGACATCTATTACGAACTGCTCGACCCGGCCGACATCGACATGATCTGCCGCCCCGACCACAACGCGGTGTACCTGGTGCCTTGGGCCGTCGAACCGACCGCCCAGGTGATCCACGACACCTACGACAAGCAGGGCAACCCGATCGAGCTGTCACCGCGCAACGTGCTCAAGAAAGTCCTCAAGCTCTATGCCGACAGGGGCTGGCAGCCCATCGTGGCGCCGGAGATGGAGTTCTACCTGACCAAGCGCAGTGACGACCCGGATTATCCGCTGCAGCCACCGATCGGCCGTTCCGGTCGCCCGGAAATCGGTCGCCAGTCGTTCTCCATCGAGGCGGCGAATGAGTTCGACCCGCTGTTCGAGGACGTTTATGACTGGTGCGAATTGCAGGAACTGGACCTCGACACGCTGATCCACGAGGACGGCACGGCGCAGATGGAGATCAACTTCCGTCACGGCGATGCCTTGTCCCTGGCGGACCAGATCCTGGTGTTCAAGCGCACCATGCGCGAGGCTGCGCTCAAGCACAACGTGGCCGCGACCTTCATGGCCAAGCCGATGACCGGCGAGCCTGGCAGCGCCATGCACCTGCACCAGAGCATCATCGACATCGAGACCGGCAAGAACATCTTCTCCAATGAAGACGGGACCATGAGCCAGCTGTTCCTGAACCACATCGGTGGTTTGCAGAAGCTGATTCCCGAGCTATTGCCGCTGTTTGCCCCCAACGTCAACTCGTTCCGCCGCTTCCTGCCGGACACCTCGGCGCCGGTGAACGTGGAGTGGGGCGAAGAGAACCGCACCGTGGGCCTGCGGGTACCGGATGCAGGGCCACAGAACCGTCGCGTGGAAAACCGCCTGCCGGGTGCCGATGCCAACCCGTACCTGGCCATTGCCGCGAGCCTGCTGTGCGGCTACATCGGCATGGTCGAAGGCTTGAACCCGAGCGCACCGGTGGTGGGCCGTGGTTACGAGCGCCGCAACCTGCGCCTGCCACTGACCATCGAGGACGCGCTCGAGCGCATGGAAAACAGCGCCACCATCGAGCGCTACCTGGGCAAGACTTTCATCACTGGCTACGTCGCGGTCAAGCGGGCCGAGCATGAAAACTTCAAGCGCGTCATCAGTTCGTGGGAACGGGAATTCCTGCTTTTTGCCGTCTGATGCGCCGGGCGCCACCGTTGTCGGGTGGCGCTCTCACCTGGATTTTTTAGGAGATTGGTATGACCAGCAACAATCCGCAAACCCGTGAATGGCAAACCCTGAGCAATGATCACCACCTGGCTCCGTTCAGCGACTTCAAGCAGCTGAAAGAGAAAGGCCCGCGGATCATCACCAACGCCAAGGGTGTCTACCTGTGGGACAGCGAAGGCAACAAGATCCTCGACGGCATGGCCGGGCTGTGGTGCGTGGCCATCGGTTATGGCCGCGACGAACTGGCCGATGCCGCCAGCAAGCAGATGCGTGAGTTGCCGTATTACAACCTGTTCTTCCAGACCGCCCACCCGCCGGTACTGGAGTTGGCGAAGGCCATCGCCGATGTCGCGCCAGAAGGCATGAACCACGTGTTCTTCACCGGTTCCGGCTCTGAAGGCAACGACACCATGTTGCGCATGGTTCGTCACTATTGGGCGATCAAGGGCCAGCCGAACAAGAAGGTCATCATCAGCCGCAAGAACGGCTATCACGGTTCCACCGTGGCCGGCGCGAGCCTGGGCGGCATGACCTACATGCACGAACAGGGCGACCTGCCGATTCCGGGCATCGTCCACATCGCCCAGCCGTACTGGTTCGCCGAAGGCGGCGACATGACCCCTGAAGAGTTCGGGATCTGGGCGGCCAATCAGCTGGAAGAGAAGATCCTCGAAGTCGGCGTAGACAACGTGGGGGCCTTTATTGCCGAGCCAATCCAGGGCGCTGGCGGCGTGATCATTCCGCCAGACAGCTACTGGCCGCGCATCAAGGAAATCCTCGCCAAGTACGACATCCTGTTCGTGGCCGACGAAGTGATCTGCGGTTTCGGCCGCACCGGCGAATGGTTCGGCAGTGATTTCTACGACCTCAAGCCGGACATGATGACCATCGCCAAGGGCCTGACCTCCGGCTACATCCCCATGGGTGGCCTGATCGTGCGCGACGAAGTGGTGGACGTGCTCAACGAGGGCGGCGATTTCAACCACGGCTTCACCTATTCCGGGCACCCGGTGGCCGCTGCGGTGGCGCTGGAAAACATCCGCATCATGCGCGATGAAAAAATTATCGAGCGCGTGCACGCTGAAACGGCACCGTATTTGCAAAAACGTTTGCGCGAACTGAACGATCATCCCCTGGTTGGGGAAGTTCGTGGGGTCGGTCTGCTGGGGGCGATCGAACTGGTTCAGGACAAGGCCACTCGCAAGCGCTATGAAGGCAAGGGCGTCGGCATGATCTGCCGACAGTTCTGCTTCGATAACGGGCTGATCATGCGTGCCGTGGGCGACACCATGATCATCGCGCCACCGCTGGTGATCACACCGGCGGAAATCGATGAGTTGGTGACCAAGGCGCGCAAGTGCCTGGACCTGACCCTGAGTGCGTTGCAGGCCTAAGTGCTAGGCTCTGAGCGGCAGTCATGAAACTTTCGCTCAGGGCCGTTAGAAAGCTTGGCCTTTCCTTGAAAGACCGCCTCGGATCTTGCCAGACTAGCCGCAGTTCCAGTTGTCCGGGTTCGGCCGCTGAACAAAGTGGTTCAAAAAAGAAAAATTTGGAGCATTACGCATGAAGGCATTAGGAAAAAAGCTTGCTGGCAAGACACTTCTCGCTTTGTCCGTAGCGGGCATGATGGCGGGTGCGGTTCACGCGGACGACAAAGTACTGCACGTCTATAACTGGTCCGACTACATCGCTCCGGACACCATCGCCAACTTCGAGAAAGAGTCCGGGATCAAGGTCGTCTACGACGTATTCGACAGCAACGAAACCCTGGAAGCCAAATTGCTGGCAGGCAAGTCCGGCTACGACGTGGTCGTGCCGTCGAACAACTTCCTGGCCAAGCAGATCAAAGCAGGCGTTTATCAGGAACTGGACCAGTCCAAGCTGCCTAACTGGAAGAACCTGAACCAGGACCTGCTCAAGGCCGTGTCGATCAGCGACCCGGGCAACAAGCACGCTTTCCCGTACATGTGGGGCTCGATCGGCATCGGTTACAACCCGGAGAAGGTCAAGGCTGCGCTGGGCGTCGACACCATCGACTCCTGGGACGTACTGCTCAAGCCGGAAAATATCGCCAAGCTCAAGGGCTGCGGTGTGAGCTTCCTCGATTCGCCGACCGAAATGCTCCCGGTCGCGCTGCACTACCTGGGCCTGCCTACCGACACCCAGAAAAAAGAAGACATCAAGAAAGCCGAAGATCTGTTCCTCAAGATTCGTCCTTCGATCACCTATTTCCACTCCTCCAAGTACATCTCGGACCTGGCAAACGGCAACATCTGCGTAGCAGTCGGCTACTCGGGTGACGTGCAGCAGGCCAAGTCCCGTGCCGCCGAGGCCGGTGACAAGGTCAAAGTCAGCTACGCCATTCCGAAGGAAGGCGCTGGCAGCTTCTTCGACATGGTCGCCATCCCTAAAGATGCCGAAAACGTTGAAGGCGCCTACAAGTTCATGACCTTCCTGCAGAAGCCTGAAGTCATGGCCGGCATCACCAACGCCGTACGTTTCCCGAACGGTAACGCCGCTGCAACAGCTCTGGTAGAGAAAGACATCACCAGCGATCCAGGCATCTACCCGCCAGCTGACGTGCAGGCCAAGCTGTATGCCATCGCCGATCTGCCAGCGGCCACCCAGCGTGATATGACTCGCAGCTGGACCAAGATCAAATCCGGTAAATAAGCCGGTTTGATGCAACATCCTGTGGTCGCCACCTGGGCGGCGGCGACTGCAGGATTAATTAAATGACAGAAAGTTTTGCTGGAACGGTTTTTCGAGGGTAAGTTGCGCGCCGGTTTTGTTGCCAGGCAGCCAACGCTGCCATGTAACGCGGGCAACTTGAGCCCAACTCATTTTAGAGGACCTCCACTTGCCTATTTTTTCTCTGTTGCGCAATGCCATGTTGTTCGGCGCCGGACTGACACTCGCTGCCAGTGTCCAGGCTGCCGGTACCGTGCATATTTATAACTGGTCGGATTACATCGGCGAGACCACCCTGGCCGACTTCCAGAAAGAGACCGGGATCAAACCGGTTTATGACGTATTCGATTCCAACGAAACCCTGGAAGGCAAGTTGCTGGCCGGGCGCACCGGTTACGACGTGGTAGTGCCGTCCAACCATTTCCTTGGCAAGCAGATCAAGGCCGGGGCTTTCCAGAAGCTCGACAAGTCGAAGTTGCCGAACTATTCCAACCTCGACCCGGTGCTGCTCAAGCGCCTGGAGCAAAACGATCCGGGTAACCTGTACGCCGTGCCATACCTGTGGGGCACCAACGGCATTGGCTACAACCCCGAAAAGATCAAGGCTGCGCTGGGCGTCGACAAGATCGACTCCTGGGCCGCGGTCTTCGAGCCGGAGAACATCAAGAAGCTGCAAAGCTGCGGCGTGGCGTTCCTCGATTCCGCCGATGAAATGATGCCCACGGTCCTCAACTACCTGGGCCTGGACCCCAACAGCACCAACCCCGAAGACTACAAAAAGGCTGAGGCCAAGTTACTGGCCGTGCGGCCTTACGTGACTTACTTCCACTCCTCCAAATACATCGCGGACCTGGCCAACGGCGACATCTGTGTTGCAATCGGCTTCTCCGGCGACATGTTCCAGGCCCGCAACCGTGCGGCTGAAGCCAAGAAAGGCGTGGACATCGTCTATTCGATTCCCAAGGAAGGCGGCGCGCTGTGGTTCGACATGCTGGCGATTCCCAAGGACGCCGCCAACGTCAAGGAAGCCCACGCGTTCATCAACTATCTGTTGAAACCCGAGGTGATCGCGCAAGTCAGTGACTATGTCGGCTACGCCAACCCTAATCCGGCGTCGGACAAACTGATGGAACAGTCGATTCGCACCGACGAATCGGTTTATCCACCGCAATCGGTACTCGACAAGACCTACGTGTCCATCGAACTACCGCCAAACATTCAACGTTTGATGACCCGCAGCTGGACCAAGGTCAAGTCGGGTAAATAGCTTCAAGGCTCAAACTATCCAAGGTTGGCTCACCTTGAGCGAACTGCACTCTTTTTTTCTGGGAGTTTCGTAAATGGCAGTTGCCTCCGGCGCCTATAAGAAAGCCCTCGAGGGCGACCAGTCACCTAAACAGGTGCTGGTCAAAATCGACCGGGTCACGAAGAAGTTCGACGAGACGATTGCCGTGGACGACGTGTCCCTGGAAATCAAGAAAGGCGAGATTTTCGCCTTGCTCGGCGGTTCGGGATCGGGCAAATCCACCTTGCTGCGCATGCTGGCCGGCTTCGAACGACCGACCGAGGGGCGAATCTTCCTCGATGGCGTAGACATCACCGACATGCCGCCCTACGAGCGGCCGATCAACATGATGTTCCAGTCGTACGCCCTGTTCCCGCACATGACCGTGGCGCAGAACATCGCCTTTGGCCTCAAGCAGGACAAACTGCCGGCCGCCGAAATCGATGCCCGCGTGGCCGACATGCTCAAGCTGGTGCAGATGAGCCAGTACGCCAAGCGCAAACCGCATCAGTTGTCCGGCGGCCAGCGCCAGCGTGTGGCCCTGGCTCGTTCGCTGGCCAAGCGTCCGAAGCTGCTGCTGCTCGACGAACCGATGGGCGCGCTGGATAAAAAACTGCGTTCGCAAATGCAGCTGGAGCTGGTGGAGATCATCGAGCGCGTCGGTGTGACCTGCGTCATGGTGACCCACGACCAGGAAGAGGCCATGACCATGGCCGAGCGCATCGCGATCATGCACCTGGGTTGGATCGCCCAGATCGGTAGCCCGATCGACATCTACGAAACCCCGACCAGCCGCCTGGTCTGCGAGTTCATCGGCAACGTCAACATCTTCGACGGAGAAGTGATCGACGATGCCGAGGGCCACGCGATCATCACCTGCAAGGACCTTGACCGCAAGATCTATGTCGGCCACGGCATCAGCACTTCGGTGCAGGACAAGTCCGTGACCTACGCGATCCGTCCGGAGAAACTGCTCGTCACCCCGACCATGCCGACCTGCGAATACAACTGGTCCAGCGGCAAGGTCCATGACATCGCCTACCTGGGTGGTCACTCGGTGTTCTACGTCGAATTGCCGAGCGGCAAGATCGTCCAGTCGTTCGTCGCCAACGCCGAGCGCCGTGGCCAGCGGCCGACCTGGGGTGACCAGGTCTACGTGTATTGGGAAGACGATAGCGGCGTGGTACTTCGCTCATGAACATGCGCAAATTCAAACGCCGCCTCAATCGAATAATTCCCGGTGGCCGCCAGCTGGTCATCGGGGTTCCTTTCATCTGGCTGTTCCTGTTCTTCATGCTGCCGTTCTTCATCGTCCTGAAGATCAGCTTCGCCGAAGCCGACGTGGCCATTCCGCCGTACACCGAGATCTACAGCTACGCCGAACAGAAGCTGCAGCTGTTGCTGAACCTTGGCAACTACGCGATGCTCGGCGACGACGAGCTGTACATCGCCGCCTACCTCGGCTCGTTGAAGATGGCGCTGATCAGCACCATCCTCTGCCTGGTGATCGGCTACCCGATGGCCTACGCCATTGCCAGTGCCCGCAAAGAGATGCAAACGGTGCTGGTGCTGCTGATCATGATGCCGACCTGGACCGCGATCCTGATCCGCGTCTATGCGTGGATGGGCATCCTCAGCAACAACGGCCTGCTCAACGGTTTCCTGATGACCATGGGCTGGATCGACGAGCCGCTGCAGATCCTCAACACCAACCTCGCGGTCTACATCGGTGTCGTCTACTCCTATCTGCCGTTCATGATCCTGCCGCTGTACGCCAACCTGGTGAAGCACGACAACAGTCTGCTGGAAGCCGCGTCCGACTTGGGTTCGAGCACCTTCAACAGCTTCTGGAAGATCACCATTCCGCTGTCCAAGAACGGCATCATCGCCGGCTGCATGCTGGTGTTCATCCCGGTCGTGGGTGAGTTCGTGATCCCGGAACTGCTCGGCGGTCCGGAGACCCTGATGATCGGTAAAGTGCTCTGGCAAGAATTCTTCAACAACCGTGACTGGCCGGTGGCATCCGCCCTGGCGGTGGTGATGCTGGCGATCCTGATCGTGCCGATCATCCTGTTCAACCGTAGCCAGGCCAAAGAGATGGAGGGCAAGGAATGAAGCGCTTCCGTTTCTCGAGTTTCATGCTGGTCGCGGGATTGCTGTTCATCTACGCGCCGATGCTGATCCTGGTGATCTACTCGTTCAACGCCTCGAAACTGGTGACGGTGTGGGGCGGCTGGTCGATCAAGTGGTACGTCGGCCTGATGGACAACACCCAACTGATGGGTTCGGTGGTGCGCTCGCTGGAAATCGCCTGCTACACGGCGATTGCCGCGGTGGCGCTGGGTACGCTGGCGGCGTTCGTGCTGACCCGGATCACCCACTTCAAGGGTCGCACCCTGTTCGGTGGCCTGGTGACAGCGCCACTGGTAATGCCTGAGGTGATCACCGGTCTGTCGCTGTTGCTGCTGTTCGTGGCCATGGCGCAGATGATCGGCTGGCCACAAGAGCGTGGCGTCGTCACCATCTGGATCGCCCACACCACGTTCTGTGCGGCGTATGTGGCGGTGGTGGTGTCGGCGCGCTTGCGTGAACTGGACCTGTCCATCGAAGAAGCGGCCATGGACCTGGGTGCGCGGCCGTGGAAGGTGTTCTTCCTGATCACCATCCCGATGATCGCACCCTCCCTGGGCGCCGGCGGCATGATGTCGTTTGCCCTGTCGCTGGATGACCTGGTACTGGCGAGCTTCGTCTCGGGCCCGGGTTCCACCACCTTGCCGATGGAAGTGTTCTCGGCGGTGCGCCTGGGCGTGAAACCGGAAATCAACGCCGTGGCCAGTCTGATCCTGCTGGCGGTATCGCTGATGACCTTCCTGGTCTGGTTCTTCAGCCGTCGCGCCGAAGAAGCGCGCAAGCGTGCGATCCAGCAAGCCATCGAAGAAAGCGCAGCCGATTCGTGGAAGCAACCGGACGTGCGTCGCGCGCAGCCGGAAGCAGCGTAAGTCTCGACCGGTTGGCCGCAGAATCATGGTCAACCGGGATCTCATGTGGGAGCGGGCTTGCTCGCGAAAGCGGTGTGTCAGTCGACATCTCTATTGACTGACGCGACCCCTTCGCGAGCAAGCCCGCTCCCACAGGTTTTTTTGGCGTTCACGCCACCCAAGGCGATTTGCGGATGACCTCGACAAAGTTCATCGGCTTGAACCCCGGCTCCTGATCCATCAATACATCGGTCTTCACATTGCCGAACGTGGTCTGCGGACGATGGCGCAAGCCGTCGGCAAAGGCGCAGATGATGCACTCCTTGAACCCTTCGCCCCGTGGATGCGCATGCACCACCGCCTCACGCTGCACGGTGGAAAACGCCGCGTAGTCCATACCCAACACGTCCATTTCAACACCTGCGGTCACCAGCGCCACGGTCGGCCGCAGGTGTTGCGGCACGCCCGGCGTAGTGTGCAGCGCGATCGACAGCCAGACCTGCTCGATGTCGTCATCGCTCAACCCGTAAGGCTTGAGAAACGCCGCTGCCGCGTTGGCGCCGTCGACTTCGAAACGTTCGTTGTCGCTGCGATAACCTTCCATCAGGCCCAGGTCATGGAACATCGCGCCTACATACAGTAGCTCCGGGTTGTAGGCCAGTTGCTTGCGCTCGCCGCTCAGCGCGCCGAACAGAAACACCCGGCGCGAGTGGTGATAGAGCAGGTCGGATTCGATGTCGCGGATGTATTCGGTGGTTGCTTTGGCCAAGGCGCTGTCGGGGATCTTGATGCCGGCGATGGTGGTGCTCATGGGCTTTTCCTCAAGGTAAGCGCCGGGGCGGCGCTGAGGGTTAAAGTCTGTTCGCGGCCCGCAAACGGAACAATCGATCCATGGCTGCGATCCTTGCCAATGAGCATGCATATCGTGCCAACCTCGCTTGTTGGACGTCGTTTGGATAGGGTGGCGAGTGATCTCTTTCAATGTTGAAGGTGTATTTGAGCCATGCAGAAAACCGTCGCCATCGTGGTCTTCACCGGCGTCCAATCGCTGGATGTCACCGGCCCCATGGATGTGTTTTCCGAAGCCAACCGCTTCCTCGCCCCCGAGCATCACTACCGGCTCGAGGTCATTGGCGTGGAGCGCGGGGTGATGACGTGCTCCAATGGTTTGGCGCTGAACGCCCACCGGCATTTCAGCGAAGCGCTGGAGCCTTATGACTTGCTACTGGTGGCCGGTGGACCGCAATTGCCCTTCATGGCCTTCGGCGCTGCGTTTGATGCCTGGCTGCGCGATGCCAGCGCGCGGGCGCAGCGTTTTGGTTCGATCTGCAATGGCGCGTTCATGCTCGCCCGGGCAGGATTGCTGGAAGGGCGAACCGTGACCACCCATTGGGGCGATGCCACTGCATTGGCTGAGCTGTGTCCGGCAACCCAAGTGGAGGCCGATCGGCTTTACGTTCAGGACGGCGAGCTGTTCACCTCGGCGGGAGTAACGGCCGGGATCGATCTGTCGCTGTATCTGCTGGGGCGCGATCACGGGCCGGACGTGGCCTTGAGCGTGGCAAAACGACTGGTGGTGTTCACCCAGCGCTCGGGCGGGCAGTCACAGTTCAGCCCGTTTCTAACGCCTCACGCGGAACCCACCTCTGCCGTGGCAATGGTTCAGCATTACGTGTTGGCGAACTTGACCGGCGACCTGACCATCGCCGACCTGGCCAATGCCGCCAACATGAGTGCACGCAACTTTTCCCGCGTGTTTGCCAGGGAAGCGAAAATCACCCCGGCCGAGTTTGTCGAGCGGGCGCGGGTGGATGCGGCGCGGGTGCTGCTGGAAAGCACCCTGGCGCCCCTCAAGACCGTGGCCTATCAGTGCGGATTCCGCGATGCCCAGCACATGCGCAGCGTGTTCAACCGCAGGCTGGGGGTGACGCCGCAGCAGTTCAGGCAGCATTTTGCGGCGGTGGTTTGAGCTGTCATTGATGTTGCCTGTGAGGGCCTCTTCGCGAGCAAGCCCGCTCCCACATCTGAAATGCATTCCAATGTGGGAGCGGGCTTGCTCGCGAAGGCGTCAGCCCGGACAACAAAAATCTATTGAGCACTACGCGCCGGCAGAAGCTTCAAGGTACTGCGCGTATTGGCCGTCACCTCTTCATCATTGAGATGCGCCTGGAAATAAATCCCCTCGATATACGCCTCGGCCTGATCGTCAAAGTGCTTGTCGAACAGCACGCCGCTCTGGCCGACCGGGTTGACCGTCAGGCTGTGGGCGGGATCGGCGAAGTCGATCAGGCGCCGGGTCGATGGGCCATACGTGACCGGCCACGGTGCCGGGCCGATCCTGGAGGTCAGGTTGTTCGGCACTTCATGTGCGCCAGGGGCCGCGAAGGGGCCGACATTGAAGAGCCGGTCCAGCGGCTTTTGCTGCCCCAGCGGGTGGCCGTGGGTCAGGGTGTGCGCCTTGCCCCATTGCCATTGCGAGGCATCGGCACCCAACGTGGCCTTGAGGTGGGCGATGCTGGCCTGCCACGCAGCCTTGACGGTATCGGCGCGGGTTTCCTTGCCGGGGGTATTGCGGTTGTCCCACCAGGGCGAATCCGCCGTCGCCGCCAGGCGCGGCAGTGCGGCATCGATCACACGGGTCGAGAGCATCGTTTCGAAGAAGTCATTGTCCAGTTCATCGTGCATCGCCGCCTCGGCCAGGTTAAACAGCAACTGGTTGAACAGGGTGGCGCTGGTGGAGTCGAGCGGGTAGTCGCCCTTCCACTGGGACAACTGCTCCACCAGCTTGAGCTCTGCAGGATCGCTGACCACTTCGCGCAACGTCGGTAGCAGTGGCGCCAACAGACGCGTGCCATAGGCGGTAGTGGTGCCCAGTTGCAGCCCTTGGCTGCTTTCCAGGTCCCACTTGATGTTCTTGTCGCTGAGCTGTCGATCGAGTTGCTGGCCGCGATCGGCGAGGTTGTAGTAACCGGGGATCTCCATCCCCGTCGGCGACAATGGCTGGAAGTTGGCCGAGACGATATAGCCCCGCGCCGGATTCTCTTCCTGGGGGTTGGCGCTGAACGGGTAGAAACCGTCCTTGTCGGCGTCGCTGGTGCTGCCATCCAGAATGAACCACGGGCGCACCCCGGCAGGGCGCTTGGGCAGTTGCGCCGCGGCCCACCAGCCGATGTCGCCTTTGGCGTTGGCCCAGACGATGTTCAGGCCGGGCGCCTGGACCTTGGCGGCGGCGCTACGGGCCTTGGCCAGGGTGTCGGCCCGGTTGAGCTGGTAGAAGCCTTCGATAATCGGATTCTGGCTTTCGAGAAACCCCCACCACATGGCGATCGGCGTCTTGCCGCCGACGTTGCCCAGCGCATCATTGACGATCGGACCGTGGGGTGACTGGCGCAGCGTCAGTGTCACCGGCGCCTGGCCCTTGACCGCGATCTGCTGTTCGCTGCTGATCATGTCCACCCACTGGCCGCGGTACCAGACCTGGTTGGGATTATCCGGATTGAGCTTTGCGGCGATCAGGTCGAGGTCGTCGTTCTGGAACATGGTGATGCTCCAGCCGAAGTCACCGTTCATGCCCAGGGACGCGAACGGCATCAAGGCCTGGTAGTGGCCATAGAGCTCGAAACCCGGCGCCGAGAGCTGCGCTTCGTACCACACCGACGGCGCGGAAAAACGGATGTGCGGGTCACCGGCCAGCAGCGGCTTGCCGCTTTTGGTGCGGTTGCCGGCCACCACCCAGGCATTGCTGCCCTCGAACTGTGGCAGGCCATTGTCGGCCAGGGCCTGCTCGCTCAGGCGGGCGAGGGCGTTGAGGTCTTTCCAGTCGGCGCTGGCGAGGGGGGGCGGGGCATTATTGTTACGGTTTGCCAGCACGCCCTTGGGCTGCCAGTCGAGATCGAAGACGTTCAGGTAGTTGGCACCCAATTGATCGCGCACGTAGGTCAGCAACGGTTCGGTGCGAAACGCCATGGCAAAACTGTAGGCCATGTAACCGGCGATGCTGACGGTGTCCTGCGCCGTGAACGGGCGTTTGTTGATGCCCAGCACATCGAACTCTACCGGTTTGGCGTGGCTGTCCTGGTACTGGTTGATACCGTCCAGGTAGGCCTGCAGGGCGACGAAGGCAGGCGATTGCTTGTCCAGGTTCGCCACGTAGGATTCGGCACGTTCGCGAATGCGCAGGCTGCGCATCAGCTTGTCGGTGTCGAGCAGTTTCGGCCCGAGCACCTCGGCCAGTTCGCCACGGGCGAGGCGACGCAGCACCTCCATCTGGAACAACCGGTCCTGGGCGTGGACATAACCGAGGGCGCGGTACAGGTCGGTTTCGTTGTCGGCACGGATATGCGGGATGCCGCGCTCGTCATAACGCACGGTGACCGAACCTTGCAGGTGCTGCAGTTCCACCATGCCCTGGCGTGACGGCTGCTTGCTGTAGACATACCAGCCGGCTCCTGCGGCGAGCGCGACGATCAGCAAACCGAGCGCAGTCAGGCTACGTTTCATGGTGACTCCTTATTGTTATCGGTGACAGCAATTCCCTGGCGAGACTGTTTAACACGACAAGCCCGGTTTGGCCCATCGCCCGTAGGAGGGATTCTCGTCTGCTGTCTGCGTTACTTCGTAGGGGCGACAGGCCAAGGGCAGTAACACCCCACGGCCAGTGTGTGGGTGGCACTGACTTCACGGCCTTCGTTCAGCGCTTGCAGGATCGGCTCGATAAAGCTGTTGCTGGAATTGCAGGTCAGGCCTTCGCTGTAGGGCCCGAAGTACGCGAGTTTGCCGGCGCGATCCCAAATTGCCACGGCGGGGCTGGCGGGGATCTGTTCGGAGCCGGGCAGGACGTCGATGGGTTTCAACCTGTTCAGGTTGCCTGGCAACTGACCGTGGCTGCCCGGCTTTTGCACGGCAAAAAACTCCACGCCCTGGGGCTCATACAGCTCAACCAGTTCGCTGAGGTGTTGCTGGTTGCCGACGTTGCACGGGCAGGCCGGGTCCCAAAAGTGCACGAGACGGACGGCGCCAGGACCGGCCACGTTGTCGGGCAGGCGCAGCGGATCGCCGGAGAACATGGCCGTGTGCTCGCTGAATGCCCGCAGATAGCGCCCCTGAAACCAATCGTAGGCGGCCCACAGCACTGCGGCGCACACGAGGGCAAGCAGGCTGGCGAGCAGGGCTGCGCGATAGGGCGATCGCATGGGTTCACTCCTTGAGGATCGGCTAGCTTGCCATGCTTGCCGCGACAGATGAATATCGCAGGTCCATAAAGTCCGTTTCGTGCTCTGGAATGCCCATGTCAGTGACCTTCGACCCCGATCATCTGCGTGCCAGCCTGCGGCCGCTGGCGCAGGGGCTGCCCTTGTCAGCGGAGGCGCAGGCCTACCAGCAGTTTTATGGGCTGGATTTCTCGACGCGCAATGTACGCAGCCGCCTGGGATGTTTTCAGGTCGATGGTTATGAGGTGGTCAGCCAGGTCTGGTGGCCAGAGCAGGTAAAAGCGACGCTGTTTGTCTTTCACGGGTTTTACGACCACACCGGTCTCTACCGGCATGTGATCGGGTGGGCGCTGGAGCAAGGTTTTGCCGTGATTGCCTGCGACTTGCCGGGTCATGGGCTGTCGAGCGGCGAGCGGGCAAGCATCAAGGACTTCGCCGAGTATCAGGACACGCTGCAAGGGTTGTTTGCCGAAGCATTGTCCCTCGATCTGCCGCAGCCGTGGCACCTGTGCGGGCAAAGCACGGGGGGCGCGATCGTGGTCGATCATGTGCTCAATGCCGGGGCGAGCAGTCCGGCCCAGGGCCAGGTGATCCTGTTGGCGCCGCTGGTGCGGCCGCGGGCATGGGGTTGGTCGCAAATGAGTTATTACCTGCTCAGGCCTTTTGTCAAAGCCATTGCCCGGCGCTTCAGCGAAAACTCCGGCGACCCGGCCTTTCTGCCGTTTCTGCAAGCTGACCCCTTGCAGCCACTACGCCTGCCGACGGCTTGGGTGGGAGCATTGGCGCGCTGGATCAAGCGGGTAGAAGCGGCGCCGGCAAGCGCGCGCCGACCACTCATCGTGCAGGGGCAGGCAGACATGACCGTGGACTGGCAGCACAACCTTGAGGTCCTGCGGGGCAAGTTCGATCGGCCGCAGATATTGATGCTGCCCGAGGCGCGGCATCATCTGGCGAATGAGACGTTGGTGTTGCGCGGGGAGTATTTCGGGTTCTTGAGCAAGCGGATCAAGGGACGGAATCTCTAGCGACAGTTCCGGCCTCTTCGCGGGCAAACACGCTCCCACAAGGTTTGCGGTGATCACAAAGTTGCAGGTATATGCCGATCACTGTGGGAGCGGGCTTGCCCGCGAAGGCGTCCGTTCAGACGCCGAGGATTATTGGGTCAGGTTCGAAGTACTCTGCCCGACCGCCAACCCCGCCCGAATCGCCGCCAGCGCCGCCTGGTAGTAAGCCTTGCCTTCGGCTGACTCGGCAAAGGTGGCGAACTCTTCCAGTTCCTCATCCGACAGATCGCGATAGACGTACAGCAGCGTGTTGTTCAGGTCGCTGCCGATTTGCTCCATCAGGCGCTGGCGCTGCCCGTTCAACATGCCTTGGGCTTGTCCTGCACCGAGCAGCCCCGGAATCATCGAGCTGAGGCTGTCGGCCGCGACACCGGCAATCGCCAGGCTGACTTCGGCGCCGGCCTCGCGCGCCGGCAGGGCCTGGGCCAGGTGGCCGATGATCAGCAGGCGGCTGTCGCTGGCCTGCATCTTCGGCAAACCCTTGGCATTTTTCGCCAGTTGATCGCGGCGGGTGGCGAGCAATTCAGCGGCGACGATCTTCTTGCCCAGCGGCGATTGAAAGAACGTCAGCGCCGGTTTCGGGTCGGCGAGGTTCTTGCGCAACTGCGCTTCGGCACGTTGGTCCACGGCATTGGGCGCGAAACGTTGATTGCTGTTGTCGACCAGCGCCTGGAACACCGCGGGGGGCAGGCTGCTTTGGTAGCGCTGTTGGGCGGCAGAGAGGGCGTCGTTGAAATGCGCGCGTTGTTCCGGCCAGCCGGCGACCTTGTACAGTTGGTCGTGGCCGTCTGCCCAGGCGGGCATAACACAGAGCATCAGCAGGGAGAAAAGCAAACGGCGCATAGGGACTCCTGTCGGCAGGCGACTATTCTCCGTGTGGCATACCGTCTTGTCGAGAATTCGTATCAACCCGCTGCGTGGCTCTGTCGGATTTCCAGGCGCAGGAATACTATGCGCGCCATGCAAATACCTTCTGATCACCCGCTGCTGTTACGAATCGTCGATGACCTGGCCGCCAGCGGTTGGTCGCAGCAGAATATTTTCCTGTCTCAGGATCTGACCCGAGCACTGGCTGCCGAGTGCCGTAAACGTGCGGCCGAGGGTGAACTGGCCCCGGCCGCCGTGGGACGAGGGCCGACGTCGGAGATCCGCGAGGGGATTCGGGGCGATCATATCCAGTGGATCGAGCCCGGCCAGGCCGAGGTCTGCGACAGCTATCTTGGATTGATGGACAGCCTGCGCGAGGCGTTGAACCGTGGCCTGTTCCTGGGGCTGGAGGATTTCGAGAGCCATTTCGCGATGTACCCGCCCGGGGCTTTTTACCTCAAGCACGTCGACCGTTTTCGTGACGACGACCGGCGCATGGTGTCGGCTGTGGTTTACCTCAATGAGTCCTGGCTGCCTGAACATGGCGGTCAGTTGCGTATGTACCTGGACGAAGACGCGCAATACGATGTGGACCCCGTCGGTGGATGCCTGGTGGTGTTCCTGTCGGGGGAGGTCCCCCATGAAGTCCTGCCTGCGAACCGTGAGCGCCTGTCGTTGACCGGCTGGTTTCGGCGTCGCGGCAACGAGCCGTTCTAAACATGCAGAAAATACTGGTAAGCCGCTGCCTGCTGGGGCACCGCGTACGTTATGACGGTGGGGCCAGTGGGCCGTTCGATCTATTGCAGCAGTGGTTCGACGAAGGTCGGGTCGTGCCGTTGTGCCCGGAAGTCGCCGGTGGCCTGCCAACGCCGCGGGCAGCAGCGGAAATTCCGGGTGGGCAGGGTGGTGAAGTGCTGGACGGGCAGGCGTCGGTGATCACCACCGAGGGCGAGGATGTCAGCGCGCAGTTTCTGTCCGGGGCTTGTCAGGCGCTGGAGCTGGTGCAACGGCACGGCATTCGCGTAGCCGTGCTCAAGGCCAACAGCCCATCCTGCGGCAATCTGCTGACCTATGACGGGACCTTCAGTGGGGTGAAGGTCAGTGGCGAGGGTGTGACGGCGGCGCTGCTCAAGCGCCATGGCGTCCAGGTCTTCAGCGAGCTGGAACTGGCCGAAGCTGCTGAATCCTTGGCAGCACTCGACTAACTACCAACACAGGACCAATGTGGGAGCGGGCTTGCTCGCGAAGGCGTAGTGTCAGCCGACAATCATATGGCCTGACACACCGCTTTCGCGAGTAAGCCCGCTCCCACAGGGTTATTGCGCGAATTCAGGGCTTGGGTGTCGCCCCCGATTCCGCCCCAAACCATTTCTGCTCCAGCGCCTGCAGGCGGCCATCGTCCTTGATCCGCTGCAACGCGCTTTCCAGGCTGGCGTGAAACGCCGGGTTACCCTTCTGAAACGGAATCGCCAGGTTGACGACCGGGTTGGCTTTCGGCTTTTGTTCCGTCAGCGACTGCACCAGCAGGATTGATTGCGGCTCGTCTTTCTGCGCGATCAATTGCGCTTTGGTTTGCAGGTAAGTTTCGCTGAAGTCGAAACGTTCCTTTAGCGCCGGGGTCTGTGCAATGTGGTTGATGGCGACGTCGTACTTGCCGCTTTCCACGCCGGCTAGCAGATCACTGGCGTCCGTGACGACAAAGTCGGCACGCACTTCCAGTTCGTTGGCCAGCATTTGTCCCAATTCGACTTCGAAGCCGGTAAGGCTGTCGTCTTTCTTGAAGTTGAACGGCGGTGTATTAGCCTCAAGGGCAATGCGCAATTCACCGCGGTCGTTCACGTCATCAATCAGTTCGGCATGAGCCAATGGGCTCAAAAGGGGTAGCAGGCAGATCAGGCCAGGCAGAAAACGCATGGTCACTCCTTTGAAATCATTATCGCGACGCTCTGGATCAGGCTCGCTTTGCTATGGTTGTCGAGTGCCTTCGACAACGATTGACCATGAAGTTGTGATGGTCACGTGAATTTTACGGAAAAACTGGAGAAGAGAATGAAAACCTTTATGTCACGTGCTGCTTTCGCTGGCCTGCTGATGGGCGTTTCAGTGCTGGCCAGTGCTGCAACGCCAGCGCCCAAGGGCGCTGAAGTGTCCATCGTTTCTCCGGCAGACGGTGCAACGGTACCGCAGACTGTCGTGGTCAAGTTCGCCGTCAAGGATATTTCGCTGGCGCCAGCGGGTGATGTCACCAAGAACACCGGTCACCACCACCTGTTGATCGATGTCGATGAACTGCCGGCAGCCGGCCAGCCGATCCCCAACGATGCCAACCACCTGCACTTCGGCAAGGCGCAGACCCAGGCTGAAGTAACACTGACACCGGGCAAGCATACCTTGCAGCTGGAGCTGGGCGACAGCGGCCACATGCCCTTCGATCCGCCAATCGTATCGGAGAAGATTACCGTCAACGTGAAATAAAAAAAGGGAGCCCCTTGGCAGGGGCTCCCTTTTTCAATGCTGCCAGCTGTTCTTAGAACAGCACACGGCTACGGATGGTGCCGTTGACGTGTTGCAGTTTCTGTTGCGCCAGGTCCGAGTACTCGGCGTCTACGTCGATGACCACGTAGCCGACTTTCTCGTTGGTCTGCAGGAACTGACCGGAGATGTTGATGCCGTTTTCGGCGAAGACCTTGTTGATCTCGCTCATCACACCCGGGATGTTCTCGTGGATGTGCAGCAAGCGGTGCTTGCCAGGGTGAGCCGGCAGGGCCACTTCCGGGAAGTTCACCGACGATACCGAGGTACCGTTGTCGCTGTACTTGACCAGCTTCTCAGCCACTTCCAGGCCGATGTTGGCCTGCGCCTCGGCGGTGGAACCACCGATGTGCGGGGTCAGGATAACGTTGTCCAGGCCACGCAGCGGGCTTTCGAACTCTTCGTCGTTGGAGCGTGGCTCCACCGGGAACACGTCGATGGCCGCGCCGATCAGGTGCTTGTCCTTGATCGCGTCCGCCAGGGCGTCCAGTTCGACCACGGTGCCGCGTGCGGCGTTGATCAGGATGCCGCCCTTCTTGATGGCACGGATTTCCTTCTCGCCGATCATCCACTGGGTAGCAGCGGTTTCCGGTACGTGCAGGGTCACGATGTCGGACATGCCCAGCAGTTCGTGCAGGTTGCCGACCTGGGTGGCGTTACCCAGTGGCAGCTTGGTCACGGTGTCATAGAAGTACACCTGCATGCCCAGGCCTTCGGCCAGGACCGACAGTTGGGTGCCGATCGAGCCGTAGCCGACGATGCCCAGCTTCTTGCCGCGGATCTCGAAGGAGTTGGCCGCGCTCTTGATCCAGCCGCCACGGTGGCAGGAGGCGTTCTTCTCAGGGATACCGCGCAGCAACAGGATCGCTTCGGCCAGCACCAGCTCGGCAACGGAGCGGGTGTTGGAGTACGGCGCGTTGAACACGGCGATACCGCGCTCGCGGGCAGCGCTCAGGTCGACCTGGTTGGTGCCGATGCAGAAACAGCCGACAGCCACCAGCTTCTTCGCGTGATCGAAGATCTCTTCGGTCAGTTGAGTGCGCGAGCGAATGCCGATGAAGTGAGCATCAGCGATCTTTTCCTTGAGCTGGGCTTCCGGCAGAGAACCTGTGAGGTACTCGATGCTGGTGTAGCCCGCCGCCTTGAGGACGTCGACAGCCGATTGGTGGACGCCTTCGAGAAGAAGGAACTTGATCTTGCTCTTATCGAGAGAAGTCTTGCTCATCTGCGTAAACCTGTATCCCGGAGAAAAATGGCAGGAAAGGGAGCAGCCCGGAGCTGACCCGCACGGCAGGAAAGCCGTCACCGCAGAACAGCCCTTGGGCACTATGCTGCGGGGTCGGTATGCTAGCATATGCACCCCGCTAAACACTCATTCCTGCGACGTGAAGCGTTCTCAGGATGACCATGAATTGTTCGAGAGTTCTGTCGATGACCAATCCTGCCCTGATTGAAGAGCTGAAGACCCTGGTTGAGCCTGGCAAGGTGCTGACCGATGCCGACTCCCTGAATGCCTACGGTAAGGATTGGACCAAGCATTTCGCTCCGGCCCCGACCGCCATCGTGTTCCCCAAGACCACCGAACAGGTCCAGGCCATTGTCCTGTGGGCCAATAAACACAAGGTGGCGCTGGTGCCTTCCGGTGGTCGCACCGGCCTTTCCGCCGCTGCGGTAGCGGCCAATGGCGAAGTGGTCGTGTCCTTCGACTACATGAACCAGATCCTCGACGTGAACCTGACCGACCGAACTGCCGTTTGCCAGCCGGGCGTGGTCACCGAGCACCTGCAGAACGTGGCCGAAGAAAAGGGCCTGTACTACCCGGTGGACTTCGCTTCGGCAGGTTCGAGCCAGATTGGCGGCAATATCGGCACCAATGCCGGCGGAATCAAGGTCATTCGCTACGGCATGACCCGTAACTGGGTGGCCGGCATGAAAGTCGTCACGGGCAAGGGCGACGTGCTGGAGCTGAACCGCGACTTGATCAAGAACGCCACCGGCTACGACATGCGTCAGCTGTTCATCGGTGCTGAAGGTACCCTCGGCTTTGTGGTCGAAGCGACCATGCGCCTGGATCGCGCGCCGAAAAACCTGACGGCGATGGTCCTGGGTACCACCGATTTCGACTCGATCATGCCAGTGCTGCACGCCTTCCAAAGCAAGCTCGACCTGACCGCCTTCGAATTCTTCTCCGACAAGGCCCTGGCCAAGGTCATGGGCCGTGGCGACGTACCGGCGCCGTTCGAAACCGACTGCCCGTTCTACGCGCTGCTGGAATTCGAAGCCACCACCGAAGAAGTGGCCAACCACGCCCTGGAAACCTTCGAGCACTGCGTGGAGCAGGGCTGGGTGCTGGACGGCGTGATGAGCCAGAGCGAAACCCAGCTGCAGAACCTGTGGAAGTTGCGCGAATACATTTCCGAAACCATTTCCCACTGGACGCCGTACAAGAACGACATTTCGGTCACCGTGTCGAAAGTCCCGGCATTCCTCAAGGAAATCGACGCGATCGTCGGCGAACACTACCCTGACTTCGAAATCGTCTGGTTTGGCCACATCGGCGACGGCAACCTGCACTTGAACATCCTCAAGCCGGATAACCTGAGCAAGGACGATTTCTTCGCCAAGTGCGCCACCGTCAACAAGTGGGTGTTCGAAACCGTCGAGAAGTACAACGGTTCGATCTCCGCCGAACACGGTGTGGGCATGACCAAGCGGGATTATTTGACCTACAGCCGTTCGCCGGTTGAGATCGAGTACATGAAAGCCGTCAAGGCAGTGTTCGACCCGAACGGCATCATGAACCCGGGCAAGATTTTCGCTGTTTGAATTGAGTAAACAGGAGTCGGTAATGAGCTATCAGCACCAGTATGTGGACGGTACGCGTATTCACTTCCCGTTGGGGAAAGTGGTGTGCATCGGCCGTAACTACGCCGAACACGCCAAGGAACTGGACAATCCGGTGCCGACTGAGCCGCTGTTGTTCATCAAGCCGGGCAGTTGTGTGGTGCCGCTGGAAGGCGGTTTCAGCATTCCGACCGAGCGTGGCTCGGTGCATTACGAAGCGGAAATCGCGGTATTGATCGGCAAGCCTTTGTCGACCAAACCCAGCGTTGAAGAAGTGCTCGACGCCATCTCCGGTTTCGCCCCGGCCCTGGACCTGACCCTGCGCGACAAGCAGGCCGAGCTGAAATCCAAGGGCCTGCCCTGGGAAATCGCCAAGTCCTTCGACGGCGCGGCGGTGATTGCACCGTTCGTTTCCGGCGGCACCTTCGCCGACCTGACTGATATCGGTATTCGCCTGACCATCAATGGCGAAGTTCGCCAGGATGGCAACAGCAGTGCGATGCTCAACCCGATCGTGCCGATGATCCAGCACATGGCCGGCTGCTTCTCGCTGCAAGCCGGAGACGTGATCCTTACCGGCACGCCAGTGGGCGTCGGCCCGCTGAATGTCGGCGACGAGATCGTCCTGGAGTTGCCCGGCGCCAGCCGCTTCACCAGCAGCGTTCGCTAAGCCACACAAAACCCTTGTAGGAGCTGGCTTGCCAGCGAAGGGGCCCAGACATTCAACATCCTCGTTGACTGTTACGCCGCCTTCGCTGGCAAGCCAGCTCCTACAGGGGTTGCGGTTGTGCTATTACCCCAAGCCTGAATCTCTGGAACGCATGCCCTGATGGCTACTCAACCGCTTTCTTCGCTTAAACCTGCCCGCCGTTCGCGCTTTGCCCTGCGCTGGTATTCCTGGCTGTTGCTGTTGGTCGCCGTCGCCTATGGCCTGGCGTTTGCCATGCATTGGGATGACCGTGGCGTGCTTTGGGTGCAAGAGCGTTTTGAAAGCCCTGCCGAGCGCCAGGGCAGTGTCTGGCTGCCGGACTACCGTGCTGTGATCGACGCCAAGCCACTGCCGGGCATGGAAAAGGACGAAGCGTCGGACGTCACCTACGATGCCCAGACCAAGACCCTGTTTTCAGTGATGGGCAAAAACCCGTTCCTGGTCGAGTTGTCGCTGCAAGGCGATGTACTGCGCAAAATGCCGTTGGTGGGCTGGAGCAATCCTGAAGGGGTGACAGCGCTGGGCAACGGGATGCTGGCCATTGTTGATGAGCGTGACCACCAGGTGATCCTCGTCAAGGTTGATGCAAACACTCGCGAGCTGAACATCGCTGATTATCCGAAGTACGACCTCGGACCTTCGAAAGACCAGAACAAGGCCTTCGAGGCCGTCACCTGGGATGCGCGCAATCAGCAATTATTGCTCGGCGAAGAGCGTCCGCCCGCGCTGTTCACCTGGAAAGTCGACGGCAAGGTGCTCACCGGTGACAAGCAAAAGCTTGCCAGTGATGAGCTGGACATCCGCAACCTGTCCGCCCTGGCCATCGATCCACGGACCGGCCACACCCTGGTGTTGTCCGCTGACTCCCACCTGTTGCTGGAGCTGGACGAGAAAGGCGAGCAGGTCAGCTTCATGACCTTGCTGGGTGGCTTCAACGGCCTGAAAAAGACCATCCCGCGGGCCGAAGGCGTGACCATGGACGAGGCCGGTACGCTGTACATGGTGAGCGAGCCGAACCTGTTCTACCGCTTCGAAAAACAGAAATAACCCCGCGATTGTCCTTTGCGGCCAATGGCCATTAAGCTTCAGTTCATGCAGGCGTGATATCTCATCCGCCTGTTTTGAATTTGAGCCCGCCTGAATGCGTCGATTAGCCCGCCCCAAACCCCTGCTTGTGCTCCTGTCGGTGATTGCCCTGAGCGTATTGATTGCGTTCGGTCAGTATCTGCGCCTGTTCGAGCGCGCCTGGTTCAACCTGCACACGCTCTGGCAGCCGATGAACAGCCAGTCCATCGGCCTGGACCAGTATCGGGTGGTGTTGGAGGGGCAGGTCATCGAAGGGCTGGACGACGATGTTTCAGCCTTGACCTACGACCCGGTGCGTAAAAGCCTGTTCACCGTCACCAATCAAAACTCCGAATTGATCGAGCTGTCCCTCGACGGCAGGATCCTGCGCCGCATTGCGCTGGTCGGTTTTGGTGATCCGGAGGCTGTTGAATTCATCAGTGCCGACACCTATGTGATCACGGACGAGCGCCAGCAACGGCTGATCAAGATTCATCTGGAGGATGACACCACCTTCCTCGATTCGGCGGATGCGGAACAGATGACCCTCGGGGTGCACATGCGCGGCAACAAGGGTTTCGAGGGCCTGGCCTATGATTCGGTGGGCAAGCGGCTGTTCGTGGCCAAGGAGCGCGACCCGATGCTGATCTACGAAGTGCACGGCTTCCCGCATTTCAATCCGGAAAAATCCTACGCCGTACATGTGATCAACAACCCCAAGCGCGACGCCGGGATGTTCGTGCGGGACCTGTCGAGCCTGCAATACGACGAGCGCAGCGGGCACTTGCTGGCGTTGTCCGACGAGTCGCGGCTGATTCTGGAACTGGATGTGGATGGTCGACCGCTGAGCACCATGTCGTTGAACAAGGGGCGTCAGGGTTTGCAAAAGACTGTTCCGCAAGCGGAAGGGATCGCCATGGACGACGACGGTACGATGTACCTGGTGAGTGAGCCGAATCTGTTTTACGTGTTCAAAAAGCCAACACCACCCTAACCAACACCACGAACCTGTAGGAGCTGGCTTGCCAGCGATAGCGGCAGATCATTCAACATCAATGTTGGATTTGATGGCCTCTTCGCTGGCAAGCCAGCTCCTACAAGGGTATTGCGTATTATTGGGCGCGCAGGGTTTTTACGCCTTCACTGGTGCCCAGCAACAGCAGATCCGCCGGGCGCGCCGCAAACAAGCCGTTGGTGACCACGCCGACGATCGCATTGATCTGCGATTCCAGCTCAACCGGGTTGGTGATCTCCAGGTTGAACACGTCGAGGATGATGTTGCCGTTGTCGGTCAGCACGCCTTCACGGTAGACCGGGTCGCCGCCCAGTTTCACCAGCTGGCGGGCCACGTGGCTGCGGGCCATCGGGATCACCTCCACGGGCAGCGGGAATGCGCCGAGCACGGGCACCAGTTTGCTGGCGTCGGCGATGCAGATGAAGGTCTTGGCCACGGCCGCGACGATTTTCTCGCGGGTCAGGGCCGCTCCGCCGCCCTTGATCAGGTTCAAGTGCTCGTCGCTCTCGTCGGCGCCGTCGACGTAGAACTCCAGGTCGCTGACCGTATTGAGCTCGTACACCGGAATGCCGTGGCCCTTGAGGCGTGCCGCGGTGGCTTCAGAGCTGGCGACCGCGCCATCGAAGGCGCCCTTGTGCTGGGCCAGGGCATCGATGAAGCAGTTGGCGGTGGAGCCGGTGCCGACCCCGACGATGCTCTTGTCATCGAGTTTCGGGAGGATGAAGTCGACGGCGGCCTGGGCTACGGCCTGTTTGAGTTGATCCTGGGTCATGCGGGCTCCGGAAGCGGGCAAGGTAAGAACGCAAAGGCAGGCATTATAGCCCCATGGCGAGGCAAAACCTCTTGATTCGTGTGGTCGTGCGGCCAAAAGCCGGGTTAGACTCCTTGATCCTGCCCAACCCGCTCAGTGATGCTTTCCGATGCTTGAACAGTACGTCAAAAAGATCCTCACCTCGCGCGTTTATGACGTTGCCGTAGAAACCCCATTGCAGACTGCCCGTCAGCTCTCCGAGCGGCTGGGCAACGAGATTTTGCTCAAGCGTGAAGACTTGCAGCCGGTGTTCTCGTTCAAGATTCGCGGTGCCTACAACAAGCTGACCCAACTGAGCGACGAAGAACGCGCCCGCGGCGTGGTCACCGCTTCCGCCGGCAACCATGCCCAAGGCCTGGCCCTGGCCGCCAAGGTCCTGGGCGTAAAAGCCACCATCGTCATGCCCAAGACCACGCCCGAGATCAAGGTCGAAGGCGTGCGCTCGCGTGGTGGCAAAGTGGTGCTGCACGGCGATTCGTTTCCGGAGGCCTTGGCCTACTCGCTGAAACTGGTCGACGAAAAAGGCTACGTCTACATTCACCCCTACGACGATCCTCACACCATTGCCGGGCAGGGCACGGTGGCCATGGAGATTTTGCGTCAGCACCCGGCGCCTCTGGATGCGATCTTCGTGCCGGTGGGCGGTGGCGGCCTGATCGCCGGTATTGCGGCGTACGTGAAGTACCTGCGGCCAGACATCAAGATCATCGGCGTCGAGCCGGATGACTCCAATTGCCTGCAAGCTGCCATGGCGGCGGGTGAGCGCGTGGTGTTGCCGACCGTGGGCATCTTCGCCGATGGCGTCGCGGTGGCTCAGATCGGCCAATACACCTTTGAGATCTGCAAAGACTACGTCGACGAAGTCATCACCGTCAGCACCGATGAAATCTGTGCGGCGATCAAGGACATCTACGACGATACCCGTTCGATCACCGAACCTGCCGGCGCCCTGGGCGTGGCCGGGATCAAGAAGTATGTCGAGTCCCGCGGCGTTACCGGCCAGACCTTCGTGGCCATCGACTCCGGCGCCAACGTCAATTTCGACCGTCTGCGCCATGTCGCCGAGCGCGCCGAACTGGGCGAGGGTCGTGAAGCCATCATCGCCGTGACCATCCCCGAGAAGCCGGGGAGCTTCAAGGCGTTCTGCGAAGCCATTGGCAAGCGCCAGATCACCGAATTCAACTACCGCTACAACACCGGCAGCGAAGCGCACATCTTCGTCGGCGTGCAGACCCATCCGGACACCGACCCTCGCCGTGCGTTGATCGCCAGCCTGGGCGAGCAGGGCTTCCCGGTCGTCGACCTGACCGACAACGAACTGGCCAAGTTGCACATCCGTCACATGGTCGGCGGTCGTGCGGCGCATGTGGTCGATGAAGTGATCCTGCGCTTCGAATTTCCGGAGCGTCCGGGCGCGCTGTTCAACTTCCTCAACAAGCTCGGCGGGCGCTGGAACATCTCGATGTTTCACTATCGTAATCATGGCGCGGCCGATGGCCGTGTGGTCGCGGGCCTGCAGGTGCCTCACGAGGAACGTCACCTGGTGCCGGCTGCGCTGGAAGAAATCGGCTACCCGTATTGGGATGAAAGCGACAACCCGGCCTATCAGCTGTTTCTGGGCTGAGCGGCTACGCTGATGGGCAGGTCATAAGGAATACCGACGATGGAAACGTTAACGGCCCTGAAAGCGGCGCACATGGTGGCGACGGTGGTGTTGCTGCTGGGCGCGCTGAGCCTGGGGATCTGGGTCTGGCGCGCGCGGCGTAACGGCGACGCGACGGCGGGCAGCCGCACCCTGCAACGACCACGAGTGTTCATCTGGTTGTTGATGGGGCTGGCGCTGTTGAGCATGCCGTTTACCGGCTGGGGGATGGTCCACCTGGTGGGTTGGCCGCTGGGGCAGACGTGGTTGCTGGCGTCCAGTGTGCTGTACACCGTGGCGGCGTTGGCGTGGTTCTGGTTGTTGGTGCGGCTGAACAAGCTGCGCAAGACGCCGAGTGGCGTGGGCAGGTTTACCTTTGCCTTGGCGTTGTTCAGTTTTGTCTGTTTTGTGGCGATTGCCGGCTTGATGGGTGCCAAGCCTGTGTAAGGCTTGAGACCCAGTCGCCACCTTCGCGAGCAAGCCCGCTCCCACATTAGAATGTGGGAGCGGGCTTGCTCGCGAAAGCAATGTCAATCGCGCAACGAAATCACCGGCCAGCCACGTTTCTCGGCCTCAGCCCGCAAATTCGAATCCGGATCAACCGCCACCGGATTCGCCACCTGCTCCAGCAACGCCAGGTCATTCATCGAGTCGCTATAAAAGTAGCTGTCCTCGAGGTTGTGCCCGGTTTCTTCCAGCCAACGATTCAGCCTTGTCACCTTGCCTTCACGGAAGCACGGTACATCGGTACTGCGCCCGGTGTAGCGGCCATCCTGCATTTCGCATTCGGTGGCGATCAAGGTCTCGACGCCCAGGCGCGTGGCGATGGGGCCGGTCACGAAGCGGTTGGTGGCGGTAATGATCACCAGTTTGTCGCCGGCATCGCGGTGCTGGGCCAGCAACTCGATCGCCTTGGGCAGCACGATCGGTTCGATGCAGTCGCGCATGTAGTCGCTGTGCCATAGATCCAGGGTGGCCATTTCGGTACGGCCGAGCACTTCCAGGCAGAAATTCAGGTAGGCGGCGTTATCCAGCTTGCCAGCCAGGTAGTCCTGGTAAAACTCGTCGTTGCGTGTCTTGTAGGCGACGGCGTCGAGGAAGCCGCGCTCACACAGGTAATCGCCCCAGGCGTGGTCGCTGTCGCCGCCCAGAAGCGTGTTGTCCAAGTCGAATAAAGCCAGCCGCATTGCAGTTACTCGCTGAAAAGTCTGTAGAAAGGTGTCCAGAATACGGACTTTTCACAAGAGTGCACATAACGTAGACCGGTGCGTTGCTGCCTTCACAACCTTTGTGGAACAATGCGAGGACATGCGTTTGCGAGGTTGTTGCCGTGATCGACCCCGATGGTTTCCGTCCTAATGTCGGGATCATTCTCACGAATGATGCCGGCCAGGTGCTATGGGCTCGCCGAATCAATCAAGATGCCTGGCAGTTTCCTCAAGGTGGGATCAATCCCCAGGAGACGCCGGAAGACGCCTTGTACCGCGAGCTGAACGAAGAAGTGGGCCTGGAGCGCGAAGATGTTGAAATACTCGCCTGCACCCGGGGCTGGTTGCGCTATCGTTTGCCGCAACGCCTGGTCAGGACGCACAGCCAGCCGCTGTGCATCGGCCAGAAACAGAAATGGTTTCTCCTGCGCCTGATCTCCAACGAGCAGCGGGTGCGGATGGATTTGACCGGTAAACCGGAATTCGATGGCTGGCGCTGGGTCAGCTATTGGTATCCGTTGGGCCAGGTGGTGACATTCAAGCGCGAGGTGTATCGACGCGCCCTCAAAGAGCTTGCCCCGCGCCTTTTAGCGCGCGACTGACGACGGAGTTCGACCCCGAGCCATGCTCAATACGCTGCGCAAGATCGTCCAGGAAG
The DNA here is from genome assembly GCF_001976065.1 of Pseudomonas putida. Lineage (GTDB taxonomy): Bacteria > Pseudomonadota > Gammaproteobacteria > Pseudomonadales > Pseudomonadaceae > Aquipseudomonas > Aquipseudomonas serbica. The sequence goes on along the minus strand of NZ_MNAH01000004.1, from coordinate 300,116 downwards.
TTAACTCCGCCAAGGATCTCAAGGCGGCGTTGGGGATTATTGTGTTGCGCGTCAAAGAGGCCATGGGCAGCCAGGTCTGCTCGGTCTACCTGCTTGACCCGGAGACCAACCGGTTCGTGCTGATGGCCACCGAGGGCTTGAACAAGCGCTCGATCGGCAAGGTCAGCATGGCACCCAATGAAGGTCTGGTCGGCCTGGTCGGCACGCGTGAAGAACCCCTGAACCTTGAAAACGCCGCGGATCACCCGCGGTACCGCTACTTCGCCGAAACCGGTGAAGAGCGCTACGCCTCGTTCCTCGGGGCGCCGATCATTCACCACCGTCGCGTCGTCGGCGTGTTGGTCATCCAGCAAAAGGAACGCCGCCAGTTCGACGAGGGTGAAGAAGCCTTCCTCGTGACCATGAGCGCGCAGCTCGCCGGGGTAATTGCCCACGCCGAGGCCACCGGCTCGATCCGTGGTTTGGGGCGGCAGGGCAAGGGTATCCAGGAAGCCAAGTTCGTCGGTGTGCCGGGCTCGCCTGGCGCGGCGGTGGGCACGGCGGTGGTCATGCTGCCACCGGCCGATCTGGACGTGGTGCCCGACAAGACCATTACCGACATCGACGCGGAACTCGGGCTGTTCAAGACCGCCATCGAAGGTGTGCGGGCCGACATGCGCACCTTGTCGGCCAAGCTCGCCACCCAATTGCGCCCGGAAGAACGGGCCCTGTTCGACGTCTACCTGATGATGCTCGACGACGCGGCGCTGGGCAACGAAGTGACCACCGTGATCAAGACCGGCCAGTGGGCCCAGGGCGCGTTGCGTCAAGTGGTCACCGATCACGTCAACCGTTTCGAACTGATGGACGATGCCTACCTGCGTGAGCGCGCCTCGGACGTCAAGGACCTGGGTCGGCGCCTGCTCGCCTACTTGCAGGAAGAGCGCCAGCAAACCCTGGTCTACCCCGACAATACCATCCTGGTCAGCGAGGAACTGACGCCGGCCATGCTCGGCGAGGTGCCGGAAAACAAGCTGGTGGGCCTGGTATCGGTACTCGGTTCGGGTAACTCCCATGTCGCGATTCTGGCCCGGGCCATGGGCATTCCGACGGTGATGGGCCTGGTCGACCTGCCGTATTCCAAGGTCGATGGCATTGGCATGATCGTCGACGGTCATCGCGGCGAGGTTTATACCAACCCCAGCGACGTGCTGCGCAAGCAGTTCGCCGAGATGGTGGAAGAAGAGAAACAACTGGCCCTGGGCCTTGATGCGCTGCGTGACCTGCCGTGTGTCACGGTCGATGGCCACCGCATGCCGCTGTGGGTCAACACCGGCCTGTTGGCGGATGTGGCGCGAGCACAGAAACGCGGCGCCGAAGGCGTCGGGCTGTATCGCACCGAAGTGCCGTTCATGATCAACCAGCGGTTCCCCAGCGAAAAGGAACAACTGGCGATCTACCGCGAGCAACTCGCCGCCTTCCACCCGCAACCGGTGACCATGCGCAGCCTGGACATCGGCGGTGACAAATCGCTGTCGTACTTCCCGATCAAGGAAGACAACCCGTTCCTCGGCTGGCGCGGCATTCGGGTCACCCTCGACCACCCGGAAATCTTCCTGGTGCAGACCCGTGCCATGCTCAAGGCCAGCGAAGGCTTGAACAACCTGCGGATCCTGCTGCCGATGATCTCCGGCACGCATGAGCTGGAAGAAGCCCTGCACCTGATTCACCGTGCCTGGGGTGAGGTTCGCGACGAAGGGTGCGACGTCCCCATGCCGCCGGTTGGCGTGATGATCGAAATTCCGGCCGCGGTTTATCAGACCAGGGAATTGGCACGGCAAGTGGACTTCCTTTCGGTCGGTTCCAACGACCTGACCCAGTACCTGCTGGCCGTGGATCGCAACAACCCGCGGGTAGCCGACCTCTATGACTACTTGCATCCGGCGGTGCTCCAGGCCCTGCAGAACGTGGTGCGTGATGCCCATGCCGAAGGCAAGCCGGTGAGTATCTGTGGCGAAATGGCCGGTGATCCGGCTGCGGCGGTGCTGCTGATGGCGATGGGCTTCGACAGCCTGTCGATGAACGCCACTAACCTGCCGAAGGTGAAGTGGATGCTGCGCCAGATCAACCTGAGCAAGGCCAGGGAATTGCTGGCCGAGTTGATGACCATCGACAACCCGCAGGTTATCCACAGCTCGCTGCAATTGGCGCTGAAGAACCTCGGGTTGGCGCGGATGATCAATCCGGCGGCGATCAAGGCCCTCTAAACCTGCGGCGCCCCCTTCGCGAGCAAGCCCGCTCCCACATTCCCCTGTGGGAGCGAGCCTGCTCGCGATTGGGACAGCGCAACTAAATGCTGATCTCTACTTCCCCAAGATGCCCGCCATACGGCCCGAAACTCCGTTCGACCAACCGCCGCGAGCCATCCGCCTGCACGATCAACGCCGTACTCGCCCGCGTTCCATAACTCTGGCTGGCAATGAACACACTCGACAGCAATGTCTCAGTCGCCAGCCCCACCCCGGTATCCGGCAACTCGGCAAACGGTGCGGTTTGCGGATCGTTCAACAACTTCAGCAGCGCCTGGGGTTGCGGATCATCCAGCACTTCACTCAACGCCGCCCTGGCCTTGAGCAGTTTCGGCCACGGCGTATCCAGCCCGGCATTCGACAAGCCGTAGACCCCCGGTTGCAGCATCACCGCTTCCGATTCCCGGGCATTGAAGTGCCACAACTCGTTGGCGTTGCCGATCAGCAGGTTAAACCCGCCATATTCCGGCGAGCGCGCGACAACCTCGACTAAATAGTCATCAATCGGCAGGTCTTCGGTAAGAAACCTCGCCACCAATTCACCGCGGGACCGGCGCCCCGGCGGTCGATGCGGATCGCGGATGTTGGTCAGCGCGGCAAAACGCCCGTTGGCGCCGACACCCAGCCAGGTGCCCCCCGCCTCCAGGTCACGCCCGGCGTGCACGTGCGGTGCTTTGGGCCATTGCGCCAGCGGCAGGCTGGGGCGGGCATAGAATTCGTCGCGGTTGGCCGCCACGATCAGCGGTTGGGCGTGGCCCGGTCGCCAAGCGAAAACAATCAGGCACATAAGGTGATCCTTGTGTGTTTTTTGCCCACTCTACGCAGTCATCGTGCGGGTATCCATCGCCATCCAGTGGAGCCCGAGGCCATGCATCCGTTACCATGCCGCTCCGGTTTTGGGGTTGGGTGGGGAAACAGCATGGAATTTCTGCTCTATCTGGCGCTCGGCGCCTGTGCCGGAGTGCTGGCCGGGCTGTTCGGCGTAGGGGGCGGAATCATCATCGTCCCGGTGCTGGTATTCAGCTTTAAAGCGCAGGGATTTGATCCGTCGATCCTCACGCACCTGGCCGTGGGCACCTCGCTGGCGACGATCATCTTTACCTCGGTCAACGCCATTCGTGAGCATCACCGCCGCGGGGCGGTGCGCTGGCCAATTTTTGCGTGGATGACCCTGGGCATCCTGATCGGTGCGGGTTTTGGTGCACTGACCGCCGAAGCGATCTCCGGGCCCAACCTCCAGAAGATCATCGGCGTGTTCGCCCTGGTCATCGCCGCGCAGCTGGCGTTGGACCTAAGGCCAAAGGCCAGCCGAACGGTGCCGGGGAAAGTCGGTCTGACCGTCGCCGGCGGCGTGATTGGCTGGGCTTCGGCGATTTTCGGCATTGGCGGCGGTTCGCTGACGGTGCCGTTCCTGACCTGGCGCAGTGTGCCGATGCAGCAGGCGGTGGCGACCTCATCGGCCTGCGGCCTGCCGATTGCATTGTCCAGTGCATTATTTTTCATGATTCTGGGCTGGCACGATCCGTTACTGCCAGCCCATAGTCTCGGTTTCATTTATCTGCCGGCGTTATTGGGCATAGCCCTGACCAGCATGGTCTTCGCCCGTTTCGGCGCGCGACTGGCGCACAATCTGTCGCCAAGGTTGCTGAAAAGACTGTTTGCGGCTTTGCTGTTCTGCGTCGGTCTGAACTTTCTAGTCTGAAGCATCTGCTCTGACGGGCAGCGCAATACTGGCTTAATCCTGAGGTGGCAGCGTCGCCCGGGAATTGATATGAACTCATGAGGAGTCGCAATGCTGCCTTACCCGCAGATCGACCCGGTGGCCCTGGCCATCGGTCCGCTGAAAATCCACTGGTACGGGTTGATGTACCTGATCGGCATCGGCGGCGCCTGGCTGCTGGCCTCGCGCCGGTTGAACCGCTTCGACCCGACCTGGAACAAGGAGAAGCTCTCCGACATGGTGTTCTGGATGTCGATGGGGGTGATTGTCGGTGGTCGCCTGGGCTACGTATTGTTCTACGATCTGAGTGCCTATATCGCCAACCCGCTGTTGATCTTTGAAGTGTGGAAGGGCGGCATGTCGTTCCACGGCGGCTTCATCGGCGTGATGCTGGCAGCCTTGTGGTTCGGCAAAAAGAACAACAAGTCGTTTTTCCAGCTGATGGATTTCGTCGCGCCGATGGTGCCGATCGGCCTCGGCGCCGGACGGATCGGCAACTTCATCAACGCCGAGTTGTGGGGTAAGGCCACCGATGTGCCGTGGGCGATGGTCTTCCCGACCGATCCGGCGCAACTGGCGCGTCACCCCTCGCAGCTGTATCAGTTTGCGCTTGAAGGCGTGGCGCTGTTCCTGATCCTCTGGCTGTTCTCGCGCAAGCCGCGCCCGACCATGGCGGTATCGGGGATGTTCGCGCTGTTCTACGGCATCTTCCGTTTCATCGTCGAATTTGTCCGCGTACCGGATGCGCAACTGGGCTATCTGGCCTGGAACTGGCTGACCATGGGTCAGGTGCTGTGCGTGCCGATGATCGTCGGCGGGTTGTTCCTGATCTGGCTGGCGTATCACCGCGCCCCGGCGACTCCAGCGGCAGCCGTATAAAATTCGAACCCCGTAGCGATGGCTGCGGGTTCAAGGACACAGGTAACTCATGAAGCAATATCTCGAACTGGTCGCCCACGTCATCAAGAACGGCACCAAACAGGCGAACCGCACGGGCGTGAACACCATCAGCTTTCCGGGCGCGATGCTGCGCTACGACCTGAAGGAAGGTTTCCCGGCGATCACCACGCGCAAGATGGCCTTCAAATCGGCCATCGGCGAGATGTGCGGGTTTTTGCGTGGTGTGAACAATGCCGCCCAATTCCGTGCGTTGGGCTGCAAGGTCTGGGACCAGAACGCCAACGAAAACGCCCAGTGGCTGGCCAATCCGTTCCGCCAGGGTGAAGACGACCTCGGTGAGATCTATGGCGTGCAATGGCGCAAATGGCCGGCGTACAAGCAGATCCCGCTCAGTAACCCGGCCGCCATCGAGCAAACCCTGAAGCAAGGCTACCGCCAGATCGCAGAAGGCGAAGAAAATGGCCAGGCCTACGTGGTGCTGTACAAGGCCATCGACCAGGTTCGCCAGTGCATCGACACCATCATCAAGGACCCGGGCAGCCGGCGTATCCTGTTCCACGGCTGGAACGTCGCCCAGCTCGATGAAATGGCGTTGCCGCCGTGTCACCTGCTGTACCAGTTTCACCCGAACGTCGAGACCAAGGAGATTTCCCTGACCCTCTACATCCGTTCGAACGACCTGGGCCTGGGCACGCCGTTCAACCTCACCGAAGGCGCCGCGCTGCTGAGCCTGATCGGCCGCCTGACCGGCTACACGCCGCGCTGGTTCACCTATTTCATCGGCGATGCCCACGTCTACGAAAACCACTTGGACATGCTCAACGAACAGCTCAAGCGCGAGCCGTTCCCGATGCCGAAACTGGTGATCAGCGACCGTGTGCCGGAGTTTGCCAAGACCGGTGTTTATCAGCCGGAGTGGCTGGAACTGGTGGAGCCGGGCGATTTCTCGCTGGAAGGTTACGAACATCACGCACCGATGACCGCGCCAATGGCCGTCTGAGTCTGGCACCGCTCCTACAGATTCACCGAAACCCTGTAGGAGCTGGCTTGCCAGCGAAGAGGCCCTCAATGCCCATGACTTCTCCCGACATGTGAATGCTCCACCTCCGTCGCCACCACCCCGCCACTGACCTCCAGCCGCTGCAAAATCCCGCACTGATCGACGTCCGGCCCTTCACCACAACGTTGGCGCAGGTCGAGCAGTTGCGTCTGCAGGGCCAGCAGCCCATCGATTCGCGCCTTGACGTGGTGGATGTGCTCGTCGATCAGCGCATTCACGCTTTCGCACTGATCCTGCGGACTGTCGCGAAACGCCAGCAGGCTGCGGATTTCTTCGAGGGTCATGTCGAGGGTGCGGCAGTTGCGGATGAAGGTCAGGCGTTCGGCATGGGCCTGGGTATAGACGCGGTAGTTGCCGTCGCTGCGGGCCGGTTCCGGCAGCAGGCTCTCGCGTTCGTAGTAACGGATGGTTTCCACGGCGCAATCGGTAAGTTTGGCCAGCTCTCCAATCTTCATGACGGCAATCTCCAAATGGGTGCTTGACCCTATAGTGGCTACAGGGTCTTTACTTGGCAACAGGCACCTTTATGGATGAACCCGATGAGCGATTCCCAGCACACGCATAAACCTGATGCCGCAGACGATTGCTGCAGCAGCAAACTCAAGCCTGTGATTAAGCATGTACATGGCAGCCATGGTGATTCCTGCTGTTCTTCGAAAGCCACGGCCCCCTCGCTGATCAAGCTGAGCGAAACGCCGACGGCCGGCGCGCGGTTGAGCAGTTTCCGCATCGAGGCCATGGATTGCCCGACCGAGCAGACGCTGATACAGAACAAGCTCGGCAAGCTGGCGGGTGTGCAGCAGCTGGAATTCAACCTGATCAACCGTGTACTTGGCGTCACCCATGACCTGCCGAGCACCGCGCCGATCATCGACGCGATCAAGTCCCTCGGCATGCAGGCCGAGCCGATAGAGAAGGGCGCTGAAGCGCCCGCGCCGGTTCCAGAGAAAAAACCCTGGTGGCCCCTGGCGCTGTCGGGTATTGGCGCGCTGGCCGCCGAAGTGATCCATTTCAGCAATGCTGCGCCGAACTGGGTGGTAGCGATCATTGCGCTGATCTCGATCCTCAGCGGCGGCCTCGGTACCTATAAAAAAGGCTGGATCGCCCTTAAAAACTTCAACCTCAACATCAACGCACTGATGAGCATCGCCGTGACCGGTGCGATCCTCATCGGCCAGTGGCCGGAAGCGGCGATGGTGATGTTCCTGTTCACCGTGGCCGAATTGATCGAGGCCAAATCCCTGGACCGGGCGCGCAACGCCATCAGCGGCCTGATGCAAATGACCCCGGAGCAGGCCACGGTGTTGCAGGCCGATGGCAGCTGGATTGCTCAAGATGTCAAAACCATCGAGCTCGGCGCGCGGGTGCGGGTGCGTCCTGGCGAACGTATCGGTCTGGACGGTGAAGTGGTGTCGGGCAGTTCGACCATCAATCAGGCGCCGATCACCGGTGAAAGCCTGCCGGTGGATAAAACGGTTGGCGACAAGGTGTTCGCCGGCACCATCAATCAGGCCGGCTCCCTGGAATATGTGGTGACCGCTGAAGCGAACCACTCGACGCTGGCGCGGATCATTCATGCCGTCGAACAGGCTCAAGGCGCGCGCGCACCGACCCAGCGATTCGTTGACCAGTTTTCGAGAATCTACACGCCGGCCGTGTTCATTTTCGCCCTCGCGGTGGCGGTGATTCCGCCGCTGTTCATGAGCGCGTTGTGGTTTGACTGGATTTATCGCGCATTGGTGTTGCTGGTGGTCGCATGCCCCTGTGCACTGGTGATTTCCACCCCGGTGACCATCGTCAGCGGCCTCGCCGCCGCCGCGCGCAAAGGCATCCTGGTCAAGGGTGGTGTGTATCTGGAAAGGGGCTACAAGCTCGACTACCTGGCGCTGGATAAAACCGGAACCCTCACCCATGGCAAACCGGTGCAGACCGATTATCTGTCGCTTGACCCGACAGCCAACGAGTCTGCGCCAGCGATTGCCGCAGCGCTGGCCGGTCGTTCGGATCACCCGGTGTCGCTGGCCATCGCCAATGTGGCTGTGAATGAACAATCCGCGTCGCTGATGGTGGATAACTTCGAGGCGTTGGCCGGGCGCGGAGTGCGCGGGGACATCAATGGCCGGACCTATCACCTGGGCAACCATCGGCTGGTGGAAGAGCTGAACCTGTGCTCGCCTGAGCTGGAAGAGCAGCTGTTCGCGCTGGAAAAACAGGGTAAATCCGTCGTGCTGCTGCTCGACCCATCCGGCCCATTGGCGCTGTTCGCCGTGGCCGACACGGTGAAGGAATCCAGCCGCGAAGCGATCCAGCAGCTACATGACTTGGGCATCAAGACCCTGATGCTCACAGGCGACAACGTCCACACCGCCCAGGCGATTGCCGCCCAGGTCGGCATCGACGAGGCCAAGGGCGATTTGTTGCCCAGCGACAAGTTGCAGGCGATCGAAGCGCTGTATGCCAAGGGGCATAACGTCGGCATGGTGGGGGACGGCATCAACGATGCGCCGGCCCTGGCCCGTTCCGAGATTGGTTTCGCCATGGCGGCCGCGGGTACCGACACGGCCATCGAAACCGCCGATGTCGCCCTGATGGACGACGATCTGCGCAAGATTCCGGCATTCATTCGTTTGTCGCGCCAGACATCGAGCATCCTCAAGCAGAACATCGCCCTGGCTTTGGTGATCAAGGCGATCTTTCTTGGGGTAACCTTCGCCGGGCTCGCTACCATGTGGATGGCAGTGTTCGCCGACATGGGCGTGAGCCTGTTGGTGGTGTTCAATGGACTGCGCCTGTTGCGCAAATAGAGGATGGGAGAAGGTTGTGCTGAGTGCCGAGCTGAAGGCGTTTTACATGGTTGCCCGCCTGGGCAGCATCACCCTGGCAGCGAAAAAGCTCGGCTTGAGCCAACCCACGGTGACCACGCAGATTCGCAACCTGGAAAGCCAGTACTCGGTTGAGTTGTTCTACCGGGGCGGTCGCCGTCTCAGCGTCAGCGATGAGGGGGCGCGGCTGTTGCCGATGGTCAAGACGCTGCTGCAGCAGGAAGCCGACATCGAGTTTTTCCTGCGCAACAGCGGGCAGGTCCAGGGCACGTTGCGCATTGCCGCCACGGCGCCGTATTACATCCTCGACCTGGTCAAGACCTTCCGCGAGCGCCTGCCGCAGGTGGAAGTGTCGGTGGAGATCGGCAACTCCCAGCAAGTGCTGGAAGCGCTCGAGGACTATCGGGTCGATGTCGCGGCGTCCTCGCAGTTGCTGGAGGATGCGCGGCTGATTCGGCGGGTGCTCGGCAGTGATCCGCTGGTGCTGGCGGTGCATCGCAATCATCCGCTGGCGGTTCACGATCACGTGTCGCTGGGTGCCTTGGCGGGACATACCTTGTTGATGCGCGAACCGGGTTCGACCACCCGTCGTTTGACCGAAGAGTTGCTTGCCAGCGCCGGTGTGTGTTTCGGGCCGCTGCTGGAGATCGGCAGCCGCGAATCGATCCGCGAGGCGGTGTTGCGCAACATCGGCATCAGCATCATCGCCCGCCAGGAAGTGCCCCACGATCCGCAATTACGGGTGCTGACGATCGAGAATGCACCGCAGATTCCGGAGTATTTGTATTGCCTCAAGGAACGCAAGAACGCGCGGCTGCCAGCGGCGTTTCTGGGGTTGGCGCAGGAAATGGCCCCTGTCTGAATCTCTGGTGTCCCTGCCGGCCTCTTCGCGAGCAGGCTCGCTCCCACAGGGGAGTGCGGTCAACTGTGGGAGCGAGCCTGCTCGCGAAGAGGTCAGTCCGGGCAACCAAAATCCTTGAATACCACTATCGGCGGTTTTTGCCTTACTGCCACATGACGGACGCATTACAACCCTAGGATGGCCCCATCTGCCAGATGAGGTCCGTCCATGAACAACTCGATCGCAACTGCCCTGAGCAACCCCGGTGCCCCAATGAAGGTGCGCGGCGTACAGAAACGCTTTGGCGCGTTTACCGCGCTGGACAACGTTTCCCTCGACGTGGCGGCCGGTGAACTGGTGTGCCTGTTGGGCCCTTCGGGCTGTGGCAAAACCACCTTGCTGCGTTGCATCGCCGGCCTGGAGAAGCAGGACAGCGGCGAGCTGTACCTGGGCGATCGCGACGTTTCCCACCTGGCGCCCCAGGCGCGGGACTACGGCATCCTGTTTCAGTCCTACGCGTTGTTCCCCAATCTCACCGTTGAAGCGAACATTGCCTACGGTCTGGCCGGCAGTGGTCGCGACCAGGTGCGTCAGCGCGTCGGTCAGATGCTGGAACTGGTCGGCTTGAGCGGTAGCGAGAAAAAGTACCCCGGCCAGTTGTCCGGCGGCCAGCAGCAACGCGTGGCGCTGGCTCGCGCCTTGGCTCCGGCACCTTCGCTATTGCTGCTGGACGAACCGATGTCGGCCCTCGATGCCCGTGTGCGCGAGCATTTGTGCACCGAACTGCGCCAGCTGCAACGCAACCTCGGCATCACTACCCTGATGGTCACCCACAATCAGGACGAGGCCATGCTGATGGCCGACCGCATTGCCGTGATGAACAACGGCCGGGTCGAGCAATACGCCACGCCGCAGGAAATCTACAACCGTCCGGCCACGCCGTTCGTGGCCGAGTTCGTCGGCCAGGGCAACTGGTTGCCGTTCCAGCGCAGCAGCGATAGCCACGCCCAGGTCGGCGGGATGAGCATGCGTCTGGCCGATGGTGGCGCCAAGACCGCGTCGGGCCGGTTGTTCTGCCGCCCTGAAGCGATCAACGTCAACCCACTGGTGCATGAGGAAAACCTGTTCCCGGCCAAGGTTCGTGAAATCACCTTCCTCGGTAACCGCTGCCGTATGAGTTTCGAGCTCGATCAATTGCCGGGCCATGCGCTCCTGGCGGAGCTGGCACCGGAAGCCATGCCGCGTCTTGGGGCCCAGCAGATCATGGTCGCCTTGCCTCCACGCAGCCTGCAGGTGTTTGCCTGATGAGCGCGAACATCGCGCTGCCGCTGCCGCACAAGCAAGTGCGACAGGTTTCCCGCGCCGAGATCGGTGACCGGCTGTTCGTGGTCGGCGGCAAAGTTCTTCTGCTGCTGTTGTTGAGCATCGCCGTCTTGATGCCGTTGCTGGCGATCTTCTGGCGTGGTTTCAGCGCTGAGGCCGGGCAGGGCGGTGGTTGGGTCGCTGCCAGGGAACTGGTGACCAGCGAAAATTTCCACTGGTTGCTTGGCAACAGTCTGAAGGTTTCCCTCAGCGTCGCAGCCATTGTCGTGCCACTGGCCTATCTGTTTGCCTACGCACTGCAACGCACCTTGATCCCCGGCAAAGGTATCTGGCGTGGCATTTCGCTGCTGCCCTTGATGGCGCCGTCGATGCTGCCCGGCATCGCGCTGGTTTACCTGTTTGGCAACCAGGGCATGCTGCGTAGCCTGTTCTCGGACAACATCTACGGTTTCTGGGGCATCGTTCTGGGTGAAGTCATCTACACCTTCCCGCATGCCTTGATGATCCTGCTGTCGGCCCTGTCCCTGGCGGATGCGCGTCTATTCGATGCCGCCTCCAGCATGGGCGCAAGTCCCGCCAAAGCTTTTCGCAGCATCACCTGGCCGGCGACCCGTCAGGCAGTGTTCGCTGCGTTCTGCCTGGTGTTCACCCTGACCATCACTGACTTCGGTGTACCCGTAGTGGTCGGTGGCGACTATCAAGTGTTGGCGCTGGAAGCCTACAAGGCGGTGGTCGGCCAACAACAGTTCGGACGAGGCGCATTGATCGGCATGGTGCTGTTGCTGCCGGCGCTGTTCAGCTTCGGAGTCGATGCCTGGTTGCGTCGGCGCCACGGCGATTCCATGAGCGGTCGTGCCCAGGTGTTCAAACCTGCACCCTCGACACTGCGCGACGGCTGCTACCTGGCGGTGGTCCTGCTGATCTGCAGCGCTTTGCTGCTGGTGTTCGGCATGGCGGTGTTCTCGTCGCTGGTGAAGTTCTGGCCGTACAACCTGTCGCTGTCGCTCAACCACTACCAGTTCAACGACACCGCGGGTGGCGGCTGGCTGGCCTATGGCAACAGCGTGAAGATGGCGTTGTGCACGTCGCTGATCGGCAGCGTGCTGATCTTCACCGGCGCGTACCTGATGGAAAAAACCAGGAGCCAGCGCGGGCTGAACCTGGCATTGCGCATGCTCAGTTTCGTGCCGATGGCGGTGCCGGGCCTGGTGCTGGGCCTGGGCTACGTCTTCTTCTTCAACCTCGCCGGCAACCCGCTGCACGTGCTCTACGGGACCATGGCCCTGCTGGTGGTCTGCACCATTGCTCACTATTTGACCACCGCGCAAATGACCGCCACCACCGCGCTGCGCCAACTCGATGCCGAGTTCGAAGCCGCCGCGCTGTCGCTCAAGGCGCCGCTGTATCGGCACTACCTGCGGGTCACCGTGCCGATCTGTCTGCCCGCGCTGCTGGACATCGTGCGCTACCTGTTCGTCTCGGCCATGACCACCGTCTCGGCGGCGATCTTCCTCTACAGCCCCGACACCATCCTCGCGGCGGTGGCGGTGCTGAACATGGACGACGCCGGCAACGTTGGCGGTGCGGCGGCGATGTCGACCCTGATTCTGTTCACCTCGGCGGGCGTGTCCCTGCTGCTGGCCTGGGCTTCAAGCGGTTTGCTGCGCCGCTCACAAGCCTGGCGGCAGACCGCGCCTGGTCACTGATTCATGCCCTCAACTCAACTACAGGAAAAGATCATGTTCAAGCCTATGGCCCTGGCCGCCGCTGTCCTCACCGCTTTCAGCCTGAACGCCTTTGCGGCGAAAACCGAGTTGACGGTGTACACCGCTCTTGAAGCCGAACAACTGAAGACCTACAAGCAAGCGTTCGAAAAGGCCAACCCGGACGTCGAAATCAAATGGGTGCGTGATTCCACCGGGATCATCACCGCCAAACTGCTGGCTGAAAAAGCCCGTCCGCAGGCGGACGCCGTGTGGGGCCTGGCCGCATCGAGCCTGGCGATCCTCGACCAGCAAGGCATGCTGCAAAGCTACGCGCCAAAAGACCTCGGCAAGATCGGCGGCAACTACCGCGACGCCGCCAACCCGCCAGCCTGGGTCGGCATGGACGTGTGGGCCGCGACCATTTGCTTCAACACCGTCGAAGCCCAAAAGCAGGGCCTGAGCAAGCCCGTCAGCTGGCAAGACCTGACCAAGCCTGAATACAAGGGCAAGATCGTCATGCCTAACCCGGCGTCGTCCGGCACCGGTTTCCTCGATGTCAGCGCCTGGTTGCAAACGTTCGGCGAGAAGCAGGGCTGGGCCTATATGGACGGTCTGCACCAGAACATCGGCCAGTACGTTCACTCCGGTTCCAAGCCTTGCAAACTGGCGGCGGCTGGGGAGTTCCCGATCGGCATTTCCTTTGAATACCCGGCTGTGCAGCTGAAACGCCAAGGCGCGCCGCTGGACATCATCCTGCCGAAGGAAGGCCTGGGCTGGGAGATCGAAGCGACTGCCGTGATCAAGGGCACTCCACATGAAGAAGCGGCGAAGAAACTGGCTGATTTCTCTGCCAGCGTCGAAGCGATGGATCTGTACAAGGAGAACTTCGCCGTACTCGCGCAGCCGGGCATTGCCAAGCCGCAAACTGAATTGCCAGCCGACTACGAGCAGCGCCTGATCAAGAACGACTTCGCCTGGGCTTCGAAAAACCGCGACGAGATCCTGGCCGAATGGCGCAAGCGTTATGACGGCAAGTCTGAGAAAGTGGCGGCCAAGTAAGCTCTTCATCGGCTGACAGGGCCTCTTCGCTGGCAAGCCAGCTCCTACAGGAGATCGTATACCCCTGTAGGAGCTGGCTGACTTCAGGACAATGCCGAGCAGGTGGTCGAACGCTGGCAAGGTGTCTATGGTTCACGGGGGCCGGACCGTTTTAGTTCCTGCGTCCGCAAAAGGGCTTGAGCGTCGGGCCGGCCATGGCCGAACGAAACATCGCCATCAGTTGGGAGAAATCTGATGCAATGCAACGAGCAAGTGATCGCCAAAGTGTTCGCTTTGTACGAGCAGTTCGGTAGCAGCGACTACATCGGCGAGCCGGTGTCGCAGATCGAGCACATGTCCCAGGCCGCGCAACTGGCGATGGCCGAAGGCTTTGATGATGAAGTCGTGTTGGCGGCGTTCTTTCACGACATCGGGCATATCTGCGGGGAAAGCGCCGAGAACATGGGCGGCTACGGCATCGTGAGTCATGAGCGGCTGGGCGCTGATTATCTGCGCCGTGCAGGTTTCAGCGAACGCATGGCGCGGTTGGTGGAGTATCACGTTCAAGCCAAACGTTATCTGACACGCAGAGAGCCGGGGTACTACGAGCGCCTGAGCGAAGCCAGTCGTCGGACCCTGGAATATCAGGGTGGCGTGATGTCCGAGGCCGAGGCCGATGCATTCGAGCAGGACCCTTTGTGCGCAGTCAGTCTACGCATGCGCCAGTGGGATGAGCTGGCCAAGGAGAAGCATGTGCCGGTGCTTGATCTTGCGGTGTTGAAACGCAAAGCCACGACGGTCTTGTCTGGCGTGGCGTGCTGAGTTGTCTTACAGACCAAAGGGAAACGGCGTATGGAGTGCCTTGGGATAACGGGGCAGTCTAGGTTTTTCCCCAAGGAAGCGCACGGATGCGTTATTTAAAAGTGATTGCACAGGATCGTCATGGAAATGGCCGGGCGGATCTGGTTTTACTCGAATTTTATCAAGCGCTTGGTCCGAGCATGGAAGGTGTCCTGGTCAACGAGGCGTTCGCCGTTGATTTCGACACCGACGGTCGAGTCGACTACAAGAAAGGCGACGTAAATCAGAACGGGAAGGAAAACTCGATAGACCAACGGTTGCTGGAAATTTTCGCAAATTCGTATCTCAAGATGAACTGGTTCAACGACGGAGAAAACGGTGATCGGTACATGAAGATTTTCGCCGAGGATCTTCACTCCGATGGCACGCCCAACGTCGTGAAGTTGCACCTGCATCACGCCAACCGAGGTCGAGAGCCTGAGCGCCTGGAGTCCTGGCACGGGGTCTTTGATGGCAACAACGACGGCGTGCTGGAGTGCGTCGTCAATGGCGATGCCAATCACGATGGCGTTATCGAGCAAGTCGACGGTGTAATCGTCCAATCGCTGGCCAATGTGTTTCTCATGTTCAGGTGGAAATAACAGGCCCTACAGATCGGCGACTTTCCCGGCCAACGCTTCGATTTCTTCCTGTCGTTCCGCCTGACTCAATTTTGGCTGCGGGTTTAGCGACGACCACTGCGGATGCGCGCGAGCCTTGTTCAATGCCTCGGGCAGTTTGCCTTCGCGCCAGGTTTTGTCCTGTGGCGTCGCCACCTGAATGCTGTCCATCGCCGCATGCCCACGGGCATTGAGCGCCTGCAGCAGTTGCCGCTGACGCAACGCCAAAAGCCGTAGCACGCTGTCATCGACCGTCAGTTCGCGCTGGCCCTTGATCTTGCCCAGCAAGCGGCTGCCATAACTGCGCGCGGTTTGCAGGGCGCCGCCGGCGATCGCCCCGGCCAGTGCGGCAGCACCCAGCGTCAGGCCGCCAACCAGCAAGTCGACGCCGGCCCCTGCGGCGGCACCGGCAGCGATACCGCCACCCACCCGCACCCCCAGTTGCTTGAGGGTTTCAGGGTTGAACAAGTCATCGCCCCAACGCCCATCGAGCAGCGGCAGATCACTGGCCGCGGCGTCCTGCGGGCGAAACGCGTAGAGCTTGAGCAGCGCTTCGACGCAACGCTGCTCGCGTTGGCGCACGGCTTTGCGCAGCTCATCGATCGCCTGCTGTTCCTGTTGCGCATCGCTGACCACGCTGCGCCGGCATGCGGCACAATCGATCAATAATTCGGCAATCAACCGCGCCGCACTGCGCTCACGGGCCAGGCGTTGGACCTGCTGGTCGGCGATCAGGCGTTCCAGTTGCGGGCGGGCATTTTCCAGCAGCAGCGCGAGGCTTTCATAGAGCCGGCGTTCGCCGTCCTCTGGCGGTGCGACGCTGTCGAAGCGCACCAGCGCATGCAAACCCAGGCGCGCCAGTGCCTCGCGCCACGCCGGCTCGCGGTGGTTGGTGCTGGTGACAAAATTCAACACCGGCAACAACGGTTTGCCGCAGCTGGCCAGCACTTCCAGCTCGTCGCGATATTTGGCAAGGACCGGTTCCCGCGCGTCGATCACATAGAGCCCGGCGTCCGACGCCAACAACTGGCGCAGGACCTTGGCCTCCTGTTCGAAGCGCTGTCGGGCTTCGCTGCCTTCGAGGAATCGCGCCAACCGGGCCGGACCGTCCAGTCGTTCGCCGGGACGCTCCAGGCGTTCGAGGTAGTCGAGCAGGGCGATGGCGTCTTCCAGGCCAGGGGTGTCGTAGAGATCCAGCAAGGGCTCACCGTCCACCGACAACCGCGCGCCTTCGACATGCCGCGTGGTACTGGGGCGGTGGGACACTTCGCCGAAACCGACGTCGCGGGTCAGGGTGCGCAGCAACGAGGTTTTGCCGACGTTGGTGTGGCCGACCACGGCGAGTTTCAGGGGCTGCTTGCTGGCGTCAGTCATGACCCGTCTCCAGCCAGTTCATCGGCGCGCAATCAGCGAACGGCAGCTCCAGTTGTTGCAGCGCCACATGCCAGTCGCCCAGGCGTTCGGCGTCCAGCGCTTCCCCGGGCGGCGCCTGCAACAACCACACCCGAGTGGCGCTGGCGCTGCGAGCCAGTTCGGCGATCAGCGCCAGGCTGCCGCGATCCGGCGAGCGCCGTGGATCGCACGCAATCGCCAGGCGCGCAGGAGGAAAGCGGCTCAGTTGCTCGAGGAGTTTGTTGCGCGATTCGCGGCTGTCGAGGATCCCGGCGTTGCTGACATTCTTCGCCAGTTGGGGCGGCCACGGGCGGTCGTCGTCCAGCTCGATGGCGACCAACAGTGCGCCATTGCTGTGTTGTTCGCTGACGCCACTCTCCACGCGATGCAGTTGTGCCGGCGCGGCATCGCTGACTCCCAGGCGTTCGCTGGTGGGCATCAGCCGTTCGCGCAGTGGGGCATAACCGGGCAAATTCAGATCGAGCTGCAAGGTTGTCCGGCCGGACTTCCAGCGCCACAGACAAAACAGCGCCAGTAACAGGCGCGGCATCACGCCATAGACCAGCAACACACCTACGAGCCACGCCGCCCAGGCCTGGCGGGCACTTTCGATGTTCAGTGCGGCATCGCCACTGGCGCGGATCATTACCTCGGTGGGCACGCTGAAACCGAGCAAGGCCGGAAGCGCGCCGAGGGCCTGGGTCACGGCAATAAAGGTATCGGCGCTGAGGATCGTGGTTTCCCAGACGAAGCCGTAGCGGCGGGTCGCCATCAACGTCAGCAGAATCACCAGGGCACTGAGCATCGCCAACAACCACAGGCCATTGACCAACACGCCGATGGCCCAGCGATTGAGTTTCTGGCGTTGCAACAACAGCAGCAGGGCCGGTGCCAGTTGCGCCGCCTTCGCGTCCCGGGCCAATTTTTCGCTGAGCCACAGCCACAGGCGCCCGAGGCTGGCGCCGTGTTCGCCGGCAAATACCAGGCCCAGGGCCCAGCTCAATAACAGGATCAGATTGAGCCCGAGCAGACTGCCCAGCGCCCAGAACACATTCACCGGGTGCAGGCCGTCGCCCATGGCGGCAAAGGCCAGGCCGGCGCCGCTGACCACGGCCAGCACCGCCAATACGATCAGCGCGAGTCGCGCGCCTTGCAGCCAGTGTTTGAGTGCATCGCCCAAGCCATCGCGCTCGGCCAGCCACAGGGCGCGGCGTTGAATGCGGGTCGGCAAATCGCCGCCGGCGCTGCGCGCCAATCGGTTGGCTTCCAGATCTTCCAGGGGACCTGCGTGTTCTTCGCGCAGTCGGATGGTTTCTGTCAGCCAGAGAGTATTCAGTTCAGTCACGCGGCATCCCGTCGCTTAATTGAACTGTGAGCATAACCGCTGTAGCGCTTATCGGGGAAAGCGAGGCTCTGGTATCCTCGCCGGCATGACTAAATCACTCCCCCTCAGCCTGATCGCAGCCCTCGGTGAAAACCGCGTGATCGGCGTCGACAACAGCATGCCCTGGCACCTGCCGGGGGACTTCAAATACTTCAAGGCCACCACCTTGGGCAAGCCGATCATCATGGGCCGCAAGACCTGGGATTCCCTCGGCCGTCCGTTGCCGGGCCGCTTGAACATTGTGGTCAGCCGTCAGGCGGATCTGGTGCTTGACGGCGCGGAAGTTTATCCGTCGCTGGAAGCCGCGGTGGTTCGCGCCGAGGAGTGGGCGAAGGAGCAGGGCGTCGATGAGCTGATGCTGATTGGCGGGGCGCAGTTGTATGCGCAGGGGCTGGCGCAGGCCGATCGCTTGTACCTGACCCGTGTGGCGTTGAGCCCGCAAGGGGATGCCTGGTTTCCGGAGTTTGATTTGACCCAGTGGAAGCTGGTGTCGAATGTGCCGAATCCGGCGGAAGGCGACAAACCGGCGTACAGTTTTGAGGTTTGGGAAAAAGCTTAAAAGCTTCGCGAGCAGGCTCGCTCCCACAATGGGTTTGCGGTGAATCACAAATGCTGTGAACACCACCGCTCACTGTGGGAGCGAGCCTGCTCGCGAATAGGCCCGCTCAGGCAATGAAAGACTTAAGCGTGCGCCAACGCCGAATGCTCATCCGCATCCAGCAGCGCTTTATCCGTCTGCTGCATTACCTGGCTGGTAATCGCCCCGGCCGTCATCGAACCACTGACGTTCAATGCCGTGCGCCCCATATCAATCAGCGGCTCGACCGAAATCAGCAACGCCACCAGTGACACCGGCAACCCCATCGCCGGCAACACGATCAACGCGGCAAAGGTCGCGCCCCCGCCAACGCCCGCCACACCCGCCGAACTCAGCGTGACAATCGCCACCAGCGTCGCGATCCACAACGGGTCCAGCGGGTTGATGCCCACGGTCGGCGCCACCATCACCGCCAGCATCGCTGGATACAGGCCGGCACAACCGTTCTGGCCAATGGTCGCGCCGAACGAAGCGGCGAAGCTGGCGATGGATTGCGGGATGCCCAGGCGGCTGGTCTGCGCTTCGATGCTCAGCGGTATGGTCGCGGCGCTCGAACGGCTGGTAAAGGCAAACGTCAGTACCGGCCAGATCTTGCGGAAGAAGCGCAGCGGGTTGATACCGGCGGCGGACACCAGCAGTCCATGCACGACAAACATCAGGCCCAGGCCGATGTAGGACACCACCACGAAACTGCCGAGCTTGATGATGTCCTGCAGGTTGGAGCCAGCGACCACCTTGGTCATCAGCGCCAGGACGCCGTACGGGGTCAGCTTCATCACCAGGCGTACCAGGCGCATCACCCAGGCTTGCAGGGTGTCGATGGCGTTGATCACTTTCTGACCTTTTTCCACGTCATCCTTCAGAAGTTGCAGCGCTGCAACCCCGAGGAACGCCGCAAAGACCACCACGCTGATGATCGACGTCGGCTTGGCCCGCGCCAGGTCGGCGATCGGGTTTTGCGGAATGAACGACAGCAGCAACTGCGGCACATTGAGGTCAGCGACCTTGCCGGCATAGTCGCTCTGGATGGTTTGCAGGCGCGCCATTTCCTGGGTGCCGGCCACCAGGCCCTCGGCTGTCAGGCCGAACAGGTTGGTCAGGCCGATGCCGATCAATGCCGCGATGGCGGTGGTGAACAGCAGCGTGCCAATGGTCAGGAAACTGATCTTGCCCAGCGACGAGGCGTTGTGCAGACGGGCCACGGCGCTGAGGATCGAGGCGAATACCAAGGGGATCACGATCATTTGCAGCAATTGCACATAACCGTTGCCCACCAGGTCGAACCAGCCAATCGAGGCTTTCAGCACCGGATTACCGGCACCGTAGACGGTGTGCAGCGCCACACCAAACGCCACGCCCAGCACCAGGGCGAGCAGGACTTTTTTCGCCAGGCTAAATGTAGTGTGGCGGGTTTGTGCGAGACCAAAAAGTAACGCGAGGAACACCAGCAGATTGAGAATCAGCGGCAGATTCATAAGAACTCCGAAAGTGACTTGTGCCAGCCACCTTCCGGGGCAGCTGCGAACCGGCAAGCCTAACAGCTTGATTTCCAATGAATTAATATCAAAAACGTCTGGCAGCTGTCGTTTTTGGAATAAGCGGGTGTCGCTCTCGGGGATGCAACTGACGCGATAGGCACGTTGGCGGTCGCTGACAGGCGAGGACTGTCACACTTATTTGTTAGCGTCGATGTCTTTCACTCAGGGAGAAACGCAGATGAAGTTCGCACCGAAATTTCTGGTCGCCGCACTTTGCCTGGGCCTCGCCGGCCAGGTACTCGCCACGGATCTGAAGCACTGGCCCGCCGATCAGGCCAAGGCGCTCGACGCGATGATCGCGGCCAACGCCAATAAGGGTAACTACGCGGTGTTCGACATGGACAACACCAGCTACCGCTACGACCTCGAAGAGTCGTTGCTGCCGTTCATGGAAAACAAGGGCCTGATCACCCGCGACAAACTCGACCCCTCCCTGAAACTGATGCCGTTCAAGGACACCGCCGACCACAAGGAAAGCCTGTTCAGCTACTACTACCGTCTCTGCGAGCTCGACGACATGGTGTGTTACCCATGGGTCGCGCAAGTGTTCTCCGGCTTCACGCTGCAGGAACTCAAGGGCTACGTCGACGAGATGATGGCGTCCGGCAAACCGGTGCCGGCCACTTACTACGAAGGCGACGTGGTCAAGAAACTCGACGTCAACCCGCCGAAAATCTTCACCGGCCAGCAAGAGCTGTACAACAAACTGATGGAGAACGGCATCGAGGTCTATGTCATGACCGCCGCCTCCGAAGAACTGGTGCGCATGGTCGCGGCCGATCCGAAGTACGGCTACAACGTCAAACCGCAGAACGTGATCGGTGTGTCGTTGCTGCTCAAGGACACCAAGACCGGTGAACTGACTACCGCGCGCAAGCAGATCACCGCTGGCAAATATGACGAGAAGGCCAACCTCGGCCTCGAACTGACTCCGTACCTGTGGACCCCGGCGACCTGGATGGCCGGCAAGCACGCAGCGATCCTGACCTACATCGACGAGTGGAAAAAACCGGTCCTGGTCGGCGGCGATACGCCCACCAGCGACGGCTACATGCTGTTCCACGGCGTCGACGTGGCCAAGGGCGGCATCCACCTGTGGGTCAACCGCAAGGACAAATACATGACCCAGATCCAGGGCATGATGGCCAAGAACGCCGCGGCCCAGGCCAAGGAAGGATTGCCGGTGACGGCGGATAAGAACTGGGTGGTCGTCACCCCGCAAGAAATTCAGTAAGACTGCGGCGCCTCCATCGCGAGCAAGCTCGCTCCCACAATAATCTCGGGTGAAACACAGATTGTGTGAACACCGAAGATCCACTGTGGGAGCGAGCTTGCTCGCGATGGGGCCAGTCGAGGCAATGAAAGCCTCTGCTTGATCAACTTCTTCCTACAGTCGCAACCTGCACGTTCTTGCGTAAGGGACTACGACTACTTCAGAATCCGCCGACTTGTGCGCCTGTTTGGCGGGTTCTATCTTCTGCGTATCGCTGGCCATCAGCGATCGGGTTTGGTAGCCCGGATTTTCCAGGCGCATGACTACACCTTCGGCAGGTTTTTTCGTCTCTGCTTCTATGGTGGTCATGCGTGGGGCGCTTTCGAGCGCGCCGGCTCCCTGGACCGGTCTACCAACCTGCGTATGGCTGCCACCTTTCGTTTGGTAGCGAAGGTGATAGCTCCTTACATCCAGGAGAATCATCAATGCTGAAAATTACCCCTGATCCACCGGACACCGACAACCTGTCCACCCAAATCAACACCATCCCGCGCAAACCCAGCCGAACCTTCATCATCGCCCCCGGCCTCGACACCGAAACCCTCCTGGCCCACGCCTGCGAATCCCTCGCCTCGGCCAATGTCATGGCCAGCGATTTCGCCGCACTGCTGGAAGGCTCTCAACGCAACACGATGCTGGGGATTGCCCAGGTCATCATGCTGGGCGAGCTGGCGGTGAACCAGGCGCTGGATAACCTCGACCCGCAGGATTAAGGCAGAGGGTCGTCCGAAGACGATGCTCACTGTAGGAGCGAGCTTGCTCGCGATAAACTCAAAGACTCCGTTGGGTGTCAGGTTTCCAGCGTTATCGTTGACGACCATCGCGAGCAAGCTTGCTCCTACAGGAGATCGGCGAACAAAAAAATACCCCGCACATGGCGGGGTATTTTTTTGTTCAACGCTTAAGCCTTACAGCCCATCAAGCATCGCCTTGTTACGCACAGCACCCTTGTCAGCACTGGTCGCCAGCAAAGCGTAGGCCTTCAACGCGGTGGTCACTTTACGTGGACGTACTTCCACCGGTTTCCAGCCTTTCTTGTCCTGCTCGACGCGGCGCGCTGCCAGTTCTTCGTCGCTGACCAACAGGTTGATCGAGCGGTTCGGAATGTCGATCAGCACTTTGTCGCCGTCCTGCACCAAACCAATCGCGCCGCCGGCAGCGGCCTCTGGCGAAGCGTGGCCGATGGACAGGCCCGAGGTGCCGCCGGAGAAGCGGCCGTCGGTGAGCAGGGCGCAGGCTTTGCCCAGGCCTTTGGATTTCAGGTACGAAGTCGGGTAGAGCATTTCCTGCATGCCCGGGCCGCCTTTCGGGCCTTCGTAGCGAATGATGACGATGTCGCCTTCCTTCACTTCATCGGCGAGGATGCCGCGTACGGCGCTGTCCTGGCTTTCGAAGATCTTCGCATTGCCTTCGAACACGTGGATCGACTCGTCGACGCCGGCGGTTTTCACCACGCAGCCGTCCAGGGCGATGTTTCCGTACAGTACGGCCAGGCCGCCTTCTTGCGAGTAAGCGTGCTCGACGCTGCGGATGCAGCCGTTTTCACGGTCGTCGTCCAGGGTGTCCCAACGGGTCGACTGGCTGAACGCGGTTTGCGTCGGGATGCCCGCAGGCCCGGCCTTGAAGAAGTGGTGCACGGCTTCGTCGGTGGTCTGGGTGATGTCCCACTTGGCAATGGCTTCTTCCATGCTGCGGCTGTGCACGGTCGGCAGCTGGGTGTGCAGCAATCCGCCACGGGCCAGCGAGCCGAGGATGCTGAAGATCCCGCCGGCACGGTGCACGTCTTCCATGTGGTATTTCTGGATGTTCGGCGCGACCTTGCACAGTTGCGGCACGTGACGGGACAGGCGGTCGATGTCGCGCAGGTCGAAATCGATCTCGGCTTCCTGGGCAGCGGCCAGCAAGTGCAGGATGGTGTTGGTGGAACCGCCCATGGCGATGTCCAGGGTCATGGCGTTTTCGAACGCCTGGAAGTTGGCAATGTTGCGTGGCAACACCGACTCGTCGTTCTCACCGTAGTAACGCTTGCACAGCTCGACGATGGTGCGCCCGGCCTGCAGGAACAGCTGCTCGCGGTCGCTGTGGGTGGCCAGAGTCGAACCGTTGCCCGGCAATGCCAGGCCCAGTGCCTCGACCAGGCAATTCATCGAGTTGGCGGTGAACATGCCGGAGCACGAACCGCAGGTCGGGCAGGCGCTACGCTCGTACTCAGCGACTTTCTCGTCAGAAGCGCTGGAGTCGGCGGCGATCACCATGGCGTCGACCAGGTCAAGACCGTGGCTGGCCAGTTTGGTCTTGCCGGCTTCCATAGGGCCGCCGGACACGAAGATCACCGGGATGTTCAGGCGCAAAGACGCCATCAGCATGCCAGGGGTGATCTTGTCGCAGTTGGAGATGCAGACGATGGCGTCGGCGCAGTGGGCATTGACCATGTACTCGACGGAGTCGGCGATGATCTCGCGGCTTGGCAGCGAATACAGCATGCCGTCGTGGCCCATGGCGATGCCGTCATCGACGGCGATGGTGTTGAATTCTTTTGCAACGCCGCCAGCGCGTTCGATCTCGCGGGCGACCAGTTGGCCCAGGTCTTTCAGGTGCACGTGGCCCGGTACGAACTGGGTGAAGGAGTTGGCAATGGCGATGATCGGCTTCTTGAAGTCGTCATCTTTCATCCCCGTTGCGCGCCACAGTGCGCGGGCGCCGGCCATGTTGCGGCCATGGGTGGATGTTTTCGAGCGGTAATCAGGCATGAAGCACTCCGGGCGGCTAATCAGGTATCAAAAGGGAAGTGAGCTTCTATTGACGTCTGGAACACTCAGAAATGGCCGTGTGTCCGGAAGTTGCCGATAACTTTGCGGGATCGCCGCGCGCTTCAGCTTGAGCTCATAAACCCGCCGGGGATGACTGGCGATGAATGTTCGCGATTCTACACGGCTGGCGGCTGGAGGGAATGCCTGCACGCGTGCAGGCAGCATCCACATGACGTGCGGACGGCCACTTGTAGGAGCGAGCCTGCTCGCGAAAAACCTGAGAGCGCCGCGGGGTGTCAGGCTTCCAGCGTTATCGTTGACGACCATCGCGAGCAATCGAGCGTCGACCGGCTGCTCCTACAGGGAGGCGTGTTTCATAGCCAGATGGCGTCCCATAGCGGGTAGTCGGCTATATGAGTTACAAGCCCGGCTCGCAAAGGGTTGGCGATGATGTATCGGGCTGCTGCTTTCAGATCTTCCTCTCGACGCAGGGCTCGGTCGAAATAGCCCTTCTGCCATACAGGGCTACAATGGCCTCGCTTCTGATTAATGAGTCGTGTGCAGCGGGATTTGGTGCTTTGCATCACTTTAGGTAAGTCACCGTTATGCAATTCAACTAGCCAGTGGAAGTGATCCGGCATGACTACCCAGGCGATAGACGTTACATAGCCGGCTTCCTGAGCCTTTCTAAATTCGTGCACCAACAAGCGGCCAGTGCACCAATCCTGGAAGACAGGCTGTCGTTCATGGGTGACGGCGCTCAGGTGATAGATGCGGCCGGATTGTGGGTGACGGCCTTTGCGTAATCGATGGGCTTTGGGCGTATCGGACATTCCATTGTCCTCTTCGATGATGTGAAGAGAAAACGGTAGGCGAGGGGTGAGCGGTTGTCGTTTCGACAGTGGATCAGGATGTGTCCTGCACCTCTAGGAGCGAGCCTGCTCGCGATGAGCTCGAGAACGCCGTGGGGCATCAGGTTCCCCGCGTTATCGTTGACGGCCATCGCGAACGAGCTGGCTCCTACAGGTGGTCCGGCGGTTGATCAATGCATTCAGGGTAAGAGCGGTGGTACTCAGCAGCAGGAAAGCCAGTGCCAATGTCGTTTGCAGATCGCTCCCGCTCAAGTTGATGAGGGCGCTGGCCAGGCCGCCGAAGATAAATACCAAGGTATTTCCGGCTGATGCGGAAGTGCCTGCGTTGGCAGGGAACACATCCATGGCTTTGGATGTGGCGATGGGACGGGCGATAGTCGTGCCAGCGGTGCAGATGATCATCGGGACCAAAACCGTCAGGGTCGAAAGCCCCAGCAAACCCGAGAGCAAAAGCATCACCAGCCCTGAAGCGAAAATCAGGCTCAGGCCGACGATAATTTGCGTATTCGCGGGTATCCGGCGGGCAAGTATCTGGGCGACAACGCCACCTATGATGTAAGCAGCACCATAAAGTAGAAGAGTCAGGGAGAACTCATAGGCCGACATGTGCAACTGATCCATAAAGATCAGCGGCGAGACGACAATGAAGGAAAAGTGGCAGGTGAAGGTGATTGCCGCGATCAACCAAAAGCCTATGAAGCCCGCATCAGCACACACCCGTCTGTATGAGTGAATGATGTTCTGGCGTGAGAATGCGACGGGACGTTCATTTTCCAGAAAGAAACACGCCTTCAGAAACACGGTGGCAGCCAATGCAATAAACAGGAAGAAGCTGCCGGGCCAGTCCAGAGCCTGTTGCAGCACGCTGCCCAATAATGGCGAGACGGAAATGAAAATCCCGCTGGCAGTGACCATTAGAATCCGCAGCTGATCCCGCTCCTGGCCCTCGAACAAGTCCTGGACTAGGGCCTGTGAGAGCACGAAGCAGCCGCAGCCGAGTGCCTGGACTACCCGGAACATCAAAAACCAGGTGTATTCGGTCGACAGGACGCATCCTGTTGCGCCAATGATTGAAACCGCCATTCCAGCAAGCAGCAAGCCCTTGCGCCCTATTGCATCCGAAAGAGGTCCGATCAGTAGTTGAGATATTGAGATACCGATAGCAAACACGCTGATAGAAAACGCAATGTCGGCCGGTGAGGTCTGGAAGTATTTTGCCAAGGCCGGGAACGATGGTAGCAGGACATCGAGAGGGAAGACTCCGAGCAACACCATCGTCATCAAAAGAACGACCGCTGCCCAGCGTTTTTTTGCGCTTGCGTCATATTTTTCATTATTCATCGAAAAGTCCTGCCGTGGAGAAAACTTGCAGATTGGCAGGCAGATCGAAGAGTCCTGCCTTTTTCAATGCTTGCAGGGTCGCACCTGCACCTGACCGAACGCGGAGAAGAAGTGCGTTATCACTTGTCACATCGGATAATATTTCCGCGACAGTCAATTCATCCAGGCAAACACCCCGTAGGCTTTCGCCAAGCCAGTACTCATCAACTTCAAAGAAAATAAACAGTATTTCCAAGAGCAACTTGGTGGCGATAGTACGTTGTTCGCAGCTCAGGTGTACCCATAGATAATGGAACGCCTCGCAAAAGTAGCGACTGTGTAGCGCCTCGTCGGCGAGATGGTCTCTGAGCATTTCCTGAACGCTGCACACTAAGGTGTGGCGGCATACATCCAGCAGTTCCTTGGCGATGATCGTCTCCGACACAAAGCCAACGAGAAACCACGTCAGTGCTTTGTGCTTGTCCGGTGTACGGTCGATCAGGGCGTTCAGTCGTGTTATTCGCTTGGGCATTACTGGCCGATCAGTCATTCCATAAAAGTCAGAAATTTGCTCGGCGAGATCATTGGAGAACAGCGCGTGATAACCCTCATCGGTATAGAGCTGCAGCGCGGCCGTTTTCATTCGTTTTGGAATGGAGATACCGAGTTCGTTGTGGACGATGGTTTCGACTGATCGGTTGACGATGCGGTGTTCAATCAGAGTGGTATAATCAAGGAAATACACCAAATGGTTTGCAGATAAACGATGAGTAAGAGCTATACCTGCTGCTTTGATCGCCGAGTGATTCAGGTAAGGGAGAAATGCCGGCGGAAACCAGCATCGGGTTTCTAGTTGTTTTTCTATGTCCGAAGGCAATAGATAGCAGTGCTCGCTGGTTCGTACCGAAGCTCGGGTGTTCCAGTCGCCTAGGGTGAAGCGCTGGGAACACAAGGGGGAGTCGGAGGACGGTTTTATAAAGGAGGTAGTCATTAATCTTGCCCCCCCCCCACCCAGCAATAATTTCAATTCCGCGCACATCACTTGCCCGTCGCTCTTGCCGCATCCAACAAAGAACAATGGTTGCTCTGGATTCTCTTCAAGTCCCAACAACGCGTCGACCTGATCGTCCGTCAATGCACCGGTCAACCAAGTTTTCAGTCCCAGAGAAGTTGCAACCAATTGGAAGGTCTGTGAAATGTGACCTGCTTCGACGTAGGCCATTCGGTAGGCTCGGGAGTGCTCATATTTCCACCATAGTTTGTCGAATCGACAGGTGATGAATAGTCCGACTGGCAAGTTATTTATGAAATGTTGCCCGCATAGTAGGTGCCCTAAACGCTGAGAAGGTAAGGACCTGACGAAACTCAGCGCGTGCTCTTTGGGGTGATAGGCGTAGAGGCCGGGTTTCAATCCGGCAACGTGTTGAACCTGAAGAAAGCCTTCACAAGCGTTTAGCCCGCCGCCGGATGGGCTACTTCGTCGAGCTTGGAGGCCTTCGGCAACAATTTCGTCAATGTCGTTCGTGCGTTCATGCAAATAGCCGAGTGACAGGTAAAGCAGCGTACTGACCGCCGCCAGGGAAATGGCTTCACCGGTGAAGATGCGGCAGGTTTTTCGGTCGATCAGGACGTTTGCGAGGGAGGCTACTGGCAGGGACGGCTTCGGAAGGGCAATCAGTTCGCGCGCCACGCATTCCGAGAATCTGTCTCGAGGGGTGGGGGTGTTGAGTACCGTTGTACAATGGTCGAGATATTGTCTTGACCATTGATGAATATCTTGGGGGACGTGATCGCAAGGGATGTTTTTAGTGCCAATATGAAATATTTTTGATAGTTCATCCCAGCCCCATTCAATGTGTTCGGGTGTGGAATTTGTAAGGATTCCCGCGCTAAGAAGCTGAGTGTCAATGGTATTTAAAGTGTCAAATTTTTTTGGGTTGTTAATTAACTCGGAAAGTCTGGTTGAGTACTCAAGATTTAGTTCAAACTGTTTGTGATTTTTGTAATCCCAAACTATCTGACAGGGTGCGCGGGGAATTATGAACAAATGAGGATTAATCTGCATTTTGGTGGTTCTCTGGAAAGGAACTCAAAGAACGCTGGGTAGCCGGCACTCCCCAGCGCCTCATTTACTTAACGGGCTTTTGAGGAAACCAAAAAAGCCAGGTTGGCGATGGTGGAAGCTTCCAGAGTAATTGATTTCATGTTGAAACTCCTTTTTATTTTTAAGTAAGTGTCACTTCGTAGTGACAACTTAATCATAGATATTAGTTTGATTTTTTCAATGAAATATTATGTAAGGATTTTCTGGTAATCATGTCGGAGTAGTCCTACAGTTAGGTGGCATTTCTAAATACTGTAAAAAATGCACAAGAATTTAGAGGTGCCCGTTTCACTAGGACTGATGGATTAGGAGAGTTGAGGGGAACTAAAAAAAGAAGGGAGCCGATGGGCTCCCTTTTTATGCGGGTCTAATCAACTGTTCGGCAGCAACCGGCAGGTAATGCTCTTGATGTAACGCGTCTCGGCAATCGCCGGATGCACCGGATGATCCGGCCCCTGGCCGCCACGTTCCAGCATCTGGATATTGCGGTCCAGGTGGCGGGCGCTGGTCAGCAGGATGTTCTGCAGGTCGTCTTCCGGCAGGTGCATCGAGCACGATGCACTGACCAGGATGCCGTCCTTGGTGAGCAGGCGCATGGCTTGCTCGTTCAGGCGGCGGTAGGCGCCTTCGCCGTTTTTCATGTCTTTCTTGCGTTTGATGAACGCTGGCGGGTCGGCCACGATCACGTCGAAGCGTTCTTCGCTGGCTTTCAGTTCTTTCAGGGCTTCGAAGACGTCGCCTTCGATGCAGGTCATTTTCTCGGCGAAACCGTTCAGCGCGGCGTTGCGCTCGACGCCGTCGAGGGCGAAGGCCGAGGCGTCGACGCAGAACACTTCACTGGCGCCGAACGCGGCCGCTTGCACGCCCCAGCCGCCGATGTAGCTGTACAGGTCGAGTACGCGCTTGCCCTTGGCGTAGGGCGCCAGGCGTGCGCGGTTCATGCGGTGGTCGTAGAACCAGCCGGTTTTCTGGCCCTGGATGACCGGCGCTTCGAATTTCACGCCGTTCTCTTCCAGCGCGACCCACTCCGGCACCAGGCCGAAGACGGTTTCGACATAGCGAGTAAGGCCTTCGGCGTCACGGGCGGCGGAGTCGTTCTTGAACAGGATTCCGCTTGGCTTGAGCACCTGGGTCAGTGCCGCGATCACGTCGTCTTTATGGGCTTCCATGGTCGCCGAGGCGATCTGCACCACCAGGATGTCGCCGAAACGGTCGACCACCAGGCCTGGCAGCAGGTCGGAATCGCCGTAGACCAGGCGATAGAACGGCTTGTCGAACAGGCGCTCGCGCAGCGACAGGGCCACGTTAAGGCGATGCACCAGCAGCGACTTGTCGAGCGGCAGCTTGATGTCACGCGACAGCAGGCGCGCGCAGATCAGGTTGTTCGGGCTCATGGCGACGATGCCCAGCGGCTTGCCGCCGGCGGCTTCGAGGATCGCCTGGTCGCCGGCCTTGAAGCCGTGCAATGGGGTGGCAGCCACATCGATTTCGTTGCTGTAGACCCACAGGTGACCGTTGCGCAGGCGACGGTCGGCGTTGGCTTTTAGGCGCAGGCTAGGCAGGGACATGACGTCGCTCCGGAAAAAAGAGCGGGAGTATAGCGTGTTGAGGGTCGTGGCGGGTTCGAAGGGCGATGAAACGCTGCTGGCCCTATCGTCGGAACGCCGCCGGAGCCGGCTCGCTCCCACTGGGGGAGCGCATTCCAGTGTGGGAGCGAGCCTGCTCGCGAAGGCGGTTTCGGGTACTACGCCGACAACAACTGAATCAACTCACGGTTGAACGCTGGAATGTCATCCGGCTGGCGGCTGCTGATCAGTGTTCCGTCGGTGACCACTTCCTTGTCGACCCAATGGGCGCCGGCATTCACCAGGTCGTCCTTTAGCGTCTTGTAGCTGGTCATGGTCTTGCCGTTGACCAATCCAGCCGAAACCAACAGCCAGCCGCCATGACAGATGACCGCAATTGGCTTGCCGGCCGAGGTGCCCATCTTGACCAGGTGTTGGGCATCCTGGTCGATGCGGATGGTGTCGGAGTTCTGCACACCGCCAGGCAGGACCACTGCATCGTATTCTTCGATACTGGCCGAGCGGAATGTCCGGTCAACCTTGAAGTCGTCCGCCGGTTTATCGTGGTTCCAGCCTTTGACCTGACCTTCCTTCGCTGAAAGTATGTCGACCTGGGCACCCGCCTGCTCCAGCGCTTCTTTCGGTCCGGTCAGCTCAACCTGCTCGAAACCATGGGTCACCAGTATCGCGACGCGCTTGCCATTCAGGGAATTGGACATGAAAAAGCTCCTGACTTGAGAGAGTGATTTGCCCGTGAGCGTTACAAACTCCGAAGCCAGGTCGTGAATGAAAGTTCCTGCGATGTGCTCGCTGGTATGTCGGATCCAATGTCATAAAGGTTAGAATCTGCGCCTGTCCCAGAGTGTGTACTTATGTCCCAAGAGCTGACGCCCGAACAAATCCAGCAATCCCTGCAAGGCATCAGTGTGCCGGCCCAGCCGCAGATCATGGTGGATCTGCAGATGGAGCAGTACATGCCCGACCCGGATCTGGACGTGATCGCGAAGCTCATTTCCCAGGACCCGGGGCTCTCTGGCTCCCTGCTGAAAATCGTCAACTCGCCGTATTACGGCCTGAGCAACAAGATCGCCTCGATCCAGCGCGCGGTGAACCTGCTGGGCAGCCGTTCGATCATCAACCTGATCAACGCGCAGTCGATCAAGGGCGAGATGAACGACGACACTATCGTCACCCTGAACCGGTTCTGGGACACCGCCCAGGACGTGGCGATGACCTGCCTGACCCTGGCCAAGCGCATTGGCGCCCAGGCCGGCGATGAAGCCTATGCCCTTGGGCTGTTCCACGACTGCGGCGTGCCGCTGATGTTGCAGCGGTTCCCCAACTACATGAGCGTGCTGGAACAGGCCTATGCCAACGCCGGTCCCGATTGCCGGGTGGTGGATACCGAGAACCAGACGTTCAACACCAACCACGCCGTGGTCGGCTACTACACGGCCAAGTCCTGGCGCCTGCCGGATCACGTATCTGCCGCGATCGCCAATCATCACAATGCCCTGGCGATATTCAGTGACGAGTCGTCGCGCAACAGCGCCCTGAAGAATCTTTTGGCGATCCTGAAAATGGCCGAGCATATTTGTGCGTCCTACCGGGTGTTGGGCAACCAGGCCGAAGACCACGAGTGGGACAGCATCGGGCATTTGGTGCTCGATTACGTCGGTCTCTCGGATTACGATTTCGAAACCCTCAAGCAGACGATTCGCGATCTCGGCACCCACCGCTGAGGGATGAATCTCTTCTCACCGAGCGCCTGATTCGAGAACCCCATGCCTGAACTGCCAGAAGTCGAAACCACCCGCCGCGGGATTGCGCCGCACCTGGAAGGCCAGCGCGTCAGCCGGGTGATCGTGCGTGATCGCCGTTTGCGCTGGCCGATCCCCGAAGACCTCGATGTGCGTTTGTCCGGCCAGCGCATCGTGCTGGTGGAACGGCGCGCCAAATACCTGTTGATCAATGCCGAGGTCGGCACCTTGATCAGCCATTTGGGCATGTCGGGGAATTTGCGCCTGGTGGAAGTCGGCCTGCCGGCGGCCAAGCATGAGCATGTGGATATCGAACTGGAGTCGGGCCTGGCCTTGCGCTACACCGACCCGCGGCGGTTCGGTGCGATGCTGTGGAGCCTCGATCCGCTCAATCATGAGTTGCTGATTCGCCTGGGGCCTGAGCCGTTGACCGACCTGTTCGACGGCGAGCGGCTGTTCCAGCAGTCGAGGGGGCGTTCGATGGCGGTCAAGCCGTTCATCATGGATAACGCGGTGGTGGTTGGGGTCGGCAATATCTATGCGACCGAAGCCTTGTTCGCCGCCGGTATCGACCCGCGTCGCGAAGCCGGGAGCATTTCCCGGGCGCGGTACCTGAAGCTGGCGATCGAGATCAAGCGCATCCTGGCGGCCGCCATCGAGCGCGGCGGTACCACCTTGCGCGACTTTATCGGCGGGGACGGGCAGCCGGGCTACTTCCAGCAGGAGCTGTTCGTGTATGGCCGTGGGGCCGAGCCCTGCAAGGTTTGTGGTACGCAACTGCGTGAAACAAAACTCGGGCAGCGCGCCAGCGTTTTTTGCCCGCGCTGTCAGCGCTGAAGACCCGACGGTCTATAGTCAAAGTTCCCATTGACTCGCGAAGGACCGCGCCATGAACCTGATTCGAACCTTTGTCGTCACCCTGCTGCTGAGCATCGGCACCCCTGCCGTCGCCAGCAGCGGCAGCGGTGATCCGTTGTATAGCATCCAGAATCCTCCTGCCTACGCGATGATCGGCGACCTGCTGATTGCCCGGCCTTTGTTGGTCGTGGCGACCGTAATCGGCACCGGGGCGTTCGTCGTTTCGTTGCCGTTCACTGCGTTCAGTGGTGGCGTAGGCGATGCAGGTCAGGCGCTGGTGGTCGACCCGGCAAAAGCGGCGTTCGCACGGTGCCTGGGGTGTATCGGGGAGGGGTTTGAGCGGCAGGAGTGATTCAAGAGCAAAAGATCGCAGCCTGCGGTAGCTCCAACAGCAGGTGGCGATCTTTATGGGACTTACGCCTTGCCGGTAATCTTGCGGTACTTCTCCATCAACTGCTCTTCAGTCTCTGGGTGCGCTTCGTCCAGGGGAATGCAATCCACCGGGCAAACCTGCTGGCACTGCGGTTCGTCGTAGTGGCCGACGCACTGGGTGCACAGGTTAGGGTCGATCACGTAGATTTCTTCGCCCTGGGAAATAGCGGCGTTGGGGCACTCGGGTTCGCAGACGTCGCAGTTGATGCAATCGTCGGTGATGATCAGGGACATGCTAGCTCCAGCCGGGGCGGCAGGCCCGGGCGCAATAAATCAATGCGCGTAATTGTGCCGCATTGGCGCCCGTATTGCACCCGGGCGCGACGTTCTGCAGGAGCCGGCTTGCTGGCGATCAAGACAGCGCGGTGCACCTGACACACCGCCATCACCAGCAAGCCGGCTCCTGCAGTCCGGGTATTATTTCTTGAAGCGTTGTGTCAGGGCGTCCGCCACCACCGGGTGCACGAACTTGGTGATATCACCGCCCAAGGCCGCAATTTCACGCACCAGCGTCGAGGAAATGAACGAGTAACGCTCAGACGGGGTTAGAAACAGGCTTTCCACATCCGGGGCCAGCTGGCGGTTCATGTTGGCCAGCTGGAATTCGTATTCGAAGTCCGACACTGCGCGCAAGCCACGCAGGAACACGTTGGCATTCTTCTCTTTGGCAAAGTGCGCCAACAGGGTCGAGAAACCGACGACTTCTACGTTCGGCAGATGTTTGGTGACCTCGCGGGCCAGCTCCACACGCTGTTCCAGGGGAAACAGCGGGTTTTTCTTCGGGCTGGCGGCGACAGCAATGATCACGTGATCGAACAGGCGCGAGGCGCGTTCGACCAGATCGCCGTGGCCCTTGGTAATAGGGTCGAAGGTACCTGGGTACAACACTCGGTTCATCGCGTCGTCCTGGCGGGAGTGCGTTAGGGACTCGGATGGTATCGCAGCCTAACCGGTCGGCCAAGTCGCCTGTTGGGTAAGAAAGCACTATAGACGACCAGGATAATCGTCTTTTTCATGGGTTTTTTAAACGATCGGCCAGTGAAGTCGCCAGTTGCGCCGTCAGCCCATAGACCGACAACTGCGGGTTTGCGCCAATGCTGGTGGGGAACAGCGAGCCGTCGTGAATCGACAGATTGGCCAATTGATGATGCCGGCCGAGGCTGTCGGTGACGGCATTTTTCGGGTCTTCGCCCATTGCACATCCGCCCATCACGTGGGCACTGCCCAGCCGCGTGCGATACAACTCCAGGCTCAAGCTGTCGATCAAGGTGCGTGCTTCGGCGAGGGTGTTCACATAACGCGCGTCGGCATGCATCGGCATCACGGCCCTGGCGCCGCCAGCGAACTGGATCTCGGCCATGCTGTGGAAGGCCCGGCGCAAACCGTCCCAGGCATAGGCAGACACCTGATAATCGAGCACGGGTGTGTCGTCGCCACGTAACTGGACGCTGCCGCCCTGGCTGTCGGGGTGAAAACCGTCGCGCAGCAGCGCGAGCATGGCATGGGTATGCGGCAAGTTGGCCATATGCTGCCCATTTTCCTGGCCGAAACCACCGAGCAGCGTCGACGCCAGCGCCGGGTGCAGCGGTGGAACCTCCAGTTTGTAGGCCATTTTGCCGGTGGTGCCGTCCTGCCATTGGAAATGGTCGGAATAGATCGATTGCGGCGCCCCGTAGAAGGGGTTGACCACCTCGTCGAACAACGCGGCGGACATGTTCACCGGATGCAGGAAGGTGCGCTTGCCCACGCGTTGGTGCGGGTCGGGCGCCCCGGAGCGCATCAGCAATGCCGGGCTGTTGATCCCGCCGCCCGCCAGCACGTAATGCCGCGCCTTGACCGTGATCTTGCGGCCGGTGGGCTCGACGCAACGCTCATCCATCGCCACGCATTGCAGGCCGGTGACCTTGTCGCCGCCGATCAATAGTTTCTCGGCGCGGGCCAGATAAAGCAGCTCGCCGCCGTTTTCCAGGGTGGCCGGAATGGTCGTCACCATCATCGATTGCTTGGCATTGGTCGGGCAGCCCATGCCGCAGTAGCCAAGGTTCCAGCAGCCGCGCACATTGCGCGGGATGACATGCCAGCTGTAACCGAGCTTTTCGCAGCCCTTGCGGATCACATCGTTGTTGGCATTGGGCGGCACCATCCATGGAGCGACGCCCAGGCGCTGCTCCATTTTTTCGAACCAGGGCGCCATCTCGGCAGGGGAGTGGCCTTTCACGTTGTGCTCCCTGGCCCAGTGTTCGAGCGTCGGCTCTGGCGTTCGAAAGCTCGACGTCCAGTTGATCAGCGTCGTGCCGCCCACCGCCCGACCCTGGAGGATGGTGATCGCGCCGTCCTTGCTCATGCGGCCGATGCCTTCCTGATAGAGGCTGGCGTAGGCCTGGTCTTCGAGCAACTTGAAGTCGCTGCTGGTCTTGAGCGGACCTTCCTCGATCAGCAGCACCTTGTAACCGGCCGCGCTGAGGATTTCGGCCGTGGTTCCGCCGCCGGCACCGCTGCCGATGATCGCCACATCCGCTTCGAGGGTCAGATCCTGGGTCAGTTGCGAGCCGTTGTGGGTTTTCCAGCCACGGGCCATGCCTTCGCGGAACGGGTCGGGTACGGGCATCTTGAGGTTCTCTTTTTATTATCGGAAGGCACGGTCAAATGTGGGAGCGAGCCTGCTTGCGAAGGGGGCGACGCGGTCTCAAACCGTCGGCGGCCCCGGATACCCGCAATGGGCCCACGATTCCTTGCGGCCATACCAGGCCATCATCACCAGTTGCACCAATGAGCTGTGGCCCATGCGCAGCAGGCTCAACGAGCTGTTTTCCCAGCGATCGAGGAAGTGCCGGATATCCTCGGCAGCGGCGTTTTCCCAGCTGCCCCAGATCCCGGTCAACGGTCCGCGGGTGACGGCCATGCCGAGCACGTCGAACAATTGTCGGGTGAGCTTGAGCATTTCCGGCGACAGGTGATCGAGGTTGTAATCCAGGCTTTTCAGGGTGCCCTCGACAGCGTCGGGCCTCTGCTGGGCAGTCACGGCGCCCTCAAGCAGCACCGGGACAAGGGCGCGCAGAAATGCCAGGTCGCCGCTGCGCAACGCGGTGAACCCACTGGCAGGCGCGCCCGATGAGCAACCGGTCAGACTGGCCCCTAACCCGGCAGTGGCAAGAAAGGCGCTTGCGCCGAGGCTGAATTTGAGCAGGCCGCGCCGTGACAGCGCGGGTGTATCGGACAGGCTGGGGTGCATTATTGTTATTACCCGAGGGTGATCATCGTTAGCGGATAAACAGCTTCTGGATCAGTTTCTGAATGGATTTGCCGTAGGGCGGGTAGATCAGCTTCGCCGCGTTGAATCGCTGCTTGATCAGCACCCCCTTGGCCTTGCTGAAAGTCAGGAAGCCTTCGTGGCCGTGGTAGTGGCCCATACCTGAAGCGCCGATGCCGCCGAACGGCATGTCATCCTGAGCAACGTGCAACAGGGTGTCGTTGAGGCAGACACCGCCGGAATGGGTCTCGTTGAGCACGCGCTTCTGTTCGCGCTTGTCGTAGCCGAAGTAGTACAGAGCCAGTGGGCGAGGGCGTTGGTTGATGTAGGCAAACGCCTGGTCCAGATGCTTGTACGGCACGATCGGCAGCAACGGGCCGAAGATTTCGTCCTGCATCACCGTCATGTCGTCGCTGACGTTGAGCAGCAGGCTATGGCCCATGCGGCGGCCCTGGCACTGATCGAACAGGGGAATCATCTGTGCACCCTTGCTGGTAGCGTCGCTGATGTAGCCGTTCAGTCGCGCCAGTTGTCGGTCATTGATGATCGCGGTGTAGTCCGGGTTGTCGGCGAGGGTCGGATAAAAACCGCGAACTGCCTGCCGATAGGCTTCCACAAAAGCGTCGACGCGCTCTTCGGGCACCAGCACGTAATCCGGGGCCACGCAGGTCTGGCCGGCATTAAGGGTCTTGCCGAAAGCGATGCGTTCGGCGGCATCCTTGAGCGGTACGTCCTTGGAAACAATGGCCGGGGACTTGCCGCCCAGTTCCAGCGTGACTGGCGTCAGGTTTTCCGCCGCGGCGCGCATCACGTGTTTGCCGATGCTGGTCGCGCCAGTGAACAGCAGGTGGTCGAAGGGCAGGCGCGAAAACGCCACGCCGATATCGGCTTCGCCCAGCACCACGCAGACCAGGTCTTCGGGGAAGATCCGTGCGAACAATGCCTTGAGCAACAAACCGGTGGCTGGGGTCGATTCACTGAGCTTGAGCATCACCCGGTTACCCGCCGACAACGCGCCGACCAAAGGCCCGATGGCCAGGTACAAAGGATAGTTCCACGGCACGATCACCCCGACCACGCCCAATGGTTGGTAGACCACTTTCGCCGAGGCCGGCTGGAAGGCAACACCGACCTTGCGTCGCGACGCGCGCATCCAGTTCTTGAGGTGGCGACTGGCGTAGTGAATGCCGTGCAGGCTGGGCATCAGTTCGGCGAGCAGGGTTTCATCGGCACTGCGGTGGCTGAAATCCTGGCTGATCGCATCGATCAGGGCCTGACGTTCGTTGTTCAGCAAATCCCGCAATGACTTGAGCCATTGCTGGCGCTGGGCTTCGGGTGGCATCGGGTTGGCGGCATAGGCCGCGCGCTGGACGTCGAACAGGGCCTGGAGCTCTTCCAAAGGCTGCTGAATGTTTTGCAGGTAGGAAATGTCAGCAGTCATGGTGGGCTCCGGATTTATTGTAATGCGGTCATTTTTAGAGTCTATACTCTAAAAAGTCAAATGCCATCCTCGGCATCGCTTTGTTTTATCCGCTGGCGGTAGGTCGTAAGATGCCTCTCAACGCACTCTGAATTTAAGCTCAAGCCATGGCCCCAAGGATCAAAACCAGCGAGCGCATCGTGCAGAACAGCCTGGAGCTGTTCAACCAGCAGGGCGAGCGCAGCATCAGCACCAACCACATCGCCGCCCATATGGAGATCTCTCCGGGCAACCTGTACTACCACTTCCCTAACAAGCAGGCGATCATCGCCGTGCTGTTCAGTGAGTATGAGAGCCTGGTGGACAGTTTCCTGCGTCCGCCACAGGGGCGCGAAGCCACGGTGGAGGACAAGCGTTTCTACCTCAAGGAGCTGTTGTCAGCCATGTGGCGCTACCGGTTCCTGCACCGGGATCTGGAGCACTTGCTCGACAGTGACCCGGAGCTGGCGGCTCGCTACCGGCGCTTTTCCCAGCGTTGCGTGATTCAGGGCGCTGCCATCTACGAAGGTTTTGTCGCTGCTGGCATCCTGAAGATGGATCGGGTGCAGATCGAGTCCCTGACGATCAATGCCTGGATCATCCTCACCTCCTGGGTACGTTTTTTGTGCACCACGCGGGAAAACTCCAGCCACCTCAGCGAGCAGGCCATCAAGCGCGGCGTCTACCAGGTGCTGGTGCTGGAGGCGGGTTTCGTCACGGATCAATCTCGTGATGCGGTCGCTGCGCTGTTTGAAGAGTTTTACGTGCCGCTGGCCCAGGCGCTGGAAGACGTATGAGATAAAGCCTGCCGCAGGATCGAAAATCGCCCATCACAGGAGCCCGTTATGCCCATTGCGCAACTGATCAGCCCACAAGCACTGGACCTGAAAAAGGATCAGCCGGGGTTGGTGATTCTTGATTGTCGTTTTGCCCTCGAAGACCCGGATTATGGCCAGCGCAGCTATGCACAAGGGCACATTGGCGGGTCGGCATTTGCCGATCTTGAGCGTGATCTGAGTGGAAAAGTGGTCAAGGGCGTAACCGGGCGTCATCCATTGCCGGAGCCGGCGGACCTGATCGAGCGCCTGCAAGCCTGGGGCATCAATGCCGACAGCGAAGTGGTTTTGTACGATGACGGTCCGGGTGCCTTTGCGGCGCGGGCCTGGTGGCTGCTGGCCTGGCTGGGCAAGCGTGACGGGGTGTTCATCCTCGATGGCGGGCTCAAGGCCTGGCACGCGGCAGGGCTGCCCCTGAGTCTTGATCCTCCGGCGATCGGCCGTGGCACATTTACTGGTACGCCTGATGTTTCGTTGTTGCTCAGCGCAGAGCAGTTGCAGAAACGTCTCGGACAACCATCGCTGACCCTGCTCGATGCACGTGCCTTAGCGCGATTCAAGGGCGAAGTCGAACCGATAGACCCGATTGCCGGGCATATCCCCGGTGCGCAATGTGCCGCCTTCACCGACAACCTGGGCAGCGACGGGCGGTTCCTGCCAGCCGATCAGCTCAAGCAGCGTTTTGCCGAGAAACTGGGCGATCGCTCACCTACCGAACTGGTGGCGTACTGCGGTTCCGGCGTGACGGCGTGCCATAACCTGTTCGCGTTGTGCCTGGCGGGTTATCCGTTGGGGGCGCTGTATGCGGGGTCGTGGAGCGAGTGGATCAATGATCCTGCGCGGGGCGTTGCCACCGGCGAATAAACCCCACAGGGGCAACTGGCTGTTTTTGAGATTTAAAACAATCGGGCATTGCGATACGCCCCGGGCCCGACCCCATACACCTGCTTGAATTGCCGACTCAGATGACTCTGGTCGGCAAACCCCAACTGCGTCGCGACCTCCAGCGGCAAACAACCCCCCTGCAACAACACCCGCGCCCGGGCGATGCGCTGTTGCATCAGCCAGGTGTGTGGCGGCATCCCGGTGGCGCGGCGGAACACCCGGGCGAAGTGAAAAGGCGACAGGTTCACCGCCGCTGCAAGTTCTTCCAGCGAGGGGGGCGCCGCCAATTGCGCGTGCAGCAGGTCCTTGGCCAATGTCACCGCTCGGTGTTCCTTGCCCGGTTTGCCGGCGGCAGGAACCGCCGCATGGCGCTGCAGCAGTGAGAGCATCAGTTCTCGCCAGGCAGTCTGTTGTTGCAATGCCGTGGCTGGACTTTCCAGCAAACGATGCAATTGGCAGAAGCCGCTCACCAGATCCGGGTCGCGATACAACGTGGCGCCGAACGCCGGCAAGTGGTGGGTGGGCAATTCGAGTTCGGCCAGCAGCGACAGCATCTGCCCGCTGTCGGGATAAAACGCCCGGTACAACCAGCCGTCCTCCGTGCCCTTGTGGCCGGTGTGCAGTTCATCGGGGTTGATCAGCACCAGTGTGCCGCTGCCTGCCAGGTGTTCGGCGCCGCGATAACGATAACGCTGGGCGCCGGCCATGATCATGCCGATCACGTAGCCGTCATGCACATGGGGGGCGAAACGCTGCTCGATGTAGCGCGCCGACAACAGCTCGATCCCGGCC
The DNA here is from genome assembly GCF_001976065.1 of Pseudomonas putida. GTDB lineage: Bacteria > Pseudomonadota > Gammaproteobacteria > Pseudomonadales > Pseudomonadaceae > Aquipseudomonas > Aquipseudomonas serbica. The sequence continues at coordinate 259,890 of NZ_MNAH01000004.1, read as the reverse complement.
AACGGCGCCGTTTGCCAGAAGTGGATGGACTCGCCCTGTGCAATGCCCATGGCCTACTCGCGCCCCATACTGGCCAGCCACTGCGGGATACGCCGTTCCAGGTAATAGCCCGGTTGGCGGAACGAGCCATCGACGAATCCGACATGCCCGCCCCGGGCCTGCAATTCGAATTGCGTACAGGCCGACAACTCGTCGGCATGCGGCAGGCTGTGGGGGAAGACGAAGGGGTCATCGGCGGCCTGAATGATCAGGGTTGGCGTACAGATCTCGCCGAGGAAATAGCGGCTAGAGGCGCGGCGATAATAGTCATGGGCATCGGTGAACCCGTTGAGCGGAGCCGTCACCCGGCCATCGAAATCCCAGAACGTGCGCATGTTTTCCAGGGAACCCAGCGCGGCGAGCGCCGCGAGACCGTCCTCGCGCCCGTCGTGCTGAAATTGCCGTTGCTTATTCTTGATGTACGCCAGCATCTCGCGCATGAAATGCGCCTGGTAGACCTTGGAGAAACCCTGTCCGATGCGGTCGGCGCACTGGTCCAGGCGAAACGGCACCGACACCGCCACCGCACCGAGCACGCCGCTGGCACTGCCGGTTTCACCCAGATGCTTGAGCAGCACATTGCCGCCCAGGGAATAACCGACGGCATACAACGGTGCGAGAGGGCGCTTTGCCCGCAGATGCCGGATGGTTTCGGCCAGGTCTTCGCTGGCGCCAGAGTGGTAGCTGCGCGGCAATAGATTGGGTTCGCCAGAGCAGCCGCGCCAGTTCAGCGCGACACTGGCCCAACCCTGGTCACCCAGCGCTTTTTGTATGCCGGCAACGTAAGGTGAATTCGACGAGCCGGTCAGCCCGTGCAACACCAAAACCAACGGCGCATCGGCGCTGTGCGGGCCATGCCAGTCGAGGTCGAGGAAGTCTCCATCCTCGAGCCACAGGCGTTCACGCTCACGTTCGAGGTGCGTGGTTTTACGCCACAGCGGTCCCCACAAGGTCTGCAAGTGCGGGTTGCCGAGGCCGAAGGCCGGTCTGAAGGCGGGCAGTTCAGTGATCGTGTGGCGCGGTTGCACATCGGTTCTCGGTAAAGGTCTTCGTGAAGCCGCACAATGACGCGGCCGGCCTGCGCCGCGACCGCGTCGTCATGGGAAATCTAACTTGCCACAATCTCGTCGGTTGCGCGACATATGGCATTGGCCTCGCTTTCAAGGGGCGCAGGCAACGGTTGCTGGTCGGTCTTGGGCCCCAGGATGACAGCGCTCCATCGTTCGGTGTCGAGGTGTCGGTTGAGTGCGTTCTTGACCGATTCGAGGTTCAATTCCAAAGCTGTCTGAGTGGAATAGTCGAGTTCCAATGGCAAGTCGTAGACACCGATGTCGCGCAGCTGACTCACGATCTGTGCATTGGTGGTGCTGTTCAATGGTGCGCTGCCGGCCAGTCGCGCTTTGGTGTCATCGAGCTCTTTCTGTGTGGGGCCATGGGTGAGGAAGTCGCGGTACATCTCCTTGATTTTTGCCAGTACTCCATCGGCAAGCTCCGGTCGAGTCTGCAGTTCGACTGCCAGGATTCCTTGCGCTTGACGGACAGAGAGCCCGGCTCGAACGTCATAGGTGAGTCCTCGACGTTCCCGAAGTTCATGCATCAGCCGGGTGGTGAAAATCTGGTTCGCCATCTGCAATGCCACAAAGTCCGGACTGTTGCGCAGGACGCCGGGCTGGGCGAGGCGCACGTAAGCCTGGGTCGACGGTCTTTGCAGTTGCAGAAAACCTGGAGAGGCGGGGTTGTCCGGGGATTTGATCGTGGCGACGGCTGGCCCCAGAGGCAATGCATTGGAAATCTGTACGCCAATGCGCTGGGCTTCGTCCTCCGTAAGGTCGCCGACCAGCGTTATCATCGCGTTGCCTGCCGCATACGCCTTGCGATGGAAATCCTGCACCTGATCGCGGGTGATGGCGGCAAGCCCGACCCTGGTTCCATAAACGGACTGTTCATAGCCATGTCCGGGGGACAGTAGTCTGTAAAGGGCTTGATCGGCCTGGTAGCCGTGGGACTGTTCCTCATTGTCGAGAAAGTGCAGGAGTTGGGATTTCGCCACGGGTAGCGACTGTTGCGGCAATGAAGGTTTGCCAAGCATCTGGGCAAACAGCTCCAGCGCTGGAGCTCGCCGGGCTTCATCGCTCAGGCTGCGCAACGAAAAGCGGGCTTGATCCTGAGTGATCCCCATGCCCAGTCTCGCTCCCAGTTGGTCGAAGCTCTCCAGAATGGCGTTGAGGTCCTTGCCGTCCACCCCTTCATTCAAGAGGCTGAAGGTTAGCGCTGCCAGTCCGGGTTGATGGCTTGTGTGGGCGCTGCCAGCGGCAAAGCTGACATGGACGTCGAACATGGGCAGGCCCGGGGTGCGAATGAACAGGATCTTGGTTCCGGAAAGGGTTTTGTATCCCTTGATGGGCAGTGACCGATGAGCTGACTCGACCTGGGGTTCATTCAGCGATTGCAGCGCGGCTGTTTGTGACGCAGCCATCGTGGCGGCGGATGCGGTAAAGGCTTGTCCACTCAACACCACGCCGGCCAGTGCCAGCCACGCTCCCTTCATGCCGGTTCTGAACTTATCCATTGTTTTTCTCCGGCAAGATCTGGGCGATGCTCATGCGTTCGCGTGTCAGGTAAGTCACGGCAACGTTTTGAATATCCAGGGGAGTAATTTTGTTCAGCTCATCCGTGTCCTGATCCGCCAACTGCCAGTCGAGGCCAATGCTTTCCAGCAGGCCCAGTGTGTTGGCCTGTCCTTCCAGATCGTCCTGCGCATAAACCGTGTTGGCGATCAGGATGGTTTTGGCCCGATCCAGTTCTGCCTTTTCCGGTGCCTTGTTTTTCAATTCATCAATCGCTCGCCACAGGCGCGCAAGTGCCTGGTCGGTGCTTGTGACCTTGTCGAGGTTGAGTTGAGCGGTGATGGTCAGCAACGAATCGCCGCGAGTGAAGGCGTTGTACTCTGACTGGACTTCGGAAAATATCTCGTCACCAAACTGCAGTTGCTGTTTGAGTCGTGCGCTGTTGGAGCCTGCCAACAGGATTTCGAGCAGGCGCAGCATATGAGCGGTCCGGCGCTCTTGCGCAGTGGCCAGGCTGGGGGTGTTGAAACTCATGATGAGTCGCGGAGCTGATATCGGGGCGTGCAGGATCAATGACCTTTCGCCGGGTGAGGGTAATTCGACGGGCGCGTGGGCAGTTGGCGTCGCGCGTCGATCCAGGTGACCGAAGTAGCGCTGCGCCAGCGCTTGAGCGCTGTCAGGCGTTACATTGCCAACGACCACCAGCGTCGCATTGTTCGGCGCATACCAGGCCTGATACCACTGCTGCAGTTGAAGGGTATTAATCCGTTGCAGGTCGTGCATCCAGCCTATGACCGGCGTGCGATAGGCACTGCTCAGGTAGGCGAGGCTTTCCAGCCGCTCGATGCTCAGTGCCGATACATGATCGTCGATACTATCGCGACGCTCCTGCGCAATGACCTTCAGCTCCGTGGAGAAGTCTTGCTCACGCAACTTGGCCGTACTCATCAGGTCGGCCATGATTTCGAACGCGACGCCCAGCCGGCCGGGGGCAAGTGTCTGGTGATAGACGGTGTAGTCCTTGCCGGTGAAGGCGTTTTCGCTGGCGCCGAGTTTCTCCAGTATTGCGGAAAACTCTCCGGCGCAGGCCTTGCTGCTGCCTTTGTAGACCATGTGCTCGAGGGCATGGGACAGGCCGGACTGACCCGGCGGTTCGTAGCTTGAGCCGACTTTCACCCAGAGTTGGGCGGTTACGGCTGCTGAACGATGATCTTCGCGCACGACAACCTTAAGCCCGTTGTCCAGGGTGAAGGCTTGCGTCGAAGGGGGTGATGTGGCGACAGCCAAGAGCGGCAGCCATCCGATAAAGAGCAACAGACATGTGCTGCGGGAGATGTTCATCCGTGTACATCCTCAGTGGTTTGCAGGTATTTGCGCAAACCACTGTGGATTATCTGGACGAGCGTCTGGCGGTAACTATGTAGGGCGTCCGCGAGGCGATTGCGGGATAGTCATCCAGCCAGCACCTCAGGCGCTGCGTTGCCACAACGAGTAGTAGACACGCCCGGACTTCTGCTCCCGGTGCAGGCGCCAGTTCTCCGGCAGGCCGAGGGTCGACGGCGCGCTTTCGCTTTCGGTGTACACCCAGGCGTCTTCGGCCAGCCACTGGCGCTCTTCGAGCAAGGAGCAAACGGCGGGCAGCAGGTTCTGGTTGAACGGCGGGTCGAGGAACACCAGGTCGTAGGCCACCGCTGGCTGGGTCTCCAGATAGCGCAGGGCGTCGGCGGTCTGGACCTGGCCGGTGGTGCAACGCAGCGTACCCAGATGCTCCTTGAGGCTGGACACCGCAAGGCTGCTGGCGTCCAGTGCCTGGCCCATGGCGGCGCCACGGGACAGGGCTTCGAGAAACAGCGCGCCGCTGCCGGTGAACGGATCGAGCACCTTGGCGCCCGGGACGTAGGGGGCGAGCCAGTTGAACAGGGTTTCCCGCACCCGGTCCGGCGTCGGGCGCAGGCCCGGAGCGTCAGGGAAGCTCAGCTTGCGACTGCGCCATTCGCCGCCAATGATGCGCAGCTGGTTCACGCCGTTATGCACGTTGTGGACAGGTTTTTTCGGACGAGTAGCCATTAATGCTCCGGAACCCCGAGCGGTTGCTCGGCAGGTTTATCAGTAGGGGCCGGCAACGGCTTTTGCGGCACGGTCGGGCCAGCGCTGACGATGACCAGTTTGTTTGTGCTCAGGTGTTTGTTCATGGCCGCCTTGACCTGCTCGACGGTCAGGTTCTGCGACTGTTGCATGAAGTCTTCCAGGTGACTGAGCGGCAAGTTGTAGAAACCGATCGCACCCAGTTGGCCGACGATATCGGCGTTGCTGGCGGTGGACAGCGGGAAGCTGCCGGCGAGTTCGCGCTTGGCGTCGTCGAGTTCTTTTTCGGTCGGGCCGGTCTTGAGGTAGTCGGCAAGCACATCCTGCACCAGTTTCAGGGTGCCTTCGCTCATTTCGGCGCGGGTCTGCAGGTTGATCATGAACGGACCGCGTGCCTGCATCGGGCTGAAACCCGAGTACACACCATATGCCAGGCCACGTTTCTCGCGCACTTCACTCATCAGTCGGGTACCGAAGCCGCCACCGCCGAGGATCTGGTTGCCCATGGACAGTGCCGCGTAATCCGGATCGTCACGGTCGATGCCCAGTTGCGCGAGCATCAGGTTGGTCTGCTTGGAAGGGAACTCGATGTGGCCGATGCTGGCCTTCGGTTCGGCGGGTTGCTCAATCTTCGGCAGGGCCGGGCCTTTGGGCAAGGCGGCGCTGACTTGCGCGGCAATGGCTTCGGCTTCGGCGCGGGACAGGTCGCCCACCAGTGCGATCACCACGTTGCCTGCTGCATAGGCTTTCTGTTGGAACGCACGCAGTTGCGCGAGGGTGACGGCCGGAACGGTTTGCGCCGTGCCATCGCTGGCGTGCGCGTAGGGGTGATCGCCGTACAAACGGTTCATCAACTCAAGGCTGGCGAGTTTGCCGGGGTTCTGTTTCTGGTATTCGAAGCCGGCGAGCATCTGGTTCTTGATGCGGGTGAACGAGTCGGCGGGGAAGGACGGTTTGCCGACGACTTCGGCGAACAGCTTCAATGCCGGTTCACGCTTGTCCGCGGCGCTGAGGCTGCGCAGGGAGGCAATCGCCATGTCCTTGAAGGCGCCGTTGCCGAAATCGGCTCCCAGCCCTTCAAAGCCCTGGGCGATAACGCTGACATCCTTGCCGGCCACGCCTTCGTTGAGCATGGCGTTGGTCAGCAGCGCCAGGCCTGGCGCGTCGCCGTCCTGGCTGCTGCCAGCGGCAAAGATCAGGCGCATGTCGAACATCGGCAGCTCACGGGCTTCGACGAACAGCACCTTGGCGCCTTCGGCGGTGTTCCAGGTCTGCACGTCGAGCTTGCGGTGGCTCGGCGCCTTGCCGTTGAGCTCGGTCAGTGATTGCAGCTTCTGGCTGGCCTTGGCCTTGTCCAGCGCTTCGCTGGCGTTGGTCTGGTCAGTCTTGGAAAAATAGAATGTGGCAGACCCGACCAGTGCGACGGCGATCAGGCCGAACAGGGCCAGGCGCGGTTTTTTACGCTCACTCATGAGTCGTCTCCTCCGGCAGTACATGGGCGACGCTGAGACGTTCGCGGGTGAAATACAGCTTGGCGGCGTTCTGGACATCTTGCGGTGTCACGCTTTCCAGGTCGGCGAGCTCGCTGTCCATCAGCTTCCACGACAGGCCGACGGTTTCCAGTTGGCCGATGGCCGTGGCCTGACTGGTGATCGAATCGCGCTCGTAGACCAGTCCGGCGATGACCTGTGCCCGTACGCGTTCCAGCTCTTCGCTGGTCGGCGCGGTGGTCTTCAGCTGTTCGAGCAGTTTCCACAAGCCGGCTTCGGCCTGGGCGATGGTCTTGTTTTTCTGGCTGTTGGGGGTTGCCGACAGGGTGAACAGGCTGTCGCCGCGGGTATAGGCGTCATAGCTCGACGAACCGCCGGACAGCAGTTCTTCGCCGCGCTCCAATTGCGTCGGGATACGTCCACTGTAACCGCCATCGAGCAGGGCCGAGATCAGTCGCAAGGCGTTGACCAGGCGTTTGTCCTCGGCGGTAGCGATGCTCGGCACGTTGAAGGCGAGCATCAGGCTGGGCAGTTGGGTCTTCACGTGCAGGGTGATCTGGCGTTCGCCGGGCTCGGCCAGCTCCAGCGGAACCTTCGCCGCCGGTACTTCACGTTTGGCGATCGGGCCGAAGTAGCGCTGGGCCAGGGTCTTGACCTCGTCCGGCGTCACGTCGCCGACCACCACCAGCGTGGCGTTGTTCGGCACATACCAGGACTGGTACCAGTGACGCAGCTCTTCGACTTTCATCCGGTCCAGGTCGGCCATCCAGCCAATGGTCGGCGTGTGATAGCCGCTGGCCGGGTAAGCCATGGCCTTGAATCGCTCGTAGGCCTTGGACATGGGTTTGTCGTCGGTGCGCAGGCGCCGTTCTTCCTTAATGACTTCGATTTCGCGGGCGAACTCGTCAGGCGGCAGGCGCAGGCTGGCCATGCGGTCGGCTTCCAGTTCGAAGGCCACGCCCAGGCGGTCGCGGGCCAAGACCTGGTAATAAGCAGTGAAGTCGTCGCTGGTGAAGGCGTTCTCTTCGGCACCGAGGTCGCGCAGGATCAACGACGCTTCGCCGGGGCCGACTTTCTCGCTGCCCTTGAACATCATGTGTTCCAAGGCATGGGACAGGCCGGTCTGGCCTGGCGTCTCATAGCTGGAGCCGACCTTGTACCAGACCTGGGAAACCACCACCGGCGCGCGATGGTCTTCGCGCACGACGACCTTCAAGCCGTTGTCGAGGGTGAATTCGTGAGTCGGTTGCGGGTCGGCCGCGAGGGCCGAAAGGGGCAGGCAAACTGTGCTGAGCAGCAGGCCTGCAGCGCGGCGGGCTAGAGCATTCATTCGTTTTTAAACCTTTGGGGCTGCCCGCGTGGTCTTAGCGTCAGCGGGCGAGAGGGTGCTAGGATACTGATCCGTTTTACTGGCGGCCACGCCTATCAGGCCTTTGCGTTTGATCAGGTTGTTTGGGTTTGCGGCAAAAGGCTGTGGTTTATCAACTAGACTCTGCTTTTTCGCCGATTTTTCCGCATCAGTCCTTAGTGAAATCGTTTTTGTAAGGTGCCGTTCGCACCTCGACAAAATGTTGCGCGTGAACAAGCTGGGTCAATCGCAGTCTGTTCTGCATCGAATATTCATTTGCCGGGGCGCCTGTTGGCGCGCCGCTACCGTGAGATAGCCGTCCTCCATGTTTGGTTCCAACGACGACAAGAAGACCCCAGCTGCGGCTGGCGAAAAGAAAAGCCTGTTCGGATGGCTGCGCAAAAAGCCGCAGGAACCCGTCGTCGAACAGCCACAACCACTTCCAGAGCCAACGCCCGCGCCGGTACTGAGTGCCGAACCTGCGCCGGTTGTGTTGCCCATCACCGAGCCGGTGCTGCAACCGGTTGCCGAGACTGCACCTGAAATCGTTGCCGAACAGCCGCTGACGCCGGTCGCCGAGCCTTGGTTGACCTTGCCGGTGGCGGAAGAGCCGGTGGCGTTGGTCGAAGATGAGCTGGCGCCACACGTGACGCCGCCGATTCCTGCGCCGGCTGCGTGGACGCCGGAGCCGGTACAGGCGCCAGTGATCGCGCCGGTGGTTGCGCCCGTTGTTGAGGCTGCGCCAATACCTGAAGCCGCTGCATTTGTTCCACCGGTTGCGCCGGTTGTCCAAGCGCCAGAGCCTGCACCTGCACCTGTTATTACGCCTGTCGCCGCCGCACCCGTCGAACTGCCAGTGGAAGTGCCCGTCGAGCCGGTACGCACCGAAGAAACCAAGGCCGGTTTCTTCGCCCGCCTCAAGCAAGGCCTGTCCAAGACCAGCGCCAGCATCGGCGAAGGCATGGCCAGCCTGTTCCTGGGCCGCAAGGCCATTGATGACGAGCTGCTCGATGACCTCGAAACCCGCCTGCTGACCGCCGACGTCGGTGTGGAGGCCACTTCGGTGATCATCCAGCGCCTGACCCAGAAGGTCGCGCGCAAGGAACTGGCCGATGCAGACGCCTTGTACAAATCCTTGCAGGCCGAGCTGGCAGCCATGCTCAAGCCCGTCGAACAGCCGCTGAAAATCACCTCGCAGAACAAACCGTTCGTGATCCTGGTGGTGGGTGTCAACGGTGCGGGTAAAACCACCACGATTGGCAAGCTGGCGAAAAAGCTGCAGCTGGAGGGCAAGAAAGTCATGCTCGCCGCCGGCGACACCTTCCGCGCCGCTGCGGTCGAGCAATTGCAGGTCTGGGGCGAGCGCAACAAAATTCCGGTTATCGCCCAGCACACGGGCGCCGATTCGGCTTCGGTGATCTTCGACGCCGTGCAGGCCGCCAAGGCCCGTGGCATCGATGTGCTGATTGCCGATACCGCGGGTCGCCTACATACCAAAGACAACCTGATGGAAGAACTGAAAAAGGTTCGCCGGGTGATCAGCAAGCTCGATGCCGAGGCACCGCACGAGGTGTTGCTGGTACTCGATGCCGGCACCGGCCAGAACGCCATCAACCAGGCCAAGCAATTCAACCAGACCGTCGAACTGACCGGCCTGGCGCTGACCAAGCTGGACGGTACCGCCAAGGGCGGGGTGATTTTTGCCCTGGCCAAGCAGTTTGGCCTGCCGATCCGCTATATCGGCGTCGGTGAAGGCATCGACGATTTGCGCACTTTTGAAGCTGAGCCCTTTGTCCAGGCGCTGTTTGCCGAGCGGGAGCGTTCATGATTCGTTTCGAGCAGGTCGGTAAACGCTACCCGAACGGTCACGTCGGCTTGCATGAGCTGAGCTTTCGAGTCCGTCGGGGCGAGTTTTTGTTTGTCACTGGCCATTCCGGTGCCGGCAAGAGCACCTTGTTGCGGCTGCTGCTGGCCATGGAACGTCCGACCAGCGGTAAGCTGCTGCTGGCCGGGCAAGACCTGAGCACCATCAGCAACGCACAGATTCCTTTCTTGCGGCGGCAGATCGGCGTGGTGTTCCAGAACCACCAATTGCTGTTCGATCGCACGGTGTTCAACAACGTCGCGCTGCCGTTGCAGATCCTCGGTTTGTCCAAGGCCGAAATCGCCAAGCGCGTGGACTCGGCACTGGAGCGCGTAGCACTGTCGGACAAGACCGATCTGTATCCCGGCGACCTGTCCACCGGTCAACAACAGCGCGTCGGCATTGCCCGCGCCATCGTGCACCGCCCGGCCCTGCTGCTGGCGGACGAACCGACCGGTAACCTCGACCCACGCCTGGCGGCGGAAATCATGGGTGTGTTCGAAGACATCAATCGCCTGGGCACCAGTGTGCTGATCGCCAGTCACGACCTGGCACTGATCGCGCGCATGCGCCACCGAATGCTCACGTTGCAACGCGGCCGATTGATCGGCGATGGGGAGGCCGGCGAATGAGTGCCACTCGCAGTCCAAAGGTTTCCGAGCGCGTAGCCCCCAAGGCCGCCGACCCGCAACCGCAGAAGAAAAAACACGACGACGATGACGGCCCGGACTTTGGCACGCTCTTGCGCGCCTGGATCGAAAGTCATCGTGCCAGCCTGCTGGACAGTTTGCGTCGCCTGGGCAAACAGCCCATCGGCAGCTTTTTCACCTGCATGGTGATGGCGGTTGCCCTGAGTTTGCCCATGGGCCTGTCACTTTTGCTAAGTAACGTCGAGCGGCTGGGCGGTTCCTGGCAGCGCGCGGCGCAAATTTCCCTGTACCTGCAACTCGAAGCCAGTCCGACTGAGGGCGAGGCACTGCGCGAACAGATCAAGGGTATGCCTGGGGTGGCCGATGCCGAGTACGTCGGCCGTGACCAAGCGCTGGAAGAGTTCCAACAGCAGTCGGGCCTGGGCGAAGCGCTCAAGGAACTGCCGGAGAACCCGTTGCCTGGCGTGGTCCTGGTGACGCCGACCGAGGTCGACAAGCCAGCCCTTGAAGCATTAAGACAAAAACTTTCCGAATTGCCCAGGGTACAACAGGCACAGCTTGATCTAGTCTGGGTCGAGCGTCTGGCAGCCATCCTCAAGCTGGGCGACCGATTTGTCTTCGGTCTCACCGTGCTCCTGGTTTCTGCATTACTTTTGGTGATAGGCAATACCATTCGTCTTCATATTGAAAACCGCCGCACAGAGATAGAAGTGATTAAACTCGTAGGCGGCACCGACAGCTATGTGCGCAGACCCTTTCTCTACATGGGGGCACTGTATGGTTTCGGTGCGGGGATTCTTTCCTGGGGCGTGTTGGCGTTCGGCCTGAACTGGCTGAACGATGCGGTAGTCGGCCTGGCCGGGTTGTATGGCAGTGATTTCGCACTGGCCGGCGTACCGGTTGCCGACGGTCTGTCTCTCTTGCTTGGCGCGGTGCTGTTGGGTTATATCGGTGCATGGATTGCAGTCGCACGTCATCTCAGGGAGCTGGCGCCGAAGTAGAATCTTTTTTGCGCGTGATTGACCTTGCAGTTTTTAGGGGAACTTGTCTTTCGGTTTCCGGTCAATTTTCGCAGTGCCAATGGCACGAGTATGTAAGTGGGAGGTTTTTTCGTATGACCAATTCTTTGCAGCCTGCATATGCTCTGGTCCCGGGTGCGAACCTGGAGGCCTATGTGCACACCGTCAACAGCATTCCATTGCTGACGCCGGAGCAGGAGCGTGAACTGGCCGAGAGTCTCTATTATGAGCAGGATCTTGAGGCGGCTCGGCAGATGGTGCTCGCCCACCTGCGTTTTGTCGTACATATCGCCCGTAGCTATTCCGGCTACGGCCTGGCCCAGGCTGACCTGATCCAGGAAGGCAACGTCGGCCTGATGAAGGCCGTGAAGCGCTTCAACCCGGAAATGGGCGTGCGCCTGGTGTCCTTTGCCGTGCACTGGATCAAGGCGGAAATCCACGAATTCATCCTGCGTAACTGGCGCATCGTGAAGGTCGCGACCACCAAGGCCCAGCGCAAGCTGTTCTTCAACCTGCGCAGCCAGAAAAAACGCCTGGCCTGGCTGAACAACGAGGAAGTCCACCGTGTGGCGGAAAGCCTCGGCGTCGAGCCGCGGGAAGTGCGCGAGATGGAAAGTCGCCTGACCGGTCACGACATGGCCTTCGATCCGGCGGCTGAAGCCGACGACGACAGCGCCTTCCAGTCACCGGCCAACTATCTGGAAGACCATCGGTACGACCCGGCCCGTCAACTGGAAGATGCCGACTGGAGCGACAACTCCAACCACAACCTGCACGAAGCGCTCGAAGTGCTGGACGACCGTAGCCGCGACATCCTCTACCAGCGCTGGCTGGCGGAAGAAAAGTCCACGCTGCACGACCTGGCGCAGAAGTACAACGTGTCGGCCGAGCGTATTCGTCAGCTCGAAAAGAGCGCGATGAACAAGCTCAAACTGTCGATCGCGGCGTAAGCTGCACCAAGGCAATAAAAAATGCCCCGATCACTGATCGGGGCATTTTTGTTTGGGCTCAACACAAAACCAATGTGGGAGCGGGCTTGCTCGCGAAAGCGCTGTGTCGTTCAGTATTGAAGTCGTCTGACACGACGCCTTCGCGAGCAAGCCCGCTCCCACAGGGGATTTTCGGTGTTATTGGGACCACGGCGCCCGGCGCGAATCGTTGAGGCCAACCAGATAGCTGTCCCCACCCAGTTGACTCATCTGCTGCCGAATCCAGCCAGCGCGCCGCGCCACGTAATTGGTCGGGTGGCTCGCGCTCCACACCCGCGGGTTCGGTAGTACAGCGGCCAGCAGGCTCGATTGCTGGCGGCTGAGATTTTTTGCGCTGGTCCCGAAGTGATGCCGTGCAGCCGCCTCCGCCCCAAACACCCCGTCATCCCACTCAACGCTGTTGAGGTACACCTCAAGAATCCGCTGCTTGGGCCAGAATACTTCTATCAACCCGGTAAACCAGGCTTCCAGGCCTTTGCGCAACCAGCTGCGGCCGGACCACAGGAACAGGTTCTTCGACACTTGTTGGCTCAGGGTGCTGGCACCGCGGATGGTGCCGCCGAGCTCGTTGTGGGCCAGTGCTTTCTGGATCGCACCGAAGTCAAAGCCCCAATGCTCGGGAAATTTCTGGTCTTCACCGGCAATCACCGCGACTTTCAGGTCGTCGGAAATTTCATCCCAGGGTTTCCAGGTGCGTTGCAGATCGATGGGCTCACCATCGAACCAGGATTCGACTTTGCGCTCGACCATCAGCGTTGTCCCGGGCGGCGGCACCACGCGGAATATCAGCACCAGCACGACGCTAGCGCTCATGAACCAGAGCACGGCCTTGGTGAAACGACGGAAATAGATACGCAGCATAGAGATGGCTTGGCCGAACCCGTTGAGCGGGCCATTATACAGACCCTGTTGATCGAGACTGACTGGAGTTCTTCATGCTGCGTGGCTTTTTGATGCTGGCCGCTTTTTTCGGCTTCACTGGAGTCGGTCTCGGGGCGTTCGCCGCCCACGGCCTGAAAAACCGCCTGAGTGCCGAATACCTGGCGATTTTCCATACCGGCGTCACCTATCAGCTGGTGCACACCCTGGCCTTGCTGGGCGTGGCGTTGCTGGCTACGCAGATTCCCGGTCGCTTGGTCGCTTGGGCCGGCGCTTGCTTTGCCATTGGCATTCTTCTGTTCTCTGGCAGCCTGTACGTGCTGACGCTGACGGGTGTCAGCAAGCTCGGCATCGTCACTCCGTTCGGTGGCCTGGCGTTCCTGGCGGGCTGGCTCTGCCTGGGCCTTGCCGCCTGGCGCTTGCCGCTGACCGCTTGACGCTTGTTGCTGACCTTTAGGTCACGATCGGGCTAGAATGCCAGCCCTTTAAAATGATGGCGGCATTCGGCATGCGCATTCAGTTGAACGGCGAATCCTTTGAACTGCCCGACGGTGAAACCGTTGCGGCCCTGCTGACCCGTCTGGACTTGACCGGGCGCCGGGTAGCGGTCGAACTCAACCTGGATATCGTCCCGCGCAGTCAGCACGCAGACACCACGTTGAACGACGGCGACAACGTCGAAGTGGTGCACGCCATCGGCGGCGGCTAGCCACGTGGCCCAAAGGCCGACAGAATTCTGCAAGACCCTCACCCCTACAGAGGATTCCCCATGAGCATCGTTCGTAGCGACAAGCCTTTCGTCCTGGCCGGTCGTACTTACCAGTCGCGTTTGCTGGTCGGTACCGGCAAGTACCGTGACATGGAAGAAACCCGCCTGGCCATCGAGGCCTCGGGTGCTGAAATCGTTACTTTCGCCGTGCGCCGTACCAACCTCGGCCAGAACGCGGGCGAACCGAACCTGCTGGACTTCCTCTCGCCGGATCGCTACACCTTCCTGCCCAACACTGCCGGTTGCTACGACGCTATCGAGGCCGTGCGCACCTGCCGCCTGGCCCGTGAGCTGCTCGATGGCCACAATCTGGTGAAGCTGGAAGTACTGGCCGACCAGAAAACCCTGTTCCCCAACGTGATCGAAACCCTCAAGGCCGCTGAATCGCTGGTCAAGGAAGGTTTCGACGTGATGGTCTACACCAGTGATGACCCGATCATTGCCCGTCAATTGGCGGAAATCGGCTGCATCGCAGTGATGCCGCTGGCCGGTCTGATCGGTTCGGGCCTGGGGATCTGCAACCCGTACAACCTGCAGATCATCCTCGAAGAAGCGAAAATCCCGGTGCTGGTGGATGCCGGTGTCGGTACCGCGTCCGACGCTACCATCGCCATGGAGCTGGGCTGTGATGCTGTGCTGATGAACTCGGCGATCGCCCACGCCCAGCAGCCGATCATGATGGCCGAAGCCATGAAACACGCGATCGTCGCAGGCCGCCTGGCCTACCTCGCCGGTCGCATGCCGAAAAAACTCTATGCCAGCGCCTCTTCGCCGCTGGATGGTCTGATCAAGTAAGAGCCATTGATGACTGAATCGAACGACACGCCAATCCAGACGGAAGAAGGCGACGAGCGCCAACACCGCCGCATCAAGAGTTTCGTGATGCGCGCCGGGCGCATGACCGAAGGCCAGCAACGGGGTCTGGAACAGGGTGCGCCGCTTTTCGTGCTGCCCCTGGCCGACGCCCCGGTGGATTTCGACCAGGTGTTCGGTCGCTCGGCCCCGCGTTCGCTGGAGATCGGCTTCGGCATGGGCCATTCGCTGCTGGAAATGGCTGCGGCATCGCCGGAGCAGGACTTCATCGGCGTCGAGGTTCACCGTCCGGGTGTGGGTGCGCTGCTCAATGGCGTGTTGACCCAGGGCCTGACCAACCTGCGGGTTTACGATTGCGATGCCATCGAGGTGCTCAACCGTTGCGTGGCCGATAACAGCCTCGATCGCCTGATGCTGTTTTTCCCGGACCCATGGCACAAGAGCCGTCACCACAAGCGTCGTATCGTCCAGGCGTCATTCGCCGAGCTGGTGCGCAGCAAGCTGAAAGTCGGCGGTATCCTGCACATGGCCACCGATTGGGAGCCGTACGCCGAGTACATGCTGGAAGTGATGAACGTGGCCCCGGGTTACCGCAACCTCGCTGAAGACGGTAAGTGCGTACCTCGCCCGGCCGAGCGCCCGATCACCAAGTTCGAACGCCGAGGCGAACGTCTTGGGCATGGCGTTTGGGACCTGAAGTTCGAGAAGCAGTCCTAAGCCAGTCGCAATACCCAATGTGGGAGCGGGCTTGCTCGCGAAGGCGTCGTGTCAGTCGACATTAATGTTGTCTGATACACCGCTTTCGCGAGCAAGCCCGCTCCCACAGTTGTTTTAGGGTGTGGCTGAAATCAGCGGCGGTCCGCGACTACCCCAATCAACACCAGCACCACCAACAACACCGGCGCCAGGCTGTAGTTGTTGAACTGGCTCAAACCCTTGACGATCCACGGCGTGGCATAGATCAGTGCCGCACCGCTGCCGATCATGCACAGCAGGGACATCAGCGGTACGCGCAAGGCGCCGGCGATGCTGCCCAGGCGTTGCTCGACCCAGCCTTTGAAATCCGCGCCGAACAACACCAGCAGGCAACCTACCAGGGCGAGGGCGATTTCCGAGAGGTTGCTGCGGCTCCAGCGAGACGCGGTGGCGAGCAGGTCGAGTACCAAATCCATTCGATTTCCTTATGTCAGAAATTTCTGCAGCAAGTCGTTGAGGAAGAGTTGTCCGCGCTCGGTAGCCGCCAGACGTGACGGTTCGACCTGCAGCAGGCCGCTTTGTTCGGCTTCGCGACGGCTTTCGGCGAGGCTTTCCAAGGTCATCCCGGTGCGTTCCGGGTACAGTTGCGCCTCAACCCCGGCCGTCAGGCGCAGGGCGTTCATCAGGAATTCGAACGGCATCTCGTCATTGGTCAGCGCTTTCTCGCCAGCCTGGAAACTTTTCGCCGGATTCAGGTAGTCCTTCGGCAGGCGGGTCTTCCAGGTACGCACGATGCGCCCGTCCGGATGGCTGAGCTTGCCGTGGGCACCGGCACCGATGCCGATGAAGTCGCCAAAACTCCAGTAATTGAGGTTATGCCGCGCCGGGCGCCCGGGCTGCGCGTAGGCCGAGACTTCGTACTGCGCGTAACCGTGTTCGGCCAGCAGCGCCTGCCCGGCTTCCTGGATATCCCACAGGGTGTCGTCCTCCGGCAGTGTCGGCGGCTGGTTCCAGAAGACGGTGTTCGGCTCCAGGGTCAGCTGATACCAGGACAGGTGGGTCGGTTTCAGGGCGATGGCCTGGCGCAAGTCGCTCAGGGCGTCGTCCAGGGATTGATCGGGCAAGCCGTGCATCAAGTCCAGGTTGAAGTTATCAAAACCGGCCTGACGGGCCATGCCGGCGGCGCGCACCGCTTCGTCACCGTTGTGAATACGCCCCAGGGCCTCGAGCTTTTCTTGTTGAAAGCTCTGGATGCCAATGGACAGGCGATTGATGCCCAGCGCGCGGTAGGCGACGAACTTCTCTTGTTCAAAGGTCCCCGGATTGGCTTCCAGGGTGATTTCGATGTCGCTGGCAAAGGCTATGCGCTGCTCCACCCCCTTGAGCAGGCGCCCCAGGGCCCGGGCGCTGAACAGGCTTGGCGTGCCGCCACCGAAGAAGATCGAACTCAGCTCACGGCCATAGACCGCGTGCAGGTCCTGGTCGAGGTCAGCCAGCAAGGCGTCGACATACTCCTCTTCCGGCAGCACGGGGCTGGCGGTGTGGGAGTTGAAGTCGCAATACGGGCATTTGCGTACGCACCACGGGATGTGGATGTACAGCGCCAGGGGCGGTAGCACAGGCAGGGCGGCCCTGGGCGAGTGGGCGGCGCCGCCGAAGATCAGCGGCGACGCGGAAGATTCACGGGTCATTTCAAGCCCAGACGCTGGCGCAGCAGATCCATTGCACGGGCGCGGTGGCTGATCTGGTTCTTGTCGGCCGGGCTCAACTCGGCGCTGGAGCAATCGCGCTCCGGCACCCAGAACAACGGATCGTAGCCAAAACCGTGTTCACCGCTGGCCTGGGTCAGGATGCGCCCGTGCCACAGGCCTTCGCAGAGGATCGGCAGCGGATCGTCGGCGTGCCGCACCAGTGCCAGCACGCAGACGAACTGCGCACCGCGCTCGGTTTCAGGCACGTCCTTCAATACGTCGAGCAGCTTGGCGTTGTTCGCCGCATCGCCCTTGCCATCGGCATAGCGCGCCGAGTAGATACCCGGCGCACCGCCGAGGAAATCCACCGCCAGCCCGGAGTCGTCGGCCAAGGCCGGCAGGCCGGAAATGCGCGCGGCATTGCGGGCCTTGAGGATGGCATTCTCGACGAACGACAGGCCGGTTTCTTCAGGCTCCACGCTGCTGAACTCGCCGATCGAGCGCAGTTGCACCGACTCGCCGAGCATGGCCTGGAGTTCCTTGAGTTTGCCGGCGTTGTGGCTGGCCAGTACGAGTTGCGTGAAGTTGATCATTCGCCGGGGAAGAGCTCTTGGTTGAAGTTGATGGTGTTGATTTTGTCGCCGGTCTGCACCTTGATATCGAAGGTGCGGGTTTCCTGCTGATCCACCGGGAACTGGGCGATGTAGTAGATCGCGCCTTGTTCGGTGATCTGGCGGAAGTTCAGGTTCACACTCTGGCTGGTCAGGTCTTTGACCGTACCGCTGACTTGGGCCATCTGCGGCTTGCCGTCCTTGAGCACGGAAATGTTGATCACGCCCTGGTTCTTGCTGCGGGTGAGTTCCGCGGCCTTGGCGATGTCCGGCGTCAGGAAGGTGGAGTTGAAGGTGTTGTAGTGCACCGTTACGTCGCCGAATTTTTCCTGGCGTTCGCCCTTGATCGCGTCGGCGGCCACGGCCGTGACGCTCAGGCAGGCGGTGAACAGAAGCAGCGCTAGACGACCCATGATCATTCTCCTCGAAATGTGCTGATTCAGACCGCGACCTTGTGGTCGGAAAGGCCCGGGCTGCTGACACGGTAAATACCGATCTCACCTAACAGATTAGGCCATAGCTTACTGGCCCACCCGTGCCGATGCTGTTGATCCACGGCAAGCCGATCAATGACCTTGGCTTCACGTTCGCGACACAAGGCTTCAAAGTCCGCGAAGGTGCAGAAGTGAATGTTCGGCGTGTTGTACCAGGTATAGGGCAGGAATTCGGAAACCGGCATCCGGCCCTTGCTCGCCAGGTACCAGCGGCAGCGCCAGTGGCCGAAATTGGGGAAGGTGATGATGCACTGGCGGCCGACCCGCAGCATTTCGTCGAGGATCTTGTCCGGGTAATGCACGGCTTGCAGCGCCTGGGTCATGACCACGATGTCGAAACTGTTGCTGGCAAAGTTGCCCAGGCCCTTGTCCAGGTCCTGCTCGATGACGTTGATGCCCTTGGCCACGCACTCGGCAATGTTGTCCGCGTCGTTTTCCAGGCCATAGCCGGTGACCTGCTTGTTGTCGCGCAGCCAGGTCAGCAGCTCGCCATCGCCGCAACCGAGGTCGAGGACGCGGCTACCGGCGGGGATCCATTCCTGGATGATTTCCAGATCAGCTCTCATGGCTATCTCACAACGTAATGCGGTTCATGTAATTGCCGAACGCCTGCAGGTAGCGCGGGATCGGAATCAGGAAGGCGTCGTGGCCCTGCGGCGCGTCGATTTCCAGGTAGCAGACGTCCTTGCGCGCGGCCATCAGCGCGTCCACCAGTTCCCGCGAGCGGGCAGGGGAGAAGCGCCAGTCGGTGGTGAACGACATCACGCAGAACTTGGCGGTGGCGCCGGCGAAGGTTTTCGCCAGGTCATCGTCGAAATTGGCCGCCGGGTCGAAGTAGTCCAGGGCCTTGGTCATCAGCAGGTAAGTGTTGGCATCGAAACGTCCGGAGAACTCTTCACCCTGATAACGCAGGTAACTTTCGACCTGGAATTCGACGCTGTGGAAGTCGTAGTTGAGCTTCTCGCTTTTCAGGCCGCGACCGAATTTCTCACCCATGGAATCGTCGGACAGGTAAGTGATATGCCCGACCATCCGCGCCAGCATCAGCCCGCGCTTGGGGATCACGCCGTGTTCCTGGAACGAACCGCCATGGAATTCGGGGTCGGTGAGGATCGCCTGGCGCGCCACTTCGTTGAAGGCGATGTTCTGCGCCGACAGCTTGGGCGCCGAGGCGATGGCCAGGCAATGGCGGATGCGCTCAGGGTACGTGATGCTCCATTGCATCGCCTGCATGCCACCGAGACTGCCGCCGATCACGGCTGCAAACTGGGCGATGCCGAGCCGATCGGCCAGGCGCGCCTGGCTGTGCACCCAGTCTTCCACGGTCAGTACTGGGAAGTCGGCGCCAAACGGCTTGCCGGTCTCCGGGTTGATGCTGCTCGGGCCGGTAGAGCCGTTGCAGCCGCCGAGGTTGTTCAGGCTGACCACGAAGAACTTGCTGGTGTCGATGGGCTTGCCGGGACCAATGCAGCTGTCCCACCAACCCGGTTTGCGGTCGTCGGGGCTGTGATAGCCGGCGGCATGGTGGTGACCGGACAAGGCGTGGCAGATCAGCACGGCGTTGCTCGCCGTGGCGTTCAGGGTGCCGTAGGTCTCGTAGATCAGGTCATAGGCTGGGAGCGAGCGGCCGCAGGCCAACGCCAGGGCTTCGCTGAAGTGCGCCACTTGCGGCGTCACCAGACCAACAGAATCGGGGGGAAAGGCAGCTGGCATCGACCCTGCTCTCGTTGAAATGAGGCGTAAGTCTAAAGACCGGTGGAGTTAGCGGCAAGCAAAGGCCGGGCCTGATTTCATTCAGTTGTACCGAGGCGCTTCATTCGCGAGCAAGCCCGCTCCCACAGGGGGAACGCATTCCAATGTGGGGGCGGGCTTGCTCGCGAAGAACGATGACGCGGTTTAGATCAGGCCAAACAATTCCTTCGGCATCAGCGCGAAGTACGCCAGGCGCGGAATCAGCCAGCTCTGCAGCAATTGCAGTGCGATGAAGGCGAAGATCGGCGAGATGTCGAGGCCACCCAGGTTCGGAATGATCCGGCGGAACGGCGCGAGTACAGGCTCCGTGATCTGCTGGACCAGTTCTGCACCCGGGTTGTGGCTGCCCGGAGCGACCCAGGACAGGATCACACTGATGATCATCGCCCAGAACAGGATCTTCAAAAACAGCGCGAAGATGCCGATCAGCGCCCAAGGCGCCAGGAGCAGCACGTCAACCGAGTAACCACTGAGCAGCAGGATGACCGCGAACAGGGCCATTTGCACGATCAGGGCCAGCACGAGCGAAGACATGTCCAGGCCGAACATGCTCGGGATAACCCGGCGCAGCGGCTTGAGCAGTGGTTGCGTGGCCTTGACGGCGAATTGGCAGAGCGGGTTGTAGAAGTTCGCCCGCACCAGTTGCAGGATGAAACGCAGCAACACGATCAAAAGATACAGGCTGCCCAGGGTCTGGATCACAAAAATGGCAGCGTCATTGAGTCCGAGCATTGTTGATTCCTTATTAAGTGCTGATTAGCGACCGAGTTGCTCAGCCATCTCGGCCGAGCGGTGCGCGGCGGCGCCCAGGGCTTTTTCCACCAGTGCTTCGAAGCCATTGGCCTGGAACGATTTGATCGCGGCTTCCGTGGTGCCTGCAGGCGAAGTGACGCGGCGACGCAACTCGGCGGCGTCGACGTCACTCGACACTGCCATGTGGGCGGCGCCCAGGGCGGTCTGCAAGGTCAGTTGGGCGGCGATGTCTGCCGGCAGGCCGAGTTTGACGCCAGCGGCGGTCATGGCTTCGATCAGCAGGAAAAAGTACGCAGGGCCTGAACCGGAAACGGCGGTGACCGCATCCAGTTGCTGCTCCTCGTCCAGCCACAGGGCAACGCCGACGGCTGACAGCAGTTCCTGGGCTTGCTGGCGCTGCTCGGCGCTCACTTGGGCAGTGGCGAACAAGCCGCTCACGCCCTGACGCAACAGCGCCGGGGTGTTGGGCATGCAGCGCACGATCGGCTGGGCACCGAGCCAGTTATTCATGCTGGCGCAGGTGATGCCGGCGGCAATCGACACCACCAGTTGCCCGGGTTTCAGGCTTGGGCGAATGGCTTCGCAGACAGTCTTCATCGCCTGGGGCTTGACTGCCAGCACGACCACATCGGCGCCGTCGATGGCCTGGGCGTTGTCGGCGAACACTTCGATGCCATGTTCGGCGCTCACGCGGGCGCGGGTTTCTTCGCCCGGATCGCTGGCGCGGATCTGCGCCGCTTCCAGGCCTTTGGCCCGCAGGCCGCCGATGAGGCTGGCGGCCATGTTGCCGGCACCGATAAAGGCAATACGTGTCTTGCTCATGTCAGGTCCTTATAAATGGAGGTCATGGTTGACCGTAATCTCTGGCGCCAAACAGGGCCGTACCGATACGGACCCAAGTGGCGCCTTGGGCGATGGCGGACTCAAGGTCATGGCTCATGCCCATGGAAAGTGTGTCGAGTGGCAGGTTCAGGCTGGCCTGCAGGTTTTGCACGGCAGCGAAAGCGGCATCCTGGGCGGCGCGATCTTCAGTCGGCTCGGGAATCGCCATCAGCCCGCGCAACTTCAGGCGCGGCAAGGCGCTGATGGCGTTGGCCAGGGCCGGCAAGTCTGCCGGCGTGCAGCCGGATTTGCTCGCTTCGCCACTGACGTTGACCTGGATGCAGATGTTCAGCGGAGGCAATTCGGCGGGCCGTTGTTCCGACAGGCGTTGTGCGATTTTCAGGCGATCCACCGAATGCACCCAGGCGAAGTGCTCGGCGATTGCACGAGTCTTGTTCGATTGAATGGGGCCGATGAAGTGCCAGATCAAGGGCAGGTCGCTCAGTTCAAGCTGCTTGCCCAGGGCTTCCTGCAGGTAGTTCTCGCCAAAGTCGCGCAGGCCCGCGGCATGGGCTTCACGCAGCGCCTGGGCGGGTTTGGTCTTGCTCACGGCCAACAACTGGACGCTGTTTTCATCGCGGTGGGCGGCGAGGGCGGCGGCACGGATGCGTGAACCAACCCGTTCAATGTTGTCTGCTATCGTGGACATTCAAGAGGCGCCAGCGGTCTGAGGTTGGCGGCATTCTACTGGAATTGAGGGGTGCTATGGATATCACTGAGTTGCTGGCGTTCAGCGCCAAACAAAGCGCATCCGACCTGCATTTGTCGGCAGGCCTGCCGCCGATGATCCGCGTCGATGGCGATGTGCGGCGCATCAACCTGCCGCCCCTGGAACACAAGGAGGTGCAGGCGCTGATCTACGACATCATGAACGACGCGCAACGGGTGGCGTTCGAAAAGCACCTGGAAACCGACTTTTCCTTTGAGGTGCCTGGCGTTGCGCGATTTCGGGTCAATGCCTTCAACCAGAGTCGCGGCGCCGGAGCGGTGTTTCGCACGATCCCCTCCAGGGTCCAGAGCATGGAAGAGCTGGGCATGGGCGAAGTGTTTCGCAAGATGACCGATGCACCCCGCGGCCTGGTGCTGGTGACCGGCCCGACGGGGTCCGGCAAGTCCACCACCCTCGCCGCGATGATCGATTACCTGAACAGCCACCGTCATCACCACATCCTCACTATCGAAGACCCTATCGAGTTCGTCCACGAGTCGCGCAAATGCCTGATCAATCAGCGTGAAGTTCATCGCGATACCCACAGTTTCGCCACAGCCTTGCGTTCGGCCCTGCGCGAAGACCCGGACGTGATCCTGGTGGGGGAGATGCGTGATCTGGAGACCATCCGCCTGGCGTTGACCGCCGCCGAGACCGGCCACCTGGTGTTCGGCACGTTGCACACGACCTCGGCGGCGAAAACCATCGACCGGATCATCGACGTGTTTCCCGGGGACGAGAAGTCGATGGTGCGTTCGATGCTGTCCGAATCGTTGCTGGCGGTGGTGTCCCAGACCCTGGTCAAGAAGATTGGTGGCGGGCGGGTGGCGGCCCACGAGATCCTGCTCGGGACGTCGGCGATCCGTAACCTGATCCGAGAAGACAAAGTGGCGCAGATGTACTCGATGATTCAGGCAGGCGGGTCGCTGGGTATGCAGACGCTGGACATGGGTTTGAAGGACCTGGTGACCAAGGGCTTGGTCAGTCGCGATCAGGCGCGGGAGAAAGCGCGCTCGCCGGATAATTTTTGAGGCGACGGTGTGGCGCTTTCAAAGACGCCTTCGCGAGCAAGCCCGCTCCCACAGGGGAATGCATTCCAATGTGGCAGCGGGCTTGCTCGCGAAGAGGCCATTACATC
Source organism: Pseudomonas putida (assembly GCF_001976065.1). Classification (GTDB taxonomy): domain Bacteria; phylum Pseudomonadota; class Gammaproteobacteria; order Pseudomonadales; family Pseudomonadaceae; genus Aquipseudomonas; species Aquipseudomonas serbica. The sequence goes on along the minus strand of NZ_MNAH01000004.1, from coordinate 236,652 downwards.
CGAAGTAGATTTCAGCAGCTGTAATCAGCGTTGCACAACCCGCATCGCATTCTGTTCTTTCGGCAGAACCCGCTTGGCCACTACGTAGTGTTTTTCCCAGTACGGTTTCTTCAAGGTGTCGATGCTCACCGACTTGCCACGGCGTGGTGCGTGGATAAAGCGGTCGTTGCCCAGGTAGATGGCAACATGATTGACTCGACGGCTCTTGATGTTGAAGAAAATCAAGTCGCCCGGTTTCAAATCGTCGCGATCGACTTTCTCGCCGTGACCGCTGGCCATGGCATTGGAGGTACGTGGCAGGTCAAACGTGGCGTCGTTAAACGCGTATTTCACCAGGCCGCTGCAGTCGAAGCCTTTGCTCGGGCTGCTGCCGCCCCAGCGGTACGGCGTACCGAGGACGTTGACGGCGCGGCTCAGCACGTTGCTGCTTTCCCGGGTCGCCATCGGCGGCACCAGGCTGCTTTTGCTGACCAGTTGCGGAGCTGTTTTGACCGATTTCTTGCTTTTACTCGAAGGAGCGGAAGCATGGGATTTTGGGGTGTAACCATTAACGTTCGGAAGACGTTGCTCACGATTGGTGGCGTGGGCGGCCAGAGGCAATAATAGGCAAATGGTTAGCCATGTCTTGAAAAATGGACGCATTAGGCAGGGCTCGTATGTGTTAGCGCGCAACTTTATAACAGCTTTTTTGTCTATTCCGGGGCCGTTGGTCGATAAACCTGGGGGGCAACGGAACCAAATAAGCGGTAAATGGACGCTATTGTCGGACAGAAGCCCGATGCTATAAGGGTTTGGCGCGAGAGAAGGTAACATTTGCCATACGTCGGCTGCTCGTAAAAAAGTCACAAAGATTTAAAGAATATTTATCTATCGTGTGAATCGAGGTCATCCATGAACACCTATCAAGCGCCCGTCCCGCACCAAGACACCCACAGCAAAGTGATCGGTTACCTGTTGTGGATTTTCGGCTTTCTCGGCTCTCATCGCTTTTATTACGGCAAGCCGGTGACCGGGACGATCTGGTTTTTCACCTTCGGTTTGCTGGGTATTGGCTGGCTGATCGACCTGTTCCTGATTCCGACCATGGACCGTGAAGCGGACCTGCGGTTTACCGCTGGGCCAATCGAATACAACGTGGCGTGGATCCTTCTGACGTTTCTCGGGGTATTCGGTGTGCACCGGATGTATCAGGGGAAGTGGATCAGCGGGTTGCTGTACCTGGTGACGGGCGGGTTGTTCTTTCTGGGGGTGTTGTATGACTTCTGGACACTGAATGATCAGGTTTCCGTGCGTAACGCCCAGAATCGCGGCGCTTTTTAGTCAGTCTTCGCGAGCAAACCCGCTCCCACAATGTGTGGGAGCGAGCCTGCTCGCGAATGCAGGCGACGCGGTTTTAAGCCTGGTGGCTGATCCGTCCGTCCACCAGGGTGTAGCGCACCACGCCCGGCAGGCTATGACCCAGGAACGGGCAATTCTCGCCCTTGGACAACCAGGTCTCGCCGGCCACGGTCGAGGCCGCAGGGTCGAACAGCACGATATCCGCCGCGCCACCCACCGCCAGCTTGCCCGCCGGCAGGCGCAGCGCCTCGGCAGGGCCGGTGCTGAGGCGCGCCAGCAGCGTCGGCAGGTCGAGCAAGCCGTCTTCTACCAGTGTCATCGCCAGCGGCAGCAGCAGTTCAACACTGCTGATGCCTGGCTCGGTGGCGCCGAACGGCGCCAGCTTGGCGTCGCGCTCGTGAGGCTGGTGGTGGCTGGAGATGGCCGAGACCACGCCTGACTTCACTGCTGCACGCAAACCATCACGGTCGGCACGGGTGCGCAGCGGTGGCTGGACGTGATAGAGGCTGCTGAAGTCGATCAGTGCTTCGTCGGTCAGTATCAACTGGTACAGCGCGACATCCGCCGTGACCTTCAGGCCGCGCTGCTGGGCCTGGGCGATCAGGGCTACACCCCGAGCGCTGGTGAGCTGGCTGAAGTGCGCACGCACGCCGGTTTGTTCAACCAGCAGCAGATCCCGGGCCAGGGCCACGGTTTCGGCGGTTTCCGGAATACCTGGCAGGCCGAGGAAGCTCGCGGTCGGGCCTTCATGGGCCAGTCCGCCTTCTGCCAAGTCGTGGTCCTGGGAGTTGAAGATCACCGTGAGGTCGAAGGTGGCCGCGTAATCCAGCGCCCGGCACAGGGTGCGGGTATTGCGGAAACTCTCCAGGCCGTTGCCGAAGGCCACGCAGCCGGCATCGCGCAAGGCAACCAGTTCGGCCAGTTGCTCGCCGTCCAGGCCTTTGCTCAGGGCGCCGATAGGGAAGACTTTGGTGTTGCCAGCCTCGCGGGCGCGGTCGAGGATCAGTTCGGCGACGGCCGAGGTGTCCAGTACCGGTTTGGTTTTGGGTGGGCAGCACAGGCTGGTGACGCCGCCGGCAGCGGCCGCGCGGGTTTCGCTGGCGATCGAGCCTTTGCGGCTGTAGCCCGGTTCGCGCAGGGCGACGTTGAGGTCGACCAGGCCGGGGGCGGCCACCAAGCCTTTGGCGTCGAGGGTGTCGACGGCGACAAAGCCGGCTGGCGCGGCGCCAATGGCGACGATCTTGCAGGCTTCAATATGGATATCGGTAACTTGATCCAGGCCGGTGGCCGGATCGATGACGCGGGCGCCGAGAATGCTGAGCTTCACTGGGCGTTCTCCTGTTCGAATTGGCGCTGCGCAGTCTGCCCGCTCATGGCCATGGACAGCACGGCCATACGAATCGCGATGCCGTAGGTCACTTGGTTGAGGATTACCGAGTGCGGGCCGTCGGCGACCGCCGACTCGATTTCCACACCACGGTTGATCGGCCCCGGGTGCATGACGATGGCATCGGGCTTGGCGCCGGCCAGGCGCGCGGTGGTCAGGCCGAACAGGCGGTAGAACTCGCCTTCGCTCGGCAGCAGGCCGCCGGTCATGCGCTCACGCTGCAGGCGCAGCATGATCACCACGTCTACGTCTTTCAGGCCTTCGGTCATGTCGGTGTAGACCTTCACGCCGTACTGCTCGATGCCGATCGGCAGCAGGGTCTTCGGCGCAATCACGCGGATGTCCGGGCAACCCAGGGTTTTCAGGGCCAGCATGTTCGAGCGCGCAACCCGCGAGTGCAGGATGTCGCCGACGATGGCCACCGACAGGTTTTCGAAGCCGCCCTTGTGCCGACGGATGGTGAGCATGTCGAGCATGCCCTGGGTCGGGTGGGCATGACGGCCGTCGCCACCGTTGATGATCGCCACTTGCGGGCAAACATGTTCGGCGATGAAGTGCGCGGCGCCTGAATCACCGTGGCGCACGACGAACATGTCGGCGGCCATGGCTTCCAGGTTGCGCAGTGTGTCGAGCAGGGTTTCCCCCTTGCTCGCCGACGATGTCGACACGTTCAGGGTGATCACGTCTGCCGACAGGCGCTGGGCCGCCAGTTCGAAGGTGGTGCGGGTACGGGTCGAGTTTTCGAAGAACACGTTGCACACGGTCTTGCCGCGCAGCAGCGGGACTTTCTTCACGGCTCGCGCGCCGACTTCGAGGAAAGAGTCGGCGGTGTCGAGGATTTCCGTCAGCAACTCGCGGCGCAAACCGTCGAGCGAAAGGAAATGGCGCAGCTGGCCCTGATCATTGAGCTGCAGCGGGCGCTTGGTATCTAAAGGCGTCATCGCGAGGGGGACTCTCAATAGGGCGAATTAAAGGGCGAGGTCTTGCAGTTCGAGCTGGAGTTCCGGGCCCGACAGCTTCACCCGCTCGTGGGCTGCCAGGGACAGGGTCGCGCCTACTACGTTCGGGCGGATCGGCAGTTCCCCGGCGTCCAGGTCCAGCAGGCACACCAGTGTCACGCTGGCCGGGCGACCGTAGTCGAAGAGTTCATTCAAGGCGGCGCGTATGGTGCGCCCGCTCATCAGCACGTCGTCGATCAGCACCAGGTGCTGGCCTTCGATCTCGAACGGCAGGGCCGACGGGCGTACTTGCGGGTGCAGGCCGTTCTGGCTGAAGTCGTCGCGGTAGAAGGAAACGTCGAGTGTGCCAAGCGGTTCAGCGCTGCCCAGTTCTTTGAGCAGGGCCTGGGCAACCCACACGCCACCGGTACGAATGCCGATGTAGCGCGGTTCGCTGATGCCACGGTGTTCCAGGTGTGCCTTGAGACGGATCGCCATCTGGCTGATCAGCTCGGCGGGATTGGGCAGGCTCATGGTTGCTCCTTCTTGGGCCCGAGCCGGGTCGTTGCCTGGGTGGCTCGGGTTGTAGCTAAAAGAGACGGGTGACGGCTCTTCAGGATTGGGATTGGAACAATGCGCTGTTCTCGTCGAGCCAGCCTTGCAGCAGCAGTGCGGCGGCTATGGCATCGACTGGATTGTCGCGGTAACTGCCTTTCTGCCCACCCCGGGCCAGGCGTTCGCCCTTGGCCTCGAAGGTGGTCAAGCGTTCATCGTGGGTGTAGAAGGGCAGGTTGAAGCGACCGTTCAGGCGCCGGGCGAATTTTTCCGCGCGGGCGCACATGTCGCTGGGCGTGCCGTCCATGTTCAGTGGCAGGCCGACCACCACGGCGTCGGGTTTCCACTCCTTGATCAGCGCTTCGACCTGATCCCAGTCGGGAATGCCGTTTTGTGCCTTCAAGGTGCACAGCTCGCGGGCCTGGCCGGTAATCACCTGGCCAACCGCAACGCCGATCTGTTTGGTGCCGTAGTCAAATCCCAGAATCAACCGCAGGGCCATCAGGCGTGCCCCGCCTGGCTAGTGAGCAGGCTGAGGTTGACGCCCAGGTGTTTGGCCGCCGCTTCCAGGCGCTGCTCGCTGCTGGTGTTGAACAGGATGTCGGCATTGTACGGGCAGGTCAGCCAGGCGTTTTGCGCCAGTTCGGCCTCCAGTTGCCCGGCTTCCCAACCGGCGTAACCCAGGGTGATGACGCTTTTCGCCGGGCCGACACCGTCGGCGATGGCGAAGAGCACGTCCTGGGATGTCGACAGGGACAGATCGCCTTCCAGATCAACGGTCGCTTGAAAACTCTGGCCCGAGGGGTGCAGGACAAAACCGCGATCGGTCTGCACCGGCCCGCCGATGAAGATCGGCACGTGTTGGCACAGCGCTGGCGGTTCGATATCCGGCCGCAACTGCTCGAGGATATCGGCCAGGTTCAGGTCCTGCGGACGGTTGACCACCAGCCCCATGGCACCATTGGCCGTGTGCTCGACGATGTAGGTCAAGGTGTGCGCAAAGTTCGGGTCGGCCATGTGAGGCATGGCGATCAGGAAGTGATGCTTGAGGTAGCTGGGGCTGACGTTTTTCATGAGCGCTAGTGTGGCGTTGGAGGGGCGAACTGACAAGCTGGGGATGCACAGGAAATGCCGCAAATCCCAAGAACGGCACAGATACATGTGGGAGCGGGCTTGCTCGCGAAAGTGGTGTGTCATCCAAGATTAATCTCGACTGGCACGACGCCTTCGCGAGCAAGCCCCTCCCACAGAGGGATTTTTGCTGGTCAGTTGCTGGAGAGGCGGTCGCCGCGGGCAAATTTCCAGGTGCGGATGATTTCCAGGCGATCGATGTCCGACAGGTCCCCGGTAAACGGTGCAAACGGCGCCGCCAGGCGCACGATGCGCTGGGCCGCCTGATCCAGCAGCGGTTGCCCGGACGACTCCAGCACCAGCACTTCATACAGCGAGCCGTCCCGATTGATCGAAACCATCAGGCGCAAATTGCCGTAGATTTGCTTGCGCCGGGCTTCGTCAGGGTAATTGAGGTTGCCGATGCGCTCGACTTTCTTGCGCCATTCGTCCTTGTACCAGGCGCCCTTGTCGCGCATGGTCGAGGCGGCGCTCAGGCGGTGGATGCGCGGGCGCTTGGCGTACAACTGTTGTTCGTTGGCCAGTTCGGCTTCGAGGCTGGCGATGTCGCTGGACAGTTGTTCACTGTCGAACGTCGGTGCGGCTACCGCAGGCTTGGTGACGGGCTTGGGTTCTTCGGTTTTCGCCGAGGCTTTCTTCGGTTTGGGCGCGACGGTGGTCACGGCAGCCTTGGGCGGGGCTTCCTGCTGTTCCGGCTTGGCCGCCGGCGGTGGCGTGACTTTCTGTACCTTGTTGTCCTGGAAAGGGGCTATCTCGGTGGTCTTGGGGATCGCCTTCTTGTCCAGGGTGCCGCTGCCTTGCTGATTTTCCTGGGCGAGGAAATCGGCCTTGTCCGGCTTTTTTTCGCTCTTGAAGGTGGCGAGGGTGATTTCCAGGGTTTTGCTGATCTGCTTGGGCTCGACCATCGTGAAACCGACGCCCAACAGCAATGCCAGGTGGATCAGTGCCGCCAGGAACAGGGTAAAACCGAGGCGATCGGCCGGGCGCACGCCGTAATGGGCGAGTTCGGGAGGCAGATCGGACGGAAGGGTCATGACAAGGAAACCAACATCGCGTTTTCACAGGCCGCGCATGATAACGCAATGTTGGTTTGGCTTTTCAACGGGCCTTGAGCTTCTGATCGATGGCATCCATCAGCATGCCGCCAATATCGGTGCCGAAGGCATTGTCGATTTCGCGGATGCAGGTCGGGCTGGTGACGTTGATTTCGGTCAGGTGCTCGCCGATCACATCGAGGCCGACGAACAACAGGCCTTTTTCACGCAGGGTCGGGCCGACTTGCGCCGCGATCCAGCGATCCTTCTCGGTCAATGGGCGAGCTTCACCGCGGCCACCGGCGGCGAGGTTGCCACGGGTTTCGCCAGCGGCGGGAATGCGCGCCAGGCAGTAGTCCACCGGTTCGCCGTCGATCATCAAAATGCGTTTGTCGCCATCGACGATGGCCGGCAGGTAGCCCTGGATCATGATTTGCTGCTGGCCGTGCAGGGTCAGGGTTTCGAGGATCACCGAGAGGTTCGGGTGGCCGGCGGTGTGACGGAAGATCGACGACCCGCCCATGCCGTCCAGCGGCTTGAGAATCACATCGCCATGATGGTCGGCGAATTCGCGCAGTACGTCCGGACGACGGCTGACGACGGTCGGTGGCGTGCACTGCGGGAACAGCGTGGCGAACAGCTTTTCGTTGCAGTCGCGCAGGCTCTGCGGCTTGTTGACCACCAGCACGCCCGCACTTTCGGCCTGTTCCAGCAGATAGGTGGAATAGACGAATTCCATGTCGAAGGGCGGATCCTTGCGCATCAGGATCACGTCCAGATCGCTCAGCAGGGCGTCCTGCTCGGCCTCCAGCTCGAACCATTTTTCCGGGTTGGCGAACACTTTCAGCGGACGCATCCGCGCCCGAGCCTGGCCTTCGGCCTGGTACAGGTCGCGCTGTTCCATGTAGAACAGTTCCCAACCGCGCTTTTGTGCGGCCAGCAGCATGGCCAGCGAGCTATCCTTTTTATAGGAGATGCTGGCGATAGGATCCATGACAATCCCGACACGAACGCTCATGGGTGTTTCCTCAAGATTTGGGGCTGATGTCGACCTGTAGGAGCCAGCTTGCTCCTACAGAAGATCAGGCCGAAGGACCATATAAAAGTGGCGTCAGAGTGGCGCTGAGTGTGTTCCCGGTCAAGGAAAAACCACTGCCAGGGCCGGCCGATAGATTGGATTAGGAGACTGTGCTAAAAAGGCTCCCATGTCGTGCCGGCCCTTGAACATCAAGGGTTTCGAGTCCTCGATGGCCCGCAAATGGACAAATAGATTCTTAAAGGCGACGGTAGAGCCACTATGGAACAGCAACCCAGCGCCTTGAAGGTCATGGTGATCGACGACTCGAAGACGATTCGTCGCACCGCCGAAACACTGCTCAAGAACGTGGGTTGTGAGGTCATCACGGCCATCGATGGCTTCGATGCCCTGGCCAAGATCGCCGATCACCACCCCGGCATCATCTTTGTCGACATCATGATGCCGCGCCTGGATGGCTATCAGACCTGCGCTTTAATCAAGAACAACAGTGCCTTCAAGTCCACGCCAGTGATTATGCTGTCGTCCAAGGACGGACTGTTCGACAAGGCCAAGGGGCGCATCGTCGGCTCTGACCAGTTCCTGACCAAACCTTTCAGCAAGGAAGAACTGCTGAACGCGATACAGGCCCATGTTCCGGGGTTTGCCGCTGTTTTGCCGCAGTAAGACACCTACAGAGACGCTCGGCCATTGGGCCCTGCGCCGACAAGAATGGGGAAGACCATGGCACGTATCCTGATCGTCGATGATTCGCTGACTGAAATGTACAAACTGACCGGCATGCTGGAAAAGCACGGTCATGAAGTATTGAAAGCCGAAAACGGCGCAGACGGCGTGGCCCTGGCCCGCCAGGAAAAACCCGACGCAGTGCTGATGGATATCGTCATGCCCGGACTCAACGGCTTCCAGGCGACCCGCCAGTTGACCAAGGATCCGGACACCGGGCATATCCCGGTGATCATCATCACCACCAAGGATCAGGAAACCGACAAGGTCTGGGGCACTCGCCAAGGAGCAAGGGACTACCTGACCAAGCCGGTCGACGAAGATACCTTGATCAAGACCCTCAATGGCGTGTTGGCCGGTTGATCGTACGGCCATGAACGAATCACTGACCGCCTTCGAACTGCTGCTGCAGATCGACCGGCGCTGTCGCTTGCTGGCGGCGGACTTGCCGTCCCAGCCGACCCGACAGGACAGCTGGAGCGGCATTGGTTTTCGCCTGGGCGAACAGGGGTACGTCGCACCCATGGGCGAAGTCGGTGAAGTGTTGCACGAGCCGCGTTTTACCCAGGTGCCGGGGGTCAAGCCCTGGGTCAAGGGCGTGGCCAATCTGCGTGGGCGCTTGTTGCCGATCATGGACCTGGCAGGCTTCTTCGGCCATGAAGTCTCGACGCCGCGCAAGCAGCGGCGGGTGTTGGTGGTGGAGCACGACGAGGTGTTTGCCGGGCTGTTGGTCGATGAAGTCTTCGGCTTGCAGCATTTTGCCCGGGACAGCCTGCAGCCGACAGATCACTCGAACGGGCCGATTTCGGCATTTATCGAAGGCCGGTTTCAACGTGGACAGACCTGGCAGGTGTTCAGCCTGTTTGCGCTGGCGCGGTCGCAAGGATTCATGAACGTAGCCGTTTAATTGGGGCGACACAGATCCCCTGTGGGAGCGGGCTTGCTCGCGAAAGCGCCAGTCCATTCAACATTGATATTGACTGATCCACCGCTTTCGCGAGCAAGCCCGCTCCCACAGGGGATTCTGGCAGGCCCAGAAGTGGGTTAACAGGCGAAGACCGATGATAAAAGCAAAAGCAGGCAAGCCAATGGAAGGGTCGCGGAGTCGGTCGCAGATCATCGTGCTGTTCATCGCACTGATTATCTTCATCATGCTGTTGTTCGCCAATTTCGCGTACCTCAATACCCAGGCCACTTACGACAAACAGTACATTGGCCACGCCGGTGAGCTGCGCGTGTTGTCCCAGCGCATTGCCAAGAATGCCACCGAAGCGGCCGCCGGCAAGGCCGCTGCGTTCAAGTTGCTGAGCGATGCGCGCAACGATTTTGCCCGGCGCTGGAGCTATCTGAAGAAAGGCGACCCCGCTACCGGCCTGCCACCGGCGCCGGCCAGCGTGCGCCCGGAAATGCGCGCCGTGCAACTGGACTGGGAACGCCTGCTGAAAAACACCGACGCCATCCTGTCCAGCGAACAGACGGTGTTGTCGCTGCACCAGGTCGCCGCGACCCTGGCCGAAACCGTGCCGCAATTGCAGGTCGAATACGAAAAAGTGGTGGAAACCCTGCTGCAACGCGGAGCGCCGGCTGCGCAGGTGGCGATGGCCCAGCGTCAATCACTGTTGGCCGAACGTATTCTAGGGGCGGTCAATACCGTGCTGTCCGGCGACGAGAACTCGCAACAGGCCGCCGATGCGTTCGGCCGCGATGCGGCGCGTTTCGGCCAGGTGCTCAACGGCATGCTCCAGGGCAATGCAGCCCTGCGGGTCAGCCAGGTCGAGGATCACGACGCGCGCGCGCGGCTGATGGAGATTTCCGAGTTGTTCGAGTTTGTTTCCGGCTCTGTGGACGAAATCCTCGAAACCTCACCGGAGCTGTTCAAGGTCCGTGAGTCGGCCACCAATATCTTCAGCCTGTCGCAAACCCTGCTCGACGAAGCGTCCCAGCTGGCCAGCGGCTTCGAGAACCTCGCCGGGGGACGTGACACCGACACCATCGGCGGCTATGTCCTGGGCCTGGCGGCGTTGATGTCGATCATCCTCATCGGCCTGGTAATGGTGCGCGAAACCAATCGCCAGCTGCGCGAAACCGCCGAGAAGAACGAACGTAACCAGAACGCGATCCTGCGCCTGCTCGACGAAATCGAAGACCTGGCCGACGGCGACCTGACTGTGACCGCCACGGTCACCGAAGACTTCACCGGGACCATTGCCGATTCGATCAACTATTCCGTGGACCAACTGCGCGATCTGGTGGCGACGATCAACCTGACCGCCGGCCAGGTCGCTGCCGCCGTGCAGGAAACCCAGGCCACTGCGATGCACCTGGCGCAGGCCTCGGAACACCAGGCCCAACAGATCTCCGAGGCCTCTACCGCGATCAACGACATGGCTGAGTCCATCGACCAGGTGTCGGCCAACGCCGCCGAATCCTCGGCGGTGGCCGAGCGTTCGGTGGAAATCGCCAACAAGGGCAACGAGGTGGTGCACAACACCATCCATGGCATGGACAACATCCGCGAGCAGATCCAGGACACCGCCAAGCGAATCAAGCGCCTTGGCGAGTCTTCCCAGGAAATCGGCGACATTGTCAGCTTGATCGATGACATTGCCGATCAGACCAATATCCTCGCCCTCAACGCGGCGATCCAGGCGTCCATGGCCGGTGATGCCGGGCGTGGTTTCGCGGTAGTCGCCGACGAGGTGCAGCGCCTGGCGGAACGCTCGTCGGCCGCGACGCGGCAGATCGAGACCCTGGTGCGGGCGATCCAGGCCGACACCAACGAAGCGGTCATTTCCATGGAGCAGACCACCACCGAAGTGGTGCGCGGCGCGCGTCTGGCGCAGGATGCCGGTGTGGCCCTGGAAGAAATCGAAGGGGTATCCAAGACCCTGGCGGCGCTGATCCAGAGCATTTCCAACGCTGCACAACAACAGACGTCGTCTGCCGGTCAGATTTCCCTGACGATGAACGTGATCCAGCAAATCACCACGCAGACCTCGTCCGGCTCTACCGCCACCGCCGAGAGCATCGGCAACCTGGCGAAAATGGCCAGCCAGTTGCGGCGTTCGGTGTCCGGATTCACCTTGCCGGCCACCCAGGCGCAGGTCGCGGACAAAGCTTGAACCGCCCCCGGGCATGGCTATCTTGATTGAAGTGGGGATTGGAGTGGTTATGGGTGATCGGCACGACTATGTGGCCCTCGAATGGGTCAAGGGCGAAATTGCCGAAACGCTGAAGCAGGCTCATCACGCGATCGAAACCAAGCTTGATGACCCGCAGGCGACGCACGCCCTGAGCGAATGCCTGGCGTGCATCCATCAGGTTCACGGCAGCCTGCAGATGGTCGAGTTCTACGGTGCGGCCTTGCTCGCCGAAGAAATGGAGCAACTGGTCAGCGCCTTGCAACATAATCGCGTCAATCATCGCGACGAAGCGTTGCACCTCATGCTGCAAGCGCTGGGACAATTGCCGATTTACCTTGATCGCGTGCAAGGCGCCCGCCGCGATTTACCTCTGGTGGTATTGCCACTGATCAACGACCTGCGCAGCGCCCGAGGCGAAAGCCTGTTGTCGGAAACCAGCCTCTTCAGTCCGCAGCTGCCCGGCCTGGCTCCACTGGACGAAGCGTCCCTGGCGAGTCTGGCGCCTGCGGAACTGCCGAATGTACTGCGCAAATTGCGGCAGATGTTGCAGATGGCCCTGGTCGGTTTGCTGCGTGAACAGGACGACGACACTCATCTCGGGTATCTGGCCAAGGTTTTTACGCGTTTGGAAAGTTTGTGCGATTCAGCGCCCCTGAGCCCGCTGTGGCAGGTCGCTTCGGCGCTGGTCGAAGGCATGCGTGCCGGCGCCATCGCCAACAGCCCGGCCTTGCGCAGCCTCTTCAAGGAGGCCGACAAGGAACTCAAGCGCTTACTCGAAGAGGGCATGCAGGGTATCAATCATCCGCCGCCACCCGAGTTGCTCAAGAGTTTGCTGTTCTATATTGCCAAGGCCGAACATCCCACCGGGCAGATGCTGACCATGAAAGATCGCTACGCACTGGATGATGCATTGCCTGACAGCGCGATGGTCGACGAAGAGCGCGCACGGCTGGCTGGTCCCGACCGGGACGCCATGCGCTCGGTATTGTCGGCATTGTGTGAAGAACTGGTGCGGGTCAAGGAGCGCCTGGACCTGTTCGTGCGCAGCGACCGGCAGCATGCCTCGGACCTCGACAGTCTGCTCGCGCCCCTGCGGCAAATCGCCGACACCCTGGCGGTGCTGGGCTTCGGCCAGCCTCGCAAGGTGATCATCGATCAACTGGCCGTGGTGCTGAGCCTGGCCCAAGGCCAGCGCGCACCCGATGACGCGATCCTCATGGACGTGGCCGGCGCCTTGCTTTACGTCGAAGCGACGCTGGCCGGCATGGTCGGCACCGTGGAGCCGGAAAGCCAGGAAGACAGCCGCCTGCCCACCACCGACCTGACGCAGATCCACCAGATCGTCATCAAGGAGGCGCGCATCTGCCTGCAGCAGGCCAAGGACATGATCGTTGACTACATCGATGCCGATTGGGACCGTCAGCACCTGCAGGCACTGCCGGCTTTGTTGACCCAGGTGCGCGGTGCGCTGGCGATGATTCCGCTGAGCCGTGCGGCGAGCCTGATCGAAACCTGTAATCAGTTCATCCGCGAGCACCTGCTGCTCGAGCCGGGCCAGCCTGGCTGGCAGGCGCTGGACAGTCTGGCCGACGCCATCACCAGCATCGAGTATTACCTGGAGCGCCTGAGCGACGACCCCGCAGCCCCCGGTGAACAACTGCTCGACGTGGCGCAACGCAGCCTGGCTGCGCTCGGGGTTTTCCCCAGTGAACAACAGGTGCCGGTGCTTGCCGATATCTTGAGCCCTGGCGAAGCACAATCCCTGCGCCAACAGCAGGAACAGGACGCGCCGGCAATCGTCCAGAGCCTGGCCGATGTGCTGGCCAACCCGGTCTCGGCCTTGAACCCGCCCGCGCTCGATACGCCGGGCAGCCTGTTGCCGCCGCCGTCAGGCGAAGCGCCGGTGGACGAGGAATTGCGCGAAGTGTTCCTCGAGGAAACCGAGGAAGTGCTGGAGATCCTTGGTGAGTATTTGCCACGCTGGACGGCGAACCCCGCCAACCGATCGGCCCTGAGTGAACTGCGCCGCGCCTTCCATACCCTCAAGGGCAGTGGCCGGATGGTGCGCGCCCTGGTGCTTGGCGAACTGGCCTGGGCCATGGAAAACCTGCTCAACCGCATCCTCGAACAGAGCGTGCAGCCTGGCGCCAGCGTGTACCAGCTGCTCGATGAGGTGCTCGATCTACTCCCGGAACTGATGGCCGAATACGCCGCCGATGCCCAGCGCCAACGTGACGATGTCGATCGGTTGGCGGCCCGTGCCCATGCCTTGGCCAAGGGCGAAGCCACGGCAGCGGACGAGGACACCCTGGACGTCGCGGCCCTCGACCCGCTGTTGCTGGAAATCTTCCGCAAGGAAGCCGAGACCCACCTGAATAGCCTCAACCGTTTTCTCGACCAGGCCGCCGAACACCTCCCGCTGGCGGCCAGCGATGAGTTGCAGCGCGCCTTGCACACGCTCAAGGGCAGTGCGTCGGTAGCCGGGGTCCTGCCGATTGCCGAGCTGGCGACGCCGCTGGACGAACTGGCCCGGGAATATAAAGCCCACCTTATCGCACTCGACCTGGACGAAGTTGAAGTGCTGCTGGAGGCCGAAGGTTTGTTTCGTCTTGGGTTGCGCCAGCTCAAGAGCGATCCGCTGGCTGAAATCCCCGGTTCCCGGGCCTTGATCGAGCGTGCCAGGACGCTGCTCGCCGAGCGCCTGAAAACCCTCTCGAACACGCCTAGCAGCGGCCTGCGGATCAAGCGTGACCCGCAGCTGATCAACAACTTCCTGGCCCAGGGCATGGACATCCTGCTGGACGCCGAAAGCCTGTTGCGACGTTGGCAGCAGCATCCGGGCGAGCGCCAGGAGCTCAGTGCATTGCTGGACGAATTGACCACCCTCGGCGAAGGTGCGCACCTGGCTGACCTGCAGCCGGTGGACGAGCTCTGTGAAGCCTTGCTCGACCTCTATGGTGCGGTGGAAGAGAGCAGCCTGGCGGTCAGCGAAGCGTTTTTCCATGAGGCGCAAGGCGCCCACGAAGCGCTGATCAACATGCTCGATGAGTTGGCGGCCGGCCAGGAAGTCAGCCCGCGCCCGGAAAAAGTTCGGGCCTTGCACGGCTTGCTCGATCAAAGCCTCGACCCATCCGCCATGGGCCTGATTCGCAGTGACGGCAGTCGCACCTTGAGCATCCGCGAGCTGGGCGACGCCACCGCAGAACTTGAGCGCGCGCTACCCCCTGTGGGAGCGAGCCTGCTCGCGATGGACCCACAGGCGCAGCGGTCATCCAATGACAACGCGTCATCGTTAACGTCCATCGCCAGCAAGCCGGCTCCTACAGGGGGCCGCGCTACCGGCCTGGACAACGACATCGTGTCGATTTTCCTCGAGGAGGCCGAGGATATCCTCGAAAGCGCCAACCATTCCCTGCAACGCTGGATTGGCGATCCGCAAAATGCCGCACCCTTGTCGTCGTTGCAGCGCGATCTGCACACCCTCAAGGGGGGCGCGCGGATGGCCGAGGTCGAACCGGTCGGTGATCTGGCCCACGAACTGGAAAGTCTTTATGAAGGGCTGGTGGACCGCCGTTACAGCCACAGCGCAGGGCTCGCGCAGTTGCTGCAACAGAGCCATGACCGTCTGGCGCAGTTGCTTGAACAGCTGAAAAATCATCAAGTCCTGGGCGACCCCGAGAACCTGATCGAAGCGATTCGTGCGTTCAGGCAAGGTCACGCGAGCAACGTCGAAGTGATCGAGGCGCCAGCCGGCAACGACTCGGCCCATCATGATGGCGAGTTGCTGGACATCTTTCTTGAAGAAGGCTTCGACATCATCGAAAGCTCCGGCGCGGCGCTGTTGCGCTGGCAGGCCGAGCCGTCGAACCGCCAGGAATTGGAAACCCTGTTGCGCGACCTGCACACCCTCAAGGGCGGTGCGCGCATGGTGGAAATCGCTCCGATCGGCGATTTGGCCCATGAGCTGGAGTTTCTCTACGAAGGTCTGTCCACCGGCGCGCTGCAACCCACCGCGGCGTTGTTCGAACTGCTGCAGCGCAGCCATGACCGCCTGGCACAGATGCTCGACGCGGCGCGTGCCGGTGAGCCATTGCCGCCGGCCGACCGGCTGATCAACGCCATCCAGAACTTCAGTCACCCGGTACTGGCTGAAACCCCGGCGCCGCTCACCGTGGCGGCAAAAGCCGAGCCGCCACAGCTGCAACCCGAAGCCGGGGCAGACATGGTCAAGGTCTCGGCGGAGCTGCTCGACGACCTGGTCAACCTGGCTGCTGAAACGTCGATCTTTCGCGGTCGCATCGAGCAGCAGGTGAGCGACGCGCAGGTGGCGCTCAACGAAATGGAAACCACCATCGAGCGCATGCGCGACCAGTTGCGCCGACTCGATACCGAAACCCAGGGCCGGATCCTCAGCCGTCAACAGGTCGACGCCGAGCGCCTGGGCTACGAAGAATTCGACCCGCTGGAAATGGATCGCCACTCGCAATTGCAGCAACTGTCGCGTGCCCTGTTTGAATCCGCCTCTGACTTGCTCGACCTCAAGGAAACCCTCGACCGGCGCAACCAGGACGCGGAAAACCTGTTGCAACAGCAGGGCCGCATCAACACCGAATTGCAGGAAGGCCTGATGCGCACGCGCATGGTGCCGTTCGAACGGATGCTGCCGCGCCTCAAGCGCATTGTCCGCCAGGTGGCCAGTGAGCTGGGCAAGGACGTCGAGTTCATCGTCGGTAACGCCGAGGGCGAAATGGATCGCAATGTGCTCGAGCGCATGGCCGCGCCGCTGGAGCATATGCTCCGCAACGCCGTCGACCATGGCCTTGAACCCGCAGATGTGCGAGTGGCGGCGGGCAAACCGGCGCAAGGGCGGATCACCCTGGACCTGTTGCGTGAAGGGGGTGACATCATTTTCGATATTCGCGACGACGGTGCCGGCGTGCCACTGGAGATGGTGCGACGCAAGGCGATCAAGCGCGGCCTGCTCGAGCCTGGCAGCGTCATCAGCGACCACGACGTGTTGCAATTCATCCTGCAGCCGGGGTTTTCCACAGCCGAGAAAATCACCCAGATCTCCGGGCGTGGTGTCGGCATGGACGTGGTGCACGAAGAAGTGCGGCAGCTGGGCGGTACCATGAGTATCGACTCGGTGCCGGGGCAGGGCGTGCATTTTCGCATTCGCCTGCCGTTCACCGTGTCGGTCAACCGGGCCCTGATGGTGCAATGCGCGGAGGACCAATACGCGATCCCGCTGAACACCATCGATGGCATCGTCCGCGTATTGCCCAACGAGCTTGAAGGGCATTTCCGTCTTGATCCGCCGACCTATGAATACGCCGGGCAGCGCTATGAATTGTGTTACCTGGGCGAGCTGCTGAAAACCAGCCCGCGTCCACGTCTGTCGGGCCAGAGCCTGCCGTTGCCGGTGCTGTTGGTGCAATGCAACGAGCGGCATATTGCAGTGCAGGTCGATGCCATGGCGGGCACGCGCGAGATCGTGGTGAAAAGTCTCGGCCCACAGTTTGCGGCGGTGCAAGGGGTGTCCGGGGCAACGATTCTGGGGGATGGCCGGGTGGTGCTGATTCTGGATCTGCTGGCGCCGGTTCGCGCCATGCAAGCCCGTACGCCGCAACATGCGGCGAGTCACGAAGTCGAGGTCGAGCCACAGCGGCCATTGCTGGTGATGGTGGTCGACGACTCGGTCACCGTGCGCAAGGTCACCAGCCGTTTGCTCGAGCGCCACGGCATGAACGTGCTGACCGCCAAGGACGGTGTCGACGCCATGCTGCTGCTTGAAGAACACAGCCCGGATCTGATGCTGCTGGACATCGAAATGCCGCGCATGGATGGCTTCGAAGTCGCGACCCAGGTGCGCAACGATGAGCGTCTGCGGCATCTGCCGATCATCATGATCACCTCACGCACCGGCCAGAAACACCGCGACCGGGCCATGGCCATCGGCGTCAACGACTACCTTGGCAAGCCTTACCAGGAATCGGTATTGCTCGAAAGCATCGCCCTGTGGAGCAAGCCCCATGCATGAGCGTCGCCACGACTCGCGCGACAGCCAGCTCACCGGCCTGCTGCTGCCCCTGGCCGACCGCAACCTGATCCTGCCCAACGTCGCAGTCGCCGAGCTGATCGATTACCAGTCCGCGGCCTTCAACCTGGACTCACCGCCCTGGTACCTGGGACGGGTAGCGTGGCGAGACCGGCAGATTCCTTTGCTCAGCTTCGAATCGGCGTGCGGGCAGAAAATCGTCATCGGTGAACGCGCGCGAATCGTCATTCTCAATGCGCTCGGCGGTCGCCCCGAGCTGAAATTCATCGCGCTGCTGGTGCAGGGAATTCCGCGCTCGTACAAGCTCGACAGTCAGTTGAGCTACGTGGATGTGCCGTTGTGCTCGTTGGAGAAAGCGGCGGTTCAGGTGGCGGATCAAGTGGCCAAGGTGCCGGATTTGCTGGCGCTGGAGGAGTTGTTGGTGAGCGCCGGGCTCGCCTGAAGTGCCCCTTCGCGAGCAAGCCCGCTCCCACATTTGGATCGAGTTGCGCACAAACTCTGTGTTCACCGCGGTCCAATGTGGGAGCGGGCTTGCTCGCGAAGGCGTCAACCCTGACGACGTGACTTTCCCGGTTCATTAACCTGAGCGTAACAATCCGCCACTCTGCTTGATTGATGCCCCCACCCAACGCTCCTACTGTGACCCCCACGACAGCGAACCCGTGGAGTGGTCATGACAACAACAATATCCCCCGACTCGCGATGGACGCGGCGGCGTAGCGAAAAGCAGCGGCGTCTTGCGCAGGTGCGAGACCTGGCTGACGGTGTGGTGTTGCCCACCGACAAGATCGTGGCGGCACTGGAGGCGTTGATCCTGCCTGGCGACCGCGTGGTGCTGGAGGGCAACAACCAGAAGCAGGCGGATTTTCTTTCACGTTCCCTGGCCAAGGCCGACCCCGCGAAGCTGCATGACCTGCACATGATCATGCCCAGCGTCGGGCGCTCCGAGCACCTGGACCTGTTTGAACGCGGCATCGCCCGCAAGCTCGACTTCTCCTTCGCCGGTACCCAGAGCCTGCGCATCAGCCAGTTGCTCGAAGACGGCCTGCTGGAGATCGGCGCGATCCACACCTACATCGAGCTCTATGCGCGACTGGTGGTCGACCTGATCCCCAACGTGGTGCTCAGCGCCGGTTTCATGGCCGACCGCGCCGGCAACATCTACACCGGGCCCAGCACCGAAGACACCCCGGCGCTGATCGAGCCGGCGGCCTTCAGCGACGGCATCGTCATCGTCCAGGTCAACCAGTTGGTGGACGACGTCAGCGACTTGCCGCGGGTCGACATTCCCGCTTCCTGGGTCGACTTCGTGGTGGTGGCGGACAAGCCGTTCTACATCGAGCCGCTGTTCACTCGTGACCCCCGGCACATCAAGCCGGTGCATGTGCTGATGGCGATGATGGCGATTCGCGGGATCTACGAAAAACACAACGTGCAGTCGCTCAACCATGGGATCGGCTTCAACACCGCGGCCATCGAGCTGATCCTGCCGACCTACGGTGAATCCCTCGGCCTCAAGGGCAAGATCTGCCGCAACTGGACGCTCAATCCCCACCCAACCCTGATCCCGGCGATTGAAAGTGGCTGGGTCGAAAGTGTGCATTGCTTCGGCACCGAACTGGGCATGGAAAACTACATCGCCGCCCGGCCGGACGTGTTCTTCACCGGGCGCGATGGCTCCCTGCGCTCCAACCGGATGTACAGCCAACTGGCCGGGCAATACGCGGTGGACCTGTTCATCGGCGCCACCCTGCAAGTCGACGGCGACGGCCATTCTTCCACCGTGACCCGCGGTCGCCTGGCCGGTTTCGGTGGCGCGCCGAACATGGGCCACGACCCGCGCGGTCGCCGCCACGGCACACCAGCCTGGCTCGACATGCGCCACGCCGATGCGGCCGAGCCGATGCTCGAACGCGGCAAGAAACTGGTGGTGCAAATGGTCGAGACCTTCCAGGAAGGCGGCAAACCGACCTTCGTCGAAACCCTCGACGCGGTGGAGGTGGCGAAGAAAAGCGGCATGCCGCTGGCGCCGATCATGATCTACGGCGACGACGTCACCCACCTGCTGACCGAAGAAGGCATCGCCTATCTGTACAAGGCCCGTTCGCTGGAAGAGCGCCGGGCCATGATCGCCGCCGTGGCCGGGGTGACCGCCATCGGCCTGCGCCACGACCCCAAGGACACCGCGCGCATGCGCCGCGAAGGCTTGATCGCCTTGCCCGAAGACCTTGGCATCCGCCGCACCGACGCCACCCGCGAATTGCTCGCCGCGAAGAGCGTGGCCGACCTGGTGGAGTGGTCCGGTGGCCTCTACAACCCGCCCGCCAAATTCAGGAGCTGGTAATGCACGCACTCAACCTGCAACCGAAAACCCTGAGCCTGGCCGAACGCCTGGCAGACCTGGCGGTGGACGCGTTGATCGACGAGGCGGACCTGTCGCCGAAGCCGGCGCTGGTCGACCGCCGCGGCAATGGTGCCCATACCGATCTGCACCTGGGGCTGATGCACGCCTCGGCGCTGGCCTTGTGGCCGGCGTTCAAGGAAATGGCGCAAATCGCTATCGAGATCGGCGAGGTCGGATTGCCGCTGCGCGAGGCCATTGGCCTGATCGGTCGTGAAGGCGAACAGGCGATGCTTGCCACCACCAACGGCGTGAATACCCATCGCGGGGCGATCTGGGCGCTGGGCCTGTTGGTCGCCGCGGTTGCGCTTGAGCCGCAATCCAGCGCCGCCGGCTCTGTCGCCTTGCGCGCCGCACGCCTGGCCTTGCTCGATGATCGTTACGCACCGAGTCCGCTGAGCCATGGCGCCCAGGTCGCTCAACGCTACGGCGCACGGGGTGCCCGTGAGGAAGCGCAGCTCGGTTTCCCGGCAGTGACCCAACGCGCGCTGCCGCAACTCAAGTGCAGCCGCGCGGCCGGCCATGGCGAACAGAACGCGCGGCTCGATGCGCTGCTGGCGATCATGACCAACCTGGCCGACACCTGCGTGCTGTATCGCGCCGGGGAAGTGGGCCTGCACACCATGCAACTGGGCGCCCAGGCCGTGCTCGACGCGGGCGGCAGTGCCAGCCTCGCCGGGCGTCGTCGGCTGCACGTGCTGGACCAACAATTAATCGCATTGAATGCCTCGCCCGGTGGCGCTGCCGACCTGCTCGCAGCCTGCCTGTTCATCGATCGTATCGAGTCTGGCGATGGCATTACTCAGGGGGCGTTTTGATGGAAACCTTATCCTTTGAATTCCCCGCCGGTCAGCCGCCACGCGGTCGCACGCTGGTGGGTTGTGTAGGCTCGGGCGATCTGGAAGTACTGATCGAACCGGGTCAGGCCGGCAAGCTGACCATCACCGTGCAGACCTCGGTCAACGGCAGCGAACAACGCTGGCAGCACCTGTTCGCGCGGATGTTCGACGGCCAGACCCCGCCGGCCATGGACATCGATATCCACGATTTCGGCGCCACCCCCGGCGTGGTCCGCCTGCGCCTGGAGCAGGGCTTCGAGGAGATCGGTCATGACTGACAGTACAGCACTTCTCCATAAGCACAGCTTCGTCGAACTGGGTGCGCGGCAACGGGCCAAAGCCTTGCTCGATGCCGGCACCTTCCGCGAATTGCTCGACCCGTTCCAGCGGGTCATGTCGCCGTGGCTGTCGCGCCAGGGTGTTGTGCCACAGGCCGATGACGGCGTGGTCATCGCCAAGGGCAGCCTCGAGGGTTTGCCGGTGGTGATCGCGGCCATCGAAGGGGCCTTCCAGGGCGGCAGCCTCGGTGAAGTCGGCGGGGCGAAAATTGCCGGGGCGCTGGAACTGGCTGCCGAGGACAACCGCAAGGGCATCCCCACCCGCGCCGTACTGCTGCTGGAAACCGGTGGCGTGCGTTTGCAGGAAGCCAACCTCGGGTTGGCGGCGATTGCCGATATTCATGCGGCGATTGTCGATCTGCGCCAGTACCAGCCGGTGGTTGGCGTGGTGGCGGGAAGCGTCGGTTGTTTCGGCGGCATGTCGATTGCCGCCGGGCTGTGCAGCTACCTGCTGGTGACCCGGGAAGCGCGTCTGGGCCTGAACGGCCCACAGGTGATCGAACAGGAGGCGGGGCTCGAGGAATATGACTCGCGGGATCGTCCTTTCATCTGGAGTCTCACCGGCGGCGAGCAACGGTTTGCCACGGGGCTGGTGGATCGCTACACCGGTGACGACGTCGCGCAGATTCGCCAGCAGGTCGGTGAACTGCTCAAGCAAGGGTTGCCCGCGCAGCCACGCAGTACTCAGGCCGAGCTGTTTCTGCAACGGCTGGCGCGCCTGGACGCCGAACCGCAAATCGAACCGGCGACGGTTCGCGATCTGTATCAAGGAGAGCGCCCATGAGTGCCTATTCCCTCAGAGGCTTGAACTGGTTCAATGCCTTGGCTGCCGCTGCCAAGCCGGTCGACGGTGTGCCGGCCTCGCTGAAAGTGGCGGATGGGTTTCTAGGTGAACAAGCCGTGCGGTTTATCGCCGTGGTGGCCGACCCTGGCAACCGTTTCGTCCGCGCTCGTCATGGCGAAGTCGGTCTGCTCGAAGGCTGGGGCCTGGCCAAGGCGGTGGACGAGGTGATCGCCGCCGATCACGGCAAGCCGCAAAAACGCGCCTTGATCGCCATCGTCGACGTGCCCAGCCAGGCCTATGGTCGCCGTGAAGAAGCCCTCGGCATTCATCAGGCGCTGGCCGCTGCGGCGGACAGCTATGCCCGCGCCCGTCTGGCCGGGCATGCCGTCATCGGTCTGCTGGTGGGCAAGGCCATGTCCGGGGCGTTTCTCGCCCATGGCTATCAGGCCAACCGGCTGATTGCCCTGCGTGATCCGGGTGTGATGGTGCACGCCATGGGCAAGGCCTCGGCGGCGCGGGTGACCTTGCGCAGTGTCGAAGAATTGGAAACCCTGGCCGCCAGCGTGCCGCCGATGGCCTATGACATCGACAGCTATGCCAGCCTCGGCCTGCTCTGGGAAACCCTGGCGGTGCAGCAGATCGAACAGCCTACCGCGGCGGATCTGGCGCGGGTGAGCGAATGCCTGGTCCAGGCGATCGACGATGTCGCGCACAAGGGCACGGATCTCAGCGGTCGACTCGGCGCGGCCAATCGCGCGGCCTCAAGCAAGGTTCGCCAATTGCTGAGGGAGCAGTGGTGAGCCGTTACCTGGCCCACGACCTGCTGTGGGGCATGACCCCGCAGCAGTTGCCCGTGGATGCGCCTGCCTGGGCGATTGAGTCGATCGAAGCCGGCCAGCCCGTGGTGGTGCGCCGCGCGCCTTCGACGGCGGAGCGGATTGCGGTCGGCGTGCGTGGCCGTTTGCGTGAGCAGCGTTATGGGACCTCGATGGCGATCGCAGCGATCACCCGTCGGGTCAGTCCGGAACAGCTGTGTCATGTCCATACTCACCGCGACCTGCCCGCGCTTGAGGCCTTGGCTCAATTGCGCCCCGTACTCGATGCCTGCGGTTGGGCCTGGGGTGTCAGCGGCAGCGCCGGGTTTGAATTGGCCAGCGGCTTTGCAGCGCTGCATGAGGCCAGCGATCTGGACCTGATTCTGCGCACGCCACAAGCGCTGACCCGTGATCAGGCTCGGGAGTTGCTGGCATTGCTCGATGCGGCGCCCTGTGGGGTGGACATGCAGTTGCAGACTTCGTCTGGCGCTGTCGCCTTGCGTGAATGGGCGAGCGCTTCCACTCGGGTCCTGCTCAAGAATGCCACGGCAGCCTGCCTGGTGATCGACCCATGGAACCCCCGGGAGCAGGCAGCGTGAGCAGCTTGCTGGTGTTCCCGGGTCAGGGTGCGCAGCGGCCGGGCATGCTTCAGGGTTTGCCTGGGGAAACCCTGAGTGAAGCCTGCGATGTGTTGGGTGAAGACGTACGACTGCTTGATTCTGCCGAGGCATTGCGATCGACGAGGGCGGTGCAACTCTGCCTGCTGATCGCCGGTGTGGCGGCCGCACGGCAGTTGTCATTGCCGGCGGATTACGTCGCCGGGCTGTCCATTGGTGCCTACCCGGCCGCGGTGGTCGCCGGTGCCCTGGAGTTCAGCGATGCGCTGCACCTGGTCAGCCTGCGCGGTGAGTTGATGCAGCAGGCGTATCCACAGGGCTACGGGATGACCGCGATCATCGGCCTGGAACTGGCGGTG
This sequence comes from Pseudomonas putida, assembly GCF_001976065.1. Taxonomy (GTDB): domain Bacteria; phylum Pseudomonadota; class Gammaproteobacteria; order Pseudomonadales; family Pseudomonadaceae; genus Aquipseudomonas; species Aquipseudomonas serbica. The sequence continues at coordinate 213,153 of NZ_MNAH01000004.1, read as the reverse complement.
GTGGAGAGTTTGCTGGCCCAGGTCCACCGCGTCGATACGCCGGTTTACCTGGCCAATATCAATGCCGAAAACCAGGTGGTGATTGCCGGCAGTGACGCCGGGATGAAGGCGCTGGCCGAACTGGCAAAAGCACGCGGGGCGGGGCTGGCCAAGCGTCTGGCGGTGAGTGTGCCGTCGCACTGCCCGCTGCTGGATGCGCCGGCGCAAACCCTGGCCGAAGCGTTCGCCAATGTGAAGCTGCAAACGCCGAAGATTGGCTACCTGAGCGGCAGTCGTGCGCGCCCGGTGATCAAGGTCGAGGCCTTGCGCGACGACCTGGCCTACAACATGTGCCGCGTGGTGGATTGGCGCGGCACGGTGCAAAGCGCCTACGAGCGTGGCGTACGCCTGCAGATCGAACTGCCGCCCGGTGCGGTGTTGACCGGGCTGGCGCGCCGGGTATTCGAACAGGGCACCGTGATCGCTTTCGACGGTGCCCGGCTCGATACCCTGCAGGCGCTGTTGCGTGAGGAGGGACGTCGCCACCCCTAGACACCCTGAGGCTTCGAACAACAAGAACAACATTCGACGATGCACTTTGAGGACGACAACAATGATTATTTACGGTGTGGCGCTGCTGGCGATCTGTACGCTGGCAGGGGTGATCATGGGCGACATGCTCGGTGTCTTGCTGGGCGTCAAATCCAACGTCGGCGGGGTCGGGATCGCGATGATCCTGTTGATCTGCGCGCGGTTGTGGATGCACAAACGCGGCGGCATGACCAAGGACTGCGAAATGGGCGTCGGGTTCTGGGGTGCCATGTACATTCCGGTGGTGGTGGCGATGGCAGCGCAACAAAATGTGGTCACGGCCTTGCACGGCGGGCCGGTGGCGGTGCTGGCGGCGATCGGCTCGGTGGTGGTCTGCGGCTGCACCATTGCCCTGATCAGCCGGACCCACAAGGGCGAGCCCTTGCCCGATGAGCCCACGGAAATGACCCCCGTCGGCACGCCAGTAGGAGGTCGCTGATATGTGGGATCTCATCGAGAAAGGCCTGGAACACAACGGCCTGGTCACGGCATTTGCCTTCGTCGGCGTGATCATGTGGGTATCTGTCATCCTCTCCAAGCGCCTGACGTTCGGGCGCATCCATGGCTCGGCGATTGCGATCGTCATCGGCCTGGTCCTGGCCTGGGTCGGCGGCACCATGACCGGCGGGCAAAAAGGCTTGGCGGACCTGACCCTGTTCTCCGGCATCGGCCTGATGGGCGGCGCCATGCTGCGCGATTTCGCCATTGTCGCCACGGCGTTCGAAGTGCAGGCCACCGAAGCGAAAAAGGCCGGGTTGATCGGCGTGATCGCGTTGCTGCTGGGTACGGTGCTGCCGTTCATTGTCGGCGCGTGCATGGCCTGGGTGTTTGGTTATCGCGATGCGGTGAGCATGACCACGATTGGCGCGGGGGCGGTGACTTACATCGTCGGGCCAGTGACCGGTGCGGCGATTGGCGCGACCTCGGACGTAATGGCGCTGTCGATTGCCACAGGGCTGATCAAGGCGATCCTGGTGATGGTCGGCACGCCGATGGCGGCACGCTGGATGGGCCTGGATAACCCGCGCTCGGCGATGGTGTTCGGCGGCCTGGCGGGTACGGTGAGCGGGGTGACGGCGGGGCTGGCGGCGACGGATCGGCGGTTGGTGCCTTATGGCGCGTTGACGGCGACTTTCCACACCGGGCTTGGGTGCTTGCTGGGGCCTTCGTTGTTGTTCTTCATTGTTCGCGGGATTGTTGGCTAGGATTTTGTCTCGCTTGCCATGACGCCTTCGCGAGCAGGCTCGCTCCCACAAGGGATTGCATTCCAATGTGGGAGCGAGCCTGCTCGCGAAGGGCGCGACGCGGTCTCAAGCCTGGCGATTGGCATACATCCGACACTCCGCCAGCAACGCCAGCAAATTCGGGTCACGCTCCTTGGCCTTCAGGAACACCACGCCAATGTGCTGTTGCAACCGATACTTCTCCTGCAACGCAATCAGCTTCACCCGGTTTTCGTAGACCGCCGCAATCCTGCCCGGCAGCAACGCATACCCGACGCCCGAGCTGACCATGCTCAGGAGGGTGAAGATGTCGTTGACCTGCATCGCTACCTTCGGCTCGAACCCCGCCTGCTCGAATACCCGCTTGCCGTCCTGATGCGTGGCGAAGCCCTGGGTCAGGGTAATAAAGGTTTCGTCGCGGACTTCGGCCAGGTCGACTTCGGTACGCTGGGCGAACCTGGAATCGGCGGGGGTGGCGAGGAAGATGTCGTCAGAGAACAGCGGGATCTGCTCGCAATCGGGGTCGTTGATACTGTCGTCCAGGGACACCAGGATCGCGTCGACTTCCATGTTCTTGAGCTTGTACAGCAAGTCGAAGTTCGAGCCCAGGATCAGGTCGATGTTAAGTTCGCTGCGGCGGATCTTCAGGCCCATGATCAGTTGCGGCACGGTCTTGACCGTCAGTGAATACAGCGAGCCCAATTTGAAACGCTCGGCGGAGAACCCGGCAGCTTCGCGGGTCAGGCGCACGGTTTCGACCACATCCTGAATCAACTTCTGCGCCCGTTCTTCGAGGACGTAGGCGCTTTCCAGTGGCGTCAGGTTGCGCCCCTCGTGCTTGAACAACGGGCAGCGCAGGGCGCTTTCCAGGGAGTGGATGGCCCGATGTACGCTAACGTTACTGGTCTGCAATTCGGCAGCGGCGCGGGCCAGGTTGCCGGTGCGCATGAAAGCCAGGAACACCTCGAGTTTTTTCAGGGTCAACTCTTCATCGATCAGCATGGGGTGGGCTCTTATTGGGATAACCCGATTGTGCACGCATGCGGGTTGGATCGCGCCATATTGTGCTTTATCGATTTTCGAGGTGGGGTAAACGATGTATCACGGGGAAAGATTGAACGCCTGGACGCATCTGGTCGGGGCCGTGGCGGCGTTTGTCGGCGGAGTGTGGTTGATCGTGGTTGCCAGCCTTGACGGCAGTCCTTGGAAGATCGTCAGCATGGCGATCTACGCCTTTACCTTGCTGGTGTTGTACAGCGCATCGACCGTGTACCACAGCGTGCGCGGACGCAAGAAAGCGATCATGCAGAAAGTCGATCACTTCTCGATCTACCTGTTGATCGCGGGCAGCTACACGCCGTTCTGCCTGGTGACCCTGCGCGGGCCCTGGGGTTGGACTTTGTTCGGGATTGTCTGGGGGCTGGCGCTGATCGGCATCCTGCAGGAAATCAAGCCGAGGTCGGAAGCGCGCATCCTGTCGATCGTGATCTACGCGGTGATGGGCTGGATTGTGCTGGTGGCGGTCAAGCCGTTGCTGGCGGCGCTAGGCACTGCCGGGTTTGCGTGGCTGGCGTCGGGGGGGATTTTTTATACGGTGGGCATCATCTTTTTTGCCCTGGACCATCGCCTGCGGCATGCCCATGGGGTCTGGCACCTGTTCGTAATCGCCGGGAGTTTGCTGCATTTTGTGGCGATTTTCTTTTACGTCTTGTAGGCGAAGCGACCTTCATCAGGGACAGGCGAGGCGATCCAATTGCTCCTGGGCTCGACGGCTGAACACCTGCAATAAGTCGTTCAAAGTGTGGGGCGGTGGTTCGGCGGCGCGGGTCACTGCGTACAGGGTAATGGGCAGTGGCGGCGCCAGAGGGCGAATGGTTGTGGTGTCGGGAGACGCGCCGAGGGCGGTGAACGGATCGATCACCGCCACGCCCGCGCCAGACTCCACCATCGCCCGTGCCAGGGAGTAGGTCTGCACGGCGATGCGCACCCGGGGTGGCGGTTCAACGGCTTCCAGGTAACTGTCGAGCCGTGCTGCCAGCGGATCGGCACTGGATAAACCAATCAGCGGCGCATTCGCCAGGGCCATCAGCGGCAATGGTTTTCCCGTCTCTTCCTGTGGCCAGTAATCCCTCGGCGCCAGCGCCACCAGCACGCCGCACGCCAGGGCCTGGGCCTTGAGCCCCGGGTGATCCGGGCGTTGCAGGGTCAGGGCGACATCCACTTCACGCATCAACAGGTTCTGCACCAGTTCGCGACTGTGGGCGCTGGACAATTCGCAGACGATGTCCGGGTAGTGCATGGTCCACTCGTGAATGGCCGGCGGCAGCAATGACAGAGCCAGTGCCGGGGTGGCGCCGATGCGCAGGCTGTGACCCGGCTCGCGACGCAGGCTCTGGGCCAGGCGTCGCACGCCTTGCAGGCTTTCGCTGACCTTGTCCACTTCGCGCTCCAGCTCCAGCGCTTCCGGCGTCGCCTGCAACTTGCCGCGCACCCTCAGGAACAACGGGAAGCCCAATTGTTGCTCGGCGTGCTGCAACACCTTGCTCACCGCCGGCTGCGAGACATGCAGCAACTGCGCGGCAGCACTGATCGAGCCGGTCTGGCGGATGGCCTGGAAAATCTCGATATGGCGAAGGCGCATGGCAAGTCCATAACCTTTGTTTATATGTTTAACATGTTTATGCATTGTTCAACGTCTGTCACCTGGTTCTAACCTCGACCACGTTTTCACAACGGTTTTAAGGACGGACATGGCTCAGCGTGTGTGCATCATCGGCGGCGGTGTGATTGGCCTGGCTACGGCCTATGCGCTGGTGCGCGACGGTTTCGAGGTAACGCTGGTCGAGGCACGGGACTCGTTGGGCAGCGAAACCAGCTTCGCCAACGGCGGCCAGTTGTCCTATCGCTATGTCGCGCCCCTGGCCGACGCCGGTGTGCCGTTGCAGGCCATCGGCTGGATGCTGCGCGGCGACTCACCGCTGAAACTGCGCCCGCGCTTTGACCCGGCCCAGTGGCGTTGGATGGCGTCGTTCCTCGGCGCCTGCCGTCGCTCGGTCAACCGCGCGAACGCCGCGCACTTGCTGCGCCTGGCGCTATTGAGCCAAGCCACCTTGAAGTCCTGGCGCGAGGACGATGGACTGGCGGGTTTCCAGTGGCGGCGCAATGGCAAACTGGTGACTTTTCGTCAGAACAGCAGTTTCGAACATGCGCGCCAAGGTCTGGCCGACCCGCAACAACAGCAAGTGTTGTCGCCGGCCGAATGTGCACAGCTGGAACCGGCGCTGATCGATGCGCCCTTTGTCGGCGCGATCTACACCCCGGAGGAAGAGGTCGGCGATTGCCACGCTTTCTGCCAGCAACTGGCCGCGCGGCTGCAAGCGTCCGGCCGTTGCGAATTTCTCCTCGGGCAAGCAGTGACCGGGATTCGCCATGGCAACGGCAGCGTCAAGGCCATCGAACTGGGCGACCAGGTGCTGCCGGTCGAGCAACTGGTGATCGCCGCCGGACACCGCAGTCCGCTGTTGGCGCTGCCCGGGCTGCAACTGCCGCTTTACCCGCTCAAGGGCTACAGCCTGACCGTGCCCATCGGCGTCGGTCACCGGGCGCCGGACGTGAGCATCACCGACTATGACCGCAAGATCGTCTATGCCCGCATCGGCGAGCAATTGCGCGTGGCGGCGATGGTCGACATCGTCGGCTTCGACCCTGCGCTGGACCCCAAGCGCCTGGCACTGATCAAGCGTCAGGCCCATGACACCTTCCCGGATGCCGGTGCATATGACCAAGCCGTCGAGTGGGCCGGCATGCGCCCGGCCACCCCCAGCGGCGTACCGTTGCTGGGGGCGACGGCGTATCGCAACCTGTGGCTCAACCTCGGCCATGGTGCGCTGGGTTTCACCCTGGCGTGCGGCAGCGGGCGCGTGCTCAGCGAACTGATCGGCGAGCGCCGACCTTCCATCGACCTGCAGGGTTTCAACCACCGGGCTGCCTGAAAAAACATCACCCACAACGGAGAATAACAATGCAAAAAATCACGTTGCTCGCTTGCACCCTCAGCTTGTTGCTAGGCAGTCAGGCGCAGGCCAATGAAACGCCGCTGACGGGCACCCTGGGCAAGATCGCCGGTGCCAACAGCATTACCCTGGGCTATCGCGATGCTTCGGTGCCCTTTTCCTACGTGGGTGATCACAGCGGCAAGCCAATGGGGTACTCGGTGGATCTGGCGGGCAAGATCGTCGAACGCATCCAGCAGCAACTGGGGCGGCCTGACCTGAAGGTGAAGTACAACCTGGTGACCTCGCAGACCCGCATTCCATTGGTGCAGAACGGCACCGTGGACCTGGAGTGCGGTTCCACCGGCGTCACGGCCGAACGGCAAAAACAGGTGGCGTTCTCCTATGGCTTCATCTACGTCAAAGGCCAGCTGCTCACCGCGAAGGACAGCGGGATCAAGCGCTTTGCCGACCTGCGCGGCAAGAATGTGGTGACCACGGCCGGCACCACCAACGAGCGCTTCCTGAAAAGCTACAACGTCGATCACAAGATCGGCATGTTCGTGATCAGCGGCAAAGACCACGGCGAAGCCTTCCAGATGCTGCAATCGGGTCGGGCGGCGGCGTTCTACATGGACGACGCGCTGCTCTACGGCGAGCGGGCCAAGGCCAATGATCCGCACAAGTGGGTGGTGGTCGGGGAGGAGCAATCGCGGGAGATCTACAGCTGCATGGTGCGCAAGGACGATCCGCAGTTCCTCGCCCTGGTCAACGGCGTGTTGGCGGACCTGTATAGCTCGGGCGAGATCAATGGCATTTACCAGCGCTGGTTCGAGCAGCCGATCCCGCCGAAGGGTTTGAACCTTGAGTTCCCGATGACCAGCGAACTCAAGGCGATCATTGCCAAGCCGGTAAGCGATCCGGTGCAGTAGCTTTAGAAATCACCCCAGAGTTGCTGGGCCACTGCCAATGCCACAACCGGCGCGGTTTCGGTGCGCAGCACTCGCGGGCCGAGGCGGGCGGCATGGAAGCCGTTGGCCTTGGCCTGATCGACTTCGGCGTCGGACAAACCGCCTTCCGGGCCGATCAGGAACGCCAGGGACGCAGGCTTGGCATGGCTGACCAATGGCTCGGCCACCGGATGCAGCACGAGTTTCAATTCGGCTTCAGTCTGCTTGAGCCAGTCAGCCAACAGCACCGGCGGATGAATCACCGGCACCCGTGAGCGCCCGCATTGCTCGCAGGCGCTGATTGCTACCTGGCGCCAGTGCAGCAGGCGTTTGTCGGCGCGTTCATCCTTCAAGCGGACTTCACAACGCTCGCTGAAAATCGGCGTGATTTGCGTGACGCCCAGTTCGGTGGCTTTCTGGATCGCCCAGTCCATGCGCTCGCCTCTGGACAAGCCTTGGCCGAGGTGGATCTGCAGCGGCGATTCGACCTGGCCGGCGAATTGTTCGTTTATCTGTACCACTACGCGTTTTTTGCCGACTTCCACCAGCGTGCCGCGAAATTCATGGCCGGAACCGTCGAACAGTTGCAACGCATCGCCCTCGGCCATGCGCAGCACGCGCCCGATGTAATGGGCCTGGGCCTCGGGCAGCTCGTGCTCGCCAGTGCTCAAGGGAGCGTCGATGAAGAAGCGGGACAGTCTCATGCGTGGTCTCTGTAATTCAAATGTAGGTCTTGCTGACGCCTTCGCGGGCAAGCCCGCTCCCACAGGGTAATGCGGTTAACTGTGGGAGCGGGCTTGCCCGCGAAGGCGTCAGCCCTTGCACCACAGAAACCAGGGTGAAACCAATCAGCCCGGATCGCGGAACCCCGGATGGAAATCCTTCGGCACCGCCACGCTGACGCTCTCGCGGGTGGCAATGTCGATCCCTTCGCTGGCGACTTCGGCGAGGAAATCGATCTGCTCCGGGGTGATCACGTACGGCGGCAGGAAATACACCACGCTGCCCAACGGGCGAAGCAAGGCGCCGCGCTCCAGCGCATGCTGGAACACCTTCAGGCCGCGGCGTTCCTGCCACGGATAAGCCTCTTTACTGGCTTTGTCCTTGACCATCTCGATAGCCAGCACCATGCCAGTCTGGCGCACTTCACTGACGTTCGGATGATCGGCCAGGTGAGCGGTGGACGAGGCCATGCGCTGGGCCAGGGCCTTGTTGTTCTCGATGACGTGGTCTTCTTCGAAGATATCCAGCGTCGCCAGGGCCGCCGCGCACGCCAGCGGGTTGCCGGTGTAGCTGTGGGAGTGGAGGAAGGCGCGCAGGGTCGGGTAATCGTCGTAGAAGGCGCTGTAGACGTCGTCGGTGGTCAGGCACGCCGCCAGCGGCAGGTAGCCGCCGGTCAAGGCCTTGGACAGGCACAGGAAATCCGGGCGGATGCCGGCCTGCTCGCAGGCGAACATCGTCCCGGTGCGGCCGAAGCCGACAGCGATTTCATCGTGGATCAGGTGCACGCCGTAACGATCACAGGCTTCGCGCAGCAGCTTGAGGTACACCGGGTGGTACATGCGCATGCCGCCGGCGCCCTGGATCAGCGGCTCGACGATCACCGCCGCGACGCTATCGTGGTTCTCGGCCAACGTCTGCTCCATGGCGGCGAACATGTTGCGCGAGTGCTCTTCCCAGCTCATGCCCTCAGGGCGCAGGTAGCAATCGGGGCTCGGCACCTTGATGGTGTCGAGCAGCAGCGCCTTGTAGGTTTCGGTGAACAGTGGCACGTCGCCCACCGACATCGCCGCCATGGTCTCGCCGTGGTAGCTGTTAGTCAGGGTGACGAAGCGCTTCTTGTCAGGCGCGCCGCGGTTGAGCCAGTAGTGAAAGCTCATTTTCAGCGCGACTTCGATGCAGGATGAGCCGTTATCGGCGTAGAAGCACCGGGTCAGGCCTTCCGGCGTCATCTTCACCAGGCGCTCGGACAGCTCGATCACCGGCTGATGGCTGAAGCCAGCGAGGATCACGTGCTCCAGCTGATCAACCTGGTCCTTGATGCGCTGGTTGATGCGCGGGTTGGCATGACCGAACACGTTCACCCACCAGGAGCTCACCGCGTCGAGGTAGCGCTTGCCTTCGAAATCTTCCAGCCACACGCCTTCACCGCGCTTGATCGGGATCAGCGGCAGTTGTTCGTGATCTTTCATCTGGGTGCAGGGATGCCACAACACCGCGAGATCGCGTTGCATCCACTGATTATTAAGGCCCATGTTCAGTCTCCTCGAGGCGTTCCGTGACATGCGCGGACTTACAATCGCGCAAGCCTATGCAATGCGTGCCTCGGGAACAACCCATTGTGTCGATTGAGCTACTTTGTATAGGGCGGTAGACGTTGCTGGCGGGCGTCTGACGGCTGACGTATCCTTCGCGGTTCTTGGGCCGCCTGGCTCGCAAAACCGCTATTTTTTCCTGAATTTCCGGAGTTCGCTGAATGTCTGTCGGTTGGCTGCGCGCCTGTGCGCTGGTGATGTTGGGGCTGTTCAGCGTGTCTGCGCTGGCAAAGGATAAAACCGCGATCGTGATCGGCGGCGGGGTTTCGGGCCTCACGGCTGCCTATGAGCTGCAGAAAAAAGGCTGGCAGGTCACGCTGCTGGAAGCCAAGCCGAGCCTGGGCGGTCGTTCCGGCATGGCCACCAGCGAGTGGATCGGCAACGACAAGACCCAGCCGGTACTGAACAAGTACGTATCGGAATTCAAGCTGAGCACTACGCCAGCCCCTGAATTCGTGCGCACACCGAGCTACCTGATCGACGGCGTGTATTACACCGCCGCCGACCTGGCCACCAAGGATCCAACCACGGCCGAAGCGCTCAAGCGTTACGAAAAGACCGTGGACGACCTGGCGCGCTCGATTGAAGACCCGCAAAACCCGTCGGCCAACAACACGCTGCACGCCCTGGACCAGATCAACGTGTCCAACTGGCTGGATCGCCTGAGTCTGCCGGCCACGGCCCGTCAGTTGGTGAACCAGCAGATCCGTACCCGTTACGACGAACCTTCGCGTATCTCACTGCTGTACTTCGCCCAGCAGAGCCGCGTTTACCGTGGCGTTTCCGACCGTGACCTGCGTGCTTCGCGCCTGGTCGGCGGCAGCCCGGTGCTGGCCCAAGCCTTCGTCAAGCAGCTGAAAACCATCAAGACCAGCTCCCCGGTCTCGTCCATCAGCCAGGACAAGGACGGCGTCACCGTCAAGGTCGGCAGCGTTGGCTATCAGGCTGACTACGTGGTACTGGCCGTGCCGCTGCGCGCGCTGAACAAGATCCAGATGACCCCGGCGCTGGACGCCCAGCACCTGGCGGCGATCAAGGGCACCAACTATGGCTGGCGCGACCAGATCATGCTGAAGTTCAAGACGCCGGTGTGGGAGCCTAAAGCGCGCATGTCCGGCGAGATTTTCAGCAACACTGGCCTGGGCATGTTGTGGATCGAGCCGGCCTTGAAGGGCGGCGCCAACGTGGTGATCAACCTTTCCGGCGATAACGCACGGGTGATGCAGGCGTTCGGCGACAAGCAGATGGTCGATCAGGTGCTGATCCGCCTCCACGCGTTTTATCCACAGGCGCGCGGTTCGTTCACCGGTTATGAAATCCGTCGCTACAGCACCGACCCTTCGATGGGCGGCGCCTACCTGGCCTTCGGCCCAGGTCAGATCAGCAAGTTCTGGCGCCTGTGGGAACGCCCGATCCAGCGCGTAGCCTTTGCCGGCGAGCACACCGACACCCTGTACCCGGGTACCCTGGAAGGCGCGTTGCGCACCGGCCAGCGGGCGGCCAGTCAGGTGGAAGACCTGGCGGCGGGCAAGTCGTTTGAACCGAAGGCCGCTCCAGTCGCCGCCGCAGCGGCAGCCGGCGCGGTAGCGGCGAAGAAGGGTAACTTCTTCACCAACCTGTTCGGCGGCTCGGACGACGAGAAGAAGCCAGAGCCGGTTAAAGCGCCAGAACCCGTAGCCCCGGCGCCTGCACCCGCCCCGGCACCGACCCCTGCACCTGCTCCGGTCGAACCACCGAAGCCTGCGGCACCGGTGAAAGCGGAGCCTGCGAAGAAGGCCCCGGCCAAAGCGCCCGTGAAGAAGACCGAGACTAAAAAAGCCCCGGCCAAGGCACCGGCGAAAAAGACTGAGCAAGCGAAGAAGCCAGCGGCGACCACGGTTACCAAGGCGCAGTAACGTTCAGGCGTAAAAAAAGCGCGGCCCGAGGGTCGCGCTTTTTTTTGCCATCAAACATGAGGCATCTCGGCGTTGACGGCCAGTCCTACACGCCTCAGCGATATATCAGAGACTTCCCACAAGCGAATCGGAAGGGAATGATGAGTAGCGCTTGACCTTGGACTCTATGCTCTTCAGAAACGGGAGAGCCTATGAAAGAACTGACAGTAATCATCGTATTGATAGCCCTTGCCGGTTGTGCAAATGCCGAGCTTTTTACTGAGGGATACAATCGGAGATACGGCCATGGACTGGCCTACAAATGCGATATGAATCCGTACGATCCTGACTGTCTACAGCCACCTCCCGTGTACCACAATTAGGCAAGGCAAAGACCACTGAGACCAGGGCTCGATAACGTTCAAGCGCAAAAAAGCGCGGCTCAAGGCTGCGTTTTTTTACGCCTGAAAAAAACCGAGGAGAGGAATCGAATAAAACTTTTGATACAGGTGTTCTCTGGTTTGTATTCACTTCTTTTCACAATTTCGACTTTAATCTTTCCTTAACCCGCGTGATTCAGGCTCTTGATCGTATTTCTCGATATTTCAAAGCGAAATTTTCCGCTTTAATTCGATAGGTAAATCGATAGTCTTGGGGCCAGCACTTACAGGGATCTAGGCAATGCAGCTACGAAACTCTACTTCCCGCTACGGCTGGGTCAGCATTTTCATGCACTGGGGTGTGGCGCTGGCGGTCTTCGGGCTGTTCGCGTTGGGGCTGTGGATGGTCGGGCTCGACTACTACAGCACCTGGCGCAAAGACGCGCCGGACCTGCACAAGAGCATTGGCTTGGTGTTGCTGGGCGTGATGGTGCTGCGGGTATTGTGGCGCTTCATCAGTCCGCCGCCACCGACCTTGACCAGCTACAGCCGCATGACGCGCCTGGGCGCCAAGTTTGGCCATGGCTTTCTGTATCTCAGTCTGTTTGCTGTGATGATTGCCGGTTACCTGATTTCCACCGCCGAAGGTGTCGGTATCCCGGTGTTTGGTTTGTTTGAAGTGCCTGCACTGGTGTCCGGGCTACCGGACCAGGCAGATACCGCTGGCGTGATTCACCTCTACCTGGCGTGGGTGCTGGTAATTTTTTCCGGCCTCCATGCGTTGGCAGCATTGAAGCACCACTTTATCGACCGTGATGTGACCCTCAAGCGCATGCTGGGTCGCAAAGCCTGAAGTTCAACCTCGACTCCAAAGGAAAACAAAGTATGTTGAAAAAGACTCTGGCCGCTCTGGCAATCGGTTCCGCCCTGTTGTCCGCCGGTAGCGTAATGGCCGCTGACTACGTGGTCGACAAAGAAGGCCAGCACGCCTTCGTTGACTTCAAGATCAGCCACTTGGGCTACAGCTTCATCACCGGTACCTTCAAGGACATCGACGGCAAGTTCAGCTTTGACGCTGCCAAGCCTGAAGACAGCAAGATCGAATTCAACGTGAACACCGCCAGCGTGTTCACCAACAATGCCGAGCGTGACAAGCACATCTCCAGCAAAGACTTCCTGAACGGCAGCAAAGCCACGTTCGTTTCCACCAGCGTCAAGCCTACCGGCAAGAACGCCGCTGGCAAGGACACTGCTGACGTGGCTGGCGACCTGACTATCCTCGGTGTGACCAAGCCAATCGTGGTCAAGGCCACTTTCCTGGGTGAAGGCAAGGATCCATGGGGCGGCTACCGTGCAGGCTTCGAGGGTACCTTCAGCCTCAAGCGTTCCGATTTCGGCAAGCAGAAGGACCTGGGTCCATCGTCCGATGCAGTTGAAATGTACGTGACCTTTGAAGGTGTCAAAGCGAAGTAATTTTCGCGCCTGACAAAAAAACGCCCGCTGCTCTCCCGAGTACGGGCGTTTTTTATTGCCCTACACAACCCCCCTGTAGGAGCTGGCTTGCCAGCGAAGGCGTCCCTGAGGTCTGCGCAGAATTCGAGGGCCCCTTCGCCGGCAAGCCGGCTCCTGCAGGTTTTGTGTTTGCGCATAAAAAATGCCCCGGATCGCGAGATCAGGGGCATTTTTCATGGCAGCGACAAATCAGCGATTGCGGGTCAGCAACGCCGGTTTTTCACCACGAGGACGGCTTGGCAGTTGATCCAGCTGCTCAGGTGTCGGGAAGCGATCGGCCTTCGACTCCTTGTGCATGATCTTCGGCGCTGGACCGCGAGGGTTCTGCACGGCCGGTTCCGAACGTGGTTGCTCGTCACGGGCCGGGCGGCGGTTGCGCGAGTCTTCGCGACGGGCCTGGCCATCACGTGGCGCGCCGCTGCGTGGACCGCTGCGCTTGGCTGGCGGGGTGCCGGTGCTGGCGCCATCGCTGTTGCGCGGACCGCTCTGGCGACCGCCCTGTGGCTTGCCGCCACGGGGAGCGCCGGAACCGGCAGCTGTGCCTTGTGCCGGGGCACCCGGACGACGGCCGCGGCCCTGGGCAGGTTTCTGCTGTGGCACGTAGTCGACGCGGTTACCGAAGTTATCGATATCGTCGTCGAGGAATTCGTCCGGCGCACGATCGGCCGCGGCGCGCGGCGGCTGGCTTGGCTGTCGCTGTTCGCGGGCCGGGGTGCCTTCGCGCGGCTTTTGCTGGCGGGCTGGACGCTCACCGCGCTCAGCCGCCGGCTTTTCCTTGCCCTTGTCCTTGCCTTTGTCCTTACGACCGCCACCACCGCCACCGCCGTTCGGACCATCGCCGCGTGGGCCACGTGGATTGCGCGGGTTGCGCATGTCCGGACGCTCGCGTGCTTCGGGTTTCTCGGCTTCCACGGCGCTGATATCGAAGCCCATCAGGTCGCCGTCGGCGATTTTCTGCTTGGTCATGCGTTCGATGCTTTTCAGCAGCTTCTCTTCGTCCGGAGCCACCAGCGAGATCGCCTCGCCCGAGCGACCGGCACGGCCCGTACGGCCGATGCGGTGCACGTAGTCTTCATCGACGTTCGGCAGTTCGAAGTTGACCACGTGTGGCAACTGGTCGATGTCCAGGCCGCGGGCGGCGATGTCGGTGGCGACCAGGATGCGCACGGTGCCGGCCTTGAAGTCGGCCAGGGCTTTGGTGCGCGCGTTCTGGCTCTTGTTGCCGTGGATAGCAACGGCGCTCAGGCCGTGTTTGTCCAGGTACTCGGCCAGGCGGTTGGCGCCGTGCTTGGTGCGGGTGAACACCAGGACCTGTTCCCAGGCGCCAGCGGTGATCAGGTGCGCCAGCAGCGAACGCTTGTGGTTGGCCGGCAGGCGGAATACGCGTTGCTCGATGCGCTCGACCGTGGTGTTCGGCGGCGTGACTTCGATGCGTTCCGGGTTGTGCAGCAATTTGCCGGCGAGGTCGGTGATGTCCTTGGAGAAGGTCGCCGAGAACAACAGGTTCTGGCGTTTGGCCGGCAGGCGGGCCAGGACCTTCTTCACGTCATGGACGAAGCCCATGTCGAGCATGCGGTCGGCTTCGTCCAGCACGAGGATTTCCACGTGGGACAGGTCGACGCTGCCTTGGCCGGCGAGGTCGAGCAGACGGCCAGGGCAGGCCACCAGCACGTCGACACCGCGGGACATGGCCTGGACCTGCGGGTTCATGCCGACGCCACCGAAGATGCAGGCGCTGACGAACTTCAGGTCACGGGCGTAGACCTTGAAGCTTTCGTGCACTTGCGCGGCGAGTTCGCGAGTAGGGGTCAGGACCAGTACGCGCGGTTGGCGCGGGCCGTGACGCTGGGATTTGTCCGGGTGACCGTTGGGGAACAACCGCTCCAGGATCGGAAGGGCGAAACCGCCGGTTTTACCAGTACCTGTCTGTGCCGCGACCATCAGGTCGCGACCTTGCAACACGGCGGGAATGGCCCGCTGTTGCACCGGAGTAGGCTCGGTATAGCCCGCTGCCTCGATGGCGCGGACTAAAGCCTCGGAGAGACCGAGGGAAGCAAAGGACATGAGTAATCCTGTTCTAAGTTAGGGCTTGGCCCAATGGGAGTCTTGCCTGGCGCGAATGGCGTTTATGGGGAACGCAATCCCGTCCGGTCCTGCTTCGGTCACGAAGGCTCGTCTGGAGCGCTCGCGCGGGCTGGAAAGCTGCGCTGTAGCGGGGTCGAGATGCCTTGAACGGTTCCGAGCGTCCGGGCGTGAGCCTGGCGGGAAGGCCGGAGTATAACAGAGCAATCACTGCGCGCCGCTTTCCTGCTGCTCAACGGTTTTTTCTGTGTTGGCCGTGGTTCGTGCGGGGTTGACGGTAATAGCCGGGGCGGCGCCGTAGCGCGCGCTGAGTTCGGCGTAGGCCGGTTCGCGCTTGAAACGTTTGAGTTCGGCGCCGAAGCGCTGCACCAGCAGGTCCATGCCGGCATTGCGGCGCACCGCCAGAAACTGGCTCTGCTGACTGATGACTGTGGGGTTTTCGGTGATCTTGTTGCGGATATTCAGTTCGTCGAGCAGGTGCTGGCCCACCCTGCGGTCGGTGATCAGCAGGTCGATTCGCCCGCGCACCAGTTTGCCGAAGTTTGCTTCATGGCTGGGTGCCGGTTCCCGGGTGAACAGGGTCGAGTCCCGAAAGTCCTGGCTGTACAGGTAGCCGGGAGAGATGCCGATGGTCAGGCCGCGCAGTTCGTCGAGGGTACGAAACGGGTGGGGCCGGGCGTTGGCGTAGAACATCACGAACTGGACTTCCGAGAGCGGTTCGCTGGGGTAGAGCAGGGTCGCATCACGTTCTTCGCTGTGGAAAATGTCCAGCGCGCCATCCGCCTGGCCGGTTTCGAGCATCGACAGGCAGCGTTTCCAAGGCAGGAACTGCCATTCCACTTCGATGCCCAGGCGCTTGAAGACGATGGCGGTGGTTTCGTAGTCCAGGCCCAGGGCTTTGCCGTTTTCCTCGTACACGTAAGGTGCCCAGGGTTCGGTGACAATGCGCAATTTCTCGCCCCGAGCGGCGAAGCTCAGGCAAGTGAATACAAGCAGGGTGATGAACTGCGTGATCAAAGGCATGGGCTTGAGATTACGACGAGAAACGCGAAAGAGCCAGAAACTGGTAGCAGATGCTCTAACTCCGTGGATTGCCGCACAATAAAAGTGCCTGAAAGCAAAAGATCGCCGCCTGCGACAGCTCCTACAGGGATTACACATTTCCCCTGTAGGAGCTGTCGCAGGCGGCGATCTTTTGATCTTGCCTTGATGCTTAACGCGGCAACTTCAGGTTGTTCCACACCGCCAGGCTCGCTTCAGCCTGGTTCAGCGTGTAGAAGTGCAGCCCTGGCGCACCGCCCTGGAGCAGGCGTTCGCACATCTCGGTGATGACTTGCTCGCCGAAACGCTGAATGCTCTGGGTATCGTCGCCGTAGGCTTCCAGTTGCTTGCGGATCCAGCGCGGGATCTCCGCACCGCAGGCATCGGAGAAGCGTGCCAGCTTGCTGTAGTTGGTGATCGGCATGATCCCCGGCACGATCGGAATGTTCACACCCTTGGCCCGCACGCGCTCGACGAAATAGAAGTAGCTGTCGGCGTTGAAGAAGTACTGGGTGATCGCACTGTCGGCGCCAGCGTTGGCTTTGCGTACGAAGTTGTTGATATCGTCTTCGAAGTTGCGGGCCTGCGGATGCATTTCCGGGTAGGCGGCGACTTCGATGTGGAAATGATCGCCGGTCTCTTCACGGATGAATTCAACCAGGTCGTTGGCGTGGCGCATTTCGCCGCTGGCCATGCCCATGCCCGAAGGCAGGTCACCGCGCAACGCGACGATGCGCTGGATGCCGGCGGCCTTGTACTGGCTCAGCAGGCCGCGCAGGTCGGCCTTGCTGTCGCCGACGCAGGATAAGTGCGGTGCGGCCGGGACTTTGACTTCACTCTCGAGCTGCAACACGGTGTTGAGGGTGCGATCACGGGTCGAACCACCGGCACCGTAGGTGCAGGAGAAGAAATCGGGGTTGTACGTGGCCAGCTGACGGGCAGTGGCGAGCAGCTTTTCATGCCCAGCGTCGGTCTTGGTAGGGAAGAACTCGAAGCTGTAGCGACGATCTTGGGACATGGTCATATCCTTGGAAACACGTAAGCCTGGAAGACGTGCACATCCCTATGTGGGAGCGGGCTTGCTCGCGAAAGCGGTGGGTCAGACAACATTTATGTCGAATGATGATCCGCCTTCGCGAGCAAGCCCGCTCCCACAAGGGAGAGCAGGCTGCAGATCCGATCAGTAGCGGTAAGCGTGCGGCTTGAACGGACCTTCGACGGTCACGCCGATGTAGTCGGCCTGGGTCTTGGTCAGCTGAGTCACGACGCCGCCGAAACCGCGGACCATTTCCAGGGCCACTTCTTCGTCGAGTTTCTTCGGCAGTACTTCAACGGTCAGGCGCTCGGCTTTCTGGGCTGGCGACAGGTCGGCGTACTTCTGGCCGAAGAGGAAGATCTGCGCCAGTACCTGGTTGGCGAACGAACCGTCCATGATGCGGCTTGGGTGGCCAGTGGCGTTGCCCAGGTTAACCAGGCGGCCTTCAGCCAGCAGGATCAGGTAGTCGTCGTTCTGCGGGTCGAAAGCGCCAGCGCCGGTGCGGTGGATCTTGTGAACCTGCGGCTTCACTTCTTCCCATGCCCAGTTCTTGCGCATGAAAGCAGTGTCGATTTCGTTGTCGAAGTGGCCGATGTTGCAGACAACAGCGCGTTTCTTCAGGGCCTTGAGCATGTTCGCGTCGCAAACATTGACGTTGCCGGTGGTGGTCACGATCAGGTCGATCTTGCCCAGCAGTGCTTTGTCGATGCTCTCTTCGGTACCGGTGTTGATACCGTCGATGAACGGCGAAACCAGTTCGAAACCGTCCATGCAGGCTTGCATGGCGCAGATCGGGTCGACTTCGGACACCTTGACGATCATGCCTTCCTGACGCAGGGACTGGGCCGAACCCTTGCCCACGTCACCGTAACCGATGACCAGCGCTTGCTTGCCGGACAGCAGGTGGTCGGTGCCGCGCTTGATCGCATCGTTCAGGCTGTGACGGCAGCCGTACTTGTTGTCGTTCTTGCTCTTGGTCACCGAGTCGTTGACGTTGATGGCCGGGATTTTCAGCTCGCCCTTGGCCAGCATGTCCAGCAGGCGGTGTACGCCGGTGGTGGTTTCTTCGGTCACGCCGTGAACGCGGTCCAGTACCTGTGGGTACTTCTTGTGCAGCAGTTCGGTCAGGTCACCGCCGTCGTCGAGGATCATGTTGGCGTCCCATGGCTGGCCATCCTTGAGGATGGTCTGCTCCAGGCACCACTCGTACTCTTGCTCGGTTTCACCTTTCCAGGCGAAAACCGGGATGCCGGCAGCGGCGATGGACGCAGCGGCCTGGTCTTGAGTCGAGAAAATGTTGCAGGACGACCAGCGTACTTCGGCACCCAGGGCAACCAGGGTTTCGATCAGCACGGCGGTCTGGATGGTCATGTGGATGCAGCCGAGGATCTTCGCGCCCTTGAGCGGTTGCTCTTCAGAGTACTTGCGACGCAGACCCATCAGGGCCGGCATTTCGGACTCGGCGATGATGGTTTCGCGACGGCCCCAGGCAGCCAGGGACATGTCGGCGACTTTGTAATCGGTAAAATCTGCAGGCGTGATAACAGCGCTCATGAAGAGCCTCCATTCGTAATGTATGCGAATGGGCGCCGTTGTGCGTTTAGTGTCTGGCCGGTGATGACCAAGCAACGCCCCATCCGAGCCTGACAGGTCTAGCCTGCTGCAGCGCCCCTCGGACAGGTGGCGGGAAAACGGTAGCAAGTGAAGATTACCGTTTTGAAACGGGGGCGATTATAGCGGGCTATGCTGATCTTCCAAAGGGTTTCTGTTGGTCAATGTCCGAACGGTAATCGAGACCATAGTCGATGCTCAATAGAGCTCTGGCCCGGGGTCTGCCAAGATAGCGCCCTCATTCGGCAAGACGCTCAGGAGTGAACATGAATTTCCACACCCGCAAATGGGTTAAACCCGAAGACCTCAACCCCAATGGCACGCTGTTCGGCGGCAGCCTGCTGCGTTGGCTCGACGAAGAAGCGGCGATCTACGCGATCGTCCAGCTGGGCAACCAGCGTGTGGTCACCAAGTACATTTCCGAAATCAATTTCGTCAGCGCTTCGCGCCAGGGTGACATCATCGAGCTGGGTATCACCGCCACCGAATTCGGTCGCACCTCGATCACCCTCAAGTGCGAGGTGCGTAACAAGATCACCCGCAAAAGCATCCTGACGGTGGAGAAGATCGTTTTCGTCAACCTGGGTGAAGACGGGCTGCCCGCGCCCCATGGCCGTACCGAGATCAAATACGTCAAAGACCAGTTCAAGGATGAAGGCGCTGTCGAATAATTTGAGGATGACGAACGGAATCTGAACCGCGCGGGTCGTAACTACATCGCACGCCAGCGGTTCAGGAGTTCCATGGACACTAAAAAAGACGGCAAGACCCCCGACCTCTCGGCAAAAGAGCAGCATGAGGTCGAAAAAAACCAGCCGCCACGCGCGGCGGTCCTGCACGAAATCATCCGCACCCAGGGCGATCAGGAACTGGAGCGCAGTGTTGCCGCGCTGTGGTGGTCGGCGCTGGCCGCAGGCTTGACCATGGGCCTGTCGCTGATGGGGATGGGCCTGCTCAACTCGCGCCTGCCGGACGGCGAGGGCTTCAAGGTGATCGCCAGTTTCGGCTACTGCGCCGGTTTTCTCGCGGTGATCCTCGCCCGCCAGCAACTGTTCACCGAAAACACCCTGACTGCCGTGCTGCCGATCATGAGCAAGCCCACGCTCGGTAACTTCGGCCGATTGCTGCGGCTGTGGTCGGTGGTGCTGGTGGGCAACCTCTGCGGCACCTTGCTGGTGGCCTACGTCATGCTGGAACTGCCGATTTTCGACGGCAAGACCGACGTGGCCTTCCTCGACATCGGCCGCAAGGTCATGGAAAACGACGTCAGCCAGATGTTCGCCAAGGGCATCATCTCGGGCTGGATGATCGCCACCATGGTCTGGATGATCCCGTCCATGGAGAGTGCCAAGATGTGGATTATCATCCTCATCACCTACCTCATGGCGCTGGGGGATTTCACGCACATCGTGGTCGGTTCGCTGGAGGTCGGTTATCTGGTGTTTGCCGGCGAACTGCCGTGGAAGGATTTCTGGCTGGTGTTCGCCGGGCCGACGCTGGTGGGCAATATCGTGGGGGGCAGCTTCATCTTCGCGTTGATCAGCCATGCGCAGATTCGCAGCGAGAGCGGGCCGCCCAAAAGCGCAGCGGATCAGGCTGAAGAGCCCGATCCACAGAAGATCAAAAAGTGATCAACCCGGCACATTCACTACGGTGCCAGCGCGGCGTTGCAGGTAGATGAAATACAGCGCGGCCAGCACGGTCAGGCCACTGACCGCTGCGCCGGTCCACGGCAGGTCCGCGAGGTCGGCACCGCTGGCGACCACCAGCCCGCCGATCCAGGCACCGGCCGCGTTACCGAGGTTAAAAGCACTCTGGTTGAGCGTCGAGCCAAGGTTGGGCGCTTCATGGGCCTGATCGATGATCAGCAGTTGCAGGATCGGGCACAGGGCGAAGGCGAAAATGCCCCACAACACCAGGGTGATTGCCGCTGGAATCACCGAATGGCTGGTCTGGCTGAACGCGGCCAGGACCACCACCACGGCCAGTGCCATGCCGACCAGCGAAGGCAGCAGGCGGCTGTCCGCCAGGCGCCCGCCGAGCATGCTGCCCGCCGTCAAGCCCACGCCGAACAGCAACAGCATGATGGTCACGCCATGGGGGCTGACGCCGGTGATGTCCTGCAGGATCGGCGCGATGTAGGTGAAGACGCTGAACAGGCTGGTCGAGGCCAGTACGCTCATGCCCAGTGCCAGCAACACGTTGGCCTTGCCCAGTACCTTGAACTCGCGGGCCAGGTCGGCGTTGTCCATCGCGATATGCTTCGGCAGCCAGACCCACTGCGCAATGGCCGCGATCACACCGATCACCGACACAGCCCAGAACGTCGAGCGCCAGCCGGCGTACTGCCCAAGCGCGGTGCCCAATGGCACCCCAAGCACGTTGGCCAGGGTCAGGCCGGTGAACATCATGGCAATCGCCTGGGCCCGTTTGTTCGGCGCCACCAGGCCGGCAGCAACCACCGAACCGATACCGAAGAACGCACCGTGACACAGCGCGGTGATCACTCGCGCGGCCATCAGCGTGGCGTAATTGGGGGCCAGTGCGCAGAGCATGTTGCCGAGGATGAACATCAGCGTCATGCCCAGCAGCGTCGCCTTTCGCGGCATGTTGGCGGTGCCGACCGCGAGGATCGGTGCACCGAACACCACACCCAGGGCATAACCGGTGATCAGCAGTCCGGCGTCGGGAATGCTCACCGCGAGGTCGCGGGCAACATCGGGCAGCAAGCCCATGATGACGAATTCTGTGGTGCCGATGCCGAACGCGGCAACAGCAAGGGCAAGCAAGGCGAGTGGCATGCGCAAGGTCTCTGTCGGTAGTCTTGACGCTCTGATCAGGCATACGCATGCCAAAGACCGATCTCGATGAGAGCGGGCGAGGGCATTTTTATTGGAATTAGTCTGTGCGCAACTGAGTGCGGCGTGGTCGGTTGCAGTATAAACAGCTGCTGACATATGGCGAATCAATTAAAAGGAGTAGGCCGTGCTTGCGACGGCGTTGGTGTTGGTGGCGGCGTTGCTGCATGCGGCGTGGAATACCCTGATCAAGTTCAGTGCCGAGCGTTTGCTGGTGGTGGCCTGCATGGACAGCGTGGCGTTGCTTTTCGTCGCGCTCATGCTGCCGTTTGTGGAGCTGCCACCACTGGAAATCTGGCCGTGGATTCTCGCTTCGGCAGCGTTCGAGTTGCTCTACCGCTATTTGCTGATCCAGGCTTATCGGGTCGGCGACCTCGGGCTGGTCTATCCACTGATGCGGGGTCTGTCGCCGCTGGTGGTGTTGGCGCTGACGCTGATTTTTGCCGGGGAAGTGCTGACCTATCAGCAGATATTCGGGATCCTGCTGATCCCGCTCGGCATGCTTTGCCTGCTCTGGCAGGGGGGCGGCGGTGCGCGCTTGCCGTGGTCGATGCTGCCGGTGGTGGCGCTGATCGGCCTGTGCATCGGTTGCTACACGTTCATCGACGGCCAGGCCTTGCGACGCTGGTCACACCCACTGGATTACTTGGTCTGGGTGACGTTGCTCAGTGCCTGGCCGTTTCCTTTGCTGGCCTGGGTTCGCAAGCGGCCGGCCTTCAAGTTGTTCTGGCGCGAGCAATGGCGGCTGGGCCTGGCGGTCGGATTCTGCGTGTTGTTCAGCTACGCTCTGGTGCTGTGGGCCATGCAGCTGGGCTCGATTGCTGAAGCGGCTGCCTTGCGCGAGATCAGCGTGATATTGGTGGTGCTGTTCGGCATGCGTTACCTGAAAGAACCTTTCGGCGGGCCACGGCTCTTAGCCTGTGGGCTGGTGCTGGTTGGCATGCTGGTGATGAAATTCTGATTGTTCTGAAACGTGAAGAAGGGAATGCTTTATGACGGTTGCTCTGTGGTGCATTTTGATCGCGATTATTCTGCCTTATGTCTGTACAGGCATCGCCAAGGCCAGTGGCGGGTTTCGTCTGAGTGACAATCATGATCCCCGTGACTTTCTCGAGTCGCTCAATGGTTTGGCCAGGCGCGCGCATGCGGCGCAACTGAACAGTTTTGAAGTGACCCCGGCGTTCGCGGCCGCCGTGATCGTGGCGCACCTGGCTGGCAATGCGGAGCTGGTGACGCTCAATGTGCTGTCGGTGTTGTTCATCACCAGTCGACTGCTCTACATCATTTTCTATCTGGCCGACCTGGCGATTTTGCGATCGCTGGCGTGGTTTGTGGGGATGGGGTTGATCGTCAGCTTTTTTGTCGTCTCTGCCTGAAAGAAGTTCGGCGTTTTTACTGGCCTCATCGCGAGCAGGCTCGCTCCCACACTGATCCCTGTAGGAGCGAGCCTGCTCGCGATAGCTATCGATCAGTCACAGCGAATATCAAGGCTTGGTGTTGGCCGTATCCGCCACCTGCGGCACCTGTGGCAGCGCCGCGCCTTTGGGCCATAGCATCCAGATCTGCCCTTGCTGCTTCATGTCCCCCGCCAGTTGCCCGGCCGCCTCGCCGGTGCCCCAGAACAGATCCGCACGAACCTCGCCGGCAATCGCGCCGCCGGTATCCTGTGCCGCCACCGGGCGTACCAGGGCGGTACCGTCGGGTTTGGTGGTGGACAGCCACAACAAACTGCCCAGCGGAATGACCTTGCGATCCACTGCCGCGCTGTAACCCGCCGTCAGCGGCACGTTCAGCGAGCCGCGCGGCCCTTCGTTGCTATCCGGGTTACGGGTAAAAAACACATAGCTCGGGTTGCTGCCGAGCAGTTCTGGAATGCGCGAAGGGTTGGCCTTGGCCCAGTTGCTGATGGCGCCCATGGTCACGTCTTCTTTTTTCAGCTCGCCTTGCTCCACCAGCCAACGTCCTATGGGTCGGTAGGGGTGACCATTCTGGTCGGCGTAGGCAATGCGCAATTGCCGGCCGCTGTCGAGCTGGATGCGACCCGAACCCTGGATCTGCAGGAATTGCAGGTTCATCGGGTCGGTCAACCAGGCCACCACGGGTGCCTTGACCCCGTTGCTCTCGATGGTTGCGGCATCGTCATACGGCTTGAGCACGCGGCCTTCAAGTCGACCGCGCAGGCGTTTGCCCTTGAGTTCCGGGTAGATGCTGTCCAGTGAGACGATGATCATGTCTTCCGGCACGCCATACACCGGGATGTTCGCCGCTGCGGTTTGGGTCAGGCTGCCAGGGTAGACCGGTTCGTAGTAGCCAGTGATCAGGCCGTTGGGATTGTCATTGGCGGCGCGCAGGCCGTAGACATCCAGGTTCTGCTTGAGGAAACCGCGAATGTCATTGGCGCTCTGCGGCACGTTGGCCGCCGCTGCGCAGGTGCCGCCCCAGACCGGGTCGGCCTTGAGCCGGGTGCAGGCGCTGCGCCAGGAGCCGAAACCGGCGACGAGGTCGCTGTCGGAGACTGCCGGCAACGCTTCCCAGGTGGCGCTGGAGTAGGTGGCCAGGGCGTGGGTCTTCGGTTGTTTGTCTTCGCCGCCGGTGCAGCCTGCGAGCACGGCCACGATCGGAAGCGTCCAGGCCAGGGGGTGACACCAGGCCTTGATACGGCTGTTCATGAAGTAATTCCTTTGCCGGTTGCCTGAGTGTCGTGCGCGCTCATGCAACCCGTATTGATAATAGGGGTATTGGTGTTTGCCGGTGACGCGAGGATACTGGCCGACGTTTTCCGCGACCTGAAGCCACCATGACTCTTAAAAGACTTTCTGTTGTATTGCTGGCCTGCCTGACGCTGTCCGCCTGTGGCGGCGTCGATCCCAACTCGCCCCTCGGTCAGCGCAAGGCCATCTTCAAACAGATGCTCAAGACCGGTGAAGACCTGGGCGGCATGCTGCGTGGCCGTATTGCATTCGATGGCCCCAAGTTCGCCGAGGGCGCGGTGAAACTCGATGCGCTGTCCCATGAGCCGTGGAAACATTTCCCGCAGGTGCGTGAAGAAGACCATACCAGCGCCAAGAGTGACGTCTGGGAGAAGCAGGCACGCTTTGAGCAGATGGCTCGCAACCTCGAGGCCGCCACCGGCGAGCTGGTGATCGCCAGCCAGGTTCAACCCTACAAGGCCAGTAACCTGGGGCCGGCGGTACAGAAGGTCGAAGATGCCTGCAGTGCGTGCCATAAGGAATTTCGCGATCATTGACCTTTAGGGGCCTTGAGGGCGCTAAAAGCTTCGCTGGCAAGCCAGCTCTTACCTGTCCAGCTCGTCCACGGCTTCCTGCAACTCCTTGCGGGACTCGGCGAGTTTGTCCTTGCGCTTGTTGATCTTCTCGGCGTCGCCTTGCTTCATGGCTTTGTCGAGGTCGGCCTGACGCTTGCTGACTTCGTGCTTGGCGTCGAGCACCTTGTTTTCCCGTTCTTTCTTCAGCGAGGCATCAGTGCAATTGGCGCTGACCTCGCTCAAGGCTTTCTCCAGTCCGGCCTGTTGGTCGGCATTGCCGTGGGATTTGGCCAGTTCGATCTGATTCATGATGCCTTGTTTCTTGGCTGCGCAACCGGTCAGGCCCGGGGCGTCTTCAACTGCCATCAATGGAGTGGCGATTACGCTGCAAAGGGTCAACAGGACCAGCGGTGGAAGAAATTTCATAAAAGCTCCAGGTGAAAAAGGCATCCGTATCGATGCAGCGATGGCATGTTTGAGCCCATCGGGACTATTGGGTTCCCGGGCGCGCGGCACCACCGGGGCTAAAATTGAAATCCATCCATGGCGGCCAGTCGCAGTGTTTCACTCAGGGCCAGGACCTGCGGGTCGCGAAAAAATGCGCTCAATTGCGCCGCGCGCCCTGGTCCGATGTCAGGTTGGGCTTGCCATTGTTCGATATCCCGTTGCGCCAGCTCCCGCCATGAATCGCCGAGATGCGCCTTACCGGTCGGCGGCATGCCCAGGGCTTTGAGCCAGCGGTCGAATGGGCGTTGCCGGGCACTGTCGAAACTACTGGCCAGCCGGGCAGCGCCGCGCTCGCCGAAACCGTCAATGTTAGCAAGCTCTTGGGCATCGAGGGTCAACCAATCCAACAGGCTGTTCAGGCGACCTGTTTCAAGAAGTTTTTCCCAGGTGCCGGGGCCTACATGGGGCAGGGCCAATCCGTGCTTGCCGCTGAGCCAGGTCAGGCGCGCGAGAAACTGGCTTTTGCATCCCGGGGTCGGCTGCCAACAGCTCAAGGGATGGAAGTCGGCCGCCAGCGGCACGTGCATTTCCGCGCGTTCGGTACTGCGCAGCACCACGCCATCGAGCCTGGGAATGGTCAGCCCGGCCAGGCTGATGGCCACCTGGTCGCCCGGACGAATATCCAGTGTTTGCCAACGGTGCAGGGAGCTCACGCTGACGCGCTTGATCTGCTGGTCATCAAGGGTCACCGGCGTCAACTCCAGCACGGGGGTGATCCTTCCCGTGCGGCCAATCTGGAAGTGAACCTTGCGCACCTCGGCCAGTGTCTGGGCGAACGGATACTTCCAGGCAACGATCCAATACGGTGCTTTTGCCTGCCAGCGCTCGGCAGGCGGGCGCTGCTCCTGGCGCAGGACAATTCCGTCGCTGGCAAATGGCAGGGGCGAGCGGTACCAGTGATCACGCCAACGTTCGACGTCGGCCAGCGAAGTGATGGCCTGGGTGTACTGCGCGGTACCGGTGAACCCAAGTTTTTCCAGTTCCGCGATACGGGCTGGCAAGCTCGTCGGTCCGTGCGGCCATTCCCAGGCAAACAGGCCGATTCCCTCGGCCTGCTCGATGCTCAACGTCTTGCGCGCCATCAAGCCGGCAACCGTGCCGCGGGCGTTGAGGCTGCCGGCGCTGGCTTGCACATGGTCAGTCAGGCGCCAGTAGAGTTCGCCCTGAACCACCAGGTCCTGTAGCTCCGACAGACGTTGGGGAATGGCGGCGATCTGGCGCGCCGAGGTGGTCCAGTCCTGGCCCTGCACGCCGTCGCCGCGACTGATCGCCTGCACCAGCAGACCTTTGCGGTACACGAGGGTCACGGCCACGCCGTCGACCTTGGGCTGCGCCCAGACATCCGTGCGATCACGCAGCCATGTGTCAACGGCGCGAGCGTCCCGCAGCTTTTCCAGTCCGGTATGCGGCACCGGGTGGGCCAGCGGGCCGGTCGCGCTGCGCAGTGGGTCGGCGGCGGCACCCAGGCTGAAACATTGCCGCCATTGGGTCAGGCGTGCCAAGGATTGATCGTAGAGTTCGTCGGCGATCAGTGAGCGGCCTTCACGGTGATAGCTGTCATCCCATTGGTCGATCTGCTTTTGCAGTGCGGCGATTTCCTGCGCGGCACGGGCGGACGGCCAGGTGGGGCATTCGCCAGCAGCAGTGCCCAGGCACAGGAAGGTGAGGAGTAAACCGGTCAGCAGGCGGGGCAGCATTGTGAGCTTCCTTGCTCAATGGAGGTGCCTGAAGGTTAGCCAGTGGTGGGCGGCTGGGTTGGTGGCTGTTTTTCGGCTTGTTTCCAGGCATGAAAAAACCCCGCACGGCGAACCGTGCGGGGTTTCGGGTACCACTGGGAAGACTTACAGACCGGCGGCGGTGCGCAGGTGCTCGGCGCGGTCGGTTTTTTCCCAGGTGAAGGTGGTGAAGGTGTCTTCGCCAACCGTCTTGGTGGCCGGGGTGCGACCGAAGTGGCCGTACGCAGCGGTTTCCTGGTACATCGGGTGCAGCAGGTCAAGCATGGTGGTGATCGCGTATGGACGCAGGTCGAACACTTCACGGACCAGTTTGACGATCTTGTCATCGCTGATCTTGCCGGTGCCGAACGTGTTCAGCGAGATCGAGGTCGGCTGGGCGACGCCAATGGCGTAGGACACCTGGATTTCGCAACGCTCGGCCAGGCCGGCAGCGACGATGTTCTTGGCCACGTAACGACCGGCGTAGGCGGCCGAACGGTCAACCTTGGATGGATCCTTGCCGGAGAACGCGCCGCCGCCGTGGCGGGCCATGCCGCCGTAGCTGTCGACGATGATCTTGCGGCCGGTCAGGCCGCAGTCACCTACCGGGCCACCGATGATGAACTGGCCGGTCGGGTTGATGTGGAACTGCGTGTCCTTGCTCAGCAGTTCGGCAGGCAGGACGTGCTTGACGATCAGCTCCATCACGGCTTCGCGCAGATCTTTGTACGACACGTCCGGGTTGTGCTGGGTCGACAGGACAACCGCGTCGATACCCACGACCTTGCCGCCTTCGTAACGGCAGGTGACCTGGGACTTGGCGTCCGGACGCAGCCACGGCAGCAGGCCCGACTTGCGGGCTTCGGCTTGCCTTTGTACAAGCTGGTGCGAGAACGTGATCGGCGCGGGCATCAGCACGTCGGTTTCGTTGCTGGCGTAGCCGAACATCAGGCCCTGGTCGCCGGCACCCTGATCTTCAGGCTTGGCGCGGTCGACACCCTGGTTGATGTCAGGGGACTGCTTGCCGATGATGTTCATCACACCGCAGGTCGCGCCGTCGAAGCCGACGTCGGAACTGGTGTAGCCGATGTCGGTGATGACGTCACGTACGATCTGCTCCAGGTCAACCCAGGCCGAGGTGGTGACTTCGCCAGCGATGATCGCTACGCCGGTTTTCACCAGAGTCTCGCACGCCACGCGGGCGAACTTGTCTTCAGCGATGATGGCGTCCAGCACCGCATCAGAAATCTGGTCGGCGATTTTGTCCGGATGCCCTTCAGACACGGACTCGGAGGTGAAAAGGGAGTATTCGCTCATCTCGATGTTTTCCTGAAATTACCGATGGTGAGTGTCGCCAGCCGACCGCTGAAAATGGCGGACCTGGATCTGGAAACCATTACGTAAGCCTACATAGAGGCTTTCTCCGGGGACGAGCCCCGCAGCGGTGGCCCAACGGGCCAGATCGTCCTGTTCAAACCCCAGCCAGAGATCACCGCAGGCCTCCTTGGCCCAACTCTGGTTGTGGCTGCATAACTCTGTTACCAACAGGCTGCCGCCTGGGTGCAACAAATTGGCCATGTGCTTGAGCGCATCGGCCGGCGCGGCAAAGTGATGCAGCACCATGTTCAGTACAACGCAATCGGCCTTCAGACTGACGCCGTTCAGGGCATCGGCCAGTTGCAGGTTAACGTTAGTCAGCGAATCGCGTTCGCACACCTGGCGCGCCAGTTCGAGCATGGCCTGGCTATTGTCCAGTGCCGTGACCTGGGTGAAGCGCCGCGCCAGTTCCGGCAGGAAGGCACCGTCGCCGGGGCCGACCTCGATTGCCGTGGCAGCGCTGCCAAAGCTCAGTTTGTCGAGCAGGGCCACCACGCTTTCGCGGTACTGCGCCAGGCCGGCGATCAAGTCCTGCTGTGCGCGAAATTTCTCGGCGACCCGTGAGAAAAAGTCCTGGCTGGCGGCCTCGCGTTGCTTGTGTACCTGAGTGATCCGCATCTGCACGTCGGCAGGCAGGGTCAGGTTGTCGACTTCTTCGAGCAGGGCCGCGTGCAGTTTGCCCCCCGGCAACTCGGTGTGGGGCAGGGCGCGACGGTAGAAAATCGCATTGCCTTCACGGCGGGTGGCGACCAGATCGGCCTGGGCCAGCACCTTGAGGTGATGACTCATGCCTGATTGGCCTATGCCGAAGATCTGCGCCAGTTCCAATACGCCGAACGAATCGTTGGTCAGTGCGCGCAAGACATTCAGACGCAAGGGATCGCCGCCGGCCTTGCACAAGGCTGCCAGCTCATCACAATCGTCCTGGCGAATGGAGGGCGCACGTAAATTCATAGGCCGGCAGTCTAGTCACGCGCCGGAAGCATCGCAAGATCAATATCAAAAAGTTTTGATATTGATCGATAGATGGCACTTCTCACGAACTGGTTAACTCTACAAACCAAGAGCGGAAAGGTTTCACCCGTCTATTCCGTCAACAAGCATGGGAAAAACGCCTCCAGATGACTTTCTGTCATTGCCCCGAGGCGTCCGTGTGAGGGAAAATGCTCGCCTTTTTTCCGTTTCATTTTTATCACTCTCGATTCAGAACCCGCAGGAGAACAGCGATGCCTAGCCGTCGTGAGCGTGCCAACGCCATTCGTGCCCTCAGCATGGATGCCGTGCAAAAAGCCAACAGCGGCCATCCCGGTGCCCCTATGGGTATGGCGGATATCGCCGAGGTGCTTTGGCGCGACTACCTCAAGCACAACCCGAGCAATCCATCGTTCGCCGACCGTGACCGCTTCGTGCTGTCCAATGGTCACGGCTCGATGCTGATCTACTCGTTGCTGCACCTGACCGGCTACGACCTGTCGATCGATGACCTGAAACAGTTCCGCCAACTGCACAGCCGTACCCCGGGTCACCCGGAATTCGGCTATACCCCAGGCGTCGAGACCACCACCGGTCCACTGGGCCAGGGCCTGGCCAATGCCGTGGGCTTCGCCCTGGCTGAAAAAGTCATGGCGGCGCAGTTCAACCGTCCCGGCCACAACATCGTCGACCACCACACCTACGTATTCCTGGGTGATGGCTGCATGATGGAAGGCATCTCCCACGAAGTCAGCTCCCTGGCCGGTACCCTGGGCCTGGGCAAACTGATCGCCTTCTACGATGACAACGGCATCTCCATCGACGGTGAAGTCGAAGGCTGGTTCACCGATGACACGCCAAAGCGCTTCGAATCCTACAACTGGCAAGTGATCCGCAACGTCGACGGTCATGACCCGGAAGAGATCAAGATCGCGATCGAGACCGCGCGCAAGAGCCCGCAGCCGACCCTGATCTGCTGCAAGACCACCATCGGCTTCGGTTCGCCGAACAAACAAGGCAAGGAAGACTGCCACGGCGCTCCGCTGGGAGACGCGGAAATCGCCCTGACCCGTGCGGCGCTGAAGTGGAATCACGGCCCGTTCGAAATCCCGGCCGACATCTACGCCGAGTGGGACGCCAAAGAAGCCGGTCGCGCGGTCGAAGCCGAATGGGACCAGCGTTTTGCCGCCTACTCCGCTGCCTTCCCGACCGAAGCCAACGAACTGATCCGTCGTCTTAGCGGTGAACTGCCGGCTGACTTCAGCGAAAAAGCCGCGGCCTACATCGCCGAAGTGGCCGCCAAGGGCGAAACCATTGCCAGCCGTAAAGCCAGCCAGAACGCCCTGAACGCGTTCGGCCCGCTGTTGCCTGAGTTCCTCGGCGGTTCGGCTGACCTGGCCGGTTCCAACCTGACCCTGTGGAAAGGTTGCAAAGGCGTCACCGCCGACGATGCCAGCGGCAACTACATGTACTACGGCGTGCGCGAGTTCGGCATGACCGCGATCATGAACGGCGTTGCCCTGCACGGCGGCCTGGTGCCTTACGGCGCGACCTTCCTGATGTTCATGGAATACGCGCGCAACGCGGTACGCATGTCGGCCCTGATGAAGCAGCGCGTGATCCACGTCTACACCCACGACTCCATCGGTCTGGGCGAAGACGGCCCGACTCACCAGCCAATCGAGCAACTGGCCAGCCTGCGCTGCACGCCGAACCTCGACACCTGGCGTCCGGCCGATGCCGTTGAATCGGCGGTGTGCTGGAAGTATGCGCTGGAGCGTAAAGACGGTCCTTCCGCACTGATCTTCTCGCGTCAGAACCTGCAGCACCAAACCCGTGATGCCGGGCAGATTGCCGACATCAGCCGCGGTGGCTACGTGCTCAAGGACTGTGCAGGCGAGCCTGAGCTGATCCTGATCGCCACCGGTTCCGAAGTGGGTCTGGCCGTCCAGGCCTTCGACAAACTGACCGAGCAGGGCCGCAAGGTGCGTGTGGTTTCCATGCCGTGCACCAGCGTGTTCGATGCTCAGGATGCCGGCTACAAGCAATCGGTCCTGCCGTTGCAGGTCAGCGCCCGTATCGCCATCGAGGCGTCCATCGCCGACTACTGGTACAAGTACGTGGGCCTGGAAGGTCGCGTAATCGGCATGACCACCTACGGCGAGTCGGCGCCTGCGCCTGCCTTGTTCGAAGAATTCGGTTTCACCCTGGAAAACATCCTGGGTCAGGCTGAAGAGCTGCTGGAAGACTAAGCAAAACGCGGCGGTTTCAACACCGCCGCCGTCCCCTGTAGGAGCTGGCTAGCCAGCGAAGGCGTCTTTTCAGTCGACAGCATCGTTGAATCTGAGGGCCCATTCGCTGGCAAGCCAGCTCCTACAGTGGGCGAATTGCACATAAGAATTTCGTCTGACTGCGTCTATCGAGAACCCCATGCCTCAACCGCGTCCCTACAAAGTTGCACTCAACGGCTACGGCCGGATTGGTCGTTGCGTCTTGCGTGCGTTGTTCGAGCGACGCGAAAAGGCCGGGTTTGAAATTGTCGCGATCAACGACCTGGCCGACATGGCCAGTATCGAATACCTGACACGCTTCGACTCCACCCACGGGCGTTTTCCCGGTGAAGTGAAGGTCGATGGCGATTGTCTGCATATTAATGGCGATTGCGTGAAGGTCCTGCGCAGTGCCACTCCCGAAGGCATCGATTGGGCGTCGTTGGGCGTCGATCTGGTGCTGGAATGCTCCGGCGCCTACCACACTCGCGAAGACGGCCAACGGTTCCTCGACGCCGGCGCGCCGCGGGTGCTGTTTTCCCAGCCGATGGCCAGCGAGGCGGATGTCGACGCCACCATCGTCTACGGCGTGAACCAGGGTTGCCTGACCGGCGAGGAGCTGCTGGTGTCCAACGCCTCCTGCACCACCAACTGCGGCGTGCCGCTGTTGCGACTGCTGGACCAGGCCATCGGTCTTGAGTACGTGTCGATCACCACCATCCATTCGGCCATGAACGACCAGCCGGTGATCGATGCCTACCATCACGAAGACCTGCGCCGCACCCGTTCGGCGTTTCAGTCGGTGATTCCGGTGTCCACTGGTCTGGCGCGTGGCATTGAACGCCTGCTGCCGGAACTTGCCGGGCGAATTCAGGCCAAAGCCGTACGTGTGCCGACGGTTAACGTGTCTTGCCTCGACATCACGATGCAGACCGTGAGCGATACCGACGCCGCCGAGGTCAACCGGATCCTGCGCGAGGCGGCTACCAGCGGCCCGCTCAAAGGTCTGTTGGCCTACACCGAGCTTCCCCATGCAAGCTGTGATTTCAACCACGACCCACATTCGGCGATCGTCGATGCCAGTCAGACTCGAGTTTCCGGCCCAAGGCTGGTGAACATCCTGGCCTGGTTCGATAACGAATGGGGTTTTGCCAACCGAATGCTGGATGTTGCGGAACACTATCTGCATACAGCCTCTACAAAACCTGCTCTCTAAGAACAGCTACTCAGGAAATGCGACCAATGACCGTGTTGAAGATGTCCGACCTCGATCTGCAAGGTAAGCGCGTACTGATTCGCGAAGACCTCAACGTCCCAGTCAAGGACGGTGTTGTCACTAGCGATGCGCGAATCCTGGCTTCGCTGCCGACCATCAAGCTGGCCCTGGAAAAAGGCGCGGCCGTGATGGTCTGCTCGCACCTTGGCCGTCCGACCGAAGGCGAGTTCTCGGCCGAGAACAGCCTCAAGCCTGTCGCCGACTACCTGAGCAAGGCTCTGGGTCGCGAAGTGCCGCTGGTGGCTGATTACCTGGGCGGTGTTGACGTGAAAGCCGGCGACATCGTGCTGTTCGAAAACGTTCGCTTCAACAAAGGCGAGAAGAAGAATGCCGACGACCTGGCCAAGCAATATGCGGCCCTGTGTGACGTGTTCGTGATGGACGCCTTCGGCACCGCGCACCGTGCCGAAGGATCGACCCATGGCGTGGCCAAGTTCGCCAAGGTTGCTGCTGCAGGCCCGCTGCTGGCTGCCGAACTGGACGCGCTGGGCAAGGCGCTCGGCGCCCCGGCCCAGCCGATGGCTGCCATCGTGGCCGGCTCCAAGGTCTCGACCAAGCTTGATGTGCTCAACAGCCTGAGCCAGATCTGCGACCAGTTGATCGTCGGCGGCGGTATCGCCAACACCTTCCTGGCGGCTGCAGGTCACCCGGTCGGCAAATCCCTGTACGAGCCGGACCTGCTGGACACCGCTCGTGCCATTGCCGCCAAAGTCAGCGTGCCGCTGCCAGTGGACGTGGTGGTCGCCAAGGAATTCGCGGAAAGCGCGACGGCCACTGTGAAGTTGATCGCCGATGTAGCCGCTGACGACATGATTCTGGACATTGGTCCACAGACCGCGGCTAACTTTGCCGACCTGCTGAAATCGTCGAAGACCATCCTGTGGAACGGCCCGGTCGGGGTGTTTGAGTTCGACCAGTTCGGTAACGGCACCAAAGTGCTGGCCCAGGCCATCGCGGACAGCGCGGCTTTCTCCATTGCTGGCGGCGGCGACACCCTGGCGGCCATCGATAAATATGGCGTTGCCGAGCAAATCTCCTACATTTCTACCGGCGGCGGCGCGTTCCTGGAGTTCGTCGAAGGCAAGGTGTTGCCAGCCGTTGAAGTCCTGGAAAGCCGGGCGAAGGCCTGAGGGTCGCCCGTTTGACCAGGCAAGGGAGTGTTCAAATGGTCAAGACCTTAGCGCTGTTGATCGTCGCGGGATTGCTGGCGGCTTGCGGGAGTAATCCCAAAGCCACGCCGGACCCCGCACCGTCGGCGCCAAAGAACGGTTGCTACCAGGCCGACTGGCAGGCGGAAACCAACCCGGTGCTCAACAAGCGTTCCGGACCTGATGGCCTGGACAAATACGAGACACAGGCCCCCACCAAGGAACATGGTTGTCCTTGACGGGTCTGACTCTTTACTCAGGGCTGGCGGCGTTTGCCGTCAGTCGAGGGACACGGATGAAAGGTTTTATCGCCATCACGGCGCTGGCAGTGCTGGGCGGGTGCGCCAACTGGAACCCGTTCCAGTCGTCCACCCCGGCGGATGACTGGACCACCTGGGTCTGCGACAGCCAGGCCAAAGTGGTCTGGCGCTACACCGACGACAGCCGCAACGAGGTCGACGTGCGCCTGGGCGGGGCCGATCAGGTCCATCGCCTGAAGCAGGAACCGGGCGCGTCGGGTTCGCTGTACAGCGACAACATGCTGGCGTTTCACATAAAAGGTGAGGAAGGCCTGGTCTACTGGGTCGCCACCAATGATTTGATTGGCCGTGGCTGTAAGGCGCTGTAACTGACATACCACGGACCTGATGTGGGAGCGGGCTTGCTCGCGAAAGCGGTGGTTCAGCTTGCATTGATGCTGGATGTTAAATCGCATTCGCGAGCAAGCCCGCTCCCACAGGGTTCTCTGTAGTTCTTGAGATTTTGCTCCACCGAATTCGCAGCCCGGACCAACCCCCGATCTGCAATAACTTGAATAGCCGCCGCCGCTACGGCAGGCTGGCACGATTAACGACCCAAACCGGGAGAGAAACACACAATGGCACTTATCAGCATGCGCCAGATGTTGGACCACGCAGCCGAGTTCGGCTACGGCGTTCCAGCCTTCAACGTCAACAACCTTGAGCAGATGCGCGCCATCATGGAAGCCGCTGACAAGACTGACTCCCCGGTGATCGTCCAGGCTTCGGCCGGTGCTCGCAAATACGCTGGCGCACCGTTCCTGCGTCACCTGATCCTGGCGGCAATCGAAGAATTCCCGCATATCCCGGTGTGCATGCACCAGGACCACGGCACCAGCCCTGACGTCTGCCAGCGTTCCATCCAGCTGGGCTTCAGCTCGGTAATGATGGACGGTTCCCTGGGCGAAGACGGCAAGACCCCGACCGACTACGACTACAACGTACGCGTCACCCAACAAACCGTGGCCATGGCTCACGCCTGCGGCGTATCGGTGGAAGGCGAATTGGGCTGCCTGGGTTCGCTGGAAACCGGCATGGCCGGTGAAGAAGACGGCATCGGCGCCGAAGGCGTCCTGGATCACAGCCAGATGCTGACCGACCCTGAAGAAGCCGCTGACTTCGTCAAGCGCACTCAAGTGGATGCCCTGGCCATCGCCATCGGCACCAGCCACGGCGCCTACAAGTTCACCAAGCCGCCTACCGGCGACGTGTTGGCGATCGACCGTATCAAAGAGATCCACAAGCGCATTCCGAACACTCATCTGGTCATGCACGGTTCGTCTTCGGTTCCGCAAGAGTGGCTGGCGATCATCAACCAGTACGGCGGCGACATTAAAGAAACCTACGGCGTACCGGTTGAAGAAATCGTCGAGGGCATCAAGCACGGCGTGCGCAAGGTCAACATCGACACCGACCTGCGTCTGGCATCCACCGGCGCCATGCGTCGCCTGATGGCCACCAACCCGAGCGAATTCGACCCACGTAAATTCTTCGGCGCCACCGTGACTGCCATGCGCGACGTGTGCATTGCCCGTTACGAAGCCTTCGGTACCGCAGGCAACGCTTCGAAGATCAAGCCGATCTCCCTGGAAGCGATGTTCCAGCGCTACCTCAAAGGTGAGTTGAACGCCAAGGTCAACTAAGCCTCAGGTGCTTGATAAAAAACCCGCCATTAGGCGGGTTTTTTTATTGAAGAGCGGTATTTCTGAAAAATTCTATATCGACTACGTAGAGCGCCTGAGTATGAGGATCGCTATAGACGCGTTTTCCCTTGAGTGACTCATAACGTCGATTAATGGCTTCGAGAATAAAGTAACCAGAGCGTGCGTTATGGTCACGGGTGTTTGACCCGGCAAAGTAGATGTCGGTTTGAACGCCGTTCGCATTTCTGAACCGATAGTCCCCGACCAATACGTAGTCAATAACGCCAATACGTAACGTACCTGTCATGGCGCCACTTCTGTCGATGCTGGAAGTGATATTCAATTCGTAAGAAGTTCCGGCTTTATCAGTGGCGCTATACGCGGCAGTGATATATCCCAGCATGTTGATCTCTTCCTTAGCACTCATGGAGTCTTATTCCTTTGCTTTGATCTGGCGTCAAGGGAGAGCTATGTGTTGGGTTGCCGATGAAGAGTAAATTCGGCGTGGCGAATATTCACCTGTCATAAATGACAGTTGTTTATTCGATATTGTTATGTGGGTAACAATGATGGGTAATAAGCATTTGTCGTTTTGAATTATATGAAAAACCCGCCTGGCGGCGGGTTTTTGTGGGGCAGGGACCCGGATAGGGATCACTATTTATCGTGATCAATATCCAGCTTGCTGAATGTCACTTGTCCGCCCTCACTGGTGTATCCGGTGTTGTCCTGAACGTACGCCCCTGCCTTGAAATACAGCGGTTTGTCGCGCCAGGTGGCACTGATGGTGGTATCCCACTGGTAACCCGCGGCGCTGACGCCCAGTGCGCCGCCGGGGCTCAAATGAATGAGGTAGTTGAACTCATTATTGAGCTTGATCCCGGTGGCGAGGGTGATGATCCGGCTTTCAGAGTCGTCGGGGTGCATGCGCACTTTGATGACGAGGTTGCCGGTCTCGGTTTTGGTTTTGTATTGGTATTCGAGTTTGACCATCGGCTTCTGGCTGTTATAGGCGTGGATCTGCCCGATCACGATCTTGCCCGAGCTTGGGACCTGGTTCACCGCCAGGGTGGCGTGGAGCAAGTTGTCGGCGTCCGGGTAGAACCAGTTTTTCAGCGTGCCGTTGCTGTAGGTTTCACGCAGCTCGGTGCGCGGATAAATCGCGTTTTCAGTGCGCGAGCCGGTCACTGGCGACCAGAAAAACAGAACGCCCGTGTCGGAATGGAAGTATTGATCCTTGAAACCGTCTACCAGTTTTGAGGTTTCAACAGTGTATGGCGGGCTGCCGACAGGAACACTGAGATTCCAGGTTGCGAGGTCAATCATAGTCAAAGCTTCCGCGAATGAATGCTGCACGAACGTGCCAATCGCTCTAGCACGTGCCTTTGGGGCGGTCTTTATAAGCGTAGTGAACTATTTTGTTAACGCCCGCCGGGCAGTTAATTGGCGCCAACATCCTGTCGAAGTGCCATCCTGCCCGATTTTAGCGGGCTGCGTGGCCGACCGTTAGTCGGCAAATGACGCTTCGGTCGAGTGATGGCGCACTGACACCTTCTGCTTTCACTGATCCCGGTCTAGAGTGAAGGCACAATATCTGTCCGGTTTTCACCCGAAGTCGACCTGACATCCAGACCTAGAGAAGCAGCATGGAATGCGCGCACCCAATGCCAGCTGAAGGCCATTCAACCCTGTTGATCGTCGATGATTACCCTGAAAACCTGGTCAGCATGCGTGCATTGCTGCAGCGCCAGGATTGGCAGGTCATCACCGCTGCCTCCGGTTTCGAGGCGCTCGGGTTGTTGCTTGAATACGATGTCGACCTGGTGCTGCTTGATGTGCAAATGCCGGGCATGGACGGTTTTGAAGTGGCGCGCTTGATGCGTGGCAGCCAGCGTACGCACCTGACACCGATCATTTTCCTGACCGCCAACGAACAGTCCCAGGATGCCGTGATCAAGGGGTATGCCAGTGGCGCGGTGGATTATCTGTTCAAACCCTTCGACCCACAGATCCTCAAGCCCAAGGTCCAGGCGCTGCTCGAGCACCAGCGCAATCGCCGGGCATTGCAGCGCCTGAGTCATGACCTGGAGGTCGCTCGCGCGTTCAATGCCTCGGTGCTGGAAAACGCCGCCGAGGGCATCCTGGTGGTCGGTGAGGACGGTCTGGTGCGCTTTGCCAACCCGGCAATGTCGCGACTGCTCAATGCCACGGTGCAGGAGCTGCAGGGCAAGGAGTTCCTGGATTTCCTGCAAAAACCGCACATTCCGGTCTGGGCCGATTCTGACCTGTTGAACGGGTACAAACGCGGCGAGACCTTGCGCCTGCACGACGCATTGCTGCGTACCGCCCCGGGGCAACAGGTGCCCGTGGCGCTGTCCTGCGCCCCACTGCCTATGGAACAACATGCGATGGTGGTGACGGTGCTGGACATGTCGGTGGTGCGCCACCTGCATCAGCAACTCGAATTCCAGGCGGTCACCGATCCGCTGACCGGGTTGCTGAACCGCCGTGGCTTTTACCAGACTGTGGAAAACCTCCTGTTGCGAGGCGAACGTTCGGACAGTGCCTGGGTCCTGTTGTACCTCGACCTGGATGGCTTCAAGCGGGTCAACGATTCACTCGGTCACGATGCCGGCGATCGCGTATTGCGTTGGGTGTCCGAACAGTTGAAGGCCTGCCTGCGTCCATTTGACATCCTGGCACGCATGGGGGGAGATGAATTCACGGCCTTACTGGACCTGGAGTTTCCCGAGCAGGCGGCGAAGATTGCGGAAAAACTCATCGAACGGGTGTCGGTCTGCCAGCAAATCGACGGTCTGGATATCGCCCTCGGCGCCAGCATCGGCATTGCCACGTTCCCCGATTGCGGCGCCAACCTCGATGGCTTGATGCGCGCGTCCGACATCGCCATGTACGAAGCCAAGCGCGCCGGCCGCCAGCAGTATCGGTTCTACGACCACGAAATGAACGGCCGGGCTCGCTCGCGACTGATGCTCGAGGAAAGCGTGCGCACGGCCATCGAGAATCGTGATTTCAATCTTGTGTATCAGCCTCAGGTGGCTGTTGCCGATGGGCGGCTTCGTGGGTTCGAGGCGTTGCTGCGCTGGCAGCACCCGAGCGTCGGCGACGTGCCCCCAGGGTTGTTTTTGCCGCTGCTGGAAGAGGCGCGGTTGATCAGTCGCCTGGGCAGCTGGATCTACCAGCGCAGTGCCGGGCAGCGCAAAGCTTGGGAGGCGCTGTTTGCCGAGGACCTGGTGGTGGGCGTCAGCTTGAGCAGCACACAGTTTGCCATGCCCCATCTGGTCACCGAGTTGCGCCAGGTACTGGAGCGGCATGGTTTGCAGTCGCGTCACCTGGAGGTCGAGGTGACGGAAGAGGCCTTGATGCATAACCCGGAGGAAACCCGGAAGCAGCTGCGTTTACTGCGCAATCTTGGGGTCCGGGTGGCGCTGGACGACTTCGGTTCCGGCCCGTGTTCGCTGTCTCATTTGCGCGACCTGGAACTGGATACGCTCAAGCTTGATCGCCATCTGATCAGCCGGCTTCCGGATTCCTCCAGGGACGCCGCCCTGGTGCGCAATGTGATCGACCTGTGCAAGGAGTACGGGATGCTGGTGGTTGCCGAAGGGGTCGAAACCCTGGCGCAATACCAGTGGCTGCAAGCCAATGGCTGTGAGTATGTGCAAGGTTTCCTGGTGGCGCGGCCGATGATGGCCGAAGACACCGGGCTCTTTGTGCAGCCCTTCGACTGGGGCGCGCTGACCGGCTGAATTCGCTACACTGGCGACCTTTTGCTGATTTGTGTTGCCGCTGCGATGACCGCGTTGAAATACCTCCAGGCCTACCCGGCTACCTTGCAAGACCAGGTGCGTCAGATGATCACCGACGGTCGGCTGGGCGATTACCTGAGCCAGCGTTACCCGCAAAAGCATGGAGTGCAGAGCGACAAGGCGCTGTACACCTATGCCCTGGACCTCAAGCAGGAATACCTGCGTAACGCCCCTTCCATCGACAAGGTCCTGTTTGACAACCGTCTGGACCTGACACACCGCGCACTCGGACTGCACACCACCATCTCGCGGGTGCAAGGCGGCAAGCTCAAGGCCAAGAAAGAAATCCGCATCGCCTCATTGTTCAAGGAGGCGCCATCGGAGTTTCTGAAAATGATCGTGGTGCATGAGTTGGCGCACTTCAAGGAGTCCGACCACAACAAGGCCTTCTACAAACTGTGCGAGCACATGTTGCCCGGTTATCACCAGGTGGAGTTCGATGTGCGGGTGTACCTGACCTGGCGCGACCTGCAATGAATCGATCCGACGAACAAGGAGCGCATGGATGGACGTAAGCAAGACCAAGAGCAGCTTCTACCGCCGCCTGTACGTGGCGTACCTGATCGACAGTGGCCTGGCCAGCAGCGTTCCGGCCTTGACCGAAGTCACCGGTATGCCCCGGCGCACAGCCCAGGACACCATTGCTGCCCTGGCGGACCTGGATATCGTCTGCGAGTTCGAGCAGGAAGAGGGCGCACGCAACCATGCCGGGCGTTATCGCATTCGCGGGTGGGGGGCGATCGATCGCGGGTGGATCGAGCGTAATCTTCGGCAGATCAAGGCGGTGCTGGAGTATCCCTGAGTTTCTGCGGTGATTGATCGGACGCCTTCGCGAGCAGGCTCGCTCCCACAGTAGATATTTGGCTTAACAAAGATCGACTGTGGGAGCGAGCCTGCTCGCGATAGGGCCCTCAGGAACGCCGCATGCCGATATGTGGAATCCCGTCCTCGACATACTCCTCACCCGCCACGACAAACCCGTACCGCCCGTAATACCCCTGCAAATGCGCCTGGGCCGAGAGGTAGACCGGCATGTCTGGCCAGCGTTTTGCGATCTGCTTCAGCGCCTGGGCCATCAACTCATGGCCCAGCCCGGTGCCTCGCGCCTGTGGCGCAATGATCACCCGCCCGATCACCACGTCACCGCCCTGTAGCTCGGGATCGAGCAGGCGCAGGTACGCCACCAGCCGATCTTCGTCCCAGGCCATCAAATGGCAGGTGTCACCCTCCAGATCCTGGCCATCGATGTCCTGATAGATGCATTTCTGTTCGATGACGAACACTTCGGCGCGCAGTTGCAAAATGGCATACAGCTGCTCCTTGCCCAGATCGCTGTGGTGTTTGCAGACCCAGTTGATTGTCATGTGCTGATTCCCTGAAAACGTCTTGGTGATACTAAGCGCCTCGGCGATGGATGTCTTTATGGCGTAGGAATCTGTGACAAAGACCAAAATGCCATCATTCATTTGGCGCGACGCTGTCTTCTTTGTGTAATCTGAATCTAGCGCTGTGCAGAGCTGCAACGCGCTGACATTGAGTGCCTGGGGGTGCCGGTACGGGTCTTGGCGTTTTCGCTGAAAAACACGTCGGGCAGCCGCCCGCTAAGGATTTTCTGGCATGCCGCGATTGCATCGAGCCTTTGCTTTGCTTGGATTGCTGTTGCTGACTGAAAGTGTGGCTGCAGAAAAGTTGCGGCTGGTGGCGGATGCCTGGCCACCCTTTACCGACGCCACCTTGTTCAATGGTGGGTTGGCCACGGACATTGTCAGTACCGCCCTGGCGCGGTCCGGCTATGCCAGTGATTTCCAGCAGGTGCCGTGGGCGCGGGCGTTGCTTGGGTTGGGCGAGGGCCGTTATGACGTTTTGGTCAACGCCTGGTTCAATGAGGAGCGCACAGGGCTCGGGCAGTTTTCGGACGAGTACCTGATCAATCGGGTGCGCTTTCTCAAGCGTAAGGATGCACCCATCGAATTCAACCATTTGCAGCAGCTGTATACCAATCCGATTGCGGTGGTGCGTGGCTACGCCTATTCACCGAGTTTCGATCAAGATGTGTCGTTGCAGAAGATTCCGGTACACAACTTTGCCATGGCCGTGCGCATGGTCGCTGCCGACAGGGTCAAGCTGACCTTGGAAGACGAATAC
The DNA here is from genome assembly GCF_001976065.1 of Pseudomonas putida. Classification (GTDB taxonomy): domain Bacteria; phylum Pseudomonadota; class Gammaproteobacteria; order Pseudomonadales; family Pseudomonadaceae; genus Aquipseudomonas; species Aquipseudomonas serbica. The sequence goes on along the minus strand of NZ_MNAH01000004.1, from coordinate 171,262 downwards.
GTCGCTCGTTATTATCTGGCCCGAGAGTCGCCCAAGGTTCGCAACGCCGTGGAGTTCTTGCCCAAACCGCTGAGCGAGAACGGCCTGCACATTCTGGTCAGCCTGAAAAATCCGCAGCACGAGCAGATCGTCGCCGGTTTTGATCGTGCCATCCTGGCAATGAAGGCCGATGGCACGTATGCGCGGATCATGAAGCGACACGGAATGTGAAGTGTGACACCTCTCAATCCTCGCTCGTGTCCTTGATCAAATGCGCCGCCAGCGTGCGCAACGGTCCCAACTGTCGGCAGATCAACGCCAGTTGCGTCTGCACCAGTCGCTGGCCCTCATCGATCTCGTCGGGCATTTGCTCGAGCGCGTTGGCCAGCGCTTCTTCCTCATCGCTCTGAATGGCAATGGCGGATTTGCTTGCCAGCCCCTGGGCTATTTCATCGATGCTGGACGCCAGTTTCACCCCCGCGCCTTCGATCAGCTGTTCGCGCACATTCTGCGGTAATTGAGTTTCCCGGTGGGCGCCCAGTCCGGACAAATAGCTGAGCAAGGTGTGCGACAGCACCAGGAAGCGAAACCCGACATCCGCTTCCTTCCGGAAATGCCCCGGCTCCATCAGCATGTTGGCCAGGGTGGTCGACAACGCCGCGTCGGCGTTGTGTGCGTTGCGCCGCGCCAGGCGATACGCCAGGTCGTCGCTTTTGCCAGCGGCGTATTGCTGCATGATCTGGCGCAGGTAGATGCTGTTGCAGGTCAGGGTGTTGGCCAGCACTTTGTTCAGGCGCCGACCCTGCCAGTCCGGCAGGAACAGGAACACCGCCAGGCCGGCAATCAGGCTGCCGAGCAGGGTATCGAACAGCCGAGGCAGGAACAGCCCGTAACCGTCGCCCACCTGGTTGAAGCAGAACAGCACCATCAGCGTGATCGCCGCTGTCGCCAGGGTGTAGCGGGTGGTGCGGTTGGTGAAGAACACCACCCCGGCGGCAATCGCGAAACAGGACTGGATCAGCGGGTTCGGGAACAGATCGAACAGTGCCCAGGCCAGCGTCAGGCCGATCGCGGTGCCGATGATCCGCTGGCCGAGCTTGCGCCTTGTTGCACCGTAGTTCGGCTGGCAGACAAACAGCGTCGTGAGGATGATCCAGTAACCCTGGGAGGGGTGAATCAAATGCACCATGGCGTAGCCGATGCTCAAGGCCAGGGGCAAGCGCAGGGCATGGCGGAACAGCAGCGAGGTGGGCGTCAGTTGGGTGCGCAAGCGTATCCAGACATCCTTGAAGTTGCGCGGCGAGCGGTCGAGCAGGCTGCTGTCGGTGGCGTCGGCCAGGGTGTCGGGATTGCTGGCATCACTGAGCAGGCGGTCGAGCGTGCCGAGGTTGGCCGCCAGCGCCCGCAGTGAGCGCAGTAGCCCGCGCCAGGCGGGATTGCTCTGGATGCGCAGGTGTTCGAGGGAGGCGTGCAGGTCGCCGAGGGCCTCGGCAAAACTCGCGTCGTAGGTGAACGGCTGGCGCATCTGGATCGACTCGGCCAGCGCCCGGCACGCCTTGCCTTGCTGGCGCAGCAGGCGCTGGCAGCGGAACAGCACATCGCTGTGGAAGAACGCTTCGGCCAGGGCGTTGTACGGGTAATGCGAGGAACTGGCGCGTTCGTGGATGTCCTGGGCGAGGAAGTACAGCTTCAGGTAGCGGCTGACTTTTGAGCCTGGGCGACCGTTGCCGACCCGATGCAGGATGATTTCCTTGGCGGCGTTCAGCGCCGCAACCACGCGGCCGTTTTGCTGGGCCAGTTCCAGGCGCCGGGCTTCCACGTCCATCTGCCGGATCGGCTCGAACAGCGAAGACTTCAACTTCAGGTAAAACCCCAGCTCACGGAACAGCCGCGCCAGGCTTTGTTGCACCGGCTGGTTGGAAAACAGCGCCTGCCACAACACCGACAGCAGGCCGTACCAGGCTGCACCGGCCACCAGCAGCACCGGCTCATGCCAGAAATCGGTGACCGCGCCACCGCGCTGGTCGACGCCGATCATGGTGTAGACCGACAGAATCAGGGTCGCCGAGGCAATCGCCCCATAACGTTCGCCCAAGGCGCCGAGCATCGTCAGGCAGAAGGCGGCCAGGGCGAAGGCGATGATAAAGAGAATGGGGTAGGGGAACAGCAGTTCGACCGACAGCGCGGCGACGGCGAAACACACCAGCGTCACTGCCAGAGCGTTGAGGCGGCCCTGCCAGCTGTCATCGGTTTCGGCCAGGGCGCTGGCGATAATCCCCAGGAATAACGGGATCAACAGTCCCATTTCATCCTGATACCAGCACAAAGCCATGGTGCCGGTCAGGGCGATGAACACCCGCACGCTGTAACTGAATTTATCCAGCGCCCAAAGCCGGCGCAGAGACTGACGGAACGAGGTCGATGACATGAAGTGCGAAGGCCTTCCGAGGCAATGACGCTAAATTGAGCCAATGATGACGCCGACGCAATGGCGGCAATCACATCTGACAGCAAAATCTGTTCCTTCCCTATGTCTGTTACATCGCCTTCGCTGGCAAGCCAGCTCCTACAGGTCTTGCGCGGTCTTGTAGGAGCTGGCTTGCCGGCGAAGAACGATGGCGCGGTCGATCAGGCGTACTGCGCGGCGGCGTAGCCGGAGGCCCAGGCCCACTGGAAGTTGAAGCCGCCCAGGTGCCCGGTGACGTCCAGCACTTCACCGATGAAATACAGGCCAGGGCTCTTCAGCGACTCCATGGTCTTGGACGACACCTCGTTGGTATCGACGCCGCCCAGGGTCACCTCGGCGGTGCGGTAGCCTTCAGTGCCTGCCGGTACCACTTTCCAGTTCGCCAGTTTCTCGGCGATGGCGGCGATTTCCCCGTGGGTGTATTGCTTCATCGGCTTGGAGACGAACCAGTTGTCCGCCAGCAGATTAGCCATCTTCTTGGTGAAGATTTCGCCGAGCAGGGTTTTCAGTTCGCTGTTGGGGCGTTCGGCCTGTTGCTGTTGCAGCCAGGTTGGTACGTCGTGGTCCGGCATCAGGTTGATTTCCACCGTGTCGCCGGATTCCCAGAACGAAGAAATCTGCAAGATCGCCGGGCCACTCAGGCCGCGGTGGGTGAACAGGATATTCTCGCGAAAGCTCTGGTCATTGCAGCTGACCAGGCAGTCCACCGAGGTGCCGGACAACTCGGTGCACAGTTCCTTGAGTTGATCGGTGATGGTGAACGGCACCAGGCCGGCGCGAGTCGGCAGCAGGTCGTGGCCGAATTGCTTGGCCACCTGGTAGCCAAAACCGGTTGCGCCCAAGGTCGGGATCGACAGGCCGCCGGTGGCGATCACCAGTGATTCGCAGGTGACCTGGCCGAGGGTGGTGTCCAGCAAGTAGCCTTTCTCGAGCTTCTCGATGGTCTGGATCGAGGTGTCCAGGTGCAGACTGACGCCGACCTGATCGCACTCGTTGAGCAGCATTTCGAGGATGTCGCTGGATTTGTTATCGCAGAACAGTTGGCCGAGCTTTTTCTCGTGGTAGGGCACGCCGTGCTTGGCCACCATGCCGATAAAATCCCACTGGGTGTAGCGGGCCAGGGCGGATTTGCAGAAGTGCGCGTTCTGCGAGAGAAAATTGCCAGGTTCAGTGTACATGTTGGTGAAATTGCAACGGCCACCGCCCGACATCAGGATTTTCTTGCCGGCCTTGTTGGCATGGTCGAGCAACAGCACCTTGCGCCCGCGCCCGGCGGCGGTCAGTGCACACATCAACCCTGCGGCGCCAGCGCCAATGATCACGACTTCGGTAGAGCGCAAAACGGTGTCCTCAACTGTACTCGATCGTTCCCACGCTCTGCGTGGGAATGCCGCCATGGACGCTCTGCGTCCGCTGATATGTGACGCAGAGCGTCACGGGATGCGTTCCCACGCAGAGCGTGGGAACGATCAGGGTCAGAGGATGCGCACGCGCAACGAACGGCCCTTGATCTTGCCGTCGTTCAGGCGTTGCAGGGCTTGCTTGGCGACGCCGCGTTCCACGGCCACGAAGGCCTGGAAGTCGAAGATCGCGATCTTGCCGACCTGGGCGCCCGGGATGCCGGCTTCACCGGTCAGTGCACCAAGGATGTCGCCTGGACGAACCTTGTCCTTGCGGCCGCCAGCGATGCACAGGGTGCTCATCTGCGGCAGCAGCGGGCCACCGCCCTGGGAGGTGAGGTTGTCCACCTGGTCCCAGTTCAGCGGGCTCTTCTGCAGCTGCTCGATGGCCTGGGCGCGGTGCGCTTCGGACGGGGCGACCAGGCTGATGGCGAGGCCTTTCTCACCGGCACGGCCAGTACGGCCAACACGGTGGATGTGGATTTCCGAATCCCGGGCCAGTTCGACGTTGATCACCATGTCCAGCGAATCGATGTCCAGGCCGCGGGCGGCAACGTCAGTCGCCACCAGCACGGAAGTACTGCGGTTGGCGAACATCGCCAGTACCTGGTCACGATCGCGCTGTTCCAGATCACCATGCAGGCCAACGGCGGAGATGCCCTTGGTTGTCAGGTGATCAACGGTTTCCTGGACCTGCTGCTTGGTGAAGCAGAACGCCACACAGGACGCCGGACGGAAGTGGCCCAGCACCTTGGTCACGGCGCTCATGCGATCATCCGGGGAAATTTCGTAGAAGCGCTGCTCGATCTGCGTGTCGTCGTGAAACGCCTCGGCCTTCACTTGCTGCGGGTTGCGCATGAATTTCGAGGCCAGCTGCTTGATGCCCACCGGGTAGGTGGCGGAGAACAGCAGGGTCTGGCGACGCTCGGGGGCCTGCATGATGATTTCTTCGATGGAGTCGTAGAAACCCATGTCGAGCATGCGGTCGGCTTCGTCGAGGATCAGGGTGTTGAGGCCGTGCAATACCAGCGAGCCCTTGCGCAGGTGCTGCTGGATGCGCCCCGGGGTGCCGACGATGATGTGCGCGCCGTGTTCCAGCGAAGCGATCTGCGGGCCGAGGGACACGCCGCCGCACAGGGTCAGGACCTTGATGTTGTCTTCGGCACGGGCCAGGCGACGGATTTCCTTGGCGACCTGGTCGGCCAGCTCGCGGGTCGGGCACAGGATCAGCGCCTGGCAACCGAAGTAGCGCGGATTGATCGGGTTGAGCAGGCCGATACCGAAGGCGGCGGTCTTGCCGCTGCCGGTCTTGGCCTGGGCGATCAGGTCCATCCCCTTGAGGATCACCGGCAAGCTTTGCGCCTGGATCGGCGTCATCTGGGCATAACCGAGGGAGTCGAGGTTAGCCAGCATGGCGGCGGACAGCGGCAAAGTATTAAATTCGGTGGCGATGGTGGTCACGGGACTGGCCTGCAAAACAAAATGTCGCGCAGTGTACCAGCCCGATGGCCATTCGCCCTAAGGCTCTATGTGTTCTTCCGGACGCTTGACGCGCCGTCCGTCTTCCTTTGAGAGCTGCGAGAAGATGGTCGCGGCCAGCATTGCCATGATTCCGACGGTCACAAACGTCAGTTGGAACGCACCCAGCACCGTCTCAACACCATCGTTTCCGATCTCTGCGGTAAAGCCGCCGAGCAGCGCACCGGCACAGGCCACCCCCAGGCTCAGGGAGAGTTGAGCGACCACCGACAGCAGACTGTTGCCGCTGCTGGCACTGGCATCGTCGAGGTCGATCAGGGTCACGGTGTTCATCGCGGTGAACTGCAAGGAGTTGATCGCCCCCAGGACTGCCAGCAGGCACAACAGCAGCCAGTACGGCGTCTGCTCGCTGACCAGGCCCATGCTCGCCAGCATGATTCCCAGCGCCAGGGTGTTGCCGGTCAGCACGATGCGGTAGCCCAGCCGTTCGATCAGCGGTCGCGCCACCCACTTGGCGATCATCGCTGCAGCGGCCAGCGGCAGCATGCTCATCCCGGCCTGGGACGGCGAATACCCCAACGCCACTTGCAGCAACAGCGGTACCAGGAACGGCAGGGCACCGCTGCCGAGGCGGGCGAAGAGGTTGCCGAGAATGCCGACGGCAAAAGTGCGGGTCTTGAACAACGACGGCGCAAACAACGGATTGTCGATGTGCCCGGCGCGCAGCCAGTAGGCCGCCAGGCAGGCCATGCCGCCGAACAACAACAGCATCACCCGCAGGTGTGGCAGGTGCAGTTCGCCCAAACCTTCCATGGCGACCGTGATCAGGATCATCGCCGCGCCGAACAGCAGGAAACCCAGGCTATCGAAACGGGTCCGTTCGGAGCCGCGCAGGTCGGGGATGAATTTCCACACCGCGTAGCAGCCCACCAGTCCCACCGGCAGGTTGATCAGGAAAATCCAGTGCCAGGTCAGGTACTCCACCATCCAGCCGCCCATGGTCGGGCCGATCAACGGCCCGAGCAGGCCGGGAATGGTGATGAAACCCATGATCCGCACCAGTTCCGAGCGCGGGTAGGCGCGCAGCACCACCAGTCGTCCGACCGGCAACATCAACGCGCCGCCCAGGCCCTGGATCACTCGTGCACCGATCAGCATGCTCAAGCTGCTGGACAAGGCGCAGAGCAACGAGCCGAAACTGAACAGCAGGATCGCGCTGAAGAAGATTTTTTTCGTGCCAAAACGGTCAGCGATCCAACCGGAGGCGGGGATCAGCAAGGCGACCGTGAGCATGTAGGCAATGATCACGCCCTGCATGCGCAACGGGTCTTCCGCCAGGTCGCTGGCCATGGCCGGCAGGGCGGTGTTGAGGATCGTCCCGTCGAGGGACTGCATGAAGAACGCAATGGCGACGACCCAGGGCACCCAGCGGGCGGTGACTGGATCGAGAGGCGGGCGGTTGGGCATGGGACCTCTTGTGGTGGTCAGGGAACCGAACCCTGTGGGAGCGGGCTTGCTCGCGAAGGGGCCATCACATTCAACATCAATGCTGAATGACCCACCGCTTTCGCGAGCAAGCCCGCTCCCACAGGGGGATTGTGTTTACAGGGTCAACGTCAGCCGCCGGACGATCGCCCCCGGCAACAACGCCGATGCCGTCGCCCGCTGGCTATAGGTACTCGCCGACAACAGCAATTCGCGCTCCGCGGTCAGTGCTTCCAGCTGCGAACCCAGCAGGCTGTAGGCGCTGTCGTCGAAACGCATGGTGCTGACCGGCGCCTGGATCTCGCCGTTTTCGACCCAGAACGTGGCAAACCGCGTCATGCCGGTCAGGCGCGCCGCCGGTTGATCCGAGAAGTTCAGGTACCACAGGTTGCTGATGTACAGGCCGGTACCGAGTTGCTTGAGGATCTGTGCCTCAGGCAAGTTCCCGGCCTGCATATTCAGGGCCGTTGGCGATTCCCCGCCGCTGGCGCCGTTGGCGGTCAGTCCGTACTCGGCGGCGCTGCGTGATCCGACCAGTTGCGCACCGGCCCTGCCTTCGACGATCAAGCCCAGGTCGCTTCGCGGATAACCTTCGTCGGAGAACGCCGGGCTCAGCGAACCGCTGACTTTTTCGTCCAGCGAAACCAGCGGGCTAAACGCCTGGTCGCCGCCGTAGAGCTTCTGCAGTGGGCTGCTTTTGCTGGCGATCGACTGTGCCGAAAAACCGCCCCAGCACAGCATGCCCATGATTTCTTCCAGCGCGGCGGGCGCCAGGTAAGCGCGGTATTGGCCTGGGGCCAGGGTGCGCAGTGGCCGTCCCAGGTACTCAAGCTGCTCCCGAGCCTGCTGGAAGCGTTTGGCAAAGCCTGCGCTGTTCCAGTCGTGCCCGGCGTAGCTGGCCTTCACCGCCTGGCCGTTTTCATGGAACAGGCTGAAGTCGAAGTTGAAGCTGTTGGCCTGGTGCCAGCCGAACGCGCCGGCGGAACTGGCGAAACCACGGCTGATCGGCCCGGCGGCGTAGAACCCGACCAAGTCCAGGCCTTCGGCGGCCTGGGAGATTTCGGCGACCACTTGCTCGGTGTCCGGCAGCGGATGATCCTGCACGTTTTTGCTTTGCCAACCGTTGTGGTTTAGCAGCAGGTAGGGGTCCTGGGGCAGCAACGGCAAGGTTTCGCGCAGCTGTTGCAGGCCTTCGGCCAGGCGCTGATGGTCGACCGCAGGATCGCCCGCCAGGGTGATCTGCAGGTCGGCGTGGCGACCATCGTTGATCAGTTTCAAGCCGACGCTCGCCTGTTGCACCTGCCCGGCCTGACGCACCTTGGCGTGGTTGAAACGCACGAAGGCCGACGATTCGGCGGCATAGCTGAGGGTGAATTGCTCCGGTTCGTGCAGCGCTTCGCTTAATCCGGCGACCAGTGCCTTGAACGACTCGGCCTGGGCTTTCGACGTAGTCATCAGCTGTCTCCCCCAAATACATCAACGTTGCTGAACACGCAGGCTGGCGAAGCGTGGCCGACGCGGATCACTTGATTCGGCTCGCCCTTGCCACAGTTCGGTGTGCCCAGGACCTTGAAGGTGCTGGCGTCGCCGACTGCGCTGAGGCTTTTCCAGAACTGTGCGGAAATCGCCCGGTAGTTCGGGTTTTTCACCACGCCCTTGAGTTCGCCGTTTTCGATCAACTGGCCCCATTCGCAACCGAACTGGAACTTGTTGCGCGCATCGTCGATGGACCAGGAGCGGTTGGTGCTCATCAGGATGCCGTGTTCGATGTTGCCGATCAGTTGCTCGAGCGGCTGGTCGCCAGGCTCGATGTTGAGGTTGGCCATGCGGTCGATCGGCGGGCGGTTCCAGCCGCAGGCACGGCTGTTGGCGACCCCGTCCAGGCCGGCGCGGAACTGCGAGAGGGCACCGCCCAAGGGACGCAGCAAGAGGCCTTGGCGAATCAGGAACTGTTTGTTGGCCGCCGTGCCGTCGTCGTCGTGGCCGTAGCTGGCAAGCTGCTCGGGAATGTCCGGGTCGAAAGTCACGTTGAGCAGGCCGGAACCGTATTGCAGGTGACCGAAATCACTGGCTTTGACAAAACTGGTACCGGCGTAATTGCGCTCATCGCCGAGGATACGGTCCAGTTCAAGCGGGTGGCCGATGGATTCGTGGATCTGCAGCATCATCTGGTCGGGCATCAGCAGCAGGTCGCGCGGCCCCTGCGGCGTGTTCGGTGCCAGCAGTAATTGCAGGGCCTGATCGGCAATTTTTGCCCCAGCGCCGATCAGTCCGCAGCGGCTGATGACATCGAAGCCACCCTGCTGGCCGAAGTTTTCCCGGCCGAGCGTGCGGGTCTGGCTGTCGTTGCCATCGTAGGCGGTGACGTCGAGGCCCGGGTAGACGAAGCGCTGTGCCTGGCGCAGTTCGGCGCCGGCGCTGTTGAGGTAAATCTGTTCGACGTTAGTGATGCCGATGCTGACCTGCCAGCTCACCAGGCGTTCGTCCTTGGGCACGGCGGCGGATTCGGCGCTGAGCAGCTGGTAGCAGTCGCTCAGGGACGGGAAGGGCTGGTCGAGGTTCGGTGAAAAATAATCGGCACGCTCGCTGGATACTGCTTGTTCGCGCAGGTCCAGCAGGGCGTGAGGCTTGAGTCGGCGCGCCTGCTGTTCGGCGCGCTCGAGGGCCGCTTGCAGGCCCTGTTGCGACAGGTCATTGGTGGCGGCATAGGCTTCCACGCCATTGACCCGCACGGTCAGCATCGCCCCTTCGTCGCGGCTCAGGCTCGGCGGTTCGGCGACGTTCTTGCGCACCGACAGGTACTGGCCGGACTCGCGCACAAAACGCAGGGAAAAGAATTCGGCGCCCGTGCGCAAGGCAGCGAAGCGCTGCCTGAGCTGGGGGTGGAAATCGAACATTCGGGAACCTCCTTGGTATGGAGTGGCGGTGCAGCGGTGCGGCGAGGGGATGAAACGATTGCGCGGCACTAGAGTAGGCCTGCATGGGGGGAGGATCAAGTTTGGATCGGTAGAGGTGTGTTGTTTGGTCGGGCCTCTTCGCGAGCAGGCTCGCTCCCACAGTGTTTTTGTGTTGAATCACGATTGAGCGATCAACGCAGAACAATGTGGGAGCGAGCCTGCTCGCGAATGGCCGTGACGCGGTCTAAAGCCTTACGCCGTCTGGCCCACTTCACGCATAGGCTTGCCCTTCACCGGCGCGTCGCCCGCTACGTAGTAGTTGGCCTTGCTGCGCGGCAATGGCTGGCGGCCGCGGATCTTGTCGGCGATTTTCTCGGCCATCATGATCGTCGGCGCATTCAGGTTGCCGGTGGTGATGATCGGCATGATCGAGGCATCGACCACGCGCAGGCCTTGCATGCCATGCACGCGGCCTTCGCCATCGACCACGGCCATTTCGTCGGTGCCCATCTTGCACGAGCAGGACGGGTGGAACGCGGTTTCGGCGTGCTCGCGGATGAACTTGTCCAGCTGCTCATCGGTTTGCACTTCGATGCCCGGGCTGATTTCGCGGCCGCGGAAGGCATCCAGCGCCGGTTGCTGCATGATTTCACGGGTCAGGCGGATGCCGTCGCGGAACTCCTGCCAGTCCTGCTCGGTGGCCATGTAGTTGAACAGGATGCTCGGGTGCTGGCGTGGGTCCTTGGACTTGGCCTGGATACGCCCGCGGCTTGGCGAACGCATGGAGCCCATGTGCGCCTGGAAGCCGTGTTCTTTCACACCGTTGCTGCCGTTGTAGTTAATCGCCACCGGCAGGAAGTGGTACTGGATGTTCGGCCATTCGAATTCCGGACGGGTACGGATAAAACCGCCCGCTTCGAACTGGTTGCTGGCGCCGATGCCGGTGCCGTTGAACAGCCACTCGGCACCGATGGCCGGCTGGTTGTACCAGAGCAGCGACGGGTACAGCGAGACCGGTTGGGTGCAGGCGTATTGCAGGTACAGTTCAAGGTGGTCCTGCAGGTTTTCACCGACGCCTGGCAGGTCGTGGACCACCGGAATGTCGAGCTTGTTCAGCAGTTCAGCCGGGCCGACGCCGGAGCGTTGCAGGATCTGCGGCGAAGCGATGGCGCCGGAGCACAGCAGCACTTCCTTGCGCGCCTTGGCTTCGACGCGCTCTTCGGCGTCACCGACCAGGTAACGCACGCCGACCGCACGCTTGCCTTCGAACAGAATCTTGTCGGTCAGGGCGTGGGTGACGATGGTCAGGGTCGAGCGCTTCTTGGCCACGTCCAGGTAACCGCGGGCGGTGGAGGCACGACGACCTTTCGGCGTCACGGTGCGGTCCATCGGGCCGAAGCCTTCCTGCTGGTAGCCGTTCAAGTCTTCGGTGCGCGGGTAACCGGCTTGCACGCCGGCTTCAACCATGGCGTGGAACAGCGGGTTGTTGCCGGCTTTCGGCGTGGTCACGCTGACCGGGCCGTCGCCACCGTGGTAGTCATTCGGGCCGATGTCGCGGGTTTCCGCTTTACGGAAATACGGCAGGCAGTCCAGGTACGACCAGTCTTCCAGGCCTGGCAATTTTGCCCAGCCGTCGTAGTCCATGGCGTTGCCGCGGATGTAGCACATGCCGTTGATCAGCGAGGAACCGCCCAGGCCCTTGCCGCGTCCGCATTCCATGCGGCGACCGTCCATGTGCGGCTCTGGATCGGTTTCGTAGGCCCAGTTGTAGCGACGGCCTTGCAGCGGGAACGCCAGGGCGGCCGGCATTTGCGTGCGGAAGTCGAAACGGTAGTCCGGGCCGCCCGCTTCGAGCAGCAGGACGGTGACGCCGGCGTCTTCGGTCAGGCGGGTCGCCAGGGTGTTACCGGCCGAGCCGGCACCGATGATGATGTAGTCGAATTCTTGGGACATTGAATGCACCCTCTTTGATAGTGGTCAGGTCGGGCTTCGGCGAGTGCTGCGCACTCGATTCGCGAGCAGGCTCGCTCCCACAATGGAATGAGGTCTCCTGTGGGAGCGGGCTTGCTCGCGAAGAGGCCCTCGCGAGCAATACAGGTCTCGGGTCTTAGAACACCGAGACGTAATCGCCCAACTCGACCTGTACCGATTTGATGCGGGTGAAGTTGTTCAGCGAGCTGATGCCGTTCTCACGGCCAACACCCGACTGCTTGTAGCCGCCAACCGGCATCTTCGCGTCGGACTCGCCCCAGGCGTTGATCCAGCAGATACCGGCTTCCAGCTGATGAATCACGCGGTGGGCGCGGTTCAGGTCCTTGGTGACGATACCGGCGGCCAGGCCGAAGTCGGTGTCGTTGGCGCGGCGGATCACTTCTTCTTCGGTTTCGTACGACAGGATCGCCATGACTGGGCCAAAGATTTCTTCACGCACGATGGTCATGTCGTCAGTGCAGTCGGTGAACACGGTCGGCGCCACGAACGCGCCCTTGGCGAATTCGCCCTCGGTCAGACGCTCGCCGCCGCACAGCAGGCGGGCACCTTCTTCCTTGCCCTTGGCGATGTAGCCCAGCACGCTTTCCATGTGGGCAAAGCTGACCAGCGGACCGAAGTTGGTGTTTTCGTCTTGCGGGTTACCGACGCGGATGCGTGCAACGCGCTCAACGATCTTGGCTTCGAAAGCGGCTTTCAGGTGCGCCGGCACGAACACGCGAGTGCCGTTGGTGCAGACCTGGCCGGAGCTGTAGAAGTTGGCCATCATCGCGGTGTCGGCGGCGCGGTCGAGGTCGGCGTCGTCGCAGATGATCAGCGGCGATTTACCGCCCAGTTCCATGGTCACGTCCTTGAGCGAAGAGCTCGAAGCGCTGGCCATGACTTTCTTGCCGGTGTCGGTACCGCCGGTGAACGAGACTTTTTCGATGCGCGGGTGCTCGGTCAACCAGGTGCCGACTTCACGGCCGCTGCCGGTCAGGACGTTGAACACGCCGGCTGGCAGGCCGGCTTCGGTGTAGATCTCGGCCAGTTTCAGCGTGGTCAGCGAGGTGACTTCGCTTGGCTTGAAGATCATCGCGTTACCGGCCGCCAGGGCAGGTGCGGATTTCCACAGGGCGATCTGGATCGGGTAGTTCCACGCGCCGATACCGGCTACGACGCCCAGCGGCTCGCGACGGGTGTAGACGAAAGAGGTGGTGCGCAGCGGAATCTGCTCACCTTCGATGGCCGGAACCAGGCCAGCGTAGTACTCCAGCACGTCAGCGCCGGTGACGATGTCGACGTAGCGGGTTTCGGAGTACGACTTACCGGTGTCCAGGGTTTCCAGGGCAGCCAGTTCATCGTTGCGCTCGCGCAGGATGTCCACGGCGCGACGCAGGATGCGCGAACGCTCCATGGCGGTCATTGCGGCCCAGATTTTCTGGCCCTTTTCGGCGCTGACCACAGCGCGCTCGACGTCTTCCTTTGTCGCGCGTTGCACTTTTGCGAGGACTTCACCGTTAGCCGGGTTGATGGCTTCAAACGTGGCATCGCTGCCAGCATCCGTGTAGCCGCCGTCGATGTAGAGTTTTTGCAGTTCGAAACGGGCCATAAAGTCCTCGCAAGTGCATTGGTTGTTGGCACGGTGCGGGTGTCGAGCGTTCTATGTGTGCTCTAACTCACCCGCTTGGCCAGTTGGAAATCCATGTATTCGTAAGCGATCTGGTGCGCCTGCTCAGTGTCGAAAGCATCTCCCGACAGTGCGCCGCGCAACCACAAACCGTCGATGAGGGCTGCCAGGCCACGGGCTGCACTGCGCGCATCATCGAGCGGCAGTACGCGGCGGAACTGGCAGCACAGGTTGGAATACAGACGGTGATCGTTGATCCGCTGCAACCTGTGCAAAGACGGGTGGTGCATGCTGGTGGCCCAGAAGGCCAGCCAGGTTTTCATTGCCGGGCCATTGACCTGGCTGGCGTCGAAGTTGCCTTCGATGATCACCTGCAGATGCGCCCGCGGGCTTGCATCTGTCAGCGCCTGACGGCGCGCGGTGACGTTCTCGCTGAGGACACTCATCAGGTACTGCGCCGTGGCAGCGATCAGGCCGTTCTTGTCCTGAAAGTAATGACTGATGATGCCATTCGAGACACCGGCCAAACGGGCGATCAGCGCAATGCTGGCGTCCCCCATTCCGACCTGGTCGACCGCCAGCAATGTGGCTTCGATCAACTGCTGGCGACGGATGGGTTGCATACCGACCTTGGGCATCTTGCACATCTCCTTAGGCCTTCCATCAGACGCAAGGCGTCTATCGGATTGAGGGCCAGTCTATTTTGTTTTGATTGAACGTTCAATCAACAAAGAATAAGATCTGCGACAAATCGTCGCTGCCTACAGAATTTTCCTACGCGTAGCGGCGAAAAAAACGACTTCCGAAAATGCTCGAAACCTACGCGCCACAGCGCTCAAGGGGCTTCGGGCCCTTTGGGGTTGTCTTTATATCACCCGCTGGTCGGCTGCCCACTAACCGATTGGTCGGGTACCCCGTTTGTCTTGCGTTCTTCTCTCGCACTGCCCGGAGCATCTGTGCCATGAGTTCTGCCTCGCTAATAAAGACCCCGCCCGAGAAGGTGACGGTCAACGGTTGGGTGTTCTACACCTCTACCGCGTTGATTCTATTGTTGACCGCCATTCTGATCATCGCCCCGCAAGAGGCGGGCAGACTGCTCGGTATGGCGCAAGCCTGGTTGTCCCGCAGCTTCGGCTGGTACTACATGGTGGTGATTGCCGCCTACCTGATCTTCGTGGTCGGCCTGGCGTTCTCGTCCTACGGCAAGCTCAAGCTGGGCAGCAAGGACGACACCCCGGACTTCAGCTACGGCGCCTGGGCGGGGATGCTGTTCTCCTCGGGCATCGGCATCTCGCTGCTGTATTTCGGCGCGTCCGAGCCGCTGGACCACTACTTCAACCCGCCGGAAGGCGTGGCCGGCAGCAACCTGGCCGCCCGTCAGGCGGTGCAGCTGACGTTCCTGCACTGGGGCCTGCATGGCTGGGCGATCTACGCCTTGGTCGGCCTGGCGGTGGCGTACTTCGCCTACCGGCATAACCAGCCGCTGGCGCTGCGTTCGGCGTTGTACCCGCTGGTGGGCGAGCGTTGGGTCAAGGGCGCGGCCGGTCATGCGGTGGACGGCTTCGGCATGTTCGTGACGCTGCTGGGCCTGGTGACCAACCTGGGGATCGGTTCGCTGCAAGTGTCGTCGGGCCTGGAAAACATGTTCGGCATGGAGCACAGCAACACCAACCTGCTGATCGTGATCATCGTGATGAGCACCGTGGCGACCATCGCTGCCGTGTCCGGGGTGGAAAACGGCATTCGTCGCCTGTCCAACCTCAACATCGTGCTGTTCAGCGGCCTGCTGATTTTCGTCCTGCTGTTCGGCCCGACCCTGCACCTGCTCAACGGCTTCGTGCAAAACGTCGGTGACTACCTCAACGGCGTGGTGATGAAGACCTTCGACCTTTATGTGTACGAAGGCGACAGTGAGAAGTCTGACCGCTGGTTGGGCCTGTGGACCCTGTTCTACTGGGCCTGGTGGATTTCCTGGGCGCCATTCGTCGGCATGTTCATCGCGCGTATTTCCCGTGGTCGCACGGTGCGTGAGCTGGTCGCTGGCGTGTTGCTGATTCCGCTGGGTTTCACCCTGGCGTGGCTGTCGATCTTCGGTAACTCGGCCCTGGACCTGGTGATGAACCACGGGGCGGTGGAGCTCGGAAAGACGGCGCTGGAACAGCCGTCCATGGCGATCTACCAATTGCTTGAGCATTACCCCGCATCGAAAGTGGTGATCGGCGTGTCGATTTTCGTGGGGTTCGTCTTGTTCCTGACGCCAGCGGATTCCGGCGCGGTGATGATGGCCAACCTCTCGTGCAAGGGCGGCAATGTCGACGAAGATGCGCCGCACTGGCTGCGGATCTTCTGGTCGGTCGTGATCACCCTGGTGACCATCGGCCTGCTGTTCGCCGGTAACTTCGAAGCCATGCAAACCATGGTGGTGCTGGCCGGCCTGCCGTTTTCGGTGGTGTTGGTGTGCTTTATGTTCGGTTTGCACAAGGCCATGCGCCAGGACGTGCAGATCGAACAGGAGCAAGCGGAACTGGCGGCCCGTGGCCGTCGTGGTTTCAGCGAGCGTTTGACCCAGCTGGACCTGCAACCGAGCCAGTCGGTGGTGCAGCGCTTCATGGACAAGCATGTGAGCCCGGCCTTGCAGGATGCGACGACGCAAATGCGCGCCCAAGGCCTGGAAGTGCAGACGCTGCTGGGCAAGTCCAAGCGTTGCATGGGCGTTCGGGTCGAGATGGAGGAGGGCAACCCGTTTGTCTACGAAGTCAGCCTGGACGGCTATCTGGCCACGCCAACCGAGTCGGCTCAATCCGATGAGGCGCGTCAGCGTTACTATCGCGCCGAGGTGTACCTGCACAACGGCAGCCAGGACTACGACCTGATGGGCTTCACTCAGGATCAGATCACCCGTGACGTGCTCGATCAGTTTGAAAGCCATCGGCAGCTCCTTGGCCGCGTCTATAGCTGAGTTGTGAAGTGATGCGGTGTTTCTGTCTGAGGCACCGCATCGCATTCTTCGCGAGCAAGCCCGCTCCCACATTGGATTTGTGAACACCGCAGATCAAATGTGGGAGCGGGCTTGCTCGCGAAGGGGCAATCAGCCGCAAAGCTGAATGTCCCTATACCCCACAAACAAAAACGCCGCGATCTCTCGCGGCGTTTTTGTGTCTGTTGCCTTACCCCAGGTTCTTGCCGAGCAGCGCGTGGTACAGCTCGCTGTCGCCGAGAATCCCGACAACCTTGTTGTTGTCGTGCAGCACCAGTTTGTTGCCGGTCTGATAACGAATCTGCAGCGCATCGCGCATGCCGATATTGGAATCCACCAGTGTCGGCCGGCGACCCAGGCCTTCGACTGCCTGCCCTGGAATCCAGTTCTGCAGATCCAGGCTCGAGCCGTTCTGGCGTGCGCCCTTGATGGTGTTGCCTTCGGCCAGGTCCAGCCACGAATCGCCACCCGGGTCCAGGCACACCGAACCGTTGATGCGCTTGCAGTTGTCCAGGGTGCGCATCAGGCTGCGACCGCACAGCACGTTCAGTGGGTTGGTGTGGGCAACGAAAGTGCGCACGTAGTCGTCTGCCGGGTTGAGGACGATTTCTTCCGGCTTGCTGTACTGGATGATCCGGCCATCTTTCATGATCGCGATACGGCTGCCCAGCTTCAGGGCTTCATCGAGGTCGTGGCTCACGAACACGATGGTCTTGCTCAGCTTGCGCTGCAGCTCCAGCAGTTCGTCCTGCAGGCCCTGGCGGATCAGTGGGTCGAGCGCCGAGAACGGCTCGTCCATCAGCAGGATGTCGGCATCCATCGCCAGCGCACGGGCCAGGCCCACACGTTGCTGCATGCCACCGGACAGTTCGTCAGGCTTCTTGTTGCGCCATTGGGTCAGGCCCACCAGCTCGAGTTTTTCATCGACCAGCTTACGGCGTTCCTTCTCCGGACGGCCCTGCATTTCCAGGCCGAAGCTGATGTTCTCGCGCACCGTCAGCCAAGGCATCAGGGCGAACTTCTGGAACACCATCGCGATGCGCTTGGTGCGCATCATTTTCAGTTCGGCCGGGGTACAGGAAGCAATGTTGATCTGCTTGCCTTCGTGTTCGACGAACAGCTTGCCGCGGCTGACGGTGTTGAGGCCGTTGATGCAGCGCAGCAGGCTGGATTTGCCGGAGCCGGACAGGCCCATCAGCACGCAAATTTCACCTTTTTCGATGTCGAGGCTGGCTTTTTCCACGCCCACGATCTGACCGGTTTTTTTCAGGATCTCGCTGCGGGTCAAGCCTTGATCGAGAAGCTTCAGGGCTTCGCGCGGATCCTTGGTGAAGATCACGTCCACGTCTTCGAAGCGAATTATGCTCATGCGTCACCCCCTACTTTGGCGTCGGGTTGTTTGCAGATACGGTCGAGCATGATCGCCAGCAGTACGATCGCCAGGCCTGCTTCGAAGCCCAGGGCGATATCAGCGGTATTCAGTGCGTTGACCACGGGTTTGCCCAAGCCGTCAGCGCCCACCAGTGCCGCGATCACCACCATCGACAACGACAGCATGATGCACTGGGTGATGCCGGCCGCGATGCTTGGCATGGCGTGGGGCAGTTCGATGCGCGAGAGCAGTTGACGACGCGAGCAGCCGAAGGCCTTGCCGGCGTCCATCAGTTCTTGCGGGACATCGCGGATACCCAGGTAAGTCAGGCGGATGGGCGCGGCAATCGCGAACACCACCGTCGAGATCAGGCCCGGGACCACACCCAGACCGAAGAGAGTCAGGGTAGGAATGAGGTAGACGAAGGTCGGCACGGTCTGCATCAGATCGAGCACCGGACGCATCATGGTATAGAACATCGGTTTGTGCGCGGCGACGATACCCAAGGGTACGCCGATGACCACGCAGACCAGGGTGGCGAATAACACCTGGGCGAGGGTTTCCATGGTTTCCTGCCAGTACCCCAGGTTGAGGATCAGCAGGAAGGAGGCAACGACGAAGGCGGTCAGGCCCCATTTGCGCTGGATGAAGTGGGCAAGTATTGCGATTAGGCCGATCAAGACCAGCGGGTTGAACCAGGTCAGCGCAAACGTCACGCCGTGGATCATCGTTTCCAGTGACACGGCGATTGCGTCGAAGGTGTTGGCGCCGTGTTGCGTCAACCATTCAACGAAGCCTGCGATGTACTGGCCTAGAGGTATTTTCTGATCAATCAGCATGGTAGTGAACGTCCGCATGCAAGGAAATAAACAGCCCGGGCGGCTTGCCGCCCGGCGTAAGCGATGCTCCCTAAGCTCAAGGCTGTGCGAGCTTGGCTTTCACGGCTTCCAGGCCAGGTTTACCGTCAATGGTGGTCACGCCAGCGAGCCAGGTATCGAGCACCTGGGGATTCTTTTTCAGCCAGGCCTTGGCGGCCGCGTCAGGCTTCATTTTGTCGTCCAGGATGTTGCCCATCAGTTCACTTTCCATGTCGACGGTGAACTCCAGGTTCTTCAGCAACTGACCGACGTTGCTGCATTCCGTGGCGTAGCCCTTGCGGGTGTTGGTCGCCACGGTGGCGGCGCCAAAGTCGGGGCCGAAGAAATCGTCGCCGCCGGTCAGGTATTGAATCTTGAAACGCTTGTTCATCGGGTGCGGGGCCCAACCCAGGAACACCACGGCGGTATCGCGTTTCTGCGCGCGGTCGACCTGCGACAGCATGCCGGCCTCGCTGGACTCGACGACCTTGAAGCCGGCGTCCTTGAGGCCGAAGGCGTTCTTGTCGATCATACTCTGGATCAGGCGGTTGCCGTCGTTGCCCGGCTCGATGCCGTAGATCTTGCCGTCCAGTTCCTTCTTGAACTTGGCGATGTCGGCGAAATCATGCAGCCCTTTGTCGTACAGCGCCTGGGGCACGGCGAGGGTGTACTTGGCGCCCTGGAGGTTGGTGCGCACGGTTTCCACGGTGCCGGCATCGCGGTAGGCCTTGATGTCGTTTTCCATGGTAGGCATCCAGTTGCCCAGGAAAACGTCCATGTTCTTGCCGTCGGCCAGGGACTTGTAGGTCACGGGCACGGAAATCATGGTGGTCTTGGTCTTGTAGCCAAGGGCGTTGAGCACGACGCTGGTGGTCGCGGTTGTCGCGGTAATGTCGGTCCAGCCGACATCGGAGAAGTTTACGGTGTTGCACTGGGCCGGTTCGGCAGCTTGCGCCAGAACCGGCAGACTAAGCAGGGCGGCCAACAACAACGACGGGGAACCTTTCATGGATGGACTCCTTGGTGTTTTTTTTGGCAGTGTTTCCGATTGGAACCACCGCACTTATAGGTTGCGGTTGGATGGCGTTTTGGAGACAGCTCTACCACGGCGCCTTGCAATCGAGTCGATACGATCATGTACCAGTGAAAATCTGACGCCTACAGGGTGCGTCGTAACCAGTACAGGGATGGTCGCATCCAGTGTCGGTGACGTCGTTTACAGCTTTTTTCAGCCTCCTTTGTCCGTCTGAGCCGCAAAAAAACGGCGCAAACACGACGTAAAAGACACGCGGCGTTCGTGGACATGAGTGCGTCGGTGTGAGACGTCGAGCGACAGGACAAAAGCCTGATGATGCGGCCATCCCGACGGATTGCAGCTTGAGCGTAGCAGCTCCGTCACCGGGCGCTTTTGCGCCTGGAGTTGGCACATCCAGGAGTCCGGCAGCAATGGCTATCAGTGTTTTCGACCTGTTCAAAATCGGCATCGGTCCTTCCAGTTCTCACACCGTGGGGCCTATGCGGGCGGCGGCGCTGTTCGTGCAGGGTTTGCGTGAGCGGGGCCTGCTTGAGCAGGTTCGGCGTGTGCAGGTGCAGCTCTTTGGTTCACTGTCGGCCACCGGCATCGGCCACGGCAGCGACAATGCCGTGATCATGGGGCTGATGGGCGAGTGGCCAGATGCGATCGATCCGTCGCAAATCGGCATCCGCATCGACACCCTGCGCGAAACGGACACCTTGTTGCTCGACGGCCGTTTGCCGGTCCCGTTCATCTGGTCCAGGGACATGCGCCTGATCGACGAAAACCTGCCGTTTCACCCCAATGCCATGACCTTGATTGTCGAAGGCGATGACGGCGAGTTGCATCGCGATACCTACTATTCGGTCGGCGGCGGTTTTGTCGTCGATGAGGCGCAAGCCAGCAGCGGAGTGGTCGATATGGATCGCACCGAGCTGCCTTACGATTTCTCCAGCGCGGCGCAGCTGCTGGACTTGTGTAAAAAACACAACCTGCGGGTGGCCGAACTGATGATGGCCAACGAGAAGGTCTGGCGCAGCGAAGAGGAGATCCGCAGTGGTCTGATGCACCTGTGGCGCGCCATGCAGGATTGCGTCGAGCACGGCCTCAAGCACGAGGGCATTCTGCCTGGCGGCCTGAACGTGCGCCGGCGCGCGGCCAAATTGCATCGCAGCTTGCAGGAGCTGAACAAACCCAACGTGATCGGCTCGACGCTGAGCGCCATGGAGTGGGTCAACCTGTTCGCCCTCGCGGTCAACGAGGAGAACGCTGCCGGCGGGCGCATGGTCACGGCGCCGACCAATGGCGCGGCGGGGATTATTCCGGCGGTGTTGCACTACTTCATGAAGTTCAGCGAGGACGTGACCGACGCCAATGTCGTCGACTATCTGCTCGGCGCGGCTTCGGTCGGGATTCTGTGCAAGAAGAACGCCTCGATCTCCGGTGCCGAAGTCGGATGCCAGGGCGAAGTCGGCTCGGCCTGCGCCATGGCGGCGGCGGGGTTGGCGCAAATCCTTGGCGCCACACCGGAGCAACTGTGTAACGCGGCGGAAATCGGCCTGGAGCACAACCTGGGGCTGACGTGCGATCCGGTGGGCGGCCTGGTGCAGGTGCCGTGCATCGAGCGCAACGCGATCGCCGCGGTGAAAGCGATCAATGCGGCGCAGATGGCTTTGCGCGGCGATGGTCAGCACTTTATCTCGCTCGACCGGGTGATTCGCACCATGCGCGATACCGGTGCCGATATGCATGACAAATATAAGGAGACGTCGCGGGGTGGGTTGGCTGTGAGCGCGGTGGAGTGCTGATATCGAGTCGCCTCCATTCGCGAGCAAGCCCGCTCCCACATTGAAATGCATTCCCCTGTGGGAGCGGGCTTGCTCGCGAAGGCGTCAGACCAGTCAAAACTGCGCGGTAATTGAACACCCGATTTAAAACGCGCCACCTTTTGGCGCGTCGCTTACAGATAAGTACCTGACTTCAAAATCAGGACCGCCCGGTCTCTGACCACCCGTCAGCTGTGCCTGCGGTGACACTCTTCCCGGACTCGCCACAGCCCTGTTCCCACAAGTGCTACCGATTTGCTCACACGCAACGGGGCAGAGCGCCAGACGCCATTGATGGCACTTATAACCCCTACTCCCTGCGCGTCATATATAGACACATTCCGACGTCGTTTTTAGGAGTTATTGAACGCGCATTCAAATTTAGGCATGGCAATTGCTCTGTCATTACAAAGCCCGTCTCCCACGCGAGAACGATGGCAATAACAAGAGCCTCCGCCTGAGGCCATCACCCGCTTTGTGTGAGGAGATACCGCGATGACGACGTTCAACTCCGGGGCCCAACCCCAGAACCGTGCGCCTCAATCCATCGGCTTTCTGCTGCTGGACAATTTCACGCTGATTTCCCTGGCGTCCGCAGTCGAACCGCTGCGCATGGCCAACCAGTTGTCAGGCCGTGAGCTGTATCGCTGGACCACCCTCACCGTCGATGGCGGTCAAGTCTGGGCCAGTGACGGTCTGCAAATCACGCCTGATGCCTCCATGCACAAAGCGCCTCCCATGGACACCGTGATTGTCTGCGGTGGTATCGGTATTCAACGCACTGTTACCCGCGAACACGTGTCATGGCTGCAGAGCCAGGCGCGACAGTCCCGTCGCCTGGGTGCGGTCTGCACCGGCAGCTGGGCCCTGGCGTGTGCCGGCCTGCTGGACGGTTTCGATTGCAGTGTGCACTGGGAGTGCCTGGCGGCGATGCAGGAGGCGTTTCCACGGGTGGCCATGAGTACCCGCCTGTTCACCCTCGACCGTAACCGCTTCACCAGTTCTGGCGGCACCGCGCCGCTGGACATGATGCTGCACCTGATCAGCCGCGATCACGGGCGCGAGCTGTCGGCCGCGATCTCGGAAATGTTCGTCTACGAGCGCATCCGCAACGAACAGGATCACCAGCGCGTACCGCTCAAGCACATGCTCGGCACCAATCAGCCGAAGTTGCAGGAAATCGTCGCGCTGATGGAAGCCAACCTCGAAGAACCGATCGACCTCGATGAGCTGGCGGTTTACGTTGCCGTGTCCCGTCGTCAGCTGGAGCGGCTGTTCCAGAAGTACCTGCACTGCTCGCCATCGCGTTACTACCTGAAACTGCGCTTGATTCGCGCGCGGCAACTGCTCAAGCAGACACCAATGTCGATCATCGAAGTGGCGTCGGTCTGTGGCTTCGTGTCCACGCCGCACTTTTCCAAGTGCTACCGCGAATACTTCGGCATTCCGCCGCGTGACGAACGCGTCGGTTCCAACACCACGCAGCAGGTGGCAATGATGCCGCTGCCACAGGCCCTGGTGCTGTCGCCGTTGTCCGGGCCGTTGTCGGCGTTGAGTCAGGCGCGCAATGAGTCGACGTTTGCCAGCGTAAGGCTCTAGACCGAGTCGCCTTCATTCGCGAGCAAGCCCGCTCCCACATGGGATCTGCGAACGACGCAGATCCCATGTGGGAGCGGGCTCGCTCGCGAAGGCGTATTAACGGGCGGTGTGGCTCTGTTGATATTCCGCCAACGCGGGCAACAACTGCTTATCAATGGCTTGGCGCACCGCCGGCAGGATCGTCGCGCTGCTGGTGTACATCTGCTTGACCATGGTGCGCAGCACGATGGCCCGCTCATCGTTCAAACCCCGCACGGCACACTCGCAAGCCTGCTGGGCGGTGGCGCCGGTCGGCACTTGGAAGCCCAATGACTTGAGCTGGCCCAACAGGTCTTCCTGGTCTATCAAATCGGCGTGCATCATGACGCTAATCCTTCTTCTGGGAATGATGTCGTGGTTCGATTCTGGTAGTGGCACGCAGTGGCGGCAAGGGCGATTTGTCGTGATGGCAGCATTGACTATGAACAGGTCGTTTTCGTGCTATTTCCCTGCGCTGAGAGTCGGCACACTGGACCCAGCTTGCTTCACGAGGGTTTGGTCACCTTCCCACGGCAGCTCCTCAACAGTACCCTCTGCCTCGATCCTGTCACGGCTTGATCGGGGCTTTTTTTTGCCTGTGAATCAACACGAAATGTAGTGTCGGGACTGACGCCTTCGCGAGCAAGCCCGCTCCCACATTGGATCGGCGTCGTTCAAAGATCCAATGTGGGAGGGGCTTGCTCGCGAAGAACGATGACGCGGTTTAGCGTTGTAACACGAGGATGCGCGATAACAACTCATCCCGATCTACATAACACCCCTGGAAATGCCGGGCGCCAGTGGCAGGATCAAACGCATTGCGCGCATGCAGGGTACGGCGGTTGTCGAAGCACCAGAGCTCGCCGGGATTAAGCCTTTGCATCAACCTGAATCGGGGCTCGCGAGTCATCGCAATGAAGCGGCGATAGGCGCGATACAGCTTGGGCATCTGCTCCACCGACGCATCGAACGGCCCTCGCAAAAAGTTCGCCATGCGAATCTCCGACACCTGCCCCAACGCGTCCAGGGCGATGATCGGCGCGAGGCAACGGTAGTCGCTGTGGCGGTCCTTGTTGCGAAACTCCACGGGGGTCTCGCACAGGCTCCTGAAGGCTTCCGGGTCCTCCAGGCGCAAGGCGTCGGCGATGGCAAAACCGTCGACGAAAATGCTCTCGCCCCCTTCGGCATCGTTGACCAGGCAATGCAGGAATTGCAGCCCCGGTTGCAACTCCCGGGTCGGCAAATCGCTGTGCAGTGGCAGGTTGAAAGCGGTGTAGGCGTTGCTGTCAGCATCGGCCTTGGATTGCACGTTGAACAGCACGCCGAAATTGCTCTCGCGGATGAATGAAATGCGCTGGGCCATCAGCTTCAGCGAGCCGGGCTCGGTGGGGACGCCGCGCACCTGGGTCAGGCCGGTGTCGCGCACGGCCAGCAGCCATTGCAACAGCGCCTGGTTGTCGTTCATCAGCGCTTGGTATTCGAACACCGGCAACTGCAAATCACTGTGCCAAAGCCTGGCTTTTGGCTTGCCGGCCAAGCGCTCGGCGCGCGATTCGTCATCATAGGCGTGGGCCCGCAACCAGCCAGGGTCGAAGCGGCTGAGATGGCCATCCTGCCATTGGATGCTCAGGCACCCTTCGGCATTGATGCTGGTTTCGACAGGCATCAGGCTTTCTGGCACATCGACGATTTCCAGCACCTGTTCGCGAGTCACCGTGTAGACGCATGACGGGCACGGGCAATTGTCCCGCAGCCAGGGGTGGTGGAAGGGGCTGGCGCGGTGGTCAGCCCACTTGACCAGGACATGATCGGCCATGGTCTGCACGCCTGCCAGCGCGCTGATCAATGGATAAGTACGGAAGTCGGCAAAAGCGGCGGCGGTGTTCATGCGATCTCCTTGTTATTTTTTTGCCGGTAATGCAATCACTCGGCCGATGTAGGCGGGAGCGGGCAGGTCGGTCTGTTCGGCGACGATGGCCTGCAGTTTGCCCAGGGTTTCTTCGCTGAATGGCGTGGAGCGTGGCCCGGCGAGGTCGACGTGCAGCAGCATCTGCTCGTTGCCCGCCAGCTCCTTGTCGTCGCCCACCAGATGCATGCTGTGATAGAGGTGCAGGCGCTTGGCGTCATGGGCGATGATCTGCGTGTGTACTTCGACCTCGGCGTCGAGCTTCACTTCATGCAGGTAATTGAGGTGCAGCTCCAGGGTGAACAGTGAGTTGCCGCTGGCTTCGCGGTTGTTGCTGTCCATGCCGAGGCGGTCCATCAGGGCGTCGGTGGCGTAGCTGAAGATCAGCAGGTAGAAGGCATCGCGCAGGTGGCCGTTGTAGTCGACCCAGTCGGGGATGATTTTGGTCTGGTAGGTGGTGAGGGTGGGCATGATTCCGGTTCCAATGTTGGTGGTGACTGGACCGCCGCTTTCGCGAGCAGGCTCGCTCCCACAAGGACGGCGCAAGCCTGTGGGAGCGAGCCTGCTCGCGAAGGGGCCAGACCTGCGGGGCTCATTATTCGGCAAATGCCATCCCATGCTTCTCTTTGGTGGTCTTCACCGCTTCCAGCACGGCCAGCAGACAGTCATCACGATAGCGCTCCAGCGCCGAAATGCTGTGTTTGCCCAGTTGATCGCTGGTGCCGTCCACCACATCGTCGATCAACTTGTCGGTCAGCTCAGGTGCTGGCAGATAGGTCCACGGCAACTGCAATGCCGGGCCGAACTGCGCCATGAAATGGCGCATACCGGCATCACCGCCGGCCAGCGTGTAGGTCAGGAACGTGCCCATGAACGACCAGCGCAGACCCGCGCCAAAACGGATCGCGTCGTCGATTTCGCCGGTCGTTGCCACACCGTCGTTGACCAGGTGCAGCGCCTCGCGCCACAACGCTTCGAGCAGGCGGTCAGCGATGAATCCCGGCACTTCCTTGCGTACGTGCAGCGGGCGCATGCCAAGGGATTCGTAGACTTTCATCGCTGCTCGCACGGCTTCGGGGGCGGTGTTCTTGCCGCCGACGACTTCCACCAGTGGCAACAGGTAAACCGGGTTGAACGGGTGCCCGACAACGCAGCGTTCCGGGTGGGTCGAGCTCTCGTAGAACTCGCTGGGCAACAGGCCGGAGGTGCTGGAGCCGATCAAGGCATTTGGCTTGGCCGCCGCACTGATCTTGCTGTGCAGTTCCAGTTTCAGTTCAAGGCGTTCAGGGGCGCTTTCCTGGATGAAATCGGCATCGCGCACGCACTCTTCGATGGTCGCGACAAAACGCAGGCGATCCTGCGAGGCGCCGGGTGCCAGGCCTTGTTTTTCCAGCGCGCCCCAGGCATTGGCGACGCGTTTGCGCAGGGCGGCCTCGGCACCCGGCGCCGGATCCCAAGCCACTACGTCCAGGCCATGGGCGAGGGCGCGGGACACCCAGCCGCTGCCGATGACACCACTGCCCAGCGCTGCGAAGGTTTTGATTTCGGTAATGAAGGTCATGGCAACTTCCTGAAGATTTCGGTGATCCACTGTAGGAGCCGGCTTGCCGGCGAAGGCGATTTCAGCACCGCAGAAAATGCGGCGGATGTACCGGCCTCTTCGCCGGCACGCCGGCGCCTACAGGGGTTGGGTGTAAGTGCAATCAACCGCGCTGGGTCAGGCCCATTTTCTTGCGGCCTTCAGCCGGGGTCAGGACGCGGGCACCGAGGCGGCTGAGGATTTCACCGGCGCGCTCGACCAGCTGGCCGTTGGTCGCCAGTACGCCCTTGTCCAGCCACAGGTTGTCTTCCAGCCCGACCCGCACGTTGCCACCCAGCAGCACGGCTTGTGCGGCCATCGGCATTTGCATGCGGCCGATGCCGAAACCGGCCCAGACCGCGTCGGCCGGCAGGTTGTCGACCATGGCTTTCATGGTGGTGGTGTCGGCCGGCGCGCCCCACGGGATGCCCAGGCACAGTTGGAACAGCGGGTTGTCGAGCAGGCCTTCCTTGATCAATTGCTTGGCGAACCACAGGTGACCGGTGTCGAAAATCTCCAGCTCGGCCTTCACGCCCAGCTCCTGGATGCGTTTGGCGCCAGCACGCAGCTGCGCCGGGGTGGAAACATAAATGGTGTCGCCATCGCCGAAGTTCAGCGTCCCGCAATCGAGGGTGCAGATTTCCGGCAGCAGTTCTTCGACATGGGCCAGGCGGGTCAGCGGGCCGATCAGGTCGGTATTCGGGCCGAACTCCATCGGCTTCTCACCTGGGCCGATTTCCAGGTCGCCGCCCATGCCAGCGGTAAGGTTGACAATGATGTCGACGTCGGCCTCGCGAATGCGCTCCATCACTTCGCGGTACAACGCCACGTCGCGGCTGAACTTGCCGGTTTCAGGGTCGCGGACATGGCAGTGAACCACGGTGGCGCCGGCCTTGGCGGCTTCCACGGCGGCAGCGGCAATTTGTTTCGGGGTGACCGGCACGTGTGGGCTCTTGGCGGTCGTGTCGCCAGCACCGGTGAGTGCGCAGGTGATGATGACGTCGTGGTTCATGAGGCGGTTCCTTACAGGCGTGATGAGTCGGTTCGCAGCCCTGTCGGGCTGCGAAGCGGTGTTCAGGTCAGGTTTATTTGCTGGTCAGCTTGAGGTTTTCAGCCGCCGGCTTGCCATCGAAGGTGGTCACGCCTTCGAGCCAGCGCTGTTTGTCTTGCGGGTGATCTTTCAGCCACTGTTTGGCCGACTCGAAGGCGTCCTTGTGATCCAGCAGCGGCTGCATCATCCGGCTCTCGTCTTCGGCGGTGAATGTCAGGTTGCTCAGCAGGCGACCGACGTTCGGGCACTGTTCGGCGTATTTCGGCGCAGTGACGGTCCAGACCGTGGCCATGCCTTCGTTCGGGCCGAGGGCGTCGTCGCTGCCGGTGAGGTACGTCATCTGCACGTTGACGTTCATCGGGTGCGGCGCCCAGCCGAAGAACACCACGGCTTCCTTGCGGCGCACGGCGCGATCCACGGCGGCGAGCATGCCGGCCTCGCTGGACTCCACCAGCTGGAACTTGCCGAGGCCAAACTGGTTCTTGGCGATCATCGCCTTGATCTGGGTGTTGGCGCCTGAACCTGGTTCGATGCCGTAGATCTTGCCGCCCAGTTCTTTTTCGAACTTGGCGATGTCGGCGAAGGTTTTCAGGCCCTTGTCGGCAAGATAGGTCGGAACGGCGAGGGTGGCACGGGCGTCTTGCAGGTTTGGCGCTTCAAGCACCTTGACCTGATTGGCGTCGACGAATGGGGTGATGGTCTGGGTCATCAGCGGGTTCCAGTAACCCAGGAACAGGTCCAGGCGCTGATCGCGGATCCCGGCGAAAATGATTTGCTGGGAGGCGCTGGTTTGTTTGGTGTTGTAGCCGAGGCCGTCGAGCAATACCTGGGTCATCGCACTGGTGGCGATCACGTCGGTCCAGTTCACCACGCCCATGCGCACGTTCTGGCATGAGGCGGGTTCCGCGGCCATGACGCTGGCACTCAGCAAAGCGGTACCACTGAGTGCAAGAACACAGCTGCTGATCAGTCGTTTCATTCTCAGGTTCCTCGGCAGTTTCATTATTGTGGGTCCGGTCGTCTTTGTGCGCCGGTGATGACACGTTACGCAGCAAATCAGCCATGAAAGCGCACTGCGGCGACCAGCACTTGCACTGCGGCGACCTGTGCTCTTGAATGGCTGTTGCAAGTGGCGTATCAACGTCCTCACGCTACCCGTCCATCGAGAGCGCCATGTCCCAGGATTTCTACTTCTTGTTGATGCCGGGTTTCTCGGCCATCGGATTTATCTCGGCCATCGAGCCGTTGCGGGTGGCCAATCGCTTTCGTGGCGAGCTGTATCGTTGGCATGTGTTGAGCGCCGATGGCGGGGCGGTGCTGGCCAGCAACGGCATGTCGGTCAACGCCGACGCGGCGCTGGAGCCGCTGAAGAAGGGCGCGACATTACTGGTAGTCGCTGGCTTCGAACCGCTGAAATTTGCCACCCCGGTGCTGGAGCACTGGCTGCGTCGGCTGGACATTGAAGGCGTGACCCTCGGCGCCATCGACACCGGCAGTTTTATCCTCGCCGAAGCCGGCCTGCTCGACGGCCATCGCCTGACCCTGCACTGGGAAGCCATTGACGCCTTCAAGGAGTCTTATCCGCAGCTCAGCGTCACCCAGGAGTTGTTCGAGATCGACCGTCGGCGCATCACTTCTGCTGGCGGCACCGCCTCCATCGATTTAATGCTGGATCTGATCGCCCAGGCCCACGGTCCCGAACTGGCGATCCAGGTCAGCGAACAATTCGTGCTCGGCCGCATCCGCCCGCGCAAGGACCACCAGCGCATGGAAGTCGCTACGCGTTATGGCATCAGTAACAAGAAGCTCGTTCATGTGATCGGTGAGATGGAGCAGCACAGCGAACCGCCGCTGAGTACGCTGGAATTGGCGGAATCGATCAAGGTGACGCGCAGGCAACTCGAACGATTGTTCCGCCTGCATTTGAATGACACACCGAGCAATTTCTATCTGCGATTAAGGCTGGAAAAGGCCCGGCAGTTGCTGCGGCAAACGGACATGAGTGTGCTGGAAGTGAGTATCGCCTGCGGGTTTGAATCGCCGTCGTATTTCACCCGCAGTTATCGGGCGAAGTTTGAGCGCTGCCCGCGGGAAGATCGGCGTACCGCAAAAGCCTAGACACCTTGGAACCCTGTGGGAGCGGGCTTGCTCGCGAAAGCGGTGTGTCATCAACAATGATGGCGACTGACACTGCGCCTTCGCGAGCAAGCCCGCTCCCACATTTTGATCTGTTTTCGCTTTTACTTCTTCACCAACGCCGTACACGCCGCCTTGTAAGCCTCATGCTGATACTTGTTCAGCGTCGCCGGTGGCTCAAAACCGTGCTTCTTGGCCTGGGCATTGATCGTCTGCGGCGACAACAGCGTCACCTCACAATTCTCCAGCAACTGGAAAACCCCTTCGATCTTGAACGTCGTCGGCCCACCCGCAAACTCACCTTTCTTGCTGCGCTTCTTGATCGCAATGCGATCAATCGAATTCTCCCGCACAAAAGACGCAACCTGAGCGGCGAACACTTTGACGTTGGCGGCTTCGTCGTCATCGTCGAGGGCGATTTTCTTGGTTGCGAGCGCCAAATGGCCCGGTGCCGAGCCTTCGAGGGTTGCCACGGCAATGATCGCTTCGCTGCCTTTGATTTCGATGCCGCAGACTTTCATGTTGAATCCCTTTTCTGGCTGAAGGCGTGAAGCTTACAGCTCAAGTTCAATAGCAGTCGTCACTCCTGCCCGATCGACTCCAAAAACTCCGACCGCTCATCGCTCATCCGCGCCACGCAATCGTTCTGCGCAATAGTGAACGCCTTGCTGCCGGCGGCGGCCGGGAAGGCTTCGATGGCGCAGTCGGCGTCGCGGGTTTTCAGCCATTGTTGTTGCGCGGCCTTGATTCGGGCGGTGATGTCGGCCAGTTGCGACGGGTTCTTGCCGTAGAGCGACTGCATGCGCTCGGCCAGGCTCTTGTAGTTCTCGCCCAGCAAGTCTTCGGCAGTGGTTTTGTTGAAGGCCGAGCACTCCAGGGTCTGGATGTCGTTTTCGACCTTGTCGCAGGGGGTGTCTTCGGACTCTTCGGCGGCGTGTACGCCGGTCGCCATCAGTGCCAATGCCAGGAAGATGAATTTCATGTGCGTTGCCGCTCCCATCCAGTGAAGCATCAAGTGATGCGGCGAATTCTGGCCCAAGCGGAAGGCCTTGAACAGGTCGGCAATTGTGCCTTGCGACGACCCTTTGTCGCGGATTGACGCTTTCGGCAATTCCCCTGTCGTTTTTGCACCCGGCTGTCCCGTCCCTCAGGCATATGCTGGCCCCAAAGCGCCGGCAGACGATTCGGCGCATGAATCGCCAACAAGGGGACAGCCTGATGAGCCCAGCCGAATTGCACGCCGACAGCATCGTTATCGACGGGCTGATCATTGCCAAGTGGAACCGTGAGCTGTTCGAAGACATGCGCAAGGGCGGTCTGACCGCCGCCAACTGCACCGTGTCGGTGTGGGAAGGCTTCCAGGCCACTGTCAACAACATCGCCGCCAGCCAGAAACTGATCCGCGAAAACAGCGACCTGGTGATTCCGGTGCGCACCACCGCCGACATCCGCAAGGCCAAGGAGCAGGGCAAGACCGGCATCCTCTTCGGCTTCCAGAACGCCCACGCCTTTGAAGATCAGATTGGCTACGTCGAGGTGTTCAAGCAGCTCGGCGTCGGTATCGTGCAGATGTGCTACAACACCCAGAACCTGGTGGGCACCGGTTGCTACGAGCGTGACGGCGGTCTCTCGGGCTTCGGTCGCGAAATCGTCGCCGAGATGAATCGCGTTGGCGTGATGTGCGACCTGTCCCACGTCGGCTCCAAGACTTCCGAAGAAGTCATCCTCGAGTCGAAGAAGCCGGTCTGCTACTCCCACTGCCTGCCGTCGGGCCTGAAGATCCACCCGCGCAACAAGTCCGATGAAGAGCTCAAGTTCATCGCCGACCACGGCGGTTTCGTCGGCGTGACCATGTTCGCGCCGTTCCTGGCCAAGGGCATCGATTCGACCATCGACGACTACGCCGAAGCCATCGAATACACCATGAACATCGTCGGCGAAGACGCCATCGGCATCGGCACCGACTTCACCCAGGGTCATGGCCAGGACTTCTTCGAATACCTGACCCACGACAAGGGCTACGCCCGCCGCCTGACCAGCTTCGGCAAGATCATCAACCCGCTGGGCATCCGCACCGTCGGCGAGTTCCCGAACCTCACCGAAACCCTGCTCAAGCGCGGCCATTCCGAGCGCGTGGTGCGCAAGATCATGGGCGAGAACTGGGTCAACGTTTTGAAAGACGTCTGGGGCGAATAAGCCGCCGCACTTCTGAATCCTTACCTGCGGCCATTCGCGCCGCAGGCAACACCAAAATTTTTCTGGAGTTAAGTTTCCATGGCCAAGATCGCCCCGCAATTGCCTATCGAAGTCGACAGCGAAACCGGTGTCTGGACGTCCGACGCCCTGCCGATGCTGTACGTGCCGCGTCATTTCTTCGTCAACAACCACATGGGCATCGAGGAAGTGCTGGGCGCCGACGCCTATGCCGAGATCCTCTACAAGGCCGGCTACAAGTCCGCCTGGCACTGGTGTGAAAAAGAAGCCGAATGCCACGGCCTGGAAGGCGTCGCGGTGTTCGAGCACTACATGAAGCGCCTGTCGCAGCGGGGTTGGGGCCTGTTCAAGATCCAGGACATCGACCTCGACAAAGGCACCGCCAGCGTCAAGCTCGAGCACTCCGCTTTTGTCTACGTGTACGGCAAGGTCGGGCGCAAGGTCGACTACATGTTCACCGGCTGGTTCGCCGGGGCCATGGATCAGATCCTGGCCGCTCGCGGCAGCAAGATCCGCACCGTGGCCGAGCAAGTCTACGGTGGCTCCGAAGAGGGCCACGAAGACGGCTTGTTCATCGTCAAGCCGTTGTAAGTCGAGGATCCCGCCATGGCTTTCGAAGCAATGTTCCAGCCGATCCAGATCGGCAAACTGACCATCCGCAACCGCGTGCTCAGCACCGCGCACGCCGAGGTCTATGCCACCGACGGCGGCATGACCACCGACCGGTACGTCAAGTATTACGAAGAGAAGGCCAAGGGCGGGATCGGCCTGGCGATCTGCGGCGGTTCGTCCGTCGTGGCCATCGACAGCCCGCAGGAATGGTGGAGTTCGGTGAACCTGTCCACCGACCGCATCATTCCGCACTTCCAGAATCTGGCCGACGCCATGCACAAGCACGGCGCCAAGATCATGATCCAGATTACCCACATGGGCCGGCGTTCGCGCTGGGACGGCTTCAACTGGCCGACCCTGATGTCGCCATCGGGCGTGCGCGAGCCGGTGCACCGTGCTACTTGCAAGACCATCGAGCCGGAAGAAATCTGGCGGGTGATCGGCAACTACGCGCAGGCCGCGCGCCGCGCCAAGGCCGGGGGCCTGGACGGTGTCGAGCTGTCGGCCGTGCACCAGCACATGATCGACCAGTTCTGGAGCCCGCGGGTCAACAAGCGTACCGACGAATGGGGCGGCACCTTTGAAGGCCGCATGAAATTCGGCCTGGAAGTGTTGAAAGCCGTGCGCGCCGAGGTCGGTGACGATTTCTGTGTGGGCATGCGCATCTGCGGTGACGAGTTCCACCCGGATGGCCTGTCCCATGAGGACATGAAACAGATCGCCAAGTATTACGACGACACTGGCATGCTCGATTTCCTCGGCGTCGTGGGCTCGGGTTGCGACACCCACAACACCCTGGCCAACGTTATCCCCAACATGAGTTATCCACCGGAGCCGTTCCTGCACCTGGCTGCCGGCATCAAGGAAGTGGTCAAGGTTCCGGTGCTGCACGCGCAGAACATCAAGGACCCGAACCAGGCCACGCGGATTCTGGAGGGCGGTTACGTCGACATGGTCGGCATGACCCGCGCGCACATTGCCGACCCGCACCTGATCGCCAAGATCAAGATGGGCCAGATCGACCAGATCAAGCAGTGCGTCGGCGCCAACTACTGCATCGACCGTCAGTACCAGGGACTGGATGTGCTGTGCATCCAGAACGCGGCGACCTCCCGTGAATACATGGGCCTGCCGCACATCATCGAGAAAACCACCGGCGTTAAACGCAAGGTGGTGGTGGTCGGCGCCGGTCCTGCCGGGATGGAAGCCGCCCGTGTGGCCGCCGAGCGTGGCCACGACGTCACGCTGTTCGAGAAGAAAGAGTTCATTGGCGGGCAGATCACGACTGCTTCGAAAGCGCCGCAACGGGACCAGATCGCCGGTATCACCCGCTGGTACCAGCTGGAGCTGGCACGGTTGAAAGTCGACCTGCGCCTGGGCACCGCGGCAGATGCGCCGACCATCATGGACCTGCGTCCGGACGTGGTGGTGCTGGCTGTCGGCGGTCACCCGTTCATCGAGCAGAACGAACACTGGGGCGCGGCTGAAGGCCTGGTGGTCAGCAGCTGGGACATCCTCGACGGCAAGGTTGCGCCTGCCAAGAACGTTCTGGTCTACGACACCATCTGCGAGTTCACCGGCATGTCCACCGCCGACTTCCTCGCCGACAAGGGCAGCCAGGTCGAGATCGTCACCGACGACATCAAGCCGGGCGTGGCCATCGGCGGTAC
Organism: Pseudomonas putida; assembly: GCF_001976065.1. Taxonomy (GTDB): domain Bacteria; phylum Pseudomonadota; class Gammaproteobacteria; order Pseudomonadales; family Pseudomonadaceae; genus Aquipseudomonas; species Aquipseudomonas serbica. Next base: position 137,125 of record NZ_MNAH01000004.1, on the reverse strand, counting down.
GTCGTTCCCGACCTACTACCGCAGCATGTACCCCAAAGAAGTGATCATGACCGGCGACATGATGCTGGAGAAGGTCTACCGCGAAGGCGACAAGCTGGTGGCGGTGCTGGAAAACGAATACACCGGCGCCAAAGAGGAGCGGGTGGTGGATCAGGTGGTGATCGAGAACGGCGTGCGTCCGGACGAGGAAATCTACTACGCGATGAAGGAAGGCTCGCGCAACAAGGGCCAGATCGACGTCGAAGCCTTGTTCGCGATCAAGCCGCAACCTTGCCTTGCACAGAGCGGCGACGGTTACCTGCTGTTCCGCATCGGCGACTGCGTGGCCCAGCGTAACGTGCATGCCGCCATCTATGACGCACTGCGGTTGTGCAAGGATTTCTAAGAGCTTGTTGATAACCCTGTGGGAGCGAGCCTGCTCGCGAATGCAATCTGTCAGCCGCCATTGATGTCGACTGACCCACCGCTTTCGCGAGCAGGCTCGCTCCCACAGGAATCGGGCAAGGCATCCAGGTAGTTTGGCCTGCAAGACCCTGCGGTCTTTGGGAGCTCCACCATGTTGAACACCCTTCTTCCAATCCTGTTGTTCGCCGCCCTGGGCCTCGCGGTCCTGGGCGCGTTGCGGCGGGTAGCCATGTGGCGCCGGGGCCGGGCCTCGAAGGTCGACCTGATCGGCGGCCTGTTCGCCATGCCCAAGCGCTACATGGTCGACCTGCACCACGTGGTGGCGCGGGACAAATACATCGCCAACACCCACGTCGCCACGGCCGGCGGTGCGGTGGCGTCTGTCGTGCTGGCGATACTGGTGCACGGTTTCGGCCTGCATAACCGCTTCCTCGGCTATGCGCTGCTGCTAATGTCGGCAGTGATGTTCGTCGGCGCGATCTTCGTTTACCTGCGTCGGCGCAACCCGCCTGCGCGCCTGTCGAAAGGCCCCTGGATGCGCCTGCCGAAAAGCCTGCTGGCATTCTCGGTGTCGTTCTTCCTGGTGACCCTGCCGGTGGCCGGGATCCTCCCGGAAAATTTCGGCGGTTGGCTGCTAGCGGTGATCCTCGGTATCGGTGTGTTGTGGGGCGTGTCCGAGTTGTTCCTCGGCATGACCTGGGGTGGGCCGATGAAGCACGCCTTCGCCGGTGCCCTGCACCTGGCCTGGCACCGTCGCGCCGAGCGCTTTGGCGGCGGTCGTTCCACCGGCTTGAAACCGCTGGACCTGAACGACCCGAGCGCACCGCTGGGCGTGGAAAAACCCAAGGATTTCACCTGGAACCAGCTGCTCGGCTTCGACGCCTGCGTGCAGTGCGGTAAATGCGAGGCCGCGTGCCCGGCGTTCGCCGCCGGCCAGCCGCTGAACCCGAAAAAACTGATCCAGGACATGGTTGTCGGCCTGGCTGGTGGCACTGATGCCAAGTTCGCCGGCAGCCCGTATCCGGGCAAACCGATTGGCGAGCACGCTGGCAATCCGCATCAACCGATCGTCAACGGTCTGGTGGATGCCGAAACCCTGTGGTCGTGCACCACCTGCCGCGCCTGCGTCGAAGAGTGCCCGATGATGATCGAGCACGTCGATGCCATCGTCGACATGCGTCGGCATCTGACCCTGGAAAAAGGCGCCACGCCAAACAAGGGCGCCGAAGTCCTGGAAAACCTGATCGCCACCGACAACCCGGGCGGTTTCGCCCCCGGCGGACGGATGAACTGGGCGGCAGACCTGAACCTCAATCTGCTCAGCGAAAAGAAATCCACCGACGTGCTGTTCTGGGTTGGCGACGGCGCCTTCGACATGCGCAACCAGCGCACTCTGCGCGCCTTCGTCAAAGTGCTGAAAGCGGCGAAAATCGACTTCGCCGTGCTCGGCCTCGAAGAGCGCGACAGCGGCGACGTGGCCCGGCGCCTGGGTGACGAGGCAACCTTCCAGTTGCTGGCCAAACGCAACATCCAGACCCTGGCCAAGTACAGCTTCAACCGTATCGTCACCTGCGATCCGCACAGCTTCCACGTGCTGAAAAACGAATACGGCGCGTTCGATGGCAACTACCTGGTGCAGCACCACAGCACCTACATGGCAGAAATCATCGGCGCCGGCGCGCTGAGCCTCGGTCAACACAAGGGCGACAGCGTGACTTATCACGACCCATGCTACCTCGGCCGTTACAACGGCGAATACGAGGCACCGCGCCAGGTCCTGCGCGCGCTCGGCATCGAAGTGAAAGAGATGCAACGCTCCGGTTTCCGTTCGCGCTGCTGCGGCGGTGGCGGCGGCGCGCCGATCACTGACATTCCAGGCAAGCAGCGTATCCCCGACATGCGCATGGAAGACATCCGCGAGACGGGCGCCGAACTGGTGGCCGTGGGCTGCCCGCAGTGCACCGCGATGCTGGAAGGCGTGGTAGAGCCGCGCCCCTTGATCAAGGACATTGCCGAACTGGTGGCCGACGCGTTGCTTGAAGACCAGGCACCGAGCAAGCCGGCCACACCAGCCCAACGTGAACCTGCGGAGGTGCATTGATGAGCGACATTATCCGCCGCGACCCCCGGGCCGAATGGATCGCCCGCAACCGCCTGCATCCGCTGCACGCGGCCATGCAACCGGCGCAGCACAGCTGGATGGGGCCTAACGGCATCATCCGCAAGAACCCCCACGGCATCGGCTTCATCGGCCCCAACGGGATCAAGCGCATCGACCGCAGCGGCGCCCAGCAAGGCGGCGCGACCAAGCGTACCGCCGCCGTCGAAGTGCAATTGCCGCTGCATCAGGTGCCTGCACCGGCCTTCTACATCAGCGTGGTGCCGGACATGGTCGGTGGCCGCTTGAGCAGCCACGACCGCGACTTGCTCGGCCTGGCTCATCAATTGGCCGGCAAGGACGGCGCGGTATTGGCCGTGGTCTTTGGCGAACACAAAGAAAATGCCTTCGCCACGGCTGGCGTCGATCGCCTGCTGGTGCTCGAAGGCGAGCAATTCAGTGGTTATGCACCGGAACAACGGGTCCAGGGTCTGCGGGCTGTGGATAACCAGTTCAGCCCCCGTCACTGGTTGCTTCCGGACAGTCGCACCGGTGGTGGCGAACTGGGTCGGCGCTTCGCCGCCGCCTTGGGCGAACGCCCGGCTACGCGGGTCTGGCAGGTCAAGGACCAGGAATGCATCGGCCGTGCTGGCGCCGGGTTGCAAGACCTGGCGCGACCGCTCGCACGCTTGATTCTGGCCGCTGTGGAATGCGCTGAGCCGGTCAGCGAAACCCGTCACGAAGCCTTGCCGGTAGAGTTATCCACAGCCGTCGTCCGCAGTCTCTCGCGCATCGAGGATCTGGGGGCGGTGGCGGTGGACCCGGCGGCGATACCGATGGCCGAAGCGGAATTCATCTTCTCCGGCGGCAACGGGGTCAAGGATTGGGGACTTTTCCACAGGACCGCCGAAGCCTTGGGCGCCACCGAAGGCGCGTCCCGGGTAGCGGTGGACGACGGTTTCATGGCGCGCGATCGTCAGGTCGGCGCGTCCGGTACCTGGGTCACCGCACGGGTCTACGTGGCGGTGGGGATCTCCGGGGCGATCCAGCACCTGCAAGGCATCGGTGCCTGCGACAAGGTGGTGGCGATCAACCTCGACCCGGGCTGCGACATGATCAAACGGGCCGACCTGTCGGTGATCGGCGAGAGCGCCGAGATTCTTCAAGCCTTGATCGCGGCGGTAGAGGCTTACCGCAACGACGCCAAGCGCGATGCGGCTTAAGGGAAGGAAAGGGTTATGAGCACGAAAATCATCAGCCTGGTGTCCATCGGCGCCCACCCGACTTCCGGTCGACCACGACGTGCGGAACAGGATGCGCGGGCGGTGGAACTGGGTTTGCAACTGGCTGGGGATAACTTGCAGGTGCTGCATGCCGGCGATGTCGCCGAGCCTGCATTGCGCGCGTATCTGGGCATGGGCCTTGAGCAACTGCACGTACTGGAACAACCGGAGGGCGCCGATGCGCTGCCGGCGTTGACCGCGTATTTACGTGATGCCGGCGCTCAAGTCGTTTTGACCGGCAGCCAGGCGGAAACCGGTGAGGGCTCGGGCATGTTGCCGTTCCTGCTGGCCGAAAGCCTTGGCTGGCCGCTGGTGGTGGGGCTCGCGCAGGTCGAGTCGATCGATGCAGGCTCGGCGCTGGTATTGCAGGCGTTGCCCCGCGGCCAGCGTCGTCGCTTGAAAGTTCGTCTGCCGTTCCTGGCGACTGTGGATAACGCCGCACCCAAGCCTCGGCAGAGCGCCTACGGCCCGGCCCGACGCGGGGTCTTGCAGGCCGCGGACGTGGAGATCGTCGACGATGAACTACTGGCGGTCGCCACCCTGCAACCGGCCAAGCCACGACCCAAACGCTTGAAGGTGATCAAGGCCAAGAGTGGTGCCGACCGCATGAAAGCCGCGACGGCCAAGGCCAGCGGTGGGGGTGGGCAGGTGTTGAAGGGCGTTACGGCTCAGGCGGGGGCTGAAGCGATTCTCAAATTGCTGATCGAAGAGGGCGTGGTGCGGTGACATTGAACTTCAAGCTGCAGCACCCGGAAAAATAACGTTCCCTCCGGCGCGTTGCTGCGCCATAAGCGCCCACGTTGAAACGGGCGCCCAATGATTGGTGGAGTTCCCATAAATGGCGGTTGAGTTTCGTTCGGCAGTGCGCGCGGATGCGCGAGAAATTGCGCGTTTGTTCCAGATTTCCTCGGAGGGGGCTGCGGATTACATCTGGAGCCAGATAGCGGAGCCTGGCCAGGATCTGTTGGACGTTGGAGCCCAGCGTTACGCCCGCGACGATGTGGACTTCTCCTGGCAGAACTGCCTGATCGCGCAAGCGAATGGGCAAGTCATCGGCATGCTGCACAGCTACGCGATGCGTCACGATCCGTTCGCGGCGCCGGTGACCGACCCGGTGCTGGCGCCGTACGCCACTATGGAAATCCCCGACACCCTGTATATTTCCAGCCTGGCGCTGCATGAGGGCTGGCGCAACCAGGGGCTGGGCAAGCAGTTTCTTGCGTACGCCTACGACCGCGCCAACCGGCTCGGGCTCAATGGCCTGAGCCTGATCGATTACGCCGCGAACACCGGCGCCCGGCGCTTCTATGAGCGCCACGGCTTTCGCATCGTCGATACCTGCCAAATCACGCCGCATCCGATGATTCGGGTTACGGGTGAAGCCTATCTGATGTATCGGCCCTAGCGGGTTCGGTGGCAGGCGACCCTAGCAGAACTGATAGTGTTGCCTTTAATGGCGGTTTGTTAGGGTACCGATCAGTTGGTACCCGCTTTCTCGAACCGGGCCTTTCAATGCCAGGTATCACCCCGCGGGTTATCAGGTCTCATCAAGGACGCTACTGATGCCCGTCGCCCGCAACGCCCAACCTCTAAAACCCTCCGTGACAGATATTCGGTCCCCTCGAACCCTGCTGCTCGCCAGCGACCTGCAGCAAAGCGTGCTGGCCGAACTGGACCGCAGCGGACCGAACCCCTTCGCGTATTCCCCCTATGGCCTGCAAAGCGGCCTGAGACGGAGTGAGACGCACCTGGGGTTCAACGGACAGTTCAAGGAAGGGGCTACGGGTTGGTATCACCTGGGCAATGGCCATCGGGTCTATAACCCGGGGTTGATGCGGTTTCACAGTCCGGATCGGTTGAGTCCGTTTGGGAGGGGCGGGGTGAATGCCTATGTCTATTGCGCGGGAGATCCGGTCAACTTCACAGATCCCACAGGAGAATATGGGCAAGTCATTGCCAGAACCATCCAGCTGTGGGCCACCACCGCGTTGCATGCCGGGATAGTGACGACCAATCTCGTGGGAGCGAAAGCGGTCGGCTGGATGCTGCACGCTGCGCGGCTGAGTACCGTGGCATCAAGCACTGCTATGGTCGGTACGGTTGGCCAGTTAGCGGGATTACCTGCTGCTGTTTATGTTTCTAACGCTGCTACGACAGTGTCTGCGGTAGCAACCATGGTTCGATACGTTCCGGCGATAGTGAATGGTCTACGTGGACGAACGCTGTGGACGACCGTTAGAAATAACGTCCGAAACCTCGTCAAGGGAACGGCATTTCCAACTCCGCCGAAGTTACCCGCTGCTGTCCCTGCGCATGCGCAGGCTTCCGATACGGTTGTCATTCCAATGCGAAGGATTGAAAGTGCTCAGGCGCAGGGTGATCCAGTTACCTCTGGCCTTTCCATCAGACAAGCCGGGACACCCGATTTGAAACGCAGGAAGTCCTTTTAGCACTGCTGCACTTATCCCCTGAATTCCATGAAGGGGAAGCGCTGAGGGGGTTACCCACAATCCCTGTTAGCGTTTCTGTGGATAACATGTTCGCGCCTCGTTGCAACCCTTGCAAACCGTGCCCTGCAGTCGGATGGCTAAAAAACAACCAGTCTAACCTGTGGTTTTTTATGGTGTTTTCCTGGGGGAAAGGCTGTTGATTGATCAGCACTTGCCCCCAATCTCTGTTGGCGCTTCTGTGGATAAGATGTTCGCTTAACGCTGTAGGCCTTTAGATTCATGTCTTTCAGGCTGTTGGTTGAAAAATGATCAAATCGCCTTTATTCACCCACTAACCGCCCACAAAGCTAGAAATATCGCGGCTTTCAGCGGTTTTCCACAGCGCGCTCGAAGTTGCCCCCAATCTCTGTTGGCGCATCTGTGGATAAGGTGTTCGCGAACCTCTGCAGGCCAGGCGCAGTGCGGCTTTCGAGTCTTAGATCAAAAAATGATCAGTGGCTACGAGAAACGCTGGATTTGGATAAGTCACGGATTTTCTTTGCTTTGTGTGGAAAAAATCTGCGCATTTCCACAGTTGTCCCCATTTGCTGTGGGTGGAGGTGTGGATAACTTGTTCGCGGAAGGCTGAGAGGCGCGCGTTGCATAGCTCCGAACGAAATAGATCATATTTCGTACAGTTCTAAAAAATGTGGAATATCGCGGGGAAAGGATTCGGTGTTTGGGAGAACGCCATCGCGAGCAGGCTCGCTCCCACAGGGGATTTGTGAACGACACAATGCCAATGTGGGAGCGAGCCTGCTCGCGATGCTTTAGACCTTGATCAGCCTTGAACAGGAACCCCTTTGAGATACGGCGCAGGCTCAGCCCCGAGGTTGCTCAGCAGGCGCTCGCTGTACCAATCCACAAAATTCACCACACCAAACTCATAGGTCTTGGAGTAAGGCCCTGGTTGGTACGCAGTGGAGTTGATCCCGCGCTGGTTCTCTTCAGCCAGGCGACGGTCCTGGTCGTTGGTGGCGTCCCAGACCTGGCGCATGCGCTCCACGTCGTAGTCCACACCCTCAACGGCATCCTTGTGGACGATCCACTTGGTGGTGACCATGGTTTCCTGGGCGCTGATCGGCCACACGGTGAACACGATGATGTGGTCGCCCATGCAGTGGTTCCACGAGTGCGGCAGGTGCAGGATGCGCATCGAGCCCAGGTCGGGGTTCTTGATGCGACCCATGAGCTTGGCGCAGCCCTGTTTGCCGTCCAGGGTCATCGACACGGTGCCCTTGAGCAGCGGCATGCGCACGATGCGGTTACGCAGGCCGAAGCTGGCGTGGGCGTAAGGGATCTTTTCGGCTTCCCAGGCAGCAGCAGAAGCGGCCACGTGATCCTTGAACGCCTGGTCGGCCCGTGGGTCGGTGACGTCGTCCCATTCCAGCAGGGTTTTCAGCAGTTCCGGGTGCGACGCGTTGCAGTGGTAGCACTCGCGGTTGTTTTCCAGCACCAGTTTCCAGTTGGCTTTTTCCATCAAGGTGGTGGTGATTGCCACCTTGGTGTTTTCCATGTCGTACGGTTCCATGTAATGGCTGAGCGTCGAGAGGAAGTCATCGATGGCCGGTGGATTCTCCGCCAGGCTGATGAAGATGTAGCCGCCAGCGGTCTTCACGTTCACCGGTTTCAGGCCGTATTGCTTCATGTCGAAATCGGCGCCCATTTCAGTGCCGGCGAACAGCAGGCGACCGTCGAGTTCGTAGGTCCACTGGTGATAGTGGCAAACCAGCTTGGCGACCTTGCCTTTTTCGCTGGTGCACAGGCGCGAGCCACGGTGGCGGCAGACGTTATGGAATGCGTGCACTACACCTTCCGCGCCACGAATCACGATGATCGGGTTCTTGCCAACTTGCAGGGTCAGGTAGTTGCCCTTGGCAGGGATTTCGCAGGTCATGCCGGCGATCAACCATTCTTTCTGAAAGATTTCCTGCATGTCGATATCAAACAGGCGCTCGTCAGAGTAGAACGGCTGTGGCAGCGAGAAGGTGCGCTCGCGCTCTTGCAGCATCTGCGCGGTGGCCTTGCGTGCGGGTTCCAGCGGATCGCCCAGGCTCAGGGTAGTAGTGACGTCCATCGTGTATTTCCTCAAGGCCATCTGCGTGGCCGCGAAAAGTGGCTGATCAGGTGTACTGCTGTGGGTAGCTACGCAAGGTGTAAAGAATGTGTCTTGGTATGGGGCGAGTGTGGGGCCGGCGCTGGCCAGAACCTTATCCATGGGCGACATGGTGCAATCTGTTCCCGACGCGCAAGCCCCGGTAGTTGGGGGCTGGTCGCGATAAGCATGTGAATGTCGCAGATAGGTAAATGGGTGTTTCGCGCTATACGCAGAATCGCCAACATGAAGGCCGACAGTCGGCCGTGGAGATCAGCATGTCCAACAGCTTCCTGAACCCGGTAACCACCCAGACCTGGGCCAATGGTCGGCACATCGTCCGTTGCGTCAAAGTCATCCAGGAAACCTGGGATGTGCGTACCTTCTGCTTCATGGCCGACCAGCCGATCCTGTTCTTCTTCAAGCCGGGGCAGTTTGTCACCCTGGAGCTGGAAATCGAAGGCCAGCCGATCATGCGTTCATACACCATTTCCAGCTCGCCGTCGGTACCGTACAGCTTTTCGGTGACCATCAAGCGTGTGCCGGGCGGCAAGGTGTCCAACTGGCTGCACGACACCTTGCACGAAGGCCAGGAGCTGGCGGTGCACGGGCCGGTCGGGTTGTTCAATGCCATGGATTTCACCGCGCCAAAGGTGCTTTACCTCAGCGGCGGTGTGGGTATCACGCCGGTCATGTCCATGGCACGCTGGTTCTACGACACCAACGGCAATGTCGACATGGTGTTTATCCACAGCGCCCGTTCGCCCAAGGACATCATTTACCACCGCGAGCTGGAACACATGGCGTCGCGGATCGATAACTTCAGCCTGCACCTGATCTGCGAGAAGCATGGCATGGGTGAGCCCTGGGCCGGTTATCGCGGTTACCTCAACCAGCGAATGCTTGAATTGATGGCGCCGGACTTCCTTGAGCGCGAAGTGTTCTGCTGCGGCCCGACACCGTACATGAATGCGGTCAAGCGTTTGCTGGAAGGCGCTGGCTTCGACATGTCGCGTTACCACGAGGAGTCCTTCGGCGCGACCCCTCCAGAGGCGCGTGCCGACGCAGTGGAACACGCCGAACAGGCGGCCGATGCACCGGAACTCGATGTGGCGGACCTGCATCAGGTGGAATTCGTCGCATCGGGGAAAAGCATTCGCATTGCGCCGGGCGAAACCGTTCACGCAGCGGCGGCGAAGGCGGGTTTGCTGATCCCGAAAGCCTGCGGCATGGGCATCTGCGGCACCTGCAAAGTATTGAAGCTGGGCGGCGAAGTGGAGATGGAACACAACGGCGGGATCACCGAGGAAGACGAAGCCGAAGGGTACATCCTGTCGTGCTGCAGTGTGCCGAAGGGGGATGTGCGGATCGAATTTTGACCCTGGTACTATCGACACATATTCAAGTGTGTTTAATAAGTGCTGTCAGTTACACAAGACACTCGCCCTGTCCCAATGATGAAAGGGGCAGGGCAAGCTTTTTAACTTAGCGCTTCTTCAGCGTTTAATTACTTGGGTGTTACTGGTTTCACCCGTGCACCCAAATATTCAAGATTAAATGTGCTGCCTGGCACGCTTGCGAATTCGTTGCGAATGAATTCATAACCAAGGTTGTCCTTCAGGATTTCCTCTCCTTTGTTCAGGGCTAGCATCGATTTATAAGATTCATCATCTGTCGAGGGGGCTGGCCAGAAATCACCCACGACCACTTCCGGAATCGCTACCGCAATTGAAGAAATGGCGTAGCGACCCGCTTCTACAGTCCAGGCTTTACTCAAAATACCGACTGTGAGGTCTGCGGCCTCAATGGTGTCGCCTGGCTTGAGGGCCAGGCTTTCTGCGCTTGAAGAAAGAATGTTTTTAATCGTTGGAATTTCAATTGCCGATTCTGTTGCATTGTTCATGTTCATTTTTAATATCCTTTCCGAAAATATCCTTGGATAAAAATTACTCGGCATTTATTGCGTGAAACGCGTTTGCTGAGTCTGAACGAGATTAAGAGGCATCAGGAAGTCGGTCTAGCTATCAGGTTGCATAGCTAGTCAAGTGTGAGGCGATGTGGGTTTCGATCGTTCCCACGAGTGGGAACGATCTCAGGCGCAGGGCAGATGAACTTAGTGAGACATCACTTCGCGAATGTCTTTCGCCAATTCCCGCACGCGCTCTTCCTCGGTATCCCACGAGCACATGAAGCGGGCGCCGCCGTTGCCGATGAAGGTGTAGAAGCGCCAGCCTTTGGCGGTCAGCGCGGCGATGGCCGGTTCCGAGAGTTGCAGGAATACGCCGTTGGCCTGCACCGGGAACATCAGTTCGACGCCCGGGATATCGCTCACCAACTCGGCCAGCAATTGTGCGCAGTGGTTGGCGTGGCGGGCGTATTTGAGCCAGGCGTCGTTTTCCAGGATCCCGACCCAGGGTGCGGAAAGGAAGCGCATCTTGGATGCCAGTTGCCCGGCCTGTTTGCAGCGATAGTCAAAGTCTTCAGCCAGCGTGTGGTTGAAGAACAGGATCGCCTCGCCCACGGCCATGCCGTTTTTTGTGCCGCCGAAGCACAGCACGTCAACGCCGGCCTTCCAGGTCAGGTCCGCTGGCGTGCAGCCGAGGAACGCGCAGGCGTTGGAGAACCGCGCGCCGTCCATGTGCAGGTTCAGGCCCAGTTCCTTGCAGGTGGCGCTGATGGCGCGGATTTCGTCCGGGGTGTAGACGCTGCCGACTTCGGTGGCCTGGGTCAGGGTCACGACGCGGGGTTTCGGGTAGTGGATGTCCTGGCGCTTGAGCGCGACTTCGCGGATCGAATCCGGGGTCAGCTTGCCGTTTTCGGTGCGGGCGATCAGCAGCTTGGAGCCGTTGGAGAAGAATTCCGGTGCGCCGCATTCGTCGGTTTCGACGTGGGCGGTTTCCGAGCAGATCACGCTGTGGTAACTCTGGCACAGCGACGACAGGGCCAACGAGTTGGCGGCAGTGCCGTTGAAGGCAAAGAACACTTCGCAGTCGGTTTCAAACAGTTTGCGGAAATCGTCGGACGCGCGGGCGGTCCACTCGTCGTCGCCGTAAGCGCGCTGGTGGCCATGGTTGGCCTGTTCCATGGCAGCCCAGGCTTCAGGGCAAATGCCGGAATAATTGTCGCTGGCGAATTGTTGGCTCTTATCGGTCATGGCCTGCTTCCGTGGTCGGGACGCTTATGGTGAAGCGTCTCGTGGTCAATGATGTCGCGCACTGTACCCAAGATCGTCAGGAGAGCACACGGGATGTCGCTGTCAGAAAATTACAAGGATGCCGGGCAATTATGCACGTGACTACACACTTAAAGCAGCGCGACGGTGCACTGGATTTGCTCAAGTGGCTGGCGCTTTTGAGCATGGTGCTCGATCACCTGCGATATGTCGGTTACTCCGTCGATTTGTTGTATGTCCCGGGGCGCCTGGCATTCCCTTGGTTTTGCCTGGCGATGGCAGCGAATCTGGCGCGAGCATCGACAGTTACATCGGGCGGCCAGTGGCGTTATCTGGGTTGGTTGTTGCTGTTTAGCGCGGTGAGTGAAATTCCATACCGGATGTTCATTCCTGAGCACGACACGCTGAACGTGATGCCCACCCTGGTCCTTGGCCTGCTGGTGGCGCGTGGCTGGCAACAGCCGACGCTGCAATCGCGGTTGCTGGCGGCAGGCGCCGTGCTGTTGGCGGTACTGTTCACGCAGAAGCTGATGTTCGGCTTCTTTGGGGTTCTGTTGCCATTGGCGCTGCTGCTGGTGATTCGTCGCCCCTGGTATTACGCGTTGCTGCCGGGGCTGGTTTGCCTGGCGGCCAATCAATGGCAGGTGCTGTTTTACGCCGCGCGGTTGGGTACCAGCGCGGCCATTCCCGCCATCGTCACTTGTCTGATTGCGCCATGGCTGGGGCTGTTCCTGTTGCGACACCTGCATGACGTAAAAGCCCCACCGATGCGCCGCTGGGCATATGCGCTCTATCCCGCACATTTCCTCATGTTGCTAGCACTACGCCAGGCTATCGCCTAACCCTTGTAGGAGCTGGCTTGCCAGCGATAGCGGTGGGTCAGCCGACATCAATGTTGAATGTGAGGCCGCCATCGCGAGCAGGCTCGCTCCCACAGGGGATCTGCGCAAGATCGACGGTCGTGTTCTACATGCCATTTCTCGCCATGTCGTAAACGCACCTTTGCGTGGCGCCCGTAGGCATTTGGCGACTCCAAGCCAGTCATACCATCGCTATCAAAGGGCACTGCCGAAAAGCCAGTGCCTCACCGAGACGAATGGCGCACCGCCGCCGCTGGGAGAGACGCGATGTTCAGCAAGCAAGACCAGATCCAGGGTTACGACGATGCACTGCTGGCGGCGATGAATGCCGAGGAGCAACGCCAGGAAGATCACATCGAGCTGATCGCGTCAGAGAACTACACCAGCAAACGCGTCATGCAAGCGCAAGGCAGCGGCCTGACCAACAAATACGCCGAAGGCTATCCGGGCAAGCGCTACTACGGTGGCTGCGAGCACGTCGACAAGGTCGAAGCCCTGGCCATCGAACGCGCCAAGCAGCTGTTCGGTGCCGACTACGCTAACGTGCAGCCGCACTCCGGCTCCTCAGCCAACAGCGCCGTGTACCTGGCCCTGCTGCAAGCCGGCGACACCATCCTCGGCATGAGCCTGGCCCACGGTGGTCACCTGACCCACGGTGCCAAGGTGTCGTCCTCGGGCAAGTTGTACAACGCCGTGCAGTACGGCATCGACACCAAGACCGGACTGATCGACTACGACGAAGTCGAGCGCCTGGCCGTCGAGTGCCAGCCGAAGATGATCGTTGCCGGTTTCTCGGCCTACTCCAAGACCCTCGACTTCCCGCGCTTCCGCCAGATCGCCGACAAGGTCGGTGCCCTGTTGTTCGTCGACATGGCCCACGTTGCCGGTCTGGTTGCTGCCGGCCTGTACCCGAACCCGCTGCCGTACGCCGACGTGGTCACCACCACCACCCACAAGACCCTGCGCGGTCCACGTGGCGGCCTGATCCTGGCCAAGTCCAACGAAGAAATCGAGAAGAAGCTCAACGCTGCAGTATTCCCCGGTGCCCAGGGCGGCCCGCTGATGCACGTGATCGCCGGTAAGGCAGTGTGCTTCAAGGAAGCGCTGGAGCCAGGCTTCAAGGCCTACCAGCAGCAAGTGATCGACAACGCCCAGGCCATGGCCGGCGTATTTATCAAACGCGGCTACGATGTAGTGTCCGGCGGCACCGATAACCACCTGTTCCTGGTCAGCCTGATCCGTCAGGGTCTCACCGGCAAAGAGGCGGACGCAGCACTCGGTCGCGCCCACATCACCGTGAACAAGAACGCTGTCCCGAACGATCCACAGTCGCCGTTCGTGACCTCCGGCCTGCGCATCGGCACCCCGGCGGTGACCACTCGCGGCTTCAAGGTCAGCCAATGCGTCGAACTGGCCGGCTGGATCTGCGACATCCTCGACAACCTCGGCGATGCCGATGTCGAGGCCAATGTTGCCCAGCAAGTATCGGCACTGTGCGCGGACTTCCCGGTTTATCGCTGAGCGCGGTTTTGGAGTAAATGACTATGCAACGCTACTCAGGCTTCGGCCTCTTCAAACACTCCCTCAGCCACCACGAAAACTGGCAGCGCATGTGGCGCACGCCGACCCCGAAAAAGGTCTACGACGTGGTCATCGTCGGCGGTGGCGGGCATGGCCTGGCGACCGCCTACTACCTGGCAAAAGAGCACGGGATCACCAACGTGGCCGTGGTCGAGAAAGGCTGGTTGGGCGGCGGTAACACCGCGCGCAACACCACCATCGTGCGCTCCAACTACCTGTGGGACGAGTCGGCGCACCTGTACGAACACGCGATGAAACTGTGGGAAGGCCTGTCCCAGGACCTGAACTACAACGTGATGTTCTCCCAGCGCGGTGTCTACAACCTGTGCCACACCCTGCAGGACATACGTGATTCCGAGCGTCGGGTCAGCGCCAACCGCCTCAACGGCGTCGACGGCGAACTGCTCGATGCCAAGCAAGTCGCCGACGAGATTCCGTACCTCGACTGCTCGAAGAACACCCGCTACCCGGTGATGGGCGCCACCGTCCAGCGTCGCGGCGGCGTGGCCCGTCACGATGCCGTGGCCTGGGGCTTTGCCCGGGCGGCCGACGCATTGGGCGTGGACCTGATCCAGCAGACCGAAGTGATCGGCTTCCGCAAGGAAAATGGCGTGTGCATCGGTGTTGAAACCAACAAGGGCTTCATCGGCGCCAAGCGCGTCGGCGTCGTGACCGCCGGTAACTCCGGGCACATGGCCAAGCTCGCCGGTTTCCGCCTGCCGATCGAATCCCACCCGTTGCAAGCACTGGTGTCCGAGCCGATCAAGCCGATCATCGACAGCGTGATCATGTCCAACGCGGTGCACGGTTACATCAGCCAGTCCGACAAGGGCGACCTGGTGATCGGCGCCGGTATCGACGGCTACAACGGCTACGGCCAGCGTGGTTCGTACCCGGTGATCGAGCACACCGTGCAGGCTATCGTCGAGATGTTCCCGGTGTTGTCCCGCGTGCGCATGAACCGCCAGTGGGGCGGCATCGTCGACACCACCCCGGATGCGTGCCCGATCATTTCGAAAACCCCGGTGCCGAACATGTTCTTCAACTGCGGTTGGGGCACCGGCGGCTTCAAGGCCACACCTGGCTCGGGCAACGTATTTGCCGCCAGCCTGGCCAAGGGTGAAATGCACCCATTGGCTGCACCTTTCTCCATCGACCGTTTCCACAACGGTGCGTTGATCGACGAACACGGCGCTGCTGCGGTTGCCCACTAACAGGAGAAATCCCCATGTTGCATATCTTCTGTCCTCACTGCGGCGAACTGCGCTCCGAAGAGGAATTCCATGCATCCGGCCAGGCGCACATCCCGCGTCCACTGGATCCGAACAGCTGCACCGACGAGGAGTGGGGCGACTACATGTTCTTCCGCGATAACCCTCGCGGTCTGCACCACGAGCTGTGGGATCACGTCGCCGGTTGCCGTCAGTACTTCAACGCCACCCGTGACACCGTGACCTACGAGATTCTTGAAACCTACAAGATCGGCACCAAGCCACAATTCACCGACAAGACCGATAGCCCGAAAGCGGCCGCCACGGCTCTGGGAGAGAAGGTATGAGCCAGATCAATCGCCTGTCCAACGGCGGACGGATCGACCGCAACAAAGTCCTGACCTTCACCTTCAACGGCCAGAGCTACAAAGGCTTTGAGGGCGACTCCCTGGCCGCTGCACTGCTGGCCAACGGCGTCGACATCATCGGTCGCAGCTTCAAGTATTCCCGCCCGCGTGGCATCTATGCCGCCGGTGCCGAAGAGCCGAACGCTGTACTTCAGATCGGCGCCACCGAAGCCACGCAAATTCCGAACGTACGCGCCACGCAACAAGCGCTGTACCAGGGCCTGGTCGCCACCAGCACCAACGGCTGGCCGAACGTTAACAACGACATGATGGGGATCCTCGGCAAGGTCGGCGGCAAGCTGATGCCACCGGGCTTCTACTACAAAACCTTCATGTACCCGCAATCGTTCTGGATGACCTACGAGAAGTACATTCGTAAGGCCGCAGGTTTGGGCCGCTCGCCGACCGAGAACGATCCGGACACCTACGACTACATGAACCAGCACTGCGACGTGCTGATCGTCGGCGCCGGCCCGGCAGGCCTGGCCGCTGCACTGGCCGCTGCGCGCAGCGGTGCTCGCGTCATCCTGGCTGACGAGCAGGAAGAGTTCGGCGGCAGCCTGCTCGACTCCCGCGAAAGCCTCGACGGCAAGCCTGCGACCGAGTGGGTCGCCAGCGTCATCGCCGAATTGAAGGACACTCCGGACGTGCTGCTGTTGCCGCGCGCCACCGTTAACGGCTACCACGACCACAACTTCCTGACCATTCACGAGCGCCTCACCGATCACCTCGGCGACCGCGCCCCGATTGGCCAGGTGCGCCAGCGCATCCACCGCGTTCGCGCCAAGCGCGTGGTGCTGGCGACCGGCACTCACGAGCGTCCACTGGTCTACGGCAACAACGACGTGCCGGGCAACATGCTCGCTGGCGCTGTCTCGACTTACATTCGCCGCTACGGCGTAGCACCGGGCAAGAAGCTGGTGCTGTCGACCAACAACGACCATGCCTACCGCGTGGCACTGGATTGGCTCGATGCCGGTCTGCAGGTCGTGGCCGTCGCTGACGCCCGCAGCAACCCGCGTGGTGCGCTGGTGGAAGAGGCGCGTGCCAAGGGCATCCGCATCCTCACCGGTAGCGCCGTGATCGAAGCCCGTGGCAGCAAGCGCGTGACCGCTGCGCGCGTGGCGGCGATCGATGTCAAAGGACATAAAGTCACCAGCCCGGGCGAATGGCTCGAATGCGACCTGGTCGCCAGTTCCGGCGGCTACAGCCCGGTGGTTCACCTGGCCTCGCACCTGGGCGGCAAGCCGATCTGGCGCGAAGACATCCTCGGTTTCGTACCGGGTGAAGCGCCACAGAAACGCGTGTGCGTCGGTGGTATCAATGGCGTCTACGGTCTCGGCGATTCCCTGGCCGACGGTTTTGAAGGCGGTGTTCGCGCAGCCAGCGAAGCCGGCTTCGGTCCGGTCGAAGCCAAGTTGCCGAAGGCCCTGGTCCGCCAGGAAGAGCCGACGCTGGCATTGTTCCAAGTGCCTTATGAGAAAGTCACTGCGCGTGCGCCGAAGCAATTTGTCGACTTGCAAAACGACGTCACCGCGGCCGGTATCGAACTGGCGACCCGCGAAGGCTTCGAGTCGGTCGAGCACGTCAAGCGCTACACCGCGCTGGGCTTCGGCACCGATCAAGGCAAGCTTGGTAACGTCAACGGCTTGGCCATCGCCGCCCGTTCGCTGAACGTGACCATCCCGCAGATGGGCACCACCATGTTCCGTCCGAACTACACGCCGGTGACATTTGGCGCCGTGGCCGGTCGTCACTGTGGGCACATCTTCGAGCCGGTGCGTTTCACCGCGCTGCATCAATGGCACCTGAAAAACGGCGCCGAGTTCGAAGACGTCGGCCAGTGGAAACGTCCTTGGTACTTCCCGAAATCCGGCGAAGACATGCACGCCGCCGTGAAGCGCGAATGCAAAGCCGTACGCGACAGCGTCGGCCTGCTGGACGCTTCGACCCTGGGCAAGATCGACATCCAGGGCCCGGACTCGCGTGAGTTCCTCAACCGCATCTACACCAACGCCTGGACCAAGCTCGACGTGGGCAAGGCGCGTTACGGCCTGATGTGCAAGGAAGACGGCATGGTGTTCGACGACGGCGTAACCGCCTGCCTCGCCGACAACCACTTCGTGATGACCACCACCACCGGCGGCGCTGCACGTGTGCTGCAATGGCTGGAAATCTACCACCAGACCGAATGGCCGGACCTGAAGGTGTACTTCACTTCCGTGACCGATCACTGGGCAACCATGACCCTGTCCGGGCCGAACAGCCGCAAGCTGCTTAGCGAAGTCACCGACATCGACCTGAGCAACGAAGCCTTCCCGTTCATGACCTGGAAAGAAGGCCTGGTCGGCGGCGTTCCTGCGCGGGTGTTCCGGATTTCGTTTACCGGTGAGCTGTCGTACGAAGTCAACGTGCAAGCCGACTATGCGATGGGTGTGCTGGAAAAAATTGTCGACGCTGGCAAGAAATACAACCTGACCCCTTACGGCACTGAAACCATGCACGTACTGCGGGCCGAGAAGGGCTTCATCATCGTCGGCCAGGACACTGACGGCTCGATGACACCGGACGACCTGAACATGGGCTGGTGCGTTGGTCGCACCAAACCGTTCTCGTGGATCGGCCAGCGCGGCATGAACCGTGAAGACTGCGTGCGTGACCAACGTAAGCAACTGGTAGGCCTGAAGCCGATCGATCCGAACAAATGGCTGCCGGAAGGTGCACAGCTGGTGTTCAACACCAAGCAGGCGATCCCGATGACCATGGTCGGCCACGTGACCTCCAGCTATGCGCACAACTCCCTCGGTTATTCGTTTGCCATGGGCGTGGTCAAGGGCGGCCTGAACCGCATGGGCGAGCGTGTGTTCGCGCCACTGGCGGACGGCAGCGTGATCGAGGCGGAAATCGTTTCTTCGGTGTTCTTCGATCCGAAGGGCGAACGGCAGAACGTGTAAGGGTTCGGGTTTTGTGGGGTGCCGTCTGCCGCCTTCGCGAGCAGGCTCGCTCCCACAAGGGTTACGCGATCTCCTGTGGGAGCGAGCCTGCTCGCGAAGGCGGCAGAACAGGCCCCACAGAAGCCAACAGAATTAGGAAAGGTGCTTTATGACCGCAGCCAATGTTTACCAACAACGCCCAACCACCGGGGCCAAGGCCGAGTCGTCGCTGCATCACGCAGACCTGCCAAGCCTGGTGGGCAAGGGTCGCAAGAACGCCGGTGTGACTGTGCGGGAAAAGAAACTCCTCGGCCACTTGACCATCCGTGGCGATGGCCACGACGCCGCGTTCGCCGCTGGCGTGCAGAAGGCCCTCGGGATCGAACTGCCTGGCGCACTGACCGTCACCGTCAAAGGCGAAACCAGCCTGCAATGGATGGGACCGGATGAATGGCTGCTGATCGTGCCGACCGGCGAAGAGTTCGCCGCCGAGCAAAAACTGCGCGAAGCGCTGGGCGACCTGCACATCCAGATCGTCAACGTCAGCGGTGGCCAGCAGATCCTCGAACTGAGCGGCCCGAACGTGCGCCAGGTGCTGATGAAATCCACCAGCTACGACGTACACCCCAACAACTTCCCGGTGGGCAAGGCTGTCGGCACGGTGTTCGCCAAGTCGCAACTGGTGATCCGTCACACCGCCGAAGACACCTGGGAACTGCTGATCCGCCGCAGCTTCTCGGATTACTGGTGGTTGTGGTTGCAGGATGCTTCTGCCGAATATGGCCTAAGCGTCCAGGCGTAATGATCGTTCCCACGCTCAGCGTGGGAACGCATCCCGGGACGCTCCGCGTCCCAAGAACGGACGCAGAGCGTCCATGGCGGCATCCCCTCGCAGAGCGTGGGAACGATCACAGGAGTCACTGCACTATGAGCCGCGCCCCAGACACATGGATCCTGACTGCCGACTGCCCCAGCGTGCTCGGCACCGTGGACGCGGTGACGCGCTTTCTGTTCGAGCAGGGCTGCTACGTCACCGAACACCACTCCTTCGATGACCGGCTCTCGGGCCGTTTCTTCATTCGCGTGGAATTCCGCCAACCGGACGGCTTCGACGAGCAGTCGTTCCGCGCCGGCCTGGCCGAGCGCGGCGAATCCTTCGGCATGATCTTCGAACTGACGCCGCCGCATTATCGGCCGAAAGTGGTGATCATGGTTTCCAAGGCCGATCACTGTCTCAATGACCTGCTCTACCGTCAGCGCATCGGCCAGTTGTCGATGGACGTGGCCGCCGTGGTCTCCAACCACCCCGACCTCAAGCCGTTGGCCGACTGGCACCAGATTCCGTACTACCATTTCCCGCTGGACCCGAACGACAAGCCGTCCCAGGAGCGTCAGGTTTTGCAGGTGATCGAAGAATGCGGCGCTGAACTGGTGATCCTTGCCCGCTACATGCAGGTGCTGTCGCCGGAGCTGTGCCGCAAGCTCGATGGCAAGGCAATCAATATCCACCACTCCCTGCTGCCCGGCTTCAAGGGGGCCAAGCCGTATCACCAGGCCTACAACAAGGGCGTGAAACTGGTTGGCGCCACGGCGCACTACATCAACAACGACCTCGACGAAGGGCCGATCATCGCCCAAGGCGTCGAGGTGGTGGACCACAGTCATTACCCGGAAGATTTGATCGCCAAGGGGCGGGATATCGAAGGCCTGACCCTGGCGCGGGCCGTCGGGTATCACATTGAACGACGAGTGTTTCTCAACGCCAATCGCACGGTCGTTCTCTAGTTCGCTTTCGCGAGCAGGCTCGCTCCCACAGGTTTTGTGTTGGTCACAGACTTGTGTACACCCCCGATCAACTGTGGGAGCGAGCCTGCTCGCGAAGAGGCCCTATCAGGCAACACAAGACACACAGGCAACAACCAGAGCAATCAACGCGCCGTCGCTTCATGGCGACGCGACCGCTACATAAAAACAACAGCGAGGTGAAAGCATGTCTGGCAATCGTGGTGTGGTGTATCTCGGCGCTGGCAAGGTCGAAGTACAGAAAATCGACTATCCGAAAATGCAGGACCCGCGCGGCAGGAAGATCAATCACGCCGTCATCCTGCGTGTGGTTTCCACCAACATCTGTGGTTCTGACCAGCACATGGTGCGCGGTCGTACCACTGCGCAAACCGGCCTGGTACTGGGCCACGAAATCACCGGTGAAGTGATCGAGAAGGGCAGCGACGTCGAGAACCTGCAGATCGGCGACCTGGTGTCCGTGCCGTTCAACGTGGCTTGCGGGCGCTGCCGTTCCTGCAAGGAAATGCACACCGGCGTGTGCCTGAGCGTCAACCCGGCCCGTCCGGGCGGTGCCTACGGTTACGTCGACATGGGTGACTGGACCGGTGGCCAGGCTGAATACGCCATGGTGCCGTACGCCGACTTCAACCTGCTGAAACTGCCGGACCGCGACCGGGCCATGGAGAAAATCCGCGACCTGACCTGCCTCTCCGACATCCTTCCAACCGGCTACCACGGTGCCGTAACGGCCGGCGTTGGCCCAGGCAGCACCGTGTACATCGCTGGCGCCGGCCCGGTCGGCCTGGCCGCCGCCGCATCCGCTCGCCTGCTGGGCGCGGCGGTGGTCATCGTCGGTGACGTCAATACCATCCGCCTGGCCCACGCCAAGGCCCAGGGTTTCGAAATCGCCGACCTGTCCTCCGACACCCCGCTGCACGAACAGATCGCTGCGCTGCTGGGCGAACCGGAAGTGGATTGCGCCATCGACGCCGTAGGCTTCGAAGCCCGCGGCCACGGCCATGACGGCGTCAAGCACGAAGCCCCGGCCACCGTGCTCAACTCGCTGATGGGCGTGGTGCGCGTGGCCGGCAAGATCGGCATCCCTGGCCTCTACGTCACCGAAGATCCAGGTGCTGTGGATGCCGCCGCGAAAATGGGCAGCCTGAGCATCCGCTTCGGCCTGGGCTGGGCCAAATCCCACAGCTTCCACACCGGCCAGACCCCGGTCATGAAGTACAACCGCCAGCTGATGCAGGCGATCATGTGGGACCGCATCAACATTGCTGAAGTGGTGGGTGTGCAGGTGATCAGCCTGGATCAAGCGCCGGAAGGTTATGGCGAGTTTGATGCGGGTGTGCCGAAGAAGTTTGTGATTGATCCGCATAAGTTGTTTAGTGCGGCGTAAGTCTCAGCAAAAAAAACAACGGCGACTTTCGGGTCGCCGTTTTTAGTGTTGTTCATATTTTCACGACAGTTTTTCGGCTCTCTGATTTTGAAACTATCAAGTTGATTAGGGTGTTTTTTTAAAGATCGAAGGACGCTCTTCACCCTCAGGTATATATCCGGCTCTGCAGACTCAAGTAGCATCGTTTACAACCAATGCTGCAACGTCAGCGTCGCCATCAAAGGGCCATACGTTTACTTTTACGGGGTAGCGAAAGTAAATTCCCTCTACCGCTGCTATCGCCTCGGCTGGTGTGTTGGCGTCGATTTTTCCATAAAATTTATTGTTTGGAGTTGACTCATAGAATACTTCGTAGTTGTAGGTAGTCATTCTTAATGTCCTTAGCTAAGGTGCTGATCGTGATAGTGGATTCGAATTCTAAATATGCCTACTGTAATTCCTGACAGTTTTTTGGTTTTTTTGAAATTTTAAGATGGATTTTTATCAGCTTTCGCGATAGCGATAAGTGCAGCTGTTGAGTTGTTTAGATGCTATTTGGATGAGGCGTGTATGCAATACAAAAACAGCGACTTTAAAGTTGCTGTTTTTTGAGGCGATTTCCCATCAGGTCGCCCAAAACTACGATTCATCGCACTGAATCCTGAATTTCACGTTTTTTTATATCTGGACACGGTAAAAATTACCTGCGTTGACGAGGAACATGCCGGTCGAAGCCCGGTCAAACCGGCAGCTCTGCCGTCCTTCAAACGGACGGTTTTCATGGCACAAGAGGATGTCTGGATGAAGATTTCACGCGGTTTTGTACTGGCTTCCCTGATGACATTCGTAGCCTCTCCGGTCTTCGCACAGTTCAGCCTGGGCGATGCAGCCAATGCCATTGCGGGGATGAAGGGCGGCAACGCGGCCACTGAGGCCGCGCCAACTTCGGAGACTGCGGACCTGCTGGGTGCGCTCAGCCAACTGAATGTGACGCCACAACAAGCCGTCGGCGGCGCCGGGGCGATGCTGGGGCTGGCGAAGAATCAACTGAGCTCGACCGATTATTCGGAACTGGCCAAAAGCGTGCCGGGGATCGACACACTGTCGGGCGGCGGTGAACTGGGTGCGCTCGCTGGTTTGCTGGGTGCGACCGGTAAATCCGCAGGGCTGGATAACGCCCTGGGCAACGTCAAGGACACCAATGACCTGAACAACGCCTTCAGCGCCCTGGGCATGGACACCGGCATGATCGGCGTGTTTGCGCCGGTGATCCTGCAATACTTCGGTCAGCAGGGTGTCGGCGGTTCGCTGCTGCAAAGCCTGGGTGGCATTTGGGGCGCCGGCACAGGCACTGCTATCGGCAGTGGAATCGGCAGTTGATCAGCGACGTTCGGCGCGCAAATCGTCGATGCGTCGATCCTTCTCGATCCAGAGCTGGTTGACCCAGTTCTGGACCTTCTCGCGAAACAGCGGATCGTTTTCGTAATCGCCCTGCCGCAGCGCCGGGTCTAGCTCGCGGGTCGTGATGTCGATGATGACCCGCGGCACGTGACCGCTGATCAAGTCCCAGAACCCCGGAATCGCCGGCTGCGGATACACCACAGTCACGTCGAGAATCGCATCCAGCTGTTCACCCAGCGCCGCCAATACAAACGCCACGCCACCGGCCTTGGGCTTGAGCAGGTGGGTGAACGGCGACTGCTGTTGAACGCTTTTGGCGGCGGTGAAACGGGTGCCTTCAAGGTAATTGACCACCGTCACCGGCTGGCGCTTGAACAGCTCGCAGGCTTGTCGGGTGATCTCCAGGTCCTTGCCAGCCAGTTCCGGGTGTTTCGCCAGGAATGCCTTGCTGTAGCGCTTCATGAACGGGTAGTCCAGTGCCCACCACGCCAGGCCCAGGAACGGCACCCAGATCAGTTCTTTCTTGAGGAAGAATTTGAAGAATGGTGTGCGGCGGTTCAGCGTCTGGATCAGCGCCGGGATATCGACCCAGGATTGATGGTTGCTGATCACCAGATACGAAGTGTCACGCCGCAGATCGTCGCCGCCGCGAATGTCCCATTGCGTGGGAATGCACAGGCGAAAGATCAGCTTGTCGATTTCCGACCAGGTCTCGGCAATCCACATCACCACCGAGGACGCGTAATCGCGAAAACGCCCTGGCAGGACCAGTTTGAGCAGGGCAAACACCATCAGTGGCCCAATCAGGACCAGGGTGTTGAGTAACAGCAGCAGGGCAACGAAACAGCCGGTGAGCAGGCGGCGCATAAATAACTCTTGGAAGCGTTTGGGCGCGCCATGATAAGCAGCTTCGAGCGACAGGCCAAATCGCTGCTGACGAATGTTTCACCTTTGAACCGTTAACCTGGTGGGAACGATCAGCTCAACAACGGTCTAAAATTTCGCTGCCTCTTCCCTCAAGGACACCCAGTACGTGAGATCCCTTCTAGCATTGCTTTCACTCCTCGCCCTGCCGGTCATGGCCGCCGAGCCGACCCTGTACGGTCGCTACGAATACATCGCGCTGCCGGAAATCGGCGGTGAAGTACTCAAGGCCAAAATGGACACCGGCGCCCTGACCGCTTCGCTGTCGGCCAAGGACATCGAAACCTTCACTCGCGATGGTGAAGATTGGGTGCGTTTCCGCCTGGCTACCAAGGGTGCGAGCAACAAGGTCTATGAACATAAGGTTGCGCGCATCAGCAAGATCAAGACCCGTTCCGAAGAGGACGAGGATGACAGCGAAGTGATCGCGCCCACCAAGCGTCCGGTGGTCGATCTGGAGTTGTGTCTGGGCAATGTCAAACGCACGGTCGAGGTCAATCTGACAGACCGCAGCAGCTTTAATTACCCTCTGTTGATTGGTGCGAAGGCGTTGCGTGAATTTGGCGCGGCGGTGAATCCGGCTCGGCGGTTTACGGCGGACAAGCCGGATTGTTGAATGACATCGCATCAACCATGACCGTTCACCCGCTCAACTAAACTTCAGCTTCTTTAGATCTGTTTATTTGTGCGGCGGACAATTTCATTTTCTAAGGCTGCTAATTCTTGTATGTGGCGTGAAGGTCCCGGCCGTTCCATGTTCCTCGATAGTTCGAAATAATCCTCAATTAACTTTTTGAGTGATACGGATTTAATATATTCATTCTGAGTGGTCTCTAGCAGGTTATCATGTTGTATGTGACTAGTGGGTTCTGATTGATTTAACTTTGCCTTTGTGGGCTTTTCATTGGCTGCAATTGCGCTGCTTTTTGCACTTGCTTCAGGCTGCGGGGGGAAGTTTTTCCTGCCTTGTATTTGGCGATTTGGTTGTTTTTTTGCTTCGGATAAATTGTCGAGGTCGAAGGTCGAGGCGTTTTTTGGATCGTGTGGGTTGATAGAGGTTTGTGATGTCGCTGCGGTGGGTGTAGCAACAGGTGTCGGTGTTCTTTGTCTTTTTGGGATCCTTCCAAAAAAGGTATTTTTAAAGCCTTTCCAAGCGCTCATGAATATATTTGAGTGCCCTGTTGGGTCTGTTCCAAGTACTGGCTCTCCATTGCAATATGCATATGCATTGATTCCTCCACTGCCAAACGGACTCCAACTATCCGGACTGTTAAACCGCATCAACACCGGATTGAACTGCCGATACCCATTTCCCAAGTGATAATGCCCGGTCACCGGATCCGGCAGCTCGCCATTAAAACCGAGCAAGCTGAGCAAGCCGTTTCCAGGGGGGCGGTGGCCGTAGGGTGAATAGGCGAGGGGATGGTTTTGCGTTGCGTGTGATGCAATCAACACCGACTGCTGTTGATCAGTGGCCAGGAGGATGGTCTTGCGTGAAGACGTAGGCATGGGTTGAGCTCCGATGCTGAAGGCCCAGATGTCGGACCTACAGCATCGTAGATTTCGCATGTTTTGCCTACTATCAGAACTGCTAGGGTGATGGCGTCTTCTGCTTCAAGCCTTCCCTTTAAATAAATCCGTCCCCTTTTCGCTTCTTTTCGCTTTTCGCTTTTCGCCGTATCCCCCTTTTTTCTCACTATTAAATGAGTCACTTTTTTCGGTTGTTTCTGATATTTTTTGCCTTTCGTTGAATTTGAAAAACTTCTTCTAAGTCTTTGTAGGGGGCTAATCTTTCCTCAGAAATCTGATCAGAGCGTGGAGTCGCGTCCTTAATTCTCGATTGGACGAATGGTTGTGCTTCAACGTTGTTTTTTCTCGCCTCTTTGATTACCTCGAAAGGTGTTTTGTTTTCGGTCTCAAATTTTCTTTGAAAAAAAATAAATTCGCCTTTTTTTTCTGTGTGTGGGTAAGCGATCCCATGAGAAAATCATCGAGCCCCTTGAAAGCCATCTGTTCGTACTCTGGATTTCCCTTCGCATATCTCTCTAGGATCGAGGGAAGCCTTTCGCTTCGGGGTTGTTGGACGATGTTAGAATTTTTCGAAGCGGCAGCCTGTACTTTCGTGTGTTTATTTGGTTTAGAAAGAAATAAATTTACTAGTTTGTTTAGCCACTTGGGGACGTGTCCCGTTGGATCACTGCCAAGCACTGGTTCCCCTTTACAGTACGCGTACGCATTTATCCCTCCATCCCCGAATGGACTCCAACTATCCGGACTGTTAAACCGCATCAACACCGTATTGAACTGCCGATACCCTTTCCCCAAATGATAATGCCCAGTCACCGAATCCGGCAGTTCACCGTTAAAACCGAGCAAGCTGAGCAAGCCGTTTCCAGGGGGACGGTGGCCGTAGGGTGAATAGGCGAGGGGATGGTTTTGCGTTGCGTGTGATGCATTCAACACCGACTGCTGTTGATCAGTGGCCAGGAGGATGGTTTTGCGTGAAGACGTAGGCATGGGTTGAGCTCCGATGCTGAAGGTCCCTTAAGTCGGGGCTTAAGCATCGGAGTTTTCTCAGGCTTTGCCTACTAGCAGAACTACTAGGGTGATGGCGCCTTCTGCGTCAAACCTTCGGCATCGTCGCCAGCATCGAAGGTCGCTGGCTCACTTCGAAATACCACGCGGCCAATTGCGGATTTGCCTCCCGCCAGTCCAGATCCGGATGGCGCAGATCCAGATAGCCCAACGCACAGGCGACACTGATGGCCGCTACGTCGAAATGGCTGGTCAGCTCGGCAATCGCCTCTTTTTCCAGCAAGGCCAGGGCACGGCGGATTTTGTCGCGCTGGCCGTCGAGCCATTGGTCCCAGTGTTTTTCCGGGGTACGCAGGGCAACTTCATAACGGACCAGTACCGCGGCGTCCATGATGCCATCGGCCATGGAGGCCAGGGTCAGGCGCCGCCAGCGGGCCGAGCCGTCGCGGGGGATCAGTGGGTTGCCGACGTGCTGGTGATCGAGGTAATCGAGGATCACCCGGCTGTCGTGGATGATGCTGCCGTCGGCCAGGCGCAGGGCGGGGATCTTGCTCAGGGGGTTGTCGTTGATCAGTGTCTGGTCCGGGTCGACTGGCGTGAGTACGCAGTTCTGCAAGGCGACACGGTCCTGTTGACCGGTTTCGTGCAGCAGCACCATGACTTTGCGGACAAAGGGGGAGAGGGGGTTGTGGTAGAGGGTCATGCTCGGGGTGGACATGGCAGTGACTCGGTCGGTGGCGGTGTCACGCAGCATAACGTGTGGAGGCGATGATGTAGGAGCGAGCTTGCTCGCGAAGGGGCCGTGTCAGTCGACATCATTGCCGTCTGACACGGCCCCTTCGCGAGCAGGCTCGCTCCCACAGGGGATCTTCTTCAGCTCGCTGGCTGCAAGGCGGCCTGTGGGCTTTGAGCACCCTGCTGTGGCTTGAGTTCCCGGGCAACAGTCCAGACGATGAACGCGGCGACGATGTCGAAAATCGCCAGGGTCACGAACAGCGGGCTGTAGCCAATCTTGGTCACCATCACACCAAACACCAGGGTGAAAGCGGCCGCGCCGAGGTAGCCGAACATGCCGCCCATGCCGGTAGCGGTGGCCACTTCGTTTTTGCCGAACGAGTCAGAGGTGATCGCATACAGCGCGCCGGACAAGGTCTGGTGGGCGAAGCCGCCGATGCACAGCAGCGCAATCGCGGTGTACGGGCTGGCGACGAGGCCGATGCATGCCGGGCCGATCATGCACGAAGCACCGAACAGCAGGACCATTTTGCGCGAGGTGAACAGCGATACTTTGCAATGCTTGTGGAAGAACGGGCTGAGGTAGCCACCGAGTACGCAGCCCAGGTCGGCGGCGAGGAACGGCAGCCAGGCGAACATCGCGATCTCCTTGATGTTCATGTGCCGCTCGGTCATCAGGTACAGCGGAATCCAGGCGTTGAAGGTCTGCCAGGCCGGCTCGGAAAGGATCCGCGCGCTGGCAATGGCGTAGAAGTTACGGCTACCGATGATCTTCTTCCAGCTGCCTTTTTTCGTGGTCGCCTCCTTGAAATGCTCTTCCTGACCACTGAGGATGTAGGCGCGCTCTTCATCGCCCAGGCGCTTTTGATCCCGGGGATGCTTGTAGAGGATCACCCACAGGAAGCTCCAGAGCACGCCCAGGCCACCGACGATCAGGAACGCCAGTTCCCAGCCACTGTGCAGGATCGCCCAGACCACCAAGGGTGGCGCCAGCAGTGCGCCGATCGACGAACCGATGTTGAACCAGCCGATGGCGACCGAGCGCTCCTTGGCCGGAAACCATTCGGTGGTGGCTTTGACGGCCGCCGGCAAGCCTGCCGCTTCCGTCAGACCGAGCAGGCCACGAACGAACGCCAGGCCCTGCCAGCCACTCGCCAATGCAGCCAGTGCGCAGGCAATCGACCAGGCGAAGGCAAAAATCGCGAAGCCCATCTTGGTGCCGATGGCGTCGATGATGTAGCCGGCTACCGGTTGCATCAGCGCATAGCAAACCTGCCAGGCAACGACGATGTGCGAGTACTGTTCGGTGGAAATGTTCATTTCGCTCATCAGGGTCGGGGCGGCCACTGACAGGGTATTGCGAGCGAGGTAGTTGACGATCAGACCGACTGTTACCAGACCGACCATCCACCAGCGGATGCCTTTGACTTTCATCACATCACCGTCATTTTTCTTGGATTTATTATGGGTATCGCATTTGTTGTAGGTTGTCGTACAACATGTGCCTTTATAGGAGTGCAAGGGCGAATGTGTCAACAAATATGTCAGAGATTTCGCAAGGAGAGCCGACGGGCGGGGGCGATTGTCGTCGTATGACTGTAGGAGCGAGCTTGCTCGCGATGGCCTTCAATACAACGCTGGAAGTCTGGCTCCCAGAGGCGTTCTCAGGTTTGTCGCGAGCAAGCTCGCTCCTGCGGAGAGGGCGGTTTATCGGCGCTGAAGCAGGCCGCGCAAGGCGAGGGCAGCTGGAATACCCAGGCCAAGCCAGCTCAGGGCATCCCATACGCCGTCACCGAGCAGCGCGGCAAATAACCCCGCTGCACTGAACAAGGCGATGACGGTAGGGGTGGCGAACACCTTCCAGAAATTCGACTGCCGGGGCCTCATGCCACGCTCTCCGCTTTTTCCAGTACGGGTTTCGCTGCCTTGCGCCGCACCATCCACAGGTAGACGCCGCTGCCGAGCACAATGATCGTCAGCACATCCAGGGTCGCCCAGAGGATTTGCATCGGCATGCCGCCGTAGTCACCGAAGTGCAACGGCTGCGACATGCCCATGGCGTCCATGTACCAGGGGCGCTCGGCGACGGCGGTGACTTGCAGGGTGCTGGCGTCGATCAGTACCGGCGTGAGCAGGTGCGAGGTCAGGTGCGTGCTGCCTTTCATGAAGACCGCGTAATGATGCTCGCTGGAGAATCGTGTGCCGGGGAAGGCGATGAAATCCGGCTGCATGCCGGGGGCGACTTCCTTGGCGATGTCGAGCAGGCGGGTAGTCGGTGCCAGTTGCGTCAACGGCGGCGCATCGCGATACGGGGCGACCATCGCGCTCAAGCTGTCGTTGCGCCACGCGGCGATCAGCAGGTCGGCACAGGCGCTGATCACGCCGGTCACGCCGACCACCAAAGCCCAGGTCAAGGTCACTACGCCAATCAGGTTATGCAGGTCGAGCCAGCGCAGGCGAGAGGATTTGTCCTGGCGCACGGTCGCGAATTTCAAGCGGCGCATGAACGGCAGGTACAACACGGTGCCGGAGACAATCGCGACGACGAACAACAAGCCCATGAATGCCAGCAGCAATTTGCCCGGCAGCCCGGCGAACATGTCCACGTGCAGGCGCAGCATGACCATCATGAAGCCGCCATTGGCCGACGGCATCTCCAGCGCTTCGCCAGTGCGGGCGTCGAGCATGAAGGTGTGGGACGAGTTCGGTTCGGTGCCGGCAGTGGCCGCCATGATCGCAATCGCACCGTTGGGTTCGTCCTCGTCGAAACCGAAGTACTGCATGACTTCGCCGGGACGATGTTTTTCAGCCGCCTGCACCAACTGCTGCAAATCAAGCTGGGGGGTGTTCGCCGGCATTTGCTTCAACTCGGCAGCATCGCCCAGCAGATGATCGATCTCATGGTGGAAGATCAACGGCAGGCCGGTCAGTGCCAGCATCAGCAAAAACACGGTGCAGATCAGGCTGGTCCAGGTGTGGACGAAGGACCAGCGGCGAATTGTTTTACTTTTCATTTCGTAGCCTTCAGAAAAACCGAAGCCGTCCAAGAAGGACGGCCGGGTCGTTGGGCGTGTCAGGTCAAGCCGTTACCACTTGTAGTCAAGGCTGGCCATGACGTTGCGACGGTCGCCGTAGTAGCAGTAGAAGCCGTCACAGGTCGATATGTATTCCTTGTCGAATACGTTGTTGGCATTGACGCTGACACTGACGCCCTTGAGGACATTGTCCAGGCGGCCAAGGTCGTAATGAACGCCCGCATCGTAGACGGTATAGGAATCGCTATGGCCATCCGATGGATCGCGTACGAAGGCCATGCTGCCGATGGCGATGTTGTCGGTTTCGCCGACATAGCGCACGCCGAAGCCGATTCCGAAGCCGTCAAGAACACCGGTATGCCAGGTGTAGTCAGCCCATGCAGCAGCCTGGTTTTCCGGGGTCAGTGGCAGCGGACGGTTTTTGTCCAGTGGGTCGGTGACCTTGGTCATCTTGCTGTTGGCGTAGGTGTAAGAGGCGGTCAGGTTCAGGTTTTCGTTGACGTCACCGGTCGCTTCCAGCTCGAAGCCACGTACTTTCGCTTCACCCAGTGGGCGAGATACGCCCAGGGTGTCGCTGAGTACGATGTCCTTGCGGGTCAAGTCATAGGCCGCCGCTGTGAACAGCATGTCGGTACCCGGAGGCTGGTACTTGAGCCCCACTTCATATTGCTTGCCGGTTCCCGGGCGGAAGGCCTCGCCGTTGGCGCCACCCGCTTCTGCCTGGAAGGATTCGGCGTAAGAGACGTAAGGTGTAAAGCCGGAGTCGAACACATAGCTGATGGCCGCGTTGCCGCTGAATTGGGTGTCGTCGCGGGTGTCCTTGGCGTTGTTCATGTTGTAGAACGTCGAATCCGTGTGCAGCCAGTCCTGCCGACCGCCCAGGGTCAGGCGCCAGTTGTCGAGGGCCATCTGGTCCTGGACGTAGAGGCCTGTGTCATGGGTCTTCTGGTTGTAGTCGTTGAACGCGGTGTATTGGACGTTACTGAAGTCCTGGCCGTAAATCGGGTTGGTGATGTTGCTGGTTGGCGCGCTGCCGTACAGCCATTTGTAGTTGGTGTTGACGCGTTGGTGATCCAGCCCCAGCAGCAGTGTGTGCTTGATCGCAGCGGTGTCGAAATCGGCCTGGAAATTGTTGTCCACGGCGAACTGGCTAAGGTCCTCGTCAACCACGTTGGCACCCCGGGACAGGGTGCCGTCGTCTGCGACCGAACCGTAGAAACCGCCCGAGGTGATGCTCTGGAAGGACAGATCGCTCTTGGTGTAGCGAAGGTTCTGGCGGAACTGCCAGATGTCGTTCATCCGGTGCTCAAAGGCATAACCCAACGCGTAATAGGTCTTGTCGTAGAACTCCCATTCTGGATCACCGAGATTCTTGTGGAATTTAACTTCTCCTGCGGGGGTGGACAGTTTGGTGCCTTGCAACGGAAGGAACTGGCTGGTGGTGCCGGTATCGTCACGGTTGTACTGGCTGAGGAAAGTCAGCGTGGTGTCGGGATCGATGTTCCAGGTAAGGCTGGGGGCGATGTTGTAACGCTTGTCGTCAATGTGCTCGATGGTGGTGTTGCTATCGCGCACCACACCGCTGACACGGTACAAAAAACGCCCTTCGTCATTGACCGGACCGGTGCTGTCGAAGCTGACCTGCTTGCGCTCGTAGCTACCGACCTGCAATTGCACTTCGTTGCTGGCCAATGCATCAGGGCGCCGACTGACCATGTCGAGCATCCCGCCTGGCGGTGTCTGGCCATACAGCGAGGACGCAGGGCCACGCAGCAGGGCTACGCGCTCAAGGTCCCAGGTCTCCATCTTCGGCATGGTGTAAGTGCCCTTGGGTAACGGCAAGCCATCGAGGAACTGGGTGGGCTCAAATCCCCGAACCTTCAGCCACTCGGCCCGGCTATCGCTGCCGTAGCTGCTGGCAATGACCCCGGGCATGTAACGTACGGCATCATCCAGATTTTGTACGGCACGGTCCTGCATCTGCTCGCGGGTGGCGACAGAGATCGAGCGCGGTACTTCGGCCAGTGCCGTATCCGTCTTGGTTCCGGCTGCCGTGCGCTTGGCCAGGTAGCCTTGCACCGGGCCCCAGGCGTTTTCAGTGTCTGCTTCCACGCCTATCACGCTGGTCGCCGGCAGGTCCATCACGCCCTCGGGCACGGCCACCAGGGTGTAGGTAGCGCCGCTCTGTTCCAGTTGCAATCCGGTGCCGCGCAGGGCTTCGCGCAAGGCGCCGGCAGCATCGAACTGGCCTTCGACCGGGGCCGAAGTCTTGCCCGTCGCCAGCGACGGGTTCAACGACAGCGCAAGACCAGCCTGGCTGGCAATCTGGTTCAGGGTGCTGGCCAGCGGAGCGGCCGCTAGATGGTAAGCGCGAACGTTGGACGCCTGTTCAGCGGCGATCAGTTGGCTGCTGGCCAAAGGGGTGCAAAAGGCAATGGCAAGCGCCAGCAAACCGGGGCGCAACAAGGTGTCTAGCGAACGGGACATACAGCGGCTCCTGAAAGGCAATACTTCTCAATTGCCTATGTGCCGGACGAAAATCAAAAAGTGATAGGGCTGGATGAAAATAATTTCGATTCATCAATTGAGCTGCGTCGGGCCCAACCGGTCAGTGCTTCGCCGCCACAGTCACCCACCATGGCGTGTGCTGTTCGATCTGCACGGGCAGGGTCGGCAGCAATGCGCTCAGCGCCAGGTTGGTGTCCTTGAGTGGAAAGCTACCGGTGATCCGCAGGTCAGCCACTTCCGCTGCCACACCCAAATGCCCCGGGCGATAGCGACCGATTTCACGCACCAGGTCTTCCAGCCGCGCGTTGTCCACCACCAACATGCCGCGGGTCCAGGCATCGGTGCCGAGGTCAAGCGCGGCAATCGGGCCGAGGCCGTCGCTGCGGATCAGCATTTGCTGGCCCTCGCGCAGAATCTGCTCGTCAGGACTCGATTGCGGATGGGCGGCCACCGCCGATTGCAGCACGCTCAAGCGCGTGCCTTGCTCTTCACGCTTGACCAGGAACCGCGTGCCCAAGGCACGCATGCGGCCTTCGCGGGTTTCAACGATAAATGGCCGTGCATCGCCGTGACCGGTTTCGATAAGGATCTCGCCTTCCTGCAAAACGACCAGTCGCTGCTTCTCATCGAAACGTACGTCTACCGCACTGTGGGTGTTGAGGTTGATCAGGGTGCCATCGTCCAGGCGAAGGGTGCGTTGTTCGCCGGTGGCGGTGCGCTGGTCAGCCAGCCAATAGTCGATCGGCAGGTAACGCTCACCGGCAAACAGCGCCAACCCGAACACCGCAATGACGCTGGCCAGGCCGCTGCCGAGCTTGCGTACCCGGCGGCGAATGCCTTCGCGCGATTGCAGCAGGGCGGTGCGGGCGGGGCCGCTGGCGACGCTGAAACGCTGGTCGAGCATGCCCAGTTGGCGCCAGGCGCGAGCGTGTTCTTCGTGCGCCGCGTGCCATTTGGCGAACTCTTCGCGTTCCACCGGGCTGCCGGAGTCCAGGGACAGTTGCCAGGCGATGGCGGCATCGAGCACCTGCGCCGACACCGGCTTGGAACTGACCGGGTTCATGTCGGCTCACCGTACAAGGCGATGTAGCACTGACGAATGCCCTGGGCCAGGTACTGGCGCACCCGCGGCACCGATACCCCGAGGCGCTCGGCGATTTCTGCGTGGCCAAGGCCATCGAGACGATTGAAGAGAAACGCCGCGCGGGCCTTGCTCGACAGCTTGCCCAGCAGGCGATCGATGTTTTTCAGGTCTTCGAGGATCATTTGCTGTTCTTCCACCGAGGGTTGTTCGGTTTCTGGAATCAGCATCAATTCGGTGAGGTAGGCCTGTTCCAGCGCGGCGCGGCGGAAGTAGTCGAACAGCAGGCCCTTGGCGATCGCCACCAGGAACGCCCGCGGCTCGCGCGGCTCTTTCAGTTCCTCGCGTCCGAGCAGGCGCACAAAGGTGTCCTGGCTCAGGTCTTCGGCCCGTTGCGGGCAGGTGACATTGCGACGTAGCCAGGCCAATAGCCAACCGCGGTGGTCGCGATATAACGCACCGACGAGCTCACTTTGGGGGCTTGGGACTGACGACACGCAGCATCACCGATTAGGAAGTGTTAACTAACGAGAATTGTTCGCGATTGTGTCAGAGGCGAGGAAGGTAAGCAATTGACGCCGGTCGGGTAGGAGGGTGTCGTAGGTCCCTGTAGGAGTAGCCGGTCGACGCTCCTACAGGGGGAGTGGTGGTGTTAATAGGAGTGCGTTTGCTGCCGCCGCTTCCACTGATTCAACCGCTGCTGCAGGTTCCGCGGGCTATGAATCTGCTGCTGGCGCGCGCGGCTGAACAGGATCAGTGCCAGTTCGGCCGTGGCCAGGGCGTCGGCGCTGGCGTTGTGACGTTCGAAGACTTCCAGTTTGAACCAGTCGATCCACTCGTCCAGGCCGGCCTCGCGGATATTGGCCTGCGGGCACAGCAGCGGGGCGATGTCCGCGACATCCAGAAAGGTATGCTGCAACTTGTAGCCCAAATGATCTTTCAATGCGCGACCAAGCATGTGCTGGTCGAAGGGCGCATGAAAGGCCAGCACCGGGCTGTCGCCGACAAACTCCATGAATTCGAGCAGCGCCTCGGCCGGATCGCTGCCAGCGGCGATGGCACTGGGCCCCAGGCCGTGAATCAACACGCTGGGACCGAGCTTGAGTTCGGCGCATTGCAACGTGCGCTCGAACTGCCGACTGAAATCGATCGCGCCATCCTCGATCACCACCGCGCCAATGGACAGTACGCGGTCCTTGTTCATGTTCAGCCCGGTGGTTTCCAGGTCGAGCACGACCCAGCGCTGCTCGCGCAGGCTGCATTCACTCAATCCGCCGACCGTCGGCAGGTGTTGCAGGCGCTGTTGCAGGTCTGCGGACAAGCTCGGGCCGGCGGGGCGCAGCCATGAAAACAGACTCATAGTTGGTACCGCAGGGCCAGGCTGCTTTGCAGGCGTTGAGCCTGGCGCAGGGATTCACGCAGGATGCGTCGATCCAGATGATTGAGGCTGTCCGGGTCGACACGGTTGGAGTAGGGCAAATTCTCCCGGGTCTGCAACTGATGTTGCTGCATGCGGGTTTGCTGGATGAAGTGATACGCCTCTTCGTACGCCGCGCCGTCCAGTGGCTCGATGACTTCCTTGGCCACCAGCTGACGAAAGCGCTCCAGCGTGTTGTTCGCTTCGATGCCGTGGGCGAGGGCGAGTAGCCGCGCCCCGTCGACGAAGGGGGTCAGGCCCTGGACTTTCAGGTCCAGGGTCGCTTTCTCGCCATTTTTTCGCGCCAGCACGAACTCGCGGAAACGTCCTACGGGAGGACGATTGCGCAACGCGTTTTCAGCCATCATGCGCTGGAACAAGCGGTTGTCGGCCACCTGGTCGAGAATCCCCCGACGCAACTGTTCGCAGCCTTGCTCGCTGCCCCAAACCACGCGCAAATCGAAATAGATGCTCGATCCCAGCAGGTTTTCCGGCGTGGCCTCGCGTATGAACGCAGAAAAGCGCCGGGCCCATTCGGCTCGGGACAGGCACAGCTCGGGATTGCCGGCCATGATGTTGCCTTTGCACAGGGTGAAACCGCAGAGCGCCAGGCTCTGGTTGATCTGATGGGCGATGGGCAGCAGTTTTCCGCGAATCTCGGCGGCGTGGGCCGCGTCCCGCGCTTCGAACAGAATGCCGTTGTCCTGGTCGGTGTGCAGCGTCTGTTCGCGGCGACCTTCGCTGCCGAAACACAGCCAGCTGAACGGGATGCCAGGGTCACCTTTCTCGGCAAGGGTCAGTTCGATCACGCGGCACACCGTGTGGTCGTTGAGCAGGGTGATGATGTGCGTGATCTGGGTCGAAGACGCACCATGGGCCAGCATGCGTTCCACCAGTTGACCGATCTCACCCCGCAGCAGCACCAGGTTTTCCACGCGCTGGGCGCTGCGGATGGTGCGCGCCAGATGCACCAGGTCGACCCGTTGCAGGGAAAACAGATCGCGTTCCGAGACCACGCCGCACAGGCGCTGATCCTTGACCAGGCAGACGTGGGCGATATGCCGCTCGGTCATTGCAATCGCGGCATCGAAGGCGCTGTGGTCCGGAGACAGGTAAAACGGCGACGGCGTCATGTGCCGCTCGATCGCCTCGCTGAAATCACCGGTGCCGTTGGCCACCACATGGCGCAAATCGCGCAGGGTGAAAATACCCAGCGGCGCCTTGTGTTCATTGACGATCACGATGCTGCCGACCTGCTGCTCGTGCATTTGGGTCACGGCTTCGCGCAGGGGCGTGTTCGGGCTGCACGTCACCGGATGGCGCATGGCCAATTCACCCAGGCGGGTGTTGAGCGAGTATTGGGTGCCGAGGGTTTCCACGGCTTTTTGCTGAACCTGCTGATTGACCTGATCCAACAGGCTGCTCACGCCTCGTAGGGCAAAGTCGCGGAAGGTACCGGAAATGGCGAACAACTTGATGAATGCAAGTTTGTTCAGCTGTAGGCAAAAGGTGTCTTCGGCGGCGAGATGTTCGGTGCGGGTCGCACGCTCACCCAACAACGCAGCGAGGGGGAAACACTCGCCGGTGGTGATCTCAAAAGTGGTTTCGGTGCCACCCTTGGCCGTGTGCGGACGTTCGCCGACCACTCGACCCTGCTTGACGATGTAAAAGTGCTCAACCGGGCCGTCCGCGGGCTTGATGATGCTTTCGCCGGGAGCGTAGAAGCGCAATTGGCATTGCTCGACCAGATACGCCAGGTGGGCGTGTTCCATCTGGTTGAAGGGCGGGAAGCGCTGAAGGAATTGCAAAGTGCCCTGGATGTTCTGCAACACCGCGGTTTTCCCTGCCTGGGTGAAGGCGTCCGCTTTACTCATAACCATTACCGCAGTCTTTTTTTGAATTGTTGTTGTCGGATGACTCGTCCATGGTCGGCCCCTAAGGTCGAGGTGCCCATTGGACGTAAGTCTAGGTAGGCCGCAAACGTGATGCAGCGTCGGAAAAACCCTACCCAAACGTGAGAAAAACCTCACCTTGCCCCTATTGGAAAATTTTCCGACGGAGTGCACATTGGTGGTGTGCTTAGCGATGTCTCACCACTGTGCTAGGGAATTGACTTGAACATGTAGAGAATGCCATGTCCGACCACGATATTTTGAGTGATGCCGAGCGCGAGGCGCTTAGTGCAGTCATGCTGGAACCCGACTTGCCGCCGCAGCGGGTGCTGATCGTCGACGACGACAAGGACGCTCGTGAGTTACTGTCAGAGATTCTGGCCCTGGACGGCATTCGTTGCATGACGGCGGCCAGTGGTGAAGCCGCACTCAAGATGTTGGAAGAGAAACCCTCGATTGGTCTGGTGATCACC
Source organism: Pseudomonas putida (assembly GCF_001976065.1). Classification (GTDB taxonomy): domain Bacteria; phylum Pseudomonadota; class Gammaproteobacteria; order Pseudomonadales; family Pseudomonadaceae; genus Aquipseudomonas; species Aquipseudomonas serbica. Next base: position 99,421 of record NZ_MNAH01000004.1, on the reverse strand, counting down.
GACCTGCGCATGGGTCATGTCGATGGCCTGGAGCTGATTCGTCAAGTTCGTGAGTCGGTTCGGGCGGCAATGCCGATCATCATCGTCTCCGGCGACGCCGACGTGAAAGACGCCATCGCCGCGATGCACCTGAGTGTGGTGGACTTCCTGCTCAAGCCCATTGATAGCGGCAAATTGCTGGGGTTGGTCAAGCATGAGTTGGGCATGGATCCCTGACCCATCTGTAGGAGCCAGCAAGCGGCTCCTTCAGGTTTACCGCACATGAAAAAGCCCTGATCTTTCGATCAGGGCTTTTTCGTTCCCACGCTATCGCTTACTCAAAGGCCATTGGCAGCCTTGAACTCGCGACGACGTCGGTGCAGGACCGGCTCGGTATAGCCGTTCGGTTGTTTGGTCCCTTCCACTACCAACTCGACGGCCGCCTGGAAGGCGATGTTGCTATCGAAGTTCGGTGCCAGCGGACGGTACAGCGCGTCGCCGGCGTTCTGGCGGTCCACCACCGGCGCCATGCGTTTGAGGCTTTCCATCACTTGCTCTTCGGTGACGATGCCATGACGCAGCCAGTTGGCGATGTGCTGGCTGGAAATACGCAGCGTGGCACGGTCTTCCATCAGGCCGACGTCATTGATGTCCGGCACCTTCGAGCAACCAACGCCCTGGTCGATCCAGCGCACCACATAACCCAGGATGCCCTGGCTGTTGTTGTCCAGTTCGTTCTGGATCTGTTCGGCGGTCCACTGCGGGTTCACTGCCAGTGGGATGGTCAGGATGTCGTCCACCGACGCGTGGGCACGCTTGGCCAATTCGGCCTGGCGGGCGAACACGTCGACCTTGTGGTAGTGCAGTGCATGCAGCGCAGCAGCGGTCGGCGAAGGCACCCAAGCGGTGTTGGCACCGGCCAATGGGTGAGCGATTTTCTGTTCCAGCATCGCGGCCATCAGGTCCGGCATCGCCCACATGCCTTTACCGATTTGCGCGCGACCTTGCAGGCCGGTGCTCAAGCCGATATCGACGTTGGAGTTCTCGTAGGCGCCAATCCATTTTTCCGCCTTCATGTCTGCCTTGCGCACCATCGGGCCGGCTTCCATGGAGGTGTGGATTTCGTCACCTGTGCGGTCGAGGAAACCGGTGTTGATGAACACCACGCGTTCGCTGGCGGCCTTGATGCAGGCCTTGAGGTTGACAGTGGTACGGCGCTCCTCATCCATGATGCCGACTTTCAGGGTGTTGTGCGGCAGGCCCAGCACATCTTCGATGCGCCCGAACAGCTCGTTGGTGAACGCCGCTTCTTCAGGGCCGTGCATCTTCGGCTTCACGATGTAGACGGAGCCGGTGCGGGTGTTTTTGCGCGAAGTATTGCCGTTCAGGTTGTGCATCGCTGCCAGGCAAGTCACCAGGCCGTCGAGGATACCTTCCGGTACTTCGTTGCCGTCCTTGTCGAGGATCGCGTCGATGGTCATCAGGTGACCAACGTTGCGCACGAACAACAGCGACCGCCCGTGAAGGTTCACCGCGTTACCGTCCACACCGGTGTAGGTGCGGTCGGCGTTCATGGTGCGGGTAAACGTCTTGCCGCCCTTGGCGACTTCTTCCGACAGGTCGCCCTTCATCAGGCCGAGCCAGTTGCGGTAGATCACCACCTTGTCATCGGCGTCGACAGCGGCGACCGAGTCTTCGCAGTCCATGATGGTGGTCAGCGCGGCTTCCATCAGGATGTCTTTGACACCGGCAGCGTCGGTCTGGCCGACCGGGGTGCTGGCATCGACCTGGATCTCGAAGTGCAAGCCGTTGTTTTTCAGCAGGATCGCGGTCGGCGCCGAGGCATCGCCCTGGAAACCAATCAGCTGGGCGTCGTTGCGCAGGCCACTGTTGCTGCCGCCTTTGAGGGCGACCACCAGTTTGCCATCAACGATTTTGTAGTGCGTGGAGTCGACGTGGGAACCGGCCGCCAAAGGTGCCGCTTCGTCGAGGAAGGCGCGGGCGAAGGCGATGACCTTGTCGCCGCGAATTTTGTTGTAGCCTTTGCCTTTTTCCGCGCCGTCAGCTTCGCTGATGGCGTCGGTGCCGTAGAGCGCGTCATACAGCGAACCCCAGCGGGCGTTCGACGCATTGAGCGCGAAGCGGGCGTTCATCACCGGCACCACGAGCTGTGGACCGGCCATGCGGGCGATTTCTTCATCGACGTTTTGCGTCGTTGCCTGGAAATCGGCCGCTTCTGGCAGCAGATAACCGATGTCTTGCAGGAAGGCTTTATAGGCCACGGCGTCGTGCGCCTGGCCGGCGCGTTCCTGGTGCCAGGAATCGATACGAGCCTGGAAATCATCGCGTTTGGCGAGTAGGGCTTTGTTCTTCGGCGCCAGGTCATGAATGACCTTGTCGGCACCGGCCCAGAACTTATCGGCGGTGAGGCCGGTACCGGGAATGGCTTCGTTGTTCACGAAGTCGAACAGGACTTTGGCGACCTGCAGGCCACCGACTTGAACGTGTTCAGTCATTGCTTGCCTCACTCTGCTCAGCTATTTCGCTTTTCAGCTCTTCAATTTAACAATGAAGCCTCTGGCCATTTAAACCACAAACCCTGCGACCAGTACATGCCATTTCTGACGGCTGGGTGGGGACCAATCAACGGCTTTAAGGCCTTGCTGACAGGGCTTTCAGGGATGCGACTGCGCCTGTGGCAGACATCGATCCAACGTTATGTAGTGCGCGCAGCGGCATACTACATGATGAGTTGCGGTTGTGAAAATTAGACTAATTACGTCGTTCTGCGACCCCATGACGCATTGCAGTCACGTCGGGGATCGGGATGTTCTCAAAAAACCATGAGATTGTTCCAGTTAAATATAAAAAGTTGTACACATTTGTGACTGTAGGAGCAGGCTTGCCTGCGAAGGCGTCAGCCGATTCAACACAGGATTACCCCTTGCCTATACTTCTCTTTCAATAACAAAAGAGGGCTGCGCCATGGACCACCTCGTACTCACTGTTTTTGCACCGGACAAGCCTGGGCAGGTCGAGCGCATTGCCCAATGCATCGCCGAGCAGGGGGGCAACTGGCTGGAAAGCCGCATGTCACGCATGGCCGGGCAATTCGCCGGGATCCTTCGGGTCGGGGTGCCGGCGGAATCCTACGATTCACTGGTTGATGCCTTGCAAGGATTGTCGGCCCAGGGCATTCGCGTACTGATCGCCGAAAGCGGCATCGAACAATCGTGTACCTGGAAACCGATCGCCATGGAACTGGTGGGCAATGACCGGCCGGGGATCGTGCGCGACATCACGCGCTTGCTCAGTGAGCAAGGGGTAAACCTGGAACGACTGGTGACGGAGGTGCGTCCGGCGCCCATGAGCAGCGAGCCGTTATTCCATGCCGAAGCGATACTGGCGGTGCCGTTGACGTTGTCTCTGGACGTGCTGCAATCGCGCCTGGAAACCCTGGCGGACGATCTGATGGTGGAGTTGGTCCTGCGCAGTGAACCTTGAAAAGGTTATCCAGTTTAAACGTGCACCTGCCTGTGGATAACCTGTAGAGACAGCCCGCCAGGCCACGCTGGCCGGTGCTTCTAAAAGATTGATCAAAAAACCAGCAGTTTCAGTCACTTGCGCACAAACGGCGGGGATCACGCTGTGGATAACCTTGGGAAGGATCGGCGCAGGCCACGGAGAACGTGGCCTGCAGAGGTTTGTGCGTTTTTTGATCAGCGGCGGCGACGCAAGCTGAGCCAGGCATCGATGCTGTAAACCGCAAGGCCGGCCCAGATGAAGATGAACGCGACCAGCGTGCTGGACGACAGGTGCTCGCCAAACAGCAACACGGCTTGCAGCAACACCAGGGTGGGCGCCAGGTATTGGAGGAATCCCAGCGTCGTGTAGGGCAGATGGCGCGCGGCGGCATTGAAACAGACCAGCGGCACCAGCGTCACCGGGCCGGCAGCCACCAGCCACCAGGCCTCGGAGGTGGTCCAGAATTCAGCCTGGGCGCTGCTGGCGGTTGGATTGAGCAGCAACCAGGCCAGCGCGATCGGCACCAGCATCCAGGTTTCGACCACCAGGCCCGGGAGTGCCTTGACCGGCGCCTGCTTGCGAATCAGCCCGTAGAAACCGAAGGTCAATGCCAATACCAGCGACACCCAGGGCAGGCTGCCGACTTGCCATACCTGTTGCGCTACGCCAACCGCCGCCAGCCCCACCGCGATCCATTGCATGCGGCGCAGCCGTTCGCCGAGGATCAACATCCCCAACAGCACGTTGACCAAGGGATTGATGTAGTAACCGAGGCTGGCCTCCAGCATGCGCCCGTTGTTCACCGACCACACATAGGTCAGCCAGTTGGCGGCGATCAGCGTGCCGCTCAGGGCCAGGATCGCCAGTCGACGCGGGTTCTCCCGCAGTTCGCGCCACCAGCCCGGATGTTTCCAGACCATCAGCAGCAAGGCGCCGAACAACGCCGACCACAGCACACGATGAATGATGATCTCCACCGCGGGCACGCTGGCGATGGCTTTGAAGTAGAGTGGGAAAAGTCCCCAGATGATGTAGGCACTCAGGCCCAGAATGTACCCGCGACGCGGGTTGGCGGCTTGCATGCAGAATCCTTGCTTAGGCAGCTAACAAAGAGGGATTGTAAGGAGATTTGTCTACGAATGTCCTGCCTGAATAGGTTGGCCAATTGTGAACACATGACCTGTGGGAGCGAGCCAGCTCGCGAAGGCGATTTCAAATTCAGCACATCAGTGTCTGATAAACCGCTATCGCGAGCAGGCTCGCTCCCACAGGGTTCCAGGCGGTATCAGAAGAGTTTCAGCGGCTCTTCATTCAACGCCGCCAACTGCTCGCGTAATGCCAGCACCTGATCCCCCCAATAGCGTTCAGTCCCGAACCACGGGAAGCTGCGCGGGAATGCCGGATCGTCCCAGCGCCGGGCGAGCCAGGCGCTGTAGTGCATCAGGCGCAGGGCACGAAGGGGTTCGATCAGTGCCAGTTCACGGGGATTGAAGTCGTGGAACTCGTTGTAGCCGTCCATCAATTCCGACAACTGACCCAGGCAGTCCTGGCGATCGCCGGCCAGCATCATCCAGATGTCCTGCACTGCCGGGCCCATGCGGCAGTCATCGAGATCGACGATGTGGAACATTTCGTCGCGGCACATCATGTTGCCGGGGTGGCAGTCGCCGTGCATGCGGATGTTCTGGTGCGGCGTATTGCTGTAGGCATCTTCCACACGCTTGAGCAGGTCGCTGGCCACCGACTCGTAGGCCGGCAGCAGGCTGCGGGGGATGAAGTTGCCTTCGAGCAAAGTCGTCAGCGAGTCATGGCCGAAGTTTTTCACCGCCAGCGCCTCACGGTGCTCGAACGGCTTGGTCGAGCCCACTGCGTGCAGGCGACCGAGCAGTTGCCCCAGGCGATACAGCTGATCGAGATTGCCCGGTTCCGGCGCGCGACCGCCGCGGCGGGGGAACAGGGTGAAACGGAAGCCATTGTGTTCGTGCAGGGTTTCACCGTTATGGATCATCGGCGCGACGACTGGCACGTCGACCTCGGCGAGCTCGAAGGTGAACTGGTGTTCTTCCAGAATCGCTTCGTTGGTCCAGCGCTGCGGGCGGTAGAACTTGGCGATCAGCGGTTCGGCGTCTTCGATGCCGACCTGGTAGACACGGTTTTCGTAGCTGTTGAGCGCCAGGATGCGGGCATCGCTGAGAAAACCGATGCTTTCGACGGCATCGAGCACGAGGTCTGGGGTGAGCGTTTCAAACGGGTGGGCCATGCTGACTCCTGCGCGCAGCAGGCTGCTGCGTCCGGCCAGGCATGGTAGCGCAGACAGACATGGATAGGTTGTGACTGTGCTGACGCCTTCGCTGGCAAGCCAGCTCCTACAGGTCATGCGCCATTTTTGAAATCGCGCATGACTTTGTAGGAGCCGGCTTGCCAGCGAAGGGGCCCTGTCAGGCGCCGACTATCCCGCCATCCTCCCGGGTAATCGCCATCACCGATGACCGCGGCTTGCCATTGGGCAAATGCTCGGGGAAAGTCGAGCCACCGTTCTCCCCCGGATGCTGGATCCCGACAAACAAGGTCTTCTGGTCCGGCGAGAAACTGATGCCCGTCACCTCGCAGCCAATCGGCCCGACCATGAACCGGCGAATCTCCCCGGTCGCCGGGTCAGCGCAGAGCATCTGGTTGTTGCCCATGCCGGCGAAATCTCCGGCGTTGCTTGAATCGCCGTCGGTTTGTATCCACAGCCGCCCGGCCTTATCGAATGCCAATCCGTCCGGGCTGTTGAACATGTTCTGTGGGGTGATGTTCGAAGAGCCGCCCTTCGGCGTGCCGGCATGCACTTGCGGGTTGCCAGCGACCACGAACAGATCCCACGCGAAGGTTTTCGAGGCGTGGTCGTCGCGGTCAGTGCGCCAGCGCAGGATCTGCCCGTAGACATTCTTCTCGCGCGGGTTTGGCCCGCCCACCGGTTGTCCGTCTTCGCCGCGTTTGGCGTTGTTGGTCAGGGTGCAGTAAACCTGTCCGTCCGTGGGACTGACGACGATCCATTCCGGGCGGTCCATGCGCGTGGCCTTCACCACGCTGGCCGCCAGACGCGCGTGAATCAGCACTTGGCCCTGGTCGGCAAAACCGCTGCTGGCGTCGATGCCGTTTTTACCGTGGGTCAGTTCGATCCATTCCCCTTGGCCCTTCGGGTGATCGGCATTGCCATCGCCGCCGTCGAAACGCGCCACGTACAGGGTGCCGTGGTCCAGCAGGTCGCGGTTGGCCTTGGGATTCTTGTGATTGATCTTGTCGCGGCTGACGAACTTGTAGATGAACTCGCCGCGCTCATCGTCGCCCATGTACACCACGGCGCGGCCGTCTTGGGTTTCAGTCAGGGCGGCGTTTTCATGTTTGAAGCGGCCCAGCGCGGTGCGCTTGACCGGGGTCGACTTCGGATCGAACGGGTCGATCTCGACCACCCAGCCGTGACGATTGAGTTCGTTGGGATTGTTCGCCAGGTCGAAGCGCGGGTCGTGTTGATGCCAGTTGATGTCTTTGCTGGTTGCCACCACGCCGTAGCGTTTTTGCGCGGCGTCGAACTTCTGCTCGGCATTGGTGCTGCCAAAGCAATCGGTGAAGTTCTCTTCACAGGTCAGGTAGGTGCCCCACGGCGTCTTGCCGTTGGCACAGTTCTGGAAGGTGCCGAAGACTTTTTTGCCGTGCGCATCGGCACGGGTCTTCAGCAGTTCGTGACCGGCGGCCGGGCCGCTCAGGTTGATCGGCGAATTGCCGTGGATGCGTCGGTTGTAGGGCGAGCCCTGGACGAACCGCCAGTGACCATCCTTGCGCTGCACCTCGATCACCGACACACCTTCGCAGGCCAGGGCCTTGTGCACTTCCTGCGCCGATTGCGGCATGCCCGCATGGGGGTAGAGGTAGCGGTAGTTGGTGTATTCGTTGTTGATCGCCATCAGCGCCCGGTTGTTGTCATCGGGGAAGGCGAACAGGCTCATGCCGTCGTTGTTGTCACCGAACTGGACTTCCTGATGCTCGGCGGAGCCGTTGCCACTCGCGTCGAAGGCCGGGCCGTTTTTCTCCAGGGGCTGACCCCAACTGATCAGTACCGAAGACTTGTAGCCGGGTGGCAGGGTGATCGCGTCGCTGGTCGCGGCGGGAATGCTTTCGAAACCCAGCAACCGGCTGGTGCCGGCGCTGACACTGGCGGCCAGTACGCTGCGACTGAGCAGGTTGCCACCGAGAAACATGGCGGCACCGCACAGGGCGCCGGCGCTGATGAATCCACGGCGGCTGAGGCCGACCATTTGTTCGAGGTCGGTGGGTTGGTTGTCTTCTAATAGGCTCACATCAGGCTCCCTGCGAATTTTGCAGTCACCTTAATGGCGGGTGATGAAGCTTTTGTTGCAGCTGTCCTTAAAGTGGGGTGCCGAGCAATACGTTGGAGGGCGAGAACTGCGCCCGTACCGGCTTTCCGCTGGTCAGTTCGCGCGATTGCAAATGCCAGGTCTCGGCCAGGGCGCAGAGCGTCTGGCCGTTAGGCAGGCCGATGCGCACTTCACAGGGGCCGTCTTCGGCATTGAGGATTTCCTCGATGACGCCTTCGAGGCAATTGTGTCCTGGTATTGCTTCGTCGCCGCTGCCCAGCACATCGAGCCACCCGGCCTTGATCAGCGCGACCACTTCGGTGCCGGGTTGCAGGTCCAGGCGTACGGTGCTGTCGTGGGTGATCTGCGCAGCGATGCTCAAGCCTTCGGCCAACTCAAGGCGGACCCGGTCGTTATGGCCTTGGGTTTCAATAGCCACGACCTTGCCGTGTAGCTGATTGCGTGCGCTGGTCCTGAGCATCAGGCGACCGAGCAGGTCAAGGTCGCTGGCATCTTCAGCAGCTTCCAGAACCTGGGCCTGCAACGCCTGCAGCTTTTGATAAAGGCGCAGCACACGCTCGCCTTCGGCGGACAGTTTGGCGCCGCCACCCCCTTTGCCGCCCACACTGCGCTCCACCAGCGGTTTCTGCGCAAGGTTGTTGAGCTCATCGATGGCATCCCAGGCAGCCTTGTAGCTCAGGCCTGCGCTTTTCGCTGCGCGGGTGATCGACCCTTGCTCGGCGATATGTTGCAGCAGGGCAATGCGTTGCGGACGGCGGACAATGTGCTGGGACAACAACGTAGGCAAGGACATGGCAAGACGCTATGGGCTATGACGATGGTGAGGACGTTGGCCGCTCGGGCCCCGCGAGTCAAGTCACGGCGACTCACCAGGCTTGGGTGTTCGCGCCAGGCAATAGACATCGACCCGAGTAGCGCCGGCGTCCATCAGCAGGTGAGCCAGTGCTTGTGTCGTGGCGCCCGTGGTCAGCACGTCATCCACCAGCGCCAGATGGCGACCCTTCACCGATGCGCCGGGCGCCAGGGCGAAGGCGTGGTGCAGGTTCTTTTTGCGGGCCTCGGCGTTCAGGTCTTGTTGCGCGTTGGTGTCCTGGGGCCTTAATAACAGCCGTTCATCGGTAGGAACGCCAAGGCGCTCGCTGAGCCAGCGTGCCAGCATGGCTGCCTGGTTGAACCCTCTTTGGCGCAGGCGTCGGGTAGCCATCGGCACGGGTACCAGCGCGTCGGGCCGTGGGAGGTCGTTATCGAAGTGATGTTGCAGGGATTGAGTCAGAAGTTCGCCGAGCAGGTGGCCAAACGGCCAATTCGAGCTGTGCTTGAACCGGGTAATCAGGCTGTCGATCGGGAAGCTGTAAGTCCAGGGCGCGACCACCCGTTCGAAGGCCGGCGGCTGCTTGAGGCATTGCCCGCACGTCAGGCCGGCAGCGGGCAAGGGCAGGGCGCAGGTCTGGCAGTGATCGCCGAGCCAGGGCAACTCGGTTTCGCAGGCCATGCAAATGGGCGTGGTGCCATCGGCGGGTTCGTCACACAGCAAACAGAGCTGTTTGTTTTTTAACCAGATGTAAACCTGCTTATCGTATCGTGGTTGACAGCGCATGGCTCTTCCTTAAATATGCCGAAACATCTGTGATGCGCCTGTGGAAAATTCCATTTTCCTGGTCGCCTGCCAAAGCATAAAACAAAGGAAACGCCCATGAGCGCCAGCACCTCTGCAACCCTGCGTCATGACTGGTCTTTGGCCGAAGTCAAAGCACTCTTCGTTCAGCCATTCAATGACCTGTTGTTCCAGGCGCAGACGGTGCACCGTGCGCATTTCGACGCCAACCGGGTCCAGGTTTCGACCCTGCTGTCGATCAAAACCGGTGCCTGCCCGGAAGATTGCAAATATTGTCCGCAGTCCGGTCACTACAACACCGGCCTGGAAAAAGAAAAGCTGATGGAAGTGCAGAAAGTCCTCGAGGAGGCTGCGCGCGCCAAGGCCATTGGTACCACCCGGTTTTGCATGGGCGCGGCGTGGAAGCACCCGTCGGCCAAAGACATGCCGTATGTGCTGGAGATGGTCAAAGGCGTAAAGGCCCTGGGCCTGGAAACCTGCATGACACTCGGCCGTCTCGATCAGGACCAGACCGCAGCCCTGGCCGAAGCCGGCCTGGACTACTACAACCACAACCTCGATACCTCGCCAGAGTTCTATGGCAGCATCATCACCACCCGCACCTACAGCGAACGCCTGCAAACCCTGGCCTACGTGCGTGATTCGGGGATGAAGATCTGCTCCGGCGGCATCCTCGGCATGGGCGAGTCCCTCGATGACCGCGCCAATTTGCTCATCCAGTTGGCGAACATGCCAGAGCACCCGGAATCCGTGCCCATCAACCTGCTGGTGAAAGTCGCCGGTACGCCACTGGAAAATGCCGACGACATCGACCCGTTCGATTTCATCCGCATGCTCGCGGTTGCGCGCATCCTGATGCCCAAGTCCCACGTGCGCCTGTCCGCCGGCCGCGAGGCGATGAACGATCAGACCCAGGCCCTGGCGTTCTTCGCCGGTGCCAACTCGATTTTCTACGGCGACAAACTGCTGACCACCGCTAACCCGCAGGCCAACAAGGACATGCAACTGTTCGGGCGCCTGGGGATCCTGCCGGAAGCCCGCGAAGAACACTCCGACGAAGTGCATCAGGCCGCCATCGAACAGGCGCTGGTGGAGCACAAGAGCAGCGAGCAGTTCTATAACGCGGCTGTTTGATCCTTCTGAAGGAATGCAAAACCCTGTGGGAGCGAGCCTGCTCGCGAAAGCTATGTAACAGTCGACATTGATGTTGAATGTGAAGGCCTCTTCGCGAGCAGGCTCGCTCCCACAGTGGAGATGTGTCATTTGATAGTCGAGGCCTGCATGTCTTTCGATCTCGCCGCACGCCTGGCTGCCCGTCGTGCTGAAAATCTCTATCGCCAACGTCCATTGCTCGAAAGCCCGCAAGGCCCGCAAGTGGTGGTGGACGGCCAGCCATTGCTGGCGTTCTGTAACAACGACTACCTGGGCCTGGCCAATCACCCGCAAGTGATCGAAGCCTGGCGCGCGGGAGCCGCCAAGTGGGGCGTGGGTGGCGGGGCCTCGCATCTGGTGATCGGCCATAGCGGCCCGCATCACGCCCTGGAAGAAGCCCTGGCCGACTTCACCGGTCGCCCGCGTGCCCTGCTGTTCACCACTGGCTACATGGCCAATCTCGGTGCGGTCACGGCGCTGGTGGGGCAGGGCGATACGGTGCTCGAAGACCGACTCAATCACGCCTCGTTACTGGACGCCGGGCTGTTGTCTGGCGCACGTTTCAGCCGATATTTGCACAACGACGCGACGAGCCTGGCCAAGCGCCTGGAGAAAGCCACCGGTAATACGCTGGTGGTCACCGATGGCGTGTTCAGCATGGACGGCGACATCGCCGACCTGCCGGCGCTGGCTCGGGAAACCAGGGCCAAGGGTGCGTGGCTGATGGTCGATGACGCGCACGGTTTCGGTCCCCTGGGTGCCCAGGGAGGCGGCAGCGTCGAACATTTCGGCCTGAGCCAGGAAGATGTGCCGGTGCTGGTCGGCACGCTCGGCAAGGCGTTCGGAACCGCGGGTGCCTTTGTGGCCGGCAGCGAAGAGTTGATCGAGAGCCTGATCCAGTTCGCCCGCCCCTACATCTACACCACCAGCCAACCCCCGGCCCTGGCCTGCGCGACCCTGAAAAGCCTGGAGCTGCTGCGCAGCGAGCATTGGCGCCGCGAGCATTTGCAGGCACTGATCCGTCAGTTCCGCCACGGCGCCGAGCAGATCGGCCTGGAGCTGATGAACAGCTTCACGCCGATCCAGCCGATCATGATCGGTGACGCCGGACGCGCAGTGCGCTTGTCGCAGATGCTGCGCGAGCGCGGTTTGATGGTGAGCGCCATACGCCCGCCAACCGTGCCAGCCGGCAGCGCCCGACTGCGCGTGACCCTGACCGCCGCCCATACCGAAGCGCAGGTACAGCTATTGTTGGAGGGACTGGCCGATTGTTATCAACGACTGGGACCGGAGCCTGGCCATGCGTGATCGACTGATTCTGCTACCCGGCTGGGGGCTGGGGATTTCGCCGCTGGAGCCGCTAGCCGCCGCCTTGCAAGGCCTGGACGAACACCTGCGGGTGGACATCGAGCCGCTGCCTGAGCTGGACTCGAGCAATCTCGAACTTTGGCTTGATGAACTTGACGCCAGCCTGCCACAGGACGCCTGGCTGGGCGGCTGGTCGCTGGGTGGCATGCTCGCGTCCGAATTGGCGGCGCGCCGTGGCGACCGTTGCTGCGGCCTGCTGACCCTGGCGAGCAACCCTTCTTTTGTCAGTCATGAACAATGGCCATGGGCGATGCCCAACCAAACGTTCGATGCCTTTCTGGCGGATTGCGCTGCCGATCCGCGCATGACGTTGAAGCGCTTTTCACTGCTCTGTGCCCAAGGTGCCGAAGACCCGCGCGGCTTTTCGAGGCTGTTGTTCGGGGGCGCGCCGCACTCGTCAGAGGCGGTGCTCATGGGTGGCCTGAAGCTGCTCGCACAATTGGACACGCGCCAGGCCCTGCAGGCGTTCCGCGGTCCGCAACTGCACCTGTATGCCGGCCTCGACGGGCTGGTGCCGGCTGAAGCCGCCGAGGCGTTACTGGCGTTGCTGCCGGATGTCGAAATCGGTCTGATTGAACAGGCCGGTCACGCGTTTCTCCTGGAAAATCCCCACGGTGTGGCGGGGGCGATCCAGGCCTTTTTGCATGAGTGCGGCGATGACTGATTTATCTCTTCCCCAACTGCCCGGCGCTTTGCCTGACAAGCGCCAGGTAGCCGCCTCTTTTTCCCGTGCGGCGGCAAGCTACGACAGCGTGGCCGAATTGCAGCGTGATGTCGGCAGCCAATTGCTCCGCCGTTTGCCCGATGATTTCGTGTCAGGGCGATGGCTGGACCTGGGGTGCGGCACCGGGCATTTCAGCCGCGCGCTGGGCGAGCGTTTTCCCGCAGGGCACGGCGTGGCGCTGGACATCGCCGAAGGCATGCTCAACCACGCCAGGCCTTTGGGCGGCGCCACACACTTCATCGCCGGCGACGCCGAGCGAATGCCGTTGCGTGATGGGACGTGCGATCTGATTTTCTCCAGCCTCGCGGTGCAGTGGTGTGCGGACTTCGCTTCGGTACTCAGCGAGGCGCATCGGGTACTCAAACCCGGGGGCGTTTTCGCATTTGCTAGTCTATGCGTAGGCACGTTGTTCGAACTGCGTGACAGCTGGCGTCAGGTGGATGGCATGGTGCACGTCAACCGCTTCCGCGAGTTCGCCGTTTATCAACAGCTTTGCGCAGCCAGCGGCCTGCGGGCGATCAGCCTGGAAAACCGTGCGCATGTGCTGCATTACCCGGATGTGCGCAGCCTGACCCATGAACTCAAGGCGTTGGGGGCACACAACCTGAACCCCGGGCGACCGGGTGGGTTGACCGGTCGGGCGCGGATTCTCGGCCTGGTCGAGGCTTATGAGCAGTTTCGTCAGGCCCAAGGCCTGCCGGCGACTTATCAAGTGGTGTACGCCGTTTTGGAGAAACCCTTATGAGCTCCGCGTATTTCATCACCGGTACCGATACCGATGTCGGAAAAACCACGATTGCCGCCGGCTTGCTGCATGCCGCCCGATCGGCCGGGTTAAGCACGGCAGCGGGCAAGCCGGTAGCCTCTGGCTGTTCGGTGACGCCCAAGGGCCTGCGCAATGCTGACGCGCTGGCGCTTTTGGCGGAGTGCTCGCTGCCCTTGACCTACACCCAGGTCAATCCGCTGGCGCTCGAGCCGGCAATTGCGCCGCACCTGGCCGCGCGCGAGGCCGGCATTGCGTTGACCGTGCAATCGCTGCTCACGCCAATGCGAGAGATACTCGACATGCAGGCTGATTTCACCCTGATCGAGGGTGCTGGAGGCTGGCGCGTGCCATTGGCAGACCAGGACAACCTGTCGGACCTGGCCAAGGCGCTGGGCCTGCCGGTCATCCTCGTGGTCGGTGTGCGCCTGGGCTGCATCAACCACGCGTTGCTGACGGCCGAGGCGATTGCCCGGGACGGTTTGCAGTTGGCGGGATGGGTGGCGAATATCATCGACCCGAAGACCGCACGCCTGGAAGAGAACCTCGCCACCCTCGCCGAGCGGCTCCCGGCGCCATGCCTGGGGCGAGTGCCGAAGCTCAAGATGGTCACGGCTGAAGCGGTAGCAGAGCACCTGGAACTGGATCTCCTGGACTAGGTATCTGGCTATGACGCGGCACTGTGCCATTAGTGTTTTTGACGGGCCATTCCCCGGTAAGTCTGCTTCAATGAGTGTTGATGACTCTTTGCAAGGACGAGCGCTTCCATGGAAATCTCGGGAAATACCGCTTTTTATGCCGGTTTGAGCACTGTTCAGACGGGGCAGAACCGTGTCGATCAAGCCGCCGGCCAAATTGCCAACACCACGATCGAGCGTTCGGTGACCAGCCAGTCTTCCGAAGCCCAGGCCGATCGCCTGCGTTCGGTCGACCGCAGCCAGCAGTCGGACCTCGTGAGCCACAATCTCGCAATGGCTGAAGGCAGGTTTGGGGTGGAGTTGGGCACTAAAGTCGCCAAGGCTTCTGATGAAATGCTCGGCACCCTGATCGACACCTACGCCTGAACTCACGCTGAAAGCGCACCGTCTGACGGGTACGCTTTCAGCGTGAGTCCTGCTATCCAATACTTTCTCGCGCTGCGCGTTGCTCAGGCCAACGGCGTCAGGCCCGCGTGCGCGCTGATTGGTCATGGAATGACGAATGGCAAAAGATCGGTACTTGACAAGATTTAGGCGTAAACGTATGTTTCAAACAACTGTTTGATCGTTTCGACAACGGTCGCTCATTCCCGGTTACATCAGCAGAGGTTTATCGCTATGCCTGACTACAAGGCCCCCTTGCGTGATATTCGCTTCGTTCGTGACGAACTGCTCGGCTACGAAGCGCACTATCAGAGCCTTCCGGCTTGTGCAGACGCAACTCCAGACATGGTTAGCGCCATTCTTGAAGAAGGCGCCAAGTTTTGTGAGCAGGTGCTGGCTCCTCTGAACCGTGTGGGCGATACCGAAGGCTGCACCTGGAGCGAGTCCGGTGTTAAGACCCCGACTGGCTTCAAAGAAGCGTACAAGCAATTCGTCGAAGGCGGCTGGCCGAGCCTGGCCCACGACGTAGAGCACGGCGGCCAGGGCCTGCCTGAGTCCCTGGGGCTGGCGGTCAGCGAAATGGTTGGCGAAGCCAACTGGTCGTGGGGTATGTACCCGGGCCTGTCCCACGGCGCGATGAACACTATTTCCGAGCACGGTACGCCTGAGCAACAAGAGGCTTACCTGACCAAGCTGGTATCCGGCGAATGGACCGGCACCATGTGCCTGACCGAACCGCACTGCGGTACCGACCTCGGCATGCTGCGCACCAAGGCCGAGCCTCAGGCCGACGGTTCCTACAAAGTCTCCGGCACCAAGATCTTCATCTCGGCCGGTGAACACGACATGGCCGACAACATCGTCCACATCGTGCTGGCGCGCCTGCCGGATGCGCCGGCTGGCACCAAAGGCATTTCGCTGTTCATCGTGCCGAAGTTCCTACCGAACGCCGACGGTTCGATCGGTGCGCGTAACGCGGTGTCCTGTGGTTCCCTGGAACACAAGATGGGCATCCACGGCAACGCCACTTGCGTGATGAACTTCGACGCGGCAACCGGTTACCTGATCGGCCCGGCGAACAAAGGCCTGAACTGCATGTTCACCTTCATGAACACCGCTCGCCTGGGTACCGCGCTGCAAGGTCTGGCCCACGCCGAAATCGGCTTCCAGGGTGGCTTGAAATACGCTCGCGATCGCCTGCAAATGCGCTCGCTGACCGGCCCGAAAGCACCGGACAAAGCCGCTGACCCGATCATCGTGCACCCGGATGTACGTCGCATGCTGTTGACCATGAAGGCGTTCGCCGAAGGCAACCGCGCGATGGTCTACTTCACCGCCAAGCAAGTCGACATCGTCAAGTACGGCGTGGACGAAGAAGAGAAGAAGAAGGCCGATGCCCTGCTGGCGTTCATGACGCCAATCGCCAAGGCCTTCATGACCGAAGTCGGTTTCGAGTCCGCCAACCATGGCGTGCAGATCTACGGCGGCCACGGCTTCATCGCCGAGTGGGGCATGGAGCAGAACGTTCGCGACAGCCGTATTTCGATGCTGTACGAAGGCACCACCGGTATCCAGGCACTCGACCTGCTGGGCCGTAAAGTGCTGATGACTCAAGGCGAGGCCCTCAAGGGGTTCACCAAGATCGTCCACAAGTTCTGCCAGACCAACGAAGGCAACGAAGCCGTCAAGGAATTCGTCGCACCGCTGGCTGCGCTGAACAAGGAATGGGGCGAGCTGACCATGAAGGTCGGCATGGCTGCCATGAAGGATCGCGAAGAAGTTGGCGCGGCCTCCGTGGATTACCTGATGTACTCCGGTTACGCCTGCCTGGCCTACTTCTGGGCTGACATGGCGCGCCTGGCTGCCGAGAAACTGGCTGCCGGCACTTCCGAAGAGGCGTTCTACACCGCCAAGCTGCAGACTGCACGCTTCTACTTCCAGCGCATCCTGCCGCGTACCCGTACTCACGTTGCAACCATGCTGTCGGGCGCCAACAACCTGATGGACATGAAAGAAGAAGATTTCGCGCTGGGCTACTAAGTCCCGACGCGTTTCTCCAAAGCCGCTGTTCCTTCGGGAATGGCGGCTTTTTTGTGCCGCCGACGACGCTGTTTTGAAAATACCTCGGTAATTGGCTAAGAAAGTCCGGGTTTCTGCCGTTACAGTTATGGGCACATTGCCATCACTGATATGACGGGTCGGAGCCTTACCCTTGCCGCGTTCTTCCCCTGCACGTGTGAGTCACTTTTTGCCATCACTGCTGCTGTTGCTGGCGGGGCTAGCGGCTGCCTACGTCAGGGAGCTGAACGTTTTCTTCACGTCGCTGTTCCAGGTGCTTCCTACCTTGGTGCTGTTGCTCGGCGGTGCCTATTGTGCGGTTTACCGACGCCAGCGTGAGCTGTTTCTGATGGTCACGGTGTACATCGCCTACTTCCTGCTCGACACCCAGACCGATTACTACCGCGACCACGGCAAGGTGCGCGAAGACGCTGCAGTGGTTTTTCATCTATGTTGCCTGCTGTTGCCGTTGCTGTTCGGCGTGTTCGCCGCGTGGCAGGAACGTACGCATCTGTTCCAGGACATGGTTGCCCGTTTTGCTGTGCTGCTGGCCGTTGGCAGCGTGGCATTGGCCCTTGAACAAAGTTACCCACAGGTGTTGCTGGTGTGGCTGGCGGAGATTCGCTGGCCTGCCTTGCACGGCGCCTGGATGAGCCTGATCCAATTGTCCTATCCGGTGTTCATCGCCGCATTCCTGCTGCTGGCCTACCAGTATTGGCGCCACCCAAGGCCCCTGCATGCTGCGCAGCTGGTGGGGTTGCTCGGCCTGTTCTGGATGTTGCCGAAAACCTTCATCCTGCCCTTCACCCTGAACATCATGTGCAGCCAGGTGATGCTGATGATCGCCGCCGCCGTTGCCCATGAGGCCTATCAGATGGCTTTCCGTGACGAACTCACCGGACTGCCGGGACGCCGTGCATTGAATGAGCGGATGCAGCGCCTGGGACGCAACTATGTGTTGGCCATGAGTGACGTCGATCACTTCAAGAAATTCAACGACACCCACGGGCACGACGTGGGGGACCAGGTGCTGCGACTGGTCGCCAGCAAGCTGTCGAAAATCGGCGGCGGCGGTAAGGCGTATCGCTACGGCGGTGAGGAATTCGCCCTGGTGTTTGCAGGCAAGACCTTGGACGAGTGCCTGCCGCACCTGGAGGTCATTCGCGAGGCGATCGCCACCTACAACATTCATCTGCGCAATCAGGACAGTCGTCCTCAGGATGACAATCAGGGCCGCCAGCGTCGCGCAGGCGCCAGTGCCTCGAGTGTATCGGTGACGGTCAGCATCGGCGTTGCCGAACGGGTGGAGCAACGCGCGCCCGAGCAAGTGCTCAAGTCCGCGGACCAGGCGCTCTACAGCGCCAAGGGCGCCGGGCGCAACTGCGTCATGGCGTTCGGACAGAACCGCCGTGGCGCCGTGCGCATGGACGCCGCTACGGTTGAGTGATAACGGCGCATTCAGCGTCTGGACTGTAATTGTGAAGGGGTGGGATGCGGCAGTAGGTTTGAGTCATCTGCTGCCGGAGAAATGACCATGCCCGACTACAAGGCTCCCCTGCGCGACATGCGCTTTCTGATTGACCACGTCTTCGATTTTCACAGCAACTACGCAGCCCTCGGCGCCACCGATGCCAGCCCGGACATGATCGATGCGATCCTCGAAGAGGGCGCAAGATTCTGTGAGAACGTGCTGTCACCACTCAACCGCAGTGGCGACGAAGAGGGCTGCCATTTCAACAACGGCGAGGTCACCACGCCTGCAGGCTTCAAGCAGGCTTTCGCCCAATACGTCGAAGGTGGCTGGCATGGACTGGCAGCTGATCCGGCGTATGGCGGCCAGGGTCTGCCCAGTTCACTGGGGCTGGTCATCAGCGAAATGGTGGGTTCCAGCAACACGTCCTGGGGCATGTATCCGGGGCTGACCCACGGCGCCATGTCGGCGATCCACGCCCATGGTACGCAGGAGCAGAAAAACACCTACCTGAGCAAACTCACCGCCGGCCAATGGACCGGCACCATGTGCCTGACCGAAGCCCATTGCGGCACCGACCTGGGCATCATCAAGACCCGCGCCGTGCCCCAGGCCGACGGCAGCTACGCGATCACCGGCAGCAAGATCTTCATCTCCGCCGGCGAGCACGACCTGAGCGCCAACATCATTCACCTGGTGTTGGCGAAGCTGCCGGATGCGCCGGCCGGGACCAAAGGCATTTCGCTGTTCATCGTGCCCAAGTGCCTGCCCGATGCCCAGGGTGAAGCGGGCGAACGCAATGGCGTTTCCTGCGGCTCCATCGAGCACAAGATGGGAATCAAGGCCTCGGCCACCTGCGTGCTGAACTTCGACGGGGCCAAGGGCTTCTTGATCGGGGAAGCGAACAAAGGCCTCAACTGCATGTTCACCATGATGAACCACGCGCGGCTTGGCACCGGCATGCAGGGGTTGTGTCTGGGCGAAGCAAGTTTCCAGGGCGCGATCAAGTACGCCAACGACCGTTTGCAGATGCGCGCGCTGACAGGTCCCAAGGCTCCGGAAAAAGCCGCTGACCCGATCATTGTGCATCCGGACGTGCGCCGTATGTTGCTGACCATGAAAGCCTTCAACGAAGGCAACCGCGCACTGACTTACTTCACTGCGCAATTACTCGACGTTGCGCACCTTAGCGCGGATGCAACGGCGCGCCAGGACGCCGAAGACCTGTTGGCCTTCCTGACGCCAATCTGCAAAGCCTTCATGACCGAGACCGGGCTGGAAGTGACCAACCATGGCATGCAGGTGTTCGGAGGCCATGGTTTCATTCGTGAATGGGGTATGGAACAACTGGTTCGTGACTGTCGCATCGCGCCGATCTATGAGGGCACCAACGGCATCCAGGCGCTGGACCTGCTCGGGCGCAAAGTCCTCGGCAGCCAGGGCAAGCTGCTGCGTGGCTTCACCAGAATCGTCCACAAGTTCTGTGCGGCGAACGCCGGGCATCCACAGTTGGCCAGTTATGTGGCGCAACTCAACGAGCTCAATCAGCAGTGGGGCGAACTGACTACCAAAGTCGGCATGGCCGCCCTGAGAAATCCAGATGAAGTGGGCGCCGCGTCTGTGGATTACCTGATGTACAGCGGTTACATCATCCTCGGCTATTTGTGGTTGCGCATGGCGCTGGTGGCTCAGGCGCAGCTGGATTCGGGCAGCGGTGATGCCGGTTATTTCCAGGGTAAGCTCGCCACCAGCGAGTTTTATTTCAAGCGTTTGCTGCCGCGCACTGCCGCTCATCGGGCAGCGATAGAGGCAGGCAGTGATTGCCTGATGAAGCTGCCAGCGGAGTTGTTCGCGCTTTAAATCGGACTAGTCTGCAAGAGATCACAGCCTTCGGCAGCGCCCACAGGGAAACGCATTCCTCCGTTGGCGCTGGCGAAGGCTGCGATCTATTTTCTGGTGACTAAAAATTACAAATCGGTCACGCGATGACCCTATGTGTCGCAAAAGTTGTTGGGTTACACTCGGACCCAACGAAACATCATTCCTACGATTCACCTGTTTAGATCTTGCGAGGTTTGCCATGGCTGACTACAAAGCGCCCCTGCGCGATATGCGCTTCGTCCTCAATGAAGTGTTCGAGGTCGCCAAACTCTGGGCCGAGCTGCCAGCACTGGCCGAGACTGTTGATGCAGAAACCGTCGAAGCCATTCTCGAAGAAGCCGGCAAGGTCACCAGCAAAAGCATCGCGCCCCTGAGCCGTGCCGCTGACGAAGAAGGTTGCCACTGGGCGGACGGCGCAGTCACCACGCCGGCTGGTTTCCCACAGGCTTACCAGACCTACGCCGAAGGCGGATGGGTTGGCGTCGGTGGCGATCCGGCCTACGGCGGCATGGGCATGCCCAAAGCCGTTTCGGCCCAGGTTGAAGAAATGGTCAACTCGGCCAGCCTGTCGTTCGGCCTGTACCCGATGCTCACCGCTGGCGCCTGCCTGTCGATCAACGCCCACGCCAGCGAAGAGCTGAAGGCCGCTTACCTGCCGAACATGTACGCCGGCGTCTGGGCCGGTTCCATGTGCCTGACCGAGCCCCACGCCGGTACCGACCTGGGGATTATCCGCACCAAGGCCGAGCCTCAGGCCGACGGGTCCTATAAGGTCAGCGGCACCAAGATCTTCATCACCGGCGGCGAACACGACCTGACCGAGAACATCATTCACCTGGTGCTGGCCAAGCTGCCGGACGCACCGGCCGGGCCAAAAGGCATTTCGCTGTTCCTGGTGCCCAAGTTCATGGTCAATGCCGACGGCAGCCTGGGCGCGCGCAACCCGGCCAACTGCGGCTCGATCGAACACAAGATGGGCATCCAGGCTTCCGCGACCTGCGTGATGAACTTCGACGAAGCCGTGGGTTACCTGGTCGGCGAGCCGAACAAGGGCCTGGCGGCGATGTTCACCATGATGAACTACGAGCGTTTGGGTGTCGGTATCCAGGGCCTGGCCACCGGCGAGCGCTCGTATCAGAACGCTGTTGAATACGCTCGTGATCGTCTGCAAAGCCGTTCGCCAACCGGCGCGCAGAACAAGGACAAAGTGGCTGACCCGATCATCGTCCACCCGGACGTGCGTCGCATGCTGCTGACCATGAAAGCTTCGAACGAAGGCGGTCGTGCGTTTTCCACTTACGTGGCCATGCAACTGGACACCGCCAAGTTCAGCGAAGACGCCACCACTCGTAAACGCGCGGAAGACCTGGTGGCCTTGCTGACCCCGGTGGCCAAGGCATTCCTGACCGATCTCGGCCTGGAAACCACGGTGCACGGCCAGCAGGTATTTGGCGGTCACGGTTACATCCGTGAGTGGGGCCAGGAGCAACTGGTGCGTGACGTGCGCATCACCCAGATCTACGAAGGCACCAACGGCATCCAGGCGCTGGACCTGGTCGGGCGCAAGATCGTTGGCAGCGGCGGGGCGTTCTACAACTTGTTTGCCGACGAGATTCGTCACTTCACCGCAACAGCCAGCGCTGATCTGGCGGAGTTCACCAAGCCGCTGAATGACGCCGTCACCACCCTCGACGAACTGACTGCATGGCTGCTGGATCGGGCCAAATCCAACCCGAATGAAATCGGTGCGGCGTCGGTCGAGTACCTGCAAACCTTTGGTTACGTCGCTTACGCCTACATGTGGGCGCTGATGGCCAAGGCCGCCTTGGGTAAAGAAACCCAGGACGATTTCTATGCCAGCAAACTGGGCACCGCACGTTTCTACTTCGCCCGCTTGCTGCCGCGCATTCACTCGTTGAGCGCGTCGGTGAAGGCCGGTAGCGAATCGCTGTTTCTGCTGGATGCCGGGCAATTCTGACGATATAACCTGATGTAAGCATTCTCTTACATGCCGTGCTGCTGTTCTCCCATAGCTTGAAATTGGATCCACAGCTAATCTACTTCTCATGGACGTAGCGCAGGAAGCGCAAAGTAACAACACGGACACGTAGGATTCTGCCAGGAAGGTGGAGTGAAATGGATGTCAGGGAAACAGTCTGCAAAGCCCCGCTTCGGCGGGGTTTTCTTTTGTCTCGAGAAAAGTATTCAGCCCAGGCCATCCAGTATCGGCGGGCTATTCAGCCGCTCATCCGGCCCATTGATCACCTCCTCCAGTAACGTGCGCAGCAAGGCCAGCGAGGCCTGTTGCCGTTGCACATCGCGACAGACCAACCCGACTTTCAGCGGCACCCGCGGTTCGCTCAGGGGTTTCCACAACAATTGCTGATTGCCGTGGGTCTTCTGCGAGCGTCCGGGCAGCACCGTCGCCAGTCGCGTGTGCGGCAGGCTGTCGAGAATACCGGCCATGTTGTTCAGCTCAGCCTGTACCTGCGGACGTCGTCCCAGGCTGGCCAGTTGCGCCTGCCAGATCTGCCGTATCTGAAACTCTTCGCCCAGTAGCAACATCGGCAATTCGGCGGCCTGGCTCATGGAGACTTTCTTGAATTCGCGCAATGGATGGTCGGCCGGGATGACCAGCGTCAGTTCATCTTCGTACAACATCACCCCATGCAGGCCCGGCTGACGAGGGGGCAGGTAGCCGATGCCAATGTCCAGCGAACCATTCAGCAGGCGTCGTTCGATTTCCAGCCCGGTCAGTTCATAGATCTGCACCACCAGATGGGGCTGCGCCTTACGCACCCGCTCAAGCATTTGTGGCACCAGGCTGGTGTGCACGGTTTGCAGCACACCAATGGCCAGGGTGCGCAGCGCATGCCCCTTGAAATTGCCCAATGCTTCGCGCGCCCGTTGCAGGCCGTCGAGCAAGGGCAGGGCATGGTTGTACAGCGTATGGGCCGCCAGGGTCGGCAACAGGCGTTTGCTGCTGCGTTCGAACAGGCTTACATCGAGGTTTTGTTCGAGGTGACGAATCTGCTGCGACAGTGCCGGCTGGGAAATCGACAGCCGCTCGGCAGCCCGGCCCACATGACCCTCTTCATAGACCGCGACGAAATAACGCAGTTGCTTGAAATCCATAAGTAATACTTATCGAAAATACTGGGAAATCGAAATGGCTCATCGCCTTGTGTAGCCCTAGTCTAACCGCATTCACAAGGCTTACAGGGCCCCGGAACGCGATGAACACGCCTTGCCTCGATGGCATTTGCATAGGTAACGCAAAAAATCTTCTGCGAGGGTTGAACCGATGAATCTGTTCAGCCTGCGTCGACATTCGCCAAGCCTCGATGATTTGCTGGCGGGCAATGGCTTTCCGGTCAGGGACGACAATCTTTGCAGCGAGTACCTGATGCCCAGTGTCGATCGGCCCAAGCAGGTGTTTGTCCGTGGCCAGGGTTCCTGGTTGTGGGACAGCGATGACCGTGCCTATCTGGATTTCTCCCAGGGCGGTGGCGCCAACAGTCTCGGTCACAGTCCCAAGACGTTGGTCAGTGCCATTACCGCGCAGGCGCAAGCGCTGATCAATCCCGGTTTCGGCCTGCATAATCGCGGCATGCTCAACCTTGCCGAGCGCCTGTGTGCCAGCACTGGCAGCGACCAGGCGTATCTGCTCAACAGCGGCAGCGAGGCCTGTGAGGCGGCGATCAAGCTGGCGCGCAAATGGGGGCAACGGCATCGCGGCGGCGCTTCGCGGATCATCGTCGCCCATCAGGCTTGCCATGGCCGTAGCCTGGGGACGATTTCGGCGTCGGACGGTTCGACCCTGGTCAACCGTTTCGAGCCACAGCTGCCTGGCTTCAGCCGCGTTCCCTTCAATGATCTCGCGGCACTGCACGCGGCGGTGGATGAACGGACCGTGGCGATCATGCTCGAGCCGATCCAGAGCGAAGCCGGGGTGATCGCGGCCACTGCACATTACCTCAAAGGGGTCGAGCGCCTATGTCGCGAGCTGGGCATCCTGCTGATCTTCGACGAAGTGCAAACCGGTGTCGGGCGTTGTGGCAGCTTGCTGGCTGAACAGTCCTATGGCGTGCGGGCCGATATTGTCGTGCTCGGCAAAGGGCTTGGCGGTGGTGTGCCGGTGGCGGCGCTGCTGGCGCGGGGCAAGGCCTGCTGCTTGGAAACGGGCGAAATGAGCGGCACCCATCATGGCAATGCGCTGCTGACCGCCGCCGGCCTGGCGGTGCTCGACAGCGTTCAGGACAAGGGCTTTCTCGAGCACGTCGGAGACATGGCCCAGCACCTGCGTGAAGGGCTGCAGCGTTTGTCCCACCGCTATGGACACGGCGAACTGCGCGGGCAAGGGCTGCTCTGGGGGCTGACCCTGTCCGACGACTCGGCCGACGCCGTGGTCAAGGCCGCGTTGTACGAAGGCCTGTTGCTCGATGCGCCGCAAGCCAACTGCCTGCGTTTCACCCCGGCGCTGACGGTAAGCAAAGCCAACATCGATGAAATGCTGCTGCGCCTGGCCCGCGCCTTCTCCCGCGTGCGTACCGCGCAGCTGCAATGCCGCAAAGGGATCGCCGTCTGAGCGGGCCCCTCGAATTCCCGAACCGTCTCGCGGTATAACGCACGCCCCACGCCTGATTCTTTTGGCGTGGGGCGTTTTTTTTGCGGCGGCACATCGTTCAGAAACATGGCCTGGCTACACTGGCCGTATAAATCGAGCTGAACCCTGACCAACGGTATGGGTCGATTGGATATGGGCTCACGTGAGCCCACCTCAATCAGGAGCTGCTTGCATGGACTTTATCCGCATCATCATCGCCATTCTGTTACCGCCACTGGGTGTTTTTCTGCAAGTGGGATTCGGCGGAGCGTTCTGGCTGAACATTCTGCTGACGCTGTGTGGCTACATTCCAGGGATCGTGCATGCGGTGTACATCATCGCCAAGCGGTAAGCGTTTCAGTTTTCGAACGCCATGACCCGCCGATAGAACAACCATTCCTGTTCCAGCGCATGGGCCTGGTTATCGGCTTTGCGAAAGCCGTGGCGTTCGTCCGCGTAGTAATGGGCTTGGACCAGAATGCCGTTGTGCTGCAGGGCCTCGACCATGTCACGGGTCTGCTGCGGCACCACCACGGCATCCAGTTCTCCTTGAAAGAAGATGACCGGCACGCGAATGTTGCCGGCATGCAGTAACGGCGTGCGGGCGGCGTAGCGTTCGGCATCCTGCTGCGGATCACCGATCAGCCAGTCCAGGTAGTCCCCTTCGAACTTGTGCGTCGCCCGACCCAGCGCCACAGGGTCGCTGACCCCATAAAGGCTGGCACCGGCACGGAACACCTGATGGAACGCCAGCGCGCACAGCGCCGTGTAGCCACCCGCGCTGCCACCGCGAATGAAGGCTTTGTCGCCATCGATCAAGCCACGTTCGGCGAGATGGCTGACCACTGCGCAAGCGTCTTCGACATCAACTTCGCCCCAGCGCAAATGCAAGGCCTGTCGATAGTCCCGGCCGTAACCGCTGCTGCCACGATAGTTGAGATCGGCCACGGCGAAACCGCGTTGCGCCCAATATTGGATGCGCGGATCGAGCATCGGATAACACGCCGAGGTCGGGCCGCCATGGATGAACACCACCAATGGCGGTTTCGCTTCGCCGGTCATCGCCGGGTAGAAAAAACCGTGGGCTTCACCCGCGCCGCTTGGATAGCGCAGGGTTTGCGGACGACTGATTTGCTCGGCAGGCAGCGGTGCGATACCGCCGGCGAGGACTTTCACCTGGCGGGTCTGGCGATCGATGGCGATCACCGCCGATGAACTGACGGGGGACGCCGCGATGCAGTATATGAACTGCTCATCCATGGCAAGGTGACGGAAGCGACTGTAGTCGCCGGTAAAGTCGTCGCACGCGGCAGCGCACAGCCCCAGTCGGCCGAAACCGCCTTCGGTCCAGCTGGCCAGGTAGCTGCCCTCGCTCAGTGGCAGCCAGGTGCAACCGCCCAGTTGCCAGGGCGCCGGGCCGTGGTCGGCGGCGGCGCTGGGCAATGGCGTCAGGCCGTCGACCGATTCCACCCAAGGCTGCCAGTAACCAGCGCGATCGGTCAGGCAGTACAGGCGGCCATTGCCGTCGAAGCGCGGTTGCTGCAGCGATTCTTGCGCCTGGTCTCCTGCCACGCAGGAGGTCGCCGCATAAGCACCATCAGCCTGGCGATGGGCGACCATCAAGCGGGTTGCGGTCCATGGCTGATTCGGGCGACTCCACTCGATCCAGGCCAGTCGCTGCCCATCGAGACTCAAGGTCGGTGCGGCGTAGAAATCCGCACCTTCGGCCAGCAAATGCCGTGTGCCATCCGCCAGGTCGATCGCCACCAGGCGGTGTTCATTGCGGTTTTCCTCGACGGCCAGCACCTGGCCATTGGCGAACTGTAAGTCGCCGTATCGACATACGCCTGACGTCAGCACTTCGGGCGTCTCGCCTGGCAATGATTGGCGATACAACTGCTGATTGGCCTCATTGACGAATACCACGCCGTCGTCGGTCAGGCAAAACGCACCACCGCCATATTCGTACACCCGACTGCGCACACTGAACGGGGGAGGTGTCAGGCAATAGGCCGCGCCATCACGCCATTGCCAGATCCGGCACGCGGCATCCTCCGGGCGGTATTCGTTCCAGAACAAACCATGGGCGCCGACCTGCAGTTCGGCAAAATCGATGCCTGCCGCGACGGCGTTGGCGGCGCTGAAAGGTTCAGCTTTTGGCGATGAGGCGTGAGTTTCGTTCATTGCGAAAGGCCAGTTGTTCAATGGTCTGGGTCGCGTGCTCCGCCTCTTCGCGGGCCTTGAGGATCACGCCGTGTTGAGGCGACTTGCTGCACACCGGGTCGGCATTGCTCGCGTCCCCCGTGAGCATGAACGCCTGGCAGCGACAGCCGCCGAAGTCCTTTTCCTTCTCGTCGCATGAGCGGCACGGCTCGGGCATCCAGTCGTAACCACGAAAGCGGTTGAAGCCGAACGAGTCGTACCAGATGTGCTGCATGCTGTGATCGCGTACGTTGGGAAACTGCACGGGCAGCTGTCGGGCGCCATGACAGGGGAGCGCGGTTCCGTCCGGCGTGACTGTCAGAAAAATACTGCCCCAGCCATTCATGCAGGCTTTAGGGCGTTCTTCGTAGTAGTCCGGCGTCACGAAAATCAGCTTGCACGGATGCCCTTCGGCTTCCAGCTTGGCGCGGTACTCGTTGGTGATGCGTTCAGCGCGCACCAGTTGCTCTTTGGTCGGCAATAGCCCGACTCGATTGAGCTGCGCCCAGCCGTAGAACTGGCAGGTGGCGAGTTCGACGAAGTCCGCCTCAAGGGCGATGCACAGCTCGATGATGCGGTCGATCTTGTCGATGTTGTGCCGATGGGTGACGAAGTTAAGCACCATCGGATAGCCATGGGCTTTGACGGCGCGGGCCATTTCCAGCTTTTGCGCGAAGGCTTTTTTCGAGCCCGCCAGCAGGTTGTTCACCTGCTCGTCACTGGCCTGGAAACTGATCTGGATGTGATCGAGACCGGCCTTCTTGAAGTCGCCGATTTTCTGCTCGGTCAGGCCGATGCCGGAGGTGATCAGGTTGGTGTAGAACCCCAGCTTGCGCGCCTCGGCGATCAACTCGGCCAGGTCCTGGCGCACCAGTGGCTCGCCGCCGGAAAAACCCAGCTGCGCCGCGCCCATTTCCCGGGCTTCGCGCAATACTTTGATCCAGTGCTCAGTGCTCAGCTCTTTGCCCTGCTCGGCGAAATCCAGCGGATTGGAGCAATATGGGCATTGCAGCGGGCAGCGATAGGTCAGCTCGGCGAGCAGCCACAACGGCAGGCCAACCTCGGGCTGGGGCGGCAGATCAGTCAAGGGTGATCCAGTGCTGCGCACGGGCAACCTCCATGAATTGCTCGATGTCGTCCGCGAGTTCGGGCACGCCCGGGAACTGCGTGTCGAGCTCGTTGATGATCGCGGCGACATCACGCTCGCCGTCGATCAAACCGCCGATCAGCGCGGCGCTTTCATTGAGTTTGATCATGCCTTCAGGGTACAGCAGCACGTGGCCTTTCTGCGCCGGTTCGTACTGGAAACGGTAGCCGGGGCGCCAGGTCGGGGTCTTGCTGCGATCGAAACTCATAGGGTGATTCCTTTGTGCCAGACCCGCTCACCGGTCACGCTGTGATAGGGCGGGCGATTGAGTTCGTAGGCCATGCTCATGGCATCGAGCATGCTCCAAAGAATGTCCAGTTTGAACTGGAGAATTTCCAGCATGCGTTCCTGGCCTTCCCGGGTTTTATAGTGCTCGAGGGTGATGGCCAGGCCGTGCTCGACATCGCGCCGTGCCTGACCCAGGCGTGTGCGGAAATATTCGTAGCCGGCGGGGTCGATCCACGGGTAATGCTGCGGCCAACTGTCCAGGCGCGACTGGTGGATCTGCGGGGCGAACAGCTCCGTCAGCGAGCTGCTGGCGGCCTCCTGCCAACTGGCCCGGCGGGCGAAGTTGACGTAGGCGTCGACGGCGAATCGCACGCCGGGCAGCACCAGTTCCTGGGAGCGCAGTTGGTCCGGGTCGAGACCGACGGCCTGGCCCAGGCGCAGCCAGGCTTCGATGCCGCCGTCTTCACCGGGAGCGCCGTCGTGGTCCAGCAGGCGTTGAATCCACTCGCGGCGGATCTCGCGGTCCGGGCAGTTGGCCAGGATCGCCGCATCCTTCAGCGGAATATTCACCTGATAGTAAAAGCGGTTGGCAACCCAGCCCTGGATTTGCTCGCGGGTCGCCCGGCCTTCGTACATCGCCACGTGGTACGGGTGGTAGATGTGGTAGTAGGCGCCCTTGGCGCGCAGGGCGGCTTCGAATTCGGTGGGGGACATCGGGGTGTCGGTCATTGCGGGTCTCCGGAGTACAACCGGTGGATTCTGTGGTGCCTGGTTGGACGTCTTCGCGAGCAAGCCCGCTCCCACATTGGAATGCGGTCAACTGCAGGAGCTGGCTTGCCAGCGAAGGGGTCATCAGTTACAGCACAATACTCATGCCGTCATACGCCACTTCAACTTCGCGCCGATCCAGCTCGGCACGCTGCGGCGAATCCTCATCGAGAATCGGGTTGGTGTTGTTGATGTGGATGAGGACCTTGCGCTGTCTTGGCAGTTGCTCCAGCACTTCGAGCATGCCACCAGGACCGTTCTGCGCCAGATGGCCCATCTCCCGACCGGTACGGGTGCCTACGCCACGGCGCTGCATTTCATCGTCGTCCCACAGGGTGCCATCGACCAACAGGCAATCGCTATCAGCCATGATCTCCAGCAGCGGCGCGTCGACTTTGCCCAGGCCCGGGGCATAGAACAGTTTGCCACCGGTGTTGAGGTCTTCGACGATCAGGCCGATGTTGTCGCCCGGATGCGGGTCGAAGCGATGCGGCGAGTAGGGCGGGGCGGCGCTTCGCAGGGGCAGCGGGGTGAAGCGCAGGTTCGGGCAGGCGGGAATGCTGAAGCTCTGGTCGAGCTCGATGCGGTTCCAGCTCAGGCCACCGTTCCAGTGGGTCAGCATGTTGAACAGCGGAAAACCGGTGCTCAGGTCTTCATGGACCATGTCGGTGCACCAGACCTGATGCGGGCAACCCTCGCGCAGGCTGAGCAGGCCGGTGGTGTGGTCGATCTGGCTGTCCATCAGGATGATTGCGCTGATCCCGGTATCACGCAGTGCTCGCCCCGGTTGCATGGGCGCGAAGCTTTGCAGTTGGGCACGGATGTCCGGGGAGGTATTGCACAGCACCCAGTTCACGCCGTCATCGGAAATCGCGATGGAGGATTGAGTGCGCGCCTCGGCCCGCAGGCTGCCGTTGCGAAAACCCGCGCAGTTCTCGCAATTGCAGTTCCACTGTGGAAAACCACCGCCAGCGGCGGAACCTAGGATCTGGACAAACATGGGCGCTCCATCATTTCAACGCTGAAAATAAAACGCCTCGGATAACCGAGGCGTTGTGCTGCATTCTGCCAGGGCAGAGATCAGCGGCTTGCGAAGTACATGGTGACTTCGAAGCCGATACGCAGGTCGGTGTAAGCCGGTTTGGTCCAGGCCATCGTTTGAACTCCTTCAGGTAGGGTTGGACAGCGCTATCTATATGTATAGTCCACCTCCAGTCAGAGATGTTCCAAATAGTTAGGCTGCTATGTTACTCAAAATTTCACAAGAATTGCCCGTGAAACTTTGAAAAAGCTCCTTACCGTCTGGGTAATGATCATTTTGTCGCTTGCCAAGGTGCGCCGGGTGCCGGGCTGTTCGCCAAGCAGCGCCAGCCGCCTTCTGCCCGGTTCAAATGCTGGACAGCCGCCAGCAGCGCGGCGCGGTCGGTCAACAGAATGGCCTGGGGCAATTGCGTCAGATAATCCGACGGGCGGCCGACCAGTTTGCCCTGCCAGAGCAATTCGGCGGCCTGGTTTGTCGTCAGGGCAGCGCTGGAAAACTGCTCCACCAAGGCTTGGCGTTGGGTAATGAAGGCGCTCTCGTCGAGGGTCTGGATCAACGTCGGCAACTCGCTCAGGAACTGTTCGATGTGCTGCAAGAGCTGGGCAGTGACCACGTTTGGTGATTGCACACCGAACAACAGCCCAGTTTGCCCGTGAACCTGTCGCAGGGCGCTGAACACCGCGTAACCCAATTGCAACTCCACCCGCAGGCGCTGATAGAACGGCGTCTGACAGACATGGGCAAGCAACCGCCAGGCGGCTTCGTCAGCCAGTTCCAGGGTGGCTGTCGGGCAGAACAACAGCAGCGCGTGTTCGCTGGAGTCGGTTTCTACGATGCTCCACAGGTGTTGCGAGGGCATTGACGAAGCCGGTGCCTGTTGCGTCTCCGCAGTACCCGGCACTCGACTCAACGCCAGGCCCATGGCCGCTTGCGTTTGGGCAGAAAAACCGCACGCCAGGCCGGTCCAGCGAGCACCCGACCACAGTTGCGCCAGGTTGTCCGATTCGGCCGATTGTTCCAGGCAGAGATCGGGCAGCATCTTGAGTAACTGTCGAATCGGCATCAAGGCCGGGCGGGCCGGTGATGGCTGTGACAGCGCTGCTTCAGGCTGGCTCAGCAGGTTCAGCGCGTGTTCGAGGATGGTCGACATCGGTGCCTGCAGGCCGGTCATTTTCAGCAGCCATTGATTGCCCGATGCGCCGAAGGAAAAGTCCACGCCAGCCTCTCCGGCGTCTTCGCGCAACGCTTGCAGGTTGTTTTCCAGGCGCGATTGCAGGCTGGCGCCGGGTGCCCCCTCGAGGCGCCAGCGCAGGTAAAGCGCCGCTTCAGCGCCGGTATCCGGCAAGGCCTGGCTGAACTGCATCGGTGAGCGTTCGCGACGGCTGCGTGAGCGGTCTTGTGCAAAGGTGCGCAGGCCCCGGTGAGCGCTGGTTTGTCCGCGAATCAAGCCGGCGCCAGAAGGCGAAGGTTCGGTGTGCAGGAACGGATTGGGTGCGGGGAGCTGCCACGGGCCAGCGAAGTTATCCACAGCGCCGATTTTTTCCAGAATGACCTTGAGGGCAGCAACACCGGCGTCGGATAAGCCTGCTTCGCGCTCTTCGCTGTCCTGCCGGGCCAGTTGCAAGGCGCTGCCTGGCTGGCGCTGGCGCAGCGCCGCGTATTCTTCGCGCAGCCCGCGCCAGTCTTGCCGGGCGAAAAAGCCCAGCCAGTCCTGCAACTGTTCGCCAATTCCGGTCGCCGGGGCATTGGCGGCCAGTGTGAACTCAATGTGCAGCAAGGCTTGCCCGGCGAACTGGTACAGGGGGTGCGCCTTGAGGTTTTCAACTCTGCCCTGTTTGCGCAGTTCAGCCAGCAGCCCACCGGGTTTTGCGGTGTTCAGCCAATGGCACAGAAAACCCAGCGCTTCGGCGGATGAGTCGGGCAGTGCTTCAAGGGCAAACAGCAGGTCCAGCCGATGCTCGCCGACCTGTTGATAACTATTGTCCGCCCCAGCCATCAGCGGCGTCGGGGCTTGTTGCGGGATCTTCTCGCCCTTGGCAATGACGTTGCCAAATGCTTCGGCCAACTGCCGCAACTCATCAAGGCTCTGGGGGCCGGCAAGGCTCAAGGTCATTTGTCCGGTCTGGTAATAGCGCTGGAAAAAATCCTGCAAGGCTTGCTGGAACTCGGATAACGGCACCGGCAGGCTGTCGCGGTTGCCTGCATGAAAACCGCGCAATGGATGAGCGTCGCTAAGCCCGCCCAGCAAAGCCAGTTGCTGCTGCGCCGCAGCATCCTGCGACCAGGCGATGAATTCCGCCTGCAGCACCTCCCGTTCCCGGTGTTGGTCGTCCAGGTCCATGCGTGGATGGGCGAGCATGTCTGCCAGCCGCTCCAGGCCCTCGGCAAATGCCTGCAGTGGCAACTCGAAAAAGTAATCGGTGGTGCGCTCGCAGGTTTGTGCATTTACCTGGCCGCCGTGGCGCTGGACGAAAGCCATCAGCCCCTGGTCGGCGGCAAAACGCTCGGTACCGAGAAACAGCAGGTGCTCAAGAAAGTGCGCCAGGCCCGGCCAGGCCAACGGCACGTCATGGCTGCCAGCGGCAACCCGCAACGCCGCCGCACAGCGCTTCAAATCCGGGGCATGACGCAGCGTCACCCGCAAGCCGTTGGCCAGGGTTTCAGTGTGGGGGCGAGGGGGATTCAGCGCAGGCATGAGCACTTCCAGGACAGAGAAGTGCCAATGCTAGCGGATAACGGTGGCTCAGCGCTTGTTCAGCGTGCCGTAAAGCTCGGGGCGGCGATCGATCAGGTAGCGATTGGCGGCGCGGGAGTCGAGCATCAACTGGCGGTCCAGTTCACCGACAATCAGCGCTTCATCGAGTCCCGCCTGGGCAATGCGGCTGCCGTCCGGTGCGGCGATGCTGCTTTGGCCACAGTAGTGGATATCGCCTTCGCTCCCGCAATAGTTGGCATAAGCCACGTAGCACTGATTCTCGTAGGCCCGGGCGCGTACGGTGACGTCAGCGATG
The DNA here is from genome assembly GCF_001976065.1 of Pseudomonas putida. Taxonomy (GTDB): domain Bacteria; phylum Pseudomonadota; class Gammaproteobacteria; order Pseudomonadales; family Pseudomonadaceae; genus Aquipseudomonas; species Aquipseudomonas serbica. The sequence goes on along the minus strand of NZ_MNAH01000004.1, from coordinate 66,420 downwards.
AAGTCGAACGGGATCATGTTGGCCGTCGGTACCAGGATCAGTTCGGCGCCGGCCAGGGCCAGGCGCCGGGTATTTTCCGGAAATTCGAGGTCGTAGCAGATCAGGAAGCCGAGCTTCCAGCCGTTGAGTTCAACGACGGGGAAGTCGTCCGTACCGGCGCTGAACATCGAGCGGTCGAGATCGCCGAACAGGTGCGTCTTGCGGTAATTGCACAGGCGCTCGCCATGGGCGTCGATCAGTTGCACGGCATTGTAGATCTGCCCGTCTTCGCAGCGTTCGGGATAGCCATACAGGATGGCGATCCCGGCGGCCTTGGCAATGCGCGCGATCTGTTGCGCCGATTCGCCGTTGTGCACCTCCGCCAGCACGCTGACGGCATCGACGCCGATGTTGTAGCCGGTCAGGAACATCTCCGGCACTACCAGCAAGTCGGCGCCCTTTGCCTCCAGCGCCAGTTGATGCAGGCGCTGAAGGTTGCCGGCGACATCCAGGGGCAACGGTGGACATTGGTAAAGGGCTACGCGCATTTCAGATTCCTCTTACTCGGGCAGGGCGATAGGGCCAATCTCGTTGAACACATCTCCTGGACCCGGATTCTCGGCGTGAGTTGCACCGCCGAAGTGTTTCATGATGCCCCACACCGCATTGAGCGAGGTCTGAACCGCGCCTTCGACCCAGGCCGGCGTCCAGGACACGTCGTCGCCGGCGATGAAAATCCCGCGCTGTTCGGCCGGCATGTCGTCCTGCATGAAATGCGCGTACATGCGCTGGTTGTAGCGATAGTGACCGGGCAGTGCACCCTTGAAAGCACCAAGGAAATGCGGGTCGGCTTCCCAGGACACGGTGATCGGATCGCCGATGATACGTGCGGCGATGTCGACTTTCGGGTAGATCTTTTTCAACGCGTCCAGCGCCAGCTTCACGCGTTTTTCCACCGGGTGCGGGAGCATTTTCAACGCGTCGCTCATCCACGAGTACGACAGGCAAATCACCCCGGGCTTGTCATCGCCGTTATCGAACAGGTAAGTGCCGCGCGTCAGGCGATCGGTGAGGGTCATGCTCATCAGGTCGCGGCCGGTTTCCGGATCCTTGTCCTTCCAGAACGGACGATCGACCATCACAAAGGTTTTCGACGATTGCATGTAACGGGTGCGGTCCAGGGCCATCCACATCTTCTGCGAGAACAAGGTTTCGTCGCATTCGATCTGGGTGGTCAGCAGCCAGCTCTGGCAGGTGGTCAGCACCGCGGCGTATTCGCGGGTGTCGCCGTTGTTGTCGGTCACCGCAAAACGGCCGCCCGGTGCATGGGCGATTTTCTTCACGCCGGAACGTGGTGCACCGCTGTGCAAGGACTTGAGGCTGGTGCCCTGCGGCCAGTGCACGCAGCGTTCCGGGACATGGCGCCAGATGCCATGCGGCACTTGTTCCACGCCACCGACCACCAGGTGCTGGTGATCGTCGCAGTTGGTCATCACCACGCGGAAGATTTCCAGCATCGAGTTGGGGAAGTCCGAATCCCAGCCACCGGTACCGAAACCGACCTGGCCGAACACTTCACGGTGATGGAACGACAGCTTGGCAAAGGCTTCGGAGGTGGCCACGAAATCGTAGAAGGTGCGGTCGTCCCACAGCGGTACGAGGGTGTTCCATAGCTCCTTGAGGCGCGGCACGTCGCGGTCGCGGATGGCCTGCTGGATATCGGAGAACTGCGAGCCCGCTTCCAGGGCATCGGCCCAGGCGTCGGCGACTTCCTGAAACAGTGCAGGAAGATCCGCCAGTTTTTGTGCGTAATGGGTCTTGCCTTCCAGATCGATGACGGTGCTGCCGGAGGCTGGTGTCAGCGGGTTGGGGAAGGGTTTGGTTTCAAGGTTCAGCTTGTCGACGTAGTGATAGAACGCCGTAGACGATACCGGAAAGCGCATGCCACCCAACTCGGCGACGATGCCATCGGTGCCATTGAACGCCTGGGAGCGCAGGCGGCCGCCCAGCTTCGAGGCCTCATAGACCACGGGCTTGAGACCCAGCTTCATCAACTCGTACGCGGCCACCAGCCCGGCAATCCCGGCGCCGACAATCGCCACTTCGGCACCGTGATGGTGCTCGGGAATGCTGCCCAGGCCGGCCGGGTGTTCGATCCAGTCGTCGAAGGCGAAAGGAAAGTCCGGACCAAAAATGGTGACTGGTTTTTTACCGTCTGCAGGATGGCGATTGTTCTTGTTCATGGCTGACCTTGCTGTCGACCCGACGCGGAATGCGCATCTGAGTATAGGAAAAGATGCCAGCCATTCTAGAGAGCGTAGAACACGTTAATAAGACGCAAAGTGTCGTCGTTTTGCCAGATTATTGATCAGTATGACAATATAATTGCGCACACTGACCACTGTAGGAGCTGGCTTGCCAGCGATGAGGTGCTTGAGTCTTGTGTTGATGGTCCGGACGCCTTCGCTGGCAAGCCAGCCCCTACAGGTCCTTTGCAGGCCAGCCAGACACCCATAACCACCGGAAAAATCTCAAACCGGCTGCCCCCGATCAATCTTGCTGCTCAGGATGATCGAGGTCGTAGTCTTTTCCACCCCATCCACACTGCCAATCTGATCCAGCAACTGATCCAGCTGCTCCGGCGAATCGGTGCGCAACCATGCCACATAATCAAATTCACCACTCACCGCACACAACTGCTGCACCTGCGCCATTGCGCTCAGGCGCCGCAACACTTCCTTGCCGGACCGCGGTTGCACGGTAATCCCCACATACGCCTGCAGCCCGCCATCCACCACGCGCTGGCCAAGTCGCACGCCATAGCCGGTGATGACCTTGGCTTTTTCCAGCCGCGCCAGGCGCGACGTGACGGTGGTACGGGCAATGCCCAGTTGCCGGGCGAGCATGGCCACGCTTTCGCGGGCATTGATCTGCAGGGCCGCAATCAGCTGACGGTCGATTTCGTCGAGAACGGGCGGGCGGATGTCAGGCAAGGCGGGTCTCCAGCGGCATGGATCAATATCCGGGCATGTTACAGGCACATCCCCCGCAGCGCTCGCGACGCCAATATCCTACTGACCGTGGGCGATAACCGAACAGAAAAGCCAACGCCATTTCAGGACGCGTCTGACATACGTGGCAGTGCCCACTTGCCGATCATTGATTCTTTCCGTGGCGTCGGGTCGCGGAGAGGTCTATGAAGGTGCCAGGGGGCGAATGGAAAGGGTCTCGTTTGATGTTGATCACGTGTATTGCATATCCCTGAGTGAGCGCCATGACCGGCGGCAATTGTTCGACAGAACCATCGCTACGCTCATTTCAAACCCGATCGAGTTCTTCATCGCTCAGCGCTGCAGCGACCCGATCCGAGGCTGTTACGAGTCGCATCAAGCATTGGCCAGAAAAGTCCTGGCCGAAGGTTGGCAACGGGTGTTGATCTTCGAGGATGACGCCATGCCCTACCGGTTTCATCCGGCACAGGTGGGCTGGGTGAACCGGTTTATTCGCCGCAACAGGTTCGAGGCATTGCACCTGGGGTACAGCATGGGGCGCACATGGCTGACCTGGTTCCCGTTCATTGCCCGTGGCAACGTGGTGGCGCTGCACGCCTATATCCTCTCCCGCGAAGGCTGCAGGGTGCTGGCTGCAACACCTTATGTGGGGGAGCCGGTCGATGTCCTGTTCAAACGGCAGATCAAGCAACACTGCGTATTTCCCATGCTGTTTCGTCAGCACGCGGCGGCGGTGACCGGCAGCGACATCGAGGTGTTCGCGATGAATGAAGATGAGTGGTGGGAACGCAACTGGAAGAAGCACAAACGCTCGGTATGGAAAAATCTCTGGCGAACGGTGTTTCGATTGAGGTTTTGAGGATTGACCCTGGACCTTCATTTGGTCTGTGATGTAGGACAGCTCATTTGCGGCCGTGGCACGAAGGGACAGGTCATGACGAAGAAAATGCCTCCAGCTGTACGGGATCGCGCCTGGGAGATTGCCCATCACGAAATGGGCCACTACGCCGTGGCTCGTGCCTTGGGTTTTGCCACGGGCAGCGTGAGCCTGACAGTGACCATGGACTTGCGGCATCACGGCGGTGCGTCCATCAGCCTGGTGCGGGCAATATCGTCGATAGACGCCATGAAGCAACATCTGGAGGCTCGAATGATGGTCCTCCTGGCTGGCGCGATGGCGCAGACACTGGCAGCAAGACACTCGGGCGGACAGCGCGTAGACAAGTCGAAAGCCACAGCCATCCTCAAGGGAGAGCAGGGGGCGGAACAGGACTACGCAAAGATCAGGGAGCTGCAGCATCTGCTGCGCAACATCGTCTACCCCGAGACCGATGCGGCGTCGTCCGAGCGCATATCGACTGAGCTAAAAACGCTCACGGATCGGGCGTGGCAGCGGACCCAAGACATTGTGGAAGAGCTGTCCGGGACCATTGCCGAATTGGCGGCGGCTTTGGTGGACGGGATGGCTATCGTCGAGCAGTGGGGGCGGGCGGCGGATACTTACGAGGTTATGCTGACGGGGCAGATGCTTGAGCGGCTGCGGGCAGTGCAGGCCATTCCGTCTATTGGTGTTGGAGGCCCCGAAAAGTCCGGACGTGTTTTCGATAGATGAACTGCTGCCCGCTGAACGATTATGCGATCGCTTGACTGCTTCAGGTCATTCAGACACGCAAAAGCCGCGCATTGCGCGGCTTTCTTGTTTGGTGGGCCCACACGGACTTGAACCGTGGACCAAAGGATTATGAGTCCTCTGCTCTGACCAACTGAGCTATAGGCCCCATTGGTGGCGGATTATAGCGACGGTTTCGCGGCTGTGCTATCCGAAAAATCTATTACTGTTGTACGAAGAAACGTCGCGGCGAATTCGTCGGGGGGCAGGGGCAGGCTGACGATGTAGCCCTGGATCTGTTCACAGCCTTCGGCGGCGAGAAATTGCTGCTGCGCCTGGGTTTCGACGCCCTCGGCGATGACCGTGAATTGCATGCTGCGGCCGAGCGCGATGATGGCGCGCACGATAGCGGCATCGTGGGGGTCATCCGGCAGGCCGCGGACGAAGGACTGGTCGATCTTGAGAATATCCAGGGGCAGGCGCTTGAGGTAACTCAGTGAAGAGTACCCGGTCCCGAAGTCGTCGATCGCCAGTTGCACGCCCAGGTGCTTGAGTTGGTGCAGCACCGCAAGCGCTTCTTCGGCCTGGCTCATGATGAAGTTTTCGGTGATTTCCAGTTGCAGTAAACCGGGGTTGAGGTTGTTGTCCTTGAGCAACTGTTCGATGCGCCCGAGCAGGTTGGGTTGGCGTAGTTGGGCCCCGGCGAGGTTAACCGACAATGGGCCGAGGCCCTCGTACATCTGGTTCCATTCATACATCTGCCGGCAGGCGGTCTCGAGTACCCAGTCGCCGATCTGCAGGATCATGCCGTTTTCTTCGGCCAGCGAGATGAAGTGTTCGGGCGGCACGTCGCCAAAGGTCGGATGACGCCAGCGAATCAGCGCTTCGGCACCCACCAGGCGATAGTCGTCGAGGCTGATCTTGGGCTGGTAGCACAGGTGCAGTTCGTTGCGCTCGATAGCGCGGCGCAGTTCGTGCTCCAGCGCCACGCGTTCGCTGGCTTGGGCGGTGAGGTCGCAGGTATAGCTTTCGACGCGGTTGCGGCCTTTGGCCTTGGAGCGGTACATCGCCGCGTCGGCGTTTTTGATCAGCGTGGCAACGTCGCTGCCGTCCTTGGGGTAGAGGCTGGTGCCGATGCTGGAGCTGATGAAAAACTCATGTTCGCCGGCCTGGAACGGCGCGGTGAAGCAATTGAGCAGCTTGGTGGCGATGTTGTCGGCGTCACTGGGTTGCTGCAGGCCAGGGAGCAGGATGATGAATTCGTCGCCGCCCAGGCGCGCAACGGTGTCGATGTCGCGCAACTGGTCCTTGAGGCGTACGGCAATGCCCTTGAGCAGTAGATCGCCGACCGGGTGGCCGAGGCTGTCGTTGATGTGCTTGAAACGGTCCAGGTCGAGGAACAGAACCGCACCTTGGCCGCCGTTTTCCTTCTGGTGATTGAGCGCGTTGAGCAAGCGGCTCTCGAACAGCGTGCGGTTGGGCAGGCCGGTCAGCGGGTCGTGGTGGGCTTGGTAGTCGAGTTTGGCCTGGGCGTGTTTGAGGCTGGAAATGTCAGCGAACACGGCGACGAAGTGGGTGATGAAATTGTCGCGATTGCGCACGGCGCTGATGGTCAGCCAGCTAGGATAAAGTTCGCCATTCTTGCGTCGGTTGGAAATCTCGCCTTGCCAATGACCTTCGGCGGTCAGTTGATGCCACATGGCGGCATAGAACGCGCTGTCATGCAGGCCCGAGGCAAGCAGGCGCGGGGTGTGACCCAGTGCTTCGCTTTCGCTATAGCCGGTGATTTCGGTAAAGGCACGGTTGACTGCGCTGATATGTTGCTGGGTATCGGTGATCAACACGCCTTCTGCGGTGCTCTCGAATACCGTGGCGGCCTGTTGCAGTTTTTCCTGCATCAGGTGGCGTTCGGTGATGTCCCGGGCGATGGTCAGCATGCAGTCGTCGTCGCCGATCGGCAGCGGACGGCTGGAAACCTCGCAGAGGCGGATCTGCCCGTCGCTGCGGCGAATATGGCAGCTGAAGTCGCGGACGAAACCGTCACGGTGCAACAGGTCGAGCATTTGTTTGCGCTCATTGAGATTGACCCAGATGCCGAGGTCCAGGGCCGAGCGATCCACCGACATTGCGCTGTTGAAGCCGGTAATGCGGCTGAAGCCCTCGTTGACCTCGATCAACAGGCCATCGCTTTGCCGGGACAGCAGCAAGCCGTCTGGTGAGGCGTGGAAGGCCTTGGCAAATTTCTCTTCGGAGGTTTGCAGTTGTTGTTGGGTTTCCTTGAGCTGGGTGATATCTCGCACCACAACCACCAGTGCCGGTGTCGTATCGAGGTCAAAGGGCTCGGCAGAGATCAGGCCGGTGAACACTTGGCCATTGCTGCGGCGAAAGGGCATCTCCAGGTTGCGGATGCTGCCGGCCTGCAAGCGCTGCAACAGTCCTGGCCCGACGCCCGGGATGCCCCAGATGTTCAGGTTGGTGGCGGTCTGGCCGATGACGTCTTCGGCCCTGAGGCCGATCTGGTCTTCGAACGCCTCGTTGACTTCCAGCAGGCAGCCGTCGCTGAGACGCGCGATCACCAGGATGTCCGGGCATTGCTGGAACACCGAAGCAAACTTCTGTTCAGAGAGGCGCAGTGCTTCTTCGGTGCGTTTGGTTTCGCTGATATCGATCATCAAGCCACGCATTACCGGCTCATGGCCATGTTCGATCAGGCTGACGATGTCGCGAACCCACAAGCAACGCCCGTCAGCGGTGATGACCCGGTAATCGAGGGTGTGGTCTCGACCGGCCAGCACCTCGTGATCGCAGAAGCTCTGCGCGCGGGTGAGGTCGGCGGGGTGGATGATGTTGCGCCAGAAGCCCGGAATCAACCAGTGGGACAGGGGGTAGCCGAGCAGGTCTTCGGCGTGGGGCGACACATAGCTGTAGGTGAAGTCGCTCATCCGCGCTTCCCAGGCGATGGCCGACAGGCTCTCCACCAGCCCGCGATAATGGTATTCGCTGCTGCGCAGTTCCTGCTCCAGATCGACCCTGCGGGCGATTTCCGAACTCAAGCGGCGGTTGACCCGGATCACGGCGGCCAGCACGAGAATCAGCAGCAATAGCCCAGGCAGGCCGTAGACCAGCAGATCGGACCAGAACGTTCGATGATCGAGGACGTTGCCAACCCAATGCTCCTGGATCGAACTGATTTCAGCCGGTGACATGTCGGCCAGGACTTTATCCAGGATGCCGACCAGCATCTTGTTATCCCGTGGTACCCCCATGGCCAACTGATAGCGGTAAGGGGTTTCGCCGCTGACATACAGCCCGTCGAGCTTGAGCTGACGCAAACTCCAGACGCTGGAGGCGAGATCGCTTACCACGGCGTCCACTTCATCGGTGGCCAGTGCCTGCAAGGCAGAGCTGACGTTGGGCATCGCCACCAGATTCAGATCGGGATTGTGGGTACGCAACAGTTCGTGGGGCGCGTAGTTTTCCACCACGGCGATCTTCAGCCCGTACAGGTCTTTGAGTTTGCGCGGTTGGGCGCCCCCGACATGCGCCAGGATAACGATCGGGAAATCCAGGTAGGGGCGGGTGAATGACAGGTAGGCCTGGCGTTCCGGGGTCGACATGATGCCCGGCAAAAGGTCCAGCTTGCCTTGTTTGGCCTGGTCCAGCACGACCGTCCAGCTCACGGGTTCGATGGGTGTGAGCTTGATGGCCAGTCGCTGGCGAATCAGGTCGATATAGTCTGCCGCAAGGCCCTGGTAGCGCCCCTTGTCGTCGCGAAACTCAAAGGGGGGCCAGGACGCATCGACACCCAGGCGCAGGTCCGGGTGGGCCGCAAGCCAGCTACGTTCTTCGTCGGTTAGAGTCAGCGCGCCAGCCGTTGCGGTCCAGGTAATCAGCGACAGCAAAAACAACACGGTCGGCAGTCTGGGCATAACGGTCTCGTTATGGCTCGGGGAATGTTTCGAGTGTAGACGGGCAAATCGGCGGGTGGGGGTGGAGCGGGGGATTTAATCTGCACAAAACAAAACCCCCGGCCTGGGCCGGGGGTTCTGGTGTCACTCGTCGAGGAAGGAGCGCAGGTGCTCGCTTCTCGTCGGGTGGCGCAGCTTGCGCAACGCCTTGGCTTCGATTTGACGAATCCGTTCACGGGTCACGTCGAACTGCTTACCAACCTCCTCGAGGGTGTGGTCGGTATTCATGTCGATACCGAAGCGCATGCGCAGTACCTTGGCTTCACGGGCAGTGAGGCCGGACAGCACTTCGCGAGTCGCTTCCTTGAGGCTCTCAACGGTGGCGACATCGATTGGCGACTGCATGGTCGAGTCTTCGATGAAGTCGCCCAGATGGGAGTCTTCGTCATCACCGATCGGGGTTTCCATGGAGATCGGCTCTTTAGCGATCTTCAATACCTTGCGGATCTTGTCCTCAGGCATTTCCATGCGTTCGCCCAGCTCTTCCGGGGTCGGTTCGCGACCCATTTCCTGCAGCATCTGGCGGGAAATACGGTTGAGCTTGTTGATCGTCTCGATCATGTGCACCGGAATACGGATGGTGCGGGCCTGGTCGGCGATCGAGCGAGTGATCGCCTGACGGATCCACCAGGTGGCATAAGTCGAGAATTTGTAGCCGCGACGGTATTCGAACTTGTCTACCGCTTTCATCAAGCCGATGTTGCCTTCCTGGATCAGGTCGAGGAATTGCAAGCCACGGTTGGTGTACTTCTTGGCGATGGAGATCACCAGACGCAAGTTCGCTTCGACCATCTCTTTCTTCGCGCGGCGGGCCTTGGCCTCACCGATCGACATGCGACGGTTGATGTCCTTGATCTCGGCGATCGTCAAACCGGTTTCGGTTTCCAGCGCGGTCAGCTTCTGCTGGCAACGAATGATGTCCGGCTGCAGGCGACCAATGGCTTCAGCGTATTTGCTTTTGCCTTTGGCCAGTGCATCACTCCAGCTTTCGTCTACTTCGTTGCCCGGGAACTGGCGCAGGAAGTCAGCACGCGGCATGCGTGCATCACGAACGCAGAGCTGCATGATTGCACGCTCTTGCTGACGCAGACGATCCAGGGCGCTGCGCACACGCTCGACCAGGCCTTCGAATTGCTTCGGAACCAGTTTGATCGGCATGAACAGGTCGGCCAGGGCCAACAGCTCGGCAATTGCCAGCTTGTTGTGGCGACCGTGCTTTTTCAGCGCCTTGCGGGTGATTTCCATCTGATCGGCGACAGCGCCAAAACGCTGGGCGGCGATGATCGGATCCGGACCGCTTTCGGCTTCTTCTTCGTCATCGGAAGCTTCGGCGTCATCGTCGTCGGAATCGTCATCCGCTTTCGCGGCCTTGGCGTCGATCGGCGGCGGCACTTCCGCTGCAGGCGGCGCAATGCCGTCGTCCGGGTCGATATAACCGCTCAGGACGTCGGACAGGCGGCCACCTTCGGTGGTGACGCGAGTGTATTCGGAGAGAATATGATCAACCGTGCCAGGGAAGTGCGCGATTGCGCTCATCACTTCACGGATGCCCTCTTCAATACGTTTGGCGATTTCGATTTCGCCTTCACGCGTGAGGAGCTCGACCGTACCCATTTCGCGCATGTACATGCGCACCGGGTCGGTTGTGCGACCAATGTCGGTCTCGACCGCTGCCAACGCAGCAGCTGCCTCTTCGGCCGCGGCTTCGTCGGTATCGGCGTCGGCCAGCATAAGGGAATCCTTATCTGGCGCAACCTCGAATACGTTGATCCCCATGTCGTTAATCATGCGGATGATGTCTTCCACCTGTTCCGGATCTGAAATATCCTCCGGCAGGTGGTCGTTGACCTCCGCGTAAGTCAGGTAGCCCTGCTCACGACCAAGGGTGATCAACTCTTTGATACGAGACTGCTGTTGCGCTTTTCCGGACATAACACCCTATCCACTGAAGGTCTTGGCGGGCAAAAAACAAGCCGAGGATTATACCTGAGCTATGACCTCACGCGCCAGTTGAGGTCGGGTTTGATGCGGAAACATTGCCTTTAAATAGGTCGCGCATCTGATTTGCTATCTGCATTTTCTGTTCCGCGGTCAGTCCTGGGTCGTTGGCTTTTTTGATGAGCTCGTCCAGGGTATGTGTGTGCTGGGCTGCGGATAACCTATTAATGGTGTCTAAAAACTGTTGTTCAAGGTTGTCCCCTCGAATTAACCATTCCTTTTCCGCAAGCGCCTTGAGCAGGCGCCCCTGATCGGTTCCATGCCAGCGAGCCATCAGTTGGATTGAGTTTAGCCCAGGATTTTTCTGAACTGCCTCGACCAGCGCGACCAGGAGCTGCGCATAGGTATTTGTCTCATTTGCAAAATGATTGGCACTCTCCACTTTTCCCGCCATGTTCGGGTGGTGGATAAGGGTACGGATTGCAATGAGCGTTGGTGCCTCGACAGCTATAGGCGTTCTGGGTGGGCTTTGCTGATCGCGATAACCGCCACGCTTGCCATTCTTGTCCCAGGGTTTCTTGTCCCATTTCTTGCCGCCGGCACCGGTTTTTTTCGGTGTCCACTCTTGCTGTGGTGCATACATCTCCGGTGCCTGCGGCTGATGGTAGTCGCTGTAATCCGGCATTGCGTCGTAATCGAAGCCCGGATCGTAGGCGGGCGGTGCTTCCTGGGGGGCGGTTTGGGCAAGCTGACTAACGGCCTCCCCGCTGAGGCCGGTGATTTCGCTCAGGCGCTGTCGCATCAGGATGCGCAGGTTGGCCCCCGGGACTTTATCGATCAGCGGTGCCGCCAGGGTGGCCATGTGGGCCTTGCCTTCGAGTGAGCGCGGGTCGGCTTCTTCCGTCAGTTGCTGGAAAAAATAATCGGCCAATGGCTGCGCGTGCTGGTTGATGCGTGCGCGGAAGGCATCGGTGCCTTCGGAGCGGACCAGGGTGTCTGGATCTTCGCCTTCGGGCAGGAACAGGAATCGGGCGCGACGGCCATCCTGCAGGCTCGACAGCGTGGCTTCGAGGGCTCGCCAGGCGGCGTTGCGGCCGGCCTGGTCGCCGTCGAAGCAGAACAGCACGCTGGGCACGACGCGAAACAGGCGCTTCATGTGCTCTTCGCTGGTGGCGGTGCCCAAGGTCGCGACGGCATTGCGCAAGCCTTGCTGGGCGAGGGCGATGACGTCCATGTAGCCCTCGACAACGATGATTTCGTCGAGGTTGCGGTTGTTCTTGCGCGCTTCGTACAGGCCGTAGAGTTCCTGGCCTTTATGGAAGACCGGGGTTTCCGGCGAGTTGAGGTACTTGGGCTTGTCGTCGCCCAGTACCCGGCCACCGAACGCGATGATGCGCCCGCGACTATCGCGAATCGGGAACATCACGCGATCACGAAAGCGGTCGTAGCGTTTGCCGGTTTCGGCGTTCTCGATCAACAGGCCGGCATCGATCATGGCTTTTTGTTGCAGGGTGTCGCTGCTCAAGTGCTTGAACAGGTTGTCCCAGCCCGGTGGCGCAAAGCCAAGGCCGAAGTCCCGGGCGATTTCACCGGTCAGTCCTCGACCTTTCAGGTAGTCCACGGCAGCTTTACGCGCCGGATGGCTCTTCAGGGCCTGGCGATAGAAATCGGCGGCGGCGGTAAGCAGCGGGTACAGCGGCGAATCGGTTGGCTGGCGCGGCTTGTGCGGTCGCCCGCTTTCCTCGCGGGGGATTTCCATCCCGGCGGCCTTGGCCAGTTCTTCGACAGCCTGGGGGAAATCCAGGTTGTCGTGGTCCATGATGAAGCCCAGGGCGTTGCCACCCGCGCCGCAGCCAAAGCAGTAATAGAACTGCTTGTCGGGACTTACGCTGAAAGAGGGTGTTTTCTCTTTGTGGAACGGGCAGCAGGCAGTGTGGTTCTTGCCGGCCTTTTTCAGTTGCAGGCGCGAGCTGACCACGTCGACGATGTCGGTGCGGTTCAGAAGGTCGTCAATGAAGCTCTGGGGAATTAGCCCGGCCATGGCGTTCTCGTCATCTGCGCTGAAAGGGGACCGAAGCGAAGGGTGGCTGAACGCGGATCATTGCTTGAGGCACGCACAATGTGCGGCTCGACCGGTATCGCCTGCATAATCGCTATCGGGAAGTGTATCTGCCGAAAATCCACTGACGTTACTGCCTGTCAGTATTCGACTGTTTGAAAGTGTTGCGCTGAATCCGGCTGCGACCCGTCAAGGGTCTCGGATAGCTCTTTTTCGGCACGCATACAGGTGCCTTGGGCTGATCGTCGTGAGAGGAATCAGTGGGTGTGCTCGTCAGTAGCCTTGAAAGGCTCGTCAGAAAAGACGTGCACCGCTGGCAAAAAAGCCAGGTCTGACGCAGTGAAGCAGATTTGTCTCGGTCGCGTCTGCGGCTTCGACGGTGAAGCATCAAGCGTTTTACGCAAATGCCATAAGCCCGGCTCAGAGCCGGGCTTGGCAGAAGCTTGCTACGATCGTCTGTGTATTAGTACAGACGAACGGCGCGGCGCTGTTCGCGCTGAACTTTCTTGGCGTGACGCTTAACAGCGGCTGCTGCCTTGCGCTTACGCTCAGAAGTTGGCTTCTCGTAAAATTCGCGGCTACGAACTTCAGCCAGTACACCGGCTTTTTCGCAGGAGCGCTTGAAACGACGCAGAGCTACGTCGAAGGGTTCGTTCTCTTTTACTTTGACGGCTGGCATCCAGAGCTACCTTCATTCATTACCGGGGTCAACATCCTCGCGGCAAAAGAGCACTTGAAGACGTCGGTTTTTAAGGGTTGCGGATGTTAACCCCTCATCGCACGGAATGCAAAGCCTCTGATCGAAAACCGCTGGTCGGGGCATCACGCGGCGACTATTATGCGCGCCTTCGAATTCAGCCTAAACAAGGCGCAAACCCATGCTAGTACTGGGATTAGAAACCTCTTGCGACGAAACCGGTGTCGCGCTTTACGACAGTGAGCGCGGCCTGCTGGCCGATGCGCTGTTCAGCCAGATCGACCTGCACCGCGCCTATGGTGGCGTAGTGCCGGAGCTGGCCTCGCGTGACCACGTCAAGCGCATGCTGCCCTTGATTCGTCAGGTGTTGGCCGAAGCCGGCTGCGTGCCGACCGAGATCGACGCCATCGCGTATACCGCGGGCCCCGGCCTGGTCGGCGCGCTGCTGGTCGGTGCTTCCTGTGCCCAGGCGCTGGCCTTTGCCTGGGGTATTCCAGCGCTGGGCGTGCACCACATGGAAGGACACCTGCTGGCGCCGATGCTGGAGTCTCAGCCGCCCGAATTTCCGTTCGTCGCTTTGTTGGTGTCGGGCGGCCATACGCAGTTGGTTCAGGTCGACGGAATCGGTCAATACACACTGCTTGGCGAAACGCTGGACGATGCCGCGGGCGAAGCCTTCGACAAGACCGCGAAGATGATGGGGCTCAATTATCCGGGTGGCCCGGAAATCGCTCGCCTGGCAGAGCAGGGCGTTGCAGGACGTTTCGTCTTCCCGCGTCCGATGTGCGACCGCCCAGGCCTGGACTTCAGCTTCAGCGGCTTGAAAACTTTCGCCCTGAACACCTGGCAGCAGTGCGTGAGCGCTGCAGACGACGGTGAGCAAGCCCGTTGCGACATCTCGCTGGCGTTCCAGCAGGCCGTGGTAGAGACTTTGACCATCAAGTGCAAGCGCGCCCTGAAAGCGGCTGGCATGAAGCGCCTGGTGATCGCTGGCGGCGTCAGTGCCAACAAGGCGTTGCGCGTTTCCCTGGAAAAAATGCTCGGTGACATGAAGGGCGATGTTTTTTACGCCCGTCCGCAGTTCTGTACCGATAATGGCGCCATGATTGCGTTTGCTGGCTGTCAGCGCCTGAAGGCGGGTCAGCAGGAAAGCCTGGCGATCAGCGTGCAGGCGCGGTGGCCGATGGAGCAGTTGTCGCCTTTGTGATGAGGGCGGCGCCTGGCTGGCGGCTAAAAATGCCGTTCGCGCCCGGCAAACAGGTCGCGTAGATTGCCCCGGTGGCGCCAGACGATCATTGCGGTCAGGGCGCACATCGGCAGCAGAGCAGCCGGCTCTTGCCAGGCCAGCAGTGGCAGGGTCAAGGGCGTGGCGATCAAGGCGGCCAGCGAGCTGGTACGGGTCAGGTAGAACGTCAGCAGCCAGGCGCATACGGCCATCAGGGCCGCGGGCGGGTATAGCCCCAGCAGCATGCCGGCAGCGGTGGCGACACCCTTGCCACCGCGAAAGTGGAAGTACAGTGGGAACAGGTGGCCGATGACGGCGCAGACGCCGATCCAGGCCTGATCCTGTAGTGACAAGCCTGCGAGGCCGGCGATCAGTACGGGCAGCAGGCCTTTGCAGAGGTCGCCGAGCAGCGTCAGGATGGCGAGTTTCTTGCCCGCCAGGCGCAGCATGTTGGTGGCGCCAGCATTGCCCGAGCCACTCATTCGCGGATCGGGGTTACCGGTCAAGCGGCTGAGCAAGATGGCGAAGGACAGAGAGCCGAGCAGGTAGGCGAGGATCGCCAGTAACCAAAACATGCTAACTATTCCGGGCGAGGACGCCCTGATTCTAACGGCGCATTGCGCCCTTGTCGTGCAGCGGAGAAAAGTGCTTGGACAGAGTGTTTATCGAGGGCCTGGAAGTCGACACCGTGATCGGTGCCTATGACTGGGAGCGAGGCATCCGACAGTGCTTGCGGCTTGACCTGAGTTTCGCCTGGGACAATCGCCCGGCCGCCGCTGGCGATGACCTGACCCTGGCGCTTGATTACGCGAGCGTTTCATCGCGCATCCAGGCCTTTGCCGAGCAGGCACAGTTCCAGTTGGTCGAGACTTTCGCCGAGCGCCTGGTGGAAGTGCTGATGAGCGAATTCAAGATCACCTGGATGCGCCTCAAGTTGACCAAGCCAGGCGCAGTTCCTGCCGCTACCGGTGGCGTGGGTGTGGAGATCGAGCGCGGATGTCGCTGACTCAGGTGTATCTCGGGCTCGGCAGCAACATCGAGCGCGAAACCCATTTGCAAGCCGGCCTGGAGGCCCTGGCGGGTTTTCTGGTGGATATTCGTTGCTCCGCGGTTTTCGAAAGCCAGCCGGTGGGGATCAAGAGCGGGCCGTTCTTCAATTTCGTGGTGTCGGCCTACACCGACTTGCCGCTAATGGAGCTGGATCGCCGGTTGAAGTTTATCGAGGCCGATAACGGTCGTTATGCACCGGATCGCCGAGGTTTGCCTCTGGATATCGACGTGTTGCTGTACGGCGACCTTGTGGGAAACTTCGATGGCCTGGTGTTGCCGAGGGCGGAAATTCTTAAGAATGCCTTTGTGTTGTGGCCGTTGTCGCTGATTGCTCCAGATCGCGTGCACCCGGGCGTAGGTAAAAATTTCGCCGCGTTGTGGGCCGAATCGCAGATTGATCAGGTGCTGGCGCCGGTGGCGTTTGAGTGGCGTGGGCAGCCATTGACCCCGTCCAGCTTGCTGTAAAGCAATGATCGCAGCCAGCCTGCGGCAGCTCCTCCAGGGAAACGCATATTTCCCCTATAGGAGCTGCCGCAGGCTGCGAACTTTTGATGCTTAAGCTTGTTCCTTGTAGGCCTTCAAAGCCTTGAGCCGTTCGCGCTTGATCGCCTCACCCAACTGCGGCCCCTTGAATCCCTGCTCCAGCAGCGGCTGAACCGCCACGCTACGCGCTGCTGTCGCCGCCCCGCGCAGATAATCCGCCTGTGGATAACTTCTCTGCTCCAGCCCTTTACGGCCACGTGCATCCATCTCGCACGCTGCGATGAATTCCTCGAACCGTTGCGGTCGACGGTAAACGTCGAAGCTCTGCAGTAGCTCGAGCAAGGTCGATGGCTTCAGCTCGAGTGCGCGATGACCGTGGGTGTGATATTCGCCCACCAGCAACGCCAGCTCCTGGCAATCCTTCGGCGCCTTGAAGCGTTCGTTGACCGCCTTGATCAGTTTCAGTCCCTTGGACTCGTGAGCAATGTGCCGCGGCCATTGATCCTCCGGCGTCAGCCCTTTCCCCAGATCATGTAGCAGGCACGCCCAGCGCACGGTCAGCGGCTGTTCATGTTCTGCCGCTTGCTGCAGCACGCTCAGGGTGTGGGCGCCAGTGTCGATTTCCGGGTGGTGGCTCTCGGGCTGCGGGACGCCAAACAGTGCGTCAACTTCCGGCATCAGCTCTTTAAGGGCACCGCATGCGCGCAACACTTCGATAAACACCTGTGGCTGGTTTTCCATCAGGGCGCGGGAGATTTCTTTCCAGCTGCGCTCCGCCGTAAGCGCTTGCAGTTCGCCTGATTCGCTGAGCTGGCGCATCAGTTCAAGGGTTTCGGGGGCGACGGTGAAGCCGAGTTCGGCATAGCGTGCCGCGAAGCGGGCAACGCGCAAAACCCGGAGGGGATCCTCGGCAAACGCTGGGGAAACGTGCCGAAGAACACGGGCCTCAAGATCGCGCTGGCCGTTGTAGGGGTCGGTCAGTTTCTGCTGATCGTCTTCGGCCATCGCGTTGATCGTCAGGTCGCGGCGAATCAGGTCTTCTTCGAGGGTCACATCGGGACTGGCGTGGAACGTGAACCCACCGTAACCGCGTCCGCTTTTGCGTTCGGTCCGGGCGAGGGCATATTCCTCGCCGGTTTTCGGATGAAGAAACACCGGAAAGTCGGCCCCCACCGGCCGATAACCCTGGGCGAGCATCTCCTCGGTCGTCGCTCCGACCACGACTCGGTCGATGTCAGTGACAGGTATGCCGAGCAGGCGATCGCGTACCGCACCGCCAACTTTATAAATCTGCATGAAAAACCTCCGTTAGCTCGACAGGATAACCCTTACGTCGAGCGTTCGGAGGCACAACCGGAATCACAAATGGATGACGGCCAGGTCCAGTCGGCCGTAATCGCCTTCGCTGTGTTCACTGCGTGGCGGCACATGGTGGGTTTTCATGATCTGGTCACCCTGCAAGGTTTCCAGGTGAATATCGAAGCCCCAGAGGCGATGCAGATGCTTGAGCACTTCCTCGGTGGACTCTCCCAGCGGTTTTCGGTCATGTTGTTGGTGACGCAGGGTCAGGGAGCGGTCGCCGCGTCTGTCGATACTGTAGATCTGAACGTTCGGTTCGCGATTGCCCAGGTTGTACTGTGCCGCCAGGGTTTCACGGATGATGCGATAGCCGCCTTCGTCGTGAATGGCTGGCACCAGTAGATCGTCTTTCTGATCATCATCGAGAATACTGAACAGTTTCAGGTCACGGATCACTTTGGGTGAAAGGTACTGCAGGATGAAACTCTCATCCTTGAAACTGCTCATGGCGAACTTGATGGCTGCCAGCCAGTCGGTGCCGGCAATGTCCGGGAACCAGCGGTAATCCTCTTCAGTGGGCTCTTCGCACATGCGACGGATGTCGCGATACATGGCAAAGCCCAAGGCGTAGGGGTTGATGCCGCTGTAATAGGGACTGTCGAAGCCAGGCTGGAAGACAACGCTGGTGTGGGACGTCAGGAACTCCATCATGAAGCCATCGGTCACCAGGCCTTCGTCGTATAGATCGTTCATCAGGGTGTAGTGCCAGAATGTGGCCCACCCTTCGTTCATGACCTGGGTCTGGCGCTGTGGATAGAAATACTGGGCGATCTTGCGTACGATCCGCACGATTTCCCGCTGCCAGGGCTCCAGCAACGGCGCATGTTTTTCGATGAAGTACAGGATGTTTTCCTGCGGTTCGGCGGGGAAGCGCGCGTTGTCCTTGTCGCTGTACTTGTCCGCGCCTTTGGGAATGGTGCGCCACAGGTCATTGATCTGCTTCTGCAGATGTTCTTCCCGGTCTTTTTGGCGGCGCCGTTCTTCCTCGGCGGAAATAGGGTAAGGGCGTTTGTAGCGGTCGACCCCGTAATTCATCAAGGCGTGGCAGGAGTCGAGCAAGTCCTCGACCGCATCGATGCCATGGCGCTCCTCGCATTGCATGATGTACTGCTTGGCGAACACCAGGTAGTCGATGATCGAGCTGGCATCGGTCCATGTGCGGAACAGGTAATTGCCCTTGAAGAAGCTGTTGTGCCCGTAGCACGCATGCGCCACCACCAGCGCCTGCATGCAGATGGTGTTTTCCTCCATGAGGTAGGCGATGCACGGATCGGAGTTGATCACGATTTCATAGGCCAACCCCATCTGGCCACGCGTGTAGGACTTTTCGGTGCTGAGGAAGTGTTTGCCGTAGGACCAGTGGTGATAGCCCAGAGGCATGCCCACAGAGGCGTAGGCGTCCATCATCTGCTCAGCGGTGATCACTTCAATCTGGTTAGGGTACGTATCGAGCGCGTAGCGAGCCGCAATACGACTGATTTCACGGTCGTAGGCCTGGATCAGCTCGAACGTCCATTCCGATCCGGTGGATATGGGTTGGCGCTTCTGCTCTTTGGCGGTCATGTCACTAACCTGCGCTGGAAGAGTTCACGGAAGACCGGATAGATATCCCCGGCCGATACCAGTTGTTGCTGGGCAAAAGTGTCGGAAAAGGCTTCGGCGATGCGCTCGTATTCGAACCACAGGGCCTGATGTTCCCGTGGGGTAATCTCGACATAAGTGTAGTACTGCACGAAAGGCATGATCTGGTTGATCAGGATGTCGCGGCAAATCGGCGAGTCGTCGTTCCAGTTGTCGCCGTCGGAGGCCTGGGCGGCATAGATGTTCCACTCGTTTGCCGGATAGCGCTCGGCCATGATCTCTTGCATCAACTTCAAGGCACTGGACACGATGGTCCCGCCGGTTTCGCGGGAGTAGAAGAACTCTTCCTCGTCCACTTCACGGGCGCTGGTGTGGTGGCGGATGAACACCACGTCAATCTTGTCGTAGTTACGCTTGAGAAACAGGTACAGCAGGATGAAGAAGCGCTTGGCGATGTCCTTGGTCGCCTGGGTCATCGAGCCGGAAACGTCCATGAGGCAGAACATCACCGCCTTCGAGCTGGGGTTGGGTTGCTTGATCAGCAGGTTGTACTTGAGGTCGAAGGTGTCGAGAAAAGGGACGCGATGAATGCGTGCGCTGAGTTTTTCGATTTCTGCCTCAAGTTCCTGGATATCGCCGAAGTTGTCCGGTTCTTCCTGCTTGAGTCGCAGGAGTTCTTCCTTGGCTTCGCGCAGTTTCGCCCGGCTGCTGCCAGAGAGGGCGATTCGCCGAGCATGGGCTGAGCGCAGTGTGCGGATGATGTTGATCCGCGACGGATTGCCCTCGTTGCTGATCCCTGCGCGAACGGTCTTGAAGGTGTCGGTGCCGGTCAGGTTGCGCTTGACCAGGTTAGGCAGCTCAAGGTCTTCGAACATGAATTCGAGGAATTCTTCCTGGGTGATCTGGAAGACGAACTCGTCCATTCCTTCGCCCGAGTTGCCGGCCTTGCCAGGCCCTCTGCCGCCACCACCCCCAGGTGGGCGCGCAATGTGTTCGCCGCTGGTGAATTCCTTGTTGCCGGGGTGCACGACGGTCTGTTTGCCGCCACGCCCGTGGTGAAGCACCGGTTCGTCGATGTCACGCCCCGGGATGCTGATTTGCTCGCCGTGTTCCATATCGGTAATGGAACGCCGACTGACCGCCTCTTCGACAGCCTTTTTGATGTGGTCACGGTACCGCCGCAGAAACCGCTGGCGGTTCACCGTGCTCTTGTTCTTGCCATTGAGACGTCGGTCGATCACATAGCTCATAGGCCCTCCGGGGAGCTTCGAGTCATAAGCTTCAAGCTGCAAGACAGAAGCTTCAGAAACAAGCGGCGCGCGACATATGGCCACAATTACGCCAACAACGCGTTTTCGGTGGTGCGGTGTCGCTTGCCGCCTGCAGCTCCCTTACTGGGATTTTCTGACCCTCAGGTACCACTCGGACAGCAGCCGTACCTGTTTGTCGGTGTAACCGCGTTCGACCATTCGTGTGACGAAGTCGTTGTGTTTCTGCTGGTCCTCTTTGCTGGCCTTGGCGTTGAAGCTGATAACGGGCAGGAGGTCCTCGGTGTTGGAGAACATTTTCTTCTCGATGACCACCCGCAGTTTTTCGTAGCTGAGCCAGGTCGGGTTCTTGCCGTTGTTGTTGGCCCGGGCGCGCAGTACGAAGTTGACGATTTCGTTGCGGAAATCCTTCGGATTGCTGATGCCCGCCGGTTTTTCGATTTTCTCCAGTTCTTCGTTCAGTGCGACGCGGTTGAGAATCTCGCCGGTTTCCGGATCGCGATACTCCTGGTCCTGAATCCAGAAGTCCGCGTACAGCACATAACGATCGAAGATGTTCTGGCCGTACTCGCTGTAGGACTCGAGGTAGGCGGTCTGGATCTCCTTGCCGATGAATTCGATGTATCGCGGTGCCAGATACTCCTTGAGGAAGCGCAGGTAGCGCTCGCGGGTTTCGGCCTGGAACTGCTCCTGCTCGATCTGTTGCTCCAGCACATAGAGCAGGTGAACCGGGTTGGCGGCGATTTCATGGGGATCGAAGTTGAAGACCTTGGACAGGATCTTGAACGCGAAGCGGGTCGACAGGCCGTTCATGCCTTCATCGACGCCGGCGTTGTCGCGATACTCCTGGATCGACTTGGCCTTCGGATCGGTGTCCTTGAGGTTTTCACCGTCATACACCCGCATCTTGGAGTAGATGTTCGAGTTTTCTGGCTCCTTCAGGCGTGAAAGTACGGTGAACTGTGCAAGCATCTTCAAGGTGTCTGGCGCGCAATGGGCTTTGGCCAGCGAGCTGTTGAACAGCAGCTTGTCGTAGATCTTCACTTCGTCACTGACACGCAGGCAGTACGGCACCTTGACGATGTAGATCCGGTCGATGAACGCTTCGTTGTTCTTGTTGTTGCGGAAGGTGTGCCACTCCGATTCGTTGGAGTGGGCCAGCAGGATCCCGGTGAACGGAATTGCCCCAAGCCCTTCGGTACTGTTGTAGTTGCCTTCCTGGGTGGCGGTCAGCAGTGGGTGCAGCACCTTGATCGGCGCCTTGAACATTTCGACGAATTCCATCAGGCCCTGGTTGGCCCGGCACAGTGCGCCCGAATAGCTGTAGGCATCGGCATCGTTCTGTGGGAATTCTTCCAGTTTGCGGATATCGACCTTACCCACCAGTGCCGAAATGTCCTGGTTGTTTTCATCGCCTGGTTCGGTTTTGGCCACGGCGATCTGGTTGAGGATCGACGGATAGAGCTTGACCACGCGGAACTGGCTGATGTCACCGCCGAATTCGGCCAGGCGCTTGGTGGCCCATGGCGACATGATGGTGTTGAGGTAGCGCCGCGGGATGCCGAAGTCTTCCTCGAGGATCGCGCCATCTTCAGTGGCGTTGAACAGACCCAGTGGCGATTCGAATACCGGCGAGCCCTTGATCGCGTAGAAGGGCACTCTTTCCATCAGTTGCTTGAGTTTTTCGGCCAGGGACGATTTACCACCGCCGACGGGGCCGAGCAGATAAAGGATCTGTTTCTTCTCTTCCAGGCCTTGGGCGGCATGGCGGAAATACGACACGATCTGGTCGATGCATTCTTCCATCCCGTGGAAGTCTTCAAAGGCCGGATAGCGGCGGATCACCTTGTTGGAGAAGATTCGCGACAGCCTCGAGTTGGTCGAGGTGTCGAGGAGTTCCGGCTCACCGATGGCCAGCAACAGACGCTCGGCGGCGGAAACGTAGGCGCTACGGTCCTTTTTGCACAACTCCAGATACTCTTGCAGCGAGAGTTCTTCCTGGCGTGTGGACTCGAAACGTTGTTGGAAGTGGCTAAAGATACTCATGACGTCACCTCGCTCGATACGTGGAGCCGACGCCGGATCACTCAGTCGATGCTGGCAGCAACCGAACAGGCAGTCGCTGTTTACCCCCCAGAACTCTTTCGAAGCTGACGACCCCGAAAGCTACTCCCGATGACCCGTGCGCCGGTGTACCGGCTCTCCCCTGTTTTGGATGGCCTGCGCTTAAGGATAGTTGGGAATTCGGGAGGTAAAGGCGAGATACGTAATTAGTTGTGGCTGACCGTTCGTCTGCCACCGCGCGAGCCCGCGGCAGCCGGGGCTTGCGCATGACAAAAAAATTATTCGGAGGTGCCTTGCGCCGTTTCCGCAGGATAAGTCGTACGCCACAGCTCAAAACCGCCATCCATGCTGTAGACGTCGGAGAAACCCTGGCTGATCAGGTAGGCAGCGGCACCCTGGCTGGAGTTGCCGTGATAGCAGACCACCACGGTTGGCGCGTCCAGGTCGGCACTCTGGATGAAGGCGTGCAGGGAGTGGTTGTCCAGGTGCTTCGAGCCGCTGATGTGCAGGGCGGCAAAGGTCGCAGGATCGCGGACGTCGACCACCACTGCGCCTTGTTCGCGCAGGGCCTGGGCCTGTTCCGGGGGGATACGTTTGAATTCGCTCATGGCGGGCTCCTGTGGCTCGGCTGAAAGCGCAGTCTAGCGCGGGGCGCTGGCTGACGATGGTTCGGAAATCTGTGGGACGACTGGCGGCATCGCGGCATGGCCACGTTCGTCGCATTTGCAGGACAGGCGTTCGCCCGTGTCTACGTTCATCAGGGTCAAGGCACCGCCCCAGACGCAGCCGGTATCGAGGGCTGAGACGTTCGGCTCCTGGACCTTGCCTTCCAGCGCTGCCCAGTGGCCGAAGATGATCTTCAGGTCGCGGGTCTTGCGTTCCTTGTGCTGGAACCAGGGCTTGTAGCCTGCAGGGGCGGTGTCGAGGCCTTCCTTGCTCTTGAGGTCAAGCTTGCCCTCGGCCGTACAGAAGCGCATGCGCGTGAAATAGTTGGTGATCACCCGTAGGCGTGTCACACCCTTGAGGTCGCTGTCCCATTTCGCTGGATCGTTACCGTACATGCCATCGAGGTAGGGTGGCAGCAGGTTGTCGTCGCGCAGGGCGGTCTCGACTTCGGCGGCGTATTTCAGCGCTTTGCGCAGCGACCACTGCGGTGGAATGCCGGCATGCACCATCGCAATGTTGCGCTGTTCGTCGTAGTGCATGAGTTTTTGCTGACGCAGCCATTCCAGCAATTCGACGCTATCGGGGGCTTCTATGATCTCGCACAGGGTGTCGGTTTTCTTCAGGCGTTCGATATTCTTCCCGGCCGCCAGCAAGTGCAGGTCGTGGTTGCCGAGCACGCACACCAGCGACTGGCGAATGCTATAGAGGAAGCGCAGGGTTTCCAGCGACTGCGGGCCACGGTTGACCAGGTCGCCCACCAGCCACAGACAATCTTTTGCCGGATCGAAGGCGACCTTCTTGAGCAGGCACTGCAATGCGTCGAGGCAGCCTTGCAGGTCGCCAACGGCAAAGGTCGCCATCAGTGCAAGGCTCCGGGCACCGCCAGGCGGAACGGGGCGATGGTGGCATCGAAATGTTTGCCATCGCCAGCGAGCATCTCGTAAGTACCCTGCATGGTGCCGACTTTGGAGGTCATTACGGTCCCGCTGCTGTAGGTATGGCTTTTACCCGGCTCGATCAGCGGTTGCTGGCCAACCACGCCCGCACCACGAACCTCCTCGACATGTCCATCGCCATCGGTGATGACCCAGTGCCGTGACAACAGTTTGGCCGGTAACAGGCCGTTATTTTGCACAGTGATGGTGTACGCGAAGGCAAAACGCTCTTGCTCGGGTTGCGACTGTTCTGCCAGATAGCGGGTGACGACGCTGACGTCGACCTGATAACGAGGATCGGACATGCAAAGGGCCTTAAAAACGAAGCGGAACGCGGGGCGTAACTGATGAGTCAGTCTAGGCCAGGTATCGGATAGTAAACCAGACATGGGCGCTGGTGTCCTACCCGATAACGCTTCAGTTCTGTCAGGCGTCCGCGGGTTTTTGTAGGACTTGTTCGCTGAGCTTGTCGGCAAGGCGCACGAAGGCTGCCAGGTCGAGCTGCTCGGGACGCAAGCTGCCATCGACCCCAGCGGCTTCGATTTCGGCATTGCTCAGCAACAGCTTAAGTGTGTTACGCAGGGTTTTGCGGCGCTGGTTGAAGGCCTCACGCACGACGCGCTCCAGCAAACGGTGGTCCTTTGCCGGGTGCGGCAATACTGCGTGGGGGACCAGGCGCACGATGGCCGAGTCGACTTTCGGCGGCGGATTGAATGCGCCAGGACCTACGTTGAACAGGTGTTCGACTCGGCAGTGGTACTGAACCATGATCGACAGCCGGCCCCAGTCACCGCCGCCAGGTCCTGCCGCCAGGCGCTCGACCACTTCCTTTTGTAGCATGAAGTGCATGTCGCGAATCAGG
The DNA here is from genome assembly GCF_001976065.1 of Pseudomonas putida. Taxonomy (GTDB): domain Bacteria; phylum Pseudomonadota; class Gammaproteobacteria; order Pseudomonadales; family Pseudomonadaceae; genus Aquipseudomonas; species Aquipseudomonas serbica. The sequence goes on along the minus strand of NZ_MNAH01000004.1, from coordinate 41,666 downwards.
TGGGCGTTGTGCAGCAGGTGGAAAATCAGCGGGGTAGAGATGTTGTAGGGCAGGTTGCCGACCACACGCAGGCTGCCTGGAGCAGCGTTCAGGCTGGTGAAGTCGAACTTCAGTGCGTCACCCTGGTGCAGGTTGAAGTTGCTCTTGCCGGCGAACTGCTGGTTGAGGATAGGGATCAGGTCCTTGTCCAGTTCCACCACATCGAGCTGGGCGCCGCTGCTGAGCAGGCCTTGGGTCAATGCGCCCTGGCCAGGGCCGATTTCCAGAAGACGGTCTTCGGCCTTGGCATGGATGGAACGCAGGATGCGGTCGATAACGCCAGCATCGTGCAGGAAGTTCTGGCCAAAGCGCTTGCGCGCCTTGTGTTGGTATTGCTCGGTCATAAACGGGTCTCGGCCATCTGGTAGGCGGTTTCCAGGGCGACTTGCAGGCTGCCGGTGTCGATTTTGCCGCTGCCGGCCAAATCCAGGGCGGTGCCGTGGTCGACCGATGTGCGGATGATCGGCAAGCCGAGGGTCACATTGACTGCTGCGCCGAAGCCTTTGTATTTCAGCACAGGCAGGCCCTGGTCGTGGTACATCGCCAGCACTGCGTCGCAATGCTCCAGATATTTGGGGGTAAACAGAGTGTCGGCGGGCAAGGGGCCGCGTAGGTCCATGCCTTCGCCGCGCAGGCGCTCTAATGTGGGTTCGATGATATCGATTTCTTCATGGCCCAGGTGTCCGCCTTCTCCGGCATGGGGGTTGAGCCCGCACACCAGGATGCGTGGCTTGGCGATACCGAATTTTTCCTGCAGATCGGCGTGCAGGATGCGCGTCACCCGCTCCAGGCGTTGCGGCGTGATTGCATCGGCAATCTCGCGCAGGGGCAGGTGAGTGGTAACCAGCGCTACCCGTAGGCCGCGGGTAGCGAGCATCATGACCACTTGCGCGGTATGGGTCAGGTCAGCGAGGAACTCCGTGTGCCCGGAAAACGCTATACCGGATTCATTGATCACGCCTTTGTGTACCGGCGCGGTGATCATGCCGGCAAAATGCCCGTCCAGGCAGCCTTGGCCGGCGCGTGTCAGGGTTTCCAGGACGAAAGCGGCGTTGGCCTTGTCCAGTTTCCCGGCGACGACCTTGGCTTTGAGCGGTGTATCCCAGACATACAGGCTGTTGGCGGGAGCGGGAACATCCGGCCAGTTGTCTGGCGTGACGGGCAGCACATCGACAACCACACCCAACTGCGCGGCCCGCTCAAGGAGCAGGTCGCGGCTGGTAATGGCAATCAGGGGGTGCGGCTGGGCTTGCGCGGCGAGCAGCAGGCACAGGTCGGGACCTATGCCGGCCGGTTCGCCGGGTGTCAGCGCGAAACGCTTGGGTTTCACTGTGCTGCCTGGTCGGCGCCAGGGAGTTTGATTTCCACGTACGCTTCGTCACGGATCTGACGCAGCCAGGTTTGCAACTCTTCGTCGTATTTGCGGTTACGCAGTACGGTCATCGCTTGTTGCTCGCGAGCCTGGTTGGTGCTGTCGGTGGCGCGACGGCCAAGGACTTCCAGGACGTGCCAGCCGTATTGAGTCTGGAACGGCTTGGACAGCTGACCTTGTGGGGTCTTGGCCATCACTTCGCGGAACTCCGGAACCAATACACTCGGGTCGATCCAGTTCAGATCGCCGCCGTTGAGCGCGGACCCCGGATCTTCCGAGTAGCTTTTTGCCAGTTCGCCGAAGTCTTCACCCGATTCGATGCGGCTGTAGAGCGACTCGGCCAGGGCCTTGGTTTTTGCTTCGTCACGGATCGGACTTGGTTTGACCAGGATGTGACGAACGTGCACTTCATCACGCACCTGCGCTTCACCGCCACGCTTGTCGGTGATCTTCAGGATGATGAAGCCACCTGGCGTACGCATTGGCTGGGTGATATCGCCAACAGCCATGGTGCTCAACAGGCGATCGAAGGGTGGTGGCAGTTGAGCGGCTTTACGCCAGCCCATGTCGCCGCCTTCCAGTGCGGTTTCGCTGGCGGATTTGGCCAGGGCCAACTGAGCGAAGTCAGCGCCTTGCTTGAGTTGCTGGTAAACCGCGTCAGCCTGTTTGGCCGCATTCTGAATGGCGTCGGAATTGGCGCTTTCCGGCGTGGCAATCATGATGTTGGACAGGCGGAACTCTTGGGACAGCTGCATTTTGCCAAGGTCTGAAGCGAGGAAGTTTTTGACTTCCTGCTCGGACACCTGGATACGCTCGGCCACACGGCGTTGGCGCACGCGGCTGATGACCATCTCACGACGGATCTGGTCACGAGCATCGTCGTAGGACAGGCCATCGTGAGTCAGTGCCGCGCGAAATTGCTCAACCGACATGTTATTGCGCTGGGCGATGGTGCCGACAGCCTGGTTCAGTTCTTCATCGGTGATACGGATGCCGGAACGTTCGCCGATCTGCAGTTGCAGGTTCTCGACGATCAGGCGCTCGAGCACCTGTTGCTCCAGTACGCTGGCCGGAGGCACGGCGGAGCCGCGCTTGGCGATGGTTTGCTGGACTTCATGGACCCGTTGGTCCAGTTGGCTTTGCATGACCACGTCGTTGTCGACAATGGCCACCACTTTATCGATGGACTGTACCGCGGCGTTGGCCGCGGTACCCAGGAACAGCGCGCCCAGCAGCAGCGGGCGCAGACAATCAGAAAGCTTGGTCTTCACGTTCACGATAACCTTGGATGCCTTTGTCGAGGAAACTCTCTACTTTGGCGCCGGTGAGGCCGCCGAGTCCCTTCAGAACAATTTGGAGGAAGACGCCATGGTCGCCTTTTTCGTTTTCCGGAGCGTCTTGACTGGTTTCGTCATAATCGACCCAGTAACGGTTGATCAGGCGCAGTTTCCAGCAGCAGTTGTCGTACTCGAAGCCACCGAAGGCTTCCAGGGTACGGTTGCGGTTGTAGTCGTACTGCCAGCGGCTGATGACGTTCCATTGCGGCACGACTGGCCAGATCACCGAGAAGTCGTGCTGTTCGATCTTGTAGTAGTCCTTCACGTAGCCAGGCTGGCCCGGGGTGCCGTAATCGCCACCGCCCACCGACCATGTACCGCTGTTCTGGTCGTAACGAACTTGGTCGTTGCGATAGCGATAGCCGGCGTTGATGACCTTGTTCGGGTTGTCTTCAGGCTGGTAATGGAACATCGCGCTGCCCGAACGAGGACTGCGGCTGTCCGGATCCCAGTTGTAATCGGCAGTAGTGCGCCAGTCGCGGTTCCAGCGATATTCATATTCCAGCGCATAAGGCGAAACACTCGATTGCGAGTCTTCACGGGTTCTGGCATCGATACCTGGCAACTGGACTTTGCGGTCCTTGAAATAAAAGGCCTGGCCGACGGCAATGCGTTGGCGCTCGAAACCGTTTTCTTCGATCCAGCGGCTGGTCACGCCCAAGGACAGTTTGTTCTCGTCGCCGACACGGTCGGAGCCCGAGAAGCGATTGTCGCGGAACAGCGATGCATAGTTGAACGTGTACTCGCTGGTGTCGAATACCGGAATGTCTTCCTGGTCCTTCTCGGGTACGTAGAGGTAGAACAGGCGTGGCTCAAGGGTCTGGTTATAGTTTTTGCCAAACCAGTTGGTCTTGCGATCGAAATACAGGCCGCTGTCGATACTTGCGATCGGCACGCCGCGGTTCTGGTTGCTGTCGAACGTGCCGTTGAGCCGGTCCTGTTCTGCATTCTGCGCGGCAACCTGGCTTTTCCCGATGCTATCCAGGTCCAGTTGATACTGCGTGTACTGGTACTTGAGTTTTGGCGTCAGGAAGCCATAGCCCGCTTCCATTGGAAAGCTGACGGCTGGCGCAAGGTTGAGTCGATCGCCATTGGCGCGAGCCAGGCCTTGAACGTTGGTGTCGAGACGCGGCTCAACATTGCCGTCTTCATCAGTGTAGTCGCCGTTCTTCAAGTCCCGGTCGAACCGCACGAGCTCGGTGTCATAGGTGAAGTTCAGACCGCCTGGACGATCCGGCAGCGCACCATTGAAGGTGATTTGCGGCAAACGGTCGTACGGCGTGATGTTCGACACAGTCGCCAGCTGATAAGCCTGGGCATTCACGCGAGCGGTGTAGCTGTCGCCACGGTAGCTGACGGCACCTTGCTGGTTGACGTAGTCGGCACTCTTCACGCCAATTTGATCGGTCTGCAGGTCCTGGAAGTAATAAGGGTCGCTGATCTTGGTGTAATCGACTTCCGAGAATACACGCGAATCAAGACCACCCTTGTGCTGCCAGTTGTACATGTAGCGGGTTTTATCGTAATCGGTCTGCAGCTTGCGATCGTCGTTCTCGTCATTGAGGTACGCGGCGCCGAACTGGCCTTCGCTGGACTTGGTGAGGTAGCGGAATTCGCCTTCCATCAACAGGCCGCGATCGCTCATGTAGCGCGGGTACAACGTGGCATCGTAGTTCGGTGCCAGGTTGAAGTAGTACGGCGTGACCAGCAGGAAGCCGGTATCGCTGCCGGTGCCGATGGTCGGCGGCAGGAAGCCGGATTGACGACGGTCGTCGATCGGGAAGTAGATATACGGCGTGTACAGGACCGGAATGTCCTTGACCCGCAGCGTCACGTTGGTCGCGGTACCGAAGCCGGTTGCCGGGTTCAGGGTGATGTTGTTGCCCTTGAGCTGCCAGGCGTTGCTGTTCGGTTCGCACGTGGTGTACGTACCATCCTTGAGACGGATGATCGCGTTCTCGGCACGCTTGGCGTACAGCGCGTTACCGCGGATGCGCGATTTGTGCATCACGTATTCGGCGTTGTCGACCTTGGCTTCACCGGTATCGAGCTGCACATCGGCGTGGTCACCCACGATCAGTGCACCGTTGTCGCGAATGCGCACGTTGCCGCTCAGCTCACCCCGGCTCTCGGCCTGGTAGAGGTTGGCTTCGTCCGCTTCGACCTGCATGCTGCCCTGGCGCATGACCACGTCACCGGCCAGGGTGGCGACTTGCTCATCCTGCTTGTAGCGGGAAGCTTTGGCGCCGATAAAGGTTGGGGCGTCACTTTTATTCGTCTTGTCATTCATGCCAGGACGAATCGGTTCGATATAGGAACCAGAACAATAAGGACCGGTTTCGGCCAATTGTGCTGCAGTGAGTTGCTCGCGTGGAACCCAGTCGAGGTGGCTATAGTCTGCGCTACGCGACTTCAGGCCGCGGCCTTTGGATTCGGTGACCAGTGCAGGTTTGGCGCCTGTCTCTTCGCTGGCGCCCGTTTCGGCGGGTGTCTCGCCGGTGGCGCTGACGGCGCTGCCTTCATGGACAGGACGCGGAGGCAATGCCGCCGCCGGCGATTTTGGCGCACAATTCCAGGCACCCGAAGCGGAGACCGAGCAGTCATACTGTTCCGCGGCGACCACGAAAGGGCTGGCCAAGGGTTGCAGAGCCAGCAAACTGCCGGTCATCAACAACGGAAATTTTTTACGAAACGCGGGGGATTTCAATGCCATCTTAATAGTCCGGGCTTCCTGCGTGCCATCTGCCCGCGGTGTGGGCCGCACGCCTCTCGATGGTCTGAAAAAGATGCTGGATAATAAAGCATGACCCGCTTGACGGCTAGCGCCGTCGGAGACCCTTGCAATGCCTGACCAAGATCTACGTTTGCAACACCTTAAAGTTTGGCTCGATGAGCAATTGGCAATCCTTTTTGCGCAACAGGGATGGGGTGCCGTCCCCCCGGCCACGTTGACTGCGGCCAGCAGCGATGCGAGTTTTCGGCGCTATTTCCGTTGGGAAGGTGCCGGTAGAAGCTTGATCGTGATGGACGCGCCACCGCCCCAGGAAAACTGCAAGCCGTTCGTGGATATCGCTTTTCTGCTGGCGAAATCCGGAATAAATGTGCCGAAAATCTACGCCGAGGACCTTGATCGCGGATTTCTTTTGCTCAATGACCTGGGCAACAAGACGTACCTGGACGTGATCGACAGCGCGAACGCCGACGATCTGTTCAAGGATGCCCTGCAAGCGCTACTGGCGTTCCAGCAATTGCCGATGGTTGCACCACTGCCGAGTTACGACGTGGCGTTGTTGCGTCGCGAGCTGCAATTGTTCCCGGAGTGGTACGTCAAGCATGAGTTGGGCATCGAGTTCGATGCGGCGCAGCAAGTACTCTGGCAGCAGGTCAGCGATCTGTTGATCGACAGTGCCCTGGCCCAGCCGAAAGTCCTGGTGCACCGCGACTACATGCCGCGCAACCTGATGCTCAGTGAGCCCAATCCCGGCGTGCTGGATTTTCAGGACGCTGTCTATGGTCCTGTCACCTACGATGTGACCTGCCTGTTCAAGGATGCCTTCCTCAGCTGGCCTGAAGAGCGCGTGCGCGGCTGGCTGGAAAGTTACTGGGAGCAGGCAGCGGCGCTGGATATCCCGGTGCAGCCCGACTTCGAAGACTTCCTGCGCGCCAGCGACCTGATGGGTGTGCAGCGTCACCTGAAAGTGATCGGTATCTTCGCGCGCATTTGCCACCGTGACGGCAAGCCGCGCTACCTGGCTGATGTGCCACGCTTCTTTGCGTATATAGATGCAGTGATTGCGCGTCGTCCTGAACTGGCTGAGCTGGATGTATTGCTGGCCAGCCTGCGTGCTGGAGTGACGGCATGAAGGCGATGATTCTGGCGGCAGGCAAGGGTGAGCGCATGCGTCCCTTGACCTTGACCACGCCCAAGCCGCTGGTTCGTGCCGGTGGCGTGCCGCTGATCGAGTATCACCTGCGAGCGCTGGCCGCTGCCGGGTTTACCGAGATCGTGATCAATCACGCCTGGCTCGGTCAGCAGATCGAAGACTACTTGGGCGATGGTTCGCGCTACGGTGTCAGCATTCGCTACTCGGCCGAAGGCGAACCCTTGGAAACCGGGGGCGGAATCTTCCGCGCGTTGCCGTTGTTGGGTGACGAGGCTTTCCTGGTCGTCAATGGGGATATCTGGACCGACTACGATTTCAGCGTGTTGCATCAACCTATCGCCGGGCTGGCACACCTGGTGCTGGCCGACAACCCACCCCACCACCTTGCCGGTGATTTCAACCTGACCGGCGACCAGGTCCGGGACGGTCAGCCGGACACCGCCACCTTGACCTACAGCGGTATCGCCGTGTTACATCCTCAGTTGTTCGATGGCTGCTCGGCAGGGGCCTTCAAGCTTGCGCCGCTGCTGCGCAAGGCCATGGCTGACGGGCAAGTAACTGGCGAGCGCCTGAAGGGGCTTTGGGTCGATGTCGGTACCCACGAGCGTCTTGCCGAAGCTGAAACACTGATCGAAGCGAGCCGCTGAGATGCTGTGGCCAGCGACGCTGATCGGAGCCGGAGCAGGCTTTGCCATCGCCAGCATTCCGGGGGCCATGCTCGGGGCCTTGCTGGGGCAGGTGCTGGACAGGCACCTGCACCTGCAGAGTTGGGCGCATCTGCGTGAAAAACTCGGGGGGCGACCGGTCCTGCGCAACGACGAGTTGTTGTTTGTGTTGTTGGGGCGCCTGGCCAAGTGTGACGGAAGGGTCGTGGAGGGGCATATCCAGCAGGCCCGCGCGGAGATGTGTTCCCTGGAAATGTCCGAATCGGCACAGCGCCGGGCTATTGCCGCGTTCAATCGGGGCAAGGCGGGCAATGACCGGTTACGTGGCCATTTGCGCCGGCTGAGGTCTCAACCCTTTGCCGCAGAAGGGGTCTTGCGCGCTTGCTGGAGGATGGTTTGGGCCGATGGTCATGCGGGCAGCCGTGAGCGTGAACTGGTCCTCCAGTGGGGCAGCTGGCTGGGGTGGAGCGCGCCACAGGTCAAGGGGTTGGCGGCCGAATATGAGCCGCAGCATCGACCGTTGGTCAGCAGTGTTACAACCTATCAGGACGCCTTGCGGCTGTTGGGGGTGTCTGCCACCAGCGAGCCCGCCCAGATCAAGCGTGCCTATCGACGCCTGCTCAGTCGCCATCACCCGGACAAGATTGCCGGCAGTGGTGCGACGGCGTCACAGGTTCGCGAGGCCACCGACAAGACGCGCGAGCTGCACAACGCCTATACATTGATTCGTCAACGGCGGGATTTTCGCTAGCCGCAGCGAGTTTTGTCGACGGCGACCCGGTCAATCAGCCGCCGCGTTTTGTGGATTCAACCAGCCGCGGACCCGGCGCACCAGTTGTTCCTGTTGCGCCTTGTTGTTGCCGGGCAAAGCCTTGAGCGAGACCTGGCTGAAGGCCGAGGTCTTCAAGCGTTTGCTGGCTTGCAAGCGGGCCAGCGCCGCGTTGCGATCCAGCGGTTTGTCCATATAGAAAAGGTCGGCGGTAGGCAGTTTGAGGGTTGGCGTGAGTTCGTCCAGTTCCGGTGTCACGTTGCTCGGCGTCTGCGCGGCGACCATGACGAAGCGCTCGACTTGCGCTGTCTGCTTCTCGCTCAGATAACGCGCGGCCCAATAAGCACCCGTGCCATGCCCCAGCACGACGATACTGCGGGCGCTTTGCTGTTCGGCAAAAGCGATGGCCGCGTCGATTCGGGCGAAGATTCGCTCGGCATCAGCCTTGGCCTGCTCGTCGGCGGAGTCGATGACGGCTTTGTCTGCCACCTCGGCTTCGCCGCCCGCCGCCTGTTCGATGGGGGGCGCGGTGGTCGAGTCTTTGCTGCCGACATCCGGCGCCTTGGGGGTTGGAGCGGGTTCAACCACGCGTGGCGCAATGGCATCGCTTTGCAAATCAGGCAAGGTGATACTCAGGCTGCTCCATTGGGCATCCGGCAATTGACGGCGCAGCGGACCGATTGCTTGCGGCCAGTCAACAGTTTCACCGGCGCCCGGGATGATAATCACAGCGCCTTTGGGATCAGCGGAGTTGGCCGGCTTCCAAAGGGCCAGGAACGTAGCGCTGCCCGCTTGCAGTTGCTGCTGTTCCTGAAGCGGAATTTTTCGCTCGAGTGCAGTAGCGTCTTCCTGACTACGCTCAGGCAACGGCTGACGTTCGAGCGGTTTTTCTTCGGCGGGTTTTACCGCCGCGGCAGCTGCCGGGTCGGCGGCCTCAACGGAAAATGCACATGGCAGGATCAGCGACAGGCACAATGCTGGCAGTGCCAGGCGGTAGACAGGGAGCATCGGATATTCCAGGCCAGAAGTTATTCCGGCAGCCTAATGGGTTGGTCAGGGTTTGTCAGTGTGTGAGAGTTCGATGATGCTTTTACGCTGCCTGTGGGTTATCGGCTGTTTGTGGCTGCCCTTGACGGGCTGGGCGACGGTCGCGCCACCGGCGCATGTCGCGCCATTGTCGGCAGGCCAGCAACAATGGCTGGCGCAGCAGGGCGATTTGCGGGTGGGACTGGTGTTGCAAGCGCCCTACGCCCAGTACGACCGCCGCTTGCAGCGCCTGTCCGGGGTCAATGTCGAGCTGATGAAGTGGCTGGCCAAGTCGCTCAAGGTCGAACTGAGCTGGCGCAACTTTCCCGACCTGGAGCAACTGGAAGCGGCCGCTCGCGCAGGCGAAATCGACATCGCCCCGGGGCTGACGCAGACCCCTGGCGGTCTGCGTCTCTGGCAGTTTTCAGATCCGTACATGCGGGTGCCGCAGCTGGTGGTCAGCGACCAGAAAAGCACCGGTGCAGTGGAACTGGAAAAGCTCGACAGCCAGACCCGCGTCGCCGTACGCATGCCCAGTACCACCGCCGACTACCTGCGCGCCAACTATCCGCATTTGAACCTGCAGGGTGTACCGGTCGAACGCCAGGCATTGCAGCTGCTGCTGAGTCAACAAGCCGCCTACGCGGTGGTCGACGAGGCGCAATTGGGGCGGTTGTCCGTCGAACCGGAGTTCGCCGGGTTGGTGGTGGTCGGTGATATCGGCTTGCCCCAGCTGCTGCGGGTGGCGACGCGGCGCGACCTGCCGGAGTTGGCCGGTATCGTCGAAAGCGCGCTGCGGGCGATCCCGGCCAAGGACCTGGAGGCGCTGCACAACCAGTGGCTGCAACCCAAGTATCCACGGCTCACCGAATCCCGGGGGTTCTGGCAAAACCTCTGCCTGCTGTTGTTGGTGGTGGCGCTCAGCGCAATGGCCATCGTGTTCTGGCAACGGCGCCAGCAGCATAGCCTGGAGCAGCGCCTGGTAGCGGCGCAGGCAGACATTGCCTTGCGCGCCGCCAGCGAAGAGGCTCTGCGGCTCACGCAGTTTTCCATCGACCAGAGCACCGTTGGCATCCTGTGGGTGAACTGGGACAGTCATGTTCGTTATGCCAACCGTGCGGCCGAAACCATGCTGGGCTATCCGCCGGGTGGGATCATCGACCGGCCATTGATCGAGTTCGAGCCAGGCTTGCACATGGATCGCTGGTTGAACCTGTGGAAGCGCGCCAGGGCCAGCGACGATGCGCCACAAAGTTTCGAAACCAATTGCCTGCGGGCCGATGGCAGCGTGCTACCGACCGATGTCTCCTTGAGCTTTCTGCGCTTTCGCGATGGCGAGTACCTGGTGGTCTATCTCACCGATGTCACCGAACGTCGCCGCGCCCTGGCGGCGTTGCAGGAAAGTGAAGCGCGCTTGCAAGGGATCGCGGCGAATGTGCCTGGCCTGGTCTTTCGCCTGGAACGGGCGCCGGTGACAGGTCAGATCGACTTTGCCTACATCAGTGAAGGCAGCGAGAGCCTGGTGGGCTACTCGCCGGCGACCCTGGCCCATCGTGACAAAGGCCTGCGCAGTCTGGTGCATCCGGACGACAAGGCGAGCTATCACCAGACCCAGGACCATGCATTGGACACCGACAGCGACTGGTCCTGGCAGGGACGAATCCTGACACGCCAGGGCGAGCAGCGCTGGGCTGAGATCAAGGCGATCACCCGGCAACTCGAGGACGGTGCCTACGTCTGGGATGGCATTGTCTGGGACATCAGCGAAAGCAAGCGCATCGAACTGGAACTGGCCAGTTCGCGAGAGCATTTGCGCGAATTGTCTGCGCACCTGGAGAGCGTTCGGGAAGAGGAGAAGGCCCGCATTGCCCGGGAAGTACACGATGAACTGGGGCAGATGTTGACCGTGCTCAAGCTGGAAACCTCCATGTGCGAGCTGGCTTATGCGCAACTCGACCCAGGGCTGAACGAACGCTTGAACAGCATGAAGCGTTTGATCGCCCAACTGTTCCAGCTGGTACGCGATGTGGCGACGGCTTTGCGGCCACCGATCCTCGATGCCGGGATTGCCTCGGCCATCGAATGGCAAGCGCGCCGCTTCGAGGCGCGCACGCAGATTCCGTGTCTGGTTCAGGTGCCGGAAAATTTGCCGGTGCTCAGTGATGCCAAGGCCATCGGCTTGTTTCGCATCCTGCAGGAAGCGCTGACCAATGTCATGCGTCACGCCCAGGCGCATACTGTCGAACTGACGCTGGCTCTTGAGGGCGACGATCTGTGTCTGACCGTCAGCGATGATGGCGTAGGATTTGTCGCCTCGAGCGGCAGGCCAACATCCTTTGGGGTGGTCGGCATGCGCGAGCGGGTGTTGATCATGGGCGGGCAACTGTCCCTTGAGAGTGAGCCGGGTGAGGGCACGACCCTGACCGTGCGAGTACCCTTGGATGAGGAGACGTAAGTGATCCGTGTACTGGTAGCCGAAGACCACACCATCGTTCGCGAAGGCATCAAGCAATTGATTGGCCTGGCCAAGGACTTGCTGGTGGTGGGGGAGGCGAGCAATGGCGAACAGTTGCTGGAGACTCTGCGGCATGTGCCCTGCGAAGTGGTATTGCTGGATATCTCCATGCCGGGTGTCAACGGCCTCGAGGCGATTCCGCGGATTCGTGCATTGAACAATCCGCCAGTGATCCTGGTGTTGTCGATGCACGACGAGGCGCAGATGGCTGCGCGGGCCTTGAAGGTCGGTGCGGCGGGCTATGCCACCAAGGACAGTGATCCAGCCCTGTTGCTCACAGCTATCCGCCGGGTTGCAGCGGGAGGCCGCTACATCGACCCCGACCTGGCCGACCGGATGGTCTTCGAAGTCGGCCTGACCGATTCGCGGCCGTTGCACTCATTGCTCTCGGAACGTGAGTTCTCCGTGTTCGAACGCCTGGCCCAGGGCGCCAACGTCAACGACATTGCCCAGCAACTGGCGCTGAGCAGCAAAACCATCAGCACCCACAAGGCGCGGTTGATGCAGAAACTCAACATCACCTCGCTGGCGGAGCTGGTGAAATACGCAATGGAACACAAACTCCTCTAAGACGCCGATCCCTTCGTAGGAGCCGGCTTGCCGGCGAAGGCGTCCTCGAAATCGCCTTCGTCGGAGCGCCGCCCGCAGCAAGCTGGCTCTTTCGTTCGATTCCATGCCCGTATCCATTTACGACATCTCGCCCACGCGCTTTTGACGATTCCTGCGGCTTGCAGCTGACAACTTGCCGCTGCGTTTGCCAAAACGCGCCATCCTTGTAGGGCAATCCCTACCCCCAGTCTTCCAGAAGGCTGAGGCGATTCTCTCTTGCCCCCCGATTTGCGCGGTCCCCAGCGTCCACTAGGCTTAGTCCACAGCAGTCATCAATAACAAAGGTGTGGGTATGAGCCAGGTCGATTCAAGTGCAGGGGCCAATGATGTTCTGGTCAGCTTTCGTGGAGTGCAGAAGAGCTACGACGGCGAGAACCTGATCGTCAAAGACCTCAACCTGGACATTCGCAAAGGCGAATTCCTCACCTTGCTCGGGCCGTCCGGCTCCGGCAAGACCACCAGCCTGATGATGCTCGCCGGTTTCGAAACACCGACTGCGGGGGAAATCCTGCTAGCGGGGCGTGCCATCAATAACGTGCCGCCGCACAAGCGCGACATCGGCATGGTGTTCCAGAACTACGCGTTGTTCCCGCACATGACGGTGGCCGAGAACCTGGCGTTCCCGCTGACCGTGCGCGGCTTGAACAAGAGCGACGTCAGCGAAAAAGTCAAAAAAGTCCTGAGCATGGTGCAGCTCGATACCTTCGCCCAGCGTTACCCGGCGCAACTGTCCGGTGGCCAGCAGCAGCGCGTGGCACTGGCCCGCGCACTGGTATTCGAACCCCAGCTGGTGCTGATGGACGAACCCCTCGGCGCACTCGATAAGCAACTGCGCGAACACATGCAGATGGAAATCAAGCACCTGCACCAGCGCCTGGGCGTGACCGTGGTCTACGTGACCCACGACCAGGGCGAAGCCCTGACCATGTCCGACCGTGTGGCAGTGTTCCATCAAGGCGAAATCCAGCAGATCGCACCGCCGCGCACTCTTTATGAAGAACCGAAAAACACCTTCGTTGCCAACTTCATCGGCGAAAACAACCGCCTCAATGGCCGCCTGCACAGCCAGACCGGCGATCGTTGCATCGTCGAGCTGGGTCGCGGTGAAAAAGTGGAAGCCCTGGCCGTCAATGTCGGCCGGACCGGTGAACCCGTCACCTTGTCCATTCGCCCGGAACGCGTGAGCCTCAACGGCTCCAGTGAGTCCTGCGTCAACCGCTTCTCGGGAAGGGTGGCGGAATTCATCTATCTGGGCGACCACGTCCGGGTTCGCCTGGAAGTCTGTGGCAAGACCGACTTCTTCGTGAAACAACCGATTGCCGAGCTGGATCCTGCGCTCGCGGTCGGCGACGTGGTACCGCTTGGCTGGCAGGTCGAACACGTTCGTGCGCTCGACCCACTTCTAGAGGCGCATTAATCGCCCCGGCAATACCAACACCAACCCTGCACGTGGAGAGAACAATAAATGTTGAGATCCCTGAAATTCACCGCTTTGGCACTGGGCATGATGGGGGCAGCCAGCGCAATGGCGGCTGGCCCGGACCTGACCGTGGTGTCCTTTGGCGGGGCGAACAAGGCTGCGCAGGTCAAAGCCTTCTACGCACCGTGGGAAGCGGCAGGCAACGGCAAGATCGTGGCGGGCGAGTACAACGGTGAAATGGCCAAGGTCAAGGCCATGGTCGACACCAAGAGCGTCTCCTGGGACCTGGTGGAAGTCGAGTCGCCGGAACTGTCCCGCGGTTGCGACGAAGACATGTTCGAACAGCTCGACCCGGCCCTGTTCGGCAAGAACGAAGACTACGTCAAAGGCGCTATCCAGCCATGTGGCGTAGGTTTCTTCGTGTGGTCGACTGTATTGGCCTACAACGCCGACAAGCTGAAAACTGCACCGACCAGTTGGGTGGATTTCTGGGACACCAAGCAGTTTCCGGGCAAGCGCGGCCTGCGTAAAGGCGCGAAGTACACCTTGGAATTCGCTCTGATGGCCGACGGCGTAGCGCCGAAAGACGTCTACAAGGTATTGGCCAGCAAGGATGGTCAGGACCGCGCGTTCAAGAAACTCGATGAACTCAAGCCAAGCATCCAGTGGTGGGAAGCCGGCGCACAACCGCCGCAGTACCTCGCTTCCGGTGACGTGGTCATGAGCTCGGCCTACAACGGTCGCATCGCTGCCGTGCAAAAAGAAAGCAACCTGAAAGTGGTGTGGAACGGCGGCATCTACGACTTCGACGCATGGGCCATTCCAAAAGGCCTGGATGCCAAGCGTGCGGAAGCGGCGAAGAAATTCATCGCCTTCTCGGTGCAGCCACAGCAGCAGAAGACCTACTCGGAAAACATCGCCTACGGCCCGGCCAACACCCAGGCTGTACCGTTGCTGGCCAAGGATGTCTTGAAAGACATGCCGACCACCCCGGAAAACATCGCCAACCAGGTGCAGATCGACGTCAGCTTCTGGGCTGACAACGGCGAGCAGCTGGAACAGCGCTTCAATTCCTGGGCTGCAAAATAAGACCACTGCGTGGGCTTATCGATCGTTCCCACGCTTAGCGTGGGAATGCCGCCCAGGACGCTCCGCGTCCCTGTGACGCAGAGCGTCACTGGGTGCGTTACCACGCAGAGCGTGGGAACGATTAGGACCAAATGTTCGAGGGGGCGCATGCCACCTCAGTAACGATCAAAGATTTCCGGAGTACGCCATGGCTATCGCCGTTCCCGTGAACGCGGGCACTGACCCCACCTTGAAGCAGCGGCTCAAGCATGCCGAGCGGGTCAACCGCTGGAAGGCCCAGGCGTTGATCGCGCCGCTGGTGCTATTCCTGTTGCTGGTGTTCCTGGTGCCAATCGTGGCGCTGCTCTACAAAAGCGTGGGCAACCCGGAAGTGGTCGGCGGCATGCCGCGCACCGTGGCAGCCATTGCCAGCTGGGACGGCCGAGGCCTGCCTGCCGAACCGGTGTACAAGGCGGCCAGCGAAGACCTCGCCGAAGCGCGCAAGAATCAGACCCTGGGCGACTTGTCCAAACGCTTGAACATGGAACTGGCCGGCTATCGCAGCCTGCTGACCAAAACCGCTCGCGCCTTGCCGTTCGCCACTGAGCCGGCCTCTTATAAAGAAGCGCTGGAGGGTCTCGACGAGCGCTGGGGCGATCCGGCCTACTGGCAAGCCGTGCGTCGCAACACCAGCAACATTACCCCGTACTATTTGCTGGCGGCCGTCGATCACCGCATCGACGACCTCGGCGAAATCGCCCCGGCCACCCCGGACCAGGCGATCTACCTCGACATCTTCGCCCGCACCTTCTGGATGGGCCTGATCATCACCGTGATCTGCCTGGCGCTGGCGTATCCCCTGGCTTACCTGCTGGCGAACCTGCCGTCGCGCCAGAGCAACCTGTTGATGATCCTGGTGTTACTGCCGTTCTGGACGTCAATCCTGGTGCGCGTCGCGGCGTGGATCGTGTTGCTGCAATCGGGTGGCCTGATCAACAGCGGCCTGATGGCCATGGGTATCATCGATAAGCCGCTCGAGCTGGTATTCAACCGGGTCGGTGTCTACATCTCCATGGTGCACATCCTGCTGCCGTTCATGATCCTGCCGATCTACAGCGTAATGAAAGGCATCTCGCCGACCTATATGCGCGCCGCCATATCCCTCGGCTGCCACCCGTTCGCCAGTTTTTGGCGGGTGTATTTCCCGCAGACCTATGCCGGTGTCGGCGCTGGCTGCCTGTTGGTGTTCATCCTGGCCATCGGCTACTACATCACGCCGGCGTTGCTGGGCAGCCCGAACGATCAGATGGTCAGCTACTTCGTCGCCTTCTACACCAACACCAGCATCAACTGGGGCATGGCGACCGCGCTCGGCGGGCTGCTGCTCCTGGCGACCGTGGTGCTTTATCTGATTTACAGCTGGCTTGTGGGCGCCAGTCGCCTGCGCCTGAGCTAAGGGGAGAATGAAATGCTGAGTCCTTATATGTCACCCATCGAGCGGGTGTGGTTCTACAGCTTGCGGATTCTCTGCGGCTTGATCCTGTTGTTCCTGATCCTGCCGGTGCTGGTGATCATCCCGCTGTCGTTCAACTCCGGCAGTTTCCTGGTGTACCCGCTGCAAGGCTTCTCGCTGCAGTGGTACCACGACTTTTTCGCCTCGGCGGAATGGATGCGCGCCCTGAAGAACAGCATTATCGTCGCCCCGGCGGCAACCGTGCTGGCCATGGTGTTCGGCACGCTGGCGGCCATCGGCCTGACCCGGGGCGACTTTCCCGGCAAACCGCTGGTGATGGCCCTGGTCATTTCGCCGATGGTGGTGCCGGTGGTGATCATCGGTGTGGCCAGCTATCTGTTCTTTGCGCCCTTGGGCCTGGGCAACAGCTTCTTCTCGCTGATCGTGGTGCATGCGGTGCTGGGCGTGCCATTCGTGATCATTACCGTGTCGGCGACGCTGCAAGGGTTTAACCAGAACCTGGTGCGTGCCGCTGCCAGCCTCGGTGCTTCGCCACTGACGGCGTTCCGCCGGGTGACCTTGCCGTTGATCGCGCCCGGGGTGATTTCCGGTGCGTTGTTCGCCTTCGCCACTTCGTTCGATGAGGTGGTGGTGACGCTGTTCCTCGCCGGTCCTGAGCAAGCGACCTTGCCGCGGCAGATGTTCAGTGGCATCCGCGAAAACCTCAGCCCGACCATCGCCGCTGCCGCGACGTTGCTGATTGCCTTCTCGGTGATCCTGCTGCTGACCCTGGAATGGCTGCGTGGCCGCAGCGAGAAACTGCGTACCGCACAGGTTTGAAGTCAAACCGGTAACAATGTGGGAGCGGGCTTGCTCGCGAAAGCGCAGTGTCAGTTGACGTATAAGTCGAATGACGCACCGCCTTCGCGAGCAAGCCCGCTCCCACATTGGATTTCCCTCGGACGTTCGGTCATTCACCGCCTGAATACCAGACCACCCCCAATCCCCAGCTACTATTGTGCCCAGCTCCCCTACCTGTAAGAGGCTGCGCACATGGGTCTTTCCTCTTTCAAAATCGCTCACAAACTGATCACCGGCGCTGAGGCCATCGAGCAACTGTCCGCCGAACTGACGCGCCTGGATATCGACCACCCGCTGATCGTCACCGACGCTGCACTGGTCAAGTCCGGCACGGTAGAGCTGGCGCTGGCACAGTTGGGTGGGCGCAGCTACGAAATCTTCGACCGGGTGCTGCCGGACCCGGAAATCGCCATCGTTGAGGACTGCATGCGGGTTTACCGCGACGGTGGGCATGACGGTCTGATCGGCCTGGGTGGCGGGAGTGCCATCGACATCGCCAAAAGCGTGGCGGCCTATGCCGGTTACCACGGCGCGCTGGAAGATCTGTTCGGTATTGACCAGGTGCCGCGCAAAGGCCCGCCGTTGATTGCCATCCCGACCACGGCTGGCACCGGTTCCGAGGTCACCAACGTGGCGATCCTTTCCGACAAGGTCGCGCAGTTGAAGAAAGGCATCGTCAGCGATTACCTGTTGCCGGACGTGGCTCTGGTCAGCCCACAGATGACCCTGACCTGTCCGCGTGGTGTCACGGCGGCCAGTGGTGTCGATGCGCTGGTGCATGCCATCGAGTCCTACCTGTCGGTCAACGCCTCGTCGATTACCGACGCCCTGGCCATCGGCGCCATCAAGCTGATTGCCAAGGCGCTGCCCAAGGCGTACGCCAACCCGTCCAACCTGCAGGCCCGCGAGGACATGGCCACCGCCAGCCTGATGGCGGGCATGGCGTTCGGCAATGCCGGGGTGGGGGCGGTGCATGCGCTGGCGTATCCCCTGGGTGGGCGCTTCAACATTGCCCATGGCGTCAGCAATGCCTTGCTGCTGCCCCATGTCATGACCTGGAACAAGATGGCCTGCGTTGAACGCATGCAGGATATTGCCGACGCCATGGGCGTGAGAACTGCTCATATGAGCGTCAATGAAGCGGCCGACAAAGCCGTGGAGGCCATGGCCGAGCTGTGCGCGGCCGTGGAAATCCCCCAGGGGCTGCGCAGTTTCGGAGTTCCAGAGGAGGCCATTGCGGCGATGGCCGTGGAGGCGGCGGGGATCGAGCGCCTGATGCGCAACAATCCGCGCCGGTTGAGTGCTGTCGATATCGAGAAAATCTACCGGGCGGCCTACTGATCATCGCGCTTTCGGTGCGCGGGCCAAAGCATGAGGTATACAATGCGCGCCATCGTGATTCTGCTCAGAAAAGGTGCGTCATGCAGCCCTTCGTAATTGCTCCGTCGATTCTTTCCGCCGACTTTGCCCGCCTGGGTGAAGAAGTGGACAACGTCCTGGCCGCCGGTGCCGACTTCGTGCACTTCGATGTCATGGACAACCACTACGTGCCGAACCTGACCATCGGCCCGATGGTCTGCTCGGCGCTGCGCAAGTACGGCGTAACCGCGCCTATCGACGCGCACCTGATGGTCAGCCCGGTGGATCGCATCGTCGGTGACTTCATCGAAGCCGGTGCTACCTACATTACCTTCCACCCGGAAGCGACCCAGCACATCGACCGCTCCTTGCAACTGATCCGCGAAGGCGGCTGCAAGTCCGGCCTGGTGTTCAACCCGGCGACGCCGCTGGACGTGCTCAAGTACGTGATGGACAAGGTCGACATGATCCTGCTGATGAGCGTCAACCCGGGTTTCGGCGGGCAGAAGTTCATCCCGGGCACCCTCGACAAGCTGCGTGAGGCGCGCGCGCTGATCGACGCTTCGGGTCGTGACATTCGCCTGGAAATCGACGGCGGCGTCAACGTCAACAACATTCGTGAAATCGCTGCAGCGGGCGCCGACACCTTCGTGGCCGGTTCGGCGATCTTCAATGCGCCGAACTACCAGGAAGTGATTGAGAAAATGCGTGCCGAACTGGCGCTGGCTCGTCCATGAGTGGCTTTGAGCAGCTGTTCCCGGGATGCCTGCCAAGGCTGGTGATGTTCGACCTGGATGGCACCTTGGTTGACTCGGTCCCCGACCTGGCGGTGGCTGTGGACAAAATGCTGCTCAAGCTCGGTCGCGCACCGGCCGGTATCGACGCGGTGCGTGAATGGGTGGGCAATGGCGCGCCGGTGCTGGTGCGCCGTGCGCTGGCCGGCGGTATCGACCATTCGGCGGTCGATGACGCCGAGGCCGACAGTGCACTGGAAATTTTCATGCAGGCCTATGCCGATAGCCATGGCTTGACGGTGGTCTACCCCGGTGTGCGCGATACCCTCAAATGGCTGCAAAAGCAGGGCGTCGAGATGGCGCTGATCACCAACAAGCCGGAGCGCTTCGTCGCGCCGCTGCTGGATCAGATGAAAATCGGCCGCTATTTCAAGTGGATCATCGGCGGTGACACCCTGCCACAAAAAAAACCCGATCCGGCGGCGCTGTTTTTCGTGATGAAAATGGCCAACATCCCGGCCTCGCAATCCTTGTTCGTCGGCGATTCGCGCAGCGATGTGCTGGCGGCGAAAGCGGCGGGGGTCAAGTGCGTGGCCTTGAGCTACGGCTATAACCACGGGCGTCCGATCGCCGAAGAGTCACCTGCGCTGGTAATCGACGATCTGCGCAAGCTAATTCGCGGTTGCCTGGACCCGGCCGCTGAGATAACGTTGGCCGACGCTGTTCAACCCCCTTCTGGAAACGCCATCGTGGTGGTCACCCGCAAACTCTGGATGAAAGTCATCAAGGCCCTGGCCCGCTGGCGTTGGCGCGCCTGACTAGATCCTGGCCGGTCATCCGGCGCGTTTGCATACCTGACTGTTAGAACCTCAAGCCACGAGGCACCTCATGATCCGCGAAGAATTCCTGCGTTTGGCCGCTGCCGGCTACAACCGCATCCCGCTTGCCTGCGAAACCCTGGCCGACTTCGACACGCCGCTGTCGATCTACCTGAAACTGGCCGACGAGCCCAACTCGTACCTGCTGGAGTCCGTGCAGGGCGGCGAAAAGTGGGGCCGTTACTCGATCATCGGCCTGCCGTGTCGCACCGTGCTGCGGGTGCATGACCATCACGTCAGCGTGACCATCGACGGCGTCGAGACTGAAAGCCACGATGTGGAAGACCCACTGGCCTTCGTCGAAGCCTTCAAGGCTCGTTACAACGTGCCGACCATCGCAGGCCTGCCGCGCTTCAACGGCGGCCTGGTGGGCTATTTCGGTTATGACTGCGTACGTTATGTGGAAAAGCGTTTGGGCAAGTGCCCGAACCCGGATCCGCTGGGCGTACCGGACATCCTGCTGATGGTGTCCGACGCGGTGGTGGTGTTCGACAACCTCGCAGGCAAGATGCATGCAATTGTCCTGGCTGACCCGTCTCAGGAAGACGCCTTCGAGCAAGGTCGCGCGCGCCTGGAGGAATTGCTGGGAAAACTCCGTCAGCCTATCACCCCGCGCCGCGGCCTGGACTTCAGCAAGCAGCAGGCGGCTGATCCGGTATTCCGCTCCAGCTTCACCCAGGACGACTACGAAAAAGCCGTCGACACCATCAAGGAATACATCCTGGCCGGTGACTGCATGCAGGTCGTGCCGTCGCAGCGCATGTCGATCGACTTCAAGGCCGCGCCAATCGATCTGTATCGGGCATTGCGGTGCTTCAACCCGACGCCATATATGTACTTCTTCAACTTCGGCGACTTCCACGTCGTCGGCAGTTCGCCTGAAGTGCTGGTGCGGGTTGAAGACAATCTGATCACCGTGCGCCCGATCGCGGGCACCCGTCCACGGGGAGCGACCGAAGAGGCCGATCTGGCGCTGGAAAAAGACCTGCTGTCGGACGACAAGGAAATCGCCGAGCACCTGATGCTGATCGACCTAGGTCGAAACGACACCGGTCGAGTCTCGGAGATCGGCTCGGTGAAACTCACCGAGAAGATGGTGATCGAGCGTTATTCCAACGTGATGCACATCGTGTCCAACGTCACCGGCCAATTGAAGGCCGGCCTGACGGCGATGGATGCGCTGCGGGCGATCCTGCCGGCGGGCACCTTGTCCGGCGCACCGAAGATCCGCGCGATGGAAATCATCGACGAACTGGAGCCGGTCAAGCGCGGTGTCTACGGCGGTGCCGTGGGCTACTTTGCCTGGAACGGCAACATGGACACCGCCATTGCCATCCGTACGGCGGTGATCAAGAACGGCGAGCTGCACGTGCAGGCCGGTGGTGGCATCGTCGCCGACTCGGTGCCGGCACTGGAATGGGAAGAAACCCTGAACAAGCGCCGCGCGATGTTCCGTGCCGTGGCCCTGGCCGAACAAACCCCGGACGCCTGATTTCGCCACTAACCCTGTGGGAGCGAGCCTGCTCGCGATAGCGGTGGGTCTGACAACATCAATGTTGGCTGTGCTGGCCTCTTCGCGAGCAGGCTCGCTCCCACCAAAGACCTCACCACCATAAAAAAACGCGGCGCCTGTGAGGGCGCCGCGTTTTTTATGCCTGCTGTTCGCTGAATCAGAAATCCAGCGCAACCCCAACGGTAATCCCTTGCTGGGTAAAGTCATCATCCTTGCGCAACGTGTACCCGCCGCGCAGCGCCAGATCGGCCGTCAACTTGTGGCTGATGCCCAGGCTCAGGCGATTCAAATGGCTCTGCGGAGTATAGCCATCAAGCCTGAAGTCGAGGGAAGGCAGGCTGTTGAGGGCAATGTTCACCTTCTGCACGTCGTCGTCATACTCACGCTCGTAGGCATATTCGCCAAACACTTGGGTCTGCGGGGTGATCCGGTATTTACCCTGCAGTCCGGCGCCGAGTCGTTTTGAATCGCGTTTCTGGTCATCAAAAGTCAGCGCCGTGGAACGAATGGAGTTTTCCGAGTAACCGTCCACTTCCACTTTCGCATAGTCGGCGCTGATGAACGGCGACAAGTGCCATTCACTGCCCGGCTGTGCAATGTCATAGCCCAGGCGTGTGCTGAAGGCCCAGAGATAGCCGTCGGTGTCGCCTTTCTCCGCGCCTTCGCCCGCACCCAGATCGAATTTGCGCTTGAGATTATCGTAATCCAGCTTGCCGCCGGTCAACGCGGCATCCGCCCACCAACGGTTCTGCTGGAACTGGGCGAATGCCGTGGCCAGGTAGCTGTTGAGTTTGTAGTCCGAGTCGTTATCGCCAGCCTCCAGATCCTGACGATAGAAACCAGCCGCCACACCCACGCGCCAGGCTTCGTTGAGACGATAGCTGCCGCCGATGTTCAAGCTGTAGCCGTTGCCATCGGCGTCGGCGCCACTGCTTTGGTGATCGACATCGAGATGCTGGCCACCCCCGGCCACAATGGCGCGCCACTGACCGACCGCTTGCCAGTTTTCCCAGTCGGATTGCCACTGGCTGCGCAGTTCATCCTGATGCGCGCGTAGCGTGGCGTGGGCCATTTCTGGCAGCAGCGTCAGTTCCCAAGGTGCAGCGAGTAAGGAATAGGCGTAGTCCGACACCAACTTTTGCCCCGCCTCGGTCGGATGCACCCCGTCGTTGTAAATCAGCTGGCTGGGGTCCGGGTTGGCGCTGTTGATGCCAAAGGTAGCGTTTTCGGTGCAGCCGTCACCGCTGAAGCAGGTCGCCGTCAGGTTTTGCCCGGTAGCAAAACCGAACCGCGCAGGGTCGGCGAAGGTTTCCTGCAACAGCAGGGGAATGTTCAGGGGAATGATTTCGGCATCGATTCCCGCCAGTCGAGTGACCAGTTGCCGGTTGAAGGCCGCGCTCAGTTGCGAAGTGGGTCCCTGCAGAGGGCTGCCATTGATGGCAGGTGTCAGTCCCAGGTCGGGCAACAGCCAGACCATGATGTAGCGGGCACCGGCCGTTTGCAGAACCTGGACGCTGTTTGCCAGGCGGTCCGCCGCGGCATTCGCCTGGGCGCCACTTTGCACGCGCCCCTGAAGAAAGTCGTTGCCGCCGCCGGAGAGGTAATACAGTGCATTCGGGTCGGCGCGCAAATTATTGGCTGGCAAGTAACCCGCGCGCGCGCGTTCACCCGTGGCGGATACGGTGGTGATTGATTCGAGGATCTGATCGGTGCGGTAGCCGCCGACGGCCCAGTTATTGCCATCTGGCAGGCCTTGGGCGGCGCGGGCGGCTGAAGTCGAAGCGGCGGTCTGGTCCGCGGAGAACCCGAGCCTGCCCCCAAGCAGTTGAGTCGAGTTGGCGGAATAGGCTTCGCCGCTGCCGTCCTGATAAGTCGGCCCGGTTCGGTTGGTGAAGCGCAGGGTCGAACCGGGAGGGCCGCCCGTGTCGGTAAACTGCCCCGCATCATTGAGGCTGTCACCGAAGACAATGAAATTCGAATAAGGATTGGGCGCCGCGATCGCCTGGGCGCAGGCCATGGCGAGCAGGCAACCGGCAAGGGGTGCAAACAGCGTCTGTCTGATCATGAGCAAGTCCGTTTGGTTATTGTTTTAGTGGGTGAGACGACAGTGCCAAAAAACTATAGAAGCTGATGCCATTCGGCGCGAACCTGGCGAATGTTGCGCTCGCTTCGATCGCCCCATATTGCACGCTCTGCCCAGCTAAGTTACTGTGCCGAGACGTATAAATGAGACCTTCCCCGTGTTGATCGTCAGCAAACTCCTGGATCAAGTCATCAAGGCACACGCCCGCTGGCGTTGGCGCGCCTGAATCCTTCTGCCGGCCCGGCCGGATCTTTACCGCTTTGCCTTCTTTATTCGTGACAACGCGCTTTGCTTCGCGATTCCAGCGACCGCCAAAGTGCAGGACGCTGCGGGTAAATCATTCGAAGGCTGTATTAAGTCAGTGAATTTTAGAGGTTCTTAACGCCATGTTGCTGATGATCGATAACTACGACTCTTTTACCTACAACGTTGTGCAATACCTTGGTGAGCTGGGCTCCCAGGTCAAAGTCGTGCGCAACGATGAACTCACCGTTGCCGAAATCGAAGCGCTCAACCCTGAGCGCATCGTCGTCTCTCCCGGTCCTTGCACCCCGACCGAAGCTGGGGTCTCGATTGACGTGATCAAGCACTTTGCTGGCAAACTGCCGATTCTTGGTGTTTGCCTGGGGCATCAGTCCATCGGCCAGGCCTTTGGTGGTGATGTGGTTCGCGCGCGTCAGGTCATGCACGGCAAGACCAGCCCGGTGTTCCACGAAGACAAGGGTGTGTTCGCCGGCCTGAACATGCCGCTGACGGTCACCCGCTATCACTCATTGATCGTCAAGCGCGCAACCCTGCCTGACTGCCTCGAGCTGACCGCCTGGACCCAACTGGAGGACGGCTCGGTCGACGAGATCATGGGTCTGCGCCACAAGACCCTGAACATCGAAGGCGTGCAGTTCCACCCTGAGTCGATCCTCAC
This sequence comes from Pseudomonas putida, assembly GCF_001976065.1. GTDB lineage: Bacteria > Pseudomonadota > Gammaproteobacteria > Pseudomonadales > Pseudomonadaceae > Aquipseudomonas > Aquipseudomonas serbica. The sequence goes on along the minus strand of NZ_MNAH01000004.1, from coordinate 17,159 downwards.
CGAACAAGGTCACGAACTGTTTGCCAACTTCCTCAAACAAACCGGCGGCACGCGCTAAGGACTATTCATGAATATCAAGACAGCCTTGGGCCGTATCGTCGATCACCTCGACCTCAGCACCGAAGAGATGCGCGACGTGATGCGCGAAATCATGACCGGCCAATGCACGGATGCGCAGATCGGCGCGTTCATGATGGCCATGCGCATGAAAAGCGAAAGCATCGACGAAATCGTCGGTGCCGTGTCGGTCATGCGTGAGCTGGCGGACCAGGTCGAACTCAAGACACTCGACGGTGTAGTCGACGTAGTCGGTACTGGCGGTGACGGTGCCAACATCTTCAACGTGTCGACCGCTTCTTCCTTTGTGGTCGCGGCGGCCGGGTGCACGGTGGCCAAGCACGGCAACCGCGCGGTCTCGGGTAAAAGCGGCAGTGCCGACTTGCTGGAGGCGGCCGGTATCTACCTGAACCTGACCCCGATCCAGGTGGCGCGCTGCATCGATAACGTCGGCATCGGCTTCATGTTTGCCCAGACCCATCACAGCGCCATGAAACACGCCGCCGGCCCGCGCAAGGAACTCGGTTTGCGCACCTTGTTCAACATGCTCGGCCCGCTTACGAATCCGGCTGGCGTGAAACATCAGGTGGTGGGCGTATTCACTCAGGCGCTATGCCGGCCATTGGCCGAAGTCTTGCAGCGTCTGGGCAGCAAGCATGTGCTGGTGGTGCATTCGAAGGACGGCCTGGACGAATTCAGCCTGGCGGCACCGACCTTTGTCGCGGAACTGAAAAACGATCAGATCAGCGAATATTGGGTCGAACCGGAAGACCTGGGCATGAAAAGCCAGAGCCTGCATGGTCTGGCCGTGGAAAGCCCGGCTGCATCCCTGGAGCTGATCCGCGATGCCCTGGGCAAGCGCAAGACCGAAAACGGTCAGAAAGCTGCCGAGATGATCGTGCTCAATGCCGGTGCCGCGTTGTACGCCGCCGACCATGCGAGCAGTTTGAAAGAGGGTGTTGCCCTGGCGCACGATGCGCTGCACACCGGCCTTGCTCGGGAGAAACTCGAGGAGCTGGGTGCATTTACCGCGGTATTCAAAGTGGAGAATGAGGGATGAGTGTACCGACGGTTCTGGAAAACATTCTGGCGCGCAAGGTTGAAGAAGTTGCCGAGCGTAGTGCTCGCGTCAGCCTCGCCGAGCTGGAAAGTCTGGCCAAGGCGGCCGATGCACCCCGTGGTTTTGCCAAGGCTTTGCTGGATCAGGCCAAGCTGAAAGAGCCGGCAGTGATTGCTGAAATCAAGAAAGCTTCGCCGAGCAAGGGCGTTATCCGCGAGAATTTCGTTCCCGCCGATATTGCCAAGAGCTACGAGAAGGGCGGCGCGACCTGCCTGTCGGTACTCACCGATATCGATTATTTCCAAGGTGCCGATCTTTACCTGCAGCAGGCCCGCGCGGCGTGCAAACTGCCGGTGATCCGCAAGGATTTCATGATCGATCCGTACCAGATCGTCGAAGCCCGCGCCCTCGGCGCCGACTGCGTACTGTTGATCGTCTCCGCCCTGGACGACGTGAAAATGGCCGAACTGGCAGCCGTGGCCAAAGGCGTCGGCCTCGATGTGCTGGTTGAAGTCCACGATGGCGACGAGCTGGAGCGGGCCTTGAAAACCCTCGACACCCCGCTGGTCGGCGTCAACAATCGCAACCTGCACACCTTCGAGGTCAACCTGGAAACCACCCTCGACCTGTTGCCGCGTATCCCGCGCGATCGTCTGGTGGTCACCGAAAGCGGCATCCTCAATCGCGCCGATGTCGAGTTGATGGAAATCAGCGACGTCTACGCGTTCCTGGTTGGCGAGGCGTTCATGCGCGCCGAAAGCCCGGGTACCGAACTGCAACGCCTGTTCTTCCCGGAGCGCGGCATTCCTGTCAGCGGCTCGACCCTCGACTAAAAAAGCATCGCGAGCATGCTCGCTCCTACAGGGTTGGGGGTAACCACCATCAACTGTGGGAGCGAGCCTGCTCGCGATAGCGGCATAAGAAACACCACAGACTTTTTGTCTTACGGAGTACCTTGTGACCTCACCTGTTTCTCTGACCATCGAAGCCGGCCTGCAAGCCGAACAGGATCTGCTGGCCTCGATCTGTGCCGGCGACGCGGAATTTGGCCTGCTGTTCTGGCAGCCCAGCGACCGGGCATTAGTGATGCCGCGCCGCTTGAATCGCTTGCCAGGGTTCGAAGCAGCCTGTGAGGTGTCCGCGGCGGCGGGTTGGCCCGTATTGTTGCGCGACACCGGTGGCGAACCTGTTCCGCAATCGGCCACGACCATCAACATCGCCCTGGTCTACGCGCCGCCGCGCAGCGAAGGTGATCTGAACCGTATCGAGACGGGCTACCGGCGTCTGTGCGATCCGATCTGCCAGTTGCTGGACGAGTTGGGCGGCACGTCGTCGCTGGGCGAAATCGACGGCGCGTTCTGTGATGGCCGGTTCAACGTCAACCTGGATGGGCGCAAGATGGTCGGCACCGCCCAGCGCTGGCGCCAGAGTCAGGGAGGTCAACGCCCGGTAGGACTTGTACACGGTGCAATGCTGCTGGATAACGACCGCGTTTCGATGGTCGCGGCCGTCAATCGCTTCAGCGAGGCCTGCAGCCTGGAGCAACGGGTGCGCGCCGAAAGCCACATCGCCTTGCATGAGAAGTTCACCGCACCGGATGCGCTGGAACGTCTCGATGCGCTCTACCGACGAATGCTGGCGCAAATGTTCAGCGGCTGAGTCTTCGAACTTAGCGCGTACCGAAGACCACCATGGTTTTGCCTTTGACGTCCACCAGGTTGCGCTCTTCCAGATCCTTGAGCACGCGTCCGACCATCTCCCGGGAACAACCGACGATCCGTCCGATTTCCTGACGGGTCACCTTGATCTGCATGCCGTCGGGGTGGGTCATGGCGTCTGGCTGTTTGCACAGCTCAAGCAGACAGCGGGCGACACGACCGGTTACGTCGAAAAACGCCAGGTCACCGACCTTACGGGTGGTGTTACGCAGGCGTTGTGCGATTTGTCCGCTCAATACGTAAAGAATGTCCGGGTCCTGCTGCGACAATTCGCGGAATTTCGCGTAACTGATTTCCGCCACTTCGCATTCGACCTTGGCTCGCACCCAGGCGCTGCGTTCCTGTTCCAGGCCGGCCTGCTCGAACAGACCCAATTCACCGAAAAAATCCCCGGCGTTCAGGTAGGCGATGATCATTTCTCGACCGTCGTCGTCTTCGATCAGGATGGTGACCGAACCCTTGATGATGAAGAACAGCGTCTCCGAACGGTCGCCGGCGCAAATGATGTTGCTCTTGGCCTGATAGCGACGGCGCTGGCAATGCATCAGAAGCTTGTCGAGGTTTTTCATCTTGGGGGTGGGGGCAATAGCAACCATGGTTGTATCCCGAAAAGACTCACGGTGGTGTTGGATTTATTTATGAACTGCGGACATTGGGGCAAAGCTGGCCAGGCGCCAGCGAATTGGCGCCAGCTTACCAGACACTTCTTGCAATATTCGAGATTTTACCTACAGCGTCGCAGGTTATGTCCTAGGACGGCGATCACTGTCAATCCAGGGGCCTGTGCTAAGCTGGCGACCCTTTTTTTAGACAGTGGAGTCTTGGCGATGAAGGCACGCATCCAATGGGCTGGCGAAGCCATGTTCCTCGGCGAATCCGGCAGCGGTCATGTCGTGGTCATGGACGGTCCGCCCGATGCCGGCGGTCGTAACCTGGGTGTCCGGCCGATGGAAATGCTCCTGCTGGGTGTAGGCGGTTGCAGCAATTTCGACGTGGTCAGCATCCTCAAGAAGTCCCGTCAGGCGGTCGAGAGTTGTGAAGCCTTCCTTGAAGCCGAGCGTGCAACCGAAGATCCAAAGGTGTTCACCAAGATCCACATGCATTTTGTGGTCAAGGGCCGCGGCCTGAAGGAAGCGCAGGTCAAGCGCGCCATCGAACTGTCCGCCGAGAAGTATTGCTCGGCGTCGATCATGCTCGGGGCGGCCGGTGTCGAGATCACCCACGACTACGAAATCATCGAGCTGGGTTGAATCGAGATCAAAAAAAGGCGACTGCCTCACGGCAGTCGCCTTTTTTGTTGCTGGCGCAGCCGGTCAGATCCGATAAGTACTCTTGGTCATGACCTTGGCCAGCAAGCTCATACCGAACTTCACCGGCGCCGGAAAGCGGAAACCGCCAGCCTCCAGTGCGCTTTCGGCGTGCTGCTCTTCATCGATACGCATCTGCTCGAGGATCGCCCGAGACTTTTCATCCTCGGCCGGCAGTTGCTCCAGGTGTTCGTTCAAGTGCTTGCACACCTGATCTTCCGTTGCTGCGACAAAACCCAGGCTGACTTTGTCGCTGATCAGGCCTGCCACCGCACCAATTCCGAACGACATGCCATAGAACAGTGGATTGAGAATGCTGGTGTGGCTGCCCAACTGATGAATGCGTTGTTCGCACCATGCCAAATGGTCGACTTCTTCTTCAGCGGCGTGCTCCATGGCGACGCGCACTTGCGGCAGCCTGGCAGTCAGGGCCTGGCCTTGATACAGCGCCTGGGCGCAGACTTCTCCGGTGTGATTGATGCGCATCAGCCCGGCAACGTGGCGGGTGTCTTCGTCACTCATTTTCGCATCGGGTTGCACGATGGCCGGCGACGGACGGTAGGGCTGGCCGCTGAAGGGCAACAGGGTACGCATCGCAGCATCGGCTTGCAGCAGAAGGCGATCAATCGGCGAGTAGTGACGTTGGGTAGTCATGCTGACCTCCGGAGGAATCTCGGTGGCCAGTTTAACCCAATCGGCCGGGGAAGGTTTGCGCTGGGACATTGCGACGCAGGCAGTATCTACAGGAGCCCGGCTAGCTTCGGGCGCGTTCCGACGAAGGCGATCTCAATCGCGCCATCGTCGGCACGGGAAAATATGAATCAGCCCGGCGGCCAGTGCATCTGGCGCTGACCCAGCACATGCATATGAATGTGATAGACAGTCTGCCCGCCTTCTTCATTGCAGTTCATGACAACGCGAAAACCTTTTTCGCAACCCAGTTCCTTGGCCAGGCGCTGGGCGGTGAACAGGATGTGTCCAGCCAGCGCCTTGTCGTCCTCGGTCAGGTCGTTCAGGGTGCGTACCGGTTTTTTCGGAATCACCAGAAAGTGCACCGGTGCCTGTGGGGCGATGTCGTGGAAGGCCAGCACCTGGTCGTCCTCGTAAATGATTTTCGCCGGGATTTCCCGGTTGATGATCTTGGTGAACAGAGTATCCACAGCTGTTTCTCCGTTGTTTGGGCTGGCCTGAGTGTACCCATGGAGGCTGCACCAGCCCAGTGTTTTACCGCAGGGCGATTCAACGCGGGCAGTGGGCCTTGATGACCATGCCGGTGATTGTCCGGATCAGCCAGCGCGAGCCGAACCGGGGCAGGGTGGCGAACCAGCGATTGCGTCGCCCGGGAATAATGATTGCGCGATTCTTCTCCAGGGCGCGCACGGTATAGAGCGCGACTTCCTCCGGACTCATCAGCAGTTTACTGTTGGCAAGCTTGTCGTTGTTCAATTGCGCGGTGCGGAAAAACGCTGTGCGGGTCGGGCCGGGGCAGAGCACCGAGACCTTGACCGCGCACTTTTTCAGCTCGACGCGCAGGCCTTCGGAAAAGTGCAGCACATAGGCCTTGCTGGCATAGTAAGTGCTCATCCACGGACCGGGCTGGAACGCCGCGACCGAAGCGACGTTCAGGATCTGCCCGCCACCCTGCAACGCCATGCTGTTACCGATGGCGTGGCACAGGCGAGTGAGCGCCAGAATGTTCACTTCGATCAGGTCCTGCTCGGTCATCCAGTCCTGCGCCAGGAACGGGCCGCAAGTGCCGATCCCGGCACAGTTGACCAGCAGGTCTATCTGCCGGTCACCTTCCTCCAGCTCCAGAAGGAATCCTGAGAGGCGCAGCGGCTCGCCCAGATCGCAGGCACGGAACAATACTTCCACGCCAAAACGTTGGGTCAGTTCGATCGCAATGCTTTCCAGCTGATCACGCTGTCGGGCCACCAGAATCAGGCTGCGGCCGCGCCGGGCCAGCGCTTCGGCCATCGCCAGGCCGATGCCGCTGGAAGCGCCAGTGATCAGAGCGTAACGGGTCATGCCATTCTCCATCGCAACAGCTCCGCGCCGCGACGCAGGTGTCACGGGCGGGGAGCGCTGTTCATTCTTTCGCAGAGTCTACAGGGGGCGGGGCTTCTTCGGCTGCATCGGCCGGGGAATTTGCTTCAGGTTCGACATCGACATCGATTTCATCGGTGGTGACCGAGCCGCTTTGGTAGCTGCTCTCGAGGCTGTCTTCATATTCTTGCTGGATGGCCGAGATGCCACCCATCATCGCACCGACGCCAAACAGCCCGATAAACACAATCCACAATGCACACAAGACCTTGACCGCCGTGCTGTTGGGCGGGGGAGGCGGGCCATAGCGGTTGGCGCCGGTATTGCCTGGCACGAGCATGATCACCAGCGGGAAAAAACTGCCAATGAACGGAACCAGGTGCAGGAGCCAGAGCCAGCCCGACCAGCCGATATCATGCAAGCGCTGAACGCTGAACAGAACGCCGACAACCATGAACACCAGGAACAGCAAGAAGGCCAGGATGCCACCGAGGATCAGTCCGGTGGTGGAATTCCCGCTGACCAGGCCAAGGCCGATGAGCGCAACCACGCCGACAATGGGCAGGGTCACCAGGCTGAGCACCAAGGTCCACGCCAGAAAACGCAGGCGTCCGATTCGGCCTTCGACGCTGAAAGGCTTGAGCGCGGCGAATGCCGGCAGTTTTTCGCCAACGCGGGCCTGTGGCGGTGCATAAGGGGAGAGCGGCTCAGCTGCGGGGGATTGCTCATGAACGTCAGCCAGGTCCAGTTCGATCGAAGGCTCCACCTCGATCCGGGCATCGACGCCAGTGTTCTTCAGGGCTTGGAGATAGGTCTGCGCATCCGCCTGCGACAGGTCGCGCTTGAGTGTGACCGGTCGACCATTGAACAGGCGCTCGATGGCGTTGACGTCGCTCTTGAACAGTGCAGCGAGATTGAGTTTGGCGGTGTTGATATCAACACCCGGCAGCAGCGCGCCGTCGAACACGATCTTGTAACGGTTTCCGCTCATTACCGAGGCATCCTTGTCGCGATTCATTGCTACGAATGGCCAGCCGCGGCTGGCCCGGTTGTTCAGCGCGGCCAGCGTTGGCCCAGTTGCGCTGCTTGTTCCTGTGCCTTGCGGTATTCGGCGTCGAGGCGCGCTATCAACTGTTCGACACTCGGCAAGTCATCGATTTCGCCTACGCCCTGGCCCGCGGACCACACGGTTTTCCAGGCTTTGGCTTCGTCGCTGATGGGCTTGAGCTTGGAACCGAAATTGATCTCGCCCTTGTTTTGCAGCGCTGCCATGTCGAACCCTGCGGCCTCCAGGCTCTGGCGCATGAAACTCGCCGGTACACCAGACACCGCTGGAGTATGGATGATGTCTGCCGCTCTGGAGTTCAGCAGCATCTCTTTGTAGGCATCCGGTGCATGACTTTCGGTAGTACCGATAAAACGCGTGCCGAAGTAGGCCAGGTCGGCGCCGAGCAATTGCGCGGCGAGAATTTCGTGGCCGTGGTTCAGGCACCCAGCCAGCAGCAGTGTCTTGTCGAAGAACTGGCGGATCTCGGCGATCAACGAGAACGGGCTCCAGGTCCCGGCATGCCCACCGGCACCCGCAGCGACGGCGATCAGACCGTCTACACCGGCCTCGGCGGCTTTCTCCGCATGGCGGCGAGTCGTCACATCATGGAATACCAGGCCGCCGTAGCTGTGGACAGCATCGACCACTTCCTTCACGGCGCCGAGACTGGTGATCACGATCGGCACTTTGTGTTCGATACAGATGTCCAGATCCGCCTGCAATCGCGGATTACTGTGGTGCACAATCAGGTTCACCGCATAGGGCGCGGGATTTTCCAGTGCCGCCAGCCCGGCCTCGATTTCTTCCAGCCAGGCTTTGAAGCCGCTGCTCTCGCGCTGGTTCAGCGCCGGAAAGCTGCCGACCACGCCATTGCCGCAGCAGGCGAGCACCAGTTGCGGGTTGGAAATCAGGAACATCGGCGCCGCCACCACGGGCAGACGCAAGCGTTGTTCGAGCAGAGCGGGCAGCGACATTGGAATACCCCGGTGATTTGTGCCTGTTGATTTAAAACGGCCGGACGACGACCAGAATTACGATAGCCAGCAATATCAGGACCGGCACTTCATTGAACCAGCGATAAAAGACATGGCTGCGGGTGTTCTCGCCACGGGCAAAGCGCTTCACTTGCGCGCCGCACATGTGGTGGTAGCCGATCAGCAACACCACCAGGGTCAGTTTGGCGTGTATCCAGCCACCCTGGCTAAAGATGCCTGGGTTGAGGTAGATGAGCCAGCCACCGAAGATCAGTGTGGCGATCATCGCCGGCCCCATGATGCCCCGATACAGCTTGCGCTCCATGATGCTGAAGCGCTCCTTGCTGACAGTGTCTTCGCTTTGGGCGTGATAGACGAACAGCCGCGGCAGGTAGAACAGGCCGGCAAACCAGCAGACGACACTGATGATGTGGAAAGCTTTGAGCCACAGATAAAGCATTTTTAGTTATTCCCAGGTTCACGGTAGCCCGGATAGTAGTAGCTTGAGGCTCCGCACGTCACCTTGCCGGTTGTCGCAGGACGATACGGGCCCTATTATCGACGGCTTTCCAGTGGGTTCGTTGAGGGCAGGTTTATGGTCAAGGTCGGTATCGTCGGCGGCACGGGTTACACCGGTGTCGAACTGTTGCGTCTGTTGGCACAGCATCCGCAAGCTGAAGTGGTGGTGATCACTTCCCGATCCGAGGCTGGACTGGCCGTGGCCGACATGTACCCGAACCTGCGAGGCCACTACGACGGCCTGGCGTTCAGCGTTCCGGACATCAAGACCCTGGGCGCCTGTGACGTGGTGTTCTTTGCCACCCCTCACGGCGTTGCGCATGCCCTGGCGGGCGAACTGCTGGCAGCCGGCACCAAGGTCATCGACCTGTCCGCGGACTTCCGCCTGCAGGATGCTGATGAATGGGCCAAGTGGTACGGTCAGCCGCACGGTGCGCCAGAACTGCTGGATGAAGCGGTCTACGGTTTGCCGGAAGTCAATCGCGAACAGATCAAAAAAGCACGCCTGATTGCCGTGCCGGGCTGCTATCCAACCGCCACTCAATTGGGTTTCCTGCCGTTGCTCGAAGCAGGCCTGGCCGATGCTTCGCGCCTGATCGCCGACTGCAAGTCCGGCGTCAGCGGTGCCGGTCGTGGGGCTGCCGTCGGTTCGCTGTACTCCGAGACGTCGGAAAGCATGAAGGCTTACGCCGTCAAAGGGCATCGCCACCTGCCGGAAATTCGCCAGGGTCTGCGTCGTGCAGCGGGCAAGGACGTTGGCCTGACCTTCGTTCCGCACCTGACGCCGATGATCCGCGGCATTCACTCCACGCTTTACGCAACTGTCGTCGATCGCTCGGTAGACCTGCAGGCACTGTTTGAAAAACGTTATGCCAACGAACCGTTCGTCGACGTCATGCCTGCCGGCAGTCACCCGGAAACCCGCAGCGTGCGCGGCGCCAACGTGTGTCGGATTGCCGTGCACCGTCCACAGGATGGTGACCTGGTGGTGGTGTTGTCGGTGATCGACAACCTGGTCAAAGGCGCGTCGGGTCAGGCCGTGCAGAACATGAACATCCTGTTCGGCCTGGATGAGCGTCTGGGCCTGTCCCACGCCGGCATGCTGCCGTAAGCTTTATCGTGCACAGCAAAAGGCCCGTCTGACGGGCCTTTTTGCATTCCAGGCCGGCGCCTCGATTGGTTGATATACCATAACAATAGTTGACCGCTTTTCTAGGAGAAGCGGATAATGCGCGTCATCACGCAATATGACGGCGTAACGCCGGGAGATAGTCAGCATGAGCGTCGAATCCTTCACCCCCACGGCTTTGCAATTCACCCACGGTGCCGCGCACAAGGTGAAGAGCCTGGTCGATGAAGAGGGGAATGATCGCTTGAAGCTGCGCGTATTCGTTACGGGCGGCGGTTGTTCAGGTTTTCAGTACGGCTTCACTTTCGATGAAGAAGTGGCCGATGACGACACCATCGTTGAGCGCGAAGGTGTGAGTCTGGTCGTCGATCCGATGAGCTTCCAGTACCTGGCAGGAGCCGAGGTGGATTATCAGGAAGGTCTGGAAGGCTCGCGTTTCGTCATCAAGAACCCGAACGCTACCACCACCTGTGGCTGTGGCTCTTCGTTCTCGATCTGATCAGCGCGTCCGTATCATCAAAACGCCGCATGACCCTGAGGTCCTGCGGCGTTTTGCTGTCCGGCATTCAGGCCGGGTAGATGGCACCGAGTACGCGCAGCCCGCGGGCGCCGGTGACGCTCGGGCGATTGGCCGCAATACCTTCCAGGCAGCAGTGGGCCAGCCAGGCGAAGGCCATGGCTTCGACCCAGTCCGGGTCCACGCCGTGAGTGGCGGTGCTGCTGACGGTCGCATTCGGTAGCAGGCTGGCCAGGCGTTTCATCAGTGCGGTGTTGTGCGCGCCACCGCCGCAGACCAGCAGTTCCCGGGTATCAACCTGGGCAGTTTGCAGCGATTCGATGATGGTCAGCGCCGTCAGTTCCAGCAGTGTTGCCTGCACATCCTCGGCAGCGAAGGTCGGCAGCGCTGCCAGATGGCGGGTCAGCCAGGGCAGGTTGAAGACTTCCCGGCCGGTACTCTTTGGGCCCTTTGTCACGAAGAAAGGATCGCTGAGCAGCGCGTTCAACAGTAGCGGTTCGATCTTGCCGCTGGCAGCCCATTGGCCATCACGGTCAAAGTTGTCACCGCGTTGCTGGTGAATCCAGGCGTCCAGCAACACATTACCCGGCCCACAGTCGAACCCAGCGACAGGCTCGCCGGGTTCAATCAGGCTGAGGTTGCTGAATCCACCCACGTTGAGTACGGCGCGATTGCCGGCCCGTTCTTCAAAAAGCGCTTCGTGAAAGGCAGGAACCAGTGGCGCGCCTTGCCCGCCAGCGGCGACATCGCGGCTGCGGAAATCACTGACCACCGTGATACCGGTCAGCTCGGTCAGCAGGGCTGGATTGCCGATTTGCACCGTGAAGCCACGCGCTGGCTCATGGCGAATGGTCTGCCCGTGACTGCCAATCGCGCGAATGTCTTCAGGTTTGAGTTGCTGTTGTGCAAGGAGAGCGTTAATGCCCTGCGCCGCCAGCTTCACCCAGTTCTGTTGGGCGATGGCGGAGCGGGCAATCTCGTCCGGACCGCTGGCGCACAAGCCAAGCAGCTCGGCGCGCAGGGAGTCGGGCATCGGGATGTAGTGGCTGGCGATCAGCCTGATCGCCGGGCCTTGCTCGATCAGCGCTATGTCCAGGCCATCCAGGCTGGTTCCGGACATTACACCTATATAGAGCGCCATGGCTTAGCGCTTGGCCGAAGCCAGCTGGGTGGATTTTTCCTGGTCCATGCGCGCCATCAGCGGTTGGCTCTGCGCCAGGAAACGTGCGCGTTCGGCATTGGAAATCGGGTCGGCCATCGCTACTTTCTGGCCCAGTGGATCGACGTGGACGCCATTCACTTGGAATTCGTAGTGCAAATGCGGGCCGGTGGAGAGGCCGGTAGTGCCGATGTAGCCGATGACCTGGCCTTGCTTGACGGTGCCCCCAGTCTTGATGCCCTTGGCGAAGCCCTGCATGTGGCCGTAAAGCGTGCGGTAGGTATTGCCGTGTTGGAGGATTACGGTGTTGCCGTAACCACCGCGGCGACCTGCCAGCAGTACTTTGCCGTCACCGGCCGCCTTGATTGGCGTGCCGCGCGGCGCTGCGTAGTCGACGCCTTTGTGGGCGCGGATCTTGTTAAGGATCGGGTGCTTGCGGCCCATGGAAAATTTCGAGCTGATGCGGGCGAAGTCCACCGGGGTGCGGATGAAGGCCTTGCGCATGCTGTTGCCGTCAGCCGTGTAATAGCTGGTGTTGCCTTGCTTGTTGGTGTAGCGCACGGCGGTGTAGGTCTTACCGCGGTTGGTGAAGCGAGCGGACAGGATCGGGCCGTTACCGACCGCCTTTCCGTTGACCACTTTCTGTTCATAGATCACATCGAACTGGTCACCCTGGCGAATATCCTGGGCAAAGTCGACGTCGTAGCCGAATACGCTGGCCATGTCCATGGTCAGGCTATGCGACAGGCCAGCGCGGGCGGCGGACTGAGACAGCGAGCTGTTGATCACGCCGTGCACGTAGGCTGTGCGCACGGTGGGTTTGGCGGTCACGCGGTTGAAGCTGTAACCCTTGTCGTTCTTGGTCAGGGAGATGGTCTCCAGGTCACTGACCTTGCTGTGCAGGCTGGCCAGTTGGCCGTCAGGACCCAGTTCGAACTCGAGTTTCTGCCCATGCTTGAGCTGGCTGAATTGCTTGGCCTGTTTGCTGCTGGCCAGCAAGTCATGTACCGAAGGGGCGGGAAGGCCGACTTTCTCGAACAGAGTGGAGAGCGTGTCGCCTTTGCTGACGATCACTTCCCTGTGATTGGGCGCCTTCTTTTCTTCGGCAACCGGTGCGGGGGCTGCTACAGGCGCGGGTGCGGGTGCGGCTTGAGCTGTTTGCTGGGGCTCTTGCGCGCTGTCTTCGATCTGCGCAAAAGGAGACGCGACCGGATCATTTGTGGCCTGGACGGCTTCTGCAGCGTCTTGTTCTTGTGTCAGTTGTTCAGCAGGGCTTTCCAGTTCAAGGCTCAGGGTTGTCTTTTTAGCTTCGACATCACTGGAAGGAAATACCAGAAGCGCCAGGCTCAGAAGGGCAGCGATGCCACTCGCTGCGAGCAGGTGGGTCTTCGGGTAAAGCGGTGGCGCTTTAGACGATTCTTTGGTCATAAGTAGTGTTTTGACTTTGAAAAAGATGAATTGGAAAAGATGAATGACATGATGAAGATGAAATAACTGTATAAAATATAACCAAATCATCCCTGAAGCAAGTCCGCGCATGCTCTGCCAGCGGATTGGCGTCATTGCGCCGGCCAAACTTTGTATTTGCCGCGCGATCTTGTATGGTTGGTCCCCTTTGAATTCGAGCCTTGCGGGTCTGTTATGAAGTCGGTTGAAGAGCAGCTAGCGCTGATTAAACGTGGTGCGGAAGAACTGTTGGTCGAGTCCGAGCTGGTCGAAAAGCTCAAGCGTGGCCAGCCGCTGCGTATCAAGGCAGGCTTCGACCCGACTGCCCCTGATCTGCACCTGGGGCACACCGTGCTGATCAACAAGCTGCGCCAGTTCCAGGAGCTCGGTCACCAGGTGATCTTCCTGATTGGCGACTTCACCGGAATGATCGGCGATCCCAGCGGCAAGAGCGCAACGCGCCCTCCGCTGACCCGCGAGCAGGTTCTCGAGAATGCCGAGACCTACAAGACCCAGGTTTTCAAGATTCTCGATCCGGCCAAAACCGAGGTGGCATTCAACTCCACCTGGATGGATCAGATGGGGCCGGCTGATTTCATTCGCCTGACTTCGCAATACACCGTGGCGCGCATGCTTGAGCGCGATGACTTTGACAAGCGCTACACGACCAACCAGCCGATTGCCATTCACGAGTTCCTGTACCCATTGGTGCAAGGCTACGACTCGGTCGCCTTGCGCGCGGATGTCGAGCTCGGCGGTACCGACCAGAAGTTCAACCTGTTGATGGGGCGTGAGCTGCAGCGTGGTTACGGCCAGGAAGCCCAGTGCATTCTGACCATGCCATTGCTTGAGGGTCTGGATGGCGTGAAGAAGATGTCCAAGTCGCTGGGTAACTACGTTGGTATCCAGGAAGCGCCGGGCGTGATGTACAGCAAGCTGGTGTCCATTCCGGATGCGCTGATGTGGCGCTACTTCGAGCTGCTCAGCTTCCGTTCCATGGATGAGATTAATGCGTTCCGCGCCGATGTCGAGGCGGGTGCCAATCCCCGTGACATCAAGATCAAGCTGGCTGAAGAGATCGTTGCCCGTTTCCATGGTGAGGAGGCTGCGGCCAACGCTCATCGTGCGGCAGGCAATCGCATGAAGGACGGTGAGCTGCCGGACGATCTGCCCGAGATCGAATTGACGGCTACCGAAGATATGCCGATCGCTGCTGTCCTTAATAAGGCGGGGCTGGTGAAGAACTCGGCAGTGGCTCGCGATCTGCTCGGTTCCGGTGGTGTGCGTATCGATGGCGAGGTGGTCGATCGCTCCTTTATATATGCGCTCGGTGCAACCCACGTGTGCCAGGCGGGCAAGAAGGCATTTGCGCGTATTACGCTCAAACCTGAATAAACCTGAAACAAAAGGTTGACGGCGAATTACAGAAGCCTACAATTCGCCCCACTTCCGGCGCAGTCGAAACGGAAAACTCCCTGGTAAACAATGAGTTACGCAGTTTTCGACAGCAGCTTGCTTCAGTTCATCGAAGCCGGCAGGGAGTTGAAAAAGAGGTGTTGACAGCAGCGTGTAACGCTGTAGAATTCGCCTCCCGCTGATGAGAGATCTGAAGCGCAAGTGGTTGAAGTTGTTAAGGATTCCTTGAAAACTTCTGAAAAATAYCACTTGACAGCAAATGA